>NZ_JBWPVQ010000001.1:5077500-6012738 GCF_056590205.1 Verruconatronum alginivorum | reverse complement strand
ACCATGCGCAAGCATGGTAGGGTGTATACCATAGGATCAAGCTCCTCCGGCTTCCCACTTATGAACTTTATTCTAATCATATTCGCTCTCGGATTTCTCGCGGCACTGGCGGCGGGCGCCTGGTTCGGGCGCATTCCTGACTGGGTCGCGACCGGGTATGTCGCGGCCAGTTTGGTCGCATTCGTCGCCTATGCGTGGGACAAACACCGGGCGCGGCGCGGGCGCGGGCGAACCGCCGAAAAGACGCTCCATCTTTTCGAGTTGCTCGGCGGGTGGCCGGGAGCCCTGATCGCCCAACGCCTTTTCCGGCACAAGAACCGAAAGTTTACCTACCAGCGGACCTTTTGGTTGATCGTCTCCCTGCACTTGGCGGGATGGATTTTCCTCTGGTATCGTTCAACTTTCGGATGAGAAGGGGATCGCGCGGGGTTGAATCATTCCCTGCCGCCCCGCCTTACGATTTTCGATCCGGCGCCTGATCGAATCCGAAGAAACGCAAAAACCACGAAGCGACGAGGGATGCCACCAGGGGTATCCAGGACTGCATCACAAAGGATGCCGCCGCTCCGAGCCCGTAGACCAAGGCCGCGAGCAGTAATCCCCGGTGCTTGTATTTGACAAAGGCGATGAAAAACAGGCTGGAGAAAAGGACGAATCCGCCTTGTGCCAGGTGAAGAATAATATTCGGGTCCATGGATGCGACCTTCAAACTGCCCCGCTATCGACCAGGGTGTCAATTGGAATGGGAGATGCGATGGGCAAGGAAGGTCATCCGGCGAAAGCCGGAATGCTACGCTTGAACTCCCACGCGAATTCGGGGCGCGCCTTGCGCTTCATCACTTCTGGGCTTCACGAATAATCCGGCTAGCCTTTTCCGTTTCCGTTCACCGCGAATTTAGCGAGTTGTTCATACATCGCGAACCGCTCGTGAACGGCGGCCTGGGCGCGTTGTTTGATTACGTCGGCTCCGGTTGGATTGGTTTTGTCGAGAATCCGGTAGCGGAGTTCGTTTTTCGTGTAGTCGGTGAGCGGAATGCTCGGGGGACGGGAATCGAGTTGCATCGGGGCTTCGCCGGCGGCGGTCCGGCGGGGATCGAAGCGGAAGAGCGGCCAGGCACCGGAATCGACCGCCAGCTTCTGCTGGTTCAATCCGTCGAAGATGTTGATTCCATGGGCCACGCAGTGACTGTAGGCGATGATCAACGACGGTCCGTCGAAGGATTCGGCTTCGGTGAAGGCCTTCACCGTTTGGGCGTCACGGGAGCCGAGGGCGACCCGGGCCACGTAGGCGGAACCGTAGGAAAGGGCGATGAGACCGAGATCCTTCTTGGCGACCGCCTTGCCACCGACACTGAACTTGGCGGCGGCCCCGAATGGAGTCGACTTCGAGCATTGTCCCCCGGTGTTGGAATAGACCTCCGTATCCAAAACCAGGATATTCACGTTGTGGCCGCTGGCCAGCACATGGTCGACTCCGCCGAATCCGATGTCGTAGGCCCAGCCGTCGCCCCCGACGATCCAGATGCTTTTCGGCACCAGGTAATCGGCGACAAGGTCGAGACGTTTGGCTTCGGGCAAGTCGATGCCTTTGAGCGTCTCGCGCAGGGCGGCGATTTTTTTCCTTTGCTCGGCGACGGCGATCTCGCTGCTGTCGCGGCCGGCGAGGAGTCCGGCGACCGTTTCATCCCCGATCCGCGGGGCGAGTTTCTTGAGCAGGTGTTCGGCCTCGGAGCTCAGCTGGTTGACTGCGAGGCGGAAACCGAGACCGAACTCGGCGTTGTCCTCGAATAAGGAGTTGGCCCAGGCCGGCCCGCGACCGTCGGCGTTGACGGTGTAGGGAGTGGTCGGGAGATTGCCTCCGAAGATAGAGGAGCAGCCGGTGGCGTTGGCGATCAAGGCACGGTCGCCGAAGAGTTGGGTCAGGAGCTTGATGTAAGGTGTTTCACCGCACCCGGCGCAAGCCCCGGAGAATTCGAAGAGCGGCTCCAGAAACTGGATACTCTTGACATCCTGTTTGATGGTCGTCCGGTCGGGGGAAGGCAACGTGAGGAAGAACTCGAAGTTCTTCGCTTCGGCTTCCCGGATCGGATTCTGCGGCGCCATGTTGATCGCCCGGTGATCGGGACTCTTTTTGTCTTTGGCCGGACAGAAATGGACGCAGAGTTCGCAACCGGTACAATCCTCCGGAGCCACTTGGAGAGTGTAGGAGGTGTTCGGATGCTCCCGGGAGCGGTACGGGGTGGAGGCGAAGGTGGCGGGGGCGTCGGCCAGCAGGGCGGGGTCGTAATATTTGGCCCGAATGGCGGCGTGCGGGCAGACTTCGACGCATTTGTTGCACTGGATGCAGAGTTCGGAGTCCCAGACCGGAATGATCGACGCGAGGTTGCGTTTCTCCCATTTGGAGGTGGCGGTCGGCCAGGTGCCGTCGATCGGCATCGCGCTGACCGGCAGGAGGTCGCCCTGGTTGGCGAGCATCAGGGCGGTGGTCCGTTGGACGAAGTCGGGGGCGGCGGCGGCGACGATCGCCGGACGGGATTCGCCGGGCAGGGCGGTGGCGGGGATTTCGATCTTATGCAAACCTTTGAGGGCTTGCTCGACCATGGCGAAGTTTTGATCGACCACCTTCTGTCCTTTGCGGGAGTAGGTTTTTTCGATCGATTTTTTGATTTTCTCGATCGCTTCGTCCCGGGGAAGCACCTTGGAAAGGGCGAAGAAACCGACCTGCATGACGGTGTTGATCCGGCGGCCCATTCCATTTTCTTCGGCGATGCGACCGGCGTCGATGGCGTAAAGTTGCAACTCCTTTTCCCGGATGGCCTCCTGGACTTCCCGTGGAAGATTCCGCCAGACGTCTTCCGGTTCCCCGGGGGCGTTGAGCAGGAAGGTCGCGCCGGGAGCGGCGCGCGAGAGCACGTCGACCTGGCTGAGGAATTGGAATTGATGGCAGGCGACGAAATCGGCCTGGCCGATCAAATAGGGGGCGCGGATCGGTGCCGGACCGAATCGCAGGTGGGACGTGGTCATCGCTCCCGATTTTTTCGAATCGTAGACGAAGTAACCTTGGGCGAAGTTGTCGGTCTCCTCCCCGATGATTTTGATGGTGTTTTTGTTGGCGCCAACAGTGCCGTCGGATCCGAGGCCGAAGAAAACCGCGCGGATGACTTCGTCCGGTTCGATGTCGAAACGGTGGTCCACCGGCAACGAGGTGCCGGTGACGTCGTCAACGATGCCGACGGTGAAATGGTTTTTCGGCCGGTCATTTTTCAGTTCGTCGAAGACCGCTTTCACCATGGCCGGAGTGAACTCCTTGGAACCGAGACCGTATCGGCCGCCGATCACCCGGATCTTGTCGAGGGAAGGATCGTTTTCGGCTCCCTCGCGCAGGGCGGTCAGGATGTCCTGGTAAAGCGGTTCGCCGGCGGCGCCCGCCTCTTTGGTTCGGTCGAGCACGGCGATCGAGCGGACGGTGGCGGGAAGGACCTGGAGGAAACCGGCGACGTTGAATGGACGGAAAAGGCGGACCTTCAAGACCCCGACTTTTTCGCCCCGCCGGCGAAGCCATTCGGCGGTTTCGGCGGCGGTTTCCCCGCCGGATCCCATCATGATGAGGACGCGGTCGGCCATGGGGTCGCCCTCGTATTCGAACAAATGGTACGCGCGGCCGGTGAGTGAGGCGAACTCGTCCATCACGCCTTGTAGCAAACCGGGCAATTGGTCGTAGAAGCGATTGGCGGCCTCGCGGGATTGGAAAAATACGTCGGGGTTCTGGGCGGTGCCGCGAACGACCGGGTGATCGGGGGAGAGGGCGTGTTGGCGGTGGCGCCGGATGTCCTCTTCGGAAACCATCGACCGGAGGACCTCGTCGGAGAGAAGCTCGATTTTATTGATTTCGTGGGAGGTCCGGAAACCGTCGAAGAAGTGAAGAAAGGGAATTCGGCTGCGGAGGGTGGCCGCGTGGGAGATGCAGGCGATGTCCTGGGCCTCCTGCACGGAGTTGGAGGCGAGCAGGGCGAAACCGGTTTGACGGCAGGCCATCACGTCGGAATGGTCGCCGAAAATGGACAGACCATGGGTGGCGAGGGAGCGGGCGGTGACGTGGAGACAGAAGGGGGTGAGCTCGCCGGCGATCTTGTACATGTTGGGGATCATCAGCAGCAATCCCTGGGAGGCGGTGAACGTGGTGCACAACGCGCCTGCCTGCAACGCTCCGTGCAAGGCGCCGGCGACCCCTGCTTCAGACTGCATTTGGGCAATGGTGGGAACGGTGCCCCAAAGGTTAGGTTTGCCCTTGGCCGACCATTCGTCGGACGACTCTCCCATGGCGGTGGAGGGAGTGATCGGGTAGATGGCGATTACTTCACTGAGTCGGTAAGCCACGGAGGCGGTTGCTTCGTTGGCATCGACGGTTGCTTTGGGTGCAGGTGTCGTAGGGTGCATATTAGCAAGTTTATTTCCGGTCACAGACCTCAACTATGCATTTGTTGGCAAAGGATCGGCGCAGGTTGCGGGGAATGCCGGAGCCCTGGAGGGAGCGGGTAGCCCGTGGCTGCGGGCGCCAACGGATAACCGAGGGGGATAAACGAACCGCCTTTCTTTCCTCGACGGGATCCGTCCGTAGATTGATGATGATGGATCTTGCGGAACGAATGAAAGAAGGAAAACCAGGGAAGGTGCTGTCGCGACGGACGTTTCTGAGGCTCGGCCTCGGTGGCGTGGCGGGCGCGGGGGCGGTTTCGTGGCATTCGTTTCTCTTTTCCCCGACCAATCCGGTAATCACGCGATGGCAGGTGAAGATTAAGAATCTGCCCCGCGAGTTCGAGGGTTTGCGGGTCGTCCAATTGTCGGATCTCCATTTGAGCGGCTTGGTCCCCAAGGCTTATCTGGAGAAGTGCGTGGAGCTGACGAACGACCTGCAGCCTGATCTCCTTTTTCTGACCGGTGACTACGTGACGATGGGAGGATGGTCGCGGCGATCGGATGAAGGTCGTTCCTATACGGAGCCGCTCAGGGAGGTTCTGACGCCGTTGCGGGCCCGGATCGGCCGGTTCGCGGTGTTGGGCAACCATGACGTCGCGGTCGGTCCGAGCCGGGTGTCCGATGCCTTGAACGGCGCTGGGATCCGGGTTTTGCGGGACGAGGCGTTGGCGATCGGCCGTGGCGGGGCCCGGTTGCCGGTGGTTGGATTGGCCGATTTCGGGACCCAGTATGTGAATCAACGGCGGGCGTTCAACGGCATCGATCCGGATGAACCGGCGCTGATTTTGATGCACCATCCCGACCTATTCGAAGTCGGGATGGCTCATCGAAACGGATTGGTTTTCGCCGGCCACACCCATGGCGGTCAGGTGCGGATCCCTTTTTTGGCCCCTTATTACGTCCCCTCCCGCTTCGGGGCGAAGTATCTCTCGGGACTCTTTCAAAAAGGGGATCTCCAGATGTTGGTCAACCGAGGACTCGGCGTGATCCATTTCCGCGTGCGGTTCAACTGTCGGCCGGAGATCGCGGAAGTCACGCTTTTGCGGGGGTAGTCTGAACGATTTTCCGGATTGTTAAATAACCGGCCGCGCGTCCGCCTGCAAACCCGCCGAGTGGAAACTTTTGTTACACCGGGTGGGTCAAAATGACTCTGCGGGAGCGAGTTGGTTTGGGCGGTGAGGTCCGAGGTTCGTGTCTAATTGGCTTTCAGTAAGCCGTTTAGAGAATCGATCGATACGGGAGGTTCGTTGGCATTCTTCATGCAAGAAGATGGGGAAAGTCCGGTTAAAGGAAATTGGGAACAACGAATCAACTTAATCAGAAAGGAGACGACACATGATGAACTACCGTTTATCACCTTTGGAAACCCGTTGGGATCCGTTTGCCGAGATGAACGAATTGCGGCGGACGATGAGTCGCCTGTTGGCGCCGGCGAATGGGGCCGGGCAGGCGTTTCCACCCTTGAACATTTACGCCAATGAGAATGAGGCGGTGGTGTCCGCCGAGATCCCGGGGATCGAGAAAGATCGCCTGGAAATTTCGGTGACGGGAAGCACCTTCACCCTGTCGGGTTCGCGGGAACCGGCTGAGTTGGAAAAAGGAGCCGCGTATCTCCGTCAGGAGCGCTTCGACGGCCGTTTCAACCGGGTCGTGGAGCTTCCCTTCAATGTGGAGGCCGGGAAGGTGAAGGCCCAGTTGAAAAACGGGATCCTGGTGGTCCATCTTCCCCGGGCGGAAAGCGACAAGCCGAGGAAGATCACCATCGAAAATGAATAATTGACCAGTGAAGAAAGGAGGTTTTTGAAATGTCCAACACGAATCAGCAACAAGTCGCCAAGACGGAACAAACCCAGGCTCATCGGATCGAGCGTCCTTCGCGCCGGACGGTATATGCTCCGCCGATCGACATCATCGAGACCCCTGACGAGATCCTCCTCCGGGCGGACCTTCCGGGAGTAGACGAGAAAGGAGTCGATTGCACCTTGGAGGCGGGGGTATTGACCCTTCGGGCGAGCGCGCACGATCACATGCCA
Organism: Verruconatronum alginivorum; assembly: GCF_056590205.1. NCBI lineage: Bacteria > Pseudomonadati > Verrucomicrobiota > Opitutia > Opitutales > Verruconatronaceae > Verruconatronum > Verruconatronum alginivorum. Next base: position 6,006,229 of record NZ_JBWPVQ010000001.1, on the reverse strand, counting down.
AAAGAGATGCGCCTGATCGACGGGGAGTATCTTCCCGGAGATTACGAACGAGTCTTTTCGCTTTCGGAGGAAATCGACCAGGAGAAGATCCGGGCCTCGGTGAAAAACGGGGTGCTGAATCTGCACCTGCCGAAATCGAAACAGGCTAAAACCAGGAAAATTCAAATCAGCTCGGAATAGGAGCGAAAGACATTCGCATAAAAGAAAGGAGGTTTTGTCATGAAAATGCAGGACCTGATACCATGGAAAACCCGGGAGCCGTCCTTGACTCATCCGGCGACCCTCCTCGACGAGTTTTTCGAACGAGGGTTGGGCCGCTGGAGTGACCTGGGGGCTTTCAGTCCGAAGATCGACGTTGCGGAAAGCGAGCAGGAGATCGAAGTGACGGCGGAGTTGCCCGGGATGGAGGAAAAGGACATCGACGTCTCGGTCGACGCCCACGGCCTGATGTTGCGGGGGGAGAAACGGGAAGAGAAGAAGGAGGAAACGAAGTCCTACTATCGCTCGGAACGGAGCTATGGCAGTTTCCAGCGTTACATTCCGCTCTCCGCGGAGATCGACCGGGAAAAGGTGAAGGCGGTCTTCAAGAAAGGAGTCTTGAAGATCCATCTCCCCAAGACCAGGGAAGAACTTCCGGAGGGACGGAAGATCCAGATCGAAGGTTGACCGAGGAACTTAAAATCGTCCCATTCGGCGCGAGCTTCGTTCCATTGCGGAATGGCTTTCGCCGGATGGGCGTTGGCGTCAGCGACGCCGTCGTCGGGATGGAATTGTTCATGCGGGTCGCGGGGCGACGAAATCGGAGGGTTGGCTTCCAGCCGACCTTCTTCTGAAGCGACGCCGACGGCGGACGGCAGGATGCCATCCCTCCCAGTGACGGGAAAGAACGTCGCCAGTCCCCGTAGTCGGGTTGGCTTCGCCGCCCGACAGCAGCGGCCGAAGACGGCTGGCCGAATATTCGATGTCACACGTCGCCGATGGGATCGCTTGTCTCCCGTTCGGACACCAAACGGTGGGGCGGCAAAGCCAACCCCACTACGGCCCAAATCGGAGGGTTGGCTTCCAGCCGACCTTCTCCTGAAGCGACGCCGACGGCGGACGGCAGGATGCCATCCCTCCCAGTGACGGGGAAGAACGTTGCCAGTCCCCGTAGTCGGTTGGCTTTGCCGCCTGACAACAGCGGCCGAAGACAGCGGGCCGAATATTCGATATCACACGTCGCCGATGGGATCGATTGGCTCCGGTTCGGACACCAAACGGTGGGGCGGCAAAGCCAACCCCACTACGGACCCTGCCATCCCTCCCAGTGACGGGGAAGAACGTCGCCAGTCCCCGTAGTCGGGTTGGCTTCGCCGCCCGACAGCAGCGGCCGAAGACGGCTGGGCCGAATATTCGATGTCACACGTCGCCGATGGGATCGCTTGTCTCCCGTTCAGGCACCAAACGGTGGGGCGGCAAAGCCAACCCCACTACGGCCCAAATCGGAGGGTTGGCTTCCAGCCGACCTTCTCCTGAAGCGACGCCAACGGCGGACGGCAGGATGCCATCCCTCCCAGTGACGACGAAGAATGCCGTCAGTCCCCGTAGTCGGGTTGGCTCCGCCGCCCGACAGCAGCGGCCAAAGACGGCTGGCCGGACGTTCGATCACACGTCGCCGATGGGATCGCTTGTCTCCCGTTCGGACACCAAACGGTGGGGCGGCAAAGCCAACCCCACTACGGACCCTGCCATCCCTCCCAGTGACGGGGAAGAACGTCGCCAGTCCCCGTAGTCGGGTTGGCTTTGCCGCCTGACAACAGCGGCCGAAGACGGCTGGCCGAAAGTTCGATATCACACGTCGCCGATGGGATCGCTTGTCTCCCGTTCGGACACCAAACGGTGGGGCGGCAAAGCCAACCCCACTACGGCCCAAATCGGAGGGTTGGCTTCCAGCCGACCTTCTCCTGAAGCGACGCCGACGGCGGACGGCAGGATGCCATCCCTCCCAGTGACGGGGAAGAACGTTGCCAGTCCCCGTAGTCGGGTTGGCTTTGCCGCCCGACAGCAGCGGCCGAAGACGACGGGCCGAGAATGCGATATCACACGTCGCCGATTGGATCGCGTGCCTCCCGCGTTCGGACACCAAACGGTGGGGCGGCAAAGCCAACCCCACTACGGCCCAAATCAAAGGGTTGTCTTCCAGCCGACCTGGTTCTGAAACGGTGCCAACGGCGGACGGCAGGATGCCATCCTTCCCAGTGGCGGGGAAGAATGTTGCCAGTCGCCGTAGTCGGGTTGGCTTTGCCGCCTGACAACAGCGGCCGAAGACGGCTGGCCGGACGTTCGATCACACGTCGCCGATGGGATCGATTGGCTCCCGCGTTCGGACACCAAACGGTGGGGCGGCAAAGCCAACCCCACTACTTTAAACGGCTTCTGTCCGGGCCCAAATCGGAGGGTTGGCTTCCAGCCGACCTTCTCCTGAAACGACGCCGACGGACGGCAGGATGCCATCCCTCCCAGTGCGGGCAAATTTCACTTTATGATATTCATTCGTGCTCAGCATCGCCTCGAAAACGGGGGGTTGCCGGGGGAGGGGTTGGGGCGTAGCGTTGTAGGGTGACGATTGGGCGTCATTTGTTACTGGGAGGCCTCGCCGCGTTGGGAATCGTTCTTCTCGGGGGGATGATGATTTTCTTTTCCCAGCCCGTGCAGCACCGGATTGTGGCGCGGCTGGTGGATCCGCAGCCGGGGGACCACTTTTCGATCGATCATGCCCGGGTCGGCCTGACCCGGACCGAGATCCGGGGTTTTTCGCTGCAACGCCCGGATATCGGTTACCGAATCGACCGGCTCGAGGCCGACCTTTCGGTTTGGGACATTTATTTCCGGGAGCATGTCAATCTCGGCGAAATCCGGGCGGAGGGCGTCGAGTTCGATTTCTCCCGGTTCGTCCAGGAGCCGCGTCCGGAGCAACGGGATCCGTTGGAAGGTCTCCTTGGGGAGCTCGACGTGCCGGTGATGTTGACCATCCGGGAAGGATCGGTGACGGGACGGTTCTTGTTTCCGGGGGCGGGGCCGGAGCCGTTGGTCGCCGCTTACCGGATTACCGGAGGCGGATTGGAGCCGGGCGGAAAAGGTGAATTCGATTTGGAAGTCTTCATCGAAGATCCGGCGGCCGACCGTTGGCTGCGGGAGTTGGAAGGCCGCGGACGGATCGATTTGGCTCAATCGGAAGAAGGGAATTTCGAGCGATTGGAAATGATCGCCCGGATCCAGGCGTTCGGTCCGGACGTCCCCTACGAGGAACCGCTTTTCGCGGAGGCGGTATTGGAGCGGACGGCGGCCGGGGAAGAATACTGGGGACGTTTGGGCCGTCCGGCGGAAGACGACACCATTTTCCAACTGTTTTGGGTGGAGGCCGATTTCGACCGGGCGGAGCGGGTTTTCCAGGGAGAGTGGGAGGCTGGATTGGAGCGCGGGCAAGTAGCCGGACTGCTTCGCGTGGAGCGCTTGGGACAACTTCCGGAATTCATCGGCAGCGGGGAAGGGAACTTTCGGTTCGCGGCCGATGATTACGCGCTGGGATTGTCGGGCCGATTTGACGCGGAGACGGGGGAATTGCGGATGTTGGCCGAGGAGTTGCGGGGATTCGAAGGCTTCCGCCTCTTCACGGAATTCGAATTTTACCGGGACGATTTCTGGCTGCGGTTGGAGGAATTCATGTTGCAGATCCGGATGGCCGGGACGGAGGAGAGCCTGGTCGATGCCGAGATCATTAATCCGATTCGGTATGACCGGGAGCGGGAGGAGTTGGCCGGAGACGAGACGGAGCGGGATCTGTTGGAAGTCACCTTTTCGGAAGCGCCGGTAGCGTGGGCGGGATTGTTCCGTCCGGAGGCGGAGGAAGGCATTCCGGTCTTCTCGGACGGCTCCCTCTCCGGCGGCCTGCTCTTGCGGGCGGTGGAACGGGGATACGTGGTCGAGACGGTCGAGCCGGTGCGGATCGCCGGGGTGACGCTGCAGGTCGAAGAAGAATTATTCGCGGCGGGGGTGGAACTGGTCTGGGGCGGCCAGGTGCGCTGGGTCGAGGAGCAACTGGCGGTGGAACTCGCCCCGCTGGAACTTTTCTTCGACGGGGAGGAGGCGGTCTCCCTGAGCGGACGCGTCTCGCAGGCCGGCGAATGGATCGATCTCCGGGGGCGGAGCGATCTGCCGGTCTTGTTGCGGCAGCCGGGCATCGGTTGGACCGACCTCGCCACCGGGGAAATCGCCTGGGAGATCTCGGGAAATCTGCGGGAAGAAGTGCGCGGGGCGGCTGTTTTCCAGGAAGGATTGTTGGAAGGAGCGGAGGAAGGGTTGCCGCCGGTTTTTCTCGATCTCTCGGTCAGGCCGGGGGACGAGGAGGAGGAGTGGACGTTTACCACGCTGATGCGGTTCGCCCGGCCGGAGCGGGAAGTCTCGCTCACCGCCTCGGGGGATTTGCGGGCGAACGAAGAGGAACGGCGTCGGCTCGATCTGCGGTTGGAAGGCGATCACCTCTTCATGGAAGATCTGCTCGATCTCGTCACCGCCTTCACCCCTCCGGACCGGGAGGAACCGCCGCAGGAAACCCCGGAGGCTCCCTTTTGGGAGGGTTGGGATGGATCGGTGAGCTTGGAGCTGGCGAGTCTCCAGTTGCCCCAAGGGACGGGACTGTCGGGGATTCGGGCCGAAATCGAGACGAGGGAGGAAGGAATCGCGGCCACGGCCAGCGCCTTGGTTTTGGGAGGCGATCTCGGAATCGGGGTGCGGTTGAGATTCGCCGACGGGGTGGAGCGGCCATACCGGTTGGAGGGCGACGTATTCCTTCCCGCCGCCGACGTAGGGGCTCTTTTTCAAACGTTTCAGCCCGACCGTCCGCCGACCGTGGAAGGCTATTTTTCGTTGGAGGCGAATTTATTGAGCGACGGGGTGGATCTCGGGGATTTGGTGGGACGGCTCCGGGGGGAGACCCGTTTGGCCAGCGACGCGGGGGTGTTGCGGCTGTTTTACACCGAAAGTCCCTTCGTGGGGATCGGCCTCGGGTTGGCCGGAGTGCTCGGAGGATTGGGCGGGGAGTTCGGGACGATCGCGGAAATCGCCGGGGAGTTCGCCGACATTTCCTATGATCGGTTCGTGGTTGAGATCGGTCGGGACGAGGATTTGGTTTACCATTTGCGGGATTTGACCGTCCGTTCGCCCGAATTCCGGATGCAAGGGGCGGGATATTTGGAGCACCGCGAGGAGGTGGAGTTCGTTGATCTGCCGATGACCTTGGAGGTCAACATCGGGGCCCGGGGCGAACTGGAGGAGATGCTCGGCCGGGCGGGGATGTTGGGGGAGGCCCGTGACGAACTCGGTTACCGGTTGATCGAGACTCCGTTCATGGTGGAAGGAACTCCGGGGGATCTCGACGTGAATCCGTTGTTCACGCTGATCCTGGGTGCGTTTCTGGAATTGACCGTGCCGATCCCGGGACGGGGAGCGGCGGAGGAAGAGCGGGCGGCGCCGCCGTTGGGGGAAGATTTTTAATGGGCGATCCCTAAACTCGGTGGTTGGAATAGCCGCGAAAAGGCACAAGATGCACAAAACAAAGAAGATAAATAGGGGGTATCCGAACAGGGCTTCGGGCGTTCGCTTGGCTTAAACAGCGGTGAAGACGACACACCCCACCATGCTCGCGCATGGTCCCCCCTCTCAAGAGGGGAACTGCTTACAAAAAGATCCCCTCTTGAGAGGGGGGGACCGCTCGCTAGAGCGGTGGGGTGTGTTTCCGGGCCGATCCGGTCGCTGCAAACCCTTTTCGGACGGGGTCTAAATAAAATAAGTTTTGCTGAATCGGTTTGGCAATCAGGCGTATTCCACTATCCCATGTTTTGCGTCTTTTGTGCTTTTTCGCGGCTATCCACTTCTTCTTTATCCGGTGGAAATAGCCGTCATGTCGCGGCTTGCGCGAGACGGGCGAGGCGTTGGCCGGCGGCGTGGAGGGTTTCGGCTTTCTTGGCGAAGTGGAAGCGGATGTAGCGGTGTTCGGGTTCGCGGAAGAAACTGGAGCCGGGGACGCCGGCGACGCCGATGGTTTCGATCAAATGTTTCGCGGCGGCGGTGTCGTTGGAGAAACCGAGGGAGCTGATGTCTACCATGACGTAATAAGCGCCCTGTGGTTCGCAGAAGGGGAGTCCGGTCTGACGGAGGTAACCGAGAAAAACATCCCGCTTTTCGGCGTAAAGGTCGCGGAGGCCGGCGTAGTAGGAATCGGGGAGCTCCAGTCCGGCGACGGCGGCCTCTTGCAACGGAGCGGCGGCTCCGACGGTCAGGAAGTCATGAACCTTTTTCGCCTGGCCGATCACCCGTTCCGGGGCTTGGACGTAACCGAGCCGCCAGCCGGTGATCGAATAGGTTTTCGAGAGGGAATTGCAGGTGATGGTGCGGTCCCAGGCTCCGGGCAGGGAGGCGACGCAGACGTGGCGGTGAGGTTCATAGACGATGTGTTCGTAAGGCTCGTCGGTGATGATGAAGGCGTCGTGTTTTTCGGCCAAAGCGACGATCTGGAGGAGTTCCTCGCGGGTGAAAACCTTGCCGCATGGGTTGGAGGGGTTGCAGACGATGATCGCCTTGACTCCTTGGGAAAAGGCGCGGGCGAGTTCGTCGGGGTCGAAATTGAACTCCGGCGGACGCAGGGGGACGTAAATCGGCTCGGCCCCGGAGAGGATGGCGTCGGCGGCGTAGTTTTCGTAAAACGGGGAAAAAACGATGACGCGATCGCCCGGGTTGCAGGCGGTCATCATGGCCACCATCATTGCCTCGGTGCTGCCGCAAGTGACGACCAGATGGCGGTCGGGATCGATTTCGAGGCCATGGCATCTCCCGATTTTCGCGGCCAACGCCCGGCGGAAACGGGGCGCTCCCCAGGTGATCGCGTATTGGTGGTGCGGTCCGCGGGTCGCCTTTTCGAGCGCCAGCAGGAGTTCCTCGGGCGGATCGAAGTCGGGAAACCCTTGGGAGAGATTGATCGCCCCGGCTTCGTTGGCGAGACGGGTCATTCCCCGGATGACCGATTCGGTGAAGGAGGCGAGTCGTGTGGCTGTTTCAGGCATAGTCGGATAGACGGAAAGGATTGGTCGGCGGGGCCGATCTACGGAGCTTCGGCGAAGGCGACGGCGAGTCGGAGGAAACGACGGTCAACGGCGGTCAGCGGTTGGTCGTCGCGGTAAGTGACCCGGACGGTGGCCTCGCAGACGGTTTCGGTCGACATAACCGTTCCCGCCCCGGCGATCCATTGAATCAAATCGGCGGACGCATCAACTCGGTAGACGATATCGTCGCGGACCGCGGGACGGTTGAACGTGAGGGTGAGGTATTCCACCCCGTCCACCATGGCGGTTCCGGGGTGGGGCAGAATGGTTCGATTTGGGTCGAGCGGCGAACCGCCGAGGGCGTATTCCAGGAGGTTGGGCACTCCGTCGCCGTCCGGATCGGCCTGGGGACCGCTGATGGAAGGATCGTCGAGTTGGGCGGGGGAGAAATGAAGGAGCCGCCATTCGTCGAAGTCAACCGGGGCCGCGCTGCGGGCGGTCCAGGCCAACGCGTGGGTGACATCGAAGCTTCCCGCGTCAACGCGGCGGATGGTCAGCAGGTAGTCCCCGGCCGGGAGGTTTTCGAGGTAAAGATGTTGGTTGTTGTTGACCGGATCGTCACTGAGTTGGATCTCGGCGACCGGCAATCCGTTCTCGGCGGAGAAGAGCACGAGTTCGAAGCGGGCGAGGTTGATCACGGCTCCGGCGAAATCGTGTCCGTCGACTTCCATCAGGCGCGGCCAGGCGAGATGGGCGGCGAAGGTTTCCTGGGCGAGCGGAAAGGAAAACCCGAAGATCTCGGTGTCGTCCGGATCGAGCTGACCGAGCCGCCAGCCCGCCGGGGGTGTTGCGTCGAGTCCCGGTTCCGAGGGTCCACCGGTCAGGATGTGATAACTCCGGTAAATATCGAGTTGCCCCGCCCCGAACACCGGATCGAGGGGGCGGTCATCTTCGCGGGACCAATTGGGAAACTTCGTCTTGTCGGCTCCGGCCATGAGAATCGCTTTGATGGCTTGAGGAAACGCCCCGACCGGAGCCAAATGGGGGTGCCGGTCGGTTTCCTCCAGGAGGATCGCCGCGGCGGCGCTGACCACCGGGACCGAATAACTGACGAAAAATTGGCCGGGGGCGACCAGGTCGGGACGAACTCGTCCGGGCCCCTTAAACCAGGTTTCGCCGCGACTATGGACTCCGCTGGGGCGTCCGACGGTGATCGCGTTATAAGTATGGGGGAGAAGGGTGGGGATGGGAGTGGTTTCGTTTCTCAAGCCAACCACGGCGATAAATTGGTCGCGTTCGATCGCGTAATCGAGCCGCCGAATGGCTTCCACATTAAGCGCGTCGGTGTTGAAGCTGCCGACCCAGCTATGGTTCTGGACGCGGCGGAGTTCGACCTGCGGGACGGAGGGCCGGTTGGTATTCAGGAAATCGTCCAGGAGCCAGGTGTTGGCCAAATAAAGATCGATGTCGGTGATGCCGGGCGCGATCGAGCTGTGGGTGCCGAAAAACATCTGGCCGACTGTCGTGGCGTGATTCGAGACTCCGGAAGGAGCGGACTTGATCGTAAAGTTTTTCCCGCTGAATTCGAAGTTCGAGGTGTCGGGCAAGTAGTTTTCGCTCACCGGCGCCTCGATCAGACTGACTCCGACGCCCGCGCCGGTCGGCAGATCGCCTCCGTATTTCGCCGCCAACCGGTTCCAGCCGATCTCCTCCCGGTAACTTCCATGGAGGGCGGTCGCGAGCGAAAGGAGAAGAACGGGGAGGAAGCGACGCAACGCCCGAGCGGTCCATGGAAGATTTTCAGAAAACATTCGGAAAGATTCCCTCACAAGGCCGCTCGTCGGTCAATCGCGCGGTGAGGCAATTTGCTCCGGCGGTCTTTCGGTTTTAAAGTAACTGCAAAGGGAGGAATCGATAATGCCGGAATGGTCGGACAAAGACGAACGCCAGTACGAACACGTCAAGAAAAGCAGTCAGGCACGGGGCGTGCCGGAAAGCCGGGCCAAGGAAATCGCCGGGAGGACGGTGAACAAACAGCGCCGGAAAGAGAGCCGGACGCCCAACAAAAGCACCCAGGGAACGGGCAATCCGAATCGGTCGCTGGAAGACCGCAGCCGCGAGGAACTCTACAATCAGGCGAAACAACGCCGGATCTCCGGGCGCAGCCGGATGAGCAAACGCCAGTTGGTCGACGCGTTGTGCGGTCGCTGAGAGTTCGCTGAGGACAAGCAAAATTCAGGCCTTCCGCCCGTAGGCGAGGGTTCGCCAGAGCCGTTCGAAGGGGCCGATTCCGAAGTGCCGGAGCCAGATGGGGCTGACCAGCAATTGCCCGGCGAACACGGCGCAGACGATCAGGACTCCGGCCGGCGCACCTACTTTCCCGTAAAGACCGAGCCCCCAGCTCATGAAGATCGCGTTGGCGATGATCGATTGCAGCAGGTAATGGCTCAAGGCGAGCCGACCGACGGCAGCGAGACGGGCGATGAAAGCGGGGGCGCGCCGACTGTTGAAGAAGATCACGAACAGACCCATGTAGGAAAGCGCCAGGAGAACCATGCCGCTCAAGTATCCGGCCATCCCGAGGGCGAAAATCCCCGGACCCCAGCCGCCGACTCCGAAGTGGAAGATCGCGAGGTAGCCGCCCGAGGCGACCAAGCCGACCGGAAGGGCAACGGTCACGAAGGCCCGGAGGCGGGTATTTGCGGAGGAAAGTTTGGCGAGGATGTTGGCGACATTCTTCCCCGCCACTGGGAGGGATGGCATCCTGCCGTCCGCCGTTGGCATCGTTTCAGAACAAGGTCGGCTGGAAGGCAACCCTTTGATTTGGGCCGTAGTGGGGTTGGCTTTGCCGCCCCACCGTTTGGTGTCCGAACGCGGGAGCCAAGCTATCCCATCGGCGACGTGTGATATCGCATTCTCGGCCCGTCGTCTTCGGCCGCTGCTGTCGGGCGGCAGAGCCAACCCGACTACGGCGACTGGCGACATTCTTCCCCGCCACTGGGAGGAATGGCATCCTGCCGTCCGCCGTTGGCACCGTTTCAGAACCAGGTCGGCTGGAAGCCAACCCTCCGATTTCGTCCCGGACAGAAGCCGTTTAAAGTAGTGGGGTTGGCTTTGCCGCCCCACCGTTTGGTGTCCGAACGCGGGAGCCAAGCGATCCCATCGGCGACGTGTGATATCGCATTCTCGGCCCGTCGTCTTCGGCCGCTGCTGTCGGGCGGCAGAGCCAACCCGACTACGGCGACTGGCGACATTCTTCCCCGCCACTGGGAGGGATGGCATCCTGCCGTCCGCTGTTGGCATCGTTTCAGAACAAGGTCGGCTGGAAGCCAACCCTTTGATTTGGGCCGTAGTGGGGTTGGCTTTGCCGCCCCACCGTTTGGTGTCCGAACGCGGGAGGCACGCGATCCAATCGGCGACGTGTGACATTGAACATTCGGCCCGTCGTCTTCGGCCGCTGCTGTCGGGCGGCAAGCCAACCCGACTACGGCGACTGGCGACATTCTTCCCCGCCACTGGGAGGGATGGCATCCTGCCGTCCGCTGTTGGCACCGTTTCAGAACCAGGTCGGCTGGCTCCATTGTCGCGAAGGTGCGGATCCAAGTTGGAGTCCCGCATTTATGCGGTCTGGGCGTCCAAAAAGACCGGCTAAAGCCGGCTAAAGCCAGAACTCCAACGAAGAACGGCTGAAGCCGCGCGTCTATTTCGGCGATTTGAAGGTGCGGACGACGAAGGAGGTCGTGAACATGCCGGCGAGGAAGCCGCCGATGTGGGCGCCGTAGGCGATGCCGGTTTGCTGGTGGTTCATGATGCCCATGACGTCGAGCACGACCCCGATCACGCCGAGGGCCGCCAGTTGGGCGGGGGGGATCGGCCGGGACATCGGCCAGACGTGCGGATCGGGCAATCGCCACCGGGTGGCCATGCCGAGGTAGGCGCCCATGAAGCCCATGACTGCTCCGGAGGCGCCGAGCATCGGGATGAATTCGCCGGCGTTCAGGATGGTGTGGAGAATCGAGCCGCCAATCGCGCCTATCGCGAAGATCGCCAGCATCCAGCGTTGTCCGAGCAACTCGGCGGCCAGCGCGGCGAAAATCCAGAGGAAAACCATATTGAAGGCGACGTGCTCGATGCTGCCGTGGAGGAAGGCGCTGGTCAGCAGCGTGACGAATCCCCAGAGGATTTCGGTGGAAAAGTTGCCCGCCAAGACGTTTTCCCAACTCCAGACCACCCGGGCCGGAACGGTCATCAGGTTTTGAAACCAATTAGGACCGAAAAGCGCCTGGCAAAAATAGACGATAAGGATGAACGCGATCAGGGCGAGAAGCGGCCCTTGTTCGCGAACCAAACGGTGCTGGAGGATCGATGGCTTTTTCAACACAAGGATGAAGATCAACCACGAATGAACACGAATGCACACGAATCTGAGTTTCGATCTGTTTTGGGGAAATTCTTCATTTGTGTCTATTCGTGTCCATTCGTGGTTGGATTTCCGTTTTATCAAAGTTGCTGCCAGAGGGCGGCCGGGATTTCCTCGGGACGGCTCTGACGGGAGAATCCGGCTGCTTCGATCCGGCGGAGCCACTCGCTGAAATCTTCATTCTCCCCGAACGTGCGCAGGAGGCTGCCGATCTGTTTGCGGCGTTGGCCGAAACAGGAGCGGATCAGCTTCTTCCGTTCCGGGGAAAAGCGGAACGGCTCCGGCAGGCGGCTCAGGTGGAACAGATAGGAGTCGATGTCGGGGATCGGATAAAAACATTGGCGGGCCACCTTGTGACCCTTGGAAATCCGGAAAGCAGATTCCAGGAAGACGGTGAGGGCGCCGTATTGTTTGGTCCCGGGCGAAGCCGATAGCCGGTCGACGGTCTCCTGCTGGAGCATCAGGACCATTTTTTGCGGGAGCGGTCCCGACAGCACCGCGTCGAGCCAGGGGGAACTGATGGCGTAAGGGAGATTGGCGACGATCTTGAACTCGGTCCCGGATCCCGGCTCCGGAGTGTAGCCGGCCAACGGGAAGCGGACTCCGTCTCCTTCCATTAAAAAGAAGGTCTCGGGAAAACGCACCGCCAAGGTTTCGCTGAGGCGGCGATGGAGCACCGGATCTTTTTCGACCGCGTAAACCCGGCAGCCGGCGTCGAGGAGGGCGCCGGTCAAGGTGCCGAGCCCGGGGCCGACTTCGACCACCGGATCGCCGGGGCGGATTTCGGCCAATTCGAGCGATTTGCGGACGATGTTGGCGTCGATCAGGAAGTTTTGGCCCAGGCTCTTGCGGGGCCGGACGCCGATTTCTTCCAGAACCCGGCGGGTTTCGGTGAATGTGAGCCCTCCCTCGGCCATCAGGCGTTTGCCAATTGTTGCAACAGTTCGCTCGGTTCGGCGGCCCGCATGAGGGCTTCGCCAACCAAAATCGCGTCGGCGCCGGCGGCCCGGACCCGGCGGGCGTCCTCGGGCCGATGGATTCCGCTTTCGCTGACCTTGATCAGATGGGCCGGGAGTTGCGGGATGATCGTCTCGGAGAAGGCGAGATCGGTCCGGAAACGGGCGAGGTCCCGGTTGTTGACCCCGAGGATGGCCGGCTCGACCCGAAGGGCCCGCTCGACTTCGCGCTCCTCGTGGACCTCGAACAAGGTGTCGAGTCCGGCGAGATTGGCGGCGTCGAACAGCCGTTTGATCTCATCGTCGGAGAGGGCGCGGACGATGATCAGGATCGCCCGGGCTCCCGCCTCCAGGGCCTCGATCACCTGGACCGGATGGACCATGAAATCCTTTCGCAGGCAAGGGATCGGACGTTGGTCGGAGAGAAAGGCGGTGACCTCGCGGAGGTCGTTCAGGCATCCGGAGAAATATTTTTCGTCGGTGAGCACGGAGAAGGCGTCGGCCCCGGCGGCAACGTATTTTTCGGCCTGTCCGACGGCGGAAATTCCGGCGGCGATGACCCCGGCGGAAGGGGAGCTCCGTTTGATCTCAGAGATCACGGCGAGGCGGTTTTCCTGTTTGAGCGCGCGGGCGAAGCTCGGGGCTCCGGCGGTTTTTTCGGCCCAGCGGCTCAGTTCGGCCTCCGGGACCGGTCGGATCCGGTCTTCGATTTCGCGGCGTTTCCAGGCGATGATTTCGTCCAGCTTGTTCATGTTGGCAAAGTTATCCCAACAGAATCCCGTTGGCGCGGGAAAGTGCAAGCGCATAGGCGCGGGGCGCGCGAAGCGCGCATAGACGATAGCAAATAGACGATAGACGATTTATGGCGGGGGTGGGTCGCGGGTCGCGGGTTTGAATGGCAGCCTTTCAGGCCGCGGATACACCTGGTCCGCCAACCCAGCCCTTCGGACTGGGCTATTGGATGACGCACCTTCGGCGCTGGGAACGGGAATGGACGGTCTCCGGTCCTCGGATGCCGGGTGGGTGTGGATGACGCACGTTCCACGCTGGTTCCGGTTCTGTGGCGCCGAAGGTGCCTGATTCTATAGCCCAGTCCGCAGGGCTGGGTAAACGGGATAACGGTTTTCGCGGCCTGAAGGGTCGCCATGCAGGGGTGGGGGGGGCGCCGGGTGCGAATGACAGCCCTTCAGGCCGCGGATGCATCTGGTCCATCAACCCAGCCCTTCGGACTGGGCTGTTGGATTACGCACCTTCGGTGTTGGGATAACCTGAAGGGTCGCCATGCCGGGGTGGAACTCCCCGGGGGTCCCCGGAGGGGTCGCAAAAGTGCAAAAGTTTCCCGAAGAGTCCATTCAAATTCCGGGGTTCTTCCGCTATACTTCCCGGATGAGTAAAAAGAGCGTGCGTTTGGGTATTATCGGTGTTGGCAGCATGGGCAGCAATCATGCCCGCTCCATTTTGGACGGGAAGGTGCCGGGGCTGGAATTGAAGGCCCTTTGCGATACCCACCCGGAAACGGCCGACCGGTTCCCGGATATCAAATTTTTCTCGAATGGCACCGATTTGATTCAATCGGGCGCGGTCGACGCGGTGCTCATCGCGACCCCGCATTACGATCACACCACCCTCGGTATCGAGGCCTTGAATGCCGGCGTCCACGTGTTGGTCGAAAAACCGATTTCGGTGCACAAGGCCGATTGCGAGCGGCTGATCGCCGCCCATACCGACAAAAAGGTCGTATTCGCGGCGATGTTCAACCAACGGATTGATCCCAAGTATCAGAAGTTGAAAAATCTGATCGATTCCGGCGAGCTCGGCGAAATCCGTCGTGTCCAGTGGACCGTCACCACCTGGTTCCGGAGCGACGCCTACTACGCCTCCGGCGGATGGCGCGCTACTTGGGCCGGGGAAGGGGGCGGAGTGCTCCTCAACCAATGCCCGCACCAACTCGATCTCTGGCAATGGCTCTTCGGCATGCCGTCGGAAGTCCGGGCCGATTGCGCCATCGGCCGTTTCCATGACATCGAAGTGGAAGATGACGTGACCGCGGTTATGAAATACGCCGACGGCAAGACCGGCGTTTTCATCACCACCACCGGCGAGGCTCCTGGCACCAACCGGTTGGAAATCGCCGCCGAGCGGGGACGGGTGATTGTTGAAGGCAACAACATCTCGTGGGTTCGCAACGAAGTTCCGATGTCGGAATTCTGTAAGACGACCAAGACCGGATTCGGTCGTCCCGATGTCTGGAATATCGAGATCCCCTTCGACGGCACCGGGGAACAGCACGTCGGGATCATGAAAGATTTCACCGCCGCCATTCAAGGGAGCAAAAAGCCGGTGGCCCCGGCCGAGGAAGGGGTTTATTCGGTCGAACTGGCCAACGCGATGCTGTTGTCCAGCTTCAAGAACGAAACGGTGAAACTCCCGCTCGATTCCGCCGCTTACGAAAAAGTTCTTCAGGAGAAGATCAAGAACTCCAAATTCGTGAAGAAGACCGTCACCGCCCCCCAGGCGACCGACAACTTCGCGAGTTCGTTTTCCTGATCCGGAGAGGCGGTTAGGGGGCAGGATTCTGGGGGCAGGATTCTGGATTCCGGATTCCGGATTCTGGATTCTGGGGGCAGGATTCTGGATTCCGGATTCCGGATTCTGGATTCTGGGTTCCGGATTCTGGGATCTGGGTTTTGGATTCTGGTGTTTCTGGGATCTGGGATCTGGGTTCAAGGTTCATTGGGAAGCTGTCGGTGTTTCGTTGGAGTTCCGGATTCATCCGGTCTCTGATCCGGCTTCACACCGGCGGCTGAAGCGCGCTGCTCCTTCAATCCGCGTTAATCCGCGCCCATCTGCGGTCCAGCAACAGAGCCTCAGCCGGAGCTTCGTCCTTCAGGCGAAGTCGTCTGGTTGACCGGCTTCACACCGGCGGCTGAAGCGCGCTGCTCCTTCAATCTGCGTTAATCCGCGCCCATCTGCGGTCCAAATCTGCGGTTCGGTCGACTTGACCTTTGTCCTGCATATCTACATCTTGTATCTATGAAGGTGGCCAAATTGTTCAGGCATGGGGGAAGTCAAGCGGTCCGGTTGCCCAAGGAATTTCGATTCCCGGGGGAGCGGGTGGCCATCGAAAAGCGGGGCGAGGAGGTGGTTTTGAGGGCGGTGGAAGAGTTTGCTTCCCTGGGCGACTGGGTGGAGGAGGCCCGGTCGCGCTATCCGGGAGAGGTATTTCCACCTCGGGAACAGCCGACGATCCTTCAACCGAGAGATCTTGACCTCGAGGCACCCGACCAGCGGTGATGGCGGAGCCGCTCTATCTGCTCGACACGGATGTTTGTATCCGCGTGCTGCGGGCGAAGCCCGCCGAATTGCCTGATTCCCTGACCGATCTCCGACCGAAGGATTTGCTTCTTTCGACAATTGTCCTGGCTGAATTGGAAACCGGGGTGAGGAAAAGCTCTCGTCCCGAGGTCCATGAAAAGAAGTTGAAATTTTTGGTCGATCAAATGACCCAAGTTGTTTTCGACCACCAAGCTGCCCGTCATTATGGTGAGATTCGCTCCCATTTGGAACGATCCGGGACGCCGATCGGTCCCCTCGACCTCCTGATCGCCGCCCATGCCCGGAGCCTGGGGTGCCATTTGGTGACCGGCAACGTCCGCGAATTCGCCCGGGTTCCGGGATTGAAGATTTTCCCAATACAATGGACGGCTGAACAGCGGCTGAAGCGCGCTGCTCCTTCAATCCGCGTTAATCCGCGCCATCTGCGGTCCGGCAACAGTGCCTCAGCCGGAGCTTCGTCCTTTAGGGGAAGTCGTCTGGTCAACCGCCTTCACCACAGCGGCTGAAGCGCGCTGCTCCTTCGATCTGCGTTAATCTGCGCCCATCTGCGGTTGTGAACGCCTTTTTCCTAGACTCCGAAGGCCGCTCGGGCCAAAGTCTTTCACGCTTGTCGACCGACAAAGGGGGAAACCAAGCCCTCAAAGTGATAACTGTTGTTCAGAAAACGGGCAGAAAGAGACAATGGATCGAATCGAAGAAAACATAGGGAAGACACGCGCGGGCTTCACCCTGATTGAATTGCTGGTGGTGATCGCCGTGATCGGAATCCTGGTCGGGATCGGATTCGGGGTATCCAGAAGTGTCGAGGAACGGCGGAACATCTCCAGAGCTCAAACCGAATTAGGAATCCTCGTTCAAGCCCTCGAACAGTACCGCAGCCAATATGGTGATTATCCATGGGTAGCTTCGACGACCCCGGAAGAGGGATACCGCACACTTTACCGGGCCCTGAACGGAAGGCAAGGACCGCAGGGGGCACAGATTCAAGGTCGCACGTTTTTGGAGCATGATCGATTTGAGCTGTTCGACCGAACCGATTTAAATGCCGCAGGCAATCATTTGCTGGATCCTTGGGGACGGCCATATCGCTACCATTACCGAACGGTCAATAATCCCGACGATTGGGAACATTCGGGGTATTTGCTTTTTTCGACCGGTCCCAGCGGGATCGCGAGGAGCAATTATCCGGGGCCAGACGGGCGTCCGGATTACGATGACGCCGACAATCGGGACAACATTTACGCACATAGGTAAGAACTGGATAACCGCTAAACTTAAGACCTGATGATGAAGAGAAGAAATGGATTTACCCTAATCGAGCTCCTGACAGTGCTGGGAATTATCGCCTTGTTGGCGGCAATTCTTATTCCAACGGTCGGCCGGGTCAGGGATTCTGCCAAGCGAACGGAAACACGGGCGAAGTTTAGCCAATGGACTACGGCTATCGAAATGTTCCGTGCGGAGTATGGCTTTTGGCCCGACTTTGGTGCCGAAGGTCCCGACTGGGCTGCCCGCCCGCTAAACAGCGACGACAATTTGGTCGTGCGGCTGAGCGATCCGCAGGTAAGGCGCAACTTCTTCGAGTTCCTTACCGGGCGTCATGCCGATGGCGAGCGGTTCGAGCCGGCATTCCTGTATGAGCGGCATCCGAATCGGAGACGGATCACCTTCTATGATTTTACCGAAGGAGACTACGAGTTCCTTCCGGACGTCACCGACCGGCAAATAAACCGGCAGGTCGATAACATTCGATTTGTCGATTCTTATGGGAATGAAGAGATCGTCATCGTTATGGATGGAAATCGGAACGGGATCATCCGTTTGAGAGATCATCCTGACTACAGGGTTCGCAACCCCGAGAGCGGATCCAACGTCCCCGGTCAAGGAGTTGCCCCTTACGGACCGACTCCATCGACTCCATCTCCCTTCGACTATAGCGGTTCTCACCGGGAGGTGCGTGCCGGTGTTCTCATTTATTCTCCTGGAAAACAAGCCGATTCTCCTGCCGATGCCTATCGGAACATGATTCGTTCCTGGTAGGTGAGGCAGGCGGAATCTCTTCTAACCCTTCAATAACCCTAGACCTTAATGTTCAATAAACACTACCTCACTTTGTGTGCTGTTGCTTCGGGAGTAATCCTCGGAGCGGCTGGTCTCCGGAGCACTCCCGGTTCACTCGATCCGGAGTTTTCCTTTCCGTTCTTCGGAAACAATGAAATCAGGGATATGAAGTTCGACGAAAATGGCAGGTTGATTGTGACGGGATCCTTCACGGATGTGGGACCCCGGATCGCCGCTATTTTACCGGATGGAACCTTGGACCCGGATTTCACTCCAGGTAGCGGTGCGAATTCCGTCTCGCGTGCGGTGGCCATTGACGAGGATGGCCTCATTTATATCGGTGGATCGTTCAGTTCATACGCCGGTACTCCGCGCGCTGGAGTGGCCCGGTTGTTTTCTAATGGCACGCTGGACGCTGCCTTCAACCCAGGTACGGGCTTCACCGGTGACATATATCGGCTTTTGGCTCTGCCTAATGGGAAACTGTTGGCTGTCGGCGCCTTTTATCAGTTCCAAGGGACAAGTGTGATCGGAGTCGTCCAATTGGATGAAGAGGGAGATCGGGATAACTCTTTCAGTGTTGGGTCGGGCACGAATAATGTCGTGAATGACGCGGTCCGATTAGATGACGGGAGAATTGTGATTGGGGGTGCCTTTACTCAATACAATGGAACTACGATCAATCGACTTGCGGTTTTGGATATTGACGGGACGATCGACACCACTTTCGAAGTTGGCACTGGATTCAATGGGAATGTTACCGCGATCCATCTCACCCGCGACGAACAATTGATCGTGGCGGGATCTTTTTCTCTCTACAATGGAAATCCTGCGCAGCGACTGGTCCGATTGAATAGTGATGGAACTCTGGATGAAACCTTCGATGCCGGAAGCGGACCGAATTCGACCGTTAATGGAATTTTGGAGGAGAGCACTGGCCGGATTCTCTTAGTGGGTGGTTTCACTACAGTCGATGGGGTGGATCGCAATCGGATCGCCCGACTACTGCCAAACGGATCCGTTGATTTGACATTCGATCCCGGCGAGGGTGCGAATTCCACCATCAATACCATTGTTGAAATCGAGGGAAGTGATCGTCTGGCGATCGGCGGCGTATTCGCGAGTTATGATGACACGTTTACCGGAAGACTGGCTCGCATTCTCGGCGGCGTCGAAGCGGGTGGATACTATGCTTGGATTGAAGAGTTTTTCCCTGGGTTGGGGGGGGATTTGGATGTAATCGGGCCGGGCGCGGATCCGGATTCGGATGGAGTGGTCAACCTTCTCGAATATGCGTTTTTCGGGAACCCCCAGGAGGCGGACCGGGACGTTCTACCCACTTACGCCTTGGTGGAGGAGAATGGACAACAGCACCTTTCGATCTCCTTCGTTCGAGTTCGCGATGCATTCGATCTCGCGTATCGCGTGGAAGCTTCTGGCGACTTGAATTCCTGGACGGAAATTTGGAACTCAACCGATTTTCCTTACGTCAGTGAGGATGAGATTTCGCTTGAGACGATAGTTGATGTTGAGTCGGTGACCGGGAACGGAAACCGTTTTTTACGCGTCGTCGTCGCACTTGACGACGAACTATAAAATTGAAGGAAGTCACTGATTGATGAATTGCACCGAGACCAATCGCATATATGGCCGACATTCCAGAGGCAGGGGATTTACGATCATTGAATTGCTGGTCGTCGTTGCGATCATCGCCGTCTTCATTGGTATCGGGGTCGCGGCGTTCCGAGGGGGAGATACCGCTGGTTTACAATCAGCTCAACGGACCCTTTCCTCGACGATCAATGGTGCCCGCAGTCAAGCCTCCGTTCATCAGCAGACGGTAATTATTGCGATCAACGACGACCCGGACGATAGGGAAAATTATCTTCGTCAAATCTGGGTATTACGACGCCATCCGAATCCCAGTGCGAATGAAGAACCTCCTGGAGGAGCAACCAATTGGCTTCCGGTTGGCGATCCGATTCGCTTGCCTAGGGGAATCTACATTGTTCCGACACCGAATGATCGAATTGATCCCGGCCCGCCGGTTCAGACAAATCAAATTCGAACCGGCGTTCGGCGTCTCAATGCCGATTTCTTCAATGACTTTGATCATTCGTCGGATGAGACCACTCACAATAATCGGAAGTCGAATACGGGGATCGAGGATCTTTATATCGGCTACCATAGTAGCGCGAACCCGGACTCTAAAAAAGTGATGACCCTTCGTTTCGGAGCTCGCGGATTTCCGTCGAGTTCATCGTATCGTTTGGTTGCGGCAGTTGGTCAAACTACTCAAGCCGGGCCTCGTTTTCAGGATTCCAATCAAATCGTAGGAATGTTCGTTCAACGATACGGAACCACACTTCAAATCACCGATCCTTTAACCTTCGACACCAACTAATCATGATCACGCGGAAGAGAGGCTTTTCATTGATCGAAGTGGTGTTGGCCGTCGCCATTTTAGGTTTGACCATCGTTGCCGTGGTGGGGCTTTTGGGAGTCACTGGCCGTGCAATTACCGACGTTCGTGATACCTCTGCGGCTGCACGGATTTCCGAATTGCTCAGCGCAGAGCTTCAACGCAATGATTTTTCCGACCTGACCAACACGGGTAGTGGCTTTGATCGTTTCATCCTATACGCGACTCCTGCCGGAGATCATGTGGCGTTGGCATTTCCCACTTCGTTGGCCGACAATAACTTTGACCCGAATAACATCGATCCTAGCCAACCGCGGGGAATTGCGCCCCGAGACCGGTATTATCGAATCGTTGTGACGAGAATGAGGGCAGGTGGCAGTCCCACGAACCCAAACCGGCACTTACAGTTTAACGAAACGGGTCTGAATGATCCGGGATCGGTCTCATTCTCTGTGCAAATCGAATGGCCATATAATGTTCAGCAGGGGCCAGGCTTCCAAGATGCAATCAAGTTTGATCCCTCAATCTCTTCAACCGCTCCTCAACCGAGCCCGAACGCGTCGGTCGCGTATTATAATCTGACGATTCGGCCGTGAGTGAGATGGCGGGAAATGACTCAATGAATTTCACACAAGATAGGCGGGGATTCACCATCCTCGAATTGTTAATCGCTACGGCAGTGACGGTGGTCGTTGCCGGGATTATGATCGCGATCGTTTCGAACGTATTATCAGCGTGGACCCGGTCGTCCGGCATGTTGGCGACTAATAATCAGGCTCGGTTGGTTTTGGATGTTCTCAGCGAGGACCTCCATGGGGCCTTGTTTCGATCCGATGATGACAATGTTTGGCTGGCAGCTTCCATCGAGCCTCGAAGTGTTTTGACCGGGGGAGGAAATGATTCCCACGGTTGGGTCGAGGGAAATCATCGAAAACCGCATGAAACTGATCCTGAAACGCTGAATTTGGTTTCGGGAGGTATTCCAGTTGCGCTTGAGGACGCTCGATTCGGATATGGAGGAGTTTGGCTACGCTTTTTCACTGGCAGGACCATTTCTGAGGCCAACGGAATACCTGTTGCGGTTTCGTATAAAATCGTTCGCCGGTCCGTCACCTCGGCGCCCGATGCGGAAGAACGGTATTTCCTTTATCGATCAGAAGTGAGACCGTTCGGTTCGGGTGATTGGGGTAGTACTTCCTGGCGCCCGGGAACGGTCGATGCGGGTTATTCACTAGACACCGATTCAATTCGGCTGCCGATCAATCCTTACTATGATTTTCAGGAAACCGGCGTTACCGGCAATAATAACAACCAAACCCAGACAGGAGACCCCTTTACGGTAACTCGACCGAATCGTAATTCAGTTCTGGCCGAAAACGTCATCGATTTCGGTGTTCGATTCTTTATCCGAAATGGCGGAGAGTTGAATCAGGTTTATCCCAATAGCAACAATGTGGCTGATTTGGAGTATCTCGCCGGAAACGGGAATGTGCATAACGATTTTGAGCCATTTCCGGAAGTGGTCGAATTGTTTGTCCGGATCTTGACTCCGGAAGGAGCCAAATTGATTCAAAACTACGAAAGCGCTCCATCCGGGGCGTTCCAACCGGAAACGTGGTGGGAGATCGCTCTGGCGCATTCCCATGTTTATACGCGCCGCGTTCAGCTCCGCCAGTTTAGGTAAGGAAACTTAATCGAAAGGTTTTTGTTTGATGAACTTGTGTAAGACGAACGAGCGGAAAATTCAAGGGCAGGAGGGATTCGCGCTGATCATCGCGCTGGCCTTAATGTCGCTGGCGGTATTGGTGTTGATCAGTATGACGGTGCTGACACGCGTGGAAACAAACGTTGCCAGCAACAGTGTTAAATTAAACCAAGCCCAGGAAAACGCCCGATTGGCACTTGAATTGGCGATTGGTGAACTGCAGCGACATGCCGGGGCGGATGGTCGGATCACTGCTCCGGCAAATATCCTCGACGCGAACGCCCCAATTGACTCAGACGCGCCCGCTCCCCTTCTTTCCAATCCAGTTTTGCCGAATAATCAATTTGCTCATCCCTATTGGACCGGAGTCTGGGAACCTGTCACCCCTGGGGATCCTTCTTCTCTATTGCGGTTGCGCAGTTGGCTCGTAAGTGGCAATGAGAACAATCCTGTTCCACCAGCAGGAAGTGCAACGATTTTTTACCGTCCGAATGAGAGACCGGATCAATGGGGGGCTGACAATCGACTTCCCCCTGTTTGGACAGGTGATTCCAGCAATCACGAACGAAATGTCACCCTTGTCGGAGATCGGAGCACACGTAATGCCGAAGGGGATGAAAACGAAGTCTACAACCGAGCGGTTGTGGCGCCCCTCCGGCCGATTTTCGCGCGGGACGTTCCGGGTTTTGACGCTTCCGACGTCCGCGTGGTAGGCGAATTTGCGTATTGGGTCGGCGATGAAGGCGTGAAGGCTGATGTCAGCCTGTACGATCGGCAGATCCCTAATTTGTTGGCGGTTGAGCAACGGCTCAAAGAATTTATGTCGGCTCAACGGGTGGACATTCGCGGAGTTAGGGGAGCTTTTGATAATACTGAGAATGATTATGGAGACCAGTTTATCGATTTTAGAGATGATCTGAGTGGAGGACTTCCAAACCTCCTCCCGCGGTTGACGGATTTTAACCAAGTTCACCACTACATGCGGAACCGTCCCGGTTCTTTCAACGCGAGCGATTGGTTGAATTATCGTATCGATGGTCGAAAGGAGCGTTTCCATGACCTGACAGTTGGCACACGGAGTCTTTTGACAAATCCATTGGATGGGCGTTTGAAAGTTGATTTGAGTGCGCGTAATGGGGCGAGTTATCCAAGTAATGCCGGAGATCTCAGTCTTGATCCCGCGGCTCCGGACTTGTCGGGTGATCAATTGGATGCGATTTTTGATTTTCTGGAGAATGGAGCTTGGACGTTCTTGTCGGCTATGCCTACTGCAAGTAATGATCCGGATTGGATTCGTCCTGTCATCCCCTTGATTCCACCGACTCGTGGAGGGAACGCGATCACTACAGGGCCCGGTATACCATCAGCGGGAGCATTTCCTGTGATTACGAAAACGAAAGCGAGCTTCCGTTTTTATAATGATAGTGGTTTTATTCATCTTGATGGAGCATTTGTAATCGAACTGTGGAATCCATATTCACATGCGATTGATCTTCAGAACGCGAATTTAGAAGTTGTGTTTGATAATCTTCCCGCTGTCACGGTAGTAACGACGCCAGGGATTGGACCATATACAGCAGAGCTTTCAGATATCTTTGACGATCTCCCTTTCCGAGTTGATTTCACTGGAGTGATGGAGCCTGGACAGGTTTTGGTTTTTAGTGGCGGCGGCGGTGAAACGCTGGCGCAGGTTACGACTCCGGAGAATCTTCCCTGGTCGAATACCCCTTATACTCACCAGACTAACCAAGCCGCCCCTCCTGATGCAGGCGACGGAACAATCCCTGAAGTAACCGCTGTAACCATAGTTGGGCCGATTGATCCTCAGGTCTCAGTGACGTTATTTGGTCATGATGCAACAAATGCAAGACAGCATCTTCAGGAACATATCGTCAATTATACGGTTTCCGGAAGTCCAATTTCAATTGCTGATGAAAATGAGTATCA
Organism: Verruconatronum alginivorum; assembly: GCF_056590205.1. NCBI lineage: Bacteria > Pseudomonadati > Verrucomicrobiota > Opitutia > Opitutales > Verruconatronaceae > Verruconatronum > Verruconatronum alginivorum. The sequence goes on along the minus strand of NZ_JBWPVQ010000001.1, from coordinate 5,982,306 downwards.
GTTTGCATTCTATCATGGATTGGGGGACGAGAATGTGGGATTGGAAATATTCAATTCATTCGATCCCAGAAGTCCGGTGTTAACGGTATCCGGAGCTCCCTTCGAAACACGAATTGAAGTAGTTCCGGCTGATGATCCGGATCCGGAATTCACCGCCGGCCTTTTTGAACCCGAGTTATCTGGACCGTATTTCACCGCTGTATTTTTTGAGTTGCCTCGCTTGGAACCTCATTCAATTGGGGCTTTGCAGCATCTCGCGCTAGGCGACTCGGGAGGCGCGACTGACCTTCCTTACACTGTTGGCGATTCCAGTGCTTCTTTTCGCGTGAATGCGATGTTTGATCGCTATTTCTTTTCCACCCTTCCTCGAATGACTAATTTCCTAGACAATCAATTTCCTGATTTGCCTATTTTAGACAATCCACGGGTAGGGGTGATTTTTAGGGACGGGAATCCCCCTGACGATGATAACGTGAATGGGGATGAAGTTTTCGATCCAGAGCTTGCGGCCATGCATCTCTGGAACGAGGGTGGGTTTAATATAAATTCCACTTCGGTTGAAGCTTGGACGGCGGTATTGGGAGGTCTTTTCGGCAGTAGGTTGGATGTTTATGATGGTGGCACAACCACAGCGCTTCACCAAATTGCGGATCGTCCATTTGCCCGATTCAATCAATCCAGCGGGGCTACCCTCACTTTGAGAAGCGACGGAACGTGGGAACAGGCCAGTTCCTACGATGTGAATGATCTTGATTTGGTTGATTTCGAATTTACCCGAGGGGTCCGCGAGTTGACGGCCAACGAAGTTCGCTCTATGGCATACCATATCGTGGATGGCATTCGAGAAAGGGTGCAAACATCCGTCGGTCGGCCTTTCACTTCGATTGCTGAGTTTTTGACATGGACACGAACTTCAGGTGCCACGGTACTTGAGGAAGCAATCTTTCAAACATTTCGAGATTTCGATGGGCAACGTTTAAACGAAGGACATCTGTTGAATTCTCCCATGTTCCTTACCCAACGGGATATCATGGCGAGTGTCGGGGGCACTTGGACCGTTCGATCCGACACTTTTCGTATTCGAGCATATGGGTCACAAGTCAATCCGGTGACCGGTGCTGTTGAAGGTCGGGCATGGTGCGAGGCCATCGTTCAAAGGATGCCTGATCCGGTTATGCCCGCAGGAGGTACACCCAGTGCCAACGACATGATCACGCCGCCGACCCCACTTGGTCGTAAATTTGAGATCATAAGTTTCCGCTGGTTGAATGCGGACGAAATTTAACCCCGTCCGGTTTAGTACCGGAAGGGAGTTTCGATGCGTCTTCGCGGCCGACTATTCGGCGGGGCTGGAGGGCGCTCTCAGGTCCAGAGTTTTTCGGGGTAGCGGCCGTTGGCGATGAGGGTGTTGATGGCGGAGACCGCGAGGTCTTTGTCTTCTTTGTAGGTGACGCCGAACCAGGTTTCTTCGTTGGGGAGGACCTGGAAAGTCGCCTTCTTTTCGGCGATCGAGCTTTCCACCGGGTCGGCGACGTAGACTTCGCTTTTCTCCTGACCGCCGGAACGGTCGAGGAATTGGGCGATGCGGTGTTCGAAATGGTCGAGGATCGCCGGTTGGAATCCCCAGAAGTTCATCGAAACCAGGGTGTCGGGGTCGAGGGGCCGTTTTTCGTCGCCGGACCAGGAGACCGGGTTGCCGTTTTCGTTGCGGATGTCGGTGCATTCGGTGACGCCGGAGAGGAAGCCGTCGTCCGTGACTTGCAGGACGCCGCGGGAAACGCCGCCGTGTTCGGACAGGGTGTTGCGGAGGCGGTAGGCGACCAACGAGCACGGAAGCGGGTCGGTGGAGGCGTCGTGGTTGGCGAAGAATTCCTTAAGGGTGCGGAAGGCGCCGGCGCCGTAAAAGTCGTCGGCGTTGATCACGCAGAACGGTTCGGCGATGCGATGGCGGGCGGCCCAAATGGCGTGGGCGGTCCCCCATGGCTTGGTCCGGCCTTCGGGGGGGCGGCGGCCGCCGGGGAGGTCGTCGAGGCGCTGGTGGGCGTAGGCGACCTCGATTTTCCCCTGGAGGGGGCGCCCGATCGCTTCGTCGAATTTTTCCGCGAACTCCTGGCGGATGACGAAGGTGACTTTGCTGAATCCGGCCCGCCAGGCGTCGTAGACGGAGTAGTCGAGGACCGTTTCGCCGTTCGGTCCAATCGGATCCATTTGCTTCAAACCGCCGTAGCGGCTCCCCATGCCCGCGGCCAAGACTACCAGATTGAGATTCATCGGCTGATGATTATGGGGGGGAGTTCAAAGTTCAATGTTCAATCTTCAACCTAAAAATCAGTGAATAGCCGAGAAAAAGCGCAAGATACTCAAAAGGAGAGAGTTAATTCTTGGAAAAAGCAGTATTTGGAGGGTGCCCGAAACGGTAATTGGGTCGTTCCCTGGCTGTAACCCGGGGAGACAACACACCCCACCATGCTCGCGCATGGTCCCCCCCTCTCAAGAGGGGATCAGCGCACACAAAGTTCCCCTCTTGAGAGGGGGGGACCGCTCGCCAGAGCGGTGGGGTGTGTAGCAGAGCCAATCCCGCGAATGCCAACCCTTTTCGGACGGGGTTTATTTATAATCGGCCTCTCATGAGCTATCCCCTGCTATTTGTGTATTCTGTGCTTTTTCGCGGCTACCCAATTGCGGAGGTTAGGAAAATTTCTTCCAGAGGGAAGGGGCGAGGAGGACGAGGATGGCGAAGAGTTCGAGGCGGCCCATGATCATCAGGAGGCTTAAATAAAGCTTGGTCGGGGAGGTTAGGGTTCCGTAACTTTCGGTCGGACCGAACTCCGCGAAGCCGGGGCCGATGTTGAAAAAGGTGGAGACCACCGCCGAAACAGCGCCTTCCAGGGTATGTCCGGTTTCGAACAGAGCCAGGATCGGAAAACTGACCAGCAGAATGAGTCCCAGCATCACGAAATAAACCAGGATGCTGTCCTGGGCTTCGGAATCGAGCGGCTTGCCGTTGATGATCACCGGTCGCACGACATGAGTGCGGAAAGCCCGCTCGACGCTTTGGACCGCGACCCGGACGCAGACCACCAGCCGAATCACTTTCAGCCCCCCGGCGGTCGAGGAGGAACAGCCGCCGACAATCATCAGACTCAACAGGGCCATTCGGCCGAACAACGGCCAGTTGTCGAAATCTTCGGTGGCGAATCCGGAGGTGGTGGCGATGGAGACCACTTGAAAGGCGGCGGCGCGGATCGAGTGATGGATGTTGTCCGTCAGGCCTTCCGCATGGAGGAAGGCGAAAATCAAGGTGCTGGCGACCACGAGAATTCCGAAGTAGGCGACGACCTCGGTCACTTTTTTCGCCTGGGCCCAATTTTTGTTCAACAGCAGGAGGATGAAGAAAAAGTTGGTCGCCCCGAGGACCATGAAGACGATCATTGACCATTCGATGGCGGGACTGTTGAAGGCGGCGATGCTTTCGCTGCGGGTGGAAAAACCGCCGGTGGCGACGGTGGTGAAGGTGTGGCAGATGGCGTCGTACCAGGACATGCCGCAGATCCGCAGCGTGATCAGGCAGGCGGTCGAGAGTCCGGAATAGATGTAGAAGAGTTGGAGGACCCCCTTTTGGACGCGGCTTTGTTCCATGTCGGCGGATCGACCGGTCGATTCGTTGGAGAAGAGGATTTTTCCGCCGGCGCCGAGAAACCCGAGGATGGCGACGAAGAAGACCACCACCCCCATGCCTCCGATCCATTGGCTGAGGGCGCGCCAGAAGATGAGGCTGCGCGGCAGATCTTCGAGGTTGGTCAACACCGAAGCCCCGGTGGTGGTGATGCCGGAGGTCGATTCGAAAATGGCGTCGGCGACCGTGTGGTTTTCGAGCAGCAGGAGGTAGGGAATCGATCCGACCAGCGAGGCGAGCAACCATCCGACGCCGATGACGCATAGGGCCTCTTTGCGGAAGAAACGGCTGTCGCCTTGGCGGCCGAGCGCGTAAAAGACGACACTGAGGGTCGCGGCGACGGCGGTGCTGACGGTGAAGGCGAAGATCGCTCCGGGTTCGGTGACATCTTCCCGATAGATGAAAGCGACGGCAAGGCAGAGGAGGAAGGCGAGAGCCATCGCCGCCATCATGAAACTGAGCAGACGGTAAATCAGTTTATAGTTCATGCGGCGAAGAAATGAGCGTGAAAGTGGCGGAGGCGTCCCGCCTCCGTGTGCTGGAGAGGCAGGAGCGTAGGTTTGGCCCTGAGGCGGGACGCCTCAGCCACTATGTTGAGGATCGGGAAGAGCGTAGGCTCGGCCCTGGGGCGGGACGCCTCAGCCACAATTGGCCAATGGGGGGAATTGACGGTTTCTTTAGCCCAACGGGCTTTCGCCCTCCAGCCCAGGGTTGGCCGAGTGCAACGAGGCCTACCCTGGGATCCGTGTGAGCATTCTCATGAACCGCAACGCGGTTCCGTCCGCTCGGGGGCGTTCGGTCGTCTTCCGGGCGCAACCGCCTTCGGGGTTGAATCGTCCGGGGGCGGATCCCCAGGGTAGCGCGTGCCGCGCAACCCTGGGCTGGAGGACGGAACGCCGTTGGCGTTCGCGGAACGGAACCTGCCCAAACGGTGAGGCCGTAGTGGCGGAGGCGTCCCGCCTCCGTGTGCTGGAAAGCCAGAAGCGTAGGTTTGGCCCTGAGGCGGGACGCCTCAGCTACATTGCTGAAGATCTGGAAGAGCGTGAGCTCGGCACTGAGGCGGGACGCCTCAGCTACATTGCGGAGGATCGGGAAGAGCGGGGGTTCGGCCCTGGGGCGGGACGCCTCAGCCACAATTGGCCAATGGGGGGAATTGACGGTTTCTTTAGCCCAACGGGCTTTCGCCCTCCAGCCCAGGGTTGGCCGAGTGTAACGAGGCCTACCCTGGGATCCGTGTGAGCATTCTCATGAACCGCAACGCGGTTCCGTCCGCTCGGGGGCGTTCGGTAGTCTTCCGGGCGCAACCGCCTTCGGGGTTGAATTGTCGGGGGACAATTTCCCAGGGTAGCGCGTGCCGCGCAACCCTGGGCTGGAGGACGGAACGCCGTTGGCGTTCGCGGAACGGAACCTGCCCAAACGGTGAGGCCATAGTGGCAGAGGCGTCCCGTCTCCGTGTGCTGGAAAGGCAGAAGCGTAGGTTCGGCACTGAGGCGGGACGCCTCAGCTACATTGCTGAGGATCTGGAAGAGCGTGAGCTCGGCACTGAGGCGGGACGCCTCAGCTACATTGCTGAGGATCTGGAAGAGCGTGAGCTCGGCACTGAGGCGGGACGCCTCAGCCACTTTGCTGGGGATCGGGAAGAGTGGGGGTTCGGCCCTGGGGCGGGACGCCTCAGCCATAGTTGGCCAATGGGGGGAATTGACGGTTTTCTTTAGCCCAACGGGCTTTCGCCCTCCAGCCCAGGGTTGGCCGAGTGCAACGAGGCCTACCCTGGGATCCGTGTGAGCATTCTCATGAACCGCAACGCGGTTCCGTCCGCTCGGGGGCGTTCGGTCGTCTTCCGGGCGCAACCGCCTTCGGGGTTGAATTGTCCGGGGACGAATTCCCAGGGTAGCGCGTGCCGCGCAACCCTGGGCTGGAGGACGGAACGCCGTTGGCGTTCGCGGAACGGAACCTGCCCAAACGGTGAGGCCGTAGTGGCGGAGGCGTCCCGCCTCCGTGTGCCGGAAAGGCAGAAGCGTGGGCTCGGGGCTGAGGCGGGAGGCCTCAGCCACATTGCGGAGGATCGGGAAAAGCGGGGGCTCGGCCCTGAGGCGGGACGCCTCACCTACATTGCTGAGGATCGGGAAGAGCGTGGGCTCGGCCCTGAGGCGGGACGCCTCAGCCACTATGTTGAGGATCGGGAAGAGCGTAGGCTCGGCCCTGGGGCGGGACGCCTCAGCCACAATTGGCCAATGGGGGGAATTGACGGTTTCTTTAGCCCAACGGGCTTTCGCCCTCCAGCCCAGGGTTGGCCGAGTGCAACGAGGCCTACCCTGGGATCCAGGTGAGCATTCTCATGAACCGCAACGCGGTTCCGTCCGCTCGGGGGCGTTCGTTCGTCTTCCGGGCGCAACCGCCTTCGGGGTTGAATTGTCCGGGGACAATTTCCCAGGGTAGCGCGTGCCGCGCAACCCTGGGCTGGAGGACGGAACGCCGTTGGCGTTCGCGGAACGGAACCTGCCCAAACGGTGAGGCCGTAGTGGCGGAGGCGTCCCGCCTCCGTGTGCTGGAAAGCCAGAAGCGTAGGTTTGGCCCTGAGGCGGGACGCCTCAGCTACATTGCTGAGGATCTGGAAGAGCGTGAGCTCGGCACTGAGGCGGGACGCCTCAGCCACTATGCTGAGGATCGGGAAGAGCGGGGGTTCGGCCCTGAGGCGGGACGCCTTAGCCACTTTGCTTTTTGGGGGGGATACCGTGGGGTTCATTGGAGGAGCTTCATCAGGTCGGGGATTTGGTCCTGTTTGATGATCACTACCAGGCGGTCGCGGCCGTTGATCAGGTCGTTGGCGCCGGGGACGGTGGCGTTGGATTTGTGGAGGAGGGCGACCACCACGCAATGGGTCGGCCATTTGATCTCCTTGAGCATTTTACCGTCGGCGAGGGACCCTGGTTTCACTTTGACTTCGATCATGTGCCCACCGCGATTGGGCAACCGGGCCAATTCGACGTAGGGGGCTCGGCTGGTGTAGCGCATCACCTCGTTGGCGGTGGCGAGCCGCGGAGAGACCACCATTTCGAGTCCAAGCGTTTCTTTCAGCCGCTTGAGGACATCGAGGTAGTCGGGACGGTTGATCAGCAGCAGGGAGTGTTTGGCGCCGAGTTTGGAGGCTTGCAGGCAGGTCATGACATTGGCTTCATCGTCCTTGGTGCAAGCGACGAAGAAGTCGGCCGCGCCGATTTGTTCTTCTTCCATCAAGCGGAGCGAGGTGGCGTCGCCGTGGATGACGGTGACGCGGGGAAAGGCTTCGGCGAGGATGCGGCATTGTTCCGGATCCTTTTCGAGGACCCGGACCTTGAACCGGGGATGACTCAGCAAGCGGATCAAGGCGATCGAGGTTTCGCCGCCTCCGTAGAGGACGACCCGGATGGTGTCGATGTCCGCCTCGGGGTTGAAATGGACCCGTTGGTCGAAGAGGATCTGGGGCAAACCGAACAAGGTGACCATGTCTCCGGCTTTCAGGACGGTGCTGGCGTGGCCGACCTCCTGTTCGTCTCCGCTTTGGACGTAGCCGACGCGGATGCGGCTGTCGAGGCGGAGGTCGGCGAGGGTTTTGCCGATAACCTTCGATTTCGGATGAACTTTGATCTGTTGCACCTCGATTTGGCCGCGGGCGAGGTTTTCCACCGCCACCCGGCCGGGGTTGCGGATCGCTTTAGCGAGTTCCACGGCGGAGAGGGCTTCCGGATTCAACAGGTGGTCGATGCCGAAGTGGGCCTGGTAATTGATGATCGAACTGTCGTTGTAGGTCTGGTCGTGGATCCGGGTGATGGTGGTGGTGCCTTTGCCTAATACCTTGGCCAGCGAGGAAGAGATGAGGTTGGTCCGGTCGTCGCTGGTCATCGCGAGGAAGTAATCGCAATCCTTCACCCCGGCCTTGACGAGGGTCCCGGCGTAGCTTCCGTTGCCGCAGATGACACGGACGTCGAGTTCCTCGTCGAGCCGGGCGGCGAGCGCCGGATCCTGTTCGATGACGGTGACGTCGTGGTTCGATTCGCTAAGAGTCGCGGAGAGATGTTGTCCGACCTCGCCGGCCCCGATGAGAATGATCTTCATGCGTAGTCAGTAGACGATAGACGATAGCTGATAGACGATAGCTGATAGACGATAGCTGATAGACGATAGCTGATAGACGATAGGCGATAGACGATGGGCGATAGCTGAGTTGATTTGTGATTGGCTGATTGCGGGAGACGATTTCGTTTACCTATCGTCTATCGTTTATCGTCTATCGTTCTCACCGTGTGCGGTTCAGGGCGCTGGCGACGGCTTTGATCGAGGCGAGCTCGATGTTGGTGTCGATGCCTGCGCCGTAGGCGGTTCGTCCTTCGGCGGTTTTGATTTCGATGTAGGAGACGGCGCGGGAATCGGCCCCGCGGCCGAGCGAATGCTCGGAATAGGAGAGGATCTCGAAGCGGGGGAGTTCCTCGCGCGACAGGGCCTCGACGAAGGCGGCGATCGGTCCGTTGCCTTGGCCGGTTATTTTTTTGCGGGAGCCGCCGATGCTGACGGTCGCAATGCAATCGACCACTTTTTCCCCTTCTTCCTCCCCATTGTGGCGGGCGGTGTAGTCGTGGACGTGGAGAAGATCGGTCCGCCGGATGTATTCGCGTTCGAATATTTCGTAGACCTCGGGCATTTCGATTTCCCGTCCGGTGCGGTCGCAGAAATTGTTGATGACTCTGCCGAACTCCTTTTGCAGCCCTTTCGGCAACTGGAATCCATATTCCTTTTCCATGATGTAGGCGACGCCCCCTTTGCCGGATTGGCTGTTGATCCGGATGAGGGCCCGGTAGTTGCGCCCGATATCCTGAGGGTCGATCGGGATGTAGAGGACTTCCCACGGGGCGCCGGGCTTTTGCACCGCCCACGATTTTTTAATCGCGTCCTGGTGGGAGCCGCTGAAGGCGGTGAACACGAGGTCGCCGGCGTAAGGTTGGCGCGGCGGGACCTCCATATGGGTGGTCCGTTCGTAAACCTCGCGGATTCCGTTGATGTCGCTGAAATCGAGCCCCGGATCGATCCCCTGGGTGTACATGTTCAAGGCGACGGTGACGATATCGAGATTCCCGGTTCGTTCGCCGTTGCCGAACAATGTTCCCTCGACCCGGTCGGCGCCGGCGAGCAAGGCGAGTTCGGTGGCGGCGATCCCTGTTCCCCGGTCGTTGTGGGTGTGGACCGAGACGACGGTCTGGGCGCGGCGGGTGAGGCGCCGGCACATCCATTCGATTTGGTCGGCGTGCACGTTGGGCGTGGCGTATTCGACGGTGGCCGGGAGATTGAGGATGATCTTGTTGTCGTTGTCCGGCTGCCAGACATCGGTCACCGCCTCGCAGATTTCCAACGAAAAATCGAGTTCGGTGCTGCTGAAGCTTTCCGGGGAATACTCCAGGCGGAGGCGGGTCTCCGGCGGGAGCATTTCGGCCGCTTTTTGTTTGAGCAATGCGACGGCGCGGGTGGCGATGCCGACGATCTCTTTTTTCTCCAACCCGAAGACGGTCTGGCGTTGGACCGGCGAGGTGGAGTTGTAGAGATGGAAGATGATGTTGCGGGCCCCGCGCAAGGCCTCGAGGGAGCGGAGGATCAAGTCCTCCCGGCATTGGCAGAGGATCTGGATCGCGACGTCGTCGGGGATCCGGTTTTCCTCGATGAGGCGGCGGCAGAAATCGAACTCCACCTGGGAGGCGGAAGGAAAGCCGACCTCGATCTGTTTGAAGCCGATGCCGACGAGGACCTCGAAAAACTCCAGTTTTTGGTCGACGCTCATCGGAATGGCGAGCGCCTGGTTGCCGTCACGCAAATCGACGCTGCACCACTCGGGCGCGGAGACGATCGTTTTGGAGGGCCATTGGCGATCGGGCAGATCGACCTGTGGGAAGGGCCGGTATTTGGTGATTGGTGATTTTTGCATGTCGACTCGTGGAAATATGAATGCTTTTTCCAGCGCGAGTCATGCAGAAACTTTTCGAAATCCCGTAACGGGAAAGGTCAACGACCTGCAAGACCGCGCTGCTGCCGTTAGGCGAGGGCGGTTAGGAGGAGCGCTCCTAGCAGGTTGGTAAAAAGCGTGACCATCGATTTGACCAAGAGTAGGGGCTGATTAAAGCGTGTCAAGCCGCCGGTTGGGCTCTGAAGTTGTTGGAGTCCCGGGTCTCTGAGTCTACCACCGTGGCACGGACATTTCTGTCTGTGAAAAAAAACAGGCAGGACGGAGCGAAGCGGAGATGGCGTACAATGCCTGTTTCACGCCCACTGTGGCACGGACATTCCCGTCTGTGAAAAAAACAGGCATGAATGCGGGGCCTCCAATAATAGGCCAGAAGTCGCCTCGGGAAAAAAAGAAAAAAAAGGGCCGATTAGTTGAACATTCGGCGAAAACCGGTATCTATAAAAGTGTCATCGTAACGACGGGAGGCGCAAGTCTCTCAAAGACTCCGGTCGGAGGGGAGTCGTTACGGGTCCGGCTATTTGGGTTAGAAAATAGAAGATCAGCCCGTCGGTTTAGGGGTAGGCCGACGGGCTCTTCTTTTTCCGGATTCGGCCCCCGTTGAAGAATGGTTTTTTAAAAGGCCGTCGAAAAACTGTTAAACGTTCGTCAAACCACTTCGCCGAGCTTGCGGGGCGTTGACAGATGGGAGCGCCGGGTGGGAGATGATGGCATGCAGCCCAAAGATCCCAGCCAGCATGTGTTCCGCGAATCGCTCGAAGAGCATCGCGACGGCTATTCGGTCAGTTATCAGCCCGCCGACGCCAGATGCGCGATCGCGATGATCAATCTCTTTTACGCGGAGGTTCCCCGGGACCGAAACCTGGTCGCGAGGGCGATGGAAGCGGAACTGGAGCATTGGTTGGAGCGGTTTCCGGTGCCGGTGAAAGTGACCGCCTACAATGCCCGGAAACGGATGATCCGAATCTCTCCCAATACCTCGGAATGCCAGATGATGGGTTACGTCCGGCTGTTGGACGAGACCATCGTGCGCCGGTGGGGGCTGATGGAGGATTTCGAGATTCCGGCGGAAACCTGCCACCCGGATCACCTGGAAGAGGCCTACGCGAAAATTCCGTTCCGGGTGCGGGATGAGATCCGGGAGATGGAGCGTCTGGCGTTTCGGGTCAAACTCAAAGGGGTGGCTTTGACGTTGGGGTTGATGTTGTTGTTTCCCCTATTTTTGCAAGCGATCCTGCATTGGGGGCGCGATTTGGTGGTCTATTTGACCGTGGCCAGTTTTCTGATGGGGGCCTACAAAGGGGCGGGCGTGATCGGCCTGCGGAGACCCTCCCGTTTCGAACGCAGGAAGGCGGAGCGCCTGGGGAAGCGGGAGCATTATTTTTTCCATTGCGAACGAAATCCGGCGAGCTTCGCCCGTTTGGAGAAGGAAAATTTCAAGCGGGAAGTGAACCGGGAAACGAAAAAGGCGAAGCAGATTCTGGAAGATCTTTCGAAACGGAGTGGCCGGGAACGAACCAGTTGGATGGCGGTTCCCCGGTTGTTCCGCGCGAAAAGTTGTTGAGTAGTTGGTGTGTTGTTGATGTTGGCCGCGGGCGCGGCGCTTTCGAGCAGGATGAAGGCGCCGCGCCCGTTGTGCGATCGGGCTGTCGTCTATCGGCTATTAGCCAGACCCTATCCGGAAAGGGTTTCGGGCGTTCGCTTGGCTGAAACAGCAGTGAAGACGACACACCCCACCATGCTCGCGCATGGTCCCCCCTCTCAAGAGCAAAAATCCGGGCTGCGCCCGGGGAACAACATAGAATGAAACTTGGTTTCCGAGGCGGAGCCTCTTTGGAGTGCTCCGCGTCCCCGCGGAGCTTTCGAGCGTGCGGAAGAGCTTCGATGGTCGAATGGCTGCCGGGCGTGCGGTTGTCGTTGGCCATTCGAAAGCGGTGCGGGGACGCACCGCACTCCAAAGCGCTTCGCGCGAAAACCGGATCGCCCCCCATCCCGCATGAACAGTGAAGTTGAATAAGAGGGGAACTGACTTACAGAAAGATCCCCTCTTGAGAGCGGTGTGGTGTGTTTCCGGGCCGGTCCGGCCGCTGCAAACCAATTTCGGACGGGATCTTGCTGTCGTCTATTGGCTATCGTGAGCCTTCGTATTTGAAGAAGACGACGGCCAGGGGAGGGAGGGTGATGTTGATGGTGTGAGGGCGGCCATGCCAGGCGAACGGGATCGACTCGACTCCGCCGAAGTTGCCTTGGCCGCTGCCGCCGTATTCGGGGGCGTCGCTGTTGAGGGCTTCGCGCCACCAACCGGCGTGGGGAACGCCGACCCGGTAGTTGTGGTGGACCACCGGGGTGAAGTTGAAGACCGCCAAAACGGTTTGTCCGCTCGACGGTGAGATGCGGAGCCAGGTGAAGGCGCTATGGTCGGAGTCGCCGCCGTCGATCCAGGAGAAGCCGGCCGGGTCGAAGTCGGCCTCGTGCATCGCCGGGGTGCTCCGGTAGAAATAATTCAGTTCGGAAGTCCAGCGATTCAGCCCTTGGTGGAGCGGTTGGTCGAGCAAGTGCCAGTCGAGGCTGGAGTCGTGGTTCCATTCCCGCCATTGGCCGAATTCGCTTCCCATGAAGAGCAACTTCTTGCCGGGATTGGCATACATGTTGCCGAGCAGAAGCCGGGCGTTGGCGAACTTCTGCCAGTCGTCGCCCGGCATTTTCCCGACGAGCGATCCTTTGCCGTGGACCACCTCGTCGTGGGAAATCGGCAGGGCGAAGTTTTCGGAAAAGGCGTAAACGGTGCGGAAAGTCAGTTTGTTGTGATGGTATTTCCGGTGGATCGGGTCCTCGGAGATGTAGGAAAGAGTGTCGTTCATCCACCCCATGTCCCATTTGCAGCCGAAACCGAGGCCGCCGAGGTAGGTCGGACGGGAAACGCTCGGCCAGGCGGTCGATTCTTCGGCGATGGTTTGGACGTCGGGATAATTCTTGTAAACCTCCTCGTTGAAACGCTTGAGCAGATCGATGGCCTCCAGGTTCTCCCGTCCGCCGAACTTGTTGGGAATCCACTCTCCCTCCTTGCGGGAATAGTCGAGGTAGAGCATCGATGCCACGGCGTCGACCCGGAGGCCGTCAATGTGGTATTTGTCGAGCCAGAAGAGGGCGCTGCTGATGATGAAGGAGCGGACCTCGTGGCGGCCGTAGTTGAAAATATAGCTCTGCCAGTCCGGGTGGAAACCTTGGCGGGAGTCTTCGTGTTCGAAAAGATGGGTGCCGTCGAAGTAGGCGAGACCATGCTCGTCGCTCGGAAAGTGGGAGGGAACCCAGTCGAGGATGACGCCGATTCCGCGCTGGTGCAGGTAGTCGATCAGGTACATGAAATCCTGCGGCGTCCCGTAGCGGCTGGTCGGGGCGAAGTATCCGGTTGTTTGATACCCCCAGGAACCGTAGAACGGATGTTCCATGACCGGCAGGAATTCGACGTGGGTGAAGTTGAGGCGGGTGAGGTGGTCGGCCAGTTTCGGGGCGATCTCCCGGTAGGTGAGGGATCGGTTGCCTTCTTCGGGGACCCGCATCCAGGAGCCGAGGTGCATCTCGTAGATCGAGATCGGACGGTTCAGGGCGTTGCTATCGCGGCCCCGGTTTTCCATCCAATGCTCGTCGTGCCAGTCGTAGTTCAGATTCCAGATCACTGAACCGGTGGAGGGCGACTGTTCCTGGCGGAAACCGAACGGGTCGGTCTTGTCGACTCTGTATTTGTTATGCCGTGACGAAATGAAGTATTTGTAAACCGCGCCATGTTCGACCCCGGGAATGAACCCCTGCCAGATGCCGGAGCTGCCGTGGGGATGCAGCGGATGGCTGGTTTTGTTCCATCCGTTGAAGTCGCCGATCACGGTCACCGATTCGGCGTTGGGCGCCCAGACCGCGAAGTGGACGCCGGCCCGGCCGTCGCGAACCATGCAATGGGCTCCCAGTTTGTTGTAGAGCCGGAAATGGGTCCCTTCGTTGAAGAAGTGGATGTCCGAATCGGTGATCGGCTCGTAATTGCAGGGAAATTCTTGCGTGTGTTCTTCTTGATTCATGCGGGAATAATCTTATTCGTCTTCGAGCAATTGCAGGATGCCGCGGATCGGAACTCCGATCCAGGCCGGCCGGTTGTTCAGTTCGTAGGTCAATTCGTAGAGGACCTTTTCAAGGAGGGAGGCCCGGAGCAGGATGGAAAGTTCGTTTTCGTCTTCCGGGATCAGGCCGGTTCCCCGGACCTCGTCGACGTAGGCTTTGAAAAAAGCGGTGGAGACCCAGTCGTGCCAGAAATGGGCCCACGGTTCGAGTTGCAGGATTCGTTGCTCGGGCGTGTTGCCGAGGTCGATATGACGCATCAGTCCGAGCTGGGCGGCGTAGTGGAACGACCGGAGCATGCCGCCGACGTCGCGCAGGGGGGGACGCTTGATGCGACGTTCACTGAGCGAGCGGGCCGGTTCTCCCTCGAAATCGAGGATGACAAAATCCTTGCCGGTGTAGAGGACCTGTCCGAGATGGTAATCGCCATGGCACCGGATGCGCGCGCTCTGGATCGGAGTATCGGCGACCAGACGGAAACGCCGGAGCAATTCGTCCTGGAGGCCGAGCACCTTCTGGGCGTCCTCGGCGACATCGGGCGGGAGGTTTTTCACCTGACGCTTCAGTGTTTGCAGCGCCCGGAGGCAGAGATTGCGCATCGATTGGAAGAGCGACCGTTGGTAGAACGGAGTGAACGGTTCCGGCGCGAAGTCCTTGTTGTCCGGGTCCGAGGCCAGCGCCCGGTGGAGCTCGCCGGTGCGGCAACCGAGCAGCCGGGCGTTTTCCAAGAAGGTCCCGAGGAGTTGAAACGCCTGTTCGGGGAACTCCTCTTTGATCGAGGCGATCAATCCCTTCGGCTTTTTCGGCGCGGTCGGCATCTCGACCAGCAGCGACTGGATTCGCTCGAAGTAACGGGTCAGCGAGTCGAGGGAATATTCCCAGGCGTCGCGGCTGTTTGGCACGAATTCCGCCATCAATCCGAGACTCATGGTCTGACCCTTGGCCGGTTTCAGTTCCAGGGAACCGGCGAGGGCAGGAACGTTCGGGAACTTTTTCTCGGTCAGGAAACGAGTGACTTCAAGATCGGGATTGATCCCTTCGTCCAACCGCCGGAAAAGTTTCAAAATCAGCGCGTCGCCGAAGAGGACGGTGGTGTTGCTCTGTTCCGCGGTGTTGACGGCCGGTTCGAGGGAATCGGCCTCCTGGCGGAGCTTGCGGAGGACGGGGGTGTTGTTGCTGATCACCTCGCTGGTCTCGCCGGAGAAAGTCCGCTTCCGGGTGATGCCGGCGAGGAGGGCGGTGCAGAAGTCGGCGTTGCCGACCGCGTCGTAAAGGATGCCGCTCTTGTTTTTGCCGGTGACCTCGATCCGAGCGATCGCGAGATGGAGCAAGTCGTCCAACGCGCTCTCGTCGGCCGGAAGGAACGAGAGCGGGAGCAGGTAGGTCTCGGTCTCGTCCTGGACGTAGTCGACTTTAAGAATCGTGATGAAGGTGGTGTCGCCCTTCGACGGAATCGTAACGATTTCGTCGATACTGACGCTTTTAAGCGCCTTGCTCTTGCTGCCGAACCAGCGCCGCTTTTGAATGTAGCTCTCCAACACGTTTTCCAACGCGGTGCGGGCCTTGCGTTCCTTCAGGACGTTTTCCCAGCGGTCGCGGACGGTGATCAACGTCTCGCCCCCGGCGATCGACTGGAGGTGGTCGCTGGTCTCGGGAGTGGCGATCGGTTCGAGGGAAAACCAGTAGAATGAATGCGGCCCGAGGGTGAGGAAGTAAGGATCCTCGGTGATCGGCGGGAAGGCGTTGCGCCCGAAAATCTCGACCGGCACATGGTGTTCGAATTCGGAAAGATCGAGTTCCACCGGTTGGACGAAGCGGGAAAGATTCGCCACCACCAGCAGACGTTCGTCCTCGAAGGCCCGGATGTAGGCGAGGACCTTCCGATTTTCCGGTTCGATGAACTGGATGCTTCCCTGGCCGAACGCGCGCCAGCGTTTGCGGGCGGCGAGGAGGCGTTTGGTCCACCAGAGGAGGGAGTGGGGATTGCTCTGGTGGGCTTCGACGTTGACCGATTCGAAATGGTATTCCGGGTCGACCACGACCGGCAGGAAGAGCCCTTGCGGGTTGGCCCGGGAGAAGCCGGCGTTTTTGTCGGAGCTCCATTGCATCGGGGTGCGGACGCCGTTGCGGTCCCCGAGGAAGACGTTGTCGCCCATCCCGATCTCGTCGCCGTAGTAGAGGACAGGCGTGCCCGGGAGGGAGAAGAGAAGCGCATTCAAAAGTTCGATACGGCGCCGGTCGTTGCCCATCAGCGGGGCCAGCCGGCGACGGATGCCGAGGTTGATCCGGGCTTTCGGATCGTGCGCGTACATCCGGTACATGTAGTCGCGTTCCTCGTCGGTCACCATCTCGAGGGTCAACTCGTCGTGATTGCGCAGGAACAACGCCCATTGGGAGGTCTCCGGGATCTCCGGGGTTTGTTCCATGATGTCGACGATCGGCACCCGGTCCTCCATCCGGAGTCCCATGAAGAGGCGGGGCATCACCGGGAAATGGAAGGCGACGTGGCATTCGTCCCCTTTGCCGGAGCCGAAGTATTCGACGGCATCTTCGGGCCATTGGTTGGCCTCGGCGATCAGCATCTTGTCCTCGTAATTCCGGTCGACGTGGGCCCGGAGTTTTTTCAGGAACTCGTGGGTCTGGGGGAGGTTTTCGCAATCGGTCCCTTCTTCCTCGTAGAGGTAGGGGACAGCGTCGAGTCGGAGGCCGTCGACGCCCATGTCGAACCAGAAATCGAGCACCTTGAAGATCTCCTTGTGGACCTCCGGATTTTCGAAATTCAGGTCGGGTTGGTGGGAGTAGAAACGGTGCCAATAATAGGCGTTGGCGACCGGGTCCCAGCTCCAGTTGGAGGCCTCGAAATCCTTGAAAATGATCCGGGTCTCGGCGTACTTGTCGTCGTTGTCGTTCCAGACGTAAAAGTTGTGCCACTTGCTCCCCGGCTTGGCCCGGCGCGATTTCTGGAACCACGGGTGTTGGTCGGAGGTGTGGTTGATGACCAGTTCGGTGATCACCCGCAGGCCCCGGCGGTGGGCCTCTTTCATGAACTGGCGGAAGTCGGCCAGCGTCCCGTAATCGGGATGGATCGAGTAATAATCGGAGATGTCGTATCCGTCGTCGCGGAGGGGGGACGGGTAGAACGGCAGAAGCCAGAGGGCGGTGATGCCGAGGTCCTGGAGGTAGCCGAGTTTGCTGGTGAGGCCCCGGAAATCGCCGATGCCGTCGGCGTTGCTGTCGACGAACGCGCGGACGTGGCTTTGGTAGATGACGCCTTGTTTATACCAGAGCGGATCCTTTTCCGGAAGACCTGTTGATTTTGCTTTTGCCATATTCGAGAAGAGATATTTGAGAGATACGACGGGTGGGGACTACCTCACATGAAGTAGTCGAAATCCTGTTCGGTGCGGACCCGGCGGCGGATGCGGAACACCTGGGCCGGAACGAATCGCGGGTCGAGTTCAACATAATTGCGGCGGCCATGCCAGAGATAACGGGCCCCGGTGATCAATTCGTGGGCTTGGAACGTATCGGCCATTTCGATACAATGTTTCGATAAGTCGAATTCGGCCCAACCGCTCTGGGTGTGGTGGGGGTCGAGATTGACCACCATCAGCAGGATGTTCTCGCCCGATTCGGAGTGTTTGCTGTAGGCGATGATCTGCTCGTTGTCGGTCGGGTGGAAAACGAGTCTCTCGTTGGCGTGCAAGGCCGGATTCTCGCGGCGGATCCGGTTGATCCGGGTGATGATGTCGGTGAGGTTGTCCGGCGAGTCGTAGTTCCAGTGCTTGATCTCGTATTTCTCGGAGTTGAGGTATTCCTCCTTGCCGGTCGCCATCGGGAGATGGTCGCACAGTTCGAAGGCCGGACCGTAGATGCCGTAGCTCGCCCCGAGCGTGGAGGCAAGGACGAGGCGGACGATGAAACCGGGGCGGCCGCTGTATTGAAGATATTGGGGCAAAATGTCGGGGGTGTTCGGCCAAAGATTCGGACGGAAATACTCCGACAGCGGCGGTCGGGTGAGCTCGGTCATGAACTGGGTGAGCTCCCACTTGGTGTTCCGCCATGGGAAGTAGTTGTAGGATTGGCTGAACCCGGCTTTGGCCAAATTATACATGACCTTCGGGCGGGTGAAGGCCTCCGAAAGAAGGATGACTTCCGGGTGGTTGGTTTTGATCTCTTCGATCACCCATTTCCAAAACGGAAGGGCCTTGGTGTGCGGATTGTCGACCCGGAAGACGGTCACTCCCTGTTCTATCCAGTATTCAAAAATCGACTTCAATTCCTCCCAAAGGCCCTTGCGGTCGGTGCTGTCGAAATTGAGCGGGTAAATATCCTGGTATTTTTTCGGCGGATTTTCGGCGTATTGGATGGTGCCGTCGGGACGTTGGATGAACCATTCCGGGTGTTCCTTGACGTAAGGGTGGTCGGGGGAACATTGGAAGGCGATGTCGAGGGCGATCTCGATGCCGTGGTCGCGCCGGGCGACCTCGACCAGATGATGGAAATCCTCCAAGGTGCCGAGCTGCGGATGGATCGCCTTGTGGCCGCCGTCTTTGGAGCCGATGCCCCATGGACTCCCGGGATCGTCGGGCCCGGCCTCGGTGGAGTTGTTTTTTCCTTTGCGGAAGGCGTCGCCGATCGGGTGGATCGGGGGAAGGTAGAGGATGTTGAAACCCATTTTGGCGACCCGTTCGAGGTGTCGTTCGACATCCTTGAAGGTGCCATGTTGGCCCGGTTCGGCGGCGGCGGAGCGGGGAAACATTTCGTACCAGGCGCCGTAGCGGGCGAGGACCGGTTCGACCATGACGTTGAGTTGGCGGGGATAGCGGGTGGCCCGGGAGCGGTCGGCGGCGCGGAACATCAGGATGGCGAGTTGGGGATCGACGGCGATCCGGACCCGCGCGGGCAACCGGTCGGGGCTTTCGTCGGAAAGGTCGGCGGCGGTCCGTTTCAGCAGATCGGCGATTTGGGGTTCGGCCCGTTCCGCCCCCTGCTGGATCAGGCGGGTGCCGATTTGGAGGTCGACGGTGACATCCTGTCCGGCGTTGACCCGTTTCTTGAAATCCTCCTGCCATGATTTGAACGGGTCGACCCAGGCTTCGAGAGTGTAGGAGTAGAGGCCGAGTTCGGTGACCGGGAACGAGGCGGTCCAGCGGTCGTTGACGGTAGGGACCATCGGGACCTCGGTCCAATCGCTCTCGCCGGGCCCACGGTGGAGGAGGACGGCCGAGAGGCGGTCGTGTCCGTCGGCGAAGATATCGGCTTCGACGCGGACCTCTTCTCCGAGCACCCGTTTGACCGGAAAAATGCCGCCATCGATTTCGGGCGTGACCCCTTCGATGATCGCGCGTTCTGGCAAGGAATCGGCTGGTATGGAACGTTTGGCCATAAAACTCTGATGCAACTGGTTGTCGGTTCGTTCGCCAAGTCGGCTGGCGGGTATCCCATGCGCGGAATTCCCAAGTGGTTCCTACCTTACTCAAAAAGGAAAACCATGGCAAGGGCTCAAGGGGACTGAGTCAGTCTTGCTGGACCGTAAGCGGAAAGGGGTGGCATGTTTTTCACTGGGAGGGATGGCATCCTGCCGTCCGCCGGCGGCGTTCGGTTTCAAGGGGAAAGGTCGGCTGGAAGCCAACCCTCCGATTTGGCCCGTAGTGGGGTTGGCTTTGCCGCCCCACCGTTTGGTGTCCGAACGCGGGAGCCAATCGATCCCATCGGCGACGTGTGACATCGAATATTCGGCCCGCTGTCTTTGGCCGCTGCTGTCGGGCGGCGGAGCCAACCCGACTACGGGGACTGGCGACGTTTTTCCCCGTCACTGGGAGGGATGGCATCCTGCCGTCCGCCGGCGGCGTTCGGTTTCAAGGGGAAAGGTCGGCTGGAAGCCAACCCTCCGATTTGGGCCGTAGTGGGGTTGGCTTTGCCGCCCCACCGTTTGGTGTCCGAACGCGGGAGCCAATCGATCCCATCGGCGACGTGTGACATCGAATATTCGGCCCGCTGTCTTTGGCCGCTGCTGTCGGGCGGCGGAGCCAACCCGACTACGGGGACTGGCGACGTTTTTCCCCGTCACTGGGAGGGATGGCATCCTGCCGTCCGCCGGCGGCGTTCGGTTTCAAGGGGAAAGGTCGGCTGGAAGCCAACCCTCCGATTTGGGCCGTAGTGGGGTTGGCTTTGCCGCCCCACCGTTTGGTGTCCGAAGGCGGGAGCCAATCGATCCCATCGGCGACGTGTGACATCGAATATTCGGCCCGCTGTCTTTGGCCGCTGCTGTCGGGCGGCGAAGCCAACCCGACTACGGGGACTGACGGCATTCTTCCCCGTCACTGGGAGGGATGGCATCCTGCCGTCCGTCGTCGGCTTCGCGCTCAGACTCAGGTCGGCTGGAAGCCAACCCCTCCGATTTGGCCCGCACATCGAATTTTCCGGCCAGCCGTCTTCGGCGGCTGCTCCGCGAGGACGCGATCACTCCAAAGAGGCTCGGTTTCGAAAGCCGATCAAACGCCGCAACACTTTTTGGCTTTTTTTCCGCTGCCGCAGGGGCAAGGGTCGTTCCGACCGACCTTCGGTTTGTCGCGACGGACGGTTTGGCCTTTTTGCTCCTCCATGCCGGAGTAAAACCAGCGGCCACCGGAGCGTTCGAAGAGAGCCTTTTCGAGATGGGTTTGTTTTTGGCCGTTGGCGGTGAAATGGGCCGCGAACTGGACCGACCCCCGGTCGTCTCCTTCTCCGCCACCCTCGGTGGCTTGGATTTCGAGTCCGTTCCATTCGGATTCCCGCGCCCATTTCCGGGTGTCTTCGGCGGAAAAATCCGCTTGCTGGGCCGGGGTCAGCGTTGATTTCAAGTAGTCGATCTCCTCCTTGGCGTAGGCCGAATAACGCGAGCGCATCAGGGCCTCGGCGGTGGGAGCCGAGCGGAGACCTTTGATGAAAGGCTCGCAGCACTCGGCGTATTCTTGACCTGAACCACACGGACAGAGAGAGGACATCCTTTTAATTTTTGCCAAGGTCGGGAAAACGCAACCCGGAAGTTGGCGGTTTTTGGATGTGCGGGGCCGATCGGCGGTTTTGAGTTGTGATTCAAAAGGATTTGGTCTTTTTCGATTATTCAATGTCATTCCCTATGCGACGAATCGTTCTCATGACCCTGTTTCTGGCTGGAATCCTCTTCGCCGGCGGCTGCCGGACGGCGGACAAGGATTTTGAGCCGTATCTGTGCCGCTTTTACCTCGAAGAAAGTCGGCATCTCCCCGCCAGTCATATCGTCGATATGATTCTGCCGATCAGCGGAAGTCATATAACGGTGCGGGCCAAACCGTTGTTCGGGGAATGGGACGTCGCTCGAGCGACCCATGTCGAAACTCAGGACGGTCCGGCGATCGTGTTGCTTTTCACGGCGGCCGCCTCCAGGGATTTGTATCGGACGACGATCAGCAACCAGGGCCGTCGCCTGGTATTGACCATCAATGGGGTTGCGGTCGGAGCTCATTACATCTCCGGAGCGATCGAGGATGGGCGGATCGGCTTTTTCCTCGAGGTCGACGACGAGCATGTTCCGGAAATCGCCGAAGGAATCCAGAAGACCGCGGCGGAAATTCAGCGCCGGGCTCAACGGTCGTCCAGATGGTGAGGGTCGCGGCGTTTTGGCTGGTTTGGATCGCGCTGGTGGGAGTCGGATCCGCAAGTGGTTCGCGGCTGCAAATCGTTTGGCCGACCCCGAATCCGGCTTACTCGAAAGGGGAACCCCTGGAAGAATATGTGCAGCCGACGGTCTCGGGTCGGGTCGAATCCGCCTTGTTTGGCTGCGTCCGTAATGACGGGGCCCGATTCCATGAAGGCCTGGATTTGAAACCGATTGCCCGCGACCGCCGCGGGGAAGCGATCGACCCGGTGTTTTCGGTGATGTCCGGGGTCGTTCGACACGTTAACCAGGTGGCGGGCAACAGTTCCTACGGGCGGTATGTGGTGATCGAGCATCCGCAGGTGACTCCGCCGGTGATCACGCTCTACGCTCATCTGGCGAGTGTCGACGAGGCGGTGCGAGCCGGGGCCGAAGTGAGGATGGGGCAAACCATCGGAATCATGGGGCGTTCGGCGGGAGGCTATACGATTCCGCGCGAGCGGGCGCACGTCCATTTCGAGATCGGCTTCTGGCTGACCGAGGATTTTCAGTCCTGGTATGAGTGGCGGCGATTCGGTTCCGCCAACCGCCATGGGCGTTTCAACGGCATGAACCTGGTCGGCATCGACCCGCTCGATTTTTACGACGAATACCGGGCCGGAAACGTCGCGGGTTTCCAGGAGTATATCGACCGGTTGCCGGTGGCGTTCACGATTCGGGTCCGTTCGGAAAAGATGCCGGATTTCGTCCGTCGGTATCCTTCCCTCGTGACTGGAAGCGTGCCGTCGGGACGATTGGGCGGCTGGGAAATCGACTTCACATCATTCGGTCTCCCGAAGCGCTGGCGGGCGCTCCCCGAGGGGGATCCGCTGCTGGCCGCCGGGGGGCGCGTCGAGGTGATCGAACACGATCCGGAAGTGGTGGCGCTGCATGCCTGTCGCAACACTTTACGCATCCAGCGGGGGCGACCGACGATCGGCAGCCGGACCGAATTGCTCCTGCAACTGCTGTTCGGATTCCGGTGAACCTCCCGGAAGCAGTGGAGGCCGGGGGTAAGTGCGTCCGTGTCGGCGATTTTATCTGGGAAATTGTTGGAGTTCCGCCTTCAGGCGGTCCCACCTCGATCTAAAAACCTGCTGAAGCCGGAACACCAACAGGGCAGACGCTCAACCGCAGGAAGTTTCATCGGCCAGATGAAATAGCCCTGTGTTGTGGGTCAGGGCGCGATTGAACGTGGTGGGGAAAACAGACAACCATCTGTCATTGCGAGGAAGGAGGAACGACTGACGCGGCAATCCACGTTCCGGGAAAGGGGGCGCGGGCCGCTGTTTCGTGGATTGCTTCGTCGACGGAGCCTCCTCGCAATGACACGACGGTGAGCCCCCTATTTCTGATTACACCCGACGCGCCTCGCGTTCTTCGGCATTGCCATCAGCGTGGGGGGTGGCAATAATGGATGGCTTGTGATGTGCAACCGGCTGGAAAGAGGATGGGTAATTTGAATGAAGACGTTCATTAAAATCGTTGTGGGCAATTTGGTGGCCCTGATGTTGTTCGGGTTTTTGGCGATGATGTTTTTCGGGGCGGCGATCACCGCACTGTTCATGGCCGAGGAACCGGTGACGGTGCCGCAAGACGCGGTTTTGGTGGTCGATTTGACCGCCAACATCACGGATGCCCCGGCTGCGGCCGACTTGTGGCGCGCGATCGAAGAGGCGGTCGGCGCCGGAGCTGCCCCGACCTATTCTCTGCGTACCCTCACCAATGCGATCCGCAGCGCGGCGACCGATGACCGGATCGCGGCGGTTTTTCTGCATGGAACCTTGATGCCGGAAGGCTATGGATCGGGGTATTCGACGTTGCGGGAATTCCGCCAAGCCTTGCTCGATTTCCAGGAATCCGGAAAACCGGTGATTTCCTATGTAGAAAATCCGGCGTTGCGGGATTATTACGTCACTTCGGCCAGCAACCGGATCTTGATGAATCCGTATGGTTTTGTCGGCTTGAGCGGCCTCGCTTCCCAACAGATCTTTTTGAAGGGGGCCTTGGAGCGTTATGGCGTGGGGGTCCAGGTGACGCAGGCGGGACTTTACAAGTCGGCGGTGGAGATGTTCACGGAGGAAGAGATGTCGGAGGCGAACCGGCGGCAAATCGAGGAACTCCTGGCCGGGATGTGGGGGGAGATTTTGGAGGCGATCGGTGGAAGCCGTAACGTGTCACCGCCGGACTTGCAGCGATTGGCTGATTCGCGCGGGTATCTCGATTCCGAACGGGCCGGAGCGGCCAATTTGGTCGACCGGATCGCCTACATGGACGAGGCCCTGGACGAACTTCGGGAGCTCACCGGCACGAGGGCCGGGGCGGAGTTTCCGCAAATTGATCTGATGACCTATTCCCAGACCTTGCGGGAGGCGACGGCCCGGCGGCGGGGAGCCGGAAGTCCGGTGATCGCGGTGGTTTACATCGAAGGAGACATCGTCGATGGCGAAGGGGCCATGGGTTCGGCTGGAGGAAGCCGGTTCGCGCGGGAAATCCGGAAGTTACGCCATGATCCGAACGTGCGGGCGATGGTGGTGCGGGTGAACAGTCCGGGAGGAAGTGTTTCGGCGGCGGAAACCATCCAACGGGAAATCCAGCAGGCGCGCGAACGAATGCCGGTGGTGGTCTCGTTCGGCTCGATGGCGGCTTCAGGCGGATATTGGATTTCGGCGGAAGCCGACCGCATCTTTGCCCAACCGAACACGATTACGGGATCGATCGGGGTTTTCGGGATTTTGCCGAATTTCCAGGAGATCGCGAACCGGCACGGGATCACCTTCGATGAAGTAAAAACCGCCCGGTTCGCCGACGTGTTTTCGCTGGTCCGTCCCAAGACCGAAGAGGAAATGGAGCGGATCCAGGAATTGGTCGACGACATCTATCAGGATTTCCTGGAGCGGGTGGCCCGTGGTCGGGGAATGTCGATCGAGGAGGCGCATCGATTGGCTCAAGGACGAATCTGGACCGGAGCCGAGGCACTGCGTTTGAACCTTGTGGACGAGATCGGTGGTTTGCGCGAAGCGATCGGGTATGCCGGGGAGCAAGCCGGATTGGAAACGTGGCGGATCCAGGAATTCCCCCGTCCGGCGGAGTTGGCGGAAATTCTGGCGGAGATGTTTGCTCCCGAACACCGGCCGTTGGTCGGACGCCATCCGGCGGAGGGATTATTGCGGGAATTCCGGACTGAATATGAGTCGTTGAAGATTCTTAACGACCCCCGAGGCATTTACGCGCGGTTGCCGTTTTCATTGCGGATTCAGTGAGGAGGGATTGAACTAACTCCGCAGTTGGAATGGCCGCAAAAAAGCGCAAAATACACAAAAAGCATGGGATAGCCTCATGAGAGACGGATTATAACCGGTCTCCCGCTGGACGAATCGGCAGGGCTATTTCCTTGTTGGAGTAGATGCGGGACTCCGACAAGAAGCGGTCACCCGCCGGTCGCGGGCGGTTTGATGCCGCTGGCGAGGAGGGTTTGGAAGCCGGGTTCCTGTTCTTCGCGAGCGACGACGGTGACTTCGATATGGGCGAAGCCGGCTTTCTTGAAGAGGCCGTAGAGGGTGTTTTCGGTGAAACCGAGCCAGACGTCGGCGTAAAGTTCGCGGGCTTTTTCGAAGTTGTGTTCCTTGAGGTCGAGGACGATCAATTGCCCCCCGGGTTTCAAGATACGGAAGGCTTCAGCGACGGCCCGCGCCGGGTGTTGGGCGTGGTGAAGGGCTTGGCTGAGGAAGGCGAGATCGAACGCGGCGTCGGCGAGAGGGACTTTTTCGATATCCCCGAGTTTGTAGGAAAGATTGGCGAGGCCGTTTTTTTGGGCGAGGGTGGTTCCGACTTCGACCATCTTGGGAGAATTGTCGACGCAAGTGACCGACCGGGCGCGTTTGGCGAGCAGTTGGGCGATCATTCCCTCGCCGGCCCCTAAATCGACGATGTCAATGTGGGGGGTGAGGCGGATGAGAAAGTGTCCGATCGCCTCCCAGGAGCGTCCGGGGCAGTAGTTTTTCCCCAGGCGTCCGGCGATCGAATTGAAATATTCCTCGATGAAACGCCGGCGTTTTTCGAGGACACGGGCAAGGTTTTCCTGGTCTTCGCGGTATTCGGGGAGATCGGCCAGGGAAGCGCAGGCGGCTTGGATCAAGTCGAGGCTTTCCTGTTTCAGGTTGGCGGAGTTCAGGGAGTAATACGTCTTCTTCCCTTCGCGGCGGTCGAGGACCACCTCGCCTTTGCGGAGGAGGGCGAGGTGGGACGAAATCCGGGATTGACCCATCCCGAGGATATCCTGCAGTTCGGCGACCGAGAATTCCTCCTTGATGAGCAATGCGACGATTCGCAGGCGGGTCGGATCCGCCAGCAGTTTCAAGGTATCCCAGGGAGTGATCACTCGAACGGGCCCTCCGGAAGAGTGTTCCGGGAGGGCGTTGAACTCAGGAGTCGGCCGTGGTGGTTATTGGGCGTAGCGGTCGATCGATTCGACCGTCCAGGTCTCCTCGGTGCCGGCCACGCTCGTGGTGATCCGATCGCCCACGCGTTTGCCGATCAGGCTTTTGGCGAGCGGGGTCTCGTAGGAGAGAATATGGTTGTCGGGATCGCTGTCCCAGGCGCCAAGAATGGTGTAGCGGACCGGCTGGTTGGTCGAGGCGACGCGCAATCCGGCGATGGAGCCGATGCCGATCTGGTCGACCGGGGCGTCCTTGAAGTCGCTGATTTGGGCGCGGGCCAGGTCGGCTTCGAGCAATTCCTTCTTGGCGAGGAGCAAGGCCTGCTCCTGTTTGGCCATTTTGTATTCGGAATTCTCCTTCAAATCGCCATGCTCGCGGGCGACTCCGATCGCTTTGCTGATCTCCGGGATCTTTTTGGTGAGCAGGAGTTCGTAATCCTGTTTGCGGCGATCGTAGCTATCCTGGGAAACGATGAGACGTTCCTCCTTGGTTTCGGCTTCGCCGACCAAGAGACTTTGAACGCTGCTGAACTTCTTGATGAAGCGGGCGAGGATCGACTTCTTGGTCAATTCCTCAAACCCTTGATTGAGGATCAAGTTGTTGGCCAGATCCCGGGCGGTTTCGTTGTCGGAGGTTTCCAACAGATCGGCGATCAGGTCGGGATCGTCGCTAAGGATTTCCGCCAGCGGGATTTTCCGGGTTCCGGCGGTTTGCAACGCCTCGTAATCGATGGCGAAGAAAATCGCGTTGAGAAGCCGGGGACCGATCAAGTCCTTGAGGAGCGGACCGAACTTCCGGGAATGCCGGTTTTTGACGATCCAGTGCAGGACGGGCGCCCGCAGGTTTTGCTCGGTGAGCCAGCGGGAAAGGGTGGTGGCCAGATCCTTCTTGCAGTCGTTATCCAGGAGGAAGTTGATGGTTTCGGTGGTGAACTTCCCTTTGCTCTCCTTCAGGAGGTCGAACAGGATGTTTTTCCAGTCGCCCGGATGGGTTTCCTTCACCAACTCGAGAAACCGCTTCTGTTGCCCGACCGGCAAGGAATCGGCGATGGCGTTGAGATCGTGGGTGTCGGCGATCAGGGAGCCAGTGGCCGGTTCGAGCGATTCCGGGTTGTCGACCTGGATCATTTTCGCGAGGTCGTCGCGGATCCAGGCGCCATGGAGGCGTTCGGTGAGGCTGAGCTGATTGCTGTCACGGACAGTGGAGGAGAGGCTCTGGAGAACTTCCAAATACTCTTCCTTCCATTTGTCGTTGTAGGCGCTGTCCTTGACGAGTTCTTCGGCGAGGCCGATGCGTCGTTTGGCGGACTGGGTTTGGCGAAAACGGTCGAGGATTTCCTGTTCCACTTCGACCGGTTCTTCGCGGAGAAAGTAGCACTCGGTCTTCTTGGCGGGGACGTGGACGCGCGGATCCTGGCCCAAGGCTTTCTTGGTGGTGGTCCACCAGCGGCGGAAGCGGGCTTCTCCGAGAAGGCTGCGGAAAAGGTTTTCGAGTTCCTGGCCGGTCGCGGCGTGGTTGGGATAAACGTGCAGGGCTTCGATGACGAGATCGACCGGCTTCTTGGCGGTCATTTCCTCGATGATGGCCGGTTCGGTTTGTTGGCGGGCGAGGAGGTGTTTCTCCGGCAGAACCTCCAGGGTATTGATGCAGAAAGCCGGGTCCATCGAGTGGCCCTTCTTTTCATTGAAATCGATGATCAAGCGGTTTTCAGCCTCCCGGTATTCCTTGATGAGGCCGAAACCCCAGCTCTGGTGGATGCAGTATCTCCCTGGCTGCATCTCCTGCAGCTTCGCGCGAGCGGGAGCCAGCTTGGGATTATTCTCGATTAGTTCGTTGACTGCTTCAACATTCATACAAGTTACAAGTTAGAATGCACCGATGCGTAAGCAACGATAATTCTTAATGAATCATTAATACTGTTGCGATAAAGATTGCAATTTCACCCCCGATTTTCCGGAAAGAA
Organism: Verruconatronum alginivorum; assembly: GCF_056590205.1. Lineage (NCBI taxonomy): Bacteria > Pseudomonadati > Verrucomicrobiota > Opitutia > Opitutales > Verruconatronaceae > Verruconatronum > Verruconatronum alginivorum. The sequence continues at coordinate 5,954,475 of NZ_JBWPVQ010000001.1, read as the reverse complement.
TCCGGCTCACCGCGGAACCCTGTTTCAAACGCTCTCCTCCGGTTCCCGGACGGACGGCCGGGGCAGGACCAACCCGATGACCAGAGGAATCAACAAGAGAATCCCACCCACTGTGTAGGAGATGGAGGAGCCATACCACCAAAAAATGAAACTGGCGATGAGCGGTCCGACCGCCCGGGCCAGTGATCCGAAGGAGCGGAAGATGCCGAGAGTCTCCCCTTGTTTGTCGCTGGAAACATACAGGGAAACCAGGGCGGTGAGGCAGGGATTGGTCAATCCGGCGCCGACCGCCATGAAGGTGAGTCCCAGATAAAGCGCTCCGACGGTCGGAGCCCAGGCGAGGGCGAACATCGAGAGGACCATGAGCCCGAGCCCGGCGATCGTCATGTTTTTCTCGCCGACGACCGGAGCCGCTTTGCGCACCAGGATCCCCTGGGTGAGAATCAACATGAGTCCGATGTGGACGAACATCAGTCCGATGTCACGCGGCGCGAAATCGAAGCGTTGGCTGGCGAGGAAGGTGAGGGTGAATTCCATGCCGCTGAAAGCGAGGATGTAGAGGAAATAGACCGCGTTGGTCTGGGCGACCGGCTTGGGTTGGCGGACGTGGAAGATCCGGAGCGGATTCCGTTCGGCGAAGCCGGCTGGGTTCCGCTTTTCCGGCGGGAGGGTCTCGCGGAGCAGGAAAATCACCCCGAACAGGTTCAGTAAAGCCAGGAGAAACGCGAAACCGGCGGGGACGGAGAACGGATTGACTCCGAAGCGCTCCAGTCCCGGAAACCAGTCGAGGAGATTCCAACCGGCCAACAGGCCGCCGATGGCGGGCCCGAGGGTAAAGCCGAGGCCGAAGGCGATCCCGACGAGCGCCATTCCCTTGGCCCGGTTGGCCCGAGAAGTGACGTCGGCGATCGCCGCCGACCCGACCGAGAGGTTGCCGGCCATCGCTCCCCCGAGCAGACGGGCGATGATGAAGAGAAGGAACGATCCGCTGAAAAACCACAGGAGATAACTGAGGGTGGTTCCGCAGACCGTGTAGAGCAGGATGTTCCGGCGTCCGAACCGGTCCGATAAACTTCCCCAGATCGGAGCGAAAAGAAACTGGAGGAAGGAGTAGATCGAACCGAGCACGCCCCCGAAAAGGACGGCGGTAAAATGTCCGCTCCCGGCTCCGGCGGTTTCGAACCGGTTCAGGAACTCGATGAGAGCCCCGAGCAATCCATCGTGCCCCTCCCGCGCCAGGTAATAATCGAGCATCGCCGGAAAAAGCGGGAAGACGATCGAGAAACCGACGAGGTCGATGAAGATGATCAGGAAAATGGTGCCGAGCGAGCCCGAACTGTGCGGCTTGGACATGAAGAGAATTAAGAATTAGGAATGATGAGTGATGAAGGGGGCGAGCGGTCTCGATTATTTGGATCCGGCGGCGCTGTATTTCTGCTGGAGGGCCTGGGCGACGTTGGGGGGAACGAATGGGTGGATGTCGCCGCCGAACTTGCTGACCTGTTTCATCAAACTCGAGCTGGTGAACGTGTAGGACTCGTGCGGCATCAGGAAAATGGTCTCGATTTTGGGTCTGAGGTGCCGGTTCATTTGGGCCATCTGGAATTCGAACTCGAAATCGGAGACGGCCCGCAAACCGCGGATCACGGCGACCGCCTGGCATTCCACGGCGAAATCCATTAACAAACCTTCGAAAATCCGGGCGGTGATCGCCGGAGTGGCGGCGAGATTCTCCTCGATCATCCGGAGGCGATCGTCGGCGGAAAAGAGCGGTTGTTTGTCTTTGTTGAGGGCGACGCCGATGACGACCTGGTCGAAAATGCGGGCCGCGCGCCGGGCGACGTCGAGATGACCGTTGGTCACCGGATCGAAGGTGCCGGGATAAATACAGATTTTCATTGTCAGGTTAGAGAGGATTTCACTGGCTGAATAAAGTGTTGTTAGAGATGAATTCCGAAGAATTTCCGATTTTGCAACCCGGCAATGTGCCGGGATGCCTGGACCAGGTATGAACCTTCCCAATCTTTTGACCCTCTCGCGGGTCCCGTTCTTATTCGTGATCGCGGCGTTGCTGGCGGCCTCGTGGACCGGTTCGGCCACCTTGGCGTTCGTGTTGTTCGTGGTGGCGGCATTGACCGACTGGGCCGACGGCTACATCGCGCGGAAGCGGGGGCTGGTTTCGAATTTCGGCAAGTTGATGGACGCGTTGACCGATAAAATTCTGATCGTCGGCCTCTTTGTTTCGATGACCGTCCTCGGTTTTCTGCCGGTCTGGGCGCTTTATTTGGTGCTCCTGATTTTGTGCCGGGAGTTTTTTATCACCGGACTCCGGTTGGTGGCGGCGGCCAACGGGCTGGTGCTCGCGGCGGAGAAGTCCGGCAAACAAAAAACGGTCAGCCAAATCGTGGCGCTAATTTTTCTCTTGGGAGCGCCGGTCATCGGGGAAGATTTAAACGCATGGACCGGGACGGATTGGAGTCCGGTGGCCGCCTGGGTCCAGTGGATCGGTCTGGCGACCTTCGTGCTGGCGACGTTCCTAACGGTCAGTTCCGGGGTCCGTTACCTGGCTAAATATTGGGAAGTGCTTTTCGCGGGGGATAAACCACAATGAAACACCGGCCTCTCTGGTTGCGGCTTCTGCCGTCGAATGTCGTGGTGAACATCGCGACCCTCGGTCCGATCGGACGGGTTCGCAAGGGCCCCGGGACGGTGGGCTCGGTGGCGGGCCTGGTCTGGTTCACCCTCTTTTTCTTCTATGCCACGGCCCCGGTTTACGTGATCCTCGGCGGATTTTCGATTCTGGTGGCGGTCTTGTTTTGCGGCGAGGCGGAAGTCCGTCTGCAAAAGGTCGATCCGGGGGAAGTGATCCTCGACGAATTCGTAGCGATCCCGTTTTGTTTCCTCGGGATGCAACCATATCTGTGGGAAGGCCGGGCCTGGGCAGTGATTTTGGCCGGGTTCCTGTTGTTCCGGCTGTTCGATATTGTAAAACCGTTCGGAATCGCCCGCCTGCAAAAGGTCGAAGGAGGTTGGGGTGTGGTGCTCGACGACCTCGCGGCGGCGGTGGCGACGGCGGTCTGTCTGCACTTGCTGGCGAATTTCACGCCGATGTTCGGCATGTGACCCTCCCTTCCGGGCGTCGCGAATTTATCCTGGTCGGCTTTGGGTGACCGTGACTTGGACCGCGCCGTCGAAGAACTCGTTCATCAGGGGGGTGCCTTCGGTGAGGTGGGCGGCGCGGGTGACGAGACATCCGTCGGCGTCTTTGACCAGGGCGAAGCCGCGTTGCAGGACCGAGCGGGGGCTGAGGGATTGGAGGTGGCGGTTCATTTGTTCCACCGCCTCACGCTTGTCGCGGAGAGCGGCGGCGGCGGCGCGGGCGAAACGGCTTTCCGCGGCTTCGAGGCGTTGGCGGAGGAGCCTGATTTGGCCCACGGGGGAATGAGCCCGGAGGTTTTCGCGGGCTTCGGCATAGGCGATCCGTTTCCGGGCGACCGCCTCGCGGGCGCGGGCGTGCAACCGGTTGGCGAGGTCGTCGAGGCGGAGATACTCCTGTTCGATCCGGTTGCGGGGGGATAGGAGGCGTAAGTGGTTGGCCAGCGAGTCGAGTTGACGGCGGCGTTCCAACAGGTAGCGGTCGGCCACGGCGTCGAGCGTTTGCCGGGCGAAGGCGAATCGTTCGTCACACTTTAAATAGGCGCTGCTGATCAACTCCGCCGCGGCCGACGGCGTTTCCGCCCGGACGTCGGCGGCGAAATCGGTCAGGGCGAAATCGATCTCATGGCCGACCGCCGAAATGATCGGGACCGGAGAGGCGGCGACTGCCCGGACCAACGGCTCTTCGTTGAAAGCCCACAGATCTTCCAGGCTGCCGCCGCCCCGGCCGATGACCAACAGGTCGAAGATGCCCATCCGCCCGGCCCGTTCGATCATATCGATCATCTCGGCCGCGGCCCCGGCGCCCTGAACTTTGACCGGGAGGACGATTACCCGGCCGCGCCAGTTGCGGCGTTTGAGGATGCGGAGGAAATCCTGCAATGCGGCCCCGGTCGGGGAAGTGATGATGCCGACCGTGGCGGGCAACGCCGGGAGGGGACGTTTGCGTTCGGTTTCGAACAAACCCTCCGCCCGGAGTTTTTGCTTCAACCGCTCGAATTCCTGCTGGAGTCGGCCGGCCCCGTCGTCGGTGAGCATGCGGACCAGCAACTGGTAGGTGCCGCGGGGCTCGTAGACGCTCACGTCCCCGTAGGCGAGGATCTGCAGACCGTCCCGGACCTGGACGGTTTGGCGGGCGGCGTCGCCCCGGAACAGCACGGCGGAAATCTGGCTGTCGGCGTCCTTGAGGGAAAAGTAACAATGGCCGCTCGCCTGGCGCCGGAGATTGGAAATCTCGCCCCGCACCCAGACGCTGCGGATCTCCGACTCCAGGAGGAGACGGATCCGCCGGTTGAGCTGGCTGACCGATTGGGCCTTTTCATTGTTGGACTCCATCGGAACACTATGAAGGGGCCGGGCGGATTTATGAACGATTAAATTGGGATTTTGGATTTTGGATTGCGGATTTTAGATCTGGGTACCGCCGGTCGAGTCAGCAGCAAATCCAAAATCCGCAATCCAAAATCCAAAATCAGCTCCTTCCATTAATGGCTTGTTTTTGGCGGCGGGGGGCGCTTTCGTGGAGGGCTTAAACGGACAGAAAACAGCGATTTTCCCCCGCATGCATTTAAAGGAACTCAAGATCAACGGCTTCAAGAGCTTTGGCGACGCCACCAAGCTCACGTTCGACCGCGGCGTCACGGCGGTGGTCGGTCCCAACGGTTGCGGCAAGAGCAACATCGCCGACGCGATCCGTTGGGTGCTCGGCGAGCAGAGCGCCAAGGCGTTGCGCGGCGGCAAGATGCAGGATGTCATTTTCGAGGGAGCGGAACGGCGCAAACCGCTCCAGGTGTGCGAGGTCACCCTCCTTTTCGCCGAGTGCGAGGACCAACTCGGGCTACAATTCAACGAAATCGAAATCACCCGCCGGGTTTCGCGGGACGGCCAGAGCGATTATTTCATCAACGGCAAGGCCTGCCGACTGAAGGACATCCAGCAGATCTTCATGGACACGGGGGTCGGCCGGACCTCGTATTCGATCATGGCCCAAGGCCAGATCGACCAGATTCTGTCGTCGAATCCGAACGAACGCCGGGCCATTTTCGAAGAGGCGGCCGGGATCACCAAATACAAGAGCCAGCGCAAGGAGGCGTTGAGCAAACTCGGCGCGGTCGAGACCAACCTCAACCGCCTCAACGACGTGGTCGAGGAGGTGAAACGCCAGATCAACTCCCTCCGGCGGCAGGCGAGCAAGGCGCTACGTTACAAGCGGCTCCGTTTTCGACTCCAACATCTCGATCTGGCCAACAGCGGACGGCAATACTCGCTGTTGCGCGTGGCGATTTCGGAAATGGAAGACCGGTTGCGGGCGCTTGGGACGGAGGTCGAGAAATACCGGGGGGATCTCGCCCTTAAGGAAGGGGAGATCGAGCAGAAGAAAGCCGAACGCCAGGCCGCCAACCAGGAATTACAGGAAGTTCAGCAAGCGGTCTTCGACCTGCGGTCGCGGAAGGAACAGGCCGAAAACAAAGGCCGGTTGGCCGAGGCGCGGCGGTCGGATTTGGAGACCCGGATCGGGGAAGCGGAGGACGAGATTCTGTCGATCGAAAGCCAATTGGCGGAAATCGCCAAGCGGGCCGAGGGAAGCGCCCAGATCAAGAAGGAGCAGATGCATCTGGTCGGGAGTTCCGACGAGATTTTCCAGCTCCGGAGTCAGGAGTTGGCCTCGATCCAGAACCAGATGACCGAGGCCGAGCAGGTCCTGGAGCGGGAAAAACATAGTTTAATGCGTTATGAAAACGACGTCGCCCGCTGCCGGAATCAGGTTTCGATGAACGAGGTCAACCTGAAGTCCGACCAGATGCGTCAGGCCAGCCTCGACGGCGAAATCGGCGACGTGAAGGCGGACAGCCAGGCGGTGATCGACTCCCTTGGCGGCGTGGAAAACGCGATCCAGCAGGTAGAGGAGGAAGCGGCCGCCGCCGAAACCGCCGTCTCCACCGCCCAGGAAAACGTCGCCACCTCGCGCGAGAGTTACCAGCAGATCCAGAAGCAGATTCAGGAAGTCGACCGCTCGGTTGCCCAGAGCACCGCCCGGCTCCGGTTGTTGCAGCAATTGGAGGAGAAACTGGAAGGATTCAGCGACGGCGCCAAGGCGTTCCTGACCGGCAAGCTCGACCATGTCCTCGGGGCGACGGAGCGCAAGCCGGTCACCCAGCACGTCAACGTTCCGGAGAAATACACCTTGGCGATCGAAACGCTCCTCGGGGCGGCGGTCGACGCGGTGGCGGTCCGCGATCCGTCGGCGGCGTTGTCGGTGGTGGAGTTGTTGGAACAGCAGAAACTCGGCAAGGCGTGTATCCAGTTTCCGGTGTCGGGGAGGAACGGCGCGAACGGAAAGCTTCCGGCCTCGCTCCAGCCGGCCACCGCCTTGTTGGAGTGCGAGGAGGAGGAAGGGGAGACGCATCCGCTGAAGCATTTGTTGGCGGAGAGTTATTTTACCGAAAGCGCCGGGGAGTTTATGGAGTTCTGGAAGGAGAATCCGGATTTCCAATTTGTCCATGTCGCGACCGCCAAGGGGGAGTTGATCGACCGGCGCGGACTTGTTTTCGGCGGATTCTCCAAGGCGAAGGGAAGCAGCATTCTCAAGCGGAGCGGGGAAATTCAGGAATTGACCGCCGACGTGGCCGACTTGCAGAAGAAGTTGAAGGCGTTGCGCAAGCAGGCCGACGAACAGCAGTCCCGTTTGGTCGAATCCGAAAAAGCGGTGGAGGCGGCGCGCAACGCCTTGATGGGAATCGGCCAGAAACGATCCAGTCTCCGGGCGGAGGCGAAGGGGTTGGAGCGGAGCCGGGACGAAGTCCTCAACCGGATCAAGAAGCTCGAAACCGAGCGGGAATCGATCCAGCAGCGCCAGCAGAAATCCGAGGAGCAACTTTCGAAAATCAACGCCCAGCTCAAGGAGGCGGAAGGATTGCTGGAAGGGCAGCGCCAAAAAATCGCCCAGGCCGACGAACGGTTGCATGAACTCCGGGAAGAGCGGGAGAAGAAGCGGGAAGCGCTTTCGGAAGTCCGTTTCGATCTGGCGGAGAAACGTCAGCGGCTCGAAGTGCTCGACCGGAGCCTGGTCGAAATGGAGCAGCGCAAACGCGAACTGGAGCAAATCCTAGAAAGCCGTCGGGTCGAGATCCGGGTGACCCGGGAACAGATCGCCAATCTGAGCAAGGAAAAGGAGACCCAGGCCGCGGAAGGCCAGCGGGTGGCGGAGGAGCTGGTCCGGATGCAGGCGAAGGTGGAGGAAGTGCGGGTTTCCTTCGCCGCCCTCGACACCGAAATCACCGCGATCGAAAAGGGGGTGGCGGAGTCGCGTCAGAAGACCGAAGGCCAGCAACGGGAGTTGAACGGAATCGAAGTCCGCCTCGCCGAACAACGTTCGAAGATTGGATTCATCCAGGAGGAATCGCGGCGGGATTATCAGGTCGAGCTGAGCGAAATCGATTGGCAGGCGATGCTCTGGCACGCCGACGACGAGCCGGAAGGGGGGCACCCGCTCGACCTCGACGACGAGGAGGAAGGGGAGCCGAAGAAGAAGGCGGAGAAAAAGCCGCCGATTACTCCGGAGGACCGCGAGGAGTTGGAGAAAACCGACTGGGCGGCGATCCAGTCGGAAGTCCAGGCGCTCCGCAACCGGTTGCAATCGATGGGACCGGTCAACTTGGTCGCCATCGAGGAATACACCGAGTTGAAGGATCGGTTCGCCTTTTTGACCGCGCAGCGCGACGACCTGGTGAAGGCGCGGGACGAATTGGTTCGGGCGATCGACGACATCAACAGCCGTTCCCAGAAGCAATTCCAGGAGATCTTCGAGCAGATCCGGAAGAACTTCGTCCACACCTTCAAGACCCTCTTCGGCGGCGGAAGCGCCGACCTGCAATTGCTGGAGGCGGAGGACGTCCTCGATTCCGGGGTCGAGATCGTGGCCCAGCCGCCCGGGACGAAGTTGAAGAGCATTTTCCTCCTTTCCGGGGGGCAGAAAACGATGACGGCGGTCGGACTCCTCTTCGCGATTTACATGGTGAAGCCGAGTCCGTTCTGCGTGCTCGACGAACTCGACGCGCCGCTCGACGAAGCCAACATCGGCCGTTTCACCGCGATGTTGAAGCAATTCGTGGAGAAGTCGCAGTTCATCATCATCACCCACAACAAACGAACCATCAGCGAAGCCTCGACCATCTTCGGGGTGACCATGGAGGAGAAAGGGGTTTCGAAAGTGGTTTCGATGCGGTTCAACCGCGAGAAAGGGGACGCCGAAGCCGTGGCGGAACCGGCGGCGGCCGCCGCCGAGGCAGAGTAAGGAAGGAAAAGCGAATCATGAAAACGACCCAGACCGATTACGGAAAGCTTTGCATCGGAAGCAAAGAAGAGATCTTCGACGAAGCGGTGAATCTAGCCGAACAGCGCCGGAAGGAAACCGGCTTGAGCGAGATGACCTGGGCCCTGACCGGCGGCTCGACTCCGGCGGCTTTTTACCGGTATTGCGTCGAAAACAACAAGTTGTCGCCCGAGCTCTTGAAGGCGGCGCGGTGGTTCACCAGCGACGAGCGCCTGGTTCCCTTGAACAGCGACGAAAGCAACTTCGGCAACGCCGAGCGCCTGCTGCTCGATCCGTTGAAAGTGCCGGACGAGCACCGTTTCCCGTGGCCGGTCGACCATGAGCCGCACGACGCGTCCCATCTGTTCAACGCGATCTGGCAGTCGAACTTTTCGGATTTCCATTGTTTCGACCTCTGCTTCCTGGGAATGGGAGACGATTGTCACACCGCTTCGATTTTTCCCCATAGTCCGTTGATCAAGGACCGTGGCCGCCATTTTTTCACCGATTTGGAAGTCCCGGGGAAAGGATATCGTCTGACGGTGACCCAAACTGGTTTGGAGCGTTGCGGCTTGATCGTGGTGATGGTCCTGGGGAAGAACAAGGCGATGCCGTTAAACATGGTTTTTAACGACCTTTACGACAGCTTCGAGCGCCCGATCCAGCTGTTGAAGAATCATGCTTCCCGGACCGTCTGGCTGGTCGACGAGGAGGCGGGGTCGATGGTTAAGTGAAGTGGAAGCCAACCCTCCGATTTGGGCCGGCAATCCGCATTTACGGTAGTGGGGTTGGCTTCGCCGCCCCACCGTTTGGTGTCAGAAACGCCGGAGCCAATCAATCCTATCGGCGACGCTTGACATCGGATTTTCGGTCAGTCGTCGCCGCTGCTGTCGGGCGGCGGAGCCAACCTGACTACGACGACATGCTCTCCTGTCACTGGGAGGGATGGCATCCTGCCGTCCGCCGTCGGCGCCGGAAGAAGGTCGGCTGGAAGCCAACCCTCCGATTTGGGCCGGCAATCCGCATTTACGGTAGTGGGGTTGGCTTCGCCGCCCCACCGTTTGGTGTCAGAAACGCCGGAGCCAATCAATCCTATCGGCGACGCTTGACATCGGATTTTCGGTCAGTCGTCGCCGCTGCTGTCGGGCGGCGGAGCCAACCCGACTACGACGACATGCTCTCCTGTCACTGGGAGGGATGGCATCCTGCCGTCCGCCGTCGGCGCCGGAAGAAGGTCGGCTGGAAGCCAACCCTCCGATTTGGTTTTACCGTAGTGGGGTTGGCTTTGCCGCCCCACCGTTTGGTGTCAGAAACGCCGGAGCCAATCGGTCCCATCGGTGACGCGTGACATCGGATTTTCGGTCAGCCGTCTTCTGCCGCTGCGGTCGGGCGGCGGAGCCAACCCGACTACGACGACATGCTCTCCTGTCACTGGGAGGGATGGCATCCTGCCGTCCGCCGTCAGCGCCGGAAGAAGGTCGGCTGGAAGCCAACCCTCCGATTTGGTTTTACGTAGTGGGGTTGGCTTCGCCGCCCCACCGTTTGGTGTCAGAAACGCCGGAGCCAATCGGTCCCATCGGTGACGCGTGACATTGAGCTTTCGGCCAGCCGTTATCTGCCGCTGCGGTCGGGCGGCGGAGCCAACCCGACTACGACGACATGCTCTCCTGTCACTGGGAGGGATGGCATCCTGCCGTCCGCCGTCGGCGCCGGAAGAAGGTCGGCTGGAAGCCAACCCTCCGATTTGGTTTTACCGTAGTGGGGTTGGCTTCGCCGCCCCACCGTTTGGTGTCAGAAACGCCGGAGCCAATCAATCCTATCGGCGACGCGGTGACATCGGATTTTCGGTCCGCCGTCTTCTGCCGCTGCTGTCGGGCGGCGGAGCCAACCCGACTACGACGACATGCTCTCCTGTCACTGGGAGGGATTGCATCCTGCCGTCCGCCGTCGGCGCCGGAAGAAGGTCGGCTGGAAGCCAACCCTCCGATTTGGTTTTACCGTAGTGGGGTTGGCTTTGCCGCCCCACCGCTTGGTGTCAGAAACGCCGGAGCCAATCAATCCTATCGGCGACGCGGTGACATTGAGCTTTCGGCCAGCCGTTATCGGCCGCTGGGGTCGGGCGGCGGAGCCAACCCGACTACGGAGAAATGCTTCCCTGTCACTGGGAGGGATGGCATCCTGCCGTCCGCCGTCGGCGCCGGAAGAAGGTCGGCTGGAAGCCAACCCTCCGATTTGGTTTTACCGTAGTGGGGTTGGCTTCGCCGCCCCACCGTTTGGTGTTAGAAACGCGGGAGCCAATCAATCCTATCGGCGACGCGTGACATCGGATTTTCGGTCAGCCGTCTTCTGCCGTTGCGGTCGGGCGGCGGAGCCAACCCGACTACGACGACATGCTCTCCTGTCACTGGGAGGGATGGCATCCTGCCGTCCGCCGTCGGCGCCGGAAGAAGGTCGGCTGGAAGCCAACCCTCCGATTTGGTTTTACCGTAGTGGGGTTGGCTTCGCCGCCCCACCGTTTGGTGTTCGAGACGCGGGAGCCAATCGATCCCATCGGTGACGCGTGACATTGAGCTTTCGGCCAGCCGTTATCGGCCGTTGCGGTCGGGCGGCGGAGCCAACCTGACTACGACGACATGCTCTCCTGTCACTGGGAGGGATGGCATCCTGCCGTCCGCCGTCGGCGCCGGAAGAAGGTCGGCTGGAAGCCAACCCTCCGATTTGGTTTTACCGTAGTGGGGTTGGCTTTGCCGCCCCACCGTTTGGTGTTCGAGACGCGGGAGCCAATCGATCCCATCGGTGACGCGTGACATTGAGCTTTCGGCCAGCCGTTATCGGCCGTTGCGGTCGGGCGGCGGAGCCAACCTGACTACGACGACATGCTCTCCTGTCACTGGGAGGGATGGCATCCTGCCGTCGGCGTCGGTGGCCCGGTAACATCAGTCTTTTCATGAGGCGACGGGGGTGAACTCCCCCGTGGCGTTCAGGCGTTTGCCGGAAGTAAAAGCGGGTTCGACCCCGATTGTCGGGAAGGAGATGCGGGTTACGGTTTCAAGTATCGAATTGAAATCAAACCAACGAACTATCGCATCGACTTATCGAACTATGAATCACCAAACCCGTTTGTCTCCCAAGACAGCTACGCTTTTCACTATCGCACTTGCCGCCGGAGCAACGCCGTTGGCCGCGCAGCAGGAATTCGCCGTCGGCCAGACTGTGACCGCCTACACGCCTCATTTTTTCATGGCGGTCCTTGGCGGCGTGATCCTGGCGATCGGATTCCAGATCCTACTGACTTCGTTGTCGGTGGCTTCGGGAATCTCGTTGGTCGGGAACATCGAGAAGAAATTCGATGGAAGATCCTCCCGGAAGGAGGACGACTCCAGCGGGGACGAGCATGATGAGGAAGGAACCTCGCCGATCGTCAAGATCAGCAATGCGATTGGAATCTGGACGGTGATCACCGCGAGTGTGTCGCTGTTTTTCGCCTCGTTGCTGGCCGTGCGGTTGACCTTGGTCGGCACGGTTTGGATGGGGATCACCCTCGGGTTGATTATCTGGGCCGCTTTTTTCGCGACGATGGCTTACCTTGAGATTCGGTCGGTTTCGACCCTGATCGGCGGCGTTATCAGTGCGGCGTTCAGCGGGATGCGGGCCTCTTTCGCCTCGGCGAAGAATGTGTTCGTCGGTTCGCCGGAAGACAAGATCATGAAATCGGCGACCGATGTGGCGAGCGCGGTGCGGCAGGAATTAACGGAATCGTTCGAAACCAGCGGCCTGGTCGAAAAGCTCGATGAGTATGTGGAGCGCCTGCGACCGCAACCGATCGATTACGAGCAAGTCAAAGCGGACCTGACTGAGATCCTCGGTCACGTGAAGCTGGAGGAGAAGACCGATTTGAAGGAAGGCCATCTCGACCGGCAGACGTTCGTCCGGATTGCCCAGAAGGAGCAGCCCCATTTGAAGAAGCAGGATATCGACAAGTTGGGCGACATGTATGAGGAGATCAGCTCGACGATGCGGAAGGATGCCCCGGGGTCGGAAAAGGTCGGGGAAATGGTGCAGAAATTCTCCGGCGACAAGGAGGAAGCGGCCCGTTACCAGGCGAAAGTGGAGGAATATCTCCGCAAGACCGGTCGGGATGAGATCGATCCGGAGCGGATCAAACAGGACATCGACCAAATGTTCGTCGATCCGAAGTCGGCCCCGGAAATCGTGATGAACCGACTGAACGCCATCGACCGCGACACCTTGGTGGCGGTGTTGGCCCAGCGCGATGGAGTCGGATCGGAGAAAGCCGAAAAGATCGTCGGATATGTGGAGAAAGCGATCCAGTTCGTCCGGGAGAAAGTGACCGGGGCCGAGCGTTCCATGGAGGAAAAAGGAGCTTCCGCCTCCGCGGCGCTGTCGCAAAAAGGCCACCAGTTGGGCGGCATCCCGGGGCGGGTCGAAGACCGGATTCGGGAATACATGGCCTCGATCGGGCGGCCGGAGTTCAATTACGACCGGATCCGTCTCGACGTTGAGCGGATGTTCCACGATCCGAAAGCCACGCCGAAAATCCTGCGGGCGCGGATGAAGCTTTATAACCGGGAGTCGCTGATCGCGTTATTGAGTTCGAAGGAAAACGTCTCGGAGGCAGACGCGGAGCGGATGGTGAGCAAAGTTGAGGAAGCGAAGGAAAACGTCATCCGCCGGGCGGAAGAATTGGAAAACGAAGTTCGCCGCCGGTTGCGGGAAGCCAAGGAGATGGCGTTGCATGAGGCGGAAAACGTCCGGAAAGCGTCGGCGGCAGCCGCTTGGTGGATGGTCGGGACCGCTGTGGTTTCCGGCGCTTTTTCCGCCTTCGGCGCGGCGCTGGCGATCACCCTGTGAGCCGGCGTTCACTCCGATAAAAGCTTTGGGTGGAGGAGACGCCCTGTCCGGTGGCGCAACGCCGTCGGGCAGGGCGTTTTTCGTGGTTTTCCCACAGACCACAGACAGGAATGTCTGTGTCACGAGGAAGGCGGGCTCAGCCGTGATCGCCGGCGGCGGCGAGTTTGTCGCGGATCGGTTCGCTGAGGTAGGTCTCGCCTTTGAGAATGCTCCCGATCGCCTTGAGCAATTCCTCGGGGTCTCCCTTGAGGACGTAACCCTGGGCGCCGTTCGCCAGAGCCCGGCGAATGTAGGTGATCTCCTGGTGGCCTGAAAGCATCAGGCAGGCGAGGGAAGGGTAACGGCTCTTCAGTTCGCGGACCAGTTCGATGCCGCTCATCGCGGGCAACGAAACGTCGATCAACGCCAACGCAGGCTCGTTCTCTTCACATACCCGGAGAGCTTCGGCTCCGCTCCCCACCGCGGCCTGAAGATCGACCCCAGCCATTTCACGAATGAATTGGCTGAGAGTTTCCCGCATCAGCGGATGATCTTCGACTAAGAGTGTTGGACAACGCATAAATGGATTTCCGTACAAACGCGGGCCCGATTCTTTGGTGAAACTTAGCAGGATGCCGCCTCATCGGGGGAAGCGACGTAGATAACTTACCAAGCGCTTTGCGGGGCGCAAGTCTTTGCTTCACGAAATGGCCGGGACGGCGGAAAAAAAGCCCGGGAGATCCGAGGAGGGTGGTCGGAAGGCGGTCCCTTTTGCTTGGTTTTCCGTTTAAGGCAAACGCCGGACACGGAGGCGGAGAAAACGATTGCTGCTGCCGTCGAGCGGCGCGCTGTCGCGGACGGTGACAACGTAGGTCGTGCCGTTGTCTTCCGTCGAAATGGTGAGATTGGCCGGATCGGGAATGGTCCATTTTTGCAAATCGGACGACGTTTCCACGATGAAAACCAAATCGGAGGCATCAGCCCGGCGGGTGTAGGTCATCGTTAAATACTCGTTGCCATTGACGATGGTCCGACCGGCTTGGGGGAGGTTTTTCCGACTGGTTTCCCTTGGGCTCCGTTTCAGCGCGTAGTTTAACAGATTCGGGATTCCGCTGCCGAACGGATCGGCGAACGGACCGCTGATCAACGGGTCCGCCAGTTCCGCGAGGGTGAAATGTAGGCCCTTCCAGTCAGAGAAGGTGGCGGGCGGGGGGACGAAGGCGAAATCGATGTAGGCGATGTTGAACTCGCCGCCGTCCATGCAGAGACGGAGGGTTTGGCGACCGGCTTCGAGACGGACGTTCTTGACTGACACGGTGATCCAGTTCTGCCATCCGCCGGTGTGGGGGGCTTCGAGGCTTTCCGTAATCGGAGTTCCGTCGAGGCAGAGATGGAAGCGGGCGCCGTGGGCGAAGCTGGCGATCCGCAAGTCGATGTCGTAGGTGCCGGACTCGGCGACATCGACGGTGTAGTGGATCCATTCGTCGGCGGCGGTCCAACCGATGTTGTAGGGAACTCCGCTGCCGACCGAATCCTCGATGTCGACATGCTCGTTCGGACGGAATCGTCCGCCGTTGTTAAGGGGAGTCGAGTCCTGGTAGGCGACGCCGGGACCGCCGTGGTCGTATTCGACCGCGAGAATCCGTCCGGGAATCTGGGTTGGAACGCCCGAGAACGGAGTCGATTCCGCCGGGGGAGGCGGGGGTGGTTCGGCGAGTTGGCGGATGTCGTGAAAGGCGGGTTGGAGACCGGCCTTGGCGATGATCGCGTCGGCGTTGGAGATATGGGAACCGTTGTTGTAGACGTTGTTGGCCCCGGGCTGCACTTGGTTTTGCTTGAACAAATTCACCCCGGAGAGGTTGCGGACCACGTTGTTGCGCAGGGTGATGCCCTCGCTCCGTTCGTCGAGATAGAGGGCGGTGATCTCGTAAGTCCCGGCCGTCGGGCTGCGGGTCATGTCATGGATGTAATTTTCCTCGATCAAGGTTCCGGGTTGTTTGGAAAGCGTGTAAATCCCGGCGCCATCGTCGAGGGTGTGCATGACGTTTTGGATACGATTGTAACGGACGACGTTGTTGCGCAAGGCGGTGTCGTCGGAAGTCCATCCCCAGCCGATGCTCAGGGCGGAGTAGGGGGCGTCGACCACTTCGTTGTGTTCGACGATCAGGTTGTCGGTGTAGGTCCCGAGGATCGCGACGGCGCCCCGATAATCCTGGGCGACGCGGGTGAGGTAATTGTTCCGGATGGTGTCGTTGAACGATTTGTTGTGGTGGGGCGGATTGCGTTGCGACAAGGAGCTGTAGACGGAAATACCGCCCCCGGCGACGTCGGCGATGACGTTGCCGATGATCCGGGTGCGATGGGTTCCGAAGGCGAGCTCGATGCCGCTCGCGCCGACGTTGCGGATCACGTTTCGTTCCAGCCGGATGTCCTCGGTCGATTGCAAGTGGATCGCCGCCGGAATCCAGCCGATGCCGGTCGGAGCCCGGTAATAGTTGCCTTGAATGCCGATGAAACCATGGTCGTCGGGAGCGGTCCAATTGGCGTGTTCGAAGATGAGCCCGACGAAGTGGAGGTTGGCGGCGTGTTTGATTTCGAGAAGCCGTTCGAGGGCGGGGGCGATGATCTGGGATTGATGGATGTTTTCGCCCGGACGGGGCAGGTAATAGACCTGTTGGGCGTGGCGGTCGAGATACCATTCGCCAGGTTGGTCGAGGAAATCGAGGGAGTTTTCGAAGTAAAAGACCTGGTTCGGCTCCCGGTTCGGCCATTGTACCTGCCATTCGATGGTCCCTTCGGGATTCTGCGGAACGATCGTGGCGGTGTTGCCGCTTTTGGTGAAGGAGGCGATTCGGAAGCGGCTCTCGTTCCAATGTTTTTCCACCACCATTTCGACGTGGGTCAGGTTGGACCAGGAATGGATCAAATCGGCGGGGATGGTGATGACCCCGTTGCCCCATTGGGTGAGCCGGTGATAACCTTGCGCGGGAGTCCGGGCACGGGTGCCGCGACGGTCGTTGATGAAAAGTTGGCGGAAGGCCGGGACCGGTGCCGGAGCCCGGTAAATGCCGTCGCGGTAGTGGGTCCAGGAGGTGACCGAACGTCCACCGCTGAGGACTGCGACCTCGCCGGGATAGGACCGGTAGATGACCCGATGCCCGTTTCGCCCCGAGTCGTTTTGGTCGAACCGCAACGTGTCGCTCAGTTCGTGGCGGCCGCCCCGGAGGAAGACGACGATGTCGGAGCTCTGGTTGGCGTTGATCGCGCGCACGGCGGACTGAGCCCGCTCGACCGTCCGAAACGGGGCGTGCTGGCTGCCATTGTTGGCGTCGTTCCCGGACGGGGAGACGTAAAACGGATTCGCGTGGAGCCCGGCGGCGGCAATGAAGAGAAGGATGGTCCCCAGGCCAGGTGCGACCATCGCGCGAAAAATGATTCGATTCGGTTTCAAAACGGAAAAGACGTGTTAACTTCTCGAAGGGACCCTTACGAAATCCGTACGGTTTTCCCCTAGCGGTGGGAAGACACGGGCTTTTTAGAAAAGTCGCGTGAGAGCAGTCGATTTTTTCGCCCTTCCCGCCGGGATTTGGCGCTTCCGTTTGGGCATCAGATCGTTGCACCAGGCAGTTTTTTTAGCGGGACGGGCCTCGACAACGATATCTCATCTGGGCGATTGTTGTAGGCGGTTTCCCGCTGTCGAATCGAATAGGCTTCTGTTTGGTTAAACTGCTTTGGCGTTTGATGGCTTTACATCACGCGAACGAATGGCAACATGTCGTTTTCTCCGATGTCTCACCCGGAAGAACGGGACCTCGAATCCATCCATGAGCTTTTCAGACGAACCAAACGTAATCAGCGAGCAAAACCGGTCGAAGAAGGGCTATTTTATCGCCGGCGGGGTGCTCCTCTTTCTCGGTCTCTTGGCTTCCGTCGTGCTTTATCCACGCATCCTTGACTACCAGCGGCGGAATACTCCGGTCGGTCCGCACGACGGAAACGTTTATTTCCTCAATCTCGACGGAGAGCGCTTTTCGATGGAACTTGCTCGATTCGAAGGCTTTGATTTTCATTTGCACGTCTTTTTGCGCCCGGTTCGGGAACGAGCGGAGTGGAATCCTGAGGAGCACCAGGTGCGGGTCGCCTACAACGACGAATGGGAAACATTATCGTGGGATGCGAAAACGGAGTCCTTCGGCCCGACCACCTGGCGTTTCCATCCGATGGGGGAGTTTCGCTTCGACATCCGAGTTGAGCGCGGCGATCATACCCTTTGGAGCGGTCGCCGCTGGTCGTTTGGAGCCGACAGCCACGCCGGCCACGGACATTGATTTCGCTATCCTTCTATGATGAAACTTCACTGTTCAAGCGGGTTGCAGGGTGATCCGGTTTTCGCGCGGAGCGCTTTGGAGTGCGGTGCGTCCCCGCACCGCTTTCGAACGGTCCGCGACAACCGCACGTCCGGCAACCATTCGACGGCCGGAGTCCTTCCGCGTGCTCGAAAGCTCCGCGAGGACGCGGAGCACTCCAAAGAGGCTTCGCCTCGAAAACCAGTTTCATTCCACGTTGATTCCCGGGCACAGCCCGGATCCTGGCTTTCATGAATTTGATTCTCTTGCTATTTCTAATTCTGCTGTTGGTGAAAACCGCGGCGGAGATGGTCCTCGATCTGTTGAACCGGCGTCAAGTGATGCGCCATGCCGGGGCTATTCCTCCCGGCCTCGAAAATGTGATGGACGAGCCGACCTATCAAAAGGCCGTCGATTACACCTTGGCCAAAAACAAGTTCAGCCTGGTCGACCATGTATACGGAGCGGCCGTGTTGGTGGCGGTGATCTTTTCCGGTTTTTTGCCGTGGCTTTACGAACTGTTTCAAAGCGCTTTGGGCCGCGCCGTTTGGGTTGATTCCCTCTATATCATCGCGGCGCTTCTGTTGATTTCGATACCGGGAATCCCGCTCGAATGGTGGGCGCAATTCCGCCTGGAAGAACGTTTTGGCTTCAACAAGAGTACGCTCAAACTTTGGATCACGGATAAAATCAAAGGCCTGGTGGTCGGACTGATCATCGGTTTTCCTCTCATTTATGTCTTGTTGGCCCTGGTCGGTTGGATCGGCGGCTGGTGGTGGATCTGGGGATTCGTCTTCTTCTTCGCGTTCCAACTGGTGATGATGGTTTTGTATCCGATGGTGATCATGCCTCTTTTCAACAAGTTCACCCCGTTGCCGGAAGGCGAGTTGCGGGAGCGGTTGATGAGTTTGGCGGACCGGACCGGATTTCAGGCGAAAACCATCCAGATCATGGATGGCAGTCGACGTTCGGGCCACTCCAATGCCTTTTTCACCGGCTTCGGCCGGTTCCGCCGGATCGTTTTGTTCGATACGCTGGTGGAGCAATTGCCCCAGCCTGAATTGGAGGCGGTTCTGGCCCATGAAATCGGCCATTACAAGAAGGGGCACATTCCCCGGATGTTGGCGATGTCGGCGGTGATGGTTTTCATTGCCTTCGGATTGATCGCCTGGCTGGCGGAAAGCCCCTGGTTTTACGAGAGCTTCGGCTTCGGACCGGAACCGACGACGATCGCCCCCGCCTTTTTGCTCTTCACCTTGGTGAGCGGTCTGGTCACGTTCTGGCTGAGTCCGGTATTCAACCTTTTGTCGCGGAAACACGAATACGAGGCCGACGCCTTCGCCCGCGACGCAATGGGGAAATCCGCCCCGATGATCGGGGCGCTGAGGAAGCTCTCGGAGAAGAATCTGAGCAATCTGACCCCGCACCCCCTTTATAGCGGCTTCTATTATTCCCATCCGACGATGCTGGAACGTCAGGCGGCGCTGCAAAAGGAATAGCCCCCCGGCAGAGGTAGGATCGAGACCGAGCCGCCCATATTTTAAGGGATTAACCCTATTGGCGGCCTAGTGGAAACTCTGTTAACTTGTTAAATAGTTGTTATAAGTTTCCTTTGTTTTGGTCCCATTTTCATGAACTTTCGCGCGTCTCGGTCCGCCTTTTTCGCCGTTGCCATCTTTTGCTTTCTTTTTTCCAGGGGAGGCGGAACCGCTCAAGCCGAAGATATTCCTGCCGCCGCCGGTAATAGCACTGTTGCACCACCGCCGAATCCGGGCTTGTTTTTCCCGCTCGCGGAGGATCCGGAACTTGGCCCCGTCTGGCGTTCCCACCATGCCGCCGACAATGTCACGGTGCTTTTCTCCCAGCATGGAACCGCGTTTCACAGCGGCGGCGTTTCTTCGGTTCTTCAAGTGGCGGAATTCGGCCGGACGGGAGGGGCGAAGCGCGATCCGGGCGCCGTCACCGGGCTGACAGCCGAGGGAATCGAAGGAAACGTTTGGCGGACCGGCGTGAGCGAGCGTTTGGAGAACCTGCCGGATGGACTGAAGCAGACTTTCATCGTGCATGAAAAACCGGGCACAACCGGAGGCGATCTCGCGGTGAGCATCCGGGTTCTCGGCGGCCTGCGGGTCGCGGGGGTGGAACCGGAAGCGGTCCGTTTCTCGGGTGAAGGGGGGAAGACCGTGATCTACGACACACTCTTGGTTTACGACGCGACCGGACGACAGTTGCCGGCGCGGTTCGTTGCCAGCGGGGAGTCCGGGATGTTCGGCATCGAGGTCGACGACCGCGACGCGGTTTATCCGGTCGAAATCGATCCGGTTTTCCGACCGATGCGCCCCTTAGGGATGTTCGGCGAAGTGACCAGCGACCGGATGATCTTGGAAGAGCGGGGCACGGTGATCCGGATCGACCGCGACCTCTGCCTCGTCGGAGTTCCCGGGTACAATCTGGTTCAGCGGAGCCGAGACGATATGTCCGACGCCGCTTTTAACTTCGCCGACGAACTCTCGGGGGGAGTCGCAGGAGGATCCGGATACAGCGATCTGACGTTCCAGATGGTGACCTTGGGACTCGCCTTGTTGAACTGGCTGGAAGGCGGGCTCATCGAGGAGGTCGGAGCCGTATTCGTTTTCCGGTTTCGCGACGGAGCCTGGCAATACGAGGATGTTCTCAACGATTGGAGCCATGCGGCCCGGATGCTGCGCGGAGAAACGAGCCAAGCCAACCTGGAAGGCGGCCGTTTCGGGGAAAGCATCGCCTTGTCCAACTCCTCGATCATGATCGGCGCCCCTGGCATCCAAACCATGGCATGGGTGAATTACCTCGCTGGATACACTCAGATCAACGGCCCGAACGTCACCGGCGGGGTTTATTTCTTCCAGCGTCCGGCGAACGACGGCCCTTTCTTCGCTCCGGTCGCGTTCCGCAAGATCGACTCCGAGTTGGGAACGATCAGCTCCGTCACCGGCCTCGGCGGAACGCGTTATACTGAAGTCGGCCGGATGGTCGGAGTCGGGACCAACTACGCGGTGGCGGTTTCCGGCGGAGGTTTTGATCCGATGCAATTTCTCGCGATCGAAGATGGATACGGACCATGCAAACTCCACCATTTTCGGCGGTCGGGAAACAGTTGGGTCAAGTTGGCCGACGTCACCACCGACGTCGATTTCAAAGGCCGGGTGATCGACATCGCGATCCTCGGCGAGGAGGTTTTCCTGCTCGAAGAGGACGACTCCTTCGTCCATCTGCACCGCTACACCGCGCCGACTTCGTCCGCCCCTACGACGATCGACCTGTTGGCTTCCTGGGAGAATGCCGGAGCGGCGAAACTCTCCGCCCGAGGCGAGAGCGTCGTGGTCGGTTTGCCGGGATTGAACCAGTTCGCCTTGGTCGAGCAGTTGACGCCCGGTTCCTGGAACATCACCGAAATCGGCGCCCGGCCCGGAGAAACCCATACCGGCGAACACGTCGCCCATGGCGACGGGTTGATCGTCGTCAGCGCCCGCGCTTCAAACGAAACGCGGATCCATCTTTGGCAACGGGGCGACAACAACTGGACCTTGGCCGGATCGGAAACCCTGGAAGGACTGCATCCGTTGCGCGGTCTTGCGGCCGACGCCAACACCGTGGCGGCAATGGGACCAGCTCCCGGAAACTCCGCCCACAGCGAGGTCCGCTTGATGACCTACAACCGTCAGATCCGCGGCACTGCCTACTTCCCCGACGGAACTCCCGCGGGCAATCAACATCTGCAACTTTTCCGTCACGGCCTGGAGATCCCGGCGCATGCGGCCGGACTGTCCGACGGCGCGAGAATCGTTCCGGTTTTCGATCCGCCATGGACGCTGAACACCACGGAAGGGGCCTCGCTTCGCTTTTGGGTGCCCGACCATATCCGTTTTTTGGATGATTTCGAACTCGAGTTGGAACTGGAAGACATTCCGTCGGACATGACCGGCCGGACCTTGGTGGTGATGGCGGAGTTGCCGCTGCAGAAATGGACCTGGTATGGCAACGAACGTTTCGAACGACCGGGACTCGGGACCGCCCGGATTCCGTTTCGCAACGGCACCGCCAAGCAGTCGCTCTGGTTCGGGGGCGGATTTCATTTCTTTGCCAATCAAAACAACGTCACCACCGCCGGCGAGTGGAACCTCCGCCTCTTTTTAACCGGCACCAACCGCGGGACGATGTCCTACGGTCGGATCAAATCGGCCCGGTTGATTTTGAAACAGGCCGACGGCGGCTCGGATTACGTGTTGACCGGATCGGACGGATCGTTCGAGTTCGCCGACCTGCCGCCCGGCCGCTTTTCGGTCGGTCCGTTCCATGACCGCTACCGTGGTTCGACCGGAGACATTCGGCTCCAAACTCAGGCCGTGGTGGAAGGCGCCCGGCTCGACTTCGTCGGGAACCTCAGTTTGCGGGGAGTCCTGCGGACGGAATCGGACAACCCGATCGCCGGGGCGGTCGTGACTCTTGGAGGAGTCAGTTCCGTGACCGATGAAAACGGCGGCTTCTTCCTCGACGGCTTGTCCCCCGGAATGCAAATGCTGCGGGTCGAAGGGGATTGGCTCAATCACCTCGGCACCCCGATCGAACGGGAAGTCGACCCATCCTTCACCGAATTCCTGACGGTCCGGGCCTATCCGACGGCCGCGCCCTTCGCGGTTCCCGTCGTTTCGGCCACCGGCCAACCGTTGGCCAACGTCCAGGTGCGGGTGACGGGACCCTTCGGATACGACCGTCTGCTGACGACCGACGCGGACGGTGTTTTGCACCTGACCGGCTGGAACGAGCTCTACCCGGGGCTTTATCCCGGAGATTACCGAATCCTCGGCGTCTCGTCGGCCTACGACTGGCCGGTGGGGGGGATCGCTATATCGTATCCTGTCGACGGCGACATCCCGCCATTCGGTGCGATCGGCTCCACGCTGGCGGTCGACGTATCCGAGGTTGGAATACAAAGACCCGGGCAACCGGTCCTGATCACCCGATCGACCGGCGGATCGAATCTCACCCTCGCTCAAGCAACTCCCGGATCGGCCGTGATGATCGACTATCGCGGAGAAAAGGAGGTCGAGGTCGGAACGCTCACCTTCACCGGTCAGGAATTCGACACGATCCGGTCCCTGCGCTTCTACCATCGGGACACCGCCCACAACTCGGTCTATGACAACGCTCCGTTCACCTACGTGTTGATCGGACCTGACGGAGACGAGTTGGTCTTCGATTCGGCCCAGGAGACGCTGGTCGGCTTCGATCACGTCTACACCCGGACCGACACCAGCCACGCTTGGGCGGGCCGGCGGGCGCCCGGGGAATACCGGTTGGTCGTCCGATTCCCCAACTATGTGGTTTGGCAACCGGTCTGGAGCGCGTGGCGACTCGAGTTGAACATCCGCCGCCACAACGTCGACCGTCGCGAAGTGGCGGTGACGGATTCGACGGGCATAGCCCGATTCTACGACTTGCCTGGCGGCAATTACTTCATCCTCCCCGCGACGAGACTCGGCGGGGGAACCACGGCGGCGGAGCACCAGGAGTTGGCAAGGGCTCAACCGAAATTGTGGCGCTATTCACGGGAACTCGTTTCGATCCCGGTCGGAAGCGATTCCGAGGCCGAGATCGAGCTGACCCGGATGAACCGGATTTCCGGCGATGTCCGGGTCCGCGGGAACGCGTTGGCGGGAGTCGAAATCCGTGCCATCGATGGGGATACAAACACCATCTTGCGCCGCACGGTGACGCCCCTCGACGGATCGTTCGCCCTGGAACAGATCCCTTCCGGCAACGTCCGGTTGGAGGCGATTCGCTCCGGCTTCACGTTGGAGACCGAGACCGGCGAGTGGGCGCCGTTGACCGGTGATGTTTCCGGCGTCCTCTTCGTGGCCGGAGCCAACACGAAGATCGGCGGTACTGTGGTCGACGCCGCCGGAATACCGGTCTCCGGGGTGGGGGTCATCCTCCGC
This sequence comes from Verruconatronum alginivorum, assembly GCF_056590205.1. Classification (NCBI taxonomy): domain Bacteria; kingdom Pseudomonadati; phylum Verrucomicrobiota; class Opitutia; order Opitutales; family Verruconatronaceae; genus Verruconatronum; species Verruconatronum alginivorum. The sequence continues at coordinate 5,930,836 of NZ_JBWPVQ010000001.1, read as the reverse complement.
CCGGTGAACGGCGTTTTTCATGGCAACACCGGAACCTACGTCCAGAGCGCCTGGACGGAATTCGAGCTGGAAGTGGATAGTAACGCGCTGATCCAGGATCTGACCTTACGCCTCTTCACCAGCTACGCCAATGAGGAGGTTCACCTGATCCACCCGGACGGCACCTTGGTTCGGATCGAACGTCATAACAACGAAACGCTCGGAAACCGGATGTTCAACGACCGGTTTCCGCCGATGTTGCTCGACACTTTTTACACCGGCAACACCGAGTTTGCGCCGGTCGATCCGTTCTCCCGATTGCATGGCAAACCGGCCGGGGGAACATGGACCCTCCGGCTCTACGGCCTTTGGTCGGGGACGCACACCGTTCACGACTGGAGCTTGGAGATCGAACCGATGCGGCCGGCGGAACAGCGGTTCGAACGCCATATGCTGACGGATGAAAACGGCGAATACCTCTTCGCCGGCCTGGCCCCCGGTTTTTACGAAATCATTCTCGACAGCGACCTCTGGTGGTTCTCCGGAAACAACTGGTCGGTCGACACCTCGACGACAAACGAATCGAATTTCGCGGCGACCGCCGTTTATCCAGAGATCGAAGTCGTGGTGACCGACGACGGTGGAGTGCCGGTTGCCGGGGCCACGGTTTGGGCGGCCGCCGAAGGGAAAACCTTTCAGGCTTCGACCGGGGGCGACGGCGTGGCGGTGGTGGAGATTCCGTCGCGCACGGCCGGCACCGTTCGAGTGGTGGCCGGCGAGGCCTGGTTCACCGAACCGGAAACCGCGCCGTTCGACACCACCGCGGGAGAACCGGTCAGTCTCACCTTCGTCCGGCATCCGCGAATGGACCCGGGAGTGACAATCGCGTCACCGAATTATCAATACCCGGCGACATTGACCCATGCCGACTTCGCTCCGCAGGCATCGGTGACCGGCGAGTTCACCTTTGGGGTCGCCGACGGGTCCCCATTGACGCCGGGCGTCCTGGAGGTCGGTTGGGAGTTTGTGCCGGATGACCTGCGGCGCTTCTTCGCGACCTCGGGAAGCGTCGATGTTTCCGTGACCCGGGGCGAAGCCGAAATCATCCCGGGAGATCTGGCGCAGGTCTATGACGGGACTCCGCGCGAGGTCTCCTTTGTCACCGTTCCGCCCGGGCTCCCGGTGAGCGTGACCTATCCCGGGGGCAGCGCGCCGGTAATGCCCGGAGTTTACCCGGTGGAACTGGTGGTCGACACGCCGACCTACTTCGGGACCGCATCAGCCGAATTGACGGTGGGGCGGGCGACGGTGCAGATCGGTTTTCCCGAAGCCGTGGACGGGGTGATTCGCCGGATCGTCGGAGAACATGGAGCATCTTTTGAGGTGACGGTCGACCCGTCCGGATTTTCCCCGACGCTGACCTTCGAGTCGGCCCCGGGAACGGCTTCCTACGGGCCCACTTCGGTGCCGCCGGATCAAGTCGGAAATTACCGTTTGACAGCCACCGTCGACGCCGAAACCCACGCGGGGACGGCGACGGTCGATTACCAGGTTCTTCCGGAAGAGGTGGAGGTTTACTTTCCGGAAGCGGTGGATGGAGTCGTCCACCGTGTCTTCAGCGGCGCGGCACAACCGGCGGTGACGGCGGCTACCACGCCATCCGGGGTCGAAGTGAACGTCGTGTATTCGGGCACCGGTAACGACGGCCTTTCTTTCGGTCCGTCGGGGAACCCTCCGGTGAACGCGGGAACCTACACTGTGACGGCGACGGTTGTCGGCGAGGCGATCACCGGTTCCGCGACAGTGGAACTCGAAATCGCCCGGGCTCCCGCCAACCTGATCGAGGTGCAACCGACGACCGGAATCCAGGCCGGGGACTTGATTGACCTTGATGATTATTTTTCATCAAACGGCGGAGAAATCGCGTGGAAGATCGAACCAGGGAACTTGAACGCGGTTTGGCTGAGCGATGTCGTCACCTGGGGCGGGGCGGCCACGAATGGAGCGCCCGCGCGGGCCCTGGATTTGATCGTGAACGGTTGGGGCGGCATTGCCCTGGTTCCCGGAGGGAAAGCCGTGGGGTGGGAAGTTTATAACGGACGCGTGTTCGAATGGGAGAACATCGGAGCGATCGGACACGGTAATCTGGACTTTGGCCCTGGGGCTTGGGTGGCCTTGGAGGATGGAAGCGAGGTGCGTCACTTCTTGATCAATTCCTCCCAGTCCTACGTGGCATACGAACTTCCGGCGGAGTTCGCCTTCAACGTGAAGGCGATCGCTTCCGGCGACCGGCACTGTTTGGTTCTGTCGAACGATGGCCGTCTCGCCATGGTCGTTGGGACCGGCGACACGTTCGGGCTTGCCGCGATCCCGGCCGGGTTGGAAGAAGCCGAGGTGATCGCGATCGCTTCCGGACGAAACCATGTGTTGGCCCTGACCGTCGACGGACAGGTCTACGCCTGGGGAGACAACGGCAACGGGCAAACCGGCGTGCCGAGCCTCGGTCAGGCGGCGAAAGGGATCGGTGCCGGCTGGGACACCAGTGTGGCTATTCTGTCGGACGGCACCGCCGTCTCCTGGGGAGCGATGGGTGGCGTTTCCGGAACCGGAGCGCCTTTCCGGGCGGCGGAAGCGGGCGCGGATTTCGTTTTGTTTCTCGGTGAAGATGGACGCGTCCATGGTACCGGCGGCGGACCGGCGGCCGATGTTCCGGCGGCCGCCCGCGAGGGAGTCGACCGGGTCCGCGCCCACTGGGGGGCGGCGGCGGCGTTGAAGCCGACCACCCAACTGGAGGTCCGTTCCGCCGGAACGGCGAACCTGGTCGCGACGATTCCGCAAACCGCCAACGTGGAGGCGGGCGAGGTCGAAATCACCTTCAATGTTTCTCAGCGGCAGGCCTGGGTGATGCTGGATGGGTTTGATTCAGGTGTGATTCAGCGCACCTTCAACGGTATCCCCGTGGTGGCACCGGTCGCGACGACGGAACCAGAAGGGGTGGCGGTCGCGGTGAGGTATTCCGGGGAGGCGAACGATGGCACATTGTATGGTCCGTCGGATACGCCGCCGACCTTGGCCGGAACCTACACCATCACAGCCGAAGTGGAAGATCCCCGTTTCGAAGGATCGCTGGTCTTGCCTTTGATGATCGGGAAAGCACCTGTTTCGCTGTCGTTCGGAAACCTGGAGACGGTTTTCGACGGGTCGCCCAAAGTGCCGACGATCACGACCGGTCCCGCCGGCCTGGCGGTGAACCTCTGGTACGACGGGCAAGAGGAACCGCCGGTCGAGCCGGGGACCTATTTGGTCACGGCCGAAGTGGTGGATTCGAATCACACCGGAAGCGGGGACGCGACGCTGGTCATCGACCGTGCCCCGCAATCGGTGTCGCCCGACTTGCCCGCCACGGCATTGTTCGGTGCCGGACCTATCGTGTTACCGACGGAATCGTCGGCCGGACTTCCGGTGTCCCATGAAGTGATATCCGGCCCTGGCACGGTGACCGAGGGAGGACTCTCCCTGGACGGCGCGGGGGTGATCGTGTTGCGGAGTTTCAGCGAGGCGACGAGCAGGTATTACTTCGCCGAATACGAGACGACCATCACGGTCGCGCCGGCCGAAGCGACGGTTCAAATCGTCCAACCGTCCGAGGCGCTGGTCTACGACGGCTTCGGGAAATCGTTAGAAGTGGTGACCGATCCTCCGGGATTGCCCGTTTCGGTGACCTATGCCGGTTCTCCGGCGAACCCGGTGAACGCGGGAACCTACTCGGTCGTGGCAACGGTGAACCATCCGAATTACAGCGGTTCGGCTACCGGAACGATGACGATTCGCCGGGCGGCGCCGGTGTTCTCATGGTTCAATCTGGAACATGTCTACGACGGCGAACCGAAGAAAGTTTTGGTCCTGACCTCCCCGGCAGACTTGAATTTGGTGCTCGATTATATGGCGTCGACGATCGAGCCCGGAAACGTGACGGTGTTCGCCACGGCGAGCGGGCCAAACCATTTCGGCGAAGAATCGGCGGTCATGATCATCGACCGGGCGCCGCAGACGATCGATTTTCCGGAGCTCTCCGATGCGGTCGTCGATGACGAACCGATTCAACTTGAGGCGATCGCCAGTTCCGCCCTGGCCGTGCAATACGCGGTTTTGTCCGGCCCCGCCTGGGTCAGTCATTCCGGGGTGTTGACGATCACCGGGGCGGGAGAAGTGACGGTCGAGGCGCGGCAGGCGGGTAATTTCTTCTACCATCCGGCGACGCCGGTGACCCGTTCGTTCGCCGTGGCCAAGCGGGAAGTCGAAATCGGGGTCACGTTGCCTCCGAACCTGGTCTACAGCGGGACGCTGAAGGAGGCGGTCGCATTCTCGACCGAACCGTACCGGATCGCCGCTTCGCAGATCCAAATCACCTATAACGGATCGTCCACTCCACCGGTGGACGCGGGCACCTATGAAGTTGTCGCCACGGCGGAAACCGCCAACCATACCGCCCACTATTCCACCATCATGGTGATCGAGCGGGCTGAACCCGGAATCAGCATCGATCCATATTACGAATACACCGGGCTCCCGGTTGATCTACGGATCACGGTGACGCCGGGTTCGCTCCCGTTTACCGTCGATTTCCCGGGATTCGACGGAGTCCCGGTGGACGCCGGTGACTTCACGGCGCGGATCACGGTCGATTCGGAGAACCACTACGGTTCACGGGAGCAGGCGATCGAAATCAGGCCCGTTTACGCGTCGATCTCGGTGGCGGCGAACCGCCTTCCCTATACCGGAGGCGACCAATTGCCGGAAGTGATCACCGATCCGCCCGGTTTGAACTACAATTTGACGGTCAATCCCCATAGTCCGTGGGGACCACCAACCACGCATTTGCGTCACGTCGGGAGTTATCTGGTGACCATTGTCATCGACGATCCGAACCATCTCGGCGAGCGGACGTTGTTCGTGTATGTCGATCCGGCCGAGGTGGTCTATCATATCGACGAAGGACCGCTCGTTTTCCATGGCGGTTCCCAGCGCTCCTTCCTGACCACCGAGCCGGCGAACGTCCCGCTGCAATGGACGATTGAGCGGAACGGGGTGCCGGTGGCCGACATCGTCGACGCGGGAGAATACGTTTATTCGGTTTCCCCGACCGATCCCGGATTCCTGGGCGGCACATCGGGAACGGTGACCATCGTGCCGGCTCCGTTGGAAATCGAAGTGACCGGGCTGGAAGGCGTTTATAATGGAAACGCCTGGATGCCGCAGGTAACTGTCTCGCCCGCCGGAATCCCGGTGGAGACGATTTTGCGCCGGGACGGAAATGTCGTGGAGGAAGCGGTCGACGCCGGGGTTTACGCGGTGGTGGTGGAGTCGTCAGATTCCAACTACGCCGGAACATTTTCAGGCGAATTGGTCATCGCCAAGGCGTCCCATACGCTTTCGTTTCTGGCGCCGGAATCGTTGCCGGTTTGGGAAACGGTTTCGCTGGATGCGGTTTCGAGCGCCGGCCAACCGGTCGGATTGCGAATTGTCGAAGGAAGCGGGAGGTTGGAGGGGAACCAATTCACCGGAACCGAGATCGGGACGGTTGTCGTCGAAGCCTACTACGAAGAATCCCTCAACTTCGAAAGCGCCGCGTCGATTCTCCGCCAGATCGTGATCGAGGGGGAGCCGGCGACAGTGACACTTGCCGGACTTGAGCAAGGATTCGATGGCCAACCGAAAACCGTCGAGCCGACGACGGATCCGGCGGGATTGCAGGTTGTGGTCTGGTATGACGGCAGCGAGACGCCGCCGGTGAATGCCGGAAGCTACATGGTGGAAGCGGTTGTCGTGGAACCCGGTTTCAGCGGCCGGGCGGAAGGAGTCCTGGTGGTTTCGCCGGCGACCGCCGAAATCACCGTCGGACCATTCGCTCCGATTTACGACGGCACCCTGCAGGCACTGCCGGTGGTGACCGTCCCGGAAGGGTTGGCCTTTGATATCACCTATTGGAAAAATGGGACGGAGACTGCGCCGGTCGACGCCGGATCTTATATGGCGGACGTGGAAATTCTGGATACGAACCACATCGGATTAGCCTCCTTTCCGTTTACCATCGGCCGGGCCGAGCCTTCCATCGTTTTTCCGGAGGAGGAAGATGGCGTGGTGGTCCGTCCCGAGACCGGAGAACCGGTCGCTCCGGTGGAGTTTGCGGTGACCCCCGAAGGACTTGGAACAAGTATCGTCTACCGGAGGGTTTTCCCGGACGAGGGCTACGAATCGTCGGAGCCTCCGTCGGAAGGCGGGATCTACGAAGTGACGGTCGAGGCGAGCGGACCAAATCATTTCGGCGTGGCCACCATCGATTTGGTGGTGGGAACGAATCAAGTCACCTTCGCTCTGGCTGAAACCGAAGGAAATGTGGTTTACCGCACCTTCACCGGAGAACCGGCGGCTGCGCCGGAGGTGATCGTTCATCCGGCGGGCGTGCCCTTCACGGTCACCTACAACAACGATTGGGATTTCTCCCAGATTCCGCCGATCAACGCGGGGGCCTATGAGGTGAAAATTGAATCGGCGCATCCGTCGTTCACCGGGGAGATGGATTTCTTCATGGTCATCGCGCAGAAGGAAATCGAAGTCGGCTTTGAAACGCTGCAAGTGACTTACGATGGATCGCCCCATCGCCCGGTGCCGGTGACCGAAGCCGACGTGGCCATGGTGACGATCGCTTTCGCCCATTCCGGAGGCGATCCGGTCGAGCCGGGTTCGTATCCGTTTTCCGCGGTCATTTGGGATCAGAATTTCACGGGATCCACGGAGGCGGTTTTCGTGATCGACCGGATCGTGCAGAGTGTCGACCCCGGCCTTCCGGAAACCGTCAAAGCCGATGTCGGAACTCTTGAGTTGCCGGAGTTCTCCTCGGTGGGGCTACCGGTGAGTTATCAAGTTCTTTCGGGACCCGCCACCCTGGGATCAGGCGGTCTGACCATCCACGGGATGGGGGAGGTCCGGTTGCGGGCTTTCCAAGCTGGAGACGCGCATCACCATCCGGCCGAGACCGTGGTGGTCCTGACCGTGGAAGCGCCGACGATCACATTGGTCCTGCCGGATATTCCTCCGGTCTACGACGGAGAGGCGAAAGGGGTGCAGGTGGTTACGAATCCGCCAGGCCTGCCGGTGGTGGTGACCTACGACGGTTCGTCTGAGTTGCCGGTCAACGCCGGGAGCTACGAAGTGGTGGCCGCGGTCGATCATCCGGATTACGAAGGAGAGGCGAGTGGGACGTTGGTCATCCTTCGGGCGGGCGTCGAATTCGTTTGGAGCGGTCTCACCCACGTTTACGACGGAGTGCCGAAGGAAGCGGTTGTCGAAACCGTTCCGGCTGGTCTGCCGGTCACGCTCGTCTACGGCGGGGAAACGGTTCTTCCGGGGCAAATCACCCTCACGGCGACGGTCGACAGCCTGAATCACTATGGAATGGGTCAAGCCGTCATGTCGATCGAGCGGGCGTCCCAAACTCTTGATTTCCCGGAGATCGCCGACGGCATCTTCGGGGATGACCCGGTCGAATTGGCCGCGACGGCCAGTTCCGGCCTGGCGGTCGAATATCAGGTGGTGGCGGGGCCGGCGGTGGTCGAGGTGGGATCGCGTCTACGCTCGACCGGAGCCGGTCAAGTGACGGTGCGCGCCATCCAACCCGGTGATCACCGGTTTCTGGCGGCGGCGCCGGTGGAGCAAACGGTCGAATTCGCGAAACGGGAGGTCCAGATCGGAATCATGTTGCCATGGAACCTGGTCTACGACGGCGGGCCGAAGGTCGCGAATGGATCGACCACCGACGCCGGGAGAATCCACCCGAATTCCATCGCAATCACTTACGACGGATCTCCCGACCCTCCGGTTAATGCCGGCATTTACACCGTCGAAGCAACGGCGGAAAACGCCAATTATTTCGGGTACGCGACGGCCACAATGGAGATCACCCGGGCTCCGGTGACCTTCACCGCGTCGCCATTTTTCGACTACACCGGCGAACCGATCGAATTGGCGGTCACGACCAATCCGGCCGGATTGCCCTACACGGTCGAATTCGTCGGGCTCGACGGTCCTCCGACCGACGCCGGCGAGTACGAAGTGAGACTGATCGTCGATGAACCAAACTATTATGGCCTCCGGGAGATGCTGGTGTGGATTGACCACATCTGGGTGACCCTGACGCTCGGACCATTGAGATTGAATTACACCGGGGAAAACCAATTGCCGGTGGTCACGACCGATCCACCCGACGTGCCGTTGCGCTACACGTTCACGCCTCTTTATCCGGAGCGGGATCCGGTGCCATACCTCCGGGACGTCGGGACCTACCGGATGGTCGTCGCGGTCGATAATCCGAATTACTGGGGCAGCCGCACTGCCACGGTTTACGTCGATCCGACCGAGGTTATTTACACGATGGACGACAGTCCGTTGATCTACGACGGAACACCGAAACTCCCCGGCTTGACCACCGAACCGGCGAACGTCCCTCTTCAGTGGCAGATCAGCCGTAGCGGGAGCACCGTTGCCGAGGCCGTCGCGGCCGGGACCTACGCGTTTTCGGTGTCGTCGACGGATCCCGGGTTCCAGGGAAGCCTGAGCGGGAATTTCGTGATCCAGCCTGCGCCGTTGTCGGTCCAGATCACCGGACTTTCCCATTCCTACACGGGCGGGGCGGTGACTCCAACGCTCACGGTGGACCCGGAGGGAGTGCCGGTTACGGTCGTTCTGCGTCGGGATGGCGTGGTCGTCGCGGAGGCGGTCGACGCGGGATCTTACGACGTGGAGGTGATGTCCGCGGATTCCAACTACGCGGGCGGCGCCACGGCGACGCTGGTCATTGGCAAGGCGATCCAAACCATTCAATTCAACCCTCCGGCGACGATCGATCTGCTCCGGCCAGTATCGCTCGAAGCGACGACTTATTCCGGTCAATCGGTGGAGTTTCGGCTTCTTTCCGGGGCCGCGACGCTCGACGAAACTACGCTGACCGGAACCGAACCCGGAACCGTAGTCGTGGAAGCGGTCGCGCCGGAGACGGGCAACTTCCAGGCGGCGGCGCCGGTGGTGCGGGAAATCGAAGTGGTCGGGCAAACCGCGGAGGTCATTTTGGAGAACCTTCTGCAAGTCTATGACGGAGGGGAACGACCGGTGACGGTTGCCACGGTTCCGGAAGGACTGGCGGTGACGATTCATTACAACGGGTCGCCGGCGATTCCGGTCGATGCGGGGAGTTACGAGGTGGTCGCGACGGTGGCCGAGCCCGGATTTATCGGGACGACCACCGGGACGCTGGTCATCGCCCCGCGAGAGGCCGAAATCAGCGTCGCGCCGTTCGAGCCGGTTTTTAACCAGAATATCCATACGCTGCCGGTGGCGACAGTGCCGTCGGGGTTGGCCTATGAAATCGTCTATACCCGTGAAGGAAATCCGGCGGAACCGCGGGATGCGGGAACGTATCAGGCGGAGATCGAAATCGTCGACCCGAACCATTTCGGAACGCGGACGGTTTCATTCCAGATTCTCCCCGCCCCGGCGATCGTCGGATTCCCGGAGTTGATCGAGGGCATAATCACCCGTGCCGCCACCGGATCCGCGGTGGAGCCGGTGACGGTGACCACCGAACCGGCCGGATTGGACGTGGCGGTTCTCTATCGGGGGATTTTTCCCGACGCCGAATATCTATCCTCCGAACCCCCGACCGCCGCCGGGCATTACCGGGTGGAGGCGACCGTCGCCGACGCGAATCACATCGGATCCGGGGAAGCCGAGCTGCAAGTCGGAGATTTGATTGTGGTGTTCGACGCCCCCGAAGCGGTCGACGGGCGGATCATCCGCGTTTACAACGGAACCGCCGCGGATCCGGTGACGGTATTGGTGTTGCCGGAAGGTATCGAATATTCGGTGACATACTTCGGGATTTCGAACGGTGGGGTCGTCCATGGACCAAGTCCGATTCCGCCGGTGAACGCGGGCACCTACCAGGTCGCGGTGCGACCGGTCTCCGACTATTACGACGGCGGGCTCGATTTGGAGTTTGTCATCGAACGGGCCGTGAGGGAAGTGGCGTTGGTTTCGCCGGAAAACGTATCGATCGGGGAAAATTTCCGGTTGAGTGACCTGGCGGGCGGCAACGACGGCGCGTTGGCGCGGGTGACCTTGGTGGAAGGGCCGGTCCGGAGCAGCCAATTCTTCAGTTGGGGCAACTGGCAGGCGGCGGGAGCGGCTCTTTCCTTGCCGGGGGTGCTGGACCACGGCGTCGAGCACTTCGATGTCTCCCATCACGGCAATGTGGCGGCGATGACCGGAGGTTGGGTTTTCGCCTGGGGGAATGACTGGATGGGAGAGAACAATCCGCCGATGCATTTTGGGGGAGCGGTGCGGGTGGCGGCCGCCCAGTATTCGCGGGCGGCGGTGAACTCGGCGGGATTTGTCGCGGCATGGGGATGGGCGAATCAGAACCAAACCAGCGTCCCGGCCGACATCCAGGGCAAGGTGGTCGACATCGCCGCCGGGGATTATCACTACGTCGCCCTCCTCGATGACGGCAACGCCCGGGCATGGGGAAGCGTCACCACCGTGCCGGCCGATATCAACGCCCGCAATCTCGTCGCGGTCGCGGCCGGTGGAAGTGCCTCGGGGGCAGTCGACGACGAAGGACGGGTGCATGTCTGGGGATCCGGGGCGCCGACGCCGGTTCCGAGCGCGGCGCAATCGAACGTGACCAAGCTTGGCCTCGTGTTCGGCGGAGCGATGGCACTCCGCGACGACGGAGTATTGGTCGCCTGGGGAGCCGCCCCGGAGGTGCCGTCCGCCATCCAGGGATCGGTGGTCGATTTCGCCTTCCACTACGATCATGGACACGCCATTTTGACCGACGGACGGCTTGTCTCCTGGGGATATGATTCCGCGCTGCTCAATTCGCCTCAGGAGTTGCGGGTGGCGGGAGCCAATGTCGACGCCATCGCGGCGGGCCAACACCACGTGCTGGTTCGCGCGGCGGGGGAAAACGCGACGATCACCGGAGCCGGGATGATCCGGGTTCTGGTGACGATCGACGCGACCGACAATTATCTCGGCTTCTCCTACGAATACGCGTTCCCCGTCGGTGGTCTGTTGGCGAGCATCGGCCCGGGCGACGTGGTGGTGACCTATGGCGAACCGTTTACCTTCACTTCCAGTGCGAGCGGCGTGCCGCCTTACACGTATCAATGGTTTCGTGACGGCCAACCGATCCCGGGGGCGATCGCGGAGACGCTGGATCTTCTCTCGGTTGACGGGGGCGACGAAGGGACTTACACCTTGTCCGTCGCCGATCAACACGGCGAGACGATCAGCGCTCCGGTGGTCTTGCAAGTCGCTCCGGTGGCCCGGCCCGACACGGTGGAAGGTAAGGCGGGCGAACCGGTGAAGTTCACGGTGGCTTCGTTGTTGGCCAACGATTCGGCGGCTGGAGACGGCAGTCTGAGTTTCCAATGGCTCTCGCCGATGAGCGACCGCGGGGGCGAAGTCGTGCGGCAAGGGAACTGGATCTTCTATTTCCCGCCGGACGACATCGGCGAGCCCGACACGTTCTACTACGAAATCGTGGATGGCCGCGGCCTGACCGGTTTCGGTCAGGTGACGATCGTTTCGGCGAAGAAAGCGCCGCCGCCCGGACGAAGTCTGGTATCGATCCGACAGGATCACGACGCCGGGGGGATGCGGGTGACCTTTGCGGGGATCCCCGGAGCGCAGTATCAGATCGAAACTTCCGGCAATCTGGTCGATTGGGAGACGGTTGCCTCGACGACGGCCGGACCGAACGGAGTCTATGAATATTTGGATACGGAAACCGGCGTGGCGATGCGTTTCTACCGGAGCCGCCGGGTATCGGGAGGATCTCAACATGAGTAAAAAACGGATACGGATCGAACGGCTTCTCGGAATCAGCGGGGCGGTGGCTCTTTTCGCCGCATTCGGCGATGGGATCGCCCATGGGGCGACCTTTTTGATCGAGCGTCATTTCACCGGGCTCTCGCAGGCGATTCCCGACGGCCATGCATTGGTGAACGCCCGCTCGATCGACGCGGGCGACGTCACCATCGAGCATCTGCGGGTTCACCTGACGATCGCCGGGGTCTCCGCGACCGATCCGGCCTTCAACGGCGACTATTTCGTCTCGTTGGCCCACGAACACGGCGGATATGCGGTGCTGGCCAATCGGGTGGGACGGGCGACCACGACCGGACTCGGCGCCTTCGGCTACGACGACAACGGCTTTCGGGTCGTGTTCGACGACCATGCCGCCCATGACATCCATTGGTATCGGGACGTCTGGCAAAGTCCGTTGCCCGGCGCCGCGACCCCCGTGACCGGCACCTGGCAACCTAGCGGGCGGGTGGCGCTGCCTCACGAAGTGACCGGCGCGACCGACCGGACCGCGTTTCTTGACTCCTTCGCCGGAACGGCGGCCAGTGGCTTGTGGTGGCTCACGGTCGAAGACACCTCCTGGGGAGGCTCGGGCGTTCTCGAATCGTGGGGAGTGACGATGCGGGTTTCGACCGGGGAGGGTGGAGCGCTTCGTTTGACGGAAGGTGATCGGGTCGATGTCACCGAACGACTCGTTCTCAGCGGTCCGGTCGAACTCGGCGGAACCGCCACTTTCTCCGGAAGTCACGACGTCGAGTTGACCGGCAACCTCCGGGGCGGGGGCAACTTGGTCTTCCAAGGAAGCGGCACCCTCGTTTTGAGCGAAGGAAGCGACGAATTCTTAGGGAACGTGGAAGTCGCGAGCGGCCGCCTGAGGGTCGTCAACCGCGAAGGAAGTGCGACCGGATCCGGTTCGGTGGCGGTCATCGGGGAGGGAACGGTATCCGGCACCGGCCGGATCGGCGGAAACCTCCTGGTCGCCCAAGGAGGAACCCTGGCTCCCGGCGAAAGCCCGGGGGCCTTGACCGTCAGCGACCTCGAATGGGGGTCCGGCGGCAGCTATCAATGGGAAATCAATCTCGCCCACGGAATGGCCGGGGAAGATCCCGGTTGGGACTTGATTGTCGTGGAAAACCAACTGGCGGTCACCGCGACGGAGTCCGATCCGTTCGTCATCCAACTGATTTCGCTTCAATCCGACAACACCCCCGGCCCCTTGGACGGATTCCAGTCGACCCAGAGCCAATCGTGGCTGATCGCCTCGGTCGGGACGGTGACCGGATTCTCGCCTGGCACGGTGTTGTTGGACGAAACCGGATTCTGGCAATTCAATCAGCAAGCCAACGGCTGGCATCTGACACTCAGCGCGGCGGAAGGTGGGATTTATCTCAACTACATCCCGGAATTCCGCTTCTACGGATTCTTTGCCGGAATCCTCGGACTGATCGCCGCGCTGGCCTTCCGACGGCGTGCCGGCAAGGCCAGCATCCCGCGCTGAGCGTGTGCGAATATCATGGAATGAAACCTGGTTTTCGAGGCGGAGCCTCTTTGGAGTGCTCCGCGTCCCCGCGGAGCTTTCGAGTAAGCGGAAGAGGTCCGGCCGTCGAATGGCTGCCGGGCGTGCGGTTGTCGCCGACCGTTCGAAAGCGGTGCGGGGACGCACCGCACTCCAAAGCGCTTCGCGCGAAGAGAGAACAACCAGAAAGACCTGGTTTTCGAGGCGGAGCCTCTTTGGAGTGCTCCGCGTCCCCGCGGAGCTTTTGAGTAAGCGGAAGGGCTCCCCCGTCGAATGGCTGCCGGGCGTGCGGTTGTCGCCGACCGTTCGAAAGCCGTGCGGGGACGCACCGCACTTGCTCCAAAGCGCTTCGCGCGAAGAGAGAACAACCAGGAAGAACTGGTTTTCGAGGCGGAGCCTCTTTGGAGTGCTCCGCGTCCCCGCGGAGCTTTCGAGTAAGCGGAAGGGCTCCGGCCGTCGAATGGCTGCCGGGCGTGCGGTTGGCGCCGACCGTTCGAAAGCGGTGTGGGGACGCACCGCACTCCAAAGCGCTTCGCGCGAAGAGAGAACAACCAGAAAGACCTGGTTTTCGAGGCGGAGCCTCTTTGGAGTGCTCCGCGTCCCCGCGGAGCTTTTGAGTAAGCGGAAGGGCTCCCCCGTCGAATGGTTGCCGGGCGTGCGGTTGTCGCCGACCGTTCGAAAGCGGTGCGGGGACGCACCGCACTCCAAAGCGCTTCGCGCGAAGAGAGAACAACCAGAAAGACCTGGTTTTCGAGGCGGAGCCTCTTTGGAGTGCTCCGCGTCCCCGTGGAGCTTTCGAGTAAGCGGAAGGGCTCCGGCCGTCGAATGGCTGCCGGGCGTGCGGTTGTCGCCGACCGTTCGAAAGCGGTGCGGGGACGCACCGCACTCCAAAGCGCTTCGCGCGAAAACCTGATCGCCCTGCAACCCGCATGAACAGTGAAGTTTCATCAGAGTTGTGAATAATTATTTTAAATCATGAAAAAAAGGGCTTGCATTGCTTGAGGGAGATTTGTAACCTCTTCTTATAAATTAAATTTTCCCCCGCATAGCGGGGGTTTTGGGGTAACTAAGAAAGCAGCTGGCGGGTCGTTTAGGGGTAGGCGACCCGCCTTTTCTTTGTCTGGATTTTCAGATTGGAAAAAAAATCCGATTTGCCCTTGCATCCCCGATGTTAACCGCCATTTATTTAAAACGATTTTTTTCAAATCGCCTCTCTAGCTCAATTGGCAGAGCAGTTGACTCTTAATCAATTGGTTCCGGGTTCGAGTCCCGGGGGGGGCACCAATTTACCGACAACGACTTGCGACTTTTTGGCGTAGGTCGTTTTTTTTGCGAGTGATGATTCGGCGGGTTTGGGCGAGTATTCCGCGTCGGGGGATCACGATTTCACCGCGCCGGCGGATCACGATTTCACCGCGCCGGCGGTGATGCCGCTGATGAAGGCGCGTTGGAAGAAGAGGAAGGCGATCACGAGGGGTATGGTCGCCACCAGGCCGGCGGCCATGATGAGTCCGTAGGGGGTTTGTTGATCCCCTTGGAGGAGATAGATCAAGAGTGGCATTGTCGCCATGTTTTCGGTACGGAGGACGATGTAGGCGGCCATCAGGTTGTTCCAACTGGCGATCAACGTCAGGACCCCGAGCGCGCCGAGGGCGGGACGGGCGATCGGCAGGACCACACGCCAATAGATGGTGAATTCACTCGCTCCGTCGATCGCGGCGGCATCGTAGAGATCACCAGGCACGTTGCTGGCGATATATTGGCGCATCCAGAAAATGCCGAAGGCACTGGCCGCGCCGGGGAGAATCATTCCCCAGTAGGTGTTGATCATTCCGAGATGCGTCAAGACCACGAAGACGGGGATCATCGTCACCGCGTTGGGGATCAACATCGTCCCGAGGACGAAGGCGAAGAGCCAATTATGACCGGGAGCGTCCCGGTAACGAGCGAACGCCATCCCGGCGAGCGAACAGAGAAAGAGAGTCAGGGCTACGGTGAGGGCGGCGATGAGGCAGGTGTTGAAAAACGCCCGGAGTAGGGACGTTTGGGTGAAAACGTCGGTGAGGTTTTCGAAACGCATCGGCCACGGGAACACGCCAGGGGCGGCGGAAAAAATCTCGGCCTGGGTCCGGAAGGCCGAGGTAAAAAGCCAATACATCGGAAGCAGGAAGGCCGCGGCCGAGATCCCGAGAAAAAGGTAGAGGAAAAAACGTTCGCGTCGGTAGGAAGGGGCCTTGGCGTGAACGGCCGAATTGCCGGGCAAGTTGAGTGAGCGATTCCTCATTATTCGTCTCCTCGCCGGTTGGTTCGGAAAATGAGCAGGGTGATCAGGAAGACGACGAAGGCGACCGTGTAGGCGGCGGCCGAGGCGTAACCGAATCGGAAAGCCATGAACGATTCCTGGAAGAGGAACAGGCCGAAGGTCGTCGAGGAAACCCCAGGACCGCCCCGGGTCATGACGAAGACTTCGTCAAAGAGATAGACGGTGCCGATCAGCGACATGATGGTTACGAAGACAAAGGTCGGCCGCATGTGCGGGATGGTGATGTGGAGCAGTTGTTGGAACCGGCTCGCCCCGTCGATACGGGCCGCTTCGTAGAGCGTTCGGTCGATTCCTTGCATCCCCGCCAGCATGATGACCATGTTGTAGCCGGTCCAACGCCAGACGAGAAGGATCGCCAGCGATGGTTTCGACCAATGCTCGCTTTCCAGCCACGGGATTCGGATTGGAGGAAGGTTGAGCATCCCCGAAAGAATTGACAGGAGCTGATTGAATAGCCCGAACTCCGTCCCGAACATCAGCCCGAAGACGATGGCAACCACCACCGCGGGCGTGATCACCGGGATAAAGACGGCCACCCGGAAAATCGCCCGCATCCGGACCCAGGCCTGGTCGAGTAGAAGCGCGAAAACGAACGCCAGGAGGAACATCGGCGGCACGTACATCAGCCCTAACACCAAAGTGTTCCACAACGCCCGGAGAAATAGCCGGTCATTGAACAGAGTCCGAAAGTTTTCCAGTCCGACCCAGACCGGCGGAGTCAGGGCGTCCCAGCTGACAAACGACAGGTAGAGGGAAAACAAGAGGGGATAGAGACCGAAAACAGCGAACAGGAGGAAGAAGGGGGAGATGAAAAGGTAAAAGTGACGGTGGCGCCAGATCCGGGACCGAAAAGGATCGTGGCCGCCGGTGATCGGATCGGGAGAGGGCGAATTCGATTCGCCGGAGCCGGACGTGAGGCCGGGATGGATCGTGGGTCCGGGCGGGGTTTCGTTCATTCGGGGCGTGGATCGAATTTGGATAGCGCGGTGTGGTCGCCATCCGCGACGGGGGTGGCGATCGGTCTGCCGAGCCTTCGGCTAAGGGCTGCGGCCACCATGCGCAGGTAGGCCCGGTTGTCCTGTCGGTCCCGCAGCCAGGTCGCCAACGTTTGGTTGAACATCCGCTCCGCTTCAGTCCAATCGCTGGTGCGGACCAGCGGGGGAATTTGGTCCAGATCCATCGCGAAAAGCCGGTTCACTTCCTGTCCGCCGAAATACGGGTCGGGTTCGTCGAAGTAGGGATGGTCCAAGGCGGGGAGAAATGCGGGGAACAGGCCGCGTTCGCGGTATTGAGTGACTTGGCCTTCGACGGTGCAAAGGGCGTGATGGACGAAACGCCAGGCTTCAAGCGTTCGTTCCGTTTCGGCGGGAATGACCAGAGTCGACCCGCCGAGATTGCTGACCCGGGGGCCGCCCGGGCGGAAGGCGGGCAGGCGGAACACCCCCCATTCTCCGGCCCGGGAGCGTGGGGCATTTTGTTTGATCTGGCCCATGAACCAGACCGCGTGCGGATAGGTGGCAACGCTGTCGGTGGCGAAGGAGGCGAGTAGTTCGGGGCCGGCGACGGGGGTGGTGATCCGGGCGTCGACCATTCGGCGGATGATCGCCAAAGCTTCGGCGTTTTCAGGGGAATCGAGGACGATCTCGCCGGCTTCGTTGAAGACGTTGCCCCCGTTCTGCTGCATCAGGATCGGGAAAAGTTCGGTCAGGCGTTCGGCGGGGAGAGGCATCATCGCTGTCGCTCCCCCGGAAGCTTCGCGCAGACGTATGCCGGTTTCGATAAAATCGTCCCAGGTTTCAATCGTGTCCGGGTCGATGCCGTAGCGGTCGAAAATCCATCGTTTGTAAAAAACGGCGCACGGGCCCATGTCCCAGGGAATGGCGAAAATCCGGCCCTCCCACTCGACGTTTTCCCAAAAGGCGGGGGCGAAATCCTCCTTGTAGGGGGCCGCGAGGTCGGTAAGGTCAGTCAGCCGTCCGGTGGCGGTGAATTTCGCCGTTTCCCGGGCCTGCAACTGACTTATATCGGGGGTTCCGACACCGGCGGCCATTCCGAGCAGGAAACGGGACTGGAGGTTGGCGCCGCTGGAAATCACCCGGATGTCGATATCGGGATTCTCACGTTCGAAATCGGGCCGAAGGAGATCGAGGGCCTCGGCGGCAGTGCTCCAGGCCCAGATCTCGATGATTGAACGGCCCTCTGCCTCGGTTTTCCGACCGACTGACGGCAGCCAGGTGACTACCGCCACCATCGCGGCCAGACCGACGACAGCACCGGTCCATGCGAGGATTTCGCGGGAGCGGTTCGGTCCGTCGGGTGCGTTGAAGCGTCCTGGCATTGTCGCTACTGAACTTGAAAATCAGGCAATTGGCGGCAAAAAACTTCGATCTTAGCGGAGGTGGGAAAGAACGGCGTTGACTGGCCGGCCGGGAACCAATGCGCCATCGGCGTCGACGAATCCTTCTTCGCGCCCGTCGAGCTGGGCGGCGAGTCGTTCCCGCCAGGTGGCGATTCGGTTGCCGATCTCCGCCGTGGGTTGGCGGGCCAGGTTCCGCGTCTCCTGCGGATCGGCTTCAAGATCGAACAATTGCTCGGTTCCGTCGCCGCTGAACCAGATGAATTTCTCGCGGCTGTCGGTCATCCATTGGATCGATTGGCCGAATTGCACGCATTCGCCGTGGAGGAGGTCACGGACGGAATCGAGCTGGCCTCGTGCCTGGGGCAGGAGGCTACGGCCTTCGATGGAATCGGGAGCGTCGAGCCCGGCGCAGTCCAGCAGGGTCGGCATGATGTCGCGGAGTTCCGCCAAACCGTCACTGACGACTCCACGGGGCAAGTGCTCTCCCCCGGGGGCCTTCAAGATCAGGGGAATCCGGGCCGATCCTTCGTAGGGGGTCGACTTCCTCCACAGGTGGTGGTCGCCCAACATCTCGCCATGGTCGGAGACGAAACAGATCCATGTTTGGTCGTCGAGTTTGAATTCGGAGAGTGCTTCGAGGAAACGGGCGATCTGGTGGTCGATATGGGTCATGTGACCGTAGTAACCGGCCCGGGCCCGTTGGAGGGTTCGGCGATCGATATTTCCGTTGTGGCACGTGGCGTCGTAGGGATCGGGGGGAGACGGAAAACGGTCGATCCAATCCCCTTCGGGCGGAGCCGGCATTTCTTCGTCGAGGTATTGTTCGAAGGCCCAGGCGGGTGGGTCATAAGGAGGGTGAGGACGGTGGAAAGAGAGGCAGAGGAAGAACGGTTGGCGAGGATCGCGCCGCCGCAGGAAGTCGATTCCCTGGGTGACGACCCAATTGGTCGGATGGAGGCGTTCCTCTTTGTCCCAGGGTCGAGCCAAGTGGCTGTTACAATCAATGCCATGGTCGGCGTAATCCGCGGACGGGTCGCCGGTCTCGCGCCGAAGCCATGGAAGGTAATCGTCGATAAAACCGAAATCCCGATGGCGGTCGCGGGCATGCCGGAGATAGCCGTCATGGAGGATGACGTGGTCGAATCCGACCCGGGAACGCTCCGGGAAGACGTGCATCTTGCCAATCGCCTGGGTTTGGTAACCTTGACGAGTGAATTCACCCGGGAGCGTGGTCGGGTAATCCCAGGGGACTCCATCCTGATAACCGACGCGTCCGTGGGAGCGGGGAGTGAGCCCGGTCAAGAGGGAGGCCCGTGCCGGAATACAGACCGGACACGACGCGTAGGCGTTGGAGAAGCGGACGCCCCGCAAGGCGAGATTGTCCAAGGTCGGGGTGTGGACCACGGGATGTCCGTCGATGGAGAGGCAGTCGCCCCGCCATTGGTCGACATTGATGAGAACAATGTTCGGTCGCATGGAATGGATTTTGCGGATGACAAGCCGGACCCACCGCGGCTTTCCGGTTTCTTATTCGGTGAAGGAGACGGTAAAAGAACCATAATCGAGCGGCCCGGTGGCTGGCAACTCGAAGCTTCGACCCGCGAACCCGGTGGCGCTTTCCGGCAAACTTTCTTCCCGGAGAGGACGGTCGAAACCTAGACGGACCGGTTCGGTGGCGGCGTAAAAGACCCGAATGGTGTCTTCCTCCTCGGTCTCGAAGGCGATCACGCTCCGGGAAGGAGTGAAGGAGAGGTCGACATCGACCAGGTGGAAGTCGGAGGCCTCAATCAACTCCCGGCGGAACGGCCCGTTGCTCCGTTCGTCGTCCGTGCTTCGCAGATGGGCGTCTCCCCAGAAAACGATGCCGGTCACTTGGCCTTTGTAGAAGGCCTCGTGGAGCTTGAAGAATAATTCGATGAAGTGCTCGCGGTGTCCGCCGATGGTTTCGCCATCCCAGTCGTAATGGGCTCCGACCGGCCACATCGGGGAGCTCTCCTTGTTGTGGGTCGCTTTGATGTCGGTGACGGCGGCCACCTCCGGGGTCCAGAATCGTTCGGAGTTGACGCACCATGCGGCTTCCGGACCGACGATGAGGCGTCGGTTCTGCAGGCGGTTGACGATATCGACGTATTGTTCGGGAACCCAATGGTGGCCGAGTTCGCAGCGGGGGGCGATGTATCTGATTTCGTGACCGGTTTCCGCTTCCACGAATTCGACGAAGGCGTCGATGGAGGCGGCGAAACCGGCGGTGTCGATCCCGTCGGCGGTGTAGAAGGGGCCGAAGTTGACATTGCGGTTGGTGCGGTGGTCGCCGGAGTCGTAAATCTTATGGGAAGCGAAAAGATCGGGGCGGCCGTTCTCCACCGCGTAATGGATGGCGCGCATAACGATATCGTATTCGGAGCCGCCGCCGCGGAGGTAACGGTTGAGGCCGCGGCGGGCGAGGAAGATCCGGTCGTCGCCGGCGTCGATCACCTGCCATTGGAGCCAGGGGCCGGTGTTCTCCCGGTCGACCAAGGCGAGGTCGCCGTTCTGAGTGGCGCGCAAGTATCGGCGGTGGGCCCGGCTCTCGAGGAAATGGAACCCTCCGCCTGCTTCGACCAGCCGCCATTGGGTCCAATGCCCGGTGTGGGAGGTCGAATCGATTTCCAGGGTATTCGGCTGTTCCAGTGGGCCGGTGCCAGGGGGGAGGGCGCGGATATGTTTGTCGTGTTTGATATTGCGGAGGTGGAACCATTCTCCCCCGGCCGGAACCATTTCCCACATCATCGACTCGTCGGGCGAGGAGGAGTCTTCCATTGAGACATGATAGTCGCTTTTCAACGAACCGTCGGGATAGTGGGCGTTGGAATAAAACGGAATGCGCAACAAAGTGAACTTACCATCCACGAAGAGATCCCGGGCGTCCTCGGCGGTGAAGCTCTCCGCCTTGCCGAGTTGTTTGATGTCATGTCCCCATTCGGTGACCCGCTGTTTCTGGACGGTCGATCGGATTTCGATTGTTTCGATTTCGTTGTTCGAGCCGACGTTGTCGGTGGCGGTCGGTTGGGCGGTCAGGCAACCGTGAAACGGAAGGGAACCAAACAAGAGGGCGGAGGAGAGGAGGAGGTTGAATCTCATGCTGAATGGGAGGATTTCGGATAGTCGGGTGTGTGATTGATTGGGTTGCGGGTTACGTTCAAGGGTTAGGGCCGGGGGTGCGCCAGTCACGGCGGTCCCGGTTCACTTCCAGGCCTTCCTGGCGGACGTTTCGGTGAAGGTCGTCGACGCTGAGCTCTCCGATATTGATAAGGACCGACCGGGCCCGGGGGTTGCCCATGGTCTCCTTGAGTCGGGGAGCAAGGGGACGGGCGATTGGGCCGAGTGTTTCCAGGGAGGAAGTGGCCGCCTCGGCGATCATGCGCTGATCGTCGTGGAAATATTTGAAGAGGATCTCCAGGCCGCGTTCGGTGTCGCCCAGGTAGCAGAGAGCTTCGGCGGCGGTGACGGCGATATGGGGATGGTCGTTTTCCGCAGCCTTCACCAGGAGTTCCGGAATCTCCTCCAGCTTGCCGCGCTGGGCAAGAGTGGTGAGCCCGGAAGCGCCCCAGAAACGGATTTCCTGAACATCGCTACGGAGAAATTCAAGCAAGGCCTCTTTGTCTTCCGCCTGTCCGAGACTGGCGGTTTCGGCGGCTCGGTAAAGGGTTTCGAGCGGATAGTCCGTCTCCCGTACCCATTCGTAGAGAGGGGTGTCGGGTCCGGCCGGTTCGCGCATGTGGAAAGGAAAGAAACTCAGTGCTTTGGTTTCCCGCAAATGGCCGGCCAGAACCTGCCGCATCTTTTCGAGAACGTCGCGGTATTCCGGATCTTCGGCGAGATTCCAGCCGACTTGCCACGGGTCGGTTTCGAGTTTGACCAGGTATTCCGAGGGAGTCGGTTTGAACCAGGCGGCGTGTTCCGGTCTCAGCGAGTCCGGGTCTTCGCGATAGGCGCGGTCCCAAGCCAGGTAGCCGGGGACGCCCCATTGGTAGGATTGGCGGAGGCTGAGCGGCTTGTGGGGCCGGAAGAAACGCATGTATTTGTAAACGCCGTCGGTGACCGAATGGGTCGGATCGTAATTGCCGCCGTGATTCGTTCGGAACAGAAACTGATACGGTTTCGGTTCGCTCTTGGGGGTCAGGAAATCCCGGCCCTGCATATGTTCAGGCGGTTCGATGCCGGCCAGGCGGAGGACGGCCGGACCGAAATCTTCGAATCCGACCAGCCGATCGGATTTTTCGCCGAGTGGGAAATCGACCAAATGCGCCCATTTTTCCGGGACCCGGACAATCAGAGGAACGAGATAGCCGGCGTCGTAAGGGTAACCCTTTTCGCGGGGCATTGGTCCCCCGTGGTCGGAAAAGAAGAAAATGATGGTGTCATCGATCAGGTTCCGTTCCTCAAGATCGTCGAGGAACAGTTTCACCCAGTGGTCAAGGTCCTCGATCGCCTCGATTTGAAAGGAATAGTCGGACCGGATGTCGGCGAGATCGGGGAGGTGAGCCGGGAGGTCGATCGCCTCTGGAGGGTAATCTTCGAACGCCCGTCGCTCCTCCGTGTGAAAGGAACGGATTCGTCCCATGTGAGTCGACATCTGGTTGAAAACGGAGAAAAATGGCTGGCCGCTTTGCCGGTTGCGGTGATTGTAGGTCGCCCTGCCGCCTTGTTGGTCCCAGACGCGGTCCCGGTGGTCGCCCCAGTCGCGCACGTTGTAGTCGGTCTTTTGATTATTCGACGTGAAATATCCCGCTTCCCGCAGGAGCGCGGGAAAATAGAACCGGTCGTGGGGCACGGCCCGGTTTTGGCGGTGGTGGTCGGTGCCCCAGGTCGGAGCGAGCACCCCGGAGATTAAGGTGGACCGGGCGGGGCTGCAATGGGGGGCGGGAGCCCGGGCCTGAGTGAAAAGGATGCCCTCGTTGGCGAGGCGTTTGATCGTCGGGGTTTGGATCCAAGGATTTCCGTAGGACGGAAGAAAATACGGGCTGGTATCCTCGAAACTGAGCCAAAGGATGTTGGGCCGTTTGGTTTCTTCGGCAGGTTGCTCGGCGGTGGCAGCGCATGGAGCGGTGAAAATGAACCCGGCGAGCAACCAGCGGGAGGTGAGGAGAGAGGCTTTCAAATTCGGCATAACAGTAGGAAGAGAAGAACGGCTGAAAACGTTCGTTCCAATCTTATAGCCGAAATTCGAATTGGGTGAGGGTTTTTTAATCGAGAGCATCGTGGGGCGCCCTCACTTTGATTGACTGGAAAAAGAAGAATGAGGAAACTTGGAAGAGATGCCTCACCGAAGGAATGTTTCCGCTATTTATCGTCAGAAATTCCTCTCGAACAAACCCTGAATCCAGTGGCAATCCAGGCCGAACAGTCCGCAGTCGTAGAGCGTCCAGACTTTGAACGATGGGAATCCTGTGGCCTTGGCCAAAACTCCTCCACTTGCGCCGTGAAGTTGAACCTCGATGAAGACGAATTCGAATTTCTTCTGAGCCGTCACCAAACGGCGATTTACGCCTACATTCTCACGATGTTTCCCGATCGGTTCGCCGCGGACGATGTCATGCAGGAGGCCGTCATTGTCATGTGGCGGAAATTCAAGGAGTTCCAATTAGGCACCAATTTCAAGGCGTGGGCCTTCCGGATCGCCTATTGGCAAACGAAGGCTTATTTGAAAAAGCGGAAGCGCGCCGGGTTGGTCGAATTGGAACCCGACATCCTGGACCTAGTTGCCAGCGACGCTCCGGCGGAACTGGAGAAACTCGGCGAACGCCATCACATTCTTCGGCTTTGCATCCAGGAGCTTCCCGAAGCTGACAGATTGATCCTGGAGGCTTATTATATGAGGGACGAATCGATCGCGGAAGTGGCGGCCCGGACCGGCCGGTCCCGGGACGCGATCAAACAGGTGTTGATGCGCATCCGACGGACGCTGAAGAAGCAGGTCGAAGCCCGTTTGCGGGACCGCAACCATGGGGAATAACCATTTTAAACCAGTCGAACATGAACGATAATGATCCATCCAACGGCAAAGACCGGGTTCCCTTTGAGGAAGCCCTCGAGTCCTTGCGCAACCGAACCCTCACCTCGAGCGAGCGCTCGGTGTTGTTCGACGCGATCCGTTCCGATCCGGAAAAACGGCGTGCCTATATTCAGGCTCTGGCGATGGATGCCATGACTTCCGACTCGCAGGCTCCAGTCGAAGTGGACGAGGAGCAGATTTCTCGGGTTGGCCAAATCGTCGCTTCCGGACGGGCCGCGGTCGTGGGAGAGAGTTTTTGGCACAAGAGCTGGGACATTCCTGGGATCAGTGAAGCTCCGAATCCTCGGTCCCAGCGAATTCCCGCTCCGGTCTGTATCACCCGTCTCGACGCGCCGGTGTTATTGTGCAACGGCCAGAAAGTCAGTTGCGGAGCGCGGCTCGCTCCCGGCCTCATCGAGTTGGACGATGGCAACGTCGATATCACATTCGATTCCGGGGCCGTGGTCCTGCTTTCCGGCCCCGGCCGCCTCCGGGTGGAATCCGAATACCGGGCCAGTCTCCTGTCCGGCGCCGTCACGGTCTGCGTCCCGAAACAGGCCAACGGATTCCACATGCTCACACCCAATTCTTATATCCGCGATCTGGGTACATGGTTTTCAGTGAAAATCAACGACGAGAGCAAAACCGAAATCCATGTGATCGAAGGGATGGTGGAAGCGTCGCCCACCCGGGTCGACGACCGCCACTCCACCCAATTGGTCCGCGCCCAGCGGGCGGTGGCCATGGGGCCGGATGGTATCAGCAATATTCCCTATGTATCGCCGGGATCGCTCCCGATCGCGACGCCGGTTTCGGCCTTGCCCCCGGTCCGGTTCACCTTCGACAACTGGGAAAAGAACCGCACCCTCTCAACCTCCGGTCATGAAATGAATCTTTACCGCGGACAAAGCATCGCGGAGCCCGAGTTGGTATCCGGGATGACCGGGCCGGCCCTTCGCTTTGATGGCGACAAACTCTATGGTCGGACCGATTTCCGCGGCGTCGGCGGGAATCATCCGCGGACGGTTTCGTTCTGGATGCGCCTTCAACCGGATCTTCCCGCCGACTTCGACCAACCGAACGGTATCGTCGCCTGGGGAGTTCGCAAGGCGACCCAGGTCTGGCAGGTTTCCTGGAACACCCGCCGCCCGGATGGCACGGTCGGGGCCCTCCGGGTGGAATTCGGCGAAGGATTTGTGATCGGTTCGACCGACTTGCGCGACGGTCTGTGGCACCACGTCGGCGTGGTTTATGTCGGGGGCGAAGAATCCGATGTTTCGACCCAGGTTCGTATTTACATCGACGGGAGACTCGAAGCTCTTTCGGGACGTTTGCAGCAGACGATCGCCACCAACACCGCTTCCGGCCAGGCCGAGCACATGATCATCGGCCGGTACCTGGGCAATCCCCCCAATGAATCGCCTCACTATTTCGAAGGAGATCTCGCCGATGTCCGCGTTTACGAATGCGCCCTCCTGCCGTCGCAAGTTGTCGACAGCATGGCCGGCAAACTTCCCGATGTAGGCCAGGAATCCTTTCACCCCTTGAATACGGAGGGTGACGATCGGGATTAACCGAACGACGGCCTTTTCAAATGTCGGCGATTTCGCCCGGTCGGTTTGGCCGGTCAGGGCGGCGCCAAGCTTGAAACAAGCCGGTTTCCTTTCACAAACCTACGTCTCACAACCTGACCAAATCACAGCAGCAGACTCATGAATCTACAAAACAACCTCATTTTCCGGACCGCGCTTCTTGCGGGAACCCTTGCTTGCGCGGGAACCCTTTTCGCGGACGAACGACCGGACTGGGAGAATCCGGAACTCTTTGAGATCAACAAAGAGCGGCCCCACGCGACCTTGATGCCGTTCGCCAACCGGATGCTCGCTTTGCGTGGGGACAACCGGGATTCCGAGTATTATCACAGCCTTAATGGCGAATGGAAGTTTCACTGGTCTCCCAAGCCGGCGGCCCGTCCGGCAGATTTCTTCCAACCGGATTTCGACGTCCGCGACTGGGGGTTCATCACCGTTCCGGGGAACTGGGAATTGCAGGGGTATGATTTTCCGGCCTACTTCAACAACCTCGCCGACCGCCCCCATCAATTCCGGGCCTACGATTGGCCGTTCCCCGTCAACCCTCCCTACGTCAATCACGAAGACAATCCGGTCGGATCTTACCGCCGAAACTTCCAGGTTCCGGTCCAATGGGACGGCCGCGAGATCTTCCTCACCTTCGGCGGGGTGAACAGCGCGTTCTATGTCTGGATCAACGGCGAAAAAGTCGGCTACAGTCAGAACAGCATGAATCCGGCGAAGTTCCACATCACTGAGTATCTCCGCCCGGGCGAAAACGTCCTGGCCGTGGAAGTCTACCGCTGGTCGGACGCGACGTATTTGGAGGATCAGGACATGTGGCGTCTCAGCGGTATTTTCCGCGACGTTTATCTGGAAGCCCGCTCCCCGCTGCACGTCCGGGACTTTTTCGCCCGGGCGTCATTGGACGATGAATACAAAGATGCCGAATTGACCGTCGACATCGATCTCTTGAATCTCGGCGACGCAGCGAGGGGGGCTCACGGCCTCCGCGTTGAGTTATTTGACCTCGAGGGGCGCTCGGTCGCGATTGATCCACCGCTGGAAGCGACCATCGATCGTCTCGCGTCCGGGGAAGAAACCCGTGTCGAATTGACTGGCAAGGTGGAGGATCCCCGCAAGTGGACCGCCGAAACGCCGAACCTTTACAAGTTGCTCATCACTTTGAGTTGCCCGAATGGGAGGGAGAAGGAAATCATCAGCCACAACTTCGGCTTCCGGCAGATTGAAATCAAAAACAATCAGCTTTTAGTGAACGGTCAACCGATTCTAATCAAGGGGGCCAATCTCCACGCCCACGATCCGTTCACCGGTCGGGCCGTGCCGGTCAGCCGGATGATCCAGGATTTGGAGATCATGAAACGGCACAATGTAAATGCCATTCGCGTCGCCCATTATCCGCATGATCCGATTCTTTATAAGCTCACCGATCAATACGGTTTTTACGTGCTCAATGAAGCCAATCTCGAATCGCACGGAGTCGGTTTTGGACAAAATCAAACCCTCGCCCGACGACCGGAATGGGAGGCTGCCCATGTCGACCGGGTCGCGGCCCTGGTCCATCGCGATAAGAACCATCCGTCGGTGATCATCTGGTCGCTCGGGAACGAAGCCGGGATCGGACCCAACTTCGTTGCCGCCGCCGATTACGTCCGCGCGGCCGATCCGACCCGTCCGGTCCATTATCTGCCCGGCTACCGCCGGTGGCGTCATCCGGTCACCGATATCACCGCTCCGATGTACGCGGTGATCTCCGAAATGATCGAATACGCGGAAGGGGATGCCGACCGTCCGATGATTCTCTGTGAATATTCCCACTCGATGGGCAACAGCCTCGGGAACTTTAAGGATTATTGGGATACCTTCCGCAAATACGATGTCCTGCAAGGCGGATTCATCTGGGATTGGGTTGACCAGGGCCTGCCCAAGTGGACCGAGGACGGCCGGATGTATTGGGCATACGGAGGTGATTTCGGAGAACCGGCCCACGACTACAATTTCAATATCAACGGCATCGTCCTGCCGGATCGCGAACTGAGTCCGTCGATGCACGAAGTCCGGAAAGTTTACGCGGACATCCTGGTCTCCGCAGGCGACCTCGAACAAGGGGAAATCGAGGTATTCAACGAATTTTTCTTTCGCGAACTCGACCATGTTGTCGCATCGTGGAAGCTTCTTGAAAACGGCGAAGTCATCCGGCACGGGGATCTCGACCTCCCGACGATCCCCTCCCATGCGACCGAAACGGTCACCGTGCCGTTCGGCTCGATCGAACGTCGGGCCGGGACGGAGTACCATTTGACGATCGAGTTTCGTTTGGCCGACAGCACGCTCTGGGCACCGAAAGGGTATTTGATCGCCTGGGAGCAATTCGAATTGCCGTTCTCCGCTCCGGCGGGACCACGCGAAATCGCTGGATCGGGCTCGCTGGAGTTGTCCGAAGAATCCGACCGATTCGTCATCACCGGAGCCGAATTTTCGGCCACCGTTTCCAGGTCGACGGGGGCCTTGGTCAGCCTGAAAAAAGGCGGGATGGAAATCCTCGATGCCCCGTTGGAACCGAACTTCTGGCGGGCGCCAACCGACAATGACGAGGCCCGGGGAGGCGGTCTGGACCGTTGGCTGAGACCGTGGACGAACGCCGCCGCCGAACGGACGGTGAACCAGGTTTCAGTCGAGCGGGCCAATCGCTCCGAAATCCGGATCGAAGTCGATTCGACTTTACCAGTCGGCAATGCCGCATACCGCAAAACCTACGCCTTCTTTGGAAACGGCGACCTGGTGATTTCCGCCGCACTCGAACCCGATCCGGACCAGCCTCCTCCAATGCGGGTCGGGATGAGGATGCAAGTGCCGAACCGATTCAGCCGTGTGGAGTGGTTTGGTCGGGGACCGCATGAGACCTACGCCGACCGGAAATCAGCCGCAAATGTCGGTATTTACTCGATGGATACCCGAGACCTGGCCGAGGATTATATCCGGCCCCAGGAAAACGGAAACCGGACCGATGTCCGTTGGGTCAGTTTTTCGGATCCGAACGGTGGGGGTTTCCTGGCGATCGCCGAGGAAGGGGGACTGATGGATTTCAGCGCCTGGCCTTACACTCAGGAACAGCTGACGGAGGCGGGGCATACCGTCGATCTGCCGGTCGATCCGGGCTTTTTCACCGTGAACCTTGATCATGGTCAGATGGGAGTCGGCGGCGATAATAGTTGGAACCGCCGGGCCCGTCCGCATGAGCAATATCAATTGCGGGCGGAGCCCTATCATTATTCAATCCGGATCCGGCCGTTCGCCGACGCTGCGGAGCCGGTTGCCCAAATCCTCCAACGTTAACCGGCCCGGCGGCCGAGAAGAGAAAGGTCCTCCCTGATGAAACTGTCCCTGCGGAACCTCCTGCTCTGCGGTATGATCTTGCCCGCGCTGACTCTCCAGCTCCACGCCGAACGCCAGATCATCGATCTGGAGACCGGTTGGGTTTTCTATCATGGTGAAGCCGAGGGAGCCGAAAATCCCGCTTTCGACGACCACGAATGGAGTCCGGTTCATGTTCCCCATGATTGGGCGTTCGAAGGGGGCGTTTCCGAGGATGGAGCCCAGGAAGACCGGGGCGGTTATTACGGAGCCGGCATCGGTTGGTACCGTCATGCCTTGGAGCTCCCGGAAGGATGGTCCGGGCGAAACATCCGGATCGAGTTCGACGGGGTTTACATGGACAGTGAAGTCTGGGTCAACGGCGAGTACCTCGGGAAACGTCCCTACGGCTACATCTCATTCGCCTATGATCTGACTCCTCATTTGCGGGAGGGAAGAAACACGCTCGCGGTGCGTGTCGACAACTCCCTGGAACCGAGCGCCCGCTGGTATCACCCGTGCGGGATTTATGCTCCGGTCCGGCTGGTGGCGACCGCCCCGCAGCGGGTCGCCCGTCATGGTGTTTTTGTGACGACTCCCGAGATCGAGGAGGGGAGGGCGACGGTCAAAATTGAAACCGTGGTTGAAAACGTCGGCGCCGAAGAGAGTCCGGTGCAATTGGTGACGATCGTGCTTGATCCGGACGGCCGGGAAGTCAGTCGGGAGCGCGCCCGCCTCCGCTTGAGCGGAGATGGACGGGAAACCATGGTGCAGACGATCGAAGCCCCGGATCCGCGTCTGTGGGATTTGGATACACCCGAGCTCTACCGCGTGGTGAGCCGGGTTCGCACCGGCGGGTCGGTGGTTGACGAGGTCGAAACGCGGTTTGGCATCCGGTCGATCGCCTGGGAGACGGAGACCGGGTTTTGGCTGAACGGACGCAACACCAAATTGCTCGGGGTTTGCGAACACCTCCATGGCGGACCGCTCGGTGGCGCCTGGTCGCGGGAGTGGATGCGCTGGAAACTCGGCGTGCTGCGGGCCATGGGCGTAAACGCGATTCGCACTGCCCATAATCCGGCCCCGCCTTTTTTCTATGAATTATGCGATGAAATGGGGATCCTGGTCATGGATGAAATCTTTGACGGATGGAGGCAGAAAGCGCCGCACGATTACGGCGCCCAGGCGTTCGACGAGTGGTGGGAGCGGGATCTCACCGAGTGGGTGACCCGCAACCGGAACCATCCGAGCATCATCATTTATAGTGTCGGAAACGAAACCCGGGGAGAAGTCGCGCCTGATCTGGTCGCAGCGTGTCATGCTCTCGATCCGACCCGGTTGGTTACTTCAGGGCACAGCGGATCCGAATACATGGACGTCTACGGGGTGAATGGCCATTCGGAGCGGAAAAGTTTCTTCACTGAAGAGCGGCCCGACAAGCCGTTTGTGGCGACCGAAGCGCCCCATACCTGGCAGACCCGCGGTTATTATCGAACAAAAACCTGGTACCGCGACGGCTTTCCCAACAGCCGGGCCGATCCATTCGAGATCCCGGATCTGACCGAAGAGGAAATTTTCCATTACGAGTGGGCACCGCCCGAAGGCCGGAGGAACCACAAACAGCATTTCAACTCATCCTACGACAACGCGACGGTCCGGATCACCGCCCGGCAGAACTGGGAGTTGATGCGAGACCTTCCGTGGTTCAGCGGGCATTTCCGCTGGACCGGATTCGACTACTACGGGGAGGCCGGCTACGTCCATGGCGGATGGCCGTTCCGGCTGTTCATGGGTGGTCCGATCGATGTCGCGGGTTTCCCGAAGGACCTTTTTTACTTTTACCAAAGCCAATGGACCCATGAGCCGATGGTTCACATCTTGCCGCATTGGACCCATCCGCAGATGAAGGCTGGAACGAAGATTCCGGTTTGGGTCTACAGCAATGGCGACGAGGTCGAACTCTTTCTCAACGGGGAGTCGCTCGGGCGTCAAAGCCCCGGACGGAAATGGGATGAGATGCAGTGCGAATGGATGGTTCCCTGGACTCCTGGAACGGTGGAGGCGGTTGCCTACCGCGAAGGACGTGAGGTGGCCCGGACCCGTCATGTCACCGCCGGGGCTCCGGCCGGATTGCAGCTGGAACTCGATAGCGACGGTTTCGAACCGAACGGACGCGACATCGCCATTCTCACCGCCTCCACGGTCGACGCCGACGGGCAATTTTATCCGTTTGGCGAAAACCGGATCTTTTACCATTTCGAAGGCCCGGTCCGGTTGCGGTCCCTGGAAAACGGGAACGCCGTCGACACGGATCCGCATGTCGGGATCGATTCGCGCCGGGCGTTTATGGGATTGACCCGGGCCTTTCTGCAAACGACCCGGGAGGACGGTCCGGTGAACGCCGTGGTCGGCGCCATCCTCGGCGAGCGCCAACACCTGACCTCGAACCTGGTGTCGATCGATGTGCGTCCGGTCAACTTCCGGGGCGAACCGAAGCGGGGGAGTATTCGGGTGTTTTACACGACTGACGGATCGACGCCGACCCGGGAAAGCGCCCGCTACCGCGGGCCGTTCGAAGTCGAGCTGGGAACTACCGTCAGGGCCCTGGTACGCCGGGGCGGAGAAGATATCTTCATGATGGAGGAAACCTTCGCGGAGGACGTTGGCCTGTATTGGGGGGATGGGGACGACGATTGGTCGCTGGTCGAGGATGCCGGGATGCAGGCGGAGTTCGCCGAGTTCGGCGGAAACGCGGAGTTCGACAATCTCGGCCGTGATTTCCGGGGCACCGGATACGTGACGTTCCGCAACGGGGAAGGCTGGATCCGCTGGTTCCAGGAGAACGACGGCAGTCCCGGCGATTTTCGGTTGCAGTTCCGTTATTCCCTGCAGGACCGGCGCGGTCACCGAACGATGGACCTGGTCGTGAACGGGGAGAAGGTGAAGGAGATCCGATTCCCGAACACCGGGCATTTTCACCGGTATTGGGAGACGGTGGAAACCGTCCAGCGGTTGACATCCGGGGCCAACATCATCGAATTGCGGACCCGGGGGGAGAGCGGACCGAATCTTGACGAGCTTCAGGTCGTTTATTAAATCCTCCTCTATGCTCATGCCTCACCGGGTTCCCTTTTCAGGCTATTTAACACCATCGGTCTGAACCGGTTCTCTCGATCTTTCTCCAACCTGACCTAATACCATGCACGCACTCGAAATCATTCTGTTCGTAATTGCCGTCGTCACCGTCGTCGGCCTCGGCATCTGGAAAAGTAAACATGGGGCCGTCGATACCTCCAAAAGCGCCTCCGGCTATTTCCTGGCCGGACGTGGGCTCACCTTTTGGCTGGTCGGTTTCTCGCTGATCGCGGCGAACATCTCAACCGAGCAATTCGTGGGGATGTCGGGCAAGGCCTCCGATTGGCTTGGGATGGCGATCGCCTCCTACGAATGGATGGCGGCGATCACCCTGGTGGTGGTGGCGTTTGTATTTCTGCCGAAATTCCTCAAGGCCGGAATCTACACCATCCCGGAGTTCCTGGAATATCGCTACGGTCCGTTTTCCCGGTTCGTGATGGCCGTTGCGACTCTGGTGATTTTGGTCGGGGTGCCGACCGCGGCGGTGATTTACTCGGGGGCGACGGTGATCTCCGGGTATTATCCTGAAGTGCCGGTGCTGGGCAATCTGGCCGCGGCCTGCTGGCTGATCGCCGGGGTCGCCGCGCTCTACGTGTTTATCGGAGGATTGAGGGCCTGCGCCTGGACCGACCTGATTTGGGGCGTCTCGCTGATCCTCAGCGGAGCGATTGTGATGGTGCTCGCCTTTAACCTGCTTGGTCAAACCCCGGCGGAAGAGTTGATTCAAACCAAAGTGGCGACCTCTCCGGCGACGGTGGAACAGATCGAAGAAGCAGGGGCGTGGGAACGATTTATATTATTGAACGACGGGGAACCGGTGACCGGGAGAAACACCGAAGGGGGCAAACTCAACATGGTCCGGCCGATGACCGATCCGGAAATTCCCTGGACGGTGCTGCTGCTCGGCCTCTGGATTCCGAACTTCTTTTACTGGGGACTGAATCAATACATCATGCAACGTTCCCTCGCGGCGAAATCGGTCGCGGAGGGACAGAAGGGGATCGTGCTCGCGGCCTTCCTGAAACTGTTGATTCCATTTGTGGTGGTCATCCCGGGGATTCTCGCCTTCAACCTGTTCTCGGACCAACTGCACGAAGCCGCGCAGGCCCGCAACGCCGCTCATATCCAGGCATTGGAGGCGGGCGAACCACGGGTCTTCAGCATAACCGTCAGTTTCGCCGAGTTGCAGCCGGAATTGGCCCGCCAGGCGGTCCGTCACAACGCACGTCTCGCCGGAGCCGACGTGCCGGACCTCGATGAAGTCGGTCCGGAAGAAATGGCCTCGGTGGCTGGCGCCTTGGCGATGGAAGCTCAACGGACGGACCGGACGCTCCGCTTGTCGCGACTGACCGGATACAATTACGATTCCACGTTCGCGGTCCTTTTGCGGATGTTGGTGAAAGACAAGCCATATATTTCCTGGTTCGTTCTTGCCGCGATTTTTGGGGCTGTGGTCAGTTCGCTCGCGGCGATGTTGAATTCGGCCTCGACGATTGCCACGATGGATATTTTCAACCGGATTTTCCGGGAAGCCTCCCAGCAAACGCTGGTAATGGCAGGAAAAACGTTCGTGGTGATTTTCGTAGTGATCGCCGCGGTGATCGCGCCGTTTCTGGCAAGCCCCCGCTTTGGCGGTATCTTCACGTTCATCCAGGAATTCCAGGGATTCATCAGCCCGGGGATCCTGGTTGTCTTCTTCTTCGGCCTCCTGGTCCCGAAAGCCCCCCGCTTCCTCGGCTGGATGGGGATCGTTCTCAACGTAATCCTGTATGGGACGTTCAAGTTCTTCCTCGGCGACTGGATGACCGCCAACGGTTTCTGGTTCTCGGAAAACATGTCGTTCCTCGACCGGATGGGCCTCTGTTTCATTCTCGTCGCCTTGTTCTGCACGGTGATGACCCTTTGGAAACCACTGCAGACGCCGGTTGTATTGCCGGTTAACGCGGCGATGGATATTACGCCTTCGAAGGGTGCCCTCTACTGTGGCTATGGGGTGATCGCTCTGACGATCATGCTTTACATCATTTTCTGGTAAAGGCATCGCTCTGGTCAGGTCAGCTGGTTTACGAGGCGGAGCCTCTTTGGAGTGCTCCGCGTCCCCGCGGAGCTTTCGAGCACGCGGGAGAGCTTCGGCCGCTGGATGGCTGTCGAGCGTGCGGCCATCGTCGGCCATTCGAAAGCGGTGCGGGGACGCACCGCACTCCAAAGCGCTTCGCGCGAAAACCTGACAGTGAAGATCTATGGGAGGTTTGGTTTTCGAGGCGGAGCCTCTATGGGGTGCTCCGCGTCCCCGCGGAGCTTTCGAGCACGCGGGAGAGCTTAGGCGGTGGATGACTATCGAGCGTGCGGTCATCGTCGGCCATTCGAAAGCGGTGCGGGGACGCACCGCACTCCAAAGCGCTTTGCGCGAAAACCTGAGTGAAGATCTATGGGTGGTTTGGTTTTCGAGGTGGAGCCTCTATGGGGTGCTCCGCGTCCCCGCGGAGCTTTCGAGCACGCGGGAGAGCTTAGGCCGTTGGATGGCCTGTCGAGCGTGCGGCCATCGTCGGCCGTTCGAAAGCGGTGCGGGGACGCACCGCACTCCAAAGCGCTTCGCGCGAAAACCTGACAGTGAAGATCTATGGGAGGTTTGGTTTTCGAGGCGGAGCCTCTATGGAGTGCTCCGCGTCCCCGCGGAGCTTTCGAGCACGCGGGAGAGCTTAGGGCGTTGGATGGCTGTCGAGCGTGCGGCCATCGTCGGCCGTTCGAAAGCGGTGCGGGGACGCACCGCACTCCAAAGCGCTTCGCGCGAAAACCTGACAGTGAAGATCTATGGGAGGTTTGGTTTTCGAGGCGGAGCCTCTATGGGGTGCTCCGCGTCTCCGCGGAGCTTTCGAGCACGCGGGAGAGCTTAGGCGGTGGATGACTATCGAGCGTGCGGTCATTGTCGGCCGTTCGAAAGCGGTGCGGGGACGCACCGCACTCCAAAGCGCTTCGCGCGAAAACCTGAAGAAGTTTCATTGATAATAGATCCACGGCGAAATCCATCGGTTCTTCGATCCTCACCGAATGGCGACGGGGGGCTATTATATTTTATCGGAAGTGATTTCGATTTCGTTTTCGTTTTCGTTGTCTGAAATAACGCCTCACCGTGAAACTATCCGTCATTGCCTGCCTTTCGTGTTTTTTCGCTGTTTCGTTTTTTTGGGCGGAGGAAGGTAAACCGACGGTCGGAGCCGCCGAGGAGTATTATGATTCGCCCCACCGAGTGATGGTGAACTCCCAGATTCGGAAACAGTACATCACTCATTGGGGGCACGATATCAAGCAGCCGGGCAAAGCCGTATTTCTGACCGAAGATGCCAGCCGGCAAATCTTTGAACACGGACGGTTTAATGTCTTGCGAATTCCGTTTTTCGCCACGTCCCATAACGCCGACGGTTCTTTGAAAACGGATTATCATGTCCGTCTCGCTCCATTGGTGCCGCAGGAAATGGATACGCTCTGGGAAGTGATTCCGACCGGAGAGGAGGATTGGTTTCATCTTCGGAACGTCGCATTTGATCAACATTTGCGGGCCTTTCCCCCCGGATCGAAATCTCCAGGAGCGGACAATACCTTGGAGATTGATTCGACAAGTCAGGTCGGGAGCTGGACCCAATGGAGGTTGGTTGAAGCCGGAAACAATTGGTATCATATTGAAAGTCGGGGACACCGACGGTACCTTCGCTCGAACTCGGAGGGGGATGTCCATCTCGTCGATCGCGAAAGCACCGGAACCTGGACCCAGTGGCGGTTAATCAAAGAGGGTGGGTATCATCGAATTCTCCGGCGAGGTTCCTCGCTCTACCTCAAGGGTGGGGGATCGGCTTACGATGTGACCATAGCCGCTGTCCGGAATGCGGCAAGCAACGGCAATCCCGCGTTGTTCGCGTCGCACAAATTGCAGGACAACAGCGACATGAATACGTCGCGCAACACCAATTTCGGACCGTTTTTCACCGAAGGCGGGATCGATGCGGCGGGGTATGCGGCCGCTCTGGAGGTGTTTATGGCGATGATCGAAGTGGAAACCGGCCAGCCGGTCACCTATCTGGCGCCGCGGTGCGAACTCGGACGACATTGGACTCCTGAGTCATACGTGGCGGTGGTGAATCATCTGACGAATCCTCCGCTGATCGTCGGGCCGGAGGCGGCTTACACCGTCAATTCCGAAACATTTTTCACGTCGGAGGTGGCGGCGGTGACCGACGTGAAAGCCACCCACAATAAAGAGAATTCACCCCTTTGGCCGATGGGAGCGATTTACGATTGGGACGCGGAGACGGTGGGAGGAAACGGAGACAATTTTTCCAATTTGGTCTTCAAGTTACACGAAGCAATTTACATTGGCGAAGTCCACGGAATCGTGTTCTGGGGCTCTACCCATCTGCTCAATCACGACCAGGATGGCCGCAACGGCCCCTTTCGTCGGGACTTGGTGGCAGCGTCGGAGTTTCCCTTAATCGACGTCGGTCTTGCCACCGGACCGGAGCGAACGGTGATCGCCTTTGAAACGGGGGATCGGAACAGCGTGCGGGTTTTTTATACGGCCTCCTCCCGGATCGAACTCGCGTTCGACCGTCCGTTGCTACCGGAAAGCATTCCGGCCGAAGCGTTCAATGTCACGGAAACGACTTTCGAGTTGCCGCTCACCGGCCACCTCGATTACCGGATGTTTATCGTCTCGTTTCAACAGGAGCTACTGCCGGAATCGACTTTCGAGGGATGGCGCCTTCGCCGTTTTTCCGAAACCGAATTGAGCGACGACAGTGTGAGCGGGCGGTGGGCGGCACCAGCTGGAGATGGCATTCCCAATTTATTGAAATTCGCACTGGGGCTGGAGCCTGATGAATTCGCAAGGGGTGGACTACCGGAAACCGAAACTTGGGTCGATGAGGAGGAGGAGTATTTGGCGACGGTTTTCACGCGCCCCAAGGGAAGGGAAGGGATCGCGTATTTCGTCGATGCGTCCGCCGATCTCGTGGATTGGGCGGATCGTGGGATTCTGGTGAATTCGGAAGAGAAGGATGGTGGGGAATGGGTGACTGAGACCTATCGGGATGTGGTGCCGATGAGGGGACTCGGCGGACGATTTATGCGGTTGCGAATTGCAGAAACGACGGAGTAGGCGAAGGCGATTTTTTTAAGAAAAGCCCTCACCGATGGCCATGATCGGCTATTAAGGTTTCCTGAGAGTTCCCGCAATCAACCCATTTTTCTCCCATGATAACTCTGCTGATCGACGGAAAAACCGGTGAAGCGTCCCGGAAAGGCTTCACTTTGATCGAGTTACTGACGGTTATCGCCATCATTGGGATCTTGGCGGCGATTCTGATTCCGGTGGTCGGATCGGTCCGAACCGGTGCCCGGATCGCCCAAAACGTCGCAAATCTCCGGGAAATCGGTTCTGTGCTTCTCTTGCATGCGGACGAGCGAGGGGTTTATCCTCCATCCTACAACCCGGACACCAATCCCAACCAAAACTGGGGAACCCAGGTGGCGATGACATTGACCGGGGATGGCCCAACGAATTCGGCCGGGGCGATCCAGCATCCGATCCTCCTGTCACCCGTGCAATATCGCGGGCCGTTGCCGGAGCACAACGTGACAGTGGTGAATTATTCCGCGAATCCGCTGGTGATGCCGAGCGGTAATCCCAACAGCAACAATTGGAATGGGATCCGCCCCGAACACATTTTGGAACCGAGCCGGACCATTCTGGTTGGCGATGCCCGGCCGAGAAGTGCCGATGCCGTCGGAATGCAATCGAACAATGCGATGTGGTTCGTCAATCAGACTAACATCGCCAACGCACCTTCCGACCGTGCGGTCAGTTGGCCAGCGGACGTTCTTCAGCCTGATGCAACGGGCGCCCAAGGTTACCCGGCTTTCCGAAACAACGGCAAAGCCCACTTCGTTTTCGCGGACGGCCACGTCCAGGGATTTCTTCCCCAGGAGATAACCAACGGACTCTACCAGGTCCGTCCTCCCGGCGGCGGCTCCAATCCCTATTTCTAACCATAAAAACCGGCGTTCCTCCCGTTTGGGAAGCGCTTAAACCGAAAACCCTTCGGATGCGGCCCCGTATTCCGAAAATAGATACAACCATGACTAGATCAAATCCCTGGCCTGATAACCCGACCGGAAGGCCCCCGGTCAACCGACGGCTTTTCGACCGTTTCTTCGTTCTTCCGTGCCTCTTGACCACCATTTTGCTCGGCGCTCCGAGTGAGTCGCGGGCTCAGGATCTGTTATCGGTCGTTCCTGACTCAACGCCGACCGGGATGCCGGCGGTCAAGTTCCAGACGGGATTAGGATCGGCTCAGTATTTCGAAATCGGTTCCAATCCGACGGATTTCGACGGACGTCCTCCGGGCAAGACGACATTTATCGTTTTCAAAGCCGACGATTTCTCGGGAGGCGGGCGAATGGTTTCCTCCGCGTATGGCGTGGTGAATACCTCTGGCTCGCCGGTTCCTCATTATCAGGTCAATTCCAGTCTAATTCACCAGAATGGACCGTTCCGAATTACCCATGTTAACTCCAACGGCGGCAACTCCGGCACCAATGCTCCGGGCAGTGTCGGGACGGCTCAATTCCACGTTGGGGTGAACATGTGGCGGGAAGATGGCACGGCGCTTGGCCGACGGATGGATCCCTGGGGCGGCTTTTCGGCCGGCGATATGGGAAATGCTACCGCAGTGCCAGTGAACCACATCTTTACCCGTATCGGGACCGGGAACTCCAGTAGTGATCCCGATATTCTCGACCAACCGTTTCGGGGAGAGATTGCGGCGATTCTGATTTACAATCGCGAGTTCGAACTCGGGCCGGACACTGAATACGCGCAAATCGTGGATTATCTGTTTGACGTCTATTTTCTCGGCGGCGGCAACGTGGAGAATGTGCCGGTCACGGAAGGCCTGGTCGTTCACCTGACCGCGGCCGACGTTGCCACGGACAACGGGACCATCACTCAATGGCCGGACCTTTCTGGCCGAAACAATCACGCCGAGGTGGTGATCACCGATAGTCCGCTGATTATGACCTGGGCCTATTCCGGCGAAGGGTCGTTCGCGCTGCCCTCGAACTGGAATCCGGAATTGGTACCCCGCTCGATCGACGAGGCACTGGTGCTTAATGGCGGAACCGTAATCGTCGACGACGACTGGACGCTCGGCTCGATCGATATTCAAAACAATAGCCATGTGATCGTCCAACCAGGGGTTGTTTTTACCACAACCGGAGAGGATGGCACTCAGAATGACTTCCGGCTTCGCGACGGCGGCGCGTATCTGACCGTCTACGGATCCGTCCGGGCTGACCGGGCGTTTTTCATGCGCGGCGATGTGGCCGCCGGAGATATAGCCCGCGTGCATATCGACGGAGGCAGCATCGTGGTCGATGACCGCGTCATTCTGGCTCAGGCGACTTCGCGGGCGGAGTTTACGCTGGAGAACGGGGCCTATATCAACACAGGATTTTTTCAGCCGCAAGGGGCCACCCATGAGTTTATTTTCACCATGGAAAGGGGCACCGTCCTCCGCCAGGCGGACATTTCCGGCGGACTGACCATGTTCGCGAACTGGTACCATGACGGCAAAATCGAGATCGCGCCGGGCGACGGGGTGTGGATCGGTACGGAAGTCTACAACGGTCAGGAATGGGCCGCGTTGCGGATCGTGGAGGAATCGGAAGCGGAATTGCCGCCGGTTCCGGAAACAATCACCTGGATCACTCCGGGCTCCGGTTTCTGGGGCGTGGTCGATAATTGGGATCCGGCGATGCTACCCCGCGATCTCGACGAAGCGGTGATCGACAATGACGCCACCGTCACCGTCGACGGCGATTACATCGTCGGCACCGTGAACGTGGGCAACGACAGTCACCTGATCATCGAAGCCGGCGCCCGTTTAACGACCACCGGACTCGACGGCACTCAAAATAACTTCAGTTTGAATGAAGGGACGCCGAAATTGACGGTTTACGGGGTGGCCCACGCGAACATCGGCCGTTTCGGTCGCGGTGACTTTGAGAACGATGGCGATTTGGCCACGGTCATTGTCGACGGCGGCGTCTTTCTGGCGGACGACGAAATCCGCCTTTCGACCCAAACCTCCCGTGCCGAGATTACCTTGCTCAACGGAGCCCTGATGCAAGCCGGTTCCGAATTTTCGGAATGGGGCCCGTCCTCCAACTTCGTATTCAACATGGAAGAAGGGACAACGCTTCGACAAGCGGGGGCGGTCAGTGCGCGGAACCAGTATCTGGCTTGGATCGACGAAGAGCGGATCGTGCCGTTGGGCGAAGGTCTTGGTGTGCGCATCAGCCGGGAGGTCATCGACGGCGTCGATTGGAGCATCCTCACCATCGTGCCCGAAGCGGAAGCAGCCGTTCCGCAGTTGGTCACCTGGGACAATCCGGGCGCTGGCTCCTGGGATGTCGCCGGCAACTGGGATCCGCAAGTGGTCCCGGGAATGCTTGACGAAGCCTACGTTTTCAACGGCGGCACCGTCAATATCGACACCGATTGGACCCTCGGATCGATCGATATCCGAAACGGAAGCAGCGTCGTCGTCGGGCCGGGAGCGACCTTCACCTTGACCGGAATGGACGGAGCCAATGAGAACCTGAAGTTACGCGAAGGTCAGAATAGCCTCACGGTGTATGGCCATATTTTTGCGAAGTCGGGCCAGTGGGGACGCGGCAGTGCGCCGGACGATACCGCGACTGTCCTTATTTCCGGTGGAAGCGTGGTGGTGGAGAATAATCTTATCCTGGCCGCGGGAACTTCGGAAATCGATATCACTCTGGAGAATGAGGCGTTTATCCAAGTCAATTCCTTCGCCGAATGGGGACCGACCCAGGACTTCACCTTTTACATGAGCGAAGGAACCCGCCTGCTGCAGTCCAGCGCTCAGTCGGGGGCCACCCAATTCACCTCCTGGGTGCAGAATGGAAAGATAGAGGTGATCGGTTCAGGATTGGGCATCTATGTCGCAGTTGAAAACATCGAAGGCGAAGAGTGGGCGGTCCTCCGGATCGTCGACGAGGCCGAAGCGGGAATTCCGCAGATCCTGGAGTGGATCAATGAAACCGAAGGCGACTGGAATGTCTCCGGCAACTGGGATCCGGCCACCGTTCCCGGACTGCTCGACCGAGCACTGATCTGGAACGGCGGCACGATGACGATCGGAGCCGATTGGACTCTCGGCAGCGTCGACATTCGCGGCGGCAGCAGCGTGGTGATCGAAGCCGGCGCGACCGTGACCACCAGCGGTGCCGACGGTTTTAATCACAACTTCAACATCCGCGAACCAGGCGGAGGATCATTGACGGTCTATGGAAACGTCCACACCCGTTCGTCGCAGTTGGGCCGCGGCCATGTCGGCGATGGCGATATCGCAACAGTGGTGATCGACGGTGGTTCGTTTGTTTCCGACAACAACATCATCCTCGCCGCAGCTACTTCGGATCTGACGGTCACCTTGGCCAACGGGGCCTGGATCCAAGCCGGCGGGGAATTCGAAGAATGGGGGCTCACCCAGGACTTCATTTTCCACATGGAAGAGGGAACCTCCGTCCGCCAAGCTCAGGCCCGGGAAGACGTCGATCCGGCGGAGCCGATCCAATCCGGTTCGGATCAGTTCCACGCCTGGATCGCCGACGGGAAGGTGGCCTTCGCCGAAGGGCTCCAGGCCTTCGTCTCCACGGAAACGATCAATGGCAAAGAGTGGGCGGTTCTCACCGTCGGCACCGCGCCCGAAGGGTTCACCTATACCGACTGGCAGGAACTTCATTTCGACGAGAACGAACTCGCGGATGAGTCAATTAGCGGACCGGATGCCAATCCGTCCGGCGACGGCATGAGCAACGCCCTGAAGTTCGCCCTCGGACTCGATCCTAAGGCATTCGGACGGGATAGTCTGCCGGAGCCTGATTTCGCGACGGTGGAAGGGGAGGACTATCTGACCCTGACGTTCGACCGTCCCGCCAATCCGGTCGGGGTCACCTATTTCGTGGATGCATCGAGCGACCTGATCGATTGGAGCGATTCTGCGAGCTTGGTCGACGAAGAAGACAACGGCGACGGCACGGTGACCGTGACGTATCAGGACACCCAACCGCTCGGCGAAACCGAGCGCCGCTTCCTCCGCTTGCGGGTGGAAGTCGATCTGTGAGTGACGATTGATTGATCAATGAACAGACCTGGAGTCGGCTGGCGGGCAACCGCCCCGGCTCCAGGTTTTTTGAACCGCAGATAGCTCGGATAATCGCTGATATGGACGGGAGTCAAGATCCGGGCGGCGCCCGGGGAACAACAGGGGATGTAGCTTGGTTTTCGAGGCGGAGCCTCTTTCGAGTGCTCCGCGTCCTCGCGGAGCTATCGAGCGAGCGGAAGGGCTTCGGCCGTCGAATGACTGCCGAGCGTGCGGCCATCGCTGACCATTTGAAAGCGGTGCGGGGACGCACCAGCACTCCAAAGCGCTTCGCGCAAAAAGGGCTCGGGGCGATTTGGATCTGCTTTCTCTTGTCGCCGCTACTGGGTAACGACGGGAGTCGACCGATCCCGGAAATCAGGATCGACGTGTCGCAAGAACTCGGTCCGATCGATCCGCGTTTCTTCGGGGCGAACACCTTGTTTATGATCGACGACGACGCGGCGTTGGCCGACGGGAAGATGGCCCGGATCCTCCGGGAGATGCCGGTCACCTTGCTGCGTTACCCGGGAGGCGATGTTTCCGACAATTACCTTTGGAAAACTCATTCCCTTAATGACCCGGAGTGGTGGCCCCGGCGGGAAGGTCCTGAAACCACGGATACGGACGAATTCGTCGCTTTTTGCCGGGAAGTGGGCGCGGAACCGATTTTCGTCGCCAACGCCGAGCAAGGTTTCGTGGAGGGAAATCCGGAAAAATGGGCGGCCTATGCGGCGGAGTGGGTCCGGTATTGCAATATCGAGAACGATTACAACGTCAAACATTGGGAGATCGGCAACGAAACGTATCTGTATATCCCGGACCAGCACAAGCGGGCGGCGGTGACCGCCCGCGAATACGCCGAGGCGTTCGTGCTCTATTCCCGGGCGATGAAAGAAGTCGATCCGGAGATTCGTTGCGGGGCGGTCGGACCGATCTGGGTGAATTACCGGACCCGTTTAGGGGCGGTCGACGAACGTGACGACGAGTCGTGGTGGCAAACTGTTTTCGAAGTGGCGGGTGACGAAATCGATTTCATCATCATCCATCAATACCCTCGGCTCACCCCGGGAGAACCGGTCCGACGGGCCGAGACGGTGGCTCCTCTGCGAGAGTTGCTGGAGGAACTGGCCCCGGCTCGACGGATTCCCATTGCCCTGACCGAATGGAACACCCACCGCGACAATGAAGGCGACGAATACGACCAGGCGCTGCTCGTGGCGGAGATGGCGCTCGACTACATCGCCGGAGGGGTCGACTGGGCCAATTTCTGGCCGTTGCGGATCGGCGGCACTTGGGGAACCCGGGCCTTGCTCGATCTGGAAACCCGGGAGCCGCGTCTCCGCTACCGGTTTCTGCAGATTCTCTCTTCCAATATCGGGGACCGGAGATTGATGACGACCGGGGAAGCCAAAGGCATTTACTCCTTTGCTTCCGGCCAGAGGAACGGCGAGATCACCCTGTTCCTGATCAACCGCGACCGCGAGACTCCCGGCACGGAGATTCGCCTCCGCCTTGCGGGAAAGGAAAAAGGGCGGGTCACCGGGGAGACATCGGTCCGGAATGGTGCCGGAGGCTCCGTCGAAACGCTCCAAATAACCCGGGCCGAAACCGGGTGGAGAACGGTATTGCCGCCGGAATCGCTGAGTGTGGTTCGCTGGGAATAGGCGGATGCCGACAGGATTCGCTCAGTCAGAAAAAAGCCTCACCGATTCGCCCTTTGGCGCTATAATGTATGCATTCCGTGAAAAACCGCTTGAAAGCCTGACTGGGAGACTATCAATGATCCGACTCTACTTTACGAAGCGGCCTCCGCGCCATTTCAGAAACATCCTCTTCGCCGCGACGGTTTTTGCCCTGGCCCAAACGACCGGCTTGGCCCATGCCGAGGCGAATGGACCAGCCGAGGCGGAATCCGGAAAGGTCGACGAACAAACGCTGCCGCTTT
This sequence comes from Verruconatronum alginivorum, assembly GCF_056590205.1. Taxonomy (NCBI): domain Bacteria; kingdom Pseudomonadati; phylum Verrucomicrobiota; class Opitutia; order Opitutales; family Verruconatronaceae; genus Verruconatronum; species Verruconatronum alginivorum. The sequence goes on along the minus strand of NZ_JBWPVQ010000001.1, from coordinate 5,886,451 downwards.
CCGAATTCCGCGTGTTCCGCGGCAACTCGCACGGCCACACGATTTTCACCTGGTCGCACGGGATCCACCGGCGCGGCATGAACGGCCCGTTCCACGATCATTGGGAACGTCCGCCGGGATTCGACCCCGATGACCATACGAGCGTCAGCCTCGACCCGGACGATCACACCCATCTCCAGGGGCTTCCCGCCAACCATTTCGCGTTGGCCAAAAAACATGGATACGATTTTTACGTCACCACCGATCATTCCCAAGAGGTGACCCTCCAGCCGCCGGTGCCGGACAACCCGTTTTGGGTGAACACCCTGGAAGCGGCGGCCGCCTATGACGACGATCCCGATTTCGTCGCGATGGTGGGGGTCGAATACAGCCGCAACACCGAGGAGGACGGCGGGCGCGGACACATCAACGTCTTCAACGTTTCCGAATACGTCAACGCCGATCACCGGCCGGGGACTCCTCCCTGGCCCGAGGCAAACTGGACCATTCCCCAGTTTTACGACTGGTTGAAGAGTGCGGAGCCCCCCGGAAAGGGATTGGTGGTCGCCCAATTCAACCATCCGGAGTTGGAACAATACAATGACTGGGATCATCTTGACGATGAGATCGTCGACCTCATCACCTTGTTCGAACTGCACACCAATTTCCGGAATTTCCGTTGGCGCCCCTACCTCCGCGCCTTGAACAAAGGCTGGAAAGTCTCGCCGGTCGGCGTTCACGACAACCACAATCTTCAACAGATCGAGGATGCGGAACTCCCCCCGCCGACCTTGGTGGTGGCCACCGCCTTGACCAGGGAGGCGATCACCCGGGCCATGCGGGAACGGCGCACTTTCGTCACCTGGCATGAAGGAACGGAGCTCATTTATTCCGTAAACGGCCACATCATGGGCTCGACCCTGGACAGCCCGGAGACCTTCGATTTCGACATCCGGATCAAAACCGAGCCGGATCACCCCGAGCGCCGGGTCCGTCGCATCCAGATCCTGCGGGACCATCCGAACGGGGAGGACGCGGTCGAAGTGGCGGCGGAAAAAGAGTTTTCCGGCGACGCCGACGAAATCTCGTGGACGCCGACCATCGAAGATGCGACCGCCCGGTATTTCCTGGTTAGGGTTGATCATCAGGCGGATCTCCGCGACGACGGAGACTACCGGTGGCGTGGTTTCACCTATTCCGGTCCGGTCTGGACGGGACGGACGAAAGCGGAGGAATAAGGGTCTCCGAAAATTCTGACAAACGTATGATTCAAAAGAAAACAACCTGGAAACGGGGCTGGGACGCGCTTTCCGCGCTTCGGCTCAGTTTTACGACGGCGGCGGTGGCCCCTTTGATCGCGGCTTCCGGAATGGCGGAGGAAGCGAAGCCGAACATCGTCTTTATCATGGTCGATGACACCGGCTGGGCCGATCTCGGCGTTTATGGCGGCGAGGCGATCCAGACGCCGAACCTCGACCGGATGGCCGAGCAAGGGATCAGGTTCACCGAGGCTTATTCCGGTTCTCCGTTGTGCGCGCCGGCTCGCAGCAGTGTTTTGACCGGCCTGCACACCGGGCGCACACCCGTCCGGGGAAATCTGGGCGGGACGCCGTTGCCGGCTGACGCGGTCACCTTCGGCGACGTCATGCAGCAGGCCGGTTACAAGGTCGGAGGCTTCGGCAAATGGGGGGTCGGCGACGTCGGGACGACCGGGGTCCCGGAGAAACATGGATTCGACGAGTTTTTCGGGTATTACCATCAGGTCCACGCCCACACCTATTATCCCTCTTTTTTGATTCGTAACAGCGAACGCGTCGACCTTCCCGGGAACGTCGGCTTTAATCCGCGGGGAGCGCAAGCCATCTCGCACCGGCCCCGAAACGGGCGCGAGCCGCAATACACCCATTACGAGATCTTCGACCGGACGCTGGAATTCATCCGGGAAAATCAGAAGGGACCGTTTCTTTGTTACGCCCCCTGGACTCCGCCGCATTTCCCGTTCCAGATCCCCGACCACGATCCGGCCTGGCAGCTTTACAAGGATAAGGACTGGCCGATCGGAGCGCGCAACTTCGCCGCGATGACCTCGATGGTCGACCGCCATGTCGGCGAATTGCTGGAACTGCTGGAGGAACTCGGGATCGCGGAAAACACGATCGTTATGTTCACCTCGGACAACGGGGCCGCCAGTCGCTGGGAAGGAAGCCTGGACAGCTCCGGTCCGCTGCGCGGTCAGAAGATGACGCTGTGGGAGGGTGGAATTCGGGTCCCCTTTATCGCCTATTGGCCCGGCCGGATCGAGCCAGGTCAGGTTTCGGACCTGTTGACTTATTTCCCGGATATGATGCCGACCTTCGCCGAACTCGGCGGGGCGACGGATTATTTGCCGGAGGATCTCGACGGCCTTTCGATCGTTCCGACCCTGCTGGGGGCCGAGGCGGCCGGCCGGGAGCAGGAAACCCGTGCGTTTCTTTACTTCGAGAATGCCACGAACGACTATCCGAATCAACGCTACCTTTGGCCGGAGACCCTGACGCAGGCAGCCAGAATCGACCATTGGAAGGCCTACCGGGAAAATCCGGAAGCGGAGACCGAACTCTATGATCTGAACCGGGATATCGGGGAGGAGAACAACCTCGCCAGCGACCATCCCGAGTTGGTCGCCCGGTTTGAATCGATCTTCGAGCGGGAGAGTCGGCATCTGGTAGTTAATCCTGATTTCAATCCCCGGACCTCTCTGGATTGGGAGTGACCAATCCGAATGGCGTCAGCGAATTTTGCTTAAATTCCGGACAATTCCTTACCGCAGGGACCGCTCGGGCTATTACTCCCTACATTTGATGTATTGGGAGAATTGAATGTGGGCCATCATGCACTCTGAAACCATGAAACATTCGGCGGCTGGTACTTCCCGGGGATTTACTTTGATCGAGTTGCTGACCGTCATCGCCATCATCGGTATCCTGGCCGCGATCCTCATTCCCGTCGTGGGCCGGGTGCGCGACAGCGCCAGAAGTTCCCAATGCATTTCCAACCTCCGGCAAATGCACACGGCATTCATGCTTTATGCCGAGGACAACAACGAACTCCTTCCGGTCGGTGGCAACACCAACACCATCGTTTTTCGGGACGGAAATCAAAACGTGCGGTGGAACGGCGCGATTTTTCCTTACACCGTTGATATTGCCAATATGAACAGCTCCGATCGAGGCCCTTATTTGTGGCGGTTTGATTCGGGTGTGCCGACGGTTTTCGCCTGTCCCTCCGTCGACGACTCGCATAACGGATATCACTACAAGTCAAACCTCCGGGTCACTCCGTCAGCCCGGGCGGACCAACGCCGTCTCAGTCATTTTGAGTCTTCAGTAGTCCTGGTCGTGGACGGCGGCGGATCGGGAGGTTCGGCCAATAATTATAAGATCGACCCGACCAGCGACGGGACCCTCTACGCCAACAACGGGTTGAGTTTGCGTCACAGCAACCGGGCCAATGTGGTGTTCATGGGGGGACATGTGGCTAGCGTATCACGGGCCGACCTGCCATCGGTGGCCACGGCTCCGGACCGGGAGGAGTATATTTGGGGATCCCGTCCCGGCGGTGGGGGCAATCCATATTTCTGATTGACGGGCAATTCGAAAACAGGGAGGCAGCAAAAGGATCGATTCCTCGAAACTTTTCAGGCACCAACCTCACCGATCGCGTTTCTAAGCTATTTATCTGTGATCATAGCGGGAAGACAAACAAATCGGATCAAACGCCAAGAACCCCCGCACCCATCTGAATCGCTCAAGGCGGAAGGCGCCCTATGAAAAATCGCTTTAATTCCAAACCAATCGGTCGGAGGTCGACGGGCTTTACTCTTATCGAGCTCCTCACGGTCATTGCGATCATCGGGATTCTCGCGGCGATCCTTATTCCAGTCGTCGGCCGTGTCCGGGAGCAGGCCCGGACCGCCATCTGCGTTTCCAATCTCCGCCAGATGCATTTGGGCTTTATGATGTTCGCCGAAGCGAACCGGGACATGTTGCCTGTTCACGAAAACCACAACCAGAGCCAGTATGCCGACGGGATAGAGACCACCCGGTGGAAAGGAGCAATTCTCCCATTTATGGAGGAACGGATGACCCGCGACCAGTCCCGGATCTTTCTTCACGAATTCGATCCGAGCGTGCCGACGGTTTTCACCTGCCCTTCACGAGCTGACCAATTTGAAAAAGGTCCCAACCATTACGGAGCGAACATCCGGATCCTCCCTGCTACAACGCCCCGCAGCTTGAGCCATATTGAAACGAGCGCCGTTTTGGTGGCCGATGTTTATGACCGCCGCTTGAATCCTGCCACTGACGCCAGCCTCTATCCGGCGAATATTGGAACGGGGCTTCAGGGGCGGCATGGTGGCCGGGACAATGTTCTTTTTGTCAATGGCAGCGTCCAGAGCTTCCGGCGGGGAGAACTTCCCTCAGTCGCGGCAGACCCCGAGCGGGCGAACGCCCTATGGGGATCGCCCCCGCCGGCCTCAAACCCATATTTCTAATATAGTGGCGCCGTAGGCCTCTCTCCATGCCGCCTTCTTCTTCCGCTTTCTTACACCGCATCTCCCGCCCCTCGGGGATTCATCCTCCTTTCTCCGTTTTTCCTGAAACGGCCAGCGCATGGCGCGCTGGCCGTCGTCGGGATCCTTCCACCCAACCAAAATGAAAAACTCGCATTCTGTTCGTTTGCTATTCGCCGGGCTCGTGAATTTAAGATCCTGGCCTTTTTTTCGGCTGATGATTTTTGCGACAATCCTGGCGACCATGCTCGGCGTCATGGGCGCCGTGACCCCGGCCGGGGCGGTCGGCAGACCGGTCGTGGTCCCCGAGGCAACTCCATCCGGGCTGCCGGCGATCGCTTTCGGCCCGGCGGTCGGGACGACCGGCTACCTCGAGGTTCCGGCCCGGCCGGACGATTTCGATGGCCGGGGCAAGACCACCATTGTGGTGTTCAAACCGTATGCGTTTTCCGGCGCGCAACGTTTGGTCACGTCGGCCTACGGTATCCTCGATCCGGTCGGCCATCCTCAGGCGAATTACCAGGTCAATTCGACCATGGTTTCCGGCGCGGGTAACTTCCGGGCGACCCATCGGACGGCGACCAACGGGAATCCGGGCTTGAATGTGACCCCCGTGATGCAAGCGAACCGATACGTCATCGGTGCCAGTTTCTGGCGGCAGAACAACGGCGACTACGAACTGATCCTTGGCGAATACGACATCTACGATCAGTTCGCCTACCGGGGTAACACCGGCACCGGGGCCAACGCCAATCCGCAGGACCATCTTTTCACCCGCATCGGAGCGGCGGTGACCTCGGGGACCAATCCGAATCCAGCCGATTACTTCGGAGGGGAGATCGCCGCGGTTCTGGTCTACAATCGTGAGTTGCCCTTGGGCCCCGGCGGCGAATTCGGGCAGGTGGCGACCTTCCTGTATAATACTTATTTTACCCCCGGCGGCGGCGATCCCAACGCCGTTCCGGTGACGAATGGCTTGGTCCTCCATCTCAACGCCACCAATGCCGTTATCCAAAACAACCAGCTGGTGCAAGTGACCGATACCTCCGCGCGCAACAACCACGCCAATGTCGTGGTCCATGAAACCAAGGTCATCACCCAGTGGGCGAATCCAGGCGAAGGACTTTGGAACGTTCTTCCGAACTGGAACCCGCAGGTTCTTCCCCGCACCATCGACGAGGCCCAAATCTTCAACGGAGGCACCGCCGTCGTCGACGGTTCCATTACCGTTGGGACCATCGACGTCCGGAACAACAGCAAACTGATCGTGGAGCAGGGGGCCAACGTCCGCACCACCGGACAGGATGGTTCCGGCAATGATTTCAAAATCCAACAGGGCGGCGGCGTAATGGAAATACGGGGACATGTCCGGGCCGTGACCGCGCAAATCGGCAGCGGCAACGTCAACAACGGCGACATCGCGACCGTGCTGATCGACGGCGGAACCCTCACCTCGGATGGCAACATCCGGCTGGCCAACAACACCTCGCGGGCGATTTTCGAACTGCGCAACGGGGCGCTCGTCCACGCCTCCAGTAACTTCGTCCACAATCTCGGCAGCACCGATGATTTCGTCTTCCGGATGGGGAAGGGGACCACGATTCGGCAGGGAGCCGGGAACGGACTCGGCCGCTTCTACGACTGGCTGAACAGCGACAAGATCGAATTCCTCGATGAAGGGAGCGGCGCCTATCTGCGGGTGGAGTCGGTCGGCGGACAAAACATGGCGGTTCTCTCCATCGTGGACGAAGCCGACGCCAGCGTTCTCGCCCCGGCGGAGATCATCACGTGGACCACCCCGGTTGAAGGGAACTGGAGCGAGACGGCCAACTGGGATCCGGAGATGCTGCCCCGCTACGTCGACCAAACTCGCGTTTGGAATGGCGCGGAAGTGACCGTCGACGGCGATTTTGTGGTCAGCACGATCGATATCCAGGGCCCGAGCCATGTGATCGTGCCCGAAGGAGCCCGCCTCTCCACCACCGGCATTTTCGGCGCCCAAAACAATTTCGCCTTGAGCGCCGGACAACCGAAACTCACCGTCCGAGGCGAGGTCCACGCCAATATCGCCCGGATCGGAAACGGCGACATCGCCCTCGGCGACCTGGCCACCGTGGTGGTCGACGGAGGATCGTTCTTCGCCGCCGACGAAATTCGCCTCGCCGCCGGAACCTCCCGTGCCGAGATTTTCCTCCATGACGGCGGTCTGATGCAGACCAACGCCGCCTTCGCCGAATGGGGACCGACACAGGAGTTCGTGTTTTATATGGAGGAGGGGACCACCTTGCGTCAGCCCGGCTCTCCAGGCGCGATCGCGCAATACCGTTCGTGGGTCAATGACGAAAAAGTCGAGACCATCGGAGAAGGGCTCGGCATCCGGGTGTTCCGGCAAATCGTCGACGGACGCGATTGGGCGATCCTGACCGTGGTTCCCGAAGCCGAGGCCGGCGTGCCGCAAATCATTTCCTGGAATCTTCCGGGAACCGGCGATTGGAATGTCGCGGGCCACTGGAATCCGGAAACGGTGCCCGGTTCGCTCGACGAAGCTTTGGTCTTCAACGGCGGAACCGTCAACATCGCCACCGACTGGACGCTCGGGGCGATCGACATCCGCCACGGAAGCAGCGCGGTGGTGGATACCGGCGTCACCCTGACCTTGACCGGCCTCGACGGCGCCAACAACCAACTCAAGCTCCGGGAAGGGAACAACACCCTGACCATCCGGGGGACGGTGATCGCCCCGGCGCCTCAACTCGGCCGAGGCGATGTCAACAACGGCGACATCGCCAACGTGATTCTCGATGGCGGTAAACTTATTTCCACCGGAAACATCCTGCTGGTAACCGCGACGTCCCGTCTCGATGCTACCCTCACCAACGGCGCGTTTATCCAGGCCGGCGGATCGTTCCAGCCGCAGGGCGCCACCCATGACTTCCTGTTCACCATGGAAGAGGGAACCAGCTTGCGGCAAGGAAACGGTGCCACCGGAATCGACCAGTTCGTGAACTGGCTCAACACCGGCAAGATTGCTTTCGCCGAAGGCCTCGGCGCCCGGATCTCCATCGAGCGGATCGATGGACGGGACTGGGCGGTGCTGTCGATCGTCGATGAGGCTGAAGCCGGTTCGCCGCGAGTGATTCTGTGGGACAACCCGAATGCGGGCGATTGGAATGTCGCCGCCAACTGGAATCCGCAGATTGTTCCGGGTTGGCTCGATCGTGCCCAGATCCTGAACGGCGGCACGGTGACTGTCGACGACGACTGGACCACGGGCACCGTCGACATCCGGGGTGGCAGCAGCGTGGTAATCGAGGCCGGAGCCAAGGTTCATGCGCTCGGCACCGACGGTTTCGTCAACAACTTCAACATCCGCGAAGGCGGTGGATCGTTGATCGTCCGCGGAGATGTCCGGACCAGGTCCGCCCAGCTCGGTCGAGGGGACGTCGGCAACGGTGACATCGCTTACGTCCATCTCGACGGGGGCACGTTCGTTTCCGACAATCAGATTATCCTCGCGGCCGCTACCTCTCGCCTTGAAGTCACCATGGAAAACGGCGCAATGATGGAAGCGGCCAACGAGTTCCAGGAGTGGGGCGACACGCAGGAGTTCGTTTTCTTCATGGAAGAGGGGACGACTCTGCGCCAGAGCAACGCCCGCCCGGGCAATTCCCCGGTCGCGACCGGAATCACCCAGTTCAATTCGTGGATACTCGACGGAAAAATCGTGTTCGATGAGGGACTATATGCGCACGTCTTCCTCGAAACCGTCGACGGCAAACAATGGGCGGTGCTGACCATAGTTTCCGAGCCTCCCGCCTGGAACTACGCGGTCTGGCGCGATTTCCATTTCGACGAGATCGAACGCCTCGATCCATCCATCAGCGGTCCGGATGCGACTCCCGCCGGCGATGGCATGTCCAACAAACTGAAATTCGCCCTTGGTCTGGAGCCGAAGAAATACGGCCGTGACGCCTTGCCGGAAGTCAGTATTCAAACCGTGGATAACGTCCGCTACCTGACGCTCGTTTTCGACCGTCCCCTCAACGTGACCGGTATCACCTATCACGTCGACGCTTCGAACGATCTCGTGAGCTGGCCCGAGGCGGCCCTCGAAATCGATCAAGAAGCGAACGGGGACGACTGGGTCACGATGACTTACCAGGACTTGTATCCAGTCGATCAATTCCAACGCCGTTTCCTCCGTCTCCGGGTGGAGGGCGAGTTCTAACGGCAATGGCCCGCGCTGTCCGGGGTTTGCCACCCATCTGCAACCTCGGACAGCGTCGCGGAGTTTTACCTAAGGCGCTCCAAGACAAATCAATCACCGCATATTCCCGAAACGAAAATACCGAACCAACGACACCATCATATGAAGGATACCGACCCGAAAACACCGAACCTTCCCGAGCGCCTGACCGGCTTCGCCGCCGGGGCGTTGATCACCGCCGGTCTCTTTTTCAATCCGGCGCCTCTCGCGGCTGACGACGGCGTCCGCGCCGAGCGCCCCAACATTATTTTCCTGAACGCCGACGACCTCGGATGGGGCGAACCGGGTTTCATGGGAAGCACTTTTTACCAGACTCCGAATCTGGATCGTTTGGCCGCCGAAGGAATGGTATTCACCGACGGCTACGCCCCCGCCGCCAACTGCGCGCCGAGCCGGGCCGTCGTTTACACCGGACAATACCCTCCGCGCACCGGCGTCTTCACGGTGGGAACCCCGGAGCGGGGGAACGAGAGCTTCCGGCGTCTGATTCCAACTCCCAACACGCCCCATATTGCCCGCGACAATACGACATTCGCCGAGGTGTTGCGAGATCATGGATACGCCACCTGGCATGTCGGAAAGTGGCATGTCAGCAACGATCCGCGCCGCCACGGTTACGATGTCAACATCGGCGGCGGCCGTGGTGGAGGACCGGGGCCCGGGGGTTACTTCAGCCCCTACAATGTCCCGAACCTTTCCGACGGACCAGAAGGAGAGCACCTGACGTTCCGCCTCACCGACGAGGCGATTGGTCTCATGCGGGATCACGATCCGGAGCGTCCCTTCCTGTTGTCCTTCCAGTTTTACGTCCCCCATCTGCCGTTGCAGGCGAAGACGGAAACCATCGACAAATACCTGGCGCGCACTGCGACTCCCGCGCACTTCAATCCGGTCTACGCCGCGATGATCGACCACTTGGACGAGAACATCGGACGCCTCCTGGATGCGTTGGAGGAACTCGGATACGCCGATAACACCCTGATTCTTTTCACGTCCGACAACGGAGGCCTCCACCGGGTTTCGCGGCAATGGCCGTTGCGCGCCGAGAAAGGATCGTATTACGAAGGCGGCATCCGTGTTCCGTTGATCGTCCATTGGCCGGGGAAAGTCGCGCCGGGCGGCCGCACCGGAACTCCGGTGAGCGGCGTCGATTTCTTTCCGACCTTTCTGGAAGCCGCCGGGATCGAGCCCCCGACGGGCAAACTCCTCGACGGCCTTAGCCTTGTTCCGTTGCTCAAAGGGCAGGGCAAGTTGCCGGAGCGACCGATTTTCTGGCACTTCCCGAACTACTTGCAGGCCTATGGCGATGGGAATGTCGAGACCCGCGATCCCCTTTTCCGTACCCGTCCCGGGACGGTGATGCGTCTCGGTCGCTGGAAGTTGCACGAGTATTTCGAGGACGGCGGACTGGAACTCTACGACCTCGAGCGAGACTTGAGCGAGCGTCTCGACCTGTCCGAATTGCTCCCGGAGAAGACCTCCGAACTTCACGCGACCATGAAAGCCTGGCGCGAAGAAACCGGCGCCCCGGTTCCGTCCGAACCGAACCCGGCATTCGACGCGGAAGCCGAAGCCGAGGCGATCCGCACCTTTTGGGAGCTGGAAACCCTTCGCGAACAACCGTGGTCGCGCAACTGATGCGAGGCCAAACGATTCGAGTGACTCATGGTTGATTTAAAAACATCCGTTTCCACCCGTCCCATCGGCTCCCTTTTGGTCATTGGGGCTTTCGTCGCCGCCGCATTGCTCTCTCCATCCGAAATGGCTGCGGACGTTCCGGAGGGAGAACGCCCGAACATCGTCATCATCTACGCGGACGACGTCGGCTGGGGCGATCTCGGTTGTTATGGCGCCACCCTGATTCCTACGCCGCATATCGATCGTCTCGCCGCGGAAGGAGTCCGTTTTACCGATGGCTACGCCACCGCCGCCACTTGTACGCCGAGTCGCTATTCGCTTCTCACCGGCAAATATCCGTTCCGCAATCCGAACGCTCTCATCCTCCGCGGAGACGCTCCGATGCTCCTGAAACCGGGCACCGGCACCTTGGCGGAAATCCTGCGCGACGTCGGCTACCGGACCGCCATGATCGGGAAATGGCATCTCGGCGTCGGCGACGGCACGATCGACTGGAATGACGAAATCAAACCGGGCCCCCTGGAGGTCGGCTTTGATGTCTCCTTCATCCTTCCCGCCACCAACGACCGGGTGCCGACGGTCTGGATGGATGGTCATCGGGTGCACAACTGGAGCGCCGACGATGATCCGTTACGGGTCAACTACGACGAACCAATCGGCGATTTGCCGACCGGTCTCAGTCATCCGGGAAAATTGCTTTTTCCCGCCGACGAGCAGCATTCAGGGACGATCATCAACGGCGTGAGCCGGATCGGCTTCATGGACGGCGGCCAGTCCGCCTGGTGGGATGACGAGGACATGGGCTACGAAATCGCCCGCCGATCGCGCGCCTTTGTGGACGAGAATCACGAGCACCCGTTTTTCCTTTTCATGTCGATGACTCAAAACCACGACCCGCGACTCCCGCATCCGGATTTCCAAGGCAAAAGCGGCACCGGTGTCCGGGGAGACGACGTGGTCGAACTCGACTGGATCGTCGGCGACATCGTCGCCAAGCTGGAGGAACACGGCATCCGCGAAAACACCCTGATTATTTTCACCAGCGATAACGGGCCGATCTTCTGGGACGGCTACTACCAGGGAGCGGTCGAGGATGCCAACGGACACCTGGCGAGCGGACCATTCCGCAGCGGCAAATATTCCGCCTTCGAAGGAGGAACCCGGGTGCCGACCATTCTGAACTGGCCGGCGCGAGTGAAGGGTGGGATCGTCTCCGGCGCCATCGTCAACCAGGTCGATCTATTGGCCACGCTGGCGACACTGGTCGGCGCGGAAATTCCCGAAGCCGCCGTCGACAGCGAGAATCACCTGGCGGCATGGCTCGGAGAAACGATGGAAGGGCGGGAGCACGTCGTCCAACAGGGAATGGGGGGAATGATGGGGTTTCGCAAAGGGGATTGGAAATTGATTCCGGGCGGCCGGGTGCCGGTCTGGGTCGAGCGTAAGCACAATACCTATCCGAATCCACTCAGCTCCCCCATGCCGCGGCGGAACCAGCCGATGTTGTTCAACCTCGCGGACGACCCGGGCGAATCGAACAACCTCGCCGAAAAACATCCCGAAAAAGTCGAGGAATTGCAGACTCTCCTGCGCCGGATCCTCGAAAGCGACAAACCATCCTGATACCACCCTCAACCCAACCGGAACAACATGATGAAACGACTCTCCACGAAAACCATTCTTCCTCTGATCGCCGGCCTGGCGGCGGGCACCGGCCTGGCCTTCGCGCCATCCGCCGCCGATGCGCGCGATCCGCAAAACCGTCCGAACATCCTCTTCATGAACGCCGACGATCTCGGGTGGACCGACGCGGGTTTCATGGGAAGCTCCTACTATCAAACCCCGAATCTCGACCGCCTGGCCGCGCAGGGAAAGGTGTTCACCAATGGATACGCTCCCGCCGCCAACTGCTCGCCGAGCCGGGCCGCCGTCTACACCGGACAATACGCTCCCCGGACCGGCGTCTACACCGTCGGCACCCCCCAGCGCGGCGAATCAGAATTCCGGCGGCTCATCCCGATCCGGAACACCCAGTTTATCGCCGAGGAGAACATCACCTACATGCATTTGCTCCAGGAAAACGGCTACGCGACGTGGCACGTCGGCAAATGGCACGTGAGCGATGATCCGCTCCCCCATGGTTACGACGTCAACGTCGGGGGATGGCGGGCCGGCGGACCCGGCGGGCGAGGCGGGTATTTCAGTCCCTACAACAATCCTCACCTGGAACCCGGTCCGGACGGCGAGCACCTGACCTTTCGTTTGACCGACGAGGCGATCCGGTATTTGGAGAATCATGACAGGGACCGTCCATTCCTTCTCTCGATGCAATACTACATTCCGCACACTCCACTCGAGGCGATCCAGGAGGTGATTGAAATTTACGAGAAGCGAATTCCGACCGCGGCGCACGACAACCCGGTCTATGCCGCGATGGTCGATCATCTCGACACCAACGTCGGCCGTTTGCTGGACGCGCTGGAGGAGCTGGGGCTCGCGGAGAACACGTTGGTGGTGTTCACGTCCGACAACGGTGGCATTTACCGAACCTCGCGGCAGTGGCCGCTTTGCAGCGAGAAGGGCGCCTATTACGAAGGGGGGATCCGCGTCCCGCTGGTCATGCGGTGGCCGGGGCACATCGAACCGGGAAGCCGGTCCGACACGCCCGTGAGCGGAATCGACTTTTACCCGACCTTTCTGGAAGCGGCCGGGGTCGACGCCCCCGAAGACAAAATTCTCGACGGAGTGAGTCTCGTTTCCTATGTGCGCGGAGAGCGGGAACTGGAAGAACGCCCGCTTTTCTGGCACTTTCCGATCTACCTCCAGCAAGCTCCCCGCAATTGGAATTTCGACTCCCGCGATCCGATTTTCCGCACCCGTCCGGGTACGGTGATGCGGATGGGCCGGTGGAAACTCCACGAATACTTCGAAGATGGCGGTCTGGAGCTGTATGACTTGGAAAAGGACATCGGCGAACGGGTCAACTTGACGGGAATCTTTCCGGAGAAAACCCATGAACTCCATTCCATGATGAAAGCCTGGCGGGAGGAAACCAACGCGCCGATTCCGACCCGGTTGAACCCCGAATTCGACCCGGAAGCGGAAGCGAGAGCCTTGCGGGAATTCTACCATCAATAAGCGCGCGGTGAAGCATCGAGAAAATTCTCTCGGAGGGATGGGAACTTGTGGTGCCGGATCGGCTGGCGCGACACACCCCACCGCTCTTGCGAGCGGTCCCCCCCTCTCAAGAGGGGAACTTTTTTCGCCCCATCCAAAGCGGGGGCTCCAACAGGGAAGGAGTTTATCTGTCGGCTCACTCACGGCGGGACTGGCCCTCGCGGCCTCTTTTCTCGCCGGGCCGTTGCTTCCGGCGGCGACGGCGGACTTTCCGGCGGCAGACCGGCCGAACATCATCTACATTCTCGCCGACGACCTCGGCTACGGGGATATCGGGGCGTTCGGGCAGGAAACGATCCGGACGCCGCACCTTGACCGGATGGCCGCCGAAGGCATCATCCTCACCGATCATTACGCCGGTTCCACGGTTTGCGCGCCGTCGCGCAGCGTCCTGCTCACCGGGCAACACACCGGACGGACCCCCGTGCGGGACAACATCTGGGTCGGACCCGAGCAAGGGCAGAAACCGTTGCCCGAAGGGACCTTCACCATCGGCCACCTGTTGCAAAAAGCGGGCTATGTCACCGGTATCTCGGGCAAATGGGGTATGGGAGCGGACGGTTCCAGCGGGACCCCGGACAAGCAGGGATTCGACCACTTCTACGGCTTCCTTTGTCACCGGCACGCCCACAATTATTACCCGACTTTTCTCTGGAGAAACGGGGAGAAAGTGCCGACCGCCAACGAAGTGATCGGCAAGACCGGCCTCCCCGCCCGAGCACTCGACCACGGCCGGGCGAGCATCACCAACCGGGCAGAATATTCCCACGACCTGACCATCGGCGACGCGTTCGATTTTATCCGGGAAAATCGCGACGAGCGCTTCTTCCTCTACCTTTCGCTTCAACTGCCGCACGCCGGAGTCGGAGACATGCCGGTGCCGGACTACGGACCGTATGCCGAAAAAGACTGGCCTCCCGGACCGAAGGGGTTGGCCGGGATGATTCACCGGATGGACCGGGACGTCGGGCGGTTGTTCGAGTTGTTGGACGAACTCGGGATTGATCGGCGGACCGTGGTGATGTTCACCAGCGACAACGGTCCCCACCGGGAAGGTGGAAACGATCCGGACTTTTTCAATTCCAACGGTCCGTTCCAGGGGGTCAAACGCGACCTCTACGAAGGGGGCATCCGGGTTCCGTTCATCGCCCGCTGGCCGGACCGCATTCCAGCCGGAACGACGAGCGATCATCCGAGCTATTTCGGCGACATGATGGCGACCTTCGCGGAACTGACAGGCAGCGAGAAGCATTTGCCGGACGACATCCAAAGTATCAGCTTTCTTCCGACACTGATCGGGGCAAGCGACCGGCAGGAGGCCCATCCCTACCTGTATTGGCGGTGGCAGCAAACCGAAGCTGCTCGGTCGGGCTCTTGGAAAGGGATGCGGCCGGTTGGCGGAGGCTTGGCGAAGATGAGACTTTTCCACCTTCCGAGCGACCCCGCGGAAGAAAATGATCTCGCGGGGGAACATCCGGAAATCGTCGAACGACTCGCCCGTTTCATGAAAGAGGCGTATGTGCCGCTGAAAGCTGATGGAGGAGATTCTGGTGAATAAGCCGCCGGTCAGTTTGTTGACCAGCTGGACACGGTTCGCTTCTCCGGCCCTTTTTCTTGGCGTCTCGTTGGCGGGACTTCCGGCGTTCGCCGAAGCCGAACCGCCCGAGAGGCCGAATATCCTTTGGTTGACCTTCGAGGACACCAGCCCCCATTTCCTGAGCGTCTACGGCAATCCGGAAGTCGCGATGCCGAACCTGGAGCGTCTCGCGGCGGAAGGAGTGGTCTTCGAACAGGCCCGTGCCACCGCCCCGCATTGCAGTCCGGCCCGTTCGACCTTGATTTCCGGCACCTTCGCCACGACCTGGGGAACCGACCATCACCGGGAAAACCGGGCGGTGCCGCACGACCGTTTCTATTTTCCGGAACTGCTCCGCGACGCCGGCTATTTCACCACCAACAACAGCAAGACCGATTACAATGTCATCGGGTGGGGAGGGTATCGACCCAACGTCTGGGACGCCAGCAACGACGATGCCGGTTACAACGATCCCGGACGACAACCGGGACAACCATTCTTCGCGGTGTTCAATCAGAACTTGTCCCACATGGGTCGTATCCGCTCCTTCCATACGGACGAACGCCGGCCGTTCGAGGGATTCGAGCCGGAAACGGTTCAGCTTCCCGGATATGTTCCCGATCTGCCGGAAATCCGGTCGGATTACTCGTTTCTTCTCGAAGGCATGATCGATCTCGACCGGTGGATCGGCTTGTTCCTGGACGATCTGGAGACGCGGGGATTGTTGGAGGATACGATCATCTTCGTCTATTCCGATCACGGCGGCAGCATGCCACACTCCAAGGGATACCCCTTCGACACCGGGCACCGCGTTCCCCTGGTCGTGTGGACCCCCGAGCGCTGGCGCCATCTGGTCGACTTCGAACCGGGCGAGCGGACCGACAGACTGGTCGGGTTTGAAGACCTCGGCCCGACCGTCCTTCGCCTCGCCGGCATCGATCCACCCGGGCACATGCACGGCCGCGACGTTCTCTCCCCGGAAGCGATTCCCAAGGAATATCAGTTTCTCTTCCGGACCAATCACGGGTGGCATTACGACCCGGTCCATTCAGCCAATGACGGACGTTTTCACTACATGCGTTTTTACCGTCCGCACAAGCCGCTCAGCCTGCGGCAATCGTACCAATGGGGGGTCCCGGGGTTCATCGCCTGGGACCGGGCCTACCGGGAGAATCCGGGTTCGCTTTCGCCGGTCCATCGCCGCTGGTTCCAGCCGACCCCCTCGGAATACCTCTTCGACCTCGAGGCCGACCCGTGGGAACTTAACAATCTCTCCGGGAATCCCGCGTATCAGGAAACTCTGGACCGGATGCGCGGTGCGTTGGACGGACATCTCGCCGAAACCGGGGCCCTGAGTTTCTTTCCTTTTGAGATGCGGACGCCAGCCGGCGACGGAAAGTCGTTGTACGAGTGGGTCCGGGAAAACGATTATCCTTTGGCGCAACTGCACGCAGCGGCGGCGATCGCCAGCCGGGGGAAGGGGGAATATTTGGATCAATTGATCGGGTTTCTTTCGAGCGAGCATGCCGAGATCCGATTCTGGGGAGCTTCCGGCCTGGCGACGCTCGCGCAACGGGGCGAGATGACCGCGATCCCGCCCGAGTTGATCTGGGCCGCGGAGAACGACCATGCCCACATCGCGATAACCGCCGCCGAAGCTCTCTGTTATCTCGGCGACACCGAACGCGGTCTTCCGATCCTTCAGGGGTTCATGACCGACAATCGCTCGATGATCGCCGGAGCCGCCACTTCCTCGCTCGAGACGCTCGGACCGCTCGCGCTTCCGCTCGCCGATCTTCTTCGGCCATACAGCGATCGTTTCCGCTGGCAGACGGTGTTGATCAACATGGGCGAGATGACGGTCGACGAACTCTACGGTGGCAACTACGGGGAGGGACTCGAAGTCAACCGGGAGCGTCGCGACTGGCGGACGCAAACTCCGAACCCGGTCGTCCCGCGGGAGATCGACTGGGTGAACCCGTCGGTCGGTTCCTGGGGAGTCGAAGCTAATTGGAACCCGGCTGATGTGCCGACGCGGATCGACCAGGCCCGGGTCTGGAACGGCGGAGTTTCCCGCGTGACCGCCGACTCGGTAACCGGGACCGTCGATATTCGCTACGGAAGTCACGTCATCGTCGAAGCCGGCGCGAGCCTGACCACCACCGGGGAGGATGGAACCCAAAACAATCTGGCGATGCGGGAAGGAACGCCGTTTCTCACTGTGTACAGACGAGCCCATGCGGAGATGGCTCAAATCGGCCGAGGCGACATTGCGAACGGCGACAGCGCGACGTTGACGGTCGATGGAGGAATCCTGTTGGCGGACCGGGACATCCGGTTGGCCGCCCAACGATCCGAAGCCAACATCTGGGTCCGCAACGGCGGAATCATCCAGGCCGGCCGAAGGTTCGAACCTCTCGGTGCGACCGAAGATTTCGTATTTCACATGGAAGAAGGGACCATGCTGCGTCAGGGAAACGTGTCGAACGGCCTGACCCTCTTCAATGAATGGATTGCTTCCGGAAAAATCGTCTTTCTCGGGGAGAACCTTGGAGCGGCGATCCACCAGGAGACCAGCGGCGGAAGCGACTGGGCGGTCCTGCGAGTTATGCCGGAAGGTCAGACCGAGCCGCCCCGGACGATCAACTGGACCCGTTCCGGCGAAGGAGGATGGGAATCGTCCGGGAATTGGAACGCGCCGTTCCGTCCCCGCCGGTTCGATCAAGCCCGTATTTGGAATGGCGCTACGGCGCGCGTTTCCGGCGACGAGACCGTCGGCACCGTCGATGTTCGAAACGGCAGTCACCTGATCGTCGAGTCCGGGGCGCGATTGACGACGACCGGCGAGGACGGAACCCCCAATAATCTCAACCTGCGCGAAGGGGGCGTTGCCCGGTTGACGGTCTATGGCACCGCGCATGCCGAGACCGCCCAGCTTGGCCGGGGAGATGCGGCGGCGGGCGACATCGCGATCGTGGTCGTTGATGGAGGCACGTTTCTCAGCGACCGGCATATCCGTTTGTCGACCCAAACCTCCCGGGCGGAGATCACCTTGTTGAACGGAGGCGTGATGGTGACCCGCGAAGGGTTCACCCCGTGGGGGCCGACCGACGACTTCGAGTTTTTCCTGGGAGAAGGAACGATGCTTCGGCAAGGCACCGGGTGGGCCGGAGTCACGCAGTTCAATCAATGGATCGCCGAAGGGCATGTTTCGGTGATCGGCGAAGGGCTGGCTCCCAAGGTCCGGATCGAAACCGGAGGGGGAAAGCAGTGGGCGGTCTTGACGGTTGTACCGGAAATCGCCGGACGAACTTACGACGATTGGTTGAAGCAGCAATTCGAACCATGGGAACGGGAGGATGAAACGATCAGCGGGCCGCGGGCGACGCCGGCGGGCGATGGAATCGAAAACCTGTTGAAGTTCGCTCTCGGACTCCCGGCGAAGGAACCATCGCGCGGTGCGTTGCCGGAGCCGCGCCTCGAACGCATCGACGGCTTCGATTATCTGACGCTGACCTTTGCCCGGCCCGACGACGTGACCGGAATCGTCTACCGGGTCGATGCCTCGGACGACCTCGTCGACTGGACCGAACCGGCCATCCTGGCCGCGGAAGTCTCCGGAGAAAATGATTTCACAACCCTCACTTACCGCGACCCCTGGCCCATTGATGCACACACCAGACGCTTCCTCCGATTGACCATCGAACCAGATTATCCGTGACACAGGCATTCCTGCCTGTGCTCTTCAATCCCTGTTCTCTCTTATGAAACGTTACTGTTCATGCGGGTTGCAGGGCGATCAAGTTTTCGCGCGAAGCGCTTTGGAGTGCGGTGCGTCCCCGCACCGCTTTCGGAATGGTCGGCGACAGTCGCACGCCCGGCAGCCATCCGACGGTCGAAGCTCTTCTGTACGCTCGAAAAGCTCCGCGGGGACGCGGAGCACTCCAAAGAGGCTCCGCCTCGGAAACCAAGTTTCATTCCATGTTGTTCCCCGGCGCAGCCCGGATGTTGGCTACCGTGATTCTCTCCAAACCTGGAAAAATGAACCTGATCCCCGCAGTTGATCCAGCCACGAAAAAGCACAAAAGACTCGGAAGGGGCGAGATTACTTTCATCCATTGAATGGATTGAGCTCTCCTAATGAAACTCATGTTTTTGCGTGTTTTGTACTTTTTCGCGGCTGGATATCGCAGTTCTAAAAAATGAATACACTCCTTCCAGACCCAGGCGGTCCGCAAATCCGGGAAGGATTCGCTTCTCAGCGGTTGATCCGGCGGTCGACGGAGTGGAGGCGGGCGGCCATGAGTGGTCCGGTATCGCGTGAATTCTGCATCACCGACATCGGCCACTTTCCCGAAACACGTTTTCATTGGGTTGACCGGAAGGAGGGCATTCCCGAGCACATTCTGATCTACAACCGGACCGGGTCCGGCCGGGCGTTCATTGGAAACAGTTCCTGGACGGTGCCTCCGGAGCACATCCTGATCATTCCGAGAGGGGTGGCCCATAGTTATGGCGCCGACGGATCCGCTCCCTGGTCGATTTATTGGTTTCATTTCGCCGGAAATCAGTCGGATCAAATCCTTGAGTTGCTGCAAATCTCCCGGGAACGTCCGCTCCTCTCCGTTCGCCGGATTGAAGGGTTACTGCCGTTGTTCGAAGCCACCTTGGAAGCCGCGGCGCAAAGCCCTGCTCCCGAGAACGCCTCACTGCTCACCGAACATCTGCTCCGCATCGCGAACGCTTTGCGGGGAAGTATCCGGGAGAAAGATCGTCCCGTCCCGCGGATCGACGCCCGGGTCGAGGCGGCCTTGAGTTTCATGCGAGCCAACCTGGAGCGCCCTTGCACCCTGGAGGAAATCGCCCGGGCGGCCGGCCTTTCGGCGCCCCAGTTTTCGAGTCTGTTCCGGTCCCACGCCGGATCGTCCCCTTTGCGGTTCTTCACCCGTTGGCGCATGCAACGCGCCGCCCAGCGGTTGATCCGGACCGACGCCTCGATCCGCGCCATCGCCGAATCGATGGGCTACGAAGACTCCTTCTATTTTTGCCGCGTCTTCCGCCAACACGTCGGCCTCTCCCCCCGCCAATATAGGCAACACGTAAGCTGAAGGATTTGGCTGCATCCAACGCGTCACATTGAACGTTCGATGCGCCACCGTTACCGGATAGAGCGTCACAGCTCAATTAAAACGCGAAGCAATCGTAAATCAACGCGAAGCAATGAGGGATCAACACGAAGCAGTGCTCGATCAATGTGAAGCAGTGACAAATCAAGGCGAAGCCAGGGCTATTTCATCTGGTCGATTTGCTGGAGGCCCGCCTTTAGGCGGTCCCCACCTCGACTCAAGTTCCGGCTTCAGCCGATTTTCCGGATGCCCGGACCGCATAAATGCGGAACTCGTGCGTCATCAAGTCGCAAACGTCTGACAGGTGCGAGACCTGTTCCGGGCAAACCGTGCGCTGCCCGCGAATCGAACCGAAACTGCGTCGCCGCGAGGCGGGGTGGAGAGCAACGGAAAGAGAGAATGCAGACCATAACGAAAGTGAACCTGATACGGCCGTCATGCGGGCCGAGCCTGCGGGTTGTTGAGCGAAGGCACGCGCGACGAATGAGTCGCGACTCATGGAGGGCGGATCCCACGGCAAAGCCCTGCCATGGCTGCATGGAGGTGGTTGGGGATAGTATGCATTCAAGGACGTCTGCGATGAAGATGAGAGATCTGATGGGAAAGGCCGACCTGTGTCCGACACCGTCCCGGAACGAGCGCGACCGGGTTACCAACGCTCAGCCAAATCGGACGTCCCGTCGCCCATCAGAAGTCAGAGTCCTCATAGGAGCGATGATCCCGGGTAACGCCGGAGTAGCAAAGGAGGGCAGGAAGATGAAAGGAAGTCGCCCATGACCGAAGGACCAACCCCGTCGCAAGTGCCGGAAACGGCTATTCAGGACGGACAGGCCCGCGAGTTGCGCAAGCGGCTCGGAGCCGACCCTTTGGTCTGGACCGATCCCATGCTGGCAGCCCTCAAATCGGGGGTGAAGGGAGGCAAGTGGTTCAGCCTCAAAGACAAACTCTACAGCCGTCGCACGCTGCAACATGCCTGGCATATTGTGCAAAGCCGCAAGGGCGGTGGAGGAGTCGACAAGATCAGCCTGCATCAGTATGGCGAGCAACTCGACCTTCGGTTGGGCAAGCTGGAAGCCAAACTCAGAAGCGGGCGATACGAACCGAACCCGGTGAAACGAGTGTATATCTCGAAACCGGGAAGCAAAGAGAAACGCCCCTTGGGCATCCCGACCGTGGAGGACCGCATCGTCCAAACGGCGATGTTGCTGGTGATCGGACCGATCTTCGAGATCGGGTTCTCGACCCACAGCTACGGTTTTCGTCCCGGACGCGGCTGCAAAGACGCGCTTCGGGAAGTGGACGGACTGCTCAAAGAGGGCTACGAATGGATAGTCGACGCCGACCTCAAAAGCTACTTCGACACGATCGACCACGACATGCTCATGGCGCTTGTGCGCGAAAAGGTGGCCGACGGGATGGTGCTCGATTTGCTGGAATCCTACCTGAAACAAGGAGTGGTCAACGAACTCAAGGACTGGGAACCGACGGAGAAAGGCACGCCCCAGGGAGCGGTGATCTCACCGCTGCTGGCGAACCTGTATCTGAACGGACTCGACCACCTGCTCGCTGCCCGGGGCCACAAGATGATCCGCTACGCGGACGACTTCGTGGTTCTCGCGCGAAGCAGGGAGGAAGCCGAAATGGCCCTCGCCGCG
This sequence comes from Verruconatronum alginivorum, assembly GCF_056590205.1. Classification (NCBI taxonomy): domain Bacteria; kingdom Pseudomonadati; phylum Verrucomicrobiota; class Opitutia; order Opitutales; family Verruconatronaceae; genus Verruconatronum; species Verruconatronum alginivorum. The sequence continues at coordinate 5,864,481 of NZ_JBWPVQ010000001.1, read as the reverse complement.
ACCTCGGAATGGACTCGCGGGCGCAAGCTTACGTTGCATCCCGAAAAGACGCGGTTGGTGACCCATCGGGAAGGCTTTGAGTTCCTCGGTTACCGTTTTGAAAACGGAAACCGCTATGTCCGGCAGAAAAGCCTGACGAAGTTGCGCGCAACCCTGCGACCGAAAACCAAACGAACCAAAGGCGTATCGCTGAAGGCGATCATCAAGGAGATAAATCCGGTGCTGGTCGGGTGGTTCGGGTACTTCAAAGACGCCCACAAGAACACCTTCGTCTGGATGGACGGTTGGGTGCGGATGCGTCTGCGCAGCATCCTGCGCAAGCGTGCCGGGCGCAAAGGCCGCGGTCGCGGACTCGACCACCAGCGCTATCCGAACAAGTACTTCGCCGAGATGGGATTGTTCAGCCTTGAACGAGCCCATCGGGAAGCGTGCCAGTCTCGATAAAGAGCAATCATCAACCGGAGAGCCGGATGCGGGAGATCTGCACGTCCGGTTCGGAGGGAGGGGCGGGGCCTCGGCCCCGTTCCTACCCCTATCAACAAGAAAGATAGGTTTGCCATCCGGCCTCGACAAAGGTGACAATCCTGCAATTCCAACGAGCCCATGATCAAACCGGCCTGCATCGCCTTGCTTCTTTGGATCCTCCTGTTGGGGGGATTCATGATTCCGCATCGGACCAGCCAAACCTGGGATCTCCATGTCGCCTTGATTCGCAAGGGTGGAAAGCCGGTCTATCCCGGCAACGTCCATCTTTCGCCGGTGGGCGCGGACATTGCCCTGGAATTACAACAAAATAGAGTATATAAAAATATCATTCAATGAAAATATACTATTTCGAAGTGGTTTCAGCTTTCTAACATCGCTTACGGCATTTTTTGAGTTTAATAAATATGCGGGTGATTATTCTTATATTTATGCTTGGTTCTCTCTCCTGCACAATGCAGGAGGGAGTTTTGGATGATCCAGAAACATTATTTCCAAGTTCGGTTCTTATTGATACATCGAAGGGTCATGGAGTTCATTCTTATTGGTATAGAACAAACATTGATTTCGTCGAAGTTAGGAATACCCTCGATAGCACGTTGGGAGATCGGTGGGTAGTGAAATCTTTTCCGGATGAATTCGACCGTGAGGTAAAAGCTTTCGACGTCGGCATGACGGATCATTTGATTGGGCTGGTGAGATACGTTGATGGTCGGAAGACAATGAGGGAAATTCATGCTTTTCTATTTGAATCCGACGAAACTGGTGATGGCTTTCAATTTACGTTGATCTTAAATATGCGAGATCCTGAGATGCCTTCTGTCAATATGGATAAACCGAGGGAAAATGTAAACCGATGGAATAGGCGTCAGGATTTTCCAAGCATGCCTATAGCAGAGCAAATCAATGAGGCGAGCGTCATTCTTGATATCGAATATCAAACACGGCCGGATGGGCGAGTTGCGAGGATCGTCAAAGAGGTATTAAAACAATCTGACGATCCTGGTTTTCAATATACTGTGGGCGAGGAGATTTCCTCGTTTCTGCCTGATCCCGAGGCCTCCTACGGGGATGGCGAGGTCGCTTTTTTCGTTGATGTATTTGAAGGAGAGGAGCCTATCATGATGCTTTCCTTGAATTACAAAGCCGAGCGGATCCAGGGTTTGGAAGATATGTCGCTGGCGGTTTTGCGTGAAAGGATACGGGAACAAACGGTGCCTGGTGGAATCGGTCGCCGTTGAATTGCGGGGATTCCGATACGGCGGGTGGCAGATCGCTGACGTCGTTTGCGGGATAGGCGTGATGGAGGGCAAAAAGAGGGCGGACGCAAAATTTCAATATTTTGGAGTTCTCCGCCTGGATTGCGACCTTTCGGGCCGCGAAGAACCGATGTTCGATAGAATCAGTTCCCCTGGAAACGGGTTTAACAGAAGGGAGCGAAGGAAGCAGAAGCAACGGTTCGGTTGTTTCGTGAAATTGGCCGCAGAAGGGCGCGGAAGGTTCAAAACCGGAAAACGTGAGATGCGTCTGCCCTGTTGATAGGGGTAGGAACGGGGCCGAGGCCCCGCCCCTCCCTCCGAACCGGACGTGCAGATCTCCCGCATCCGGCTCTCCGGTTGATGATTGCTCTTTATCGAGACTGGCACGCTTCCCGATGGGCCCGTTCAAGGCTGAACAATCCCATCTCGGCGAAGTACTTGTTCGGATAGCGCTGGTGGTCGAGTCCGCGGCCGCGGCCTTTGCGCCCGGCACGCTTGCGCAGGATGCTGCGCAAACGCATCCGCACCCAACCGTCCATCCAGACGAAGGTGTTCTTGTGGGCGTCTTTGAAGTACCCGAACCACCCGACCAGCACCGGATTTATCTCCTTGATGATCGCCTTCAGCGAAACGCCATTGGTTCGTTTGGTTTTCGGTCGCAGGGTTGCGCGCAACTTCGTCAGGCTTTTCTGCCGGACATAGCGGTTTCCGTTTTCAAAACGGTAACCGAGGAACTCAAAGCCTTCCCGATGGGTCACCAACCGCGTCTTTTCGGGATGCAACGTAAGCTTGCGCCCGCGAGTCCATTCCGAGGTCGCGGCGAGGGCCATTTCGGCTTCCTCCCTGCTTCGCGCGAGAACCACGAAGTCGTCCGCGTAGCGGATCATCTTGTGGCCCCGGGCAGCGAGCAGGTGGTCGAGTCCGTTCAGATACAGGTTCGCCAGCAGCGGTGAGATCACCGCTCCCTGGGGCGTGCCTTTCTCCGTCGGTTCCCAGTCCTTGAGTTCGTTGACCACTCCTTGTTTCAGGTAGGATTCCAGCAAGTCGAGCACCATCCCGTCGGCCACCTTTTCGCGCACGAGCGCCATGAGCATGTCATGGTCGATCGTGTCGAAGTAGCTTTTGAGGTCGGCGTCGACTATCCATTCGTATCCTTCCTTGAGCAGACCGTCCACTTCCCGAAGCGCGTCTTTGCAGCCGCGTCCGGGACGGAAACCGTAACTGTGGGTCGAGAACCCGATCTCGAAGATCGGTCCGATCACCAGCAGCATCGCCGTTTGGACGATGCGGTCTTCCACGGTCGGGATGCCCAAGGGGCGTTTCTCTTTGCTTCCCGGTTTCGAGATATACACTCGTTTCACCGGGTTCGGTTCATATCGCCCGCTTCTGAGTTTGGCTTCCAGCTTGCCCAACCGAAGGTCGAGTTGCTCGCCATACTGATGCAGGCTGATCTTGTCGACTCCTCCACCGCCCTTGCGGCTTGCCACAATATGCCAGGCATGTTGCAGCGTGCGACGGCTGTAGAGTTTGTCTTTGAGGCTGAACCACTTGCCTCCCTTCACCCCCGATTTGAGGGCTGCCAGCATGGGATCGGTCCAGACCAAAGGGTCGGCTCCGAGTCGTTTGCGCAACTCGCGGGCCTGTCCGTCCTGGATAGCCGTTTCCGGCACTTGCGACGGGGTTGGTCCTTCGGTCATGAGCGACTTCCTTTCATCTTCCTGCCCTCCTTTGCTCCTCCGGAGTTACCCGGATTCATCGCTCCTACGAGGACTCTGACTTCTGATGGGCGACGGGACGTCCGATTTGGCTGAGCGTTGGTAACCCGGTCGCGCTCGTTCCGGGACGGTGTCGGACACAGGTCGGCCTTTCCCATCAGATCTCTCATCTTCATCGCAGACGTCCTTGAATGCATACTATCCCCAACCACCTCCATGCAGCCATGGCAGGGCTTTGCCGTGGGATCCGCCCTCCATGAGTCGCGACTCATTCGTCGCGCGTGCCTTCGCTCAACAACCCGCAGGCTCGGCCCGCATGACGGCCGTATCAGGTTCACTTTCGTTATGGTCTGCATTCTCTCTTTCCGTTGCTCTCCACCCCGCCTCGCGGCGACGCAGTTTCGGTTCGATTCGCGGGCAGCGCACGGTTTGCCCGGAACAGGTCTCGCACCTGTCAGACGTTTGCGACTTGATGACGCACGAGTTCCGGCTTCAGCCGGTTTTTTCGGATGCCCGGACCGCATAAATGCGGAACTCCAACAAAAAAGATCGGTTTGCCATCCGGCCTCGACAAAGGTGACAATCCTGCAATTCCAACGAGCCCATGATCAAACCGGCCTGCATTGCCTTGCTTCTTTGGATCCTCCTGTTGGGGGGATTCATGATTCCGCATCGGACCAGCCAAACCATGGCCTTTCCGGAGAATTTATGGACCGCGTCCGGGCAATGGGCCAATCCATCCTCTAAGGTCGAGTTGATCAGATGGAAGAGGACGAACTACGGATACCCATGGAGCTGGCTCGTTTACGACCGGGGAATCACCGAACCGGCGTGGTATCTGAGAGTGGATTCGAAGTATCTGCTGTTCTACATTGTCGTCTCCACCACCATCTCCACCGGGGCTTTCATGGCCCTCGCTCCACTGCGAAAAACCCAAAAGGAAGCCTGAACCATGACGAATATCGGATTCCTTCGGGGGGGTGTTTTCCTCCTCTTCGTCTTCTGCTTAACGAGCGGTGTTCTCACGAACCTCCATGCAAACAGGGGCAAGCTTGAGAACATCGAGCTTTGGATAGAGGCACGGGAGGAATATTTCGCCGACGCCAGGAAACCGACACGGCCCTATCGCGTGGATGGTGTCCGGGGCAAAATCGTCGACCCCCGCTTGTATTCTTGTCCGAATCCCGAGTGGCTTTTGGTGACCTTCGGGGAAAGTTACGAGAACACCACCGGCTGGGATCTCCATGTCGCCTTGATTCGCAAGGGTGGAAAGCCGGTCTATCCCGGCAACGTCCATCTTTCGCCGGTCGGCGCGGACATGGCCCTGGACTGGATTGACGAGACCACTTTGGGCATCTTCTACCGGGCTGGCTATTATCCGGACCTGCGAAGGGGGGAGGCGGTTCGTCCGAATCCGTATTTCGAATACGAGAAGGCGGTTGAGGGATGCTCCGTTCGCTTCATCGGCGTCGAAGCCAGGGAATTCGATGAAAGGCGCTGGAATATGGAGGCGAGGAGGATGGTCCCGCAAGAATGGATGAATCCACAGGCATTCACCCATGAAGTCCCGGAAAGGTGGCAGTTTCAGTTCGACGGACGCCAATGGATCGTGGCCGCTCAGCACGTGCGACCAGACAACCATGCAGAACGGATCTATGTTCCTTACGGACAGACGAGCGAGATCTGGCGGGAAATGGTCACCAGTTCGCGAATGGAAGGAACCTTGGAGCAACACCTCCGCTACTTCGACCTGTTGCGTGAGTATTCAGAGCGAGAATGTTCCGGATTCAAGGCGTCGATAGGCGATCCGGTTGACGAGGGTATCTTCATCGAATGGAGCCATGACGGTTGCCAGGGGATGGCTCCCCAGTATTCCATGCATCGTCTCATGCAAACCTCCGCAGGCGTGTTGGCGTTATCCTATACCGCGAAGACAAGGGAAGCGGGGAAAGAGAACCTGGCACCTTGGAGGGAGATCCTTCGCATGGCTACGGTGGTTGACGGAAAGGAATGGCGCAACGACCGGTAGGAATAACTGAACGAGGGGTAGGAACGATGGAATGACGGGTAGGAACGGCAGAACGGTTGGCAGGAACGATCGAATGACCGGTAGGAACGATGGAATGACCGGTAGGAATGATGGAACGAGGGGTAGGAATGCTTGAACGAGGGGTAGGAATGACTGAAGCGGTCGGTAGGAACAACGGAATGAGGGGTAGGGGGATAAAAAAGGGGTCGGCGGAGCGTTCTGAGCGCGGATTGCCGCTGACGGTGGAAACCCTACAGGTGGAGGTTGCCGTTTAATGGCGCCGGGGGAGGCGTTCTCCAGGGCGGCTCAATGAAGTCGAGGCTTCTTCGCTACGGGGGATCTTGATTCAATTCTCCGAGGATGGACCGGGGGCGGTCCGGAGATAATCCAGGCGATTGTTCAATTGGATCCTGCGGATCTGGCGTCTTGGTTCGATCTGGTCCGGATCGATCTGGTAACCGCGGAAGTCGCGGAGGTAAACGATCGTGTTCAATGCCAGCAACGCGTCGGGGGTGTTGGTCGCTTTCCGGACCACATCGTAAAGGATCGGCAGGGGATCGGCTGTTCCGAGGACTCCGAGAAATTCCGCCGCGCGCACCCGGACCGCCGGGAGATCATCCGTGGTCAGCTCTTGCGCCCGTTCCTGGAACTCCGCCGCCTCGGCGCCGAATACCGCGCACACCGTCAATCCCCAATAACGCATCCATGGATCGTCCGAATGAAGGGCCGACTCGAGCCGGGCGCGGGCTTCCGCGAACCCGATCAACATCAGGTCCGCCACCCCGAGGAGGCGGGTGATCCGGGTGGTGTTCGTTTGCGCGAACGCCCGGGGATCCTGAACCGCGTGTTCGAGGAGATAGCTTTCGAAAAACAGACCGAGATCCGGCAGGCTTCGCATCCGCTGACGAAGCCGTCCGCGGAGGTCGAGCAGGATCTCGGCGTATTCCGGGTCCCCGGCGAGATTGACCGTCTCGTGCGGATCGGCCGCGAGATCGTAGAGGGCTTCGGCCTGACGCGGTTGATAAAATTGACTCTGCACGTCGTTCAGTTCGCCCGCTTCGTAAAGTTCCTTCCATTCCCCGAAGGCGAGTTGCCGGTCGCGGTAGACGTAGGTGAGCGCGTCGGGATAATGGGGCAGAAAATGGCGGATGTATTTGAAATTCCCTTTCCTTAAGGCGCGGACCTTATCGTATTTTTCGTCGAATCGGTCGGCGTAGCTGAAGGTTTCATCGCGGTCCTCCACCTGCCGGGCGGTTATATCCGGTCCGAGAAACGGTTTCCCGTCCAGGTGTCCCGGCAGTCCGACTCCGGCAAGGTTTAAAACAGTCGGCCCGATGTCGACGAATTCCACGAAACCGCCGACGCGGCTTCCGGGTTCGAACGGGGAAAGATGTTGAAACTTTTCGGGGATGTAGACCACCAGGGGGACATGCAATCCTCCTTCATACAGGTGCCCCTTGCTCCGGGGAAGGACGCCTCCGTGGTCGCCGTAATACATCACGATCGTGTTGTCCCGGAGACCGTGTTCGTCCAGTTCGGCCAACACCTCCCCGACGTTGGCATCGACCAGGAGATGACGGTCGAGGAAGCGGGCATGGGTGTAACGCATCAACTCGGTGTCCGGCAGGTAGGGAAAGACTTCGATGGCGTCCGGGTCGTGGGTGGTCGGTTCGGCGCGAAACGTTTCTTCGTCGAAGTGCAGGTTTCCTTCATGGGTTTCCGGACCGGTCTGGACGACGTAGAAGAAAGGGGTTTGGTCGTCGGGGCGGCTGCTCCAGTGGGCTTCGTTGCCATCCTGGTCCCAGATATCGCCCTCGTGGGCGTTGAAATCTTTCTTTCCCCGCTTGACCGTATGGTAACCGTCCTGGCGGAGGTAATACGGATACATCTCCCAGCCCGAGGGAAGGGTGACATTTTGGAACCGCCGGTGATAAGCGGTGGCGATACGGGGGGCATGCATCGCGGTGATCAAAGTCGTGCGCGCCACGGAGCAAACGGGAGCGTTCGAGAAAGCGCGGTCGAAGGTGACTCCGTTCGCGGCGAGTCCTTCGATGTGGGGGAGACGGGCGCCGCCCGGATGGAAGTGCTCCATGAAATGAACCGAGTTGTCCTCGGAAACGACGATGACGATATTCGGCCGCTCGGAAACCGGAGCCGCGTCTCCGGTCAACGGTCCGCCCAGCCAGGCCGCGGCCATGGCCGAGCCGCCCAGGATATACCGCCTCCAACGCCGTTCGCCGTAATGCATGGAGCCGATTGTAACACCGCCGGGCTTCGGGTGGGAATGGAAATTTCGTTGGTAAAACTGGAGAATCTTATGCCGTCCCGGCGGGGGATCCGGTCGCCGGACGCGGACGCACCTGCCCAAGTGCGCCCGATAATATTCTCCAGATTTTCGAGCAAATGCTCCATTCCAAAAGCCGCGTTGCTCAAGGTATAATCGTCCTCGGGAACCATCAAAATATGCAGATCACTCCATTCGATATCGCCTTGTTCGTCGGGTTCTTCGTCCTGGTCGTTTCCTTCAGCCTGTGGAAAAGCCGGGGAATCGCCGGTCATCGCGCCGACACCTCCGACTTCTTCCTGGCCGGGCGACGCCTCACCTGGCCTTTGATCGGAATCTCCATTGTCGCGGCCAATATATCATCCGAGCAGATGGTCGGCATGTCGGGGGCGGGGGCGGGGGAGGTCGGGCTCGCCGTCAGCGCCTGGCAATTGATGGGGGCCGTCTTCATCGTCCTGGTTTCATTCACGCTGTTGCCGCGCTTCCTGCGGGCCGGCATTTACACCATGCCCCAGTTTCTGGAGTTCCGTTACAACTCCACAGCGCGGGCGATCATGGCCGTCTTGACGGTGGTCATCTATGTTGGCGTATTGCTGACCGCCGTTCTCTATACCGGGGCGACGGCGTTAAACGTGATCTTCGACATCCCGACCACCCGGGCGGTTTGGATCATCGGGGTGATCGGAACGATTTACGCCGCTTCGGGCGGACTCAAGGCGATCGCTTACGCGGACCTGATCCAGGGGCTGGCCCTGCTGGCGGGAGGTTTGCTGATCTTCTTCGTCGGCCTGAACGCGGTCGGCGGTTGGACGGCGTTCACCACCGAGCACGCCGACAAACTCCACATGGTTTTGCCGATGGATCACCCGGATCTTCCCTGGCACACGATCGTATTCGGAATGTGGATCGTCATGATCTATTACTGCGGCCTGAACCAGTTCATCGTTCAACGGAATCTTGCGGCGAAAACCTTGAAGGATGGTCAACTCGGAATGATATTCGCCGGGGCGCTCTGGCTGCTGGTGCCGTTTGCCATCGTCATGCCGGGGATCATGGCGGGCGGTCTTTATCCCGAGGCGCTGGCTGGTCAGTCCGACCGGGCTTATCCGATGTTGATCCGGGAACTCGTCGGACCCGGGATCCGCGGATTCATATTCGCCGCGATCGCCGGGGCGATCGTCAGCACCTTGGCGTCGATGCTGAACTCGGCTTCCACTATTGCCACCATCGATGTTTATCAGCGGTTGATCTCCCCGGGAGCGAGCCAGGTTCAATTGGTCCGTCTCGGGCGGATTTTAACGGTGACCTTCGTCGTGATCGCCTGCTTCACCGCGCCGCTGCTGACCGACGGGGTCTTCATGTTCATCCAGCAATTCCAGGGATTCATCTGGCCGGGGGTCGTGGCTGCCTTCCTCGCGGCCTTTCTGCTTCCCCGCGCCCCTGGATCGGCGGGGGTCGTCGCGCTCTTGCTCGGACCGGTGCTCTACAGCATTTTCCAGACGCTGACCAAACAAGGACTGTTCAGCGGAGTGTTGGCCAAACCGCTTTTCCAGATGCATTTCCTGATGCAGGTTCTCTGGTGTCTTATCATCATCTTCGCGGTGATGGGTGCGATCACCGTTTGGCGGCCGTTGAATGAACCGAAAACCCTGCCGGTTCGCGAAGCGATGGACGTTCGAACCGAACCGGTGGTCAAAGTCGCGGGAGGCGCCGTGATCGCCGGCGTGGCGCTCTTTTTCATCATTTTCTGGTAGAGCATGTCCCAGGTAATCGCCCGCTTCGAGTCCCGCGTGATCCCGACATATCCGGTCGGCAAACCGGAGAAACATCCGGTCTTCTTCGAGCACCGGGTTTACCAGGGGTCGTCGGGACGGGTGTATCCGGTGCCGTTCATCGACAAGGTCTACGACGATCCGGTCGATGTCACATACCGATCGGTATTGCTGGAAAACGATTTCGTCCGGCTGGTCCTGTTGCCCGAGATCGGGGGACGGATCTATTTGGCCCAGGACAAGACCAACCGCGATTACGATTTTTTCTATCGCAATGACGTCATTAAACCGGCCCTGGTCGGCCTCGCCGGACCGTGGCTTTCGGGCGGAGTCGAATTCAATTGGCCGCAACATCATCGTCCCGGCACCTTCATGCCGACCGATGTTCATATCGAAGAGGAGCCGGACGGGGCACGGACCGTCTGGATGTCGGAGCATGATCCATTGAATCGCTTGAAAGGGATGCACGGAATCCGGTTGCGGCCCGACTCATCTCTCATCGAAGTCCGGGTCCGGCTCTACAACCGGACCGCGTTGACCCAAACCTTTCACTGGTGGGCAAATATCGCGGCGCGGGTTCATGACCGCTACCAGGCGTTTTTTCCGGCCGATGTGACCTACGTGGCGGACCATGCCGTCCGGGCGATGACCGCGTTTCCCGAAGCCGACGCTTCGTATTACGGAGTCGAATACGCTAAGCGGCCGGAAGAAAACGATCTTTCCTGGTACAAAAACATCCCGGTGCCGACTTCCTATATGGTTTGTCAAACCCGCTTCGATTTCTTCGGCGGCTACGATTTTGAAAAGGAAGGAGGATTCGTCCATGTCGCGAATCGCCACATCGCTCCCGGCAAGAAGCAGTGGACCTGGGGAAACCACGGTTTCGGATGGGCCTGGGACCGGGAACTGACCGACGCCAATGGTCCCTATATCGAACTGATGGCGGGGGTCTACACCGACAACCAACCCGATTTCACTTATCTGCTGCCGGGCGAGACTAAACCTTTCTCGCAATTCTGGTGGCCGATCCAGGAGATCGGTCCGGTGCAGCAGGCGAACGAAGAAGCCGCGATTCGCCTGGTCGTCCGCGACGACCGGATGATCGATCTCGGCGCGTGCGCTTCCCGCCGTATCGAGCGAGCCAATATTCTTCTTTTCCACGACGGACGGGAGCTCTTGAAAGAAACGATCGATCTCGCGCCCGGGCGATCCTGGCGCGATCGTTCGATCCGTTTTGCCGGCGGATCCGCCAGCGAGCTTGAGTTGATCCTTCTTGACGGGGATGGACACCGGTTGCTGTCCTACCGTCCGGTCGATCGCTCAAAACTGACGCGGGACCGGGCCGTGGCGACCGAACCACCCGCTCCCGCCGCGATCCAGAGTGCGGACGAACTTTACCTCACCGGCGAACATCTCGAACAATACCGTCACGCCACCCGGGCGCCCGAACCGTATTGGGAAGAGTGCCTCCAGCGGGATCCGGGCGACTCCCGGTGTCATACCGCGCTCGGTCGCCGGGCTTTGCGCCGCGGTGAATTCGCGGTCGCCGCGGGGCATTTCGACCAGGCCATCCGGCGCCTGACCGTCCGGCATCCCAACCCGGTCACCGGAGAGGCGCATTACCATGCCGGTCTCGCGTCGGTCGCCGAGGGGAAGCTCGACTTGGCCTACGAACGTTTCTACAAAGCTACCTGGAATTACGAGTGGCGAAGCGCGGCCTATTACCAGTTGGCCTGCATCGATTGCATCCGGCGCGACTACCGTCCGGCGGTGCGACATCTTGATCTGTCGCTCGCCACCAACCGGGATCACAACAAGGCCAAGATTCTCATCGCGGCGATCCGGCGCGAAACCGGAGACGAAACCGGAGCCCGTGAGATCCTCGAGGATCTTCTCGCGCGGGATCCGCTCGACCATTGGGCGCGATGCGAACTCGCCCTGCTCGATGGGGATTTTTCGGATTTTCTGGCCCGTTCACGGAACGATGCTCAAACGATCTTGGATATTGTTTTCGACTACGCCGATGCCGGGTTGATTTCGACTGCCGTCGCGGTCCTGGAACACCATCACGCATCGGCAGAGGTCCTTACCGCAACACCGAACCCGGCGGGTCGGTCACCGATGACTCAATACGTTCTCGCCTGGCTTCGGAGAGATCCGGCGACGTTGCCGGAAAATTCGAGCCCCGACCATTTTTTTCCGTCCCGTCTGTACGAACAAATTGTCCTCGAATGGGTACTGGAATCCGGAGTAGAGGCACCTGTGGCTGCGTATGGATACGGTAACTACCTGTTCAATCTGAGACGGCGTGAGGAAGCGATCGAGGCGTGGGAACGGGCCGTTCGCGAAGGGGCCGGCTTCGGAGCCGTCCACCGTAACCTCGGCATCGCTTACTGGAACGTTCGCCGGGATGGGGGCGCGGCGGTCGAGGCCTACGAAAAAGCGATGCGTCTCGACCCGGATGATCCCCGCCTGGTCGCGGAATTTGATCAGCTGTGCGCCAAGCTGAACAAACCGGTCGACGATCGGCTCGATTTCCTGGAAAAGAATCGCTCGAAGACGTTCAAACGAGATGACGCCACGGTCGCCCTCGCCAAGCTTTATAATCTTGTCCGTCATCCAGCGGAAGCCTTGACCCTCCTGACCTCCCGCCGGTTCCATCCGTGGGAAGGAGGGGAGGGGGCGGTCCTGGCCCAATACACCACGGCCCGCCTCCTGCTAGGACAACATTTTCTCGCCCAGGGTGATCCGGAGACGGCCCATCGGCACTTCGCGCAAGCCATGAATACTCCGGAAACGCTCGGCGAAGCGTACCACCTGTTTCAGGCAAAGGCGGACGTGAATTACTGGATCGGAAGGAGCCTCCAGGCGTTGGATCGTGACGAGGAAGCGGTTTCATACTTTGAGGCGGCCGCTTCGGAGACCGGCGACTTCGCCGAAATGGATGTCACCACCCACAGCCCGCTCTCCTACTATCGCGGTCTGGCGCTCCGTGCGCTTGGGCGCGAAGGCGAGGCGCTTGCTCTGTTCGAAGAACTGCGCGACTTCGCGACGGCGCGCCTCGGGGAGAAGGCCGTCATTCCATATTTCGCCACATCGCTGCCGAACATCCTGGTTTTTAATGAGTCTCTTCAGGAAAGAAAAGAGGCGGAGAACCATCTCTTGCTCGCCCTGGCCTGGTATGGACTCGATAATGAAGCGAAAGCGCGTGAGCATCTTGACCGATCGCTCGCTTTCAGTAATGAATCCCAGCACGCCTCCGACTTGATGACGGCTTTGAACGACCGGACAAAAACCGCCAACCGATCCATCCATGCACATAGTGAGTAATAAATGGCCGGGGCAAACGACTCCCACGGCATCGTCCGATGTAGCGGGGTTGGCTCCGCCGCCCCGTCTTTCGAAGCGTTCGCAGTGCCGGGACACCTGTCCGTCCTCCCGCGACCGGTCACCCCAAATGGTGCTGTCGGGCGGCAAAGCCAACCCGACTACGGAGATTCCGGGGGGGACCCTAAGGAACCTCACGGGATGGATCGCCTGTTTCCTTGCGCTCCTGGGCATTCCATCGGTGTCATCGGCGAAGATCATCGATCTTTCCGGGCCATGGCAGTTCGCGTTCGATTCCGAGGATCGATGGCTGGAGGACGGTCCCGGCGTCTGGGATTTCGAGGATTCGATCCCGTTGCCAACCACCACCGCCCGGGCGGGCAAGGGCGAACCGCTCGATATCGAGATCAACCTGGAACGGCCCGCGATGCAGCGGTTGCATCAGAGGTTTTCCTACATTGGACCGGCCTGGTACCAGCGGACCGTCGATATTCCCGCCGATTGGCAGGATCTTGACGTCGAGCTCCTCCTGGAACGGGTGATCTGGGAGACCCGGGTTTGGGTCAACGGCGAGCCGGCCGGCGCGCAGAATAGTCTCTCCGCACCCCATCGCTACGAGATCGGGAAATTGCTCCGTCACGGAGAAGTGAATACATTGACCATTCGGGTCGACAATCGCGAACTCCTTCCGATCGGCCAGGGGCACGCCTACACGCAGGAAACCCAGTCGATCTGGAACGGCCTGGTGGGAACGCTTCAACTGGAAGCCCGGCCCCGCCTCCGTATTTCTCACCTCCGTCTCCGACCGGACCTCGATCGCAACGGGGTCGAGGCGACCGTCGAGATCCGGAACAACAGCGGCGCGGCCCGGCGGGTCCGGCTCGACCTGGCCCATCCGGAGGGCGAAAGCGAACCCGTTTCGGAGCGCTTCCGGGCGGCGCCCGGAGTCTCGACCCGGACCGTTTTCCTTCCGTTGCCGAAGGAGGCCGGGCGTTGGTCGGAGTTCAATCCAGTCCTTCACTCGGTCACCGCCACCTTGACCTCGCCGCTCGGGGAATCCGCGGTAACCGATTCCTTCGGATTGCGATCCTTCACCGCCGATGGCCTTCACCTTTTGGTCAACAACAACCGCACCTTTCTGCGTGGAAATCTCGAGTGCCTGATTTTTCCGAAGACCGGCCACCCGGATATGACCGGGGAAGAGTGGACCCGGATCTTCGAAACCGCCCGGAACTTTGGATTAAATCATTTCCGTTTCCACTCGTTTTCACCGCCGAAGGCCGCTTTCGAGGCGGCCGACCGCCTCGGTTTCTACCTGCAAGTGGAACTTCCCAACTGGTCGTTCCACATGGGCGAACGTCCTGAAGTCGACGCTTTCTTCATCGCTGAAGGGGAGCGGATATTTCGGGAATACGGCAACCATCCGTCGTTCGTGATGTTCGCGCTCGGCAACGAGCTTAAGGGCGATCTCGATGCGATGGATGAGATGGTGGCTAATTTCCGCTCTCTCGAGCCGGATCTTCTCTTCACCTCCACCTCGTTCGCCTTCTCTCCCCGCGGGCGGACCCCGGGGCCCCAGGACGACTTTTTCGTGACCCAGCAAACGGTCGCCGGATGGGTCAGAGGGCAAGGGTTTCTGAATCAGACCGCGCCGAACACCATGAGCGATTACAGCGAAGGTTTGTCTTCCCTGTCGATCCCGCTCGTTACCCACGAAGTCGGACAATACAATGTTTATCCGAACCTGGAGGAGATCCCGAAATACGAGCAATACGACAGCCCGTTCCGTCCCACCGCCTGGGAGGCGATCCGGAACGACTTGATCGCCAAAGACCGGCTGCACGAAGCTCCAGACTACACGTATAACTCCGGCAAGCTGGCGGTTCTTCTCTACAAGGAAGATATCGAACGCGCCCTGCGGACCCGTGACCAATCGGGAATCCAGCTCCTCCAATTGCAGGATTTCCCCGGCCAGTCGACGGCGACGGTCGGGGTGCTCGATTCATTCTGGGAATCGAAAGGGCTGGTAACTCCGGAGGAGTTCCGCCGCTTCAATGCTCCGACGGTTCCATTGGCCCGGATGGTGAAAAAGACCTGGGAAAACAACGAAGCCTTCGAGGCCCGCGTCGAAGTTGCTCATTTCGGCGAGGCTCCGCTGGACAATGTCATGACAAAATGGAGACTCGCCGACGTCGATGGCCGGACGATCGGGAAGGGGAGTTTCGGCTCCCGTTCATTACCCTTGGGCAACGGCATCGAACTCGGGGAAATCCGTCAGCCGCTTTCGGCGGTGAATGATGCCGCGCGACTGACGCTGACGGTCTCTCTGCCCGCCGCCAATGCCGAGAACTCCTGGTCGATCTGGGTTTATCCGAACGAGGCTCCGGAGGCGGCGAACGAAAAGGGAATTCACGCGGCACGCGGGGTGAACGCCGAGGTGTTGGAAGCCTTGGAAAATGGGGAAACCGTCCTTTTGCTTCCTCCGCACGGCGCGATTCATCGTCCGATCTCCGGCCGGTTTATTCCCGTTTTCTGGAGTCCGCTGCATTTCCCGAATCAGCCGGGAACTCTCGGAGCGATGATCGACGCCGGACATGCGATCTTTCGCGATTTTCCGACCTCCACCCATACCGACTGGCAATGGTGGGAACTCCTTTCCGTTTCGACCGCCGTGGACCTCGGCGACCTGGAGGCGGAATTGGCAATGCCGGTCCGGTTCGTCGACAAATACAACCGCAACGCGCTTCCCGCCGCGATCTTCGAAGCCCGGGTCGGTCCGGGAAAGTTGCTTGTTTGCACCTTGGATGTGGAAACCGATCTCGAAGCGCGCATCGCCGCCCGGCAACTTCGACGGAGCATCGAACAGTATCTACGATCGGGCGATTTCGACCCATCCGGCAGGCTTTCGGTCGAGCAATTGAAGGAATTGATCGGTGAAACGTCGTTGATGGCCCGCGCTTCAAATTCCCACAGCGCGCATCCGGCGCATTTCGGCGTCGACGGCGATCCGGATACGCACTGGCATACCGACTGGACCGCGGGGGAGAGCGTGCCGGCCAGCTTCGACCTGGATTTGCTCGAAAACCGGCGAATTCACGGGTTCCATTATCTGCCCCGTCAGGATGGGCCGCGGGGCCGAATCAGCCGATACCGGATTGAGGTCAGCATTGACGGCGAAAGCTGGGAGCGGTGGCACCGCCCCGGGTCGTTCCAAACCAACGCCGATCAGCAGACGGTCATGTTTGAAGAACCGGCGGTCGCCCGTTTTTTCCGGTTGGTCGTTCTCGCTGGCCATCGGGGGCACGCCGCCATCGCCGAACTGGAGCCAATCACCTCGGCCCCGGAAGAAGACGTTCGCGATCTCGGTCTGATTCCCGGGTTCAATCAATAGGTCAGCCGGGGACGATTTTGCCGTTCTGGCCCGGTTTTCCCCTCACCACTGGCCGACTTTCGCTATATAACCAACGAAGGCCGGCCGCGGGTTCCATTGTCACGTGACCGGAAGCATGCACATCCTCCTGAACCTCTCACCGATGCGAAGTTTTATTGTCTCCGTTATCCTCGTTCCATTGCTTTCTCTCACGATCATGGCAGAGAAGTCGCATCAACCGGAGTTCAGCACCGCCGGCTTTTTCGCGCTGGAAGAGACCGGGCGCGAAGTGCTTTCGATGAATCCGGCCTGGCGGTTTTTCAAAGGGTCGGTGGAGGGCGCGCACCAGCCCGGTTTCGACGATTCCGATTGGGAGGTGGTTTCCTTGCCGCATGGAGTCGAATACATTCCGACCGCGGCGAGCGGCAGCATCAATTATCAGGGTGAAGTCTGGTACCGGAAGCGGTTTTCCGGCGACCCCGCCTGGGAGGGGAAGAAACTTTTTCTCCATTTCGAGGCGATCATGGGGAACTCCAAGGTCTGGGTGAACGGCGAGTTGTTGACGGAACACTTCGGCGGATTTCTCCCGGTGGTGGTCGACGTGACCGGCCGGTTCGATCCGAACGGCGAAAACGTGGTGGCGGTGTTGGCCGACAACAGCGACGACCCGCTGACTCCGCCCGGCCGCGAACAGCGGATCATGGACTTCACCTATTTCGGGGGGATTTACCGGGATTGCTGGCTGGTATCGCATGGACCGGTCCACATCAGCGATCCGAACTTCGTCGACAAACCGGCGGGGGGCGGCTTGTTCGTCGCGTTTGACAACGTGTCGGAAGCAAGCGCCGAAGTGTTGTTGAAGTTGCACGTGGTCAATGATACGACCGGGCGCTTCGCCGGAACGGTCGCTTTCGAGTTGTTCGACTCCGAAGGAAACCGGGTGACCGATTGGTCCAATCCGGTGCGCATCGACGGAGGGGAGGCCACCCATGTTGAAGGAAGTTTCGAAGTCGGGGATCCCTCCTTGTGGTCGCCGGAATCGCCGACCTTGTATCAACTGCATGTCCTGGTCAAAGACGAGGACGGGGAAATCGTCGACGGTTATCGTCGGCGAATCGGGATTCGGAGCATCGAGTTCCGGGGCGAGGAAGGTTTCTGGCTCAACGGGAAACCGTATCACCGGCCATTGATCGGGGCGAACCGGCACCAGGATTTCGCGGTGGTCGGCAACGCGGTGCCGAACTCGATTCACTGGCGTGACGCCGCGAAGTTGCGGGATGCGGGGATGACGGTGATCCGGGCCGCGCATTATCCGCAGGATCCGGCCTTCATGGATGCCTGCGACGAACTCGGGCTCTTCATGATCGTGGCGACTCCGGGATGGCAGTTCTGGAACGACGATCCGATCTTCTCCCAACGCGTCTACAGCGATATCCGGCAAATGATGCGGCGCGACCGGAATCACCCCTCGGTCTTGCTCTGGGAACCGCTGCTGAACGAAACCCGTTATCCACGCCGTTTCGCGGTGCGGGCGTTGGAAATCGTCCGGGAGGAATTCCCGTATCCGGGAGCCTACGCCGCCAGCGACAACCATCATCCGGCAAACGAACTATATCCCGTTCACTACGCCCATCCGGCGATGGGGGACGAAGGGCGCTGGGCGCTGCGGGAACTCCGGCCGGAGGTCACTTATTTCACACGGGAGTGGGGGGACAATGTCGACGATTGGAACGCCCACAACTCGACCAGCCGCGTCCGTCGTGACTGGGGAGAGGAGCCGATGCTCATCCAGGCCCGGCACTACGCCAACCCGCCGTATCGGATGACCAGCTACGATGCCCTCTACCGTGCCTGGCCCCAGTTCTTCGGCGGCGCTCTTTGGCATCCGTTCGACCATCAACGTGGATATCATCCGGATCCGTTTTATGGTGGAATCATGGATACGTTTCGTCAGCCGAAACTTTCCTATTACATGTTCATGGCGCAGCGGGATCCGAGGGAAAACCATCCGTTGGCGAAGAGCGGGCCGATGGTCTATATCCCGCACCAGATGACGCCCTTTTCTTCGCCCGACGTGGAGGTGTTCTCCAATTGCGATGAGGTCCGTCTGACCGTTTACGAAGGAGGGGAACAATACGTTTACCAAAAGGATTCTAACCGGGAGGGGATGCCATCGCCGATCATCACCTTCGAAGGCGCGTATGACTTCATGGAAAACAAAGCCCGCGCCCGGGCGCGCCGGCAGTCGGAGGTTTACATGCTCGCCGAGGGATTGATCGACGGGGAGGTGGTCGCCACCCACAAGCGGGTCCCGGCCCGGCGGCCGGAACAAATCCTTTTATGGCTGGACGACCGGGGAGTCGATCTGCGGGCCGATGGATCCGACTTTGTGACGGTCGTCGCGGCGGTCGCCGACCGCGACGGCGAGATCAAACGGCTGAATCATTACTGGATCGAGTTCGAGATCGAGGGAGAAGGACACATCATCGGCGGTCCCGGGATTTTCGCCAATCCCCGGCCGATCCATTGGGGGACCGCGCCGGTCCTGGTGCGGTCGACCTTGACGCCGGGGGAGATCACCGTCCGGGCCCGGGTCTTGTTCGAAGGGATCAATATGCCGGTCAGCGCGGAGCTGACCTTCGTCAGTCAACCCTCCGCAAACCGCCTCCATTTCGACGAATCGGATGCGGCTCAGCTCGGGGTGAGGCAGGAGCCGCGCCGTTTGGGGGGGGAAGCCGCGGGCGATCCGACGCTGCGCCAGGAAGTCGAGCGGCTTCGCCAGGAATTGAACCTGCTTCGGCTGCGCGAAATCGAAGGATTGCAGGAGGAGTTCGGGGAACCGCATTGATCCGGGGAAGAAAGCGAAACAGTATCATGAAGACAATTACAGCAACCTGCGTCGCCGGAGCCATCATCGGAGCGATGGGGCTTTTGCCGCATTCCGCGACGGCCAACGGCGAAGGCCGGCAGCGGCCGAACATCCTGTTCATCAACGCCGACGACCTCGGCTGGACCGACGCCGGTTTCATGGGAAGCACCTTCTATGAGACGCCGAATCTCGATCGGCTGGCGGCGGAGGGGATGGTTTTCACCGACGCCTACGCTCCGGCCACCAATTGCGCGCCGAGCCGGGCCACGGTTTATACCGGGCACTACTCACCGCGACATGGGGTGTTGACGGTCGGCGATCCGGAACGGGGACGCCCCGTTTTTCGCCGTCTGATTCCGCCGGACAACAACGTCTACCTGGGGGAGGACGAAGTCATGTTCGTTTCCTATCTCCGGGATCACGGTTACGCAACCTGCCATGTGGGCAAGTGGCACGTCAGCCACGATCCGCTCGATTATGGTTTTCAAACCAATATCGGCGGCTTTCAAAGCGGACATCCAGTCGGTGGATACTTCAGTCCCTACGAAAATCCCAACCTGGAGGACGGCCCGGAGGGCGAACATTTGACCTTCCGCCTGACCGACGAAGCGATCGATTGGTTGAAGAATCATGACCGGGAAATTCCGTTTTTTCTTTCGATGCAATTTTACGTTCCACATACGCCGATCCAGGCCAAGGAGGAGACGATCGAGAAATACCGGAACCGCGCGCCGACCGCCGGGCATTTTCATCCCGTCTATGCGGCGATGGTCGATCATATGGACGTCAACATCGGCCGTCTGCTGGACGCCCTCGAGGAACTGGAGGTTGCGGACAACACCCTGATTCTGTTCACCTCCGACAACGGCGGCATTTACCGTTTCAGCCGGAACTGGCCGTTGCGCGGGGAGAAGGGAACCTATTATGAAGGAGGAATCCGCGTCCCTATGGTGGTCCGGTGGCCGGGCCACGTGGAGCCGGGCAGCCGGTCCTCGACGCCGGTGAGCGGCGTCGATTTTTTCCCGACCCTCATGGAAGCCGCCGGAATCGAAGTCCCCGAGGATCAGATTCTGGACGGAGTCAGTCTTATTTCGCTTTTCAAAGGGGAGGCGGACCTCGAAGAACGGCCGCTTTTCTGGCATTTCCCGTTTTATCTGCAGGCCTATCCCCCGGGCAACGTCGAGAGTCGCGATCCGTTGTTCCGCACCCGTCCGGGTTCGGTGGTACGGCTCGGCAAATGGAAATTGCACGAGTATTTCGAAGACGGCGCCCTCGAACTCTACAATCTGGAAGCCGATCTGGGGGAACGGTTCAATCTTGCCGGGCACTTGCCGGAAAAGACGGCGGAGTTGCATGGAATTTTGACCGAATGGCGGGAAGAGATCGGCGCCCAGATGCCGACCGGAACCAATCCGCGTTTCGACGCCGAGCGGGAAGCGGAAGCGATCCGGGCGTTTTATTCCCGCTAATCGGAACTTTTCGGACCAATCAAATCATGACGAAAAACAAGCCTGTCACGACTGACTCAGCGAAACGCGCCGTTCGCAATCTGAAGGTGGCGGTTGCCGGAGTCGCGCTCCTCGGCGCCGTCTCCGGATGCATGACCGGAGACGTCAAACCCGCTACGGCTTCGGTGGAGGAGGTCAAGGGAAGCCGGCCGAATATCATTTTTATTCTGGCCGACGACATGGGGTATAATGATCTAAGTATCATGGGTCAGAAAAACTTCGCCACTCCGAACCTTGACCGGATGGTCGAGCAGGGGATGTTTCTGACCGATCATTATGCCGGCGCCACCGTATGTGCGCCATCGCGAGCGGCGTTGTTGACCGGCAATCACACCGGCCGGGTCTGGCAGCGGGTGAACAATATCCCGGGCCCGCCTCGCCAGGAGATAGAGTTCCGGGCCGACCCGCTCGACATCACCATTGCCCGCCGTTTGCAGGAGGCCGGCTACCACACCGGGATGATCGGAAAATCCGGGATCGCCTGCAACAGCTACGATCCGCACTTGCCGAACGAAAAAGGATTCGACCACTTCTTCGGATTCACCGCGCATCTCGATGCCCACCGGTTTTATCCCAGCGAACTCGTGCGGAACGGGGAGACCATCACGTATCCGGAGAATCACGACCGTCATGGTGAAACCTACTCCGGCGATCTTTTCCTCGCCGACACTCTCGAATACCTCGAACAGCGGGCGGGAACCGGTCAGCCGTTTTTCCTTCACCTCGCGTTCCAGCAACCGCACTCCGACCTCGCGGTCCCGGACGAATACCGGGATCCATTTATCGGACTGTTCGAGGAAACCCCCTGGCCGGGCCGGGATCCCGGATACACGGCGCAATCCCATCCGAAGGCGACTTATGCCGGGATGATGACCTACCTGGACGGCTCTGTCGGACAGATTCTTCAAAGGCTTCGCGAACTCGGCCTGGCGGAGAACACCCTGGTGATTTTCAGTTCCGACAACGGTTCCCACTCCGAAGGCGGCTACCATTACGAAATGTTCGACTCCAACGCGCCGTTCCGCGGCGGCAAGCGCGACCTCTATGAAGGAGGCATCCGGGTCCCGACGATCGCCTGGTGGCCCGGCGTCATCGAGCCAGGGAGTCGCTCCAGCCATCCTTCGGCCTTCTGGGATTTCCCGCCAACCGCCCTCGAACTGGCCGGACTCGCGGTCCCGGAGGAAATGGATGGCATCTCCTATTTGCCGACTCTCCTCGGACGCCCGGATGAGCAGATGACCCACGATTACCTGTATTGGGAATTCTATGAACGGGGCGGCCGGCAGGCGATTCGCTACGGTGATTGGAAAGGAGTCCGGCTCAATGTCTCCCGCAATCCCCGACCGCTCGAACTCTACAATCTCGCCGAAGATCCAGGCGAAGAAAAAAATGTCGCGGACGAGCATCCGGAATTGGTCGAAAGACTCCTGCACCTGATGCGGGAGGCTCATCATCCGCACGAACTGATCACGCTCTATGACGACTGAAACTGATTTTGGACTTCCGGCGGAGGCGACGGGTCCGCGCCCCTCTGCCATCCGTCGGTTCGGGCTGGCGGGAACGGCTCTGGCAGCCGGTTTACTCACCGCCCCGCTCGGCTTGCTCGGGACGCCGCAAGAGCGGCCGAATTTCGTTTTGATTTCGACCGAGGATAACTCGGTCCATTTCCTCGATCACTTCGTTTCCGGCGGCGCGAAACTGCCGAACCTGGAAAGACTGGCCGCCGGCGGCATCACCTTCGACCGGGCGTTTTCCAACGCCCCCGTTTGTTCCGTCGCCCGGACCACGCTGATCACCGGGGTCTACGGCCCCCGGATCGCGACCCATAACCACCGGCGGTTGACCAACAGCATCCTTCCCGCCGGCTGGGAGCTGTTTCCGTATTACCTTCGCGAGGACGGTTACCATACGGTGAAAAACGGGAAAAAGGATTTCAACGTCGAGGAGGGCCGGATTTGGAGCCGTGACGGACGCAATGTCCTTTGGCGAAGTCGTCCGGACGAGAGCACGCCGTTCTTCTACATGCAGGCCATTCAGATCACCCATGAAGGCCACCTCCACTTCGGCGAGGAGGCGATACGAACCGAGCCGACAATCCATGATCCGGATACGGTGGAGGTTTTCCCGTATCTGCCGGACACCGAAGTGACGCGTTACTCGCACGCCTATTACCTCGACCGCCATCTCGACATGGACCGCGAGTTGGGGGAAATCCTCGATCAACTCGAGGCCGACGGGCTGCGGGAAAACACCATCATCATGGTCTACGCCGACCACGGCGGGGTGTTGCCGCGTAGTAAAGGGTATATTTACGAAAGCGGATTGCATGTTCCACTGGTGGTTTACATTCCGGAGAAATACCAACATCTCTCGCCCTTCGAACCCGGGAGCCGGGTGAGCGGGTTTGTTGATTTCCTCGACATCGCCCCGACCGTCTTGAATCTGGCCGGGGTCGGTCTGCCGTCGCATTTGGACGGAAGGCCGTTCCTGGGACCGGACGTCACCGCCGGGCAAGTCAACGAACGGGATGAAACCTTCAGTTACGCCGATCGCTTCGACGAAAAGATCGACATGGTCCGGACGCTGCGGAAAGGGGATTTCAAATACATGCGGAACTACATGCCGTTTTATCCGGACGGCAGCGTCAATGAATACCGATATCGGCAACTCGCCTACCAGCAATGGCGCGAACTCTGGAAAGCGGGCGAGCTGAACGAGGTGCAGCGCCAGTTCTTTGAACCACGCGAACCCGAGGCCTTGTATGACCTCGCAGCCGATCCCCATGAAACCCGCAACCTGGCCGGTGATCCCGCCTACGCCGAAGTGCTGGAGGAACTGCGGACCCGCTTGCGGTTGCGGATGCGGACCATGCCCGACCTCGGCCTCTTTCCCGAAAGCTATTTGCTTGAACATGCCGTGGAGAATCCGGTGGCGTTCGGTCAGACCCATGTCACCCAGGTGACCCGGTTGTTGAATGTCGCGGACCTGGCCTTGCTCCCTTTCGAGGAAGCGCGGCCGCGGTTGAAGACGGCTTTGCAGGGCGACGACCCGTGGGAGCGTCATTGGGCGTTGATCGTCTGCAGTGCCTTCGGAGAAGACGCGGCCGAATTCCGGGACCGGGCTCGGGCGCTGGCCGCTGAGGGGGAGGCGCCGGTCCGGATTCGGGCGGCGGAGTTCCTAGGAGTGTTGGGAGAAGGGGAGGTGATGGAGTCCCTTTACGAAGTGTTTCAAGCCGCCGACAACCAGGCCGACGCGGTGCTTGCTTTGAACGCGATGACTTATTTGCGCGATCACCGGGGATATGAGATCGACGGCGGCAAGTTGACGCCGAATCCCGGCATCCGGCGAAACCAGCTCGACCGGCGGTTGGAATACCTGCAGGTGATGGCAAACGAATGACGCCAATTGTAAACATCCAAGCCCTTTCATAATATGCATCTTTGGAAAACAGGAAGAACGACGACCGGTTTATTCCGGAACTGGTTGGCGGCGGCGATCGCTCCGATGATGGCGGTTTCGGCGGTGGCCGACGACAAGCCGAATATCGTGTTTATTATGGTCGATGACATGGGTTGGGCCGACCTCGGAGTTTATGGCTCCGAAGTGACGCAAACCCCGAACCTCGACCGGATGGCCCGCAATGGCATCCGGTTCACGGAAGCCTATTCCGGTTCCTCGCTTTGCGCCCCGGCTCGCAGCACGCTTCTCACCGGCCTGCACACCGGGCGCACCCCTGTCCGGGGGAACCTCGGCGGAACTCCGTTGCCGGCCGACGCGGTCACTTTTGCCGAGGTGATGCAAAAGGCTGGATACACCGTCGGGGGTTTCGGCAAGTGGGGGTTGGGGGAAATCGAAACGACCGGCGTGCCGGAGAAGCACGGGTTCGACGAATTTTTCGGGTATTATCATCAGATCCACGCTCACACCTTTTATCCGGCCTATCTTTACCGGAACAGTGAGCCGGTGAAGTTACCCGGCAACGCCGGATTCGAGCCCGGCCCCGACGGTCCCATTTCGCATGAACCGAGGAACGGAAAGGAACCGCAATACAGCCATTACGAAATCTTCGAGCGGACGCTCGGATTCATCCGGGAAAACGCCGATCGGCCGTTCGTCTGTTACGCCCCCTGGACCCCGCCGCACCGCGCCTGGCATATTCCGGAGCACGACCCGGCCTGGGCGATCTACAAGGACAAGGATTGGCCGATGCAGCCGCGGGTGTTCGCCGCGATGAACTCCATGGTCGACCGTCAGACCGGGGAACTCATCGCGCTGCTGGAGGAACTGGGGATCGCCGATCGGACCCTGGTCATTTTTACCTCCGACAACGGCGCCGCCCGCCGGTGGGAGGGGAGCCTGGATAGTTCCGGTCCGTTGCGCGCCGAAAAAATCGCCCTCTACGAAGGGGGCATTCGGGTGCCCTTCATCGCGTATTGGCCAGGAAAGATCGAAGCCGGACAGGTTTCGGAATTGTTGACCTATTTTCCCGACATGTTGCCCACCTTTGCCGAACTGGGGGGTGCGACCGAGTATTTGCCGGAGGACCTCGACGGTATTTCAATTGTGCCGGCCCTCCTCGGGGCGGAAGCGGCGGGCCGGGAGCAAGAGAGGCACGAGTTCCTGTACTGGGAGAACGCCCGCAACGCCTATCCGAGGCAACGTTACCTGTGGCCGCAGACGCTCACTCAGGCCGCCCGGATCGGCAACTGGAAAGGTTATCGGGAGAACCCGGAAGCGGAGATCGAGCTGTATGACTTGAGCCGGGATATCGGCGAACAAAACAACATCGCCGGCGAGCATCCGGATCTGGTCAAACGGTTCGCCCGGATTTTCGAACAGGAAAGCCGGCCTTTGGCGACCGATCAGAATTATTCTCCCCGGCGGTTTCAGGAGTGATTTCGCGCGGAAGAGCTCCGGCTGCTGAATAACTGTCGGGCGCGCGGCATTCGCCGGCCACTCCGAAAAGTGGTGCGGGGACGCTCCGCACTCCAAAGCGCTTCGCGCGAAAAACCCTGTTCACCCTGCAAGCTGTTGTTTCGAAGGTTCACCCTGCGGGTCGGGATCCTCTTGGCTTTTGGAGAGGGAGGTTTACATTGCTTGATTGTTATGGGCAAGGGGAGCGCAGGCAGACCGGAAGCGGGGGACCGGTGCGAGGTCGTGTTCGAGGCTCGCGGGCTTACCAAGGTGTATCGGATGGGGGAGGTGACGATCCAGGCTTTGCGGGGGATCGACATCCGGCTTTATGCCGGTGAGTTGACTGTCCTGCTCGGACCCTCCGGGTGCGGGAAATCGACTTTGCTCAATATCCTCGGCGGCCTCGATGTGGCGACCGAAGGGGAGGTGCGTTATCGGGAAAAGGATCTTACGCGGGCGACGGAGAAGGAACTGACCGCCTATCGGCGACATCATGTCGGTTTTGTTTTTCAATTTTACAACATGATTCCGAGCCTGACCGCCCGGGAGAATGTCGCGATCGTCACCGATATCGCCCGCGACCCTCTTTCGCCCGAAGAGGCTCTGGAGTTGGTCGGACTGGAAAACCGGATGGACCATTTCCCATCGCAGTTATCCGGCGGCGAACAGCAACGGGTGGCAATCGCGCGGGCCATCGCCAAGCGACCGTCGGTTTTATTGTGCGACGAACCGACCGGGGCGCTCGATTCGAAAACCAGTGCAAGGGTCCTGGAGGCGATCGAGAGCATCCACCTCGAACTGGGTACGACCACCGCGTTGATCACCCATAATGAAGTGATCGGGGAAATGGCCGACCGGGTGATCCGAATGCGCGACGGTCGGGTGCACGAGGAGCAACGAAACGACGTCCGGCGGCCGCCGCGCGAATTGAGGTGGTGAGTCATGCGCGCGCTCCATCGAAAATCGTTCCGGGATTTGCTCACCCTCAAGGGACAGGTTGCGGCGATCGCCGTGGTCATTGGCGCGGGAGTAATGACCCTGATCATTTCACTCGCCACCCTTGACGCGATCCGGTTCAGCCAGACCCGGTTCTACGAACAGTATCATTTCGCGGATCTTTTCGCCGACCTGAAGCGCGCGCCCGACCACTTGGCGGGGCGTCTCCAGGAGATTCCAGGGGTCAACCAGGTGGAAACCCGGATTCGCGCCTCCGTCAGATTGGAAGTCTCGGGCTTCGACGATCCGGTGCGCGGCGACCTTATTTCTCTCCCGGATGGACGGCAACCGGAGATCAATCGACTTCACTTGCGGGAAGGACGGCTTCCGGCGGCGGAACGTCCGGATGAGATCCTGGTCAGCGAACCTTTCGCCCGAGCCCACGGATTGCGCCCAGGCGACCGGTTGCGGGCGATCATTCGGGGTGGTTACGAGGAATTGGTCATTGCCGGATTGGCTCTATCGCCGGAGTTCACCTATCAGGTGGCACCGACCGATATTCTCCCCGATTACGAGCGATACGCGATCCTCTGGATGAATCGTCGGGCATTGGCCAGTGCTTACGCGATGGACGGAGCATTTAACAACGTCGTCCTGACCCTGCAAGCCGGGGCCGCGCCGGAAACCGGGATCGACGGTCTCGATCAGATCTTGGCGCCTTACGGTGGCCTCGGCGCCTATGGTCGCGACGATCAGTTGTCGCACCGTTTCTTATCGGAGGAAATCGCCCAATTGCGGGTGACGGCGATCGTGCTCCCCAGCGTCTTCCTGGGAGTGGCGGCCTTTTTGCTGCATGTATTGATGGGGCGCATCATCCGGACGCAACGCGAGCAGATCGCGGTTCTGAAAGCCTTCGGCTATGGCGACGGCCGGATCGGCATGCATTATGCGTTGCT
This sequence comes from Verruconatronum alginivorum, assembly GCF_056590205.1. Taxonomy (NCBI): domain Bacteria; kingdom Pseudomonadati; phylum Verrucomicrobiota; class Opitutia; order Opitutales; family Verruconatronaceae; genus Verruconatronum; species Verruconatronum alginivorum. Next base: position 5,837,059 of record NZ_JBWPVQ010000001.1, on the reverse strand, counting down.
GACCGGGCTGATCGTCGCGGTCGGCTCCATCCTCGGGGTGATTCTCGGTGCGTGGGCGTCGGATGCCTTGGTCGGGGTCTACACCGAGTATTATCATTTTCCCGAATTGGTTTTTCGCCTCCGTCCGCAAGTGGTCGCCATTGCCGTCCTGGTCTCGGGAGGGGCCGCGTTCGCCGGGACGTTTGCCGCGGTCCGCGGGGCGGTCGCACTGCCCCCCGCCGAGGCGATGCGTCCCCCCCCGCCGGAGCGGTTTCGCCGCGGACGGATCGAAGGGACGCCTCTCGGACGCCGGTTGGGGCAACCGACCCGGATTATCCTGCGGAATCTCTCCCGGCATCCGCTGAAGGCCTCTCTGTCCATCATCGGCATCGGCCTTTCCGCCGCGTTGTTGCTCCTTGGCAGTTACCAGTTCAATGCGGTCGATCACATGATCGACGTGCAATATCGGAAGGTGATGCGGATGGATATCGATCTGACGTTCACGGAACCGACGTCACAAAGGGCCGAGGGGGAATTGCGGGCATTGCCGGGAGTCCATTTCGTGGAAGGTTACCGCATGGTCCCGGTCCGGTTGGCCAATGGCCGTCAAGAATACCGTACTGCAATTCTGGGGACGGAATCGGAGCCGCGTTTGCGCGGATTGCTCGATGAGCGGGCCGGGAACGTGGCGCTGCCGCCCGATGGATTGGTGTTGACCGATTATTTGGCCGCGCATCTTGGGTTGGTGGTCGGCGATCGGGTGACGGTCGAAATTCTGGAAGGGCATCGGCGGACGGTCACCACTCCCTTGGCTGGAGTCGTGGCCGAGCCGATCGGAGTGAGCGCCTACATGGACCGTCATGCTTTGAACCGCCTGATGCGGGAAGGACCTGCGATCAGCGGGGCCTGGCTTCTGGTCGACCGGACGACGGAACGGGAGTTGTTCGACCGGCTCTGGGAAATGCCGCGGGTGGCCGGGATTGGCTTGATCTCTGAGGCGGAACGCAATATCCGGGAATACATGGCCGACACCGTCCTGGTCATGATGGGAATTCTGTTGTTGCTCGCCGGGTCGATCGCCTTCGCAGTGGTCTACAACAATGCGCGGATCACCTTCGCGGAGCGCACCCGTGAACTGGCGACCCTCCGGGTGCTTGGTTTTACGCGAATGGAAGTGGCATGGATTCTGATTGGAGAAATGGCGTTGCTGACCCTTTTCGCTATTCCCGTCGGTTGGATCACGGGAACTTTTTTTGCGTTTCTGTTAACGGAGGCCATGGCCATGGACATGTTCCGGATTCCGTTGGTGATCACACCGGCCACTTACGCCTTTTCTGCCTGCGGAGTGATCGTGGCTACCGTTCTCGCCATGCTGGTGATGATAAGGCGTATCCGTGGATTGGATATGGTCACGGCACTTAAATCCATTGAATAACAATGAAACTTACCGGCAAAATCATCCTTGCGTTGGCGGTAGCCATTATCCTCGTCCTGCTCACTTGGGCATTATGGCCCGCTCCACTGGCAGTGAGCGCGGTGGTCGCCGAGCGGGGTCCATTTCAGGAAATCGTGGAAGAGGAAGGGAGGACGGTTTTGCGGAATCCGTACCACGTCAGCGCTCCGATCGGCGGATATTTGCAGCGAGTGGAGGTGGAGTCGGGCGATACGATCTCGGCGGGCGAGGTTCTTTTCCGGCTGGAAGGGGATCCGGTTCCCGCGCTCGATTCGCGGACCCGACGGCAGGCTAATGAAGCCGTGGGAGCCGCCGAATCCCGGCTGGCGGCGGCGGAGGCGGAACGGCAAGCGCGCGAAGCGGAATTGGATCGGACGGAACGGGAATTTGCCCGGGCCGAGCGTCTTGCCGAGGAAGACGCGGTCGCGGAGGCGCAATTCGATTTTGCCCGGGCGGAACGGGACCGGGCGCGAGCTTTGGAGAAGAGCGCGAGAGAGGCCGTCGAGGTTGCCCGTTTCGAGCTGAGGAACGCCCGGTCTATCCTGGAAGTGACGCAAGGGGAACGGTCCGGGACGGCTGAGTCGATCCTCGAAGTCCGGGCCCCACGGGGAGGAATTGTTCTCCGACGGCATCGCTGGAGCGAAGGCCCGGTGCAGGCCGGCGAGCCGATCCTTGATCTCGGCGACTTCTCGGATCTCGAAGTCCAGGTCGACCTCCTTTCAATCGATGCGGTTCGGATTCGAGAATCGATGAGGGTCTTTCTGACCCGCTGGGGAGGCGACCGCGATCTTCCGGCCCGCGTGAGACTGGTCGAACCGGCAGGATTCACGCGGGTTTCGGCGCTGGGGGTGGAGGAGCAGCGGGTTCCGGTTCGAATCACGGTCGATGCCCCCCGGGAGGATTGGCTTTCGTTAGGTGAAGGCTACCGGGTGGAGGCACGATTCGTTTTATGGGAGGACGAAGATGTGTTGCAGATTCCCGCCAGCGCCTTGTTCAGGGAGGATGACGCGTGGGCGGTGTTTACAGTGGAACAGGGCAGGGCGACACTCAACCGGGTTCAACCGGGCCGCCGCAGTGGTTTATGGAGTCAGATTCTCGCGGGATTGGAACCGGGGGCAATGGTGATCACCCATCCTGGTGACCGGGTGGTGGATGGAAAACGGGTGGAAGCGGAGGTCCAACGGTATCGTTGATTGCCACCGCTGATCACGCAACTGAATGGACAATGGGAGAGTTGAATCTATATTGCGGACAAATGATACGGAAGGATTGGCTAGGAGGAATTGCTGTCGCTACAGGATTGGTTTCGCTGATGACTGGTCTTCATGCGGTTGAGAAGGCGGACGTGCTGGCGGCGTTCCGAGGACAGTTTGAGCCAACCGTTGAAAACGACTGGGAGCCCGAAGGCGAGGGCCCGAAGGGGATGGTTTGGATTCCGGGCGGTGAATTCAGCATGGGGGTGGCCGATCCCAGGGAATTGCCCCATGGTGGGAGAGAAGCCATGGTCGACGCCCGCCCGATCCACCGGGTGAAGGTCGATGGGTTTTGGATGGATCAAACGCCCGTGACGAATCGAGCGTTTGCCCGGTTCGTGGAAGAGACCGGATATGTGACGGTGGCGGAGCGGCCACTCGATCCGGCGGAATTTCCCGGTGTTCCCGAGACGCAACTGGTGTCGGGGTCGCTGGTTTTCGTCACTCCATCCCGTGTGCCCGACATCCGCAATTTCACGGAATGGTGGCGGTGGGTCCCGGGCGCTCAATGGCGGAAACCCTACGGTCCCGGATCATCGATCGAGGGGAAAGAAGATTACCCGGTGGTCCACGTCGCCTGGGAAGATGCGAAAGCGTTCGCGGAGTGGGCGGACAAACGCCTTCCGACCGAAGCGGAATGGGAGTTCGCGGCCCGGGGCGGAGTCGCGGGCAGCCCGTATCCGTGGGGCGACGACCTGACGCCGGGGAATGAGTGGAAGGCCAATATCTGGCAAGGTCGTTTTCCGGTGAGGAACGACGAACTCGACGGTTACGAAGCTCTCGCGCCGGTCGGTCGGTATCCGTCAAATAAATACGGTCTTTACGATATGGCCGGCAATGTCTGGGAATGGTGCGCTGACTGGTATCGACACGATACTTACGCCGCGCGAATTCGGTCCGGGGAAAAGGTCGTCCGCAACCCAACCGGTCCGTCGAGCAGTTTTGATCCGATGGAGCCCGGGGTGGCGAAGCGGTCGACCCGTGGCGGCTCCTTCCTGTGCACCGACCAGTATTGCACCCGTTACATGGTCGGGACCCGCGGCAAATCGGAACCGAATTCATCGGCGATTCACATCGGTTTCCGCCTGGTGAAGGACCCCTGACGGAGTGGTCTCCGGGGGGATCGTTGACGGGAATGGCAGCCCTTCAGGCCGCGGTTGCTATGCGTGTCGTGAACCCAGCCCTGCGGACTGGGCTATTGGATACCGCACCTTCAGCGCTGAAATCGGGGCGGTTTTCCCCGTGTCCCGAACCCAGCCCTGCGGACTGGGCTATTGGATGTCGCGCCTTCGGCGCTGGAATCGGGGAGACTGTGCCGGGGTTCTTTGGCGCCGTAGGTGCCTGATTCTACAGCCCAGTCCGAAGGGCTGGGTAAACGGGTAAACGGTTTTCGCGGCCTGAAGGGTCGCCATTTGGATGGGCGGCGACGGGATTGCCGTTCGAATGGCAGCCCTTCAGGCCGCGGTTGCTATGCGTGTCGTGAACCCAGCCCTGCGGACTGGGCTGTTGGATACCGCACCTTCGGCGCTGGGAATCGGGTCGATTTTCCCCGTGTCCCGGTCCAGCCCTGCGGACTGGGCTGTTGGATACCGCACCTTCGGCGCTGGGAATCGGGGCGGTTTTCCCCGTGTCCCGACCCCAGCCCTGCGGACTGGGCTATTGGATGTCGCGCCTTCGGCGCTGGAATCGGGGCGGTAATTCCCGTACCCCAACTCAGCCCTGCGGACTGGGCTGTTGAATGTCGCGCCTTCGGCGCTGGAGTCGGGGCGACTGTGCCGGGGTTCTTTGGCGCCGTAGGTGCCTGATTCTACAGCCCAGTCCGAAGGGCTGGGTAAACGGGGAAAACGGTTTTCGCGGCCTGAAGGGTCGCCATCCGCATAGGCTGGGAAGGGCGCCAATTTGTGCCTGGCAAAAAAAAGCATTGACTCACTCGAACGCACATGTATACATCTCCATTATGACCTATTCCAAACACTGCACCCTTCTTTCCCTTCTTCTCCTTTCGCTTGCCATCCTGGGCAAAGCCTCCGCTGAACCGACTGTTTTGACCGCTTATGATTTCAGATGGGCCGCCGGCGGCCAGGCCAGTATTTCCCCTTCGAATACAGCCCTCGGCGTCAGCGCTTCCCCATTCACCCGAGGACCGGCGCTCGGGGGGCATCAGGCGCCCTTTACGCTGGATGCCTTGGGCACTCAGCCCGGATTCGACTTGGACGACGGACGGTTTCGGGCACCCTATCCGATCGCTACCGCGGTGGATGCCGGAGCCTATTTTGAACTGACACTCACGCCGTCCGAGGGTTATCTCCTGACAGTCGATTCGATCAACATCGGTTCACGGCGGGCTTCCGCTAACACCGGACCGAACTTCATGGCCGTCCGATCCAGTTTGGATGATTTCGCCAGCGATGTTGTCAGCGGAATTTCGGCGGCCGGCCCCGGCGGAACAGCGTCGAATTCGGCAATCCTCGATTTTGGCACCGCATTTCGGAATCTCGGTCAGCCATTGACCCTGCGGATTTACGGATATGGCCGAAATGCGACCAACGCATCCTGGGGGATTTGGGCCGTCTCCAATCCGTATTCTAACGCAACCGTCACCGTCGATGGAGAGCCGGTGACTTACGGCCCGGCCGGGGCGAGTCCGATGCTGGTGAAAGGATCGGTTTACGAAATTCCGGATGGTTTCCTGCTGACGGTTGGCGCCACCCAGGGAGGCACGACGGATCCGGTCGATCCGGTGGCGTTCGAGGAAGTGACGGAGACGGAAGTATTGGCCATTCCTCTGCCCGGTTACGTATTCGAATCCTGGAGTGGAGATATTGAATCGACCGAGAATCCGTTGGTTTTCACCATCATTGGCGATATCCACGTCGTGGCCAATTTCGGTCCGGATCTGGCCGACGACGACGGCGACGGGTTGAGCAATTACGATGAAATTTGGGTTTATGGAACCGATCCCAACAATCCGGATACATCGGGTGACGGCATCCTCGACGGGGAAGCGGTGGCAATCGGGTTGAATCCATTGAACGACTACTCGCATATCGTGGGCGTCGTGACAAACCGGCCGGCTGGGTTCGGCCTGTTCGCGGAGTCCGAGATCCATGACGTTCGGTTCGGAGGGATCATTCTCGAAGCCACGGGGAATGGTCAACTGAAGGTTGACTTTACAGTTGAGGAATCGTTCGACCTTTCGTCCTGGGTGGAGCATGACAATTTCAGCAGCTTTTTCGAACTGCCGACGGACCGTCGATTCGTGCGGGTCCGAGCATCCGGCCCCGCTTCCGAGTCACCTTCGGAATGACGGCCTCGATGTCTGAATTCGGATTTATCTCGACGATTGCTTGATTACAAGGAGAGAGGTTCCAAGATCCTCTCTCCTTTTTTTTTCTAATTTTCGCGGTTACCAAAGCCCTTTCACGTCCATGACGAACTTATCTACTGATCCAGCAACGGCCCGTGTTCGTCTCGTTTCGTGGATCCTCCTTTGCCTGCTCTTCGGAATTTCCGAGCGACTGTTGGCGAATCCGCCGCCCTATGAAGCCGTCTTGGCGGAGCAGACGGTTGTATCGAAGGAAACGGGACGATATCTCGGATGGCCAAGTATTGCGAAATTGCCGGGCGGCCGTTTGTTGGTGGTTTATTCCGGGGATAGAGACTGGCATGTTTGTCCATGGGGGAAAGTGCAAATGGTCTACAGCGATGACCTGGGTGAGAATTGGAGCGAACCGGTAACCATCGCCAACACCCCGTTGGACGACCGCGGCCCCGGGATTTTGGTGACTGATGCGGGGACGGTGATCGTGACTTGGGATACTTCGCTCGAATTCGCGAACACCGGGAGTGCGTTTTACGAAAGCCGATATGCCCAATACGCCGATCACGCGGCGCAAATTCCACTGGAAGTCCGTCAACAATGGGCTGGCCCGTGGGCGATTCGCAGCGAGGATGGCGGAATCACCTGGGGAGAGCCGATCAAGATCCCATTGAATACCCCCCATGGTCCGATTCAGTTAAGGGACGGCCGAATCGTCCTGATCACGGGCGGAGGCATGGCCGAATCCCTGGACGACGGATTAAGTTGGAGAATGGTTTCCCGATTCCGCTCCGGATTTGGGCGGTTGAGCGAGGTTTCGCCGGTCGAGCGGAGTGACGGAGAGATCGTCGTCCTGAGCCGGGCGAACTACTTGAATCAGTTCGGAAGCAGTGACGGCGGGGCGACCTGGTCCGTTCCTTTCGCGACGCCAATCCAAGGCTATCCGCCTCATCTGATCGAGTTGCCCAACCATTGGTTGTTGGCTGTGTATGGCAGGCGGACCGATCCGATGGGCCAATTCGCCTCCATCAGCCGGGACGGAGGTGAGAGTTGGGAGACCGACCGGGAAATCACTTTGTCGATCGCCGACGCCCATGCCGGCACCGCCGCAGAACTTGGTTATCCGCCCGAATGGGATCTCGGATATCCCGCCACGGCTATCCTCGACGATGGGAGTCTCTTCACCGTCTATTATCAAGTCGATCAGGAGGGCGAATGGCCGAGTATCCTGGGGACCCGTTGGGAACTGGAAATCCATGATTCGAACGAGCCAGTCATCACGTTCAAACATCTCGATCCTCCTCCCCCGGCTCCGGATAAACCGTTAACCCATCTCGACATCGATTTTTCGTCGTATGACCCGGGTGAGGTGATCGATCAATCCGGTGGGGCTCCCGGACCGTGGAGCGGAGCGGACGCGTGGCACGGAGAAGTCGCCACCGTCGCAGGGACCCAAGCCTTGAAGGTTTACAGCTCGATGAGTGGTCCGGCGGGGCGGGGCAATGTCCCGATTTCCCCGGGAATGCCGGCGATGCATGATAACAGCCTGCGGCTGGAAGAGGCGGACAGGATTTACTGGGCGGTCGATTTATACGCCGCGTCGCCAAACAGCAGAGTCGCCTTCATCATGAGCGACACCAGTTCCGGAAGCGTGGCGCAAACCGGTTTCCGCCTCATGTTTAACTCCAACCATTCTCCGGTTGCATTTGCCAAATCGGTGGAGGTGACCGACGGAAGCGGGATACTGCAAACGATCCAGAGCTCGTTCACCCCGGAGTTGAACACCTGGTATCGTTTCGAAGTGGAAATCACCCAGAGCGAGATCCCGGGGAAAGGGACGTTTTCCGCTTTCGCTTCGGCCCTCGGGGAATCCATCCGAACGGCGATTCTGGTTGACCAGACGTATTCTTTCGCCGCCACCCAATTGCCGACCTTATTTGTCGTGCCAGCGGCCGCCGGGAGTTTCGCCGAAGCGGTGGCGATCAACCATATCGTCCTCCAAAGCGGTTTGAACACGTTTCCATTTCGCGCGGGGAGTGATCCGGTGGTGGTGGTGGATTACGACCTATCCGGTGTTCCCGGCGGGCAGACTTCGGTGGGGCCCGGGTCGACCGCGGACGCCGTCTCCGCCTCGCCCCTCATTCGGGGAGCGGGTCTGGGGCCGTATCAAGCGACCTTCACCGCGGGTTCCCTTGGAAGCCGCCCGGGAACGCCTGCCGCCGACTCGCGGTTCCTCGCCCCTTATTCCGTGGAAACAGCGGTGGACGGAAACGCCTATTATGAATTCACCGTCGATGTCGAGGAAGGCAACCTGTTGTCGTTGACGAGCATTACGCTCGGCTCACGCCGAGCTTCGCAAGCAACGGGGCCGAACTTCCTCGCATTGCGATCGAGTTTGGATGGATTTGCGAATAACATCGTGGCCGGTATCTCCGCGGCGGGTCCAGGATCGACGGTCTCCCGATCGGTCCGTTTGGATCTTGGCACGGGCTTTCGAAACCTCGGTGGTCCGGTAACATTTCGCCTCTACGGTTACGGACGAAATGGGACCAGCGGAGACTACGGTATCTGGGCACTGTCCAATCCGCTGGCAAACGCCTCGGTGGAAGGCCCCGAAGGCTCCCCGATCGTTTATGGACCGGAAGGCGCGAGCCCGATATCGATTCACGGTGTGGTTCATGCGATTCCGTCCGACGGTTTCGTGCTGACCGCATCGGCCGGACACGGTGGGACCGTTCATCCGCCAGCGCCAGTCGTTTTCGCAGAAGCGACCTCGGCGGAAGTGGTGGCGTTACCGTGGCCGGGATATGTTTTCGAAGGTTGGACCGGGGATGTTAGTTCGACCGAGAATCCTTTGGTTCTCTGGGTGGACGGGAGCCTCGTCCTAGCCGCGCAATTCGGTCCTGACGAAGCCGATGACGACGGCGACGGTTTGACCAATTATGAAGAAATTTGGATTTATGGAACGGATCCTGAAAATCCGGATACATCCGGCGATGGAATCCTGGATGGGGAGGCGGTGGAAATCGGTTTGAATCCATTGGGGGACTACTCATCGATCGTAGGTATCGTGCGGAATCGACCGGAAGGATTCGGGTTAGCCTCTGAAACCGATCTTGGGGACCATTGGATGGACGGATTTATGTTTAAGAAAACGAATCCGGGCGGAACCATTCTTCGCTTTTTTATTGAGGAGTCCGAGGATTTGATCGGGTGGAGCGATCATGAATATTTCGATCTTTGGTTTTCGTCGCCACCGGAAAAACGATTCATCCGGGTGCATCCGATCGGGAGTGGTGGTAAGGGCCGCCCGTAGGAGAAAGATGTAGGTGGGGGCGCCGTTCGAATGGCAGCCCTTCAGGCCGCGATTGTATCCGTATCGCCAACCCAGCCCTGCGGACTGGGCTATTGGATGCCGCGCCTTCGGCGTTGGGAATCTGGCGCGATTGCACCCGTATCGCGACCCAGCCCTGCGGACTGGCTGTTGGATGCCGCGCGTTCGGCGCTGGTAATCGGCGCGAGGGAACTGTTCCGGGGTTCTTTGGCGCCGTAGGTGCCTGATTCTACAGCCCAGTCCGAAGGGCTGGGTAAACGGGAAAACAATTTTCGCGGCCTGAAAGGGTCGCCATCCGCATGGGCGGGGGCGGGTCGCCGTTCGATGGCAGCCTTTCAGGCCGCGGTTGCATCCGTATCGCCAACCCAGCCCTGCGGACTGGGCTGTAGGATTGTCGCGCCTTCGGCGCTGGGAATCTGGCGCGGTTGCCCCCGTATCGCGACCCAGCCCTGCGGACTGGCTGTTGGATGTCTCGCGTTCGGCGCTGGGAATCGGCGCGAGGGAACTGTTCCGGGGTTCTTTGGCGCCGTAGGTGCCTGATTCTACAGCCCAGTCCGAAGGGCTGGGTAAACGGGAAAACAATTTTCGCGGCCTGAAAGGGTCGCCATCCGCATGGGCGGGGGCGGGTCGCCGTTCGATGGCAGCCTTTCAGGCCGCGGTTGCATCCGTATCGCCAACCCAGCCCTGCGGACTGGGTTGTTGAATGCCACGCCTTCGGCGCTGGGAATCTGGCGCGGTTGCACCCGTATCGCCAACCCAGCCCTGCGGACTGGGCTGTATGATGTCGCGCCTTCGGCGCTGGGAATCGGCGCGAGGGAACTGTTCCGGGGGTCTTTGGCGCCGTAGGTGCCTGATTCTACAGCCCAGTCCGAAGGGCTGGGTAAACGGGAAAACAATTTTCGCGGCCTGAAAGGGTCGCCATCCGCATGGGCGGGGGCGGGTCGCCGTTCGATGGCAGCCTTTCAGGCCGCGGTTGCATCCGTATCGCCAACCCAGCCCTGCGGACTGGGTTGTTGAATGCCACGCCTTCGGCGCTGGGAATCTGGCGCGGTTGCACCCGTATCGCCAACCCAGCCCTGCGGACTGGGCTGTATGATGTCGCGCCTTCGGCGCTGGGAATCGGCGCGAGGGAACTGTTCCGGGGGTCTTTGGCGCCGTAGGTGCCTGATTCTACAGCCCAGTCCGAAGGGCTGGGTAAACGGGAAAACAATTTTCGCGGCCTGAAAGGGTCGCCATCGGTACGGAGGGGACAGGTCGCCGTTCGATGGCAGCCTTTCAGGCCGCGATTGTATCCGTATCCCCAACCCAGCCCTGCGGACTGGGTTGTTGAATGCCACGCCTTCGGCGCTGGGAATCTGGCGCGATTGCACCCGTATCGCCAACCCAGCCCTGCGGACTGGGTTGTTGAATGCCACGCCTTCGGCGCTGGGAATCTGGCGCGGTTGCACCCGTATCGCCAACCCAGCCCTGCGGACTGGGCTGTAGGATGTCGCGCCTTCGGCGCTGGGAATCTGGCGCGGTTGCACCCGTATCGTGATCCAGCCCTGCGGACTGGCTGTTGGATGGCGCACCTTCGGCGCTGGGGGATCCGTGCCAGGGGATCTTTGGCCCTCGGCGTGTCGTTTGGAAGGTTCTTTGGCGCCGTAGGTGCCTGATTCTATAGCCCGGTCCGCGAGGGCTGGGTAAACGGAAAAACATTCTTCGCGGCCTGAAGGGTCGCCATGGACTCTCTGGAACCGCGTTGGACAGGCAGAGATGCCTGTTCACGTTTCTTGCGGTCAGTCGTTGAAAAATGAATACTCCCCGACAGGGTTATCGCTTCCAACTTGGGCTTTCGGCATGATCGCAACGAATCTTACGCTGCCGTCGACGAACGACATATTGGCCCTGAGCTCGCCGCCGCGACTGGAATGCCACCACAAGGCGAGGGTCTCCCAATTCTCCCCGGCACTCTCTTTGACCCGGGAATCCTGGTCACCAAAGAACACCATCCGACTTGGATTTCTGATCTGGTCGATGGTCAGAAGAGCGAGGCCGGACCGGTCGGTCCCCGCCGTTACCGCCGCCCGGGTAGTGACGTAGGAGTTGTAAAAATAACTGGTGCCCAGACTTTGGAAAACGGGGATTTCCGCCCAGGCCGGGGCGCCCGGATGGCGGTATTCAGCCCGATCCGACGGACAACGGAAAACCGAATAATCATGGTCGAAATAGTCATTGAACGGCATGGTCCGAGGATCCACCGTCCGAGGATTGCCGCCAGTCGTCCATGGGTTTGAAATCTGCCCCCGGATCGGAAAGTGTCCGTCGTTGTCGTTGGCATAGAGGATGCCGCCCATGGCGAGTTGGCGGAGGTTCGATTGGCAGGAACTGCGCCGGGCCTGATCGCGAACGGAACCGACCACCGGGATCAATATGGCCGCGAGAATTCCGATGATCGCGATGACCGTCAGAAGCTCGATCAAAGTGAAACCGGTCGACCGGTCCGCCCGGCAGATGACTTTCTGCCTGTTTCCAGTCTCCGGGTTGGTCGTTGATTCGTGGGAAGCTGAGTTGTTTCTTTTCATCGGCACCTTCGATTCGGGAACGGGTTTATAAGTGACTTTGACTTCTCAATTGCGGAAATCTAATTCAGTATTGCTCTGTATGCATGCGAATGCAAGGATGATTTTCGAAAAATTCTGGACCCCGCGCGACACGCCGGTTTCCCGGGTTCGTTCCTGTGTCCGGCCGGGATTTCTGGGCTTGTGTTTGACGGAAGGAAGAACATGATCACCCGAGCTTCCGCGTCGCCGGGAGGTTAACGGAAATTTTGTTTCGGTCGATTGTTCACCCATCATGGACGCATTCATTTATTCGTATGGAGTCGGTGGTCTGATCTTCGGAATCGGCATTTGGTTCGCCGTCAAACAGGGATATGTCGGGTGGAGTGGCCGGGGGCGTCGCAACCTTCTGATTTGCCTCGGGGTCCTGCTGTTTTTCGCAGGGCTTCAAGGATATCTCCAATACGCGCCGATGAACGAGGCTCCCGCCCGGGATTACGAGGGTGGGGCGGAAGCGGTTCTGGAGGATGTTGGTAAGATCCGGGGGACGCCGCTCGATTATGCGATCGTCGTCGGATATTTTGTGACGATTCTGGCGATTGGCACCTGGTTTGGGCGGCGTCAAAAAACTACGAAAGACTTTTTCTTCGGCGGGCAGCGGTTCGCCTGGTGGTTGATTTCGGTGAGTCTGATCGCCACCACGGTCGGATCCTACAGTTTCGTGAAGTATAGCGAAATTGGATACAACTACGGGCTTGGGGCGACGCAGGCTTATTGGAACGACTGGATCTGGTTTCCGTTGCTCGCATTCGGGTGGCTGCCGATCCTTTATTTTTCACGCATCGTTTCGATTCCGGAATATTTCGGGCGGCGGTATGACCGGAGAGTTCGCTTGTGGGCGACGCTTTATTTGCTGCTATATCTCATCGGTTACGTCGGCGTCAACCTCTACACCATGGGGACGGTATTGAACATCCTTCTCGGGTGGGAAATCTGGTTGGCGGCGATGTTGGTTGCGGTGGTCTCCGCGACCTATGTCACCGCGGGCGGTCAGACTAGTGTGATCATGACCGATCTTTTCCAGGGAGTGATTTTATTATTGGTCGGTCTTTTAGTTTTTGTATTGGGTGCGGCATACATCGGCGGGTTCGATCTGCTTTGGACTAATTTGCCCCGCGACGCCCGGCTCGCATTTCCCAACTTCAATGAAGAGGCCGGTTTTCCGGCGATCGGAATTTTCTGGCAGGACGCCTTTGCCAATACCGCGATGTTCTATTTCCTGAATCAAGGGATCATCATGCGGTTCATGGCGGCGAAGTCGCTGGATGAAAGCCGAAAGGCGGTCACCGCCATGATGGTCGGATTGATGTTCATCGGAGCGTTGGTGGTGGCGTCGGGCGGGCTGGTGGCACGGGCGTTCACCAACGCCGGGATGTTGCCGGAGGTCGAAGCGCGCGAAGCCTTTTTTATTGCGGCGGAATTATTGAGTCATCCGGGCGTGTTCGGATTGATTTTGGCGGCGATGACGGCGGCGCTGATGTCGACGGTCGACACCTTGATCACGGCGGTTTCCGCGGTGGTGGTCAATGACGTCTATCGCCCATACATTCGTCCGAAGGCGACCGAACGGCAATTGCTGAGAGTGGCCCGCATCACGGCCGTGACGGTGACTGTCCTCGGCGTGATCATGGTCCCGGTGTTCATGGGATACCGATCGATTCTGGTGGCCCACGCGGCATTCACGGCGGCGGTGACTCCCCCGATGGTGGTGGCGCTCCTGTTGGCGGTTTTTTGGCCGCGCTTTACCCGGGCGGCGGCGTTGTGGACGCTGGTGGGGGGCTTGGGAGCGGTCCTGTTTTCGATGTTCGTCCCGGCGGTGATCCTGCCGTTCGCCCATGGGGTTCCGATGGGGGAGGCGGGGGAAGGTTTCATGGGAGGAATGCGCCAGCAACCGTTCATGCGGGCGTTTTACGGGACGGTGGTTTCGCTTGGAATCGGCGTTGCGGTCACGCTTTGCACCCGCCCGGAGCCGGTCGAAAAGCGGCGGGGATTGGTTTGGGGAACCATCGGGGACGCGTTGCGGCATTACAAAGGATCGGCCGGGAAGGAAGGCGTTGTGACCCGGACGTCGGCGATGCCGCGGCCCGTGGAGGAACCGTTGCCTCATTTCGGCACGGCTGAATTGTCGGGCGTCCGTCTTTCACTCCGGGTGGCGCGGGAATTGAAATGTCAGGAAGGGGATCTCCTGTATGTCACCGACCCGAGGTGGTGGACGGGTGGAATCCATTCCGCCCATGTGATCGTAAGCGAAATAGTGGATCGAGGGGATGAATCCTGGGTCGAGATGGATCGAGAGGTCTACCGCAACGTCGTCGTCCGCAGTCGCCGGGGAATGCCGGTGCGTCTCGAGCGGCTTTACGAATCTTTTCCGGCGGAACCACCGGTCGCTCGCGAACCGCAAATTGGTTAAAGCGTTATTGACATTGGTTTGCAAGTGGCCTTCGATCTCGACCCATCTTGATCGAACGAAAGACCAGTTCCCTGCGTCGGCCTCCGCCCTTGGTGGCGGCGGTTTTGGTCGTGGCCATTTTCATGGCGGGGATCGCAACGCTCGGGGCGAAGCTTCACCAAGCTGCCTACGGCGATCACGAATGCGGCGACGGGATTTTCTGTGGCATCGCCTCAGGTGCCTCTTCGGTAGGGGCCTCGGTCAGCATTTTGGAGGACTGGACCCCTCCTGATTTCGCCGAGGCGAAGGTGGTTTTGTTGCCTCAGGCCGTCCTGGTGCCGCGGATCGCCTGCTCCGGTATTCACGCCCGCGCGCCTCCCGGGTTCACTGCTGTTTGAAAGAAGCGATTGGACGAGCCGCTCGATGCCGCTCGTGAAGCTTGTATGTGAAACTGCAGTTGAATTAGCGAAAATTATTCAAAAACATGAACCCGTTTAAATTTGCCTATGTATCCGGCCTCGGAAGTCTGACCTTCGCGGCCGTCAGTGTTTCGTCCCTTTCGGGACAGGAAAGTGAAACTCAAAGTGAGATCGAGGCGCTTCGCCTTCAGGTCGAACAGTTGCAATCGGCCGCCGAGGAGCAACAGGCCGACCAGCGGCGTCAATTGACCGAACTCCAGCGCCAAATCGAGCGCCTGGAGACGGAGAGAACCGAACCGGCGGCCCCGGCTACCGGAGCCCGGGTGGCGGAAACTCCCGGAGGGACGTGGCGGCCGTTCGACGGCGTCATCCTCCGACGGGACGACCGTGATTTCCTCAATATCTCCCTGATCGGTACTTTCGCCGCCGGGACTTCCACCGAGGAACATGTGGAGGACATCCAAGGCGGGCACCACGATCCGAGTCGCCGCGGCTTCACGGTGCAAGGCGTGGAACTCGCGCTCGACGGGATCGTCGATCCATTTTTCCGGGCCCAGGCGAACATCGTGTTCGCTCCGGACGGCCATGGCCACGGTGACTCCGTCGAATTGGAAGAAGCGTTCATCGAAACCTTGGCGCTCCCGTGGAATTTGCAGATCCGGGCGGGACAATTCCTCACCGAATTCGGCCGGCACAACACCCAACACCTGCATTTCTGGAACTTCGTCGACCAGCCGTTGATCAATCAGCGGATGTTCGGCCCGCATGGCCTCCGCAATCCGGGAGCGAGGATTTCCTGGCTGACGCCGACGCCGTTTTATTCGGAGTTGTTTTTTACCGTGCAGGACAGCACCGGGGAAAATGCGTATAGCTTCCGGAACGACCATGGTTTCAACGACAGCCACGTATTCTTCCGTCCGGCTCGGGTCCACAGCGCCCGTGGGGAAGAGATCCGCAAGTTGAGCGACCTCCTGTATACGTTTCGTTACGCCGCTTCGACCGACCTGACCGAGACTCAATCGATCCTCGGAGGGGTTTCGGCCGCGTTCGGACCGAATTCACCGACCCAGCCGACCGGCGCCCAACCTGGTTCGCCGGCCGGACGCACGGAGATCTACGGAGCCGATTTCTATTGGCTCTGGAGTCCCGGTCAAATCGGCGGTTATCCGTTTGTGAGCTGGCAGACCGAGGCGATGTGGCGGCGATTCGAGATGCGGAACCCGACCAATGTCTTCGAGGACTACGGCTTGTATTCGCAAGTGAACTACGGTTTCACCCGAGGCTGGGTGGCAGGTCTCCGCTATGACATTGTGCGCGGGGCGATGAATGATGTGGTCAATCGGGCGGGCGATTCCCTGGAACTGGTGAACCGGTGGCGGATCTCGCCGAATCTGACGTATTTTCCGTCGGAGTTCTCCAAAGTGCGACTCCAATACAACCACGACGAACGCAGTGGAATCGGGACCGACCATTCCGTCTGGTTGCAATGGGAGTTCTCGCTGGGAGCGCATGGCGCTCATCCGTTCTGAGGAACGTCAGGCTTAAGTCGGTGTCAGGGAAGATGACCTTTCCTGGCACCGCGCTTTTCGTCGAGCGGACTCTCATCGGATAGCCCGGCTCGCTTCGCGTTATAAAGCCAACTCGATATTGTTCCATTATGATTCTTTTTCTCTTTCTCTTTCGAGTCGTCCGAAACTTCGTCGGACTGTTTTTGCTCACCGCCTGCCTGGTGCCGATTACTCTTTCGGCCCGATTGAATGTCGTGGCGGCGACCCCGGATCTCGCGTCGATCGCCGAAATGGTCGGAGGCGATCGGGTCACCGCGACCAGTCTCGCCCGCGGAACTGAGGACCCCCATTTCGTCACTCCCCGTCCGAGCTTCATCCCCATTCTCAATCGGGCGGACCTGTTATTGGAAAGCGGGGCTGAGTTGGAAGTCGGTTGGCTTCCGCCATTGGTGCAGACCGCGCGAAACCGAAATATCATGCCTGGGCGCAGGGGGTATTTCGCGGCCTCCCGCTACGTGGAATTGATCGGCGTGCCGACCGGTCCGATTGACCGTGGCATGGGGGATGTCCACGCCTCCGGTAATCCCCATTTCATGCTCGATCCCCTGAACGGCCGGTCGGTGGCGGTTGGAATCGCCGACCGCTTGATCGAACTCGATCCGGAAGGGGAGGAGACTTATCGGGAAAATCTGGAAAAGTTTTTATCGCGTCTCGATCGGCGAATGGAAGTTTGGACCCAAAAGTTGGCTCCTTTCAAGGGGACACAAGTGGTGACGTATCATAAAAATTATGATTATCTCGCCCGACGTTTCGGGTTCGAGATTTTCGGAGAAATCGAGCCGCTCCCGGGGATCGAACCGAGCCCCCGGCAAGTGGTGCGCCTCATTTCTTCGATGCGGGAAGCGGAAATCGAAATGATCTGGATGGAACCGTTTCGCCCGCGGCGGACCCCCAATCGGGTCGCCGAGGAGACGGGAGCCCGCCTGGTGCTGCTGCCGGAGCAACCCGGAGCGGTCGAAGGAGTTGACGATTACATTTCTCTAATCGATCACAACGTGGAACGAATCGTCGAAGCCATGCGGCGCGATTGACCGATCACCGTATTGAATCCTAATGCAATCACCGATTGTCTCGACCGATAACCTCGCCTGCGGATACGCCGGCGCCGCAATCGTTCGGGGAGTGAACCTGACTGTGGGGGCGGGCGATTTTTACGCCTTGATCGGAGCAAACGGAAGCGGCAAATCGACTTTGTTGAAGACCCTTGTCGGCATCTTGAAACCGGTGGCCGGCGCGATGAGTTTTGCGGTTAAAGGGGGGAAAGTGCCCTCGATCGGTTACATTCCCCAGACCGAAAAGCTCGATTCCATTTTCCCGATCACGGTCGAGGAAGTCGTGATGATGGGAACCTATTCTTATCTCGGTCCGGGACGGCGGGTGAAGGACGAAGACCGACGGGGAGGGCTCGAGGCCTTGCGGCGAATGGAAATCGAACACCTTCGGACTCGCCGCTTTTCCGATCTGTCAGGTGGTCAGAAACAGCGTGTATTGCTGGCCCGGGCCCTGGCGACCGAACCGTTATTGCTCGTATTGGACGAACCGACTTCCGGGGTCGATCGGGCCGCGGAGCGAAGTTTCATGGAATTGATTACGGAGGTAAACGCGAGGGGGGTGGCGGTATTGATGGCGAGCCACAATCTAGCGCTCGTTCGGGAGAAAGTGGAACGCGTGATCTGGTTTCACGATGGTCGAGTCGAGGCGGGCCCCACCGAATCAATCTTCGATCGCCTCAAGTCGGAAGGGAACGGACTTTTTCTCTGATATGTTCGATTGGACGGAATTTTTTGACCTGCTTCCTTTGCTCCGGAACGCGCTGATCGTCGGACTATTGGTCGGGAGTTTGGCCCCGTTGATCGGAGGATATTTCGTCCTTCGGCGAATCGTGTTGCTGGGAATCACCATCCCGCAGGTTTCATCGACGGGGATCGCGTTTATTTTGATGGTGCAAGGAATCGGTTGGTTTGGGATGAGTCCGTCGCACGCCCACACCGCGCAAGGATTACCTATGATCGGAGCGTTGATCTTCACGCTCGTCGCGATCATTTCCCTCGGAATGCTCGCCCATCGAAGACCCGGCTTGGCCGACATCAGCATCGGAGTCACCTTCGCCTTGGCGAGCGCACTGAGCATTCTCCTGCTATCTCAGAGCCCGGTGGCTGAATCGGCGATGCTCAATCTTTTAAAAGGCGAAATCATCGCGACCAGCGACCGGGAAATCCTGGGAACGGCCGTCCTGTATGTGATTGCCCTGGGGGCGTTGGTCTATTTCCACAAGGAATTTCTTCTTCTTGCTTACGATCGAGAATTCGCGATTAGCATGCGGAAACCAGTCGCCCGCTACGATCTCCTTTTTTATGTGGTCGCGGGTCTGGTGGTTTCCTTGTGTGTGCTCACGGTCGGACCTGTCACCACTTTTGGTTATCTGGTGCTTCCGCCGATGATCGCGTTATTATTCACCCGCAGTATGGTCCGTTTCTTTTGGACCTCCTCTTTGGTGGGGGCGGTCACTTCGGTGATCAGCCTCCTAATCGGATTTTTCTTCGATTTTCCGATCGGTCCTACGACGGTCGCGGTCCTGGGGGCGATTTATTTGATGGCTTGGATCCTCGTCCGGGGCCTTGGCCTTATATTCAAGGCCCAAGGTAAAGTCTAGCGGGGGAAAGCGTCCGAACTTCGCTCGGACGCTCCCGTCCCATGGATTACGCGATGACCGGGGTTGGCGACTCTTCCTCCCGGGGAAGATTGCCGGCGATGAACTGGTCGTGCAGGATTTGCAGGCCGAGGAGATGGTTCATCAAGGCGTCCTTGCGGGTGAGGGAGACCGGATCGGTGTCGTGTTCGTAGTCGTGGAGGAATTTCTGGATACGTTCCGGATCGAACACCCCCGCTTCTTCGATTTTTCCGGGAGCGAGATAGTTGTCGATCAACGCTTGGAGGGCGACCTGCTTCTTCTTTTCGGTATGTCCCGGCGGAGCCATGAAGGCGAATTTCTCGCGTTTGTAGAGCACTTCCGGAAGGACCCCGCGCATCGCTTCGCGCAGGACCCATTTCTCGATGTTTCCTTTGATCCGTAACGACGGAGGCACCTGCAGGGCCGCTTCCGCCAAATGGTGGTCGAGGAAAGCCGGACGGGATTCCATCGAGTTGGCCATGTCGACCCGATCGCCGCCCCAGTTGAGGATTTGGCCTTCGAGCATCGTTTTGCTCCAGGTGTATTGGGCTTTGTCGAGCGGATGGCGGCCTTCGACCATGCGGGGGTCGATCGCCTCGGCAATGGCTTGGATCGGATCGTATTCGGCGAGTTCCTCGCGGATGTCGGCGGCCAGGAGGGGACGGGCGATTTCGAGGGTCGCCATCCACGGTTGAATCCAGGAGGGGGTGAAACCGCAGAGGTCGTCGAAGGCCGGGTGGGCCGCTTGCTCCTCGGCGAGGATCGCGCCTTTGAAAAGCTTGTTGGATCGATCCATCGCCTCCCGGAAGCCGCGGACCACGTCTTCGGGTTCGTCCTTGATTCCGTGGAGGAACATGTCGCGTTTGAACGACGGATAACCGCCGAACAATTCGTCGGCTCCCTCGCCGGTGACGACGGTTTTGTAGCCGCTGGCGTAAACGTGACGGCTCATGCACCATTTGGCGACGCCGAGGGTGTTGTAGAAGGTCCGTTCGGCGTGCCACATCGTGCGGAGGTAGTTGTCGCCGTAAAGGTCGTCGGCCTTCAGGTGGATCATGTCCTGTTCGGCGTTGACGCTCTCGGCCATCTCGCGGGCGATGTGCGATTCGTCGTAATCGGCGTTGTCGAAGGCGATGGTGAAGGCCTTGACGGGAGATTGTTGGGCGCCGCTGGCGAGGCCGAGGATCGAGCAACTGTCGATCCCGCCGGAGAGGTAACAACCGACCGGAACGTCCGCTTCGAGGCGGAGCGCGACCGATTCCACCAGTTTTTCGCGGACGGTTTCGACATGGTGTTGCGCCGGAATCGAAAGATCGCGGTCTTTTTGGCGGGGAAACTCCATGTCCCAGTAGCGTTCCTCGGAAATCTCGAAACGGCCGCCCCGGCGGCGGATGCTGAGGAAATGTCCCGGTTTCAAGGCGCGGATCCCCGCGAAGGCGCTGGTGCCGGGAACCATGGTGTGCATCAGTTGATGCAGCGCGGCATGGCGGTCGAGTTTGGCCGGTATGTCGGGGTGGGCGAGCAGCGACTTCACTTCCGATCCGTAGTAGATCGCGCCGTCGGCGACGTGGTAAAAGAGCGGTTTGATGCCGAAGCGGTCGCGGACCAGGATCATCCGGTCTTCGGTCTGGTCGTAAAGGGAAAAGGCGAATTCGCCGCGCAGGTGGCGAAGGGCGTCCAGTCCCATTTTCTGATACAGGTGGAGCGCGATTTCGCTGTCGGATTTGCTGCTGAATCGGGCTCCCTCGGCCATCAGTCCGGAGCGGATCTTCTTGAAGTTGTAGAACTCTCCGTTCGCGCTCAACACCAGTTCCTTCCCGCGGCCGAAGAGCGGCTGGGCACCGCCCGGCAAGTCGATAATCGAGAGGCGGGCGTGGCCGATGGCCAGACCGCGACGCGGATCGACATGGACACCTTGACCATCGGGACCCCGATGGTAGAGGCGGTGGATCATGTTATCGAGATGGCTCGCGTCATTCTCCGCGAGTCCGGATGCTTTCCAAAAGCCGGCTATACCACACATAATGAATCAGATAAGATGTTATTTAAGCGGGAAGTTTTTCGGGAGAGTCCCGAGTCGGTCGAGGAGGCTGATGAGGATTGCCTGCCGCATGAAAACGGCCCCGTGCGCCTGGGAGAAGTAGAGATTGTGCTTGGTCCGGTCGAAGCAGGTATCCAGTTCGTCGCGACGGGCGAGCGGATGCATGATGACCGCCTCCGGTTTGAGTTTGGTGGAGCTGTCGAGTTTGTAACGGCTGTCGACCGTGGTGTAACTGTCGCCGAGGAGGGCGATCGAGTTCATGTAGATCACATCGAGGTCGGAGACGACGGCTTGAAGGTCGTTGGTGATTTCGACCTCGATCCCGGCTTGGCGGATATCCTCTTCCAGCTCCGGGCCGAGGGGGTCGGCCATTTCGGAAATGACGGTGACCCGGCGGAAGTTTTCCTGGAACATGAGGGACATCAGCAGGAAGCTCTTGACCGCCCGCATATTTCCCGGAGTGCCGAGGATGCCGAGGTGGAGCCGGGCCTTGTCCTTGACCTCGGCGGCCGCCAGCAGTGGATTCCATTTGAGCAAGGCGAACCAATCGGCGAGGGCCTGGGTCGGGTGTTCGCCCGAGCCGTTGCCGGCGTTGATCAGAGGAAGGCGGAGGCTGTGTCCGAGTTGTTCGATCGATTCGGTTTCCGTGTGGCGCATGACGACTAGGTCGCCGTAGGCGTTGAACATCTCGCCGATGTCGGCCAACGACTCGCCCTTTTTGACGCCGGTGACCTGTTCGTCGGGAATCGAAATCACTTTGCCGTCGAGGCGGAGGATCGCGCTCTCGAAGGAAGTGCGGGTGCGGGTGCTCGCCTCGAAGAAGGCGGTGATCACGATCTTGCCGTCGAGCGGATGGTAGGGGGCGATCTCGGTCGCCTCTAGTAAGGCCGCAAATTTACAGAGTTCGATCACCTCTTTTTTCGTTAAATCGCGAGCCCCGATGATCGAGCGGCCCTGCAATCCCTGAAGCGTTTCGAGATTGATCGGCTCTTCGGTGAAAAGTTGGCGCGGATCCGGGCGGAGCGTATTCGCGTCGCTCGGCGGTTCGATCGCCTTGGTGTTGGTGTTTGGTTTCAGGTTTTTCAGCATGGTTACCATACCCGTTTGTTGATGAAATCGGAGCAAAGGAGCAGGATCAGCAGGATCGCTCCCAGCGCGGTGAGAATGAGGGCGCCGACGATGAGCACCTGGAAAAATACGGGTGAGAAAAGCGTCATATCAAGTTGGCCTCCGGTTGCCGGTGCGGTTGTTCATTGAGGGTTTTCCAATCGAAGTCCTGGGGCGCGAGCCAGGTCGAAATCAGGACGATGACCATCGAAACGGCGGCCCCGATGAGCGAGGCCACATACCAGGCGATCATGAAGTAAGCGACCAAACCAATAGCCGATCCGGCGACGAGCGCAAGCAGGGCGCCCATTCTGTTGACCCGTTTCCAATACAAACCGGCGGCGATCGGCCAGATGGTGCTGGCGACCAGCGGTCCGGCGAAAAAGAGCACTTGAAGCAATCCGCTATCCTGCCAAAGGCTCAGGGTCCAGGCGATCAGACCGAGCACGATCACAGTCATCCCGGCCGCTTTCCGCAGGACGGCCTCGGTGGCGGTGGGATAGAGGACACGGCGGAAAATATCCTCGGTCAGGATATCGGAGGTGGCGGCGAGCAGACTGTCGATGCTGGAGGCGAGCGAGGCGAAGATGACGATGAAAATAACGATCGCCCCGGCGAACCCGAGGACCTGGGTGGCGACGGCCGGTCCGACCATGTCGGGGGTGGTGAGATTGACTCCGAGGGATCCGCTGGCGAGTCCGAGAAATCCGGCGGCGACCGGAATTGGCAGCCAGCAAAGGCCGGCCAGGGTGTAGGCTTTGATGCCGACTCCCTTGCGCATGGCGAACGCCCGGCTCCACCAGATGTTGTTATGGAAAACCTCGCCGAAGCCGAACAGGAGGTTGTTGAATATCACCATGATCGAAGCCGGCAGTAGGACGTTCAACAAGGCGGGCTGTTCGAACAAAACCGACTCGTAAATCTCCCCGAGCGGAAGGACGGTCATCACCGCGCCACCGACCAGGACCACTCCGAGCATGATGATGATGCTCTGGATGTAGTCGGTCCCGATTACCGCGTACATTCCGCCGAATAGCGTATAGAGGACGCAGATCAACAGGATCATCGACATCCCGTAATGGTAGGGGATGCCGGCGACGGTGTTGAGAACGATCCCTCCCGCCATCGCCATGCTGACCAGCCAGGCGAGGCTGTAGAAAATCATGATCACGAGGAAGACCGCCCACGCCGTAGTGCCGTAACGGAGACGGATGAAATCGCCGCTGGTGAACCCGTTTGGCATGAGATGGCGGATACGCCGGGCCATCGGGGCGAAGAGAAACAAACCGAACGAGGCGGTGCAATAGGCGAGCATCCCCCAGATCCCGAACTGGATCGCGAACAACGGCGCCAGCATGATGGTGTTCGAGGTGACCCATGTCGCCATCGCGGTGGCGGTGCCGAGCGCCAAGCCGACGTTCCGGCCGGCGACCATGTAGCCGCTAAGATCGCGGGCCTTACGTCCCCAGTAGAGACCGAGGCCGACCCAGGCGACGCCGAAGAGGACGATTAACAGCCAACCGGTGGCAGCTGGCAGAACAGCTGATTGGTAATCCATAAGAATCGGGGGAGAACGGAATTATTGACCGGATTCCTCCAGCCGGGCGCGGCGGTCGCCGGTGACGACGAGCAGGACGGTCGAGATCGAGACGACCGCTCCCACTCCGAACAATAGAAAGGCGGTGGTGAGGGAACCGTATTCGATGACGACCTCGACCGGTTCCGACCACTCGCTGAAATCGGTTTCCTCCCGAAAAGAACGAACCCGGAAGAAATAATCCCCTTCGGCCAGTCCGGCGACGAAGGAGGCGGTGTCGGGCCCGCGGTAAAAAACGGCGGAGTCATGGAAATCGGCTGTCGAAGCGCGCTCCAATTCGAAGAAGAGAGGGGAGTCCGCCGTCTCGTGGTCCGGGATCTCCCACGAAAGAGTGAGGTAGGGATCGGACTGTTCGATCACCGGATCTACGGTGAATTCGGGGGCGGGTGGTGCAGCTAAAACGCCGGTACCCGCGGCGGCGGCGATCACCAGCGACAGAAACGAAATAATAGACTTCGAAAAAATATTAGCGACCCGGTTAAAACAAAAAAACATCTGTCCGCAGGGGTGATGTGGTTTTCGACCAGTGGATAAAAGGTGAGTTGGTTGAGTGGGAAGAACTTCCGGATGGTAATGGAAGAAAGAATATTATGGTGGGGAAAGGACCGAAAAAGGCAAACTTAAAATATCAAGGGACCGCCAAGTGACTTCGTAGGAAACTGAATATAAACGACTTTTCGGATCGGTGTTTTCTTAATCCATGGAAGCCGGGCATCGAAGATGCAAAAAGGGACTCTCGATCGACCGAGAGTCCCTTGTTTCAAAGTGGTGCCCAGGAAAGGACTTGAACCTTCACGCCTTGCGGCACCAGATCCTAAGTCTGGCGTGTCTGCCAATTCCACCACCTGGGCGAATGCGCCTCACCAGCGCATTTGTTCGAAAAGAGTCCGGTCAGATCACGGCGGAGGCAAGCGGAAAATGGATTTTCCATTGCGCGTGATGAAGAGGATTCGCTTAACCGCCCGCGGCCTGAAAAACTTGGAAACAAGGGGGAGACGGTTTAGCTTGGAGAGAGTGTTCCCTTTTTTAACCAGACGTCTCGACGAGATCGCCATTCGGTCGGCGTGCCGGAGCGTCCGGGCCGGCGCGGAACGGACACTGCTTCAGATCCCGGAACGACATCTCGATTATTTTTCGGATTGTCCGAAGCCGGCCGTTCCGCGATTCAGCGGCCGATACGATTTTCATTATCCCTCGCCGGTCGAATCGCCTTTCGCGATAAACAATGTCGTGCCTGGACGATTCTTTCCTGGGCGGTTCCGCAAGAAAGGGAAAAAGCCCCCTGTCGTCATATTTCTGCATGGGTGGAACGGTGAACAAGGATATCGGTATCTATTTCCATGGATGGCGCGTCGCTTCGCTTGGCTCGGACTAAGTGTGGCGATGATCGAGCTTCCGTATCACGGGCAACGGAAACCGCACCACGGCAGCTTGCGGAATTTTTTGTCGGGGGATTTAGGCCACATGATGGAATCGACGCGGCAAACCATTCTCGATATCCGGGCGTTAACCGGATGGCTGGCGGAAGAGGGACATCCGTCGATCGGCTTTTGGGGAATGTCGTTGGGAGCTTGGTTGGGAGGTTTGACGGCTGCGGCCGAGGATAAAATAACCGCAGGGGTCTTGGTCGCCCCGGTTCCGCGGATCGACCTGGCGATCGAGAACCTGGCGTTCTGCCGTCATATCCGGGAGACGATCCAAGACATCGATTTATCTCCGGCTGAATTGAATCTGAAAGCGATTCGTCCCAGAATGGCGCGGGAAAACACCCTGATCGTCGAACCGATTTATGATCTCTTCGCGCCGCGCGAAACCGTCGAGGAACTCTGGGAGGCGTGGGGAAAGCCGGAGATTTGGCGCGTCAAACACGGCCATATCAGCGTTTTGTTCTCGGCTCCGGTCATGGAAAGAACGGGCCGGTGGCTTTTGCGTCGACTCCTAAGCGGGTGAGGGGAGGCAGGCCGAGGCGCCCGCCTCCGTGTCAGTCATCGGTCCGGGCCGCTTATTTGAGGACTCGTTCGGTGGCGGCGTCGAAGAGATGGGCGCGTTCCATTTTAAACGCGACCTTGATCCGGTCGTTGATTTCGAAACGGTCGGAACTCCGGACGCGGGCGATGAAGGAGTGGCCCCCGGTGTCGAGATAAAGGTAGGTTTCCGATCCCATCGGTTCGGAAACTTCCACGACGGTCTCCACGGCGTGGTCGGGATTGAAATCAGTCACCGTCAATACATCGGCGATATCTTCCGGACGAATGCCAAACACGACATCCTTGTCGACATAGGCGGCGCCCTTGCGGGAAAGACTGTCGTCGAGATGGATTGAAAATCCGCTGCCCTTCGGGTTGGTCTCGTCGAAAATCAAGTGGTTCCCCCCGCGACGGAGCCGGCCTTTGAAGAAATTCATCGGAGGACTGCCGATGAATCCGGCCACGAACATGTTCTCCGGATGATTGTAGAGATTCAGCGGTTCCGCGACCTGATGGATGTCACCGTCCTTCATCACGGTGATCCGATCCCCCATGGTCATCGCCTCGACCTGATCGTGGGTCACGTAGATCATGGTGGAAGCGAGGCGGGCATGGAGTTTGGAAATTTCGGTCCGCATCGAGACCCGCATTTTGGCGTCGAGGTTGGAGAGCGGTTCGTCGAAGAGGAAGACCTTGGGTCGGCGGACGATGGCCCGGCCGACGGCGACGCGTTGGCGTTGGCCGCCGGAAAGGGCTTTCGGTTTGCGTTGGAGCATCGGGCCGATACCGAGGATTTCGGCGGCGTCCTGCACCCGCTGTTGGATTTCGGCCTTGGGATATTTCCGGAGCTTAAGTCCAAACGCCATGTTGTCGAAAACCGACATGTGGGGGTAGAGGGCGTAGTTTTGAAAAACCATCGCGATGTCGCGGTCTTTCGGGAGGACGTTGTTGATCACCTTGCCGTCGATGGAGATCGTGCCGCCAGTAATCTCTTCGAGACCGGCGATCATCCGCAGGGTGGTGGATTTTCCGCAACCTGAAGGTCCGACCAGGACCATGAATTCACGATCTTCGATGGTTAAATCGATCTCATTGACCGCTTTAAAACCCGGACCTTTGCTTTCCGGGTAGATTTTCACGAGTTTATCGATGACGACTTTTGCCATAAGAGGGAGGTGTTAGCGGAAGTGGATTTGCCATGCCTACGGGCCATGGTCACTGGAAAAGCTTTGGAACCGGATGCACGGGGTCAATTCTTTTCTGCGTGCGGGAACGTGTCCTTCATTTTCCCGTTGGGTTGCCTTCCGGGGGTGAGATAGGGACCGCGCAAGTCGAATCGAACGCATGGAACGGATTGCGGACGTGAGGGGAAGCGGGGAGTATCGCAGGGTCAAACCATCGGCTACCTACGTCCCGGTAGACACAAGTGCCTGAGGGGGCGAAGAAAAACTGTATCCAAGAGCCAAAAAATGAATACAATTCCTCAGAAACTGTTTGCTTTTTCCCATTTTGTATTTAGATTTTCGTGCAAGAGAGTTATCGATCGACTGAATCGATAGCGATTGTAACCAAAAAACAAGGACAGAAAATGGCGGCAAATAAAGCAGCAAGCGCACCTCTCACCTTCGACCTGAAGAAGGATCTTTTGGCAAAGATCGATAGTTACCAAAAGAAGGCGGGGGTTCGCTCGAAGAGCGAGGTGATCCGGGACGCCCTTGAGGCATACGATTTTTCGAATTTCCGGAAGGAGACCGAAACCCACCGGCAAATTTCAGTGCGGCTTCCTGTGAATCAGAAGCGGGAGTTGTCCAAGCTCGCGCGCCAGAAGAAGGTGAGCTTGGGTGAACTTTTGCGAGCCGCGCTGGAGTCTCTCCCTGACACTCCGGTTCGAGTGTCGGGTAACAACGAACCAAAGGAAACAACCGTGCCTCAAGCATCGTCCAAAGGTAGGAAACCGGCCGCCAAGGCTGGAGCCAAAAAGGCGTCGGCCAAAAAGGCCCCGGCCAAGAAATCGGCCGCCAAGAAAGCGTCCGCGAAAGCGGCGTCCACTGCTTCCTCAGCTCCGGCCAAGAAAGCGGCGGCTAAGAAAGCCCCCGCCAAGAAAGCCGCAGCTAAAAAGGCTCCGGCCAAAAAGGCTGCGGCTAAAAAGGCCCCCGCCAAGAAAGCCGCAGCTAAAAAAGCTCCGGCCAAGAAGGTTGCGGCCAAGAAGGCTCCGGCCAAGCGGGCCGCCGCGGTGCGGAAAGTGGTGGCGAAGTTGAAGACCGTCGCAGCCAAGACTGTGAAGCAGGCTAAGCGCGCTACGAAGAAATAATCGTCTCCAGCGCATCGAGGGATCGCACCTTCTGTACCGGCAACGTGGGCACGGTCGAACACCGTCCTCGCGTTGACCGGTATTTTGTTTCCGAAACGCCCGGTTTCTCGATTGGAAACGAGGATTTCACCCGGGTAGGCGGGCGGGAAACAACGTTTATTTTCTTGCCACCTGTAACAGGATTGATGGGAATCGTGTTTGAACCGGAGAACCGAAAACGGCTCCGGAATTTTTATTTTCCATGAGCAATCATTCATCTCGAAAAATGTTGTCCGTCTGGGCGGAAAACATCGCTCCTTCTCCGACTCTCGCCGTCGACGCGAAAGCGAAGGCCCTCAAAGCCGCCGGCGAGGATGTTTGCGGCTTCGGGGCCGGCGAACCCGACTTCGATACCCCGGAGTTTATCAAGGAGGCCGCGATCAAAGCCCTCCGGAACGGCAAGACGAAATACGCGCCGGCCGCGGGCATTCCCGAATTGCGCGCGGCCCTGGCCGAGAAATTCGTCCGGGAGAATAACTTTGACCGGGCCGATCCCGGACAGGTGATCGTCAGTCCCGGGGGCAAATTTTCCTGTTACCTCGCCATTCTCGCGGTGTGCGGCCCGGGGGACGAAGTGATTGTTCCCGCTCCGTTTTGGGTGAGTTATCCGGAAATGGTGAAACTCGCCGGAGCGACCCCAAAGATCCTCTTCGCCGGCGATGACGCCGGCTTCAAGGTCACCGCCCAACAGTTGCGGGAAGCGATCACTCCGCGGACCAAATTGTTTATCCTCAACAGTCCCTCCAATCCGACCGGCGCCGTTTACTCCCGGGCCGAAATCGAGGAATTGGTGGCGGTCGCCTTGGAGAAGAACGTTTTGATTCTTTCCGACGAGATCTACGAACACCTTCTTTATGATGGTATGCGTCATTTCAGTCCGGCTTCGCTCGGTCCGGAAGCGGCGGCGATCACCATCACCACCGGAGGTTTCAGCAAGAGTTTCTCTATGACCGGCTGGCGGCTTGGCACCATGATCGCCCCTCCGGAAATCGCCCGGGCGGTGGCGGATTTGCAGAGTCAAACCACTTCGAACGCGACCACTTTCGCGCAATACGGGGCCTTGGAGGCGATCGTCAACAAGAAGGAGGCCGACGCGGCAATCGGGGGGATGTTGAAGGTCTTTGATCGGCGGCGGGTGACGCTGCACGAAGGTCTGAGCGCGATCCCCGGGATCAATTGCGTGCGGGCCCAGGGAGCGTTTTACCTGTTCCCGAACATTCAGTCGTTCGGCATGAGTTCCACGGAGTTCTCGTCGCGGTTGCTGGAGAAGGAAAAAGTGGCGATCGTGCCAGGTATCGCTTTTGGCGCCGACCACTACGCCCGGTTGAGTTATGCGACTTCGGACGATGTCATCGAAAAGGGGCTGAGCAGGTTGGCCCGGTTCTGCGGGACCCTCGGTTAATCGGCCGGATTGACGGGATTTGAGATAAGAAAAAGCCGCGGAGCGAATGCGCCGCGGCTTTTTCCTTTTGGACTAAAAGCTCGTCTTCCTACGGGGCCTACTTCACTTCGACCAATTCCAAATCGAACACCAAATCCTTTCCGGCAAGGGGATGGTTGGCGTCGAGTTTGATCTTCGAGTCCTGCAACTCGGTGATGGTCACGGGCAACTGCTGACCGTCAGGGGTGGTCATTTGCAGTTGGAGTCCGACTTCTGGCTCGATGTCATTGGGAAGGCGGTTCCGGTCAATTTCCATGATCATGTCGTCGCGTCGCGGCCCATACGCGTTCTCGGCGGAGATCCGCTCCCGTTTCTGGTCACCGGGGCTCATCCCGACGACCGCGTTTTCAAAACCGGGGATCACTTTATTTTCCCCCAACGTGAATTCCAACGGCTCGCGCCCCTGGGAACTGTCGAATACCGTCCCGTCGTCGAGGGAACCGGTATAGTGAACCTTCACGGTGTTTCCTTTTTGTGCTTCGCTCATATTGATGCCTCCTTGCTTGGGGTGGGAAACGGTCGGTTGTAGAACTCTCGACCGAGTGAAAAACCATACGGGCTAAGCCAAGATGTGACAACCCCCGAATCGAAAAATCGTCCGAGCGGAATCCGAATGGACGAAAAAAACGCGGAAGATGCGCGGCTCGAACCGATCGTTTCCCCTTTCCATCGAAATCGGCCTGGCGTAAGGTCAAGAATTCGAGTCACCCATGACTTTTGAGCAATCCATTTTCTTGATATTTTCCGTTCTAGGCGGTGTCGCACTGTTTCTTCTCGGCATGGGAATCATGACCGAAGGATTGCGGTTGGCGGCGGGGGAACGGATACGCGGAATTCTCTTTCGGGCCACCCGGAACCGTGGAGCAGGAGTTGGATTCGGCACGGTGCTCGGCTTCCTGGTGCATAGCAGCGCCGCCTCCGTGATGGTCGTCGGTTTTGTGAATTCGGGCTTGATGACCCTGCGGAATTCCGTGCCGCTCTTGATGGGAGCGAGTATCGGCACAACTCTTTCCATGCAGTTGATCTCGTTTCGATTGACGGATTATGCCTTCTTCGCGATTGCCCTGGGTTTTCTGGGACAAATCGCCGGCCCGCGGGAAACCGTGAAGCAACTCGGCCGAGCCTTGCTCGGATTCGGTCTGTTGTTTCTCGGATTGGACTTCCTCAGCAATACCATTGAACCGTATCGGAATGAGCTCGCGCCATGGCTGGAGCGGATCGATGGAGCGACTTGGCTCGGCTTGTTTCTCGGAATTGCGGTGGCGTTGGCGGTAACCGCGATCATTCAAAGCAGCGGGGCGACCATCGGCATGTTGTTCGCATTGATCGCGGCTGGTGTATTCACAGATTTGCGACAAGTTTTCCCGATCATTCTCGGCGCCCATATCGGAACCGCCGCCACGGGATTGTTGGCGAGCGTGGGGGCAAATCTGGACGCGAGGAGGGCGGCCCTGGCCAACTTGTTGTTTCAACTTTTTAACGTAGGGCTCGCTCTTTTGATCGCTCCGATTCTTCTTTGGCTGGCGGCGGCAACCGGCGGCGACCTCGTGCGACAAGCCGCGAATCTGCACACCTATGTGATGGTGGCGGCGGTGGTGGTTTTGCTGCCGTTTCTCCATCCTTTTTTAAAGGGGCTTCTGTGGATGACCCCCTCCCGGACGCCGACCGCACAACCGAGTCACCTGGACCCGGAATTGCTTAGGCGGCCGGACGAGGCCTTAGCGGCGGCTCTGAGGGAAATTGGCCGGTCGGTTGGAGTTTGCCAAGAGAACTTTCGCTTGAGCCGGGGCTTTCTAGAAGAACGAAATCGCAAGCTGGAAAACGTCGTTCGCTTGAACGAAGCGATCGTCAATGAAATCAGGGTCGGGGTGAAGGCCTATCTCGCCGGGTTGAGTAAAAGACGGTTGCAGCCGCGGCACGCGTTAATGGCCCAGTATTTAAACCGCTGCATGTCGGACATCGAGCGAGTCGGCGATCACATTGCGAAGCTGGTCGATATTCGCAAGCGGCAGCGGAAATCGCCTGAAGACGATTTCGATTGTACGACGATGGAAGAGCTCGGCCGTTTGTTTGACCAGGCGGAGACGGTTCTGCAGGCGTTGGCCGAATCCCTTTCTCCCGACCATGAAGATTTCGAAGCCCCCGGCCGTCATTTGCTGGAAGTCCGTGACCGCTACGACGAATTGAGTCAGCAAGTGCAAGCGGAAGCCAATACCCGGGTGGCGGAACAGCGGCTTCATCCCCTGACGGGACTCTTCTTCAGCGAATATGTTTCGGCGCTCGACCGGATCGTGAAGCATTGCAAGATGGTCGCCCGCGAACAGCAGCAACCGTTTTTCCGAACCGGGCGATCCTGAAGCTCCAGGAAAGGCGAGGGGAGGGACCGGGGAACGTCGGTCGATGAGCAAAAATACCCATCCTGCCCCCCCGCCGGAAGCCCGGGTGACTTTTCCGCATCCCGCGTGTTCGGTCCGACCCATCGATCTGGCTATTTATGAACAGGTTTTTCATTGAGCCTCATCTTAAGGAGCTCGAAATCAACGAAATCGACCCCAAATCATCTTAATCAACGGGAATCTTATGAAAGTTGGCATGCCGTCTGCTTTAACACGGCGTCTCTCTTCCGCAAGGGGAGAATTGAAATTAATCTCATCCTCAGCCAACTACCAACATGCTAAAGACCAATTGGATTAAACGAATGATACCGGGCTGCGCCTTGCTTGCGCTGGTCAGCTCACTTGGGATCGCCGAAGCATCGGCCGAAACCTACTCATCCATCGAGGAATTCCAGGAGCAGGTGATTCTGTATCCGAAATTCATCGTCGACAACCTCTGGATCCTCCTCGCGGCCGGACTGGTGTTCCTGATGCACCTCGGATTCGCTTCGCTGGAGGCCGGATTGACCCGTCAGAAGAACACCGTGAACGTTCTTTTCAAGAACGTCTTCGTCATCAGCATCGGCATCCTGACCTACGCGATCTGCGGATTTCAGATCATGTATCCGGGGGAATGGCTGATTCCTAATTTCTTCGGAGGCGGCTTGGGCATCGGATTCGATCCGACCGATGAGGTTGGAATGCTCACGCCGGCCTACGGTGAAGAAATGACGATTTGGTCGGACTTTATCTTCCAGGCGATGTTCGCGGCGACTGCGGCGACCATTGTGTCGGGGGCGGTGGCTGAGCGTATCAAGCTTTCCTCCTTCATGATTTTTACCGTCTTGTTGGTCGCGATCTCCTATCCGATCACCGGCAGCTGGCAGTGGGGCGGAGGTTGGCTCGACCAACTCGGGTTCTATGACTTCGCCGGTTCCACTTTGGTTCACGGAGTGGGTGGAGCCGCCGCGCTGGTTTGCGTGATCATGTTGGGTGCCCGGCGGGGTAAATATCCCGCGAGCGGAGGAATGCGGCCGATCCTGGGTCACAGCATGCCGCTCGCGACTATTGGAGTTTTTCTCCTCTGGCTCGGATGGTTTGGTTTTAATGGCGGTTCGGTGTTGAGTGCGGATCCGTCGGAAGTCTCCCGGGTGTTTGTCACCACCGCTTTGGCCGCCGCCGCCGGGGTATTGGCCTCCATGCTCTTCTCCTGGGGCTTGCTCAAGAAGCCCGATCTCTCGATGTCCCTGAACGGCGCGCTGGCCGGTCTGGTCGGGATCACCGCCGGGGCCGACGTGATCAGTCCGCTCTGGTCGGTCGTGGTCGGCGCGGTGTCCGGAGTGATCGTGGTCCTGGCGATCATCGGGTTCGATCGGATCAAGATCGACGATCCGGTCGGTGCCATCTCGGTGCACGGAGTCTGTGGCATCTGGGGAACGCTGGCGGTGGGTATTTTCTCCGCCGATCATGCGATCTGGCCGCAGTTTGTCGGAGTGGTTTCGATCTTCGGCTTCACGATCGTATTCACCCTTCTGGTGTTCGGCCTCATCAAAGCAACCCTCGGGGTGCGGGTCAGTGCCGAAGAGGAAGAAGAAGGGCTCGACTTGGGCGAACACGGACAGGAGGCCTACCCGGATTTCGGGAAAGTGTCGAACTGATCGAAAACGCGCCGGACTTGGAAAATTTGTTTGTGTGTCTCGTTGTTGCGAAGCTCATCCCGTTCCCGGCCGGGAGCGGGATGGGCTGAACGAGAACCGGAATTTTCTCAATTGATTCTGGCGCCCGAAACGAAAAACGGGTAAGACAAATCACAATACACAGGACAGGAGAAAAATATGAAATTGATCAAAGCCATCATCAAGCCATTCAAACTGGAAGAAGTTAAGGAATCGCTTTCCGAAATCGGGATCGACGGGATGACCGTCACGGAGGTAAAGGGTTTCGGGCGCCAAAAGGGCCATACCGAAATTTACCGGGGCAGCGAATACACCGTCGACTTCCTTCCGAAAGTTGAAGTGGAAATCGTGGTGCCGGATGACGTGGTGAACAAAACCGTGTCGGCTATCTTGAAAGCGGCCAAGACCGGTAAGATCGGGGACGGGAAAATCTTCGTCATTCCGATCGAAGAAGCGATCCGGATCCGGACGGACGAGCGCGGCGAAGGCGCCGTCTGATCGAGGACTGACAACAAACAGATTGATGCAACCACAGGCGATTTCGGTCGCCTGTGGTTTTTTATTTTTCCCGCCTTCACCCAAATCGGGAATGCCCTCCGAGTGACTCGGTAGATTTAGGGGGACGGGGTTTCCGATTCCGACGGGAGGGGGGATTGAGTTTGAATCGAACGGCCGTAAAGTGCGGCCAAATCGCGCAAATATCCGCCGCTGTCGTTCTTTAACTTAGTTAACTGATCGGCGGAATAGCGCCATTGCCAATTTCCTTGCTCGGTGCCGGGCGTATTGAAGCGGCCAACTGAATCGAGCGAAAGCATATCCTGGAGTGGAATAATCGCCAACCGGCTCACGGAGCCGTAGGCGGCGCGGATAAAGTCCCACGGCACTTCGCGTCCGCAGATCCGAAAATACCGGCGGACATGATCCCGGGTTTTCTCATCGCAATTGGCGTACCACCCGAGGGTGGTGTCGTTGTCATGCGTCCCCGGGTATATCACGCTGTTCGGTTTGAGGTTATGCGGGAGATAAAGATTGTCGGATTCGCCGCCGAAAGCGAATTGGAGAACCGCCATTCCAGGCAGTCCGGTCGCAGCGAGCAGTTCGAAAACCTCGGGACTCAGGGAGCCGAGGTCCTCGGCGATGATTCGGGCGTCGGGAAACTCCCGGCGAACCGCCTGGAAAAACTTGAGACCGGGAGCCTTCACCCATTTTCCGGACTTGGCGGTCGGGGAGCCGTACGGAATCGACCAATACGCTTCAAAACCGCGGAAATGGTCGATTCGAATCACATCGTAGAGCTCGAAGTTCGCCCGGAGGCGACTTTTCCACCACGCGAAATCGTCGCTCTCGAGCTGTTTCCAATCAAACAGGGGATTGCCCCAATATTGTCCGTCGGCAGAAAAATAGTCGGGAGGCACGCCGGCGACCGCGGTAGGCTTCAGGCTGGCCGGATCGAGTTGGAAGACGGCGGGATCGGTCCAAACATCAGCACTGTCGGGCGAAACGAAAATCGGAATATCCCCAATGACCTCGACATTCCGTTCGCGTCCGTATTCGCGAAGGGCCTTCCATTGTCCGAAAAAAAGGTATTGGTAAAACCGTTGGGCTTCGGCTTCTTCCGCCAAGGTGGGGTCTTTGACCAGTTTGGATTTGCGGAACCGTTCGAGAGTGCGGAATTCCCCAGGCCATTCATACCACGGGGCACCTCCGAATTTCCGTTTCAACGCCTGGTAATGGGCGAAACCATCGAGCCACTCCGCATGTTTTTTCTTAAAGTTTTCGAAATCGCCATAAGGGGACCGTGCAGCCGGGTTTTCTTTGTAGCGGACGAACGAACGACCGAGAATCGACCATTTATTTTGATAAAGACCGCCATAATCGACGCGGTCGCGGGGAAGTGCCCGCAACGGGAGAAGCTCGTCGGCGGAAAGTAAACCGGCTGCGACGAGGGACTCCAAGTCGACCAGGTAAGGGTTGCCGGCATAAGCCGAAAGCGACTGGTAGGGGGAATCGCCGTAACCGGTCGGCCCCAAGGGACAGACCTGCCAGTAACGGATGTCAGCCTCCGCTAAAAAATCAAGGAACCGCCGGGCTTCGGCGCCGAGGCAACCGACGCCGAATTCGCCGGGGAAACTGGTGGGATGAAGCAAGACTCCGGCGGCCCGATGATCGAGCCAATCGAACTGCCGGGAAGGGGACGGTGACGAAGATGTTTTGGAACGGGCCATAATTGCGTAAAACTTTAATGCATGAATCGCGAGGGCGTAAAGAGTCCCGGAGACAAATTTAGATTAGACATAATGCATATTGTGCGAAAAACCGAGTGGATTGGATTGGCGGTGGCCGAATTCGAATCCCTGGGTTAAGTTTGGCATCTATGAAAACGAAACAGTGGCTCAGCAACGCCCGTTTTACGACTTGGTGGCTCGAGTTCGCGGACCTCGGCTGGCCCGACTCCGGTCTGACGGAAAAATGGGAAGCCCGCGCCCGGTATTTCCGGGAGAAAGGCGTGACCGGCGTCGTCTTGTCCGGATTTCATTTTCGGTGGGATTATTACCCGGTGTTCGAACGGGTGTTTGGTCTGTTGCACGAAATCACCGAAATCTGCCACCGGCATGAATTGAAGGTCGTTGAGCATCATTCGTCCACCCGGGTTCACCGCGTGGCGGACGATTGCGACCGGCGCCGGGTCCGTCAGAGTTACGGTCGGCATGTCGCGTTTTATCCGGACAATTGGGAAGACGCGGTTTATCGGGGGGAACGAATGGCGGACTGGTTGCAAATTTCCGCCCGGACCGGGAAACCGGCCGTTTCCGCCGCCGAGTGTTCCCTCGCCTTTTGTCCCAATCATCCTGCCTTCGCCCATGCTTACCTTGACTACCTTCAGCGTCATTTGGCCGCCGCATCGGTCGATGCCGTAATTAGCGACGACGCCCATTTTCTTCCCGACGTCTATTCCTGCGCCTGCTCACATTGTCGCGACCGATTCCAGCGAGATGCCGGTTTGAAGCTTCCGCCGCCGAGCGAACTGGAGTTTTGGAAAAATCGGCAAAACCCCGATTTCCTCGCCTGGCTTCGGCTCCGTTGCGATTGGCAGGCCGAACATTACAAGCGGATCCGAGAGTTGCTCCCGCCGGAGGTTTTTCTGCTCGCCAGTGCCAACAGTTGCGTCAGACCCGATCTTGCCGACATCGGAGCCTCACCTCAGTTGGCCGCGGCGCATCTTGACGCCATTTTGTATGAGATTCCCCCGGGAAATCAGCTCGGAGCCGACGATGGAGAAATTTTTTCCGAACTCGCCGGGTTCACTTCATTGGCGCGAAGCAAGAAGAAACCGCTCCTGACCCATTGTCATGTTCACCGGAAGGATGATGTCGGCCGGTGGCTGCACGTCTTGTCACACCGACATACCCGCCCCTGGATTTCCCGGCAAATGCGACCGGACGCTGCCTCCGAGGAAGAACTTTTGGAAAACGGTTACCATCTCGAACGGGTAAAAAAGAGGGACTCGTCCGGTTCGGTCCAAGCTTTGGCATTCTCCGAGCAGTTCCGCAATTCCCTGCCGCCGGTGGAAGCCGAGGCTTATGTCGAATCATATCGACAACTTACCAGCGCCCTCGTTGCCAGAGATAGCGAACCGTATCCGATTTTTGATGACATGTGGACTTCGCTCTCGCCCGAACAGTGGGAATGCCTATGGATCCTCGATCCCCGGAGTCTGACTGAGGAGCAAGCCAGGATCGTCGAAGACTGGCAGGACCAAGGATTGGCTGTCGGTGTTGCGTGAGTTGTCTGGCCAGCCCAAACGAATTCTCAGAAGAAAAACGCTTCGGCCAAGGCCGCTTCCGGCGAAATGAACTTCAGTCGGGTCGGCATGTGTACTTTGCCCCGCCCCAAATCCGCATCAATTTCCGCGATTCTTGTCGCGCGGTTCGCCACCCAACGGAAAAAGCGGTCATCGTCGTAGTCGAAATAAATCTCCAGCACGAATTCGTCCTTCTTGTCACTGGCGCAGGTCCCGAATTCGACCTCGATCTCCGTGGTTCCCGCCTGGTCCACGCATCCCGTCAAACATTCGCGGATCCAGTCGAGCAAACAAACGGCTTCGGCCCGCGCTTCCGGCGAGTGGCAGACCCGTACTCGGCTCAATCCAGTCGTCAATTCCCGCGGCGAAAAACCGCTCAAAAACTGCCCGATCGCTTGCCTGACCGGTAACAAGCGGGCGTAGGTGAGATCCCGCACCATCGCGGGTTGCGGCCATGCCACCGTCCGCACTTCCTCCGGTTCGCAGCTTGTATCGAATACAATCCTTCGCGAGATCCGGAGGAAAAACTCGTAATCAGTCAGTCGGTCCGGCGACTCGAAACTGTGCTGCCAGTAATAAGTCGGCAAGTCGGTTTCCAGCAGGATCGAAACTTGATTCTCCAAATATCCGCGTCCTTCCAGAGGATACGCCAGAATGATTGCTTCGACGCAAGAACGGTCCCGCCCGCTTTTGCCGATGTAGCATTCGCTGAAGATTTTCGACATCAACATCGTTTCATCCCGAGAGCGATCTTCCGGACACAAGACGATAATGCGCGACGGATAACGCTGGCTGAATCGTAGCGCCGTTTCAAATACTTCGCGACCTTGTTCCGCTCCCGTCCCCAGCCCGAAATGGAGAATCAGGTTCATTTGGGTTGCCCGGAATTCCGATGGCGCCTCCACCTGATCCGTTACCGGAGCCTCCCAGATGTCGGACAATTTCGAGCCGATTTCGGCGACAGCCACTTCCACTCCGGGCAAATTCGCGAACACACTGGAACTCATCCTCTTGTCCATTTGAAAACCAAAACCGTCAATGGGGGGATCGTCAGATTCAGCGACTGGGGGAACCCGTCCCATGGAACCGGAGCCGCTTCGGCGCCACCGAGGTTCCCCTCGCCCGTCCCACCGTAATGATTCGAATTCGTATTCAAAATCTCCTTCCATTGTCCCGGGCACGGCACGCCGATACGGTAGTTGAAGCGCGTCACTGGGGTGAAATGGCAGACGACCGCCAAGACGTCCCCCCCCGCCGGATCCATTCGCAGATAGCTGATGATTCCACTCTCCGCGTCGGACGCGTTGATCCAGCGGAAACCTTCCGGATTCAGATCAGTCCGCGACAGTGCCGGCTCGCTCCGGTAAAGACGGTTTAAATCCCGGGTGAGAAGACGAACGCCTTCGTGGTCGGTGAACTGCAGCAAATGCCAATCCAGGCTTGAGTCGTAGTGCCACTCCGACGATTGCCCGAACTCACCGCCCATAAAAAGCAGTTTTTTCCCGGGATAGGTCCACATGTATCCGAATAATGAACGTAGATGATGGGCCTTTTCCGAAATCGATCCGCCTCCCATTTTCAGCAACAGGGAATTCTTTCCGTGCACCACTTCGTCATGCGAGAAGACGCTGACGAAGTTCTCGGAATATTGATACAACATTCCGAAGGTCAGATCATTGTGATGCCAACGTCGATACAGGGGATCTTTTTGGAAGTAGCGGAGCGTGTCGTTCATCCAGCCCATGTTCCATTTGAAATCAAACCCAAGTCCCCCTTCGGAAACCGGTTTGCTCACCCCGCCCCAGGAGGTCGACTCTTCGGCGAACATCAACGCTCCCGGATATCGTTCGTGCACCAGATTGTTGGCCGCCCGCAAGAAATCCATCGCTTCCAGATTCTCGCGTCCCCCGTAGCGGTTTGGAATCCACTCCCCTTCTTTTCGCGAATAGTCGAGGTACAACATCGAAGCCACCGCATCGACCCGCAAGCCGTCGATATGAAAGCGGTCGAACCAGAACAGCGCGTTTGCCAACAAAAAGGAACGGACCTCATGTCGTCCGTAGTTAAAAATCAATGTCCCCCAATCCTCGTGCGCGCCCAACCGGGGGTCCTCATGCTCGTACAGGTGGGTTCCGTCGAACTCGGCCAACGCGAATCCGTCCCGCGGAAAATGCCCCGGCACCCAGTCGACGATCACTCCGATCCCTTTCCCATGCAGGTAATCGACGAAAAACATAAAGTCTTCCGGGTCGCCAAACCGATGGGTTGGTGCGAAAAAGCCAGTCACCTGATATCCCCACGAGGGCGCGAACGGATGCTCCGCCACCGGCAAGACCTCGACATGGGTGAATCCCATCTCCAGCACGTATTCAGCCAATTGCGGGGCAAGCTCCCGGTAAGTCAAAGGCCGGTTCCCGTCCTCCGGTACCCGTTTCCAGGAACCGAGATGGACTTCGTAAATCGAGATGGGCCGGTCGAGTCCCCGATTTACCCGACGGAGGTTCAGCCATTCGTCATCCTTCCACGGATACTGGCCCGGTTCGAAAACGATCGACGCGTTGTTTGGGGGGCCTTCGAAATAAGTCCCGTAGGGATCCGTCTTCAACAGCAGGTCTCCATCCCGGCCCAACAACTCGAACTTGTACATCGCGCCAGGCTCCAGCCCTGGAATAAACAATCCCCAAACGCCGGTCGACCCGATCGGCCGCATCTGATGGTAGCGTCCGTCCCAATGGTTGAAATCGCCGACGACCGAAACCCGCCGGGCGTTCGGCGCCCAAACAGCGAAATGGACTCCCGGAGTTCCGCGAACGGTCCGAACATGGGCACCCAGTTTTTCATAGATCCGGCCGTCGTCTCCGCCGTTGAAAGCCGCGAGGTCCTTTTCCGCGAGAAGAGGCTCGAACGAATACGGGTCGAAAAACTGACGGATCTCCCGCTTATGGTCCTCTACCCGCAGTCGGTAGGCAAACGGTTCTTTCCGGTCCGAAATAAAACCTTCGAAAAAACCGGCCGGATCCAGCCGGTTCATCGAGTGTCGCCGCTCCTCCTTGCCGTCGAGCTCCACCGCGGCGCAAGTTTTCGCCCCGGAAACAAACGCCCGGACGACCAACCCGCCGTCGCACTTGTGCATTCCCAGCAAAAACGCGGCTCCGGCTGATCGGGCGTTGATGATGGCATTCAATTCATCCTGACTGATTATCACGATATGAAAAAAGGATTGTTTTCGGTCGCGTCCAATGAATCCGGTCCCCCCGGATTACCCGAATCGTCACGACAAATCCGGCGGTCCCCGTAATAAATAGTTTGATTCTCCGCCCCGCAAGTGAAATATAAGAAGGCGCAAACGGCTTCGCCCGGGAGGCGGCCGGAGCCACAACACTTCTCCTAACGAATCATGGCATACGTAGTAACTGAAACCTGTATTGACTGTAAATATACGAGCTGCGCCTCGGTCTGCCCGGTGGAAGCTTTCCACGAGGCACCCGACCGGCTCTATATCAACGCCGAAACCTGCATCGACTGCAATGCCTGCGTCCCCGAGTGCCCGGTTGAAGCGATTTTCCCTGACTACGATGTTCCGGAAAAATCATCCGAATTCATTGAGATGAACGCCAACGAAGCCCCCAAATATCCCGTGATCGTCGAGGAGAAAGAACCACTCAAAGGTCCGAAGTGCGTCGATCCGAACGCCGCCTGATTGTCTCCCGCAATCTTTCCTCCATTGGCGAAGGCTCACCCCTTCGCCATTTTTTTGCGCCCTGTTTGGACGCTGCGGTTGCCTCAATCTTCCACGATCTGCTTTGAGACCCGCGCCGCCGTTTTCTTTGGAATGACCGGAAATCCCCGGCTGCGGACGTAGACCTTGGTGAATTCCGCCCCGAACAGCAGGATCAGCCCCGAATAATAGACCCAAAAGATGATCGCCACCAGCGATCCGGCCGCCCCGTAGGTCGATGCCGGTCCGGCGTGACTCAAATACAACGAGATCAGGTAACGGCCGATCGTGAAAAGCACCGCTGTCAACAGTGCTCCTTTCCAAACATCCCGCCACCGCAGTTGCACGTCGGGCAACACTTTAAAGATCATCCCGAACAACACGGTGAACACCGTCAGGGCGATCAATACGTCCGCTCCGGCCAATACCACCGGGGGCACGGGCACCACTTCCCGGGCGTAACGCAGGATCGCCGTCAATACCGTGCTGAAGATCAACGAAACCAGCAGCAGAAAACCGATCGTCAAGACCAACGCCAGAGACAAGACCCGGCTTTGCAGGAACAAGAGTATACTGCTCCGCGACGGTTTCGCCACCACTCCCCAAATCGAATTGAGGGACCGCTGCAACTGATGGAACACCGTGGTCGCACCGACGATCAACAGTCCGAAACCGACCACGGTCTGAAAGAACCCGGCCACTTCCGGACTCGATTGCAATAGGGCCTCCTCAACTAACTCCGCGCTTTCCCGCCCGATCATCACTTCGATCTGCTCGCTGATCTCGCCCCGCGCCGCATCCGGCCCATAGACGAAACCGGCCACCGCCACCGCGATGATCAAAATTGGCGCCAACGAAAATAGAGTATAAAATCCGAGCGCCGCCGCATGGAGAAACGCCTCGTCCAGCCCCCACTCCTTCACCGCCGTCTTGGTGATGGTCACCCACTCCTTCAGGCTCTTTCTCCCTTGATTGATCTTCAGTTCGACTCGGCTCTTCATGCGTTTCTTCCGTCACCTTAGGTCGGCAACCGCTTCTTGCCAATACGAGATTTTTTTCAAGCCATCCCCGCCCGGCGCATCCCGGCATTCTGCACGACCTTCCCGCGTCGATTCATGCATCCGATTGGCCCGTTTTGGCGCCCCTCCGCTCTGCAAGCCCCCTCTCAGGCTCTCGCTTGTTTGGCACAAACATTGCTACCGGGATCTTGTATAACAACAACGTCCACGCGGAGCCGTTTCTTCAGATGGAATCCGTCCGGCCACGTATCGTGGACTCAACAAATCATGTAAAAAGAAAATGAAAACACCAATCAGGAAACCAGCCATCGCCGCGATGGCAGCGTTGGGTTTCTGCGTGACTTTCGCCACGGCGGAAACCCAGCAGAACCATCTCGAAGGAGAGCGGAACCAAAGCACCCAAGTCCAGACCGAGACCCACGAACGACACGAGTTCGGAGCTCGAACGGAGCAGCGGGAACAACGCGAAGTCGAAATCTACGAAGTCAGCGAACTTGAAGGGATGCGGGTGGAAAGTCGTGACGGCGAATCGCTCGGTTC
Source organism: Verruconatronum alginivorum (assembly GCF_056590205.1). Classification (NCBI taxonomy): domain Bacteria; kingdom Pseudomonadati; phylum Verrucomicrobiota; class Opitutia; order Opitutales; family Verruconatronaceae; genus Verruconatronum; species Verruconatronum alginivorum. Next base: position 5,794,441 of record NZ_JBWPVQ010000001.1, on the reverse strand, counting down.
CATTCACAGCCTCGCCATCGATCTCCATGGAGAACATCCCTCCTTCGTCGTGGTCGAAAGCGGCGGCATCCTTGGGATCGGAGCCGACTTGCGGGTCGTCCCGATCGAGGCCATCGAAATCGTCCAATCCGACGGTTTGATGGGCACTCGCCAGGTCGCCCGTATCGCCATTGATGACGAAGCCTGGGAGCAAATCGCCACTTGGCAGGAGGATGAAATCGTCCATCTCTGCCGGGAAGAACAAGCCCGCGAAATCTATCAAGCCTACAACATTGAATGGGAGGAACGCTCCGTCCAATTCGGCGCGCGCCACGAAGAGAACGAGTCGGAAACGGAGAATCAATCCGTCGAGGGGGTCGAATTTCAGCAACTCCAAGCCACCCAGTCGGGCGATGGTGCCGGCGACGCCGGCGCGGGCGCAGGTGCAACCGGTGCAGGCACGGGCGATGCCGGGGCGGCCGAAGGCCAAACTCAACAACCCGGTCAACCGTCGCAACCGATGACCGAGGAACCGCGCCCCGGTGTTCAGCCTCACCAACCGCAGGCCGAACCGGCCCAGCCCGGAGCCCAACCCCACTCCCCTCCTCAACCGGGAGTCCAACAACAACAACAGCAACAACCCGGCGTCGAGGGGGATGACCAGGAATTCGGAGCCCAACCCGATGCCCGCGATCAAATGGGAACCGAAACCGATCGCCCGGGGATGCAAGAGCAAACCGAACGGCCGGGAATGCAACAGGAGTCGGAAGTCCGTCAACAGGATCAACAAGACTTCGGCGCTCGACCCGGAATCGAGCGTCAACAGGAGACGACCCGGGAGGGAGTCCTGCAACGCCAGCAACAAGGCCAAACCGGTGAAACCCAAACCCAACGTCGCCAACAGGGAACGACCGAGGTGCGGGAAGGGCAGCGGCAGACGTCCGTCACCGAACGGCAGGATCAGATGCAAACCACCCAGGTGGACCGGACCGCCGAACAATGCGAACTGGTTCTCACCAGTAACCTGCGTGGGCGTTCGATCCACAGCGCCGAACAAACCGAACTCGGTTCGGTCGATAATGTCGTCTTCGACTTAAGCAATGGACGGGTCGAATATGTCTTGATCACTCCGTCCACCGGCTTCTTCGAGCGGACTGAGCAGGTTTATGCCGTGGAACCGCGGACCTTCACCACCATCACCCGCGAAGAATTGGTGTTGAACGTCACCCGCGAGCAACTGGAGCAAGCCGAGTCCCTCACCGAAACCACCGTCCGCGAGCGGACCCGTCAAGAGGCGACCGCCACCGGCGAAGGACGCGTTTATCGCTACGACCGCGACGAAATCACTTTCGGACGCGCCGATCGCGAAGCCCGCGAGGACGACGCCCGGGAGGAGGATGCGGAGGATGCGGATCGTCGCGAACAAGACCGTCAGGTCGACGACGAAGACCGCCCGCAACAACAACAGCCGCAACAACAGCAGGAGTTCGATCGCCCCGCCGCGGACGAACAGGATGATGCCGGCGATCGTCGTGGGCCTCCGCCGCACGCGCAGGATCCCGAACGCCGGGGCCCCCCGCCGCACGCCCAGGATCCCGACCGGGATGGGCCGCCGCCGCACGCCCAGGCTCATGGCCGGGACCGTGACTCGGATGAAGCCGCCGACGAGACCGAGTTTGGACAACCCGATCGTGACTCCGAGGCCCGCGAGGAGGATGCGGCCGACGAGTTGGAAACCGACGTCGAAACCGGAGCAGGAGCGGATGCGGAAGCCCGGCCGTACGATACCGAGACCGGCGACGCCGGGGAATTCGGATCGCCAGACCGTGACGTCGAGTCCGATCAACCGGCCGATCAACCGGAGCAAGACTCCCCCGCAGTCGACGCGGAAAACGATCGCGAATCCACTGACTTCCAGGAGCAGCCGGAATTCGGCGGCCTTGACCGGGAACGCGATCTCGATTCCGACCACGAGCCCGTGGATCATGACGACGTGAACGACAGCGACGACAGCGACGACGACGAAGCGGACCGGGATTCGAACCGGCAGCGGGACGACGACCGGCAATAACACTTATAGTTCGGCTTAATCTTCTAGCCGGACGCCATATACGACGAAACAGGAAAGCGGGGGGAGTTCGCTCCCCTCGCTTTTCTGTTGCTCGGCTTCAACCCCAGAGCGCGGGCTCCGGAGGAAATACTTTTCCGCCCTCGAACCGCAACCCTCGCTCGCGGTCCTTCACCAACAAGAGCGGCCCGTCGAGGTCGACGAATTCCGCTTTTCCAGTCAAAAGCATCCCCGGAGCCATCGCCAAAGATGTGCCGACCATCGTCCCGACCATGATTCGAAACCCCGCTTGTTCCGCCGCCGCCGCCAATTCCAACGCCCCGGTCAAACCGCCCGTCTTGTCGAGCTTGATGTTCACGAAATCGTATAAACCGGCCAAACCGGGGAGGTCCGCCCGGGTGTGGCAAGATTCGTCCGCGCAGATCGGAACGGTCCGGGCTACCTCGCGCAGGCCCTCGTCTTTCCCGGCCGGCAATGGCTGCTCGATCATCTCGACTCCGAGTTGGGCCAGGGCGGGAATGAATTCATGGCATTGTTCGAGGTTCCAGCCTTCGTTGGCGTCGACGATCAACCGAGCCCGTGGAGCCGCTTTCCGCACCGCTTCGACTCGAGCCACGTCTCCCGCGCCTCCCAGCTTGATCTTCAACAACGGCGAATCCTGCAACCGCGCCGCCGCTTCCCCCATCGTTTCAGGAGTGTCATAACTGATGGTCACCGCCGTCACCACCGGCGTCGGCTCCGCTGCCAGTCCCGCCAACCGCCAAGCCGGTTGGCCGCTCGACTTCGCCTCCAAGTCCCACAGGGCGCAATCGACGGCGTTCCGGGCGGCGCCGGGCGGCAACGCCCGTTGCAACTCCGCGCGGGTCATTCCCGCCAGCAATCGTGATCGGATCGACTCGACAATCGTCCCGGTTTGGGCCGAATCTTCACCGTATCGCCGAATCGGTCCACACTCCCCCCGGCCGGCGAAATCCCCTTCCCGGATCTCCACCACCACGACCGGAACCTCGGTCCGGCTTCCGCGCGATATCCGGAAAACGCTTCGCAGCGGCCAGACTTCGCTCCTGATCTCCAAGCTTCTCATAACTTCGCGATCCGGTCGACCAGCGGACCTACCCCGGTGGTCATCGGATCGACGCACGGCAAGCCAAACAGATCTTCGATCCGCTTAATCTCGTCAGCGGCCGCTTCCGGAGCCATCATCTGGGTGTTTAAGCTGATCCCGATGCACCGAACGTCGGGATTCGTCAAACGGGCGGAACGAATGTTCCAATCGATGCAATCCTGCAAATCCGGCAAACTCCGGTTCGGCAACCCCCGCATATGCGCCCGCCCGGGTTGATGACACATCACCAGCACGTCCGGTTGAGCCCCGTGCAGCAACCCAAGACTAACCCCGGCGAATGAAGGATGCATCAACGATCCTTGCCCTTCGACGACATCCCAATGATCGGGATCGTTTGCCGGACTCAACATCTCGGTTGCGCCGGAAATGAAATCCGAGACCACCGCGTCCACGGAAATCCCGCTGCCCACGATGAAAATCCCCGTCTGACCGGTCGCCCGGAAATCGACGTTAAAATCGCGGGCCCGCATCTCGTGCGTCAACGCCAAGGCGGTGAACATTTTCCCGCTGGAGCAGTCCGTACCCACGGTAAGGATACGTTTGCCCGTCCGTTTCTCCCCGGTGCCGACTTTCAATTCGATTCGGGGACTCCGAACGTCGTGCAACTTTCGACCGAGACGAGCCGCCTTTTCGCGCAGTTCCGGCACATCGGTCAGACGCATGTGCAAACCGCTGGCCAAATCGAGGCCAGCATCGAGCGCTTTCGACAATTCTCCGATCCACGCCGGCGAAAGGACGCCACCCGCGTTGGCGACCCCGACGATCAAGGTCCGCGCCCCTTGTTTGACCGCGTCCTCGTAAGACAGGTCCGGCAAGCCGGTGTCCGCGCCACATCCGGGCATCTTGATCTGCCCGACGCAGTCGTCCGGACACCACCGGGCGACTCCATACGAGGTCTTCGCGGCCAGGTTGTCGCGCACATCCCCCAGGAACAACAAGTAAGGTTTTTCGATCATCGCGGCGATCATTGCCTTCCGAGTTGGGAAGGCAACCGTTTTACATGGGGATGTTACGAATCGCGGAATCTATTTTTCCGCGAAGAAAAAGCGGGGAAGCCGGGGGTGTCGGACCCGCGATCCTGACACAGCTGGCGATCGTCCCGCTTGTTTTTCGCGCATCATCGGGTCTCTCTCAGAAAAGGTGGCTTGCGGCGACCTTCGACTTGACTTAGATTCTTGAAAGACACGGTACAACGGAGCCTCGTCCCCAAGGAATGAGGACCGGGGCCGGTTGACATTTTCGCCGGAGAATGCAGCATGGAGGACTTCAAAAGGGTGACATTGATTTTTCGCATTGAGGGATGAACGACAAAAACAGGAACAATAGCCGGAATCAGAAGACCAGGGTTTTTCTCGTGGATGATCATCCATTGATGCGCCAAGGGATTGCCCAACTGATTAACGCCCAGCCGGATATGGAGGTTGTCGGCGAAGCGGAAGACGCTCCTTCCGCGTTGAAGGCCATTGAAGCCAACCCGCCCGATGCGGCGATCGTCGACATTTCACTGCGCGGAAGCAACGGGATCGAGCTGATCAAGAACCTGAAGGCCCTGTATAAGTTCCTTCCGATTCTGGTCCTCTCCATGCACGACGAAAGCATCTACGCCCAACGCGTCCTCCGGGCGGGCGCCCTCGGTTACGTCATGAAACAGGAGGCCGCCGAAAAGGTGGTCAACGCGTTACGTCGGATCATGAGCGGGGAGATTTACGTGAATGAAAAAGTGGGGAGTCAAATGCTTCACCAGGCATTGACCGGTCGTGGCAAACCGGACGCCTCCCCCATCGACCGGCTCAGTGATCGCGAGTTGGAGGTGATCCAGGCGATCGGCGAAGGGAAACCGACCCGGGAAATCGCCAGCGCCTTAAATGTCAGCGTCAAGACCATCGAGTCCCACCGGGCTCACATCAAGGACAAGATCGGTCTTAAGAACGCGAGCGAGCTGGTGAAATTCTCGGTCCAATGGGTCGAGAACGAGATGAAGGGTTAACGGAAGTCGCATCCTCATTAGGCTGCACCCCGTATCCCCCTGCCTCTTCCCTCAGTCTTTTCTCGACCTCCACGATAAGGGAGAGGCCCGATTGTTTCCCCCGCTTTTCTCGACTACCCTTTGAGGGCGGTCGAACGCTTCGGCCCGGTTTTCTCGGGATCCGGTTCAAATGATGTTTGTTGCCCGCCGAACTTCCCAATCACTCAAACGATTCCTTTCCAAACACATATGAAAGAAGGCAATCCTGCCAGCAAACGAGCCATTTTCGTGGTCGACGATCACCCGCTTATGCGACAAGGGCTCGCCCAACTCATCAACAGCGAGCCCGACCTATTCGTTTGCGGCGAAGCGGAAGACGCCCCCCGGGCCCTCCGCGGCATCTCCACGAAACACCCCGACCTGGTGATCGTCGATATTTCATTGCAAGGAAATAATGGAATCGAACTCACCAAGAGCATCAAAGCCCTTTACAAGGACCTTCGCATCATGGTCCTTTCGATGCACGACGAGCACATCTATGCCCAGCGGGTGCTCCGCGCCGGCGCCAATGCCTACTTGATGAAACAGGAAGCCCCCGAGAAGGTGGTCAATGCGATTCGCCGCACACTGAAGGGCGATATTTACGTGAGTGAAAAAGTCGGGGCGCAGATTCTCCACCAGATTGTCAACGGGCGCGGTGCGAGCGGTTCTCCGATCGATCAATTGAGCGACCGTGAACTCGAAATCATCCAGTTGATCGGCGAAGGGAAAACGACCCGCGACATCGCTTCCAGCTTGAACGTCAGCGTCAAAACGGTCGAATCCCACCGGGCGCACATCAAGGAGAAACTCAATCTCCGCAATGCCACCGAGCTCGTCCAATATTGCGTCCATTGGGTCGAACAGGAGAATGCGATGGACCGGGGGTAAACCCGCCTGGGTCCCCTTCCCTTTCCTTCCCCTCCCGCACGCGGCTCGCTCATGCGGAGGTAGTTTCTGAAGACAACCTCGAATTTGGGACTAAAAAGCGGCGTCTCTTTCCCGGGACCCGGAAATTTCCCGGCGTCTCACCATTCAACCCACTAAATCGGTTCGTTATTTGCCCCAAGCGACGGGCAGGGAGGCTCCCGATTGGAAAGCGAGAAAGGTGGGTTACTGTATGGCAACATGCTGAGAAACCGCCAGGAAGGATTAACCACGCTTCACGGGATTTGGGTGACGATTATCGTTTCCACCTACTTTCTGCTCCATGTTTGGATCGTCGGCACCACCGGTTGGATCGATCTCCTTCCCGATACCCATCTCTCCCTCTATTTCTTCTGCGTGGTCGGCGGAGTGCTAATCACCCTCCAGGTTTATCAATCCTGGGGGCAACGACTCGGAAACCTGAGTTGGATCGAGGCCAGCCGATTGAGCGCCCAACAAATGCTTCGACTCTCGTTGTTCCTCCTCGCCGCCGCCTTCGCCACCAAAGACGCCTACATCAGCCGCCTTTTCATCGGCTCCTTCCTGGCCGCCGCCGCCGTGATCCTTTTCCTGTGCAATTATTACCTTCCCGGATTTCTCTGTCGGATCGTCTTCAAGGCCAGTTCGGTGCCGACCTTGTTCATCGGCAGCGAAGGGGAAACCGGAAAACTGAGCGCGTGGATTTCGACGAAAGCAAACCTCGGCGTCGAGCCGGTCGGACTTCTCGCCGACGAACCGGATGCCGCTTCCCTGCCCGGAATCCCCCATTTGGGCGGAATCGATAATCTGCCGCAGATCCTGGCCGCCAAACCGGTCGGCCAGATCATCATCATGCAGAATTACCTCTCCGAAGAGCGGACCCGGCAACTCATCGACGTGGCCCAGCGCTACGGTTGTCGAATCCGGATTTGCAACAATTGGGAGAGCGACTACGAACACCCGATCACCATCGACCACGAAGGGGAATACACTTTTTTCACGCTGCAAAACGAGCCGCTCGAAAACCCGGTCAACCGCAGCATCAAACGGGCCTTTGACATCGCCTTCTCCTTGCCGGTCGTCGCCTTCATTCTCCCGCCTTTGATGGCGATGGTTTGGCTGATGCAACGCCGCCAGGCGCCCGGATCCCTTTTCTACACCCAACCTCGTTCCGGCCTGACGAAAAACACCTTCAACATCATCAAGTTCCGGACCATGTACGACATCGATCAAAGTCCGGAACAATTGGCCCGCCAAACCACCCAAGGCGATTCTCGGATCTATCCCTTCGGCGCGTTTTTACGCCGGACCAGTCTCGATGAGATCCCCCAGTTTGTGAACGTCCTGCTTGGCGACATGAGCATCGCCGGTCCCCGTCCTCACCTCAGGCAGCACGACAAGGAGTTCGCCCGCCTGATGAAAACGTATTCAACCCGCCACTTCGTGAAACCGGGCATCACCGGTCTCGCCCAATGCAAAGGTTTCCGGGGCGAGATTTCCGAACCGGCTCTCCTGCGCGAACGGATCCGCTACGACATTTTCTACATCAACCATTGGTCAATCCTCCTCGACATCCAAATCGTCCTGGCGACCATCCGTCAGGTCCTCTTCCCGCCGAAATCCGCCGTTTGATCCGAAGCTTCCGCCGACCGTTCGAAGCTCGGCGCCCAAACCCGTTTTTTATCTTGTGATACGCCCGGGTCGGTTCGATAAAATGGTCCGCTTATGGACTTCATTGATGACTTGGAGTGGCGGGGGTTGATCGCCGATTGCACCGATTTGGACGGGCTGCGCCAGCGCCTCGCAACCGGACCGATCACGCTCTACGTCGGCTTCGACCCGACCGGCGATTCCTTGCACGTCGGACATCTCATGGGCCAACTGACCCTCCGACGCTTCCAACTCGCCGGGCACCGCCCAATCGCCCTCGCCGGCGGCGCCACCGGAATGATCGGCGATCCATCCGGCAAATCGGCGGAACGCAACCTCCTTACCCGCGAGCAACTCGACCACAACGTCGCCTCGATCAAGGCTCAACTCGAACGCCTGCTCGATTTCGATACGGCCGCGAATCCCGCCCGTCTGGTCGATAACGCGGATTGGATCGCCCCGATCAGTTTCCTCGATTTTTTGCGCGACGTCGGCAAACATTTTTCCTTGAACGTCATGCTCGCCAAAGAATCGGTGAAGAACCGGATGGAAGGCAAATCGGGCATCAGCTACACCGAGTTCAGTTACCAACTCCTTCAAGCCTACGACTTTTTCCACCTCCGCCACCACTTGAATTGCGAGCTGCAAGTCGGCGGCTCCGACCAATGGGGTAACATCACCGCTGGCACAGATTTCATCCGCCGGAAGCTCGGCGCCCCGGCTTGGGGGTTTACCTTCCCGCTCATCACCAAGAGCGACGGAACCAAATTCGGCAAAACCGAAGGAGGAGCCGTCTGGCTCGATCCCGCCCGGACCAGCCCTTACAAGTTTTACCAGTTCTTCGTGAACTCCGAAGACGCCATGGTCGTTCCTTACCTGAAGAAGTTCACCTTCCTCTCCCGCGCGGAAATCGAGGAACTCGCCGCCCGCCACGAAGCCAACCCTGGAGCCCGCGAATCCCACAAGGCGCTGGCTCGGGAGGTGACCACCATCGTCCATGGCGAAACCGCCACCCGCGACGCCATCGGCGCCAGCGCAATCCTCTTCGGCGGCGGTTTGGAAGACGTTTCCGAATCAAGTTTCGCCGAGGTCGTCGGTGAGGCGCCGGTTCACCCGATCACCCCCGACGACCTCTCCGGAGAAGGAGCTCCCCTCGCCGACCTGTTGGCCCGCTCCGGGCTTTCCCAATCGAAGGGATTCGCCCGCAAGGAAATCCCTCAAGGCGGGATCTACATCAACAACGAGCGCGCAACCGACGTTCACCGCCGCCTCACCGAGGCCGATCTCTTGTTTGGCAAATATATCCTTCTGCGAAAAGGGAAACGGAATTACCTGGTGCTGCGGCTGGAGGGTTGATCAAAACAACTCCGCCGCCTCGATCCCGCTCAAAACGAACTGGATCGCCACGGCGGAAAAAACGAGCCCCATCAGGCGGCGCATCACCCGGAGCACGATCGGATTGAGCCATGCGGCCCCGTGGGAAGAGACCTTCAAGATCATGAAGGCGACGAAATAAATCACCGGCACCGTCAGGTAGAGCGCGAAATTGTGGGTCATGCTGGTCGCCTGCGTTTGCAGGATGATCACGGTTGAAATCGCTCCCGGACCACATAACAACGGGACCGCCATCGGCGTGATCGCGATGTCGTCCTTTTCCCGCGCCGCTTGTTTTTCCTCAGGGGTCAATCGCAAATCCGCTTGCGGCGAGCGTACCATATCGAAGGCGATGGCGAACAACAAGACCCCGCCCGCGATTTGGAACGCCGCCAACGTGATTCCGAGGGTCGAAAAGAAAAAAGCCCCGGTTATGGCGAAAACCAGCAGGATCCCGGCCGCCACCAAACACGCCAACCGGGCCGTCTGCACCCGAGCGGCGGGCGTGTCGTCCGGCGTCATCGCCAGAAAGGCGGGCACGGCGGAAAGTGGATTGATAATGACGAAAAGTGACACCAACGCCAACAAAAGGTATTCGTAAACCGGCATGGACAGAAATGGCAAAGCCTACCCTCTGTTGCGTCCGAAGTCGAGCGCCGAACGGGTATAGGAAACGGCTCATTTAACTTGCCGCATGAACAGCCACTTCGTGATCGCAGCGTTTTTGACCGGTATGGCGATCGCGCTCCTGGAGCTTGCCTGCACCGGTCAAATGTACGCCCCGACAATCATGTTGGTCATCCAAAGCGGAGCCGAGCGGATGACCGCGCTCGGTTTTCTGTTGATCTACAATATCGCCTTTGTCCTTCCCTTGATCATCATCATTCTCCTGGCTTGGCGCGGACTGCGGAGCGACCGCCTGATGGTCTTTTTCCAGCGGAACGTCGCGACCGTCAAGTTCGCCAATGCGGCTCTTTTCGCCGTTCTTTTCGGATTTTTCCTGGTGGTTTTGATTTAAACCACCGCTTCCAGGAACTCACTCACCGGCGCGATTTCCATCGGCCCGTTCTCCGCGGTGATTCCCCATCGGTCTGCTTCACGCCGCTCTGTTCAAAAACGACCACTCGGCGGGTAAGGCACCTCTTCGAGTGACTCGAATCGGCTTGAACGACGAGAATCGGGCACCTGGCTTGTGGTTAAATTAACCCAATTTTCCCGGAACATCGGAGTTGGCACGGGATTAGCTAATACCGAATCGTATCCGGTCCTCACTCACACCTGGGGTCAGATAAATAACTACTAACCGAAAGATAATACATCATGTCTCTTCCTGCATCTCTCAAACGCTCCTCGCTTGCGATCGGCCTTCTAGGCGGATCCCTCGCGACTATTAACGCCACCGCGGCCGAAAACGTCTCGGGGTATTTGTCACTCGACTACAATTCGCACTTCATGTCTTACGGCGTGAATGTCTGGGGCAACGACACCAGAAACATTGGAGACGAGTTCCTGTTTCAGCCGTCGATCGGGCTCGAATTCGCTTTGCCGAACGATAGCGCGATCTACACTGGAATTTGGGCGGACGTCAACCGACTGGCCGAAAGCAATCTCGGTCGTATCCAGGAAATCGATGTCTGGCTGGGCTACTATTTCCCGGTCGGGGATTTCACCTTCGACTTCACGGTCCAGCAATGGCTTTACGCGGGTGAAACCGAGGGCGTTTTCGACTTCACAGTTTCCTGGGACGGAATGTTCGCTCCCTACCTGCTGACCCATTATCGTTTCGAAACGGTCGGCGACCAACGAAAGGGCTTCATTTTCGAATTGGGCGCCACTCTTTTCGAAACAGAATTACACAACGTCAGTCTCTCTATTCCAGCTGCGGTGGGATTCTCTTTCGATGATTTCCATGTGCCGGGAGAAGATGGATATGGCTACTCCAACATCGGACTCGGCTTCGAGTATCCGCTTGGAGTGCCCGGGCAGTACGGAGCATGGGACCTCCACGGCGCGCTCACTTACTGGCACACCGACCGCTCCTTCACCGGAAACGACCGTAGCAACTACCTGACTCTCAATGTCGGCGTTGGCGTCGCATTCTGACCCAAGGTCCCTCCTGTTGTCCTATACTAAAAGCCCGGCGGCGTAGGAGCACGCCAACCCGCGCCGTCGGGCCAACCCAGTTTTCGTCAGCCAACCGTAAATCCAAACCAATCAAAATCCACAAACCTAATACAATGATGATTCGTAAATTACATTCATTCCTTCGCGGCGGCGCCTTCGCTCTCTGCGCCTTCGCCACGGTCGCCCTCCACGCGGAGGAAAAGACCGTCAAAGTCGGAGTTCTCCACTCCCTGAGCGGGACGATGGCGATCAGCGAGACGTCCCTCCGCGACGTCCTCCTCTTCGCCTTCGATGAGATCAACGCCAACGGCGGCGTCATGGGCCACAAGATCCAACCGGTGGTTGTCGACGGCGCGTCGAATTGGCCGCTGTTTGCCGAACGCGCCCGCGAACTGCTGGAACAAGAGAAGGTCGCGGTGGTGTTCGGTTGCTGGACTTCGGTCAGTCGCCAGGCCGTTCTCCCGGTGTTCGAGCAAAACAACGGGCTGCTCTTCTACTCGGTGCAATACGAGGGAGAAGAACAATCGCCGAATGTTTTCTACATGTCGGAAGCCGTCAACCAACAGGCGATCCCGGGGGTCGATTACCTGATGGAGGAACTCGGCAAGAAGCGGTTTTACCTCCTGGGCACCGACTATGTTTATCCGCGGACCACCAATCTGGTTTTGAGGGAATACCTCGCCTCCAAGGGCGTGCCCGCCTCCAACATCCGCGAGGTTTACACTCCATTTGGTCACGCTGACTTCCAGCAGATCGTTTCCGAGATCCGGCAGTTCGCCGCCGCCGGAGACACCGCCGTGGTGAGCACGCTCAATGGTGACACCAATGTCCCGTTCTTCCGCGAGCTCTCCAACGCTGGTATTTCCGCGGATGATACGCCGGTCATTTCCTTCTCGGTTTCCGAGGATGAGTTCCGCGGACTGCCGACTCGTGACCTGGTCGGCCACCTGGGTGCCTGGGGCTACTTCATGTCGCTCGACACTCCCGCCAACAAGAAGTTCAAAGACGACTTCTTCGCGTGGCTCAGGACCGCTCAGGTTCCCGGAATCGAGCGGACAGGACGAGTCACCAACAGCCCGATGGCCCTCTCCTACTCGGGAGTTCATCTCTGGAAGAAAGCGGTCGAAAAAGCCGGCTCGTTCGATGTCGACGCCGTCCGGGAGGCCCTCCCGGGCATCAGTTTCGACGGACCTGCCGGGTTGATCACCATGCAGGACAACCACCATGCGACCAAGAACGTTTACATTGGGGAGACTCTTCCCGACGGTCAGTTCGAAATCTTGAAATCTTTCGAACAAGTCCGGGGCGAGCCGTTCCTGAGCGGAACATTCTCCACCACCGCCGCTTCGAAATAATCGGATCCACGGAATCGCCTCCGGAGCCAATCATCGGCTCCGGAGGTCCCGGGGATGAATACCGCAACGACCCGGTGCGGAATCCTTAAGTCCATTGCCGATTCACCCAATCTCATTATCCGTCTTGCCGACCTTGAACACACCCATTCGCTTTTTCACCGCCCAGCTCCTGACCATTGTCGCGGCGGTCCTTCTCCTTCCCGGACCCGCTGCGAGCGCGGCTCCGGTCTCGGAGATCGATCTCGGAGGAGACCATCCAAACCGCGAAGCTCTCCTCGCCGCCCTTACCGCCCCGGCAGCGCAACAACCCGATTTGATTCTTCGTCTGCTCGGATCGGACGATCCCGCCATTGCCCCTGTGTTGGACGGTTGGCGTCGGGGCGAACTTTTCTTCGTCACCGGACCCGACGGAGAGGGTCGGGAGATCATCTTGCTCGATTTTTCCATCGAGACCGATGGTCAGCATCCCGCCATCTGGGTCCGCGACGGTTCGCCGGTTTTGGACGAAGCGGGCGAGGTTCAGGCCTTCGATCCTTCCGGAATGGACTATCTTCGAACCAATTCCCGGATACGCCGGACCATCGGACGAATCGTGGAAATCGCCGCGATCAACGACGCCGACCGCCGGACCCGCATTCAAGCGATCGAACGACTTGGGAATTCGCGGAACGCCGAGTTTCTCTCGTATTTAAAACAACGATCGGAGATTGAAGAGGATCCGCGCGTGATATCGACCCTTTCTGTGGCCATCGCCATCCTGGAATTCCAAAGTGACGACCCGGAGGTGAAAATGGCCGCCATCGAACAACTCGCCCACAGCCGATCGTTGATGGCCAAGTCACAGCTGGAGAGTTTGGTCGAGAGATTTGAAAACGAGGGTGACGAGAGTGGAATCACCCCCGAAATGGTCGCCGCCGCCCAGGCCGGGGTTTCCCGGATCGAGGCGCACTGGAAACGGGTCAATTTCGTAGCCAATTTTTTCCGCGGGCTCAGTCTCGGCTCCGTCCTCCTGATGATGGCGCTAGGTTTGGCGATCACATTCGGCTTGATGGGGGTCATCAACATGGCCCATGGGGAACTGATGGTGGTCGGCGCCTACGCCACCTTTCTCACCCAGAATCTTTTCATCCATTGGTTCGGTCTCGGCGGAGCCGGATTCGGCGCCTACTTCCTCGTCGCCCTCCCGGTCGCCTTCCTCGCCGCGGCGGGGGTCGGACTCCTCATCGAACGCAGCGTCATCCGTTTCCTCTACAACCGGCCATTGGAAAGCCTCCTGGCGACCTGGGGGATCTCGCTCGTCATGCAGCAGGCCTTCCGAATGATCTTCGGTCCCTCCAATGTCCAGATCAACGCCCCCTCCTACCTGACCGGCAACTTCGTCTTCTTCGACATCGTCTTCGCCTTCAACCGGATTTTCGTCATCGGTTTCGCCACCGTTTTGTTTCTCGCGGTCTGGCTCATTCTGACCCGAACCTCCATGGGGTTGAACATCCGGGCGGTGATCCAGAATCCTTCGATGGCCGCTTGCATGGGAGTCCGCAACAAGCGGGTCAACATGTTGACCTTCGCCTTCGGATCGGGTCTCGCCGGACTCGCCGGGGCCTGTCTGACCCAGTTGACCAACGTCGGTCCCTCCCTCGGTCAAAACCATATTGTGGATACATTCATGGTGGTGGTCGCCGGAGGAGTCGGAAGTATCTTCGGCACCGTCACCGCGGCCCTGATGATCGGGACCGTCGATCAGCTCTTGCAACCGGTCCTCGGCGCGGTGATGGGCAAGATCGTGGTGCTCGGGGCGATCATCCTCTTCCTGCAGCGACGGCCCGGCGGTCTCTTTCCCACCCGAAGCCGCGCCCTCGATTGATTCACCAAACCAGCGATATCGATGTCCGACGATAAAACCATCATCAAAACCCGTTTCCTCAAGCCATGGCAGTGGCTCCTGTTTGGCGCGACGGTCGTGGCGTGCGGAATCATTCTCCCGATTCTCAACGCCTTCGCGCCGTCGGATCATTTTCTCTACGTCAGCAACTACACGCTGAATTTGTACGGCAAATACGCCACCTTCGCGATTCTCGCCCTGGGAATCGACATCCTCTGGGGTTACATGGGGATCCTTTCGCTCGGCCAGGCGCTCTTTTTCGCCCTCGGCGCGTATGCCTTCGGGATGTATCTGATTCTCGCCGCCGCCGCGGCGACCGCCCCTGATGCCTTGCCGAACTTCATGGTCTTCCTGGGCTACGATAGTCTTCCGGTGGTCTGGAAACCGTTTTACAATTTCTGGTTCGCCGCCGCCGCCGCCCTCTGGGTTCCCGGCCTGGTCGCCGGGATCTTTGGCTGGTTGGCGTTCCGCTCGCGGGTGCGGGGCGTCTATTTCGCCATCCTCACCCAGGCTCTGACCTACGCCGCCGCCTTGCTCTTTTTTCGTAACGACTTCGGCTTTGGCGGCAACAACGGATTGACCGACTTCCGCACGATTCTCGGTTTTAATCTCAACTCAGCCGAGACCCGCCGGATGCTCTACATCGCGACCATCGCCAGCGTCGCCGGAGTTTTCCTGCTGTTTCGGTGGCTGAGTCTGACCAAATTCGGGAAGATCATGCAGGCGATCCGGGACGGGGAAAACCGGGTCCTATTTTCCGGGTATTCAACCGTCAATTACAAGCTCTTCGTCTTCGTCCTCGCCGCCATGACCTCCGGTCTCGGGGGAGCGCTCTACATCGCCCAAGTCGGCATCATCAATCCGAACGAAATGACCCCGGACAAATCGCTTGAAGCGGTGGTTTGGGTCGCGGTCGGGGGCCGGGGCACCCTTGTCGGACCGATCCTCGGAGCGGTCTCGGTCAATGCCCTGAAGAGCTGGGCGACCAGCGCCGCGCCGGAACTCTGGCTGTTCATCATCGGCGGACTTTTCATCGCGGTAGTCCTGATCCTGCCGGGCGGTTTGATCAGTCTTCCCGAACGCCTGCGGACGCTGGTCAAGTGGATCCGCGTGCGCCTTGTCCGCAACGTGGAAGAACCGGTGGAAATCCCCGCCAAACAGGAATCGTAACGATGCACGGTCAAGCCATTCTCACCATCGAAGACGTCACCAAAAGTTTCGACGGATTCAAAGCGATCAACGATCTCACCTTTTATTTGTTCAAAGGCGAACTCCGCACCGTGATCGGCCCCAATGGCGCCGGCAAGAGCACCTTCTTCGACTTGATCACCGGACGGGCCCGCCCCGACACCGGGAAGATCTTCCTCGGACCCGGCACCGACCTTACCAAGCTGAAGGAATACGAGATCAACCGGATCGGAATCGGACGGAAGTTTCAAACTCCCAGCGTATTCGGCGCCCACACCGTTTGGGACAACCTGGTTCTCTCCCTTCCCGGACACCGGGGCGTTTTCGCCTCGATTCGCCACCGCCTCTGCTCGACCGGCACCGACCGCCTGCACGACATTCTCGCCCAGGTCAACTTGACCGCCAAGCGTCACTCCCGGGCCGACGCCCTTTCCCACGGAGAAAAGCAGTGGCTCGAAATCGGCATGCTTCTCGCCCAGGATCCGGACATCCTCCTGGTCGACGAGCCGGCCGCCGGAATGACGGACGAAGAGACCCACCGCACCGGCGAACTCCTCCTTTCCCTGGCCGGCAAACATAGTCTGATTGTCGTCGAACACGACATGACCTTCGTCCGGCAAATCGCCCGCGACGGCCGGGTCACCGTTCTCCATCAGGGTTCGGTCCTCTGCGAGGGGAAATTCGACGACGTCCAAACCAACCCGAAAGTGCGCGAGGTTTACCTCGGCCGAGGCAAGGCCCACTAACCCTCCCGGATTCCTCATGATCGATCTCCTCAAACTCGAAAACGTCGAAGCCGACATCGGTGGTTCCCGCATCCTGCGCGGCGTCTCCTTCGGAATCAGGTCCGGCGAAGTGGTCGCCCTGATGGGCCGAAACGGAGTCGGCAAAACCACCACTCTTCGGGCAATCACCGGTCTTCGTCAGGTGCGCAGCGGCGCCATCTCCCTCGACGGCGCACCGATCCACCGCCTGCCGCCCGACGCCCGGGCTCGCTCCGGCATCGGTTACGTTCCGCAGGGCCGCGACATTTTTCCCCATCTGACGGTCGAGGAAAACCTCCGGATCGGGCTGGTGGTGCATCGGCGACGCGGCAAAGAGGCCCAGGAGGAACTGGAACGGGTGTTCGCCTTGTTTCCGGTCCTCAAGTCGATGCTCAAGCGGAAAGGAGGCGTCCTTTCCGGCGGTCAGCAACAGCAACTGGCGATCGGCCGGGCACTGCTCACCCGTCCCAAAATTCTCATCCTCGATGAGCCGACCGAAGGTATCCAACCTTCCATTATAGAACAGATCGGCGAGACGTTGCAGAAACTCAAAACGGAAGCGTCTCTCACCATCCTGCTGGTCGAGCAATACGTCGATTTTTGCCGCGAATTCGCCGACCGCTTTTACGCGATGGACCGCGGCGTCGTGACCATTTCCGGAGAAATCTCCGAGTTGAGCGACGACGTGGTTCGCGAACATCTCCAAGTCTGAACCAACAACCCTCCACCCGACCTCTTTTCGAATCTATGTTTAACAAAGTCCTGATCGCCAATCGCGGAGCCATCGCCTGCCGAATCATCCGCACTTTGAAGAAACTCAATGTCCGGTCCGTCGCCGTCTACTCGGAGGCCGACTCCGGGTCTCTCCACGTCTCCGAGGCCGACGAAGCGATCTGCATCGGTGCGGGACCGGCCAACGAATCCTATCTGCAAATTTCCAGGATCCTCGAGGCGGCCCGCGCATCGGGCGCCGAGGCGATTCATCCGGGTTACGGTTTCCTCTCCGAGAACGCCGGTTTCGCCGAAGCGTGCGCGGAGGCGGGCATCGTTTTCATGGGTCCGACTCCGGATCAGATGCGCGACTTTGGGCTCAAACATACCGCCCGCGAAATCGCCCGGCGCAACGCGGTGCCGTTGCTCCCCGGCAGCGAATTGCTTGCCGACCTCGATTCCGCCGCCGAAGAAGCCCGCCGGATCGGTTATCCGGTGATTCTCAAGAGCACCGCCGGGGGCGGAGGAATCGGCATGCGGGTCTGCGCCGACGAAGCTTCCTTGACGGAAGCCTTCGAATCGGTCCGCCATTTGGCCGAAGGAGCGTTCAGCGATGGCGGCGTCTTCGTAGAAAAATTCGTCGAGACCGCCCGACACATCGAGGTCCAGGTCTTCGGCGACGGTCGGGGCCGAGTGGTGGCACTCGGAGAACGCGACTGCTCCGCGCAACGCCGCAACCAAAAGGTGGTCGAGGAAACACCCGCGCCCGGAATCGGCAATACGGTTCGCGGCGCTCTCCAGGAAGCGGCGGTGCGGCTGACTTCGGCGGTCGGCTACCAGTCGGCCGGAACCGTCGAGTTTCTCTTCGACGCCGCCACCCACGAATTTTATTTCCTCGAGGTCAACACCCGTCTCCAGGTCGAACACGGCGTCACGGAAGAAGTGACCGGGATCGATCTAGTCGAATGGATGGTCCGCCAGGCGGCGGGCGAACTCGACCTATCCGATTGCGAGATCCGTCCCTCCGGCGCGTCGATCCAAGTGAGGATTTACGCAGAAGATCCGAACAAAAACTTCCAGCCAAGTTCCGGCATCCTGACCGAAGCGACTTTTTCCGAGCTGGCCCGGGTCGAGACCTGGGTGGAACGGGGGACCGAGGTTCCGGCTTTCTACGACCCGATGATCGCCAAAATGATCGTCCGGGCGCCTACCCGTCCGGAAGCTTTGCGTCTTCTCCGCCAGGCGCTCGCCGAAACCCGGGTCGCCGGCATCGAATGCAATCTCGAGTATCTCCGCCAGGTCGTCGGCTCCGCCGATTTTTCCGCCGGGGAGATCAGCACGAAATGGCTGGCCGATTTTCCTTTCGATCCCCCGACCGTCGACGTGATCGAACCGGGCACCCAGACCAGCGTCCAGGATTACCCCGGACGGATCGGATACTGGTCGATCGGCGTCCCTCCCTCCGGTCCCATGGACGACTACGCCTTCCGGATCGCCAACGAATTGGTCGGAAATGCCTCCACCGCGGCGGCGTTGGAAATAACCTTGAACGGTCCCACCCTCCGCTTTAACCGCGACACCACCATCGCCCTGACCGGTGCCGCGATGCGGGCGACGCTTGACGGCGAACCGGTGCCGTTTTGGAGAAGCTTCCATGTCCGGGCGGGGTCGGTCCTCACGCTTGGTGGAATCGAAGGAGCCGGTTGCCGGGCCTATCTCGCGCTTTCTGGTGGCTTTGACGTTCCGGAGTATCTTGGCAGCAAGTCGACGTTCAGCCTCGGCAAATTCGGCGGGCACGCGGGCCGGTTCCTCCGGCATGGCGACGTCCTGCCGATGGACCGGGAAGCGGAGCCGCTGGTGCCGCTCAAAGTCACGCCGCCCGAGATGGTTCCCGCCTACTCGGCCCAATGGGAAATCGGTGTCCTCTATGGTCCGCACGCCGCCCCCGACTTTTTCACCGAAGCCTCGATGGAGATGTTCTTCTCCACCGATTGGAAGGTCCATTACAACTCGAACCGGCTCGGAATCCGTCTCAGCGGTCCCAAGCCCGAATTCGCCCGCACCGACGGAGGCGAAGCCGGACTCCATCCGTCGAACATCCACGACTGCGAATACGCCATCGGCACCGTCAATTTCACCGGCGACATGCCGGTCATCCTCGCCAAGGACGGACCGAGCCTCGGTGGCTTCGCGTGCCCGGTCACGATCATCAAAGCCGAATTGTGGAAAATCGGACAACTGCGTCCGGGCGACACGATCCGTTTCAAACGGACTAACTACGCGGCGGCGGTGGAAGCCGAGGCGGTCCAGGATCGGGCGATCGCCGGCCTCGACATTCCGCCGGAGTCCTCCCCCCTCCCCGCCGGCAATCGCACCAGTCCGTCATCCCGGTTGGGGGACGGCGCGATCCTGCATCGTCTTCCCTCCACCGCCTCGTCTCCGGAAGTGGTTTACCGTCAGGCCGGAGATAAGTATTTGTTGATTGAATACGGTCCGATGGTGCTCGACCTGGAGAACCGTTTCCGAGTCCACTCGCTGATGGAATACTTCAGGGAAAATCCGGTCGAAGGCATTCTGGAACTCTCCCCCGGAGTCCGCTCCCTGCAAGTGAATTATGACAGCCGCCGGATCCGGCTCGAAGATCTTCTCGACGTGTTGCTTGAAGCGGAGGCCCGGATGCCGGCGGTCGACAGCCTGGTGGTCCCGACCCGCGTGGTGAATCTGCCGTTGGCCTTCAACGCCGACTCCACCCGGGAAGCGATCGCCAAGTATCAACAATCGGTCCGCCAGGAGGCGCCGTGGCTCCCGAGCAATGTCGAATTCATCCGCCGGATCAACGGGCTCGATTCGATCGACGAAGTGGAAGCGATTCTTTTCAAGGCGAGCTACATGGTCTTCGGTCTCGGTGACGTCTATCTCGGCGCCCCGTGCGCGGTCCCGGTCGATCCCCGGCACCGTCTCCTCACCACCAAATACAACCCGGCCCGGACCTGGACCGCCGAAGGCGAGGTCGGGATCGGCGGCGTGTATCTTTGCGTTTACGGAATGGAAAGTCCTGGCGGTTACCAACTGGTCGGACGGACCGTTCCGGTCTGGAACACTTACAAGCGCACCCGCGAATTCCAACAAGGACACCCTTGGTTGCTCCGTTTCTTCGATCAGATCCGCTTTTATCCGATGCCGGAAGCGGAAGTGCTGGAGTATCGGGAAGCGTTCCGCCGAGGCCAGGTATCACTCGATATCCAGGAGGAAACGTTTTCGATCCGGGATTACCGGGCGTTTTTGAAGCGGGAGTCCGGGAGCATCGACACTTTCCGCGAACGGCAGCAGAAGGCGTTCGAGGAAGAACGCGAAAGGTGGGCCCGCGATGGTTCCGCAGATCTCGTGACCGCCGCCGACGACGGACCGCCCGAGTCCGACCCCGGCAGCATCGATCTGCCCGAAGGAGCCACGTTGGTCTCCTCTCCGGTCTCGGGCAACATGTGGGCGGTGCCGGTGAAGGTGGGCGACCAGGTGACCCGCGGACAAAAGATCGCCGTCATCGAGGCGATGAAAATGGAGGTTCCGATCGAAGCGACCGCCGATGGGGTCGTTACCGAGATCATCGCTCCGCCGGGGACTCTCGTCTCCGCCGGACAACCGGTCGCGGTTTTGCAGGAGGAAGTCACCGTATGAATTTGCCGAGCCTCGACATCGTATCGCTGCACGAAGCCTACCGTGAAGGGAGCGCAACTCCCGAGGAAGTCATTCGGACGATTTATGCCCGAATCGACCAGCGAGGAGAAGACGCGGTTTGGATCCACCTTCTGTCGGAAAGCGACGCGCTGGAACAGGTGGAACAATTGGGGGCCTTCGACGCGGGGAAGCCGCTCTTCGGCATCCCGTTCGCCGTCAAAGACAATTTCGACGTGGCCGGACTCCCGACCACCGCGGCGTGTCCGGAATTCGAATACATTGCGGACTTTACCGCTCCGGCAATTCAGCGACTTCTAGAAGCCGGAGCCATCCTGATTGGCAAGACGAACATGGACCAGTTCGCCACCGGCCTGGTGGGGGTCCGCTCGCCTTACGGGGCGCCGTCCTCGGTCTTCGACCACCGGTATATTTCCGGCGGGTCGAGTTCCGGCTCCGCCGTCGCCGTGGCGGCCGGATTGGTTTCGTTTTCCCTCGGCACCGACACGGCGGGTTCGGGCCGGGTCCCGGCGGCGTTCAACAACATCGTCGGCTGGAAACCGACCCGGGGATCAGTCAGCACCCGGGGAATCGTCCCGGCATGCCAATCGCTCGATTGTCCGAGCGTCTTCAGCCTGACCGTCACCGACGCCACGATGATCAGACGGGTGATTGGCGGCTTCGATGCCGACGATCCTTACAGCCGGGAGGAGTCACCGCGGGTTTCGATTCCGGCCGAGGATTTCCGATTCGGAGTTCCCGCTCCCGCCGATCTGAAGTTTTTTGGCGATCCGGAATCAAGAAGACTTTTTCGCGAGACAGTCGACCGACTTGTCTCGCTGGGGGGGACACCGGTGGAGATTGATTTCCAGCCGTTTAAGGAAGCCGCAGCCCTCCTTTATTCTGGGCCATGGGTCGCTGAGCGTCTCGCGGCGGTGACTCCGTTTATCGACGAGGAACCGGACGCGTTCCATCCGGTGACTCGGGCGATCATCGAAGGTGGCCGTCGCTTTAGCGCGGCGGATACCTTCCGCGCCTTCCACCGGCTCGAGTCCCTGCGTCGGCGGGCCGCGCGGGAATGGAAAAAAATGGACCTTCTGATGTTGCCGACCACCGGAACCATTTATACTCACGACGAGGTCGCCGCCGATCCGGTCGCCATCAACACCGATCTCGGGTACTACACTAATTTCGTCAACCTCCTCGATCTTTGCGGCATCGCCCTTCCGGCTGGTTTCCGCACCAACGGGCTCCCGTTCGGGATCACCCTGCTCGGACCGGCTTTCTCGGATGAGAGTCTGTTCGAACTCGCGGAGCGGTATCATTTGGTGATCGGCGGAAAATTAGGCAACACCGTCGCCACCCTCGAATCGATTCCCGCATCCATAGCCATCCCTTCCACTCCCAACTCCGATGAAATCCGGGTCGCGGTGGCCGGCGCCCACCTCCGCGGGGAACCGTTGAACGGCCAATTGCTCGACCTCGGAGCCCGTTTTGAAAAGGCAACCCGCACCGCACCGGGCTACAGGCTCTATGCGCTTCCAAACACCGAACCGCCCAAGCCCGGCCTGATCCGCGACCCGGAAACCTCCGGCCCCGGCATCGACGTGGAAATCTGGCGACTCCGTCCGGACGCCTTCGGACGATTCACCGCGGCGATCCGGTCGCCGCTCGGAATCGGTAGCCTCATCCTCGCCGACGGCGACCAGGTGCACGGCTTCCTGTGCGAACCGTTCGCTATCGTTGGCGCCGAAGAGATCACCGCTTTCGGGGGATGGCGGGCGTATCTTGGATCTCGCAGGGAAAGTCCGGTTGATATCGGGTAGCGACCGAAGTTTCCCTATCATTGGGACCGCTGCGTCTTCCCGCAGCTTGCCAATTCGGTTCGATTGATTACAGGATACCGGAAAATCCTACATGAAATCGCACCATCCGCTTCTTCTCGCAGTTTCTTTTCTTTGTGCCCTCCTCTTCACTGGAAGCGGGTGCGGCAATGCCACGTCGCAATCGGCCAACGGCGAGCCGCTTCCAGGAGACCATTGGTTCGAATTGACGTTGGGGGACAAGGCCATTCAGGTGCAACTGGCGGTGACCCAGCGGGAATCGAACCGCGGGCTGATGCACCGGACCGAACTGGGAACTGATTCCGGAATGATCTTCATTCACCCCCGGCCGATGCAGGCCAGTTTCTGGATGAGAAACACCCCTCTTCCGCTCGACATCGGCTTCTTCGATCAAGAAGGGAAGCTCCTCGAAATATATCCACTTTTCCCTTACGATGAAACTCCGGTCCGTTCCCGGAGCCACGAAATTTTGATCGCATTGGAAATGAACCAAGGTTGGTTTTCCCGAAACAAGATTCGCCCGGGAGCAAGGCTGGATCTCGAGGAACTCCGCGCCGCCCTGCGCGCCCGCGGCTTTGATCCCGCGAACCACTTGTAAAGGAGATGGGAAACGCGGACCCGGATGAAGGACCGCAGATTTCGCCGATTAACGCAGATGCAGAGCAGGAGCTTCGTGCTTGAGCCCGCTTCAGCCGCCGTCAGTGCCCGTGCCTGACGATCTTCGGCTGAAGCACGAAGCTCCGGCTTATGCTCTGTTTCATCGAGTGAAAACTCGATGCTACGCGTAGCATCCCGGCTTTCGCCGGATGAAGGCGGCGGCGCGCTTTAGCCGCTCCCTGTTAACGAAGGACCGCAGATTTCGCAGATAAGCGCGAATGCAGAGGAGAGCAGAGCTTAAGGGGAGCTTCGTGCTTTAGCCGAAGTCCGTCGGACATAGTCGGCGGCTGAAGCGCGCCGCTCCTCCTTAAATCGTCACAAAAAAAACCAACAAAGCTGTTGGTTTTTTTGTCGTGCTGAAGGTCGCGGGCTCCGGCGGCGGAGATCGCCGACGGAGCCCTAGAAATGAAGACCGCTTAGTAGCGGTAGTGCTCGGGCTTGTAGGGACCTTCGGCCGGAACGCCGATGTATTTGGCTTGTTCGGGAGTGAGCTTGGTCAGCTTCACGCCGATCTTTTCCAAATGGAGACGGGCGACTTCTTCGTCCAACTTCTTCGGCAGACGATAAACGCCGGGCTCGTAGGTTTCGCGATTGTTCCAGAGATCGATCTGGGCGAGGACCTGGTTGGTGAAGGAGTTCGACATCACGAACGAGGGATGTCCGGTGGCGCAACCGAGGTTCACCAAACGACCTTCGGCCAAGAGAATGATCGAGTTTCCGCTCGGGAAGGTGTATTGGTCGACCTGCGGCTTGATGTTCAGGTGCTTCACCCCCGGCTCGGCTTGGAGACGGGCGACTTGAATCTCGTTGTCGAAGTGACCGATGTTACAGACGATCGCCTGGTCTTTCATCTTCGCCATGTGCTCCAAGGTGATCACGTCGAAGTTGCCGGTGGTGGTGACGTAAATGTCGCCGCGTCCGAGGGTATCTTCGATCGTGGTGACTTCGAAACCTTCCATCGCCGCCTGGAGGGCGCAGACCGGATCGATCTCGGTGACGATCACCCGGGCGCCGAGGCCGCGGAGGCTCTGGGCGGACCCTTTGCCGACGTCGCCGTAACCGCAGACGACGCAAACCTTGCCGGCCACCATAACGTCGGTGGCGCGCTTGATTCCGTCGGCGAGCGATTCGCGGCAACCGTAAAAGTTGTCGAACTTCGACTTGGTGACGGAGTCGTTGACGTTGATCGACGGCACCAGGAGCTTACCTTGTTCGAGCATGCTGTAAAGACGGTGCACGCCGGTGGTGGTCTCTTCCGAAACACCCTTCCACTCCTCGACCACCGAATGCCAGCGGTTGGGGGTTTCCTGATGAATCTTCTTCAAGAGTGCCTTGATGACCTGCTCTTCGCGGCTTCCGGCGGGACCGTTGACCCAGTCGTCGCCGTTCTCCAATTCATATCCCTTGTGGATGAGGAGCGTGGCGTCGCCACCGTCGTCGACGATCAACTCCGGGCCTTTGCCGTCGGGGAACGAGAGGGCCTGGTCGGTGCACCACCAGTATTCCTCGAGCGTCTCGCCCTTCCAGGCGAAGACCGGCACCCCACCCGCCGCGATGGCGGCGGCGGCATGGTCCTGGGTCGAGAAAATATTGCAGCTGCACCAGCGGACATTCGCGCCGAGGGCGACGAGGGTTTCGATCAGGACCGCGGTCTGGATCGTCATGTGCAAGGAGCCCATGATGCGGACATCCTTCAGCGGTTGTTCGCCGCGGTATTTCTCCCGCACCGAGATCAGGCCCGGCATTTCCTTTTCGGCGAGGGCGATTTCCTTGCGTCCAAATTCGGCCAGCGAGATGTCGGCTACCTTGAAGTCTTCTTTAGTTTCGATTGCTGTTGTCATAATTCCTTTATGCGAGCGCTTCTTCTTTGCTGCCGACCGCTTCCTTAAGCTCGGTGACGCGGTTGGTCTGTTCCCACGGGAGGTCGGCTTTACCGAAATGTCCGTAGTGGGTGGTCCCCCGGTAGATCGGGCGGAGGAGGTCGAGTTGTTTGACGATGTCGGCCGGTTTGAAGCTGAAAACCTGGGCGACCGCCGAGGCCAACTCTTCGTCCGGAACGGTGCCGGTGCCGAAGGTGTTGACCGCGATGCTGACCGGTTGCGGATGGCCGATGGCGTAGGCCACCTGCAACTCGACGCGGGAGGCGAGCTTGGCGGCGACGATGTTTTTCGCTACCCAACGGGTCATGTAAGCGGCGGACCGGTCGACCTTCGACGGATCCTTGCCCGAGAAAGCGCCCCCCCCGTGGTGGCCGGAACCACCGTAGGTGTCGACGATGATTTTCCGTCCGGTCAAACCGGCGTCCCCGGCGGGACCACCCAGCACGAAGCGACCGGTCGGGTTGATCAGAATCTCGGTATCGTCGGTGAACAATTCCGCCGGAATCACCCGTCGAATGACTTGCTCGGTGATGAATTTGCGCAACTCGGCGTTGCTGACGCTGGCGGCGTGCTGGGTGGAAATGACCACGGCGGTGACGGCGACCGGTTTGTCGTCGACATAGCGGATCGAAACCTGGCTCTTGGCGTCGGGACGGAGCCAATCGACCACTCCGGCCTTGCGGAGGCGGGTCAATTCCTTGCCGAGGCGGTGGGCATACATCACCGGGGCCGGCATCAGCTCCGGAGTCTCGTCGCAGGCGTAACCGAACATCAGGCCCTGGTCGCCGGCGCCCTGCTCGGCGCTCCCCTTGCCTTCCGCTTCCCGTTCGTCGACTCCTTGGGCGATGTCCGGGGATTGTTTGGTGATCAAGTTCGTCACGAAGACCGAATCGGCGTGGAACACGTCGTCATCGTGGACGTAGCCGATGTCACGGATCGCTTGGCGGACGATTTTTTCGTAATTGAGCTCGGCGGTGGTGGTGATTTCACCGGCGAGGACCACTTGGTTGGATTTCACGAGCGTCTCGCACGCGACCCGGCTCTTCGGATCTTGAGCCAGGCATGCATCGAGGATGCTGTCGGAAATCGAATCGGACACTTTATCCGGATGGCCCTCGCCAACGGATTCGGAAGAAAAGATGTAACTGCTCATAATGATCCGAGCAACCTGCCAGACCCCGGCAGCCTCCGCAAGTGAAAATATCAATATATCATTATGTTTTGATATGATGGCTCTGGATTGCCGGAAAACACCGAGGGATTTTTCGCCGGAAAAAACCACCGTGGCTGATTACCGCCACCGTTTCACGCGACTTTACCGACAACCGCGCCAACCAACGCAGGGCCGGAGGTATGGCTGGAAGCCCCAGCTTCCAGCCATTACCTTTTCGGCCCGCTTGTTCTGCCTTAATCCGTTCAGACAGCCAAACCTTGACAATCGACTGACGGGTTACCCCGATTCGTTTCGCCTCACTATCGAGCGAGTCGATCATCCATACAGGTAAATCTACATTGACGCGTCTTTGCTCCAGCAACGGCCATTTCCCTTTGCTCCAGTCCAAATAACGACTGATGTCTTCCCCATCGTCGAAGCGCCTGTCCAACTATTCAGCGGTGATAGTTTCCTTCTTTTTCTTCATTTCTGGCTCTCCTTGCTGAAATAATCCTCAAATTCTCGGCTCTCGGCGTAAACTGCCACCGATTGACTTATCCCTCAGTCAGCGGTGGGGCCCCGATTGGCCTTCCGGTTCCGTTTCGGTGTCCGCTGGGCCAGATGCTCGCCGATCCAGACCTTGATCAGGGACTGGCGTGCGACCCCGAGACGATTCGCTTCGCGATCGAGTCTCTCAATCATCCAGACGGGGAAATCCACATTAACTCGCTTCTGTTCCTGACCGGGGCGGAAAGCCTCGCTGAGATCAAGAAACTCGTTCATGTCGGTTTCGCCCTCATCAAAAATTCTGTCCAAATCCTAGCCTTCATATAACTCCTTTCTGCTGTCCGCGCTCGTCTAACGGAGACCAAGCGGATCCGCGTCTCCCGATAAGTAAAAAACGCCACCCACAACTTCTCGCGTGCAATCCCGAGGAGGGCAAAATCGCTCTTCATCATCAGACCACGCCCGAAACCCAATCGCATCCGGGTCTGTCCACAGATCCTGCGCTTCCTCAAAGTCGATCCCGTGCTTCTCATGGTTCGCCCGACTTTTCTCCGGATCATACTCGAACTCCATCAGGTTCTCTTTTTCTGGCCAAACTAAAGCCTAGGTATAAGCCTAGGATGGGTGTGGAGCAGAGTCATTACCTACCTACGGCGTCTGGTTCGAGTCAGTCCTACGGTGGTCAAGTCTGTCCTACATAAAGTTAAGACCATCATGCACTCTCCAGCATCCGCCCACCGTAATGAGAACAAGAAGAAGAAAAGTGCCGCAGGTCAGTCGAAAAGCGATTGGGTTCCTTATGACAAGGAACGCAGCAAGAAATCCGGCATAGATGACATATGATAATGCAATAAAAGCCTCAGCGTTTTCGCTTCCGGTCTGGAAAGCGGCCAAACCCGCAGGAAACGCCGGTGCAAATAGGACCGCACCAGGATGGAACCGACCGGCGAGCGCCATTCCGAAAAGCAGTATTCCAGCTCCGACCATTAGGCGCGTTCCGACAGGAATTTGATTTTCTGATTCCATTTCTTTTTGTCTCGAACGTCGAGGAGACTCGCGTGAGGGGCGCCAGCCCATCTCGTTAAGTCCAGTGAATTTTTCTGCCATTCTATCGAGTACCTTCCCAAACTCGTGTTCTGTGGACATATCCGCACGACTTGCAGACGTAGGTGATCGGTCTACTCCCGGTCTTTTTGGATCTGCCCCTGCATCGCGGGCAGTTTGCGGGAATCAGAAACGCAAAAATCAGCCATGGAACCCCAAACCCAGCAATTAATCCACCAAAGAAACCCACCGCCGAATTGATACCAAATGCTTCCAGCCGTTCCATATTCATAGCGGCCCAAAGTGCCAACCCGAGAGCGCCGACACCTTCAAAGATGGCTGAAAGTGCTATATGCAAACGCGGAGGCATGATTCCGCCTCCTAACAGGTCCGTTTGATCGTCCGCATCTCCCGCACACGCCCCATCCGATCCGGTCTCGTCAACCTCTACCGCAAATGCGGAATTACTCTCTTCCGTCTCCAGCGCCTTTCTCATCGCCCTCGGCATTCCCCAAACCATGAGACAGCCCAGAACAAAGAAAACGGCTCCAAAGATCGGTATCACCAATGCATGCGCCTGCAAGCCGGGCTCAAGAAAGGCCCGGTGAGGACGGCTCGGACTATGGAAGACCTCTGTCTCTTGTCCTTCAGGATACCGGTTCGCCGTAGCACGCGCCCGTGAAGCGCTGCTCGATCGAAAATCTCCAAACGCAACCCGCTCGCCGACGTATGAGATTCCCTCGACCTCATATTTGTAAACCACTCTAGCGTGATACCCGGTCGAATCTTCGTTAACGCGCTCAACCTCTGACGAAATCACCACGCCATCCACGGTCGGCCACTCCCGGCTTTGGAATCCATCGCGAAGATCCGGGCCTTCCAGCACCAAGAAAAGAGCCCCGACAAGCGTAAACAACCAGGGAAGCCAATGAGTAAAAAGCCTCCGAGCAGCCGGCGGCATGTCCCGAACATGCTTGATGTCTCGATCTTTCATTTCTCTTGCAGAACGTGGAGGCCTGGCGCAGCGGCGTTAGCCGCTGTTGCCAGCGCCGTTTTGTGTGTGCCCGGCATGGGCGCGTTGTGATGGGGTTAAAGTCCCCTGTTTTATGAACTCAATTCAATTAATAAAACTAGATTATGGCAACTGCGGAGTCGTGAGGCTCCGTGGGGAGGAAGCCTATGTCAAAGATGTGAGCCCACGGACAGAAACGCGTTACAAGGCCGGCGGCACGGGTAAGCTGGCACAACACAGCGAAGCCCTGAGTTCACTGCCGGAGGTAAACCGCGGGGTTGTGCATCGGAACAACGTGCTCTTACCCGGGGAGGCCTCGATGGGGCGCAATGCCGGTTTCAATCTACCGTCAAGGCATTGCCGCCGGTCCAGTAATGGGGCGGTTGTCCATCGAGGAGTCAGCCGAGGTCGTAGTAGCCGCATCGAACGAGCCGGGAGTAGCTGCCGACGGGTAACCCGTCCAGCGTTCCGAGGCCGAAGGCCGACAAAACCGGGCGCGAAGCGAGCCGGACCAATGGACCGGAGGCCTCAGGAGTGGTGAAGGACCGAACTTAACGTGCGGGACCAACCGTGAGAGTCTGCGAGTCATCGTGCGACTTCTTGCGAGGAGAACCGTGTTCCGTGGGACGATTCGCTTCGGCGGATCGTCTGGTTAGGAACCGCCGTGATACGGACCCGTATGTCCGGTGGTGTGGGGGCCGGGAGAGTTAATGCTCCCGGCTACCCGATTCTGCCCTTCCTTTTGGTGGATTTCCCGCAGAGTGCTACCCCGAGGAAAAGCGCGAAGAACAGCGAAGCCGTCAGCAAGTGGCCGACCTTCTGCTCCTGAAAGCCTTCTTGCCCGGATAATATCACGACAGGAACCCCGAAGAGAATATTGCATAAAGCGAAAGCCACAAAAACCACCGCACCCATGAATGACCATTCGCGTATCCCTCCTGGTTCCAGGAATGGAAGCCGCTTTCTGTTGACCAACCCGAGGACTAGCCCGACGCAGAAGACATTCACAGCTGCATACCCCCAGAGATAAGTGGGAAAACCAAAGATCTCACTCATACTCTATATTCTTTCTCGATCGGCGACCGAGACAATCTATCCGGTTCTGGAATGATCATATTCTTTTCTTCCGCAGAACGTCGAGGTGTATCACGCAGTGGAGCGCAGCGAAACGGAGTTGATACCACCGCCTTGATGGGTCTTCGTCGGGTTCCGATGAAGGACGGCGATGACTAACAGCAAAGTGGCTGGTAGGCCTAAAACCAAACCTTCTCCGACAACACCGATAAGAAACGCTAGAGGAGAGCCATAGCCGTCAGCTCTTTCCATCCCACCTTCACTTAACACAAATCCGATTCTTCGAATGGTCTGAAATATCCACAAACCGCCTAGAAATATTGCCAGCACGCCCAACACTACCTTGGGCAGATACTTTTCTTTCCACAAGCGATAGGCAAGGACTCCGACACAAAGAAGTGCAACAATGTAAAATGCGAGCTGGGGGAGATTTCTATTCATGATGCC
Organism: Verruconatronum alginivorum; assembly: GCF_056590205.1. Classification (NCBI taxonomy): domain Bacteria; kingdom Pseudomonadati; phylum Verrucomicrobiota; class Opitutia; order Opitutales; family Verruconatronaceae; genus Verruconatronum; species Verruconatronum alginivorum. The sequence continues at coordinate 5,764,019 of NZ_JBWPVQ010000001.1, read as the reverse complement.
AACGACCAGAAGAAATCCGAATACGGGCAGGTAGACCATGCTACCCATGATCGGGATGATTCTTTTCGCTATCATTTCTTTACCCATCGTCGAGGCTAGGTATGGCGAGCAGTAAACAGACTCACAAACTTCACCGGGGCGCGGATGCTCGCCATTACCTACGCCGTCTGGTTGGGCTGTACGTTCAGTTTGGCGGTGGGCCGAGTGGGTCTTTCGCTGCGCCCTCGAGCATCCACTTCAATATCCCGGCCTGTTCCTTTTTACTGCTAGCAAGAATCTTTTTATACTCATCTTCGGAAATCTCTGCGTAGAGGCCACTCGGGTCTTTCATCTTCGGAATAACCATAGTCTTCAGTTCAATGAATAATTCATCCTCAGATCGTCCCGACACGCGGGAAAGCACCGCGACTACTGCGTCTAATTTTGTTCTGGCCATAAGCAATTTATTGGCGCGTCCACTGGATCACCCGGATTGGGAAAGGTTACAGGCATGCGCTCCAGGGTTTAGGGAATTTCTCATTTCTTGTCTGCCCAACGTCGAGGGGAGGTGTGAGTGAAAGCGGCAGCTTTCACTCGTTACCTCTCCCGATTTGTTCGACTGATCTCGCCGCAGTCGCGCGAGCTAGAATTGAGCACGCACGCCAAATATAACAATCAAGGCGATCCCTAATGCAATCGATATAGCAACCCACTTAATTGTCTCCAGTTGATTCCACACAGAATCTACGCTTGCTCTTAAACGGCGTAGCTCTGATAAAAGTGAATCAGTGGATGCTGGATCATCGCGTTCTCCAATCTTTTCCGCACGCGGCAATCGAGTGGCCATCGAGACCGAAACGTCTTCTCCTTGAATTCCATTCTTATCCTTTATTCCACGGGTAACCTTTTGAAATAGAATAAAAACGAACAACGTTCCTATTCCGAGCATTATTGCAGGTCCTATAAAATCCATCTTGATTCCTTAGGTATTCAGAATCGACAATTCCTGAAGAGCGAACGTAAAGGAGGAGCAATATCGCTCTTCGCCCTCTTCCCTCAAAGACGGATCTGAAGTAACATGAAGTCGAAAGGCCACGGTATATGCTCCCGTCTCAGACGTCAGTTCAGGGTCAATCGGTGTGTGAATGTGGGTCTGAAGCTCAATCTCTGCCTTAATCCGTCCACCAACCTCTACCGTGTTGTCGTCGAGCTCCCTAATCGAAGAAATATGGGGGACAGTTAAAAAGTCTATCGATCCAACTGTAGCTTGATGATCGACTGACATATCGTTATCGGATCTAAACACCAGTTCACGAAGTCGTCCGCTGAGAAGGTCGGTGATTCGCTCTCTTATGTCACTTCTCTTAAGCATCTGTTGAGTTACTAATTTCATTCTTTCTTTGTCGAACGTTGAGCACACTCACAAGGGAGGCGCCAGCCTCCCGCAGTTGAGTGCTGCGATTTGTTCGGTAGTCATAGTGGTGCCAGGGTCCCGGAAGCTGATTCCGCCCATTGTCGAGCTTCGGGTGCGCGGTAAAACTGAAATCCTCTTCCATCAGGACGCGTATACCTGTTCCGTATCCACCGGAAGAGACTCGCTCCAAGTGACAAAAAATCCTCCCCCTTTTCATCCGATGCCAAATAGAGCCTCCCCGGGGTCAGAATTCGTCCGTTGAAAAACGACCGTGTAAATTCTATCACCGGCGATGTCCGAACATCGGCGGTCCAATAACCAAGAACCTCGCGATGCACCACATTTAGCCGATCAATGTCGTCCTTCCGAACGATTAACACCATCCGGGGATCTGTAGGAAGTTCCGTGTTCGGTAGGCTCGCGACGAGATCAGTGTTCTCTTCCGGAACCGGTCCCTCCCACGCATGCTGAAGTATAACCAAATCCTTCCTTAATCTTAACGCCTCCTCGAACACACGGAGATCCTCCGGAAGCTGATAGAAATTGATCTGGCGGCCCATCATTGAATCTTTTACCGAACGACAAGCTGACTCGCGGAGCCGACAGCAACCAATCGAAAGGAAATAAATCATGAAGAAATCAGAGAACGATCAACCCCGCCGTGATGGCTCCGTTGAGTCCAGCGATTTGTTAGCAGTGCTCCAGTGGCTTGACGCCGTGAAGCAGGAGGTGGGCGAAGACTGCAACTACATCGAATATGCGGGCGTCGTGGAGAAGCCAAAGGGCGTCCAGAACGATTCCGATAGCAGTCTCCACGACGAGGAGTGGGTTGATCAGCAAGCTGGACACTGTGGCGATGACTACAGCGGGAGTATCTATATCCGGAAAGGGTCGGTGTGGCTCCGGTTTTATTTCTCCTGCTAACAGTTGTTTTTAACGTCCAAAAATGGACTTTTTCCCCGAAGGGGCAATTTCAAACTTTGGCGGAAGGCGGTCGGAGGCCGTAAGTGGTTGAGGTAAAGTCGAAAGCATGATTTTTGGTTCTCTCGGTTTGCTCGGTCGCAACGGATTTTAAGAAAAGATCTTTTCGACTGTCAATCGGGAAAAAGTCCACATTTCAGAAAAAACTGAAAAGAAAGGAGTGGCTGGTGGTGGTTTCGCGACGGGTGAGAATGGACGATCGACGGGGACTTTTCGTGGAAACAGGATTCCGGCACCCCGGCCGAAACCACCTGAACCTACCCTCCCCAGCGCGGTTGGCTCACTTGTCGGGCGAGTGCTACGGTTCTCGTTTTGTCGCTGCCATGAAATCAGGGTCGCCGAATGCAGGGAGGACCGACGTCCACCCGCCGTCGACATCTTTTCACTCCAGATCGGCCGTTTCCAGCTGGAGCGCCCGGACCGCTTCGAGCAAACGGGGTAAATCCGCCGGGGTCGCGGTCTTCGGGGTAAGCACGGCCGCGGAGGAAAGATCCGGCCACCGCCCGGATTCCAGAAAGCGATTCTGCGCTTCCGCCAATCCAGCCACTTGGAAGAATACACCGCCGCGTTTTTCGTCTTCCACCCGCCGCACTCGGTCCGCCGGAAATCGAGAAATCCTTTCCGCGGAGAGGTACAGCAAGGCGTTCAAATGAACGAAGGGACGCGATTCTTCCAACGTGGTCGGAGGATGGGTGGTTTTGCCGGCCCAATAATCCGCGTAAGCCTGCAAATTGACGGCGGTTCGGTCGGGCAGCGGCACGGCGGTTTCACGTTCCACATTTTCCGATCCCGATCGGATGATGTCGCAATGGGAATTGATCACGAAACGAATTCGGGCGTCATCGCAGATCACTTCCTCAAAATCGAGCACTCCGTCGGTTGAGGCATGGGTCAGCGCGTATCTCAGGACAACGCCCCCCCGCGACTTCGCTTCGGCGAATACGGTATCGGGGCTTTCGATCGAGTGGGCCCTGAACAAGGCGGCGCGGACTTCCTCCGGGATTGCGAAATCCTGCAACGCTCCAGTGCCGGCCCAAAACAGACTGTTGTGGACCAAGTGGGCCATCCCGTTGCCGAAACAGGAGTCGAGAATCGGGAAATCGTTGGGCCCCAACAACCGGCCCGCCCATGAATTTCGTTTGTAGTAACGGGTTGCCCGTCCCCAGGAACCGAAAATCCGGACTTCCCTGACCGCCCCGAATTCCCCGGCCAGGATCCTATTCTTCAAAGCCCGGCGTTCGGGCTGGACGATGAAATTGAACCCGACATTCGTGGCGGTCTCGCCGCCCACTCGATCGGCCTCAATCATCCGTTCCAATTCGGCGGGATCCAGAGTCGGGGGTTTTTCCAGATAAACTCCCAAACCACGGGACCGGCAAGCCGCGTGCATTTCCGCGTGCAGTGGAATCGGGGTCGCGATCACCACCCAGTCCAACCGGTCGGCGCAGGCGTCCAGCATCCGCAGGTAATGATCGAACACCTGGACGCCCCGCCGGTCGAAATCCCATTCCTTCCGTTGCGCGAGGAAAGCTTCGGGCTTCGGATCACAGGTGGCGATGACCTGCAACACCCCGTCCTCCTCTAAAGAAAGAGCGGCTCGATGGTGGCTCCCGGCGAACCCGCCGAGGCCGATGATAGCAATCCGTTGCGGACGATCCATTTCTGAAAGAACACCCGGCAGGCCCGCCGGTGTCAACGAACCTTCCCGGTTTTCAGGTTCATTCTTCCGGTCTCACCCCGCGCCTCGCACTGCTGGCCTCTCCACTGGGAGGGATGGCATCCTGCCGTCTGCTGTTGGTGTCGTTTCAGGGTGAGGTCGGCAACCCTCCGATTTCGTCGCCCTCCAAGCCGCATAAACAGAGAAGTTTCTCCAGAGGGGAACTTATTCACGCCGGGGACCATGCGCGAGCATGGTGGGGTGTGTGAGTAGTGGGGTTGGCTTTGCCGCCCCATTTTCCGATGCGATCGAAATGCCCGGGACTTTGGAGCCTGATTCGACGCTCGACATCAATGGAGAACGGACGGTTTTGGCCGCTACGGTCGGGCGGCGGAGCCAACCCGACTACGACGACTGGCGACATACTCTTCGCCACAGGGAGGGATGGCATCCTGCCGTCCGCCGTCGGCGTCGTTTCAGGGTGAGGTCGGCTGGAAGCCAACCCTCCGATTTCGTCGCCCTCCAAGCGGCATAAACAGTGAAGTTTTATACGAGCAAAAACCCGGGCTGCGCCCGGGGAACAACATGGAATGAAACTTGGTTTCCGAGGCGGAGCCTCTTTGGAGTGCTCCGCGTCCTCGCGGAGCTTTCGAGCGGGCGGAAGAGCTTCGGTCGTCGAAAGGCTGCCGGGCGCGCGGCTGTCAGCTGACCATTCGAAAGCGGTGCGGGGACGCGCCGCACTCCAAAGCGCTTCGCGCGAAAACCTGATCGCCCTCCAAGCCGCATAAACAGTGAAGTTTCTCCAGAGGGGAATTGCTCACAAACAGGTCCCCTCGCGCCGGGGGGACCGCTCGTCAGAGCGGTGGGGTGTGTAGCGGAGCCGATCCGGCGAACTCCCCCCCCCTTTTCGGACGGGGTCTAAATAGGCGCTCCAGAGACGAAATCGACCGATGGAGAATGCGAGCCTGCCTCGTTCCTCCTTGGTTTCCAAAAAAAATCACTTTTCCACTTGCCCTTGATTCAAAAAACCCAAAGGTGTTTCTCTTTCCCAGTGGGGGATTAGCTCAGTTGGTTAGAGCGCTTGCTTGACATGCAAGAGGTCGGCAGTTCGAATCTGCCATCTCCCACCATTTTCCACTGATTATCAGTGGTTTTTGCATTACCCCTCCCTCTGACGCAATTCTCGTAACGCTCTCGCCACGTCTTGGCTCAATAGGGCGACGCCATGGCTGAGACTCGCCGCGAGTTGAACGAAATCCTGGCCGTCCCAGGGAAGTTCGTTCTCCTCCACGCGCCCGGTCGCCGCGACCGATCCTTCCCGGGCGGACCGGAGTTCCCAGCTCGCCCGAAACACCGCGCGGGAGGGAGCCCAGGGGGAATACACCCCTTCGGCGCGCGACAAAGTGACATACAGATAATAATCCGGAATCTCCCGCCGCTGACCTGCCGATGTCGCCACGTGCATGACCACGGGTTCCTGTTGCAGGAGTTCCTCCAACACCCGCGGCAAGCCGCGGTCAATCGCCTCGGCCCAACGGTTGTGCTGGGAATGAATGATCCGGTTCGCCCCTTCCCGGATGGTCATGCCGGGTTCGTCCAAATATCGGGCGATATGAATCCGACCAAGACCGACCGCCACCGGTCGGGCGACGTCGGCGGAAATCGGATCATAGTCGGAGACGTCCAACACGTAGAAACGGGTCGGATCCGCGACCGGTCCCATCCAGGTGCAACCGGCCAGAAGACCGATCCCGGCCATGGCGATTAAGGGCGTCGCCATTCGTAAGATTTTCTTTGTCCATCGATTCATTACTTTTTCTCCTTAAAAATCGTTTAACGTTGTTCGCCCCCCCGCCCCCGGACGATCGCCTGCGGATTCCGCTCCAAATAATCGGCCAGCCGACCGACCGACCGGGCCGCCTCGTCGATCGTTTGCATGGTGTCATTCAACTGTGCTCCGAGGCCAAGTTGCGGGCCGATGATATCCTGAATGCTCTCGAACGTCTGACCGATCTCCCGCAACGCCGCCCGGAGGTCGCGGGAGGTCAACACCAACTCGTCCGACAAAAGATCGACTTCGGATTCCAGGTGATTGGCCAATCGCGCGAGACTTTCGAAACTGTCGCCGGCGGTGACGATCGCCCGATGGAGTTCAGGGGAATCGAGGAGGTCGTTTACGTTCCCGACGGTTTCGTGCAGTCGGCCGAAAAGCTCTTCCACCCTCGCCTGCTCGAAGGCGGCATTCGCGTTGCCGAGAAGGGTTTCCGCCGCCTGGCCGATTCCCGCGAAATCGATTTCCCCCAAATCGCGGGCCACCTCCGACAGGTTGTCGATCAAACCGGCGAACGCGGATGGCACGGTCGGAACGACCACATACGAAGGGTGCTCGACCGCGAATCCGGGCCGCGCCGGGGTTTTCCAAAAATCCATTTCCACGTAAAGCATGCCGGTGATCCCGATCAAATCCAGGCGGGCCTGCAAACCGTCCTCCACCATGCGCCGCAAGGTCTCCCGGTCGCGCATCTCCACCCGGGTTCCGGCTGGGTCGACGGTGAAAGGAGTCCGGTCGATCTCGCAAATCACTTGAACCAGCGTGCCGGTCTCCCCGACATAAGCGACATTGATCGACGCCACCCGGCCCACCGGCACCCCCATCAGTTTCACCGCCGAACCTCGCTCCAAACCATGGACCGACTCGGGGAAATAGAGGGCAAGATGCTCGCGGTCGCGCCACCAGACATTGGCGCCGAACGAAATGATCCCGACGACGGCCAGAAAGAGAGCGCCGAGCACGAAGAGACCGATGAGAGTTGAACTGAATCTTTTCATGGACTGATTTTAAATGGTCGGCTCCCCCTCCTTGACGCTGCCGCCGCGGGTAAGGAACTCGGTCACCCGCTCATCGCGGTTGCGGACCAGTTCCTTCGGAGGACCGATGGCGATCGCCCCTTTCTCTTTTCCGTCCAACAGCAGGACACGGTCGGCGATGGTGAAGATGCTGTCGAGCTCGTGCGAGACCACGACCACCGTCGCCCCGATCCCGGCCCGGATGGTCAGGATCAATTCGTCGAGGTTTCGCGAAGTCAACGGATCCAATCCGGCCGAGGGTTCGTCGAAAAAGAGGATCTTCGGGTCGAGGGCCAACGCCCGGGCCAGCGCGGCCCGTTTCCGCATTCCTCCGCTTAATTCCGCCGGAAAACGCCGTTGCTTCCCGTCCAGCCCGACCAGACTCAATTTCAATCGGACCAGTTCGCGGATTTGTTTCTTGCCGAGCCGGGTGAATTCCTGGAGCGGCAGGGCGACGTTCTCCTCCACGGTCATCGCGCTCCAGAGGGCCGAACTCTGGTAAAGAATCCCCATTTTCCGCCAGATGCCGCGCCGCGCGGCCAGGTCCGCCCGAGTGAACGATTCGCCAAAATAAAACACTTCGCCATCCGATGGCTCGTGCAACCCGATCATGTTCTTCAGCAACGTGCTTTTCCCGCAGCCGCTCGGTCCGGCGATAACGAAGACTTCGTTTTCCGGCACCGAAAAAGTGACCTCCCGCAAGACCACCGTTTCCTGGTAACTGCATTGGAGGCGCTGCACCTTGATCGCTTCGCTGCCGTGGTTTTCCATCATAGACCCAATCGGTCGAAAATAACCGCAAAGATCGCATCCGCAACGATTACGAAGAGTATCCCGGTCACCACCGCGGAAGTCGCGGCCGCTCCGACCCCGGCCGAACTCCGTTTGCATTGCAATCCCCGGAGGCACCCGGCAAAGGCGATGATGATTCCAAACGCCACCGATTTGATCAGACCCGTGTAAATATCGGTGAGGGCGATCGCCCCCCGGGTTTGGGCCAGGTAGGTGTCGACGGTCATATCCATCGCGGTGGTGGCGATGAAAAGCCCCCCCATGATCCCGAGGACGTTCGCGTAAATCACCAACAGCGGCATCATCACGAAAAGCGCCAGCACCCGCGGCATCACGAGGAAATCGATCGGCGACACCCCCAGGGTTTTTAACGCGTCGATCTCCTCGTTCACCTTCATGGTCCCGATCTGAGCCGCGAAGGCCGCCCCGGTGCGACCGCAAAGAACCACCGCCGCCATCATCGGTCCCATCTCGCGCACCACCGCCAGACCAACCAGATCGGCGACATAGATCTCCGCGCCGAACTGCCGCAATTGGATCGTCGCTTGAAACGCCATGATCACCCCGACGAGAAAGCTGATCAGTCCGACGATCGGCAAGGCCTTGGCCCCGGTCTGTTGCATCGCCTCCAGGCAATCCCCCCAGCGGAACCGACCCGGGAGCAGGATAAACCGACCGAATCCGAACACCAGTTCTCCGGTGAATTCGCACAAGTTCGCCCCATTTCTCCATTGCTCCCGCGCCAATCGTCCGACTCTGGCCGGAAACCGTTCGGTGGTCACACTCTCCTCCCGCCGCTCCTCCGCCGGTACTTGGTTCAACAACCGGTCCACCCCCTCCGGCAACTCCCGGAGTTCCAATTCCCACGATTCGGCCGCCGCCCTCTCCCGCGCCCGGGCCAGAAACAGCAGCAACGTGCTGTCCCAATTCCCCAGCCCCTTCCCGTCGATCACAATCTTCGCGACCTGCCGTTCGCCTCCCGCAACCGCCATCGCCTCATCGAACCCGGCCGGGGCCTGGTAAATTGACCAGTCGCCGGTCAACCGCAACGCCACTCGATCCCCCTCCCGGTCCGACTCGACGCCCCGTATTTGTTTCTTCCCTTTCATTCCCTGCTTTGGTTTCCATTTTTTCATGACAACCGCCCCGCGTCAATGGCGCACGCCGGGCTTTGGGATTCGGTCTTCGCTCAAACTTTCGTTAATGCTCGACAGCTTTTTGGTTTCACGCTTTCTGTCTAAAAGCATGCCCTTTAAAATTACCCGCCAGGAACGCAAGACATTGTCGGTTGTTCTTCTGCTATTGGCTCTCGGCCTTCTTGGACTGTTGATCCTTTGATTCCACTCGGCGCAAAAATGTCCCGAAAAATCCCAAAAAACGCGAAAACGCACTCGACCGTTCCCTTCAATTCACCAAAAGTTTTAACCTAATGATTATCAAACCGAAGGTCCGCGGATTCGTATGCGTGACGGCTCATCCCGACGGGTGCGCCGCCCATGTTCAGGAACAGATTGATTATGTGCGGAGCAAGGGGCCGATCCAAAAGGGCCCCCGCAACGTCCTCGTCATCGGGGCCTCGACTGGCTACGGTCTCGCTTCCCGCATCACCGCCGCCTTCGGGACCAGGTCCAACACCGTCGGCGTTTTCTTCGAACGTCCGCCCGCCCCGGGCAAAATCGCCACGGCCGGTTGGTACAACACCGCCGCCTTCGAAAAGGCAGCCCGCGCCGAGGGCCTTTACGCGCGGAGCATCAATGGCGACGCCTTCTCCAGCGAATGCAAAAAAGAGGTGATCGACCTGATCAAAAAGGATCTCGGTTACGTCGATCTGGTGGTCTACAGCCTCGCTTCCCCCCGCCGCACCCACCCCCAATCGGGCGAAACGTTTCGCTCAGTGATCAAACCGATCGGCGAGGAATTCACCAACAAAACCCTCGATCCCGAAAAGGGAATCGTCCACGAGGTCACCATCGAACCGGCCACCCACGAAGAGATCGACCACACCGTCGCCGTGATGGGCGGCGAGGATTGGGAAATGTGGATGGAGGCTCTCGACGAAGCCGGAGTCCTCGGACCGGGCGTCACCAGCATGGCTTACTCCTACATCGGCCCGGAGGTGACCTGGCCGATCTACCGCAACGGGACCATCGGGCGAGCCAAGGGCGACCTCGAATCCCGGGCCAAACGGATCGACGCCTCTCTCAAGGTCAACCGAGGCCGCGCTTTCGTCTCCATCAACAAGGCCCTCGTGACCCAGGCGAGTTCCGCCATCCCGGTGGTTCCCCTTTACATCTCCCTCCTTTACAAGCTCATGAAGGACCGCGGTATTCATGAGGGCTGCATCGAACAGATTTACCGCCTCTTCTCCACCCAGATGTTCAACGAACAACCCCTCGACTTCGACGACGCCGGCCGGGTCCGGATCGACGATCTCGAAATGGGCGAGGAGGTCCAGGCGGAGATCAAGCGCCTCTGGCAGCAGATCACCACGGAAAATCTCGAGGTTCTGTCCGACATCCAAGGCTACCGCGACGACTTCCTCAAACTCTTCGGCTTCGGTTTACCGGGCGTCGACTACGAGCGCGAAGTCGATCCGGTGGTGCCGATCAATCTTTAATCCCATTTCCCTCCACGGGCCATTCGCCGGACCACCGGCGATGGCCTGTCATCCAATACTCCGCGGTTGGAATAGCCGCCAAAAAGCGCAAAATACGCAAAAGCTCATGATAGGCCGATATAACTAGTCACCCGTCGGGTGAATCGGCCCTTCCGCTTAAGTTTCTATCTTTGCGCCTTTTGTGCCTTCTCGCGGCTATATCCTGCTGCCTTAAGGGTTCAGCCAAACGCGAGCATTCCGGCCGCGATCCCGGTGCCGAGACAGACCAGGAAGGCGACCAGCGCCAGGACCCCGTCGTTGGCCAACAACGACAACCCGAACGCACTGACCGCCGCCCCGACTCCCGTGATCACAAATGGGAGCAACTCCAACAGCGGCGCGGTCAACGCCATCAACAGGCAAACCACCGCGATGCCATACATCGCGGCCCCTTTGGTCAAAAAGGCCAGGCGTTCCTTCAGAAAGCGATCGACGAATCTGCCCGCTTTCAACATCACCCGCATCGCCTGATCGAACCTTCGCCGCGACACCTTTCGCCGCAACACAAACTGCGGCAACCAAAACTCCTTCCGGCCGATCAATAACTGCCCCGCGATCAACAATACCATGATGCCGATCAGGGTCGGCATCCCCGGAATTCCACTCAGCGGCGAAGCCCCGATCAAGCCCGGCACCAAAAGCATTGGGCCGAACGAGCGACGTCCCGCCGCCTTGAACGCCGACTCCATCGTCACCGGATCCTGGTCCTGGTTGGCCTCGGCGATCTGACCGAGCAACTCTTCCAGAGAATGGACTTCTTTTCCTCCTGACATCTCCACAGCCGCCCCCTGTCGGCCGGATTCCCCCCTCGGGGCCACCTCGTCTCCCTACACGTCCTGGCAATCCCGGTGCCCTTCGTCACAGCATTTCCCATCGATCAGGCATCGGGTCAAACTCGCCGAAAACCCACCCCGTCGCCGACAGCATACCGCGCATTTCAAACGCCGGACCCATTGCCGCACCACCGTCTTCTCGTCGTTCCGCAATTCCTTTTCCACCGTGTCGACATCGTAGCTTTCGTTGTAAACCGGCAGACCATTCACCTCGATCGTGTAACGGATCACCACCTTGCACTCCGACGATAGCGGTTTCATCGACGATAATAATCCTACATCCGGCATGGCGCTTTCTCCTTCCTTTTCATTCTTACAACTTTTCCCAACCCGAGGAAAACCGCCAGCCCCTCCGGTAAAAATCGGATCAAAATCGATCGTTGGCGGTCCTGAACACGGGATCGCCTCAGTTCCAAATTGCCTTCCAACCCGTCTATCCGTTCCATTCAAACTCGTTTCGATCCTCGAAAATCATGCGTTTTCGCCGTTCCCAATCTTACTTTTTCCTCTTTCTGCTCCTGCTCTCGCTGGTGGCTGGAGTCATTTCCGCGTCCGCCCAAGGCAACCGTCCGGCTCTCGCCGACTTGCTGGCCGACCGACCCGATTTGCGGCAACCCGACCAGAGAAACGAACTGGTCGCCCAAATGCGGACGATTGAAAACGCCCGCAGGAACGAAGCCATCGCACGAGCCCGCCAACTCGGCCTGCCCCTCCGAATCGAAGGCCCCGGCAATGAAATCAGTGAACTGATGGACTTCATCGACGGCCGTCCCCTCTACGCCGTCACCACCAACCGGGAGGCCGCTATCAGCACCAACGCCGAAGCGACGCGGGTCGATCTTGGCGTCGATGGCGCCGGTTTCACCGTCGGAGTCTGGGACGCCGGTCCAGTCCGCGCTTCCCACCAGGAATTCACCGGACGGGTCAACTTGCTCGACTCCGGCACCCCGGTTACCCACGCCACCCATGTCGCCGGCACCATCGCGGCCGCCGGGATCGTCGATCGCGCCCGCGGGATGAGCCCCGCCGTCACCATCGACTCCTACAATTGGACCAACGACAAATCCCAGATGACCTCTCGCGGCGCCTCCTATCCGGGCGAACCCGGCACCATTTACATATCCAACCATTCCTACGGCTATCAAACGGGATGGGGACGGGACCCTTCCACCTCCCTCTGGCGATGGTTCGGCCAGGGTACCAATCAGAACGCTTACGACGCCCATTTCGGCCGCTACAATGAACACTCCCGCGCCACTGACGCCCTCGCCCACAATCTTCCCTACTACTTAATTTTCTGGGCGGCCGGCAATGACCGCACCGACAATCCAGCCAGCGGCGCAACCGTCGAGATCGGCGGCAACACCTATACTTACAACCCCGCTATCCACCCGCCCGGCGACAATGTCTACAAAGGGGGCTACGACACGCTCGGGTTCGAATCGGTGGCGAAGAACGTCCTGACCGTCGGGTCCGTCAACGACGCCGTCACCTTCGGCGAACGCGACCTCTCCAAGGCTCTGGTTTCAAATTTCTCCTCTTGGGGTCCGACCGACGACGGCCGGATCAAACCCGACATCGTCGCCAACGGCTGGGACGTTTATTCGACTTCCGCCACCAGCAACACCGCCTACACCACCTCCCGCGGCACCAGCATGGCTTCCCCCAACGCCGCCGGTTCCGCGGTCCTCTTGGTCAGCTATTTCGACCAACTTTTTCCCGGAGAAGCCATGCGCGCCGCCACTCTTAAGGGATTGATCATCCACACCGCCGACGACCTTGGCACCCCCGGTCCCAACTACCAAACCGGCTGGGGACTGATGAACACCCGCGCCGCCGCCGACCACCTCGAAGCCCATCATGCCAGCCCCGCGAGTCACCGGCTGGTCGAAGAGCGCCTGACCACTCAGGATCCGGCGCATACCTTCGCCTTCACTTGGGACGGCGAATCGCCGATCCGTGCCACCCTCAGCTGGACCGATCCGGCCGGTACTTCCACCACCGTCCACGACGACCGCACCCCGAAATTGGTCAACAACCTCGATCTGCTGATCCATGACCCCGACGGCAATCTCCACTTTCCCTACGTCATGCCTTACGTCGGCGATTGGCGGCCCGAAATGCTCGACGCCCCCGCCACCACCGGCAAGAACAACACCGACAACGTCGAACAGGTTTTCATCGCCTCCCCTTCGGTCCCGGGCGTCTATGTCGCCAGCGTCACCTTCGACGGCAATCTCTCCGGCAACCTCCAGGATTACACCCTGCTGATCAGCGGCGGCACGCCTCCGCCGCTCCAAATCACCTCGATCTCCCCGGCCTTGGCCGATGGCGGTCCGGTCACCGTGACTCTTGGTGGCTACGGATTCCAACCCGAATCGACGGTCGCCTTCTCCTTTCCCGGCGAGCCTGACCGCATGGCCACCAACACTCAAACCGGCCCCGGGCGGCTTACCGCCGAATTCGACACCACCGGCATGCGTCCCGGTTTTTGGGATGTCGTCATCACCAATCCCAACGGCGAAAGCGCGATTCTTCCCGCCGGCTTCGCGATCGCCGCCCCCTATTGGGTCGATGATTTCGAAAACGGCGCCATAGGTTGGACCACTTCTTCCACCGTGGCAACGTCGAACTGGGCGCTCACTCAGAGCCAGAGCCGATCCCCCACCCATTCCATGTTCGCCCCCGGCCCGTCCGATCGCCGGATCGACACCCTTGAATCTCCCGCGATCCAGCTTCCCGCCGATCCGGACGATTTGACCTTCAGTTTCTGGCACGCACACTCTTTCGCTTCCAATCACGGCGGAATTCTCGAGTTCTCGATCGACGGCGGCCCATGGATCGACGCCAACACCGGTGGATCAGGCCCCTCGTTTCTTTCCGGAGGATACAATGGAAACGTATCGAGTTCCGGAAACCCCAGTGGCCGGAGCGCCTTCGATACCACCCGCTACGCTTGGACCGGCAACAAGCCCGGCTTCTCCGAAGTGGTCGTCCGCCTCCCCGCCTCCGCCTTTTCCGGCAAATCGATGCGAGCCCGCTGGCGCCTCGGAACCAATCAGCAATCCACCAGCGCCGGTTGGCACATCGACGACGTGAAGATCACCGGACCGGGCGGAGCGGTATTCCCGGTTCCGCATTTTACCGCCGGCCCGGCCGCCTCGGAATCACCCGTCACCGGCACCTCCGCCCAACTCACCGCCTCCGCCGCCAACTCCGACGGCAGCGACGGCATCGTCTATACGTGGGCCGCCGTCGAACCGGACGGATCTTCCGCGATCGTTTTCTCCGAAAATCAAACGGCAACCGCCCACACCACCACCGCGACATTCGGCAAAGCGGGCGAATACAACTTCACCGTCACCGCCCGCAACGCCTTCAATCGATCAACTTCCGCATCAGTCGGGATCCTGGTGGCGGCCACCCCGACCTCCATCACGGTCGATCCGGCTTCCGTCTCTCTGGGAACGGGACAACAAGCCAGCTTTCTCGCGCATGTTTTCGATCAATTCACCGATCCCATCCACAATCCCTCCCCGTTGGTCTGGTCCGTCGATCCCGCGATCGGGGAAGTCACCCAGGAGGGCTTCTTCACCGCCGGAACCACCGCGGGCGGTCCCTTCTACTTGATCGCCGATCTCGGCAACGGTCTTTCCGGCACGGCTGAGATTTTTCTCCATCTCCCGAATTTCACCAGTTGGAGCGACGGCTTTTTCACGGAAGCGGAATCGGCGGACGAGTCAATCAGCGGCGACTCGGCCGACCCCGATCACGACGGAATCCCGAATTTACTGGCATACGCCCTCGGCGGCCATCCCCGTCAACCGAACCGCGGCATCCTTCCCCGCACGGCGATCGAATCCGGCGAAAACGGTCCGCAACTGGTCTTCACCTTCTCCCGCCCCGCCGGCCTCCCCGACGTCGCCTACGCCATCGAATCCTCCACGGACCTTATCGACTGGACCCCCATTCCCGCCGACGAGTGGGAAATCACCGATCAAAGCGACACCGAAACCATCACCATTCGAACCCCGGTTTCCCAACCCCGCTTCCTCCGGCTCCACGTCCACCGACAATAGTGACACAGACATTCCTGTCTGTGATTCCTATAACTTCCCAGCCTTCGCTGTAGCATGCCGGCTTTCGCCGGATGTGGCGGTGGAAAAGCCCACCGGCAACGGATTCATCAGGCGAAAGCCCGATGCTACGAAGCAAATACTCTTTCCGGGACGGGCGTGACACGGACATTCCTGTCTGTGGTCCCTATAGCTTCCCAGCGTTCGCTGTAGCATGCCGGCTTTCGCCGGATGTGGCGGCGGAAAAGCTCGTCGGCAACGGAAATCCATCAGGCGAAAGCCCGATGCTGCTATGAGGGTTTCGTGACAAGCGGAAAATGAAACCGTTGTTTGATTTATTTTTCTTAGGACATTCTTAAGATCTGCTTTCTTACCTTAGTTCCCCTAGCGGGGGTTTGGGGGCGGCAATGAGCCCCAATCTTTTGGCCTTTGGAGTTGCCCCCGGAAAGGAATGTCTCTCGTCCCCGGTCCCCTCGAACTGGCCGGGGGGACAAACTGCTATCCGCGCGTGCCTTAGAGGCAGCGCATTATAATTTATGCGACCCCCGGCGAGGCCGGAGGAAAAGAGGGACGGAGCAAGCGGCACAATCTACAGGAACGGATGAAAGTCCAAGCATCGAAACGTGCGCGCTCCACTCCGAAATCGGGTTCGCTTCAGGCAAAAAGATCAAAGAACAAAAAGGGAAGTTGGTTGCCCTCAGCCGACTGCAACCTCGGGCATCCTCAGGCCGAGCTTCTCAGGCGTGGTTTGACCGGTGGCCAACCGCCACAGATCGATGGCGAGCTTGCGGGCGGCCGCGACCGCGATCTTGCGCCGAGACCGGCCGCTGACAAGCTTCTCGACCAACTCGCGCACGGGCGGGTAATCGGGTTGCCATCGCACCATGCGCCAGACCGCTTCGATTAACAGGGCGCGTATTCGCGGATTGCCGTGCTTGTTTATACTCAGATCCCGGGAGGATCCTCCGCTTTGGTGAACCCCGGCACATAATCCGACGAAGCCGGCCACTTGACGCCGGTTCTTAAACCGTCCCCAGTCGCAGATCTCCCGCAGGAGCATCACCCAGGTCAGGGCTCCGATTCCGACCGGCAGAGGCTGTTTAACCTCCTCGACCAGTTCCTTTTTGATGGCCCTTTCCTTCTCGTCGAGCTTCAGCAGAATCTCACGCATTACCTCAAGTTGCTGGACCAGATACTCGGGTAATTCGAGACAGAGATCCTTCCATTTGCGCGGCCCCCACCAACGGCCTTTCACGTGGAATCCCTGCGCCAGCAACGCGCTTCGACCACGTGCCTCCCATCCACTCCGGCTCTTCTTGATCTGATCGCGCAGACGTGATCTCGCCCGCGCCTGTTCTTCCTCCTGGCTTGGCACACGAATGACCGTGAAGGCCTTCTTGTTGCCTCGCAAATAGCGGTCGAGTTGGTCGACCAGCCCCCGCGCATCAAGGTTATCCGTCTTTTGGTTGCGTCCGCCCGCCAGGCTCACCGGGGCAACCACGAAAACGGTGGCTCCCAATTCGGTGAGCTGGCGGTATAATCCATAGCCGCAAGGACCAGCCTCATAACAGGCATAAACCTTCAGGTCGGCGGCCACTAACTTGCCAACGAGGCGAACCAGTTCCTCGTGCTTCAAGCGCAACGGGCGTTGCGGCAAGCTGCCGTCCACCTGTAGGCAAGCCACGCCATCGCGGGCATGAAGATCGATCCCGAGCTTGACCTCCTGCCCATTGGACGAGACGATTCCGTTAATCAATTTGGAGAAGTTATTTTTCGATTGGTTATTCATATCGGGCGACATGTTGGAGAATTCTTTCCCACTTGTCGCCCTCATGTTATCTACGAAGCAAATACTTTTTCCGGGACGGGCGTGGCACGGACATTCTGTCTGTGGTCCCTATAGCTTCCCAGCCTTCGCTGTAGCATGCCGGCTTTCGCCGGATGTGGCGGTGGAAAAGCCCACCGGCAACGGATTCATCAGGCGAAAGCCCGATGCTACGAAGCAAATACTCTTTCCGGGGCGGGCGTGACACGGACGTTCTGTCTGTGGTCCCTATAGCTTCCCAGCCTTCGCTGTAGCATGCCGGCTTTCGCCGGATGTGGCGGCGGAAAAGCTCGTCGGCAACGGATCCATCAGGCGAAAGCCCGATGCTACGAAGCAAATACTCTTTCCGGGACGGGCGTGATACGGACATTCCTTTCTGTGCCCAGTCCCCTCTGCGCACCCGCAAGAGTCAGATCCGGCACAATTCGCAAACCGTCCCATCGCACCCGCGCGCCGTGCAATGCTCGCGTCCGTAGAAAATGATCTGCAAATGGAGCTGGTTCCACCGATCGCGGGGGAAAATCCGTTTCAGGTCCTTCTCGGTTTGCACCACGTTCTTCCCGCTGCTCAACCGCCACCGTCGCGCCAGGCGATGGATGTGGGTGTCGACCGGAAATGCCGGCACTCCGAACGCCTGGGCCATCACCACCGAAGCGGTTTTGTGCCCGACGCCCGGCAGCGCCTCCAAGTCCTCGAAGTTCCGCGGAACTTCCCCGCCATGTTTTTCGACCAGAATCCGCGACAATCCGGAAATCGCCTTCGCCTTCGCCGGAGACAATCCGCAAGGACGAATGATCGCCCGGATCTCTTCCTCGGAAACCTCCATCATCGCTTCCGGAGTATCGGCCCGCGCGAACAACGCCGGCGTCGTCAAATTGACCCGCTTGTCGGTGCATTGGGCCGACAACAAAACCGCGATCAAAAGGGTAAACGGATCCTTGTGGTCCAAGGGGACCTCGGGCTCCGGATAAAGTTCGCCGAGCCGTCGCATAATGACCGCGGCCCGCTCCTGCTTGGTCATGGCGGATTATTCGACCGGTTTCGGCGCGGTCGCGCCGTTCGCCCCGAACTCTCCGAGTTCGACTCGGCCCGCTTCCGGGTCGTAAAGGAAGTAGTAACCGGAGGGTAATTCCGGCAAACTGTTGATCATCCCTTGTTCGACCACTTCGTCGAGGCTCTTGGGGAACCGCCGTTCCGCGTGCAACAGCTTGAAGCCATGGACCGCCTCCTCGACAATTAAGAGTGCCACCCGCTTTTTTGCCTCCAATTCCGCCTCCAGAACCGCCTGCGAAAACCGGACCTCCACCGCGTCATCATTCGAGACGGTCGGAGCATCCTCCTTCAAACATCCGCCGCCGAGCAGCGCGGCAACGGTCGGAATCAGAATCAGGGTTTTCCTCATGAGCCGTTAAGGTAGCACCACTTCTCGAACTTTCGAGTAAAAATGCATTTCCCGCCGGACATTCAGACGAAGAGCTTTGACATTTTCCATGAACGCGATGGCCGAAGTTCACCCCGGAAGTTTTCCCGGTTTCCAATTCGCCACCACGATCGCCCCCGTAATCAAACCGACCCCAAGCCATTGGAGCCCGGCCATCGCTTCGCCCAACACTAGAAACGCGACCACCGACACCACCGGCAACTCCACCGAGGCGAGGATCGCGGTCAAGGATCCGCCGATCACCGGAATCGCCCGCGAATAGGCCAGCAATGGAATCACCTGCCCCAACAAGGCCACCACCACGATCCATCCGCCGAATCGCACCCACGACTCCGGCAACGCGAAAAAGGTCTCCCGCCAAAACATTCCCGCGACGAGAAACAACAGGCAAGAGAGCCCGAAAATCAGAAAACTCCGCTCGACCGGCGTCCCGACTTCCCCGACGCCCCGGATTCCGAAAATGAAACTTCCGTAACAGACCCCGCTCGCCAAGCCCAACGCCACTCCCCATGGATCGAGACGGACGCCGGTCACTCCGAACACATCGGTCGCCAACATCGTCCCGACGCCGATCATCGCCAACGCCGCCCACCGTTTCCGCGACGGCCGATTTCCGTGAAACAGATATTCCAACAAAAACACCCACGGGACGTAGCCGAAGAGCAGAACGATCGCCAAGGCCACCGGAATCCGATCCAACGCCGCGTACAACACCAGCGCCGTTCCCGCCATCCCGATCGCCCCCCAGAAGAAAACCCGCCCCCCTTCCCGCCATCCGAATCCGACCCACTTCCGCCGCCGCACCACGAGCAACCCACCGAGGATCAACGTGGCCGCGACCAACTCGAACAACAGGATCTGAAACGGGTTCGATCCAAGATTCAGGATCGTCTTCACCAAACTCGAATGAATCCCGAAACAAACCGCCGCCACCAACACCAACGCCACCGACCCCCAAATCCCCGTCCGCTCCGTCATTTGAACGTTTCCGATTCGCGTCCATTCGCGGATGTTGGAGTCCCGCATTCATGCGGTCTTCGCGGTCGATCAGACCGTCTGAAGCCGGAACCCCAACAAGGCAACTCCCCTTCCCCCGCCTTTGACATCCGCCACCACATCCGCCAAATCTTATCGTTTGTCGCCATCACATTCGCCCGATCCGTCATTTATCAGCCTTCATCCGTGATTCATAACGGTTAAACCGACCACCGGGCAAGATTCGGTTTTCCACTCCTTTCGTTTCCATGCCTGCCAACGACCTACCGATCCACGAACTGGAAAACAACATCGTCGACGCCTTCCTTAAGGCCGGACGGGTCGTGCTTGAAGCCCCGACCGGTTCCGGCAAATCGACCCAGGTCCCCCAGATGTTAGTCGACCGAGGAGTCGCCGGCGACGGCCAAGTCATCGTCCTCCAACCGCGCCGCCTCCCGACCCGTCTCCTCGCCGCCCGGGTGGCCGCCGAACGGGGCGTCCAACTCGGTCGCGAGGTCGGCTACCAGATCCGGTTCGACAACGTTTCCTCCCGCGACACCCGGATCAAATTCGTCACCGAAGGGATTCTCCTCCGCATGATGCTGGAGGATCCGTCGCTCCCCGGGGTCTCGGTCATTCTGTTCGACGAATTCCACGAACGGCACCTCTTCGGCGACATCAGCCTCGCTCGCTCCCTCCAAATCATCGGGAAAGACCGACCCGACCTCAAGATCGGGGTCATGTCCGCCACCCTCGAATCGGCTCCGCTGGAAAACTACCTCGCCCCTTGCCGCCTCCTGTCCTCCCGCGGACGCACTTTCCCGGTGGAAACCTCCTACCTTTCCCGAGCCACCGACGCCGACACCATCCCCCCATGGGATCTCGCCGCCCGGGAGGTCGACCGCCTGCTCGCGGGCGGAGCCGAGGGGGACGTGTTGGTCTTCATGCCCGGCGCCTACGAGATCCACCGCACCATCGGGGCGATCCAGGCCACCCGCCACGGGAAACAATGCGCCGTCCTTCCGCTCCACGGCGAACTTCGCCCCGCCGATCAGGACGCCGCCGTGGCCCGCCGCGACCAGCGCAAAATCATCGTCTCCACCAATGTCGCCGAAACCTCCCTCACCATCGATGGAGTACGGATCGTGGTCGACTCCGGCCTGGCCCGCATCAACCGTTTCGATCCCTACCGGGGCATCAACACCTTGCTGGTTGAGAAAATCAGCCAAGCCTCCGCCGACCAACGGGCGGGCCGCGCCGGGCGGACCGCCCCGGGGATTTGCCTCCGGCTCTGGACCGAAAAACAGCATGTCCAACGCCGCCGCCAGGAATTGCCGGAGGTCCGCCGTCTCGACATTTCGGAAGTCCTCCTGACCTTGAAAGCGAGCGGGGTGACCGACGCCCGCTCCTTCCCTTGGCTCGACGCCCCGGAGCCGCGTTCGCTCGAAACCGCCGAGAATCTTCTGCGGGAACTCGGCGCGACCGATGCCCGGGGGGCGATCACCGGTCTCGGACGCCGGATGTTGTCGTTTCCGACGCACCCCCGCTTCAGTCGGATGTTGCTCGCCGCCGAAGCCCACCGGTGCGTGCCGGCCATCGCCCTCGCCGCCGCCCTCACGCAGGCCCGCAACATCCTGGTCCGCCGGGCCGGAAACCGCGCCGAAGAGAAACGCGACGACCTGCTCGGAGAGGAAAACGAATCCGACTTTTTCCTCCTGATGCGGGCCTGGCGCTTCGCTGCCGCCAACCGGTTTTCCGTCGCCGCCTGCCAGGAGGTCGGCATCCACGCCCAAGCCGCCCGCCAAATCGGACAGATTTGGCAACAACTACTCGACGCCGCCTACCGGCAGGGATTGAACACCGAAGACCAGCCGTTTTCGAGCGAGGCGTTTCGCAAATGCCTTTTGGCCGGATTCTCCGACCACGTCGCCCTCCGGGTCGGGGCCGGAACCCTCCGCTGCCTTCTCACCCAGGGCCGCCGGGGGACGATCGCCCGCGAAAGCTCCGTCGACAACGCTCCGTTGGTGGTGGCGACCGAGGTCAAAGAAGTTTCCACCAAAGGAAACGAAGTCACCGTCCTGTTGAACAATCTCGCCGCCATCGAGGAGGATTGGCTGCGGGAGATGTTCCCCGACGATTATTCCACCCGGACCGAATGTCTCCTCGATCCCGACTTGAAACGGGTGGTGGTCCGGGAACAAACCGTATTCCGCGATCTTCCCCTCCGCTCCGTCGCGCGCGGCGACGCCTCTCCCGAGCAAGCCGCGCCGATCCTGGCGGAAGAGGTACTCAGCGGGCGTTGCACGTTGAAACACTGGACCAACGCCGTCGACCAATGGATCGCCCGGGTCAATTGCGTCGCCGCGTGGATGCCGGAGCTCGAACTCCCCAAACTCGACGACGTTGCCCGTCGCTATCTGCTGGAACAGATCTGCTACGGCGCCACCCGTTGCAAGGAAATCAAGGAACGCCCGGTTCTCCCGACCTTCCGCGACTGGTTGTCTCCGGACCAGCAAGAGCTGGTGGCGAAATTCGCCCCGGAGCAAATCGCCCTCCCCGGCGGTCGCCAACCAAAAATCGTGTATGCCGAAGGATCTCCCCCGACGATTTCCACCCGCCTCCAGGATTTGTATGGAGTCACCGAAAACCTGAAAGTCTGTGCCGGACGGATTGAAATCCTCGTCCAGATCCTCGCTCCGAACCAGCGCCCGGTGCAAGTCACTCAAAACATCGCCGGCTTCTGGCGCGACTCCTACCCGGCGATCAAGAAGCAACTCCAAGGCCGCTACCCCAAACACGAATGGAGGTAGCGAAGCTCACACAGGAGCGGCACGCTTCAGCCGCCGGAGCGAGCGCCGACGCGAGACGCCCGGATGTCGCCCGTCGTTTCGTCCCCGCGGATCGACACCGGGACCAACCCCCGCACCATGACCGCCCGGGTTGGTTCGCCGATTCCGGAGGCCCGAAAGGTCGGAATCCAACAGCCCAGCCTGCAGGGCTGGGTTTGGAAAGCCCGTTGACGGCGGCCTGAAAGGTTGCGATGGGCGAGGGGGCGCCGACCGAATGGTCGGCCGCGTTGGAATGGCGACCCTTCAGGCCGCGGAAACCAACACACACAAGACCCAGCCCTGCAGGCTGGGCTATAGGATGTCTGCCCTTCGGGCCTGGGTGACCCTGCGTTTGGTAAACGTATCGCGACAGCTTGGCATGGCCTCCTTGGGTGCTCGGTCGTTTCGTTTACGCGGGCCGACACCGGGACCAACCCCCAGAACCATGACCGCCCTGGTTGGTTCGCCGATTCCGGAGGCCCGAAGGGTCGGAATCCAACAGCCCAGCCTGCAGGGCTGGGTTTGGAAAGCCCGTTGGCGGCGGCCTGAAAGGTCGCGATGGGCGGGGGGGGCGACCGAATGGTCGGCCGCGTTGGAATGGCGACCCTTCAGGCCGCGGAAACCTACACACGCAAGACCCAGCCCTGCAGGCTGGGCTATAGGATGTCGGCCCTTCGGGCCTGGGTGACCCTGCGTTTGGTGAACGTATCGCGGCGGCTTGGCATGGCCTCCTTGGGTGGCCCGTCATTTCGTGCCCGCAGACCGAGAGTGGGACCAACCCCCGAACCATGACCGCCCGGGTTGGTTCGCCGATTCCGGAGGCCCGAAAGGTTGGAATCCAACAGCCCAGCCTGCAGGGCTGGGTTTGGAAAGCCCGTTGGCGGCGGCCTGAAAGGTCGCGATGGGCGGGGGGGGCCGACCGATTGGTCGGCCGCGTTGGAATGGCGACCCTTCAGGCCGCGGAAACCAACACACACAAGACCCAGCCCTGCAGGCTGGGCTATAGGATGTCGGCCCTTCGGGCCTGGGTGACCCTGCGTTTGGTAAACGTATCGCGACAGCTTGGCATGGATAACCCAGGAGCGGCGCGCTTCAGCCGCCGACGTGCGACGCCCGGTTCCCCGGACCGTCCCCCTCGCCCGACGCACTTCACCTCAAGGCCGGAGTTTCCAGCCCCGATGGTTGAACCGCCAAGTCCCTTGTTCATAGCCGAAGCTCTCAGCCCCGAAGGGGAGGTATCCAACAGCCCAGGGCAACGCCCTGGGACTGGAAATCATCAAGGGAAGAGCCCTGAAGGGGCGACATAATCACCGACCTACGCCGCCCCCGACCTCCAAACCTTACTTAATCACGCCGCAGGCCAGCATGGCGCTGCCGTGATAGGGATTCCGGATATTTTGGTCGGCCTGGAGCCATTCGGCGTTCCGTCCGGCCATCGGACAGGTCATCACATAAAAACCTTCTTCGTTGGCCGCCAGGGCGATCGCCTGGGCGCTGATTACCTTAAAAAGTTCGCGGGCCTGCTTCAGGTCCTCGGCATCGATGAAAGCCTGGACGCCTTTGGTGCACCCCTTGCGTTCGTCGCAGCCTTTTTTCTTTTCGTCGCACCCCTTCTTCTTTTCATCGTCGCACTCTTCCTTGGCGCAACAATCTTTCTTGTTTTCGTCGCACTTTCCAACCTTTTCCGGGCAAGCCAACGCGACACCGGTGATGTCGGAAACCGCCATCAAAGTCCGGGCGGCTCCCTTGGCCGAAGCCAAATCATCCGCCGCCAAGGCGTTGGAGATCTCCATGTAAGAGGCCAGGGTCATGCGCACCGGAGTGACCGCCTTCGCTGCTTCCGCGTTGCCGCGGGCGGGAGGCGCGCAACAGGCGGCGGCGGCGTTCGCCGAAACGGCGGCGCCCAAGGTCAAGAGAGATGCGAGAAGAGCGATCAGTGTTTTGTTCATAGCAGAAGTTTTTGTTTTCGCGGAAAAAATCCGATTGTCCGTCGGAAATAACACCATGAATCGGTGAATCCCTCAAGATTTTTGCAAACCCGGCCTATTCGTTTCGTTTTACGTCAATTTTTCCGGGAATCCGCCAAGGTCTCCACCGTCCCGACCGACTCCCCTACCCGGCTCACATACTCCCCGATGATGCCGTCAAAGGAACCGTTGGTGAAAAATACCACCACCCGGTCGGGTTGACCGGCGGCCAGCGTTTCCGCCGAAAGGACTTCGAGCAATCGGGTGTTGCTCGGAAAATGACGGGCGTCGACTCCGGCGGCCCGCAGTTCCGCGACAACGCCGGGCAAATCGAGCCGGTCGGCGTCTTTCACGTTTTCAGGACGGTTGATCGGTCCGAGATAAGCTTCGTCGGCTTCCCGAAGCGCCCGGACCAAATCCGCTTGGAGAACATTGCGCCGGGAGGTATTGCTGCGGGGTTCGAAAACGGCGGCGAGTTTCGCCCCGGGGAACCGTCGGCGAAACGAGACCAGAATGTTTTCCAAGGCGGTCGGGTGATGACCGAAATCTTCCATCACCACCAGGCCGGGACGGTTCACCAACTGCTCCTGTCTCCGTTTCACCCCCTGGTAGTCCGAAAGCGACGAGAGCTCGAACCGGGTCGGATCGTCCGGCGCCACCGTCAGCGCGGCGGCGAGCCCGGCCATCGCCGCATTCCGGGCGTTGTAAATCCCCCCTTGTTTCCACTCCACCCGCTGCCACAGCCGTCCTTTCCAGATCAGGTCGAAAGCCGATCCCTCCGGTCCTTCGTCGAACCCGTCGATCCTGAGATCGGCCTCCGGAGCCAAACCGACCCGCAGGGTGGTGCCCCAGGAAACGGGGTCGAGGGAAGCGACGTTGGGGTCGTCGGCGTTCAGGAGAATGTATCCATTTCCTGGAACAATTTTCAACAAGTGATTGAACGAACGGCGGATGTCGACCAGGTCGCGGAAAATGTCGGCATGATCGAATTCGATGTTGTTCACCACCGCCACGTGCGGAGCGTAATGGATGAATTTGCTCCGTTTATCGAAAAGAGCGCTGTCGTATTCGTCTCCCTCGATGACGAAAGGCGCTTCGGGGGATCCGTGGGCGGCCCCGGAAGGAAGGTCGCGCGGAACGCCGCCGATAAAATAACCCGCGTCCACCCCATTGGCCCGAAGCAGCAACGCGGCCAACGTCGAGGTGGTGGTTTTTCCGTGGGTGCCGGCCACCACGATGTTGCGGCGACGCGCGAGAATCCGATCGTGCAAAAGAGCGGGAAGCGAACAAAACGGAATCCGCTTTCCCGCGAGGATCTCCTCGAATTCGGGGTTCCCGCGGACCACGCTGTTTCCGACCACCACCAGATCGGGTGCCAGGGCCGTCAGGCGCGCGGCGTCGAAATCCTCCAGGATGTCGACCCCGTTTCGCCGAAGCAAATCGCTCATCGGCGGATAGACGGACCGGTCACTTCCGGTCACCCGGTGGCCCGCCGCCTTAAGCAGCAGAGCGGCGTTACCCATCGCGGTACCGCAGATTCCAATGAAATAAATGTGCATGAATGCCTCGGAGATTTGTTTGGAAATTGTAAAAGATTTTTTCGGGCTCGCCGGAAGGGCCGCAAGGGAGGAAAACGCGTTTTTTCTTTCCTTGCCCAGCCAATTCGATTCAGCTTATTTCCACGGTTCGAGATGAAATGCATCTTTTTAGTCGAAGACAATAAGGATAACGCCGATTTGATCCGCGACATCCTGTCTGACCGTTTTCACATCGTCCACTTCCTCTCCGCCGACGAAGTTCTGCGCGGGTTGCGCGACAAAACCACGTTTTGCCCCGAAATGTTCCTCCTCGATATTTCCCTGCCGGGGATGGATGGATGCGATCTCCTGAAAGTGATCCGCCGCGATGAAAGCCTCAGGCACGTGCCCGCCATCGCCCTTACCGCCCACGCCATGAGCACCGACCGCGAACGTTTCCTGCGGGACGGTTTCAACCATTACGTCAGCAAACCGATCCTCGACGAAGATGTCCTGATCGACGCCATTACCCATCTGCTTCCCGACTGCGATGCCCCAACGCGCGCCTAAAACCAAATTTCGCCTCCGGGCCATCACCATCCTTCTCTTGTTGACGATGGTCGGCGCGATCATCGTCATCGGCATGCCGGTCCTGGCGGAGGCGGACGAGTGGTTCGTGAATTTTTTCATCAGTCTGCTGCTGGTGGCCGCGCTCGTGTTGGGATTGGCCGAAATCCGCCGTTTGAACCACCGGTTGGTCAATCTCTCGCGCGTCGCCAACGAACTCGGCCAGGGGAACTACGACACCCGCGCCGAAGTCCGCGGCCACGACTCGGTCTCCCTCGTCGGCCAGGCGTTGAATACGATGGCCGAGCGGATCGCCTCCACCATCCGCGAATTGGAGGTTTCGCATCAGGAACTGGCGGCTTCCCAGGAAAAACTGGCGGCCCAAAACCAGGAACTGAGCGAAGCCTACGACCGCCAATCCCGGTTCGGCCGTTTTCTCTCGAAACTCAACAGCATCGATATCGACCATCTGGCCCGCGATTCGTTTCCCGACCTGGTCGGCGCCGCCCGAGCCCAGGTCGGAGTCCTTCTCCTTTTTGACGAGAAATCCCAGCAACTCCGCCGCGTCACCGAATACGGCATCGATCGGACCGCCCTCCAGAAATTGATTCCGGAGAACGGATTCGAAGGTTTGCCGGGCGAAGCCTTTTCCCGGCGCGAATGGGTATTGATCGACGAAATCGATCCCGGGGCCCTCCCCGAGTTCAACCTTGGTTTCACCACCGCCCGCATCCAAAGCGTCTACGCGATCCCGTTGATGTTCCACAACCGGATCCTCGGCGTTGTCGTCCTCGCCAGCATGTTCAAATCGACCGAGGCCACCGTCCAGGTGATCAAGAACTACATCCGCGGCCTCGCCCATGGGATCAACAACGCCCTGGCCCACCAGGCGGTCCAACAACAAACCGATCAGTTTGAAGCCGCCAACGCCAAGCTGGTCAACCTCGACCACCATCGCCGCCAGTTCGTCGCCAACATGAGCCACGAGCTCCGGACCCCTCTCAATTCGATCATCGGCTTTTCCAACATCCTCCTCAAGAACCGCAACGGCTCGATGACCCCGGACAATCTCGACCGGGTCGAAAAGATCAACCGAAACGGCAAACACCTGCTGCAATTGATCAACGATATCCTCGACCTCTCCAAGATCGAAGCGGGACGCATGGAAGCCGAACTCGCCCCGACCGAAATCGCGCCCCTCCTCCGCGAGGTCACCGACATGCTCCAACCCCAGGCATCCGCCAAAAACATCACCATGATCCTCGACGCCCCCGAAGAACCGATCATTGTCGACACCGACTCCCAAAAACTCCGCCAGATCCTGATCAATCTCGCCAACAACGCCGTCAAATTTACCCAGGAAGGCTCCGTTACTCTCCGCCTCCTCCCGCCGACCGCCACCCGCGGGGCAACGATCCTGGTCAAAGACACCGGCATCGGGATCAGCCACAGCAAACTGGAAACGGTCTTCGAAGCCTTTCGCCAGGCCGACAGCACCACCTCCCGCAAATACGGCGGCACCGGCCTCGGCCTCACCATCTCCCGCACCCTCCTCACCTTGCTCGGCGGAAAAATCCACGTCGAAAGCAAACTCGGGGAAGGCAGCACCTTCACCGTCGAATTACCCAAGGATCCGCGGGCCGCCCAACTCGCCGCCAGCGGAGCCGCCGCCGGGGATCCGGACGATCTTCTGTTTGACGCCCAACTGCTCGGCGAACATTAATCTCCCTCTGATATGGACGGCCTCTCCGAATCCAGGGAAATTCGCATCGATCGGCGCTTCCTGCAAACACCCATCCTGATCGTCGACGACTTGCAAGACAATATCGACCTGTTGGTGGACATCCTGCAGGACGCCGGCTACACCACCCTGCTCCAGGCCCGTTCCGGATTCGAGGCCTTGGAATTGCTGCAATCCCGCTCCGATTTCGGTTTGGTCCTGCTCGACCTGATGATGCCGGAAATGGACGGCTGCGAAACCTGCCAGCGCATCTCCTCCCGCTATGAAACCGGGCACATTCCGGTCATCATGGTCACCGGCGCGTCGATGGAGCGGGACGACGCCCTGCTCCGGAGTTTCGACGCCGGAGCCGTCGACTTCATCGGCAAACCGCTCCACGAAGTGGAACTTTTCGGTCGAGTGCGGGCCGCGCTCGCCCTTTACCACGAACGAATGAAGTCCGGGGCGAAAACCCGGGAACTCCAAGAGAGCGAGGAACGTTTCCAACTCGCCGTCGACGGCGTCAACGACGGGATTTGGGACCTCAATCTCCTCACCGGAGAAGCCTACCTTTCCCCCAAATGGAAGAGCATGCTCGGCTACGAGGACGAAGAACTTCCCGGTTCGATGGAGAACTGGGAGAAATTCATCCACCCCGACGACCGGGAACAGGTCACCGCCGCCCTCAACCGCCATTGGCGCGACAAATCGTCGATCTATGTGGTCGAACACCGGATGAAGACCAAGGCCGGCGAATACAAATGGTTTCTTTCCCGCGGCAAAACTATCTGGGACGATTCCGACCGCACCGTCCGGATGGCGGGATCGACCACCGACATCACCAACCAAAAGTCGTTGGAAACCCAATTGCGGCACGTGCAGAAGATGGAGAGCATCGGCCGTTTCGCCGGCGGGATCGCCCACGATTTCAACAACATCCTCGCCCTGATCAGCGCGTATTCCCAAGTCATTCTCGAACAACCTCGGCTCGCTCCGACCGTTGAAAAGTATTCCAAGGAAATCCTCAACGCCACCGAACACGCCTCGACTCTGACTCGCCAACTCCTCTCCCTCAGCCGCCGCTCCGCGATCGAACCCAAACCGACCGACCTCAACAAAGTGATCGCTCCCATGGGGGAAATGCTCCAACGCATCGTCGGCAAACGGATCCATTTCCACCAAAAACTCTCCCCCTCCCTCCGCCCGATTCTCGCCGATAAAAACATGGTGGAGCAGTTGATCCTCAATCTCGCCATCAACGCCCGCGACGCCATGGTTTCCGGCGACCTTCGGGTCGAGACCTCCGGTCGCCAAATCACGACCGAAGACTGCCTCGACAACAAGGAAGCCGTCGAAGGTCCCGCCGTTTGCCTCGAAATCAGCGACACCGGCACCGGAATGGACGAGGCGACCGTCGCCCAGATTTTCGAACCGTTTTTCACCACCAAATCCGACGGCAAAGGGACCGGCCTTGGGCTCTCCACCGTTTACTCGATCGTCAAACAACACAAAGGGTGGCTCACGGTCGATAGCGAGCTCGGCGTCGGGACAACCTTCCGGGTCTTTTTCCCGGCGCTGAAGGAATCCGACCCGGTTCTGACGGCCAAAACTCCGGAAAATCCAATGACCGGACGCGGGGAAACCATCCTTCTCGTCGAGGACGAAGCCGCCCTCCGCGAAATGGCCTCGACCATCCTCCAGGGCTACAATTACCGGATCCTGGCCGCCCCCGACGGGCCGGCGGCTCTGGAATTGTGGGCGCGCCACCAGGACGAGATTTCCATGCTTTTCACCGATATCGTGATGCCCAACGGCCTCTCCGGCATCGATCTCGGGGAACGTTTGATCCAGGACAAACCGGAGTTGAAGATTATTTACACCAGCGGATACCGCCTGGATGCGATTCC
The DNA here is from genome assembly GCF_056590205.1 of Verruconatronum alginivorum. NCBI lineage: Bacteria > Pseudomonadati > Verrucomicrobiota > Opitutia > Opitutales > Verruconatronaceae > Verruconatronum > Verruconatronum alginivorum. The sequence continues at coordinate 5,734,037 of NZ_JBWPVQ010000001.1, read as the reverse complement.
GAAGTCGATGAAAATGAAGGAAAGTGGTATGTTTGTCCCGAAACCATACATACCGTCCGCCCTCGCCCAAACCATTCGCCAGGCGTTGGACGGTTGATCAACCACTCTCCGACCAACATGCAGTCCGACCACTTCTGGATCAGTCAGGATGGCGTCGTCCTCGCCCAACGCGATCGCGACGCCTCGACCATCGAACTCACCATCGGCTTCAAAACCCGCGACAAAAAGGAACTCGATTTCCTCCGCGCCCACGCCGGCGATCTCCAGTTTTCGGAACGCAGCCGGCTCGCCCGCATCGGCATCGAACTGATCACGGTCGGAAAGATCCGTTTCAAGAACGGGATGTTGATCGCCACCGCCGAAGGTTTCGTCATCGACGAATCTTTTCCTACCGCCCAGTGCTTCCGCGACCTGCTCAAACCGGGCATCCCCGTCGGCCGCCTTTTCCATGCCCCTCCGGCCGCCAAACTCTCCTCCACCCAAATCTGGGAGGCCATCAACACCAACCGAATCAAACTCCCCAACACCATCTCGATCGACCGGTTCGGAGAGGTCTACTTCACCCCCCACCGCCGCGTCTACACTCTTCCCGAGAGCACCCCGCCGCTCGACCTCCTCTACGTCGTGACCGGCGAACGCCCGCGCTCCTACCTCGACAAACTCCAGCGGGCGAAGGCGGTCGAAAACCTTTCCCTGCCTCCCGGCTCCGGGCTTCTTACCAGCTGCTCGATGTATTTACCCAATCACTACGTCGTGCTGCGGCGAGGCAACGACCAGTTCGGCCTTCACACCAGCGCCGTCCTGCTTGACCCAGTCAAGACCTTCGGAAGCAACGTCATGCTGGAGATCTACAACTCCAGCGATCAAATGATCGTCAACCCGGTCGTCTCGATCGAGATCTATCAAGCACCTCCTTTCGACCAGGGCGAATTCGAGAGACGGCGCTCCAAGCGATTGCTCCTCCAAGCCGAAGCGGCCAAAATCTGCCAAAACTTCTCCGTCAATCCACCTCGCGGGAATAAACGGATCCGCCCCCGGGCCGACATCACTTTGCGCGGGGAAAGCCCCTTCGCCCGCAACGACAGTCTTCTCGTCAACCTCCCTTCCGCCCCGACGAAGGCCGATTCTCCGAAAAGCCCACCCGTCGACGGCCATCCGACCGTCGCCGAAGCTTTGCGCAACGGCCCGGCCGACGCCGACAGCCTGGTCATGACCTATTTCCCGAACCTCTCGGAACACATCGAGATTCTTTCCCGTCTCCGCCGACGCCCGCTGCAACGTCTCCTGTTCACCCGGGCTTCCCGAAAAAATCCGTTCTTTCTCCCCAACGCGGCCCACAGTCAACTCGACGCCTATCATGAACTCGGTCTCCAAGTCTATTGGCACAACGAGGACCTCGGCGACGTTTACCTCCACACCTACAAACGAAACCGCGGTTTCTTCATCCGAGAGGAGCTCGACCGCCAATTTCAAGCTTCGACGATCCTGGCCTTTTACGGGTCCGGGGTCGCCCTCAATCCCGACGACGAAGCCCGTATCGAATCATTGATCGAAAAAATGGTCGCCTTTTTCGGTTCCTCCATGGGCGTCTTGACCGGCGGAGGAGACGGAGCCATGGCGGTCGCCACCACCGCGGGCCGCCAGAAGAACAGCCTGACCGGCGCCTGCTTCCTGGAGCTCGAGGCGCAACTGCCGAACTTCAATGTCGATTTCTTCAATTCCTTCCAGGAAACGAGTCGGCACAATCGCCAAAAATGGTTCGAAGTCGCCGATTTTTGCGTCTTCAACGTCGGCGGCGTCGGCACCCTCGAAGAGGTCGGCATCGAACTCTGTAACCTCAAGCTCGGCATCCGTCCCCGCGTCCCCCTGGTTTTTTTCAGCAGCCGGTTTTGGCAAGATCTCCAAAAACAAGTCGACACGATGGTGAAAACCGGACGAGCCCCCGCATGGGTCGCCGATTACCTTCTTTTCACCGGCGACCCCGACGAAGTGATCGAATTTTACCGCACCAAACTCGAAATACTTTAGGCCCCGTCCGAAAAAGGTTGGCGTTCGCCGGATCGGTCCCCCCCTCTCAATAGGAGACCTGTTTGTGGCAATTCCCCTCTGGAGAGGGGGGGACCATGCGCGAGCATGGTGGGGTGTGTTGTCTTCCCCGCTGTTTCATCCAGGGAACGACTGACAACCTTTTCGGATACCCTCACTTTAACCGCTCACTGATCCGCTTCTTCCAGGAATCGGATCAGCTCGTCCCACCACGGATTCCCGGCGCTCAAATCCAACGTGTTGTGCGTCCGCCCTTCCTGTATCCATATTTTCTTCGGGCCATCATACGATTCATACAACTGTTGCCCCAAATCCGCCGGGACCACTTCGTCGTGCTCGGCCAAAAGCACCGCCACCGGCCCTCGGTAACGCGACAACGCCGCGACGTTGTCATACCGGTCCCGCAACAAAAGTCGCACCGGCAAAAACCGGAAATGCCGCGCCCCGACGTCCGCCAAACTTGTGAAGGGCGTTACCAGCAACACTCCTGAAATGATTTCGGGAAACTCCGCCGCCATCCGCGAGGCGACTCCGCTCCCGAGCGACTCCCCGACCAGGAAAACCGGTCCGTCCCCTTCAACCGCCAGTTGCCTCAACGCCGCCCGGGCTCCTTCGTAAAACACCTTTTCCGACGGACGCCCCTCCCGCGACCCATACCCGGGATATTCGAAAATGTAAATCGCCCAATCATCGCCTCCCGGCGTCGCCCGAATCCCCCGGGCATAATAATCGCGCCCAATCGCCATTCCTCCATTCCCATGAAACACCAGGGCCCGCTTGGGGGCTCCTTCCGGGGATCGGGCGGGAGCTCGCCAACCGATCAGCTCCCCTTGGTTGTCACGCCACGCATCCAGCCCGATCATTCGCGCCTCTTCGATCAGGTCGGCTTCCGCGCCGCGCGAGGGATAATAAATGAACTGCCGCTGACAACCGGTCATCAACAACAACAATCCCGCATAGGCCAAAACCGCAACGCGAAGAATAATGAAAATCGTGGAGGGTCTCTTCTTTGTATCCATATTACCTTGACGTTTTGTCCGGTCATCCCGGACGGCTAACCTTCATTTTCAATTCCTGAATTCGCCGATAGGATTGATCGATCCGGCTTTCCGCGATTTGGCCGTTCCGGACCAACCGACTGATCGTCTCGACGGCCCGTCGTCCGATCTCCGGTTGATAGTGGGTGTTGTTGGCAAAAACCAGGACATCGATTCCCGCCTGTATCGTCCGCAGCATGACAGTCTCGAACGGATAACGCGACCGGATCGCCTCCATTTCCAGATCGTCCGAAAAGACCACCCCGTCGAATCCGCAACGTTTTCTCAACATCCCTTCCACCACCTGGTCCGAAAGAGTCGCCGGCCATTTCGGATCGAGCCGGGCGTGGAACACATGCGCCGTCATCACTCCCCAACATTCTCCGCCACCGATCAACTCGGCAAACGGCTCCAATTCCTCTTCCTCCCAATCACCCGTCACATCCACGAATCCGTGGTGCGTATCCCCTCTCGAACTTCCGTGCCCCGGAAAGTGCTTGATCGCACACCCGATCCCTCGCTCCTGGTGGGCCCGGATCACTTCCCGGGCGTGGGCCACCACGGTTTTTCCTTCCCGACCGAAACTCCGGCGCTTTCCGGCGATGATTGGATTCGTGGGATTTCGATTGAGATCGACGCACGGAGCAAAGTTCAAATTGAAGCCGGCCTCCTCCAAAACCCGGGCCGTCCGCTCCCCCTCCTTCCGGGTTTCCTCGACCGCTCCCCGACCGAGCTCGTCGGCGGTTTTCGTCGCGGGAAATCCGCAGCTTGTTTTCAATCGCGCGACCTCTCCCCCTTCCTGGTCGACCGCGATCAAAAGCGGTCCCTTGCTCCTCCGGCGCAATTCCGCATTCAGTTCCCGGACCTGTTCGGGCGAAGCGATGTTTCGTTCCGCCCGACCGAGGGCCACGTCGTAATCGAACAGAATCACCCCGCCCAGATTCAATTCCCGGAGGTCGCGGACGATCGGGTCTTGCTCCCGGATCTCCAGCCCCCGAAAGCCGAGCAACAACATTTGCCCGATCTTTTCCTCCAATCCGGTCATTCGCTTTTCTCTTCCTCGACGATCCAACTCGGACGGGGAATGGGAAGGATCTGCGCCAATACCATCAAGAGTCCGAGTAAAATGAACAGGACCGGCAATTCAGTGTTCACCGTGATCTTTCCGGTTTGCCGGAAAACGGAAAAGATCGACCCGAGCAAGAGAAACGTTCCCATCACGAAGGTCACGGTGTTGAAACCAAGGTATACGAAAGTGAACAACCCGGCCAGCGCGAGCCCGAGCGTCCACGCCCAACTGACGGTCGGCAGCACTCCTTGGGCGGTCAACAGCCAGGCGACACCGACGACGATGATAGTGAGAGGGATGGCGTAAGGTTTCATGGAGAGTGTTTTCGAGAGTTGATCTCCAATAAACGCGAAAAATCCCCCGGGATTCAATCACTTAAGATAGGCGTCATCTCGGGGCAGGTGACACCGGCCGCGCCCTTTAATCCTTTCCGCCCGTGACGTGCTCATGGTCGCGGAGGTGGTCTTCACAGTAGGCGTAATTCCCTTCACACTTCGAACAGTAGCGGAATTCCATCTGGGGATGGGTTTTGTCCGTGATCCCGCATTTGTGGCACCGGTGAAACGGTTCGTTCGCGTCGGTTTCCCGCTCCGATTCAAACCGTCGCCGCCGTTGCCGGGCCTTCAGGTCCTGCAGGATGTCCCGCCCGAAAAACAGGAGAAAGTTCGTCACCGAAGCGAGAATCATCACCCGCGTCCCCCAACCGCCCCCGAGAAAATTCAGGGCGTAAATCACCCACATCACCAAGGCCAACCACTTGATTTTGACCGGGAGGATCAGCATCAGCATCAGCTCGAAATTCGGGTTTAAAAAGGCGAACGCCAAAAAGACCGAGCCGAGGATGAAGGCGTTGGTCGCGACGCCGCCAGGAACTACAAAAGCCGCCAGCATTGTCGCCAGGAACCCGACCCACAAGAACAGATTGTAGCGAAAGGTCCCCCAATGCTCCTCCAAGGCCGTCCCCATGATGTACAACAAATACCAGGCGAACGCCAGGAAGATCGGGTGAACCACGAAGGGCGGAGCGAAGATGAAAGTGACCAGGCGCCATATCTCCCCCTGCATCACCAATTGGGGCACCAACAATAGCGAACGGTGCTCCACGTAACCGATCGCGATCATACCAAAGGCCAAGATCTGACCGAGCATCAGGTAAAGGGTGATGTTCGGCAGCGCCATCCAACCGACACGCCGTTCGAGTGCGTGCAACAACCTCACTTCGAGTCCCCCTCCGGCAGCAACAGGCAAATCTGAATTCCGGGACCGTGAACCCCTTCGATCAAGATCCCTTCGACGTCCGCTGTCTTCGACGGCCCGGTCACCCAAACCACGTTCGGATCATCCCCGAGATCGGCCACCGCCGCCGGAGTGTCACGCAGTATCTCCTCCCGGCGGATACAGGCGATATGCACCCAGGGCGCCAGCGCCGCCAAACGGGTCGACGTCCCCCGGTCGGTCAATACGATCGACCCGGTCTCCGCCACCGCCGCCCGAGCCCGGGTGATGCCGAATTGATAACGGTCGAGCCGTCCCCGGTCGAAGATATCCTCCACGGTGAACTCCTCCCCGAAATAAGGCTGGAGCGTCGGCAACAACTCCGGATCGCAATACCCGGTGGTGTAGCCGAAACTTTTCAAATACGAGACCAACTCCTCCGGCTGTTCCAAGGGTAATCCGTGGGCGGCGACCAACCGTTCGGAAAAGGTCTCCCAACGATCGCCGTCAAGCGGACGACTGGTCGCCACCGCCAGATCGTCCTCGTAATGCGGATACATCGCTTTGTCGGCGATCAAGCCGACGGCTTCCCGGACCCGGTTCAAGATTTTTTCGCGGTCGCTTTCGCTGCTCATTCTTTTTTCCCGTCGGAGGAGTGTTTCTTCATCCATTTGCGGAATTCGCCGCCCCGCCACGCCGGCAGTTGACGCGACTTCTGCCACGCCTGCAACGCCGGCACCGGCACCAGGTTGGTCGGCAGGTAATTCATGATTTTTCCGGCCGACAGCGAGGCCCGCCAAAGGGTCGGTTGACTCGCCAGATACGACCACCCGCCCATCGGCGGAGTCCCGGGGGAACGGACTCCTTCCCGCTTCGCCCGGTCCCGCAGGCGAAGCAACAGGTCCGGGATCGGGATGTTGACCGGACAGACTTCATTGCAGGCCCCGCAGAGGCTGGAGGCTTTCGGCAGGTCGGCCAGACCGGGGAACTTGTCCCCCGCCAGGAGCGGCGAAAGCACCGCCCCAACCGGACCGGGATAGACACTCCGGTAGGCGTGACCGGAGGCTTGCCGGTAAATCGGACATACATTCAGGCAGGCCCCGCAACGGATGCAGCGCAAAATCTCCCGGCACTTGCTCGCCAGAACTTCCGTCCGGCGGTTGTCGAGAAAGATGACGTGCATCTTTTTCGGGCCGTCGGGTTGCTTCTCCACTTTCGGCCCGGTGATGAATTCAGTGTAAACGGTCAGTTGCTGCCCCGTCCCCGAGCGACCGAGCAACGCCAATAGCAGGGCGAGGTCGCGGTCGCGCGGAAGGATCTTCTCGATCCCGACCACCGCGATATGCACATCCGTCGCAGCCAGGCAAAACCGGGAATTCCCTTCGTTGGTGACCAGCACCAGCCGACCGCTTTCCGCCACGACGAAATTGGCGCCGGTCAGTCCGACGGTGGCTTCCAGATATTTGTGACGGAGAAATTTCCGAGCCCGGGCGGTGATCACTTCCGGTTTGTCGTCGTATTTTCCGAGCCCCTCCCGTTCGAAACTGCGGGCGATTCCCTGACGGTTCTTGTGGATGATCGGTTTGACGATGTGGCTCGGGTGGTCGTTGTCGATCTGAAGAATGAACTCCCCCAGGTCCGTCTCCAGACTTTCGATACCGTGCTTCTCCAAAAACGGGGTCAGATGGATTTCCTCGGTGGCCATGCTCTTCGACTTGACCAATTTGGTCGCGCCGTTCTCCCGCATGATTTCCAAAACCTTCCGGCAAGCGGCGTCGCCGTCGCCCGCCCAATGGACCGTGGCGCCGTTTTCCTGCAATTTCGCCTCGGCCTGCAGCAAATAGGTATCCAGGTTTTCGAGGGCGTGTTGCTTCACGTTCCCGGCGGTCCGGCGAAGTTCGTCCGGGTCTTCGTAGTCGGCCCAAAGCGACGCGGTCCGTTTCTCGTATCCGCTGACGGAACCATCGTAAACCGACCGCTGGACTTCCTCCTCCAGTTGCGCCGCGAAACTGTCGATGGGTTGCCGTCTCATTGGATCAATCCTCCGTTTCGCAGGGCGTCACGCAGGATTTGAATCACGTGGCGGGTTTCGACCGGTTTTCCTTCCTTGGCCGCGATTCCGCCAAGATGCAACATACAACCCATATCGCTCGAAACGAGATAGTCCGGTTTTTCTTTTAACGCATGGCTCAATTTCAATTGCCCCATGGCAGCCGATACATTGGGAAAAGTCACCGCGAAGGTGCCGCCGAATCCACAACATTGCTCGGCTTCCCCGAATGGCAACACCGTCAACCCTTCGATCGACTCCAATAGTTTGCGGGAGGCCTCCCCGCTGTTTGTTCCCCGGGTGTGGCACGATCGGTGGAAAGCGATCCGTCCCTGGAAGCGCCCCGGCCAGGAATCGATGCCCAGCCCGTTGACAATGAAGTCGGCCACCTCCCAGGTCCGTTTGGCCAACTGGGTGACCTCCGGCAGATCCTTCTCCTCCTCGAACTCCAGCAATGCGCCATGGAAAACCATCGCGGCGCAGGAACCGGAAGGCACCACCACTGGTCCGTCTCCGGCGAAGGTCTTGACGCAATGTCGGACCACTTTCCGCGACGAGGCCCAATCACCTCCGTTGAAGGCGGGTTGACCACAGCAGGTCTGACCCTCCGGATAACTGACCTCGCATTTCAAATACTCCAGAACCTGGACGGTGGCCACCGCCACGTCATCGAAAAATGCGTCACAGAGACATGTCCCCATGAGTTGGATTTTTTTGCCTGCCGGTTGGGCCCTTTCGACTCCGATCATCGCCGGACAAGCTAGGTTCCGGACAATTGCCTTGCAACTCCTTTTGCCCGCCCCTTCAATTTTAGGTTCCGGCGTTCCATCGCCGTTCGACCCATTCAACCGGAGGCTCAATTCCCTTCCTATGACCGATTCGAAGACCATCCAAGTCGCGGCGATAGACCTCGGCGCCACCAGCGGACGAGTGATCGTCGGCTCCTACACCAATGCCCGACTCACTCTGCAGGAAATCCACCGGTTTCCCAACTCCTTCCACTACCTCGGCGAACGAGCCTACTGGGACCTTCCCCTGCTGTTCGCGGAGGTGACTCATGGGCTGAAAAAGGCCAAAGACGCCGCTCCCGGATTGGCTTCCTGCGGCGTCGACACCTGGGGCGTTGACCATGTCCTTCTCGACAAAAACGGTCGCCTCGTCTTCCCCGCCCACGCCTACCGCGATTCCCGGACCGATCCGTTTTTTCAAAAATTAAACGAGAGTGGCATCGACCAGGTCTTCGCGTGGACCGGGCTCCAGAATCTTTCCTTTAACACCACCCTTCAATTGCAGGAAACCTTGGTCAATTGCCCCGGCATTCGCGGTTTGGCCGAACGCTGCCTTCTCCTTCCGGACTATTTCAATTTCCTCCTCTCGGGTCGGCAAGAAAACGAGATCTCAATTCTCAGCACCGGCCAATTGCTCGATGTCCGTTCCACCGGCCTTTCCCGGGAAACCCTCGATTATTTCGGGATCCCCGCTGGTTGGTTCAGCGAGCCCGCGCTCTCGCCCCGGCGACTCGGAAAAATCCAAGGCATCGACGGTCTGCAGGATGTCGAGGTGGTGATGGTTCCCGGCCACGATACTTCGTGCGCCTACGACGCCATGCCCAGCCCGAAGGGTTCCAACGACGTCTTCCTGAGCAGCGGCACTTGGTCGTTGATCGGGTTCGAGTCGGACACCCCGCTTCTCGGCACGGAGGCTCTCCGCAATCAGATCTCCAACGAGCGCCTCGGCAACGGACGGTTTCGCCCGATCAAAAACTGCCTCGGTCTTTGGCTCCTCGAACAAACGATGGAGGCATTCTCCGAGCGGCCGCGCGACTCGGCCGGTTGGCAGACACTGATCGCCGCCGCCGAGGCCAACCCCGGTTTCGGCTATCAAATCGACGTCACCGACCGTTCCTTGTTCAATCCAAAATCGATGAAGGAAGCCATCGACGCCCAAATCAAGGCCCAGGGCGAAACCGCTCCCGACGATCTCCCCGGTTATACCCGGTTGATTTGCGATTCATTGGGCCAAGGCCACGCGGATGCCATCCGCGCCATGGAGAAAATGACCGGCCGGGCCTTCGAACGAATCCTGATCGTCGGCGGAGGCTCCAAAAACCAACTCCTTTGCCAGGCGACCGCCGACCGTTCCAATCTCCCGGTCTATTCCTTCAACCTCGAAGGGAGCGCGGTCGGAAACATCGCCAACCAACTCGTCGCCCTCGGAGCCGTTCCCAACCTGGACACATTCCGCCAAAACCTCGCGATGGAACTCTCGCCGGTGATCTACCACCCCAAGGCGTAGCCTGGAAGCGGCTATACCTAAACGCGGCAGTTGGAATAGCCGCAAAATTCGCAAAGAGCATGGGGTAGCTCATGAGAGGCCGATGATTACCAGTCACCCGTTGAGTGAATCGGTCCTTCCGCTTAACCAATCTTTGCGCCTCTTGTGCCTTTTCGCGGCTAAATCCTGCGGTTTAAAGGTAAAGGTCGCGGTGCGGCGATTCGCGCCTTTCGATCACTGCCTTGTCGCGAATCCTTCGCCGTAAAGGCGGATCGTCCGGATCAAAAAGAAAAACACCATGACGCCGAGGTAGGTCAATTCGGCGGTCTTCTGCTTTTTTTCGACAAAGTTCCAGGCGATCAACGCTCCCACGTAAGAGGCCGCCAACATCACCAGTCCGAAAAGTGCGACCCCCAACATGTCCGCCATCCCGACGCCTTCCCGGATCAGAAATACTTTAGAGCCGATCACCACCACCAGGATGACCCACAGGACATAAAAATTAATCGACAACTTCACCGGCTCAAACTTCATCGAATCCATTCCTCCTCAACATCTTACCTGTTCTTAACCGCAAAACATCTTTCGCACTCCCCCGCTGGTTCACCAATTGTAAACCCCGCTCCGCCCGTGACGGTCCAGAAACAATCCGGTCTGCTTCAATGTCAGTTTGCTGATCGTCTTGACCAAACTCCCCGCCGATGCCTCCGGCGTCAATTCCGCCCGTTCGCCGCCCATGTCGGTCTTCACCCATCCCGGTGTGATCGGGACCACCACGATTGCTTCCGGCTTCAACTCCGCCGCCAACGCCCGGCTGAACTGATTCAGCGCCGCTTTCGACACGGAGTAACAATAATACCGCGAATCCGTCTTATCCGTGATCGATCCGGCCCCTGACGAGATATTCACGATCCGGCCCCGCTCGCTCTTTCGCAACAACGGCAGAAACACCTGGCTGACCCGGGCCGCACCGACCACATTGACCGCGAACGCGTTTTCCAACTGGTCCAGCCGAAGTTCCTCCAGCTTCTCATCCCCTTCCTCAGGGAAAACGCCGGCATTGTTGATCAACACGTCCACTTTCCCCACCTTCTCTCCGACTGTCGCGGCCACCCGCTCGACCGAGGCTTGATCGGAAACATCCATCTGCTCGATCAACAGCGACGATTCCGGAAACTCCCGGGCCAACTCCTTCAACTCCGCCGCGTGCCCCGGGTCGCGCGCAGTCGCGATGACCTGCTCACCCTGCTGCAGGAATTCGGCGGTCAGGGCCAGTCCGATTCCTCGATTGGATCCAGTGATTAAAATGGTCGCCATGGTTCAGTCGTCAAAAATGATAAGCTCGTTGTCCGCCCCGCCTCCGCTCGAACAAAGTCGGCGGAACTCCCCTCGACCCTTCGGCCGCATTGCCGGAAAAACCGGGGACTTCCAACAAGGTAAACTTCATTTCCGGGAAGAAGCAAGACCCGTCCACCCCCGATCACCCTCCGTTCTCTCCACGGAAAATTATCACGGGTCCGGAACCTTCACCGGATCCTCCATCGAATCCTCCAGCACATCTTCCACGTAGATCATTTTCACCAACGTTATTCCCGCCGCCATCAATGGGGTCGCCAGAACGATACCGACAAAACCGAAAATCGCTCCGAGTAAAATCTGCGCCACGATCGTCAGGACCGGCGGCAAGTGGACCGTCTGCTGGAAGATGATCGGCATCAGGACGTTCGATTCGATGTTTTGGATCACCAAATAAAGGGCCAGTACCGTCCACATCAGAGTCGGACTCTCCGCCAGCGCCACCAGCAGGATCGGAATCAACGCGATAAAAGGCCCCAGATACGGAATAAAGGTCAAGACCCCCGTGAGAAAGCCGAGAATAAACGCCAACGGCACCCCCAAAATCAGCAGCATCAACCAGGTCGTGACACCGAGTACGATCATCGAAATCAACTGCCCGACCATCCACCAGCGCAAGACATCGGCCAACTCGGTCATGATTTCCCTCGCCCGTCGCCGACGCCCGAGCGGAATCAACCGGAGAAAACCACGGACGTAGAGACCCGGATTATACGCGAGGAAAACTCCGACGACCAATGTCAGAAAAAAAGCCGCCGTTGCTCCGAATGTCGTCGTGAAAGCCCCCGCCACCGTCTCCCAGATCTCGGGACCGTCCTCTCCCCCGAAGCCGGATAACCATTCGACAGTCGCCGAAGCCGCCTTCGATTCCCGGATCTGCCCTTCCAAATCCGCCAATGATTCCTGCAGATTGGCTCCCAATTCCCGAAACTGCTCCGTGATTGTCGGAGCCGCCACAATCAAACCGCCCACACCTCCCCCGACGATCACCACCAACAGTATCGTCAACATCACCAAAGGTGGAATATGCGTCCATCGGCTCAACACATCGCTGATGAACCGCAAGGCCAACGCGATCAACGCTCCGGAAAAGAGCAGGAGCAAGACCGGGATCGCCTTCCACAACAGGAGGAGGAACAGAACGAAGAGAACGATCAGAAAAAAAAGGCTCCAAAGCCGCAGGACGTTCCTCTCCCGAAGATCGAACGTTTGCGCTCCAGCTTTATTCTCTCCTCCTTTCTTTGATTCGTCCATGACGCGTGTTCAAACATTAAGACGAAACCACGCATTCGGCAACCGGCACAGGCCCGACGTAGTCGACCTGACTCGAAATCAGGTCACTCCGGGGCGACCATCCGCACCGGATGGCTCCCCTTCCGATAATGCTTCAAATTGCTTATTCCATCTCCGTTCGCGTCATCGTTCGGATTCGCCGCGGTCCGCTTCTCCCAATCCAACCATCCACGCCCGAAATAAAGCATCTCAAACCAGTTCGGCATTCCGTCGGCGTCGTCGTCCCCATACTCCGAATACGCGAATCCGCGCATCGCTCCTTCAGGAACTTCTTCCGCCCAGAGTTCGTCGCACCGGGAACAGGCCCCGGCCAGGGTGTAATCCTGACGAAAAGGGCGGTCCGTCACCTCTTCCCAACCCGTCGCCGAAATGGCCGTCCGCGATCCGCCCGTCACCCGCGCTTTCATTTTGCCCGGCATCCAAAGACGATCCCCGGCCGACCCGGTGTAGCGCTCCACGTGAAACCCGGCTTTCACCGTTCGCCCCTCGGCCCGTTCCCGCTCGCCGTTCTCCCCCGGCCGAATCAATTCCAACCGCCCCGGTTCATCCAAAATCGTGATTACTTCGATTTCCGCCGGATGTTGCGTCGGCGCATGCCAAAACGGAAATGCCGTCGGCTGCGGTCGATCCGGATACTTTCGATAAAAGACAAAAACCCTCTCCCCGAAATCCGGTGGGGGCCGCCCGGTCCGCCATCGGGCGGCGAAATACCGGTTTAGCTCCGCCAGCGCATACCGCAACTGCAGGCTCGGCGCCAAGTGGGAATGCTCCATGTAGTCGTTCCAAGTGGTGTATTGAATCAATGATGACCGTCCGTCCGGAGCGTCATTCAACTCCGGGCGTTTGATCGGTTCCCCCGTCTCCAGATTCTCCCCCAACGCTTCATACCAATGCTTCCGAAAACTCAGCGTGCCGGGTCCTCCGTCGAAGTTCCCCCAGTAAAACCCGTCACGTTCGTTCTGAGCGTAAGCCACATATTGCGCGAATAGCGGTTCCCCCCACTCGGCCCCCTGCTTACGGGTGACCCGTCGGATGATATCGGTCTGCCTTTCCTTCGGCAGGAACATGTTCACCGCCGGAAAATCCTTCGCCACCAGGCGCATCGCCCCTTCCAGATCCCCCGCCACATACTCCAAATCGACCGCGTCGAATTGCCAAAATATCGACTCTCCCGTCATCCTTTCCAGCAATCGATAGGCATCCCGGATCCGCCTCCAGCCATCCGGATCTTTCGCCCATTCCCTGACCGTCTCGCCGCGGGCCTGGCGACGCGCCCCCGATTGCATCGCCTGCCGTATCGCCTCCTCCGCGTCCATCCCCCGTCGTCGGAAATACCCGAAATCCCGCCGGGATTCGTCGTCCGCGATCGGGTCCAGATCTTCCCGCATCTTCGCCAGGCGTTCCGCTACTTTCTTCCGATAAGACTCCCGGATCGTTTCCGGTAGAGTCGGCGGCCTCGGAGATTCCCCGAATTCTTCCAGCCAGCCAATCCGGTCATCCCGCCATCCGGCTTCCCGGCCTTCCTCCATCTCCCACTGCTCGAATCGGCGGGTCAAATAATCGATCCAAATCCAATGCGATTGATACCCCATCACCAGCGGCATTCCCCCGCGCCGGGCCAGGTGCGGCGCGTGTTCGGGTTTTCGCCCCGCCTCCAACCAACGCCCGATCACCCCCGCCACCGTCGGCAGGAGTTTTCGTTCCTCGTGAGGAAGCACCATGATATCGATCGACAGCCCGACTGCGAAAGCCGGGGCTGCTGAATCCATCTTCCGAATACGCGCCGCCCCTGCAAAAAGCGCTTCAACAAACGCCGTTTCACCGTCCAGGGCATTGACGGCAAATCCGTCGACTCCCGCCCGGATCGCCCGCCGGATTTCAAATTCCGCACTTTCCACCGCCGTGGAAAATTGAAAACCGGGCGGTAGCAATGGCAGATCCCGATGAACCCCGCCGGTGCTGCGGAAATGCATCGAAGGATCTTCCGGCGGTTTCATTCGCTCGGGGTCGTCGTGAAACAGCCGGGAATAAGCGGGGTCCGGCGTCGTCAAATACGCCATCGCACTCCACCCCGGATTCAAATCGCTCATGTAATGGGCGAAAAAAGTCGGCCGGGGTTCATATCGGATAACCAATCGAACGTCCTGATCGCTGGGATCCCCCGCCAATATCACCCGCTCCAAACCGTCGCCGAGCGCGACCCGCTCGATCACTTCGGGACGCTCGATCGTCCGCCAACCCCATGCCTCCTCTTTCACCTCCAATCCATAGACGATCCGGTTTCGTTCGGGGGACTTTAACGCCACGAACTCGACCGCCCCGCGGTCACTCCCGCCGATTTCAACCGTTCGGCGCCGCGGCATCGCTTCAACCACCGGAGATGCCGTTTCCGGCGTTGCCAGATCCAACCCAAACCCGATCAGATTCGCCACCCCGTCACCCGCCGCATCCTCCAGCGGGCGCCGGTCAGCTCCTGGATTTCCCCCAATCCAAGCCAAATATTCCAACGCCGAGGTCCGCGAAATCAAAAAACGGACCGCTCCATCCGGCGTATTTATCTCTAAAAACGGCCCCGTTCCTTCCGGATCCGTTCCCAACGCTCGATGCTGGTCCACCGTCAGGCCCTGCGCCATCCGCTCGGCGCCGAACAAGGTCTCGACTCCGAACATTGCGAAAACTACAACCCAAACCACTTTCCAGAGTTCACCCATGCTTCGGACAGCATACCCAATCTCCGGGTCGGTTTCGATTCCGAATCCACCGGACCCAATCGATCAATTTAAGGTAACGAGGTGATTTCCTTCACGCCGCGTTGACTTCTCCGCGAAAGAGAGGAAGAAGATCTTCGTTGTCAGTCGAAAAAGCACACGCGCTCGTCGGTCGAATCACGGCTACCTGCCTCCAGGCGGTGGTAATGGTGGCCTTGCTTGTCGCCGGTTTCCAACCTTTGGGCGAATTCCGGTGGACCGCCCCTGACGATCTCCGCATCGACGACAATTTACCGCCGTCCGTCCCGGTTCTGATTTGCGAGGCGGTGCAGTCGTCGTTTGCTCCTGGTTCCCATCGAATCTCGGGCGACGGATTTCCCGGCGACCTCTCGCCCCGCGAGCATTCGATTGAGCCGGCTCCTTGCCCTCCATCGGCTGTTCGGACGACCGTCCATCGATCTATTCTTTCGCGCGAATCCGGCGCTCCGGCCCGCGCCCCTCCTTTTCAGTTGATTTGAGTTGATCCACCGGGCTCTCGAAAAGTCCGGCCAACAATCGAATCACAACTGAAAAGGAGTAAATGAAAGTCTTCAAATGGTTTTCCCTGGATGATCCCTCCGAGGACGAGATCCGCAAACAATATGCCGAACTGACCGATGGTGAATTGGCGGCGATTAATCCGTCTGAACTCACCACGAATGGTCTGCGGTGCTACCGCGCCGAGCTCGAGAGCCGGAAACGCCGGCCGGCGAGTTCTCCGCCGGCGGCACCGGCGCCAGTCACCTGAGGCTCGTCCGCGAGCGACCGGAGTCGGCGATCCCGCCGGCTCCGCATTCCGATCTCACGGAGCACTGACAGTTCAAGCCAACGGTGCGCCGCTGTCGCTTTTCGTCATCGAATCGTGAAGGTCGACCAACTCCCGCAAGGCGGGATCGGTTGCCCCGTGCCCGAATTCCTCCACGAAACGACAAGTCGCATACGCCGAAGCTGCCTCCTGGTAAAATGTTCTCCAGGCTTGATACTCCGGTCCCGGTTGGTCGCTGGTTCCCTCGAACTTCGGTCGGGCGGCTACGATCCCGCACCGCCACGGTTTCGGCGTCAACCGCGCCCGGAAACATTTCTGAACCCGACAGAGAACGACGAATTTTTCGTCCGCCTCCAGTCCCCGCATCATTTGGGCGGTTTCCTCCGCAGTCGCATCAAACGGGCGATTCACAAAAAGATACCGCAATCCCGCGGCGGTCCGATAGACCCGCACCCGGGAATCCGGCTCCCTGGAAAGCAAATCGGTTAACCGGTCGATCGCCCGGTCCATGTGAACATCGGTTTCCTTGTGCGCACCAAACAGCCGTCCCCACAAACTGGTGTTGCGAGGGGGCGGAAGATCGACGTCGACGAACATCAGTCGTTCGGTGTTGAGCACCTCACTCCCATATCCGTTGATCGAAATAGCCGCGCTACCCGGCGTACCCGGAATTCCGATTCGACGCACGACGGGCTCCACCCGGAACCGTTCGCCGTAACCGTAACTCTCAAGAGCGTCATCGCCCGAGATCGCCTCCTCCACCCATCGCCTTGCTTCCGCCTGCGCCCTCCGTTTCGCATCTTCCGCGCTGGTGTGCGAAATCGCCGTCGCCGACCGGGTCAATGGACGGCCTTTCCGATCCGAGGCCGTCCAATTGGCGGTGGCACGATAAAAGGGTTGATGGAGCATAGCGTAAATTAGATTGAAACCCTTATTTCAGCGGAATCCTCCATTCCTCGTTCTCCAGGATCGACGCGGGCGCGGAAAATTGAAATACGAGGAGATCGCCCTGATACAGCCGAATCCACACTCCGCCGAGATTTCGCTCGGTACTGCTCGACCGACTATAATGGTTCGTAATCTGTTCAGTCTCAACCGTTCCGGTCTTAAACACCACTTGGCGCCAACCGGCTACCGGAGGTAACGCCGTCTCTCCGGCGCGCGCGACCGATAGACGGTTCCGCTGGTCCGACGTGAAAACCAAATACTCCGCTCGAAGTCCTTCAACCGGATCGGATCGACGGTTCTCAAGGGTAATCTCATACCCAACATTTCGAGTGATATGCCGGATTCCTCGGCGATCCCAATTTTGCCGCCCGTCGGAGCCGACCCAAGTTACCGGACTGAAACGGGTGCTCTGCGGACCGTCGTTGTAGCGACTGGTGGTGACGCGAAAAGCGTCGGGTGGAAACATTCCTTCTTTGCGTCGCCACTCACTTACATAACGTCGATCGTTTTCACTGAAACGACTCAAGGGAACCTGGAATTGCCTGCCATCCTCCCGTTGAATCCAGACATGTTCATGGTTTGCCCGCAAAACTTTCGCCCGAATCCTTTCTTCCCCCTCGTTACTGGTGAATTCACGAAACTCGTCCGCCAATCCACGGGAACTACTCAACCCAAGCAGGGTGGCAGCGAAAAAAGCAAGGAGGATAGAAGCCCGCATGCGTTCCAGTCAAACCGGTCGAAAAAGCCGGGTAAAGGAGAATCTTCGCCACGTAAAACCGGCGGAACGCCGTCACGCCTCAACGTTCCACCGCCGCTCGGGTTCGTCGCACTGTCCGACAGGTCGCTCTTTCGAATGACGCCCGGTCTTTGGCGCCGAGCGATTCCACGCCTTCGTTTTCTGCTTCGGTCATGATTGCCTGGGGCCATTCCGTCCCGACGGTTTCGCTCCGGCGCTGTGAACTTCGAACATGCCGTCCGCCCGCCGCAAGAGTCCTTCCGCCATCTGACTCCGGCAGGAACTTCCGGTGCAAAGAATCAGGACTTTCATCGCCCGTTGCCTCCGATCAATGGCATCCGCAGCCGGACCCGCAGGAGGATCCACCACCGTCGGAAGATCCGGGTTTCATCAATCCGAATCCGCCGAGAATCACCCGGCGGATCGGCTCTCCGGTTTCCGGATGTTTGGTCAGCGGAGCCTCTTTCATGCTCTGCCGGATCTCGAAGGTCTTCGGTTTTTCCCCTTCGTTGTGGGGGATCGTTTCGTAAACGTAGGTTGTCATAGGTTTAAAACTACCGACTGGTTCCAGCCAATTCTTTGATCTGCGACGGCAACTCGCCCGCTTGTTGAAGTACCGCATGTCCGGGAAAACCGGCTGAAGCCGAAACTCCAACCTGAACCGACGTTCTCCCGCAGGAGAATCGGCTTGGCAAGCTGTTTCATCTGACATGTTGGAGTCCCGCATTCATGCGGTCCCGCTTTGTCGTAAGCGCCCGGTTCGAAAGGCTCACCCCGCGATCCGGTCGCTCGCTTCAGTTTTCCGGGTCGCGGCAATGGCGGTCGCTATCGACGGCGCTTCCGGTTCGCGCACGCCGCGAACCACCGGGAACAAGCGGATCGCTTCGACGATCATCCAGATTTCCAGGGCGATGGTGATCAAGGCGATGCCGAGCAGGAGCCAGTTTCCATCCTGCAACCAGCTGGTTTCCTGACCGGGCGCTTGCACGAAGGCTTGCCACAACATCGCCCAGGCCGGAAGAATCAACATGAAGATCAGGGGCAATACGATGAACGCGATCGGTTTTTCCCGCCGCCACAGCCAAAAGGCAATCACCAGGAAGGCCAAACCGCCTATCAACTGATTGGTGGCGCCGAAGACCGGCCATAGGAACAGTCCGCCGCCACCCGCCGTTTGCAGATTCCACACGGGTGCGGTTGGAGCCGGCAAGGAGGCGATCGCCCCCGCCACCGTCACCGCGAGCAGGGTCGCAACGTATTTGTTCTTCAAATACTCAAAGGGATTCTTTGTCCGACCCCGGCTACCTCCCTCTTCCCGATCATTCCCAACCCCGGTAAAGGCAACCGCTAATTCCTGGATGACGTAGCGTTGCAACCGGGTCGCGGTGTCAAGGGTGGTGGCCGCGAACGAGGCGACGAACACGCCCATCAACGCCACCGCGACGGCCGCCGGTAGGCCCATCGCCGTCAGGAAGTTCCCCGCCCCTTGCACGAACGCCCCGACCGTCGCCGCCAGGCCGCCCGCGTCCCCCCAAGAGCTGTATCGATCCGCCCAAGCCGCCGATCCGGTCAATACCGACCCATCGGCGGCCATCACGCCGAGGCCGACTCCGGCGACGCAGGCCAGAATCACCAGTGTCGCGAGGAACGCTTCCGTCAACATCGACCCGTATCCAATAAACTGAGCGTCGGTTTCCCGGCGGAGTTGTTTGCTGCTGGTCCCCGAACTGACCAAACAATGGAACCCGGAAATCGCCCCGCAGGCGATGGTGATGAACAGAAAGGGAAACATCAGGGGCGCTCCGGCCGGATTCCACTGAATCATCGGGGCGCTGATCTCCAACGGTTGCCGCGCCGCTTCCGCCGCAAGCGGAGCCCCGCCAATCACCGCCGCCACCACCAGACCGATCAGGACCAGGCCGAGCGAGGAAATCAATTGCAGAGCGTTGATGTAATCCCGCGGTTGCAGCAGCACCCAAACCGGGATCACGCTGGCGATGAACGAATAGACCAGCAACACCGCCACCCACACGATCGTCGGCCATGAGGCAAACCACTGGTTGATCGCCTGAAGCCCCCATTCGCCGGCCTGAAACCCGAACATTGGAAAACTGAAATTGGTGTTGCCGAAGATCACCGTCAGATACATCAGCGCCAGCGCGACGACCGAGGGAATCACCAGATTCACTCCCTGTCGGTGCAGCCAGAGCCCGACCGCGACCGCGATCGGAATCTGCACCAGGCACGGGAAGATCGCCGCCGGAAACTGCCGGAAGACCGCCGCGATCACCAGCCCGAAAATGGCGATGATGATGGTCAAAGCCAGGAAGAGGACGCACAAAAACAGGATCCGTACCCGTCGGTTCAGGACACGTCCGGCAATGTCGCCGACGGTCTGTCCGTTGTTTCGCAGGGAGACCACCAGACTGCCGAGGTCATGGACCGCTCCAATGAAAATCGATCCGAGCAAAACCCAGAGCAAGGCGGGCAACCATCCCCAAATCACCGCGATCGCCGGACCGACGATCGGACCGGTCGCCGCGATTGATGTGAAATGGTGTCCGAAAACCACCGCGGTCTTGGTCGGAACGTAATCCTGTCCATCCGAAAACCGTTCCGACGGACAGACCGATTTCGCCGAAAGCTCGAAGATCCGCCTGCCGAGCCACCGCCCGTAGGTATGGTAAGCCACGATGAACCCGCCCCCCGCGAAAACAGCAATCAACAAAACTTCCATATCCGCGAATCATTCAAGAACCATCCCCAATGGCGAGAATGGAAATCAGGAGCCCACCCATCGCTCATCAACGGTCTCACGCCGTCGCGCCGAGATTCTTCAATTGTCTATTGTCTATCAGCTATCGTCTATGCGCCAGCCGCCTCGGCGGCTGACGCTAACTCTCCGCCCGCAACACTTCCAGCGGCGGTTGATCGAGGACTCCGCGGCTGGAAAAAACTCCGACCAACACCGTCACGCAGGCCGAGGCCATGATCGCGATCACCGGCGAGAGCATCGACGGCAAATACGGCACCTTGAAGACGAACGCCGCCAATCCCCAGGCCGCCCCCACCGCAAGCAGCGACCCGGTCAGTCCGGCGAACGCCCCGAGGAAGAGATACTCGATCAACATGATCTTCTCCACTTGCAACCGGGAGGCCCCGAGGGTCCGCAAAAGGATCGCCTCCTGCATCCGTTGATACCGACTTGTCGCCACCGCCGCCGCCAGCACCACCAGTCCGGTGGCGACCGTGAACATCGCCATGAAGCGGATCACGAAGGCGGCCTGGGTCATGATCGAATCGATCGTTTCCAAAATCAGCGACAGATCGATCGCCGAGACGTTCGGAAACTCCTGCACGATCCGGCGTTGCAGGGCCGAGGATTGTTCGTCGGTTTCGGTCCGGGTGACCATCACGTGAAACTTCGGCGCCGGTTCGAGGACTCCTTCCGGGAAGAGCACGAAAAAGTTTGGTTGCAGCCGGTGCCACTCCACTTTCCGGATACTGCCGATCACCGTTTCGACCGGCAACCCCTGCACGTCGAAAACCAAGGTGTCGCCGAGCGCCAGGTTCAGATCGTTGGCGATCCCTTGCTCCACCGAAACCGGATACGGTCCGGCGTGATCCGGCTCCACCGAACCGACCCAACTCCCCGCAACCAACTCCTCGGTCGAGACCAAATGGTTGCGGTAAGTCGACCGGTATTCGCGGCGAAGCACCCAATCGGGTATCGCCGACTCGCCGCTCCGGATGATTTCGGACACGGTCCGCCCGTTCACCTCCGCCAACCGCATCGTCACGATCGGGACGTTCTGCATCAACGGCAGGCCCATCTCCGCCATCATCGCCGCGATCGGTTCCTGCTGGTCGTCCTGCACGTCGAAGAAGGCCATCGTCGGCCGCTCCCCTTCACCGAGCACCGCCACTTGGTGCAACAACAGGTCCCGCGAGAGATACAGGGTTAAAATCAAGAACGTGCCGAGACCGAGCGCCAACATCAGCAAAACCGTCCGGTTTTCCGGACGATAAAGGTTCGCCAATCCTTGCCGCCAAACATACGGCCAACCCCGCGGGAAGAACCGTTTCACCAGGTAAATGATCCCCCAGGCGACCGCCGCCAAAGCCAAAAAGGCCACCGCGATTCCCCCGGCGAATCCGATGCCGGACCGCAGACTTCCGGTTTGCATCACCGAGAATCCGGTCACTCCGGCCGCGATCAATCCATAGACCACCCAGCGCAACGGGTCGCGCCGCCGGGTTTTCTCGAAGTTCTCGCCCCGCCGGATCGCCCGCAAAGGGGAGACCCGCCGGATTCCGAGCAACGGCAGCAGCGTGAAGATCACACAAATGCTGAAACCGACCGCGAATCCTTCCAACACCGACCGCCACGAAACAAAAACCAAGACATCGAACGGCAGGAAATCGCGCAACAACGCCGGGAAAAGCAACTGCAAGCCGACCCCGAGCAGTGCTCCCACGCCCGCCCCGATCACGCCGAGCGCCATTCCTTGCACCAGGTAAATCCCAAACGCCTGACGCGAACTCGCCCCGAGGCAGCGCAACACCGCCGCCGTCCCGATCTTCTGTTTCACATAGACGTGCACCGCGCTCGCCACCCCGATCGCCCCGAGAAGCAGGGCGACGAATCCGACCAATTGGAAAAACGATTGGACGTGCTCCATGGTCCGGCCAAGGTCTTCCTGACGCCGTTTCACCGTCTCGGTCCAGAGCCGGAACTCCCGCAACTGCGGCCGGATTTCCCGCAACACCGCCGTCACACTGGTTTCCGGCGGAAATTCGATGAACACCTTGTGCCGGGCGATGCTCCCCCATTGCAACAACCCGGTCTCCTCGACCGCGTCGTAAGGGATGTAAACCCGGGGCGCCAGCAATCCGACCGCCGCCATTTCCCCCGGAACCCGCTTGACCGCTCCGGCCACTTCAAACGTCGCCGATCCGATCCGCACCGGATCACCGACCTGGACGCCGAACTGCACCATCACGCTCTCTTCGAGGATGATCACCCGCTCGTTGTCGAGCCGTTCCCGGGCGTCGGCCGGTGCCGTCTCGAAGACTCCGTAAAACGGAAACGGTCCCTTCAATCCCCTCACCTGGACCAGACGGCTGTCTTCCGTTTTCGGAAAATAGACCATCGAGGAAAAGCTCACTTCCCGGGCCTGCCGGGTGCCGAGCGGCGCGATCAATTCCTCCATCTCCGGCGTGAAATTCGCCCGCGATCCGATCACGAGGTCGGCCCCGACCAGCGACTTCGATTGCTCCTGCACCGCCGCTTCCAGGTTGTGACCGAACGACCGGATCGCCACCAGGGCGCCGACTCCGAAGATGATCGCCAGCGAAAACAAGACCAGTTTCTTCCGGCTCGAGCGGCTGTCCCGCCAAGCCATTTTCAAAATCCAGCTCATAAACGAAATTTCCTCTTCCCGCCGCGCCGCCTCAGCGGACCGCGAACGCTTCTTCCTCGACCATTTCCCCGTTCTTCAACCGGATGATCCGATCGGTCAATCGGGCGAGTTCGAGATCGTGCGTCACCAGCACCAGCGCGGTCCCGGCTTCGCGATTCAATTCGAACAAGATGTCGATCACCTTATCGCTGGTTTCGGCGTCGAGATTGCCGGTCGGTTCGTCGGCGAAGAGGATCCGGGGACGGTTGATAAAGGCGCGGGCGAGGGCGACCCGTTGCTGTTCGCCCCCCGAGAGTTGCACCGGGTAATGGTCGAGCCGCTGCCCGAGACCGACCCGCCGCAGGAGTTCCGTCGCCGGTTTCCGGGCATCCCCTTTTCCCCGGAGCTCCATCGGCACCATCACGTTCTCGAGGGCGGTCAGGGTCGGGATCAATTGGAAATTCTGGAAGACGAAACCGACCAATTCGTTCCGCACCGCCGCCCGCTGATCTTCGTTCATTTTGCCGAGATCACGCCCGGCGATGGCGACCGAACCGGAGGTGGCTTGGTCCAAACCGGCGCAGAGACCGAGCAACGTCGTCTTCCCGCTCCCGGAAGGACCGACGATCGCGCACGTGGCGCCGTCTTCGAGGGAGAAGGTCAATTCCTTCAACACCGTCAACGAATGGGTCCCGGTCCGGTAGGTCTTGGTCACCCGGTCAACCTGCAAAATCTGTCGCTCGCTCATAAATGGTATTTCTAGTGAAACCGTTATCGGCCAACTGTTCCGACGAATTTCCCAAATCGATCGCCGATCGGGGAACTTTGCCGGAATTATGGCGGTCAGGCTTGGCACCAGAGTAATTGTCGATATAGCTTTCGAGCGTCAAACAAAGATCATTGCGGCGAAAAGCAAGAAACCGCCTTGGATTTCCCTCCGATTTTATGAAGAAACCGATTTTTCCCATCCTCGTTCTCCTCCTCGGAATCGCATTTCCGGCTTGGGCGACCGCGTCGACCGCCTCCGGTCAGCCCCCCACCCCCCGGATCGTCTTCTTCGGCGACAGCCTCACCTCCGGCTACGGGATCAGTCCTGACGAGACCTACCCCGCCTTCATCCAGGAGAAAATCGACCAACGGGGCTGGCGGTTTCAATCGGTCAACGCCGGCCTCAGCGGCGAAACCAGCGCCGGCGGTCTGCGCCGCATCGACTGGATCCTCCGCCAGAAAATTGACATTTTCGTGTTGGAACTCGGGGCCAACGACGGCCTCCGCGGCCTAAATCCCGCCGACACCCGGCGTAATCTGCAAGGGATCATCGACCGGGTTCGGGAGAAGCAACCCGACGCCAAGGTGGTGATCGCCGGCATGCAAGTCCCGCCCAACATGGGGGCCGGTTTCAGCGAACAATTCGCCGCGATTTTCCCGGCCTTGGCCGAAGAGAACGACGCCGCCTTGATCCCCTTCCTCCTGGAAGGCGTCGGCGGCGTCCGGGAATTGAACCTCCCCGACGGCATCCACCCGACCGGCGAAGGCCACCGCGTCATGGCCCGCACCGTCTGGGAAACTTTGGCGCCGATTCTCGAAAAACGCTCCACCCCCGCCGAACTCACTGACGCCAGCTGAACGACAATCACCGAACTTCGGACTTCAGCCGAAGACCGTCGGCCGAAGCCCACCGCTCCTTCATCCGGCGAAAGCCGGATGCTACGGAGCATCGAGTTTTCACTCGATGAAACAGAGCGTAAGCCGAAACTGCACGCTATAGCCGAAGACCGTCGGCTAAAATCGTGGCTGAACCGCGCTCCTTCATCCGGCGAAAGCCGGATGCTACGTAGCATCGAGTTTTCACTCGATAAAACAGAGCATAAGCCGGAACTGCACGCTATAGCCGAAGACCGTCGGCTAAAATCGTGGCTGAACCGCGCTCCTTCATCCGGCGAAAGCCGGATGCTACGTAGCATCGAGTTTTCACTCGATGAAACAGAGCAAAAGCCGGACTGCACGCTTTAGCCGAAGACCGTTGTCACGCGGCGCATCACCGTCCCAGCATCTGACGGAAGGCGCGGACGTCGCGTTCGCGGTCCTCCAGGTATTGGATAAGCTGGCGACGGAAATCGCGCTGCAGGGGAATGCTGGTATCGAAATAAAGGCTGCTGCTGAAATAATCGTAGAATTGTCCGTCAAGCCTCCGGAGATCCGCCCGACCGTAGTTCAGCAACTCGTTGATGAACTCCCGGACCCGCCGGGCGTATTCATCGTTACTGATACGATGGGTCGTCACGTCGCGTTCGAACCGCTCCACGATGCGACGGAACGCCGGATCGCGCATGTAGACTTCCCGCTCCCCTTGGAGCAAGGCCAGGAGCACCTCCGATCGCTCACGGAAAGCCCGTAACTCCGCTCCCTGGCGTTGCCATTCGTTCCAATCGAGCCGCTCCCATTGGGAAATTGAATCGAACCGGTATCCAAACCATCGGGTCGTCGTCTCCCGGGACGGTTTTCCCTCCGAACCGGTTGTTGGCTGGATGCCGAGGATCGACACTTCCTGCAGGTAGCTGGCAATCCCAATCACTTCACCGGTTCCAATGTTCAGAATCGGACTGCCGCTGTTTCCTCGCTGGAATTTCGCGTCAACCTCGATACGGTCCGGTCCGATCCCCAAAATGCCTCCCCGTTCCTGAGTCACCACCCCGCCGCCGAGACGATTCCCGAGAACAACCACTTCGTCGCCGATCAGCGAGGCCGCCGCATCGGCCGCCATAACCAAACCACCGGGCGTCTCGTCCACCCGAATCAATGCCACATCGTGACCGCGGGCGGCATGAATCCCGCGAACCGCCAGTTGCTGGCCCCGGGAATTCCGGATTCGGAGAGTCTTCGCGTCGGCTAAAACATGGAGATTGGTGATAACAAAAGAGATGTCGTTGATCCGAGTCAGAAACCCGGTCCCCTGACCGCTCTCCCCTTCGATCAACACCACCGCCGCCAACTGATCGGCGGTGATCCGCGCCGGCGTCGGCGCCGGAGACACCACCGGCAAAACATCGACCGACGGCGCCGGCGGTCGACTCGAAACGTACGACGCGCCACTGCTTCCCGGAGCATCCTGAAACGGAGGCGGAAGGGACGACGACGGATTTAGCGTTCCGGTCCGCGCCCATTCCATCCTCGCCAAAGCACCCGCCACATCGATGGGCGGAAAGTGCCACAATCCCGCGTGACCGGAAAAATCGGTCGGTTCGGGACCGAAAACCGTCTGGTCCAACGAGACGTTTCGCTCGGGTTGATACAGTGTGGTCACCACCACCATCGATCGCGCCCCCGTTTGCCGGACCCGCTCCATGGCCAAAATCAGCATCGTTTCCTGATCCACCCATAACGTGAAGGTATCAAGGCGATCGCGCCCGGTCAGCCGATAAGCCGGACGGTTATTGTAGCCGACCTCCTCAATGTGCGATCCAGAATTCCAGATCACTTCCTGACTGCGCATGCCGTACAGGAGAGCGGGAATTTCGCTTCCCCGCACATCATGGAATGACAAGTGACCACCCGCACTCGGGATCAATCCCTCCGGGGCGACAGATCTCCGTTCGCCATCGTTTTGAATTTCCGCCGCGTCTTTCGTTCGCGTAAAAACCATCCGCATTTCACGGTTCCGTCCCGCCGGAACGAGCGTTTCCATACGAAAAGAGGTTCCGGAGCGATAAGCCGTTTCGAAATAAAGGATCCGATCCTGGACAACCTCGTAAGACAAATCGCTCCCTTCGACAAACGCCTCCCGCGCCTGCAAGTAAACGCCGCGTACGACTCCGCGGTCACGATAGGTCTCCGCTCCGGAATAAGTTTCGATGATGCCCCGGCGAATATCCGTCCATTCCAATCGCTCGATCGGGCGCGGCCCGGCAAGAAGGTGGGCGGAGACCACCAAACAAAAGAAAAGAGGCAACAACAGAAAAGCTTTCATTTTATATTCCGCAATTGAGTGAGCCACGAAAAGGCGCAACGGCTCAAAATCAGGAAAAGGTCACGCCAGCTATGAGAAAACCGAACCCCCCAACCGGCTAAGCAAGTTCCTCCAATGAACTCTCCTTATTTTGCGTGTCTTGCGCCTTTTTGCGGCTATCAACTGCTTGTTATAAGTTTATCCCAACGTGTTCGTTGAATCCTCGACCGGGGCCGATATCGCCGCAAGCCAAAAGACTCCCTGCGGTGGAGCGTCTGCCCTGTTGGAGTTCCGGTTTCAGATCGAGGTGGGACCGCGGGAACGCGGGCACACAACCACCGTGGCACGGACATTCCTGTCTGTGAAAAAACAGGCAGGAATGCCTGTTTCACGACAAGGGGGCCAGATGGAATAGCCCTGCCTTGGGCCGGCCCGCGTTTACACGAAGCCTTGCCGCCTCAACCAATACACCAGGTCCCGGGTCCAGGGATGGTGCTTCGCGGGGTCATATTCGCGACTGCCCAGTCCGAGGCCATGGGCTCCGTCCTGGTAAACATGGAGATCAAACGGCACTCGCTTCGCCGCGAGGGCGGAGGCGAAGGCGAGGCTATGGGTTACCGGCACGGAGGCGTCTTCAAAGGTGTGCCAAACGAAGACCGGGGGCGTTTCCACAGTGACCTGCTTTTCCGCCGACAACCTCTCGACCAGTTCCGGGTCGGGATCGTCGCCGAGCAAATTCGACCGGGAACCGGTGTGGCCTCCAAGGCCCATGGTGATGACCGGATAACAGAGCACCCCCAGATCGGGACGACTGCTTTCCCGTTCCACCGGATCGGCCGCCTCGGGTTGTCCAAGATCGAATTGGGTCAATAACGTCGCGGCGAGATGTCCGCCGGCCGAAGAACCCATGATTCCGACCCGGGCGGGATCGACTTTCCAGGAATTCGCCCGAGATCGGACCAACCGAACGGCCCGGGAGGCATCCTGCCACATCGCCGGATGACGGTAACCGCCTGAGCCGAGCCGATAACGCAAGACAAACGCGGCGATGCCGTGGGTGTTCAAAAATCGGGCGTAACCCTCCCCTTCATGCGCGGCGAGTCCGACATAACCGCCACCGGGACAAACCACCATGGCGGCCCCGGTCGCGACTTCCGGATCCGGCAGCCACGGGGTGACCGCCGGGATGTCGGCCTCCGCGTGCCCCCGAGCCCCGGGCGCCCCCTTCGACCATAACGGGATCGTCATAGCGTCAAAGGCAGGTTTCCGCTCAACGCCTCACGAGGCGCCGCAGCACTTCTTGAACTTCTTGCCGCTGCCGCACGGACATGGATCGTTGCGTCCGGCTTTGGGAACTTCGCGACGCACGGAAACCTTCGGCAACTCAATCTCCTTGCGGGGAGCGCCTCCGGCGACCGCGCCGGCGTGGGCCGCGGCCCGCGGATTGCCGATGTTGGAAGGCTGGGTCGCGGGAGCATCGGCCGGACCTTGAGCCCGGGCGTTCTGCGAGAGCACCGCCAGCATGTTTTCAAAGGCTTTGATGTTCGAGGCCGAGCGGAACAAACCGGTGCAGATATCGCGCCGGACGTTTCTCATCAATTCCTCGAAGAAGGTGTAAGCCTCCCCTTTGTATTCCATCAACGGATCTTTCTGGCCGTAGCCGCGCAATCCGACGCTGCGGCGGAGATCTTCCATCTCGGTCAAATGCTCCTGCCAATGGCGGTCGATCGAGCTGATCACGACGTAGCGTTCCAACATCTTGATCGCGTCGGGATTCTCGACCGATTCCTTGACCCCGTAAGCCTTTTGGATTTTCTCCAAAACCAGACCGCGGATCTCTTCCCGCGATTTCCCTTCGACTTCCTCCAACTTGAGGGCGATCGGGAAATGGGAGTTGAGCCAGCCGACCAGGTTTTCGAGATCCTGGCTGGAACCGGCTTCCTTGCCGCCGACCCCGGCATCGTCGAGGCGGACGTCGAGTTCCTCCTCGATCATTTCAAAAATGATCTCCTTCGGAGCGTCACCACGGATCGCGTCGTTGCGCAACCCGTAGATCACTTCGCGCTGCTGGCTCAGCACGTCATCGTATTGGAGAAGGCGCTTGCGGATCGAGTAATTCTGTTGCTCGACCTTCTTCTGGGCCGACTCGATCGAGCGGTTCAACAACGGGTGTTGCAGCTCTTCCCCTTCCGCCATGGCCCGCTCCATGATCTTTCCGATCGGACCGGCGGAAGCAAAGAGGCGCATCAGGTCGTCTTCCAGCGAGATGAAGAATTTGCTGCGGCCCGGGTCTCCCTGACGGGCGCAACGGCCGCGCAACTGGCGGTCGATCCGGCGGGATTCGTGGCGCTCGGTGCCGACCACGTAAAGTCCGCCGAGTTCGTCGACGCCCTCACCCAGTTTAATGTCGGTGCCGCGACCGGCCATGTTGGTGGCGATGGTCACGGCCCCACGGATCCCGGCGCGAGAAATGATGTCGGCTTCCGCTTCGTGGAACTTGGCGTTGAGGACGGTGTGGACGATGTTCACCCGCTTCAACATCCGGCTGAGCAATTCGGAAGCTTCGACCGAAACCGTGCCGACCAGGACCGGTTGCCCCCGCTTGTTGGCTTCCTGGATCTCGGCCAGGACCGCGTTGTATTTTTCGCGGCGGGTTTTGAAGATGACGTCGTTCACGTCGATCCGGATGCACGGACGATGGGTCGGAATGACCATCACCTTCATCTTGTAAATGTCGAAGAACTCGTTGGCTTCGGTCTCAGCCGTGCCGGTCATCCCGGAGAGCTTTTCATACATCCGGAAGTAATTCTGGATGGTGATGGTGGCGAACGTCCGGGTCTCGCGCTCGATCGTCACCCCTTCCTTGGCTTCCACCGCCTGGTGCAAGCCGTCGCTCCAGCGACGTCCGGGCATGATGCGGCCGGTGTTCTCGTCGACGATCACCACTTTGCCATCCTGGACGACATAGCGGACATCCTTTTCGTAAAGCGAATACGCCCGGAGCAACTGGCTGATGGCGTGGATGTCTTCGCTAATTTTTTCGAACGCCTCCTGGGCTTTCCCCTTTTCGGCCTCTTTTTGCTCCGGCGAAAGTTCGTTCCGCTTTTCGATGTCGATGTATTGGCTCGGCAGATCCGGCATCATGAAGGCGTCGGGATCGTCCGGCTGGAGGAAATTCCGGCCGCGCTCCGTCAAATCGGCCTGGTGCTGCTTCTCGTCGAGGGTGAAAAATAATTCCTCCTTCAACTCATGCATGGCCCCCTTGTTGATGTCGCCGTGCATTTCGAGGTCGGTCTTGTCGAGGAGCTTGCGGTACTCCCCGTTCTCCATCAAACGGAGCAACTGCTTGTTCTTCGGGGCTCCGATCTTCACTTGGAGCATCTTCAAACCGGCCAAATGACGGTCGCCGTCCTCTTTTTCCAACTCCTCCTTGGCTTCCTGGATGAGCTGGTTGCAAAACCTGGTTTGTTCCTGGACCAGGCGGGCGATGACCGGCTTGTGGCGGGTGAACTGCTGCTCGCGCTGGATCGGGGCCGGACCGGAAATGATCAAGGGCGTGCGGGCTTCGTCGACCAGGATTTGGTCGGCCTCGTCGATGATGACGAAATAATGGTCGCGTTGCACCTGGTCGTCGGCGCGAGTGGCCATGCCGTTGTCGCGCAGATAGTCGAAACCGAATTCGGAGGCGGTCCCGTAGGTGATGTCGCGACGGTAAATCTCCTTCCGGTCGGTCGAGCTCATCTGGTTTTGCACGCAACCGACGGTCAGGCCGAGCATGTTGTAGATGTAACCCATCCACTCCGAATCGCGGCGCGCCAGGAAGTCGTTGGTAGTGACCAGTTGGCAATTCTTGCCGGTCAGGGCGTTGAGGTAGAGCGGAAGGGTCGCGACGAGGGTCTTACCTTCACCGGTGCTCATTTCGGCGATGAAATGCTGGTTGAGGGCGATCCCGCCGATCAGCTGGACGTCGAAATGGACCATGTCCCACTTCAGTTCATGGCCGCAAACGGTGATGGTCTTGCCGACGAGGCGGCGGGCGGCGTTTTTGACCGCGGCGTAAGCCTCGGGAAGGATATCATCCAACGACTCGCCGTCGGCGACCCGGCGTTTGAACTCGTCCGTCTTGGCCCGCAGTTCCTCCTCGGAAAGCGTCCGGTAGGACTGCTCCAGCTGATTGATCTTCTCAACAATCGGCTGGCATTTCTTGATGTAGCTGCGGTAGTGGCGGCCGGAAAAGGACTTGAAAATCTTGGCAATCATGAATGGAAAGGTCAAACCTATGGAACTAGCACTGGAAATGGCAATCGGCAAATGAGGCGGGTCCATTGTCAGTGTTTCACCCCGAAAAACAATAGGCGATTTCCCCACCCTCCGGATTTTCGCCCAAATTGCAACCCGCGCCGCCCGGTCACTCTTCCACCACCCAGCGCCGAACGTGCGTCATCCACATCCACGCGGCGTCAACAGGGCCAGAGGCTGTCTGCTCCGTTCCCCAGCAATGCGTCATCCAACAGATCCCCAGACCCGAACGGCCGTCATTCACGCCCACGCGGCATCTGACGCCCATAGACCGTCCGTCCGTCCGTTCCCCAGCACCGAAGGTGCGTCATCCAACAGCCCAGTCCGAAGGGCTGGGTTGGCTATGCAGATGCAACCGCGGCCTGAAGGGCTGCAATGCGAACCCGGCGACCCGCCCCCGCCCCGGCATGGCGACCCTTCAGGCCGCGAAAACCGTTATCCTGTTTACCCAGCCCTGCGGACTTGGCTATAGAATCACGCACCTACGGCGCCAAGGCACCCAGACCGGGAACCAGCGCCGAAGGTACCTAATCCACCCTCACGCGGCGTCCGAAGACCATAGACCGTCCGTCCGTTCCGTTCCCCAGCACCGAAGGTGCGCCATTCAACAGCCCAGTCCGAAGGGCTGGGTTGGCAATGCAGATGCAACCGCGGCCTGAAGGGCTGCAATGCGAACCCAGCGATCCGCCCCCGCCCCGGCATGGCGACCCTTCAGGCCGCGAAAACCGTTATCCTGTTTACCCAGCCCTGCGGACTGGGCTATAGAATCAGGCACCTTCGGCGCCAAAGAACCCAGACCGGGAACCAGCGCCGAAGGTACCTAATCCACCCTCACGCGGCGTCCGACGACCATAGACCGTCCGTCCGTTCCGTTCCCCAGCACCGAAGGTGCGCCATCCAACAGCCAGGCGGCGTCCGAGGACCATAGACCGTCCGTCCGTTCCGTTCTCCAGCGCCGAAGGTGCGCCATTCAACAGCCCAGTCCGAAGGGCTGGGTTGGCAATGCAGATGCAACCGCGGCCTGAAGGGCTGCAATGCGAACCCGGCGACCCGCCCCCGCCCCGGCATGGCGACCCTTCAGGCCGCAAAAACCGTTATTCCCCGTTTACCCAGCCCTGCGGACTGGGCTGTAGAATCAGGCACCTTCGGCGCCAGGGAACCCAGACCAGGAAGCAGCTCCGAAGGTGCGCCATCCACACCCAGGCGGCGTCCGAGGACCATAGACCGTCCGTCCGTTCCGTTCTCCAGCGCCGAAGGTGCGCCATTCAACAGCCCAGTCCGAAGGGCTGGGTTGGCAATGCAGATGCAACCGCGGCCTGAAGGGCTGCAATGCGAACCCGGCGACCCGCCCCCGCCCCGGCATGGCGACCCTTCAGGCCGCAAAAACCGTTATTCCCCGTTTACCCAGCCCTGCGGACTGGGCTGTAGAATCAGGCACCTTCGGCGCCAGGGAACCCAGACCAGGAAGCAGCTCCGAAGGTGCGCCATCCACACCCAGGCGGCGTCCGAGGACCATAGACCGTCCGTCCGTTCCGTTCTCCAGCGCCGAAGGTGCGCCATCCAACAGCCCAGTCCGAAGGACTGGGTTGGCAATGCAGATGCAACCGCGGCCTGAAGGGCTGCAATGCGAACCCGGCGACCCGCCCCCGCCCCGGCATGGCGACCCTTCAGGCCGCGCGAAAACCGTTATTCCCCGTTTACCCAGCCCTGCGGACTGGGCAGTAGAATCAGGCACCTACGGCGCCATCCCCCACCCATGCCATCGGGCGCATCGCGCCCGCCATCGGCTATCGCGCCGTCTATCATCTATCATCTATCGTCTATCAGCTATCGTCTATGCGTCTTCGCCCCCAAGGCGAAAACGCCTACGGTCCGACCAAAATCCGGTAATACCCGGGCGGCAACATCCGTTCCCCGGAAAACCGGCGCAGCGAGGTTCGCAGGAAACGATCGACTTCTTCCACCCCGGTTCCGGAAACCATCACCGGCTCGCCGATCAAGCCGACGTTCCCGACTTGTAAAAGGAATTCCGCCGGTTGCCAAAGACGGTTGCGCACTTCCGGAGCTCCTTCGCCCGACACCGGGGTTTGCAGCACCATCGTTCCGTTCGACGGATCGATCGCTTCTATCAGGGCGAAACGGGTGGCTAATGCCGGAATTTCGACCGGTCCCCGTCCGACCACGATGTGACTCCGGTCGCGGAAGGCCCGC
The DNA here is from genome assembly GCF_056590205.1 of Verruconatronum alginivorum. Lineage (NCBI taxonomy): Bacteria > Pseudomonadati > Verrucomicrobiota > Opitutia > Opitutales > Verruconatronaceae > Verruconatronum > Verruconatronum alginivorum. The sequence goes on along the minus strand of NZ_JBWPVQ010000001.1, from coordinate 5,700,642 downwards.
AGGCTTTGCAACGGATCTTCCGGCTCCGGCCGCACCACCAGGCGTCCCAACCCGAAATCGGCTTCGCCATACGACAACCGTGCGGGAAAAAAATCGAACAACTCCCCGGGGCGTTGCTCCAATGCCCGGACCGATGGGGCCGCGGCACTGTTCCACCGGGTCGGCAGGAAGAGAGGCGCGCTGTCGAACAAATACGCCTGTTCCCGCAGAAGATCCCCTTCCGCCTCCTGCCAATGGATCGACGGCAGGCTGGCGAAGGAGTGTCCGACCGGCGGACGCGGCGGCGGATCTTCCTCCAAGGTGAACAAAAAGAGTCCGGCCACGTGCACCGCCAAAGCGATGGCCAATCCGGTCAGCCAAATCAGCCGCACCGGTCTTCCTTTTGCGCACGCGGTTTTCCCGTTTTCGTCCATCAGCGGAACATCTGCGACGGCACCGGTTCGTCGTTCCGCGGCTCGAAAGCGAGCTGCACCCGGCCGATTCCGGCCCCGCGGGCGATTTCCGCCACCGAAAAGAGCGTTTGCACCGAAACCTCCCGATCGAAATGGATCAGCAAATCGATCTCCCCCCGCTGCTCGACGTGCCGGGTCAATTCCGGCCCCAAGGTCCGCACGCTGAGGACCCGGTCCTGAAAGAACAGCATTTCGTCCGAGATCACGGTGAGAACCGCTGAGGTCGGCAGTCCGGCCATGGTCCGCTCGCTGCTTCGCGGGAGTTCGATAGTGAGTCCGGGGGCGAGAACGAATTTGGACCCGAGGAGGCTGAAAAAGAGGGCGATCAGAATAATGTCGAGCAACGGCACCACGTTGAACCGGCGCGGCAACGGCTGGAGGTGCGATTGCAGGTTCAGGGGACGGGTGATCATGGTTTGCGTTCGCCGGAGATCTCTTCGGGCAGGTCCTTCAACAAGAACTGCATGATTTCATTGCCGACCCACTCCATGTCGTTCACCAGGGCCCGGACCCGTCCGGCGAGAAAATGGTGGGCGAGATGGCACGGAACGGCGATCGCCAAGCCGGCTGCCGTGGTCAACAACGCCTGCCAAATCCCGCCCGAAAGCATCGCGGCGTTCACATAAGGCCCTTCGGCGTGGATCATGCCGAAGGTGGTGATCATGCCGAGGACGGTCCCCAGCAATCCGAGCAACGGCGCCGCATGGGCGATCGCCGCAATCGACCCGATCCGCCGCTCCAACACCGGAATCTCCACCAGCGCCGCTTCCTGGATGGCGAACCGCATCTTCTGTTCCTCGTCTTCGTAGTGGAGCAACCCCGCTTTGACCACGTTGGCCACCGGTCCGGGGGTTTCCTCGCAGACGGTCAACGCCTCGACCAAACGGCGTTTGCGGACGATGTTCTTGATCCCCGAGACGAACTCGGTCGAGCGAATCTGTCCCCGGTGGAGGAAAAGAGCCCGTTCCATGAAGACCACCAGGGCGATGATACTCAGCACCAGCAGCAGCCACATCACCGGGCCGCCTTGTTCGAAAAGGGTAAAATTGAAAACGTTCATTCTGTTCGTGTGTTGGCCAACAATCGCTCGAGGTTCGCCCGCGCCAGCGCCTCGCCCGGCAGACCGTTCTGGGCGATCATCGAGTAGGCTTCCCGGGCGTTGTCCGGTCGTCCTTCCCGCTCGAAAAGCTGGGCGTATTCAAAGAGGCACCGGGCGATCCAATAACGACCCCGGCTCCCGAGATTGGAAGCCATCGCCTCGTCGAGGTAAAGATTTGAAACCGCCGCCCAATAGATTTCCTGCGCCCGGGCCGTCCGTCCCCGCGCGCCGTTGGCGAAAGCGAGTTTGAACCCGGCCTCCGCCCGGGCGTCGGCGGAGAGTCCCGGCAGATCGAACAACCGCTCCAAAATCGCCACCGCCGAACGGAAGGTCTGACCGTCCTCCCGGTTCGATTGCGCCAAATAACTGTCGGCCAGCGAGAGTTGGGCGAGCGCGATGTCGGGATGGTTGGCGAAATTGTTTTCCAAAAACCGGTAAACTCCTTCCGCCGCCTCGAAGCGGTTCAGTTGCCGCAACAAATCCCCTTGGCGCATCCGGGCGTAAAAGGCCAGATCGTGTCCCGGATACTCCTCCACCAACCGCTCCAGCAAGCGGATCGCTTGGTCCTGGTAGTCGGAATCCTGACCGCGCCGCTGGGCGTTGAGGGCCGCCTCATACAAGGCGATCGGGGCGTAACGGCTTTCCTTGTGACTGTCGGCCAACGAGATCAACAACTGTTGCGCGTCGACCGTCCGGTTGACTTGGGTATAATGTCGCGCCTCGACCAAATAAGAATAGAGCGCCGGATCGGTCCCCGGGAACCGCTCGCGGATGGTTTCCAGACTGACCAACGCATCCTGGGCCTGACCGAGCTCCAGCTGGGCTTGAGCTTGCAACAGCAGACTGTAGGCCGACATCCGGGTGGCCAACGCTTCCGCGACCTGCCGCGGTTCCTCGTCCATCCGGGCGAGAACCCCACGGACCAACGGCAACGTTTCCTCCGGTTTCCCGGCGTCGAAGGAAAGTTGCGCCCGCAGCCATTCGAGGCGCAACCGCAGATCGCCGTCGGTGATGCCGGCCGATTCGTCCCCGTCGAGCAACGAGGTCACCCGGGCGTAGGCCTCCCCCATCATTCCCCGGCGCTGCATCGCCTTGACCAGATTCCACTCGGCCTGCCAGCGGTAAACCGGATCGATCACCAGTTCCTCCGGAATCTCCTGGAGGTGGCGGGTGGCTTCGTCCAACCGCCCTCCCCGGATTTCCGCCAGGACCCGCTGGTAGAGGATCAAGCCCGGGGAAACCGACGCCGGATGTTCCCGGAAAACCGCTCCGTAGGCGTCCGCCGCGTTCCGGTAATCGGCGGCGGCCCGGTTCACCTCCCCGGCCCGGAAATAACAATCGGCCACCAGCAACCCGACCTCGGCGCGGCGTTGCCCGGGCGGAAGTTCGGCCCGCAACTCCATCAAATGGTTGGCCGCCGTCCGGTAACGGCGTTGCTCCCAGGCGCTGGTTGCGAGGATTTCGAACGCCTCCCGCTTGAACCGCGACCCGGGAAACTCGGTCAGGATCGTCTGGGCGTCTTCGGAAGCGGATTGGAAGAGCGAGGCCCGCGCGTCGCCCGGCGAACGCCGTCCGGCTTGCCGCAATCGCAACTGGGCCCGGACCAATCGAAGTTCCTCCGCCAGCGGATGTTTGTCGTCGATCAAGCGGGTCAACAGCGCCCCGAACGACTCGCCGTTCTCCGGGGAAACGGTTCCGGCGAGTTTTTGCAACGCGATCCGCTGGAGCGTCCGTTCGCCGCCGGTTTCGAGCAATTCCCGCAACGATTGGCGCCCTTGCCCTCCTTCGCTGCCTCCGATCAAACCGTCGAGGAGGAGAAATTGGTCCCTCAGTTCGCGCTCCGCCGCCGGAACGTTTTGGATTTGCTGGCGGATCACCCGGGTCGCCTCCTGGCGTTTGCCGAGTAGATCGAGCACCACCGCGTATTGCTGGGCGAACCGGTAACCGGCGGTCCGCCCTTCGAACGCCTCCATCTGACGTTTCAACCCTTCCGCCAATTCCTCGTTGGCCTCTCCGGCGAAGAGTCGGGCCTGATATTGACCGAGGAGGAAAAACGCCCGCTGATTCGAAGAGGTCGCCTCGTCCAATGCCTTCTCATGGGCGGCACGGGCCTCGTCGCTTTTTCCGGCCTGATCCGTCGCCAGTCCGGTCAGAAAGTGAAACCACGGGTGCTGGTCCGTCGGGATCTCGTCCAGTTGGATCCGTCCCAAGGTCCGTTCCAGCCGCCGCCAATCGCGGGCCTGCCACTCCAGTAACGCCCGGCGGAGGTGGAAATTGGAGTTCTCCTCCCCGGTATAGGCCGACAACGCCTCGCGGGCCTGGCGGGTCTCCCCTTCGCTGATCAGCGCCGTGACCAAGGCGAGTTGCACCCGGTGACGTTCCGGATGATCCTCCGGGAGGGTTTCCAACAACTCCCGGTAGCCGCGGGCCGCCAACGAGGCAAACCCCATCCGCAACGCTTGGTCGGCGCTCCGAATCTCCCAGACCCGCAAGATCTTCTGCGTCTGGGCCGCCGTCCGTTCCTCGGTCGGATCGAGCGGATTCGCCGGTTCCTCCGCCCGGATACTCGGGGCGAACAACGCCGCGACCACGACGGCCACGATCCAAACGCGCCCCGAATCGAGCCCGTTCCGGACGAAGCTTTTCACTGAGGGAAATGCAATCAATTGGTTCAAAAAACGGGAAGCTAACGGTTCAATCGGCGCGGTTCAATTCGTAATCCCCCAAGACCCCTGTTTTTCCCGGAAGTTTCCGGGCGGAGGACGGAACGCCCTTCCCCAACCCCACGAATGGCGACCCTTCAGGCCGCGGAAACCGGTATCTCGTTTACCCAGCCCTTCGGACTGGGCTGTAGAATCAGGCACCTACGGCGCCAAAGAACCGAGGCGCATCCCAACGCCAAGGAAACCGCGCACTACGGTTCTCCAGGACGGAAGATGCAGAATCCAATAGCCCAGTCCGAAGGGCCTCAGCACAGTTCCCAGCGCCGAAAGTGCGCCGTAATCCAATAGCCCAGTCCGAAGGGCCTCAGCGCAGTCCCCAGCGCCGAAGGTGCGTAATCCAGGGCTGGGTTGACAGATCCAGGTGCAACCGCGGCCTGAAGGGCTGCTATTCGAACCGCGACCCGCGCCGCCCCACGTATGGCGACCCTTCAGGCCGCGGAAACCGGTATCCCGTTTACCCAGCCCTGCGGACTGGGCTGTAGAATCAGGCACCTACGGCGCCAAAGGTCCAACACGCGTCCGAACGGCGACAAACGCGGGGTCGTCGCAGTTTCCCAATGGTCTTCGGCTGAAGCACGAATTTCCACTCCAGCTCCGCATCAGCATCCAATTGCCGAAACACACCGGAACAGTTCCCAGCGCCGAAGGTGCGTAATCCAATAGCCCAGTCCGAAGGGCTGGGTTAGCAGGTCAAATGTAACCGCGGCCTGAAGGGTCGCCATCTTAACCGCCCCATTCGCCCAATGGTCTTCGCTGAAATGCAAGACTCCACTCCCGCTCCCGTCACCGGCCGCCTTGCAGGACGTGCAGGTTGGCCATCGAGATGCCGCTCAACATCGCGCCGACGATTCCTAGAAAACCTTGGTCGGTGCCGCATAGATAAAGGTTCTCCAGATCGGTCCGGCCGTCTTTGATCTTCGTCGGAGCTCCGTAAACGGCGCCGTTCAAGTGACCGGTGAACTTCTTGATCGTCCGGGGAGTGAACATGTCCCGGGCCACTGTCCGCTCTTGCACCAACGCCCCATCGACCGGCGGCAAAAACCGGCGGGCGCTTTCGTTGATCCAGGCGAACCAGGCATCCTTTTCCTCCCGGTATTTTTCTTCGGGCAACCCGCGCCAATAATCGTAATCGGCCAGGCAGGTGACGCGCAACATCCCTTCGGGCAACCGGTCCCCGTCGTAACGGAAATTGTTGGGAAAACAGATCACCCCGCTCCGGACGTCAACCGGCCGGTCGCGCGGCACTTCATAATGAAAACGCTCCGAATCGTTGAAGAAGACGATCGTGTCGTTCCAACCCATCTCCGCCGGCTCGGCGTCGAGGACGGTGATCGTCTCCACGAATGAGAGCCGTCCCGCGTCGGCGTGGTTGTCGTCGATCGTTTCCGGTTGCCACAACCGCCGGGTTTCGAGGTCGCCGATGGTCGACAATACCCGGTCGGCGGTGATGGTGGCGCCGTTGTCCAACACGAGGCCGGTGACCCGGTTCCCTTCCACCAGGAGCTTCTCCACCCCGCATTTCATCTTCCGGGCGGCCCCGGTTTTTCGGCATTTGTCGAGGAGAACCCGGATCACCCGCCGGACTCCTTCCGGAGGGCGGGCGAAGCCTTCCAGGAAGATCGATTTGAACATGATCGCGAACTGGTAGAAATCCATGTCGTTCTCCCGGGCGCTGCCGTAAAACATCAGCGGACAGAAGATCATGTCGACCAACAAGGGATCGGTCAGATGGCGGCCGACCACTTCCCGGGCCGACTCGGACGGAGCGTCGAGGGCGACTTCGTCGTATTCCCGGATCGCCGCGGTCAACGCCCGGAATCCGTCGATCTGCTGGGGAAATTTGTCAGCGATCTCCGCTTCGAGCACCGCGAAATCGTTGGTGAAGACCAAATCGACTCCGGGAAACGCCACGCGGGATCGGATTTGCTCGCAGAGTCCGAGGGAGTCGCGATCGATCCGGAGTTGCCGGAGGAGTTTGCCGAGCGGGGTTCCTTTCACCCCGGGGGCGACGTAATTCGTCATCGCGTGCAACCCGACGTCGTATTTCCGTCCGTCGAAGCTGTAAAAGCTGTTCAACCCGCCGACTACGTTGTGGCGCTCGAAGACACAGACTTTCTTGCCGAAGTGGGCCAGCCGAATGGCGGCGGCGAGACCAGCCATGCCGGCCCCGATGATCGCCACGTCGTAGTGTTCGCCTTCCATGGGTGCGATGCGCCTCGTCGATTGTTTGCCGCGGTCAAAAACAAGCGCGCGTCCCCGAAGGACGCGCGCAGGGGGACCGATCAGACGGTCCGGAAATCCGCCGGGATCAGGAAACCGCTTTGGCGTTGAACTTCGGCGTCAGATACTCCGCGCAGCTGTCGAGCGAAGCGAGCTTCGGATAATCCGCCTCAGGGACCTCGATGCCGTGTTGCTTGCGCAACTCCATGACGATGTCCAGGAAGTCCATCGAATCCAGATCCAACTGGTCGCGCAGCCGCACGTCGGGCTTCACATCCCCCAAATCCTCGTCGGGAGCGATGTCCGCGATAATATCCAGAACGATCTTCTTACATTCTTCGTTTGTCATAAAAACTTCTGCTTCTGCTTGTCCCCCTCCCTCAATCCGCGAAGCGGCTCACGATCAGGGAGGAGTTGATACCCAACATACCAAAGGAATTGTTCAAAATTGCGTCAACCTGTTTCGACTTCACCGGTTGGTCAAGCACGTGGTTCGGAAGATAACATTCGGGATCAAGATTGTCGACGTTCAACGACGTATGGACCATCAGATCGTCGAACGCCCCGAGGTTCCCGGCCAACTCCAGCGCCCCGGCCGCCCCCATGGTGTGGCCGATGAAACCTTTGGTGTTGTTGACGTAAGTGTTCGGACAATCCTCGAAAACCGCCCGCAAGGCGGTGCACTCCTGCACGTCGCCGAGCGAGGTCGCGGTGGCGTGGGTGCTCACGATGTGCACGTCCGACGGCTTCAAATGACTCCGCTCGATCGTCCGGCGCATGCACTCCGCCTGACGGATGTTGTTCGGCAGCACGTAATCGGTAGCGTCGGAGTTGACGCAATAACCGAGGATCTCGCCGTAAATCTTCGCTCCCCGGGCCCGGGCGTCTTCCAACCGCTCCAACACGTAAAGGCAGCCCCCTTCGCTCACCACAATGCCGTTGCGGTCGCGGTCGAACGGGCGGGAGGCTTTGGCCGGATCCTCGTGATGGGCCAGCGCCCCCTGGCTCTTGAAGGCGGCGAAAATGCCGAAGGTGTGGATGCTTTCGCTGACTCCCCCGCCGAAGGCGACGTCGACTTCCCCGAGACGCAACATCTGCACCGCCTGGATGATCCCGGCGTTGCCGGCCGCGCAGGCCGCCCCGATGGTGTAGTGGGGACCGGTGATCTTCAAATTCAAGGTGATCTCCCCGGCCGGATTGTTGGCCACCGTCCGCGGGTTGTGATGGTGGGTCCAGTAACGGGTGTCGTAATTGAATTGGGAGATGTTGTAGATCTCGTTCTCCGTCTCGACGTTGCCGTGTTCGGTCACCCCGACGTAAACGCCGACCCGCTCCTTGTCCTGGCGTTCCCAATCGATCCCGGCGTCGCGCAGCGCCTCGTTGGCGCAGTAGATCCCGATGCTCCCGGCGCGGGTGCCGACTCGAAGCTGTTTTCGGGTCTGGTAGCGGGAGGTGTCGTAACGGCAGACCCCGGCGTGCACCGGACCCATGTAACGCATATCGATCGTCTCAATCCCGGAGACGCCCTCGAGGAGATTCCGCCGGTATTCGGCGAAATCGTTTCCGTTCGGGGCCGTCAGGCCGATTCCGGTAATGACTATGCGGCTGTTAACCATGAGCGAAAAAAGGCATTAAAGACACGAATCCGGAATGCCTGTCAATGAGGAGAGACGAATTATTCACAATTGTTCCGTGAGCAAACGACCACTCTGCCGAAAAAAAGGTGGCAAGACAATCCTGATTCGAGCAACTTTGACCGCATGAACGTATTAGTCGTCGGCGGAGCGGGTTACATCGGAAGTCATTGCGTGCGACAACTTCAGGAAGCGGGCCACCGTCCGGTCGTGCTCGACAGCCTCGTTTTCGGCCACCGCGAGGCGGTCGCCCCGGAAGTTTCCTTCTACCGGGCCGACCTCGGCGACGAATCCGCCGTCGGCGACATTCTGAAAAAAGAGAAAATCGAACTGGTGATGCACTTCGCCGCCTTCGCCTACGTCGGCGAATCGGTCACCGATCCGCTGAAGTATTATTTCAACAACGTCGTCGCCACCCTCGCCCTGCTCCGCACCATGCTGAAGCACGACGTCAAAAAATTCGTCTTCTCCTCCACCTGCGCGACCTACGGGGTCCCCGAACGTCTCCCGATCACCGAGGACCTCCCCCAAGCCCCGATCAATCCCTACGGCCAAACCAAACTCGACGTCGAAAACGCGTTGAAGGCGCTCGCCGTCGCCCATGGTTTCAGCTCCGCCTCGTTCCGGTATTTCAACGCCGCCGGCGCCTCCCGGGATGCCCGGATCGGCGAGGACCACGATCCGGAGACCCACCTGATCCCCTTGGTCCTCGACGTCGCCCTCGGCAAGCGGGAAAACATCAAAATTTTCGGCACCGACTACCCGACTCCCGACGGCACTTGCCTGCGCGACTATGTCCATGTCGACGACCTGAGCCGCGCTCACATCGCCGCCTTCGACAAACTCGTCTCTCCGGGCCAGTGCCTTTTCTACAACCTGGGCACCGGCACGCCCACCTCGGTCCGCGAAGTGATCGAGGCCGCGGAAAAAGTGACCGGCAAAAAAATACCGGCGATCGAGGAGGCCCGCCGTCCCGGCGACCCCCCATCGCTCTACGCCGATTCGAGCAAAGCCCAGCGCGAACTCGGCTGGAAAATCGAATACCCGACCATTTTGCCGATCATCGAAAGCGCCTGGAAATGGCACAGTCGCCACCCCGACGGCTTCTGAGCGTCGCCCCCCTGCGTGACACAGGCATTCTTGCCTGTTTTTGCGGATGGCGAAGCTCCGGAATCGACCAGTGAAACGATGATACAGGATGCGGGCTTTGGGCAGTATCGCCCGACGTAGTGGGGTTGGCTCCGCCGCCCCACATTGTGATGTCCGAAACCCCGGGAGCCACCGCCTCCGCCCGCGACGCCCAATGTCAAACGCTCTTTGCTCAGCGTCCCGGCCGCTGCGGTCGGGCGGCGGAGCCAACCCGACTACGGCGACGCTCCGGGGCCAGGCTTTGGGGAGAGTATCGCCCGCCGTAGTGGGGTTGGCTCCGCCGCCCCACATTGTGATGTCCGAAACCCCGGGGAGCCACCGCCTCCGCCCGCGACGCCCAATGTCAAACGCTCTTTGCTCAGCGTCCCGGCCGCTGCGGTCGGGCGGCGAAGCCAACCCGACTACAGGAGAGAGTTCCTTCAATACAACTTTTTCCGATCGACGTATTGGACGTCGACGAAACGGCCCCGGAATAGGGCGTCGATCAGTTGCCGGGTGCCGGAAGGGATTTTTTCCAGCATCTCGTCCATCGGCGGCACCGGTCCGTTCGATTCCGTCGACTCCCCTGCTCCAGCCGACAAGGGGGCGAAGTCTCCGCCCGACTCAAACGATTCGCCGTCGGCCAAGGTCCGTTCCCACTGGTCTTCGTCGTAGTTCGCATCGCCGTCCGACCGCTCCTCCGGCGCGGGTTCTTCCTTGGATTGGGCGGGTTCGTCGCGCTCCGGTTCGAGGCTTCCGGCTTCGGCGCCGTTCCCGCCGGCGGCGTTCGCCAACGAGGTCTGCGGTTGTTCCGTCGTATCCGCGTTAGGTGACGGCGGCGGCGCGGTCCTCAGGCCTTTTTTTTTTCGGCGTCCGCCCCGTCGTCGGGAAGCGCGTCCGCCATGGCGCTGATCTCGCGGATCAGACTGTCGATCGCCCGGGCTCGGCTCGCTTCGACTCCCTTCAGCAAAACCACTTCGAGGTTCACCTTTTCCGAGAGGCCCGTCTTCACGCTTTCCTCGCCTTCGCGTAGGACGTCCAGCAAGCGCACCAATGCCTCCGTCGACATCGGTTCGCCGAGTTTGGAGGTTTCCCCTTTGCGATGGATCGAGTCCAACAACGCTTCACGGACCACCGCCTGCAAATCGCCGAGAATCCGGAAAAGGTCTCGTCCGTCGGAGGCCATGGCGTCGACGAACTCCAAAATTTTCAACGCGTCCCCGGCGCCCACCGCCGAGGCCAACGCCTCGATCTGCCTCCGGCTCACCAAGCCGTAAACGTCGAGCACGTCGTTTTCCGAAATGGTCTCCCCGCAAAAAGCGATCATCTGGTCGAGGATCGATTGCGAGTCCCGCATACCGCCCTGGGCCAACCGGGCGATCGTCTGCAACGCCTCCGGACTGGCCTCGATCTTTTCCTCGCGGCAGATCAGTTCCAAACGCTGGACGATCAGATTGTCGGGGATCGGCTTCAACTCGAAGCGCTGGCAACGCGACACGATCGTCGGCAACACTTTCTGCGCTTCGGTGGTGGCGAAAACGAATTTCACATGGGCGGGCGGCTCTTCCAGCGTTTTCAACAGCGCGTTGAAGGCCTGGTTCGACAACATGTGGACTTCGTCGATGATATAGATCTTGAACTTCCCTTGGGTCGGGGCGTAACGGACGTCGTCGCGGAGGTCGCGGATCTGGTCGACGGAATTGTTCGACGCGCCGTCGATTTCCATCACATCCATCGACGAACCGCTGTTGATCGCCTTGCAGTTCTCGCATTCGCCGCACGGGTTGGCGGTCGGTCCGTTGCTGCAATTGAGCGCCTTGGCGAAGATCCGGGCGGTGGTGGTTTTCCCCGTTCCCCGGGGGCCGACGAAGAGATAGGCGTGGGCGATCCGGCCGCTTTCGATGGCGTTTTTCAGGGTCCGCACGATATGGTCCTGCCCCACAACCTCAGTGAACTGCTGAGGCCTCCATTTGCGTGCGATTACCTGATACCCTGCTGCCATAGTCGAATCCGGAAAAAGAAAAACGGCCCGATTGTTTGCGAGCCGCTGGTGGGTGACAACCTTCAAAACGTCCGGTTGTAAAAAAAGTGGCCAGGCACCCTACGGCACATGCGGATCATGGTCACCGTTGCTACCTTCCGGTCCTGGCGGAGTTCACCTGTCCGTCATTGCATAGGACCTGGCCACCTTCGAACCTACCCTCCCCCGCCCCCGATTCAACCCCAAATCGAAACTATTTTACCGTTGAAGAGGTGTCGGGCGTCAGGTGCCGGGCGTCAGGTGTCGGGCGTCAGGTGTCGGGTGTCAGGTGTCGGGTGTCAGGGGTTCAGGTTTCAGAGGTCAGGGATTAAGTTTAAGGAGCGCAGTGGGAAGTGGAAGACAGGGACGGATCCAAAACCGAAACCGCCCCCGTAATACTAGAGAGCCCAACCACCCGACACCTGAGCCCACCCCCCTGACACCTGAACCCTGACACCTGAACCCTGACACCTGAACCCTGACACCTGAACCCTGACACCTGAACCCTGACACCTGAACCCTGACACCTGAACCCTGACACCTGAACCCTGACACCTGAACCCTGACACCTGAACCCTGACACCTGAACCCTGACACCTGAACCCTGACACCTGAACCCTGACACCTGAACCCTGACACCTGAACCCTTTTTTAGAACCAGCCGAACCGCAAGGTCACTCCGACCATCACGATGGCAACGATGCTCATCAGTTTGATCAGGATGTTCAGGCTCGGGCCGGAGGTGTCTTTGAAGGGATCGCCGACGGTGTCGCCGATCACTGAGGCCTTGTGCGCTTCGGACCCCTTGCCGCCGTGATGGCCCTCTTCGATGTATTTCTTGGCGTTGTCCCAAGCCCCGCCGGAGTTCGCCAGGAAGATCGCCAGGACGAATCCGCCCGAAAGGGCTCCGACCAACAAGCCCATCACCCCGCCGACCCCGAGCAGGACGCCGGTCACCACCGGAACCATCACCGCGAGAAGCGAGGGAACGACCATCTCCTTCTGCGCCCGTTTCGCGGAGATCGCGACGCAGCGGGCGTAGTCGGGACGTCCGGTTCCTTCGAGGATTCCCGGAATCTCCCGGAATTGGCGACGGACTTCCACCACCATTTCCGAGGCCGCCTTGCCGACCGCATTGATCGTCAACCCGCAGAAGAGGAAGGCGCTCATCGCTCCGAGGAAAATTCCGAGCAACACCAGCGGATTCAGCAGCGTGACGTTGAAGAAGGTCATGAAATCGACCAAAGTCGCTTCCGCCGTCGCCACCAAACCGTTGTGTCCGATGGCCAACTCCGTGTCGCCGTTGCGGATCATTTGGATCCGCAGCACTTCCACATACGAAGCGAGGAGCGCCAGCGCGGTGAGCGCGGCCGACCCGATGGCGAACCCCTTGCCGGTGGCGGCGGTGGTGTTGCCGAGCGAATCGAGGGCGTCGGTCCGTTTGCGGACTTCCGGCCCGAGGTGCGCCATCTCGGCGTTCCCCCCGGCGTTGTCGGCGATCGGACCGTAGGCGTCGCTGGCCAAGGTAATCCCGAGGGTCGACAACATCCCGACCGCCGCGATCCCGATGCCGTAGAGGCCGGCGTTCAAATTGCCCGGATCGAATCCGGCGGCGAAGAGGAAGGCCAATCCGGTTCCCGCCATGACCGCCAGGACCGGCACCGCCGTCGAAACCATCCCGACCGCCGTCCCGGCGATGATCACCGTGGCCGGCCCGGTGATCGCTTCCTTGGCGATGTGCTGGGTCGGCTTGAACGAGGAGGCGGTGAAATATTCAGTCGAACGACCGATCACCAATCCGGTGACCAAGCCGGCCACCACCGCTCCCCAGAGTCCCCACGGACTGGATACACCGAGGAGATGAATCAGACCGAGCGCTCCGACGATCACCATGAGCGAACTCAGGTTGATGCCGAGCGAGAGCGATTTCAACAAGCTGTGCTGGGTCGCCCCCTCTTTGGTGCGGATGAAAAAGACCCCGATGATTGAAAAGATGATCCCGATCGCCGCGATTCCCATCGGCAGGACCACCGCCTTCATCTGGGCCGAGGTGTCGCCAAGATAGGCCGCCGCCCCGAGGGCCGCGGCGGCGATCACCGAACCGGTGTAGGATTCGTAAAGATCGGCCCCCATGCCGGCGACGTCGCCGACGTTGTCGCCGACGTTATCCGCGATCGTCGCGGGATTCCGCGGATCGTCTTCCGGGATGCCCGCCTCTACCTTGCCGACCAGATCGGCGCCGACGTCGGCCGCCTTGGTGAAGATCCCGCCGCCCACCCGGGCAAAAAGCGCTTGGAGCGAAGCCCCCATGCTGAAGGTCAGAATCGTCGTCGTCAGGTAAATCACCCGGTGGCCGTCGTCCCCTTCGCGCGGATACACCCAATCGAGAACGATAAACCAGAGCGACACGTTCAACAGACCGAGGCCGACCACCACCAGGCCCATCACCGCACCGCTGCGGAAGGAGATCCTCAACCCCGCACCCAGCGATTGCCGGGCGGCGTTGGCGGTCCGCGCCGAGGCGGCCGTCGCCGTTTTCATCCCGATGTATCCCGCCAATGCCGACGAGAAACCGGCGAGGATGAAACCGAACGGCAACCAGGTCGATTGCAGTTGGAAGCCGAACGCCATCACCGCGAAGAGCACGAAGAGGGCGCCGAAAACCATGGTCATGACGACGTATTGTTGTTTTAGATACGCCATCGCCCCTTCCCGCACGCTGCGCGCGATGGCGGCCATTTCATTTGTGCCCTCGCTCTCCCGCATCATTTGGCGGAAGAACCAACCGGCGGCGAAGAGTGCCACCAGGGAAGCTGCGGGCGCGATCCAGAGAATTACTGAACTCATTTGATTACCTTGGCTGAGAGGTTGAGGGAAAGATCAGGAGGTGAATTCCATCCGTGCGGAATGCCACCAGTAATAATGCTCGGTCTCGAGCTCCTGCCGGGACGGCATCGGGTAGTACAAAATCCCCTTCCCGTTCGCGACGTAAAAGCCGCTCGTCACCGTCCGGTAAAGAATGCCGTGCGGGAGGTCCCGCACCACGGTCTTCGTTTTCTTTCCTTCGCTTTCCCGCAAGACCGCCAAACAGTCCCGCACGTGATCGATCTGCCGGTAGGGCAGATTCTCCGCGCTCCCGTTGGCCGGGTCGCGGGCGAGTTCGCCGAGGTTCAATTCGCAGAACGCCACGGTCGGTATCCGCAGCGGCTGTTCCGGCGTGGTCAACAACTTGCCGAACTCGCGGGGCGCCAACCGGCTGGCCACCATCGAGTGCACCGGACAAATCTCCTGGTAAAGCCGCAGTGGCAACTCCTCCACTTTTTCCGGATAGGGAACCGACGACACCTCGAGCACCCGCCCGTCGCTGGTCGCCAAATACATCGACCGAAGCGCCTCGAGCGGCACGTTCTCCAACACCTTGTAGATCGAGATGTAGGCGGAACGTTTCGGCGCGCCATCCGGATGGGGAACGCACCGGGCCCTCGCTTCATCGATGCGGAAGACGTCGCTGCGGAAATCCGGATCGACTTCGAAAAAGAACGCCTGTCCGCGAGCCCGGTTGTGAGACCCGACGGCCAGATAATTTCCGAATTCCTTCGGCGGCAACTGCGAAAGGATCAGCGCCTCCGGAATGAGTGAGAGATAAGTGTATATCTTCATGACAATGTCGAATCTCGGCTCCGGGAACTCCCCTGTGAAACTTCCCGGTCGATCGCAGTCTATCCGGAAGTCTTCCAACAAGCCTAGGTGACTATTGTCGATTCATTCGCGCCTTTTGGCACGAACCCGAAACATCACTCACAATTCACTCGTCAGAATTCATCACTCAAATCCCGCCCCCGACCGTCTCAGCCATCTCGGCTTCGATCCGCTCGATGTATTCGCTCACGTTGCAGGTCAACATCCGGGTTCCGTCCGGCCGGACTTCCAGGACCTTGTTGACCACTCCGTCGAGGAAGGCCCGGTCGTGGCTCACGAGGATCATCGTTCCTTCGAACAGATTGATCGCCTCCTGCAAAACTTGCTTGCTGCGGATGTCCAGGTGGTTGGTCGGTTCGTCCAAAATGACGCAATTCGCCGGCCGCATCAGCATTTTCGCCAACGCCACCCGGTTGCGCTCCCCTCCGGAGAGGACGGTCGTCTGCTTGAACACATCGTCGCCGCTGAAAAGCAACGCCCCCAAGACCGCCCGCGGATTGGCTTCCGGTTGGCCTTCCGTCACTTTCTCTACTTCCTGGAGGACGGTGTTTTCCGGATCCAACTCCTCCGCCTGCTGCTGCGCGAAGTATCCGATCACGGTGTTGATCCCGACATCCCGGGTCCCTTGATCGACCTTTTCGACTCCGGCGAGGATTCGGGCCAAGGTCGATTTACCGGCTCCGTTCACTCCGACGACCGCGATCCGGTCCCCTTTATCAATCCGGAGATCGAGTCCGCGGAAGACCTTGATATCGCCGTAGGCTTTGTGGATGTTCTCCAACTCGATCACCTTCGCGCTGGCCGGCGGCGGCGGCGGGAAACGGAAATAGATCTTCTTCTCCTCCGGCTCCAACTCGACCAATTCGACTTTGTCGAGCGCCTTCATCCGGCTCTGGACCACTCCCGCCTTTTTCACGTTGGAGCGGAAACGGTTGATGAAATCCTTCTGCCGTTTGATCTCCTTCTGCTGGTTGTCTCGGGCTTTCCGCTTTTGCTCGACCCGGGCGGCGCTTTCCGTCACGAAGAACGAGTAGTTCCCTTTATAAACGTTCAACCGTCCGAGCTTCAGCTCCAAGGTCCGGTTGGTGACCGTGTCGAGGAAAGCCTGGTCGTGCGAGATGACGATCAGCGCGCCCTGGTAATGCTTGAGATATTGCTCGACCCAATGCTGCGAAATGATGTCGAGGTGGTTGGTCGGTTCGTCCAGCAGCAACAACGACGGCCCCCGCAGCAGCAGCTTCGCCAACGCGATCCGCATCTGCCAACCGCCGGAGAACTCCCCCGTGTCGCGGTCGAAATCCGAACGGGAGAAACCGAGCCCTTGGAGCACACGTTCGATCCGGGAACGCATCTTTTGCGGCTCATGGTCGGACAATTGCTGTTCCCAGGCCCCCATCATGTCGATCAGATCGTAAAACTCGTCCGTGGTCGTATCCATCGTCGCCATACGGTCGCCCGCATCGTCGAGTTTCTTTTGCAGCGACAGGACATCCTCAAACGCGGTTTCGACTTCGCCGTAAAGCGTTTTCCCCGAGGCCGAAATGCCATCTTGCGGCAGGTAGCCGAAGGTGACGTGCTCCGGTTTTTGCACTTCGCCCGCGTCGGTTTCCTGCTCGTCCATCAGCAACTTCAGCAGCGTCGATTTCCCCGCTCCGTTCGATCCGACCAAACCGATCCGGTCCCGGGCCCCGATGGTCACGGATATTTCGTTGAACAGGACTTTCTTTCCAAATGCGAGTGAGACGTCTTTCAGCGTAATCATATGGCAAACCGGAAACAGTGCGGAATTTCCCCGCGCGTTGCAAGCGAACGTGCGGAAAACTTCCGGGGGCAGCGGAGGGCAGATGAAGTAGTCGGATTTTCCGGGTCATTTGCATTTCGAGCCGCCCGTTCTTAATATGTTAGTCAGGATCGGGGCTTGGGAGGGCCTTCGATACCATAGGAGGAACGTCCAACAAGAGGAGGAATCATGTATAGTGGAGTCACAGGAGCCAATCCGGCCTTGCGCAGCGCCCCGAGCTCAAGCGGCCTTTACGAAATCCTGGATCTGATCCTCGACAAGGGAATCGTCGTCGACGCGTATGTCCGCGTTTCCCTCGTCGGAATCGAGATCCTGACCATCGACGCCCGCGTCGTCATCGCCAGTGTCGACACCTACCTTCGGTGGGCGGAAGCCGCCGACCGGCTGGTGCTCAACAGCGACCCGAAAGCGTTGGCGGATCTGGTCGGAGGCGGGAAATCGGCCATGGCCGGAAAGGCGGCCTCCCAATCAAAGGAAGCCGCCAAAAGTAAAAGCAAAAGCTTTGTCTCACGACTGACCGGAGGCGGGGGGGACGAGGAGAATGACGAGGAAGTCGAAGAAGAAGCCACCGCCTCCGCCGGGAGCGGGAGGAAACGGAAGAAGAGATGATCGGACCGCTGCCAGTCGACGCACCGCCCACCGGGTCGGGGATCGAAACGAACCGCTACCTTTACGGGGTGATGTTGCCCGAACCCGACGGAATCGATGTCCTGCCGACCCGCGGAATCGGAAACCGGGAGATTCGTTTTATGCCCCACCGGGAGATCGGGGCGGTGGTCTCGCCGGTGGAACCCGGCCGTTTCACTCACGGTCGCGGAGCCGAACTGGTCCGAAATCTGCGCGCCCATACCGGGGTTCTCGAACGGCTCGCTTCCCATCACACCATTCTTCCAGCCGGTTTCGGGATCGAGCTCGCCGCCGAGGACCTCGAAAACTGGCTCGAACAAAAATACGATGATTTGCGGGACGAACTCGAACGCCTTCGTGGCCGGGTCGAATTGAAAATCACCGGATCTTTCACCGAAGACGGAATGGTAACCGCCGCCATCCATTACCATCCGGACCTGCTGAAAACCTTGCGACACTGCCGGACCACCGACCGCCGGATCCAATTCGGCAAAGCGATGGCCGCCGCCGGTCGAAAGGCCGCCGGAGAACAAGCCCGTCAATTACTCAAACGGCTCAAACCATTCGCGGAAGAGATCGCGAAGGGGAAAGTCGGCGATCGGGGTATCCTCAGCCTTTCCCTTCTGATCAAACGCCCGAACATCGCGGAGGTCGACCGGCGTCTCCGGGATTTCGATGCCGAATGTCCTGGTGAAATCGAACTCGCCTGCATCGGTCCGCTTCCCCCGTATTCGTTCGTCGCGCCGTTGCTGGAGCGCAAGGAGGGTTGTCATGGGTTTGCTTAACATCCTTGCCGCTCCGGTGACCGGACCCGTATCCGGCCTTCTTTCCATTGCCAGGATCATTCAGCAGGAAGCGGAACGGGAATATCATGACATCGACAAAATCCGCGTCCGCCTCGCCGAGATCGAGGCCCGCATCCAAAAGGGCGAGATCGATCCGCAACAAGGGGATGAACTCGCCGGGCACTGGCTGGAGCGTTTGATCGAGGCGCAACGTTACCACTCGTCCAGAAACACTTAAACAGGAAAGGAAAACCTATGTTGGGGTCGAACAAGCGCAAAGGCAAAAAAGGCAAAGAGGAGGACAAGGAAATCAACCTCCTCAAGGAAAACTCGGGCGACCCGGAAGCGGGAGAGGATAACGGGAAGACCGCGTCGAGTCCGGTCGCCCGGGCCCGCGAACATTTGGAAAGCCTGACCGGATCTCCGTGCGAAAGCGTCGTCGGCTTCGAACGGACCGAGGAGGGCTGGAAGATCCGCGGTGTGGTGGTGGAGGTCGAGCGCATCCCGCCGACCACCGACATCCTCGCGACCTTCGACGTGGAGCTCAACGACGACCTTGAAATGATCCGTTGCCATCGGGTGGCCCGCTACTGGCGTTCCCAGTCGATCTCCGCCGACGGGATGTATTCAAATGGCAACGACTGATCCATTCGCCGATCTTTCCCCGCAGGTCGCCCGGCCGCAGCCCCAAGGCTTGGCCGACGTGTTGGATCGCGTGCTCGACAAAGGAATTGTGATCGCCGGCGACATTTCCATTGCCGTCCTCGATATCGAACTTTTGACCATTCGGGTGCGGTTGCTGATCGCGTCGGTCGACAAAGCCCAGGAGATGGGGATCAACTGGTGGCAACACGACACCCGCCTCACCACCAAGGCCGAAACCAATTTCGAAGCGACTCCGAAGGGGATCAAGGGAAGGACCGAAGAAACCATGGAGGCCCGGCCAATGGAGTATCGCGAGGAGACGGTCGAGGTCAGCTCCGAAAAGCGGAGTCCGGGCGATCCCGCCACCCCGCCTTCCTCCAGGGCAAAATCGAAGTCTCGCGCCGAGTACCGCGAGATGTCCGATCCCGACGCTCCCAAAAAGAGCAGGAAGCCACCGGCCAAGAAAAAGGCCGTGGCCAAACGATCTTCCAAAGCGCCCGCGAAAAAGAAAACAACCGCGGGTCGCCGGTCCGCGCGAACCCGTCACACCGCCGCCTCCACGACTTGAACACCATGCCATCCGTCGCCGCCAAATCCGCCTGTTATCTTTACGCGCTCGCCCCCCGGGACGCGGTCTTCGACCTCGCCGGTCTCACCGGAGTCGGAGGCGGGGAAATTACCGTCTCGGCCCACGGGGATTTCCTCTTCGTCTTCGAAGAGGTGGCGGTGGAGGAATTCACCCAGGAGAAGCTCGAGGAAAACCTGCAAGACCTTCGCTGGGTCGAGGACAAAGTCCGCACCCATGACCGGATCGAGCACGCGGTCTCGGTTCAGACCACCGCCCTTCCCTTCCGTTTCTGCACCATCCTCGCCGAAACCGACGCCCTTTCCACGTTGGCGCGGGAAAAGCGCGAGGAATTCTCCGCCTCTCTCCAACGAGTCGCCGGAGCCCGGGAGTGGGGCGTCAAGTTTCTCCGTTTGTCCAAGAAATCTTCCGGTCCGAAGTCCGACGACACCCCGCGTTCCGGCACCGAATTCCTGATGCGGAAGAAGCGATCTTTGGACGAGCAAACCCTCCAAGCCCAGCGCGCGACCGAGGCCGCCGTTCGTTTGGCCCGCTCCATGCGAACCACCGCCCGCGAGGCCACGACCATTCCCCTCCGGCAGAGACAGGACCGGACGATCGTTTTGAACACCTCCTTCCTCGTCGCCCGCGAAGAGGAAGGTGACTTTCGGAAGTTGGTCGATGGGATGCGCCGGGAGGCGGCCGACGCCGGACTTTCCCTGAATCTCACCGGGCCTTGGCCTCCCTACAGTTTTACCACCAAATAATGGATACACGTTTGGAAGAATCCGGACTCCAGCCGACCCCGTTGATCGACGTCCTTGACCGGGTTCTGCAAAAGGGGGTCGTCATCCATGGAAAGCTCACCATTTCCGTGGCGGAGGTCGATTTGCTCGACATCGACCTCAGTCTCATCATTTCGTCCCCGGACCGCCGTCCACTTCCGGCAACCGATCCCACGATTCTCGAACCTTTCCCTTCCGCTCCGCGATGATCGCCCGCTCTCCCGACCACGACGACGCGCCCGCCCTCTCCCTGCCGGTCCGGTTCTCGACCGACTCCGAACAGGCGGGCCGCGACTTGTTGAAGCTGGTTT
The DNA here is from genome assembly GCF_056590205.1 of Verruconatronum alginivorum. Taxonomy (NCBI): domain Bacteria; kingdom Pseudomonadati; phylum Verrucomicrobiota; class Opitutia; order Opitutales; family Verruconatronaceae; genus Verruconatronum; species Verruconatronum alginivorum. The sequence continues at coordinate 5,680,148 of NZ_JBWPVQ010000001.1, read as the reverse complement.
TGGCCTTGGTCGACCTGATCCGCCAACTGCTGGAACGCCAGGCGATCCGTCGGATGGAGGGGGGAAACCTCGACGACGAGGAAATCGAGCGCCTCGGCCAAGCCTTCCAGCAAATGGAATCGGTCGTCGAAACCCTCAAACAACAATACGGTTTTACCGACGCCGACCTCGACATCGATCTCGGCCCCCTCGGGAAACTGACCGGCTCCTCCGGCTGACGAAAACGCCCAGCGCGATTGAAAGGGTGGGAAAAACAGACAACCGTCTGTCATTGCGAGAAATGAGCTGACGGAAACTCGGCAGATCTCGACCTTTGACAAATTACTCGAAAAGGGCCGCACGGGAGAAGACTTCCCGCTGCAAGCGTCGTTTTGTCAAGAGTCAAGACCTGATGTCTTCCGGCCTTTGACGTCTTCCGGCCTTTGACGTCTTCCGGCCTCCTAAGATTATTGAGCCGACGTCACGGTTCTGCGCGAATCAATAGGAGTGTTTCGGAATTAGAAGCCCATGAAACGGCTTCAATATTTCTCCCATTATGCACCCACTGGAATCGTTTAACGTTATCGGGTCTACTTAGCGCCCGCCCCAATCTATGCTCGAAAACGCGCTGCGTTCCCTCTATTATCCGGACTTCTGTATAATTATTAGGCAAACCGATGGAATCGGTGCTAGGAATTCCGGAGGGAAAACGGACAATCCATTCCTCAAGTCCGGCCAATCGCTCATTGTCTCGCTCATAATAAACTACTTCCGATAAAGGCGAACTTCCTATACCTAAACCCGATACAGCCTGCAATCGTTCCGTTCTCTCGGGCTCATCTAGAGAATCGTTATGCATACATCCATTAAATATAATCGATCCACAGAATAAGAGAAAAGCAATAGTCCAGTTATTCACCTACCACCCCCATTCCAACCATCTCGTATTTCAGGAGCTTCACCTCTTCGCCATTCAATCGTCTTCTTAACTGATCCGTTCATATCGAACTCCTGGGCTAACCCCATCCGATGAAACTGTCCCATAAACGCATCCGTCACGGTGATGCTTCGAGATGTACCCGGAACTGTGATCGTCACTGATTTTCCAGTATCCCAATTATATCGATCATAGAACTTATACTCAAACTGAAGAACGTATCGGTCCCCGCAAACTCTCGCATTTCCTTTCCCCCAGGCGCTGTATCCTCCTACGGCATAATACCAATCCTCACTTTCAGCCTTTGTATTATACCCACCGGATGCACTTCCTGATGTTATACTGTAATTTCCGTCGTTAAGACCCTCTGCAAACGCCTGTGCAAGCGCAATCTCGTACTCCATCAATGCCTGAGCGGAAGGAACGTCGCGGATCATATCGTTGAGACGGATCGTGTAGTCAGCTCCCGAACCACCAAAGTAATGATTAAGGTGTGCGCGTGCATTCGGCCACCCGAAGAAAATACTAGAAGCTTGAATGCCTCGCCGCAGAGCCCGCGCCCGAATAGTTGGTGATTCCGAGCCATGAACTCCAGCTCCGGCGTCAGGAGTTATTGTAGGATCATCATCACCGAGCTTATAATCACCCAAGCCGAGCCAATCCCATCGATTTACCGGATCATTCCCCACAAACGCATACAGATTCAATCCACCTGCTTCCTCAATTGGATCCCTGTTCAAAAACCGCCCCATTGACGGGCTGTAGTATCTGTAGCCGTAGTAATAAAGGCCGGTCTCCGCGTCGACGAATTTGGAGCTGAAACGCAACGGGTTCGCCTGGGCCATCGGGCCGGTGGCGCGGAGGGGTTCACCGAAGGGGCCATATTCGTAGCGGGCGGCTTCGGTGCCGTCGAGGGCGGCGATCAAGTTCGTGATGTTACCGTTGCCGTCGGATTGGGCGAAGAAGAAGGCGTCGTTATTGGTGTGGTCGCGCAGGCCGAGAAGGGCGCCGGGGGTGGCGGTCAATTCATACTGGCCGTGATCGGAGGGTCCCCAGAGGTAGCTGCGGATTAGGCTGTCCGCTTCGTCGATCTCGGCCAGGAGGTTCCAGCCGTTGTAAAGGTAACGGATAGCCGACACCGGCACGAAATCGTTGGTGACGTCGTCCCACTGCGAGACCGATTTGCGAATGCGCCGTCCGTCGGAATCGTAAGAGAAGTCGAGGCGTTGGCGCACCAGCGACGGCGGGAGGCCGGGGCGGGTTTCCATCCGAACCAATCGGTTTTCGGCGTTCCAAATGTAATTCCAGCGGCCGTCCTGGACCAGGTTGCCGTCGGTGTCGTAATCGAACGACTCCGGGGTTCCGACTACGAAGACTTTTCGTTCGGCGTCGGAAACGTGGTTCTTCGGTTCGACTCCATCTTCGATTTTCACGCCTCGAATTTGGATGGTTTCGTGAACCGGGCCAGAACCGTTATTGACCGGATATTCGGCGTAAAAGAGAGCGTCCTGCCGAAGAGTCGGTCGTCGATCGACCGTCACAGTGGCTTCGGGATCGGCCGTGCCGAGGATATGGATGATTCCCGGGACGTCGCGCTTCTCGTATTGGTTCAAGAGGTTCGGCGTATAGGAGGACGGGGTTGTGTTGCGGACCGCCAACGTCCGGTTGCCGATGGTGTCATGGACGAAGGCGAAATCGTGGCCGAGGACCTTTTGGCCGTTCGGACGGTGGCGCCTGGCCGATTCGAGCTGTCCGAGGGGGTCGTATTTCCAACGCCAATAATTATCGTCCTCAGTCGTGACCTGCTGGCGCTGGTTGGCCGCGTTGTAATCGTAAACGAAGGAGGCGGCCGATGAGCCGATCGAAACGAGGCGATTAATGGCGTCGCGCTGGCGGGTCACCTCATGCCGCAAGGTCTGGTCGTGATAGAACTTGGTGTTGGCAATCATCCGCGAATTCGGTTCGATGGTGAAATCCGCCCGGACCGGAAGGGCCGGAACGGTCAAATCCGAAACGGAGACAATATGAGGCCGCCCAGGCGCGTAGTCAATCTCCTGGGCGACGATGGTGTTCGACCCTTCTTTGAGGGAAACGCCGGTCAATCGGTTGAGACTGTCTGAATAATCCCGGCGCAGTGTGAACCCCGCCAGGATGCCGTCGGTCCATTCTTCCTCCTCCAACTGCCAATGGTCGGCGTAGGTGAAGGTCCGGGCCGAGACGACCGCGTTGCCCCGGGTTTCGGTGACCGATTCCCGGAGGCCCCGGCGGTCATATTCGATTTCCACGTCGGCGGCGCGGAGTTCCAGATCAATGGTCTGGTCATCATAAGTGATCGACCAGAGTTCTCCGGCTGCGGTGTAACCGTAGGTGGTGACCGGGCCGCGGTCCCAGGTGCGGGTCCGCAAGCGCCCGAGCGCGTCATAGGTGTAGACCGTTTTCTTGCCATCCTCGTCGATCTTCTCGGTGAGCCATTCTCGTTCGGCATCATAAACCCATGTGGTGTTCGCCTCGATCGTTCCTTCCTGATCGCCGGGAACGTCGTAATCCCGCCAGGTTTTCATGGTGCGCATCCGGCCTTGGGCGTCATAGGTGTACTCCACCGGAAACGTGCGGCTGCCGGAGACCCGCCTGACCTGGCCGGTCGGCCAGTAGGTGGTCAATGTCTCGGTGTTGTCCGGATGAATCGTTTTGTTCCGGCGGCCGCGTTCGTCATATTCGAATTCGGTGACCTGTGGGACCCAGCCGACTTCCGAGCGGGAGGGATCAGGATCGGGCGTGGCGACGGTCTTGACTTGGTCATCGTTTAAATAGGTGTATTCGGTGGAGCCGTTGCGGGCGTCGATGGTCCGCCAGAGGCGTCCGTGAGGGTCGTATTGGAAGGTGGTTTCCTCCAGTTGCTGGTCGTTGGCGTCGTATTCCACGACGGATTGCAGCCGGTCGTCCTGGAAAATTTCGAGCCGGTAACTGTCGTCGGCCCGGTTGGTCCGGACCGTCCGCCCTCCCTGCCCGTCGAGAGTGATCTCGGTGTGAGTGGTCACGCCGAAGTCGGTTTGCCATGAATTTAAACCGGAGACGGAGCGCTCGGAGATCCGGACGGTTTCGGTGGCGTTAACGTTGCCGTCCTTCGTCCAGACGGTCGTGGTGGAGCGGTGGCGACCGAGACTGGCGACCACTTCATTGGTGGTTCGGGTGATGCGGGCGACCCCGCCCTTTTCGCTCTCCACGTCCCAGTTAGCAGGATCGATGGTTTGGGCGATGTCGACCACAGTGTATTCCTGTTCGCCGAGTTCGTTGTAGGCGAACAACGTAATTTCGACCTCCGGGCCGGTGGTTTCGGGAGAAGGTCCGCGGTAAACCCGGACCAATTGTCCCTTGTCGTTGAAGGTCCGGGACTCGATGGCTCCGTCGGGGTGTTCGGTTCGAACTTGCTGGCCGAGCATGTTACGGTAAGTCGCAACCCACTCTTCCCTGCTTCCGCCAAGGACAAATCCGAGCGCATTCTCTGACCAGACCAGGCGCCCGGCCCGGTCGTAATGGCGTCGCTCGATTTCAATCGCCTCCGGCGTCCCTTTCTGACGGATCGTCCCGATCCTCCGCCCGGCCGCATCGAGTTCGTAGTTGAGAGTCACGCCCGCGCGTTGGGTCCAGTTGAGCCTTCCGATGAGGTCGTATCCGTTTTCCGTGACAACTCCATCGCGCCCTTTGTGCCAGCGCAGATGACCGCAACAGGTGAACTCCCTTTCCTCAATCGCACCGTCGAGATGGAGGATCTCGGTCGGACGGCCGAAGTCGTCCCAAACAGTCGCTTCCTCGTCAAGGACCAGCACGTCCGGCTGCCCGGGCGCGACATGGAAGGTTCTCCGCCAATGCAGGTGACCGGCGGAGCTGGCGAGGCGCTCGCTCCTCGTCCCCCGCACGATGTCGGTGCGGGCCGCGTTCGGGACGCCCGAACGGACAATATCCGTGTGGAGCCCGTTCGCGGAGGTATGTTGGTGAAGGGTGATGGTTCCGTCCGGGTGATCCGTTCGGTAAAGCCTCCCGGCGTGATTGCCGCCCATGCCATGGTAGTAATGAACCGTCTCCAGGTTCCCGGCATCGTCCCAAATTCCGCCGGGAGCGGCGACCCTGATTTCGGAGATCCGAATGAAGGTCTCGCTTCCGATCGTTTCCGGTTTTCCCCATTCGATTCGATACCTCCGGGAAATTTCAATCGTCGATCCGTCGTCCACCACGGACTCGACCGTTCGAACCAGGGAGTCAGCATAGTTGTCGCCGTTCAAATCAGCGGTGTCATGGAAACGCTCCCACAACCGGTAGGGACCGACCGGTTCGTCGTTCTCGTCCAAATACGAATCCTTGAAGACCGACTTCCGTTCCGTCAGGCGTCCCGCTCCGTCGTATCCGTAAACCTCCCACGATCCCCCGGTCTCGCGGCGGGATTTCACGCGGCCATCGTCGTGGTAAGTCCATTCGGTGACGAGTTCCGGCCCCGCGTCAGTCCCCCCGGGGGCCACGGTTCGCTTTGTCTTGCCCATCCCCCAGTCGAAACGGTCGAACACCGTTTCCTCATGGTAGCGCACGGTCCCGTCATCTTCCGAGATCACCTGCGTCTCCGTCCGGCGGGTCCGCAAGGCGTTCCACCGCTCCGTTTTCGAACTCCAGGACAAGGCGGTGCCCCCGGAAAAGCCATTCGCCATCTTCCAACCGCCTTCGCTGCCGGATTTTTCGTATTCGAATTGCCACACCCGCGTTTCCACGCCGTTGCCGTCCTTCTCGGTCACCCGCAGGACGTAATCGTCCAGACCGGCGCCGGGAGAGACTTTCTCGACCACATATTCCCGAAAATGGCCCGAATGGTTCGGATGACGGAAACGGACGGTGTAACGCCGGTCCGGTTCGACCGCGTCCCGCTCGATCACCACCTCCCCGTCGGGAGCGGTGAACGAAAGGCCTCCTCCCCAACCGGTTTGGTCGACGACTTGGACATCGTTCGACACATTCCAATTCAGCGCCGCCGGAGTCGAAAGATTCTCCCGGGGAACGGAAGCGCGCAGACCGATATGCCCCGCGTCCGGCTTTTCCGTTCCCGCCCCCAGTTCCCAAACGAATCTGGCGATCCACCAGAAACCGTCAAGAAAGATTTCGGCCATTTATGGCCATGTGTCGTTGCTAATAAATCTTGTTTAGATCGGCCAGGTGAAGGTCGATCCGGCACAACTCCAAGTGAAGGCAATTTGTCAGCGTCTACGAGACTTGCGGGACGCTCAGGGTATCTCGCAACAAAGATTAAGCGAATTGGCGGGGATAAGCCGAACCGGACTTCGTCACATCGAAAGCTTGAAGACCAGCCCGACCCTTTACTCTCTTCTGAAGATCTGTGACGCATTAGAAGTGGATCTGGCAAAGCTCCTACAGGAAACCGAACGAGGCGGCCATTAAACCGCCTCCCCCATCTGCGCCTATCCGCGAAATCTGCGGTTCAATTCTCCCCCATCCGGGAAAATCACAGCGAGGTCAACGAGCGAAAAATCGATGCTGCGGAATCGCAGCAGACGGGGGTGACCAGAAGTGTGGGGACGAGTTGACGACACTCGACGAGATCGAAAGCGCCTTGATCGATGATGTGCGCAATCCCGGCGGCGAGACGGTGGAGGGCTGGACTTCGCGACGCGAGGAAAAACGCCCAGCCTTGACACTTCCGCCTCGAGGCGGCATCAGCTTGTCTCCATCATGGAGCTGCGCACCATCATCCGCCTCGCCCTCTCCCGCAGGGCCTCCGACGTCCACATCCATCCCGGCCGGCCGCCCTCATTCCGGATCGACGGCGACATCGTCCCCCAGCATTCCGACTTTCCAGTTCTGACTGAAAACGAAACCCAACGTCTCCTGTTTTCCGCCCTCGACGCCAACCAAATCAAAAAGCTCGAACGCGACCGCGAACTCGATTGCGCCCTTCGGATCGATTCCCTCGAAGGAGAGCCGATCATTCGATTGCGAGCCAATATCCAGGACCAACTCGGCGGCTGGGGGGGCGTTTTCCGTCTAATCTCCGAAAACATTCCGTCGGCCGACGAACTCGATCTGGAGCCTTCGATCCGCCGACTCGCCGACCTTCCTCGCGGACTGGTCCTCATCACCGGGCCGACCGGATCCGGGAAATCGACCACCCTCGCCTGCCTCGTCGAATCGATCAATCGCCGTTACCCTCGGCATATCCTCACCATCGAGGATCCGATCGAATACGTGTATCAGCCGAGTCAATGCGACATCACCCAGCGCGAACTCCACAGCCACACCCACGCTTTCGCCCCCGCGCTGAAATCCGCTCTCCGGGCCGATCCCGATGTGATTCTTATCGGCGAAATGCGCGATCTCGAAACGATCCAACTCGCCCTCACCGCCAGTGAAACCGGACATTTGGTTTTCTCGACCTTGCACACCACCGACGCCTCCCAGACCGTCGACCGGATCATCGACGTCTTTCCTCCCGCCCAACAATTCATGGTCCGGAGCCAGCTCTCGGGCGTTCTCCAAGCGATTGTCTCCCAAGTCCTCCTGCCGCGTTGCGACGGCCCCGGGCGGGTGGCGGCTCGCGAAATCCTTCTCGCGACCCCAGCGGTCCGCAACCTCATCCGCGAACAGCACACCAACCAGATCTACAGTGCGATGAGCTCCGGCGCCGCCCACGGAATGCGCACCTTGGAACGTTCACTCGCCGACAAGGTCCGCGCTGACGTTCTCACCGAGGAAGCCGCTTTCAGAGCGGCGAACCGTCCCTCCGTACTCAAATCTTTCCTCGAAAGTCGGCCCGAAACTTCGAATCCCTTATAAGTTTTTCTTTCGAAGCCGGGGGGAATCCGCGACTCATAAACTCCTAAGTCCGACTGGAAGACTCTCCGGATCGAAACGGATGCCCGACAATCGTTCGCCGTCTCTTCCACCGTCGGATTGGCTTAAAAAGCCGGTTGCAAAGGAACCAAACGACTTGCTTCCCACTTAGCCCACACAGCCCAATCTCCCGAATCCGGCTAAGGAAAACACCCCAGAACCATTAGGGTTTATAATATTCTTTTTACATTGACCCGTTTTTTTACCCGTTATTTCTGGAACTCAACCTGATGAAAAGAACTCGAAGTTCTCGTCTCAGGGAACGCCAGTGCTCCTTAACGCAGAAGTTATAGAACAAACGTAATGAAACATTCAATGAACTCCAAAAGCGGTTTCACGCTGATCGAAATTATCGCCGTCCTGGTCTTACTGGGAATCCTGGCCGCCGTGGCGGTGCCGAAATACATGGACTTGACGGAGGCCGCCAGCGAACGCGCGGTCGACGCGGCGGTGGCCGAACTAAATGGGCGCGAGTCCCTCGCTTGGGCCGAGCAAATGATCAAGACAGGAGCCTCCCTGGACGCCGCCGCCCTCGCCGCGATTGTCGCGTCTGTGAACGCGGCTGGCACGGGATCGCTGGGACCGGATTACGCTGTGACCGAAACCGACGGGGTGTGGACGATCAGCTTTCAATCGGGTACTGCGCAAACCGTGACGCGGGTAGTGCCAACAAATGAACGCCCGGGTCGATGGACCCGTTAACCGTGTCCTGAGAGTCGATTCAAAGCCACTGACTCGATAAGTTTGAAGGATCCCAAGTGGCTGTCCGCTTGGGATCCTTTTCGTATCCGAGCGATTCAAGCCGCTACCTCCCAACCATGGTCATCCCCAGAAGCTACTTCACCACCCGGGCCTTCACCCTAATCGAAATCGTGGGGACGCTGGTCTTGCTGGGAGTGCTGGCGGCGGTCGCGGTGAACTCGCTTTCCCGGCCGTCCGCCCGACTCGCGGCCGAGACCGACATGTTGGCCTCCCACCTTCGCTACGCTCAAAGCCGAGCCCTTGCCGACATCGAACCATGGCGCTTGGAATTCGTCACCCCCGCCTCCTACCAGGTCCGTCGAATCGATGGAACCCCCGTCCTTCTCCCCGGCGAATCCGAGGGCCTTCGCAGCCTCCGCCATCCGGTTACCTTGGTGTCGCCCCCGACCGAAATCCGATTCGATCCCTGGGGACGGCCAATCGCCGGGAACGGAGCGCCGCTCCAAACAGATCTCACGCTCACTCTCACCGACGGCACCCAGAGTCGCTCGATCACCCTTTTCGCCAACACTGGATTCGTCCGATGACACGTTTCGGCTCCATCGCTTCCCCCCGTGCCTTCACCCTTCTTGAAATGGTGGCCGGCCTTGCGATGGTCGCTATCCTGGCCGCCCTCCTCCTTCCCGTCTGGGGAGCGGGAATCCGGGAAAATGTCGCCGCCGCCCGACAATTGAACGCTGCCCATGAACTCCGGTCCGAAATGGAAAACTGGATACACTTGGCCGCCACAGTTTACCGGGAACAGTTCGACAATCTGCCCGCGTTGATCGCCGACTATTATCAAGCTGAATCGAGTATCGACGTGATCGAGAGTTTTTGGATCCGTTTCGATCCAGGTCCGGCGCAATCAATCGTCGAATCTCCCGCCACCGAGACACCGGCGGACCACCTCCGGGTCACCCTCCGTCATTCGGTTGGCCATGAACTAACCTTCCTCTTCACCCGCCAACCGTCATGAAGAAGGGATTCACCTTAATCGAGACCATCGCCGTCCTGGTCCTGCTCGGTGTCACCGGAGCCCTCGCCGGGATGATGCTCGCTCCGGTCATCCAACGTTTCACCGTCGAACGCGAAGCCGCCGCCGCCAACCAAAAGGCCGAGATCGCCCTGGCCCGGATCGTCAAAGATTTCACTTGGGCTCAACCCGCTTCCGTCAGCATCGCTTCCGACGGCCAGGGAATCAGTTGGACCTCCCGTCACCCTGCCCGCGTCGGCGAGGGACCCCAGACCCTTACCTGGAACTCCGCTTCTCACGAGCTCGTCCTCAACGGAAATCCACTGATCGACCGGGTCGACCATTTTTCCCTTAGTTTCCAACCCGGGGACAACCGCCTCGAAATCACATGGCGAAACCCGCCCAACCCAACGCCTTACCGGACTCGGCTCCATCTTCGCGATGACATCTGACCGCCTTCCAGTCCGAAGTATTCACCGGGACGATGGATCGGTTTTGCTCTATTTGGTCGTCGCCATGGTGGCGGTCGGGGCTCTGGGCGCGGGAATGATCGGTCTGCAAGTCTCTTCCAGCCACACCCTCCTCACGGCCAATTCCAGCAACCGCGCCCAGTTTCTCGCGGAATCCGGTCTCCGCTTCGCCCAAGCCCGTTTTTGCGCCGAAGGTTCCTGGTCCGAGCCCCAGACCATCACCCTTCTCTCCGGCGAAATCCTCCTCATCGAACCGCTTCCCGCCAATGCCGGGTTCGCCGTCACCGCAATTATCTTTCCCGGCACCCCGCTCGAAGCCCGCGCCAAGGTTTTCGGAACATTGCCCGATTGCGAGGAAGCCCCGCCGCCGATTCCGGGAGAAACTCCGGACGATTACGTGGTCTATACCGGAGGCACCGGCGGTTCCGGATTTCTCCTTCCCTCCGGCGCGACCGTCGAAGGCAGCATTTTCGGTTATTCGGTCAACACCTCTCCCGGGTCCGAGATCACCGAAAATGTCATTTCCACCACCTCGGTCTCCCTGCACCCGCGGACGGTCGTCGGAGGTTACGTCTGCGCCGCCAACGGCTATGTCCACACCCAACCGAACGCGATCATCGGCGGAAACATATATGCTTTCGGTAACGTCACTCTCTCCGGCGGAACTACCGTAATGGGTTCGATCTTCGCCACCGGAAACGTCGAGCTGCAAAATTCCGACGTCCATGTCGGCGGGGACGTCCACGCCGGAGGAAGTGTCTCCGTGGTGAGCGGCCGGGTTCAGGGAAACATCCGGTCCGGCTGGAACGTCACCTTGAGTGGCTCGCAGATCGGCGGTCGGGTCGATGCCGGAAACAACATCATTCTCGGAGGAGGCTCCACCATCGGAGGCAATTCCTTCGCCGGAGGCAGCCGCAATGACCACAATCCCGGTTCGGTTTTCCGCTCCGCCCCCCCGCGCCGATTGCCCGAATCCCCCGCTGGTTGCCCGCCTCCGCCTCCCCCGCCCCAAATGCAAACCTTCAGCGCCGGAACCGTTCCGCCGCCGAGCCTCAACCCGATCCCTCCCGGCGTCTACGGAAACCTTTCCGTGTCGGGGAACACCATCGTGACCCTGCGGGCGGGCAATTGCGCCGTCGTCAACGGCTCCGGTTGCTACGTTTTCAATACCTTCCAGCCCGGAAACATCTTGCGACTCGATCTCTCGACCGGCCCCTCCATCGGGGTGTTTGTCGCCGGACAAATCAATTTCACCGGCCAAGTCCAGGTTTCGACCGACGGAATCAACTACACCGCCATCGATGCCCTCCCCGCGGAAACCGCCAAAACCTTGGCCCGCCGGGTCTATTTCGAAACCCACAGCACCTTGACCGTCGGCAATCATTCCACGTGGATGGGAACCGTGCTCAGCCGAAATGGAATCAGCGTCGGCACCCACTTTTTTGCGGTAGGCGGTTTCGCCACCGTCGCCGGCCCGATCTCGATCGGGTCGAATCCGCTCATCCGGTTCGTGATCGCCGATTTTGCCCAGGAACATTGGTTGCCATGAACCATCCTACTTTATTATTGAAAACCAATGTTTCCAGTCCGGCCAAGCCCACCGCCGAGCTGAACCCGACCGCCGGGTTCGCCGCCCGCGAACGTCCGCCTTCCCGCCGGACGCGTCGGATCGTCGGCGTGGAAATCCAACCCCACTTGATTCGCATGGTGTTGCTGGAACAGACCGGGCGGGGCCATTGCGTTTTCAAAAATGTCCTCACCGAACCCTACCCCCCATTCGCTTCCCTCGATTCAGCGGAGTTGACCGGAGCGTTGCGTAACGGGCTGACCCGTTTGGCCGGCAATGCCAAGAACCTGGAGATCTGGGCGGGAATTCCCCTCGATCGGGTGCGGGTTCACCATCTCTCTTTGCCTCCGATCAAGGAGACCCATCTCTCCCAAGGAGTTTATTGGGCGCTGCAACGTGAAGAATCGTTTTCGAATCTCGACACTGTTTTCGACTTCGAAACCGAACGCGGTTTCGGCGAAAACGGCAAAGTGGAACTGGCGGTCAGCGCCTTCCTTCTGCCCGCCGAAGATCGCGACACCGTGAAGCGTCTTTTCAGGGAAGCCGGATTTTCCCTGAGCGGCCTTACCTTGCCCCTTTGGGCGTTGCGCAATTTCGATCGTTCCGGGTGGCGCCCTTCGGCGGGCGGAACCCGCATCTTCTCCCACGTCGGCGCCCAAAGTTCACGGATCGGGATCTGGACCGGCGACCGGTCAATCCTGACCCGGGCCATTCCGATCGGCCTGACCCAAGTCGCCGCGGAGGTCGCCTCCGCTCTCCATCCCGCGCCGACCCACGCCGATGCCCTTCGGATGGTCCTCGGCCTCGGACGCGCTGAATGGGCCGACCCATCCTACGATCCTGCCGACGTTTTCTCCGCCGCCCAACCGGCCCTGGTCCGGATCGCCCGTCAAATCGACCGAACCGTCGAGTATCACCGGACCAAATTTCCCGACCGCGATCCGGTCCAATCAGTCATCCTCGCCGGCGCGATCGCCGACTCTCCCCGGTGCTGCGATTACCTCCGCGACGAAATTTCCGTCCCGCTCGAACTACTCGATCCGTTCGCCACCCACGCCACCCCGCCGGAGTTCTCCACCCCAGCCGAACCGATCTCCTATGCCACCGCCTTCGGTCTCGCCCTCTCCGCCGAAGGCCGCACGCCCGACTTTCTCCGCACCTTCAATGACCGGCAACGCGAACGGCGGCACCACCGCATCGCCTCCCGCATCTTCGCCGGTTTCTGCGCCGTCGCCTTGATTCTCGGCGGCTTCTACGCCCAGCAACACCGGGAAATCGCCCGCCTGCAATCGCAACGCGCTCAAGCCGAAGTCCGCCTTCAATCCGCCGGCCCACGGATCGATCCGACGGAGATCGACGCCCGGCTCACCGGACTTCGCTCCGACCTGACCGGCCTCGCCCGCACCCTTGATCAATTCCAGGCCGTCGCGATCCTGGCCGAATTAAGCAAAATAACCCCCGCTTCGATTCACCTTCACGAGGTATCCGCTTCTCTCGGACAGAGTGGCGCGAAACGCTGGCTCCGCCTGTCCGGTTCCGTCTCCGCGACCACGTCGTCGCCCGAAGCCGACCTTTCGTTATTTCTACGTCGCTTGGAAGCGTCACCGCTTTTCCATGACGTCACCTTACGGGAAACCAGGAGCCAGGGATCGGCCCTCGGAGTTCCGCTAGGCTTCGTCCTGGAACTTTCCCTCGTCCCGTCGCGGGCACCCGAATCGTCATGAAGAAACTCATCCGTCAATACCAGGATCTCGCCGGAGGATTTGGAGGCATGCTTTTTATCGCCATCCTCGGGCTCTCCGTCCTGATCTTCGGAGGAATCCTCGTCAATGCCCGGGAAGTCGCCGATCTGCGTGACTCCATCCGCGATCTCGAACTCGCCCACCAACAACAGCAGAGCTTGAAACCTCTCGCCGCCGTCGTCGCCGCCCGGCAAACCGAAATGAGGTCGCGAGCCATCCGAACCACGTCACCGCAGAATTTGCCGTTGTCCGATCTGCCCCGGCTTCCATCGCTCTTCGAAGCGATGAGCGAGTCCGCCTCCGTGCGCCTTCTTTCCGCCCGGCATCTGATCGAACCCGGGCACTCCGCCAACTCTTCGCTCCGTATGGAACTCCGGGTCGTCGGTGAATTCGCCGCGTTCCGCTCGTTTCTCGAAGAACTCCTCGGTTGGGAATATCAGACGGTCATCGAAGGCTTCACCCTCCGTTCGGCCGACGGCACCAAAGAATTGCAAATAATCATCCAATTGCCCGTGTCATGACGAAACGCGAAAAAATCATCGTCGGATTGGTCGCGGCCGCCATCGCTGGCGCCGCGATCGATTATACCATGACCGCCGACGCCGGTACGCCCGCGCCTGGTCGCGATGGAGCCGCGTCCCTGACCGACGCTTCCGCGGTCATCGCCCGAAGCCAGGCCACCCTTGCTTCACTCCAACTCGATCCCGCCCAGGAACGGATCCTCGACCGCCTTTCCCAGGAATGGCGGTCCGATTTATTCGAAATCGTCCGCCCACCGCCACCACCGGAACCCGCCGCCGATCCAACGACGGAGAACAATGGTCGCCCGATCTTCAGCGGTTACCTGAACGTGAACGGCCGTTCCTTCGCCATCATCGATGGCCTCGACTATGCCGTGGGGGATTGGTTCGGCGACGGTTCTTTCAAGATCACCCGCATCACGGCCGAAGCAGCGGAACTCCGCTCCGGTGAAAACGGCGAAACCTTGCTCCTTCCCCTCGAACATCTTCCCTAGCCGATGTCCTTTGTATCCAAATCTATAATCCGAGCGACGATTGCGTCCAAGCCGGGCATTCTCCTCCTCCTGACCGGCCTCTTGTTGGGCAACGGCTGCGCTGTCAACGACCAAGCCCGGATCGACGCCCGGGACGAACATATCCGAGCCCTCCGCGAAACCGCCGAACAGGCCGGATCGATCCCGGCTCCGGCCGATAGCCCCCGGACTCCGAAGCCACCGCAACCGTCCGCGGAAGCCTCCGCCCTCATCACCGAATCCGACCGACTGCCCGACATTCCGGTCCGCAATCTCGATCTCGGCCGCGAAACCGACGTGGCGGTCGTCCTCCGGGCGTTGGCCCGCGGAGCTGACATCAACCTGATTCTCGGTCGGGGCGTTTCCGGTCCGGTCCTGCTCAACCTTCCCGCCGAAACTTCCTGGAGCCGGTTGTTCACCATGATCGTCGACACCCACGGCTTGCATTACGAGTATCGCGACGGCCTGCTGCGGGTCTTGAGCCAAGACGACATCGAACGTCAAAGCGCCCTGGAACGCGCGCTACGCGAACGCGAACTCGCCCGTGAGGACCGCCAACGTGCGGAACCTCTCCAATTGGAACTCTACCGCGTCCGTTACGCCGATGTGGAATCTCTCGCGAACTCGATTCGGTCCGGCCTCACCAACGGCACCGGCGAACAAGCTTCGACTTTCTCGGTGATCCCCGACCGCGATAGCGGCCTGCTGATCCTCCGGGCTCCGTCGAATCAGATGAGAGAGGCGCTCGCCTTGACCCGTCAACTCGATCAACCCGCCTTCCAGATCCTGATCGAAGCCACCATCGTCCAAGCCAACAGCGAAACCGCCCGCGAACTCGGGATGCAATGGGGCGCCTTGCACAACGCCGCGGACGGAGGTCGCGTCACTATCGGCACCTCCGCGAATCCCGCCGGGTTCAACTCCAATTTTCCGGCGCGGTTCGACGGCGCCGATGGCGGCTTCACCTTCGGGATCGAACGTCTTTCCCGCCATCAGCTTCTCCAGGCACAACTCAGCGCCCTCCAGCGCGAAGGTCGCCTGAGCATCGTATCCAGTCCGTCGATCACCACGCTCGACAAACAGACCGCGGTGATCGAGAGCGGTGAGGAACGTCCCTTCCAATCCGCCGCCGGCACCGGCGTCACCGCCACTCCGACCGTTGAGTTCAAAAAGGCTTTGCTTACCCTGGAGGTCACTCCGCAAGTGATCGACGGCAACTGGATCAAACTGTTGATCCGCACCACCAAGGACGATTTCGACGATTCCCGGGCCGTCCTGATCGATGGCACCTTGCAGGTGCCGATCAGTACCCGGATGGCCACTACCACTCTTTATCTCGCCGACGGACAAACCACCGTGATCGGTGGTCTCGCCACCGACACCGCCTCCAATCAAGTCGAGGGGATTCCGTTTCTGAAAAACCTCCCGCTGCTCGGTCCGCTCTTCCGCAACACCAACCAACGCAATGTGCTGACCGACACCGTCATCTTCATCACGCCGCGCATTCTGCCGGAACGGATCACCCAACCTCCGGCCAACGATGCCCGTTCGGAGGATACCCGCCCATGAACCGGAGGCGCAAAATCGGCGAAATGCTGGTCCAGGCCAACCTATTGAGCGAGGCCCGACTGCAGGCGGCTATCGCCCGCCCACGGCCGACCGGAATGAAATTGGGCCAATTCCTGATTCGCGAGGGAATTGTCCGCGAAAGCGATGTCGTCAAGGCGTTGAGCGAACAGCTGCGAGTGGAGGTTTACCGGCCCGAGCGCTTCCCGGTCGACCACGAATTGGCGAAAGTGATCCCGCTCCAACTCGCCCGCCGGCAGGAAGTCGCTCCACTCTGCCGGGAAGCCGGACGCCTCCGCGTGGCCATGCCCGATCCGACGGATATCCTGGCGATGGACGCCGTCCAGGAACAGATCCAGACCGAAATCGAACCGGTCATCTGCACCGAATCCCAGTTCAATGAATTGCTCGGCATGCTCTACGGACTTGCCTCGAAGTCCGGCGGCGGGGTTTCCGAAGAAATCGAGGAAGTCGATTACGGCTTCGATGCCGACGCTCATGAACCGGAAACCATCGAAGAAGCCCAGGTCCGCACGTTGATGGATGCCGAAGAAGGCCAGACCGCCGTCCGCAACGTCAATTGGATTCTGGTGCAAGCGGTTTGGGAGGGGGCCAGTGACATTCACATTTCCCCCGAGAAAAAACATATTCGGGTTCGGATCCGGGTCGATGGTGTCCTGAAAGATCTTCCGGCTTGGCCGAAGTCGATGCAGAATTCCGTGGTCTCCCGCTTAAAAATCCTGGGCCACATGGATATCGCCGTGTCGCGGATTCCCCAGGACGGCCGTTTCACCGCCCGGGTCAGCGGACGGGAAATCCACGTCCGGATTTCCAGCTTGCCGACCATCTTCGGCGAGAACCTCGTCTTGCGCCTCCTCGACATGAACGCGCTGGTCTACAAGCTCGACCACCTCGGTGTCATGCCCGACGACCGGCAGCGGGTGGAAGAATTCATCCAACGTCCCCATGGGTTGATGCTCGCTACCGGCCCCACCGGCAGCGGCAAAACCTCCACCCTCTACTCCATCCTTTCCCTCCTCAATCAACCCGACGTCAACATCATCACCGTCGAGGATCCGGTGGAGTTCCGGATGGAGCGTATCCGCCAGGTCGAACTCAACACCCGGGCGGGAATGACGTTCGCCGGCAGCCTGCGGGCCATCTTGCGGCAGGATCCGGACGTCATCATGGTTGGCGAAATCCGGGATCTGGAAACCGGCGCCATCGCCATGCAGGCCGCCCTGACCGGCCACCTCGTCCTCAGCACCATGCACACCAACGACGCGGCCGGAACCATCACCCGTCTCCGCGATATGGGCATCCAGCCATTTCTGGTCACATCAGTCCTGCGGGCGGTGATCGCGCAACGACTGGTCCGACGAGTTTGTCCGCATTGCGCCGAACCATTGGAACCGCCCCCCGAAGTCCTCGCGTTCTGGGAAATCGATCGCCCCAACGCCGAGGAGGATCGATTCGTCCGAGCCCGCGGTTGTCCTCAATGTCGTGATACGGGATACCGGGGCCGGCTCGGCATCTTCGAAATCCTCGTCGTCGGCGAAGCGGTTCAGCAGGGGATCCTCAACGATCTTCCGGAAAGCGAAATCGCCGCCCTGGCCCGACGAGCCACCGGTTTCCGTTTCCTCAAGGAAGACGCGGCCCGGAAAATCCGCTCAGGGATGACCACGCCCGAGGAGGCTGCTTCGATCATCGTCGGCTAATGTCATAAAACGATGAATACTTATCAATACCAGGCGGTCGATCCCCAGGGGCGTTTGCAGAACGGCAACATCGCCGCCGTTGATGAAAATGACGCCAACCGGCAATTGTTCGCCCAAACCCTTTCCCCCGTCGCGATTCGCCTCCTCGGTCGGTCCGCGAAACCCTCGCCCACGCCAAGCCGGAAGCGAATCGGAACCCAGGACTTGATTCTTTACACGAAACAGTTGGTGACAATGATCCGCGTCGGCATCCCGATCACCCAGGCCTTGGAGATCCTGCAAACCCAAACCGACCACCCTCGCCTCCGACTTCTCTCGCGCGCCATCCGCAACGACGTGCAAGACGGTCTCAGTCTGTCCGACGCCCTGGAACGACATCCGCGAATATTTTCCCCGCTCTATCGAACCGTCGTTGCCGCCGGAGAAAAAAGCGGGGCATTGCCGATCGCCATGGATCGGCTGGTTTTTTTGATCGAACACGAGGCGGAAGTGAAGGCCGAGGTAAAGAGCGCGATGCGTTACCCGCTGATGGTGCTCGGCGCTTTGGCCATCGCATTTGTTGTTATGCTTGGTTTCGTGATTCCAGCGTTTTCCGGATACTTCAGCAAAGCGGGACTGGTATTGCCGCTCCCTACTCGGATCTGCCTGGAATTGAGCGAAATCCTGAGTGCTTACGGAATCATGATCCTGATAATTGCGGCCGCCCTTTTCGGAGGTGCCCGTCTCTTATTGCGGTTGCCGTCGGTCCGTCTCTGGCGGGACGCCCTGTTACTCAAACTGCCCATTATCGGCCCGGTCCTGATCAAGTCATCGATGACCCGGTTCGCCAGTGTTTTCGCCATCCTCCACGCCAGCGGTATCATGATTCTGGAGTCAATCCAGATTTTGGCGCAAAGCATGGGAAACGCCGCCATCTCCGCTCAGTTTACCCGCCTGCGGGGTTCGCTGGAAGAGGGCAAAGGGATATCCATTCCCCTGAAGGAAGCGCGGTATTTTCCTCCGTTGCTCGTCAGCATGGTCGCGATCGGGGAGGAAACGGGACGGTTGGACGAAATGCTTCGCAATATTTCCGAGCACTACGACACGGAACTCCAGCACACGATGAAAAAGCTGACCGATTCAATCGGCCCGATTCTCATCGTGTTATTGATCGCCGTGATCGGTTTTTTCGCGCTGGCGATCTACCTGCCGATGTGGAATCTCACGCAGATGGCGATGTGATCTCGCCGGGGCCCTCCCCTTCCACCAAAGACGCGAAGCGGACCTGGTCCTTTCCGTTACGCTTCGCCTCATAAAGCGCGACATCGGCCCGATGAATCACCGAGTCGGACGACTCCCCGCGTCTTGCCACGGCCACCCCGATGCTTACCGTGAAGCGGATTTCGTCCGCCCCATCGGTGATGGAAAGCTCCCGGGTCCGCCGTCGTATCCGTTCAAACAATGTATTCGTGCCAACCTCTGGATCATTCGGTGCCAAGATCAGAAACTCCTCCCCACCCCAGCGACCGACCACATCCGACGTCCGAATGGTCTCCTGAACGGTCTTCACGAAGGTTTTCAGAACGTGATCTCCCGCCCGATGGCCGCGGTTGTCGTTGATCTGTTTGAAACCGTCCAAGTCGGCGATCCCGACGCAGAGTTGTTCACGCGATCTCGCGGCCCGGGCCATTTCTTGTATCAGACGTTCCGTTACAGCTCTCCGGTTGTAGATTTCCGTCAGCGGGTCGTACATCGCCAAGTGGGACATTTCCCGCCGGGCGGCGTTCAATTCCGCTTGTAACCGCAGAGTCCTCTCGCCGGCCCGGATTCTCGCCAGCAACTCCTCGCGATCGAATGGTTTCCGGATGCAGTCCGAAGCCCCCGAATCAAGGGCGCAAGCGATGTCCCCCGCCGCCTCCTTCGCGGTCAGAAAGATGATATAAGGCGGATCCGAAGTATCCTTCGCGCGCAATCTCCGGCAGACTTCCAACCCGTCGACCCGGGGCATTACCCAGTCGAGAAGCACCAACCGGGGCGGTTCCGGTTTTTCCATCTCGGCCAGCGCGGCCTCACCATCCTTGACGGCAATAGTCTCGAATCCCCAGCGCCCGAGCAATCGCTCCAGGCTGACCCGGGTCACCGAATCATCTTCCGCGATTAAAGCCTTCATTTCCCCGCTTCCGGCGATCGCGGCTTTTGGTCGGTGGCGTCGGCGCTTCCCCAGCCTGACTCGATCTCGGGCTGACACCCGGCCAGGACGTCGACAACCGCCGGATCAAACTGGGTTCCCCGGCACCGGACGATCTCCGCCAAGGTCGCCTCGGCGGACCGCCCGGGGGAATATGGACGGGGAAACCGGATCGCATCATATGCGTCGGCCACCGCGAAAATCCGGGCGCCGAGACAGATCTCGTCTCCTTTCAACCCTCTGGGGTAACCGGATCCGTCAAAATGCTCGTGATGAGAACGCACGATTTCCGCCACCTCGCGAATGTCCGGATTGTTGGCCAGGATCGAATAACCGGTCTCGACGTGGGTTTGCATCACGCTCCATTCCTCCGCGTCCAGGCGGGCTGGTTTTTGCAGGATCGCGTCGGGAATGGCCACTTTTCCGATGTCGTGCAGAAACGCCCCGCGCCGGATCGTCTCCAATTCGTCGCCTTCGACCGCCAGGGCCTTGGCCAGGATCACCGCGATCGCCGCTACCCGCTTGCTATGTGCCCCGGTCGATTTTTCCCGAACTTCCAACATCGACACCAATGCTTCCAAAGTAAATTGCGAGGTGGTTTCCAGTTGGCGCAACGCGTCGCGCAAGGCCTCCGTCCTTTCCTCCACGACCTTCTCCATGCGCGCTTGATAAGCCTGGTTCTCTTTTACCACCCGGCGATGAGCGAGACCTCGCTGCAACGACATCGACAAGGCGGAGGGATCGAATGGTTTGATGATAAAATCGAACACCCCGGCCCGCATCGCCTCGACCACGGTCTCCATCGACGGATAGCCGGTGATCACCATCCCGACGATCGAACCGTCCCGCCCCAGAAGGTCACGGAGAAGGTTGATCCCGTTTTCTTTCGGCATGTTCAAATCCGTCAGCACCAAATCGGTCCACCCCGGGTTCTTTTCCCAAAAACGGCGGGCCGATTCGGCCGAAGTATGTCCGGAAACCTGGTGGCCGAACCGACCCAGCAACGTCTCCAACAAACCGATGATCGAATCCTCGTCGTCGACGACCAAAATGTTCCCTTTCAAGGCGGGAAGCTCGTCATCGTCCGGAACCGCCGCAGTCGGTGACTGGCTCATCGCAGGATCTCCTTAGTCGGGTCATTCAACACGCATCCATGCAGCAATCCGCGACTGTTGCGGTCAAGCCTATTCCCCGTCGTTCTCGGCCGGACCCGTAGGACTTGCCCATTTCCAACGAGTCCGCTACGCTTACGCTAATGCGATCGAACTGGATCGGTGACACCATTCGATTGTGACCAGACCGAGTTATGAAATCTTGCTTACATATTTCCCGCCGCAATTTCGATGCGGTGATCTTCGATCTCGATGGCGTGATCACCCGCACCGCCACGGTCCACGCCGCCGCTTGGAAAGAGCTTTTCGACGAGTTCCTTCGTCAGCGCGCCGCGGCTTCGGGCGATCCCTTTGTCCCATTCGACGAAAAGGAGGATTATTTGGAATTCGTCGATGGCAAACCGCGCTACGACGGCGTCGCGAGTTTTCTCGAATCGCGCGGAATCACCCTTCCCCGCGGAACTCCGGACGACGCTCCCACGGAGGAAACCATTTGCGGACTCGGCAATCGAAAGAACCGCTATTTCAACGCCCGCCTTGCCGAAGGGGGCGTCGAAGTGTTCGACTCCACCATCGCCCTGGTCAGGCAACTGCTCGATTGCGGTTTCCGAGTCGCCGTCATTTCCTCCAGCAAAAATTGCCAGCCGATTCTCGAGGCCGCCGGAGTCGACCATTTGTTTGAAGTACGGGTGGACGGAATCGAATCGGAGAAAATCGGCATTCCGGGGAAACCCGAACCCGACATCTTTCTCGAAGCCGCCCGACGGCTGGAAGTTCGTCCGGAACGATGCGTGGTGGTCGAAGACGCCATTTCCGGAGTCCAGGCCGGAAAGGCAGGCGGTTTCGGATGCGTGATCGGCGTCGACCGCGAACATATCGGCGATGCCCTCAAGGAAAACGGCGCCAGCGTCGTGGTCCGCGATCTGGCGGCGTTGAAGGTGGAAAAAGAAGCCCCGCGGACACGACCGATCGACGAGCTCCCCGATGGCTCCCAATGCCTGGAACAAGTCAGCCGGACGCCGGAAACCCGGATCGCCGTCTTTCTCGACTACGATGGCACGATCAGCCCGATCGTCGACGATCCCGCCGCCGCCAATCTCTCGGACGAAATGCGTCAGGCGGTGGCCAAGTTGGCGGAACATTGCATCGTGGTGGTGATCAGCGGGCGCGACCTCGAAGACGTCAAAGAACGGGTCGGGCTCGACCAACTGATTTATTCCGGCAGCCATGGTTTCGACATCGCCGGCCCCAAAGGACTTCACAGCCTCAGCGAAGAGGCGAAAGATTTTCTCCCGATTCTCCAAGCCGCCGAGAAGCGGGTGGAGAAAAATCTCCGGTCGGTGGACGGCGCCCACATCGAACGCAAGAAATTTTCCATCGCCATCCACAGCCGCCGGGTCCCGGAAGAAAAGAGACACGAAGTCGAACGCGCGGTCGACGACGCCGCCGAAGCCCATCCGGAACTGCGGAAAACAACCGGCAAGATGGTCTTTGAACTCCAACCGAGAATCGATTGGAACAAAGGAAAAGCCATCCTCTGGCTAATGGACGCGCTGGAGCTCGATCCCCAGGCGACCTTGCCGATTTACATTGGCGACGACGTTACCGACGAAGACGCGTTTCGGGTCCTTCCACCCCAAGGAATCGGCTTGGTGGTCAAAGGCGGAACCCATCCCTCAGCCGCCGATTATTCGCTGGAAAACACCGAGGCGGTTCGACGGTTCCTCAATCGTCTCGCCGCCGAACTCAGCATGGGCTCCTCGACCGACGCCTGGGCCCTCACCTACGACGGCTTCCAACCGGCGGAGGAAGGCTTGCGGGAAGCGCTCTGCACCCTCGGCAATGGTTACTTCGCCACCCGGGGAGCCGCCCCGGAAAACCAGGCTGACGATATCCATTACCCTGGAACGTACTTATCATTCGGATACAATCGCCTTGAGACCGAGGTGGCCGGGCGCATGGTCGAAAACGAGGATTTGGTCAACCTCCCCAATTGGCTGCCGCTTTCCTTTCGGATCGACGGAGGCGACTGGTTCGACCTGGCCCGCTTCGAGATTCTCGAGTGTCACCAGACCCTCGACCTCAAAATCGGGATGCTTCGTCGCGAAGTCCGTTTCCGCGACGCGAAGGGCCGTGAAACCCATCTGCGTCAACGGCGAATCGTTCACATGAAAAATCCCCACCTCGCCGCGCTCGAAACCAGCGTTCGGGCTTTGAATTGGTCGGGCCGGATCGAGTTTCGGTCCGCCCTTGATGGGCAGGTGACCAATGCCGGGGTCCCTCGCTACCGGGATTTGAACAGCCGCCATCTGCGACCGATCCGCGAGGCCGAAATCGACCCGGAGACCATTTTCCTCAAAGTGGAAACGGTCCAATCCGAAATCCGGATTGCCCTGGCCGCGCGAACCCGCGTCTTCACGGCGGATCGGTCGGCTCCGATCGAACTAACCCGAAAGACCCGTCGCGAGGAAGGGCTGATCGAGCAAACCTTCGCCGTCGATCTGGACGAAGGAGCGGAAGTCCGGATCGAAAAAGTCGTCGGTTTGGCGACGAGCCGGGATCACGCCATCTCCGAAGCCGGTCTTCACGCGGCAAAGGTCGCCGAGCGGTCCGGCAACTTCGACTCGCTCCTGGAGAGCCACGCCCTTGCCTGGAAACAACTCTGGCGTCGTTTCAACATAGAGCTCACCCTGGCCGACCCCGTGGTCGGTGCCCGGACCAGCCTGATCCTTCGCCTGCATTGTTTTCATCTGCTCCAAACCACTTCGCTCCACACCATGGATCTCGATGTCGGTGTTCCCTCCCGAGGTTGGCACGGCGAGGCCTACCGGGGGCACATCTTCTGGGACGAACTCTTTATCTTTCCCTTCCTCAATCTCCGGCTTCCCGAAATCACCCGTAAACTCCTTCTTTACCGTTACCGCCGCCTCGACGAGGCCCGGCACGCCGCCCGCGAGGAAGGGTACCGGGGGGCGATGTTCCCGTGGCAAAGCGGCAGCGATGGGCGAGAGGAAACCCAAGTCGTCCACCTCAATCCGAAATCGGGCCGATGGCTCCCCGACAACAGTCATCTGCAACGGCACGTCAACGCGGCGATCGCCTACAATGTCTGGCAATATTACGAGGCCACCGCCGACGCGGAGTTCTTCTATTTCAGCGGCGCCGAAATGCTACTCGAAATCGCCCGGTTCCTCGCTGGTCTGGCCACGCCGAATCCCGCAACCGGTCGTTACGACATCATCGGGGTGATGGGTCCCGACGAATACCACGACGCCCTGCCCGGCTCGGAGGAAGGCGGACTCCCCAACAATGCCTACACCAATGTCATGACAAGCTGGGTACTTTGCCGAGCCATTGAAACGCTCGACTCAATCCCGGAAGACCGGAGGCGCGAACTCTGCGAGACGCTCTCGCTCGGCGAAGAGGAAATCGACTTGTGGCGCGAGATCAGTCGAAAACTCACGATTCCCTTCCATGGCGATGGCATCATCAGCCAATTCGAAGGTTACGAATCACTCGAAGAACTCGACTGGTCCCGTTACCGCGAAAAACATGGACCGGTCTTACGCCTCGACCGGATCCTTGAAGCGGAAGGCGACACCCCCAATCGTTACAAGGCGTCAAAGCAAGCCGATGTTCTGATGTTGTTTTATCTCTTCTCCAAGAACGAACTGAAAGAAATTTTCGAACATCTCGGCTATCCATTCTCGCCCGATCTCATTGCGCGAAACATCGCGTATTATGAACAACGCACTTCCCACGGCTCGACGTTGAGCCATGTGGTCCATTCCTGGGTGGTCGCCCGATCGGACACCGCTCGCGCCTGGGACTTGTTCCGGCAAGCCTTGGAAAGTGACGTCGCCGACGTCCAAGGGGGGACGACCCCGGAAGGCATCCACCTCGGGGCGATGGCGGGAACGGTGGACTTAGTCCAACGCTGTTTCACCGGCATCCATCCTCGCGGCGACGTCCTCCACCTCAATCCGGCCCTGCCGGCGCAAATCGAGGAATTGAGCCTGCATATTCGATTCCGAGGTCATTCCCTCGTGCTTGAGGTCGCCGAGGGAGTTCTGCGAATCCGCAGCCTACGCTCCGCCGAAAAACCGATCCGGATCGCCCGGGGCGGAGAAGAACTCTCTCTGGTGGAAGGAACCGTTCTGAAGTTCCCGTTGAACGGCAACTGAGTGCCCGCCTCCTACTGGGCGCGGCCCCACCGTTTGGTGAACGGGTAATAGATGAACAAAGAGCGCCCGACCACTTCGCCCTCAGGAACAAAGCCGAACATCCGGCCGTCGAGACTGTTCGGGGAGTTGTCTCCGAGGGCGTAGAAATGATTCTCCGGCACGGTCAGTGTCCGTCCGATCGCGAGATTTCCGTCGTTGACATAACCGGGATGATTCCCCTCCTGACTGTGGATCTTTTCAAAAACCGGACGGCCGTCGATCGGTTCGCCGTTGCGATAGAGCACCGGGGCCTGAATTTCCAACTGATCGCCCGGAAGTCCGACCAAACGTTTAATATAATATTTATCTTCCGGGGTGCCGTCCGGCGCACTCAGGCCAGGAATCTCGCCGGTGCGGAAAACGAATCCGTCTCCGACTTTCGGACGAACGAAATGATACGACATCCGATCGACGAAAAGTTGATCCCCGGTGAGGATATCAAATTCCAAGACCGGTTGTCCCGCCTCGACCCGCCTCCCGGTTCCGACCAAAATAGTTTCCCCGGGCGTCGCGTTTTGCTGGCGGCTCTGCCGTTGCACGGCCTGGTCGAATTCCATCGCGTCGGCGAAAAACGCCTCGTGGAATACTCCATCGATCTGGAAGTCCGGCGGCACGTCGACATACACCGGCGTTTCGCCGACGAACAATTGGTAGCGGTAGGCCTGTCCCGGTAGAATGAGCCAGGTCCTGCTCGGGACCGCGCCGACCGGTGGGATGCGGGCGCGAAAGGCATCTCCCCGAGGATTCAATTGCACCACCAAACGGACTTCCCCGCTCACCGGAGCCTCGACGGTGTGGCGTTTGGCCCCGAAAGCGATCCGCCGGGCAACGGTCGCCGCTCCGCCAGGACGATCCTCGGCTTCGACAAACACTTCGTGGGTCATGCCGAAATAGGTCGGCCACATCGAATTGGTCGGAATCTTAAACGGTTGGACGAAATAGGTGCGGATCCCGATTGCCAGAATCGCGGCAACCAGGAGCACCTCGACGTTTTCCGCCCAGCTCGAACGCCGGTAATACGGTCCGCCGCAACGCCGCAGAACATCTTCCATCCGCTCGGCCGCGAGCCGCAATTTCGAAGCGTCTTCTTTGCGCCGGAGCGTTTCCTGCAAATGGCGCGAAGCCCCGACCAGTTCCTGTACCTCCTTCTCATTCAGAAGATCCCGGCGGTAATGGTAAACTTTTTCGGAAAGCCGCAACCAGCCCTCCGCGTTGCGCCGCATCTTTTTTTCCTCCGAACTGAAAAAGCCGATCATGCTCCGAATCTCACTGGTTTTTGAGCACCTTGATGAAGGCGTCCTGCGGGATCGAAACCCGACCGACCTGTTTCATCCGCTTCTTACCTTCCTTCTGTTTTTCCAACAATTTTCGCTTCCGGGTGATGTCCCCGCCATAACATTTGGAAGTGACGTCCTTCCGCAAGGCGCTGATGGTTTCGCGGGCGACGATCTTTCCGCCCACCGCAGCCTGGACCGGAATCTTGAAGAGCTGAGACGGAATAAGTTCCGCCAACTTGGCGCATAACGCCCGGCCCTTGTGTTCCGCTTTCGAGCGGTGGACGATGCAGGAGAAGGCGTCGACCGGTTCCGCGTTGACCAGGATGTCCAGCTTCACCAAATCGGATTCCTGGTAGGAAGATACTTCGTAATCCATCGACCCATACCCGCGGGTGATGCTCTTCAACCGATCGTAGAAATCGACCAGGATTTCGTTTAACGGCAGGGTGCAGGTCAACATCAGCCGTGTATCATCGAGGGTCTCGGTATGGTCGCAGGTCCCCCGTTTATCCATTACCAGCGCCAGGACATCACCGACGAACTCGGTCGGCACGTGGATGGTGGCCCGGATGGTCGGTTCCTCCAGCTCCTCGATGTGGGAGGGATCGGGCATATGGACCGGGTTATCGATATCGACCACGGTGCCGTCCGCCAAACGGGCTTTGTATACGACACTTGGATACGTCAGAATGATGTCGACTCCATATTCGCGACGGATCCGTTCCTGGACGATCTCCATGTGAAGGAGTCCGAGAAAGCCGCAACGGAAGCCAAAACCGAGCGCGGCGGAACTCTCGGCGGTGTAAATCAACGCGGCGTCATTAAGCCGGAGTTTGCCAAGGCTGGCCTTGAGCTTCTCGAAATCCGATGTATCCATCGGATAAATACCACTGAAGACCATCGGGCGGACTTCCTTGTAGCCGGGCAGCATCTCGGAGGCCGGCCGATCGCCGGCGGTGATGGTGTCACCGGTCTTGACGTCGGCCACGGTCTTGATGTTGGTCACGATGTAACCGACGTTTCCGGCGGTGATTTCATCCGTCTGGACCATGGTCGGAGTGAAGATGCCGACCTCTTTGATCTCGATCTTGAGCTGGTCGCTCATCAGGAGCATTTGTTTGCTCGGTTTCAGCGACCCGGAAAAGACCCGGACGTAGCAAATCACTCCTTTATAAGCGTCGTAGGAACTGTCGAAAATCAACGCCCGGGTGGCCGGATACGTGGCCCAACGGGGCGCCGGGAGGCGATGGGCAACCGCTTCGAGAATGTCCTCGATTCCGATGCCTGATTTTCCGCTGGCGAGAATCGCTTCCTCGACGGGAATCGCCAGGATGTCTTCCATCTGACGGGAAACCATTTCCAGGTTAGCGCTCGGAAGATCGATTTTGTTGATGACCGGAATCACCTTCAGCCCTTGGGAGAACGCGAGGTGGGCGTTGGCCACGGTCTGGGCCTCGATCCCCTGGGAGGCGTCGATCAGGAGCAAAGCCCCTTCGCAGGCGGCCAAGCTGCGGGAAACCTCGTAGGAAAAGTCGACGTGGCCGGGGGTGTCGATGAGGTTGAAAAGGTATTGGACCCCGTCTTTGGCCTGATAGGCCATGGTGACTGGATGGGATTTGATGGTGATGCCCCGCTCCCGCTCCAGATCCATGGAATCCAGGTGCTGTTCCTTCATCAGTCGTTCCGTCACGGTCGACGTATGTTCGAGCAAACGGTCGGACAACGTGGTCTTGCCGTGATCCACGTGAGCGATGATGCAGAAATTCCTGATATGATTTAAATCCATGAAGGTTGGAGAGAAAAATAGGCTGGCGGTTTTCCGCAAACCCCAATTTCGGGAAAACGGAACCGGCGGAACCATCCGCCGGTAGCGGACCGTTCCGCGGCCCGTCCGGTCCGGGCCCGATCAAAACTCAGACGATACTCAATTCCCGGAAAGCGCAACTTTTTCGATATCCCCGGCTTCGGCGACGCCGACCACCTTGATTGCTGGATCGGTCCGGCGGGCGAGACCGCTGAGAATGGCTCCCGGTCCGCATTCGAAGAAGCGTTCGATCCCGCGGGCGGCGGCGTTGCGCAAACAATCCTCCCACAGGACCGGGGAGACGACCTGGCGGACCAGCGCTTCCCGGATCTCGGCCGCGCTGGAAACCGGCTGGCCGGTGGTGTTGGTGAAAACGGTCAGATGCGGCGGGTGGAAAGCCACCTGCTTAAGATAACCGGCAAAGGCCTCCCGGGCCGGTTCCATCAGGCGGCTATGGTAAGCCCCGGCGACCTTGAGCGGAATGACCCGCTTGAAGCCACGTTCTTTGGCCCCTTCGACCGCTTGGTCGACTTTCGACTTTTCGCCGGAAATGACAATCTGACCGGGGCAATTGAGATTCGCCATGTCGATATCGAAATCCCGGCAAAGCGCCTCGACTTCCTCCCGGCCGGCCCCGATCACGCTGGCCATGCCACCGGTGGTCGATTCGCAGGCCGCCTGCATCAGACGCCCCCGCTCGGCCACCACCCGGAGCCCGGTCGCGAAATCGAAAACGCCCGCGGCGGTGAGGGCGGTCACTTCGCCGAGGCTGAGACCGAGCGCCACTTCGACCTCGTCGAGGAGGCCTTTTTCCCGCAGGACGGTGACCACGGCCATACCATGGACGAAAAGCGCCGGTTGGCAGACTTTGGTTTCGGTGAGTTCCCATTCGTCGCCGGCGAACGACAACTGCTTGAGATCCCATTCGAGAACGTCATTGGCATGATCATACAACTCGGCCACCGAGGGATAGGTCTCGCAGAGACTCTTTCCCATCCCGACCTGTTGGGCGCCCTGCCCAGAAAAAAGCAATCCGGTCTTTCCCATCACAATTTATCCGATGATTCCGCCTTCGCTGAGGAAGATCCCCTTCAGGTTCATTTCGAGAGCCTTCGGGTTCGACGAAGCCGCCAACGCGTCGGCTTTGCTGATCTTGCCGGCCTTGATGAGCCGGAACAAATCGCGGTTGAACGACTGGCTACCAGTCTCCCCGCCCCCTTCGAGGATCGACGGAATTTTGGCGAACTGCCCTTCCTGAATTACGCTGCGGGCGACCGAATCCATCACCAGAATCTCCAACACCGGCAATCGGCCCCCGCCCTCCATCGCCTTGACGAGACGTTGGGCGACCACCGCTCGGATCGACTCGGAGACTTGGCGGCGCATTTGCTCCTGCTGCTCGGGCGGGAAAAACTCGAAAAGCCGCATCACCGCCTGGTGGACGTTGACCGCGTGCAGCGTCGACATCACCAGGTGCCCGGTCTCGGCGGCGGAAAGGGCCGTCTCGAACGTTACCCGGTCGCGCATTTCTCCGATGAAAATGACGTCGGGATCCTGCCGAAGCGCCGCCCGCAGTCCGAGGGCGTAGTTGGCGGTGTCGATGCCGATTTCACGTTGGTTGAAGACCGCTTTTTCGTCGTGGAAATTGTATTCGATCGGATCCTCCAGGGTGACGACGTGACACTCCCGGTTTTGATTGATCCAATTAAGCATCGCCGCGAGGGTAGAACTTTTTCCGACCCCGGTCGCCCCGCACATGAGGACGATGCCGTCGCGGTTGTTGCAGAGCTTCCCGAGCTGCGCGCCGTCGAGATTGAGATCCGCGAAATCGGGGATTTTGCTCTGGACGTGGCGGAAAGCGATACTGGTGGTGTTGCGCTGACGGAAGCCGTTAACCCGGAATCGCCCCAGGCCGCCCGGCGAATAGGCGAAGTCGATTTGCCCCTCCTCTTCCCAGACCGAACGGAAGCGCTGCGGGATCGCCGATTCCACGAAGGCCTTGGCGTCGTCGTTGGAGATCGGGTCCATCTCAACCGCCTTCAGCGAGCCGCTGATGCGAAGGAGCGCCGGTTTGCCGGACTTGATGTGGATGTCGCTGGCACCGTTCTCCACGGCCAACTTAAGGAGTTCGTTGAATAATTGCTGACTCATTCCGTGCGTGCTAAATTTGCTGCCAAAATGTTAAAACAGTTGTCATTGAACAAGATTACGTTCTGTTTGGGCACTACAGCAACCCAATCCTGTTTTTTAGGAAAAGGAAAGGTTTAGGACGTTTAGATTATGAATTCAACTCAATTTACGGGAGCCTGGACGGCTCTGGTGACGCCCTTCCGGGACGGGCGGGTCTCGTTCGACGAACTGTCGCGCCTCGTCGACATCCAAATTGAACAAGGGATCGACGGCTTGGTCGCGGTCGGAACCACCGGCGAAAGTCCGACGGTCGACTTCGAGGAACACATCGACGTGGTCCGTAGCGTCGTGAAAGCCGCCCGCGGACGAGTGCCGGTCCTGGCCGGAAGCGGGGCCAATTCCACGAGCGAAGGCGTCAAACTGACCGCCGGAGCCCATGAGGCGGGAGTAGACGGCATGCTGGTGGTGACTCCCTATTACAACAAGCCGACCCAGGAGGGCATGTTCGGGTATTTTTCCCGATTGGCCGAAGCCACCGACCGACCGATCGTCCTCTATTCGATCCCCGGCCGCTGCGTGATCGAAATCGGAATTCCCCTGATGGAGCGACTCCTGGAGCGGTATCCACACGTCAACCACATCAAGGAAGCGGGCGGTTCCTGCGACCGGGTCGACCGGATCCGTCAGACGTTCGGAGACAAAATGACGATTTTGAGCGGCGACGACAGTCTCACCCTTCCCTTCATCGCCCTCGGGGCGAAGGGAGTGATCAGCGTCGCTTCGAACGTGGCCCCGGCCGAAGTGAAGGCGCTGACCGACGCCGCCCTGAACAACGATCTGGCGAAGGCCCGGGATTTGCACGCCCGCTTGTATCCGTTGTTCAAAAACCTGTTTGTGGAAGCGAATCCGGGCCCCGTGAAATACGCGATGCGCCTGGCCGGGATCATCGGCTCCGAAGAGGTTCGCTCCCCTTTGTGCGAACTGGAAAGCGCCAACAAAACGTTGATCGAGGAGACCTTGCAGCCCCTCGGCTTACTCAACTCCACCCGCTGAGCCATGTCTTTGAACGTTCTAATCAACGGCGCCCGCGGCCGAATGGGCCGGGCGGTGATCGAGGCGGCCGGACGCGGGAATTACACCATCACGGCCGAAGTCGACGTCGGAGACGATCTCGAAGCGGCGATCCAAAAATGTGACGTGGTGATCGACTTCAGCGCGGCCTCCGCCACCTTGCCAACCGCCCGGGCGGCCGCGAAATGGGGCCGGGCGTTGGTGATCGGCACCACCGGGCACAGTGACGAGGAAAAGGCGGCCATCTCCGAGAGCGCCGCCCAGGTTCCGACGGTTTGGGCGGGCAATTTTTCGGTGGGGGTGAATCTCCTCTTTTATCTGACCGAGAAAGCCGCCGCGGTATTGACCGCGGACTACAATCCGGAAGTGATTGAGATGCATCATCGGATGAAAAAGGATTCCCCGAGCGGCACGGCGGAGCGATTGCTGGAAATCCTGCTGAAGGCCCGCCAATTGAAACCCGATCAAATCGCCCACGGCCGGCACGGCATGGTCGGGGAACGTCCGGAGGCGGAAATCGGTATGCACGCGCTTCGCGGCGGCGACGTCGTCGGCGATCATACGGTCATGTTCGCCGGAATCGGCGAGCGACTGGAATTGACGCACAAAGCGAGCAGCCGAACCGTTTTCGCGGAAGGCGCGTTGCGGGCCGCCTCCTGGGTGGTCGACCAACGCCCCGGCATTTACGACATGCAGGACGTCCTGGGCCTCCGGGATTGAGGGAGCGCCCATGCTGACCTATATCCAGGGAAAACTTGCCTCCGCCACCCCTCTCCAGGCGGTGGTCGACGTTCAGGGACTCGGCTACGACGTGAATATCCCGGTCACCACCGCCGAGCGTTTACCGGCGATCGGCGCGACGGTGAAGTTGTTCACCCTAGTGGTCTACCGGGAGGACTCGCAAGCCCTCTACGGCTTCGCTACCCGGGAAGACCGCGATTTTTTCCGGCTCCTGGTGGAAAAAGTCTCCGGCGTCGGCCCACGGGTCGCCCTCTCGATCATGAGCAAGCTTTCCCTCCCGATGCTGCGCAGCGCCATCGCCTCGGGAGACGTCGCCCTCCTTTCGAAATGCCCCGGCATCGGAAAAAAAACCGCTGAACGGTTGGTCATCGAATTGAAGGACAAAGTTGGCCTCGGCACCGCCGCGGCCCCCGCGAGCCCGGTTTTGGGCAGTGTCCGCGGCGAAAGCGATGTCGGAACCGCCGCCGATACCAAGGTGGAGGACGCCGTCCTGGCTTTGGTGACGCTCGGATACAAGCCGGCCGACGCCGACAAAGCCGTCCGAAAAGCCTTGGCCAAGAGCGGAGAGGACATCAGCGCGGAGGCCCTGATCAAGGCAGCGCTTCGATAATCCTAAACGTCGAAAACTTTTACCGCTGGAACTGAAACGAAGTCAGCCCGGCATTCGGTTCCTCATTCCGGGAATTCCGCGGTGGCGGTGAACCGAAATGGGAGGGCTGATCCCATCCGAGAGCGGCGCTTTCGGTCGCGAATGACACGTGGGCGGGATCAAAATATCGGCTGCCGCGAGGGGACCGGGCGAATTCCGAGCGGCCCCCGAAAATAAACGGTTCGGGTTCGCGGAACACCGGGCGCGGCCGTTCGGTCCGGCGGACATTGATCCCGCGCGGATCGAGCACCTCTACCACCCGCAGCGCCTCCCCTTCGATCTGGACGAAACCGGCCTCTTCAACATCGTCCTGAAAAACCGCCACCGCGGCGGCGACGGTCAGGCAGGCGGCCGCCAGAGCACCGGTCGAATAAAGCAAACCGCGCCGAAAACAGGACCGGCTGGAATCGCGGGCCAGGATCTGGTATTTCCTCAGATCGACGGTTTGGACCAACTCTTGGCCATGTTTCCGGGAAAGCCGCTGGGAAGCTTGGCAAAGACGGCAGTAACTGAGGTAGGTAGCTCTGCGCTGAGCGTTTCCCGCAACTTCCCGATCCAAGATCTCCCGCTCTTCCGGAGAGATCTCGTCGTCGATGTATAAATTCAGAAGTTCGAGGAAACGCTTTTCGTTCATTGAAACTCTCTACCCATTTTTTCCCGTAAGCCTTCGCGCGCCCGGGCGATCCGGCTTTTCACCGTCCCCACGCTGATGTTCAGCACGGCCGCGATTTCTTCATAGGAAAGATTTTGCACGTTGCGCAAGACCAGGATTTCGCGGTGCTTACCATTCAGGTGTTGCATGCACTCCGCCACCCGGTCGACGAACTCCTGGGTAACCGCTTCGTCCTTCGGGCTTTCCACTTCCGAAGGAAACACATCCGACAACGTCATGCTGGCGTCTTCCGTCAACGGTTGGTCGAACGAAATCGACTTGTCCCGTTTCCGGCGCCACCAATACCAGTACTTGTTCCGGGCCAGATTGGTCGCGATCTGGTAAAGCCAGGTCGAAAAAGCCGAGTCGCCGCGGAAATTCGCCAAACCGCGGTGGGCGCGGACAAACGCGTCCTGCGTCACCTCCTCCGCATCCTGGGAATTCCCCAGCAGTTGCTTCACCATGACGAAAATGCGGTCCCAATAACGAAGCACCATTTCATCGAATGCCGCTTGGTCGCCGTTCTTGAAACGGTCCACCAGCATCCGGTCGATGGCTACTTCCTGCGCTTTCGTGCTCATGTAATCAGCGTTTGTTGGACTGGCGGTTTTGACGAGTGTTCCCATAGATGCGCGAATTTTGTGGTTATTGTTTTTTCACTCTTACACCACGATCAGGAAAAAAGAAAGTTCCCCACAGTATTTTCCCTGATACAAACCCCGGGGGGAATCACCAGGTTTTTCTTTTTTTTCAAAAAAACCGCCATCGAAAGCTTGACCGTTCCTCCCCGTATGCCCGATGATGATCCTTTCACGGTTTCGTCCGAAACGAGATGGGTCGGTAGCTCAATGGTAGAGCAGTTGCCTTTTAAGCAATTGGTTCCGGGTTCGAGTCCCGGCCGACCCACCACCCATTCGATCGACGGATTTCACGGTGAAAAAGAACGTCCGCCACGGCCGTTCTTTTTTTGCGGCTTCCTTTGCCGTAAAAAACCTGTCAAACAGGTGTAACTCTCCTTTAAAAACTTTTAATGGTCCCTTACCGGCTCCTAATATTTTCCCCTAAGTGAGTAACGAATCTTCCACCAAACGGGTCGTCATCATCGAGGACCAGACTGCGATCAGGGACATGCTGGAAATGGTCCTCAAGACCCTCCCGGGGTTCACCTTGATCGGCTCGACCGGAGATGGCCACGGCGCTTGGGAGATCTGCCAGGAACAGCAACCCGACCTCATCATCCTCGACATCATGCTCCCTGGCTTGAACGGGGTCGAAATCCTCCGCCGCCTCCAAAAACAATTTCCCGCCACCCGGGCGGTGGTTTTTTCCGGTTATCAAAATGTCGCGCTGGTGAAAGAGACCATCCGCGCCGGCGCCCACGGATTCGTCGAAAAGACCGCCAGCCTGTCCGAACTCAAGAAAGGGATCCAAGTCGTGGCGGACGGAGGCAGCTACTTCGGCCCGATGGTCGCGGGACTTTTGCGCGACGCGGTCCTCCACCCGAATGAACCGGCCAGCGGAGCCGAGATTTTGACCGCCCGCGAACGGGAGGTGCTCCAATTGATCGCCGAAAGCTACAGCACCAAACAGGTCGCGGCCAAATTGGCGGTCAGCATCAAGACGGCGGACAACCACCGCACCAATCTGATGCGGAAACTCGACTTGCACGACGTGGCGAGCCTGACCCGCTACGCGATCCAGATCGGCCTCGTCGAAGACACCCGCGATCCGACTTTCCAATAATAGGGACCGAAGCACCCAACTGGTAACCGAATGTTGCCCGTTTAAACGCATTGATTCCAATCGCCGCCGGGCACCATGATGCCCCGACATGGCCGAATCTGTCCCGCATCCATTCAATTCTCGCGCGAATGCCAACGACCCGGCGATAAATCCGTCGTCGCCACTTCCCTACCTGGATCGAAAATCCCAGGGAGCCGCCGACTTCTACTTTGCGATCAACGCCACCTTCCGCTTCGTGAAGCAGCGCTTCGGGCTCGAAGGTTTGCAACATTACTGGAGTGACCTCGGCCGATCTTATCTGGAACCAGTCCATCGCCGCTGGAAAACCGGCGGCCTCCCGGCGGTCGCCGATTATTGGACGGCTTTTTTCACCGCCGAACCAGGGGGCGACGTGCGAATCGATCAACAGAACGATTCCGTCGTGCTCGAGGTTCGGGTCTGCCCCGCCATTTCCCATCTGAAAAAGGGAGAACGCGAGATCGTTCCGGAGTTTTGCCACCATTGCTATTTTGTCTCCGAAGCCGCCGCCGAACAAGCGGGACTCACCGTCCGGATCGCCGGCGGGGCCGGCTCCTGCACCCAGCGCTTCCACCCCCGCCAATCCGCCCCACCCCCGCAAGACCTGTCCGCCATCCGGATCAATCAACCGCTGAACTCCGCCACCTGACCCGATATGCTCGGCACCTACGATTTCTGCGGACACTACGAATGGACTTTTGAATGGCTTCGCCGCCAGGGCGGGGACGGCATGGTCCACGAGTATTGGGACGAGGCCATCCACCTCGACTCGCAACGGCATGCCCGCGCGCTGATCCTCGGCAAAGGGATCGACGGGATGAAAGAGTATTGGGGACACACCCTCGCGGAAGAAGCCGCCGACTATACCACGGCGGCGACCGACGACTCCTTCCGGATCGACATGCACGATTGCCCGTCGAAAGGATTCCTGCTCCGAAACGGGCTCGAACAATATCCCGATTATTGCGACCACTGCATCGGCTGGATCGGTCCACTGATGAAGGAGGCCGGATTCACGATCGATCACGAGCACAATCACCGCGGCCAATGCTGGTGGGAATTCCGCGAAACCACCGCCCGCAACCAGGCGAAAAAACCGTTCCCCGTCGGCCAGTTGGCCGGCGCCAGCGATGTCCGGCAAAAACCGGACTGGAACGACCCCACCACTCCGATCGACCGTTTCCTCGCCGCCAACGCCGCAAACGAAAAACAACCGAATCCCTGAACCGACTGCCCGTCAGGAGCCTCTCCCCGGAAAAAGCAGCCGCCTCCTGGGCGCACAAAATTTTGTTAAAATCCCCGCCTGCCAGCTCCAAATCCGAATTTTGAGTGGAACCTCCGGAAGTTTTAAGCCACTCATACTGCTTTTACTTGCTGTCACAGCGAAAATAAAATTGGATGCCGCACAAAATCAGTATGAACCACCGAAAAATCCTTTTCTCCCTCGCCGCCTTCGCCGCCGCCATCCTCGTGAGCGGATGCGATTTCGGCGACATCGCAATCAAGAATCTGACTCCCGCCACCTTGGCGGAGAATCACTCCAACGTCTACACGTTGACCGCCTCGGTGAAGCCGCGGACCGCCAACGTGATTCACGATAGCCTGGAAGTGAACATCGTGATCGACGGCGAAACCTTTCCGATGCACCGGAGCGGTCTGAGCCCCGATCTCTACGAGTTCGAGTATCACCTTCCGGCCGGTCGTCAGGATGCGAGCTATTACTTCCTCGTCGATTACAAGGTCGACGTGAACAACTTCATCAAACAGCGCGAAGCCTTCAGTTCGATCCAATCCTTCAAGTTGACCAACCGTTTCGCCTACACGCTTGAAGTGACCCGGGCACCGGTCGGGGCGAAAGTCGGCGTGGTCGGACGCGGTTTCAAGCGGGGCGACCTCATCAAGATCGGCGGCAAGGAAGCTCCCACGACCTTCAGCTCGGCGAACGCCATCTTCTTCCATGTTCCTTCCCTAGCGCCGGGTCAAAGCTACATGGTTCAATTGGCCGATGGCGACTCGACTCTCAACGTCGGAACCCTCCGGGTCGACTCCGGCACGGTTAGCGTCTCCCCATCCACGATCAGCCTCCGCGAGGGCGAACGGTCAATGGTAGTCTTCTCCGTCAACGGCACCGCTCCGGAAGGCGGCCTCTTCATCGATGTCACCACCGACATCCCCGAAAAGGTCGTCATGCCCGAAGTGATCATCCCTGCCGGAGCCCGCTCCGTGAACGTGCCGGTCGAAGGAGTCCGCGAGGGTCGGGGCAACCTCTTCATCGAAATGAACGGCTACAACCCGGTCAAAGTCCCGGTCTCCATTCGCTGACCGACCTTTCGAAAAATCATTTCTACCTGATCGAGGGTGTTCCGGATCTCTGGAACACCCTCTTTTGCTTTCGGAAGTCTTCCCTTTCCCACCTTCGTTTCCCAAGCGCATTCGAGTCAAAATAGTGAAAACAGGATCAAGAACGGCTAAAGACTTTCCCGGCGCTTTGCGCTAAACTCCTCCGCTAGATCGTCTATGAGAAAAGCCAATTCCCTCTCTCTTGCCGAAGCCGCCTTCGACAAACATCGCCAACTCCATCCGAAACTGGAATACTACAAGGCCACCGTCACCTTACACGGCCTGACCCGTCTCGCGGTTCTCACCGGCGACCGGCGCCTGATAGAAAAGGCCCGGGAAGCACTCTCCCCGTTCCTCGCCGGCGAACGTCAATTCCGATGCAACTTCCCCAACTACCGTTGCGGCGGCAACGCCTCCGCTTTTCTTTTCTGGCAAGGACATCTTCCCGAAGCCGCCGACGCCGTCCGCTTCTACGCCGATGAAATCATGAACGACGCGCCACGCGATCCGCAGGGCATCCTTTGCCGCGCCGACGATCCGTCGGCCCACAAGATCTGGATCGACGTCGCCTTCGCCGTCACTCCGTTCCTTCTGTTTGCGGGTTTGGCTTTGGACGAGGAGGCTTACGTGGAAGAAGCTTACCAGCAGACGGCCAAGATGCTGGCGGTTTTCCACAATCCCGAAAACGGTCTCTACCACCAGTCCTTCAACTACCGGGGGCCTGGGCACCGCTCCCAGGATCATTGGAGCCGGGGCAACGGTTGGGGCGCCTACGCCTTGACCGAACTCGCCCAATACCTCCCCGAAGACCATCCTCGCCGCGCCCACTCCGTCGAGTTGTTCAAAAAACACGTCGCCGCCTGCGCTCGTTTCCAAAACGACGCCGGCCTCTGGCACCAGGAAATGACCGAACCGGATTCCTACGTGGAAACGTCCGGCTCCGGCCTGATGCTTTACGAACTGGGCGCGGGCCTCAGGACCGGCTTGATCGACGCCGCGGAGAAACCCCGCTTCGAACGCGGCCTCGCCGGACTCCTGCCTTACATCACCGAGGAAATCGACGTCCACCATACCTGCCGCGGCTGCCTTTGTCCCGGAGACGGCACGAAACTCGATTACATGGCGAAAGCCCCGCTCCTCAACGACGACCATGCCTTCGGTCCCATCGTTCTCGCCTTCGCCGAGGCCGCCGCCCTCGGGATCGATGAAGTGACCCGCTTGGATTGACCCATTCTTTTGTCCTATGAAACTTGATACATTATTCGATCTTTCCGGCAAAACCGCATTAGTGACCGGTTGCAAACGAGGCATCGGCAAAGCGATGGCGGTCGCTCTCGCGGAGGCCGGCGCCGACATCATCGGGGTCAGCGCCTCCCTCGAACTCTCCGGCAGCGCCGTGGAACGGGAAATCACCGCTCTCGGCCGTTCCTTCAAGGGCTACGCCTGCGATTTCTCCAGCCGCGATTCGTTGCGCTCGTTCATCGCCGAGGTCAAATCGGACTTCCCGGTCATCGACATTCTGGTCAACAACGCGGGCTCCATCCTCCGCAAACCGGCCGCCGAGCATCCCGACGAATACTGGGACCAGATCATCGAGATCAACCTCAACTCCCAATTCGTCCTCAGCCGCGAGATCGGCAAGGAGATGGTCGCCCGCGGCAACGGCAAAATCATTTTCACCGCCTCCCTCCTCACCTTCCAGGGAGGAATCACCGTGCCCGGCTACGCCGCCAGCAAGGGCGGGATCGGACAACTGACCAAGGCCCTCGCCAACGAATGGGCGGGGAAAGGGGTCAACGTCAACGCCATCGCCCCCGGCTACATCGCCACCGACAACACCGAAGCGCTTCGCAACGACCCGGTCCGCAGCAAGGCCATCCTCGATCGGATCCCGGCCGGACGGTGGGGAAACCCGGACGACTTCAAGGGGCCGGTCGTTTTCCTCGCCTCCGAAGCCGCCGCTTACGTCCATGGCGAAATCCTCACCGTCGACGGCGGCTGGATGGGGCGATAGCCCGCGCCAACCCGTCCCACCCGCCATGTCGACCGCCGTGATCCGCGCCTTTCCCGTTCCCGACCGCTGGTGCGTCCACAGCTACTACACGCTTTGCCCATACGCCCCGGATGGTTCGGGACGGCTGGTGATCGCCGGAGCGGATCCGCGATCCGACCATGGCGAGGTTTTGATCTTGTCCTCGGACGGCGAGATCCTCGATCGCTTCGGTTGGCAACCGGTGATGCCCTCCTTCTGGCACACCGGTTTCTGGCAAAGTTGGTCACCGGATTCCCGATACATTTACTACCAGAGCGGAACCATGAAGGAACCGTTTACGGTTCGGCGGGAGCTCGCCACCGGCCGCGAAATTCGGGTCGCCGGCGATCTGGAAGGGTTGCCTCCTGCGGGCGAGCCGGGCCTCGCCTGCAGCCACGGCATGCTCTACGCCGCCGGTTACGGCGACGGTAAATGGAAACCGGAGGAGTCGCCGGTCCCGTTTCTCGACCGCCATAGCCACGGTATTTCACACATCCGCTTCGATCCGCCAGGCGAAACTCTCGCGCTTTCCACCGCTGAGATCCTTGAGCGGCATCCGCAGCGGGAACGACTCCTCCAAGCCGAAAAGGAACTCCAGTCCCGGCTCGGCCCGGACGAGGGGCTGACCCTCATGACCTATTGCGTCCGATGGAATCGTCAAGGAACCCGGTTCCTCTTTTATTTCGGCAACCATTGCGTCGTGAAGGAACGCGGCGAACCACGATTGGCTTACGTCTTCACCGCCGACCGGGAGATGACAGAGATTCACCTCGCCCTCGATCTCAGCTTCGACCGGCGCGGGGTCCACTGGGGATGGCAACCCGATGGCGATGCTTTGATCGGCTACGGCCCGCGGCCCGACGGAAAACCGGGAACCGTCCTGACCGAAGTCCGGTATGATGGTTCCAACTACAAAATGCTGGCGGAACATTCCACCGGACGCGCCGGACGACACCCGTCGGTGAGTCCGGCCAACCCGGATCTCATCGTCACCGACGAGGTCACCGACACCGGCGGCTCGGTGGTTTTCTTTTCCCGGAAATCCGGCCAGGAGATCTCCCGGGTCAACCTGCCGAAATTCATCGGCGAGCGTGAACCTCCGGGCAGAAATGCCTTGCGGGTCTGTCACCACCCGGTGTTCAATCTCTCCGGCGACCGAATTCTCTGCAATTTCATGCCCGAGGCAAACGCCGCTGTTGTCGAGATCGAACCGCCCAATTATCAGGTTCCATCTTAAAACCAGCACCATGACCACCCTGCAGGAAGGATCGTTTTCCATTCACAACGCCGTCGCCGAACCACACCCGTTGTATCCCGGCCACCTTCTCTCCCGCTACCCGACCGAGGTCCGCAATCAAATGAACCCCGGCGCCCGCCTGAAAGGGGCAGACTGCACCATGGCGGAGATCCGGTTCGTCACCCCGGCCCCAACGGTCCGGGTTTTGCTCTCCAACCTCGACGGCACGGAAACGGTCCGGGTTTTCCGCGGGGTGTTCGAACACTCCGAACACCGGATTCCCGTCGGCGGCCCCACCCTGTTGACCTTGGACTCCCCGGCCTTCGTCGAGCGGGCGGCAAAGGAGAGCCTTCACCTGGGCGGGTGGTCCCCCGACGTATGGCGCATCGTCTTCGACCGCGCCCAGATCGGTATTCACGGCGTCGATACCCTCGGTCATCCGTTGCGCGCCCCCGAGTCCACGGAAACTCCGGCCCTGCGCTGGCTCGCCTACGGTTCGTCGATCACCCACTCCACTTTTTTCAGCTACACCGGTTTCGCCGCCCGCGAACTCGGCGTGGATGTCTTCAACAAAGGATTGGGCGGATCCTGTCACGTCGAGCCGGTGGCGGCCGATTTCTTCGGATCGATCGACTGGGATTTCGCCACGCTTGAACTCGGCGTGAATCTTCGATCGATCCCCGAAGCCGAATCCTTTTTCGAAAAGCGGGTCCGCTATTTGCTCGAAGCACTCCGCCGGAAGCATCCCGTCCAACCGATCGCTTTGATCACCATCTTCCCCAATCGCGACAAAGGTTTCGGCGAAAGCGATCCGGAGATCGTCCGACGGCAAACATTCTTCGACGAAACACTGCGGCGGATTCATCGGGAATCCAATGACCCGAACCTCCATCTAATCGAGGGAAATCAAATCGTGAAAGATGCCACCTACCTTGGAACCGACCTTCTCCATCCGCCTCCACACGGTTCCGCCCGGATGGGGGCCAACCTCGCCGCGCTTCTGCGTCCGATTCTTGTCCAATGACCCTGAACATCGACACCTCTGTTTTCACTCCGTTCGACCTTCCCGTCCTTCCCCGCATTCCGGGAGAAATGTTCGACATCCGCGACTTCGGCGCGATTCCCGGTGGCAAAGCACTCAACACGCGCTCAATCCAAACCACCATCGAAGCGGCATATCGGGCAGGCGGAGGACAGGTGGTCATTCCTTCCGGGATCTGGCTGACCGGTCCGATCCACTTCCGGAGTCGAATCGAACTTCACCTCGAATCGGGCGCCGAACTTCGGTTCAGCGACAATCCTGAGGATTATCTCCCCGCCGTGCTCTCCCAGCGCGGAGGGACCATGATTTATAATTACTCGCCGTTTATTTACGCCTATGGATGCGAGGATATCGCCCTCACCGGAAAGGGCGTTTTACACGGACAAGGCACGGCTTGGTGGCATTGGAAATACAGTCAACCCGGGATGATGGATATCCTGGTCCATATTCCGGAAAAGAACATTCCGCTCGACCAACGCCGCTTCGGGACCCGGGAGGCTGGAGTCCGTCCCGTCTTTTTCCAACCGATCGAATGCGAACGGCTCCTGGTCGATGGGGTCACTTTCCGCGACAGTCCCTCGTGGACCTTGCAACCGGTTTGGTGCCGGGAATTGACCCTCCGTCATATCACGGTGACCAATCCTCCGGCTCATGTCTCCCACAATACCGACGGGATCGATCCCGACGCCTGCCGGAACGTTCTGATCGAGCATTGCGACATCAACACCGGCGATGACGCCATCTGCCTGAAGGCCGGCCGGGGCCCCGATGCCTGGAAGGATGGACGCCCTTGCGAGAACGTGCTGATCCGGCATTGCCGGGTCCGTTCCGGTCACGGCGGCATTGTCATCGGCAGCGAGATGTCGGCCGGCGTCCGCAACGTTCATGTCCACGATTGCCTCTTCGATGGAACCGACCGGGGAGTGCGGATCAAAAGCAAACCTTCCCGGGGCGGGTTCGTGAAAGAGATCCTGATCGAACGGATACAAATGAAACGTATCCAACTTGAAGCGATCGACATCAATCTTCATTACGATGGCAACAAGGAGGAGACGCTCGATCTCGACAATCTCGCCGACGTTCCCGACTTCCGCGACATCACCCTCCGAGACGTAGATTGCGAATCCGCCGGA
Organism: Verruconatronum alginivorum; assembly: GCF_056590205.1. Lineage (NCBI taxonomy): Bacteria > Pseudomonadati > Verrucomicrobiota > Opitutia > Opitutales > Verruconatronaceae > Verruconatronum > Verruconatronum alginivorum. The sequence goes on along the minus strand of NZ_JBWPVQ010000001.1, from coordinate 5,637,160 downwards.
CGTTCGATCATCATGACCGGTCTCCCGTCGTATCCAATCCGCAATGTCGTCCTCGACAATGTCCGGATCTCCGCCGTCGAAGCCGCTCGCGTCACTCGCGAGGTCGCCGGACTTCAAGAAACGAACGTCGAGATCCGTCCCTTACCCGACCGCCGCACCCTTACCGATATGGCGGTCGATCCTGAGATCGCCACCGCACGACACCTGACCGACTCGATTGAATCGCCCCGGATCGAGTTTCCGCCGGAGAAACGTCCGATGGCCGGACGAAATACCGCTCCCATTTCCCATCCGGATGCCGCCCCGCCGTTGGTCCTCCGGTGGAAACAGATTCCGGGAGACATGTCGCCGATGACGCTCCGCATCACCGCGGCCGTGGACGAACGGACGATTCACCGGGTCGCGGTCGCCAATGCCTCGACTGGTGAACGGTTCGGGGTGATCGAAGTTTTCTTCGCCTGTCCCGGCCAGGTTTTCGAGCTTCCTTTGACGAAAGAGCAAGCCGACGCTGCGTTCACCGACGGATTGGCTCTGAGCTTGACCGAAGAGGTATCCACGTTTTGGATCGTCACGGCGGGACCGAACGCCCCCGATCCGATTCTTCCCCATTTGTTGGGGAAAACCACTCCCGCGACCACGGACCGGTTCTTGTCCCTTTTCTGCTCGCCCACCTCACTCCAGCCATGCGACTGGATGGAGATCTGCGTCCTCGACGGCCTTTGGGACTGGACCGCCCGGGGACGGACCGATGCTCGGACGATGTTGCGTCACCATCTCAGGACTTTTCTCGATCCGGTTCATGGCAAACGGGAAAACATTCGCGGCGAACCGTGCGACGGCGAACCCGGCGGCCCCGAATCGACCGGACCATTCGCGATTTTGGCCTTGGTCGATCCAGCACATCCCGCCCTCCGTCTCGCCGACGACGGTTTCGAGAAACATTTTTGCGAGATCACCCAGTCGGTCGGACACCGGGTCGTGGCCGAAACCTCCTACAACATCGCCTACCCGATGATGGCGATGGCGCTCCGAGCCGGACGCGCGGAACTCCGGGATCGCGCGCTGCACCAACTCGAAGTCAATCGCCGTTATTTGACCGAACCCGACGCTCTATGGTTGCGGCACTCTCCCGGAGACGGGCTTCGCACTTTTCCAAACTGGTCGCGCGGCATCGCCTGGTATTTGCTCGGCTTGGTCCGCACCTTGGCTCTCCTTCCCGCCCACGAACGCCCCGCCTCGCTCGTTGAGGAAATCGAACGGGTCGCCGATTGGGTCGGACGTTATCAACGCGACGATGGCCTTTGGCCGTGTTTCCTGAAAGAACCGGAAACCGCTCCCGATACTTCCGGATCGTCCGGAATCGCGGCGGCGATCGCCATCGCCGCCAACATCGGTCTGGCGGATCCGCATCATCGTTTGACCGCCCTCCGCGCCCGCGACGGTCTCTTGAAAAAATTGACTCCCGACGGATGGTTGACGGGGGTTTCGCAAAGCAATAAACGCGAGGCGGCCGAGATCGATCTTCAACGAACGAAATGGCGGGTCATCGCTCCATGGGGCATGGGTCTTTTCGCCCAACTCCTCGCCGCCGTGGAATCGAGCCCCACACCGACCGCGTGAATCGACCCCGGGTCAATCAAGCCGTCGGCGAGTTTTCGATTCTACCGGTTTGGAGCCGGGAAATCGGCGGCTGCATCGTCACGCTTCACGGCAACCGGGAAACCTTCGGCTACGGGGTAGCATCCGGCTTTCGGCGGATGAGGGAGCGCCGCGCTTTAGTCGCCGTCAATGCCGTGGTCGACGGTCTTCGGCTGAAGCACGAAGCTCCGGCGTATGCTCTGTTTCATCGAGTGAAAACTCGATGCTACGAGGTAGCATCCGGCTTTCGCCGGATGAAGGAGCGGCGCGCTTTGGCTGCCGTCAGTGCCGTGGCCGACCGTCTTCGGCTGAAGCACGAAGCTCCTGCTTGTGCTCTGTTTCATCGAGTGAAAACTCGATGCTACGGGGTAGCATCCGGCTTTCGCCGGATGAGGGAGCGCCGCGCTTTAGTCGCCGTCAATGCCGTGGTCGACGGTCTTCGGCTGAAGCACGAAGCTCCGGCGTATGCTCTGTTTCATCGAGTGAAAACTCGATGCTACGGGGTAGCATCCGGCTTTCGCCGGATGAAGGAGCGGCGCGCTTCAGCCGCCGTCGTTGCCGTGGTCGACGGTCTTCAGCTGAAGCACGAAGCTCCGGCGTATGCTCTGTTTCATCGAGTGAAAACTCGATGCTACGGGGTAGCATCCGGCTTTCGCCGGATGAAGGAGCGGCGCGCTTCAGCTGCCGTCGTTGCTGTGGCCGACGGTCTTCGGCTGAAGCACGAAGCTCCGGCGTATGCTCTGTTTCATCGAGTGAAAAATCGATGCTACGGGGTAGCATCCGGCTTTCGCCGGATGAAGGAGCGGCGCGCTTCAGCCGTCGTCAGTGCCGTGGCCGACAGTCTTCGGCTGAAGCACGAAGCTCCGGCGTATGCTCTGTTTCATCGAGTGAAAACTCGATGCTACGGGGTAGCATCCGGCTTTCGCCGGATGAAGGACCGGCGCGCTTCAGCCGCCGTCAGTGTCGTGGCCGACGGTCTTCGGCTGAAGCACGAAGCTCCGGCGTATGCTCTGTTTCATCGAGTGAAAACTCGATGCTACCGGGTAGCATCCGGCTTTCGCCAGATGAAGAAGCGGCGCGCATCAGCCGCCTTCAGTGCCGTGGCCGACCGTCTTCGGCTGAAGCACGAAGCTCCGGCTTGTGCTCTGTTTCATCGAGTGAAAACTCGATGCTACGGGGTAGCATCCGGCTCTCGCCGGATGAAGGAGCGGCGCGCTTCGGCCGCCGTCGTTGCCGTGGTCGACGGTCTTCGGGCTTACACTCCGTTTCATCGAGGAAACGTGAACGAATATCTTATCACCTCCTGACTTTATGAAAAAAATCGTATTCGCCTGTAAAATCGAAGACTCCGACGCCCGGGGTCGGATCGCCGCCCTTGGAGAACTCGTCGAGGCGCCCGAAGCCGACACGCCGGAAAAGCTGATTGCCGCCGCCCAAGACGCCGAGGCGATCATTCTTCCCTATACCGGCCACCGGTTGATCACCCGCGAGGTGATCGACGCGCTCCCCAGCCTCCGATTGATTGGAACGACCTATGGCGGCGTTCGCCAGAACATCGACGACCTATACGCCCTCGAAAAAGATCTTTGTGTGATCCATACCGGACCGACCCGGGTGCGTCCAATGGCGGAATACACCCTGGCCATGGCGCTCACCGCCCTCACCCAGTTGGCCAATTACCACCATTACATGCGGAGCGGCGAAGCGTGGCCGCGCCTGAAATTCGGTCGCACCCGAATCCTCCATAACCGATCCGTCGGCATCATCGGATTCGGCCTCATCGGACGCGGAATCGCCGACCTGTTCAAACAGTTCACCGACCGAATCCAGATTCATTCCGCCCATTCGTCGGCCGATTCCTTGCAAAGCCAAGGCTTCGAAAAAGCCGACTCGCTCCTTTCGCTCTTCCGGGAATGCGAAGTGATCATCCTGGCGGGCGGTTACAATCCCGAGACGCACCACATGATCCGGCGGGAACACTTCGACGCGATGCGGGACGAGGCGTTGTTCATCAATATCGCCCGGGGAAAAATGGTGCGGCAGGCCGATATGATCGCCGCCGTCGCCGAGCGGAACATCCACCTCGCCCTCGACGTGTTCGAAGAAGAGCCGTTGGAAGCCGACAGCCCGCTCCGATCGAACGACCGGGTTTTACTCGCCCCCCACCGGGCCAACGCCCCGCGCGAATTCGAGCAACGGTGGCAATTCGTCGCCGACGAGCTCGAACGGTTCGCTCGCGGCGAACGTCCCCAGACCGCCTTGGTGCCCGAGCGGGCCAAGGCCATGAGCGAATCCTAACACCCAGGAACCCATCCGATGAGCCTGATCTGGAACTATCTCGACGGCGGGGATTCGGTGGCGGTGAAACCGACCCACTGGCGGCATCGTCTCGTGTTGTGGGCGGGCCGGAAACTCGCCTTGCGCCATGCGAATGTCCACATTGATCCGAGTTGCCGGATTCACCCGGAGGCCCGAATCCATCCGCGCAACGGAACGATTCGTATGGGGAAAAACTGTCAGGTCGCCCCGGACGCCGTGGTGCAAGGCAACGTCGTCCTCGGCGACGATTGCAGTATCCAAACCGGATCGATCCTCGTCGGTTATGGCAATCAAAACGATCTCTCAGGTCAAATTCGTATCGGCAACGGGGTCCGGATCGCCCCGATGGTGATGATGATCGCTGGGGACCATGTATTCGAAAACCCGGACAAACCGATTCGCGAGCAAGGTCTCAAACTTGCTCCGATCGTCATTGAGGACGATGTCTGGATCGCCGGACGGGTCAACATCACCGCCGGAGTCACCATCGGACGAGGCAGCGTGATCGGCGGCGGGTCGGTCGTCACCCGTGACATTCCGCCCTACAGCGTGGCCGTCGGCGTCCCCGCCCGGGTGGTCAAGAACCGGGGAGATCGCCCGGGGCCATAATGTCGGGCGCCGCCGACCGGTTCGGCGAAGGTTGCGATCTTGACAGATTCAATTCTTTCGACGAGAAGTCCATCTCAGGCGCTTGAGTGTGTTTGCCTGGATCCCGCTTCGGCGCCGACCGATGTTTGGCCCGAACAGCACTTTTCACCTTGAAGAGACCCTCGACCTCCTGATGGATGCCGCGGCCGCGTCGATTCGTTTGCTGAATTCAGCGAACAATCCCGCCAGCTTCTGGAGAGCCGCCAAACATCTCTTTTCGGTCTTTGTGGCCACGGAAGCTTCCGGGATGATGCTTGCTCATCCTCCGTCCGGAGGCCTTCCAACAATTTTTTCGGAAGACATTCTTCCTAAAACGGGAGAAGCTTTGGCGAATCATTTCGTGACCTTGTCGGACGTCCGACCCGGATTCCGCGCTTGGGCCCACAACTTTTCCGGAAACGTTCCGGCGACCCTTGCCCCCCTCCATCAGATTGTCATGCAGCCGCACGGGTGGAATCATCTCATCGCCATACCCCTCGCCGAAAAAGGATGTCCAAGAGGCTTACTGGTCGGTTTTCGGGGAGATTTCGGTCCCTTCACCAAGCCCGACCTCCGGCGTGCGGAAAACGTGCGGGGTTCGCTACAATCAGCCTTCGGGCGTTTCATGCGGAAAACCCAAACGACCGATCTCGAAACCTACCTGCCCAGGATCTTCCATGATCTTCTTCCACCCGGACTTTTTTTGGATTGGAACCTCCGTCCTCTTTTCATCCATCCCGAGGCACGCCGTCAGGCAGCCTTATGGAATGGTCCGGCCCATATCCGGAAGAAGACCGTGGCACGCAGCTTTCACCCCCCTCCCGCGCTGGTGGACCAACTGCATGGCCTCCGGAAGCGACTCTCCGAACAGTTCCAAGGCGAACCTTTTCGGGCCGACGGCGTTAATTTCATTCTCGATTCGCCCGGAAACGAAGCTCCGCCCGCGCGGATCCGGTTTATCCACCCCCAGCGGCCCGGTTCCACTCCACCGATCTTTTTCATCGACTTCCCGGAACCCGAGTCGATCGTCGGCGTCGCTCCTCCCGCCCCCCGTCTCTCGCCGGCCGAACGCGAATTGATCCAACTCCTTCGTCAAGGACTGAGCAACGGACAGATGGCGGCGCGCCTCGGCAAAAGCCAGGAAACGGTCAAGCGACAACTCTCATCCATCTACCTCAAGACGGGGGCCTCCAGTCGCACCCACCTCTTATCGATTTTACCCCGCTGACCGATTCGGCACCGAGGTCAATGTCATCTGGAATATCCCCGCACCGTTTGCCCCTTCCCGTTCGACCGCCCGGCAGTTGGCCGGATCGCCCGTTTCGCCCAAAAACCGGCCCGTTTCATCGATTCGGACTCGTTTCGCGATCGTCGTTTTGCTCAATCGAACGATACCATAACGACCGCGCCTCCCGGGATCCGCGTGATCCGGACGAGTCGACCCACCTAACCAAAATACGATCAAACGATGAAACAATCTCCTCCATTCCCTCAAGCGACCTCGCGCCGAACCTTCCTAAAGACTGTCACCAAAGCCGGTGCCGCCGCGGTGATCGGCCAACCGCTCTTTAATGTTTTTGTTCCGGGAGCCCGCGCCGCGAACCGCCCCCTCTCGGTGCCCCCGGCGACATCCGGCATGAATCTCATCCTGTTCATCACCGACCAGGAGCGCGAGTTGCAATGGTTCCCGCCCGGATGGGCCGCGGCAAACCTCCCCGCCATGACCTCCTTGCGGGCGAACGGGGTCTCCTTCGCCCGAGCCTACACCAACAGCTGCATGTGCACCCCCGCGCGCAATTGCCTTTTCACCGGCGTCTTCCCGGCGCAGCACCGATCCGTCGACACCCTCAGCGAAGGCTTCCCGAATTCGAGTTCCCAACACCAACTCGACCCTTCCCTGCCCAACTTGGCCACGGTCCTCAAGGCCGCCGGCTACGAGGTCGTTTACAAAGGAAAATGGCACCTGAGCACCGGTGTCGCGGGCGCGGACGGAGTGTTTCAAGACGACGATATTTCGCGCTACGGCTTCGATCAATGGAACGCCCCCGACGCCGGGCAGGATGTCAAAATCGAGAATTACGGCGGCGGTCTCGGAGATCACGACACCCGCTTCGCCAACGATGCCATCACCTACCTGGAGCACAAACGCGACAACCCGGGCGGCAAACCGTTCTGCCTCGTCGTTTCCCTCGTCAATCCGCACGATGTTCTCGGTTACCCGGGCAATGTCGGCGAGGACGGCTACACCCCGGCCGATCTCCTGGGAGAACTCGAACTCCCCCCGACCGTCGACGAGGATCTGCTCGCCAATCACAAACCGACCTGCCAACGGGAACTCCTGCTCAAACTCAACGGCCTCGGCATCCTCCCGACCGACGCCCACAAACGGGCTTACCTGAACTTTTACGGCAATCTCATGAAGCTGGTCGACGGCCAACTTCAACGCATTCTCGCCGTATTCAATGCCAACCCGGCCGGCGAAGCGATGCGGGCCAACACCCTGATCGTGCGAACCTCGGACCACGGCGAAATGGGAATGGCCCACGGCGGCATGCGGCAGAAAACGTTCAACTGCTACGAAGAGACCATCCGCATTCCGCTGGTCTGGTCGAACCCGGAGCTCTTCCCCGAAGGACGCGTATGTCCTCACCTGGTCTCGCATGTCGATTTCCTTCCGACCGTCTGCGCGCTGCTCGGCGTCCCGGATCCTTCGACCTACTCGTTCGCCGGAGTCGATTACAGCAGCCTGGTCCTCGACCCAACGGCCCCCGCGGTGCAGGATTACGTCCTCTTCACTTTCGACGACGTCTTCGCCGGCCAATCAGCGGAGGGAACGGATGGCAACGGCATCGTCGATCCGCCCAACCGCCTCCAGATGATCCGCGAGGCCGATTACAAATATGTCCGATATTTCGACGGCGAAGGCATCGCCGCCGACCAACAGGAATTCTACGACATGCGCCCGGCCTCCCTCGGCGGAACCGATACCGACTCCGCCACCGGTCTCCCCGTCGAGATGCGCAATCTGTCCGTTTGGGCGGAAGCACGCCGCACTCTCCTCGGACAACCAACTCTCGCCACCTCCGCTCAACAGGCGAAACGCGCCCAAATGGCCCTGCGGCTCCAGGAAGTGACCGACGCCCGTCTGCAAACCCGCCCGCTGGTCTCCCCGGTGAAAGCCGAGGACGTCACGATCCGCACGGTGACCGCCTTCGACGAAGTCGCCAACGAGCTCCGCGATACGATCGAACTGAAATTCCACTCCCGCTGGGGCACCGACTACCAACTCCAGCGATCGGTCGGTCTGCAAAATTGGACCGACGTTGGTGAACCCATTCCCGGCAACAACGGTCCCATTCTCCTCGCCGAACCGCTCGCCGAGGACCGGGCCTTCTACCGCGTCGTCGCGGTATCGACCTGAGGAATCCGTGACATCGCCGCAATCCAGCGGCGATGGCTCTTTCACCGGTTTGCAGCCGAATCGCTTTTCAACTCCTGGCGAAGCTGCCTGGAAGCGACCCGCCCGAGCAGCAAGGGTTCGGACAATCCCTCCAAATACAGCCGGGCGAGATCGCGATTCAACGTGTCGAGCCGCTTGACCCGCGTCATATTCACGACCAGGGATCGATTCAGTCGGGCGAAATGACAGGCCGGCAACGTATCCATCCATTGGTTCAACGTCTTCAAGACAAGAAAGCTGTCACCATCCGACGAATACACCCGGGTGTAGGAACCTTCCCCTTGAATGGCCACCACCGCCGTCGGCTCCAACCGGCGCCAGACTTGGCCATCGCGGACCACCAAAGGATCCGTCGGCATCAAGGAGCCCGATTGTTCCGACCGGCCGGTCTCGTCGCCGAGAGATGCCGGTTTAAGGCGAAACCGCCCGACCAAACGCTCCACGCAAGTCGCCAAACGATCCGGATGCACCGGTTTCAGGAGATAATCGAGAGCATTGGCCTCGAAGGCTCGCACCGCGTAGCTATCATGCGCGGTCACAAATACGACCTCCGTCGCCGCCGGAATGGCCGGCAGCAAATCGAATCCATCCCCCGGTGGCATGTCGATATCCAGAAAAACAACATCGGGAGCTACTTCCCGGATAACCGAACGGGCCGAATCCAAGTCGGCTGCTTCACCGGCAATTTCAATATCAGGATGCTTCGTCAGCAGCTCCTTCATCCGTTTCCGCGCCAGTCGTTCGTCGTCGACCAATACGGCCCGGATCGTGTCGTTGCGGGTCGTCGTCATGCCAAAACCGTTTCCGGCAACTCCGCCGGCAAATGCAAGGATACCTTCACGTATCCATCGTCCACCGCCACCTCCAAGCTGGCGGATTCATCGCAAAGCAGATCCAAACGCCGACGGAGGTTGGACAAACCGAGACCTCCTTCGCGGGCCGGGTCAGGCTCGACCCACTTCCCACTGTTGGCCACCTCCACCACCAAGCTGTCGGAGTTGACTTCGGCGCGGAGAGAAAGACGCAAGGGAGACGGGCTGGTGCGGTATCCGTATTTGAGCGCGTTTTCCACCAACGGCTGGATCATGGCGCCCGGCACCCGGCACCGCCGCGCGCGTTCATCGGCCGCGATGGTGTAACTGAAACGCTCCTCAAAACGAATACCTTCGACGGACAAATAATGATCGATCGCGTCGAGCTCCTTCCCCAATTGCTGAGGTCCATCCGAGTGATAGAGGGAAAACCGCAGGTACTCGGCGAGGTTTTGGGTCAATGCCAGGACACGGTTCGGCGCCGCCGCTTCAGCCTGGATCGAGTTCAATGCGTTGAAGAGAAAGTGAGGATTCATCTGCGCCCGGAGTTGCATCAACTCGGCCGCCCGGTTCTCCGCCTCCAACCGAGCCACTCGCAATTGCGTGTCGCGGGTGTCGAGCCAGTAATTGATTCCCAAATACAAGAGGCACCAGAAAATGTAAAGAATCGTGCGGGTGGCCGTACTCGCGGCCAGGTAAACCGGCGCCGTGTCGAGGTCGGCGACCGCAATCCCGACGAATGCCTTGGTCACCCACCCTTCAGTCAACGCGAGAATCCCACTGCCGATCAACAACATCGCGCAAACCGAAAGAATCGGAGCGTTTCGAACCCGGACGTTTCTCAGGAGCGGACGAAAGAGAAAACTAGTGACCAGTAATCCGATGATTCCTCGCCCGACCCCGACCGCGACGCTGATTTCGGGACTGAGGCGGTAATTGGCCGCCATCACAACCGCGACTGGAATCGTGGCTCCCCAGCAGACGAACTGAAGCTGCCAAAAGATCGCACCGCGGTTCCTGGCGATAAATTGGAGCTGAGTGGAGTCGGCCATGTTCCTTCTACTTAGAACATTCGCAACCCGTCGCAAAGCAATATTTGCGGATTGATGACAGAACCCGGACGGAAAAATCCGTCCAGACACCGGACCGGATTATCCCAAAAATCATTTAGTAGCCGCAAAAAGGCGCAAGATACACAAAAAAGAGCGTTAATTAGAGAAGCATGGTTTACCGGATCGGTGATCGGTCGTCCCACGGCTGCTTAATCATATTTCCCTCATTTTGCGCCTCTTGTGCCTTTTCGCGGCTATCCCCTCAATCCCCCCGGTCGGCCGCCTCTTGCAATCGCAATGCCCAGCGCTGGGCTTCGATCACGTCGGCGGTATGAACGCCATCGAGATTCGGCGACCCCTCGACGTCATCAAGGAAATCGTCCAAATAGGTCCGTTCCGAGATCTGCCTGGCCTCGATCGTCCGCACTTCCGCGTCGGAATCGGCGGCGACCGTCACGGTTTTTCCGAGCGCGTGGGTTTCGGCGATCCCGTTGGTGCCATGACAGGTGATCCGCCAATACATCGGAATGCCATATCCGGTCCGGTCCGGCGCCAGGTATGAGACGTCGAGCAACACCCCTCCGCCGTTCTCCAACCGAATCGATCCTTGCGCGCAATCCTTGAAATGAGGCGAATCCGCCGCCTTCTTATTCCAACTCCGCCCGAAGGTGACCGCACTGGGCCGTTGTCCGGTCAACCACGGAAGGAAATCCGTGGCGTGAATCGCGATGTCATTCAACGTTCCTCCATGCTGGCCCGGCTCGAAATACCATCCGGGACGGGTTTGCCGAAGCAATGGATGCTGGGCGAGGATCGTCAGGGTAACCACTTCGCCGATCTCCCCATCCGCCACGATCTGACGCAACGTCTGGATCGCCGGCAGGGTCCGCAAATCGAACATACAACCAACCGCCAGTTTCTTCTCCTTCGCCAGCGCTTCGATTTCCGCCAGTTCGTCCATCGACGTGCACAAAGGCTTGTCGGCAACCACATGTTTTCCGGCCCGCAACGCGCGAATCGCCAAATCGCCCCGGGCGGCGTAAACGTCGCCGATCGCTACGACGTCGTTCGCGTCGGACTCGATGATCTCATCCAGCGTCCCCGCGGTGAAGTTGATCCCGGCGTCTTTCGCCCACTGCTCTCGTGCGGCGGAGTTTTCCTCGCAGGCGCCGGTTACGTCGATCCGGGCATGGGCCACCGCCGAGCGATAGAGTTGAATCACATGGCTGTGACGAAATCCCGCGAATCCAAATGAATGTTTTTTCATGATGTGTTTTATCCAGTGGAACCGGCGTCCCGCGGTTCCGGCAATGTTTTGGCGGCACGCGCCGATTGATAAACTCGTTCGACGATCTCGACCGCTCCGGCGGCCTCCTCCCCGCTGAGCATTGGCTTCGCCTTCGTGCGGACCGCCCGGCAAAAGGCGTCCAATTGAATCCGGTGGCCTTCGGCTGAAGCGACCTTGGGATTGTTCGAACCGCCGCGGATCTTACTCTCCCGGTTGAGGACATCCCCATCCGACGGCTGCTTATCCCGGAAGTCCCAAACCAGAATCTGGTCGTTCTCAATGACCGCCGTCCCCGCATCGCCCGAAACCTCCAACCGCAGGTTCAGCCCCGGATAACAAGCGGTCGATGCCTCAATGGTGCCGACCGCTCCATTCGGATAACGGAGGCTCGCGACGATACTGTCCTCGACCTCGACCCCCGGATGACAGGTCTCTCCGGCCAAGGCCTGGACCACCGACGGCCGCCCGCCGAAATAATAAAGAAGATCCACGGCATGGATACCTTGATTGATCAATGCCCCCCCACCGTCGAGTTTCCAGGTCCCTTTCCAATTGGAGTCATCGTAATACGACTGATCCCGCCACCATTTCACCCTTGCGGCGAGCATGGTGAGCCGACCGAAACGTCCGGCCTCGAGGGCCTCCTTGATCTTCCGGGCCCCGAACCCTTCCCGCATCGGGAAGAGTCCGGCCAGAACCGTTCCGGACGCGGCCGCCGCGGAGATCATTTCATTGACCCGGGCGGTAGTGATTTCGATCGGCTTCTCGCACAACACGGGCTTGCCCGCTTTCAGGAAAGGCAAAGAGACTTCGCCGTGGCATCCGCTCGGCGTTCCGACGATCGCCGCATCGACTTCAGGGGAAGCGACCGCCTCCGAAATCGAGGCGAACGCTGTCCCGCCAAACTTTTCCGCCTGGGCTCGAGCCTTCTCGGCGGAGGACCCGACCCAACCGGCCAAGGTCGCCTCTTCACTTTCCTGAATCGCGCGCAGATGGGTCTCCGAGATCACTCCCGTCCCGACGATTACAATCCTAAGGGGGTTGTTCATGCCGCGAAAATACAACTCATCCGTCCAGAAGGGAAGCCGCCGCTTTGTCCAGGAAAACGGTCGTGGCCGCATGCTTCTGCAAGATCGAAGCCGGATGCTGCGGCGTCACCTCGCCCGTCAAACAATCCTTGACCGCTTGCGCCTTCCGCTCGTCGGGCACCGTGCAGATGATCGTCTTGGTTTTCAGAATCTGACGGATCGACATCGAAACGGCTTGCTTCGGCACATCGTCGAAGGTTTTGAACCACCCCTCGCCGAGTTGCTGCTTGCGGCAGGCTTCATCCAGATCAACCACCAGGTAAGGCGATTCGGTTTCGAAATCAGCCGGAGGATCGTTAAACGCCAAGTGCCCGTTTTCCCCGATCCCGCAGAAACAAACGTCGATCGGATGTTCCTTGAGAATCGCCCCGACCCGCTCGCACTCGGCTTGCGGATCTTCTTCGGCATTCAGGAAATGGAACGCCGCCAACGGAAATGGAAGTTTGGATACAAAGCGCTCCCAGAGGTAACGCCGGAACGACGCGGGATGGGTGATCGGCAACCCGACGTATTCGTCGAGATGGAACCCGGTCACTTTCGTCCAATCGATTCCTTCCGCGGCCACCAAGGCCTTCAGCACGTCGAACTGGGAGGCCCCGGTCGCGACGATAATGTTGGCCCGGCCATTCGTCCGGATCGCTTGCCGAATCGCCTCGGCCCCTTGCTTCACAGCCGCTTCCCCGGAAACTTGGCGCGTATCCGCGATGTCGATTTTTACTTTGGTTTTCATGCTCATAGTATGGATAAAAAATTGAAACGCGATTTATGCCACCGGTGGCGCGGCCGTCGAGAGGCGCGGGACGATCCGGCCCGGAATTTGGATTTCCCCTTCCCCGGGCTGCTCCCCGGTCAAAATCCGGAAAGCTTGATCGGCCAACTCGCGGAACGGTTGTTGCAGCGTAGTCAGGGGCGGCACCGAATCCTCCGAAGCCGGAATGTCGTCGATCCCCGCGACCGATAATCCCGACGGTATCGAGACTCCCCGCGCGTGAAACTCCCGAAGAAAAGCGAGGGCCAGCGCGTCGTCCGCGAATACCAACGCGGTCGGCCGGCGTTTCGATCGAAGCAACCGCTCCGCGACCGGACCGATTTCGTCCCGACTCGTCACTTGAACCGAACCCGGCGAAGCCCGGTCGGCCTCATCCGGCAAAAGCTCCGTCAACGCCTCCTTGAAAGCCACCCCCCGGCGGCGGGCGGAAAGGTGTTTCTGGCCGACGAATCCGACCCGGCGGTGCCCGAAATCGACCAAATGTTTGACCAACCCACGGATTCCGTTCCTCTCGTCGAGACTGACTTGAAAAAATCCGGCCGGACGCTTGCCGCAACCGATCTGAACCCCGCGAATATCGCCGAAAACCGATCGGACGAGCCCCGGGGGATTGAAATCGCTCCCGGCGAGAATAACTCCATCCACCCGGTGTTTTTGGAGAGCGGAAATGTCCCGTTCCTCCCCTCCGGTAAGGAGCAACGAATAATCGCTTTCGCGCGCCAACGTCTGCAAAGCGCCAATAATTCTCCCGAAATACGGGTCGTCGAAATCCTTCACGACCACCCCGAGAGTTCGGGTCGGAGCTCCCCGCAACGCCAAGGCATTGGCGCTCGGCACGTAATTGAGTTCGCGGGCGGTACGAAGGATCCGCTCCACCGTTTCAGGCGAAGCCCCGATCTCCCCGGCCCGCCCCGAAAGCGCCCGGGAGACCAACGTCTGCGAAATACCGAGAATCTCGGCGATCCGCTTCTGCGTTGGGGTTGGTTCATCCTTCACGATCGGTAGTCTTGGTCCCCACCTCCCCAGATGTCAACCTCATACCTATTAGATCATGGTATCCGATCAGGACATGCCATGTCGTCCTATCCTGGCCGACGTCGATTTTCTTTTTTCCGCCCTTGTGGTTGCCCCGGAAGGGGGCAAGATTCGTTTCAATCTTCGCAAACACCTTATCGATGAACCTTGAATTCACCACCAACGAGTATTTCACGTTGCTGAAAGCCGTTTATCTGGCCGATTGCGTGGCCAACGGCCAGGCCGAATGGACCGGCCACGAGTGCCGCGAGATTTCCCGGCTGCGGCGCAAGATCTTCGCCGCCGCCAAAGAAGCGGGTCACGCGGATGTGGTGCGGCATGATCCCGGCACCGACGACTTTACCGAGACCGACGCCTTCGCCGACGAGATGGACGCCGAGTTTTTCGAGCGCCACGTCGACGGCGTTTTTTGGCGCGAGCTCGCCAGCCGCTTCGCCGAAAAGGTCATGGATGACCGTTTCGGAGCCGAGATGACTGGTTGGAGCGATGAGAAATATAAAAAAATCCGGACCGGGATCGAAAAACGGATCGAGGCCGAAATTCAAGCCAACGGCCTGAAGAATTTCTTTCTGCTGGGCGACTTCTCGTAAGGCATCAGCCGGCCAAGCCTTTCATCACCGCGATGAAATCGTCGTCGGCATGCCCTTTTTCCGCCGCCTTGGCCAGCGCTCTTTCGATTCCCCCGCCCAACGGACAGGATTTCCCGCTTTCCATTCCGAGCAGTAACCGCATGTCCTTCAACATGTGCTTCACCGAGAATTGTGGGGAAAAATCCGAGTCCCGCAACTTCGGCTCCTTCAGGGCGGTCAACCCGGACCAAGCCACATTCTTCCGCAACGCGTTAAAATAAACGTCGTCGGAAATGCCCGCCGCCCGCGCCACGCTGAGGCTCTCGCAAAGCGCTCCCGCCTGGAGGGCAATCTGCAGATTCATCGCCAGCTTCAAGCCAGCGGCCTGAGCCCCGGTTCCGATCGTAAACCGGGCGTCGGAGATCGGAGCCAAAGCGGCTTCGGCCGCCGCGATCGCTTCCTCTTCGCCCCCGAGGTAGTAGACCACCTTCCGAGCTTCGGCCGCCGGTTTACTGCCGGTGAACGGGGCCTCCACATACGTCGCCCCGGTCTTCTCCACCCGCTTTTGGAAGCGCTCGCTGCTCTCCGGATCGATGGTCGTCGACTGGATCACCAGTTGCCCCGCACGTAATTCGCCTTCGATTCGCTCGAGGAACGCCTCCACCGCCGGAGGATCCGACAAAACAATCGAGAGAACATTGGCCCGCCGGACCGCTTCCGCCGGATCCGCCGTCCAACGAGGGAAATCCCGCTTCGGAGTCCGGTTCCACGCCGCCACCAGTCGGCCGTCCGCCTCGTGATGGCGGGCCCAGGTGCCGCCGATGATCCCCAATCCAAATACCGCGATTCGTGTGTCGTTGCTTTCCATGTCGCCGCCCAGCCTGACCCATCACGGCCCGGTTTTCAAAGTTTTCCTTCACCTGAAGAGGCGCGGTTCCTCCCTTATTCTGAACTCAGCAGTCGGAATAGCCGCAAAAAAGCGCAAGATACGCAAAAAGCATGGGATAGCTCATGAAGGGCCATTGGGTGAATCGGACTTTCCGCTTGTGTCTTTTGTGCCTTCTCGCGGCTAAAAAGTGCTGGTTTAAGGGTTATCGGAGGGCGAGCCACCAGGCGAAGATGATGAGGGCGAGCGTCACCCAGACCAATCGGCGTTGGGTGGAGGTGGATTTCCAGCGTTCTTCCAGCCGAAACAGGCCGGTAGCTCCCCCCAAGGCGACGCCTGCCAGGAATCCCCACCAGTGGGCCAACACGTCGGTTCGCTCCCCCCCGGCTCCGAGGAAACCGAGTAAGACCAGTCCGGCGATGAGCGGAGCCCAGAGGTTGCGGGGCCATTCCCAACCGGTCAGGCGGAATTGCCGAAGCAGGCGAAATCCAACGACGAGGCCGAGCGCCGCGAATACCGCCGTCGAGGCGCCGATCGAGTTATGCCCCGATCCGGCGTAGCCCCACGCGTTGAGGAGATTGCCCGCCATTCCGGCCAACAGAATGAGGAACCAGCCGAGCCCGTGGCCGAGATACCGGAACACCAATCCGAAAAAGAGAATCCCGCCCAAGGTGTTGCCGGTCAGGTGAGCCCAATCCCCATGCAACGTGAGAGCGGTGATCGTCCGCCACCATTCGCCGTTCCAAATTGCTTCCTCCAAGGCGCTGCCGGCTTCCAGCAGGCGTCGGTCCTGGAAAATGAAGATCCCCCAAATCAACACCGCGTAGAGGGCGATCGACCCGCCGGCGCCGCTTCCGGCCGGAAGGAAATCCTGCGGGGGCGGCCAATACCGATGCTCCCGTTCGAATTTGCCGAACTGCTCCCGAACCGCCCCCTCGTATTGCTTTTCCACGAACAGGCCGTAGCCCCCTTCCTCCAGCGGCATCAGCCAATAGGGAATCCCCATCGCCAACACGACCAGTCCGTGTTCATGCGCTTTGCCCACCCGGGAATAACGGCCGACTTCCGCCAGCCGCTCCCGCATAGTCTCGTCCGATGGGTCTTGCCCGGGTGCGATCACATCACTTCTTACCTTCCTTGCTCAACTTCGACCGCGATCTGATGGACCCGCACTTTTCCTGCTTCATCGGTCACCCGCAACAAAACGGCGTGACGTCCGGCCGGCAGTCGGTTCAAATTCACTTTGAACCGTTCCTCCCGCGCATCGAACAATCCATCTTCCGGATACAACAACACCGGTTCCTCCCCGTTGAGGGCGAACGAGGCTGATTCGAGAATGCTGGTTTGGTCCGCGGCTAAGAAACGGATGGTGGCGGAGGATCCGTTCACCGAAACCTCCTCGACCCGGATTTCCGGGGCGGTGTTGTCGACCACGAAATTCTCGCTCACCCGGCGGGCTTCCCGGGCTTCGCCCGGCCGATTCGATAAATGGTCGCTGGCGATCACCTTCACTTGATATTCCCCATCGGGGAGACCGTTTCCATTGAAGGAATAAAAGGAATGCCGCAAACCGGTGGCGATCGTATCCCAAGCCACCGCGCCGGCCGGCCGAAGCCGCACCGTGTAACGAAGCTCGTCGTTGTTCGGATCCCGCGCCCGCCAGACGAGAGTGATCATCCCGGGTTGCTCGATGCCGCGTATCTGCTGGCGCGGTTCCGCAACCGGAATTCCCCGGCGGCCGCTTTCCCGGGCCAACTGCTCCAAATCGATCGTAGGCGCCTGGGGCGGCATTTCGAATCGTTCCAGTCCGAGATCGGCCGTCACCACCCGCAACGACTGGATCACCGGCGCCGCATTGGCGTGACGATAGAAGAACCGCACTCCCCGCACCTCGCTGCGGGGTTCCCCGAAAGTCAGCCGGTATTGAAAATATCGGCTCGCGGGCGTGATCCCTTCTCCGTCTCCATCGAAATCGACCTCCCGCCAGGCGCTCCAGGTGCGGTTGGCCTTTTCGGTGTTGCCGCTCCGGACAAAGGTTTTCACCCCGTTCCCGCCGGCCTTCGAAGTTTCCGTATAAATCCGCCCCCACCGGGCGACCTGGGTCGCGTCAAATACCTCCGAGGTGTATTGACCGGATTCGGACAATCCGAAGTCGAGGCTGTAAACCCGGGCGGGGTTGCTGCTGAAAGCCAACACATCGGTCGAACCGGGGCGTCGCAGGAGTTCGGACACACGGCTTCCCGCCGGAAGGGTCTGACGCAGACGCCAGGACTGGAAGCCGGTCAGGGAGAAAATCCGGCCGTCGTCGCCGGTTCCGATCAGCAACGCTCCGTCTTCCGCCAACAGAAGCGAATGGATCGCGACGCCGGGCAAGCCCCAAAAGGTCTCGAAAAATCCGTCGGCATCGACTCGGTAAAGCGTGCTGGGACGGGCGTTGTTGCCGGAACTCGACCCCCGGTTGGACGAAGAGCTCTCGCCTCCGCTGGCATCACCGTTAGAAGAGAGCGCCGCCACCGCTTGGGCGATCGCCGCACCACGGCCGCCGCTTTGTTCCGCCGCGGACGAAAAGGTCGCGACATAAAGATCCCCGGTGTCGGTCGCGACGATTTGCCGGATTTCCTCGTCCGGGGAATTGAAAAACACGAAGACATCGTCCGGCCCCTGGATTCGGTAAACGTAGCCATTGGGACTGGTCCCGGCCAACAGAGTGCCGTCACGATCCCAGGCGAGGGTCGAGATGTGAGATTCCTCGCCCTCGAAAAAGATCTCCTTTTCCGCCTCCGGGTCGCGGTCGGCCGCCACGCGGTAAATGCGTCCTTTGTCACCGGTCGCCACGAAAAGATCGTCGTTTTCGTCGAAAAGCATCGCCCAAATGTAGGTTTCACCCGGGTCGAAATATTCTTCGAGTTCTCCGTCGCCCAGATACCGGTAGACTTTTCCATCAGGAGAACTGCCGACGTAAAGTCGTCCCGCGGAATCAACCGCCATCGCCCGGGTCAACACTTCCTCCGTGGTGAAAAGAGCTTCCAGCTCCCCTTCCGGATCGAGCCGGTAAACGTTTCCTTCGGTCCCGGCCCCGAGATAGACCGAGCCGTCGGGAGCGGCCACGGCGCTCCAAATCACCGACTCGGCCAACCGCCCGATCTCCGTCACCCCGGGGGCGAGGGTCAACCGTCCGTCGCGATGAAGCGAGACGTTTTCGAATTCGCCGGGGGCGAAATGGTTGAACCCATGATGGCTGACCGACAGCCCGGCCCCGAGCGGAAGCGCGGCGGGCAAGCAGGCCAGGGCGAACCAAAGGCCGCCACGGGCGAGTTTCGCGCGCAGCGGAGATTTGAAGATTGTTTCGGATCTCATTCGATTTCGATTTGAAAAGTTTTCTGTCCGCGGAATTCGGCTTCCACCGGAAGTTTGGATTCCCAGAGAGTGGAGAATTCGATGTCGCTCACCGGCGTTTCACTTTGCGGAGACTTCAGGGAGGCGGCCACCGAGGGCAACAGATTGGGCATGCTCCGGCCTTCCACACTGGCGCCGGGAGCGTGGCGGACCAGTTTGACGTAAATCGCGTTCCGTCCTTTTTGGCCGCGGGCTTGGTCGAGCACATGGCTGAGCGACATCGCACGCGTCGCGCGTCGGGGATCGTAACGCCGGGCGCCTCCGGCGTCGCCGATATAAAGGGTCAAACGTTCCGCCGAGAGATCCGGGGGAATCGGCACCTCGATCTGGCGCAGTTCCCGGTCCCCACGATACCCCCGCAGAACCAGATCGACCGTCACCGTTCCGCCGGCTTTGACCCGCCTTCGGTCGATGAAGGCCGACTCCAACTGCGAAATCAACCATTCGTCGTGGAACGCGATATCATAGGTGATCGATTTCACCTCGGGAGCGGCGAACGGATTGTTGATCAAATTGTTGTAAAGTCCCAGATGTTGCGTGGCCAACCGCATCGGCGAACTTGGACCGCTGGAAACATCCTCAAGGACGATCGGTTCGTAGCCTTCGATTTCCCAGGTCGACCGAAGAAAAAAGGTCTGTTCCAAGCTGGTCTCCATGGTCTGGGTGAGCGATTGCGCTAAAGCCATGGTCGAAATCAAAGGCGAAAGTTGCGGGTGCTTGAACAAATTCCCGGCGTAGGTGCGGTGAAAGCCGTTGTCGTCGCGGATATTCAGCGTCACCCGGGTCACCGGGGCTTCCCGACCGATCCGGCCGGCGATCGCGCTGAGCCGGTCTTGATAAATGGCGCCAATGACCGGGCCGGTGTTGCTCAATTTGAACGAACCCGGCACCGCCCGCACCACCGTCATGATTTCGGCCGCCGCCATCGGCAGATCGGTGTTTCCCATTCCCAGGAACGGATGCCCGAAGGCCAACACCCGGTCACCATCCCGATAGGTAACCGTTCCGGTCCCGGCGATGGAAAAATCCCCATCCATCAGCACCCCGGCCACGGCGGAACCAGGCCGCAATTCCGTGTCGATTTCCCGCGCGGTGGATCCCATCGGCGCCAACATCGGCTCCAGCCCCAATTCCCGGAACCGGTCCTCAAACTGACTGAAAACCTGCGGCGAAATCCCGGAAACGGTCAAAGCCATTGGCAAAGGCCGAAGATTCGCCTGCAACGCCGAACGTGGCGGCATCCGCTCGTCTCCGGAAATCAACGCCGCGCCATCGACGGCCCCGGCCACCGGTTCTTCGAACCGCCCTCCCCGCGACCGGGGTGCCGCGTCTTCCGGGAAACGTTCGAAAATTTCCAACATGTCATCGATCGGAGTCACCCCAATGATCGCCTGTTCCTTAGCCCAGGTAAAACCATAGGCGTAGGCCCCGACCAATTTTCCATCGATGAAAACCGGACTGCCGCTCATCCCGGAAACCGGTCCGGACAGAATATTCTCCGGATCGACGGCCTGACAGATGATCACAGATCGCCCGGGACCGATGAAATTCTCGGCGATGCCGATCACTTCCAGGGGAAATTCCTGCAACTCCGTTCCAGAAACCACCGTCCGCCAATAACCTTCCATCCCGGGCCGGACCTCCTCCAAAGGCATCAAAGGAGGCAAACCCTCTTCGGCCAATACACCGCCAGCCAAAAACAGGGTCGCCACGACTAAAGCAAATCGTCTCTTCATAACAGGGTTCAGCCCCTTAGAGAACAACGTGAGCCGATTTTGTTCAATAAGTTTGTCACAAAGCGACCGGATCGCCCGGTCAGTCCCAGCAGGAGCTTCGTGCTTCAGCCGAAGACCGTCGGCCACGGCTTCCGGATGAAGCCCGCGGCACCGCCGATCTCACTTTTGCAACAACACCACTCGATTGGTGTTCGTCCCTTTCGCACCGTTGCCGACCCCCCAGCAATTGGCGGTTTTGGTAAACTTCTGGTCGTTGATCAGGATCAGACGGGGACGGAGCCCGCTGCCTTCGGCGCAGCGCACCACCGCTTCCTCCAACTTGATCGTTCCGTACCACACTTCGCCGACTTCGAAGGCGACGTGACCGCCGGGCCGCAGGACGCGGGCCATCTCCTTCAGGGCTTCGCCCATCGCCTCCTCCCAGCGTTCGAGTTTCTTCAAAATGGTGATCGGCAAGTTGGTCGCGTCGATTCCGCAAAACCAGAGGCGCAGCCAATTGTCCCCGGCGTAGTCGACGACATCCAAGAACGGCGGCGATGTCACCACCAACGAGACCGAATTGTCCGGGAGCTCGGCCGTGGCCGCGGCGGGGGCGGTCATCAAGCGCGCTTTGTCCACCGTCTTCGCCAAGGTCGCGCGGGTCTTCTTGTCGAGGTCCGACAGGAGGGATCGCGATTTCTTCAAAATCAAATTCGGCACGCTTCGCTCGGGCGGCGTCTGGTTGCGTTTTTCGTTGATCCGACGCTGCGATTTCACCGAAACCGCTTGGTTCGGCGGCAAGGTGTAAACCGAGAAAAACCCGCCGGAATGACCGGTGAGTCGGTTGATCGCCACCATCCGGATCCAGCGGTCGACCCGGTCGAGTTCACCGCTTTCCTCCCGCCGTTTCAAATACGCCCGCAATCCCCCGATGGCCCGCAAGGTATTCGGGTGGTAGAACACGAGCAAATCCTCCGGCATCTCCTCGTCGGTGTCGTATTCGATTTCCTTCAAACGCTGGGCGACCTCCTCGAGTTGCGGGGGATCGAGGCGGGGTTCCACCAGAATGACGCTCAACGGATTGATGTCCGACCCGGCGGGCGTCCGTTCGAGCAGCGCCGCCTCCACGCAGGTCGTGCCGCGGCCCATGAACGGGTCGTGCACCACCTCCCCCGGCTCCGTCAGACGCTCGATGAAGAAACGGGGAAGCTGCGGTTTGAAACAGGCCCGGTAGGAGATCTCATGGAGACGACGGGCCGCCCGTTGCTTCGCGGTCCAAAATTCGTTCACGAAAACCGGCACCCGTTCGCCTCCGTCGGTGACATGCTCCAAGCGAACCGTTTTCTTGCCGAACTCCTCGAACCGCTCAAGGCATTCCTCCAACGACTGATCGGCCACCGGCGACCGCGCCGCCGGCACTTTCAAGGCAGCGGAGGCTTTCGTGGCCACCTTTTTCACCGAAGTCGCCTCCTCCGTCGTCCCTTCAAATCCTGGCAATGTCGCTTGCTCCATCGTCAAAAAAACTCTTTAGCGCAGGCGCACCCGGATTACCGAAGTCTCGTTTTGCCTGCTGATTAAAAAAACCGCTTCCCGACGATCGCTCTCTTCCGCCTCGGCGACCAACCGGACCGCCTCTTCATAGGTCGTCACCGGCGTCCCGTCGATCTCCTTGATCCAATCGCCCACCGCGAGCCCGCCGGAATCCGCCGGGGCGCTGGGTCGCAAGAACTGGACGATCAACCCTTGTTCCGGCTTCGGCTCCAAACGACGGGCGATCGCGTCGAACACCAGAAACTCCCGGACCGTCAGGCCGATCCGCGGAAAATATTCCCTCCGGGCTTCCCGCAAGGTCGGAGGTTGCACCCCGACCGTCACTTCCCGCTCCAATTCCTCCGTTCCCCGGATGAGGGTGAATCGGATCGTGTCGCCCGGTTCCCGCTTCCGGATCTCCCGTTGCAGATGCTGCTCGGCCGCCCGGCGGGGACGGTAATACGGGATCGGCTCCCCGTCGATCGACACCACAATGTCGCCATTGGCCAATCCCCCTTCGTCCGCGGCCGAACCGTCCACGATTTCGCTCAAGATGACTCCGCTCCGGTCGACGATGTCGAGGAATTCCGCCAGCTCCCGCTCCACCGCCTGAATGCTGGTGATCCCAAGCCACGGCGACACGACCGCCTCCGGACTCTCCGGCACCCGGTCGAGATACGGCAGAAACTCCTCCACCGGCAAAAACATCCCCGACTCCCGCATCCCCTGCAACGCCACCGGCATCCGGCGGTGGTCCCCCATATGGAGCAACATTTCCCGGGCGTAACTCGCCCCGGCCCATCCGAGCAATTCGCCATCCATGGTGAAAACCAACGAACCGGGGCTCGCCACTTCGGCCACGGTCAGGCCGAGACGTTGGGGCAGATCCCGCAAGACCGAAAACCGGCTCCACACGAAATACGGATCGTAATCGAAATCGTCGTCCATCACCGCGATGCCCCAGAGTTCCTGCCCCATGCGCGGAGTCGCCACCGGATATTGCTTCACCGGCACCGCCCGTTCCAAAAACTCCGGATCGCTCACCCGGAGAAAATGCCAACCGTTCAAGGTATCCTGACCGAGGTATTCCGCGTCGAACTTCCGGTGACTGCGCAACGGCAACACCTTGAACTCGCGCAATTGATTGACCGGCACCCAGTCCGGAACCGCGTAGTCGAGGAGAACGATCAAACCGGTTTCATCGACCACCACGCCAATTTCCGACGCCGGACGCCGGTCGATTTCGGTTTGCACGAAATACTCCACCGCCACCACCGAACGGATCCGTTCCTCGAACAACTCCTCCAAATCCGCCTCCGCCACCGCCATCGGACGGCCGAGCATGACGACCGCCAACAACAACCAAGTCGCGCCGATCCACCGGTTTCTTCCCATCTTTCGCATCACGATAAAATCCAAAAAGCACCGCCAGTAACACTGCGGGAACCATCTTCCAGCAAGCCTTTTTTGTTGTCACCGGCTTTCCGGCGTTGTCTTGTGGGGCCGTCCATGCTCGATCCACTTCCGATTCTTCCATTTACCAAACCGGCCTCCGCCCGGATCCGTTTGCCCGGCTCGAAAAGCATCACCAACCGGGCCCTCCTCCTCGCCGCCCTCTCCGAGGGCGAAACCGTCCTTCACGGCGCCCTCTTCAGCGAGGACACCGAGATCATGATCGATTCCCTGCGACGGCTCGGCTTCGGGGTCGACGCCGATAAGGTCAAGGAATCGATCCGCATCCAAGGCGAGGGCGGCCGCATCCCGAACCGTTCCGCCTCCTTGTTCGTCGGCAACGCCGGCACCGCCGCCCGTTTCCTCACCGCCTTTTGCGCGTTGTCCGACGACGGCGATTTCGAGATCGACGGCGTGCCGCAGATGCGGACCCGCCCGATGCGCGGCCTCCTCGACGCCCTCGCCTCCCTCGGCGCCGGGATCGAATCGAACGACGGCCATTTCCCCGTCCGAATCCGCGCCCGGGGTCTCTCCGGCGGCCGGGTCGCGGTCGACGCCGCCGCCAGCAGCCAGATCCTTTCCGCCCTCCTGATGGTCGCTCCAATGGCTCGAGAGGATTGCCTCTTCGAAATCGACCGCGTCCGCCTGCCGTTCGTCCGCATGACCGTCCGCATGATGGAGCAGTTCGGCCAGGAGGGAATCGCCGCCACCCTCGACGGCGACTCCCGCGAGCTCGCCATTCCCGCCGGACGCAACTACCGCCGGACGGAGCCCTACGCCATCGAAGCCGACGTGACCGCCGCCAGTTATTTCGCCACCCTCCCGCTGGTCACCGGCGGCCAAGTGACCATCGAAAACCTGTCGCATGCGCAACCGAGTCTCCAAGGCGACGCGGAATACCTGAAACTTCTCGAAACCCTCGGCCTCCGGATCACCGCCGACGAATCCGGCGGCACCCGGTTCGAAGCGCCGGACGCCGCTCCATCGGCCGCCCCCCTCGACGTCGACTTTTCCGGTTTCTCCGACACCTTCCTCACCCTCGCGGCGATTTCCCCGCTCCTGCCCGCTCCGGTCCGGATCCGCGGCATCGCCCACACCCGGAAACAGGAAACCGACCGGGTCGCCGCCATGGCCGCGGAACTCCAGAAACTCGGTCAAGAGGTTGTTGAAGAAGAAGACAGCCTCGACATCCGGCCCTCCCGCGATTCGTTGACCGCCGCCTCCGGCCCCCGGTTGATCGACACCTACCACGACCACCGATTCGCCATGAGTTTCGCCATCCTCGGACTCGCCGACCTCCGCCGGGACGGTTCCCCGTGGCTGGAAATCCGCGATCCGGGTTGCTGCGCCAAGACCTTCCCCCACTTCTTCCGGGTGCTTGAAAGCGTGTATCAACGTTCCCATGACGAATCGCCCGACACTCCGGTGATCGTCACCATCGACGGCGGAGCCGCCACCGGAAAATCCTCCACCGGCCGGGCCCTGAGCGAACGCTTCAATCTGCTCCACGTCGACACCGGCGCGTTTTACCGGACCATCACCCTCTCCCTCCTCGAAGCCGGAGTGAAAAGCGACGATCCCCAGGCGATCGAGCAAGCGTTGCCCAGTCTGCGGATCACCACCCGCGTCACCGGCCGCCAGGCGTTGATGGAAGTCGACGGACAACTACCCGGCGACCGGATCCGCAGTCCGGAGGTCAACGAAAACGTCTCCGCCTTCGCCGCCCAACCCGCCGTCCGCACTTTCCTCTATTCATACCAACGCAACCAGGCGGAAGTCGCCCGTGCCGCCGGATTCCCCGGCCTGCTGATGGAAGGGCGCGACATCGGATCGGTTATTTTCCCCGACGCCGACTTCCGCTTCTTTCTTCAAGCCGACGAAGAGGAACGCCTCCGCCGCCGGGCGGCCCAAGGAGAACAGGACGAAATCCGCAAACGCGACCAAATGGACTCCTCCCGCAAAACCGCCCCGCTGGTTTGCCCCCCCGGAGCGACCACCATCAACAGCACCCGCCTCACCCTCGAGGAGGTCGTCGACGAAATGAGCCGGACCATCGAAACCAAACTCGCCCGCGCCACCGCCAAATGAAGGCCCTCTACGGATTCGGATACTTTCTCTCCAGCAGCTTCTTCGATCTCCTGTTCCGCGGCGAAGTCGCTGGCCAGGAAAACATCCCGAAGGAAGGACCGTTCATCCTGGCGGCGAACCACGCCAGTTTCCTCGATCCTCCGGCGATCGGTTGCCGGGTCCCCCGCGAACTGCATTACTTCGCCCGCAAGACCCTGTTCAAACCGGGCCTTCCGAGCAAAATCCTTTACGACGTGAACACCATACCCGTCGATTTGGAAAACGAGGGAGACATTTCCGCGCTGAAAACGGTATTCCGGGTGCTGAAAGAAGGAGGTGCGGTCCTCCTCTTTCCCGAAGGCACCCGCTCGGCCGACGGCGCGTTGCAATCCCCCCAATCCGGCGTCGGCATGATCGCCTGCAAAAGCGGGACTCCGGTGGTGCCCGCCCGGGTATTCGGAAGTTTCGAAGCATTGGGACGCCATCAACGTTTTCCAACCTGGAACACCCCGATCGACGTCGCCTTCGGACACCCCCTCCATCCCGCCGACTACGACGCCGGGGGCAAAGGCAAGGAGCGCTATCAAGTCGCTTCCGAACGAATCATGGACGCCATCGCCCGCATCCCCCCGCCCCCGAGCGAGCGGGTGTGAGGCGAAGACAAAACACACCCCACCGCTCTAGAGGGGATCAGCGTACCCAAAGTTCCCCTCTTGAGAGCTGGTCATGCTCCACACGGGGCACTATGGACGTTACGGAGGTTTGGCTCGCGGACCGAAAGCGCGCCAGGCTTCGATAATGGTGTCGAGTTTTTCGAGTCCTCTCCAGATGGGTGTGCATCCCGGGAAGCGGTCGCATTTGCGGCCGAGGAATCCGCCGATTGCGGCGACCAAGAGCATGGCTGCAAAGAGCGTGGGCACTCCCGTGATCTCCTTTCTGGAAAAGGCGAACAAGGCTTGGTATTCCTCTTCGGTGAAGAAGCTGGTGCAGGGGGCGTCAGGTTTTTTGCGGGCAAGCATGGTCAGGAGCATCACTCGCCAGGCGACAACCGCGTCGATGGCGAGGCAAACCTCCAAACGCTCCGCGGTGGCGGCCTGGCGGTCCTCGATGCGGCAACCGCTTTTGAGCGTGCGGTGAAAAACCTCGATTCCCCAGCGGGAGGCATACCAGCCGAGTCGCTCGCAAGCCTCGTCGAAGGTCGTGACCGCAACCGTGGTCAGCAGCATCCACTCAATGGGCTTTTCCCCGGAGGCGGGATTGATCTCCAAGGCATGGACCGCCCACAGCTTCACCGAACCGTCTTTTTTGCGCGGAGCTTTTAGTTCGACCTCCTTCCACCGCACTTCCAGTGTGACGGCCTGGTCCGTCTGGCGGCTTCCCGAACGGCGAAGGGTGGTTTTATACAATTCGGGTCACTAGCGTCCAGCTAAGGGGCCACCTCGGATTTGTAAGTAACGGATTTTCATGATCTAAAGAGGTGAGTTTGTTGTGACGCATTTGAAGCTTGGTCTGGTGTTCGGGGCGGGCTTATTGAGACTGGCCTCATGAACGAAGGCCGTCTCATTTTCACCCAAGTAATGGATACGCTGCACCGCGAGCAGTTTGAGCGTTGCGTTGCTCTCTACCCGATGCCTCGCCAGAGTCGGGGAATGAGCGCACGTGACCAATTCCTGGCAATGGCATTTGCGCAGATCACATTTCGCGAAGGATTGCGTGATATCGAAGCTTGTTTACGTAACAGTCAACATCTCTACGCCATGGGAATTCGGGGCAACATCACCCGAACCAACATTGCTTACGCGAACGAGTTTCGGGATTGGCGAATTTATGAAGCGCTCGGCCAAATTCTCATTCGTAAGGCGCGCCGCCTTTACGTCAACGAGCCGAACGGCTTGGAGATGGATGAGATGGTTTACGCGGTTGACGCCTCGACTATCGACCTGTGCCTTTCTATTTTCCCGTGGGCGAAGTTCAGAAGAACGAAGGCGGCGATCAAGCTGCATACCCAGATCGATCTTGCCGGCTCGATCCCTGTGTTCATCAGCATTACCGATGGATCAATTCATGACGTCAACTTTCTCGATCGCATGGCATTTGAGGAGGGAAGCATCTATGTTTTTGATCGTGCCTACCTGGATTTCGCCCGCCTTTTCCGTATCCATCTGGCTGGTGCATTCTTCGTTATTCGCAGTAAATCCAATACCCGATTCACCGTGTGTGAATCTCGGCAGGTTGATAAATCCACTGGTCTCAGATGCGATCAAGTGATCGTCTTGCGGACGAAAAAGGGAAAACGGGATTACCCTGACCGCCTTCGCCGTATTTCTTATTTCGATACCGAAACAAACAAGCGCCTGACATTCCTTACAAACAATTTAACGTTGCCTGCGTTAACCATCGCCGCGATTTACAAGAGCCGCTGGCGGATCGAACTCTTCTTCAAATGGATCAAGCAGAATCTTCGAATAAAAGCATTCTACGGAACCAGTGACAACGCGGTGCGCACCCAGATATGGATCGCCACGTGCGTCTACCTCATGGTGGCCTGTCTCAATAAGGTCCATGGACTCGATGAAAGTCTCAGCCGAATTCTACAAATCTTGAGCGTCAACGTATTTCAGAAGACCCCTATGAATCAGCTATTTGCAAACTATAATAACGGAAAACCCGCGAATGATATTTCGAACCAACTGGTATTCAAGGACTTTTAACTGGACGCTAGTGAATTCGGGTTTCTCTTTGGTGACCTTCTCCCAGAGCTTGGCGTTTCCTTCGTCCACCAGGCGGTCGTAGCGCGCACGCACCAAAAGATGAGCCGGGGTCGGGTGATCGCGCGCCATTTTGAAGAGGTCAAATATGTCCGCCTCCCGGTCGCCGACACTTACCACCATCGTATCCGGCGCCCGCGCCTGCAACTGGCAGGCCGCCTCGTAACTTTTCAACCACTTATAGCTCTCCTTCTTTTCAATGGGCAATTTTTTGCGCAAGTGCTTCTTCCCGGCCTGCTTCGGGTCTCGTGCCCAGCATTGCAGGTCAAGCAGGCCCAAAGGGATGCCTTCGGCGTCGAAAGCGAGGGTGTCATGGACGACGAGCCCCTGGAGGTTTTGTTTGACGTGGCCAATGGGCCCGAGACCCTCGGTGGCCGGGTGCGGCGTATAATTTAAGAACGAGGAATCCTGCGTCGCCAGCACCACCTTCTCGGCGGCGCAACGTCGCCGGGTCGCCTCGTGATGAGGAGCCAATATCCGCGATAAAGTTATGCCTTCGTGGTCGATAAAACGGTAGGCGGCTCGGGTTTCGGCCGCACCATGACAAGCTGTGGAAATGGCTCCCCGGGGACAAGCCGCAAAACGCTCGGCCATCAAGGTGAGGCGGCGGTTCAGGCGTCCGTCGGGCAGATCAGCTCCGCCAAACTCCCGTTCGCTCCAACCCTCCTCCAAGGCATCCTCCACAGGCAAGGCAACCAGCGGCGGGGGCGGCAAAGCAGGAGGTTCCTCGCCCAAAATGCGACGAAAACCACGGTCCAGCGCGAAGGCAAAAATCTTTTTGGGGAAACGCTCGCCGGCGCGGTCCCGGTTCCCTCTGCCCCGTCCCGTTGTCTGCCCCACTTCTTTCCAATTGGCCGCCTTGTAACACGTCCCCTGGAACCTCGCGGGATCAACAAAAGTTTCCACCAAAACCGGATCGATCCCATACGCCTTTCGCCAATCCTTGCGCACACGCCGGGTCACCCGCCCCAGCAAGTGCGAGGCCAGATGCTCCACCTGGATCTCCGGTCGGATCAGAAAGCGGCTGTTGCATATTATTTTGTCTCGATTGAGCCGCCGCGCAGGCATGCTCCAGCCAATAAACTTGTCCCGCGGCGCGCACTGCAAAGCGGCCGCGCTGAAGGAAAAAGCGGCGATCCACCCGGCCTCGCACCGCACCAGATAACGCAACTGCGCTCCGCACAACCCGCTCGTCCCCAGATAATGATAAGTCTCGATCAATCCATTGTGGATCGACAACAACTCCCGGTCCCCCGACGGCACCAGCACCAGCTCAATCCTCCCAAGCTTATCCAACCCGCCGCGGACCGGCTCCGCCAGCGCGGGCGCGGGTGCCGACGCCCGATTAGCTTTCTTCGCAGGCCGGAACGAACGCGTCGGCGCCGGCAACTCGATCCGCCCCTTACGGTGCAAATCCAACAGCCGCACCCGGCAACTCATTTCACGCGGACGCCCGCGCGGACAGCGCCAATCCAACCACTCGCACACTTCCAGCGAAAGCCGACGGCGCGTCAACTTCGGCTCCGCCGCAACTCTTCCGTTGATCCGATCCAAAACTTCCCGCGAAAACACTGGTGGACGATTTCCCATGCCTCGCCGACCATGAACGAAAAAACCGATTGTGTCCCGCACAAAATTTGTGACACATGACCAGCTCTTGAGAGGGGGGGGACAATGCGCGAGCATGGTGGGGTGTGTTTCCCTTCCCGAGACGCACACCCTCCCCGCGTCTCCCCAATCAAAAATCAAAATCCGCGACCCCCGGACTGCCCGCGTTGGCCGCGGCCAACGGCAACGCCTTCTCCAAGGCGGCGGTCAGCGAAACGCCATTGGCCGCCAACTCATGGATCAACGCCCCCAGCAGGACGTCGCCGCTGCCGACCGGCGAGACCACTTTCACCGGTGGCGTTTCCATCCGGATCGACCGGCCATCCTCGTCAAGCGCCAGCAGCGCCTCCTTCCCTCCGCTGACCACCCAACGCCGGACCGCCGGATGCCGTTTCGCGCATTCCGCCAGCGCCTCCGCCACCGCCGATTCGTCCGTTGCCGACGGAGCCAAGGTCTGCAACTCCTCCCGGTTGATTTTCACCAGATCAACCGGCGCGGCGACCAACTCCGCCAACGGCGGGCCATAAGTGTCGACCGCCACGAAAACTTTTCCCGCCATCCTACGCATCAGCCCGACCAAAGGTTCGGCTAAAACCGGGCGCCAGCCCGGCAGACTGCCGCACACCGCCAACATATCTCCTTCCCGGGCCGTTCGATCCAAAAAACGGATACCCTCCCGCCACGGTTCCTCCTCGATCGGACGGTCGGCCCCGAGAAACGTCGTTTCGCCCTCCCCGGTGCGGACCACCCACCCGGCGCGAGTCTCCGCGGTCTGACCGAATCCACGGGTTTCGAATCCCTGGCTTTTCAGCCAACCGAGACACCGTTGGCCCGAATGTCCGCCGGGAAAGCAGACCGCCGTCGAAAACGTCCCGAGCCGCTGAGCCATCTTCGCGACATTGATCCCCTTTCCTCCCACTTGAAAACTCTCCCGCGCCGCCCGATGGGTTTCCCCGACGGTCAACCCTGAATAAACCGCCGTCGTCTCCGCCAATAAATTCCCCGTGAGAGTATAAAGATGTTTCACCCCGCCAGTTTGAAACTCCCGGCCCCCCAAGTAAATCTTTTCCAGCGAACGGCCCGCTTTCCAGCGCTCGCCGACCGTCGATTCTTTCCGCTTTCCTTTCCCGCGGAATCGTTCGATATTGGCCGGCATGGGTTCGCAGGATGTGAAAACTCTGGTGGAAGACGCCACCCTCGACTTCGCTTTGGGCGAAAATGATGCCGCAATCGAAAAACTTCGGGAGGCTCTCCGCCTTTGCCCGGACAGTTTCGAGGCGTGGCACGCGCTCACCGAAATCCACTTTTCGATGCGCGAACTCGACGCCGCCCTCGAAGCGGCCGAAAAGGCGCTCGCCCTCAAGCCGGAGGATATCCACATCCACACCAGCCTCTCCCGCATTCACATGGAACGCGGCGACAAAGCGACCGCGGAAAAACACGGCGCTCAGGCCCGGATGCTCGGCTGGAAAGAAGAACTCCGCGGCGACGCCGGAGAAAAGTGATCCCATCCCCCTCCGATTTTGACCCTTGTTTTGCGGGCGATTCTCTCCTAGCGTCCCTCCTTCTTCATTTTAATCATGGAAAAGACCGACTACATTCTTGAGTTCGAGCGCCCTTTGCGCGACCTTGATAAGCAATTGGCCCAGCTCAAAACCCTTTCGGTGAAAAACAACGTCGACGTCTCGGACGAAATCGAGGCGATCGAACGGAAAATCGAAGCGACAAAAAACTCGATCTATTCAGGTCTCGACGCCTGGCAAAAGGTCCAGATCGCCCGGCATCCGAAACGTCCCTATACCTTGGACTACATCCGCGCCATTTTTACCGATTTCCAGGAACTGCACGGGGACCGTTCCTTCGGCGACGACCGCGCCATCGTCGGCGGCACCGGCTTTTTTCAAGGCCAGGCGGTGGTGATCATTGGTCAACAGAAGGGCCGTGACACCAAGGAAAATTTGATGCGCAACTTCGGTTGCCCCCACCCCGAAGGCTACCGGAAAGCCCTCCGGATGATTCGTCTCGCCGAGAAATTCAAACTTCCGCTGATCACCTTGATCGACACCCCGGGCGCCTTCCCGGGAATCGGGGCCGAAGAACGTCACGTCTCCGAAGCGATCGCCTTAAACATCCGCGAGATGAGCATGCTGACCGTGCCGAACATTTCCGTCATCATCGGCGAAGGAGGTTCCGGCGGCGCACTTGGAATCGGAGTCTCCAACCGGGTCTTGATTTTCGAAAACGCCTATTATTCGGTGATTTCCCCCGAAGGTTGCGCGGCCATCCTCTGGAAAGACCGCTCCCACGCCTCCCGGGCAGCCGAAGCGCTCAAACTCGGCGCGGCGGATCTGAAGCGCCTCGAAGTGGTCGACGAAGTCCTCCCCGAACCTCACGGCGGCGCCCACACCGACCCGAAGGCCAGTGCCCAAACTCTAAGGCAGGCCCTTTCACGCCATCTCGCCGAGTTGCAGGAATTGAGCCCCGACGAATTGGCCGAAGACCGCTACCGTAAATACCGGGCGATGGGCGTCTTCGAAGAACGGGCCCGCCAAACGGCGACGCCGTCCGCCCCCGCCAGGGAGGAAGCAGAAGAGACCGAAGAGGAAAACGAAACGGAAAACGCTCCGAGCAACTCGCGGTGATCTTCCCGATCAGGACGGGGCGCCCGCCGGATCGCTCTCGTCCGCTTTGACGGTAATCAGCCGGATCCCCTCGGCGAGACCGGTGGTCTCATCAAGGTCGATCAAGACCGCCGAGATCCGGACGTCACGGTCGGCCACTTCGAAACGGCGGGGCATTCCATCGAGGAATTTCGCCACCACCGGCTCGATCTGCCTTCCAAGAATCGACTCATAGGGTCCAGTCATCCCGACGTCCGTAATATAAGCGGTTCCTTTCGGCAGAACCGCCGCGTCGGCGGTCGGCACGTGAGTATGGGTCCCGACAACCGCCGCCGCCCGTCCGTCGAGATGACGACCGAATCCAAGTTTCTCCGAAGTCGCTTCCGCGTGGATTTCCACCAACACGGCGTCGGCCCGCCCCCGCAACTCCTCCAGCAACCGGTCGGCTTCCGTGAAAGGACAGTCCCGCGGCGGCATGAAGGTCCGGCCCAGGACCGTAAAAACCGCCAGGCGAAAGTCGTTTTTTTCCAACAGAATGAATTTCCGGCCGGGACAGACCGCGGGGAGGTTCGCCGGACGGCATAAGCGCTCGATTTGATCGATCTCCCCCGGGAGAGCCTTCTGGTCCCAGACATGGTCTCCCAAAGTAATGCCATCGACTCCGGCCTCCAGTAATTCCCGGGCGATATTCGAGGTAATTCCGGCGCCGGCCGCGCTATTCTCGCCATTGGCAATGGCCAAATCGACCCGATAGAGTTCCTTTAACCGGCTGATTTGCTCAATCAGGAACTTCCGGCCCGGACGTCCCACCACATCCCCGATAAACATGATTCTTCGCACGAGAGCTGAGATTCCGGGGTTTCCGGGATTATTCAATTTTAATCCGCCCGACGCGGTCTGGAGGCCGATCCGGTTTTCGTGCGAAGCGCCTTGTTCCGCGCGCACGAAAGATCCGCCGCGGACACCCTAAAACAGGCTTGCATCCCCTTTCGAACGGGGGCAGGTTGTCCAATTTGAACCATAGTCTCAGAGCGTAATGAAAACAGAAAACCTAGTCTCCTTCCCTGAACCCGACATCGGTCCCGAAATGAAGGGCGCCGAAGTCGCCATCGAGTGCCTGGTGCGCGAGGGAGTCGACGTGGTATTCGCTTACCCGGGCGGCGCGTCCCAGGAACTCCACCAGGCTCTGGCCCGATGCGACAAACTCCGGACAATTCTTCCCCGCCACGAACAGGGGGGCTCGTTTGCCGCCGAAGGTTACGCCCGAGCGACCGGTAAAGCGGGAGTTTGCATGGCGACCAGCGGTCCCGGAGCGACCAATTTGGTCACCGCCATTGCCGACGCCTACATGGACAGCACACCGTTGGTCGCGGTGACCGGCCAGGTTTACCAGAAGTTCATCGGGAAGAGCGCGTTCCAGGAGACCGATTTCTTCGGGATGACCCTCCCGATCGTCAAACACAGCTACCTGGTCCTCAAAGCCGAGGATCTGCCGCGCATTTTCAAAGAGGCGTTCCATTTGGCCACCAGCGGTCGTCCGGGGCCGGTCATCGTCGACATTCCCAAGGATGTCCAGCAGGCGCGGATCAAACCGGAATTCCCCGCGAAAGCGGAACTCCGTTGCTACACGCCGTATCCGAAAGCCGAGGACGCTCCGTTGCATAAGGTCATCGACTTGATCGGCAAAGCGTCGAAGCCGGTTCTTTACGTCGGCGGCGGCATCATCTCGGCCAACGCTCATCAAGAGCTTTTCGATTTCGCGGAACGGACCCAGATTCCGGTCACTTCCACCTTGATGGGAGTCGGTTGTTTTCCGGAAAACCACCCGCTTTCGCTCAAATGGTTCGGCATGCACGGTTCCGTCGCCGGCAACTGGGCGGTCCATGAATCCGACCTGCTGCTCGCCTTTGGCGTCCGTTTCGATGACCGGATCACCGGCGAGGTTGCCAAATTCGCTCCAAACGCGACCATCGTCCACATCGACGTTGACGCTTCCGAGCACAACAAAAACAAGGTGGTTTCCTTGCCGATCGTCTCCGAAATCAAGCATGCCTTGGGCCGGATGAACGAGTTGATGCGCAAGTCCCGCTTCACTCCGCCCGACACCTCCGCCTGGCTGACCAAGGTCCGCGGCTGGATGAAGGAACATCCGTTCGCCTACGAGGAGAGTCCGCATATCCTTTCCCAGGAAGCGATCCGGACCTTGTTCGAGCTCACCAAGGGCGAAGCGATCATCACGACCGGAGTCGGCCAGCACCAGATGTGGGCCGCCCAGTTCTACGATTACACCCACCCGCGCAGCTTCATCAGCTCCCTCGGCCTCGGCGCCATGGGCTTCGGCTATCCTGCCGCCCTCGGGGCGAAGGTCGCCTGCCCTGATCGCCAGGTCATCGACATCGATGGCGACGGCTCCTTCCTGATGAACGTGCAGGAACTCGCCACCGCCAAGATCGAGAAGATCGGAGCCAAGGCGATGATTCTCAACAACCAGCACCTCGGGATGGTCGTCCAATGGGAAGACCGCTTTTACCAGAGCGTCCGCGGCCACACCATTCTCGGCGACACCGAAAATATCGGCGGCCCGGAGAACCTCGGCGGCCTTTACCCGGATTTCGTCAAAATCGCCGCAGGTTTCGGAGTGCCGGGCCGACGCGTCCACAAGAAAGAGGAGTTGCGCGAAGCGATCCAGGAGATGCTCGACTGCGACGGCCCTTACTTGCTCGATGTCATCGTTCCCTACACGGAACACGTCATGCCGATGATCCCGGCCGGGAAGACGGTCGCCGACATGATTCTAAAATAAGGGGCCCTGCCCCCGCCCCGATGCGCGGGGGATTCGCCGGACTTGGTGAAGCCTCCGCCATCGGTTGACGCCGTTGGAAAAACCGTTTAGAAATGCGCCATGCTTTTCTCCGACTTTGTCATGGTTGAACGCGACCACGGCGCGGCTTCCCGGGTCTACATCAACCATTCCCGCGATCCCCGTTTTTGCATCGAAGTGGATCCGACCTACGACCCGCTCGGCAAAGCCGGACGCGGATTCATCAAAAGCATCCGCATCAACAATTCGTGGACCGGCGACTACCATCGCTGTCTCGCCCTCGTCAAGGATGCGGAGGAGTTTTTCCGCCAATCGATGCTCGGCAAAACCCACCGGCAATGAACCCCTTCTCCAGCTTTTGCCCCGCCGGGCTCGCGACTTTACATCGGCGCCCGCCCCACACGCCGGGAAGTTTGACTTTCACCCCCGGCGTTCGCAACGTATCACCTTTCATTCTGGCATGGAGCGACTACACTCATATTGGCGCATGCAATACGTCGAAGCGCCGCGGTATCCGGACGGGGAAAACCCGTTCCTGGCTTTGCCGCGCGAGCATGACGACCGGAAAACCCACATCGTTTACCGAGGCACCCATACCTACCTGATGCTCAACCTCTACCCGTACAACGCCGGACACCTCCTCGCCGTCCCCTTCCGACAAGCTCCCGGTTTGACCGAGTTGAGTGCCGAGGAACGGGGCGAGCTGATGGAGACCCTCGTTCTCGCCCAGGACCTCCTCACACGCGCGATCAAACCGGACGGTTTCAACATCGGTTTCAACATCGGCAACGCCGGCGGCGCCAGTTTCCCGGATCACGTCCACGCCCACATCGTCCCCCGCTGGAAGGCCGACAACAATTTCATGCCCGTTCTTTCCGACACCCGGGTCCTGCCCGCTTCGCTCGACGACATGTGGGACCGCCTCACCAAGGTCCGCGCCGAAATCACCGGAAGCTGATCCGACCCACCTTTTCTCCCGACTCTCACCGGCCTTATGCCCGAACGAACTCTCACTTTCCAAAACCCTCGCGCCCTCAGCCAGCTCTACTGCGACAATCCGGAGAATCTTCAACTGGCCGAGCGAACGCTCGACGTCAGCCTCGTGACCCGCGAGGAATGGATCCAAATCAAAGGGGAGGAAAGCAACGTCCAAAAGGCGGAACTCCTGTTCAATTTCCTCAACCAGGGCCGGACCCAGGGAATGGTTCTGCGGAATCGCGACTTCGAAAACATGCTCCGCCAGGTGGCCGAAGGAAACGAGGACAAACTCGCCAGCCTGTTCACCGACCCGGTCGTGTTGCAGGTCAATCGGAAATCGGTCGTTCCAAAGACGTTAGGTCAAAAGCGATACCTGGAGGCGATCCAGAAGTGCGACATCGTTTTCGGCATCGGCCCCGCCGGCACCGGAAAAACCTACCTCGCCATGGCCGCCGCCATCGCTTCGTTGCTCAAAGACGAAGTCAGCCGGATCGTATTATCCCGTCCCGCCGTCGAGGCGGGCGAGGCCCTTGGGTTCCTGCCGGGCGATCTGCGCGAGAAGATTCTACCGTATCTCCGCCCGGTTTACGACGCCCTCTACGACATGCTCGACCGCGAATACGCCGACCGGTTGATTGAAAAAGGGGTGATCGAAATCGCGCCCCTCGCCTACATGCGCGGCCGGACTCTTTCCAACGCCTACATCATCCTCGACGAGGCCCAGAACACCACCCCCGAACAGATGATGATGTTTCTGACCCGTCTCGGCGAAAACAGCAAAATGATCATCACCGGGGACGTCACCCAGATCGACCTTCCCCAATCGAAAAAATCGGGTTTGAAGCAAGTCAGCCGCATCCTCGACCGCGTGCCGGGCATCGCGTTCTTTTACTTTGATTCGTCGGACGTGGTCCGCCATCCTCTCGTGCTGAAAATCATCGAAGCTTACGAGCGCCACCGGAACGAAAGCGGCGACCGCCCGGTCTGAGCCAGCGCGTCCCTTATCGATCGCAACCGATGTCCATTTTTAAAAAATCCGAACGGCGAAAAGAGCAACGGCCCGAAGCGAATCGGCGCCGCCGCAAGACCGGGCAGCAATCCGAGTTCACCCATTTTCTCGAGACCAGCCGCTTCATCGCCTTCCTGTTGTTCCTGATCACCGCCGGGGTGATCGGTTATCTCAGTTTCATCGGTGTCTCCAGCGCGGGCCCCCAACTCCTCCCCAATCAGATCGCCCCGATGCGGATCACCTCCGCCCATGACTTTTCCTACGAAAGCCGGGTCCAGACCGAACGGGCCCGCAACCAGGTCCTCCAACGGGTTCCCCCGGCCTTTCGGATCGACATGGAACCTTACCAGGAGTTTTCCTCCCGGATCCGGCAATTCCTCCGGGAACTCGATTCCCTCGCCCAAAACGTCGAACGCCTCAGCGGGAATGCCCGGACCGAAGCGATCCAGGAATTCACCACCCTTTACAACCAGCGGCATCCGCATCGGGTCAATGTCGAGGATGTCACTATCCTTCTCCGCCACACCGACGCCAACACCCGCCGGATCATTTTCGAGAACGGCCTCGTCACGTTACGCGAGATCTATCGCGAAGGGATCTACGCCCAGGGAACGATGTTCCTCGGTCAGGACACCAACGGTTTCTCGGTCCTCAATCTCGTCCGGCCCGACGGAAACATCGTCGAAAAGACGATCCAAAGCGAAGAAAAGGCCCTCCAGTTTCTCCGGATCAACCTGATCGCCCTCAACGTCCCCCAGGAGGTTTCGATCGCGATGTTCCGTATCTTCCGCCCGGGCATCACTCCCAATATCGCCTATGACCCGGTCAAGACCGACGAGATCCGCGAGCGCGCGCTGGCCCAGGTGGAGTCGGTGATCGTCCATGTCACCGAAGGGCAAAGTCTGGTAGAGCCCGGGGTGGTCGTCACCCAGGAGCAGCACGAGATGCTCAATGAATACCGCCGTTACCTCGCCTCGCTCGACGAGTTCTCTCTTTCCTTCCACTTCAACGAACTGATCTACAACCGCTTCCTCCTGGTGCTGGCGGTTCTTTTCTGCGCGGTGATTTACATTCGGATCGAAGACCGCGAAACGTTGATGAGCAACGTCCGCCTCGCGCTGCTGGCTTTGGTCGCTTTGCTGAATCTCGGCCTCATTTGGCTAATCGTTTTCCTCGGGAACCATCCGCTGCTCCTCGATAATCCCAACTGGGTCTCTATTCTCCCTTACCTCGCCCCCTACAGTCTCGCCCCATTGATCGTCGCCATCCTGATCGGCCAACGGCCCGCGATCTTCATGGCATTGTTGATCAGCTTCTTCGCCGGCATCATGTTCGGGAATCGAGTCGAAACCTTCGCCGTCTCGTTCCTCTCCTCGCTTTGCGCGATCTGGTTTTGCCAGGCGGTCCGAGTCCGCAAGACTGTCGTCAAGGCGGGCGGCGCCGCCGGTTTCGTCGTCGCCGTGAGCGCCCTGCTCTTCGGTTTGGCCAGCAGCCACGACCTGTTGCTGGTCGGGCGGCAGATGCTCGCCGCCCAGCTTTCCGGACTTGCCGTCGGAATCGCCGTGGCAGGGATCATTCCGATCCTCGAAGTCCTCTTCCGGCGGACGACCGATGTCACTCTGCTGGAACTCACCGACACCAACCATCCGGTCCTCAAGCGAATGCAGCTCGCCGCTCCGGGAACCTACCACCACAGCCTGGTGGTGGCCAATCTCTCCGAAAACGCCGCCAACGCCATCGGGGCCAACGCCTTGCTTTGCCGGGTCTGCTCGATTTTCCACGACATCGGCAAGATCATCAAACCGGAGTATTTCATCGAAAATCAGCGGGAAGGAATCAATCCCCACCACGAACGCAGCCCCTCCTTCTCGGCCCTGGTCATCAAGAGCCACGTCAAGGATGGCGTCGATCTGGCCGTCAATTACAAATTGCCCCGGGTCATCATCGACGTGATCCGCCAACACCACGGCACCTCCCTGATCCAATATTTTTACCATCAAGCCAAACAAAAGGAGATCAAGGAAAGCGAAGCCCAATCGACCCGCCCCGATCTCGACAAAGTCAGCGAAAGCACCTACCGCTACGACGGCCCCAAGCCGCAGTTCCGCGAAAGCGCCATCATTTTCTTCGCCGACGCCGTCGAAGCCGCCAGCCGGACCTTGAAAAAGCGCTCCCCCCAGAACGTCGATGAATTGATCGACAATCTCTTTACCGCCCGCATCGAAGACGGCCAACTCGACGAGTGCCCCCTCACCATGCAGGAGATCGCCAAGATCAAGAAGAGCTTCGCCTTCACCCTCCTGAACATGCTCCACAGCCGGATCGATTACCCCGACGAGAAGGAGAAGGACAAAGAGAAGGAAAAAGAGAAACCTGCCGGGAAGTCCGTCGACACGAGCAATGACCAACAGGCCAAGAAAGATTCACCTGCGGACCCGGAGCCGCAACCGCAAGCTCCGTTATAAACCGGCCGAGGTCCGCGCCCTCTTCCACGCCCTCGATTCCAGCGAAGCCTTCAAACCGCCCCCCGGCGAACTTTCGATCGTTTTCCTGGACGACCCCCAAATCGGTCGCCTCCATGGCGATTTCATGGATGACCCGACTCCGACCGACGTGATCACCTTCCCCGGCGACCCGGCCATGGGGTTCGCCGGTGAGGTCTGCGTCTCGGTCGAACACGCCGAAGCCTTTTCGCAACAAAAAGATGTAAACTTCAGCCGGGAGTTGACCTTGTATCTCGTCCATGGCTACCTTCATCTCGCCGGTTTCGACGACCTCCGTCCCGAACTGAAACGCCGGATGCGGGCGGCCGAGAAAAAAGCGATGGGGATACTCGAAAAATCCGGCAAAATCCCGGAGTTTGTTCTTATGGATGGACGGGGAACAGAAACGGT
The DNA here is from genome assembly GCF_056590205.1 of Verruconatronum alginivorum. Lineage (NCBI taxonomy): Bacteria > Pseudomonadati > Verrucomicrobiota > Opitutia > Opitutales > Verruconatronaceae > Verruconatronum > Verruconatronum alginivorum. Next base: position 5,596,758 of record NZ_JBWPVQ010000001.1, on the reverse strand, counting down.
TAACACGAACAGTCGCGAATGAGGAGCTTGGGAAAAGCAACATGCAGTAACTCTCCACGAGAGGGGATCCGTCCGGGAAAATAACCAAATGGCGTTCGACAACAAACCTGTGCTCGCTTCGCTCCGGAGCGCGTTTTTGGCCGGTCTGGTCCTGATGGCCCCGATCGCCGTCACTTTGTACGTGTTCAACATTCTCGTCACCGCTGTCGGCGGCGGCTTCCGCGATACTTTTTTCTTTTTCGTTCCCGACGACCTCCTCACCCGGTCGCAGCTCCAGATGTTCTGGAATCTGCTGGCCACCTTGATGATTCTGGCGTTCATCACCGCCCTCGGCTACATCTCTCGCTGGGTTCTCGGACGCTTCATCGTCAACACCACCGAGCGGATTATCGAACGCCTTCCCTTCATCAACACCGTATACAACTCCGTCAAACAAATCGTCCAAACCTTCAGCACTCAGCAAAAGGCGATTTTCCAGGAAGTGGTCCTTCTCGAATACCCCCGCAAAGGGGTTTACGTGATCGGCTTCCGCACCAGCAAGTCGCGCGGCGAGGTCCAGCAAAAGACCAACCGGACCATGCACAATATTTTCATTCCGACCACGCCGAATCCGACCAGCGGATTTCTCTTGATGGTTCCGGAAGACGAAATCACCGAACTCGACATGAGCGTCGGCGAGGGAATGAAACTGATCATTTCCGGCGGTGCCGTCGTCCCGGAATACAACGGCAGTTCCGGTCAAATCGTCGCCGTCACCACTCCGCGCGGCAAGCGGGTGGAGACGGTGAAATGAGTCGGCCATGGCCGCGGAGACTCTCGCCGCCGACGCGATCCTGCTGACCCGGACCGAATCGGGCGAACATGGATGGCTGCTCGTTTTTATTTCCCCTGACCACGGCCTCCTGCGCGCCTTCAAACGCAATTCGACGAAAGCCCGTCAACCGGCACCCGATCTTTTCGACGAAGTCGCCCTCGTCTTGGAAAAAAGCAGGACCGGCGGGGACCTCTGGTTCGTGTCTGAATACCGGGTCCGGCGACGCCGCACCGGTCTCGGGTCGAATTACGACACTCTCTCCTACGCCTGCCGCTACGCCCTCATCCTCGCCCACCACTTGTTCGGCCCCGAGGAGGCGCCCCATTGGACCGACCAGTTCACCCGCGCCCTCGACGCCTGGGAAACCGCTCCCCGGCCAGAATCCACCTACTTCAAGGCGCTTTACCTCTTCGCCCGTTCCCAGGGCATTCCGATCAAAGAAGAATGGATCGCCGCCCTCCCCACGCCAAAGGTCACCCATGTCCGCGCCATCCTCCGCCAACCCCTCGCCCACCAAACCACCCCGCTTTCAGCCGTCCACCAACTCATCGCCGACCTCGAACACCACCTAGAATCCCATCACGACGTTCGTTTCGCGCCGGAACACGAAACCCAACGATAGCCGAAAGACGATCCCTATCAGCTGCCTTTCCATCGGTCTATCGTTTATCGGCTATGCGTCTTCGCCTGCTATCGTCTATCGTCCATGCGAGCGAAGCGCGCCCCCCACGCCAGAACAGTGCGCGCCTTCTTATTCGATATCTTTCGGCTCGGCCGGGGACCTGCCCGGCGACGCTTTCCTTCATCGATCACGGGCAATGTTCCCGCTTCGTCGAAATCCCATCCTCGCTCGGCGAGGGTAAGCCGTAGACTTTCGATCACTTCCCGCTTCCGGGCGGGACGATCCTCCACGATGTTGAAAATCCCTCCCGCAACTTCCGGCCCGCTCGCGAACGCCGCCCAGACCGCCCCCGCCGCATCGTCGACGTGAATGGAGTTCAAAATCACCTCGTCCCCTGGTTCCGTTGCCCCTCCTCGCTTCGCCCGCTCCAGCAACCGATCCCGTCCCGGTCCGTAAATTCCTCCTAACCGCAACACGAACCGGCGGGTGTTTGTCAATCGCGGATCTTCCAGCAACACCCGCTCCGCCTCCAACAAAACCCTCGCCCCTTCCGACGGCCCTTTCACCGGATCTTCCTCCGTCACCCATTCTTCCTCATTCTGCCCATAAACACTGGTGCTCCCGGTGAATACGAAGGTCCCGACTTTTCCCCCGGACGCCCATTGCACCGCCGACCGCATCCCATCCAAATACGACTTCCGATAACCGGCCACGCCGCCGCCCCCGGCTCCGACGCAGTTCACGACGAAGTCCTGATTTGAGTCCACTTGGCCGTGCCAATCCCCTTGGTCCAACTCCGCCACCACCACTCGATCGATCCCCGCGGCCCGCAGCTCCGCCGCCTGCGCCGCGTTTCGGGTCAGCGCCGTCACCCGCATCCCGCGCTCCACTCCCTGCCCCGCCAAACGTCCGCCCAGATAGCCGCAGCCCAAGATCAATAATCGTTTGCCGTTCCAATTCATCGCCCCGAAAAATCCTCTTCGAATCGTCGCACAAGGCACCTCCTCCGCAAGGCGGTTTTTCTTGCGCTTGTCCTAAAGAAAACCAAGTTAATAGCCGCAAAAAGGCACAAGGCACTCAAAAAAAGCGAGTGAATCATGGCTGCATAAATCTTATTTCCCTGATTTGAGCCTCATCTGTGTTTTCGAAGCTACCTCAATTACAGAATGTAGGTTTAATGCGGAATCTCTCCCACGTCAGACTTCCTTCCGGCGAGAAATGTGAGAAATTACGTCGGCGCCCCCGGAAGGAATGGCATCCCTCCGTCCGCCGCCAACATCATGCCTTAGCGATACGTCGAGTGGAAGCCAGGCCTCCGACTCCGACGTCCCGGACAATCCCTGACCCGATCGGGTCACGGATTGTCCGAAAGATGGCAAAAACGGCTCCATGACCCGCGTCCCCAGCGGGTCCCGGCGGGGAAAGAAACAAACCGAGCTCTTCCTGCCGCGCTCGATTACAGGGAAGGCCCTGAATTGCGGTTGCGCCCACCGGAAAGGATGGCATTTATCCGCCCCCCCAACATCGTGCCTTAGCGATACGTCGAGTGGATGCCAGCTCTCCGACTCCGACGTCCCGGACAATCCGTGACCCGATCGGGTCACGGATTGTCCGAAAGATGGCAAAACGGCTCCATGACGCGCGTCCCCAGCGGGTCCCGGCGGGGAAAGTAAACAAACCGAGCTCTTCCTGCCGCGCTCGATTACAGGGAAGGCCCTGAATTGCGGTTGCGCCCACCGGATTTATCCGCCCCCCCCGACATCGTGCCTTAGCGATACGTCGAGTGGAGGGCCAGGCACCCAACTCTGACAGTCCCGGACAATCCGTGACCCGATCGGGTCAGGGATTGTCCGGAAGATGGCAAAAACGGCTCCATCAATCGGGTCCCCGCCGGATCCCGGCGGGGAAAGGAAACACCGGGATCGTCCTGCCGCACTTGACCGTCGCTGCCGGGAAAGCTCTGGTTGTCGACGGGGTTTTTCGACCTTTCGCCTAGACGGACGGGACTCTCAGTCCTCCTTTTCCCATCCTTTATTCCCGCTCGACCCGGAGGCGGAGGAATCGTTTTTCGTGGGTGGACATCGGAGAGGGATCGATGAAACGGATCTTGGCGCTCTCGGCGGTCTGACCGATCAGTTGCTCCTCGCCGGTCAAGGTTTCCCACTCGACCAGATCGGTCGAGAACTCCACTTGAAACTGGAGGGCCGGATCGCCGAGGCGACGGAAATAGGTTAACGCGAGCCGGGATTCAGGAGTTCCGTTTATGTCGACGGTCATCATTTCAATTTGGGGAAGGCGATGACGCTCGGGGTTCTGGGGAGTCATGCCGAAACCGTAGCGTAACAGATTGGCGATCCCAAACCCGCCGGGATCGTCGCCCGCCCCCCGCTCGCCGACGGGAAGGGCTTGCGCCCAATGAGTGAACGGATCCGTTTCACCGCAATCGTCGCTGAAGCGATTGAATCCGAGATCATGCCACGGCCCCACCAATTGGTCGGGCTGGTTTTCACAAAAGAGGGATGATCCGATCGCACTCGAGCTATCTGGATGGCTGAATACGCCGCCACCCGTATCCATGGTTTGGTTGCGTTCGAACGAACTCTCCAGGATAACCGGGTGGCTGCCTTCGTAGTTGGCGATCCCGCCACCGGATCCGGTCGCATCGTTTTCCTCGAACTGCGTGTTCAAAATCAAAGGACTACTGCCGACGTTCCAAATGCCCCCGCCTTTCCCTCCGGTGGTATTCGTCCGAAAATGGCTGTTCACGATGGTCGGCGCCCCTCCGTGATTGGCCATGCCCCCGCCCCCCCAGCTGCTGAGAATCGCCTCGTTGTTCTCGAAGGTGCAATCGCTGAACATGGGATTACTGTCCCGGTTATAAACCGCCCCACCATCCTCCCAGGCGCTATTCCCGAGGAAAACACCATTTGAGACGGTCGGATTGCTTCCTCCAACGTTATACATCGCGCCCCCGACGTTCGCCTGGTTGCCGATGAAGACCGAATCGATGACGACCGGGGAGCTCCCGTTGACATTGGCCATGCCGGGCCCTTCGTCCCCGCGATTGTCGACAAAGAGGGAATCGACGACGATCGGGCTGCTGGCGTTGTTATAAATTCCCGATCCTTCGTCGTTGACCTCGTTTTCCCGAAAAGTGGAAAAGGCGATGATGGGGGCGCTGCCGTTGAAATTGGCAATCCCGGCTCCGCGGTTGCTGGCAAAGTTCTCCTCGAACAAACAGTTCATGATGATCGGGCTGCTCGCCATATTCGCAATTCCGCCGCCGGGAAACTCGGCTTGGTTCTTGCGGAAAACGGTGTTCGAAATCGTCGGCGAGCTTTGCCAATTGTAAATTCCGCCCCCGCCTCCTTCGAAATAGGCCTCGTTGGAATCGAAGGTGCAATCCGTGATCGCCGGGGCGCTCTGATCATTGTAAATCCCGCCCCCATCTTCCCAGGCGGAGTTGTTTGAAAACACGGTATCGATGATCACAGGCCGACTGTTTTCCGTATTGAACATCCCCCCGCCGTTTTCCGCCCGGTTCCCGTGAAAGACGCAGCCTTCAATGGTCGGACTGCTGTCGCGGTTGAAAATCCCTCCGCCGTTGAAGGATCCGGCGGACCCGCCCTCGATCGTGAGATTGCGAATCCGAGTGTCAGGACCGACCCCTTCCAAATAAAAGATTCGTAGAGGCGGAGCCTCCTCATCACGCCGGATAGTCGCCCCATTTCCTTCCAGGGTGATCTGGCGATCAATCACCGGAAGGCCGTTCGGACCTTCCTTTTGGTTATGGACCGTCGTCAAAATGTAGGAACCGTTCGACGCGAGGTTGATCTTGTCTCCAGGGGCGGCCGTTTCCAAGGCGTCGATCAGTCCCGCGACATCGCCATCGGCCACATTGAAGGTGGTCGCGCGCAATGGACCTTGCGCAGCGAAAACCAGAAAAAGCGCCGTCAAGAGGACGGAAAAGAGCCGTGGCGCCCGCCGATGGCGAGCGGAATTCGGAGAAAAAAAACTGTTCATAGATGACGAGTCGGGAGCCTGTTCGTTGTCACTTTTTCGCATCGATCCGGGGTAAAAAGGTCCGCCCATACGATAGCGGTTCCCGAGAGGAACCACCATCCGGGAACCTCCCCTTCGAACGATAGGGAAATGACCCTTCCTTCACTCGTCTCCCGGGACGATCCCCGATGCCCTGTTTCCTAGAATCTCCCCGCTTTCAAACAGGTGGCTTGGGGACCGTTGCAAAAGCTCCTCACAACGAACGTCTTCAGAGAAAAACCGGGTCGGAATCATGAAAACCCCCATTGAAAAGCGCCTCCCTTCTGGCATAATGATGCGGTTCTCACGCAGCAGACCGGATCTCTTCCTTCGGGGGTGGGCCCCGACTGCTCCTGATCGCGCATGCGAGACGAGCTCTTCTTGAGGTGTTTCCCGGCGGCAATTCGTTGTTTTACCGGCTAAAGAAGTTGCCACCGGGGGTTACTTGGGTATTTTACGCCTCTTTAATCTCAAGGTTCGCTCTCTCCAACTGTAAAACCAGAAATGGTTAAAGACTTAAAAGACACGCTCAATCTTCCGAAAACTCAGTTTCCGATGCGCGCCAATTTGGTGAGCCGCGAACCTGAGCGTATTGCCCATTGGGAGCAAAACTCCCTTTACCAGGCGATCCAGGAGAAGAACTCCGGGAAACCGGCCTTCATCCTCCACGACGGCCCTCCCTTCACCAACGGCGACGTCCACATCGGCACCGCCCTGAACAAGATCCCCAAGGACATCATCCTGCGCTTCAAGTCGATGCGCGGCTTCCGTACTCCCTACATCCCGGGGTGGGACTGCCACGGATTGCCGATCGAGCACAAAGTCGCCCGCGAACTTCGGGAGAAAAAGACCTCGCTTTCCGCCGTCGAACTCCGCGACGCCTGCGCCGAATTTTCCCGCGGCTACATCGAAAAACAACGCGGTCAATTTAAACGCCTCGGGGTCTTGGCCGACTGGGAACAAGAATACCGGACCATGGATCCGGCCTACGAGGCCGATATCGTCCGGGCCTTCGCCCAATTCGTCGAACAGGGGCTGGTTTACCGCGCCAAGAAGCCGGTTTATTGGTCGATCCCGTGCGAAACCGCTTTGGCTGAGGCCGAGATCGAATACCGCGACCACACCTCGCCATCGATCTGGGTCCGTTTCGAACTCGCCGATCCCGCCCGCTTCGACCTCCTCGGAGAGCGCAAGACGAGCATCGTCATCTGGACCACGACCCCCTGGACCCTTCCGGCGAACCTCGCCGTGGCGGTCCATCCCCGCCTCGAATACGCTTTTGTTGAAGCCGGCGACGAGATTTTCGTCGTCGCCGCCGACATGGTCGAGCGGTTCGCCGCCGATTGCGGGCTGGAGGATTTCCGCGTGATCCGTAAAATCAGCGGAAGCGAACTCGAACACGCCGAAACCCGCCATCCTTTCATCGACCGTCCGAGCCCGGTCGTCCTCGCCGAATATGTCACCACCGAAAGCGGCACCGGGTGCGTCCACACCGCTCCCGGCCACGGCCCCGACGACTACCTGACCGGTCTGAATTACGGATTGGAGCCCTATTGTCCGCTCGACGACCAAGGTCGATTTGTCGAAGACCAATGGATGCCGAAGGACTTGGTGGGAGTGACCGTGCTTGAAACCAAAGGCAAATGCCCCGCCAACGACGCCGTCCTCATGAAATTGAAGGAGGGGGGCAAGCTGGTCCAGTTGAAGCGCCTGCAACACAGTTATCCACATTGCTGGCGTTCGAAGACTCCGGTTATTTTCCGAGCCATGGACCAATGGTTCGTCGGCCTCGATCAGAACGGGGTCCGCCCCAAGGCGCTCGATGCGATCGGCCAAGTCAAATGGATCCCCGACTGGGGGGAAAACCGGATCCGCGGCACGGTCGAAAGCCGTCCGGATTGGTGCATCAGCCGTCAACGCTCGTGGGGCGTGCCCATCCCGGTTTTTTACGACGAGCAGGGAAATCCGCTGCTCGACGCCGCCGTGGTCCGCGGCCTGGCGGAAAAAATCGAAACCGAAGGAACCCAGTTCTGGTTCAAAAACGAACCGGAAACCTTGCTCGCCGGCATCGAACTTCCCCCCGAATGGCGCGACAAGCCGTTGCGCAAGGGAACCGACACCCTCGATGTCTGGATCGATTCCGGGGTCAGCCACCTCGCGGTCCTCAAGAAGCGGCCCGGCTTGCAATGGCCGGCCGACCTCTATCTCGAAGGGAGCGATCAACATCGCGGCTGGTTCCAGTCCTCCCTGCTCACCTCGGTGATCGTCACCGGGCAAGCTCCCTACAAACGCGTCCTCACCCACGGCTTCGTGGTCGGAGCCGACGGCAAGAAAATCAGCAAAAGCGACGGCAAACCGCAGACCGCCGATTACTTCGTCAACAAGTTCGGCGCGGACATCATCCGTCTCTGGGTCGCGTCGATCGATTTCCGGAATGACATTCCGATCTCCGACGAGATCCTCAAACATGTCGCGGACTCCTACCGGACCCTCCGCAACACTCTCCGTTTCCAGATTTCGAATCTCTTCGACTTCGACCCGGCCGCCCATACCGTGCCCCACGGCGATCTCGATCCGATCGATCGCTGGGCGCTCCACCAGACTTCCCGATTGGTCGCGGAGGTAACCGCCGCCTACGAGGATTTCGAGTTTCACCGGGCCTACCAGCAATTGACCCATTTCTGCACCGTCACCCTCTCCGCGGTCTACCACGACTTGCTGAAGGACCGACTCTACACGTTCGCCGCCGGTTCACCCGCTCGCCGGTCGTCCCAGACTGCGATCGACCAGATTTTCCGGACGCTGGTCCGGCTTCTTGCGCCAATCCTCACCTTCACCGCCGACGAAGCCTGGGCCTACGCCCATGCCGACAAGGATTTTGTGAACGGGGGCGTTCATCTGCAAGATTGGCCCGAGCCGCCGACCGCGTGGAACGATCCACAGATCGACCGTGACATCAGCGCTCTCCTCGATTTCCGCGATGAGGTAAACGAAAAGCTCGAAGCCTGCCGCCAGCAAAAGGAAATCGGGAAATCCCTCGATGCGTCGGTCGCGATCGAAGGGGGATCCGACGATTCGACCGTAGCGCTCCTGAAACGCTACGAGGATTTCCTGACGGAGCTTTTCATCGTTTCCCAGGTCGAACTCAAACCGGCCCCAGGCGACGGACGCCCGGCGGTCGCCGCCCGGCATGCCGACGGGGACCGTTGCCCCCGTTGCTGGCGCTGGGTTGCTTCTCTTTCTACCGTCGCCGAAGGTGTTGAGGTTTGCCCTCGATGCTCCGAAGCGCTATAACCCCGACCAGACCGATGGTCATATCTCACCGAACATGTCAAAACCGAACGCAAAGAAGGCGACCGCAAAGGCCCCCGCCAGAAAGAAGGAAACAAAGCAGCGTGAATCAGTGACCAACGCGAGGTCGGCTGGGGGAAAATCCCCCTCCGCCAAGCCCTCCAGAATTTCAACGAAAGCGGCGGCGAAAAAAACGCCCGCCGCAAAACCTATCAACAAAACCACGGCCAAAGCAGTTGATAAAACCACGGCCGCAACCAGGGAGAAGAGAGAAAAATTGATGCCTAAGAAAAATACGACAACGAGTAAGACAGCATCCAAGACGACAAAAAACGGCACCGCCGCAAAGACCAAAACCTTGTCGGCGGAGAAAATTGCCGGTAAACCGGTCGCCGCCCGCAAAGCCGAAGACGCGCGCACCACCAAGGAAAAAGCGGCCGACAAAGCCGCCTCCAAAGAATCGACCGCCCCGGCCTCGAAAAAATCGGATGTCGCGCAAAAACTGATCCAAAGCAAGGCCGCCGCTTCCCGCAAAAAGGCCCCGGCCAAAGCGAAACCGGCCCGACCGATCGCCTTCACCTTGGACGAAGCGATCGAGGTCGCCAAAAGCAAATCCGAAGAGACCCAGAAGGAAGCGACCAACGGCGCCGCTCCGGTCGCCGCCCAAGGCAAACAAAAGAAGGAAATCACCGATGAGGTGAAACAGGAAAACCGTGTTCTCGGAGCCGCCTCCCTGGCCGACATCCTCGGCTACAATCCGGCGACCGGCCCGAAGAAAGACGAGGAAAGCGAGATTCCCGCCAAATTCTCCCGCTACTACAAATTGCTGGTGGAGTTGCGCGAGCACGTCGTCTCCGGACTCGACCTCCACACCCGCGACACCCTCAAGCGTTCCTCCAAGGACGACACCGGCGATCTCTCCTCCTACAGCCAACACATGGCCGACGCGGGCACCGATACTTTCGATCGCGATTTCGCCCTCAGCCTCGTTTCTTCCGAGCAGGACGCCCTGTATGAAATCGAGGACGCGATCCGCCGGATCAAGAAAGGAACTTACGGAATCTGCGAAATCACCGGTAAACCGATCAAGAAGGAGCGTCTCCTCGCGGTACCGTTCGCCAAATATTCCGTAGAAGGACAAGTCGAATACGAACGGACCAATCGAAAGAGCGCCTACCGAGGCGGCGCCTTCGGCGACACGTCCGACGAATCGGTTCCCTTCATGGACGACGATTCCGACGAATAACTCAAACCGGAGGCGAGCCCGGGGCGGCGACTTCCCGTCGTTCCCGGGCCACGTACCACGCTTGTCGCCACCCCCGACCGGTCCCCTAATCCACCTGAGCATGCACCGACTCGATTACTCGAATTTCGCATTGGCCCGAAGCCCTGTCCAAGTGAGAATTTATTCCAGACTCACCCGCATCCTTCGTTACAAGTGGCTTCTCGTCCTGGCTGCGACCGTCTTCCTGCTCGACCAGGTAACCAAAGCCTGGATACTTCACACCCTCCCTCTCGGGGCCTATTTTCCGCCCGATTCCATCGTCGTTATTCCGAATTTTTTCCATATCGTCCACCTCGGCAACACCGGGGCAGCGTGGGGTATATTCCAAGGGATGAGTTTCTGGCTCGCCCTGCTGGCCCTGCTGGCTCTGGGGGCGATCTTTGTTTTCCGCCGTTACTTGAATCTCGAACTCACGGCCGTCCAGATCAGTTTCGGGTTGTTGGTGGGAGGTATCGCCGGCAACCTGGTTGACCGCGCCCTCCATGGGTACGTGGTCGATTTCCTCGATTTCCATTTCGGAACTTTCACCTGGCCCGCCTTCAACGTCGCCGACGCCGGAATTTGCATCGGCGTTGGGATTTACCTCGCCCTCTCCTTTCTTCGCCCCCATCTGCTCGAACCCAACGACAAAGGAGATTGATTTTCTCTTGTCTGACGGCGAGGTCCAACGGCCTTCCCGACCCCGACTGCTTGCGCAAGTGACGGAAGTTCGCTAGGATCCGATCGTCCTATGAGTGCGAATACAGAGAATCGACCGCGCGTCGTCATCGTCGGAGCCGGTTTCGGTGGATTGAACGCCGCCAAACGCCTGCGCAAGGAAAACGTCGATCTGACGATCGTCGACCGGCGAAACCATCATCTCTTCCAACCCCTCCTTTATCAAGTTGCCACCGCCGCCCTTTCTCCGTCCAACATCGCCGTGCCCATTCGGCCGATGTTCCGGAAGTTCCCGAACGTCCAGGTTCTGCTCTCCGAAGTCTCCCGCGTTTGCCTCGCCGAGAAATGTCTCCGGCTCACCAATGACGCCCAACTCCCTTACGATTACCTGATCCTCGCCGCCGGCGCCCGAACCTCTTACTTTGGCCATGACGAGTGGGTCGGTCCGGCGCCGGGTTTAAAAAGCCTGGAGGACGCCATTGAAATTCGCAAACGGGTCCTCTCCGCCTTCGAATTGGCCGAACGCTGCGATGACTTGGAAGAGCGGCGGGCTCTGATGACGTTCGTGATCATTGGAGGAGGACCGACCGGCGTGGAGATGGCCGGAGCGATCGCCGAGATGGCCCGGTATACCCTTGCCAAAGATTTCCGCGAAATCGCTCCGCCGGAAGCTCGGATCATTCTGGCGGAAGGGGGCGAACGCCTGCTCCCGGGCCTCCATTCGGACCTCTCCCAATACGCCCGCGAAGCGTTGAAGCGGCTCGGAGTAGACGTGCGGACTGGTGCTTTCGCGACCCGGATCGATGCCGAGCAGGTGACGCTCGGCGGAGAGACGATCCAGGCCCGCTCGGTGATTTGGGCGGCCGGCGTCGCCGCTTCTTCCCTCACGAGCACCCTCGGTTTGGAACTTGATCGGATGGGCCGGATTCCGGTCGGCTCGGATCTGACGATCGCCGACCATCCGGAAGTGCAAGTGATCGGGGATATGGCTCACTTTGAGAATCCCGACGGTTCCGTTCTCCCGGGAGTCAGTCCGGTGGCAATTCAACAAGGGAGACACGCGGCCCGGAACATCCGGTTGATGTTGGACGGCAAAAAGCCAGTCGCGTTTCGTTATTGGAACAAAGGGATGATGGCGACCATCGGACGAAATTCCGCGGTGGCCGACGTCCGGGTCGCCCGTTTCCGGGGCTTCTTCGCCTGGCTCCTGTGGATCTTCCTCCACATCATGTACCTGGCCGGTTTCAGGAATCGGATCATGACGCTTTTCGACTGGGCTTACGCCTATTTCAATTTCAGCAAAGGATCCCGCCTTATCACGTGGGACTTGGACAACCACCCCAATTGCGGGACGGATGATTCGCGCTCCAGTCCTCCCTCCAAGGAGCCAAAGTCCGGCCCGCGGGCCAAATGAACGAAACCAAACAAAACCGCCGCCCCACAGGGAGGGATAGAATCCTGCCGTCCATCGACCGCGTCGCCTCGCCTTCGATTGACTCCCCGCCCCAAATTCTTCAGATCTTCCCTTGACCTTGTGAGCCGTTACCGGAACAATGCCCCCCATTCGGGCACCGCTTCCGGCCTGTCTCCGGACAACCCGCTGGAATTGCCGATGACAAAAAAAGGAAACGAGTCGAAGTCGACCGCGAAAGCGAAGACGAACTCCACGCCCCTGGTCGCGCCGGATACCGTCGAGGCGCAATCTTCTCTTGTAGTCGTCGGCATCGGCACCTCGGCCGGGGGCTTGAAAGCCCTGAAGACTCTGTTCGCCGAAGCTCCGCGCAAGAGCGGTCTCGCCTTCGTGGTCACGATCCATTTGCCCCCCGATTACGAAACCCACCTACCCGAAATCCTCAAAACCCGCTGTCCGATTCCGGTTTGCCAAGGCACCGACGGTCTTCAACTTCAGGCCGACACCGTATACATCATCCCTCCCGGCCAGAACGTCGCAGCTATCACCGATCATCTTCATTTGCGCCCGGTGGAAAGCAATCGGAGCGAACGAGCCCCCATCGATCACTTCTTCCGGACCCTCGCCGATCATCACAGGTCCCAGGCCATCGGAGTGATCCTGACCGGTTCCGGATCCGACGGAGCCCTTGGAATCAAACAGATCAAAGGACGCGGCGGACTGACAATCGTGCAAGATCCGAACGAAGCGGAGTTCGACGGCATGCCTCAAAGCGCGATCGCGACCGGTATGGTCGATTTCGTCGCGCCTCTCGATCAGATTTTCGACCGGATCCTGAAATTCACCGGCACGAAACCGGCTGTCGCCTCTGAAGAAGAGGATCACCCGCTCGCGGAGACCCGGAAAAAAGACTTACAAAAGATCTTTTCGAGAATTCGAGCCCACACCGGGCGCGATTTCTCCCACTACAAGCAATCGACACTCCTCCGACGCATTTGCCGCAGAATGCAGTTGCACCGCGTGGAGTCGTTGGATGCCTACGTCGATCTCCTTCGGGAAAACCCGGCTGAAATCGCCGCTTTGGCAGAAGAATTCCTGATCAACGTCACCGAGTTTTTCCGGGATCCCGCCGCCTTCCAGGCCCTCGCCGCCAATGTTCTGCCTGACCTCTTTGAAAGCAAAGGATCCGACGGACGAATACGAATCTGGTCGGTCGGCTGCGCCACCGGGGAAGAAGCTTATTCGTTGGCCATTCTTTTTCTCGAAGAAGCGGCCCGCCATGCCTCCCCACCCAAGATTCAGATTTTCGCCAGTGATCTCCACGATCCCTCCCTGCGGCGTGCGCGCGAAGGTTTCTTTCCGGAAACGCTCGAAAGCAGCGTCTCCTCGGAACGCCTCCACCGTTTTTTCATTCGCGAAAGCGGTGGCTTCCGCGTCCGGCGCGAAGTCCGGGATCTGATCGTTTTCGCTTCCCACAACCTGCTCTCCGACCCTCCCTTCTTCCGCCTCGATCTCATCGCTTGCCGCAACCTCCTCATCTACCTCCAACGGCAGGTCCAGACCGACGTGGTCGAGCTTTTCCACTACGCCCTCAATCCCCGAGGTTACCTCTTTCTCGGCACCTCCGAAACGATCGAGCGATCGGAACTCTTTCGCCTGACGGACAAAAAGAATTGCCTCTACGTCAAACGCGACGCCGCAGCGGTCGAACCGAATATCCCGATTCTTCCCGCCCCTCCCCGCCCGGAACCGCCTGTGGCGGATTCGACCAAGGCCAGGACTCCGGCCTCCTTTCGTTCGATCCATCGCAAATTGCTCGAACTCACCGCCCCCCCGAGTCTCCTGATCGATGCGGAGGACAATATCGTCCATCTCTCCCCGCACGTCGGTAAATTTCTCCGGCAACCAGGAGGGGAAATGACCAGCAATGTCCTTAAACTCGTTCGCGAAGACCTCCGGATCGAACTCCGTTCCCTGATCCTTTCTGCCCGCCAACGTTCATGCCCCACTTCATCGCGGCCGGCGCGGATTCCCTCGGAAGACGGCTCCCGCCAGGTTGTGTTGACCGCCCACCCGACCTCCGATCCGGGACATCCCGGTTTCCTGCTTCTCGTTTTCGAAGAGCAAGAGATCCAGGAACAACCGGCCGGCCCAGGCTCCTCCGATCCCCAATCAACCGACGAAGGATTGCGATCCGAGCTCGAATTGACCCGGCAACGCCTGCAAACGATCATCGAGGAATACGAAACAACCCAGGAGGGAATGCGGGCTTCCAATGAGGAACTTCACTCCTCCAACGAAGAGCTTCGCTCGACCCTGGAAGAATTGGAGACGACCAAAGAGGAGCTCCAATCGATGAACGAGGAATTGACCACAGTCAGCCAGGAGAGTCGACACAAGGTCGAAGAACTGAGCCACCTCTCCAGCGACCTGCACAACCTCCTCTCCGCGACCAATATCGCCACCCTTTTCCTCGACCGCAGTTTCCGCATCCTCCGCTTCACTCCGAGTGTGAGCGATTTGTTCAACATTCGCCCCGCCGATCGCGGCCGCCCGTTATCCGATCTCACCCATCGCCTCGGCTACAATGAGTTGGCCGACGACGCCCGCCGGGTACTCGAACGACTCGCCCCGGTCGAGCGCGAAGTCCGCAGCGAAGATAATCGCTGGTATCTGACCCGGGTCCTCCCGTATCGGAGCACGGAAGACCGGATCGAAGGGGTGGTGATCACCTTCGTCGACATCACCGGTCGAAAACGGGCCGAAGAAGCACTCCGCGAAAGCGAGAGCCGGTACCGGGCGTTGACCACCCAAGTCCAGGACTACGCTATTTTCAGCGTCGATCCCGAAGGGCGCGTCAACTCCTGGAACCAGGGATGCGAACGGGTGCTCGGTTACGGAGAACAGGAATTCCTCGGCATGGATTGCGCCGAATTGTTCCCCCCGCAGGACCGCGACGCCGGCATCCCGGAACGGGAACTTCGGGAAGCCACCCAGACCGGTCGCAGCGACAACACGCGCTGGATGCTGGCCAAAGGGGGGAAACGGTTCTACGCGAGCGGGGTCACCACCGCCTTGCGCGACGCTTCGGGAAAATTGATCGGATTCTCCAAAGTGATGCGCGATCAGACGGCCTGGCGGCTTGCCCGGGAGGCTCTCGAAAACGAATTGGCCCAGCGGCGCCGCCTCCAGGAAATCAGCGCTCGCCTCATTCCCGAAGGGGATATCCGCACCCTCCTCGACGAAATCCTCGGCGCGGCGATCGCCACCGTCGGAGCCGAACGCGGCAATCTCCAGATGCGGGACCTCGAAACCGGCGACTTGGTCATCGCCGCACAGCATGGCTTCGCCCGCGAGTTCCTCGATTACTTCAACCGACTCGACCGCGACTCCCAAACGACCTGCGCCGAGAGCTTGAAAACCGGCGAACGAACCATCGTTCCGGACGTCAAAAAAAGCACCTTATTCAGCCAACCGGAAACCCGTGCGATCATGCTGAAACACGGTGCCCGTTCCGTCCAGTCGACTCCTCTCGTTTCCCGGTCCGGCGAAGTGTTGGGCGTTATTTCCACCCATTGGGAAAAACCGCATCAACCGACGGAAAACGAACTCGTCCTCCTCGACCTTCTCGGCCGCCAGGCCGCCGATTTGATCGAACGCCACCAATCCGAAGCCGCCCTTCGCAAGAGCGAACGGGAACACCGCGAACTCAGTCGATCCCTCGAAGAACGGGTCAAAATCCGCACCGCCGAACTCGCCGACCAAACCCGCCGGCTCCGCCATCTCGCCGCCGAACTCGGTTCCGCCGAGCAACGCGAACGCAAACGGCTCGCCGCCCTCCTCCACGACCACCTCCAGCAACTACTCATGGCCGCGCGCATGCAACTCGCCCGGGCGTCGAACTGTATCGCCGAAGGCCCCGGAGGCGAGGAACTGCGAAAAGCCAATGAATGGGTGGGCGAAGCCGTGGACGCCGCCCGCGACCTCACCCGTGAACTGCGACCACCCGCACTGTATGAAAACGGGTTGGTGGCGGCCTTGAAATGGCTGGTCTCGATGATGAAGGAGCGGCACGGACTCGAGATCGCCTACGACGCGCGTGAGATCGCGCCCACCTTACACGACGATATCCGTGCCCTCCTCTTCGAATGCGCCCGCGAGTTTCTGTTCAATGTCGTCAAACACTCGAACGTCCGGCATGCCGTGATCGAATTGGACCTCGAAAATGACCACCTTCGGTTGGTGGTCCGAGACGAAGGTTCCGGATTCGAAGTCGACCGTACCGGCAGATCGGTCAACGGTGGCGGAATCGGCTTGTTCAGCATTCGCGAAAGGATCGGTGCCCTGGGGGGCGCGGTAACCCTCGAATCCGGACCGAACGAAGGGACCCGGGCCGAGGTTTCCATTCCGCTTTCCATCGCCGCCGCGCCGAGTCCGACCGCCGGGGAACTCGCCTCCTTCCGCCCCGCCCACTCCCACAAAAAAGCCCGCAACGCCCTCACCACCGAGAGTCGGGCCCGGGTCCTGTTGGTCGACGACCATGCCCTTGTCCGCCAAGGAATCGCGAATATTCTGGAAGGCCATCCGCGGATCGTGGTCGTGGGAGAATGCTCCGATGGGGTCGAAGCAATCGAAGCAGTGGAGCGCGACCAACCCGATGTCATCCTGCTGGATATCAACATGCCTCGGATGAATGGGATCGAGACCGCGCGCGAACTCAAGAATCGCTGGCCCGACATCTGCATCATCGGACTTTCCGTGCAAGACGACGAAATCACCGCCGAAGCAATGTTAAAAGCCGGAGCCACCGCCTTCATTCCCAAATCCGGCGAAGCCGAGCGCCTGATCGAGTCGATCCTCCGCTGCTGCGAGGTGACCGATTGACTCGCCCGGCGAATAACCGTCGTCACCGTCGAATGAATACGCGCTCGGTTTGCCTGACTAAAAGAGTTCTTGTTGGACGGGTTTCGGTGAAGCCGGGGGGGCGATGAATTCTTCGTAACGCTTCGTCCAATCGTCGAGTTTGCGAATATAAAAATCGGAATCGTAAGGGGCGTTTTCCGAATCGTACTCTTCCAATAAACGGGCTCGTTCCCAGTCGCGAGAGCCACCAGTCCGGGAACGGGCGATGTAGTAAGTGATCCGGTCGCCCATTCGCGGAAGCGGCTTTTGACGAAGGGCCGCTTCCATCGGAGCCCGGCGGTTTTTCAGCCCGTCGCCTTCCACCGCCGCCCGGTAGGTTTCCGGATTTTGGCTCAGGTTTTCCGACCTCGCCAATTCCTTCACGTCGAGTTTTTGCCAGGCGATCTGACGGCGGTAGGTCTCGACCCGCTCGCGGGGCGGCTCGCTTTCAAGGCCAAGCAACCATCGGATCAAATGTCCGGTCAGGTTCCGCAAATACGGCTCCATTCCCCGCGAGCGCAACGCCGATCCACGCAGCAGGATTTTTCGTCCGTCGTAGATCGCGTAGTTCTTCGCTTTGTAACAGAACATCGACTCATAGCGACCGTCGAACTCAAGATCGATCCCGGTCGGCAGCTCTTTTTTCACCTCGGCCAGCAACGTTTCGGGGGTGGTGAACTTCCCTTGAGCGCTTAGATAAATCCCATCAGTATCAGCTTCCAGAACCAGGCATCCCAAGGCTTGAAAACGCTCAATCAGCCGTCGGAGAAGTTCCCGCCCTTCCCGGGTGACGGCCGCCGCCAGGTCGCCGTCGGCGAAGCGGGCGCCCGAGAATCCCAGGTATCCATAAAATGAATTGATCAGGATTTTATAGCTGCTTTGCCTTGCTTCGTATTCCGTGCGCAATTCCTCCGTCGCGGCTTCAAGAGCCAGTTTTTTATATCGCAAACGGTACTCCCGCAATTTCCGCAACAACGGAATGAACGCCCCCAACGAATCGTTGGCCGGATTCCGATCGAAGTTGAGCAGAAGGCTCGGATACAGCGACGCGACATCGAAATGCCAGACCTCCCGGAACACCCCGCGCTCGAACGATCGGGTAAATCCTCCTTCAAAGGATTCCACCGGTGCTCCTTCCGGCAGCGCCTCGCCGGCCCGGTAATACTCCTCCAGCAAGAGTAAGTCGACCTTGCCGCTCGATCCGCGGAGGGCCGCCTCCTGCATCGTCATGGGAAAGGCGCTCGCCTGGGCGAAATAAGTGGGCAACAGAAGGTCCGCGATTCCCCGCGTTTCCCGCAGGTCGTCCGCCAGATAGGACAGAAATCTCTCCCGGTCGTCGTAAAAGGCGGTCGCGATGTCGCATCCTTTCAGATACGTGCGCTCGAAGCCGGAGTCTTCTCCGCTGATCCCCAGATGGATCGCTACTTCTTTCAATCCGTAGGAAGCCATTTGCCGGGCGGTGAGATCGTAGAGCATCACCATCAAATAGGTATCGAAAACCAGTCGTCCCGGAATGTCGCACCGCGGATATTCGATCCAGCGCTCCGCCACTTTAAACCGTCCGTTCCGAAAACGCGCCGGTTGCCCGAATCTCCCCCAATCGCATTCGAGTCCCAACCGACGACACCGCACCCGCAGGTATTCCAGATCGAAGCGGAAGATGTTGTGACCTTCGATCGTGTCTGGATCCTCCTCGCGCAGGGTTCTGGAAAATTCGCGCAACAACTCCCGTTCGCCTTCGTCGCTCTCCTCCCGCAGGGTCAAGATCGTTTGGCGGTCGCCAAAACCGAGCCCGATCGCCAATACCCGGTCCCCCGGACGCCGCGGATGACTGAATTTCCCGGCGGCGGAACAGGCGGTTTCGATGTCGCATTGACACCTCCGCAGATCGGTGAAGCGGAGTTCGGCGAATTGGCGTTCCCCGGAAGCGATCAGAAACTGGCTTTCCATCGACCGGAGATAGTCGATCCCTTTCCCCACCCCGGCTTCTCCCACGAAATCCCGAAACGCCCTCAGGTCCCCGAATCGGAGAAGATTGCGGAAACGCCCCGGCCCGCGAGCCGTTACAACCTCGACTCCGGTCGGCACTCGGTCACCGGCCAGCGCCGGATCCGCCCAACAAAACGGCGAAAATGATTCCCGGCTTTCCACCCGTCTCCCTTCCGGGGCGGCGAGGGAAAGGTGGACCTCTCCTTCGGGGCTCACCCAAAGGCCGCAAATCGAACGGATTGACGTTCGTTTTTCCATCGTCTCGATTCGTCCAAATTGACACAGGATCGACCGACGTCAATGGACGACGATCGGACGAATTTTCCGCAACGCCTTGAAATACTATAGAAATGCAACATCCTCTTGCGGTCGGGGTC
This sequence comes from Verruconatronum alginivorum, assembly GCF_056590205.1. Taxonomy (NCBI): domain Bacteria; kingdom Pseudomonadati; phylum Verrucomicrobiota; class Opitutia; order Opitutales; family Verruconatronaceae; genus Verruconatronum; species Verruconatronum alginivorum. The sequence goes on along the minus strand of NZ_JBWPVQ010000001.1, from coordinate 5,577,369 downwards.
GGTTTTGGAGTACGATATTCGAATGAAAAACGATGTGATCGAGGTGGGGGTCAAAGGAGTGATGCCCACAGCCAATGGTTGTGCGATTTTTCTCGGCAACACCGAGAAGACGTTTGTGATTTACGTGGATCACAACATTGGCGCCGCCATCTCCATGACCATCAACTCCGTCAAGAAAGAGCGCCCGCTCACCCATGACCTCGTCGGCAGCATCTTCACCGGCCTCGGCGTCGAAGTAAACCGGGTCGTAATCAACGACGTCCGCGACGGCACCTACTTCGCCCGTCTGCTTCTTTCGATGAAAAACGAGCTGGGCACCAAACTGCTCGAAGTCGACGCCCGGCCGAGCGACAGCATGGTGCTCGCCTTGCAACAAAGGAAACCGATCCTGGTCGCCCGCGAAGTCATGGACACGGTCGAGGATATGTCCGAAGTCCTCGAGAAAATCCTCAAGCAGCAGGAAAGCGAAGCCTCCGACGACGATCCGTTGTGATTCTTTCGGCATGACGACCTCCACTCTCTCCGCGCGGCCTTTGCCCGCGCCGATCCTGCCGGACCTGCCGGTTACCTCGCTCGCCCCGATGCAAGACGTCACCGATTTGCCCTTCATGGAAGTGATCGGCCATTACGGGGCGCCCGACTACTTTTTCACCGAATATTTCCGGGTCCATGCCCATTCGCGGCTGGAGAAGCATATTCTCTCCTCCATCACCGAAAACCCAACCGGCCGGCCGGTTTTCGCCCAAATGATCGGCGATTGTCCGGAACGACTCACCGCCACCGCCCGCGAACTCGGCGAATATCCGGTGGCCGGGATCGACCTCAACATGGGGTGCCCCGCTCCGAAGATTTACAAGAAAAACGCCGGGGGAGGCTTGCTGCGCGACGTCGCCAAAATCGACCTCCTCCTCGGGCGTTTGCGCGAAGCCATTCCCGGGCGCTTCACCGTGAAAATGCGAATCGGGTTCGAAGAAACCGACGACTTCGACGCCATTCTCGATTTGATCAACAAACACCAGGTCGATCTGCTCAGCCTTCACGGAAGAACCGTCAAGGAAGGGTATCGGGGCGACGTTCATTACGACTTCATCGCCCGGGCGGTCGCCCGGGTCCATTGCCCCGTGCAAGCCAATGGCAACATCACTTCCGCCGCCAAAGCGAAAACCGTGGCCGAAGAAACCGGTTGCTTCGGCTTGATGGTCGGTCGGTCCGCCATCCGCAATCCCTGGATTTTCCGCCAAATCCGCGAACATCTGCTCGGTCATCCGGTTTTCCAACCGACCTTGGCCGATGTCCGCTCCTACATCGGCCGGCTCTACGAAGCCACCCGAACGGAATCGATCCCGGAACGGGCCCAGGTCAGCAAGATGAAGAAATACCTGAATTTCATCGGACAAAGCGTCGACCCGGAGGGAGCCTTTTTGCATGACATGCGACGCACCCGGACCGAGGAGGAATTGTTTTCCGTTTGCGACCGGCACCTGCTCGCCCACGGTTCCCAACCGTTCGCATCGGAGCCGTATCCCGGCGTGGTCGCCCGACCGAATTGCGAGTCTCCCGAAGTCGACACCACCGACGGCTGTCGCCTGTGAGACCATCGTGTCACTTGGGCCCGCCTCGGTCTCGCCGGTGCGAGAAATCAGTTGTTTCCGGCGTAGTTTCCGAAAACCATTTTTCCGGCCCCGGACGGGATGACGCTACTGATCTCCACCACGACTTCCTGGCCGATATGATCGGCCGCGTCGGCCACCACGACCATCGATCCATCGGATAAAAAGCCGACCCCCTGCCCTGCCTCCTTCCCGCGTTTCACCAACTCCACCACCAGTATTTCGCCGGGAACCAGTTCCGGGGCCAATGCCCGGATAAGGTGGTTGATGTTGAGCCAAACGACTCCGTGGAACTCGGCCAGTTTCGCCAAATTATAATCCATCGTCAGGAGCTTAGCCTTCAGGGAGCTGGCCACGAAAATCAACTTCGCGTCGACTTCCTGTTGTTTCCCCACTCCGCTTTCCTCGATTCGGAGATCGACGTGCGGCAACGCTTTCAACCGGTTCAACGCCACCAGGCCCCGCCGTCCTTTCGCCTTCCGCACCGGATCGTTCGAATCCGCGATTTTCTGCAGCTCGTCCAGGACAAACCGCGGGATCACCAGGGCGGAACTCAAAAACTGGCTTTCGCAGATTTTGACGATTCGGCCGTCGATCAAAGCACTCGTATCGACCACCACCAACGGGACATCGACCCCATGCGGGACGAACCGCACATACGGAATCACCAGGTTGAACTCGTCCTTGCCCCGCAACGCGATCACCGCGCCGAGATAACTGCAAATCACGAACAACGCCAACCGGGAAAGATGAATCACTTCCGCGTCGCCGGCTTCGAACAACGGGGAACTCGAAATCAAATAAGCCACCAGCGCTCCGACCGCGAGCCCGAACGTCACCGCCGACAAACCCCGCAACGAAAACCCTTTGAGGAAAATATCGACCAAAATAACGAACGCCCCCAGCAACAGGCCGAACGTCGTTGTCAGCCAGCGGATGTCATCCCAATCCTCAATCGTGTAAGTGACGAGCCACGCCCCCGCCCCGCACAATAACATGAAAAGGATGCGTATCGTCAGGAGATTCTTGTTCATCACATGGCCCGGTTCACCTCGGCGTCAGGGGATGTATTCTTAAAAATGCCTGATGTAGAGCAAGATAAATGGCAGAACGATAAAGATCGCCATCACCAAATAAATGATCAAGCGGCTTTGGTCCGCCTTTCTCTTTTCGTTGTCTTTGTCGGAGTTCATCTGTCGGTCGCGGAGAGTGTCGTGCGAGTCATCCCGTTAGGTCTGCCAGGGCGACGAGATGTTCCCTAAAGAGCGGCGGTCAGCGCAAGTCATAAATCGAAAATCGAACGCCACTGGCCCATCCGTCCGTCTCGCGCCCGCCGGTCCCGCCCGCCCATTTTGGCTACGATCATCCGTTTTGCTTTGATCATTCGACGACTCCGATCATTTTCAACTCACCGATAGGATCGACCTCTTCGGACAACGGCGGCAAATTGAAAGGAGTATTGGTCATTTCACCGGACGGCAGGATCACGGGAGCGAATTCAACGGCTCGCGACTGGTGGGGCGCGTCCGACGAATCTCCGCTCGACGGCCGCTTTTTCCCCGCGCTTTTTGAAATGGAAGTGGTGGCGGAGACCGAGGAGGACCGGCTTTTCCAATGGGATCTCCTCCGCGAAGCCGCCCTGAGCGACCCGATCGCCCTGCCGCTCCTCCCCGACGGAGAAGAACCGGAAACCTTCCCGGTGACGGTCCGTTTGGAGAAGATTTTATCGATGGGCGACTCCGCGGGCGGTTATTTTTGTTTGGTCGAGCGAAACGCCGCCGATCCGGGTTCTCCTCTGTCGGCCGCCGAGTCCGCTGTCGGGGAAACGCCGGCAGGCAACGTAGCGGCATCCGCCTCCGCCCCGGTCGACCTTCTCGAGGATGCCGATCACATCGGATTTTTCGCATTGGAATTCCCGGACGGCCCCTGCCGGTATTCTCCTTCCTGGAAACGGATGCTCGGCTACCAACCCCACGAACTCGCGGACAACCACCAGACGTTGATCAAGTTGGTCCACCCCGAAGATTCCGAGGCGACCCCGGATCACACGGAACAGGGTCCGCCCGATGGTCGCCTGCCGTTTTCGATCGAATTTCGCCTGCGCCACAAATCGGGCCGCTACCTTTGGATCCAAAGCGTCGGAGTTCAAACGTTCGACGAATCCGGCCGACTGGCCCGGGCCACCGGGTTTCATCTGAACATTCAGGAGCGCAAGGAGATTGAAGAAGAAACCCTGCAGAACGAAGATCGCTTCCTCACCCTGGTCGAACGGGGAAAACTCGGATTCTTCGATTTCGATCTTCGCCATCGGACCGCCTATCTCTCGCCCGCCTGGCGGGAAAAACTCGGATTCACCGAAACGAATCCGCGCGAAGGTCCGGACCATTTATGGCGACTATTGAAGGGAGGACAATCGGCCGAGGATTTCGCGGCGGTTTTCGGTCCGGGCGATTCCCCGGCCTCCTTTTCCAAAGAATTGCGGATCCGGGGCAAGGACGGACAATTTGTCAATCTCCACGCCCGCATCGTCCGGATCACCAACCGCCGGGGGGAATTACTCCGGGTCATCGGTTTGCAATCCGACCAGGATGACTCCGGCGCCGTCACCTGGGACGAACCCGCCCAACCGGCGGCGCTCTACGCCGCCCTTCACGCGGTCAATGAAGCAGTCGTTCTCACCGACGCCCACGCCACCGTTATTTTCTGCAATCAAAAAGCGGCCACCCTTGGCCACTTCACGGCCCAGGATGTGATCGGACGGACCCTCACCGAGGCGCTTCCCTTAGTCCGCTCCTTCGACCGCGAACTGAAGCAAAACCTGGCCGATCAAGTCCTCGCTTCCGGCCGGCCGATTCTCTTCAGCCGGGATTTCCTGCTGGAACAAGCCGGAACCGATCCCCGCGAAATCGTCCTTTCCTGCCTCCCCCTCCGCGATTCTCGCGAAAAGATTCTCGGCGCGGTGCTCGTCTTCCGAGACCCGGTCGAAATGTCGCTTACGCCCGAGGAACTCGCCAAAAGCAATCGGATGGAATCGCTCGGCTTGCTGGCGGGGGGAGTGGCGCACGATTTCAACAACCTCCTCACCACGATCGTCGGCGGTCTTTCACTGGCCCGCGAGACGAGAAACTGGGACCTGCTCGACAACAGCGAAAAAGCCTGTCTATCCGCCCGGAATTTGACCCGCCAACTCCTCACCTTCGCCCGCGGAAGGGAGGGCGAACGCAAGCCGCAACACCTTGGGAAATTGATCCAGGATTGCCTCCGGCTTTCCTCCGCGGGCTCGAAAGTCGTCGCCACCGTCGAAATCCCTTCCGATCTCCATCCGGTCGCGATCGATGCGGCCCGCATGAGCCAGGTGTTCCAAAATCTCATCATCAACGCCATTCAAGGAATAGGCGACGCCGGCGGTAAGCTTACCATCAGCGGCGAGAACCTCGTGTTGAGCGGAGAGGACACCACCGGCCTTCCTCCCGGGGATTACGTCCGTATCGCCGTCAAGGATACAGGAAGGGGAATTCCCCCGGAGAACCTCAGCCGGATCTTCGAACCGTTTTTCACCACCAAGGAGACTGGCACCGGCCTCGGCCTTTCCACCGTCGCTGCGATCGTCCGTCTCCACGAAGGACAAATCACCGTCACCTCGAAAGTGGCCGTCGGCACAACCTTCTTCGTCTACCTGCCCAAATCCTCCGAGGGCGTCGCGGAAGAGAGCCGCCGGATTCCCAGCCTGAAATTCGGCACTGGCCGGATCCTCTTCATGGATGACGACGAAGACATCGCCGCCCTCGCGGCGGGCATGTTGCATCGCCTCGACTACCAGTTCGACATCGCCCGCAACGGCGAAGAAGCGGTCGCCCTCTACCGGCGTTATTTGAAAGTCGACCGGCCCTACGACGCCGTGATTCTCGACTTGACCATCATCGGTGGGATGGGCGGGGAGGAAACCCTGCAAAAACTGCGGGAACTCGACCCCGACGTCCGGGCGATCGTCTCGAGTGGCTACAGCACCGACGATTCCCAGGAGTTTTACCTGAATAAAGGCTTTTACGGAGTCCTCTCCAAACCCTACCGTTCCGAGGAAATGGGCCGGGTCCTCCGTAAAGTTCTTGGCAAAGAGAGCGAACCGGCGCCTCCGGACGAGTGATTTTGGTTGAAGCAGCGTGAACCCCTGACTTACTTGAACCACTGATAACTGAAAAGCTATGAGAACTTTATTTTATTCAATCCTCTTGCTCGGGCTTTCGGCTTCCTCCGGCGTGGCCGAAAGAAGCGGCCTTTCGGTCCACCTCCGCCCGGACTCCAACTCCCCGGTGATCGGGACTCTTCCGGCGAACAGCCCCCGGGTGCCTCCGGCCGAGGAGGTCGAACTGACCGCCGAGCAGAAAGAAAAAGGATGGGAAGCGATCGCTTTTCAGGATAATTTCCGGGGCCACGTCCGCCTTTCGCAGGTGCGGAAAGATCTGACCATCACCTCCGGCTCCCCGATCTATGTTTCGCCGTCAGAAAATCCGCGGAACATCCTCGCCCATGCCGAACGACGCGACGTTTTCGAAGTCGGCCGGGTCGACGGAAACTGGGCCGAAGTGAGCTTCCGCAAGCCCGTTACCGGCTACGTCCGCCCCGGGGCCGACGCAGCCCCTCGCTCCACCGAGCGTGAGGGCTCGCGCACCGACGGCGACCGCGCGCGCACCGAACAATCAGAGGTCCGCGACGTCCCGGTCGCCGACGCTTCCCAACCGCGGCCCCGGATCCCCGAACGGGCCGGCACCCCGACACCGGGCACCCTCCGGGCCTTTGAAGGCTACCTCAGCCCCACCCGTTCCCTTTTCGGACGAACTCAACCGTATCCCCACCAAATTGTGGATCAATCGGGCAACCGGATCGCTTACGTCGACTTGTCCAAGCTCCTCATTACGACCCCGATGGATCGGCTTTACGGTCACCAATTTGAGGTCTACGGCCGGGCCGAACCGCTGGAGGGCCGGCGCGACTTCGTCATTCGGGTCGAACGGATGCACCGCAAATAAAACCCAGGAAGGAATACATTCAGCGTGAGCATTCTCATCGACGGAAACCGGATTGCCGGAGAAATCATCGCCGAACTGACCCGCGAGGTCGCCTCCCTCCCCGCCCGCCCGTGCGTGGCCTTCGTGCGGGTCGGCGACGACCCAGCCTCCGTCTCCTATGTCAGGAAGAAGGAGAAAACCGCGGCCAGCATCGGGATCGAAAGCAAGATGTCGGTTTTCCCGGATTCAATCACCCAGGACGAGTTGTTCGCCTTCATCGACCAACTCAACCAGGACAATTCCGTCCACGGAATTCTCGTCCAATCCCCCCTTCCCGCCCACATCGACGAAACCGCGACTTTCCGCCGGGTGTTGCCCGAGAAGGACGTCGACGGATTTCACACCGTCAATCTCGGGAAACTTTGCCAGGAGGATTCGAGCGGTTTCACCGCCTGCACCCCGCAAGGCATCCTCGAACTCCTCGTCCGCAGCGGAATTTCCCTGAACGGCAAACACGTCGTGGTGATCGGCCGCAGCCTCATCGTGGGTAAACCATTCGCCTTGCTCGCCATGCAGAAGAATGAGACCGCGAATGCCACGGTCACCGTCTGCCACTCCCGCACCACCAATCTGGCCGAACTGGTCCGCCAGGCCGACGTCGTCGTGGCCGCCATAGGCAAACCCGAATTCGTCACTGCCGACATGATCAAACCGGGTGCCGTAGTGATCGACGTCGGAGTCAACCGCATCCCGGACGCTTCCCGCAAATCCGGCTACCGCCTCGTCGGCGACGTCCATTTTTCAAGCGTGTCCGAAATCGCCGGACAAATCACTCCCGTCCCGGGAGGCGTAGGGCCGATGACGGTTGCCCTTTTGATGAAAAACACCGTCAAGGCCTTTCAGCAGCAGTGGACTCCGTAACGCGGCGGGTTCGACTCGCCACGCCCCGAAGCGGACTCACTGTTTATTTAAAATCCAACCGTGAATCAAAAGCCAAAGATTTTGGTGGTCGACGACCAACCGATCAACGTTCACCTGCTCAAGCGAATGCTCGAGCGGGAGAACATGGATGTCCGGACCGCCCAAAGCGGGCCGGAATGTTTGGCGGAAGTGGAACGGGAGATTCCCGACGTCATTCTCCTCGACGTGATGATGCCCGGGATGGATGGCATCGAAGTCTGCCAGCGCCTCAAACAGTCCGAAGAATCGAAATCGATCCCCGTCATTTTCATCTCGGCCCGCTCCAGCAAAGAAGGGCGACTGGAAGGACTGGAAAGCGGCGCGGTCGACTACATCACCAAACCGATCGATTTGGACGAAACTTTGGCCCGGATCCGAACCCAACTCCGATTCCTCGCGATCAACCGCCAAAACATCGAGTTGCAAAAACGTCTCGGCGAGGCCCGGCGGGTCGCCACCATCGGCGCCATCACCCGCGGCCTGGCCCATAATCTCAACAACCTCCTCGGCGTCACCGTCGGCTACGTCGATCTGATCAAGACCTTCTACGACCAACCCGCGATGGTCCAGAAAAACGCGGTCATGCTCGACCGGGCCGTCATGCGGATCGTCGAACTCGTCAAACAGGTCAGTTACGTCGCGGTGGAAACCCAGCTCCCGCTCTCCCGCATCGGTTTAAAAGAGCTTCTCACCGGGGCCGTCGCTCGCTACCAGCACGAATATCAAATCAACGATCCCGTGGAAATCGTCGCCGACGAAGACCGGCAAGTGCAAACGAATCCGGAGGTGATGGAGGACGCCATCGCCCGCGTCCTCATCAACGCCTGGGAGAGCTACGGTGACGGCGTAATCGGCGAACGCCGGATCATCTTGACTGGAACCACGGTCGAAACCGACGGTAAACACCTTCTGCAAGTGACGGTCGACGATTTCGGCAAGGGAATCGATCCCAGCCTGAAAGACAGCCTCTTCGAACCGTTCACCAGCTCCAAGCGCACCGTCGGGACCGGCATGGGTTTGACCGTAGCCCGCCATTGCCTGCGCAATCTCTCCGGTCAACTGAAGGTCGAAGGCCGCCCCGAAGGAGGGACCCGCGCCACCCTCACCCACGAATATTGATCCGGCAAACACTCCCCCGACAACTTCGGAATGAACCGTCGGCGGGGTCGTTGAGAAAGTTAAAGTTGAAATCGGCAAACCCTCTGGCATTGTTTCCCTGTGCAAGATGTGACGGACCTGGGGGAAAAGACCCCGAATTTCGAGGAAGCCCTCCAACGTTTGGAGGAGATTGTCGAGGCAATGGAAGAGGGGGAAATCCCTCTCGACGATCTACTGCGCAAGTATGAAGAAGGAAGCGACCTCCTGAAAATTTGCGGCAAACGGTTGAATGAGGCCGAGTTAAAAATCGAGCAACTGAAAAAGACCGCTGCCGGAGATTCGCTCTTGCCCCTCGATTCCGACCCCGCCTGACCGGGCGCCTTCACTCCATTCGTCACATTCCGCTTGGCACCGTATCCTATGGCCGATCATTCATTACCCAATCCCGCTTCGCGACTTCTCGACGACATCCGCTGCCCGGATGACGTTAAAAAACTGCACCCCAAGCAACTTTCCCGGCTCGCCGGAGAGATCCGCGAAGAAATTCTCCATGTCACCTCCGTCAATGGCGGTCACGTCGGGCCCAACCTCGGAGTGGTCGAACTGACCATCGCGCTTCATCGGGTCTTTTCCACCCCGACGGATCAATTCGTCTTCGACGTTTCCCACCAAGGTTACGTGCACAAGCTCCTCACCGGCCGCTCGGGCGAGGCGTTTCGCAACATCCGGAAGACGGGCGGGTTCAGCGGATTTTTGACTCAAGCCGAAAGCCCCCACGACAGTTGGGGCGCCGGCCACGCCGGCACCGCCCTTTCCGCCGCTTTGGGAATGGCCGCCGCCCGCGACCTTCGCGGCAGTGACGAACATGTGGTGGCGGTCATCGGAGACGCCGCCCTCACCTGCGGCATCTCCATGGAGGCCCTCAACAACATCACCGCCTGCGCCCGGCGGTTGATCGTCGTGCTCAACGACAACGAATGGTCGATCGCCCGCAACGTCGGCGCCCTCTCCAAATACCTCACCGAACTGATCACCAATCCGGTTTACAACCGCCTGCACGAGGACGTCGAATCGTTCCTGCGACGCGTTCCGGGCGGCGATTCCCTCCTGCGCATGGGATCCGCCGCCAAACACAGCGCCAAAAACATCGTCGCCCCGGCCAGTCTGTTTGAAAAATACGGGGTCCGTTACCTCGGTCCGATCGACGGACATGACATCGATTTGGTCACCAAGAACCTCGAATTCGCCAAACAAGCCGACGAACCGGTCTTCCTTCATGTCATCACGACCAAGGGAAAAGGTTACGACGTCGCCATCGAACATCCCGAAAAGTTCCACGGGACCAGCCCGTTTGACATCGCCACCGGTAAGAGCAAACCGCCCAAGACCACCCCCGCCCCCGCTTACCAGGATGTCTTCGGCGATGCGATGGTCGGCTTCGCGGCCAAAGATCCGAAGATCATCGGAATAACCGCCGCCATGCCCTCCGGCACCGGATTATCCAAACTGGAACAGGAAGTGCCCGGACAATTTTTCGACGTCGGTATCGCCGAGGAGCATGCCGTCCTTTTTGCCGGTGGCATGGCAACCAAAGGATTTCACCCGGTCTGCGCCATTTACAGCACCTTCCTGCAACGTGGATTCGACCCGATCCTCCACGACATCTGCTTACAGAATCTTCCGGTGACTTTCGCGATGGACCGGGCTGGCCTCTCCCCCAACGACGGTCCGACCCACCATGGTCTTTTCGACATCGCCTTCCTCCGCTGCATCCCGAACGCCACCATCATGCAGCCGCGCAACGAAGACGAATTGGTCGACATGCTGCACACCTCCCTCCATACGCCTTCTCCGACTTTCATCCGTTACCCGCGCGGTTCCGCCGAAGGCACCGGCATCAAGGAATCACCGCGGAAACTCGCCATCGGCCAAGCCGAACTCCTGAAGTCCGGGACCGATATCGCGATCTGGGCTCTCGGCCCCATGGTCCGTGATGCCTTGGCGATCGCCGCCCGGCTGGAAGAGGAAGAGGGAGTCAGCGTCGCCGTCGTCGACGCCCGCTTCATCAAACCACTCGACACCCGGCTTCTCCACGAACAGGGCGAACAGGTTTCCCTGCTGGTCACGATGGAAGATCATACGTTGCCGGGCGGATTCGGCAGCGCCGTTCTGGAAAGCCTGGCCGAAGCCGGTCTCCGCACCCCGGTGGAACGCATCGGCTGGCCCGACCGCTTCATCGAACACGGCTCGTCCGTCGAATCCCTCCGTCAGGCGCACGGTCTCGATCCCGAATCAATCCACCAAAAAATCCGGACCCGGTTGCTGGCGGAAAAGCCGCACCTTCTCTCGCTCTGAAGCGATTTTCAATCAATCCATGCCGAATCTTCGGCAACGGATGCGTAGCGTCAATCAAGAACTCAAGTTGTTCAGAAAGAATAACTTGAGCTACTAACAACGCCATTTGACAACCGGGGGTTCATGGCCTACACGAGGAGATCATGAAGCGCTCTGATTACCCGTTCCACGTGATGACCAAACCGGTCGGCCCCTTGTGTAATCTCAACTGCCATTATTGTTTTTACCTCGAAAAGCAGACGATGTTTCCTTCCGGTCACGCCTTCCGGATGACGGATGAGGTGCTCGACCGTTACATTCGGGGATACATTGAAAGTCAGCCGACGGAGGAAGTCGTTTTCACGTGGCAAGGGGGAGAACCGACGATGCTCGGACTAAAATTTTTCCGGCGGGTGATCGAACTCCAACAACACTACGCCGACGGGCGGCGCATCGGCAACGCTCTCCAAACCAACGGCACCTTGCTCGACGACGAATGGGGGGCCTTCCTCCACCACCATCAATTCCTGGTCGGAATCAGCGTCGACGGTCCTCCCAACCTCCACGACACCTACCGGAAAGACAAGAAGGGCGACCCTTCATCGGACCGCGTGGTCCGCGGGGTTGAAATTCTGCAAAAGCATCGGGTCGAATTCAACACGTTGACGGTGGTCAACCGGCAGACCTCCAAATGGCCGTTGCTGGTTTACAGTTACTTGAAAAAACTCGGCAGCCGTTATCTCCAATTCATCCCGGTGGTCGAACGGAACGATGAATCCTGCGCCACCCTGGCCGCTCCGCCGAACCTGGAAACGGGGGAAGACGAATCCGACCGGGTCACTCCCTGGAGCGTCCGACCGGAGGATTACGGGAATTTCCTTTCGACGATTTTCCGGGAATGGGTGCGCCACGACGTCGGAAAGGTGTTCGTCCAAACCTTCGACGTCACCCTCTCGACCTGGGTCGGAGGTCCTCCGGGGATTTGCATCTTCGCCCCGACCTGCGGCCATGGCGTCGCGATGGAATCCAATGGAGACGTGTTCTCCTGCGACCATTATGTTTATCCTGACTACCGGCTCGGCAACATCATGGAGGGCGATCTCACCGATATGATCGCTTCGACGAAACAGCGAAAATTCGGTCAGGACAAAACGGATACGTTGCCCGACGCCTGCCGCAACTGCCGCTATCTTTTCGCCTGCAATGGCGGTTGTCCGAAGCATCGGTTTCTCCGGACTTCCGACGGACAACCCGGCTTGAATTATCTCTGCGCCGGTTACCGGAAGTTTTTCAAAACCAGCGAGCCCGCGATGAAAAAAATGGCCGACCTGTTGGCCCGCGGTCGTGCCCCCGCCGACATCATGCGTTCATAAAACCGGCTGCGCTCCCCTTGCCGAACCGGTTTCGCCGGACGAACCCGGTCCCATTTTCGCGTTTGCGTCTCGCCGGATGTCCAAAAGACGTTATACATAGATACTGAATGGATCTTGTATCGAGCGTCGTCATCGGAGTCGGTCTGGCCGCGGCCTGCGGATTCCGTGTATTTGTGCCGTTGCTGGTCATGAGCATTGGCGCGAACGCGGGACAACTCACCTTGGCCCACGAATTGGAGTGGATCGCTTCCTATCCGGCGATGATGGCGTTCGCCATCGCCACGGCTCTGGAGATTGGAGGATATTATATTCCCTGGATCGACAACCTGCTCGATTCGATCGCCACTCCGGCGGCGGTAGTGGCCGGTTCTCTGGCCATGGGGGGCGTGGTGACCGATCTCGACCCGTTGCTTAAATGGGCCGTGGCGATCGTCGCCGGGGGTGGAACCGCCGGGGCCGTCCAGGGAGTCAGCGTATTGGCCCGGGGCGCCTCCACTCTAACCACCGGGGGGTTGGGCAATCCGGTTGTTTCCACCGCCGAAGCGGGTGGTTCCGTCGCGACGGCCGGCTTGGCCCTCTTTTTGCCCTGGATCGCCCTCGCCCTGGTGATCCTCTTTCTGGTAGGCAGCATCGGATTGATCTTCCGCAGCCGGAAGCGCCCTCCCCCGCCGACCGCAGCAGGCCCCGCGTAACCTTCTTGTCGTTCGACTCGAGTCGCCTTCGAGTTGGCAAATCCTCCTTCTTTAGGTTTGCCATTCCCCGGTCTTTTCCCCATCGTCGGAATCGTGCCGGGCACGGAGAGCAAACACCCGCCGACGCCCGGTTCCGCACAACCCTCGGCCCATAGCCTGTCCCGGCTTCCGCCGTTGCCGTTTGCGTCGTCACATCATCGCAGCACACATTCATGAGCACTCAGACTCGAGTTCATCCGACCAGCAACCAGGCCCTCCATCGGTGGGTCGAGGAAATGACGGCCCTCTGCCGCCCCGCATCCGTGCATTGGTGCGACGGCTCCGAGGAGGAATACGACCGCCTCTGCGACCAAATGGTCGAACAAGGATCGTTCATTCGCCTCAATCCCGAAAAACGCCCCGGCAGTTTCCTGTGTCGTTCCGATCCGAACGACGTCGCCCGCGTCGAGGACCGGACGTTCATCTGCAGCTCGCGCGAAGCCGACGCCGGCCCCACCAACAATTGGGCCGATCCGCGCGAAATGAAGGCGACGTTGCGAAAACTTTTCGACGGTTGCATGGCCGGCCGGACCATGTACGTCATTCCGTTCAGCATGGGCCCGCTCGGCTCCCCAATCGCCCAAATCGGGGTCGAAATCTCGGACTCCCCCTATGTCGTCTGCAACATGCGGATCACCACCCGCATCGGCGATCGGGTTCTCGAAGTCCTCGGCGATAAACCGTTTATCCCGTGTGTTCATTCCGTCGGCAAACCACTCCAACCCGGTGAAAAAGATGTTCCCTGGCCCTGCAATGCCAACCAGAAATACATCGTTCATTTCCCCGAGGAACGGGCGATCTGGTCGTTCGGCAGCGGTTACGGCGGCAATGCCTTGCTCGGCAAAAAGTGCCTCGCCCTCCGGATCGCCTCCTGCATGGCCCGCGACGAAGGGTGGATGGCCGAGCACATGCTCATCCTCGGCGCGGAATCCCCCGAAGGCGAGAAAACCTACCTCGCCGCCGCTTTCCCCAGCGCCTGCGGCAAAACCAACTTCGCGATGATCGTACCCCCGCCGGAATTTTCCGATTGGAAAATCACCACCGTCGGCGACGACATCGCCTGGATCAAACCGGGCTCCAACGGCCACCTTTACGCGATTAATCCGGAAGCCGGTTTCTTCGGAGTCGCCCCCGGCACTTCGGCCAAAACCAATCCGAACGCGATGGCCACGATCAGCCGGAACACCATTTTCACCAATGTCGCCCTCACCCCCGACGGCGACGTCTGGTGGGAAGGGATGACCAAAAAACCGCCGGAAAAACTGACCGATTGGCGGGGCGAGCCCTGGACTCCCGATTGCGGCCGGACCGCCGCCCACCCGAACGCCCGCTTCACCGCCCCCGCCTCCCAATGTCCGACCATCGACCCCGATTGGGAAAAGCCGGAAGGGGTCCGGATCAGCGCCTTCATTTTCGGCGGACGGCGGAGCGGCACCGTCCCGCTCGTTTTCCAAACCTTCAATTGGCCGCACGGCGTCTACATGGCCTCCACCCTCGGCTCGGAAACCACCGCCGCCGCCGTCGGCGAGGTCGGCAAAGTCCGCCGCGACCCGATGGCGATGTTGCCGTTTTGCGGATACCACATGGCCGATTATTTCGACCATTGGCTCGATGTCGGGGCCAACCTTCCCAATCCCCCCCGGATCTTCATCGTAAACTGGTTCCGGACCGACGAAGAGGGCAACTTCCTCTGGCCCGGGTTTGGCCAGAACATGCGCGTCCTGAAATGGGTCGTCGAACGCGCCCATTCCAAACGCTACGCGATCGAAAGCCCGCTCGGCTGGATGCCGCGTTACCAGGACATCGATTGGCGGGGGTTGGAAGACGTCTCGTTCAAGGATTTTCAGGAACTGATGTCGATCAACCGCGAACATTGGAAGCATGAGGCGCAGCTCCAGAGCAATCTCTTCATGAGCCTTTACAATCGTCTCCCTCGCGAATTCCTTTACGAACGGGAACTCCTCCTTTCCCGCCTCTGGCGCAAGCCCGGCACCTGGCGTCCCTCGATCGAAGTTTTGGAATAAGTTCGGAGGGAGCCCTTTCATCACGAACCGACAGCCACCGCCCGTTTTTTTGTTTATTCTTCCCTGGGGCGGTGGCAGACTCGGTCGCTATGAATTGCCACTTCACTCGCTTCCTGATCTGCCTTCTCATCGTATCCACTGGAACCGGGCTCGGAGCCGCCGTGGAATCGCTGCGGATTTCCAACAACCATCCGTTCGCGATCCGCGAAAGCCTTTCGTTCCCGCTCCCGGCTGAATTGGCCGATCACGATGGGCGGATTCTCGCCGTCTCCCACTCCGTGACCGGCGGCACCGTCGAAGCTCATTACTTGCCGGTCCAACTCGCTCCCGCCCACAACTCGCAACCAGCGAAGGGATGGATCGACGCCCAACTTCGCCCGGGGGAATCGCGCACCTATACTTTTCAAACCATCGGCGGAAGCGCTGGTCAGCCCCCCTCGCCCGTCCAAGTCACTCGATCGTTTCCCAGCGGACTCCCCCAAACCGTTGAGTGGACCGCCGAAACCCGGACCGATCTTTTCGACGTGGCTTGGACAAGACCTTCGCCGGAAAACACCGCTCCATCCGGCGAGCTTTCCTCGATCCGATTCGAACCAACCGGCGAATCCCACGGCGTGGTGAAAAGTGAACTTCGGTTCCGTTCCGTTTCCAACCCGGAAGGAGCCCCGGCGATCGAGATCCGTTACCATCTCTACACTTCCGGCATCACTGATATCGAAATCAATATCGATGAATCCGCATCCGGAGAGTCCCGCCTCGGCTTGGCCAAGATCGTGACCGCTCCCGAAGGTGCGGCCACCGTCCGCCGAAACGGAAGTATCGAGCCAATCGATACGTCCCTCGACGGTCGCTCCAGTTGGTTTGCCTGGCAAACGGACGGGGCAAACGGCAGCCAGGCGATTCTTCCGCGGAACCAGGTGGCTGGAGAACAGGTTTTCCAGCGCGAGTCGGATTGGTTGCTCGTCGCTTCGACCGCCGGGGTTTACCGCATTCTCCCCGCCAAGCCCCGGACGCCCGCGGAGGTCGACCAAGCTTTCGTTGCCTTCGCCGGATATCGGGAGCAACGGCAAACCGCAGACGAACTCCACGTCAGTTTTGGCGTTCCCGGCGTCCGGTTCGGAGCCAACCTTCCTCTCCCCGGCACCGGAGATGCCTCCCTCGACGATTTCCAGCGAAACCTCCGAATCACCAACGCCCTCGGGCTCGAATGGATCCGGCTCACCGATGTTGACTCTTCGATCACTTCCGATTCCGCCATTCAGTCTCTCGAAACCGCCCTCGACACCATTCGCGATAGCGGCCTCAAGACCATGCTCTCCCTCGCTATGAGCCGATCCGAGGCCGAAGCCATCCTCGAACGTCTCGGCGACCGGGTCGGGCTTTACGAACTCGCGGACGACGACAACGATGCACCCCTGACCCAATCGCTGCATTTGGCTCCCGAGGATTCGCTCGATTCCCTCAAAGACGCCGTCCTCGCCTTGGCCCTCGGGGCGCGAAAGGAAAATCGTCAGCCGGTCGTCATCTCCTTCGACCCCGGATTCGACGCGGAGCAATCCGACGAGGAACAGGCCAATCGCCTATTCCAGGCCTATGAAACCGTGTTATCGCAAGGCAGCCTCGGCCTGGTTTTTCACCACGCTTTCGCCGAATCATCCAACGGAGCCGACCCGATCCCCGCTCTGATCCGAGCCGACGGCACTCCGACCATCAAAGCCCAAGCCTTTCACGAACTGATTCGTCGCCACAGCTCTGCCGATCATCCCTCCAAACAACTCCAAATTCGGATGCCGGTCGTTTCGCTCCCACCGGGAGTCACCCGGACTGTCCAGGTCACCTTCACCAATCCCGGCACCCGTCCGTTGGAGATCACCACCGCGCTCCGACTTCCCCCCGGTTTGACCGGCGACGATTCCGAAACCACCTTCACCTTGCGCCCGCGGCAATCGCATACCATCGAGCGCCGCATTTCGGCCGGAGCGGAGGTCGAGCCAGGAACGTATCACTTTTTTGAGGACGCCCGCTTCGGGGAAGTCGTCCGGACCGGCTGGGGTTACGCCATCCGCCGCTAACCTCCCGAAGTTCATTCGCCCGCCCGGTCGACGGTTACTTCTCCAAAGTGATCCCGTGCGGGCGCCCCGCATTTTCCGCCGAGTGATCGATGGATAGGACGGTCACGCGATCCCCTTGCCGAACTTCCACTCGATACTCTCCGAAATGACCGCGGATCTGCCAGCGGCCATCGTCGCCGACGGTTCCTCCGCCGCGGGTGCGCCAGGTTTCAGTGACGAGTTCGCGCCAGGCCGCCCCATTCGGTTTCTCCGACCAATCGCGGCGGTAGAGGGCTTTCCGGGGAACGTAAATTTGCCCTTCCCAGAAACCCCAGATTTGCACCCCCACCACCGAAGGGTGGCTGTACATCGCGATTAAAAAGTCGCGGGTATACGCTCCCTGCATCTCCTCATCTTCGGTGTTAACGTCGAACTCGGTGATGCGGACATCGAGCCCGAGGTTTCGTTGGTAACGGTCGAGCGTCTCCAGAACCCGTTCCGGCGGAGTTGGCAATCCGCCCATGTGCGCCTGCAACCCAAGCCCGTCGACCCGGGCCCCGTTTTCGATCAAGAACCGCGCCGTCTCCTCGAAATGGGCGACGTGGTCGGCGTCAGCAACTTGGTCGTGATTCCCCCAGTCGTTGAGATACAACGGGATTTCCGGAGCGTACCGTTCCGCTTGTTTCCAAATATCCACCAGGATGCCACGGCCAAACGTATCCATCAGATCATGATGATTGTAGGGTTCATTGATGACGTCCCATTCGACGAGCAGCCCGTCGGTGATCGTCAGCATGTCGCGGATATGATCCATCACCTCATCGACAATCCGATGCTCCTCCGGCGTCCCCTGCAACGCCGCGAGACCGCGCGGCATCATCCGCCAACTCGGCCAAACCAGCACATGCCCCCGCGTCCGCAATCCTTCGTCCTTCATCCAGCGAAGTGCCGCCAGAGTTTGATTGTTGTCGTAAACGCCGTCCCGCCAATAAGGCCATTTCAATTCGTTTTCGGGACTCCCGGCGTTGAAGAGTTGGGTCATTTTCCGTCGATAAATTTCATCGTCAGCGGTCTCTCCCATGATCCGCGAGGCACGAAAGCAAGTGCCGAAATCGAACTGACTATTCACCATTCGCACCGTCACTTCGGCCCCATCCACCGGGGCGCCGTCGACCGAAACAACTTCCACCACCAGGTCGCCGGTCCGGATCCGTTCGATCCGCTCCAAAGCCTCCTTCCGCCACCGCGCATCCGGTTCATCCCCGGCGTAGCGGGTCCGGGCCCGGGGAAGATCCGCCACATCGACGCTTTTCCCATGCTGGATAAACCGAACCCCCGCGACATCCAAAATTTGCGCGCCGAAACCGAATTCGAGCAAGCCAAGGATCTCTCCGGCCGGATACGCTTGATTGAACTGAAACGGAACCGAAAACTCCCGCCATTCCCGGTCGGCGGAAAATTGGTTCAAAACAATCCGCGGCCAACTATTCGCCCGGTCTCGAACCACCACGCGGAAATGCCCCTGTCCGGTCTCGTCCGGCGACTGCAAGGTCCGCGCCCAGAAAACCACCTGACCGACGTCTCCCCTTTCCACCGCGAACGCCGATCCGCCGCCGATCGCCACGTCGAACGGTCGCACCGCCTCCCGCTGCACCTCGATCCGGTAGCCGCTCAGATCCCCCGCCGGTCCCAAACCGGATCGTCGCTGCACCGAAAACAGATCGGTCCGGCCCACCGGCTGGATCGTTTCGGCGGAAATGAAATCAGTCGCCGAGACCGAGGCCATACAATGGATTCCGGCGGCGAAAAAGATGGGCAAGACAAAATATCGGAGGAGTGCGTTCGTTTTCATCAGGTATTCGGCGAACGAAAGGGTTGCGCTTTCAATGGCAAATCAAACCGGTCTTCTTCACTGCGGCGAGTCGATCCATCGCTAGAAAGTTTTACTCGTTAAACATCCTCAATCACCCATTGGAGCCGATCGCACGGCCTTAGGTCACCGCGAAACGTCCAATTTCCAGCAGGGGGACGTCGGGGTCGATTCCGCGAACGGAACGAAACCCACCCACACCGGTCGGACCCGGGAAGAAGCGACGGAAGGCTCATTGGGCTTGGGCGGATGTCGCTGGAGTTTAACGAGTTTAACGCCGGTATTATTGCGCCGTCGCCGGTGGCGGGAGACGATATTCACATCAACTAAAACTTAGATCCGCCCATGAAATCAATTCCCAATCATTCCTCCCCGAACCGGGGGTTCACCTTGATCGAACTGCTGACCGTCATCGCCATCATTGGCATCCTCGCGGCCATCCTGATCCCGACCGTCGGACGGGTGCGCGACTCGGCCCGGGACACCCGCTGCCGGAGCAACTTGCGCCAGATCGGTCTCGCCGCCCACATCTACGCCAACGACCATGGTTTCCTGCCGGCGAGTCTTTCACCCGCGCCGGTCCGGCCATGGCCGCAGGAAATGCGCGAATATCTGGGTGGCACGAATCCGGAGTCGGCCGATTTCTGGCGCAACTCCGACGTCATCGTTTGCCCTTCCCGCACCATCGAATCGAATGATGGAAACCGTCCCTCCTATTCGGCCCATCCGAGGCTCATGCCCGATCTGCTGGAAAACTCCAGCCGTCCGCGCTGGAGCCCCGAGATGGTGGTCCGCCCGACCCAAGTGATTCTTTTTGGCGACGCCACCCAGCAGGCGCACGGCGGTTCCCACTCGAATTACTGGAGCATCAACCCCATGCGGGGCGACGGCTCTCCCGACAACGGAGATAACTACATCGACAGCGGTCCCGACACCGACGGCGGCAGCCCGGGCCATTTCCGCTTCCGCCACAATGGCCGGATGAACGCCGTTTTTGTCGACGGCCACGTCGACTCTTTCGAAAAGGGGCGCGTTCGCGAATTGAACGTCCGCTTGAATTACTAATCCCTCATCCCGACAACCCACCCGCATCGCCATGAACATCCCGACTCTTCGTCAGATTCGGTCGCTTCTTTTTGTCTCCGCGACCGCCGCCACCCTCGCTCTCCCCGCCGCCCAAGCCGATTTCACCTTGGTCGACGATTTCACCACCTATTCGACCGGACAGGTCCGCAACGTCGCCGCACCGTGGTTCGCCCACGGCAATACCGGCTTCGCCGAGATTCAAGCCGACGGCCCCCATCGCTTCCTCGGCTACGGCTGGACCGACGTCTTCCGGGGCGCCTCCCGCCCCTTGCCCGCAGGCACCGCGATCCAACCGGGTGAGCAAGCGACCTTCTTCATTCAGTTCCGAGCCGGGCCGTTCAACGCCGGATGGAGCGGCGGAGCGCAATTCGGCCTCGCCTTCAACCCCGACGCCGGCCAGGACACCCCGTTCGGCGCCTACCGCGTCCAAACGATCGTCAACCCGCACTCCGATCCCAATCTCCACCGGTTCAGCCTGCGCGACGGAGGTAATTTCTTCGACCTGACCACCTTGCGAAACGGCATGTGGTACAACCTTTGGTATGTCATCGACCGGACCGATGGGGACAAATTCCGGATCTATCTAGCCCCCGCGACCAGCCGGACCGCGACCGAGGCCGACCGCCTCAGTTACCAGCTCAACGGTCAAACCGTCGACACCTTCGCCTTCCGCACTGGCGGTTCCTCCTCCGACGCACTGAACCACTTCATGGCCCTCGGCCATGTCTCTCCCAACCTCGGGATGAAGATCGGCCACCTCGCCATCGATAACACCGGTGAAAATCTTGCCGCTCAAGGGACCGATTTCCATGGTTGGCAGGAGAATTACACCCCGTTGGCCTCAACCGACTTCCCCCTCGACTTCGGCACCGCCGGTGCCCAATCCGACGGTTCGGAACTCCTCCGCAACCGTCCGGCGAACTGGTCCCTCCAAGGCGACGCCCTCCGCCACACCCCAGGGAGTTCCTCCTATGTCTCAAGCACGGCCCTCGCCGAAGTCTCCGATTATCTCGATCGGCAGGATTTCACTGTTGAAGCCGATCTCACCCTCGCCAATTTCGTCCAACTCGGTGGAGCCCGGGCCGGCCTCGTGGTCCTCGCCGGCCCCCATGTTCCGTTCAACCAACCGTTCGAAAGCAACCTCGACACCGACTTCTACAGTTTGGTCTGGTTTCCCGAAGCGACATCCGGCAATTCCTTTATCCAGATCCGCCAAGGGTTCAATGGCGCCGAACTCGCCCACGCCGGATGGAATGGCCTTCATCCCGGCAAATACGGCAACCCGAACACCGGCGTGAACACCTCCGTGCCGTTCCGCCTGAAAGCCGAAGGAGTCTACGACGAAAGCGGCGGTCTTCGTTTGAGCTTCACTTTCACCGATCCCGAGAATCATTCCCAAACCATTTCCGCCAACATCGCGGCTCCCTACCAGGGTAATCTTTTCGGCTTCGGCTCCCGCTCCCAACGGGAACAGGACTCTCAAGCGGACCCCCTGTTCGACTTTCACAATCTCCACCTCACTCTCGGCGACGAACCCGGCGAAATCGTGCCTGATCCAGTTGTGCTCGCCCCGTTCGCCCGGAACTTCGGCTCCGGTGCCGGCCTGCACGACGGCAGCGATTTCCGCCGCAACCTCCCCGACCAATGGTCACTCGAAACCAACGCCTTACGTTTGCCCCCCTCCGGCACGGAGTTCGAAAACGCCCTCCTCACCACCCGGGTCGGCAATTTCTCCGCCGGCACCGACTTCTTCCTCCGCGCCAGATTGACCGTCAACAGTCTCGACGCCAACGAATCGGCCAATCGAGTCGGCATGGTCCTGTTCGGCAACTCCGATCTCCAGGATTTCGACGCCACCGACGATTCCGCCTTCTACACCTTCCAATGGCTTCCAACTTCCCCTGCCGGCGGGAGCCTGGTGGTTCGCCAAGGGATGGACGGCGCCGAAATCGCCCGCACCGATCTCGCCTCGCTCGCCCAACCTCCGGTTTTCGCCGCGGGCGGTACCTATTTCCTCCACTTCGAGGGACGTTACTCCTCCGAGGGTGATTTAAATTTTTCGGCCTATTTGCTCGATGGGAACCAACGGGAAGCCGAAGTAAGCGGCGTCATTTCCTCGCCTCCCTCCGGCAACCGGTTCGGGCTCGGCGCCCGCCATCGCCAGACAGAGAACGCCGTTTGGGATTTCCACGAATTCAGCTGGACCAACACCCCCGTCCTGCGCGGCCAAATTCTCGCGATCGCCGCCACCGCCGGACAAAACGCATCCGGCACGGCCGTCGCCAATGCGATCGGCAAGCGCCGGGCCGACGGGGAATTCCGCTGGTTCGCCGATGCCATCGTCGGCACCAATGGCGGTGAAGCCGAACGGGCCACCAACGCAACCTTCCTCCTTTTCGAATTGCCCGCCCGTCCGACCGGTGCCGAGATCCGCGATGCCATTCTCACCATCACCCGCGACGACCGGACCCGCGACCCCGGTGCGGCCAACGTCGATCTCTGGGGAGTCGGTTATCAAAGCGACCGGATCCTCTCTTCCGCCCATTGGCACGCCGGTGAAACCGACGACGCTCCCGGCGCCAACATTCCGGCGACCGTGAAGCTCCATAATAACCTGGTCACGCCGTCGACTCCCACTTCGCAGGCGGAATTCACCACCGCGGGAGTCCAATTCGACCTCGCCGACTTCCTCAACCACCTGTACGACCACGGTGCCCAACCCGGGGAATACGCGGTCCTCCGCCTCTCCTACGACGACGGCAACCTCGACCTCGGCGTCCTCCGCTACGCCTTCTTCCGTCCCGGAACCACCGCCGCTCCTCGACTGCAGGTCACCATGACTCCGTCCAGCGCTCCGGCGGGCGTCTCCTTCAGCGATTGGAAAACCTCCGAGTTTCTCCCCGAAGAATGGGACAACGAAGCCATCAGCGGATTGCTCGCCACACCCGCGGGCGACGGGATCACAAACCTGATGAAATACGCCTACGACCTTCCGGCCAAAACACCGGTTCGCGGGCAGGATCTGATCAGCCTCGACCATGTCGGCGGAGTCTTTTCCCTCACCTACACCGAACGGACCGACGCCTCCGACTTGGTTTATCTCGTCGAAGTTTCGGAAGACTTGATTCAATGGAACAGCGGCGGAGAGTTTGTGACCGAAACGGATCGCACCGGAGAAGGCATTCTCCAAAGCGTAACCGTTGAAGCGATCTCGACCGATGCCCCCCGCCAATTCATGCGCCTCCGGGTCCAGTTGATGGAGCCGTAAAAGAGAAAGCGACACTCCAGTCTCCGTCGTCGGATCACCGAGTGATCCGACGAATTTTCGCCTCAGAACCGCAGCTCCGCTCCACCAAAGGAGCGGAGCGCCGACCTCCACTCACTGGCGTTCGGTAGGACTTGCCCCATCCGCCCGTCGCTTTCATGTTTATCTGACTGGCACTCAGCAATCATGAATCCGACTCTCGCAACCATCGCCGCCGAATTGGGTGTTTCCAAAGCCACGGTCTCCATGGCCCTTCGCGGCAGCAACCGTATCTCCAACGAGATGCGCGAACGGGTGCGCGAAACCGCCGAACGCCTTGGCTACCGGCCGAACCCAATGGTTTCCGCCTTGATGACCAGCCTTCGGGGGAGCCAACCCCAAATCAGCCAACCGACCCTCTGCTTTCTCACCTGCTTCCCCGAACGGGACGGATGGAAACGTTTCCCAACCTTCGTCCAATGTTTCGAGGGCATCCAGAAACGGGCCGAACAACTCGGTTACCGGGTGGAAACCCATTGGCACGGCGAAGTGAACGCGTCCGGCGGTCGCCTCACTCAGATCCTCGAGTCACGGGGAATTCCAGGGGTGATCATCGCCCCCCTTCCTTCCCCCGGATATCGTTTCGATCTCGACTGGAGCCGGTTTTCCACCGTGGCCATCGCCCACACGTTCACCAGTTTCGCCGCCCACCGGGTCAGCAACAACCAGTTCCTCACCATCTCCGAAGCGATGCAACAGGCTCTCGACCGCGGCTACACCCGCCCGGGCCTCGCCATGGCCAAAGAAGTTTCCGACCGCGTCAAAAACGTCTGGCTCGCCGGCTTCTATGTCTTTCAGGTGACCCATGAGACCTTGGCCCCGGTCAAGCCCCTCCTGAGCGATCGATTTTCCGAAGAGCGCTTCCGGACATGGATCGGGGAGGAGCGCCCCGACGTCATTATCACCACCGATGGCCGGGTTTTCGATTGGTTGCGCAACATGAACCTGCGAATGCCCGAGGACATCGGCTACATCCATCTCGACTGGACCCCGGAACGAGGCGACGTCGCCGGAATCGACCAAAAAACGTCCCGTCTCGGCTGCGCCGCCGTCGATCTCCTCGTCGAACAAATTTACAACAACGAACGAGGCATACCCGAAATGCCCAAAACCGTCCTCACCGACGGCCAATGGCGCGAAGGCCCCACGGTCCGCAGGCGGACCGCGCCCTAACCTGAATGATTCAGCGGATTATGCGAAAAAAAGGTTGAGATATTAGATAGACCCCGTCCGAAAAGGGTTGGCGTTCGCCGAATCGGCTCCGCTACACACCCCACCGCTCTGGCGAGCGGTCCCCCGGCGCGAGGGGGGAACTTCCTGTACGCTGATCCCCTCTTGAGAGGGGGGGACCGCCTGAAGGCGGAACTCCAACAAATCGGCCAGCTGAAGCCCTACGGACAACAAAACGGTCCGGACCACTCATCCGGTTTGCTTAACGGGTCATGCAGTGATATTGTCGACCCGCTTCCGGCCGTTTTTGAAGATTCTTCCATGCTTATTCCAATCCGTCTCTCATCCCTCTTCGCCTTTATCCTTCCCATTCTCTTTTTCGGCTCCGTGCACGCGGGTCAGAAAGTGCCGCCTGGCCAACCCCTGGTCGGGGAGAACGCCGGAAGTCGTTTCGTCGCCAGTGGGGATTCCTCCCGCTACAAGCTTTCCCACAATCCTCGGGGGGGACCGAACAACCGCGGCTCCTGGACCATCGCGACCCTCAAAGACACCTCCCCGTCCTGGGGTATCGCCTGGACCGCGCCGACTGCGGTCGCGGTCACCCGCGACGACTTGGCATTGGTCCGCTTCACCGCCCGCGCCACCCACACCACCCATGAAACCGGCTCGGCCCAACTTCGGGTGGTCGTGCAACAAAGCGGCGGTTCCTACGCCAAAGCGGCCAATCGCAATTTCTCCATCGGCCGCGACTGGGAAACGTTCTACCTTCCCGCCCGCTTCCCCGGTGACTACGGCCCCGGCCGGGCCGAGGTCGCCTTCGGTTTCGGTTTCTCCGAACAGACAGTCGAAATCGCCGACATCGAGACGGTTTATTACGGAAAACGACTCTCGTTGGCCGACCTTCCCGCGACCCGCCCCAGTTACCTCGGCCGAGAGCCGAACGCACCTTGGCGGAAGGCCGCACTCGAACGGATCGAGCGTTACCGCAAAGGTGATCTCGACGTCCGGATCGTCGACGCGCAAGGAAACCCTGTTTCCAACGCCCAAATCGAGCTTCGCCAAACCCGTTCCGCCTTCGAAATCGGCACCGCCATCAACCCGAGCCTCCTCCTCGGCGACGGCCCCAACGCCGAACCGTACCGCCGCCATGTCTTGAAACTTTTCAACGCCGGCAGCCCGGAGAACGATTTGAAGTGGCCCTTTTGGGCCGGCGAACGTGGAGGCGACCGTCAGGACCGAACCTTCGCCGCTCTCCGGTGGATGCAAGAAAACGATCTCACCATCCGGGGCCACGTCCTGGTCTGGCCCGGACCCCGCTTCCTGCCGACCGCGATCACCGGACTGCGCGGCACGCCGCGTGAAAAGGAGATTCCCCAGTTGGTCCTCCAACACATCGACGAGATCACCACCGCCACCCGGGATTACATTTCGGAATGGGACGTGATCAACGAGCCCTATAACAACCATCTGCTGATGGATATGTTCGGCGATAAAATCATGGTCGACTGGTTCAAGGCGGCCCGACGCAATCTCCCCGACGTCCCCCTTTTCCTGAACGACTGGGGGAACCACAACATCGTCGCCGACGCCCCCCATGTCGCCCATTTCGTCAACACCGCCCGTTTCCTCCGTGACAATGGAGCCGACATCAACGGCCTCGGCCTCCAGGGGCACATTGGCGAAAATGCCACGCCCCCGGAAAATCTCCTCCAAACCCTCGACCACTACCAACGGGAACTCGGGCTGGCGGTCCGGATCACCGAATTCGATATCACCACCACCGATGAGCAAATGCAAGCCGACTATACCCGCGATTTTCTGATCGCCGCCTACAGTCATCCCACCGTGGTCGGCGTTCAGTTCTGGGGCTTTTGGGAAGGAGCCCACTGGCGTCCGGATGCCGCCCTGTATCGCCAGGATTGGACCGAAAAACCCAATGGCCGCGTACTGCGGGAATTGGTGCAGGAAACCTGGCACACGAACGAATCCGGGGCCAGCGACCGGACCGGCCGGTGGCAGGCCCGCGGATTCCACGGCGAATATGAGTTGGTCGTGAAACAGGGCAATCGGGTCGTTGCCACCCAAACCTTCACTCACGCCGGCGAATCGACGCCCGTGACCGTTACCCTCCGATGAAGCCCAAACCACTCTCCTTCTCCAATGGTTTCGTCTGGGGTACCGCCACTGCCGCCGCCCAGATCGAAGGGGCGGCGTTCACTGACGGCAAAGGCGAGTCGATCTGGGACCGGTTCGCTCGTCTCCCGGGCAAGGTTCTGAACGGCGACACCCTCGATGTCGCTTGTGATCATTACCATCGCTACGAAGACGACTTCGCGCTGTTAAAAAAACTCGGCCTGCGCCATTACCGCCTTTCCATCGCCTGGCCCCGTATTTATCCAGCGGGCGACGGACCTCTCAACCAAGCCGGTCTCGATTTTTACAACCGGCTGATCGATTCCGCCCTCGTCCACGGATTGACTCCATGGGTGACTCTCTTCCACTGGGATTTGCCCCAAGCCCTCGAAGACCGGGGCGGTTGGAGAAACCGATTGGTGGTCGAAGCCTTTTCCACGTATGCGGACACCGTCGTCAAGGCCTTGGGAGACCGGGTCAAAAACTGGATCACCTTGAACGAGATCCGCTGCTTCACGGAACTCGCCTACGGTCCGCGAAGCCGCAAAGCCCCCGGCGCCCAGGAATCGACCAAAGTCCTCAACCAAATCAACCATCACGCCCTCCTTTGCCACGGGGCGGCGGTCCGCGCCGTCCGCGAATTCGGCGGCCCGGGAGCCCGGGTCGGCCTAACCGACAACGCCGACGTCGCCATTCCGGTCACTGAAACCGAATCCGATATCGCCGCAGCCCGCGCCTGGTTCGGCTGCCGCAACGGCCACATTCTGGCCCCCGTCATGACCGGGGCCTATTCCACTGAGTTCTTGGACCGAAGCGGCTCCGACCGGCCGGAAATCCGCGACGGCGACCTCGAATCGATCGGCCAACCGACCGACTTTCTCGGGTTGAACATCTACACCGGCGCCTTCGTGCGCGCCGGGAAAGGAGGGTCGGCCTGGGAGCAATTGAAGCTTCCGACCGATTATCCCCGGACCACCTGCACTTGGCTGAACATCGTTCCCCAAGCGCTCTATTGGGGGCCCCGCCTCGCGGCGGAAGTCTACGGCGCCCGGGAGATTTACATCACGGAAAACGGCTGCGGTTACGACGACGAACCGGTGGTCGACGGAGAAGTCCACGATCTCCACCGCCGCGATTTCGTCCGAAACTATCTCCGCGAACTCCACCGCGCGATCGGCGACGGTGTTCCGGTCAATGGCTATTTCCTCTGGTCATTCATGGACAACTACGAATGGCAGGATGGATACACCCGCCGCTTCGGCATCGTCCACGTCGATTACACCACCCAACGGCGCACCCCCAAACTCTCCGCCGACTGGTATTCCACCGTCGCCACGGAGAACCGGTTGGTCTGACCCCGCCGTAGTCGAGTTGGCTCCGCCGCCCGACCGAACATGGTCTCGCGGCCCGCAGACCTGGGAGACCGACGTTCGTTCTTCGTGCTCCCACCAACCCCGCGACATTGAGACGATCGCGACAAGAGGTCGATCGCCTGTTAGAGCGATTCTCAAAAGTTTTCTGAAATTGCGCTGGGAGGGCTAGCGCGAAGACCGGCTGAAGCCAGGACTCCAACCTTGAACGGCTTGTCAGGTTGGAGTCCCGCATTTATGCGGTCTTCACAGAACGGGAGTCCCCCGGGAGAAGTATATTGGAAACCGAGATTCATCGACGGGATTTAGGGGATTTTCGAGAATCGCTATATATTGCACGGCGGAGGTCAATTCCGCAGTGCATTTCGCGGGACCACTTCGGCCAGGCCGCATACGGAGAGAGCGCCAGGGACGCAAACGCCGCTAAAATCGAATGAGTTCCGACAAATTCTGTAGGATTCCCCAAACTGGCATCAAACCGGCTTTGTGCGGGGGTCCCGCAAATCCTCCCTGGATCCGGGACATGGGCGCTAATTTTGCCCGTCATCCATTAATCATCCATGAGAATCATTCTTTTCTATCAATCCCTCCTCTCTGACTGGAGCCACGGCAACGCCCATTTCCTCCGCGGATATGCCCGCGAATTACAGGAAAGGGGCCATGAGGTGATCGTTTACGAACCGACCCGTGACGATGCCGCCGGACCCGAAGCCGCCATCGCGCCCTTTGAGGAGATCGATTCCGGCCTGATGCACGTCGCCTACCATCCCGGGACCCTCGATCTGGGCCGGGTGTTGGCCGGCGCCGATTTGGCGATCGTCCACGAACTCAACGAGCGGGAGTTGATCGCCCGCATCGGCGACTACCGTTCGCACCATGCCACCTTCCGCCTTCTGTTCCATGACACTTACCACCGCTCGCACACGGATCCCGAAAGCCTGGCGTTGTGCGATCTGCGGCACTACGACGGAGTCTTGGCGGGCGGCGATGCGATCCGGGAAATCTACCTGGAACGAGGATGGGCCCGCCAAGCCTGGACTTGGCACGAAGCGGCGGATACGCGTATCTTTTATCCCCGCGCCCGCGAATCCCTGGAAGGAGATTTAGTCTGGCTTGGCAATTGGAGCGAAAAGGAGCGATCCGCCGAACTCCGGGAGTTTTTCCTCGAACCGGTCGCGGCCACCGGTGTCCGCGCCCGGGCTTACGGGAGTCGGTTTCCCGAACGGGCTCGCCGCGCCCTTGACAGTGCCGGAATCGAGTATGGAGGATGGTTGCCCTACTTCCGCACACCCGACGTATTCGCGCGCTTCTGCGCCACCGTCCATATTCCGCGGCGTCCCTACATCGAGAATCTTCCGGGCATTCCAACGATCCGTCTATTTGAGGGATTGGCTTGCGGTATCCCAGTGATTTCCGCGCCGTGGGAGGACCGCGAAAATCTGTTCAACAAAGACGATTTCCTGGTCGCCCGGGATGGCCGACAAATGAAAGAGCATCTCTGGACCGTTCTAAACGAACCGGATTTCGCGACCTCGCTGGCACAAGCGGGATGGCGGACTATTGAGGAACGTCACACCTGCGCCCACCGGGTCGACCAATTATTGCAAATTTGCGACGACGCACTCCGTTTGCCGGCCTTCCGACCCGCGCTCCAGGCGGCCCGCTGAGGTCCGAATAGCCGCGAAAAAGCACAAAATACGCAAAAAGCATGAGATAACTCATGAGAGGCCGTTTGCGCCTTTTGTGCCTTCTCGCGCCTAAGAGAATCTCGCGCTTCTTTGCGGCTATCAACTGGTTCAGCGGTAGCGGCTGAGTTCTTCGCGGACTTCTTCGAAAGCCTCTATGAGCTCGGGCAGGAGGCCCCGCGCTTCGTGGAGGTCGTTTCGTTTGCCGGCTTGCTCGACGCGAAACGCGAGATTCACCAGTCGACGGGCTCCGAAATTGCTGCTCCCGCCTTTCACACTATGGGCGGCCCGTTCCAGATCGGAGGCATTACCCGCCGTGAGAGCCGTTCCCACCGTCGCAATTTGTTCGGCGCACTCGTCCAGATACATTGAGATCAAGTCACCCAACAATCGATCGTCTTCGGGATCGAGTTCGCGAAGGCGGGCGATGGATTCGGGGTTCACCGCCCTCTCTTTGGCCAGGTCCAGAGACTCGATAGGTGGGAGTGATTTCATCGACCGCAGTCTACCTTTTCTGCCCGTCGGCAACAATAAGGACGATTCCTCATTTCCCCAAACGACTCTTCCTCAGTGACTCCGATCCCCCGGCCGGAGGACTTACAAGGTCAGGATCATGGTCGCGATTCCAAAATAAATGAATAATCCGATCGCATCCATCATCGAAGTGATCAGCGGACTGCTCGCCACCGCCGGGTCGAACTTGAACCGGGCCAGGGTGAACGGCAGGAGGACCCCGATAAGATTGGCCACAATCACGATCGAAACCATCGCCAAACCAACCACCAACCCTATCTCGAAGCCCCCGCGGAAAGTTCCCAAGGCATAAGTGAGGATTCCGGTGGTAGCTCCCAGGAATAATCCGACCAGCAATTCCTTCGAGAATGCCCGACGCCACCGGGTCAGGTTCAAATCGCCCGTCGCCAACGCCCGGACCATTAGCGTGGCCGATTGAGCTCCGGCGTTTCCACCGCTGGCGATCAACAACGGCATGAAAAAAGCCAACACGAAGAATTGTTGGATATATTCCTCGTAGTTGGCGATTATCTGCGCCGAAATCAGGTTCACGAAAATCAGGATGGTCAACCACCCCACCCGCTTCCGGTAGAGGAACCCGGGCATGGCGGCGCTGTAAGGCATTTCCAACGGAGCCACCGCCGCACTCAAGTGAAAGTCCTCGGTCGCCTCTTCCTGAGCCACGTCGAGAACGTCGTCCACCGTCACGATTCCGATCAGAATTCCTTGCGAGTCGACCACCGGAATCGCGAACAAATCGTACCGCTGGATCACTTGCACCGCCTTTTCCCGGTCGTCGAAGGCCGACAGGCTGATGAACGTATTATCCATGACCGACGCCACTTTTTCTTTGGGGTCGGCCATGATGAACCGTCGCAACCGGAGCGCGTCGAGGAGTCTCCCCGAGTCGTCGGTCACATAAATGATGTTGAACGTCTCCCGGTCTTTGCCGGTCTTCCGAATATGAGCCAAGGCCTCTTCGATCGTCATTTCGGCGCGGACGACGATGTAGTCCGGAGTCATCAGTCGGCCAACGCTCTCCTCCGGATACCCGAGCAACTGCCGGGCCTCCGCCAAATCCTCGGGCGACAACAAACGCATCAGCTTTTGCGTCACCTCGCCCGGCAATTCCTCCAGCAGGGCGGTCCGGTCGTCGGGACTCAGGTGGGCCAACAGGTGCCGGGTGTCCTCGTCGCTGAGTTCCTGCAGGAATCCATCCTGGTTTTCGTGTTCCAAGTGGGCGAATACGTTGGCCGCTCGCCGCCTCGGCAGGGACCGGAAGAACAACACCCGCTCCGGCTTCTCCAAATGCAACAAAAGATCGGCGACTTCAGGATCGGGCCAATCTTCGACGTACTCGCTCAGCTTCCGCCAGTTCCTGTTTTCCAGGTGTTGCTTGATCGTTTGGAGATTGGATGGCTCGTGCATGCTGTTCTGTCCTTTCCGAACGGAAAACCGAAGGGTGCCCCAGCGAAAACGGACCTTCCCGGAGGTGGCTGGCCCGACGCGAGTGATCACCCATTTTTTATTTAAAAGGAGCCGCCCAACAATGAGAAGCCCAAAACCGATGACCGTGAAATTCGAAAGCCTCCGAAGGGCGGGGGCGACTTTATTTCGGCCCGACGCGGAGTTGGCGAAGGGCTTCGTAAGCGGCGATCCCGACACTGGTCGAGAGGTTGAGCGAGCGCAGTTCCGTATTGTAACGGGGAATCGTCAGTCGAGCGTCATTGCCCATTTCCTGGTGGAGCCACTCCGGGCATCCGGCGGTCTCCTTGCCAAACAACAACCCGTCTCCGTCCCGATATTCCACATCCCAAAAATCGCGGGCTCCTTTCGTAGTGAAAAGCCAAATACGATCCGGCCCCACGCCGCTTTCCTTAAAGGCCCGCCAATCCGCATGGTGATGGACGTCGAGCGAATGCCAGTAATCCATCCCGCTTCGTTTAAGATGGCGGTCGGTGATGGTGAAACCGAGCGGATGAATCAAATGGAGTCGACAACGGGTAATCGCGCACAACCGCCCGATATTTCCGGTGTTCTGCGGGATTTCCGGTTCGAAGAGAATGATATGCAACATGACGGAAGGAAGAGGGATCGGAAAACCGGACAGCTTGACCGCCGCTCCGGCCGCCGGCAACTATTCTTCCTCCGCCGAACCGGAAAACGGTGGGGCGTCCAAGGGAAAAACCAATTTCAACCGCGTGACGATGTATCCTTGCAAGTCGCGGTCATCGGCGGCGGCCGCCCAGACTTTTTCCAAGTAGCGAAACGCCTCGTTTCGCGACGCACCGCCCCCCCTTCCATTCCCTCCCTCACGGGAGGTCGAGGCATGCTGCAATTCGTCTTCAATCCGCTTGGCCAAGGCAACCAAGGTTTCACTCGGCACCTTCCGCCGGGTCTCGATTTGACAAATGTAATTCTTCGAAACTTTCAGCAGGTCCCCTAAATCGGATTGAGTCAGGCCGTAAGTCTTTCGCAATCGCAGAAAGTCGTAATCTTCACTGGTCGAACCGTTCATTTGCTTTTTCATGCCATTCCTGGAATTGAATCCCTCTGTACCATCCAGAATATTGCTTTTTGCCACATTCACAACCGGGAGCGTCCTTTTGGACGACCCGGGTGGTCAAGGGTAAGATGGGCTCAACTCTCCTGTTCGATCCGCAAGCCTTCATTGTCGCAACGTAAAGGACGAATATGGAACGGGATCTCATCGGTTGAGAAAACGTCTCCCATCGCCCGCGCGACCTGGTCGGATCGGTCTTCCCGGCAAACGCACAAAATGCTCGATCCGCTTCCGCTGAGCCATCCGGTGTAAGCGCCTGCGGCGATCCCGGCGGCGATCGACGATTCGGCCGCCGGAATATGTGGAAGGCGGTAAGGCTGGTGCACAAAATCGGTCACCGCGCCCCGGAGTTTTTCGTAATCCCCCGTGGCGAAAACCGAAACCAAAAACGCGAGACTGTTGAGGCTCTTCACCACATCGGGAAATGGAAGCGAAGCAGGCAGCGAGCGGCGGGATTCGCGGGTGGCGATCTCCAGGTCGGGGGAAAGCACCACGAAGACCAAATCCGCCGGGACTTTGAACCGCACCGAATCGACGTAGCGACCGGTCGCCGGATCGGTTCGGGCAACGCAAAACCCGCCCAATACGGCCGCGACGGCGTTGTCGGGATGCCCCTCCAATTCGCTGACGATCTCCACAATCTCTCCCTTCGACAAAGGGGAGGATCCGCAAGCCGCATTCAAGGCGCCGATCACTCCGGCCCGCACGGTCACGCTGGACCCGAGGCCGCGGGCGAGCGGAACTTCTCCTTGAATGTCGAACGAGAAACCGAAACGGGCCAAACCGGTCGTGTCGAAAAAAGCGGCCGCCACTTCGGCGATCATAGCCTCTTCACGGGCCTGAACCCGATGATTGCTGCCAGCGTAGGAAATCCCCTCGCCTTCCTGCTTCCGCACCGTGACTTCGTTGTAGAGATCAAATGCCAGGCCGAGGGTGTCGAAACCGGGGCCGCAGTTGGAGGTGCTGGCCGGCACGCGGGCACGAAAAACGGAATGGGACATAGGAGAGTGTTGAAGGGAGGATTCCCGGGAACCGGAAGATGCGATCGCCATATTGGTTGTTCGAAATGAGTTGAGGTGGGAGACAATCAGCAGCCGGGATCATCCGCGCCGCTGCGCGCTTTTCAAGGCCCTCTGCATCTCCTGTTCGTGGGCCTTCTTTTTCAAATCCTCCCGCTTGTCGTAGAGCTTTTTGCTCCGGCAGAGGCCTATCTCCACTTTGACCAAACCTTGTTTAAAAAAGATCCGGAGAGGAACGATGGCCAACCCGCCCGCCTGGACCTCCGCGGTAATTTTGGCGATCTCCCGCCGATGGAGCAGAAGCTTGCGCGGACGGTAGGGATTGTGATTGTGGATGTTACCGAAGGCATACTCGCTGATATGCACGTGGTAAAGGAAGATCTCGCCCTTGTCGACCCGACCAAAAGCCTCGTTGATTTGAGCCCGGCCGGCCCGGATCGATTTCACCTCGGTGCCGGTCAAAACGATTCCGGCCTCGAATCGGTCGTCGACGAAAAAATCGCGGAAGACCTTGGAATTGCGGACCTCCTTCAGACGGGCGGAACTGTCTTTTTTCGCGGCCACCGTTCAATCAGAGCGACTTGCCCGTGACACTTCCGCCGACATCCCCATCGGATGTCACTCCTTCGCCAAATCGTAGGTGATCTTCCCCTCGATGATCTCGCGGAGAGCGATGTCTTCCGGAGAAAGCTTCTCCAGCGACTCCACCAGCGGGCGATGCGTGGTCTTCAGCTGTTTGACACGACGCGAAACCACGTTGACCAAAATGTTGGCATCGGGAATGACCTCCCGGGCGGACTGTAAGTAATCTTCTCTCAAGGGTTAATCTCTCCTGTTGATTTCGGTGAAGGAAATAACGTAGAGTAAGCCTTCCCTCCGTCAAGCAGTTATTACGGAATAAAAAGGTCCGAAATGGCGTCCCGTTCGTCCGCTTTCCGCGGCCGACCCCACTCAATCGCTCAGTGTCGCAGGTTGTGCAGCCAATGCCCGCCGTGCTGCCGATACAGGTCGAATCCGTCGTCGCCCAGCAACTCCCGAACCTCCGCTTCCGTCGCCGCGGCCAACTCTTTGCGGGCGGCGTCGCGCTCTTCCCGCGGCAAATCCCGTCCGGCCGCCGTCTGACGTTCCCCTTCGAACCGCTCTTTAATGGCAAACACTTCGTCGACAGTTTCGCGGGGAAGATCGAGACGCCGGGTCACATTGACCAACTGACCGTAACTCCAATCCTGGGTTCGCTCGAAAATCCGGAATCGGTCCTCGCCCAAAAGTTCCCGCAATTGTTCGTTCTGCCGCTCTCGAACTTCCGCGGCGGCCCGGCGCTCCTCCTCCGTCTGATACCCGGGCTGCTGCCCCTCCCGGCGAACAGCGAAAATGGTTCGAAATTCCTCCTCGGTCGGCTCCATGTGCTGCAATTGATGCCGAAGCCCCATGGCGACCGGAGAGCGACGCACCTCGTATTCGAACAATTCCTCCGCCGTAAGCAGGGCCTCCAAATCCCGACGGCGCTCCTCGTCGAGCATCGCCATCGCCTTTCGATCTTCCGGCAACAAAATCCCGCCGGTCCCCTGCTGGATTTTATGTTGCATCATCTGGTAGTCCTGCTGGATCAAGGCCGCCGCCCGCGCCTTGTCCCGGGGAATCGGCACCGCGCCGCCTCCAAACCATCCATTGGGATCGAATCCAAGGATCTCTTCCACGACCTCTCCCATCCGATGCTGGATTTCCACCATTTTCCGCTGTTCCTCCCAATCGAGATCCATCATCGCCGGTTGTTGCCAATATTCGGCGTTCCCTTGGAAATTCTGCGATTGCAGCAGGAGTTGTCGCATCACGTATCCCAAGGCGAAACTCTCCGCCTGTTCCCGCGGCCATCCGGCGGCCACCAGAGCGGCGATCTGGTCCTCGTGCCGCATCTCCCCCAAATCCGACACTTCCCCACGCTTTTTGCGGGAAGCCGTGGTCAAAGGCTCGATCAACTCGGCGTCCCAGGGCGAATCCGCTGGCGCGGGAGCCTTCTCCGCCACCCCCTCGCCGTTCTCGATGAGCGCCTCTGGCCGCAGCGCCTCCTCGGGCGCGCGCGATTCCGGCAGGGGCTTGACGATTAAAATGGCGACGGTGAGAACCAGGGCCGCGTTCACACCAAGGGAAAGGGGAAGAATCGATTTCATGGCAGGAATGGTCGATCGAAAAGCATTTCACGAAAACGGTTATTCGATATGCCGTCAACCTTGGAGATCTTTTCCTTGTACGGCCGACCGGCCTCGTCATTTGCCATCCGCCCCCGAGTGGGGTTATCATAGATCCAGGAAGGTATTTTCATATTCAACCACGGAGGAAAAAATGATTGGAACATCGACCAAAACGGCGGCCTGCGGAAAATGCGTTTACTGGAACGCCGAAAGCAATTCCGAAGGCGAATGCCGTCGCCACGCGCCGCAAACCCTCGTCTTCCAGGTCGACGAGAAAACGGAGTTCCGTTCCACCTTTCCCGCGACGAAAGCGGAAGACTGGTGCGGTGACTTCGAGCCGAAATAGCCCGGCACTCCCAAACAGGGCTCTTTGATCTGGCCAATTAACTCCCCGCAGTCGAGCGTCTTCCCTGTTGGAGTTCCGGCTTCAACCGGTTTTAGATCAAGGGTGGGGACTGGCTGAAGCCCAAGCGCTTCGCGCGAAAACGCCGTTAAGGCTTTCTTCCGGCGTTTTTGTTTGCATTTCGAACGGAACCTCGCAGCTTATTGAGACTCAATCTTAATAAGATGCTTCGAGGAGATATCATTCAGGTGCAGGCGGAGGCGGCGTTGAAACGGATCGCCGGGGCTTGCAGGAGTTCGATCGACGATGTCCTGGACATCCTCTCCCATCTGCCGCAGCGGACCAAGCCGGGCAGTTGTATGATCTGCTTTTTTAGCCTCTACCGCAAGCTGCCTTCCCATTGCCAAGCCGACCTTCAACGGGTCAAGGCGTGGCTCGAGCGGGAGATCGAGGTGGTGGCGACCGATTCCGCCTCGAACATCGTCGAGTCCTTTCCCTGTCGAATCGCGGAGCAGGAGCGCGAAATCGAAGAGTTTTGCCGCCGGGTCATGGAGGAAACCCGCTCGCAATTGAAGCCGGGCACCGATCCTCTGCGCCTGCAATTCCGCTTTTCCCCACGCAAGACTGAAGAAGTCGCCGTCTGACGTCGGCCTTTACGCCGACCGATTTCGGCAATGCGTCGTTAACGACCAAGTCTCGAATTCTTGACACTTCACCGAAGTCGCGTGCATGCTCCGAGTTACGTTTGACTACTCCCGTGATAGCCGCCGCACTCGAAACCAAATCCATTTTACCGATTCTCGTCGGAACCCTCGGCTGGCTCGCCTTGTTGGCTACCGCTTCCCGCTTCAGCAGACTTCCCCCTTCCCGACGTTCCTGGGTGAACCTCATCTCCCTGGTCGCCGGGCCGGTCGGATGGTCGATCCATTTCGCCTCTTACCGTAGTTTTCGAAAACGGGCCGCGTTGGCGGGAATTCCTGGCACTGCGGGCGTGCATGAAGATCTTGCCGCTCCCTCGTCGGAAACGGGCGTCCCTAACGGAGCTTCAGCCAAATGGTACCTTCGCTGGCTGCCCCGCAAAGATCCAAACGACCTTCGCACGGACAGTCGGCTTTTCAACGCCCTGATCAAAAAGGCGGTCGAACAGGAAGCGACCGATATTCACCTCGAACCTCACGAGGACCACCACCTGGCCCGGATGCGGGTCAACGGAATCCTCCGCGACTTCCGTTCATACCCGAGGGAAACCGGCGAACGCCTTGTCTCGATCGCCAAAGTGCGGGCCGCTCTCGACGTGGCCGACAAACTTAAACCCCAGGATGGTCGATTCGAATGGCGCAGCCCGGCGGGAAATCTGAAACTCGATGTTCGCGTCTCGGTCTCCCCTTCCCTCCGCGGCGAGAAAATTGCCCTCCGCTTCCTCAACCGTCCGGCTTCTTCGATGGATATGGCTTCCCTCGGGATGAACGAGGCCATGCAAAAGGCGCTGAACCGTGCGATGCGACACCCCGAAGGCTTCATCCTGATCGCCGGCCCGACCGGTTCCGGCAAAACTTCCACCGCCTACAGTATCCTGACCCGCTTGGCCGGGCCATCGGTCAATATCATGACCATCGAGGATCCGGTCGAATACACCCTCCCTTACGCGACTCAGATCGCAATCAACCCGAAAACCGGGATCACCTTCCAATCCGGCCTCACCACCCTTTTGCGCCAGGACACCGACATCATTCTGGTTGGGGAAATGCGGGAGCCCGAATCATTCCGCAACGGCATGCGGGCCAGTTTGAGCGGCCACTTGGTCATCAGCACCATGCACGCCCGCGATACCATCCAGGTCTTCGCCAACTTGCGTAACCTCGGTCTCGAAACATCGAGCCTCGCCGCGGCCCTCAAAATGGTAATTTCCCAGCGTCTGGTCCGACTCTTGTGCTCCGACTGCAAAGTCCAGGACGAGGAACTCGACGAAGAAACCTGGGAATTCCTTGGGGCGGACGCCCAGCACATTCCTGTGTATCAACCGGGCCCCGGATGCGACACTTGCTTTCGGTCCGGCTTCGTCGGTCGGACCGGGGTCTTCGAATACATGACCATGGATAATACGGTGAAGGAATGGCTGGAGCGCGAAGGCCACGAATCCGATCTACGCCGCGCATTGGAGGAGAAAGGGGTGCGAACCATGCGCGACGATGCCCGCGAGAAAGTCTTTGCCGGCCTTGTCTGGGCCCAGGACGCGATCCGCGCGACGGGAACCACCACGCCATGAACCCGACGATCGGCCTCATTCTCATGTGCACGTTCCTGGCCGGCTCGGTCTGGATCGCCATTTTACAAGCGGTCAACGACGGGTTCTTTCGTTCGCTCTGGACCACCCTCGTCCTCTTCTTCGCCTATCAGTTCACCAGGCAGGAATGGGGATCGATCGTCGAATTCCTGACCAATAACGGCATGTCCGAAGTGCAGGCGATTTCCACCGGGTATTGGATCGCCTACATCGCGATTCTGGCCCCGGGAATGTTGGCGCTGAAATTCCTCAGCAATCCGACTGTTCCGTTTCCCACCGAATTGGAGAAATACGGTTCGATGGTCCTTGGCGCCTGCCTTGGTATCCTGATTTTCGCCACGGTCATCCAATGGTTGATCCACATCGGACCACTCCGGGAGACTTTCGGGCCCTCGCTCCGGATTTTTCGTCCGATCTTCGATGTGATCGGCTACCGGAGTGCGTCGTTTTAACCGCGGTCAGGCCCGTGAACGGACCGGCTTCTTTCGCACGAAAAAACCGGCCGCCATGCCCAACAGAAACACAAAGGGCAAAAGAATGATCCCCGGGACCTGCGATCTCCAGAAGAGCAACTCCACAGGCAGCGGGTGCCGGTTCTGAACCGCGATCACCAGGATGATCACCCCCAACACCACGCCACCCCAGAGGCGAAGCTTTTTCTGCGTCGACATCGCCGGTTTCTGTTTCACGGCCGGTTTTTCCACTTTCTCGTTGTTATCGTCTATTTCCATCGGGAAGTCGTTTGACCTAATCTAACCACAGGATCGCTCCCAGGTAAACCCGGTATTTCGAACCGCCCACGATGGGAACGGAAAACGGGAACGGATCTTTCTTTCCGTTCCCCTCCATCCGCGCGCCTCAATCCAACGTATGGACGACCAACCCGCTCCGCAGCTTCGGTTCGAACCAGGTGGTCTTCGGCGGCATGATATTGCCGGTGTCGGCGATTGTCATCAATTCCCCCATGGCCACCGGAAATAGGGCGAACGCCACTTTCATCTCTCCGCTGTCGACCCGGCGACTCAACTCCTTCAACCCCCGGATTCCGCCGACGAAATCGATCCGTTTGTCGGTTCGCAGGTCGCGGATGCCGAGAATGTCATCGAGCACGTGCTTCGACAAAATCGTCACGTCGAGCGCGCCGATCGGGTCGTTTTCGTCGTAAGTCTCGGCATGGGCGGTCAATCGAAACCACTTTCCTTCGAGATACATTCCGAACACTCGCTGCGCCTCCGGCTTGCACGGTTCCGCGCCGACTTCTTCGACGTCGAATTTCGCCCGCAACCGGTCGACGAAGGCGGCAGGCTCCAAACCGTTCAAATCCTTCACCACCCGATTATAATCGATGATGGTAAGCTGGTCGTCGGGAAAGAGGACCGCCATGAAGAGATTGTATTCCTCGTCGCCGGTGTGACCGGGATTGTTCTTCTTCTTTTCCTCCCCGACCAAGGCGGCGGCGGCGGTCCGGTGATGCCCGTCGGCCACGTAGAAGCAGGGAACCTTCTCAAACAACGCCTCGAGTTTCCCGATGGTCTCGTCCTCTTCGATCACCCAGAAGCGATGGCCGAATCCGTCGTCGGCCACGAAATCGTAAATCGGCGCCGCACGGGTGACATCGGCGACGATCCGGTCGATTTCCTCGACCGCACGGTAGGTGAAAAAGACTGGTTCGGCGTTGGCGTTCAATACCCGGACGTGTTTCATCCGGTCCTCCTCCTTGTCCTTGCGGGTCAATTCATGTTTCTTGATCACCTCTTTCAGGTAATCCTCGACCCCGGCGCACCCAACGACCCCATATTGGATCTTCT
This sequence comes from Verruconatronum alginivorum, assembly GCF_056590205.1. NCBI lineage: Bacteria > Pseudomonadati > Verrucomicrobiota > Opitutia > Opitutales > Verruconatronaceae > Verruconatronum > Verruconatronum alginivorum. The sequence continues at coordinate 5,536,845 of NZ_JBWPVQ010000001.1, read as the reverse complement.
CGCCCCAGGTTTGCGCATAGACGTAAAAGTTCCGTTTCGCATCCTGCTTCAGGAATCCTTTTTCAATGAATTTCTGAAAGTTCGCCCGGGCCTTGTCGTAAACGACTTCCGAATACAAATCCGTTTCAGGGGGCAACTCGATCTCCGGTTTCACCACCCGCAGGAAACTGTGGGGATTCTCGCCGGCCTCTTCCCGGGCTTCCTCGGAGTTGAGCACGTCATACGGACGCGACGCGAGTTCCTTGACAATCTTGGCGGGCGGACGATACCCCCGGAACGGTTTGAATGTAGCCATAAATCAATTACGTATCGGTTCGAAACTTTCACGGCCTGCTTCGGCCGCAAAGCGCGCATTCATCTCATGATCAACCCACTGCGGCAAGGCAAAAAGTCAGCCACGCTAGCCGTTACCAACGCTCTTACATCTGGCCGATACCCTCCCTCGGTGGAGCGTCTGCCTTCACTTCTGGGCCAGTTTTTCCCGGAGAATCTTGTCGACGACCTGGGGATTCGCTTTCCCGCGGCTGGCCTTCATCACCTGCCCCTTGAGGAAATTGACTGCGTTTTCCTTTCCGGCGAGGAAATCCTCCACCGACTTCGGGTTGTTGGCGATCGCTTCGTCACAGAAGCCTTCCAATTCCCCGGTGTCGGTCGATTGCTTCAAGCCTTTTTCCTCCACGATCACCGCCGGCTCTTTGCCGGAAGCGAACATTTCGATGAAGACTTCCTTGGCGACATTGCTGGAAATGGTCCCCTCTTCGATCAATTTCACCAATCCGGCGATGTGGGCCGGACGCACCTTCGACTCCGCGAGCGCCTGACCGGCGGCCGAGAGCTCGCGCAACAGGTCGTTGACGATCCAGTTGGCGACCGCCTGGGGACTCCGGTGGGCCTGAACCGCCTCCTCGAAATAGTCGCAAAGCAAACGGTCCGGAACCAACACCGAGGTGATGGTATAAGGCAACTTGAATTCTTCGAAATAGCGGCGCTGCTTTTCGAAGGGCCGCTCCGGTAGCGTTTCACGGATGGATTCGAGCCAGGCGTCGTCTACTTCGACCGGCATTAAATCGGGATCGGGAAAATACCGGTAGTCGTGAGCCATCTCCTTGCTCCGCATCGAAGTGGTGATGTTCGACTCCGCGCTCCAACGCCGAGTTTCCTGAATGATCGGCTCCCCTTTTTCCGCGGCGCGGACCTGGCGTTTGATCTCGTAATCGATCCCATTGCGGACTCCACTGAAGCTGTTCAGGTTTTTCAACTCGACCTTCACCCCCAACTCCTTCTGCCCTTTCGGCCGAATGCTGATGTTAGCGTCGCAACGGAGTTGGCCCTTCTCCATGTCACAGTCGGAGATGCCACCGTAGATCATGAGTTGCTTCAGGGCGGTCAGGAAAGCGAACGCTTCCTCCGATGAGTGCATCACCGGTTCGGTGACGATCTCCATCAACGGAGTCCCGGCCCGGTTGTAATCGACCAAGCTATCGGTCTCGAAGTGATTCAGCTTTCCGACGTCCTCTTCGAGGTGAATCCGGGTCAACTCCACCCAACCGTGCTCGCCCATCACATTGCGGGCGGAACCGGGCAATTCGATCTCGACTTTGCCCCCGACGCAGATCGGTTTGTCGTATTGGGTGATCTGATAATTCTTCGGGTTGTCCGGGTAAAAATAGTTTTTCCGATCCCATTTGCAGAAGCGGGCGATATCGCAATTGAGCAACAACCCGGCCCGGATGATCTGATCGATCGCCCGCTTGTTCATCACCGGGAGCGTCCCCGGCAACCCCATCACGACCGCGTCGGTCAAGGTATTGGGATCTTCCCCGAACCCGGTCGCCACCCGGGTGAACATCTTCGAGTTCGTTTTGATCTGAACGTGAATTTCAAGACCGATGACAACTTCGTATTTCATGAAAAAATTTTTAAACCACTAATAAACACTAATGGACACTAATCCACGAACGGCTTTCCCATCCCACCTCATTCGTGTTGATTCGTGTCCATTCGTGGTTGAGTTCTTCCTCAGAGGACCGGGTGGCGGGTGTGAAAATCGTGGGCTTGTTCGTAGTGATGGGCGATCGCCAGCAACTCGGCTTCCTCGTAGGGTTTACCGAGGATTTGGAGGCCGATCGGCAGGTTGTTCGACGTGAAACCGCACGGCACCGAAATACCCGGGATCCCGGCCAGATTCGCGCTGATGGTGAAAATATCGCTCAGATACATCTGAAGCGGATCGGCGGTGCGCTCCCCTTTCTTGAACGCCGGCACCGGCGAGGTCGGAGTCAGGATCGCATCGACTTTCTTATACGCTTCCATGAAGTCGTTGCGGATCAAAGTCCGGACTTTTTGCGCCCGCAGATAATACGCGTCGTAATATCCGCTGCTCAAAACATACGTACCCAAAATAATACGACGTTTGACCTCCTGTCCGAATCCTTCCGCCCGGCTCTTGAAATAGAGATCAATGGCGTCGTTCGATTCCGCCGACCGATGGGTGTAGCGCACCCCGTCGTAACGGGCGAGATTCGACGACGCTTCGGCGGTGGCGATGATGTAATAGACCGCCACCGCGTATTCGGTGTGGGGCAACGAAATATCGACCGTCTCGCAGCCTTGCGACCGGTAATAATCGATCGCCTTTTCCACCGCCGCCCGCACTTCCGGATCGAGTCCTTCGCCGAAATATTCCTTCGGAATCCCGAGTTTCCACGGCCCCTTCTTCTCACTCAGAGCCTTCCGATAATCGGGAATCTCCACCTTGAACGAGGTCGAATCCCGCGGATCGTGACCGGCAATCGCCTGCAGCAAAATCGCCGCGTCCTCCACGGAATGGGCGAACGGCCCGATCTGGTCGAGCGAGGAGGCGAACGCGACCAAGCCGTAACGGGAAACCAACCCGTAGGTCGGTTTCATCCCGACCGTGCCGCACAAAGCCGCCGGCTGGCGGATCGAGCCGCCGGTGTCGCTGCCAAGCGTGCAAATCGCTTCCCCGGCCGCCACCGCCGCCGCGCTTCCGCCACTGCTCCCCCCCGGGATCCGTTCGAGATCCCACGGATTGGCCGTGGTCTGGACGGCCGAATTCTCGGTGGAGGATCCCATGGCGAATTCGTCCAGGTTCAACCGTCCCCAGATCACCGCTCCGGCCGCTTTCAGTTTTTCGATCACGGTGGCGTCGTAAGGAGAAACGAATTTCTCCAGCATCTTGCTCGAGCAAGTGAGCGGCTGGCCGGTCACCGCGAGAACGTCCTTGATGCCGACCGGAATCCCGTCGAGCGGTCCCCGGGCCAAGCCGTTCTTGCGCCGTTCATCCGACGCTTCGGCTTGGGCCAAGGCATCCTTGATGTCGAAACTGACGAACGCCTTCACCCGGAGATCGACCTCCTTGGTCCGGTCGATCACAAATTGAGTCAACTCGGTCGAGGTCGTTTCCCCCCGCTCCAGCATGCCACTCAACTCCGCGACGGTTTTATAATATAACGGATTACTCATCGTTCAAATTGCGAAGTCCGAATTCCAAATTGCGAATGCCAGAGCCAACTTCCGACTACCGAATTCGAATCCAACTTCCCCTCATTAAAAATCCAAAAAGCAAAACTCCCCATTCGTCATTCGAACTCCGTCATTCGTCATTCGTAATTCGTCATTCGCACTTTTTCTATTCCACCACCTTCGGCACCACCACCATGTTCTGGCGCGAGTCCGGAGCATTCTTCAAGGCGACCTCCACCGGAAACCCGGCGGCGGCGGTGTCTTCTTGCCAGACGTTGCTCAACGGAAAGGCGTGGGCCATCGGTTCGACGTTCGAAACGTCGACCGTATTCAATTTCTCGATATAGGTCAAAACGTCGTCGAGTTGTCCGGCGAAGAGCTTTTTCTCTTCATCGGTGAGCGCGATCCGGGCGAGGTTCGCCACATAGTCGATGTCGATCGTGTGTGGTTTGGACATAAGGAAAATCAGCGAATGGTGAATTCGGTTTCGTCGGCGATCCGTTGTTGGATCGTGTTGAAGACGGTGTTGACTTCGTCGTCGGTCAGCGTGCGGTCGGCGGCCCGAAAGACCAGCGAGAAGGCGAGGCTCTTCTTCCCTTCCGGCAGACCTTTACCTTTATACAGATCGAACGGTTCCACCGCCTCCACCGCGAACGTATCCGGAGTGACATCACGGGCGATTTTGAGCAACTCGCGCCGGACGATCCCGCCGGGAGTTTCCTTCGGCACCAGCAACGCAAGGTCGCGTTCGGCCGCCGGGAAGAGACTGAACGGCTTGAACGCTTGAACCTTCCGCTCCTTCGGCAAAATCGCAGGAGCGAATTCGAGGATCCCGGCGACCACCGTTCCTTCGATGTCGTATGCCTTCAACAGCTTCGGACTGATCAATCCCATCCGGGCCTCGTATCCTTGCCCGGCGAAATGCCCCGCCACCGCGGAATGGCCTTCCTGCCAGGCGCTGTTGCTCAGGCGCATCGGCGCGAATTCGTCGGGCGAAAATGAGATACCGGCCATCCGGGCGAGAATTTCGATGTGCTTCTTCGCCACATAAAAGTCCGGTTTTTCCCGGTCCAACCAGACCCGTTTCTTGTCGTCCACCAAGATGACAAACGAGACGGCGTTAAGCTCGGTTACTTTTCCGTCAGAGTCGCGGAAGGTGCGGCCGCATTCGAAAAAACGGCCGGCCCCGGTCTTGCGGGCCTGATTCAACCGAAGGTTGTCCAGCAACCCCGGGATCAACGACCAACGAAGATGGGTCTGATCGCTGCTGAGCGGATTGGCCAACTTCATACTGTCGGCCCCGGCCTGGGAATACCAGGTGACCAACTCTTCGCCCGAGCGAAGGGTGTAGTTGACGCACTCCGAAAAATGCTGTCCGACCAGGTAGCTCGAAGCCTGCTGGTTGAAACGGAAAACCGGATGATCTTCGGCAACGATGCCGACCGACTGGACCGGCGCCGCTGGAATCTTGTCGGTGCCGTTGATCCGGATAACTTCTTCCACCAGATCGATCGGGGCTTCCAAATCGGCCCGGAAGCCGGGCAGTTCGACCGTCCAATGCACTTCGCCGTCGTCGTCGGTGTGACGGTGATGCTGGAGTTCGAGCGCGCTGAAAATCTCTTCCACCCGGTCGCTCGGAATCGAGAACCCGCACTTTTCGTCGATGAAACGGCGGGTGATCTTGATCTCGTCACGCATCGCCGGCTCCGCCCCGGCTTCCATCCGGTTTCCGACCAACTTCCCGCCCGCAAGTTTCAAAATCAGATCGGCCGCCCGCTGCGCCGCGAAGACGAGATTCAACGGATCGACTCCGCGCTCGAAACGATAGGAACTGTCGGTCGAGAGACCCAATTTCCGGGAGGTCCAACGGACCGTCGAAGGATCGAAAAAGGCCGATTCCAAAACGATGTCAGTGGTGGTTTCATCGACTTCGGCGTCGACGCTTCCCATCACTCCGGCCACCACCAACGGTTTCGCCTCATCGGCGATCACCATCATCCGCGGCGACAACACCCGCTCCTTGTCGTCCAGCGTGACGATCTTTTCGCCATGGTTGGCATGCCGGACCACCAGGCGCCGTCCGCCGATCTTGGCTAGGTCGAAGGCGTGCAACGGTTGTCCCAACTCCAAGAGGACGTAGTTGGTGATGTCGACCACGTTGTTGATCGGACGAAGCCCGACCGACTCCAACGCCCGCTGCATCCAATCGGGACTCGGGCCAACCTTCACTCCGGAAATCAAATGCGCCGTATAGTGCGGGCATCCTTCCTCCGCCTCGATCGAAATCGATTGCAGCATCGTCTCCGGCCGTCCCTCCGCCGAATCGGAGAAATTGTATTCAAGTTCCGGATAGCGCAAGTCGAGCCCGAAATAGGCCGCCAACTCCCGGGCGATCCCGAGATGGCTCAGGCAGTCCGGACGGTTGGGGGTGACTTCCACGTCGAACACGGTGTCCCGGTAAGGGAAGACGTCGTTGATCGGAGTCCCCAATTCCGGTCGGTCGGCGAGAATCAACAGTCCCTCCGCGTCCTTGGTCACCCCGAGCTCCACTCCGCTGCACATCATTCCCTCGGAACGTTCGCCGCGCAGCTTGGATGCCTTGATCTTGAAATCGCCCGGCAGGACGGCCCCCGGCAGGGCCACCGGCACGCGGTCGCCTACTTGGTAATTCTGCGCGCCGCAGACGATCTGTTTTTCCGTCCCCGCCGTATCCACTTTCACGCGACAGACGCTCAAGCGGTCGGCGTTCGGATGCTGCTCGCGGGTCAGGACTTCGCCGACGACAACGTTGTGCAACTCCGGCATCCCGGTTTCAACCACATCCTCCACCTCGAACCCGATCAGGGTCAGCGCTTCTTCGACCTCGGCATTGCTGCGGTCGAGATCGATGTAGTTCCTAAGCCATTGATAACTTACTTTCATCAGGAAAATTGCTTCAGAAAGCGGTGGTCGTTTTGATAGAAATAACGGATGTCGTCCACCCCGTGCAAAATCATGGCGATCCGCTCGATCCCCATGCCGAACGCGAATCCGGAGTAAACTTCCGGATCATACCCGACCGCCTCGAAGACCGACGGATGGACCATCCCGCAACCGGCGATCTCAATCCATTTGCTCCCGACTTTGGCCAAATGGGCCGCCGAGAAATCGACTTCGAAACTTGGTTCGGTGTAAGGGAAAAAGTGCGGACGGAACCGCGTCTTGGCTTCGCTTCCCAAGAGCGCCTTCATGAAGTAGTCCAGCAACGCCTTCAGGTCCTTCACCGAGACGTTCTTGTCGACATACAACCCCTCTACCTGGTGGAAGTTGGCGCTGTGGGTCGCGTCGGCGGTGTCGCGCCGGAAGCAACGTCCCGGCGAAATGATCCGCACCGGCGGCTCCTGCTGGAGCATCGTCCGGATCTGCACCGACGAGGTGTGAGTGCGGAGCAGGTAACGCTCCCGGTCCTTCCGCGACACGTTGGTGAAATTCGCCTCGTCCGGGAAATAATAGGTGTCCTGCAAATCACGGGCCGGGTGATCGGAGGGCGTGTTCAAGGCGTCGAAACAGTAATACTCCGTTTCGACTTCCGGTCCCTCGGCGACGGTGAAACCGACCTGACGGAAGATCCGGCAGATCTCGTCGCAGACCTGGGTCAGCGGATGCAACGCCCCGGGGCCGCTATCGGGACTCGGCAGCGTAATATCGACCGGTGGTCCGAGCCGGGCCTGCATTTCACGATCGGAAATGGCAGCCAAGGTCGATTCGAACAACCGTTCGAGTTCCCGTTTGACCTCGTTGATCCGGCGGCCGATGAGCGGCTTTTGATCCGCCGGAAGTTTCCCGATTCCCTTCATGGCACCGGTAAGGGCGCCGCTCGGCCCGACATACCGGGCCTTGAAGGCTTCGAATTCCGCCCGGGACTGGACCGTCTTCACCTCCAGGCCGGCCTTTTCCAGGATTTCTTGCAAGATTTCTTCCATCGTGATCTTTATTCGCTCCCGCTGATCGATTCCGTTTGTTGTAAAGGACCTTTGTAACCGACCTGCCTCCCGGGGATCAAGTTCTCTTCTGAACTTTCGGCGGCAGGCAGGTCGATCCTCAATCCGGGCGCAACGGACTCAGTCCCGCCTCGATCCGAGCCCGGTTTCCCTCCAGGAAAGGCGGAAGCGACAATTTTTCCCCCAAACGATCCAACGGCTCATCGACCGCGAATCCCGGTTCGTCGGTGGCGATTTCAAATAATATCCCGCTCGGCTCCCGGAAATACAGGCTTCGGAAATAATGTCGGTCGACCGGACCACTATTCGGAATCCTGGCTTCCCGCAGATGTTCGATCCATTTCTCGTAATCCTCCAAACCTGGAGCGCGGAAAGCGATGTGGTGCACTCCTCCGGCCCCCAGTCGGGTCGGTCCGGCATTCGGCTCGACGGCCACATGCAACTCCCCGCTCAATCCGCCGCTACCCATCTCGTAAACCGTTCGTTTTTTCCCATCCTCCGGATTTTCATACTCCCGGGACCGGCGCATCCCCAAGATCTCTGTCAACAACAGTCCGGTCGGTTCCCCATCCGGCACGCTGATCGTCACCGGCCCGAGTCCCAGGATCTGCCGTTCGGCCGGAACCGGGCTCCGCTCCCACGGATGCCCCTCTGCCCCGGGTCCGTCGTCCACTAAACTAAGCCGTTGCCCCTCCGGATCCTCGAAGTCGACGGTCGCCCGGCCATCCCGTTGCACCAACCTGGCCTCCCGGATTCCGTTCTCGTTCAACCGCTCCATCCACCATTCCAGGGTCTCCCGCCCGGGAACCCGGAGCCCTGTCCGGATAATACCCCGCGTCCCCCGCCTCTCCGGTGGAAGCGGCCAGTCGAAAAAAGTAAGGTCCGACCCCGGCGTCGCCATTCCGTCCGCATAAAAAAGGTGATACGCGGATACATCGTCCTGGTTGACGGTCTTCTTCACGAGCCGCATACCGAGCGTCTCCGTGTAAAACCGGTGATTCGCCACCGCATCCGCGGTCACAGCTGTCACATGATGAAATCCCCCAAATTGCATGCACCAACTAAGCGCGGATCGGGCGCATAGACAATAGGAAACAAGCAATAGCCGACCCGTCGAAGAAACGGGATGGAGAAAAACTTATTGCGAATCCCCGTCCGACTCGCGGACCTTCACCTCTGCCTCCATCGGACCGCCGTCCGCCCCGATGGCATCGACCGGACAACCTTCCACAGCTTCCATACAGAGAGCGACATCATCCTCGGATTTCGGCTGGCGGAACACGTAGGAGTAACCGCCGTCATCATCCCGGGTGAAAAAATCGGGCGCGGTCTCCCGGCAAAGATCGCAATCGATGCACTGTTGATCGACATAAAATTTGCCAGCGACGTTCTTGTCCCATTTTTCGGTTTTATCCGCCATATCTCCTTTATATGTGCGAACGAAGCCCCGGGGAGTCAAGCGCCCGCGGGAGCGACGCGCTTCGGCTGCCGTCTTTGGACGTGCGGGAGACCTCAAACGACCGCCCTTCCCGACGGTCTTCGGCTAAAGCACGAAGCTCCGGCGCGGGAGCGCGACGCTATGTAACAGGACGGCGGGGCACGCCGAGTGAATCGGTTTGCATCTTCTCCACCCCTCTGCTTGCAAAGCATGAGCCGGAACTTTAGGCTCTTCTGTTCACGCTATGATTTACGACCGTCCTTACATGCAAGATGATTTTCGGCCGAAGACGGCCCCCGTGTTCAAATGGATCCTTTTGGGCACGATCGCCGCCTTCGTGCTGCAAAACGTCTTCTCGACGTGGTTTCGGAGCCCGGTGATGGAGCAATATTTCGCCCTTTCGCCCGCCCATCTCGGTACCGGCTTCATCTGGACACTCGTCACTTACGCGTTTCTCCACGGCAATTTCTTCCACATCCTCGGAAATATGCTGATCGTCTTCTTTATCGGCCGGGAACTGGTTCCCCTCCTCGGCGGACGACGCTTCGGCGAACTCTACTTCGCTTCCGCCGCGATCGGCGGAGCGGTCTGGCTGGCGGTCGGACTGCTCACCCCCGGCAACCCGATCCTCGTCGGCGCGTCCGGCTCCGCCCTCGGCCTATTGACCTTGTTCGCCTGCATTTATCCGAACAAACCAATCACCCTTCTCCTCTTTTTCATCATTCCGGTTACCATCAAACCGAAATACATCGTTTATGCCTTGCTGGCCTTTTCCCTGTTCGGCCTCCTCTTCCTGGAACTACCCGGATCCGGCGATCCGATCGCCCACTCCGCCCACCTCGGAGGGATGTTGACCGGCTGGATCTTCTTCCAATTCGGGCTGACCAAGCCGGCTCCCGTCCGCCGCCAGCGTGATCCCGACGTCGAGCCACCCTCCTGGTTCTCCCGGAAAAAGACCGCTCCGAAGTCGACCGGGAATTATTCGGTCAACCTCACCAACCGCAAAGTCCTTCAACAGGAGGTCGACCGCATCCTCGACAAAATCAACTCGCAAGGTTTCGGCGCCTTGACCGAAGAAGAAAAGCGTTTGCTCGACCGGGCGAAGGATCTTCTGAACAAGTGAACCGGCCGCCCGGGCGAGATCTGCGGATTCGTCGCCCTCTCTCTCCACCATGGCCGACCTCCACCGGCAACTGACCGACCTTCTCGATCCGGCGGACGCCTCCCGTCTCGACCGGTTCGCTCGGATTTCGCCGCTTTACCGGCGCCATTTGACCGCCCATCCCGCGGACGTCGCCTGGCTCGTCCAGCCGCCGGCTTCCGACGAATCCCGCGACCAGGAGATCCTCAACGAGTGGCGCGCCTTCCGCGGCGACCTTCCCCGGGAGTCCGCCTGTTTCCTGCCCGCCCTCCGGAAGTTCCGTCGCCGCATGTCGATGCGGATTGCCTTCCGCGACGTCAACCGGCTCCAATCCTGCGCCCGCTGCGTCGCCGACCTCTCGCTCCTGGCCGACCTCTGCGTTCGGGAGTGTTACGCCCTCGCCACCGCCCGTTGGACGGAGCGGGAAGGCGAGCCGTGGGACGAAGCGATCGACCGCCCGGCCCGTTTCTGCGTCCTCGCCCTCGGCAAACTCGGGGGCTGGGAGTTGAACTTTTCCTCCGACATCGATCTCATTTATTTCTACGAAGGAGAAGGTTCCTGCCGGACGGAAGGTCGAATCCGCCCCTTTTCCAACGCCCGGTTTTTCACCAAGGTCGCGGAAACGTTCACCCAATTCCTTCAGGAACCGACCGAACACGGTTTCCTCTTCCGGGTCGATCTCCGTCTCCGCCCCGAGGGCAACCGGAGCCCGCTGGTCCGCTCGTTTGCCGGAATGGAAAACTACTACGCCGCCACCGGCCAAAGCTGGGAACGGATGGCCTTGATCAAAGCCCGTCCGGTGGCGGGCGATTTCGCCTTGGGCGGAGAACTGCTCGAAAGCCTCCACTCGTTCCGCTACCCGCGCCATCCGCCCCCGTCGCTGCTCACCGAAATCGCCGCGATGAAGACCCGGACCGAACAGGAAGTGGTCGGCGCCGCCAATCTCCGCCGCGACGTGAAATCCGGCTACGGCGGCATCCGGGAAATCGAGTTCATCGTTCAAACCATGCAGGTGCTCCACGCCGGCCGTTTTCCATTCCTGCAAACCGCCTCGACCGTCGACGGTCTCGACCAACTGCTCCGCTACGAGCTGATGAACCGGGAGGACGCCCGTTTTCTTCAGGAGAGCTACTGGTTCCTCCGCACCCTCGAACACCGGGTCCAGATCCGGGAGGAACAACAAACCCACACGTTGCCGACCGATCCCGAACAGCTCGGATCGATCGCCGAATCCCTCGGTTTCAAGAATGCCGCCGCCCTCGACCGGGAAATCGAAACCGTCCGCGAGGGGGTCCGGAGCCGCTACGACCAACTGCTCCAAAGCGCCCCGGTCGACGAGGAATTCGGCGACTGGTGGCTCTTCTTCTCCGAGCAAAAGGCCTTGCCCCGGGTCGCCGATTGCCTGCGCCGGTGGTTCGGGGAAGACGAAGCCGCCCCCGGCACGATCCGGGATTTCGTCCAAGGCGACCGGAATTTCCTCCTGACCCGCGACCAGGTCGCCCGTTTCACCAGCCTGACCCGCCGGTTCGACCGGGTGATGCCGCGGCTGGCCGCCCCGCTCGTCACCCTGCGCCGAATCGCCCGTTTCGCCGAATCCTACGGCACCCGCCGGCAGTTTCTCGCCACCTGCTCCCTCGATCCAAGTTTTTTCGAGGTGCTCGGACTCCTCTTCGACCGGAGCGAATTCATCCACGAGCTCCTCTGCCAACACCCGGAAGTCCTCGACGAGGTGCTCCGTCCCGAGATCCTCCGCCGCAAGAAATCGACCGAGGACACCTTGCGCGAACTCGCCGAGGCCGCCCCGGAGGAGGCGTTCGAGGATTGGCTCTGGCGTTACGTCAAAGCCGAACAGATCCGGATCGCCATCGGCGACCTGCTCGGTTACCTGGATCTCGAGCAAACTGAACGGGCTCTCAGCGACCTCGCCGACGCCACCGTGACCTTTCTCCTCCGCCGATTCGACCCGCAAGGCCGTCTGCTGGTGGTCGCCCTCGGCAAATACGGCGGCCGCGAATTCACCTTCGGGTCCGACCTCGACCTCGTTTGCCTGACCGAAGGCCCCACTTCCGAACGGGACGAGCGGATCGTCCGGAGCCTGACCCAGTCCCTCTCCCGCCGGACTCCCCTCGGAACGATCTACGACGTCGACCTCCGCCTCCGCCCCCATGGCGAGGCCGGCCTCCTCGCGCCGACCCTGCCGGCGTTGCGCAGGTATTACAACCGCAGCGCCCAGGGATGGGAAAAACAGGTTCTTTCCCGGGCGAGACCGGTCGCGGGCAACCCGGAGCTCCGGAGCGAATTTTCCCGGTTCCTCGACGAACTCCTCTACCGCCGGGAAGCCACCGACCGGGAATTGCAGGAACTCTGGGAAATGCGTTCGCGGATCGAACGGGAGCGTGACGCCGCCTCCCCGCCGCAACGCGCCTTCAAAACCGGTCCTGGCGGGATCGTCGACCTCGAGTTTTTCGGCCAATTCCTGCAACTGCGCCACGGCCACCGCCGCCGCGAATTACGTCAGCCCAATACCCGCAAACTTCTCCGGACAATCGGACGGCTCCGCCTAATCGCCCCGGCCGACCTCGAAACCTTGCTCGACAACTTCAACTTCCTAAAACAGGTCGAAGTCCTCCTGCGGCGAGACCGGAACGCCGCCATCTCGGTGATCGGTCCCTCCCCCGACGAACAATTTGCCCTGGCCCGATGGAGCGGCTTCAAAAACCGGGACGAATTCTGGGGCGAACAATGCCGCTGCATGACCAGCACCCGGCAGATCGTCGGACGTTATTTGGTTCGCGAGTTTAACCTCGACCTGCACGCCGCCCCCGGCCAGGCTCCCCCCTCCTGATTAGGACTTTTCAGAGTTTGTTTACACCCTCCTCCCGAGAAACCGATTGGCAATTTTCGAAAATTCATCTATGGTGCTTCTCGAAAAACGGAGCCAATCAAACACCGATCCGAGGGGACCGAGGCCAGTCCTTGTTCAACTTCTTGATTCAATCCAAATCGAACACCCGAAGGAACAAAATTTTCCCTAAAGACTCAAACAACATGAGCTTCTCACAATTTTCACGTATGACGAATCGCCTCCTCACGACTCTACTTGCCTTCCTGTTGCTCGGTTCCAGCGTCAGCCTGGCCGAAACCAAACGCCCGGAACTTCGCCCGACCCCGATGATGTCGGCCGAAGCGAAGCTGCTCGTCAGCCTCCTCGAACAAGCCCATTTCGCCGGCACCCCCATCAGCAAACTCGACTTCGAGGAATTGCTGAAAAACTACATGTCGACCCTCGACCACCACCGGCTCTTTTTCACTGACGCCGACCGGGCCAAATTCGTCGAAAAGTACGCCGCCGGCCTCGAGTTCGACTTGCGCAACGGCAATCTGGAACCCGCCTTCGACATCTTCAAAACCTACCGCGAGCGCTCCCTCTCCCGGATCGACTGGATCCTCGAACGTCTGGAAGGCGATTTTGACTTCCACGGCGACCAATACTACCAGGTCGACCGCCGCGAACTCCCATGGCCCGCCAACCAAGCCGAGGCCGATATGCTCTGGGAACGCCGCCTGAGCTACGAATTGCTCGCCGACCTCCTCAACGACAAGGAAATCGAGAAAGCCAAGGAAAACGTCGGCCGCCGCTACCAACGCCTTCAACGGACCGTGCTCGAAACCGAATCCGACGAACTTCAGGAGATTTTCCTCTCCACCTTGAGCAAGCAATACGACCCGCATTCCTCCTTCCTTTCCGCCAGCACCCTGGAGGATTTCAGCATCTCGATGCGCCTCTCCCTGGTCGGAATCGGCGCCCAGCTCACCAGCGAAGACGGCTACTGCACCATCCGCGAACTGATTCCCGGCGGGCCGGCCGCGCTCGACAACCAGCTCCGGCCGAACGACCGGATCGTCGCCGTCGCCCAGGATGGCGAAGAACCGGTCGACGTCATCGACATGCGCCTGCGCCGGGTGGTGGAAATGATTCGGGGCGAAAAAGGGACCACCGTCCACTTGACCGTGATTCCCGCCGACGCCACCGACAGTTCGGTCCGACGCACCATTTCCTTGGTCCGCGACGAAATCCGCCTCACCGCCAGCCGCGCCCAAGCCACCATCTACGAAGTCCCCCGCGAAGGGGGTGAAACCGTCCCGGTCGGGGTGATCACCATTCCGTCGTTCTACGGCTCGGTCGGCAGCGGAGGCCAATCCAACACCAGCACCACCGCCGACGTCGAAGAATTGATCGGCCGCCTCAAGGAAGTCGGCATCGAAGCCTTGGTCCTCGATTTGCGCCGCAACGGCGGAGGACTCCTCTCCGAAGCGATTCGCCTGACCGGCCTCTTCATCGAAACCGGTCCGGTCGTCCGGGTGAAGAGCTCCGACGGCGGCCTCCGGGTCGATCCGGACCGCAACCCGAATGTCGCCTATTCCGGCCCGCTCGGCATCCTCGTTTCCCGCAACAGCGCCTCCGCCTCCGAAATCGTGGCCGGCGCCCTGCAAAACTACAACCGGGCCCTCATCCTCGGCGAAACCTCGACCCACGGAAAAGGAACCGTCCAAGCCATTTTCGAACTGGAAAACTATCTTTTCCGCGGATTCGGCAACGCTCCCCGCACCGGAGCGGCCAAGATGACGGTCCAAAAGTTCTACCTGCCCGACGGTCAATCGACCCAGAACCGCGGCGTCATCCCGGACATCACCTTCCCTTCATTCAACGAATACCTCCCGATCGGCGAGTCGGACCTCCCCAATGCGCTCAGCTGGGACACCATTTCGGCCGACGACTGGGACAAGGAGCGGACCCGTTTCCCGATCCGTTCCCCGCTTGAAGAAGATTTGGTCAGCCACCTGCAAAAGCGGAGCGAAAAGCGCCAATCCGAAATCGAGGAGTTCCAATTCCTCAACCGGAACATCGAATGGCTCCGCGAGAAGCAGGAGCAACGCCGGATTTCGTTGAACATCGACCAGCGCCGGGAACAAAAGGAGCTCGACACCGCTTTCCGCGAAAAGATGGATGCGATCAGCGAACAATTGGTCCGTAAGGAATTTGTCAGCCGGAAGATCCTGCTCGATGAAGAGCCGGAGCAACCGGAACCGGTCGCCGCCTACGACGGCGACGATGAAATAGAGTCGGCCGACCTCGGACTCGTCCGCGGCGACACCGGCCTCGACATCCATCTCCGCGAAAGCCTCCGCGTCCTTAGCGACCTCGTGGAACTCGGCAACCCAATCTGGAAAAAGTCCGCCGTCACCGCCCAAAAAAGCGAATCGCAATAGCAGCTCGCCGAACGAAGACGGCTGAAGCGCGTCGCTCCCGCAGAACCTTCGCAGGAGCTTCGTGCTTTAGCCGAAGACCGTCGTTCCAGACGTTCGTCCCAGAATTTCCCTACGCCCAACGACGACAGCTGAAGCGCGTCGCTCCCGCAGTCGAAGTCCGTATTTCGGCCCTCGGCCGTCGGACACCTCAGACCAAGGCTTCTTCCAAGGCGCCGATCCGGTGGCAAAAGTCGCCGAAGCGTTCGTTCGGTTGCCGTTCCACGGCGTAACTCTTGATCAGCGGCGTGAGGCGTTCGAGGATTTCATCGACGGTCATCGACGCCCCGACTTCGGTGTTCAAACGGGTTCCGTCGAAGGATGCGCCGAGATAAAGATTGTATTTACCGGGCGATTTCCCGACCAAGCCGATTTCCGCCAAATACGGGCGGGCGCAGCCGTTGGGACATCCGGTCATCCGGATCGAAATGGCGTCGTCGCGGAGTCCGCTTTCCACCAAAACTTCCTCAAAACGTTCCAAGATTTCCGGTAAAGCCCGTTCGCTTTCGGCCAGCCCGAGTCCGCACGTCGGCATCGAGGGACAAGCGAGGGCGTTCAACCGGAGGCCGCTCCGGTTGTTGTGGTCCGCCAGATCGTATTTGGCCAAAATCGCCTCGATCTTCTCCTTCCGGATATCGGTGATTCCCGAAATCATCAGGTTTTGATTGGCAGTAAGTCGGAATTCGCCGTCATGGGTTTCCGCGATTTCCTTCAACGCGGTCTTCATTTTCAACGTTTCCGTGTCCTGGATCCGCCCCGAAAGGATGTGCAGAGTGAAATACCAGTCGCCATCGACATCCCGATGCCAGCCGTAGTCGTCGGACTGACTCTCGAAGACGATTTCCCGGGCCGGCTGAAACTTCCAACCGAGCCGGCTTTCCACCTCCGCGCGGAACCAATCGACCCCGCGGTCGGCGATGGTGTATTTCAGCCGGGCATGTTTCCGGTCGGTCCGGTCGCCGAAATCGCGCTGGGTGGTCACGACCGCTTCCGCCACCGCCACCACTTGGTCCGGCGTGCAAAACCCGATGACGTCGGCGAGACGGGCGTAAGTTTCGGCATTCCCGTGCGACCGACCGAGTCCGCCGCCGGCGACCACATTGAAACCGGCCAATTTCCCCTCTTCCACCACCGCGATATACCCGAGGTCCTGGGAGAAAATATCGACGTCGTTGCTCGGCGGCACCGCGATCCCGATCTTGAATTTCCGGGGAAGATAGGTTTTGCCGTAGATCGGCTCAAACTCCTCCTCGTCGGTCGCCACCCGCTCTTCATCCAGCCAGACTTCGTAATAAGCGCGGGTCTTAGGAAGCAGGTGTTCGCTGATGCTCTTCGAAACCTCGAAAACTTCTTGATGGATCCCGGAAACCTTCGGATTCGGATTGCACATCACGTTCCGGTTCACGTCCCCGCAGGCGGCGATGGAATCGAGGCAAACCTGACTCATCTTCTGGATCACCGGCTTGACGTTCCCCTTGAGCAAACCGTGCAATTGAAACGCCTGCCGGGTGGTCACCCGGATCGTCCCATTGGCGTAAGTGTCGGCCAACTCGTCCATCATCAGGTATTGCTGAGGCGTCGCCACCCCGCCCGGCACCCGCACCCGGATCATGAAACTGAAGGCCCGCTCCAACTTCGCCTTCCGCCGCTCGATCCGTTGATCGCGGTCGTCCTGGAGGTAGAGCCCGTGGAACTTCGACAGTTGGGCGTCCTCGGCGCTGATCGCGCCGGTGCTCTCGTCACGGAGTCCCTCGACCAGCGTTCCCCGAAGGAAGGAGCTGGCCGACTTGATCTCTTCCACCTGACTCAAAGGCTTGGCGGTCGCTGGTGCGGTTTCTGAACTCATGCGAGGGAAAATGCAAACATTTCGCCGAATGGCAAACGTTATTATTACTATCTAGGGTAATTTAGTTAAGATAGCGTGAGGCAGGCATTCCTGCCTGTTTGTTTCACAGACAAAAATGACTATGTCACACCACTTGGCTACACCTCCCCGATCGCGCGTGCGGGATGGAGGGTGACGTCGATGCCGCTTTCCCCTTCCCCGGCGAGCGGGTCGGCGTAGGCGGCGAAGGCGATCATCGCGGCGTTGTCGCCGGTGTGTTCGGGGCGGGCCCGGAAAAACGGGAGTTTTCGGGCGCTCGCCACTTGCTCGATCGCCGCTCGCAACCGCCGGTTGTTCGATACCCCGCCCGAGAGTCCGACGCTCCGGAAGCCGCCGCCTGCCAACACTTGTCGCGTCTTCCCGGCCAAGGCTCCCACCACCGCTTCCTGATAACTGGCGCAGAGGTCGGGCAAATCCCGCTCAAGTTCGGCGTCGTCCATCTTTTCCAACCGGTAACGAAGGCTGGTCTTCAAGCCGCTAAAACTAAATTTCCGGTCGGCCCGTCCGGGAAACGCCCGGGGGAAGTCGAACCGTTTCGGATCGCCCGAGGCCGCCAATCTTTCGACCGCCGGTCCCCCGGGATAACCGAGCCCGATGAGCTTCGCCCCTTTATCCAAGGCTTCCCCGGCGGCGTCGTCGACCGTTTCGGCCAGCGGCGTCAGGCGTCCGTCGGCTTCGAGCGAGAACAAGACCGTGTTTCCCCCGCTCACCAGCAGTCCGAGGTGCGGGGTGATCTCTCGGAGGCGTTCCCGGAACGCGGCCGGATCCTCCCGGTGCAGGTCGATGAAGGGCGAAAAAGCGTGGCCGCGGAGATGGTTCACGCCGAGCAACGGGAGTCCCCGGGCGACGGAGAGGCTTTTCCCCAGCGCGATCCCGAGCGCGAGGCAACCGGCCAGGCCGGGGCCGTTGGTGACCGCGATGCTGCGGATGCGGTCCCAGCCGATTTCCCGTTTCAGCGCCTCGCAGAGCGCGGGAAAATTGCGCAGATGTTCCCGGCTGGCGAGATCCGGCACGACTCCGCCGTAAATCCGGTGCAGGTCGATCTGACTCGAAATCCACTCCCCGACGATCCCTTCGTCCGGCGAAAAAACCGCCAGGGCCGATTCGTCGCAGGAGCTCTCAATTCCGAGTATCATCGGCGGCCCCTCCTGCCAGGGTCAGTCCCCGCGCCGCGTCCCGTTGCTCGGCGAAGAGAAAAATCCCCTGGAGGGCGTCGATGGCGGCCCGCAACTGCCGGTCCTCGATCGGCTCGAAGCCAAACCGTTTCTGGAATTCGATCGGATCGGTCATCCCCGGGCGGTTCCGCTGGACCCGGAGTTTCACCTCGTCTTCCAACGGCAACTCGACCACCACGTCCGGCTCAACTCCGCGTTCGTGGATGATCCGTCCGCCGGGGGTGTAATACTTGGCGGTGGTCAACCGGAGCGCGCCGTTGTTGCGGAGCGGCAGGATGCTTTGCACCGATCCTTTGCCAAACGAAGTCTCCCCGACGACCACCGCCCGTCGCGTGTCCTGCAGGGCGCCGGCCACGATCTCGGAGGCGCTGGCGGACCCGGAATTGATCAGCACCGCGATTGGGTATTTCCGTTCCCGTCCGTTGCGGCCGGCCCGGATTTCCTGACGGCTCCGCTCGTCGCGGCCCTGGGTGTAAACCACCAGTTCGTTCCGGTCGAAAAAGACCCGGGCGACCTCGACCGAAGCCGTCAACAACCCACCCGGGTTGTTGCGCAAATCGAGGATCAGGCCCCGCATCCCCTGGGCTTCGAGCGATTCGAGCGCCCGGACGAATTCCACGCCGGTCTGTTCACCGAACTGGGTGATCTGGACGTAGCCGATGTCGTCTTCCAACAACCGGGCGTTGCGAACGCTCTCCACCCGGATGATCTCCCGGACGATGGTTTTTTCCAACACGTCGCCGGTCTGGGGACGGAGCACCGAAATGGTGACTTTCGATCCGGGGGCTCCGCGCAGCAGCCGGACGATCGTTTCGAGCGAAGTCTCCTCGGTGTTTTCGTCGTCGACCCGGATGATCTGGTCGCCCGGCATCATTCCCGCCGCCTCCCCGGGCGTTCCGGCGATCGGCGCGATCACGGTGATCCGGTCATTGCGGCGTTCGATCTGCACGCCGATACCGCCGAACTGCTGCCGGGTTTGCGACTGCAAGTCTTCATAGCGCGACTCCACCAGCAATTCCGAGTGGGGGTCGAGCGACCGGAGCATCCCTTCGATGGCGGATTGGGTCAACGCCTCGTAACTGATGTCCTTGTCGACATACCGGTCCTTGACCATTTCCAGCACGCTCCCGAAGAAGGAGACATTGCTGTAATAATCGGACCGGTCGCCGTCCGCCCGCCGCTGGCCCAGCAAAAAGACGCCGAAACTGAAGTTGATGACCAGGACCAGGAGAACGAACGTGAGAAGATTGCGCCGCATCATGGGGCAGAAGTGTGGCAGGAAATCCTTTTTTGTAAATAGGGAGGATTGCGCTTTTGCGGAAGTGAGGAACACTCGGAGGGATGCCGTTCTCGAAAATCAAGTGGATCACGTTCGACATGGGGGGAACCCTCCTTTTCCCGCATCCTTCGGTGGGCGAAGTCTATACCGAGGTCCTCGCCCGGCACGGACTCCAACGCGAGCCGGCGGTGTTGGAAGAAGCGTTCATGCGGGTCTGGCGCGAAGAGGTTCGCAATTGCGCCCCGTCGATCACGCCCGAAAGCGAAAAGGAACGGTGGCGCGGGGTCATCCGAGGCACGTTTTCCGACCTCGCTCCGGGCGTCGATCTCGACCAGCTCTTCGACGATCTCTGGATCGCCTTCGCCGAGGCGGGCCGCTGGCGGATCCCGGCCCACGCCGAACGGACCCTCGCCGAACTCACTTCCCGGGGTTATCGCCTCGCGGTGTTGTCGAACTGGGATGACCGGCTCCGCAACTTGTTGGACGAAATCGGCTTGTCCCGATACTTCGAGGAAATTTTCGTCTCCTGCGAACTGGGTTTCGAGAAGCCCGACCCCCGGATTTTCCGCTGGGTGGAAGATCGACTGCAAGCCGGCGGCGAAGAAATCCTGCACATCGGCGACAGTCATCACCATGACGTCCTCGGCGCCACCGCGCGCGGCTGGCGGGCCGTCCAGGTTTTCTGCCAATCCGCCACCGACAACGTCTGCCACCGGGTCGCCTGCTTGAGCGAACTTCTCGACCTCCTGCCCGGCCGTCTTTCAGCCAAGAGTTGATCGAATATCCACCCCCGCCAGGTGGGAGACACTGATTTCCGAGGCGGAGCCTCTTTAGTGCTTCGCGTCACCGCGAAACCTTGGTGACGCGCGGACGAGCTCCGGCGGTCGAGTGACTGTCGAGCGCGCGGTCAACGTCGGCCATTTCGAAAGCGGTGCGGGGACGCACCAGCACTCCAAAGCGCTTCGCGCGAAAACCGGATCGCCTTCAATAGGTTTCGAGGCGGAGCCTCTTTGGAGTGCTCCGCGTCCTCGCGGAGCTTTCGAGCGAGCAGACGAGATCCGGCGGTCGAATGACTGTCGAGCGCGCGGTCAACGTCGGCCATTTCGAAAGCGGTGCGGGGACGCACCAGCACTCCAAAGCGCTTCGCGCGAAAACCGGATCGCCTTCAATAGGTTTCGAGGCGGAGCCTCTTTGGAGTGCTCCGCGTCCTCGCGGAGCTTTCGAGCGAGCAGACGAGATCCGGCGGTCGAATGACTGTCGAGCGCGCGGTCAACGTCGGCCATTTCGAAAGCGGTGCGGGGACGCACCAGCACTCCAAAGCGCTTCGCGCGAAAACCGGATCGCCTTCAATAGGTTTCGAGGCGGAGCCTCTTTGGAGTGCTCCGCGTCCTCGCGGAGCTTTCGAGCGAGCAGACGAGATCCGGCGGTCGAATGACTGTCGAGCGTGCGGCCAACGTCGGCCATTCCAAAAGCGGTGCGGGGACGCACCAGTACGCCAAAGCGCTTCGCGCGAAAACCGGATCACCACCCAAACCTAGAGGAAGTGGCAGGGGCCGCGGAGCAGTCTGTTTTCCGTGATTCAACGGGACAACCGATTCAAGCTGAACGGCGGGGTAAGAAGTGGTGGAGACGATCGGGATCGAACCGACGACCTCCACAATGCCATTGTGGCGCTCTTCCAACTGAGCTACGTCCCCACTTCAAAGTTCAAGAATCAAACGAAGGTCGCTGCATCGGTCAACCCCGAAAAGGGATTTTTTTTAGCGTTTCCTTCCGGTCACCGTTAATCGGTCATCCGGAATTCCAATCGCAGATTATAGGACTCCCGATTCGGGCTCGGCCCCACTCCCCCGGCCCGGTTGAAGGCGGCCAGAACGGATTGGTCAAAGATCGAATTTCCCGACGACGACGCGATCCGCGCCCCGGAAATGCGTCCGTCACCGCTCACCGTGAAACTGATCGTCACCCGGAGCGAGTCATGCAAACCATCCGGCTTCGCCCAGGCCGCGCGGACCGCCGACTTGATCCGTTCGAAATAAGCGTTGAGGGCGGCCTGGTCGGTTCCCGATTGCTGACGAACCTGCGCCATGTCCTCCCGCGACATCATCGATTCGAGATTCCGGGTAATGGCGGAGGTGTCGATCCGAGGAGTCGGCACGGGTGCTGGTCGAGGCGGTGTCGGCTGCGGCGCCGGTTGCGGCCTCCGTTGGGGATTTTGACGTTGGTGGTCTTCGAAAGTAATCCTCTGCGGCGGCGGAGGCTCCGGCTTGGGCGCAGGCTGGGGACGCGGCGCCGGAGTCGGAGTCGGTGTCGGAGGTGGAGGCGTGGGAGTAGGCCGCGGTGCCGGCGGAGGTGGTTCCGGGGTCGGCGCCGGTCGCGGGGCTGGCGGCGGGGGTGGTGGCGGCGGTTCGAAATCGAAACGGACGGTCGGCAGTTCCTCGGGCGGGGAGGTTTCGGCCACATTCGGAGGAGCCTCCGAGGGAGGAGCGAAAAGTTCGAAGGTGACCGGCTCCTTCTTTTTCGGAGTGAAATCCCAAAAGGCGAGGATCAAAGCGATTCCCAGCGCCGCCAGATGGATTCCGGAGGCGAGGACGAACGCTTTTTTTGAAGTCGGACGCATCGTCATTGCGGAGGATTCCCGATTGCCGTATCGAGACTGATCCTGTTCAAACCGTTGCGAGAAATCAAGTCGAGAAGGGTGACGACTTCCTGGTAGGAAAGCGCCCCTTCGGCCCGAATGTGGAGAATCGGCGGTTCGCTTTGCCGGGCCAATTCACGCAAGGCGGCGTCCAGCTCGGCGTAGGAATGCCGGGTTTCCTGAAAATGGTAGAGCCGCGGTCCGACGATCGTCACCGATTCGTGCCGCAATTCCCGTTGGGGCTGGGCCGGTTGTCCGGCCTGGGTCGGGAGGTTGAGCGGAATGGTCTGTTCGAGCAAGGGGGTCGTGATCATGAAGATGATCAACAGCGAGAAGGCGAGGTCGATCAACGGAGTGACGTTCGGTTCCGCGATCGCGCTGAGTTGCGGGTTTCTTTTGAAGCTGCGTGCCATGGCGGTGCGGTCGGGAGCGCGCTCAGTCGTTTTCCAATTCGATCCGGTCGGCCAGATGACTGGCGTAGTTCTCCAATTCCGTCATCATTTGCTTGGTCTTGGTGAGAAGGATGTTGTAGCCGAAGACCGACGGGATGGCGACGAGTAGACCGGCGACGGTGGTCATCAACGCTCCGGAAACGCCGGGGGCCAACATCTGCAAGGTGGCGCTGGCTTGGAGTGCGACCGCTCCGAAGGCGTCCATCACCCCCCAGACCGTGCCGAGCAATCCCATGAATGGCGCGCCGGTGACAATGGTGGCCAAAAAGACCATCCGCGACTCGTAATCGGAGCATTTACGGGAGACAGCCCGTTGGAGGGCGTTTTCAATCTGCCCCATCCGCAATTTGGCCAAAACCGTGTCCGACCGGCCGGCTCCGTCCCCGTTGACCCGGTAATAGGCGGAGGCCGCCTCGCCATACAGGTAACTGTAGGGGATGGCGGGATTCACCCGGGTCGGCTGGTCGGGATTGAAGACCGCCGGCATTTCCTTCAACCGGTCGTCGAAGGCGTAGTTGAGTTGCTGCATCTTCGTCAGCTCGAAGTATTTCCCGATCATGATCGTCCAGGCGACCATGCTGAAGGCCAACAGCAACAGAATGATGACTTTGCCCGCGAAATTGGCCTGCATGAAATAGGTGAGGATGTTCCCCTCCCCCGTTTGCGCGAATACGGCCGGAATCAACAAGTCCAAAATCATAGGGCGGTAGTGTTTTTCAAAATTACCATGGAATCAAATGGAATTTGAAAGGCAATTGAGGTTGATGTTTCGTCGGACTACCGGTTTTTTTATCCCTTTGCCATTACTATGAACTTTAAAACGAAGACCCTGCAGGAACTTGAAACCAAACGAAGCCGCATCAGCTCGAAGACGGGATTGGTCGGGTTCGACGGATTCATCGACAAGATCCGGGTGCCGGTTTCCCAGCGCTACGGTTCCGGCAGCGAGGAGTTCACCCCGATCGCCACCATCCAGGAATTCGGTGAGCGGATCGTGCGGGCCGCCGGCAAGAGCACCAATATCGAAATTTATCCCCGCCTCGAAAAACTGGGTGGAAACGGCCCGATCCTCGCCAGCAGTCTTCTGGCGGGCGGATTGAAACTCCGCTACATCGGCGCCCTCGGCAAACCGGCGATCCATCCGTTGTTCCAGGACCTCGCCAAAAAAACCGAAGCTATCTCCCTGGCCGAACCGAGCGTGACCCACGCCCTCGAGTTCAGCGACGGCAAAATCATGCTCGGCGAAATGGTCAGCCTCGACGAGGTCAATTTCGACGCCATGCTCTCGG
Organism: Verruconatronum alginivorum; assembly: GCF_056590205.1. Taxonomy (NCBI): domain Bacteria; kingdom Pseudomonadati; phylum Verrucomicrobiota; class Opitutia; order Opitutales; family Verruconatronaceae; genus Verruconatronum; species Verruconatronum alginivorum. Next base: position 5,512,775 of record NZ_JBWPVQ010000001.1, on the reverse strand, counting down.
CGGTCGGCGAAGGAATGCTTCTCGACATGTTTTCGCGGGCCGACCTGCTCGCGATGGTCAACTGGACGATGCTTCCCCATATGACGGGGATTTTCCTCGCCTTGCTGGAACGGATCCTGCCGGTCCTCCCGCCCCGGGACCAGCGCCTCTTCTTCTTCGACCTCGCCGATCCGGAAAAACGTTCCGACGGCGAAATCAACAGCGTCCTCCAAACTATCCGCCGCTTCCAGGAATGGGGCAGCGTCACCCTCGGCCTCAATCTCAAAGAGGGCCTCACCGTCGCACGCGTCCTCGGCCTTTCCCCGGAGGAACCGAACGAAGAGGGCCTTCGCAACCTGGTCTCGAAGATCCGCCAGGCCTTGCAGATCGACACCGTCGTCGTCCATCCCCGCGATTCCGCCGCTTGCGCCACTCGCGAAGACAGTTGGTGGGTGCCCGGCCCCTACACCGAAACTCCGGTGATCACCACCGGAGCCGGCGACCATTTTAACTCCGGATTCTGCCTCGGCCAACTGATGGACGCCTCCCCCCTCGCCTGTCTGACCATGGGAGTCAGCACTTCCGGATTCTACGTCCGCAAGGGCCGGAGCCCTTCGATCAACGACATCGACCAATTTCTCCGGAGCTGGGACCGCGAAGCGGCGGCCAGCGTTTGACGCCGCCCTCCGCGCTTCATCTTCTTCGATCATGCAGACCAGAAAAAATCCGGCCAAACACCCTGGCGTTTTCGTGACCTTCGAAGGATCTGAAGGAAGCGGCAAGACCACCCAAATCGGTCTGCTCGTTTCCCGGATCGAAGAGGCCCGGCGCGAGGTGGTCGTCACCCGGGAACCGGGCGGAACCGAGATCGGGGAAGAAATCCGCCATCTGCTCAAACACAGCGCCGCCGGCAAAAACATGTGCCCGTCGGCCGAACTCCTGTTGTTCGCGGCCAGTCGCGCCCAATTGGTCCGCGAAGTGATCCTCCCGAGCCTCAAAGCCGGCAAGGTGATTCTCTGCGACCGTTTCCTCGACTCGACCACCGTCTACCAGGGAGTCGCCCGCAAGATCTCCGCGGACCCGGTCAATGCCATCAATCGCTTCGCCGTCGGCGACATCATGCCGGACCTCACCGTGGTCCTCGACGTTCCGGCCGAGGTGGGACTGAGCCGGATCCGGCACCGCCCGAGCGATCTTCCCGACCGGATGGAGCAGGAGAACATTGATTTTTACGAAAAGGTGCGCGAAGGATATCTCGTCCTGGCCAAAACCTTTCCCGATCGTTTCATCGTGGTCGACGGAACGATGCCGCCTGAAAAAATCTCCGAAAAAATCTGGGATGCCGTCTCTCCTCTCGTCGAACAATGATATTCTCGCCACCCGCCCGGTGCGGGTGATGCTGGAGGCCCTGCGCAAAAACCGCCTTTCCCACAGCTTGATCATCAGCGGCGAGGAGTTGGACTCGGTGGAGGCGACCGCCCACCATCTGGCCGGGCAGATCCTCGCCGGCGAAGGATCCCCGCTCACCCTCGCCAAACACCCTGATTTCTTCACCGTCCGACCGGTCGGAAAGATGCGGCAGATTTCGGCCGGTCATACCCGCGACCTCATCCGCGACCTCAACCACTCCTCCCGCCAGGGCGGCGGCAAAGTGGCTATTCTCTACGAAGCCGACCGGATGCACGGCTCCTCCGCCAACATTTTCCTGAAGACCCTGGAGGAACCGCCCGCCGACACGACCATCCTCCTCCTGACCAGCCGTCCCCACTTCCTTTTGCCCACGATCCGCAGCCGCTGCCTCCACTTCCGGCTGCCCTCCGCCGGTGCCCGCGAGGAGTTTCCCGAGGCATTGATCGCCTGGCTCGACGACTACTCCACCTGGCTGGAAGGCATGGGCGACCAACTCGGCTCGAAACAGGAGGTTTGCCGCCAGGTGCTGACCCTGTACGGACTGTTGGCCCGCTTCACGCCGTTGTTGAAAAACACGATCGCCGAGGCATGGAAAACGCAAAAAGAGAGTTTGCCGGAAAACCTGTCCGACGAAGAGGAACAAGCCTTGTCGGAAGGGATGCGCCTCGCCCTGCGGGACCAACTCTTCGCCGCCCTCGAGCATCGTTTGCGCGCGTTCGCGGAAAAGCGGCTCGACACCCCCGGCGCCCTCCGGGCCTTCGCCGACACCGTCGCCGAACTCGAACGCGCCGCCGGTCTGCTCCGGGTCAACCTCCAGGAAACCGCCGCACTCGAGGGGTTCTTTCTAGGCGCCCTTCGCCATTGGGGCCGCCGCCGGGGGCGCTGACCGTCGCCCCACCCGGGCACGGCTGAAAGTGGGTCCTACTCCGCGAAGACGAAACGATCGGCGGCGAAATGAAGTTCCCGCCAGCGGTCGAGACGAAAGGTTTTGTCCATGCCGTATTCCGCCAAATCTTCGTCGTAGTAGAAATTGACGTTACCGTTCAAATTAACCCGATTTCCGACGACCGCCCCGAGGACCAAGCCGGTCCCGCTGATCGCGACATTGGCTTTAGGGGCGTAGATCGCGGCCCGCAACTGCGACCCTCCCGAGATACTGATGGTTTGGCCGCTCGATTTTAACCCGTAGATCAACAGATTTTGCGGGTAAGTGGTGGCGTTCACCGTCCCGTTCCCGGCGATATCGACATTGTTTCTCGCATACATCTCCAACTTGCCGTTCGCCGTCACCACAATACTGGCGTTTCCCGACACTCTAACCTCGCCTTCCACTACCAAGGTGACCGGACCGTCGATCCGCAAGGTACTGTGTCCCGCGATGGTGATGGCATTCACCAGATAGGAAACATGAGGTCCGCCGGGGGTCCCCAACGTAGTATTGGAATTGATGATTGGTAGATTAAGCGACGTCGAAGGCTCCTCAATATCCGGGAAGTCGGAGGCGAAATCGAGCGCGACCCGATTCGGATCGATCTGGACTCCCGCTGGCGTGTCGGCGCCGTAAATGCGTCCGTTCGAGCCGACATAGGGCATCGAGCCCCCGGTCGCAACATACCCGTACACGGTGGAATTGGAGAGGTCGATCGCGTTGGCCGCAACCGAGATGCTCGCCACCGATCCGTTGTCGAACGTATTGGAGGCCGACGGATCCCCTTTACTCGACTTATAACTCCCGACCCACGCGTTTCCCCCGCTGAAGGTGACCCCTTGCCGGGAAGTGATGCCGTTGGCGAACAGGCTACGGCGGGTCAATCGAACCTCGACCTGCTTCGTGACCGGCGGGAGATTCGGCGGAAGCGTCCGTCCTTCCGCGATGACCACCGGATTGGTCTCGAAATCGGTGACCTGGACCCGCATGATGCCGACTCGGTTGCTCCCCAGATCGAGCTCGACCGGGGTCAACGTCGCGACGTTGCCCGATATCGTCCAGCCGTCCCATTCATCGAAGTTAATGGCATACAACGCCTTTTCCACCCCGCCTTCGGCCAGGTTGAGGCTATTGTTGCTGTAAAATGAGATATTGGCCGACCGATTCTGGCTTTGGGCCAATTGCATGAAACTGCCGATACCCATCGCCATGACGGTCGCCAAAATGACCGCGACGACCAGGACGGACCCCCGGCGGCTCTCCATCGGACGATTCTGCTTATTCGTGATCATAACGTGCCTTGGGTTTAGTTACTGACGGTTTTGTTGCGTAAAATGAAGCGGGCGGAAACGACTTTTTCCGTGTTGTGCAGCGCGAGCGCCTCGCGAACCAAGGTCAAGCGCAGCTGGATCTGTTTGACGCGGAGCGGAACCTCCGCGGGCTCCGCCTGCAGGTCGTAATAATTGAAGGCGAGCTCACGCACGCCGGTCATCAGGGCTCGGCTCCCCGACGCATCGATCCGTAACAGCGGCCGGTCGGGATGGTTCGGCAAATAGCGGAAAGTCACCTGTTGCGGAGCATCTCCGTCCACCCCGGGCAATAAGATCGTAAACTCGGTGCTGTTGAATCCGGGCAAAATATCCTGAGCGGAGCGAACGTCCCGGCCAAAATGCTCCAACCCCATCTGGCTCTCGGTATTCATTTCCGCGTAATTCGCGATGCTGAAGGTGCTTCGCGCCATGAAAATAAACGAACCCAGGATGGCCGCCAGAATCATGCTGGCCAGCGAACTCGCGACCATCATCTCCACCAGAGAGAACCCCCTGGAATCAACTGGAATCTTAACGGAACGCACGGTAGTAATAATCGTTCAGACCGGTTCTGGAAAAATAACTGACGTAACGGCGGGTCGAGACATTCCCCCGGGCGGTCGTCCATTGGACCTCCAGAGTGATCTCCCGGAATCCCGGCTTCGACTCCTCCTCCACCACGGTCCGGAAACAGGAAAACCGGTGGGCCGCCACGGCTTGAAAACTCGCCTCGATTTCAAATTCGCCATCCTCCAATTCGCTGATCTTTTCCCAATTCATCAGCCGGAGGTTTTCCATCTCGCTCTGGAGAATCTGCGAGGCCAACGTGTTGTCCCGGGCCGACTCCAACATCGCATACCCGATGCCCAAAGCCGTGATCGACGATGCGACTGTAAGGCCCAGGATCGCCACAGCCACACAGATTTCAATCAGGGTGAACCCACTGTTTCGCTGGCTTTTCAAAAGGGACAACATGACGGATTTCGGAAAACGACTCTGTCGGCGCGCCTCATGGCGGGCAAGTCATTTGGACGTGAAAAACTTATCAAAAATTCGTCAACCCTCCTTCGTGAACCCCTTCCTTGACGCGGATCCCCCCAACCGTTACTCTATGATTTGAACCGATTTAAACCATCGATTAGCCGAAGAAACGATCCACAATATGAAGCAGGAACAAATCATCGAAGAACTCAAGGTCGCCTACGCAATGGAGCTGGAAACCGTCCAAAACTACATCGCCGCCTCCGTCAATTTGGACGGAGTCCGCTCCGAGGTCGTCAAAAAGGAACTGGCGGCCGACATCATGACGGAGGTCCAGCATGCCCAAAAACTGGCTCAGCGGATCAAGACCATCGGCGGGCTCGTCCCCGGCTCCCTCGCCCTGGAACGGAACCAACGTTCCCTCCAGCCGAAAGAAGACACCACCGACATCACTTCAGTGATCCGCGGAGTGATCGAGGCGGAAGAAGGAGCGATCGCTCAATACTCCAAGATCATCCAGCTGTGCGAAGGGGTCGATTACGTCACCCAGGACATGGTCATCGCCCTTCTGGGGGACGAAGAAGAACACCGCCGCGAGTTCATCGGGTTTCTCAAGGAATACGAAAAAGGGTAAGTTAATCGGACTCACCGGTAAATCCGCCCGGGCCCGCGAAGAAACACGGGGATTCGACTCGATTCTCTCCGCCTTTTCGCGGGCGCCCGTCGGCGACATCCAGTCGCGGTAGAAAAATCAATCTCCGTGCCGCGAACGCCGCAACCACTCCGCCAAGGCCCTCAACGCCCGGCCCCGGTGGCTCACCCGGTCCTTCTCCCCACCGTCAACTTCGGCAAACGTCCGATCGAAGCCGTCGGCGACGAATAACGGATCATAACCGAATCCCTCGCCGCCCCGCTCCTCCGTCACAATCCGCCCCGGGCAAATCCCCTCAAACATCCGCTCCTCCCCGGCGGGACCCAACAAACAAAGGGCGCAAACGAACCGAGCCCGGCGCCCATTTGCCGGGATTTCCCGCATTCGCTCCAAAAGTTTCGCGCGATTCGCCGCATCCGTCGCCCCCGGTCCGGCATACCGGGCGGAACGAACCCCGGGCTGACCCCCGAGCGCCTCGACTTCCAGACCGCTGTCGTCCGCCAAAACCCACCCATCCAGCGGAATTCGCGCCCGCAGCGCCTCCGCCTTGATCCGCGCATTACCCGCGAAATCGACGGCGTTCTCCTCCACCTCGGGCATGCCCCCCGCCTCCTTGGCCGAATGAACCGTGACGGCCACTCCCGCCTCCGCGAACAACCGGGCGAACTCGCCGACTTTATGGGCGTTACCCGTGGCTAAAAATAATCTCATCGACGCTCATCTTCTCCGGATAACTCATCATCCCGCGCATCAGCTGATCATCCGCCAAAAAGGTATGTTTCACTTCCTTCAAGCGCACCGCCTGGTCGATCCGCTCCGTCCGCAATCCCCGCAGGACCGGTTTCGCCTTATCGTCAGCGAAGAACATCGGAGCCCGATAACAGAAGAGATAATCCAACTGACGATTTTGCATCATCTCGCTCAACAATTGCGATCCTCCCTCGAAATAGACGCCGACAATGCCTTCCGCCGTGCAACGTTCCCGGAAGAGCTCGAACGGCACCCGCGGCATCTTCGCCGGGAAACACCAGACCTTCAACCCTTCCTGGTTCAACCGTCGCACATAACCGGTGCCCGCATGCTCCGTCGTCACTACGATCGTCCGGTCGCGATAATCGTCGGTGTACACCGACGGCAAATCCTTCTGGTGGGCCGTCCGCAACAATCCGTCGAAAACAAAACGGACCGGACACCACTCCTCCTCGCCCTCGACCCGGCTGGTCAAACGGGGTTCATCCTTTAACACCGTGTTCGTCCCCACTCCGATCGCCGGAAACAATCGGCGCCACCGCATCACGTCCTGGCGGGCCACCTCCCCGGTGATCCACTTGGAGGCCCCGGTCCGACACGCGATCTTCCCGTCGAGCGTAGTGGCTACCTTACCGGCAAAGAAACTCCGGCCACGTGTGATCCAGTAATTGAATACGAGATTCAAATCAGCGCATTCTTCTTGCAGAACCCCTTCCTCCACGCTCACCCCATTCTGACGCAACAGGGTGAAACCTTTTCCACAATGAGCTGGATTCGGATCGGAAGCCCCCGCCACCACCTGTTGGATACCCGCCTCCAGGATCGCTTCAGTACAAGCCCCCGTGCGACCTTCCGTCGAACATGGTTCCAAAGTGACGAATAATGTCGCCCCGGCGGCGGGCCGACGGCCGAGACGCTTCAACGCCGCGACTTCCGCATGATCCCCGCCCGCCTGTGCATGAAACCCTTCGGCGACGATCCGGCCCTCCTCGACGATCACCGCCCCAACCATCGGATTCGGATGCGTTTTCCCCCAACCCTGCTCGGCCAGGGTCAACGCCCGCCGCATGAATCCCTTCTTCTCGGAATCGTTCACTTGGTCAATCTCCCCGGACGTATGGGTTGTCTTTCTTCTCCACCGCGACCCAGGTCGAAGGCCCATGCCCCGGATACAAGGCGGTCGCATCCGGCAAGGTGTATATCCGGGTCTTGATCGAGCGCTCCAGGTCGGCGAAGCTGCACCCGGGAAAGTCATAACGCCCGATGCTGCCGGCGAAAATCGCGTCGCCGACGAACGCCGCTCCCGGCTCCTGGAAATAAAAGAGAACATTGCCCGGACAATGCCCTGGAACATGTCGCACCTCGACCCGCTTTCCCCACCAGGACAATTCCGTGCCGTCATGGATCGGCACGTCGATCCGGGCCGGCTCCACGTGGAGGTCGCCCGGCATCAACGCAGTCATCACTTCGGGATGTTCAATCAACCCCTGGTCGAGCGGATGGGCGTGCACCAACGCGCCGGTCCGCTGGAAAGCCGCCAGATCGTAGGTATGGTCCCAATGACCATGGGTGAGAAGGATCGCGGTCACCCGCGTCGACGTCCCTTCGAGCAACTTCCGGACCTCTTCAAATGAACCTTCCGGACAATCCACCAGAAGAGCATCATGGCTCCCAGGATCGGTCAAAAGATAAGCGTTGGTTTCGAGTGGCCCTGTGGTCAGCGTCCGGATTAACATCTCAAGACAAGATGCAACCTCCGCTTCCCTTTGACAAGATCGCTTTCATTCCCGATCTCCACCACGCCCGAAATCCCGCCCCTTGGCCGCGCGACCGATCGCCGGACGTATCGAAATTCTGAACCTTCGTCGTCCCCGGACCACCCGAAATCTCGAATTCCGCGCGAATTCTGCGTGGATTTGCCGATAAGTCGTTGACAAGCTCCGTTCCGTCCCCGACAACCTTCTTTTTTCGTCGTAAAACCGTCTAACCGTTTACATGCAGAGTTTTTCTGAGCAGTGTTTGGATATGGCCCGCTCCATGCTGGGCCACAATCTCTCCTCCATCAATCCGGATGGATCGATCACACCGGTGGAGGGCGAAGATCCACGAGTGGACGAATCCGGCCATGCCGCCTTGGCCATCGGCGAGTTTTATCGCGCCACCAACGAGACCACTCTCGAGGGCCACGATCTGATCGACCTGGCGGCCCGCCTGATCACTGCGCAAGCCTTCCGCGATCCTCCGGCGGAAAACGGCCTCGCCTACGCCGCGCTGGCCCTCCTCTCCTTCGGCCCGTCGAAGGAACGCAATCCCGTTTGGGAGCGCCTGGTCGAACCGACCCGCGAGCGCCTCGACAAACTCTTGCTCGCCCGAAGCGATTACGACAACCACTGGCAGGCGTTCAACGTAGCCAAATCGGTCGCCCGCTACAGCATGGGGCTCTCCAAGAAGGACGAAACCGGCAAGTTGATCGACCGCTTCCTCGAACGGATCTCCGAGCACAGCTCCCATGGATTCGTCGACGACGCACCCGCGGGCCTCGGCGGCGCCTTCAACATCTACGGGATCCTGACCTTCGTCTTCATCCGCCAATCGCTCCAGCTCCACGCCAATCTCAACTTGCGCGAGCGGAAACTCCCCAGCCTCCGGACCCATGCCGAAAAATACATCCGGATGCTGCCGGACATGGCCCGCCAGGATGGCCTCGGTTGGGCCTACGGAAGCGCCATCGGCGCCTACGGCCAGATGCATTGCATCAGCCTCCTCCTCCAAGCCTTCCGCGACGGCTGGATCGTTGGCGACCAGCAACCGAAGTATTTCGACGTCCTCCGCCGTTTGTTCGTCTGCTTCTTCACCACCTACCTCGATCAAGAGCACGGCTACCTGGTGATCCGCGACGACGAACGCAATACCGTCGAACGTCACACCACCCGGATGGCCAATTTCGACGGCGCCCGCTACCTCAGTCAATGGTCCCGCCTCGCGACGACCATCAACGCTCCGGCCGTCACCAAACCGCAACCGGTTCAAACCGGCGGTCGTTTCGTCATCTTCGACAAAGCCAACCGCAAGGAACAAGGGCTCTACCTTTACCGCGACGCCGAATCCGGACTCCAGTTTCAGCTCCCGCTGGTCGGCGCCTATCCCGGAAAGATCAATTCCGACGACCTTCCGTTCCCGCACTGCCCGGGGATCTTCGAATGGCCGGTGGAAGCCTACCTGCCGATCATGATCCCGGAGTTGACGATCAACAAGCAGGCCTTCATCCCCGCGTTCTACGGAAAACGTTGCGTTACCGGCCTCGGTCCGCGCAACTCCTTCTACCTCCGCTACGAACAACCGGAACTGATCACCAAGGATCGCCAAATCATTCCAGGCATCGGCAGCTGCAAAGTCAGCTGGACCTTCACCGGCAAGAAGATCGTCAGCGAGTTCTCCTTCACGGTGAAGAACAACATTCAGTTGGAGAAAATGCACTACGCGCTGGTCATCGGCGCTCCGCATAGCCGTTATCACGCGGCGAGCACACTGACCCTCGGACCGCAAGGCCTCGGTTGTGAAGTGATCAAGGACGACTTCCAAGCGAGCTGGCAGGAAACCGAAGTGGTCTCCGACAACGCCGCCTACCGCTCGCCTTACGGGAAGATCCATTACCTCCAGCACCTCCGCCGCGACCATCCGCTCAACATGCGGGTCGGGCAGGTTTACAAGTTGGTGGTCAGCTTCGATCCCGACGTCCAACGCGTGGAATAACCGCGAACCGATGCTCTCCAGACGCATCATCCCTTGCCTGGATGTCACGGCGGGACGCGTCGTCAAAGGGGTCCGCTTCCGGGAACTCCGCGACGCGGGCGACCCGGTCGCCTGCGCCAAAGCCTACCAGGAACAGGGTGCCGACGAACTGGTGTTTCTCGACATCACCGCCTCCAGCGACGAACGGGAAATCATGCATCGGGTGGTCAGCGAAACCGCTTCCGAATGTTTCATGCCGCTCACCGTCGGCGGCGGCCTCCGTTCCGTCGAGAACATCCGCCAGATGCTCAACGCCGGGGCCGACAAAGTCAGCCTCAACACCGCCGCCATCCTGCAACCCGAGCTCGTCCGCGACTCCGCCCGCAAGTTTGGCAACCAATGCATCGTGGTGGCGATCGACGCCAAACGGGAACCGGGCGAAGATCGCTGGCGCGTCTACACCCACGGCGGCCGGAATCCGACCGAACTCGACGCCATTTCCTGGGCCCGCGAAGTGGTCTCCCTCGGCGCCGGGGAAATCCTCCTCACCAGCATGGACGCCGACGGCACCCTCGCCGGCTACGACCTCGAACTGACCCGTCGGGTCGGCGAAGCGGTCACCGTGCCGGTCATCGCCTCCGGCGGCGCCGGCAAACTCGAACACTTCCGGGACGTCCTCCGCGACGCCCAGGCCAGCGCCGTCCTCGCCGCCTCCCTTTTCCATTTCGGCACCTACACCATCCCTCAAGTCAAAAACTACCTCGCCTCCGAATCGATCCCGGTCCGCCTCTGACCTGATCGCCTCAAGAGCAAGAATCCGGGCTGCGCCCGGGGAACAACATAGAATGAAACTTGGTTTCCGAGGCGGAGCCTCTTTGGTGCTCCGCGTCCCCGCGGAGCTTTCGAGCGTGCGGAAGAGCTCCGGCAGTCGAAGGGCTGCCGGGCCTACGGTTGTCGTTGGCCATTCGAAAGCGATGCGGGGACGCACCGCACTCCAAAGCGCTTCGCGCGAAAACCTGATCGCCCTCCAACCCGCATGAACAGTGAAGTTCATAAGAAGATTAGTCGGGTTGGCTCCGCTTGGCTTTGCCGCCACATTTCCCGGATCGCGTTGTCCCCGGCGGAGTAAAACACGGCGAATTGACACGACCACTCGTTCCGTTTCCCCCCCTCCCCGGATTCCCTTCTCCTGAAATCTTCCTCTCCAGTTGAGAACCGGCTTTTCTTATCGCACCTTTTACGAGAAATAGCCTGACAAGCTCACATCCACTTTGTAACCTAAGTTTCTATGAAAAACACAGTTAGCTGTTTGACCGGTCTGCTCGCAGCCGCGGGAATCTTTTTGTCCGGCTGCCACACCGTCCCCGAAACCGGCCGCACTCAATTGATGCTGATGCCGATCGGTCAGGAAATGGCCCTCGGCGCCGAAGCCTTCAGTCAAATCAAGGCCGGGGAACGCATTTCCACCGACCCCGAAGCCAACGCCATGGTCACCCGCGTCGGACAACGGATCGCCGCCCAAGCCGCGGAACACCTTCCGGACGCGCAATGGGAGTTTGTCGTTTTCGAGGGGGATGACACCCTGAACGCCTTTGCCCTCCCCGGCGGCAAAATCGGTATTTACACCGGAATCCTTCGCATCGCCGACACCGACGACCGTCTCGCCGCCGTCATGGGCCACGAGGTCGCCCACGCCACCGCCCGCCACGGAGCGGAACGGATGTCCCGCGCCATGGCGTTGTCCGCCGTCGGCATCGGCATCGACGTCGCCGCCCGCGACCAGGACGCCCAAACCCGTCAAGCAATCATGGTCGCGTACGGCCTCGGCGCCACCATCGGCATCGAGCTCCCCTACTCCCGGCGGGCCGAGACCGAAGCCGACGAAATTGGCATCCTCTACGCCGCCCGCGCCGGTTACGACCCCCGCGAGGCGATCACCTTCTGGCAACGGATGAGCGAGGCCGCCGCGGGCCACGGCCGTCCTCCCGCCTTTCTTTCCACCCACCCCAGCGACGAACAACGAATCGCCAACCTCCACGCCATGATGCCCCGCGCCATGGAGGAATACGAACGCGCCATCCGAAACAACCGCTGAATGAACGATAACGACTCCCACGCGCCCGACTTTCTCGTCGATCTCCTCAACGCCCGGTCTCCCTCCGGCTACGAAACCGAAGCCCAAGCCGTCTTCGACCGTTACGTCGAACCCGCCGCCGACGACTACCGGAAAGACGCCCTCGGCAATCGAATCGCCACCCTGAATCCTTCCGGTGATCCTGTTTTAATGCTGGCCGGACACATCGACGAACTGGGGTTGATCATCACCTACGTCAACAAGGACGGCTTCCTCTACTTTGACACCATCGGCGGACACGACCGCACCGTCATCTCCGGCCGTCGGGTCAGCATTCAGACCCGCCACGGCGTAATCAAAGGCGTCACCGGCAAACGCGCCATCCATTTGAGGGATCAAAAAGACCGCGAAAAGGTGCCGCAAATCCACGAAATGTGGATCGACATAGGCGTCCGCGACAAGAAAGAAGCCCTCGAACTGATCCAAATCGGCGACGTCGCCACCTACGATCAAAGCTTCGAACTCATCCGGGGCAACGTCGGCGTCGCCCGGGCCTTCGACAACAAAAGCGGCGCCTACATCGTCGGCGAAACCTTGCTCCGGCTTTCCGCCGAGAAGAACTTCCAGGCCAAAATCGTCTCCGTCGCCACCACGCAGGAGGAGATTGGCACCCGCGGAGCCGTCACCACCGGCTATTCGGTCAACCCCCACCTCGCGATCGCCGTCGATGTCGGCCACGCCACCGATCACCCCGATTGCGACCAACGCAAATACGGCGAAACGAAGCTCGGAGCCGGACCGATCATCTGCCGCGGCGCCAACATCAACCCGATCGTTTTTAGACGCCTGATCGACTGCGCCGAACAGGAGGAGATCCCGTACCAACTGGAAGCAGACCCCCGACCGACCGGTACCGACGCGCGCGCCATTCAAATCGCCCGCGGCGGCATCGCCACCGGTCTGCTCTCAGTCCCGCTCCGCTACATGCATACGCCCAGCGAACTGGTCGATTTAAACGACGTCGAAAATACCGTCCGCCTCCTCGTCGCCTTCAGCCGCTCCCTGAAAAAGGGCGAATACGGTCACTGGTAAGGCACCGGAGCCGCGCGCTTCAGCCGCGGTTGTTGGACGAACGGGTTTTTCGCACGTTCGCTTGGGCCGACGGTTTCGCCTGAAGCAAAAACTCCCGATCGGACTCCGGCGAAATTCCTTTCACATCCATCCCCTGTTTTAGCTTTACTCATCAACATATCGGCATACTTTGATGGGAATGATAATTAACGGCAGGATTTCGGATCTTCTTCAAACCGGCAAACCGGTCCGCTCGATTGAATTCTTCCCCCCCAAAGACGAGCCGGGGTGGGATCAATTTTGCGCGACGGCCCGGCGCCTGCTCGATCTCGATCCGGATTTTGTCTCGATCACTTACGGGGCGGGCGGCAGCACCCGCGAACGGACCGCCCGGGCCGCCCGCTTTCTCAAGGACGATCTCGGATTGCTCGTGATGCCGCACCTCACCTGCGTTGGCGCCAACCGCCGGGAAATCGCCGAAACCGTCGACCAATTTCACGCCGATGGCTTCCGCAATATCATGGCCCTCCGGGGAGACCCACCCAAAGGCGAAACGACTTTCATTCCAGAGAAGGACGGCCTGCGTTACGGTTCCGACCTGGTCGCATTGCTGAAAGAAACCCATCCCGAAATCTGCATCGGGGTCGGCGGTTATCCGGAGAAACACCCCGAAGCATCCGACCTTGCGACCGATATCCGCCACCTGAAAACCAAAGTCGACAACGGCGCGGATTTCGTAACCACGCAGCTTTTTTTCGACAACGAAACCTACTTTGATTTCGTCGATCGATCCCGCGCCGCCGGAATCACCATTCCGATCATCCCCGGCATCATGCCGGTTTTGTCCTACAAACAAATCCAACGCTTCACCCAAATGTGTGGAGCGACCCTGCCCGCGGGCCTCACCGAGCGGCTCGATGCGGCGCAGGACGATCCGGAGCAAGTGATAGCGATCGGAATCGACTGGGCCAGTCGACAGATCGAGGATCTGCTGGCCCGCGGCGCTCCCGGTTATCATCTCTACATCTTGAACCGGGCCAAGCCCGCCCTGGCCCTGGCCGAAGCCCTCGCGAAGACCTCGCACGATCCCGTCGGATCCTGACCCAACGGAATGACGACGTTTTTTTCCGAATTAACGTTTGAAAAGCGGAAAAAACTCATCGAAGATCCCTCTTTCCTGATCCGGAGAGGTGGCAGAGTGGACGAATGTGCCTGACTCGAAATCAGGTGTGCCGGAAACGGTACCGTGGGTTCGAATCCCACCCTCTCCGCCATTCTATCAAACAGCTAAGGCACAGCGACTTACAAGCCCTGCGCCTTTGGCGCATTCCTGACCTTTCGATCCTGCCTCTCATAATCGACTGGGTCCAGTCTCAGTTAGTCTAAGTCAGACTGGGATAATCGTCCCATTCCACGAAATCGGTGCGGTGGTCACCATTCGGAGACGCGGTTCCAAAACGCCGACACCCCGGTCGGCGTGGCCATGCGCTTCCCCATTGGCCAGATCATCGCCGGAATCGATCCCCTGCTGGCGATCCGCTACCAAATAGTGGTCATGGCGATGATCGTCGGCAGCGCGGACTCGCGGTCGCGATTTTCCTTCATTGGGAAAAGTCGTATTCGCTCCAGCCTTCCGAGCCAGTGGGCTGACCCGCGGACTCTCCATAGTTAGAGGGTATCCGAAAAGGGTTTCGGGCGTTCGCTTGGTTGAAACCAGCGGGGACACACCCCACCATGCTCGCGCATGGTCCCCCCTCTCAAGAGGGGAATGGCTTACAAAAAGATCCCCTCTTGAGAGGGGGGACCGCTCGCTAGAGCGGTGGGGTGTGTTTCCAGGCCGGTCCGGTCGCCGCAAACCCTTTTCGGACGGGACCTAGTTAGAGCGTGTCCGAAAAGGTGATTGGCTATCGAAAATCGGCCAGGAAAACGGGAATATTAACCGTATTTAAGCTTGAAATACAAGCGGCCTCAAGCTGTTGTGGTTAAATGACTAAACCTAACCATAGTTCAACAACTGAGGCCAACGGCAATCCTGCACATTTCACGCCCTGTTTCAATAACTTTTATCACTAGCGTCCAGCTAAGGGGCCACCTCGGATTTGTAAGTAACGGATTTTCATGATCTAAAGAGGTGAGTTTGTTGTGACGCATTTGAAGCTTGGTCTGGTGTTCGGGGCGGGCTTATTGAGACTGGCCTCATGAACGAAGGCCGTCTCATTTTCACCCAAGTAATGGATACGCTGCACCGCGAGCAGTTTGAGCGTTGCGTTGCTCTCTACCCGATGCCTCGCCAGAGTCGGGGAATGAGCGCACGTGACCAATTCCTGGCAATGGCATTTGCGCAGATCACATTTCGCGAAGGATTGCGTGATATCGAAGCTTGTTTACGTAACAGTCAACATCTCTACGCCATGGGAATTCGGGGCAACATCACCCGAACCAACATTGCTTACGCGAACGAGTTTCGGGATTGGCGAATTTATGAAGCGCTCGGCCAAATTCTCATTCGTAAGGCGCGCCGCCTTTACGTCAACGAGCCGAACGGCTTGGAGATGGATGAGATGGTTTACGCGGTTGACGCCTCGACTATCGACCTGTGCCTTTCTATTTTCCCGTGGGCGAAGTTCAGAAGAACGAAGGCGGCGATCAAGCTGCATACCCAGATCGATCTTGCCGGCTCGATCCCTGTGTTCATCAGCATTACCGATGGATCAATTCATGACGTCAACTTTCTCGATCGCATGGCATTTGAGGAGGGAAGCATCTATGTTTTTGATCGTGCCTACCTGGATTTCGCCCGCCTTTTCCGTATCCATCTGGCTGGTGCATTCTTCGTTATTCGCAGTAAATCCAATACCCGATTCACCGTGTGTGAATCTCGGCAGGTTGATAAATCCACTGGTCTCAGATGCGATCAAGTGATCGTCTTGCGGACGAAAAAGGGAAAACGGGATTACCCTGACCGCCTTCGCCGTATTTCTTATTTCGATACCGAAACAAACAAGCGCCTGACATTCCTTACAAACAATTTAACGTTGCCTGCGTTAACCATCGCCGCGATTTACAAGAGCCGCTGGCGGATCGAACTCTTCTTCAAATGGATCAAGCAGAATCTTCGAATAAAAGCATTCTACGGAACCAGTGACAACGCGGTGCGCACCCAGATATGGATCGCCACGTGCGTCTACCTCATGGTGGCCTGTCTCAATAAGGTCCATGGACTCGATGAAAGTCTCAGCCGAATTCTACAAATCTTGAGCGTCAACGTATTTCAGAAGACCCCTATGAATCAGCTATTTGCAAACTATAATAACGAAAAACCCGCGAATGATATTTCGAACCAACTGGTATTCAAGGACTTTTAACTGGACGCTAGTGAACTTTTATTACGCCGCGAGCACGGATTTCAGCGAGTTCTTGGCCGAAAGTGCCGATTTATTCGATTCGAGGCGCGATTTGGTGGTGAAAATCGAGGCCGATCTCGACCGGCACGGCTTGGAGAAAAAGAAGCTCCGGCGGGCCGACCGTCTTTTTCTCCAGAGCCAAAACGGTGCGTTGGCCGGGCTCGAAAACCTTCCCGAGAGTTTTCCGCCGCCACGCTTCGATGCCAAGGGCCGGAAACTGCCGGGTAAACTGGAGGTGCTCGAACAAGGGCGGCCACGGATGCCTGGCGCGGTAGCGGGGGTTTTGCTGTTGACGCGCGGCTATCACGGCTCCTGCACCAACAAGGAAGCGCTGGATTTCATGGGCGAGTCCAAAAGCCTGGAAGCTTTTCTGGTCGGACGCGGGCTGAGCCTGCCGGGGCGTTCGACCATGAGCGAGTTGCTCAATGCGATCAGCCTTGAAACGCGTGAGGCGATCCTTTCCGCCCAGTTAAACCGGGCCAGCCGGGAAGAGCTCGACAGCTTCGATCAGGTCCTGATCGATAGTACCGCGACCAAGGCCAATTCGTGCTGGCCGACCGATGCCAAGACCATCTTCGTCCTGGCCCGGCGCCTTTATGAGATCGGCCGCAAGTTCGAGCTTTTCGGTTTGGCAAATATCCGCCCGGGACGCATGGAGAGCTACCTCGAAGAGCTCTCGAAAAAGCCTTTTCAAATCAATCTTAACGCTAAGAAAAAGAAGAAGTTCCAGAAGTTTTGCCGGGAGTTCATTGAGTTGGCGGCCAAACTTCTTTGCCATGCGGATAACGAGTTCAAGCGCGTGGAGGCAAGCTGGAACGAACGACTCGACAACGGGCGGATCCTGCCCAGCTTGCGCCAACAGGCCAAAGCGCGTGTCGATCTGTTTGTCGAGAGTCTGCACCTCGCCACGAAGTCGCTCGAACAAATGCGCCAACGCATTTTCGAAGAAAAAACCTTTCCTTCGACCGAGCGCGTCTTGAGCGTTCACGACCGCTCGGCGGCTTACATCCAAAAGGGAGGTCGCCAGCCGGTCATCGGCTACAAGCCGCAATTGGCCCGAAGCGCCAATGGATATGTCGTCGCGCTGAAGGTCGATTCAGGCAACACCTCCGATTCCTCCAACCTGGTGCCGATGGTGGAAAGAGCGATCGCCAACACTGGAGTCATACCGCACCTGACCAGCGTGGACGACGGCTATTCTTCGCGGGAGGGCCATGATCGGGTCAGGGAGTTGGGAGTGGAGATCGTCAGCATCAGTGGATCGAAGGGAAAGAAGCTCCTTGGCGAGGACTGGGACGGGGAGGAGTATCGCCTGGCCCGGGCCGGCCGTTCGGCCGTGGAGTCTTTAATGTTTTGCCTGAAGTATGGCTTCGACTTCGGCCAACTCAGCCGGACAGGCATTGCGGCAGCCCGCGAGGAATTTTTGGAGAAGTGCCTGGCCTACAATGCGTGTCGGACGATCCTGCTGCGAAAGCGAAAACGACGGTGCCAAGTCGCTTGAGCGAGGTCCCCCCGTCATTCCAAACAAAGAACGTCGAAGACGGAGGATCGGTCCTGTACCGATCCTGCTCAATTTGGTTCCAAAACGACGATTCGGACCGTATTCACTGTTTGGTTACTGCCTTTGGGGGTGCCGGATTCCACTCATCCACCAAACATCCATCTTCAATCAAACAATCGCCGCTCGTAAAAACCCTTTTCGGATGGAGTCTAGTTAAACAAGTCCACGATGAAACTCCCCCCATCCCAGCCGTGGCAGCGACGCCGACGGTCATGATTTTTTCGACGGATTCACATCCTGGTGGCGCGCTCTCCGTCAGTTTCAAGACTCCGCCGCAGAAAATGCGGTCGAAGGCTGGTCCGAAGGCCTTCGCGGAGCGGACGCAATCCCACCCTCTCCGCCGAATTTAGCAACAACCTGACGGGCAACGAGTGCCAGCCCGGGGCACTTTTGAAAGTGGTGGGAACAACAGACAACCGTCTATCATTGCGTGGAAGGAGGAACGACTGACGCGGCAATCCACGTTCCGGGAAAAGGGGCGCGGGTCGCTGTTTCGTGGATTGCTTCGTCGGCGGAGCCTCCTCGCAATGACACGACGGTGATTCCACCACTTCTGATTACACCCTTCCCGCTGTTCCTTACAGGGTTCAGGCTTGCGGTCCGAGCGGCCGCGAGGCAGTTTTTGCCTTTCGACGGCAGCTCGAACCGGCTTTTTCCATGGAACGAATCTTACATGTCTGGCGCTTTACCGATGGCAAACGGGGTCACGAAAACCAGACCCGCGGGCTCGTCGCCGGGCTCCAATCCCTTTTTCCCCTCCAAGAACATATCGTCCAATGTGGTAACGCCACCGTCCGACCGTTCGATTGGATCCGGAAACGATTTCCGCCAGGTGCCGATTTTCCGCCGCCCGACTTTCTGGTGGGGGCCGGTCGCCGGACCCATTGGCCCCTTCTCGTGGCGCAGCGGGCCACCGGAGCTCCAACGGTAGTCTTGATGGCTCCGGCCCCTTGGTTGCGGCGGCGCTTCGATTTGTGCCTGGTTCCGGAGCACGACGGACTCGGCGGCGCCAACGTCGAATTGACTCGCGGGGCGTTGACTCCCATCCGCCCGGGCGGAGAACATTCGGCCGGTCGCGGGGTATTGTTGATCGGCGGCCCCTCCTCCCATCATGACTGGGATGGCCCTTCGATCGTCGCGGCAGTCCGGGAAATCGTCGAACGCTCCCCCACCCGTCACTGGAAATTGACCACCTCACGCCGGACCCCACCGGAAACCACCCGGGCTTTGCAGGGGCTGACCTTCCAAAACCTCGCGGTGGAACCGGCGGAGCGAACCGGTCCCGACTGGGTGCCCACCGAACTCGCGGCGAGCGGAGCGGCATGGGTGACCGAAGACAGTGTTTCGATGGTCTACGAATCGCTGACCGCCGGGGCGATCACCGGCGTCCTTCCCGTCCCCCGGAAAAGGACCTCGTCCCGGGTGATCCGCGGCCTTGATCAATTGGTGGAGGGAGGATTCGTTTCACGATTCGATCCGACCTCGCCCTCCGCCACGCCGATGCAGACCAATGCTCGAACCTTCGACGAAGCCGCCCGTTGCGCGGAGATCATCGCCCGGCGCTTTTTCCCGGATTTTCCGCGCCGTCACGTCCCATGAAAATCATCCAGATGCTGCCCGAGTTGAACGCCGGCGGAGTGGAACGCGGCGTATTGGAAATCGCCGAACATTTGGTCGCCGAAGGCCACGAGTCGATCGTCGTCTCCAACGGCGGGCGTCTCGTCGAAGCCTTGGAACGGGGCGGTTCCCGACACATCCAACTACCGGTCCATCGAAAAAATCTCTTCAGTCTTGCCCAAATCCCGGTCGTGCGACGTTTGCTACGGGAGGAAGCGCCCGATATCCTTCACCTTCGCTCGCGAGTCCCGGCTTGGATTGCCTGGCTGGCCTGGCGAAAACTTCCTCCTTCGGCCCGGCCTCGGTTGGTCACAACTTTGCATGGTTTCCATTCAGTTAATCGCTACTCAAAAATCATGGTCCGGGGCGAACGAGTGATCGCAGTCTCCCAAGCGGCGCGCGAATACATCCTCCAAAATTTCCCCGACACCCCGGCCGATCGCATCGTCGTCATTCCCCGAGGCGTTCCACAAACCGACATCCGACCCGGCTTCCAACCGGACGCCGAATGGACCGAGCAATGGCGCCGCGATTTTCCGCAATTAGAAGGGAAAGCGGTTCTCTTGCTCCCCGGCCGGGTGACCCGCCTCAAAGGGCATCCCGATTTCTTTCGCTTGGTGGCGGGACTGAAAGCGGACGGTCTACCGGTCCACGGTCTCGTCGTCGGCGACGTCCACCAGAAAAAAGGCGGTTATCTGGAAGAGTTGCACAAGGAGATCCTGTCGCTCGACCTCGCGAACGACATCACCTTCGTGGGGCACCGAAACGACCTCCGCGAGATCATGGCGGTCTGCGACATCACCTTGAACCTCTCTCAAAAACCGGAGTCGTTTGGACGAACCACCCTTGAATCCTTGGCGATCGGCAAGCCGGTGGTCGGCTACGCCCACGGTGGAGTCGCCGAGCAACTCACAACGGTTTTCCCCGCCGGAGCCGTCCTCCCGCGCGACCTGAATGGCTTGATCGAAGCCACCCGCCGCGTTCTCCGGACCGGCGGCCGACCCGCCGCCATTCCCCCGGAATTCACCCGCGAAGAGATGTGCCGCGCCACCTTGGAAGTCTACCAAACCCTCCATGGGAAGAATGAGACCGGGCCGCAAATGTCTTGACCCCATCCCGGTCAAGGCTTCGCATTTTCCGTTCGTAATCAATACGCGGTCCAAACAGATGGCAAAACGCTCGAAAATTCTCGTAATCAAATTAGGCGCTCTCGGAGACATCATCCTGGCGATGGAAAGTTTCCAAGCGATCCGGCGCCATCACCCCGAAGCCGAGATTCATTTGCTGACCCGGAAACCGTTTGCCGCCTTGGCCCGGTCGATGCCTTGGTTCGACGAAATCTGGACCGATCCGGCTCCGAAAATTCACAATTTCCGCACTTGGCTCGCCTTGGGAAAAAAACTGCGCCAACGCGCCTACGAACGCGTTTACGATTTACAATGCAATGATCGGACCGGCTTCTATTACCGCCTCCTGGGCCGTCGCAAGCCGGAGTGGGTCGGAAAAGCGCCAGGGTGCTCCCACCCGCGTCCCGACTTTCGAGGGAAATCCTTGTCGGTACCCGAGCAACACCGCCAGATGCTGGAGCGCGCCGGGATTCCGCGAGGACCCGAGGCGGCGCTCGATTGGCTCGACGGCCCGCTCGACGACTTCGCTCTACCCGACCCATTCGTGCTGTTGATCCCGGGCTGCGCTCCGCATCGTCCGTATAAGCGGTGGCCGGCGGACCGCTACGGCGAACTCGCCCTGAGGCTTCAGGACGACGGCTTCGGATCCGTCGTCATTGGCACCGCGGCCGAAGCCGGGATCGCGACTGAACTCCTCGCCGTCGCCCCGGACGTCGTCAACCTCGCCGGGAAAACCGACATCGGCCAGATCGCCGCCCTCGCCCGGCGGGCAGCCGGAGTGGTCGGCAACGACACCGGTCCCGTCCACATCGCCGCCATCGTCCAAGCCCCGACCCTCGTTCTCATGTCAAAGGTCACCGATCCGGTAAAAATGCTCCCCGCCGGGCCCGATGTAGGTTGGCTAAAAAAAGACGATCTCACCGATTTGACGGTGGAGGAAGTCCGGAAGGCGATCCGCTTCCGTAAACCCTGAATTCAGCCAATGAAGCTCAAGGCATTGATTCTCGATCGGGACGGCACCCTCATCACCCACGTGCCGTATCTATCCGAACCCGATTCAGTCGCTTTGATGCCAGGCGTCCGCGCGGGTCTGGAAAAAGCCATCCGGGCGGGGGTGAGCTTGTTTATGCACACCAACCAATCCGGAGTCGGACGCGGCTGGTTTCCGCTCGCCGCGGTCGAAGCCTGCAACCAACGCCTGATCGAGCTGCTCGATCTCGGCCCGTCGCCATTCACCCGGATATGCATCGCCCCGGAACACCCGGATTCGCCCGAAGAATACCGTAAACCGTCCAGCCGTTTTGCGGCGGAGATCATCCGTGACTTCGGATTCCATCCGCACGAACTCTGTTACATCGGCGACCGCGGGACCGACCTGGCCACCGCTCATGCCGCCGGGACACTCGGAGTCGGCGTGGCGACCGGCCTCGACGACCTCCGCGGGGAACTCCGTGCTCTCGGACTGGAAAACCAATATCCCGTTTTTGATAACTTCGAAGCGGCCATCGACCATCTTTTTCCCGCCTCCTGACGTATTATGTTTTCCGATACCGAATCCCGCATCCTCTCCTTCCCCCGCCTCCTCGAATTCCGGCGATCCTGTCGCGAGGAAAAACGAAAGGTCATATTGACCAACGGCTGTTTCGACCTTTTGCACCGCGGGCACCTCGCCTACCTGCAACAATCGGCCAAACTCGGCGACGTCCTGATCGTCGCGGTGAACAGCGATCAATCCGTGCGTATCCTGAAAGGAAACGACCGCCCCTTGAACAGCGAAGCCGACCGGGCCTTCGCGCTGGCCAGCCTCCGTTGCGTCGATGCCGTTTTCGTTTTTCCCGGCCCGCGTCTGGCGCCTGAAATCGCCGAAATTCGTCCGGATATCTACACTAAAGCGGGAGACTACACGCTCGAATCCCTCGATTCTTCAGAACGGGAAGCTCTCCTCGCGGCCGGCGTCGAGATCCGCTTCCTCCCGTTTGTCGAAGGACGCTCCACCACATCCTTAATTGAACGGATGAAACCGGATTCCCTCGGAAAATCCTCCCGCTGAACCGCCACACCCAGCCTATGAACATCAACGAACCGATTCTCGTCACCGGCGCCGCCGGTTTCATCGGCAGCGCGCTCGTCTGGGCGCTCAACCGCCAAGGTTACTCCAACATCCTGCTCGTCGACCGCCTCGGCACCGATGAAAAATGGAAAAACCTGACGCCGTTGCGCTATGCGAATTACATCGACGCCGACCAACTTTGGGAGCGTCTCGACTCCTCCGAATTGGGGGCGGTCCGCACCGTTTTTCACCTTGGCGCGTGTTCCGCCACCACCGAGAAAAACGCCGGTTTCCTGATGGAAAACAATTTCGAATACACCCGCCGCTTGGCCGAGTGGTCCCTCCGCGGCGACCGACGCTTCGTCTACGCCTCATCGGCCGCGACATACGGCGACGGATCCCGGGGGATGGATGACGGACATGAGGACCTCCTCCGCTACCGTCCGCTGAACATGTATGGGTATTCCAAACACGCGTTTGATCTCCATGCCGCCTCCCGGGGGTGGCTGGACCGAATCGTCGGGCTGAAATACTTCAACGTTTTCGGACCGAACGAAGACCACAAAGGAGACATGAGAAGCGTGGTGAATAAGGCCTTCCAACAAATCCGTGACACCGGCAACGTGCAACTCTTCCGCAGCCATCACCCGGACTACGCCGACGGCGAACAAATGCGGGATTTCCTCTACGTAAAAGACGCGGTGGCAATGACTCTTCATCTGGCCGCGACCCCGAGGGCGGCGGGCCTCTTCAACCTCGGTTCAGGAAACGCCTCGACATGGATTCAACTGGTGACTCCGGTCTTCGAAGCCCTCGACCTTCCCGCCGCGATCGACTTCGTCGACATGCCCGAAGTGCTCCGAGGTAAATATCAATATTACACCTGCGCGGACATTTCCCGACTACGTCAATCGGGTTGGTCCGCCTCGGGGCACACACTCGACCAAGCGGTGAAAGACTACGTCCTCGGTTACCTGGTTCCCGGCCGGAAACTCGGAGATGAAACCGAACTCAGCGACTCCATCCAATGACAGCTCCATCCTTTACCGATTCCGTTGCCTCGCTGCAGGCCGTGTTGCACGCCTCCCTCACCTTGGCTCCCGCCGTCGAACGCGCGGGAGAGGCTATTGTCGCCAGCATTTTGGCCGGCGGAAAACTCCTGACTTGCGGGAACGGAGGAAGCGCCGCCGACGCCCTACACCTCGCCGAGGAATTGGTCGGGCGATACCGACTGGAACGACGCGCCCTCCCGGCAGTTTGCCTAAACGCCGACGCCACCGCCCTCACCTGCATCTGTAACGACTATGGATACGACCAGGTCTTCTCCCGGGGAGTCGACGCCTTGGGACGCCGCGGTGACGTCCTGGTCGGATTCACTACCAGTGGCAACAGCCCCAACGTCCTCGCGGCCTTCGAAGCGGCCACCCGCGGGGGCTTGACCACAATTTTAGTTTCGGGCCGGGACGGCGGGCGCGCCCGCGGCCTTTGCGACCACGAAATCATCGTCCCAAGTGACTCCACCGCCCGGATACAAGAAGTCCACACCCTCATCCTTCACCAATGGCTGGAAGGGATCGACGCCACCGACTGGACCGTCCTATCCGAATGAATACACCCGCCCTCCTCTCCGCCATCGCGACCCGCCGTATTTTAGTAGTGGGCGATATCATGCTCGACCACTACATCTGGGGCGAAGTGAGCCGGATCTCTCCCGAGGCACCCGTGCCGATCATCCACGTCCGGCGGGAAAGCCATACCGCCGGCGGAGCGGCCAACGTCGCCCTCAACCTCGCCTCCCTCGGCGCCCACACCCGATTGATTGGTGCCGCAGGCGAAGACGAGGCCGGTCGCCGTCTCGTCAATCTATTACAGACCGCCGGGGTCGACCCTGCCGGTTGCCTGCTCGAGGGTCACCGTTCGACTATCGTCAAGACCCGGGTGATCGCCCGCACCCAACAGGTCTGCCGTATCGATCACGAATCCATCCGCGACCATTACAATCTCGACTCTGAAGCGAACTTACAGGAATTGATCGACACGGCGGTCGGCGACTCAGATGCCGTCATTCTGTCCGATTACGCCAAAGGCGCGATCACCCAACGTTTGGTCAACACCATCCTGACCTCCGCCAAGACCCAGGGGGTCATGGTCGCAATCGACCCCAAACCGGCCCGGCGTTTGGCATTCCGCGAAGTCGGCCTTATCACCCCCAACCGTCACGAAGCCCTCGAATTGGCCGGCCTCCCGGAACCGAGTTTCGGCGACCCCTACCCGCTGGAGGAGACTTGCCGGCGCATCCACCGGGAGTTCGCCCCGGAACTCCTGGTCATCACTCTCGGGGCCGACGGGATGGCTCTCTGTCGCGGCGGCCAAGTCGAACAGGTCTTGCCGACCGAGGCCCGGGAAGTTTTCGATGTCTCCGGCGCGGGCGACACCGTGATCGCCACCTTGACCGCCGCCCTCGCCGCCGGAGCGTCGCCCGTGGAGGCGGCCTCTCTCGCCAACCGCGCGGCCGGCTTCGTCGTTTCCCGGGTCGGCACAACCACCGTCACCCCCCACGAACTTCTCCAATCCGACCGAGTTTCCGAATCATGAACCCAATCAGAATCCCAATCTACCAACCGCAAATCGGACCGCGTGAAAAGGAGTTGGTCAACCAATGCCTCGACACCAACTGGATCTCCTCGAAAGGACGATTCGTCGGTGAGTTCGAATCGACCTTCGCCAACCGCATCGGAGTCCGCCACGCCACCGCCGTTTGCAACGGAACGGTCGCCCTCCACCTCGCCCTGGTGGCCATTGGGATCGGGCCCGGCGACGAGGTGATCGTTCCCACGCTCAATTACATCGCTCCCGTCAACGCGATCACATACACCGGCGCCACCCCGGTTTTCGTCGACTCCTTGCCAGAGACCTGGCAGGCCGACCCCGACGCCGTGGCAAAGGCCATCACCGAACGGACCCGGGCCATTCTCGCGGTCCATCTTTACGGACACCCGTGCGATATCGCGACGTTGAGGCAGATCGCCGATGCCCGCGGCCTCTTCCTCATCGAAGATTGCGCGGAAGCCTTGGGTTCCTACCAAAGAAAACACCATGTCGGTTCCCAGGCCGACATCGCCACGTTTAGTTTTTTCGGCAACAAAACCATCACCACCGGCGAAGGCGGCATGGTCGTCACCAATGACGAAACCTTGGCGGACCGGGTCGTCCACCTGAAAGGCCAGGGACTCGCCAAACATCGGGAGTATTGGCACGACGTCATCGGCTATAACTACCGGATGACCAATATCTGCGCCGCGATCGGCCTCGGCCAACTCGAACGTCTCGACGGATTCCTCCGCCGCAAACGGGAAATCGCCGGACACTATCGCGAAACACTCGCGGGCCTCCCTCTCTCGACCCACGGGGAAGCGGATGGTTACACCCATTCGTTCTGGATGAATTCGATCCTCCTGGAAGATCCGGAATTTCGCGACCCGTTGCGGGCGAAACTCGCGGAAGAAGGAGTCGAAACCCGTCCCGTCTTTTATCCGATCCACACCATGCCGATGTATTCCTCCCGCTACCAGCGTCACCCCCACGCGGAACGAATCGGCTGGCGGGGGATCAATCTCCCCAGTTGGCCCGGACTCACGGACGCGCAACTCGACGAGATTTGCCAGGTGATCCGCGCCTTTTTCACGAAATGAAAATCGTCATCCTCGGAGGCAAACTCGAATCGTGGGGAGGCGGCGTCGATTTCCTGAACTTCGTGATCCGGGGATTGCTGCATCGTCCGGATCATGAATACACCCTCCTGTTGCGGGCCAATCCTCCGTCATTTCTTCCGCGGATCATCGTCAAAAACAGCCGCTTTTTTCTCAAGCGGCTTTCCCGTCGCTTCCCGAACCCGAACACCCGGCCGTTTCAGGATTTTTCCTCCCGACTCCGAATGATCGGCGCCTCCGATCCGAACCGGGCTCTCGATCAATTGCAACCGGACCTCGTCATCCCGTGCGCCGACCAAGGAATCACGCATCCATTCGCCGGATACATTTTCGATTGCCAGCACCGGCATCTCCCAGACCTCTTTTCGCCTCGTGAATGCGACGAACGGGACCGACTCTTCACTTGGCTCGTGCAGCGGTCGCGGGTGTTGATGGTTAACTCCCAGGCCACGATGCGAGACATCGAGGAGTTGTATCCCCCGCTGCCACCGCCGGTCAGTGCATTGCCCTTCACCCCTCTCCTGGAGGAGTCCTGGCTGGCCGAATCCGGCGATCCCCGAAACCGATGGAACATCCCCGACCGGTATTTCATCGTCTGCAATCAGTTCTGGAAACACAAGGACCACGCGACCGCGTTTCGTGCCCTGGCGATGCTCGATAATCCGGATACACGAGACATCCACCTGGTTTGCACCGGCAAAACGGAAGATTACCGATTCCCCGGGTATTTCGCGGAGCTCCGCCAATTGCTTCGGGAACTGCGGATTGAAAACCGGGTCCACTTCACCGGTCACATCGAAAAGCAAGCGCAGATCGGACTCCTCCGTCGGGCGATTTCAGTGATTCAACCAACGCTTTGCGAAGGCGGCCCGGGCGGCGGGGTCGCCTACAGCGCACGCGCCTTGGGGGTGCCGATCATCCTGTCCGATATCCCGGTGAACCGCGAAATCCCGGAGGAAACCGGCGTATGGTTCTTCCCCGCCGGTCAAGCCGACGGCCTCGCCGAACAAATGATCGAAGCAGCCCAGTCCAACATTCCATCGCCGCCGCGCGAAGAACTTATTCAGAAAAACAATTCGCGGCTCGCCAACCTATCCGACGCCCTGCACGAGATTCTCCACATCGGAACCGGCGCGGGATGAGGGGTCCTGGCCGTCGTTGGTGTCTGGAAACTTCCGCCGTTTAAAGGTACGGTTCGCCGGGACGGCGTTCGCGGACGATCCTGGCAGGATTGCCATACGCCAGGACGTTCTCCGGCAAACTTCGAACGACCACCGCCCCGGCTCCGACCAAAGTCTGAGCCCCGATCGCCAACTTTTGAATCACCGTGGCCCCGGGACCAATGATGCCGCCCATCCCAATGGTGACGTTTCCACAGACCACCGCGCCAGGTCCGAGACTGGCGAAATCCTCCAGCAGGCAGTCGTGTTCGAGAACGGCGCCGCTATTAACCACCGTCCCCCGGCCAACTTTCGTTGACGGACCGACCACCGCCCCGGCAAGCACCACCGCCCCGGGTTCGATTTCGGCCGATTCAGCGATGATCGACATGGGATGAATGACCGAGACAAATTCAAAATCCGGATACATTTCCATCACCTTCCGCATGATTCGCATCCGGATCCAATTGTCGCCGACCGCCACCACTCCCCTGGCCGGAGCCCCATTTGCGATGTAGTCAGGCAAACTCTTTTCATCGCCTAAAACCGGAATCCCTTCGAAAAGCGAGCCCGCCGTCAACGCCGGATCAAGCACGCCCGTCACCCGATAAACGGAACCGGCCCTCGCCGCATCGATCACCACCCCCGCGTGCCTCGAACCTCCGAAAACCAGAATGTCCTGTCGTTCCATTTCTCTTTCCCTTGAATTTGCGTGAACCACCGCCTCAGACCGAAACGGCGCCGAGCCGCTCCAGGATCTTCCCAAAGACTACCGCGTAGTCGCACTCTTCCTTGACCCGGCGCTGCAATTGCAGACGCAATTCATCCCGCTGGCGGTCATTCCGCAGAAAATACCGGATCTTTTCGATCAACTCGTCCTGATCGCCGAACGACGGAGTCTCGGCCAATGGAGTGACGGCGAGCGTGGTTTGAAAATCGCAAATCTGGAATCCTCCTACCGCCGGGATCTCGTAAAACTTCATGTTGAAACCCCGGTCGGTCCCTTCGTGATGCAGGTTCAAGGAAATCTTCGACTTCCGGTGGACCCGCAACGATTCGGGCAGAGTCAACCCGCCGAACGACTTCATGCCGAACTTTCGCCATGAGCGGCCGAAAACCGCCACAGGCCGGTCCAACACTTCGTTTAAAGCCTGGATCAAACGAGCCCGGTTGTCGTAGGCGGTGCCGACGAAACTGACATCGTATCCATCATCTTCCTCCTTCGCGGAGTCCGTCGGCTCGGTGTGGAAGCCGGGAGAATATCCAAACGGACAATACATCACCCGGGTCACCCCTCGTCTTTCCAGCCACTCCACCGTCCCTTGATACGAACACAAAAACAAATCGAGCCAGCCCCGCCGTGAGGCTTCGAGCAGCCCGCCGATCCGGGCCTCCTGGTTCGGGGTCAGAATGTCCCCGAGCCAATACGCGATCTTCAATTTCGGAAAACGACTCTTCCAATCCGCACACATCCGGGAATCGAGCCTTCCCTGGATTGAAAACAAGAGGTCGAAATCTCCCTGTTCGAGCCGACCCACCATCTCCCGGATTTTGCACGCCTCCCAGGAAAACCGCTCGCGGGTCCCGGGAACCCAATCGTTCGCCCGCTTTAACATCCGCATTTTCAGCGTTTTGCGGTTATTGTGAAAAATCTCGGCTTCATGCCCCAGCCGTCCGAATGTCTCGGCCGAAATCTCCGACCACATCCCCGTCCAACTCGGTCCATCCACCAATACCTTCATGCACACAAACCGTGGCGGCCGCTCCGGTTGCAGGCAATATCCTTTTGAGGCGACCGCGGAAATCCTCCGCCGTGATGACTTTTGGCTCGAATTTCGTAGAAAGCCCCCGATGGTTTTCAGATGCGATCCGTGGACGTCATCGCGCCGTCGGGATCCAAGTGTCCGGTATGAGTAAGAAAATCCGAGTCAAGTTCGTCTGCAAAGCCAAGGCCACCGCCCCGATCGATTGTTGGCTCCGTCAGTTCGCCGGCGGAAAACCGGTCTGGGGCGACTGCGAGTTCACCTTCGATTGCGAAGCCCGTGATTACGATTGGCTGGTGGTTTACGACGAACTTCCCCATTTGCCCGACGACCAACGGTTTTCGACCCGGGTGGAGCGCCTCCCTTGCCCGCGCGAACATACCTTGTTCATCACCGGCGAGCCTTCCTCGATCAAGATCTACGGCAACGCCTACCTCGCCCAATATGGGGCGGTTCTCTCCAGCCAGGAGGAATGGGCTATCCGCCATCCCGGAGTCGTCCGGTCGCAGCCGGCCCTGCGTTGGTTTTATGGGATGGACCTCACCGAGGGACCCGTTTTCCGTTCGTTCGACTCCATCGCCGCCGCCGGTCCGACGGCCAAGACCGGCCAGATCGCCACCGTCTGTTCCCGAAAAGCCCAGCGACACACGCTGCACCACCAACGGCTCGAATTTACCACCCGGTTGAAGGAGGCTCTCCCTGAATTGCAGGTTTACGGCTACGGACATCAACCGATTCCCGACAAGGCGGACGCCATCGACCCATTCCGCTACCATTTGGCGATCGAGAACCATTTCACGGACAATCATTGGACCGAGAAATTGGCCGATCCATTTCTCGGTTTCGCTCTCCCGATTTACTACGGCTGCCCGAACGCCGAAAGCTACTTCCCGGAGGAAAGCCTGTTGCGAATCGATATTTTTCGCCTCGAATGGAGCGTAGAAGTGATTCGCCAGGCGATCCGGGACGACATTTTTCCCAAACGCCTGCCGGCGATCACCGAAGCCCGGCGGCGAGTTTTGCACGAATACAACACGTTCGCGGTGGTCAGCCGGATGATCCAGGAACGCCACCAACAGGGGCGCGCTTCCCGGGGCGAATCCATCCACAGCCGTCACGCGATGCGCCGAACCCATTGGCACCTCTCTCCTCAAATCGCGATCGAAAGAATCCGGGCCGCCCTACGTCTCCGGCGGGCCAAGGCGAAACTTCAACCTCCAGCCTGACTTGCACGCGCCATTGACACCTTCGCCGAAGCATTGGTCCTATAAGATATGTTGACGATTTTCGCGCTTCCCAAGCCTTTCACCGGCCATGTCGGCAGAATCCAGCGAAACGCGCTGGCGAGCTGGGTGCGCCTCCGTCCCGACTGCCAAGTCATTCTCTTCGGTGATGAAGAGGGAATCGCGGAAGCGGCGGACGAAGCCGGTGCCGAATGGCATCCGTCCGTCGCCCGAAACGATTTCGGCACCCCATTGCTCAGCGACGCCTTTCGTCAAGCGGTCAACCTCGCCCGGTTCGACTTCATTTGTTATGTCAACGGCGATATCATGCTGCTGAACGACCTTCCCGAGGCGATCGAACGCCTTCGGTTCCCCCAATTCCTCGCCACCGGCCGGCGATGCAACCTCGACCATCCCGACCCCCTCGACACCTCCCATGCCGATTGGCCGGCCGCCCTCCGCCGCCGCGCCACCCAAACCGGTCAACTCGATAGCGACCGCGCCCTCGACTACTTCATTTTCCGAAAGGATTCCCCCCTCGCCGACCTCCCGGAATTCGCGGTCGGACGCCCGGGATGGGACAACTGGATGATTTTCAACGCCCGCCGTCGCCGGATCCCGGTGGTCGACCTCACGGAATCCGTCCTCGCCCTCCACCAACTCCACGACTACGGTCACGTTCCCCAACGGCGCGGTCCGACTTGGCAGGGACCGGAAGGCGACCGGAACACCGCGGCGGCAGGCGGAGCCCATACCCTCCGCTTCTGCCTTTACGAAGCAACCCACAAACTGCGCCGCGACGGCACCGTGACGCCGAACCGCCACACTCTTGGCAATCGGATCCGACAACAAATGGCATTCTGGCCCCGGCTCCGCTGGCCGCTCGAAATCCTCGGTTTTCCCATCCTCCTCAGCGACCGCATCCAACGCCGCCGCCGAAAACGGGAAGACCTCAAAAACCGTTCGCTCCCCACCTGTATCGACCGCTAAACCGCCCCGAGTCCCACAAAGCGTCCGCCCTCCCTCTCTCTCCCAGGGTGTAAGTGGGATCACCGTCATGTCATTGCGAGGAGGCTCCGCCAACGAAGCAATCCACGAAACATCGACCCGCGCCCCCCCTTTCCCGGAACGTGGATTGCCCGTCAGTCGTTCCTCCTTCCTCGCAATGACAGACGGTTGCCTGGTTTTCCCACCACTTTCAATCGTCCCCTCTCTCTCCCTCGAAATCCCGATTTCTCTTGCGACAGCGGAGTGGCGTTCGAAAGATGGGAACATTCGACGGAAATTCGACTCCGATCACTTGACACCATGTTGCGGCCCATCGAGCAGTTTTTTAATAAAAAGAGGCGCTTGCGTTCCCTGACCGCGTTGTTGGGTTTGATCGTCTTCGCCGGTGGTCCAGCCACCTCCCCCCTAGCCGGACAAGCCCGGCCGACCCCCGCCAAAGATATCCTCGAATTCCGCGGCTACGCCCGCATTGGCGGGGTGATGGAGTTCAGCATCCACAACAAGCAGGACAACCGGGGCGATTGGCTCCGCATCAACGAACGCCGCGGCGACTACCGGATCGAACGGTTCGACGAGCAGACCAACGCCCTCATCGTTCGTTACGGCGACGAGACGATCACGTTG
The DNA here is from genome assembly GCF_056590205.1 of Verruconatronum alginivorum. NCBI lineage: Bacteria > Pseudomonadati > Verrucomicrobiota > Opitutia > Opitutales > Verruconatronaceae > Verruconatronum > Verruconatronum alginivorum. Next base: position 5,480,641 of record NZ_JBWPVQ010000001.1, on the reverse strand, counting down.
TATCTCCAATCCTCCCAAATCGGGCGCTACATTCCACCCATGCCGACCGAGCGGCCTCCCGCTTCTCCGTCACAAAGACAACCAAACGTGGCCTCGACCTCCAGTTCCAGCGCTAGCTCCCGCACGCCACAGTCCTCCCGGTCAACGACGGACAACAACTCCGCCCGCCAAGCCCCGGAAGCACTTCGCGGCGCCAACCTTCCTCAAATGGCCAGTATCGGCAATCGCCCACGGCTTCCCGAGCCCCCTTCGGTCACGCCCCCCAATCCGCCGCCCGGCCAAAATCAGCCGCCGCCGGGTAACGGTTCGCCGAATCCCGGTCACGGCGACTGGGATCCGAGCGCTCCTCCCCCTCCTCCTCCGCCGACCCCTCCTCCGGGCTATTCACCCGGGGATTGATCACGGATGAGGAACGGCAGAATCATTCCTTCCGCCCTCTCTTTCACTTTTACCGCTCGAGCCGGGCACAGCCAAAATCATTTTGCCCGCCATGATTTTGACCCCCACTTCCCCTCATCCGCGCCCGTTCCCATCGGCAATCCTCCGGTTTTCCCGGTTCCGTTTTCGCTCCAACGGAATTTTCGCCGCGAAGTAACAACCGACGATCACTCCCCGGACCAGCCACGAATCGGTGACGAATAACATCGCCACCGCCGACACCATTAAAAATCCCAGCAGGAACCGGGCGACGTGCCGGAACCCGCGCGGCAACTTCAGCAGATGCCCCACCACCGTCGGCAGCAGCAACAGGCCGAACACAATGCCGACCTCACTATCCGTCAACCAATAGAGCCATCGAAAAACGGCGAAGCCCAACACTCCGGCGAGGGCGCCGGCGAAGGTCATCACGCAGCCTTTGCAGAAATAAAGCCCTCCGAAATTCCAGACGTGATCGCGGAATTTCGGTCCCGGCGGATGGTGCGAAAACAGATACGGATCCCGCTTCCGGGCGAAGTCCCATAGACTTTCGTCCCCATCGGACTCCGGACGGGAACGGTAGGCTTCCATCAACTGCAGGAATCGATTGCTCATCCGAAACCGACCCTAGCCCTTCCCCGCCGCGTCTCAAATCCGAAATCCACCCTCTGGAAATTTCCGGACTTTCCCCCGAGCCCGGTTTGTGAAACCATCTCCTTCCGAAAGACTCATCACTCACCGCATGTCTGTTTATTCGTGTCCATTCGTGATTTATCGATTACGGTTTTCCGAAATATGACTATTGGGGCCATTTTTGATTGGGACGGCGTGATCATCGATTCGCGCCGGCAACACGAGAAAAGCTGGGAGCTCCTGGCCAAAGAAGAACAAAAATCCCTTCCCGAAGGGCATTTCCTCAAGGGATTCGGAATGAAAAACGAAAAGATCATTCCGGGCATCTTGGGATGGACCGATGACCCAACGGAGGTCCGGCGAATCGCCGGTCGCAAAGAAGAGATTTACCGGGATCTTCTGGTCAAGGACGGCATCTCCCCCCTTCCCGGGGTTCGTTCCTGGCTGGAAAAACTGGCCGCCGCCAGGATCCCGTGCGTGGTCGGCTCCTCGACGGAGCGCAAAAACATCCTGACTTTGCTCGACATCCTCGGTTTCCGGGACTTCCTCGCCGAAATCGTCTGCGCCGAAGACGTCCACCATGGCAAACCAGACCCGGAGGTTTTCCTCAAAGCCGCCGAGAGGATCGGAGTGCCGCCCGAACGATGTGTCGTTTTCGAAGACGCTCACGTCGGCATTGAAGCCGCCCACGCCGGGAAAATCAAAGTGATCGCCGTGACCACTACCCACCGCCGGGAAGAATTGAGCGCCGCCGACCGCATCGTCGACCGCCTCGACGAACTCGAACCGGAAGATCTCCGGAAAATTCTTCAAGTCCAATAACTCCTCCATCACGATGAAGGGCTTCGCAACCAAGGTTTTCGTCGCCTGCGCGCTCCTCCTCTGGCCCGTGATTCTCCCGGGTCAAGGCAACCGCGAGTTGATCATCGCCTCCCCCCATTGGGAGGGGATTCAATACGAGTTCGAACACGCTTTCCGCGACTACTACCGCGCCAAACATGGCCACGACGTCCGGGTGCGTTGGCGCGACCTCGGCGGCACGTCCCAGATCGAGATGGCGATCAACGCGAGCTACCAAGCCAATCCGGAGACTTCCCATATCGACGTGTTCTTCGGCGGCGGACTCGATCCGTTCGAGAACCAGAAACGGCGCGGCCAACTCCACCCGTTCCGCCTGCCCGACGAAGTTTTCAACGCCATCCCGCCGACCTTCCAAGGATTGCCGTTGGTCGATCCCGATTTCATGTTCTACGGTGCCGCCCTCTCCTCCTTCGGCATCCTCGAAAACCGCCGGGTGATCGACATCGTCGGCCTTCCGGCGGTGACCGAATGGCGCGACCTCACCGACCCCCGGCTCCACGGATGGGTCAGTTCCACCGATCCCCGGAAAAGCGGATCGGTCCACATGATTTACGAAATCATCCTCCAAGCCTATGGCTGGGAAGAAGGCTGGGCCATCGTTTACCAAATGAGCGGAAACGTTAAATCGTTTCTGCAAAACAGTTCGGCCCCGACCCGGGAGGTTTCCACCGGCGAGGTCGCCTACGCCGTTTCGATCGATATCAACGGCATGACTCAACAAGCCTTCCTCGGGCCCGAAAACGTCCGGTTCCGCGTTCCCGCCGAGGTCTCGATCATCAACCCCGACGGAATCGCGATCATGCGCGGCGCCCCCAACCTCGACGTCGCCGAGGAGTTTGTCACCTTTGTCATGTCGCGCCGGGGACAATCCCTCTGGATGCGGCCGACCGGGCACCCCGATGGTGCCCGACGCTTCGGAATCACCCGCATGGGCATCCTGCCGGAGCTCTACGAAGGCGATCTCACCGATCTCCTGGTGCCGCTCAATCCGTTTGAAATCGAGTCAGGATTCGCCTACGATTCAGCCCTCGGAAGCGCCCGCTGGGGCGTCTTGAACGACATGATCGGCCAAAGCATCATCGACGTCCATTCCCACCTCCGGCGAGCCTGGCGGGCAATCCTCTCGCTTCCCGAAAACCAGCGGGCTCCTTTGCTGGAAGAATTCTCCCGCCCGCTCGTCTCCGAGGAGGAGGCCCTTGAAATGGCGAGATTCTGGCGGACCGACCGCATTCGCGCCGGCCGCGTATCCAATCAATGGATGGATCAGGCCGTCCGCCGCTATCGCCGAATCCAGGAGGAGGCAGAAACTCTGCGGCAAAATCCGTTATGAACGTCACCCTCCACCAACTGGTAAAGAAATTCGATGAAAACGTCATCGTCGACCATGTCGACCTCAAGATCGAATCAGGCGAAATGTTCTTTTTGCTCGGTCCGTCCGGTTGCGGAAAAACGACAATTTTGCGGATGTTGGCCGGGTTTCTCAATCCCGACGCCGGCGCGATTCACTTCGGTCCCAAACGGATCAACGACATTCCGGCCCACCGCCGAAACACCGCGCTGGTTTTTCAAAATTACGCGATCTGGCCGCACATGACGGTCTTCGAAAACGTCGCCTACGGCTTGCGGGTGCGGAAAATCCCGGCCGAACCGTTGCGCCGCCGCGTAAACGCCGCCCTCGCCCAAGTGAAGATGGAAGCGTTCGCCGAACGAAAACCGGGCACGCTATCGGGAGGACAACAACAACGGGTCGCCCTCGCCCGGGCGATCGTGGTGAATCCCGACCTCCTCCTCTTCGACGAGCCGCTTTCCAATCTCGACGCCCGCCTCCGGCTCGACATGAGGGCCGAGATCAAACGCCTCCACTCCGAAACCAAAATCACCAGTCTCTACGTCACCCACGACCAGGAGGAGGCCCTTTCCCTCGCCGACCGGATGGCGGTGATGCACGGCGGCCGTATTCAACAAGTCGGGACACCGTTTGAAGTCTACAACCACCCGGCGAACCCTTTCGTCGCCTCTTTCATCGGCGAAATCAACTTGTTCCCCCCTTCATCGCCACTCTTGCCATTGCTCAGCGCCGCACCCGACCGGACCTGCGGCTTCCGCCCCGAGCATGTTCGAATCGCGGAAGACGGCATCCCCGCCACCGTCCGCTTCTCCGCCTACCTCGGCAGCAAAAACGAGCTTTTGCTCGAAACCCGGGAGGGCCAGCAGATCAAAGCCTGGGTAAGTCAATACCACGCTCCCGGATCAAACATTGCCTTCCAGGTCGACCCTGAACACCTCTTGGCCTTTGACGATCATGCATCCAAGTGACCTTCCCCTGGTAAAGCGATGAAATCCTGGCTTCTCGCGGCGATCTGTCTCTTCTTCGGGGTCTTCCTGATCTATCCACTGGTCGTCCTTCTCGGCGGGGCTTTCTTCGTCGAAACTGTCAACGGCGACGTAATCGAACGCCGACTTTCGCTCCAATATTTCTACCTCATTTTCGAAAACCCGTTTTACCGGGAGTGCTTCATCAACAGCCTGCTGATCGCGAGCTGGACCACCGTTTTCTGCCTCCTGATCGCGGTGCCGCTGGCCTTCCTTTTCCTCCGTTTCCAATTCCCGGGCAAAGTCATTCTGAGCACGCTCCTGTTGCTCCCCCTCATCCTTCCCCCATTCGTCGGAGCGATCGGCCTGAAGCAGCTTTTTTCCCGATTCGGCAGTCTAAACCTGCTCCTCGCCCATTTCGGTTTGATCGACATTCAGGATCCACCCGACTGGTTCGGAGCCGGCGGTTTTTACGGTATCATTTTATTGGAGACACTGCACCTTTATCCAATCATGTTCCTCAGCGTGCAAGCCGCGCTGGCCAATCTCGACCCGAGTATGCGGGAGGCGGCGATGAATCTCGGGGCGCGCAGCTTCAAAGTCTTCCGTAGCGTCACCCTGCCGCTCGCCATGCCCGGGGTTTTCGCCGGTTCCTCCATCGTTTTCGTCTCGGCCTTCACCGACCTCGGCGTGCCGCTGATCTTTGATTTCCAAACCACCGTGCCAACGCAGATTTTCAATCTGGTCACCCAGGCCGACAACCCGATCGGTTACGCCTTGGTCGTGCTGACCCTCCTGCTGGTCGCGTTTTTGTTTTTTCTCGGACGAAAACTCGGTGAGGGCAACTACGCCATGCTGGCACGAAGTTCCAGCCGCGATGACGCGGTAAAATTGCCGCCGCTCCTCTCCTGGGCAATCGTCGCCGGAATCCTCCTTTTCATCGGCATTTCAATTCTTCCGCATCTGTCGGTCATCGCCCAATCCTTCTCCGCCCGCTGGTTCATGACCATCCTGCCGTCGGAATGGACCGGTGAATTCTATGCCGAAGTTTTCACCCTCGATCTCACCTCGATCAGTATCCGGAATTCCCTGCTTTACGCGGTTTCGTCGGCTTTTCTCGACCTGATCCTCGGCTTGACCATCGCTTGGCTGTTGGCCCGCCACACCTTCAAAGGACGCGCGCTTCTCGACGTCTTCGCGATGCTGCCGCTCGCCCTGCCCGGTCTCGTGTTGGCGTTCGCCTATTTCGTCGCCTTCACCCGCCCGATCATCGATCCGGCCTGGATTGCAGCCGGATTGGGACTCTTCGGAATCGAAACCACTCCCGCAGCCATCACATGGGTAAACGAAAGCTTCATCCGCCTCTTCGATCCACGGGAGAATCCGATCATCCTGATCATCATCGCCTACTCGATCCATCGCCTTCCTTACATCGTTCGGGCGGCGTATGCCGGCTTCCAGCAATTGTCGGTTTCTCTGGAGGAAGTCTCGGCCAACCTCGGGGCCTCGCCGCGCCGAACCATGATCAAAGTCGTCCTGCCATTGATCAGTGCCAACCTGATCGCCGGCACGATCCTGACCTTCGCCTTCGCCATGCTCGACGTGAGCACCGGAATGATCCTCGCCCAAGAGGCGGATTATTTCCCCATCACCAAGGCAATTTACATGCTGATGGGCCGAATCACCCCGACGGCCCCGGCGGTGGCTTGCGCCCTCGGTGTATTGGCGATGATTTTGCTCGCGGTCTGTTTTTTTCTTGCCTCCAAACTTTTGGGACGAAAAATGGGACAACTTTTCAGAACATAAAACTTCCGATTATTCAGTAACCAAATTCCAACTACCCCTGCCCCATGCAAAAAAACCGTGCCGTCCGTGCGTCTCGTTCTGTTGCCGCGTTTTCCCTGATCGAACTTCTCGCCGTATTGGCGATCATCGCCATCCTGGTCACCGTCCTGGTTCCGGTAACGGCGAAAATCCGGGAGCAATCCAGGATGAGCCGTTGCGTGACAAACCTGCGCGAATGGGGCCTCGCCAACCTGCTTTACGCGGAGGACCACAACGACCTGATTCCCTGGGATGGCGGAACGGGAGCCCAACCGGACAACCTGGAGCTGCACGAAGGAACGCTCCCCTGGTTCAACGCATTGCCCCCCTACCTCGGCTCCCCGACGATTCAAGAATTGAATACATCGGGAAATCTCCCGCGATTCGGCGACTCGTCGATTTTCATCTGTCCATCCGCGCAAAGCCGGAGTTCGGCGGCGGAATGGCTTTGTTACGGTCCCAATTACCTCCTGAGCCTCCGCAGCAACCCCGGCATCCATCGGGTCTCCATCACCCGCCTGTCGATGATCCGCGAACCCAACCGCGTCCCATTATTCGCCGAAACGACCAACCACGCCTCCGATGACGGTTTCCAGGCGTTAAACGCGAACCCTAATTACCTGGCCCGGGCCAACCGCCACCAAGACCGGGCACCAGTGGTTTTCTTCGACGGACACGTGGAGACCTTCACCTCCGAAGAATTGGCCATTCAAGGCCGGGTCTGGGACAACCCCAATGCCCCCGTCCGCGTCCGCTGGAATCCAAAACACCAGTAACCGGCGAGCATTTGCGATCGCAATCCGGAATACCGGCGGCCCGGTATCCTACGTTCCATCATTTTGTCCCTCCATTGCATCCGCGCCCATCCGTGAAATCTGCGGTCCCTCATCTTCCGGCTCTCAATACTCGCAAAAACTGAAGACCGTGCCGTGCGAAGAAGGGACTCGGCAGGTGACGCTCACTCCGCCTTCGGGACGATTTTGCAGGCAAAGATCGGCTCCGATCAATCCGGCGCGATATTTCATCGTGCCCATCCCCATTCCCGAACGTCGCACCGACTCATCCGGCAACGAAAGCCCGTCGTTTTCGATAATCAACAAAAGCGAATCTTCGGCGCGGTCCATAATGATCCGGACTTCCGTCGGATCTCCGTGCTTGATTGCATTGTGGGTCGCCTCCTGGGCGATTCGGAACAGATGGCTGGCGACATTGCCGTCCTTGATTTCCACGGACACCCGTGACTCCAGAACGCACTTCCGCCCAAAGAGCCGACTGGTGGTGTCGGCGAATTCCTGCAAGGCGGAGCGGAAGCCGTCGACTCCTTCCACGTTCACCAGGTGAAAACCTTGCATCAACCCCCGAGTGGCGGAGAGCGCGTCCTTGAGAAAGTTGCCGATCGACTCCACTTCCCTCGACTCCGGCAGCATTTTCTTCTTCATCCGTCCGGCCAGGGTCTGCGTCATCAACGAGATTCCCAATAGATGCTGACACAATCCATCATGCAATTCCTGTCCGAGTTTGCGTTGCTCGCGATCGCTGATCTCCAACAACTCCTGCTCCAACCGGCGGCGCTCGGTGATATCGATCGACACGATCCCGAGGTAACGCCTCCCTTCGGAGATGATCGGAAAACGCAAAACGGTCCAGAAGGCGCTCTCGCCATCTTCGCCGACGACGGTCTCGACCACTTGAGTGGTCTCGTTTGACCGCAATGCCTCTTCATCCAACCGCCGAAAACGGACGGCCTGCTCTTCTGGAAAAATCTCCCGGTCTGTCGCGTTTCGCCAATTAAATCCCATTTGCTCGCACCAATCCGCGAAAGCCCGGTTTCCGTAGACAAACCGCCCTTCTTCGTCCTTCATGATCGCGACGATCGGACTGTTGTCCATAAACGCCCGGAACCGGGCCTCCGCCGCCTCCAAATCGATCGTGGCCAGCTTGCGTTCGGTCATATCCACCGTCACTCCCCGGATTCCCGTCGGGCGGCCGTTTTCATCGCGAACCACGCGCTTTCGGGATTCCGCCCAGACCGTTTTCCCCTCCCGGGTGATCCAACGAAACAACTCGGTTCCTCCTCCCTCTCCCGCCAGGAGCTTGCGCAGATTGGTCATTACCCGGGCCTGGTCTTCGGGATGAATCCGATCGCGCCAGAGTCTCGGCGCCGCGAGTAATTCTTCTTTGCTGTAGCCGATCAGGGTGCGAGCGAAGTCGCTCACGAACGCGGGGTAAAGTTCACCGGTCTCGGGCTCGATCCGCAGTTCCCAAACCATCATCGGAACCGTCTCGAGAATGTCCACCAGCCGTTGCTTTTGCCGGGCCAGTTGGACCGAAAGCCCCCGTTGGGCCTCCTCCGCGTACCGTCGTTCCACCGCCGCCGCGAGAATATGGGCCGCCGCCTCCAGGAAATGGGTGTCTTCCCGGGAAAAACGATGCACGCCTTTACTGTGCGCCCCCAAGATGCCGAAGGGATACCCTTTGCCCCGGATGACGACATTCGCGCTTGAAACGATCCCTTGGTCCGTGAGAACCCGGGGAAACTCGAAGCGCTGCTCCCCTTCCGTCCGTTCCACCACCACCGGCTGCCACGAGTTCAAAGTGCACCCCCCCAAGCTGCCACTCCCTCCCTCCAAAACGGTCTCCTCCGTCATCTCCGGTCCCACACCAAAACCGGCCCGGTAACCGAACTCCGCCTTGACCGGATCGTATTCGAACACCGTTACGACGGCGACGTCCAATCGTTTGGCCAACTCCTGCGCCGCTTTCGAAAATAAATCCGGCAGACTCGATTCCACCAGCGCCAACTGCCCCAACTCGGCCAACATTTCCTGACGGTAAGCCCGGTTTTTCAAGGTCCGCGCGGCCTTTCGGATTTCGGTGATATCCTCCGCCAGCCCGGCGATCCGGTATACTTTTCCGCCCTCGTCCCGCACCGGGAACGCCCGGTCCCGTATCCACCGGATCGATCCATCCGGACGAACCACCCGATACTCCTCGCAATAGGAATCTTCGGAGCTCTGGCGCGGCAGAGCTCGCACGACCCGCTCCCGGTCATCCCAATGGATTCCCTTCAAAAACGACTCCGGCTCTTCATAAAGAGTTTGGCACGGGCGTCCCCAAATCTCCTCGTAGGCCGGACTCACATAAAGCATTGCTTTCTTGTCAGGCGTGCTCATCCAAAAAACTTCCCGGATATGTTCCGCCATTTCCGAAAACAACTGGTCGGTCCGACGCTGGCTCGCCCGCGTTTGTTCGACTTCCGACAAGTCGAGCATGAAACAGCACACCCCTTGGCTGATTCCCCTGGAGAATGGTTCGCACGAAATGCGCACCGGTTTCCGGTTTCCTTTCTTGCATAAAACCGTCCCGGCGACGTTCTTCGGCAAATCCTTTTCACCCTTCGCCCCGAGGATTCGCTCCACCAGGCGTTGCTCGATCAAAACTTCCCGCAAGGAACGGCCCACATACTCGCTTCGCGGATATCCGGTCAAGTCCAGCTGGTGCCGATTCACTTCCTCAATGATGCCGTCAGCCGAGATACAGGTCATCGCCACCGCCGCCCGGTCGAACCAGTGGCGGAAATTCGCCGCGCTCGATAGCCACGCTTGTTCGATCCATGTCCGATCCCGGCGATCGGTTTCAAGTTCGAACCAGGCTCGGGCCGAAAAGGATCGCAATTGCTCCAGCTCCAACCGGAGGCGGACATTCTCCTCGCGGACTTGACGAAGCTCCCGCTCGGCCGGAGTCAACACGGGTGACACCGGCAAAGCCGGTCGAGGGCCCCGGATATTCGGCGCCGAAAATTGAAACGTGAGCTCTCCGGATTTCATCCGACCCTCCCTCGATTTCCGGCAGTGGACGACGCGGCAAGCAAAGCACTGCGGGAGGAGGGACAAGTTCGAATCGGTGATCCTGGTCGGACCGAAAGATAAAAAAATCGTCCGGGAACGGTTGAAAGCAAGGGTTGTGTGTTCATCTTGACTCTTCTGGGATTGGGTTGCAGGAAGGCGGGCATGGGTGACGCGTTGCGCCGATGGGAAATTTTCCTTTCTTTGTCCATAATACGATGCGACGGAGGGGCAATCAATCCGCTTTCACTCCGCGACTCCACGATCGCGACGTAAGGCAAAGCATCTGGGGGGAATCCCCTAATGAGCTTCGCGCCCCTCCTCGGTTCGGCATCGAAAAAGTAACAACCGCTTCCTTTTCAATGCTGACTTTTTAGTTCTTTACATCCATTGACCAGGGACCAATCCTTCGTCCGACAGCACTCTGTTTCAACCGATCCCTTACAAAAGATGACTATTCGAGCAGCATTAACGGGCTTCCTCACGGTAGCCTGCTCATCCGTTGCCTGCCTAGGACAAGTTCCTGCAATTCCACCGCCTGATGCTTTTCGTCCGCTGCCAAATATTGCTTCAGATACCCAAGGCGAGCCCCAAACCTTCAACGACCTCGTGGTTCGTTCCTTTTCGCCCGCTGGCCTCGAGCGCATCGACATCGCTTTAATTAATCTCCTGTCAGCTAAAGGGTTGCAAGGCTCAGAACATCTAAATATTGATGACGTCCTGCAGACGTTCGACCGTTGGGCACAGGTGGTGAAGAGGTCTGAAGAACAACGACGGTCCGGCTTCTTTCGGAATCCAGCACGTTATGATCACTCGCTGGCGAAATACAAGGCAGTCAATCTCGTCCTAACGCTAAAGGAGGAGATGAACATTAGCTACAACATGGATTTGATCGAATCGGGCGCCATGGCGGATATGCAGAGCACCCGTTTTTTCCGGAATTCCAGTGACATTTTTCTTCACGGGTTTGTCGAGAACGGCACAGGAAGCTGCTCGTCGCTTCCTGTGCTTATCGTGGCTATTGGGCGGCGTCTTGGATACCCTCTTTATCTGGTGCAGACGAAAGGCCACCTGTTTTGTCGGTGGGAGGATTCGAGTGAACGCTTTAACATTGAAGCCGCCAACATTGGCATGGATATTCACCCTGACTCGTATTATTACTCGTGGCCGTTTGCTACAACGGAAGAAGAAAGACGTCAGGAGAGCTTCTTGAAGTCGCTCACCCCTGCCGAAGAATTTGGTGTGTTTTCTTTACTCAGAGCCATGTGTCTTCAGGAACATGAGCGCTTTGACGAAGCGGAACAAGCCTATCAAGCAGCGATTCAAGCGTTCCCGCGATCACGTGTGAATCGGTTGCTTTTACAGGAACTAAGAAGGAGAAACTATTGATGAAGCGTATTGGAATTGTCATTACGGCAGTCGTCCTGTCAGCGCAGGGCGCTTTCGCCGTTTACAACCCGGAAACAGGCAGATGGTTGAATCGGGATCCGATTGAGGAACAGGGAGGAATCAATCTATACGGATTTGTCGGAAATGATCCGGTGAATACTTGGGACTATCTTGGTTTGGATTTCGTCGCGATTACGTCTCGACGCGTTCAAGGCATCCCGTTCTTCAATCCAGGTCATTATGCGCTATCTTTTTGGAGGGCCTGCGATGGTGCTGTTGAAGTTGGAAGAGAATATACAGTATCTCAATTGACTCAACAGAATCCTCAGATTCAGCGGGAAAGCGGAATTGAACTGCTGAGCGAGGGAGGGTGGCGCGCCACATGGAGAGACAACATGGGCGTTTGGCTTAACATATCAGTCATGGTATCGGTGATTCATCGGACGGATACCGGAACTGAGTTAATACCCATTTATCAAGGAAATGACGCTGAACAAGTTTGGAACCAGATTGTAAGCCTTGGAGAAAGCTATCGATTTGCGGAACCGCCAGGATTCAGTGGAGCATTCCAGAATTGGCCTAACTCACGGTATTTCTTGCCTACTGGTCAAGAACGACGAAATAACAGCAATGTATTTGCTCGAAATATCGTCAATCAGGCCGGCTTACCGATGCACGAAATTTCGACGAGATCACATCCTCCAGAGGGAGTGTCAGCACCTGTTGAGGTCGACAGGGCGCGTTATAGGGGGGTGCCATTTCCGTAGGCCGTTCAATGAAGAAGATCTTTCTTTTAGGTTTAATAGCATGTGTTCTCAGTGGCTGCCACTCGATGACTCACGAGTCGCGAATTTTGGGTACTTGGCAGACAGCCCCCCGTGAGACAGAGTGGGGACGCTTAACGGTTCAAATCGATATTTTCCCCCATGGGGGATTCGAATATCGAATGATTTTCTTCGCTAGCGACCCGAGTGAAACGGTGTTGAACTATTCGGGGCAATACAGACTCCTCGAAAGCGACGTAATTATGTTTGATATCGAAGATGAGGATATTAAGAATATGATTGGATCATTTCAGGCAGGCACTGGACAACTTGTGATCAAAAGCGACGACGAAACCTTAGTCTTTAATCGCCGCTGACGATGCGCCTATTGAGAAGGGCCGCGCCTCTGCCGTTGAATCGAAAACATTTGAGATTCAGGAGTGACATATGCGATTGCTACTTTTTAAAACTAAACCAGAAGAGTCGGTGGCTGTTAGCTGCCCACCAATAAAGGTGTGGCAACTCATTGTAGAGATTGCCGTTCTTGGCAGTGTAAGTTGGATTGTGGATTATTTTATGTTTTCACTCCTACCAGTAAGCATCGCAGTTATCGTTTTGACCGTAGCCGCCTTGACCTTTCCAGTCGCCAGAAAGACAATGATGTGGCAGACGCACTTTATTTGGGTTCTTGTTGCTTGGGGTTTTCTTACCCTTGTTTTCTGGGTACTCATCAACCGCCTCGGAAGAAGCGGGTTCGAATGGTTGCTCTAAGGCTCTATGTAAGCAATCCATCGCCGCCCGTCAGAGCGTCGACCGCCTCACTCAGTCGAAATCGCCATGGCGCTACGCGAAAAACAGATGGCTCGATTGCGGACTTGCAGAGCTATGGAGCCGATTTTAGATTCTTCCCTTTTGAGCCTGATTCTCCCGGCCAACGGATCCTCCAATCTCACATGAAACGCTCCACTCGCATTTCCATCATCGTCGCAACCGCCCTCGTGGCGGTGGTCGTCACCCTCTTTTTGTCCCCGATTCCCCAGCCGCAGGAATACCACGATTTCGCCGATCAACGGCAGTTCCTCGGGATCCCCAACTTCCTCGACGTCGTCTCCAATCTCCCCTTTCTCCTGGTCGGCGCTTGGGCGTTGATCCGTCTCCTCAAGCCCTCGGCCCCGCAGACCACCCCCGTCCGTCGGCCCTACTTCCTCGAACCGCGGGAAAAATGGCCTTGGATCGTCCTCTTCGCCGGAACGTTTTTGACCGGACTCGGATCGGGCTGGTACCACTGGGCGCCATCCGATGGAACACTGGTTTGGGACCGCCTCCCCATGACTTTGATCGCCATGTCCCTTTTGGCCGCGGTCCTCTCCGAAAGAATCGGAGTGCGGACCGGCTTGCGCTGGCTCCTTCCCCTGGTGATCCTCGGCGTCGCCAGCGTGGCTTACTGGATCTGGACCGAACACCGCGGAGCGGGAGATCTTCGTTTCTACGGATTGGTGCAATTCCTGCCGATGCTTTTGATTCCACTCCTGATCTTGTTTTTCCCTCCCCGCTACACCCGAACCGGCGGCTACTTCGCCGCCTTGGGCTGGTACTTGCTCGCCAAAATCGCCGAAACACTCGATGCCCAGATCTTCGCGATCGGACAACTCGTCAGCGGCCACACCCTCAAACACCTGTTGGCCGCCGCCGCCCTTTTCCAACTCTTCCGGATGATCGACCAACGTGACGTCGTTCCTCACCTGAGGCCGGTGGGCGAAGGCACCTCCGGAGCCCGGAAAACGAAGAAGCGGCGGTGAAGGTCCTCCTCGCATTCGACAAATTCAAAGGGAGCCTGACCGCCGCCGAAGCCTGCGATCGAGCTGCGGAAGCGATCCTCCAGCTCCTGCCGGACTGCGAGGTCGAAAAGCTCCCCTTGACCGATGGCGGCGAGGGATTCGCGGAACTGTTGACCCGGGCCGGGGGCGGAAAACTGCATCGCCGGACAGTGACCGGCCCCCGTGGAAGGCCGGTGGAGGCCGCCTTCGGTTTGGTTCCGGTCGATCGGCTTCCTGCAACGATCCCCGACCTACTCGCGATTGCCCGGACGGGTGAAATAGCCGTGGTTGAAATGGCCGAAGCGAGCGGAATGCAGCGACTCGCTCCCGACGAGCGGGATCCATGGCGGACAACCTCCCGCGGCACCGGCGAACTCCTGCTCTTCGCGTCCAGCGCACGCCCCACCGCCATTCTCCTCGGCGTCGGCGGCAGCGCCACCCACGATTTAGGCTTGGGCGCCCTCCAAGTCCTCGGCTTGAAGATCGAAGCTGAACCCAACCAAGCCGGCGAGCCCACCTTCGATCCGATCCCGGCCAACTGGAAAAAAATCAAACGGTTCACCGGAGAAACCACCCCCTCCCTCCCCCCTCTCCGAGTGGCTTCGGACGTCCAAAATCCGCTGCTCGGCCCCCGCGGAGCCGCTACGGTCTTCGCTCCCCAAAAAGGATTGCGAACCGACGAAATCGACCGACTGGAACAAGCGACAGAACGTGTCGCCCACCTGCTTTGCGATGCGTTCGGTCGGAACCACGACGTGTTGACCGAACCGGGAAGCGGTGCCGCCGGCGGGATCGCGGCCGGACTTCGGATCGCATGCGGCGCCACCGTCGTCGCCGGCTTCACCCTGGTCGCCACTTGGCTCGACCTCGACCGGAAGTTGCGCGAAGCCGATCTGGTCCTGACCGGAGAAGGGACGTTCGACGAAAGCTCACTCGAAGGGAAAGGACCGGGAGCCATTCTGCGGAAAGCGGTCGCGAACGGGAAAACCTGCCTCCTTTTCGGAGGGCGAATCACTGTTGATCCGACGAACCAAGCGGAGTTCCCCGACTGCCGGTTTCGGGAAATCACCCCGCGCGACCATCCCGTCGACCGGGCGATGAAAGAAGCGGGAACCCTCCTGGCGAAAGCGGTCCTCGAAGAAGTTACACGCCTCTCCGACGGAACAAAATCGGAAAAAAAGCTTTCTGACCCCTCATCATGAAACACGGATTGACACTCGAAGCTGAGGGTTTTCTGTGGTTGCAGGAAAGCACCGATCCGTGACTAGCGAAGAAAAAAGAATTCAAATGCTGCGCCACGCCCGCATCCGCCGGGTGAAGCAATTCCTCAAGTGGATGCCCCGCAAGGCTAACTTGGAGCGCTATCCGATTCTCAAATGGTTCGCCAAAGCCGCTCGGAAACGTCCTTATCTTTGGTCGTTCAAAGTCTCGAGTTGCACCCCGGCCTTTTATTTCGGTTCGTTGATCGCCTTCATGCCGCTGATGGGCGTCCAAATCATCCTCGCCTTGGCCGCCGCGATCTTTCTCCGAGCCAATCTCCCAATCACCATCGGCCTCCAGGCGATCAGCAATCCACTCACGATCACAGTTTTGTATCCGCTCAACTTTTTCATCGGCCGAAAAACGATGAACCTGTTTGGCATCGGCACCGAGCTCAACCACCTGATGAGCGGCATGAACGCGATGTTCCTCGGCGGAGTCATCCTTGGCCTCGCCGTCGGCGCGATCCTCGATTTGCTCTATCGCTTCACCGTACACGAAGCGGCGAAGTTGAACCTGGTTCGCCGAGCGGCGGCGGGCAAGGAGTCCGCCCCAGCAGAGACTGCCGACGACGAGCCGACCGACCCTTCCTCCTCCGAAGGGCGACAGACCGCCACCGAGAAATGACCTCCGCCTACCGAGGACGGATCGCCCCTTCACCGACCGGTCTGCTTCACCTCGGCCACGCCGCCACCTTTTGGACGGCGTTCAAGCGGGCCCGCCAAGCCGATGGTTGTTTGATCCTTCGCAATGAAGACCTCGACACCTCCCGTTGCCGCCCCGACTTCGTCGCAGCGATGTTCGAAGATCTCCGATGGTTCGGCATCGAGTGGCAGGAAGGTCCGGATCTCGGCGGCCCTTTCGCTCCCTACAGCCAAAGCGAACGCCGCGAACTCCACTTGGCCGGATGGCGGCGACTACGCGAAGAAGGGTTCATCTACCCCTGCGATTGTTCCCGCCGCGACATCCTCGAAGTCGCCGGTGCCCCCCACGCGGGCGACGAAGAACCCCTCTACCCCGGAACCTGCCGCTCGATTTCGAAACATGAACAGAGTGGGGACGTCGAGCGAGCCGGAGTCAGCTGGCGGTTCCGGGCACCCGAAAATCTCCTGGTCTCATTTGAAGACCTTAAACAAGGACGCCAAAGCTACATGGTCGGCCGCGATTTCGGCGACTTCGTGGTCTGGCGCAAGGACGACATGCCCGCCTACCAGTTGGCCGTGGTGCTCGACGACCACGCCATGGGGGTCACCGAAGTCGTCCGTGGAGCCGATCTACTCCTCTCAACCGCCCGGCAAATCCTGCTTTACCGCGCACTCGAATTGCCCGTGCCCGCTTTTTTCCACACACCTCTCGTCACTGACCCGGACGGCAACCGGCTGGCCAAACGGCACGCCGCCCTAAGTCTCCGCTCCCTCCGCCAAGAAGGTTTCTCGCCGGCCGAACTCAGAAAACGACACTTGGCCGGGATCCTGGAGTGAGTCGGTGAATCACTGCTTTTCGACTCGCCCCGCGAACCTTCCCCATGCGAAGGTTTCAATCAACCAGTTGTGGATTCCTTTGACGATTTTCCTCCCTTTCCATTGGTCACCGCCAGCAGCGAAGCCAGCTTCGCCGGTTTTGACGATCCCGACGGTTCGGCCGATTTCCCCGGTGGCCGGTTCAGCCAACATTTTCCGGTTGGGTCCCCTGAAGTCGCCCGCCTCGATTTCCTCTTCGCCTCCAATTCCGGCACCTGCAAACGGGAAATCCCTGCGAAAATCTTTCGCTGCGACTCGGCACGGGATTTTGGCGCGCATCTCGCTGGAACCCGTCCACTTGCCGAGACGACCCTGCACCTGATCGGTTCATCCCGGGAATGGGTCACGTGGAACACGAGTCTCACCGTCCTTTCCGGGATGAAAGTCGGCGGCTATCTGCGTGTCGAACTCGAACTTCCGCCCGGCGTCGCCTGGTTGGAAAACCGCATCGGCGACCCCGTTTTCCCCTCGGCCTTCGCCCCACCCGACCAGGCCTTGCATTTTTGCCGCCCGGTCCGCTCCCATTGCTTCCGGATTTCTCCGGCCCAACCCTGTTTTTGGGCCGCCAATGTCCTGCCGGAACTTCCCAATCGGAACCGCTTCACCGGAACCTGGCGGTCCGATCCCCAGGCCGGATTCCCCCAATGGATCGACTTCAGCTGGCGCGATCCCCTGCCGCTCGCGGAGCTTCGCCTCGATTTTCCCGATTCGCCGGAAAGACCGACCCAATACCGCATCCAAACCTTCGCCCACGCCAAAGAGACCGCGCGAATCCAATTCGACGCGAAATCCACGGTTGCCGCGGACCACGCATTCGCTCCTCCTGTCCCAGCCGACCGAATACGCCTGACGTTCTTCGATTCCCGCGGCGGGGCGTCCGTCGCCCTCGACCGAATCCGCCTGCGAAGCGCCGACCCCACCCATCGATAAATCTGGCACAAAAAAAACTCCCGGCCCCGTCCGACAGCGTCGAACGAAACCGGGAGTCCGTTTACGACTCTATAAAATCAATCTTCTCCCTGAAGATTGGCCACGACATTGAAATCCTCCAGAGTCGTGGTATCCCCGAAATCGCTGCTGCCAACCGCGACTTTCTTCAAAATCCGCCGCATGATTTTTCCGCTCCGGGTCTTTGGCAAACTGAGGGTGAACCGAATCACATCCGGCTTGGCGATCGGACCAATATCCTTCGCGACATGCGCCCGCAGACGTTCCTTCAATTCGTCGCTCGGCTTGGCGCTGCTCTTCAGCGTCACGAACGCCACCACCGAATTCCCCTTCACTTCGTCGGGTTTGCCGACCACCGCCGCTTCCGCGACAGCGGAATGCCCAACCAAAGCGCTTTCGATTTCGGCGGTGCCGAGACGGTGCCCCGAAACATTCAAGACGTCGTCGATCCGGCCGACGATCCAGAAGTAACCATCCTTATCCTCACGGCAGCCGTCACCGGTGAAATAATACCCCGGATACTCGCTCCAGTAGGTTTCCTTGAACCGCTTGTCGTTCCCGTAAAGGGTGCGCAACATCGAGGGCCACGGCTTTTTGATGATCAATTTCCCGCTCTCCCCCTTCTTCACCTTTTTCCCCTTTTCATCGACCACTTCCGGCACGATTCCGAAGAACGGCAAAGTCCCCGAACCGGGCTTGGTCGGAGTGATGCCCGGCAAAGGGGTGATCATGATCGCCCCGGTTTCGGTTTGCCACCAGGTGTCGACGATCGGACAGCGCTCGCCTCCGATCACGCGGTGATACCACATCCAAGCCTCCGGATTGATCGGTTCGCCCACGCTGCCGAGCAAACGGAGGGAACTCAAATCGTGCTTCTTCGGAAAATCCTCGCCAGCCCGCATGAACGAACGGATCGCCGTCGGCGCGGTGTAGAAAATGGATACGCGATGTTGTTCGATGATCGACCAAAACCGATCCCAATCCGGATAAGCCGGAGCGCCTTCATACATCACCGTGGTGGCCCCGTTGCTCAAAATGCCGTAGACGACATAACTGTGGCCCGTGATCCAACCGACGTCGGCACTGCACCAGTAAGTATCCTGCTCCTTGAGATCGAAGACATACTTAGAAGTCATCGTGGTGCCCAACAGGTAACCGGCCGAAGTGTGCAAAACCCCCTTCGGCTTGCCGGTGCTTCCGCTCGTATAAAGAATGAAAAGCGGAGCCTCGGAATCGAACGCCTTCGCCTGGTGCCGCGGACTGGCATCGGCCATCAAATCATGATACCAGAGATCCCGTTCCTTTTTCATCGTGATCCGGTTCCCGACCCGTTTCACCACGATGACATTGGAAACCGACGGAGTGTTCTTCACCGCCGCGTCGACATTCTTCTTCAGAGGAACGACTTTGCCCCGGCGATGGCTGCCATCGGCCGTGATCACCAGCTTCGCCTTGCAATCGTTCACCCGCTCCTGGATGGCCGCCGAGCTGAATCCACCGAAAATCACCGTATGCACCGCGCCAATACGAGCGCAGGCCAACATCGCCACCGCCGCTTCCGGCACCATCGGCAAATAAATCGCCACGCGATCCCCCTTCCGAATCCCCAGCCCCTGCAAAACATTGGAGAACTTGCAAACCTCCCGGTGAAGTTGCTTGTAGGTCAACGTCCGGACATCGCCCGGCTCTCCCTCGAAAATGATCGCCGCCTTATTTTCCCGGACTGTTCCGAGATGGCGGTCCAGGCAATTCTCGGCCACATTCAACTGCCCCCCGGTGAACCATTTGGCATGAGGCGCCTTCCAGTTCAAAACCTTCTTCCAGGGCCGCCGCCAAACCAGCAAATCTTTTGCTTGCTTTGCCCAGAATTGTTCTGGAGAATCCACGGATTGACGGTAGAGTTTCTTGTATTCAGCCATACTCTTGATATTGGCTTGCTTTTGAAACTCGGGAAGCGGTTTGAAGACCCGCACATCATGGCTATCGGAAGTTTTTTTACTTTCGTTCACGTTTTGAATAAGGGTTTGAGTTCGTATAGATCGGGAGATTAAACCATCCCGTACCCCGCTCCCCGTCAAGGCAATTTGTTAAACGTATGAACAAACCGAACACTCAAAATGATATCTCCGTGGAAGGTATCCTCGAAATCCAAGCGAACCGCTCGGGGCACCTCCTCGACCCCTCGCGCCACGGCAAATCGCGCAATACCGATCCCTTCGTCCCCAAAGAACTGGTCCGCCGGTTCAAACTCCGCCGCGGCAGTTACATCAAAGCCACCGCCTCCGACAGCAAAAACGCCCCGACCGTCCGCTTCATCGAAACCGCCGACGGACTCGCCCCCGAAGAACGCCGCCGCAATCCCGACTTCACTTCCCTTACCACCATCACCCCGGACGAATGGCTCCGCCTCGAAACTTCCGATGGCAAAATGACGGTCCGCGCGATGGATTTGTTTTGTCCGATCGGCAAAGGCCAGCGCGGTCTGATCGTCGCGCCTCCCCGCACCGGCAAGACCACCCTTCTCCGCGACATCGCCTTGGGTATCCTCGAAAACCATCCGTCCTGTCACGTCATGATGGTGCTGATCGACGAACGTCCGGAAGAGGTGACCGACATCAAACGCTCGGTCCCCGCCGAACTGTTCGCCTCCTCCAACGACGAACCAATCCAACATCACATCCAGATCGCCGACCTCGCTATCGAACGAGCCAAACGCCAGGTCGAAGTCGGCAAGGATGTCGTCATTCTCCTCGACTCGCTCACCCGTCTCGCCCGCGCCCACAACTCCGGCAAAGGAGGCGGCGGCCGGACGATGACCGGCGGCCTCGACATCCGAGCCTTGGAAAAACCGCGTCAACTCTTCTCCGCCGCCCGCAACACCGAAGAAGCGGGCAGCCTCACCATCATCGCCTCGGCGTTGATCGAAACCGGCAGCCGGATGGACGACCTGATTTTCCAGGAGTTCAAGGGAACCGGTAACATGGAAATGGTCCTCGACCGGAAAATCGCCGAAATGCGAATCTGGCCGGCGATGAACATCGCTTCCTCCGGGACTCGACGCGAAGAACTGCTCCTGAGCGAAGACGCCTTGGAAAAAATCCACTTTTTCCGGCGCGCCCTCGCCCCGTTGAAACCCCAGGAAGCCGCCGAAACCATGTTGTCCCGCCTTGGAAAAACCAAGGACAACGACGAATTCCTCAAACTCCTCGGCCGATAATCGGCCGGCGTAACTCACGGTCGAGGCAGGAACACAACCTCACCGCCGGATTCTAAAAAAACTAATCCGATCCCGGAGGAGTGAACCACGCTTTCGCGGTTCAAACACCCCTCCCGATCGGATTTTTGTTTCCACATGGCGATCCCATAAACGGATCGCCCCTCGAAGCCGTTCAATCTTCCGGCCGCCGGAAATAAAGCATTTCAGCCGAGGTATTCGAATCGTAATATCGGCCGTTGTCCCAATCCGTGTCGAAATCGTTGACCCGACGCTTGCCGCTCAGCAATTGGATTTCCTCCAAGACATCCTCATCTCGGAATTCAACCACCACATCCGCATCATAGTCGTTCTCTTCCCGCAGTTCTTTCACAAACTGCCATGCCTTGGGGGTGAGCTTCCGTTGTTTCTTCCGTGTGTCTTGGTAGGCTTTTCTGATCAGTTTCAAACGGTTCTTTTTGTCCATAGAATCAGTGTTCGTATTATTTAGGCTTTGTATCCGGTCACTGCCCCATCCTCGGGAAGGGCTCCGAACTTTAACGCCGGAAAAAGTAGCACATCCCCGGCCACCCAAACAACTGGGTCTGCCCCTAACCATCTGTGAGCCTTTCCCTTAGGGGGCGTAAATAATCCCGAAACACCCCGGCGCCACGCCTCCTCCGAGACCGCATTCACGCAGGCTCAAGAGTGGTTTGCCGATCATATTCGACGCCAGATCTGCCATTGTTCCATGCCTTCGAAAAACTTCAGAGGACGACAACTGGGACGGGAAACGATGCGTTCGAACCGCCCGCGAAAAAGGTCCTCCCCCGTTTTTGGATCGAGTGGATAAGGCGGCGGGTCCGCTTCCTCTCCATATAGAAAATACCCGGCCAACAACCCCGACGGTTTCAACAAACCAACCATTCGCTCCACATAATCCCCCCACATCGATGGCGACAGCGCGCACAGAAAGGTCCGCTCATAAACCACGTCGAACCACCCCTCCTCAAATGGATGACTGAAAAAATCGCCGCGAATCGCCCGATCACCGCCGGATTCCTCCTTTCGCGCAAGCCGGATCGCTTCCTCGCTCAAATCGATGCCGATCGCTTCCTGGCCCCGATTTAATGCCGCCCGCAAATCGTGTCCGCTTCCGCACCCTGGGATCAGAATCCTCCGTCCAGTCGGGAGAGTCTCTAAGAACTCCCCCCATTCCGGAGGAGTCCCTCCGTAGTCCCATGGGGTCTTCCCCGCCCGGTAACGTTCATCCCAAAACTCCGAATCGCGCTCCGTCATCTCCGCCATGATCCCATCCTCAATCAAAGAGTCGTCGATTCTCGCGCGAACTCAATCCCAGTCCGGCGGGGGCCACTCCCGGTGTTCCCGTTTCACGATTCGGTAGCGCGAATCCGGCGGATGATGTGGAGCCACCGCGACCACCCCCGCCCACTCGCCGCAATCGTCATAACGGACTTCAATGACGAACCGTTGTCGATCGGCCCCGATCACCGTCACCTCCCACGACCATCCCTCTTGCCCGTATTCCGCGTCGAGGAATTCCCGCAAGGCAGAGCCGTGAACCGCTTCGTAAGCTCCCGGTCCGTATTTGCGGGCGTAACGCCATCGTCGTATCCAATCGACAATGACGCCCACCACCGAAAAGGACAAATCCGCATAATCCAACGACACCCCGGGAATCTTCACCGGAAACATTCTGGAAGCACGCTTCCCGCGAAGCAAGACCAGCTTGCCGCCGGAGGAACCGAGCGGTCCCCGCCGCCCATGGCCGATCAACCGCCCACCCGAAGGCCGCTTTTCCAGCCTCTCCGCCTTGAACCGGCGTCCGGCCGCGTCCGGTCTCGTTCCTTCAATTTGCGACGAATTTGCCCGAGGGCGATATTTTGCAACTGACGGATCCGCTCCCGGGTAAGTCCGAATTTTTGACCGATTTCTTCCAAGGTCTGGGGCGAACCATCATCCAGGCCGAACCGCAACCGAAGGATTTCCGCTTCCCTTCCATCCAATTCATCGAGCGATTTTCGGATGTCGGCCTTCAGGCTCTTTCCCGCATATTCTTCCGCCGGCGTCGGAGCGTTTTCATCGCCGATCAAATCCCCAATCGTGGAAAGCCCGTCCTCGCCCGCCGGGGCGTCCAGCGAAGCGGGTTGACTGCTGACATTCTTCAAATGGGCAACCTTTCCGGCCGAAAGGTCGACCCGCCTCGCGACTTCCTCTTCCGGCGGCTCATGGCCCAGACGTTGCCGGAGTCGATCCGACGCTTTCCGGATTTGATTCAGCTTCTCCGTCACGTGAACCGGCAAACGGATCGTTTTGCTCTGATTCGCCAGCGCCCGCTGGATACGTTGTTTAATCCACCATGAAGCGTAGGTGCTGAGCTTCCCCCCTTTTTCCGGATCGAAGCGTTCCACGGCTTTCATCAACCCGACGTTCCCTTCGCTGATCAAATCGGCCAACGGAAGGCCGAAGTGCTTGTAATCGTGCGCGATTTTAACCACCAATCTCAAATTGGCCCGAATCATCAAATCACGGGCACTGCTGTCTCCCCGACGGATTTTATCCGCCAGTTCCCGCTCTTGACGCCGGCTGAGTAAAGGAACCTTGCGCACTTCCCGGAAGTAAAGATCAAGCAGATCCCAATCTCCCGGCGTCGCTCGCCCGGTTTCCCGGTTTCCTCCGGCCCCCTGTTCGGATTTCTTATGTGGCCGATCCGACATATCGTCTCCTTTCTGTTGAGTTCGCTGAAACGAACCAGTTTGATATATCCGAATAAAGGATACCAGACTCGCCCCACCACGTCTCTAGGGGAACCCCCTATTCACCCACCAGCCGCTGTTCGCCCGGGAATCACCGTCTCTTGTCGTATCCTCCATTTCCTGTTATTGGTGTATACGATGTCCGAAACAACCACCACCACCCAGGGCCGTCCGCTCCAACCGCAATTCGCCCGCCTCACCAACGAATGGGAACCCAACCGTTTCTCCACCCTCGATCCCGACGCCGCCGTCGATTTGATCGATAATCTGTCGGATCGGATCCTGCAGGACGCCCTCCGGGAACGGGCCACCGACATCCATTTCGATTCCGGAGTCGAGGGTGTTTTCCTCCGGTTCCGCATCGACGGAAAACTCCACGACACGCGGGTATTCAGCCCCGACCTGGGAGCCCGGCTCATCGGTCATTTCAAAACGTTGGGACGAATCGATCCGATCCCTTTGACCGGACCCGCCGACGGACGGGTCACGCTCACGGTCGGAGAGAGCCAGTTGAATCTCCGCATCTCGTGCGTTCCGGCGCTTGCCGGGGAGAAAATGTCGATCCGGATGCTCGACCCCGCGACGGTCGTGCTGCGGCTTTCCGATCTTGGAATGAGAGGCGAGCAACGAACGGCCATCGAAGAATGGCTTCGCGAAATGCCGGGCATGTTGCTCGTGGTCGGCGCCACCGGTAGCGGCAAAACCACCACTCTCTACTCGTTGCTGCACGAATTGAAACTGATGAGTCACAACGTGGTCACGGTGGAGGATCCGGTGGAATACTTGATCGACGGGATCACCCAGATGCAGGTCAGCGAAAAGCCACCTTTCCCCTTTCATACCGGAGTCAAAGCGATGCTCCGCCTCGATCCCGACTTCATGCTCATCGGCGAAACCCGCGATCCCGAGTCGGCGGAAGCCGCTTTCGACGCAGCCACTTCCGGAAAAACCGTCCTCAGCACCCTCCATAGCCGCGACACCGCAGGCGTCCTCACCAGCCTCCGGAGCCTCAGCTTACCCAACACCCGGATCGCCCCCGTTCTCGAATTGGTTGTCGCTCAACGCCTCGTTCGAAAGCTTTGCGAGCAATGTTGAAAACAAGAAAAGCCAACCGAATTCGAGCAGAAATGGCTCGCGGCCTCCGGGATTCAAGTACCCGACAGCCTCTGGCACGCCGTGGGATGCGACGCTTGCCGCCAAACGGGCTACGTCGGACGCACCGGCCTTTTCGAAGTCTGGCGGGTCGACAGCGACTTCAAACAGATGATCCTGGAAAACATCACCGAACGCGATCTCCGCCGCGCCTTGCACGAACGCGGGATCGGCCCCCTCGACCACGAAGGAGTCAAAAAGGCCGTCGAAGGACTGACCAGCGTCGAAGAACTGATCCGCGGACCTGTCAACGTCGAATGAACCCGGATCCGACGCTTGAAAACAGCGTTAGAACCCGCCCAACATCACCCGGTAGAACTCCCGATCCTTCCCTTCGGTGGAAAAGAAGCGGCCGAACTCCTGGCCATCGCCCGCGAAGATGTCACCGACCGGCTCCCACCCGGTGAGCGTATCCGAAATTTCCATGCGGTAAACCCCTTGGAGCGTCGTCGGCATCACCAGCTCCACCGCAGGACGGGTCACGGCACCGGCCAACGGTTGATTGAGGATTACCGGTCCTGGCTTTACCACCACATTATCGATATATAGGTCGTAGATATCGCCCCGAAGGACACCGAAGCGAATGTCGGCGATCCCCTCGACCGGCTCGGCCTCGGGATCTTCGGTGAAAACCAGATTCGCCGCGGAATAGGAGAAGGCGGCTCCATCCGCCTTCAACCCTTTCACGTCGACCGAAAATACCTGAGCATCAAAGTCCATCAAAAGGGTTACATGATACGGAGCGTTCATTTTGACCTCGGAGGTCGGCAGAATGGTGATCACTTGGCCCGCATGGTTGTGATGTAGCCCTCTTTCGTTGTTGTAGGAAAAGCCGAGATAGAACCCCCACTCGTTCATTGTTAAACCCGTGAATTCACTCGTCGACTGCCCCGTCCATTTGAACGCGAGATCCGCGCTGACGTGGACAAGATTACTTCCGACATCGCCCACCGGGCGCATCACCCCCATCCGCCGGCGGGTGGTTCGTTCCGTGCTGGTCGACGTGATGTGGAGAACTTGACCGCTCGCC
Organism: Verruconatronum alginivorum; assembly: GCF_056590205.1. NCBI lineage: Bacteria > Pseudomonadati > Verrucomicrobiota > Opitutia > Opitutales > Verruconatronaceae > Verruconatronum > Verruconatronum alginivorum. The sequence goes on along the minus strand of NZ_JBWPVQ010000001.1, from coordinate 5,454,898 downwards.
CCCGACCAGCCGGAGACAAGACTCGCGTCACCTGGCTCCTCACTGTCCAAATACCACTCAGCCCAACCATCGACCCCGATGACGGTCTCACCCAGCTGGTAACCCGGATTGTTTCCCGGCTCGAATCCGGTGGCGAATTCACCGGCAACGAGAACTGCTGTGAAAGCCATAGAAATTCCCACCGCACCCAAACCCCTGAAGATCAGTTTTGTGTTCATCATCCTCTTGCTTCTGTTTTAGTCTGAGACTGGGTTTATTCTCCGGCGGAAACCACGCGGTAACGAAGGTTCGAGTCGCTCCTGGCTGGAAAGAAATGCCGCATCTCCGAGCCGTCCCCGACCAAGACCCCGCCAGTGGGAGTCCAGTTCTGTCCCCCGTCGGCGGACGATTGCAATTGATAAAGCCCGCCGACCTCGGTCGGGAAGACCAGTTCCCCGGCTTTCTCCAGCCGAAATCCGGCGGCGACCGTATCGAAATTCAAGGGAGCTGTCATAGTCTGATACTGGATGGAATCCATTCTCAGATAGGCGCTACCGCCCTCGTATTGCCGGTAATTCACCCGCAAAGGAGCGGTCGACACCCAGGCGTTTTCTTGCATCACAACGGATCCACCTTCGCCGTCGTCCCAGAGATACGCTTCGAAAGATTCCGCCCCAGGGGCCTTGACATATATGGCCGTAATCCGGTTGCCCTGGCGGTTGTCAAAGACGAAGCGGAGAGTCGTCCATTCGGTCTCCATCGTGGATATTGTGGTCGGATGCGGATTCAGCACACGCATTCGCTCTCCATCGGCAAGGGACTCCTGGTAAGTCTTCCCTGTCGCGGTGACTTGCGCGTAAAGACCGCCGTTAAGCCCGTTTGGAGGGGCACTGCTCGGCGCATATTGGGAACCGATTTCCGCCCAGGCCGCGCCATCGGCCGTGATCGTATCGCTTCCCCGGTCATAATTGCTGATGACAAACTCGGGGCGGTTTCTCCACCTTCCGGCGACGACCGCCTCGATGACCAGGAGTTCGCCCGCGGAGGGCAATGGAATGAAAGCCGCCGGGTTCAGACGAACGCCGGCACCCGCCCCCAGATTCAGGAAACCGTCCGGATTGATCGTAACATTCGCATGCGTCCCGCGGGTTTCCCAGATATCCGTCTTCAAGTTTTCACCACTGAAATCGTCGAGCACGACCGGATTCGGCAGAGTATCGGTCAACGGATCGAAATCGGTCGTATCGCCGAGGGCGGTGGAAAAGCAAGCCGAGGCCATTAGCAGGGTCGCGAATCCCAACCTGCCGGTTAGGGGGAAGCGATGCCTGGGGGATCGTGTGTTCGTTGTATTCATAAGGAAAGGAGAATCAGAAGCAAAAAGTCGAGGCGGCGCCGTGGGGCGACAAACAGGTTCAACGATGGAAGAAAAGGGCTGGATCCAATTGGTCTCGTGCCAGCACTTCCTCTGGAGTCATTTTCTCGACGTGTCCGTCGACGAAAAGGTAGTTGCCCCCTCCGCCATGCCGACGGGCATACCGGGAACCGGTGGAATTCCGGTGCAACAAGACCCATTGCCAAGTCGGCTCATGGTCCTGGGCGTCGGCCACAATCAAGGTGCGTGACGGTTCGCCGACTTGTTCGATCCGGCTCATGAAGCCGTTGCCGGGCGATTCTCCGGGCCCGGGGGGATTCTGACCGAACCCGAGGTAATTCCACCCGTAATGAGCGATAGGCGTCGGCTCGTGGGGCTCCTTCGCGGGGCATTGCTGCCATTCCGGGCGATCCGTCGAATCGGGATCGAGATCCGGAGTTCCCATGTAGGGCTCCAAAACATTAAACCAGCGAATCCGAGGAGACATTTGAACATTGGCCGCGATCGGCAGATGTCCGTGGTCCAGCGCGTAAGCATGTAACGCGCCTCCGATACTGCGCAGATTGCTCGCGCACTTCGTCGTCCTCGCGCTCTCCCGGACCGTGCCGACCACTGGAATCAGGATCGCAGCCAGGATGCCGATGATGGCGATTACCGTCAAAAGCTCGATCAAGGTAAAACCAGTAGATTTGTTTCTCATAAAGAATTCCGGGTTACGTTTTCGAAAAGTCCGAATCAGTGGCTATTTTCTCCGCAGGGACCGACGCAGAGATATCAAAACAAACGCGCCGAGACCGCCGATCAAGGCATAAGTGGAGGGCTCGGGGATCAGCGCGTATTGCACTTCATCCATCCACAATTGAGCGGAGCCCCCTTGGTAGGATCTATAATATATCTCCAGCGGGTCGCTCGAAACCCATCCATTAGTAACCGACACCGGTACTGGCGCCTCCAGCGCTTCCCACATAAAGGGGGAAAACTGGCTTTCGCCGATTCCTTTACCATAAAGCGAAACCACCCGGTCACCTCCCGTATTGTCAAAAACCACTCGCACGGTGGTCCACTCCCATCGGTTGTCTCCACTGGTATAAGGGTAAGGATTTGTCACCAAAGTCCCATCGACCGCCGCAGTACTGACCCGGGCATGTACCCGGTTTCCCGTCCCGACGTCCGTGGTGGTGTTGACCGCGCCCAACTGCACCAACGAGGTGCCATCCCCGTTGCTCAACCGCAGAATGGGCCGATGTTCCCATCTCCCGGCTACCACCAAATCAACCACTAAAAGTTGACCGACTGTTGGCAGCGCCAGCCGATGGTCGGCGGTCAAACTGACGCCGACATTGCCCGACAGCCTCAGGAACCCAAGAGGATCGGTCGAAGCCGTGCCCGTATGGACCACATCCCATTTCGTGGTGTCAAGCGGACCGCTGAAATTGTCCAGCAGCACCGCATTCGGCAGGGAATCGGTGAGCGGATTAAAAGCACCGGCACCGGCGGTGGCAACGAATGTGAAAATGGCGGCGAGCATTCCCGCCACAGTGCGGGAATTAGGAGGAAGCATCATTGTAAGTTCTTTCTGTATCGGGTTCATTTTTCAGGAAGATGAGGGAGTTTTTTAGGTTCTGGTAAGAAAGGGAGGCGACCCACATGATTCGAATTCGTCCTCCTGTAATAACCACTTTCGACAAAATCCGCTACCGGTCAAAAGCCTTTTCAGTTTACCCGTAAACGGATGAGTAGACTCGGACACGGCTTCTTCGATTGTGGGTGGCTTATTTTCGCGAAATCGTCAGGCGATAGAATTCCCGTTCCCGATCCCGGATCGAAAGGTAACGCTTCAGAACGGCATTCACCCCTGCGAAAGATGCGGCAAACTCCGTCCAGTCCACAAGATTCTCCGATGTAAGGATCTGGTAATCGAGGTCTGGAAAGGTTGGAATCACCAGCCTTACAGCCGCATACTCATCCGCTTTGACGGGAGAACTCTGGAACCCGAGGCGGCCGGGCGAGACGACCAGATTATCCACATAAAGCGTCAGTAAATCGCCGTCGCCGTTCGTCAGACGAACATCGATCACTTGAGCGGCCGTTTCGAGAAAGGTTAGGTTGCCTGCGAAAAAATTGAACCGTTCACCGGCACCGTCCGTCCCGGTTACGGAAATGGAGAACGTATTATTTCCCGGGTACAACAGTAGCTGCACATGGTAAAACGATAGTTTCCTCACCTCCCCGGGAGCCAGGATCGAGGTCTTATCTCCACCATGCTCAAAATGCAATCCGGCATAACCGTCGGTTGAAAACCCGACCGTGACAGGAGTGCTGCCCGCCGGATTGATTTGCACCCCCATCCATGCGGTCGATTCTCCGGTCCAATCCACGGCGAGATCGAAACGGACTTCCACCACTGACGCGTCGATCGGGCCGATTTGCCGAACGACTTCCGTCCGCCGGAATTGCGCGTTCGAGCCCGAATCCACCGCGGCGGCCGTCGACAAGCGGGCGACCGGCGACTCCTCGGTTCCGGGAAGCATCCCGACGCGGGCATCGTCCGGATTTCCGCTATCCAGGATGCCCATCTCCCACCCATCGACCCCGATCAAACTCACCCCCGGGGTATAACCTGGGTTGTTTCCCGCCCTGAATCCGGTCGCGTAGCGGACCCCGAAACGAATCTCAATAATTTCCAGATTCACGTTCAGCGTCTCCGGACTCATCTGAACCCTTGCACCGAACGGATTATAAACCGTGAGGTCTCCCAAAACGTCTTCAAGCTTCACCTGGATATTACCCTGATTTTGAACGACCAGAAAGTTTCGGTCCCGATCATCATGGAGGACGAAGTTGACGAACTCGATTCCCCCTTGGTTAAGGGACTCGCTCTCCCGCATCTGGATCCAGACCGGATACCGTTGATGAAACGCCTCCCCTCGCGAGACGTTGACGAAGGTGCAATCGATGAATCGGATTTGAATCCCGTTCGCGGGCTGTTCCCGGATATTGATCGCCGGTCCTCCCATGTTTTCTCCCCGAAAATTGATCACCTCCACCAGGCCGGTCGGCGGATTGTTACCGCCCGGTCCATGGAAGGAAAAAGCTTCGCCGTTTCCGTTGCGGGCTACGCAATTTTCAAACCGGATACTCACCGGCAACGAGGTGTGGTCCAACTTGCTTACGTAAATGAAAAAGGCCGGCCCCCAATTGTTTTCCGCGACCACGTTCCGTAAAACGATGTCGACGAGTCGCCCGTCGGCACCGTTCGGTTCGAGATCGATTCCCGCCTGGGGTGCGGTTCCCGACGTGTTCGCCAGGGTCACGTTTTCGATCAGCAAACTCTCGGCGCTGATAACACTGATACCCTGTCGATGATTACCATCGGCCACAACATCCCGAACGATGATGTTCTTGCAATAAGTCTGATTCCCAGAATAGGAGGGATAACCCGCCCGGCTCCAGTTTCCGGAGCCAATGTAAAGGCCGTCCCCGCCGCTCTCCCGCAAGGTCAATCCTTCGACCAGGACATTGGTGCATCCAAGAAGAGCCAAAACATGCCGCCACTCGCCGGGGGCGTAAGGGGCGTTTTGATAATCCTCCTTTTGCATGCGAAGAGTTGCCCCGTAACCGGAAAGAATTAGATTCTCCACATCGCGGGCCGTGAAGAGCATATCCGCGACCCCTTGGAAAGAACCTGGCTTCGCCGTCACCACGACCCCCGGCTGAAAGACGATTTCCTGATTGCTGCGAAGCTGGATCGGCTCGACGAACCAATCGCTCCCCATATTGGGGACAATCACCCGGTCCGCGCCAGAATCGATCGCCGCCTGGAGAGCGGCCGTTGCATCTTCTTCATCGAAACCAAAGGTGGAGGCGTCGACCTCCTGAAACGCATAGGCGGAAAACGAGCACGCGAAGGAAGCGAAGAGGGAAAAAGCAGCGCAAGCGAGTGTTTTGGTCATATCATTGTTCTATTTCGATGGTATAAAGTGCCGAAGGTTTCCAAAGCCCCCCAACGCCCGCCTCGTCGATTCCGTGGATCGCAATGGAATTGGGTTCGCCGGACCGGATGTGATCCGTGACATCGAAAGCAAAACTGCTGGTCCAGGAACGGGGTTCCAAATGGTAACGCCGGTAGACTTTCTCACCATTGATATAGATCGTTCCCTCGTCATCCAATGCCCCGATCCGCAACAAGATTCGCCGGTCGGCCGGGAACTCCGGCGCCTTAAATTCAACCCGGTACCAAAACTCGCCATTATAGTGGGCGTAGCCTTGGCGGTCGAAAAAGTTCCAGGTCGAAATCCGGTGCCAGTCGTCGTCCCGAAACTCCGGCCGCATCCATTCCCGGTCGACTCCAGCCCGATCAATATCGAGACGGAACTTCCACTCCTCCGGCAGAAAGAAGAGGTCGTCGATCCGCTCGGGCACCGGATGCAATGAAAACAGTTCCTCAACCATCACCGCCGGATCTCCGTCGCGAAGAGCCTCCGCCCGTGCCACCGGAGGCGAACCGGGTCGCATTTCCCCCAACACCGCCGCGAGGTTGGCGACGTAGGGATCGCGGATATCCTGACTCACGATCTCATCGAGATCCCATTCTTCCCAGACGCGTTCGAACGTTTCGATTTGCCGACGAGCCCGGGCAATGCTTGCCTCCGACCGCTCGTTCAAGGCCAGGTAATAATAACGAACCGCCTCGGCCAAATGAGACCACGCTTCGAATGTCGCCTCGAATCTGCCGAGGCGCTTCGCTTCACGTCCCGAGACGCCTTCCGCCGCCTCGCGGAGGATCGCGCGACCGGCCTCGATCGTTGCATCGGTCATCATTGACTGGGTCAGGCCAATGGTGCCGAAGGAGATGTTCGGCATGGCGTGCGCCCGGGCGTCGAGCATTTGCAAAACACGCAACACATCCGATCCGGCTTCCCCATAATACTCGTCGCAAAACTGCTTCAAGAGGTCGTCCGGGTCGCGGTCAACGTCCCAAAGCAATTGCGCCTGCACCCAGTTCACGATGTTCCGCTGTTCATCCCGGCCCATGCTTTCGCAATGGTACCAGACGTACCCGAGTGAATGATACAATCCAATGGAATGCAAAATGCCCAACGGTTGGGGAGTTCCGGAAAACAGGGTATATTCCCGCGCTGCCAGTTCCTGGATTCGTTTCGCCGACGACCGGATCTGATCGAAATAGAGCCGGTTGTAGACGCCCTCCCCGTCGATCGGACGGTCGTTCGAAATCACATTCGCCGTCACCCCGACGATATTCGTTTCCGCCCGAATGTCATCCGGCGGAGCGGTCATCATCATATACGTCGAATAGAAGGCGATGTGCTTGTCCGGCATGCTCTCCTTAAAGCTGCGGGCGACCGCGTTCATGAAAGTCCAGACCACCCGGTTCGGATCGATCGATGGGGGGACTCCGGCGTTTGCCTCGATGCAGTCTGCGCACTCGCACAATCCCCAATGATCCTGCAGGGACAACGTATAGGTCAACATCTGGGGGTTCGCCTCGAAATAGGAGATCGTGCTGGCGACCGCCGTCTCGACATTGGCGGGGTGCGTGAAACAAATCTGCCCGCGCTCGCGAATCCGCTCCTGCGTGCCGTCCCGGTGAGTCACCAATGAAAATCGCTCCGGCTCGTCTTCGAGGCTGGCGTCTCCGAGCGCGGCCCGTTGCAGATTGTGAAACTGTAATTCGCGCACTCGGTTAAACGAAAATCTCCGGGCATTCCGGGACATGATGCGGCTCGGATTGAAATGCGTTCGATTTCTTAACAGCCAGACGGTGTATTCATGAAGATGCCGCTCACGAGTTTCGGGATCTGGATGAAAATGGTTTCGAGGAGTTCGGCTGTAACCGATCTCACGCGACCGAAACGAAGGCACAAACTCATCATCGTAATGGCGAATCCGGACCGTCTCCCGCTCCGGAATATTCATCCCCAACTCTCCGGGCATGAACCAGCGCACCCCCAAGTCTTCGAGAACCTGGTAAACCCCGTACAAGACCGCCGTTTCCGTATTCCCGGTGATCACCAGCGAATCTTTAGTGCTGCGAAGTGAAAAGACATCTTCGTCTCCCCGAGCGATCACTTCGCGATCGAGTTGCTGAGGAATCAACAGAACGTAGACCTCCCGCAAACCGGGCTCGGGAGCGGTGTCCATCGGAAGCCGGACTCCGCTCATTCTTTCCAGGTGATCGTTCAACTCCCGGGCGGCGAAGATGGTCGCTTCCCCGGAAACCTTCGGCAAAAGGATCCGGGCCTGCGCCCGCCCTTCGCCGATCAACAAATGGCCTTCGGGCTCCGCAGCGCATACGTTCGCTCCGGCAAGCACGAAGAGCAGCAGGGCCGACATGTTCGTAAACGAGCTAAAATTCATCATTCCTCGATCACGTTCAGGTCGAAACCGGGCACTTCGGGAGGCAACCGCGTCTGGGCTCCATGGGGATTCCTGACCCGCAAGGTTCCGCTGACATTGCGGAGTTTCACCTTCACGTTTCCTTGGTTGGCCGCCACCAAAAACGGCCGGTCCCGGTCGTCGATGAAAAGAGAATCCACAAATTCGATCCCTCCCTGGTCGAGCAGATCCTTTTCCCGGATTTGTATCCAAAAAGGATGTCGGGTATAACGGGTGTCATTGTTCGAAACATTCTCGAATCGACCGCCGACGAATCTCACCGTAAAACTGTCCGCCGGTTTCTCCCGGATGTTTAGAACGCCTCCGCCGGTATTTTCCACCTGAAAATTCACGAGCTCGATCAACCCCGGCACCGGCCGATCGCCACCTGGACCGTGCACCGAAAAGGCTTCGATCCGTCCGCCCCGGGCCACACAGTTTTCGAAGCGGATATCCACCGGCCCGGAATCACCGTTCAATTTGGCGACATGAACAAAAAAGGCGGCCCCACGGTTGTTTTCTGAAACCACGTTCCGGATCACGATATTGGTCAACCGGTCGTTCGGCCCGTTCGGTTCGATATCGATCCCGGCTTCGGGAGCGGTTCCCGACGTATTCCGGAAAACACTTTCCTCAACCAGAAGGTTCTCGACACTGATAACGCTGAGTCCCTGTCGATGATGCCCATCGGCCACCACGTTCCGGATCACGATATCCCGACTATAAGGCTGGTTCCCGGGGAACCTCGGATACCCGGGACGGCGCCAGGTGCCAGAACCAACGTAAATGCCGTCTCCCCCGCTGTCACGAAGGGTCAAACCTTCAATCTTCACATTGTTGCAACCGAATATCGCCAAGGTATGCCGCCATTCCGCCGGCTCGTAGTCGTCGCTTTGGTAATCCTCCTTGTGCATGCGAAGCGTCGCCCCTTCTCCACGCAACACGATGTTTTCCTTCGCCCGGGCGGAAAACAGCGAATCCATTACCCCGCGAAACGATCCCCGTTTGGCGGTCACCACCGTGCCCGGATCAAATACAATCTCCTGATTGCTTTGCAGGAAAATCGGCTCGACGATCCAGTCCTGCCCCATGTTCGGGATTACCACCCGGGAAGCCCCGGAATCGATCGCCGACTGGATCGCCTGGGTCGAATCCGCCGGATCAAAGCCCCACCAGGCGGCGTTCGCTTCCGAAATCTCGCCCGCCAGAACCCGCCGAACGGCTTCCGGATTGGGCGCTTCCACGGATCGCGCGTGCACCGGAATCGTTTGAGCACAGTGAACCGCCAAAATAAACACAATCGTTCCTGTCAGGGTCTTTCTAAACATAACTGATTTTTCAATAGATTGCCGGTCCAGCCGTCCGATGGTGCGGGTTTCGGCCGGACCTTTTAAGAAGACGCGCGCAATGCAGCCTTTAGGGAAAAAATCTCTGATCCAATGATTGCCAGGGTGCGCGATTCTCCGCCGATGTTGATCAGGAGTCTTTCGACGATTCAGCCGGGGTCAAAATCGTTTTCGGTTTCCTCGTAAACTAGACCCTCTCGACGACGCCGCCGATTTCTTTTTTAACGGTTTCTCCCTCGATCCATTCGCCTGGCACCAGAACCACCTTGGATTCCTGGGGGATTCCTCGTTCATTGCGATGAAGTTGCTCCACCACCAAGTCGACCGCCAGAGCACCCGTTCGTTGCGGACGCTGGTTGACCCCGCTGTGGTGGGGATTTTGCCGGGTCCAATCGATCGATGCGAATCCGACATCGCCCGGAACCGAATATCCGGCCTCTTTCAACCATGACGGTATCGCCGGTTCGAAACTGATCACCGCGTCCGGACGCTCCCGCTCAAACCACTCTATGAAACGGGTTTGCTCCAATCCTTTTTCCGGCACGAACAACGAGAAACGGTGGCCGTTTCCCTGATACCACTTGGCCGAAAGAAAGCTCCCGACCCAGCGATGATCGACCCGTTCGTCGTTGTAGCGCGGAATGGCCAACCCGATGTTTCGATACCCTCGCTTCAGCAACTGGGCCACAATCAACTGCACGCACTTGAAGTGATCGGAAGCCACCAGATTGACCTTGGGATACGGAATACTGAAGGCGAACTTCGCCGTCGCGTAACGCTCCCAATGAAAATCGAGGTTCACCGGCACGCTCCCGGCCGGACCGATCAACATCAGATGGATGTTTCGCGTCCGCCAGATTCGCTCCAACCGGGCAATCGTTACCCCTTCTCCATAGAGTTGAAACTCCTCCAATTGAAAACCAAGTTCCTCCGCCCGCTGCCGGGCACCGACCATGAAGAAGTGATAGGTATTGTTCCGGTGAAAGGCCGCGGGGGGATTGTGCACGTTCAAGAACGCGATGATCGGTCGACCCTTCGCCCGCTCCCCCGAACGCAGCTGTGCCATCAATGTCGTCACATACGGATTCGGCAAATAACCAAGCCGCTCCGCCGCCTCCCGAATCTTTGTCCGCGTCTCCAGGGTAATTCTCGGATGCCCCCGCAACGCGAGCGACACCGTCATCTTCGACACCCCGCAAACCTCGGCGATGTCCTGCATGGTCGGATTCGATTTTGGTTTCTCGGCCATTGATTACGAGTAAACCATCTTTGACTGAAAACAATCTAAAATGGCAAACGCCCAATCCAGCCAAGATGTTCATCCCTGTCCAGGAGGGGGACGGGCCGTTCCGTTCTGCTCACGGCCCGCCCGCTCCCGCCGCATTTCTCGATTAAGTCTTGCGGAACGGAAAACCTGCCTTACGGTAAAACATCCAGCTTATCCGAAGGTCTGTCCGCAGTCCTTCCTTTTATCGACCTCCTTTGATGGAAACCAGCGAGACCAATCCGAAGAGTCAGGAAATCACCAAAACCCTTGTCGTCCAGAACAAGATGGGTATCCACGCCCGTCCCGCGGCGATGTTGGTGAAAGCGGCCAATAAGTATTCGTCCGACGTCTTTTTCGAAAAGGACGATGAATTGGTGAACGGAAAGAGCATCATGGGCTTGATGATGCTGGCCGCCGGCCACGGTTCGAAACTCCGCGTGGTCGCCACCGGCGGAGACGCCGACCGTTTGATGGAGGAAGTGGAAAACTTGTTCGCCCGCAAATTCGACGAGACCTGATCCCCTTCACTCACGGTCCGGCCCGATCGAAAAATCGAAGTCTGCCCAGACCATCCGGTGATCGGAGGCCTGAGCCGCATCCAAGCCGTCATAGACGTAACCGCGTCCTCCCACCACCCGCTCGAACATTGCCGGTGAGGCCAGCAGGTAATCGATCCGACTAAACTGGTCCTGTCGCTCCCAATGATGGGTCCAGGCATGCCCCCGCCAATCCGTCGCCGGGATCATTTCCGAAATCGTAACCGCTCCCCGCCGAAGGAGTCGCCGCACCGGGGGCGTGTCCCGGGTATCGTTCAGGTCGCCTCCGATCAGATACCAATCCCCCGCCGCCGGATCGCACCGTTCCAGGATTCTATTTCGAACCGCCGTCGCCTCCCCGGTCCGGCGCCGCGCCGCTTCCGGATCATCCGGACGCTCCGTCCATTTGCTTTTGAAATGAACCACAAAAAGTCGCCATGGACGTTCGCCGGTCTTGAACTCCAACTCCAACAGTCCTCGCTTCACCTTCTCCCGCTCCCCAAAATAAGGAAAATCGAGATCGGTATGATAATGAACCGCTTCCGGCTTCACCCGCGTCAGCACCGCCACATGACGCACCTCGTCTTCCGCCTCCAACAAGAACGCGTAGGGATAATCCAACCCTTCCGCCCGCAAATCCCGTTGCAACTCGGTCAAAAAGGGCCGCGCCCCCATCTCCTGCAGCGCTAAAACATCCGGGTTCACCGTGCGGATTACCCTCCGCAAAGCCCGCTTTTCCCGTTCGGTCTTCGGATAAGCAGGCCGCCACCCATCGTCGATCCGCCGGTTCATGACCAAATAATTCTCCACATTGTAGGTGGCGACCCTCAGCGTTTCCGCTCCGATATCGGAGCACACACCAGCAATCGCCCAAACCGTCAAACAGAGAAGGCATCGGACCCGATCCAAGGGAAATCGCAGGGGCATAAGGGGTAAGAGGATGGAACGCGGGGGAGAACCGGAAACTGCAGCTAAAAAAGCCGCCCTCCCCGGCCAGCGGGGATGGACGGCCGCAAAAACGATCAGACGCGGTAAATCTCTTCCGACTTGAAGAACCGCCGGATCTCGACTTCCGCCGACTCATTGCTGTCGGAGGCGTGGGCGATGTTTTTCATCATATCGCTTCCCATGTCGCCCCGGATGGAGCCCGACGGCGCCTCTTTCGAATTGGTCGGCCCGAGCAATTCGCGGACGCGTTCGACCACGTTCTCCCCCTCCAAGGCGATCACAATGACCGGCCGGGAACTCATGAAAGTCTCGATTTCCGGGAAAAACGGTTTGTCGGCGACATGAGCGTAGTGCTCCTTCAGCAGTTCCGAAGAAAGTTTCATCATCTTGCATCCGCAGATTTCGAATCCTTCTTTTTCAAATCGACCGATCACCTCGCCGGCGTGTTTCTGCGCCATGCAGTCCGGCTTGAGTATAATAAGCGTTTTAGCCATGGTTACTTAGATATAGGCGTCACCGAAGTTGGAAAGCTCAAAGTTCATCCATTTCCGCCGCATTTCCGCCGCTTAATTGCTGGGAACCGAGGCCAGTTCTTCGACCAGCGCCCCGACCAACTCTTTGATCTCCGCAAGCGCCTGTTCAGGCAGCGCCATGTCGAGGTCGTGGACGTGCCAATACTCGATCGGGCCGGCCCAAGCGGGAAACTGCGTTTCCATCATCGGCCGATGCTCGATCTCCTTCAAGGCGATGATTCGATGCGCCGCCTGCAAATCTTCCGCGGAAACCTGCACCGGGTGCGCTCCGGTAAGCGAAAGGTCGATCCGCATCGCCTTCAACTCCTCGACGGTATGCGCCGAAATCGGCCCGCACTCCGCCACCAGGTGAATCGCGAGGCCCCGGGAGAAGGCTCGCCATTCCAAATTCCGGACGGCGGCCTGATGGTTGAACAAAGCTTCGGCAAACCGGCTCCGGTAAAAATTTCCCGTACAGATGAACAAAACACGGTTGGACATAGGGGCGCAAACTAACACCAACCCGCGTTTGGCTCAAAATAAAAACCGAAAAAAGCCAATCGACCACAATCGATCAAGCGACGGCGTCGAAATCAACTCGGCCATCAAATCGACCCGAATCCGCCCTCACCGGTCGGGCGCGCCGCGCATCGCGTCGATCGCCGATTCCGCTTTTTCCGTCAACAATTCCCATTCGACCCGGATCCGGTGCATCATACCGGTCCAAAGATCTTCGAGATAATCCGCTCGCCGTTTCGGAGACCGTTGCAACACTTCCTCATACAACGCCAATGCCCGGCGGGCCGAATTTTCCCGGGAAAACTCGCGGGCCGTGGCCAAGGCTCCATCCGCCAACCTGGCCCGAAGCCCCCGGTCCCCATGGATCACGCACAATTTCCGAGCAAAGACCTCCTCATCGGTGTCGGACGCCAACATGAATCCATTCTCACCGTCCCGCAAAACCTCCCGCACTCCCGATGCGTCGAGCGCCACCACCGGCAACCCCGAGGCCATCGCCTCCGCCAACACCAGGCCTTGGGTCTCACTGAACGAGGAAAAGGCGAACAAATCCATCGCATGATAGGCGTCCCACAGCTCTTGACCGGTTTTCTTCCCCGGAAACAATGCTTGGTCGATCACCCCCATCTCTTCGAAGATTCCTCGCATCTCGTCGGCTGACGGCCCCGATCCGACCGCCATGAAAAGAGCGGCGGGTTCCTGTTGTAAAAAGCGTCCGATCGCCCGGCAAAGAAATCCGAGGTTCTTTTCCGCCGCCAAACGGCCAAGGGTCCCGACTACGAATTTTTCCGGAGAAATCCCGTTCGCCTGACGAAAACGATCTCCACTTCCGCTTCCGAAACGCTTCAGGTCGACCCCGGTCGGAATCACGGTGATAGGAACCTCCACCCCTCGTTTCCGGATCAGCGACGCGATGCTCTCACTCGGCGCGATGACCGCATCGCAGAGATTCGCGTAGTGAGTCGAGAGTTCGATCACAAACTGCCGCATCGGCGTCCCCTGGAACGGCACGTAATGCAAATATTCCTCATAGAGGGTATGATGGGTGAACACGGCGGGAACCTGTTTGTCCGCCGCCAACCGCAGCGCGGTATCCCCGACCAGAAACGGATGATGGGAATGAATGATGTCGACGTCGAGTTCGACCATTCGCAGGCTCAACATTCCGACAAGGGGAATGCGGACCGAAAAATCGCTTCCGTTAAACTGCTGGACCGCCGGCACCCGGACCACATTCTTTTCGATCTCCGGATCCATTTCGTCCAAATCCGGAAACGTCGGCGCCACCACCACCGTCGGATGGCCCAGAGCCCGGTAATCTTCCGCGAAGGTATGGACCGATCGAGCGACCCCGCCGACGTGCGGCAGGTAGGTATTGGTCATCATGCATACATTCATCGCATTTCGTGGGAAGCCATGGCCTTCCATTATGCACAATACCACGAAAAAAGGAAGTCAGCATTTCCCTGACCGACGCGGGGGGCGCGACCGGTGCCTCTCGAAGTTGTCGCGAAAATACGGCCGCCCGTTGCATCGACAAGCGTCCCCCGTTTGCCAAATCTGGCTCCTCCCCGTATCGTAGAACCGGAACTCCCTCGGGAAACGGAGTTCCTCTTCACCATCCATTTTCAACGACAGGAGGAAACCATGCTATTCTGGGCCGTCATCTTTTTACTCGTCGCCATCATTGCCGGAGTTCTCGGCTTCACTGAAATCGCGGGAGCCGCCGCCGTGATCGCGCAGGTCTTGTTCTTCATATTTCTGGCGATCTGCATCATCATGTTCATCATGGCCATCTTCCTGAAACGGAAATTATTCTGACCCGTCCCCTCCGCAATATCACCCCAGCGCCCGCACCACGACCGTCCTCAAGTCCTCGGGCAACCGCCCGACCAACTTGAGCGCCTCCTCGTGCCCGCGCGGCGACATCTTTTTCCAGGTTTTCCGCAGGATGACCGCGATCTTCTCCTCATCGTGTTTCGCCGCGAAAGCCGCGAACTCGTTTTCCAGAAAAACCAGACAGGCCACGTCCTCCAACGCTTGGACTTCCGCATCCTCCTTCAAGCCGGTTTTCAAAAGCAACGCCCGGACCCGCGCCACCATTTCCTCTCCGTATCCGGCTTCGCTTAAAACCCGGGCCGCTTCGTCTCCATGGAAAATCGCCAGATCGTGGCGCCACTTCTTATAAGCGAGCTTCCCTTCCGGATAACGGTCGCGCGGAATCGTCCAACGGCGAATGTGCTGGCACGCCGCCGCCAATCGCAATGCCTCTCCCGCCTCCGGCCGGATCGTTTCCAACCATCCCAGCATGCTTTCATGGTAGATCACCGAATAGGGCAGCCTTTGACCTCCCCTTTCCGACATTCGGAGGTCTTCCGCGTGAATTTCAAAAAAACGGCCGATCACCCGGTCGAGCTTCTCTTGATCTTGTTCCTCGTCCATAAGCAAAATTTGAATACAAAGAAAAGTCACACTCACTTCCTTCCGGAAGGGAATAGCGCCCGCAATTGCTCGATCTGTTGACGGAAATCCGCTGGAAGGGGGGCGGCTAATTCCAGCTCTTGCCCGGTCACCGGATGGACCAGCTTCAAACGGGATGCATGAAGCATGGTCCGGGTCGGCGGCACCGCCAATCGCGGATCCTCCCGAAATCCATACACCGAATCCCCCAGCAGCGGAAGTCGGATCGAACTCAAATGCACCCGGATCTGATGAGTCCGCCCGGTGTGGATCTGACAACGCAACCACGCGAAGGCCGTCCCATAGCGTTCCACCACCTCCCAATCGGTCCGGGCGCTCCGTCCTTTTTCTTCGTCGTCCACCACCGCCATCTTGTGACGATGAACGGGATGCCGCCCGATCGGCTTGCGAATGCTGCCGGACAACAATTCCGGCGCGCCCGCCACCAATGTCAGGTATTCCTTCTCCAACTCCCGCCGGGCGAACAAATCGGCCAGCCCCCGGTGGGCCGGATCGGTCTTGGCCACCAGAATCAATCCCGACGTTTCCCGGTCGAGTCGATGCACGATGCCCGGACGTTCGACCCCGCCAATACCGCTCAATTCTCCTTCGCAATGCGCCAACAACGCGTGCACCAAGGTATCTTCGCTCGTCCCGGCGCCGGGATGGACCACCATTCCGCTCGGTTTGTTGATCGCGAGCAAATGTTGGTCTTCAAACACAATCTCCAAGGGGATCTCCACCGGAGTCAAATCCGTTGCTTTTGTCTCCGGTTGGGAGAACTCCAGTTCGTCTCCGTTCGCCACCTTGGTGTTCTTGGACAATGGCGCCCCACCGCGCCGGACCAGCCCCGCCTCAAACGCCCGCTGGATCCCGGCCCGGCTGAGATCCGGCAACACGCGCGCCAAAAACTTGTCCGCCCGTTCCCGACCTTCCACCTCCTCCACCCGAATGATTCTCGCTTCGGTCATCGGCCTGCCCGCTTGAAATCGGAGACCACTTGATCGATCTCCGCAAAAATTCCAGCTTTCACTTTCTCCGGCAGCGACGAAACCGCGAATCCATTTCGCGCGACCAGCGCCAATTCCTCCGCGGAGAAATCGAGTTCGCCGGCCAACACCGTGTATTCGTCGGTCAATCGGTTCCCAAAAGAAAACGGATCGTCGGTGCTGACGGTGCAACAAAGACCGGCATCGAGCAATTGACGGATCGGGTGCTCCGCCAACGAAGGAACGACCTGAAGCTTCAAATTGCTGATCGGACAAACGTCGAACGCCACTCCCCGCTCCAAAGCGAATTCGATCACTTCCGGGTCTTCAACCGCCCGCACCCCGTGTTCGACCCGGGTCACGCCGAGTTCCTCGATCACCTGCCGGACGTTTTCCGCCCCACCGAACTCGCCGGCGTGGGCTTTGGTCACTTTGCCCGCCTCCCGATTGCGGCGCCAGACTTCGGCCGTCCACGCTTCGAGCGGCCATGCCTCCTGTCCATGGAGGTCGATACCGTCCAGTTCCTTCCAGCGATGAAGGTCGTCGATCACCGCGGTCATGGGCGGCCGGTATTGGTTCCGAAGCATCCCGGCGAACACCCTGACCTCCAAGCCATCCGGCGCGGCTGCTTTGATCGCATGAACGATCTCCTCTCCGGAAACTCCTTTCAAAAACTCCAAAATGCCAAGATGAAAACTGGTTTCCACGTACCGACAGTTCTGCTCCGCCAAACCGCGGAAAATCAACCGGGCCGCGTCATGGTAACGTTCCGCCGAGGTGTACCAATTCAAGGCGTGATCGATCAAAATTTCCTCGAAGCGAGCGAAATTCTCGTAGCGGTAATCGTCCCGCCAAAACGTCGGCGGCTCCGCGAACCGCACCGGATCGAGCGTCCGGAGCAATTCAAACGGCAAGGCCCCTTCAATGTGCAGATGGGTCTCGGTCTTCGGCAAACGGGCAATGAAGCCGGCCATCTCGGAGGAAACAGAAATCATCATACGCCTCCACATTGCCAATCTCCCTGTGGAAAATCGACTTTTAACTTGGGGAATTAGAGGGCATTCAACAAGGTGAGTTTGGGAGCTGCTGGAGGAGCCAACACACCCCACCATGCTCGCGCATGGTCCCCCCCTCTCAAGAGGGGAACTTCCTATACGCCGTTCCCCTCTTGAGAGTCTCTTGAGAGGGGGGGACCGCTCGCCAGAGCGGTGGGGTGTGTCCCCCGGTTCCTCTCTTGAGAGGGGAGTCATCGGTTGGCTTCGACATGGCGCCAACCCATTTTCGGACGCCCTCCAATCAAATGAACCCGGTCGGAAAATTCCGGTTGTCCTTCCCCGGCTTGATTCTACAACATGGGACCGATCATGCCGAAGCGCCGCACCTGGACCGAAAACGACTTTGAAATCCGTCCCTCCACCATCCGCGGGGCGGGCCGCGGTTTGTTTTCCAAAGTGGCCATCGAAACGGAGGACACCATTGGTTATTACACCGGCGAGATCATTTCCGAAAAGGAGTTCTACGAACTCGAGCCCCCTTACTCCCCCTACATCCTTTGGGTTTGCCGGACCCACATCATCGTCGGTGAAGGGCCGAAATCAAACTACACCCGCTACATCAACCACTCCTCGGAACCAAACGCCTTCCTCATCGTCTCCTCCCGATGGAAAACCGCGCGGTTCGAAGCCCTTCGCCCCATTGCCCCGGGCGAAGAGATTTTCTTTGATTACGGCGAAGACTACTGGGACACCGACACCACCCTCCTGGCCCCCTGCGACCCGTGAACCATTCGCCCGTCAAGCCGCCCGCCGTAGAGCCGCTTCGTCATGCCGGTGCTTGATCGCGGAACTGACCATGACCAATTCCCCCACGTTTTCACTGGTCAACAGCCCGACAATCTCCCCGTCCCGGTCCACCACCGGCAGAGTGCTCAAGCCGTCGTTGTTCATCCGGCAAAACACGTGCTCCAACGGCTCATTGTCACGAACAACCGGATACCCCGCTTGCATGACATTTCCCACCCGCTCGCGACGTCCCCCGACGCTCAACGCCTGAATCAGATCCCGCCGGGCGAGCAGTCCGACCACCCCTTCACCGTTTCGCCAAACCGGAAATTCCTGCTGGGATCCCGCCAGCAATTGATCCACCGCCGCACCGAGATCGTCTTCCTCCGATAAACAACGGAAGCGTCTCATCATCGCGTCCTTCACCTGCAATCCGCGGATAAAGGACGTCATCTTCGCGGAATGGTTTTCAACCTGCGCCCCCAGGAAAACGAACACGCCGATCAAGACCAGGAAAGGATTCAATGCCATGATCCCGAGGATCCCAAAGACGATCGCCATTCCTTGCCCGATCCGGGCCGCCACATCGGTTGCCAGGACAAAGTCGAATTTGCGCGCCAGGACCGACCGAAGCATCCGCCCCCCATCCATCGGGAAAGCCGGCAACATATTGAATCCGACCAGAAACAGATTCACCCACATCAGACGGAGCAGAAAATCGCTCCAGGTTCCGCCGATCCACGCGATCTCCACGAACGGTTTCCACCCTCCGGCAATTCCCAACACCACGGCCAAAAGCAGAGCGATCACCACATTCACCGCCGGACCGGCGATCGCCACCCGAAACTCCTGCGACGGCTCTTCCGGCATCCGTTCCAGACGCGCCACGCCTCCGATCGGAAGCAGGGTGATGTCCCGCGTCGGTATGCCATACCGTCGAGCGGTCAACGCGTGCCCCAATTCGTGCAGGACCACGCAGCCGAACAAAGCGAAAACGAACAAGACGCCTTCATAGGCGGCAATCATCCCTTGCCCCTGCGCGAGGAAGATCATCACGATCCAGCCGATGATCAGGACAAAGGTCCAATGGATGTAAATCCCGATGTCGGCGACTGTTCCAATCCGAAGCGATCCCTTCATAATCAACACCGCCGGACCGACATGCACAGCCGGACGGTTGATTCAATTTACCCCCGTCCGAAACGAAAGGCAATCAAGGCATCGGCTTCATCGGACGGACCGATGATGCCAACCACGGAAAACAAAACGACACGCAAACGATGCGTGTCTCATTCTCCCGGCGAGGGGATTATTTACGGCGGGGACCGAAGCTGCGAATCGGACGGTTGCGCTGAACGGCGGCGTTCCGCAGGCGATAGGTGATACGGGCCTTGTCGAGGTCGTAGGGGCTCATCTCCATCTTTACCAGATCGCCGGTGGTGATTTTGATGAAGTGCTTCCGGAGCTTGCCCGAGATATGAGCCAGCACCTGATGGCCATTGGTCAACTCCACCCGGAACATCGTCCCGGGGAGGACCGCAACAATTTTGCCTTCGACTTCTACCGTATTATTATCTGCCATAAAAAAGGATTAAACACCCGACTCATCTTCATTGATTCGCGAACAGGTCTCACTGACAAACGCCGAGGGTAAGTCAAGAAGATTTAAAATCAACCGAAATTATCATTTATGCAAGAAGACTCCGCCGGCTGTCCCTTTCCCAAGGTCTTCCCATCGCAACTCTCCAAGGACGACGAGTTCTTCATGTGGCTCGCCTACAACGAGGCGGTCAACGCCTGGCGCGAGGACGAGGTCCCGATCGGCGCCGTCATCGAGGTCGGGGGGGAAGTAATCGCCTCCGCCCACAACCGGGTCGAGTCGAGCAACGACCCGACCGCCCATGCCGAAATGTTGGCCCTCACCCAGGCGGCCAGCGCCGTCGGCGATTGGCGCCTCAACGCCGCCACCCTTTTCGTCACCAAGGAACCATGCCCGATGTGCTCCGGAGCGACCCTGATGGCCCGGGTCGGACGGGTGGTCTACGCGGTGCCGGATCCGAAAATGGGTTGCCTCGGAGGCGCGACCAACCTGAACGCTCTTCCCCGGGTGAACCACACCCTGCAAATTGACTCTGGGATTCTGGAGGAACAATGCCGCGAACTCCTTCAGGCTTTTTTTCGCCAAAAGCGGAAATCGCAAAGGCCGGAGGTTGACCCGGGGTGATCAATGGTGGTATCTTGATCGCTCGTACCTTGAGGTAACTCACTTAAATACAGGACAAACAAACTATGGCTTACGAACTTCCCAAGCTCGATTACGACTACAAAGCGCTGGAGCCTCACATCGACGCGCGCACGATGGAGATCCACCACACGAAGCACCACCAGACCTATATCGACAAGGTCAACCAAGCTCTCGAAGGACACTCCGACCTCGCTTCCAAAGACGTGAAGTCGCTGATCGCCGACTTGAACGCCGTCCCGGAAAAAATCCGCGGCGTGGTCCGCAACAATGGAGGAGGTCATTTCAACCACGCCCTCTTCTGGACCATCATCGGTCCGAACAAAGGGGGCGCCCCCAAGGGCTCGCTCGCCGAAGCGATCAATGAAAAGTGGGGCAGCTTCGACAAATTCAAGGAAGAGTTCGCCGCCGCCGGCGTCGGCCGCTTCGGCAGCGGTTGGGTCTGGCTTTGCGTGAAGGAGGACAAATCGCTTTGCATCTGCTCCACCGCGAACCAGGATTCCCCCGTCATGAAAGGCGTGGTCGATTGTCCGGGCACCCCAATCATCGGACTCGATGTCTGGGAGCATGCCTACTACCTGAACTACCAGAACCGCCGTCCCGACTACATCAAGGCATTCTGGAATGTGGTCAATTGGGATCAGGCCGAGAAAAACTTCCAAGCCGCCCGCGGTTAATCTCCGCGCGGTTTCCGTATCGGCCGCTCCCCTGCCGGGGGCGGCCTTTTTTATTCCGAAAAAATGACCCTCGCCCGGTTCACTTTCCCCCGGCGAATTCCAGATGCTGGATAACGATCTCCTGGATCGTCGCCAAAAACAGATAACAGGCATATCCCTGCTGCTCAGGCAGGGTCAATTCTTCGAACGGAACCTCCCCCGCTTCCAAAACTTCGTCCGGCACTTCGTTTAAAAAATCGGTCCGCAACTTCAAACGAATCGCTGCCGTGGCCCGTAAAACGGAATCGGAGTTGCTTTCATCGATCACAACATTGCCGGTATCGAAAAAGTCCTTGTCGAACAACCCCATGAAAACCGCCGCGTCACTTCCCTGGGCCGCAATCAGGTCCTGCTTCCACTCCTCCTGCAACTGCGGATCGGAGTCCGGAAATCGAGGCTGGAACACCAACTCATCGCGCAACCCTTCGGCGATCGGTTTCACAAAATCAAGGAGCGGAGCGACCACCGGCTGGCTTAGTTTGATTTCGATCTTCTTCATTCCTTTTCGAGGATGGTGTTGAGCTGCCAGCTTTGCAGCGTATGAACATAGGCCTCCGCCCGCTCCCTGGGACCCGCCCAAACAATCGACCGGCCCTGCTCATGCACCTCCAACATGTGGCGGCGCGCGCGGCTTTCGTCGTAGCCGAAAACTTTCCGGAAGACCATGACCACGTAGGACATCAGATTGACCGGATCGTTCAAGACCACGACCTTCCAAACCTGCTCCAACCCCACCCGGGTCTCGGTTTGCTCATGGGGCACCACGCGGGTGTCTGCGGATCTAATCTTCATCAATGCCACGTTTAATGTTATGCGAAATGACCGTGCTTTAAAGGAGAAACTTACGAAAAGCGAGCCCGCCGATTTCCGCTCCGCGCAACACCACCCATGAGATCCCGCATCATGAAAGAAAAGAGTGGCGCGAAAACCACCCTCCAAAAATCAAAATAGGGCTTTACCCTCCGGGAACATCGATCAGGTTTTATCCATGGAAAAGCGGCGAAAAGGCTTTCTCCTCACCAACGGCTCCGGCTGCTACATCGTAAAAAGGGAGGAGAAAAACGAGATCGACCAACGTTTGGCCGAGGGATGGCGCATCGCTTTCATACGCCCGATTTGCGTCAGCATGGCGGTGAAGCTGAAATACCTTCCCCCCGATATCCTCCAGCAGAAGATCTTTTCTTATTCCCTTTGCATGTTGGAAAAGGAGGAATCGGCCTGACTCATCCCCAGACCGACGTCCTGCAATTCCCGGAACAACCGCCCGGTTTCCGGTTCCGCCAGATATTCCAGAATAGCCTCCGCCGCCGCCCGGCCCAATCCAGCGCCCCCCTCTCCGGTCCTGGTCGTCAACCTCTCGCGGTCCGCCCTCGACAACGAATCGAAATCCGGGAAGACCCGGGCCAGGACCCGCGCCCGCCCCCGGCCCACCGACGGAATTCCGATCGCATGAATGACCCGCTCCCACTCAGCCGTCCGACTTCGTTCAATCGCCCCCAACAGGTTCTCCGCCGTCCGTTCCCCGACTCCGTCGAGCCTTACCAGATCTTCATGCGTCAACCGAAAGAGGTCCGCCGGACTTTCGACCATCCCGTTTTCCACCAACGCCCCGATCGCCGCCGGTCCCAATCCCCGGATGTTCAATCCCGCCGACGATACGAAGTGCTCCAACCGCCGCACCAACCGTGCCGGACACCCGCCGTTTGGACAATGGACCACGCCACGGGGCCCGTTTTGCTCCAACTCAGCCGCACACGCGGGACACCGTTCCGGCGCCACATACGGACGGCTCTCCGGGGCACGCCGTCTCGGATCAACCCCGACCACCGCCGGAATCACGTCGCCCGCTTTCTCCACGTAAACCCAGTCGCCCACCCGAAGATCCCGCCGGAGGATCTCGGCGAAGTTGTGCAAACTCGCCCGGGCCACCATCGAGCCGTCCAGCCAAACCGGTTCCAATTCCGCCACCGGCGTGATCGCTCCCGTCCGCCCGACTTGCAGGGTGATTTCCACCAACCGGGTCATGGTCCGCTCCGGAGGGAATTTCATCGCCACCGCCCAACGCGGCGCGGAAGGTCCCGACCCGACATGCTCCTGATCGGCCGTCGAAGCCAGTTTAACCACCGCTCCGTCCAACGGAAATGGAAGTTCCGCCCGCAGTGCTCCGATCGCCTCCACCGCCTCCAACATTTCCTCCAATCCCCCGGCCGCGATCACCGGCGCCGCCACCGGAAGGCCCCATCCGGTCAATGCCCGGTGAAAACCATCGATCCCGACCGGACGGCGCTCCGCCGGTTCCACCGCTCCCCATCCGAAACAGACCAACTCCAAACCCCGCCGGACAACTTCATCCGGATCCCGGAGGCGAATCGCCCCGGCGGCGGCGTTACGCGGATTGGCAAACTCCGGTTCACCGGCCTCCTGGCGTTCCGCATTAATCCGATCGAATTGCGGGAACGTCATGAAAATCTCGCCGCGGATCTCGATGAATCCAGGAACCGGATACGCTTCGCTCTCCGGCCGCGACGACGCCAGCCGCAAGGGAATGCGGTCCATCGCCAAGACATTGACGGTGACATCGTCTCCTTCGGCTCCATCTCCCCGGGTCAACGCCCGGACAAAACGACCGTTCTCATAGATCAAACTGACCGCGATTCCATCGTATTTCGGCTCCACCCGGTAGTCGATATCCTCCCGCCCCAGCCGTTCGACCAACCGTCGGTGAAACCTCGTCAGATCTTCCGTGCTCGTCGCTTTGTCCAAACTCAACATCGGCACCCGGTGCCGCCAGGTCTCCCGAAATCCGGTCCGATCGTCTCCGACCTCGGCCACCTTGCCATCGACATCCGGATACATTTCCTCCAACCTCCGGAGCTCTTTCCGGAGTCGGTCGTATTCAAAATCCGAGACCTCCGGCGCGTTCAGGCGGAAATACAGATCGTCATGCCGCCGAATCTCCTCGCGAAGCTCCAGAAGCCGGGCGACCGACGCCTCGTCCGGATAGAGCGGGACGGCTGATCCGGCCAATAACAACAAGCACGCAATAAACCGCAAACAAGCCCAAAACGAGGCGAGTCCAACATCATCGGAGAACGAGGTAGTTTTCATGGGGAGGGATAGAATATTCCAACTTTTACACCTTCCACCTTCCCCCAGTCAATCCCCCGATTTCCGACCCGATGAGTTCTCTTTTGCCTCCATGCCGCGGCAACTCTCCACGGGAAACTGCTTGCCTTGCCTTTCGCCACTGCTTCAATTCCGCGCATGTAACCAAGATCATGGGCTTCATCATCTTCTGCATCGCCGTCCAATTCATCGTCAACGGGGTGACGGATCCGGAACTGCTGAAACTGTTCAGAATCCCGGAATAAAGCATCCCCATCATTCGAAACAGCACGGAGAAATCGGTCAGCGGACCATCCAAAACACGACTAATCCCCCAAATATCGCATAGACCAAACACGCGGGCAGGGTCTGGCGCAACACGTTCCCCTCCTCCCCCTTGATATTGTGCGGGCAAATGATGTTGCCCACCGCAGCTCCGAATCCCTGGGCTCCGATCATCTTCTCCACCGGCAGTTCGAGCTCCACGGCAGCGGCCCGATGAAAATCGGTGAAGAGGATGTTCGAAGCTGTCGCGGAGCCCGTGACAAACGTTCCCAACACGCCGACAAAAGGAACAAAAACCGGCCAGAAAACCCCTGCCCCTCCCGCCATCGCGATTGCTACGATCTGGATCATTTCGGAATGGACCATGACTCGGGCGAGCGCCAGCATCGCAGCGAGAGCCAACGTGACCACGGCAAGCTGACGGACCGTCTTTGCCAACGCGGATTTCACCTGCTCCCGGGAGGCGCGAAGCCAGAAGATGGCCGATACAAACGCCAGCGAAAGCAAAGTTCCAGGATGAAAAAGCGGGCGAAAAGTCCCCGTGAACTTTCCGGCCCAACGCCCCCCCCCACTCGACCGGAAACACCAACTCTCGGACTGGAGGAAGTAAGCGCGTCACCAATACCAGTGCGATCACAGTCAGATACGGCGCGGCCGCACGCGCGACGGAAAGCCGGTTCTCCTCCGGGACCGGAATCGGGGCCGTCCGACTCCCGCCGCGATTGACAAAAAAAATCGCACCGACGAAAACCGCTCCACCGATGAAGGCACCACCCAGGGTCGGCAACTCCGGGCCGACGAACCGCGATATGAGAAAGAATGGCACTAAAAAGGCACAGGCGGCGAAACCTCCCCATAACCACAGCGTCTTTGACCTCCCTTGATTGAGCCCGCTCTTTCCAATAAGAATCAGAAGAAACACCAACATGATCCACCCCAACAACGCATGGTAGATACCGGTGACTTGGGAAATCTCCAAACCGGTCAGGCCGGTCGCTTGGATTTGGGGCATGACCGGGGTTCCCACCGCCCCGAACGAAACCCCGAATGTCCGATCAAGGCAAGAACGACGGCCTCCACCGGTTTGAACCCTGCGGCGACGAGAAATGGCGCAGCCAAGGCAATCGGGGTGCCAAAACCGGCGGCTCCCTCCATAAACAGGACGACAAACCAGGCGACCAATAGCGCGGCAAGCCGCCGGTCGTCGGTGATTCTCCCCAACGCCGCGCAAAGCACCTCGATTCCCCCCGTGATCCGCTGCAGATTGTAGAGGCAAATCGCCGGCCCCACGATCCACAGGATCGTCGCAGTGGTGAACAACGCCTCCGCCATGGCTCCGCCCACGGCCCGAGTTCTGCCCATTTCCGAATACACATCCACCCCATAACCAAAGACACCAAGGGCCAATAACAGGGCCACGACCAACCCCGCCCCACCGGCCCGCGCCGCCGACTACCGGCACGCCAACATCAGGACGACGACCAAGACCAAGGGCGAGGCGGCGAGAATGACCATGATTATATTTGTATTCATCGAGAACGGAATGAATCCCCCCGGACTGATTTCAAAGGATATGCTTATCTGCCCGCACCGCCAACCTTCGGCGGCCTTCTTCGCTGCGTCTATTGACAAACACCTCCAACGATTCCCTCCGGCAGAAGAGCCGCGGCCAGCCCCACCGGATAAACGTATTCGAATTTTCGATTGCCAAGGCGAGGCGTATTCCCTCAATTGGGACAAATGAAACATCACTACCCCTTTGCCGCTTGCGGTTCCGCCGTCCGTCTCCCCGTGGGGCTCCCCTTCCCCCGATAACTCCGCCGCCGCCCAATGCTCGCCACCGTTTTATCCGCCGCCCTGCAAGGGATCGATGCCGTCTCCGTTCAAGTCGAAGTCAACTCCGGCGAGTCCGGGGAACCGAAGCTCATCATGGTCGGTCTTCCAGATGCCGCGGTCAAGGAATCCGACGACCGGGTCTTCTCGGCGATCAGCAACAGCGGTTTCAAAATGCCCCGGACCCGGACCACCATCAACCTCGCTCCGGGGAGCTTGAGAAAGGAGGGCCCGATCTACGATCTGCCGATCGGACTCGGCATTCTCGCCGCCACTGCCCAGCTTAATCCGGGTCGGTTGAACGACTACCTCATCGCGGGCGAACTCAGTCTTTCCGGGGCCACCCGTCCGGTCAAGGGGGGCTTGGCGATGGCGGTGCTGGCCCGCAACCTTGGCAAAAAGGGAATCCTGCTCCCGCCCGCTTCCGCCGAGGAGGCTTCCCTCATCCAAGGGGTCGACGTCTTCCCGGTGTCCACCCTCGACCAGGCGTTTCGGTTCTTGAGCGAAGAGATCGAGATCGCTCCGATGCAAACTTCTCCCGCCACCCTCCGGGCCAAGCATTCACCGAACGGCCACGGAAACGGTTCCCCCGCCCCGGGCGACTTTTCGGAAATCAAAGGTCAACACACCGTCCGACGGGCGGTCGAGATCGCGGTGGCGGGGGGCCACAACGTCCTGATCATAGGTCCCCCGGGTTCCGGAAAGTCGATGATCGCGAAGCGGATTCCATCGATCATCCCCGAACCGTCGCTCGACGAATTCCTCGAAATCCTCCGGATTCAATCGGCGGCGGGACGCACCATTTCGGGGGAATTGCCGTGGTTCGAGCGTCCCTACCGCTCGCCGCACCACACCATCAGCGATGTCGGCCTGCTCGGCGGCGGGTCGATTCCGGGTCCCGGCGAGGTCTCCCTCGCCCACAACGGCGTTCTTTTCCTCGACGAGCTGCCCGAGTTCAAACGTTCCGCCCTCGAAGTCCTCCGCCAACCGCTCGAAGACGCCACCGTCACCATTTCCCGGAGCGCGGGCAAGGTCACCCTTCCGTGCTACTTCATGCTGGTCGCGGCGATGAACCCGTGCCCGTGCGGCTACTTGGGGGACCCAAAACACGAATGCCGTTGCGGTCCGACCCAGATCCAGCGTTACCGCTCCCGCATCAGCGGCCCGTTGCTCGACCGGATCGACATCCACGTCGAGGCTCCCGCCTTGTCGATCGAGGAACTCCGCAACTCCCGGCCCGGCGAAGCTTCCGCTCCGATCCGGGAACGTATCCAGGAGGCCCGCCTCCTCCAGCAACAACGGCTGGCCGACACCGGCAGTTCCTGCAACGCCCGGATGACCCACGGCCAGATCCGCCAACATTGCGCGATCGACCGTTCCCTCGGCGACTTGCTGCAACAGGCGATGGAGCAGCTTTCGCTCTCCGCCCGGGCCTACGACCGGATCCTGAAAGTCTCCCGGACCATCGCCGATCTCGCCGGTTCCCCTTCGATCCAATCCGCCCACCTCCTCGAAGCGATCCAATACCGCAGCCTCGACCGCAACATCTTTTATTGACCCCGCCCCCGGTTCCCGTTGCGCTTGCTGACTAACGATGAGTCGGCGAATTTTCGGTTTCCTTTCCTTCCTCCTTCCTTTGTCCGCCTTGGCGCTCCTGCTCTCCGGTTGCGGTCCGGCCGGAACCGCGGTCGAACGGGGCGACCGCGACCAGATCCTCCACGCCACCCTCGGCGCCGCCCCCGGGAGTCTCGACCCCCATTTGGTGACCGATGTCGCCTCGTTCGACGTCCTGCGGGCGCTCCTCGAGGGGCTGGTCACCGAGGATCCCCGCGACCTTTCACCGGCACCGGGCGTCGCGGAACGCTGGGAGATCTCCGACGACGGAAAAACCTACACTTTCCACCTCCGCCCCGACGCCCGCTGGTCGAACGGCGACCCGGTCACCGCCGCCGACTTCCTGTTCTCCTTCGAGCGGGTCCTTTCCCCCGCCCTCGGCGCCCCCTACGCGGAAATGCTTTTCATGGTCGAAAACGCCCGGGGCTTCAACTCCCGGGAGGTGGACGATTTCAGCGATGTCGGTTTCGCCGCCCCCGACGAACGCACGCTCGAAATCCGGCTCGAGAATCCGACCCCCTACTTCCTCGGACTCCTCGCCAATCCGGCTTGGTGGCCGGTCCATCCCCCGACGATCCTCGAACACGGACGCATCGACCAGCGCGCCACCGGTTGGACCCGGGCGGGTCGGTTCGTCGGCAACGGTCCCTTCCATTTGACCGAATGGCGGACCGGCCGGAAACTGGTGACGATGCGAAATTCCCACTACTGGGATGCCGAAACCGTCCGGCTCAACGAAATCCATTTCCACCCGATCGACAGTTCCGACACCCAGGAACGGGCGTTTCGGTCCGGCCAACTTCACTTCACCAAGAGCCTGCCGCCTAACCGCGTCGACCATTACCAGCGGAACCATCCCGGACTGGTCCGCTCCGAGCCGTACCTCGGGGTCTATTTCTACCGATTGAACACCGACCGTCCCCCCTTCGACGACCCGCGGGTGCGGCAGGCCTTCTCCCTCGCCATCGACCGCGGCTCTTTGGTGCGAAACGTCCTCCACGACAAGGCCGACGTCGCCCAAGCCTTCACTCCCCCGGAGACCGCCGGCTACACCGCCGATCCCGGACTCGATTTCGATCCCGAACGGGCTCGCGCCCTTCTCGCCGAAGCCGGTTTTCCCAACGGAGAAGGACTCCCCCGGGTCGACCTGTTGTTCAACACCCACGAACTCCACCGCCAACTAGCCGAGGCGATCCAGCAAATGCTCCGCACCCACCTCAACATCCAGCTCCACCTTTTCAACCAGGAATTCCAAGCCTACCTCTCCTCGGTGCAAAGCCGGAACTTCCAAATGGCCCGCGCCGCGTGGATCGGCGACTACCTCGATCCCGACACCTTTCTCGGACTCTGGCTCACCGACGGCGGTCACAACAACACCGGTTGGTCGAACGAAGATTACGACCGATTGATGGCCGAGGCCGCCCGAACCCTCGACCGCGACGAACGTTTCGCCCTCCTGCGCGAAGCCGAATCGCTGCTGATGGAAGAACTCCCGATCCTCCCGATCTTCCATTACCGCAACAATTTCCTGATCCGGCCTTCCGTCCAAGGCTGGTATTCAAATGTTCTCGACCGGCAACCCTACAAATACATATATCTGGAACCCCAAGACCAATAACATCGCATGACGAAAATCGCATTTTTAGGAGCCGGCCGCATGAGCGGCGCCATGGTGAACGGCCTGCTGGCCCGAAACGTTTTCACCCCCGGTGAAATCGCTTGCACCGGCGCCGCCGATGGCACCGCCGAAGCGCTCGCCGCCCGGACCGGCATCACCGCCACCTATTCCCTCGATGAGTTGCTAACCGAAGCCACCGTCGCGGTCGCCGCCTTCAAACCGCAACAACTCGCCGACATCGATCCGCGCCTGAGCGAACTCACTTCCGGAAAACTCGTCCTTTCGATCCTCGCCGGCAGTTCCCTCAGCACTCTCGCCGGAAAATTCCCCCATGCCCGGAACATCGTCCGGGTGATGCCGAACTCCCCCGGTCAAATCGGAGCCGGTATCTCGGCCTTCTGTTTCCTCACTCCGCCGTCGGAGGAGGACCGGCGTCTGGTCGAAGATATCCTCGGATCGCTCGGAGAACACCTCGAACTCCCGGAAAACCAACTCGACGCAGTCACCGCCGTCAGCGGCAGCGGCCCCGCCTACGTCTTCGAATTCATCTCCGCCCTCCGCGACGGCGGCGTCGAAGCCGGACTCGACCGCGAAGTCGCCTTTCAACTCGCTTTGGCCACGATCCACGGAGCCGCCCGTCTCGTCCGCGAAACCGGAGCCGACCCCGACACCCTCCGCGACCAAGTCGCCTCCCCCGGCGGCACCACCCTCGCCGGCCTCAAGCAAATGGAAGAAGGCGGCTTCCGCAGCCTGCTGACCTCCACCGTTCTGGCCGCAAAAAAACGCTCGGAAGAACTCTCGGGAAAGTAAGTTCCCCCAGGGCCATTTTTCATCTGGCCGATAATCTTCCCTGCGATGGGGGGTCTGCCTGTTGATAGGGGCAGGAACGGGGCCGAAGCCCCGCCCCTCCCTCCGAACCGGACGTGCAGATCTCCCGCATCCGGCTCTCCGGTTGATGATTGCTCTTTATCGAGACTGGCACGCTTCCCGATGGGCTCGTTCAAGGCTGAACAATCCCATCTCGGCGAAGTACTTGTTCTCCCTTCACCCCCGATTTGAGGGCTGCCAGCATGGGATCGGTCCAGACCAAAGGGTCGGCTCCAAGCCGCTTGCGCAACTCGCGGGCCTGTCCGTCCTGGATGGCCGTTTCCGGCACTTGCGACGGGGGTGGTCCTTCGGTCATGATCGAGTTCCTTTCATCTTCCTGCCCTCCTTTGCTACTCCGGCGTTACCCGGGATCATCGCTCCTACGAGGACTCTGACTTCTGATGGGCGACGGGACGTCCGATTTGGCTGAGCGTTGGTAACCCGGTCGCGCTCGTTCCGGGACGGTGTCGGACACAGGTCGGCCTTTCCCATCAGTTCTCTCATCTTCATTGCAGACGCCCTTGAATGCATACTATCCCCAACCACCTCCATGCGGCCATGGCAGGGCTTTGCCGTGCGCCCTCCATGAGTCGCGACTCATTCCTCGCGCGTGCCTTCGCTCAACAACCCGCAGGCTCGGCCCGCATGACGGCCGTATCAGGTTCACTTTCGTTATGGTCTGCATTCTCTCTTTCCGTTGCTCTCCACCCCGCCTCGCGGCGACGCAGTTTCGGTTCGATTCGCGGGCAGCGCACGGTTTGCCCGGAACAGGTCTCGCACCTGTCAGACGTTTGCGACTTAATGACGCACGAGTTCCGGCTTCAGCCGGTTTTTAGATCGAGGTGGGGACCGGCTGAAGCCGGAACTTGCTCCAACAAGGCGGCTAGATGAAATAGCCCTGCCTAACCCGACTCATCTGATCTGCGCCCATCCGCGCCCATCTGCGGTTCCCCTCTTCCTTTGCCTCTTCCCCTTCCCCATCCAGATCCGCGGCTCTCCAGTCCCTTCCACGCGAAAGGCCGGGACGCTTCAAAAGCGACCCGGCCTTTGCCACAAAAAACGTTTCCGAGAAACCGTTCTCAGACTTCGTCGTTCTCTTCTTCGACCTCGTCGACGGTTTCTTCGTTTTCGGTTTCTTCGTTGTCCACCTCTTCGTCCGTCGCCTCTTCCCCGGCATCGGTTTCGGCATCGGCTTCGGTTGCTTCTTCGGGAAGGCCTTCGCCCTCTTCCTCGATTTCACCTTCGACAGCGGCTTCCAACTCAGCCGGATCTTCCAGCGGATACATCTCCAGGAGCTCGTCAGAACGCCACGGAGCGGTGCGGGGACCGACCTCGGCCCGGATGCTGGCGACGGTCTCGGGTTCGATCCGGGAAGCGTCGTTACTCCAGGACTGCCGGATGTAGGTCAGGACGGCGGCCAACTCCCGGTCGTCCAATTGAGGGAAACCGGGCATCACGCCGTTGTAGGTGTTTCCTTCGACTTCGATCGGACCCACCAACCCGTGTGCCACGATACGAACGAGCCGTTGCTCGCTGCCGACCACCCAACGGGTTCCGTCGAGCGGAGGGAAGGCCCCCGGGATGCCACGGCCATCCTGTTGGTGACAGGCCGCGCATTGGGCATAGGTTCGCTGTCCCAATTGAACGAACGGATCGACCGCGGCGAGCGCCGGGCGGTCGTCCCACGGGAAAACCCGGCGGGTCTCGTCGAAAGCCAATTGATCGAAATCGCCCGAGCGCCACACCATGTAAATCGCGGTGAAGACGATCAGACCACTGATCAGAAGCACGAGAAAGATCGGAACCGGCGAGAAACCTTCCCGGGGACTTTCCTTCTGGTGAACCAGTTCGTCGTGGACGCGCTGAATGTCCGCATCGGAAGCGGCGGCGGGATCCACCTTCTTCCACGGATCGTTTCCGTCGGCCGGTCCTGAACCTTTGTTATTCTTGCTCATCTTGTGCGTCAGTGGCCTCCACCGTCATATGGGCGGTTTCCGGCAAATCATAATCGAGCCTCAGGCTCCGGAGGTAATGGACCAGCGCCCGCGCGCGATCGGTCGGCACCACTTCGTAACCAGGCTCAGTTCGAATCGGAAGGGCGTCGCGCGTCGGTTGACCGACGATACGCCGTTTCTCATAAAGGAACGAAAAGGAGGGCATCACCGAATCGGGCGCCACCGCCCGCGGATCGTAGAGATGGAGGTGATGGTATTCGGACCAGGAGAGATTCGACCACTCTTCGGGAACCTCCCGGTCCCCGACGTTCCGGAGGTCCGGACCGATCCGCATGGTGCCGAGATGCACGCGCTGCTTCCCAATGAAATCGCGGCTGACCGCCTGGCGGTCGCCCCATCCGCGCTCCGCGTCGGCGCCGAAATTCGGCCGGCGAACTTGTTGGGTATGGCAGGCCATACAACCCAAGTCCGCGTAAACGACCCGACCGCGTTCCGCCAAACCAACGGTCGGCGACGGAAACGGTTCGCCGGTGATATCGTCCTCGTGCGGAGTCAGATGCCCGTAAAGGGGGTGGTTCGCGTTCAGAAAAATCAGAACGGCGACGGAGAAAAAGAGGGTCAGGAAAATACCCGCGAATAAGATCAATCCGTTTTTCATGTCGTTTGCCCCTTCATTTCGGGCGGGTTGGACATCAGAACCGTGCGGCCTTCCTCGGAAAGGCTGCGAGAAGCGGCGAGAGTCAGTACGTTCCAAGCGAAGGCGATGTGGCCGATCAACAGGACCATCCAGCCGAGGCTCGCCCCGACCAACCATGGTGTGCTGGCCCGCACCACGTCACCGAACGCGACACTCGGGTCGTTCATTTGGACCCCTTGGATCCAACCGGCGAGAACCAGGGAGACAACGATCAACCCCAATCCGATCAGGGAGCACCAGAAATGGGTTTTCATCAAAACCGGCAACGGCCACTCCCGCACCATCACCCGGGGAAGGAGGAAATAGACCGCCCCGAAGATGGTCATAGAGAAAAAGGCATACATTCCGATCATCCAGAACGCGGTCTGGATATGGGTAAACTGAATGACTTCCTGGAAATTCCGATACGCGAAGAGCGCTTGCGCCAAATGGAGCAGGAGGAAGGCGAAGATTCCCACCAGCACGAACATCAGGGTGGCGCTTCCCCGGGCTTTTCCATACAGGCCGCTCAGGGTGGTCAGGAAGTTGACTCCGATGATCGCCACCGGCACCAACAACATGGTCATCGCCACGATCCCGGCGGTCGAAACCCAAGCCGGCACGGGTCCACTCGACAACATCGCGACTCCGCACCAGGGAGCGATCGCCGCGTAGGACCAGAACCCGATGCTGGCCAGGTAATGGTAGCGGACCGGCCGGCCGAGGATCTTCGGCAGGAAGTAATAGATCAACCCGATCGCCAACGGAGCCAGCCAGAGGGCGAAGAAGTTATAAGCATACCACGCTTCCACCACCGATTGGACGGTCCCCCGGACGGGCGCCCAAATCAACATCGCTTGGGCGACGGAGAAAATCCACGGAAACCAGAAGAAGGCGCCGAGCAAATACCATTGCGAGGTGTAGGTTCCCTGGGATTGACGTGCGTAAAAGGTGAATACGCCCCAAACCCCGAGGAAGGCGTAGGCCAACAACAAAACCGGCGCGGTGAAGGAAGGCATTTCCAGCGCCCGGAAACCGGTCGATTCCCCAATGAGAATCCCGACCAGGCCCATCAGCACGCCGAGGTTCCAGAAAACCCCGGCGACCAAGAGGAGGTTGCCGTAACGCAACGGCGTTTGCGACAGGCGGGCCATCAGCCAGAGGCCGACCGCGAACACCGAGCAACTCGCCCAACCATACAGGAAGGAGTTGATGAAAACGGCCTGTACCCGACCGTAAGTAAACAGTTGCACCCCGCCCAGGAAATCGGGCCAATGGACCTTCATCGAGGTGAGCAGACCGAAAATCGAGCTGAACAACAGCCAGATCAAGGCGAAGCCCAAGAAGAAAAGCACCGGAGTCCGGGTCGATAGATCGATCTCAGGCTCGGTCAATCCCCCCGTCGAATAGGGAGACGATCGTCGCGATGGAACGTTGGAATGTCGCGTAGTCATCGGTAGATTCAGTTTTGGCCCCCGCCTTGGTTGATTTCCTCGATCACCAGATCCATCGCCCGGTCGATCGGCAGGCGGACCACCCCTTGCTCGCGGTTCACCCAACCGTAGCTGCCAAGAGCCTGCTGTTCCCGCTCCCGTTGCTCGCGCAACACAGCCGAGCGTTCCTCCGGCGAACGGACCCCGTAAGCCACCGTCTCGGGACTCCGGTCGAACCAGAAGAAGACGACGATGACGAGGAAGAGGAAAAAGCCGCCAACGGTGAGGAGGGCCGGAAGTAGTCCGCCCCGGTTTGTGGATTGCTTGGTATGCTTAACCATGATGATTGACGGATTCGAGGATTCGAGGGTCGCGGATCGGAATGAACCGTTGCGTCACGAAACTCCGCAGGAAGGCCCAAACGCAGATGCCCCCTACTCCGGCCAAAGCGGCCAGATCCCAGAAAAGGGCAATGTCGAAGATCGGAAAATTGTACACCGGCACCCAGTTGTCCAATTTCGACGGCAGGATGTTGTAATAGATGTCGACCAGGTGGAACACGAGGATCCAACAGGAGATCACCACCATGTTCACCGTCCGGGTCTTGTTCGCGTAGAACAAGAGATAGACGAACGGAATGAAGAAGTTGCAGAACATCAAAACCATCCCGACGTTCCACCAGTTCCCCAACTCGCGAACTACGTAGAAGAAAGTTTCTTCCGGAATGTTCGCGTTGAGAATGAGGAAGTATTGCGAAAAGGAGATATACGCCCAGAAGACGGTGAAGGCCAACATCAGTCGCCCGATTTCATAGAGGTGGGTCTGCTTGAAGATCCCTTGCAACGGGCCGAACTTCACCAGCAGCACGCACATGATCACCATCACCGCCAAAGTTCCTCGCATCGCTCCGGCGAAATACCAGATGCCGAACATCGTCGAGAACCAGTGGTAATCAAGGCTCTTGATCCAATCCATCGCGGCGAACGAGACCGTCAGGGCCACCACGAACAATCCGCCCGCGGCCAACTTCCGGCTCAGATGCGTCCACTTGGCATTGCCGTCGCGGTCCTGGGTGAACGAAGCGTGCCGAAAGGCCCAGGCCAACCCGATCCAGGCGCCGAAGTAAAGAATCACCCGGATCACGAAGAAGGTGTTGTTCAAATAGGGAGACTTCGCGTGATACAACACGTCGTCAACCACCGGAGACCGGTCGGACGCCATCCACTTCCAGATGAAACCACCGTCCTGGTAGAAGAGCGAGATGAGGACCAGCGGCGCGAACATCAGCGCCAGCCACGGCATGGCGGCCAATGCATGTTCGATCGGACGGCGGATCACCGTCGACCAGCCCGCGTCGAAGATATGGTGAAGCATCACCATAAAAAGCATTCCCAACGCGATCGAGAGCCAGAAGATCACCGAGATCAGCCACGAGTAGCTGACCCGGGAATCCGAATACAGAAAGAACCCCAAGACCGACAGCACGATGCCGGCCACGCCGATCGCCAAGGCGATGAAGGAAACCTTCCCCGGGTCGAATCCCCGGACCTTGTCCACGGGAACCGTTGAACTGGGAGCTGTATTGATACTCATAATCCTAATGCAGGGCGTTGCTCGGCCGGGACATCGTCCACGGTTCCCATGCGGGCGCGCTGCAAGGCCCGCAAGTAAGCGATGATATTCCAACGGTCATCCACGGAAATTTGGTGGGCGTAGGCACCCATGAGACCCCGGCCGTTCACGATCACATCGTAGATCTCGCCGTCCGGCATCGCCAGGAGTCGATCGGAATTGAAATCGGGCACCCCTACCATCCCGTAGTTGACCGTGATCCCTTGTCCGTCGCCGGTGGCGCCATGGCAGGCGGCGCAGTTGATCTGATAACGCTCCCGCCCCCGCTCCATCATCTCACGGCTGATGATCCCCGGAAAGCCGGATACGTATTCGCCGTCAGCGCTGACTCCGCGGTAGCGGTGATCGTCCTCCCGGAGCTGCCCCCGGGCCACGGTTCCATCCACTGGCAGACGCGCGGCCCGACCGTCGGCGAAGAATTCGCTTTCGCCTTGGGCCTTGTAACGCGGCTGACGATCCATGTCCGGAAAGATTTCGATTGGCGGACGCGTCGTGGTTGTGCCCCGGAAGCCGAAAATGGCCAGTCCGGTCAGCACCACGAAGCCGAATATGAAGAAAAATGTTCGCATCTCAGTCTTCCAACTCCTCGATTTCTTTGCCGCCGAGATTGGCCAGCATTTCTTTGGTCTTCTTCAGGTCGAACTTCGGATCGGTCGCCTCGATGATCAGGAGGAACTTGTCGTCGGTCGCGTAGTGCGCCTTGTCCCACTTCAGCACCGGATGGTAATGCATCGGCAGGCGATTCATCACGAACATCCCGATAATCGCGCCGAACGCCGCCAAGAGGATCGTCAACTCGTAGGAGACCGGAAACGACGTCATCGGACTGAAATAGGGACGACCGTGCACCACCAACGGATAATCGACCCAGTTCATGAACATGATCATCGCCATCCCGCCGAAGAACCCGATCGATCCGCCGATGAAAGCGAAGATCGGCACGAGCGACCGGCCGAGGCCCATCGCCGCATCCATCCCGTGGATCGGAAACGGCGTGATCACGTCCCAGTTCTTGAATCCGGCGTCGCGGACTTTCTCCGCGGCGTGGAAAATGTCGCCGCTGGTTTCAAAGACTGCGACTACACCATGCATTCGTTCAGCCATATCAGTGGTGCCCTCCCCGCGCGGTTGTGTGATGAGGATCGGCCTGCGGTGTGACGGCCTTCACTTCCGCCATCGCGATCAGCGGCAGGAAGCGAAGGAAGAGCAGGAACAAAACCGAAAAGATTCCGAAGGTTCCGACGTAGGTCATGATATCGACGATGGTCGCCGAATAGTATCCCCAACTTGACGGGAGGAAGTCCCGGGCGAGCGAGGTAACGGTGATGACGAAACGTTCGAACCACATGCCGATATTGACGAAGATCGAAATGATCCAAACCAGCGCGGCGTTCTCGCGGACCCGCTTGAACCAAAAGAGCTGAGGCGAAATCACGTTGCAACTAATCATGATCCAGTAAGCCCAGGCATACGGTCCGAACGCGCGGTTTACGAACGCGAATCCTTCATACGGATTGGCTCCGTACCAAGCGATAAAGAACTCCATCGCGTAGGCGTAGCCGACCATACTTCCGGTCGCCAGCGTGATCTTACACATGCAGTCGATGTGATACTGGGTGATGAGATCGTGCATGTTGTAAACCGCCCGCAACGGCAGCATCAGCGTCAACACCATCCCGAAACCGGAGAAAATGGCGCCCGCCACGAAATACGGCGGGAAGATGGTGGTGTGCCACCCGGGGATCAAGGAAACCGCGAAGTCGAAGGAAACGATGGTGTGCACCGACAACACCAGCGGAGTCGCCAGACCGGCCAACAGCCAATAGCACATTTCATAGTTGCGCCAATGCCGGTTCGAGCCCCGCCAGCCCATCGCCAGCGTGCCGTAGAAGAGTTGCTTCAACTTGGTCTTGGCCCGGTCGCGCAAGGTCGCGAGGTCGGGAAGAAGACCGATGTACCAGAAGAGCGTCGAAACCGTGGCGTAGGTCGAGACCGCGAACACGTCCCAAAGCAACGGACTCTTGAACTGCGGCCAGATGCCGAGGTCGTTCACCGGGATCGGGAACAACCAGAAGCCGAACCAGACCCGGCCGACGTGGAACAACGGGAAAATACCGGCGCATACGACGGCGAAAATCGTCATCGCCTCCGCCGCGCGGTTGATCGATGTCCGCCATCGCTGTTTCAACAAACAAAGAATGGCCGAAATCAACGTACCCGCGTGGCCGATACCGATCCAGAACACGAAGTTGACGATCGCCCACCCCCAGTTGACCGGGTTGTTCAATCCCCAGACCCCGGCGCCGGTCGAGACCATGTAGATCAAGCCGCCAAGCGTGAACGTCGCGACGAAACCGGCCACGCAGAAGCAAATCCACCACCACATCGGCGTCTTTTCTTCCACGACCGAACAGACGGTCTCCGTGATCCACCCGAAGCTGCGATTGTTTTCGACCAGCGGCGCGCGTGGCACCACGGTCGGCTGCAACTCCTGGATCAAGGCGTTCGATCCTCTATCTTCACTCGCGGCCGACATCAATTATGCCCTCCATTGTGGCTCTTTTTCTTCAAATAGCTTTCCGGATAATTCTTCGCCTGATACTCCACCGTGGTGAGCGGCATGGTTTCGTAGTCGGGCATCCGCGGATTCGGATTCCGGACCCTGGCGAGATAGGTCAGACGCGGACGGGTGTTCAGATAACCGAGCACCGAATAATCCCGCGGATTGTTCTTCCACTTCAACACTTCGCTCTCCGGGTCCATGATGTTTCCGAAGACGATGGCCTCGGTCGGGCAGGATTGCTGGCAGGCGGTCTGGAACGCGCCGTCCGGCACCAAAACGTCGCCCGAAGCGCCGGCTTTGACCTTTTGCTCGATCTTCGCCTCGTTGATCCGCTGGATACAGAACGTGCACTTTTCCATGACCCCGCGCATCCGGACGGTGACGTTCGGATTTTGCTGCATCTTCTTGGTTTCCGCCATCCCCCGAGGGGCGAACGGTCCTTGATACAGCTTGTCGAGGTCGCGGCGCTGCCAATCGAAAAAGTTGAAGCGGCGCACCTTGTAAGGACAGTTGTTGGCGCAATAACGGGTGCCGATGCAGCGGTTATACACCATGACGTTCAAACCTTCGTTGTCCTGAACGGTGGCGTTGACCGGGCAAACGACTTCGCACGGCGCGTTGTCGCAATGTTGGCAAAGCATCGGCTGGGTCACCATCTGCGGATCCTCCGCGAGCGCCCGGTTGTCCACTTCGCCGCTGGCGAAGTAACGGTCGAGACGCATCCAGTGCATCTCCCGGCCCCGCAGGACCTGGTCCTTGCCGACGATCGGAATGTTGTTTTCCGCCTGACAGGCGACCACGCAGGCACTGCACCCCGTGCAGGCGTTCAAATCGATCACCATCCCCCACTGGTTGACGCCATCGCGCTCCGGGTGTTCGTAAGCCGACATCCCGCGCGGGGTCTGGGTGACCTGCTGCGGCAACGGCATACCTTGGTCGGCCCCGAGATTCGGGGGAGCGTGCGACTCCATCCCCATTCCGGCGGCAAAAGCGGGATCGCCGCGGTATTGTTCGAGGTTCCCCTCGCGGATGATCGCCCGGCCTTCCATCGACCAATGCTCCTGGCCGTTGGCCAAACGATAGCTTCGGCCGGTCGTCTCGATCCGGGCGCCGACGGCATGGAAGAACTGTCCGGTGGTCCGCAACGCCGAGGCGTTGAAACCGGCCCCGGCGCCGACGCGTCCGGTGCGGGTGCGGCCATAGCCGAGCGGCAAAATAACGGTGTAGGTCGCCAATCCCGGCAACACGTGGACCGGCCCTTCGATCGTCCGGCCGTCGACGGTCAACCGCACCACATGGGCGGTTTGACGGCCTTGCTGGATCGGATTCGGATTCCGCCGGGCCACCTGGACCGCGGAGGGAACTCCAAGCACCCCGAGTTCCGACGCGAGGCGGGGGCTGATGATGATGGCGTTGTCCCAAGTCAGCTTGTGGATCGGGTCCGGACACTCCTGCAACCAGCCGTTGTTGACGAACCGGCCGTCGTCGATCCGGTTATCGCGCACAAAACGGACTTCGAGGTTGTCGGTCGAAAGAGGCGCGGGCGTCGTATCGAGATTCTGGATGATTTGGCGAATCCGCCCGGCGTCGAAGTCGACGTCGACCGTTTCGTATTCGCTTCCTTCGAGCAATCCGTCGTGAAGGAATTTCCGGAAGCCGTTGTCACCGTTTCCGCCGATGCGGGAAACGGTTTGACGCACCAATTCGTAAGCTTCCCGCTCCTCGGCGTCCGAGAAAACCGCGAGAACTTCAAGCAGATTGATCCCGCCGAAAAGCGGCTCGATCATCGGTTGCACCGGCACCACCAAACCTTCGAGGGTCCGGGCGTCGCCCCAGGATTCGAGATAATGGGCCGCCGCGATATGATGGCCGGCGAGTTCCGAGGTTTCGTCCTCGTAATAACCGTAACGGACCACTTCGCCGACTTGGCGCTGAAGATCGCCCCAATTCAGATCGGCCGGGGCGTTGTGGACCGGATTTCCGCCGAGGACGAAGAGAGTTTGCACCTGACCTTGTCCGGCCGCCGCGGCCAGATCTTGAATCGAACTCGCTTCCTGCGGTTCGATGGAGAGGAACTGGACCGTCCGGCCGACGTTCCCCAAAGCCTGGTTGATCGCGAAGACCAACGCTTGGACTTCCTCCGGCAAATGGGTTCCGGCGACCACCAGCGACTCGCCCTGGTGCTCGACCAAATCGCGGGCACACTCGCGGATCCACTGTCCGGCGTTCCGCTCCCGCCAAGCTTCGCTCTGTTCGATACCGGTCGAGACCTGACGGAGCGCTTGGGCCAATCCGGCGTCGGTGCCGAGGGCCTGCAAAACTTCGGCGGCCAACTCGGCGACAAAGGCCGGGAGAAACGTCGAGGAAAGGCGCAGACGGTGGTCGGCCATGCCGCCGGTGACGGTCAAATCGCTTTCGACCACATAAAGGCGGTTCATTCCATCCTCGGGACTCGCCAAACGGCGTCCCCGGGCGAACGCCTGCGCATACGGCAACCGGCCATTGGCGGCGTTGACGAAATCCGACTCCAACGCCACGATCCGGGCGGCATCGCGCGGTTGGTAATAGGCCCGCACCGGTTGTCCGGCCAACAGGCTGGCGGCGCGGTCGGCGGCGTCTTCGTCGAGCGGTTCATACTCCGCCCAAATCGCTTGCGGGAATCGGCGCTTCAAGCCTTCGACCAACTCGCGCCGGGTCGGGGAACTCGATTGCTCCGCGAGAAACGCCAGTCCGGCGCCTCCGTTTTCCTGATACCGGACGGCGATTCCTTCGAGCAAACCGAAGACGTCGTCGCGGTTCAAGGTGCTGTCGCCGGAACGGTGGCGGGTCGCCCGGTCCGGATCATAAAGATCGAGAATTGACGCCTGCGATTGGAGGTCGCTCTTCCCGTTGGCCCGCTGGTAGGACGGGTTTCCCTCCAGCTTGGTCGGACGCCCTTCGTGGGTCTCGGCGAGCAACGGCAGTGCGTGGCGGCGCAACGGCATCGAGGTCGCGTAGAAAAGCGCCTTCCCCGGAATGACCTGCTCCGGCTGGCGGGCGAACGGAAGGATCTTCCGCTCCGGACGGCGGCAACCGGACAATCCGACGCCGGCCAAGGCGAAGGAGGCCGCCATGATCTTGAGGAAGTGGCGACGGTCGACCCCTTCCAATACGGAGGCGCCTTCCGGAAACTCACGTTCCAGATATTCCTGGAAACCGGGAGTGTTGGCGACCTCGTCCAGACTCCGCCAATACGTAGGACCGGACTGGTTTTCAGCCGGCGCTGGATGTTCAAAGATCTTCTTCATTGGTGACAGCCTGTGCAGTTCACGGGCGCCTGGATGTTCCAGTCGCGCACCGCGTTCAATCCCCGGGTCAACTGCTCTTCCATGCTGGCCGGACGCCAGTCGAGGTTGAACACTTCTTCCGGAGGACGAACGAACCGTTCGGGATTGCGGTGACACTCCAGGCAAAAAGCCATGCTGTGGGACTTGGCGTGCTCCACCACCCGCATTTCATTAACCTGACCGTGACAGTCGTAGCAACTGACCCCCCGGTTGACGTGGACCGCGTGATTAAAATAAACGAAGTCGGGCACCTGATGGACCCGTACCCAGGGAATCGCCTCGCCGCTCTCGTAGCTTTCCCGCACCAGTTCAAGCAAGGGGCTCTGGGTCCGGATCTGGTTGTGGCAATTCATGCAGGTGGAACTCGGCGGGATATTCGCGGTCCCCGACTGCTCGACGTGGCTATGGCAATACCGGCAATCGAGCCCGAGTTGACCGGCGTGCAGCGCGTGGTCGAACGGCACCGGCTGATTCGGGGAAAAGCCGACGCGGGTGTATTGCGGTTGCGCGTAATAATAAAACGCGACCACCGCCGTCACGCCTACGACCAGGAGAATGCTGATTATCCGGACCGGAAGCAGGTTAATGGACTTCGAGAAAACTTTAGACATGACTCATCAGGAGGGCGGAAAAGCTAAAAAGCCAAAACAACGATTGCCATGAGCGGCAAGCCGAAAAGTCTGGGCTTCGAAGATTTTCCACGTTCAACAACCTTCCGCCAACGGCGCCACTGCACGTGAATCTTTGCTCGCAACCGGAGCGCCAATCGCCCTCGCCCCGTTCGCCGCCTCGACCCGGATCGATGGCGAGCAGGCCGGGGATCCGACGAAGGACAGCCCAAAGGTCAGATTTCGGAAAAAGGCTCTGCGAGAAAATTTCGTGTGCACAATTTGGCGAATACTTAGCG
This sequence comes from Verruconatronum alginivorum, assembly GCF_056590205.1. Taxonomy (NCBI): domain Bacteria; kingdom Pseudomonadati; phylum Verrucomicrobiota; class Opitutia; order Opitutales; family Verruconatronaceae; genus Verruconatronum; species Verruconatronum alginivorum. The sequence continues at coordinate 5,412,021 of NZ_JBWPVQ010000001.1, read as the reverse complement.
GATTCGAAACAAGAAGGAACCAAAAAAGGCCCCTGGTATACATGACGCAACCGTAATTCCACCAAGGTTTCATTCCACCCGACACTATTAGCAGAGAGGCGGGAAACAACGCATTCTTCTAATACCTCCGGCTCTTTTGGATACGAAACCCCGATTGCCGTATCGACAAAACCGAACCGAAGCCCAAAGTTTTCCGCTGTTATGATCAGTTCCACCACCGAAATCCGGGTCCGCTACGCCGAGACCGACATGATGGGCGTCGCCTACCACGGCAATTACATGGCCTGGTTCGAATTGGCCCGGGTCGAGATGATGGACGCCCTCGGTTGTCCCTACCGGGAGATGGAAGCGGCCGGATTCCGACTTCCTGTCCTGGAAATTGGCGTCAAATACCGGAGACCGGTCACGTTCGACGACCGGATCGAAGTGGAAGCGGTTATCCGGGAGCAACCCTCCGCCCGTATCCGGATCGATTACACGCTCCGCTGCCGCGGCCAGAAGACCGCCGAAGGTTTCACCCTCCACGCCTTCATCAACTCATCCGGCCACCCCGTCCGCCCCCCCGCCCACTTCCAGGAGCTGATGGAGAAGCACTTCCAATCTGCCTCCTAGACCCCGGGTTCACGTAGCATGCCGGCTTCGCCGGATGAACCATCGGAGTCAGGCGGCGCCCCATCCCGCGAAGGTTCGATGTCACCCCGGAAGTCCAGCCCCCGGATCAACCGCCTCACCCGTTCGGATAACTCCCGAGCCACTTCACCAGGGGGCAATATTTCTGGATCTCCTCGAGCGCCTCGCGCACCGGTTCTTCATCGTAATGACCGAGCACGTCGATGAAAAAATAATAATCCCAGGGACGCTTCCGACTCGGCCGCGATTCGATTTTGGCCAGATTGATTCCCCGGTCGGAAAACGGATGGATCGCCCGCTGCAAAGCGCCGACTTCATCCCGGATAGACACCACGAAACTCGACTTGTTTTGACCGTTGCGAACCGGTCCCGACGACTGCTTTCCGATCACCAGGAAGCGGGTGATGTTGTCGGCTTTGTCCTGGATGTTGGCGGCCACCACGGGCACATCGTAAAGCTCCGCCGCCAACGCGCCCGCGACTGCCGCCACTCCCGGCGTCTCCTTCGCGATCTGCACCGCCCGGGCCGTGCTGGAGGCTTCCTTCAGCTCGGCCCGCGGCAAATTCATTTGCAGCCAGCGACGACATTGCCAAAGCGCCTGGTCCTTCGAATACACCGCCTCGATTTTCTCCAACGGCGACAGCGAAATGAGATTGTGGGCGATTTCCAAATACACCTGGGCGATGATTTTCAGATCTGATTCGACCAACATGTCGAGCGAATGGATCACCGCCCCTTCGGTCGAGTTCTCCACCGGAATCACCCCATAGTCGGCCTCCCCTTTTTCCACCGCCGAAAAGACGTCCGGAATCGTCGGCAAGGCCCGGTATTCGAGGCTGCTGCCGAATTTCTTCATCGCCGCCTGGTGAGTGTAAGTCGCCTCCGGTCCGAGATAAGCCACCACGGTCCGCTTCTCCAAGGCGATCGAGGCCGACATGATCTCCCGGTAAATCCCCCGCAACGCCTTCTCCGTCAACGGGCCTTCGTTGATCGCGATCAATTTCCGCAACACTTCTTCTTCGCGTTGCGGGACGTAGATCTCACCACCGCTCTTCAGCTTTACCTTGCCGATCTCGCCCGCCAGTTGCAGGCGCTCGTTCAACAGTTCGATCAGGGAACGGTCGATTCCGTCGATCTTTTTTCGTATTGTATCCAAATCCATAACGTTTCCGGTTCCCGGCCTTACTCTTCCGATAATCCCACTTCCTTGTCAGTCACCACTTCCGGGTTCGCCGCCCGCTGAATCCATTCGTCGATTTGTCGCGGGGAGAGCACGTCGGAAGCCGGCAGTTCCTCCAGCGTTTTCACGCCGACGTATTCGAAAAACCGTTCCGTCACGCCATACTGGATCGGTCGGCCGGGCAACTCCGCCCTCCCCTGCACCTCGATCAATTCCCGCTCCAACAACCGGTTCAACGCCCCGTCGGCCGAGACGCCGCGAATGCTCTCGATCTCGGCCCGGGTGGTCGGCTGACGGTAAGCGATGATCGCGAGCGTTTCGAGCGCGGCCTGACTCAACCGGCTCGGCTTCGGATCCCCCCGCAAACACCGGATCCAGGGCGCAAAGTCCGCCCGGGCCACCAACCGATATCCGTTATGGCCTTCGATCAATTGGAACACCTCGTCCTTATCGTCGAGTTCCACCCGGATCGCATCCATCGCCTCCCGGATCTGGGTGGCGGTTACCAGCGATGGGATCTCCTCCATCGGCTCCGCCAAACCACCCTCATCCTCCGCCTCTTCCTCGGCGGCAGCTGTTTCCTGCTGATGGTAACGGGTAATCACTCCCTGAATATCTTTGATCGACAGCGCTTCCGATGAGGAAAAAAGCAATGCCAGGAGAGTTCGTTTCAGATCAAACGCCATAATCTTTTGTGTCCAACAGGTAAATTTGATTGCTAACGAGATAGGCAATAGCAAATAAATAGTACCGCTTCCGCCAATGAAAGCATCTCCGGAACACGGCCACCGGGCGGCTCCTCGTTCCTCGCCGGATGTCGTCAGGCGCGCCATCCGCTCGAAGCACTCGTCAATCGCGAATCATCACCATTCATCGTGGACTCAGCTAACCAAGCCAACCAGGACTCACTCAGGAAATATTCCTCCATCGTCGTCGACGGCCCCGACCGCGCCCCGAGCCGGGCCATGCTCAGGGCGGTCGGTTTCACCGACGAGGACTTCAACAAGCCCGCCATCGGAGTCGCTTCCACATGGAGCATGGTCACCCCCTGCAACATGCACATCGACCAACTCGCCCGCGAAGCCGGACGCGGAGTCGACGCCGCCGGCGGCAAATCCGTTATTTTCGGCACTATCACCGTTTCCGACGGCATCTCCATGGGGACCGCCGGGATGCGTTATTCCCTCGTCTCCCGCGAAGTGATCGCCGACTCGATCGAAACCGTGGTCGGCGGCGAAGGTTTCGACGGTCTGGTCGCAATCGGCGGTTGCGACAAAAACATGCCGGGCTGTCTCATCGGAATGGCCCGGCTCAACCGCCCCTCCGTTTTCGTTTACGGCGGCACCATTTTGCCCGGCCACCATTGCGGGAAAGAAGTCGACATCGTCTCCGTCTTCGAAGCAGTCGGCGCCCATGCGAAGCAAAGCATCGACGACGCGGAACTGAAGGAGATCGAGAGTTGCTCAATCCCCGGAGCCGGCTCCTGCGGCGGCATGTATACCGCCAACACCATGGCCTGCGCCATCGAAGCGCTCGGCATGAGCCTCCCCAACAGCTCCGCCCAGATCGCCATCTCCGATGAAAAACGCGAAGATTGCCGCAACGCCGGGGCCGCCGTGATGAATTTACTGAAACTCGGGATCACTCCGAGCGACATCATGACCCGCAAGGCGTTCGAAAACGCCATCACCGTCGTCATCGCTCTCGGCGGCTCGACCAACGCCGTCCTCCACTTGCTGGCGATGGCCCACGCCATCGGGGTCAAACTCTCCATCGACGACTTCACCGAAATTGGCAAAAACGTGCCGGTGCTGTGCGACCTCAAGCCGAGCGGCCGCTTCCAAATGTCGGCCTTCTGCGAAATCGGCGGCCTCGAACCGTTGATGAAACGTCTCCTCGACCGCGGACTTCTCCATGGCGACTGCATGACCGTCACCGGAAAAACCGTCCGCGAAAATCTGGAAAAGATTCCGGACTTCCCGGCCAACCAGGAAGTCGTCCGGCCGTTCGACAACCCGATCAAGGCGACCAGCCACCTCCGTATCCTCTACGGAAACCTCGCCCCGGAAGGAGCCGTCGCCAAAATCTCCGGCAAAGAAGGCCTTCGCTTCCAAGGTGAAGCGATCGTCTTCGATTCCGAAGAAGTCGCCATGGAAGCCATTCTCGAAGGGGCCGTCCGCAAAGGCCATGTCATCGTCATCCGCAACGAGGGTCCAAAAGGCGGCCCCGGCATGCGCGAAATGCTCGGGCCAACCGCCGCCGTCATGGGCAAGGATCTCGGCAAAGAGGTCGCCCTGATCACCGACGGGCGCTTCTCCGGCGGCAGCCACGGTTTCGTCGTCGGACATATCACTCCGGAAGCCGCCACCGGCGGACCGATCGCCGTCGTCCGCAACGGAGACCCGATCACCATCGACGCCGAAATCAACGAAATCAATCTCGGGATCCCCGAAACGGAACTCAAGGAAAGGCTCGCCGCCTGGAAACAGCCGCCTCCCAAGGAAACCCGCGGAATACTCGCCAAATTCGCCCACCAGGTCGCTTCCGCCTCCCTCGGAGCCGTCACCGACTTGAATCTTAAATAAAGAAACACCACAGCGCCCGGCCCCGGGCGGGCGCCCTACTTCGTCACATCATGTCCTGGACCCGTTTTAAAACTCACTTCCTCCACGCCGCCGACCTCGGCTTTTCCATGGATATCAGCCGGATGAATTTCCCGGACGATTTCCTCCCCTCGATGGAGGAACGCATCCAAAAGGCGTTGTCCGCGATGGCCGACCTGGAAGGAGGATCGATCGCCAACCCGGACGAAAACCGAATGGTCGGCCATTACTGGCTGCGCGATCCCGACCGGGCCCCCGACGATGATATCCGCCAGGCGATCCGCCAAAACCTCCAGGAAATCAATACGTTCGTGGCCAATATCCATGGCGGCCACATCGAAGGAGCCGGCGGCCCCTTCACCGACCTTCTGGTCATCGGTATTGGCGGTTCCGCTCTCGGCCCCCAATTCGTCAGCCAAGCCCTCGGCCATCCCCGCCGCGACAAAATCCGGGTCCACTTTTTCGACAACACCGATCCCGACGGTATCCAAACGGTCCTCGCCGGAATCAACGGGCATCTGGGACGCACCCTTTGCGCCGTCGTCTCCAAGTCCGGCGGCACCCCCGAAACCCGCAACGGCATGCTCGAAGCCCAAGCCGCCTATGCCTCGGTGGGCCTCGATTTCGCCAAACACGCCATCGCCGTCACCGGCGCCGGAAGCCAACTCGACCGCCTCGCCGAGGAACAAGGTTGGCTCCGTCGCTTCCCAATGTGGGACTGGGTGGGCGGACGCACCAGCGAACTCGCGGCCGTCGGCCTCCTGCCAGCCGCCCTACAGGGACTCGACATCCGAGCCATGCTCGACGGCGCCGCCACGATGGACCGCCTGACCCGAGGGCGGAAAACCCGACAAAACCCGGCCGCCCTTCTCGCCCTGATGTGGTATTACGCCACCGGCGGACGCGGCGAAAGGGACATGGTCATCCTCCCCTACAAGGACCGTCTCACTCTCTTTTCCAAATACCTCCAGCAATTGATTATGGAATCGTTGGGGAAGGAAACCGATCTCGACGGCAACGTGGTCAATCAGGGAATCGCCGTCTACGGCAACAAAGGTTCCACCGACCAACACGCCTACATCCAGCAACTGCGGGAAGGAATCAACAATTTCTTCGTCACCTTCATCGAAGTCCTCCGCGATCAGGACGGGGAACCGGTCCTCGTCGAAGATCGATTTACCTCCGGCGATTTCCTCCAGGCCTTCCTGCTCGGCACCCGCGACGCCCTCTCCGGCAACAACCGCGAGTCAATCACCCTCACCATCGACCAAGTCACCCCGCACGCAGTCGGAGCCCTGATCGCCCTCTACGAGAGGGCGGTCGGACTCTACGCCCACCTGGTCAACATCAATGCCTACCACCAACCCGGAGTGGAAGCGGGCAAAAAAGCCGCCGCCGGCATCCTGCGTCTCAAGAAGCGGATCCTGGAAATCCTCGAATCGGCCGATTCCCCGCTCACCGTCGACCAAATCACCGGACAAACAGGGGAGGAATCCGAACCTGAAATCATCTTCAAGCTGATCGAACATTTGGCGGCCAACCCGCAACGCGGGATTGCCAAACATCCGAAAGAAGATAAGTTCGCCGCTACCTATTCTCTCTCCACGCCAGCGAATTGATTCTTTTCTATTGCGCACGCGCGCGCGCCGCTGGTAAATCATTGCTCGACCACTAATCTTTATGAATATCGCTTCCATGATTCTTCGCATTCTCGCCATTTTGGGCGCCATCGCCGCCGCCGCCATGTTCTGGATTCTCGGAAACGAGAAAGAGGAGCTTCAGGGACGGCTCGATTCGACGCAAAACCAGCTCCAGCAGACCGAGCGAAATCTGACCGACGTCAGGAACGAACGCGACGAATTCGAAACCCAGGTCGCCAGCCTCACCGAAAACCTGGAAGAAGCCCGCGCCGAGCGGACCCGGATTGAAAACCAATTGGCCCGCGTCCGTCGCGACCTCGAAGAGGCGACTCAAGCGATCACCGCCAGCCAGCGGGAAACGGAAACCCTTCGCGCCGACGCCGCTCAAATCCGGCGCCAACTCCTCGAAGAACGTTCCCGCGTCGCCCAGCTCGAGGAAAACCTCGAAGCCGAAGACGCCGACGCCCTTCGCCGGAGCATTCAAGCTCTCGAACGCCAACTTCTCGAAACCGAACGCCAACTTCAGGACGTCGGTGCCCCGGCCGAGGTTGCCGAACGCGAACAACCTCCTGAAGAGCGCCGCGAAGTGATCCGCGGATCCGTCGTCCAAACCGGAGACTCCGCTTTCATCATGCTGAACATCGGATCCGAACACGGCGTCCGCGAAAACTCTTCGGTCATGATCCGCCGCGGCCCCCGCTATATCGGACGCGCCGTGGTCGCCGAAGTGCAGGAAGACGTCAGCATCGCCGAAATCCAACCCGGTGCCGGCCGGATCCGCAGCGGCGATAGTGCGATCACCCTGAACTAAGCCTGCGATGATTCGCCGCCGCCTCACCGTCTTCACCCTTCTGGCCAGCCTCGCCGCCCTCTCTTGGCTCGGCGGCGGTTGCACCCGCCACGACCCGGCCGACTCCAGCATTCCCTGGGGCCGGCCCGCCGCTTGGGAAGATCGTGGCCCGGCTGGCTTCGACCATCGGTAGCTTTCGCCTCGAGGCGAAAGCATAGACGATAGCCAATAGCCGATAGACAATACGGAGCCTTACAGCTGCCGCCGTCCGTCCCTTCAACTATCGTCTATCAGCTATCGTCTATCGTCTATTGAATATTGTCTAACGAATCGCCTCCAGCTCCGCCCTCCGACGGCGGTACCATCGCCCAACCGGGACACCTTTATCTGGTTGCCACCCCGATCGGCAATTTGAACGACATTACCGCCCGGGCCGCCTCCTTGCTCGCCTCGTGCGATCTGGTCGCTTGCGAGGATACCCGCACCTCCGGGATTCTTTTGGCCAAACTGGATCTCAAGAAAAACACCACCTCCTTCCACGAACACAATGAAAAGGAGAAGACCCCGTGGCTGGCCGGCCTGTTGGAAGAAGGGAAGTCAATCTGCCTGATTTCCGACGCCGGCACCCCCGCAATCAGCGATCCCGGTTTTCGCCTGGTCCGGGAATGTCGGCGCCGCGGGCTTCCCGTGGTTCCCGCCCCCGGGCCCTCCGCCGCGATCGCCGCCCTCTGCGCTTCTGGACTTCCGACCAACGGATTCCTTTACGCCGGCTTCCTTCCGCCGAAATCCGCCGCCCGCCGCCGTTTCCTGGAAACCTACCGGGACTTCGCCTACACTCTTTGCCTATACGAATCCTCCCACCGGATCGATAAACTAATGGCGGAACTGGTCGAGGTGCTCGGACCGTCCCGTGTGATCTGCTTAGCCAAAGAGATCACCAAACGACACGAAACCTTTCTTACCGGAGAATCCGGCGAAATCGCGGATCGATTCAAAAGCATGAGCCATAAAGGGGAGTTCGTTTTAATGATCGCCCCCGCCGACTACCGCCTTGGCGATTGAAGGAGATTGAGGGGTCCGGATGAATGTGGTGGGAAAAACAGACAACCGTCTGTCATTGCGAGGAAGGAGGAACGACTGACGCGGCAATCCACGTTCCGGGAAAGGGGGCGCGGGTCGCTGTAAGTGGATTGCTTCGTCGGCGGAGCCTCCTCGCAATGACACGACGGTGATCCCACCACTGCTGATTACACCCGCAATTGAGGGAGGGGTCATCCGAACCTTGACCTTCTTCCCCGGTTTACGCTAATTCTCTCCTTTCGTCCGGAACAATTCATCCGGTCCGGAAAACTTCGCATGCCATCCGGAACATCCAGCTCCAGTCCGCAAATCCAGCTGTTAAAAGCGGCGGGAGTCTTTTGCTGCCTCTATTTGTTCATCGTCGGAGTCGGCGGCATGGGAGAAGCCTTCAAACTCTTCGGACACGATTTCGCCGAACGGGTCCTGGCAGCCACCCGGAATCCATTCACCGGATTGTTCATCGGGATTCTGGCCACTTCCGTCGTCCAGAGTTCCTCGACGTCGACCTCGATCATCGTCGGCATGGTCGCGGGTGGAGCCGTCTCGCTGGAAGGAGCGATCCCCATGATCCTCGGAGCGAACGTCGGCACCACCATCACGGCGATGCTGGTCTCGCTGGGACATATCAACCGCCCCTTGGAGTTTCAACGGGCATTCGGGGCGGCCTTGCTTCACGCCACGTTCAATCTGATTTGCGTGCTGATCATTTTCCCGCTGGAGATGGCCACCGGCTTCCTGACGAATTCCTCGACCACCCTCGCCCAGCTTTTCCAGGAGGCGGGGGGGATGCGTCTCAGCAACCCGTTGAAGGCAGCCACCGAACCGACCATCCGTCTCCTGGCTTGGATCGCCTTTCAACAGCCAGTCATTCTCCTGATTCTTACCATCGCCCTCACCTTCGGGATGCTGATCGCCATCGTGAAACTGCTCCGCAGTCTCGTCCTCTCCAAGGTGGAACACTTCTTCGATCGCCATTTGTTCAAGACGTGGCCCCGGGCGATGTTTTTTGGACTGCTTCTGACGATCTCGGTCCAAACCAGCTCCATTCCGACCGCTCTCGCGATCCCTCTCGCGGGTGCCGGAATTCTCAAGCTCGCGCAGCTCTACCCCTACAGCCTCGGATCAAACGTCGGAACCACCATCACGGCGATGCTGGCGGCGCTCGCCACCGCTAATGAGATTGCCATCATCGTTGCCTTCTCTCACCTTGTGTTCAATATTTTAGGTATCCTTCTGATTTGGCCGATTCCGGCCGTTCGAAATGTTCCGTTGCGGATCGCGGAATATGCGAGCGCCCGGGGCGCGCGAAGTCGCTGGTTCCCCCCGGTGCTGATCGGGGGCGTCTATTTCATCATTCCTTTTTTCGTCATCCTTTTGATCAGATAGTGCCATGTGGAAAAACTTCACCAGTCTCTTTCGTAAAGACGACCTCTATACGCAGGCGCTGCACGAATCGTATGAGATGCTCGACCTCGACCTCACCATGTTCGAGGCCTCCGTCTACAGTCTTCGCCAAGCCGATTCCAGCGAGATCGCGATCGACATCTACAAAACCGACAAGGAGATCAACGCCTACGAACGAGACGTCCGGCGCAAGGTCATGACCCACCTTACGGTCAGCGGACCGGCCGACCTCGCTTCCGGCTTGGTATTGGTCAGCGTCGTCATCGACATCGAACGGATCGGCGACTACGCGAAAAACATCTACGATCTCGCCGTCGCCCACCCGGCCAAACTCCATGGCGGAAGCCTCGAGGAGGATCTGGCCCACATCGAACAACGGGTCACCACATTGTTCAAAGGAATGGTCGCGGCCTTCAAGGCGAACGACATCGAAAATTCGCGCCTGATCATGACGGACTACAAGGAAGGGCTTTCCGGAGCCTGCGAGGAAATCGTCAATCGAATCGTTTCCGGTCAGGTCACCGACCTGAATCCGGCCGACGCGGCGACCGTGGTGTTGTATGTCCGGCACTTGAAACGAATCGCCGGACACTCCCGCAACATCCTGACTAGCGTGGTCAATCCGTTCCACCGAATCGGCTACCGCGAAAAAGGGGCGAACAACAACAAGAAGTAGCCTTCCCGGCCGACGCGGTCCAGCTACGGCCTACGCCCGCTCGGCATCCCGCTCCAAGAGCCGTTCCAAGAGCAACGGCACGCTCTCTTCGAGGGCCTTCAACGAATACCCGCCCTCCAGGGCGAACACCGACGGGATCCCGCGGGCCGTCAGTTCCTCCAAAATCACCGAGTAAAAATCGGCGAAGCCGGCGGAGGTCACCTTCATGTCGCCTAACGGATCCGCTTCGTGGGCGTCGAAACCGGCCGAAAACAAGACCAATTCCGGTTGGAACTTTCGGATCACCGGCAATACGCAACTCTCCGCCACCGCCAGGTAATCGGCATCCCCCTCCCCCGCCGACAGCGGAATATTCACCGTTGTCCCTTTTCCCTTACCGGTCCCCCGCTCGCTTTCCCGTCCCGTCCCCGGAAACAACGGCGTTTGATGGATCGAAAGGTAACAAACGTCGCCCCGGTCATAGAAAATGTCCTGCGTTCCATTTCCATGATGCACGTCCGGATCGACGATCAGGACGCGGGAGACTTCTTTCTCGGCGATCGCATAAGCGGCCGCCACGGCCACGTGATTGAACAAGCAAAATCCCATCGCCCGTTCCCGCTCGGCATGGTGGCCGGGCGGACGACAAAGGCAAAACGCCGAGGTGGCCGGATCGGCCAGCACCCGGTCGACGGCATCGATGCAGGCTCCGGAAGCCATCAACGCGGCGTCGATACTGGCGGGCGAAATGAACGTGTCGGCATCGATCACCGCCTCCTTCCCGCGCAAGGCCAACATCTCCCCCACAAACTCCCGGGAATGCACGCGGACCAAATCCTCCTTCGACGCGGGCCGGGGCTCCACCCATTCGAGCTGGTCCGCGAGCCCGCGGCTCCGGATACCTCTTACGATCGCCTCCAGCCGCTCCGGTCGCTCCGGATGCCCGGGACCATTGTCATGCTTCCGGAACAAAGGATGGTCGAATAGAAATACCCTCCCCATCGCCCCCATGGCTCAAATCTGACGGACCGCCTCAGGATCGAGGAAGAAAAAGACCAGCAGAGCCACAATAAAGCAGTAAACCGCGAAATAGACCAACCGGCTCTTTTTCAAAAAATCGATCAACCAAATGATTCCGATCAACGAAAAAATGAACCCGGTCACGAACGAAACGATCATCGGTCCGACCCCGATCGACTCGACGAAATCGCCCCGCACATCACCAATCGCCAAAACTGAGGACCCCAGGATCACCGGGATCGCCAGCAGGAAAGAAAACCGAACCGCCGTTTCCCGGCTGAGACCGCACCAGAGCGAAGCCACCAAAGTCGATCCGGAGCGCGAGATCCCCGGCACCACCGCCACCGTCTGACCGAGGCCGACCAGGATCGAATGCCACAGTTTCATCGACCCTTCCCGGATGTTCCCGTAAGTCTTCACCCGTTCAATGAAGATGAGAAACAATCCCGTCAACAACAACGCCCCGGCGATCACCGGGGGGGTCTTCAAATCGTCGATCATCGTCTTCTGCAAGGTGTAACCGAGAACCCCCGTGATCGCCGTCGCCACCACGATGTAAATCCCGAACATGAAGTGAACGCGGTCTTCATGCCGCCGGGTCCGGACGTAACGGAAAAACCCGAACGAGAGCGCGATCAACTCCTTGCGGAAATACAGCACCACCGCCAGGACCGACGCCTGGTGAAGGAAAATCTCGAAGGAAAGCCCGGGAAACCGGTGCCCCATGAGTTGTCCGGCGATCACGATGTGCGCGGTGCTGGAGATCGGCAGAAACTCCGTGATCCCTTGAACGATGCCGAAAATGATTGCTTCAAGATAAGACATAAGCCGATGGGCAAGCCTTTGGATCGCCGCCCAACTTTCAACCCTAATGTTTCAAGTCGACTCGAACCGAGCGGCGACGGACCACGGAGTTTACGGATTCCCCTCGTCGGTCGGGATCGTATTATCGGTCACCATCACACTGACCGGGATCTTGGTTTTCACGACGATTTCGGCCTCCTTGAAGTGTTTTTGGGAAACGGCCTCGCAGGCCTCGCCCACCGATGACACCGGATTTTTCCGTCCGCGGCTGCTGGAATTAAAATCGTAGGCCGCCCGGTGGATCCGTTCAACGGTGGTCAGCGGACTCGCCATTTCGGGGATTTGGACCACCCACCCGACGAAATCCTTTTCCGGCATGTCGCCGTTCGGGTCGGATAGCAAAATCACAAACTGTTTCTTCACCGGAGGAGGTTTCTCCCCCGCTTCCGTCTCGGCACTCGCCGCTTCCTCCTGGATCGCGGTGATCAACTCCTTCACCACCGCCTCTTCCAGATTGCTCCGTTTAATGATTTCCGTAACTTTGGCTACGTCGATTTTGGCCATCCGGAAATCCTTGGTCGACCCGGCCAACCGAGGCGAGAAGATTTTTCGGCGCAAAGCAAAGCGCTTCGCGCATAGCCGATAGACAATAGACGATAGACGATTGCTCGGCTCCTCCCAATCGTCTATCGGCTATCCGCTATCGTCTATGCGTCTTCGCCTATCCGCTATGCGTCTATGCGGCGCGACGCGGCGCCACCGCCACCCAGCTCGAACTCCAGCTGCTCGGCGGTCAGTTCGCCGAAGCGCACCCCAACTCCGATCAGCCGCACCGGTTTTCCCCCGCGGAGAAACCCTTCCTCCAACAACGCCTCATACTCGGAAAGCGTCGGCTTCCGCCCGGCCCGCTCCACCGACGTCTTCGAAAAGTCGGAAAACTTCAATTTCACGAAGAGTCGCTCGATCGGACGGCGACGGTCCTTATCCTTCCGCTTTCCGAGGTCGTCGAGAAGTTCCTGGTGAAGGTGACGGAGTTCCCGGAGGCAATCGGGGAGTTCGACCAAATCGACATTAAACGTCTGCTCATTGCTCAGCGACTTCCGGGGGCGCGACGGCTCGACTGGCCGCCGGTCGATTCCGCGGCAGAGTTCGTAGAGCTCCCACCCGAATCGCCCGAATAACCGGACCATGTCCCGCAACTCCAGCCGTTGCAATTGGCCGCAGGTCCGGATCCCCCGCCGCTCCAGCCGCGCGGTCGCGACCGGTCCGACCCCCCAGATTCGTTTCACCGGGAGCGGCGCCATGAACGCTTCCACCTCGTCGGGCTTCACCTGAAATTGACCGTCGGGTTTCTTCCAATCGCTGGCGATCTTCGCGATCAATTTGTTCGGTCCGATCCCCGCCGAGGCGGTCAGTCCGGTCGTCTCGAAGATCCGCTTGCGGATCCGACTCGCCGTTTCCCAACCATCGAACTCCCCGCCAGTGACGTCGAGATACGCTTCGTCGAGGGAGAGCGGCTCGATCAAGGGGGTGAACTCCCGGAAAATTTCCCGGATCAAGCGGGAGTCCCGTTCGTAAACCTCGAACCGGGTCGGTACCACGATCAGTTCCGGACACTTCCTCAGCGCGATAAAGGTCGGCATCGCGGAGCGAACTCCGAACTTTCGGGCCTCGTAGTTACAGGTGGTCAACACCCCTCTTCGGTCGACCGCCCCGCCCACCGCCACCGCCTTGCCGCGCAACGTCGGGTTGTCGCGGATTTCGATGGCCGCGTAAAAACAGTCCATGTCGATGTGAATGATCGTGCGCACCTCTCCGAAGAATTTGCTCGCGCCACCCCCCTCCGTCAACGCCGCGTCAGAACCACCCGGTGTCCCTCTCTCCCGACCGCGCCGCACTCCGTCCAACTTTGGTTTGCCGATTTCCCACCTTCCGGTGTATGGTGCTGGCACGGTCGTCGCCTTGCGGTCCGGCCTCTCTTCTCGAATTCATTTAAGACCTATGACAAAAGTACGACCTTGGCCCGGAAAACCGTATCCTCTCGGAGCGACCGTCACGGCGGATGGAACCAACTTCGCCTTGTTTTCCGCCCATGCGACCGGCGTCGATCTTTGTTTGTTCGATCCGGACAAGGCTGTGAAAGAGGAGCGCATCCGGATGGTCGAACGGACCGAACAGGTCTGGCACACCTTTCTTCCCGATGTCAAACCGGGACAACTCTACGCCTACCGGGTCTACGGCCCCTACGATCCGCCAAAGGGTCTCCGCTTCAATCCGTCAAAACTTCTCCTCGACCCCTACGCCAAGGCGATCACCGGCGACATCGATTGGAGCGAGAAGATGTTTCCCTACGTGATGGGGAATCCGAACGAGGATCTGCAGCGCGACTTTCAAAACGACGCCGCCGGGATGCCGAAATGCGTCGTGGTCGACGACCGGTTCGATTGGGGCGACGACCGCCGTCCCGGCACGCCGTTGCGCGATTCCGTCATCTACGAGATGCATGTGAAGGGGTTCTCCAAACTCCTGAAAGCCCTTCCGGAGAAGGTTCGTGGGACCTACGCCGGCCTCGGTTCCCCGGAGGCGGTCGAATACTTCAAATACCTTGGAGTCACTGCCGTGGAACTCTTGCCGATCCACCAATTCGTCCACGACAAGGTGCTGGTCGACCGCGGCCTCGCCAATTACTGGGGTTACAACTCCATCGGCTACTTCGCCCCCCACCATGGCTACTCGGCCAGCGGCGCCCGGGGCCAACAGGTGGCGGAGTTCAAACAAATGGTCAAAAACCTCCACGCCGCCGGGATCGAGGTCATTCTCGACGTGGTTTACAATCACACCGCCGAGGGAAACCATCTCGGCCCAAGCCTCTGTTTCCGCGGCGTCGACAACCCGTCGTATTACCGGCTGACCATGGACAATCCCCGCTACTACATGGACTACACCGGATGCGGCAACACCCTCAATTCGATGCATTCGCGCGTCCTCCAGATGGTGATGGACAGCCTCCGCTATTGGGTCGAGGAGATGCATGTCGACGGTTTTCGTTTCGACCTCGCCCCCGCCCTCGCCCGCGAGGAACACGCGGTCGACCTCAACGGCGGTTTCTTCGACATCCTCCAGCAGGATCCGGTCTTGTCGCAGGTGAAACTGATCGCGGAGCCGTGGGACATCGGCGAGTTCGGTTACCAGGTCGGCAATTTCCCCCATATCTGGGTCGAGTGGAACGGCAAATACCGCGACACCGTCCGCAGCTACTGGAAGGGAGACGACGGCCAGGTCGGCGACCTCGCCCTCCGGCTCACCGGCAGTCCCGATCTTTACGAACACAACGGCCGCCGTCCCTACGCCAGCGTCAACTTCCTGACCGCCCACGACGGGTTCACCTTGCACGATCTGGTCAGCTACAACGACAAACACAACGAGGCCAACGGCGAGGAGAACCGCGACGGACACGATCACAACCTCTCGTGGAATTGCGGCGCCGAAGGTCCGACCGACGACGCCGAGATCAACAAACTCCGCCGCCGCCAGCGCCGCAATCTCCTCGCCACTCTCTTCCTTTCCCAAGGGGTGCCGATGCTCTGTGCGGGCGACGAATACGGCCGCACCCAAAACGGCAACAACAACGCCTATTGCCAGGACAACGAGCTGACCTGGCTGAAGTGGGAACACGACGAGCAAGGCCTCCAACTGCTCGACTACACCCGACGCCTCATCCAACTCCGGCGCGACCACCCGGTCTTCCACCGCGCGAAATTCCTCCACGGGAAACCGATCCGGGGCACCGGCTTCAAGGAGGTGATGTGGTTCAACCCGACCGGCGCCGAAATGACCGCCGCCGAATGGACCGCCCATTTCGTCACCGTCCTCGGCATGCTCGTCTCCGGAAAAACCTCCAGCGAACGCGACGAGCGCGGTCGACTGATCGTCGACGACACGTTTCTTCTGCTCTTCAACGCCCACCACGAAAACCTCTCGTTTGTTCTCCCCGGCTCCCCGCCCGCCTCCTGGCAATGGATCATCGACACCGGTCTCGAAGAGGGTTTCCTCCCGAAACCGAAGTCGCTCCCGGCCACCGAAACCATCGAACTCGTCCAACGTTCGTTTTGCCTCCTCAAACTCCAGGAGGAACCCACCGAGAACCAAGCGCAATGAGACATCGTTCCACCGACACCGAACCGGTAGCTTCCCCGGCTCCGACTTTCCTTCGTCCCCAGGGAGCGGATACGCTTCCCGAGGGGGGCGTCCGCTACCGCATCTGGGCGCCGAAAACCGAGAGGGTCGAGGTCTTACTTTACGCGGACGACGGCGACAAGGAGGTCCGCTCCGTCCGCCTCGATCCGGAACCGTCCGGCTTTTGCGCCGCCGTCGACCGCGACGGCCAGGCCGGCGACCGGTATCGGTTCCGACTCGACGACGACGTTTTCCCCGACCCGTTTTCCCGCTGGCAACCGGGCGATCCGTCGGGTCCCTCGATGGTGATCGATCCCCGCGCCTACGTCTGGCAGACGCCCTCGGCTCCGCTGGTGCCGCTCAGCGAGGCGGTCATCTACGAACTCCACGTCGGCACGTTCACCCTGGAGGGAACGTGCCGGGCAGCCATCCAACGTCTCGACCACTTGGTCGATCTCGGGGTGACCACCCTCGAGATCATGCCGGTCGCCGCCTTCCCCGGAAAACACAACTGGGGCTACGACGGCGTCATGATGTTCGCTCCCGACAGCAGCTACGGCCATCCCGACGATTTCCGCGCCCTAGTCGACGCCGCCCACGCCCGGGGCATGAACGTCATCCTCGACGTCGTTTACAACCACTTCGGCCCCGACGGCAACTACCTCGCCTCCTTTAGTCCGTTTTACTTCAACCCGAAACTGAAAACCCCGTGGGGCGACGCGATCAATTTTTCCGGAGAAAACTCGAGCCACGTCCGGGCGGTCTTCCTCGCCAACGCCGCCTACTGGATGGACGAGTTCCACCTCGACGGCTTCCGCCTCGACGCCACCCACGAGATCCTCGACGATTCCACCCCGCACATCCTCCAGGAAATCGCGGGGATCGTCCACAAGCGCGGCGGTCTCGTCACCGCCGAAGACGACCGCAACCTCGCCTCCCTCGCCCTCCCTTCCTCCCGCGGCGGCGCCGGTCTCGACGCCCTTTGGGCCGACGATTTCCACCACACCGTCCGGGTCGCCCTGACCGGCAAACGCGAGAGCTATTTCGCCAACTTCAAGGGCGACGCACAGGAATTGGCTGAGACCTTGACCCACGGCTGGTATTACCGGGGACAGATCGCCCCGAAAACCAAAACCCGCCGGGGCACGCCGACCCGCGATCTCCGGATCGAGCAATTCATCCAATGCATCGTCAACCACGACCAGGCTGGCAACCAGGCGTTCGGCGAACGGCTCAACCACCTCGTTTCTCCGGAAGCCTACCGGGCCGCCTCGGCCTTGCTCTGCCTGACCCCCGGAACGCCGTTCCTGTTCATGGGACAGGAGTGGGCCGCATCGTCGCCGTTCCTCTATTTCACTGACCACCACGACGAACTCGGACGGCTCGTCACCGAGGGCCGTCGCCGCGAATTCAAGGATTTCATCGAGGCGCTCGATCCCGACCGCGGATTGGAATCGATTCCGGATCCGCAGGAGGAGCTGACTTTCCTCCGCTCGAAACTCCAATGGGATGAGCTCTCCCTCGCGGAACACGGCACCGTCCTGTCGCTCTACCGGGAACTCCTCCATCTCCGCCGCACGTCCGCCGAGATCCGCAAACGGACCCGCGACAACTGCCGGGTCGAGTCACTCGGCTCGGGCGTGGTCGGTATCCGTTACCAGAATACGCTTCATTCCGCGATCCTGGTCCTGGTCGATCTCCACGGAGGACACGAATGGGAAATGGAGGGCGATCCGTTCGCCGAACTCCCGTCGGAATGGGCGTGGGAATCCAAGCTTTCCAGCAATGAAACCCGCTTCGGCGGAAACGGCTCCCGCTCCCTCGGCGCCGCCGTCACCCGGTTCCGCTTCGACCAACCGGAGCTCATCCTTTTGCAAACCGCCAGAGTTATATGACGACCACTTCCAAGGAAAACAGGCTGCCGCGCATTCCCTCGGCCACCTACCGGCTGCAATTCAACCGGCAGTTCACCTTCAAACAGGCCCGCGACATCGTCGCCTATTTGCACGATCTCGGGATCAGCGACTGCTACTCCTCGCCCTACTTCGAGGCGGCCCCCGACAGCACCCACGGCTACGACATTTCCGATCACAACAACTTCAATCCCTCGATCGGCGGCCGGGAGGATTTCGACGCCTTCGTCGCCGAACTCCACAAACGCGACATGGGCCAGGTCGCCGACTTCGTCCCCAACCACATGGGCACCGCCAGCCACAACAACAAGTGGTGGATGGATGTCCTCGAAAACGGCCCCGCCTCCCAGTTCGCCTCCTACTTCGACATCGATTGGGATCCGGCCAAGGAAGAACTTCAAAACAAGGTCCTCCTCGCCGTCCTCGGCGACCAATACGGACGGGTCCTCGAACGGGGCGAACTCAAATTGACCTACGCAGACGGCGCCTTTTTCCTCCATTACTACGACTTCGTCTTTCCGGTCGCCCCGTGCAGCTACGGCCACATTCTCCGTCCCGCCCTCGAATCCCTCCAGGCTTATTACAACGAGGAACTGCTCGACGAACTCCAGAGCATCCTCAACGCCATCGAACACCTGCCCGGACCGACCGACACCGCCCCGGAAAAGATCCGCGAGCGGGCCCTTGAAAAAGAGGTGATCAAACGCCGCCTCGACCGCCTTTGCCGCGAGTGCCCCCAGCTGCTCGAAGGGATCGAACAAGCCCTCCACGACCTCAACGGCAAACCGGGCGACCCGCTTTCCTTCGACCCGCTCCACCAGTTGCTCGACGCCCAGATGTATCGGCTCAGCTATTGGCGGGTCGCCGCCGAGGAGATCAACTTCCGCCGCTTCTTCGACATCAACGAACTCGCCGCCATCCGAGTCGAAAAACCGGAGGTGTTCGAGGCCGTCCATCAGTTGATCTTCGACTTGCTGAAGGAGGACTCCGTCACCGGTCTGCGCATCGATCATCCGGACGGCCTTTGGAATCCCGCCGCCTATTTCACCAATCTCCAACGGCGCTACGCCGAGGCGAAAGGGGTCGATTTCTCCACCGACGCCCCGCCGATGTATCTGGTCGCCGAAAAAATCCTCACCGGCAACGAACGACTCCCGGCCGATTGGCCCCTCCACGGCACCACCGGCTACGATTTCACCAACCAGGTCACCGGCGCCTTGATCGACTCCGCCGCCGAAAAAGCGATCACCCGGACCTACTTCGATTTCATCGACCAACGGCTCCGTTTCGACGACGTGGTTTACCACCGGAAACGGCTGGTGATGGATCTCTCCCTCGCCAGCGACACCCAGGTGCTCGCCAACATGCTGAACCGGCTGTCGGAACGCAACCGCTGGTACCGCGACTTCACCATGAGCGCCCTGCTCACCGCCGTCCGCGAGGTGATCGCCTGCTTCCCGGTTTACCGTACCTACCTCGCCCCCGGCCAACCGCTCAGCGTGGAGGACCAACAGGCGATCGTCCGGGCCGTCTCCCGCGCCAAACGCCGCAACCCCGCCATCGAGGCGTCCGTCTTCGACTTTCTCCGCGACAACCTCCTCTTCCAATTCCCGGAAAACATCGACGAAGCGACGGTCGAGGAACATTACAACTTCGTCATGAAGTTCCAGCAATGCACCGGTCCGGTCATGGCGAAGGGACTCGAGGACACCGCCTTCTACGTTTACAACCGCCTGGTCGCCCTCAACGAAGTCGGTGGCGAGCCGCAGCACTTCGGCATCTCCACCGAAGAGTTCCACGAGCACAATCTCTGGCGCCAACAAAAATGGCCCCACACCATGCTCTGCTCCTCCAGCCACGACACCAAACGGAGCGAGGACACCCGCGCCCGCATCTCCGCCCTTTCCGAACTCCCCGATCTCTGGAAACAAGGGCTCGAAGCCTGGAGCAAAACCAACTCCCCCCACAAACGCGAACTCGACGGCGAATCC
This sequence comes from Verruconatronum alginivorum, assembly GCF_056590205.1. Taxonomy (NCBI): domain Bacteria; kingdom Pseudomonadati; phylum Verrucomicrobiota; class Opitutia; order Opitutales; family Verruconatronaceae; genus Verruconatronum; species Verruconatronum alginivorum. The sequence goes on along the minus strand of NZ_JBWPVQ010000001.1, from coordinate 5,392,135 downwards.
GCCCCCGACGCCAACGAGGAATACCTCCTCTATCAAATCCTGATCGGAACCTGGCCCCTCCACCGTCTCGACGACGACGGCTACCAAGCCTACGTCGAACGTATCCAAAACTACATGACCAAGGCGATCAAGGAGGCCAAGGTCAACACCAGCTGGATCCAGCCCTACCAGGAATGGGACGAAGCCGTCCGCGACTTCACCGCCAAAATCCTCGACCGCGACAACAACCGCCCCTTCCTCGACGCCTTCGAACTGCTCGCCGAAAAGACCGTCCAACTCGGCGCAATCAACGCCCTCTCCCAAACCTTGCTCAAACTGACCGTCCCCGGCGTGCCCGATATCTACCAGGGCAACGAGATCTGGGACTTCAGTCTGGTCGACCCCGACAACCGCCGCCCGGTCGACTACGAACATCGTCGCCAAATGTTGGAGAAGCTCAAAGAAGGGGCCGATCCGGAAGAACTCCTCGCCAATTGGCGCGACGGCCGTATCAAGCTTTTCCTGACGCGATCCGTCCTCCAGTTCCGCCGGAAGTTCCCCGATCTCTTCCGCAAAGGAAGTTACCTGCCGCTCACCCTGACCGGCAAGTTCAAGGAATGCGGCATCGCCTTCCAACGCCGCCATCGCGGCCACACGATGGTGGTCTTCGCCCCCCGTCTCACCGGCCGGATCGGTTTTCCCCCGCTCGGCAAGGACTGGGCCGACACCCGTCTCGAACTCGACGAATCGACCCCGCTCACCGACATCTTCACCGGGACAAAAATCAATCCCGGCGAAACCCTCGAACTCGCCGCCGCCCTCACCAAACTCCCGTTCCTCCTCTGCACTGCCGAGACGTAACGGGCGACCGCGAGCCGCCTTCAGCCGTTCGGCTTTTCCCGAAAAACGCCGGCCGCGACTTCGAAGATCTGCCAACCGTCCCCACCGGGGAGCGACGTGCCAGTCGCGATCAGTTGGGTTTCTTCCCCGATCGCGCTCCAAAAAGCCTTTCGCCGGATCGGATCGAGTTCGTTGACGATATCGTCGGCCAACAAAACCGGGGAGACCCGGAGCTTCTCCCGAAAATAATCGAGCTGAGCCAACCGCAAGGCGAGAACCAGCGCCCGTTGCTGTCCTTCCGATCCAAAATCGCGAGCACGCTGCCCATTCAAAAACAACGGATAATCGTCGCGATGGGGGCCGCGCTGGGTCGAACCTTGAATCACGTCGCGACTCCGATTATCGGTCCACGTTCGCCGGTATTCCGCCTCCGAGTTTTCCCCGATGTCCCGCCGAAACCGTAACTCCGCCTCTTCGCCGCCGGCACTGATCGCTTGATAATGCCGGTGCAACAAATCCCCCAGGCGATGGACCGCCGGAATCCGCTTCTCCTGCAACCGGACCGCGACCGGAGCCATCGTGGCCTCGAAAGAATTGAACTCGCTGGCCGAAGCCCGGCTTTTCAACAAACTGTTCCGCTCCTGCAGCGCCCGGTGAAACCGTTGGAGAATCTGCAGATATTCCGGGTCGGCCGCGGCCAACACCAGATCGATCCATCGACGCCGAGTTCCCGGGGACGCCCGGACGAATTGGATGTCTTCCGAGGAAAAGACCACGGTCGGAAACTTCCCGATGATGTCGGCCAACCGCCCGACCCGCTCGCCGTCGACAAAAACCTGCCTTCCTCCGGACTGGATTCCAATTCGAACCGGGGTGCCCCCCATGATGTCATGCTCAACCTCCAAGGCGACCGCCGCCGCCGCTTCGCCCTTTCGGATCAACAAACGATGCTCCGCGGTCCGGAACGATCGGAGCGCCGTCACGTAACCGATGGCTTCAAGAAGGTTGGTTTTCCCTTGGCCGTTCGCGCCCAGCAAAAACTGTCGCCTGCCGGAAAATTGCAGCGAAGCGAGCGATATGTTGCGAAAATCCTGGACCGTTACCTTCGTCAGAAGCATCGAGAATCAATCGACGCAGAGTAAGACGCCTCCTGTTCCTATTCGAGCGAAAAGGACCGGTCGACTGACAGACTACACGTCCCGCACGACCGCCATACACTGGATTCCTGTGATTTCCGGCAAAATCCGTTTCCAACGAACCGATTCCAGTCCGCTTTCATACAATTCGCCGTTCGACAACAAGGCGAAAATTTTCCCGGGCAATTCCTCCCAGAGATAAAACTCCTGAACCATCTCCTCCAGGGGATCATCAAACAATCCGTCCATCACCCGTTCCCAGGTATCCCCTCCGTCGCGGCTCCGAAACAGGCTGCCCCCTTCGCCGACGTCCGCCGCCGGGCCGGCGAAGATTTGAGGCGATTCCTCCGCGGTCACCGCAACCGCCCGGGTATAATCCTCCCAGAGACGCTCCCAATGGTTCCCTTGATTCATGGAACGGTAAAGTCCTTCGCCCGTCGCGGCGAAAAGGCGAAAGGAATTTTCCGGCCACATCGCCAGGTGATGAATATCCCGGTTGAGCAATCGATCTTCCAAATGCCAGGACTTCCCGGAATCGCGCGATCGCAGAAAGCCTCCTTGCTCGATGCCGGCCAGCACCAGAAACGGATCGGATGGAGGAAGAATCAATGTCCGGACCGCTCCGGCCCGCGGCGAATACGGGAGCGCCCATTCCACCGCCTGGGGGAGCGTGCGGATCTCCAGCGATTCCCACGATTCGCCGGCGTTCTGGCTTCGAAAGATTTCAGCGGGCTCCGTCCCGGCAAATACCGTCGCCGGATCTTCCGGGGAAAAGCGGAGCGTGCGGACGTGATCAATTGGAAATGGGAGCTTTTCCGAATCTCCCCCTCCTTCCTGCACCCGGAACAAGCCGTGACCGTAGGAACCCGCCAACAACGATTGGGGATCCTCGGGAAAAAAACAAAGGGTAATGATATCTTCCCCATCCAACGCCCGATATTGCTTTCTCCAGCCGGCTCCGTCTCCGACGAAAACCGACACTCCATCTCGTGTCCCCAAGGCTAAACGCAACATCGTTCCCAAGATAGCTATCCCGCGCGGAAAACGCAATGCCTCGGGGATCGACAAAAAGAAAAGGCCCGCCGCCGGTCAAACCGACGACGAGCCTGATATCCCACACCAGAATGGGCTACTACCGTGCTTCTTCCCAGAAATAATCCGGGACAAAAATTTCTTCTTCCAAGTGTCCCTCGTCGAAATCAGGGGCTTCGTCAAAATCGGTTTTTTTCACGCGTTCCTTTCGAATTACGAATTCAGATCCATCCTTCATATTGCGCAATACATCAATCACATCAGCGAAATCATCGTCGTAAAAACTGATCCCGTCCTGATCCCGGACACGCCAGACGTCGATAATTGATTTGGTTCCTTTGCGAGGTGCCTGCTTGGTTTGGTTTCTCATGCTTTACTTCGGATTGCGGTTAGTAGTGCTATCGGGGCAAAAAATTACCAAAATTGATTCCGCCTTCCTATCGGGGCCACTCCCCTACGAAGTATAGGGGAATCCCCCACACACACCATCAGGATTAGCGGGATATGTCGGCGGAAATGGCCGCCGGAGCGGAAATCACCCTTCCCCACCCCTGTTTTTCCCTCCCGGTGCGGAGAATCCCGACGGCCCGCTCATCCTCCCCCCCATTATCGGGATCGCCGGGTCCGGCTTATAATCAACGCCATGAAATTGTTCACATCATCTCCCGCCCACTCCTCCCTTCATCGCGTGGCCTCAATTCCACTCAGTTACAGTCCCCCCACCCGGACGCCGCTGCTTTACCGGCTTCGCGCCGGGAGCTGGCGCCTGTTTTTCGCGGCGTGCGAACGCTTCCGGACCAAACGCACCCACGGATTCGAACGGGTCATCGCCCGCTGATCGAGGACGATGTCGAAACCGATCGAACATTATGCGATGATCGGCGACTGCCGCTCGGCGGCGCTGGTCGCCCGGGACGGTTCGATCGATTGGCTCTGCCTGCCCCGCTTCGACTCCAACGCCTGTTTCGCCGCCTTGCTCGGCACCGCCGAACACGGGTATTGGAAGATCGCCCCACGCGCAGGCGAAAATTGTAAATCGCGTCGTTATGTTCCGGATACACTGGTCCTCGAAACCAGATTTGAAACGTCCGACGGGGTCATCCTGGTGACCGACTTCATGCCGCCTCTCGCCGAACAGGCCTTGGTGGTCCGGATCGTCCGCTGCCTCCAAGGAAAAGTTTCGGTGGAAAGCTCCCTGAAACTGAAGTTCGACTACGGCGCCATCTCTCCCTGGATCCATCCGAACGACGGCGGTTTCACCGCGGTCGCCGGTCCCGATATGATCCACATCGAAAGCGGCGCCCGCCTCGAGCGCCAAGGGGACATTATCCGGGCGGAGTTCGATTTGAAGGAGGGCGAGACCGAGTCGTTCGTCCTCTGGCATCAGGAATCCCACCAGGACCAACACGACCGCCTTCATCGTCATCCGAAGGAAGCATTGAAACATACCGAAAAATGGTGGACCGATTGGGTTTCAAAATGCACCTACGACGGCAAATACCGGGATCCGGTGGTCCGATCGCTGATCACATTGAAGGCACTCACCCATGTGCCGACCGGCGGAATTCTCGCCGCCCCGACGACCTCGTTGCCGGAAGATCCGGGAGGCGTCCGCAACTGGGATTACCGCTATTGCTGGATCCGCGATTCCAGTTTGATCCTGCAATCGTTTCTGGAAACCGGTTTCACCGAGGAGGCCCGTCAATGGCACGACTGGCTGCTGCGGGCCGTCGCCGGGGATCCCGCCAAAATGCAAATCATGTATGGCCTCGCCGGCGAACGGCGCCTGACCGAAACGGAACTCGACTGGTTGCCCGGATACGACAATTCCCGTCCGGTCCACAGCGGAAACGCCGCTTACGCCCAATCCCAGCTCGATATTTTCGGCGAGATCGCCATCAACTACTACCTTTGCCGCCACGCGGGATTGGAAACCCACCCCCACGAGTGGGAGTTTCTCCGCGACATGATGGACCACCTGGAGAACGTTTGGCGGGAAGAGGACGAAGGCATCTGGGAGGTCCGCGGAAAAGCGAGCCACTTCACTTACTCGAAATTCATGTGCTGGGTCGGATTCGACCATGCCATCCGCGCCGCCGAGGAATTCGATTTGGAAGCCCCAATCGACCGCTGGAAAAAGATCCGGAAGACCATTCATGACGACGTCTGCAAGAAAGGCTTCGACGAAAAACGATCGAGTTTCGTTCAGACTTACGACTCCAAATGCCTCGACGCCAGTCTCCTGCGAATGGCCATCGATCGCTTCCTCCCCGCCAACGATCCGCGAATCGATGGAACCATCCGGGCGATGGAAGACCATTTGATCAACGGCGAATTTGTCTTCCGGTATTACCCAGCCGAAAAGGTCGACGGACTACCCGGCAGCGAGGGGGCGTTCCTCATGTGCAGTTTCTGGTTGGCCGACAACTACATTCTCCAAGGCAAAATCGACAAGGCCCGCACCTTGTTCGAACGCCTCCTCGCCCTTTGCAACGACGTAGGCCTGCTGTCGGAGGAATACGATCCGGCCACCGACCGGTTGATCGGCAATTTCCCCCAGGGGTTCTCCCACATGGCGCTCATCCGGACCGCCCTCAACCTGGCCCACCCCGAATTGACCGAGCAGGATTGAGCCGGTCCGTCAGCCGGCCTCGATCCACGCGGACAAATGGCCCGGCAGCGGTCGACGTCGACGGGTGCCGGAGTCGATGCAAACATGCCGCGTCTGGGCTTGGGCGGCAAGTTTGCGGGGAGGGCCGACCAGGCAAACCTTGTGCTGCAGGACGAATTCGCTTTCCTGGATCCGTCGCGCCGACACCTCCACTTCGACCCGATCTCCACATTGAAGGGGACGAAGATACTTGCACTCGCTCTCGGCAATCGGAATCACAATGCCCTCGTCGCGGAAAAACCGCTGGAGTTCCAACCCGGCCTCCCGAAGGGATTCCTCGTAGGCTTCGTGGCATATGGAAAGATAATTGGCGAAGTAAACGACTCCGGCCGCGTCGGTATCCGCAAAACGGATCGTTCGGGAATAAACGAAATGCATCACGCAAATTAAGCTCTCCGCGGAACGAAAAGAACAGCCGAAAAAATGGAGGTTTCGTCAGAGTTCCTTGCCCAAACGTTGGCTCGGCAACCCTCGTCTCACGCCGATCGCCCGTTTCAAGACCACATCGATATCCTCCTGCCGGGCGGTCCGCCGCTGAAAACGCCGCATCACTTCCTCATGCAGCCGCTCCCAATCTTCCTCGCTCGGCTCCATCGCGTCGTTCCAATGCTCATCCACTTCTCTCCGACCGACCGAATGGCGCTCCCGCCAAAACACTTTGCCGCCATGGAAATGCACCCGCACCTCCCGTTTGACTCGGTCGGGCAGCTTGTCCACCCATGTGATTTCCCTTTTCATCCCTCTACTTTGCCAAACCGACGACGGATTTCACCTTTTTTATTTTCCGACGAAGATTCCAACCCGGCGTTGACCCCGCCCCAACCTCTCCTATCTATTTCTTCAAACCCCGGTCGCCGCCACCGGGACTCTTTCGTCCATGAAATTCATTCCTGCAAAAAAACCAATCTACGAAGAAACGTTGGAATCACTCTCCGCACGTCTGGCCGCGAGCGGTGAAAAGGCGTTTCGGGCCCGTCAGATCATGGAGTGGCTCTACAAACGGCGGGTCGGCTCCTGGGAGGAGATGACCAACCTCTCCAAACCGTTGCGCGCCTGGCTGGCGGAAAACTACGACCTCCTTCCGACCCGTCACGTCCTCACCAAGGAGGCGGGCGACGTCACCGACAAACTGCTGCTGCAACTTGGCGACAACGCCTTGATCGAGACCGTCATCATCCGCGTTCCCCAGGAGGGGGTCGGCCTGGAGCATTCCCGCAAAACGGTCTGCATTTCCACCCAGGTGGGATGCGCGTTCGGTTGCAAATTCTGCGCCTCCGGCCTCGACGGCTGGAAACGGGACCTTTCCACCGGCGAAATCGTCTCCCAACTCCTGCAGGTCTGTTTCCTCGAGGATGCCCGCACGCCCCGGGCCCGCCCGGAAATCCCCTCGTTCGACAACATCGTCGTCATGGGAATGGGGGAGCCGTTGGCCAACTACGACAATCTCCTCGCCGCCCTGAAGATCGTCAACGCCGACTGGGGTCTCAACTTCGGCGCCCGCCGAATCACCGTCTCCACCTCCGGTTTGGTGCCGCAGATCAAGCGCCTCGCCGAAGAGAACGTCCAGTTCCGGTTGGCCATCAGCCTGCACGGCGCCACCAACGACGTTCGGCAACAGATCATGCCGGTCAACAAACGGTGGCCGCTCGAGGAACTGATTCCAGCCGCCAAGCTTTTCGCCGAAAAACACGGCAAGATGCTCACCTTGGAATACATCCTGATCGAAGACATCAACGACAGTTTCGACCAAGCCGAACGGCTCGCCGGAATCGCCCTCGATCTCCACGCCCACGTCAATTTGATTCCTTACAACACCGTCGAAGGACTTCCCTGGAAACGACCGGCGCTCCTCCGGCAAAACAAGTTTCTTTCGGTGCTGAAAAACCAAAACGTCTCGGTGACCATCCGCCGGGAAAAGGGACACGACATCAATGCGGCCTGCGGACAGTTGCGTCTGCAAAAAGAGAAAGAACTGCGAAAGTCGACGGTCGAATAACGCCCTTCGGTTTCACCCGGTTCACTGGGGCTCCCGGAACAGATCCAAAAACCGGTCCTCATAATCGGAAAAGACCTTCAGACGATCCAACTCCTGCTTGAGAACATAGGCCCGCGACCGGTCTTTCCGAGCTTGCTCGAACAATTCTTCGATCCGCTTCTGGTCTTTCGGATCGATCCGCACGTCCCCCTCGTCGCCGCTTTCCGGCTCTTCCTCCGGCGGCAGGTCTTGCCCGGGATCCGATTCCGGCCGTCCGGCCGACTTCTCCACCCGGTCGATGATCTCCTGCAGCCGCTGCTCGATCTCCTCGGCCTGCTCCTCCAGTTCCGCCAAATCGAGGCTGCAACCGGCGATCGCACAAAACGCCTGGAGAACCGCCAACGAGGCTTTCGGGTACGGAAACTGGGGGAAAAGATGGGGAATCTCCCCGAGAAGACATCCCCCCTTCATCCCCCGCATCGCCGCAACCCCGAGCAAAACGCCGTTCAAACCGCTAATCGTCCCTTCTTCCAGGATCTCGAAACCGAGCTGATCAAATTCCTTCAACGTCTCCCGATCGATGGCCGCCGAAAAAACCCTCGATTCGTCTCCCGGACGCATCTGGGTGCCCATGGCCGCGAAAGTGAAGACCCGCTCCACCCCCAATTCCCGGGCTCGCTCGATCAACTGGGCGCAAAACGCATCCCCCTTGGCGGGGGGCTGGGCTTCGCCGATGAACACCACCAAATCATGCACTTCCTCCGGGTCCTTCCACAGAAACAGCCGGCTTCTCGGCAACCTTCCAGTGCTGATCAGGCCGTTCTTCACTTCGACGTTTTCCACCTCGAAAAAATCATGGGCCGGGAACTCCGACAGCAAATGGGTCCCCAGTTTCGCCATCAGATAATAAGCGGCGCTGATACCGACTCCACCCATGCCCGGCCAGGCGGCCACCAACCAGGGAGCCTTTAAATTTCGCGCGTTCGCCATCGCTAAAGATCTACGGTATCCCGTTCCGCGTCAAATCGATCTCCCGCCAGGGACCGCCTTCCGATTCCCGCAAACGGAATGCCCCCGGACCGTTTGACGGCATCGGGGGCACCGTTCGCGAAAGACGCGGAAAACAACCTCAGACCGTCACCTCCTGGCGCGCCTTCTCCGCCAACAGGGTGCTCAGGTAACGTTCGCCGAAGCTGGCGCCGATGGTCACGATCTTCTTCCCGGCCATCTCCGGCCGTTGAGCCACCTGCATCGCCGCCCAGACGTTCGCCCCGGTCGAGATCCCGCCGAGTATGCCGTCGGTCAACGCCAACTGCCGCGCGGTTTCCAGCGCGTCGTCGTTGCTGACCTTCACCACGTCGTCGAGGATATCGACGTTCAAATTCTTCGGAATAAACCCCGCGCCGATCCCTTGAATCTTATGGGGACCCGGCTTCCCGCCGGAAATAACCGGACTCGCCTCCGGTTCGACCGCGATCGAAGTGATGCTTTTACGCTTCTTGATCACTTCGGAAACGCCGGTGATCGTTCCTCCCGTGCCGACGCCCGCGACGAACACATCGATTCCCCCGTCGGTAGCGCTCCAAATTTCCTCGGCGGTCGTGCGTCGATGAATTTCCGGATTGGCCGGATTCTCGAATTGCTGGGGCATGAATGCCTTCTCCCCCCGTTCCTCCAACAATTCCTGGGCTCGCCGGACAGCTCCCGGCATCCCTTCCGCCCCCGGGGTCAGAACAATTTCCGCCCCCAGCATCCGCAACAGGATGCGGCGCTCCATCGACATCGTTTCCGGCATGGTCAACACCAACCGGTAACCCCGCGCGGCGCAAACGAAGGCGAGCGCGATCCCGGTGTTTCCGGAGGTCGGCTCCACCACCACCGTATCCGATTTGATCAAGCCATCGCGCTCGGCGGCTTCGATCATCGCGAGACCGATCCGGTCCTTGACACTGGCGAGCGGATTGAAGAATTCGCACTTCACGAAAATCTCGGCCGGAAGGCCTTTCGCCATCCGGTTGAGTTTCACCAATGGCGTGTTGCCGATCGTGCTGGTAATACTGGGAAAGATTTTTTGCATAGCCCGTCAATGGTGCCTGCCGGGCCTCCGCTAGTCAACACCGGCCTTTCGCAAATCAAACGAACGGAACAGGTCCACGATCACACTTCCCAATGGTATCCTTTGGTGAACAGCGGAATGTTCTCAAAATGAAAAATCTCCGGTTCGGCTGCCTCCGCCACGTTCACTTCCACAATATCGAACCGGAACGTCCGCGGCTTTTTCCGCAACCGCTTGAGATATTGACCGAACACCCGGAGCAAAATCTCCTTCTTCTTCCGGTCGACCGCGAAATAGCCGGGCATGAGCGCGCCCGCCGCCCGGGTCTTCACTTCCACGAAGACCAGGACTTCGCCGTCCCAGCAGACGAGATCGATTTCGTCACGGTCATGCCGCCAGTTTCGGACGATGATCCGGAATCCTTTCTCCCGCTGCAAATAGGTTGCCGCCGCCTCTTCGCCTTGTCGTCCGGTCCTTTGCTTCGCCGTTTCACGCACGGGAGCACGGACCAGGCCGAGGCGCCGGAAGAGCGGGGTAAGGTTCATCGCGGACGGAAACCGGTCAGGTCGGTTCGACCGTGTCGACTTCGATGTGCAGATCACGCAACTGCCGGGCCGAAACCGGCGTCGGGCTTTGCGTCATCAAACATTGCCCCTTCTGGGTCTTCGGGAAGGCGATCACGTCGCGGATGCTCTTCGCCCCGGCCAAAATCGCCACAATACGGTCGAATCCGAACGCGATCCCGCCGTGCGGCGGAGCCCCAAAACGGAACGCTTTCAACATGTAACCGAACCGGTCTTCGATCACGTCTTCCGGAATGTCGAAGATGTCGCGGAAGAGTTTCAACTGCAAATCGGGTTGATGGACCCGGATGCTCCCGCCGCTGAGCTCGACGCCGTTGAGAACGAGGTCGTAGTGTTGCCCCCGGACTTGTTTCGGATCGCTGTCGAGCAAATGAAGGTCTTCCGGCACCGGCGCGGTGAACGGATGGTGGGCGGCCACGTAACGGCCTTCGTCTTCGTCATAGACGAGGAGCGGAAACTCGACCACCCAGAGGAAATTGAACTGGCTCGGATCGATCTCCAACCGGCCCTTTTTCTTGAGCAACTCGGCCGCTTCCAAGCGGATTCGTCCAAGGATCGCGCAGGCGCTGTTCCATTCGGCGGCGGCGAAGAAGACGATGTCCCCCTCTTCCATCTTGAGCTGCTCCCGCAATTGCGTTTTCTCTTCTTCGGTGAAGAACTTCACGATCGGCGATTTCCATTCGCCGTTTTCCACCTTGATGAAAGCGAGTCCCTTCGCCCCGAACGATTTCGCGACTTCGGTCAGGTGGTTCAGTTCCCCTTGGGTCAGATCGGACAAGCCTTTGGCGTTGAACGCCTTCAAGCTTCCGCCCGATTCGAGGGTCGACTTGAACACCTTGAATTCGGTCCCCTGGAAAATCGGTGCGACATCGACCAGCTCCATCGCAAAACGCGTATCCGGTTTGTCGACACCGTAGCGGTTCATCGCGTCGTGATACTGCATCCGGGGGAACGGTGTCGGCAGGTCGACGCCGACGGTTTCCTTCCAGATCCGGGAAATGAGTCCTTCCATGATCGCGTAAACATCCTCGCGGTCGACAAACGACATTTCCAAGTCGATCTGGGTAAACTCCGGCTGACGGTCGGCCCGCAGGTCTTCGTCGCGGAAACAGCGGGCGAACTGATAGTACCGCTCGATCCCGGCCACCATCAGCATCTGTTTGAACTGCTGGGGCGATTGCGGCAGCGCGTAAAATTCGCCCGGGTTGAGGCGGCTCGGCACCAGGTATTCGCGGGCTCCTTCCGGGGTGCTTTTGAAGAGAGTCGGAGTCTCGACCTCCATGAAACCGGCGTCGTTGAGATAAGCCCGGGCGGCTTGGGAGGCGGTGTGACGCAGCCGCATGATCCGCCGCATCCGGGGACGGCGGAGGTCGAGGTAACGGTAGGTCAACCGCAGATCCTCTTGCACCCGATCGCCTTGGGCGTCGTCGATCGGAAACGGCGGAGTTTCGGAGACATTATGGACGTCGAGCGCGGTGGCGTGCACCTCGATTTTGCCGGTCGCCAACTTGGTGTTGACGGTTTCCGCCGGACGGAGCCGCACGACGCCGGAAACTCCAATCACCGATTCGGTCTTCAAACCGCCCGCCCGTTCCGCGAGGGCTTGGTCGTCAGTCGGGTTGAACACGAGCTGAGTGATCCCCTCGCGGTCGCGGAGGTCGATGAAAACGATTCCGCCGTGGTCGCGGAGGGATTCGACCCATCCCATGAGATGGACGCTTTTTCCCTCATCCGAGGCGTCGAGCTGGCTGCAATGATGCGTGCGTTTCATGTATCTGTCTGTCGGTGCTGCTGCTGGATAAATTTGGTGAGGAAACCGGAGGTCAATCGATCCGTTCCTCGTCGTAGTCGATCATGTCGGCGAAGGAAACCAGATCGTCGCGGTCGGCAACCCCCATTTGCGCCTTCACTTCGACCAATTTCTCGCGTCCCATCTCGCTCATCCCGGCTTGGGCGACCCGCCGGTTCCAGACGTGGACCTTCAGATCTTCGGGGAAAATCTTCATCAACCGCTCGTCGACTTCCTCGTCGCTTTGGCTGGTCCGGACGATTTCGATCACATCCTGCGGCTCGATCCCGAGATGGAGACAAAGGAAACCGTCAAACCCCTTGGTGAAATTCCGCTGGTAGGATTTCGGCAACTCGCCCTTGAGATGCTTCCGGATTTTGGCGATGAAGCGCGGCAAATGGAGCAAACCGCACGGGTGTGCCAGGTAAGGAGAAGGGAGATCGAGAAGCGTCTCGCCGGTCGGGCCTACTTTGATCGTTTCCATGATGTTTCGCGTAAAAAGAGAACACCGTGTCGGGAACCGCCCCGGTTTTCAAAACAATTTCCCGCGAAGTTTGGTCCGCCTCCTTTCCAGACGCCAGCGGAGATGGGGGATTGGGACAAAATCATTAGTGACAGAATCATTGCTGAACAAGAGGCGGTGGACTGAAAAAAATGATTTTGCCACCCATGATTTTGTCTTCCATTACTTCCTGGCTTGAACGAACTCTCCGGTTTCACAGAAGGGAGCGAAGGGAAAAGAAGGCCGGAGAAACGGATTGGGACAAAATCATTAATGACAGAATCATTGCTCAACAAGAAGGCGGTGGACTGAAAAAATGATTTTGCCACCCATGATTTTGTCTTCCATTACTTCCTGGCTTGAACGAACTCTCCGGTTTCACAGAAGGGAGCGAAGGGAAAAGAAGGCCGGAGAAACGCGATTGGGACAAAATCATTAATGACAGAATCATTGCTCAACAAGAAGGCGGTGGACTGAAAAAAATGATTTTACCACCCATGATTTTGTCTCCACTCCCCTTCCATTACTTCCTGGCTCGAAAAGAAGTCTCCGGTTTCACAGAAGGGAGCGAAAGGGAATGAAGTGATCGGGGAAACGCGATTGAGACAAAATCATTAGTGACAAAATCATTGCTGAACAAGAGGCGGTGGACTGGAGAAAATAATTTTGCCACCCATGATTTTGTCTCCACTCCCCATACATTACTTCCTGGCTTGAACGAACTCTCCGGTTTCACAGAAGGGAGCGAAAGGGAAAGAAGTGATCGGGGAAACGCGATTGGGACAAAATCATTAGTGACAGAATCATTGCTGAACAAGAGGCGGTGGACTGGAGAAAATGATTTTGCCACCCATGATTTTGTCTCCACTCCCCATACATTACTTCCTGGCTCGAAAAGAAATCTCCGGTTTCACAGAAGGGAGCGAAAGGGAAAGAAGTGATCGGGGAAACGCGATTGGGACAAAATCATTAGTGACAGAATCATTGCTGAACAAGAGACGGTGGACTGAAAAAAATGATTTTGCCACCCATGATTTTGTCTCCACTCCCCTTCCATTACTTCCTGGCTCGAAAAGAACTCTCCGGTTTCACAGAAGGGAGCGAAGGGAAAAGAAGGCCGGGGAGATGCGATTGGGACAAAATGAGTATTGGTTTGCCATCCGGGGGGATCTTAGACCGGGTAACAACCGACCCTTCCGGGTCGGCCCCAGTAAATGCGGGGCTTCGTCGCTGCGGAGGAAATGAGCCGAGGTCGTTGCGGCGGACGAGCTTCGGTTTTACCGTTTGACGGAAGATGAGGCTTGAAGAAAAGATCAAGTCCCACCGGGTGGCCAGCAGGTGGACCGATGTCTCCGGGGGGGCGATGCATTACCGGACCAACCGGCACCCGCCGCCGTCGGACGCACCGCCGGTGGTGATGATCCATGGGTTCGTGATTTCGAGCATTTTCATGGTTCCGCTCGCCCACGAATTGGCCCCGCGCTGCCGGTTCTTCGCTCCGGATCTGCCGGGCTACGGACGGAGCTTCCAGCCGCCGGTCGTCTGGGGACCGGAGCAAATGGCAGACGTCGTCGCCGAGTTCATGGACCGGGTCGGCCTTCGTTCGGCCTACATGGTGGGCAACTCCTACGGTTGCCAAACGCTGGCCGAATTCGGAGCACGCCATCCGGAACGAGTCCGGCGATTGGTCCTTGTCGGGCCGACCACCGACCCGGAACACCGGACCCTCGCGGCCCAGGCATGGCGGTTGATGCTGACCTCCCGTTACGAGGACGACACTCTCGGCCAACTGAATCGAGGCGAATACCGCAAGGCCGGTTTGCATACCATTCTAGCCACCACCCGAAATTGCATCACCCACGCGGTCGAGGAGGTCCTCCCCCGGATCGAAGCCCCGGTCCTGGTGATCCGAGGCGAACACGACGCGGTCGTCAACGAACGTTGGGCCAGCGAAGTGGTCCGTTTGCTCCGGCATGGCGAACTTCAGATGATTCCCGGAGGGGGCCACGCCCTCAACTATTCCCATCCGGTCGAACTCAGCCAGGTTATTCTCCCCTACTTCGAAGCCGATGCCCGCCGGGGTTCGCAAACGAAACAGCCCGGACGGAAAGCCGCCCGCCGGTCCGTCGGCGGCTTTTTCCGAAAAAGGTTTTCATTCGTCCGTCGGCGGGACTAAGGTATCCGAAATTCCGATTTTTCCGTATCCATGGCACAATTATCCGACATCGTCGCTTTTTGCGACACCCGCACCAACCTCCGCAACGTCACCGATTTCCCCGGCGCCCACAATGGACTCCAGTTCGAAAACGACGGCCAAGTGACCCGACTCGGCGCCGCCGTCGACGCGGGCCTCCGGCCGTTTCAACTGGCGGTCGAACGCGGCATCGACTTCCTGATCGTCCACCACGGGATGTTCTGGGACCCGATGGTGCCGATCACCGGTCCGGCCCGGGCCAAAGTCGACACCCTGGTGCGGGGCAATTGCGCGGTTTACGGGGCCCATCTCCCCCTCGACATGCACCCGGAGATCGGCAACAACGTCCTGCTCGCCCGCGACATCGGCCTTGATCCGGTCGATTCGTTTTTACCCTACGAGGGCAACGACATCGGCGTGATCGCCGCCTCCCCCTACTCGCGCGAAGAGCTGAAGAAACGGTTGCGCGACGCCTTTCCCGAAACCTTCGTCGCGGTGGAATTCGGCAGCGCGAAGCCCGGTCGCATCGGAATCCTGACCGGCAGCGGCCACAGCGCGGTTCCCCACCTGAAAGCCGCCGGAATCGACACCTTGATCACCGGCGAAGTCAAACAGAGCGCCTTCAACATCGCCCAGGAAAACGGCCTCAATCTTTTCATGTGCGGCCATTACCGGACCGAAACCTACGGAGTCTCCGCCCTTGCCCGGGAAGTGAGCGAGAAGTTCGGTATTCCCTGGGAGTTCATCGAAACGGAATGTCCGCTCTGAACGACCCCGCGGCGACGCCCGACTCCCCCGTATCGCGGGCCATCCAGGAAGCGGTCGCCGCCCGAGGCGGTCCGATTCCGTTTGCCACTTTCATGGAACTCGCCCTTTACCATCCGGAGGGCGGTTACTACCGGCGCGACCGCGAACGGGTCGGGTTCGGCCGTTCCACCGACTTTTTCACCGCGACCTCGACCGGCGGAGTCTTCGCCAACCTCGTGATCGCGGCCTGCGTCAAACTGCTCGGCCCCCGTCCAGCCGGCGATTTCACTTTCGTCGAAATCGGGGCCGAACCGGGCGGCGGCGTTCTCTCCCCGGCTCCCGAGCATCCTTTCAAAGCCTCCCTCCAACTCCGCCTCGGCGAATCGTTCGATTCGATTCCCGAGCAATCGGTGGTGTTTTCCAACGAACTCTTCGACGCCCAACCGTTCCACCGGCTCGTTTTCGGAAATGGCGCCTGGCGGGAAATCGGGGTCGATTGGAAGAGCGGTCCGGTCGAAGCGATCCTTCCGTCCCTCTCCCCCGAAGTGACCGCGGTCGCCGCGCGCCTCCCGGCCGATGCCCCCGCCGGCTACCGCCTTGACCTCCCGCTGGCCGCCACCGTCCTCCTCAATCGGATTCTCGACGCTTCGCCGTGGCGAGGATTGTTCGTGGCTTTCGACTATGGAAAAAGCTGGCGGGAATTAATCGAAGCGACTCCCCAGGGAACGGCCCGCGCCTATCACCGTCACCAGCAGTCGAACGACCTTTTGGCCCAACCGGGCGACCAGGACCTGACCTGTCACGTTTGCTGGGATTGGCTGGAGGAACCGTTGCGGAAACGGGGTTTCAAGCCAGTCGCGGTCGAAAGCCAGGAAGCCTTTTTCGTGAAACACTCGACCGACGCGATCCGCACGATCATCTCGGACCGCCCCGGCACCTTCGATCCCCGCCGCCAGACGTTGCAGCAACTCCTCCATCCCGGAAACATGGGCCAGAAATTCCAAGTGCTCCACGCCGTGGCGAAAATCGAATTCGCGCCGCATCCGCTTTGAAATCCACGTCGAAACGTGCTTGGATGGGCATTCAATAAGACCAATCGATGCCACGGACAGCCAAATTCGAAAAAATTCCGCGGGTGAAACATGGCGGCAAACACGCCTATTTCAACCGGGAATTGAGCTGGCTCGCGTTCAACCGCCGAGTCCTTGAACAGGCCGTCGCCGCGGAAAACCCGTTGATCGAACGGTTGAAATTCCTCTCGATCGCCAGTTCCAATCTCGACGAGTTCTTTGAGATCCGAGTCGCCGGCCTCATCCAACAGGTGGAGTCCGGCGTGGTTCAGGTCGGCGTCGACGGCTTGGGAGCCAAGGAACAATTGCGCCGTATCCATGATGTGGTGAACGCGTTGGTCGATTACCAGTATCATTGTTTCCAGAACAAAGTCATTCCCGAATTGAAGGAAAACGGAGTCGCTTTTCTGACGGTCGACCAACTGACCAAGACCGACCTTTCCTGGATCAAACAATATTTCAAAGAGCAGGTCTATCCGGTGCTGACGCCCCTCGCGGTCGATCCGGCCCATCCCTTTCCCCAGATCGTCAACAAGACCTTGAACGTATTGGTCACGCTCGATCTCCCCGAGAAACCGGAGATCGATCCGCTGATGGCGATCCTGCCGGTGCCCCGCATCCTTCCCCGGCTGGTCAGGATCGAAACCGGCAATCAAAAAGACCTCCGCTATGTGTTCCTGAGCGACATCATCAAACTCTCCGCCGGTCACCTCTTTCCCGGTTATCACATCCACTCCGCCCAGGCCTTCCGGATCACCCGCAACAGCGATCTCTACATCGACGAGGAAGAGGCGGAGAATTTCCTCCAACAGATCGAAGAAGAACTGAAGCACCGGCAAAAAGGAGCGGCGGTCCGTTTGGAAATCGAGACCGGGGTCGACGAGTCCGACCTCAACCGACTCCTTTCCTACATCGAGTTGCCCAGCGAATACGTCTTCCGGATCGACGGTCCGATCAATCTGATGCGCCTGATGAGCATCTACGATTCAATCGACCGGCCCGATCTGAAATACCCCCCGTTGCAGCCGGTCCAACGCCTTCCCCTCGGCGCCGGCCAAAGCATCTTCAAAGCGATCGCCGACGGCGACATCCTCCTGCACCATCCGTTCGACTCATTCGTCCCGGTGGTGGAGTTCATCCAACAGGCGGCCCGCGATCCGACGGTCTTCGCCATCAAACAGACCCTTTACCGCACCAGCGGCGATTCGCCGATCGTCCAAGCCTTGATCGAGGCCTCCCGCAACGGGAAGCAGGTGACCGCGTTGGTCGAGTTGAAAGCCCGGTTCGACGAGGCCAACAACATTCATTGGGCCAAACAACTGGAGGAGGCCGGCGTCCATGTGGTTTACGGATTGGTCGGCCTGAAAATCCATTGCAAGTGCAGCCTGGTGGTCCGCCGCGAAGGATCCGGCCTCCGCCGTTACGTCCACCTCGGCACCGGCAATTACAATCCGCAAACGGCCCGTTCCTACACCGACCTCAGCTTCTTCACCGCCTGCGAGGATATCACGAGCGAAGTCGCCCAACTCTTCAACACCTTGACCGGATTCGGACTCGAGCCGGAGTTCAAGCGCCTCCTCGTGGCCCCGTTCAAACTCCACTCGCGTTTGCAGGAGATGATTCTCCGGGAAGCGGAAAACGCCCGCGAGGGAAAACCGGCCCGGATCATCGCCAAGCTCAACAGCCTCGTCGACCAGACGACAATCGACAATCTTTACGAAGCCTCCCAAGCCGGAGTCCGGATCGATTTGATCATGCGGTCCACCTGCTGCCTCGTCCCGGGCATCCGCAACCTGAGCGAAAACATCCGGGTCCGCAGCGTCGTCGGCCGATTCCTCGAACACAGCCGGATCTACTACTTCGAAAACGACGGCGGCGAACCGGTCATCTTAGCGGGCAGCTCGGATTGGATGCCCCGCAACTTCTTCCGCCGGATCGAAGTCGTCTTCCCGATTTCCGACCCCGCCCAACGCGACGAAGTCCGCGGCATCCTCGACGCCTATCTCCGCGACAACGTCCAGGCGAAAGAACTGAAAGCGACCGGTGCCTACGTGCCGGTCCGCCGCCAGGAAGGCGAAGAAGCGTTTTCCGCCCAGCAACATCTGCTGTCACGGACAATGCCGCCCAAAGGGACAGAGTGACAGCCGGGCGTAACCAAGCGAAGATGGCGAAGGGTCTCCGTGTCACCGCCCGCTGACACGTCCCGATGTAGCGGGGTTG
The DNA here is from genome assembly GCF_056590205.1 of Verruconatronum alginivorum. Taxonomy (NCBI): domain Bacteria; kingdom Pseudomonadati; phylum Verrucomicrobiota; class Opitutia; order Opitutales; family Verruconatronaceae; genus Verruconatronum; species Verruconatronum alginivorum. The sequence continues at coordinate 5,373,340 of NZ_JBWPVQ010000001.1, read as the reverse complement.
GCTTTGCCGCCCCGCCTCCGGTCGGTTCGACCATTGTCGGAAGGGTTCAGCCGCCCGTCATCGACATGCAAAAACACTGTCGCACGGCTCCCGAGCACTGTGTCGGGCGGCAAAGCCAACCCGACTACGAGGAGCGGCCAGACGTAACGAAGCGAAGAAGGCGAAGCGTGACCGTGTCACGGACCGATGACTTCCCGATGTAGCGGGGTTGGCTTTGCCGCCCCGTCTCCGGTCGGTTCGGCCATTGTCGGAAAGGTTCAGCCGCCCGTCATCGACAGGCAAAAACACTGTCGCACGGCTCCCGAGCACTGTGTCGGGCGGCAAAGCCAACCCGACTACGAGGGAGCAGCCGGTCGTCACGAAGCGAAGATGGCGAAGCGTGACCGTGTCACGGACCGATGACTTCCAGATGTAGCGGGGTTGGCTTTGCCGCCCCGTCTCCGGTCGGTTCGGCCATTGTCGGAAAGGTTCAGCCGCCCGTCATCGACAGGCAAAAACACTGTCGCACGGCTCCCGAGCACTGTGTCGGGCGGCGAAGCCAACCCGACTACGAGGGAGCAGCCAGACGTAACGAAGCGAAGATGGCGAAGCGTATCCGTTTCAGGGCCAAATCGGTTCCGGCAACGGCACCCGCCGGAGTCTTTACAGCCGTTCGAACTCAAAATAAAGGCTTTGGCGGTCGACCGCGGGCATCGGCATCAGGCCATCGGCCTGGAGGGCTTCGGCCGCTTCTTCGCTGGCGATAAAACGAAGCAATTCCTTCAACTGGGTCGCGTTCCCTCCGGAGAAGACGAGATAGAGCGGGAGCCGCAACGGATAATTATTATTCGCGACCGCTTCGCGAGTCGGCGGATAGGCCAGATCGTCCTGGCCCCGGGCGACCGACAGGATTTTCAGACCACTCCGGTCCGCCGGAACCTGGTGCAGTAAGGCGATGCCGTTGGGATCCTGCTGGAAGCGACGGCGAATCCCTTCAATGTCGTTTGATTCCGCAAGGTTGCGCCGCATGTTGCGCGACTGCAGCACGGTGTGGCGAAATAGATCGCGGGCCAACGTGTGCTCGGCGGCGGAGACGGAATTGACTAAAATGGAACGGGAAGACCATTCGCCGGACAAACCGAGCTGTCCCCACCGAGTGATGTTGGTCGCATCCGATTCACCGAAAACGCCCCCGAGTTGGCGCAAGGTCACTTCGCTTAACGGATTCGACTCCGGCACCACCACCGCGAGGACTTTGGATCCGATGTAATGGGTCCGCAACTCTCCCTCCGGAAGCGCGGCGCCGTCCGGAATGGCCAGGATGGCGAGATGAAGTTTGCCATTCCGGAGGCCTTCCATTCCGGGATGACTGCCGATGAAATCGGCTTTCACATCCAGCCCGCGCGACTCGGCGTACTCGGCCAAGGCCGGACCGAAATGAGATGCGAGCAGATCGGACCCGCCAACGCGGATTTCAGCATGGGCGACGCCGCCGATGAGGAGCGATGAAAGAAAGGCGTAAAAGAACTTCATTGGATATCTCACTTAAAATAAACCGATGACAAGAGGCCGAAATGAAAAAAAACGCAACCCAATTGAGGAAAGAACCGGCCCCGCGCCGCATGACTTGCTTGGCTTAGACCCACGATTCGTCCGGTTGTTTCAGTTGGAATAGCCGCAAAAAGGCGCAAAATACGCAAAAAGTATAGGATAGCTCATGAGAGGCCGCTTATAACCGGTCGCCAGGTGGGTGAAACGGCCCCTTCCGCTTAAGGGCCTATCTTGCGCCTTTTGGGCCTTCTCGCCGCTAAATCCTTCGTTCAAGGGAAAGGAAAGTGGCCTCCGGCTCCATCACCGATCGATCACATCGAGATCGGGCCATTGCAAAAGTTTGCGATGGAGGGTCCGGCGACTGACCCCGAGCAATTCGGCGGCTCGGGTGCGGTTTCCGCGGGCTTCCAGCAGGGCGTTGCGCAGGAGCCGTTTTTCATTCTCTTCCACCGACCATCCCGCCTCCCCGACCACGGGCCAGGGCCGGTCGCCCCCCTCTCCTTTTGAGCTGGTTGGCTCGAGCAAAGGCGGTTCAGGCGCCCGGGTGAATTTCGGATCGAGATCGAATTCGGTAATCCGGTTGCCCCGTTGCATGATGACCACGTTCTCCGCGAAATTACGGAGTTCCCGGATGTTGCCCGGCCACCGATAGGCAAGTAAGCGCTTCATCGCCCCCGGTTCGATTGTCACCGCCGGCATGCCGTTCTCGCGGCTGAATTCCGTGATAAAATGGTTCAATAAAACCGGAATATCTTCCTGACGTTCCCGCAACGGCGGCATCGCCAGGCGGACGACGTTCAGGCGGTAAAACAAATCTTCCCGGAAAGTCCCTTTGCGGACCATTTCCTCCAAGTTCCGATTGGTCGCGGCGACAAGGCGGATGTCGACGCTGATCGGCTTGAGGCTGCCGAGTCGCTCGAACGTCCGTTGCTCGAGAAAACGGAGGAGTTTCACTTGCGTCGAGGCGTCGATTTCCCCGATTTCATCGAGGAACAACGTCCCTCCATCCGCCGCCTCGAATCGGCCGATCCGTCGGTCGGCGGCACCGGTGAAAGCCCCTTTTTCATGACCGAACAACTCGCTTTCGAGCAGGGTCGGGGCAAGCGCGGCGCAATTGACCGCCACAAAGGGATTCTTCGCCCGCGGGCTGTTTTGGTGAACGGCTTGGGCGATCAACTCCTTGCCGGTTCCGGTTTCCCCTTCGATCAAGATGGTCGCTTTCGATGGCGCGACCCGTTCGACTTTGCCGATCACTTCCTGGAGAGCGGGCGAGTTGCCGACGATCCCGGAGAAGCTGAACTTTTGGTCGAGCCTTTGATGGAGCTCTTTATTTTCGACTTCGAGCGAACGGGAGCGGAGGGCGCGCCGGATGAGGAGTTCGAGTTTCTCCAAATTGACCGGTTTGGTCAGGAAGTCGAACGCACCCCGCTTCATCGCCTCGACCGCCGTTTCCACATTGCCGTAGGCGGTCATCATGATGCAGATCGGCTGGCGGGGAAGCGAGATCGCCTTGTCGATGACTTTCATGCCTGATTTTCCGGCCATCCGCAGATCGGTCAGCACGACGTCGAACTCTTCCATCTCCATCAAATTGAAGGCTTCGTCGGCGTCGCTGGCCAGGTAAACGTCGTAGTCCTCTTCGAGCGCCTGCTGGAGGCCCTCGCGAGTATGTTTTTCATCATCGACTATCAGAACCGAAGCGGACATTGCGATCAGTCAAATCCGCGGGGCGAATACAGTCAAGCGTCAGCCGGGGGATGGAACGCCTCGACGTTGCCGACGCGACTCCCGGCGCGCCAGGCGCCGGGCTTGACGAATCACTTCCCGCCAGCCGTTGCCGGTGGCGAGCGGCCCGTAGCGCAATCGTTCCAAATCAGCCACGACGCTCCCGAAATCTTCGTTGTCCGCTGGCGGGGGACCAAGTTCCCGCAGGCGCTGGAGATAACGGCCGGCCCGGCGCCGCACCGGATCCATCGGATTCGGTTTGATCCGGAAGAGCGACATTCGATCCTGACGAAAGCAGAAAACAATCAAAAGACCGAAGACCGCCGCTCCCGCAACCACCCGGATCATATCGAAAAAACGTTGGAGGTCCCACGGCGATTGCCACCAAAGCGAGATAGCCTCCAGCCAGAGATTGATCCGCTCCCGAAGCGCGATCCGGCCGAACGACTCCTGGATGGTGGTCCAAATCCGGACCTGGGTATCCTGGTCGAAACTGACGATCCGCCGGTACCAAATGATCCGGAAACTGTCGAGATAGGCGGCCAAACTGGAGTCGGTTTGCATCCCCCCGAAATTGACGATTCCATCCGGGTAGTCGCCGACGCTTTCCCCGCCCGGAGTCGGGTCAAACCGCAGCCAGCTGTCGCGGCCGTCGAAAATCTCCACCCAGGCGTGGGCGTCGGCGTTGCGGACCATGAAGTAGTTTTCAAAGGTGTTCCAGGATCCCCCCCGGAAGCCAGTCACCGCCCGAGCCGGGATCCCAGCCGTCCGGCAGATCAGGATCAAGGCGCCGGCGAAAACCTCGCAATGGCCCGGAGAACCCGATTTTAGCCAGCGAACCACATGATCCGACTCGTCCTCGAACATCGGCAACGAGTAGGACATGCTGTAGGAATGACGCGATTGCAGGTATTGGGTCGCCCGACGCGCGAACTCCGCCGCGGTCAAAGCCTCCCCTCGCCCGATGATCTCCACCAATTCCTCCAGATAAGCGACATCCGCTTCCCCGCGCGGCAGCACCATGGTGGTGTCGGGATAATTAAAATACTGGAAACGGGATCGGCCCCCGAGTTCGCCCCATCCCATGTTGTAATCGAGGGAATACATCCCGAAATGCTCGTCGCGATAAACGCCGCTGAACTCCATGTTCTCGACTTGATAGACCAGGAGCCCGGAGTTGACCCGGGGAAGACTGAAAGTGTGAGTCGCCTCAACGAAGGTAATATCGCGCGTCTCCTGCAACCGCAGCCCCTCGAACCGCCCGGTCAACGGAAGATAACGAGCGATCCCCCCTTCCATGTAGAAGGTCCACAGGTTTCGCACGTCGGGCGGTTCGGACTCCCCGATCAGGGCGCCGTTATAAGTGATGCGACGAACGTTTTTCGCGTGCCGTTCGTGTTCTTTCAGAGCTTGGGACATCCGGAAACCGCCGTTGCGGTATTCGTCCAACACCAACATCCTCCAATACGGATCGGCGGGAATGTCGTCGGGCGAATCGACCTCGATTCGCAAGGCCACCCGGTTGTTGTTCCGGATATTGGTCACGTCGCCAAAACGGATGTCTTCGGAGAAACCGGTCTGGGAGGCCCGCGGGAGATCGAGGAAAGGTAGCGCGGTGTTCAGATCAAAACGCGGGATCAACAGGAACATCAAAGAGGAGAAGACGACGATCGAGGAAAACGCCAGGCCCGCCACCATCATGAATCCGCTGTCGCAACGTGCCCAGAGTTTCCGCAGAAAACGGCTCCAGGTGAAATCCGCCCAGACACTGCGGGGGGTGATCGTGTCGCGGGAGTCTTCCATCAAAGTGATATTGAAGAGAAACGCCATCGCTACCGCCGTGAAAATAACCACCTGGAGGACGAAGGTCACCGCGACCGTCCGGACCCCGGCGATGATCACCAGGAAGAGGCAAAGCACGATCAATTGGAGATCCTCCCGCTTACGTCGGAAGGAGAGACAGCGGTAAAGGACCAGGAAGATGTTCAACCGGACCAGAGCCGGAACGACTTCCGACGAGAGGTAAAGATCGACCCCGAGGAGCGCGACCAGGAAAAAGGGAATAACGTTCCAGACCGGTTTCGGGAAGTAAGTGGTGATTTGCGGTCGGATAGCGCTGATGGCGATCAACGAAGTCGCCAACCAAAAATGGAAGACCACCGTGAAATCGAGCGTGTAGACCGGCCACAACGCGAGCAACGCCAGACCGGCGCCGAGGAACCAGTTGATCTGGTAGAGCTCCCGCAGGTTAAGCTGTTGCCGCTTTCTGACTTCCGACATAGGCGTTGATTCCACTCACTGGATTCGGTTCAAAGGTGATCGCATTGGCGAAAGGAAGGGGAACCGTCTCCCCCTCTTCCCGTTCCACCCGGTCGAGAGCGGCCAGCTGATCCTGGAAATACTCGAGGTCGGCCCGCCGGGCGATCCGCTGATGCGGCAGTCCATTGACCTGCACCCCATGCAGACGTTCCTGCCTGAACAGATCCTCCGCCAGCGAGGAGACAAAACTGCACAGATGTTCGAACTGATTTTCGTCCGGCCACAGGGAGCGGTAACTCTGCAAACAGAAAACGAAGCCCGAATGGTTTTCCGCCGCGAATTGCCGGACCACAAACGTGCGCAAACGGGCGCTCGCCTTCCAGTGGATCTGCCGGTGGGAATCCCCCTGCCGGTATTCGCGGAGGTTGATGAATTCAGATCCGCTTCCCGGCTTCGCGAGGGAACGGCCATTCAGTTGCGCCATCGACGCCCCGGCGTGTTGAAAGCGATAAGAGATCCGGCGGGGCCAAATCATCATCTCCTTCGGCGGCCCTCCATTGAGAGTCTTGTGCAGGAAGCCAAAGGGAAACTGGGATCCGACCCCGAGCACCCGGATCAACTCCCGTCCCCGCTTTTGAGGGGTAAACGAAAAATCGAGTTGGATGGTGTCCTGCGGCTCCAACCGCTGCCCGATGCGCAACACCTTCTTAATCCCGCTGCGTTGCGCCCCCATCGAAAACGAGAGGGCGTAGGTGGGCAAAAACCGTTTGGTGTTCCTCACTTCGAGCCGGACGTGACATTCTTCCCCGGCCCGGCAAGGGGGATCGACCAGAATCCGCCAGCAGATCCCTTGAAAATTAATCCATGAGAGAATTCCGCTGACGATCAACGAGGCGAGAAGGACCGATAAGGCGATGAACAGGATGTTGCTGGCGGCGTTGTAGGCCGCCATCCCCAGGCCGATCGCCATCACGATCAACACGTAGCCGGTGGCGGTCGGCAAAACCCGCTGGCCTTTCGGCGGAATAGTCAGGGACTTGAGAAGACTGAAAAAACGGAACCGCCCCCGCTCGATCGGCTTACAGGCGGGACCACTCCACTCACTCGACGCGTATATCAAGCCCTGGCGCATTCCATTCCGTTCGTCCGTCAAACCGGGGCGGGCACCCGGGCGACGATCTCCTCCAATAGGTTTTGAATGATTCCCCGTTCCTCCAGGGCGTCGGCCACCGGACGGCGCAAGGTCAGGCGATGGACCAGCACCGGCCCCAAGACCCGCAAAACATCTTCCGGCAGAACGAAATCGCGGCCCTGCACCAGCGCCGCCGCCTGGGAGGCCACTTTCAATCCAAGGGCCCCGCGGGTGCTGACTCCGGCTTTGAATCGACTTTCCGCCCGCGTCGCCGTGATCAGGTCGAGGATGAACGTCAGGACGGTGTCTTCCAGGTAGATCGTTTTAACCAGTTCCTGGATCCGCTTCACTTCGTCCCGGGTGACGACCGGGTCGAGCGTGAGGCTGTCGTAGCGGAAATGGGAATTGCGGAGAATCTCCACCTCGTTGTCGAAATCGGGATATCCCATCTGCAACCGCATCAGGAAACGATCCATCTGACTCTCCGGCAACGGAAATGTCCCTTCGTAATCGACCGGATTCTGGGTCGCGAAAACCATGAACGGATCGCCCACCGAATAACTTTCCCCATCCACCGTGACTTTCCCGCGGTCCATCACCTCCAACAGGCTCGACTGGGTTTTCGGCGTGGTTCGGTTGATCTCGTCGGCCAGCACGATATTGGCGAAAACCGGCCCTTGTTTGAAAACGAACTCCCGCAGGGTTTCGTCGTAAATCGACACGCCGAGGACGTCGGCCGGAAGGAGATCGCTGGTGAATTGGATTCGCGAAAAAGAGCAATCAATCGACTTGGCGAGGCAATACGCCAGGGTGGTTTTTCCCACTCCGGGCAAATCCTCGATCAACAAATGCCCGGCCGAAACCAGACAAACCAAGACTTCGTCGATGATCTCGTCTTTCCCTTTTAGAACCAGGCTGATGTTCGTCTTCAGCTTCCGCAACGCCTCCTGCGCCCGCGCAGCCTGATCTTGTTCTGTTAACTCCTTCATTAATTTTCTCTCAAACTGCGTGGAATCGGGGGGGATTGCAAGAACAAGTCCATGCCGAACGTCCGATCCGACGTTCTTTCCGCAGGGGAAAACTGGCTTCCAGCCTTGCCGCTCAAGGGGTTTGCTCGCCGGGAAGAATCGTTCGGAGCTTGGCTTCCAATTGCTCCCATTTGAACGGCTTCTGAATGAATCCCGCCAGCCCTTTTCCCGCGAATCGATCGGTGGTGTCCGCCTCGGTGTAACCACTCATTAACAAGACCTTGGCGTCGGGCCGGATCCGCCGGATTTGCCGGAATGCTTCCTCCCCGCCCATCACCGGCATCGTCATGTCGAGCAAGACCAGGTCGAGTTCATCCTTGTGACGCCGGAAAATCTCCACCGCCTCCCCTCCGTGGGTCGCGAGCAACACCGTCAGACCGCACTTCTCCAACATCCGGGCGGCCACCGCGCGGACCGATGGCTCGTCGTCCACCACCAGGATTGATCCGGTGGCCCGCCACCCGGGCGCATGGGCCACCTGCTCCGCCGCTTCCACCTCCCGGTCGACGGCAGGCAGAAGAATCTTGAAAGTGGTGCCGTGGTTTACCTCGCTGTAGACCTTGAAGGTCCCTTTATGACGCTGGAGAATTCCCAAAACCGCTGCCAAACCGAGTCCGCGTCCGGTGAACTTGGTGGTAAAAAACGGGTCGAAAATCCGCTCGCGGGTCTCGGGAGTCATCCCGCAGCCGCTGTCCGCCACCTCCAGCGACACGTAATCCCCTTCCGGGAGTTCCGGAGCCAGGAACGTTTCCTCCAGGAAAGCCCGGTCCGCCCGGACCAATCCGGTCGATATCGTGATCACTCCGCTCCGCTCGCCGATCGCTTCCGAAGCGTTGATCACAAGGTTCATCACGACCTGCTGAAGTTCCGACGGCTCCGCCTGAACGTTGGGCAATGAGGCCGCCAACCGATAACGAAGAATGATCTGCTTGTGGACGGAAACCTCCAACAAGTGATTCATCTCCTCCACGAGGTGGTTGATCGAAATACAGCGAAAGGCCATCCTCCCCTGCCCGGAATAGGCGAGCATTTGCTTGCAGAGATCCGCCGCCTGGAGCGAGGTCTTTTCAATTCCTTCCAAAAAGGGACGCAACGTCGACGAGGGGGGCATCTGCATCAAGGCGATGTTGGCGTTTCCAAGAATGGCGGTGAGAAGATTGTTGAAATCGTGGGCGATTCCTCCGGCCAGAATGCCGAGGCTCTCGAGGCGCTGGGCGTCGACCATCTTGCGCTCCAGCTTGCTCCGCCGTTCATCCGCTTGACGGGCCTCCGTGACATCCCGGAAGATCGTCAAAAAGGTCGCCGCTTCTTCCTCGATTTGTGAAATCGACACCTCGAAATGGCGCGGTTCTCCCGACCGGAGCGTGACCGAAGCTTGAAACGGTTTCCCTAGTTCCTCCCGCTGGCAACGTTTCCGGTAGCGCCGGATCACCTCCTCCGGCGGGATGTCCATCGTGTAGGCCTCGGTCATCGACCGTCCCACCACTTCCTCCGCGGGAAGGCCAACCATCCGGCAAAACGCGTCGTTGACCGCCACGATCCGTCCCTCCCAATCGGTCAACCGCATTCCCTCATGGGAATTCTCCCAAATTGAGCGAAAAAACGCCTCCGATCGCCGCACCGCTTCCGCCGCCTGAATCCGCTCCGTGCTGTCCCGCGCGATCGCCAGACAGAGTCGATCGCCATCGTTTCCTTTAATGAGGCTTTGCGAAATCTCCAGATGGAGAATCTGTCCGTCCTGCAACCGCCAATGCTCCTCGAACCGTTTCTGCCGCGGAAAAGCCCGGAAGAAACCAAGAGACGTGGCCAACGCCGCCTCGTGATCCTCGTCGGGATGAAGGACCACCGTCCATGGCCGCCCGACCAATTCCGATTCCCGCTGGCCGACCAAGGCGCAAAACGAGGAGTTGACCGCGACGATCACTCCATCCCGGTCGGTCAACCGCATCGGATCATGGGAATCCTCCCAAACCGACCGAAACTTGGCTTCCGATTGGACCAGCGACCGTTCCGCCCGCTTGCGACGGGTGATATCGCGCGAGAGGCAAATTAACTCCCATTTCCCGGGGCCCGACGGCTGAATTTCGACCGTCTCGTAGAGCCAACGGATTTCCCCCGTAGTATCGCGAAAAGCAAACTCCTGCTCGTAACCGGCATCCCCCCGCCACAAAGCCCGCCCCGAACAGACCCGCATTTTATCCCGGTACCCCGGCAGCAGATGATCCCACCACGGACTCGCCGCCTTCGACTTCGGCACCGGGTCCAACCCGAGCGCCCCGCAAATCTCTTCGATCGACGGAAGGTATTCGAACTCCCATTGATAAAAATCCGCCCATTCGTCACCCGTCACAGCGTCCAGGTCGTCGATCGCAATCCCGGAAGAGGTCGCCTCCACCGTCGCCCGCCAAACCAGGGAATCGGCGCGCATCAAGAGTTTCTTGAGGAAACGCGGATAAAGTTCGGTGATCGTCGATTCGGTTGTCTCCTCTTCCATGACCAGGCAGTTGACAAGGTTCAACTCCGGCGCAACCGGCGACGCATTGCAAACTCTTTTCTTCCGCCCATCGCCACTTCCCTCGAACGCCCCTACGGAGCAACCGCCGCCCAACCTCGGCCTTCCCTAAAAATCCACTTCTCAGGTTGACGCCGACAGTCGATAACGCGTAGATACTAAGCTTGATGGAATCTTCCAATGATCAGCCCGCCATACGATACCGGCGAGTCGTCCTGAAACTGAGTGGCGAAGTGTTACGCAATCCCGACACCGGCGACGCCCTCGATCCCGACATTCTTGAAAATGTCTGCATGCAAGTGAAGGAAATCTACGATCTGGGAGTCCAGGTCGGACTGGTCATCGGCGGCGGCAACATCTTCCGCGGCCTCTCCGGCCAACGCCGCGGCGTAGATCGCACCACCGGCGATTACATGGGAATGCTCGCCACCGTCATCAACGGTCTCGGTTTGATGGATCGTCTCGAAAAGATGGGAGTGGTCACCCGCGTCCTAAGCTCCATCCCGATGAACCAGGTCGCCGAACCGTTCATCCTCCGCCGCGCCGTGCGACACCTCGAAAAGGGCCGCGTCGTCATCTTCGTCGCCGGCACCGGCAACCCCTACTTCTCGACCGACACCACCGCCGCCTTGCGCGCCAGCGAAATCAACGCCCAGGTGATCATGAAGGCCACCAAAGTCGACGGCGTTTACAACAAAGACCCCCACCGCTACCCCGACGCCGTCAAATACGAAGAACTCTCCTTCATCGACGCCCTGAAACAACGCCTCTCAGTGATGGATTCCACCGCCTTCTCGCTCTGCATGGACAACCACATTCCAATCCTCGTCTTCAACCTTCAGGAACCCCACGGGGTCCGCAAAGCGATCATGGGCGAAAAAATCGGCACCCTCGTCCGCAATCCCTCCGACAGCTGATCCCGCCCCGCGTATCTTGCCAACAACGAGCAGCCTAATCAATATCCTCGATCTATGAATACACATCCCGCCATCCAGGAGATGAAACAGAAAATGGCCAAAGCCGTGGAACATACTCTCCACGAATTCAGCACGCTGCACACCGGGAAAGCCTCCCCGGGGATGGTCGAAAACGTCATGGTCGAGGTCTACGGCAGCGCCATGCGCCTGCGCGACGTTGCCGCCATCACCACCCCCGACTCCCGCCTCATCCAGGTGCAACCGTGGGACAAAGCCGCCGTTAAACCGATCGAAAAAGCCCTGCAGCAAGCCAACCTCGGCATCAATCCATCGATCGACGGCAACCTCATCCGTCTCCCAATCCCCGAGCTGAGCCGCGAACGCCGCCAGGAAATGACCAAGGTCTGCCAACGCATGGCCGAAGACGGACGCGTCTCCCTCCGCCACGCCCGCCGCGAAGCGCTCGACGTCCTCAAGAAAGCCCAAAAGGAAGGCGACGTCACCGAAGACGATTTCAAGCGTTTCGAAAAGGAGATCCAACAGATCACCAACGACACCACCCAGGAGATCGACCAACATCTCCAGCACAAGGAAAAAGAGCTTCTCGCCGTCTGACGGCAAGCCATCCAACTCCTTCCTTCCCGATTGAACCTTCCTTGCAAAACCCGCCGGGTGGTCGTCAAACTCGGCACCGGAATCCTCACTTCCGGTATCGGACAACTCAATACGGAGCGCCTCGCCGGCATTTGCCGACAGATCGACCTCCTGCGCAAAGATGACGTGCAAGTGGTCGTCGTCAGCTCTGGAGCCGTCGGCCTCGGCATGGGCAAACTCGGCCTCCGCTCCCGCCCCACCGACCTCGCCCGTCTCCAGGCCTGCGCCGCGGTCGGACAAAGCATCCTGATCCAAACCTGGCAAAAGCATTTCGACCCGCACGGACTCACCGTCGCCCAATTGCTGTTGACCCGCGACGACCTCCGCGCCCGTCGCCGCCACCTCGCCGCCCGCAACACCCTGGAACGCCTGCTGGAAAGCAACACCGTCCCGGTGGTCAACGAGAACGACTCAGTCAGCGCCGAGGAGATTAAATTCGGCGACAACGACGTCCTTTCGGCCATGGTCGCCAGCCTGATCCAAGCCGACTACCTGCTGATCCTCTCGACCGCTCCCGGCCTCATCGACATGGAGGGCGACGGCAAAATCATTCCGGTGGTGGAGAAGCTCACCGCGGACATTCGAAAACTCGCCACCGGCACCACCAGTGTGACCGCCGTCGGCGGGATGGTCACCAAACTCGACGCCGCCCGTATCGCCAACCGCTCCGGATGCGGGGTTTTTATCGCCAGCGGCGCCGAACCCGACGTCATACCGAAGATTTTCTCCGGCAATAATCCCGGCACCTTCTTCGTGCCTTCCGGCTTCCCGCTCGAGTCGAAGAAGCGATGGCTCGCCTTCTTCCAGGAACCGCGCGGAATCGTCCGGATCGACCCCGGCGCCCGCCAAGCCCTTTTGGAAAAGGGAAGCAGCCTGCTGGCCAAAGGCATCACCGCAGTCGACGGCGACTTCCGCGTCGGCGAACTGATCGGCGTCGCCACGCCCGAAAACAACATCATCGCCCGCGGCATCGCCCAATTCTCCTCCACGGAGATCGCCGACATCCGGCAAAAAGACATCTCCGAAATCCGCTCCCTCTTCCCCGACCGCAAACGCCACGAAGTGATCCACCGCAGCAGCATGGTCGTCGAAGACCACGACGAGAGCTGAAGACCCCCGTTGATGCCGCCTCAAGGTCGATCTGGTTTTCGCGCGAAGCGCTTGGAGTGCGGGTGCGTCCCCGCACCGCTTTTTGGATGGCCGAATCAACGGCCGTAGCTCTTCCCGCGCCGCCCCAACCAGTTTCATTCCATCCTGCGACCTGGAGGTTGATTCGATTTTCGCGCGAAGCGCTTTGGAGTGCGGTGCGTCCCCGCACCGCTTTTCGGATGGCCGACGATGGCCGCACGCCCGGCAACCATTCGACAGCCGTAGCTCTTCCAATACGCTCGAAAGCTCCGCGAGGACGCGGAGCACTCCAAAGAGGCTCCGCCTCGAAAACCGGTGCCCCCACAATACAGGGCGGCCGATCCCAACCAACGACCTCTGGATCGCGCCGCTACTCCTTCACCAACCCGCTCCGGATCAGCAACGCGTTCAGATCCGGGTCGCGCCCCATGAAGTCGCGGTACAGAACCACCGGCTCTTCGGCGTTCCCGCGGCTCAATATTTTCTCCACAAACTCACGGCCAACCTCAGGGTTGAAAATCCCTTCCGTCTGGAACCGGGTGAAGGCGTCGGCGTCCAAGACTTCCGCCCATTTATAGGAATAATACCCGGCGGCGTATCCGGTGGAACTCCCGAACAAATGGGTAAACCGCCGGACGATCGTCGGCGACCGCGTCTTCATCCGCGGCATATACGGCGCGATCACCCGCCGGACCTCTTCTTCGATATCCTTTTGCACGAAGCGCTCATGGAAAAGGTGCAACTCCAAGTCGAGTTTGCCAAAGGACAACTGACGCATCATCGCGCTCGCCGACCGATAATTCCGCGCCGCCAGCATCTTCCGGAACAGCGGCTCCGGAATCGTCTCGCCGGTCTCATGATGCCGGGCGAACAGATCGAGGCTCTCCCGCTCCCAACACCAGTTCTCCATGATCTGCGACGGCAATTCCACAAAATCCCACGGCACATTCACCCCGTTGAGCGACTTGATTTCGACTTCCCCCAAGAGGTGGTGCAACAGATGGCCGAACTCATGGAAAACCGTCTCCACTTCGCGGTGCGTCAGCAAAGCCGGTTTGTCACCGACAGGCGGGGTCAGGTTTCCGCAAATCAATCCGAGATGCGGCCCTCGGTCGCCGCCGCGGGCTCGGGCCGGTTCGCCGGTGATCAGGTAGTTCATCCACGCGCCACCTCGCTTCGACTCCCGGGGATGCCAATCGGTGTAAAAGGACCCGAGATGACGATCGCCTTGGTCGAAAATCTCGTAAAAACCGACTTCCGGATGCCAGACTTCCACGGCGTCGCCGGAGCTGTCTCCACCGGTTTGTCCCGGTTCGATGAATACGGTTTCCCGCTGCCGGATCCGGATGCCGAAGACCCGCTGGACGATCTCGAACATCCCGTCGATGACGCCGCCGATCGGGAAATAGGCCCGCACTTCCTCTTCGTCAAAATCATACAACGCTTTCCGTTGTTTCTCCCCCCAATAACCCATTTCCCACGGTTCCAACGGACCGAACTCTTGATGGTCCTGGGTCGATTTGAATACTTCCAACTGATGGGTTTCGTCATCGAAAAACGGTTTGGTCCGGGCGAACAAATCCTCCACGAAATCAAGCGCCTTCCGACCGCTTTTCGCCATTCTCCGCTCCAACACCAAATCGGCGAAATTACTTTTCCCGAGCAACCTCGCCTTCTCATGGCGGAGATCGAGAATCTGCCGGATCAACTCCGAATTGTCCCAGTCTCCCCGGGCCCCGATGGTGGTCGCCCCCTCCCACATCTTCCGCCGCAATTCATCGTCTTCCAAGTAGGTCATGAACGGCTCCTGCGACGGCATATGCAACGTGAACCTCCACTTCGGCTCCTCCTCGCTCCCGAGTTTTTTCCCCAGCGCGCTCCGCCGGGCCGCTTCCTTGGCATTCTTAGGCAGACCGGCCAATCGGCCCTCCTCTTCGACCACCAACTCCCAGGCGTTGGTTGAATCGAGCACGTTTTCCGAATATTTCTGCGTCACCCGGGCCAGCTCACTCTGAATCTTCTCCAACCGCTCCTTTTTCTCCGGCGGGAGATCTGCTCCGTATTGCCGGAAGTCCTTGACCGTTTCGTCAAGGAACCGCTTCCTCGCCCCGGTCAAACCCGCCGCCTCCTCCGATCCCTCATAGGCTTTCAATACCGCCCAAATCTTCTCATTCAACGGAATCTTCGCGAAAAACTCGGAGACTTTCGGCAACATCGCGTTGAAAGCCTCCCGCAATTCCTTCGAATCATTGACCGAGTTCAGATGCCCGACCTTCCCCCAGGCCACTGACAAGTCTTCCGTCGCTTTCTCCAACGCCAACACCGTGTTCTCGAAGGTCGCCTCCCCCGGATCCAGCGCCGCCAACGCGTCGATCTCCCGCTGCGCCTGTTCCAGCGCCGCTTCGATATCCGGCACCACCCGGTCCGCCGTCAACTCCGACCAACGAACGTGAAAATCTGGATTGAGAAAGGATGACTTCATAAGCGAAAAAACCTAACCCCTCCCCGCCCCCGACGCAATCGCCGATCTTTCCCCCAATCGTCTTTCAGCTATCGTCTATGCGTCTTCGCTGCTATCGTCTATGCGCGCTGCGCCCGCCCCGTTGCGCCTTCGACCATTTTCGGATAATGTCAACCTATGGCCAACCGGAACCGCCAGCGCGGCAACCGCCGCTCCATTCTTCGCATCGCGGCGCCGTTCGCCTTGCTCATCGGCCTGCTTGCCCTCGTCACCGGGTGCGCCTGGTCGGTCAAACCGCCCCCCGACCCCCGGCATCCCCGCACCGTCTTCATCACCGACTACGGACGCCACTCCCGGCTCGCCATGCAAATGGACGACGAGCGCGTCATCGAATACTCCTTCGGCGACTGGCGCTACTACGGAGTCGGCGATAACTCCCTCTGGCGGGGCATCGTCGCCCTCACCACCCCCACCGATCCCGCCTTCGGCCGCCGGATCCTTCCTTTTGTCGACAACGAGACCGCCTTCACCCAAACCGCCGGGGCCGAACGAGCGGCTCGGATCCAAGTCGAGCAAGAGTTGGTCGACGACCTGCTGGCCGACCTCGACGCCCGCTACCTCCAGAACATCGACACCGAAATCCACGCCGATTGGACCGACCTCACCTTCGTCCGCGAAGACTCCACCTATCACCTTTTCCGCAACTCCAACCACCAGACCGCCGCCTGGCTTCGAGAGCTCGGCTGCGAAGTCCGGGGAGTCACCATCCTGTCCAATTTCCGCCTCGAAGGCAAAGACGCCCACCCCGACCGAACCGCCCGGGCATCCTTTCGGCATCCGATCCACCACCGCTGACCATGAACCACCGACCCACCAACACCCGGCCGCCGCGATTTCCCCGCCCCCGGTTTTTCGCCTGGAGCGGTCTCCTCGCCATCCTCGTCGCCGGCACCCTTCTTTTTCTCCGCCACCAGGCACGAGCCGATGACGAAGACCAAGTCATGACCGCCGAGGGTAGCGAGGTCCTCGAACGCCGCATCCACCAAGTCGACGGATTGACCATCCACTCCCTCGCCTCCACCGTCGAACCGGAGTCAACGATCCCGGTCGTCCTCGTCCACGGACTCGCCCTCTCCGGCCGCTACATGATCCCGACGGCGGAAGAACTCGCCCAAACCCACCGGGTGCTGGTCCCGGATTTCCCCGGTTTTGGCGACAGCGACAAACCGGACCATGTCCTCGACGTCCCCGGTCTCGCGGACGCGCTGGCCGATTGGATGGAAGTCGCCGAAGTCGACCGCGCCTTTTTGATGGGAAACTCCTTCGGTTGCCAAATCATCGCCGACTTCGCGATGCGTTACCCGGATCGAGTGGCCGGCACGATCCTTCAAGGCCCGACCACCCCGCCCAACGAACGCTCCTGGTTCTGGCAATTCGTCCGTTGGCAACAGAACTCGCCCTACAATCCCCCCGAAATGGGCGACGTCGCCGGCAGCGATTACGATAAGACCGGCTATGTCCGCGCCATCCGGACGTTCCATTTTTCCTTGCAGGATCAGATCGAGGACAAACTCCCGCACATCGCGGCCCCGACTCTCGTCATCCGCGGCAGCCTCGACCCGATCTGCAACCAGGAGTGGGCGGAACAAGTGACCCGTCTCCTGCCGGACGGCCATCTCATCGTCATTCCCGACGTTTCCCACACCCTCGTGTTCACCTCCGGCCCGGAACTCGCCGAAGTCACCCTCCCTTTCCTTCGGGAAGTCGAGCGGCACCTCCGGTGAAATTTTAGCCAGCGCATTCGCAGCGTAGAACCGCGTCAGTCAACATGAAGGATCCTTCCCAAAAACCGATCGTCTCCCGCCTCTCCATCGGACTGCCGCGTTTCCCCACCGTGCGGATCGACTTGATTTCAGCGATCCTGCTTCTCCCTCTGGTCGCCGTTCTGGCCCTGGTATTGTTTCCCATTTTGGCTCCGGAACTCCCGGGAACGTCCTACTGGCTGATGAGCTTGCTCGCCGTCTTCGGCCTGATCCTCTCCGCCTCGCTGCGGGGCGCGCTCCTGGCACTTTGCGCCCGGGTGATGCGAGTCCCGATCGAGGCCTACGCCCTCTTTCTCTTCGGCCCCATCCTCATCACCCGGATTGAAGGCGCCCGTCGGGGCGCCGAAACGATTCTCGCCGTGGTCCATCTCACGGCGACCCTTCTCCTCGGTATTCTCACCCTTTCGCTCTTCGCCGCCGGATTCGGCGAGCGCCCGACCCTTCACTTCATCTCACCGGCCTTCCTGCTCGCATTCGGGCATTTCGGCATCCTGGTCTTTTATCTGCTCCCCGGTTATCCGTTGGACGGAGGCCGCTTCCTCCGCGCCGCCCTGGCGGGGAAAAAGGGGTGGACCCGCGCGACCCGAATCGCCCTCGTCTCAGCAAAAATCGTGACAGGCCTCCTCATCGTCGGCGGCATCCTCCTTCTGGCCACCGGTGCGCCGGCGGCGGGTATTCTCTTGCTCGTCCTTGGGGGACTCCTTCTCCATGCAACCGCTCTGGCCAAACCAACAATTCGACCTTCCCCGGAAAACTGACCGCTCAGGGACAAAAAAAACATCCGAGCGCACCGACCAATCGGAGCGCTCGCCCGGTTGAAGGAAGGAGACCCGGTCGATTAAACCGGATAAGCCCCGGAAATGTAATCGAACAGCCCTTCGATACGGTTCTCCTGGTCCCGAACGATCCAGCGGGTCAAATCCCCGATCGAAATCAATCCGACGATCTCGTCGTTCTCGTCTTGCACGGGAATATGACGGCACCGCTTTTGGGTGATGACCCGCATCGCTTCTTCGATCGTGGTTGAAATCCGCACCGCGACAAACGGCCGGGTCATAACTTCAGAGACACCGGTGGTGGCCGGATCACGACCGGCGGCCACCACGCGCACCAAAACGTCGCGTTCAGTGAAAATGCCGACCGCGCCTCCGCCATCACATCCGCCTTTACAAACCAAAACCGATCCGATCCGTTCCCGGTTCATCAATTGAACCGCTTCCAAGACGGTCGCATCGGGTTTTACCGAGAACAATTCGCCCCGATCTTTTCCTTCAAGGATAACTGAAAGAGGTAGTTGCATAATAATGAACAGTATGCCGACCTGACCCGATCCTGTCAATCCCCCGAACCGAAGAAATCAATGAAGGAGTTGGTGAACACTCTATCGGCGGGCGGCCTGTTTCCCGAGTTCGCGGGCGAGAGCGATCAGTTCCGCGGATTGATCGAGTCCGTCAAGGAACCTTTGCGGGATCCCGGAAAGGCCGACCTGGGCGCCAACCAATGCGCCCGTCAGAATACACCGAGCCTGGTTTTGACCGCCGCCATTGAGCGCGTGCAACACGGCTGACTCAAAATCGTCGCCGAATCGGGCGGCCAAGTAATACGCGGCCGGAAGCTGGTGGTAGATCGCGCACGGCATCCCGTACACAATCGAGACCTTCCAGGAGGGTTCGATCCGGATTTGAGGATCGAGGGCGGCTTCGGCGATATAAGAGGGGGTCAACAACGCGTCCGGCGACGAGAAACGGCCGGCTCGCGGCGGATCGGGATCTCCCGATTTCGGCGGGCCTAACTTATCACTGGTGACCGCATGAAACGGGAGTTCCCCTTTCTTCACCAGATCCATCAGCTTGTCCGAAATGGTCGTATCCAGTTTCTCCCCACGCACCAACATGGCCAGCACGCAACAATAGGCGGTGGTCATCGCCACCACGGCTTCATCGGCCTGCGTCAGGATACAATTCGCACTCGTCGTCGCCGCCACTTTGGCGGGGGTGGCGGCATACCTGGCGCCCAACACCAGGGCGCGCTCGGCGCCTTCAGTCGTATCGGCGTGACCACCCGTTTCCTTCCAGGATTTCTTCTGCTCCACCCGACGCCGCCAGGCTTCCCGGATCGACTGGCTGGTGTAACCGCCAGGTCCACCCATCGGGGTGCCGTCCAATTGAGGAAACAATTCTTCGTCGAGACGCCGGCAAAAGTCCTTCTCGTTGTAACCGTCATGCTCCACCGTGGAGCGCAACAGCATCGTGGTGATGATCCCCGCCTGCGAGAGTTGACCGGCTTTCAAACCCGCATGATAACGATCGGGCCGTGGATCAGTGTATCCGCTGATCCAGTGACCATAATCCCGCCGCATTTCCTCCAGGTCATAATACCAATGCGGTCCTAAACCCAAGGCGTCGCCGATCAACGCCCCCATCACCGCACCTGCCGCACGGTCGCTTAAGTCATTACGAGACGAATCTCCGTCCAATGGCTCCTGGTCAGATTTCATTTATTCCGCATCCGTCGCGGCCGTCGTCGTGAAGACGGTGCTGGTTTTTTTTGAGACCCCCCGCCCCTGTTGGTTGACAGCCTTCTCCGTGACAACCAAGCGGTATCGCGTGGCGGGCGCGAGGTCTCCCTCCGGCTTAAATTGAAAAAAAGTGTCGCCTCGCCGGGCGGTCCAGGTTCCCGGGACGGGTGTACCATCGGCGTCTCGAATGATCCGAATTCCCCCGTTGCGGATACTTTCTGGATCCATTCGTTGCCCGAAATGCACGGTGATCGGTTCCAGGAACGGGACGCGGTTGAGCGCGTTCGCGGGAAGCAAATCTTTGTCCGGGAGAGCTTGACTAAGACCTTCCAACGTGACTTCCTGCCTGCCATCTTTCGGGAGCACATACAATACCTCGGGCGGCTGCTCTGGTTTCAAATACTGATCAAAAAACGTCAGCGAAATCTCATAAAAGTCAACATTGAGCGAGGGACTGTAACCCATCGGCAAATCGTGTCCGGCATCTTCCATCCATAGCGCCAGGTGGTTCACGTCGTGCTCCCGGTATTTTTCCACAATCGGAACCCACCTCCGCCAATGATTGAATCGATCCGCCCGCCCCACTCCGATGAGGGTGGGTACGTAACTGGACGCCACTCCCTCCAGGCGGGGCGAACTCAACAAGGCCACCGCACTGACTTCACTGGAATGGCCCGGCCAAGGTTGCGGTTCCAATGATTCGCCGGAAAAACCTTCAAAACTCCGGCGTTCGCCGATCGTCACATGGTCGGGATTAGCTAGAATATCGACCGTGTAGGTCGATTTCGAGACCGACCAAACTCCGATATGAGTCCCATCGATCCCATACTCCTCAGCGTGTTCGCGCAGGAAACGAATCGCGGCGGTATCGGCTTTCATTCCATTCCACGGCGCCAACGAATATCCATTCGAAAAGTCTTCGAAATGGCCATACGCCCAATGGCGAGCCAGGGGATTGTAGGGATGATCAATGTGGGCGAAAGCGTAACCGCGCATCTTGAATCCGATCATATGCGGCCGAAAGCGGGTGAGCCGCGCAAACCTCCGGGTCGAATTCGAGGAGGCGAAAACGATCAACGGCAAAGCGCGATCCGGTTCGGAGGGATAAACGATATCCATCCGCAACTCCCAATCGAGAGGCGAGCCATCCGGATTCCGCATATCGGCGGGGTCCTCCAATTCCGGTAGCCTGAAACGCTTGAGGTTCTCGTTTGTGTTCCAAACTTTCAATACATGCTCCTTGGTTCCTGGCGAGCCATGTTTCGCGAGATCAAAGTAAGCGATGTCCCGAACCAGTCGACTGCCAGCGGGAACGAACCAATGTCGTTCATGGTTTAATTCAAGGTCGGTGCCCTCCAACAACGAACCCGTTTCATGCCCGTGAAGCGCCTGGAACAACCCGAGAAGATCGCCATCGAACCGAGGCGAGACCGCCGCCGGATTTCCCTCGAAATCGACGGTGACCACCAGATAACCTTCCGCGATAAAATCGGCCAGGATCGTGTGATCAGGTTCTCGGCCGATCCTGGGGTAACCATGATTCTTCACATAAATAATTTGAGATGGCCCCTCCCCTTCACCACTTCCCGCCGCCGGATCCTTTGAATAGATCCTCACCGGCACGTCCGTGTCCAACGATGGAAAATGGCGGGTCAGGGATTTTCGTAAATACGGGTCCAGCTCTGAGGCTTCACTCGGAACGATTCCGGATGAGGCGTTTCCGGGAGCTTGCCCACTGGCTGGAAGGCACAAGGAAAATGCGGCGAACAGGGATACCATTGCGACTCCCGAAACCGAAAGGAGTCGTATGAAGTGGAATGGCACGAAGGAAACGTTCATTGGATCAAACGATTGATAACGGGGCGGTTCCCATCACTCCCAACAGGCGCCCGGAGCGAAACGTATTTTTTCCCCGGAATAAACGGCGAAGTTGTCGAACCAGGCATAGACGGTGGTGTAGTTTCCATCTTCGTCTCGCGGAGCCCAGCGGGGCGTGCTTCCGCCATGGAACGTGGAGAAGAGCAAATGACTGATCAGCGAATCGGGATCGTCAACCGACCGAAACTGGATTTCGTCGTGGTCAACCCGCAACTCCCCGTCGATGTAGATCCGAGCAAAACCGTTATTTTCTTCAACCGGATCGTTCAACTTCACGTGCAAGCTTACCGCATGGTAAGTCGCCGGTTGGAAACGAAAATCGCCGCCCCCGAGGCCTTGTCCATACCGCCCGGGAAGACGCTGGTGATACAGATAGGTTCGAACTGCCCCGTCCCGGGCAAAATTAATCCTCGCGCTCCATTCTTTCGGTCCGGGCGCGGCGCCGCCGGTCGCCCGTCTCACCGGCCCCAATCCATGCATCTTCCCCCCATCGGTGAACTGAAAACCCTCTTCGAATCGGACATCGTAACTCAACGTGAATTCCTTGCTCGAAACGCCGATCGGATGCGTCACAACAATACGGCGGCTTCCTTGATCATACCCTCGATAAGTCGCTCGCAGCGCGGGACCGCCGTCGACTCCCTCCCCTTCCACGATGTCCAACAGAGGGTGTTGCTCCAACGCCTCCCTGAGTCCTCCTTGGCCGGAATCGCCGAAATTTTCCCAGAGTACGGGACTCGCTTCGGAAGCGACGGAGAGAACGGTCGAAGCAAAAAAGGCGGACAGGGTTGAAAGTCCACGGAGAATAGGAAATCGATTCATTCGAGTCGGTGGTTTCGGGTTGTTCATTTTCATTCTCGTCACCGATGGCGGTGACAGTAGATCCTTTTCGGGAAACACCGCAAGCGAAAGCGAAGGTCAGCGCCGGAGCATGCGGCCGTGGAGACCATCGGTGAATTCGCCGGCATCGACAGCAAAGTTTCCGTTGACCAACACATAAACCATACCTTCCGCGTATTGGTGCGGATTGGAAAAATCGGCGGGATCGTTGATCGCTTCCAAATCGAATACGACAATATCGGCGAACGCTCCCGCCCGGATACGACCCCGATCTTTGACCCGGTAAACACTCGCCGGAAGATGAGTCATGCTCCGAATAGCCATGGCCAAATCGATCACCTCCCTCTCCTTGACATACTTTCGGATCTTTCGAGGGAAAGCACCGTAACTCCGGGGGTGCGGCATGCCTGAACCAAACTCCGGCAGACCACCATCCGACGCGGTCATCGTCCAAGGTTGCTGCATGAAGAGTTCGACGTCATTGTCGTGCATGTTGAAGGAAACCATCCCCGGGCTACCGGTTTCCAGCAGCTCCAACGCCGTGTCGACCTCGGACCGGCCGTTTCCTTCGGCGATCTCCGAAAGAAAGCGACCGGTCAACTCCGGCTTCTCCTGAAACGCGGAGATACGAATGCGCTCTCCGCCTCCCCTCCGGTCAAGGTTGTCCAACATGTCGACTCGGATTTGCTCCCGGATGTCCGGGTCTTCCATTCGATTCAGAAGACCGGTCCTCCCCCCTTCCCGGGCCCAACTGGAAATAAGGCCCGCGGTCATCGAGGTGGCCGACGCCGTGTAGGGATATTGATCGGCGAAAACCTCGATACCCCGTTCCCGTGCCCGGTCAATCCGATGCACGATAGCGTTCGAATAACCCCACACCCGGGGGCCAAGCACTTTGATGTGCGTCACAACGCCGGGAAGCCCTGCGACTTCAGCGATCTCGATCACTTCGTCGACCGCCGCGACAACGCCAACGGTATAGTCGGATTCATCCCGGATATGACTCTGGTATGCCCCCCCGAATTCGGCCGCGACTTTCGCGAGTTCAATCAATTCACTGGTCGGAGCAAAACTTCCGGGCGTGTAAAAAGGACCGGAGGACAGAGCGAATGCCCCCGCTTCCATTCCCCGACGAACAAGGGCGCGCATCTCATCGAGTTCCTCATCGGTCGCATGCCGGTCCTGATGTCCAAGCACCCTGGCCCGAACGGAACCGTGCGGCACCATTTGAGCGACGTTGACCCCGATCCCATGTTCCAGGAATTTCGCCGCCTGGTCTTCCAAATCGACCGGGCCCGCCCCGTCGGGATTGACGAATACGCTCGTGATGCCCTGTGCCACCAGCGCCCGCGCGGGCGATCGTCCAGCGTCACCCAAGCCCACGGCGGCGTGTGAATGGGTATCGATAAAACCAGGCGAGACATAAAGCCCGGCGGCATCGATGATTCGCTCCGCCGAAGCCCTGGACAAATCACCGATAGCCGCGATCCGATCAGCGGTGACAGCCACATCGGCTCGTATCCACGGATTCCCCGAACCGTCGAGGACCCGCCCGTTCAGAATCAAGAGGTCGTAGTGGTCGGTTGCGGCGGCAATGGTGAGAGGAGAGCTTGCCGTGAGAGCGAATGCGGAAATACACACAGTGAAATAATGGATCATTGAAACTATCAGATTCCGGGATCAATCATCCAACCAGAACTCGAGGCGGAAAAAGAGGCGGTCCTCTTCTTCAACGTCAACCGGAAGGCTGCCGTCCATCAGGAGTCTACCGGCGTCAAGTTCGGATGAACTCCATTCCAAGCCGGTCGCGGCCTCCCACTCCACGAGATCGCGGGAAACGGAAACGAAGAAACCGGCATTCAGAATATCGTCACGCAACGGTAGTTGGAAACGCATGACATCACCCTCCAGGAACTGCAGGATCCCGACGCCTTCCGGATTCGAGGAGGAGATCCCGGTGACGTAGGAGATTAGATTCGGAATGCCTCGGCCGAACCGGTCCAGCGACGGATCCCGCTCCCCCGCGGGAATTCCCTCGGCATCCGCCCATTCACCATAACTCTGGCCGAGGGTGGCGCCGGTGGTCGACTTGATTGCGAACGATCCGTGGTAATGGTCGGTGACCACCCAAATCGTGCGGGTGGCGGGATCGATTCCATATTGGCCGGGCGTCGCGTAGACATCAGCCCAAGGCGTGTCCGAGCCGACGAGTTGAGTCCCGATCGGCCCGAAGTTGGATTCGCCGTCGCCTCGGTAGAAAATGGTCAAATCTTCCAACTGCTCGGGCGTGGTCGCGGAGGCGTATTCCATGGAAAGGACGAAGGGCGGGTGATTGTTTTCCGAGGTGACTGCCAATGGAGCCGAGGAAAGCCCGGCGATGGAATTTTGGGCGAGCCAGGCGATTTCGTCGGCAGTGAGGGCGGTATTCCACATGCCGGCTTCGGCCATAAGACCGAGAAACTGACTGCCCGCGACGCTTCCGTCATTGCGCCGGCCGACGACCAGGTTCGCGTTCGGTCGGTCCGCCATGGCGGTGAAATTGGCATCGCGCTCGACGATGAGATCGACGCCCGTCAATTCCCGGCCATCGACGTAAAGCTTCAACTCTCCGGCGTCCCAAGTGAAGGCGAGATGACGCCACTGACCGTCGTTGATCGTGAAACTGGAAAGATAAAGCAGACTGCTTCCGGTGGTAAACGCTCCGTCTTCCGATATTGTCACCCGCAATTGGCCGTTATCGGCCATCAGCGCCCAAACGCGGTTGTCGCCGGTGGTGTCCCACCGCCCGGTGATGTAACGAAGGGCGGCGTTTTGGGTCGTCTTCACCCAAACGGCCGCAGTGAGACTTTCCCGCATTTGGAGTGATTCCGGAGCGCCGTATTGAACGTACGTTCCAGCGACCAGGTCCAGGGATGTCCCCGGAAAATTGGGTGGAACATCGGCCACCGACGATCCAGGTCCGAATTTCGCCCCATGATTTGAACCGAACGAATCGGTGTAGTCATCATTGTCATACAGCCAACCGGAAACCGGTGCGGACGGTTTCGTGAGTTCGTTCACGGGAACGTCGATCGCAAGATGAAGGATATCTGAAAAGAACTCCCCTGACCCGGCCGACCATTCGGCGTAAAGGAGCGTGTCGTCCGCCGGTGCGGTTCCATCCAGGAGTTCGGCGGTGGTTCCGTGACCCATATCGCTCACCGATACGACATCGGCAAAATCAAGGCCTTCAGCCAATTCCAAGGCACCGCCCGCGAGATAAATCTTTTTGGGGCCCAAGCCCAAGGGGTTGCCGAGAACGGTGAATCCGACACGGCTTTCCCCCGGCCAATCGAGCTTCACCAATGTCATATCCGCTTCCAGGAAAAAATCTTGTCCAGGCTGGTAGTTTGTCACTTGGGCCCGCGCGCTGGCAGGGCTCAAAGTGCTGGCGGTGGCACGATAGCGGAGGGCGTCGGTCTGGAGTTCGAAATCCTCCGGACGCTCGATCCAAAGATTTCCCCCGTCTTCCTGCGAAGGGCCCGACCCGAAGTCGAAGTCGAGCACAGTCACCTGCTCCTCGTCGAGCTTCACGGCAAAATTTTGAAAGTCGAACTCGCGATTATAGGTCCCTTGAAGCCCTTGGGTATCGAGCATTCCCCCGAATCCAAAAAAGTCTCCATGTATTGGATCTTCGATGACAGCAGAGATGGTTCCCTCACCACCCTGGCCATCGGTCAGGGTAAAAGTCAGTGTCAAGGCACCAGCCTCATCATAAATTCCGCTCGCCTCCAGCCGGTAGGTATTCCCCAAACCATTTTGACCTTCGCTCTCGTAGTCGGGGAAGAGTCCCTTCCAATCCACCGAGGGGGCGAGCTCGGGACCGTCGAATCCTTGATGTATCCGTAACGAGGAGGAAGTGGCGTTTCCCTCCGATGGATACCAGACGAGACTGTAGAAATCGTCGTTGCCCGCACCGGTGAGGTCGAGGTTCTCCTCCAAGCGAAGCAATCCACCCTTCACGATAACCGAGCCCGAGCCGAGAGCACGTTCGTTGGCGGCGACGACGATCCCATCTTCAATAACGGTGCCACCGCCATACGTGCTGGCTGGTGTGGGATCCAGAACCAGCCCTCCAGTGCCGACCTTGAATAGGCGCCCCTGTCCGGCATCAACGATCGCCCGGTTGATGACCAATAATCCATCGTCCACTCCGATGCTTGCGTCTCCGACAAGACGAATCGTCCCGGTGGCGTGCGAGTTGATCGTTCCGTCCGTGCCGGTGTGGCGCAAGGCACCGGCTTGATTCACCCCGTGACCGCTGAGACTGACAATTCCACTGGCCAGTTGAATGCCGTTTTGACTCTCCAACGTAGCCCCATCGCTCACGGTGAAACTGTTCGAACCCTGCCCGGTGGCGCGCGGGTGCGCCAAGACCAGGGTCCCCTCCTCCACAGTGAAGAGCCCTTCGCTGAAGTTCCAGGAATTGCTGCCCCCGTTGTCGGAGGTCAGGGTAAGCGAACCGCCGCCCCGGAGAAAGAATTCCCGCGCGACCGAGCCGGCCCCAGATTCGATGTCGCCCGTCAAATCGGCCGTATTGTGCCGGATCCTGACGTCGAGGGTCAGCGAGCCTCCATTGGCGATATCAAAATGCCGGTCGCGGGCGCCGATCAGCCGAAGGCCACCATTGCTATTATCGACCTTCGCTCCGAAGATGACATGGTGGCCCTGCGCCACCGTGACATCTTTCCGGAAATTGATCCCGAGGCGATTTTGCTGAGTGATACCATCGATCCGGACGGGATCGGGCGAATCGAAGAGCAGACCGCCGATTTGAATGCCACTGCCGGCAGGAATGGTCGCGGTCGTTCCAAAGGTGAAAACCGCTCGATGATAAGGGCCCGGCGCTTCGCCGAGATCCCAGTTGGCAGGGTTCCCGAAATTCGAGTCCGCCGCGCCTGTCCAATGCAAATCCACGACCGGCGGATCTAATGGCTCCTCGCCGTTTTCTTCCGCGGCAAGGGAAGGCGAAAGAGTCCCGGCCGCCAGGAGGGAGACTCCGAAAAGACGAACGAGCGGACGCAGAAACGAAACCCTGGTGGGGAACGAGGTAAGAATAGAGGTGGTTGTCATCATAGAGAGAAAGATGGGTGATAGGTTGGAGTTATGGAGGAAGGGTTCACCGGGTGGATCAAGGAGTGGTGGCATCGAACGTCACCCTTTGCCCCTCAGCCGTGTAGGCGGCCCTCATGCCCAGTTGCGCGAGTCGCGCCTTGTCAGCGCCCTCGACATGGCCATCGAGAAAAAAGATGTTGGCGCGATTGCCATGGGTCAGCCGAACTCCTTCGTTGTTGTTGCCATCCCGGTCCCGGATTCGGAAGACTTGGGAACGGTCCGAGAGACGGATGGAATCAGACAGGACCGGTTGCAAGGAAGGATCGCTGACGCTGTTCGCGTTCAAAACAAACATCGGGATGCCCGGTTGACCGAAACCTCCACTGACCGTGGTATAGGCGCCGATTCCCGAGGCAGGAAAATTCGGAATCATGAACATGCCATATGTCTGCCAATGCCAGGCGCCTTGCCCGCTGAAGGCACTGGGAGGAGCCGGCACCGAAGGACAATAGAGGATCTCCCGTTCGCCGAAGGACTGATACCCCCCGGTGGAAAGCAGCTGAGGCCACATCCGGCTTCCGGTGCCCTCGACCTGGGAGACCAGATTCCAGTTATTGTCTTCGGCCATGGCCAGCTTCAGCAAGCCGGTCTGGCGCACATTGCTCGTGCATTTCGCCGCGCGGGCGCTGTCGCGCACCGAGCTTACGACGGGAATCAAGATCGCCGCGAGGATCCCGATGATGGCGATCACCGTAAGCAATTCGATCAATGTGAAAGCCGAAGGCACCAATCGGCGCGCGCTTAAACTTTTGGATTCATTGGCGTTCATGGATTTTGATTTTTGATAAGGATGGCGGGTTTAAGAAAGGACCGTGATCTTTCAATCCAGTCTTCCGTGATCAAAACCAATGCGCAAACATGCGATCCTGTTACACGTAACAGGGAATTGCTAAACAACATCGGCTGTGCCTATGGTTGCACGAAACACGATCATGCAAGCATTTCGACGAGCCAGTATGCAGGATATTGCGGATCGAGCCGGCGTCTCACGGATGACGGTCTCGCGAGTTCTCCGGAATCATCCCGCGATCGCCAATGCCACCCGGGAGCGGGTGGCACGGATCGCGGAGGAAATGGGTTACAAGGCCAACCCGCTCGTCTCCGCTCTCATGGCCAACTTGCGCAACACCAAGCGACGTCCCGAAACCGTGGAAATCGCTTTTCTCACCACCCACGCCAATCCCAAGGAATGGCGCGATATTCCGCTTTTTCAGCGAATGTTTCAAGGGGCGGAGCAACGGGCGAAGGAACTCGGCTTCGCCTTGCGGGAATTTTGCCTCGGCCAACCCAGGATGTCCGCCGCGAGAATGAGCAAGATGCTCTGGACGCGTAACGTCCAGGGAATCATCATCGCACCCGCTCCGAAGCCCGGCTATCAACTCGCGCTGGAGTGGGAGAAATTCGCGTCGGTCGCCATCGGCTATAGCGTGACGTCTCCCCAACTCCATCGGGTCACCAATCATCACATTCATTCACTGCGAAACGCCATGGAACGAGCGGCCGCTCTCGGCTACCGACGCATGGGGCTGGTGATCGAGCGAGCCCATAACGAACGGGTCGATTACAATTGGGAAATGGCCTACCTCGGTTTTCAGAACCAATCCGGCAACCGTCCCCGCCTACCGATGTTGATGCCGGACACTCTCGACTTTGCCCAGTTCCGCCAATGGATTCAACGACATCATCCCGATGTGATTTTTACCGCCACCACAAAAACCCGGGGCCAAGTTCTCGGCTGGTTGACCCAACTCGGCATGGATGTCCCGAAGGATATCGGTTTCATCAGCGTGAATAAGGACCGAATCGACCACTATACGACAGGAGTCGACCAGAACCCGGAGCTGATGGGCGAAGCCGCGGTCGAACTCCTGGCGGAACAACTCTATCACAATATGCGCGGCATCCCCGTTTCCCCCAAGGTCGTTCTGGTCGAAGGCAACTGGATCGAAGGGGCCACGGTCCGAACCGACCCAAGAAAAATTCAATGTTAATCCAAAATCCTAATACATCGACCCGTCTCACCCAATGACCCATCAATTTATGCAACCAATACTCAATGAGCCTCGTTGATCAGACCATGGGAAACGAATCCAAGGAATCCGCCTGGAGGAAGATCGCGCCGCTATTCGCGCCTCCCGCGGAATTCGCGAGGGATTTTGGCGATTTCCGATCCCTCACCACCTTTGAAAACGGAAGTCCGGTAAAAACGGCGCGCGACTGGGCGAAACGACAGGAGGAATTGCGGCGGCTATGGCAAACTTGGATGGGAGAATGGCCGCCGTTGATCGAAGATCAGGAGTTGACCATAGTCGCCGAAGAACGCCGGGAAAACTTCAGCCAAAAACGCGTCCGCTTCCAGTGGACTCCCGGCGAGTCCACCGAAGGATACCTCTTGATACCCGATGGAGACGGGCCCCACGCCGCGGTCGTCGTCGTTTACTACGAACCCGAATCGGCCATCGGCCTCAACCGCCCATACCGGGATTACGCCTACCGGCTGGCCAAACGCGGTTTCGTCACCCTTTCCCTGGGAACCTCGGAAGCCACAAAAGCAAAGACCTTCGCCCTATACCATCCCAGCCTCGAAAAGGCGGAAATCCAGCCCCTGTCAATGCTCGGATACGCCGCGGCTAACGCCTGGCGCGCTCTCGCGGCACGTCCGGAGGTCGACGCCAGTCGCATCGGCATCACCGGCCATTCTTTCGGGGGAAAATGGGCGATGTTCGCGTCCTGTCTTTTCGACCAGTTCGCGTGCGCGGCCTGGTCGGATCCCGGAATCGTCTTCGACAACCGCGGAGCAGTGAATTACTGGGAACCGTGGTACCTCGGCTATCATCCTCCACCTTGGCGGCGACGTGGTTTGATCACCGCGGAGAACCCGGCCTATGGCCTTTACCTGGAACTCCTCGCCCACCACCGGGACCTGCACGAACTCCATGCCTTGATGGCCCCACGCCCTTTCTTTGTTTCGGCTGGGTCGGAGGATCCTCCCACCCGCTGGAAAGCGCTCAATCACTCCATCGCCGTGAACAAACTTCTGGGCTACTCCGGCCGAGTCGGCATGGCCAACCGTCCGTGTCACAGCCCCGACGCGAAATCATGCCGCCAAATCGTGGAATTCTTCGAATATTTCCTGCTGCATCGCGGGATCGACCAGCCTCACCCGCCCGCTTCATGATCGTCGCCTCGTCTCGCCCCGAAAAGCAAAACCTCCGCGCCGTTGTTCCGACGACCGGAGGCTTGCCAAACATATGGCTTCAGCTCCGCCGCCGGCGGAGCAAAAGGGCTCCGAAGAGGGCGAACCCGCTAAGAATTGCGGCGTAAGTCGATGGTTCGGGAATCACCAGAGATGCGACTTGTTCCGCGGTGAGTGCATCGTCATAAAACCGAATGTCATCGAACAACCCGAGGAAGCTCCAGTTGGTGGTCTCTCTCAATACAGCATCCCGGCCGACAACCACGCCATTATCCCCTTGAGTAAATGAATTGGGATTGGTCCCGGTGACCACCGCTACGCCGTCGAGATAAATGACGAAGGAGTCATCCGCCCCCCGCGTCATCGCGACATGATACCAGGTATCGCTTTGGAGTTGGCCTAAGGTCGCCGAGTTACTGCCATTGTTCCATCCCCCGTGATGAAAAAAACTGAGGGCGAACTGACCGGTGGAGGCATTCAGGTTTTGAGCATGAAGACTCCATCGATTCGCCTGGCCCTGGTTTGCCCCGATAATGTGGAATTGATTGTGCAACCCTTCGGTGGAGGCGGATCCATCCCGATTGAACCAAAGAGAGATGGTAAAGGGATCGGTACCCGGCGCGATCGCCCCCAACTCGATATGGGAATCCTTGAAGGCGGTTCCAACCGCCCCGGTCGATCCATTGGCCGCCGCTCCCGTAGGAGCCGGAGCCGATAAAGGAGCGGGGTCGCTGACCGTCGTTCCCTTCACGAACTGTCCCGCCTGACTTCCGGTCGAAACCTGGTTCACCAGGGAGACCGCCACGGCCCGATCCTCTTCGGGCTCATAATCAGGCGACAGGGTCGTGAGATTATCGTTCAACAACCAATGATGGAGAAGATTGGCGGCTTCGGCCCTTTCAATTGCGAACGGCGCCAAAGCCACGGAGGCGACGAGAATGAAGGATAGTTTTTTCATAATGGGTGAGTAATGGTCAGAGTGAATTGCACCAACGTTGGTTCATGCTGCAACGTTATTTCCAACAGGCGCGTCGACTCCTGGCAACAAAAATCTTTTCAAGACTCAATAAACCAAGGTCCGGAAATCCCGGACCGTATGAAACGTGATCAAATTGGTATTGTGAGCCGACCGGGCGTCCGAATCGCCGGAGCGGCTCAATATGTGGAGGTTACCTCCATCGATCACCATACTGGCGTAATGACGGGCTTCCTTCGGCGTTTCCCCTTCCGCCACGATGCCGGCGAAGGACCAGTCGACTGCGTTCCGCGAAAAATGAAGTTGAAGGCGCTGCCGTTCGTTGTCCGCCAAAGAGAATCGGTCGGGGCCCAAACGTTCCGGACGGGTCATGCTGTCGACCGATTGGGTGCTCAGAAGCCAGTAAAGTTCCGTTTCTTGATCCCAGAGAATATGGAACTTCATCTGTCCGCCTGGCAGAGGCAAAAAGACCAACGACCTCCCCGACGGCGCTCTCTCCAACATTGTGGTCATCGTCCCATCCGCCTGCTCGACCACCTTTGCGATCGCACCGATATTCGTCATTCCGGTGTTGGCCCGCATGTAGAGATGAAAGGTTCTTCCGTCCGGGTCATACCAAAAGTGATTCGGATCGACGATCTGCACCACGTTCGCCTCCAGCCAACCCGGTGGATTCATTCGGCGCACTCCATGGATCACCACTGACCGTTCCGGCTCATGGGGATAAAACGGCACGCCGAAGTAGTCGAGTTTCTCCGGGTCCACCGCGTCGCGAAAATACAGTTCGGAGGCGAAAGTCCAGGACTCCCGTTTCGTCAGATCGGCGTTCACATTCGCCCGCATCAAAACCGGGGCAATATGCTTCACCGGCCATCCGCGAAATCCTTCAGGAATGTCTCGCCGCTCCATCACCAAATACACGTTCCCATTGGCGTAATGGACATTGCACGGGGCTTGATGCCAATCGTCCCCTTCCGTCAACTTCACCGGAGCGGACCAGGTCTCTCCCCAATCGTCGCTCCGGATCACCATCAAATCGCCGGAATGCCCGAGAATGTAAACCGATTCTCCCGCGACGAATGGCCTGGCGTGGCGGAAGGGAAAATTGCCGCGGGCCTCCCAGGACTGGCCCCCGTCGTCGGAAATCGAAATAAAGCCCCGCCCCAGACTGTAGGTGGCCACCAGCCGTCCATTCGGCAACCGGGTCAAACCGGGATTGTAGGCGTAAGGCGCCTCCCGCAGGTTCGGTGCGGTCGCCACAACGACGTGTTCCTGGGCCAAAGGTCCGACCGGTCGCAGCGCGGTTTGTCCCGCCGATCCAGAGGCAAGGGTCGAAGTCGCGACCATCCCCAAAGACAGCGCAAGGGCCAGGACTTTCTTAAATGTGATTCTCATCATTGTATTCATTTAATAGTTACACCTGCCTGGTTCACCAAGACTCTCAAACGGGCGGCCGCAGAGACCGATTCCCCAGCAACAACGTCTTCCTCGGTGAAAACCGCCATCAATATCTTCATCTCTTCTTTGCGATCGAAATCATAGATCGCGTAGATCAATCCTTCGCCGGTCTCAACGGCGTCCGGGTAAGAGACACCAAATCGTTCATCGAGAAGAAGTCCTCCGGTCCAGGTTTCTCCATCATCCTCCGATACATACGCGGTCAAATGCGACCGGCGGCGATCGTCCTCAGGCGGACTGTGCTTGATCAAAAGAAGATTTCCGGAGTTGAGGCGACGTATGAAAAAACGGGCGCTGACGTGATCAATCGCCGACGGTTCTCCCGGCGTCCACGTCACGCCGCCATCCGTGGAAAAACTCTCCCCAATACCATATCGCGTCCGTACCAATTGCCAAATAGATCCATCTTCACGCTCGACAAACATCTGCTCATCATACGTTCTTTCCGGTACATCCGCCTGTCCGATGAGCTCCCACGTCTCTCCACCGTCGCGGGACCGAATCGCGTTGGAAAACATCTCATCCGGAGTGAGAGAGATCGCGCGCTCGTCGGAAATCGCCCGCCGCCCAGTCGTCGAAACCCGGATCGTCCAGACCGCGGCTGGCGCCAGCCAATCCCCATTCGACAACACCGTCGGTTTGTTCATCATCACCCCGTTGAAAAGTCGCCGGGCCGGTGTCCAGGTCGGACGCTCGTCTTCCGGATTCTCCGTGGTGATCGCCCAGACACCCCCGCGTCCGTCCCAAAAGGTGTGGGCTTGCGTCCAAAAGAGCCACATCTTCCCCGCAGGATCGATCCACAAAACCGGATCAAACGGCCGAACCGGACCTTCACCGTCGACCACCAAAGTCGCCCGCGACCAACTTTCGCCGTCGTCACCGCTGGTCGCCAGCACAACGTAGTTGTCGGGCCCTTCATCCGGCTCAATGTTGTTCGCGTACCACGTCGCCCAGAGCCGCCCGTTGGCAGCGCGCTCGATTCCAGGGATTCCCTGGAACTGCCGCACTCCATCGCCATACTGACTGACGAACGGATCCATAATCACCGCCGGAGGACTCATCGCCGGATCATCGAATTCGTCGGCGCAGAGCGTTGCCCCACTCCCCGCGACAACACCGGCAAGCGATGCGCAGGCAATCCATTTCCTAAAGTTTATTTGTATTCGATTTGTCATCATCATTGGTTTAGAAATTTTCCAGATCACGCGAGAGAATCCTCACCCGCACAAAGCCACGCCCGGAAGTCCCCGGAACCGGAAAGAGGCGGACGACCAACTCGTCCGCGGATTCCTCAACGACTTCAAATTCGGTCTCGTCGAAACTCCATTCGACCAAATCCCGGCTGGTTTCCACCACAATATCAACCGCGGCCACCGGGTTCTTCGGAATCCTGAGCTTCAATGAACGCCCTTCTCCCTCCCCTTCCCAGGATACCGTAGGCAAACCATCACGGGAAGATTGCGACGGATCCAGGCCAAACGCGTATTTATGGAGATTGGTGACTCCGTCTCCGCTCGCATCCGCGCCGGGTCCTCGTAGTTCCTGGGGGAGATCGAATCCCGCAATCCATTCTTCGAAACTCACCACCGCCGAATCCAGAATCATGTATTTATTCCACAAATACATTTCCACTTCCTCCAATTCATCGGTTTCCAGAGCCCGATTGAATATGACCACCGCCGCGACATCTCCGTGGAAGTGATCGACCACCCCCGGACCGTGCAACTCCGATCCGGCACCTACCCGGGTAAATTGATGTTGGCGCGGAACCGCATTCGCCCCGGTTCCGCTCCCGGCGAAACGAACCTTTGCGGAATCCAGGACAACCGCCTCCACCTGACCATCGTCCCTCAAATGATTCACTCCGACGTAAAACTCCTCCAACTCCACGCTACCGGGACCGGAGGTGGCTCCGCGGGGACTCCCCGAACGATCCCGGTTCTGAAGAACCAGCCTCCCTCCCTCGCCGTTCGGAGTGAACATGCCATGAAGACGGTAGTTCACCGGCCCGGACGGATTCTCCGGATCGGTGGTAAGGTAACCTGAGTTTAAAATCCTCCCCACCCCATACGACCGCGCCCGGAACACCGTTAGCATCGTCATCCCGGATCGATCGAAATCCGCCCTGTTTTCCCCGATCTCCAGAAAGGTTCCTAACCCGTCGAATTCCAAGACAGGCCGACCGCTCGGCGTCGCGCCAGCCACCGAAATCGGACCGGATCCCTGCTTTTCGTTCGCATGATTCCCGAACCCCGACTGATCGATCATGCGAATCACCCGCCCGTCCTCAACCTCGACCGTATCACTATCCAAATAGGCGACCAATCCGGCCATCACGGGAAAATGTTTCGGTATCTGAACGTCGCCACGGACGAAATCACGGAAATTCTCAATCCGATGAAAAGTGATCAAATTCGAATCGTGTCCACGGGTCGGTTTCACTCCTCCCACATCGAATGCCGTTCGTGACACGACCGCCAAATCCTCCCCATCGATCGCGAAATTCAAATATTGGAATGCTTCGTAATCGAGGTTCGGAGAGTAGAGAAAAATTTCTTCCACTTTCCAATCGATCAGATCAGGCGACGACAGAATGGCCGCGGCGTTCCGGATCATCGCGGGAGAATCCCCCCAAACCGGATCGTTGGCGTGCTCCTCCAAAACCGGATTGCTCAGGGCAAAGAATCGCCCGGAAATGGAATCGTATTGAACGCCAAACTTCTTCTCCCCTCCCGGGAAAAAGCTGAAATCGGTGGCCGGATTGAAGACCGATGGACTCACCGGACCGGTCACCCGGATACGTCCGGTATAGGGAAGATTGTGAACCTTGGGCAAAACGACGACCCCGGTATGCGGAGCGGCCACAATCTGCGCTTCGCTCCAGAAATCGAACGCACCATTCAACCAATTCGTCGACGACGGAACCACCGGGGTTAAAGACCACGACGCCGGGTTCAACAAATCGGCGTCGACCGGCGCCGACATCGCCTGAGTTCCGCTCCGGGCAATCCAAAGCCGCCCAGCGAATATTGCAGGGGTGTTGGGCGTGCCACCTCCCCCCTCCCGGATTATGACCGCATCACTCCAGGTTATACCCCGGTCCAACGACCGGCGAATCGTAGTCGAACGCGGTTGGGCTCCCTGGGTGTACCCATACATATACAAATCGTCCCCATGAGAAAAAACCGTCGACCAAAATTGTCCGTAAAGCGTCGATACACGGCTCCACGTTTCGCCGCGGTCCTCCGACCGAAAGATTCTGACGGTATCCTCCTGCGTATTCGGACCGAATAAATCATGCGACGCGATATAACTCCCGTCGGACAAAATGGTAATTGAGGGTGACGCGACATACCCTCGATCCGGCGGCGTGGGCACTTGCGAAATCAAGACGCCGGGAACCGATTCGGGACCGCTCACGGCCGGCACCACAACTCCACTCAACGCCAAATCATCTCCCGTTTTTCTCCCTATGCTGAACGAAAAACTCCCCGGCTCCACGGTCCAGGCCACCAGGCGAAAGGTGATTTTGTCCAGAATCTGCAAAGGAACCACCTCCCCGAATAGATCAACGCTCGGCATCGTCACCCCATCGGTATCCCATGGGCCCGTTGTTTCGGGCGAAATCGATTGCGGAACCCCGATCGTCTGATATCCACCGGTGCCCACCCGGTATTGCCAAACAAACCGAACCGATCCTGCCACATACACTTCTTCCACCAACCGCACATTCATGTGCAGTCGACGAAGCCGCAAAGCCTCACTCTCATTCGACACCCCAACTTCAAAACTGAAGTACTGTCCCTGGGCGACAGCCGCCTCCATGGAGGTCTGGTTGAATTGGGTTCCGGATCCCCAGGCGTTCGACAAACCGCCTTCGGCGAGTCCCGGCCCCAGCGAGAGCGGAGAATGAACCACGACAGTCGGGGCGAGCGTGGTCGGCTCGAAAGATGCAGAAGACCCGCTTAGGCCATCCGGATTCCACCCGATCAAACGTTCGGCACCCGCCGCGGTCACCGTCCCGATGAAATCGAGATCGTTTCCCGACCGCCGCCCGAGATTCAGGGCGAACCGGTGGGAGGCCGGCGCGATGTCCCCCGGCACTTCTCCCTCCTTCTTTTGCAACCACGCCACCAGACGGAAAACATAATGGAAGTCCGAATCCTGAAATATCGGGATTCCCCCAAGAAACCGATTAAAAGCGACGCCGCTCGTATGCCAGGCACCGGTCGCCTCAGGCGACAACGCATAAGGCTGCAATCCGATATCCGTAAACGTCACCCCGTTCAAGCTGTATTGCCAGATCATCTGCACCTCGTATTCAGGATTCTCATACGCTGCTTGCGTGATCCGCAGGTTGAAACGAATGCGTTCCAATGAGACGACGGTTTCCCCTTGGGACGGACCGAAGTGAACCGTGAAATACTGGCCCGCCTCGATCGCCGCCTCCTTGGAGGTCCGGTCGAATACATTCGAGGACCCCCAGGCGTTAGTGAGCGAACCCGGCTCAAGCCCCGGTCCCAGCGAGAGAAGAGAATACACCGAGATTCCCGAATGCTGCGAGGACGGAGCCAATACCGGCTGCGACTCGGTCAGCCCCTGGTTATTCCAAGCCAGCAAACTCGCCTGGGCCTCCGCCCGCTCCGTGCCAACGAAAAGAGAAAGCAGGATCGCTAGAACCGACAGGAATAAATAAAGCCGCCTCATCTCTCAAGTTTCACGATGAGTCATCAGGTTATTTTTGGGTAGAAAATGAATCAGGGTCCCAGATCGTGGCAGCGATATATCGTTCCGGACCGGTCTCGTGATCGAAATAATAATACAGGGTGACAATCCGTCCGTCCGCGCGCTGAACCGATCGAGGATAGCCGATGTCCCACCCCGCGGCATCGTCGCGCAGAATGATTTCGGCACTCCATGTTCCGCCCTCATCGTCGCTTAATCTCGCACGCATCCCAAAAGGTTCGGCCCGGTAACCGTAGGTCAGAAGCAGCCGGTCGTCACGGAGCCGGATTAGACTGGGCGGATTTCCTTCGCCAATCTCTCCCGTCACGTTTCCGCCGCTGGACCAGGTCTTTCCTTGATTCCTCGATCGATAGGTCTCGATCCAGCGATGGCTTCCCTCCCTCCGGCGAACTGCCGTCAGCAGATCCCCTCCGTCGAGATCGACTGTCGATGTCATGATTTGAAACCCTTCCGGCTCCGGGCCAATCCAGGAGAGAAGCTCCCAGGTCTGACCACCATCGCGGGTCCCCGCGCACAAGGTTCTTCCTTCCCTGCCATCGGACTTTCCCGCTGTCAAAAAAAGTTGAATACTCCGGTCGTCGCGCACCAGATAGTCGGTCCTCCCCGAAATCCAGGGTGCTCCGAAGTCAGGCAATGCGTGAGGGCCTGCCCAGTCTCTTCCCCGATCATATGAAAAATAAAATCGGGCGGGATTTCGTCCCCGCAACGTGAAAGCGAGATCGGGATGCCCGAAATCGATCGGTTGCTCCAACGATCGAAGCGGCGACGAAGGAAAGAGAGGCGATCCTCGCTCACCTTCGATCGACCAGGTCACCCCGCCGTCGAGACTTCGCGCCAACAGGTGTCGGCGAGGACGGTCTGGATCGAGCGCGTGGCGGTCCGGTCCGCGGTCAAGGTGATCGCCCCGCACAAATCCAACCAAAATCTCATCCCCCCAGGACCAGGCGCCGTGGTTGGCGGGCCATCCAGCGAACCGCCCCGGTTCATGGTAAACGGGAACGTGGTCCGCGACCGGAGCGGCGAATACGGCGGACCAACCAACGGAAACCGTTCCAATCAGGAGAACGGCAAGACAGATTCCCGAGGATTTACGATGATCACCACCCTCGGTCATAGGTATACTCCGCGGCGGATTTGGATTCCACATGTCCGTCGAGAAAAAGGTAATTGCGGGAAGTTTCGTGCATCGGAGTCATTACCATCGCTTCCAAATTCACGTTCGTCGGTCGCCCATCGGAGTCGGTGATCAACCAAAGGCGACTGGCCGGAATCGTTTCCGACAATTGATTGTATCGCCCAACCGGAATATTATCCGCTCCATCGGTGCGTTGATGACCCAACGGATAGATCCGAAAGCCGACAAAATCACGCTGGCTATCATTGGTCCGATAAGCGCGGGGGCGAGCGATATTAGCGATATCCACACGAGTGGCATAGGTCGGACAAATCAGGATATCAATGATCTGATCGTTATCCATTTCCGGAAGTCCGAAATACGACATCAGGGGATCTGCAAGGCCTCCACCGGATTGGGGCGTGATATAGATCGTCGAAGGTCCGGGCAGATAATCGTCGTTGTCTGTAGCGAAAGCATGGATGGCGATTCCAATTTGCCGCAAGTTACTTCGGCAACCCGTGCTCCTCGCCGATTCCCGCACTTTGCCCACCACCGGGATCAAGATTGCCGCAAGGATCGCGATGATCGCAATCACCGTCAACAATTCGATCAGGGTAAACGCCTTGGAGACGTGCATTCGTTTTGTCATGGTCATATTATTATCCTGTTTCAAAGGTTACAATTTACGCTTCATTACCGATCACTCGATCTCCGGCAAGGCGAGACGCAACCGAAGGAATTTTCGGGATTCGTCCCCGGAAGAAGGCGCCAAGCGTATCTTTATCATCTCCGGTGAGTCCTCCACAATTTCAATCTCCCCCTCGTCGACAGCCCAATCGACCAGGTCAACGCTGGTTTCAAATCCGAAATCGACGACCGCGTCCGGGTTCTTCGTGACCACCATCGTCAAGCGCTCCAAGCCGTCGACCTCTTCCCAGAAGGTTTCCGGCAAACCCGCGCGGGAAGCCGCCAATGGATCCAGACCGAATGCGTATTTCTGCAAGTTGGTGATTCCGTCCCCGCTGGCATCATCGCCCGGTCCCCTCAATTCGACAGGAACGTCGAAACCGGCAATCCAACTATCAAAATCCGCGCCCGTATCGGCCGACTTTAAGTATTCATTATACAAATACTCCTCCACCGCCTCGAGCTCGCTTCCGGTCAAAGCCCGGTTGAAAATCACGACAGCTGCGATGTAACCGTTAAAGTAGTCCGTCACCCCGGCATTGCGGAATTGCGAACCGGCTCCGATCCGGGTCAGTTGATGATCGACAGGGTTGGCGTCGGCCAACGTGCCGTTTCCAGTGATGCGTTGGTTCGATGAGTTTCGGACGATCGCCTGGAAGTTTCCGTTTTCCTCCAAATGATTCACCCCCAGATAAAATTCCCCGAGAGAGATCGAGCCGTTGCCCGAGGAGGCGCTGCGGCCGTCGCCCGCCAGGTTCCGGTTCTGGAGAAGCATCCGTCCGTTGTCGCCATTTTGATTGAACATCCCGTGCAATCGGTAATTGGCCAACACACTTGGATCATCCGGATTGGTCGTGAGATAGCCGGAAGTAAGAATGCGCCCGGTCCCGAAAGCCTCGGGACGGAAAATCGC
Organism: Verruconatronum alginivorum; assembly: GCF_056590205.1. Taxonomy (NCBI): domain Bacteria; kingdom Pseudomonadati; phylum Verrucomicrobiota; class Opitutia; order Opitutales; family Verruconatronaceae; genus Verruconatronum; species Verruconatronum alginivorum. The sequence continues at coordinate 5,332,688 of NZ_JBWPVQ010000001.1, read as the reverse complement.
GAACATAGTCATTTCACGTCGATCGAAATCATCCGGATTTCCTTCGATCTGCAGGTACTGACTTGACCCATCGAACTGCAGCGCATCCCGCCCACTCGGAGTCGCCGCCGATACCAGCACCGGAGCTGGACGGGGAAGATCTTCGACCACAAACGCTTCGGCATGATTACTCCGGCCGGAAACGTCCAGCATCTCCTTCACGAATTCGTCTTCTGTCACCACATTTCCCGCGTGGAGATGCAAGACCAATCCACTCGTCACCGGCGGACTCTCCAGCTGTTCAACGGGAATTCCATTGCCCAGATACGCATTCTGCAAAAACTCCTCCACGTCGAGCAACTCGAACGGATCCAATGTCCGGTTGTAAACCAAAACCGCCGCGATATCACCGTCGAAGAACTCCTCCGGCGTCGGTCCCCGCAAGACGGATCCGGCTCCGATCCGGGTCAATTGGTGACCTTGAGGATCAGAGGTCGCACCCGACCCATCGCCCACCGAGCGGTTATTGGCGACATCCCGGATGATCGCCAGCATCTCTCCGTTTTCGAGCAGGTAATTCACGCCGAGATAAAACTCACCGGTCTTGACAACTGATGGTGAGGAGGCCGCGACCGCACCACCGGTGAGACTGCGGTTTTGAACCATCAACCGATCAACATCGCGCGCCATCATACCGTGAACTTTGAAGTTCGCCGGGGATTCGGGATCATCCGGATTGAGCGTCGCGTAACCTGAGTTGATCATCCGTCCAATGCTCAATCTGTTCGCCCGAAAAACCACGAATGTCGTCATCCCCTTCCCATCGAAATCTTCCGGGTTTGGTCCAACATCCATGTAGCCACCGACCCCATCGAAACGAACGGCATCCAATCCGGTCGGGGTGGCCTCGGATATCAGCACGGGGGCTACCGGTTGCTGGAATCCGATTTCAACGGCGTCGTTCCCGGAACCGGACCGATCCAACATGCGAAAGACCCGACCGCCATCCACATAGATCGAGTCGCTGTCGAGGTACGAAACCAAGCCGTCAGTCACGGGAAAGTCCCCCGGAACAGCGGCGGGTACGGGAGGTCCCGCGAAGGTCAAGGAAGCGCTTGCAAGGGCAAGGAGGGAAAGAGATGAGACGCGCATAGTGATTTTCGGGCTTGCTGCAACGTTAGTGCTACAACGAACCCGAATAAACTCCCTCTCACCCGGATGTTCAATGAATTTAACATGTTATAGAAACATAGCAAATGCGCGTTACCTCGCCCGTCGGTCTCTGCCCCCGGTCCGCGTCGTTTACTCTCGAACCGGAACCAAGCCTTCAGCGTTGCGATAACAAATTTTTTCCAGCACCTCGGCCGGTAGGGAAAGTCCCTCCAGAAAGGTAAACAGATCGCGCTCGTAATAATCCCGCCCGAACAACAGCCGGTCCTGGTATCGGGTCAGAAACCGAACGGCATGACCGGGATCCCGCTTCAGCGCTTGCAACGCCGATCCGGCCGAAAGATCAGCATATAGATTTGGATACCGATCGAACAGGTCGTAAAGCTTCCCGCCCTCGACCACCTTCCCATTCGGATAAAGGGCGGGGTCATCCGCCGCGTCGCCGCTGATCTCCCGCCAAAACCCGGGGGCGTGACCGACGAACTTCGTCTCCGGAACGGCCTCCAAGGCTCGGGCGAGGTTTTCCACCGTTCCTCCATACCAATTGTTCTGATACTCGATCCCGCCCTCGGCGGTCTTCCGGTACGGGATGTCGAGGTGCAGGACGACCGGCATCTCCAACTCTCCGGCGGCCCGGAAAAGTTCCAACGACCGGGGATCGTCGAACGGTATCCGGAACTTCCATTCCCCGCAGACACGCACCCCATGGATCTTCGCCGCCGCACGCAACAACGCCGGAGCGTCGCCTAGCAGCGGATGCGGACAATATCCGAGAAGGAAGCGTCCGGGATACCGGTCACGGGCGAGGATCAAATCCGACAGCGGAATTCCCGGATGGGTGCCGTCGGAACGAACATGGACCGGGTTGAGCACGCCATGGTAAGGGGCGGCGTCCTCGAACGGCGCGATCTCCCAACTCAACAGCCAGGCGTACTCGATGCCATGGGCGTCCATGTCGGCGATCAACCCCCGATCGTCCCGGCCGTGCCAAAACACATGTTGATGCGTGTCGACGATTTTTTTTGGACGATTTTGCGATGTTTTCGAATCCATGCTGCGACTTAAATTCAACGAATCCGAGATCTATCGAAACCGGGTGATCGGGGCAAACGAATAACCGGAAATTTTGTCACCACTCTCTCGACACAAACCCTCCATTTTGGTTTCGTAAAAGGATGCTCGATTATTCTCGCCTGGAGCGAACCCGGGACCTTTCCCTGCCGGAATGGGGTCCCTATTCCAAGGACTCGTTCGCCTTGTCGCATATCGCCGATCCGGCCGTGGGTCGACTGTTCGAATGCATCTTCATTCCCGGGATTCACGCGGAGCGAATTCACTTTCCGGACAAACGCGATTCCTGGAACGTGACACCGGTCGCGGCCGACCGCGATCTCGGTTCCTACCAGATTCGTTTTCTCATGGATCCGGATTGCCAGGCCGACGTCACCGTGACGGGCGTTTGGCCCGACCGCCGCTTGGCCACCATCGATTTTCAAAACGGCGGCCCACGCGAGATCGCCTTCCGTCTCGACTTCGCCCTCGGGTTTCAGAAGGAGGATCCGATCACGGAGCTCGATCTGGCCCCCGGTGAATCGTTCCTGCCGGCCCATCGCTACGCGTCGCTCAACCGATCGCTCCCCTCGACCGGCGTCGACCAATGCCGCGAAGGAACCATCCCGTCCGGGCTCTTCGTAGAACGCCTCGCCCTCGGTCCCGCCTTCACCGCGCAACCCGGCGCCCGGGCCGAATGGAATTGGCCCCTCCCGTCCGGCATGCCCGCCGGTCGACTCGCGATTCGCTACGCCTTCACCGGAAGTAAACCAGTCCACCCCCGGTTGTTTTTCGGCGGGAAACCCCTGTCGATCCAACTCGCCCCCACCGGTCCCGCACTCGCTCCCGGCGCGCTTCGTTTCGCCGAACTTCCTTTCCCCGGCTGCGATGCCGGAAGTCATCCGTTCGCCTTGGAGCTTCCTGATGGAACTCCGGACGGCGAACTCTTCGTCGACGGATTTTTCCTGCTGCAAAATGAAGGAGATCCCGCGAGCGACAGACGGATCCGCGTCCGGCCTTTCGAACCGAACTTGGAGCGTCACGTCGAGGACGATTTTTTCGCCCTCCGTTCCCCTCTTTCCCCGGACCGATGGTACGGCGTTTGCGTGACTCTCCCCCAGTCGGACGTCCCCTTCCATGTCTGGAAATTTTCCGCCGGAGATCCGGCCGCCCATTACCGCCGACTCGGATCGGTCTCACGTTATTGGACCCGCGACCGGATCTTCGACCGGGAAAACGAACACCTGGTCGGCGACCTGCGTCCCCTCCTTTGCCCCGCCGGAAGCACCCTCACCCTCCGCGCCGCCATCGGTTTCGCCGATTCGCCGACGGGACTCAGGGCCAAACTTCGCGAAACACTCGACGCCACTCCAGCCGCCGACACTCGAAACCGAAATAAGAGTTTCCACGCCTCCCGTCCCGAGTTCCAACCAAGCCTCCAAGCGGTGATCGCCGCCGCCTACACCACCGTTTGTTATCCGCAGGATTTCCTGAGCGAGCGGGTGAAATATTTCACTCCGGGAGCGTTCTTCCCTACGCTGTATCAATGGGACGCCGGCATTCAAAGTCTCGGGCTTGTCTCCCACGATCCGCAACGGTCGCTAGAAAATATCAACGCCTACCTGCCGCTCCCCGATGACCCGAAACCGCTGGTCCTGCACGGCAGCGTTCTGCCGACGCAACCGTTCGCCTGGTGGGAGATCTACCAACGCACTGGCGATGTCGAAGTCCTTCGCTCGATGTATCCAAAAATGCGCAGATACTACCGGTTCATGGCGGGAAAAGAGGATTCGCTCATGGACCTGTTCGGCACCGGCCTCCTTTGTCCGTGGCCCTATTTTTACAACTCCGCCGGTTGGGACGACTACCCGGCGCAGGCCCATGTGGCGGAGGAAGACCTTGGCCGCACCATGAGCCCGGTCGCCAACACCGCCTACACCGCCCGCGTATCCAAAATCATGGCCCTCGCCGCGAGCGCGCTCGACTTGGACGACGACGTCGCCGAATACGAACGGGATGCGAGCCGGTTTCTCGACGCGCTGCTCCAACTCAGTTGGGACGACCGTTCGGGATACTTCGGTTATGTGATCGACGAAACCAAAGAACACCTCCGGGCGCCCGACGGAAGCAATTTCAACTGCGGACTCGACGGCGTTTCACCGTTGGTCGCCGGCCTTCCTCCGGGAAAGATTCGCGACACCCTTCTCGGCCATTGCCGGGACGAACGCCGACTCTGGACCCGGATCGGACTTTCCACCGTCGACCAAAGCGCCTCGTATTTCTCCAATGGCGGCTATTGGAACGGCTCGGTCTGGATCGCCCATCAATGGTTCTTCTTCAAGGCATTTCTCGATTGCGGCGAGTTCGACTTGGCCCTCCGCCTCGCCCGCGCGGTTGCCGATGCGTGGAAGAACGCCGTTGCCTCCCACCGGGGCCAAACCTTCGAGGCGTTGCACATCGCCACCGAACGGGGAATCGGAACGCCGCACTTCAGCGCGCTGGCCCTCCCCGTGATTCCGCTTTACGAAGCGGTCTTCGAAGCCGGACGCCTCACCGGCGGATTCGATACGCTGTGCCGAAAGGTTGAATACGATCCGAACAACCAGCGCCTCACAGCCGAGGTGGCGAATCCGCACGCTCCCGGACCCTCGGGTTTCCTCGCCGTGATGGGGGAACCGGGAACCTATTCGATCCAATGGCGCGGCGAGACTTTCCGTTGTCAATCCGACGAAGAAGGCTGCCTCGGTTTCACGCTTGAAACCACGGCAGCCTTCGAAAGCGTGGTTATTTCCCGGTCGTGACGGAGTAGGCCCGCCAAACCTTTTTCATCGCGACGGCCAAAGTCCGGACATAATCGGTGTCCATCGCTTGGTTGATGCCGATTTTGATCGATGTGCGGAGAATGGCTTCCGATTCCGGCAAATGGACCTTCGTGTAGTCCATCGAAGTCAGTCCAAGTTCCTTGATCGGCCACCGTCCTCCGAAGAAGTTGTGGTTCTGGAACACCGGATAACGGTACAACGGAGTCGGGATGTAGCCCGGAGTGGCGGGAACCCCTTCTGCCACCAGCGCCTTCGAGAATTGATCCCGGTCGCAACGAAACCGCTCGGGATCGAAGCGGAAGAGATAGAACCAGTAACTGCAGGCGTCCTCGGGATCGACTCCGTGCGGGAGCAAGCCGTCCAACCCGGCAATCTCCCGGGTGAGCAGATCGCCGAGTTCGCGGCGCCGCGAGGTGATCTCCACCAACCGTTCCATCTGGACTGCCGCGATCGCGGACTGCGGTTCGCTGATCCGATAGTTCGGGGCCAGAAACGCCGGGGAACGGGTTCCTTTGACCCGGTCGTATCCTTTATCTCCATACATTTGAAGGCGCTCACCGAACTTCCGGGAGTTCGTCGCCACCACCCCTCCGTCACCGGAACCGATATGCTTGAAATCATTGAGCGAAAAACATCCGATGTCCCCTACGGTCCCGACTGGTTTTCCTCGGTAGCAACTTCCCCACGCCTGGGCGCAGTCTTCGATCAACACCAAATCGTGCTGGTCGCAGAGGGCCCGGAGTTCGTCCAACCGGCAAGGATTGCCCGCCAGGTGAACCGCCAGAATCGCCTTGGTCTTCGGAGTGATTTTCGCCGCGACGTCGGCCGGATCGAGATTCGAACTGGCGGCTTCCAGGTCGGCGAAGACCGGCACCCCTTGCTGGTAAAGAATTCCGGTGACCGTCCCCATGTCGGTGATAGGCGAGGTGATCACTTCATCTCCCGGTTCGATTCCCGCCGCTTGGATAGCGATATGGATCGCCGCCGTCCCGGACGAGCACGGCATCACAAACTCCAGGGGATAATGTTTCCGGAACCGCTCGACCAACAACTTGGTTTGCGGTCCGTTCCAATAAAACAGGGAGGGTTGTCCGATCATTTCGGACAACTGGCGTCGTTCCTGGTCGTCCCAACGGACGAGCGCCGGAGCGGGTGCGCCCACCGCCGGTTTGCCTCCGTCGATTGCGAGTGTCGTTTCGTTTTCTTGATCGATCGTTTTCATAGTTTTCGTTTTCAATTTGGGTGAGTTAAGAGGAGAGTTCTCCGTCGACCAGCCAGCGGTCGAACCACGCGGCGGTGAGAGCGCGGCCGTATTCGGGAACCTCGTGCCCGCCGCCGAAAAGAAAATTGCCGACCCGTTCGCCGTGTCCGAGCAACGAATACACCTGATGCAGTTCGAAGCCGGCTTCACCGAGAGCTTCGTTGTTGCCATACATCGGATCGCCCAGGCCGGAGAGATTCAAAAACGGACGCGGCGCGATCAATGCCGCCAATTCATGGAGGTCGAAGGGAGGCGTTTCGCTTTCCTGGAACGGCTTCCTCAAGGCCGGAAAGTAAACGTACCACTCCTCCCGCGCCCATTGCAGCCGTTGCGGGTTGTTTTGCCAGACCGCCAAACCGCAACTGGAAACCGCCGCGGCGACCCGTTCGTCGAACGCCGCGAGGAACATGCTGCCATGCCCCCCGAGCGAGTGCCCGACCGCCCCGATCTTCCGCGAGTCGACTCCTTCGATTCGTTCGAGAATGTCGAGAGCTCGCCTTCCGTCCCAGATCGCCTTCCCGACCGCCGACCAACGGGGATGTTTTTGATAAAATCGCGCGGTATCGAAAGCCTTCTCTCCATCGGCGATCCGTTCTCCCGCCGCCAGATGATCGGGAGCCAGCGTGATGTATCCCCGTTCGGCCAGGTAGCGGGCGTAATCCCGCCGCGGCTTCGTTCCTCGACCGATCTGCCCTTCTTTCCCGTCAGGCGATGTTCCATGGAGGCAAAGCATGGCGGCGCCGTTCTTCCTCCGTTCCTCCGGTGGCAGGAGAAGATAGGCTCGCACCGGTTCGTCGGCTTCCACCTGGTATTCGATCTTTAGATGCTCAATTTCATTCTCTTTGAAACGGTCGAGAATCCGATACTCGGGAACCGGGGACACGATCTCCTCGGGAGTTCCGAGATATGGAGTCACGCGGGTTCGAATCTCCTCGCGTTTCGCAGTCCATCCGGACGACTCCTCAATGGGAGTTCCGTGGGGACCGATCAAGAGTTTGGCTGCTTTCGAGTTCATTCTATTGTTCGTTCCGGCAGGGCGACGCTCCAGAGATCCGAGCTGTTGCCATAATAAAGGCGTCCATTCACCAAAGCCCCGAGGGCGGTCGGAGAGACTTCGAGTTCCCGCACGGCGACGGGTTCAAGGCTTGCGGTATCGACTTCCAGCAAGGCATCCGACAGCACCACCCAAAGCCGGGTTCCGTCCTCGGAGGGGATCAAGGTTCGTCCGCCGCGGCGGGCGGGATTACCGAACTCGGCGAATTCGCGCCGGACCAACACGCCTCCGTCAGGATTCGCTCCGTCGATCGCAAACAAAACCGATCCTTGGGTGATCCCGATGACCCGGTCGTCCTCCATGACCGCCAAACTGACGATTTCCCGGGCGCCTTCGACGGGCACCAGGCGTTTCAATACGGACTTCTCGTCCCAATCGAACCAATACACCTCCGCCTGGTCGGCGATTTGATGGCCTCCACCGGGGGCCAGAATGCTGGTTCCGCCGACGAGCACGCCATTGGAAAGGGCCTGCAAGGCGATGGTGCTTTGCCATGGAATCAACTCCTCGTGAGTGAGCCGCCCGATGGTGACGTTTCTCTGCAAATCGAAAACGAGCAGGCCTCCGCCGGTGCTTCCGTAGCCGGGAAATCCGCCGACGAAGATGGTCCGTCCGTCGGGATGGAGGAAAGTGACCCTCGGGCGTTGCACATGGGGTCGATGATGGGAGGCCAGGCGCGGGTTGGCCCCGACGGTTCCCCGTCCATCGAAGCTTCGATTGGCGTCATAAATCCAGAGATCCCCTTGCGAATAGGAGGCTCCGAACAGCAGATCTCCCTTGCGGGCGAAATCCGGAATATTCCCTCCTTCTATCGGTTGGACCGCTCCCATGTCCAGCAAGTCGCCCCCGAAGAGGTCGAACCTCCAAAAGCGCATCGGATGGGAGGTCGAGCCAAATAGCTTGCCCCCGGGGCCTTCGATAATTGACGAAATTTCCGCGCCAACCGATTCGTAGTCGAAGCTGCCGCTCAGCCGTTGGCCGGACGAGGTGGTGACCTCATAGATTCGGTTCGAAAGGTCGAATTTGGTGAGACGCCATCCGTTCGGAAAGTCGGTCAGCATCCCTTGCCATCGAGTGGCGCCGGTGTCGCGGAATGCGGGCACCTCATTCGCCGGGACCGCATGGGCCGTTCCGTTCTCGAACCGATACCACTGGTCGTCGGCCGCATGCAGTTTCCCGTAGGCCCGGCCGTCGACCCCGAGAGAGGCCTGCCCGAACCCGGTCCTGCGTTCCGCCTCCGGAGCGAGCGAACGGAGTGTGCCATTGGAGAGTCGATACGCGACCACGTTGTTCCGGGCATTGCCGACCCCGGCGTAAACCCAGCCGTCCGCCGCCGCCGCCAGCGAGGAGGGATATTGCTCCTGGTTGTCCAACCGGGCTAATTGGGTCAATCGTTTCGCGTCCGGGTCGTAAACAAACAGGGTCGAAGTCGGATAGATCGCGGTGAAGATCCGTCCGTCCGTTCCTTCGGCGAACGACATCGCCATTCCTCCGATTCTCTCTTGCGCGAATCGCCACTCGCGGGCGTCGATATCAAACTCGAGAAAGGTTTGGTCGAACATGGTGTAGAACCGTCCGGTCGATGAAACCATCAGATGGAAAGGAGCGCCCGACGCGACTTGGTCATGGGGATACCAATACTGCTCGCTCGCTCCGGTGATTGGATCGATGATCAGGAGCGAGGAACGCAATTCCTCTTCGAAGCGGTCCATCGGCAGGGCCAGGATCAACGGATTGCCCTGACCGTCGGCCGTCGCGATCACACCGCGGGCTTCGGAGATGGCGGTCGGCCGGCCATGATACTCCAGAAGATGGGTCAATGAAGCCCGGAGTCGGATGAACCGTCTCTCGGATTCACTTCTTTTCACCCGGTCGCGGAAAACGATCCGCCGCGGGGTTTCCTCCGCCACCGTCACGTGCTCTTCCCCGCGTCGCCAATCACGTAGGTTGTCGGAGACTTCCGCCCACAGAGTCGCCTCCACGGCAGCGGGATCGCGGTCCACGGCGATCGAGAGATAATCGTCGCCCTCGTCGTGGATCCATCCGATTCCAAAAAGCGCGGCCGCCGAAACGGGGGTCAAGGGATCGAGTGCGACCGCGTATTTGAAAAGGTTGCTCACCCCGTCGCCGGCCGGATCGCCGGGCGGACCGGATTGGTCGCCGGAGACTCCCATCCGGGCGATCCAGGCGGAAAACGTTTCGGAGCCCCGGGCATCGGGATCGACCACGGTCAGGGTGAGATTTCCACCGGAATAATCGACCCGCAAAAGCGCATCGCCGAGTTCGATCCGTTCACCTTGGGCCGCATTGGCGAACGAACCGCTCCGGCCACCGTTCCATGAAACCACCGTGAAGGTTCGTCCGATCTCCGGAATCCAGCCCGGGCTCGCTACCAGTTCAAGTTCCCCACCGTCGAGACGAAGCGCGCCGGAAACTTGCAGCGGCCTCGCGACCAGCGATGTCAGGTCGATTTTCAGGCTTCCCCCTTGGGCGAACACTACGTCGCCGTTCACGGCGATCTCCCCGTCGCCGCCCAAGGTTCCTTCCACGGTCACCGATCCTTGGATGACTCCGTCGCCGGTCAGCTCGCCATCGGAGGCGATCACCAGCCCGGAGTTGGCACCGAACTCATACGTTCCCCCGGACAAATGCAAAATGGCTCGGGAACCCGCGCCGTCCCCCACGACAAACGGAGCGGATGCGGCACTGTATTGGGCCGACCGGATGCTCAACCTCCCGGAATCGAAACGGATTTCCCCATCGCCCGCGAGGCGGCGGATGTCGTCGACCGTGACCTTTCCGCCATCGATCAGGATCGCGCTGCCACCGACCGCCCGCATGTAGGCGGTGCCGTCGGTGCGGGTGATGATCGTTTCCCCGCCGAGGAAGCGGGCTTCGTTCGCATCGGTCGCCAGCAGAAGATAGGTCACCCCAAGTCCGCGACTCCCATCGACGAGCAACATCCCGCCGGTTTGTTCGAGGATGTTCCGGGTGGAGGCGTTGGAACCGAGCTGGATGAAGGCGGCATGGAAAAGGCTGCTTTCGTGGGCGATTTCCAACCGATTGGAGTGGTTGTCACCCCGGCCGACCTGCATCCCCAAAATCTGGATACTTCCGCCCTTCTCCACCCGGAGCAAGTTTCCACTGCCGGCCCCGGAGGTGCGGGGTCCGATCATGACGTTCAGGCTGGTGGTGAGGTTGGAACCCGCGCCGGTCACCTTGACGACATTGTGGCTGCCCCCGGAGTTCGGTGCGATCAACAGTTCGGCGCCGTTCACGAAGAGTTCGGCGCCGTCCCGCACCGTCAAACTGTGATGACTCACACTGTTGCCGCCATACGGCGTGTTGGTCCCGATCCGGAAAACACCGGAGTTTTCCCATGCCAAGTCCGGTCCGGCGAGGATGAGGTGGCGCGGCATGCCGGTGTTGCTCCCCCCGATGTTGGCCGCCCCCGCGTTCCAAACACGGCCGCCGGTGAAGATCGTGGTGCTTGGCGAGAATCCGCTGTCGAAGTTCGCCGAGTTGGCGTCGATTTCGGCGAGGATGGTCCAGGTGTGGCCGTTTAGATCAAAGGTGACATTGCCGCCGCGGTTGAAAAACCGTCCGAGCGTTTCATCCTGGGTCAGACGGACCGTATAGGTGCCATCGACCAAGGTGAACTGCGCCGCACGGGAGGCCTCGGGAACCAAACCGTGCTGCCAATTGGCCGGTTCCCGGTAGTCGCCGGAGGCATTGCTTTCCCAAGAGGAAATCTGCGCCGGCAATCCCGTGACGACGGTGATTGTGAGAGCAACCGAGAGCGCGACCAGGAATGCCCGGCGGAGGGTCATTCTCTCACTCCGGCAAGGCAACGCTCCAGAGATCCGAGCTGTTGCTGAAATAGACCCGTCCATTCACCAACGCCCCTCCGGCGGTCGGCGCGACTTCGAGCTTGCGGACGGCGATCGTTTCCAAACTGCCGGGATCGATCTCGACCAAGGCGTTGGACAACATCACCCAAAGGCGCGTGCGGTCTTCGGATTTCAGCAGGGTGCCCCCGCCCCGACGGACGGGTGACCCGTATTCGAGCAAGTCGCGCCGGTTCGAGACGCCTTTGTCGGGGGAAGCTCCCTCAATGGAGAACAAGACCGATTCGCGGGTGATGCCGATGACCCGATCGTTGTTCATGACGGCCAGACTGATGACTTCGCGGGCTCCGTCGACCGGGACCACCCGGCTCAGGACCGACCGTTTGTCCCAATCCAGCCAATACACTTCGGCCTGGTCGGCCATCTGGTGTCCTCCACCGGGAGTGAGGATGCTGGTGCCGCCGACGAGGATGCCGTTGGAGAGCGCCCGCAATGCGATCGTGCTTTGCCCCGGGATCAACTCCTCAGGGGTGAGTTGCCCGACCGTCTCATCCCGCTCCAAGTCATAAACCAACATCCCCCCGCCGGTGCTTCCATACCCCGGGAACCCGGCGGCGAAAACGGTACGGCCGTCGGGATGGAGAAAGGTCACCCGCGGACGCTGCACGTGCGGCCGGAAATTGGCGGAGGGCCGAGGGTTCGCTTCGGCGATTCCCCGTCCATCGAAGGGACGTTCCGTGTCATAAATCCACAGATCGCCTTGCGAATAGGAAGCTCCGACCAACAGGTTTCCTTTGCGGGCGAAATCAGGGATGTTCCCTCCCCCGATCGGGCGAACCGCCCCGACGTCGGACACTTTGCCGGCGGCCAAATCGAAGTTCCAAAGGCGCATCGGATGGGAGGTCGATCCAAAAAGCTTTCCGTTCGGTCCGATGGTGATCGACGAGATTTCGGCTCCCACCGATTCGTAGTCGAAGGTTCCGTTGATCCGCTGTCCGTTCGACTTGATCACCTCATAGGTGTGATTCGGCAGATCGAATTTGGAGAGATACCAGCCGTTCGGAAAGTCGCGCAGCATTCCCTGCCAACGGGTCGCCCCGGTCTCCCGGATCGCCGGGACCGCCCCCGCATCCACCGGATGGGCCGCGCCGTTTTCAAACCGATACCATTGGGAGTCGGCCGCATGCAGTTTGCCGTAAGCCCGCCCATCGTTCCCGAGCAGGACCTGACCGTGACCGGTCCGACGGTCCGCATCCGGGGTGAGCGAACGAATGGTTCCGTCGGAGAGACGGTAGGCGACCACATCGCTCCGGGCGTTGCCGACCCCGGAGTAGATCCAGCCATCCCGGGTCGCGATCAACGACGAGGGATATTGCTCCCGCTCATCCAAACGGGCCAACCGGGTCAGTTTCTTCTTCTCCGGGTCGTAGGCGAACAAGGTCGATGTCGGGAAAATCGCGGTGTAGATCGTGCCGTCCGGTCCCTCCGCGAGCGACATCGCCATTCCCCCGATCTTCTCCTCGGCGAACCGCCATTCCCGGGCGTCGAGGTCGAACTCCAGGAAGGTCTCGCCGAACATGGTGTAAAACCGCCCCTTCGAGGAGAACATCAAGTGGAACGGAGGCCCCGAAGCGACTCCATCATCTGGATACCAGAACTGCTCGCTCGTCCCGTCCTTCGGATCGATGATCAAAAGCGACGAACGCAACTCCCCCGCGAAACGGTCCATCGGCAGCGTGAGGATCAACGGCTCCCCTTGGCCGTCGGCCGCGGCGATCACCCCCCGGCTTTCGGAAATGGCGGCGGGACGGCCATGGTTTTGCAGGACCTCCCCCGGAAGGTGGCTGGCCGATGAAAGAAACAAGGAAGCGATCAACATAGGTGCGACGGCTTGGACGGCTTTCCGCAATCGGTTGAAACAAGGATGGATCGAAATTTCGCGACAACTCATTCTTCGAGATCCCGATACATGCTGACGCCAGCGTTGCGGTTGACCAACTGACTCTCCGCGTACCACTCGACGCTCCCGCCGAGACGCAGGACGTTAATGCCTCCGCTTTCGTGAAACGCACTGAACGGTCCGTAGGTCCATTGGTCGGACGCGACGATCGCCCGGGGATCATGGGTGGCCCGGGCCCGCGGGATCAACCGTCCCACCGCGCCCGAGTCGGCCCCGGTTCCAAAGACCTGGAAATAACCGGTGTGGGTGGTGGCGGTGTTCCCCTGCTCCGGATTCGCCGCCCAGCCGTTTTCGTCGCGGGTCGGCCGCCGGACCATGTCCGCCGGACAAAAGAAGATATCGGTGGTGTCGACGTAACCCCGGGCCCGCAATTTTTCGTGCGGTCCGCCCCCGTTGCCGCTGCCGCCGTTGGTTGCCGGACCGAAACTCCCCCGGTCGTCCTGCCAAAAGCCGGGAAACCGGTCGTTGTGGTCGTTCGCATGCAAGTGCAAGGCCGCGCCGATCTCCCGGAGATTGGAGGCGCAGACCGACTTCCGGGCCGATTCCCGGACCGCCCCCACGACCGGAATCAGGATCGCGGCGAGGATTCCGATGATGGCGATGACGGTGAGGAGCTCGATGAGAGTGAAAGCTCGGTTGGGTGATGGATTGGATGAGTATGTCATGAGCTATATCGATTTGAGTTAACAGGTCACAAGGAATGTTCCGATGAAAATTCAGGGGTGTCCTCGAATATAAGAGAACCGGCGGCGATCCGGTTGATCTCTTCCGTTCCGAGCGAGCAGAATTCAACTTTCCGCCGGGCGGCGAGCGAATAAAAGAGGGGGGACGCCGACCCGAAAACAATTCGTCCACCGGTCGCGGCAAAGGCCTTCGCCACACCGTCCAAACCATCGATGAACGAAGTTTCGTAGAAGAGATTGGGAAACCGCTCCGGCTCCCGGATTATCTCTCCGGTGGTCGCGCCGGTCGCCAGAAAACGCCGGTCGGGATGCCGCTCCGCCAACCCAAAAAGATCTTCGATCGGCGTCTCGTCCGACAGGAACGCCCCGGCGTGACTGCGCCGGTCGATCAACCGCAGGGTCACCACGATGATCCGGCAGGCCGGGTCGAGGTCTGCGATCCACCGGTCGAGGGCCGGATCGTTCAACCGAAAACGGTGACAACCCGGGGCCAAGCGGCAACCGGGAGCGACCCCGGGCCGGCCGATCCAAGAGTCGCCGCGGACGAACGGATGGATCACCGGCAGGAGCTTCGCGCCGTCGATCTCCGCCAGTCGCTCTCCCAAACGCTCGTTGTCGGCGACGGGATCGAGGTGGAAAAAGGCCTCCATGGGGGAGACCCAACAGTGGACGATTCCATTCCGCCACGTCTCCTCGCGAAAACGTTTTAAATCGGTCGCGGCCGGGAGCTCGCGAAAGGGCCAGTTGCCGAAGAAGGTGTTGCAATCAAACCACATGCGCTACCTCTGTTTTTCGAGCGATCTGCCGCAGAAAGTTTCCGCCAAGGATCGCCATCCGTTCTTCCGCGGTCATCCGGCAGTCGAGAACCCGCCCCAACGCCGACCCGAAGTCGCGGATCGGCGCGTCGGATCCGTATAAGATGCGCTCGGCCCCGAGTTCCTTCAGGGCGAGCTCCAAAATGCCGGTTTCCGGCTCGCCGCCCGAGGTATCGACCAGGACGTTCGGCAGGGGCGCGAGATCCGCGAGTCCCCGCTCCCCGATGCCGGTCAGGTGGGCCGCGATCAGGCGGGTTTCCGGATGCTCCCGGGCCAACGCGGCAATGTCGCGGGAGTCCGATTCATGGATCAGGTTGCCGGTGGTTTTATTCCAGCAATGGAGCAGCACCGGCACCCCGTGCTTCCCGGCGAGCTCGGCCACCTCCCCGACCCGCGGATCGGTGGCTTTGCAGGAGATCCATAATTTGATCCCGATGAACGGTCCCTCCGCGATACAGCGGACCAGTTCCTCGCGGAAAAAGACTGGATCCCGGGGATTCAGGAAACAGAAACCGTAGGTGTTGCCGGGATTGGCGGCCAAGAGCCGGGCGACATGATCGTTGGCCCGGCAAACCCGCTTCGGAGGCGGATTCCACGGCTCCCCGGCCTTCTCCCCTTCCAGCGGTTGGCTGGCGATCGAGAAGAGGCAGAGACGGTCGATGCGATGCCGCTTCGCCGCCGCCGCTATCGCCGGCCAATCCCAGTCGGGATGCACATGACAATCGACAATCACCTTCGGTTTCTTTCCCGTTATATCGTTTATCCCGAGTCGCTTATTCGTTCGCCAGTGTGACCCGGAGGCGAATGAAGCGGCGGTCGGATTCGCTTCGTTTGATGCGGTCGGTGAAGACGATTCGTTCCGGAGTCTCCTCGGCGACCCGCACGTGCTCGACGCCCGACAGCCATTCGTTCAGATCGCCCGAGACTTCGGCCCCGAAGACCGCTTCCACCGCGTCCGGATCGCGGTCGACCGCGATCGAAAGATATTCGTCGCCCTCCTCTTCGCTCCAGGCGATCTCGAGGACCGATCCGAGCGGAGTCGGTTGCAGGGGATCGAGACCGAGAGCGTATTTGACGAGGTTGCTGACCCCGTCACCGGCCGGATCACGATCCGGAGCGGCCTGCTCGCCGGAGAGTCCCATCCGGTCGGCCCAGGCGGAAAACGTTTCACCCGCCGGGGCGTCGGGATCGACCACCGTCAAAACGAGGCCGGTGCTGCCGTAGTTGGCCCGCAAATGAACGGCGCCGAGAGCGATCAACTCGCCTTGGGCGGCGTTGTCGAACTCGCCGGTGCGGTCGCCCCAGGAGATCACTTCGAAGGAGGCGCCGAGTTCCGGATTCCACGCTTCGTCCGCGATCAGATCGAGGTGCCCGCCGTCGATATCGACCGGACCGAATACCTGCAGCGGCGCGGCCGTCAGCGTGTCGAGGCCGACCCGCAAAGTTCCCCCGGGGGCGAACGAGGCGTCGCCGAAGACCATCACCACTCCGTCGGTTTCCATGCGCCCTTCGATGGCGAGGTTCCCTTCGATGATGCCGTTGCCGGTCAAGATCCCGTCGGAGGCGATCACCAGACCGGAGTTGGAACCGAACTCAAAGATGCCATCGGCCAAAGTGAGGGTCGCTCCCGATCCTTCGCCCGAACCGACCGTGAACGGCGACGGGGCGTTGGCATAGGTGGCGTACCCGAGCGTCAGCGATCCCGAATGGAAAAGAATTTCACCGTCGTTCGCCAAACGGCGGATGTCGTCGGTGGTGACGTTTCCTCCATCGATCAGGATCGAGCTCTCCCCGACCGCCCGCATGTAGGCGGTGCCGTCGGCCCGGGTGATGATCGCGTCGCCTCCGAGGAAGCGGGCCTCGTTCGAGGCGGTGGCTAAAAGGAAATAGCTGACCCCGAGTCCGCGCTCTTCGTTGATCGAAAGCGTCCCGCCGGTCTGCTCGTAGATGTTTCCGACCGAAGCATTGGCCCCGAGTTGGACGAAAGCGGCCTGGATCAGGCTACCCGCGTCCGCCAATTCGACCCGGTTGGCGTTATTGTCGCCGCGTCCGATCTGGATGCCCTGCACGTCGGCGCTACCCCCATCTTCCACTCTGAAGACGTTGCCACTTCCCGTTCCAGTGTTCCGGGGACCGATCATGACGTTGTTTCCGGAGGTGAAGCTCGAATCGGCTCCGGACACCTTGATCACATTGTTGCTGGCCCCGCTGTTTGCAGCGATCAGCACTTCGGCTCCGATGGAGAGCGCGGCGCCGTCCCGGACAGTCAGGCTGTGATTGCTGAGGGTGTTGCCTCCAAACGGAGTGTTGGTTCCGACCCGGAAGATACCGGTGTTTTCCCATTCGAGGTCTGGACCTTCGAGGACGACATGGCGCGGCATGCCGGTGGCGCTGCCGCCGATATTGGCCGCGCCCGCGTTCACCACTTTTCCACCGCCGGTGAAAACGGTGGTGTTTTGGGAAAACCCGCTGTCGAAATTCGCGGAGTTGGCGTCGAGCTCGGCGAGGATGGTCCAGGTGTTGCCGCCGAGGTCGAACGTGACGTTTCCGCCCCGGTTGAACAGCCGTCCGACAGTTTCGTCCTGGGTGAACTGCACGGTGTAGGCGGCGTTCACCGTGGTGAACTGAACCGCGCGGGAGGCCTCGGGGATCAATCCGTTTTGCCAATTGGCTGAATCGTTGTAATTTCCGGAGCTCCCTTCCCAGGAGGAAATCTGCGCCGAGAGCGGCAGCACACAGAGAGAGGAGACGGCAAACGACAACGCAAGGAAGCGCGCGCGGGGAGATGGTGTTTTCATTCGCATAGGTTTTGGTGGGTTAGTTCCGGAATGGCAGGTGGATTGAGAGCATAACGATTGAGATGTTTCACCCGGAACGGTTGCCATGAAAAGTATTGTTGGCATACCTTTTGGTAGGTGTCAACCCCTGTTTGTCGCGGCAAGTTTCTTGACCCAATAGAACGAATAATACTTATTCGGGGAAATCCGGGATCCGGGGAAATAACCGGGCCGGATTCCCTTTTCCATGCCAAATTCCGACCAGGACAACCACGAAGACCGGCTGCCGACGCCGCTTTATTTCAAGATCAAGCGGTGGATCGAAAGCGAGATAACCGGTGGACGCTACCCGGTCGGAAGCCAAGTGCCGACCGAACCCGAGCTGGGGGAGCGGTTCGGGGTGAGCCGGATCACGGTGCGGAAAGCTTTGCAGTTGTTGGCGGACGAGGGAGTGATCTGGCGGAGCCGGGGAAAGGGGTCGTTCGTGAAGAGCGTTCCCCAGGCCGAATCGTTTTCCGCCCCCCATGTGACGCGGCGCCCGCGTCTGCGGCTTTCCCTTTCCATCCCGTTCGACGAGGTTTGGGAAAGCGACCGGGTCCAGCGACTTTGGGCATCGGGCCACCCGAAGATCGATTGGGAAATTCACCATCACTCCTCCCCTCCTTCGAATCGACTGGAGGCCTTCGCCGAAGAAATCGACGTCTTCGCGCTCGACGATCCCGCCCAGATGAGAGCCGTCGAAGACGCCGGAATCAGCCGTCCGTGGTCCTCGCTCGCTTCTCCCGAAGCTTGGCAACGGGTGCGCCAATCGCTCCTGCCGGGGCTGGCGGCAGCGTTCGGCGAATCGCGGATCGAACGTTTTTTCCCGCAGACATTCTCCCCGTTGGGCCTTTTCTACAACCAAGCCGATTTCGACGCGGCCGGAGTGCCCGTTCCGCCTGCCGACTGGACGTTCCGGCGGTTCGTCGACGCCGCCTGCCGTCTCCGCGATTTGTTCGAACGGACCGGACGGACCGACCGCATTCCTTTCCTCGCCGAACTCGCCTCGTTCCGCCGCTGGCCGCTCTTCGTTTACATGGAAGGGGGACGTTTCTGGGATGCCCCGTCCGGAAAATCGTGTTTCGGTTGTCCGGAAACAATCCGGGGATTGGAGCATTACCGCGATCTGATCGACAACTACCGCGTGTCGAAGAACCTGTTCGCCGCCGAGCTTCCGGTGGATGAAAACCTGTTTCGCCGGAAGATGGTCAGCATGCATTTCGGGAGTTATTACACGCTCGGACATTACGAGCGCGCCGCCGACTTGGATTGGGGAATCGCCCCTTCGCCCCGCGCGGCCTCCGACCGGACCATGATGGTTTTCGGGGCGTTCGCCGTGGCGAAAAAGACACCCGAACCGGGCCTTTGCTGGGATTTCCTCGAGTTCATGCATTCACCCGAGGTGCAGGAGATTTATTTGGAGGAGCGCCGCCAGATCCCAACTTCCGCTCCGGCTATTTCCAATTGGAAAAAACGTTGCTCGGCGGAACAGTTGCGGACGCTCGACCTATTCCTCGATTCGGTTCCGCGTATCCATCCGGTCGAATACCCTCCCCTCCCCAAGGCCCAGGCGAAACTCTTGGAGTTGGTGCACCTCGTCTGGTTCAATCTCGCGCGAACCGAGGAACTTTGCCGGCAAATCGAGGGCGAAATCAACACGTTCCTCGAAAACGCCATGCCCCAATCGCTCTCGTCCGGAAAAGCGTGACATCCTACGGGAGCGCCACCCGAACCCGGAAGAACTGCCGCCGGACGCCCGACATCGCCGGCAATTCGAAAATGGCCACGCCGTTCGCCGCTTGGACGATGGCATCCGTGACCGTCCAATCACCGTTCAAATTGGCGGCCGTCTCCAAGGTATAACTACGGTCCGGCCGGTGGGGAGAAACGCTCAATCGGAGGGCATCAGATCCGGTCCGGACCAGATCGAATTTCGGCCGGGAGGTCGAAACGGTCGGATTCGTTCCCCAAAGAAACTCTTCGTAGAGACTCGAGCCGTCGCCGTCGACATCCTCGGTCGAGGCCGGGGGATCGTCGCCGAAGAAATGCTGTTTCCACCAACCGGGCGCCGTGCCTGCCGCCCGCGGCTCCGGGGCCCGCAGGGTCCAGCGGACGCCGTCGCTCATCACCACGCCGCTGACGGACGAACTGTTGTGCAGCCGGACGTAACCCGCCGTTCCGGCTTCGAAACGCACGTTGGCGGCCAGCGGCATCCAACCGTTCCCCCCGCTTCGCTGGTTGACCGAGACGTTCTGGGTTCCGTCGGCATGCCGGATTTCGTGACGGGCGTCGGTGGTCCGGTTGCCCCCCGGGACATACCAGACATCGAGGTCGTAGTATCCGCCCACCGGCAGGTCGGGACGGAAGGTCGCGGTGTGAGTCGCCGCTCCACTCGTCGTATCCGCCCAGTGATAAGCGGTCCCATACGGAGTCCCGAAAGCGCCTTGGTTCCAGGTCCCGGTGTAGGTCGCCTCGGTGTCATCCAACGCGACCGTCACTCCCGGAACCACTTCCAAGCCTTGAGATTGGTGGACGACCTCCCCGGTGTCCGCGATCAAGCGCACGAAGTAACGCTCCTGCTCGAGACCGGTCAACAAAACGTCATGCTGCCGACTGGGCCGCGGATCCCGGGACGACTCCGTATCGTATCCACTCCGACC
The DNA here is from genome assembly GCF_056590205.1 of Verruconatronum alginivorum. Taxonomy (NCBI): domain Bacteria; kingdom Pseudomonadati; phylum Verrucomicrobiota; class Opitutia; order Opitutales; family Verruconatronaceae; genus Verruconatronum; species Verruconatronum alginivorum. Next base: position 5,312,570 of record NZ_JBWPVQ010000001.1, on the reverse strand, counting down.
ATACAAGGCGTAGCCGACCGCTGGCTCCGGAGTTTCCCAACTAATGACCGCTCCATCGAAGCCGGTGGTGGTTCGGATGTTTTGAAAGAAAGCTTGTGGCGGGATTTCCTCCACCATGACTCCCAATCCGATCGGAACATACCGCTCCGATCCATCCGACGGCGTGCTCAACAACCGGTCGACCCCGCCCACTCGTCCGGCGATCGCGGTCGAGCCGCCGCCGTCGAATTCCATCGCCTGGTAGGCCCCCATGTGGGCGGCGAAATCCCTCAGGCTGGTCAGACTCATCCCATCCGCCCGGCCCGTTTGCCGTCCTTCCACCACCAGAAAGAACGCCTTCGTCCCATCCTCGTTCAATCCGAACGAAGTCCGGGGATGACGGTCATTCCAATGGCCCGTTCCCGGACTCTCCTGCAAGACTCCGCCTTCGATCAACATGTTCCCGCCGGTCACCACCTCGTCGATCGTTTGCCAATCGTAACCGGACGGCTGACCGGAGAGTCTCCATTCGATCTCCACTTCGCTACCGACCGCCATCCCGATCAAAAACGACCGTCGCGTCCCTAATGCGGTTAACACAAACCGATCCGGACCGAGCGGAACCGACGGCTGGGCATTCCGCACTTCCACCACGCGGCCCCGCAGGATATGCCCGGTGCCCGGAGCGTCCGATTTCTCGAAAGCCACCTTCTCAAACACCACTTCGGTGACACTCCGTCCATCGATCAACGGAGCATCCCGGCCAGGACTGCGGTCCCACGGATATTGGTAAAGAACGAGACCGGACGAACCGATCGTGTTGGCGTTGACCCCGTCCAAGCTCTGGATCGCCCCGGTCGCCGACCGCACCTCGCGGGTCCACGAAAAGTTGGATACAAAAGGCCGGCCGTCCCGGGTCACGGCCAAGCTAGCCCGGTTGTTCGGCTCCCGCAGAATCATCCCGTCTTTCACATGCAAGCCGTTCGGCGTCATGGTGGAACGAATATCGAAGAAGGCCGTGTTGATCGCCATCACCGCATCATTGTCCCGCTGCATCTGCGACACGGTCGACCGCCGGAAGAACTGGTCGCTCGGCACCGAAACGAAACGTTCCCCCAACAACGATTCGAGCCTGACCCCCGGGGCTGCCAGATCGATGGTCACCACGTGCGCCACCATTGGCCGGCCTCCGTGTTGCCCGTCGATCTCGAAATATCTCACCCCCGGGTGCACCACCTCCTCGGCGACCGACTCGCTTCCGAGAAATCCGCGCGGATCCCCGAACGTCGCCCGCAGGTTCCCGGAAAAGACCACCCCAAGAAGGAGCAGAAAAACAACTGAAAAAAGACCGTGGTTCGGCCGAGTGAGTTGGTTCACAAAAATCATTGTCCGCAAATGCGTTGTGGTTTGAACCCGGCCTCCCCGTGAGAAAGCCAGGGGAGTGATGCGTCCCCCCCGAAAATGATCGATCAACAGGACGCTTCGTTTCCATGGTCAAGATCAACCGTCGGAGAACCGCAAGCTGAATCGTTAAAACGAAGCGGAATTTTCCCGCGATGGCCTCATAAAGAGGATACCTTTACGGAGCGGAGTTCGGAGTCTCCAGCCAACCCAGGTTGAACCGGTAATGAAGGGCGCTGGAAATCAGATGGATCACTCCGTCGGGTGTTTGCGTGGCGTTCAGATACCCTCTCGGTTCCGCATGCGTGGCCGTGGCTTCAAACACTCCCGTCCACGCTCCGCCGTCGTAAGTCCCGTCGCCAGGGGTGATCAATTTCCGCACCGGCCACGTCTCCCCGTCGTCATACGAGAGCGCGGCGAACAATCCATAGCCGGTAAACTCACCGCCGTGGTCGTCGGGAAACGTCATTCCTTTCCAGTCACTTTTCGGAACATTACGGGTATGGTCGGTGAACGAGACCAACATCAGCGGTCCTTCCCGCAACCGGATCAGCGCCACCCGCTGTCCGTTGCCCGGCCCGAGCGCCCGGAACGGACTCGCCGAATAGGTCCAGGTTTCCCCCCGGTCGTCCGAAAGGCTTTGGATCATTTTTCCGTCGATGTCCGCCACCCGGCTGGTGAACCCGAGCAACCGGCCGTCACCCAATTCCTGGATCACCGGATGGATCGCCGGCAGGTGATGACCGGTTCCTCCTTCATGGATGGCCGCGGCTACGGGTCCCGGTTTCCCGCGGCTGGCATAGGTCCAGCTTTCGCCTTCATCGTAGCTGTAGGCGATGTTGTCAGGGAATTTGGTGACAACCGTTAACGCGCCGTCGGCCAACCGAAAGGCTTGCCAGGCCGGCCGGGTGCGCTGTATTCTGATTGGCTCGCCCGGGGCGGTTGCTGGAATCATCACCCGGGCCGCGGTCCAGGTCCGTCCGCTGTCGATCGACTTTTTCATCGTCGGAATGAACGGTCCGTCAGCACCGCAACTATGCCCGAAAAAGGCCCAGACCGTCCCCGCTTCGTCCCACCACAAGGCCGAGGCATGGGCATTCCGTCCGGGGGGATCGAAGAAGACCGCCGCCTCCTCCCATTGTTCTTCCCCGGCTCTCAGGCGGGCGGCCACCTTTTTCGTCTCCCGCGACCACTCCTCCGTGCAGGAATACCAAACCGCGAAAAGGTCTCCGTTGGGCATGCCGGTGATGGCGGGATGATGATTGTGGCCCGAATAGACGGGCCCCAGCGAATTCGGGGGAATCTGGACGAACCGGATCGGCCCGGCGAAATAAGGAACCTGGGGATCCGGTCCCGCCGTCCAATCATACGGTTCCTGCGAGACGTTTTCCGCCCATCGGGCAGGCGGCGGCGGAGCCGCGAAATTCGCGGAAGGGGGATCGCCCTGAACCACCCGGAACCCAATCCGGGCATTCTCTCCTTCCGGGACCTCCCCTTGACGCGAGGCGCTTCTCAAATAGCGAACATCGGTATTATGACTTCCTCCGCGGGTCACCTTGAACTCGCCATCCGCCGCCCCGACCGGGTCGACCTGATGGCCGGCGACGTAAGGTCCGTACCAATCGAGGCACCATTCTTCGACCAATCCATGCATATCGAAGAACCCCCACGGATTCGGCGGAGTCTGTCCTACCCGCAAGGATACGCTGGTCCAATTCCGGTCTACCTGGTTGCGGTGATAAACCTCCGGCAGTGTTTCACCGGTGAAGTAAGGGGTAGTGGTTCCCGCCCGGCAGACGTATTCCCATTCCGCCTCGGTCGGCAGACGATACTGCTTTCCTTCCCGCTCGCTGAGCCATTCCGTGAAGGCCACCGCTTCATGCCAACTGACAAACAAAACCGCTTCATCGTCCTCCGTGGAAACGCCCCGTTCCCCCCGGCGCTCCCGATGGGACGGATCGAATTCTTCAAATTGGGCATTGGTGACCGGCGTGGTGCTCATGAAAAAGCCCCGGGTTATTTCAACCTGATGAGCCGGGCGCTCGTTGTAATCGCCCGGATGCGCCCGCCAGGCACTTCCCCGCCGAAATTGCCCCGGCTCGACGTGAACCATCTGCATTCCGATAGAATTCGTGACCACCCATTCCCGCCAGTCCCCCTCCAACTTGACGTTCAACCGAACGAAACGCCGATCGGCCGTTCCATCCGGCAACGGATGACGCACGACCAACACCCAACGGTTGTCGACGACCACCTCCACATCTTCGGTATCGAAAAGCCAATGATGCAGATCCGAACTGATCTCGATCCGGTAATCGATTCCTGTCACCGCCGGACTCTTCATCACCGTTGCCCGGAGAAAGAGCTGGCCCTCCGACTCTTCAAAATCGACCACCGGACCAATCCGCCCGGTCGGTAAATCGGGAGCAAGATCGAGCGCGTATTTGAGCAGATTCGTCATTCCATCACCCGCCGGATCCGCCTGGGGAAACGTTTGATTGCTCGATAGATCGAATTGCTCGATCCACGCCCGATACGAGACAGGCTCGACGGATTTAATGTATTGATCGATTAAATACGTTTCCATTCGCGCCAATTCTTCCGGAGAAAGCGCCCGGTTGAAAACGGTGATCGCAGCGATGTCACCCTGGAAAAAATCGCGCGGCGTGGGAGAATCGGTTCCCCCGGCGGCACCGATCCGAGTCCAAAGGTGGCCCCGGGGATCCGCCGTCGCTCCGGAACCGTTCCCCACGCTCCGACCTTCGTCCTCCGTTCGGACAATCGCCGAATGACTTCCGTCCTCCCGCCAGAGATTCACCCCGACAAAAAACGATCCTGGCTCGACGATCCCAGAGGCGGTTGACAAAGAAACGCCCCCGCCCGCAAGCGTTCGATTCTGAATCCGCAGATCCCCTTCGCTCCGTGCAAACAAAGTATGAACCGCATAATGGGGCGACGACGTGTATGACTGCGGATTCAGCCTGGAATAGGCGGAGTTGAAGAGCCGTCCCAACCCCAGAGTCGAAGGACGGAAAACCACCAAGGTGGTCTTCCCTCGCCCGTCGAAATCCGACGGTTTCCCGGCCACTTCCAGAAATTGATCGACCCCGTTGAACCGAACCACCGCTCGTCCGGATGGCGTGGTGAACGGCAGCCATTCCGGCGCCCTCCCCCCTGAATCAGTCGTCGGCCGATCCGCATGGTTACCTCGTCCCGACAGATCCAGCCACCGCGCCACCTCCCCCGGCTCCCCGGCGACGTCCGCCGACTCCCCATGGAGATACAACACCAACCCTTCCGTCACCGGCACCGCCCTTCCCTCTCCTCCAAAAGCCAAAATCCACCACGACAAAAAAACTAACAGGTGATATTTTTTTCGTCGTAAACGGAGGAAGGGATGGCGGTCGAAAGGAGAGGCGGTCATTCGTTCAGTTGAGGGCCGGAAGTCAGGCGAGCGGGGTCCAGGATGACGTGTTTGATCCGCTCCGTTCGCCAGGTGTATGTGATGTGCACTTGGCCATCGGAGGTTTGGATAATCGCGGGGTAGGAGAATTCGCCCGGCTCGGTTTCAAGATCGAAGCCGTGGAACCAACCACCGCCATCCGGTTGACCGATCGCGACGCTCAACGGAGACCGCTGGGAACGAGCGTGGTCCGTAGTCGGGTTGTAAACCAACAACGTCCTGCCATCGTCCAGTAAGACCGCGTCGATCCCCGAATTGTTATTCGGAAGCACGGTCGGAGAACGGTCCGACCAAGTCTGCCCCCCGTCCTCCGACCAGGCTTCCACGATACGGCGCTCGTCGGATCTCGAACGACAGAGGACCTGTAACCGCCCGTCCGGGTGGAGAAGCAGACTTGGCTGCATCACCGGTATGTTGCGGCCGTCGTTGAGCGGCAAATGCTGTTTCCATTCCCACTCGGCCGGGTCCTCGATTCGAGCGGCCCCGATGGCTCGCTCCATTCGCGGATGGGGACTCAGGAGATCGCCGTTCTCCAACAAGACCGGCTTGTTCTTCGCCGGACCGCGAAATCCGTTTGGCAATCGAATCGGGTCCGACCAGGTTTTCCCATGGTCGCGGGAAACGATCAGTTTCCCCCACCACCCTTCGCCGAAGAAGCCGCTTTTATAAAACAAGAGCAACGGACCGTCGGGCATTTGAAACAGAACGGGATTCCAACAAGGCCGGGGACCGTCTTCCCGCGCTCCATCCGCCACTACTTTCGGCGCCGTCCAAGATTCCCCATCGAAGCGCGAAGTCCAGATGCCGACATCGGTCCGACCTTCGCGCGTTCCTCCGAACCAAGCCGCGACGATTCCCTCCGGTGTCTCCGCCAAGGTCGACGCATGGGCGAATGGGACCCGGGCTTCCCGAAACACGAATCCGGACCGAATCACCGAGGGCTCCCGTTCCGACAGGTCCGAGTGGAATTCCTCCTCCGTATCCAAAACTTCGATTCCGTGCCTCCTTGAGAGGTAGTCGACGGTGCGGCTCCGCTCCGCCAAACTCAGGTCGCGACCGTAAATCAGGATTTCGGCGATGTCGATCGGTCCGGTCCCGGCCAAGTCCATGTAATTGCCGATTAAAAGATCCTCCTCGGTCCGAATTTCCCCGTCGTAATGATTGTCGCCGGCTCCGGCCGCCCCCTCGGCCCACCCTTCCCGAGAGTTGTTCCAATAACCGATCAAGTGGCCTCCGGTGAGTCGCGCGGTCAGTATCCCGATACCGTCCGTGGGAAGGGTCCGATGCTGTCCGGCTCGCTGTCTTCCGCCCGTGCCTCCGGGACCGCCCCGAACGCGGATCGAGGAGAGATTGCCGGAGGTTCCGGTGAACAAATTGAATCCGGGGTCGGCCGAACGAAGGAGGTTGCCTTTGCCGAGAATTCCACCTCCCCGTTCCTGGCGCATCACCACAAGAATAGTGAAACCACCTCCCGCCGGGTCGAGTCGCGGATCATGAGGGATTCGCAAATACTCACCTTCGGCGCCGAAGCGAATCACGCTGCCCGCAGCGGAATCGACCCGGGTGGGCCGATAGACTCCCTCCGGAGCCGAGGCATCGGCGATGCCCGAGTCTGCGAAGTTTGCCCAACGAAACACACGTCCGCTGTTTTCCGTGACGCCGTGGTCGGCCCGCAACCACACCAATGAATTTCCGGCGGGCTGTCCGTCTGACTCCGCTCCCGCGAGTCCGCTCCCTCCGAACAGGAATGCGACCAGCGCCGTCCGTCGCAGGAATGACGCCACCCGCGAATCACCAACCGGTCGCATGAGTATGCTCACCGACGCTCAGGGCCCGAACACTGCCGTCCAGGAAGAGATAGTTCCGAGTCCCCCCATGAACCGGTTCGCGGGGGGAAGCCGCCGGATGAGCCGGCTCGCGGCCATCGATGTCCGCGATCAACCAAATCCGGCTCGGCGGCAGCAGTTCCGACAATTGTGATAAGGTCCGCACATCGATCGGATCGGCGTTCGGGAAATGACGTCCCAACGGATAAAGAAGCGACGTCCCTCCATAGGCACCGGTAACCACCCGCTGACTGTCGTTCGCCCGATAGGGATTTGGTTGGGAAAACTGCTCCCAGGTCGTCCGGTAGCTCGGGCAAATGAAGATTTCGATCGTCTGGTCGAGATCCGTGTCGTTCATCACCGACAAATAAGGTGCCAACCGCCGTTGCAACGGTTCACGCAAGTTGGGTTGCAACAGGATGTTGGTCGGCCCGGGCATTCGGTCGTTGTGTTCGACCGCGTAAGTGTGGATCGCCAGGCCGAGTTGGCGCAAGTTACTCTGGCAGTTCGAACTGCGGGCAGATTCTCGGACCCGGCCGACCACCGGGATCAAGATCGCCGCAAGGATGCCGATGATCGCGATCACCGTCAGCAATTCGATCAGCGTGAAACCACGCGATTGCCGATCTGTTTGTGTATTCATTTTCTTAACTCCTTTCAACACTGAGCTTTCGCCTCCAAAGGGCGCCTCCCAACACCACGCCACCGAGAATCAGCGCAACGGTGGCAGGTTCGGGAATCAAATAGGTTTCATACAAGTAATTTTCCATCGCCGCCAGTTCCTCGGAATCCAAGGCCCGATTGAACATCAGGATGGCGGCGATATCGCCGTTGAAGTAGTCTTGGGCATTCGCATTTCCGGTGCCCGATCCGGCCCCGATGCGGGTCCAGAGGTGCCCCTGCGGATTCGCTGTCGCGCCTGCCACGCTGTTCGACGCCCGGACTCCCTCCTCGTTCACGACAATGGCCGAGATATTGCCATCGGCTTCCCAGAGATTCACACCAAGATAAAAGGCCCCGGCGGCAACCGTGCTATTCGGCGTGGAGAGTGAAACTGCATTACCCGTGGAATTTCGATTCTGAATCCGAAACGCTCCCCCGCCTCCGGAATTGGCGAACGCCGATCCGACGGCATAATGGGCGGAATTCGGTGAGTTAACCGGATCGAGGGTGGAATAGGCCGAATTAATCATCCTTCCGACTCCCAGGACATCCGCTCGAAATATAATAAAGGTGGTTTTCGCCCGTCCGTCGAAATCGGCTGAAGCACCGACTTCCATGTATTGGCTCGATCCATCAAAGCTGAGCGCCGCGTGACCGGAAGGAGTGGCTCCGCTGACGAAGGCGGGAGCCCCGCCCGCTCCAGCGGCGTGATTTCCGAGCCCCGACAGATCGGTAATCCCGGTGACAGTTCCGTTGTCCAATACCGCGTTACCGGCCTGAAGATGGAGAATCAATCCATCGGTGACCGGAACGATCCCAAGAAGATTGGCGGAAGTGGCGATGCAGAAGGCTCCGCCTAAGAAGGCGGCGCGGATCAGATTGTTTGGTTTGATATTCATTGGATAGAGGGTGCGGAGAGATTTAATTTTGCTGAAGGCTGACATTTACCCGCATAAAGCGCCGGTTCTCCTCGCTCAACGCGGTTCGATCGCGCCCGTGGAGAATGGATTGATCGTCCACAAGAATTTCGATGTGCTCGTCGCCAGAGAACCAATCGGCCAAATTCGAGCTGACCTCCGCGACGTAATTCACCCCGGTCGCGAGCGGATTCTTTGTCACCAGAATCTCAAGGCGTCGTTCGTCGCCCGTTCCTTCCAGGACGACGACCGGAAGGCCGTCACGCGAGGAAACCATCGGATCGAGATCGAAGGCGAACTTCATCAGATTGGAAATCCCGTCACCCGCCGGATTGTCGCCCGGAGCTTGTTGATCCGCGGGGAGATCGAAGCCGGAAATCCAAGCCTGAAACGAGACTCCTTCCGGAGCCTGAAGATAACGGGCGTGGAGAAATTCCTCGACCTCAATCAACTCCTCCGGTGGCAACGCCCGATTGAAAATCACTACGGCGGCAATCTCCCCATGGAAATGCTCCTGAGGCGAGGCGGTGCCCGGAGAAGAATTCGCGCCGATCCAGGTCCAGATGTGACCAGTCGGCACCGCGGTCGCGCCGCTTCCTTCGGTCACGAAACGCTCGTTGGCGAGGTTTCGGACCAAGGCAACATGGCCGCCACCCGGAATCAGGATGCTTCCGCCGATGACGAATTCCTCGGTATTCACCAAATTGTTGCTGGTCGACATGGCGACCCCACTACCTGTCGTGGTTCGATTCTGAATACGCAAATCGCCTCCGGTGCGCGCGAAGATCGATTGCAGCGAATAATGCGGAGAATTTGGATTCGAAGGATTGATCTGAGCGTACGCGGAATTGATCACGCGCCCCACCCCCAAGGTGTGCGGTCGAAAAACGACCAGGGTGGTGCGACTTTGACCGTCGAAGTCGGTCGGATTCCCCGCCACTTCCAGGTAGTCATCCTGTCCGTCGAAGTAAACCGCTCCCAAACCGGAAGGAGTCGTGGTTGACGAAACCATGGGAGCCCGATGCGGCGGTGCCACCTCAATCACATGACTGATCGCGTGATTGTTGTTGTTAGAAATATCGGTGACTTGCTCGATGGTGCTCCCGGACACCTGGACGTTGGAAGCGTTGAGATGGACCACCAGGCCGGCGGTCACCTCCGGTTCGTTCGCTTTCGAAGGTTCCAATTCGCCGGTCAGATAGACCCGGCGCAGGTAGTTTTCCATCTGGTCGAGTTCCTCCGGTGCCAGTGCCCGATCGTACATCAGCACGGCCGCGACATCGCCATTGAAGAAATCGATCGGATTGGGAGTGCTGGTTTCCGCGTTGGCGCCGATTCGGGTCCAGATATGCCCCGATGGCGTCGCGTCGGCCCCACCGTTTTCATCTTCGGTGACCCATCGTTGATCGGCTTGATTCCGAACCGAGACAACTGAGACACCGTCGTCGAGCCAAACGTTGGCCCCAACGAAAAAATTGCCGGTCGTTACAGAACCATTTTGCGTCGAAATTGCCCGCCCCCCTCCAGTGGCGGTTCGGTTTTGAATACGCAAAACTCCGCCGACGTTGGCGAACATCGAATGGACGGAATAATGGGGAGTGGCATCCGGATTGTCCGGATTCAGGCTGGAAAACGCGGAATTGACAATCCGGCCCGGGCCAAACGAATTCGGGCGAAAAACAACCAAGGTCGTCCGGGCCCGCCCATCAAGAAGCGGATAATTCGAGGGAATCTCCAAGTATCCCCCCATACCATCGAAGGCGATCGCGTCGAGACCCGCAGGGGTCGCCCCTGACAACAAGGTCGGTTTACTCGGAACCGGCTCGACGTGTTCAACCGCGTCGTTTCCACGCCCTGACCGGTCGATCATCCGGGTTACATGGTTTCCGTCCAACTGAAGGGATTCAGCGTCGAGATAAAGGCTGAGTCCTTCCAATTCCGGAAAGCCGTCAGGCAAGGCGTTACTTTGCGGAAAAAGTCCCGCGGTGGATGTGAGTAGCAGGCCGAGAGCTCCGGCGAGGCAGGTGTGTGTTTTCATGGGTGGTTGATCGGGTGTGTCGTGTTGTTTTCGGTAGATTTTTCGCAGAAAGAGCGAACCCTACTCCCGAGGTTTATCCTCGAATTGATTCGGATCCCAGATCGTGGCGGCGATGTATCGTTCCGGTCCGGTCTCTTCATCGAAATAGTAGTAAACGGTGACAATCTTCCCATCCGGGCGCTGGACCGATTGGGGATAGCCGATATCCCATCCGGCCGCGTCGTCGCGAAGGATGATTTCCGGTCCCCAGGAGCGACCGTGGTCGGCGCTCAACCGAGCACGCATCCCATACGGTTCTCCCCGGAAACCATAGGTGAGCGCGAGTCGGTCGTCGGCCATCCGGACCAGACTCGGGGGATTGCCCCGGCCGAGATCCGCCACCGCGACATTCAAGAACTCCCAACTTTCTCCGTTGTCACTCGACAAAAACGTATCGATTCCGCGCCGCAGGCCATCCCGACGGCGGGTCGCGGTCAACAGTTCCCCAGTCGACAAACGGACGGTCGACGGCATGATCCGGAACCCCGGAGGTTCGTCACCGATCCAGGAAAGGAACTCCCAACTCAATCCTCCGTCGGTGGTCCTCGCCGCGAAAGTGCGCCCTTCCCGTCCGTTGGACTTGCCGGCGGTGAGAAAGACCAGGCACGTATCAGGATCTTCCACGATGTAGTCCGTCCGCGCCGCGACCCCGGGTGTGTCGAACAACGGCAGAGCGAATGGCCCTTGCCAGTTATGGCCGCGGTCGTAGGAAAAATAAAAGCGGGAGCTTCCACCGCCTCGATGGTCCTCCATCCGGAAGGTCATGGCCAAATCCGGATGGGAGAAGTCGATTGCCGTATCCAGTTCGCGGATCTCGGTCATTGCAACGTCTGGAAGCGGGGTGCCGAACAACATCCTTCCGCGGGGAAGGAGAGCACCCTTCTCGGCGGGATTTTCAATCGTCCAGGTTTGCCCTCCGTCAAAACTGCGGGCGAGCAAATGTTCTTCCGGCTTCTCCGAATCCGTGGCATGACGTTCCGGTCCCCGATCCGCGTAATGAGGAGCCCCGAACCCGACCAGGATTTCGTCTCCCCAATTCCAAATGCCGTGATTCGCGGGCCAACCGCCGAACCGCCCAGGCTCCTGGTAAACCGGTATATGCTCAACGCCTGCATCCGCGCCCGGTGACGACAATGCCCCGGAGCACAAAAACGTGAAAAAAATGAACGGCAAAACTGCTGGTCGTACTAAACTCATATTCTTATTATTACTTAAGCTAAGCGTAGCTGGGAGAATCGTCTGATTTGCTTTAACGTTGGTTCTTTTGGGTAAATGTCTGCTGCTTTTCCTTCAATAGGCTTAGATCACTTCCAACTCTTCACCCTGTCCCATCCAACGACAAAGACCTGATTAAAAACGCCTTCTGCGCTTATAACCGGGCGCTGGTAGGCAATGGATTTTCCATCTGGAGAGAATACACACGCGTGCGGCATCGGCGCACTTTCATCTGACGTCCTCGCGGTCAGCCTATAGCTTTGGCCGGTCAGGACCTCGGTTACAAACACACTGTTGTCCGCCACGTAAGCAATAAAACGCCCGTCGGGATTCCAACTGAACATCGAGGCAATATCCCACGGATTCGACGTAACCTGTAATGGATCTCCCCCATTCGGTGAAACCACCCACACCTGAACCGTGCCGTCTTCGTCCTTCATTAGAAATGCGATTTGCGAACCGTCCGGAGAGCTGCGAAGCCAATGGCGAGGTCCCTGCAACCCTGGATGAAACCGCTCAGCGGTAAAAGTCAGTCGCCGCTGGACAACCCCTTTGGGAGGACGTGGTCGTGAGGTGATTGTTCCCTCAAGCGGTCCCGCTTCAGAAACCTGGGTCAAGTCGTCGGGGAGGTCGGCAATAAAAACTTCGGATATCATTTCCCCGCTTGGTGCCCGAACCAATCCCTGAAACGCGAGGGCTCGCTTTTGCCGGGAACCATCTTCCCGCAGATAACCATTCTTTCCTACCCATGTCTCTTCAAAGGCCCTCGCTATCTCGTCGCTCCCCGCCTTCGGGTTTGCAGTCTTCGTGGAAATGAGCACCGAGAAATTTTCTCCGTCGTGATTTCTGGCGTGATCCTTAACGACCCTGACGGGCCGATTCGGAACTGAAACTCCCACGCTTCGGAGGTTTACCTCCTGCTCATCGGTCTCCTCGTCAAATCCTTCCAGCAAATGGTCCTCATAGGTGAAACTAACCCATTCCCCATCCCCGCTAAAAACATGGACATGACTTCCGCCCCTCAAAGCTCCCGGGGTAAGGGGTTCAGTCAGATCACGAGCGTCCAATCTGAACGATCGCCTCTCCCCCGCGAGATCAAGCACCACACCATAACGGCGGGTGAAACCGTAGGACCATTCCTCAGTCGGATGCTCCGGCCCTTGGATAAATACGATTTTCTCGTCTACTGGACTGTAGGTCGCCGCTCCGCATTTGGCACCATTTCGACTCTGATAGAGAACTTCTACTTCACCTGTCTCGACGTGGACCCGCTCAATCCGGTCCCCGCTGAAAAGGTCGTCCCTCATTCGAGTGTCATATACTATCCATTGGCCGTCAGGAGACCAAACAGCAGTATTTGTCAACATGTGCCCGTAGGTAGCGTGCGTGATCTGTCGCTCCACCACCGGGCCACTGCCGAAAGAACTGCCGGCCAGGCATTCAATAAATGGCGTCACCATAACCGCCAGTCCGCACCCACCACGAACCAAAGTTCTCAATCCGGTCACGCCAAAACTGAATTTTCGCAACCGGAAAAACTCGGCGACAGACCCGGTGCGGAAATCAGCGAGGGCGTTGAAAAAATCGCCAAAAATCGAAAAACCTACACCAACAGGCGGCACCTGTCCGGCCCGGTTATCGGGATAACTGATTTTACCAATCATACCTCTGACTTCACAAAGAAAACGTGACGAATGAATCCGAACTTGATCGGCCCAGTTCACATCCTGCATCAACGTTGGTTCAAGTGGTTAAAATACTCAAACTCTTTTTTAACGGCGTGTTCTGAAGGAAGCGTCGCATCCGTGAAAAATTGATGTTTTCGCGGACGTATCCTCCGCACGCTGTTGGATTCGCTTCCTGCGGTTATTACCGCGATCGATCCTCTCCGTTGCTCAGCCAGTCAAGTGACACGCGGGTGAACGTCATGGTTTCGTAGTCGTCCCGCTCGTAGAAACATCCGATGTCGCCATCGGGAAGGACCACCAACGAAACGTAAGCGGCGAATCCGGGGTAAAGAAGTTTCGACAAGGGCCAGGTCTTTGCTTCGTCATAGCTCAGTCTTAAAGTCAGCCGTTCGCGAAGGGTCTCGCTGGCGCTGTTTAAGAACAGAATCCGGCTCGGATCGCCGTCGACTGGCCAGGAGTATCGCAGAAAGGCCCCTTGGTTTACCGGGCATGGGAGTTCGGCGGCTTGCTCGGGATGGCTCCATGTTTCCCCCCCATCTTCGCTGTACGAGATCCAGCGGCGACTGTCACCGAAGTAGGCGCGCATGTTGGCCATCAGTCGGCCGTCGGTGAGTTCGACAATCTGATTCTCGTTCATGCGCGGTTCGATAGGTTCGCTACGGCGCCAGGTCTGACCGCCGTCATCGCTCAGAAGCGCGAGCGCGTTGAAGCCGTATTCGCCGTCATGCAAGTTCAGGCTGTGTTCGCCGGTGGTGGGGAAGCTGTAGTTGCCGGGGACCACCAGGCGACCGGCATGCGTGCCATGCTCGATTTGTATGCTGTTGCCCGGCCCGACGGCAAACCATTGCCAGTCGGGTTCCTTGGTCGTTTCAGTAATCTCGCGGGGCTCGGCCCAGGTCAGGCCATCGTCGTCGCTGTAAGTCAACCAAACGGTGCGGGTGCCGTGCTTGAATGTGTCCGGTTCAAACTCCCGGTAACCCGGTGGATTATGAATCATCGGAAGCCAGATACGACCCGTTTGCTGATCCACGACGGGGCATGGATTGCCGCATGTGCTTTCGCCATCGCGCCAGACGACCGTCGGCTTGCTCCAGGTCCGTCCTCCATCGATTGAGCGACGCACGAGCAGGTGAATCTCGCCGTAATCCATGCGGCTGTGCCGCCTCCCCTCGGCAAAGGCGAGCAGGGTGCCTTCACGGGTGGTTATGATCGAGGGTATCCGGTAGGTATGGTAGCCGCCCTCGCCGCTGACGAATAGATTCACATGTTCGGCGGGCAGATCAAACGGCTGCATGTTGCCCTCCGCGGCGAACTCGATAACGCGAAGACCTTGGCCGCCACGAAAGCCGATCATCCCGAGCTCGTTACGCTTACTCTGACCTTCGTAGACCGGTTCGCCATTGATGGTGATCTGCACGTCGTGGTCGCGTAAGGTGAACTTGAATTCAAAAGGCTCACCAAGCCGAATGTGGTCGAATGTTTCCGCGATGCGACGCAGGCCGCCGGAGAAAACAACGTTGCGCCCCCGGGTTTGCATGCTGGCCGCACTGCTCTGAAACATGACGAAGTCGTGACCGTTGATGATAAAGGCGGCATGTTGACCGCCGGCTTCGGGCAAAGCCAGCGTGGCGGTCACGGTGGCGTCTCCCTGGCCGAGCAGCGATCGCGCATAGAGTGTGTCCCCGCGCCCTTGCCCCTTGAGGTAACCATTCCCCTCGGCCCAAGGTTCGCCGATAACCTGCACGGCCACGGGCTTGCCGCCGACGACAAAGGCCTGCGATTTGACGGGGGAGTTGCCGGAAGCGTAGGCGAATACGGCGAGCAACGCCGCGACGGTAAGATGGATGACCGAATTTTTCATGACCTGTGAAAAGAGAAAATGCGGAGTGTTTGGAATCACGTTTTACGTCTCGGGTAAGGGTTGTTCAAAATAGCGTGTCGAACAGGATTAACGCTTTCAGTATCGAAGATCGTTTTCTCCAACAGCGAATCCGGCAGCGTACGGAGGATAAGTCCCAAGCCAGCTCGGGTTTCGACCAAATGTCCGTTTGCGCGGTTGCCCGTCTGGCGGGCTTCCGCGAAAACATCAATTCTTCACAACCTCGGGTTCGTTACCCGCTCCCGTAAAGTCCACGGTTTTCATCATCTCGCGATACTTCATTTGCTCCTCATAAAGACGATGGAAAACCTTGTATTTCTGATCGTGATACGCTGCGGCTTCTACCTGTGGCTCTACGGTTGCCCCCGATTTGGTCATCGATGCCATCGCTTCGGGAATCGTCGCGAATGCTTCCCCAGCTACCGCGCCAAGGATCGCGGCACCAAGCAGAACCGCTTCAGGTTCTTCCGGAAGGACAATACGGCATCCGGTGATATCGGCATGCTCGCGAAGAAAGACCGGGTTCTTTGTTCCGCCGCCGCAGGCCGTAATGGTATCGATTTGGTAGCCCGCCCGGTTCAATTCTTCAATAATGTGACGGGTGCCGTAGGCGATGGCCTGGATCGTCGCCAGATAAAGGAGGGCCAGATCGTCCACGCCAACCGATAATGAAAGTCCCGAAACCATCCCCTTCAGAGTCGAATCGGCCCGGGGAGAACGGTTGCCATGGAAGTAGGGACAAACGTGGAGCTCCCGGGTCAAACCGGCCGGGAACGCTTCATTCTTGGCCAACTCTTCCAGACGCGTATTCAGTATTTCATAGACGGTCTGCTTCTTCTCATCCGCCAATTTCCGGACTTCCGTGATCGCCGGATGAGTGAAAATGATATGGTCCACCAATGCTCCGGTGGCGGATTGACCTCCCTCGGTCAACCAGAACCCCGGCACCATCGCCGAGAAATAGGGTCCCCAGACGCCGTCGATGAAACGCGGATCGGCCGAGACGGCCATGTGGCAGGAGGAGGTTCCACCGATCAACGCCAGTCGCCGGTCGAATGAGCCGGCGTCGAGATTATCGGCTCCCGCCCCAAGCGAACCAAGACCTCCCGCATGGGCGTCGATGATGGCAACGCCGACGGGAGTGTTCGGACGCAACCCGAGGTCGCGGGAAGCTTGCAGTGTCAAACCACTCCCGGCCTTCTCGCCCATCGGACGAACCCGGGTGCCAATGCGGGCAAACCCGTCCGCTTCCAATTCCGCGAGCCCGACTTCTTCGAAGAACCGGGCGTCCCACCCTTCCGGTCCACCATCTTCGTCGGCTTCATGCCCGAGGTAGGTCCATTTGCAGACCGTGGTGCAGAGGGAGCGCACATCGTCACCGGTCGCCCGATACACCAGGTAATCGGGCAGATCGAGGAAACGCCGGGTCCGGTTCCAGCTCTCCGGCAGATATTCCTTGAGCCACATCAGCTTCGGAATCTGCATTTCCGGCGAAATGCGCCCGCCAACATAACGCAGGACCGCGTGGGAAACCTGGTTGACCTTCTCCGCCTGGGGAATGGCCCGATGGTCCATCCAAACGATGATATTTCGCTCATCCTCACCATCACGACTGACCGTGACCGGCCGGTCTTTCTCATCAAGCAAAACCAATGAGCAGGTGGCATCGAACCCGATCCCGGCGACATCGTCCGGAGAAACCCCTGATTCTTCCAGCACCCGATGCACACAGTGGCAACAAGCCGTCCAAATATCGTCGGACGACTGTTCCGCGAAAACACCGTCCTTCCACATTTTGATTTCCCGCGAGGCCGACGCGAGGCGCCGTCCTTTCGCGGTAAAAATTCCGGCGCGGGCACTTCCGGTGCCGACGTCGATTCCAACGAAATACTTCCTGTGAATTTCGGGTCTGGTCATTGAGTCTCTCTATCGGCGGATCGCCCCCCTTGAGTTGAAAACTCTGGGGGCTTTCCGGTAATTCATCGGGCGACGGCGGAGGTCGGCATCTCGTTCGGAGTTCCCAACAACCCGAGCTCCTCCAACACGTCCCGGATACCCTCCCGACGGCGGGGCGAGAGCGGACTGTAGGGTTCGGCCAGGCGTTCATGGCACAAGCCCATGATGGAAAGCGCGCACTTCACCCCTTTAAGATAGGCGTTATACGTATCCGTTTGATAAATACCCATGCTGACCCGCATGACGATCGCATGGAGTTGCACCGCCTTTTCAAGATCTCCCTTTTGGACCGCGTCATAGAGATCGACGTAGAGTTGGGGGAAGAAGTTGCTTCCGCCGGCGATGCCGCCCGCGGCACCCAGCAGCAATGCTTCGACCAACAACTCCTCCGGACCGATCATCAGCTGGAAATCCACGCAATCCCGCATCAGATGCCGGACTTGATGGAAATAGCCCATGTTGCCGGAACTGTCCTTCAAGCCAACCACCCCTGGAATCGCCGCGGCGCTCTTCACCGTCGCCGGCGAAATCTCCACCTTCGTGCATGATGGAATATTGTAGAGATACAATGGCAACGGAACCCGGTCGGCGAGATTGGCGAAATACTCCACCAGTTCACCTTGGTCACAGGAATAATAATACGGCGGGGCGACGACCAGCGCCGATGCCCCATGTTCCGCCGCGGTCTCCGACAAGCGGATCGATTCCTCCACCGAGGTATCGGTGATACCGACCAGGACCGGCACCCTTCCCCCGACAAATTCACACCCTTTTTCCACGATCTCCGAGCGCATCCGGTAGGATAGCGAAGGAGCTTCCCCCGAGGTTCCCAACAGGAACACCCCGTGTACCCCTCCGTCGAGCACATGCTCGATCATCCCCGCCAAACCCTGCTCATCCAGGCGATCCCGCTCCGCGAGCGGGGTCACCAGAGGAGTTACAATCCCTTGAATCCCTTTCGAAATGTCGATGTTCATTTTTTTGTATTTTCTAAAAGGCCATCGGCCGACTTCGGCCCGCCTGCATGTTTGTCGGCTGAATCCCCCTTACGTCCCATCCAGGACGAGATCAGCAGGCCGACCAAAAAGATTGTCAATGTGCCCATCACGATGGTGAGAAATCCGTGGAAGGGACTGCGAAACGCTTCCAAGGCACCGGTGAATCGGGGCGACAAACTCATCCAGGAGATCACCAGGACCCCGAGGATCACCGCGATCGCGGCGGGAACATTCGTCACCCGGCGGGAGAGATATCCGAGGAGAAACAACCCGAGCATGCCGCCGCTGAAAATCGAAGCCAATTCCCACCAGGCGTCGAGGGCGTGTTTCACCCCGATCATGGCCAACGCGATCACGGTTCCCCCGA
Organism: Verruconatronum alginivorum; assembly: GCF_056590205.1. Taxonomy (NCBI): domain Bacteria; kingdom Pseudomonadati; phylum Verrucomicrobiota; class Opitutia; order Opitutales; family Verruconatronaceae; genus Verruconatronum; species Verruconatronum alginivorum. Next base: position 5,294,141 of record NZ_JBWPVQ010000001.1, on the reverse strand, counting down.
GGCCCCAGACGATCGTCCCGGCGTAAAGCATCTTCATCTGCTGCGATTCCGACGCGTTCTTCTTGAAATAACGCTTGTAGAAATCGGTCATCAGCAACGTGGCCGACGAATTGAGACTGGTCGAAATCGTGCTCATCGCCGCCGCGAAGACCGCGGCGATCAATAAGCCCTTCAGTCCGACCGGCAATGCGGTTACGATGAAATGCGGGAAGACCATATCGGGCGATTCCGCGGCGTTGATCGTCTCCGGGAGCAAGGCCGGATTGACGGTGTAATACGCGAACAACGCGGTCCCGATGAAGAAGAACAAAGCCGAAATCGGAACATAAAGGAGACCGCCCAACCAAACCGCTCGCCGAGCCTCTGCCTCCGACTCCGAAGCGATGTAACGCTGGATGTAGCTCTGGTCGACGCCGAAGTTTTGCAGGTTGATGAAAAGGCCGTAGATCAGCACCACCCAAAAGGTCGCCTCCGCCATGGACATGCCGAAGCTGCCGAGACTGAATTTGTTATGTTCGGCCGCGATGGAAAAAACCTGACCGGGCCCTTCCGGTAAACTGAACACCATCACCAATCCGCAAACCACCGCCCCGACGGTCAGGACGATCGCCTGGATGGCGTCGGTCCAAATGACCGCGACAATCCCGCCGATCCCGGTGTAAATGATCACCGAAACCCCGATGATCAAAATGATGGTCTTGATATCCCAACCAAGGAGCACGCTGAGCGGCAGAGCCACCAGATACATCACCGCCCCGATCCGGGCCAATTGGAGAAGCAGATAGCAGACCCCGGCGTAAGTGCGGGCCCACGGGCCGAAGCGGGTTTCCAGATAACTGTAAGCGGAGACCTGTCCATTATTTCGATATAACGGCACGAAAAAACGGACCGCTAACCAGGCGGCGATCGGGATGGAAAGACTGAAAACGAACGGATTCCAGTTCCCGGCGAAGGCGCGTCCCGGCAGCGCGATGAAGCTGATGCTGCTCAAGTAGGTGGCGAGAATCGACAAACCGCAGACCCAACCCGGCATCGCCCCGCCCCCGGCGGTGAATTGGGAAGTGGAGCGGCTACGCCGGAAAAAATAGACACCGACCCCCATGACACCCAGGAAATAGGCGAGGAGAATCAGAAGATCGAAGAGGGATAAATTGCTTTCCATGTATCGGCAGAAATCGATTGAATACTGAATTTTGAACCAACGTTATAGCAAAGTGCGGATGAGACAAGAAAAAAAGCGAAATAGTTTTCGACTGGAGGAATCAAGCTGAAACCGGCGGAACCATATCGGATCCGGTCGACCTGTTCTCCCTTCACCATCCGGACCGACTGTATGGGAAGAAACCTGAAAAAACCTCAGCGGTTCTTGTCGGAAGAATGCCCGGTCGATTCCCGAAGGATCGTGGTCACCGGCACTTCCTTGGGAATATCTTCGGTGCTTTCCCCTTTGATCAGCGACATGAGTGTCCGGGCGGCCACGTCGTTCAGCGCCTCCTGGGCGGTCGCGAAACTGGTGAGCGGCGGTTCCAAAAACGGCCCCGCTTCGTGGTCCCCCACCCCGACCACCGCGACGTCCTCGGGAATTCTCCGTCCGGCTTTCTTCATCGCGTGGTAGGCTCCGACCACCAAGGCGTCGGTCAGGCTGAAGAGCCCGTCGCAATTCCCCCCCATCTTCAGATGGGCCGCCATCGCCTTGCAACCGCCGGCGGCATTCAGGGTCGGACTGGTGATTTTCGCCGGCACGTGACCGGTCAGGTCGACCGCCCGCTTGACGAAGGCGTTCAACCGGCCCTGGGTCGCCTGCGTCAGGAATTCCGGACAGAGGATTCCGAATCGTTCCCGTCCAATGGAGGCCAAGATATCGGCCGCCCGGCGGCCCACTTCTTCGGGATGTTCACTGACGCTCGGATATCCGGGAATCGACCGCCCCAACAGGACCACCGGAAACGGCAAGGTCGCCGTCGAGAGGAAATGGTCGTCCTCGGCGACGGTGTTGGTGATGATCGCTCCATTGGTCCGGCGTCCTTCGATCAAGCCGGGCAAGTCCTTCAACCGGCCCGCGCGGAACATTTCGATCCGGACGATGATGGCGGAATTGGCTTCCTTGTCGACGAGGCTTTGCAGCGAACGAAGGGCCTGGCTGACCAGCAGAAGCGGCGCCTCGTAAGTAGTCAAAATGCTGAGGAAAATCTGGCGGCTGCTGCCGGAGTGATCCCGCAGACGGCGAGCCGCCAAATTCGGGAGGTAACTCATCTCCCGGGCTGACTTGAGAACCTTTTGCACGCTTCCCGCCGAAATCCGGCGTTCGACGTGCCGATTGTTCAGCACCGCCGAAACTGTGGAAGCCGATAACCCGGTCGCGCGGGCTATGTCTTTAACTGTTACCGATCTGTGATTGTTCTCCGTCAACATTTGCTACCTTAACGACTCCTCGTTCGATGCAAAGCACGAAATAACGTTTTTTCCTAAACGGGACAAAAACGGAGGGATCGCCCCGGGCCCCAGACCGACTTGCGCCGGTCAATCCCCGGCATTCGACCACTCGACGCGCACCCGCAGAAAGCCGCGATCGAGGCCGTCGGCGGCCCCCACTTTGAAGGTGACCCGTTCGGTTTCGCCCCGGTCGTCGACGGAATCCTCCAAAATCGTCTCCGGCGCTTCATCCCAATCGATCAAATCGGTTGAGAACTCCACGACATAAGTGACATCGGAAATATCTTTGACCCGAGTGAACTCCAGGATCAATTCCCCCGCCTCCCAGGCGGCCCACGGCAATTCCTCGCGGGGAGCCGGTTCGAGCGGCGACAAGCCGAAGGCATATTTCAACAGGTTGGTTACCCCGTCGCCCGCCGGATCGGCCAGAGGACCGGTGACAGCGGGGTTCGACCAATCGGCGGGATCAAACGAGGCCTGCACCCAGGCTTGATAACCCCCGACTTCGCCCCCTTCCGCGACGAGACCCGACCAGGCGTCTTCCTCGCCGCCCAGCACCACGTAGATTTTGCCATCCTCGCCCAGATAGTGCCGTCCCAACTGGAGCGCCGCTCCACCTTCCGGAGAGGCGAACTCCGTGGTGTAGCTCCACTCCCAGGCTCCGGTCGTGACGGTTCCTCCGGCGCTGGCGAAAAGATCCTGCAAAGCCGCGATCTCGTCGGTCGACGCGAGCGAGTGACCGGCCCGACCGAGGCCGCCGATCAACGACACTTCCGCCGGAGTCAACGCTTGGGCCGCCCAGAGTCCGACATCCGCCATCACACCATCGAAATCGCGATCCACCCGGGTTCCGCGGCGTCCAAGTTGAGCCGCGGCACTTCCGATGGAGAAATTCGCTCCGCTCAAGCCACTCGCCGAATGGACCGGCACTCCGTCGAGGTAAACCGACACCGCCGTCTCTTCTTCGCCGACCAGGGATCGGGTCACCACCACATGCGCGAACTCCCCTGCTTGCACCGGGACAGCCGCCGACGTCGTCGCCGATGTCTCCTGGCCTCCCGCGAACGCCATTCGATACCAAACCTGTCCTTCGTTCGCGAGCACGATCACAAAGTCGAGATCGCCGATTCCGATCAGTGCCTGACGGCTGTTCGCCCCGGTTCCCGAACGGATAAACTCGGGTTTGATCCAAACCGAATAACTCATCTGGTTGGTTGTGTTGAGAATTTCCGGCAACCAATGTCCGCTGGTGATCACGTCGTTGTTTCCGGCCCCATCGAAGAAGTAACCGAGGCCCGTCGGGGCGGGTTGGGCGAGTTGCATGGTCGCGGTCCGGATCGCCGGTTCGAACCCGCCGGGGGCATGGTTAACGACGTCGAGGCTCCCCGGATCCGTTTCGTTGAGTCTCCAATGTCCGATAAGTTCCGCCGGAGGGTTGGAAATGGCGAGACGGGCTTCATGAGAAGTCACCGAAAACTCGCCCGAAACCTGGCTGACCACGCAATAGTAGGTGCCACGGTTCTCCAATCCGACATTTTCAATCGTCAATGTGGAGGAGTTTCCGCCAACCGGCGTGAAGCTGCTCGAACCGGTCGGACGGAAATACCACTGGTACTCCACTGGATCATCACTCTGGACTCCGATCTCGAAGTTTCCGGTTTCGCCCAGCTCAAGGAGGAGATCCTCCGGTTGGGTTTGAACGGTGATCGGCGCCCCGTAAGGCACCCCGCCCTCCGCCTTCACGCCGGTCCAGAAACCGGAGCTCCCCCCGAGAATCACGTAAATGTTGTCATCCGTGCCGTAGTAATGCTTCCCGAGCGCGAGGGTCGATCCGTCAGTCGGTTCGGCGAATCCGGTGGTGTAAGTCCAAACCCAATCGCCCGTGGTGACTGTCCCGCTCCCCGAATTATGGATACCGATCAAGCTGTCGACTTCCGAAGAGGCGAGCGCGAATCCGGCCCGGCCGAGTCCACCGATCGCCGCGACCTCCCGCTGGGTGAGCGCCCGGCCGATCCAAAGACCGAAGTCGGACATGAATCCATCGAAGTCACGGGCCGTATTTAAATTTCCCTGATAACGACCGAAGTGCACAGGCGGTGTCGGTTCCGCCTCGGTCCCTTCGATCTCAAAGTTGGGCAGGGACGGCATCGGATACGTTTCGGCATAAAGCACGCCGTCCACATAAAGGGAAAGGACGTCGTCACCGAAACCATCCGGATCGTTGGCATGGGTCAGTGCGACGTGAATCAGCTTCCCCGGTTCGATCGACGGGGCGGCGGTGAAAATATTATTCACGATAGCACCCTCCCGCCGATAGATATAGGCGAATTTCCCCTCGTTCTGGAGAGAAAATTGAAGATGGGTGTTCGCGGCAAAAATGGTTTGCCGACTTCCGGCTCCGGTTCCCGCGCGGAGGAAGGTGGGATTGATCCAACCGCTGATCGAGAGGGAGTTGCTGGCCCGCAACTGCTCCACCAGGGCGGTCCCCAGATCCACGTAATCATTATTGGCGGCGCCGTCGAACAAGTAGCCGGTACCAACCGGCGACGAACGTCCGATCTGCATGGTGGCGGTCCGCACCCCATGTTCGGGATCGGTGACCGGGGCGGAATTGATGACCTCAAGGTTCTCCGAGTCGGTTTCGTCGAGGGTCCAATGTCCGGCCAGGTTGTTGGTGATCGCGCCGTGGAGGGAGGCGCCCAGAAGAAGGAAGGCTCCGGCCAAAAGCCCCGGCCGGAATCGGAATGAATGAGAGAGCATCATGGTGTATTATGGATTTAGTTTGGGTGAAACCAACGTTGGCGCTTTCACCAGAGAGCGGCCACGTTGGTGAAGAGAGATGTAAGGAGGAAAAATGCTACCAGCGAATTCCGAGCGCCTCCGCCTCGGAGGGATTGAGGGTCACCACGGAATCCTCCATGGTGAGGTCCCGAAAGCGTTCGAACCGGTGAAAGGTGAGAAAATTGGCGTTGTGTTGATTGTCCGCGCCGCCAAGTCCGTCGGCGTATGCGGTCCGGGAGACGACGATCAGATCCTCGCCTTCGAACAACCAATCGAGGTATTGAAACCCGTGACTTTCGACCTCCGGATGATAGAGGAGAATGGTATGGGTCTTCCAATCCCGCAAGTCGCTGGAGGACATCAGCGCCACCGCATTCCGGATACGCTCGACGTTTCCTCCCACGTGTTGCGGCAAAACTGGATTTGACAACGTCCAGTAGCGGTCGCCCCCGGGATCTTTTCGGATCACGAACTTCTTACATCCCCCGGGAAACGTGATGAAATCGTTCTCCGGATCGAAGGTCGCTTCGGTGCCATCGGAGGAAACCCGGATGATCGCCGCCTTTTCAGGGACGTCCCGGAAATCGACTCGCGGAATGATCACCAGGTTTCCCGCCGGATCGACCACGGCGTTCCCTTCCAGCCACCCGCCGAACCGTCCATCCAGATATTCCGGATCGCGGGCCAACGCGTTCGAGGAGGTCCAACTGGAGGCCTTCAACAGATCGGCATCGACCGACGCGGACATCATGAACGCCCGGAACATCCGACCCCATCGCGTCCCCCCCTTTTCATCCTCCATCGCCCGCCAGATCCGGCCTTCGTGGATCACCACCGGCATCGGCGCGGTGTGATAGGAAATGTCCGGGAACAACAACCCGCTGTTTTCATCCCGCGGTTCGGTCCAAGTCCGTCCTCCATCATCCGAACGCCGGATCACCGCATGGCCGTGCCGGTGACCGGCGGTGGTGCCCAACAGATAGACGGCGTCGTTGTGATCGAAAATTGTCGCCCAAAAGAGCCCGTCCACCGTCGACCAATGCTCCCAACTCCGCCCTCGGTCTTCGGAACGGTAAACGTGGGTGATCGCGCTGGCCCGCTCAGAACTCCCCGGTCCGAATTCGTCATGCTTCGCCAAATACGTTCCGTCCGGCAACACCACGATTCCGGGGGAACCGAGATAGATCCGGGACGAGGCCGGGGAATGAGCGATGACCACGCCCGGCACCTCTGAAAAATCGGCTTCCGCCGCGAGGATCGCTGGTCCCGAGACCAAGGCGGCCGCCCCCAGGAGAGCCGGTTTCAAGGAATGGACCGACTTGCGCGCCGAATCCGGAAGAGAGTTTTTCCGCGGAGGCTCCATTTCAAACGAGTCTCATTTCAATAATTCCAAAAAAGGTTCCGCTCGAAAAGCCGTCCGCGTTCGATTGACTCGACATGGCCGTCGACGAAAACGAAATTCGCCCGGCCGTTATGCCGGTAGCGGGGCCAGGTGCCGGAAGTGGACGGATCGGAATCGGGACCGATGTCCAGCGGATTATCCCCGTTGCGCGGGTTGCCCGTCCGGGGAAGGGATGTAAAAGTGCTGTTGGCATCTCCGTTGGCGCGCTGGGTGGCGTCACCGAGGAGAAAAACCTCGGTCGGCCGAAGAATTTGCTCGGTCCGCACCGCCGGGACATCCATCCGGTCGGAATCTTCCGAACCGACCACGAAAATGCCGCGGTTGGCCGAATAGGAAACGGTGAAAAGCGCCCCCGGTTCGGTCGGATCGATCGCCCGGGAAGGACACTCGTGCACCGGACTCCATGAAGCGCGGTCACCGCCCCGCCGCTCGCCTTCGACGAATGGAATCAAATGAGGCGGCCACCAGCCTCCCCCATCGAAACTCGACGGAAAAATCCCCCAGGGCAAGTGTCCGAAATCGTTCTCGAACAATTGGGAAGCCGTTCCCAACTGCCGGAGATTGCTGATGCACTTCGCGTTTCGCGCGGAGTCCCGCACCCGTCCGACCACTGGAATCAGGATCGCCGCCAAAATACCGATGATCGCAATAACGGTTAACAACTCGATCAACGTAAAACCTCGTTTCTGTGTCTTCATATGGGAAATGCTTGGATAACTGCTGGTTAAACAATCGAGGGGCCCGCGTCCCATCTGGAGGCGACCCCACAACTTCGCGTGTGATTGAACCAACGTTATAGCAAGAGGGTTTCATGACAAGCTTTTTTCGTCGTTTTTTTATCGACGCGGACGGTTTCCCGCTGCTTCGTGACGTCGTTCAAGAAGACAGGCAAGAATGCCTGTTTCACTTTTCATTACAGTGGCACAGACATTCCTGTCTGTGGTGTGGACCTCAGATCCGACCACCGGGATCGAAGGAGATTACGAAAATCTGGTTCCACGTCCCTTCCTCGCTCACCACCGGGCGGGTATAGGCGATTTTTCGTCCGTCCGGGGAAAAGAGACAGGCGTGGTGGGTCGGGGCAAGAGCATCGCTCGAGCGAGGGGTCAGACGGTGGCTCGTGCCGGTTTCCACTTCCGTCACAAAAACGCTGTTGTCCATCACATAGGCAATGTGCCTCCCGTCCGGACTCCAACTGAACGCCGACGCGGGATCCCATCGATTCGAAGTCACTTGCCGGGGTTCACCGCCGTTCGGAGAAACGGTCCAGATTTGCACCGTGCCGCTATCGTCCTTCATCAGAAAAGCGATTCGGGAACCGTCCGGGTGACTGCGGACCCAATGCCGGACACCTTGGATCCCCGGCTCGGCTCGCGTCTCAGTCCGGGTCAACCTCCGTTGCACCACTCCTTCCGGCGGATTCGGGCGAGTGGTCATGGTTCCTTCCAGCGGCCCGGACGCCGACGGCCGAGTCAAATCGTCGGGTAAATCGGCGATAAAGAGTTCCGAAATCGCTTCGCCCGATTCCGTCCGGACGAGTCCTTGATAAGCGATCGCCCTCGCCTGCCGACTCCCGTCCGGCCGAAGATAACCGTTCGTCCCGACCCAGGCATCGCTGAACGCCCGGGAGATCTGATCGCTTCCCGGCTCCGCGTTCGCCACGGTGCTCGAAACGATCACACTGAAAAACTGTCCGTCGTGATTGCGCGGATGGTCCCGGCTGACTTTCACCGGTCCCATCGGCACCGAGATCCCGACATTGCGCAGATTGATATGTTGCTCCTCCGTTTCCTCGTCGAATTCAGCCAGCAGGGCATCCTCGTAAGTGAAGCTGATCCATTCCCCATCCCCGCTGAAGACATGAACATGGGTCCCTCCGCGCAGCGCCCCCGGGGTCAACGGCTCGGTCAAATCGCGGGCGTCGAGCGTGAACGGCGCCTCCCTTCCCCCGATATCGACCACCACCCCTCGCCGCCGGTAAGCCGCATAACTCCAATCCTCGGTCGGATTCTCCGGACCGTGGATGAAAACGATTTTGTCTTCGACCGGGCTATAAGTAACTACCCCGCAATAGGCGCCATTTTGGCTTTCAAACAAAATCTGCACTTCACCTGTTTCGACGTGAACTCGCTCAATCCGATTTCCGTCAAACACCTCCTCCCGGGCCCGAATGTCGTAAACCAGCCACAAGCCGTCCGGGGACCATGCACCGGTGTTCGTCAAGATGTGCCCTTGCCCCCGGTCAGTGACTTGACGTTCCCCCCCATCGAACGATCCAGTGTTGCGAAGCCCCCCGCAACATCCCGCGAGAATTACCGTCAGCGCGGCCACCGCGAAGGTCGCCGCGTTCCGATACAAGTTTGTATTCAATTCTGAGTGTGGTTTCCTCATGTCGCTTTTCCTGATCGTTAATCTCCCCAGCTGACATCGCGCCGGTCAAAGAAGTGGATTCGTCCTTCCTCATCCCCCACCAACAGATGGGGACCATCCGGTCCTCCGAAATCCCCGACCGCCGGGCTGCAAGCATGTTGACCGAAGAAACGCGCCTCGCCGCGGAAATGCATCAGTCGAGGAAACTCGAAAACCGGTTCCGTATTGGAACCAGCATTGCGCAGCCATAGAACAGCCGCGCCCGGGAGCCCGAGGGTTCGAGGAAGTCCCCGCTCCCGATCCGGCACCGACGCATGGCGCGGTGTTCCGACGATCAAATCCAATCGGCCGTCCCCATCCCAATCGACGAGGACGATCTTCAATCGACCGGTTCCGCCGGCGGACAGGTAGTTCGCGCCGATCACGCTTCCATCGGTCAATCGGAGCTTCCCGCCATCGGCGACATTGAAGTCGTCTATTTTCCAATACAACCGAAACTGATCGTCGGCATCGAGCGCGACGTACGCGGTCCACGCCCCGATCCGAGCCGCAGCGGGCTGCACCCGCCAGGTTCCATGCAATTCAAGTCCCTCCCAGTAAATCAGTTCGGCTTTGTCCAGCCGGGGATCGGGTCGTTCCCCGATGTTTCGATACACTTTATGCCGCTGGGTCGCACTGCTCATCAAAATATCCGGCAACCCGTCGCCGGTCCAATCGAAGACGGTGGGACAAACATATCCCCAGCGAGCCTCTCCCGGCCCTTGGATCCCGGAGTATCCTTGCTGGACATGAATCGGACGTCCGTCCGCCCAAACTTCCTCGGGAGGAATCATCGCCGGCCGCTCGTTCGTGCCGAGGTTTCTGAAAAAAAGTACCTTTCCTTCGGAATTGCCCACCACCAGGTCATTCACCCCGTCACCAGTCCAGTCGACGATGTTCACCACCGGCAATGACCCGGCATACAAATGAGCGTTGTCCTCCAAAACCCGAACCGGATCCTCGAAGACCGGTCTCCCGCTCGAATCGAACCGCGAAAACCGATAATAATAAAGACCGCCTTCCCCGCCGGCGATCAGGTCCGAGAAGCCGGTCTGGCGATTCGGATAAGCGACCGGGGTCGGCCGGATGGTCGGATGCCGGTGGGCCAGGCCCGTTTCGTCGGTAATCAGGCGACGGGGCTCCAATTCCAACCCGTTATCCGATGCGTTTCGATAATACAACAGATTCCCAAACCTCGATCCGATGACAATTCCCCGCTCCTGATCTTCCCCCAGGGAAACGGCTGTCACATTCCCGCTGGTGAGCAAAACTTCTCTCGTCGTCGGGGAAACCTGTCGGACATTTTCCAAGTTCACGCTCTGCGGTGTGACCAACCGGCCCGCCACGAGGTAACGATACGGCAACGTCCCCCGCCAGATGCCCGCCCCATCGAAGGGTCGGTATTCAGGATCTCGATGCCCGGGACCCGGTGGACGATAACTGCCACCGGCCGAAACAGAAAAGACGACATCATGGGAGCCGTCGGAATTCTCCACGACCGCCACCCTCTCCGCCTGGGCGGGGAGCGCCCCCAGCGAAATGCGTCCTCCGCGGGCGTCGAACCGGTGCAAGTGCGGATGAAAGATGCTCCGGACCAACTCATTCCCGATCAACCAGTATCCGTAAATCGTGCCATCGGATGCCCGGAAAATCGTCCCTTCCGGCGGCACGCCGGCTCCTCCCGGATGCGGCACGCGAATTCGCTCTCCGAACACCGGAATCCCGTCCGCGGTGTCATCTCTCCATCGATACAGAAACAAACCGGGATCGGAACTGAACCGTCCCGCGGCAACGAAGAGGTCGTAGTTCGCTCCAAACACCGGAATCGCTCCCACCGGATGATTCGACAACCCCGCCGAGAGGGGCCCGCGGTTTCTCTCATCGGTGGTCCGAATCGGCACCGCCTCTCCGCTGACTAAGGCATACCCTTCCTCCCGTTCCCCCATCGCCCCGGGGGCAACGCTTCCGAACACCATGGCCAAGACGCTCCACACCGCCAAAGGCCGGAGGCCGCGAATGCATTTACCTCTTCCGTTCATCGTATCAAGGGTGTCACTTTTCGATAACTTGCGTCGGGGTCCTCACCGCTGGAATTCAACCAAAAGAACGGAATGGCTCCTTCTTGTCCGGCCGACGGAAGAACCACCACCGGAGCCCCCCACCCCGCCATCTCCGTGACATGGTTTCCGGCCTCGATTCCTTCAACCCGTTCATACCACGAGAGGCTCTCTCCAACCATCAACGTTCCGGAGCCGAGGGCCGCTGCGGGAACACCGAGCGCCTGATCGGAAACGACTCCAATGGCTTCAACACTCCCCGGCGCAAAATAATACAAGCGGTAGATGCCCGACTCCGATACTCCGGAACCGACCACCACTTCGTCCCCCGGCCGGGTGGCATCGAAATCGCCCCCCGCAACCGCCGTCCAAGGACCTCCATTTCCATTCCCGGCCATCGTAAATGGTTCGGCTTCTCCGGGACGGTAGAAATAAACTGGATACTCACCCGTCACTGGATCGGCCGCATCGCCGATCCCGGCCAGGCGGGCAACCCCGCCCCCTTCAAATCGTCCGGCCGCGATGCCGCGGAGCCTGACCGGCGAACCGGCCTCGGAACTCCAGGCCGGATCATCCGGATGGACAAATTGTATTTCTTCGGGCCCTTCGGAAAAAATCACCGCGAGCCCATCGAACTCCTCCCCCTCCCGAAAACGACCGGCCGCGATCGCCCGAATCGGATAAGGGTTGTCTTCCCAAAGCACTTGAAGCGGCTCCCGATAACCTCGGCGAAAAATAAACAGCGGGTAACTTCCATTGATCGCTTCCGATGGATACACCGCCACCTGGTCCCCCGTCCCCGGACCGAATTTCCCGGCGGCGATTCCTCCCCACCGATGAACACTGCGTCCCGCCCGGTTGATCTCGATTCCATTGCTGTCGTAGAAAATGATGGTGTGATAATCGATATCGCCTACCGCGGAAACCGGTTCATCCCAAATCACCGCCACTTCGCTTCCAGTTTGGTTCTCGTAAAAATTTCCCGTTGCGAAACCGATCGGAAATCCACCCGATGAATACGTTCCCAGGAGATTGCCACCAGTCAGAAGCGTCGGCGCTTCGATCAGAGTGGCATGACCCGGCCGGGTCAATTGAGGAGCTCCGTAGTCGGAACGGACATGAATCAGTTTTTGCTCCGCCGGAATCGAATTCATCAGCCGGTTGTGGAAGGGAAACCAGGTCGCGTATTGGGAATAATCGCTTCGGGTGGTCCAAAAACGAACGCGGGAATCGGCCTGATCGTTGATGACCGTTTCAATCAGATTGTAAGCCACACAATGAAGGATGATGTCATGGACGACATTCTCAAAGAGATTGCCTTCCACGGTATTGCCAGAGGTGTTGATTTTGATCCCAAGCTCGGAATCACGGATCCGGTTGTCGCGGAAAACGTTGTAGGAAACGTAATCCCGCCCCTCGTCCGACACGTCGTGGACGTGCTCGGCCCGCCCATGCCGGGTACCGACATGGATCGCCAGAAAGTAACCGGAAAACACGTTCCCGGTCACCAGATTGTGCCGCGGATAGTCTTCGCGCAACCGCCCGTCCTCCCCTTGGTTGCGGAAAAAGGATATGCCGACCCGCCACGGACTCGACGAGGCTTGCGACGGAAGAAATCGGTTATTGCGCACCTCGCTTTCATAAGCGGTGTCAAAGACCATGTCGCCATAGGACAAATTGAGCACGTAGTTGTTGTCGCGGAACAGATTGCCCACAAAAATATTACCGTGACTGCCGGAACCCGAATAGAAGCCGCCCCGACCGTTTTCGAAATAATGGCAATCCCGGACAGTCGTCCCCGATGAACTGAAATAGGTCCCAAACGCATTGCGAGTGAAGGTGCAATGGGCGATGACCAAAGGATGGGTGTTTGTCCTGACTGTCCGAATCCCTTGGACGAATCCTTTGAGCGTGAGACGGTGGATCTTCGTGGCCGGCAAATCGGGATCGAATGGCGCCGAAAACGAGAAGCCGATTTGCAGCAGCGTGGTGGCGTCCAACTCCGGATTGCCTCCGCCGTAAATCTGGTCGAGGGTCCGGTTTCGATAAGCGGAATGACGAGCATCGATGGTCAGGCCGTTTCCATCGATTTCCACTCCCGGCGTCGAAACTTCAAAGATCCGGGACCCCTGGAACGCGCTTAAATCGGGAGCCCACGGTTCCTCCCGGGGCGCGAAGCGAACGTTGGTGGTGATTTCAAACGGGCGAACCAGCTTGCCATCGGAATACCACGCCGCCCACCGCTCGGCATTCCAGGGGTCGAAGTCCCCCTGACCGTCCCGGAGAATCCGCTGCACACTCTCTTCCTCCTGCTCCACCACCAATTTGAGCGAATCGCCCTCGTCCCGACCGAATGAAAGTGTCCCGGTGCCGTTCCACGCGACAAACCGAAATGTCACCGGCTCAGCCACTTCCCGAAGGCCGGAAATCGAGGACAGGTCGAGCGGGGGTTGATTCCTTCCGCCCGTCTCGGTGCCGGTGTAAACCACTGGTTCTCCGATGTCAGCGAACGGTCCGGACCCGATCCGATACTGCCAAACAAAATGGGTCGGGGCCGCCGCGGTCCGGCGCACTCGGTAATGAAGTTCCAAATACGTAATCGCATCCGTGGTTCCGGGCTCGACGGTAAACCAAAGGTATTTGCCATCCGCGATCGCCGCCGCCGCCGTGGAATGCGGGTTTCCCGAGGAATTTCCCCAACCGGTGGCGCCCCAAGCCCGGTTCGGACCTTCGGGCTGCAACCCCGCCCCCCTTCGCAGTCCCGATGAACTTCCAATCGGATCCAAAGTCGTCGGTGGTTGCGGCACCTCTTGGGTGGCCAGCGACAGACCGTCGAAATCCCACGCCGCCAATACCCCCGGAAAAGAATCCGGTCTCCCGCCGAATTCCACCCGGATGCGGGCGAATCCACGATCGGATCCTTCCGTCAAACCTTTGGCCCAAGTGGTGATCCGCTCTCGGCTGCCGATCTCCTCCCGCATGATTTCCTCGACCGCTGCCGATCCGGTCTGCCAAAGACTCAGATCCTCGGAGATCTCCACGGTGGTCAGCGCGTCGATCGCGTTCATTGATCGTTGATGGATCACCACCAACGCACCATCGACATAGTCGACCCGTGGTAAAACACCGGATGGAACCGGCCCGTGCGGCGGCAAACCAAACGCATAGCGGGCCAGATTGGAGACCCCATCGCCCCCCGGCGCCTCGAACGGTCCACCGGCGCTGGACCCGCGCCACTCCGTGTATTTTACGGGTCCCCATGGATACGCCACCAATCCTTCCCACTCCCCGTCGTTTTCCGTCAATCCTACGAAAATCGTTTCCTCGCCGTCGGGTGTTCCCCGGAAATAGGTCCAAGCGAGTCGTTCGGTTTTCAACGTTCCGGTTTGGGCATCAAACAATTTCAGCGCCGCATCGAGGGCGCCCGACGCCAAGTCCACGCCAGCGCGTCCCATTCCCGCCATCACCGCGATTTCGCGGTCCGACAATGCCCGACCCGCCCAAAGACCCACGTCGGAAATCACTCCGTCAAAATCGCGATCGGTCCGCATTCCCCGCCGTCCGATTTGAAACGGCTCTGCCCCGATGCAAAACTTCGCCGTCGTGGGAACAACTTCGGTGTGGACACGCGCGCCATTCAGGTAAACCACCACTTCCCCTTCCCTCCGAACCAGAGCCAAATGAGTGAATTCGTCGGCCGCGACCGGATCGATAATCGTCGTCACTCGTTCCAGCACCGTTCCGGTCTCATCCCGAAAGCGAAAATAGATCTGGCCTTGATTGGCCAACGCCACGACGAAATCGAGATCACCTCCGGTAAAAATCGCTTGCCGGCTGCTGGCCCCGCTCCCGGTCCGCAGAAAATCCGGTCGGATCCAACCGGCAAGGGTCAACCGGTTTGTCTGATTTAAATAGTCACGCAGCGGCTCCTCGATCCGGATGTAATCATCATTCTCGATTCCGTTGAAATGATAACCGGCTCCCGCCGGAGCGACCCACCCCACTCCGAGCGTAGCTGTCCGGATTCCCTCTCCGCCAGGATTCGCCCAATTGATGACGCGGAAATCATTTGGATCCCGTTCGTTTAATTTCCAATGGCCGACCAGGCCATCCACGATCGGTGTCGGCTCGTCGCCGTGCACCAACCCGCCGACAGCGATCAGAATCACGCAGCAAATCGCGCGAAATGTATTCATCCAGTTATGACACCTCCAAATCATCACTCAGATGATCGAACGAGTGATTTCCCATCGAGCCGCCATGCTGGATCAAGCGGGATTCCCAAATGAGAAAGCGCCGTCGGTACGATATCGACCAGGTAAACCTGGGATTGCGATCTTCCCGCCGAAGCTTCCCCGCCATGGACGATCAACGGTACCCGAATGATCTCCGGATCGTCATGGCCGCCGCCATGCCGGTAGCCGAGGCCACCGTGGTCCGTGCAGACGATCACCATCCAATCCTCCCGCGGAAAGGTTTCCCGCGCGTGAATGGCGTCAATCACCCGACCGACGTGACGATCGACGTTCTCCACCGCCTCCATGTAGCGGGCGACTTCGGGGCTGAATCCAAGACTGTGCCCGACCAAATCGGTTTGATGGAAATAGACAAACATCGCGACCGGATCGTCTTCGCCGAGAATCTTTGCGGCGGCCGTGGCCATGCGGGTGTCCATTTCATATTCCCGATCGATCCGACTCCAGCGAGGACTCATGAAAATCCGCACCCGATTATTGGTCTGCAGTTCCAAATTCAAGGCGTTCGCGCCGCGGATATGATTCCCGATCAGAATCTGCCTCGCTCGATCCGTGGTCCGAAACCACGCCTCGATCGTCCAATCGCCTTGGGTGAGGGCCGCCAACTCCGGCGTCAAAGGGATCCGCAGCCCGTCGACCGCGCCCCGGTAATCGGCCAGCAATCCATCCGGCTCGATTTCCAACCGACCGATTTCCGAATCGGCCAGCGCGCGGTTCCACAGTCTCACCCGCTCCGTTTCACCGGTAAAAACTCCTTCCGTCAGCCGGGCGTCGCGGCCCACGTAATAATAGTCACCCGTTAAAGCGAAATCGCCCGCGACATCTTCTGTTTCGCCGACAAGTTGTCCGTTCAAGAATATGGATACAATTCCGTCTTGTTTTCGGCCGGCCAGGTGATGCCATTCCCCGTCGCGGGTATTGACGCCGACCGTGTTCGCCGAGACTTGCAGATCGACCAATTCCCCGCCTTGCAACCGTTCGACGTGCCGGAGTTCGGCAGCCGAAACGATGAATCGGTCGATCGGCTCCCAGGAAACCATCGACACTGTTTTTGCTTCCGACCGAACCGCTTGGATTCGCTCGAAGAAATGGGGAAACTGTTCGAACGCGGCTCCCCGGAAGGTGTTGTCATGGACCCCGTGTTTGTCGGCCCATACTCCGGTGAGAATCGTCGACCAACTCGCCCCGCTGACAGTGTCGTTCTCACGGTAATCCCCGAGAATCAGGGCGTCGTCCGCGAAGAGCCCACCTTCGATCAACCGATCCAAATGAGGCGTCTCCGCCAGTTCCAACGCGTCGGGGCGCAAACCGTCGATGCCGATGATCAGGACCCTCGCCTCCTTTCCGCCGGCCGCCGCGACGGCGACCGGAAGGAGAAGAAGGGTTAGCAATGACGGAAGATTCATAGCCGACGGATCCGCGGCTCCTTGGCGGATTAATGTTTCCCGTTTTCGGGGGCGATCAACAGGATGCCCCCGGACCAGTTGCCCTGGGGAATGTCCAGAATTTCTCCCGGCTCGATCTCCCGGCGGTAAACGATCATTTCCGTCGGCTCCCGGGTGGTGTAGTAAAACGCCTCGCGCTGAACCTCCGTCCATCCGCCCAAATCAATGCCGCCTTGGCTGCGGGAGGTCGCCAGGAAAACCTCGCCGTTCTCCCGTCCGATCACCCGGACGAAACTCCGTTCTCCCCCATGGGTCTGGAGGATTTTCCAATTCCGCCAGTTCTCCGGCACGTCGCTCCAAACATAGTTGCGATTGGCGAACGCGACTTCCCCGTCGGCGAGCGTAGTGAGATTGGAATGACGCCCCTCGACAATAAAGGAGGCGGTCTCCACTTTCAAATCAGGTTTTATCAGAAATGGGTTGTCGCGATAATACAAATACCCGTCTTCGGCGCCGATCAATAGTCCGGGAAGCCGGTCTCCGGTCAGGTTGATCGGGGTCGGGCTGCTGGTGTGTCCGGCGAGACGGACGTTGTCGATCTGCCCGGTGTCACGCAAGATCGTGATTCCATCCTCTTCCCCAATGTTGCGCACCAGCGAAGCGTTTCGACCGTTGAGCAGGATATCGAGACGGCCATCGCCGTCGAAATCGACGATGGTCAATTTGCGTCGACCGCTCCGTCCCGCATGGCCTTCATTCAAGCGAAGCGGCCCCTCTTCGCCTTCCATCCGGAAGACGCGCTCTCCCGGCAGCAGGCGCATTTCATCGCCATCACGCTCCCGCCGGAACAAGGCGAGATACCCTTCATGGTCGAGCATCACCAAATCGGTCAAGCCGTTGCCGGTCCAGTCGATCGCTATCGGCGTGGTCCGCCACTGGGTGACCAGTTCGTTTCCTTCCGGACTCCACCAATTCCAGGCCGGTTTCGGGGCCGTTCCCTCCCATTCCACTTCGATCGGCTTGGCCGCCGCCAGTTTCGGTTGCGTCCGCGTTCCGATGTTTTCGTACCAAATAATTTTACCCCAGATCGAATTCACAATCAGGTCGGGCAATCCGTTGCCGTTCCAATCGGCCACGGTGAGCGTGGTGTAGCCCCACTTTTCTTCTGCGGGACCTTGAATCGAACCACTTGGGCCGGCCAAAATCCGAATCACTTCACCATCCGCTTCCAGCAATTGCGGGGCAGTCCAACGAATCGGATCGCCGCCGAGGTTCTCAACCAGAGCGATCTCGCCGGCGGTGTTGCCTACGAGAATGTCGTCGCGCCCGTTGCCGTTCCAGTCAAATGCGAACGGAGTCGCCAATGCGCCGAATTTAATCTCGTTCGCCCGCTGACGGAAATAACGGGGAGGTAGAAACCGGGGCATTCCGTCGACCACTTCGCCGGTATGTTCCACCAGCGCGACGCGCCCATCCTCGTCGCCAACGATCAGGTCCGGAAAACCGTTTCCGGTGAAGTCGTAAGCCACCGGAGTGATCATGCAGAGATGCATCCGGATAATCTGGTCGTTGTAAGTAAGCTTCCGCCCGGGCGCATAGATCGGACGGTTCCGTTCGCCGATGTTTTTAAAGAAAGTGAAGTCATCCAGGAAGGAGCCGTAAATGATGTCGAGTTTTCCGTCGCCGGTGAAATCGGCGAAATTGGGCGAAGGCCGTCCGAAAACGTCGATCGGGTCGCCCAACGAGTTCATCAATTGAACCGGTTCCGCGTATTCAGGGTTCTCATCGGTGCCGAGATTGCGGAGCAAATAGGTGTAACCCCGCAACGGACCGCGGGTCCACTGACCGTTTTCATCGTAGGCGTCGTCCCAACCGTATTCGCCCCAGAAGCCGATGCCGACGATCAAATCATGCACCCCGTTGCCGTTGAAATCGACAAAGCTCCATTGATTGGCCCGGATCCGCCCCTCTTCAGTGTGAATCTCCCGGGCGGGAGGAGCCGGGATCTCGACCGGGTTGCGGAAGACGGTGCGTTTGAAATCCGGATACATCCGGTTGGGGGTCGTCACCAGAGGTTCGCCGTTGATGTAGGAGATCGAGGCGTTGTCGACCGCGTCGCCGATGCGCACCGACGGCAGGAAAAGCGGCAGTCCCGTCTTCTCATCGATCTCGCCACTGTTCTCGAAGAAATGAACGCCCCTCGACGGCACGTCGGTGCAGACCACCACAAGATCAGTCAAGCCATTGCCATTGTAATCCATCGGCAGCGGCCAGGCCCACAACCCGACGCCAAGATCAACAATCAAATCCGGATCATTGTATTTCAACCGTTCGAGTTGTTGCCCGTCGACCGGGACCACCGGAAACAGAGTGACCGCTCCGAAGAGCGAGAGAAGTGTGAGTTTTTTATTCATCATTCGTACAGCCCGGCGGACAGGGTTTCGGGGTGGTTCGGGAGAGAACGGCTCGCCGCCATCCTCATTGTTTGGATACGCGGCGAGCCGACTGAGGGGTCAGTAATTGATGTACCAGTGTTTCTGGAGCAGTCCGCCCTCGCTGAGGGACAACGAGTTGACGTGACCGTCCATGAAAACGAAATTGGCCCGGTCATTGTGGCGGTAGCGCGGCCGGGATTGTTCGATCCCGTCGACATTCGCCGGTTGAGCTTCCATCGGAACATCCTCGTTGCGCGGATTCCCAACTCCCGCCTGGAAGCCGAAGAAGCCGCTATTCGAGTCGCCGTTGGTCCGCTGGGTCGCATCGCCGAACAGCATCACTTGGGTGGGACGCAAGATTTGCTCGGACCGGACGACCGGGATATCATTCCCGCGTGGCATCACGTTGATGTTGGCGGAATAGGTCATCGCCGCCCGAACCGCCGCCCGCCCTTCCGAGTCGGGCGAAGTGCGGTGCGGTATGGTCTTGGCCGGACAATCGTGGACCTCGCTACGGGTGCCCCGGGCCTCTTGGGAACTCTGAACATCTCCATCCAAATAGGGCACCAGAACCGTCGGCCACCATCCGCCTGGGACATTATCCGGCATCTGCGACCAAATCATGTGGCCGTTCTCGTTCTCCCAAATGAACGCGGCCATTCCGAGTTGACGCAAGTTGGACTTACACTGGGCGTCTTTCGCGGAATCACGCACGCTTCCGACCACCGGGATCAGGATCGCGGCGAGGATTCCGATGATCGCGATCACCGTCAGCAATTCGATTAAGGTAAAACCCCTTTTGTTCGTTCTATTCATTTCAATGTTCTCCAACCGTTCACGAGCCGAGCAGAACGACCTGCACCCGGATGAATCCGCGGCCGTGTTCGCCCGGCAATGTGGTAGCCTTCACGGTGACCCGTTGAGTGTCGCCGCGGTCTTCCACGTCGATCTCCTCGACCAGTTCCGCCCCTGAATCCCATACGACCAAATCGGTCGAGATTTCAATCACGTAGGCGATGTCCGTAGCATTTGTCAGGCGGGTGTAAGTCAGGGTCAACCCATCTTCGCCCAGGGCGACGAAAGGAAGTTCGTCGCGCGGCGCGGGCTCTTTCGCCTCCATGCCGAACGCATACTTCAAGAGGTTTGGCACCCCATCGCCGGCCGGAGTGGCGTGCGGACCGCTGATTTCCTCATTCTCGCGTTCGCCGGGAAGGAAGTTGGCGGCAACCCAATCCTCATAACCCGCGACCGGCTCGGCGCTCGAAGCAACGACCCCTTCCCAGGCATCTTCACTGCCCCCCAGAACGATGTAGATCTGATCGTCGTCCCCGACGTAATGCCGACCGACGCGCAAAGCCGCGCCGTCCGCCGCCGGAGCGAGGGCCGACGTGTAATTCCACTGCCAGGCGCCCGTCACTGCGGAACCGCTTTGCGCCTGGAAGACGGCGACCACCGCCGCCACTTCCGCTTCCGACGACAACGGCAGACCAACCCGGCCGAGGCCGCCGATCACCGCGACTTCCTGCGGACTGAGCGCTTTTCGCCAGATGCCGACATCATCGACGGATCCATTAAACGGATACGCATTTGTCTGATGCCAGTTCATGGCGATCGCCCATTCCGGGCCATACTGCACCGCCACCGAGGAGGTGCCGGTCACTTCGGGAGCCCCGTTAACCCACAAGGTGAAATTGTTCCCGGAACGGGTCACCCCGATGTGATGCCAGCGTCCATCGGTCACACTGGTGATGCTGGTCAACGAGAGGTTACTTGGAGGTCCACCCAGGAAGTAGCGGGCGGTGCCGCTCTGGACGTGCAGGCTGGACCGTCCCGGCCCGGTCTGATTGTTCGAGAGCACGTGGCCTTGGGTCGAATGACTGGAATTCGTCTTCACCCAGGCGAACATGCTGAAGTCACCGGTGGCCGGCACCCAGTCGTTGCTCATGGTGTTGATGAAGGCCCCGTCGGCAAAGAGATACGCGCCATCGACGATACCGGGCTCATCGATCACCGCGTCGGGAGTCCGTTGCCCATGGACCACCGCTCCCGGAGCGGAGTTGACCGCCACCAGACTTCCATCGTCGGTTTCGTTCAATTTCCAATGCGCGACCAAGGCCGGTTCGTCGGCGATGTTCAAACGGCCCGTGAGGCTGGTGGCGGTGGTTTCACCCCCGCGTTCCGTGACCACGACATAATAGACTCCGCGGTCGGCGAGAGTGACGTCGGAAACCGTCAATGTCGCCGACTCCGCCCCGGCGATTTCCTCGGGGGCAAGACCGGAGGCGCGCTGGAGGAACCACTGGTAATCCACCGGACCGTCGGCCTGGACGGTGACATTGAACTGGGCGGTTTCTCCCAGGTTCACGGAGGTATCCTCCGGATGGGCGACGATGTTGAGTTCGAAGACGCCCAACTCCATCAACCCGAGAACCTGAGATTGGCTCAAGGCCCCATCATACATCCGGAAATCGTCGAACAGTCCAGGAAAAGCGCGGTCGAAATCCTGATCGGCCCGATGCGGGTCGTTCCCAAGGAAAACTCCGCCCGGAGCGTTGGTGAACGGATTCGAGTTCACCGCATTGTGCCGTTCCTCGCCGTTGACAAAGATCTTGAAATTATCCAAATCGTCCCGGGTCATGGCGAAGTGATGCCACTCATCGCTGGGCAAACCGGTGGTGATCGTCAGAGTCGAAGCCGGATTGTGGAACAAACTCAAGTTGAACGTCTTGTTCGTGAGGTTCACATTTTGAATCTGAAGGTTCCAGCGGCCTGGCTGACTTCCCCCGGAATTGCTCTGCAAAACGTGCAATTGGGTGCTCAATCCGTCGGCGTTGACCGAGCTGTCGTGCTTGAACCAGAAGGCGATCGAAAACGCATCGTTCTCCGGGGCGATCGGTCCCAAAGCCACCCATGCTTCCCGCGAGTTCGGTCCGATCGATCCGGACGAATAGGGAGAAGGCGAGGCCGCCTCGAAACGCGGCGCCGGGTCCTCCACGCTGTCCCCCTTCACGAAGATCGCATCGTGACCGCCGGCAACTTGATTCGCCAACGCCCCTTCGGTCTCCCGCTCCTCGGCCGGAGTGTAAGCCGGGTCGAGCCGGGGAAGATCCTGCGCCCGTTCATCGAGCAGCCAATGATGCACCAGGTTGACCGGACGGTCGAGGAAGGTCAGCGTCGCTTCATCACTCTCGACCCAGAAACTCCCACTGACTTGACTGATTCGGCAAAAATAGCGCCCCGCGTCTTCAAACTGCAGGTCCTGCAACACCAAAGTCGAACCATCTCCGCCGGGGACAGGCTCTGCCGCGGCACCACCGCCTGAGCGATAGAACCATTCGTAGGTCACCGGACCATCGGCTTGGACCTCGACAGAAAACTCGGCCGAACCGCCCTGGACCGTGAACTGATTCTCCGGTTGTTTGGTCACAATGATCGGAGGATTGTCGGCCAATTCACCTCCGGAGGCGACGACTCCCTGCCAGGACCCTGCGCTACCGCCGAGGACCACGTAAATGTTCCCGTCGTCGCCATAGTAATGGCGGCCAAGAACCATCGATGCGCCGCTGGCCGGCGGCGCGAAGCTGGTGGTGCGGCTCCATTCCCAATCGCCCGTCTGGACCGTGCCCGTTCCGGCATCGTAGATCGCCACGATCGCTTCCACCGCGGCCTCATCCGCCAAAGAAACTCCGATCCGGCCGAGTCCGCCCATCACCGAGATCTCCTTCGCGGTCAGGGCGCGATGCCAGATCCCGGCGTCGTCGAGCATTCCATTGAAGGGGAAGCCCCCAGCCGCCTGACCGCGTCGACCGAGCGCCCAATTCGCGTTTTGCGCGACAGCGTTCGAGGAGAACTGGGAAGGCCCCTTCACCCCGTCCACCCAAATATTGAACTCCGTTCCCACGCGGGTGATACCGATGTGCCGCCATTCGCCATTGGCGACATTCGTGCCTGAGTTATTCATCGAAAGATTGGGCGATCCACCGATGAAGAAACGGACAGTACCATCCTGGATGTGTAAACTGGTTCGACCAACGGAGCCATCATTGTTGGAAAACAGGTGCCCTTGACCGGCCGCAGCTGGATGGGAGTGGGATGTTTTCACCCACACGAATTTACTGAAATCTCCGGTGGCCGGGACCCAGGCGTTGTATTTGGTGTCGACCCCGGCGGTGCCGTCGGTAAAGTCGTAAGCCCCGCCGACAATGCCGAACCGGTTGATTCCCGTCGTCGCGGAGCGTTCCCCGTGACGAAGCACCCCCGGTGCGGAATTCGTCACGACCAAACTGTGCGGATTGCTCTCGTCCAATTTCCAGTGACCGACCAAAGCCGGCGCATCGAGAATCGTCAGACGCGCCTCGCGCGTGACCCCCGAGATCTCGCTGCCGGTAACGGAGATTACACAATAATAAGTGCCCCGGTCCTCCAACTGAACGTCATTGATGACCAACACCGACGAATCGGCCCCTTCGATCGCCACCGGAGGCAAGCCCGGCGAGCGGAAAAACCATTGATACTCCAGGGAGTCTCCGTTCACCACCACCTCGAAGGTCGCGGTTTGTCCCTGATTAACTTCCTGGTCCGCCGGTTGCTGGACAATTACCAACGGCATCGAGAATGGCTCGCCCCCTTCGGCCATCACTCCTTGCCAGCTTCCGGAACTGCCCCCCAGGACCACATAAATCCGGTCGTCAGATCCGTAATAATGTTTCCCGAGAGCGAGGCTCGAGCCATCGGACGGGGTGCCGAAACTGGTGGTATAGGACCACTCCCAATCACCGGTGGTTACCGTGCCGCTCTGGGATTGGTAGAGTGCCAGCACGTCATCGACCGCCGAGGAGGCGAGGTTGACTCCGGCCCGGCCCGCGCCGCCGACCACCGCGATCTCCTGCGGAGTCAGAACCCGGCCGGTCCACAGACCGAAATCCGACATCAAGCCGTCGAAATCCTGCTCGGTATTTCCTTGGAAACGGCCTAGATGAAGAATGTTTCCACTGATCGAGAAGTTGGAAATCGCCGGATAATAATAGTCTTCTCCCTTTTCAGTCCCATTCACATAGACCCGCACGACATTGTCACCGAATTGAGGATCGCGTTCGTGGACAAGGACGACATGGACGAATTCCCCGGCCGAAATCCCCGGACCGGAGGTGAATGAGAAAGTTCGCAAACTCCCGTCACCGATAAACGAGTAGAAAAATCCACCTTCGTCTACCAAGCCGAACTGAAATTGATTGTTAGCCCCGACGATCAGCTGCCGGCTCGCGGTCCCGCTGCCCGCCCGCAGAAACGCGGGATTGATCCAGCCGCTGAGGGTGAACTCGTCGGTCGCGCGAAGGCGGTCGACGATCGCCTCGCCGAGACTGACGAAATCGTTGTTCGTCACTCCATCGAACGAATAGGCCGACCCCATCGGCGATGGCTGACCGACTTCGATGGTCGCGGTCCGGGTTCCGTCTTCCGCCTGCGGATGCGGGGCGCTGTTGACGACCTGAAGGTTTTCCGGATCCGATTCGTCCAAGGTCCAATGCCCGACGAGGCCGCTGGTGATGGCGGCCGATACTGAGACATGCAACAGGCAGGTCGCAATTGCGACGGAAGACGCCGCGCGCGTGAATATACGAGGGAGATTCATGGGTGGTTATGATTAATTTTTGGAGAAAGTGATGTCAATGCACCAACGTTATAGCCGGATCTTATAAGTTTTCGAATTCAGATGGCAAGCGAAATTACTAATAAATCGGGTTGGTCCACAGACACCCATTAAATCGTTAAACAACGGCCGAGAGTGAAACAGGTCCATCCGATCGGCAAGCGTAAAAACGGCCCTCATTCCGCCTCCCAGCTAAGGTCTTCCCGCGCAAAGAAATAAACCGCGCCGTTTTCCCGTCCGACCAGGAGGTCCGGCCCCGACGACCCTCCGCTGTCCCACGGCGTCGGCGAACAGGCGTGTTGACCGAGATAAATCGGCTCTCCCCGAAATCGCATCAGACGGGGAAAGGCGAACACCGGCTCATCGTTGGTGCCGACGTTTTCCAGGAAAACCACCGCCGCCCCTTGAAGCCCTTCCGACTGAGGCAATCCCCGCTCCGGATCGGGAATCGAACCGTGGCGGGGCGTTCCAACCAGCAGATCTTTCACCCCGTTCCCGGTCCAGTCGGTCAACACGATCTTTGATCGGCCGGTGCCCCCGGCGGCGAGGAAATTGGCCCGGATGGTTGAGCCGTCTTCCAAGGTCAGTTTTCCACCATCTTCCAAATTCTGCCGGTCGATCCGCCAGTACAGACGAAACTCGTCGTCGTCATCCAACGCGATGTAAGCGACCCGGTCGCCCAGCTCCCCCACCCCCGGCTGGACCCGCCAGGTTCCATGAAGATCGAGACCGTTCCGATATAACCCTTCGGGCAGCCCAAACCTGGGATCCCCGGGCAAACCGTTGTTCATAAAGACCTTGTGACGCCCGGTCACGCTGCTCATCACGATATCGGGCAATCCGTTTCCGCTCCAATCGTAGATGGTGGGACAACTGTAACCCCAACGCGACTCCTGCGGTCCTTGAATCGAGCCGGCGTAACCCGGCTGAATGTGGATCGGCCGGCCGGCCGCATGGACATACTCCCGGTCGAGCAAGGCCGGACGGTCGTTCGACCCGACGTTGCGGAACACCAGGACGTTCCCCTCCGCGTTGCCAACCACCAGGTCCAGACTCCCGTCGCCGGTCCAATCGACCGCGTTGAGCACCGGGAGCGACCCCGCGTAAAGCGCGGTATTCTGGAACGGGACCAGCACCGGATCTTCGTAAATCGGACCGCCACTCTTCGAAAACGCTCCGGTGAACCGATAAAAGTAGATCGTCCCGGAGCTCGCCACAATCAGGTCCGACCAACCGGTCTCGGGATTCGGATAGGCGATCGGCCGGGCATTGATCTGGGGATGACGATGAGCCACGCCGCTTTGGTCCGCGATAAGTCGGCTTGTTTTCAATCGTTCGCCCGTTCCCGCGGAATAATAGAGCAAATTCCCAAACCAGGAGCCGGCCACGAGATCCAGCTCCCGTCCCGGGCTCAACCGAACGGGAGTCAGATTGCCAAACGCGCGGCCAATAAAATCCGCCACCAGGGCCTCCTCCCGGGTCGGCGAAACCTGCTCCAGCCGCACCGGTCCGTCATGATCGACGGGAAACGGCGAACTCCCCATCAAGTAGGCCCACCCGAGCCGGCCCCGGTAGATTCCGGCCCCGTCATACGGTTGGTAATGCGGACTCCGCCAATTGCGGGCCCGCTCATCGACCGGACGGGTTCCGGTCCCATCGTTGATTCCAACCACCAACCGCACCTCGCCGTTTTCCCGGGGAAGCACCGCCAAGGTCTGGGCGCGCTCCCGCCCTCCCGGAAGGCCCTCCAACTGAAGAACGCCAAGCTCCGACGGAACAAACATCATTCGCTCACGGTTAAAAACCGTTCGCCGCACACCATCGTCTCCCAGGAACCAACCGTGGATCACCCCCGTTTCGTCCTGGAAGATCGTTCCGTGACCGACTCCCCGAATCCGCTCCGGTTCGCCGAAAACCGGCAGCCCCGAGTCGTTCCGCTCGATCCAACGATACAAATACCGTCCGGTGAACAAATCAGGCTCCACTCCTCCATGGACAAACGCGTAACCCCGGGCATCGTCGACCCCGCCCGCGCCCTGTCGATCGGCGGTTCCCAAAGGGATCGGTTCCCCGCTCACCCAAGCCGGAGCCTTCCCCGGCCCGATTTGGGTGACCCAAAAACTCAAGAGAACAACCCCCAATGCAACAACGTTGTTTCTTCGCATGCCCGAAGAAGACATTCCCTGAAGCAAAAGACAATCCCGAAATGCCCCGTGGCTGCAGAGCGTGTCCCGTGTTGAGTCCCACATTCATGCGGTCTTCGACCAGTTGGAAAGACCGCCTGAAGGCGGGACTCCAACCAGTCGGCCTGGATGCAACAGCCCTATCCTTCATGGTTGCGCCATGAGGTCACTTCTCTATAAATGATCCATGAAATCGATACCCGCCCGTTTCGTCCTTCTGGCTTTGCTCTTTCCCCTCGGATCGTTCGCCGTCGCTTCGGAAAAGACGATCATCGCCCACCGCGGCGCTTCCGGTCATCTGCCGGAGCACACCCTCGAAGCCTATGCCTTCGCCTACGCCCAGGGGTCTCATTTCATCGAACCCGACTTGGTCCTGACCCGCGACGGGATTCCGATCGCCCTGCACGATCAGTCGCTGGAGGCGACCACCGACGTGGCCGAACGTTTTCCGGCCCGCCGCAGACCCGACGGTTCGTTTCCTCCGATCGATTTCACCTTGGATGAAATCAAGCAACTCCGGGTCCGGGAGCGCGTTGCTCCCGCCACCGGCGAACCGACCTTCCCCGATCGCTGGCGCAACCGGCATCAAGCGATTCATTTTCGCATTCCGACCTTGGCCGAAATCATCGAATTGGTCCAGGGGTTGAATCAAACCACCGGACGAGAGGTCGGGATTTACCCGGAACTCAAATTCCCCGCATGGCACCGGGAAGCCGGCTTCGAGTTTGAGCGGATCCTGTTGGAAACGCTCGAAGAATATGGATACACTTCGCGGGAGGATCCGGTCATCATCCAATCCTTCGAAGCCGAAAGCCTCCACCGTCTACGCGAACTCGGAACAAAGCTCCGTCTGGTCCAACTGATCGGTGCCGCCCGTTCCTACCACGCGATGACCACGGAGGAAGGGCTCGACCAAATCGCCGAATACGCCGATGGCATCGGCCCGACGGTCGCCCGTATCATCGATGGATCGGGCCGCCCGGTCCGCGACAATTTCCTCGTCCGCGAGGCCCAGGCCCGCGGCCTGGTCGTTCATCCCTACACTTTCCGCGCCGACCAATTGCCCCGCTTCGCATCCACTCCGGAAGAGTTCCTCGAACGAATCCTTTTCGAAGCGGGCGCCGACGGGATTTTCGCTGATCATCCCGGCCTGGCCCTCCAATTCCTCAAAAATCGTCTCTCCGAATAAACGCTGAAAGGCTCCGGGCGTTCACGCAAAGTCCGGCACGACGACACACCCACCATGCTTTCGCATGGTCCCCCCCTCTCAAGAACCAACATCCGGGCTGCGCCCGGGAAACACCATAGAATGGATCTTGGGTTTGAGGCGAAGCCTCTTCGGAGTGCTCCGCGTCCCCGCGGAGCTTTCGGGCGTGCGGAAGAGCTCCGGCAGTCGAATGGCCGGGCGTGCGGCTATCGCTGACCATTCGAAAGCGGTGCGGGGACGCACCGCACTCCAAAGCGCTTCGCGCGAAAACCGGATCGGCCTCCAACCCGCATGCACAGTGAACGTTTCATTTGGCTGGCGATAGCCGCATGCTCGGCGTCCAGGCAAAGTAGTGGGGTTGGCTTTGCCGCCCCATTCTCCGCGGTGATCGAAGGTTCGGGACCATCGCCCGGTCGTCCTTGACCAGCTGCCATCGTGCGGCGGAGCCAACCCGACTACGGGCGCTCGGCGAACCGGCACCTCGACACGCCCCACCATGCTTGCGCATTGTCCCCCCGGCGCGATGGCCGCACGCTGGGATGCTTACGGTGCCAGGTCTTCCCGCTGATAAAACAACAGGGTTCCCCTTTCCTCCGCCACCAGCAAATCGAGGCTGCCGCGTCCCAGGTCGACCGCGGCCGGAGAACAGGAATGGATCCCGTGAAAGATCGTCTCCCCTTGGAAGGTCATCAGTTCGGGGAATGCGAATACCGGGTTTTCATTGGTGCCGACGTTTCTCATCAGCAGGACCGCCGCTTCGCGGATCGCCGGCCCGAGGCTTTGGGGCAATCCATCCTCGGGCGAAGGGATCGAATGGATCCGACGAGTGCCAAACAACAGGTCGTAAACGCCGTTGCCCGTCCAATCCACCACCTGAATTTTGGTCCGGCCGCGTTGTCCGGCCCCGCGGTCGTTGGCTTCGATCGGCCGGCCGTCCTCCATGTAAAGGAGGTCCCCTTCGATCAGATTCTGGTCGTCGAGCCGTCGATACATCCGCAGCAAATCCTTTTCGTCGAAAGCAACCATCCAAACCTCCCCGGAACGTCCCCAGTCGGTGATGGCCGGCTGGGACCGCCACGTGAGACGCAGGTCGAGTCCGTCGACGTAGAGAGGTCGGGGCGCCTCGAATTCGGGAGGGTAAACCCCGGGTTTTCTCAACAACACCACGTAATCGCCCAAAATGCTGTTCAACACCACGTCGAGATGGCCGTTGCCGTTCCAATCGAACAAGGCAGGACAGGTGTAACCCCAGCGGGCTTCCCCCGGGCCTTGGACCGATCCCCGGTATCCGGCTTGAATACGCAACGGTTCTCCTCCGACCATCACCGCGATCGGCGAAGCAAAGGCGGGAACTTCGGCGGTGCCCACGTTTTCCACGAAGAGGAGTTCCCCGGCGTCGTTGCCAACGATCAGATCGATCAACCCGTTCCCGGTTAAATCCCCAGGAGAAACCACCGGAAGGGCTCCCAGGGCCAGATGTTGATTATCAGCTTTCACCGGCAACGGATCGTCGTAGATCGGTCCGCCGTCCGGCATGAAATCGCCGGTAAACCGGTAATACCAAATCCGCCCCGAATCCCCGACGATCAGGTCGGACAACCCGGTCTCCGGGTTAGTGAA
Organism: Verruconatronum alginivorum; assembly: GCF_056590205.1. Lineage (NCBI taxonomy): Bacteria > Pseudomonadati > Verrucomicrobiota > Opitutia > Opitutales > Verruconatronaceae > Verruconatronum > Verruconatronum alginivorum. Next base: position 5,264,323 of record NZ_JBWPVQ010000001.1, on the reverse strand, counting down.
CGCCACCGGGGTCGGACTGATCACCGGATGCCGGGCGACAATTCCCCGCGGATTCCGCACAAAAACCGGCCGCTCCAGAGTCGCTCCTCCGGCGGGGTCATTCCGGTAATACATGAAAACGCCTTGTTTGTTGGTGCCGATCAAATCGCGCTCCCGCCCGGGTCCGAGGTTCACCATGGTCAATCCACTGTTGCCGAAAAGAAACTCCTTCTTCTCCGGCGACTCCTGGCGCACTACCAGAGGTTGACCGAGCGAGGTCGACCCGAAACGGGCGTATTTCAAATAGTCGTGGGTCATGTTTCCCCGCCAGATACCGGCCCCGTCGAAGGGTTGAAAGCGGTGGTCATGGATCCAGTAGTCCTGCGGATCGTACTCCAGCCCGTCCGAAAGGGAAAAGAAAACCTCCACCTCGCCGGTATCGGAGATGTAACCGGCCGCCCGGCTGACGTTCTCCGAAATGTCCATCACGTGACCATTCACCCGACGAAAGGCCATTTCGTTCGGGACCAGCCGGAGCACAATCAACTCCCGGCCCGACCGGAAAAGACCGAAGGTCCGCCCGTCGGATTCCGGCATGATCGTGCCGTTGGCATTGGGGCTCGTCAACGTCACCGGGGCGTGATAGGTCGGGGCGCCGTCCGGTCCTGTTCCAGCCCATGGATACAACACCCGGGCGCGCAGGATCAGATCATGCGGTCCGTTTCCCATCACGTTGGCCACCCCGGTCGGAACCGGAATAAAATCGCGGTAACCGCCGATTGGGCCGTTGCTTTCGGGGCCGGCCACTGGAACTCGCCCGCCATTCGGCCACGGGAATGGTTCGGCGATTCCGATCCCGGCACCGGCCATCATCGCGACGGCGAGAATGAGCGGACGGGAGAAGCGAATGACAGGGGTCGATCGATGTGTATTGGAGTCAAACATAATTTCGTATTCGGATTTTGAATTCAAACGACCCAATCAATCGATCAAGTCTTCGGTAAGTTCCACCCGGAGGCGCATGAAACCCCGGCCGTTTTCCCCAGGTAGGTTCTTCGCCCGGACCGTCACCCGCTCCACTTCGCCAAGATCTTCGATCTCCACGATTTCGGTGTGGTCGGGACCCGACTCCCAGGTCGCGAGGTCGTCGCTCACTTCCGGTTGAAAAACGAGATCGAAGGCCTCTTTCCGTTTCAGGTAAATCAAGAACACACCATCCTCCCCCGCGTGATCGATCTCCGGGAGGCTCGCCCTGGGATGGGGATCCCCCGGTTCCACGGCGAAGGCGTAACGGAGGAGGTTCACCATTCCAACCCCTAAGGGATCGGCCCACGGCCCGCTGATTGCCGGATCTTCGCCAGCTTCCGGACCAAAATAATCGATCCGCCAGGCGGCGAATCCTTCCGGAGCCGTCTCCCCGAAATGCTTCGCCCGCAGATACCGCTCGACGCTTCGTTGCTCCGCCTCACTCAACAAACGGTTGTAGATTAAAATCTCGGCGATGTCGCCCGAGTAACGGGCGGTCACCAGCGCCCGGTTCTGGGCCGATCCCGCCCCGATCCGGGTGAAGAGGTGGCCGCCGGGCACGGCGTTCGCCCCGCTCGTCGCGGCGACCTCGCGATTTCCACCGGGGGCGATCACGGTCGTTTTCAATTCCCCGGTCGCCGAATCCCACCGATTTCCGGCGATGACAAATTCAGACGCCCCCGCGGTCAAATCGCCCTCCCCGATGGTCACGAGACTTCCGTCGTTGAATCGGCTGGCCTGAGCCAAAATCATCCGATCGGAGGAAACCGTCGACCCCCAGGCGGAGTAATGAGCGAACGTCGAGGAGCCCGGGTCGATATCGTGATAGGCACTGTTCAACAAGCGACCGCCATCCAGGGCGTCGGGACGAAATACCAGATACCAGGTCCGTCCGGGCCCGTCGAAATCGCTCGGATTTCCCGGGATTTCCAAAAACTCCGCTTCCCCGTCGAACCGCAAGGCGTCGCCGCCGGTGGCAGTCACCCCCCGGGCCAGCCGCGGGAGTTGGTGCTCGACAGGCGGAGGCAGCGCATGGTTCGCCTGCCCGGAGCGGTCGCTCCAGCGGATGGTTCGCGCCACCGGGTCCGGGGGAACGACGGTGGATGTGACGAGATCGGCCGCGTCGAGCCAGAGAACTAACCCGTGGCTGATCGGGAGACTCGCGTCCTCCCCGGCGAAATGTCGGTCGGCGAGGTAAGCTTCCATCTCCGCTTGTTCGGCGTCGGTCAGCTTGCGGTTGAAAACGAGAATCTCGGCGATGTCGCCGGTGTAAGGGGAGGCGGGATTGCCGGATCCGTGGCCGGCACCACTGCCAATCCAGGTAAAAAGATGCCCTTGGGCGATGCCGTTCGCACCATTGACCACGGAGCGACGCCGCTCGCCCGACCGGCTGATGGCGACCGCCTCGATTTGCCCGGTTCCGGCCAGCGGATCCCAACGGGCGGAACCGATGAAAAAGTCGTCGGTGCGGATCAGTCCGCTCACTTCGGCCGCCTCGAAATCGGCGTTGGCTTTGCGGACCTGGGCCCGCAAACGTCCGTTGGCGGCCGGCATGCTCCCCCACCCCGCGTAACTCCCCGCGGTTTGCGCCGGGTTGGGGTTGAAATCGGCGTAGGCCGAGTTGAGAATCCGACCTTGGTCCAACGCGCCCGGCCGGAAGACAAAATACCAGGAAAAGCGGGGCGACTCCAGGCTCTCGGACGCAGGGATCGCCAGATGTTGCCCCAACGTTCCATTAAACCGCACCGCGTTTCCGCCCGCCGGGGTCACTCCGGGGGCCACTACTGGGATGGGACCGCCGCCGCCATGCGTGGCATGGTTGCCATGAAGCGACCGGTCGGGCCACACGGTGACCGGCTTTTCGCCGGACAGAACACCAATCGGCCCAAGCCCCACCGCGACCATCGCGAGTAGAAATACGCCGAACCGACAGCTGGAGAAAACGAATCGCATCTTACGGCGACGTGGACAAATACTCCCGCCGCAAAAGAATGAAGCGGCCGGATTGATTGCCGACAAGAAGATTCAAGGCCCCGCCCCCTCCGAGCGTGGTGGCCGCCGCGGTCACCGCGTGGCCGCCGCCCGGATAGAGAATTTCGCCTTTATAGCGGACCGGCTGGGGATGCTCGAACACCGGGTTCTCGTTGCTCCCGACGTTACGCATCACAAGGACCGCTCCAGCGCGCCGAGGCAGGGCCGGAGTCGGGTAGCCGGTGGTCTTGTTGGGAATCGCGTTGGGGCTGGCGGTTCCCATCACCAAGTCGAGGCGACCGTCTCCGTCCCAATCGGCGAAAGTCAATTTCCCCCGACCGGTGTGCCCGGAAAACCCGCCACTCATCGAAATCAAACTGCCATTGGAGAGCCGAAGTTTTCCCCCGCTTTCCAGGTTGTAGTCGTCGATTTGCCAATACAAATGGAAGTGGTCCTCCCCGTCGGCGACCACCAGGGCGTTTCGATCGCCGAGCCGTCCGACCGCCGGTTGCACCCGCCATTTGCCATGCAAATTCATCCCATCGACGAACAACGGCCGTCCCAGGTCGAGCATCGGCGCCCCGGGGGTTCCGCGGTTGATGTAGACGGTGAAACTTCCGGTGATGTCTCCCAGCAATAAGTCGGGCAAACCGTTGCCGGTCCAGTCGAACGCGGTTGGCGCGGTATAACCCCAGCGGGCCTCGCCGACGCCTTGCACGCTTCCCCGATACCCTCCCTGGATATGGATCTCCTGCCCGCCCGCGGACACGGGAATGCCCGGGAGGAAACGCGGATGCGTATTGGTTCCGACGTTTTCAAAAAAGAGCACGCGCCCTTCGGAGTTGCCCGAAATCAGGTCGAGAATGCCGTTGCTGTTCCAATCGATCACCGAAACCACCGGCAGGGAGCCGGCGTAAAGGTCGGCGTTTTCCTGCAGGACCGGTTGCGGGTTCTCGTAAACGGGTCGGCCGTCCGCGGTCGTTTCCCCGGTGAACCGGTAAAAATAAAGGGCCCCTTCCCCGCCGACAATCAGATCGGGACCGCCTTGCGGATTCGGATAAGCGATCACCGCCGGACCGATCGTCGGGTGACGGAGCAAATGCCCGTCCGGTCCCGCGATCGCTTTTCGCGGAGCCAATCCGGCCGCATCGAAATCTCCTTCGAAAAAGTAGATATTTCCGAAATGCGATCCGGTCATCACCCCGGCACGTCCCGGCCCCAAAACAATCAGGGCCAAATGGCTCAAGTTGCTCCGCACTTCCCGGTCGCTTGCACTGATGCGCCGCACGTCGGTGGCCGGTCCCTGGGCAACCCCGGGGAGCGTCGCTCCGAATAGCTGGCGATAGGGAAAACCACCCCGCCAAATCCCCGCCCCGTCGTAGGGACGATAATCTTCCTCCCAACGGCCCGCGCCAGGCGGGGAGCCGGAAACACCGTCGGAGATCTCGAAGAACGCCCGGACGGTTCCGTCGGCCATCTCCCGCACCGCCACCCGGGCCGGGTTGCGGGGCAATCCGGCGATCTCGACCGATCCGATCTCAGCAAACGTGCGGCCCGAGCTGGAAAACCGGCCGAAAAACATCCGTCTGCCTTGCATCCAAACCGCCCGAATCTCGCCGTCGGCGGCCTGGTAAATCGACCCATTCTCCCCGATCGGATGGGCGGGATCGATCATCAGCGGCAACGGAGTGCCGAAAACAGGGACGCCGTCGTCAGTCCGGCCGGAATACGGATACAAATAGATCCCGAGTCCCGGAAACGCGGTGGCCCGGACGAATAAGTCGGGCTCCACCCCTCCGGTGACGAACGCCGTTCCCCGCGGATGATTCCAGATCCCGGGCAACGCCAACGGTCCCCGACGGTCGGGCGCGTGCGACTTCAGCACGGGATCCCGTCCCTCCCATTGATCCCACCACCAACCCGAGGAACTTGGCGCCGGTTGAAACTCCACCGCGGTTCGCACGCTGGCAGCATCGAACCAGGTCACCAGGCCGTCCCGCACCGGGACCGCTTCGGCCGCGGCCCACGTCGCCATGGCCAGCGGCAACAAAGCCGAAATCGATTTGATTTTCATCATTCTACCCTGAGCGGTTCGGCCTAACCCAAAAAAGCGGAGCCGGAATGGCTCCGCCATTTTTGTCGCTCGCGCGAAAGGACCGATTATTCCTGCGCCTCAATACGGAGACGCATGAAACCTCGGGAATGTTCCCCCGGATAATGGAGAGCCATCGCGGTCACCAGTTCGTAATCACCGTGATCCTCCGCGTCGATTTCCTCGACGTGATCGGGACCGGAACTCCACTCGACCAAATCAGGAGAGACTTCCACGATGAACGTCACATCGGTGGCTTCTTTCGACCGCCGATAGGTGAGAAGCAATGCATCCTCCAGGATCAAAGCCGAAGGGAGATTGGCCCGCTCGTTTTCCCAAGGCGACAGGGCCATCGCGTATTTCAGGTAATTCGAGATGCCGTCGCCGGACGGGTTGGCATCCGGAGCGGTGAGTTCTTCGTTCTCCCAATCTTCCGGATCGAAATTGCTCTGCACCCAACCGGCATAACCGGAGGTCGGCAACTCGCCGAAATGTTTCTCCCGCAGGTAGTTTTCCACCGCCAATTGTTCCTCTTCGGTGAGCAGGCGGTTGTAAACGAGGATTTCCGCAATCTCCCCGTGGAAGTAGGCGGTCGGATTGGCGCTGGTCGTCCCCGCACCAGCCCCGACCCGGAGAAAAATATTATACTCCGGAACGGCGTTCGCCTCGTCCGCGGTCGCCACCGCCCGTTGTCCGGCGCCGTCGACGAGAATCGAGGTCACCACCGTCGAATTGGAATCCCACATGCCGCCGCCGATGAAGAATTCTCCCGCCGACAAGGAACCGGCGTTGGCCGCGACGAAATTATCGGTGGCCGCGGCCCGACGGGCTTGCACCCGGAAGGTGTTGTTGGATCCCGGGAAAATGCCCCAGGTCGCGTAATTGGTGAGGACATCTCCGCCAGGAATGATGTCACTGTAGGCTCCGTTGATCAAACGCCCGTTATTCCCGAGACTCGTGGCGCGAAACACCGCGTACCAGCTCCGCTCCGTCCCATCGAAATCTGGATGTCCCCAGATTTCCAGGAACTCGGAAGTTCCGTCGAACGAGACCGCGTCTCCTCCCATCGGAGTCACCCCTTCGAGCAATGTGGGGAACTGGTGGTTCATCGGCGACTCTTGGGCGTGATGGGAATTCCCCGAAAGATCGGTCCACTCAGTCACCCTGGTTTTCGGTCCTTCCGGCTCGGGATATTCCAGATCGGTCTCGGCGGCGTCGAGCCAAAGAATCAGATCGTCGGTGACGCTCAATTCCGGGGAGCCGACGCCGGTGAAATGCCGGGCGTAGAGATAGTCTTCCACCGCCTGGCGCTCGCTGGCGTTCAGCACGCGGTTGAAGACCAGCAATTCGGCGATGTCACCGGAAAACGGGACGGCCGTATTCGCGTTGCCGGTACTGGACCCCGCCCCGATCCGGGTGAACACGTGGCCGGACGGCATCGCGTTCGCCCCAGTACCCGTCCCGGTTACCCGTTCCCCGGAGCTATTGACCCGGACCGCGAGCACTTCGCCCGTGGTCGCATCCCAATGGCCGCCGCCGATATAAAACTGATTCGCCGTGACCGACTGGTTGGGCGTCTCTCCCACGACGAACGTGAACCCGTTGGCGTTGGCATTGATTCCCCGGGTTTGAAACCGGAAGTTATTCATGCTCGACGGACCGGGCATCATCCCCCACATCGCGTAGTTGGACTGGTTTCCTTCCGTTTGCGGAATTCCGTCGAGATAGGCCGAGTTCAGAATGCGCCCCTGGTTCATCGCGGTTGTGCGGAAAACCGAATACACCGTGTATTGGCCGCCGTCAAAGGTGGCGCTCGCCCCTACTTCAAAGAACTGCGGAACACTGCCGTCGAAGGTGACCACGCCGCTCCCGGCCGGCGTCGCCGAAGCGGTGAACCGGGGAACGTCGACGGACTCGACCGGCAGCGCATGATGGTTGTGCCCCGACCGGTCCGGCCAGGAAGTGACGAGTGGAAGAGGCTCGGTCGGCGGCTCCACGAAGGATTGAACGGTGGAGGCGTCGAGCCTCAAGACGAGCCCGCTTTCCACGGGCGTGGCATGAAGGCCGATGGCGAGCAGCGAACTGACTGCCGCGAGGGAGAACCAGTTTTTAATATTCATTTGGTTGGGTGTGATGGGTGAAGTAGTTGGAGAAGGAATGAGCCGGAAACCGGGTCCGAATCAATAAGCGACGCTGAGATTGCGTTCCCGAACCTGCCCTTTTTGGACTGACTCGACGTGACCGTCGACAAACAGAATGTTAGCCCGGCCGCCATGACGGTAACGAATCGCTCCGCCCGCCAGGTCGGCATCGTTGGCGGTCGTAACCGGCACGTCCGCCCGCCCCGGAAGTCCGTTGCCGTAAAGGAGACTGGCCGGCAACAGGGACCACGAAGGATAACCGACTTTGCCGCCATAAGTCTGCTCCCGCTGGGTGGCATCGGACATCACCATGACTTGCGAAGGACGTTCGATCTGGTTCAACCGGACCGGCGCCACCTCACGGCCATGGACCATAACCCACCGGTTGGCGGAGAAATTCGGCATCGGGGAAACCTCCCCTTGCAAGGCCTGCGGACAAGCCACGATCTCCGAAGGCGGGTATTCATCCCACTCCTCCTGGTTGTAGCGACGGTCCTCATGCTCCATGTTGGCGCCCATGTAGGGCTGGAGAGTGATCGGCCACATTGCCCGGCTGGCTTCGTAGGTCGGATGGACGCCATACGGAATATGACCGTTCTCCGCTTCGAAAAGGAGAACGGCTTGCCCGATCTGACGGAGATTGCTGATGCACTGAGAAGTCCGGGCCGAATCCCGCACCCGGCCAACGACCGGAATGAGGATGGCGGCGAGAATGCCGATGATCGCGATAACTGTGAGCAACTCGATGAGAGTGAAACCGGTCACCCGGCGGCGTTTAGGAAGGGTGTTTTTCATAGGGTTCAAGTCCATTTGCTACAACGTTGGCGCTATGCAAATCACCTGGCAAGCTTTTTTTGTAGAAAAATGCCCACCCTGCACATTTTTGCCCTTCCCGGGTGGGAGCAATGTCGGTTCTCCGGCGCAGTGACAGCGTCAGGGGTGCCCCCCTGAACCGCGCAGGCGTGGGCCCCGCCCGTTAAACGATTCCCCAAGCTCAATGGAAAAATGGGACCGGATGTTTAAAGATTAGTTCCGGCATTTTCCAGGAAACGAACCGTCAGCGGAGTGATCGAGCGCGTCAACCGATGTCCACCCGTGCACCCGATAGCGTTGGCTCTCCATCAAAATCCTCCGGCAGAACGATTCGGTATCATTCGCCCTCGGCGAACACCTACACTGTCTCGCCGGGAATCAGGATCGGTTCGACCATCACCTGAATCCGTCGCTCTTCCTGCGGGTGGCGGATACGCCAGAGCAACTGCTCCACAGCGCGTCTCCCGGTGATTTCCGGTGCCAGGTCAATCGTCGCCGGCCGCGGCCGTAAACCGATTAAGTAGGGTTCCTCGTTGTTGCAGGAGATAATTTTCATGTCCTTCTCCGGCCGAATTTTTGCATCCATCAACTGCCTATAAACCATGGCAGTAACGTGATCATCGGCCACGAAAATACCTGTGGGCCGCGGTTTTAAGCTCAGAAGCCTCGCCATCAGTTTACCCACCCGCGATTCAAAATTCTTGTAGGAGTCCGGTTCGGGCCCAATCGCATCCGACTCTTCAATGACCATCTGAGCACGGCCCCCTCCTCGATGGATGGCATAGGCAAAAGCTTCACTGCGAGCCTCGACTCCGGGGTGAATGTCTGAAAGGGAAAAGAAAGCAACATCGCGGTGACCTTCATTCAACAAATAATCGGCTGCGAGCCGCCCAATAAATTCATTTCCCGGCAAAACCCCGTCCCCCGGGTCACTGGCGTGACTCGATAACCACACGATCGGCCCGCACATGGAATCGAGTAAGTTTTGAGGCGTGCTGTTCCCCCACAACAAGACCCCGTCGACTTTCCCCTGAGCCAAAAGCGGGGGCAATGGATCGCCTTCGCCCACTTCCGCCACCAGCAGATTCAGTCCCGCCTCATTGGCCGCACGCTGAACACCTCGCATCTTCGCCAAAGCCAGAACCGGATGCCGCAGGTAAAATTTGTCGACGATAATCAGGGCTATCGTAACGCCAACTTGCTTTCCCATACCGTTCTGCCCCATGCCTCCGGGGCGTCCCCGCCCCGATCGGGATGGCTTGTAACCGGTCGCCTCGATCGCTTCCCGAACCGCTTGGATTTTCTCCGGCGCGACTCCTTTGCCGCCGTTTAAAACACGCGAGACGGTCGGTTGGGAAACACCCGCAATTTCAGCAAGTTTAGTTGTTGTCACGGGAGAAGACATCATGAAATCAAAACCACGGTTTACCCCGAAGGTCAATGTTTTATTCACGATTTATTCAAACCCATTCCCCCGGCGTAACGATCACTTCGCCGCGCCTCCGCAAAAACACGTAAACTCCCGATCCACGCGCCCTTCCGGCGAGTCCCCCTCACTCCTGGGCGCGCGGACGAAACAGCACCGCGTCGGCAATTACGTACCCTCTGTCCCGATCGCTCTCGATCGTGACCGATGCCCCGTTCTCTCCGAAATCAAAATGCCCGAGGCTAACCCAATCTCCTCCCTGGTTTCGTTGATCAACCCTCACGTTTTCCGTTCCTCCGGCGTGTTTTACGATGTAGGAGACTGCAGGGGAACGCCGACCAAGGGAGTTCCACAGCGCATACACTTCGTATGAACCGGCCCTCGGCAATTCCGGCGTGAAACTTACCGACCCTACGCCTCCCGGGGCCAGGAACAAATAATCTTCTCCGTGACGGTCTTCCGATCTGTCGCTGGATTCCCAATCCCCGCGAACCTCGACATGAGCCTCATCTCTGTGATCAACGATGATATCATCCTCCCCTGGCTTGTATGGCGGGGGAATTCTCGCATCGACCATCTCCAATTCATCCAGGTCACTGATACGAACCCGCTGGATTTCCACCGACTGCTTCCGCCTGCCGTGCCCGCCGGAATGAGCGATATAAAGATACCCGTCATGCTCCATCATCATTGGGTAATCCACTCCGTTTCGGTCACCGGTCACCAAATGATAGAGTCGATCAAAAATCATCCCATCGTCACTGATCGCCAACGTCAGATAGTCGCGGCTGTTCGGATGCGAATTTGACACCAGCACATACCTCCCATCACTCATGCGCAGCCCATGAAATTTCGACCGCGCGTCAGGAAAATCGGTCTGAACTGGAGTGCTCCACGTGCGTCCGTTGTCGGTGGAAAACGACCGAAAAACGTATCCACTGCGGCGGTTGTCGCGAAAAAGAGCCATCAGATTACCGTCAGGCAACTCCCACCAGTATGGTTCCTCCGCTGTCAGAGGTCCTTGTGGAACCCGGAATTTTTCCCACTCATTGAAAGCCTCCACGCCACCGATCAGGAAATCAACTCCGGAGCTGCTGTAGTCGTAGGGCCGCCGTGACATCATCCATTCGCCTGTCGGAAGGCGCTTCGGAGAGAAGTTGTTGATGGCGTTGTCATAAACAAGTCCGTGTTTCTTCCACTTCCCCTCATCTTGATCCCAGCGATAAGCAAGAAGTTTGAGGCTCGGCCCAAAAAAACCCGCTGCTTCGTCTCTGGATAGCAACGCCAGCAGTTCCCCTTCTTCCCGCACCCAAAAACCGCGAGCAATGTAACGAAACCCTTCCGGGGAACGCGTATTATAGTGAGGCGAATCAGGCCCGGAGCCGGCTGGATAATCGGTCAAAAAGCGGGCCTCACTCCAATTCACGCCATCCTCGCTGGTCGCGTATTTCACTACTTGCCCCACCCGATCTTCGATCCGTGGTCCATCGCTCCACATCGCCCAGAAGCGTCCGTCATGGTGAATCAGGTAATTGTGCTGATTCACGCCATTTCGAGAGGTCACGTCATTGACGACAATATGCTCCCTCGGAACCTGAGGCAGCTTGTTCACATCAATCTGGTGCGAATGATCGAACCAGTCCCCAACGAGCATAACCGGCGACTCTGGATTGTCCTTAGGATCCGGATACCCGGCTGGCGCCGGCGATGCCGCCAGTGTACCTCCCACGAGAACATAAAGGGGGAGAAATTGTTTGTTCCACTTCATCAATATTTCTTGTTTTTCAGGTTTGAATTATTCACCAACAAGCGACAACGGCCTCCCGAGCCTTGTCACACTCCTCCAGGTCATTTTCCGCGAGCGGCGACTGACGAAAACTCAAAGTCGTCTGCCACGGCGGCAGGAAGAACCTGCCCCTGCTCGATCAACAACTTCTGCAGGGGTCCAACAGATAGTTCATGGGGCAGGACGCCGTCACGGACGCAAAGCCAGGCTGCGCATCCTGCCGCGTGTCCCAGCGCCATCCAGGTCGGTTCCATGCGAACCGATGAGAAAGCCACGTGTGTCGCTGAAACAGGCACAGGAACGATCAGGCCTTGTAACCGCCGCGGAATCATCGCCCGATACGGTATGTTATACGGTTGGGTGATCTCGTCCATCATTCCCAGATAGCCTTCCAGGACAATCGTGTCACCCGGTTGCCGCTTGCGAACCGGGAAACTGTCGATCGGAAACTCCCCCATAGCCACCACGTCATCGAACTCAGGTGTGCTGGGCGATTCAGGAGTGACTGTGATGTCGTGTTCGGTCAGCATGTAACGGCCTTCCAAACGACGCCCCTCGCGGACATACAACTGCCATGAAAAATTGCCGTTGTCAGTAAACTCATCGAGTGGAAGATGATACTTACACGCTTCCGCCCGGTCCTTCGACGGAACGCTCTTGTCGTTCTGCAAAAACCAGAGGAGCCCCAGACAGAGATTCCGGTGACGCCGCGAAATTCGCTCCCGGATCTTCCAGTCGCCTTCCACGTAGCCGATATTTTCCTCGGCAAAAGGAAAGGCCAATGGACGCGGATTGATGTTCGCATCCACCTTCCCATTGGGGAGGTCTGTCACCGACAGCGCCCGCACCAGGGTGTCGAAATGTTCCGGATAATAGCCGCGGCCTTCCTTGAAAACCGCCGGTCGGCTCAGCCTTCCTTCCTGGAGGTCATCGTGGTAAAGCATGTAGATACCACGGTCGTAATCATCCGGCGGCGTTTCCAGGACTCGGCTGTTGGCGGGATCGCGGGAGAGACAAAATCGATAGGTATAAGCCGGGAGCCGGTCGTCCCCTTCACCCGTGCTCCGCGGAAGACGAACACCCCGCTCATAATCGTAATAAACCATTCCCGCATGGGGTTCCCCGAACTCGTCCCGCCCTTCCCGTCCCAACCGGTAGTCCGCCCCGGACAATCCCACGAGGTCACCTTCGTAGGTCGCATCAATAAAAACCGGCGCAAAGAGAGAGAAAACTTTCCCCGACGTCAGGGATGCCACTTCGATTGCCTGCAATCGATCTCCTGAAACCTCAGCGTGACAAACTTCATGGGACAAGAATACCTCAATCGTCCCACACTCGGCGAGCATCCCGCGAAACACGGATTCCGCCACCGACGCCTCCGCGTAATAACCGTTTCGGCACATCGCGTAGTTCTCCGACTCGAGGCCATGAACTTCGGCGTAGTGAACGCGAACGCGCTCGACGAATTCTTTGAAGATTCCGCCGATCAACTCCTGGTGTTCCACATCACTCTTGCCGAGCCCGCTGGCGGTCATGCCCCCGACATGCGAATGTCGCTCCAACAACGCTACCGAGGTCCCCATACGAGCTGCGGCAACCGCCGCCGCGATACCCCCGGGTGTCGCTCCGACCACTACCAATTCGAATTCTTTCTTTTCTTCCCTCATCATTTATTTGCCGCCCGCAGGCCGATATTCCTGTTCCTCCCGAACGCACAAACACGTTAGTGGCGGCCGTCAGGATTGACTAACTACTAAAAATAACCACCCGCCCCACCAGGGTCGGCCGTCTGACTCCTCAACCTCACCCGCAATTCCTCCAGCGGGAGGGCTTCCGCATGACCATCGGCGTGAACCGCGTTATAGGATACGCCATGCCACGGCGGACCCGGGTTATTGGAATTGATTGAGGAGCTTGCGGCACTGTTGCCGCGATCCCGCACCAGAACGAATCGACTTGGAGTGTGAAGCGCCGTTATCGACTCGCCCCAATAATATTCGTTTGGCGCATAAGTGAACTGCCATTCGTCCGGCCCGTTTGGACAACGCCAGATCAAGTCCAATCGCGTGTTGTCACCTTCCCCTCGCAGGACGGCATGATCAGTATACGGCTGGAGCTGAACTTCCGCCAGTGTTCGGGGAGCAGATTGCCCCCCACCCACGCGCGGTGGCAGACGATCGTTGTGGTCGGTCGCATACATCAACGACGCCTGGCCGATCTGGCGGAGATTCGAAAGGCATTGGGCCGAGCGAGCGGACTCCCGGACCGCTCCCACCACTGGGATGAGAATTGCAGCCAGGATCCCAATGATCGCAATGACCGTGAGCAGTTCGATCAAGGTGAACGCGTCTGATGTTTTGTCTGATACCTTCCGTGGATGCATGACGTTTCTCCAGTTGGAATGGGTTATCACTGATCAGCCTCGATCACTAAACGAAGGAAACGCCGCGCGGATCCTTCGAGTGGTTCGGAGTCCCGATAACTGAATGTGGTGGTCCCGGCCTCGGTATCCGCCACCCTGGCCTCCTCAATCTCAACGGCTTCGTCCGACCAGTCCGTGAGGTCTGCCGATGCTTCAACTCCCCAACTCACCGCCGCCGAATTTACCACCGTGAAAGTTAGAGTCAGGTAATCGACACCATTCACAGACTGGATCGACTCAACCGGCAACCCCGTGCGCGAGGGGATCTTCGGGGGAAGCCCGAGAGCGAACTTGATCAAGTTGGCAATCCCATCGCCGGCTGGATCGGCGGCCGGACCACTCACGGTTTCATCTTCGAGCTCATCCGGGAAGTTTTCTTGCTGCCACATGGCGAAAGTTATCATCGACGGGGCCTCGCCGACCGTCAGCACCACCGTATTTCCAACAACTGACAACCCGGCGGCGGCTCCGGCGATCGAACCTGACGCAGCGCCAATTTCACCCGCCAGAGAATTGGCCTCGAAAAGCACATACTCCCCTTGCCCGAAACCGGCCAACGCCTGGAACGCGAAATCATCAAAATGGAGGGCGCCGAGGTTCAACGTCCCTTCCACCACCACCTGGTCACTCTCTTCAGGTTCCGCCAGATCGAAGCGAAGAGAGCCGGAGGCAATTCCCGACAGATCGAGGTCGTTGCCAAACGTCAGGGTCCCGACGCTGTTGCCGGGCGCGAGATTCCCCAGCACCGTTGCCGGTCCCGATACCGTCCCGATCCCGCCAAGAGTCGCGTTGGCTTCCACGAGGGTTGGCCCCGTGTAGGTGTTGATGCTGTTGAACAAAACCACACCTTCGCCTGCTATAGTGATTCCACCCTCTCCTTCAAAAAAATTCTCCACGGTCACTGTCCGCCCGACCCCATCGGCGTCTGTCGAACTGATGATCGCACCGGTTCCACCGGCCTGGAGATTGAGGGGGAGTGGAGCATCCCTCAGCACCAGATCAATACCGGCGCGCGGACGGAGAATTCCTCCGCTCCAGTTGAAGATACCATTGGTGCCCGACTCCAGGTCGCGCGCACCGAGGTGCAACTCTCCCCCACTCATGGTAAAGGTCGCGCTCCCCGGACGCGATACCGCGATCCCGTTGGCACTTAACACGCCCGCGCTCAGGTTGAGGATTCCCACCGAGTTCGTCGAATCGCTAATCACCATCAACGGCCCATTCATGTTGAGCGTGCCGCCAGTGATATTCAGCGTTCCTTTCGCGCCGCCATTGCGGGCCAACCAGAAAACGCCGTCATGAGTGACCTCTCCTCCTTCGATGGTAAATACGCCCTCGGTGGTCGTCCCTTCGCCGACTCGGATCTCACCCGTATTGATAATCTCGCCGTCCAGGAGCGTATAAGTACCGTTGGCAGTACTCGTTCGTCCCACCCATAAGACACTTCCCGACAGGTCAACCGTGCCTCCTTCCTGGACCATGACACCTGTGCCACCGCGCCCGACATTGAAACCGCGACTTACCCGGAGTGAACCACCCGCTTCGAGGCGCAAAGTTCCAGACGTATTCGACTCATAGCCGGGCCCCAGGAGGTCGGCTTCCGCATGCACTCCATCACCAATGACAGCAGTTCCGCCATTATCGATCTTCACGGTATCCACAAACCTGGGACGAATGGTCGGGTTCCAATTGCTCAAGTTGAACCACGATGCTTCACCCGGATTATTCCAAACAATTGTTTGAGGCGGAAGTTCCGCTGGCATCACCACATCGGCATGATTGTGCCTGCCGGAAATATCGGTCATCTGATCAACGTCATTATTGTTGGTGACCAGATTGCTGCCGTTTAGATGGACAACAAGGCCGTCGGTAACAGGAGGATTATTCGGATCCCCCCCCGCCTGGGTCAGATAAACGTCGTAGAGATACTGCTCCATCTGCTCCAGTTCATTTGGAGCAATCGCTCGATCATAGATCAGAACCGCGGCGATCTGGCCGGCAAACCCGCCTTCAAATTCGTCGGGGTTTCCTACCGAGGAGGCCATTCCAATTCGCGTATACAGGTGATCTTGCGGATTCGCCGTGGCTCCCGACCCGGTGACAACATACCGGTTAAAATTGCTGTCGCGCACGGTGCTGACAAATTCACCCTCCGAGTTCGGCAACCAAAGGTTGGTCCCGATTGAGAACGTCTCCGTGCTCAATACTCCGGCGGCGCTGACGTTGACACCGTGACTCCCACCCGTCGCCGACCGATGCTGGACTCGAAACTGACCGCTCGCTTGCAGGTAGGCGGAATTGACTACATAATGAGCTCCAGGATGTCCCTCGGCATCCAGAGTGCCGTAGGCCGATGTCACCAATCGTCCAATTCCGGCAACATCGGGGCGAAAGACGATCAGGGTCGTTTTCCCCGGAGGACGTCCGTCAAAATCGAGCGGCTTACTATCGATTTGCAGAAATCCCCCTCCCCCATCAAAGGCGACCGTCGGCAAACCCGAAACGGTTGCGCCGGGTACAACTTGAGGTTTACTGACCATGGCACCAGCTTCGATGACTGCCGTGGACAGGAATAAATTCAGGGCAAACGCAAACATAAAGAGTTTCGCAAAAGCGCGCCTGAACGACGAGGGATATTCGCGAGAAAGGAATAGATCAGCACTTTTTCTTATCATGTTAGCTTTGGTATGGGTTTTGGTCGGGTTGAAATGAACTGGGTTTGGCGGCAGCGAAAGTCTTCAATAAGTCACTCAGGTTGACTCTGAATATTTCATCGCGCGATTCAGAAAAACAAAATGTGTCCCGGGTCTCCACGAGCTTCTGCGGTTTTTTGACTCCGTGGCCCTCTTCCTAAGACCTGCCGCTCCAGACAGCCTCAAAAAAAGGGGGGGAATTAAACCACCCTCGCGGCAAACTCTATGGTGAATTTAATCAGTATTTTATTTATGAATTATTCAGACTTTATGCGCAAGCTCTTTTTTTCTTTTTTTTGAGGTTCCCCCCCATTGTCCAGACCGTCAATCCCGTTAGGTCGTCGGACGGTACCCGGCGGATAAGACTGATGGCATATGCGAGCACGATAAACGCGCCGTTTACCAAGGCCCCGACCCAGTAACTGTGGACGTTCATCGTCAACGACGCCGGCAGCCACCCCAAAAGCCCGAATCCAAGGTAGATGTTGAAACCGATGGCCAAAAACATGGCGACCGTCGCCGACTTGCCATCCACCCTGCGGGTGAAAAAGCCCATCATGAAGAGAGCCATCAAACACCCCCCAAATACACTGGTCACGATCAGGCTGACGTCGTTCATGCTTTCCTTCTCCATCCGGCTGAATACGAACGCGCCCGCGATCACCAGGGATGTGACCACCCCCGATATGATTCTCGCGCCTCGCAGATAAAAGAGGTCACTTCGATTCCGTGCGATATGGGGCTTGACCACATCGACGACCGTTACCGTTGAGATGGAATTGATTCCGGAATCAATGGTGCTCATCGCTGCGGCGATGATCGCCGCGATAATGACGCCCGCCACCCCCGCCGGCACCTGCGTCAGAATGAAATAGGGCAATACCTGGTCCGCCTCGAATCCGGCGACCAGCTCATCGGGAGCGTTGGTATAATACACAAAGACCGCTGTCCCAAGAAAAAAGAAGAGCGTCCACAAGGGTAACGCCACCAAAGAAAAAATTATCGTCCCTTTCCGGGCTTCATACAGCGACTTGGCCGCCACGTATCGTTGGACGATCGGCTGGCTGCTGCTGTAGATTTGCAACCAGTTGATCACGCCCAGAATGGCGACCGTCCAGAACGTCCGCTCCGCCAGGTCCCAATCGAAGCTCCCCAGACTGAACTTGTTATGCTCCCTTCCGACCTCGATGACCTGCCCGAATCCCCCCGGCAGGTCGAAGATGATCAACACGGCACAACCAATCCCTCCCACCAGCAGGATGATGGACTGCGCCACGTCACTCCAAACCACCGCCGTGATCCCGCCCGCAATGGTGTAACACCCGATAAACAGCCCCGTCCCCAGAACCACCCATTCCATAGGAAGGCCGGTCAGAAACTGAATCGGCAACGCGACCAGGAACAACACCTGAGCCATTCGTATCAGTTGCAGGATGACAAAACTCAACGTTCCATACAGCCGCGGGATTTCCCCGAAACGGAGCCCGAGATATTCGAAAGCGGAAATAATTTGAGCGCGACGAAAGAACGGGATGAATACTACAATCGCCAGGACGGCCACCAACGGCAGGACCAAATTCACGTTCAACTGCCGCCAGTCCAGGATGTAGGCCGCCGCCGGCAAGGCCAGAAATGTCGCCGAACTGGCACTTGTCCCCAACATCGACAAACCAATTGACCAGCCCCCGAACGAGCGATCACCAAGAAAATACGCTTCCGTGGTAGCCGTCCGCTTTCGGGCACAATAATACCCCACCGCGACCATCGCGATCAGGTAAATCGCGATCACCGCGACGTCCAATATCCGAATCGAAAACTCCATCCTAATGTTCTTTTTCTACGGTCGATCCATCCACAGGAGATGAGGCTGAGGCAATGGCGCAATAGTTATTATTCAGATCCTATTCATGCATAATGCCCCTTTCTATTCTCACCTCAAGAGTTTTCTTGCTCTTTCGCATGGATGGCGGATCGACGCACGGTCTGAGGCCGCCGGAATTAACTGGCCCATCGTTTCGCAGGACGCGCCAACAAAGGGAGGGGCGGAACCTGAACAAACCTCTAAGCCGCGACCGTGGCGTGCAGTTGGGGGAACCTCAGAAGACGGCTCACGGATTCGCTTCCAGCCGAACCTGGAAACGAAAGAAGGACCGTGCGGCCGAGCCGAAATCGAATCCAGCCCGGAACAATGCCGGTTCGTCGAGCCACAAAGTGAAGTCGTCGTAAGAGACGGCCGTCCAATTGACAAGATCGTCCGAGCGCTGAACGTCGATACTGTGCTGAGGCGCCAACGGATTTCGTTCCATTTCCAGGATCAGCATGGCCACGTCGCCGTCGGTTTCAGTCCGGGTCTGAAAGAGTTGTCCCGAAGCGACCGGTTGCAGCGGCGATATGCCGCGAACGTATTTGACGAGATTAGTGACACCATCCCCGGCAGGCATCGCCTGAGGAACGGTCTCGCCTTCTGGCAGGTCAAACGAGTCAACCCAACGCTCGTAGGTCATGCCCAGGTAAATCAGGCTGAGTTCGCCGGGTAAGCTTTTATCCAACACGAACAGATGGCCGTCGATTTCGACTTCTGCGCCCTCCGCCAAACCATCCAGTGTTCCGGTTAATTGACCTCCGTAGGAGATAAGTGGATACCTAATGTCCCTTTCGCCCGCGAAGTCTGCCGGTAAAGCCAGGGCGAGCATATTTCCATCGCCAAGGTTCAAGTCTCCCGCCGCGACCAGGGCGGGGACGCCGCTTCCACCCATCAGGGCGACTTGAACGCCACCGGTCTCCGAAAACTGGATTTCCGTGGCTTCGAGCGTAGCGTGACTTACCTGAAGGCTGGATCCGGAATTCAGCTGAAGTTTTCCGTTTACCTCCACCGGACCGGCCACATTCAACTTGTCATTATGGTCCAGGGTCCAACTCGTTGCGGTAACTTTGCCTTCCCCTTGCACGTGAAGTTCGTGGCCATTGAGGCGAGGCGCGGGATCGAATGTAAGACTCGCGTTTACGGTGGATGTCAGGTCGGCATCGGCGTTGAGGAGAAGCGGAACCTGCATCTGGTGATCTCCCCTGATCGCCTCTATTCGGGCGGGACCACCGTCCGTTTCCATGATCAACTCCCCCGCTCCGGCCACGGTATAAGCGGAGTTGCTTTGAAACCGAAGCCCCCCCAACGACATCCCGTCACCACGCAAGGGAATCGAGATCGAGTCGATCTCGAACTCCACCCCGGCATAGGCGGCACCTTTCACCGGGTCGAGACGAATCCGGGTAATTTGCTGGCCCGCCCAGCTCGCTCTCCCCGCCATCGGAAAGACCACATCCTGAAACTCGCCATTACCGCTGTAAGTCGCCTCGACACGACGCCCAGTGGTGAAACTATTAGCGGACCACGTCCCCCAATAAAAATAGACGGGAACGTTGCCAAACTGATTCACGCGCATCCGCACCCGAACCTCGTCGGCGTCGCTGCCCGAAAAGTTCTGGTTGAGCCGCTCCAAAATCGGCTCGTGATTCGCCGCCGTTCCCCGCAGGCTTCCACCGCTCACCTGAGCGCCGTTGACATTCGTCGTTCCCCAGCCTTCAAAGTCGCCATCGTTTTCAAAATCCCATGACCGGGTGGAGGTGGTCAGGGAGACCGTGACGGATGATCCAGTCGGCGCATCGCCGAAGATCGCGGTCTCGGCCGCTGACTGCGGACGATTCCAATAATACCAATTGCGGGGATTGTCCCAATCTCCCGAACCGCTCCCAATCCAGGTTCGCTCCCCGGCGGGGGGCTGGGAAATCGATTGTTCGCCACTCCCCAATGGCTCCGGCGATGTGGGAACTGTCTCCAGAAAATTACCCATGCGGTCGAAGCGAAGGATCCGGCCGCCACTTTCCTGGATGTAAACATCGCCGTCGATTTCGCCGAACGCCACCGGATTGGATAAGGGTGCGCCCGCAAAGGAATTGCCCAAAGCAAATGCCCCCAGGGGAGCATCCGCATGCTGAGTCTTCTCGAAACGTCGAACCTGTCCCCCCTCCAGACGGAGAACATGTTCCGGTTCTAATTCGCGGAAATTCTCAATCCGATGAAAGGTCAACAGGTTCGAGTCATGCCCCCGCGGAGGTCTGTTGCCCCCGACGTCAAACGCGGTCCTGGAGGCGATCACGATATCGTCCCCATCGAACTCGAAGTTCAGGTATTGAAATCCTTCGTAACTGATATGCGGGGAATAGATAAAAATCTGCTCCGTCGTCCAGTTGCGCAGGTCGGTCGAGGTGGAGACGGTAGCGGTATTGCGGATGAGATCGATCGCGAGACTTGATCCGTAATGAGCGGGAAGAATCGGATTGGAGAGCATATAGAATTTGCCTGAAACGGGATCAAAACGGATCCCGAATTTCTTCTCGCCTCCTTCCATTCGAACAAAATCATGATCGGGATCAAACGCCACCCGACCATTGCTGGGATGGACTCGCGCCAGCGTCATATAAGGCAAAAGCCGGACCTTGGACAGGAGCACGACTCCCTCCTGCGGAGAGGCCGCGATTTGCCCTTCTCCAATGAAGTTGTCCGAGGCATTGAAACCGGTCCCGGGCAACCAGTTGTCCTGCGCGGGTGGGAAACCCGTGCCCGTGCTCCACGAACTTTCCATAAATGGATTGCTGCCGACCGGCGCTGAATAATTGCTTCGGGTCCACCCGATCCAGTTGCGTCCTTGAAATTCAATTACGTTGTCCGGTGTCGCCTGACCGCCCCGCGAGAAAGTGACCGTCTCCCAGCTGTCGCCGTTATCGAACGAGCGGGCCATTACGGCGTTGTTCCCCGAAGTGTCATGACTCGCCCCGAGGATGTAAATTCCTCCGCCGTGTTCAAAAAGGCCACCCCGCAGGATACCGGTCAGATCGTTGCCGCCGTTCACCTTCACCCAGGTCGCCCCTTTATCCTGCGAACGAAAAATCTGCGTCCGCCCACTACTACTGGACCCGGAGGCGGAACCGAACTGCGCATGCGAAGCGATGTAATCTCCGTTCGACAACACAAGAATACACGGGTCCGACACATAAACCGGACTGAGCACAAAACTGCCGATCCGGGAAGGAGCAGGAATCTCGTTGATGATCACACCCGGGAAATGACTGTGGCTTTGCGCCGCGGCGGTCGAGACGACAAACAACGAAAGGAGCCCCACCAGAATCACCAAAGGCCTCCGGCGAAGTTGACGGTATTCAAGAGAGCTTTCCGATCGAATGGTTTCGGTTTTCATAATTGTGTTCATACGGGTTACACGGCGGTCCGGTTTTCGCGCGAAGCGCTTGTTATTTCCACGGTCGGAACTCTTCCGCGCGCACGAAAGCTCCGCGAGGACGCGGAGCGCCTCGAAAACCAGGGTGCGTCTTCGTTTTTGCGCGAAGCGCTTTGGAGTGCGGTGCGTCCCCGCACCGCTTTCGAACGGCCAACGACAGTCGCACACCCGACAGCCATTCGACGGCCGGAACTCGTCCGCGCGCACGAAAGCTCCGCGAGGACGCGGAGCACTCCAAAGAGGCTCCGCCTCGAAAACCAGGGTGCGTCTTCGTTTTTGCGCGAAGCGCTTTGGAGTGCGGTGCGTCCCCGCACCGCTTTCGAACGGCCAACGACAGTCGCACACCCGAGAGCCATTCGACGGCCGGAACTCGTCCGCGCGCACGAAAGCTCCGCGAGGACGCGGAGCACTCCAAAGAGGCTTCGCCTCGAAAACCAGCAGCGCGGGATCTTGGTTTCTTTGATTTCACTCTTCATGCGGATTGCAGGGCGACGTTAATCGGAGGGTTGCTTCCAGCCGACCTGCGTCCGAGACCGACGCCGAAGGCGGACGGCAGGATGCCATCCCTCCCAGTGACAAGAAAGTTTCATTCCAGGTTGCTCAAATGCTCGCCCCGGAGGAGGAAAAAGCGTCCCGTCTCATTTCCGACCAGGAGATTCGGTCCGGCTCCGCCCCCCAAGGTCGTCCCGGAAACGGTGCAGGCGTGGGCCCCGCCGGGTTGAACGATTCCCCAGGCGCGATGGACAAATGGGATCGGATGTTTGAAGACCGGTTCCTCGAAAGTTCCGACATTTTCCATGAAGAGAACCGTCGCCGGAGGAGTGGCGCCAAGCGCCGGCTGCGGATAACCGGTTTCTTTGTTGGGAATGGCGTTTCGCCGCGAGGTGCCAATGACAAGATCGAGCGCGCCGTTGCCGGTCCAATCGTAAAAGGTCAGTTTGGCCCTCCCGGTTCCGCCGCCAGGTTCGTGGCTGGTGCCGATCAGCGAACCGTCGTTCAAACGGAGTTTTCCCCCGCTTTCCACGTTGTAATCGTCGATCCGCCAGAAGAGATGAAAATGGTCCTCCCCATCGACGATCACCATCGCCGTCCGGTCCCCCACCCGTCCGACCGCGGGTTGGACCCGCCACTTTCCGTGCAGCTCAAGTCCATCCCAGTAAATCGGGCGGGCTGGGTCGAGCAACGGTTCCGTCGGAGTTCCCCGGTTGATGTAGATCGTATAGGATCCGGTGATGTCTCCCATCACAATATCGGGGAGTCCGTTTCCATTCCAGTCAACCACGGTCGGACAAGCGTATCCCCATCGCGCCTCCTGAACCCCTTGGATGCTGCCTTTGTAGCCGGCCTGAATATGAATTTCCCGGCCCCCGGCAAGGATCGGTGTTCCCGGCAAAAACACCGGTTCCTCGTTTGTCCCGATGTTTTCAAAGAAGAGCACCTTTCCATCCGAATTACCCGCGATGATGTCGAGCAATCCATCTCCATTCCAGTCGACGACCGAAACTACTGGCAACGATCCCGCGTAAAGGTCGGCGCCCTCCTGCAACACCGGAACCGGCTTCTCGAAGACCGGAGCCCCGGCACCGGTGAATTCCTCGGTAAAACGATAAAAGTAGAGCGCCCCTTCCCCTCCTCCAATGAGATCAGAAAGGCCCGTCACTTGATTCGGATACGCGATCACCCCTGCCGACGAGTCCGGATGCCGGAGCGCGTTTCCATCCGGTCCCGCGATTAACCGGCGCGATGACAACTCCAGATTCCCGGAACCGGAATTTTCGTAATAAACAAAACTCCCGAGTCGGGCTCCAGCAATCAAATCGTTTTCCCTGCCAGCGCCCAGGTTAACCCGGGTCGTCTGATACATCGACATGAAGACTTCCCGCTGGCTCGGTGATACCTGGCGCACCGCCGTCGCAGGGCCTTCCAACAAACCCGGCAGCACCGCGGCATACAAAAACCGATACGGCAGATTCCCCGTCCAGATTCCCGCCCCATCGAAGGGTTGCCACTCTTCTGTCCATCGGGCCTCAGTACCAAGCGATACGCCATCCGGCATCTCGAACACCAACTCCAGACTTCCGTCCGGGCGGGGAAAAGCGGCCAAGCTGACCGGATTCCTCGGTAAACCTTCCACCCGGACTCGACCAACCTCGGAAAAGGTCCGCGAGGAATTATTAAACTTCGTATGCACCACGTCCCGCCCGCTCAACCATAACCCGTGAATCGCTCCGTCCTCGGTTTCAAAAATGGTCCCACGTTGCGAAAATGGGGTCTGCACCACCATGGGGAGACCGAAGACCGGTTCCCCATTCTCGCCAGTCGCGACCCACGGAAACAGATGCAATCTTTGCGCCCCCCCAAACCCGCTCACAAAGAGATCGGGTTGTTCCGAGCCATACACGTGGGCATGCCCAACAGGTACATGCCGCAGGTTTTTCAGTGCCAGGGGCCCACGACCGTTAACGGCCCCGGAAGGCAACGGTTTCAAATCCTCCCCGGCAGGGGGAATTCCTGGATTATCGCCCAACAAATAAGCTTCCCGCAAATGCAGTTCGACCATCGTCTGCTCGCTTTCGCTCAACTGACGATTGTACACCAATACCGCGGCGATATCCCCACGAAATGGCACATTTACATTCGCATTCCCAACCGCCGATCCCGCCCCGATCCGGGTGCCCAAGTGACCGGTGGGCTGGGCAATCGCCCCGTCGGAACTTCCCATCCGTCGGACACCATCAGCATCCACCACCGTGGATTGGAGAAAACCGGTTGAGCTGTTCCACACCGCTCCTCCAACCACAAACGCCGTGGAAGCCGTCGCATTCAATACTTCTGAATCTCGAAACTGGCCGGTTGTCGTCCGGCCATGCATCCGATATCGTCCACCAGTTCCGGGCATCGATCCCCAGGTTGCATAATTGACCGCCGGCTGAGAGGAATTGCCCGATATGTCGCTGTAGGCGGTATTTATCACCCGGCCGTTGTCGAATGCATCTGGACGAAAAACCACGTACCAGGTCCTGGCCTCTCCATCGAAATCCTCCGGCCGGGGTCCAACTTCCAAATACTGCTGCCCAGAAAAACGAGCCGCCGCATGCCCGGAAGGAGTCGCCTGCCCAATCGCCAGCGGGGATGCTCCACCGGCCGCATTATTGCCACGCCCCGATGAATCGCGCCAGGTCACGATACTCGGACCACCCGTGCTCCAGTTTCCCCCCTCCAAGTGTAAAACCAGCCCTTCGGTCACGGGCGGTGCGTCCGCTTCGAGCGCGGGACCCATCGCCCCCCAGGACAAACCCGCCGCCACGACGATCGCGGTCGTCGACCGAATGTTTTTGATTATCGTTCCCATGTGATATCCTCCCGATTGAAGAAGTAGATTCTCCCTTCCTGATCGCCCACCAACAGGTGGGGCCCGCCTTCCGGGCCAATGTCCGCCACCGCGGGACTGCACGCGTGCTGGCCGAAATAAACCGGTTCCCCGCGAACATGCAGAATCGACGGCCACTCGAACACCGGTTCCTCGTTAGTGCCGACGTTCCGCAACAGGAGCACCGCGGCGCCGGGCAGGCCCTTGGATTGCGGCAAACCGGTCTCCGGGTTCGGCACGGAGGCGTGACGAGGCGTTCCCACCAACAAGTCTTTCACTCCGTCTCCATCCCAATCGGTGAGAACGATTTTCAACCGTCCCGTGCCGCCGGCCGAGAGGAAATTGGCCCCGATCGGAGATCCGTCCTCCAACTTCAACTTCCCCCCGTCCTTCACGTTGAAGTCATCGATTTTCCAATACAACCTGAACTGATCATCTTCATCGAGGGCGATATACGCCATCCGGTCGCCGAGTTGACCGACTCCCGGCTGAACCCGCCAGGTTCCATGTAAATCGATCCCCTCCAGGAACAAGGGGCGCGCCCGCTCCAATTGCGGTTCTGTCGGCGAGCCAATGTTCCGCAAAACAGTATGCCGGGCGGTGGCGTCGCTCAACAGGATGTCGGGCAACCCGTTTCCGGTCCAGTCGATCACGGTCGGACAACTGTATCCCCACCGGGCTTCCTGCGGACCTTGAATTCCCCAATAACCTTGCTGAACGATGACCGGTTCCCCGGCGGCTTCGAGAAGCACGCCCGGCGCAAACGAGGGAGACCGATTCGTCCCCGCGTTTCGAAAAAAGAGGATTTCACCCTGGGAATTTCCGGAGATAATGTCCTTGATGCCATCCCCATCCCAATCGATCACGGTCAAAACGGGCAACGTCCCCGGAAATAGATCGGCGTTTTCCTCGGGTAGAGGCACCGGATCATGATACACCGGAGCTCCCCGGTCATCGCGTCCGCTGAATCGATAGAAATACAACGACCCTTCCCCTCCCGCGATCAAGTTGCCGAACTCTTCTCCCGGAAACGGGTAAAGGACCGGGGTCGGACGGATCGACGGATGCCGGAGGGCGATTCCATCTTTTCCCGGAATCAGGATCTGCTCCTCCAGGGCAAACGCGGTCCCGTCGTTCGCGACCGCGGAATAGTATCCGAAATTCCCATACCAGGAACCGGTCACCACTCCTTCGATCCCGTCCCCTCCGAATAGCGCCACGTTTCCATGGGAAATCCGGGCCTCCCGCCGCGTCGGAGAAATCAAACGGACGTCCGAAAGGCCCGTGGATTCGATCGCTTCCAACCGGGCGCCATACAGGAAAACATACGGCCAATTCCCCCGCCAGATGCCGGCCCCGTCGAATGAATGATACTCCGGCGTCCGCCATCCCGGAAGTTCGGACGGACGCAGGGGCACGCCATCGCCGACCGAAAACACCAGGTCAAATTCCCCAGCCGAATCCTCCCGAACCGCCAACCGTTGGACATCCCCGATATCCGCCAATCGAATCGGATCGACCGGCAACCGGACAAACTCGCGAGTTTCCTTATCCAACCGGCTCCGGACCAGCGCGTCGTCGATCAGCCAGAAACCGTAAATCGAACCGTCCGCTGTTTCGAAGATCGCTCCTTCCGGTGGGACCCCCGCACCGCCGGGATGGGCGATCTGAACCCGGTCGCCGAATACCGGAATGCCGTTCGAATCATTTTCGATCCACCGGTAGAGAAAAAGTCCCGGCTCCTTGCTGAACCGGCTGGCTGAGAGAAAAAGATCCGCCTGAGACGAGCCATACACATGAACCGCTCCGACCGGATGATTCGAGAGGCCCGCCGACAATGGCCCCCGCCCATCTCCGCCGACCGGTATCCGCTCGCCACTGACAAGCTCCGCCCCGGCGTAGACCCCAGGTATCCCAATACCAAATACGACTCCCGCGAGCAAAGCCAAGCCTGCCGCCACCCGGACGGGTCGCGCCGTTCTGTATTTTTTCCGATCCATCGTTCTATTGGCCGTTACGGCCGTGAGGGTTGCGCATATAGTAGAAAAAGCCGTCTTCGGCCCCGATTACGACATCGGGAACGCCGTCCCCGTTCCAGTCGACTATGGCGGGATTGGTGGTGTGACCGGCCAAAATCGTGTCGTCGATCGGTCCGCGATCCCGGAATACGAATTGCCCCGGCTCGTCCGCGATATTTTCCATCCAGGTGGTATTCACGCTATTGACCAACAGGTCGAGTCGGCCGTTGCCATTCCAATCGACCAGAATAAACTTCCGCCGTCCGCTCCGTCCGGCCCATCCGCCGGTCAGGCGCAACGGCTGCCCGATCGCATCCTCTTCTTCCTCCGGGGTGGCGGAATGTGGGGCGACCCGCTGAACGATCCCGTATTGACGCCGCCCGTCGATGGTGACCCAACCATAGAAGGCGAGCCGTCCTTCCTCGTCGAGGTGGGCGAGTTGGTTCTTTCCATCGTCATCGGGAAACTCAACCGGGACATGACTGTGATCAAAAACCGACGGAGCCCCCTCTTCGACCCGGAAAATCCGGCGCGGCGGGAGGAGCTTCAATTCTCCGTCAACCTCGCGCCGTTCGTAAAACGAGAGAAAACCGTCCTGATCGAGCGCGACCAGATCCTTCAAGCCGTTTCCGTTCAAGTCGACCGCTTGCACACTGCTCCGCCACTGGGTGGCGAGCGCTTTGCCTTCGGGATTCCACCAATTCCAAGCCGGCTTCGGCGCCTCACCTTCCCACTCGACTTCAATTGGTCGGGCCGCCGCCAGTTTCGGTTCCTCCCGGGTTCCGATATTCTCGAACCAAATGACTTTACCCCAAATCGAATTCACGATGAGGTCGGGCAATCCGTTGTTGTTCCAATCAGCGACCGACAAAACGGTATACCCCCACTTCGCTTCCGCCGGACCTTGAATCGAACCGTTTTCACCCGCCAGAATTCGGATCACTTCGCCGTCCGCCTCCAGGTAACGCGGGGCCGCCCATCGGGGCGGATAACCCCCGAGGTTCTCCACGACGGCGATGTAACCCGCCGTGTTGCCGGTGATCAGGTCGAGCCGTCCGTTGCCATTCCAGTCGTAGGCGAAAGGCGTCACCAGCGCGCCGACTTTCACTTCGTCGGCTTCCTGACGGAAGAAAACCGGCGGAAGAAATTGCGGCATGCCGTCGACGACCTCCCCGGTGTTCTTCATAAAAGCGACCCGGCCATCCTCCTCTCCGACCACCAGATCGACATGTCCGTCGCCATCCCAATCGATCGCCACCGGTTGGATCATTTGCAGATCCATCCGGATCACTTCGCCCTCATGTTCGAGAAACCGGCCAGGCGCGTAGCGCGGTTCGGTGCGGGTGCCGATGTTTTCGAAAAACGTGAGCCGGTCGAGGAATTCGCCGCAAATGATGTCGGGCAAACCGCTGCCATTGAAATCGGCGAAGTTGGGCGAGGGCATGCCGTAGACTTCGAGCGGTTCGTCGCCCGCCATGATCATCCGGGCCTCGCCATACACCGGCTCCTCGTTCGTCCCGAGGTTTTCCACCCAGTAAACGTGGGCGCGCAAGGGACCGTTGGTCCACTCTCCCTGCTCGTTGTAGGCGTCGTCCCATCCGTATTCACGCCAATCACTGGCCCCGATGATCAGATCGCGCACTCCGTTTCCGTTGTAGTCAAAGAACCGCCACTGGTTGGTCCGCCCAATGTAGAAATCCGGCCGGAAGGGGATCCGCTCTCCATTCTCGAGAAACGTGTTCTTGAAATCCGTATACGCGATCCCGGGCTGCGTGATCACCCACCTGCCATCGTCGAGATGGGAAACCTGCATGTTGGTCCGGGCGGCCGACAAACGCTCACCCGGACGAAACAACATCGGGCCCTTATCCTCGGTCGCCCCTTGAAACCGAAAAATGCCGTTGTAGGGACGGCCGCCGGAGCCGACCAATAGTTCATGCCGTCCATCGCCGTTGAAATCGACCGGAAACGGGATGCCCCAAAGGCCGACGCCGAGATCGACCTCGAGTCCCGGATGGTTGTAGCGGAGACGCTCCAAGCCGGAGGCGTCCGCCGACGGGATCGGCGGGAAAAGAATGAGCGCGGAGGCGGCTGCGACCGCGGCGGATCGGGTGAGGAAGGGTGTCATCATCGTTTTCTTGTTTTCTATTCGGATAAAAGCTCTCGGGGAAGGAGGATCAACCGACCGGTCTGATTCCCGATCAACAGGTTCGGACCGCTCCCGCCCCCCAGGGCGGTGACGACGGCGGTCACGTGGCCGCCGCCCGGATGTAAAACTTCATCGCCCAATCGGACCGGCACCGGATCGGCGAATCGCGGCTCCTCCAGCGTGCCGATGTTTCTCATCACCAAAACCGCCGCCCCCGGGCGGAACGTGCCGTGCAGCGGCAATCCGGTTTCCCGGTCGGGAATCGCGGCGACCTCCGAGGCCCCTACGATCAGGTCGAGCTTGCCGTCGTTGTCCCAATCGGCGAAACTCAGGTTCACCCTGCCGGTATTGCGGGCGTAACCGCCACTGACGGAGATCGGAGATCCATCCTGGCGCCGGAGCTTGCCGCCGCTTTCCACATTGAACGAATCAATCTGCCAATACCAATGCAGGTGATCTTCCGTATCGACGATCACCATCGCCCGTCGTCCCCCAAAACTGCCCACCGCCGGTTGGACCCGCCATTTCCCCTGCAACTCCAGCCCCTCCGCGTAAATCGGCTGCCGTTGGCGCAGCACCGCCTGCGCCGGGGTGCCTTCGTTCAGGAAAATCCAATAGCCGCCGGTGGCGTCCCCCAAAAGAATGTCCGGCGCCCCGTTCCCCGACCAATCGAAGGCCGTCGGGCAAACATATCCTTTGCTCGCATCCGCCACCCCCCGGATGCTTCCGCCATAACCCGCTCGGATCCGGATTCGCTCTCCCTCCGCGCCAAGGGGAACGCCCGGTCGATAGCGGGGACGAGCATTGGTCCCGACGTTTTCAAAAAAAAGGATCCGGCCTTCCGAATTCCCCGCGATCAAATCCAACCGGCTGTTCCCATTCCAATCGACCGCCGAGATGACCGGATACGTTCCGGCGATTAGATCGGCACCCACCTGCCGGACTGCCACCGGATCTTGATAGATCGGCCGCCCATCGCCGGTGAAGTCGCCGATGAATCGATACCAATACAGCCCCCCTTCGCCCCCGACCACCAGATCGGGGCGATTGTCCCCGGGGGTTGAATACACCACCGGAGCGGGACCGGTCGTCAAATGACGCAGCGGACGCCCGTCCGTTCCAGCCAACTCTCGCAAAACATCGCCTCCCGCTTCCCCGTCGCGCACGAAATAAATCGGACCATAATGCGATCCGGCGATGAATCCCCGATCGGCGCCAAAATCGACCGCCGCCATCTGATTCATCCCGATTCGCACCCGGATTCCACTCTCCCCGTTCACTCGCCGCAAATTCTGAACCGGCCCTTCCCCGAATCCCGGCACGGTCGCCGCCCAGATTTCGCGAAACGGCGAGCCGCCCCTCCAGATTCCGGCCCCGTCGAACGGATAAAAATTCTCCGCGTCCGGCGAAGGTCCGTCCGGCAAAAGACGCACGCCATCGCCGATCTCAAACAGCAAATCGATCGATCCATCGGCGCCCGGACGGGCCGCCACCCGCACCGGAGTCCGGGGGAGGCCTTCGAGCGATACCCGTTCGGTCACGACGAACGAAAACGTCGGTTCATCGAACACACCGAATGCCACGGTTCCGCCTTCGATCCAAACCGCCCGGACCGATCCCTCGTCGCCGGGAAAAATCGTCCCGCTGCCGAGCAACGGATGAGTAACGGCGTGATTGACCGGGCGCGCGGCCCCGAAAAACGGGATTCCCTCGGCGGTTCGTCCGAGAAACGGCAACAAATAAAGTCCGGCCCCGGGAAATCCGACCGCCCGCACAAACAAATCCGGCTCCTCCCCTCCCGTCACAAATCCGAAACCGCGCGGCTGGGAGGCGACCCCGGGAAGCGAAAGAGGGCCGTGTCCCTCCCCGTCGACCGCCGACAGGAACGGGTTCTCCCCACCCCAGAGCTCCCACCACCAGTGCGAAACCGGCGCGGCCGGCGAGAACCCCTCCCGGACCGCCGCGCTGGAGGCGTCAAACCAACCGACCAGACCGTCACGGACCGGCGGTTCGTCCGCCCGCGCAGGCCCTGTAACTCCGGCCCAAACCAAAAC
Organism: Verruconatronum alginivorum; assembly: GCF_056590205.1. NCBI lineage: Bacteria > Pseudomonadati > Verrucomicrobiota > Opitutia > Opitutales > Verruconatronaceae > Verruconatronum > Verruconatronum alginivorum. The sequence goes on along the minus strand of NZ_JBWPVQ010000001.1, from coordinate 5,233,092 downwards.
CGGAACGATCCCGGCAAGCAGTCGAGTCGTGAAAGAATTCAGCATCGCCCCCATATTGCACCAACGTTATAGCCCGTCAATCGGAAAATCCCGGAAACCGATCCGACCCTCCCATCCCGCACGAAAGCGGTCAACCTTTCGATTCCGCATTCATCCTGATTCATTCCTTGTAACAGCAGTATTTAGCCGCAAGAAGGCACAATATACGCAAACATAGAAACTTAAGCGAAGGGGTTAATTCACCCAACAGGTGACTCGTTAGAATCGCCCTCACATGAGCTATTTCATGCTTTTTGCGAATTTTGCGCTTTTCGCGGCTATTCAACTGCGGAGTTTAGGTTCATACGGTCCTAACGTCCGGATAAAACCGGCTGAAGCCTAATGCCATTGCCTAAATACGGAGAAACTTTTTTCTCAAAGTTTGAAGAAAAAGTTGTACAAGATTGTACACTTTTGCTTTTGAATGGAAATGGCACAGTCATTTCCGTTCTCATTTCTATTTTCATCGGACCATCTCGCCGGGCTTTCGGCGCTGGGCAATGGTTTGCGCAGCGTGCTGGAGTCGAAGGCTTCCGAGCGCAGGCGCGGGCGTCCGGCTTTGAACCCGTTGGCGAATCTGCTGTGCGCGCAGACCCTGCGGATGATGAAACGCTTCGGAAGCGTGGCCGATTGCCATGTCGCCGCGACGGGGCGCGAGCTTGCCGGGAGTTGCATCTCGCGCAGACTCCGACGGGTGGACCAAGCCATGTTAAAACAGATCAATGAGGTGGTGCTGCAGCCGAAGGCCAATCCGGAAAGCCACCCGGAGAGTTTTTACAAAGGCTGGAGGTTGGCCGGACTCGACGGGACGACCTTCACGCTGCAGAACTGCGAAAAGATCCTCCAGGCATTCCCCAAGGGAAGCAATAAACCCAAGAAGCCAACCGGGCAAGCCGGAGCTTCCCGGGGCGGCGAATACGGGTTTTCCAAGATCAACGCCTGCGCTCTGGTGGAATTGGGGACGCACGCTCCGTTGGCCGCCGAAATCGGCCTGGACCGGGAAGGGGAACTGACGCTGGCCTACCGGTTGATCCCGAATATAAGGCGGGGGATGCTGTTGCTGGCCGATTCCCTCTTCGGGTGCGGAGCGTTTCTCCAGCCCCTCCACCATCATTGCCAAGGGGAGGGAGCGGCGTTTGCCATCCGGGTGCTTCCCTCACAGACGAGCGTCCCTGTGCGCGAACTCGGCGACGGCTCCCGGTTGGTCAAAGTGAAGATCCGCAGCCGCAAGCGTGCCGAAGACATCGTCGAAGAAATCATCGTGCGCGAGATCACTTACACCGTCGAATCGACCGACGAAAACGGGAAAACGACACGCAAGAGTTGCCGGTTGTGGACCAACCTGCTCGATCCCGAAATCTATCCCGCGTTGGAGTTGGCCACGCTGCTCACGCGCCGCTGGGAACACGAGATCTATTACGGCGAAGCCAAGGGGATGCTCCGCCACAAATACCTCGAAAGCCAATTGCCGGAAACCGCGGCCGTCGAAATCACGGCCCTGTTGTGGGCGAGTTCGATCCTGGCTGACGCAAGGGCCCAGGCCGCCAAAGAGGGCCCGGAGCCGACCGATGTCGTTTCTATCAGTTTTTCAAAGACGCACCAGGCTGTGGAGAACGCAATCTGGCTGATATCCGTCGGACAGGAAATCCTCTCCGAAAGTCAAATCGACGAAATAATCTCCAACGAGTTCAACGCCTTGCGTGAACGCATCCTCAAACCCAGGCGGCAAAGACGCTGCCCCAGAAAGGTGAGACGAAAACAGACCCACTGGAAGAAACTCCTCAAACGAACCGAATCGAAGCCCAACCCAGTCATAACACTGGCCGACCAAACCAAAACCTGATTTAGGCAATGGCATTAGGCTGAAGCCGGAACTCCCACGAATCACCGGGAACTTCGGGCAAGGCCATCCCGGCTTTCCCGCCTCGCGCGTCCGTCCGAATTTCGCTTTTCCAAAGGTTTGCAAACGGGGTTGCGCCGGGTGCGAAAATCGGAAAACGTTATCGGTTATGACCAGGACATCCGAAAAGCGGCGCTGCGATCCCGTTCGGCAATTTTCCATTTTCGCCCGCAATCAGGTGGGGAGTCTCGCGGAAGTGATCCGCCTGCTGAATTCGCACGACGTCCATGTCATGGCCATCACCATCCTCGACACCACCGACAGCGCCATCATCCGGATCATTGTCGACGACCCCGACAAGACCCGCGCCCTCCTTTACGAACACGACTTCGCCTTCACCGAATGCGTCGTTCTCGTCGTCGAAATTTCCGGGGAAACCGACCTCAAGCGGGTCCTCGCCGCCCTCCTCGAAGCCGAGGTGAACATCCACTACCTTTACTCCTGCGTCTCCCGCCCCCGCGACAAGTGCGCCCTGGTCATCAGCTTGGAAGATGGCGACGTCGCCGCCCAATCCCTCCAAAACCATCAATTCAAGGTGCTCTTCCAAAACGATATTTCCCGCTAAGCTCCCTGCGGGAAACCGCCGTTTCGTCCTCTCCGAAAAACCCCGGCCAACCCGATGGAGGATTCCCCGGGCTTGCTCCCACCGCCTGTATGGCAGCGGCTTTCTGCTTTCCGTTCCCTCCGAACGGGATTAAACTGCGATCACATTTAGGTGATAATCGCTATAATCGGTTATATTAATGCAGAAGGAATCTCGCCCAATGTTTACCGCGACCATGCCACTGACAAAGTTAACTTCGAGGTTTCACCTCCCGGCCGTCTTCGCCTGGCTCACGGCCCTTCTCTTGATCGCAACCGCCCATCCGGCCCCGGCGGCCTCCAATTCAGCCGTCAGCTGGGGACGCCAGGTCCTCCCCCCGCCCGAGGAGATGAGCTCCTTGATGGACGTCGCCGCCGGACAACGTTTCAGCCTCGCGCTCCGGGCCGACGGCACCGTCACCGCCTGGGGTTCCAACAACCACCGCGAATCGACCGTCCCCGAAGGTCTCAATGAGGTCGCCGCGATCGCCGCCGGTTCGGCCCACGCCTTGGCTTTGCGCCAAAATGGAACCGTCGCCGGCTGGGGCGACAACCGCCACGGCCAAGCCACCCCGCCCGATTGGCTGCGGGAGGTCCGGGCGATCGGAGCCGGTCACGCCCATAGCGTCGCCCTCCACCGCGACGGCCGGGTGAGCGCCTGGGGAAGCAACCGCCAGAACCAAAAGGACGTCCCGGACGGATTGAACGAGGTGGCCGCTATCTCGGTCGGCCTTTTCCACACCTTGGCCTTGCGGCGCGACGGCACCGTCGTCGCCTGGGGCTTGAACGACGACGGCCAAAGTTCCGTCCCGGAGGATCTCACTGACGTCGTGGCCGTCGCGGCCGGAGGCTACCATAGTCTCGCATTGCGTCGGGACGGCACCTTGGTGGCCTGGGGCAACAACGATTTCGGCCAAAGTTCCGACCCCAACGGCTTGCAAAACGTCTCGCGCATCTCCGCCGGCGAAGACCACAGTCTCGCTTTGCTGGAGGATGGCCGGGTCTTCGCCTGGGGCCGCAACCATTACGGGCAAACCAACCGGCCTTCCGGATTACGGGGGGTCCGCCGGATCGCCGCCGGCAACCACCACAACATCGCCCTCCTCGACAACGGACGCGTCCGGGCCTGGGGAAACAACAACGCCGGGCAGGCACTATACCCCGAGCTTTTCCAAGAGGTCGTCGCGGTCTCCGCCTGGGAGGAACACACCATCGCTCTCCGCCGCGACGGCTCCATCTTCTGGTGGGGAACCAACTGGAGTCCCGAATTCGATCCCGATCCCGACCAACTTCGAAATGTCGTCGCCGTCGCGGCCGGACGCGCCCACGGCATCGCCCTGCGCAGCGACGGCACCGTCACCGGCTGGGGCGACAACCTCTACGGCCAAGCCGGCCCGCCGGAAGATTTGCAAGACGTCGTCCGCATCGCCGCCGGAGAATTCCACAGCCTTGCCCTTCGGGGAGACGGATCCGTCGTCGCCTGGGGCAACAACTTCCTCGGCCAAACCAATGTCCCCCGGGGTTTGAACCGGGTTGTCGATATCGCGGCCGGCCGAGAACATAGCCTCGCCCTCAACCAGGGGGGACTCGTCTTCGGCTGGGGCAACAACTTTTACCGGCAACGGGAAATCCCGGCCAACTTGAACAACGTCCGGGCGATCGCCTCCGGAACCTACCATAACGTCGGCCTGCGGCGAAACGGCACCATGGCGGCCTGGGGCAGCAACATTTTCGGCCAAACCGACATCCCCGGCGGTCTTTCCGACGCGATCGCCATCGACGCCAGCCGCAGCCACAGCGTCGCCTTGCGCGAAAACCGGACCGCCGTCGGCTGGGGCGGCGACCATTACGGCCAGGCCTCCATTCCCGAAGACCTCCGCGATATCATCGCCATCGCCGCTGGAGGAGGCCGGACCGTCGCCATTATCGGTGCCGCCGAACCGCCCCGACTGGTCAGCCGCCTCCCCTCCCGGATCGTCCCGGCCGGCGAAGACGTCTTCGTGATGCCGTTGATCACCGGCACCCCTCCCTTCCGTTACCAATGGATGAAAGATGGTCGCCCGATCTCCGGCGCCGAGGGGCCGGCCCTCTCCCTGACCAATGTCAGCGGCCCCGACAGCGGCACCTATTCCCTCATCGTGGCGAATCCCGTCGGCAACATCAGCAGCCGTTCCTTCTCCATCGAAGTGGAGGATCCCGCCGTCCGCGTCGCCGCCAACCCCCGGGTCGCCGTCCTCGGCGACAGCGCCCGCTTCACCGCCCGCGCCCGCGGCACCGGTCCGTTCACCTTCCAATGGCACAAAGACGGCGAACCGATTGCGGGGGCCACCGAAGATACCCTCGTCCTCGAAAGCGTCGAAGAAAACCACACCGGAGCCTACTCCGTGGAAGTGGCCAGCGCCTCCGGCCAAACCATGAGCGAACCGGTCCATTTCCTCATCGAACCCGCCATTCTCGGACAACCGGCCGAAACCGTGGCCGCCCGCATCGGCGAACGAACCACCCTCCAACTCGACGTGAGCGGCTCCCCGCCCCTCGAAATCCAATGGTTTTACGAAAACCAACCGATCCAAGGCGCCACCGGACCGAACCTCGTCCTCGAAAACGTCCGGGTCGAAGCCGGCGGGACCTACTCGGCTGCCGTTTCCAACCCCGCCGGACGCGTCTTCAGCGAGGAAACCCTCCTGCAGATCGTTCCCCACATCGTCCTGCAACCAGAATCCCAGGTCTTCTCCGCGTTCGGCGGCACCGCCGTCTTCGAAGTCCGGGCAACCGGGACGCCCCCTTTGGCCTACCACTGGTATAAAGATAACCGTCCGCTGGCGGAAACCGAAGACCCCCGCTTCGTCATCGAAGGGGTCCGGGCCACCGATGCGGGAGAATACCATGTGGTGGTCCGCAATCCCGCCGGCCGCGTCGAAAGCGACCGCGTCGCACTGATGCTCCCGCCCGCCATCACCACCCACCCGCAATCCCAAACCGTCCGCGCCGGCGAAACCGTCGAACTCTCGGTCCGCGCCCAGGGCGGACGGCCTTTCGAATTCCAATGGCTCAAGGACGACAGAGCCCTTCCCGGGGAGGAAGGCCCGGAATTGACCCTTGAAAACATCGAAGGAGGCGACACCGGCCGTTATTCGGTCGTGGTCACCAACGACGTCGGCCGGGCCGTCAGTCAACCCGCCACCGTTGCAGTTTCCCCGAGCATTGCCGCCCAACCGGAAGCGGTTCGGGTCTCGGCCGGCGACCGGGTTACCCTCGACGTCGAAGCTGATGGGAGCCGTCCGCTCCACTTCCAATGGGTCAAAGACGGGAACACCCTTCCCGATTCCACTGACCCCCGCCTGAGCATCGCGAACGCCCGCGCCGAAGATTCCGGATACTACTCGGTAATCATCTCCAACCCCGCCGGAATCATCGTCAGCGAAACCGTCGAAGTCCGCATCGACTAATAAGTAGCAGTGCCTCCTCCCCGTAGCGATGAAGCCACGCCTTCATCGAGCCTGCTCCCCGTAGCGATGAAGCCACGCCTTCATCGAACCTGTTCCCGTAGCGATGAAGCCACGCCTTCATCGAGCCTCCCCTGCCTGTCCCCCTACCTCCCCAACCTCTCCCCCAACCCCCAAAACCCAAACTTTCGACTTTCCACCACCCCCAACCCGTGGGATAAGTAATTCCGGAAACAACAGGATCCCACCGGAACACCGACTCCCCCGGGAATCCTTCATCATTCATCCCTCATCATTCATCATTCTCCTTTCCCCGGGGAAGTGACGGGGCGAAGCCTTCCCGGAGAACGGGCTCGCCCGGACCTGAAAGCTCAGGCGATCAACCGCAAAGGGGAGGGAAGGGTCCTTCCCGGTTTTTCCAACACATGGAGGTAGATTTGGGTCGTTTCGATGCTGGCGTGTCCCAGCAGTTCTTGAACGGTTCGGATATCCGTCCCGTTCTCTAGCAAATGAGTCGCGAAACAGTGCCGCAACACATGACTGGTCACCCGCTTGGTGATTCCCACCCGGTCGGCCGTCGCGCTCACCACCCGCTGATACGGCTTCGGCAATCGATGATGACGACGCACGATTCCCGATCGGGGGTCCCTCGACAATTTCCGGGCCGGCCACAACCAAAACCAAGGGAATTTTTCCCCGGCGTTGCCCAACTTTCTTTCCAACGCGTTCGGCAAAGAAACGCCGGGCAATTTTCTTCGCCGGTCCCCATCATGGAGACTCCGGGCAAACTCGACTTGGGCGCGCAACGCGGGGGCCAGCACCTCCGGCAACGGTACCACCCGATCCTTCCCGCCCTTGCCCTGCCGCACCATGATCTGACCACGGTCGAAATCGAGATCCTTTACCCCGTGAGATAGTCGCTGATTCGGGTCTTCAGATATCGTTTTCCCCATGCGGTTTTTAAATATTTCTCCCGGCGGGCCGCATCATGACGATCAAGGCATCCTTCCCAATAAACCAATTCCAAAGGCGTGCGGCGCCGCGTGGACAAAACCTTCCCGGTGTTATGCTGCTTGAGCCTCGCGGGCAAATTGTTGGTCAAGCCCACATAAAACTCCATGTCGTTCAGCGACCTTAAAACATAAACGTAGTGTTTTTCCATGTGCCTCATATCTCACGGGGTGAACTCAGCCTTGAAACGCGTGAGGCGATCCTTTCCGCCCAGTTAAACCGGGCCAGCCGGGAAGAGCTCGACAGCTTCGATCAGGTCCTGATCGATAGTACCGCGACCAAGGCCAATTCGTGCTGGCCGACCGATGCCAAGACCATCTTCGTCCTGGCCCGGCGCCTTTATGAGATCGGCCGCAAGTTCGAGCTTTTCGGTTTGGCAAATATCCGCCCGGGACGCATGGAGAGCTACCTCGAAGAGCTCTCGAAAAAGCCTTTTCAAATCAATCTTAACGCTAAGAAAAAGAAGAAGTTCCAGAAGTTTTGCCGGGAGTTCATTGAGTTGGCGGCCAAACTTCTTTGCCATGCGGATAACGAGTTCAAGCGCGTGGAGGCAAGCTGGAACGAACGACTCGACAACGGGCGGATCCTGCCCAGCTTGCGCCAACAGGCCAAAGCGCGTGTCGATCTGTTTGTCGAGAGTCTGCACCTCGCCACGAAGTCGCTCGAACAAATGCGCCAACGCATTTTCGAAGAAAAAACCTTTCCTTCGACCGAGCGCGTCTTGAGCGTTCACGACCGCTCGGCGGCTTACATCCAAAAGGGAGGTCGCCAGCCGGTCATCGGCTACAAGCCGCAATTGGCCCGAAGCGCCAATGGATATGTCGTCGCGCTGAAGGTCGATTCAGGCAACACCTCCGATTCCTCCAACCTGGTGCCGATGGTGGAAAGAGCGATCGCCAACACTGGAGTCATACCGCACCTGACCAGCGTGGACGACGGCTATTCTTCGCGGGAGGGCCATGATCGGGTCAGGGAGTTGGGAGTGGAGATCGTCAGCATCAGTGGATCGAAGGGAAAGAAGCTCCTTGGCGAGGACTGGGACGGGGAGGAGTATCGCCTGGCCCGGGCCGGCCGTTCGGCCGTGGAGTCTTTAATGTTTTGCCTGAAGTATGGCTTCGACTTCGGCCAACTCAGCCGGACAGGCATTGCGGCAGCCCGCGAGGAATTTTTGGAGAAGTGCCTGGCCTACAATGCGTGTCGGACGATCCTGCTGCGAAAGCGAAAACGACGGTGCCAAGTCGCTTGAGCGAGGTCCCCCCGTCATTCCAAACAAAGAACGTCGAAGACGGAGGATCGGTCCTGTACCGATCCTGCTCAATTTGGTTCCAAAACGACGATTCGGACCGTATTCACTGTTTGGTTACTGCCTTTGGGGGTGCCGGATTCCACTCATCCACCAAACATCCATCTTCAATCAAACAATCGCCGCTCGTAAAAACCCTTTTCGGATGGAGTCTACCTAGCTAGAGAAGAACGATTGATATGTCGCTAACAAATTGCCCAGCGTGCGACGGGAAGGTTTCGACCACGGCGGTGACCTGCCCACACTGCGGACATCCTTTTTGGACGAAGAATCTTGCTCGCTTGCGGCGGCCATTTTTTGCTCGCATGAGGACTATGCGGTCAGTTGGAGGGTTCTGCCTCGTGGCAATCTTCATTTCCGTATTTGTTTGGTTCTTTCATTCCCTCGTTGTGCTTTTAGCCTTGGCGCCATTCGGGAGTGATGCCCAGAGTGCCCTGCCGGTTTCCCTCTTTACCTACGCCTTCGTTCATTCATATCCCTCTTTTCTGTTCTGGAGGATCATTTCCCTCTTTCTTGCTGGGCTCATTCTTGAGCCCCGGACCGGCAGCCGAACGACGTTGCTCATCATTCTTGGAGGGATTCTTGTTCCAGGAGTATTCTGGATGGCTTTTGGCGAGGGCAACGCCTTGATCACCGGATCGTCCGGAGTTTTCTATGCCCTGGTTGGTGGTTTATTAGCCCTCTGGCATCAGCATTGGTCGAAGCTTCCTTTACCAGATCGGATTTTAATTGGGATCCTTGTAGTTTGGTCCGCACTGGGAGTCATTAGCGCGATCTTCTCACCATGGACCACTTGGACGTCCGCGATGGGCATTCCTGTCGGTTACGGAATTGCACGGGGACTCAGCCCATCATTCAAAGCTGCCGATGGCGGTCCACCCTAAGAAAGAATCAGCTAATCGGGTCCCCACCGCTGACTGACGGATAAGTCAATCAGCAGCAGGTCCCACACCACCCGGCATGCGGGTCCGCACCGGGCGGTTCCGACTAGACCCGGGCTTTTGGCCCGTAGTGAAGAACGATCCATTGTTTGCGTAGATCGGGAACCCCTTGTTTTGTCAGGTAGTCGTTGGTCAGAGCGCGTTGAAGAATGCTGTTGTTGCTCATTCTCCAGTAGCCTTTCCGGCTGCGCGTCGCTCGTTTGGTTTCCTCGGGCGGTATACCCAGGGCGATCAGGCGACGACGGCGCGTCCGCGGCTGCTTCCACTGTTTCCAATAATACAACCTCACTCGCCGACGTATCCATTTATCGAGTGCAAATACCGTTTTGCAGGTATGACTTATCCCGAAGTAATTGAGCCAGCCGGTGACATACCGGCGAAGCTCAAGGATGACGTCCTCGACCCGGCGACCGCGGTTTCGGGAGGTAATCTCCTTGATCCGCAGCTTGAAGCGGGCGAGTGCCTTGTCCGTCCACATGATCTGGCCGCGCTTTCCAAGGCAGAAGCCGAGGAAGGAGCATTGGCGCAGGGGAGCGGCTTTGCTTTTGGTTTGGTTGATCACCAGTTTCAGTTTTCCTTCGATGAATCGCGTCAGGCTCTCTTTCACCCTTTCGGCCGCTTTTGCACTTTTGACCATGACGAGAAAGTCGTCGGCGTAGCGGACAAAACGATGTCCGCGCCGCTCCAACTCCTTGTCGAGCGGGTCGAGCACGATATTGGCCAGCAGGGGCGACAGTGGCCCTCCCTGCGGTACGCCGCAAGGCGTGGCCTCGCGGATTCCCTCGGGCAGCACGACGCCGGCTTGCAGGTAGCGGCGAATCAAGCCAAGGACCAGAGGGTCCCGGACCTTTTCTCGCAGTTGCTCCATAAGCCGGTCGTGGTTGACGGTATCAAAGAAGGATTTGAGGTCGCAATCCACCGCATGGACGCGTCCTTCCTTCCAACAGGCTTCCATCTGTCTCACCGCCTGATGAGCGGATCGGTTGGGACGGAAACCGTAGCTGCTATCGCTGAAGTCGCACTCGAAGAGCGGCCCCAGCACTTGCGCCAACGCCTGTTGAATCCAACGATCCAGCACCGTCGGTATTCCGAGCGGGCGTTCAGACCCGTCCGGTTTCGCAATAAACACCCGGCGCACAGGCGCCGGGCGATAGGTTCCTTTCACCAGCATGAAGCGAAGCCTCGTCCAGTTGGCCCGAAGGAACGCGGGAAACTCCTCGATCGACATCTCGTCGAGACCGGGGGCTCCTTTATTCGCTTTGACCCGTTTCCAGGCCGTATTCAGGTTTTCCCGATCGAGAACTTGCTCCATCAAGGATCGATCTTGAACCTCCTCATGCTTCCCGCCGCGAAGGCACTCGTGCGACGCGGACCGTCCGGCTTGAGCGTCTGCCACGTCCTTCGCGGGGTCAGGAGATTCCTCTTCGGTTCGGCCCTTCATGATCGATCAAGACTTCCGGTTTCCAAGTTTAAACGGGCGTATTCCAGCCCCCGGCTTGTTCGCTCACTACTACGACCTCTGCTGACTTCCCGCCGCCTTTTGGGCAGCGGGATCTCCCCAGGTAAGAGCGCGTTGCTTCCCTGCACAACCTCCGCATTTACCTCCACGGGCAAACCAAACGACTTCGCTGCGTTGTGCCAGCTCGTCGCCCTGTGTCGGCCTTCTATGCGGTTCTTGTCCATAAGCTCGCAGGTTTCCCAATTAGCCTTCCTCCAGCGGATCGGTTGCCCTTTCCGCCTTGGCCTCAGGTAGTAGTCTCGTCATGATGAGTTTTCATGTTTGGTTTTCCTACAGGGGACTTGCACCCCGTTTACAACGCGCCCATGCTGGGCGCACACAAACCGGAGGAGTCAATAGGTGTTCCGCTCCGCTCCACACCTATGACTCTCCTCGACGTTGGGCAGAAGAATAATGAATAATATTAGCCCGGAGGAATCACTCCTTGAAGGAAGATGGATTGAGAAGGATGGCTCGGTAGTCGGCGATGCGACCTCGAAACGAATTGAAAGATTGATATCCGACCATTTGCTCTTCTTAGGCTCTGCCGATGAAGGATGGTCGACCTTGTATCGAGATCCGGATGACGGGCGATTATGGGAGCGCACATTTCCCCAATCACACCTTCATGGAGCCGGACCTCCACGCTTAGAGACCCTTTCACCGGAGGTCGCGAAGGTGAAGTATCGAGCCGACTTGAACGGAACAGCCCAACCAGGCGCGGTAGGCAACGAGGGCCATCACGGCGCGGATTAACGATTTGGGGAATTTTGAGAGCACCAGCGAGTGCAACATCAACCGCCGGCCCTCGCGCCTACGCTTACCGTTAGCCACAGAATGAAAAGTCCTCTCCCAAGCAAGCTGGCGAAGGTCCGACGCGACATTAGCTCATACCTTTTTCACTTCGTTAATCGTGATTCAGTTCCGGCTGACACATTGCGATCGATTCTTCGCTGCGGTTATATACGCGGCGCCATTTACTCACCTTCCATTACTCAGACAGTATGCCTTACCGAAGCCCCTCTTGCAGACGTCGTAAATGAAGATGGTATTTTGGATTCACATAATTATAGGCGACTTAGCCTCTGGGGAATTGGGTTCAAGAAGAAGTACGTCTTTGATTCAGGCGGGCTCCCGGTAATATATCAGCCCAGAGACAAACTCCGAGATTTGCACGAACAAGCAAGATGGAGACACGTGGATTTCGACTTGTCAGATGGAGTTGATTACACTTGGCAGCGGGAGTGGCGTATTGAAACTGACCGATTCAATTTCCAGACTGAAGATGCAATCCTAGTCATTCCTGACGTCGAGGAATTTGTTGAGGAGCTATGGGAGGTCTCTATTGATTGTGAGAATGACCACGGCGAGATATCGTATTCCGGGGGCGTATATAAAAAGTGGGACTTCATACCTCTTGAGTACATAGATATCTCGGATGACACTTCGATAGAGGTCTGCCGTGGCGAGGATTTCAGAGATTTGATTCGCGATGAATACTATGAGCGAATGGACTTCGATGGGCCATGATGGAAGGGGCTAATCGGGTAGCCGGGAGCATTAACTCTCCCGGCCCCCACACCACCGGACATACGGGTCCGTATCACGGCGGTTCCGAAGAATCAGGGACCAGAGACTAGACCTTGGCCTTGTCTCCATATTTGAAGGTCACCCATAATTTTCTCAGGTATTGAACCCCTTGCTTTTCCAGATAGCGGTCGTTGAGTGCCAGGTTCACCAGACTGTTGCGCGACATTCGCCAATATCCCTTGCGGGAGCGCGAGGCGAGCTTTACCCGGTCTTTGGGTACACCGAGTCTAATGAGCATTCTCCGCCGCGTGCGCGGCCGCTTCCAGTCTTTCCAGTAGCACAGACGCACTCGCCTGCGGATCCACTGGTCCCACTGCAAGACCTCCTTGTATGAGAGGCCTAGCTTGAAGTAATGAAACCAACCCACGCAGTAGCGCCGAAGCTCAAGGAGGCGCTGCCTCATCGAGATACCTCGACTGCGGGCGGTGATCTCCTGTATCCGAAGTTTGAATCTCCGGGCGGCCTTATCGGTCCGCTGGATTTTCTTCCCGTGGATACTGAACCCCAGGAAGGCGCACTCCTTCAAAGGAGCGACCCGGCTCTTGTCGTTGTTCACCAGCAGCTTCAGTTTCCCTTCCACATATTCCCGAACTTCGCTCATGACGCTAAGCGCCTCGGTCTGGGTGCGGGCGAGGATAAGGAAGTCATCCGCGTAGCGGGCAAACGGCAGGTGCATCGCCTCGATTTCCCGATCGAGCGGGTCGAGCATAACGTTGGCGAGCAAAGGAGAAAGCGGGCCGCCTTGCGGGACGCCTTTAAGTGTTTTCTCCGTGCTGCCGTCGTCGTGCCGGATACCTGCACGCAGGTATTTGCCGATCAGGGCGAGGACGCGCTTGTCCCGAATTCGTCTGCCCAACTGGTGCATCAACAGGTCGTGGTTTACCATGTCGAAGTAAGACTTCAAATCGCAGTCCACTCCCCAACGGTATCCATCTTGACTCGCCTGGCTCAGCCGCTCGACGGCGGCGTGAGCCTGACGCCCGTATCTGAAGCCATAACTGCCTTCGCTGAATTCCACATCAAAGATGGGATTGAGGATTTGGGCTATGGCTTGCTGGATCACCCGGTCCAGAACGGTCGGTATGCCCAGAGGGCGTTCGCTTCCGTCCGGTTTGGGAATCCAGACTCGTTTTACCGCAGCGGGGGCATACCGCCCTTCCCGGATCTGCTCCAGTATCCTCGGCAGGTGAGCCCGCGCAAACGCCGGGAACTCGGCGACCGACATGTTGTCGATCCCCGGCGCCCCTTTGTTCGAGCGAACGCGTTTCCACGCCGTTTCAACATTGGATTGATCCAGAATCCGCTCCAGCAGGTTTTCCTGTGGAACTTGGTTCTCCACGGAAGATGCCGCATGATCACTCACAGGCACCTCCGGTTGTTTCCACTTCTTCGGTTCGGTCCTTCACCACACCTGAGGCCTCCGGTCCATTTCACTGGACGGGTCACCCGTCGGCAGCTACTCCCGGCTCGTTCGATGCGGCTACTACGACCTCGGCTGACTCCTCGCCTTCCAACGCGACCATTGCTGGCCGCGCCGCCACGCCTTGACGGTAGATTGAAACCGGCGCGGCATGAAGACGAGGCCTCCCCGGGTAAGAGCACGTTGTTCCGATGCACAACCCCGCGGTTTACCTCCGGCAGTGAACTCAGGGCTTCGCTGTGTTGTGCCAGCTTACCCGTGCCGTCGGCCTTGTACCGCGTTTCTGTACGTGGGCTCACATCTTTGACATAGGCTTCCTCCCCACGGAGCCTCGCGACTCCGCAGTTGCCATAATCTAGTTTCATTTGTTGAGTTGAGTTCATGAAACAGGGGACTTTAACCCCATCACAACGTGCCCATGCCGGGCACACACAAATCGGCGCATGCAACCGCGAGAGGCTGACGCCTCTCACGGCGCATGGCTTCGACGTTCTGCTCCGAAAGTTCGGCTTCCTTTTCTTCGCGGCGCTTACGCTCCTGAAACTCTTTTGTCATCTTGTTCCGCTGCTCACGGTAGATTTCGCCGCCACAGTATTTGATCGCTTGATCCATCTCGTGCTTGGCGTGGATCATCTTATTGAGCGTCCGCTCCTTTTCGTGGAGTTCGCGGAGGCGGGCCAAGCAGTATTCCGCCCATCGGTCGGAACCCATCGGCATTCCCATCGCCTGAAACCCGTCGAGCAGGGCATTTAGGGTGTCTGGATTGGCCAGGTAGTTGATCCGCCCTATCGCGTGTGCCAGAGCAGAACCAGCCGTCGCACTCAATGCGAGGGGGCGGTTTCGGTTATTCGCTTGGGTCATTGGACTCCTTTCGGTTCGGGTTCGCATGAGTGGACTCGACGTTAGGCAATGAAAAAGGAACAACAAGTGATATCATATCTACAATCCCTCGATAAGGAGGCATTGCACGATACCCTGTCGGGCCTTACCGAAAGAGAACGGCGAGTCCTATCTCTACGCTTTGGCCTTATACTTGACGGCCCCAGAACGGTAGAGCAGATAGCGAAGCAATTCGCTGTTCCTCTTGAAACTATCGAGAGAATAGAGAAGGCAGCTTCCGAATCGATATCCGAGAGACTCGCATCAAACGTCACCAAAGAGAAGATATAGTTTATACAGGAAGGCGTGGCCAAAGCTCGAAATCTGACAGTTGACCTAGTTCAACACCTTAAAAGCCACACCGAAGATATTCGAAGCATAAGGTGGGATGTTTTCGAGCATCTCGTTGCTGAGTTCTTGGCGTCGTCAGGTTTCACAGACGTTTCTCTGGTTGGTCGAGATAGCAGTACTTCGGCAGATATTTCAGCGTTCTTTGTCGTTCCAAAGATTGGTACTAAGTTGCGGTACTTTATCGAGGTTAAGCAGTGGCAGAAGAAAGCCGGCATTAGAATCATCGACGAGATTCTGGGTGCGATGGTCGGCGAACGTGATAAGCACGGATGGACCGTTGGTATGTTGGTAGCTCCCGGAGGTGTCAGCAACTTCGAGAAGTATACAGACAGATCAGAAGTCGAAAGAAAGGGAGTGCATGTGAAGCAAAAAGAAGACGTATTGAGATGGTTGGAGGATTATGAGCCTCTGAATGGCGGACTTTGGCTGCCCAAACCAAACAGAAAAACAGAGGCTAACAAGTCGCGCCACACAACTCCGGCCATCGCTCCGCGATAGCCTCCGCGTATGCACTCGGCGTTAGGCAGAAAGAATAATATGTATTTCCAGCAGTCCCCTAGCGGAATATTTCACAAAGCTCGGTTCTGGAGTTCAGAATCCATGATCGCTCACTGTGGCGCTCACCTTGGACCATGGGACTTTAAAAAGAAGACGAAGGTCGAGCGGCTACCTCCCAGCGCTCGTCTTTGCCAGAATTGCGAATCCTGGAAGAAGAGAAATCACCTGACACACCTGCAAGAAACATGGTTGGGCTGGCAGGAAAAGCGAAACCTTGATGTGCAGAAGGATGCCTAATCGGGTCCCCACCGCTGACTGACGGATAAGTCAATCAGCAGCAGGTCCCACACCACCCGGCATGCGGGTCCGCACCGGGCGGTTCCGACTAGACCCGGGCTTTTGGCCCGTAGTGAAGAACGATCCATTGTTTGCGTAGATCGGGAACCCCTTGTTTTGTCAGGTAGTCGTTGGTCAGAGCGCGTTGGAGAATGCTGTTGCTGCTCATTCTCCAGTAGCCTTTCCGGCTGCGCGTCGCCCGTTTGGTTTCCTCGGGCGGTATACCCAGGGCGATCAGGCGACGAGGGCGCGTCCGCGGCTGCTTCCACTGTTTCCAATAATACAACCTCACCCGCCGACGTATCCATTTATCGAGTGCAAATACCGTTTTGCAGGTATGACTTATCCCGAAGTAATTGAGCCAGCCGGTGACATACCGGCGAAGCTCAAGGATGACGTCCTCGACCCGGCGACCGCGGTTTCGGGAGGTAATTTGATGGCTTCGCCACCCTTCGGGCCGCCTGCCGGCGCTCCATCTCCGCTCCGCTACGTCCTTGATCCGCAGCTTGAAGCGGGCGAGTGCCTTGTCCGTCCACATGATCTGGCCGCGCTTTCCAAGGCAGAAGCCGAGGAAGGAGCATTGGCGCAGGGGAGCGGCTTTGCTTTTGGTTTGGTTGATCACCAGTTTCAGTTTTCCTTCGATGAATCGCGTCAGGCTCTCTTTCACCCTTTCGGCCGCTTTCACGCTCTTGACCAGGACGAGGAAGTCATCAGCGTAGCGGACAAAACGATGTCCGCGCCGCTCCAACTCCTTGTCGAGCGGGTCGAGCACGATATTGGCCAGCAGGGGCGACAGTGGCCCTCCCTGCGGTACGCCGCAAGGCGTGGCCTCGCGGATTCCCTCGGGCAGCACGACGCCGGCTTGCAGGTAGCGGCGAATCAAGCCAAGGACCAGAGGGTCCCGGACCTTTTCTCGCAGTTGCTCCATAAGCCGGTCGTGGTTGACGGTATCGAAGAAGGATTTGAGGTCGCAGTCCACCGCATGGACGCGTCCTTCCTTCCAACAGGCTTCCATCTGCCTCACCGCCTGATGAGCGGATCGGTTGGGACGGAAACCGTAGCTGCTATCGCTGAAGTCGCACTCGAAGAGCGGCCCCAGCACTTGCGCCAACGCCTGTTGAATCCAACGATCCAGCACCGTCGGTATTCCGAGCGGGCGTTCAGACCCGTCCGGTTTCGCAATAAACACCCGGCGCACAGGCGCCGGGCGATAGGTTCCTTTCACCAGCATGAAGCGAAGCCTCGTCCAGTTGGCCCGAAGGAACGCGGGAAACTCCTCGATCGACATCTCGTCGAGACCGGGGGCTCCTTTATTCGCTTTGACCCGTTTCCAGGCCGTATTCAGGTTTTCCCGATCGAGAACTTGCTCCATCAAGGATCGATCTTGAACCTCCTCATGCTTCCCGCCGCGAAGGCACTCGTGCGACGCGGACCGTCCGGCTTGAGCGTCTGCCACGTCCTTCGCGGGGTCAGGAGATTCCTCTTCGGTTCGGCCCTTCATGATCGATCAAGACTTCCGGTTTCCAAGTTTAAACGGGCGTATTCCAGCCCCCGGCTTGTTCGCTCACTACTACGACCTCTGCTGACTTCCCGCCGCCTTTTGGGCAGCGGGATCTCCCCAGGTAAGAGCGCGTTGCTTCCCTGCACAACCTCCGCATTTACCTCCACGGGCAAACCAAACGACTTCGCTGCGTTGTGCCAGCTCGTCGCCCTGTGTCGGCCTTCTATGCGGTTCTTGTCCATAAGCTCGCAGGTTTCCCAATTAGCCTTCCTCCAGCGGATCGGTTGCCCTTTCCGCCTTGGCCTCAGGTAGTAGTCTCGTCATGATGAGTTTTCATGTTTGGTTTTCCTACAGGGGACTTGCACCCCGTTTACAACGCGCCCATGCTGGGCGCACACAAGGCGACGCTGCGAACGGCGGGAAGCCGCGCCGCGAAGAGCGGTAGTCACAGGCCGCCGTCCCAGGTCTTCACGTTGGGCATAATTGCGCGATCCATTTATGAGCACGAACGCACCGAAGGCTTTCTTCTCCTATTCTCACGACGACGAAGCGCATAAGAACTGGGTACTGACGCTTGCCACTCGTCTCGTCGCAAACGGCGTCGACGTAATTCTGGATCAGTGGGACCTTACTCTTGGAAGCGACCTCCCTCGGTTCATGGAAGCAGGCCTCACCAAGGCAGAGCGTGTCCTTGCGGTTTGCACGGCGCCGTATGTGAAGAAAGCCAATGATGGGATAGGTGGAGTTGGATATGAGAAGATGATCCTTACCGCGCAGTTGATGCAGAATGTGACCACCGACAGGATCATTCCAGTGATACGCGCGAATGCGCATAATCCGCCAGTTCCTACTTTCCTATCCTCACGAGTATATATCGATTTCCGCGATGATTTGGCATACGAGATTAGATATGCGGAGCTGCTTCACGACATCCACGGGCAGAAGGTGAAACCAAGGCCAGCGCTCGGCTCAAATCCGTTTACCTCACTGCCGGTCTCTTCGCCCCCTTTGGTCAGTTTTGGGCCAGCACGATACGTTTCTCCTGCCCTGTTTGGCGTGGTGACTTTCGACTACTCGAATAATAACGGTCGCTATGTATTGGGAGCGGGAGACATGGCATTTGAGACAGCTTGGTCTGGAGGCAGCAATTCGGCTATCCATGCATACAGTGATCCTCCGAGCATCCGATCCGTAGCTCTAGCTCTCGACGTGAAGGAGATTAAAGACATTTGTGATGCCTCTCAATACGACTCATCATCAAGAGTTCGGACGCCTCACTTGGGAGAGATTGTCGTGTGGCTGAACACCGCTGGATACTATCTCGCTACGAAGGTGGAAAAGCTGATGAGTCGAAGCCATGGGTCCACCCGGGATGAAATCACTTTTTCGTATGCCATTGCCGCAAACAGAAACCTCTCATTCGCCGAAGCCACATGAGCCCAATCGGGTAGCCGGGAGCATTAACTCTCCCGGCCCCCACACCACCGGACATACGGGTCCGTATCACGGCGGTTCCTAACCAGACGATCCGCCGAAGCGAATCGTCCCACGGAACACGGTTCTCCTCGCAAGAAGTCGCACGATGACTCGCAGACTCTCACGGTTGGTCCCGCACGTTAAGTTCGGTCCTTCACCGCTCCTGAGACCTCCGGTCCATTGGTCCGGCTCGCTTCGCGCCCGTCTTGTCGGCCTTCGGCCTCGGAACACTGGACGGGTTACCCGTCGGCATGCTACTCCCGGCTCGTTCGATGCGGCTACTTCGACCTCGGCTGACTCCTCGCCTTCCAACGCGGCCATTGCTGGCCGCGCCGCCACGCCTTGACGGTAGATTGAAACCGGCGCGGCATGGAGACGAGGCCTCCCCGGGTAAG
Organism: Verruconatronum alginivorum; assembly: GCF_056590205.1. NCBI lineage: Bacteria > Pseudomonadati > Verrucomicrobiota > Opitutia > Opitutales > Verruconatronaceae > Verruconatronum > Verruconatronum alginivorum. Next base: position 5,213,926 of record NZ_JBWPVQ010000001.1, on the reverse strand, counting down.
AGCACGTTGTTCCGATGCACAACCCCGCGGTTTACCTCCGGCAGTGAACTCAGGGCTTCGCTGTGTTGTGCCAGCTTACCCGTGCCGTCGGCCTTGTACCGCGTTGTTCCGGCTCGCTTCGCGCCCGGTCTTGTCGGCCTTCGGCCACGGAACTGTCCGTGGGCTCACATCTTTGACATAGGCTTCCTCCCCACGGAGCCTCGCGACTCCGCAGTTGCCATAATCTAGTTTTATTAATTGAATTGAGTTCATAAAACAGGGGACTTTAACCCCATTACAACGCGCCCATGCCGGGCACACACAAAATCGGTGGACTCAACGAGATGGGCTGGCGCCCATCTCGCGAGTCACCTCGACGTTGGGCAGGAAGAGATGGACAAATTCATGAGAACCAGTAGATTTCGAACATGACTCCCTCCGTTCAGTACGTGACCGACGAAGATGGCCAGAAGAAGGCCGTTCTGATGCCTATCGCTGATTATGAACGGCTTATGGAGGATCTTTCCGATTTAGCGGCGATCGCAGACAGGCGCAAGGAGCCGACTGTGTCCCATGAAGAGTTCCTCACGGAGCTGAAGAAGGATGGCATCCTATCGGATTGAGTGGCGGCGAGCCACGAAGAAGGATTTGCGACGGATAGACCACGAGACGGTAAGGCGAATCATCTCGGCGGTGGAGGAACTCGCGAGGAATCCCTACCCTCCCGGATGCCAGAAGCTGAGCGGAAGTGTTTCCGCTTACAGAATTAGGATCGGAGATTACCGCGTGCTTTACGAGGTCTTTGACGAAGTTCTTGTCGTCGAGGTGGTGAAGGTCGGACATCGACGGGACGTTTACCGAAAATAGCCCAACCAGTCAGTGGACTCAACAGGATGGGCTGGCGCCCATTCTGCGAGTTACTTCGACGTTGGGCAAAAGAAAGATGAGAATTTTGATTCTTTTTATTCCGATTGCTTTGCTTGGTTGCGCTACTCCTTCTCCAGAACGAAGCGCATCGGTTCACTTCGATCGGTATGGGTCCGATTCAACTGATCGCGACGCGGAGACGACCCTGCGGGATGACCGTACGCTGTATCGACATATCGAAAGAGATGAATCAGGGATGATCGTTTTGGGTTACCGGTATTATTATGACGGTGAGGGAAATCGCGTTCTTCACGGCCCGAAACGACAGTGGCTCGGTTACGGCAACCGACAGGATGATGAATACGAACACGGCCGATTAATTCGATCGCGGACCGTTGATCTTGATTTCTAACGATGGAAACTGGGAGCCCAATCGGGTAGCCGGGAGCATTAACTCTCCCGGCCCCCACACCACCGGACATACGGGTCCGTATCACGGCGGTTCCTAACCAGACGATCCGCCGAAGCGAATCGTCCCACGGAGCACGGTTCTCCTCGCAAGAAGTCGCACGATGACTCGCAGACTCTCACGGTTGGTCCCGCACGTTAAGTTCGGTCCTTCACCACTCCTGAGGCCTCCGGTCCATTGGTCCGGCTCGCCTCGCGTCCGGTCTTGTCGGCCTTCGGCCTCGGAACACTGGACGGGTTACCCGTCGGCAGCTACTCCCGGCTCGTTCGATGCGGCTACTACGACCTCGGCTGACTCCTCGATGGACAACCGGCCCATTGCTGGACCGGCGGCAATGCCTTGACGGTAGATTGAAACCGGCATTGCGCCCCATCGAGGCCTCCCCGGGTAAGAGCACGTTGTTCCGATGCACAACCCCGCGGTTTACCTCCGGCAGTGAACTCAGGGCTTCGCTGTGTTGTGCCAGCTTACCCGTGCCGTCGGCCTTGTACCGCGTTGTTCCGGCTCGCTTCGCGCCCGGTCTTGTCGGCCTTCGACCTCGGAACTGTCCGTGGGCTCACATCATTGACATAGGCTTCCTCCCCACGGAGCCTCGCGACTCCGCAGTTGCCATAATCTAGTTTCATTTGTTGAGTTGAGTTCATGACGGAGTGCAACGGAGATGGCGAAGCAAACAGGGGACTTTAACCCCATCACAACGTGCCCATGCCGGGCACACACAAATCGCTGCACTCAACAGAATGGGCTGGCGCCCATTCTGCGAGTGAGCTCGACGCTTGGCGACAGAAAATATAGGAATGAAATTCACCGCCTATTTCCAGTATACCCGGAGTCGACCTGATCGAACCCGAATTAAGGACGAATGGATTTTGGCGGCGATCACTGATCCGGTTGCGGAGCAATCGCAGTCGGACGGTTGAGGAAGAGGGTAGGTTCTTGAGAGTGATATTGCTGGAAGATAAAGAGACCGTCCACAATGCCTTTTTCGACCGAAGCTTTAAACGATAGGGAAGATAATGAAAATCAAGTATTTCAGTGATACAGACACGGCTTTGATGGAATTCTCCGACAGGGCAATTGCCGAGACGCGTGAAGTCAGCGAGGATATTTATGTCGATTTGGACCAGGACGGCAACCTGGTGAGCATGACCGTTGAGCACGCAAAAGAGCGGGCGAGCCTACCCCAAGTCGACGTCGAGGAGATCCGGAGCGCCTAGCAAATCGGAGCACTCAACAGAATGGGCTGGCGCCCATTCTGCGAGTGTCCTCGACGTTCCCCGGAAAGATGAGATTGGATTTTCTTCACGAAGTGCCCTCCCGATGAAACCAGAAATTGAATTGAATCTCCCCTGAGGGGAGGACGATGGCGGCCTTAACCTACCCTTTCGGGCGAAATGAACAAATCCAGAAAGGATATTGATTTGATCCCGAGCGACCTTGAAACAAAACCAAAGTCCCGGAAGAGAATTGAAAACTGGGGACCCGACGGAACAACACCAACGCCCTGGGCCTCCGAAATGTTATTGGGGATCGGGTAGCCGGGAGCATTAACTCTCCCGGCCCCCACACCACCGGACATACGGGTCCGTATGGCGCGGTTCCTAACCAGACGATCCGCCGAAGCGAATCGTCCCACGGAACACGGTTCTCCTCGCAAGAAGTCGCACGATGACTCGCAGACTCTCACGGTTGGTCCCGCACGTTAAGTTCGGTCCTTCACCGCTCCTGAGGTCTCCGGTCCATTGGTCCGGCTCACTTCGCGCCCGGTTTTGTCGGCCTTCGGCCTCGGAACTGTCCGTGGGCTCACATCTTTGACATAGGCTTCCTCCCCACGAAGCCTCGCGACTCCGCAGTTGCGATATTCTAGTTGAGTTCATGACGGAGTGACACGCAGATGACGAAGCAAACAGAGTACGTTACCCCCATCACAACGCGCCCATGCCGAGCACACACAAATCGGCGCAGACAATTCCGTAAGGCTGGCGCCTCACTCCATGCCTGGCCTCGACGTTGGCCGAAAATAAATTGACAAAAGTTCGGACACGTACATTTTCCTGGACATATGAATGCAATTACCTACACAACGGCAAGAGAGAATTTGGCTAGGACGATCGAGAAAGTAGTCTCCGACCGAGATCCGGTAATCATCACAAAAAAGAACGATATGTCGGTGGTAATGATGTCGTTGCAAGAATACGAGGCGCTTCAGGAAACGGCTCACCTGCTTCGTAGCCCCAAGAACGCCCGGCGGCTCTTGGATTCGATCAACGAACTTGATGAAGGCAGGGGGACTGAGCGGGAGATTATCGAGTGAAGCTTATTTTCTCGGAGAATGCTTGGTTGGAGTATTTGGAATGGCAGAAGACCGATAAGAGAATCCTCAAGAGGATTAACGAATTGATCAGAGATACGAAACAAACCCCCACCGCAGGAATCGGAAAGCCCGAACCGCTGAAACATGCGCTCAAAGGTTACTGGTCACGGAGAATTACGGACGAGCATCGGATGGTCTACCGGTACACTGAAGATTCCATTCTGATCGCGCAGCTGAAATACCACTATTAGGCCAATCGGGTAGCCGGGAGCATTAACTCTCCCGGCCCCCACACCACCGGACATACGGGTCCGTATCACGGCGGTTCCGAAGAATCAGGGACCAGAGACTAGTCTAAGCGCCTCGGTCTGGGTGCGGGCGAGGATAAGGAAGTCATCCGCGTAGCGGGCAAACGGCAGGCGCATCGCCTCGATTTTCCGATCGAGCGGGTCGAGCATAATGCCGGCGCGCAAAGGAGAAAGCCGACCGCCTTGCGGGACGCCTTTAAGTGTTTTCTCCGTGCTGCCGTCGTCGTGCCGGATACCTGCGCGCAGGTATTTTGCCGATCAGGGCGAGGACGCGCTGTTCGGGCGGCAAAGCCAATCCGACTACGGGAAGGCAGTCGCTCCCCCCTTTTATCTGTGGCCATCTGCGGCCATCTGCGGTTTCCGGTCTATTCGAGCGGAGCTCGATGCTTCGGATCAAGGGGCGATCAACAAATCCGCCCACTCCCCTAACTCGTGACTTGAGATCTTTGCCTCGGGGCGAGCTTGCGCGAACACCTGCCTGACCGTTTCCAATTCTTCCGACAGGATGCCGCTGAGAATCAGACGTCCGCCCACGGCGACGGAGCGGATCAACTCTTCCGCGAACCGGCAAAGGACATCGGCTTGAATATTCGCCAGCACCAGGTCGGCCTTGCGGCCTTCGAGTCCGGTGATCAAATCGCCAAGGTAAAACTCTATGCGACCGGAAACAGCATTCAATTCCGCGTTCTCCTGGCTCACCTCGACCGCCACCGGATCGTTATCGAATCCAGCCACGGAGCCGAACCCGAGCTTCACCGCCGATACGGCCAGAATCCCCGAGCCGCATCCCGCGTCCAAAACCCGGAGGTTGGAAAGATCCTCCCCCCTGCCCTGCCACTCCCGGGCGCATTGGATCATTCGCTCCATGCATAAGCGGGTGGTCTCGTGATTCCCGGTGCCGAACGCCATCCCCGGATCGAGCCAAACCACTTCCTCGCCGGCAGGCGCCGAGAACGTTTCCTTCTCCCAAACCGGCACCCAATGAAATTGGCCAAAATGCCAGGCGTGGAAATGCTCTTTATAAGCTTCTTTCCAATTCTCATCGACTGGACGAAAGACCGGGGCACCGGAGGGCCGGATCTCCGCTGGCAAATCCCCGGACAATAGATCCCAGGCGGCCCGGGCCGTTTCCTCCGTCTCGAAATACCCGCTCAAGTGCGCCGACCGGACATGCGCTTCCGAATAGACGTGCCAGCCTTCGACCGCGTTTTCCGTCAACCATTCGTCGAGGAGCTCGACGTGGTCCGGATTGATTTCCGCTTTCACTTCCCACATTGGACGATATCGCTTTGCTTAAATGGTAGTTTTGCCGATGGATAGGCGGGCGATCACGGCCGGGAGAAGACGGTGTTCGGCAAGATGCATCTTTTCCTCGACCGTCTCCAAAGTATCATCTTCCTCGATACGAAAGACGGCCTGGTCGATGATCGGGCCGCCATCGACTTCCTCGGTCACATAATGCACCGAGCAACCGGCGTATTTCACACCGTAACGAAACGCCTGTCCGATTCCATCCAACCCTTTGAACGCGGGCAGCAGGCTCGGGTGCAAGTTAATGATTTTTTCCGGGAACGCCTGGATAAAAGGCGGCTTGATGATCCGCATGAATCCGGCCAGGACGATCAGGTCCGGTTCTTTCGCCGAGATCGCTTCGATGTAGCGTTGTTCGGCGTCGCCCGCGAGTTTCGTCTTGAACGGAGCCGGATCGAGGAACCGCGACTCCACGCCGTATTCCTCGCCCAACCGCAAAATGCGGGCCTGCGGACGATCGCTGAAAACCGCCGTCACCCGGGCGTCGCCCAACTCTCCGGCCTTTTCCGCCCGCAAGATCGCCTCGGCGTTGCTTCCGCGCCCGGACCCCAATATGACCACCTTCATCGGCATCCTTGATGACCGGACTCGACCCCGCTGACAATCGCGAAGATCAACCGACTCACTCGAAAATCCGTTTCGCTTTTTCGAACAAACCTTTACCGGGGGTCTCCTTGTCGTCGCCGCAGGCGACCGCGAAGTCCTCCAGTTTCTTGCGCTGCTCACTGGTCAGCGAGGTTGGCACCTCGACGTGGGTCCGGACCAATTGATCCCCGTAACCGCCGCCCCGCAGATTGGGCATTCCTTTCCCTCGAAGGCGGAACGTCGTCCCGGACTGGGTTCCGGCAGGAATTTTCAGGGTAGCTTTGCCCGTCAAAGTCGGTACTTCGATGCTGCCGCCCAGAGCCGCCAAAGTAAACTTGATCGGAATCTCGCAAAAGAGATCATCCCCGTGCCGCTCGAAAGTCTTGTGTTCTTTCACGTGGATCACCACGTAAAGATCGCCCGCGGGACCGCCCATGTAACCGGCTTCGCCGTTCCCGCCGGACCGCAGTTTCGATCCGGTGTCGACCCCGGCTGGGATCCGGATCTTCACCTTGCTGGTCTCCTGCACCCGCCCCTCGCCCCGGCACTTTTTGCACGGGGAATCGATCTTGACCCCGAGTCCGCGACAGGTCGGGCACGTCTGGCGGATGCTGAAAAAGCCGCGGGCCGAGGTGACTTGTCCCACGCCGCCGCAAGTCGGACAGCGGGATTTTTGCGACCCCGGCTCCGCCCCTTCCCCGTGGCAATGGTCGCAGGCCTGGGGGCGCCGATAGGAAATCTCGCGCTCGACCCCGGTCGCCGCTTCCTGCAACGTAACTTCCAGATCGTAGCGGAGATCGGAACCGCGCTGGGCGCCGCCGGCACCTCCTCCGCCGCCACCCCCGCCGAAAAATTCCTCGAAAATACTGCCGCCGCCGCCGCCACCGCCGCCGAATACTTCCCGGAAAATGTCGAACGGATCGTGAAACCCGCCGCCGCGGGGACCACCGGCTCCGGCACCCTGGAAAGCGGCGTGACCGTATCGATCGTAAGCCGCCCGCTTGTCCGGATCCTTCAACACCTCGTAAGCTTCAGATACCTTTTTGAAGGTTTCCTCAGCCGTCTTATCGCCCGGATTCTTGTCCGGATGATATTTGACGGCCATTTTCCGGTAGGCCTTTTTCAGCTCTTCGGGAGAGACGTCGCGATTAACCCCCAACAATTCGTAATAATCTTCTTTCGCCATTCCGTTGTCTCGCCTCCTCAGGCTTCGTTTTGAGTCGCCGGAGCTCCGCTGGAAACCACGACGGTGGCGGGCCGCAGCAGCCGGGTGTTCAACATATACCCCTTTCGGACGACATGGACCACGTCGCCTTCGCCGATTTCGTCGTGCGGCTGATTGCTGACCGCCTCATGGTGGTGCGGATCGAAGGCTTCCCCGACCGGATTGAGCTCTTTCACGCCGTTCCGTTCCAAAATGGCCCGGATCTGATCGGCGACCATTTGGAATCCCTTCGCCACGTTGGCCGCCTCTGGATGATTGGCAGCCGATTGCAAGCCGAGGTCGAGGTTGTCGAGGACCGGCAAAAACTCTTCAACCAGCCCGGAAAGGGAATACTGGCGGAGTTCTTCTTTCTCGCGGGTGACCCGGCGCCGGTAATTTTCCCAATCCGCAACGGTCCGCAGGTAACGCTCGTGGTTCTGCCGACTCTCGTCCCGGGCGGCATTCAACGCCTCTTCCAACGATTTTGGCTCCAGATCCTCGGGATGCTCCTCCAACTGACCGGAAGCTTCCGGCTCCCCGGAAGAAGCGTTTCCTGTTTCTTCGGGAGCAGTCTCCACGCGAGACTCGTCGTTCGCGTCGCGAACCGGCTCGGTCTCGTTGTTCTCTTCGGAAATAGGTTTGTTCTTCTTCGTCATACGATAAAAGGAAAGAAAGTACCACTCGCCGCGTTTTTGGCGAGAAGGAATGTGATTTTCGATCGGCCCGTCCAGGGCTATTTCATCTGGCCGAGGAGGTGGGAACCGCAGGAACGCGGGCACACAACCACCGTGGCACGGACATTCCTGTCTGTGAAAAAACAGGCAGGAATGCCTGTTTCACGACAAGGCGGCCAGATGAAATAGCCCTGCGGCCCGCCTTCGGTGCGGCGCGGTCCCAATCACTGAAAAAAGACAGTGATCCTCAACTTCCGATTGCTTCGCCCGGAGCGAGCTGCGCGATCCGTTCCCACAGCACCTCGGGCAACAGGGTCGCGAAAATCGCGTCCGTCGCCCGGCTCAAATCGAACTCCGCCAGGATCGCCAACATCGCGGGACCGACCATCAGCCAATCCGTGACGTCGACGAATTCACGCTCGAGCGCCACCGGGTATTCCCGCCTCTCCTCTTCTCCGTTCGAAAAATCGACGGTGGAAATGTGATCGATTCTCACCGCCAGCCGGTCGATTGAAATCTGCCGATGTCCCTCGCCGCCGCGCGTTCCGGTCTCCCGCGCTTCCAACGCCTGCCGAAACTCCTCGATATTCACGGCCCCGGTCGCGGAGCGAACCCCCGTCAGGCGACGAAGATGCACCTCGACCTCCTTTACTCGGATCCGGCGGCTCAGCAACGAACCGGGAGAAAACCGGGCGTTCACTTCCGCCAACGAAACAAACTCGCGCAACGGATACGAATCGGGATTCACGATTTCCAAGTCCTTCGCATGGAGCGTCCCGGCGAACGGGCTCCCTTTGAAAAAACCAGCCTTCACCGGGAACCCGCTCTTGCGGCTGACCCGCTTCAAAATCATCTCCTCCATGGAAAACATCGCCCGCACCCTTGCACCAAACCGTCGTTCTGGCAAGGTCCGTCCATTCGGATCGATGGCCCGAAAGCCGCCGCCGACGCCACGCTGACGGCCGACTTTTACGAAACCACGTCTTCGGTTTCGAGCGCTTCGGCAAACTCGCGGATGAGATCCCACCGGGCCGCCGGAATAGCCGCGCCGTTGATCTGGACCACCTCCGCGCCGACCTTCGACCCGAGTTTTCCGCAATAAGCCGGGTTCTTCCCTTGCAGCCACCCGTAGAGGAAACCGGCCGCCCAGAGATCGCCCGCCCCGGTGGTGTCGACCACCTGCTCCACCCGTTCGGCGTGCACCCGTTCGCAAATCCCATCATGGCAGATCCAGGCGCCGTCAGCCCCCATCTTCACCACCGCCGTCCGGCAAAAACGCCCCAGTTCCCGGGCCATCTCGGCGTAGTCGGTCACGGCGTCGCCAAAAAAGGCTTTCGCTTCGTCTTCGTTGGCGAACACCACGTCCACGTGTTCCTCCAATAAAACCGCCAGATCCCGGCCCGCCGCCTTCACCACTTCAAACGACGCGAGGTCCAGCGAAACCGTGCATCCCGCCCCCTTGGCGCTTTTCAACACCTGGTCCATCAACGCCCGGTTAAAGAGGAGATACCCCTCGATATGGGCGTGCTCGCATCCTTCGAAGTCTTCCGTGCTGACTTCCTCCGGACTCAACGTCGCCGCCGCGCCTAGATCGGTCCGCATCGTGCGCTGACTATCGGGGGTGACCAAGGAGAGACACCGGGCGTTTGGCCGGTCGCCGATCTTAAACCGGCTGGTGTCGCCGCCGATGAGGCGGAAGCGTTCGCGGTAGAATTCGGCCACTGTTTCGTTGCCGAGCTTCCCGAGGAAGGTCACCGACAAGCCAAGTTCGGCCAACCCCATCGCGGTGTTCCCGGCGGATCCCCCGGGGGCCTCCACCACCGAACCGTTCTCCGTAATCACCGCCAACATCCGGGCCAGGGCATGGCTGTCCACCAATTCCATGCCTCCTTTTTCCCCGGAGACGGTGGTGAGAAATTCTTCACTGACATGGGCGAGCGAATCGACGACCGGCGAACCGACCCCGATGAGTTTGAACTTTTTACTCATAAGCGGACCACCTTACATCACTCCAGCGGGCTTTCGAGAAAGAATTTGCCCGACACCCGGCCGGATGGGCGGCAACCTGCTCCCCTTCGGGAGATTAGCGAATTCCTCCGCGCGACCGGAATCTCCCCGCTTTGCGTTGCTTTCAACCGAAAACCGGCTCTACTTGGGAGCATGACGGTCGACCCGCTCAGCATCCTGGTTCTCAAGCGAAAACCTTCCTTCCCGGTGACCGATGCCTTGCGAGGCTATCTCTCCCGTTACACCCGCGAGCTCGACCTCCCGCTCGCCTACGACGATCTTCTCGCCTACGACGAGAGCATCCCGCTCCACGACAGCCAAGGCCACGACACCCTTTGGGAGACTGTCACCTACCGGGGCGAGGAAATGCGTCGCATCAACCAGGCGTTGACCCGGATCTACTGCCTCTTGAAAGCCGCCGGCGACATGACCGCCGCCAAACATCTCTATGTCGACCGCGTCGACTTCTGCTCCTTCGGCAACTCCCAGCCGTTCCGCATCCGGATCGTCAACGCCTACAACGACAACCAGGATTATTACTACGTCAAAAAAGCCGACGCCTCCCGGGTCTATGGCTTGGAGCTGGAGCACCTTCTATCCCCGAACCGGATGCATTATCTCACCTGCGGCGAGACGTTGATCGAGGAACACGTCGTCGGCATCCCCGGCGACACCTTCATCCACGAATGGCTCGCCAGCCAACGGCTGAAACCGATCCGGGTGGCCAAGGAACTGGTCAAATTCAACGAACGCTGCTTCGTCCGCCTCCTCGGCGACATGCGTTCCTACAACTTCGTGGTCGACGTCACCCCCGACTTCGAAGGGGTGCAACTCCGTATCCGTTCCATGGATTTCGACCAACAATCCTATCATGGACGGAAGAACTTTTACCTGCCCCAGTTTTTCCCCGAAAACCGGGAGTTGGCCCTCTTTTGCATCAAGCATCTTAACATCGACACCGCGTTGCAGTATCAATGGGAAGAGGACGCCTTGATCATCCGGCGCACCCAGATCATCGCCGACCGCCTCGACTGGCTCCTCAAAGTGATGGCCGCCGACCCGATCGCCCCGGAGGAGAACACCCGCCAGCTCGCCGAGGAACTGGCCGAGCATTACCACAACGACGCCTTCCTCCGTTGCCAATCGATGGGCGCCCTCGTCCGCGAGAGCCTCGAAACCGTCCGCCGCCGTCTCAGCAACCCCGCTGTCCGCCGCATGCCCTTCGCCATGCCGGAGTTCTGACTCCGCTCCCGTGACACAGACATTCCTGTCTGTCCCTTCGTAGTCAGGTTGGCTCCGCCGCCCGACAACAGTGCTTGAGAACGGCGCAACAGGGTTTCCCGCATCGATGACGAACCGGCTGCGATTCCCGCGACGGCGCCCCCCCGAACTCGCGTCCAAAACGCCGAAACTTCCGGCACGAAAACATCCCCCGAAGGCCCGCATGCTGCCGGGCCGAATCCCAATTTTTGCGTGGTGCCGGGCAACCGGCGCGAAGCGAGCCGCCGGAAATCCCCAATAATACCCCGATGTCACAAGCCGGGACGGATATTCCCGCCACAGAACCCGACTCATCGGCGATTTTGAAATACCAACAAAATCGTCCCCTTAGCCATTGTCCTGGTTTCGCCGTCTCGGTCCAACTTTCGACCAAGGAACTCGGACCGCTCTTCCTCGGCCTGCGCCGGGACGGCCTCGAAATTTTCACCGGCGACGACCACCAATACATCTTCGATCTCGAAGGCCGTCCGATCCGCTTCAGCACGCCGAACGAATACCGGTTTCGCGGCGTCTCCCATCAAGGGTCGGTGGTCCGCAAACGTCCGCGGGGCAGCGGCGGGGAAGGGATGGCCCGGGAACGACTCGACCCAAAATCCCTGGACGAATCCTGCCGCGACGCCTGGCGCGCCGGAACGGCCGCACGCCGCGCCCTCGCGTCCGGAGCACGCCCCCGCTGGACCTTCCCCGATTTCGAAACCGTCCGCGAAACGCTCGGCCCAATTCTCGAACGGATCGAGTCGTTTTCCCCCGATCGGATCGCCGCCGAAGCGGAACGGTTCGCCCGGATCTACCAGCCAGTCCCGATCCTGCCGCCCGACCACTACGCTTCGCTGGTCGTGCAGGCGACCGAGGGATGTTCCTTCAACACCTGCACCTTTTGCACCCTCTATCGAGGCATTCCCTTTCGAGTCCGGTCGGTGGAGGAGTTTTCCCGCCACCTCCGGGACGCCCTCGCTTTCCATGGCGAAGGTCTACGGCGGTTCACCCAGATTTTCCTCGGTCAGGCGAACGCCCTCGCAATCCCCCAGGCACGTTTGGTCGCTCTGCTGCAGACCCTCCGCGAATACGTTGAACTTCCTTCCCCGCACGAAGCTCCCGCCCGGCCCGCCTGGGCCCACGGTCATCCGCGACGTTTCACCGGAATCGGTTCCTTCCTCGATGGTTTCACCGGCCTCAACAAAACCGCCGCTGACTACGCCGAATTGCGCGAACTCGGCATCACCCGAGTCTATCTCGGCGTCGAAAGCGGGTCTTCCGGGATCCTCCGGTGGCTGAGAAAACCGGCGACTCCGGACGAAATGCGCCAAACCATCAGCCTCGTCAAAGCGGGAAGGGTCGCCGCCGACGTCATCCTTTTGGTTGGGGTCGGCGGCAAGGAACATGCCCGCGAGCACCTGAACGCCTCCATTGAATTCCTCCGGACCAGCGCGATGACGAAAGGCGATCGGGTTTTCCTCTCGGAAATCATCGCCCATGGCGACGCCCACTACGCCGCCGAAGTCCGGCAAGCCGGTCTCACTCCCCTGACTCAACAAGAACTTCTCAATCAACGGCTGAAACTGGCCGAGCAAATCCGCTCCCTCGGACTCCAACCCGTGCCCTACCGCATCGAACCCTTCGTCTATTAAAATAAAACAACCCACCTACCCCGACCAGACCTCGCGGACAGTCGCGTCTTCCGCTTTTTCGGAATCGTTGACAAAAGAAAAGTTAACCCGCTATTCTAAAATCCTGTATGGGAACCGCAGGCCTACTCTCACCGAAGCGGAGGCGGAAATCGCGAATAACGTGAACCACCATCTGATAACAATTCGTTGGATCGTCCGGCTATGATCGAGTCCTCCCCTTATCTTTTTCTGACGGTCTTCCTCGGCATCGCCATTATTTTCCCCCTCATCCCCATCGCCCTCGCCCGCGCCTGGAGCTGGAAATTCACTCCCGGCAAACCGGGCATGGAAAAGAATGCCATCTACGAATGCGGCGTCCAATCAAGCGGCATCGCCCACGTTCAATTCAAATCCCAATATTACCTTTACGGCATTATCTTCCTGATTTTCGACGTCGAAGCGGTCTTCCTGATTCCGATCGCCGTCGCCTTCCTCGGCCTCCCCCTCGGGGCGGTTATCGCCACGTTCGTTTTCATGCTGCTCCTGGTCGAGGGTCTCGCCTGGGCTTGGGTAAACGGAGGTCTTGCATGGGATTGACCCCTGAAGAAATCGAACCGAGCCTGCAAAGCGAGCTCAGCAAACAGGGGGTCCACATCACTTCCCTCGAAAAGCTCTACAACTGGGGCCGCAGCAACTCGATGTGGCCGCTCCAGTTCGGCCTCGCCTGCTGCGCCATCGAGATGATCGCCACCACCATGGCCCGCCACGACCTCGCCCGCTTCGGCGCCGAGGTCTTCCGCCCTTCCCCCCGCCAGGCCGACTTGATGATTGTCGCCGGCACCGTCACCAAAAAGATGGCCCCGATGGTCGTCCGGCTCTACAACCAGATGCCCGAGCCGAAATACGTCATCGCCATGGGCGCCTGCGCCATCTCCGGCGGGCCATTCCGCGACGGCTACAATGTCCTCAAAGGAATCGACCGCTACATCCCGGTCGACGTTTTCATCCCCGGTTGCCCCCCCCGGCCGGAAGCCCTCCTCGACGGCATCATGAAACTCCAGGAGAAGATCCGCGGCCAGAAACTGACCGGCTCCGACCGCCCCCGCCACGCCGATCCCGACGCCCCGGGGGAATACCAGGTCCCGGTCTACGGCAAAAACGAACTCATCCCGCCGTGCCAGCGCAGCGTCTGGAAGCCGCCGCCCGGACACCTCAAATCGCAACCCTCCAATCCCGACGACACCACCTCCGATTCCCAGCCTTCCGATTCCCGGTGATACCACTCGAACAGATTCGCGAAAAAATTCTCGCCGCCGTACCGGACGCCACCGCCGAGATCGTCCACAACCCCGGCCCCGCCGCCGAACATTCGCTGCTCCTTTCCCCGGCATCCGCCCCCGCCGTCGCCCGCTTCCTCCGCGACGACCCGGAACTCCGCCTCGACTACTGCTCCAACGTCACCGGCATCGACTGGCTGGACCAAACCATCCGCGAGAAAACCACCGTCCGCGAAATCGTCGACGGCACCGAGCAAGAGGTCGAAAAGCAGGTCGAGCGAGTCATCCCCGGCCACCTCGAAGCGGTTTACCACTTGTATTCCGTTTCACTCAAACACGGTCCGGTCATTCTCCGCCTCCGCACCGAAAACCGCGACGACCGGGTCGAACTCCCTTCCCTGACCCCCGTCTGGCGCAGCGCCGAATTCCAGGAACGGGAGATCTTCGACCTCTACGGCATCCGTTTCACCAACCACCCCGACCTCCGCCGCATCCTGATGTGGGACACCTTCGAAGGCCACCCGATGCGCAAAGATTTCATCCCGCCCCACGACGAAGAAGAACGCGAACCTTTCGCCCCGGTCCAACGAAAAGAAAAAGAAAATTAAACCACTAATGGACACGAATGCACACGAATGAAGAACTGGGAAAAACAGCATGAAAGGAACTCCCCATCAGCTGGTTTGGATTCGTGTTCATTCGTGTCCATTCGTGGTTAGCTTACTATGATCGCGAAAAACATCGACTCCGACGGCGCCGAGCGACTGCTGGAGCTTTCCATGGGACCCCAGCATCCCTCCACCCACGGGGTCTTCCGGATGAACGCGGTCCTCGACGGCGAAACGGTGGTCACTTTGAAACCGGTTTTTGGATACCTTCACCGCAACCACGAAAAAATCGCCGAAAACGTCTCCTACCTCGCCGCCATCCCCTACACCGACCGCCTCGACTACTTTTCCTCGCTCAGCAACAACTGGGCCTACGTCCTCACCGTCGAAAAACTGCTCGGCCTCCCAGTCCCGGAACGGGCCGAATACATCCGGGTCATCGTCGCCGAACTGACCCGTCTCCAAAACCACACCGCCTTTCTCGGCTTCCTCCTCGGCGACATGGGCGGCTGGGGAAGCGTCCTGATGTATGGCTTCCGCCAGCGCGACGAGGTCCTCGACCTTTTCGAATCCCTCACCGGCGCCCGGATGATGTGCAACTACATGCGCTTCGGCGGCGTCCGTTGCGATTTCCCAACCGGCTGGGTCGCGCAGGCCCGCCGGGTGGTCGACGAGTATCCAGCTTTCCTCGACGAAATGGAACAGCTCCTCGTCGCCAACGAAATCCTGGTCGCCCGCACCCAGGGCGTCGGCAAAGTCTCCCCCGAGGCCGCCGTCAACGCCGGTCTCAGCGGTCCGGTCCTCCGCGCCTGCGGGGTCGATTACGACATCCGCAAGGTCGACCGCTACGGCATTTACGACCGCTTTTCTTTCCGCATCCCGCTTGGCGATCACGGCGACACCTACGACCGCCTGATGATCAGGTTCCTCGAAATGCGGGAATCGCTCAAAATTCTCCGGACCGCCCTCGCCGATATTCCTGACGGCCCGATCACCGATCCGAAGGCGAAGATCCGCAACGTCCGCCCCCCCGAGGGCGAAGCCTACGGCCGGGTCGAAGCCCCCAAGGGCGAACTCGGTTTCTACATCATCAGCGACAAATCCGCCAGCCCATACCGCTATCGGGTTCGTCCGCCCAGTCTCATCAACCTCACGCTCCTGGAGGAGATGTGCGTCGGCCAAAAGGTCGCCGACGTCATGGTCATCCTTGGCAGCATTGACATCGTCATGGGAGAAGTCGACCGATGAAAAAACTCAACCTGCCCGGCAGTGGCATTGCCAAAGGGATGGCGGTCACCGCGAAAAACTGGATCGGCAGTTACTTCGATCCCAAACGCCTGGTCACCGTCCAATACCCCGAGGAATCCCTCCCCCTGCCGGAAAACAGCCGCACCGTCCCGTTCCTCGTCTTCGACGGCGAAGACCCCGAAGCCGGTCTCCGCTGCACCGCCTGCCTCACGTGTCAGAAAGAGTGTCCGCCCCAGGCGATCTCGATCGTCGGCGATGTCGACGACCGGGGAAAACCGGCCAAACATCCCAAGAGTTTCGAAATCGACATCTCCGTCTGCATGGGCTGCCAGATTTGCGTGGAGGTCTGCCCGTTCGACGCGATCAAGATGGACAACGATTTCCACCATTCCGCCTTCGACCGGTTTGAATCCCTGATTCTGCAAAAGAGCGACTTGGCCAAATCGAACGAATATTACCACCGGATCAAACCGACCGAAGCCACCGAGGTCGACGCCCGGCTCGAAGAGGAGCGCCGGAAAAAAGAGGAGGCCCGCCTGAAACGGGAGGCCGCCGCCGAAGCCGCTCGGCAAAAGAAGGAATCATGAACCTTTCCGTCGCCCAACCTCCCGCCCGGATCCCTTACCTCCCGATCGCCGCCGGAGTCGCGGGCCTCTTCGTGCTGTTCGCCGCCGCGTTGGCCCTCCTCAACTTGAAAGCTCCCGGCATTCTGACCGGCGCCCTGTGGAGCGCCCTCCGTAACCCGGAGGAAGCCCCCATCCTGCTCAAAGAGGGAATCCTCACCTACCTCGCCGAGGGTTGGTCGTTCTCCCCGTTCATGCTTCAGTTGACCTCGATCCAGATCACCATCGCGACGTTGCTCGGGATTTTCGCCGCCTTGTTCGCCCTCGCTTCCCTGGTCGAGCGGAAGGTCCTCGCCCGGATCCAGAATCGTTACGGCCCCAACCGCGCCGGACCTTGGGGTCTCTTCCAACCGGTCGCCGACGGGATCAAGATGTTGATCAAAGAGGACATCGTCCCGCGCGGCGCCGACAAAACCCTGCACCTGCTCGCCCCGGTGGTGATGCTGGTTCCCGCCTTGCTGGTCCTGGCGATTCTCCCCTACGGTCCGGGCCTGGTCCCGGTCGAGTTGACCGTCGGCATCCTTTTCTTTTTCGCCCTCGGCGCCACCGCGGAGGTCGCGGTTTTCATGGCCGGTTGGGGGAGCAACAACAAATACTCGCTCCTCGGAGCGATGCGGGCCATCGCCCAGATGATCAGTTATGAAATCCCACTGATCCTCGCGGCCCTCGCGGTAGTGATGCTCGCCGGCAGCCTGTCGCCTTCCGTCATCGTCGAAGCCCAGGCCGGACATTCCCTCGGCATCCTGCCCAACTGGTTCATCCTCACCCCATGGGGCATCGCCGGCTTCATCCTTTTCTTCATCGCCTGCCAGGCCGAATCCAACCGGAGTCCGTTCGACCTCCCCGAGGGTGAATCGGAACTGGTCGCCGGACATCTCACCGAGTATTCGGGGTTCAAATACGCCGTCTTTTTCATGGCGGAATACATCGGGCTCTTCGCGATCAGCGGTCTCGCGGTGGTCCTCTTCCTCGGCGGCTGGCACGCGCCGTTTTCCTTCCTCGAATTCATTCCCGGCTACCTCTGGTTCTTCGCCAAACTCTCTCTCCTCGTCCTGCTCTCCATCTGGATCCGCGGCACCGTGCCACGGGTCCGCAGCGACCACCTGATGATGTTCGCCTGGAAGTTCATGATCCCGATGGGCTTCTTCGTGATCGTCGCCGCCGCCGTCTGGCATTTCGCCGGAGGCGGGTTGCTGGCCTGGATCGTGACCACCCCGATCGTGGTCGCTCCGTATCTGGTGCTGGGACAGGTCTCCGCCGCCACTTATTCCGCCTCCCGGCGGACCTACCGTTTCTCCGAAGGATGACCTCCACCGCCGAATCGTTCGCCTTCCTGATATTGACGCTCGTCACCGCCACCGCCGCCCTGGGGGCCATCGGTTTCCGCGACATAGTCCACTGCGGCCTGAGTCTCGCGCTGGCCTTCGTCGGAATCGCCGGGTTCTACATTCTGCTCGGCGCCGAATTTATCGGCTTCATCCAAATCCTGGTTTACGTCGGCGCGGTCGCGGTGCTGATCATGTTTGTGATCCTGCTCACCCGGCCCCAGCTACGCCCCCCGGATTTTTCATTCCGGCAGATTCTGCCGATTCTTCCGGGTCTCCTCATCGCCGGGGGCGTCCTCGCCGCCCTGGTTTTCGTCATCAGCCGCAGTCCGGCCGCGACGGCGGAAGCCGCCCCCGAGGCGGCGGTCTCCATCGAGACGGTCGGAATCCTGCTTGTATCCAGTCACTTGTTACCTCTTCAAATCACCGCCGTGCTTCTCACCGCGGCCTTGATCGGCGGCGTCTTGTTCGCGTTGAAGGAGGATGAATCCCGATGATCACGCTTCAATCCTGCCTCATCGTTTCGGCCATTCTTTTTTCCCTCGGTCTCGGGGCGGCCCTCACCCGGAAGAACGCGATCATGATCCTGATCGGCATCGAGCTGATGATCAGCGCCGCGAATCTCAACTTCATCGCCTTCTGGCGGTTCGGTCCCGATCCGGAGGCGCTCACCGGCGTCCTTTTCGTCCTCTTCGCGATCGCGGCCGCCGCCGCCGAAGCCGCCGTCGGACTGGCCTTGATCATTCTCATCTACCGTCACTACAAGTCGACCGATCCGCGCAACTTCAACCTCCTCAATGGCTGACATTCCCTGGTTCATTCACCTCCTCTGGCTGATCCCGGTTCTGCCGCTCGCCGCCGCCGCGGTCATCGCCGTATCCAAAAACTCCCGCAAACGGCTCGCGGCCGGTCTCACCGTCGGCGCCCAGGCGGTTTCGTTCGTTTTCGCCGCGATTCTTCTGCTCACCGTGATCCGCGGGTCGGGCCAGGAGGAGGTCGCGCGGCAGGTGTTCAACTTCACCTGGTTCGAATTCGGATCGACCGCCCTCCGGCTCGGCCTGCTGCTCGATCCGCTCAACGCCGCGATGCTGGCGATGGTGACGTTCGTCGGCATGCTGATCTGTATCTTCAGCATCGGATACATGAGCCACGATCCGAATTTCACCCGTTTCTTCGGCTTCCTGTCGCTCTTTTCCGCAGCGATGCTCGGCCTGGTCGTTTCCAACAGCCTCCTCCTGCTCTTCATCTGCTGGGAACTGGTCGGACTCGCCTCATTCCTCCTGATCGGTTTTTGGTTCCAGAAACCGAGCGCGGCCAAGGCGGCCCAAAAGGCGTTCATCACCACCCGGATCGGCGACCTCGGCTTCTTTCTCGGAATGATCTGGCTCTACGGCGAAACCGGCACCTTGTTGTTCTACGACGGCGGCCACGGCTTGCTGGAACAATCGACGCTGGTCAGTCTCGCCACCGCCACCACCGTCGGCGGCATGGCGGTCTCCACCGCCATCGCCCTCCTGCTCTTCTGCGGGGCCGCCGGCAAGTCGGGCCAGTTCCCGCTCCATGTCTGGCTGCCCGACGCGATGGAAGGTCCGACCCCGGTCAGCGCCTTGATCCACGCCGCGACGATGGTCGCCGCCGGGGTCTTCCTGGTCGCCCGGGTCTTCCCGCTCTTCGCCGCCACCGCCGGGCCCGATGGCGTTTCCACCGCCTTGATCGCCGTCACCTGGATCGGGGCGTTCACCGCCTTGTTCGCCGCCTGCATCGCCGTTGCCCAAACCGACATCAAACGGATCCTCGCCTTCTCCACCGTCTCCCAACTCGGCTTCATGATGATCGCCCTCGGGGTCGGCGGAGTCGCCGCCGCGATGTTCCACCTGATCGCCCACGCCTTCTTCAAAGCCCTCCTCTTCCTCGGCGCCGGTTCAGTGATCCACGGTTGCCACGACGAACAGGACATCCGCAAAATGGGCGGGCTGCGTCACTTCATGCCGGTGACGTTCGCCACTTACGCGGTCGGAATGATGGCCCTGGCCGGGTTCCCGTTTTTCTTCTCCGGTTTCTGGAGCAAGGAGTGGATCCTCCATCTCGCCCACGGCTGGGCCGGATCGCCCGTTCCTTTCTACATGGCCCTCGCCGGCACGTTCCTGACCGCCTTCTACATGACCCGCCAGATGTTCTACGTCTTCTTCGGGAACGGACGCGGGGAGTCGGCTCGAAAACCGCATGAGAGTCCCCGGGTGATGACCGTCCCCTTGATCCTCCTGGCCGGGGGCGCCGTCCTTCTCGGTCTGGTCGCCACCCCCGCCTGGCCGTGGTTCCAACACTTTGTCGAAGGCGGCGGCGCCCCCTTCCGTCCGGCCTACCTTTTCTCCCCCGGAACGCTCGGACTAATGGTCCTCTCGATCCTCCTGGTCGGGGCCGGTGTATTCGCGGGATGGAGACTTTACGGACGCCACCCCCTTCGCCCCGGGGCGAAAGATTCGCTGGAACAGAAGCGTCCCCGAATCTACGGCGCCCTGGAAAACCGGCTTTACGTCGACGAGTTTTACGAAGCTACGGTCGTTCGTTTCCAGCGGTTCGCGGGGCAACTCGCCGATTTCTTCGACCGCTTTGTCTGGAATGGCGCGGTGATGGCGACCGGCGCCCTCTCCCGCCTGCTGGCCTCCCTCAGCTTCGGCGCCGACCGGTGGGTCTTCAACCGGGGATTCGACGCCGGGTGCGATTCCCTCCGCGAATCCGGCAACCGAATCTCGACGAGGCAGAACGGTAACATCCAGCATTATCTCGGCTACATCGGCGCCGGAACGATTCTCCTGATCATCCTTATCGCATGGATCTGATGAACGGCTTGCCTCTCCTCTCTCTCCTCATCCTTATTCCGCTGGCCGGGGCGGTCGCCACCGCATGGATACCGGCGCACCGGTTTCAACTGGCCCGCGGAGTCGCCCTCGGCTTCTCCTTCGCCTCCCTGCTGCTGGCCCTGTTCCTCTGGCTCCGGTTCGACAGCGGCTCCGGCGAACTCCAGTTCGTCGAGCGTTTCGCGTGGATTCCGGCCTTGAACGCCGAACATTTTCTCGGACTCGACGGTCTCAGCCTGCTGCTGGTGATCCTGACCACGATCGTCACTCCGTTCGCCCTCGCCGCCCCGGTACGAAGTCAGGCCAACCTCAACCTTTATTTCGCCCTCATCCTGACCCTTCAGGCGATGGTCTTCGGCGTTTTCCTCGCCCTCAACTTCATCCAATGGTTCCTCTTCTGGGAACTGAGCCTGATCCCCGCCTTCCTTTTGATCAAAATGTGGGGCGGCCCGATGCGGACCGCGGCGGCGTATCAGTTTTTCGTTTACACCATGGTCGGAAGCATCGCGATGCTCCTCGGCTTCCTCGCGCTTTACCTGGCGACCGGACTCTTCGACTTCGTCGCCCTGGCCGAAGTAGCCCGCAACGGCGGATTGGCCGAGGCACTGGGCGATCGCTTCGGGATGACCCCCGACCGGATTCTCCTGGTGGTTTTCGGCTGTGTGCTCCTGGGACTCGCGGTGAAAGTGCCGATGTTTCCGTTCCACACCTGGCTCCCGGAGGCCTACACCCAGGCGCCAACCGGCGTCTCGATGATGTTGACCGGCCTTCTCTCGAAGATGGGAGTCTACGGGTTCCTCCGGATTCTTCTGCCGATCTTCCCGGACCAAATCCACGCCGCCCAAACGCTCCTGCTCGCCCTGGCGGTCGCCACCATCGTGTTTTCCGCCCTGGCCGCCCTCGCCCAGACCGATCTCAAACGAATCCTGGCGTATTCATCGATCAACCACCTCGGCTATTGCCTTCTCGGGATCTTCGCGGTCATGGCGGTGGTCGAGCCCGGCGCCGAACTCGCGATCAGCCGGGAGGCGGCGTTGAGCGGCGTTTTCCTGCAAACCTTCAACCACGGACTGACCGCCGCCGCCCTCTTCTGTTTCATCGGCCTGATCGAAGCCCGGAGCGGCGGACTGCGGGACCTTTCCGATTTCGGCGGACTGCGAAAAGTCGCCCCGGTCTTGTGCGGATTGATGGGAATCAGCCTTTTCTCCTCGCTCGGTCTTCCCGGCCTCAATGGCTTCGTCGGCGAGTTCCTGATTTTCAAAGGTTCGTTCCCATTGGCCGGATGGGCCGCGGTCCTCGCCCTGCCGGGACTGCTGATCACCGCGATTTTCCTGCTTCGGATTCTGCGCATGGTCTTCACTGGGCCGCTTCCCGCCAATTGGAAAACCTTCCCGGATCTTTCCCTCCGCGAACGGTTGCTGGTCGCCCCGGCAATCGCGTTGATGTTTCTCATCGGGATCTTTCCCGCTCCTTTCCTGAACATCTTCAATGAGACCGTCCTGGTGACGCTCCAATTCCTGCCATGATCGCCTGGACCTTCCTCTCAGCATTCGCGGGAGCCTTTCTCCTCTTGCTTCTCCCGGCCGGGAACAAAGCATTGGCGCGCGTCGTCGCCCTGATCGCGGCCGGGGCCGGCCTCGGAGTAGCGTGCCTCGCCTGGGCGACCTTCGACCGAACCGAGGGAGCCGAGCCGTTTCAGTTCGTGATCGAACGGGAGTGGATTCCGGCATTGGGAATCCAATTTCACCTCGGAGCCGACGGCATCAGCCTGGTCATGATCCTGTTGACCGGGATCATCGCCATCGCCGGAATCCTCTTTTCCTGGAACGTCGAACGGGAACCGAAGCAATTCTTCGCCTTGCTTCTCACGATCATCGGCGGCGCCTACGGGGTCTTCCTCAGTTTCGACCTCTTTCTCCTGCTCGTCTTTTACGAAATCGTCATTCTCCCGAAATACTTCCTGATCGCCGGATGGGGTTCCACCAACCGGGCCTACGGGGCGATGAAGCTGACGATGTATTCAATTTTTGGAAGCGCCCTGGTGCTGGCGGCGGTCATGGCGGCCTACGTCGCGGCCGGAGCCACGAGCTTCAATCTCTTCGACCTGGCCGCAGCCTCCTATTCACCCGCGTTCCAGGCTTGGGCCTTCCCGTTGATGTTCCTCGGTTTCGCGATTCTCGCCGGCATCTGGCCTTTTCACACCTGGGCTCCCACCGGTCACGTCGCCGCTCCGACCGCCGCCTCGATGCTGCTGGCCGGGGTGGTGATGAAACTCGGCTCCTATGGCGCCCTCCGGGTGGCGATGCCGCTCTTCCCGGATGGATTCGAACAATGGCGCCTGGTTTTCGCTTCGCTGGCGGCGATCGGCATACTTTATGGCGCACTGGTGGCGCTCGCCCAAAAAGACCTGAAGTTCGTCATCGGGTATTCGAGCATCAGCCACATGGGGTTCGTTCTCCTCGGACTGACCACCGCGACCGCGATCGGAATCGCGGGTGGCGTGTTGCAGATGTTCTCCCACGGAATCATCGCCGCCCTCCTTTTCGGCGTGGTCGGACGCATGGTCTACGACCGGACGCATACCCGCGACCTGGCCGCTCTCGGCCGTTTCGGCCTGGGCCGGGCCTTGCCGTTCGCGGCAGTGACGTTCGTGGTCGCATCCGCCGCCTCGATGGGCCTTCCGGGTTTCAGCGGATTCATCGCGGAAGTCACGGTGCTCCTCGGCACCTGGAGTTCGGATCCGCTGCTGCTTCTGATCGTCGGTCCTGGAATTCTCATTACGGTCGCCTTTACCTTGAAAGCCCTGCAAGCCTCCTTCTTTGCTGCCGAAGGGACCGCCTCTCCGAGTCCCCAGCCGCTTCCTCCGATCACAATGCCCGAACGGATCGGCGCGATTCTCCTGATGGCGGTCACCGTCGGCGTCGGCCTCTACCCGGGGCCATTCCTTGACCTGATCCTCTCCAGCCTGGACGGCCCATTGACGAGCTCACTTCTTCGATGAACTATCTCGAATTCACCCTTCTTCTCCTGCCGGAGATCACCCTCCTGATCACCGCCCTCCTGGTGATCGGAATCGGCTGCTCCCGACTCGGCAAGACCGGTAACCCCGGACCTCTGCTGGCGGGCGTCACCGTCGCCGGAATCGTGGTGGCGGCCGGTATTCTCCTGATTTTCCCCATCGAAGGAAGCCACTTCGGCGGAATGCTGGTGCGGGATCCTCTGACGAATTTATTCAAACTCATCCTGCTCGTCATGGGCCTGGCCGGGGCCGTCCTCCTACTCGAAACCCCGGCGGAACGTCACCACGGGGAAAGTTTCGGACTGCTCCTTTTCGCGGTAATCGGAATGTTGCTGGTGGTTGGAACCGAAGAACTTCTGGTGATCTTCCTCGCCCTGGAGTTAACCAGTCTCTCCCTTTACATTCTGGTCGGTTTCAATAAATCGGACATCCGGTCGGTCGAGGCCGCGTTGAAGTATTTCCTATTCGGCAGCGTATCCGCGGCGGTGATGCTGTTCGGGTTGAGTTTGATCTACGGCTTCTCCGGCAGCACCGCTCTGAGCGAGATCGCCCTCGCGATTCAAGCCGAAGGCATGGATCCGTTGCTCGGCGCCGGGCTGGCAATGACCTTGGCCGGATTCGGCTTCAAAGTGGCCGCGGTGCCATTTCATCTCTGGGCACCCGACGTTTACCAGGGAGCTCCGCCACCGGCCGCCGCCTTGGTCGCCTCAGGCTCCAAAGTAGCCGGATTCTTCATCCTGGCGAAACTGCTGCTGCTCGGTTTCGCCGGAACGGAAGGAAGCGCCGGCTGGGGGGATTTCCAACCCGGCTGGGTGCCATTGGTCGGTTTAATGGCCGCCCTTTCGATGGTCGTCGGCAACCTCGCCGCCCTTTCCCAAAGCAGCGTCCGCCGGCTTCTCGCGTATTCGGGAATCGGACACGCCGGTTTTATCCTGATCGCCCTGATGGCCGCCACTCCCGCTGCCATGAACGCGGTGCTCTTTTACGTCGTCATCTACGGACTCGCCACGTTGGGCGCTTTCGGCGTGGTCGCGGCGGTCTTGAAAAGCCGGGGCGGCGATCGCCTGACCGATTTCGCCGGACTGAGCCGCCAGGCGCCGTTGCTGTCGCTCTCGATGCTGATTTTCCTCGTTTCCCTGGCCGGACTCCCCCCGCTCGCCGGCTTCTTCGGCAAGTTCTACCTCTTCACCGCGGCGCTGGGCGCACCCGCCGAAACCGGCGCGACGCCCGGAACTCTTTGGTTGGTCCTGCTCGCCCTCTTTATGAGCGCCGTTTCGTTGTATTACTACCTGCTGGTCGTAAAACAGATCTACTTCGCGCCGGTTCCCGAACCGGTCCATCCCGCAATCTCTTCTTCGACCGCTACCTGGACCTGCGCACTTCTCGCGCTGGTCACCGTAGCCCTCGGCTGTTTTCCCGAAGTCCTGCTCGGCCCCATCCGTCACGCGGTAGAGATGACCCTGTAACTGCCTTCCACCCATTGAATCCGACGCCCTTCGCGGGTAGAGTGGCCTTTGAAGGGAGTTACTATGGGGGCGACAATTCGAATCGGCATTTCCGGGTGGAGATATGCGGGCTGGAGGAAGAACTTCTACCCGGACGGCTTAGCCCAATCCCGCGAATTGGAATATGCCAGTCGTCATCTTCCCACCATTGAAATCAATGGTTCGTTTTATTCCCTGCAACGTCCCTCCAGCTATCGGAACTGGTTTGAGGCAACGCCCGACGACTTCGTTTTTTCCGTCAAAGGGAGCCGCTACATCACCCATACCCGACGCTTGCGGGAAATCGAAAAGCCAATGGCCAACTTCTTCGCCTCTGGCCTATTGCTCCTCGGCAAAAAACTGGGCCCGTTCCTATGGCAATTTCCCCCGAATTTCCGGTTCGACGAGAAATTGTTCGACCGGTTTCTTTCCCTTCTGCCCCGTGACACCGATGCTGCCAT
The DNA here is from genome assembly GCF_056590205.1 of Verruconatronum alginivorum. NCBI lineage: Bacteria > Pseudomonadati > Verrucomicrobiota > Opitutia > Opitutales > Verruconatronaceae > Verruconatronum > Verruconatronum alginivorum. The sequence continues at coordinate 5,188,417 of NZ_JBWPVQ010000001.1, read as the reverse complement.
GAAGGTTGGATCGGACCACGACGATCGGATCTCCGGCGATCGTGTCGCGCTCGAAACCGACGAGAAACGTCCTCTCCGCCACGCCATCGAGATCCGCCACGATTCGTTCTTGCAGGAATCTTTCATCCGGTTGCTTCGCAAACACCGGGTCGCCTTGGTGTTCTCCGACGCAGCCGGCGATTGGCCGTATGCCGAGGACGTTACCGCCGATTTCGCCTACCTCCGCCTTCATGGAGCGGAAGAACGATACGTCAGCGGCTATACCGGCGATTCCCTCGACAGTTGGGCCGCGAAGATCCAACAATGGCATGCCGGTGGCGAACCGGACAACGCCCGGAAGGTCTGCTCCCTCAAGCCTCCCACCCGGAAAAAGCGCGACGTATTCCTCTACTTCGACAACGACGCCAAGGTCAAAGCTCCCCACGACGCCCGCCGATTGATCGAACGCCTCGCGCCGGGACGTTAACCCGTAACTTCCGAACGGATTTATTCGGTGGTGTCGAGGTCGACCCGGACCCGCAAAAAACGCGCGGGAACCGAGCCCACCGGAACGGAATCACGGACCCGCACCACTTCCACCTCTCCCTCTTCCCACAGCACCTCCGGAATCGCCGTGGCTTCCTGCCAGTCCGCAAGGTCCGGCGATCCCTCCACCTGGTAAACCACGTCGCTCGCCTCCTTCAAACGGTAAAAAACCAACGAGAGATACTCTTCGGTCTCCGACTCCACAAATTCCGTCCATGGCAATGCCTCGCGTCCCGCCGTTCCATCCATGCCAAAAGCATACCGCAGAAGATTGGGAACCCCACGCCCCCCGGGGTCAGCCATCGGACCGGACACCGCGTCATCCTCTTCGTATCCTTCATAAAAATACGTCCGCCAGGTGGACCATGATTCAAACGGATGAAACTCGCGGGATTGAATCAAAAAATCGAGCTGGCCGGACTGGACCGCCCGAACTCCGATCCACCAGCGACCCGCCTGGGGTTGAACAACTCGGACCACCTGATCGCCGGTTCGCGGAAGGGGGCTTCGAGCGTCGAACAGACTTTCGGTCGGCTTGAACCCATGCCGGACGAACATGTCGGTCGCGATCGAAAGATCATCCAACCGAAACTCTACCGCCCCAATTCCTTCGGCCAGATCGACATAAAAGTATAGCCAATCGTGCCCCCCCCCATACAAAAATTGCGAGTGAGAGAATGCCGCTTCTCCAGCCATGGGCATTCCCACGGCGGAGTGGGCGTCCCGACCGTGTTCCGGGAAATTCTTCAAATGCCGCGGAGCCCCCGTCCCACCTTGGGTTAAAAGATACGAACTGAACGGATCCGCCTGCCATCGGATCCAGCCCCCGTCTTCCTGAAACCCGACTGCGCCCGCGACCTCGCCCCGCCCATCCAATTGGAAAACCTGCCACTCCTCTCCGTCCAAGCGCAGGGAAACCAACTGCTCAAACGGTTCTTCATAATTTAACGTCCATCGGCTGGTACCATGCCGGACCACCGCAAAACTGGCGGGGATTTCCGCTTCGACTTCCACTCCATCCGCCGCGAACCCCATGCCTCGGACTAAGGTCACCGCCGTAATCGTATCATTCTGCATCCGGACCATCCCCGCCCGCGCCGTCAGGGTATATTCATTACTTGAATACATAAGACCCTCAGGATTCCAATGGAGTTCGTCGATGGCATCCGGGCCCGTCACCCTGACCGCACCGGCGGAGGGATGCGTAGCGATACTCTCGCTACCGATCCATTCGACCGTTCGATCCGCGATTCCCTGGGCATCCTGAATCAACGTGACAAAGTTGGCGGACGACCCGCTGCGGCTCACCAGTGCCACGCCCCGGGTGCCGCCACTCCATGGCCCCCGGCCGCTCACCACCTTCGTCCCGGGGGTTCCCAAGGTAACCAGGCGGAGTTGACGGGCGCCGTTGGTCCACCGCGTTTCCCAGTTCCCGGAGGTTTCGCCCGACTGGAGGTTCTGCAAGTATTGATACCCGTTTCCCGTGGCGAGCGGATCGGAGGACGCGAGAGAGACATTGCTCGACGCCAATTGGCCATCCGGATGGACCACCCAATCGAAGAGCCGGGGACGCAACGCCTCGCCCCGGAAAACATCGAGGGTGTAGTCTTCCGTGTGGAACACCCGGCGTCGCAAAGTAACATCCTGATAGACCTTATCGGTCGCGCCATCGACGTATTGAAAGACGGGCCCGCCGACAAATGCGTTTAACCAACCCGCCGACGGTTTGACCGGATTGTCGCTGACATGTGAAGGGGCTCCATCATAAGCGGGATACTGGCTGGTCCGATCGACCACCACGGTGTTGTCGCTTAGAGTCGTCTTCACCCATTCGAGATGGACCGGTTCGCTGTAACCCGCCCATTTACCGCTGCCAGACAGCCAGCGATGATTGGCGGTCTGCCAATGAATCGCGAGATTGTTCGGGTGCTGATGTCCCGCCCGGGTTCCATACGGCTTCCAGATAAAAGCGACCTCCGGGGTCCGTTGGCCCGGAGTTCCCCGCAACACCCCCATCCCGACCCCCGAGAGAAGACTGCTGCCCCAGGAGTTACGAATCGCCGTGCCGACATGACCGCTGCCGATCGAGAACCGGGGCGGAAGCGCTCCCGGCGAAAAGGCGGAGCCAGTGACGGAAAAATCATCGAAACGGGTCTCCCTTCCGTGGAACGTGTGATATGCCCGCAAACCCGCCGGGCCGGCGACGTATGCCTCATCGGTCGCCCGAACCAAACCGATCAATCGTCCGTCTCCATGGAAGAGTCTCGCTTCCAGATCACTTCCGGAGAGAATAAACTGAAGCCGGTAATACTGATTCTGTTCCAACGGCTCGAGCAATCCAGCCGATGCCAACACCTGACCCGGTGCGGCGCGCGGGAGGTCGCGTTCGATCCGCAGCGTCCCGCCTTCATGATACGCGAAGTATCCGCCGGGGGCCGGGAATTGATTTACCTCGCCGGGTTGGACCCGGGCGACGATCCCATGCGGTTGGGCGGTGTCGTGTTGCCGGGTGTCCATGAACCAAACTTCCGCCGTATAATCTTTCCAATCCTCCGATCCCGGACCGTAATAAATCGCCGTCCGCCGGAAGCCCGAAGAATCGGAGTTGTGCCGCCGGAAGACGAATCGGTTCTGCTGGATGCTCATCCCATCCCCTTCAATGATGTTCAACCATCCCTCCGGCATTGTTCCATTTGCCCCGGTGAAATTCTCGGAATAATCAACGGACACCTCGGGCGCCGAGGGAATCGGTCGCTCCAAAAGAGGCAAACACAACAAAATGGGGCGTCGACTGTCGCCGGTCAAACGGGCGCTGAACATGTACTCTTTATCCCAAAACCACCGGAAATTCGGATCACCATAACGGGCAAAGGCGATGGCGTAATTCCAGGCCACATCCGGAGCGATCAAGCGGCGCCCCGTGGCGGAATTGCCAAATATCGGTTGACCGAGATTGCTGAACGCATGGTAAAGCGGGCCGTCGTAGGCCAGTTTCAACACCTGTTCCCCCATCCGAAGGCGATACAAGTCATACCCATATCGATACGCTGCCTCCGCCAGGTAGGTCAGCGAATGCATGGTGTAGTAATGGTAATCGATCGACTGTTCATACCAAATCCCATCCGGCAACAGGGCGTTCACCAAATGATCGCGGAAACCGTTCGCCGCCCAGATCGCCCGATGAATCATCGCTTCGTCGTCCAGCAGAAATCCAATGATGCCGGTCGCGGCGTTGTGCCAACTCTGCCAATTGGAGTTTCCCCGATCGCGCATGTTCACCACTTCGACCCCTTCCCGCAACAAGCCATCCTCAATCCGGCTCCGCTCGCCGGCCGTAAAGCGGTGATGCAGCAGATCGTAAGCCCAGGCGAGATAGATCAACAACATCGCCTCGTTCAATGTCTGACTGGTCAGGCGCCCATCCACCCACTCCCGGTCGACTGGATAGTTTGTGTAATTATCCCCGTAATACAAAAGGATATCGGCGGCGGCATTCGCGAATTTCACGTATCCACTGAAAACATAGCCGAGCGCCATCCGTTGCGTATCCAGGGCGATATCCTGATGGAGCGAACTGCGGGTGGCAGGAATCGAAAGATTCGCCGGTCCCGAACGGGCATACGATTCCTCGGCGTCGACCAACAATCCGTTTTCGTAAGCATGCCGGTAGTGGGGATGAGTCTCGATCCGGTCTTTAATCCAATCGATTTCGTCCTGATTTAACAACACAAACGGATGACTGCGCGGTTGCCCCAAATGTTCGTTCTCCGGCACGAAGCCGCTGACCGAAACCGTGGTCTTGGCGGACTCCCGCCCTTCAGGATCTACAATGGAAAACGCGTACAAGGTATCCTTGCCGTCGGCCGGAATCATCGCTTCCCCGTCCCCCAACGCAAATTGACCCACGGGAATGGCGATCATTCCGTTTGAACCAATTTCCCAGCGGTAAACGTGAAGAATTTCTCCCCGGCTGGCATGGCCGGGGATCCACGACAATCGCAGAAAACTTTCTTCCCAATACGCGTTCGCACTCAAGAGCGGCAGCGGCGCCACGACCTCCCCAATCGTCAATCCAACGACTTCTGAAGGTGTGCGCGAGCTGCCGTCCGCACCCACGGGAACCACCTGGTAAAAATAGGTGACGCCGGCGGCCGTCGTTCGGTCCACGAAAAACGAATGGTTTGTTTGGCCCACCTTGATGGCATGGATGGCAAAGTCATCGGGGTCCTCCGAACGAAAAATATCGAAAACCTCCCCTCCCGAGTAATGCCTCGGCATCCGCCACCGCAATTCCACCGCGCCCGTGGGCAGGACGGAGGCGTCGGTGACCGCCAAGGGCAACTCCTCGATTAACTGAACCTCAAAATTATCAAATCGATCCAACCGGGAGATGTTCGCGCTGAAGGTCCGGCGCACGGCTACCATTACGGTATCCAGATTGTCGATCACATCTCCGGCGATTTCCTTCATCATCAAAACCTGCTCGCCGACGGTAGTATCGGAAAGCAGCAATTCCACCTCGGATGGACCAATTCGGTGGAGGGTGAAGCGTAACCGCCGAGTCACATTCCGCCCCCAACCATCCGGTGCGTCTATGACCGGATACGTGTGAAAAGCATCCCACGGTCCTTCGGAAACCGATACCCCCGCTTGAAATGGCTCGGAAGTAATCATCCGGAAATGCCCCGCGTAGGCGTTTACCTTGGGCGGATCCGATCCCACGGGTGTCACATTTCCGGAACGGAAGACGGCAATTTGCCCAAAGGTGGCTGAGCTGATCGCATCCTGACTCGTCCAGTCAAAATCAATCATCAACCGTTCGCCCGGCGCCAAAGTGACCGATCCCAATTGTGCGCCCCCGAAATGTCGAAACGTGGTCTTCCATCCGTTCCCGGTCGTATTGACCCCGGAGTATACAATTCCCGGACGAGGCTCCGAGGTCACAATCTCGCGAGCGAGACGTCCGTTCGAAGGGCCGTCCATGCCTTCGCGCCACCCGTGCCCGGGGTTGTCGAGAAACGAAGTCGCAAAGATTTCCTCGGCAGCCGTTTTCGGGAAACCGATCAACAGCCCGGCCAAGATCGCCAACCCGAAATGGAAAATGAAAGCCTTCATACAGGTCACACTCAGCGAAAGCCCCGCACCGGTTGATCCAATACGGGGCCGACAATTACCAAATAAAGATGGTCGCGATTGATCATCCCCAGGTCCCGGAGACGACTCAAGTCGCCCGGTTACTCCGGACGTGCCCGGTAGAAACGGCGGTCGTGATTCAGGGAGTCTGAATCCACGAATTCGTAAATTCCATCGCCGTCTGTGTATTGCGTTTGCACGTCCGTCCAATTGACCAGATCGAAGGAAGCGTCGATCACGATCGGTTGCAATGGCTCACCGAGAACGTTCATCCGGAAATATCCCTGAGCCGTCCGCGGCAGAATTTCCACCCGCAACGGGGCGACTTCATCGAGCACGCTGCCGGTCACCACTAAACCGCTAAAGCGCGTTTCCCGGCTCCGAAAGCCAATCGCAGCCCTCACCCCAACCGATCCTGTTGCGTAAGTGTCATCCCACGCCGTCGCATGCCCGATACGTACGCCGTCGGCCCGGAAAAGTTCCGCCGTCAAGTTTGGCCCTTCACCAGTGAAGCGCAACCGGTACCAAGCGTTGGCGACTAGACTTTCGTCGAGATTGACAACCGCCAATGGCGGCGTATCGCCGTCGGCCCGCACGAAGTCCCGCAAAATCTGCAGGGAGCCCGATCCACCGCTCTGTCCTCGATGCTGCGCGACATATCCTTGTCCATTCGATCCCAAGTCCGGCACGTTTCCTTGCCAGCGAATGATCACGCCTTGCATGTCCTGAGTATCGTGCTGATGTGTATGCCGGAAATATACCTCGGCGGTATAGTCGCTCCAGTTTTCGGAACCAGCCCCCATATATCCGATCGTCCGTCGCCATCCCGAATCCGAATCGGTGGTGGATTGATCGCGGCGCATCCGGAAGGCGTTTTCATGGATGCCCATCACATCCACCGAAGGGATCGCGTCCCACAACTCCGGTATCTCTCCGTTCATTCCGACAAAGCTTGATGCCAAGAGCAGATTTTCCGGGATAGTCCTGGGCCCACTTACAATGAAATCGCGAAACCGGGTTTGACGCTCATAAAAAGTATGATTGGCACGCAAGCCCGGAGCTCCCCGCGTATAGGTGGAATCCACCGTGGAGACGATCCCAAGCGAAGCCCCGTTACTATCGAAGAGTTCCGCCTCGAGGTTCGGTCCTTCCAGAACAAATGTTAACCGGTAATATTCTCCTTCTTGCAGCGATTGCGACAAATTTGCGGAGGCGAGAGGAACATCCACATTGGAGATATGAAAATTCCGCGAAATGTGCAATTGATCACCCAAACGATAGGCGAAGTATCCCGCCCCTTGGGCAACCGACACAGGAGGCAATTGCCATCGTGCTACGATCCCTTGGGTTTGGTTCAGAACATCGCCTTGACGACTGTCCTTGAACCAAACTTCGACGGCATAATCCTCCCAGAGGTGCGCCTCTTCGTCGACATACAACACGGTCCGGCGGGCGCCCGCCTCGGCCTCCGAGAACTCCGGGCCGCGCCGGATAATCAATTCTCCATTATCGAGATGGATTCCACCCGCAGCAGGAAAAAGAGGATGCCACTTTTCCGGCAATGTCCCATCAGGGCCGGAAAAATCGGCATCGTAGGTGAAGGTTTCCGCTTGGGAAAAGGCGGCGCCGAAAAAGAACAGGGCCGCTGAAAGAAGGATTTTTTTTCGCATCATGTCACTTGGGTTTCAATTGTGGTTCATAGATCGGATGTCAAAGGCTCACCGCGAATTTCCCAGCCAGAAGCCATGGTATTCATCCCGATTGGATCGGCGGACGATGTCGGCTTCTTCCCGCGAAAGGGTGCCCACGTGGCCGTCGAAGTAAACGACGTTGGCCTTCTCCCCGTGCGGAAAACTGGTGTCAAGAATATGCCCGGCCCCTGAGGAGTGGTAAACAAACGAGGTATACCAATTCAGCCCATTGCCCAATAGGCGGAAATTACCGTCCATGAAATGCATCATGAGGCTGGGTTCGCGAATCGCGTCCCAGGAAGGAAGGGGTATCGTACTGCCAGGTCGCGTCCCCGCCCGGTAGTTCATTGCATAGGTGTTGGTGACCACGCTCCAGGAAGGAGCCATATTCTGAAGGGTCGGACAAGTGGCGATGGTGCTAACTCCGTCCGTATGCTGAAGGCTCCCCTCGAAAATATACTCCCTGAAACCCTCAGGCGACCGGTTATACCACGTTTCCCAATGCGGAAATTGCTGCCCATGATCCTGGGAATACAAATAGGCGGCCCGGTTCATTTCGCGCAGATTCGACCGGCAAACGGCCGCGCGACCGCCTTCCCGGACTTTTCCCACGACCGGAATCAAAATGGCCGCGAGAATGCCGATGATGGCGATCACAGTCAGCAACTCGATCAGGGTAAAGGCCTTGCGAGCCGGAGTATCGATTGAGTGGGTTTTCATAAGTGCAAAGAGGTGGATTCGGTGAAATTCGGATTACGAGAGCCGTGCTTCAAACAAGAAATTCCCAAAAACAGGGTGACTTCCGTCGGTGCTTAATCGTTTTAACATTGATTATGAAAAGGAATTTGCCTCCGTTTTTGGCCTTCGTCAATTCTTTTTTCCCAACAATGCTCCGAATTTCCTCCCATACCGTGGCGCATCTCCCCAAAACGACCCCCTGAGACCCCGTCATCCCCCTTCAGTTCCACCCAATGACATTCTCAGGTGCTATAACGATGAATAACCTCGTGGCCGGGGGGGCGCTTCTCCCCCTATTTCCGGAAATAATTCCGTTGCTTCTCAGTGATTTCCAATCCGACCCGTTCCATGACTTCGAGGAGATCTTCCCAGACGGTCCGTTTGACCGCCATCGAAGCGCTTCGGACCAAATAAGCCGGGTGATAGGTAATGATCGTCGGGGTGCCGCGAAAATCCCGCCATTGACCACGAACGTCTTTCAACTTCCTCTTCGGATCAGCCCCGAAAAGGCCGTTCACCACGGTATTTCCCAAAGCGACCAACACTTTCGGTCGCACAATTTCGATTTGCGCCAACAAATAAGGCAGACAAAATTCCATTTCGTCCGGACGCGGCTGCCGACTCCCGATTCCACTGGGCGGTTCGGGACGCCAATTCATCACATTGGTGATGTAGACCTGCTCGCGCTTCAACCCCATCGCTCCGACCATCTTCGTCAGCGTCTCACCCGGCGCCCCGACAAACGGTTCCCCGGCCGCCTCTTCTTCCGTCCCGGGAGCTTCCCCAATGAAAAAAATGTCGGCGTCAAGGTTTCCGACCCCGAAGACCACTTTGCCCCCCGCCGGCACTTGTTCGTTGCAGGTCGGACACTCCAACACCTGTTTGCGCAACGCTTCCCAGCGGCTCTGCTTGTCGCCGGCGGGCAACACCACCGCCGGGGGAGCGGGCAACTTGGGTCCGGCCGGCGTCCGGCTCACTTTGACTTTCGCCACCGGTCCGGAATCCGGATTGAAATCGGGCAATCGGCCCGCCCCGGCCGGCTCGAATCGGGAAAGGATTTCCGCCGATCGCACGTCCTGATCCTCCCGGCCACCCGTCGTCGCCGGCGCCAAGGCCCCCACCCGCTCCCGCAACCGCCCCAACGCGTCGTCCGACACGGCGACGACCGCGACTCCCTCCTCTTTCAACCGACGGAGCTCCTCCAAAAGGATATTCAACCGCCGTTTCATGACCGGACAGGCGGCACCGATCCGGCGGCCAACAGGGATTCCACGTATTTTCCCAACATGTCGAACTCAAGATTCACCGCATCCCCGGGCTGCAAATCCCCGAGGTTGGTCACGTCTAAAGTGTGGGGGATCAACCAAACCGCAAAGCCGTCGTCGAAGACCTCCGTCACCGTCAATGAGACCCCGTCGATCGCGATGCTTCCTTTGTAAATCAAATACCGGCCACTGGCGGCCGGAGTTCGCACCCGGAGGTAATAGTCGCTTCCCCGCGCTTCGAACACCACCACCTCGCCGACTCCGTCGATGTGACCGGTCACAAAATGGCCGCCGACCTTCCCGTTGAAGCGAAGGCTGCTCTCCAGATTCACCCGATCGCCCGGGCGCAGGGAGGAAAAGGAGGTCACCCGGACGGTTTCGCCCAAGAGGTCGAACGAGACCCGGCTTTCGCCGAAATCGGTGGCTGTCAGACAACATCCGTTGACCGCAATGCTGTCTCCCTCAGCAACATCCTTCAACACCTCCCGGGCCTCCACCGTGAGACGCCAACTCCGGTCGCCTTCCTTGAAGTCGACCACCTTCCCTTTTTCCTGAACAATTCCGGTAAACATATCGGCGACCAATAACCGGCAGTCTGGGACGCCCCGCCGGTCGAGGCAAACCCGCAATGCCAAAAAATCGCCCCGCTTCTCCCGCCCCCCGCGTCGACGGTCGATCCCGCTAACCCAATTCGGTCCGGACTTCGCCAAACGCAGCGACCGCCCGCTCCAAATCCTCCCGCCGGTGGGCGGCCGACAGCTGGACCCGGATCCTCGCCCGATCCTTGGGTACCACCGGAAAGCTGAAACCGACCACATAAATGCCGCGCTTCAGCATCGCGTCGGCGAACCGCGCCGCCAGCCCCGCGTCCCCGATCATCACGGGCACGATCGGGTGCTCCCCGGGCAAAATATCAAACCCGCCTTCACTCATCGCCCCCCGGAACCACCGGGCGTTCGCATGCAACCTCTCCCGCAACTCGGGGGATTTCCCCACCAAATCGAGCGCCGTCAACGAGACCGCCGCGATTATCGGGGCCAATGTATTCGAAAACAAATACGGGCGCGATCGCTGCCGCAACAGATCAATGACGGCCTTCCGTCCGCTGGTATAACCTCCACTGGCACCCCCGAGCGCCTTTCCAAGCGTCCCGGTGACCAGGTCCACTCGATCCATGACACCCCGGTATTCCGGAGTTCCGCGTCCTCCTTCGCCCAGAACACCAACCGCATGGGAATCATCGACCACCACCAACGCGTCGTACTTTTCCGCCAAATCGCAGATCCCCGCCAGATCGGCGATGAATCCGTCCATCGAAAAAACTCCATCGGTCACGATCATCCGCAACCGGGCATCCGAGGCTTCCTTCAATTTCGCCTCCAAATCCACCAAATCGCTGTTCCGATAGCGGAATCGCCGCGCCTTGCACAAACGCACTCCGTCGATGATGCTGGCATGGTTCAATTCGTCCGACAACACCGCATCCTCCGGCCCGAGCAGAACCTCGAAGAGACCTCCATTGGCATCGAAACAGGAGCCGTAGAGGATCGTCTCTTCGGTTTGGAGGAACCGGCTTAACCGCTCTTCCAACCGTCGGTGGGGCGTCTGGGTGCCACAGATGAACCGCACCGACGCCATCCCGTAACCCCACTCGTCGATCGCCTTCCGGGCCGCTTCAATCAGCGCCGGATGGTCGGCCAACCCCAGATAATTGTTGGCGCAGAAATTGAGCACCTCCTCGCCCGACCGCAGCCGGATCCGTCCCGATTGCGGGGAATCGATCACCCGTTCCCGCTTCTCCAATCCGGCCGATCGAACCGCTTCCATTTCCCGTTCCAGAACGGTCTTCCACGTAGTTGAAAAGCTCATACTCCCCTCATCGAAAAACGGTCCAATCCAGAATCACTTTGCCGCAATCCCCTTCTTCCATCACTGCGAACCCCCGCTCGAATTCGTCGGCTCCGAAATGATGGGTGATCACCGGACCAATCTCCAGCCCGCTTTGCAACATGGTCGTCATCTTATACCAGGTCTCATACATCTCCCGTCCGTAGATACCTTTGATGGTGAGCATGTTAAAAATCACTTTTTCCCAATCGATCTCCATCGGTTTCGACGGAATCCCGAGCAGGGCGATTTTCCCGCCGTGACACATTTCCCCGATCATTTCCCGAAATGCCGCCGGACTTCCGGACATCTCCAAGCCGACATCGAAACCTTCCTGCATCCCAAGCTGTTTTTGCACATCGTGCAAAGGTCCCTGCTGCGGATTCCAAGCCATGTCGACCCCGAGGGTCCGGGCCAATCCAAGCCGGTGTTCGTTTAAATCGGTGATCACCACATAACGGGCTCCGGCGTGCCGCACGACCGCCGCCGCCATCAAACCGATCGGCCCGGCACCGGTGATCAAGACGTCCTCCCCCAGCACATCGAACGAGAGCGCGGTGTGGACCGCGTTTCCCAACGGATCGAACACCGACGCCACATCCAGATCGATCCCCGGACGGTGATGCCAGACGTTCGACATCGGCAAGGTCAAATATTCGGCGAACGCTCCCGGCCGGGTGACACCGATTCCTTCGGTATGGGCGCAAAGGTGCCGGCGTCCGGCCAGACAGTTCCGACAACGTCCGCAAACGACATGCCCTTCCCCGCTGACGATTTCGCCCGGGAAAAAATCGCTTACGTTCGAACCGACCTCGACGACTTCTCCGACGAATTCATGTCCCACCACCATCGGAACGGGAATTGTCCGCCGGGCCCAATCGTCCCACGTGTAAATATGGAGATCCGTCCCGCAAATTCCGGTTCGATCGACCCGAATCAAGACGTCGTTGATCCCGCACTCCGGTTCCGGAACATCCACCAACCACAATCCCCGTTCTCCCTTCGATTTCGCCAGCGCCTTCATGATCGTCCCGATTATGACAAATTTTTCACACAACGGAAACGCTGTTTTTACCCTCGGCCCCAACCTCCGGCCAAGCCGTCGAAAATCGCCTCGAAACCCCCGTTTTTGCTTGGCGAAGCCGATGGGAGATATACAACCTCCATCCATGAAGAAAAATGCCGCGGACTCCGCCCCTCCGATGATCGAGGTCAAAGACCTGGTGGTGGAGTATGCCCTCTCCCGGAAGGAACGTTTCACGGCGGTCAACAATCTCTCGTTCGTCGTCCGCCGGGGTGAATGCCTCGGATTCATCGGGCCGAATGGAGCCGGAAAATCCTCGACCATCAAGACGCTGATGGGCTTCCAGTTTCCTACCGCAGGCCACGTTTCCGTCCTCGGACATCCGGCCGGATCAGTCGACAGTCGTCGCCGGGTCGGATATCTCCCCGAAGTCGCCCTCTATTATCCTTTTTTGAAAGGCCGCGAACTTCTCGAACTTTACGGGGGCCTTTCCGGCTTATCGTCCAAGACCCTGCGGGATCGCATTCCCGCCCTCCTCGACCGGGTCGGTTTGACCGGCAAAGGGGAGGCGTTGTTGCGCACCTTTTCCAAAGGGATGCAACAACGCCTCGGGATCGCGCAGGCGTTGATCGCCGAACCGGAATTATTGATTTTCGACGAACTCAACTCCGGGCTCGATCCGGTCGGTCGCTACGACTTGCGCAACATTCTCCTCGACCTGAAACGCTCCGGAGTGACCATCTTCTTCTCTTCCCACGAACTCCACGAAGTGGAAGCCTTGTGCGATCGGGTCGTGATGATCCACAACGGTCGGATCGTGGCCGAAGGCACGGTCGATTCTCTAAAAGAGCGCGCCCCGATCGCCGGGGATCTCGAAAGCTTTTTCGTCGCCCAGATCCGGGACGAAGCAAGCGCCCGACAAGCTGTATCTAAGCCATGAATACCGTAGCGCAGCCACGCGCCTGGCGATCCACTTGGCTGATCGCGAAGACGATCGGCCTGGAAGCGATCCGGAGAGGAGAGGTCTATGCAGTCTTCGCGGTAGCCATCGCGCTCATGATTCTGGCGCGGTGGATGGGAGCGGTCGACCTCCAGGGGTTGGGCAAATTCTACCGGGAAGTGGCGCTGCAGGTGATGAATACAGCCAGTTCCCTCCTGGTGATCTACCTCGCGGCACGTCAATTGCCCCGGGAATTCGAATGGCGCACGCTACACGTCCTCTTGGCCAAACCGTTGAGCCGATCCGGTTTCCTGGCCGGGAAGTTGCTCGGTGTTATCCTGGCCGGGATCTTCTGCTACGTGCTTTTCATGGTGGTGTTTCTTCTCGGCCACTGGGCGCTTGGTGTGCAACTCAATTACCTCCTCTTCGCCCAGGCCGTTTACCTCCAGTTCCTCAGCCTGGCGATTCTGGCCAGTCTGTCGCTCTGTCTTTCGATGGTGCTTTCATTGCCGGCCACCGTCGCCGTTGCCGCCCTGCTTTTCCTCCTGTCACAAGTTTTCCTCAACCTGATGAGCTTCCTTTACGACCATGTCGGGACGCTCCAGCAGTTTTTCCTGTTGGTCCTGCATTACGCGATTCCTCAGCTGACGCTGCTCGACCTGTCAGCAAAAGTCGTCCATGAGGTCTGGCCGCCTTTACCCTTCCTGCCCATGGCGATTCTGACCGTCTACTCCGGCTTCTACATCGCCCTCTTTTTCGGGATCACCTACCTGCTGTTCAGGAGAAGCGCCGTATGAACCCGAGCATGACAACCACCGACTCGATCCGGCGTCTGCTGTGCCTCGGCCGCCTGGTCGCGTTGGATTTCATTCGCAGCAAAGGTTTGATGCTCGCCGGAATCTTCGTCGGAATCCTGGTCCTGTTCTCCGTGGTCGGCCGGTTCTTCGGCGGAGAGGACGTAGAGGGAGCGCGTTTCGTCCTCAGCTTCAACCTCCAAGCGAGCTATTGGGCGGCGCTTCTCGTGACTTGGACAATCGGGGTGCGCCAGATCGCGCCCGAGATCGAAAACCGAACCTTGCATCTGATCCTCGCCCGCCCGATCGAACGGGCCACCACCTTGATCGTGCGAACCTTGGCGACGGCGGCCTTCGGGGTGGCCGCCATGATCATTTTCGCCGGGATCGTCTTCGTCGCCGCACCCTCCGTCCCTGAACTCTCCTACGCACTCGGTCTCCAAATGCTTTTCATGCGAGCGTGTTCGATTCTCATCCTCGCCATTCTCGCCGTGGTGCTCACCCTTGTGTTCCCGGCGATGGGAGCGGCATTAATCGCCTTCGGCGGAATTTTCCTCGGAGGTCTCCTTTTGCAGAATCTCGGCGAAGCCCTCCCGTGGTTTGCGATGCTTCCGGTGGTTCTGCTCGTGCCCGATTTCGGCCTTTTCGACGCGGTCGAGTTCTTCGTCGGAGGAGAACCCCCTCTCGCCATCCCCGCCCTCATCGGAATCTGTCTCTACACCGGCCTGTTTTCCGTCACCTGGCTGGGGGGAGGCATTTGGCTTTTTCAACGAAAGGTCCTGTAAATGCCCACCACCATCAAGACCCTCTTCGCCTGTTTGCTTGTCGCCTTGGCCGCCGCCGCCCTTTACGGTGTCCGCGAAACCGTGCGCCGGGAATTGCCCGTCAGAGGCCTGACCTACCAGGAGACCCTCGAGGCGCGATCCAACAACGCCTTCGCCGGAATCCTCGGAGAGATTCGCGCCACGACAGCGGATTTCCTTTATACCAAGAGCTCCACCTACCACTTCAACGGGATCGTCCACACCCGGCCCGCCCGCGGGACCGAAACGACCGAGGATGGAACTCCGGTCATCCGTTCCAGGGAAACGGATTTCCGGGGCCTCATCGGTTACCTCGAACGTCAGGTCAAACCGTACACGCCTCCGGGCACGCGCCCGCCCCCGGCCTCCGAAGTCGAACTCCTCCCGTGGTATCGACTGATGACCGTCGTCGACCCATCCAACCTCAACAGTTTCATCACCGGCGCCTATTTCCTCGGAACGGTCGAGGAATACGACCGGGCGTTGGAAATGGTCGCCGAAGGAATCGAGAAAAACCCGGGACATCCTCTCCTTTTCCATCTCTATTTGAGCCGTGCCTCCATTTATTCGCGGATGCGGGAATTCGAAGCGGGCCTCGAAGCGGTCGAGTCGGGCCTCGCGTGGGCCAAACAGATTCGACCCGACGACGGCGCCATCGGAACCCGCATCAGTGGCCGGTGGATCTGGTCCGAGCTCGCCGAAGAGGACTTCTTTTTCCTCCTCCGTTACCGCGCGCTTTTCCTGCTGGAACTCGACCGTCGCGACGAAGCTCTGCACGCCGCCCTTGACGCCTATCGGATCAACCCCGAAGACGTTCCCACCAGCCGCATTTTGGAGCGGTTGATTACCGGCAACCGTTGAAAAAACGCTGACGGCGGCTCCCGTTACGCGGGGATCGTATTCGTTACCGCATGACGAATATCAACCAGAAAAGGCTCATGGTGATGAAGCTCGCGCCGGCAACAAGACTCACCACGGAGATCGGGTTGTTGAGCAACACATGCAGTGCCAGGACCGGCAGCGTCCCGTCCGCTTCCAGGAATCCCATCCAGGCGATCAACACGGTGATCGCGTAACAAAGAACGAAGAGGAGGGCGTTGTAGAGACAAACCCCGGAAACAAACTCCAGGACCCGCGAACGAGGACGATATTTTCGAGGACGGTGCCGAATCCGGTCACGGACAAGTTCCTGCCCCGCGCAAACCGCGTTGAAATCGAGCATTTCCTGGACCGAGGCAAAACTCAGGTCCTGTCGACGAATCCGCTCTCTCCGCGAAGGACCTTGGTTGGTTGCCTGCGGAACAGGTCCTTTTCGCGACCGCTTCAGAAGCGCCGGCGGCGGATCCGGTGGCAGGATATGCTGCAGGGTCGCGGCTTGTTGTTCATCGGTGAGGAAGAGGCCACATTGCGGATGACGGGCGAGCGACGACCACGCCCTTTCCCGCGTCGACCGGATACAGGTCCGGGCAAGTAAATCCGACTCCTTCGGCAGAAGATCCCTGATTTCATGAAAGTCGAACGGGCCTGTTTCCGTTCCATCCGGGAGCTGAAGCATCCAATTGCGAAATTTCATGGAGGAGAGCACTTTCCGTATCTTCTCTATCCTCCGTATGCGTGCCCTGTCGTGGCAATCCAAAACTCACCCACGGATCCGAAACCGGTGTGCCCCCCTTACCCGCTCCGCAGGATCCGCCGTTCCTCCTTCCAGGCGTATAGGACGGGCACCGCGATCAGGGTGAGCAAAACGAAGAACATGCCGCCGACGCTCGGGATCGCCATCGGGATCATGATGTCGGCCCCCCGGCCGGTGGCCGTCAGAACCGGCAGCAGCGCCAGAATCGTTGTGGCGGTCGTCATCAGACAGGGTCGCAGACGCCGGAGGCCCGCTTCGAGCGCCGCCGCCCGGATTTCCTCCCGGGTCGCGATCGGCCGTTCCGAGAAGACTTGCCGGAGATAGGTCGCCACCACGACCCCGTTGTCGACGGCGATCCCGAACAACGCCAAGAATCCGACCCAGACCGCGATGCTCAGATTGATCGGTCCCAATTGGAACAACTCCCGCATGTTCACCCCAAACAGTGAGAAATTCCCGAACCAGGATTGTCCATACAACCAGATCATGATGAATCCCCCGGCCCACGCCACCGCGATTCCACTGAACACCATCAACGTCGTGCTGACCGCCTTGAATTGGAAATAGAGGATCAGAAAAATGATCGCCAGCGCCACCGGCAGAACAACCCGGAGAGTCGCCGCCGCCCGGAGCTGATTTTCGTAGGTCCCGGCAAACCGCCAGCTGACTCCCGGAGGTACCGAAAGTTCGCCCGTATCCAGTTTGTGGTTCAAATACGCCTGGGCCGCCTCGACCACGTCGACTTCCGCGATCCCGGGCGCCCCGCCGAAGGTGACGTAAGCGACCAGAAACGTATCTTCACTTTGGATCATCTGCGGCCCGCGGATGTAACGGATTTTGGCCACGTCTCCAAGCGGAACTTGCGCCCCGTTCATCGATGGAACCAAAACGTTCTCGATTTCATCGATCCCTTCGCGCAACTCCCGGGGATACCGCACCCGCACCGGATAACGCTCGCGGCCCTCGACCGTCGTCGTCAGAGTCTCCCCCCCGATGGCGACCATGATCACCTCCTGGACGTCTTCGATGTTCAGGCCGAAGCGTCCTATCGCCTCCCGGTCGATGTGGATTTCCAAATACGGTTTTCCCACCACCCGATCGGCGTTCACCGTCGACGAATTGATCTGCGGGACTTCGCGAAGGATTCCTTCCAACGCGACCGCCATCCGGTCGAGAGTCTCCAGGTCGGGCGCGCGGACTTTCAATCCCATCGGTGCCCGCATGCCGGTTTGCAACATCACCAGACGGGTTTCAATCGGTTGAAGGCGCGGCGCCGAGGTGGTTCCGGGCAATTCCGCCGCGCGGACGATTTCATCCCAAATGTCGGCGGGACTCCGGATGTGGTCGCGCCATTGCCGGTAGGGACGCCCCCGCCGGTCGGGGACCAGTTCGCCGTTTTCGTCACGGACGAACTCCCCGGCCTCCCGGTCGTAACGAAAATGGATCCGTCTTCCGGCGTCGTCGTTTTTGTATTCACTTTTATAATTGATCACCGTCTCGATCATCGAGATCGGCGCCGGATCGAGCGCCGTTTCCGCCCGGCCGATTTTCCCGGCCACCGTCTCCACTTCCTGGACCGAGGCGATCGCCATGTCCTGGTAACGCAAGACTTCCAACGCTTCGCCCATCGAGGCGTGCGGCATGGTGGTCGGCATCCACAAGAACGACCCTTCGTCCAACGACGGCATGAACTCCCGGCCGAGTCCCGGGAATTCATGATGCATCCAGACCCACGAATCACTCATCCGGATATTATCTCCGTCCAACCCGACCCGCTCCGCCGTGGCCGGAATGAAACCGAAAACCCGCTCGAAACCGAGCCAAACTGTCGCCCCCCAGACCGTCACCAAGAGCGGAACGGCCAGGAAAACCGCCTTGAACCGGAGACTCCAGACCAACACCGACCGATAAACCATCGCGAACAATCCGAAGACCCCCAGCAATCCCCCGATCAGGATCGCGACAAAAAGGAAGTTACGCACCCCTCCCCGTTCCGGTCCGAGCGGCTCCCAATAGATGGTCAACACCCACGCGACCAACCCGACCGCCACCAGACTTCCAAGTACGCGGCCGGCCCGGTCAAGCCGCCCGAGCGTCCGCCGCACCTTTTCCTCCGACCCCGGCCGGAGCGCCGCCGACCATCGCGGCAGATCGCCCGCCGCCAGATGATAGACCGCCACCACCAGCAGAACCGCACCCGCGACGATCACCGCCGGCCAGCCTTGGAGAATCCCCAAAACGCCTACCAATACACCGGCCGTTCCCAGCCCGAACCAGAGGGCCCGTCGCCCACCACGCGAATCGATCCGCCCCGCGATGAACCAGTGGGCGGCGGCAGGCACGATCACCAACGCCACGAAAATCGCCCCGACCAGCACGAAGGTTTTAGTGAAGGCCAAGGGAACGAACATCTTCCCTTCGGCCCCGGTCATGGTGAAGACCGGCAGGAAACTGATGATGGTGGTGCTGATCGCGGTCAAGATCGCCGACCCGACTTCCCGGGTCGCCCGGAACACGACTTCGATCCGCGGTTCCTCCGGCCTCGCCTCTCGGAGATGTTTCAACAGGTTCTCCACCACGATCACCCCCATGTCGACGATCGTTCCAATGGCGATCGCGATCCCGGCAAGCGCGACCACGTTGGCGTCGACTCCCGCGACTTTCATCGCGACAAAGGCAAACAACACCGCCAACGGCAGCATCGCACTGATCACCAACGCGGTCCGGAGATGCAGCACCATGACCAGCACCACGATCACCGTCACCAACACTTGCTGGAACAGGGCGTCGTTGAGCGTCCCCAACGTTTCATGGATCAAACCGCTCCGGTCGTAGAAAGCTTCGATGGACAACCGGCTGAGGGTGATCCACTCCGGCCACTCCGCCCGGGGATTGCTCCTCAACCAGGCCTGCCAGGCTTCCTGATTCAACTCCGCCCCCGAATCCGCCAGCGCCGCGAATCCCGCCGCCTCCGCGAATCGCTTCGCTTCGGCCAACGAAACCCGCTCCCAATCGATCAACGCCTTCGTCGGCAATCCGGGGGAGATCTCCGCGATCTGGGCTTTCACGTTGTTGATCGCCGCCAACGGATTGTAACCTTCCCGCACCACCACCACGCCGCCGACCGCTTCCGCGCCGGAGATGGTCAAGGCCCCGCGCCGTTCCGCCGGACCAAGCGTCACTGTCGCCACATCCCGGATACGGATCGGAATGTTCCCCGGCCCCGGACGAACCACCGCGCTTTCGAGGTCGTCGACGGTTTTGACGAACCCGACTCCGCGCACGATGTATTCGACGCTGTTGATCTCGGTGGTCCGCGCCCCGATGTCGAGGTTGCTCATCCGGATCGCGTCGGTGACCTGGCTCAACGTGACGTCGTGCGCCCGCAGCGCCGCCGGGTCGACGTCGATCTGGTATTCTTTAACAAAGCCTCCGATCGACGCGACTTCGCTGATCCCTTCCGCCGCGAGCAGGCCGTTGCGGACATACCAATCCTGGATACTCCGCAACTCGTGCAAATCCCAACCGCCCACCGGTCGTCCGTCGGGATCCCGCCCTTCGAGAGTGTACCAATAAACCTGACCCAACCCGGTCGCGTCCGGCCCGAGCGCGGGACTGGTCCCGGCCGGCATCGTCCCGGCGGGGAGCGAATTCAGTCGTTCGATGATCCGGGCCCGCGACCAGTAAAATTCGATATCGTCGTGGAAGATCACGAACACCATCGAGAATCCGGACATCGAGATGCTCCGGACCTCGCGCACTCCGGGAACCCCCATCAACGCCACGGTCAACGGATAGGTCACTTGATCCTCAACATCGCGGGGCGACCGGCCCGGCCACTCGGTGAAGACGATTTGCTGGTTCTCGCCGAGGTCCGGAATCGCATCGACCGCCACCGGATCGCGCGGCAACCAATCGATTTCCCAATCGAACGGCGCCACCGCCAGGCCCCATAGCACCAGGGCGGCGGTCAGGAGCGCGACGACCAGTTTTTGCTCAAGGAAGAACCGGAGCATCCCGTCCAACGGACCGGACCGCCCCGCGGTGGTTGGAAGGGGTTGCTCACTCATGTCCGGCGGTGTCGTTCCACGAAATGATCTCTCCGCAACGGAGCATCATCGCCCCGTAATACGGATTGTAAACATTCGTTTCGGTTTGCAGCCAGGTTCCGATCTGGTCGCCGAATACCATCGGACAATACGCCCGCTGCAACTCCGGCATCGCCCCGC
Source organism: Verruconatronum alginivorum (assembly GCF_056590205.1). NCBI lineage: Bacteria > Pseudomonadati > Verrucomicrobiota > Opitutia > Opitutales > Verruconatronaceae > Verruconatronum > Verruconatronum alginivorum. The sequence continues at coordinate 5,167,755 of NZ_JBWPVQ010000001.1, read as the reverse complement.
CGCCGAAATTGACGTAGATCCGTTCCGTCACCCGGGTCAATTCCTGGAGATGCTCCCGCCATCCGGCCAGGTCGGTCTCCGCCTCCATTGCTTCCAGGACGGCATCGAGCGCGGCGTAGTGCTCCATCCATGACACATGGGCTTCGCCCGAAAGCCGGTGTTCGCCGATCTCCGTCAACCGCTCCCGCATCCGTTCCACTCCGGACCGAGCGGCCGCCTTGTCATCCGCCGCAGCCCCTTCGCTGAAACGCAAATATCCCCGCACCAACTCCACGATCTCCTCGTTGAAATCGGCATCGACCTCGTCGGCGAAACCAAGCCGCTCCGGGGCCTCCCGCGGATCGCCTTCGCCGGGTGCCGTGTCGTGCTCGCCGTGATCATGCCCCGGCGCTCCCTCCCCTCGCGGGGCCATCATGCTCGGCCGCCCCCGCAACTGGAGTTCGCTGTCGATCTTGAAGTTGCCATGGGTCACCACCATTTCCCCTTCCCGCAAACCGTCGCGGACGACGTAATGCGCCCCGGCCCGCGGTCCGAGTTCGATATCCCGCAACTCAAAGGTCGGTCGATCGGTGTCGGGGATTTTCACATACACCACCGCCCGGCGCCCGGTGATCAACGCGGCGGTGGCCGGGATTACCAACGGCGGTTCGTCGGCCCAAGGCTGCATTCCGCCCGGCTCCCCGAGTCGTGATTTCACCGTCGCCCGCGCGAACATCCCGGGTTTCAGCCGTCCTTCGGGATTCTCGACCCGAACCCGCACCCGGGCGGTTCGGCCGGTTTCGTCGATGAATGGATCGACCCGCTCGATCTGACCGGAGAACGTTTCTCCCGGAAAAGCCGGGATCTCGAAGCCGGCTTCCTGTCCTTGGCGCAGCCAAATCAAGTCACGTTCATAAGCTTCCAAATCAAGGTAAACCGAATCGAACGCCGCCAGCGCGGCGATCCGGTCCCCGGCTTCAACGTAACTTCCTTCCACCGCGACCCGCTCGATGATGACTCCATCGAGGGGAGAATGGATCGTCACATGGTCCTCGACCCGACCCCGCTCTTCGATTTGACCAATCTGTTCGCCGGTCATCCCCAACAGACGGAGACGATCCCGGGCGGCTTGCACCATCGGACCATCCTCGGCGTTCCGGGCCCGGGCGGTCCGCAACGCCTGCAACAACTCCTCCTGGGCGCTGATCAACGCTGGACTGTAAACTTCCGCGATCGGATCGCCGCGCTGAATGCTCGCCCCTTCTATGTCGACCAATAACCGGTCGATTCGTCCCGGCAGCCAGGCGGTGATCGTCCGTTGCCGCGCCGGATCCGGATTCACCCGCCCGAGCAACCGGATCTCGCGTTCGACTTCCCGGCGCTCCACCGGCCAGGTCTGGACGCTCATCAACGCCGCCGCCCGCTCGCTGACCCGCAATCGGGGCAATTCCGCGTCATCCTCCGCATCGTCGTCGGCCGCCGCCGGAATCAGATCCATTCCACACAACGGACATTGCCCCGGCCCCGGTTGGCGCACCTGCGGATGCATCGAGCAAGTCCAAATCGTCTCGGACGCTGGCGGACCCGCATCGGTCACTTCCGCCGCGGCATGGTCATGGGTATGCCGATGACCATTGTCCGATCCGGCGGTCCATCGCCCGAGAAAGAAAATCAGAATAAGGAGCGCGACCACTCCAACGGTGACGGCGATTTTAGAATTGGCGGATTTCGTGGTCATGGATCGAAGGAGAGGACGAAGAGTATCCGAGGCCGCCACCGGTCAACCTGTCGAGTTCGGCCAAACTTTTGAACCGTTCGGAGATCGCCCGGAGGTGGAGGAGGTTGTGGTCGAGCAACATTCGTTGGGCATCGATCAAATCGAGGAAATCGACATTTCCCGCGCGATAACCGGCGGCGAGGGAGTCGTATGATTGGCGGGCCAGCGGTTTCAACCGGTCACCGTGCAAACGCATCTGCCGGTCGGCGTCCCGGACCCGGAAAAGGGCCATCCGGATTTCCGCCTCCAGTTCGTTTTCCATCGCCTCGCGCCGGGCGACCGCCGCATTGCGCTCCGCCCGCGCCTCCCGACGTCCGGCGGCGTAACGTTCGCGCCATATCGGTAAGGTTACTCCGACCATGACCATCACTTCGTCGCGGACCATTCCAGCGTTGTTCATGTATTCTACCCCGACCATCCAATCCGGCTGTCCTTCGCGACGGGCCAGATCGACCTCGCGTTCCGCCCGGGCGACTTCATGTTGTTCCGCCCTCAAGGCGGGGCTTCGTTCCCGCCAGAATTCCAGATCCGCCAGTTGCCGTTCGTCGATGGCAGCAAGCTCGTCCAGATCCGGCCGGGGAAGCGGTTGGGTTGGTCGGCGGCCGAGGGCGGCGTTCAAGGTGGCAGCGGCCGGTTCGCGCATCTCCGACATCGAACGCAATTCCTCGGCAATTTCCTCCACCTCCATCTCCGCCCGCAATACGTCGGCGCTGCCGACCTCGCCGGTTCGAAACCGCGCCATCGCCACCTCATGAAGATCGCGGGCCAAGGCGTCGACCTCCCGGAGAACTTCCACCGCCGCTTCAATGTAAGCATAATCCGCATACGCTTGGCCGACCCGTTCGAAGACGGCGAGCCGGGCCGCGTGAAAACGGGCTTCCGCCGCGTCCGCCTCCCGGTTGGCGATCTCCGACCGCAAGCCCCGTTTCCCGAATCCCGGAAGCATCTGCCGCAAGGAAACGGAATGACGCGTCTCCATCCGTTGGACGAAATAGCCGTAGTTGAGTTCCGGATCGGGCAAGCCGCGCGCCTGGGGTTCCCGTTCGACTGTCGCCCGCCACTCCTCGTAAGCGGCCCGCATTTCCGGACTGTTCTCCGCCGCAAAGCGCAACAGGTCATCCAACCCGCTGCGTTCGGAAAGCGAAACTTCCGCCCGCTCCCCGGTATGACCGGTGGTCGCGAAAAGGACGACCGCCCAGAAGATCACAAATGCGGTTTGACGCCGCCATGGTCGAAACAAGTCATTCACAATTACCCGGTTTAACCACGGTTTCGCCCGAAACCCTCAAGAAACTTTAGACCAGCAGTCCGCTTCAGCGAAGTTCCGGCGCGGAAACATTCGGCGGCATTCAACCGACCCCTACAGGACTTCTTCCTTGAGTGGCTCGGGATCGATGACGCGAATTTCCGGGGCAAGGCGACCCAGTTCTTCTTTGAACCAGGTGCGGGCCTCCGGATCGCCGTGGGTGAGTACAATCACCCGGGGATCCACCGCCAGTGCGAACTCCACAATCTCCGACCGGTCGGCGTGACCACTTAATTCGAACTGGTCCACGTCGGCATGGACATGGGTTTTGAAATCGAAGGCTTCAAAAATGAACGCCTCTCCGACTTCACTTTCCAACATCTTCCCGCCCGGCGTATCCGGATCGCAATAACCGACGTAACAAATCGAATTCCGGGCATGACCGAGCAAACTGGCCGCGACCCGATAGGATGGAGTGTTTTCCACCAACATCCCGCTGCTCAGGACATAGATGGCGTTCTGCTGCAAATCACGGCCCGGTTGCAAATTCCGCGGCAACGGCTGGACGTTGAGATCCTTCAAGATCTGGCGGCGGAAATCGAGCAAACCGGTCTTGCGGGAAATCTCGTCGAAATAATTGGCCAGGTCCATCCCCAGTCCCGCGCAAAAAATCGGCCGTTTGGGAATCGCTCCCTTCTCCTGCGCCTCGTGGATAATCGTCAGGACCTCCTGCATTCTCCCGAGCGCGAAAACCGGAATCAAACAAGACCCGCCCCGCTGCAGAACGGTGCTGATTTTTTCCAACAGACGTTGGACCTCGGTCGAACGATCGACCCCCTCCTCCCGTTCCTTGGCTCCCCGGGTGGTTTCGATCACCAAGGTGTCGACGCGCCGACCGGGGAATTTCGCGCCCGGCAAGATTTTCTGCGGCGTGAACAGGACGTCGCCGGTGAGGAACATCTTCTTGCCGCCGTGGATGATCTCCACGCCGCCCGCCCCCGCGACGTGCCCTGCGGGGAAGAAGGTGATTTGCAACTCCTCATCCTCCTTGTCGAAGATGCTCGTCCGCCCGTAGGTCATCGGAAAAAACTGGGTGACGATTTTGTCGATCTCCCGATGGGTGAACAACGGCAACTCCGGCAAGTCGAGTTCTTCCCGTTGCCGCTTCATCACATTGCAGGAGTTGCGCAACATCCGTTCCGCCAAGCTGAGACTCGGGACCGACATCAGAACCTGGGCCTCCGGATGCTCGCGCAAGACGATCGGCAAGCCCCCGAGATGGTCGAGGTGGCAATGCGTGAGAAGAACGAAATCGATCTCCAAATCGCGCAACTTCGAAAAGTCGGGCAGGGAATCCAAGCCGGTCTTCTTGGGATTCATCCCGGCGTCGACCAAAATATTGTAGGAGCCGATCTGGAAGAAGAGGCAGTTGGCCCCGATTCCTCCATCGGTATTCAAATCAGTTAACTTCATTGTGTGGCGGGCAGGTTCATTGTGATTCGGGGAATACGGACAAAGACGGGCTTTTGCTCGGCATCGACGCCGTGAAAACTCCCTCTGGCGACGGAATCCGCGTCCGTCAAATGAAAACTATTGTAGGAAAAACTCTCTCCGGGACGCAACCTCGGGCGCTCGCCGACGATTCCGTCTCCCTCGATCACGAGTTTTTCTCCGTTGGACTTTTCGATCAACCATTTTCGAGCGAGAAAGGTGACTTCACGGTCCGACCCGTTCTTGATGGTCAGATAATAGACGAAGGCATGTTGGGAACCCGGCGGCATGTGGGGCGCCGCCTGATACACGAGGTCGTCGAGATGCACTTCCAACCCCGGAAGTTCGTGGGACTCGATCGCCATCGTCTCGGTTCTCCGCCTCCCGGGCCTCATCCGCCGGCGACGATCCGGACGACCTCCAGCTTGTCGCCGTCGCGCAACCGGATCGCACTCCGTTCGCTCGGGCTCACCGCCTTCAGGTTATGCTCGACCACCACCAATTCCGGCGCGAAACCACGATCGACCAGAAAACGGTCGAGAGACTGCTCCGACGGTACTTCGAAACTGGCGCCATTGGCGACGACATGGATCTTATTGGATTCGGTCATAACAAAACTTCAATAAGTTGGGTAAAAACAAATGATTCGCAATTCGTTACTTCAAGAAACGACGGTTTGAAACTTTTTTCACCCTCAACGGACCAGCGCTTCGTCGAAATCCTTCCAAACCGGTTCGTAACCCCGGGAGCGGATGACCTCGGCGACCACCTCGGGCGGGCGTTCGTCGGAAATGTGAAACTGCTCCCCCTTCTGCTCGCCGGTCGGGCTCCAGCTCGTTTGGTCGTAACTGCTGTACCCGCCCGGTTCGGTGCAGGATCCGGCGGACATATTGGTCACCCCGAGCGAAATAAGACCATCCCGCAACTTCGGCGATTCCCGAGTCGACAAAACGATCGAAGCATGCGGCAACAACAGCCGGAATGCGCAAAGGGTCTGCACGAACTCCCGGTCGAGCATGAAGTGGTTCTGTTTGAAGTCGCCGGTCGCCGGCCGCATCCGGGGCAGGCTGATCGAAATTTGCGCCTTCCAACACCGCCGGGTCAAATACAGGGCGTGCGCCGCCACCGCCAACGCTTCGAACCGCCAATCGTGCAACCCGAAGAGGGCGCCGATCCCCAGGCGGCGGAATCCCGCCGCATAAGCCCGGTCGGGCGTGTCCATCCGCCAAAAGAATTTTTTCTTCGGTCCGGCGGTGTGGAGATCCTGGTAGGTCGGCTGGTGATAGGTTTCCTGATACACCACCAAACCTTCGCAACCGGCGGCGACGAACGGTTTATACGGTTCCGTTTCCAGCGGTCCGAGCTCCAGCAACAGACTCGGCGTGATAGGTAAAAGCGCCCGGATCACTTCCTCGACATAGCCGTTGGAAACAAACTTCGGATGTTCCCCGGCGACCAGCAAAATGGAGCGGAAACCATGGGAGGCGAGCAATTTGACTTCCTGAACCACTCGGGAGACCGGCAAGGTGATTCGCGGGATTTCGTTATTCCGGGAAAACCCGCAGTATTTGCAGATATTCACGCATTCGTTCGACAAATAGATCGGCGCGAACAAACGAATCGTTTTCCCGAAGTGCTTCCGGGTGAGTCCTTGCGAAAGGACACCGAGGGTTTCCAGGTGTGGCTGGGCCGCCGGCGAGATCAACGCGGCAAAGTCGGCCAACGAATGAGCCCGCCCCCGCTGAAGCACCGGAAGCAAGGTCCGGTCCGTGGTGTCGAGGGACTGTTGCCGCAGCGCCTCCAAGGGAAGAGTGCGAAATACGTCCGAAAAAGTAGTCATGAGAACGCCCAAACTTACCCGGCAACGAAACGTCCGCAACGGGAAAAATCCGAAAAGCATCGGTCGGCTCGGTCTTCCCTTCCGACTCCCTTCCTTTTTCCTTGAGTCCCCGACCCAGCCGCCAAGAATCCCCCCCGGCTTGGCGAACCCGACCGCGACGCGGCCGGCAAAAGCCATTTCCCGGGTGTCCATCGACCCGCAAGTCGGAACTTCATGCTCAAGAAAATCTTAACCTGCGCCCTCTGGGCGATGATCTGCGTGATCGCACTCTCCTGCACCCGTCCCTCGGCCGAAGCCCAAGCCGGGATCGAACCGACCCGCGAGTTTCGCGCCGTCTGGATCGCCACGGTCGCCAACATCGATTGGCCTTCCAATCGCAACCTCAGCACCCGCGAACAGAAGGCCGAATTGATCGCCATCCTGGACCGGGCGGTCGCGCTCAACCTCAACGCCGTAATTTTCCAGGTCCGCCCGATGGCCGACGCCTTGTATGCGTCGAACTACGAGCCGTGGTCGGAGTTCCTCACCGGCGAGATGGGGAAACCGCCCCGTCCTTTCTACGATCCGCTCGCCTTCGCCATCGAGGAATCTCATAAGCGCGGCCTCGAACTCCACGCCTGGATCAACCCCTACCGCGCTTCCCATCCCGATCTGCGCGGCAAGGTTTCCAGCAACCATATTTCCCGCACCCAACCGGGAATCACCCGCCAATACGGAAACTACCGTTGGCTCGACCCGACCGACGAACGGACCAAAACCCATACCCTGAACGTCATCCTCGACATCATCCGCCGCTACGATGTCGATGGCATCCATTACGACGACTACTTTTACCCCTACCCTTCCTACGCCCAGGGAGCCGACTTTCCCGACCACGCCAATTGGGCCGAATACCAGCGCCGGGGAGGCAACCTTTCCCGGGCCGATTGGCGCCGCGCCCATGTCAACGACTTCGTCCGCCGACTTTACACGACGGTCAAGAAAGAGAACCCGCGGGTCAAAGTCGGGGTCAGTCCCTTCGGCATCTGGCGCCCCGGCCACCCGGAGGGCATCGACGGCCTCGACCAATACGCCGTCCTTTACGCCGACGCCCGCCTCTGGCTCAACCAGGGGTGGATCGATTATTTCGCCCCCCAACTCTACTGGCCGATCGACCAACAACGGCAATCCTACCCGCGGCTCCTCGATTGGTGGATCGGCGAAAACCACCATAACCGCCACATCTGGCCGGGCAATTTCACCAGCAAAATCACCACCGCCGACGACTCCTGGCGACCGGAGGAGATCGTCAATCAAATCAACATCACCCGCTCCCGTCCCGGCGCCACCGGCAACATTCATTTCAGCATGATTCCGCTGCTCGAAAACCGGAGAAACATCAGCGCCATCCTCCAACGCGGGGTCTACTCCCAACCCGCTCTTGTGCCCGCTTCCCCATGGCTCGGCAATCGTCAACCGACCCGGCCCCGCGCTTCCGTCCGCGGCCTCTCCGGCGGTGACCTGCTGATCAGCTGGGAATCTCCGGCCGACGAGGATTTGCGGCTCTGGGCCATCTACACCCGCTCCGGCTCAAGCGAATGGCGGATGCGGACCGTACCCGCCCACCGGATCCACTCCGCGAACCTCCGACTTCCGGCCGAGGAAAACATCACCGATGTCGCCGTCTCCGCCGTCGATCGACTGGGCAATGAAAGCGACCGCAGTCTTCTGCGCACCCGCCCATAATCCAACTTTTGAATACGAAGACCCGACAACCTTCCCTTGATCCGTCCGGTCTCGGCGCACCGGCGCTCCTTGTCGACGCCGCTTCCCCCTCCGTCCAGACCGCCCTTTGGCACCAAGGTAAATGGATACATTGGTCACGGTCGAACGAAGAGGCAGGACGGGGACTCTTCCGCGGAGTCGAAGCCCTTCTTCAAACGGAATCCCTCGCGATCGGCGATCTGGGCGGGTTCTTCTTTTGTGAAGGGCCGGGATCGATGCTCGGGATCCGGATCGCCGCCATGGCCCTCCGCGGTTGGCAATCGCTTCTCTCCCGGCCGTTGCCCGTTTTCTCCTACCGCTCCCACGATTTGCTTGCCTTTTCCTTGCTGGCCGAACGGACCGAACCGCCGTTCCACATCATTTCCGACGCCCGGCGCGACAGCTGGAACGTAACCTCCATCGCTTCGTCCGGCGCCCCGGAACCCGTCCGCCGGATCGCGTCGCCCGAACTCGCCGAACTCCCCGGAGCTTTTTTCCGAATGGAAGAGACCATTCGCGCCCACCCTCCAGGCGCGTCCGCTCCGATCCTCCCTTACTCCCTGGAAAGTCAGGCGGAGCTATTTTTGGTTCCAGGCCTTCTTCGCTCAGTCGAAAACGCCGACCCGCTGACGCTCGAGGCGCCTGATTACAAAAAATGGAACGCCGAACGCCACCGCTGAATCCCATGTCGAATCCATTCCCTTTCCGGTGCTGGGCCGAAATCAATTTAGCAACGATCGCCGCCAACGCGAAGTCGATCCGGCGCCGCCTTCCGAAAAGAACCCGCTACATTTCCGTAATCAAAGCCGACGGTTACGGTCTCGGAGCAGCCCGAATCCTTCCTCCCCTTAAAGAAGCGGGAGTCGATATCTTCGCCGTGGCCAACATCGCGGAAGGAGCCGAACTGCGGGCGTTGGATCCGAAAATCCCGATTCTCCTGCTCAGCGCAACGCTCCCCGGGGAAGAGGATTACCTTTCCGAATACAACCTGATTCCCACGCTCTCCACCGCCGACGAGGTCCGACGCGTCCAAGCGGTTTCGGATCGGCACGGACGGGTTCTGCCGGTCCATCTGAAATTCGACACCGGCATGGGCCGTCTCGGCACCTGGCATGATGCGGCGGGTGGACTGCTCGAAGCCGCGTTCGCCGCCCCGGGCCTCCGGGTCGAGGGCCTCTACTCCCACCTCGCCGCCGCCGGAGAGGACGATGACTTCACCCGGCTCCAACACGACCGGTTCCTCTTCATCTTAAAGAACCTCTCCCGCCCCTCGACCGATTTGCTCATTCACATTTCAAACAGCGCCGGGCTGGCCTCCGTCCCTCCCTCCGATCCTTTCAATGCGGTTCGGGTCGGCTTGCTTCAATTCGGTTATTTCCCCACGCCTGACTCGCCGCTGGCCGAATACAATGTCACGCCCGCGGTCGGTCTTCATGCCCGGGTCAGTGTCGTCAAGGATATGCCCGCCGGCGCCACCATCAGTTACAGCCGCACCCACACGCTGCGACGCGATTCGCGCATCGCGGTGGTCACCGCCGGTTACGCCGACGGTATTTTCCGCGCCTGCAGCAACCGTGGCCAGGTTTTGGTCCGCGGCCACCGCTGCCCGATCCTCGGTAACGTCACCATGGATGAAATCGTGATCGACGTGACCTCCCTCCCCGAGGTCGCCCCCGGAGACCTCGCCACCTTTTTCGGAAGCCAGGGCGAATCCCAGATCACGCTCAACGAATACAGTGCATGGTCCCGCACCATCCCGTGGGAAAATCTCTGCGCTCTCGGCAAACGGCTCGTCCGAGTCTACGCCTGAACACGGGCCTCCCGCCTCCCAAAAGACATCCTAAGCACCTCGCGATTTTTCTTTAATCAGCGGGGAGGCGTATTATTCTTGAATGCCATGAAAACTGCCCATCGCTTTCATTCAATCCCCTTTCTTTCCCTCGTCGCCCCCCTCCTGTTTCTCGCAACCTGTCTCACCGCCCTCGCCGGGAATGAAGACCAGCAGGAGGTGGAACGGCCCGCCACCGATTCCGGATCGGCTGTCTTTCCCCTCGAAACCCGTGTCGCCGTCAAAACCGGCAATGATGGCCAGACTCGCGCACGAGTGACCTTGTTTTTCCCCAACAGCGGTTATGAAGTAACCGAATGGGGAGAAGTTTCCCGTCATGGGGCCGTATTCTCCGTCACGGTCGAAGCGGAGCGAACCGCGGACGAAGTCGTTCGACCGGTCATCACGCCAATCTCGCACGTTTATGATCTGGGACAGCCCTCACCGGGCAAATACGTTTTCGACGTATGGTCGCGCGGGCGACTACTCGCCCATGAATCATTCGAGGTGCGGGAGCCGGTAGACGATCCTTTCCCCGGCCACGCCCGGCTGGCAGTCCACCTCGATGATGACGGCGTCTATGTCGAGGCAACCGTCCGGTTCCGGGAAAGGGGATGGCGAATCACCGACTGGGGCGAACCGGCCCGCCACGGAAACGAGTGGACGATTCACGCCCAAGCCGAACGCCGCCATTGGAACGACGGTCAACAAGACTCCTACACACTCCGGGAGGAACGCCACCGCTACCACCTCGGCGTCATTCATTCGGGGCGTCATCATCTGGCCTTTTTCGTGAACCACGATCCGCTGGCCCGGACCTCCTTTACCGTTCCTGCCCCCTCCTTGCCCCAAGTCACACTCCAGGTGGATCCGCTGACCGAGAACCGGCCATTCCATCCCCTGCGCCTGCTGATTCAATCGGATAACGCCCATCTAATCGACCCCGACTCCTTCGCCGACGCCAATCTCCGCATCGTCGGCCCGGGTGGATACGACACACACCCGGAGTTCGTCGATTGGCACCCGACATCGCATGGCCTGATCGCGGTCCGGTACCGAGCACATCCGCCGGGCCGAATCTGGACGGCCCGGGACAACGGAACCTACCGCGTCGCCCTCCGTCCCAACTCGATCCGAACCGTGGACGGTGACTACCTTCCCGGCCAACATCTCGGCACCTTTGATGTGAACATCGAACCAGGCCACCATCACCCGCTGCCGAAACTCGTCTCCTTCGTCCCCTCCAAAGAAACAGACAATAGTCTCGTTTTGGAAAACACCTATTCCGGAACCCTCACCGTCGCCTTCCCTGCCAGTAACGTCCAAGTCTCGGACTGGGGTTCGATCTTGCGCGAGGGACGGCATTTTCGGGTAGACGTGCAAGCCGTCTGGGACGGCGAAGTCGGACTTCCGGTCATCACCGAAAAATCTCATTCCTATCACCTTGGTACGCTCCCCCCGGGAGACTATGCGTTTTCACTGTATTCACGCGAAAGATACATGGGATCCGTGCACTTTTCGATCGAGGGAAGCGACCTTCCATCGGCGCGGGTGCGCAGCGATCCGATCGTCGAGCCGAGTCCTCACCCCCATCTGTTCCGCGTCCTCTTCCATTCCGAACATCCGATGGACCTCGACTCGATCCGCGAAACCATCCTGCGCGTGACCGGTCCGGAACATTTTTCCAAACCGGCCCGCCCGCTGAGCGTCCAACGTTACGTTGACGCGGAGCACGCCCGGGACCTCACCATAGCGGTCTATGCCGTCGAAGCGCCCGTCGGCGGCTGGCACTCCCGCTTCAACGGTCATTACTCGGTGATCGTCCCACACCATTCCATCCGGGACCAGGCGGGGCATTACCTGCCGGGAGGGGGCATCGGCGGCTTCCGAGTCCTTATCCGGGACCATGAGCCGCGACCCGGCGAACCGATTCTCACGCTTGAAATCGAGGAAGAAGAAGGCGTTTACTTCGCTCACGTCTTCGTCGACCCGAACGGCTCCGGATGGGAAATCGTTCGCTGGGGCGATCTCCGACTCCACGGCAACGCCTTCGTGGCCCCGGTCGAAATCGACGAAACGGCCGGGAACCTCGCCCTGCAATATCATCTCTTCCGCCTCGGGCGGCTCCAGGACGGCCATTGCCGCTTCATTCTTCGCGGCTCGAACCACTTCGTCATGGAAACGGAGTTCCTGATCGGCGACAATCCGGTTACCCCCTACGAACAATGGCGCCGGGCAGCGGAGGAACTACTCGAAGAAGAAGGCCATTCGGTCGACACGATTACCGATCTTCTTACGCTTCGCGAATATGCCTTCGCCCTCGATCCTCGCCAGACGGCTTCCAATCCATTGCGCCTGGACCGGCAGGAGACGGGCGGCGTTTCCTTCTCTTTCCCGGCCGCCTCGGCCGCCAACGACATTTCGTTCCGCATTGAAGCCTCCCATAATCTGCGCGACTGGACCGACGTGACGGATGCGGTCTTCCTGCGTCAAGTGGTCTCAGAAAACGATGGCGTCGAGCGACAGGTCATCGACTGGCCGGACCATGAAAACCACCGCTTTGTCCGGGTGCGGGCAGTTCGTCGGCAGGCAACCGCGCCTTGATTCCGCTTCGCCCTCGCTCGGCGAGGATCATCGGCCTTCGCGGCAATCAATCAGCACCTGGCCGTCCCGATAGAGCTGGCCCCCTTCCCAGGAAAAATCGTCCAGGCATTCCCGTCCCACACCTTCCTGCTTTTCTCCAGGCAATCCGGCGACGGAACAAACCAGCCAATGTTCACCGGAAACATGTTCTCCAGTCAGCCCGGGCAGCGAAACCAGCGGCCACCGCAAGTTGGTGTTCGGCTGCGGAACGATCATTTCCCCTCGCCTTCCGGACGACAGATCCCGCAGTCCGGAGAATCCGTGGCCGGTGGCTATCCACGCCATTCCTCCTTCCATCGAACGCTCCTCCACATCCTTCCACACCCGCTTCAAAGCGAAGCCTCCTTCGAAGGATTTTAGTGGACGCGCCGTTCGTATCCGGTGAATTCGGACATGTCCGGGCAACGATACCGCCAGCCAGGTTTCAACTTCAACATCAGGCCAGGGACGCCACCAGAGATAAAGAATTCCCCCGTTCAACTCCCGGGCTTCCAATGCGCCGCGTCCCCGCCAATCCCTTTCGTCGTCGGTCAAAAGCAGCATGCTGTCAGCCCCCCCGGCCTCCGGGGAAGTTCCTCCGACCGGCACGCCGAACCCGAATGCTGCGGAGTAGGCGAACTTCGCGTATTTCTCAGCCGCGAAACGAAGTTTCCCGGACGGCAAATCATGTCCTGACAGAGCGAATACATGCTCGCGTGATGCATCCCGCGCGACCAGTGACGGAATCGCTTTCTGGACCGAAACCGGCGGGCCTTCCCATTCCTCCTCCGGCGCCTGCCAAAAAGGATGATCGGTCGGCAAAGCCAACGGAAGAAACGCCTTGAACGCCCAATAGGGGGATCCTGGTGAATTGTAAGCCTCGGCCGCGATCAAATTCGGATATCCGTAGCCGATGGTGAGAAGCCCCGTTTCCGTGAAAATCGGCTGGGCGAACCAATGGCGCAAATGACGAAGGTAAATCCCTTTCATTTTCGACCAGGGAAGGACCGGCAAATCCGCGTAGGCGCAAGCGCCCCAGAAGGCCGCCTGCACAAACCGGTAAGTCAGACTGCGACCGAACGGCAGCGCCGGGCCGTCGGGCGCAAACCAGGCGGCATATTGCGGCGCGAACTCAGCTGCCCGCTTCCGGAAGCGGGCAGCTCGCTCCGGATCCGTCTCGCCACGGATCTTCGCGTAAAGAAGGCCGGGAAAGTGAAACCCGGTGGCCACGTAATAATCCCGGTTCCCTCCGGGTCCGTCGCCATACCAGCCGTCGCGGAGATAAAACTGCTCCATCCGGTCAAGATCGGCTTCCATCCGGTCCGAATCAAACGGCCCGCCCAGCCGCTCAAACGCCAGGTTCACCAACACCCGGAAAAACAGCCAATTGTTGTCCGGAACCGCCTTCCGGTTAACAACCGACATCCATGCCAGAAGATTTGCCCGGTCTCTCTTCTCCAAAGGTTTCCAAAGATGGTCTCCGGCGAGAATCAAGGCGACCGCGACCGGCGCCATTTCCACGAAAAACTGCGATTTGTCAGAAGCGTCTCCCCAATAATGGGGATGGCTCGGATCGACTCCCTCCCGCAACGCGTCCCGCAAAAGCGCCCATCCATCGAAGTCGGATCCGCCGGCCGCCAGTGGCGCGAGCCCCCAAAGCGGTCGGGCCAGGCTTTCAATAGAACTTGCTGGTTGTCCGAAAGAGGCCTGGTTGGCCCCGAGGGTTACCGCGGCGCCACCGACCTCGAGGCGACGGGCGACCGGCGACCAAAGATCGACGAGCGCCCGGGCTAGCTCGTCGCGATTTCGCAGCGGATTATTGGCCAGTTTGGACGAAACCATGGCAGCGGTAAGGTCAGAATGGAAATCCGATCGAGAGGTGCAACGCTCCCGCCGGATCCCCGGGTCGCGGGTTCAAGTTATGGCCATACTCCAACCGAATCGGACCGATAAACGTTTTATATCGGATCCCCAGTCCGACCGAAAACAATTCCTCGTCGAAGGGATAGTCCCCGAACCGTCGCGCGAAGCCGATCGAATCCGAAAAAGCAACCACCGACCACCGCTCGGTCAGCGCTTGCTCCAACTCCAGATTCAACAACAGATACGTTTCCGACCCGACCAATTCGTTCGCCTCATTTCGCGGTGAAGCCTCCCCTTCCAGATATCCCCGGACGGTTCGCTCCCCCCCCATCAGAAAACGTTTGTTAATCGGGATTTCATCCTCCACCCGCCCGCCCGTATGCAGAATTCCATGATGCAAGGCCGCGTGAATAAAAAGCCCGCGTCCCAATCCGCGGTGATACGACCCACTGATTTCCATCCGTTGATAATCGACTTCGCCGCCAAACACGTTCGACGCGACTTCGAAGTTGCTGACCACGTTGTGACCCCGCTCCGGATAAATCGGGTTGTCTCGCAAGTCCCGCTGGAGCGTCAGATCGACCGCCCCCACCACCGCCCGCGCCAAGCCGTCCGGTCCGCTCGAGATTCCCGCCCGGCTTTCCAACAATTGGAAGCTGTAGCGCAACCCTGCGTCCAAATCGAGGCGATAGAAAAGGGTCTGCAAACCGACCGTCGTCCCGAACTCCCGCCGGTCGAAGTCGACTTCTTCCCGGCGCAATCCGAAGACCGAGCCAAATCCGTGCACGTCCTCCCCGAACAACTCCGGGACCATGTAACGGTAATTGACACTCGACGCCCGCAACGACTGGGCCAGCAACAACCTCGACCGATGAGCCCGTCCCCAGAGGTTGAATTGCTCCACCTCCAACCCAAGCCGCAGCATTTCATAGCTGCCGTATCCAAACAGAAGATTCACGTCGATCTCCTTTCCTTCTTCCACGGTAAACACGACATCCCGGGTGTTTTCGTCCACTTCGACGATTTCCGCGTCGACCCAATTGAACGCCCCCAGCCGGGCCAGCCGAAACCGCCCTCGGTCCACCCGGACCCGGTTCAACGGTTCCCCCGGGATCAGATCAACCCGTCTCCTCATGATCGCCTCCCTGGTCCGCTCGTTTCCTTCAAACCGCAACTCGCCGACTTCGACATACGGTCCGGTCTCGACTCGAAACAACATATCGACCAACACCCGGCCATCCACCGTTTCCCGCGCCTCGGCCTGACTCGTCACTTCGGTATCAGGATAACCGAGTTCGTAAAACTCCCGCCGGAAATCCTGGGCTCGATCTTGTATCCAAATTCGTGAATACGGCTGGTTCGCACGCACTTCCAGCGGACTTTCCTCAATTTCTCCGTCGACCGAAACCACCACCCGCGCGCTTCGAATCACCGACCTAATCCCCTCGGTCACCCCCACCACGACGTTTACCGCACCGGTTTCGTCGTTCCGTTCGAGCGAACGGACCACCACCCGCGCCCGTTCGTAACCCCGCCGCACGAGGATCTCCCGCAAATTGTTTAAACCCGCTTCCAGTCTCGACTGGGTAAAAACCCGGGTTTGCCTAGTTTGGAACAAGAAGCCGGTCGAGACGAAAAATCCCCGGGCTTCCTCCTCCTCGATCGCGTCCAATCCTTCGAACTCAACCGATTCATAAAAATACAACACCCCGGGACGCACCCGAAAATCGACCGCCGTCGCCCGCATCGGCCGGGGGAGTTCCGTCAACTGCCGTTCATCCCAAAGAAAACTTTGCCGATCCTGGTCAGCCAAACTGATCCGCGCCTCCACCTCAGGCTGCAAATATCCGTCCTGCTGCAATTGTGCCAGGAGAAGCAAAGCGGCGTCTTCGATCTGGGTTGCCGAAAAGTAAGCCGGCGGCGCATCCGGATCACGGATCATTTCCAGGGTCCGCATCAGCGAGCGATTGCCGAGAAAGCCGTAGCCACGCACCCGCATCCGGGCTTCGTCCCCCTCGATCTCCTCCTCTGCGGTCATCGCGGGCTCCCCGGTCTCTTCCGCGGCCCCGGTCTCCTCCGCGGCCCCCACCGCGCCGAGTCCGAAAAGCATCAATAAAAGGACGACCCAAAAAATCCGCGGCATTTTTCTTCCTGGCTTTCGATTCACCGCGAATAAATATTCCACTTCAATCCGGCGTTGTATTCATCGAACCGATCGTATTCCCCCGTCACCGACCACCGGTCGGTTAAGCGAAACTCGATCGCCATCGTCTCGCGCCCCCCTTCCGAGACTTGTTCCCCGGTCCGAATGGTCAACCGGTCGCCGGCCGCGTCGTCTCCCGTGATTTCATACAGAAGATTCTGCCCAAAATAAATGGCGAACCGGCTCGCCCGCTGCTGGGTCGTGAACCGGATTTCCTCCCGCGGCAATTCTCCGGTGGTGACCATCAGCAAGGCCTGCTCGGAGGTGAGCGGAGGATTGGCAACAAACTCGATGACAGGCGTTTCCGCCGTTCCCGTGACTTCCATGGTCAGATCGTATCCAAACGCCATTCCGCCCGCAACGATAAACAATTGCGGAGTGAACGGGTCCTCTCGGCGAAGGGCGATCTCCCCCTGCTGAATCGACATCCCCGCAAAGGGAAAACGGACTCGCCCGGTGTCGATCGTCGCCGCTCCAATCGCCCGCGGTTCCTCCAAGGTCCCCGACAGGTTGAAGTTCGCCGAGATCTCTCCCTGGAAGATCGGTCCCCGGACGTTCAGGAATCCAGGTCCCCGCAAATCGACGTCGAGTCGCCAGTCGGCGAACGGCTGTTGCTCCACGCTGAAAAACGGGGGTCTCCGATCCGGGGTGGCCACCGCTCCGCCGGTCGGCATCAAACGCAAATGCGCCAGGTAAAAGCTGTCCCGCAAGTCGACCCGGCCCGAAATGAGCGGCGTCGCCCCCGCCCGGCTCTTTATGGCCAAATTCAAATCGCCCCGGATCACCACCCCGGGCTGCCGCACCAAGGGAATGTTGCGACCTCCCACTGCCAGATCAAAACCCAACGGTTGCTCGAACGGAACGTCGACCGTCCCGCTGATCCGCAAACGTTCGCCGCCGATCACGGCGCTGATTTCATCGATCACCGCCTGGCGCTCCCGAAAGGCCACTCGCACCGTCCCGTCCCGGATCGCCCCGAGCGGCATGATTGGACGGGTCGCCACGTCGTCGACCGTCAGATGTCCGGCCAACATGCCCCCGGGAAGGATTTCGATATCGGCGCGCAACACCCCCTGCGGACTCAGAATCCCGGGCGCGAAGCGGGTGAAAGCCGAGACCCGGGCTTCCGGGATCCGAATCCGTCCGGTCGCGGATTCCCACTCCGGGATTTGGCGATCGCCGAACAACGCGGCCCAGGCTTCTTCCCCCATCGGCAATTCCGCCCGCGCCTCCACCCGT
Organism: Verruconatronum alginivorum; assembly: GCF_056590205.1. Classification (NCBI taxonomy): domain Bacteria; kingdom Pseudomonadati; phylum Verrucomicrobiota; class Opitutia; order Opitutales; family Verruconatronaceae; genus Verruconatronum; species Verruconatronum alginivorum. The sequence continues at coordinate 5,149,924 of NZ_JBWPVQ010000001.1, read as the reverse complement.
TGCCGTTCCACCTCCAGACTCAACTCTTCCAACCGCACCGCCTCCAGGTCGAAACGGGTATCAATCCGGAGATTGCGCAATTCCGGCGGTGGTTGCGCCCCCGGCTCAGCGGGCGCTCCGAAAAAGATCCTTCCAGAACTCGCCCGAATATAACCAACCGGCGAGGAGGGTGTGCCGGAGACTTCCGCCATCAAACGGGGGTTCTCCAAACGAACTCCGGTTAATTCCCCCAATTGCTCCCAAAATTCGGCTTGGGGATGCGTGATCGCCCGGATTTCGATTCGACCGTCTTCCCGGATCGCCACCAACTCATCCCGTCCCGGCCAGAGCGACACGGGCAAGGTTCCTTCCAAGAGCGCGAGCACTTCATCCACACTCCCCGCTTCCAACCGCTCAATTTCCAATTCTTCATCGGCTCCCCGGACCGCCAGCGAGAAGAACAACTGGTCTTCCGCGACGTCCACCCGCACGTCGGCAAGCGCCTCGAACCGAATGGGCCCGTTCTCCCAGTCCCCGGTGATTTTTCCGGCGATCAACCGGACCGGCGCCTCATCCATGTCGACAAAATCTTTCAGCATCCCGGTATCCAATTCCGCTGCGCCGACGGAAAACCGTCCCCGTTCCGGCCAAGCCACGTTCGCTGACGCCCGCACTTCCCGTCCGTCCCCCAGCCACTCCAATCGATCCAATTCGACTGCCACCCGCTCTCCGCTCCAATCGGCCCGCAGTCGGCTTGGCCCGGTCGACCGCAACAACGTCTCCTCTCCCCGGCTCAAATGGAACTCCCGAAGATCAATCCCCGCCTCCCCTTCCCCGAGCCGGGTCGAGCCATCGAGTCGCAACGACCCATCCCCTGCCGTCCAAGCCAAGACAAACTCCGCCAAATCGGCCATCTTTCCGGACCACTCCAGCCGCCCGTCACCCGGATGGACTTTCGGCGCGACGAACCCGCTGACCTGCAAGGTCCCGCGATGGACCAGATCCGCCACGGGTCCCTCGAAATCGCCCTCCAATTCCACCCGCGAAAAGCCAATCTCCTCCGGCAACCAGTTACGCGCCGGTCCCGCTCCGAAACTCCCCTGGATCTTGCCACGCTCGAAACGCATCGCATCCAGATCAAGACTGGCCTCCGCCACGAGGGTGGACGCCTCCTCCGCTAAAATCCGCAACGAGGTGATTCCCAGGATCGGCCATTTCAAGTCGCCGTTTATTTCCACTTGCTCCAACTCGACGTCGAATCCAGCCAAGTCGTTGCCCACCAATCGGAAATCAACCTCCGGAAACCTCTCCTCCCCGGGCGCGATCCGGACCGCTCCGCGAACGCTTCCGGCCAAATCGACGAAGGGCTGGGCCGACAAATCCGCCGCCACCTCGAACAGAGAACGTCCGCTCAACAACTCTCCGGTATAATCCATCGTCACCGGGTCCGATAATGTCGCCTGCAACCAAGGCGACCGAACGTCCAATCGCTCAACCGAAAAAGCCTCCAAATCCCCCCGGGCCCCCGCCTCCACCCGCAAGGGAGGGAATCGTCCTTCCCAATCCCGCTCCGGTTCCGCCTGACCGCTCAGATCCGCCTGAAAACGTCCTTCCCGCCATTCGATTTCCAGCGATCCACGCACCTCCCCATATCCTTCCAATTCCAAAAATTCCTGCGGCAACCGGAAGTCGGTCGAATGGAACCGGGCGGTTTCGGGCAAATAACCGTGACGCGGAAACTCGGCGTCCGCCCGCAACAGATTTCCGGCCAACGTGGCTTCGCTGCGGATATCGATCCGGTCTGCGACCCGGGCGACGAACACTTCCACGGCGAACGGAAATGGATCGAGATTCCCGCGAAGCGTCAACGGCAGTCCGGCACCCAGATCGCCATAAAAGACGACCACTTGCTCGAACGCCGGATCGAAAACCTCGGCAGTCAACTCCCCATCCAACCACGTTGCGCCGCGCACCTCAATGGTCCGGTCCGCGACCTCCACCTCACCCTCGCCGAGGGAGGCCCGAGGCACCCACCGGGTGACCACCGGCAAAATCTCTTCAATATGGCCGAAAATGTCATAAACGGAAATCGTCTCTTCCCGCGTCGGCTCCTCTTCGACCGGCGCCGTTTCAGCGTCAACCGCCTGAATAACCACCCGCCAGCCTTCGACCGCCGCATAGTCGAGTTCATGAATTCCCCGCCACCGGCTCCAGAGCCACCCCGCCGGGAGATACCCCTCGACCCGGTCCGCATGCGCCGCGACTCCCTCCCGGACATAACTCACGTCATGCAGCACGAACCGGTCGTAACCGACGCGCTCGTAGCGTTCATGTTCGACATCGAACCGACTCAACACCGGATCCAACACCCACGGCAGCCAAAGCGGCAACGCGGCCAGGACCAGGAGAAAGAGGAGGAGAAGGCCCACCAGGGCGAGCCCGAATCTTTTTGCCCATACCACCGGTCTAAAGAAGCAACACTTATACGGATTCGCAACCCCTGTTCTGCGAGAGAATCGCCTCTCTTCCGATTCCTTCCTCGCGCCACGCCATTGAAAATGGTGGGGAAAACAGACAACCATCTGTCATTGCGAGGAAGGAGGAACGACTGACGCGGCAATCCACCTTCCGGGAAAGGGGGCGCGAGTCGCTGTTTCGTGGATGGCTTCGTCGGCGGAGCCTCCTCGCAATGAAACGATGGTGAGCCCACGACTTCTGATTACACCCCTTCCCCGCCCCCCGGCTGACCCCACGGGTTGCCAAGTCCGCTCGAAAATGGCAACCTGCCGCAATGATCACATTCAACCTCTCGCCATGGGCCCGCCTTTCGGCAGCCGCAACCTTCCTCCTCGCCAACTTCGCCGTGGCCGGCACACCCCTTTTGAAAGAGGATTTCGAAACGGAGAAAAGAGGCGGACTCTACTCCGCCTTAGTCTCCCATAACCTCCTGCAAATCGCCGAGGGTGAAGGCGTGAACGGCGGAAACGCCTTGAAGGCGACTTACGAGGGTTACGAACGAGGCAGCCACCGCATCGTGGTCCGTGTGCCCCTTTCCGAACAAGCGAACGAGGTCACCCTCTCCTACGACGTCCGTTTCGACGACGGTTTCGACTTCGTCCGGGGCGGCAAATTACACGGCGTCGGCCCGGTGGCACCCGTCACCGGCGGCAACCCACTGACTCCCGAAGGCTGGAGCGCACGGGTCAATTTCGGGAGGGAGGGCGAAATCCGGACCTACCATTACGTCCAAAACCACCCAAGGCGTTACGGCCAAGGGTTCCCCTCCCCGGACCACAAGTTCACCGTCAACGGCTACCAAGCCGTTTCGTTGCACGTGAAATTGAACGATCCCGACGAATCGAACGGTTTTGCCAACATCTACCTGAACGGCGAACTCGCGGTGGAACACACCAATATCCAATTCCGGGCGACTGACGACCCGAAGTCCTTAATCAGCCAATTCCTTTTTTCCACGTTCCACGGAGGGTCCAGTCCGGACTGGGCGCCCAAAACGCCCGACGGCGAATACGCCACCCATTACGCATGGTTCGACAATTTCGTCGTCTATCGCGGGAAAAACATCCGCCAGGAACCGGGAGCCTGTTGGCAGGATTCCGAGTAGCCATCTCCCAACCGGCGTCTGGCGAAAAACCGTATGCCCGAAAACGGGCTACGGTTTACGTCCCAAAAACGCCGCTCCCATGATCAGGAACTGGCTCACCATGAAACTGCCGAGCCAGAACGGAGCTCCGTCCATGAATCCGTAGGAATGCAGCCCGACGCCCAGCATGTTGACCCCGAACCATGCGAAACTGACGATGACTCCGGCGAAAACCGCACTGACCGCCATCCCCCGCGGACCGATCATGCCGCCCCAGCGCAGATGCAGGATGATCGCCAGCCATAACACGATCAACAACGCCCCGTTTTCCTTCGGATCCCATCCCCAGAAACGTCCCCACGACTGGTCCGCCCAGATCCCCCCGAGCACCGTGCCCGCGAAACTGAACAGCAGCCCGAAACAAACGATCCCATAGATCATGCCCGCCGCCGTTTTCCATTGGGCCGGGCTCATACCGCCCCCGAAAAGATTCCGCAAAATCGCGAACGCCCCCACGCCGGCCCCGACGAAGGTCGCCGAATACCCGATGGTGATCACCACCACATGGGTCGCCAGCCAGAAATTCGAGTTCAAAACCGCCCGCATCACTTCCACCGTGTCCCCGTCGTTGCCGAGGTTGTGCGCCACCACCAGGGTCAAAAATCCGAGCACCGCCGCCACCGCCGACCCCATAGTATTGCGGTAAATCCGCTCCTGAATCATCGCCAGAATCACCGCCCCCCAGCCGACGAAGATCGCCGACGCATAGAGATTGGTCACCGGCGGACGCTCCTGCAGATACATCCGGAAAAGCAGGCCCGCCGTATGGGCTGCCAACGCCACCAGGATCAACGCCGCCGAGGTCCGGGCAAAGGGCAACCGACTTCCCGTCCACGCCCCGGTGAGCAATAAAAAGGCCGCCAGATAAAGCACCGAACTTTTCAAAAACAAATCCAACTGATTGAAGATCGACTCGTGGCGGGCCCGGTTGGTCGCATCCGGAAAATGGTTACGCATCCAACCAAGGAGCGCGTAAACATGGGCGTTGAACTCCGCCGCCTCCCCCCGGGCGAAACTTTCAATGATGTTCTTGTAGCCGACCACATGCGGCGGCACCGTCACGTCGTCCAACGCCCGGGCCATGCTCTCGCCGATCGAGATCCACTCGCCCCGCGGTTTCTCCGGATGCGGATAGGCGATCGGAAAGAATTGGGCCAGGTCCGCGAACGACGAATACAGGAACACCGCCTGCTGCACCTCGGCGATATCGGAGTCCGACAAACTCCCGGTCGGCTGTTCCCGCATCCGCACCAAAATCGGCCCCAGCACTTCGCCGTGCCGGGTCAACGTCGTCCCCAACGTATCCGGATCCCCGAAGTGCAGGCTGTGACGCAGTCGCCAATAGAGCGCCAGGGTGTAATCGAGTTTCAACAAGGCTTCCTGGTAAATGCTCCGTTCCTCCCGGCGTAACTCCCGGGCCATCTCCGCCTGGCGTTGCAACTCTCCGCCATGGGGACGGATTTCATTGAAAGTGAACACATAACGCGACTCCCCTTCCTTTCCGAGCATCGCCAGCAAATCCGGGTGATGCACCAGAAAAACCGGCAATGTATCCGTCACATCAGGACGGGCGATCAAGTGCAAGAGCCACTCCGTCGCCCCCATCCGCCCGCCGTCCGGCAACCGGACCGTCGAGCGTCCCTGGAGGGCCAACAACGAATCGCGGGCGAGCGAATCGATGTTTTTCACTCGACCTTCCGACAACGCCGGCAGGCGGCCAAACGCGTCAAAGTCCCACTCGTCCTCACCGGCCGACGACGGCAAAAAGCCGGTCATGATCCAAGCGAAAGCGATCGCCACCGCCACCATCGGGAGAATGTTCTCCCGGAGCCAATTTTTACCGCTTCCTTGCATCATACCATTCCTCCCGCTCTACGCTTCCCCGCCCGGAGAATGCCCAGGACGAACTGCCAGATCAATCCGCCCGACACTACGACGCACCCGATATACGGCAACAGCCAACCGGGATTACGCACGACTTGCAGGATCGAAGTCTGGTCGTCGTTGGCGTAACTCGCCTGATAAAAGGTTTCGCCCCGGTAGCGGAGCGGACTGTTCATCGAGATCAAAATTTCCCGGTCTTCATTGCTGTCCATATCCAACAAGCGGATACGACTCGCGAACGCCCGGGGAATCTCCGTCCCCGGATATCGGTCATGGACGAATTCGAGCAAATGAATCCGATACGGCTTGTTGAAGCGCTTCGGCCGGATCGCCATCCAATATTCCCGGCCGTCATACTCGAAAAACTGCGGTTCGTCGATCACGGTGGAGAGCAACCAGCGTCCGAGCGGACCTTCCTCGCCGACGACCTGAACCAAGGCCGTGACCGAATTTCGGCCGTCGGTGGTGACCACTCTCGGCTCCTCCGCCACCGACAACTCCATCCCGATGCCCTCCGTCGCCATATCGGGATCGCGCGGCGCGAACGGCCCGCGCACGAAGATCCGCGAGTTCTGATAAAATTGCAGCACTTCGATCCGCACCGGCAGGTTCTCCGCCCCGATCGGCTCTCCGGACGCCATGATACTTTCCGAAACGCTCCACACCCGGTCATGGTCCGGATCGGAGGCGTCGACCACCACCAATTCCGCCAGCCGCGGCGCTTCCGTATAGGTCCGCGAACTCCCGACATCGAGAACCATGTCGCTCTCCCGGGCGAACAAGCCGGTCACCAATTCGCTGATCAAGAGAAGCGCGATTCCGCCATGGATCAACATCATCGGAATCTTGCTGGCCGAAAAACTGAACCGAACGATATGAGCCGCCGCCAAGTTGACCAACAACAACGCCCCGAGCAACCAACCCCCCGGAAAGATCGGCAAGTGCCTTCCCGACCCCGGCAGTTCGATCCAGACCCAGAAGGTCCGGATGTAGGTACTCATCACCTCCCAAATCCCGATGCGGGTCTGCGCCATGGTCGACAAAAAGACCAGCATCATCGAAAGGGACAACAAAACGACCGTCAGCCGCAAGGAACCGAGCGCACGAAAGATCGGCGGAATATTACGCTTCATACGATTTGAACAAACGGGGTTAATAACCGGTCACCGGGGCCGCTTCCTGGGCTTCGAATTGAACCGTATTCAAAAAAGCGATCAACGGCTCCTGTTGGGCGGCCGTCAACTCGTCGTCTCCCATCAACTTGAAGAACCAAGTTTGTCCCTCCCGGGAATGGATCGCCCCGAGGATCCGTTGGCGCCGCCCATCCGGACCGGCCCTTTCGCCCCCGATGTCGACCATCAAAAAGCGGTTATCCCCCGCCAGATGCTCGCCGATACCGGCGTCGAGTTCCTCCGGCGACAACGGCGCCAATGCGAGTTGTTCCCGCCACCGGTTCAGGTTGGCATGGAGTCCCCCGGTGTCGCCCGGAAAACTGGTCACCGAAATATCGACGAAATGCCCCTCTTCGTCGGCCACTAGAAAACTGGCCCGCCGCATCGCCCCTAGAGGCTGTTCCCGCCATTCGGCCGGAGCTTGGTAAACGATCCCCCGACTCGCCGGTTGCGGCGCAGGCTCATGGTGATGATGGTGATGATGGTGATGATGCCCATGGTCGTGACCGGCGTGGTCGTGTCCGGCGTGATGATGCCCATGGTCATGTCCAGCATGGTCGTGAGAATGGGGAAATCCCATTTCGGCCCTCGCCTCCCGCAGTTGCCGCCGAATGCTCGACTCCTCGGGAAGAGCCTCCTTCGGCACGGTATATTCGACCACTTCGTCACGCTGACAGCCGGTCGACAAAAAAACAGTCGCGACCAGCGCGACGGAAATAGCACGGAAAAACTTCTTCATCGGAGAGGCAAAGGGTTTACCAGAGCGCCTCCGCCGGGGCAAGCCCCAACCCGCTAGGAGCTTCGTGCTTTAGCCGAAGACAGTCGGCCAATGGAGTCTCGGCTCGACGAACCCGCATGTCCACCACGGCGGCTGAAGCGCACCGCTCCTCCATGAACCATGACGGTCCGAGGCGTTAAACCTCTACCGCCCCCTTATTGGCGCCGACGGCGGCGCACCGGCGGCTTCGCCTCGACAGGAGTCGCTCCCCCTTCGGTTTCGCCGCCCGCTTCGGCATCAAGTCCTTGCGCCGAAGGTTCTCCGGCAGCCGGAAGACTGAAATTCGGCTTCTCGGTCAACCATTCACCATCGATGGTCAAATCCGAGAACGAACGTCGGTCGATCGCCCGACCGAGCTTCCGCTCGATTTGAGAAAACGTGAGACGGTCCCCGGGGGTCACGAAACTGATCGCCTCGCCGTGCGCTTCCGCCCGGGCAGTCCGCCCGACGCGATGGACGTAGTCCTCGAAATTGTTCGGCAGGTCGTAGTTGATGACGTGGGTCACGTCCTTGATGTCGAGCCCGCGGGCCGCGATATCGGTCGCCACCAGGATCGCAACGTTCCCCACCCGGAAATCCTCCAGGGCCCGGGTCCGCTCTTTCTGGTCGCGGTCGCTGTGAAGCACCCCGACGCTCCGGCCATCTTCCTTCAACACTTCGTAAATGAAATCGGCCTCGATCTTCATTCCGCAGAAGACCATCACCGAAGTCATTTCCGGCTGGGCCAACAACTCCCGCAGCAAACGCGGCTTGCGGACTTTCTCCACGTAATACGCGGCGAGGACGATGTTCTCCGGCGTGCGAATAGCCGTGGTGACGTCGACCCGGACCGGGTCCTTCATCAGGCGGGCCGCCAAACGTTCGATGGCGTCCGGGAACGTGGCGGAAAACATCAGAGTTTGCCGTTCGCGGTCGCCGAGGAATCCGATCAGACGGCGGATGTCCGGAAGAAAACCCATGTCGAGCATCCGGTCGGCTTCGTCGAGGATGAAGGTTTCGACCGTCCGCAGGGTCAGTCGCCGCTGCTGAAGGTGGTCGAGGAGTCGGCCCGGCGTGGCGACGACGATGTCGGGCCAGTTTTCCAAGTCACGGATCTGCTTGTTGTAGGGCATCCCGCCGAGGAGGAGACAGACGTTGATGTCGAGATATCGGGCGAGTTCCCGGACGTTTCGCTCCACCTGGAAGGCGAGTTCGCGGGTCGGACTGAGAATCAAAACGCTCGGTCCTTCGTATTCCTCGTCGTAACGGTTTTCCAGAAACCGTTCCAGCGTCGGAAGCGTGAAGGCGGCGGTTTTGCCGGTGCCGGTCTTGGCCAGGCCGATCACGTCTTTGCCGGCCATGATTTCGGGGATGGCCTGCGCCTGAATCGGCGTCGGGGTCGAGAAACCGAGTTCCTTGACCGCGTATTGCAGTCTCTCGTGTAATTTTAACTCGCTGAAGCTTTCCATGTTTTGCTGCTCAATCATCACCGCGATTGAAGACGGATTCGTTCGAGGCCGCTCTGCCGACATTGATCCATCGCGAAGGTGACATCCTTCAATGGAGTCTCCTCGTCCGCCATGATCAATACGGAAATATCACGGCCCCAAGGCCTGAGAGGCTGAAGCAACCCGCTAAGTTCTTCGCGTTTTATTGCTTTGCCGTCGAGCGAAAAGTTTCCGCCCGAATCGATCCCGATCGTCAACGACCGGCTTATTTCGCTCCTTCCGGCCGTTTCGATCTTCGGCAACACCAGGTTCAAGGTGACAACCTCCCGGTATTGCATGGTCAACAGAAAGAAGAAAATGAGAATGGTCAGGACGTCGATCAGCGGGATGATGTTGATCTCCGGCCGCCGCCGCTTGCGCACGATCCAGCTCATGGGCGTCGCCGTTGTCCTTGAATTTGCTCGACCACCGCCCCGAGCTGCACGGTGAAGGTTTCCACCTTCCGCTGAAAATAGCTGTTGGCCACCAGACAGGGAATGGCGATCGCCAATCCGACCACCGTGGTGGTGAGCGCCAAGGCGACCCCTTGCACGAAGGCCGCCGGCTCAGGCAGACCGGTTTCAGGAGTAATGCTGGAAAAGACCTGGATCAACCCTGTCACCGTGCCGAGCAACCCGAGCAAGGGAGCCGCGCTGATGATGATTTCCAGGAAAACGAAGCCGCGCTCCATCCGGTTGACCTCCAACCGGGCCACCGCATGCAGGTTTTCGTCGTCCGCCGGAGAACTCCCGGCAATCCGGGCCAACCGCGCCAACACCGAATCGCCGACCGGCAACTTCCCGGCCTCGACCGAGGCCAGCTCGCCGCGCGGCAGGATCCGGCCGCGGCGCAAGGCGATCGCCCGTTCGATGATCACGAAGACCCCGACCAGGGAACACAGGGCCAGCGGGTAAATGAAGATCCCCGCTCCGGTAATGATTTCCTGCATAACGGACGACGAGAGAGAAAGAGGAACAGGCAACGGGTGCCGGGACGGGCGGTCCGGTCAAATCCGGTCCCGCCCATCCCGGACAAAATCAGACGTAGGACAGGCGCTCGGCCACCTTTTCGATTTCGGGCTTTCCTTCGAGCAACTCCGCGATCGGATCCCAATGGCCACCGATCAGCGCATGGCGGGCGCTCTCCCGCAGCGACGCCTGGTAAACCTTGTCACCGGCGGTCACTTTCGAGTTCGCCACGTCGATCGAAATCTCCAACTCCGGATTCGCCTGGATCGCCGCCGCGATTTCCCGGATGTCGGCCCCGGCCAGACTGACGCACGGCATACCGAGGGTGGTCGAGTTGCCAAAGAAAATTTCCGCGAAATTCTCCGCGATCACCGCCCGGAATCCGTAGCGGTAAAGCGCTTGGGGAGCGTGTTCGCGGGAACTGCCGCAACCGAAATTCGAGCCGGACAACAGAATCGTCGCCCCGGCGTGTTTCGGATCGTTGAGCGGATGCTTCCGGTCCTGACCGTTTTCGTCCTTGCGGACGTCATAGAAGAGAAACTCCCCCAATCCGTCGAAGGTGATGCACTTCATGAAACGGGCCGGAATGATCCGGTCGGTGTCGATGTCGTCGCCCGGCACGTAAACGCCGCGCCCTTTCACTTCAGTAATCTTATCCAGTGCCATATCGATTCTACCTCCCGATTATGCTTCCACCAATTCCTTCACCCCGAAAACCTCGCGGGCGTCGCTGATCCGACCGGTGACCGCCGCCGCCGCCACCATCACCGGACTCATCAAAATGGTCCGGCCGGTCGGACTCCCTTGGCGGCCTTTAAAGTTGCGGTTGCTGCTGCTGGCGCAGAGTTGGTCGCCGACCAGCTTGTCGGGATTCATCGCCAGACACATCGAACACCCGGCCCCGCGCCATTCGAAACCGGCGTCGCGGAAGGTCTGGGCGACTCCCATCTCTTCGCACAACAGGCCGACCGCCTGCGAACCGGGCACCGCGATCGCCTTCACCGACGGATTGACCGTCTTTCCCTTGAGATAACGGGCGGCCTCGACGAAGTCGGAGAGACGGCCGTTGGTGCAGCTGCCGAAAAAGGCGACATCCACCGGAGTCCCCTTGATCGGGGCTCCGGGAGTCAATTTCATATAGGCGAGCGCCTCTTCCACCGACTCCTTTTCGGCGGCCGACACGCTCTCCGGCGACGGCACATCCTCGTCGATGGCGATCGCCTGCCCGGGGTTGATCCCCCAGGTGACGGTCGGAGGAATGTCCTCGGCCCGGATGTCGACGACATCGTCGTATTCGCAATCCGGATCGGAGGCCACGGCCTTCCAGCGGGCCACGGCCTTCTCCCACTCCTCCGCCTTCGGGGCGTAGGGACGTCCCTTCAAGTAAGCGAAGGTGGTTTCGTCGGGATTCACATAACCGACGCGGGCGCCGCCCTCGATCGACATGTTGCAAACCGTCATCCGCTCTTCCATGGAGAAACGGTCGAAAACGTCGCCGCCGTATTCGTAGGCGAAACCGGTGCCGCCGTTCACCCCGAGGGTCCGGATGATGTGCAAAATGACATCCTTGGCGTAAACCCCCGGACGGAGCTCGCCGTTGACGTTGATCCGCCGGACCTTCAGCTTGCCGAGGGCCATGGTCTGGGTGGCGAGCAAATCGCGCACCTGGCTGGTGCCGATCCCGAACGCGATCGCGCCGAACGCCCCGTGGGTGGAGGTGTGCGAATCGCCGCAGGCGATGGTGGTGCCCGGTTGGGTGATCCCCTGCTCCGGTCCGACGACGTGGACGATCCCCTGTTTCCCGGAAGCGATGTCGAAATAAGTGACCCCGAACTCCTCGCAATTGCGGCGCAGTTCCTTGATCATGGCGTCGGCCAGGGCGTCGGCGAACGGTTCCTCGCGCTGATCGGTCGGCACGATGTGATCGACCGTCGCAAACGTGCGGTTCGGATAAGCGACTTTCAAGCCGAGATCCCGCAACATCCCAAACGCCTGCGGACTCGTGACTTCGTGGATCAGGTGGGTGCCGATAAACAGTTGGGTCTGTCCGTTCGACAGCTCCCGCACCGCATGCGCGTCCCACACCTTTTCAAACAAGCTTTTTCCCATAACGATTTTTTCAGTGAAGAGGGCAATATGCCAGCCTCTCCCCTCACTGCAACATGAAACATCAAGTCGCCGCCGCCCCGGAGGGGACTCTCCACGCGGTCGCACGTTCGCGCCGCCGGTAGCCTTTCGGAGTGGTCCCCAGGACTTGGCGAAAGCGACGGTAAAAATTGGCCGGGTTGCTATAACCGCACCGATAGAGAATTTCAGTGACGGTCAAATCGGTCGTCAGAAGCAATCGGCAAGCTTCGCTGATCCGCAGTTCGTTGACGAAACAAGGAAATGTCCGGCGAGCCGTGCGTTGGAAAAACCTCCGAAAACTCGACACCGACATCCCTGTCAGACGAGCCGCCTCGGTTTGGCTGATGGTTTCCGTAAGATGTCCGCGCACATATTGGGTCACGGTCTCCATCCGGGAAGAATCACGCCCTTTCAAGGCCTGTCCGCAGGCGATCGATGAAAGCTCCGCTGCCGGAGCCATCTGGGCAAGCTGCCGCAGCACTTCCAAAAACTGAATGATTCGGCCGGTCTCCCGCCGGGCGCCAAGGCCGTGAAGCACGCGGGCCAAACGCGGATGCCCCGCGATGTTCCAGCGCAGGCCGCGCTCCGATGCAACCAGGAGCCGGGCGATTTCCAGCGTTTCCGGGACGGCAAAAAGCTTTTCACCGAAGGCATCACGCTTGAACTGCACCACTACGGTTCGCGCATTCCCGGAATCGTCGTCGTTCCAAAAAGCATGGGGAAGATGGGCTCCCAACAAAAAGAGATCCCCCGCTTGAAACCGGGTAAGGGAATCGCCGGCAAGCACCCGCCCCTCACTGCGGACGATCCACGCGATTTCAAACTCAGGATGTTGGTGATACGGGCAGAGAATCCGGGGGCCGTTGAATTCGAAACAGGCAATGGATTCGCCGGGACGATAGGGGACCGATTCGTAACTAACTTGCATAAATGAGGCGTGGTTCTGGCAAAAAACGAGCGAAAAATATAGTGAAATGAAACAAACCGAGAAGTCAAAATCGGTCTGATTTGTTACGCTGCTGATCACAAATGGGACCTGAACAACGATTTAATTTTCACTCTTTGACCCATTTACAGACCTCGTGCACCTCTTTATGCCGACAGTAACCTTCATCACCCCTTCCGGAAAAATTGTGACCCTTGAAAATGTGGAGGGCAGCCTGATGGAAATCGCCCAATTCCACGAAATCGAAGGTATCGATGGCGATTGCGGAGGGGTTTGCTCCTGCTCCACCTGTCACGTCTACGTCGCAAAGGACTGGCAGGGCAAAATCGAGCCTGCCGGGACGATGGAAGCCGATACCCTCGAGTTCGACGACCGGACCAAGGAGAACAGCCGGTTGAGTTGTCAGATCGTGCTGACCGATGAGTTGGACGGCCTGGAAGTTACAATCCCGCCAAAGGAGTAAATCGCCGCCCCCCGATTTTCATTAAAGTTCCAAAAATCTCATATGCCGACGAACACTTACATCACCGGCGATCCGTTTGAGGAAGCCCGGACGCGTTGCCCGATGATGCTGGGCGAATTTCAACACGGGGAAAAAATCCCCATGCTGCTGCAGTTGAAAGAGGTCCGCAAGGCAGCCAAAGACTGGCAGACTTTTAGCTCGGACGCCCCCCGCCGGGTTCCAATTCCCTCCGAAGAAGCGCTACGGGACGTGCGTCAATACCCGATCGAACTCGATCCCCCGAAACACGGCGACTACCGCAAACTCGTCGAACCTTTCTTCCTCCGCCCCAAGCAACCGGAGGTCAAAGCGAGGATTGACGGATTGATCGGCCGCATACTGCAAAGAATGGTCGAGCGAGGCACATTCGATGCGGTCCACGATTTGGCAATTCCTATCCAGTCTTATGCGTTAGCCACCTGCTGAACGTCCCGGAATCGGAGGGGGACCAATGGATCTCATGGGGGGTGCACGTCATTCGATCAGGTGACGGCAAGGCCAAGGGCTCCCAAATGGACGCCTACAACCGAATGATGTTTCAAAAAGCCAAGGAGCATCCGGGCGACGATTTCTACAGCGCTCTGAATGCCGCTGAGATCGATGGACGACCGCTCACCGACGAGGAAAAGGAAGGTTTCGCCAACCTCGCCTTTGCCGGTGGCCGCGATACGATCATCCATACCATGACCGGAATTATCGCGTATTTCGCCAAAAACCCGGAGGCGATGGCCCACCTGCGGGCCTATCCCGAAGCGATCAACACGGCAGCGGAGGAATTCTTTCGGTTGGCCATCCCTCTAACCCATATTGGTCGCGTCTGTCCCATGAAAACCGATGTTCATGGCCATCAGGTCGAGCCAGGGGGACGGATCTCACTCACCTGGGCGGCAGCCAACCGGGACCCGGAAGTTTTCGAGAATCCGAACGAAGTCGATCTTGAACGCAAACCCAATCCCCACGTCGCCTTTGGCTTTGGTCACCACAACTGCCTGGGAGCGCATCACGCCCGGGCCATCATACGCGGTTTCTTGAAGCAATTCCCCCAGCTGGTCTCCAGTTTAAAGGTCATTGAGGCAGTCCCTTGCATGGAAGTGGAAAAAAACTATACCCGCCAAATTGGTTTCAATAAATTGGTGGTGTCAGTTGAGCCTATCCGAGTTACTTCCACTCCCGCCGATGCTTGAATAATACGACGGGGAGCGCCCGTTTCTCACAACTGCCAGCGGTAATGGTAGTTCGACAAGGTCTCGCCCCCGCCGCCTTTCACCCAAACGACGTCCTCCACCCGGGCGCCCCCGACTCCCGGGTAATAAAGGCCCGGCTCGATCGTCACCACCTGTCCGGCTTTCAACCGGGGAGCGTTCAGCGAAACCCGAGGCGCTTCATGGACCTCCAATCCAAGCCCATGACCGGTCCCATGGAAGAATCCTTCCGGTTGCGCCCCATCGAGACGGGTTCGATACCCGGCTTCTTCGAACGTTCGCATCACCGTCCGGTGGATCGTATCTCCTTTGACGCCCGCTTTCACCCGTCTCATCGCTTCCCCGTGCGCGGCCCGGACGGTTGCGATCAGCTTCTTCTGAGCTTCGGAGGCCTTCCCTTTCAAAAACGTTCGGGTCATGTCCCCGTGATACCCGGTGGCCGTCACCCGGGGAAACACGTCGACGATGATCAACTCGCCTTCCCGCAACACTCCGCTCCCGGTGCAGTGCGGATCGCAGGCTTGGTCACCCCCGGCCGCGATCGTATGGCTGGCGACGGCCCCGGCGCGCAAGCACGCGATCTCGATCTCCTCCTTCAATCGCTCGGAGGTCAGATAGCGGTTTTCCAAAAACAGTTTTCCCTTCCGCACCGTCGCCTTCCGCAAAAGAACTTCGGCCGCCCGAATTCCGGCCGCGCTGCAACGGTTGCCCCGCCGGATCATTTCAGCTTCTTCGGCCGTCTTCCGTTCGCGGTCCGGGAATAACCCGCCGGCGGCGATCTCCAGGGTGACCCCCGCCTCTTCCAGCTTCCGCGCCAGCCCAAACGGAAAATCCGCCCCGACCTGAAAGCCCGCGATCGAAAACTCGTCGGCCAAAGCCGCGATGATCTCCGCCACGCCGGCGGTCTTCCCTTTCGCCTTCTCACTCGCCTTCCGTTTCCATTCCTCCAGCGCGAGGACTTCATCGAAACGCGATTCACGGCGGCCACGGGCGATTTCCAATGGACTTAGCACCGCGTAACGCCGTCCCCCATGTTCAAACGCGATAAACGGGTCCGGAGCGAAAAACCGGCCGAAATAAAGAAGGTCGGCGTTGGTATCGGAGGCCGCATACATCAATGGCGACCGTTCGGCGGTTGATTTTTTCGGCATAAATCGTCGACGTTTCCTATCCCCTGAACACCACCGATTCCTGGTAAAACAACCGAACCGCCGCCCAAAGGGCCAGCGCGGCATACACGGTGGAGGATCCAAGGATCAGGCCAATATACCCCCAATCGAAGATCCCGCTCAGAATGTCCCTGCCGATGAGGCTGATGTTAAGCACCGGCACCAAAGCGATGGCGGGAGTCAAATCGACCCCGGGCATCAATGCGATCGCCGCCGGGAGAATCGCCACGATCAACAAGGGACTCACGTAGGTTTGGGCTTCCCGGAAGGTCCGGGCAAAGAGCGAAATCACCAGCAACAGCGACGCAAACAGGGCGGCGATCGGGAGGAGCAGAATGAAAAATCCCCCGATCGCGAGGGGGCTGATCGCCAAATCGATGATGCCCCCGGTCGCCCGCAACAAGGCCACCGCGACCCAAAACGTTCCGCCGAGCGCCGACAGGGCGAGCAGGGCCGTCACGATGGAAAAGGTCAGGACCACCAGAAATTTCCCCAAAACCAGAGTGGTCCGGGAGACCGGGCTGCTCAACAAGGTCTCCATGGTCCCGCGTTCCTTTTCCCCCGCGGTCAAATCCATCGCCGGATAAACCGCCCCGGTGATACACAACATGATCAAAATATACGGCAACAACTGGCCGATCACCGCCCCGGTGACCCGTTCGGGCGGCGCCACGTTCTCCCGATTCACTTCAAACGGTTCCAACACCGTTTCTGCTAATCCGTGGGCCCCGAGCCGCTCCACCACCACCGTCTGCCGAATCTCCCGCAAATGGCTTTTCAAGCGCCGCGCCGCTTCGTTTGACCTCGACTCTCCTTCATAGGTAAAGATCGTCAGGGCGGCCGGTTCCCCGCGCCGCACCGCTTCCGCGAAGCCTTGCGGGACTTGCAGCGCCGCCGGGAGCTCCTTGTCGGCGATCCGCCGCCGAAAGTCGTCCGATGGCTCCGCCAGGCGGATTGTCTCCAACTCCCGGATACTGTCGACCACTTCCGGCGCGTGCTCCCCGCCGAGGATCATCACTTCATGGATCTCCACCCGGGCCCGTTCCGCCATTTTGAAGGTGAGCCCGCCCATTCCGACCAAAAGCAAGGGCATCACAATCAGAGGGACCGCGATCATCGAGATCAGGGCGCGGCGATCCCGGAGGGAATCGATCAACTCCTTCCGATAAACGACACCCAACATATTTCTCGCCTCAGCCATCGCTCCGGACTCCTTCCCCCCGGCCTTCCGCCTCGCCGACCACTTTTACAAAGACCTCTTCCATTTCCCGCTCGCCGTAACGGTCGTACAAATCCTCCAAACTTCCCTCCGCGTGGATCCGACCGCCGTGAATGACCGCCACCCGGTCGCACAACTTCTCAACCTCGCTCATCACATGGGTGGAAAACAATACCGTTTTGCCCGCCTCTCGGCACTCCCGGATGAATTGCACGATTTGACGGGCCGCCATCACGTCGAGCCCCAAAGTCGGTTCGTCGAAGATCATCACCGGCGGATTGTGAATCAATGCGCGGGCAATGGAGATCTTTTGCTTCATCCCGGTGGAAAGGCGGTCGCAACGGCGATCGCGAAAACTGTCGATCCCGAGTTGACCAAAAAGCTGCTCCGCCCGCTCCCGCAATTCACTCTCGCCTAGTCCCTGGAGCCGCCCGAAATACAACACCATTTCCTCCGCCGTCAACCGACCGTAGAGAGCGGTGGCGGTCGACAAAAAACCGACTTTCCGCCGGACCTCCTTCGGCTCGGCGACCACGTCAAATCCTTCCACGCGGGCGCTGCCGCCGCTGGGACGGAGCAGGGTCGCCAACATCCGGAGGGTAGTGGTTTTTCCGGCACCGTTGGCCCCCAGGAGACCGAAAATCTCTCCCGGGCGGCAAGTGAAACTCACCGCGTCCACCGCCTTGACCGTCTGACGCCCCGCGGCAAAGGTTTTCCGTAATTGGGCGACTTCGATCACGCGTATTCAGCCGCCTCAGGACCAATTTGAAAAAACGTCCGGGCGCGAACGGAGCCCGACTGGCCGGTCGACCACTTCTTTCAACAAAAAAGCCCGCTTCATGCTGTCGGCTGTCGCCAGATCGGCGAACAATTGCGCCCGCAAATCTCCGGCGACTTCACGCCGGACATGGGCCTGGGCGACCCGCTCCGCCGCGGGCAGTCCCGCCCGCGAGGTGCGGCGCACCGCCTCGGCTTTGGCCCGACGAGATTCTTCCAAGCGTTCCTTCTGAATCCGCAATTCCTCCTGGATATCGCGGCGAGGTCCACCGGTCGAGACCGTCGGCCTCGGCTCGGGCTGCGAACGGCGAACCGGCGGCGGTTGCTGCACCACCGGAGGGCGTTCCTCATACTCCTGGTGACGCCGGGGGAAAACCACCGGACCTTCCCGCTCGAACTCCTCGAACGCCGGTTCCTCCGCTTCCTCCGTTCTCCCTTGCTGACGGGCGATGATTTTGCGCCGGATCTCCTCCTGGATGCGCCGGGCTTCCGCTTCGGCTTCCGACGGCTCCCCCGGAGGCACCCCCTCCCCTTCGTCCCGCGCGAACATCCGCTGGAACAAAAAGAAGAGAACCAACGCCACCGGCAACAGGATGTCGAAATATTCCGTCAGCCAATCCATGTAAAATAATCGGATCCGGCGAATCCCGGCGTTGGATTACTCCCGCGCCGGGTCCGCCGAGGTTCAAACCTTCTTATTTTCTACCTTCGTCTTCCTGGCCCGGTTTGGCAATCGACTTCCGCATGTCGGTATCGGCCTGGATGTTCATATACCGTTGGTAATCCATCACCCCGAGGTTTCCTTCGCGGAAAGCTTCGGCGATCGCCAGCGGGACCTGCGCCTGGGCTTCGACGACCTTCGCCTGCATCTCCTGGACCCGCGCCTTCATTTCCTGCTCAAGCGCCACCGCGGCGGCCCGCCGGATTTCCGCCTGGGCCTGGGCCATGTTTTTATTCGCTTCCGCCTGGGCTTCCTGCAGTTGGGCGCCGACGTTTTCGCCGACGTCGACATCGGCGATGTCGATCGAAAGAATTTCAAACGCGGTCCCGACATCGAGTCCGCGTTGCAACACCACTTTGGAAATCGAATCCGGACTTTCCAACACCGTCTTGTAGGAAGCGGCGGAACCGATGGTCGTCACAATCCCTTCACCGACGCGGGCGATGATCGTTTCCTCCTTCGCGCCCCCGACAAAACGATCCAGGTTGCTTCGCACCGTGACCCGGGCGCGCACTTTCACTTGAATCCCGTCTTTGGCGACACCGTCGATCGTGCTCCGGCCTTGGGCGGGATTCGGACAATCGATCACCTTCGGGTCAACCGAGGTGCGAACCGCTTCGTTCACCGACTTCCCGCTCCCTTTGGTCGCGAGGTCGATAGCGCATGCCCGGGTGAAATCGAGCGGAATGCCCGCCTTCATCGCCGCGATCAAGGCCTGCACGGTCGGAATTACATTCCCGCCCGCCAGATAATGGGCTTCGAGTTCGTCGGTGCTCATTTCGATCCCGGCCTTCTTGGCGGTGATCCGGGCGTCGACGATTTTGTCATAAGGCACCTGCCGGAGGCGCATCGCCACCAGGTTCGGAATCCCGACATAGGCGCCGGCCAGCCAGGCTCGAAGCCACACGCTGAAAAACGAGAGAAAAATCCCCAGGACCACCAACAGGATGATCGCCAGGACAATGACGGCAATAACAGTGAAGTTCAGTTCCATGGTTACGGTTTCTACCTACTCAGTTTATTGGGTGAGAAAATTTCGTTCGGGGAAAGCTAATAACACTCAACGGGAAAGACACGAAAAAAATCGGTCGCTCGAACCGATTCCTCGCCTCAGAGGACCTCCACCTCCTCCGGTTCCAAATCGGCGAGTTCGATTTCGCAAACCCGGGCAAAATCGATTTCGCTCCCGGACTGCCGCATCGCCACATAAGCGTGGACCACCGCACGCACGTCGCCGCCCGCCCGGGCATGGGCGACCAACTCGGCCAGGGGGATCCGCACCTCCGCCTGCCGGGCAGTCAGGTGGGCCGCGGTCAACGCCTCGAATGGAAGATTCCGCAGATACAGGCTCCAGATCGTCCACAACCCGACCGTTCCTCCCTTGCGGCGGACGGTCGCCCAACAAGCGAATACCGGCGCCGCTTTCCGCAGGGTGAATCCGGCGGCGATCATCAGAAAAACAAATAATACAATCGTTTCGCCCATAGTGGTTCAGATTTTCTTCACCCGCACCCGGAAATTGTCGGCGTCGACCACTTCCACCCGCGCCCCCCGTTCCACCAGCCCGCTCAACGAAAAGCCTTCGTAGGTCTTGCCGTCGATTTCAACCACCCCCGTCGGAGCAAGCGTCGTCACCGTTTTGCCTTGCTTCCCGGTCATGTCCGCCGGTGCCACCGAACGCTGACTGGTTCCCCCGATCGAGCCTTTTAAGAAAAGGCGCTGTCCGGCGGTGGTCCGGGGAATGAATTTCAGTTCGATCGTCAGCGAAATCCCGATCACAACGCACCCGATCAAGACCGCGAGCATTCCGCCCGCCACGCCATACTCGACGAACGCCACAGTCCAGGAGCCGAGTAGAGACAACACTCCGACCAAACCGAGGATGCCCCCCGGGACCAGCAATTCCAGTGAAATTAAACAGAGCCCCAAAAGAAAGAGCCCGACGATGATGGCCAGCATAGTTCAAAAAACGGTCGCGGGAAGCGATCCGACGAAGAGAAAAGGAGAGTATTGCGAAAGCCGGAGACTACCGGTTCTTTCGCCGGACAAGCAATCCGAAATCGAGATAACCGACCACTTCCAAAGTATCTCCACGGGACGCGGAGCCCCGGTCGATCCGCGCCTGATAACGCCGCCCGTCAATCTCGATTTCCCCCGACGGATACAGATCCGACACCGCCACGCCGACATCCCCGATCCCGGCCTTCGCGGGCACCGCTGGTCCTCCAGCCGGAGCCAGCCCGTCGTGCTGGGAATCCCCCAGGATCCCCCCTTGCAAAATCATTTTATCCCAGAACCAGGAACGGGGAATGAATTTCGCCAACGCCACCGCGCCCGCCACGGCCAGGGCCAAACCGGCCGCCAAATTGAGCAACGGACGGACAAACATATCGGGAGTCAGCTCGAACGCTTCCGCCGGCCAGATGTCGACCATCCCCCAAATCAACGATCCGATCATCAACACGATTCCGACGACCGATGGAATGATCAGCCCGGGGAAGAAAATAATCTCCGCCAACACCAGAAGTGCCCCGAGCAAGAAGACCAAAAGCGGTTCCATCCCGGCCAACCCCGCCAAATGATGGCCGAGGAAAACGAGCGTCAACAAGAGGAATCCCGTGACGCCGATCACACCGAAACCCGGGGTCTTGAATTCGAAAAATATGCACAGGAGTCCGATCCCCAACAGCAACGGGGCGATCGAGGTGAGCCATCGAGCCAATTCCTCCGACCACGTCGGAATAAACTCGGCCACGGTGTAGTTACCTTCGCCATACTTTTCGTTCAGGAGCGCTTCGAGACTCGGCGCGATCCCGGTTCCCAACAAAGCCTGGGGCGGATCGCCAAACTCCCGCATCGCTTCAGTCGCGGTCAACGAGAGAAGCTCCCCCTCGGGCGAAATCACTTCGCCGTCGATTTCCAGCACGTATTGGGCGTCCACCATCGCCATCAAAACTTCCGCCCGGTAAGGAACATCCTCGGTGAAGGCCCGGATCCGGGCGCCGAGGTAACTCATGATCTTGCGCTGCATCGTCTCGGGAATCTCCTGTCCGGTGGCCGCCACTGGAGCGGCCGCGCCAATCACCCCCCGAGGCGCGAACCAGATTTCATTGGTCGCGGCGGAGATGAAGGCCCCGGCGGAAATCGCGTCGCTATTGACGTAAGTGATGGTCCGACCGGAAAACCGGTCGAGCATCTCCATCATTTGCAACGTCACGTCGAGCCGACCGCCGGGCGTATTCATATCGAGCACCACCACGTCAGCCCCCATTTCGATCGCCTCCTTCATTCCGCGGCGAAAGACGAAAAGCAGCGCCTGACCGATCTCCCCCTCGATTGGAATCACATAAACCGAAACCGGCCGGTCGGATGGAATCTCCGCTCCCGGCGGCGGAACCGGATCGGCGTCATCCAACGGCGTCTCCTCCCGCGGAATCTCCTCCACCGCGGTTTCCTCAATTGGCCCAGCCGGTGAGTCGTCCGGCCGATCGCCGAACAGGCGCACCGCCAGGAAGACGGCCAACAGAAGCGTGATGACAAAAACAGCGGAAGAGGTTCGATACGACATTGGCAGGAAAAGAGGACCGCGCGGGCGGCATCAAGTTGCCGGAATATCACTATTTTACCATTCCTTGGCAAGCCACCGTTTTACCCTCGGCCGATAACCGTTCCAGGATTCCGCCCTGCGTAGACCGGCGCAAACTCGGAAAAAAGGGCTTGAAAACCGCCGAATTATGGCGATTGATGATGATCTCGAATTTTGCGGGCGTCGTATAACGGCTATTATGTGAGCTTCCCAAGCTTGAGACGAGGGTTCGACTCCCTCCGCCCGCACCACCTCCGAGTTTAGCTCCCCACATCCCTCCTCTCTTCATCTGCGCTTATCTGCGCCCATCTGCGGTTCTCCTTACAGAGCAAAGGCGCGCGCTCTTTTCGAGCGTGCGCCTGGGAGAATGTGGGAGGGGCCGTCCCGGCTCCGTGTGTTTTCCAAGCTCGTTCCGCTGAACCCACGCACAGAGGCAGGATGCCTCCGCCACTATCACTATCGGTTTCCCGATTATTTCTTGAACAAGGTCTTGCCGGTCGAAAGAAGGTCTTCGCAAGCCTGACCGAGACGGGCGGCCATTCCCGCTTCCGCCTTCTTCAGGTAAGCGCGCGGATCGTATTGCTTCTTGGAGCCGACTTCGCCGTCGATCTTCAAACAGCCGTCGTAATTGCGCATCACGTGGTCGACGATCGGCCGGGTGAAGGCGTATTGAGTGTCGGTGTCGATGTTCATCTTGATCACCCCGTAATCCAGCGTCTCGCGGATCTCCGACAAGTCCGAACCGGATCCGCCATGGAACACCAAGTCGAATTCGGCTTCCTTGCCGTATTTCGCGATCACCGCCTCCTGACCTTTTTTCAAGATCTCCGGACGAAGTTTCACCGCGCCGGGCTTGTAGGAGCCGTGAACGTTGCCGAAGGTCGCGGCGAAAATGTATTTGCCGACGCCATTCAACGCTTCATACACCGCCAGCATATCTTCCGGAGTGGTGTAGAGTTTTTCGGCCGGCAGGCCGCTGTTGTCGATGCCATCTTCCTCCCCGCCGACCACGCCGGCTTCGACTTCGAGGATGATCTCGTTTTCCGCGCAAAGCTTCAGGAGCTCCTTCGACAGTTTCAAATTCTCGTCCAACGGCAGTTCCGATCCGTCGAACATGTGCGACTGGAACAAATTTCCCTGACCGGCCGCCCGGCGTTTCGCGGTCGCCTCGATCAGCGGGCGAAGGAAAGAATCGACTTTGCTCGCTTGGCAATGATCGGTGTGGAGCGCGAAGAAAACGTCGTATTGGTCGGCGAGCCGATGGGCCGCCTCGGCCAAAACGATCGCCCCGAGGGCCGCGTTCTTGACGTTCAAACCGGAGGCAAACTCACCGCCCCCGGTCGAAACCTGGATGATCCCGTCTGACTTCTTGTCCGCGAATGCCTTCATGGAGGCGTTCAGCGTCGCGAGCGACGAAATATTGACGGCCGGGTAGGCGTAACCGCCCTCTTGGGCGGCCGCGAGCATCTCGGCGTATTGTTTAGGTGTGGCGATTGGCATAGAAGTGCTTCCTCTCTGATTAAAACGGCCCCGCAGTCCGGGACACCGCCTTTAATGGGAAGAAAGGGCGCCGGTTGTCAAAAACAAATCGAGAGAAAAGAAGGATCCGACTAGTCCCGGACAACCGATGACCAATGGGGAAGACGATCGCCGCCATGCCGCCGGTTCAAAATCCGGAGCTTTTCGCTTCCGGACAAAAACCGGTTTTCCGCACCTCCATGCCAACCAGACAGATGTCGTCGATGAAGGCATGGGCCGCAGCATAACGCTGGATTTCCGACAGAAGGTTGTCGAATAAATCCTGGACCGGAAGATCGATGGCGGCCTTGACCGCTTCCGCCAAACGATGTTGGTCGTAATTCTCCCCGTCGGCTCCTTCCACTTCGAAGATGCCGTCGGTGAAAAAAAACAGCCGGTCGCCCTGCATCAAATCGGAAACCGAGGTAGCGTAAACCGCGTCTTCCAGCAAGCCGAGCGCCGGTCCCGGACTTCCCCGGGAGGCAACGATCGGTTCGACCTCCCCGCTCTCGCGGCGGATCCGCAGAGGGGGCGGATGCCCCCCGGCATTGGAGAATCGCAACTCGTTACGGCTCACATCGGCGATCACATAAAACGCGGTCGCGAACATCAGCGTTCCCGTCCGGGTGAGAATGGTGCTCAACGACCGGTTGATTTCATGCAGAAAACGACCCGGATTATGGGCGACCGAGGCCGACTCCTCCACCACCGTTCGCAGAATCGCCGTGACCAGCGCGGACCGGACTCCATGCCCCATCACGTCCGAAATAAAAATCCCGGCTTCGGTGTCGGACAAGGCCAGCACATGGTAAAAGTCTCCCCCGACCAACTCCGTCGGCCGGTAACAATGGCAGAACTGCAGCGCGCTTTCCTCCGGCCGGACGTTGTGGGGAAAAGTCGGATACTGGTTCGGCAGGAGCGCCTGCTGGATCTCGCGCGCCATCCGTTGGTCGGCCTCCAATTGTTCGTTCTTCTTGCGGAGTTCGAGATTATAATGCGCCAATTGCTCCTCCGCCTTTTTCCGTTCGGTGATGTCCCGCGAGATGCCGACCAGCCCCCAGACTTTTCCTTCGGTGTCCCGCAACGGAACTTTGGTGGTCAAGACCCACTTCTCCTTCCCTTCCCGCAACCGATGGCATTCGCTGCGGTTGATAACCGAGCTCCCGGTCCGCAGGACGTAACCGTCGTCCGCCTGATATTTCTCCGCGATCTCCGGAGGGAAAAAATCGAAGACCGTCTTGTTCAACACTTCCCCTTTCGATTCCGCCTTGAGGAGACGCATATGCTCCTCGTTGTCCATCAAATAGCGGCCCTCCTTGTCCTTCACATAGATCGGGTCCGGGAGACTATCGAGCAGGATGCGCAGCAGGTTCCGCTCCTCCGCCAACGCTTTTTCCGCTTGGCGACGCTCCACCGCATACCGCATCGCCCGAACCAGCGAGGGCCCATCCACCTGGCCTTTCACCAGATAATCCTGCGCCCCCTCCTGGACTGTCTTCAACGCCAGCGCCTCGTCGTCCAGCCCGCTGAGCACGATCAGCGGAATCTGGGGGGAATGCTTCCGCACTTCGACAAAGGTTTTCCACCCCCGGCTATCGGGCAGGGAAAGATCAAGCACGACCAGGTCGAACTCCTCCTCCCGGAGCCGGTCGATTCCAGCCGCGAGCCGTCCTTCGCATTCCATCGAAAAACGATCGCCCGCCGTTTCCGACACCCACTCCTGCATCAACAACGCGTCGCCCGGGTTGTCCTCGATCAAGAGGACCCGGATCGGTTGCAGCTTGTCCCGGGGGGAGATCGGCGTGGAGGTTTCCCGATTCACTTCAGCACCTTTATTCCGGGGGAAATTTGACCACGCTCAGCCAAAACCCTTCGATCGATTTAACCAACTGGATGAACTGCTCCATATCAACCGGCTTGGTGATGTAGCAATTCGCGTTCAGCGTGTAGGCTTTTAAAATGTCCTGGTCCGCGGCGGAGGTCGTCAGCACGCAGACCGGAATCCGGCGAAGGATGGCGTCGGTCTTGATCTCCTCCAACACCTCCCGCCCGTTCTTTCGGGGCAGGTTCCAGTCGAGAAGAACCAAATCCGGGCGCGGCGCTCCCGCATGCGTTCCCTCCCTCCGTAAAAAGTCCATCGCCTCTACGCCGTCACGCACCACGCTTAAATTATTGCATACCTTGGCTTCCGAAAGCGCTTCGATGGTCAGATCGATGTCGCCCGGATTATCCTCCACCAAGAGGATCTCGATATCTCTGCCAAGTCCTTCCATCGCCTCAACTTATTCCGGATTCTCCGGAAGCGCAAAACGGAACCGGCATCCCCGCCCCGGCTCGGATTCGACCCAAATCCGCCCCCCATGGCGCTCCACGATCCGTTTGCAAACCGCCAGCCCGACTCCCGTGCCGGGAACATCCCGCCCGGTGGGCAACCGCTGGAATATCGCGAAAACCCGGTCCGCGTACTCCGGATCAATTCCGATCCCGTTGTCGGCGACCGTGAAAACGACCTCACTCTCCCCTGCTTCCGCCGAGACCCGGATCCGGGGCCGCGCTTCCCCACGGAATTTTATGGCGTTGCCGATCAGGTTCTGGAAGAGCTGAAGCAATTGGGTCGGATCCCCCCGGGCCACCGGCAAAGGCTCGCAGGTCACTTCCGCCTCCGCCTCGTGGATCGCGACGCCCAGATTCGAGAGAGCCTGCCGGACCACGGCGTCCAAATCGGTCGGCTCGAATTCCTTTCCGAGAGTTCCGACCCGGGAATACGTCAATAAAGCCTGGATCAACGCCTGCATCCGCTTCGCGCCGTCGACCGCATAGAAAATGTATTTGTCGGCCTTCTCGTCGAGTTTGCCTTGGTATCGCCGGGCCAGCAGTTGGGTGTAACTCCCGACCATCCGGAGCGGTTCCTGGAGGTCGTGCGAAGCCACGTAGGCGAAATCCTGCAGATCCCGGTTCGAACGTTCCAGTTCGATGGTCGCCTTCTGCAATTCCACATTTCGTCGCGCCAAATCCGCGTTCAACGCCCGGTTGTTCTCACTGATCCGCCACAGGGCCACTACGACCCCGGCGGCCACCAGAGCGAGGATCAGCCCGGCCCCGCCGATCGTCCAACCAATCCGCCGCACCGGCGCGTAAGCCTCCGCCACCGGTTGCTGCGCCACCACCACCCAGTTCCCTCCGGTGATTTCCACCGGCAACACCGTCGCCACCGTCCATTCCCCCGACACCGGATCCCAAAACCGGCCGGTGTAACTGCCGCCCCGCAATCCCCTCCGCACCAGGTCGAGCTCCTGGTAGTCGTCATGCAAACGAGCGGTCAAATCGAGTCCCGGATGACCGGCCACCCGCCCGGCCGGATCCAACAAAAACAACGTTCCTTCTTCCCCCAACCGCAAATACCGCAGACCTTCCCGGATACTGTCCAGCCGGTATTGGGTCACCAGGACCGTCAAAATTCGCCCGTTCTCCTCCCGCACCGGAACGGCGACGCCGACCACCGGAATACGCGGCTCAGCGTTTCGCAAGTAGGCGACGGACACATACGGTTCGCCCTCCCGGGAAACGCCTTGATACCAATCCCGTCCACTGAAACTCACTCCCAGCGATTCAGGAGCCTCCGGATAATCGCTCCACAGCACCCCGTCGATGTCATGGACGAATACCCGGTCGATCGAGGGATACAATTCCACCAACGAACGAAACGCGGACCGCACCGCCTCGACATCGCGAGTCCGGACGGCCTCGACGAATTCCACCCTCTCCGCCAGAGAACGAGTCGATCCGAGGCTGCGGCCCAAGTCGTCCCGGACGAATTCCGCCGCCACCGTCGCCGCCGCAAAACTGTTGGCCTTCACAAAATCGTCGACGGAGTTGGCCGCGGTGCGGAATGCGACCAACGCCAACAGCCCAACCGGCAGGAGCGCGAGCACGATCCAAAACACCCATTTCGCCACGGTCGGCGCCGCCGCTTTCCTTCGATCGTCACCCGTCGGTTCGTTGCGTTCCACCTTCGCCCAAGATATCCCCCGTGCTCTCGTTTTCAAACGGAGGTCCGATCGACCCCGGTCTCGAATTCAGCCAAAAGAAAGGCGGGTCGCCTACCCCTAAGCGACCCGCCAGCTGCTTTCTTAGTTACCCCAAAACCCCCGCTATGCGGGGGAAAGTGACTATGTAAACGGATGCTAGGTTTCCTTTGAGCGAATGCAAGAACTTTTTTCACGATATAGCAGAAAAATTTCAATCATCCTCAACTCCTTCCGTACTCTTGATTTACCTTTTGCCCTCCCGCTCGTTTTCCCCCAATTTCGTCGCATATGGATTACGACTTGATCGTTCTCGGCGGAGGAAGCGGCGGATATGCCGCGGCTCGAACCGCCCGCGAATTCGTCGACAAGGTCGCCGTCGTCGACGGTGCCGAGGAGTTGGGCGGCCTGTGCATCCTCCGGGGATGCATGCCGTCGAAAACTTTAATCTACGTCGGCGAACTCCTCCACCATGCCCGTCACGGCGCCACCTTCGGCCTCGAAATCCCATCAGCCAAGGCCGACATGAAGGCCGTCGCCGCCCGAAAAAAAAGGATCATCGCCGATTTCGCCGATTACCGGCGCGAAGGGCTCGAATCCGGGACCTTCGACCTTTTCCGCCAATTCGCCCATTTCACCGGCCCCAACGAGATCGAACTGGCCGACGGCACCCGCCTCCGGGCCAGGAAATTCGTGGTGGCGGTCGGCTCGAAAGTCAATTACCCGCCCCTCCCCGGCCTCCAGGAAACGCGGCTCTGGACCAGCGACGAGGTACTCGATCTCGATTTCGTCCCCGAGTCGGTCATTGTTCTCGGCGGCGGCATTGTCGGTTGCGAACTGGCCCAATTCCTCCAACGGATCGGCTCCAAGGTGACCCTGATCCAACGCAGTTCCCACATCCTGACCGGCTTCGCCCCGGATCTGGCGGAACCGGTGGAGGCAGCCTTTCGCGATGAAGGGATGGAAGTCATCACCGGCACGGCGGTCAAAAACATCCGGAACGACGGGGACGAAATCGAGATCACGTTCGACTGCAACGCCCGTGAACTCCGCCGCCGGGCCCGCCACGCCTTGAACGCCCTCGGCCGCCGCCCCCACACCGAACTCCTCCGTCTCGACGCCGCCGGGGTCCACACCACCCCGACCGGACGGATCATCACCGATGATTTCCAGCAGACCTCCAACCCCGACATCTACGCGGCGGGCGATTGTTGCAGTCCCCATGAGATCGTCCACATCGCGGTCCAACAGGGGGAAACGGCCGCCCGCCACGCCTTCGGTCGTGAAACCAAAGAGATCCATTACGACCATCTCGTCCAAGTCGTTTTCACCGATCCACAAGTGGCAACGGCCGGTCTATCGGAGAAACAACTAAATGCGAAGGGACGGAAATTCCTCGCGGCCTCGTATCCGTTCAACGATCACGGAAAATCGATCCTCATGGAAGCCAATTACGGCTTCGCCCGGCTCCTGGCCGACGCCGAAACCGGGGAGATTCTCGGCGCCGAGATCACCGGAAAAGACGCCGGCGAGTTGATCCATTGTTTCTCGGTCGCCCTCACGATGAAAGCCACGGTCTTCGATCTGTTGAAGACTCCATGGTATCACCCGACCCTCGCCGAAATGCTCAGCTACCCGATCGAAGAACTGGCCGAAGCGATCGAGAAAAAAGCCCCCTGAATCGCCTATCGCCTATCGTCTATCGGCTATCAGCTCTTCGCTGAGCGCGCCAACCCGATCAAGTCGGGAAGCTCGACCTTCCCTTCGTAGAGGGCCTTGCCGACGATCACGCCGAGGAGATTCGAATGAGTCCCGGCGAGCTCGGCCAACCCGGCCACATCCTCCCGACGGGCGACCCCGCCGGAAGCGATCACATCGCACTTCACCGATTCCAACATTTCCCGCTGGGCCGCGAAATTCGGTCCGGTCAACATGCCGTCGGTCCCGATGTCGGTGTAAATGATGGTGGAGACCCCGCACTCGGCGATCCGCCGGGCAAACTCGATCGCGCGAAGATCGGTCGTATCGACCCATCCTTTGATCGCGACTTTCCCTTCCTTGGCATCGATCCCGACCGCGATGCCATCGCCGAAACGCTCCGTGAGTTGCCGGACGAAATCTTCGCTCTCGCATGCCTTCGTCCCCATTACCACCCGGCTCACGCCGAGGTCAAACGCGCGCCGGATGCTCTCCTCCGTCCGCATCCCTCCTCCCATTTGAACCTTGGCCCCGGTGGCGACCACTTTTTCGATGCTCGCCCAATTCTGCGGCGTTCCGGTGAAGGCGCCATCCAGGTCGACAACGTGGATCCACTCGGCCCCGCCGTCGCGCCAGAGTTTCGCCGCTTCCGCGGGATCGCGAAAATACTCGGTCTCAGCTTCCGCTTTTCCTTGCAGCAGGCGGACGCAACGGCCGCCGCGCAGATCAATTGCCGGGAAAATATGCATTCGGAAAGATAAAGAACGATTTCCGCCTGATGGCACGTCAAAAAACCGGAAAATCCTGCGATCCGACGACTTCCCTTCGGTCACAACTTCACCCGCAAACCGTCGTAGGCGAGAAAAACGTTCGACGGCAGCACGTCATCGTAGGCCTTGTGCTCCACGGTGTGGGTCAGGTGCGTCAGGTAGGTCGCCCCCGCCCCGATGGCGAGCGCCGTTTCGATCGCTTCGTCAATGTTCATGTGGGAGGGATGCGGCTTCTGTCTCAAGGCGTCCAGGACCAAGAGATCCGACCCCCGCGCCAAATCCCGCTCGGCCGGACCGACCCGCTTACAATCGGTGAAGTAAGTGAATCGCTTGCCACTGCTCTTCTCTTCAAAGAGCAAGCCGAGCACCTCAATCGCTCCATGCGGTAACAATACCCGGCGAATCGTTCCTCCCGGCGTCTCCAGCAGCGGCGGCATTTCCGCCAAGCGGAAGGCGGGATATCCCGGCGTCATCGGCCGGTCGAGGACCGCGTAAGGATAAATAGCCCGGACCCGCGCCACCCCTTCCGTCGTGGAATAGACCGGCAGCGCTTCGCCGCCGAGAAGGTCGCAAAACCTTCGCAAGTCATCCATTCCGAGGATGTGGTCGGCGTGCCCATGGGTCAAAATCACCAAATCGGTCCAAGTGATCCCATTGGCCAAACATTGCAACCGGAACTCCTGCCCCGCGTCGACCTGCACGTGAAAGCCGTCCATTTCAACGTGGACACTCGTGCGGGTCCGCTTGTCGCGGGGATCATCCGACCGGCAAATGGCGCAATCGCACCCGATCATCGGCACCCCCTGCGAGGTCCCGGTTCCCAAAAAAACCACCTCCATGTTCTAGGGAGCCTCGGCCGACGGAAGAATCTGGTCGGGAGTCAATCCGCCCACCATCGACATCACGGTCTGGTAGGCGGCAACAATCGAGCCGACCGGAACCGCCATCCGCATATCCCCTTCCCCGTCCCGCACGGCCACAGACCCGCGGACCGGCGCCCAGCGCCGATCCTCTCGCATCGTTTCGGCGGCACCCGGCATGATCATCGCGAAGACTTGCCCGAAGTATTGAATCAGGTCGATCTCGAACGCGAACAACTCCTCCGGCTTCAATGCCAACCGATCCGCCAGATTGTTTTCCACCGGCTCTCCTTTCTTCACCCGCTCGATCCAAGTCGCGATCTGCCCCACGTCGCTCGCGGAAACCAACTGTCCATCGACCACCGCGTAATAAGTCTCTTGTTGCGACCAAACCATTCCTCCGGGAAGCGTGGCGAAAATCTCTTCCTCCTCCGGGCCGAAATCAAATTCCATCTTCAGCAGGTGCACCGGCGTTTCCCCGATTGTCACGGTCTCCGGAACCAACTCGTATCGCATACCTCCATCGCCGGCTTCGGCGACTTGAAAGATCGGCCCCATCGCCGCGACCATCTCCCGCAGCATCGTCACCAGCTCCTCGTCACTCATCGTGACCGGCGCTACCGAGGTCATCCGCGGGATCATCCCCTCGAACGAGAACGTTCCACCGGAAAGCCCGTTGGTCCGCTCCATAAAACCGAACGCCAAATCGACCAGACGGGTTAAGCTTCCTTCCATCCCCCCCAAGTCGATCCCGCTGAGCAGGTTGATCCAATGCTCGACATAGGTCCGGGTCGCCCCGACGTCGAAGCCACCGAGGAACGAGATCGCCCCGTCCCCTTCAATGAATCGGGCGAATCCGAAATCATCCGCCCGTTTCTGGTTAAGGAAGCGCGCCAACGGCGACCCGGACCGCGCCTTCACGAAATAAACCTGCTCCAGGTAATCGGCGGAGAAATTCAACCCGAATCCCAAATCGACCACCGATTCCACCTCGGCCATCACGCCCTGGAGCATCGCCCGCTCGACTCCTTCCCCTTCGTCCACCGGGAGGTTTTCCAATTCACTTTTCAAACCGGCGGCCACGAGCCCGACGTTCACCGCCAGGTCCAGATCATGGCGGCGCTGAGCCCGGACAGCTCCGACCAACTCCGCCTCCCGTCCGGCGATCCAATCCAACGAATAACCTTCCGGAGCGACCAGCGTCCATTCACCGTGATCCTTCAGCGTCATTTCATAGCGTCGCAACGACTCGCGCAACAGACTTTCCTCGGTCAACCGAAGCACCAGATACGGCGCCGGACTTTCGCCATCAGCCACCAACACCAGACCGATGTTTTCGGTCGGTGAAATACCGGTCAACATCGGATCTCCCAGGAATCCGCCCAACACATACGGCAATGCCTCGGTCTGCATCCCCGGCTGGATTTGACGGGCGATCTCCATCAATTTCGGGATCAGGATCTTCGGGGCCGGAGCCCGCAGGACCGCGACGATTTCCCTCGGCTCGATCTCCGCCGGGGATGTCACAGCCTCCTCGGCCCGCAACCCTCCGGGAAGCCAGAGCATCACCGAAGCCGCCAATACGGCCGAAACCGGGGCGCGTTTCCGAAAGAAAGCGGGGAAAGAATGACTTTTCATATCCATTCATTCATACTGGGTTCGAATGACCTGTAAAATCGAAAACCTCGCCCGGAGATGAATCGTTCCGTCCAACCCGAGATCCTCGACTCCCTTCCGGAAAATCACCCGGACGCGGTCGCAAACCGACGCGATCTCCGCTTGATCAACCGAATCATGGGAAACGGCCGCTGGTTCCGCAAAACGCTCCCGCCTCTCCTGCGGTCCGGCGACCGCATCCTCGAACTCGGCGCCGGGCGGGGTGACCTCGGCCTGGAATTGCAACCGGTCCTCACCACCGCCGGGATCACGTCCTACACCGGGCTCGATTTCTGGTCCCGGCCCCCGGTATGGCGGCGGGAATGGGATTGGGTCCAAGGAGACTTGCTCCAGTTCGCCCAGTTCGGCGATTTCGACGTGGTGATCGCCAACCTGATCCTTCACCAATTCACCGACCCACAACTCACCGAACTCGGCGAGCGCCTGCGAACCGCCGGAATCCGCCTTCTCATCGCCAATGAACCGGCCCGTCGTCGGATCCATCAACATCAACTCAAACTCCTCCAGCCGTTCGGACTTCACCCGGTCAGCCGCCACGACGGACACGTCAGCATCAACGCAGGTTTCCGCGACCACGAACTCGCCCACCTCCTCGGCTTCGCCAGTCCCGAATGGCAGGTCCGCTCCCGCAGCGGTTTTCTCGGATCCCACCGGACAATCGCCGTTCGCCATCCAGGTTTTCCCGCTTGAAACCGATCCACATCATCGGCGGCGGTCTCGCCGGTCTCACCCTCGGGATCGCCTTGCGCCGGGCCGATGTCCCGGTGACGGTCACGGAGGCCGGCTTTTACCCACGTCACCGGGTCTGCGGAGAGTTCATCAGCGGCGCGGGCAAACAAGCTCTCGAGGCGCTCGGCCTCGGCGACCTGCTCGCCGGGACCGTCGAAAACCGCCGGACCAGTTGGTTCGATCCGACCGGAAAAGTGTTCTCCGCCTCCCTTCCCACCCCGGCGTTCGGCATCTCGCGCCACCGTCTCGACTCCCGTTTGGCCCGCCGGTTCCAAACCGAAGGAGGACGATTGATTACCGGCAACCGAATAGCTCCTCCGTTCCCCGCGGAAGGAACCGTCTGGGCCGCCGGACGCCAGGGAAACGCGACTGACTGGATCGGGTTGAAACTCCATTGCCGCGATCTCCCCCAGGAAACGGATCTCGCGATGCACCTCGGGCGACACGGATACATCGGAATCTCCCGCATCGAGGAGGGACGCCAAAACGTCTGTGGCTTGTTCCGGCTCCGACGCGGCCTCTCCCCGGGCAAAGCCGGGATCCTTCCCGCCTACCTCCGCGCCGCCGGACTCGACCGCCTGGCCGACCAGTTGGAGGCCGCCGAGATCGATCCCGACTCGATCACCGCCACCACCGCCCTGCGTTTCGTCGAAAACCGGTGGCCCGCCGAAGCGATCTGTATCGGAGACTCCAATACATCAATCCCACCGTTCGCCGGAAACGGAATGTCGATGGCCTTCGAGAGCGCCAACATCGCCCTCGATCCAATCCTTGGATACGCCTCCGGCGACTCTTCCTGGGAGAGCGCCCGTCGACGGATTCACCAGAAGCTGCGCCGCCGGTTTCGCCTCCGAACCACCGGCGGACGGGTTCTCCACCCGCTTCTGCTCAACCCGGCTCCGCAACGTCTGCTTTGTTGGAGCGCCGCCCACCAAATCCTGCCTTTCCACCTGTTCTACCGCCTGCTACGATAATCCGATGTTCCTGCAAGCCTTGGCCACCGCCACTCCGCCGCATAGTTTCACCCAGCCCGAGTGCTGGGAGGCCATCGCACGCTCACCGTTGCGCCCAAAGCTCAAGGAGCGTTCGCTCACCCTCCTGCAAAAAGTCCTCCTCAACGACAACGGCATCGACAAACGGCACTTCGCCCTCAACGACCTCGAGCGGATCTTCGACTTCCGCCCCGATGAATTGGCTCAGGGTTTCGAACGGGAAGCCCCGAAACTCGCCGAACAAGCCCTCCGCCAAGCCCTCGATGAAGCCGGCATTCTGCCAAAGGAACTCGACGGCCTATTCATTGCCACTTGCACCGGCTACCTCTGCCCCGGGCTGACCAGCCACGTCGCGGAAAAGCTCGGATTGCGCCCGGAGGTCCATCTGCACGATGCCGTCGGAATCGGATGCGGCGCCGCGATTCCCCTGCTCCGGAGCGCGAACCACTTCCTGGCCGCCCACCCCGACGCGACCGTCGCCTGCATCGCCGTCGAGATCTGCTCGGCCGCATTCTATCTCGACGACGACCCGGGAGTCTTGATCAGCGCCTGCCTCTTCGCCGACGGCGCGGCCGCCTCGGTCTGGACCGGCCGAAAACGTCCCGCGAATCTGCAGGTCACCGGCTTCGACACCCTCCATTGGCCCGAACACCGGGAACAACTCCGCTTCGAAACCAGGAATGGAAAACTCAGAAACCGGCTCGCCAAAGCGGTCCCGGAAATCGCCGCCCACGCGGTCGAAACCCTCGCCCGGCGCCGCGGCGAAAAACCGGTCGAACGAACGATCGCTCACCCGGGCGGCCGCGACGTCCTCGCCGCCCTGAAGAATCCCCTGCCGGGCGAAAATCTAGTAGAAAGCGCGGCCACTCTCCGCCGGTACGGCAACATGAGCAGTCCCTCCGTCCTTTTCGCGGTAAAGGAACGCTTGAACAACGGCCCGGTTTCCAACGACCTTTGGCTCGTCTCCTTCGGCGCCGGATTCTCTTGTCACAGCTGCCGTCTCGGCCCCTGAATCCGCGGCCGGACGGCGAAGCCTGAGCCAACTGCTGCTTAAGAATTGCGACGGCGGAAAACCGCCCAACCGAGAACGCCGAGCCCGAACAACATCGCATAGGTCGACGGCTCGGGGATCACCGTGCCGTTGACGGCGATGTTGTCGAAGTAAATGGCATTGAACTCAGCCGAAGAGGACCAGAGATAAACACGGAATGTCACCGCCTCACTGATCCCAACCAACGAAGTCAAATCGACCGTGTAGTTGGTATAAACCGTCGACTGGGTTTCAATGCCGGTTGACGGGACGTTCGAGGGAAAGAGCGTCGCGAAGTTGTCCGCGCTGCTCCCTACCGCAAACCCCCGTTGCGCCCCGCCACCGCGCGTCGCGTCGAGAGTCAGCGTGGTGAAATCGACCAACTGTCCCGCCGTCGGGGTGACAGTGAACTGGAAATAAGTATCGGTATTGACCGCCCCTTGAGGTGTCGTCGCGGCAGCATGCCCGAACTTCGTGATCAAAACGCGACTCGGTTGAGTTCCCCCTTCAGTGGTCGAGGTGTAGAAACCATTGTCGGGAAGACTGGAACCGGCCTTGTTGATGGCCCCGAAGGTGAAACCAGGAGCCACGCCGGTGGCATCCAGCGAAGGAGTAGTATTGTCGCCAAACAGATAAATCCCCAATTGTTCCGCCTGCATCGAGGCGGCGGCGGTGAGTGACAATAGGGCCAAAGCAGTTTTAATCGTAAGTTTCATCTTCATGTGGGCATTTAGTTTCTTAGGTTTCATCGAAGGTCATCGACACCCTCGATCTCCCGGCGAAATTGGTCGGCGTTGATCCTTCGGACAATGTCCGCCTCGTTTAACCCGTAAAACACCCTCCATCTCTACCGGGAAGATGGAACACCCTTCCGCTTTACGGGTTCAATAAGCCTGGGCTGGCCCGTCACCGATCGCCGTGCGACGTTGAACTTGTTCAGCCCCAGCTATCACTCGTCCCTCACCATCACTTCGGCCATGCATCCTCGGACCTTCCTCGCCAACGCCTCCAACCACGTTTTCGCCCTCGTCGCTTGGGTCGCCCTGGGTTTCCTTTCCCAAACGACTTCCGCCGCCGCGACCGAATTCCGGGTAATCGACGACTTCAATTACAGCTCGTTGGCCAACGACCAAACCTACTGGACCCGCTACGCCGACATTCCCGGCAACAACCCCTTTGTCTTCAACGGGAATCTGGTGCTCCGCGCCCGCGACACCGCCTTCGCCTCGGCCGCGGTGACCAGCCCGCTCGATTTCGATTTCTTCACGACCGGCTTCACCCTCACCTTGAACGGCTTCTCCCACACCACTTCAAATCTCGCCGCCCAAGACGCCTATTTCCGGATCGCTTTGACCTCCCAGGACCGCCGTCAGTTTTTGGCGGACGACGCCATCACCTTGCGCATTCATCCTGCCCACGTCCGTTTCGGTTTCAAACTCGACCAACCGAACGTCGACGGTGAATTCCGGGCGGGAACCAGCACCGAAGAGAGCTTCGTCCAGGACTTTCCCTACACCGGAACGATTTCGCGGGTGGAGTTATCGGTCAACCGCATCGGCGAGCACAACGGCGTCTCCGTTATCAGTTACCGGATCGCCTTGGACGGAACTTTCGGGGCCAGCACTCGGATCACCCGGCATGGGACCTTTCGCATCCCGACCGAACGCTGGGGAACGGACGAAAGCGAACGCCGTTCCGCCCTCACCCTCGAATCGCGTCGTTCCCACCCGAGCGCCGGCGGCAACGACAGCTGGACCCGGGTCGACATCGGCTCCGTCACCTACACTCCCCTTCTCCCAATGCCCCCGCTTCCCGAAGGTCCCCGCTTGCGGGATCTCGCCGAACGACGCGGTCTCCTGATCGGCGTCGCCCTGCGCGACCAACTCAATGGCGCCGCGATGGGTCACATGGCCTACGACAGTTTCGCCACCGTCGCCGGACGCGAATTCAATATCTTCACTCCGGAAAACCAGCACAAATTCCAATTCGTCCACCCGACCCCCTTCCATTTCACTTTCGCCGCCGCCGACGTTTACGACCAGTTCGCCCGGGACCACAACGGGCTGTTACGCGGACACCCGATGGTTTGGTACAAGCCGAACAATCTCCCTTCGTTCGTCCTTCAGGAAACAAACCGGGAAGCCCTGATCGCCATCCAGGACGCCCACATCGCGGCCCTTGGCGCGCGCTGGGGAGAACGGATGCACGTCTGGGACGTCGCCAACGAGATTTTCTCCGACAACATCCCCGCCAACATCACCGATTGGCGCGACGCGTTGCGTCCTCCCGGGGAGGATCATTTCCACGACCACATCGGTCCGGACTACGCGGAGTTGGCCTTCCTCAAGGCCGCCGAAGTGCGTGACGCCCACGGCTTGAGTTACGAACTCATCTACAACGACTACTGGAACCACACCATCAGCGCCCGCTCAAACGCCCAATATTTGATGCTGCAAGATTTCGTCGCGCGCGGCATCCCGGTGGACGGCGTCGGGTTCCAGATGCACCTCGGACAAAACGAGCCGAACTACGCCCAAATGCGGGATAATTTCAAACGACTTTCCGACCTCGGCCTCAGTTTGCATAT
This sequence comes from Verruconatronum alginivorum, assembly GCF_056590205.1. Lineage (NCBI taxonomy): Bacteria > Pseudomonadati > Verrucomicrobiota > Opitutia > Opitutales > Verruconatronaceae > Verruconatronum > Verruconatronum alginivorum. Next base: position 5,111,881 of record NZ_JBWPVQ010000001.1, on the reverse strand, counting down.
CACCGAACTCGATACCATCACCGCTTCCGGCGACGCCGGTCTCGAACGCCAGGCCCGGATTTACCATAATGTGCTCGATGTCGCCCTGCGAAACCCTCATTTCACCGTTTTCCAAACCTGGGGATTGAGCGACCGCTACAGTCACATGGAAAGCGCCCTTCGCCCGCTTCCGTTCAACGACCCCGCCACCGGCCACGCCTTCGCTCCCAAACCGGCCTACTACGCGATCCAGGATGCGCTTCTTTACGAACAGCGATCTCCGGCCATTCTGAACGGAGGGTTCGAGGCCGGACTCGAACACTGGACCACTTACGGGAATCCCAATCTTTCCCTCACCATCGCCACCGACCACCCACACTCCGGCAACCAGGCGTTGGCCGTCGGCAAACGCAACCGAGCATTCGAAGGCCCCGCCCAAAACGTCCGAACCCGACTGCTCGCCAACGACGCCGGAGCGGGACGTTATCAACTGGCCGGCTGGTTCCGCGTCCCCTCCGGTCCCACCCAGGTCCGCCTCACTCTTCGGCTCAACGACTCCACCGGCGTCATCCGCTACCTCAACGTCGACGGCGTCGCCGGTCCGGAATGGACTCGTATCAGCGACTGGATCCACGTGACCTGGTTCAAGGAATTGACCGAGGCGACGGTCTACGCCGAGACTCCCGGCAGCACGGTCGACTTCTTCCTCGACGACGTTTCCCTCGGCGACGGCAACCTACTGCAAAACGGCACCATGGAAGCCGGGACCGCTCCTTGGACCGCCCTTGGTGGCTTCACTCTTTCGTCAAATACCAGCGAATCAGGCCGTCGCTACGGCACCCGGGGGCTCCGCGCCGAAAACCGGTCGCTGCCATGGAACGGCCCCAGCCAATCGATCCGGACCGCCCTCGAAGCGAACGGACCCGGACGGTATCAACTCTCCGGTTACATGCGTTCCGATCTTCCCGGTGAGATCGGCAAACTCACCGTCCGGTTGACCTACGACGGCCGGAACGTCTTCCGCAACGTCCAACGTGAACTCTCAGACACCCGCTGGACGCGCCTGTCCGGCGAGATTCAACTCGATTGGGACCAACCGCTGACCAACGCGATTTTCTACGCCGAAACCGATACCGGAACCGAGCCCTTCGGCCTCGATCACGTCTTCCTCCGGAAAATCGAAACGACCGGCGGAGAACTCCCTCTCCACCCATACGACGCCTGGATCGCCGCGACCTTTTCCCCCGAACAACTCGCCGATCCCGCCACCGTCGCTCCCACCGCCGACCCCGACGGAGACGGCCTCCCCAATCTCCTCGAATACGCCCTCAACCGCGACCCGCGCATCCCGGATTCCGCTCCCCCGGTTCATTTCAGTCGACAAAACGGATCCTGGGAGGTCAGCCACCTTCGGTTTTCCAACCCCACCGCCGCCGGCATCACCTATCATCTTGAAACAAGTACCGACCTGATCGACTGGGCTCCGCTCGAGACCCCCGAGGTTGAAATCGACCCGGTCGAAAACGGTTGGGAAACGGTCCGCGTCCGAACTCCCGCCACCGGTTCCTCCGATCACCCTCGCCGGTTTTTCCGACTCCGGGTCGAGAAACAATAAACCTACACTCTGCATTTGAAATAGCCGCGACGTAGCGTAAGCGAAGCTAAAACCTCAAAAGGCTCAAAAACGGAACTCCTTCATTTCACTCTCCTTTTTTGCGTATTTTGCGCCTTTTCGCGGCGATCCACTGATTTTCTCAGGATAGGATAATGACCGGGTTCAATCCCCCACCTTGGCCAGACCTTGCCGCATGCGATCGGCCAATATTTCGATCAGGCGGGGATGATCGCCGACCAGTCCGGCTTTGATAACTTGCAACCCCGGGTGGGCTCCTTCCGCTTCCCGGCAAATGACGTCGAGATCCCCCCCTTCGCCGGCGTGACGCCCCGGGGACAAAAACAACGGCGCCAGGACAACCCTCCCTTGATTAAAGCCGTCACGGGTCAAAATCGCCTCCAACAACGGGTCGTTGAACCGATAAAGCTCCCCCGGTCGTCGTTCCATCGAAGCCGCCGCGAGCCGCGATATTTTCCCTTCAAGAAGCGAAGCGAGCTGTCCGGCCACAAAATTCCGCACATACGTCACTTCCGGGACCGGACTTCCATGGTCGACCAAAACCACCGCGGGTCGTTCCCCCGCCGGAATCTTCTCTTCGACCCGCTCCTGCAAAATCGTCGCCAAACGGAGGTCGCCCCCTCCCTCCACATCGAAAATCGTCGGAGCCACCCCGACCCGGAGGGCCGGAAACTCCTTTTGCAGAAATGCGATCCGTTTCGGCAAATAATCCGTCCAGGCCAAACTCGGCCCGAAAAACAGCGGAATCAAAAGAAACCGCTCCTCCCCATCCTCCAACCGACGCCGGAGCGCCGGCTGCAAGACCTCCGCCGGGATCCCTCCCAGCTCCGCCGGATCGACTTTGCTCGAATGCAGCAACGACACGGGAGCCACCGACCTCCCCGTCGCTTCCCCGAGCTGCGCGGCGATTCGGCGCAAGTTCAGCGTCGACGACGCCCGCAGCGAGCCGTTGTCCACCAGGAGGCAGGTCACCATATTTTTCGAAACTGGACGAAAAAAGCCACGATTAGGATTGTTTTTAAAAAAAGGATTCGGAAAGATACCGCCCAATTGAAGATCCTTTGAATTCACCGGAAGAATTTCAAGATACGTTTACCGCTAACCAGCCATTTTCATCCATGAAGAAAGCTCTCACTTGTTCGATTCATCTCGCGCTGCTTGTTTCGGTGCTGTTCCTGAGCGCCTGCCAACAACGGCCCAACCGTCCGTCTCCCGACCAAACCCTCAGCGGCATGGGTCCGGGCGACAATCTCCCGTTCGACGTGGTCGGGGGCAGCGGCGGGGACCTCCTCTTCGACAGCGACTCCAGGCTCCAGGCCCGGGGCGCCGGCGACCTCTACGGGGAACAGGTTCGCGGCGTGCTCCAACCGATTTATTTCGAGTTCGACCGCTCGACTCTCAGCCCCGCCGAACGTCAAAAGGCAGTGGCCGCCGCGGAACACCTCCGCAGTAATTCCCGCGACCGCTTGCTGATCGAAGGACACTGCGACTGGCGTGGCACCACCGAATACAACCTCGGTCTAGGCGATCGCCGCGCTTCCGCGGTCCGGGATTATCTCATTTCAATCGGCGTCGAAGCCAATCGCTTGGAGGTACTTTCCAAAGGCGACCTCGAAGCCCGCCAAGGCGCCTCCGAACAGGAAATGGCCCGCGACCGGCGCGCCGAACTCGTCATCCTCCGAAACTAAACCTTCGCGGAAAGAATTTTTTCCCAAAAAAACCGGGGCCGCGAGGCTCCGGTTTTTTTGTCCCCGGTTTCCCCAGGGAAAATCTCGCAGACTTGGCTCAGCCCGCGTTCGTCCCCCCACCGTCCGCCACCGCCGCCAATACCTGCCGGGAAACCTCGATGCCTCGGCTCATGACGCCAAGATGGAAACTTTCGTCCGGCGCGTGCAGATTGTCCTCCGGCAAAAACAGCCCGATCATCAGCGAATCCAATCCCCAGGTCCGTTTAATATCTCCGATGATCGGCACGCTTCCTCCTTCCCGCAGATAGAGCGGACGGCGACCGAAATTCTCCGAGATCGCGGCTTCCGAAGCCTGGAAGGCACGGCTCAACGCGGGATTCTGGTCCGAAGGCGTGTTGGGACGTCCCGGAGGAACCACCAGATACGGCACTCCCCCATGCGAATTCTTGATGTCAAGCGTCACACCGCGCGGACAACGTGCCCGGATGGCGTCGACCACCCGCTTGCGAATGGTGTCCGGATCCTGGTTCGCGACCAACCGGCAAGTGATCTTAACCCTCGCCTTGCTCGGGATCACCGTCTTGCTCCCCTCGCCTTGATATCCCCCGCCAATTCCATTGAACTCCAAAGTCGGTTGAAAACGGACCGCCTCAAACGGTGAAAACTCCGGAGGGGTATGAAATTCCTTCACCCCTAAGAATCGCGCATAATCCTCTTCGCTGGTCTCCAGTCGGGCGAGTTCGTCCCGCTCCCAGGCCTGCACATCGAGCACCTCGTCGTAAAAACCGGGCACGTTCACCCGTCCGTCAGCCGTATGAAGCGACGCGCAAATTTCGGTGAGCGCCTGGATCGGATTCATGATCGCCCCGCCGTGCACCCCGGAATGAAGATCACTCTTCGGCCCGGTGACCTCCACCTCGAGGGCGATGATCCCCCGGAGCGCCGTAGTGATCACGATCTGGTCCGGACGCGGGCTGCCGGTGTCGGAGAGCAGCACGAAATCCGCCTTCATTCGCTCCTTATAAGTGTCCAGGAAAGCTTGAAAACTGGGACTGCCCATTTCCTCCTCCCCCTCGATCAGGAAGGTGATCCTCAAGGGCAAATCGGGCCGCTCGCGCAGCAATTGCGTAACCGCCGCCAAATGCACGATCAACGGCCCTTTGTTATCGGCCGCCCCGCGTCCGTAAATCCGTTCGCCCCTGACCTCGGCCTCGAACGCCGGACTGGACCAAAGTTCCAACGGATCGGGCGGCTGCACATCGTAATGTCCGTAAATGATCACGTGGGGCCATTCCGGGTTTCCGCCGCGACGACCGAGAATGATCGGGTGAAGAGGAGTCCGCACCACTTCCACTTCCATCCCCGCCTCCGTCAGTAACCGGCACACGTAATCGCGGGCGCCCTCCATTCCTCGCGCGTAAGCCGGATCGGCCGAAACACTGGGAAAACTGATATACTCTTTCAAGGCTGCGACAGGATCATTCATACCGGTGCAACCCTCGATCAAACCCGGCTTTAGGTCAAGATCGCACCCGGGGAATCAACGACCCGGATCACCTCGGCGACCCCTTCCGTTTCCCGGGGCTCCACTTGCCGGTCCCGCAACCAAAAGAATCCGAAAATCCCGGCGACCAAACCAACGGACAAACTCACTCCCAATAACACCAGCATCGCGCCGCCCCGCTCCAAGCGGTAACGGGGGCGCACGAAACGATCGATCAGCGGAAAGAACACCAAAGTCGCCGCCATCGCGGCCACCGCGCCGAGGGCGACCGCGCCGGCGAGCAAAGGAAGTTCGGGTTGAACCAGATCGGGATCCATTCGCAAACTGTTGATCGCCCAAGCCATCTTGGCAACTGAAAGAGGCCAGAGCTATTTCATCTGGACGATTGTTGGAGTCCCGCCTTCAGGCGGTCCCCACGTGTGAAAGAGGCGACGCTCTAACCTTCCGGACTTGCCCCGCCTCGGCTCCACTCCTAGCGTCGATTCCCATGCAATACTGGCTGGTGAAACAGGAGCCCGAAGCGTATTCCTGGCAGGATCTTGTGCGCGACGGAAAAACGACATGGGACGGCGTGAGGAACTATCAGGCCCGCAACAATCTTCAAAAAATGAAAAAAGGAGACCACGTCCTCGTCTACCACAGCGTCGGACCGCGCGAGGTGGTCGGCGTCGCGAAGGTCTCCCAGGCCGCTTTCCCCGATCCGTCCAGCGACGACCCCCGCTGGATTGCGGTGGAATTGACTCCCTATAAGACACTCGACCACCCGGTTACGCTCGACCGCATTAAAGAGACCCCGGCCTTGAGCGAAATCGCCTTGATCAAACAAAGCCGCCTGTCGGTCATGCCGCTTTCCCGCGAGGAATACGACTTGATCCTGAAGCTGGCCCGCTGACGTCAGCAAGCCGCGGCGGCCGCCGCTGCCCGCGCTTCGGCCCGATGGGCGAGGATCTCGTCCATTTCCCGGGGAGTTCCGATCGACGGAGCTTCGAGACTGGCCGCATCGAGCATCGCCTGGGAAACTTCCGAGGCGATGACGCTGTCGCGGGCCGAAGGAAGGCGCGAAACATCCCCGGTGTCGAGCGCCTGAGCGAAACGCTCGACCATGACATCGGTCTTCTTTCCACCATAAGGCGCTTCCTTTACGCCGCAGTATCCGACGCCGTGATACTCGATCCGCGCCGTCTTGAAATCGTGCCGCATCCGGACCACCCCCTTGGTGCCGATCACCTCCAGGCCGCAACTGACGGTCTTGGTCTCGGCCAATTGCCCGTAGACGAATCCTTGGGTGATGTTAAAAACGATCCCGTTCTTGAACGTCCCATGCGCGTTCACCCACCACGGATCCTTCCACCCCCACATCCGAACCCCCTGAGCGTGCCAACGGTCGTATTCACTGTTCGCATACCAGCGCGCCACGTCGACATAATGCATGCCGCAATCATGGAACGGCGGACCTTCCGGATTGTGCCCCTCGGTCGGCATCAGGCCGGGCGTCTGGTGAAAAACCGACACGACCGCCAACTCGCCGATCTCTCCCTGGCGAATGAAATCCTGGATCTCGTCGTGATACCAGGCATTGCGATTGAAGATATTGACCGCCACGATTTTGCCCGACTTCTCGATCGTATCGAGCAAGGACCGTTCGCCGGAAATCGTATCGGCGATCGGCTTTTCCGCCACGATGTGTTTTCCCGCCTGCAACGCGTCCATCATCAACCGGGGCCGCACGTCGGCCAAGGTGTAGATCCCGACCGCGTCGATGGTTGGATCACGCATCAAATCGTGAGAGTTCCTCGTCATCTTTACTCCCGCGGGCAGCATCTTCCTCGCCTTCTCCAAACGATCCTCGTTCAGGTCGCAAACCGCCGCGATCTCCCACCGCTGACTGTTCTTAAAGGAGTCGAGGAACCGAAACCCCATCCCTCCCAATCCAATGATGCCGATTTTATAGGTTTTTGAGTTCATTTATCACACAGGAAAACACATGGACGATCCAGGCACAACATCGGTCTGATACAAACGCCGATCACCGAAAATATCAGTCCACTGATGGCTGTCCGAAACGGTCCCGGAAAGTGCCGTCCTCGGCTTGAAATGCATATGGACGACATCCATCGATGCATAAAAGTCGGGTGCTCCGCTCCGGCCGTCATGATAGACGCCGGGGCCGGCCCCAGGCACGCGCAGCCGTTCGAAATGCTCCGAGAACCAAGCCCGGACTTCCCTCAGTTCCATTCGCACCTTGCCCATTGACTTGCTCCGTTCCCTCACTCGAGGGTTTTCGTCAATACCGGCAACCCCGCCGCCGGATCCGAATCGACCGGACCGAATCGGTAATTGCGCCGGGGGACCAGCTCCCAGATCCCCTCTTCCGTCGGCTCCAAACGTTCGCCGGGCTTCCCCTCCCCATCGAGAACCGTCGCCGCCATGCTTCCGTTGGCCGACGACACCCGCACCCGGGCCGGAAAATCATCATCGTAGACCAACAGAAAACCGCCATCCTCCAGCCGCTTCCAACTCCAATGGGCCGGAAGAGTCAAGGCGATCTCCAACCCGGGCTGATTCAACTGCCGTCCTTCAACCAAAGTGGCTCCCACCAATTCGCCCCCGGAATCATGCCGGAGGAACACATCCCGCCCGAAAAACCGCACATCGCCGAAGCTCCCGTGACGTCCTCCCCGGCCCCAAGTCAACAGATCGACCCGCCCGTCGGCCATCCGAACCCGGACCGCGCCTTCCTCGCCGGCGGGAGCGGCGCCCGGCCCCGGATCAATCCCCGCCACCGGATCGCCTTCCTTTCCGGCACGCCAAAGGGCGACATAATCCGCGCGTTTCCCTTCGCGTGAAACCAAAATCGTCGAACGGGTCCTATCGCCGGTCCAGGGGGTGGTTGCGGCGTGGTAGGTGGTTTCACCCGCCCCCAACACCGTCAGGAAAAACCGTTCTTCCGTCTCCCCGTGGCTCCACTGGCTCTGCCAATCCCGATCCGAGGATACCGACTGTCTGTCTTTCAAATATGGATACCCATGGGCGTCGGCCAACTTCGCGGAGTCCGCCCGGAAGCGCAGATTCGACTGATCGAGTTCTCCGAAAACATGGAGCGCGTAATCGACGACGGTCGGACGGGTGGCTTCGGCCATGGCGATGTCCAAGGTGTAATCGCCCGCGTTGATCAACCGGCGACCGATCGCGGCGTGCTCATACACCCGACGGTTGGCGGCCCGGACGTAACCGAAGTCTGGACCAGCCGTGAACGCCTCCAATTCACCCGCGGTCGATTTTCCTTCCTCGTCGCTCACCCATGTCGGACTCGTCTCAGTCACCGGCGCGTGCGATCGGCGATCGACCACCAGGGTGTTGTCGCTCACCGTCGGCAATACCCAATAACGATGAATGTCCGTCGTATAACTAGCCCACTTCCCGGAACCCGACAACCACCGATGGTCCTGGCTTTGCCAAAACAGGCCGAGAGAATTGGCGTGGTGGTGCCCGGCGGTCTTTCCTTGCGGTTTCCAGATCATCGCCCCTTCCCCCGGCGAACGACCGGACGACCCCCGCAACACCGCCATCCCGACATCGTCCAGAAGCGTGCTTCCGACCACATGACGCACCGCCGAACCGTCGAGCGAGGTTCCGATCACCATCGGCGCCGGAGCAGCCCGAAACCGTTCATCCTCCACGAACGTTCCATCCCGCTCGATGCCGCGAAGATGCCCGAGGCTTAAAATGACCGGTAGGCGGGCGTCGGCCCGCCGAATGCCGCGCGAAGCTTCCCACTGCCACCGGTAAGCCGGATCGGGATAGTGGCGGTAAGCCAAAGCGTATTGCCAGGCGTTCAACTGCATCGGCAACGTGTAGGCCGTCTGCGAATTTCCGAACGGCGCTTGGTTGCCGTTGGTGAAGGCGTGCCAAAACGATACATCGAACATCCGGCGCAACTCCCGCTCGCCGTCCCGGTAATTCCAGAGATCCAGGCCGTTGGCCGACAACGCCCCCAACGTCAGTGCGAAAGCCTGCTTGGTGAAATAGTGATAGGCGATCGATTGCGCGTAGTAGATCCCTTCGCGGTCAAGGGTGTTGGCAAGTTGCCAGAAAACACCGGTCGGTCCGTTCAATCCGTGGTCCAGATACTCGGGATCGTCGAGAACGATTCCGAGGCTGACGATCGCCGCGTTGTGCCAGGTTTGCCAATTGCTTTGCCTCCGGTCGTTGCGGGTCAACGTCACATATCCTTCCCGCATCAACCCTTGCTCGATCTTTTCCCGCTCATCCGCTTCCAGCGTCGGATAAATCAGATCATACGCCCAGACCAGATCCAGGAAGGTCATCGCTTCGTTCAAGGTCTGGCCGGTAAGCCGTCCATCGGCGTATTGCCGGACCACCGGGATATCGGCGTAAAACTCCGCGTATTCGACCAACGTATCCGCCACCGCACGACGAAAATCTTCTTCTTCGAAAAAGGCCCAGCCTAAAGCCAATTGCCGAAGGGCCACCGAATTCCGCTGGTGCTGCCCGTCCCGCTTTCTCGGCAAATCACGTCGTCCGGTTTGCAGCGACGGCAAGGCCACCCTCGCCTCCCGTCGCAAAAGATCGAGCGCCCCTTTCATCTCCGAATCGGTCTCCGCCATTTCCTTGAGGGCCTTGATTTGAGGTTCGGTGATAAACAGGCGGGGGTGCGGATGCAACGGTCGCTCGACCGTCGGCCGATGCCCGGTCAATTCGGTCTCCATCCTGACGTCCCCTCCGGTGGCCGGATCGGTCACGACCAAACGAAACACCCGAATCCCGGCTTCCGGCGCGGGCAAAGTGACGGTGGTTTCATTCGACGACAACACAGCCAGTTCACGCTCCCGTCCCTCCCCATCAACCCCCGACAAACGCGTCTTCCCCGCCCGCGTCTCCCGCTGCCACTGCCAGGAAACGACCACTTCATCTCCACGCGACACCACTTCGAAAAACCGAGGGGGCAACGGCGGCAGCACGTTTTCAACCGTCGCGGTCACCCGGGCCGACCGACCGCCGTTCGCCACCGCCAGTTCATATTCGTAAACGTGGCGAGGGGCGGTTTCGCGGTCGACGAAACGATCGGCTTGCACCGTCGCCAACGTCGTCCAGGAACTCTCCCGAGGGCGCACCGTCCGTCGCCTGATTTCGACGTCCGTGGTCCCCGGCGCCTCCAGCCACCACCGAAGCTCCACCGCCCCGCTCCGTAACGTCTCGGCGCCGAGCGATTCCCGCAACTCCAAGCCAGGCAACGGCGAGGTCACAGTGAATCGTTCCTCGGCCGACGGCGACAGCTCCACCGCGACCGTCTCGCCGGGAGCTCCACACGCGGTCAAAGCCAACGCACCGGTCGCCGCGCCAAAGGCCAACAACGAGCGGATCGGACGGCGGGCACACCACCCCCGACGGGGTTCATTTTTGTCTAAACTCACGGGATTGTTCTGACGCATATTCGGATACTTCGAATTGAAAGGAAAGACCGCTACCAATCGGTGGTTTGGCGTTTTGTGAATGTCGACTCCAATAAGGTCCGCCTCATCGGTCCGGCATCCCGTTGCTCGATTCCCCGGATCAGAATCCGGACCGCCTCGCGGACCATTTCGCCCGATGGCCGCCGGATCGCGCTATACGGAGGCGTGCAAATGTCGCCGACCCGAAAACGACCGCCGATCAACATGTCGCCGATCACCACCAATTGCAGGTCCCGGGGAACCGCCAATCCGAGCTCTTCCGCGGCCTGGAGCACATCGAGCCCCATCCAGTCCCCCTCGCAGATCACCCCGCACGGGTGCTCGACGGCCCGCAAGGCCCTCTCCACACACTCCTTGCCCGCCACTTCGACCACTTCGCAGCGCAAATCCCGGTGGTGGCCGAATCCCTGGAACACCGCCGCGCGACGCGATCGCAATTGATGACCGGTGCCGGGAGTGAACAGGATCAAGTGACGACAGCCGGCGCGCCGGAAGCCCAACAAGACCTGAAGCAACGGAGTTTCATAATCGACCTCCACCAAACCGGCTTCCGGAAGTCCGGGCAAAGCGGATTCCAGGAACACCGTCCGGGTGCCGGATTGCCGCAATTGCTCGATCGTCCGGGTCCAACCCCATGCCGCGTCCGACGGCAACCAGAGCAAGCCATCGACTCGCTGACCGAGCGCATGCTGAATCGCTTTACGTTCGGCGTCGCGGTCAGGACTGAAACTGAAATGGATCGACATCCCATACCCGTGCGCCTTCGCTTCCAACTCCCCGGCGTCAAGCATTTCCGGAGTGTTCCACGGGGCCACCAAACTCAAAAATTGCGTCCTGCCGTTGCGAAGCGCGGTCGCCAGACGATTCGGGATGTAATCGAGTTCCTTCGCCTTCGACAAAATCAATTTCCGGGTGGCTTCCGAAAACCGCCGGTTCTCCGGATTACGCAAACACTGGGAAACCGCCCCGATCGAAAACCCGCAGGCCTCCGCCACCATCCGCAACGTCGCCTGAGGAGGCGACGGCAGAACTTCCCCGTCCCGTTGAACCACGGCGTCGTTCATTTCAATCCGACCGCGAGGCCGTGAAACTTTCGCCCGGACGTCGGGCACATTGACCAAAGAATAACAAGATTCATGAAAAACCGAGGTGTCCGCCGACCGGGAAAGAATCCTGCTCCATCCCCGGAAGGGCGTTTTTTACTTGTGCTAAAAGGTTATAACACTACATTTTTCCCAATCAAGGAGAATTCTCCCTTTTTCCATCGAAGGTCGATTCTGTCGCAAAAAACGCAACGGTTGGGCTTGCTCCTCCCGGGGAGCTTCCCTTGACTGGACCCGACTTCGTCTCTTTAATCATTCTCAACACAGGACAACCAACTTCATGCCGGTGACTGACACTCCCAATAATTCCGACGCGACCAAGTCGCAGGCTCCGATCACCCTGAAAACCTTGGCCGAAGCATGCGGCGTCTCGATTGGCGCGGTTTCCCAATGTCTCCGCAATCCTGACAACACCCGCTTTTCCCAGGACACCCGCTCGCGGATCCTCGCCAAAGCGCAGGAATTGAATTACATTCCCAACCGGTTGGCCGCCGGCCTCCGCGAGGGCCGGTCGAAGTTCATCAGCCTGGTGGTCCCCTGGAACACCCCCGAAGCCCTCGACGCCGCGGAACTGGAAGCGAACGCCCACGGCTACGGCCTTTCCATCCATTTCACCGTCGCTCCCGACCTCGACGCCGAACGAAAGGCGATCCGCTACGTGCTCGGCCAGCGGGTCGACGGCCTGATCTGGCTCCCGTCCGACACCGCTTGGGGCTACACCCGCACCCTCAAATTGTTGCGACAATCCGGCACCCAGACGGTCTTCCTCGAAGGAGCCCTTCCCGGTCTGCCGGAGGCGGGCTTGGTCGAGGTGAATTACGAAACCTCCCTCCTGCGGGTCCTGGAAGGCTACCTGAAATCCGGCTGCGAACAACTCGTCCTCTTCACTCCGGGAACCGGTCACCAGATGCGGGCCCGCCGCGCCGCGGTCTTCGATCATTTCTGCCAACGTCACGCGGTCTCCGGCCAAATCGTCACGGTCAACAGCGACCAGGACATCCGCTCGACTCTCGATACTCTCACGAGCCGTTCCGGTTTGATTTGCGAAGGGGACTGGATGGCCCTGGACATTCTGAAACACGCCGAGGAGAACCATCTCAATTTCCCCGACGACCTGCAATTGACTGTGATCGGCGACATGTTGATCGGAGGCCGTTTCCGCGTGGGCGAAATCTGCCGCCCCACCTACAGCGCCATCCGCCGCCCTTCCGGCGACATGGCCCGCGAAGCGGTCCGCATGCTGATCCACGCCGTGGAAAATCCAAGTTCCTCCCCCCTCCCCCGAAAAATCCTCGAATCCGAACTCATCCAACGCAACACCACCCTCCCCGCCAAATAGTCTGCGTCCAGGACCCACCCTGGAATGAACTGCTGCGTCACCAGGCTGGATGGCATCCTGCCGTCCGCCGTCGGCGTCGGTTTCAGAAGAAGGTCGGCGGAAGCCCCTCGATTTGGCCGCCTGCAATGCCATCCCCCGGCATTCGCCGTGAAACAAATCGGTGGCGGATGCTTCGATCGTGAGGAGAGAATTCGGAGCTTCCAAGCAAAGTCAGGGAGCGAAAAGTTCATCCAAAGCGCCGGTGTGGAGGAGGCGGCGGCATTCACTGGGGGTGCGGCCGGTTTCGCGTTGGATGAAACGGGTGAAGACCGCTTGCGAACGAAAACCACTTAACTCCGCGATTTGGCCGATCGAGAGGTGGGCTTGCTTCATACCGGCGATAGCCCGATGCAGCTGGATGTTCGCCCGGTAACGGCGGAGACTCACTCCGGTTTCCGCTCGGAAACGAGTGCGAAGATGGCGCTCCGAAACGTTGATCTTTTCCGCAATTTGCCGAATGCTCCACCCTTCACGCAACGATCGCAACACCAACGACTCCACTCGCGCGATCCACGATACCCCCACCGCTTTCGCCCCGGGATCCCCCCGGCCAGAGGCCTCCAGCCCAGCCGTCAGGCGGAGCATGACTTGATCGAGCGTCACGAGGATTTCGGCCGCCCTCCCCAGTTCCTCCTCCGGGGCATTCCATACCTCCACCGTCCGCCGCAGGAGCCCGACCGTCCTCGGGTCCGGGCGAAGGATACGCTGATTCAAGGTTTCCAGCTCCTCGTTGCCCGACTCAAGATCGAAGGTCACGAACAACCAGCGCAAGTCGGTCTCCTCCAGATCCATGTAATGATGAAACTGATACGGCAGGACCAGGAGCGCGTCGCCCGGTCGCAAGGGCCGGCGGCTTCCTTCCAGGCTGACCACGCCGGCCGTCGCCACCACGAAAATCAAGACGTGCCGATGATGGGAGAGATTGGTCAGGCGGCTTTGTTGAAGATTGGTTTTCGAATCCCGCATGAAAACCACCACGTTGCGGGTCCGGATCCGGGAAGGGGAATCGAGACCCCGGTAATAACTCGGCGGCTCCGCCCCCACTTGGGGAAAATCGATCTCGGTTGGGTCCTTCAAATTGCCGAAATCATCAAAAAATCAGCCGATATTGTCAAAACCTTAACTATACCCGCGTGATATACTCCCACCATGGCCAAGTTTTTCGAGTCCGAATCCGCCCAAAACGAACGTATCCTCACGGTCAGTTACACTTCCGCCGACGAAGCCTGCACCCACGTCGCCGATGCGATTTGCGAATTGATCGCCGAGCGCCAGGCGGCGGGCAAAAACGCCGTTCTCGGTCTCGCCACGGGATCGACCCCGGTCCGGCTTTACCGGGAACTGATCCGCCGGCACCGCGAAGAGGGTCTTTCGTTCGCCAACGTCATCACGTTCAACCTCGACGAATACTACGGGCTCGCCGGGGACCATCCGGAGAGTTACCGGCGGTTCATGCAGGAACAGCTCTTCGACTCGATCGACGTGAAACCGGAGAACACCCATGTTCCCGATGGGACCGTCGCCCGCGAGGAGGTGTTGCGAACCTGCCGCACATACGAGGAAGCGATCCGCAAGGCGGGCGGCATCGACATCCAGATTCTCGGCATCGGTCGGACCGGTCACATCGGTTTCAACGAACCGGGTTCGACCCCCGACTCCCGGACCCGCCTGGTGACCCTCGACAGTCTGACCCGGCGCGACGCGGCCCGCGACTTTCTCGGCGAGAAAAACGTCCCCCGGCATGCCATCACCATGGGGGTCGGCACCATCCTCGACGCCCGGAAGGTTTTCCTCCTGGCCTGGGGCGAAGCGAAGGCCGACGTGATCGTCCAATCGGTCGAAGGACCGCAAACCGAGGCGATTCCGGCCAGTTTCCTCCAACAACATCCGGCCTGCGTCTTCTGCATCGACGAAGCCGCCGCCAGCCGGTTGACCCGGGTCCGTTACCCATGGTTGGTCAAGACGGTCGACTGGACGCCCGAGATGATCCGCCGCGCTGTCATTTGGCTTTCCCGGAAGGTGCAAAAACCGCTTCTGAAGCTGCTCGAGGAAGATTACTCGGAGAATGGCATGGCCGATCTTCTGACCGAAAAAGGTTCCGCCTATGAATTGAATATCCGGATGTTCAATACGACCCAGCACACCATCACCGGTTGGCCGGGCGGCAAACCGAACGCCGATGACAGCCACCGTCCGGAGCGGGCGGAACCGTTTCCAAAGCGGTCCCTGATTCTCAGTCCGGAACCACTCGACGACGTCTATTGCATGGGAGGGACCTTCCACCGCCTGGTCAACCAGGGGAACGATGTCACCGTCGCCTACCTCACTTCCGGCAATCTCGCGGTCCCCGATAGCGAGGTGCGGCAGGTGATCGAATTGATGCTCGAACTCGGTGAGGAACGCCAGAGTTCCGAGGACCTCAAGTTCGCCCGGTTGGTCGCCCAACAGCTCCGGGACAAAGGGGACTTCGGCGACGACACTCCCGAAATTCGGCGATTGAAGGGGTTGATGCGCCGGGCCGAAAGTCGTTCCTCCGCCCGAATTCTGGACGTCGACTCCGACCGGCTTCGATTCCTCGACCTCCCGTTTTACGAAAAGGGCCGTTACCGGCGATTCCAGCCGACGGAAGAAGACACCGCCAAACTGGTGGAACTCCTCCGCGAGCTCCGTCCTCACCAGATCTTCGCCACCGGCTACGGCAACGATCCGCTCTCCGTTCCCGCCCTCGGCTTCGAAATCCTGCGCCACGCCCTCCGGGAAATCAGCACCGAAAAGTGGTTGGACGATTGCAAGGTGTGGCTCTTCCGCGGTCCCGGGATGGAATGGGAAACCCATGAAATCGACATGGCCGTTCCCCTCTCGCCGGACGAACTGGAAAACAAAATCCACGGCATTTACCAACATCAGACTCAACGCAACCAATCCCCGACCATCACCAAGGGGGGAAGCGGCAACACGTGGAATCTGGCCAGCGAGATCAACCACGCGACCGCCGACGCCTACGATGCCCTCGGTCTCGCCGAATACGAGGCGATCGAGGGTTTCAAACTCTGGAAAATCCAACTCTGACCCCACACCATGCTCCCAATCACACCGCACTTTCGCCCGGAACTCGATCCGGACTTCCTTCCCGCCTCCCTCTGGAACAGGGCCTACCAATCCTTGGCCGCCGACCACCGGTCGGGACGTCCGGTCCACTTTGGAATCCATCGCCAGGGTGGGGTCGCCTGGACCTATTCCACCCGGATGCTCCCTGACGAAGCGGAATTCCGGGAATTGAACCTCCTCTTCAGCGAACGCCTGGTCAAGACGCTGCTCTGGGCTTGGGGCGGACACCGGGTCTCCATTTCCGGCGCTCCCGACATCGTGGCCAGCCTCCAAAAAATCTACCACCCCGGGGGAGCACGGGCCTTCGACGAGAAATTTCTCGGCAAGACCTGCTTTCTCCAGCCGTTCATCATCGACGAAAGCGGGACGCAAGAAATCCCAACCGGAAACGCCGGTCAATCCAACAGCCCAGTCGGACGCCATCTGGACGGGTGCCGGATCGGATTCGATCTCGGTGGCAGCGACCGAAAATGCGCCGCTTTGATCGACGGCGAGATCGTATTTTCGGAAGAGGTAAAATGGAATCCCTACTTCGAAAGCGACCCGGAGTACCACCGGGCCGGAATTCGCGACAGCCTGCAACGGGCGGCCCGGCATCTGCCTCGGGTCGACGCCATCGGCGGCAGCGCGGCCGGCATTTACATTGATAACGAACCGCGGGTCGGCTCACTTTTCCGTGGCATCAGTCCGGAGGATTTCGACCGCTCGATCCGCAATCTCTTCCACGACCTTCGGGCCGAATGGAATCATGTTCCGTTCGAAATCGCCAACGACGGCGATGTGACCGCCCTCGCCGGCGCCTTGTCGATCAACCAAAACGCTATTTTGGGCATCGCGATGGGAACCAGCCTCGCCGCCGGTTACATCGACCCCGGCGGGCGGATCACCGGTTGGCTCAACGAACTCGCCTTCGTGCCGGTCGATTATCGGTCCGACGGTCCGGTCGACGAATGGAGCGGCGACCGCGGTTGCGGCGTCCAATATTTTTCTCAACAAGCCGTCGGCCGCCTCCTTCCCGCCTCGGGCATCCCGTTCGACGCGGACGCCGGTCTGCCGGAACAACTCGAACTCGTCCAACAAAAGATGGCGGAAGGCGACGCCCGGGCTGCCGCGATCTACTCGTCGATCGGAGTCTGCTTCGGGTATTCATTGGCCCACTACACCGACTTCTATGATTACCGACATCTCCTGTTCCTCGGCCGCGTCAGTTCCGGCGCCGGCGGCGACACCATTTTGCACGAGGCCCGCAAAGTTCTCGAAACGGAGTTCCCGGCGATCTCCGGAAAAATTCAATTCCATATTCCCGACGAAAAAACCAAACGACACGGCCAAGCCGCCGCCGCAGCCAGCCTTCCGCGCATCGCTCGGTGAAACGGATACAGCCGTTTGACGGAGCTAACCACGAATGGACACGAATAAACACGAATGAAATGAAAACCGTTGGAGCGTCAGGTTGTTGGAGTCCCGCCTTCAGGCGGTCCCCACAGCTCAACGCAAAGACCGGCTAAAGCCGAAACTCCAACAAGGCAGACGCCCTACAGCGATCGGATGAATTCAATTCGCATTTGAAAACCCTAAATCTTTTATCATGAAACTTTCCCATTCCCATCACGACCTGTTCATTCCCGACGCCCGGCCCGCCACCGAAGGTTTGCCCCGTACCACCCATCTCGGAATTGGGGCCCACCAGGACGACCTCGAATTCATGGCGTTGCACGGCATCCTTCAATGTTTCCGACGGGCGGACCGTTGGTTCGGGGGCATCACCTGCACCGATGGCGCCGGCAGCGCCCGGACCGGCCTCTACGCCGATTTCACCGACGCCCAAATGAACGCCGTGCGGGCCGACGAACAGAAGGTTGCGGCCATTCTCGGTCAATATTCATTCATGGCCCAACTCGGCCATCCCAGCTCCGTCGCCAAAAATGCGACCGAACAGGGCCCGATGGTCGACGACATCGAAGCGATCCTTCTGGAGGCCCGCCCGGAGGTTGTTTACACCCACAATCCATTCGACAAACACGCGACCCACATCGGTGTTTTCCAAGCCACCTTGGCCGCCCTCCGCCGGCTTCCCGAGGATGCACGTCCGAAAAAGGTGTTCGGATGCGAGGTCTGGCGCGGCCTCGACTGGCTGCCGGATGAGTTCAAAGTGCTCCATGACGTCAGCGCCCATCCGAATCTGGCCGCCGCCTTGAATGGAGCCTTCGATTCCCAAATCATCGGAGGCAAACGCTACGACCGCGCGGTAGAAGGCCGTCGATTGGCCAACGCCACTTTCCTCGATTCCCATAGCATCGACGACGCCGAGCGGATCGCCTACGCGGTCGATCTCACCCCGCTGGTCGAAAACCCGAAACTTTCACCCTCCGACTTCGCCGGCCCTATTCTCGAAGCCTTCACCTCCTCGGTGTTCAAACTTCTGGAATGAGCGAGAACGCGCGCGCCGGTTCGGACGCCTCTGAAGTAGTGGGGTTGGCTTTGCCGCCCCATTTCCGAGCCGTTCGATGCGCGCACAAATCATCGACTCCGCCAGCGACGTAAGTCATCCCCTTCATCCGGTCATCCCCGGCCGCTGCGGTCGGGCGGCGAAGCCAACCCGACTACGGTAATTTACCCCAATTAACCCCGACTCAGCCGTGCGAATGGTCGCCGGAACAGGTGTGGCAACCGTCGCATAGCTTCCGATTCAGCAAGTGGCTGCCGATCAATCCCAAGGCGCCCGTCACTACCAGCAAGACTTCCAGCCATCCTTCGGCGAACAACTGACCCCAGACGATAAAAGCGGCGGCGGCGGCAAAGGTCAAAAACAGTCGCTTTTTCCGATGGATGCGAAAGCCCCAGCAAAGACAGGCGACCGCCAATAAGACCGCGGCAATCGCCAGCAACACCTCGATTCCTTCACCGATGAACATCATCGAGCTCACGGTCGGAATGGCCGCTACCAACAGCGGCAGAGCCAAACAATGGACGGCGCACGCGGCCGACACATAAACGCCCAACTGATCGACCCGGCGGGCCGATTCCGGCAGTGGCATCGTTTCATCCGACAAAGAGGAAATTCCTTCACTAGACATCGCCGATCACTATGAAGCCCCTCTTCCTTGATGCAAATGCAAATCATTAAAAATAAGAAAAAACTTTGCGACGGCGGCCTCCGCCCATCTCCCCGGCCCGTTCATTGGACACCGGCCCGTCGCCGGGTTAAGATGGTAAGGGAGACGCGTTTTTCACTAAAAGGAGGAACTATGATCAAACGGCACGAAGATATGCATCACGGCTTGAATGCCCCATCGAATCCAAAACGGAGCGAGATCCTTGAGGGCGAGCCCGGGCGCCAGCCCGATCAAAAATGGCCCGGCTCCGACCGGGAAATGAGTCCAAAAGCGGATCATGGAGAAGAGACCTACAAAGGGGGCGGAAAACTCGCCGGCAAGAAAGCGTTGATCACCGGCGGCGACAGCGGGATTGGCCGGGCGGTGGCGATCGCGTTCGCCCGGGAGGGGGCCGATGTGGCGATCGCCTACTACAACGAACATGAGGATGCCCGGGAAACCCTTTCGTGGGTCGAAAAAGCCGGTCGGAAAGGGATCGCGATGGATGGAGACATCCAAGACCGGTCCCATTGCGAATCATTGATCGAACGGACTGTGGATGAGCTCGGCGGCATCAACATTTTGGTCAACAATGCCGCGTTCCACCATGAGGTGGAAAACTTTCTCGAAATCACCCCGGAACAACTCGAACGCACCTTCCGGACGAACTTCTTTTCCTACTTCTGGACGGCCCAATGCGCGGTGCCCCGCATGCGCGCCGGCGACGTCATCCTCAACGTCGGCTCAGTCGTCGCCTTCAAGGGACATCCCCGGCTCACCGACTACGCCGCGACCAAGGCCGCGATCCACAACTTTACCCGAAGCCTCGCGGTCAGCCTGGCCGACCAGGGAATCCGGGCCAACACCATCGCCCCCGGACCGGTTTGGACTCCCCTGATCCCGGCGACCCGGTTCGAGGACAAAGTCGAGTCGTTTGGTTCGAGCAACCTTTGGGGACGGGCCGCCCAACCGGCCGAAATCGCGCCTTCGTTCGTTTTCCTGGCGTCGGAGGACGGCCGATTTTACACCGGTGAGATCTTATCCCCGACCGGCGTTCCGCTCACCTCTCGCTGAAAACTCCGATGGCGGAGAACAACGAATACATCCGCTGGTTCGACACCCTTGGTTCGAACGACGTCCCGGCAGTTGGAGGCAAGAACGCTTCCCTCGGCGAGAGGCTGCGCGAACTGAAGGAACAGGGAATCCGCGTGCCGGACGGATTCGCTACGACGGCCCAGGCTTACCGGGATTTCATCGCCGAAAATGATTTGGAGGAGAAGATCCGTCACCAAATCGACCGGATGAAACGGAAAAAGCAAACCCTCGACCGAACCGGCAGCGAAATCCGAAAACTGATCGGCAAAGCGGAATTCTCCGATGACCTTCGGGCGGCGATCACCGGCGCCTACCAGGAGCTTTCGCGGCGCTACAAAAGCCGGAAATTGAGCGTCGCCGCCCGCAGCAGCGCCACCGCCGAGGACTTGCCCGAAGCGAGTTTCGCCGGCCAGCAGGAGACCTTTCTCAATGTGACCGGGGAGCGCGACCTCCTGGAGGCTTGCCGCGGTTGCTTGGCATCCTTGTTCACCAACCGCGCCATCAGTTACCGGGAGGACAAAGGCTTCGACCATCTGGAAGTGGCCCTCTCGGTCGGTATCCAAAAAATGGTGCAAGCCGACAAGGGGGCCGCCGGGGTGATGTTCACGCTCGACACCGAATCCGGATTTACCGATGCCGTCGTCATCAGCGCGGCCTGGGGACTTGGCGAAACGGTCGTCGGGGGCGAAGTCAATCCGGACGATTACCTCGTCTTCAAGCCTTTGCTCGCCCAATCCGGATTGGTCCCGATCATTCGCAAACGCAAAGGAACGAAAGAGATCAAGGCCGTTTACGCCCGAGGCAGAGGAGCCAAGGTCAAGAACGTGAAAACCGGACGTAAGGAGCGCGCGGCGTTCGTCTTGAGCGATGAACAAATCCTGACCCTGGCCCGCTGGGGATGCGTCATTGAAAAACACTACGGCAAACCGATGGACATCGAATGGGCGCAGGACAAATCCGGCGATGTATTCATTGTCCAGGCACGGCCCGAAACGGTGCAATCCCGCAAACAGCTCGGAGTGCTCAAGACCTACGCCCTACGCGAGCGTTCCCGGGAACTGGTCCGTGGCGCGGCGATCGGCGACGCGATCGCCGCCGGAAAGGTCCGGGTGTTGAAAAAACCGCAGGAGGGCGACCGCTTCAAAGACGGGGAGATTTTGGTTACCGAGATGACCGACCCCGACTGGGGGCCGATCATGGAACGGGCCGCCGCCGTGGTCACCGACCTCGGAGGAAGAACCGCCCACGCGGCGATCGTCAGTCGCGAGCTGGGGATCCCGGCGGCGGTCGGTTGCGGGAATGCGACCAAGGTTCTCAAGACCGGCCAGGAAGTCACCCTCTCCTGTGCCGAAGGGGACGAAGCGATCCTTTACAAAGGAATCCTGAAGTTCGACGAAAAGGAGATCCAGCTGGAGAGGGCTCCCGAGACCCGCACCCGGATCATGATGAATATCGCCAGTCCGGGCGCCGCCATGCGCTGGCACAAACTGCCTTGCCGGGGCATCGGTTTGGCCCGGATCGAATTCATCATCAGCAATTCGACTCAGATCCATCCGTTGGCCCTCCTGGAGCCCAAACGGGTGACCGACAAGGCCGCGAAAAAGCGGATCGCCGCGTTGACCGCCGGATACAAACGGAAACCGGACTTTTTCGTCGATCACCTCGCCTATGGCATCGCCCAAATCGCCGCGTCCCAATATCCGGATCCGGTGGTGGTCCGGACCAGCGACTTCAAAACGAACGAATACGCCGGACTGATCGGCGGGGAGGATTTTGAGCCCCGCGAAAGCAATCCGATGCTTGGATTCCGCGGAGCATCACGCTACTACAACGACCATTACCGCGATGGCTTCCTCCTCGAGTGCCAGGCCCTCCGCCGGGTCCGGGAAGTTATGGGGTTCGACAATGTAGTGGTGATGATTCCGTTTTGCCGCACCCCGGAAGAGGGCGACCGGGTTCTCGAAGTGATGAAGGAGGCCGGCCTGGAGCGCGGGCGAAACGGTCTCAAAATTTACGTGATGATTGAGATCCCGTCCAACGTTCTCCTCGCCAAAGACTTCGCCGACCGATTCGACGGTTTCTCGATCGGCTCCAACGACCTGACCCAACTGGTGCTCGGGGTCGATCGCGACAGCCGGGAGTTGAAGCATTTGTTCGACGAGCAAAACAAGGCGGTCAAACTCGCCATCTCCAATTTGATCCGCGACGCCCACGAAAAGAAACGCCCCGTCGGAATTTGCGGCCAGGCTCCCAGCGACCATCCGGAATTCGCCGAGTTTCTGGTGAAAGCCGGCATCGATTCGATCTCCTTGAACCCCGATAGTGTCTTGCCCGTTCTGGAAAGAGTCTCCAAGCTGGAATCGGAGCACCCATGAACCAGCCCGCCGACCGAACCGACCCTTCGAATCCGTCCTCGACTCCCTGGCACTCCGTCGCCGCCGACGAAGCGGTGACCCGCTTGGGCTCTCACCCTTCGGACGGCCTAACGGACGAAACCGCCCGCCAACGCCTCGACGAATACGGGCCGAACACCCTTCCCCGACAAAGCGGCCCAGGGCCAATCCAACGTTTCCTGGCCCAATTCCACAACATCCTCATTTACATTTTGCTGGCGGCCGCCGTCGTCACCGCTCTCCTCCAACACTGGATCGACAGCGCGGTCATCCTCGGCGTGGTGATCGTCAACGCCATTGTCGGCTTCATCCAGGAGGGGAAGGCCAACCAGGCTCTCGACGCCATCCGTAAGATGCTGTCGCTCGACGCCCAAGTGATGCGTGGAGGCAGAAAACGCAAAATCCCCGCCGACCAACTGGTCCCGGGCGACATCGTTTTCCTGCAATCGGGGGACAAAATCCCTGCCGACATCCGTCTGCTCGACTGCAAGGACCTCCAAATCCAGGAAGCGATCCTGACCGGCGAATCCGAAGCGGTCGAAAAATCTCCCGAACCGGTCGAGCAAAACTCCGGTCTGGGCGATCGACTCTCGATGGCCTATTCCGGAACAATCGTCTCCCAAGGCCGGGGCCGCGGAATCGTCACCTCCACCGGCGGGCAAACCGAGATCGGACGGATCAGCGAAATGGTCTCCGAGGTGGAAGAACTCACCACCCCCCTTCTGCGCCAGATCAATCGATTCGGCTGGTGGCTGAGTCTGGTGATTCTCGGTTCGAGCGCGGCGGTTTTCGCCTTCGGTTTTTTCCTCCGCGATTACACCTTCGACGAGCTCTTTCTCGCCACCGTCGGCATCGCCGTCGCGGCCATCCCGGAAGGATTGCCCCCGATCATGACCATCGCCCTCGCAATCGGCGTCCGCCGGATGGCGCAACGCAACGCCATCATCCGGAAATTGCCGGCGGTCGAAACCCTCGGCTCTGTCACGGTGATTTGTTCCGACAAGACCGGAACCCTCACCCGCAACGAAATGACGGTCCGGACCATAATCACCGGAGCCCGGAATTTCACTGTCACCGGCACCGGCTACGAGCCGAAGGGCGAGATCAAAGCCGATGGCAACAAAGCCGATTCCTCCGACCACCCGGTCCTCCGCGAACTTCTCCATGCCGCGGTCCTCTGCAATGACTCGCAACTCGACCAGGACGAGGATGGCATTTGGAAACTGAACGGGAATCCTACGGAAGGTGCGCTTTTGACCCTCGCCCTCAAAGCCGGTTTCTCCCGCGACCATCTGAATCAACAAACGCCCCGCACCGATCACGTCCCCTTCGAGTCCGAGCACAAATACATGGCGACTCTCCACCAGGACGCCGACATCATCTACGTCAAAGGAGCGCCCGACCGTCTCCTCGACATGTGCTCCGCCCAGCGGGGCCCGGATGGCGACACCCCGATCGACCGGGATTTTTGGATACGCAAACTGGAGGAGACCGCCGCCCGCGGCGAACGCCTCCTCGCTCTCGCTTCCAAGCCCGCAAGCGCCGCCTCTCAAATCGATCATTCCCACGTGCAGCAGGACCTCGTCCTGGTCGGGTTGGTCGGCATCCTCGACCCCCCACGCGAAGAGGCGATCCAAGCGGTCAAGACCTGTCACGCCGCGGGCATCCGGGTAAAAATGATCACCGGGGACCACGCCGCGACCGCCTGCTCCATCGCCGCGCAAATGAATATCGGCGACGGTCGGCACGCGATCACCGGCCACGACATCGAATCAACCGGAGACGACAAACTCTACCGGTTGGCCGAGGAAAACGATGTCTTTGCCCGGACCAGCCCGGAACACAAGCTCCGGTTGGTCCAGGCGTTGCAGAAACGAAACCACGTGGTGGCAATGACCGGCGACGGGGTGAACGATGCTCCGGCGCTGAAGCGGGCCGACGTCGGGGTGGCGATGGGAATCAAAGGTTCCGAGGCGTCCAAGGAAGCCGCCGAGATGGTTCTGGCCGACGACAATTTCGTCTCGATCGAACATGCCGTCGAAGAGGGCCGCACGGTTTACGCCAATCTCCGGAAAACGCTCCTGTTCCTCCTCCCGACCAATGGCGGCCAAGCCAGCATCATCGTGCTGGCGATCCTGATGGGGAGCGTCCTCCCGATCACCCCGGTGCAAATCCTTTGGGTCAACATGGTCTCGGTGGTCACCCTCGCCCTCGCCCTCGCCTTCGAACCGCCGGAACGCGGCTTCATGCGAACGCCGCCCCGGGATCCGTCAGAGCCGATACTGACCGGCTACTTCGTTTTCCGAATCGCCTACGTTTCATTGATCTTGCTGGCCTTGGCGTTCGGATCGTTCGTCTACATGAAGGAGGCGGCCAGCCTGGAGGTGGCCCGGACCACCGCCGTTAATGTCCTGGTGATGGCGAGCATCTTCTATCTGTTCAGCAGCCGCTACATTTACGGCAACGTCCTGACCCGCGAAGGTCTATTCGGCAATCCAAAGGTTTGGCTCGCCATCGGCGTCCTCCTGGTCCTGCAGGCCGCCTTCACCTATCTGCCGCCCGTCCAGGTGCTGTTCGGAACCGCCGCTCTGCCGGCGGGAACCTTGCTCCTGGTGCTCGCCGCCGGACTGGTCACGCTTCTGGTGGTCGAACTGGAAAAGCTTTGCACCCGCCGCCTGACCGGTCGAACCGCCTGACGGAAGAACGTCCCTACCGTTTTTGCGAAATCAGCTCAGTTTGCTTAGATTGGAGAGGTGAAACTCCTGAAATTTCTGCTTAAAGGCTGGTTGATCAAAAAGTTCGGAATGAAGCTGGCGGTCGGCGGCTTCATCGTGCTGATTTTGATCATACTGTTCGTCGTCGGATCGGTTTTCCTGTTCACAATGTGATAAACGGCGGGGGCCGCCCCGGAATCACATCGTCGCGCAGGAAACGAGCGAGCCGCTTTTTCAAGAAACCTCGGGCCCGGTAGAGCCGGGTCTCCACTGCTTTGGGAGAGCACCCGGCCACCTCGGCGATCTCCTGGTGCGACATTCCTTCGTATTGAAATAAAATCAGTGCCACCTTGAGGTCGTCCGGCAATTCTCCGATCACCTCCTTCACCGCGTCGATCCGTTCCCCCCGCAACAGAGAATCATCCGGTGAAGTCGCCCGCTCGTCCTCCAGCCACTCCTCGCCGTCCGTTGTCCGGCCGTCGTCGGAGGGAAATTCGAGGGGCACCGAGGGATGCCGTTTGCGCCACCGCGCCCGATTTCGGCAAAGATTAGCGGCGATCGTAAACAACCAGGTGGAAAATTTCCCTTTCGGCCGGTAACGTTCCCGACTCTGATAAACCCGCACGAACGTCTCCTGCGCCACGTCCGACGCGTCGACTTGATTTTGGGTATATCGAAAGGCGAACGACAACAACGGTCCCTGCCAACGTTCGATCAAGATCGAAAGCGCCCCGTCGTTTCCATCCCGCAACTCCTGCATCAGGGTGGCGTCGCTCTTTTCTTCGGCGGTCATCGTTTCGCGGAGATGTTATTAAAATAGCCGACGAAGGCAAACCGAGGCGACATTCCTCGCGATTTCCTTTTAATGCCCATGCATCTCGCGGGTGAATTGTCCTCGCGCCATTTCGAGGTATCGCTGCCGGTGCTCCGGCTCCATCACCGCCGCGACGGCGTAAATATGCTGGAGCATCGACCGGTTGCACTCTTCCTTGATGCGGGTCAGGTGCACCAGTTTTCCGTCGATGGTCTCCGAATAGTCCGCCGATTCGAGCATCGCCCGCTCAAACTCCCGCTTCGCCTCGACCACCATCGCGCACAGGGTTTCACAAACCGGAGCGTATTCGGCGTGGATTCGCTGGACTTGCGCGAACTGTTCGTCGCTCAAGGCAAATTCAACCCGGAGCCATTCCAGCCGGTCGGACTCGCCGCCCCGTTTGTCCGCCGCCGCATGATGCCAGGTCGAATAACTGCCAAACGCCACCACGCCCAGCGCGACAGCCGTTAAGATTGCCCAGACCCAGTTTTTCATTGGTGGACGTGTTCGTGCCGTGCTAAGGCAACCGGGTTGATCGATTCAAAATACGCCTGCTGGGGACTCTGGACGGAAGCGATCTCCCGCTCCCCTTGCAACCGCACCTCCGCCAAACCAATCCCCGCCAGGATCGCCCCCATCCCGAGACAAGCGGCCATGGCTAATCCGGTCCACCGCTCCTGGAACGACACAACTTTCCGATCGTCGCCAACGGTTTCCCATCGGGTCTCTTCCCGCTCGGAGATCTTCCGCCAGACCGCCGCCCCGAAATCAGGATTGCGCCGCGCCGACGGTTGCCATTCCCCGAGGAGCCGGTCGAGTTTCGCGTCTTCGTCTTTCATCTGCCAAGTCTAACCCCACTCCCGCGAAAAACCCTTCAAGGTTTTTCGATGGCCGGAAACGATCCTCAAAACCGCTTGAAAACTTCTTCCACCAAGGGCCATGCCCCCTGGACGAATCCTTCGCGCCCGGGCAGACCGGATTCAATCCGTTCCAAGGCCTCGGACCACCCGTCGTCGCCCAGGTGGGCCGCGAGATAAACCTCAAACACTTCCAACGAAAATCGATCGGGCCATTCCTCGCGCCACGCACCGACCGCCGCCCTCAATTCCTCGACGTGTCCGGATTGGATCGAGTCCTCAATCAGGACGTCGACCGGGGGCGCATCCCGGCCACCCGCGCCGACGGTCCGTTCGACCCAACGTGAGGCCGGGGTGGCAAACGGTTGCACCGCATAAAGATGACGGTCGGGATTCGGTTCCGCCACGTAATCTCTCAGGAGTCGGAGCACCCCTTCCCGATCCTCTTCCTCCCGATAGAGTCTGGAGAGAGCCACTCGAATTTGCTCGGTGAACCCGATCGGATTCAACCGCAACCCATTGGCCCACGCCCGAGCCGCGTCAGCCCGTTCCCCTTGCCTCAACAGTCGTTCCCCGAGTGGCCGAATTAAGTGCTCGGTCGGCTGCAATCCGTAAAACTGGTCCATCGACGCCGCTTCCGGCGCCGACCACTCGTCGAAAAAGTCGACCCAACGGGCCAAATCGCCCGCCTTCTCGAAGACGTCCAACACGCTGGTGAAATCGATCAACACCATCTGGGCATCTTGGTGCGCCAATTCCCAATACTCCTCCGCCGCCAATTCGGCAAACTCCTCCCGGGCCAACCATTCGGCATAACCAACCCGTGCCTCGCGATCGTCCGGACGCAATTCGAACGCGGTCCGGTAGTGTTTGAGCGCCGTCTCCCGATGCCGGCGACGAGCTTCGCCATCCCCCCGGTCCGCCGCCTGGGAAGCTTGGTAGGTCGCCTGATCCCCCAGCAGGACATGCAGCGTCCGGGAGCCCGGAGCCAATGTCAGGAGCATTTCCAAATCGCGGGCATATCCCTCGATTTCGCCGGTGCGATCCAAAACCCGGTGGGCGCCGGCGCGCAAACGGTCGAATGGACGGGCCGGAGAAAGCGCCGGATCCTTCAACAACACGAACCTGGCCTGACCCGCCGCCCGTTCCCGCTCTCCTTCCGCCAATAGAACCTCCCACCGCAATTCCTGAAACAACTCCCCATCATGCCAACCGACTTCCTCCGCCCGGACTCCTTCCAACCAGGCGGTTCCGGCGTCCCGGTCGCCGACCGAGAGCAAGCCGGCCGCCACTCGCAACCGATCCCCTCCAGGCAACCGGACTTCACTCAAGGCCCGGGCGTCCCGCGTCGCTTCCTCCGCATCGCCCGCCGCGACCGCCCAAGCAAATCGCAGACGCAACGCCGCTTCCCGAAGCGGGCCGCCATTGGCCACTACTTCCTCCAACGACTCCCGCGCCTCCGCGAAATCCTCCCGCATTCCCAGCAAATAAGCCTCCAACACCCGCAGAGCCGGATCCTTCAATTCCTCCGCGCTTTGGCGAATCACCGCCAAAGCCTCCTCCTCTTCGCCCGACCAAACATGGAACGTCGCGAGCGCCGCCGCCGCCCCGGCCCGTCGATTCTCCGGCAACTCGGCGCGACTCCCGGCAATTTTTTCTTTCAACAATCCCGCCGCGTCGCTTTGCGCGACCGTGGAAAACGCTCCCTGGAGTTCTTCCATCTCCATTTCATTGAAAAAGGGACCGGGGGGCGGAAACGGTCCCGCCCGCTCCCAATCGACCGGGACAAAAAAACGGGCGCGGGGATCTTTCGAATAGACCGGTTCCAAATATTCGGCGACCAAATCCGCCGCTCGATCAAACCTGCCTTCACGCATAAAAAGTCCCGCCAAATATAAAAGCGCCGATCGCAATTCCTCCGCTGAACCGTCGGCGATCGCCGCCCGGTAATATCCCACGGCCCCTTCGATATCACCCTCCTCGACCGCCCGCTGCATCCGTTCCAGCGCCTGTTCCCTCGGATCGGCCTCTCCGGTCATCTCCGGGCGTTCACCCAGCCGACGAAGAATTCGGGCCTGCAGTTCATCCGTCCGCTCCGCGAAACCGGACGGTCGCTCATCTTCAAACTTGCCGGCGATTTTCGGAGTCAATTGCAGCACACGTTCGCCGACTTCCGGAAACCGGCTCGAACTCAGAACATAACGGTTCATCGCGAAGAGCGAGAATTCGGCCGCCCCATTGTCCCTCACCTCGCTTTCGACAAACGCCTCGACCTCGTCCAACATCGCCTTCGGCGCACCCATGGCCGCGAACGCGAGGATCCTCGGACCGGCCGCTTGCCCGCCCGCATCGAGGCCGTCCCTCACCCGGGCGAGAAAATCCCCGCTCGACTCGACCGGAAGCCGCAACTCCCGCAGATAATGCAACGCGAGATCGCGGGCCTGTTCGACGCTCCCCACCCGGACGTTGTCGTCGAATCCCGACAACATAAAATCCCGCGCCATCGGACTACCGTAGCGACCCGTCGCCCGGGAAATCCGGTTCTTCACCGAAAACCGGTTCGGCAAAAAAGCGTTAAGACGCTGAAAGTAACGTATTCCGCTTGCTCCGGCGGTCGCCTCCCGGGTTTCGAAAATCCGCCAAAACATCTCCTCCGCCTCCTCGATTCGTCCTTGAAACAGCCGAAGTTCCGCCAGGGCAAACAGAACCACCAGGTTCTCTTCCGAATTTCTCCACCCCTGTTCGAGAAGCGCGATGGTCGGATCAAATGCCTCATTCTCCGTCAGCTCCGGCAAAAACCCCCGCCACAGCTCCCCTTCCGTTTCGAGGCGCCCCATCCTACTTTCCACAAATTCAGCCAAATCATCCCCGGCTTCCGCCCGGATCAAGGCCTCGATATAATGAATCACCGATTCGGCTGAATCGTCCGCCTCCATTCCCACGCGAAAAAGCGCGATCGCCTCCTCCGCCGACCCGGTCTCCGCCGCCCAGACCGCCCGCTGCAACTCCAAGGTCCCCGCGAACCGCTCCGGCAACTCCGCATCCGACAAGTCGGCGATTTCATTCCGGGCCGTCGCCAGATCATCGAGAAACTGCCAAACCGCCGCCCGCATCACCGCCGCCTCCCACGGTTCCCCCGGAGCCCGCGCCGGGTCCTCGAACACCGCCAGCCCTTCCCGGAGTCGACCGCCGATAAACTGCGCCCGGGCCCACGGCCCCGCCAACGCGAGACGGGCCTCCGGCCCTTCGGCCTCGGCGAGAGCGGCCCGGTACAGGTCGATTCCCCCCGCAAGATCGCCTTCCTCCAACTTCGCTTCCGCTTCGGGCAACAAAGCCTCGGACCAACCGCCGGCACCGTCGCCCGGACCATGACCCCAAACTCCGGCGGCCGCCCCGCAGACCAACGCCACAACCACTCCCGCCCCCCTCGTCATCCTTCCGAATCTCGTTGCCATAAAGCCCCATTCTCCCCGCCTCCCTCGCCTTTTGCAAGCCAACGGAAAGAACCGCTGGAAGCGACCGTCGTGTCATTGCGAGGAGGCTCCGCCGACGAAGCAATCCACGAAACAGCGACCCGCGCCCCCTTTACCGGAACGTGGATTGCCGCGTCAGTCGTTCCTCCTTCCTCGCAATGACAGATGATTGTCTGTTTTTCCCACCACTTTCAATCGCGCCCGAAGCGACTTCGCGCGAATCCGATCAATTATCTTTTGCCTCAGCCCGGTTTCCTTCTAGATTCGGAAATTCGATTTTATGACCACTCTGTTTCCATCCGAACCGCTGGTGATCGCCGGCCGCGAGTTTCGTTCGCGGCTCTTTGTCGGCACCGGCAAGTTTTCCAGCAACGAGACCATGAAGGAAGCTTTGGCGGCTTCCGAAACGGAATTGGTCACCGTCGCCTTGAAACGAGCCGACTTGAGCGGACAAAAGGATCCGTTCGCCAACATACTCGATTATCTGGAATCCGACCGCTACCTGATCCTGCCCAACACCGCCGGGGCCATGAACGCCGACGAAGCGGTCCGGCTGGCCCGGTTGGCCCAGGCCGCCGGACTCCCGAATTGGGTGAAACTCGAAATCCATCCCGACCCGAATTACCTCCTGCCCGATCCGATCGAAACGCTCAAGGCCGCCGAGATCCTGGTCGCCGAAGGGTTCGTCGTGCTCCCTTACATCAACGCCGATCCGGTTCTGGCCCAGCGCCTTCAGGACGTCGGCACCGCCACGGTGATGCCTCTCGGTTCTCCGATCGGCAGCAATCGCGGCCTCGACACCCGGCACCAGCTCGAAATCATCATCGAGCAGGCGCGCGTCCCGGTGGTGATCGACGCCGGAATCGGCCAACCGTCGCACGCCGCCGCCGCGTTCGAACTGGGAGCCGACGCGGTTTTGGTCAACACCGCCATCGCCATCGCCTCCGACCCGATCCGCATGGCCCGCGCCTTCGCCGCCGCCGCCCAAGCCGGCCGGTGCGCCTTCGAATTGGGCCTCCCGGAAGCCGGAAACAAGGCCGAACCAACCAGTCCTCTCACCGCTTTTCTCGATTAAAAAGCGGATGTGAATAATTTTTTGAACTTTTTCCCGCGACCCGTTTCTGAGAACTTGTTAAAACGAATAGAGCTCACGCTCTATTTCCTTCTGCAAGGATTCGTTTTGATCTACGGTTATTGGGTTCCGGGACCGTCGGCGAAAGCCGGCGGTCCTTGGGCGTACGGACCTTTCGCATGACCGATTTCCCGGATAATCCCGACGAGGAGGAGCCGATCGAAATTCCGATCGACGGGACCCTCGATCTGCACACCTTTCGTCCCAACGAAGTCGGCGACCTCGTTCCGGAATACCTCTCCGCCTGCCGCGCGAAAGGAATCCTTGAGGTCCGGGTGATCCATGGCAAAGGAACAGGAACGCTCCGCCGCACCGTTCAGAGTTTGCTGGCCCGCCTCCCGACGGTCGTTTCCTACCGCCAGGCCGACCCGATCGCCGGAGGCTGGGGTGCGACCATCGTGACCCTCCTTCCCCCCAAGCCGCCTCTCTCAAAGGGGACACCACCCGCGTAAACTCAGGGGTTCTCCCATCGAGGGGTGGGGCCCTCGACAAGATTTTAACCTGTTGCCCATCCTGCGGATATGGCCCGACAGGCCGACTTCCCGCAGCCCCAAAGTCCCTCACTCATTGTTTCCCGGAATATTCCGACCGGTGATTCCCCTGTCTACCTCGCCCAATGCCTGAGAACCGTGACAGGGGTCGGCCCGATTGTCCGGAACCGCCCCCTTTCTTATAGTGCATTATCGATGAAAGTCTCTGTTTCCAACGAACCTATTCGCCGGAATAGGAAAAGCCGGTTGTTGCCGGGCGTCGCCCCCCCGCGGATGGGGCGCGCCGCAGCCGGATTGGGATTGTTTTTGGCGCTCTTCACGGCAGTCCCTCCCTCAGTCACCGCGTTCTGGGAAGTCGCTCGGGGTGAAGTGATTCTGAACACTGAGGGCCGGTTGGTTTACGACTCAAATATCTACGGCCGTAGTGGAGCGCCCAGTGATGTGATCCTATCTTTGATTCCCGAACTCCAATTCCTGCGTCAAGCCGGTCGGGGAACGATCGACGCTCGGGCGGGGGTCAATGTGACCCGGTTTCTCGATGTCTCTGCCGAGGATTCCGAAGATTTTTTTGGCTCCCTGCGCGTCACCTATCCAGTCAGCGCCGATTCGCCCTTGGATGGTGAGGCTTTCGTCGCCTTTACCCAGGAGACGGCCGTCGACGATTTCGTCAACGACCGGGTCCGCACGGAGCAAACGGTCCTCGGGCTTACCACCACCTATCGGGTCAGCGAGCGGTTGGGATTGAGCAACACCCTCGCCTACGACCGAACCACGGTGAACAACTTCAGCAACATCGACTCGATCACCGGCACTTTCGGATTCCGCTGGAGCTACTCCCCTCACTTGGATTGGTTCGCGGATTACCGGATCCGACAGGCCCAATCGAGCGGAAATGTACCGGCGGACGGCGCCGAGGTGGACAACCTTGACCACGCCCTCTTTTTGGGAGCGGTTGGTGTCCTCGCTCCGAAGCTGACCGGAAGCGTGGCCGCCGGTTATCAACACACCGACGCCCGGGGAGCCGGGCCCGACCGAGGACTTCTCGTCACCGTGATTTCAGTGATCTGGGACTGGCGGCCCAAGACCGACGTCACGCTCTCCGCCAATCGAGACGTCGATATCTCGCCGACGGACGAATCCGTCGAAACGACAGGGCTCTACCTCGACGTCGATCACGAATTGAACCAAAAGATCGATCTTCGCGGGCGGGTCGGCTTCCGCCATCTCGATTTCCGCGGCGAGCGCGCCCGCCGCGACGACAGCTTCTACCTGGGGGCGGGAGTCGACTATGAGTTTTCCCGCTACTGGAACGCGGGGTTCCGCTATGCGCTGACAGCGAATTCGTCCAACGAAGCACCCGCCGATTTTATCCGTCAAACCGTCCAACTCTTTACTCGATACTCCTTCTAGTGCGACATCTATGATCGAATCGACTTTAACCGCAGGCAATCGTCGGCCGAAACGCGCAGCCTTCGCCGGAGCGTTTTGGCTGATCCACCTGGTATGCGTCGCTTTGCTTTTCGCGGCGAATCCGTCGACGCTGGAGGGCCAATCCGAATCCTCCGCCAACCTCAGGGAAAACCGCAGCGCCGCCGCTGCCAATTATCAGTTGAGCGTCCGCGATCGAATTGAACTCATCGTCTACGGCGAGCCGGATTTGACCGTCGAGCAGCGGATCGACGGGCAGGGGCAGGTTCGCGTCCCCCTTCTCGGAACCACCCGCTTGGCGGGAATGACGGTCCGCCAAGCCGAAGAATTCCTCGAAAAGGAATACGTGGAGAACCGGTTCCTGCGTGAACCGATGGTCACGATTCGGGTGGCCGATTACGCCCCGAAAGAGGTTTCCGTCCTCGGGGCGGTCGCCTCTCCCGGAAAACTGGAGTTTCCGATTGAAGCCAATTCTCTCGACATCGTCGAAGTGATCTCCCGGGCCGGCGGCTTCACCGGTATCGCCCGCTCCAACCGAGTCCGGGTCACCCGCAAAGGCCCCGGCGGTCAAACCATGGACTTCACGGTGAATGTCGAACGAATGATCACCGGTCGAGGCCGCGGCGACTCCGTAGACCGGGTCGACATCCATCCCGGCGATGTGATCTGGGTGCCCGAAAGACTGTTTTAAAACACCCCTCCTACCGAAACTTACATCCATCATTTCCTATGAGGTCCAACGGCAACCAATCCAATTTTCACGACGATTCCCGAAAAAGCGGCCCGCCTCGACGGAGCGCCCAGACAACCGGACAAAACGAGCAACGCTCCCTCCGGGACTATCTCCTCATGATCCGGGAGCGCTGGTTGCTCGGCTTTCTCGCCGCTGTGGTGCTGGTCGGTCTACTTGCCGCCCACCAGATCCGTAAACCGAACGTCTTCGAAGCTCACTCCAGCCTCCTCTTCGAAATCACCAATCCCCAGATCGTCGACATCGAAGAGGTGGTTGACACTACCTTGCA
>NZ_JBWPVQ010000001.1:4415000-5067500 GCF_056590205.1 Verruconatronum alginivorum | reverse complement strand
GGAGTCATTTCCTTGTATCACTCTCCGGGCGGGCATGGCATCCGGGTCGATTCCCACGCGTATTGCGGCTACAAGATTCCGCCCCATTACGACAGCATGATCGGCAAATTGATCACGTATGGTTCGACCCGCACCATCGCGATGGACCGGATGTATCGCGCGCTGAACGAGTATCTCGTCCGCGGAGTAAAGACCACCATTCCGTTTTCCAAGGCGATCCTGAGCGATCCGGTTTTTCGCCAGGGCGGCGCCACCACCGGCTTTGTCGAGGAGTTTCTCAAGCGTGCACCGAACAAGATCCTGAACGAAGAGAAAGAACTCTGATATGGAAAACACCAACATTCAGCCGGAATCCACCGACGAGCAAACCTCCTACGGTGAGATTAAAATCAACCACACCGTTGTGGCCAGTATCGTTCGGCTCGCGGCCCTCGAAGTGGCTGGCGTCTACGGAGTCGGCTCCGGCTTCGTCGATCAATTGGGCGGAATCTTTTCCAAACGGGAATCCGACCGCGGCGTCCGGGTCCAGGAAGACTCGGAAAGCCGCTATCAGATCGAAATCCGCCTGGTCATGGCCTACGGCAGCGAACTCGCCAAGGTCGCGCAGAACGTCCAACTGGCGGTCCGCAACCAGATCCAAACCATGACCGGCAAAGACGTCGCCAAGGTCGATGTCATCATCGACGGCGTCCGCACCCAAGAGGAAAAAAAGGAAACGCCACCACTCGAACCCCGGCATCGAAGCCCCGCCACCGACTGACAGGCGGGGCTTTCGGCCGATCGCTTTCATGGACGAACCTACCATCCTGGTCACCTACATCGAACAGCCCGGCTTCCTCATCGGCGTCGGAGCCGGTTTCATTTTGGCCGCCCTCCTCGGGCTCCTCTTCTTCCTGCTGCGCCGTCCCCCGGAAACCTTCGACGCCTTCGCCAACGATTCCGGCAAAGTCGTCGTCTCCCGCCATGCCTTGCAGGCTCAAATCCAACGCTGTTGCGAGGAATTGGGTGACATCGGCAAGGCGCGCGCCAAGGTGCATCAGAAAAACGGCGTCCTCTCCATCCGCATCCGCCTCCGGGTGAAATCCAACGCCAAACTGGTCGGCATATCCGGATATCTCCAGGAACAGATTCAACTGGTCCTGCTCAAAAACCTCGGCATGGAAAATGTCGGACCGATCGACATCGTTGTCACCGGCATCCTTCCTCCTTCCCCGGAAGAAACAAGCAGCATCAAGCCGGACGAAAAAAGCGCCGGATAAACCTCTCCGTTTCCCGACCTTTGGATAATCCGTTTCTGCCACAGATTCATCACGCCCGGTTTTACGCCATCCTCGACACCGGCTGGGTCCGGCCGAAGCACTGGAAAGCCAAATGCCGTCAACTCCTCGACGGCGGCGCCGATTTAATCCAGCTGCGCGCCAAACAGGAAACGGCTTCGCAACGGCTCGCTCTCCTCGACGAAATCCTTCCTTTATTCGAAGGCCGCTCCACCCCTTTGATCGTCAACGACGACATCGAACTCTGCCTTCGCTATCCCGATCTCGGCCTTCACATCGGCCAGGAGGACCTGCCTCCCCGCGAGGCCCGGGAGCGCCTCGGCCCCGACCGAATCCTCGGGCTTTCCACCCATTCGCCCGATCAAGCCGCCCGGGCGATCGCACTCGGCCCCGCGATTCTCTCCTATTTCGCGGTCGGCCCCGTGTTCGCAACTCCGACCAAACCCGACTACATCCCGGTCGGCCTCGACCTGGTGCGCCATGTGACCGCCCTCCGCCCGCCGCTCCCGTTCTTCTGCATCGGAGGCATCACCCGGTCCAATCTCGACCAAGTGACCGCCGCGGGAGCCCCCCGGGTGGTGATCGTGTCGGACGTCTTGTCCGATGCCGACAGCGCCCAAGCAGTTCGCGAGGTAAAAGCTGGTTTTTGCCGCCGGACTGAGTAAGATTACAACCGTTTGCGACTGTTCGGCTTGTCCGCGCGCAACACATCTCCTTCTGCAGTCGATCCATTCATTGAACGCATGAACCATAGCTTTCGAATCTTGCGCGAACTCTGGGACATTCTGGCGGTTCGAATCGCCGCGATCATCTCGGCCTCCGTCCTCCTCTCTTTCTTCCTCCTGCCAGGCGTGCGCCGGGGACTTCTTTCCCGGGACTTCCTCCCCCACGCGACCTGTTATCTCCAGGATCCGGGCCTGATCCTCCTCCACGCCGGATCGGACGCCTTGATCGGCCTGGCCTACCTCGCCATCTCGGCAAACATTGGTTACCTCGTTTACCGTGCCCGCGCGGACATTCCGTTCCACTGGATGTTCATGGCGTTCGGTCTATTCATCGTCGCCTGCGGCTTCACCCACGTCATGGCGGTCGTCACCGTCTGGCACCCGGTTTACTGGCTCTCCGCCGACGTCAAGGTCATCACCGCCGCCGCTTCCCTCACCACGGCGGTGGCTCTTCCGTTCCTGATGCCGAAGGTCTTCACCCTGATCCACTCCGCGAAACTATCGGAGGAACGGAAACGAAATCTCGAAGAAGCGAACGTCGAGTTGCGCGAACTCTACGAAAAGGTCAAAGAAATCGACGAATTGAAATCCCAGTTCTTCGCCAACGTCAGCCATGAATTGCGGACTCCCCTCACGTTGATCATCGGTCCGGCCGAACAGCTCCAGGAATCCGGCCGCCTCGATCCGGAGCAACTCGATCGCGTCCAGACCATCCGCCGGAACAGCGCCCTGCTCCTTCATCAGGTGAACAACGTCCTGGAAGCTTCCCGCCTCGAAGCACATGAGGTCAACATCACTTATCAGGAGATCGACCTTGCCGCCCTCGTCCGTCTGTCGGGATCCCATTTCGCCACGCTGGGAGACGAACGCAAAATCGATTTCTCGATAGACGCCCCCGAGAGCCTGATGGCCGAAGCGGACGCCGAAAAACTGCAACGAGTCCTCCTCAACCTCTTCGGAAACGCTTTCAAATTCGTCCCCAACGGCGGTTCGATTCAGTGCCGTCTCGAAGATCGGGGAGACCGGTGCCGCATTATCGTTCAAGACAACGGTCCCGGAATTCCTCCCCAAATGCGGGATGCCGTTTTCGAACGGTTCCGCCAGGTCGAGGGCGGCAGCACCCGTCGCTTCGGAGGAACCGGTCTCGGCCTCTCGATCGCCCGCGACTTCGTGGTACTGCACCACGGAACAATCCACGCCGAAGAATCACCCGGGGGCGGTGCCACCTTTATCATCGAACTCCCCTTGCGCGCGCCCGAAGACGCCGAAGTGGTCCGCGAAACCAATACCGACAGCCAACCGGCGCCTTCCGCCGACGTCTTACGGGGAGTCGGCGGAATCACCGCCCCCACCCGGCCCGCCGCACCCTTCAAGCCAACCGGCCGACCCCGCGTCCTGATCGTCGAGGACGACCCGGACATGAACCGTTTTCTCACCGGCATCCTCGCCGAGAACTACGATGTAATCTCCGCCTTCAACGGCCGGGAAGGCTTCGAGAAAGCGCGCGAACATGAGCCGGATCTGATCCTCAGCGATATCATGATGCCCGAAATGAGCGGCGATCAACTGATTCCCCTCCTCCGTCGCGAAAACTCGTTGCGCGACACGCCGATGATTCTCCTTTCGGCGAAAGCCGACGAAGAGCTTCGCCTTGACCTCCTGAAGAAGGGAGCGACCGATTACCTTCTCAAACCGTTTTCAATCCAGGAAGTGAAGGCCAAGGTGGCCAATTTTATCGCCCTGAGCCTCGCCCGCCGCCTCCTGCAAGACGATCTGGATACCCGGGAAGGCGACGTGGCCAAACTCGCGACCAAGACGATCGACCGGAAACGGGAACTGGCCAAGGCCCTCGACGATCAAGCCAAGGCCGAAGAGCGCCTCCAGATTTTGAATCTCGAATTGGAAAAACGAGTCGCCCAGCGAACCAGGGAACTGGAGGCCGCCAATCAGGAACTCGAATCCTTTACCTCGACCGCCACCCACGACCTCCGGGCTCCGTTAAGGACCATCGCCGGCATGGCCGACATCCTCGCCGAGGATTTCCAATCCGAACTCGGCCCCGAAGCACGGGATTATCTGGAACGAATCCGCAACAGCGCGAAACGGATGAATACCCTCATCCAGGATTTGTTCGAATACAGCCGGGTCGGCCGGGCAGGAGCCGAGCTCGGACCGGTCTCCCTCGAAACCCTTTTGCGAAACGCCCATGACTCCCTCGGCGGCGAAATCGGCGCCCGCCACGCCACGATCGAATTGCCTGCCACTCAAATCAGCGTTCTCGCCCACGAAACCCTTCTTTCCCTGGTCATTTCCAACCTCCTCTCCAACGCGATCAAATACGTCGCGCCGGACACCCGCCCCATGGTTAAAGTCGAAATCGAAGACCGGGGTGACGCCATCCGCCTCCTCGTCCGGGACAATGGCATCGGCATCGCTCCCGACGACCACCAGAGGATCTTCGAATTATTCAAACGGCTCCATACCGCTTCGGATTATCCGGGTTCCGGGCTCGGCCTCGCCATTCTCGCGAAAAGTATGGACCGGATGAATGGACGGTTCGGCGTCGAATCGACTCCCGGAAAAGGGAGCACCTTCTGGGTGGAACTGAAAAAAGCCGACTGATCTCCCTCGCTCGGCCATCAGGAGGAGACCTTTCGGCCAAGCAACCCGCGTCATCGGGGGAAGCGGTACGCGCGAATTCGGGGAGGGCGGCTTTGGCAATTCCGACCTTCGTGACTAATGTGAAGAAGAACGTCACGTTGCGAACTCCGAAATCCAAAAAAAAGAAAGGTTTTACCATGAAAACGAGCGAAATCATGACCACGCGGCCGGCCTGCGCCACGCCGGAAACCGACCTCCGGGAGGTTGCAAAAATCATGTTGGAAAAGGACTGCGGGGAAATTCCTATCGTCGAAGGCGTCGAAAACCTCCGTCCCGTCGGCGTAGTGACCGACCGCGACATCGTTTGCCGCGCTTTGGCGGTCGGAAAGAATCCGCTGGAACTGCACGCCTCCGACGTGATGACGAAGACCGTCATTTCGGTAACACCCGAAACCAGCATCGACGAATGCTGTGACATCATGGAGGAGAATCAGATCCGGCGCCTGCCGGTGGTCGACGAGGCGGGAGAGATCTGTGGAATGATTTCCCAGGCCGACATCGCTCGCCACACCTCCGAAGGCAAGGCCGCGGAAGTTTTGCGTTTCATATCCCTGCCGGCCAACCGGGCCGCCGGCCAGTAAATCGCCTATTCCACATCAACCATTCAACCGAAACCACCCACCATGAGCGCCAGAAAACTCGACGTCATCGACACCACCGTTCAGAAAACCTACGAATGGCTGGCCGACTTGCGGGAGGAACTTCACGTCGAAGACTCCCAACCGGCCTACCATGCGTTGAGCGCCGTGCTCCACACCTTGAGGGACCGCCTCTCCCCCGACGAAGTGGCGGGGCTCGGAGCCCAACTTCCGATGTTGATCCGCGGCATTTACTACGATGCCTGGCATCCGGCTAACAAACCAATGAAAATGCGAACCCAGGAGGAATTCGTCGGTTTGGTAAGACAGCGATACGGCACAATCGCCCCCATCCAACCCGAACGTCTGATCCACGCGGTCTTGAACGTCCTGGAGAAAAACATTTCCCACGGCGAAGTGGAAAAACTCCGGGCGACCTTGCCGCGGGGCATCCGCGAACTCTGGCCGAAAGCGGCCTGACGGGATCATCGAAAGGACCGGGCAAAATCCTTTACGTCAGAAATGATTCTGCCCCCAATGATTTTGTCATTAACCCCCGGTCCCTATTTCCGCGCCCACGACTCGCGGCGGGCTTCCCCGCTCACCCGCGAAACATCTCGAACAATCGCTCAAATAACAGGTTCACCTTTCCCTGATTCTCCGCGACCAACGCCCGGAACCGCTCGCCGGTGATCGCCGCCCCGCCGATCCCGTTGGCGTAGTTGTCGACCATGCAGAGCGTGTTCAACCGCACGCCCCCCTCGCGGCAGAGATCCGCCTCGCTGGCGAGGTTCATCCCGACCACGTCGCCCCACGGTTCGATGATCCGGATTTCCGCCCGCGTCTCGAAACGGGGTCCGATCATCTGGACGTAAACTTTTCCCGACTCGATCACGCATCCCGCCTTCTCCCGGATCTCCGGGATCAAATGGTTCGAGAGGTGGGGCGCCTCGTAGTTTCCGACTTCGTCGCTGAACGTCGTCGGCACGAATGAGACGTAGTCCGAACACGAAACGAACGTGCCGGGCCGGAGCTCCTCCCGCAACGATCCGACCGAATAAAGCGCGACCGCCTCCCGATACCCGAGGTCGACCAACGCCTGGATATTCGCCCGGTGATTGATCGCGTGCGGAGGCGTCACCCCCTCCCGCCCGTGCCGGTTCAAAATGACGAACCCGTCCTTTTCCCGATAGCCGACCGTCCCGTAGCGGGTCGATATTTCCGCCGCCCGCCACTCGTCGAACAAGCGCGATTTCAAAATGCTGGTGCCACTGATAAACGCCAATTTCATGCCAAACCGATTTGAGATTTGAAATGCTAAGGGAGAAATGGGAAACAGGGAAAGGTTTTTGCTCGTTTCATCACCGATCATTTTCGTTTATCAATCAATGGATTCGCACGCCGCACCCAAGCCACTCGTAGGCATCATCATGGGAAGCCAGTCCGACTGGAGCACCCTGGAGCACACCGCCGCCACGCTCGAACAATTCGAAGTGCCGTTCGAAAAGGAAATCGTCAGCGCACACCGGACGCCCGAATGGCTTTTCGAATACGCCAAAACCGCCCGCCAACGGGGGCTCCAATGCATCATCGCCGGAGCCGGAGGAGCCGCTCATTTGCCGGGCATGGCCGCCTCCCTGACCGAACTCCCGGTCCTCGGCGTGCCGGTCGAATCGAAGGTCCTCCGCGGTGTCGACTCCCTGCTTTCCATC
The DNA here is from genome assembly GCF_056590205.1 of Verruconatronum alginivorum. Lineage (NCBI taxonomy): Bacteria > Pseudomonadati > Verrucomicrobiota > Opitutia > Opitutales > Verruconatronaceae > Verruconatronum > Verruconatronum alginivorum. The sequence goes on along the minus strand of NZ_JBWPVQ010000001.1, from coordinate 5,060,547 downwards.
GTCCAGATGCCGGCCGGAGTGCCGGTGGCGACGTTCGCCATCGGCAAGGCGGGCGCCACCAACGCCGCCTTGTTCGCCGTCTCCCTCCTCGCGGGCCGCGATCCCGAACTCCTCCGCCGTTTGGAAAAATTCCGTTCCGACCAAACCGCCAAGGTCCGCGAAACGAAACTGCCGTCATGATCCCTCCCGGCAAAACCATCGGCATCTTCGGCGGCGGCCAACTCGGGCGGATGACCGCCCTCGCCGCCCGGCGGCTCGGCTACCGTATCCATATTTTCGAACCGGGCGAAAACTCCCCCGCCGGACCGGTGGCCGATGTCGAAGTCAACGCTTCCTACCGCGACGAGGAAAGCCTCCGCCGTTTCCTCCAGGGAATCGAGGTCGCCACCTTCGAGTTTGAAAACATTCCCGCCGATTTCCTCCACAAGGCCGCCGAATTGCGCCCGGTCCACCCGTCGCCGGACGTCCTGCTGATCTGCCAGCACCGCGAGCGGGAGAAGTTGTTTCTTCAAAAACATCGGTTTCCCCTCCCCGGTTTCCAAGTCGTCGCCTCCGCCGCCGACCTCGCCGGAGCGATCGAGACGCTGGGAGCCCCTTGCGTCCTCAAGACCGCCACCTTCGGATATGACGGCAAGGGTCAGATCAAGATCAATCCCGGAGACGATCCTGCGGCGATCTGGAGCCGTTTCGGGACCGACCGCGGCGTAGTCGAACAATGGGTCGAATACGAAGCCGAGCTTTCGGCGATTTGCGCCGTCGGTTCCACCGGTGAAACCTCCGTTTTCCCGATCTCGGAAAACATCCACACCGATCATATTCTCGAATACTCGATCGTGCCCGCCCGGATCGATCCGAAGATCCAGAAGGAGGCCGCCGAAATCGCCCGGGAAATCGCCCGCGCCATCGGCCTGGTCGGGTTGCTGGCGGTGGAATTTTTCCTGACCAGGGACGGACGGCTTTTGGTCAACGAACTCGCCCCCCGTCCCCACAATTCCGGCCATTACAGTTTCGACGCCTGCGTCACCAGCCAATTCGAGCAACAGGCCCGGGCGGTCTGCGGCCTGCCGTTGGGCTCCCCCCGGCTCTTGAGCCCGGTGGTGATGTGCAACCTCCTCGGCGACCTCTGGGCCCGGGGAACCCCCGACTGGAATCTCGTTTTAAGTAATCCCGACGCCAAACTCCATTTATATGGCAAAGAGGATGCCCGGCCCGGCCGAAAAATGGGTCATTTCACCCTCCTCGGCGACGACAGCTCCCGGATCCTCGAAACCGCCCGCCAGATCAAGCGGGCGCTCACGCCGTCCTGAGACAAACCGCCGGGCGGCAGGATGCCACCCCTCCCAGTAAGCGCCCCCCACCCCCATCCGGGCGATGGTTGGAGTGCCCGCATTCATGCGGTCTTTGCGTCGTGAGAAGACCGGAACCAACAGGGCAAACGCTTTGCCGCCAAATCGGAGGGTTGGCTTCCCAGCCGACCAAAACCGTGCGCCCGCACCGACCGAAAACCGGGGGGGCGATTACCTATGCCACCAATCCCGTTGCCTTCCGGCGAGGGCGCGGGCCAACTCGCGGGGCAGGAACGGCCCGCGGTAAATCATTCCGGTGTAAACCTGCACCAGCGAGGCCCCGGCATCGAGCTTTTCGCCCGCCGACTCCGGATCGTCGATCCCGCCGACTCCGATGATCGGCAACCGGCCCCCGGTGGTCCGGCTGATGTAGTTGATGATATCGGTCGAACGCCGACGCACCGGCCGACCGCTCAGCCCCCCTTCCTGCTTCGCCTCGGCCAATCGGCCCGGACGGCTCAGGGTGGTGTTGGTCGCAATGATTCCGGCGAAATCGAGGTCGAAAATCGTCTGCAACACCGCGTCGATCTGGGGATAACTCAAATCCGGGGCGATCTTTACCAACATCGGAATCTTTTTCGTCCCGAGCCGCGCCGCCCGCTCCTCGTTCGCCTGCTTCAACACCTGCAACAACGACACCAGCCGCGTCTCCTCCTGGAGGCTCCGCAGATCGGGCGTGTTGGGACTGCTGATGTTGATCGCGAAATAATCGGCGTAATCGGCCAGCTTCTTAAACGAACCGAGATAATCCTCCGCCGCATGGTCGAGCGGGGTCGCCTTCGATTTCCCGATGTTGATCCCGAGCGGAGCTTGGGGACGCCCCCCTTTCCATTGCCGCTTCAACCGGCGGGCCACTTTCTCCGCGCCGTCGTTGTTGAACCCCATCCGGTTGATCACCGCTTCATCCTCGGGATAACGGAAAATCCGGGGCCGGGGGTTGCCCGGTTGACGCAGATGGGTCACCGTGCCGATTTCGACGTGGCCGAACCCGAGTCCCATCAAAGCCGGCCAAAACTTGGCGTTCTTGTCGAAACCCGCCGCCAAACCAACCGCGTTGGAAAATTTCAGACCGAAAAGTTCGACCGGCCGCACCCGCCCCGCCAAACTGTTGCACCGCCCCATCCAGCGACAGACCGGACGGAACGCGCTCAGGATCTTCATCGCCTCCGCGACGCGCTCGTGGGCCACTTCCGGGTCCATCCGGAACAGGAACGGCCTGACAGCTTTTTCGTAGCAAATACCCATCGCCCCCGGAGTCTGATCGCCGTTTTCGAAAGGGCAAGGAACGAGATAACTTCAAAAAATATTTTTTCCTAGGTTGACTACACCAAATATGCGGCTTTTTGGTGATGCTGAGTAACGACGAAAGAACCACATCTCTATGGCAAAAACATCTCCGCAGCTTGAATGGTGCATCGTCCGATTGGGGGAGGACATGAACTGGTGGGTAGACGAAATCAGCGACGACATCAATTGGGACGTCGACGGCTTGAGCATCATCGATCCCCGCCAACTCGCGCACATCATCGACCTGGTCGAACCTCTCCACGACTACGGTTTCGAACCCGATCTCCTTGAAAGCGCCTTCTACGCCTTCCGCATCAGCAAAGACCTCGGCAATGGCCGGGTGAAACTGAGCCGCACCAGCGAATCCCTTCTCGATACCGAAGACAAGATTTTCGCCCTCCCCGATATTCTCGACGAAGAAACCGGCCCCTACGCCGACTTCATCGACCACATCACCAAGTTGCGGGTCAAACTCCTCAACGACTCGATCAATTTTGAGAAGAAACTGACCGTCGACGAACTCGAGGAGGAAATCCGCGACGAGGAGAACAACAGTTTCATCGAAGGCCGCTCGGTCCACCTCTTCAACGAAGTGGTTTCGATCCTCGAATACGTTCCCGCCGGTTTTGAACTCGACTCCGTCTCCGACGACGACTCCGACGAGAGCGATGAGGACGAAGACGTCGCCGACGTCTTCCCCGACCTCGACGAAGCCGACGACGAATCGCTCAAGGAAGACGAGACGATGCGTTGGGACGAAGACGACGAGGAAGAAGAGGAAGAGGAGGAAGAATCCGACGAACGTCCCGACAGCGATGACGACGACGATTTCGACGTGGAGGACGACGAGGAGGAAGACGAATCCCCCCGCCGCGGCCGCAAACGCAAGTAAAGGGGCGCCCACGACGACACACCCCACCGCTCTGGCGAGCGGTCCCCCCCTCTCAAAGAGGGGATCTGCGTGAAAAGTTCCCCTCTTGAGAGGGGGGGACCATGCGCCAGCATGGTGGGGTGTGTTACTGTTCCTCCCTGAATAAAATCGCCTATCGCCTATCGTCTATCGTCTATCCGAGCGCAGCGCGCAACGCGCCCGCCATCTCCTTGGCGAAATAAGTCAAAATCAAATCCGCCCCCGCCCGCTTGATCGCGATCAGCGATTCGTCCCGCGTTTTCTCCAAGTCGAGCCACCCCAACCGGGCCGCCGCATGAATCTGGGCATACTCGCCCGAAACCTGGTAGGCCGCCAACGGCCGATCGGTCGATTCCCGCAAATCCCGGATGATATCGAGATACGGTCCGGCCGGCTTCACCATCACGATGTCCGCCCCCTCCTCGGCGTCGAGCGCCGCCTCCACCAACGCCTCCCGGCGGTTGGCCGGATCGAGCTGATATGTTCCTTTGTCCAACGACGGCGTTCCCGCCGCCGTGGCGCTCCCGACCGCCTCCCGGAAGGGTCCGTAATAGGCCGACGCATACTTCGCCGAATACGCCACGATGCCGGTGTCAATCCGGCCAGCCGCCTCCAACGCCCGCCGGATCGCCGCGATCCGGCCGTCCATCATATCCGACGGAGCTACGAAATCGACTCCCGCCTCGGCGTGCAACAATGCCATTTGCACCAAAATTCCGACCGTCCGGTCGTTGTCAACGTCCCGCGCGTCGGCGGTCAACACCCCGTCGTGACCGTGCGTCGTGTAGGGATCGAGCGCGATGTCGGTCATCACCACCAGATCGGGCAACGCCTCCTTCAACGCCCGCACCGCCCGCAACACCAACGTTTCCCGGTCGAGCGCCGCCGAGGCTTCGTCGTCCTTCAAACGCGCCGCCAGCCGGGGAAACAACGCCACCGCCCCAACCCCCAATTCCCGCAACTCCCGGCACTCCGCGATCAGGTCGCGGATCGAAAACCGGTTCACCCCCGGCATCGATTCCACCGCCTCCGGCGGGCCGTCGCCGTCGAATACGAAGAGCGGCGCGATCAGGTTGGCCGGCGAAAGGGTCGTTTCACGCACCAGCGAGCGGACCGCGGCGGTGCGACGCAACCGGCGGGGACGCCGGAGAAGTTCTTGCTTGAAAATATTGGACATGCTCGGTTCTTTGGTTGCGGACTTCAAAAGGGCCGACAATGATTGCTCTCTTGCGCGTTTGCAATTCATTCGACCCGGAAAGGTCGATCCTCCTCCGCCGGACCGTCCACGATCCCGGCTTTTATTTTTCACGGTTTTCGCATGACCATCCGTCTCTACGATTCTCTCAGCCGATCGGTTCGCGACGTGTCTCCCTCCGAGGGCGACACCTATCGCTTCTATTGCTGCGGGCCGACCGTTTACGGCCCCGCCCACATCGGCAACTTCCGCACCTTCGTGCTGCAGGATGTCTTCCGCCGGACCCTCGAAGCGACAGGCCAACAGGTCCGCCATGTCCGCAACCTCACCGACGTCGACGACAAAACCATCCGCGAATCCCGCGCCTCCAACCAATCCCTCGGCGACTTCACCCGGCATTGGACCGATAAATTCCACCAGGACTGCGAGGCGCTCAACCTCCTCTCGCCCCACGTGGAGCCGGCCGCCACCGAGCACATCGACGCCCAGATTCAACTGGTCGAAAAACTCATCGCGAAGGGCCACGCCTACGCCACGCCCGAAGGTTCGGTCTATTTCCGCGTCTCCTCCTTCCCCGACTACGGCCGCCTCTCCCGGCTCCAGGAACGGGAGATCCGCACCGGCGCCTCCTCCGGCGACGCGTCCGGACCGGTCGACGCCGACGAATACCAGCGCGACTCCGCCGCCGATTTCGCCCTCTGGAAGGCCCGCAAGCCGGAAGACGGCGACGTTTTCTGGCCGAGCCCGTGGGGCGAAGGCCGCCCCGGCTGGCACCTCGAATGCAGCGCCATGAGCATGGCCTACCTCGGCGAAAGTTTCGACATGCACGGCGGCGGGATCGACTTGGTCTTCCCCCACCACGAGAACGAGATCGCCCAAAGCGAGGCTTGCACCTGCAAGACGTTCGCCCGGCATTGGTTTCACTCGGCCCACCTGATGGTCGAGGGACACAAGATGAGCAAAAGCCTCGGCAACCTCCACACTCTCGCGGATGTCCAGGCGAAAGGCTTTTCCCCCGCCGCCCTCCGTTACGTCCTCCTTTCCGGCCACTACCGGCAACCGCTCAACTTCACTTGGGACTCCCTCCACAGCGCCGAAAGCGCCATCGAGAAACTCGCCCGTTTCCGCGAGGCCCTCGCCGCCCGCGCGGGTGAAGAATCCGGCTCGTCCGATTCCGCCGACTGGGCTTCCTTCGCCCCGGCCTGGTCCGCGTTGTCAGAGGATTTGAATACGCCCGCCGCCCTCGGAGCGGTCTTCGGCGCGATGAAGAACGTCGCTCCAGCCCGCCTTTCGCCGACCGAGGCCCGCGCCGAACTCGACGCCTTCGACCGGCTCCTCCGGGCGTTCGGCATCGCCCTGCCCGAAGCGGAAGCCGCCGCCGAAGCCCCTCCCGAAATCACCGCCCTCGCCGAAGAGCGCTGGCAAGCCAAACAACAGCGCGATTTCGCCGCCGCCGACCGCCTCCGCGACGAACTGAAAGACGCCGGCTGGCTGGTCCGCGACAGCAAAGGGGGATACACTCTGGAACCGGTCTGATCCCCCGAATCCCAGTTCCCAAATCCAAAATCCAAATTCCAAAATCCAAAATTTCATGACTCCTCTCGAAGAAATCCGTCACTCCGCCGCCCACGTTCTGGCGACCGCGGTCCTCCGTTTGTTTCCCGATGCCAAACTCGACATCGGCCCTCCGACCGACTCCGGGTTTTATTACGATTTCGACCTCGACCACCGTTTCACCCAGGAGGACCTCGAAGCCCTCGAGGGAGAGATGGCCAAAATCGTTAAGGAGAACCAACGGTTCGAACGCAAGGAGGTCACCCGCGAGGAGGCCCGCCAATTCTTCGAGGAGCGCAAACAGCCCTACAAGCTGAGCCGCCTCGACGATATTCCCCCGAACGAACCGGTCAGCTTCTACCAAAACGGGGAGTTCGTCGACCTCTGCGCCGGCACCCACGTCCGCTACACCAAACAGATCAAGGCCTTCAAGCTCCTCAGCATCGCCGGAGCCTACCACCGGGGCGACGAGTCCAACAAGCAACTCCAGCGCATCTACGGCACCGCCTTCCCGGCCAAAGAGGAACTCGAGCAGTACCTCGAACGGCTCGAACTCGCCAAACAGCGCGACCACCGGAAACTCGGCCGCGAAATGCGGCTGTTCCACATCGACGACGCCGTCGGCTCAGGGATGATTCTCTGGACTCCGCGCGGGGCGATCGTCCGCCAGGAATTGCAGAAATTCATTTCCGAGGAACTTTTCCGCCAAGGCTATTCCCAGGTCTTCACCCCGCACATCGGACGGCTCGATCTGTTCCGCACTTCCGGCCATTTCCCTTACTACCGCGAATCCCAGTTCCCTCCGCTGGTGGAACATGATTTCCTGGAGAAACTGGCCGACGAAAAATGCTCCTGCGCCGACCTCTCCAGCCGGATGGCCAAGGGCGAGATCGACGGCTATCTCTTGAAGCCGATGAACTGCCCGTTCCACATCAAGATCTTCGACTCGGCCCCCCACTCCTACCGCGACTTGCCGGTCCGACTCGCCGAGTTCGGCACCGTTTACCGCTGGGAACAATCGGGCGAACTGAGCGGGATGACCCGCGTCCGCGCCTTCACCCAGGACGACGCCCACATCTTCTGCACCGAGGACCAGGTCGCCGACGAGGTCAAAGGCTGCCTCAGCCTGGTGAAGATCGTCCTCCGCACCCTCGGCATGGAGGATTACCGGGTCCGGATCGGCCTCCGGGACGTCGATTCCGCCAAATACACCGGCGATCCGGCCAACTGGGACAAAGCCGAGGAGGCTTGCCGCCAGGCCGCCAAAACCCTCGGCGTCCCGTTCACCGAAGAAGCCGGCGAAGCCGCGTTCTACGGTCCGAAGATCGACTTCGTGGTCAAGGACGTGATTGGCCGCGAGTGGCAACTCGGCACCGTCCAGGTCGATTACAATCTCCCGATCCGCTTCGACCTTTCCTACATCGGCCCCGACAACCAGCCCCATCGTCCGGTGATGATCCACCGCGCGCCGTTCGGCTCGATGGAGCGTTTCTGCGGGCTCTTGATCGAACACTTCGGCGGCGATTTCCCGACTTGGCTCGCCCCGGAACAGGTCCGCATCCTGCCGATCAGCGAAAAGGTCGCCGACTACGCCGGCCAACTCCAGGCCCGGCTCCACGCCGCCGGAGTCCGCTCCAGCGTCGACGAACACTCCGACAAACTCGGGGCCAAGATCCGCCGCGGCCAACTCGACAAGGTTCCCCATCTCCTGGTGGTCGGGGCCAAAGAGGCCGAGCAGGAACAAGTCTCCCTCCGCAGCCGCGCCCAGGGCGACGAAGGCACTCTCCCCTTCACGGACTTCCTCACCCGCATCCAAGCGGAACTCAAGGACCGCACGCTTACCACGGCACAGAAGTAAACTCCGGGAAGTCGAACGGCCGAACCGCTAGGGTGCCATGAACGTTCTGCGCCGATAAATGTGGAGCGGTCCGTGCCTTGACCGGCGACTCGTATCCTATAACGTAGGTGGATATGGTTAATCCGCCGATTACTCCGGGAGAGATCCTCAAAGAAGAATATTTGGAGCCGTTGGGGCTTTCGCAAAATGCGTTGGCCCGGGCGATCGGAGTCTCCCCGCGGTCGATCAACGAGATCGTTTTGGGACGCCGCGCGATTACCGCGCCCATGTCGATTCGCCTCGGTGCGTATTTCCGGCAGAGTCCCCGGTTCTGGCTAAACATTCAGACCGAGTGCGACCTGCGCCGCGCTCTGCGCGATGAGAAGGAGTTGACTGCGGGCAACATCATCGGCTCGCTCGCAAGCTCCCTCCCTGAACCGCTTTAACTCCCCTCCGCTCCAGCGGCACGGATGCCCTCGCACGGATCGCGCCACCTGCAAGCCGGTGTCACGCTCCCTGCTTCCCTCCAGTTCGTTTCACCGCACAGGGCTCTTATGTCCAATAGCCTGACGCTTCGCTTTTCCTTCGTCAGTCCAAGTATTCCTTCCTCAGGCGGCGACTGGACATAAGAGTGCCATGTTCGCTTCCGGGACCGGGACCGTCTCTGCTCCGCTTCGGGCTTCCAAAATCAGCAGTCGCTCCGCTCCAAGTGGAAGGAAGACGGCCCACGCATTCGCTCTCGCTTCGCTCGGGGCCTGAAGTCGGCAAGCCCCCGCCCCCGCCCTGGTCACAGGTCATCGCTCGTTTGATCCCCGTTTCGAAGCTTCTTTGACTCCAGAGCCTCCCAGTGTCGTCGCCAGGCGGCCCCTATGGATAGAGGGGCCTTCCCCCGTTGTCGAGCGGCGCGGTTGCCCCGCGCTGTTGCGCGCTTCGCTTGCCAGCGCCTGAGCGGCTCCGCCGCTTGACTTGCAGCAAAGCTGCATTCGTCTCTGACGGCCGAAGCCGTCAGAAATAAGCAGCCTTCCCGCGCCGACGCCGGGGTCATCAAACAAAGTGTCCACGTAAGGCTGCCATCCGGATCAATCCTTCAACAAAAAGTTCCACGGTCCCAATCCTTGCCGCCACCAGACAATCATTTCCCCCCATGCCACCCGCAGAGAAAACGATTCTCGCCTTCCGGTATGGGTATTTGTAACCATATCCCGCCACGTTACATGAACTTCAGGTCCGCGCTCGACCGCATCATCAGGTCTTCGCCCCACAAGAGCTAAGAATCGGTCGTAACGGTAATCGAGCCCTTGGATGAGGCTGACGATCTCATTCGCTGAAAGATCGCCGTTTCGGAGACTCTCTTGCAATGCCTCTGCTGCCCGTATCCGTGCAGCTTGCATCTGATCCTCGCGCTCTTGCTTCGCCTGAAGGCGTGCTATCATTTCCCGCTCTCGCTCAGCATACGAACGATCCGTTTCGACGCTCTGAAGGAAGCTTTGCGCAAAACCTTCATTCTTTTGACGACTCGAAAGAAAAGCTACCTCGATCTCAGATAGGTTATACAAAAAATCGCCCCACTGACCGACCACGGCTTCCTTAAACCGATCAAACTCCAAAGGCGCAGTCCTGGCATCACGGTGAAGAGCAGCCTGGTCTTTCCAGCTTGAATGAAGTTGTTCGACGGAAGACAGAAGGCTCTCACAAGCCGAAGACGACAGAAAAAACGTCGATACCTTTGGATAATGCACTTCCCATCCCGTTTCAGCGTCAACAAAGACCCAGTGATCGTTCTCTGTTCGGGTGATTGGCACTAGGTGCTTTGAACCGTGAAAGAGAAATACCCTGGCCTCTTGCGAAATTAACGATTCAACCATTGGCGAATCAGACACTACTCGCCCAAATCTCGCTCGATCGTGCGGAGCGACTTCGACAAGCCACATGAGCAGCCCTTCGATCCGATCCCCGGTCAGTTGTTCGCCCCTCACAACTCCTGAATGATTCACCAGAATGCCCCATCGATGGTCACGGAACAAACGGAGCGGTTCATGTGCGCTTAATCGATACTTTACAACTTCACCATCTTTGGTGACCGGTAGAATCCGGCCCTGTTTTAGACCAACAAACCCTAAGGCACTAACGTCAGTCTCGGCAATAGCGGACGAGGACACCTTTCCTGCGAAGAGGATCAGAAGAATCAAAAGGTAGAACTTCCTGGATTCCATGGAGTCCAGTTTACGGGTGAGTTCTTCTACCTCAACAAAATCTCATCGTGTCGCCCGATTCTTTTCGTCAAAGTCAAACAGTTCCTTGAGTTCGACCCCCCAGTGCCTCGGCCAATCTTTCGCATCCCTCAAGCGAAGGAAGATTCACTCCCCGTTCCACCAATCCGACAAAATCTACCGAGTAATCGCTCGCTTCGGCTAGCCGCTCTTGCGTCATCTTCCGCCTTCTGCGGAGTGTCGCAATTCGCTGTCCGAGCCTTTTTCTGAGCACGGAGTCATACTACGAGTTTTAGAAATGATCGAACACTGAACAGCGAACAGCGCTACGGATTTTCATTGACGCGTTCTCTTGGGAAGCAGAGGCTTACCCTCGGGTGCATCCGCCCTTGATGAATTTCTTTCCGGACCCAACTTGTTTATGGCGAGCTTCTTCTACTCGGTCGATGGGGAAAATGTGGAAGGACCGATCTCGGAATCGGCTCTGCTTGAGGCGTGGTGGTCTGGCGCCCTTCCTGACACAACCCAAATTTGCGCCGACGGGCAGGAGGGGTGGCAGCAGATTTCCATTGCCTTTCCCCAGGCGTCCCGGCGCCAACCAAGATCGAAATCCAAAAAGACCCGTTTGCTGGCGGGTCTTGCGGGAATCCTGCTTGTCGCAGTGGCCTACACCATCTACGGACAGCGAAGCCCAAACGATCCCTCGGGGAATCCGGTTTTTGGTCTTGAACTAGTTGCCACCGCCACCTTGGACCGCATTCCACCCCCACCGAGCCCAGAGAAGCTGACCATTCCTGTGACCGTTGAAGGACTGGAAAAACTTGGCTACAGAAATATCCGCCAGCTTGACGAAGTTCCAGAGGTTATGCGCGGCCCCAGATACGTCCTATCGGCGAAGCTTCACAAGCCTGACGGCGAGATCGAAGAATTTCCGGAGCTGGCTGATGATTACTGGGATATCATCACGGTAGATGTGGGAGCGAAAGAGGTAAAGGAGTTCACGGGACTCGCTGGCCACTATCACCGCGTCTTCCACGGGAATAATGAGGACACGCAGCTCTTGGTCCTTGAAACCCGCCTTTTTACCTTTTTTATCATTGGCCGCGATCTTGAGCACGGACGGCAGTTTATTGCGACGATCCCCCACTCAAACGAGGCTTCGCGGGTGGTTTCCGAGGTCATGAAACCCATGCCAGCAAGGGAACTCCAAGCATTTTTCCAAAGCCGATTTCACATACTACGCCTCCTTCGGAATATCCCCGAATCCCAGCGGGGCACTTTCCCGATTAAGCAAGAAGCTCTGCACCCAGGTGTCCAGCCGCCGGCAGTCACCGTAGAGCCACTGTCAATTGAGTTCGAGCGAACCGAGAAGCAGATCGGTCGCAGCGGGCGCTATCGGATCGCTGGTGCTTACCAGATCGAAACTCCAACAGGCCCCGGAACGTTCCTCCTCCTATTCTTCGACGACGAACTCGTCTTTTTCCTCATTCCGGGATCGGAAACATCCACGCCTCAAGTGATCTCCTACTTCGATTTGCGAAAGCGAGAGCCAACGATGCTTTGGCTCGATCGTTCAGCTGTCGATGTGGGGGAGCTTCTGGCCTCGTATGGTTTCGACAGCATTCGAGAGCTTGACGAAGTTCCGGAGCGATACCGAAGGGCTTTTTGGACCTACATGAGTCAGCCCGACGGTGGCGAGGTTGCCCGGTTTTACGATGGATGGCTGAGGAAGGAGTTCTTGCAGAATGCGATCCGCGATCTGGAGGAAGCGGGTCGACCGGAAGTTCGCATCACTTACGTGGCATTGGCTGCGAAGAGCGGAGCAGAATATCTCGTTGTCACCACTGAGGAGGAGGCTTTCGTCATACATCCTTTGCGTTCCGACAATCTTCGAGTCGTTGACAGATTTTTTCTTTTTTCGAAGCAGCGGACCCGGCTTCTTACGGGTCACCAAGCGGGTCTGCACCCGAGGGGTGACCGGTTTTGGTGGCTGGATGATTTCAGTTTGATCACCGACTACCTGAAGCAGTTTGGCCTTCGAAATTTTCAGCGAGTCGCGAACCCGCCACCCCATGTACGCGGTCCGATCTACTCCTATGGTCCCCGCACCAGAGGAGCCTCAGGCTGGGGCACGCTGATCGGGGAGATCCGGGAGCGAAACATTGACTTTTTGGATGTCAAGGATCAGCCGTTCCGCTTCGTGGCACACGCAACCTCTGAAGAAGGAATCGACTTCATCGTTATGGTCTTTGGCAAGCACCTGATTCTGTTGAGCAACTCTAGCCATCGGGTGCAAAGGCACATTATTTTTATCGATCTGGAAACGAATCGACGGACACGCTATGAAGTGGCTCCACCGCGCTCGCCGTTTCGCTGGGAACGATGACGAGGCTTATCGGCGCTGACCACGAACCAATGAAACCTTACATTATCCGCTTCCTCCTTCTCGTTCTCATCTCAGCTCATAGCCTCGCCGACCTTCTCGCCCAGGGGGGATCGACGGGCAATGTTGATTGGGCTGTCACGCGTGTTTTCTCGGTCTCACGGTCCAACCCTGCGGCCCACGCAGAGTTTCCCCAAGCCGAATTATTTCAGATTTTTGACTTGGTTCAGGAACAGTATGAATTAGGTCGTGATGGGAAGCCCGTTGCTCTGTGGATCAGGTCGGAATGGCAGCCATTCGAGTTAAGAGATTATACCATTCTTCAATCGCTTTCGCCGGAACGCTACTTGATCGCCCAAGGCAGAACATTCATTGCAGTTGTGGAAGCGCCCGACGAGAAAATCAAGGACGGGTTTTCCGAGGATGGTATACGCGCGAAGGACATGTTCAATACGTTAGGCGGGACGGAACCGACGCCACCGTTCCTCTTATCCTCCCGTTTCCTCGTCTCATCAACAACCCGAGAGTGACCATCAGCCGCGAGAAGTTCGTCGAACTCCTAAAGGAAGGACATGAATTTGAAGTCATCATGCGAGGCAGATCGAGGTGCAGCCAGTGCGCGAATCGGAGCCGGTTCATCCGTTTGAAGGAAAATGAACCCTTCGAATGTGCCGTTCAAAATCCAAGGAGTGGCCACGACGCGAGGTGGGTGCTCTATCGAGTCAGATGGTCATGAACGGTCCCGCACGATATTTTCCAACGGAGAATCTGATTTCCGGCATCGGAGAGAGAAATCAGGGAGACTCCCCTGGTGTTCCGCCCTTGGCACCAAGCCGATTTTTTCAAAAATGGGGTAGCCCATCCTGCCGATCAAAAGTGACTTTGAAAGTCAGATTCACTACTTTGAAACGGGAACGGAGCCCGAAAGCGACCGAACTTGCGGCTTTCCTGATTCAAACATGAGGAGATTGAAGATATGAAAAGCACCCTGATCGTCTCGATGATCGCACTGGTGGGGACAGGAAGTTTCGCCCTTTCGCAGGGAGTCACAGTTTCGGAGGTCCAGGTTGTCCAGGCGAGCCAAACGAAATCGCGGGTAACCGTGACCGGGAGCGGAAGCACGAAAGAAGCAGCTCGCAACGACGCTGAGCGCCAGGCAAGGGCGCGAGCGGGCCGAGGCAAGCCATACACCGTAGTCGATGCGAAATACCGCTTTACCGGCGGTCGGCATTACTGCCATTTGACCATCGAGTTTTGATCTACCGCCGACGTCCCAGACGAAAAAAGTTACTCACTCAGCCGGGCACCGGTGCCAAAAAGGTGCCACAGAGGCGCCGAAAAATGCCAAAAAATGCCTAAAACTTTGGCACATCATAGCACTAAAAAAGCCTCCTACGAGAGGAGGATTTCGGCTATAAATTACTGATATTCAGTATCTTAGGAGTGGTGCCAGAGGGCGGATTTGAACCGCCGACCAAAGGCTTATGAGTCCTCTGCTCTACCGCTGAGCTACTCTGGCAATCGGGAAAGAGGAAAAAGAAAACACGATCACCGGCCAAGTCAATGGATTTTAGGTTTTCGAACGGATTTTTCGACGAACGGACAGGGAGCAACGCGCTTCAGCCGTCGTCGTCTGGACACGCGGGGTTTCGACGATCGCCGCCACCGAAAGTCTTCGCCTAAAGGACGAAGCTCCGGCTTTCGCTCTGAAACAGGGAGCGACGCGCTTCAGCCGTCGTCGTTGGACGTACGGGAGTTCCGGGCGACCACCGTGCCCGACACTTTCCGCCTAAAGGACGAAGCTCCCATTTCCCAATTCTTATCCCGCCAAAACTCGACTTTGACGGCGGGACGGTTCAACATAAAGGGTTTAACACTTTATCACACTTTTCTCATGCGAATCATCATTGCCAGCATCCTTATTCTCGCGATCAACGGGGCCGCCTTCGTCCCCGGCCTCGAACAGCTTCGTCCGTGGATTCCGATCATTTCGGCCGTCATCGGCCTCTATTTGTTGATCCAGGGATTTTTCCTTTTGAACAAATCCAGCGCCGCATCCCCCCCTTCCCCTGCACCGACCCCCGCCGCGCCGGAGGTGAAACCGAAGGAGCGCGACCGCGAGATCGACGCCCATCTGGTGCAGTTTCTCGGACGCCTCCAGGAAAAGGGGAGGTTCGTCGATTTCGTCATGGACGACATCACTTCCTACAGCAACGAACAGGTCGGGGCCGCCGCCCGGGTGGTCCACCAGGGGTGCTCCCAGGTGGTCAAAGAACACTTGACCATCGCGCCGGTCCACGCCGGACAGGAGGGGTCGCAGGTGACCTTGGAAAAGGGATACGACGCCACCAGCTACCGGGCGGTCGGCAAACTGGCCGGCTCCCCGCCGTTCTCCGGCGCCCTGCTCCATCACGGGTGGAAGGCGACCCGGATTGAGCTTCCACGCTTGGCCGAGAAACCGGCCACCTCCGGCGATCTCATCGTCACCCCGGCTGAAGTCGAAGTTAAGTCCTGATGAGCAAGAAACATAGCCTCGGCATCGATCTCGGCACTTCGAACTCCGTCGTCACTTTGGCGCCCGACGGCTCGGCCGAACTCCGGGTCGTGCCGGTCACCCAGGTCGTCGCCGCCAACGCCATCGGGGAACGCGATCTGCTTCCGTCGGCGCTCTACATTCCGCACCCCGACGAGTTTCCCGCCGGAAGTCTCAAGCTGCCTTGGGGCGATCATCCCGAGGGGGTCGCCGGTTCGTTCGCCCGCGAACATGGCGCGCTGATCCCCGACCGGCTGGTCACGTCGGCAAAATCATGGCTTTGCCAACACCACGCCGACCGCAAAGCCCCGATTCTTCCATGGAATTCCGATTTGGAGTCCGGCAAAATTTCGCCGTTCGCCGCCTCCGCCCATTACCTTCGGCATCTCAAGGAAAACGTAGCCCACCATCTCGGCGACAACGCTCCCCCCGAAGAGACCAAGGTTGTCATCACCGTCCCGGCTTCGTTCGATGACGTCGCCCGGACCTTGACGCTGGAGGCCGCCTCCGAGGCCGGTTTCCAGGAACCGACTTTACTGGAGGAACCGCTCGCCGCGTTTTACGCCTG
The DNA here is from genome assembly GCF_056590205.1 of Verruconatronum alginivorum. Lineage (NCBI taxonomy): Bacteria > Pseudomonadati > Verrucomicrobiota > Opitutia > Opitutales > Verruconatronaceae > Verruconatronum > Verruconatronum alginivorum. The sequence goes on along the minus strand of NZ_JBWPVQ010000001.1, from coordinate 5,044,724 downwards.
GCTGGCCGAGACCGGCGACACCTGGCGCGACCAGATCCGGCCGGGCGACCTCGTCCTGGTCTGCGACCTTGGGGGCGGCACTGTCGATTTCAGCCTGATCGCCGTCTCCGAGGAAGAGGGCAACCTCGCCCTCCACCGGATCAGCGTCGGCGACCACATTCTCCTCGGCGGCGACAACATGGACCTCGCCCTCGCCTACACCGTGCGGGCCACTCTAGAAGCCGCCGGCACCACCTTGGACGACTGGCAATTCCTCGCCTTGATCCATGGTTGCCGCGCGGGCAAGGAGGTCCTTTTGCAGGACGAATCCCGGGATAGTTTCCCAATCTCGATTCCAACCCGGGGATCCAGTCTGTTCGCCAAAACGGTCTCCACCCAACTCACCCGCGACCAGGTCCAGGCGGTGGTGTTGGACGGTTTTCTTCCGCTCACCCGGCTGCAGGACCAGCCCGCCCCCCGCCAGTCGGTCGGCTTGCAGGAATTCGGCCTCGCCTACGCCGACGACCCGGTGATCAGCAAACACCTCGCCCGGTTTCTCACCCGAAGTCTGGCCAACGTCCGATCCAACCAGGACCTCGCCGCGATCACCGGTTCCGAAGCCTTGAACGGGGAGTTCCTCCGTCCGACCGCCGTCCTCTTCAACGGCGGCGTCTTCAACGCCCCGGTCCTCCGGGAACGCGTCCTCCAACTCCTGCGGACTTGGTCGGGCGACGACGGTATCAAGGAGTTGACCGGCGGGCACCTCGACCTCTCTGTTTCCAAAGGGGCCGCCCATTACGGCCGAATGTCCCTCACCGGCGAGGGCCTGCGAATCCGGGCCGGGACGGCGCGCTCCTACTACATCGGTCTCGGCGCATCGATGCCGGCCGTCCCGGGATTCAAACCTCCCGTCAAAGCGGTCTGCGTCGCCCCTCAGGGAATGGAGGAAGGGACCGAGCAGGCGTTGGAATCCCGCGAGTTCGGTCTGGTCACCGGAGAACCGGTCACCTTCCGTTTCTTCAGTTCCTCGATCCGCGCCGGAGACCAGGTCGGAACCATCGTCGCCGACGCGGAACGAGAACTGGAAGAAACCGCCCACCTGCAAATGACCCTGGAAGCCGTCGAAGGGATGCCCGCGGGCGACGTAGTCCCGGTCCAACTACATTCAAGCGTCACCGAACTCGGCGCCCTCGAACTCTGGATGCACCACACCGCCTCCGGCAAACGCTGGAAACTAGAATTCAACGTCCGCGGCGAGAACTGAATAGTGGACCACCGAAGACACAGAATACACGGAAATACCTAAACTAATGCCTCTTCCCCATTCCGTGTCTTCCGTGTATTCCGTGGTTCAATACTGATTTTTGTCTTCCATGAATTCTCCGCGCTACACCATCGGCATCGATCTCGGCACCAGCAACTGCGCCCTTTCCTTCATCGACACCCGGGATCAGGCCGGACAGCCGCAAATGCTTGGTATCGAACAACTGGAGACAAGTTCCAGTTTGGCCGATTCGCCGATCCTTCCGTCGTTCCTCTACTTCCCGACAGACGAGGAAGTGAAAGCGATGCCGCAAAAGGCCGCGATCAAACTCCGCAACCAACCGGTCGTCGCCGGTCGGTTCGCCCGGCACCAGGCCGGAGCCCTGCCGGGACGGGTGATCCACTCCGCCAAGTCGTGGCTCTGCCATGGCGGCGTCGACCGCGAGGGACCGATCCTCCCGTGGCACTCCGAAGAGATCCCCGCCGCCGAACGGTTCTCCCCGGTCGAGGCGAGCGCCCATTACCTCGCCCTCCTCCGAACCGCTTGGAGCGACGTCCACGGATCGAACCGCGACGCCGCCTTCGAGAAACAGGACATCGTCATCACCGTCCCCGCCTCCTTCGACGAAGCCGCCCAACGGCTCACCTTGGAGGCCGCCGCCCTGGCCGGATTTCCCCGCCAGGTCCGGTTACTCGAAGAGCCGCAAGCCGCCTTCTACCATTGGCTCAACCGCCACGGCCAGGGACGGGATTTGCTCGAATTGCTCCCGCGCCTCCAAGAGGAAACCCAAACCATCCTGATCTGCGACATCGGCGGCGGCACCTCGGATTTCAGTTTGTTCGCGGTCGATCCGCTCCCCTCGGCCGACCGCGTTCCGGCGATCCGCCGGGTCGAGGTGAGCGACCACCTTCTCCTCGGAGGCGACAACATGGACCTCGCCCTCGCCCATTCGCTCGAAAAGAAGCTGACCGGTCCCGGACAAAAACTCTCCTCCGGACAATGGGCTTTCCTGATCGCCGAGGCCCGCCGTCTGAAGGAACGGGCGCTCGGGGACGAAACGAGCGGCCCCGACGAGACCTTCAACGTCTCCATCCCCGGAACCGGCGCCAAGTTGTTCGCCGGCACCTTGACCGCCCAGATCACCCGCAAAGTAGTCGAGGATCGGATCCGCGACGGGTTTTTCCCGCGCTGCCAAGCCGACGAACTCCCCGACCGCACCTCCTCCGGCTTGCAGGAGTTCGGACTCCCCTACGCCGCCGATCCTGCGATCACCCGTCACATCGCCGCCTTCCTGCGTGGTCGACAAATCGACGCCGTTCTCTTCACCGGTGGAGCATTGAAACCCCGCTCGATCCAGGAACGGCTGCTCGCGACCCTCTCCGATTGGCAACCCGGCCACCCGATCGCCCATCTCGCCAACGACGACCTCGACCTCGCCGTTGCCCGCGGAGCCGCCTGCTACGGCGAGATCCTCCACCAACCGTTCGGCCGGATCACCGGCGGCTATCCACATTCTCTTTACCTGGAGATCCAAACCCGCGGCAAAGAAACCGCCCCTCGCCTGGTCTGCCTGCTCCCGAAAGGGTTCGAAGAAGGCGACGCCAGCCGCATCGACACCCTGAATTTGAAACTGCTCGTCGGGAAACCGGTCCGGTTCCAACCGTATTTCTCCACCTTCCGCTCCGACGACAAACCGGGCGACGTCATCGACCTCGACCCCGAGTTATTCCGACCGCTCCCGTCGCTGCAAACCGGCATTTCCTTGCGGGAAGGCCTGACCAAACCGGCCGACGGACGCCTCTCCGTCGCCCTGGAGGCGACCCTGAATGAACTCGGACTCCTCCAAATCACCTGCGTCCACACAACCGCCGACGAACGTTCTTTCCGCTGGGACCTCGACTTCAACCTTCGCCGGGCCGCCTCCGCCGACGAGTCCGGAACCTCCTCCCCCGGCGAAACCGGCCCGGGCGTCCCGGAAGAAAAGATCGCCGCCGCGCTCGAACGGATCGAAACGATCTATTCCAAAAAGAAGGCCAAAGATGCCTCCGACCTGAAACCCCGCAAACTCCTCCGGGAGTTGGAGGAAACCCTCGGAGCCAAAAAGCAGGATTGGAACCTCCTCCTGCTCCGATCGCTCTGGCCCCCCCTCCAGCAAGGCATGACCTTGAAAAGCCGTTCCCCCGATCATGAGGCGACCTGGCTCAACCTCGCCGGCTGGGTGCTCCGTCCCGGATACGGCGCCGACCTCGATCCGTTCCGCATCGACGAGCTGTGGCGACTTCAAGGGCTCGCGCTCTCCTTCCCCAAGGAGAAGCGGGTCGTCAACCAATGGTGGATCCTCTGGCGCCGCGCCGCCGGCGGACTCGACCGGGAACGGCAGGAAATCCTCCTCTCCCCTCTCCTTTCATCCTTTGAAAACAAAAGCGCCGACGGAGCCGAACTCTTCCGCTTCGTCGGCTCGTTGGAACGGATCAACCAGGAAACCAAAAGCGAACTCGCCCGCCATCTGGTCCGTATTATCGAAAGCGGCAAAGCCCGCGCCACCGGCGACGCCATTTGGGCGCTGGGACGCCTCCTCAGCCGGACCCCGCTCTACGCCGGCCCCGACTCGGTGGTGCCTCCCGCCGTCGTGCTCCAGGCGTTCGCCCAACTGGAAAAACTCGACTGGACCCCCGCCTTGACCGGACTCACCGAAACCTTCGCCCGGGCCGCCCGGATCACCGGCCTCCGTCACCACGACCTCGACGACGATTCCCGGACCAAAATCCTCCAAAAAATGCGAGCCTCGGGAGCCCGCCCCGAGCAACTCCGGGTGGTCGAAGAATACGTCCCGTTGGAACTCTCGGACCAAGCCGAACTCTTCGGCGAATCGTTCCCGGCCGGACTGATCCTCTTTTGAGACCTCGATTTCAATCCGGTTTGTGGAAACCCAAAAAAAGGACCAACCAACTCGGAAAATCCGTTGACACCCCCGCGAAATCGGGCTCTTTTAATTGGCTTTCCCACGTGGTGGCTGTAGCTCAGTTGGTTAGAGCACCGGATTGTGATTCCGGGGGTCGCGGGTTCAAGTCCCGTCAGCCACCCCATCTTACCCCACTATAAATCAACCTCAGGTGGGTCTCAACCAACCAGCCGATCAAGTTTGATCAGAAAGAGCCGATAACCCTCACGGACGTGCTGGCAGACGACAGGGAGGATCCGCATCGGAAGCCCTGCGCCACCTCGCCTGGGAAGAATTGGGCGAAAGCCTCAACCCACGGGAGGCGGCCGTCGTGAGCGCCTTGCCCGAAGGACGCGGGTTGAGTGAGACCGCCCGCAAGCTTGGAATGAGTCCCCTCCAGTTTGTCGACCGCCCAGGTTTCCCTCGCTCACCGGATCCGGGAAGAATAGGGACCCGCCGCCGTGGCCGAGTCCGGCCGCCGGCCCGGGTGGAACGCTACGCTTCACGCCGGGAGGGAACGGAAAGCGTCCCGCTACGAAACAAGGGGCGAATAGAGACGAAAAAAAACCATCCATTACCGGGTGGTCCTTTTTTTAGCCGTCGGGTCAACCCCGTGAATTCTCCGGACATCCGGAAATCCTTCTTCCTCGCCATTTCGACCGCCAGCAATCTCGAACAGTCGCTCGGTTCCGGCTCAAACAAGCCATAAAAGAAATGTGCCCCCTTCTCCCGTTTCGAATTATCGGAGAAAGCGCCCGTATTTCGGTGGCGGAAACATTGCCCTACCCTTCCTCGCCGGTCCATGCTCTGCGAATGAAACATCAACGATTTGCCGGATACGGACTCCACCTCCGCCGGTATGGCCTCATCCTTCCCCTGCTCCTGACATTCGGAGCCGCGTCGGCAGATGAGCCAAACCTGGCAGAGAAGAGCGACACACATGATCGCTTCATCCATCCGCTGTGTCTCGATACGGTGCTCGCCACCGATCAGGCAAGCTTTGCCTGCGACCCGGAATTGGCCGATCAATCCGGCATCGTTTGAAGCAGGTCGACCGGGCGCCCCCGGAATCCGGTATCATTCGTGCTCTCGGGAAAGCGCCCGTTTGGCAAACGGTAAGACGACTCGATATCCTTCAAACCGATGCCGCCGGGATCCCCGAACCGGGCGCGCCATTCGGCGTCGAGCTCCTCCATCCGCGCCCGAACCTGAGCGTATTCATTCATATCATACACATTGAGCAATTGATTCGGATCTTCCTTCCGTGCGTAGAGGACCCGGAGAGGCAGCCAGTTCAACACCAACTCTCCCGCCTCATCATGATCGAAACCTTCGAACCGCCCATAACCGTAGGTATGGTCTTTAGTGTAAACCCCACTCCATCCGGGATTGTGAAAAAAGAGCGGGACTGACTCCACCGCGTCATCATCGCGGGCCAGGATGGGGTCCGAAAGGTCGCGCCCCTGGCAGGTCGGAGGAACCGGCAGGTCCATCAATCCCAAAATGGTCGGCATCAGATCGAGCGCGCCGACCAGCAACTCGCTCCGGCGCCGGATCGTTCCGCCGGGCAACCGCACCAGCAGCGGCACGCGGGCCGCGGTATCCTCCGGATGGCCTTTGGCGATCCGATATCCGTAGGAATGCAGATTGTCGCCATGATCGGCGGTGAAGACGATGATGGTGTCGTCGTAAAAACCCTTTTCTTTCAACTTGTCCATGAGCCGTCCGAAGGCCCGGTCCACGCCGGTGCACATCGCGTAATAGCCGTGATAGGCGCGTCGAAGCTCGGGCGATTCCGTGGCGCTGGGCCGAAGACGAATCTTTTCGGGATCATATTGCGCCATCAGTTCCAGCTCCGTCTCGTAGCGGAAAAACAGGCTCTCCGGATCGATTCCGATGTCGTGCGGCGGATGCCACGAAACGAATAAAGCAAAAGGTTCCTCGTCCGAGCACGTATCCAGAAAATCGATCGCCTGACGGGTCTGGCCATCGACCTCCCACTCGTCGAAAAAGACTTTCTCTCCCTGGTCGTTCCAGTAGTAACAATGTCCCGGCCGGTAATCGACGTGGCAGTTGTTGGTCAGGAAACAGCCGTCGAAGCCGTAGCGCATTTTGCCCGGCGGAACCGGCCGGTCCCGCTCATGGCCGTAAAGGTGCCACTTGCCGATGTATCCGGTGCGGTATCCCCCTTCGGTCAACACATGCCCGAAATACTTGCCGTTATCGGCCAGCAACGGGACATCGTTGTGGACCGCCCCGTTGTGAAGCGGGTGCTGTCCGCTCAAAAGCATTCCCCGCCATGGCGTGCAAACAGGGCTCGATGCAACGCAGTGCTCGAACTGAACCGACTCCCGGGCGAAGGCGTCGAGATTGGGCGTAATAATGTCGTCGTTGCCGTAGCATCCCAGCATATCGCGCGAATGCTGGTCCGTGAACACAAAGACCAGGTTGGGACGGCGTTTATTTTCAACAGGTCGTTTCATGGCCAAGAATCCCGCGTCTTTCTGGTTGGTTCTAAAAACGATGGCTGCTCACGGTCTCGTCGTCGCCGCGCAAGTGGATTTCGCGGACCAGAATGCCTCCGGGCATCGGCGGAAGGAATACACGGAGCTGCTCAACCGTTTGCCCGGCGGCGACCGGGAGCGAAACAGTCACTTGCTCCTCTCTTGCGGTCAGGCGAAACTCGACAAAGGAATCGTCGCTGAAGTCGACCTCGGCAGCCGTCCGCCATTGAATTCGTCCTTTCCCGTCTTCCGGGGCTTCCAGGAGAAGCTCCAACGCGGCCGGGGAGCTTATCACCAAGCCTGCACGGCCAATGAAGCCACCCTCTCCTTGAGAGTGGAAATACACCCCTTCGTTCGCCGGTTCGAACACCGCCCGGCGGGCAACCCACCCGGCGTGCCGCTCAACGGTCCTGCCAAGGACGCGGTCCGGAATCACCGGCGGGCGCGGCCGTCCCCCCACATTTTGGACGCCGATCAGGTCCGGGCGGTATCGTGCGGGGTCGAAATCGGGGTTCCGGATCGGCGTCACCACGTTGGCCTCTTCGATATAATCCTGCATGATCCGGTCCAGAGCGCGAACCCGGTCCGAATAACGGTCGGCGAGATTGGTGGTTTCACCTATGTCCTCGTGAAGGTTAAACAACAGGTAGTCGTGCGCCCCGTCTTCGCCTTGATGAAAGAGCCGGATCAACTTCCAGTCGCCCTGGTGAACCGCCATCGACGGCGGCAACCAGTCATGGACGCGTGGATCGTGAGGAAAGTAGGTGATCATGGGCCGGGATCGCTCCCACTCTTCTCCCCGCAGCACCGGGGTTATGTCCTCGCCATCCACCGGATGCCCGTCCGGCAGCGGCAGCCCCAACATCGAAAGAACGGTCGGGTAAAGGTCCGTCGTTTGGATGATCGCGTCCGACCGGCTCCCAGGCTCCGTCACACCTGGCCAGACGATAATCGCCGGCACCCGGATCCCCCCTTCGAAGATGGATGCCTTCCCGCCGAGCAAGGGAGCGTTGTCAGTCGGAACCGTGCCGTCGACCGGACTGTGAACATTGCCGCCGTTGTCCGAGTAAAAAATGATGACGGTCCGGTCAGCCTGACCCGAACGATCGATCTCCTCGAGAAGCGCTCCTACGGCGTCGTCAAGCGTATGCACCATGGCCGCATAGGTGGGCGAATTCTGGGGCGTCGAGAGATCGATTTTCGACCGGTAATAATCGACCAGCTCCGGTTTCGCTTCCCACGGTCCGTGCACGGAAAACTGCCAGTATTGCGCGTAAAACGGGCGCTCGTTACGTACTTGCCGCATCCAGTTAACGGTCTCCCGGGCCAGGCGGTCTTCGATGTGTTCATTAGGATAGTTTTCCTGGAAGTAATCCGAAAAGGACCAGGGCGCGATATAGCTTTGCCCCGGTCCCGGCCCGGGCCAGTGCGGCAAGTCCACCTCAAATCCGTGTTCAAATGGTGAATACGGCGGTGCGCCCAAGTGCCACTTACCGAAATGCCCCGTCGCAAAACCGTCGGCCTGAAGGAGCTTGGCGAGCGTCGGATATTTCGTATCGAGTCGGCTGACTCCGCGCATCGGCGTTACTTTGTCCTCGGCCGGACCGCTGCGGGCCGGACGCGCCTCAAGATTAACCACCGGAAGGTGGCCGCTCGGATTGGTCAAGCCGAGCCGAGCCGGGTTCTGCCCGGTCATGATGCTGGCCCGGGTGGGAGAACAAAGCGGGCTGGCCGAGTAGGCCCGGGTGAAGGTCATGCCGCGCTCCGCCAGACGCTCGATGTTGGGCGTTTCATAGAGATCCGTCGTCCCGTAGAGCGTGGTGTCGCTCCACCCGAGGTCGTCAGCCAGGATGAGCAGGACGTTCATGCGCTCGACCGCCGAATGGGGAGCGCTCGTGTGCGCGAGTGCCGCCGGATTACCGGAATAAAGAGCGCCGGCGATACCCATCGCGCAGGTCGACATAATGATGATACGTTCCATAATCATCCGCCTCATATTCACTTCACGCCGTCGGCCTTCCGTTCGGCCCGAAAATCCCTCACCTCGACCAAACCACCCGGCTGAACACCGATGACCTCCCGGCGGTAGAGGTCCGGATTAAAACTCGGATTGGGTTCCGGAGTGACCACGTTGGCTTGAGCGAGGTAATCATCGACCAAGCGATCCATCTCGGCAACCCGCTCCGGATATCGGTCGGCCAAATTGTTTTCCTCCCCGGGGTCGGCATCGAGGTCGAAAAGCTTGTATCGATGGGATTGGTCGGGATTGTCGAAAAAAATCCGAATCAGTTTCCAATTTCCCACGTGGATGGCAATGGCTGGCGGAAGCCAGTCCGGCACCCGCACGTGCCGGGGAAAGTAAGTAATGATTCCGTCGGGACGTTCGAACGTCTCTCCCCGCAATGCTGGGACGATATCGACGCCATCGACAGGATGATCCTCCGGCCAGGGGATTCCAAACCGGCCGAGCAACGTCGGGTAAAAATCGATCGTCTGCACAAGGGCATCGCTGCGGGTGCCCGGCTGGGTCAGCCCCGGCCAATGGATGACCAGGGGAACGCGAATTCCTCCTTCCCAAAGAGTCCCCTTTCCCCCGCGGAGAGGTCTGTTGCTGGTGGGGGGAGCAAGGAAAACCTCTCCATCGGGTCCCGCTTCCGGAACCCCGTAATACATGGCCCCGCCATCGTCGGAAAGAAAGATAATCACCGTCCGATCCGCGATACTCAGCGACTGCACCGCATCCAACAAGGTGCCGACGGCATCATCCAGGGAGTGGACCATGGCCGCGTAAACCGCGGAACGTTGAGAAGAATCGAGATCGCGCCTCGCTTCGTAATGTTCGACCCATTCAAGTTTGGCATCGAAAGGGCCATGGACGGAAAACATCCAGTAATTCAAAAAAAACGGTTCCCCTTGTGCCACCTGTTGCTCCATCCATCGGACCGCCTCCTCCGCCATACGGTCTTCGATATGGTCGCCAGGTCGGTCCCAGTCAAGATCGGGAGACCACGGAGCCAAGTATCCTTTCCCTCCGGGGCCGGGTCCCGACCAATGGGGAATATCCACGTCGAACCCGTGCTCGAGCGGGGAATAGGGAGGCTCGCCCAGATGCCACTTGCCGAAATGCCCGGTCGCATACCCGGCTTCCTTCAACATTTTACCGAGAGTGGGCAGGCGATTGTCCAGCCGCGTGACCGAGTTCACGGGAAGAGCCGGCCACTCCTCGGTATAGTCGCCCACCACCCGGGGATTCAACACCGCCCGTGGCAAATGACCATGAGCCGCGGTAAAACCGATACGGGCGGGATTTTGACCGGTCAGGATAGAACTACGGGCGGGTGAACAGAGCACCGGGGCGTAAGCACGAGAAAAAGTCATTCCCATCCCGGCCAGTCGCTCCAGGTGAGGCGTTTGATAGAGCTCGGTCGTCCCGTAGAGCGTGGTGTCGCTCCACCCAAGGTCGTCGGCCAGGATGAGGAGGACGTTCATACGCTCGGGAAGGGGCGAGGGGGTTTCACCCTTCGCGGCATCGGCTCCGAAGCAAACGCTCCCGGCAAGTCCCAGGAGGGAAATTGAGATCGCAATCTGTTTCTTTTTCATAAACGGGAAATCTAATTTCGAATCTCGCCGAGTTCGCGCAGAACCTGAAACCTTGGATCGTCTTCCGGATGACGTATGGCGCGTTCGTCCCCGAGATATTTCCGCCGCAAGTCGACGAAGGGGTTCTCCCGAACTTCCCTCGCAGGGTCGTAATCCGGATTCAAGGCGGGCGTGTAGCGGACGGCTACGTTCTCGTCGATCCAGTCGTTGAGCTGGACAAAAAGCTCGCGCGCCAGTTCCGGACGGCCTTCCGCCAGGTTGCTTTGTTCGAAAGGATCCCGCGCGACATCATATAAGAAAAGGCGGCCGTGCCAGTCGTAAATCAGTTTATAACCGCCCCGCTGAATGGTCGAATGCGGAGTGAGGGGAAGATTATCGTCCGGATGCAACGGCACGACATTAAACGGATAATGCCAATAAAACGTGTCGCGCGGATAACCTCCGGTCGCGTTTTCCGGGTCCGCGAACAGCGGAACGAGGCTGCGCCCCTCGATACCCGCCTCGTAGAACGTAGCCACGTCGTAGCCGCCGACTTCCAACAGGGTCGGGAATAAATCGCTCGCATCCATCGCCACATCGGTCCATTGGCCAGCCGGAATCACGCCGGGCCAATGAAAAATCAAAGGAACCCGGACCCCGCCCTCGAATTTCATCGCCTTGCCCCCCTTGAGCGGGGCATTGCTGGTGATCGGTTTCATGTTCTTTCCGGTCACCCAGGAAACGCCGCCGTTGTCGCTCATGAAGATGACGAGGGTCTCTTCCGCGATGCCGGCCTCCTCCAGCACTGCCAGGATCGCGCCGACGGAATCGTCGAGGCTCTTAATCATCGCCGCGTAGACCGGATCATGATGCCCGTTCCACCCGCGGGTCGGTTTGTTTTCGAAATACTCGATGTCTTCGGCTTTCGCCTCCAGCGGGGTATGCGGAGCGAAATGGCAGAGATAAAGCAAAAACGGCTGCTCCGGCCGCTCCGCGGCATGGGACCGGATGAAATCGACGGCTTGCGCGGTCAACTCGTCCGTCAGGTATTCCTCGCCCATGTCAGGCCCGGCGCCGCCCCACCGCAACTTCTCCTGCGGCATTTCCGGATAGTGCTTTTCCGTCTGGTTCCACAACTCCCGCCAGTCGAAATAGGGCGAACCACCGGCATCGAAATAACTGATCGTTTCGAATCCCTGATCGTGCGGCTGGTAGCCGACCGCACCGTGCCCCCCGACGTGCCATTTGCCAATGAAGGCCGACCGGTAATCCGGAAGCGCCTCCGCGAACGTCGTCTCGTTCCGCCCCCGGTCACCCGGCTGGCCGGAGGGAAGCGCCAAAAGCGTTGAACCGTTCAGCAAGGCCTGGGGCGTTGCAATATCGTCTCCCCAATGGACCGCGTCCTGCGCCAGGTAATCGCCCGGCGGCTCCAGGTTTCGGCTGTACCAGGAGCGGGCGAAGTGAGGAGTGGCCGTGGTGAAACCGATCCTGGCCGCGTTCCGGCCAGTCAGCAGACTCGCCCGGGTCGGCGAACAAAGATGCGTCGCCTGCGCGTGGGAAAAGGCAAGTCCACTCGCGACCAGCCGGTCCAGATGCGGCGTTTCATAAAATTGCTCCACGGTCGGCACGCCGGTCACCCGCTCGGCGTAGGCGTTTGTATCCACATACCCGAGATCATCCACCAGAATAAATACGATGTTCGGCCGGTCCCCCGTCGGATCCGGCACAACGGTACGGTCGGCGACCGGTGCGCCACCGGTGGCGCACCCCGCCAGCATAAGTGGCATCAAAGCCGATGCGACACCGCCGAAGAGGGATCCCAGGTTTTTGTCATTATTCCTCAAATACATTGGCAACTCAAATATGCTATTCGACTACAAGCAGACTGCTGAATCCCGCGATCCGCCCCACTACCGGCAAGATTCTTTCCTGAATATCACCGGTCAACGGATCGTAAAACTCGACGGAACGAGACGCGGATCCCGCGGAGACCTCGACCGCCACGGGCTCGCCCGTGGTATTCACCACAAAATAAATTCGCCGGTCCTGTCGCCTAAAACGTCCGACGAGGATTTCGTCGTCCGCGCTCTCGAACTCCAGGGAAAACTCCGGAGCGAAGGGCTCGTTCACCGCTCCGGCGATGGCGTTCACCGGCACCGGCGAGGCGCCGCGAAGTTTCCCGGCAACTTCCTCGTCCTCCGCCGGATACCCACCCCGTTCCGGCACGGAGTCCACCCAGAAGACCTTTCCTCCCCCGGCTTCGAAGCGCTCCACCTGTTCCAATACGCCGAGCGGGATCATCTCCATTTGCGGCATCACCAGATAACGGTAACGATGCGAACCGATGACGAGAAATCCCTCCTCCACCTCGGCCGCTTCCACGGCTTCGGGGTGGACGATGTTGTAATCCATCCCGTGCTCGACGAACGTCCACTCGACCTTCTCAAACGCACGCTGGCGTTCCTCGTAGGCGACCACCGACTTCCGCCAATGTTCTTTCGACGGCTTGTAATCTGCCTGGAACATCGCGATCGGATAATAAACCGCCACCGCCGTCTCGTTCCGGGCTCCCCGCAGCATCACGGAGATTCGTCCGATATATTCGTTCAGTCCCCGAAATTCTTCTTCGGTGTAACCGGCGGCCGCCGAGGTCAGCACGGCATTTGGATCGGGTTCCCGGCGATGCAGGGGGGTGTAGGTGTGGAGTTGATTGCTCCCATTCAGCATGACCCGGTTGGTGATGTTCCGCATCACCGGGACCTCCGGCGACATTCGCATCCTGCCGCGTCCCATGATGATCGGATCAAGCAAGGTGTTGACGGTATCGAGATCCTTCCACGCGGCGATAGAGCTGAAAAACTTGTTTTGCTGATACGGCCAGCCTTCCATTTCGTGCGGATCAGGAATGCCGGTGTCGACGCCGGGGATGTGCAACTCCGACACGAATTTCATCAAGTCGCCGTAACAGGCCACGTGCATCGAAAGATACTCGTTCAGGAGAAAATGCCCGCTGGAAAAGGTTCCGTTGGCGTCGGCCCATTCCGTGAGCCGCCGCGCATAGGTCTCGCTCAACATCCGGCCGACGGTTTGATGAAAATGCATCCGGATCCGCCGGTCTTCCGGGCGATCTCCCTCGAACACGGCTCCCAGAACCGGCAGCAGATCGTAGCCGTGCATCTCCTCGAACCTGGCCGAAAGTTTATCGTTCCAGGAAACAAACGCGTAATCCGCATCACGATCCCAGACCCAGTGAACCTGCATGAGCTGAGGCTCCAACGTGTAAAGGCCATAGGTGCGCTGGGAAAACTCCGTGATCTCATCGGCTTGCTCCTGATACATACGTTCGACAAACCGGTCGACGGCATTCGGGTTCAACAGATCGATGTAGCGACCAGTGTGACCGAACTGACGCATGGTCGACTGCGCCTGCACGTCGCGGTCGCGCGCGATCGTGCCAAACACGTGCAGTTGCCACGGCCCTTCAATGCCACCGGTCCCAATGATTCGTTCCGAGACCGAAGCCACGCGGCCCGCCAGGAAATCCGGCCTCCCTTCGACAACCGGATAAAGCACGGCGGCCACCGCCCGTTCCACCTCGTCGGGCAACGCGATCCGCGTCTTGCCCTCACCATTGCCCGACGTGGAAATACGCATCAAACCGCGAACTTCCCATTCGGGATTTTCCTCCACCACCCGGCCGCCAGCCATGCCGCTCGGATAGCCGAACTCGTCGGCGAGCCAGACCCGCATCCCCTGGGAATTGGCGAATTCCACCCGCCTCTGGATCTCGCTTCGATCAGCATTCTCGCGTGGATCGAGGAATTTGTAAAAGAGCGCGAGGACTCCGCCGATGCCATGGTTCCGAAGGTCGGTGGCGAAATCCGGTTCAAGGTCGTGCGAATAGAAAATCAGACGATATTCATTCGGCGGGTACGAAAAATAGCGCCGCAATTCCTCGGCGGAAAGGTCGTAACGGGACCGGATGTCAGGGTCCATGAAACAATAGAACTCGACCGCCTTATCCGATCCATTATCGAGGCGGGCGGTGATTTCCTTCCAACCCGCGTAAGCGAATGACTTCTCGAATTCCACTTTCACCGTCTGGCCGCCGGAAAGCGCGGGACCGGATTTCCGGTTCTCTCCCAGGGCGATGCTCCAACCCGCCGGAAGGTCCCCCCCCCGGTTCTCGACTTCGACCTGGAAGGAGGCCTTCCGGTCGACGATCAGCAATCCGTCCGGCAGGGAAACGGAAGTGATGACCAGTTGCTCGTAAGACTCCGGACCCTGTTCGTCGGCCGGTTGTCCACCGGCCCAGCAAGCCGCAACCAGGAATCCGAGAAAACAACTGATTTTCGCGAAAGGGGAACAATTTCTTTTCTTCATTAAAATCACGAAACGGAAAACCGTTAAAATATCGGTTCATGCGTGTGATTGAGGATACCACTCTCATTTGTCTGAAAACCTTTAAAATTAGGCCATCAAATAGCACAGAAATGCCAAACGCCCGTTCGACACCAGATTTTCCTGCCTGAAAAGAACTTCTCCATTCGAGCGAATGGAGCGCAGAAGCCCTCCATTCCGTCAACTAAAACCTTTCAGTTATTTCCGCTTGCCCCGATTCTTCATTCAAGTTTTTTTGGCCCATGACACATATCGAATGAGACCATCATCCATCCCCACCTTTAATCATCCTGCCATTCTGACGGAATGGCCCGCCGACGCCACTCCTCCACTGCACCCATACCTGCACGGAGGAAGATGGATTCATGGCGGCTTTGACCGGTCGCCGGATCCCCTCCGTGGCTACGTCTGGGATCCGCGTTTTTCGACGGACCCACTGGAGCCGCTTCAATGCTATGCGGTGTTGCCCGTGGATGCGACCATCGAGTCAGGGACGGTCGATGGACTGGAGAGTCTGGGTCGGCCGGGGTCCATCCTGAACGTGAGTGGACCCGTCTGCCTGCGTGTCGACTTCGGCGTCGAAGCCGCCGCCTGGCTGGAATTCGAAAGCAGCGATCTCAACGGCGAGGTCGAACTCTCGATCAGCGAATTCAATCGTCCGGGCATCGCCAACGCAGGTGCCCAAAGCCCTCGCAAAACAGGGACTCCCGAACGGACCGGCAACACCTGGCGTCTCCGCTTGAACGATCTCCATTACGAAGGTGTCCGGTTCGGATGGATACACGTCAGTTCCTGCACGAAGCCGTGGGTGCTACGCAACCTCCGCGCCGTCTGCCAGGTCAAACCGGTCAACTACCTGGGCTCTTTCCGGAGCACCCAGGCAATGCTCGACCGGATCTGGGAAGCGGGGGCCTACTCGGTAAAACTCAACCTCCAAAAGGATCACTTCGGCTCGATCCTGACCGAGCGGGGCGACCGTCATTCGTGGACAGGGGACGCCTACGTCACCCAAGCCGCTTCCCTCGCCTCCTTCGGCAATTTCGCCGCTGTCCGGATGAATACCAACCGGATGCGCGACGACGACAACGGCATTGAAACGTACGCTCTTTACTGGATACAGTTGCTTGCCGACTACGTCCGCTGGTCCGGAGACCGCACCTTCTGGGAGAGCCAGATAACAAGGGTTGCGGCGAAACTCGCCCATGCCGCGAACGTCTCGGAGGGGCGTGATTTCCTCGGCTATCGAGCCTTTTGCGGACACGATGACCGGTTGGGAGCCTTCGCCGAAGACACGCCAACGGGCAACCTCCGCCTCTATCGCTTCCTGGCCCGGCGGACAGCCACCGAAGTCTTCGGCCTTCTCGGCGCCTTTCCCGAAAACGAATCAAACGCTTCCGTCCGTCGGGCGGCAAAAGTCCTCATCGCCACAGTCGATCGCCTCAACGCCACCGACCCCGGCGAGCCCGGACTGCACGACGGCACCGAGGTTCTGCTGGCCGGGGTAATCACAGATCCCCGAGAACGCGTCGAACTCGCGAAACGAATCTACGGCGATCCGATCCGCGCCGTATCCTACTCCCCGTTCAACAACTATTTCGTGCTCCAAGGCATGGCCGAGACGGAACAGTGGGAAGCCGCCGGAGCCTTGCTCGACCGCTGCTGGGGCGGAATGCTACGCCTCGGCGCGACTACCTTCTGGGAGAGCTTCCGTCCCGAATGGTTAGATTGTATGAAGTCCAACGACCCGATCTTCTGTGGAACGCAGGGCTACACGAGCCTTTGCCACCCGTGGAGCGCTGGTCCCACCCGCTGGCTGAGCGACCATCTCCTCGGCGTGACTCCGGCGGCTCCGGGATTTTCCTCCATCCGGGTCGCCCCCTCAAACGGACTCGCCTCGGAGGTTTCGGGTAGCATACCGACCCCCCGGGGCGAGATTCGAATCGAACGGAACGGCGCGGCCATTAACCTTTTCCTTCCCGACGAAATCCGCGGCAGCGGTCCCGGGGGCGAGAACCTGGTGCCCGGGGAGAACCGACTTGAAGAACGGCACCGACCGTCTTCGGTTTCCCTCTCCGGTTTCAATTGCCGTCACGAATGGGAGTGGCTAACTGATGGCGATCCATACTCGGAATTGAGTGACGATTGGGGGTGGATCGCCTTCGCCGCCGGACCTGACGGCAAGGATATCAGCGAGCGGTTCACGGAATTTGGGGTCGAAGTGTTGGCCGATATCGAAGGTGAAATCCCAATCGAAGATGTAACGCTCCCGGGGGGGATTTTCTCGCGCAGTTCCCTCGCTCGCCGGGAACCCTGGCCGGACCAGGCGGAAGCCCCTCTCCTGCTGCGGGGCGCCCTCCGCGGGCGGGGTCCGACACCCTGCCAACAGACGGTGCGGGTCCGTCTTGCCGGAAATATCTCCGCTATGGAGGAAGTCGCACTCTACTTCGCCGACCCGCGCGGAGAAGGGACGATCGTCTCCGTCGATGTGCTGGCCGAGCCCGCACGGCATCTCGTGCTTCCCGTGCGCAAAGTCGAGAATTTCCAACAGGGCCAGGTGCTGCGGTTCCGTCCGCAAGGCGAATGCCTGTTGCGTATCTGCAATCGCATCGATCGACCGGACCCCACCCTCAGCGGCATCGCGTTCCGTAAAGGGCGGCCTTGATGCGCCCGACGATAAACGATCGGGGACTATTCTTATTGTTAAACGCGAACACCTGCAAACGCCCAGGGGGCAGTTTGCAGGTGTCGAATGCGTGTTTGAGAAATCCAGCCCAGGGAGGGCGCGCAGGAAATGCCTGGCCTCTTCCTCGGTGGAGATTTTCGTGCGCAGTTGGACGGGCTCGTGATTGTCACCGGCGTCCGGGTCGATAACGACCGTGGTAAATGATATTTCATCCCAGAGAACAAGGTCGCTTGAGGAATTCATCTCAAATTCGACCGCCGCGGTCTTCGAACGAACGACCTCGAAAGCGAGATAACCATTCCCGTTTCGAAGTTGTGCGGCTGTGCTCCCTGATCCCGGGAGCAAAGAATACCAAGTCGGTTTCCGAGTCGATCAAAGGCGGGGCGACGTTGCCTTCCCAGTTTCCGGCCACGTCACTTCGTGAACCACTCCCCCACGACGGCGCCATCGGCGTTTTCAAGACGGACATTCCGCAAACGGGATTCGCCGCGTTCCGGCAAGTTGATTCGCACCAACGCCAACGGTTCCGTGGTCACGAGTTCGATTGAGAGCTCATCCCATTCGCCGAGGGCTGGCGGGGGCAGGATCTGGCGGTCACTCACTTCGAATGGACCTGAATTCGAACGACTGTAGATTCTTAAAGGGTTGGTGAAGCTGGCGTTGATTTCGAACCGGAGCGTGAATGGCGCTCCGTCGGTGATGGGAGTTTGTAGAGCCTTGAAGATGGCTGGATCGGGGGCGGTCGAGTGGACAACCAGTTCACCGTCAACCACTCGAACACCCAGAGTTGGGCGAGTGGAACGCCAACCCGCGATCTCGCGCGTGCCCCTCGGGCTCTCCGGTTCCGCCGAGCGAACCAGGCGGAACCCGATGGTATCGTCCCCGATCCGTGGATTGAAGTGCGCTCGGTGCGACACCATGGCGGCGCTGCTCGGGTGGACGTTCCACGAGCCTCCGCAGATCACGCGAAAATGCGCGTAGATTTCCCAGGCCCACTCGGCCACATTTCCGCTCATATCGTAAAGTCCCAGTTCATTGGGTCTCTTTTGCCCGACCGGACGAGGCCCTCCCCCGGAGTTTGCGCGGTACCATCCGACAACGTCCAGGTCATCTCCCCCACTGAAGATATAGCCCCTGCTCGAGGCGCCGCCGCGCGCGGCGAATTCCCATTCTTCCTCCGTTGGCAAACGATACCCGTTTGCGTCGGGAACCATCACGGGATCGTTGCCCAGACCCGTTCTCAGGACCTCGCCTCGGATTCGGTATACGGGTGTCAAACCTTCCTTTTCACTCTTGGCGTTGCACCACTTCAGGGCATCGATCCAAGGTATCGAATGCACAGGATAATCGTCGCCCGCGCCGGCTCCGACCCCCTCCAAATCGTATCCGTTCTCCACTGCCCAGGCGCGAACCTTTTTCCATTCTCCCCACGTGACTTCGTAACGGCCGATGTGGAAGGAAAACGGGGCGACCTGTGGCCTGACGCCGGAAATCTGGGGCAGACTTCCGCCGCGCACGAAAACCATGGCGCTGGATGAATCGTTCCCAGCGGCCGTTGATGAGCCGCGCTCGTTTGCCAGTGAAGCGGTTGCGACGATTCCGAAGATTCCCAGGAAAGGAAGAAGAAAATACTTCATGAAGGCTTGTTCGGAAAACGATATGAGGACGAATTTCCTAAATTACATGTTCCAGGCGGAAGCCAAACTGATGGAGGTCGCCGACGGCATAGTAATCTCTAAACGGTGAATAGTCGGTCATCTGAACCAAGCGGCCGTCGGGGTCGAATTGGACGATGCGCAAAGAGCCGTCGTCGAAAACCGTTTGATGCGCGCTCGACGTTCCGTCGCGCGGCAGATACGGGATGGGCCATTGGAAATTGACCAGGAACTGATGGACGTCATTCCCGGCATCTCCACGACTTTTCAGGTAGGCGACGCCGTGGTGAAGCACATGACCATTGAATGTCATCCGGACGTTCGGATATTTTTTGAGCAGCTTTTGCCAGATGGCCTCCCCGTCATTGACGCCATCGGGATCATCGGCGATGGGGTAGCTGTGGACCGACCATGCCTGGGACTGCCCTTTTTTTTGCCAGTCGTAGCGTGTGCCGTCCGAATAAAGAAACGAGTGACTGGAAAAGATAACATTATGGTCCGGGTGGGCGGCGAGGATTTCGTCGGCCCATGCGACCGCACCGTTTCGCGGTGCCCATTCGAGGCAGAGAATCAGCCACTTTTGATGGTTTACCTCAAAAACATGGAAGGTGTTTTCCATCGTTCCGTCACGCATGGTCCCTCCAAATCCAGGCCGGCCGATGTAATCTTCGTGACGAAAATATTCGTTGAAATAACTGGCTCGATCCGATGAATTGCTGACCGATCCATAGTCGTGGTTGCCCGTGTTGAGGGCGTAAGGAACCTTACCGTCCAGGACCGCCATCGACCTCCGGGCGTTTTCCCAAACCCACCGGCTGGTCTGACCCTGGACAATGTCGCCGAGATGAATGACGTACTGGATATTGAGGCGCTCTTTATTCGCGACAATCCATTCGGTCTGGCGGGTGAACACGTGCGGTTCATGCCGGCTGTAAAATTGGGTGTCGGGGAGAAGGACGATTGACCAGGATCGCCTCGACGATGCGGCGAAAGCCGGAACTCCGGCTCCCAGCATGAGGGAAGCACAGGAAACAGTGCGAATAAACTGACGTCGATTGATCGGCTGCATATCCAAGTTTTCCTTGCTGTTTGTTCGAGACTACGGGCTAAATCGTGTATTCGCCAGTGACGGATGCCGGCAACGCACCCGTTCCGACACGCGAGATCAGCCGGGGAAACGGCTGGCAATCTTGCGGTCTACCGGAGCCTATTTTCGATTCACAGAGCGGTTACGACGAGACTCAGGAAATGCCGTGCCTCCTCCTCGCTGGCAATCGAAGTGCGCAAGAGAATTCGCTCGCGGTTGTCGCCGACATCCGGATCGAGAACCACCGTGGTAAACGGGGGGTAGTTCCAGAGCACAAGGTCGGGCGAGGCCTCCACTTGAAACTCCACCGCGGCAGTCTTCGAACGGACAAATTCCAGGGCGAGATAATGGCTCTCCGTCCCGTTTTCCGTCACCGGCACTAGGACGATCCGCGGCGCCGCGTCAGGCGCCGGAACCATCGGCAGAAGACCGAGGGCATACTTCAGGAGGTTGGTCATTCCGTCCCCGGCCGGTTGATCGCCCGGTCCACGCTGATCGGGAGGCGGCTGGTCCTCTGGAGGCAAACCATCCATCCACGCCTGGAAGGATTCCTCCGGCTCGTCACTAACCAGAGCAATCTGGCTGGCGCCATTGAAATTGTAATCGATCTGATAGCCCGCGGGCAGATTCAGAATATTCGCGAACTCCGCCCCGTTCAGCGATCCGGCAGCATAATCGGCGATAATGTAGCTGCTCATGGTCGCCCCTGAATCGGACTCGGCGATGTCCAAGGTGAGCGAAGCGATGTCGAGAGTCCCCTCGACGGTCACCAGGTCGGAGGCCGATCCGTCAAGATTATAAACCAGGGTGCCGGACCCGCCGAGATGCGTGCCCGCTCCGATGGAGATGGTGGAGTTGCTAAGGGATCCGTTGACGTTCACAAAAACCTCGCCCGCCGCCGGAGCGTTGAGGGTGGTCGTCCCGCTATAAACATTCTGGCCGCCGAGGTTGAAGGTCGAGGTCGATCCCTCCAAACCTCCGCCGTTTATCAACACGTTAGCGGTATTTTCGCCGTCGCGAATGGCGCCGTTAAGATTAAAGGTCAGGTTCTGGGCGGCGTTAGGATTCGTGGTCGCCAACAGCGTAAGGGTAGAGCCGTCCGCGAGATTGATATCCCCGTTGGCGTTGGCGAAACTTTGAATCGCCGCCGGCACCGCCACCAAACCGACGTTGGGGCTTGGATTGGTGAAAACAAAATCGTTGTCCAAGGTCACCGACCCGCCGTCACTTTCGACAAAGTAGCGAACCAGACCGGCCAATACCGTGACCACATTAGCGGCGTCGCCAAGTCCATTAACCGCTGACCTCACCTGGGTCGTCCCGGAAATTGTCACATCCCCTTCAAACGTATTGTCGCCCCTCACCACCGTGGTACCGACGCTGTTGGCGCCAAGATGGAGATCGCCTTGACCGGAGATCTGCCCGCGCAGCCAGGTGACCTGGGCGTTCCGCGTCTCCAAGTTGCTGCCGGCCACCAAGTTGATGTCGCCATCCACAAACAACGTTCCCGCCTGCACGATATCGAGAATGGCGTCCGGGCTGTTCACCACGAAGGCGTTGTTGAAGGTAGTGGCGGTGCCCGCCCTGAGCGAAGTGATCCGCAGGGTTGCCGGGTCCGTGGATCCAACATCGCCGAAAACAATCGCCCCAAAGCCGAAAGGAGTCGGCCGGGCACCCGCATTCGCCGTCTGAATGTTCCACAAAGCATTATCGATCAGAGTACCCCCGGTCCACTGGCTGTTATTGGCCGCGCCGGTCCTCGACTCGAACTCGCCGTTTCGCAACTGGACCTGGCCGGTGCTGTCGGCCCGAAGGGTGTTCTCCCATCTCATCCGCACAGCGGAATTATTAGTGACAACGAGGTTGTTTGAGCCGACGTGGGTTCCGCCTCCTGTGAAGATCGTCCCGGCCACGCCCGAGTCGATAGTGATTGTCTCGACGGTGAGGGTCACCGTCGCATCCCCAGTGTTGACGGTAAAGTTCTCGAAGATGTTATCGTTAAACGTCATGCTCCGGATGGTGTAGGAATCCGCAAACAAAGCATTCGGCCGGGTTGTCCCGGGGGCGTAGAAGACCAAATCGGTTTCCGGTCCGATCACCGGCGGTGCTACACCGCCCTCCCAGTTCTCATCGACTGCCCAGGAATTACTGACGCTTCCATTGAAGATAAATGTCGAGGAAAACAACGAGGCGGAGAAAAGCGGAAGGCTGGCTAGCAGCGCGGCGATACAGAGCAGATGTCGATTTTTCATGGAATAAACGAGTTTAGGTGGGAAGAAGATTCCGAAAACGAACCGATTCTCGGTGAATGTCACAAGAACGCAAGCAAAAACCTTTTAGTCAGTGGGAAAAACCGTGATTCTACGAAGCCCGTTACGCTGACGAATCTAGGCAAACGCCTACGGATCAATGGCTAAACTCGGCGGTCTCCTCCTGTCCGTCGCCATTCCGGAGCGTGATGCGTCGGATATCCAGGCGATCGGTCCATGCGACCGGCAGTGCCAACCGAACGTGAATGATGGATTCCTCTCCCCCGATTTCAGTCGCGACCGTCGTCCACTCCCCGCCCCCAGGAACGGTCAGAACCCGTCCTGCATCGCTGTGCCAGACATCCCCTGTTGTTCCGGCTCCCCGCCAGGATGGAGCGATTTCCACCGCCTGAACGGACCGGACCTCCATTTCGACGGTGACCGGCGGCCGCAGGCGAAGACCGGGGCGCGCCAAAAAGCCACCACCGCGTGCATCCGCCGCCGACACGACGCGCAGGCCCTCCTCCAGCCGGAAAGCCTGACCGAAGCGCACCACCCAGTGATGAAGGTCGGCTTTGGTCGCGGGGGGGAGATCGGGCGGCGCCGAGGGAGCAGCCGGCCGGCGCAACGTCGCCCCCGAGAGGTTCCCGGGCTGGAGAACGTTGTACGGGAAGTAACAGAAAATAGTGTCGCGCACGGATTCCTTCTCGCCGGTCAAAACCGGCACGATGCTCACGCCGTCGCCGGGATAATCCTCCGGCAGCGGAACGCCGGCCATTTCCAGGAAGGTGGCGAAAAAGTCGGTCGTCTGGACCATCGCCGATGATACGGTTCCCGCTGGCGTCACCCCGGCCACTCGATGATCAGCGGGACCCGGGTCCCCCCTCGTAAATGTTTCCCTTCCCGGCTCTGAGCGGCACGTTGCTGGTCGGGAGCACGCCGTCGGAGTCCCCAAAGGCGCTACCGCCGTTGTCCGAGGTGAAAACGATGGCGGTGTTTTCCCGCAACCCCTCCTCCTCCAATGCGTCGAGGATGTAGCCGACGGCGATGTCGCGGCGCGGATTACAGACTGCCCATCACGGAGAAGCGGATGCGAGGCCGAAATGGAATTCGCGCAACGCGCCACTCCCCTCCCGCAAGCGAATGGTTCGCACCTCCACCGGGATCTCGCCCGTCCCCTCGAGCAGAACCCGCAAGATTTTAACGCGTTCGGGCGATTCCACGGTGGCGCGAGTATTCGTCCAATCCCGTCCGTCCCGGATCGTCAACTCAGCGCGTGGATGGCCGACAAAGTCTAGCGCGCCGCGTCCGCTCTCCGGGAGCCACGTCATTCGTAGCGTGGTCGGCCGGGGCGCCCGTGCTTCGATTTCAACGGTCACAGGTGCGATTAAGCCCTCCGGAAAAGCGCGTCCGAAAAAGGTCGGCGCCTCCGGCCTGTTGGATAAAACCCGAATGGATTCCGCATGCGATTCCACCTCCCCTTGGCGGACGAACCAACCTTGCATTCGCTCCGCGTCAGCATGGGGCACGCCCGTCGGCGCCACGATCTGCCGACTGCTGAGGGAAGCCGCGCGCCACTCGGCGACCGGCGCGTCCGGGCGCGTTTGCGGCCGGGCGTCATCCCAGGGAAGACGGGCGCCCGTGCGCCCTCCCTCCAGGGGCGGGCCGGGCGTTGTATCATCCACGTGCATGTCGAAAAAACGACGGTCGTGAATGATCGCACCTTCCGGCAAACCCGATGTGGCCCACGTATCGGCTTTGCGGAGTAGTTGCTCCTCCAAACTCCGGGCCACTTCCGGAAACTCATCGATACGATTGTGCTCCGCCCGCTCTTTCCCCAATTCGCCTGTTGCAAAGAGATAGCGGCGGTCGCCTCCGAGACGGACGAACTTCCAGTCATCGGTCAGAATCGCCGCTTGCGTCCGCCACCGCCAATACAAAGCTTCGTGGACCGAGCCCGCGCGTTCACCCGACAACCAGGGAATTAAATTTTTTCCCTCGATGCGGTCGTCCAAAGACGCGTCAGCCAGAGCGACCGCCGTCGCCGCCGCGTCGAGCGACCAGACCATCTCGTCGAACACCTGGCCGCCCGGAATCTTCCCCGGCCAGGCGGCGATGAAAGGAACCCGCTGACCGGCGTCGGTGAGCATTCCTTTCTCGCCGATCAGCGGTGTGTTAAGCGAACCGACATAAGCTCCCTCCGCCAATGGAGCTCCGTTATCGCTGATGAAGAAGATCAGTGTGTTTTCGGTCAACTCCATGTCCTCGAGCTTATCACGGATCATTCCGAGACCGTCATCCATCGCCAATATGGAAGCCAACGCCTCCCGGCGTGTTCTCTCTTCGACATGGGGCAGGCGCTCCGTGTATTGCGGCGGGCCTTCGATCGGTGAATGCGGCGCAAACCAGCAAAGGTAAAGAAAAAAAGGTCGGTCGTCGGCCCTACGCCGCTCCAGGAACGTCAGGGCCGCGCGGGTCTGAATATCGATACGGTAATGCGGGTCGACGATCATCTGGAAATCATCTGGCAGGCAATGGCCTTCCAAGTCAAAATTCGCGTGGTACTGCTGCATGGACCCGGCGAACATCTCCTCGAAGCCATGCCGGTCCGGCAGGTTTTCACGCGAGAAGTAAGGCTGCCTGTTCCGGTCAAAGCCGATTTCGAGATGCCACTTGCCGATCATTCCCGTGACGTAGCCGGCGTCTCGCAAACGTTGGGCGACGGTGTATTCGTCATGGGGCAAGGGGCCGCCCGAATTGTCGTCCACGCCAAAGGCATTTTGATGCCGGCCCGTCACAATGCCGGCCCGCGACGGAATGCACTGCGGCGCGGTGACGTAACCGCGGGTAAACAACACGCCTTCGGCAGCAAGCCGGTCGAGATTGGGCGTGCGCACATCGGCTTCATGCCCGTAGGCACCGACATCGGCATAACCTTGGTCGTCCGTATAAATGAGAATGATGTTCGGCCTGGTCTCGACGGCCGCTAACTGGCTGGCGGCCAAAACGGCGAGCGCTGGAAGGATCGTTCGAATTCTCATGGAGAGTATGTGTAATAACTGGATAGATGCCGGGAAGGGGCGACTGATTCCCCAGGAACGGAATTCATCCCTAGTCGGCCGGCCGATAAGCAGGGTTCCGCCGGGGGATGACGGCTTCGGTTTCGGCAAGCATTTGATCGAGCGCTCGCTTCATGATAGCCGCGCGTTCGACGGTCGTCTCGAAAAGATTGTTGGTTTCGCCGATATCCTCGGCCAGATTGTAGAGTTCGAAGCGATCCTCGCCATCGGGACCGTCGGCGAAGAAACGGATGATCTTCCAATCGCCCTTTCGCAAGCTCGCGGCAGGCGCCGGAGAACCTGGAGCCGGCATCCTCTCATAAGCCCGTGTCTCCTGAAGATGAGGAAAGTGCACAAAGACGTGATCGCGCGCCTTTCCCGTCCCCGTCAAAACCGGGCGCAGGCTCACGCCATCGAACTCGGGGAAACGCTCGTCTTCCCAGCCGAGCAAATCGACAAAGGTGGGGTAAAGATCGTTGCTGTGCGAGAACTCGTCGGTGACCGTTCCCGGCGTCGTCACCCCGGGCCAGATGATGATCTGCGGCACTCGGATACCGCCTTCATAGACCGACATTTTAGCTCCCCGCAACGGCAGAACGCTGGTCGGTGGAATGTTCGCGAAGCGGACGTCCATGACGGGCCCCGGGTGCGGAGCGACGAAAGGTCCGTCATCCGATAGAAAAACGATGATGGTATTCTCAAGCACGCCGGCTTCTTCCAGGGCGGCCAGGAGCGCGCCGACCGCATCATCAAGCGACTCCACCATCCCGGCGTAAACGGGATTGCGCTGAAGCGCATCGGGGTCGGCCTTGGCGGCGTAGCGGTCGATTTGTTCCTGGCTCGCCTCCCATGGCGCATGCACTTGAAACGCCCAGTAATTCAGAAAAAACGGCCGGTCCTTGTTTTCGAGAATAAACTTGGCGGCGGCCTCCGCCACCAAGTCCTCCAGGTGATCTCCGGGCTCACCGTGTCCGGGCCAGACATGGAAGGGATGATACCAGCCGTTCAACAGTGGTCCGGGAACATTGGTGTGCGGTATATCAACCTCGAATCCGTGCTGCAGCGGACTGTAGGGCGAGCGGCCCAGATGCCATTTACCATAGTGGCCGGTCGCGTACCCCGCTGCTTGAAAAGCCATGCCCATGGTGAACAGATCGGGGTGCAACACGGTAACGGGATGCGCCAGGAGCCACCGTTGGCTCGGTGGCGCCGCTTCCTGCAAACCCTTCTCCAACCGCACGATCTGGTGACCGATATCGGGATAAGTCATGCCGGTGCGGGCGGGATCCAAACCAGTCAAAACGCTCGCTCGGGCTGGAGAGCAGAGCGGAGCCGTGTAAGCCTGGGTGAATCGCAGACCCATTTCCGCCAGCCGATCGATGTTCGGCGTCTGGTGAAAGGTGCTGCCATACACTCCCGTATCCATCCAACCGAGATCGTCGACGAGGATAAGCACCACATTCGGCTTTCGCGAAGGGTCGGACCTGACTTCGCCAGCGAGAGTGGCCACCGGAACCGCCGCAAGCAAACCGCCGATCAAAAGGCTACGCCCCAGGCTGCCCGCCTTCGTTATCCCCCGGTCTTGGGCGGGGAAGGAGTGTCTCAAGTTTTTTTTCATAAATGTGTCGTGATTTTTCGCGTCAATTATCGCCCCTCGCTCCCGGTCACGCCGCCGTAGGCCGGATTGCGACGCGGGATGATGGCTTCGGTGTCGGCGAGTTTTCGATCGAGAGCCCGGTTCATTGCGGCCCCGCGTTCGACGGCGGTCTCAGCAAGGTCGTTGGCCTCGCCGATGTCGTCAGCGAGATTGTAGAGTTCGAAGCGATCTTCACCATCGGGACCGCCGGCGAAGAACCGAATAATTTTCCAGTCTCCCTTGCGAAGGCTCGCGGCAGGGGTCCCCACGTGGGGAAAATGCGTCAATACATAGTTCCGCGCCGAATCCGAACCGGACAGCACCGGACGCAGGCTCACGCCGTCGAAATCGGGGAAACGTGCATCCTCCCAGCCCAATAAATCGATAAAGGTAGGGTAAAGATCGTTGCTGTGGGACAGCCCGTCGGTAACCGCTCCGGGCGTTGTCACCCCGGGCCAGATGATGATCTGCGGAACCCGGATGCCGCCTTCGTAAACCGTGCCCTTGCCGTCGCGCAAGGGCACGGCGCTGGTGGGCGGAATGTGGGTAAACCGGGCATCCATGACCGGCGGCGGATGCGCATAAATAAAAGGGCCGTTGTCGGACAAAAACACGATGACAGTGTCCTCCATCAGTTCGGCCTCTTCCAGCGCGGCCACGAGCGTGCCGACGGCATCGTCGAGGGATTCAACCATTCCGGCGTAAACTGGATTGCTCTGGGCCGCGTCCGGATCGGCTCTAGCCGCGTGGCGCTCGATCTGTTCTTCGGAAGCCTCCCAGGGGGAGTGCGCCTGGAACGCCCAGTAATTCAGGAAAAACGGCCGGTCCTTGTTTTCCTTGATAAATTCGGCCGCGGCCTCCGCCAGCAAATCCTCCAGGTGATCGCCCGGTTCACCGTGTCCGGGCCACACATGGAACGGATAAAACCAACCGTTCATTAACGGTCCAGCAATATTGGTATGGGGAATATCGACCTCGAATCCGTGCTGCAGCGGACTGAAGGGAGGCTTCCCCAGATGCCATTTGCCAAAATGACCGGTCGTGTAGCCGGCCGCTTGGAAAGCCATGCCGAGAGTGAAATAATCGTCGGCGCTCAAGACCGTGACCGGTTCTGCGTTCAAGAACGGCTCGTTCGGCGGAGCCTCCGGAAGCAGTCTTTTCTCAAGATGAACGATCTGGTGCCCGATGTCCGGATAAGTCATGCCCGTGCGGGCCGGTTCCAGGCCGGTCATGATACTCGAGCGCGTGGGTGAGCACATGGGAGCAACATAAGCCTGGGTGAATCGAAGCCCCTTCTCCGCAAGCGCGTCGATATTCGGAGTCTGATGGAACTCGCTTCCATAAACCCCCAGATCCGTCCACCCGATGTCATCGGCCAGGATAAACACGACATTCGGCTGAACCGGGTTCGCGGGTTCGGATGCCAGGGCGATTGCGGGGCTTGCCGCGAGCAATCCCCCGGCCAGAAGAGAGCGACCGAATCGGGCCAGCACATATTCCGGCAGCATCACCAAGAAACGGTTGGCGGCAGCACGGGACAACTGAAACCTCTTTACCATAAAAAAAATACTATTTGCCCGAAATCGGGGAATTTCTTTCCCGGATCCGAATGTCGTCGATCAGTGTTGTCACGGTGCCGGGGTCCGCGTCGGCGGCTTCGGCAACGGCGTGAATGAAATTCAGGCGCATCGTGGGCGAAATCGCGATGAAGGGACGCATGACCATTTCCCACTCCCCTTGGGCCTTGACGGGCTCGCGCCTGACGAGTGGAAAAGACCGCCGCTCGGGCACGTTGAGGGCGACCGTCAGCGCCCCAGTGCCGCGGTCGGCCAGGAGGCCCGTCTGCTGCCAGGAGAGTTCGTAGGTCCGCCCGGGAATGAGGTCGACGATGTCGGTTCCGAATATATGCCGGACCGCCGCCTCGTGATTAACCAACGCCCGGTCGCCCTGGAGGAAAGCTACTTGGGAGCCATCGGCGGCCGAGACCCCTTCGGCTATTCCGGCGTTTTCGCGCGAGATCCCGGTGAAAAACCCGAAGGTCCAGCCGGTCTCCCGCGTGGCGGCCGCGAATCCCGGCACGGTCCGGTCGAGTGAAGGCTCGCCTCCATCGATGACCGGCTCTTCGAAGCTGGCGTTCCCGATCCGCGGTCCCGAGGCGGGCGGTTCGCCGTGGAGGGCCTCCACCTCCCATGGGCGACGGGCATTCGGATTGTAAGCCGGATTCTTCCCCGGGATCAGCGAATCGCTCTTTTCCAGGTATTCGGTGAGCAGTTCGTTCAGCTCCGCCGCGAGTTCCGGCATGGTCTCCGCGAGGTTTCGTGTCTCGCCAAGATCCTCCGCGAGATCGTAAAGCTCCAAGCGGTCGGTACCGTCAGGACTGTCCACGAAAAAGCGGATGAGCTTGAAGTCGCCTCTCCGGATCGACGCCCCCGAGAGATTACCGGTCGCATCGACATTGTGCGGGAAATAACAGAAAATGGTGTCGCGCACGAATTCCTTCTCCCCGCTCAACACCGGCACGATGCTCACGCCGTCGCCGGGATAATCCTCCGGCAGCGGAAGGCCGGCCATTTCCAGGAAGCTGGCGAAAAAGTCGGTCGTTTGGACCATCGCTGAAGAGACGGTCCCCGCCACGGTCACCCCCGGCCACTCGATAATCAGCGGGACCCGGGTGCCTCCCTCGTAAATGGTTCCCTTCCCGGCTTTGAGCGGCACGTTGCTGGTCGGGAGCACGCCGTCGGAGTCGCCGAAGGCGCTCCCGCCGTTGTCCGAGGTAAAAATGATGACCGTGTTTTCCCGCACCCCCTCCTCTTCCAGTGCGTCGAGGATGTAGCCTACGGCGATGTCGAGGCTCTCCAGCATCGCGGCCATGGTCGCGCTTTGCTGGGGATCGGTTCGGTCCACCCGCTCGGCATGTTTCATCACCAAATCCGGACGGGCGTCGTAGGGAGAATGAGGCGTGAAGGCCCAGTAATTGACGAAAAACGGATTCTCCCGGTTGGCCCGGATAAAGGCGGCAATCTCCCTCCCCATACGCTCTTCGAGATGCTCGCCGGGCTCTCCGGGAAACTGCGGTTGCCCCGGCATGTTCCACGGATAAACGTAGCCCGCACCGGGCCCTGGAACGTTCCAACGGGGAATATCGACGTCGAAGCCGTGGTCCTCGGCCATATAGGGCGAGAAGCCGACATGCCACTTGCCGAAGTGACCGGTCGTGTATCCGGCGTCGCGCAGGAGCGTGGCATACGTGGTGAAACTCGTGTCGAGCCGCGAGGCGGAGGTCGCGTTCTGCGCCCGCGCCCATGCCTGCGCCCGGGGCGCGATCCGATAGGTGAAGGTCTCGTCTCCTCTATGCCCACCCGGAGCCGTAAAACCCGTGCGTTGCGGGTAAAGCCCCGTGAGCGCTCCCGCACGGGTCGGCGAACAAAGCGGATTCGCGGCGTAGGCGTCGGTGAAGAGCATCCCCTGCTCGGCAAGGCGGTCGATATTGGGCGTCTGGTAAAAGGCGCTGCCGGTGGCGCCGAGATCGCGCCAGCCGAGATCGTCGGTCATGATGAAGACGATATTCGGACGGGTCTCGGCGACCGCCAACTGGCTGGAGACCGCAAGGGCGAGGGCGGGAATAAGCGTCTGGATCTTCATAGATTCGCTAGCGTCTAAGGATGAGTCGGGTCAACGGTCCGGGTTCGATTGAAAACGTTTCCGAGGCGGAGAAGGTGACGGGGGGATCGGCCGGCCCGCGGAGGAAGGTCACCTCCCAGGCGCCGGCCGGCAAGCCGACCCGAAGAAGGCGGTCCACCTCGCCCGATTCGACATCAAAGGTGATGGAGTCTTGAGAAAATTCCACATGCAACAGAAGGTCGCGGTAAGCGATGTGGGTGATGCCGAAAGCTCCCACTTCGTCCGGCAGGCGGGGATTGACGTCGAATCCGTCCGGCCTGACCGAAAATCCCAGGAAGCCGTCCAGCACAATGGCCGGCACCAGCACGCTCTCATAAAACTCCTCGTCGATCCCGAGTCCACCTGGCGTTCCTCCTCCTTGCAGGGTTCCGCGTCCCGGCTCCGCGTAATAGGCGCGCGCCCCCCCAGCCGCCTCGATATCTTCATACCACTCGAACATTTCGATGATCCGGCTCCACGCGCTGTCCGGGCCGATATGATGGATTCGTGCCATCAGATCGTGATAAGCAAAACCAAGCACCGCTCCCCCATCCTGCACCTGGTCACCGAATTCCAGATTCTCCGGCGCGAACCAGACGTATTGGTAGTAGTCGAGATTTCGCCGGGTCGACGCCCGCGGGCCGAAACGCCAGCGGTAGATATCTTCCCCGACCGACGTATCAATCTCCACAATACGATTGCCGTCCAACCAGGCAAGAATCTCCCTCGCCTGCTCATCGCTGGCCAGTCCGTAGAAGATCGCCTCGTTGTTCACGAATGTGTATCCAAAATCCCGGAATTCGCGCTGATCGTCGATCGGCGCGAAGCGACCGGTCTCCGAATTCCAGAATGTGACCTGGAATTGCTCGCGAACCTTCGTGGCCAGTTCCCGAAGATCCGATGGGCCGTGACCCGGCGCGGCGGCATCGACGCGCAGATCCGGCGCCTGGGCCAGATAGGCCTCGACATCCGCCATCTGCACCAGCGCCGCGTAGAGGTAAGTCGACGCGATCACATCGTCTCCTCCGAACGGCATCAGGTCCCAGTAGTTCCCGCCGATACCGACCCCCGGATGAATGATTTTCTCTCCCTCGGGCGTGATTTCGAGCCCGCTGCGCCCATCGTGACCGACCCAGGGACGGCGGATAACGCCAGTCTCGCGCACCGCGAATTCATCGATCATGTAGCGGAGGGCCAGGCGCATCTTCGGCAGATTGTAAAGCAGCCAGGCGGTATCCCCGGTCCAGTTAAAATAGTCGGTCGCCGCGATCAGATAATTCGGATTGTTGATCGGGTGGCGCGAATCAACCGCGGAAAATATCCGCAGGAGATTTACCCGGCCCGCAGTCGGATTGCCGAAAGCGAGCCGAAGCCGGGTGATGCGACCGGTCGCCCCGGTCAGTTGGTGCACCGGAATGTCGAAATCCTGGATCGTCCCCCGGCTCGAAGAGGACTTGGCGGGAAAACTCATCCGGCGGGCCGACGAGAACTCAGGTTCGATTTCCGTGGCCCATTCGATGAAGGGTTCGATCCCCTCGGGAAGCCCGGCGGCATCCCACTTCACACGAATAAAAGGGGTGACGAACGCGTCCACATCGAAGACCGGCGAAACGATGGCGGCGTCCGGCTCCAGGTCGACCAGCCATCCGGTGGCGAGATCGTGACTAACTGTCCTGACGCCCTCCAGTTCCCAGCCGTCGATCGTATCTACGGGATGAATACCGAAATTCGCCCCCCACGGCAGCCCGGAGGTCGTGAAATAGAAACTGAACCCTCCGCTCTGCTCGGGAAACGGAAAAGGCCAGCCCTCGGAATGGCCGAGGCCGTCCCGGTGGTGGCCCGAAACATAACCCTCCGGACTGATACGCATCGTGGCGATGCGATGGGCCACGCGGGCGCGGTTGCGCGAATCGGCCACCGGCACACTGTCCCCCACCCACAGCATGGCGCGCGGCAGCCAGGCCAGCGCGTAGGTGCCGGTCGCTTCGATTTTGCAGGCCGCGTGAAAGCGGCGAAGCATTTCCTGGAAGACCCGCATGTCGGCGCCATCGGCCGAAAACTCAGGAAAAACGGAATTCCCTCCCGGTGGCAGGCAGAGCCCCCAGGGGGAATCGCCGTTTTGCGCGATCACCACCGAAGGGAGAACCTCCCCCTGCCGGTCCTTCGCGATTATCGCCGTATCCCAACCGTCGTCGGTGACAATCCGCACCGCGGGATGACCCGCCAACGTGACGGTCAACTCGACAAGCAATCCCGCCGGGCTCGGCAGGCCGTTGGAAGCTTCGATGAGCAAGGTGTTTTTGCCCGGTTCGACCAGCCGGGTGACATCCAGACGCCTCATCGGATTCCAACTGTGGGTCTTACCGGCTGGCGCGCCGTTAAGGAAGATCCGCGCCTCGTTATCGACCGAAATCAAGAGTTCCGCGGTCGTCACCTCCGCATCTGCGGGAATTTCGAAGGTTCGTGTGAAAGCGACCGTGTCGGCCGGCGCATGAATCGCGGCCAGCGGATAGGCCGACGACCAGATCCAGGCCGCGGATCCGCCGGTCTGCAATGGGTCGGACGCCGAAGTCTGGGAGACCGGCCAAAAGGCGAAGGCGCCGAGGAAGACGGAAAAACGAAAAGTGATCCTCGTGCTCATCAGGAGGCGAAGTGGTTGGGTCCCCTGGCTACGACTGCCGTCCCCGCTCTGCGAAAACGCGCCGCCTTCGGCCCCTCATTCGAGTTCCCGAATTCGCACATCGTCAATCAGCGTCGTCTTCTCCCTCGCCCCATCGCGCTGCGGTTCTTCGACCGCGTGCATAAAGTTCACCCGCATGGTGGGAGAGATGGCGATGAAGGGACGAGCGATTGCCTCCCATTCGCCGTTGGCGGCGACCGGCTCCCCCTCGTGAATCTGAAAGGCTCTCCGCCCCGGCACGTTGAGCGCCACGCTCAGGAGACCGGTCCCGCCGTCGGACGGGCGCCCCGCCTGCTGCCAGGAGAGTTCGTAGGTCCGCCCGGGAAGGAGCCCGGTGATGTCGGTGCCAAAAATATTCCTGACCTGCGACGGAGCCTCACCGACGCGACGATCACCCTGAAGGAATGCAACCTGCGAGCCGGCGGCGGCCGCGATACCTTCCGCCGGGCCCGCGTTCGCCCGCGAAATCCCGGCGAAGAAGCCGAAATCCCACCCGGACTCACGCGCGGTCGTCTCCCATCCCGGTCTCCCCGGGCTCAGCCAGGTCTCGGCGCTATCGATGACAGGATTGTCGAACCGGCCGTTCGGAATCGACGGACCGGCATCCGAAAGCCTGCCATGAAGAGCATCGAGTTCCCACGGTCGCTCCACATTGGGATCGTAGGCAAGGTTTTTTCCTGGAAGAAGGGCGCCGGACTCTTCCAGATAAACGCTCAGAAGTTCGTTCAATTCCTCGACCAGGTCGGGCCGTTCCTCCGCGAGATTGCGGGTCTCGCCGATGTCTTCCGCCAGATCATAGAGTTCCAACCGGTCGGACCCGTCCTCATTGTCGACAAAAAAACGGATCAGCTTGTAATCGCCCCGGCGCACCGACGCTCCAGATATGTTTCCCGTGGCGTTGATGTTATGCGGAAAATACGTGTAAATCTCATCCCGCACCGACTCTTTATCGCCGGTCAGGAGCGGCACGATGCTGACGCCGTCGCCCGGATAATCCTCCGGCAGCGGGATGCCCGCCATTTCAAGGAAAGTGGCAAAAAAATCAGTTGTCTGGACAAGTGCCGGCGAAACGCGACCCGGCTCCCCCACCCCCGGCCAATGGGCGATCAGAGGAACCCGAACTCCACCTTCGTAAATCGTCCCTTTTCCGGATTTCAGCGGATCGTTGCTGGTGGGCAACACGCCGTCGGAGTCGCCAAAGGCGCTGCCGCCGTTGTCGGACGTGAAGATGATAACGGTGTTTTCCGCCACTCCCGCCTCCTCCAGGGCCGTCATGATGGTCCCCATGGCGATGTCGAGACTTTCGAGCATCGCCGCCATCGTCGCGCTCTGATGCGGATCGGTCCGATCAACTTTCTTGCGGTATTTCTCAACCAAATCGGGACGTGCGTTGTAAGGGGCGTGCGGAGTGAAAGCCCAGTAATTTACGAAAAACGGGCGATCTTTATTTTCGTGGATGAAAGCGGCGATCTCGCGGCCCATCCGTTCCTCCAGATGTTCGCCGGGCTCGCCGGGAAAATGGGGATGCGCCGGATGATTCCATGGATAAATGTACCCTCCCGGCCCCGGAGGCCCAGGGACATTCCAGGCCGGAATATCCACGTCGAACCCATGATCCGTGGCCATGTAGGGAGAGTAGCCGACGTGCCATTTGCCAAAATGCGCGGTCTTGTATCCGGCGTCGCGTAAAAGGGTGGCGTAGGTTGTGAAACGGGTGTCGAGCCGCGTGGCCGAAGCCACATTCTGGGCGCGAGCCCACGGCTGGGCGGTTGGGACGACGCTGGCCTCGAAGACCTCCTGCGGGAGATGACCCCACGGGGCCGTAAAGCCGGTGCGCTGCGGGTGCATTCCCGTCAGAACCCCCGCCCGCGTCGGCGAACAGAGGGGATTGGCGGCATAACCATTCGTAAACAGGACCCCTTGTTCCGCCAGGCGGTCGATGTTGGGCGTCTGGTAAAACGTGCTGCCCATCGCGCCGATGTCGCGCCAACCAAGGTCGTCGGTCATGACAAACACAATGTTCGGCTTGGTCTCGGCCGCCAGCAATCCGCTGGCAGCCAGGGCGATGGCGGGAAGGAGTGCGGGAATCTTCATCATACAGAGTTTCTTAAGAGAGAAGTTAGGTGTTGGAATTCGAGACGCGTTGCGCCGTAGCCAGAAACGGGAAACAGGGGAGAGATCACTGCCCGCTTCGAAAATCCAGGCGGAAAAGCTCGTGACGATGCTCTTTCAGATCCTCAAACGTAATTCTCTCAACGTGTCCGTCGAAGAAAGCGACGTTCAATGAAGCTCCCCCATGCCGCGGGCCGGGAAACGACCCGCTCCGGTCGTCGGGAGTGGCGAGAAACTTCGCGACATGAAGCTGCCACGATCCGAATATCTGCCCGCCGGCGCCGGCGAACTGGGCGTCGGCGATCATTGGGGTCCGGCTCGGCTCGTCGATCCATGTCAGCTGCGGGCTCCGCTGCGAATTACCGCTCGGACCGGAGACATTGGTCAGCATTATAAAATCGTTAACTCCATAGTCGGTTTGTCCGTGGTGCGGGTCCTGGTTTGGACAATAGAAAACCTCGGAGTTTCCTCCTGCCAAAGGAATCCCCGTGCCTTGATATCGCCCCGGAAGATATTCGCCGATGATCAGCGGATAAACTCCCCCCGGAACCCCTGGCGTTGGGGTGTCCCGGCCAAAGGGGATTGCGCCGCCATGATCTTCCGCATAGAGGATAACCGCTGTCGCAATCTGGCGCTGGTTCGTCGTGCATTTCGCCGTGCGCGCCCCGTCTCGCACCCGGCCCACCACGGGGATCAGGATCGAAGCGAGGATCGCGATGATCGCGATCACGGTCAACAGTTCGATGAGAGTGAACGCCGCTCGATTTGCGGACTGGGGGAGCGGGTTGGGGGGGTCGCTCGTGAAGCAACTGGAAGGAGATTTTTTCATGTCGTTCTGTGGCGTGGTCGCCCATTTTCGGTGATCAGACGAGCCCGAGGCAAAACTTAATACCTTTTAGTCTTAAAAAGAAGAAATCTTTTAGCCCCTGTCAACGGAAATTGAGATGTTTTTTCCATAAACCTCTTGCGTAAGCCCCTGGACCTCGATTCTTCTCGTTGCAGAGAGACGGCTTTCGCGTTTAGAAACCCTCTCTTCTTCACTCACATCAAATCCCCACTTGACCGTCGCGCGCCAGTTACCTAAAAGGATTTATTTAAAACGATCCGGCGTTCCGAAGCCGGAACATCTCTTCTTCGCACATGCCGCACACCATCGCTTCATCGCATACCGCTCCTTCCGACAAGGTTCCTTTAAGAACCAAGATCATCTGGGGCTTCGGCGGCTTGGCCGACAACTTCATGTTCAACACCCTTGCGGCGTTGGGGACGCTTGTTTACGTCAATCACTTCGGCCTGAGCCCCGCGCTGGCCGGCCTCGCCCTCGCCTTTCCCCGCCTGATCGACGCCTTCACCGACCCGCTGATCGGCAATCTCTCCGACAACGCCAAGACTCGTTTTGGTCGCCGCCGGCCGTTCATGCTTTTCGGCGTCATCGCCTGCGTTCTCTTGCTTCCCCTGCTCTGGACCGTTCCCGGCGCCGAAACTGCGGCAAACCCATGGCACAGCAACCTGCCGTTTCTCTACATCGTCTTCATCGGGAGCCTCCTGGCCATCGCCTACACCCTCTTTGTCGTTCCTTACACGGGGCTAGGCTTCGAGCTGACCCCGGATTACGACGAACGGACGCGAACGCTTGCGTGGCGGATGTATATCGGTCTGTTCGGCTCGGTCAGCGCCGCCTGGCTCTTCCGTCTTGCGGATGCCGACCGCTTCCCGGACCTGGGCGTCGGGGCCTTCTGGGTATCGGTCGGGGTGGCCTGCATTGTGTTGGTCGCCGGGATGATCCCGGTGATTGGCTGCCGGGAAAACCTGGAGATTGAGAAGCAGGAACCCATTCGGCTGGGGCCGGCGATCCGTTACTCGATGACCAACCGGCCATTCGTCATTCTTTTCTTCGCCTACGTCATGATCATCGTGGCGCTGTTTTCGGCGCAGAGCATCGCTCCATTGCTCCTGCAGCATTATGTCTTCGGGGGGAGCACCCGGGCGATCGGTAATTTTACGGGTACGATTGGGACCATGGCAGTCGTTCTCTCGTATTTGAGCATGTTCCTGATCACCTGGATCTCGCTGCGGACCAATAAGAAAATGGCCATGATCATCGGGTTGACCATCGTCCTCGTCGGCACCATAGCCAATTTCTTCGCGATTGACCCGCGCTGGCCCTGGGCACTCTATGTGGCGGCCGGAATCACTTTTCTCGCGCTCCAGGGTTGCTGGCTGATGGTTTCCTCAATGACAGCGGATGTTTGCGACGACGACGAACTCCGTTCCGGACGCCGGCGTGAGGGCATGTTCAGCGCCGCAATCGGATTCGCCCTTAAGGCGGCCCAGGCGATCACCTTCGGGATCGGAGGTTACATGGCGACGGCGGCCGGCTTCGATCCGGCGGTCGTCGCGGAAGTCGGGCTCGATGATGAGATCGCGTTCAGGATGAAGGCCCTCCTGATTGGCTTCCAGTCGCTCGGATTGATCGTGGCAATCGGCCTGATGTTCCTTTATCCGATCACCCGCGAGCGCTCCGAGGAGACCCGGCGCCTGCTCAAAGAGAGGAACTCGCCCGCCCAGCAGACCCCGGACTCGATCGCGGCGCAATCCTCCTGATTTCGCGGTTCGCCTATCGATAGCGGCCGAGGTCCGCCGCCTGGTAGAGCGCGACCACGTTCCCGGTCGGTTGTTGATCCCGCTCTCACCAATGACGAACGACAATGTTCTGCTTTCATCCAGAGCGAGAGTGCCGGCCTTCGACCATAGCAGCCTTCATTCCAAAGTCGCTTTCAATCGCAAAAACAGCCGCTCGCTCCCATCGATGCTGGCAGAACCGCGCCACACGCGGCGCTCGAAACCCGCGGGGACTTCCGATTGATCGACACCGGTCACCTCCACAACGTCCAACCCCCAACTCGCCAGGTTGGCCGAGGCCTCGGCCGTGACGCTGAGCGCCGGAT
Organism: Verruconatronum alginivorum; assembly: GCF_056590205.1. Lineage (NCBI taxonomy): Bacteria > Pseudomonadati > Verrucomicrobiota > Opitutia > Opitutales > Verruconatronaceae > Verruconatronum > Verruconatronum alginivorum. Next base: position 5,006,287 of record NZ_JBWPVQ010000001.1, on the reverse strand, counting down.
CGTTCGTCCGGACGACCGCTTTTATCTCAAGATATCCGGGCTCCCCGACAATGTGGGCGCGTGGCAAAGCGCCTGCGGCGGAAATCGCGGGATTCAAATCGAGCGCGTATTTTATGAGGTTGGAAACCCCGTCACCGGCCGGCGTCGCCAGTAATCCTCTATCCGCTTCGGGCAAGTCAAAGCCGGCAATCCATGCATCGAAAGTGACCGGCGCCCCAACAATGACCGACAGCACACCGGTGCTTTGGGAAAAGCCGTATTCAGCGCCGTTCGCCACCCGGGTCCAGATCCCGCCTCCCTCGTCGCTGAAATCGGACACGCTGAAAGATTCGCCAAAGGTCGCCGTCAGGGTTTCCACATCGACGATGATCCACGAATCGCCCTCGGCAGTCCCCGCCCCCGACAAATCGAAATCGAAGCGACCGTCGAGGCGGGCGTTACCCGTACCATAAATCCGGTTACAATCCCCCGCCCCGCCAACGAAAAACGTCAGCGATCCGTTTTCGCCCAAATGAAAGATTCCAGCCTTGACCCAGGTGTCTCCCGCGTAGCTCCCGGCACCCGTCAGGGCGAGCGTCCCGAGATCGCCGGAGGTGCTGAAGGTGTCCTTGATCAGGCCGCCCTCGCCGGTCACCGGGCCCGCCCAGGTAATCGTCGGATTCTGCGCGTCCGCATGTCCGGCAATGAACGTTCCCCCGCCGGGCCCCAAGGCCAGTGAGCGATGATGCGTATTGCCGGCCCCGATACCCGAGCCCGAAAAAACGAGCGCGCCGCCATCCAGCAAAACGGGATTGGCCGGATGGCCCAGCCGCCCGTTGGACCCCTGGATCAAGGTGGTGGACAGCGACACCGAGGAACCGTCAAGAATCCGCCAGGCGCCAGTGAAGTCGTTTTGCACGTTGGATGGCGTGAAGCGACCGCCGCCGGTGACTGTGACGTCGCCAACGCCAGTCACCTTGCCGCCCGTATCGGTCGTTCCCGGCAACTGCAGGTTACGGCCGGCCTCGACGTGCAGAATGGCGTCGCCCGCAAGGATGAAATTGCGAGCCGCGCCCGCGTTCAAGTGCTCGGTTGCCGAACTCGTCACCTTGAGCGTGCCGCCGGCAAAGAGAATATGGTTGCCCTGGCCGGCGAGGTTGCCGGTGCTGGCTGAGTGAGCGGATACGCTCAGCGTGCCCCCGGCATTGAGCACGATGCCGCCCGCGTAGCTCTGCTCTCCCGCCAGAACCAGGGTGCCTCCGTTGACCTCCAGTCCTCCGCTGAAGGTGTTGTTTCCGGCGAGCTCCCAGTGCCCCGTGCCCTCCTTGCGCAAGCGCACGGCGCTCGCGGCATTGTTGTTTTGGATGACGCCGGCGATCGTATTCATTCCTTCATTACTACCGCCCAGGGTGAGCGAACGGTCGCGGTTTACGTTCCCTTGCAACGCGTTGAAAATCCCGCCGGTGAAGGCGATCGTGCGGGCGGGATCCGTGTTGTCGTTGCGAAATGTTCCGCCGCCGGTGTGATCCGCCGTGTTCGACCCGACAAAGATAAACCGGTCAGTCGCCTGCGCCACCGTAGAGCTTCCAAGAATCAGCGTTCCGGGCATGTTTCCGTGTCCGATCCGAAAGCGGTTCCCGGAGCCAATGGCGCTGTTCTGGCCGGCGTTTCCAATGGTATTGACAACCAGGGTACCTGCGATCACCTGGAGGACGCCGTCGAAGGAATTGTTTCCGGTGAGGCACAACAGTCCTTCGCCATGCTTATTGAGGTTGCCCGGTCCTGACAGGTCGCCGCTCAGGTGAAGGGAACCGTTTGCGCTGGTGGTTATTCTCTGCCCCACGGTCTGAACGATATCGAGCTCGATCGCGTGGGTGAGCGGGACGTCGGGATCGACAGTCACGCTAATATCGTCGCTGGCGATTCTGTTTCCACGGAGGGTGAACGCGGAGACGGTGGACTCAAAGAATATTGTGCCAAAAGCGGTGCCCGGCGCGAAGTCGTTCCAGGTTTCCGTGTTGTTCGAGCCGGCGAAGATCAAGTTCGAGCCGCTCTCCGGCATTTGGATCCAGTTGCCGGGATCGCTCCAATTCGGACTCGTTTCGCCGGTCCAGATGCTTCGCTGCCAGTAGGCCGGGTTCGGCAACGGCACCACGGCCTCCACATCCAGAATGTGCGCCTCGATCAAGGCGTCCAACTGCGCCACCTGGTCGGGGCGGGCCGCCGCCAGGTTATTCTGCTCACCGATATCCTCGACCAGGTTGAAGAGCAGATAGGAATGTTCCTTGTTGTCCCCCTGGTGGAAAAGCCGGATCAGTTTCCAGTCGTCTTTGTGAACGGAGATGGAGGGCGGCAACTGCTCTGGAGGCGCGGGCGGCGAATGGGGAAAATAGTTAAAGATCGGCCCGCGATCGAATGCCTCTCCCTCCAACGCTGAGGTGAAGTCCACCCCGTCGATCGGCCAATCCTCCGGCAAATCCGCGCCCAGGATGCGGATAAAGGTGGGATAAAAATCGGTGCTTTGGATTAGGGCGTCCGTGACGCTGCCAGGCTCAGTAACGCCAGGCCAGACCACTACCATCGGCACGCGCACGCCCCCGTCCCAGATGGTCCCCTTGGAGCTGCGCAATGGAGCGTTGCTGGTCGGGACCGCGGTATACGGCTGGCCGTCGGAATCCGTTTCCGCGATTTCCGTGAACATGTCGCCGCCATTGTCCGAGAAAAGGACGATGACGGTCCGGTCCGCGATGCCGAGCCGGTCCACCTCGTCGAGGATTGTGCCGATGGCCTCATCGAGCGAGTGCACCATGGCGGCATAGGTCGAAGAACGTTGCCGGGAGTCGAGGTCGACCTTCGTCCGGTAATAGTCGATCCACTCCTCTTTGGCCTCGAACGGGCCATGCACGGAGAACTGCCAGTACTGCAGGTAAAAACGCTCGTCCGCCACCGTTCGCATCCAGTTGACCGCCTCTTCAGCCATCCGGTCTTCGATGTGCTCGCCGGGATAGTTGGGACTGAAATTCGGATAGCCCCAGGGCGCGATATACCCGCCCGCGGGGCCGGGACCGTGCCAATGGGGAAGATCGAGCTCGAAGCCGTGCTCGAGCGCGGTATATGGGGACCGGCCCAGGTGCCACTTTCCGAAATGAGCGGTCCGAACTCCCGCCGCCTGAAGCTGTTTGCCAAGCGTCGGCCAGGTGGTGTCGAGCCGGGTGACCGAAACGGTCGGCAATACCTTTTGATCAGCCGGAGCGGTCGCCTGGACACTGGCCTCCAGGCGCACGAATTCCAGATGATGCTGCGGGGCGGTCGACCCGTTGCGAGCCGGAGTCTGGCCGGTCAAAATGCTCGCGCGAGTTGGGGAGCAGAGCGGGCTGGCCGTGTAGGCGCGGGTAAAGGTCATCCCTCGCTCCGCCAACCGCTCAATGTTTGGGGTCTCGAATAATTCCGTCGTCCCGTAGAGCGTGGTGTCGCTCCACCCGAGGTCGTCGGCCATGATAAAAATCACGTTCAGTGGCTCCGCCGATATGGTTCCGCCACCGACTGCCAGCAAAGACACAAACGTTTTAGTCAGAGAGCGTAAGAGAATGCGATTGAAGGATGGGGAGGTCATGCTCAGGCCAAGAAGCGGTCCTTTCCCGAGCGTTGCGGAAACGCTCTCCTGTGGCAAGGCGAAACAACCATATTACCGGGGATCGGCCCTGCCCACGGCGGAGCGATTGTATTCGCGCGGTCAACGTACTTCAGAGGGAAGCTCGCGATTGCCGTGAGCGCCTGGCGGAAAAGGATAACGACCCTTTAATTCCTCCGGCATCGCCGAGGGAACGTAAGGGACGCCCGCGCCCCGGTCGTCGCGACGATCCGCCGACGGGGTGGGTTTCCTGTACGCCGTCATCCCAACCGCCTCCAGCCAGCGGTTGAAAGCCTGATCCAGACGCCGGGCGATCTCCGGCCTGTCGGCGACGAGGTCCCTGGTCTCGGTCCGGTCGATCGAAAGATCGAAGAGCTCCCACGGATGGCCATCGACGCGGGCCAGCTTCCAATCGCCCATTCGGATGGCGGCATGATCGTAAAGCAGGAAGTAGAGAGCCTCGTGCGGTTCCCTCTCCTCCCCGCGAAAGAGCGGCGCCAGGGAACGCCCGTGAAGGGGCGGATTCGCTCTGCCTCCGAAACGCTCCGGATACTCGCCGCCGGCGACATCGAGAAACGTCGGCATCAAATCGATGACATGTCCAGGTTGGCGGATCCATTCTCCGCCGTTCAGGATAACGCCCGGCCACCAGACAATGAATGGCGTGTTCACTCCGCCTTCGTGATTGTTGCGCTTGTAGAGGCGGTAGGGCGTGTTGCTGGCGTTGGCCCATCCGAGGCCTATTTCCCAGTTCGACTCGCGATCGCCCGGCAGTTTGCCTTGCGCGATCATGATCTCGTCGGTCCTCCAAAACGGTGAGGCGCCGTTGTCGCTCATGAAGAGAAAAAGCAGGTTTTCGCTCCGGCCGAGGCGATCCATCGCCTCCAGCAACCGGCCAAGATTCCGATCCACGCGATCGACCATCGCCGCATAGACCGCCATTCGCAGGTCTTCCAGGTCCTGCTGCTCTGGTGTCAGGCTGTCCCAGGCGGGAACGTTCGCCGGCCTGGGCGAAAGAGGCGCGGTCTCCGGATCGAGCAACCCAATCTCCACCATCCGCCGATAGCGCTCCTGGCGGATCCGGTCCCATCCCTTCAGATATTTGCCGCGATACCGCATGATGTCCTCGCGCGGCGCCTGCAAAGGATTGTGCGGCGCGTTGTAAGCGAGGTAGAGAAAAAACGGTTTGTCCGGATCCCGTTCGTGACTCTCCTCGATAAACGCGATAGCGTAATCGGTCATCGCATCGGTTGCATAGAAATCCGGGTCGTTGGTGGTGAACGGTTCGCTATCGAGGCGAAAGGCGGTGCTGAGGGGCGGAAAATACTGCGAGGCGCCGTCGAGATGGCCGAAGTAGCGGTCGAACCCGCGGTCGACCGGGTTGCCGTCGAGGTGCCATTTGCCGATCGCAAAGGTCGCGTAACCGGCTTTCCTCATGGCTTCGGCCACGGTCATGCCATTCTTGTGACCGAGTCCCGCCACCGGCCAATGCTGCCCGGACATGATGGATGCGCGGGTCGGCTCGCACTTCGCGGCATTGTAAAAATTCGAGAAACGAAGCCCCTGCAGGGCCAGGCGGTCCAGAGTCGGCGTTTCGATTTCCCCGCCGTAGGAACGAACGTCCGAATAGCCGATGTCGTCCAGCAAAACGAAGATAATATCAGGCCGCTCCGCCGAATAAAGGCCGGCACGGATCGCGCAAAGGAAAGCCGCCACCAGAAACAGGGGGCGCAAAAAAGCGACAGGCGAGAGTATATGGGTTTTCATCAAACTGTTCGCTCCGCTGACACGCGAAATAACGGCGAGTTTCCAGCCCCATGCTGTCAGGTTCCTCAATAAAACCACTGGGCGGCGAGACCGATCTCCCACCGCAGCTCGGGATTTTCCAACGCCTCCTCCCAGGTCACGCCCCGCCGTTCGATTTCGGCCTCGATCCGTGCGTACGGTACCGGATGGGCGGCCTTGAGTCTCTGCCAGTCGATGTCGGGAGCGCCGGATTGGGAACGGTGGGAATACGGCATGAAGTCGTAGTTGTCGGGATTCTCCTCTTGCCATTGGTTGAATAGGCGACGCAAACGGTCGGCGCGCTCTGGAGTCGTTTCGATAAGATTGAAGCGCTCGATCGGGTCAGCCACCAGGTCGTAGAATTCCTCCGATGGCGGATCAACATCCGACCAGATCAGGTATTTTTCCGTCTCGCTGCGCGCTCCCATGTTACGCGGCAAGGGACGAGGAATCATGGCCGGCGCGGTCAAGTGCTCGAAGAAAAAGTGTTCCCGCCAGTCCGCCGGAGGCTCGCCGCGGAGGAACGGAGCGAGGCTGGCCCCGTCGACGCCTTCCGGCACAGGCAGGCCAGCCAGGTCGATCACCGTCGGCGCAATGTCTATACTCAATGCCAACTCCTCGCGAATCGTCCCGGCGGTCTCCGGCGCCCGAGGATCGTAGATGAGAAACGGGACCTTCAGGCTCGGCTCGTAGGGGCTCCATTTCCCCGTCAACTGCTTCTCGCCAAAATGGGTGCCGTGATCCGAGAGGAAAAAGATGACGGTGTTATCCGCTAGGCCGCGCTTTTCCAACTCCGCCAGGATCGCGCCAACCGACCGATCGACGCTGATGATTTTTTCGAGGTAGCGGCCGATCCAACGGCTGCGCCGCTCGACGTCACCAAAGTCGCTCGGGTAGGCGAAAGCTCCCAACCCCCGTCGCACCTCCCGGGGCAGCGTCCCCGCGTCCTCGGGCGTGTCCGTCTCCGCCCGCGGAAAGGTTACCCCGGCCAGTGTGGCCTCGTCCTGCGGGGCGACGGCGGCGGAGGGGTGCGGGGCCTTGTAATTGACCTGCAAAGCGAACGGCACGCCATCCGGTACCTCTTCGAGAAAATCCCGCGTGCGTCGGGTCAACCATTCGGAATCGTGCAGCAACTCCCCGTTGTAATCCTTAAAAGCCTCCCCTTGCGCCAGGTCGCCGTCGAACAAATCGAAAAAGGCCTGCTGCTCGCGAGTCGCGCCGACGCCGTATTTCCCGAGCTGGCCGATAAAATACCCGCCCTCCTTGAGCACCGCCGGATACGTGGTCGGAAAAACATCGTCCGGGAAAGGAATGAGAAAGCAGTGAATCCGGGCATTGCGCGCATAACGGCCGGAAAGTATGCTGGCCCGGGAGACGGCGCAAATCGGAGTAGTGACGAAGCCTTGGACGAAATTGATCCCCTCGGTCGCGAGGCGATCGATGTTCGGTGTCTCGATTGCGAGGTCCGGATTATTGACGCCGATGGCGTCCCATCGCTGGTCGTCGGTCAGCAGGATCAAAAAGTTCGGGCGTCCCGCGACATCGGACGCGCGGCTCCGGCGAGCGGAAGACCGAGGCTCGGCCAGCGAGCGCCGGGGAATGGCGGCACCGAAGGAGACCGCCCGGATCTCGAACTCGACGCCGGCTGAATTAATCGGGTCGAACCGCAGCCCGACGATCGGGGCCGGTCCCCACAGGGAATGCGTGCCAACATCGAAGTGGAGCGTCTCCCAGTCGCCGGTTCCCGCCACCGATACCCGAACACTGCGGGCAGGCGACATGCCGCCGGTGCTGGCGCTCCGCCAAAAAACTTCGGCAAAACCGCACGCCGGCGAGCGCATGTCCACGGTGATTCGCTGAACCGTCTCAGCATCGAGGTGAATCGCGTCCGTTTGGAAAATCGGAGCGATCCCGGTCGAGCGCCCCTTCAGGACCTCACCTTCAAGGCGGACGTCTTCAAGATCCTTGACCGGGTGCCAATAACGCAAATCGGCCTTCGCATTCGCCAGACAGAAAACCACGGCGAGAGCGGCGGCAATCGTTCGTGATGGCGTCGGCGGCATGGCAAGAAACCTTTCTCTTTGCAAGGAACAAGTCAAGGCTGGAGACCACTCACCGGGCACTCACCGGGCAATCTCGCGGCAATCCAGGCTTGTCATATCCGCCGAATCAACTAAACACTTTTAGGGATGAAAGAAAAGACCAACGGGAAGGAAAACGGGCGCGTCACCAGGGCGGAGGACCCGATTCAGCGCCCGATCACTTCGGTGGAGTTGGCGAAAAAACTTCGCCTCTCTCCGACAACGGTCTCGTTTGTGCTCAACGGGCTGGCGGAGGAGAAGAAGATCGCCGCGAAAACCGCGGAGCGGGTGCGCGCCGCCGCCGAAAAATATAATTACATTCCCAATCCGTTCGCCCGTTCGCTCCACAGGAAGCGCAGCGGGGTGGTCGGCGTGGTTCTGGGCAACTTCAAGCTCGATTTCGCCGAAGCCGCGATGCAGGGCATGCGCCGTGTCTTTGATGCGACCGGACACGTGCCATTTGTCGCCATCCACTCGTTCGAGACGGAAAGAAATCGCAAGGAGCTTCTCTCTTCGCTCGGTCGGCGGGACGAAGGGATCATAGCCTTTCCGCTGCCTGGAGGTGAAGATGTTTACAAGAAAATCGTCAGATCGGGCGTTCCGTTGGTGCTGTTCGCCGAGGTCTTGACGGGATTGGAAGAAGTCAGCTCGGCTGTTTGGGATTCTGAGGCGGCGGCCCGTGCCGCGATGCAACATTTGGTGGCGATCGGCCGGAAGCGAATCGCCTTCCTGGGGTTCGATTACCCGGGCATCGGCGCTTTGCATCGTTTCAAAGCCTACTCGCAGGTGTTGCGCGACCACGATCTTCCCGTGAAGAAGGAATGGATCGCGATGCCTCCGGCCGATTTAGATCACGACTTGATCGCGCGGCGAGGTGTCGATCAGTTCTTTTCACGAGGAGAGGAAGCGAGCCCAGATGCGATTCTGGCCATGAACGACGCGCTGGCCCTCCCACTGCTGCAGGAATTGGGGCACCGGGGAATTCGCGTACCAGACGATGTCGCTGTGATGGGTCTGCAGGACCTGCCGATGTCCGGCCACCCCGCCATCGGCCTTTCCACGGTTCGGGAGCCGGTGAAGAAAATGGGCGAAGCGGCCGCACGGATTCTGATCAACCTGATCGAAGGCCGGGAGAAGCCGCCGGTCCACGTGGCCATCCCCTCCTGCGAGGTTTTGATCCGGCGCACGACCGCCGGAGGTTGATCTGTCTTTCCGCGGTGGCCCGCGGGATGCCCCGACGATTTTCGACCTAATGGCGTTGACAACGACCCCCCTTTGAACCTAAAACCTATTAGTTAAACTACACATTCCATTCTCGCTAATCAGCATGACTCATTCGATCCACACCTCCCGCGTCCTTCCTCACTCATTCGTTCTCGCCTTCCTTTGGGGCGGCACTTTCCTTCTCGGCCTGACGGCTGCTGGAGCCGCGTCCGTCGATGAGCCCCGCTGGATCTGGTCGCCCGACGTGCCGGATGCCACCGCCTGGGCTCCTGCCGGCGATGTTTTCTTTAGGTGCGGCTTCGAGCTTTCCGCCGGAGCAGAAATCGAGAAAGCGATCCTGGATGTCGCCGTCGACAATCGCGCGTGGGTTTACGTGAACGGCGAAAAGGTGGGGGATTTCGAAGGCTGGAACCCGCTTCATCGGAGCGAAGTGCGCGCGCTGCTCTCCCCGGGCGCCAACACGATCGTCGTGCGGGCCAACAATTTCAGCCCCAGCCCGGCCGGCCTGTTGGTGACCCTCGACATTTCGCTCGCGGGAGCCGCGCAAAATGTGAAGATTTTGTCCGGTCCCGAATGGGAAACCGCCATGGAAGAACCGACCGGTAACTGGGAAAGTGGAGAGTGGGAAGTTCCAACCGTTCCGGCCGGCGCGTTCGGGAAAAACGGCGATTATCCGTGGGGGCTTAGCCTGCCGCCAGGCGAAAAACCGATCTTTTCGGAATTTTCGGCCGAGGGCGCAGATGTCTCCGCCCTTACGGATATGCTCCGGCGGTTTCATCCGGCTTCGAATATTGACATCGCCGGCACCTACGCGATCGCCTGGCTGCCGCGGGCCATGCTCTGGGTCGGCGACGCCTCTCCCGTCAGCGACTCCCCCACCCGCCGGCGGGTGGCCAACCGAATCGGCAACACGCTGCTCAGTCCGGAAGGTTACGTCTCCTGTCATCAGCACCCGGGCCTGGGGCATTCCGAGGGTTGGCCCTTCCCCTTGCCGGAGCAGGGCCGGAGCTTCAGTTTTTATTTTACGCTCGCCGGCCAGCCGTATGGTCCGGAGTTCGGGCTGAACCTGGTGGATGTCGTCAACGAATGGCGGCTGTGGAAGGCCGAGTCGTTGGAGCTGAGCCCGCAAAGAGGCTGGAAAATCAGGCTCGATGAACCGAATGCCTGGATCGAATCCCCCGAATTCGACGTGGATGCTTTCGTCAGCCCGTTCATTCGCGTCATCTGGGATGCCTCCGCCCTTCCCGAAGGCAGCGACCCGCACCTTTCCTGGACCTTGGTGACCGAGGCGGGCGAACGACTCCCGGGGCGCATGCCGTTTCCGCGCACATCCACCGCCAGCCGGTTTCCCATTCAGGACTTCGACATTCCGGTGCATGAAGTCACCGGCACGGAAGGACGCCTCACCCGGCTCCGCGTCGAGTTCGGCAATCCCGTTCCGGGAGAGGTGACCGTGCAACGGATCTTCGGGGCGGTCGATTCCAGGCATCCGATCAACAATCCCAACTACCTGATCGCCGCGACCGACTATTTCAGATGGACCGGAGATCGCGACTGGCTGTTGGGCAACCTCCCGAAAATGCGACTCGCCGTCGATTACATGCTCTCCGAGTTCGCGGTGCGCGAGACCGGCGTGATCCGTCGCCCCTGGGTCGGACATGACGGCCGCAGCGGGCTGGAAATCACTCCCGAGGGAGAGAAGATCATTCATTACGGCGTCGGCATCGGCGGCAACTACTGGGACCTGATGCCGTTTGGGGGGGACGACGTGATCGGCACCACTTATCTTTACGCCGCGCTCAAGCAAATGGCCGAGGTTGAGGAATACCTCGCCGAATCGGCGGAGGTGCAGGCGGGTCCGCCGGCGGCTGGTCTGGATGCGTCCTCGCTGCGCGAACTCGCGGCGCGGGTTCGAGAACAGTTCCAGACGACTTTCTGGAACGAGGAGACCGGCCGCTTCGCCCCGATCGACGACCAACGCCGGTTTCGAGATTATGGATACACCTTCGTGAACAACGAAGCGATCTTTTACGGGCTCGCCAGCGAGGAGCAGACGAGAGAGATTTTGGCCTGGCTCGACGGCGAGCGCATCGTTGAGGGCGACACTTCGACTGGTGAGGATATTTACCGCTGGCGCTTTGGTCCCCGTTCGAGCACGAAACGAAACATCGAATATTACCAATACGTCTGGTTCATGCCGGAGCAGCTCGCCTTCGGCGACCAGGTCCAGGATGGCGGCGCGGTGCTCGGCTTCACCTACCACGACCTGATGACCCGCATCCAGCACGTGGGACCCGACAGCGCCTGGGAGCGCCTGCAGGAAATCTTCGCCTGGTATCGCGACATCGAAGAGGCCGGCGGCGAACGCGCCTATTACGACGTGCCCGGCCGAGGAACCCTGCAGGGCGGAGGAACTCCGGGCGGCCTGGGGATCGACGAGGAGTTTTTCGAAAGCGTGCTGGTGCCCGCCGTGGCGCTGGACGGCTTTCTCGGGTTCGTTCCACGTCCGGATGGTTTCGACTTGCACCCTCGCCTGCCGACAGACGTCCGATCTTTCGGCATAACCAATATCGCCTTTCGCGATCTCCTGTTCAATGTTGACTTCTCGGCCGACGAAGTCTCGTTTCGCGTCGAATCCGGCGAGGTGGACCAACCGTTGACGGTTCGCCTTCCCAAAGGAAATTGGCAAGCGGCGATCATCACTTCCGGCGGAGAAAGTAAGCCCTTGGACTCCCGCGTCGATCGGGAGTTTATACTCCCTGCGGGAGAATTCGCCGAACTACGCATCGAACGGAGCCGTAACTGATGCTGTTCGAAACAAATCCAGCCGGATCGGACCGGCGTGAAAAAACATGAAAAATTCCTTTTGGTCACACGCCTCCCCCCTCCCCGACAGTTACTCGCTCTTTCGCGGCAAGTTCAACCTAGCTGCCGCCGCGGAAGTGACGGTGCAGGTTGTCGGCGCCTCCTGGTATCAGGCATGGATGAATGGAGAGCCGTTTCTCGAAGGGCCGCTACGCTTCGCCCTCGACCGCCCGGAATACCAAATCGAGCGGGTGCGTCTTGATGCCGGAGATCATCTGATCGCGTTTCACGCCCACCATATCGGCATCGAGACCCGCATCCTGAAGGATACGCCGCCCTTCCTATGGTGCCGGGTCCTGGTGGATGGCTCACCCTCCGCCATCGAATGGCGTTGCCTCCCGCTCGAATCGCAAGCATCGCAAACCCGGCGCATCAATCCGCAGCTCGGTTGGATCGAATGGCGCGACACACGCCTTGAACCGACGGATTGGGAGCGACCGGATTTTGATGACAGTCAATGGCGAACCCCAGTTTGGGATGCCTCCATTTTGCCGGAGCCTGTCGCGGCCGAACTCGGAACTGTGCGCACCTTCGTTCATGAGCTTTCGGCAGAGGACGAGGGTCCCTTGGCAAATGTATTTGGATACGCGACCGACGAACCGGCCTTCGTCTTCCACTCCCGCGACCGGTCCTGCGTTAATTTGCCGGCAAAAGGAATCTGGCGGCGATACGACCTCGGACGGGTGCGGCTCGGCCGTCCCCGATTCCGGCTGAAACTGCCAGCGGGCGCTGTCGTCGAAATGGCGATGGCGGAGTCTCTGACAGAAGGACGAGTCAGTCCCTACATCGCGCTCTCCGCCGGGACGTCATGCAACCTCGACCGCTACGTGGCGCGAGGGGGAGAGCAGTTTTTTTCACCGATTACTCCCAAAGGCGGCCGTTTTTTGGAAATCCACATTGTCAATGTCAAGGAGGGGGTCTCGTTCCTCGAAGAGGAATTTCTCGAACGCTGCTACCACGCTCCCTCGAAAGCCTCCTTCACGTGTGGCGATCCTTTGCTGGAGAGAATCTGGGCTGTCGGCATCGAAACCTACCGCGCCTGCGCTGAAGATGCCTTGATCGATAACCCGACACGCGAGCGCGGCCAATGGATCGGCGACGTCGCATCGGTCGGTTCCGACATCGCGGCGGTCGCCTACCACGATACCCGCATTTGCCGGCGCGCGTTAATTCAGGCGGCACTTTGCCCCCGGGAGGACGGCCTGGTCGCGGGCATGTCACCTGGCGGCTGTATCTACCTCCCTACCTATGCGTTCCAATGGTCGGTCGCAGTGGTCGACTATTATCGTCTGACCAGCGATCTCGGACTGTTGCAGGAACTTTGGTCCGCGGCCCTCAGAAACATGGAAGCGATCCGGGCATTCTGGCGTGAAGACGGCCTGCACAATGTCGCCGGATGGAATTTCGTCGACTGGGGATACCAAACGGAGAAAGGCCCGATCGATACGGCATGCAACCTTCATTACCTTTGGTCGTTAAGGGCGATGGCCCGCTGGGCGAAAGCACTCGGGCGCGACGCGACCCTTTTCAGAACGCACGAAGAACTGCTGCGCCCGCTCTTACTGAAACGTCTCGCAAGCCGCCTCCAGACGGGCTGGGAGGAGCTCGGCTATCATTGCACGGTCCTTGCGATGCGGCTCGGATTGATTGAGGATGAGACAGGTGGTCTCGACTACCTGGAACGACATCTTCTCAACTGCTTTCCAAACGATCCCGACGCTCCGCGGAACGACGATCCGACCGCGTTCAACGCCCGGTTGATCACCCCCTACTTCGCGCATTACGCCATGCCTCTTTTCATCGAACGAGGACGGATGGATTTCGTGCTCTCCCAATTCCGGTCATGCTGGGGCGAATACATGCTTGCGGATGGACGCACCACCTGGATTGAGGTCTTTGACACCCGTTGGAGCCACGCTCATCAATGGTCGGGATGTCCGACGTGGCAGATGTCACGCTACCTGCTGGGACTCCACACCCGCAGTGATCGCGCGATCGGAGACTTCGATCTCCACTTGGAACCGGGATCCCTCCAGGAAGCATCGGGCCGTATTCCCCACCCGGCCGGTGGCTGGATCAAGATCGAGTGGCAACGCGACGATGCCGAAATCCGCTACACCATCCACACCGAAAGCCCGCTGAAGTTGCGCTGGCCGGACGGACGAGTCCGGAAGATCGCCGAAGACGCAAATTTCATTCTTAACGAGGACGTCGCGGGATGGTGTCCAGCCGCGCTCTCAGCCACCACCGCCGCGCCTTCCCCGGCGTGATGTTTATGGGCACCCGTCTTTCCGTCCTGAACATGACCGCCCCCCTTAAGGCATGGGGCGGCCGATTGTGCCCGTAGCTTTTTAGACTCCATCCGAATAATCCATGAAACATTTGCAGGAAATTTTCCAGACCCCATCCGAAGAGTTTCGCCCCTGGCCTTTCCTTGTGTTCAACGAAGAACACGAAGGCGAACTCGGCGAGGCGCGGGTCACCGAAATGCTGGAAGGGTTCAAACGGGTCGGTTTTGGTGGAGCTTACGCGCATCCGCGTCCCGGGTTGATCACCGAATACCTCTCGCCACGCTGGTTCGAATTGATCCGGCATACCGTCCGCGAATGCCGCCGTCTGGGGCTGGTTCCAGCCCTCTACGACGAGTGCAGCTATCCCAGCGGCTTCGCCGGCGGCAAGACATTGGCTCTCGCTCCCGACGTCCGCAGCCGGTACGTCCAACCCGAGACCGGCTCCGGTCCCCGGGATATCCCGCACGATGCTCTTTCGCTCTACCACTGGGATGGAGAAGAGCCCGGCCAGATGCTCAAACGAGAAGAAGTCGAGCCAGGCACGCCCTGGATCGCCTTCGCTATGCACGATTTTCCGAATATGCCGTTCCATGCGGAGAGCTCCTACGTGAGTCTCCTTGACCCGCGAACGGTGGAGATCTTCCTGCAGACGACGCACGAACGATATCGCGCCGAGCTCAACGACGCGGACTGGGCGACGCTGGGAAGCATCTTCACCGACGAGCCCCACCTCCCCGGCTCCACCCACGGCCCCTGGGGCAAGGGGCTCCATTTGACCCCCTACATTCTGGCGGAATTCGAGAAACGCTACGATTACGAGCTCCCGCCCCGTCTGGCCGATCTCTTCTTCGACACCCCCCGGAGCGAGCCAGTGCGTCATGACTTCTACGACTTGCTCCACGACCTTTGGGTGCGGAACTGGGCGCTTCCTCTGAAGAATTGGTGCAGGAAGAACCGCATTTCCCTCACGGGCCATTACCTCGAACATGACTGGCCGGTCCCCTATGCGACGCCGGGGCAAATGCATATTCTCGCCCACCAGGACTGGCCTGGGACGGACTTCCTGGAGTGCTTCGAACTACTCGGCCACGATTTTTCCGATCCCCAGAACTTCGATCCCGCCGTTCCCGGACAGGAGCCACACGCGCTTTACTACCTCAAACAAGCGCTGAGCGTCGCCAATCAATTCCGCAAGCCGCGGGTCATGTGCGAAAGCTGGGGAGCCGGAGGACACGATTCGACCCCGGCGGATTGGGCTCGCATCGGGCGATATCTCGCCGTCCTCGGAGTGAACCAGTTCGTTCCTCACCATTCGTTCATGACGTTGCGCGGAACGCGCAAGCAGGATCACCCGCAGTTTTTCAGTGACCAGTCATCGTGGTTCGAATACCTGAAGCCACTGAACGACGAACTCGCCCGCCTGTCGCAAGCCGCCACCTTGGGACGCCCCGACAACCGTATCCTATTTCTGGATGCACTAACCACCGGTTACTGCCGGGCGCGCAAGGCGGACGCATTCACCGCGGTACAAAAAGACACGACGCAGGACCCTCTCAACCTGGATCATTCAATCGCCTCGTTCACGGTCATGCGCCGGGAGATCGGCGCCCTCGTCCAGTCGATGAGCGACCGCCTCTTCGATTTCGACATCGGCGACGAGTATATCCTGGAGGAATCCGGCTCCGCCTCCAAAGGAAAGCTGCGCGTTGGAAAGCAGGCCTACGACGTGATCGTTTGGCCTCCCCACATGACCAACCTTCGCGGCGCGACCGTCCCGCTGCTGGAATCTTTCCTAACCGGCGGAGGAATGCTCGTCGGCATCCGGCCAAAAACGATTAAAATCAATGGAAGACCGAGCGGCTTATTGACCCAGTGGAAAAAGAATTTTCGAGCACAGATCCGATGGGTGGACCGGACTGAAAAATTGCTCGATCTCCTCGGGAGCCTGGTCCCGCCGCGAATAGCGTTCACAGAGGGCCCTTCCACCGGCCTGGCCCATCTTTATCGTCGCCTCCCGAACAACGAAGAACTCTTCATCCTCGTCAACTCGCATCCGGAAGAGCCCCTTGAAAGCGTAGCGCTTTTTCCGGGATCTCCTCGAAGAGTCGCCCTCTACAATCCGCTGGACGGAACCGAACGGGATCTCGCCGGGGAGGAGAAAATTCGCATTCCCCCGACCGAAGCCAGGATCATCTGGCGCGGCAAAGCCTCACCGGTCCGGTCTTCCCCAAATCATTCCACCCCTGATTCTCTTCCAGTCATCCAGCCGAAATTAACGGGCATTGAACGCGTCGCCCCGAATGTGCTGGTTCTCGACCTGTGCCGCCTCCAAATGCGCGGAAAAGGAGGACCGATCGAGTCGGTATATCGCGCCAACCAACGCTACTGGACCGCCCACGGGATCGCCGCAAACGGGTGGTTCGCCCGGGTCCAACTCGGCCAAAGCCTGGTCGAACGCGACCGGCACTTCAACGAGGGGACCGGAGGAATCATCAGCTATCGAGCCGAGATACGAAAGCCGACGGATCTTTCCAAAATCCAGCTTGCGGTGGAAGGCCCCGACTTGTGGAAGGTGACGGTCAATGGGAAAAGAGTTTCCTTCGCCCGTGCCCGTTCGTGGCGCGATCCACGAATCCTCGCGGTGAACGTGGGAATACATCTTCGCCACGGCGACAACGAAATCCTGATCGAAGGTTCACCATTTCAAGTGCGCCAGGAAATCGACGCGATTTATCTGCTCGGTGATTTCTCCGTGAGGCCGACGAAGATCGGCTTCGCGATCGAAGAAGCCCCGAAGGCAATCGACCCAGGCTCATGGCGGGAGCAGGGGCTTCCCTTTTATGATGATGCGGTCGATTATCACTTCCGCCTCCCGCCGGACGCGGGCAAGAGCCAGATTTCATTGCCGAAAACCTCCTGGGCCGGAGCTGCCATCGAACTGCGCCATGGTTCTCACAACCAGATCGCCTATGGGCCCGATGTTCGCTTTGTTCTCGATCCGACGCGTGGCGACGTCTTCACACTCCGGGTCATCGGCTTGGCCAAGAACCTGTGGGGACCCTGGCACGTGGCGAACAAGCCGCGCAAGCGGGCATGGGCTGTCTTCTGGCGGCACGATGCGTTCTCCATCGACACACCCCGCCCCGGCAGCGAATATGACTTGCTCGAATTGGGACTGCTCAAACCCATCCAATAATACCTTTCCAATCATGAAAAACACAAATTATTCACTTCGCATCGGTTTGTTTGGGATCGGACTGGAGGCTTATTGGCCGCAGTTCGAAGGAATGAAGGAGCGCCTCCAAGGCTACATCGAATCCGTGGCCGCCAGGCTGAATCGGCCCGGCGTCGAGGTGGTCAATCTCGGCCTGATCGACTCTCCGGAAAAAGCGATGATCGCCGGCCATGACTTCCGGCGTGCCGACGTCGATGTGATTTTTCTACATGTGACAACCTACGCGCTTTCCTCGACGGTCCTTCCGGTCGTGCAGCGGGCGAAGGTCCCGGTCATCATCCTCAATCTGCAACCCGCTGCGGCTATTGATTACTCGGCCTTCAACGCGCTCAGTGACAGAACCAGGATGACGGGCGAATGGCTCGCCAATTGCGCGGCGTGTCCCGTTCCGGAGATCGCCAACGCATTCAATCGCGCCCGCATCGACTTCCATCAGGTGACCGGGGTCCTGGCTGACGACAGCCCCGCATGGCAGGAAATTGACGACTGGGTCGAGGCCGCGCGCGTCGCCCATACGCTGGCCCACAATCGGATGGGATTGATGGGGCATTATTACAACGGCATGCTCGATATCTACACCGACACGACGCGTCAATTGGCCTACTTTGGCGGACACATGGAAATCGTCGAGGTCGAGGAATTGGCCGCCATCCGGCGGGACGTCTCGGAGGCGGAAATCGATAGAAAACTAGCCGAATTCCGCGATACCTTCGACATCCAGGCCGACTGCCCGGAAGCGGAGTTGAGGCGCGCCGCCGCCACATCGGTAGCCCTCGACAAACTAGTGGAAGTCAAAGACCTCGGGTCGATGGCCTATTACCATATGGGCACGGGCATTCCCGAACACGAAGACCTCATGAGCTCAGTCATTCTCGGCAACTCACTCCTGACCGCTCGCGGTGTCCCGGTGGCCGGGGAATACGAAGTGAAAAACGCGCAAGCGATGAAGATTTTGGATACATTCGGCATCGGGGGATCATTTACCGAGTATTATGTTGTCGACTACAACGACGACGTGGTCCTAATGGGACACGACGGGCCCGGTCACATCCGCATCGCCAACGGAAAAACGAAAGTTCGCCCGCTGGAGGTCTACCATGGGAAGGTCGGCAAAGGCCTTTCCGTCGAAATGAGCGTCAAACACGGTCCGGTCACCCTGTTATCCGTGGTCGAATACGTGGATGGCTCGCTCAAGTTCCTTGTCTCGGAAGGCGAGTCGGTCCCCGGTCCGATCCTGGAGATCGGAAACACGAACAGCCGGTACCGGTTTCCAATGGGTGCCCGCAGCTTCATCGAACAATGGAACGCCCAGGGTCCAGCCCACCACTGCGCCGTCGGGGTCGGCCGTATCGCCGGCAAGATCGAGAGGCTCGGTCGCCTGCTCGGAATGGAAACCGTGGTGATCGGCGGCTGATCCCGGCGAGAGCGGGAAATCACTCCGAAGGACCTTCGATCCCCGCGCGGCGGCGCCGCAGTTCTTTTTGGATCTCATTCACCCGCTCGCGGGTCAGGGAGTAACGGCTGATCACGATGATCGCGGCGATCAGGCAGGAACTCGGCCAGAGGGCGATGAACAGGCGGAGCCGGTAGATCGTCTCGGGGGTCATGGTGTCGCCGCCCGCTTCGTATCCAATGAAGGTTAGCACGTAGCCAAGAGTGAAGGCGATTCCGGCAAATCCCATTTTGATGACGAAACCAAAAAAGGCGGCGAACATCCCTTCGCGCCGATAACCGTTGTGATATTCATCCTCGTCGCAGATGTCCGCGATGAACGCTCCGTTCAGGAGCCAGCAAGCGGTCATTCCGAATCCGATCACCATGGCGAGGATCAGTTGGAGCGCCGGAAAATTCGGATTCAACAGGAACCAGGAGGAAAGAATCCCGACCGAGGCCATCGAAAGACCGGCCAGGAGTACCTTCCTTTTGTCCATCTTCCGGACCAGGACCGGGATGAGGAAAGTCGCCAGAAGCGAAACAATTCCGTTGGTGGTCCCATACCAGCCATTCCAGGTGGCCCCGGTTGATTTGTCCCCTCCGAATACATGAAAAATATTGGCGTAGGTCACCAGGACTCCCATGAAAAACATTCCCGAGATGACCAGGAAAATCATGAGGCAGAGGCTTCGAAACGACCGGTTTTTCAGAACCAGCCGGCCCGATTGCAGGAGATTGATCTTCTGCGTGCTCTCGACATGTACCTTTTCTTTGGTGAACAAGGCAGCCGGCAACGCGGTAATGATGATGCCGATCGCCAGCATCCACGCGACGTATCGAACCCCGATGATCTCGACCGCCACCCCTTCGTCCGCCGCCATCGTGGCCAAAGGTTGAAAAACGAAAGCATACCAAACCGTGCTTCCTCCCTCGATCACATCCCGGACATGTTGCCCCAACGCCAGGCATATCTTATACAACCAGGGGATGATAAAGGTGGCGCACGACGCGAAAATCAGCCGGAACTTCTGCACATCGGCCCGCTCATCATAATCCTCCACCAATTCCAATCCCAGCGCGGTGAACGGGATCGAAAAGATGGTGTACATCAGGTAGAAGAAGATACAGGCGGCGACCGCGTAACTGAAGAGCGCCACGCTTCCCCAATGCGGGGAAGCCATGTAGGAAAGCCCGAAAGCGAACGCGGTGAGAAATGCCCCGGCGAAAATAAAGGGACGGCGGCGGCCCCAGCGGGTTCGGGAATTGTCCGACAGATTCCCGATGAAGGGATCGGAAATCATATCGAACAGCCGGGGAATCGTGATGGCCCAACCGATGAAAACAGAACTCATCCCGAACCCGATGTTATAGATCGGAACGAACAAGTTGTTCAGTCCGTTGGCGGCGAGCTGCTCGCTGAATCCGCCGCACCCCCAGGAAACTTTCTCGCGCAGAGGAAGCCTATTCGAGGAGCCTTTCGTTGTGCCCGGACTGGTGACGTCTGTTCTCATAGATTGGCGATTTTCTTTACTCGATCATCAGCTCGATCGGATCGAAGGACCAGTCGTTGATTTCCCAGGGCGACCGCCCGCCACTCCAGCCGAACAACACCTTCGCGGCGTCATCATTCTCACGCCTGGCTTGGTTCCAGCGAATTTCGACCGCTCCATCCGGGAGATGTTCGACCTCCAGCCAGGAAGCGTCTTCGGCCGCCAGGAGGAGCGCGCTCGTAGTCCTCGGTTTACCGTTCTGGTCCAAAAGTCGAACAGTCCGGCTCCCGCGTTGTTCCGTCAGCGCCCATTCGGTTTCGGAGAGCCGAAGGGAAGCGGGACGGGAACCTCGCTGCCCCTCGTGACTGCGAGGGGTCCGGGGATTGCCGGCGAATTCCTCGTTGCGGATCGGGATCAGGGCGTTTGTCCGCTCCAGGTGTTCGTCCAGCAATTGACTCAGCCTGCTCACCTTCTTCGGTTTGTATGCGGCGAGATTGATCGCTTCGCTCGGATCGCGTCTTAGATCGTACAATTCGTGATAATGCGTTCCCGGTTCGTCGCCCGCCCAATAGAAACGGAGCAGTTTGTAGTCTCCCAGCCGGACCGCGGTGGACGAAGCGCACAAGATTCCGAATACATGGGGAAAGTCGAAAAACAGCGGGCGTTCCCCCACCGTTTCGCCTTCGAAAACGGGACGCAAACTGACTCCGTCCACCGGATGTTCCGATGGCGCGGCGACCCCCGCGTAATCGAGCAGCGTTGGAAACAGATCCGTGCTGACGATCGGTTCTTCAGAAACCGTTCCAGCTTCCACCACCCCCGGGAAACGAACGACCCAGGGAACCCGGATCCCGCCTTCGTAGGTGTTCGCCTTGCCGCCGCGCAGGGGACGATTGGAGGTAATCTGGCGGCCATTGACGCGTTGATGCGTGACCCCGCCGTTATCGGACAAGACAACCAGGAAAGTATTGTCCCGAACCTGGTGGTTTTCCGGCCGGTCCAGATAATCGAGCAGGATCCCGAGGCTCTCATCCATGCTCTCCAGCATCGTCGCCATTTCGGGGCAATCCTGCAGGCCGCGCGGATCCACCTTCGCCTGGTATTTCGGCATCAGGTCCTTTCTTGGAATGACGGGCGTGTGCACGGCGTAATGCCACAAATTCAGGAAGAATGGCCGCCCCGATTCGCCTGCCGTCTTCAGCCATTTGACGGCTTCTTCGGCGAGGCGTTCGTTCAGGTATTCGCCTTCCGGTCCCGCCTCAAGGTTCCGGATCTCGCTGACCCAATTCTCGCGGTTTTGTGGAGCCCGGCTGTAGGGCGAATAATAATCGGGCGGACCGGGCTGATGGTCTCCGCCAATGACAAAATCGAAGCCTCGGTTTTCCGCGTTGTAGATCCTACGGTTCTCGTCTCCAAACGTATGCGGACGGCTCAAATGCCATTTCCCGATATGGGCGGTTTGGTAGCCGTTCTCCCGGAGCAGGTCCGCCAGGGTGGTCAGATCCGCCGGCAAATGGTCACGGGACTCGACGGTGCCGGTGTAGCGCCCGTTCTCCGGAGGCAACGACGTTGGCTCGAACGTCGAATTGGTGGTAATCGCCAATGTCATGTGAAGCCGCACCGGATGCTGACCGACCATGATACTGGCCCGGGTCGGGGAACAAAGCGGACTCGCGGCATACGCATCGGTGAACATCATCCCCTCCTGCGCGAGTCGCCGCAGATGAGGCGTTTCGTAATAGGTGGAGCCATAAAGGTCGCTGTCCATCCAGCCCATGTCATCGATCAACACGACGATGAAGTTGGGTTGCTCCGGGACTTCCCCCGATGTCGTCACACCAAATCCAAAGGTAAGGGCCATTCCCCCGGCCAAAAATGTTTTCCAGTTCGTCATCTGTTTTTTCTCCGTTCTTGGAAACTACTGAAGGATCAGCAGACTCCGGTAGGTGTCGATCGTCAGAGAAGCGGGGAGTTCGACTTCCTCCGTCGCTCCCGAAGTGGGATCCAACACCGTTGCCCTGGTGCCGTTTCTACCTTGGACGGATACATCCAGCGGATCTCGGGCCAGGTTCACCAAAAAATGAATACGCTGATTCTTCCGGTAAAACCGTGCCACCCCCAACCGATCCGGCCCAGGCTCAAACGTCAAGTCGAAGGCGTCCGAATACGGTTGCCCGATACGTCCCGGAATCTCCTCGACGCTCACCGGGGAGACTCCACGGAAGGCATCCCGCACCTCCCGGTCCTCCCGCTCGTAAGCCCCGGCGCCGGGCACCGAATCGACCCACAGCACCACACCGCCTCCTTCTTCGAACTCGCGGATTTTCCGGACCGCCGACAATGGGAGCAGTTCCATCCGGGGCATGATCAGGTAGCGGTAGGTGGCAGTGCCGACGTGCAACGCCCCATTTTCGATCCGGGCTTCCTCCAGAGCCAGCGGATGAATGACATTGTAGTCGATGTCGGCGTCCAGAAGGACTTTCTCCGTCCGGTCCCATAAACCTTGCCGGTCCCGGTGGTCGGGAACCACATCCCGCCAGTGCAGGGTCGAGGGCCGGTATTCGGTCTGGAACATGGCGATCGGATAATAAAGGGCGACCGCGGTCTCCCGGCGGGCGCCCCGCAGGACGAGGGAGACTCTTCCCACGTATTCGTTGAAGGCCCGGTATTCCTCCTGTTCGTACCCGGTCGCCCGGCGGCCCCGTCCCCGCGCGTCCTCGGTATTCACCGGATCGAGAGGGAGGTAGGAGGAAAAGAGATTCGCCCCGTTGAAGAAAGCCCGGTTGGTCGAATTCAACAACAACGGAATGGCCGGCGAAAGCCGCAACAGCCCCCCTCCCCCGATGATCGGATCCAGCAGGCAAATGACGGTGTCCATCTCCTTCCAGGCGGCGATGGAACTGAAGAACTTGGCCTGTTGATATTCGAAATCATCAAACCGGTCCGGATTCGGAATCCCGATGTCGAGCGCCGGCACATGGAACTCCGCGGCGAATTTCATCAGGTCTCCGTAGGCCGCCACGTGCATCGAAAGATATTCGTTCAAAAGGAAATGTCCGCTGGAGGCGACGCCTCGCTCGGCGCACCAATCGGCGATCTGCCGGGCGAAGCTGTCGGCGAACATCTCCGCCACGGTCTGGTGAAAGTGCATGCGAATCCGCCGGGCCTGCAAAGAATCCCCTTCGTAAAGCGCGTCGAGCAGCGGCATCAGATCGTAGCCGTGCATTTCCCGGAACCGTTCGGGAAGATCTTCGTTCCAGGAAACCGCGGCGAAGGAGGCTTCCTCCTCGATCGACCAATGCAGTTGCATCAACTGCGGCTCGTTGGTGTAAAAACCTTCGACCTTGGCCGGGAGATCGTCGATCCGTGCGACCATCGGTTCGTGCATGTGAGCCAGGAAGCTGGCGACCGCATCGCGGTTCAATAGATCGGGAAACCGACCGGTATGCCTGAACTGCGCCATGGTCGATTGCGCCTGGACATTCCGGTCCCGCACGTACCGGACGAAGGCCGAGAGTTGCCAGGATCCTTCCAATCCGCTCGTCTCGATTTTTCGTTCTTCGACCGGTACGACTCGGCCCCCGGCCAGATCGACCGCTCCATCCGCCACCGGATACAGGACGGCAGAAACAAAGCGCTCCGCATTCTCCGGAAGTTCCACGACGATCGGACCGGCCCCCTCTCCGGTCAGCACCACCCGGCCCAGACCGCGGACTTCGAACTCGGGATTTTCCTCCACCACGCGCCCCCCGGCCATGCCGCTCGGATAGCCGAAATCGTCCGCCAGCCAAACCGGCATCTTTTTCTCGGCCGCCGCATCGACCAAAGGCCCGATCTTTTCGGCGGCGGCTGGACCCTGCTGATACAGTTCCCGATAAAAAAAAGCCATGAAACCGCCGATTCCGTACTCCGGATATCTTTGCAGGGTATTGTCGTTCAGTTGGTATTGCACCAATCTGTATTCGTTTGGTGGATTCAGAAAGTTATCCAGGATCGCCTGTTTTGAAAGCATGTATAAATCCTCCTCGATCCCGGCGGTCGCCGGCGGGATTGCAGGCTCGCTCTCGGCCCGCACCGATCCGGCGGGATCGCACCCGAGGAGAAGCCCGCCAAGAACGGCGCTCAAGCCGAAACGGATTGAAAGACGGGGTTTCGTTTTTGGCATGGATTGTCTCATAGAAAATGTGAAAGGGTCGCGGGCGGATTCATTCCGCCGGTTCTCCGGTGGGACTCGAGACTTCGCCGCGAAGCCACCGGCTGTTCCACGGACCGCAAACCAGCGGGTCTTTCAGTTCGGAGAATACTTTCCAGACTTTCCGCCGATAGCGGCGGCAGAGTGGTTCATTGGCCGGATCGGCGGCCAGGTTGTTCATTTCAAACGGATCGTTCTCCAAATCGTAACATTCGTCGATATCGGTGGCGTTCCAGATGTATTTGTATTTCCGGTCCCGGATCATCCGCTGGCAATACAGTCCGAACTGTTGTCCGTTGTAAGTACTGAAACCGTATTCCCATGGATCGCCGGCCGGCTGGCCCCGCAATTGCGGCAGAAAACTGCGGCCCTGGTAACAATCGGGCGTCGGCAGTTCGAGCAGGTCGAGGATCGTCACCGGGAGATCCAGAAAGTGGCTCACGAAATCGTGGCAGGACGTGTTGGGCCGGATCACGCCGTCCCAGCGGATCACCATCGGCACCCGGACTTCTTCCTCGTACATCACGTAATGTTTGTCCATCATCCGGTGGCTCCCGGCGGCATCGCCGTGGTCGGTGGTGTAGATGATGAGCGTCTCTTCGGTCAGGCCTTTTTCTTCGAGATGCCGGATGACTTTCCCGATGGCATCGTCGACCTGCGAGATGACCCCGTAGTAACCGGAGAGGTAAATCGACCACTCCTTCCAGGTCCAATGTTCGATTCCCCAGTTGCGCAACTGTTGTCCCTGGATGAATGGCTTGCCCTTGAAATCGTCCTCAAAATTCGGCCAGGGGGGGATCGACTCGGGCGGATACATCGAGGCAAACGGCTCCGCTGGAACGCATGGCAAGTGTGGCTCCGAAAAATCGAGCCGGATATGCCAGGGGCTTTCTCCCGTCCCAAGCGTATCTATTCTTCGATTACAAAGATCGGCCAGGACGTGAGTATGGCACTGTTCCACCGGCAAGGTTTCATAGGCCCCGACCGGGAACTGGGGCCACGGATTGGTCGGCACGGGATACTTCGTCCCCTTGTGGGGCGTTGCGAAATTGTCGCCGGGAGGATCGTCGAAGGTTTCATATCCGAACGCCGTCGGATCAAGTTCCGGATGGACGTGCCATTTCCCCAGGTAGGCGGTGCGATATCCGGCCTCGCGCAATTGCCGGACCCAGATCGGCCGTTCGGGGGAAAGCGCGCTGACCGGGAGGGAACCGCCGGGACCGAAGTTCCACAATCCTTCGTGGACTTCCGGCATGACCCCCGACAGGAAGGTCTGCCGGGCCGGACAACAGACCGGCAAGGGGGTGTAAGCCGAATCGAACTGCATTCCCTGCGCCGCCAACCGGTCGAGATGGGGTGTTCGGACGATCGGATTGCCGGTGAACCCGAGCGAATCGTAACGTTGTTGATCGACGTTGATGATAAGGATATTCGGCGTCTTCTTCATGGGACGGGTCTGGCGATCAATTGGGCAGGAAATCCGGACGATAAACTTCCACGGGGGGATTGCCACGCCTAAACACCCGCCAGGAGTCGACGGTTTGCGGGTCTTGGTAATCGGGCAGGAGAAGTTCGCGATCACGGACCGCCTCCAGGCGAAGCCTGGCTTCGATGATCTCCGGATCCCGGACATTTGTGACATCGCGGTATTCCTCCCACGACCGGGCGTCGCGGACATCCCAGAAACGACCGCGTCCGTCGAGCAGCCAATCGGCATCCCGCACCCAACGGGCGTTGTTCAACGCCATCAGCAAAGTCTCCCGCGGCTCGAACTCTTCTCCCAGCAGGTAGGGAGCGAAACTGTGTCCGTCGACATCGCGGGGACCGGCGTGGCCGGTGAGGTCGGCCACCGTCGGCCACATGTCGACCAGGCTCACCATTACGTCCGACGGACCTCGCGCCGGAACCGGGCCGCCATAAACGACCCACGGCACCCGCAACGCACGGTCGCGGTCGTACGAATTCTTGTCACCATCGGCCGTGCCGTTGTCCCCGACGAAGAAAAGTATGGTGTTATCCATCAAGCCGAGCTGCTCCAATTCCTCGACTATCTCGCCCGTCAGCAAGTCGAGATGCCGCATGGTCGATTCGAGTCTTCCCGGAATCCGTCCGCCGGTCCTTCGCCCGTCGGCATCGACTTCCGGCACGTCGGTGTAATACCAGACGTTCGCATCGGGATCGAAGGCCTTGTGGGGAAGATAGGTCGCCCAATAAATGAAAAACGGCCGATCCTGGTTATCGCGAATGAAGTCCTTGATGGCGCGCGCCGACAAATCCGGTCCGAAATCGTCCGGACCAGTGGGCACCGGTTTCCCGTTTTGGACAATACCCGGATGCCAAAACCAAGAGACCCCATACATCCCCCGGCGTTCCGGTCCTCCCCTCCCCTGGTCCGGACCGTCGTAGCCATCCCAGTAACGGTTCACCCAATAATAATCGACTCCGTACTGCTCGATCTGCGCGGACAGTTTTTCGAGGTCGTGCTCCATTCCATCGTGATGAAGCTTGTCGAAGAATGCCGTAACATAGCCTTCCCTCTGCGCGACCCGCATCCAAAGATCGTGGCGGGGATCTTCATAGAACAGCAACCGGGGCATGACGGGATTGTGCCAATAACCCTGATTGTGCGGATACTTTCCAGTGTGAAGCATGGCCCGCGACGGACCGCAGACCGGGGAGGCCCATCCATCGTTGAAACGAATCCCCTCTCGCGCGAGGCGATCCAGAACCGGCATCTCAATCTCGCCTCCGTAGGTCGCCAACCGGTGGGCCGACACGTCGTCGGGAAAAATGAAAATGATATTCGGTTTCAACGCCCGCGCCTCCGTCGGGTCGGCGGCAACCAAACTTCCGGGCAACATCTGGGAGGCCAGAGCGATCCATCCGGCCACATACGTCAGCACCCTCATCTCAGACCGTTTCCCGGGCCGTTCCGTCGGTTATTGCCACCTTTTCCGGGAAAGTCTCCCGAATCGCTTCCAGATATCCCATTCCATGGATCAAGTCGGGTTCCAAGTAGCTTCCCTCCGTCCATTCGTTCCAAGCATTGATGGTGAGGAACGGATGGGGCACGTCCTGCTCCATCAAACGTTGCCTGGTCAATTGCAAGGCCCGTTGAAAGGCTGCCGGCGAATTATTCCTGATCGAATACATGAAGGGATAACCGAGATTATCGAATGCATCCGACTGCACGGTGCGAGGCGACGAATCCCACCCCATCGTGACATTCGGATAATAGGGCAACGAGGTCTTCCCGGCCATTTCGTCCCAGCATTCGAAGTAGGCGTCGCGGATTACCGCGTATTCGACTTGGGGAAACTCATCCGTCTGGTAGTGATGGATCCAGACATAAGAACTGACGCTGTCGAAGCCCAATTCCTCCACTACCTGCAGGGCGTTTCGCGGCATGCACTCTCCGGCGAGAATCGAATTTTCGTACAAGATGGCATTCAGGTGGAGATCCGGAAAACCTGCCGCTTTCACCTTCTGGCGAAACCGGTCGAGGAGTTCGCGGGTCTTCTCGATTCCTCCGAAACCAACGATCAGCCGTTCCAAAGCGTAGATCGAGAAATACGGACATCCATCCCGCAGCCAATAGGAACCGTGACTGAAGTAATGCTCCAGGCAATGGTCCATAATCGTCTCAAATGTCTTCGGAGTGACCGCGCCGGGATAAAGCAGATTCGGCTCATTGAAACGATCGGCCCGTTTCTGCGGGTGGATCGAAAGCCAGTCGTGATTGGCCCACATCAGGGCGAATTTGAGTCGTCCGTTGTTCGGGGCACCGAGAAATCCCTCCTCCAGACCGCGCTGGAGAAAGGGACCGTCATCATACCAATACCAGTCGAAAATAAACGCGTCCACCCCGTGGTCCGCCGCCGCGTCAATCTTCTTCGCCATGACCTGGGGATCGGCTTCGTCCTCGAACCCGTCCCGGGGGAGCTTGGGCTGTTGATGCCCTTCGAACCGGGGCTCGGCCCGCTTCACCAGTTCCCACTCCGTCCAGCCAGCACCGTGGACCGCCTCGTTCCGCGGGTCGAGATGGTAGTTCGGGAAATAGTAAACCGCTACTTCAGGAGTTTGCATGAAAATAAAATTCCGATCGTGCTGCCACCATACCCGATCCGGCGGAATACGGCCTTAAACATTCTGCCATTGAATAGCACATCCGTGCCAAACCGGCTAATTCCCATATTGGTCGATCAACGCCTTTACCATCGGCAATGCCTTGGCCGCCCGGTCCAGGATCTCCGGAGGTATTTCATAACAGAACATCCGCGAGGTTTCGTTCCCGACCGGACGATTGTAATAAAGCCGTCTGCCGTCACGGGAAAAAGATGGATCAACATGCGCCCCGGTCCGGAGCACGGGCGCGTAAGGAATTTGGAAGATGGTCGCGGCCGGTTTCGTCTCGCCGAAAACATACAAAAACAGCTGGTATGGATGCGGCGTCACTCCATCGCTCGCGAGCACCTCCCCGGCGATCAACGTCCGGTCGGGGGATTGGGCGATATGATTCGCCGGGCCCGCCGCCACCGCCACTTTTGCCAAATCCCGCCCCGCTCTGGCGACAATCGACCCTTTCACCGAATCGTCCTCCCTGGACGCCTCGATTTCCGCGGGTTCGCGAAACGCATAATTGGATGCGCCGGTGAAATTCCACTCCTCGTAATTCCAGACTTCCGGATGCACCAGCATTCCCGATAATAACAGCCCGTCCGCGAACCAGCCCGTGTGAACCAGGGCTCGCCCTTCGGTTATCAGTAGATTCTCACCGTCGCTATCAATAAACATTACGACCTGGGGATGGGTCTTCAGATTTCCCCGTCCTCCCCGAAAAATAAACATGATCCTTTCACCGTCCGGGGAATAATCGAAATGACTGAAATGCCATTCCGCCACGTTGTCCGATAATTCGGTTCGCCGCTTCAATTGATCGATATGCTCTTCGCGGAGCCTTGCAGTCGATATGACGAGGTGGACCTCCCCCGTTTGAGTATCCAGCTCATATATACCGTTCTCCCTCATAACCATCCCCAGCCGCTCGCTCAGCACCTGAATATCCGCTTCCGAGGCCCGGTAATTGGTCAGCAACACCCGCGAACCATGAGGCCGCCGGCCCAAGTTCACCATAGGAAAAGGCCCATAGGCATGCTCGTTCGTCTCGATATCAACTATCCCAGCCTGCCCCCAGCTGGTATACGTCAATAATCGATGATCGATCCATTGCTGATAAAGCCCATAGTGAAGACCGGCCCTCAGACCTCCCAAAATCCTACGATGGTTGGAAAAGGAGTTATCTTCCTTCCGGTCACATACCCACAACTCCACATCATAAACCCGACGCCCCGTGATATCGAGAACCTCGGGATAAACCGCATATGCCACAGTCCGGCCATCCGGACTTTCAGGAGAGCCATCCCAACCGGTCGTCGACGAGGAAAAGGTCCCATGGGAGACCTGCGTTTCACCGGAACCGACGCGAAAGTCCCCGCAGAAAGCAACACTGCACATGAGCGCGAGAACCAGGGTTGTAAGGATGGTTTGTGTCATTGGCAGTTCGTGGTTTATACTTCAAGGGTTTGTCCGATCGGTCATGCGATGACGGTCGGACCGGCGGCCAGACCGGTTGGCACCAGTTGATATTCATCCGACCAGTCGGGACCTTCGGAACGGAAGTGCACCGGACCGATGCTCCGTTGCTCGATCGGAACAAGATGGAGGGGACCAAACGTGTTTCGACGGGTGAGCACCCACTCGAGCACCACGAACCCTTCGTCGTTCACCAGCCCGTCGAGATCGCAAGCGAATGGTCCCCAAGGCAGGATCCGCGAGGTTCCGTCATCGGGATGCCGGACCACAAGCGTCGCTGCACCCATCGGATCCATTTCGATCTTTCGCGCAGATCCGACCTCGACCCGCAACGCGATCCGTCCCGTGTAAAAGGGAAGCCCATGCCGGGTCCAATCGCCGACCGGTAAACGGTAGGGCAACTCCGTAAGTGCGACTTTTCCTTCCGAAGCATCCACTCCGAAATCGCCCAGGAGATAGATCGCTTCGATGTCGGTCCCTTCCTGGAATTCCCGCGACAAAACCAATTCGTTCGATCCTTCCCGGAGAAGGCCTTCGGGAATAGGAACGATCCGGAAACAGGGATCGATGAACCACTCGGTTTTCGCCGGCACCTCTAAAACGACCCCGTTACAGAAGATCCGCTGAGCCTCCGGTTCCTCAATCAGGAGACTGACCGGCGTATCCGGAATCCTCCTGACCTCGAAACCAAAACGAAGACGGACCGGCGTTCCCTTCCCTGGCGCCTTTTCCTTCCCCCTCGCCCACGGTTGCACCATCTGCCCTCCGCGGACCGACGTCCCGAGCCGTTCGCAAAGTTTTTGTTCCACCCGGAGAACTTCCTCCTTTTCCTCCCACGGCCCATCGGCCACGGAGAACTCGGCCGAATCCAGGACCGCGATATTCGGTTCGTCCAGCTGGTATTCAAAAGGCCCTTCGAGCGATCGCTCCTCCCCTTCGACCGGCACCGCCGGGCTTTTCGCCTCCGGAACTTCGGCACCGCAGAGGAAAAACCGTTCCTGCAAGGGATGGAAATCAGTCGTCCATGACACCTCGCCGTTCCCCTCCACGGCCTCCACCGCGATCGCCTCCCCGGTCAGGCAATTCAGCTCGGTCACCGGACCGGAACCGGCCGCCCGGATGCTCACGTTCGTTCGGGATTCGGTATCCGAGGGATTAAGCAACGCGATAATCCGGCGGTCTCCCTCGACCCTCACCTGGCAAAAAAGTCCCTTGCCGGAGGCGCTCAAGGTCAATTCATCGGCGACGACGCTGGCCGACCGCACGGCTGCGGCGAGGGCCTCTCTTTCCAGCGGCACCGCCTGGCAGCGGTCGCGCAGACGGACCGCATCGTCCGACGGCGAGCAGTCGAGATAGTCAGGCGCGGAACCGGCGAAAATCACCGTTCCTCCAGCCTCCCGCAAGCGGGCCAGCAACTCCAGGGTGGTTTGGCGCATGGTTTCCATGCCCGCCACCACCACCGCCCGGTAGCGCATTTTTCCGAGGGAGAGAAGACCGGCCTCCTCATCGACCGACCCGCGTTCCGCCAGATGCGCTTCATCCCCGTAGTCGAAATCGACCTGGGAACCGCAAAGCCAGGTAAAGACTTTCCGATAGACTTCTTCCAGCTCCAACACGTGCGGATCGACCGCCCCGAGCCAGGTCGCCCATCCCGGACGAATCTGTCCCCACAGGCTTTCCACCGGACTGATCACCAAAACATCGCAGAGCGGACGACCCGTCTGCAGAAGCAGATGCATCCGGCTGAAATACGTTTCAACCGCGGCGTATTCCGGATACCAGGCGGACTGAAACGAGATGCTGGCCGGGAAGTCGCGCTTCGCCTCACCGGCCATCGAATACCAGCTCAGGTGGTGACAACGGAGATTGATTCCGAAAAGGGCCTGCCAATCGCCGATTCGTTTGTGGTCTCCGAAATGCGTCTGCCACCCGGAGCACCCGTAGAGTTCGGACAACAACCACGGCTGACCCAACTGCCGGGCGACCGATGCCAGCTGTTTAACGACCCAGTAGTTATCGTTCCGCAAATGCAGGATGTCGACCCCCGGGTAATCGAGAAACTCGTAATACCGCATCATCGAGCCGCACGGCACCGCCTGGGCGGTCAACGAATCCTCATGGAGGACATGCCCGGTGAGAATCAAGCCGAGGTCCTGGCAGCGCTGTTGCATCGGGCGCGCCCAGTTTTCCAGGAAGAGCCGCTGACAGAGTTCCATGTAGGCCCATTTCACCGGGGAAAGTTTGGAACCTCGCCGGCAAAGGAACAACTCCGGCAGGCGCTCGCGCAGATCGTATCCAAAAGCTTCGAGGAATTCTTCCCATAGCTTTGGCGTCCATGGAATCACCCAGGCCGGATTCGGCACACCCGGTTGCCCGTGGGCATCGCAGAAAACGAAGCCGCGATGCGGTTCATCGGTAAAAATTCCCTTGATGCTGCGTCCCAGCCGGTCGCCGCAATGTTTCTTGTAAGCGTCGTGCGTGACCTGGAGAAAATGTTCGGTCGCCTCGGCGCTCATCGTGTCGAGGTAGGTCTGGCCGTTGTAAAAAGAGTGCGGGCCCATCTCCTCCCAGGCGAAAAGAAGAACAGACCGGCCCGGGGTCGCCTCGCCGCGATACCCGACGGCTTCGTATTCCCCGAGCGCCAGACCGTCGACTTCGGCGGAAAAGGCGCCCGCAAAATGCTCTTCGTCCGGCCAGCTCGGTTCCTCCCCGGGAGCGACCATCGTCAGGCGAAGGTATTTCATCCGGTGGCGCGCCTCGCGGGTCGCCAATCCCCCCGCCGATCCGCTTGGCCACCGGTCTTCGTCGTAAAGCCACGCCTCCATCCCGATCTTTTCGGACTCGTCGGCGCAGGCGTTGATACAACGAAACCATTCTTCGCCGAGGTATTCCGTTTTCAGTCCGGTCCGCGAATGCATGAAATAGCCGCCCATTCCCATCTCCTTGAAGATACGGGCCTGCCGGATCAATTCGTCAGGATCGAGTTCGCCGTTCCAGCTCCAGAACGGCTTCCCCCGCAAATCAGCTGAGGGATCGTTCCATTCGTTCCAAAAGGCTTGGTCCATAATCATCGTCTCGCAGCCAGCCACATTCCTTGAGGGTGCCGAGGCAAATTGCAAGTCGGCCAAACGCCTCTCGGGCGGAGGCCAACGGCTCCCTCCGATTCGATGGCCGCGTCGAGAAGGGTCAATCCCTTCCGGCCAATCTCCTCAGGAAATCGGCATCGTTCAAATCCGCTTCGCGGACCTGGCTGACATTCCCGGCGAAATGAAGCAAATTCGCTTGGTCCCGGTGCCGAAAACGCAATTGGCTGGTGGTGAAGCCCGACCATTGATTGCCGAGCTGCCAAGTGGCGGTGTCGGCCACCAAAACAGCCCCGGTATGGTCCTCGATCGCGGTTTCCGGCACCGTCTGTCCCACCGAAGTGGAAACGCCCGGGTTGAGCAGAAACCCGTTGAGACCGTAATCACTTGCCCAGACCGTGGGGTCCCCCTCGGGACAGGCGAACACCGTAAAGGGTTTTCGCGTTTCCCAATCCTGCTGAACAAAACGACGCCCCTCGTCCAGGTACGAACTTAGCGCGCCGAACCAGAATGCCGGGTCGTGCCCCGGCAGATCGGTCAACCGCGCCCGCGGATACCCGCCGCGATCCTCCACAAACATCGTGACCGCCAAATGGATTTCCCGAAGGTTGGTGATGCACTGCGTGTTGCGGGCCGACTGGCGAACGGACCCGACGACGGGAATCAGAATCGCCGCCAGGATGCCGATGATGGCAATCACCGTGAGCAGTTCGATCAGCGTGAATGCCTTGCGACGGATTGAGGTGGGTGAAATCGTTTGCATACGGGAGATCTTTGCGAGGTTGAAATAGAATCTGAATTGAAAGGAAGTTACCAGAATTTCGCCTCGATTACCTTCACAAACGAGCCAAAGACAAGCACGATTGTGCCAATTCGCTTGCACTTCCAGCGCCAAACAACTCCAACCCAGCCAACCGCAACGAATTGACTAATCCGTCCGCTTCGTTCTCTCTGAGCCCCATGGATGAATGCAAACGGCTCAGCCGCGAAATCGTTTTCGGGAAACGGGACTTTCCCTTGGACGTTTCGACTTGGGAAAACCACCCCGATTACCCAATGCATAGTCACGATTTCTCCGAGATCGTCATCATCGCCGCCGGGACCGGGGTCAACGTCGTCGATGGCGAACGCTTCCCCCTTTCCGCCGGCAACGTTTTCGTCCTGCACGGATCCCGTCCCCACGCCTACACCGAAACAAATCAACTCACGGTCATCAACATCACCTATGAGCCGTCGCTTCTCGCTCAGGTCAGCTTCGGAATGACCAGTCTGCCCGGCTATCAGGCGCTTTTCGTGGTTGAGCCGGCCTTTCGCCAACGCGGCAAATACCAACGGCACATGCACCTCGACATGAAACAGTTGATCAACGTCCGGGCGTTGACCGACATCATGGAGAAAGAAATCCATGGCGGCGAAAGCGGCTACGAATTGATCGCGATGGGCCACTTCATGATCCTGATCACCTTGCTCTCCCGCTGGTACAGCCACCACGCCCCCCCCGACGCCTCCAAAGTCATCAACGTCGGACGAGCGATCGGCCACATGGAAACCCACTATTCCGAGCCTCTTCATTTGGACGATCTCGCCCGGATCGCCCGGATGTCCCGCCGGAATTTCTACCGGGTGTTCAAAGAGGTCACCAAGGAGGCACCACTCGCCTACCTGTTGCGCCTGCGCATCATGAAAGCGGTGAACCTCCTCGAAATGACGGACAAATCGATCACCGAAATCGCATTCGAATGCGGGTTCGGCGACAGCAATTATTTCTCCCGCCAATTTCGGCAAATCATGGGCATGGCTCCCGGCGAATTCAAAAAACAGTTCAACCGCCGGATGCCTGGACGGCTCAAACCGATGAACAACCACTCGCCGGGCGTAACCCTCCCCTGATCCGGTCAATCCGATTTCCGATTCTCCCAGGAGATCCGGAATTCTCCCGCCGGAAGGCGGAAACGCTGCGTCCCTTCCTCCTCCGATTTCAACAAGACAACTCCTGCAAACTCGTCGATCCCTCGCCCGTTGATCTGGAGGGGGCGCCCCGTCGGAGCTACCACCGCGGCGGTCGAATTCGGCGGAATCCGGATCTCCATGATCGTCCGGCCTTCATCGTCATCCTGTTTCCAACCGGATCGGATTTCCCCATACGGAGATTCCATCGACAACGACGCGAAGGCCAGATTAGACGGAATAAGGGGCGCGATCATAAAATCCTGCATGCCTGCACTGGCAGGATCGAATCGAATCCCGCACAACAATTCGACAAACCAGTTCGCGAACGCATGCGATTCCGCCTGAGCCGACGAATTCGGAAGAATTCCTCCGGTCGGAAAAGAGCGGCTCTCCGAAATGGTCGTCAAACCCAACTTTTCTATGAAAAATCCGATCGCCGGGAAGTCCGTCGAACGCAACTTTTCGACGGCCTCGTCCATATATCCGTATTGACTTATCAAATACAATGCACGATACCACTCGCGCCCCCCCGGAATCGCCCCTTCATAATAAGTCTCGATTTCATCGAAGGTAAGATCGGCAAGTTCTTGCCTCTCATCCGGACGTGCGATCCCTTCCTCGACCGCGATCGCGTTCGATACCGGATTCCCGCCGGCGGTCACAAATCGCACCGGATCCGACTTCACCCGGCGGGCCCCATACGCACCGGTTTCCGGATCGCGCATTGCACTCTCCCGAACCGCGTCGACGATTGCCGCCGCCAGATCCTCGTAGTAACGCCGTTCTTCGATTTCCCCCAGTTGCCCGGCGATCCAGGCGGCTTTGCTCAGCACGTTGAGCCATCGGCCGACCGTCACAAATAGCGGATCCGAAAAAGAGTCGCTCTCCATTTGACTGGTCGGCTCGAGTTGGACGTGATCGCCGGTATTGGTGGAGGGAACGTCGGGATCGGGCCTCCATCGTTGGCCGTATTGACTGGTTTCCCACGAGCGTATGCCTTCGAGATAACGCTCCCCTTTTTCGCCTTCCCAATAGAAATCGATCCATTTGCGGATCTTCGGGAAGTAGTCTCGGACGGTATCAATATCTCCGTAATACGTCAGATACAACCAAGGCAGATCGACTACCGGGGTCTCATGGATCGGCATGACCGGGATCACATCGCGGTAACTGTAGGCCCGCAGGGTCAGCGTCTGGCCGGAGGTGCGGCCATTGGGAAGAAACCAAAGTTCCTGGTCCCGGAGGAATTTCCGGTAAACCATCGCGAAATCGCCGATCGCCGTATTGAAGGCCGCCGGCCAGGTCCACGGCCAGGTAGTCTGGTTTCGCTCCGTGGCATTGTCCCAACTCATCGACTGGGTGTTCTGCAACGTCGATGACGCCGACGCCTTGAAAATGCGATTCAACAGTTCATCCGATGAGTCGAAGGCATCGTGGTTTACCGGGAGGTCATTGTGAATCAGAATGCCGGTCACCGTGTCGAGATCCGGCGTGAATTCGAGCCCGGTCACTTCGAGATACCGCATCACTTGCGGGGAAAACCGGGTCTGATAGGTCAACGGATTTCGCCCGTCCGGCTTCACCGCCCAAGTGGTGATTCCGATCGCGCCTCGCCGGAAGACCGGTGGCGCGTCGCTCATCACGGCCGAGGACCGATGCTTGGCCACGATCATCCCAGGACTCGCCTCCCGGATCGATCCATCGGGATAACGCAGGTTGTGATGCCAGTTTTGAGTGGTAATTTCCTCGTTCCACAACCATTCCGAAGGGCGGACGTAAACCGTTCCTGTCTGTCCGGCGGGGAGCTTGATTTCCACGTTGCCCGTGATGGTCTCCGGCAGTTCGAAGACCCAGACTCCCGGCTGGGGTTCGGTGACCGCGATCGGCGTAAATCGCTTGATTTCCCTTTGCGGTTGGACGCTTTGCGCCTGGATGACCGGATCCCCGACCGGCGTTTCGAAACTCGCCACCGGCCGCCAATCCGAGTCGTCGAAACCGGGCGCATCCCAACCCTCCGGCTCCAGATTCGCGTCGAAAAACTCCCCGATGTAATGATTGCTGGCCAGGAGTCCCCCGCGCCCCTGCTTCCAGGACTCGTCCGTGACGAAAATCTCCACCGTGCCATCGGCGTATTCAATTTCCAACTCCGCCCGCAAGGCGGGGGTGTTGTAGTTGTCCCGAAACTCGGGGAACGGCCAGGCCACCGTCTCACGGGCCCAACCATCGTCCAGGATGAATCCAAGGGCGTTCCGTCCCGGCCCGAGAAGGCCGGTGACATCGTGGGTGACGTAATTGACCGCCACCGAATACTGGCTCACCGCCGGATCGAGCAAATCGCCGGATACCGGTTCGCCATTGAGCCGGACTTCAACGAAACCGATGGCGGAGTATCTGAGCCGCGCCGACTCGACCGGCCGATCCAATTCGAACTCCCGGCGAAAGTAAGGGACCCGGTTCAAATCGAGGACCCGGCTGAGAATCAGGCGGTCCCAGTGATTCATCAAGGTCCCTCGCGCCACCCGGTCCCAATGGTCCTTCCTCGCTTCGTACACCGCCTCCGGCGCGAAGATCGCCATCTCCGCCCAGCGCCGTATCTCGGGACCTTCGTTCCGTTCCCATTCAACGGGCTGGATCCACCTCGCCGCCCATTCGCCCGGCTCGAGCACGCCCATCTCAAAGCGGGCCGGCTCCGACCATGGGCTCTCATTGTCATTCTGATCCCAATACCGGACGCGCCAAAAGTATCTCCCCTTCGACCGCAGCGGCTCCCCTTCATAACGGACGAG
Organism: Verruconatronum alginivorum; assembly: GCF_056590205.1. Classification (NCBI taxonomy): domain Bacteria; kingdom Pseudomonadati; phylum Verrucomicrobiota; class Opitutia; order Opitutales; family Verruconatronaceae; genus Verruconatronum; species Verruconatronum alginivorum. Next base: position 4,968,669 of record NZ_JBWPVQ010000001.1, on the reverse strand, counting down.
ATGGGATCGCCGGGACTCCACCCGGCCGCTGTCCCATTTCAATTCCCCGAAATCCTTTCCGGATGCCACCTGGATTCGATAGGCGGTTTGGGCCGCCCCGATGCGGTCGTCGTCAAACCGCCACGAAAACGGCGGAGTGCGGTTTTCCACCGCTAACGGCGTGTCCCGGAAGTCGCACCTGAGACCGATCGGTCCGCTGGGCTCCTCCGCCCATCCGCTGGCCGCGGCCGCCGAAAAGATCAGGAGAAGAAAGTGAAACGATAAATGAAATCTGTTTTTTCGTGGCATGGTAAATCATGGAATCCCGAACGTGTTATCCCTCGGGATTTCCGCCATGAAGTTACCACAATCGATCCAACCCCAACCTTAACGATTTCCCAAAAACCCAGCACGATTCTGCCAATCGGAGCGCCGCCAAATCTGAGAATGGCAGAAAAATGCTATCGATTGGCAGCATCGGTAAGGTTCCCAAGCACCGCCGATGCTAGACTACGCGAAAAACTATAGTTTGTTTCAATTGCCATGACGAATTGTTTTAAGTCGATGTCCAGGCCCGTCCTCCTTCTCGCTCTGTTTTTCTCTGCTTCGGTGGCCCTTCATGGGCAGCCGCATCCGCCGACAAATCTGCTTTGTGATTTCCGCGAGAATCCCCTGGCGGTGGAAAACCCCGGGCCTCCCTTTTCCTGGCAACTCGAAGACGACCGCCGTGGGGCGGCGCAGACCGCTTACCGCATCCAGGTCGCCCGGGACGATTCATTCGCCGAGATCGTCTGGGACAGCGGCCGGGTGGAGTCCCGCCAGTCCCATCTGGTGCATTACCAGGGCGAAGCGCTCGCTTCGAAGGGACGCTACCACTGGAGAGTGCGCTATTGGGACCAAGAGAAGGAGGAGAGCCCTTGGTCGGAGCCGGCCCGCTTCGAGATGGCCGTGCTCGATCCCGCTGAATGGCGGGCCCGATGGATCGAGCCGCAGGAACGCATCGCCAACTCCGGCTCCGATTTCGAACGCTGGGTCAAAATGGCCATACTGCCGGAGGAATCGGTCTATCAAACGCGGAAAAACCACTGGGACCGCGTCGAGCGGAATCAATTACGTCACTGGGACCGCCTCGTCGTGAGTCGAGCCCGGGATCTTCCCCGAGTTCCGTATTTCCGTACCGAAATCGAAATTGACCGCCCGGTGGAAACGGCACGGCTGCGATACGCCGCCTTCGGTTTCGTCGACGCCCGCCTCAATGGCCTGCCGGTGTCGGACCATGTCCTCGACCCAGTGGTCACCCAGTATTCCAAAGCGGTGCGATACGTCACCCACGATGTCACCGCAATGCTTGAGCCCGGCCGCAACGCCATCGGTTTCATTCTCGACGAAGGCTGGGCCCGCGAGGCGGTGGCCTGGCCCTTCCCCGAGTTCAGCCACCATTACAATTCCCCCGCCCTGCGGGCCGAATTGGAAATCACCTTCACCGATGGTACTTCGGAGATCTTCGGCACGGACGAGTCATGGAAACAGGGATACGGCGGCTTGCTGGCAAGCAATCATTACCTCGGCGAGATTTTTAACGCAAAGCTGGAACCGGCCGGCTGGGATGCTCCTGGATTCAACGACTCCGAATGGAGTCCGGTCTCCACGTTCGAAGATCCGGTGGGCGATCCGATCATGATCGCCCAAAGCGTCCAACCGCAACGGCACGTCAAACGCGTCACGCCGATCGCCCTCACGCAACCGCAGCCTGGCGTCTGGGTCTTCGAATTGCCGGAAACCGTCACCGGCTTCGTCGAACTCCAACTTCCGGCCGACCAGCGATCGACCGTGTTCGTGCGGCCTTCCGAGTGGCTCTGGAACGAGGAAATCACCACCCAAAACTGGCACCACAACCTGCGCTACCCGGACGGAAACATCCGCGAAGCCACCCCCGGAATGATCGTGGCCAAGCATCGATCCTCGGCCGTGATGGCTTCGGCGCCGCCGGTCTTCCGGCGAGGCGCGATCGGGATCATGACTTGGGCGGTCACTCCCGACGGCGACGGTCCCACCACATTCACGCCAAGGTTCTCGCCGCAAGTGATGCGTTACCTCGAAGTGACCGGCCTCGACTTCAAGCCGGATCTGGAAACGATCACGGCGATCCTGATCCGCAACGACCTCCCGGTGAACCATACTTTCGAATCTTCGGAACCGGTCTTCAACAATCTCTTCGCGGCCGCGACCTCGTCGACCCTTCAAAACACCCAGTCGATGAGTTGGGACAACTCCACCGAACGGAACCAGACTCCGTGGCATTGGACCTGGCCTGCCCCCTTGAACACCGCCATCGGCGACTTCGCCCTGGTTTACCGCAAGTTCCTCGAAGACCAGGCGCTCTGGATTCTCCCCGATGGCCGGACCTCCGGTCAGACGCTGACCCTGCGCGCCTACAGCTACCGCGACGCCATACCACCGACTCCAATCCACGAAACCCCGGTGATCGACCTTCCCTGGGTCTACCTCGCCTACTACGGGGATATCGAAATGGTGCGGAACTACTTTCCGTTGATCCGCCGGTGGATCGATTTTTACTGGGAGGGCGACAAAGGAAAGCGCTACCTCGCGGGAATCCGATCCTGGAAGGCGACGCGTTACGGCCAGCGGTGGAGGCACGATCCCGAAGCCCCCTCGACCAACACCGGCGACCATACCCAGCATCATCCCTCCGGCCGGACCGAGAGCGCCTTCGAATCGGACCAACTCTATGTCACCCTCGGTCGTTGGATCAATGTGCTACGCAAAGCTTCCTGGCTCGCCGCCAAACTGAATGAACCCGACGAGCAAGCCTACTACGAAAAATTAATCGGTGAGATCGTCGAGGCAATCCGCGACAGCGAGATGCGCGACCCCAAAACCGGCGCCTATGGCGCGCGACGCATTCAAAGCACCCCTCCCCGCTTCCTCACATCCGGCGGTAATCCGGTCTCCAACGCGATCGCGGTATTGGAAGGAATCGCCCGACCGGAGGAACGCCAGCGACTCGCCGACATCTCGTTCCGCGAGATAAACACCCATTTCGACAACGCCATCCACGGGGGTCGCGAATGGTACCGGGTTCTGTATATGCTGAGCGACCACGGTTATCTGGATGATGCGGTCGAGATTCTGCGCTCCACCGATTATCCCGCCATCGCCTATTTTACCGAAAAGATCGGCCTAACCAGCATTCCCGAAAGTCGGAGCGATCCGGTCGGGGGAATCACTCTGAATTCAACCGCTCAAGCCGAGTCGCACGCCTTCGCCAACTGGTTCGTCGAGGTACTCTGCGGAATCCGTCTCGACCCCGGCAGCATCGGAATGCAGGATTTCGTCATCGCTCCCAACATCCCCTCCAACCTCTCCCACGCCTCACTCACGATGAAATCCCCCTACGGCGAAATCCATTCCGGTTGGGCTCACAAGGGAGATGAGACGATCATGGAAATCCGGATACCTCCGAACTCGACCGCCATGGTGGTGGTCCCGACCTCCCGACCGCTCAGCGTCGACGACACCCCCATCGACGAACTTCCCGGAATCGTCGCGGTCGAAAACGACGACGGAAATCAACGTTTCCGTTTTCCCGCTGGCGAGTACCGCATCCTCTGGCAAACGACGGAGTAACCTTCTGTCCCAGGATCGTATTCGATTCGAAGCGAATTCAACTCCGTCACCCGACGACCGGATTCATTGCCGAAAGGTCGCCGGGAGCCAAGTGGAAAGCGCGGGAAGGAAGGCCGTCGCCAATAAGGCGATGAAGAGGGCCAGCAGAAACGGCAAGAGCGGTCGGACCAGTTCGGCAATATGGCATTTTGCCACGCCGCAAGCCACGAAAAGCGAAACGCCCAAGGGTGGCGTGCATTGACCGATTGCCAGCGCCATTGTCACCATCACTCCAAACTGAAGGTCGGGCATGCCGACCGCCCGCGCGATTGGCAGGAAAACCGGCACAAGAATCAACATCGCCGGCGTCAAATCCAAAAATGTGCCGATCGCCAGCAGAACAACCAGCATTAAAAGCACCAGCATCATTCGGTTCTCGGTAAGCGCGAGCATCGCTTGACCAATCTGTTGCGGCACCTGCTCGATCGTCAGCAGCCATGCGAAGGGAGCGGCGGCGGAAATACACAAGACCACGACCGCCGTGATTGTCACCGCTTCCCGCAACAACAACGGAAAATGCCGCCAGCGCAGTTCGCCATAAATCAGCGTGCATATCACCAATGCGTAAAGGACGGCCACGATGCCCGCCTCCGTCGGAGTGAACAGACCGCCGATGATTCCTCCCATGATGATGACCAGGGTCAGCATCGGAAGAATCGCGTGGAGCCCTGACCGGCCGAGCTCCCTCAGCGTCGGCGCCGCCGCCCCCCCCGTCACTTCGTCTCCCTCCCGCCGCCGCCAGATCGTGTATAAGACACTCATCGTCATCAGACTGACGCCCATCAGAATGCCGGGAATAACTCCGGCCAGGAAAAGGTCTCCAACGCTGATTCCAGCGATCACCCCCATCAGAATCAAGGGTACACTCGGGGGAATGATCACACCAATACAGCCGGACGTAGTCTGCAGCGCGGCGGCGGACGGAACGTTGAACCCGGGAGCCCGGGCAAGCGCGGGTATCATGACCGCGCCGATGGTCGCGGTCGTCGCCGCCGCCGATCCTGAGATCGCGGCGAACATCATGCTGGCCAACACCATCACCAGAGCCAAGCCCGCCGGCAGCGCGCCGACCAGATTCCGGGCGAATGCGATCAAACGGTCACTCATTCCTCCCCGCCCCATGATCAGTCCCGCGAACACGAAAAAGGGAATCGCGACCAGCGGAAAACTGTTCACTCCACCCACCATCCGTTGCACGACGACTTCGAGACTGAACGGTGTCGCCGCCGCCATGGCCACCACCGCTGCGGCCACCAAAGCGAAGGCGATCGGCACCCCGAGGACGAGGAGAATGACGAAAAGAACGGCGAGCAGAAACAAGACCATGGCGATTATCGACTTTTTAAAGAGGACTCGGCCGCCCCCGAAAACGGATCGGGCGGACTGACCAACATCGGCAAAGATCGGATCAACATCGTCAGGCAACTCAGCGGCAACGGAAGATACGTCCAGGCCAGACTGATTTCCAGGATATCGGTGGAGGTCGCCCGCACCGCCCATGTGTGGGCAAACCCGTGCCATGTCAGTATCAATAAAAGGAGGACAACTAATAACACCGCCAGCCGTCGGATCCAGATCGCGGAACGTCTCGCCAAACCCCGGCCGCGGGCCAACCGAGCAGCCAACAGTTCAATCGCAAAATGGCGATGATGCTTCAACGCCACCGCCGCACCGATAAAAGCCGTCCAGATAAAGAACAGCCTCGCCAGTTCCTCCGCCCAAATGAAAGGATCCCGGAGGATGAACCGGGAAAACACCTGGAGCGCCACCGTGACGCAAAGCATCACCAGCAAAACGCAGGAAACGATTTCTTCGATTTCGCCAAAAATCCTTTTGGACGGAAACATCGGTCCGTTACTCGTTGCGACCGGCCTCATCGGACGAACCATGGGCTCGTATCGCCTCCGCCAGGCGGCGAAATCCCTCTCCGAAGCGCTCGTAGGATGCGGTATAGACACCCTCAACCCGGGTGCGAAATACACTCTCGTCAACTTCGTGAAACTGCATTCCGGCCCGCTTAAGCTCCTCCACAGCCTCTTCACTGAATCTTTCCCAATCCTCCCATTGCCGTTCGATCGCATAAGCGAAGGCCGCCTCGAGTATTGCGAATTGCTCGTCGGTCAGGCGCGTCCGCAGCGCGGCACTCGCCAGAACGGCATCGGGTATTCGCAAGTGGTGAGTCCAGGAGAAATGAGTTGTCCCCGTTTCATTCATACGAAAAAACCAGGCCGTCGGCGGGTTGTTTTCCCACCCGTCGAGAACCCCCTGCTGCAGCGCCCCATAGACCTCGGCCATGTCCATTGTCACAGGACTTCCGCCCATCGCACGGATGGTGTTGACAAGCATGCTGCTCTCCATGACCCGGATGTTCAGCCCGGACAAGTCCGCCGGCTGCCGAACGGGGGTCTTGCTCATGATGTTTCGGGATCCGGAGGTGAAGAAACCGAAGGCGAACATGTTCCGGCTCTCCAGATGACCGAGCAGTTCGTGTCCGATTTCGCCGTGGAGGACCTCCCTCTGATGATTGGCGTCCCGGAAAAGAAACGGCAGATTTAGAACATTCATCTCCGGAACCTGTCGTCCAAGTGCGGCGACCGATATCACTCCCGCATCGATCTGTCCGGTCGAGATCATTTGGACGTGATCGACGGAGGAACCAAGAACGTTGTTGGGAAACACCCGGATCTGAATATCGCCCACGTCGTTCTCCACAAGGTAGGTTTGCACCTTCAGAAGCGCCTGATGGACCGGGTGGTCCTCCGGCAGACCATGCCCAATGCGAATAATGGTTGCCCCGTCCTGACCGCCGCAACCCGCTCCCAGAGCAATCAAAACGGTTAAAAGAAGAAAAGCCGGGCCTCTCAATTTCCGCGCGTGCATCCAAATTATAATTTTTTTCATGTGTTCAGGTTTAATTGGTCAGATTCAAAATCCGATGCTCGCGCCTCCATCGACCGGCAATACCACGCCGGTAATAAAAGCCGCGGCGGGCGAACAAAGATAAACCGCCGCCCAACCGATTTCGCTTGGAGCACCGAAGCGGCGGGCGGGAGTGCGAGCGAGAATTTTCCGCTCACGTTCCGGATCGGCCGCCAGCGCGCCGCGCATCATTGGCGATTCGATCCAACCCGGAGCGATCGCGTTCACCCGGACTCCCCGTTCGGAAACTTCCGCAGCCATCGTCCGGACCATTCCGACGTAGGCGCTTTTCGCCGCCGAATACGCAGTCACCTGCGGTATCCCGAAAAGCGATGCCATCGATGCGATCATCAGGATGCTGCCAGCGCCCCGCGCCAGCATACCCGGCAACACGGCACGGTTCAGTGCGTGAGCGGCAAAGACATGAGTCTGCATCACCGCTTGAAAGTCCTCGTCGGAGATCTCGCCGGTCGGCTTCTTGAAATGGATACCGGCATTGTTCACCAGGATCGAGACCGTCCTCCCGGCATCTTCCTCCGCCTTCGCGACAAGGACGCCGGCCATAGCAAGGCGGGTAATATCATGAGAGATCCATCCGACGGATCCACCGATTTCTTCCGCTGCACTTCTCAACGGCTCCTCCCGGCGGCCGACCAAAGTCACTGAGGCTCCGGCGGCCACCATGCAACGGGCGATCCCCAGCCCAAGGCCAGTTCCTCCTCCCGTGATCAACGCATGTTCCCCGTCGAGAGCGAAAACGGAGCCAACGGCTATTGGTTCTTTCCCCTGGCTCATCGTTTCAAATCCTCGATCGCCGAACGAATGTAACCAAGCGCATAGGCCATCCCGGCATGCCACGGCGCGTCACAGCGCAACGAAGGGGTGTGGTCGGGAATCAACACGCCGTCATAATCGTTCCGGTGAAGGAGTCGCAGAATTCGTTTCATATCGATGTCTCCTTCATCCACAAAAACTTCCTCGTAGTTTGGAACCTTTCCGCGGACGTTCCTGAAGTGGATATAGGCGATCGCCCCCTGCCGCGCATAGGTTTCGGTCGCCTCATACACATTCCCGTTCGTCATTTCCGAAATACTGCCAAGACAAAACTCCAGGGCGTTGGCCTTGCTCGGACGCAGGTCAAGCAGCCGTTGGTAAAACTCCGGCTGATAAACCAGACGCGGCGTCCCACGCAATGTCGGCATGGGCGGATCGTCCGGATGGGCCGCAAGGCGAACCCCGCTTTCCTCCGCCACCGGGACCAACTCCGCTAAAAAGCGCTCCACCCGGCTCCACAGTTCCTCGTGGGTGGGCGCCGAGATGACACCGGCCGGGGCGGACGGATCGTAAACCATGTTCCAAACCTGCCCGTTCGGCACCGGGGTCTCGCGGGGTCCGGCCGGTCCGCGAAAAGCCACCGATTCAGCTCCCCCCCGGCCCCACGGGCCGACCACATGTCCCCAGACTCCCGCGAGCGAAAAGTTGTAGCCGATGATCGGGATGCCAACCTCGCCGACGCGTCGGACCATCGTCTTGAGGTTTTCCATCTGTTCATCCCGGCGGGGGCCGTCGAGCAACACATCATGCCAATGCACCGGATCGAAGTTCTCGATCGCTTCCCAAACCAGTCCCTCCGCCTCGATCCCTCGCTTGATGCCCTCCAGTTCCTCGACCGTCCACAGATCGTCACCCCGCCTGCCGCTAGTGCCCCAACTTGTGGTTTCATCCGTTCCCTGCAACTGGCCGGCCGACATATAATCGACCAAGTGGGCGACTATATGCGTGCATCCGCATTGCCGGGCGAAACGATAATTGTCCGGCGTTAACATCCGCCGGTAAAGACCAAGTCCGATTTTCATGGAGAAAGATCTATGGAAAATGACCCGGGCGCGGCTCGACGAGATACGATCTTCGACGCGAAACCGCCGGAATCCTCTTGTTTTGACGGCCCAACTCTCACCGGGGTCCCAGCCTACATCAATCCGTACAAGATCAGCCTTAACCATTCGGCCATTTCCTAGCACATTCCTGCCATCCGCGGGGCATTGGCACGATCATGCTGCCGTTTGGCAGGATCGATAAGGCGGATTGCACCGGCACCGTGATAGCATCGGCCCCTTCATCCGTGGCCCGGATTTTGGCTCCTATGACTCAATCACCTTATTCTCTCCGGCGATGGACTGGGTTTCTCCTCCTCGGTCCAACTCTTTTCGCGCACTCGGCCGCCGCCAATTTGTCATTCACACACGAAAACCCGCTGGTGTTCAACTTCGGCCCGGACGGAATAGACGTGCCGGAACGGGTGATCCAGACGGGCACAACACGATTCTCCGATGAAAACCAGTGGGGATGGGTCCGGCCCCCGGATGTGCTCCGCCAACGGGGGATGCACGACAATACCCTCCGCGACACCTTCGCGGCCGTCTCCCACTCTCTTTCCGACGGCGCCGAATTCGCGGTGGCGCTGCCCGCGGGCGATTATGTCGTCGAAGCCGTGATCGGCGACATGGCCTATCCGGCCACCGCGCGGCTCTTCTTCCAGGGGGAAACGGAGCCGTCTATCGATCTGGGAGTCGTTCCGGCGGGTCTTTTCGCGGTGGAGCGACGGGCGGTTCGGGTGGTGAACGGACGCTTGCGGATCCACATTCCCCCAACCCGCGCCTCATTCGCCGGCCTCACCCAACTTTCGGTTTTCCCGGCGGGCGCGAGCCTCGAACCCGATGAGAACGGCGAGCGGTTCACCGCCCGGCCCGGAATCAGCCAGGAGTCCCTTCCAGACACCCCCGCCGGTCACGCGCCCGGGACGATCGTGGAACGCTCGGCCATCGCCCGAAGCTGGTCCGAGCCCTTCGCGATTTCCGATCCCGACCGCCCCGCCATGTGGTGCTGGTTCCAGGACCCGCGGGCGGTCATCGATCTCGGCGTTCCGGACCGTCCCCTGCTTCTCGCCGCCGTGGTGACGTTCGGGGAACCGGACAGCGAACAGCGCGGCGACGTCGATCTTTATTGGGTCAATCTCGCCACCGCGGATTCGGGCAACCCCGAGCGCGGCCGCTTCGAGCTCGATGACCGGCTGCAATTGGACGACCACGTCGCGCCGGGCCTGATGATCCGCCCGGACGGACGCTATCTCGCCACCTGGACCATGCATGGAGACCGGAACTCGCCGACCTATTCCCCCCAGGATCGGGAATCCGTTCACCTCCGTTGGCGAATCTCCACCCGGCCCGGGGATCCGACCGAGTGGGGCCCGATCAACCGGAACGCGATCACCGGCGAAAGCTTGTGCTACACGCATCCGTTCTATCTGGCCGAAGCCAACGACGGCCAAGGGATGGTGTTCAATTCAATTCGGTCGACGGGATTCGACCATCACATCATCCACTCCGACGACCTCGGCGAGACCTGGCGTTACGGCGGCCGGCTGATCGACACCCCCGATCCGTGGCCCCATAGCCGCGAGGGCGGCCGCGCCTATGTGAAATACGCCGGCGACGGCAAAAAACGGGTCTACATCATCACCACCGACGATCACCCGATCGTAAACTTCAACAGCGACCGAACCAGTCCGGGGCCGTATTTGAATTCCATTTACGCCGGTTACATCGAGGAGAACAAACTGTACAACATGGAGGGCCGACTTCTCGATCCGAATCTCTCGAATCCGCACGGGACGCCGCCCCAGGAACTCCCCCTTCTCCTCAAGGACGGAACCGAGGTCGACGGCGCGACGATGCGGCGGGGGTGGCAAAACGATATCCGGGTCATGCCCGACGGCCACCCGGTGGCGGTCTTTCAGTTCCGGGCGAACGACGACAAAGACGATCACCGCTACTTCTACGCCCGCTTCGATGGGGAGCGCTACCACGTGCATCACCTGGCCCACGGCGGCGGACATTTTGCCCTGCCGGAACAGCCCGATTACACCGGGTTGGCCACCGTCGACGCGATGAATCCCGATGTCGTCTACATTTCCACCAACGCCCACCCGGTCACCGGAGAACCGCTGGTCAGTTCGAGCACCAGTCGGCCGCAATTTGAGATTTTCATGGGCCGGACCCACGACAAAGGGGCAACCTGGAAATGGACGCCCCTCACGGAGGACTCCCCGGCGGACAACCTCCGCCCGTATTCTCCGGCCTGGGAAATTGGACGAAGCGCCGTCGTATGGATGCGAGGCAATTACACCCGGTTTTACGTCTACGATACCCAAGCCATGGTCCAGCTTTTCGATTTGAACGACTGACCAACCCACTCCGCCCGCGCCTGGTCCACCCGGCGACGGGCGCACCCACGATGAGAGCGATCAATCATCCCAGCCTTTCCGCCGCGCCGTTCGCCACCATCGGACGGTTCGCTGCTGTTTCCATCGCCGTCTTCCTCGCCGCCGCGAACGCCGCCGCGGAGGGCGTGTATCCACGCGAAACCGACCCGGAGTCGCCAAGGCGATCCCAACTCGATCCGGCGAAGCAGGACGAGATCATCCGCATCGATGTGACCGGAGACGGCAAGCCGGATATCCTCGAACGATGGTGGGCGGGCAAACGAATGCGCTGGTTCGACGAAGCCGGCACGATGACCGGTTCCTGCACCTGGGGCGACATGATCAACGGCGCCTTGCAGATCGACGAAGATGGCGACGGCTACTTCGACGGACCGGCCGATCTGACAATCAAATGGGCCGACACCACCGGCGACGGCATCCCGGACATCGAGTTACTCAATCAAAATCCGCCTCCCGGGGCACGGAGCGTTTTCGCCCGCGGCCCCACCTACTTTGTCCTGATCGATCACGACAGTTCGGGAGTCCTCGCCGATCTCGATTGGACCGATCTCTCCCTGAGCTTCACCCGCTGGGACAAACCGGGTAATTGGCGGACCAATTACGCCGGGAACAGCACCTTCCTCAAGGAAGCCACACCGGCCTGGGCGCATGAGAATATTGAATACACCTGGGAAAACCCGTTCCATTTCTGGGATACAACCGGAGATGGAACCCCCAACGTATCCCTCCGCGTCGCCGACGACCGGGTCCTGACCGGGCCGAATCGAAGCCAGGTCCGTCATGACGGCCTGATCAACGAGGCCTGGGTCAGTTACGACATTCACAACGATGCCGGACACCGCAACGAGTTTCGCTACGACCTGACCCTCTACGTCGCGGGAGAACCTGGCGTCCGCTACGACGACGAGATCCACGAATTCCCCCAAATCAAAGCACCGGACTGGGCCGAACCTTACTACCGCCATTTCGAATGGCGCCAAAACACACGATTCCGCTTCCTGGGGCGCGACGATGCCATCGCCAAAATCTTCGGCGGCCAATGGGCGCGGGCATTCATGACCTTCGACGAGGATCAGGACAATTTCCGGTGGGAACGGGTCGAAATCTATTATCCCGGAGACCCCTATATCCTGGAGGGACGCCATCCGAATTCCCCGATTTACCACCCTCAGGCCGATACGCTGGGCGATCGCGCCGAATGGGACGAAGACTTCAGCGGCGAAGGCAAACTCTACCGGGCGGCCTGGGACGGCAAAATTCACCTTCTCGGAGCGGAACGCGGAGTCTGGCTGGTCGACCGCGAGGCGAAATACCATGGAGCGGTCCATCCCACGGGACGTTCTTCCCCCAAACGAGCCACTCGGCCGGAGGAAGTGATCCAGTATTTCGACAAAAACGGTGACGGCTACATCGACACCATCGTTTACGATTATGATGGAAACGGCACTCCGAACCGCGTCGACGACCTCAACGAGTTGGGAATCGACACGTCCGGTCCGATCCTCGACGTAACAACGATGGATTGGGAAATGCTCCGTGAGGAAAACGCGAACGCGGTCAACCGGTCGTGGCGCGAAGCCCAACGCTTCTTTCGGGTCGCCCTCGCCCATCAACTCGCCGACGAGGAGATCATTCGCTTCGCCCGGGGAACCTCCGTCGCCGAAAAATACGTCCACGCCTATTGGCTGAAGGAACTTTTCGTCAGGAAAGTCCTGGCCGAAACGCCGGAGCCCGCGCATCCCGCTGTTCTCCAGGCTTATTACCAACGCGACGCCGCCGCAATGGACGCCCTCCTGAGAGAAACCCGCCGGACCCGAACGCAACAGTAGCAGGCGCTCGCGGGGAACACTGATTCTCATGGCCAAAATGTGCTAACGATTGGCCCAATCGCAAAGGCATTCCGGAACGCAATTCAGTTAAACTGGTCTGTCAATCTGACTCCAAACCCAAATTGAACTCCCAACATTCATGAATATGAAAAGGTTCTCCAGACTACTCTTCGTGCCCCTCCTGGGCTTCCTCCTCGCCGCCCATGCCGCGGCCACCACTCCGCACGAGTGGGTCGGCCGGACCGGCGTGACCGCGGCGGAAGCCCGCAACTGGGGCATCGCCGGCAACTGGTCGGGCGGCATCCTTCCCGCCTTCGACAACCAGACCGATTTGGTTTGGGATACAAACACCGGGGCCGGAACCTCCCTTTCTTTCCTCGGCGCGAACCGAACCGCACGATCCATTACATTGGGGTCCAACCTCGTCTCGGGTTCCACAACCTACGACTTCCGTTTCAATGCCGGTGGGGGGGCAACCGATACGCCGGGGCGCCACCTGACCTTCGCGGCCGACAGTGGCAATGCAACCCTCATCATGGAAGACGAATACGGGAAAGATAATGCCCAAGTAATGATGAGATTCGGCAATAACAACAACAACGCCTTGATCATCCTCGCAAGCGACTTGGATGTGCACCAGCATTCGACTCATGCGAACTTGATGATCGAGCAGCCGATCACCGAATCCGGCGGGCCTCGCACGATCACCAAATACGGTCTCGGAAACCTTGAGTTCCGCCGGAACAACACCTCCTGGACCGGCGCATTGAACATCTTCGAGGGTCCGGTCACCTTCTTCAATGACCCACGAGCCGGGTCGGGAAGCATCTTCCTCGGCGAAACCGGCAGCGAAAACGATGTGACCCTGCTGCTGGGCGGTTTCAGCGCCGCAATCAACAACGGAAACTTCACTCGCGACATCGTAGTCAATTCCGGGGATGGAGCCCGCACGATTCGAAACCTTGAGGCCGCGAATCCGACCATCGCCACCGGCAACATCGACCTTTCTGCCGGAAAGGACGTCACCGTCGACGCGATCGCACACAGTGAAACCCTTCTCAATATCAGCATCTCCAGCACGGTCACCGGCTCCGGCGGAATCATCAAGACCGGATCGGGACGATTGACCCTTTGGAACGTAGGCAACACCTACGAAGGAGGCACTGCCATCGAAGAAGGCACGCTTCTTCTGGAAAACGTGGCCCTCCCGGGCACCGGTCCGATCACCATCGCCGAAGGCGCGACCTTGCACTCAGGGACAAATGCCGCCTTCAACGCGGCCCTCCGGGTCCTCCCCAACGACATCTCCGGCGAAGGACAACTCATCCAGACGGCCGGCACCACGCGCCTCCTCGGTGACGTCACCCACACCGGCGGCACCACCATCGACGGCGGTCAACTGCGGGTCGGTCACCTCAGCGAAACCGGCTCGCTGGCCGGAGACGTTCTCCTCAACGCCGGCACGTTCGCCTTCGCCCGGACCGACGAATACACGTTTGATGGCGTTATTTCCGGCAATAACCCGGGCGGAGCCTCGTTGAGCAAGGTGGCGGCGGGCACCCTCATCCTGACGGGCGACAACACCTTCGTGGCAACGACCCAGATCTTCGAAGGTGTTCTGGTCGCCGGCCACGAAAACGCCCTCGGCAACGGAGGAAACATTTCCTTCCGCGGTCTCGCCGCAATCGGCCAACTCCGCTACACCGCCGCCTCCGCCGGCACCGACTGGTCGCCACGCATCATCAACAGCGAAAACGCGATCAGCATCGACACCGATGGAAACGACGTCACCTGGGCCACCGGGTTGGCCGCCAGCAACGCCGCCGGTCTCATCAAGGATGGAGCGGGCACCCTCACCCTCAATGGCACCAACGCCTACTCCGGCCCGACCCTCGTCAATGAAGGCACCCTCGCCCTCGGCTCGAACGGCGCGATCACCGTCAGCAACCGCATCATCATCGCCGAAGACGGCATCCTGGACGCCTCCGCCGCGACCGCCGGAGTCGATCTCGCGGACGGCCAGGCCATCGGCGGCGCCGGAACGGTGATCGGCGACGTCATCTTCCGCGAAGGAGCCGGATTCGTTTTTAGCGCCACCGACACCCTCACGATCAACGGCGACCCCATCCTCTTCGAGGATTTCGGAATCAGTGACGTTCTCGATCTCGATGAGACGGTGGAAAACGGAACCTATACGCTCTTCAACGGCACCGTCGATGCCGGCAGCACCATCCGGAATCTCGGCGCCTCCAACGCCGAAAGCATCGGGGAAGGCAAGGTCGCGTATTTTGATCCGAACACCCTCGACCTGGTGGTCGCGGATGAATCCGCGGCGATCGAAACCTACGAGGAATGGGCCGACCGCTTCGGCCTGGTCGGAGCCGACCGCGACGAAAACGCCGATCCGGATGGCGACGGGTTGACCAACTGGGAGGAATATCTCTTCGGCACTGATCCGACCGATCCGGCTTCCCGCTTCGAGATCGCGATGGAAATGACCGAAGACGGCTTCGCGATCACCTTCGACACTGTCGAAGGTCGCGAATACCAAGTCGCCCGATCGACCAACCTGGTGAACTGGGAACCGGTCGGATCCACCGTGATCGGCGACGGCACTCCCGCCGAAGTGATCGACACCGACACTCCCGCCGACCGCGCCTTCTACCGGGTCCAGGTCGCCTTACAATAATTTCACCCATCGAAAACACGGGCCCCGCCGGGTGTGATGGACCATCGCAACCGGCGGGGCTTTCGTTTTTCACGAAGACGACCGGGCCATAAGTCCCGAAGCGCTTTTCAGCGTGACCGCGTCCTGGATCAAGGCGATGCGGATGGTATCCGAAAGTGATAAAAAAAGGATAAACGTCTCTTCGTTTGTGTCCCACCGAACGCCCGACGGCCAAATTACCCGGTAGGAATGATAAAACGACTGGTAGGAGTGGCCGATCGACCGGTAGGAATGACTGAACGACCGGTAGGAATGACTGAACGACCGGTAGGAACCACTGAACGACCGGTAGGAACCACCGAACGACTGGTAGGAACGGCCGATCTACCGGTAGGAACCACCGAACGACTGGTAGGAACGGCCGATCGAACGGTAGGAACGATCGAACGACACCAGAACGGCCGCCACGATGAGCGGTCCTTATTCGTATCCGTTGATTCGATGCGCTTTGATACCGGTTCCGAATTGCCGCCATCCGCGGATCGGTCCCTCCAACCAGAGCACCTCGATTTCCCGGTCGGTTTCGTCGATTCTCCATGGGACAACCACAGTCGAAATGCGGCCTTCACCCGACAGAACTTCGACCGAACTCCAGCTTCGCCCGCCGTCAGTCGTTTGCATCCGGTGAACCTGCGAACGATCGGCTTCCGCGTCCGTGCTCATGGCGACATACACCGTCTCCGGATGCTCCGGATGAATGGCGATCGAATAATTGCACCGCCGCGGGGTGTTGTCCCAGCCGCGCGCGAGAGTCGCCACCCAATGCGACCGCCACTCGCCCCGCTCATCCGGCGTCGCCCAATAACCTTCGTGCAAAGGATCGTCGCCGTCGGCCGGCACCACCGTGAAGGCGATATACGGTCGACCCTCTTTTGCGACGATGTCCGCCCATTTCGCGCGTTTTCGCCGATCCCCGTCCCGCTCCCAGTGCCAGATCTCGTCGAAATACTCCGCGCCGTGCACCGGCGCGTCGTCGAGCCCGAAGGATCGTCGGCCGTCGGCATGGAAAAACGCCTGTTCCGCGATATTGTACCGCGTGTAATAAATCCCCTCGATGCGCCCGAGAGTCCCCGCGCCGAATAACTCGTTCCACCCCACCCGGACGGCAACCAGATGTATGTCGTCGTCCTCGATAAAGGCCCGCGTGTAGCTTCGGTTATTCGACAAATCGTCGGCCAGGCCGAACATCAGGTGATAATCCGCGAACGTATCTCCACCGTCGGTAAACCGCCACAGGCCGATCCGCAGACGGCCTTGATCATAGGCCGGCAGAACCACGAAAACGTCTCCGCTGGACTGGTGCAATAAAGGATAGAACTGCCGCGCCTGTATCGCCCCAACGGACGGGCTTTCTTTCAACTCGCCGAACGACGAAACATCACCGGGCGCATCACTGACCCTCCAGAAGATTTTGTCATGGACGTAACGACCGTTCACTCGTTGGTTAATGAATATTTGAATACGGCCGTCGGACCGAACCACCAAGCCTCCCGGCTCGTGAAGATCGGCGTCCGTCTGAAACACCGCGCTTTCCTCAATGGCTCTGGTTTCGTTGTCGCGGGAAGCCACCCGGATCATTCCCGCGCTGTCGATGTAGCTGAAGAAAAGCTTGCCGCCGCTCAGCACCGCATGGGGACAGTTGTACCCCCAGGCGCCGTCTTCGGCCAACACCAATTTTTCAGCCGCGTCCCCGGTTTTTCCAGTTTTCCCCGTTTGGCGACGGCGTTCCCACTCCTGAATCGCCCGCACCGGTTCCCCGTCGCGGATCCGCATGCCGAACGTGTCCCACGATTTACCGTTCTCAAAGTATTCCCTCATCCGAATGGTGTAATTGCCGAAATCGGCGGCGACCTTGCGAACGGACGGCAGGTAGTGGACAAGATCGTCCTCCATCAAATCGATGACGTTGAGCGCGAGCAAACTCGCGTAGGACCGATCGTCCAGGAGGTCGATCAGGCAGGCCCGAACCGCCTCCTTCGCCACGCCCGATTCAAAGAGCGCCCATGCGGCGAGGGCGCGAACGTCGTGGGCGTCATCTGCGAGCCGCTCCTTCAAGACCTCGAGGGAGGCGGGTTCACGCTCTTCAAACATCAGAAGACCAACGACGCCCCAGTAGCGGATCCCGCTGTCGTCATGGTTGGTAAATGAAATGAGCCTCGCCATGTTCGCGGGGTCCGCCGCGAGGGCGAGATCGGCAGCGTCGAGGTATTGATCCAAGGGATACGCCTCCGGATCGCGCGCCAGTTCGTAAATCGTTGTGTTCCGTTCCCGCGCCCGGCGAGCCATCTCCTCCTCCGAAAGGATCCCGGTGTCCCGGACCTCCAGTTGCCACTCGCGAAGCGCCGAGCGCATGGTCTCCAATGCCTCTTGGTAATCCGGGTGATCGACCAGATTGATAACGTTGTCGGGATCCTCGCGAACGTCGAAAAGCAATTCGACCGGCTGGCGGCGCTGGAAGAAGGCTCCCGTCACCTCGTCGGTGAGCCCCGCCTCATGATGCGCTTCCCAAGCCCGGGTGGCGATCATTTGCCAAAGGAAACTCAGGCGTTGGCCGGTGGACATGTAGGGTTTGTAATTTTTGATATACAGCAGGTCTTTAGTCCGCACCGCGCGCATCTCGTAAAAGCGCTCCGCCTGGCGGCTGGTGAAGGCGAAGTGCATTTCGGGTTCCGGCTCCTTGTCCGGACCGAGGAAAATGCGGCCCTGCATATGATCCGGCACTTCGGCTCCCGCAATGCTCAACCAGGTTTTTGGCATGTCGACGAAACTTACCAGGCGGTCCACCGCTATTCCCGGTTCTTCCGCGGGCCAGAGGTGTTTGAATTTTTCCGGGATGCGCAGGATGAAGGGAGAGTGGGTGCCGCTGTCGGTCAAGAAGCGTTTGCTGCCCGGCATCACTCCGCCGTAATCGGTGGTGAAGATGACGATGGTGCTTTCCGCCAACCCATCCGCTTCGAGTCTCGCCAAAACATTTCCCACGGCGGCATCCATTCTTTCAACCGCGTCGGCGTAGTGGGCGTAGTTGTAACGGATGTCCGGAATGTCGGGATGGTAGGCGCGAATGCGTTGCCGCTCCGGGTCGTGCCGGGGATTACTGATATCGCCGAAAGCCTGGCCCTCGTGACTTTGTGCAAAGTGGGCAATATGAAAAAACGGTTGGCCTTCCGCCCGGTCGTCCCAACTCCGGCCGCGGTCCCATGCGTCCCGGTCGGGTCGGCCGCCGATGTTGTAATCGGTCTTGCCCGGCTGCAAAGCAAAGTATCCGGCTTCCCGCAGGTAATCGGCATAATAGCGAATTCGGTCGTGAGGAATGGCGTTGTTGGTGCGAAGGGGGGTGGTGCCCATCGACACGGCGTTGATCCCGGTGATCCATGTGCTGCGGGAAGGACTACAGACCGGGGCGCTGGCAAAAGCATGGGTATACCGGAATCCCTCCGCGGCGAGCCGGTCAATGTTCGGGGTGGAAACCGCCGGATTGCCGTAGCAGCCGATCCAACTGACGTTCGCGTCCTCGGCGTCCAGCCAGAGGAAATTCGGACGGATCTCCGACGCCGGTTCCCCGGCAAAAATGGTCCCGACCAACACCCCTCCGAGAAAAGCGAAACCTGCGTGGCTAAGAATAGCGAACCTCTTCATGGCAATGATATTCGATGTCGAAACGTTGGTAAAACGGCAACGGTCCGGGAGAGCTTTTTGCTCCACCTCAGTTTTCCGTCTCTTCCTCGACGATGACCTCTAGAGCGCCCGAGGAGGAGATGGAAAAATAAGCGACTTTTCCGGAACCCATTTCGTAAGGATTTTCGCTCCCCAGGTTCGCGATATTCGCGGGATCGATCCGGACATCGCCATCGATCAAGGTATAAGAGCCCGGCGGAATATCCTCGCCGAAACCGGCGAGGTCGTCGAAGCCGAACCTCTCGAAAACAACCGTCGCGTCGACGGTCAACGGCGCGTTTCGTTCGAAATCGAACGCGAACCGGGCTCCGGCTTCGAACCGGATGTCTCCGGCGATTCTTCCACGGCCCCCGAGGGCGGCGCCGGAGTTCACCTCAATTATCCGGGTGTTGTGCAAGAGACCTCGTTCATCAATCAGCAACGTTCCGGCCTCGACCGCGGTGACGCCGGTGAAATTGTTGCCCGCGTTCAGGACCAGCGTGCCGTCGCCGAGTTTCCTCACTCCGCCCGTGCCGGTAATGTTGTGGGTCAGGCTCATCGAGTTCCTGCCCGGGCCATGGTCGTCGATTTGAAAGATCACGTCCTTGCCATCGGCCAGAACGATGTTGGCGCTCTGCAACTCGACGGCATCGTGCTCGCTCGAATTTTGGATGATCCGTGCCCCTTCCCCGGACGAGACCACCACGTAGTTGGTGAAGACGACCCCGCCTCCGTCCCAGACGCCCCCGAGCCTCAACATGACATCGTCCGCGCCCCCGGGTTTCCCGAGTCGAACCGGTCCGGTGCCGAGCGCCTGCGCGGAATTGAAGGCATACACCGTCCCCTGGATGATCCTGAGCCCGCCGCTGAAATCGCTCGGCCGACGCAACTCCATGGCACCCGGTCCATGCTTGATCATGGCCCCGGTTCCCGTCACCGGCCGGTCGATCCTGAGCAGTGTAGTTGTGGAATCATGACGAATCTCCAGATCGCTGGCGAGCGCAACGGATCCATGGCTGTGGAGAAGATCGATCCTTTCCAGTGCCAGCCCATCCACGATCCGGAGCGACGCGTTCCCCTCATCCGCGCCGAAGGCCAGGACGAAGTGCGCCCTCTCCTCGCCCATATTGCGGCCCTGGATCTGGAAAACTCCAGCGGCGCTGGTGAGGTTCTCTCCGAAGGTGATCGAGCGCACCCGCCGGTGTTCCATAATCCGCTGGAAGTGCAACTCTCCCACATCGATGTCGAACCCCAGATCGGTCGTCCCATCGAAAACGGGGACCGCATTCCCGGCCCAGTTTTCCGCCACGCTCCATGCCCGGCTGCCGCCTCCCTGATCCCAGGCATACGTTGCGGCGGAGGCGGACTGCGCGAAGAAACAGATCCCGGCCAGAAGAAGAGAAAGGGTCGGAAGTCTGCGTTCGCGCCCCGCGGGTTCGTGCATTGCCAACATTCCCGAAGGTTCACTACGCCGTTTCAAACGGCGGATTGATGGAGAAGGTGAATTGGTTCAAGTCGTCGATTCGATAAAGTTCGAGCGACGGCGAGTAGGAGCAATTGAACACCGTCTTCCCATCCGGCATGAACTGCATGGCCCGCAAATATCCCTGGGATCCCTTGTGCTCGTACATCGGCCATTGATAATTGACGAGAATCTGAGTCACATGGTTGCCTCCCGGAGCCTGGCTCTCCAGGCGGGCCAGCCCGGTGGCAAGCACATGGCCGTTGAGGGTCAGGAAGAAATTCGGATGCCTGGAAACCAGTTTCCGCCAAAGATCCTCCCCGTCGTTGATGCCACCCGCGGCTTCCATGTCCTGGGCCAGCGTGTAATGCTCAGCCCACTTCGGACTCCACCATTGGGACCGCCCGTATTTGTCCCAATCATAACGGGTCCCGTCGTAATACAGGTAATCGTGGGTATTCAGAATCACACGATGGTCCGGATGCGCGGCCACCACCTCGTTGGCCCACTCCACCACCGCGTCCCGCGTCGACCACTCGAGGTTCAGAATCATCACCTTCTGCTTGCCGAGGGTGAGCAGGTGATAGCTGTTCTCGATGCTGTTCTCTTCGAAAAGTCCGCCAAAATGCGGGGATGCCTTGAAGTTTTCGACCGGAAAATAATCGTTCATCAGGGTCTCCCTGGTGTCACCCGGACGCTCCGAACCATAGTCGTGATTGCCGCCCACGATCGCATACGGCACTTTCCCATCCAGCACGCTCATCGCCCGGCGGGCGAACCGCCAGACGTCATGACTCCGCCCCTGCACGATGTCTCCCACATGGATGACGTAGCGGATGTTGTAACGCTCCCGGTTCTCGGCGATCCACTCCACCTGATCGAGGAAATTGCGTCGGGTCGATGCACCGGGGGGACGCGTGGGCAACGTCATGAACTGGGTGTCGGGCAGGACGATGATCGTCTCGACGCCGGGGTCTGTTTTCAACTGCGGCAGGGCCGTGACCACCTCCGGCTGGGCATTGGCCAAAACGGTGTCCCGCCGCATGTCGCCGGTCAGATATTCCGCGGCCCACCGGAGATCCCCGGTCGTCCCTGAAGCCGTCCCTGGTCCCCCCGGAAGAGGTGCATCCGGGAGAGGCGCCCCCGAAGCCCGGTTCGTCAAGCCGGGCAGAAACGCCAGGCCGGCACCGGCAACCAAGCTGGTCTTGATGAATTTCCGTCGATTGATTGCAGGATCCGTTCCCATGGTATTTTTCTTGATTCTGCACCCTCCATTTCATGCAGGGTAGATTGATTCGCAAGGTTTGGCCGCATCTTATCAACAACCGATGGCTGACCGCCTTCACAAAAGAGCCAAACGCAAGCACGATCGTGCCAGCGCCGTCACCCGGAAGAAGCCTGGAGCCCCGTTTTGGAGCGCGGACATGTTCGCTGCTTTCCGTTCAATGTGACATGTCACCCCGGCGTTATGCCGGCGCACCTGGATCCGGAATCACTCCCTACCCCCTTGCACCAATTCCCAGGCTTTCAACCATCAGCGTGAAAAGATCGGTATTTTTCTGAAACGGCTTCAAATGCTCGCTTCCGGGGCCCATCGCCGCCAATTCGACGTGGTCGGAGGTATGGGCGTTGCCGACCCAGCCGATGTCGATGTGATTCGCCAGAATTTGCCCCAGGATGGCGGTCGGCCGGTTCATGCGGCCATAAGGGACACGATACTGTCCGCGATACCAATCGCGGAGAAAACGGACCTCGGCCCGGGGGATCTCCAGCCCGGTCACTTCGTGGATGGCTTCGACCACCACGTCCAGCGACGTTTCCCGGTCGACCCGTGACAATATCGCGGATTGGGTCGCGCGGAAGTCACTCAGAATGCCAAAGCTTCGCTGCCCACCGTCTCCTCCGGAGTTGAGTCCCGGATTCGCGTTGCCGTGATCGGTGGTGATCAGCACCAGGGTGTCGCCGTGGTTTTCCGCGAACTCCGTGGCTACCGCGATGGCATCGTCGAAGGCAATTTGATCGTGCATCAGAGCGGCGATATCGTTGCTGTGAGCTCCATGGTCCACGCGAGCCCCTTCGATCTGGACCACGAATCCTTCGGCCCGCCGATTCAATTTTTCCAAACCGATCCGGGTCATTTCGGCCAGGCTCGGAATCCCGTCCCGGTCTTCCTCGTTATTCAACCGGTCCAGCTCGTAGGGAAGGTGCCCATCGGCAAAAAGGCCCAGCACCGGAGCTTGATTGCCTCGGACGGCTCGCAGTTCCTTCCGGTTGGCTACGCAGTCGTATCCGGCCTCCTTAAATTCCTGCCAAAGGTCGCGCCCATCCTCTCGCCGGTCCGCCACAAAGTGGTTCCGTCCGCCTCCCAGGATCAAGTCCAGGCGGCGGTCGAAATATTGTTCCGCGATCAATGGTTCCTGGCCGCGCGACGATACATTCGCGGCGAATCCGGCGGGAGTGGCGTGAGTCGCGGTGGCCGTGGTGATCAAACCGGTCGCCTTGCCCTCCGCTTTGGCCAATTGCAGAATCGTGCGATGATGCTCGCCGCCCGGCCCGATGTTGACCGAGCCGTTGTTGACGCGATAGCCGCATCCCCAGGCGGCCGCCGCAGCCGCGGAATCGGTCACGATCGAATTGGCCGACGCCGTCTCCATCAAACCTCGTTTCAGTTTTTCTTCCTCATACAACCGGATCCAATTCGAGGGCCGGCCGTCGCGCCAGCGAATGAACTGGTCGACGAAACCAAGGGTTCCGCTGCTCATTCCATCGCTGACGAGGAAAATGACGTTTCGGGCCTTGCCGGCACGACTACGCCCGGATGAACTTCCGCGGAGAACGCTTGCGTTGCCGATGAAGAAAGACGAAACGAGACCGGCCTGAAGGAACTTTCGGCGATTCATTCCGAGACCCTATCGGCCCGAAGCGAAACCGGGCGATTTTAAACAGCCGCATGATCGTGCCAATCATCCGCACGAATTCGCCAAGCCTCCGTCACCCAGAGCTGTTTCATCTGGCCGATAACCCTCCCGCGGTGGGGCCTCTGCCTTGTTGGAGTACCGGCTTCAGCCGGTCTTTTCCAGACATCCGGACCGCCTAAAGGCGGGACTCCAACAAATCATAGCCCTGCTCCTTCTCCCGTTTCCCAAATGGCGGGATCGTGCTTGTCTTTGGCATCATCCGTAAGGCCGGCTGCGGATTCGTATGTTATCCTGTCCATCCTTCCGGAACCATGAAGCCAATCTCCCGAGTCGCTGCCTTGTGCTCGTGGGCGCTCTGCCTCGCCAATGTCGCCGAGGCGTCGCTCGCCCAATCGTCCCTCGACAACGGCACGATCATGGTCGGCGTCAACACGACATTCTACGGCGGCGCCATCACTTACCTCAGCCTTTCCGGTTCGGCTTACAACCTGATCAACAATCACGACCGCGGCAGACAGGTCCAACAATCCTACTACGCCGGCCAGGCCATCGACCGGCGGAGCGAAGGGCAGCGGAACAACTGGTCCCCGTGGCCCTGGAACCCGATCCAGGTCGGGGACGCCTACTTCAACTCTTCACCGGTGCTCGACCATCACAACGACGGTGAAGAGATCTACGTCAAGACTCATCCGCTCCTGTGGGATATGAACAACGAACTGGCTGAATGCCACTTCGAAACCTGGATTCGCCTGCGCGACAACCAGGTGGTGGTGCGCAACCGGCTCACCAAATTCCGCACCGACGACCGCTGGGAACCGGTCGCCCGGCACCAGGAACTGCCGGCCGTCTACACCATCGCCGATCTGCCGCGCCTTTACACCTATGCGGGCGACGATCCGTTCACCCACGCCCCCTTGACCCGGATTCAAAACAGCGGTCCCCCATGGGCCTATTGGGGACAGGGCGGGCGTCATGAAAAGTGGGCCGCGTTCGTCAACAACCAGGATTGGGGCGTCGGGGTCTATTATCAACATACCCAACAGTTCATCGGGGGATTCCACGGATCGCCCGGTGGCGGAACTTTCGCGGCATCGACCGGTTACATCTCCCCGTTGCGAACCTTGACTCTCCAAAAGGACACCATCTTCGAATACGAATACGTCCTGATCGTGGGCACCCTCGACGAAATCCGGCAACAGGTTTATCAATTCGAAGGCTTGGTCTACGACGATCCGCCGGGGATCCCGGAGGTGCTCTTCTCCGACACGTTCGCCAACCCGGGGCCGGGTGATCAGTTTGTCACGGTCACCGGCAATGGCATGCCGCCTTACAACGAGTCCCTCGCCGGACAGACGGGAACCCTCGCTCCGCTCACCTACACCATCGGAAACAACGGCAATCAACCCGGCAAACACCAGATCCTCGCCGCGGACCAGCGCCTCACCCACTCCTCCCACACCGCGGAATCCGTCCGAACGGCATTGTCCGAGAACTTTCAATACAACCGAATGCGAATCGAGGTCGACATGATGCTGGCGGCCGGCGCCGCCCCGCCCTGGGCCTCGCTGGTGCTCGGCCACGACGCCATCGCCAGCCAGAGCGGCAGCACCAACCTTTTTACCATCCGCTTGCAGTCGAACGGCGCGATCATGGTGAAACCGGCCGGTGCCCTGGCAACCGACCCGACCCTCACGTTCCCGGCCGGCACCGCCAATCCAAACGGCACCATGACTTCCTTCCGGGTCGATTTCACCAACACCGCCTGGGACGGATCCGGCACCCTGACGCTCAACGCCTTCGTCGACAAACACGATGGCGCCGGCTTCCGGCAACTCGACCTCGATCCCGACGACTTTGACAACCGAAGCTACATCCGGGAAGGAGGCTTCCTGAACAACTACATCACCCTCTCCTCCCAACACGGAAACGCCAACCATCGAGCCAAATTCGACAACCTGGTCATCACCCGTTTTCTCGACGATTCCGGATACGCCGGATGGGCCGGGATCCACTTTCCCGATGCAGGCCCCGACTCCCACCCGGATGCCGATCCCGACGGCGACGGCATCGCGAATCTTCTCGAATACGCCTTCGCGGGAAATCCCAACCAGGCCAGCCGCGACCCGATTCCGGTCACCGCCGTCGCCGACGAATTCCTGAGCGTTCGCTTTACCCGCAACCCGAACGCCACCGACCTGACCTTCCGGGTAAAAGCCTCCCCCAATCTCCGGAACTGGACGACCATCGCCTCCGCCACCGGAGGTCAACCGTTCGTCAACAGCGGCGCCTCCGCCATCGAGATCGAAGGCGATGTCGTGACCGTCAGCGACTCCGAACCGGCCACCGGAAGCCGCCGGTTCCTGGCGGTCGAAATTGAAATCACCGATCCTTGAAAACACGCGCTGGAACCGTGACCATCACCTTTCTCAAAATGACACCTGCAATTAAAACCAAACCACTCGCCGTTTCCGTGCTGGGAGCCTGTCTCCTCGCCTCCTCCGCCTTCGGTTCCGAGGCGAAGCCGCCGAACATCCTGTTTATCATGACCGATGACCTCGGCATCACCGACCTCGGTTCCTACGGCAGCGATTACCATCGGACCCCGCACCTCGACGCCCTGGCCGGGGAGGGTATCCGGTTCACCCAGGCCTATTCCGCGAGCACGGTCTGTTCCCCCACCCGCGCATCGGTCATGACCGGGCGATTTCCCCACCGCGTCCATATCACCGACGCCCTCCCCTGGGATCGACTTCCTCCAAACCCGCGGCTGATCCCGGCCAACCACCTGAAGGAATTGCCCAACTACCACGCGACCTACGCCAAGGCTTTGCGGGAGGTCGGCTATTGGACCGCCATGTTCGGCAAATGGCACCTGGGGAACGAATACGTGTTTTATCAACAAAAGGGACACGAGACGTATGGCTTCGACGAGGTCTATGGCGCGGATTACAAATACATCAACGAAGTCGACAAAGCAGTCGATGTATTGACCGAACAATCACTCGACTTCATCGAACGAAACAAGGACCGCCCGTTCATCCTCACCCTTTTTCACCATACTCCACACATCCCGCTGGCCGTTCCTCCCGAATACAAGGCCCTCTACGATGACGTCCCCAAGGGCGAAATCCATCGGAACCAGGAATACGCCGGCATGATGTCGCACATGGATGACGCGGTGAAAGCGTTGCTCGACAAACTGGACGAACTCGAACTGGCCGACAACACCGTCGTCATCTTCACCTCCGACAATGGGGGCTTTCTTGGCGAGACCAGCAACCTGCCGTTTCGCGACGGCAAGGGGAGCAACTATGAAGGCGGCATTCGCGTGCCGTTGATCATCCGATGGCCGGGAGTGATCCAACCGGGGACGGTCTCCGATGTTCCGGTCCACAGCGCGGATTTTTTCCCCACCTTTCTGGAAATGGCCGCCCTCCCGCTTCAGCCCAACGCCCATCTGGATGGACAAAGCCTTCTGCCCATTTTGCGAGAGGAAGACGACGGATTCCCCGATCGCGACCTGGTTTGGCATCTCCCCCATTACCGGGGGACGAACACCCCTTCGTCGGTCTACCGTTCGGGAGATTGGAAACTCCATCACAGCATTCTCACCGATGAGTATGAGCTCTACGATCTGGGAAACGACCCGGCCGAATCCGCCGACCTCGCCTCCGACCATCCGGACATCGTCGAGCGCCTCGCCGCGGCACTGGCGCAGCATCTCGATGAGACCAACGCTCAGCGAATGAACCCGAATCCCGAATGGAATCCCTCCCGTCCCCAGGGTCAGAACCGCAACTTCGGCGCCTTCTTCCCGAAGCATGGCGGCACCTTCATCCTGATCAAGGACGAACCGTATCCGAGTTGGTTCAAACACGCGGACAGACCACAGGCTCCCCAATGATTACAAACATGGCCACCTTCCTTCGACCCTCGGTTTCGATACTTTCGCTCCTGGTTTTCGGATCGGCCGCCGCGCTCGCCGCCGCTCCGGAACGTCCCCGCCTCGACGAATCGTCGCTCGACAACGGGACCATCAAGGTCGGAATCAATACCACCGTTTACGGCGGCGCCATCACCTACCTGAGTCTTTCCGGGTCGGAGCGCAACCTGATCAACAACTTCGACCGCGGCCGTCAGGTCCAACAGTCCTTCTACGCCGGAGAACCGGTCGACCGAACCGCCGAAGGACAGCGGAGAAACTGGTCCCCCTGGCCGTGGAACCCGATCCAGGTCGGCGACACCTACTTCAATTCCTCCCGCGTCCTGGAATACCGCAACGACGGCGAGGAGATTTACGTCAAAACCCAACCTCTCCTCTGGGATATGAACGACGAACCGGCGGAGTGCCACTTCGAAACCTGGATCCGCCTCGAGGAAAACCGAGTGGTGGTGCGCAACCGGTTGACGAAGTTCCGGACGGACGACCTCTGGGTGGAAAAGGCCCGGCACCAGGAACTGCCCGCCGTCTACACCATCGGCGACCTCGACCGGCTCTACACCTACAAAGGCGAGCATCCGTTCACCGGCGCTCCCCTGACTCGGATCGAAAACAACGGTCCGCCTTGGGCTTATTGGGGCGAGGGCGGCCGCCACGAAAAATGGGCGGCCTGTGTCGATGAAAACCACTGGGGCATCGGTGTTTATTATCCGGAAACGGAACTGTTCGTCGGAGGCTTCCACGGCTCCCCCGGCGGCGGCCCTTTCTCCGCGTCCACCGGCTACATTTCCCCACTGCGGACCATGGTTTTGAAGAAGGACACAATATTCGAATACGAATACACCCTAATACTCGGTTCTCTCCAGGAAATCCGCCATTATGTGTATCAATCAGAAGGATACAATCCTCCACTCCACCGCGGAAAGTGAAACAGGCATTCCTGCCTGTGGTCATTGCGTTTATTGAGCGAAGCGGGCGATCCGAGTCACGGCCTGCGGATCGCATCGATCCCCTCCGGCGTGACCCTCAGGATGTCGACCGCGCCGCCGGGGAACCGGAGCTCCACGATAAACGTTTCGCCCTCGTCTCGTGTTGAAATCTCCGGCAACTCCTCTCCTGGATCCGCCGCCAGGAGGAGGGTGACGAAGCCGGGGTTCACCGCGTTCGTCGTCGCCTTTAAAACCGGATTCTGGGTCCGTTCACCGGTGATTCCAGCCTCCAGCGAGAGAGAGTCCCCGCGATGTCGAAGAAAAGAACGTGCAGTTGCGCACCCCGTCTGCTCCCGGTGACCACCGCTCGTCCGTTGGTCTGATCCACCTCAAAGGTGTTTTCCGGAGCGGTTTGCAGGAGCCAGGTAAAATCATGCCGAGAATCGTCCTTCTTCATCTCGTCGACCACGAGCAGATACGGTTGGGGCGCCCGTGCAAAAACCATATGCCGGATCGCCTGCCGCAGACCGACCCGTCGTCGATAGGCGTGGACGGCGTCGCCGGTCACGTGCACGAAATCTTCCAGATCCTCGAAAGCCACAAGCCTCCCTTGCACCGCCGCGGCACCGCCGTCGGTGTCCTGCCCGACTCCGTTGACAAGAATCGCATTATGGTCGGAGGTCTTTCCTCGATGGGCTCCAGGGTCGATCGCAAGCCTTTCGCCCCGCGCATAGAAAGTGAATGTATTTTCATCCGCATGGTACCAAACCCCCGTGATTCCCTCCCCCGAGGTAAAAGTCACCATTGAATCAAGATCGTCCCATCCGTCGCGAATCGTCACCTGCCCCCGGGCAAAACGTCGACTCAAAGGAAGGCCTGCCTCCTCCGGATGTTGCGGCTCGAGCTGCGGATCCATCCAGAGGTAGACATACGGAACAACGATTCCGCTGTGGGGCCCGCCGCTTCCGTAGCTGCCATCCCCTTCCTGGCAAAACAGTCCCTCCTGGCATCAACGAATGCTGATGTGGATCGATCCCCGCATCCGGATGGGAGGCAGCTGATAGTCGGATTGCCTTTACCTATCGGTCGTCAGCGGAATCGATCCCGACCGGTGCATTGCGGTTCGGCCCCGGAGAAACCGGGTTGGAACAGTCGGATCCCACCCGCCGACGAGCCCACAGCAGGAAAATGCCGACACTGATCACCCCGAGCGAAACCGCCAAAATCTGCAAACGGCCTCCCAACGGATTGGGAAAGATCAGAAAAGAGAGGATGAACACCCCGAGAACGACGGCTAACGTTCCAATGAGTTTCAATTGTTGGGCATCATTGGCGGCCCCGATCTCCGTTTCAAAGTCAACCGGGGTTCGGGTGCGGACAAAAAACTCGTCGACCTGAGCTTGCTCCGCGGCCGGCCGCATCCGATAAAAAGGGATGGTCGCAAGGTATGCGACCACCCCAACCACGCTGATCACGACGACCGTCAAATGGACTGGAATATCCATCAGACCGGTTTGCCCCAGGAAAAACGAGGTCATTGAAACCGATGCGCCCACCCCAAACGTGAACCAACCGGACCACATCGGCGTCCCCCGTACAAAAATCCCCATGAAAAGCGGAAGGAGCATAGGAACGAGGACCAGTCCGACCATTTTCAGAAAAATCTCGAACACCCCGATGGTTTGATTCACCCGCGAAATAAGAAGTGCAAGCGCGATGAGACAGATCCCGAGGCCGGAGGTAAAACAGCGTCCCAGGCGGAGCAAGTATTTCGGATCCTCGCTCGGAATGTTTCCCAGCAACCGCATCAACGCGGGATAACCGTTTCGAACGAATACGGCGGAGTTCGCGTTCAATGCGGTGTCGAGAGTGCTCATTTGCGCGGAAAACATGGCGACCACCATCAACGGCACGAAACCATTGGGAAGCAGTTGCATGCTCATGAACGCGTAAGAAACGTCGGTCGGGTTCGGCACCCCCAATCCTTCGATCTCCGCGGCGAAGAGCAGGCGGGCGACCATCGGAGGAATAAAGAAAACCGCCATGCCGATGACGCTAACCACCATCGCCAGCAGTGCCGCTTTCCGCGCGTGCCGGCCGTCCTTGCAGGAAAAATAGCGCTGACTCCCCATGATGCCGAGAATCGCGTATATCTGGATGACCCCCACGCCAATCAACCAACTGAATCCGTAATTCCCCCCTTTCCCGCCACGCGTCACCATGGCGAAGTCGTTCTGCAAGCCTTGAGATTTGACCGCCCCGAGAAACCCTTCGAATCCCCCGATGAGTTGCAGCGAAAGGATGGCCATCAACAGTGCCATCGAAAAGAGCACCAACCCCTGGAGAAAGTCGGCCGCCAGGATCGCCCAATTTCCTCCGAGCAGGGTGTAAAACACCACCACCAGACCGGTGACGAGGATCACCCGTTCGATTGGAAAATGAAAGATCGTCGAGGCAAAGAGGGAGAGTTGATAGAGCCCCAACGCCCCCATCATCACCACCATGACGATGCTGTAATAAGTGAAGAACTGCTGAAAACTGACGCCAAATCGGTCCCGGACCATCTCCGCAAACGTCGTCACTCGCGCCTGACGATACCAGGCGGCTATTCCCAGAAACAACAGCAGATAACAGACCGTGTTGACCACATAGATCCAATGGATGCTGAAACCCGAACGGTAAGCGACCCCCGCATTGGCAATGAACGTCTGGGTACTGATCCCGCTCATCACGATGCTCATCCCGACCAGCCACCAGGAACTGCGGGAACCAGCGCGGAAGTAGTCGGTATCGTCCTTGTTGAGCCGTTTGAAAATAAATCCGAGGCTCAACAAAAAGAGAAAGTAAACTCCGATTACGAGATAACTAAGTGAATTGGCGTGAACGCTTTCCATCGGAATCCGATACCTCGGACTCAATGATTCCGCAGCTGACTCATCACTTGCCGAACGATTTCCTCGAACTGATCGGTCGAAAACGCCCCCTCACCGGAAGCGCCGCGTCCGCAGGCAGCCGCCGCCTCGCTGAAACCGCATTCCGCCAATAGGCACGCCATCGTCCGACGGGCCTCCTCAATCTTCCCTTGTTCGGCCGGACTGATCGGCTGACGCGGGGGGCCCGGGCGGAATCCCCGCAATCCGACCCCCACCCGGAATCCTTCCGGAAAATTGCCCGCGAAGAGCATCGTGTTGATCAATTCCAGCAGCTTGAGTTGGACCCGTTTGCAGGAGTCGTAGTCGCCGGACTGAAAGTCGTCCCAAATTTTCACGATCGCCTCCGGCACCACACCAGCACTGGCGATGGTGCCACCGTCGCCCCCCATGATCAGGGTGGGAAAGAGAATCTCCTCGCACCCGACCAATACCGCGAAATCGGGACGCTGGGATTTGACCGAATTCAACGTATTCAGAAAACGCGGCATGTCCCGACTGCTGTCCTTCGTACCCACGATTCGAGGACAATCCAGGGCGAGTCGGCGAATAGTCTCGACCGGAATCTCATTCGAAAACTGAGGAATATTGTAGAGAACGATGTCGATCGGCGACTGCCGGGCCACCTCGCGGAAATAATGTTCGATGCTTTCCGGCGAGACCTTGAAAAAATACGGCCCGGTGATCGAAACAGCCCGGCAACCGAGATCGGCATAGCGGGCGCAGGCTTTCAATACGAGATCGATGTTCCCTTCAGCGGCCCCCGCCAAAATCGGACGCCGTCCCCGGGTCTCTTCGGCCACGATCTCGACCACTCGCAACCGCTCCTCGAAACTCAACCGGATGAATTCGCCGGTGCTCCCATTCGGGTATAAACCGCCGATGTTTTTTTCGATCAACCAATGGATGATTCGTCGAAGCTCCTCCTCGTTGATGGAACGGTCGTCGTTAAATGGAATAATATTCGGGCAGAAGATTCCACGAATGGGCGTCATGTCATTTCCGGGTTGAGTGTTGCGGATCGGTCGGTGGCGTCAGGGGCAGGTCGAGCCAGCAAAGGCCGATGTCCCGTCCCATATGGGAGGTCGAGTCTCCCGGCGCCGCATCATACAGGATGGCCAGTTTACCTTCATGGGGAACCACCGCCGGCATCCCGATGCAGCGCTTCGCCCAAATGCAATTGGAGCCGTCGAGAACCACCGCTTTGTCGGCGGGATCCCACTTCAGCGGGTCCTTAGACCAGTAAACCCAGATGGCGTCGGTGAATTCAGTAATCACCCCGTCCACCTCGCCCGAGCCGATATGGTTGGTGAAAAGAAACCAGGTCTGGTTGGCCGGTTCGTAATAAAGTGAGGAGTTTTCGATCTGTTCCTCAATCGGAACGATCGGGACCGGCGTCGGGGTCCATTCCGCATTGAGATCCCGGGTGACGGCGATACCGATGGTACGCTTGACCGAGTCGGGGTCGAGCCGGGAAACATCGTTATCAGGCAACGGATGGACACAGGTCGTGCCACTGAAATATTGAAGAAACGTTTCGCCGTGCGGGATGATGTAACCGGGGCTGGCGGTAAGCGAATACCAGGTGTTCTCCGTCGGGAGAAACGGCGTCACCGAGGGCTGCTTTTCCCACGGACCCGCCAACTTGCGCGCCCGTGCCTTCAACGTGAGGTAAGGAAATGACGGCACGTAATCCGGTGCCGCCGTGGCGTTGGGCGTTCCCAGGTAGAACATGTGCCACCAACCGTCGTGGTGGATCATCCACGGCGACGTGGCCGCCGCGCTGTCGGGACTCCCGGGTGCACCGAAATCGAGGACCGGTCCCTTCCGTTCCCAGGTGAGAAGATCGCGACTGATGGCCAGGCAAGCCAGCCAGCCTTTGGGCCCACAGCCGTCATAAAAAAGATGATACAGACCGTCTTCCTGGTAAACCACCGCTTCCCGGACGTTGCGAATGTCACAGTCGTCCGGCCCTTGACCATGCGAAAATACCACGCCTTGGTCCCGGGCTGGAAGCCGGATGGTCGCCACCGGGCGCCCGTCATGATAGCGAGTGTTCGGCGGATGGATCGTTGAATCGGTCATGTCGAAGTCGATCGGGTAAGCCCCATACCGAAGCGGGTTCTCGTCCGCAAGGCAAGAAATAAAGTGTCGTAAATCCGAAATACAATTTGCTAGAAATCAACTCCGGGCACGCCATTGGCCGGGCGTGAGCCCCCGGTGGCGTTGGAAATCGTAGATCATTCGCTGGGGCGCGCCGAACCCGCAGCTATAAGCGATCTCCTTGATAGTGAGACTGCTTTCGGCGAGGAGAATTTCCGCCCGGGCGATCCGCTGTTGAATAATGAAGCGTCCGACCGGTCCGAGCCCCGCCGCATCAAAGCGGCGCTCCAAGGTCCGCCGTTCCAGTCCGCACACGGTCGACACCTGGTCGACGTGCAACGGGCGGTGGCAATTGTTCTCGATAAAGCGGACCGCCTTCTCCACTGGCGGCTCCAGTTGCGGCCCCGAATGTTCGGGAATCGCGGGATCGCCGCACGACTCCAGCAAAATGGCCAAAGCCCGGGCGCCCCACGAGGGTAGATTGCGGAGCGGATCGGCCAGAACGTCGTTTCGAAGCCGGTCCAAGCGGGCTTCCATCCGCGAACTGAAGCGATCCGGGAGCAACACGCAGTCCGCCGGAAGTATGCCGGCCCGCACGAATCCGTGAATCGCGGCCCCTCGGAGGCAAATCCATTTTTCCACCCACCCGGTCGCCGGTAGCGGCCGGTAACGGTGCCATTGCCCCGGCACGATCAGGAATCCGTGCCCGGCCCGGACTTCAACCGGATCCTCTTCGGCCGCCTGCCACTCCCCCGCTCCTTCCACGATCAACACCAGGGCGAAATCGGACAAAACACGCCCCTGGTTCCAATCGAAAGCGAATTCTTCCGGATGCCCCTGAACCGGATAAACTTCGGACCGGCCATATGCCAGGGAACCGATTGAGGTCAGATAACACCCACCTCGCATGGCCGCGGCGTTCACCGGGGGATAATGAAACGTATTCACCGGATCATGGTTGGCGAATCTCGTGCCGAAAAGCCAGAACAATTTGTCGTAAATTCGTAATCGACGAGGTTTGCCACTCTAGCGGTTCCGCGAGATGATTCCATCAACTATGAAAATCACCGGGATCAAATTGTACACCATTTCGAGCGGCGACACCGGGGCCCGCGGGGCCGCCCAGGGGGAATCCCAGTACTGGGGCGGGGGCTGGCAGGCCCAGACGCTGATCGCCAACCCGATGTCGGTTCATTCCAAGTATTCGCGGATACGGTCCCTCTGGATGGGACCGGGTCAGGATCCCTACGCAATCGAGATCGAAACCGACGAGGGGGTGACCGGCAGTTGCGTCAACTACGGGGGCGGAGCCTTCGCCTGCGCCGTGATCGAGCAACACTTCAAGCGGTTCTTGATCGGACAGGATCCGTTCAACATCGAGTTGATCTGGGATCAGATGAACCGCTCCACCCTGCCCTATGGCTTGGGGGGAATCACCAACATGGCGATGGCCGGGGTCGATTTGGCTCTCTATGATCTGGTGGCCAAAGCGCTCGGAATTCCGGTTTACAAATTGCTCGGCGGAAAGACCAAGGATTCGATCCCGTGTTACGTCACCATTCACCCGGATTACGCCGAGCACTGGAAGGATCGCGGTTTTTTGGGGGTCAAGATCGCCGCCCCGTGGGGCGTCGAATCGGGTCGCGAAGGGATCCTGAAAATGGCCGATCTGATCGGAAAACTCCGTCAGGATCTGGGAGAGAAGATGGAGGTGATGGTCGACTGCTACCTCTCCTGGGATGTGGAATTCACCTGCCGGGTGGCCGAACGGGTGCGCGAATACGACGTCAAATGGTTCGAGGATCCCCTGCAAAACGGATGGGCCACCGATCAAAACGCCTACCTGCGGGAACGCATCGCCCCGATTCAACTGGCCACCGGCAACCTGGAATATCATTACAAGGCGTTCCACAACATCATCGCCAACCGGGCCACCGACATCATCCAACCGGAAATCCAGTGGTGCGGCGGTCTCACCCCGACCCGACGGATCGCCGCAATGGCCAAACCATACGACATGCAGGTGATTCCCCATGGGGCTTCCGTATATAATTACCATTTCGTGCTCTCCAACACCAATAGCGCCTACGCCGAATTCCTCAGTACCGGCGAAGGCAAGGAACTCCACCCGATCTTCGACACCATCATCGGCGAACCACTCCCGGTGAACGGGCACATCACCCTGGACGAAAAGAAACCGGGTTTTGGAGTAGAGCTCAATTTCGATAAACTTAAACCTTACGTTCCCTGATGCCGAATGAAAAAACACTGAGCGTCGGCGTGATCGGCGCCGGCTGGTGGGCGACTTTCGCCCATATTCCCGCGATCCTCGATCATCCCCGGGCCACGCTGGCGGCGGTCCAGTGCCGGACCCAGGAGAAGGCCGACCGGGTCGCCAGAGACTTCGGAGCCGGACGGGCTTTCACCGATTACGAAGCCTTGCTCGACCTCCCGGAGCTGGACGCCGTGGTGATCGCCACCACCCCCAATATGCATTACCGGCAGGCCAAAGCCGCCCTGCAAAAAGGGAAACATGTCCTGCTGGAAAAACCGATGACCTTCACCGCCGGCGAAGCCCGCGAATTGTGCGATCTGGCGGACGAGAATGACCTGCAACTGCTGATCAGTTGCCCGTGGCATTTCACCAGCCACGGTCTCGAAGCACGGGAAATGATTCGGAAAGGCGAGCTGGGAGAGATCCGAATGATCTCGGTTTTAATGACCAACCCGATCGACAAACTGCTGACCGGAATCAACACCACCCCGACCCATGGCATGGACGAGGTCTATGTGGAGCCCTCCAAAGGATCCTACAACGATCCGGCGATCGCCGGCGGCGGACAGATCTATTGCCAGATTTCCCACGCGGCCGCCTATCTAAAGTTCCTGACCGGACTGAAACCGGCCGAGGTGTTCGCCAAAATGGATTTCGCCGGCTCGCCCAACGATATCTACGACGTGTTAACGGTCACCCTGGAGAACGGTGCGCTCGTTTCATTGGCCAGCACCGCCGCGACCCCGTTGTCGGAGAGGAACTACGAGGTCCGGGTTTACGGGACCAGGGCGATCCTCCTGATGGAGCTGTGGAACGGCACTTGCACGTTCGTTCCGTTCGAGGGGGAACGACGGGAACTTCCGCAAATCCCGGCGCAGGACCGCTACCCCGACAAAGCCCCCTTGAACAATTTCGTCGACGCCGTCCTCGGAGTCGCACCCAACGGATCCGACGGCCGCCTCGGGCTCGCATCGATGGAAATCATCGAAGCCGCCTGCCAATCGGCCAAAGCCGGCAAACCGGTGACCATCCATTAAATCACGAAAGGAGACCATGATTCGCAAAGCTTTTATGATGCAGGTTTTCCCCGGCTGCGAAGCCGAATACGAGAAACGCCACAATCCGATCTGGAACGACCTCGCCGCGGTGCTCCGCGAGCATGGCGCCCACAATTATTCGATCTTCCTGAACGAGAAAACCGGGCAATTGTTCGGATACGTGGAGGTCGAAGACGAAGCCCGCTGGGCGGCGATCGCCGAGACCGACGCCTGCAAACGCTGGTGGGAGTTCATGAGCGATGTGATGGAATACAACGACGACGGAACTCCGGCCGCGACGGAGCTCCGGGAGGTTTTCCATCTCGACTGAGTCGAGAGCTAAGGATGATTCGAAAACTGACAGGAATCACCTGGGATCACAGCCGGGCGCTCCCTCCCCTGGTTGCCACGGCGCAACGCTACGAGGAGACCCATCCGGGGGTCCGCATCCGCTGGGAGAAACGGTCGCTGCATGAGTTCGGCCACATGCCGGTCGACGTCCTGGCGGAAAAGTTCGACCTGGTGGTCATCGACCATCCCTGGGCCGGTTTCGCCTTCGCCCGCTCCTTGCTCCTGGACTTAAACCAGCACCTGCCCCGGGAACGGATCGATGAATTGAGCCAACACTCGATCGGCGCCTCCTTCGACAGCTATAACTACGAAGGCAAACTCCTCGCGATTCCGGTCGACGCGGCCACCCCCGCCCCGAGCTGGCGTCCCGACCTGCTGGAACGGGCGGACGTCTCTCCCCCGTCCACTTGGCGGGAATTGATCGAGCTCTCCCGGCGGGGACTGGTGATCATGCCGGGATGGTCGGCCGATCTTTATCTCAATTTCCACATGCTTTGCGAAGCGCTCGGCGGGCAGTGCTTCACCGACCGGGAACGGATGATCGACCGCGAAACCGGATTGGCCGCCCTGGACCTGTTGCGGGACCTGGCCGACGGGATGCCGGCGTCGATCTTCGAATTGAACCCGATTCGTCTCGCCGAAAAGTTGTCATCCGCCGACGAATACGCCTACTGCCCGTTCGCGTATTCCTACCGCAACTACTGCCGCCGGGGTTTCGGCAAACATTCCCTCCGTTACGGGCCGCTGATAAAACTCGATGATGGGCGTCCTCTCCGCAGTGTAATTGGGGGCACCGGCATCGCGGTTTCCCGAAAATGCCGAGACATCGAGCTGGCGGTCGACTATGCGCTCTTCACCGGAAGCGCCGAGGTTCAACAGGGAATCTATACCCTCGCCGGGGGACAGCCTTCGCGGACCGAAGCATGGGAGGACCCGGAACTCGACCGCATCTGCGGTGGGTTTTTCTCCGGAGCCGGAAAGGCCCAGCGAGAGGCGATCGTCCGTCCCCGCTACGACGGGTATGTGCCGTTGCAGGAAAAAGGCGGGGAAGCCCTCGCCCGTTGCCTGCGCGACGGAGCAAGCCCGGCGGCGGCCTTGGACGAACTCGACGCGGCCTACCGGTCGGGGTTGCCTCCCGGTCCGCTTCCATTACTCTGATCACCTTGAAAAACCAACTTATAAAACGGCGGCGGACTTTTCCCCAAACGCGATCGCAATGATCGAAACCTTTCTAAACTGAAATGACTGACCCGATGATTCGATTCTCCTGCGCCGACTTCACCTTCCCGCTCCTGCCGCACGACAAGGTGCTGGCTCTGCTTCGGCTGCTCGACTTCGACGCGGTCGATCTCGGAATTTTCGAGGGACGTTCGCATCTTTATCCGAGCACGGTCTTGAGCGACATCTCCGGCCAGGCCGACCGATTGCGCCGCCAGTTGGAGAACCACCGCCTGGCCGTATCCGACGTTTTTTTACAAACCGGAGAAGAACCGCCGGTGGCGGCCGCCAACGCTCCCGATCCGGCGGTGCGTGAACGCAACCGCGCCACCTTCCGAGGAATGCTGGAATTCGCCCGCCGTCTCGATTGCCGGCACCTGACCGGACTTCCCGGCGTCGCCCACCCGGGAGTCGAAGCGGAGAAAGATAGGGAACTGGCGATGCAGGAGGCCGCCTGGCGGGTAAACGCCGCCCGGGAGGAAGGAATCGTTTACGCCATCGAACCGCACGTCGGATCCCTCTTGTCCGATCCCGAATCGACCCTGAGGTTTCTCGCAGCGGTCCCCGGCCTGACGCTTACCCTCGACTACGGCCATTTCATTTACCAGGGGATGGAGGATTCCGTCGTCCACCCCCTCCTGAACCACGCTTCGCACTTCCATGCCCGCGGGGGCGCCAAAGGGCAACTGCAGGCGACGGTGAAGGGAAACACGATCGATTTCGCCGAGATCATCCGGCGCCTCCGTTCCAGGGACTACGACGGGTATGTATGTCTTGAATACGTATGGGTCGACTGGGAAGGATGCAATCGGACCGACAACATTTCCGAAACCCTTCTTCTGAGGGACTCACTCGCCGCCGTCCGATGATCTCGCATCAGCCGAGGTCAGAAAAGCTCCGGGAGAACGCCCCCGACCGGACGCTCTTCGTCGACTTGGGCACGAACGCGGAGATCGCGCTGAAAGCCAACGGCAAACTTTATTGTTCGGCCGTCCCCGCCGGTCCCTCGTTCGAAGGAGGCGGCCTTGCCTGCGGATCCAGCGCCATCCCCGGCGCCATCGAATAAGTCTGGAACGACGGCGAGGAAATCCACTGGAGCACCATCCATAACGAACCCGCCACCGGCCTCTGCGGATCCGGCGTGATCTCCTTCGTGGCGGCGGCCTTTCGCGCCGGCATCCTGCGCAAGAAAGGACGCTTTGCCAGACGCCATCCAAAAGTAGAACGCAAGAACCTGCTCGGCGAGGGGGAGAAGGTGTATTCGCTGACCGATGACATCTACGTCAGCGAAACCGACATCAGCACGTTCCTCCAAGCCAAAGCGGCGGTTTTCTCCGGAATCATCACCCTCTGCCGCGTGGCGGAGATCGAAATCAACAATTTGAAAAAAGTTTACCTCGCCGGAAACTTCGGTCGGAGGGTCGACCTCCACGACTTGATGGACATCGGCATTCTCCCTCCTTTGCCGGAAGAAGCGATCGAGGTTTGCGGGAACACCTCCCTAAAAGGCGCGATCAACGCCACCGTGGACGCAGGTGCTAAAACCCGCATGGAGCGGCTGATTCAGCGGCTCCAATTCGTGGAGCTCAACGAACAACCAAGTTTTCAAGACGACTTTATCAACGCCCTTTTCATCCCCCACTTAACCCTCGATTTTCGTCCGACGGATAACACGACCTCCAAGTGAGCGAGAATCGCTCAGCGGGCTGGATGCAAGGAATCGAACGTCCCCGACGGCACCATCATCCTGACCCTCCGACTGGAACGCTCCGCCAGTCCGCTTTCCGCACGTCAGCCGACGCCCAGGGAAGCCCCTGGCTGCACCTTGCCCGGGTAAAGCGTGCGACTTACGGCTGCAAGTCCCCGGCCGGACGCCTGCTGCATTTACCCATACAGTTTTCGGAACCATCAAAGCGGTTGACCCTTGATCGGCGACCGAACAAGGGAAAAAGTAGGCTACGTCAATTCGCCTAACCAAAAAGTATTTATGAGTATTATCACGAAAATTTCCGCCAAGGCCGTCTTGTCCCTGGCAGTCTGTTCCTCCTGGCTCATCGTTCCTTTACTGACGGCACAGGAGAATCTCTTAACCCTGTCGCTGGACCGCGAGAACGGCATCTATCACGAGGGTGAAACAGCCCGGGTAACGGTTGAGGTCAACCCCGACACTGCCGCGGAGAGCGGATGGCAAGGCCGGATAACCGTCAGGAATGGCTGGCGAGGTGAGCCGAGGGAGATGAATTGGAAGGTCGGGCAGGGATCGTATACTTTCGAAGTACAGGACCCTGGGCCCGGATTGGTCCTGGCTGATGCGGCATTGCTTCGCGATGATGACGAAAGTTCGGCGCACAACGTGACAATCGGCCTTCTGTTTCAACCCTCCTCCATTGAGCTTTCCACAGCGGAGCCTGCTGATTTCGATGACTTCTGGCAGAGCCAGATGGCCTCCTGGCGGGCCCTTCCCCACACAGCGGAGCTCACTCCGGTGGAATCGTCGCAGAGCGGTTTGGAATCCTGGAACCTGACAATTGACATTGCCGGGGAAATGCCTGTCTCCGGGTATCTGTCACGGCCAAAAGATGCTGGCCGGCAATCTTTGCCCGCGATCCTGATCCTTCACGGTGCGGGGGTTCGGAGTGCCAATCTGTCCGTAGCTGAATACTGGGCCGGACAAGGCTTTCTGGCTCTCGACATCAATGCCCATGGTCTGCCAAACAACCAATCCGACGCTTACTACCAGGAGTTAAGTCAAAACCAGTTGGCCCGTTATCGCAGGGATGGCGTCCTTTCCCGGGAAGAGTGGTACTTCCGGACAATGTTTCTGCGGGTGATTTCAGCGACCGACCACCTCGCATCCCATCCCGACTGGAACCAGCGCGATCTGGTCCTCTATGGTTCCAGCCAAGGGGGGGCTCAAGTCCTGGCGGGTGCCGGGCTCGACCCCCGGGTATCGTTGGCCGTGGCCTCCGTCCCAGCCATGTGTGACCTCTCCGGCTATCTTCTGAACAGAGAACCCGGTTGGCCGAAGGCGATGGCGGATACCACCCCCCAAAGCCAGCGCGAACAGATCAACCGGACCTTCCAGTACTATGATGGCGGTAACTTCGCCCGCAGGATCGAGGCCCCGCTGATCGTTTCTCTTGGACTCATTGACCGAGTCTGCCCCGCCGACGGAATTCAAGCGGCCATCAACAACGTCCCGGGAGAGGTCATTCCACTTTACCGTCCGGATATGGCCCACCTTTTCCCCTCAGACATCCGGCTGGAATTCCTGCAACACATCCGCCAAAAACTGCGATTACGTTAAATGAGCTAAACCAAGGCTGTTTCATCTGGCCGACAACCCTCCCGCGGTGGAGCGTCTGCCCTGTTGGGGTTCCGGCTTCAGCTGGTTTTAGATCGAGGCGGGAATCTCGACTCCGGCGGCCTCAAGCAGTGTCGGCACAATATCGCGCATCTCAACCACCTCGTCCCTCACGGTTCCGCGTGAAAGTCCTAGGATTCCGGATAGGTCATAATCATCGGGTCAAGTAGGCTCGAGCTTACCAATAGAAGGCCCGCGAGAAGCGACGCGGTGCGAGACGGGCATAGGGATTTAAACATCATAAAGTAATTTTGGACATGCGGGAATGATGGTTACGCAAAGCAGTTAATGTTAACTCATCCGCCCATTTATATAACGTATTAATAGATTATCGGCGAGCTTCCCTCGCTTGATACTGAGTATATATATGCATCGCGAAAAAAAATCCTCAACTGCACCGGAATTCCGGCGAGCTCAACGCCAGTTCGCCCATCCCACGACAACTGGTACCTCTTCACATCGAGTCCCCGGATGATCATTCTTTCCCTTTCATAACCGGGGATCGTCCTTCCATCCTCCAACACTAGCTCCGCCATCACGTAACTTTGCTGGTGCGAATGGTACCGTTGTCTCCGTGGCGCATCTTGCCAGGAAACGTCAGCATTGATCTCCATCGGTACGGCGGGCATGGTAAAGATTGGTGTTGAACACTAGCGTCCAGCTAAGGGGCCACCTCGGATTTGTAAGTAACGGATTTTCATGATCTAAAGAGGTGAGTTTGTTGTGACGTATTTGAAGCTTGGTCTGGTGTTCGGGGCGGGCTTATTGAGACTGGCCTCATGAACGAAGGCCGTCTCATTTTCACCCAAGTAATGGATACGCTGCACCGCGAGCAGTTTGAGCGTTGCGTTGCTCTCTACCCGATGCCTCGCCAGAGTCGGGGAATGAGCGCACGTGACCAATTCCTGGCAATGGCATTTGCGCAGATCACATTTCGCGAAGGATTGCGTGATATCGAAGCTTGTTTACGTAACAGTCAACATCTCTACGCCATGGGAATTCGGGGCAACATCACCCGAACCAACATTGCTTACGCGAACGAGTTTCGGGATTGGCGAATTTATGAAGCGCTCGGCCAAATTCTCATTCGTAAGGCGCGCCGCCTTTACGTCAACGAGCCGAACGGCTTGGAGATGGATGAGATGGTTTACGCGGTTGACGCCTCGACTATCGACCTGTGCCTTTCTATTTTCCCGTGGGCGAAGTTCAGAAGAACGAAGGCGGCGATCAAGCTGCATACCCAGATCGATCTTGCCGGCTCGATCCCTGTGTTCATCAGCATTACCGATGGATCAATTCATGACGTCAACTTTCTCGATCGCATGGCATTTGAGGAGGGAAGCATCTATGTTTTTGATCGTGCCTACCTGGATTTCGCCCGCCTTTTCCGTATCCATCTGGCTGGTGCATTCTTCGTTATTCGCAGTAAATCCAATACCCGATTCACCGTGTGTGAATCTCGGCAGGTTGATAAATCCACTGGTCTCAGATGCGATCAAGTGATCGTCTTGCGGACGAAAAAGGGAAAACGGGATTACCCTGACCGCCTTCGCCGTATTTCTTATTTCGATACCGAAACAAACAAGCGCCTGACATTCCTTACAAACAATTTAACGTTGCCTGCGTTAACCATC
This sequence comes from Verruconatronum alginivorum, assembly GCF_056590205.1. Classification (NCBI taxonomy): domain Bacteria; kingdom Pseudomonadati; phylum Verrucomicrobiota; class Opitutia; order Opitutales; family Verruconatronaceae; genus Verruconatronum; species Verruconatronum alginivorum. The sequence goes on along the minus strand of NZ_JBWPVQ010000001.1, from coordinate 4,925,430 downwards.
GCCGCGATTTACAAGAGCCGCTGGCGGATCGAACTCTTCTTCAAATGGATCAAGCAGAATCTTCGAATAAAAGCATTCTACGGAACCAGTGACAACGCGGTGCGCACCCAGATATGGATCGCCACGTGCGTCTACCTCATGGTGGCCTGTCTCAATAAGGTCCATGGACTCGATGAAAGTCTCAGCCGAATTCTACAAATCTTGAGCGTCAACGTATTTCAGAAGACCCCTATGAATCAGCTATTTGCAAACTATAATAACGGAAAACCCGCGAATGATATTTCGAACCAACTGGTATTCAAGGACTTTTAACTGGACGCTAGTGGGTGTTGAAAACTCCGCATTCGCCCGAGAATATACCCCCGCGAACCGATCTTGATCTAAACTGTACACAGTCGATCCTATGATAAATCTAAGTTCATCATTAACCAGAATGGGAGAATGTGTAATTCGCTTCCAAGGCACGATGCTCCCGAAAGACGTTGCAGACTGTCCCTGGTATGGACGCCTCCAATTCGATGCATTATCACTAATCCACCATTCTGCATAAAGGTGCGGTCCGTGCAATTCACCTCTCGTTGAATTTGGATTTACAGCCTGTGGACTGGGAGCATAATTTAATACCATGGCTACATAGCGATCATTGTAGTAAAACCCCTGCATCGCATAAAATTCCAGTTCATCCGGATCCATCGCATCTGGAACGATCAAATCTTCTACAGGAATCCTAGGGTATTCTAAACGCGCTTGTCCCACACTTGTATTCGGCGCCCAGTTTTGACCGTCAGGCGAACTGCGCAGATGCAAGACCCTCCGGGTGTTGCCGCCGAGGTTATCAGGATATTTTTTCGCCCACTGCTGATAGGTCGTCTGCAAGGAAATATACTCCTCCGGCTCCCGGCTCCACAATAAACCAAAAACCTCGTGATCAGAAAACAAGGGCTCATTCCGGAGAAGCTGCCAATTTGATCCGTCGGCACTGCCATACGCCCACATCCAATACGGAAGCCCCTCCGCTGGATCCGGACGAGAGGTGCGGAGCATGATCATTTCTCCCGTCCGCTCGTTCCGCGTAATTCCACTAGGTCCCACCCAATTCCGATCCTGTGACTCCGTGAACAACACTTGCTCGTCCTCGAATAGAACACCGTCCCTGGTGTGGTAGCGAATTAAACTCCATTCGCCTTCCCGCATGCGAACAGCGTATAGCCACCATCCGTCTCTCTTCGGCTGACTTGATAAGGCATGGTAAAATGCCGGCAGAGTCGCCCCTCGATCGGTCCGAGCTTCCCCCTGAAGACGTATCGCACCAGCCTTGAATGATAAGCGGCCCCAAGGATCCACCACATCGTCAGATTCCATAAACAAGAATCGAATATCCTCCCTCTTCCCGCCGCTTGCAGCCACCTCCGTTCCATCTGAAGCAAGTGCCGCATTTACCGCTCCTGCCGTCCCCGGCGAGAACGTTTCATCCAAGTGAACCCGGCCGCTGATCCTGGGACCTCTCTCTCGCCCGAGGGCCAGATTATTTTGACTTCCCGTCGCAGAATCTCCCCATGCGAAGATTCGAAAAGCCACACTCTGGGGTCCTCGGATCCCTTGAATTACAGGGAACTGGGCCAATTCGATTGGGGGGATCTCCTCCCCGTCGCCACCACTACTGACCATCGCGAACCGAGCGACCGAAAAGCCTTCAGTTCGGAAATCATCTGTGCTGACCTGCACATCAAGGTAACGAGGAGAATTGGGGCCTGACCGACGCACTACCAACTCGAGCAAATCCAGTGAAACCTCGTACCCGGCTTCGACCACGAAATTAAACTGAAAATATGCATCGGTCCGAATAGAATTCAATAAAGACGGACTCTCTCGATTCCACCCTTGCGCACCCAGTGCACGACTTACTGAAACGGGGATGAGGCCCGGGCCCAACTCCAACTCTCCTATTGTGATCCCTGCCGAGGAGTGCCGGCTGTCCCAAACATGCGTTAACGGATAATCGGCGATGATTCTGCTGCTATTCCCGGAAGTGACGCCTGTCGCCGAAGAAACAAGAACAAAGGTGAGAAACAGTTGGCTTCTAACGCGCAACTTCATCTCAGTCAACGCGCTGGTCTCGCGTTTCCGCCCGCCTGCGACGCAACCAGGCTATGGTTGGAGTCACCCATATGAGTATTACCAGGATCCCCAATACAGCGGCGACCGGACGGGAGAAGAAGGCAAGGAGGTTTCCTTCCGCTGCCGTCATCGTCTGAATGAAGCGCTCCTCAAGCGGAGGTCCGAGAATTATGCCCAATACAACGGGACCCAACGGAATGTTGCGTCGATCGAGAAGAAAACCGAGCAGCCCCATGGCGCCCATCACCATCACATCAAAATAACTTCCGTTGATAGCGTAAGATCCCGCGATACAGAACAGAAGGATCAGGGGTAACAATATCCGCTTCGGGATAATCTGAATGAAACCGCCCGCCCGGATCGCAGCGATTCCAACAACGATGAGAACCAAATTGGCTAAAATAAACAAAATATAAATGCTATGGACGACATCAGCCTGATTAATGAAAATGTCGGGCCCCGGCACGATATCCTTCATCAGCAGAACTCCGATAATGATTGCGGTAACGGAATCGCCGGGAACCGCGAACACAAGCGCCGGCACCCACGCCCCGGCGAGGGCCCCACTTTTTGCTGCCGCTCCATCCCCTACTCCCTCCAGGGACCCGTTCCCGTAGTCCTGGGGTTTCTTCGAAAAACGCTTTGATGCGGCAACCGAAACCCAAGACGCGATATCCGCCCCCGCTCCCGGCAGCATTCCAACAAACGAACCGACCGTCCCCGAGCGAAGCGTGTGGGCTTTGCGGCCCCAAAGCATTGGAAGCGTATTACGAAAAAGAACCCCGACGGAAGCATCCGTCCAACGAGCCATTCTACTCGGGGCCACGGCCTTCGGGGGGGCAATGATCGCCGTCACCCGTCCCCCATCTGAACCAGGATCATCACCGTTTTCCACTGCTCCCCTCGGGTCGATCTCGGGCTGTTTTCGCTCCTGATCGAAAGAACAGGCGTGCCGCAAAATCTCCGAGACCCCAAACAATCCAATCATGGCCGGAATGAAATTGATTCCTTGAAACAATTCCGGCCAACCAAAGGTTAAGCGTGCCTCAGCGTGAATCGCACTCAACCCGATAGAGGCCAAGAGGAGGCCGATAATCAATCCAAGCAAACCGCGTAGCGGTGATCCTCGGGATACAACGACCGCGCAAGTGAGACCTAAAAGATACAACCAAAAATATTCGACGACACTGAAGGTGCGTGCGGCAAACGATGCCAGAAATGGCGCAAACAAAATCAAAATAACCACTCCCACCAATCCTCCCGCCACGCTGAAAAGAAGACATGTCCCCAATACCTGCTCTCCTTTTCCTTGTTGGGTAAGGTTGTAGGCGTCATCCGTATAGGCAGCGCTCGCGGGAGTCCCCGGTATACGTAAAATCGCATTCGGGATGTCCCCGGCGAATATGGCGCAGACCACCAAGGTAACCAGGGCCGCCAATGCGGGAATTGGCTCCATGAAATAGACCACAGGAATCAGCAGGGCGACCGCCATCGTGGCCGTGAGGCCGGGAACCGCCCCCATAAAAACACCATAACAGGCAGCCAGAACGATAACTCCCCATACGTAGGGGTCGAACAAAACCTGTTGGATCGCCTGTGCAAATGCTCCTTCCATAACGCCTTACCACCCTAAAAGCCCACGCGGCAATGGCACCCGCAGCATTACCGCAAAGATTTGATATACCACGATCACGACGCAAAAGGTCACGAGCATGCTCGTGCGAAACCTCACGCCAAAACGCCACATTAAAAGGCCGATGAGCGGAAACGCAGTCAGGAGAAAACCGACACTTTCCGCGGCGAGCACATAAAGAATGACGGCACCCAGAACCCCGCCTACACGAACAACGCCTCTGCCCGTGATAACAGGAGACGATTGATTGCGTCCGATCTCCTTGGTTGCCAGCAGGGCAATCATCACGATCACTCCCAATACTCCAAGTAGTGCGGGAAAAGCCATGGGGCCGATGATTTCGTCCCCTATGGTCACAAAGGCATCACTCGTCAGGACTTCCCCAAAATCTCTGTCCAATTCCTCGAGGAATTCAGCAAAACCATCCGGCCCTTCATACGTCCAGTTGAAACCGGCCCGGCTCATGAAAAGTCGAAACTCATCATCCCGCACGACTTTCTCAAGAGCTGTGACAAGCACCTGACGTCGATCTTCGGGAACCCCTTTCGGCATTACGATTCCCCGCCAAGTGCCAAGCAGCGCATCCACACCCTGCTCTCTCACCGTCGGAACACTTGGAAACTGTTCAAGTCGCTCTTCTTCCATGACCCCCAATGCACGGATTTGCCCTGCTTCAAGCAGGGACCTCGCCTCCGGAAGACTGCAACTCACAATGTCGAGACCGCCCGCCATGAGTTCCTGCAACGATGGTGTCGCGCCTTCCATCGAAATCCACCGGACAGCATCAACATCCGCCCCGATCGAATTGAGCCAACCGGCCATCGCAACATGCCAAATGCCCCCGAGAGAGGCGCCCGATCCCCGTAAGGCCCGCGGATTTCGCAAGATGAATTCTTCCAGCTCCCGGAGAGTTTGCCATTGCGCGTCGGTTCTGACGAATAAGGCGGCGGGATCCCGATTCAGCAAACCCACCAGTTCATAATCCCGATACGTTATAGGAGTTAGCCCACGCCAATGAAGCATGTTTAACTCGGCCGTTGCCAACGTGATTGTATATCCATCGGCACGGGCAAGTGCTCCTCGCGTATGCCCAGTCACTCCCGAGGCTCCAGTCGCATTCACGACACTCACCGGGACACCCAACTCCCGCTCCAGTCCCACCGCCACCTGGCGAGCGACCCGATCGGTGCCTCCCCCGGCAGCCCACGGGCAAATCAGAATGATCGGGCGATCCGGAAAGCCTTGGTCTTGTTGTCCGCATCCTCCAAACAGGAATGCGAGTAACAACCAGACCAAAACGAACCTCGATCGCCACGGTCGCCCCATCCCGGATTCTCCAAATTCACGGTTCATCACGACAAACGCTCCCCCGCTCCCGAAATCCGCAGAGTCGGACCACAAATTCGATCAATAAACAGAGCATTCATTCAAAACACCCCATACTAGGTTGTCCGCTGCGTAACTCTCCGAGGATATCATAGACAATAGGAGGAAAAAGATCCCGGGTTGCGACACCTCGCGCGGGCGAATCGGATCGCAACCGAAAGTCTCCGGTGATGCCATCGCCGGGAGCCACAAACAAAGGATCTTCCCCCACAATACTTTCGGGGTCGTTCGTGATCGCGGAACCAAGGCCACCCGCATTTTGAAATAAATTGCGCTGGGCGATTGTCTCGCCGAAAAGCCCATCGATTGCCGGACGCGCTTCGGTGGAATCTTGAACGCCGAAAATATTGTTTCGGAGCACAACCTTGCTGGAAAGCGCCCGGCCCGCCAAGGCACTTCCCTTGGAGAGATAAAAAGTCGAGGCCTCAAAAAGTGTTTCACTGCCTTCTCCGCGAATGAGGGTTCGCAATTCGGAATTCGAACCGACAAGCAAGGAATTCCGAAACCTGATTTTCCCCGACCCCGATGAAGTGATCATGGTGTTTCTTCCGGCGTGAAGAAATTTGGTTTGTTCAGCGCCGAACGCCCCGCCGTTTAACACACGGATCACCACTCCATCTTCCCCATCATCAAGCGAAACAAACTCGCCCCCACTCGTTTCCAGGGCCCCCTCGACATTGATGGTCACTACTTGATTCCCCGGAATCTCAATCCGCATGTTCTCCATCCGGAGGGATCCCGCGGGTCGAATGTCAAGCAATCCACCATTGGAATCACCCAACAGAATCGTCGCGCCCTTTCGCCTCGTTCCTTCGCTCAGATCAAACGAACGAATAAAAACTTTCTTATTGATAACTAAATTCGACAAGGTCTCAACGTGGGAGAAATCAACCCAAATCTCATCGTTGCTGGAAGCGACGGCGATCGCGGCCGCAATACTTGGAACCTCAGTGGGAACCTTGATACCCCCCCCAGGGTACACCATATAATAAGGAACGCGCCTCCCAACTTCGGGACTCAGGTAACGGATACCATTGAGCAAGGCAGTTTGCAGCAGTTCAATTCGCCGTTCATACCGGTCCGCAAATTCCCCGAATGAATAACTCGTGACGTGATGCAAACTCCGTAGAACGTTAATATCGTGAACCTCTGAAAAAATCGGCATGTTCGCGGCCGAACCGCTGTATCCTTCTTGAAAATAAGCATTGAATAAATAAATCCCCTTCACCCCGTCTTCCAGTGCCAATAGCGACTCGCCCCGCCACGCGGGAATTGCGTTCGGTCCTTCTCTGACAATGCGAAAGGACATACAAGCGTATACGGGCACGTCATAACGATTCCCGATATCAACCATATAACTCCAGCGATTGAGTTGGAAAAAACCTCCGGCGATCAGAATGTCCAACAAACCGTCTTCGAGCCACTTTACCAAGTCTAATCCTATCTCCTTCGAATACCCCACCGAATCGGGAACCCGAACCGCTAAAAGGATGGGCCGACCACGCCTAATCGAATGGGCCTCTGTCATCTGCCGAACATCCACCAAGAGCTCTGTCATGATATCGCAATGATATTGAGTGACAGGTTGGTAAATCATCTGGGGGAAGAAGAATATTGGGAACCGGAAGAAATCCAATTCGATCCCATCGACATCATAATTCTTCAAGACATCCTCTATATCCGCCAATAAGGCAGTTCTCACTTCCGACATTTCATAATTCAGCGAACTCCACCGAATGGAGTACCGGTCGTATGGAACGGCCGCGGACCTAGATGGAAACATTGTGAGTCCCGGCGTGTTTCGCTTCCAGTCGGTCAACATCCACGTGCGATCAGCCGCCCAATCATGGTTGTCGTTCATGCGTAGCGACCAGAAAATCTCTTTTTTATTCGCCCGGCTCCAGTCAATCACCAGCTGCAACGGATCGTGTCCCTGCTGTTCCAATTCCGCCACCCAATTTGATTGTTCGATCTCCGGATTATAGAGCCACCTTTCAGCGGTATTCGTTCGATGAGTGTAAAACCTGGTCAGTCCCGTGCAATAGAAGATGGAGTCGACTTTCGTACCCGCAAGCGGGGCGGTTCGCCTGGATAAAAATTTCTCCGGAGTAACGGGGCCCGAAGTCGGCCAATCCCAGCCATCGTTGTTGTAAATGACTCGGCGATCTTTCCATGCGAGCTCGTGCCGCTCGAATTGCAATGCTTCCAACACCGATGCCCGTTCCCGCAAGACGGGATAGGAATTCTCCAGGAACCAGATTTTCTCCAAGTCCCAGCCGGCGTTCACAAAAGTGGAGGCCAAGCTCAAAGCTTCCGTTCCCTTTCCGACGCCACTCGAGCTAATGGTGGTCCCAGACGAATCAATATCCCAGAAGCATCCCTCTACCAACGCGCCCTGCGCTTGCCGTGTCTCACCCGCGAATCCCCCTTTGAATTGTGAGGAGGATCCGGTAACAGCACCTATCGAAAAAGAATTACGCACGGTAGCGTTATCGTCCACCCGCCCGACGAAACCACCAATTCGGGTTCCACTCATCGCCGTAACCGAGCCCCGCGCAAATGAATCAGAAACGCTCAACTCAATCCGTCCCGCAAAGCCCCCCACATAACTCGCGGCTCCTCCCGCGACGACATTTCCAGTCGCAAATGAGCGAAGGATTGTGGTGTCGTCACTCCGACCGACCAGTCCCCCGACGTAGTTCCCATCGCCTGCGACGCTGCCCGAAGCGTAGGAGTCTGTGATACGCCCCCCTCCTCGGCTTCGTCCCACGATTCCACCCGCGAGCCCCGCCGATGCGTAGACCTGCCCTTCGGCGAAACTCCCGATGACTTCCCCCCGGTTTTGCCCGACAAGTCCTCCAGCCACTGATCCGCCACTTACCGCCGCGGTCGAAAAGGAGCGAAATATCCGTCCATCATTGTCTCCAACCAAACCACCGACATGCCCTTCGGTTATCGTAATCGTCCCCGTGGCATACGAATTGTTGATCGTCCCCTCGTTGACCGATGCCAGTATTCCGGCAAAACCCCGGCCGGAAACGACCGCATCTTCAATGCCAAGATTGGAAACAACCCCTCCACGGGCGATCTTTCGAAAAAAGCCCAGGGAATGAGCACCGGTTAACGAAAAATTCCGAATGACAAACCCGCCACCATCAAAGAATCCAGAAAACCCTTCCGGCATATTCACTACAGGTGCCGCCAAAGCGGCTCCCCCGAAATCAATATCCTTAACCAACCGGTAACTCGCCGCTCCATCCGAGATGCCCTCCAATTGCGCCCGAGATGCGATTCGATAAGGATCGTCGATCGATCCGGTTCCACCCGCAAAACTTCTGACGAGATCGACCCGCAGTCGGTAAAATCGTTGAGTCGCTTCATGCATCGCCTCACGAACCAGAAGTTCATCTACGGAATCTTCGATTACCGAATCCTGAATATCCGATTCCCAATGAATAAGATCAGCGGATGCCTCGATTTTATGCACAGCTTCGTAAGCATCCGGATTCTTTTGCACGGAAATCTCAACGTATACTTCCCCGTTATATTCCACGATTTCCGGAAAAGGAAGTCCACGCGGGTTGCTGACCCTTGGGTCCAAGCCCAAAGCGTATTTCACTGCATTGGAAATTCCGTCACCAGCCGGATTCGATTCGGGATCATTCTCTTCCTCTGACAACCCGTAGTAGGCAGCCCATGCTGCGAAACTCTTGCCCTCACTCCCCCGCAATTCCTGCAATCGGTCGGAAGCAAACCCGGGAAGGATCAAGAACACCGCGAAAACGGAAATCACTCTCAGTCCCTTCCTCGCGACCATAAGCCACTCTAGGTTTAATTTAAACATAGCACCGGAAAAACAAGAATAAAAAAGGAATTGAATAACGCTGAGAGAAAACATCCATCTACCTCGGGCGCAGGCGGACGTGGCCTCAATTGACTCAATTTGTCATTTCCACCCAATACGAGTATCCATTAGTTCCCGTTTACCCGTATCCGAAGTCTGGACCCTTCACTCACAAGCTCTCTCGCCAGCACATCGGCTTCCGTAAACTTTGCGACCAGGATATCTCGATTCGAGTAACGATTGTGGTCATAGACAATATAGATCCATCCATCGTCTGTTTCCTGACCATCCGGATAAGAGACAACTGCCCGTGGATCGAGTATCAGCCCTCCCTTCCACGTTTTTCCGTCATCCTCGGAAAGATACGCTGTCAGGTGAGTCCGCAACCGCCAGTTCCCACGAATTCCGGTCAACCACGTATTATCCATTGTTGGATTGTTTTTAACGAGAATGAGATTTCCGGAGTTCAATCTTCTGATGAAAAAACGGGAGGGAGCATGGGGAATACTGGAAGCCGCCCCTGGGGTCCACGAATATCCCCCGTCTTCCGATTCACTTTCCCCGATGCCGGAGCCGGTCCTGGCCAACAGCCAAAGAGAGCCGTCCTTTCTCTCAACGATCATATGTTCATCGTGCACGGTTCCTGGAATTTCGGCAGTCCCAAGCCGTTCAAAAGTTTCACCCTGATCTACACTTCGGTATACATGCGTGCCCGCATTCGAGGGAGCCCACCGATTGAAAGCCTCCGGGACGAACCGGGCGGATGTTTGATCGCTTTCGGGGGTAATATTCCATACCGCAATTGGAAGCAACCATGAGCCGTCTTTCAAAACAGTCGGCTTATTCATCATGACTCCATCGGCAATCCGCCTGGGAAGTGTCCATTCGGCTTCGGCCGAATCCGGGGTCTTGTTGATTGTTACCCATACTCCTCCTCGTCCGTCCCACCAGTTGTAAGACTGGGCATAAAAGAACCAGAGTTCCCCGGATGGCGTCACCCATAGGACGGGATCGAAAGCTCGAACCTTTCCGGGAGGATCCACAACGAGGACGGGGTCCGACCACGAGCGCCCATCATCGTCGCTGGTCACAACCACCACGAAATTATCAGGGCCCTCGGCAACGCCTCCCCACGTGCCCCGCCAGTCCCCGCGACCAGCGACATACCAAGCGGACCAAAGACGGCCCCCGGGCGCGACAGCGAGACCCGGAATCCCCTCGAAGCGCCTTTTTGAATCGCCAAATTCTTCGCCTGGATTCAGGTCAATCCGAGTCGGAAGCTTTGCTGGATCGTTTACTTCCGGTTTCAATTTCTCAAACTCCTGATCCAATTCCTCCATCGTAAAGCGGGTATTTACGACGGACTGCTTCTCGGGCCCCGGATTGTATTTAATGTAGGTCGTGACGACCATCGTTCCATCGGACAGAATCTCAAAGCCTGGATAGGTGTGATCAATCCCTCCATAGCTATGGAATAGCTTTACTCTGTATTGCCCTTCTCTGCCCTCGATTATGTCCTCATAACGACCCACCCACGCAATGGCATGATTATCGATGTCGTCCGCTTGCCGAAGCACACTGTGCTGGATCTGCCTCCCGTCACGAAAAGTATCACGGAAAACGACCACCAAACGTCCGTCAGAAGCATATCTGGGCAAATGGCGATCGCCAGTAAGGGCTGCGGGAAGTTCCTTCGGCGCCGACCAGGTCCGCCCTTCATCGTCGCTCACCGAAAACAGAGAATTGTAGCGACGATCCTGCTCCCGGATAAACATAAGCAGCTGATCACCATCTGGAGATCGAATCACGGCCGGTTCGCTCGCGCCCGCCTTTTCCACCACTGGCCGGGAATCACCCCAAGTCAAACCTCCATCTTCGCTCGCGCTTTGCCATATCACCCCCGGACGCGGTCTTCCCCGATTATCCCTCTCATACCACATCAAATGCCTCGTTCCATCATCGACAGGGAGGATCGTAATGGGGGTGGTCCATCCGATTAGCGGTTCGCTGGTCTGTTTCATCGAACTCCAGGTCGCGCCACCATCCTCAGAAATCGCCTGATAAAAAGGATCACGTCCTCCAAATACAATCAATCGACCGACGCCCTCGCGGTCCTCGAGATAGAAGATATTGGGCACATTGCCAACCTCCTTCCAATCTTCCGGCACCTCGATCATCTCGGACCACGTAAGGCCGCCATCATCACTCCGCTTTAACGGGCCCAAATTGCCCGCATGATCGTAACACCACACGACGAACATCGTTTTACCGTCTGGCATCAGCGCGGTGCATGGATGGCCTTGATAGACATCCTCAGTTCCCTGCGCGATGATAACATGTCGATCCTTCCATTCCGAAATGTCGACAGTCGGTATTTGGATCTTCCTTAAGACTTCGTCCGCATTCGCCACCCCCGCCAACAAGAGGGATAAAAAGCATACGATTTTTACGACAACAATCCGTTTAACAAAGCTCATATACCCGGTCGCCTGATATTAAGCTTCAACGGAAACGGGGATCGATTTCTCCCCAAAAATCCTCCCTCGGGTTATTCGGTATTTGTTGCCGGGTCCTTCCTTCGACATGACCATCCATAAAGACCACGTTGATTCGATTATTGTGGAGAAAGGGCATTCCCGTAGATCCTGCTCCGGTATATACGTCATGCCAACCGTCGCGATTTGGGCGCATTCCCGGCCATGATGAGCCATCTCCGGTACTATAGCCGTCAAAGAAGAACGCCATTCGACTCGGAGGGGCGGGGAGCTCGGAAACAAACCTCGGTCCATAGAACGAAGGGGGATTGCCTTGGGAGGAAGCTGACTCCGTGATGGTTCCGCATGCGAAATCGTTCACTCCATATTGGCGCCCGTAGTCTCCGGAGACACCTTCGATTGCGGTTTGAGCGGGACAACTCAATACAGTAACACTCGCCGGCTGCGCCTGATCAGACGTCAAATCCAGATATGGAATAATCGTATCAAAGCGTAGCCCTCCGCCGGGAATAGGGTCAGGCCGGATTCCGGATGCGTTTTGATCGGGCGGAAGTCTCCACCCCCATCGATCCAGCGTGCGCCCATTATTATCATTGATCCACATGATGCCAGCCTGGCCCACTGAACGAAGATTACCCACACATTGAGCGCTTCGCGCGGATTCGCGAACTTTTCCAACGACGGGGATTAGTATCGCAGCTAATATCCCAATGATGGCAATTACGGTTAGTAGTTCAATTAGTGTAAAGCCACCGATTCTTTTTATTTTCATGATAGTTCGTATTTTTAAGATTCAAGACTCTTACTCATCATGCGTAACGCGAACTCGAATGAATCCGGCATTCGTCACGTCAAGAGGCTCTGTGAGGCGGGCCTCCAGGAACTGTAACGTCTCACTGATGATCACAACGTTATCGGTAGACCAGTCCGCTAGATCGAAGCTTCCCTCGGCTTCCACGGTCACCCCCTCCATATCTGGGTTCTTCGTGACTTTAATGGTCAGGTAGTCACCCACGGCATCGCTAAGCACGCTTCCCGACAGGATCAAATTGTCTCCGCTCAACCGCCCGACCCCCATCGTACGACCAGTATCGATCGCCCCGCTCGCATCCCAACCAACCAAACGAAACGTAACCGACTGAATATCCTGAAGATCGCCAATGGCCGAGAGATCGACTGGACCATAAAAAGCCCCATCGCTTCCTGAAACCGTCACGGCAATCGGAGAGCCAATTGGATTGAAGTTGGTGCCATCCAAGCTGTAACCCCACTGAACCGTCTGGGGCCCCCGCGAGGCACGCCTGAGATTGACGTCCAGTGCCGTGAGAGAAAGGGTTTCACCCTCCGCCGCTTGCACATTGAACTCAAACCAATGCCCTTGAGCCAGGGAAGTTTCGAACGTTTCTCCCTCATCGCCCCAACCTCTGGCAGAAAGAGCATTTGCAAGGACTTCCTCCGTCAACCCAGGCCCCATGGCCAGCGTGCTCGATTGAACCCCATCGGCCACTGAAGTCGCATTCAACTCGCGAACGGTTCCGGTTCCAGCCGTATTCCAGCGAAGGAGGCCAACTTCCTCATTATCGATTCGCAGGGTCCCAAGTTCAGGCAGGCCAATCCGGGATGCAACGAGGGGACTCATTCCGAACGCGTATTTTTCCAAATTGGTGACACCGTCTCCACTCGCATCGACATTCGGACCTTGAAGCTCAGGAGGGAGGCCGAAACCCGAAATCCATTCCGCGAAACCGCCGTCTATGACGGTGGATACTTCCCGAAGCGTAATCGCTCCGCCGACTTCCAACCCATAACTGATCCGAACAACGGTATCGGCGATCTCAATCTCGGCTCCCTCTTCCAGCCCTTGAAAATGACCGGAGATCGCACCCCCTGCGCTTAGCAGAACAATGGTTTCTCCCACCCCCACGACCAAGTCGGTGGGAGCGGAAAGGACTAGCGATGAAGCCCCGGCTCCCAACGTCACTTCCCTGGCCACCTCGATATGAGGCGTGGATGCGGCGTCGAGGGAAAGATGCAACTCGGCTCCGGAGACGTTGGAAAAGGTCAATGATCCAAAGCTCGCTCGCCCTTCCTCCGAAAGCCTCAATTCACCGCTTTCCCACACAAAAACATCATCCAGCGCGACCAAAGCTCCTTCCTTTACTTCAAAACGTCCGTTGCCTCCCGCTGTCGTCGCATTTCCGCCAACGAACAAATCTCTTCCGGCAGCACTCAACAAGGTGTCGCCGCCGCTCACCGTCACGCTGCAGTCAGAACCCGAACCTTGCCCTACGATAAACGTGCCGCCGCCTTGAAGTTCGAACAAACTTCCCTCGCTCACCTCCAACGATCCCACCGTTCCAGCATCTCTCCCCAGCATGGTATTGCCGGATGCCTGCCACGTGGAATTTCCTTTCACGACAATGTGTCCGACCGAATTGGCAGCTTGGCCGATTGAAACCGCACCGGTCGTCACTGTACTGTTGTCGACAACCACCTGGCCGACCCCGCCTACCTGAGAACCGATTCTAGCTTGTCCCGTCGCGACCATCTGAGAATCCGTCACCCACAGGCTTCCATCAGCCGGTGACCAAAATCCAACCCGCAACTCTCCCGCGATATGCAATAAAGCCCCATCTTCGACAAAAGCCTCCGCCGGTCCCTCTTGGCCCACAACGAATCGAGTGTCGCACCGGAACTCAGTGCCAGCCCCGGTGATAAGGACGGAAGCCTCGGAATCCTTATCCGCCAGCTGCACGTAGCCGGTATTCACAAAACTTCCATTTGAAATCGTCATGGAGCCGGTCGAACCATCCCGTGCCAATTGCACCCCCCCGCTTTCGAAGGTTCCATTGTCAACGGTCAAGGAAAACGTGCCATCCAACCGACCCAAACCATCTGCGTTTCCCTCAATAATCAGCGTCCCCTCGTTCTGGATCACAATCTCCGCTTCCGAACCCGCTCCCCATGCGGCCCATCCACGGCCAATCCGGGCCATAGCCCCATCCTCGATGATTAACGATGCGAAACCGGAACGTCCCAGCACGTTCCGTCCGGCAAAGTGGCTATTGCTATTGAGGGTGTTGTCCCAAACGGTGTCGGCACCACGGAGAATCAAACGGCCCGATGAACCTGCCTGCGCCCCGATATGGAAGGCCTCACTCAGCAGTGTTCCACTCGAAATGATCAACGTGCCATCGTCACCCGTGAACGGACCGACCGTCACACCCGTCAACAGAGCGAACGATTCATGGCTGGTTTCCGAAGGGTCCCGGAGATAATACTCATACTCGCCGATGTTGAGTTCCACCTGATCGTTGTTCACAATCACCCGGTAATTCGTAACATCCTTAGAGAAAGTAACTTGGTACGGAGCCTCCGCCCCGAGGTCGAAAATGACATCTTCGAACTCATCCGGTTCACCCGAGGGGGTCCAGTTTCCCCCATCATGGAAACTACCTCCGGAAGGGTTCACCCACTCCTTTTCGAATCCGTGCAAGGGACCGGAAAAAACCAGGAAGGGAAGAGAGGCGACAACTAGACGGGATGCCCGCCAGGGCAGGATATTTCGAACAAGACGACCAAAGCAGAGGGCGATTTTCATAGATGGGTGCAGAAGGTAGGTTAGGTTAAGATGGGGCTAAGGCGCCAAACGGACAACCGATAGGCCTTAACGTTATTTCAACACAAAGAAGCATTGTTGTGCTTAAAACCGACAGCAACACTTTTTTCATGTTACCTTACCATACAGGGTAATCTGACGTGGTGGGATCACCGTCGTGTCATTGCGAGGAGGCTCCGCCGACGAAGCAATCCACGAAACAGCGACCCGCGCCCCCTTTCCCGGAACGTGGATTGCCGCGGTCGTTCCTCCTTCCTCGCAATGACAGATGGTCGTCTGTTTTTCCCACCACTTTCAATCACGCCCTTACCATGCCCCCGGTGACTCACCGGGGGAATGCACTCGGCAATGATGGGGCTTGGAAGACTTCATGAATAAAGCCTGAAAAGAGCGGAAGTAAAACTACCGGCTCCTCAGGCTCCCTCCGTTAACGAAAACCGGAGGAATCAAAATATGCCAAGGGGTCTTGGGTATCCCCTTTTGATTCCGCATCAATTGATTCGCTACCAGGTCTACGGCCGCGGCGGCCAGTTGATGACGCTGATGGTGAATGCCGGCCCATCCTTCCATTCCCTCGACCCAATCGTGAATCACAAAACCCAAATCATCGGGTATCTTCATCCCCAGGTCTTTCGTGACCCAGTCAGGAACATATTCCTCAAATGAGATTAACGCATCGGGCCGGTGGGACTTTACCCAATCGCAAAAAATCTGTTTCGACCCACGGAGATTTCCGGTGGGCAAAACCAATGGAGGAAGCCCCCTTCCGGTGGGGAGGCGGAGTTGGTTGTAATGCAAAAGAGCCCCCGAATAAGTATAGTCCGAACGTCGGTCAATCCAATCGGATATGACCAACCCCACCCTCTCGTATCCGCGAGCCAGCAGTTCATGCATGGTTGCGATTATCCCCTCACTCATATTAGCCGTCACCCGATTCAGCTTAGGTGACGTCAAACCGAACCCGAATGTCGAGGAACTGTAATCGGAATAATCGAAGTCCTCCATGAGGCTGGTCGAAGTCTGCTGGGAAACAATGATCCCCTCGATCCCCCTCGCTCGCAAAACCCGTTGCGCCCGGGAAGCCGAAAGCCCTTCAGGACCGAGGTAAAATTCCTCGGCTTGATAGCCGTGCTCCGCGGCCCGGCTTTGGATAAACTTCTGAGAAACGAACCGGTAAACCGTATCATTAAGGGGATCGGTCGAGGAAGTCACCCGGAGCACACCGATCGAAGCCAAAGATCGTTTTCGCTTGTCCCGTAAAATGCTCATCAGCGTTTTCATTCGTGGATCGGGCCGATAGCCGACTTCCGCGACAGCGCTTAAAACCCGCTGTTTCATTTCCTCGGAAACACGCGGCGAACCATTTAATACACGGGAAACGGACATTGGGGAGACGCCGGCCCGGCGCGCCACATCAACAAGACTGGGGCTTGGCGTTGAATCTGTCATTGGCCCTGAATCCGACGGTGACCGTTTTTAATGCGCATCCCGACGAACATACGGGATCGTTTAAAAGCGATTCGATTATCGCGAATTCCAATGACCCAAATCAACAAGAATCAATTCCGCCCTGCGTCGAATTTCAGGGTTATTTCATCTGCCTTGCTGGAGCAAGTTTCGACTTCAGCCGGTCCCCACCTCTAGCTAAAAACCGGCTGAAGCCGGAACTTGCAACATGGCAGACGCTCCGTCATAGGCGTCTATTCCTTGCGCTGGGAATCTTGAACGAAAAAGTCGTTCCATTGACGCGCATCCTGCCTTTTTTAAATGGTCGCCCTCGCCCGGATCTCCAACAGAAGTCCAATTAATTTGTCCACTTCCGTGGAGCTGAAGACCCCGTCTGGCCCCTGGGGACTGACATCCGTGAAGGGTGATTCGTAAAGTAACTCCGGCGGCATCGCTCCGTCCGCCGTCAATTGATCCACGATCAGGTTCAAGAACTCGATCTGATTTGCCGTCAGCGTTCGGTCGGCGATGAGGCCGCTCAGTGCCTGCTTGGCTGCCTCCCGCTCCAGTCCGACTAACGAGCGCACGAACAAGCCCAGACCTTCGCTCTCAGCCTTTGCCTTGGCCAAATGATCAGGATTCAGCGCCCCGCTTTCCGCCAGCATTTGTTCCAGTTCCTGCAGATCCAGGGGCGTCAGCGGTTCGTTCATCCTCAGCTTCCGGATGGCAAGGTGATCCTCATGGCTGCGAAGAAAAGCCCGGGCTTTCTCCCGAAATTTCTCGAAGGAATCCGGGGCAGCAAAACCCGGCAACTCCACCGGGAGGTTGTCGCCCATTTCGTCTTCGAAGTCGGTGTAGATCGGTTTGCGGGCTGGTTTTTCGATCAACTTCACCAGCGAGCGCAACCGCCGCCGCGCGGTCTCGAGCATCGGCACCGTCACGTCCTGCCACCATGGATCGGTCTGGACTTCCTGAATCAGTATCAGTTGCGCCTGCACCATCGGGATGCTCGCCTTTTCCTCCAGCAAGCCCGCGATGGCTCGCACCTGATCGCTCAACCGCTTGAACGCCGGTTCGACGCGCAACACGGCGAGCTGAAGATTCAACAAAAGCAGGTCGAATCGTTTCGCCTCCTCGTCTTCGGCCTCCAGTTCGGACGGCAGCCCCGCGACTTGTTCCGCGAGTTCGGTGTGCTCTTCGACCTTTAATTCTCTCCACGCTTCCGGCGTCGCATACTTCTCGACCAGCCTCCGCCTGGAGCGAACGACAAAGTTTTCCACGTTCATCGCCGCCACCTCCGATTGCAGCAGCGCGGCGGTCTCGCGGCGCAACTCTTCGATGGTTTCCCCATCTTCGCGCACGGCGTCGGATTGCGCGCCCTGCTTGTCGATTGTTTGGATCAGCTCCAGCCGCGTTTTGAACAGCCGTTTGCCGAGGGATTCGCCCAGCGAGCCTTCACTCGTCTCCGGGTTCTGGCTGAAAAACTCCAGGTTTTGGCAGTAATCGAAGATGAAGAAAAACTCCTTGTCCTTCCCGGGCGCGAACAGGTCGGGACAAAGCCGCGTGCCGCGCCCGACCATCTGCCAGAATTTCGTCTTTGAACGAACCAGCTTGAAGAAGACGAGGTTCACCACCTCCGGCACGTCGATGCCGGTATCGAGCATGTCCACCGATATTGCGAGGTGCGGGTTTTTCTCCTTCTGCGAAAAGTCGTCGATCAGGCTTTGGGCGTATTCGGTTTTGAAGGTGATCACCCGCGCGAACTTCCCGGCGAGGTGGGGATAGTTCTTGTCGAAACGCTCCTGGATGAAATCCGCGTGCGCCTGGTTCTTGGCGAAGAGGATCGTTTTCCCGAGACGATCGCCGCCCGCGACTTTGAGGCCGTGGGTCATCAGGTGGGCGAGCACTTTGTCCACCGTGTCGATGTTGAAGAGCCACTTGTTGACCGCCTCCGCTTCG
The DNA here is from genome assembly GCF_056590205.1 of Verruconatronum alginivorum. NCBI lineage: Bacteria > Pseudomonadati > Verrucomicrobiota > Opitutia > Opitutales > Verruconatronaceae > Verruconatronum > Verruconatronum alginivorum. Next base: position 4,906,930 of record NZ_JBWPVQ010000001.1, on the reverse strand, counting down.
ACGAAGTCAGGCGCCGTGCCATCTTCGCTCCACTCCTTAGCGTCCCATTGCTCCTTTTCCTCCTCGGAGAGATCGTCGTAGCGAATGCCTTGCCGCTGAAACTTGAGCGGCACCGAGACAGCTTTCGACGGCACGAGAAAACCGTCTCCCACCGCGTCGGCGAGGTCGTAGGCATCGGTGGGGACGCCTCTTTCCAGATCAAAAAGGCCGTAAGTGTCGCGGTCGATTTCGTCGCGTGGCGTGGCGGTGAGCCCGACGAGAAGCGAGTCGAAATAATCGAAGATCGCGCGATACTTCTGATACACCGAGCGGTGGGCTTCATCGATGATGACGAGATCGAAATGCCCCGGACCGAAACGCCGCTGGCCATCCTTCGATTCGTCGATCAGGCGCATCATCGTGGGATAGGTGGAGACGAACACCCGGCCTTCCGTCTCTTTCTCCGTCACGAGATTCACCGGTGACGCCTGGGGGAGGAATTTCTTAAACGCGTTTACCGCCTGATTCACCAGCGCCACGCGATCGGCGAGGAAAAGCACGCGCTTCACCCAGTTGCAGCGCATGAGCAGATCGCAGAGCGCGATCACCGTGCGCGTCTTCCCCGCGCCAGTGGCCATCACGACCAGCGTTTTGCGATCCTTGTCCTTTTCGAAAGCCTCGCCGATGCGGCGGATCGCGCGCGTCTGGTAATAACGCTCGACGATCGCCTCGTTGATCGTTGCTTCCCCAAGCGGTCGGCGCGTTGTGCGGCGTTGAATGAGCAGCTCCAGCTCGGCCTTCTTGTAAAATCCCTGCACCGCCCGCGGCGGATATTGCGCGTCGTCCCAAAGCCAATGCTCGTATCCGTTCGAGTAAAAGATCACCGGCCGTTGGCCGAACTGTTTCTCCAGGCAATCCGCATACAACTCCGCCTGTCGCTGGCCGACGCGCGGATCGCGCTTCGTGCGCTTGGCCTCGATCAGCGCGAGCGGTTTGCCGTCGTAGCCCCAGAGCACGTAATCGACAAAACCTTTCTCCTGCGCGTTCGGCATCCCGGCGACTGGAAACTCCCGGTCGCGCTCCTGATCGAGCGCCCATCCTGCCTCCTTCAGCAACAGGTCGATGAAGAAATCGCGGGTCTCCGCTTCGGAATAGTCGTGGGTGTCCGGCGTCGCGGCGTTCGCTCGCTTGGCCTCGGCCACCTCAGCGCGGAGTTTGACCAGCTCCGCGTCCAGGTTCGTCTTGTCGCTCAGCAGCTCCGAGAGCTTTTCATCCTTCTCGCGCAACCTGGCTTCCAACTGCTGAAGCTGATCGGGCGTCTGCTTTGGCAACGACGTCTCTTGCGGAAGGGCCTCCGGATCGAAAGCGAGCCCCGGCGCCGGCTTGGCCCCGCGCGCATAGGTGTGAGCCAGCCAGTAACTGAAATGGAACAGCTCTTTGACGACTTGCAGCGCCTCGTATTGCCGCACGGGCCGCGTGCTGTGCACGGCATCATTACCCTGCCGCTGAATGACCCGCGCCTTGGTAAAGACCGCGTTGCCCGCGACCGTCTTGAAAGTCGGCTCATGGATCAGCGCGCTCAGGTTATCCTGATACGGAAGTTTCAGCTTGGCGTCGTACTTGTAAAGCCATGCCATCGCTGCTTCCAAGGCACGGCGAGCGTAAAAGCACGCCGCCCGCGGATCGGTATGCACCAACGCCTCCGCCTTGCTCGCCGCTTCGTGCAAGCCGGGCCATTCGGATTGGAGGAAGGCGAAGTTGCTCATGGGCGATTCAAGGTTTGCTCGGCCTCGCCCAGAATGGCGAGCATTTCGTTGAAGGACAACGGCTCGCCGATGAACATCGGACGCATGGCCTCGTAGTCCGCGCGCAGTTCGGCGAGGCGGCTGTCGGGCGGGAGAAGCCGAAATGTTCCCGCCACCGCGGTAGCGTAGTTGGCCCACCCGGACGCGAAGAATCGCGATTTGTGAAGACGAACTCGCTCCAACAAATCGATTTTTTTGGAGGCTATCAGGCCCGATGAGTGACGCCACAAGGCGGCGAAGTCGGCATAGTGACGGGCGTATCGGGCGGGTTGGGGCTTGTCGGCAGGCCGGTGAAACTCGGCGTGCAGGATCGTGGCTTTCTCCCAAAAAGTGCGCTCAATCTCCAGCGCGACGACCTCCGCGTTGAAATCGGAAAACTCCACCGGCACGACCTTCGAAACCATCGCCCGGATCGGATGGGTTCCGGTCGGCCGTTGGTCGGCGAGAGAGCCAAATTCGATCTTCACCGAACGGGCGATATATTCCACGCCGCGCGACAACGCTCCCGGATAGTCGAAAAAAATCACGGGGGAGCGGCTCGTTTCGTCGAGTTGATACCGGAACCAGGTCTTGCCGGATCCGGCCGGGCCAAGCTCGCGGGCAGCGACCGACTCCAAAGCAGGCAGCCAAACCCGCGCGACATGCCGGGCGCAGTCGGCCTCCAACTTCGGACGGATTCGCTCGGTCCACGCGTTCCTGGATGCACTCTCGAGTTGCGTTTCTGACCATCCCAAGGCTTCGGGGCTGATCCCGAGATCGATGTCTTCAGAGAAGCGGGCGATGGCGCCGAAAACAATGGAGAGCGAGGTGCCGCCCTTAAACACCGCGTGACCGCCCAACTCCGGAGTTTCGAAAATCCGCGCGAGCAGCCAGACGACCCAGAAATCCTTTTCGGCAATGACCGCGCTCACGCCTTCTCGAAGTTGAAACTCCTCAAATACGGATCGACGTTCCTTTGCGTCCAGCGTAGCGAAGGTTTTCATGGGGAATCAGTCTGCCGCGATTTGCCGGAGCGCGTCGTGCATCCATTCGGGAGCGTAGGCCAAATCGCCCATGAGCCGCTGGCGGTCCTTCGGTGACAAGGTCTGGCGCAAATGCGCGATCCGGTCCGCGCTCATGTGTTGTTTGCCGAGGTAGCGCAGGGCGGAAATGACCAAACCGCTCGTGCGGCCAGCGGTCGCCATTTGCCGTGAGGTGGATGGACGCAGCTCAATAACGAGCTTGCCCAAGGCAATCTTGCGGCCGGCACCGTCTGTTAAGAAAACCACCTGGGCCGGCACCTGTTCCGAGAGTCCAAGAAGGTTGGCGGCATAGGCCCCAAAGGGCTGCAATTTTACATGATCGCGCGCCATGATCGCTTTGGTCACAGCCTCCACCGTTGGATAAAGCTCTCCCAGCAAAGCGCTGGATTTAGGCAAGTAATACAACCCGCGGGCAAGCCTCCGAATCGTTCCGGCCTTGGTCAGGCGGAGGAGCGCCATGTCCACCGATTTACGGTTGCCCAGGTCCAGGAATTCATTCGAAAAGAACACGGAACCCCTGCCCCGACCGTAAATCCGGTTAATGATTGATTGCTCAACACTTTGCTTTGGGTTAGGCACGGGCTTCTTGTGGGAAAAACAGGGTGGTATTTCCTACAGAATCATATCGATTGCAAGCCTTCTTTACGGATGCAACCCGAGCCGAAAACGATCAACAAATCCGCCTCGCTCTCATCTTGTCCGCCGCTCGTTGCAGCCCATGGCCCTCCCGTGCGGGTGTTCCGGTTCGCCCGGTTCCGTCAAAGGGGCTTGATCTTACTGCTTCCGTGCTCGATGCAAAAACCGAATGGTCGTCGTGCCTCTTTAGCCAAACCTGCGATCGGCGCGGGAGAAAAGTTCTCGTCGAAGTATACTCCACCGCGCCAAGTTCTCGGAAAATTTGGAGGCGGCATCTTGCCGCCCAGCAGCCGCTGGAAGCCGCTGCCACGACAAATCGCCTCCGGCGAAAACCCGGAAACTTCATGCCTGTGAGGCCGGGCTCTCCATGGGCGCAAACGCGAGAGCGTTACGCCGAGCAAGCGCGCGGCGTCCGGTAGAGTGTAGGCCCCTGAGTTAAGCGGTTTGTCTTGAACGGTGAAAGTCACGTGGAGGTGGAAGGTGGAGTCACCCGAGAGTCATGACCTCTGCTCAAGGCAGGCTCCCGCAAAAAACGAGAAAAGCTGAAAGCGGCCAACGGCTGACCGTCCAATCCTGCCTGTTAAAAAAACGAATCTGTTTTTGTAACAGAATCGCGGTAAGGCGACCGCGTAATCTGGAACGCGCTCGTAGCCGCCCCTGCCGTGCTCCTTGCTGGTTCTGATACTTGATCGGATGGACGGTCATGCGCTGTTCGTAACGAGTGTAGAAACCCGCGCGTCTTCCGCGAGGACCTTGGCTGCATCCGACGGCCTCGCCTGAACTCAGATATGTGTGTTTATTTTTCTGAGAGGGAGAACCGCACACAGCTGGACTTGGGACTTATCCGCCGGGTACGGCGTGGAGGGAGCGAAAAAGGGGCAGGAATGGGATGATCAAAGGTAAGGAGCCCAATCGAACGCGACGGATGCCGCAGTTTGGTCCAACCACCAACGCTCCCAATTCGTGCCCTGAGGATATCCGTGTGACTCGGGGTAGCCTTCACTGGGTAGTCTCGTGGATTTGTTCACGATGAGACCGCAGACGTGAGGTATGCCAGTCGATGACTTGGTCCATTCATTGAGATCGGTAAGTCCTTCACGTTGGAGGCGTCGTCCGGAAAGTTCCTCCGGCCTCGGCTGCCCGAGTGCGGCCAAGGCTTCCGAATAAGGAAGAAAGCTATTCCGGTCACCGGCGACGATTCGACCGGATCGGATTTCAGCCACGATCACACGCAGGAGCGCACGACCTTTGGCTGGCAGTTCATAAGCAGGTAGGGCTGGTTGCATAAAATGGAGAGACATGACTTCGCACGCTTCGAGAACGGCGCGACTATTTGGATGCCATTGCCACGCTGACGGCAATCTCAATGGCACTCGTAGCGGTGACCATTGTCTTCGCATCGAAAATGCAGGCATGGGCAACCGTGAGAAATACGCGTCTTCCGGGGTGAGGAACCGGATCAGTGGCACCGTCATAGAAAACTGTCAGTTCTGCAGTGCGGTCCATGAACTGAGATGCAGCGTATGACCAATCCAGAAGACTCGGTGGCGGCGAAGGATTAGCCGTTTCCAACCTTTTAAGTTCTCGCTGGGACTCAAGAGCAAAAATCCGGGCTGCGCCCGGGGAACAATATGGAATGAAACTTCCTCGCCACTGGGAGGGATGGCATCCTGCCGTCCGCCGTCGGCGTCCTTTTTGGGGGGAAGGTCGGCTGGAAGCCAACCCTCCGATTTGACCCTGCGACCCGCATGAACAGCAAAGTTTCATAAGAGCCGATATCCGGGCTGCGCCCGGCGAATATCATGGAATGAAACTTGGTTTCCGAGGCGCAGCCTCTTTGGAGCAAGTGCTCCGCGTCCCCGCGGAGCTTTCGAGCGGGCGGAAGAGCTCCGGCAGTCGAATGGCTGCCGGGCGTGCGGTTGTCGTTGGCCATTCGAAAGCGGTTCGGGGACGCACCGCACTCCAAAGCGCTTCGCGCGAAAACCGGATCGCCCCCCAGCCCGCATGAACAGTGAAGTTTCATAGAAGAGCTATCAGTCGCTGTTCTACCCGATCGCCTTCTATTTGATCCAACATCGCGACAAATGCGGAGGTGCCAGGTGTTAGAGAAGAAATTGTCTTAAGAAGATTCCTCGGCTTGATTAAAACGCCGAAGTCGGAGCGAGAACTCGGCTCCCTACCAACTGACGGGGTTTTTTCCATATCAGAGTTCGTTTTGGAAAGCGCGGTGCTGAAGGGAGGCGAAGAGGGCGTCGAGATCTGCGAGCGATGCGCGGTGGCGCGCTTTTAAGTTTTCCACCGCCGCGACTCGGCGGGCGAATCTGCGCTGCAAGGAGATGGGAGGAACTTCGAGGAGGGTCTTCTCAAGCCGCGCCTTAGAAATGTTTGGCATCGAACCGGCCGAGCCGCCTGCAAGTTTCTGTATTTCTCGACGCTTCGTGGGGTAAATCAAAAGTTGGTGTAGGTAGCAGGAGTCCACGGGCGCGTTGGGGCGAAGACAGAGGCGAAAGATGAGGTCAGACATCAGCAATCTCGGAGGTGTCTCGCGAACCAACGCGCAAGCAGCGACCAACTCGTATGTGTTTTTTCGCGTAAACAGCAAATCCCCAGGCTTTACTTCGATCGCTGCGTTGGGCTTTACAGCCGGTGGCAGTGCTTTGTTCTCGGCCGGATTGTATTCGCACCACGTCACGGCGCCCAACTTAAGGATGCCCCACTCTTCACCAGTTACTGGACGGTCAAGACATTTGGGACTCCAACCGCTTTCGATTTTCGAGAGCAGCGCGCCGAATTCGACGCGGGGCCAGCCTTTCGGATTGGTGGCCGGGTCGCCGAAGAGGTCGAGGAAGAGGGATTGGGTGAGGGAGTCGAGTTGGGCGAGGGCGGCGCGGCGCTTGGCCCGCAACGCCTCGGCCCCGTCCAGCACCTCCGCGATCCGCCGCTGCTCCGCCAGCGGCGGGAGCACAACCTCCAATTGCTTCAGCCGGCCAACATTAATTCCCGGCATGATCGCACCACCGCTTATAAGCGAAAGCTGCCGCTCAACATCCGGGCTGTGGTGGAGCTGATGAACGAGGAAAGAAGGAGCACACCGCATCGCGTCTACGCGCAATCGAAGCAGATCAGAGTGCATTATTCCTACGTCGAAATGCTCTGGATAGACGGCGCAGTTTCCAACCGTTCCCTTGCGGGTCATCACAATGTCGCCTGGCCTCAAGTCATACTGCTGTAGCCGCTTTGCCGTGCGTGCCTCGATAAACTCCTTTGTCGGAATCGCGAAATTTACGTTCACTTGTTTAATTCCCCAGAGTGGCACGCCTTCGGATCGGAACTCACTTTTGTTCAACTGTGTTCCAAACGGGCCACACTTGATATCATCGGAAGTCGCGCAGAGGGCAGTAAGTGGAACTCGGGGCCATTTGTGTTTGCTCACTTCAGCATCCCCTCCAGTTCCTTCATCCCCTGCTGAATCTCCGCCTCCAGTTTACGGAGGGATTTCAGGATTTCGCCTGGCGGGCGGTGCTCCACTTCTTCGTGGACGACTTCCTTGTAGCGATTGAGCGAGAGGTCGTAGCCCTGCGCGGCGATGTCGGCCTTGGGGACGCAGAACGACTGGGCGGTGCGCGACCGGGCGAGTTCTTCACTTCGCACTTTGGCATTCGCACTTCGCACTTTGGCCCATCGGGCCAGAATGTCGGGCAGGTTGTTCTTCGCGTGTTCCTCGGCGGTGAGGGCGACGCGCGGGACAGCGCCGAGTTTTTCCGGCGGGAGCAGCGGCGTGCGTTTGTCGTCGAGGCTCTGGCCATCGGCCTCCACGTCGTAGAACCAGACGTGGTCGGTGCCGCCGGAGTTGGTTTTGGTGAAAAGCAGGATGGCGGTGGAAACGCCGGCGTAGGGTTTGAAGACGCCGCCGGGGAGCTTGATCACGGCGTCGAGTTTCTGGTTTTCGACGAGGATTTCCCGGAGTTGTTTGTGGGCTTTGGAGGAGCCGAAGAGGACGCCTTCCGGGACGATGACGGCGGCGCGTCCGCCGGGTTTGAGGAGACGGAGAAAGAGGGCGAGAAAGAGCAGCTCGGTCTTCTTCGTCTTTACGATTTGCAGGAGGTCCTTGGCGCAGTTCTCGTAGTCGAGCGATCCGGCGAAGGGGGGATTGGCGAGGACGAGGGTGTATTTTTCCTCCTCGCCCGCGTGGTCCTGCGCGAGGGAGTCGCGGTGGGTGATGGCGGGGTTTTCCACGCCGTGCAGGAGCATGTTCATGCTGCCGATGCGGAGCATGGTGCTGTCGAAATCGAATCCGTGGAAAAGGTGGTGGTGGAAATGCTCTTTGAGTTTCGCGTCGCGGAAAATTTCCGGGTGGTGTTCGCGGAGGTATTCCCCGGCGGCGACGGGAAAACCAGCCGTGCCGCAAGCGGGATCGCAAATGACATCGAGCGGCTGCGGCGCGGTGAGCTCGACCATGAGCTGGATGATGTGACGCGGGGTGCGGAACTGGCCGTTTTGCCCGGCGGAGGCGATCTTCCCGAGCATGTATTCGTAGAGGTCGCCCTTCGTGTCGCGCTCCTCCATCGGCACCTGCTCCAGCATATCGACGACCTTGGCCAGCAGCGCGGGCGTCGGGATGGTGAAGCGCGCGTCCTTCATGTGGTGCGCGTAGGTGGAGCCGTCGCCGCCGAGGGTGCGCAGAAACGGAAAAACGTGCTGGCTGACGACGGCATACATTTCCTTCGCCTCGAAATGCTTGAAGCGCGACCAACGGAGGTCGTCGTAGGAGCGGCCGCCACCGGTGCCGATGCCGTCCTTGCCCTCCGGGAAAATGCGACGCTCCATCGGCTTCTTGAGCCGGGTGGCCTTGTTCTCCTCCAGGGTGTGGAGGTCGTCGAGGCGCCGGAGGAAGAGCAGGTAGGTGATCTGCTCGATGACTTCGAGCGGGTTGGAGATGCCGCCGGTCCAGAAGGCATTCCAGATGGCGTCGATTTGGCTGCGGATGGTTCCGTTGAGCATGGAAAATCAAATAAAACGGGTCGCGAGCAATGGGGTGCGGGCGAAGTGCTGTCCCCATGCGAGATGTTTACGTTTTATGGCCATAAAATTGGGAGGGACAAGGAGAAAGGGGGCGGGAATGATTCGTGAAATGTCGTATCTCGGCGGATAGACTCGGCATCGCCCGGAGCCATGTGGGCGGGGCGGACTTTCCTTCGTGGCGGACGGAGGTCGAATCTTCGGGGAAGATTCGCTACGTATCCTTGTTTGGCTGGATCAAAAAAACTTTCATGGAGCTTCGGCCACCTATCGTGCGTCGAACGACCGTCGAGCGTGTGACGATCGTCGGCCGTTCGAAAGCGGTGCGGGGACGCACCGGCACTCCAAGGCGCTTCGCGCGAAAAGCGGCTATTTTCTCCGGAAGCGCTCCAGGGAGCGACGGAGCTCAGCGGGATCGTCGACCAGGATCCAGTCGGGCCGGAAGGGAAGGATCCGCATGAGCTCATCTGAATCACCGGTCACACCATTGATCATGAGTTTAGCTCCCGAGGCGCGCACCCGATCGACAAGAGCCGGTTCGGACTCCGCCCAGTGGAGCCAGAGTCGCATGTAATCAACACCGGATTCGGCGAAGGCGTCGATCAAACCAGGGGTTCGCATAAAGGCCAGTTGGCGACACTCCGGAATCATCTCCCGAAATTGCCGCGCCTGGGCGGGCGACCGAACGCCGATAACGATTCTTTCAGGATTCCCGTACCCACGGATCACTTCGACCACTCTCTCATTGTAGACGACACCCGCTTCTTTCAAATCGAGTAGAACAGTGACACGGTCCCCGGCCCACTCGAGGATTTCATGGACCGCCGGAATGGTCTCTCCAAAATATTCCGGGCCAAAAAAGGACCCGGCATCCAACTCCCGCAGTTCCGCGAAGGTAAATTCTGAAACCCGCCCGCTCCCATCCGTGGTGCGATCGACCCGGGCGTCGTGGATCACGACCAAGCGCCCGTCTCGACTGGTGCGGACATCCACTTCAATCCCATCAGCACTCACTTCCAGGGCGCGGCGAAACGAGGCCATCGTGTTCTCCGGTCGCTCGGCCATCGCACCCCGATGCGCGATTATTTTGGGTACGAACGGCGGATCAGATGCCGCACCTCCCGCCGCGGAGCCAAAAGGAAGGAGAGCGAGAATCAAAAAGGGGAGGCATCGCATGCTTATATCATGATCATAACGTGCGCCTGAACAATCAACTTCTCGCGTGAGGGGTCATCCGGCGAAAGCCGGGAGGCTACGTGAAGAGACGTCCGGCGAAAGCCGGGAGGCTACAGGAGGAGACATCCGGCGAAAGCCGGGATGCTACGGGAGGAGACATCCGGCGAAAGCCGGGATGCTACGTGAGGAGACATCCGGCGAAAGCCGGGATGCTACGGGAGGAGACATCCGGCGAAAGCCGGGATGCTACGGGAGGAGACATCCGGCGAAAGCCGGGATGCTACGTGAAGGGTCATCCGGCGAAAGCCGGGAGGCTACGTGAAGAGACGTCCGGCGAAAGCCGGGAGGCTACGTGAGGAGACATCCGGCGAAAGCCGGGATGCTACGTGAGGAGACATCCGGCGAAAGCCGGGAGGCTACGTGAAGAGACATCCGGCGAAAGCCGGGATGCTACGTGAGGAGACATCCGGCGAAAGCCGGGAGGCTACGTGAAGCATCATCCGGCGAAAGCCGGGATGCTACGTGAAGGGCCATCCGGCGAAAGCCGGGAGGCTACGTGAGGAGACATCCGGCGAAAGCCGGGATGCTACTTGAAGAGACGTCCGGCGAAAGCCGGGATGCTACGTGAAGGGTCATCCGGCGAAAGCCGGGATGCTACGTGAAGGGTCATCCGGCGAAAGCCGGGATGCTACGTGAAGGGTCATCCGGCGAAAGCCGGGATGCTACCCCAGGGAACCCAAGTCTGGATTTTTTCCGCTTGATCCTGCTCAAACGTTCATCCTATTCTTATGTCCACCATGAGCGATCTAACCTTCCGCCAACAAGCTGTTCTTGAATTCCTCGACACTTTTTCCCGGACCGAAGGCTACTGGCCGAGCATCCGCGACATCCAACAACATTTCGGATTTCGCAGCACCAATGCGGTGGCCGGTCACCTTCGAGCACTGGAAAGCAAGGGAGCGATCCAACGGATCCCCGGCCAGGCCCGCACCTTTCGCATCAATCGTCCGACCTCCGCCCCCCGGGAGAGCATTCCGGACGAAGCCGAGGAAGTGGTTGAAATCCCCGTTTACGGCACCATCGCCGCCGGTTATCCGGACGGAGTCGAACAGGGCGACGCCATCGACCGAATCCAGATCGGCGTCGGTCTCATCGGGCGCAACAACCGCTCCCGTCGTTCTTTCGCTCTCCGGGTCCGTGGCGAAAGCATGATCGACGCCGGCATCTTCGAGGGGGACACCGTCATCCTCGATCCCCGACCGCCCCGCAACAACGACATCGTCGCCGCCTTGATCGACGGAGAAACCACGTTGAAACGCTTCATCCAGGACCGCGCCCGCTCTCCCTACTTGAAAGCGGAAAACGCCCGTTATCCCGACATCCACCCGGCCGACGAACTGATCATCCAGGGTGTGGCCACCGCGGTCGTTCGCCGAATTTGATTCCCCGGTTCGGGCCCGGCCGCGGTCGACCGCCGGTGCCCTCCCCCCCAAGAAAACGGGTCCCCTCAATTGGTGCCCCAACCGCGGGCCTCAGGCTGGACCACCGACCGCACCACCATACTGTTGCCCGCGACCTCCTCTTTCCGGGGATAATCAATCGTCTCGTGCAGGCCCCGGCTCTCATGGCGTTGCAGCGCGCATTCGATCACCAGGTCGGCGACTTGGATCAGATTGCGCAACTCCAACAACCGGGCGTCGACCGAGAAGTTCCAGTAATAATCCTGAATCTCGCGCGCCAGATTCCGAATCCGCGTCCGGGCGCGCTCCAAACGTTTGGTCGAACGGACAATCCCCACGTAGTCCCACATCGTGAGCCGCAGCTCGTCCCAATTGTGCGAGATCACCACCCGTTCGTCCGGGTCGTGCCCACCCAGATCGACCCACTCCGGAATATCGAGCGAACCATTCCGCCCGGCTTCCAAATAACGACCCGCCGACATCGCTCCGTTGTGAGCCAGAACCAAGGCCTCCAGCAGGGAGTTACTGGCCAACCGGTTCGCCCCATGGAGCCCGGTGCAAGCGACTTCGCCACAGGCGTATAGTCCAGCCAGCGGGGTTTCCGCGTCCAGATTGGTGGCGATTCCCCCGCACGAATAATGGGCGGCCGGCACCACCGGAATCCGATCGTGCGCGATGTTCAGCCCAAGCATCCGCTGACAGGTCGCGAAAATGTTGGGGAACCGCTCGCGCAGGTATTCTTCCGAATGATGGGTGATGTCGAGCCAGACGTGCTGGGCACCCGAGGTCTTCATTTCCTCGTCGATCGCCCGGGCGACCACATCACGCGGAGCCAGATCGCCCTGGGGATGGTATCTGGCCATGAACGCCTCCCCTTCCAGATTCCGCAGGACCGCCCCTTCCCCGCGAACGGCCTCGCTGATCAAAAACCGTTCGTTGCCGAGCGTGTAAAGCGTCGTGGGGTGGAACTGGATAAACTCCATGTTCTTGACCGGCACCCCCACCCGGTAGGCCATCGCCACCCCGTCTCCGGTCGCGATGTCGGGATTCGTGGTGAACCGGTAAACTTGTCCGATGCCACCGGTCGCCAACAAAATCACCGGGGCGGCGAAGGCCCGGACTTCGTTCGCCCGCACGTCGAGCGCGTAAACTCCGACGACCCGCTCCTCTTCCGGCGGTTCTTCCCCGGACCGGATCGCGGCCTTCCGATTGGTCATCAGGTCGACCGCAAAATGATGTTCGTAAACCGTGATCAAGGGCGACCGGTCGATCGCGGCCAAAAGCGCCGTCTCGATCGCCTTGCCGGTCATATCCTTCACATGGAGGATCCGCCTTTCCGAATGGCCCCCTTCCCGTCCCAAATCATACTCCCCGGTCTCCGTGGTGGAAAATTCCAGGCCGAGTTCGACCAGTTCTTTGATCCGGGCCGGGCCTTCCCGCACGATCCGCCGCACCACTTCTTCGTCGCAAAGCCCGTCGCCGGCTTCCATGGTATCGCGCACGTGGCTCTCAAAGTCGTCGGTGTTCGACGTGACGCAAGCGACCCCCCCTTGGGCGTAGTTGGTGTTCGACTCGGCCTGGTCCTTCTTGGTCAAAATGGCCACCCGGTAGTTTTGGCCGGCCATTTTCAGGGCAAACCACAAGCCGGCGATTCCGCTGCCGACGATCAATGCGTCAAAATTCTGGCTCATCCAGTGAAAATAAAAAGGGGAAATCCGGAGAGAAGTCTGACTAGAACAGCAGATTGTCGATCAGCCGGACTTCATCGACCCAAACCGCCAAGGCCAACAACGACCGCCCGGGAACGATTTCCCGCATCGGCGCCATCGTATCACGGTCCACAATACAAACGTAGATGACCCGCAACCGGCGTTTCGACGCGAGGATATGGGTCACCTCCGCGATCAATCGATCGGTGCTGCGCGTGCCCCCTTCGGCCATCTCTTTCGCCTTCTCCAAAGCCTGCGGGATGACCGCCGCTTCCCCGCGTTGGATCGCACTCAAATATTTGTTCCGGGAACTCATCGCCAGCCCGTCCTCTTCCCGCACCGTCGGAGCGACGACGACATCGATACAGAAATGCAGATCGGCCACCATCTTCCGGATCACCGCCGCCTGTTGCGCATCCTTTTGCCCGAAAACCGCGGTGTCCGGCCGGACGATGTTGAACAACTTCGCCACCACCGTCGTCACCCCGCGGAAATGGTGCGGACGGGAGATCCCGCACATCACCTTGGTGATCGTCTCCTCGACCACATGGGTGGAGTAACCCGCCGGATACATTTCCTTGTCGCTGGGGACGAAAACCACATCGACCCCGGCTTCGCGGCAGGCCGCCAAATCCCGTTCGAGATCGCGGGGATACGATCCGTAATCTTCGTTGGCTCCGAATTGGGTCGGATTCACGTAGATTGAAACGACAACCTGGTCGGCCCGGGCTTTCGCCGTTTCGATCAAACTGAGATGTCCCGCGTGCAGGTAGCCCATCGTCGGCACCAGAGCGACCAGCCGGCCCTTCGACCGCAAACTGAAGGCGAGCGACTGCATTTCGTTGATTGATTCGATGACTTGCATGACAAACAATTTACCAGCTGAGATCGGCGCGGGGATCGAGGCTTCGCTCCGGAATCGGAGTGCCGCGGATCATCTCTCGCAACCCGGTGGCGACGTCGACTTCGGCGTTGAACATCATCGTCCGTTGCGCCTTCGACGGGTCTCCGCACGAATGCTCGATGTCCCCCGCACGCCCGTCCGCGAAATCCGGCGACGGATGGTCGGGGAAAAGGCGCTCGAAAGCAGCGATCAGATCGAGCAGCGAGGTGCGCCGCCCGGTGCAAATGTTGTGGGTGCAGGAGCCGGCCACCTTTCCCGTGGCCGCCATCACATTCGCCCGGGCGACATCATGGACCGAAACAAAATCCCGGGTCTGCCTTCCCGTCCCGTAGATCGTCACCGGTTGCCCGGCGCGAAAACGTTTCTCGAAGATCGAGATCACGCCGGAATACGGCGACGACGGATCCTGCCGGGGGCCGAAGATGTTGAAATACCGCTGACAGACGGTCGTCATTCCATAACTCCGCCCATACCCATGGATCAAGGCCTCCGAAGCGAGTTTGGCCGCGCCATACGGGCTGATCGGCGAGCGCTGGGCCCGCTCCGAAATGGGCAGATGCTTTTGGTGACCGTAAACCGCCGCCGACGAGGCGAACACGAAGCGCCCCGTTCCGGATCGCCGGGCCGCGTCCGCCATCGCGTGGGTCGCCTGCACGTTGAGCTGAAAATTCAGTTCCGGATTCTCCATGCTCTCCTGCACGCTGACCAGGGCGGCCAGATGGATCACCGCATCCGGACGGACTTGATCCAATAACGTGGCCATCCGGGCGCTGTCCGAGCAATCGGCTTCTTCGAAACGAAAAGCGTCGGAGCGAAAGGCCGCTTCCAGATTCTCCCGTCGCCCGGTGCGGAAGTTGTCCACGCCGACCACGTCGAATTCGAACCGCAGCAACCGATCCACCGTATGGCTGCCGATAAAACCGGCCGCTCCTGTTACTAAAACTTTAGCCATTCGAAATCCATTATCAGAGAAACGACCGTCGGCGCCATCCTTAACTCAATGAAACGGACGTCGTCCCTCCAAAGCACTTTTCAGCGTCACCGCATCGGCGTAAAGAACCCCGCCGCCGCTCGGCAGACCAAAACCGATCCGCGTGACCGTCACCCCTTCCTTGACCAGGCTGTCGGTGATATAATGGCAAGTCGCCTCCCCTTCCACGTCGTTCGAGAGCGCCAGGACCAACTCCGTCACTTCGCCGCTTCCCAAACGTTTCTCCAGGGCCGCCAGATTCAATTGGCCCGGCCCGACCCCGTTGATCGGCGACAGTTTTCCGAAAAGCACATGGTAACGCCCCCGGAAAGCGCCCGCCCGTTCGAAGGCAACCAAATCGGGCACGTGCTCCACCACGCAAAGGGTCCCGCTCTCCCTCCGGGGATCCGCGCAAATCGCGCAGAGCTCCTCTTCGGCGATATTGCCGCACACCGCGCAACGCCGGACCGACCGGGCCGCTTCGGCGAGCGCCTCGACCAGTTCCTCCGCCTTCCCCGGACGCTCCACCAACAAGTGCATCGCGATCCGTTCCGACGAGCGGTAACCGAGGCCCGGCAGTTGCTTCAGCAGTTTCTGAACTTTTTCGAACGCGGGCGTCACAAGAGCCAATATCCGGGCTGCGCCGGGGGGGACAACATAGAAT
Organism: Verruconatronum alginivorum; assembly: GCF_056590205.1. NCBI lineage: Bacteria > Pseudomonadati > Verrucomicrobiota > Opitutia > Opitutales > Verruconatronaceae > Verruconatronum > Verruconatronum alginivorum. The sequence continues at coordinate 4,891,586 of NZ_JBWPVQ010000001.1, read as the reverse complement.
GAAACTTCCTCGCCACTGGGAGGGATGGCATCCTGCCGTCCGCCGTCGGCGTCGTTTCAGGGTGAGGTCGGCTGGAAGCCAACCCTCCGATTTAGCCCTGCAACCCGCATGGACAGTGAAGTTTCATAAGAGAAAAAACGAGCGGCGACAACCCGAAGACCGCACTTCCCCCACGAAACCGTCGGTATCAACGGGAGATTCGGCTGCGCCCGGGCCGTTGGCGCGAGGGCCTTTCTGAATTAAAACAGACCGGGCATGCTGAAACCGGCCGTCGCCTTCTGCATTTCAGCTTCGCTGGCTTCCTTGGCCTTGGCCGCGGCCTCGCGGATCGCGGCGAGAAGGGACTCCTCCACGAACGTGCTTTCTTCTTTCAAAAACTCCGGATCGAGCTTCAAGCCGAGAAACTCGCCTTGCCCGTTCACCTTCACCTCGATCGCTCCGCCACCACTGGTGACCACGATTTCCTTATCCGCCAAGCCTTGCTGAATCGCCGCGATCTGCTGCTGCATCTTCTGGGCTTGCTTTAACATTTTTCCGACACCGGCCATATCAATATCCTTTGCAAACGTTTAATTCGGTTCCTCCAAAAATGTTTCGCCCTCCGGGCCAACCGTCAAGTTTGGAAGCGTTTATCCCTCCGCTGCTACGAAAAAAGCGCCTGGCGGCCAAAACCGGCGAGGCGCTTTGTGCTTTCGAAAAAAAATCCGACGACTATTCGTCCGGCTTGGTCTTGCGGAGACCGACCACCCGGTCGCCGTCCTTCCATTGACCGCGCTTCTGGAGGAGCTCGACACGCTCGAAACGTTTGAGGACCGTGCGCTTGGAGCTGGCGGCCGTTGAAAGGCTTTTGAAACTGTTGTGCTGCGACATGACTAAATAGCTTGAGACAATTCTCGATTTTTTGTGAAGCGGTCTTAGCTAGTCTGCTTTTGCGCCCAAATCAAGTACTTTTGTGAAATCCTTTCGACCGAGACCGCTACCCATTGCGGGTTTTCGTAAGGATGCTCGTCCATCAACCAGGCTTCGAGCGCCGCGGCCTTCTGGGCGAGGAATTTAAAGGTCACCCGGAATTCCTCCTCCCGCTGCACCGCGTCGTCCCAACGGTAAACCGACACAATCGGCCCGTCAATCTGACAACAGGCCGCCAATCCGCGCTCCACCGCCTCCGCTGCCAGTTTCTCCGCCGTTTCCCGCGAAGCCGTTGTGGTCCAACCGATCAACATAATGTTACCCTCGTCCTTTCCATTCGATTGCCTTCCCCCAACCAATCTGGCCCGAAATCAGCAAAAGTAAACGTGGATCCGACTCGCTCACTCCGCCACCACACGGAGGAATTCCGCCACCGTCGCGACAAAGCGGGGTCGGTCCTCCACATGGGGATTGTGACCGCTTTCCGGAAAGACCTCGATGCGGGCCTGGGGAAAATGCCGCCGGATCACCCCCTCGTCGCCGGGCTGCAGAAAATCGGATTTTCCCCCGACGACCCAAAGCGCCGGGCCGTCGAAACGTTCGTCATCGCCAAGCGGAGCCCGTCCGGTCTCGGCCAGGTTGCGCGCCAAACCTTCCAAATTGACCTGCCAACCGAAGGTGCCGTCGGGGCGCCGCACCAGGTTGGTCAACAAAAACTGCCGCATCGGCCACGAAGCGACCTTTTCCGCCAGCATCCGATCCGCCTCGGCCCGCGAGGTGATCCGTTCCAACGGCAGTTCCAGCAAAGCCTCGAATTCCGCGGTGTGACTCGGCTCCTTCGCCCGCGGGGAGATATCGACCACCGTGACTGACGAAAAACGATCCGGGTGCCGGCAGGCTAATTGCATCGCCGTTTTACCTCCCATGCTGTGTCCCAGCAAATGGATCCGGTCCCACCCCGCCCGGTCGAGCCAATGGAGCACATCCCCGGTCATCGCTTCAAAGTTGTGCTCCGCGCTGTGCGGCGAATCCCCATGGTTGCGCAAATCGAGCGCCACCACGTGGAAATCTTCGGCCAGCGCCCGGCCGGCCGCCAGCCAATTGCGCGACGACCCGAGCAGCCCGTGCAGCAAGGCCAGCTTCGGTTTTCCCTCCCCTCCGAAATCGCGATGAAAAAGAGGAATCATTCCGGAAGCCGCAACTCCATGCCGATCCGCAGGCTGTTTTCGTTGGCCATCACGTCGCGGTTGGCCTCGAAGATATCCCGCCAACGGGCGGTGGTCCCGTAAACTTTCCCGCTGATGTGCGACAAGGTGTCCCCCGCCACCACCGTGTAAGTCTGTTGACGAAAACCGTTCCCGGCGGCGGGCGCCTCGGCGACGGTGGAGGGCACCGATGTGCGGGGCCGGGGCGCCCCCGAAGCGAGTTGCCGTTGAACCGCCTCCCGCTCCTGCCGGACCCCTTGGAGCTCCCGCTTGAGCGCCTCGTTCTCCCGGCGCAACCGGTCGACCGTTTCCAGGAGATTGATCCGCTCGTGCTGGCTCTCCATCGGATTGGCGGGCAATTGCGCCGCGAAATCCTTCGTGGCGGTCTCGATCAATTGCCGCACATGGGGAGCCTGCTGACTGTTGGGACTGAGCTCCAAAAACTTCCGATAATGGTAAATGCTCGAAATCGGGTCTTTAATGTGGGTCCGAAAAAGTTCTCCCGCTTCCAAATGAGACTCCGGTGCGTTTCCCCGGCGCTTCTCGATCACGCTCAGGAAAGCGCTCAGCGCCTCCTGCCTTCGCCCCTCCCGCAGCAATTGTTTTCCCCGCTGGAAATTCCTCTCCTCCCGTTCCGAAATCTGCTCCAGCTGCTCCGTCGGGGAACAGCCGCCCAAAAACATGAGCCAAAACGCCGCCAGAAAAAAAACTGGAGACAGCGCGAGAATCCTGCGAGAACCGTGCTTTCGAATATTCTTCATGACAAGGGCGACCTTTAAAAGCCAACTGATGTACGACAGATGATTTGGGATTCCAAGACCGTTCTGGAAAAAGGACGAGCCTGTATTCGGGCCGAGACTGACGCGCTCGAAGCAACCAGCCGCCAATTGGGCGATTCGTTTGTGACTCTCATTGGGGAGATCGAAACGACGGTTGAGTCAAAAAACAAGGTGATCTTCACCGGGGTCGGCAAATCGGCCCATATTTGCCAGAAATTGGTCGGGACCTTCAACAGCATCGGCGCCCCCGCCACCTTCCTCGATCCAACCCAGGCCCTTCACGGCGACCTCGGACTCTGCGCCGAAGGCGACTTGGTCTTTCTGGTGAGCAACAGCGGCCAAACTGAAGAGCTCCTCCGCCTCGTCCCCCTCCTCAAACGTTTCGGCCTCAAAACCGCGACCATCACGGGTATGGCTGATTCCCCCCTCAGCCGGATCTGCGATCAGACCCTGCTCTTCGAGGTCCCCCGCGAAGCTTGCCCGCTGCAACTCGCCCCGACCGCCAGCACCACCGCCGCCATGGCCCTCGGCGACGCCCTGGCCATGGTTTACCTCGAAAAACGGGGCTTCACCCGCGACGATTTCGCCCGTTTCCATCCGGCCGGCGCCCTTGGATTGAGCCTCCTGCTCAAAGTCACCGACATCATGCGCACCGGCGATCGATTCCCCCGCCTGCCGGAAACCCGCACGGTAAAGGAAGCGATCCTCGCCATGACCCACGCCCGCGGCGGCTGCCTCGCCGTGATCGACCCGGAAACCAACCGCCTCGCTGGCGTTTTCACCGACGGTGATTTCCGCCGCTCCGCCCTCTCCGGCCCCGATTTCCTCGAGGCGCCCGTCCAACGATTCATGACCCGGCAACCGAAGACGATCCGGGCCGACCAAATGGCGGTCGAAGCGCTGAAGATTTTTGAAAAACACAACATCAACGACTTGATCGTGGTCGACGCCGACGGCCTTCCGGTCGGACTGGTCGACAATCAGGATCTTCCGAAGTTGAAAATCATGTGACCGCATCCGCCGGACCACCCATGGACCTTTCCTCCCGACTCGACCATTTCCTCGGCGCCCGCCCCGACATTTCCCGCGCCCATTTCATCGCCCCCAACGCCACCATCCTCGGCGACGTCGTCCTCGGCGACCACAGCAGCGTCTGGTATGGCGCTGTCCTCCGAGCCGACATCAACGCCATCCGCATCGGCGTCGGGTCCAATCTGCAAGACGCCGTCATCGTCCATCTCGCCGACGACGCCGGCGTCACCGTCGGAGATTACACCACGGTCGGACATCGCGCCATCCTCCACGCCTGCACGGTCGGCAACGAATGCCTGATTGGAATGGGCGCCACGATCCTCGATCACGCCGAGATCGGCGACCGCTGTATCATAGGAGCGAATACACTTGTTCCCCAAAGGATGAAAATCCCACCCGGCTCCCTGGTCTACGGCTCCCCCGCCCGCGTCGTCCGTCCCCTGTCCGACAACGAACAATTCGCCATCCGCCGCCTCGCCGACAAATACATCACCGTCGCCTCCGCCCACCGCCGCCTCGCCGCCCCCGGCGGCAAGGACGCCACCTCCCCTTAAGTCGAGGCCCGATCGCCCGAGTTTTTGGATCGTGTCGTGGCGGCGATCAATCCGGTGGCCGGAGCGCAAGCCGGTTCCGGTGGTATTATTTTGTAATTTGACGACTGACCCCAACGGCTGCTCCCTTCGGATTCATCTGACCCCTTCGGATTTATCCCCTGGCCGCGGCTGTTTCGCCCCGCCCGCTGCCCTGCCGCGGAGGCGCACAATGCCACCCTATGTCAAGTCTCGCCCCTGCCGAATGATCTCCGATCATGGCAGGCAGGATAAAGGCGGGATTGGACATAGGGTGATGTTGTGCGAGGGAGCGGCTTCCGAGTTCACCAGGGGCGAACCATCCGCGGACAGGGGGAAGGGAGGGGCGGTCGATTACGCCGTTGAGGTCCGTTTGCCGCTGCCGTGTTGGGCGTATTCAATAAATGGAGCACTTAAGCGCGTAAGCCTGACCCGTTCCGATTTCTCTGATTTGTTCCAATTTCTAAACGCTTAGGCCCGATTCCGGATCAAACCATGGGCCCAAGAAGTGCGATTACCGCCCAACCAGCAACTATGATAGCCGCAAAACGACCTAAATAGCATAGGCGAATCACGCTCTTTCGAGCGCAACTTTCACGCTCCCGCTTTAATGCACTAGACGCTAAAAAAAAACCTATTACCGGCATAACTACAGGCACCACAAATCCTAGCAACGTACATACGTAGCTACCTACTAATCTGGCCACAATACCACCTTCAGAAGCCGCCATTACTTATATTTTCCTTGGCCAGAAATCGTCCATTCAGCCCGCTGGATTACTCGATCTGGAAATATTGTCCAGCGAAATAGTTGCTGAAACCAAGCATCTCCCTCGTCGAATCCGATCCGGTCCATAACGACCAGTTTGGCGGTCCAGCCAAAGAATCCATTGTGACAAGCATAATCCAAATCTTGGCTCATAAATGTCACGTGCCCAATCAGAACCTGTACGGTATACCAATCCCGTGGGCCTCCTCCATGTCGAGTCGGTAAAAAGGTGTCCCGATATGGCGGTGCATCGCTTCGGCGGTTACAACACAAATCAACTACTAAGCTGTTCAAATAGCTAGTGGCGTTCAGATTGCGGGCGAAGAGGACTTCCTGACGGAGGACCGACTGTTGGTTGACCGTGACGGTCGCCTCCGGGTTTGCTGTGCCGAGGATGTGGACTACCCCCGGAACGTCGCGCTCTTCGTATTGATTGAGGAGATTGGGCGTGTAGGTCGTGGTGGCGAAGTTGCGGCTCGACCAGAGGCGATTGCCGATTGTATCGATATGAATTATGAGCAATGTCCCCTTCGCTCTTTCCGTGTTAACATCGAAAGACCCAGCCCGATCCCTTGTTTGCTTCCAAAAAATCAAGCCCACACTCCAAAGAGGATGTCCAACACAACAAATATGGCTAGGGAAACGAATGGCATGAACATTAGTCCTAGGCAAAATATCCAGAACAGCCTATCAATTCGTGATTTCATCAGATAAAGAAAAAGTCCTAAGCAAAAAAAGTAAGCTGATACATAGATTGCCCAAGCCACATCACCTCCTTTGGGAGTCAGCAATATGGCCATCAGGATAGAAAAGGAAGCAGAGAGAAAGAACGCGATCGACTTCATGGATTCCCTCCTTCCGCGCTGGCGCAGCATTCACCACTGCCTTCGATCTGCCATTTCGCTCGCGTTATGCTCCTCGGAGGAAAGAGCCCAGGAAGGGGAGCGGTTACTGTGCCTCCTCCTGGCAACATCGATGGCAACGTCAGTTGCGGATTACCAAAAATTGGATATTGAACGTGCGTTTCAAACCATCCTCCCCTGTCATCAAATCCTAAGCCGTCTGAAATTCGCAGGGTTGCCGTCCAGCTAAATTGATCACCGGCCCATGCAACTGTCGCAGTATCGACTATCAGCGACACGTTTCCGAGCTGAAACTGTTTGCTAAAATAGGATTGACCGGGAGGAAGCTCGCCTTTCGAAAATGGACCAACATGTGTTGGCCTTCCGACGCAGCCTGCTATAATAGCATATGTAATCTCAAGTTTTGCCCACGCTTTATATTGTTCAATTTCTGTAGCGTATTCATGTTCAAACCACGCTGTATTATCCACAAAGGCGCCGTTTGAAGGACCAAAAGGTGGTAGAAATTGCTCCAATGCAGATGGACCAGGGGGCGAAGATAGCGGGCGCGGCATGCTATCACTCCAGCCGGGCCCACCCAGAAATAACCCAAGATAATCCCATCTGCTTCCAGGATTGTTTTCGACGAACCCGTATAGATTTAATCCACCCGCTTCCCCGATAGGATCACGGCTAATCCATCGGCCGGTGCTGTGATCGAGGTAACGAAAGCCGTAATACGATAGGCCCGTCTCTGCATCTAGGTATTTGGTACTGAAGCCAAAGGGGAGTTCGTTCGCGATCCCTGTTCGGATGACGGGTTCACCAAACGGCGAGTAGTCGATGCGGCCGGCGATGGCTTGAGTGGCGGTGTTGATCCAGGCGACGACGTTTCCGTTTGCGTCGACGCTTGCGGCGAAGGTTTGGGTCGGCGTGGTCGTCCAGAGCAGGCCGCCAACTCCGCCGGCGCCTTGCATGGTACCGCTGAGGTCTAGGCCCCAGACGTGGGCGCGGACGATCTTGCCGTTGTTCAGGGCATCGCGCTCCTCAATCAGGTTCCAACCGTCGTAGAGGAAGCGAAGGTCTTTCGTGGTTTGCCAGGTAGACGATCCGGTGTCCCAAGATTTGACCACCTTTTGAATGCGGCGTCCCTGGAAGTCATACGCGAATTCGAGCCGTTGCTTGAGACCGGGGAATGTGGCGGCGATGCCCGGGAGAGTCTCCATGGCGATCAAGCGGTTTTCTCCGTCCCAAGTGTAAGTCCAGCGGCCGTCGAACTTAAGGTTGCCGTCGGCGTCGTGGTCGAAGGACTCCGGAGTTTCCAGGAGGAAGGCCCAGCGGGTTTCGTCGATCAGGTCGTTGTCGATTTCAGCTTCCACGATGATGGAAGTATGCGTCGGGGAAGCAGTGTTGTCCACCGGGATCTGACGATGGAAATCGCGGCCGGTGCGCTGGGTTGAATCGGTGTTGACGGTTACCGTGGCGGCGGGAAGGGCTTCTCCGAGGACGTCGATATAGCCGGGGACCGTGCGCTGCTCGTATTGATTGAGGAGGTTCGTGTCGGGAGTGTAGGTGGCGGTTCGACCGTCGCGCGTGGCGGTTTTCCGGTTGCCGATGTCGTCGAAGGTGTAGCCGAACGTGTAGCCCGGGAGGACGGCCGATTGCGGATCGTCGGAGAGGCGTTTGACCGCGGAGGTCACCTGTCCGAGGGGGTCATAGCCGTAGTGCCAGGCGCGGCCGTCTTCGTGTTCGACGATGGTCCGCTGGTTGGCGGCGTTGTGGGTGTAGTTGCGCAAAACGGCGGCGGAGCCGGCCACGGTGGTTTTCACCTGTTCGACCCGGCCGAGAGCGTCGAGGATCCGTTCGTGGCGGGCCCGCTCCACCCCGACCCGGCGGATAGTGGTGGATTGGTGCGCCCCGGTTCCGGGTTCATAGCCGAGGTCGGCGCGGTGGTGCCCTTCGTTGATTTGGCCGAGTCTTCCGGCTTGGTCATAGAGGTAATGGAGTTGGTAGCCGCTGTCGGTTTCGAGGCTGCGGGGCCGGTGGATCGCGTCGTGGCCGCGGTCGATCCGGCGGCCGGAGAGGAGGCCGGCGCCGGTGTAGACTTCTTCTTTCAGGGAACCGGCGAAGGTGTGGGCGCGGGTGAGCTGTCCGGCGGCGTCGGTCGTGGTTTGCAACCTTCCCATCCGGTCATAGGTGTGGGTGACGTCCGAAGTGGAATCGCTGTAGGTCACGGTCCAGAGATCACCCGCGTTGTTGTAGGCATAGTCGGTGGTGACGCCCCGGGCCCAGGTCCGTTGTTGGAGGCGGCCGGACGGCCAGTATTGGTAGGTCGGACCGGCGGTCGGGCCGTGGTAGGTCTTCCCGGTGAGCCAGCCGCGCTGGGGATGGTAGGTCCAGGTGGTTTCGGCCGTGGTGCCAGAATCCTGCCAGGTGGTCATTTTGGTGCGACGCCCCTGCCGGTCATATTCGTATTCAACCGGGTAGGTCCGGGAGCCGGAAACTTTGCGGGCTTCGCCGGTGGGCCAGTAAGTTGTTTCGGTTTCGGTGAGATCCGGATGGATGACTTTGACGGTCCAGCCGCGGGCGTTGTATTCGTAGGCGGTGGTCTGGGTGCCGTCGCCCGGGTCGGGGGTGGTGACGGTTTCGAGCCGGTCGTCCAGATGATAGGTGAAAACGGTGGTGCCGCGGGCAGTCGTCGACGTCTGGAGGCGGCCGTAAAGGTCGTAGGTGAAGGTTTCGACCGATGCGATTTCGCCGTCGGAGGCTTTCCGGGTTTCACTCATCAGACGGGTTCCCAGGTAGGTCCGGACAAGTTTCGTCCGGTCGGGGAAGGTGGTGGTTTCGGTCCGTTGGCCCGACGGGTCGATGGAGGTCGCGGTATGGGTTGACGTCCCGTGGCGGATTTCCCAGGTCTGGGTTCCGTCGACCGAGACGTCGACCAGGGAAACCGTTTCGGGATCGGCGCCGGGGCCGGTCCAGGCTTGGGTGATGGTCCGCCGGACCACCTGTCCGGCCCGGGTCGCGGCGGTGGTGGTGGAACGGGTGATCCGGTCGTCGCCGCCGTAATCGATGACGCCGTCGCGGTCGAGGTCGACGGCCGTAACCCGCCATTCCCGCCAGATGCTGCCGATCTGTTCCCAGGTGATTTCCGGGAAAGCGAGCGGGTTGTTCGGATCGGCTTCGCCTTCGACAGGGATCAGGATTGGTTCTTCGTTCCAGACGGAATCGAAGAGGTGCTGGACGCCGTCGGGATCGGTCTGGCGGATCAGGCGGCCCGCCGAATCGTATTCCCATTCGGACCGCGCCGCATCCGGGTGTGTGACGCCCAGACGCTGTCCCCGCAGGTTCGTGACCGTGTCGGTCCATTCAGTTTCGGCGCCGTTGTTTCCGACGCGGATCTCGCGGATTTCGCGTCCGTCGTCGTGCGATTCGTAAGACCACTTCGTGACGAGGAGGCCGTTTCGGTGGAACTCCAATGGCGTGCCGTCCCCGGCGGTGACCGTCAGTTCTTCCAATGCGTAGGAAGCATCGGTGGCCGGATGCGTGATCGTGCGATGCCATTTGCCGGAAACGACCTTGTCTTCGAATTCGGTTTTGAAACCCCGGGCGTCGATACGGGAGACGAGTCGTCCGGCCAAGTCATATTCAAGGCTCTCGACGAGTCGTTCCGAGCCGTCGGAAGCGCGAATCCAGGTTTTTCGGATTCGGTTCAGCCCGTCCAATTCGCTGCGGCGGCCGGAAATGAAACCGCCGGTCGCTGTCCGGATTTCTTCGCCGACCTCGCGGTTCAAGTCGTCATAGAGGATGGTCCGGGTGAGCCCGTCCACGGTGACGGATTCCAATGTTCCGCAGCACTCCGAGTAGACCCGGGTTTCGACGCTCCCGTTGCGATCGATTTCCGTCGGGCTCCCAAGGAGCGGATGCCGGAGTATTACCGCTTCCTCCGAGGTATCCAATTCGGTCGCGATGTCGGTTTCCGTTCGGGAAACCCATCGGCCGTTGGCGTCCGTCACGTTGGTGGTGCGGGTGCCGGCCACGAACACGCCTTCGATTTCGTCGAAGCGGCCGCGTTGATGGATCGTGGTCCGCCCGCCTTCTCCGGTCTCGCCGTAAATCCAGGAAACGGTCGTTCCGTCGGGATGGAATTCCCAAGCCGTGCGGCCCGCCCATTGGCCCGCCCGATGAACGTAGCGGACGGTCACCCGCTGGTTCGGCGAGTTCCAAGCGGTCGCGATGGCGGCCGTGGGCTCGCGGGTCTCTTCCTTCTTGAAGGCTTCCCCTTTGAAAGTGACCGGCTTGCTGTAGGTGATGGTATGGGAAACCCGGTTAGTCGCGAAAGGATCGACGAGGGTCCGGCTGGTCCGCAGTCGCTCGTCTTTTCCATCGCCATCCAGATCCGAAAGGATGGAGTTCGTCCGACTCGCGTCGACCCAAGTCCCATCGACGTATTCCCGGCTCGTATAAGTGTTGCCTGTCCCGGAGGCGACCCAATCGCTCGCCCAGTAAAGAACGCTTGTCCCGACCCGATATTCCTGATCATATTCGTAGGAGGCGCTGGTCACGAGGCCTTCCACAATATTTCCGGATGTGTCGAGCCTCACGTCTTCCTCCAATTTCAAGCGATCGTTGGTCCACCGCCAAATCTGTCGCGTCGAAGAAAGCAGGCCGTAGGTCGTGTCCGAGACCGTACGCAGTTCGACCACGGCGCCGTTGGCCGCGAAGGTGTGGTAGGTTTCAATCACTCCCTCACGGATCATCGCGATCCCCCCTCCGGCATTGGGGACGAAATCCCAAGTGCTGTCCGCCCCGCGTCCCGTGCGTTCGATCCGGATCGCCGGGGCGATCGCGCCGGGGGCCACTTCCCATTCGGTATGGGCGGTTCCGGACGGAGCGACGATTGGGTTTTCCGGATCGTAATTGCCACCGGCCGAGGCCTCGTAGAAGCGGATCCGCATTCCCGGCGACAGCGCGGTCACGTCCACAAAGGCGCCGGGCGCGCGGATCTGACGAACAACGCCGTTTTGACGGATCACCCTCACTTCATTTTCCCAAGCGGTCGAAGCGCCGGAGAAAATCACCAGTTTCGCCGGGTCCAGGAGGTCGCCGCTGAGATCCGGCGAACTCAAACCGATTGCCCCGGCCGGTTTGCCGTCGGAGAGTTGGCCCAAGCTGACGTTTAAAGACACCGACCCTAAAGCCGCGGTGCCCGAACCTGGCAGACCGCCCCCATGGCCATCTCCGCCGCAGGCGGTTTCGCAACCGCTGGCGAAAGGGATCAGTCGCGGAGCGATGGCCAGCCATCCTTCAGTATCGAGATTCGTCGCACCATATTTCGCAGCCTGAGATACATCGGTGATCAATTCGAATCCTTCGCCGGTCGGGTAAATTTCGGAGGTCGGTTCATTCGGTAACGGCAGATCGACAAAGTCGGACCATCCGCTCTCGTCGATAGTCACCATCACGGGCTCTTGGGGAAGGAGTTCGTTGTGAGTCACCGAGATGGAACCGCCCCAATCAGAAGGGAGGTTGTCCCCCTGTTCCCCGCTCGAGCTACTGCGGGTCAGTGTCGGCGTGAACTTCCCGATCGTGTAATGAAGCATATAAACCCCGGGGCATCCTTTGACTCGAAACCGTCCGGTTTGCTCCGCCCACGCGTAATCGGCGAAAGTGAATGGATAAACATTTGACGCCGTGACGTCTTCGCAGGAAGTCGCCACCCGGCTCGAAGTCCATGCGACACGGTGGATGTTCGTATGAAAGGAAGTCCTGTCCAACCCGGACAAAAAACTCCAACCCGTGGATGGTTCGAACGGAACCGGAAAGGCCCGGCGGTTGCGAGCGGTGAACGGATACTCGTTTTCCAGTTCCGCCCGCGCCCAGTTTCTTGATCGGGTCGAGGCCCCTACGCAATCGCCGCAATCCTGCTCTCCGGAGATGGCGGTGACGTCGATTTCCGTCGGTGCGGGAATATAACTGAAAATTTCTCCCGTCTCGAACGACTCGACGAACGATACGGTGGGATTCGATACTACCCAATAAGTGACTCCATAAGCGCTTGTGTGCAAGACTAACTCCGGTTCGGAACAATCGAAAATCGTCGTGCTATGGCCGAACAATCCGGACAGATAAAGAATTCCTTCGGTATGTCCGGTGAACGCTTCAAAGCCCGCCCACTCTCCCCGGAATCCGCTCGCTTCAAATTGAATCGAATTTTCCGGATCGTCTTCGGCAAGCGCGCGCAGGACGACGGAATGTTTTAAACCGGCCGGAAAAACGGTCGCCAGAGGAAGGAAGACCGCCAACGATCCGATGAAGAGCCTACGACAAAGTGTCATGATAGATCGGCTGTTTTGAAATACGCAAAGGGATACGGGGAAACTTTATGGTGAATAAACGATCAACCCGGCGGCGTTCGCCGTCGCCGGATCTTCGCCCCCTTCGAGGGAGAGTTGCCAGAGCTCCCAGTAGGTGAGCGCGCTGCCGTCGGGGGAAAGACCGGTGTAATCGGCGAAGGGGTCGAGCCCGTTCTCCAGTTTCCAACCGCTGGGGATACCGTCGCCGCCGAAAACCGAGAGATAGGGATCCGGGGCGAACATGTCGGTGAAACGGAGACGGAAGAATCCCCGGCCGGGATCTCCGGCGAGGTGGAAACCCCAGATGATCTCGTCGTCGAAACCTTGTTCGATCAACGGGACGTAATGCCAGCCGGAGGTGAGATCCGGACTGAACTGGATGAAGTAAGTGTGATCGAGTGCACCCTGCCAGGAGAGGTGGAACGCGTCGGTGCCGGGATCATGGAACATCGTCAGCTTTTCGTTGGGCGGAGCGGCTGCGAGCGCGAGAGTGGAAGCGGTCCAGAGGAAGGCGGCGCTTGCCGTCGGCCGGACGAAGAGGAGGACCCGAATCGAAAAGGGGATTTGATTCATTGGATGCCGGAAGTTCAGTGTTGTCAGCGTGAGGATGCGGTGCCGCTGCGGACCGGGAAAAAATTGATGACGGTCTCTTGCGGGGGAGCCGGGTTCTCCAGACGATACCGTTCCTCCGCGGCGCGTAAAGCGGCCGCCCGTTGGGCTTGGAGAGCGTATTCAGTTTCGTGTTCCAAATAATGCCGGTGAAGTTCGTCGAGCCCTTCCAACAATCCGGGAGGAAGGTCGGTTTCCGGATCGGCGTAGACCACGTATTCGGGAGCGCCCGACGAAAAAAGCGAAGCGGGTTCGAAAGAGCTGTTTGACTCGGTCCGGGTGACGAGACTCAAAAAGTTGAAAATCGCTTCTTTCGTGGACAAGGTCTTTATCGCCGGAACATGGCCGAACGCCACATTGCTCAGAACGGTGATACCTTCGGATTGCGGCGCAACCTCGATTTCCGTGATCCCGTCGCCGTAAACGGTGACGAAAAGCGTGAAATTCCGAAACGGCCGGATTAGAGCGGTCTTCCCCTCCGGCTCCGCTTCACCCGGGTTCGGTTCCGCCGTCGCGACCCTGGGCGCCGACCACGCTTCCGGAGTAGCGATCCGCCGGAAAACCGTCCGACGACCGCCTTGCTCGACGATTTGCGCGTGGATGGCCGGAACCTCCAGTAATTCCGCCCGTCGTTCCGCGTCATATTCGGCCCGAACCGCCATTTCCGCGGCGACAATCGCGTCGGCCTCCGCGTCGGACAATTCCACCGCCGCTTGAGCGGATACCAGCAGAGTAAGGAGGCCCATGGAAAGGGAACTGTAAGAGAAAACAGCTGTGATGAAGGTCATTTTCGATTGAGGGGGTCCGGCAAAAAGTAATTTGTCAATATCGGAGCTAAAAACTTTTTCGGTCAAGCACTATCTTTTGATCGGTGTTTGTTTTCCAGTCCCTCCTTTAAACTCCGTGAGTGTCACGCTCATCAGAATTGCTATGTCGTAATTTGAGACTTCTCCGCGACAAGCATCAACTGACGCAAGAACAAGCAGCCGCTGTGATTGGGATGGAGTATAAATACTATCAGCACATCGAAACCGGACGGCGCTCGCGAATTCGATTGGATACTTTAGACAAACTGGCGAATGGGTATGGTCTGAGTGGTTCAGAACTTATTGCCGAAACTCTTCCCGAATCTCGCATCCAACCCGCAGGAGAACATCTTCCCGCTTCTTCGAAAAAACAGCGCAAATAGGTTCACGCCTCGCGTGCCTGGCGCTTCCATCCGGCGTTAAAACTCCAAACCGTGGAGGCGGCCTTCCATTTCGACGTTCCGGATCATCCATTCGCCGTCGGATTTGATCCACTCGACCAAAAACTCCCGGCGCTCCCGGCCGCTCTCCCCGCCGAGGGTCACTTGACCGTCGACTTCGAGGTTCATCCGGGCGCTCAAGCCGTCATCCGCCACGGTCAGATTGTTGCGCACGATCCGAATCGCGACGGTTTGGGCCGACTGGCGGGCTTGGACGATCAGCGATTGCAACTCGTTCCGATCATTCACCACCGGCAAAGGCGGGCCGAGGTCGATCTGCATCTCTTCCGCGAAAAAACCGGCTATCTCCCGGGCGGCGGCAACCACCACGAAAAAGGACTCGTCCCCTTCTTTCTCTGCCAATTCGACAATCCGGTCGAGGTTGCGGTTGATGATAGCGGCGTCTTCGTCGCCGAAAAACAGAAAATACACCCCGACGCCGAGAAGAACCAGGCCGAGCACGGTCAAGAAAATGGGATTGCGAAACATCGTTTTGAATTAAGCCCGCGGATGCGCTTGTCGATATACCTCCTTGAGGCGTTCGATCGAAACATGGGTGTAAATCTGGGTGGTGGCAAGATTCGCGTGTCCCAATAATTCCTGGACGAGACGCAGTTGAGCCCCGTTGTTCAACAGATGGGTCGCGTAAGAATGACGGACCTTGTGCGGCGAAAGATCGAGAGGAAGGTCCGCCAAGGCCAGATATCGTTTCATTTTCAACTGAATGTAACGCGGGTAGAGACGCTGGCCTTTTTCGTTCGCCAATACCGGATCCGAAAAACCGGTGGTGCGGGCGTGATCCCGCTTGAACGTTTCCAGGCAGGCCATCGCGACTTTCCCCAGAGGACAGAGTCGCTCCTTGTTTCCTTTGCCCCGCACCCGAGCGACCCCGCTTCGCAAATCGATCTGACCGTAATCGAGCGAGACGAGCTCGCTCACGCGGAAGCCTCCACCATAGAGCAACTCCAACATCAGCCGGTCGCGCCAGGCGGTGAAGGGGTCGCACGCCTCGTTCTCCAACAACAGCATCGGCCCGGCCAGGAGTTTTTTCATTTGGGCCTCGGTCAGAAATTTAGGCAACGGTTTGTCGAGTTTAGGCAGAACCAGACCGGTGAAGGGATTCTTCGAGACCCAATTTTTCCGCATGGCGAAACGGAAAAACGCCCGGACGCCCGACACATGGTTATGCAAGGTCCGCCGGGCCACTTCCCGTTGTTTTTCGATCAAAAATCCGCGGATCCGGGTGGCGTTGATCTCCTCCAACGTGCCTCCCCACCGGCCGTCTCCGCGCAGCCAAACGAAAAAGGAGACGACCGCCGCCTGGTAATTTCGCACGGTGTAGCCTGAATACCGCCGCTCCTTCGCCAGATAGTCGACGAACGCGGGGAGCCATTCGACTTCCGGGGCCGCCTTCGCCTCTAATTCCGTCGCCTGCCCGTCGCCGCTCATGGTTTGGGAGTCCGGCCGATCGCCATCACCCGGTTGGCCACCTGGGTCAATACCCGGTCGTGCTGGTGAGCCTCCGGATCGAGCCGCTCCAAAACTTTCCAAAAACGAGTCGAGTGGTTCATCTCCACCAAATGGGCCAACTCGTGCAGGATCACGTAGTCCTTGATTTCCGGCGCCAACAATAGGAGGCGCCAATTGAGCGAGACATTCCGCTTCACCGAACACGACCCCCAGCGGCTGATCTGGTCGCGCACGCTCACGCCGTTGACCCTAAACGCGTGGCGGGCCGCCAGGGCCATCGTCCGACGGGCCAAAGTCGCCGAAGCAAACTGGCGGATCAAATCCTTCAACCCGGTCTCGCCATCGCGGTCGGGATCGAAGCCGACCGCCACCCGCCCGACCCGTCGATCGAACCGCAGAAACGCCCCCTCCCCTCCCGCCGTCTCCGACCAATCGATCGGGACCCTCCGCCCCTCCACCGCGAGAAAACCGGTCGAACGGAGATAACGGGAAAGCGTTTCCGTCGGATCCTTGGCGAAGAGATGCCGGCGCAACCATTCCGTTTTCGTCTTCATGAAACGAAGGCCCCGTTCGGTCGCGCACCCGCTTGGCAGCGTGAGCACGACTTCGTTGAAACGGTTAATGGTGAGCCGCATGTAGCGTGCCCGCCGCGAGCGGTTCAAACGGTAAGTGACCGACAGCGTCCCCTGCTCGGAATCGAGCCGCAAGACTCCTTTGTCCAACAACTGAATCGCTGGTTGAGGACTGGCCCGTCGTTTGTTCATTGATTGAAATGGATGGATTCCGCCCGGCCGACCGCGCTCACCGGGCCGCTTTTTCAATCTCTACCATAAGTCCGCTCACATGGCGGCGTAAAGCCGATTCAGGATCGATTCCCGCAACCCGGCATGCCGCAACCAGATCGAAAAGCAATTTGCCGGCCTTCCGCTCGTCCAAATCTCCCGCGAGCGACTCAACCCGTTCCAAATCGAGAACCTCCCCTTCCATTTCCTTTTTTTGCAGCTGTTTCACGAAGTCCCATCCGAAAAGCAACGCCGGGAGACTCGGCGGAAGGTCCTTGAACAATCGCTCGTCGGCCGGACGCGCCGCCTTTTCCCGGGCTTTGATTTCCTCCCATTGTTGGATGACCTCGTCGGAATTCCCCAGGCAGACCTCTCCGAAAACGTGCGGGTGCCGCCGGACCAACTTCTCGTTGATCTCTGCCGCGACGTCGTCGAAGGTGAAATGCCCCGCCTCGGCCGCCATTTGGGCGTGGAAAATGACTTGCAAAAGGACGTCGCCCAGCTCTTCCCGCATGTGCTCCATATCCATCCGATCGATGGTGTCGAGCAACTCCGCGCATTCCTCGATCAGGCAGCGCGCCAACGATTGATGGGTCTGCTCCAAATCCCAGGGACAACCGTCCGGACTTCGCAAACGGGCCATGGTTTCCTTCAAGTCGTCGATCGCACTCATAAAGCGTCCATTCTCTCCCCCCGCCCGGATCATGTCCAGCCCAAGAAACGGGGGCAGGTTTTCGCGCGAAGCGCTTTGGACTGCCGGTGCGCCCCCGCACCGCTTTCGAACGATCAGCGATGGCCTACACGCCCGACACTCATCCGACGGCCAAAACTCTTCCGCCCGCACGAAAGCTCCGCGGGGACGCGGAGCACTCCAAAGAGGCTCCGCCTCAAAAACCAAGGGCCGCCTTCCTTTCGCGCGAAGCGCTTTGGAGTGCTGGTGCGTCCCCGCACCGCTTTCGAATGGCAAACGATGGCCGCGCGCCCGACACTCATTCGACAACCGGGGCTCTTCCGCCCGCACGAAAGCTCCGCGAGGACGCGGAGCTCCAAAGAGGCTCCGCCTCAAAAACCAAGGGCCGCCTTCCTTTCGCGCGAAGCGCTTTGGAGTGCTGGTGCGTCCCCGCACCGCTTTCGAATGGCAAACGATGGCCGCGCGCCCGACAGTCAATCGACAACCGGGCTCTTCCGCCCGCACGAAAGCTCCGCGAGGACGCGGAGCACTCCAAAGAGGCTCCGCCTCAAAAAACCAAGGGCCGCCTTCCTTTCGCGCGAAGCGCTTTGGAGTGCTGGTGCGTCCCCGCACCGCTTTCGAATGGCAAACGATGGCCGCGCGCCCGACACTCATTCGACAACCGGGGCTCTTCCGCCCGCACGAAAGCTCCGCGAGGACGCGGAGCACTCCAAAGAGGCTCCGCCTCAAAAACCAAGGGCCGCCTTCCTTTCGCGCGAAGCGCTTTGGAGTGCTGGTGCGTCCCCGCACCGCTTTCGAATGGCAAACGATGGCCGCGCGCCCGACAGTCAATCGACAACCGGGCTCTTCCGCCCGCACGAAAGCTCCGCGAGGACGCGGAGCACTCCAAAGAGGCTCCGCCTCGAAAGCCCCCGGACTCCCAGCGCCCCGCTACCTCCCGCACCCCTTTCGAATAGCCGATGGCCGCCCCTCGAATACCGTCGGCCTTTGCCCGATGCCCCGCTAATCGCGGTGCTCCGGCTCCTTTTTATGGTGATGTTTGTCCCGGAACAATATTTCCAACATGAGGGCGATTCCACCGAGGGCCGCCGCCAGGAAGAATATGATCGCCAGACCGGGGTAACCAAGCACCTCGAAATCCGTGTCGACTCGGGTCAACAACGATGCGCCGACCACGATGCCCGCCAAAATCACCCCCATTGTGATCCGATTGGCGATCTTTTGCAGTCCTTCCATCAAATATTCTTCGTCGAGAGCGTCCACCCGGACGCGGGTCCGGTTGTGACTGACGATATCCAGGATTCGATTCACGCTGGCTGGAAAACGTTCGATCATTTCCTTGGTTTCCAAGGCTCCGCCGAGTAAATGGGCCGGCGAAAACGTTTTCCAGACCTGTCGGTTCATGATCTCCGTCGCGTGACGCTGCACGGCGGTGTTCGGGTCGAAATCCGGATCGAGCGTGCGACCGACTTCGTCGAGATTCATCAGCGTTTTTCCCAAAAGCGTCAATTCCCCCGGGACCCGAATACCGCACTCGACCGAGATCGAGGTGATCTGCATCATGATCCGTCCCATCTGCAAATCCTGCAATCTGCGGCCTTGCTGATCGTTCACCTGGATGGTCACCCGCCGCCGAAACTCGGCCTCATTAAAGTCCTTTTTCCGCTCCCCGATTTTCAGCGCTTCCTCCCCCGCTTCCTCCCCCCGTCCTTCACTGATCGCCAGCAAGAGCGTCAACAAATGCTCCCGCAACCGGGGATCGATCCGCCCGACCATCCCGAGATCGATCAACGCCAGATTCCGATCCTCGGTCACGAACACGTTCCCCGGATGGGGGTCGGCGTGGAAAAAGCCATCGACCAGGGTCTGCTCCAAATACGCTCGAAAGAGTTGATCCGCCAGGACGTCCCCGTCGAGTTCGTGCCTCTCCCGCAAGCCCATCGCCGTGATCTTGCAACCGCGGATGAACTCCATCGTGAGAATTCGCGACGTCGAAAAAGCCGGCACCGTCTTCGGCACGACAACTCGGTCGAACTCCTTCAATCGCTGCCGCAAGCGCTCCAGATTCGACGCTTCCTGCAAATAGTCGACTTCGCGCGACAAACTCCGCCGGAAATCGTCGACCATCCGGCAAAATTCATACCGTTTCCCGAATTTCGTCCTCCGGTCCAGAAAGCCCGCCATCTGCTCCAACGATTCCAAATCGGCCGCCATCACTTGCCGGATTCCCGGCCGCTGGACCTTCACCGCCACCCGCATACCATCGTGAAGCGTCGCCGTATGAACCTGCCCCAAGGAGGCCGCCGCCATCGGCACCCGGTCAAACTCCCGGAAAACTTTCGCCATACTCACCCCGAGTTCGGCGACGATCGTCGCCTCGACTTGCTCGAACGGAAACGGCTCCACGTCATCCTGGAGCCGCGCCAACGCTTTTAAATAACTCATCGGCAGCAACTCGCCGCGGGTCGACAGGAGTTGCCCCAGTTTGATGAACGTCGGCCCCAGCCGCTCGAGATCGGCGGCGAACTCCCGTCCCTCCGCCAGCGTCTCCTCATCAGGACCGTCCTCGGCCTCGAAAAGTTCGTCGCCGCGGGCCCGCCGCATCGCCTTCGACCGCCCGTACTTTCGGAACAGGTAAAAGATTTCCTTGTAGCGCTTCAGATGCTTTCGTTTGAGAGAGATACCCATCGCGACTCCTTCGTTCAGTCGTTTCCTCCGCTGCCCGGCTCCAGCCGAAGCACGAGAGTTTTACGGAGAGAAACCCCTTCACAGCTGGAATCATACCGTCTTTTCACCGGTTTGACAAAACCGTTCATCCATTCGGCCATTCCAGCGCCGCGCCGCACCCCGGTTCGTTGCATACCGCACGACTTCACCCTCTCCGTTCTGCAAAATGCCACGGGAGAACGACAATGCGGCAACCGGTTTGGACGCATGGAGGAGAACGGGTATATTGTTACCAACGAACGGCCCGCAAACCAAGGCGGACGAACCAACTTTCAACGAAAGGAACGACCATGAGCGGTCCCGATCCACAACGAGAACCGAAATCGGAGAATCCGGAAAAGAAGGGCATCCTCAAATCCCATGAAGAATTCATCGGCGACGAAGCCCGTCCTTCGGTCAGCAAATCCGAATACGAAAAAGCCAAACGCGAGAAAGAGTCGCCCTTCAGACGGCCCCCCTCCGGCACCGACTGATTTCCGGCCGGGACGCTTTCCGGCCGTATCCATTCCGTCACTTCAATTCAACCATTTTCCAACCTATGTCAGATCCTGATTCCAACGCCCCGACCAGCCGAGCCCTTATCTTCGGCCTTTTTCTGATCTTTTTCGGATTGCTCCTCGGAGGAATGACCGTCGCTACCCTGGTCGGACCGATCTTCGGCCTGATCATGATCGGCTTCGGGGTTTTCACCATCTGGAAATCCGCCAAGGGCGAGCCTCCGGAGACCCTTTGACCCACTCTTTTCACCGACCAACCCGGGAGCCAACATGGAACACGACCAAAACCACCACGACCAAACCGCCCGTCCGGGCGAGACGGCCACCGCTCCCCACCGCACCACCGCCTACTTCGGCGAGGGAGCCGAAGCCGAGATCGCGATCGACGAACTCGAGCGCAATGGCGTCCCCAAAAACAAGATCGGCATCCTCACCACCGAGTCGGCCCAGCGGGGACCTCCCGGCGCCAGCAAAGGGGTCTTTTTCCCCGGCGGCCTGTCGGCGGCCATCCCCGGTTGGACCGCTCCGATGGCACCGTGGATGATCGGGGGTGTTTCCCCGATCGTGGTCATGGGATCGCTTTCCCTGACCCCGCACGGCGACCGCCCCAAGGATATTCGGGAATTGGCGGGAATCCTCTCGCTTGACGAGAAAGCGATCGAACCGCTGCAATCCGCCCTCGGCCGGAACGCGGTCGTCGTCACCGTCGAGGCCCCCGAAAGAGAGCCGCTGGTCAGCCATATGCTCGAACGAAACGGCGGCCACATCCTCCCTTTGAAACACGATTAAGCTACTTGAACGAACAACTATGAAAATCACTGTCACCGATCCGATCATCAACTTCGCCCAAAATGCCCAACAACCACGCGTCTCCATTTACTATCCGACCCACCGCGGCGGTCCCGAAACCCGCCAGGATCCGATCCGATTGAAAAACCTGCTTCGGCAGGCCCGCGAAAGCCTTAGCGAAGCCGGACATGAAGCCAAAGCCGATGCGATTCTAAAACCGGCCTGGGACTTGGTGCCCGACACCGAGTTCTGGCGGCACCAACAGGATGGTCTCGCCTTGTTCGCCAGCCCCGGCGATTTCCGCTTTTTCCATCTTCCCTTCCCCGTCCCGGAAATCGTCCTCGCCGCGAAGAACTTCTACTTGAAACCGATCCTGCCGCTTTTTTCCCGCACGGAGCAGTTTTATATTCTCGCGATCAGCAAGAATCAGGTGCGGCTGTATGAAGCAAATCGATACAGTATCCACCACGTCGAAGCGCCGGAGCTGCCAAAGAACTTCCAGGAAGCCGTCTTGCAATTCGACGATCCGGAGCAACAGCTTCAACAGCGTTCCTTCGGCCCGACCACCGGAAGCAGCGCGGCCCAGCAACGCTCCTTCGGCGGATCGGTCGACCGCCGCTCCGGCCAGTTGGCCGACCAGGGCGCCACCATTTTCCATGGTCAAGGTGGCGAAAAAGACGTCCATCGCACCGACCTCCTCCGCTACCTCAAGGCGATCGACCGCGGGTTCCGCCGTCACGTCAATGGCGGCCCCCAGTTGCCCCTGGTGGTGGCGGCGGTCGATTACTACCTCCCGATTTACCGGGAGGCCAACAGCTATTCCAAACTGGTCGAGGAAGGAGTTGGTTTCGGCGTGGACGCCCTTTCCGACAAGGAGCTCCGCGAGAAGGCCTGGCCGGTCGTCCATCCTCACCTGATCGCCGGTGAGAAGAAGGTGCTCGAACGTTTCGAACGGGTCGCCTACAACAATGGCGAAGCCGCCGAAAAGGCCGCCCGTGATCTCGAAGCCGCCGTGGTGGCCGCCTTTGAAGGGAGGGTTGACGCCTTGATGATTCCCCGCGAGGAAGAAGTCTGGGGCGAATTCGACGAAACGACCGAAAAGGTAAAACGCGAGACCACCGACCCGGCGAACCGCTGTGAGCTTCTCGATTTCGCCGCGATGCAGACCGTTCTCCACGGGGGCGAAGTTTACTTCCTCCCCAAGGAACGGATGCCCGAAAAGGTCGAAGTCGCCGCCCTGCTCCGCAACGGTGGTGGCCTCAGCGAACACGGGTGAGCCCGTCCGCGTTTGGGATCGTCGAGTTAGCCGCGATAAGGCACAAAAGGCGCAATGACAGGAACTTAGACTAGCCCACGGTGCGAGGGGGACCTGTTTGTGAGCAAACCTGTTTGTGCGCAATTCCCCTCTGGAGAGGGGGGGACCATGCGCGAGCATGGTGGGGTGTGTTGTCTTGCCCGCTGTTACAGCGAGGGAACGGCCGAAAACCTTTTCGGACACCCTCAGACTAGCCGGAAGGGCCAATTCACCAGCGGACGGGATAATAATCAGCCTCTCAAGAGCTCCTTTCCATGCTTTTTGCGCCTTTTGTGCCTTTTCGCGGCAATTTCCACGACCGTCGGGGCCTACATTCCCAACAACTCTTCGGCATGGGCCCGGGCCGATTTCGCCCGGCGGTCGCCCAACATCCTGGCCAACTCATCAACCCGTTGGTCGCGGCGACCGTGCACGGAGTTGATCGTCACCTCCGTCCTGCCGTCGCTTTGCCGTTTCTCCACCAAAAGGTGCGACTTCGCCAACGAGGCCACCTGCGGCAGATGGGTCACACAAAAGACTTGATGGGCCCGCCCAAGTTCTGCCATCCGCTCGCCGACGATCCGCCCGATTTCGCCGCCAACGTTCGCGTCGACTTCGTCAAACACCAGCACCGGCACCCGGTCGACTTCCGCCAACACCGTTTTCAATCCCAACATCACCCGGGCGATTTCCCCGCTCGACGCGATCTTGTGCAATGGCGCCGCCGCCTGCCCGGCGTTCGGAGAAAACATAAATTGACACTTGCTCCCCCCGCCGGCGGTCAACCGCTCCTCCCGGGTCACTTCCGCGGAAAATTCCGCCTTCACGAAGCCGAGACCGGCGATCGCCTTGACCACTTCCCGACCCAGCTTTTTCGCCGCGGCCTGACGTTTCTCCAGTAACTCCGCCGCGGTCTGGCGCACCGTTTTTTCCGCTGCCGCGATCTGGCGGTCCAGCTTGGCCAATGTCCCCTCGATGTCTCCTTGTTGCTCCAACCGTTCGGCCAATTCAGCCCGCTTTTCCAGCACCGTCTCCACCGATCCGCCGAATTTCCGCCGCAACTCCTGCCAGAGGTTCATCCGCATCGTCACCCGCTCGATTTCCTCCGGATCGAATTCGCACTCGCCGGCCAGACGTTCCATTTCCCGGCCCAAGTCCTCCGCCTCAACGCTCAACGACACCAATCGCTCCAACAATGGCGCCGTCGACGGATCGATCTCCTCCAGCTCCCGCCCGGCCCGCTGGAGTTCGCCCAAGCGGAAAAACACGCCGTCGTCCCCGGCCAAACCTTCCGCCAGAGTCCGCGCCGCTTCGGTCAACTCCTGACTCCGGCTCAGGCGATTGAAGGCCCGCTCCAATTCCTCGATCGCTTCCTCCGACACTTCGCATTGGTCGATCTTCGCGATCTGGTTGCGGTAAAATTCAATTTCCTCCCCCGACAACCGGCCCGCCCCGGCCACTTCCTTCCGTTTCTCCCGCAGCCCGTTCCATGTCTCGAACTCGCCCAAATAACGATCCCGCAACCCGGTGGTTTGCGCATACAAATCGAGCAATTCGAGCTGGAACGCCGGTTGAAACAACCGCTGCGGGTCCTCCGGTCCATGGAAATCGATCCAAAACTCCCCGATCC
This sequence comes from Verruconatronum alginivorum, assembly GCF_056590205.1. Taxonomy (NCBI): domain Bacteria; kingdom Pseudomonadati; phylum Verrucomicrobiota; class Opitutia; order Opitutales; family Verruconatronaceae; genus Verruconatronum; species Verruconatronum alginivorum. The sequence continues at coordinate 4,867,390 of NZ_JBWPVQ010000001.1, read as the reverse complement.
GTTGGAGGTTCGCCAACGTGGTCAAGCTGCCGTTCACCGTGATCCGGGCCATCTTGTCCCGCGGCAGCGTCCGTTTCAGCAACAACACCCCCTCCTCGCACGGCGGCACCCCGATCTCTTCCAATAGCGCGTCGATCCGCCCCGTATCGCCGAAATAAAACCCGCCTTCGACTTCACAGGCATCGGCCCCCTGCCGGATCACCGTTTTCCCGATCCGGGCGCCCGACAACAACCGCAGCGCCCCCAGCAAAATGCTCTTGCCCGCGCCGGTCTCCCCGGTCACGGCGGTGAAGCCGTTCTCGAACTCAAGGGAAACTTCATCGAGAAGGGCCAGGTTTCGGATGCGCAGGTATTGAAGCATGGTGACGGAAAAATTCGCGGAATTCGCCTTCACAAAGGCCGATTCCCCGCCGAAAGGCAAAACGAAATTATCCCGTCCGACCTGCTCCTAGCGTTTGACAGAGCCAGCCATGGGACCAATGTTTTCCTGAGGTCCGCCTTTTCCGCCTTTCCAACCAAAGGCGCCGCAAAGGCTTCCTCTCGACAGATCGATACCTTATGGCTTGGCGCATTCACGACAAAGTAACACACGGCGAAATTGACAACCGCAAACCAGGGCGGGTCACCGGCCGTATCTGGATCGCCGGTTCCACCGAACCGATCCTCCTCGACCTGAAAGGCAATTGCTGGAGCGACCTCGCCGGTTGCCTCCTCACCTTCCGCAACCCGGAACCGCTTGAAAACGGTCCGCTCACCCTCGATCTCGACCAGGAGGGAGTCGTCGGCGACATGACCGCCTCCCGCAAAGTGAAGGTCCCGACCGTGAGCCAGGCCGAACTCCAACGGCTCATCGAGAACGGCGAACCGATCCCGACCCAACTCGGCAACAGCCTTTACCTCGAATGGTTCAGCGGCGCCAATGGCCGGGTGGTCGTCGAAGCCGCCCACTACCATTGTCAGCTTTCCGCCCGCGAATGGACGATGACCGCCCAACAGGAAAACGACCAACGTCACAAAAACCAGGAAAACCTCCAGGACTTCCTCCAGAACCTCGTCAACCAACAATCACTCCTCGACCTGACGGACGACCAGACCGAAGGCGAGCCACTTGACGAGTTCCAATGGGAGCAACTCCTCCGCCAATCGGACAAAATCACCGACCAGTATCTCGAAGCGTTGGAAAAATTCCGCGACGACCCCGACTGCGACCGATTGGTCGCCGAGGCGATGGGTTGGGATTGGCTCATCGAGGAAGGCGACCTCCCGAATGACAACCCCTTGTTCGATTTTGTTCGGCACGCCACCGGACACGACGGCATCGACGAGAGTGAAGAGGACGACTCGTGCGACGAGGAAAACGGCCTCTTCGAGGATGACTCCGAAGAGGAGGAGGCGGAGGAACATCCGCTCGCCCGCCAAGCTCGTGAATTGGCCGCCTACGTCTACCAACTGACCGAGGAACGGGGTCTGTTGAAATCCCAGGACTCCACGCTCCTGTCACTTCTCACCTGCTCCAACGCCACCGCCGCCAAACTGGCCGGAGCCCTCACGACGGTGCTTGAAGACGAAATGCCCGACTACGGTTTTGCGATCGCCGCGCTCAAGCGCTCTCTCACGCCCCTGCACCAGGCGATCGCTGCCGCCGACCGCCTGGCTGATCGGGTCCCGGAGGAGTCCGGTTGGCTCCAGAAATCCCGCGACGAGCTATTCCAAATTCGCCAGGAAGTCCTCGCCCTCATGCAGGAATTCCGCGAAAACCTCGACCGCTGAGCGTCCAACGACGGCGGCTGAAGCCAACCCGGCCCTTCGGCTGGGCTGTTGGATGACGCACCTTCGGCGCTGGGAAACGGAAACGGGAACGGACGGTCTTCAGCCAGTTGTCAGCCTTCCGGATCCCAGGCCGGGTTTTGTGGCGCCGGTAGGTGCCTGATTCTACAGCCCAGCCCGCAGGGCTGGGTAAACGGGATCACAGTTTCCGCGGCCTGAAAGGTTGCCATGCGGGAATGGGGGCGGGTCGGGGGTTCGAATGGCAGCCCTTAAGGCCGCGGTTCCACCGGTCCGCCAACCCAGCCCTTCGGACTGGGCTGTTGGATGACGCACCTTCGGCGCTGGGAAACATGTCCGGACGGTGTTCAGCCAGTCCCTCTCAACCCTCCGGATTCCAGGCCGGGTTTTGTGGCGCCGTAGGTGCCTGATTCTACAGCCCAGTCCGCAGGGCTGGGTAAACGCGATAACAGTTTCCACGGCCTGAAGGGTCGCCATGCGGGAATGGGGGCTGGGTGAGTTCGAATGGCAGCCCTTCAGGCCGCGGTTCCACCGGTCCGCCAACCCAGCCCTTCGGACTGGGCTGTTGGATGACGCACCTTCGGCGCTGGGAAACATGTCCGGACGGTATTCAGCCAGTCCTTCTCAGCCCTCCGGATCCCGGGCCGGGTTTTGTGGCGCCGTAGGTGCCTGATTCTAGAGCCCAGTCCGCAGGGCTGGGTAAACGCGATAACAGTTTCCACGGCCTGAAGGGTCGCCATGCGGGAATGGGGGCTGGTCGGGGTCGAATGGCAGCCCTTCAGGCCGCGGCTCCATCCGGTCCGTCAGCTCAGCCCATCGGACTGGGCTGTTGGATGACGCACCTTCGGCGCTGAGAAACGTGTCCGGACGGTGTTCAGCCAGTCTTCAGCCCTCCGGATCCCGGGCCGGGTTTTGTGGCGCCGTAAGTGCCTGATTCTACAGCCCAGCCCGCAGGGCTGGGTAAACGGGATCACAGTTTCCGCGGCCTGAAAGGTTGCCATGCGGGAATGGGGGCGGGTCGGGGGTTCGAATGGCAGCGCTTAAGGCCGCGGTTCCACCGGTCCGCCAACCCAGCCCTTCGGACTGGGCTGTTGGATGACGCACCTTCGGCGCTGGGAAACATGTCCGGACGGTGTTCAGCCAGTCCCTCTCAACCCTCCGGATTCCAGGCCGGGTTTTGTGGCGCCGTAGGTGCCTGATTCTACAGCCCAGTCCGCAGGGCTGGCTAAACGGGGATACAGTTTCCGCGGCCTGAAGGGTCGCCATGCGGGAATGGAGGCGGGTCGGGGTTCGAATGGCAGCCCTTCAGGCCGCGGTTCCATCCGGTCCGCCAACCCAGCCCTTCGGACTGGGCTTTTGGATGACGCACCTTCGGCGCTGGAAACCCGTCCGGACGGTGTTCAGCCAGTCCCTCTCAACCCTCCGGATTCCAGGCCGCGTTTTGTGGCGCCGTAGGTGCCTGATTCTACAGCCCAGTCCGCAGGGCTGGGTAAACGGGATAACAATTTCCGCGGCCTGAAAGGTCGCCATGCAGGACTGGGCTGTTGGATGACGCACCTTCGGCGCTGGGAAACGTGTTCGGACGGTCTCCCGGTCAATTGGGAGGACCGTTCCGGGAGGTGTTCGCATTCGCCGCATTCGCCGCTTTCACCGCTTTCACCGCTTTCACCGCGATGATCACCGGATAATGGGGATCGCACACGTTCAACATCCGTTCCGATACTTCCTTGCGACCCATCCCATAAAGAAAAGCCGTCGCCGCATAAACGTTTCCATGCGGTTCCACCTCCACCCGGGCGCCGGGGAAGGTTTCCTTCGTCACCCGCTCCAAGGATAGCGGAGTGAATGACCAAAACCAAATATCCTTCCATCCTTTCCGGGAAATTGACGTGATTCCCGGCGAGGTCATCAGAAGAGTCCCGCCGGGCCGGAGAATCCGGAAACAGGTTTTCAACGCGCTCTTGAAATCGTAAATCAGGTGTAGTGTCTGGGTAAGGACGACACAGTCGAACGACTCGTCCGGAACTTCCGGGGCGTCGCTCAGGTCTCCCACGATCGTCGCCTTCGGATTGCTCGAATCAACATGGAAAACATCGCTTCGGCCCACCCGCGACCCGCCGTATTTGAGGGTGTATTCATTATCGCCCACCTCCAACACCCGGCCACGGACCGCCGCCGACTCCCGTTGCAGGAATCCTTCGATGTAGACCCGGTCGAGCGATCCGCCCCGCTTCACCCCGAACAGATTACAAAACGGTGTCTCACGCAAAAAGTCTCCCGCGTCCACCCGGCCGACCGGAGGAGTGTATGGCTTTCGCAAAGCCACCCGGTAAAAGGATCTCATTCCGAATCGGGGGACGATTCGCCTCACGCATTCCTTCAGCGATTTCATTTCGTTCCCCCCGTTTCCTGAACGCGCCCGCACAGTCTTCGTCCGGCATAACGAACCGGAATCAAGGGCAACTTCGCCGTCTTCCCGACCGATTCTCCTTTGCGCAAAATCGACAACGCCTGCCAATATAGACGGTATCCACGCCAAAAACTGCCCGTAAAAAAACACCGTTTGATCACCCAACCGGACAACCGGGCCAACACGAAACTCCGGTCCTCTTCCCGAGCGGCGCCACCGGAGTAATTCCCTTGGCTCTCTTGTTGAAGCAAATACGTTAACCCCGCGTAAATCGAATCGGCCCGGTGGGTGATCCCGGTCTGATGCTGCCTGTATCCATAAATCGGTGGCGATTTCAAATAACAGAACCCTGGCTCCGTTCCCAACCGCAACCAGAGGTCGTGATCCTCCGCCCCGTTTGCCGCGGTATGGAACCCGCCATGAGCCAACAAAACATCACGCCGGATCGCGCCGGTGACGGTGATCGGATATCCGGCCCGCACGCTTTCCAGGTAATCCGTCCACCGGTCCACCTCCGGTTCCGCTTGACGCACTTTGTCGATCTCCCGTTCCGCGGCGAACTTGAACGCCCGACTGAGGACGATGGCCGGACATCCTCCTTCGTCGATCACGCGGTCCAATACCGCCAACGCCCACGGAAAGAGGATATCGTCGCTGTCCAGGTAGATCACATACTTTCCCCGAGCTTCCCGCGCGCCTCGGTTGCGGGTCGCGCTGAGGCCCTGGTTCTCCTGGGAAATGACCCGCACCCGGTCTTTGTATTCTTGCAAAATCACCGGTGTCTCATCGGTCGATCCGTCGTTCACCACAATGATTTCGTAGGCGATGAAATTCTGCCGCAGCGCCGACTCCAAGGTCTTTCGCAACCATCTTCCTTGATTGTAAGCGGGAACGACGATGGAGAACCGGAGATCGTCCCAGGTTTTTGGGGGCTTTGAATCTCGCTTCCCCCCCATCATCCTTTGGCCACGGCTTTCCTCCGTCCCTCGCTCCCCGCAGGTATCCAACGCGAAACTTTTCGCCAGGCCTTTTTCGGCAAACGCCGAGTCACGTAATGGCGCAACCGTTGGCGATACGGCATCAAGGCTTTTCGCAATAACGCCTCGATTTCAGGATCATGAATCTCCCGTTCCCGCAAATACTCCTCGTACCATTCCAGGTAAAACCGCCGGACCAAATGATATTTCCCGTGCGCGTTAACGCTATCCACCACGGATCCCGGACGCTGCCGGTAAAGATTATTGCACGCCGAAGAGACATAAATCCGTTCCGTCAGATAGAGTTTCCCAAAGAATGCCTGGTCTTCGTATAATGACAGATCGCCGAAGAAAACGGACTCAAAGCTCCCCGCCTGGACGCAGGCATCGCGCCGGATCATCATCGCCGATGGACACGCGGAGACCCCCCGTCCCAATGGATAAAGGACCCGGCTAAGTTCCCGCGGTTCATAAACCCGGTCCTGCGGCATTCCGACTTGCACCACCCGGTCGCCTTTCCCGAAATCCGCATTCCAACTATACCAATACTTCGACGCTTCGACCACCATCGAAACATCCGGGTGTTCTTCCAAAATCCTGACTTGATTCGAGAGCTTTCCCGGCAGCCAAATGTCGTCGGCATCGAGAGTCGCGATGTATTCACCTCGAGCATGTTCGATTCCCACATTACGACTGAAGGCCTGCCCCCGGTTGATGTGTTCCGGATGATCCAGATAAAGGATCCGGTCGGGATGCCGCGCCGCGTAGTCCCGCGCGATCCGGGTGCTCTCGTCGGTCGATCCGTCATCGACCAGAATCAATTCCCACTCGTCGTAATCCTGCGCCAGAACCGACCGGATCGTCTCGTCGAGATAATCCTCCACGTTTAAGAATGGAATCACCACCGATACCATTGCGTTTTTTCCCGTCAGGTTCTTCGTCATAATCGCTCGTTGTCTCCTTCGTTACGGTGCCAGGACCCGGTGCTTGAAACTTCCCTTCAAGCGCCCGATCCGCCAACCGAGGTTTCGTCCCCAGACCAATCGCCCGAACTCCGTCCGCAGTCCGGGAAGGGTCCGCATCAATTTGAACCATCCCGCCCAGGCACGGCGCCATTGGATCGGGGGCATTCCCAGCGCACGGTAGCGACGGTAAAGCAAAACATTGTACTCCGCGTAATTCCGGGACTGCCGGTAGGTCGCCCGGAAATCCTCCCGGAAGCGAACGTGCATCACCGCATCCGGAACAAAATGGAGCTCCGTCCCTTTCAATTGCAGGCGCCAACAATAATCGGTGTCATGCAAATAAGGCAGGGTTTCGTCGAATCCTCCGATCGCCTCATGGAGCGCCCGCTTCACCCCGAGCCCGCAACCGCCCGCATGACTTAAGTATGGAGGATTCAAATACGGCTGCAAACCTTCGGTTTGACGGTTGCGCCGCACCCGCCGGATCGTAGGCGAATTGAGCCGGTCCAAATCGAACCGGCTCGCCACAAAATCATACTTCAACAATGCCTCGCCCATCGCCGCCACCCATCCGTCGCCGACGACGTCGTCCGCGTCGCAAAAAGCCAGGCTCTCCCCGCGAGCCGCCGCGGCCCCTGTATTGAGGGCGAACGGCTGCCCTCTCCGTTCCGAGGCATCCACGATCCGCAGGTTCGGCAATCGCTCCCGGTAACTTTCCGCGATCGCGCGCGAGCGGTCGGTCGAACCGTTGTCGGCAAAGACGATCTCCCAGGGTTGGTCCCACTCCTGCGCGGCCAATGCCTCCAATTGTTCCGCAAGCGTCTTCGCCCCGTTGTAACAGGGTATGATTATGGTTAGTTTCATCGTGAATAAGCAGCCGTGGTTTTCATCGTTTCCATCCTTCGTCGTCTCTCTCCGAGATGCGCCCGGACAATCTTGGCCGCCAAGCCGATCGATGAGTCGGTCCGCAAAACCTCGACCCGTCGCAACGCCATGGCGGAAATATTTCGTCCGATCACCCCGGATCGGACCGTAAAAGCTCCGCGGATACCGACCCTCGCCGCCGCGGTTTCACATCGTTCATCAAACTTTCCATAAGGATACGCGAAGAACCGGGGCCGCCGCAACCCAAGGGCCGCCAAATCCTCGACGCTTCCGCCGATCTCCTTCTCCAACTCGACGGCATCCATCCGCGACAACACCGGATGCGTCCGCGAATGTGCTCCGATCTCGATCCCGTTTCGTTCGAGTTCCAGCAATCCGTCCCGGTCGAGCAACGGGGCCGTCCCGCCCCCGTGCGTCCGGTCCCATTCGTTTCGCCCGCCGATATGCCCGCTCACCGCGAAGGCCAGCGCCGGAACGTTGGCGTTTTTCAACACCGGCAAAGCATTCTCCAACAGATCCCGGTAACAATCGTCGAAAGTGATCAACACCGCCCGGCGCGGCAACCGCCCTTCCCCGGCCAGAAACGCCGCCAGCTCCGCCCCGGAAACAAACCGGCAGCCGGCCGCGCGCATGAGGTCAATCTGCCGGGCGAAGCGCTCGGGCGACACCGCATAATCGGCGAGGACACCTTCCCGCTGCGGCTCCGCGATCGAATGATAGGCGAGTGCCACCACCGACTCTCCCGCCGGTATTCCTCCCGCTTCATAGACCCCCTGCCAATATTCGCTCCAACGGGCTTCCTCCATCAACCGCTTGGTCCGGCCATCCAAAAAACCCCGCCCGACCCGGCTCACCGCCGCCTTCCGCAGGACCGCCCGGAACGGTGCCGTCGCCCGCGGCGCCCGGGCGGCCGGGATCCAGAACCGTTTGTTCCGAGGCCGGTCGCATTTTTCCGGAGGGAATATCCGGGAAATAAGTCCGGGGTGCTTTCGCACGAACGCCACATCGGCCGATCCGGCTTGCCTCCATTGCTTCAAAAAACGCTCCGGAGTCACCACATAACGTTGCCAGCTGACCGCCTTCGGCTCGAATGCCAGTCGATACCCATCCCTCAGCAGCCTGTATCCAAAATCGACGTCTTCGTTGCCGAAGGCTCCGTCCCGGGTGAAGTTCGTATCAAACCCTCCAACCTCCGCAAAGAGGCGGCGGGTGATCGAAATTTGTCCGGTCAGAAAATCATCAAGCTCCAGCTTCGCGTCCGGGTCCGCCAGGCGTTCCCGCCGTTTCTCCGCCCATCGGCCAACCCCACGGCTCAACAAGTTGACCGGCGAGTCGGGATGCAACGGAATGTCGCCCATCACCACGTCGGCTCCCTGCGAATGTCGGCGGTCGTGCCAATGGATCATCTCTGGATGAGCCTCCATGTCGTCGTCGATGAAAAGCAAAAGCTCCCCGCTTGCCGCCTGGGCCCCGTGGTTCCGCGCCGACGCCGCCCCGGCGTTCGCCTGCTCGATCACCCGCAACGGAAACGGGGGATCAAGCCGTCGCAATGCCTCGGCTGTCCCATCGGTTGATCCGTCGACGACCACAATCACCTCGAACCCTCCCGCGAATCGTTGCCGGAACAAGGCTTCGACCGATCGAACGACGGTTTCCCGGCGTTGATACGTCGGAACCACCACACTTACCCGGATCTTTCGATTCATTTGGATAAACTAACCCGGAAAGCCAAACCGGACACCTTCGTCGGGACGTTCTTCAGTCAGGAAACCACCCGAGGACTGCGATACTCCCGCCGTTGCCGGACCACCCGCCGGCGGGGTACCAATGCCTGATTCATCTCCTCCAGGCGATCGATCCCCCGACGGATCACGTCTTCAAGCGGCAGGTCGCCGAATCGTTCCCGCTCCTGCTTCACCCATAACGGATGGACATGCCGGATCTGCACCAATACACTTTCGATTCGCAGGATTTGGGCGATCGCCAACCGATGCATTCCTTTGATCTCTTTGATGATGTCCCCATCCCGGCCGATCAAAACGCAAATGTGATCATGGGCTTTATCCGGAACGTATCCATGCTTTTGCATACTCCGACAAACCTCCACATGACCCTTCATATAAGAATGAATGTCTTCCTCGCTGTTCAGCACCAATCCTTTGTTCTTATACACCAAAGTCTTCTCACGGCGGATTTCCTTCATCAAATTCACAAACCGGTGGCTTTGGGTGTAATCCAAATCATGGGCGAACAGATCCTCGATGAACAAATATCGATCACTCTCTTTGAACGCCCGCGTTTGCCGGTCCCAATCGCCCGGAAGGACGAATCGCTGACGGCTGGAATAATACGCCGCCGCGTAAAAAGCTTTCTCCCGTCGCATTCGTTCGGCCGGTGTCGCCCCCATTCGCGTGATCGCCAAGGGGTCAATCTGGATCAATAGGCGGGTGCCCAATTGATCCGGGAGGGGGTCATGCGGTTTTCCCAAAATCTTCCGAAATCCTCGGAGCATCAGGGATCGGGGGGGGCGCGTATTGAGGGCATGCATCTTCTCTTTCTGCATCATTGCTATGTTTCCATGGTAGGGGGTTATCTTGTTGGGAATCCCGGCTCAGCCAGTAGCCGCTCCGGGCCTATTAAGAAATCGTATGAATACAGCGACCAGCCCTGCCGCGCATTCTTAGGGGCTTGAGGGGAACGCTAAATCACGTCGCAGGACGGCCTGCCACGCTCGACGCGTATTCGCCTTCCTTTCCATTTCCGTCGCTCCGCGGCGCGGGTTCCAAATGTTCGCGCCACCAAGCGATCGTCTGTCTGATCCCTTGCCGAAGGTCGTAGCGTGGGACAAAGCCGACTTCCTCGCGCAGCCGTCTTACGTCCGCCAAGAGCACAGGAGGCTCACCCCGGCGGATCGGGAAGGCGTTAAGGTTGACCAGATCCGATCGTCCGATTTCGTCCGCCACGCAATGAATCAGATCCTTCAATACAATCGGACGACCGGACGCCATGTTGACCGGACCGGTTACGTCGCTCTCCACCAGCTCAACGAATGCTCCGGCTACATCTTCGACATGCATGAAATCCCGGACCTGGGTCCCCGGCGAACAATCGGCTTTCTCGCCCCTCAACAATGAGCGAACGACCGATGCGACCAACCGGGATGGATACTCACGCGGACCATAGGAAAAAAAGATTCGTCCCCACGCGGTGCTCAATCCAGTCTCCCGGGCCAGTCCAAACAAGGCGACGCGCAGAGCATCTTTGCAAGACCCATAGAGAGTCGTCGGACTCAAGGGAGTCTCCCACTCCCGGCAAAAACCGTGACTCCAATCGTATTCGAAACAGGTGCCGGCGACGACCGCCCTACGTCCCCCGTTCTCCTGAAACGATCGCAACAAACGAAGGCTCGATTCCAGCCAGGCGATGTTATCCATCGAGGTCATGTAAATCCCCGGAGTCGCAATCCACGCCATGTGCAGCAAGGCACTTGGTCGGATTCGTTCGATCAATCGTTCCGGCACCCCCGGCTCAATCAGATTCGCCCGGTGCCATCGCACATCCGGAACCGGCGCGGGCGGATTCCGGTGGTGGAGCGCATGCACCTCGTATCCCCGCTCCACCAACGGCGCGAGACAATTGCGAGCCACGAATCCATTCGATCCGGTCACGAGAATTCGCTTCGATCGACGGGAATCAACAGGGGTAATCAAGGGCTCGCTTACAGACATCGCATTGTTTGTTCTGAGGTTTAACGGGTGTTCAGAGGCTCGGATCTGCCGTGGATTCGCCGGTCCCCTTCCAATACCGGCGGCAATCCCAGTTGCTTGCGGACCTGCACGCCGCGCAAGACACAGTCATCGGTCCAATAATATTTCCATTGAGCATAACGGCCGGCCAAAAAGAGGGTCTGCCGAGAGCTCGAACGCGTCGCCGGGATCCGCCGGTCCCAATCCGACACCGGTTCCAAATCATCCTCTTCCCGCTCCAGCCCATGACGCTCCAGCCACCCCAGGACAGTGTCGAGGGCATCGCGGCGCCCATGATCGAAGATCACATTCGCCCAGGGGACCCATTTCGTATGAACGGACTCGATGTATTCCGGCGACTTGATCAGGCCCATCTCCAACAACTCGTGGCAAACCTTGTCCGCCACATGTTCCGCGGACTCCTCCATCGGACGATATTTCGAAAAATAAACTTCGACCTGAATCCCGGTCTTTCCAGCCGGCGCGTTGTTGGGCGAGAGTTTTTCCGTACAATTGATCCGGGTTGTGTATTTGTCTTCGTCATACACATAAATCCAATTCTCCGGGCGAACGGTAGGATGGGCCGCTGTCACGTTGACGATCAGCACCGAGGAACAACTTAGGGCGTTGGCCGCCTCTTGTATTTCGCCGGGAGCGTCGCTTTGCCGGATCACCACGGGAAGGGGCAGCGTGATGGCGAGTTTCTCGAACGGCCGACGTTCGCCCGTCGCGAAAAAGAGTTCGCGCTCCCGGAACGAGATCCGGGTCAACTCCCGGTTGCGCCGCACGTCAGCCCCTTCCATCATTTTGCGGGCATAAGAAACAAATCCGCCCCGGTTCGGGTACCGGATCGCCTTGATGTAATGTGTCTGCTCCGGCAACGGTCCTTTCGCTCCGTTCGTCACATCCTCGACACTCGGGAAATAGACCCGTTTTCCCACCCAATCAGTGGTCAGGTTCGCCGGTTCCGTCGTCCAATATTTCCGGGTGTATGCCGCCGGAAAGGTCTCGGCGAAGGTGCGCCCAAACGCATAATGGAGCCATTCCTGGTAATTGGCCGGAGTAAAGTCATCGGGACGTTCGCGGGCTTTTAGGAAATCGGCAACACAACGGGAACGCAATGGTTCGGGAGCCGCGTAGAGATTGGATTGGGCCGGATGTGGAATCCACTCCCCTTTGAAGTAGTTGCCGGTCACCACCGGATACTCCAGGAAATCACCCTCGACGTTTTCCGCGAACAGTTGCTTCACATACTCATGCTTCGTGAAAGATAAATGAGGTCCCTCGTCCCAGGTGAAGCCGTTTAATACCTCCGACTGTATGTGCCCGCCCGCATACGGGTTCCGCTCCCACAGTTCACAATTTCCGTGACCGGCGTGCGATGAAACACTGATGCCCGCCAAGCCGGCCCCGAGGATGGTCAGTTTATCATCCACGGCTCGCACCTCCACTGAAAGCCGCCGGAATGAAACGGGACATTACAAATCGATACGGAACGTGACGGAATCGATACTTCCGAGCGATTATGGCGAAAGCCTGCAATTTCATCGGCATATTCATCATCCGGTCGGCCTTGGTGAAATTCCTTCGGCACATCCGGTCCATCCCTTCCTTCATAAAATACTCTTTGTGCTCCGGCAGCAACTCGCACATCAAATTCACAATCGCGATCGAGTCCTCGCACCACTTGCCAATATGGGTCGCACCGCCCATCTTCGACCCGTGAATTCGATAGGAGGCCAGCGGTTCTTCCAAATCGATCCAGCCTCGCGCACTCGCCAGTTTGATGTTCGTGAGAATATCATGATAGGCATGACCTTTCGAACGGAAGCCACCGACTTCACGCAAATCCGCCGTCCGGTAAAGCGTGTTGCAAAAATAGGTGACGGCTCCCCCTTTCAGGACATTATCACAAAATGCAAAAAAATCGTTCCCGAAGTCCCGATTCGGACGGCTCTTCATCACCCCTCCCCGCGCATCGATCACCCGAGCTCCGGTTCGGACGAATCCGACCTCCTTCCCTTCCAGCGCCTCCACGCACCGGGCGATAAAATCCGGATCAATAAGGTCGTCGTCGTGCAGCAACTGGAAAAACTCTCCTTTGGCTTCGGCCAAACAGAAGTCGGCGTTCCTGTGGGGCTTCACCGCCGGATCGTGCCGGTAATAGCGGATCCGCTCGTCGCCGAAACCTTCCACCAAATCCCGGGTCCGGTCCGGAGAACAGTTATCTGAGACGATAATTTCCAGATTCGGATACGTCTGCTTCAACGCACTTTCCAAAGCCGGCCGTAAATACGATCCAGCGCGGTTGTAAGTCGGTATTCCAATCGTTACCAGAGGTTTTTCTTTCTTCATGGTCAGTAGATATTCTTAAGCTTTTCCTCCCATCCGGACTTCCCCGTCAGCGACGACCCGTTCATCCTCCGCCGGTTCGGATGCGGTCCTCGCGGTTTTTTCTGTTCCGGAGCCCGACATCAACCGTTCCATTCGGGCCGATTGTCCCAGACGGGCTCCGGCGACAATCAACCATCGAACATTAACATTCCGGTTTCGGATCTTCAGATATACCGGGGCCGCCGATTCGAACAAAATCGCCCAAAGCCGATTCACCGTGTCGCGGTCGGAATTCCGCAACGCCCGTTGAAACATCCGGGCCAGGTTGGGAAACGTTCGCAAATGGTCCTTATCCTTCGCCAACACTCTTTCCAGAAACTCCGTGTAGCCGAGATTTGATCGCTGAACGTCCTTTGAAATGCTGTCAGCGTTTTGGCGATACGACATGCTGCACATCGGGACATACACGCAGTGAATATCCTCCTGCAGGATCCGATAGTAAAACTCGAGATCCTCGGAGGAAGTCATCGTTTCGTCGAAACGGTGCCGCTCGCAGATATCCCGCGAATACAAAATGCTGTTCGTCGAGATCGGAATTGTTCCGCCGCCGAACCGTCTCCCGAGGATTTGGGCGAGGATCTCTTCCCGGGTCAAGTCTCCGACTTCCACCGGAACCCGGCGGAGCACCCCTCCCTCCCCATCGTGGAAAACCATTTCGTAATCGGAATAGACCAACACCTGGCGACAACCGGCCCCGGTCTCCGCCGCAACCTTCAGTTGTCGCTCGATTTTGTCCGGCGCGATCCAATCGTCTCCATCCAGCGTTTGGATCCAATCGCCGGTGGCCCGTTCGAATCCATAATTACGGGCCGATCCCGGTCCTCCGTTCTCCTTGCGGAAATATTGAACCCGCGAATCCTCCCGGCACAATTCCGCAGCGATCTCCGATGTTTCGTCACGCGAGCCGTCGTCGATGATCAAACACTCCAAATTCCGGTGCGTTTGATCCAGGACGCTTTGGACCGCCTGCCGAAGGTAACGGGCCGTATTATAACAAGTGACGATGGCCGTCACCTTCGATCTATTCTCGGAGGACTTCATAGGGTATTGGAGAGAGTTTAAATGGGGGTTTCTTCCGGCAACAACGCTTTCCCGGTGGCTCGCCCCAGGGGTTCCCTTCGGGAGACACCCGATTGACTGACCGCTTGGCGAAAACGTTTCCAACCGACGGGAGTAACGGGAATTTCCTGGAGGTCCGGATGAGGATAAACCTCGACCGGGTCCGCCGACCGCTTGCTCACCCGCCTGGCCTCCCACCACAACTCGCGTCTCAGCTCATCCCACCTGGCATGGCGCACCGTGACCACCGCCGGGATCAATGGCAGGTCGAGAAGCTTCGAAATGACCATGCGGTGAATCGAGTTGTCGAAAAGGAGCTCCCCGCGGCGTCCGATTTTCACACAGACTTCATCCAAAATATCAGGACTGCCCATTTCCCGCTGACTCCGGAAGCCGCCATTCTTGAGCGTATCGAAAATCCGACGGTTGCGATCCCGTTCCTTTTCGAAATTGCGCTCGGTGATGCAGAACCAAATCCGATCCGAGATGTAGCGGTTGCGGCCCGAACCGTCGTTGTAGTAACTGGTTTCCTTCAGGTCCTTCCCTTCGATCAGGAAGGCGCGCAACCCTTTGAAAATATGCCACTCCTCTAGGGGCGACCGGATCAGATCCCAATCTCCATCAATCACCCGCGCCACCATTTCGGAGGTCGGTCTCGTCTCGATCCCCCGGTTCCCGTATTCGTCGATATCGGCGTAAACCACGTCCCGGGGAGAAATCTCCAGAAAGAAGCTTCCGGCCGGCACACCGTATTTTATCCGATACCAAATCCGGCGAAAATGCGCCGGCCAGCGCGCCACCGTGTTCCCGATCTTTCTTCCTGCCCGGAAGACGAAAGCATCGCTGGTCCGGGCGGTTTTAAGATTTGTTACAATCATCCGTCTGATTCTTCTCTTTAGCGGTACAACGCCACCATCCTTTCCAGGAGGACTCTTGGATTTGCTCATCCCGAAGTTATATCAAATTCGGCGATGAAGGTAAAGCTTCGCGAGTCCAATTGGTCGAAAAATGTAACGAATCAACCTCAAGCCCCTTCCCGCATCTGACGCAGATCCGGAAATGGAAGCGTATCATCGCGCTCAAACGTCGTCGTCTTCGCTTTCGATGCCCTATCTTCATGGAATCGATCGAGAATTGCCGCGACCGTGCGGTTACCCCGCGCGTTCCAGTGGCCATCCCGGATCTTGTAATCGTCGACCGTCAGGTAACGGGCTCCGGCGATAAACGGAACCGACAGATTCCCGCAGATCTTGCCGATCGCCTTGTCGGGTTTTTCCGAATCGAATGTCTCCGTGTTCTTGCCGGGCAAAAACTTTTTCAACTGCCGGATCCCGCGTTCGCTCAATTGATATTTGTATGGAATCGTGAATACAACAAGCTCCGCACCGACCTGATCGCACAAATTCTTGGCTTCACCAATCAGATAACGGGCGGCGGAAAAGACCCGGTCGGAATACGGCGAATCCGTGCAAAGACTGGAAAAGAGGAGGCGATTGCTCGTCCCAGGGCCACCTTGCATCCAACGCTCTCCAGTGACGTGATCCGACGCGATCTCCCAGTTCTCCCCGCCTCCGGGATTCCGCACGAATGGATTGGTGTAAAACCTCGGATTGTAGGCCTTCAAATTCTCCGCCAAGTCATTCTCCACACACACGAAGAAGAGGACCGTCTTTCCCTTCAAGCGGCTGGCATACCGCTTCATCAACATCACCGCCTGCACCATGCTGTAACCGGGAGCGCCAATCGCCTTGATCCGCGGTCCGCGGGTCAGGGAAAAATAGGCCTTCCGTCCCGGCGCGCCGTATCCGAAAGCAAAAGAATCGCCAAAGGCAACGATGTCCGCCTCTTCCATCGGTTCCCGACCAGGCCATCCTTCTCCGTCGGTCTCGATCCAACACTTGTCGCCGATCCGGTCGAAATAAGGGGCCTTCAAGTTCGCCCGAGGTTGCCATCCGAGCCGCGGTTCAAACCGGAGGATCTGATCCCACTCGATCGCCCCCCAACCAACCAGCGACCGAACCGCGTTGATCATCAAATTGACTCCCCAAAGAGGAATCAACACCATCAGCGCCGGAAGTGTCAGCAGCAGGCCTCCGGTCACGTAGATTGCATTTAAAAATAGTTTCATGATTCGATTTCTCAATACAGGGTATAAGTCTCCGACGGAGCGGAGGTGTTCTTGCGGTCAAAGTCCAAGGCATGGATCATCGCCATGAAAGGGATGAGTCCGACCATCCACCAATTTCCAGTCTCCTTGATCCATTGATAGAAATTCCGGCCCCAGCTTTCTTCATCGACCGATTCGGAGAGCGATTCCCGGGTTCCTCCTCCCGCGACCGCACCCACCACCTTCGGACGCCACATCGATCCGATCTCCTCCATTCCGGCAAGATCAAGCCGACTCTTCGTCAAGCGGTTTCCCACCATCAATCCGTAAAAAACGATCGCCGACAAATAGATCCGGACCAAAGGGATAACCACCCCTCGCTGACCTTTGACGTAAAACAGATAACCCGCGCTGGCGAACCCCGGCCGCCAGACAGCAAGGGTCAGGAGTCCGCAGACCAGCAAGACCGCTCCGACGAGTAGCCCGGATGAGGGAAGGATCGTCAAATAGACAACTCCGGCGACGATCGCCACCAATATCGCCATCACGATCCAGAAGCTTGCGACCGACGTCGAGGTCGGTGTTTTTGGTAAATAGATCATACCGGTCCCTCCTTTAATCGAGCGCAATGCTCTCTTTAAATGTTTCGATTCCCGGCATCAGGCCGACCGGTTGCTCTTCCTTCAACAACAGGTAGTCGTCGACGACCAGGCAGTCCATATCGGTCGCCATGAAGCATCGATAGGCATTCTCCGGACTGCAAACGATCGGCTCTCCCCGGATGTTGAAACTGGTATTCACGATGACCGGACATCCCGTCTTTTCTTCGAATTTCTTGATCAACCGGTAATAGCGACCGTGCCGCTTTTCATCGACGGTCTGGACGCGCGCGGAATAATCGACGTGGGTGATCGCCGGCACTGTCGAGCGGGGAACGGAAACCCGCACCCGTAGATCCGGATCCCTCATCCTCTCCTTCTCCTCCGGATTCAACCGCCGCCGAAGTTCCTCCCGAACCGGCGCCACCAACAACATGTATGGACTCTCCTGATCCTCCCGGATTTCGAAGATCTCATGGGCCCGCTCCCGCAGCACGCAGGGCGCGAACGGCCGGAACGACTCCCGGTATTTGATCTTCACGTTCATCTTTTGCTGCATCTTCTCGGAGCGGGCGTCTCCGATGATGCTCCGTCCCCCGAGCGCCCGGGGCCCGAATTCCATTCGCCCCCGGAACCAACCGATCACTTTTTCATCGGTCATCAAATCAACCACCCGTTCCAACAATTCGTCTTCATCCTCGATCCGGTGGTAAACCGCTCCCATCGCGTCGAGATCGAGGCGCACCCGGTCGTCGTCGAAGGCAGGTCCCAGAAACGATCCTTTCTGGACGTCCCCTGAGACGACCTTTCTCGGCCGTCCCATTTCCTGATGCCACAACAGGAGGGCCGCCCCGAGAGAGCCGCCAGCGTCGCCGGCCGCCGGTTGAATCCAGATCCGCTTGAAAGGACCTTCCCGCAGCAGCTTGCCGTTGGCCACGCAATTCAACGCGACTCCTCCGGCCATCACCAGGTTGTCCTCGCCGGTTATTTCATGTGCGTGCCGGGCCCCGTTCAAAATAATCTCCTCGGTCACCTTCTGGATTGACGCGGCCAAATCCATGTCTTTCTGCCGGATCGTTTCCTCGGCTTTCCGCGGCGGCCCCCCAAAGAGGTCGTGAAATTTTTCCGACGTCATGGTGTGGCTCTCGCAATAACTGAAGTAGCTCATGTCCATCCAGATGGTTCCATCCGGAAAGATCCGCAGAAGTCGATCGCGGATCAAATTGACATATTTCGGCTCTCCGTAGGGAGCCAATCCCATCAGTTTATACTCACCGGAATTGACCTTGAATCCAGTGTAGTAGGTGAACGCCGAATACAGCATTCCGATCGAATGCGGAAACCGCATGTCCTGCAATAGCTGAATCCGGTTTTCCTCTCCCAAACCGATCGAACTCGTCGACCACTCTCCCACCGCATCCAAGGTCAGGATCGCGGCCCGTTCGAAGGGCGACGGATAAAAGGCCGAGGCCGCATGCGACAGATGATGATCGGTGTAGGAAATCTTTCCCCGAAACTCATTGCCCAAATTCTCCCGGATTTCCGCGGCAACCCGCATTCGCTGACCGCTCCAAAGCGGAAAAGCCTTCGCGAAAGCCCCGAACCCCTTCGGCGCATAAGCCCGCCACGTTTCAACCAATCGATCGAATTTCAAATAGGGGCTCTCGTAAAACACCACGTGGGCGACGTCCCCCATGCCGATGCCGGCCTCTTTCAAACAATAATTAACGGCGTTTTCCGGAAATCGTTCATCTCCTTTCTTTCGTGTAAACCGCTCTTCCTGAGCGGCGGCCAGAATCTCGCCATCCCTGACGAGTGTCGCCGCCGAGTCATGAAAGAATGCGGATATTCCCAGTATGTGTTCATTCGTGTTCGTGGACATATAAAATTGTTGTTACGCATCGGTCGTATCCCCTTCTGGAGAGTGCTACTCCGTTTGGGTATATGCCTCCGCCCAACGGGTCGTGCATCCTTCGACCCAAGCCTCATCTCCTTCCTTGTTCCAAAGCTTGCGCTTGACCGGGCCTCGCTTCAGCAATTCGGGGATGGTCAAAAACCGGTAATCGCCGCCCGCCTCCTTCAAGAATAGATCGAGCCCGCGAATGCAAAAATCACGATCGACCGCCCCGGCATCCCTCACGTCGTTCAAGGCGTCGTGCAACAATAAGATCGCCCCCGGTCCATTCTTGGTCCGGAGGCGATTGGCCAATTCTTCGGGAGACTGCCGGCACCAGTCCTCGACATGGGCGGTCCACCCGATCACCTGGTAACCCATCCGCAGCGAATCCAGCCTCGAAGCCAGATTCTGATGTCCGTAGGGAGGACGAAACAACCGGGGTCCGTCGCTCCGGGTCACCGCGGCACACCGGCGGATCTGCCGCCTTCGTTCCGCGGAAGAAATCCGCGGCATTGATGGATGATCCCACGTATGGTTCCCGACGGCGTGCCCTCCGTCGATCACCCGGCGAACGATTTCGGGGTGTCTTTCCGCCATCTCCCCCAGCATGAAAAACGTCCCCTTCGCGCCGTGACGTTCCAACACCTCCAACAGCCGGGGCGTATGTTCCGGGTGTGGTCCGTCGTCAAACGTCAAGGCGGCCACCTTCTCTCCGGTCGCGACTCCCGCCACGGTCCCAAGTATCCGGTTCATCGCGACACGGACCAGTTTCTCCCGGAACGAATAGCGGGATCGCTTGGCGGATTTTTTCCCTGTGTCGGGGTATTTGGCGGTGTTTTTCGTCATGTCAGGACCAAGACCATAAACGGAAACACCCCCGTCCGAAAGGAACGGAGCCCACGTTCCTTCGATTTCAGGGTTTTCCCGATCAGTCTTTTCTGCTCATGTAGTAATTGGTGTATTCAGAGTTGCGGAATCCATACCCGGAATAGTAGTGCGAAAACCGCGCTCCATTGGGCATTCCGTTCATCACCACGCCCAGCAATTTCGCCCGGGTTTCGGTGATTCGGCGGATGTTTTTCCTGACCTGCTGGCGCTCCACTTTTCCGAAATGCACCACGTAAATTGCCTCGTCGACCATCCGCGCCAACGGCAGGGCGTCGGTGAAAACTCCGAGCGGCGGCGTATCGATCAGGATTACATCAAACTCCTTCTTCAATGCCTCGATCATCCGCACCACCGAGGGAAGTTCGATCGCCTCCGTCGCCCGCTTGGTCTGGCCCCCGGAACCGAGCAGGAAGAGATCCGGCCCGACTTCCGCGATCCCCAGATCCTCCGCGGTCGGATCCCGGTCCATCGACTCGTCCGAATCGAGCCACGGCAACACGCCGCCGTTGTTCAACCGACTATGAAAGCGATGGAGCGACGGGCGTCGAAGATCGAAATCGATCATCAGGGTCCGCTTGCCATGGGCCGAGAAACAAGACCCAAGATTATTCACCACAAAAGACTTTCCTTCGCCCGGAATCGTGCTGGTCGCCAGGATCACTTTCGGGTATCCCGTCTGCGAGGTCAGTTGCATTTGACTGAAAATACTGCGAAAACTCTCGGCGGCCCGATCATCGCTTTCCTCCGCCACCACATGGGGACGTTGGGTCCGCTTGAGGTTATTGACGGTCGAGATTTCACCAAGCAACTTTTGCTGAAGGTAATCCTCGACGTCGCGGGCGTTCTTCAACTTGTTGTCGATCACCGCCAATCCGATCGGCGTGCCGAAGAAAAAGAATCCCCCCAGAAACACCATCAACATCACCGCCCGGGTGATATTCGGCTCCGACGGCGTTCCCGACGCCCGCGCCATATCGAAGACCCTCACCCGGGAATCTTCCATCTGACTCAGCAGGATCGTCTCGTCCAACCGGCCTTGGATTCGGGCATGGGTCGCCCGCACCGATTCGACCTTCCGTTGCAGCGATTCGTAATGGGCTTTTGCGTCATCGAGGGCGAGACTCTCCTGCTCCAGCCCGCTCAGTGTTTCCGACAGGCCGCTTTCGTTGTCCCTGGCGTTCTCGATCCGGTTGCGCAAGTCGGCCACCGCCAACTCAATGTTGTCGGCGATCAACTTCTCCGCCGTCTCGATCGCCCGTTGGTTGGCGATCATTTCCGGATGCCGCGCGCCGTAGCGTTGAGACATCACTTCGCGTTGTTTGCGCAGATCGTCGAGCTCATTGACCACCCGGGGAGTGGCACCTCCCGCTGTCAGCGAAAAGACCTCCAGCAAATTGCGCCCCTCCTGCTGCATCGTCTCGACCTGACGCAACCTCGCCTCCAGGCGCATCCGATCCATCCGAACCTCAGCGAGAGCCCGGTTCACCGAATCGAGTCGCCGGGCCAGCAGGTCCTGGTTTTCGTCCACCGCGACCAAATTGAATTCCCGCCGATGGTCCCGCACCGCGGCTTCGGCTTCGACGATCTGTTCGCGAAGTTCCTCCTCCCGGGCCTCCAGGAATTTGATCGCTCCATAAGTGCCCTCGTGACTCCGCTCCCGGCTAAAATCGAGGTAACGGCTGAGATAACGGTTCGCGATCAGCGCCGCCGCTTCGGAGTCGCGATGGCTGGCCCGAATTTGAATGATGAAACTATCGGGGACCGCTTCGACTTCGATTCCCTGGACCACTCCCCGCACCGACGGGCGCGGGTTGTCCGACAGGTGCGCCCGCAACAGCAGTTCCTGCTCCTCTTCGGTGAAGGAATCGATCACGTAATTCCGGAAGCTCCGGCTCCGCAATTGGTTGATATGATTCTCCAACGAGACCCGCCACATTTGACGCCCACTATCCAAACCGGTGTCCACCACATGAGGAACGTCCAGCACCCGCTCGCCTTGATCGTCCAAAATCAATTGGCCGGTCGAGACATAGAGCGGTGGTTGCGACATCATCAGGTATCCGACAAGGCCGGCAATCAAAATGGCCGCACCAGCCCCCAGGAAGAGGCGCTCGCGAATGATCACATAATAATCCCTCCAGGTCCGTAGCTCGAGAGATTGACTTTCCGCGGTCGGGTTGCCCCCATCCGCTGATCGACTGTTTTCAAATTGGCTCATAATAATGGATGGAAATTCGCTGGATTAAAAGAAGCGCTCGGGAACGTGAATCACATCCCCCGGCTGGACGTAAAACGTCTCG
Source organism: Verruconatronum alginivorum (assembly GCF_056590205.1). Classification (NCBI taxonomy): domain Bacteria; kingdom Pseudomonadati; phylum Verrucomicrobiota; class Opitutia; order Opitutales; family Verruconatronaceae; genus Verruconatronum; species Verruconatronum alginivorum. Next base: position 4,845,378 of record NZ_JBWPVQ010000001.1, on the reverse strand, counting down.
GCCGAATCACTTCGCCGCCCGCTCAACATCCGGTCGACGTTCACATTGAACGAAATCTTTCCCGTTCGGGTCTGGCGGGTCACCGTCACCGACCGGGAACGGGCGATGTTGGTGAAACCACCCGCCTCCGATATCGCCGCCCGGATATCGAGCTGGTCCGACTCGATCGGAAAGGAGACTTTCCCGGGGTTGTTCACTTGCCCCAACACCGACACCTCCCGGACCGAGTATTCCAGCACTCGAATCGTCACTTGAGGTTTCAGGAAAATATCATTGTCGATGTAGGCCTGCTCGATGCCCCGCTCCGCCGCCCGAACGGTCAGCCCGGCGATCCGGACCGACCCGAGATAAGGCACCTGGATGCTCCCGGATCCGTCGATACGTTGCTCCGTCAACGTCTCGGGTTCGTTCAGCACCGAGAAGCTGATTTGGTCAGTGACCGCCAAGGTGTAGTTGCGAGGCACCGCCCCACTGCCTTGACCGTGTGCGACGGTAATAGAGAGTTGGATACATATCCATAGCCAGAGAGTTCGTGAGATCAGTGTTTTCATTGTCCGGTTCATCTGTTTCGTCCGAAAACCGACCCTTCCGTCCGGCGCGAGCCCTCCGATACGTGGATCATTTCGAACTGGTTCTTTTTTTTGAAAATGTGGATGTGGCAGGACCGGGGAACCCCTAGAAGGTGATCCTGGCGGAAAAATCGATCACGTGCCGTTCATAAGTAAAATGGGATTCGTTGGAGTCCTGATTCTGATACGAATAGCGCAGCGCCGTCGTGGCGCCGCTCGCCAGGGCGTAGAGAAAGCCGATCCCCGCCTCGTAGCGGTCATCGACCCGGGTCTCCTCGTCTCGCCGGTCGACCCTTCGATTGATGACCGCCAGTGTCGGCTCCAACGAAAACCCACGATATACCCCTTGGTTCAAGGTGACCCGGAACTCGGTCCCGTCGACCGAACGATCGTTCGGCGTCACCGAAAAGTCCTTCAGCGCGAGCACCGTGAACGCCGTCCGCGCCCGCGGCGTCCATGTCACCGAGACCGATCCGTAGGGACGGATCACATCGGCGATATCGTCTTCGCCAAACAACCGGTTCTGCACCCCAACCGAGACCCTCCCGACCGTGCGGGAGGCCAACTGACCTTCCGCTCCCCCTTGCAGGAGATGGTCGTGAATGTTCAAGGCGCGCCGCGCCACCCCGGCGGTTTGAGTATGACGGTAACGATAGCCGAGGAAGGTCTCGAGATTATCGGAATAAACATGGATCCCTTCGAAGCTCAAAGTCAGGATTTCGATCTCACTGTAAACCCCGCCTCCAAATTGCTCGTTTTCAAAACTGATGTCTCCTCGCAAGGCGAGCCGATCTGATACCCGGTTTCTCCCGGTGAGGGAGACGTTCAAAGTTTCCGAATCGAGGCGTTCCCCGATCAACTGCCGGGCACCGCTATCCTGCCGCCACCGGAAGTTGAACCGCACCTGCCGCGGATCCCGCCCCTCACGGTTTGGATAGAGCAGGGTCAAACTCGTGAACGGGTTTAAAGCGTTTTCATCCTGTTGGTCGACGAAGTGCAACAACTCGACTCCCAGATCGAACTCCAGGTTCAGCACCCCGGCGGCACGCCGATACTGCAAGGTCGGAACCAAGGTGAAGTATGCGTCGGTGACTTCCGATTCGTTGGAAAAGATGTTGGTATCGTAAGCCACTCCTCCCGCGACATCGATGAAGATTCCCCCGTCGAGAAACGGGACCAACCCCTTCGCCGCCCCTGGCGCCAGGAAAGGAATCGCCGCCGCCAAAGCGCAAATCCGAAAGCCGCTGGACCAATATTTGAGAGAGAATTTACTGCCAGTCATTGATACGTCACGAGAGAGAGTGTGTGTGAGGGAGAGAGAGAGTGTGTGTGGAACGCCGACAGGTCGCCTCAGGCTTTGATCACCTTCGGACCCGTCACCCCGGCCTTCGCCATCGCGTTCCGGGTATCGACGATGCAGTCGCTCCACTCCCCGAGTTGCCGGTAATCGACATTGCTGTGGGCGGTGCTGATCACCACGCAATCGAACGATCCAATCGTTTCCTCATTCCATTCGACGGACTTCTCACCCGCCCAGTGCGAATGCTCGCGGGTCGGCGGAATTTCCGGAATCCATGGATCGAAATAAGCGATCTCGGCGCCCCGGTTTTTCAGTTCGTCCATTAGAACGAAGGTGGGCGATTCCCGGGTATCGTCCACATCGGCCTTGTAAGCGAGGCCGACCAGGAGAATGCGACTGGCGCTGATCGCCTTCCGCTTTTCATTCAACGCTTCGCTGACCTTCGCGATGACGTGATTACGGATGTTGGTGTTCACTTCTCCCGCCAACTCAATGAATCGAGTGTGCTGGTTGAATTCCCGCGCCTTCCACGTCAGATAAAACGGATCGATTGGAATGCAATGCCCGCCGAGGCCAGGCCCCGGATAAAAAGGCATGTATCCGAACGGCTTGGTTTTGGCGGCCTCGATCACCTCCCAGATGTCGACTCCCATCGCCTCGTAAACCACCTTCAATTCGTTCACCAGCGCAATGTTCACGCTGCGGAAAATGTTTTCCAAAAGCTTCGTGGCCTCGGCAGCCCGGCAGGAGGAAACCGGAACGAGATTTTCGATCGCTTTCGAATAGACTTCCATCGCCCGCTCCAAACAAGCCGGAGTGTATCCGCCGACCACCTTCGGAATGGCCCCGACTTTGCTCATCGGATTGCCCGGGTCTTCCCGCTCGGGCGAGAAGGCGAGATGAAAATCGACTCCCGCCCTCAGGCCGGACCCTTCTTCGAGAATCGCCCGCAAATCTTCGTCGGTCGCCCGCGGATACGAGGTCGACTCCAGGACCACCAACTTGGGACGCGCTTCGCCATTCGATTCGGTCGCATCGGTCAAAGCGACCGTCCCGTCAATCCACGCCGACCCGTTCGACCCGTTCGAACCGTTCCCGTGGTTGCCATTCAGCCCGTTGGCCCCCGCTCCGACCGGGACCTCGGCTTCGGCAAACACCCGGTTGTGCAGTCGCTTGGCGGGCCGGGCCGCCAGGTATGGAGCGATCGCCTTGCCGGTGTTGAACACGAAGGACATGTCCGGCTCGCGGTATTTGCTCAAGGGAGTCGGAACGCAGATGATGATCGCTTCCGCATCCTGGACCAGGCTGAAATCGGTCGAGGGCGTGAAACGTCCGGCATTGAACGCCCGGGCGATCGTTTCGTCTTCAATGTGTTTGATGTAACTTCGTCCCTCGCGAATCGAATCGACCTTCTTCTGATCGACATCGAGACCGATCACGTCGACGCCCGAAGAGGTGAATTGCAGAGAGAGAGGAAGTCCGACATAGCCAAGGCCAATGATAGCAATTTTCATATTAGTGGTTCCGATTATATTTTATCCATTTGGAGAGTTGAATAGGGAGATACCCGACGGGAGCCCCGGAGATCGCTCCGGGGTCCCTAAGCGCTTCTTGCACGCCGGACGAAAATATTCCACATCACGGCGAAAAAGTACTTGATATCCGTGCGCAACGGGGCCTTGGCATAGGCGTTGAGATACCGGCGCTCCGACTCGAAGAAATCTTCCCGGGTCGTCGGCATATCGAGATAACAGGGAGGAATGAGCCCGGGTTTGTAACGGGTCCGGAGATCCTGGAGCGCCTCGTCGTAGGTTTTGAATTTCGCCACGCTCAGCGGCCGGACTCCAACCAACTTCAAGTCACCCCGCAAGAGATTGAACAGCATCGGGAACTCATCCAACCAGACCCGCCGCAGGAAACCCGCCCAGGCCGCCACCCGGAAATCGTCATTGATCTTGTTCCCGTCTTCCGTGCCATTGCGGGTGAAGAGATACTCCTGCAGAAATTCCGCATACGGATGCATCGTCCGGAGCTTGTAAACCGTCAACAGATTCCGGTCCTTTCCTACCCGCTTCAACGCACAGAGCGGTCCGTAAGTCGGCTTCGACAGTTGGATCGGATCCCCCGCCTTTTTCACCGCGAAATAGGTCAAGCCATCGATGCTTTGATAATCGATGATTTCAAAGCCGCACGACACCAAACGTCCCAGCGCCTCCGCCGTCGACAACGGGCGGTTATGCCCCCGGGTGATCGCGAAATAGGCCCGTTTCACGATCGGGATCTTCGGACAGATCCGATGCAGCGCGAAATCAAGCGCGTAAAAAACGTCAGCGAAGATTCGCGGATATTTCTGAAAGATCCGGGTCCGCCGCTGATCGTTGGCCTCCAGGCAACCGGCGAAAACCCCGCCGACCCGCAACCGGGTGTTGACCGCCCGGAAATATTTGTTGATCCACCGGGAGTTGTTGACCCGCTGCAAAACACAGAGCGAATCCATTCGGGACTCCAACGCCTCGACCCGCTCCCGCCGGATGCTCCAGAGCATCTTCAAACGGGTTCCCGCCGATCCGAGGTGACGCTGGAAGAACTCCGCCACCGCGGTCCCACGCCGTTCACGGACTTCGTTGAACGCCTCGATCTCCCGGACCGGCGCCACCACGACATCCTCGACCAATCCCCGGAATTCCGGAGGATCGTCATACTCCACCGCCGGGCGGGGAATCCACCGACGACGGCCGGGAGCCACCCGGCGCCGGGGCCCACCCCGAGTGGAAAATCCATTAATCATCGGTCGTTCGGTCTTTGAAAACCAGTAACTCATAACACCATCCTCCTATTGAGATTTTTCTTCCGGCGGACGAACTTCATGTTCTCGCTTCGCCTCCAATTTCCTGATACTTCTCGCCCGCAACCTGGTCCTCGCGGATTACCTTGAAGCTGGGCACCGCCCCGAGCCGAATCAGCGATTGGACTAATTTGGTGAGGTTCTTCCGGAAAACCTGCCGACGACAGGCCAACTTATACAGGCGCAAACTGAGGAAGCGGTAACGCCGTCCCACTTCCTCGAGTTCGGTGGACGTCGTGGCTTCGTCGACCGTCACCACTTCCTTCAGCACTTCGTGCACCGCCAGGATCTTCGGAGCAACCGCCGGCCACTCCTCCGCCTTACGGTAATGCCAGATCCGCGAATCGGCAATTCCCCGCTTCAATAGCGAAAGATCGGCCCGGAAAGTATTCCAAACGGCGTTGAGCGAGAGCAGCCGCCCTCCCCAGTCCGAGTGATACATCGCCCGGGCCAGGGCCGGCTGGTCGCGGTTCTTCCCTTCCCTGCGGAAAATTTCGTTCCAGGTCCGGAAGAAGGCTTTTGTCTTTTCATTGTTCCGGAAAAAGAGGATACCCCCGTTCCACTCCGGAAAATTCAACGACGAGAGTCCGGGCGCCACTTCGTAAATCTTACGGGTCGGTTTGGAACAATGCTTGATCGCCAGATCGAAGCGGTCGAGATACGCAAAGGCTTCGTCGAGGTTCCCGCGGATCTCGGTATCACAATCGATGTAAGCGCCGTATTCCAGATCGGTCCGGTTCACGATGTCGGTCTTCACGAACCGGTTCTCTTCGGATTTCGATTCCAGGAAAGTCACCTGGTCGAAACGATAATCGTCGTCCAACCGGTCATGGTCGAACTGCACGTTGGTGATGAGTTCGCACCGAATCCCAGGGTTGCTTTCCCGGGCGGTGCGGGCCGAATGAACGGCCATCAGGAGATATTCGTAGCCAAATGCCACGTAGATGAGGCCTTTTTGTTTTTTCATGAGAGTTTCCTTTCGATTGAAACCGTTCGTTTTATCACCGGACCGCTTCGACGCAGAGCTCGGCGTTCCGGCCCGAGAGTTCCGTGAATCTCCCGGAATCTTTCACCCGCCCTTCTTCCAGCATATAGAGGCAATCGCAGTTCCGGACCGTACTGAGGCGATGGGCGATCATGATGATCGTGCGCTCGCCTTTCAGCCGCTCGATCGATTCGATCACGCAGCGCTCCGTTTCGTGATCGAGCGCCGAGGTCGCTTCGTCCATGATCAACACACTCGGGTTTTCATACAGCGCCCGCGCGATCCCGATCCGCTGCCGCTGCCCACCGGAGAGACGCACTCCCCGTTCGCCGATCACCGTCTCGATGCCGTCCGGCAGATTGTCGACCAGATCCATCAACTGCGCCGATCGTATCGCCTTCCAGAGCCGTTCTTCGTCAATCGCCTTCTCCGGCAATCCAAACGCGATGTTCCTCCGCAGGGTGTCGTCGGAAAGGAAGATGAACTGGGGAATATATCCGACGTTTTGTCGCCACCCTTCGATATCCTCGCCGATGTCGATCCCATCCATGGTGATTCTTCCCTGCTGCGGCTCCAGCAACCCAAGCAGGAGATCGACCACGGTCGTCTTTCCCGCTCCGGAGGGTCCGATGAAAGCCACCGCCTTGCCTTTGGGAATCACCAGCGAAAGATCCTTGATTGCCGCGAAGTTGGAATCCGGATACGCGAAAGAAACATTTTCGAACCGGACTTCCCGCTTCAGAGTCGGCGCCCGCACGCCGATATCATTCTTAACCGCTTGCGGCATCGATTCCAGGCGCTGGATCTCATTATAGATGACATTGACGGAATTGCTGTAGTAACGAAGGCTGTTCACCGCGTCGACGATCTCCTTCATCGTAGGCATCAACCGGATCGCCGCGGCCCCGAAGAGGGCGAGGATCGTGATCACCATATCGACGCTTTGCCCTTGCCAGAACAGGAACAAGGCGATCCCGAGCATCGAAGCCACCGCCACGGTTTCCAACATCGGCTTGGTCATGTGCCGGGTAATATCCCGGAATATTTGAGCGTTGGCATACCGTATCACCGAGCGCTGGAATCGGCGGGCGAACCAATTCGTCCGCTGGAGCACCCGGATATCCTTCATTCCCCCTACCCCTTCGTTGACCGCCTGGATCATCACTTTCCGTTGCTTTTGCGCCCGCCACCCGAAGGTTTGGATTTTTCCCCGGATCAACTTCAGGAATCCCCCGGCCGCGACCAGAAAGATGCCGATCGCCACCAACGTGATCATCGGATTAACGACGAAAAGAAGCGGCACGACCAAAAGAATCAATAGGACGTCCATCACCAATTTCAGGATCGGTCCCAACACATGCCCGACCACCATATTCCCTTCCTGGGTGACATTGCGCAAAATTTCCGAGGAATTGCGCGACAGGAGAAAGGTGTAGGGAGCGTTCATGTATCCACGAAACAGTCGGTTCGCAATGATCGCTCCCCGGTTGTAAAGGAAACGCGCCTTCACGTAATGAAATGCCACCAAATAGGCGTTCTTCACCGCGAAAACAATGATCAGCACGATGCCTCCCATCACCAGGAGGTCCCGTCCGCTTTCCACTGAAAAATATTCAAAGACGGGCTGCAAAAACTCCACTTCCAGGACCCGCTGCGGATTGGCGACGATCGATATGAAAACCGGAATCATCCCGACCCCCAACACATCCAAAGCGGACCCGATAATCATCAGGGTCAGCAGGCCAGCCAATTTCCATTTGTCCGAGGACGGGAGAATGAAAAGTAATTTCTTGATTAGATCGAGCATGGTTTTGTCTTTAGGTTCAGGCGTGCCGGAAGGCCGGGAACGCCACACGAGAGAGAAAGAGAGAGAAATATCATCGACGCCACGCGAAGCGTCCCATGGCCATCAACACGAAACCCGCCAGGACCCCGAGCAGATTGGCCGCGAGATCGTTCCAACTGAAATTCCGATACGGAACCCAGTATTGCGCCCCTTCCGCCGCGGCGGCCAAAACGAGTCCAGCCAGGAGGCACCATCCCGCGCGGCGACAGAGGACCCGGTCGCCGCACGTTCCGGCCAGAAGTCCCCACGGTAGAAACATTCCGAAGTGCAACAGGCGATCGAGCCGGAAACTCCCAACTTCCGTTCCGCTCAACGCGCCGTCGCTGAGTCCAACGCTCCCCGTAGGAATCACGTGGAGAATGAGCACCCCCGGAATGTAAGCCAAAATAAAATAAGGCATCAATCGCACGAAGAGCGAACGGCGTTTCTCCTCGGCGGGAGCGGACCGATGTCCGGCGAGTGGTGGATTCATCAAGTGCATACGCTTTGCGTCTCGGAGGATCCGAAGCGGAACTGGCAAGCCGGATCCCGCTCCAACTCGGCCACGCTCGCCGGATACCGACCGAGCAACCAAATCATAAAGGCGGCAAAATCGATCTTCTCTCGGAGCAACCGCTCGCGCCGCGCGGCCCACTCCGCTTTTTTCCCCGGACCAGCCAGTCGGCCGACCAACTCCAGCATCTTCTCGGGTTCGGACGTGGGTATGCCATAGGTCAACTCGTATTCGTGCTCCAATTCGTCCAGATATCCGATTTGTCCAACGAAATCATTGAACCGGATCGCCGGAGTCCCCAGCACCGCCGCCTCCGCGGCCATCGTCTGGCTGTCGCCCAAATACAGATCGGCGAACGCCATCACATGGTGCATGTCCAACGGATCGATCGCCATCCGGTATTGCTCGAACTGCGGCTCGAGTTCGCGCTCCGAAGTGATATAGACCCGCCCTCGCTTTTCCAGCAACCGAATCGCCCGTTCCGCCACCTCGGTGGTCAATCCTTTCCTGCCACCATCGTGGAACGCCCCGAGTTTCGCAAAGCGAATGATATAAAAAGGCTTGTCGGTCGGTATCCATCGTTCCACGACTTTGCGGTTCGGAATGAAATGGTTCGGATGAAGATACGCCAATTCATGATAACTGTCGTAGGCGATCGTCTTTTTCGCCCACCGCCCCATTCGGCAACAACGGGGCGCGATCAAATGGTGGGCGAACGTATAACCGGCCCAGGCCATTTGCGGGATAACCTCAACATCATCTTCTTCGAAGATAAATGAGGGAATTCCGAGCATTCTTCCCGCTTGAGCAATTTCGGCGGCCGTTCCGACCATCACGTCCGGCTTGAACTTCCGGGCTTCCGCCATCACCGCCGCGGTCTTGCGCATCATCGCAACCGCCGTGGAGACCGGCGAACTTCCGCGTTCGCGATCGAAGATGTTCACGTAGTCGAGCCCCGCCCGTTTAAGAAGGTCTTCCAGGATGTCCTTCTTCTTAATCAAGATTCGGACCGCTCCCCGTTCCCGGTAATGCCGGATACATTCCTTGAAAAGGTGGTAATGCGCCGGGTGCCCGAGGTAGACCAGCAAACGGCCCGCGTTTCGTTCTTTCTCTGCGATCAACTTGCCTCTCATAGCGCCTCCAGGGTTTCCTTGAGTTCGGTCAATGCCAGGAGCATCCAGGCCTGCCCCCACCGCATGTAGGGAATCCGATTGGTCACATTCGGAAACTTCTGGTAATAAAAATATCCTTCCGGATCCTGCATGTTTTCGATCGTCCACGAAGCGATCCGCTCCGCGAAGGTCAGGTAGCCGGGATCCATCCGCCGAAGGCGGGTCAGCGACAGAATTCCCTGCGCCTGATTGTGAATATCGACCGGCCACTCCTTCGGAAGCCGCCACATTGAACGGCCCTCCGGATGGAACTGTTCGTGGAAATAAAACCGCACCCCGCGCCGAAGCGCCAACGGGTAGATCGAATCGTTGAGATTCAACAATCGGACCACCGCGTCGATCGAATCGAGAACGAAGCCTTGGTGAAAATCGATCTGCGCCCGCTCCGCTCCGGTTTCCCAGTCATAACTGTAATTCCACCGCCCATCTTCCTTCTGACGGGCCACCGTGAAGTCGGTCGCCTTCCGAGCCCAATCGGCCAATTCCCCCGGACCTCCCACAGCGAATCCCATCGCCAGGATCTCCGCCGCCAACATGTTGGCGTTGAACACGCAGTCTTTCTTCAAATGGGTGTAACTGAAGCAGACCTCCTGGTGCTTCTCGACCCGGGGCAATGTATTCAAAACATAATCACAACAGGAAAGCAACGTCTCCTTGGCCCGTTCGTCTCCGGTGAGTCGAAAGTAGTCGAAGATCCCCTTGGCGATAAAGGCGGTCACCACCACCGAAGGCACGCCCGCCTTGACCGTCTTGACCGGATTGACCCAATCGAAACTATACCCCCAGCAACTGCCGCCGTAACCGGGTGATTGATTTGCCAGCAACCATTCGAACAATCCCGTCGCCACCTTTTGCGCAGCCTCGGCCCCGCCCCTCGCCATGCGGCAGTAGGCGCCCAGGAAAAGTCCGATGCCCTTCGGATTCCGTCCTTTCGTAATGCCGAGGATCGGACGCAAATTGACCGGATTCCGTTTGTGGATCTGAGTGTAAACCGCCTGGGTCCATTTTCCGCCCAGCCAGAACGGAGCCCAGCCGTTCAGCGCGTCATAAGGGTCGTATCCGGCGAATGATTCTTTTTCGGCGTACGAGCGCAGTCGATCGAGAGAGCGAATAAGGTCCGCCCGGGCTTTGCCCCCGGGAACACGGACTTGAGTCGAAGTTTGAGACATAAACGTTGGTTCGTGAGGTTTATCTTTGGAGGAGAGAAATTGTTTAGGCGGCCGAGTGGATTTCGTCCCGGGCGGTGGCGTTTTTCTCCAGCCAGGAATAGGTCCGGCCGGGCTCCGCACGCCCCGAAAGCAATGCGTTCCAGATCGCTTCCAGCCGGCGAGCGACGGCACTCGCCAGAAAATGTTCACGGGCAAAGACGGCGCCCCGTTCGCCCATGGCGCGCCGGATTTCCTGATTTTCAACGAGGCGCACGATCTCGGCCCGCAAGGTTTCCGGGTCGGTCGATTCGATCACTGATCCCATCTGCCCTTGCTCGAAAAAATCGGCCAACCCGCCGATCGGAGTCGCAATCACCGGCAGACCGAACGCGAGCGCTTCCAAAACCGAGTTCGGCATTCCCTCACCATGGCTCGAGGGAAAGAGGTAAAGATCCGATTGACGGTATACCGCCGCCTTGTCCGCGCCGCTGACGTATCCAAGAAATCGAACGCCCGCAATGCCTCGCCGCCGGACGTATTCCTCCGCTGCCGCTTTTTCGCCGCCGACGCCAGCCACCGAGAGTTCCACCTTCCCCCGCCAGAGCTCGCCTAATCCGGCGAACGCATCGATTGCCGAATAGATTCCTTTGTCACGCTCAACCCGCGCAAGAAACAGAATCCTCAATGGCCCCTCATTTTTGGGGCGGCCCGCCCGGGAATCCTCACCCGCGCTCAAAAGCGCGTCGTCCACCGTGGTCGTTTCAATGAAGACCGGACCGCGATACCCCCAGCCTCGCAGGCAGTCGGCGAATTTCCGCGACAGGACCACCGCTCCATCCGCGTTGCCAAATGACTTCCGAAAGAGCCCGCGCCACCGGTGATCGATCGACCGCTCGACGTTTTCGTCCCATCCCCGGAAGAAGACCAGAGACTTTTTGCCCCGAGCCCGCGCAAGGGCCAACGAAATCCCATCGCGAACCAGACAATTGCGGGTGAGCGAAGGATTCACATGGACCATTTTTCCTTTGCCGGTCCCGAGGTCCCGCCACAACCGCAAATAATCGGCGGAGAGTTGCTGCAATCCGCGACCCAACCCGGACATTCCCCGGCGCTTCCCAACCGTGAAATAACATCCGGCGGCACTCAGGTGCGGGCGCAAGGCCTTGTAATAGTTGCCGATACCTCCCATCCTTTCCTCGTCCTGGAGGTCACGCAATGTCACCAGAACAGATGATCCGTTGGAGGATGTTTCAAAATTCGGATACATGCTCATTTTTGATACTCCGTTGCCACTTCCACCGTTTCCACCGGTTTGCCGAGCCGACCATCCAGGACCTTCCGGTAAATCCGCATAAACCGGTCTCCCATGGTCGCCAGATCGAATCGTTCTTTGACGGTTCGAACCGCATTCTCCCCAAGCCCGGCAACCAAGCGCCGGTCCTTGGCCAATAGGGTCAACTTTTCCAGGAGTTCCTCCGGATTCCGGGGCGGCACAATGAATCCATTGCAGCCGTCTTTGACGATTTCAGGGATCGCCGGGCCATCACTGACCACCACCGGCAACCCGTGCGCCATACACTCCATCACCGAATTCGGAATTCCCTCCTGGTGGTGACGTGGATCAGTAGCCAGAATTCCCACGTCCATCTGGCACAACAAATTGTCGATATCGGCGACATGGCCGGGGAAGACCGCGTTCCCCAGGCCGGCCGCCTTCACTGCGTTCTGGCAACGGGAGAGTCCGGAACCATCGCCGGCTAAGACGAAGGCCAACGGGAGTCCCCGCTCCTCCGCCAACCGGGCCGTCTTCAAAACCGTCTCAAAATCTTTCTCCCGAGTGAAGCGGGCGGCCATCACTACGTTCAGATACCCCGGCCGATGGAGATGCGCGTAGGTCCGTTGATTGACCTCCTTCAACCGGGAGAAGCGATAACCGTTGTAAATGACTTCGGACTTTCTCTCCGGCGCATGCTTCGCTTCCACTCCGGCGTGGGAATTCGACAGCACCACGGCGGATCCGGCGAAGTTGAACCGGGTCGCCCAAAACTCCGCCGTCCACGCCCCGACCGGCCGGGCGTTGGTGATTTCGCTCGTAACCACCCGGCAATGATGGCGCCATCCCGCAAGGATCGAATAGGTTGTGCAGCTTCGATTCCACGAATGGATTAGATCAGGCCGAAATTCTTCCGCCGCCCGCAAATGCTCCCGCAGGTTGAACGACTTGGCCCGGGCGCGGTATTCATAAACCTTTTGGCACAAGGGACGCGCTTCCTCCAGAAGGGGACTCGTCGATCCGGCGATCAACGCCAACTCAACGTCCCGCTCCGCCAAATCCTCCATCAAGGAAAGCATTCTCCGCTCCTTCCCTCCCCGTTCCAGGCTGCCTGCTGTAAATAGAATCTTCATTTCTGGGTCGCGATCTGGGGTTGGCTCAAAGGAGATGGCACCGACATTTTGTTGCGGCATAACAACGCGAGCTCCGTCCGGATCTTTTTCAGGTTTTCTTCGATTGGGGAGTCCGTCTCGTTGACGATCTGCAGATAGTGAAACCGATGTTCCTCCTGCGCGCTTCGGATGTCCGCTTCGGTGCGGGCGAGCGAGCCGGCGAACGAATCCTTCTTCCGAGCGACCATCGCCTCCAGCCCTTCCATCCGTGCTTCCTCATCGCGGGCCACTCGGCGGGCCGAAGTCGTTTCCAACGAGGCGGTCACGAAAACGACCAAATCAGCCTTGTGGAACAAATTCCGCCGGACCGCCCGGGGGAGATCGGGATAAGCGAGATCCGCCCGGCGGGAGTTCGATTTCAACATCCGAAACCGATGCAACATCCCCTCGCAACAGACCACCAGCGGGGCCCCGGCGCGTTCGGCCCGCTTCATTTTCAGTTGATAAACCAAAAACTTCAGAAAGGCTTTTCGAGCCAGACCGACCGTGCGGGGCCGAGCATGCCAGACCAGGCGAAGTATCAGAAATGCGGTGACGGGATGCCGCAGGAAAAACACCACTACATCCCGGATTCCAAGATCGCCATTGGCCGAGATGTCAAACACGCCATCGAGGTCCGCGACCAAACGTTCCCGGAGGAAGCTCTTCCCGGATCCGGCATGCCCGGCAAACTCGATGACCAGCGGTTGTGCGATTCGGTTTTCCACTTTTTCCTTATGCTTCGACCGGACGTCCCAATGCCGCCGGTTCTTCGGTCCATTCGATCAACCGCAGAAATTCGCGGGTTTGCCGCGAAAGATCATGGTTCTGCCGCATGTAACGCACGGTGTTCGCGGAGGCCCGATCAAAGGCGACCTCCTCCCGGCCGAACTGGCGGATCCGCTTGCATGCCGTTTCGATATCACTAAAGACGGCCCCGAGTTCATGTTTTTGAATGATCCGGTCGGGATCGTTTTTCGGAAGAGTCAGCACCGGGGTCCCTCGTGAAAACGCCTCCAGAAAAGTGTTCGAAAACCCCTCGTAATGGGAGGTGTTGAGCAGAAGATACGATTCGTCCAACAACTCCAGGACCTTCTCCCGGTTCAGGAACCCGGCCATCGAAACGTTCGGCAAGGATTGCAGTTCCGCCAAGGCGTTCTGGTCCTTCTGGCTCAAGGGATTGTCGTTCCCTCCGGCGATCCGGAACGAGACCTCCGGCATCCGGCGGGCGATTTCCAGCAACAACGGGAGGTTCTTCTGATGTTGAAAGATCCCGATCCACGCCACATGGCGGCGTTCCCCCAACGAACGTGGCTTGGCGGCGATCTCCCCCAGATACGGATTGCCAATTTTGAACGACTTTTGCGGATACTTCGCCTTCAGCTGGGCCAGCTGATAATCATTCTGACAAAGGATGTAATCCGCCAACCGAAACCCGAGCCAAAACCAGAAATAGCGAAAGGCGTCGAACTTCCCCCGGGCCCGTTCGTCGACGAAGAAATCGTTCGAGACCCGGAGAATGAATTTTTTCTTCAAGATCCTCGAACATCCGGCCAAGACTCCCGCAAATGCCGACGGAATCCCGTAATACACGTAATCGGCCCGCGACCGAACGATCGCCTTCAGCATCCCTGGTATCCGCACATACAGGTAGCGCAGCTTTGGAATGCCTTTTCGCGAATCGTAAGACCGAATCAAGTGATCGTTCTTCTCGAACACCGACCGACTGGAGTGAGCGCCGACGACCTTCACGTCGACATCCCTGGCCATCAAACCGTCGACCCACGCCACGACCTGCTTGGTCGCTCCTCCGGACTTGAACCATGGGTCGTGTAAGAGTGCTATATACTTGTCGTCGCAAAAGAGGATCGTCGGTCTTTTCATAAAATGGAGATGTTGGAGATGGCGGTCACTGGACGGAGACGGTCTCGGGTTCGGGTTTGGGAGCCTCCGCCTTTCTCGCGACCACCGGCCGCTTCGAGACGAGGTCGGCTCCGGCTATCGGCAAAAACAACAGGAGAAAAAGTCCCATTGCGTAGGAGGTTTCGGTGATTCGTCCGGAGAACGTGAAAATCCCGAAGATGATCAGACAAAAGAGGATCAAGACTCGCTCCCGTGATCCGCGGCTCGCTTGCCACGACTGGAGGAAACCCAATCCGATCATTGCCGCATACAGGAACAATCCCACGACGCCCGAAGCGTGGACGATCACCGGAATATCCGGGTGCAACGGACGGCTGGGGCCATGCACGCCACCGCCGTAGTTGCCCGGACTATCGAAGAATCCGTATCCGAAGACCGCGCTATATCGCTGGTGGACAAAAATGTCGTCATAGACCATTTGGTGGTCGGTAAATCGTCCTTCATCGGTGGATACAACCGTCCCATCCTCGAAGCGGCTTTCATACCGCTCAGAGAACTGTTCATCGATGTCGGTGAACAGGAATCCGATCACCACAATGACCGCCACCGCCGAGGCCAACTGGACGAAGCGCCGTTTGTCCTTCTCCAGGAGCAACATCATCAGAAAACACCCCACGGCGACTAATGCCGCCAACGCCGCCGTCCGGCGCATCGATACCATGACAAAGGCGAATCCGAGAAAACTGAGGGTAAGGTTGAACCAGGATACCTTATGAATGTTGGCGATCAGAAAGATGAACAACGCGACCGGCACCAACATGAAATTGGTGGGCGCCATATTCCCGTAAACGATTCCGGTGGTTTGACCGTAGAACGGCCGCGGCGCGTATCCCGTAAGCGAGGAGATGATGCAATTGGCGACAAAGAGGAAGAGGACGATCCCCGCCATCTTGTAGAGATTTTCATAGATGACATTTTTCCCGTATTTCGCGTAGAGAGCCGGCGCGATGCAGAAGACCCCGATCAACGAATACATCGCCAGATAGTTGGAACGGGTCCCGCGCATGTCATCCGAGAGGATAAAAAGGATCGTAAAATAAAAGAACAACAGGACCGCCGGCAGGTTGATTCGTTTGATCAGGTTCAACCGGTGGGCGCTGTAAACCAGCAATCCGGTGATGAGCAGATACCAGAGCATGGCCCGGATGAAGGGGTCGCCCACCAGGTTCCGGGTGAAGAAGAGCATCGGCATATAGATGATCACCAACTCCTTCTTGCGGAAGAACAAGAAGGCCGCCGATCCGTAAAGGAACAGCTCGATGATCCCTGAATACAAAAGCTCGTTCATCAGTCGATAATCACCCGCTCACCGGCTGGAGCACGGACTTCGCTTGATACGCTTTGTACCAATCCACGAACCGTCCGATTCCTTCCTCGATTGGCGTCGATGGCTCGAAACCGACATCCTTCCGCAGATCCTCGACATCAGCGTAGGTCGCCGGCACATCGCCCGGCTGCATCGGCAGAAACTCCTTTTCCGCTCGTTTCCCGAGGCGCTCCTCGATGACTTCGATCAATCGAATCAACTCCACCGGACTATGCGTACCTATATTATAGATACGATACGGCGCGTTGCCGGCTCCCCGCGACGGACATTCGGGAGCCTCCTCGTCCTCTCTTCCCCGGGCAACCCGATCGCAGGTGCGGACGACCCCTTCCACGATGTCGTCGATGTAGGTGAAGTCCCGGCGCATTTTCCCGTGATTGAATACCTGGATCGGCTTTCCCCGTTCGATCGCTTCGGTGAACTTGAAATACGCCATGTCGGGCCGGCCCCATGGTCCGTAAACAGTGAAAAAACGGAGACCCGTGGTCGGCAGCGCATAGAGATGGCTGTAAGTGTGCGCCATCAGTTCGTTCGCTTTCTTGGTCGCCGCGTAAAGGCTCACCGGATGATCGACGTTCTGATCGACCGAGAACGGCATCTCGCGGTTCGCGCCATACACCGAACTGGAAGACGCGTAGACCAGATGCTCGACCCTATGATGACGGCACCCTTCGAGGATGTTCATGAAACCGACCAGGTTGCTGTCGACATACGCGTGGGGATTCTCCAGCGAATACCGGACCCCCGCCTGGGCCGCCAAATGGATTACCCGCTGCGGACGATGCTCCGCGAACAACGCCTCCATCGCCGGCCGGTCGGCCAGGTCTTCCTTAAGGAAGATGAACCCAGGGCGTCCCTCCAGTTCAGCCAAACGGGCCAACTTCAGGCGAACGTCATAATAGTCGTTGAGATTGTCGACCCCGATCACTTCGTCTCCACGGTTGAGCAGACGCTGGACGGTGTGAAAACCAATGAAGCCGGCGGCTCCGGTGACTAAAATTTTCATGCGAATTTTCCTTGAGAGAGTTGTTTGAGAGAGAGTTGAAAATACCCGGTCCAGTCGTATCCTTTCGGAAGTTGAGCGAGCTTCGCCCCGTCACTTCCCCACTTCGGGAAGATCCGGAATGAATCGGATCACCGGAACCCGCGCTTGGCATCCCGATTGGGTAGTGATTATAACGGGCGGCCGATTGAACCGCTATCAGGCCCCTACCCGGAGTGCCGGTAGGGTCACCGCCTGCCAAAACCTCCTCCGGATTCCTGAGACTTCCTGGGGACCTCCCCCCGTCCCCTTGCAGGCCTCATGGAGGCCGGAGTAGTGATTATCCCCAAGGGTCGGCACGGTCTCCGCCGGGTCGATCCGTCGGGGTCCGGACGTCCGCTCCGGTGCGAGTCCATTCGCTAAATCGCCTCCCATGCGGGCTCCAAGGCGTTCCGGTTTAATCTCTTTGTCGGCGTCTCGATTTCCGGTAGGCTCTTTTTGCTCATGAAAAACGAATCAAAATCACGACCCTCCCCGGCTCGGATCCAAATCAATCCGCCCGTCTTCATCAGCTCGGCGGTTTTTTCCGCGCTCCTGGTCGCTTACGCCGTCTTCGATACGGAAGGCGCCGGGGATCTTTTCCAGTCCGTCCACGGCTGGATCACCGAATCGGCCGGTTGGTTCTACGTGCTCGCCGTCGCCTTCTTTTTAGTGTTCGTGATTTTCCTCGCCGTTTCCCGTTTCGGCGCAATCAAACTTGGACGCGACCACACCGAACCCGATTACAGTTACGTCTCCTGGTTTGCCATGCTCTTCTCGGCCGGCATGGGAATCGGCCTGATGTTTTTCGGGGTCGCCGAGCCGATCATGCACTACGCCACGCCCCCCACCGGCGAAGGAGAATCCGTGGAAGCCGCCCGCCAGGCAATGCGCCTCACCTTCTTCCACTGGGGAATGCACGCCTGGGCGATCTACGCCGTCGTCGCCCTGGCCCTCGCCTATTTCGCGTTCCGCCACGACCTGCCTTTGACCATTCGGTCAGCTTTGTATCCATTGATCGGCGACAGGATCCACGGGCCGGCCGGTCACCTCGTCGACACCTTGGCGACCCTCGGCACTTTGTTCGGCGTCGCCACATCGCTTGGCATCGGCGTCACCCAGATCGGGGCGGGACTCAACCATCTCTTCGGCTTTGCCAACACCACCAACCTGCAGGTCGCCCTCATCGTCGCCATCACCGCCGTTGCGACTTTGTCGGTCGTTCTCGGACTGGACAAAGGGATTCGCCGGCTGTCCGAACTGAATATCGTGCTGGCCGTCTTCCTGTTGCTGTTCGTCCTGATCGCCGGGCCGACGGTCTTTCTCCTGCAAGCCTTCGTCCAAAACACCGGGGCGTATCTTTCCGGACTCGCCCATCTGACCTTCAACCTCTACGCCTACCAGCCGGACTCCGAGGCCGCGGCATGGATCGGAGGATGGACCATCTTTTACTGGGGCTGGTGGATCGCCTGGGCGCCGTTCGTCGGCATGTTCATCGCCCGGATCTCCAAAGGTCGGACCATCCGCGAGTTCGTCGCCGGGGTGCTCTTCGTTCCGGTCGGATTCACCTTTCTCTGGATGACCGTCTTCGGCGGCACCGCCATCCACATGGTCATGCTGGAGGGGGTGCAGGATCTTGTCGGCACGGTGCAAGCCGACAACTCCGTTGCCCTCTTCGCCATGCTGGAAAACCTCCCTTGGTCGGGATTCGTTTCGCTCATCGCGACATTGCTGGTCGTGACTTTTTTCGTCACCTCCTCCGACTCCGGCTCGTTGGTGGTCGACATGTTGACCTCCGGGGGACGGGATGATCCGCCCGTCTGGCAACGGATTTTCTGGGCGATCACCGAAGGTGTGATCGCAGCCGCCCTTCTATTGGCCGGCGCGATGGGCGCGGCCAACGCGATGGATGGCCTGCATGCCCTGCAAACCGCGGCGATCGCCAGCGCGCTCCCGTTTGTCGTGGTAATGCTCCTGATGTGCTGGGGGCTCTTCCGCGCGCTCAATATCGAAACGCTTCGCCGGACCAGCCTTAAGGAAGCGTGGATCATGCCGCGCGGAGGCCCGGCCCATGTCTCCTGGCAACGGCGGTTACGCGCGCTCGCCCACCACCCCAAGCGGGCCGAGGTCGATCACTTTCTCAACGAGACCGTCCAGGCCGCCTTCGAAAACGTCTCCCGCGAATTCGCCAAGCAGAACCTGGAAACCCGGATCGACCGCCGCCCCGACGGACGGGTCTGGCTGGAAGTTCTCCACGGCCACGAGATGGACTTTTTCTACGAGGTCCGTCCCCGCCAATACGAACCGCCGGCCTTCGCCTTGGACGACACCCGAACGTCGCGCGCGGAACAGTTGAAATACTACCGCGCCGAAGTTCATCTCCGGGAAGGGAGCCAGGACTACGACATCATGGGACTTTCGATCGAGGAGATCATCCACGATGTCCTCGACCAATACGCCCGCCACCAAGCCTTCCTCCAATCCCTCCGGTAGAAGGGGTGGCACGGACATTCCTGTCTGTGATGTCTGCGATGAAACGGTCCGAGGCCCCCTCTACTTCGCCCCGAGCTTTTCGCGGATAATTTCCCGCACCCGTCCGGGGCCGTCGGCGAGGGCGATCTTTTCGACGTCGGCACTGGTGCGCTCCTTCATCTCGATGATCCCTTCCTTCAAACCGCGGCCGCCGACGGTCACCCGCAACGGGATGCCGATCAGGTCCGCGTCTTTGAACTTAACCCCTGGACGTTCTTCCCGGTCGTCGACCAGAACCTCCGCGCCGGCTTCCTCCGCCGCCTTGGCGATCGCCAGCCCGGCTTCCCGGACTTCCGCGTTCGCCGGATCGAGCAAGACGACTTCCACATGGTAGGGCGCGACACTCCACGGCCAAACAATGCCGTTCGCGTCATGGCCCTGCTCGATGATCGATTGGAAGGTCCGGCTGATTCCGATTCCATAACAACCCATGACCATCGGACGGACCTGCCCCGACTCGTCGGTGAAGGTCGCTTCCAGTTTCTCGCTGTATTTGGTCCCGAGCTTGAAAATATGTCCCACCTCGATCGCCCGCCGGATCCGCAACGGATTCCCCGACAGCGGACACGGCTCCCCGGCGCGCACCCGGCGAATATCGACGAAGCGGGTGATCTCCAAATCGCGGGCGACGTTCACGTTCCGCACATGGTAACCATCCTTGTTGGCTCCGGTCACCCCGTTGCCGATCAACCGGATCGTTTCGTCGGCGAAAACTCCGGCCAATTCGCCCGCTTTCGCGATCGTTCCCCGGATCGCCCCCAGGCTTCCCGGAGCCGCTCCCATCACCCGGACCACTTCCTCCGCCGTCGCCGGACGGAACAACGAAAACCCTAGGGCGCCCACTTTCGCTTCCTCCAACTCGTCTTCCCCGCGCAAAATCAAGACCAGCGGCTTGCCGTCGGCCATATAGACGAGCGTCTTGAACTGCTGTTCGGCCGGGATCCCGTAAGGAGCCTCCGCCAGCCCCGCGATGGTGGTCACGCCGGGGGTGGCGAACTCCTCCAACTCACCCGTCGGCTCCGCGTCGGCGAAGTCATCCGGCATCAATTTGCTGCGCGCCTTCTCCCGGTTCGCCGCATAGCCGCTTTCCTGACAATAAACCACATCGTCGTCGCCGATTTCCGCCGGAACCATGAACTCATGGGAAAAACTTCCCCCCATCACCCCGGTGTCGGCCTCCACCACCACGAAATCGAGTCCGCATCGGGCAAAAAACGCCTCATACGCCGCCCGCATCACGTGATACACCTCGGTCGCCCCTTCGTCGGTGGCATCGAAACTGTATCCGTCTTTCATCAGGAACTCCCGGGCCCGCATCAATCCGAACCGCGGCCGGATCTCGTTCCGGAATTTGGTTTGGATCTGATAGAAATTCCGCGGCAAATCCCGGTAACTCGAAACGTCATTGCCGATCAACGGCGTGATGATCTCCTCGTGGGTCGGCCCCAACACCAGTTGCGCCTCTTCCTGTTTTTTCCGTCCTTCCGCCGCAGCGCCGGCGTCGCCGACCGCATACATCACTTCCCGGGCCGCCTCCCAACGGGGACCCCGTTGCCAAAACTCCGCCGGATGCAACGCCGGCATCAAAAGCTCCACCGCCCCGCCGCGATTCATCTCCTCCCGGCAAATCGTCTCGATCTTGCGCAACACCCGCAGCCCGAGCGGCAGATAGGCGTAAATTCCGGCGCCGATCTTCCGGATCAGACCCGCCCGGATCAACAGTTTGTGGGAGGCGATCTCCGCGTCGGCCGGACTCTCCTTGAGAGTCGGAATGAAGCTCTTTGACCAAAATTCCATAGGTTGAAAAAATAAACCGGCAACATGCCCCGAAAATCAACCGGATGGCAAAACTAAAAACCGGTTGAAATTAACCCAAAACCCGCATTTCATCCTCCCAATGGGCGTCGAATCGCGTTACCGCTTGGCGAGTGTAGTCTGCTTCCTGTTGTTGATCGGCTTCACCGGCAGCAGCATCAGCAGCTATTTCGTCTCCCGTGAAAAAATCCGGGAAACCATCACCGACAGCGCCCTGCCCCTCACTTCCGACAACATTTACTCCGTCATCCAGCGCGACCTCCTCCAGCCGATTTTCATCTCCTCGATGATGGCGAACGACGCTTTCCTGCGGCAGTGGACCCTCGACGGGGAAGAAAACCCCGAGCAACTCAGCCGCTACCTCCACGAAATCCGCCGCGAATATGGCACGGTCACCAGCTTCTTCGTCTCCGAGATCTCCCGCAATTACTACTACGCCGATGGTATCCTAAAGCAGGTTCGCGAAGACGAACCCCGCGACGAATGGTATTTCCGCGTGCGCCAGATGGAGGAGCCGTTCGAAATCAACGTCGACCCCGATCTCGCCAACAAAGACGCGATGACCATCTTCATCAACTACCGGGTGTTCGACTTCGACGGCGAATACATCGGCGCCGCCGGAACCGGGATGACCGTCACCCGCGTCAACAGCCTGATCGAGGAATACGAAGAACGATTCGGCCGCAGCATCTTTTTCTCCGACCGCGACGGGCGGATCGTCCTCAGTTCTTCCGGGCGCAAATACGTCGAAGGCACCACGCTGCACGATATCTCCGGCCTCGCCTCCTTCGCCGACGCTTTGCTCGACGGCAACGTCGAAAGCCTCAGTTATCAAAACCAGGGCGAGACCCGATTCCTCAACAGCCGGTTTCTCCCCGAATTCGACTGGTTCCTCATGGTCGAACAGACCGAATCCGATCTCCTCGCCCCTCTCAAAGAAAGCCTTCGTCTTAACCTCGCCATCGGATTCCTGATCACCCTCACCGTCGCCGTCGTCTGCGTCTCGGCGATCAACCGCCACCAGAAAAAACTCGAAGCCCGCAACGCCGACCTCTCCCGGGTGAACCATGAGGTCGAAACCCAACGCCGGACCTTGGCCGCGACCGCCGAGGAACTGGCGAACGCCAATCAAACGCTCTCCTCTCTCAATCGGGAAAAAGACGACTTTCTCGCCCTCGTCGCCCATGACCTCCGCGATCCCCTCGGCGGAATCATCGCCTATTGCGACGAACTCCGCCGGAATCCCCCCGCCGCCTCCACCGACCTCCAAAACGCCTTGGCCGAAGTCCAGGGGTCCGGGGAGGAAATGCTGACCTTGATCGAGGACATCCTGAACGTCTCCGCGATCGAAAGCTTCCATGGCCGCCTCGAGCTTCACCCTTCCAACTGGAACCACCTGGCCCAAGAAGCCGCCGACCGTTTCCGCCGCCGAGCCGCCCGCAAATCAATCCGGCTCCGAGTCAAACTCGACCCCTCGGCCGACCGCGACATCCCGACCAGGCAGCGCTGGATCGAAATCTGCCTCAACAACCTGATCGGAAACGCCCTGAAATACAGCCCCCCCGACACCGAAGTCACCGTGCGCACCCGCCTCTCCGGCGACCAGGTCGAAATCGCAATCATCGACCAGGGCCCGGGCATCAAACCGGAGGAACTCGACCGGGTATTCAAAAAATTCGCCCACCTTTCCACCCGACCGACCGGCGGCGAATCCTCTTCCGGCCTCGGGCTTTATATCGTCCACAAAATGTGCCAACCCCTCGGCGCCGTGGCCTCAGTCACCAGCGATTACGGCTACGGCTCCACCTTCACCATCCGCCACCCGATCAATCCAGCCGCCTCGGCGAAAGAATCCCCCAAAGAACTCGCCGATCCCCTCGGCGCTCCATCCCGGTAACACCGCCGACCCCTAACCCCCGCCTCCCAGCATCTCCACCACTCTGGCCACGATCTTGTCGACCGGCCAAAGCCGCCCCTGCCCTTCGTACCCACAGGCGAGCATCCCTTCTTCCGGACCGATGAACTCGTGGCCGCGGGCCCGCAGGGTTTCAATGTTCGTTTGCGTGGCGGGATGGGAATACATCTTGCCGTTCATCGCCGGGGCGATCAAAACCGGGGCCCGGCAAGCGAGATATGCCGAGGTGAGTTCGTCGTCGGCCAAGCCGTGACTGAATTTCGCCAGCAGATCGGCCGTCGCCGGAGCGACCAGCAGCAGGTCCGCCTTGTCGGCCAATTCGATATGTCCCGGTTGCCAGCCGTTTCCTTCATCCCAGAGACTTCGCGCCACCGGATTGCGGCTCAAGACCTGGAGCGTCATCGGGGTAATGAATTGCTCGGCCGCCCGCGTCATGATCACGAACGGCTCCGCCCCGACCTTGCGCAACTGGCTCACCAGATCGGCCGCCCGAAACGCGGCGATCGATCCGGAAACCCCGACCAAAATCGTCT
Organism: Verruconatronum alginivorum; assembly: GCF_056590205.1. Taxonomy (NCBI): domain Bacteria; kingdom Pseudomonadati; phylum Verrucomicrobiota; class Opitutia; order Opitutales; family Verruconatronaceae; genus Verruconatronum; species Verruconatronum alginivorum. Next base: position 4,821,530 of record NZ_JBWPVQ010000001.1, on the reverse strand, counting down.
TCCCCTTCAACGGCTGTGTCATGCCCCCCAACAAACATCAGCCCACCCGCCGGAGCAATTCGAAAAGCCAACGCCAGTCCCAGTCCACAGCGCCGATGCAAACCGGCTTCGTTGATAGGGGTAGGAACGGGGCCGAGGCCCCGCCCCTCCCTCCGAACCGGACGTGCAGATCTCCCGCATCCGGCTCTCCGGTTGATGATTGCTCTTTATCGAGACTGGCACGCTTCCCGATGGGCCCGTTCAAGGCTGAACAATCCCATCTCGGCGAAGTACTTGTTCGGATAGCGCTGGTGGTCGAGTCCGCGGCCGCGGCCTTTGCGCCCGGCACGCTTGCGCAGGATGCTGCGCAAACGCATCCGCACCCAACCGTCCATCCAGACGAAGGTGTTCTTGTGGGCGTCTTTGAAGTACCCGAACCACCCGACCAGCACCGGATTTATCTCCTTGATGATCGCCTTCAGCGAAACGCCATTGGTTCGTTTGGTTTTCGGTCGCAGGGTTGCGCGCAACTTCGTCAGGCTTTTCTGCCGGACATAGCGGTTTCCGTTTTCAAAACGGTAACCGAGGAACTCAAAGCCTTCCCGATGGGTCACCAACCGCGTCTTTTCGGGATGCAACGTAAGCTTGCGCCCGCGAGTCCATTCCGAGGTCGCGGCGAGGGCCATTTCGGCTTCCTCCCTGCTTCGCGCGAGAACCACGAAGTCGTCCGCGTAGCGGATCATCTTGTGGCCCCGGGCAGCGAGCAGGTGGTCGAGTCCGTTCAGATACAGGTTCGCCAGCAGCGGTGAGATCACCGCTCCCTGGGGCGTGCCTTTCTCCGTCGGTTCCCAGTCCTTGAGTTCGTTGACCACTCCTTGTTTCAGGTAGGATTCCAGCAAGTCGAGCACCATCCCGTCGGCCACCTTTTCGCGCACGAGCGCCATGAGCATGTCATGGTCGATCGTGTCGAAGTAGCTTTTGAGGTCGGCGTCGACTATCCATTCGTATCCTTCCTTGAGCAGACCGTCCACTTCCCGAAGCGCGTCTTTGCAGCCGCGTCCGGGACGGAAACCGTAACTGTGGGTCGAGAACCCGATCTCGAAGATCGGTCCGATCACCAGCAGCATCGCCGTTTGGACGATGCGGTCTTCCACGGTCGGGATGCCCAAGGGGCGTTTCTCTTTGCTTCCCGGTTTCGAGATATACACTCGTTTCACCGGGTTCGGTTCATATCGCCCGCTTCTGAGTTTGGCTTCCAGCTTGCCCAACCGAAGGTCGAGTTGCTCGCCATACTGATGCAGGCTGATCTTGTCGACTCCTCCACCGCCCTTGCGGCTTGCCACAATATGCCAGGCATGTTGCAGCGTGCGACGGCTGTAGAGTTTGTCTTTGAGGCTGAACCACTTGCCTCCCTTCACCCCCGATTTGAGGGCTGCCAGCATGGGATCGGTCCAGACCAAAGGGTCGGCTCCGAGTCGTTTGCGCAACTCGCGGGCCTGTCCGTCCTGGATAGCCGTTTCCGGCACTTGCGACGGGGTTGGTCCTTCGGTCATGAGCGACTTCCTTTCATCTTCCTGCCCTCCTTTGCTCCTCCGGAGTTACCCGGATTCATCGCTCCTACGAGGACTCTGACTTCTGATGGGCGACGGGACGTCCGATTTGGCTGAGCGTTGGTAACCCGGTCGCGCTCGTTCCGGGACGGTGTCGGACACAGGTCGGCCTTTCCCATCAGATCTCTCATCTTCATCGCAGACGTCCTTGAATGCATACTATCCCCAACCACCTCCATGCAGCCATGGCAGGGCTTTGCCGTGGGATCCGCCCTCCATGAGTCGCGACTCATTCGTCGCGCGTGCCTTCGCTCAACAACCCGCAGGCTCGGCCCGCATGACGGCCGTATCAGGTTCACTTTCGTTATGGTCTGCATTCTCTCTTTCCGTTGCTCTCCACCCCGCCTCGCGGCGACGCAGTTTCGGTTCGATTCGCGGGCAGCGCACGGTTTGCCCGGAACAGGTCTCGCACCTGTCAGACGTTTGCGACTTGATGACGCACGAGTTCCGCATTTATGCGGTCCTTGCGTCATGGAAAGACCGCCTGAAGGCGGGACTCCAACCTTAGTCCTCAGAATCGTTGGAGTTCCGCAACTCAGTCCGTCACGATTCGACGCCGACCGGTTCGGGTGTCTTCACCGTCGGCTTTTCGGGCGTCACCGGCGGGCGGATCGCTTTCTCCCCACCGCCGCCGCCCGGTCCGCGCCGGCCTTTGCCTTTGCCCGGATAACGGCGGTAAAGGGCGGCGCCCACGAACAGAAACTGACCGACCACGAAGGCGACCACGTACTCATCGCCGCCGGCTCCGAAGCCGTAACTGTGCAAGCCCGCTCCAAGAATGAAGTTCACCCCATACCAGGCCATCAGAACGCTCTGGAACGCCAAAACCGCGCCGACCGACATCCCGAACCCGCGCCACCAGCCGACCAAGCGACCGTGCATCAGGAAGAGATAACAGAGGATCGCGATCAACGACCAGGTTTCCTTCGGATCCCAGCCCCAGAAACGGCCCCAGGAATAATTCGCCCAGACGCCGCCGAGAATGACCCCAATCGTCAGCAACAGAAGTCCCACCTGCATCGCCCGGTAAATGTAGGCGTAAAGCATCTTGTGCTCCTCCACCCCGGGTCCGAAAACGATTTGTCGTCCGAGGACGATGTGCCCGAGGGCAAACGCCAAAGCCAACGCCGCATAACTGATGGTCACCGTCAACACGTGGGTGGTCAGCCAGAAATTATCCCGCAACACCGCCGTGAGCGGAGTGATGCTCGGATCGAGGATCGCCGGCACGCTGTCGGCCAAGATGAGGTAAACCGCCGCGAAGGAAACGCCACTCACCAAATAATACCGGCAGCGATATTTCAATTCGAAGATCAACGCGAAAAGGATCAACCCGAATCCGACCCAGACCACCGTCTCATACATGTTGGTCACCGGGGCCCGGCCCGAGATATAGACCCGCAACGCCATTCCAATCGTCAGGAGGAGCAATGCGACCACCGACCCGACGATTCCGAAAACGAAGCCAGGCTTCCGTCCCACCGTCCAAGTCACCGCCACCACCAGCGACGAGACCAAACAGAGGATCCAGGCCCAGCGAAAGAAGCCAAATTTCTCGTAAACCAACTCCGCCTTGACCACTCCGGGAGTCGGCATCACCTCCGGAGACAAGGCCGCCAGCAATTCCCGGTAATTCCTCGAGGCGGCTGCGAAATCGAGGCCCATCGCCTCCCGCTCCTCCTCGCTCATGAGTTCCTTGTGATACGCGGCGAAGAGCTGCACCGTCGCCGCCCGGACTTCCGTCCATCGTTCGCCGCTATAATAAAGTTCTCCCTCCGGCACCGAGACCCAAGCTCCCTTGCGATCGCTCGGATGCGGCACCACGGTGAAGGCGGTGCCGTTTTGCATCCCTTGGAAGACGCTCAACCGATAGGCGACTTCATTAAGTTTTTCCTGCAACTCGGAAAACGCTTCCGTCCCTTCCTCTTCCCGGACCCGTTCCATTTCGGCGTAAAGCTCCTGGAACCGGTCGCTGCCGACGATCTCCCGGAACGAGAATCGACTCCGGTCCAAGGGCAAATCGAGTTTTTCCTTCAACTCCGGGTAATTTAACAGGATCAACGGCTGACCCGACCAATCCCGGCCGCTCAACCAGATCGAGACCACGAACGGCATCGGCTCGACCCGGACCCCGTCAGCAATCTCGAATCGGCTCCGTCCGGCGATCGTCAGGAGCGATTCCCGGGCAAAGGTCAACAGCGGCTTCTTCCGGCCGCCTTCGAGGATCACCAGGCTCTCCAGCTCCGAGTAATCATGCGGCGGCATCAAGCGGGCCGGTTCGACCGCCGCCGTCTCCGACCGCGGCGGCAAGGTATGAAGATGCTCGTGCGGAGCCATCTCGCCTTCGCCGTGCGAATGAAGGAGTTCGTCCGGAGCCGGAAGCTCCGCGGGTTGGGCCGACACGGCCGCCGTCTGCGCCACGGTCGCGACAAGGACCGCCAGAACCAGGTTGTGAATACGGTTTTTCATTACTTGGAAACGAGTTCTTTCTTCCGCTTTCCGCCGGGTCCTTCGATGGCCTCAGGTTCGATTTCGTCAATGATGTCCTCAGGCCGCCGGTGGCGGAACGAGCGGGCGAAAAAGATCAGGTAGATGCCGACCACAATCGTCAGCGAACCGACCCACTTGAACAACCAGCCTGGATCACGGAGCACCTGCACGGTGCTCTCCGAAAGGTCGTCCGGATTCCAGGAGGCTTGGGAAAACTTGTAGGTGTTGCCGGTCACCAGACGATGGAAACCGGTCGGGAAAATCGCGGGAACGTTCATCCCGCACGATCCTTCGGCGGTTTCCCCAGTGGTCAAATCGGTGAACCGGAGGTAACTGGTGAAGTTCGCCGGATTCTCGGTGCCAGGATCGCGGGGCACTTCGAAATCGAGCAACTCCACTTTGAAGGGCAACGCCTCCCGGCGGTAACCGAACGCGAAACGGATCTGATGGTAATCCATCGTCACCAGGTGCGACTCGCCCGCCACGAACCAGCGGGGCTCCGTCCGGCGGCCGTCCCCCCAATCGAGCCAGCCGCGCACGCCGGTGTAACCGCCGTTTTCCCGCAGTCTCCGGTCTTCGTAAAGAACGGTTTTCAACAGCGCCTCCGGCAAAGCCTCGGTCAAAGTCACGGTCCAATCGGCCCAGCCGGTTTCAAACGATTCGCCGACGGCGAGCACGCCTTGCTTCACTTCCCCCCGGGAATTGATCACATGATACTCGACTTCGGCATCGCTCCGGACCCGCAATTGCATCAGCGGCGAGGGGGACTCCATTCCTTCAAACGAACGGACGATGCTCGACCCGAGCGTCACTTGGGCCAGTCCGGAGAGATCGTAATAGGAACGGTCCGCCGGTTCGGTGATCAATTCGACCTCGACCGGATGCCCCGCCCCCATCATCGCGCTGCGCATTTCCAACCGCACCGCGCTGCCGGGACTTCCCGGGGTCGCGACGATCGACCGTTCCTCCACCAAACGATTGGTGAATTGATCGAACACCATCGTCGGCTCGATCGGATCCCGGTTGAAAAAGCGGGTGCCGAGGCGGGCGAAGGGGGCCGACAACGCCCGGGATTGATAACCGGGAATCGGATAATGGACCGGATTCGCCTCGTTCGGCGGCACCAGATCAAGCGGGAACGACCCGCGGTAAACCTGCTCCCGGGCCGGATCGCCGAACTGGATCGCCATTTCCGCCAGAAACAAATGCCGCTTCGCCTCCTGGCCGACGTTCAACGTCATCGACCCTTCGATCCCCATGTGCTTGCCGATGATCGATCCGATCAACAGAATGATGATTCCGGAATGGGTCACCACGAAACCGGTGTGCCGTTTCTGCCATGGCCAGCGGGTCAGCGCGGCGGCGGCCAGGTTGATGCAGAGCACCACCAGCCAAAAAGTGAACCAGGTGGCGTTGTAGATCTTGTGCTGCGCCACCCGGGCGTCAAACCGGCTCTCCTCGATGGTCCCGATCGCCGAGGCGATGATGATCACCACGAACAACGTCATCGCCAGCTTCAAGGAGCCGAAGATGTGGACCAGATTCCACCACGGGCCTTGGTGGGAAGCAGGCCGTTTCGAGCGCTTCCGCGGTTGCGGGGCCGCCGGGGCCGCCCTTTGGTTCGCTTGGTTTTCGTCGGTTGGCTGGTTCACAATTCGGTGAGTTTCAATCAAAAAGTGCGGAAGATAGCCCCCGATGGGCCGGGCTTACAAACAAATACGGTCGTTTATAATGGCGGGCCGGTCCGAGGGTTAGTGTTTCTAATGAGGGCTACCGTCCGGGACGGCCCCAGATTAATGGGGACAACGCTCCCCCCGAAAGTTCCATAAATTCCGCCCCAGCAAGGCGCTTTTCTCAATCGACCTGCAAGAGGAAACCGCGCAGATATTCGCTCTCGGGCATCGAGGGGAGGACCGGATGATCCGGCGGTTGATGGCAGAATTCCAACACCCGGACCTTCCGCCGGGCATCGCCCGCCGCCTCCCCGATCAATTCCAAAAAGATCGAATGGGAAACATGGTGCGAACAGGCGTAGGTCGCCAGGATTCCGCCGGGCTCGAGCCGCTTGATCGCCCGCAAATTGATTTCCTTGTAACCGCGGAGCGCCCCGGCCATTTCCCCGCGCGACTTGGCGAACGGCGGCGGATCGAGCACCACGAGGTCCCAGGTCTCCTCCCCTTGACGGAGAAAATCGAAGACGTTGGCGGCGGTGAAATCGACCGCCACGCCGTTGCGTTCGGCGTTTTCGGCCGCCTGTTTCACCGCTTCCTCGGAGATGTCGACTCCCCGCACCGAGGCCGCCCCGGCCCGGGCCGCCTGCAACGCGAAGCCTCCTTGGTTGCAAAAAGCGTCGAGCACCCGGCGTCCGGCCGCGTGCCGGGCCACCCGATGATGCTCGTGGCGTTGATCGAGATAAAAGCCGGTCTTCTGCCCGGCCCGCAGGTCGACCCGATACTCAAGTCCCCCGATCATTGCCCACCAGGCGGGAAGATCGCCGCCGGAGCGAGTCGTCACGCCCAAGGGAAGTCCTTCCCGCGTCCGCACCGGGGCGTCGTTGCGGAAAACGATTTCGCGCGGTTCGACCAACTCCGCCAACAGATCGCCGATGACCGCGAGCCGCCGGTCCATGGCCATCGTCAGGGCCTGGACCACCAGGACGTCGCCGTATTGATCGACCACCAGGCCGGGAAGATCGTCCGACTCCGACCAAACCAACCGCCGGGCCTCCTCCGGAGCCCGCCGGGCGATCGCCGCCGTCAGTTTCTCCCGGAGAAAGGCTTCGTCGAGCGCTTCGTTGGCCCAGGAAAACCGCCGCCAGACGATCTGCGACCGACTGTTGTAAATCCCGCTTCCGAGGAAACGGCCCCGCGAATCGCGGCAAGCGACCGCCTCGCCGTCGAACTCCGGCGGCAACGGCTTTTCCACCTCGTTGCCGAACACCCATGGATGGCCGTGCAACACCCGCGGCCGGTTGGATGGTTTCAGTTTAAGCGCAACCGTTTTCTCATTCATATCAAACCGCCCTTCGGAAGAGCCAGACCGCCAGCAACGCCATCACCACCCCGGGCAGCCAAGCCGCCGCCATCGGCGCGATCAGGTCCCGTTCGCCAATGATCCGGGCCACGTTTTCCAGCAGGTAATAAAGCAAAAAGAGTCCGAGCGACTTCGAGATCCCGACCATCGGATTCACCCGCACCCCGGTGGTGGCGAATGGAATCGCCAACCCGACGATGATCAGGCAACTAAAGGCCCCCGCGATGATGCTGTGGTAACGGATCGCGAAGGCGCTGGCCCGCGGGTTGTCCTCTTCGATCACCGCCAGAATCGTCCGGATCTCGTTCAACGACAAATCGCGCGGGCGTTTGTGAAACAACAGCATCGTCCCAGGCGTCTCGTTCAGATCGTCGTCGACCAACTGCTCGAACGGCACCGACCGGACCAATTGCCCGGTTTCCTGCTCGAAGGTCATTCTCCGTCCTTCCCGGAACATCCATTCCTGCAAGTGGTCGTCGAAATGCGCCTCCCGGGCCACGATCCGTCCGATCTCCCGCCGGTTTTCGTCGAGATAATAGACGTTCACCCCGAACCCCCGGTAGGTGAATTCGCTGAACCGGTTCATGAACCACAACCGGTTCTCCCGCCGATTGTCGAAAGCCAGGGCGTAAACCATGCCGACGTCCCGTTCCTCCTCGGCCTCCGCGTAGTAGGCGAACTCGATGTTGTCGAGCATCTGCCTCGACTGCTCGACCGACCACGGGACCACCTTGGCGTTCAACCCGAGCAAAAGCCCCGACAACACCGCCGCCGAAATCCACAGGGTCACCGTCACCCTCCCGATCCCGAACCCCGCCGCCCGCAGCGCGATCAACTCGCTGTTCCGGTGCAAATTCCCCAAGCTGAACAACAGCGACAGCAACAACGCGATCGGCAACACGATCGGAATAAACGCCGGCAACAGCACCGCATAGTAGCGCAAAATCTGGACCAACCCCGCCTGGTAATCCATCAAATCGCTGAAATTGGAGTACATGTCGTTCAACACCAGCAACCCCATGGTCACGGCGACGCACAGTCCGAAAATCTTCACCCATTCCCGGAAAATATAACGATCGACGATACTCAAACCGCACAAAGCAACGCGTTTCCACCAAATCCGCAAGTGGAAACCCAGCGACCCCGCAAACGAAAAGCCGGGACCGCATAAATGCGGAACTCCAACAATCGAACCCCAAGCAAACCCCATCTTCTTGTTCGAATCCAGTTTCACACCCATTTCGCCTTTTCCTTTCTTTTCCGCTTCTTTCTTTGCCGGTTTTCCTTTTTCCTTTCGTTTTTCGTATGTTCGTCCTGATCATCCGTCGCCTGATCGAAGTGGTTCCGGTCCTCTTCCTCATCGCGACCATCACTTTTTTCCTGGTGCGGCTCGCCCCGGGCGGTCCGTTCAGCGAAGAACGTACCGTGACCCCCGAGGTCCTGGCCAACCTCGAAGCCCATTACGGCCTCGACCAACCGCTCCACCGCCAATACTTCTCCTACCTCGGCAATCTCCTGCGGGGAGACCTCGGGCCTTCCTTCCAATACCAGACGCTTTCCGTCAACGAACTGATCGCCGAGGCTTTTCCGGTTTCTCTCGAACTCGGTTTCTACTCCCTCCTTGTCGCGTTGGCCATCGGTCTCACCGCCGGTTTGATCGCCGCCCTCCGCCCGAACACCCGACTCGACTACGGGCCAATGTCCCTCGCCATGGCCGGTATTTGCCTGCCGACTTTCGTCATGGGGCCGATCCTGGTCCTCGTCTTCGCCCTTTGGCTCGGCTGGTTCAACGCCTCGGGCTGGACGTATCCGTCCGACCGGGTGCTGCCGTCGCTCACCCTCGGCGCCTTCTACGCCGCCTACGTCGCCCGCCTCACCCGGGGCAGCATGATCGAGACGTTGAGCCAGGATTTCGTCCGAACCGCCCGGGCCAAGGGACTGTCGGAGGCGGTTGTCGTCGGCAAACACGGCCTCCGGGTCGGAGTGCTGCCGGTGGTCTCGTTTCTGGGACCGGCGGTCGCCGGACTGATCAGCGGTTCGTTCGTGGTCGAGACGGTCTTCAACATCCCCGGCCTCGGACGGTTTTTCGTCCAATCCGCCTTCAACCGGGACTACACCTTGATCATCGGAACGGTGCTGTTTTACGCCACCTTGATCATCCTGCTCAACCTGCTGGTCGACATCCTCCAAATCCTCCTCAACCCGAAGCGATGAAGCCGACCGCCACCCAACCCGATCCCCAGCCATCCGGTCCGCCAAGCTCTGCCGGACGATCCCCTTGGCGGGAAGCCTGGCTTCGCCTGCGCGCCAACAAAATGGCCCTCGCCGCCCTCGCCGTGTTGAGCGTGCTCGGCCTTCTTTGCGGACTCGCCCCATGGGTCGCCCCCCATGATTATTTCACCACCCGGCTCGACGTCGGCCCGACTCCGCCGAGCCGGGAACATTGGCTCGGCACCGATCTGCTCGGGCGCGACCTGCTCTCCCGCATCCTCTACGGCGGCCGGATTTCGTTCATGGTCGGCCTCTGCGCCACCGCCGTTTCGCTCACCATCGGAGTGATTTACGGGGCGGTGGCCGGATACGGCGGACGGCGCCTCGATTCGGTCATGATGCGGACGGTCGACATCCTTTACGCCCTCCCCTTCACGGTTTTCGTGATTCTGCTGACCGTCTTTTTCGGCCGCAGCCTCCTCCTGCTCTTCATCGCCATCGGGGCGGTCGAATGGCTCACCATGGCCCGGATCGTCCGGGGCCAGGTCTTGTCGCTCAAACATCTCACGTTCATCGAATCGGCGGTGGTGCTCGGTCTCCCCCGGGGCCGGATTCTCCGCAAGCATCTGATTCCAAACGCCATCGGCCCGATCATCGTCTATGCCACGCTCACTATTCCGAGCGTGATGTTGCTGGAGGCGTTCCTCAGTTTCCTCGGGCTCGGCGTCCAACCCCCGATGAGTTCCTGGGGCATCCTGATCAAGGAAGGGGCCGAAAGCATGGAGCAATATCCCTGGCTCCTGATCTTCCCCAGCCTCACCTTCGCCCTCACCCTCTTCTGCCTCAACTTCCTCGGCGACGGACTCCGCGACGCCCTCGACCCAAGACGAAAATTATGAATGATGAATTATGAAATTCAGGGGGACAATTCTCTTCATAATTCACCATTCATCATGCATAATCCCCTGCCATGTCTGATGAATCCTTTGACCTTGTCGTAATCGGCGCCGGCCCCGGCGGTTATGTCTGCGCGATTCGCGCCGCCCAACTCGGATTGAAAACCGCTCTCGTCGAGAAATCCGCCAACCTGGGGGGCACATGCCTCAACGTCGGCTGCATCCCGAGCAAGGCCCTCCTCCACTCCTCGGAGATGCTTCACTTCGCCCGCCACGGCGCCGCCGACCTCGGAATCAAACTTGAGAAGATCTCCGTCGACCTGCCGGCCATGATGCAGAAGAAGGACAAAATCGTCTCCACCCTCGTCGGAGGCGTTTCAGCGGTGGTCGGCAAAAAAGGGGCCAAGGTTTTCCATGGTGCGGGCCGCCTCCGCGACGCCTCGACCGTCGAAGTCACCCATGAAGGGAAAACCACCGCCTTGAAGACCCGGAATATCGTGATCGCCACCGGGTCGGCCCCCGCGACGCTGCCGTTCCTGCCGTTCGACGACAAGATCGTCGTCCACAGCACCCATGCCCTCGCCTTCGACAAAACCCCGAAGAAACTGGTGGTGGTCGGCGGCGGCGCGATCGGCCTCGAACTCGGTTCGGTCTGGTCCCGCCTCGGCAGCGAAGTGACTGTCGTGGAGTTCCTTCCCCGCATCGCTCCGACTTTCGACGACGACGTATCCAAACTCCTCGAGCGATCCCTCAAAAAACAGGGCATCGCCATCGAGACGAACACCAAGGTGACCGGGCTCGAAAAGAGGAAAAACAAGGCCGTCCTCACCGCCGAACGCGATGGAAAGAAACTTGAATTCGAAGCCGACAAAGTCTTGGTCGCGGTCGGTCGGGTTCCGTTCACCGACGGCTTGGGCTTGGCGGAGGCCGGCGTCGAGCTCGACGAGCGGAAGCGGGTGAAGACCGACCGGCATTTCGCCACCAACGTCTCCGGAATCTACGCCATCGGCGACGTGATCGCCGGACCGATGCTCGCCCACAAGGCCGAGGAAGAGGGGGTCGCCCTCGCCGAGATGCTGGCGGGCAAAGCCGGACATGTGAACTACGACGTCATCCCGAACGTCATTTACACCGATCCGGAAGTCGCCTCGGCCGGATTGACCGAAGCCGACGCCAAAGCCAAAGGGATCGAAATCCGCACCGGGAAATTTCCTTTCACCGCCAACGGGCGGGCGCTCGCCAACAGCGCGACGGAAGGATTCATCAAAGTGATCGCCGACGCCAAAACCGACCGGGTCCTCGGCGTCCAGATGATCGGCCGGGGAGTTTCGGAACTGATCGCATCCGCCGTCGCCCACATGGAATACGGCGGCAGCGCCGAAGACATCGCCCGCACCGTCCACGCCCATCCGACCGTCTCCGAAGCGCTCAAGGAAGCCGCGCTCGCCGTCGATAAACGGGCGATCCACTCGCTGTAACGAATCGGATTCGGCGGGTCGCAATCGGTCCTTCCCTTTTGCCAGACCCGCTTCGTCCCGCTATAGTTACAGGTATGAAAGACGTTGATCGCAGCAAACTGTACAACGGCCAGAAAAACGCCGGCGACGCCGGCGCGCCCGATCCGTCGACCGACGAAAAGGAATTGATGGTCCTCGAAGCCCGGCTCGAGAAAGCAACCGGCGAAGACCGGTTGCGAATCGAAGAAATGATCCGCGAGACCATCGAGAAAATGGAACGCGAAGGCCGCACCCGGCCGGGCCGCTGATCCAGACGCCTCAGTTGCCGAGTCCGGCGGCCAGCTTTTTCACCGCCGGAAACAAAACATTGTCCTCCAAGTGGATGTGGCAACGCATGTCCTCTTCCAAGTCGCGCAGTCCCGCGAAGAGGGCGCGATAGGTGTTGCACGCTTGAGCCGGCGGCTGGTAGCCGTTGGTCAAATCCCGCAAACGATCCAGCACCGCCCCGGCTTCGCCGTGTTCCCGCGACATCGCCTCGATCGGACCGTCGAGCGACCCGGCAGCCGTTTCTCCCCCGACCATCCCGCGAACCGCCGGGAACAGGACCTGTTCCTCCTTCTGCAAATGACTGACCAACTCGCTCGCGAGATGACAGAACACCTCGTAAAGCTCAACGAGCGAAGCGGTGTGCCCGCCATGGACATGGGCGACCCGTTGCGACATCGCATAGAGCCGGGGCAATTCCCGGCGGAGAAACTCATGGTGTTTCTCGGCGATGTAGTCGCAAAGCCGATCCACCGGCAGTTCCGCCGGATTCACCTCGACCTCGGTCGGGTCGGCTCCCTCCCGCTCCAACTCGGCCACGATCAGATCGACAGCGACCCCTTTTTTCTCGCAAGCCTTACGAAGGGTCAAACCGCCCTGGCAGCAAAAATCGATCTTGTGGGCTTGGAACACCCGGGATCTCCCCGGACGCTCGGCGACCAATTCCCCGACCGTCCGGTCGATCATCGGTGTTCCGGGAGGCGAAAATTCAACAGCGGAATGACTCATGGGAATCACCCTCAATCGACCCCGACCAAGCCTCAACCGGATTTTCCCCACCAATTGATTCAGATCAAAATACCCACCATCAGCCCGCCCTCCCCCGCGACAATCCCTGACCCGATCGCGTCACACAATGTCGCCGATAGGGACAACCTTCCGCCCCCGGAGGCACCGCTTGGAATCCCGGGTCCATCGTCCCCGAGCGGACAATCCCTGACCCGATCGCATCACACAATGTCGCCGAAAGGGACAACCTCCCGCCCCCGGAGGCACCGCTTGGAATCCCGGGTCCATCCTCCCCGAGCGGACAATCCCTGCCCCGATCGCATCACACAATGTCGCCGAAAGGGACAACTCTCCGCCTCCGGAGGCACCCCTGCGACCCCGACTCCCGTCGTCCCCGATCGGACAATCCCTGACCCGATCGCGTCACACAATGTCGCCGAAAGGGACAACCTCCCGCCCCCGGAGCACCGCCTGCAATCCCGGGTCCATCGTCCCCGAGCGGACAATCCCTGACCCGATCGCGTCACACAATGTCGCCGAAAGGGACAATCTCCCGCCCCCGGAGGCACCGTCTGCGACCCGGCTTCCGTCGCCTCCCGCGACAACCCCTGGCCCGGTCGCGTCACGCAATGGCGTCGAAATGGACAATCTCCCGCCTCCGGACCACCGTCTGCGACCCGGCTTTCCTCGCCCCGGCGACAATTCCCGACCCGATCGCGTCACGCAATGTCGTTGAAACGGAGAACCTCCCGCCTCCGGAGCACCGGTCTGCGACTCGACTCCCGTCACCCCACGGACAATCCCTGACCCGATCGCGTCACACAATGTCGCCGAAAGGGACAACTCTCCGCCTCAGGAGGCACCCCTGCGACCCCGACTCCCGTCGTCCCCGATCGGACAATCCCTGACCCGATCGCGTCACACAATGTCGCCGAAAGGGACAACCTCCCGCCCCCGGAGGCACCGTCTGCGACCTGTGTTCGGTCGCCCCCGAGCGGACAATCCCTGACCCGATCGTGTCTGGGATTGTCGCACGATGGGTGGGTGGGTGACGGGCTGGAAGGCAGGAACATCCTCTTCGGATCAGCCCTTTTTGCGCTTCGTTCTTTGAGGTTCACGTTGGAAATGACGTTGTCGGACGAAGGAATTTGGTGTTGAGTCGGGGATTGGAGAGGCTTCGGGCCGCTCCAATCGATTGCTATGAAACTTGGGCTTGCGCAAATCAACACCATCGTCGGCGACCTGACCGGAAATCGGAAGAAAATCCTGTCGGCTTACCACCACCTCTGCGAAGCAGGGGCCGATTTGGTTCTTTTCCCCGAAATGGTCGTCTGCGGTTACCCACCGCGCGATCTATTGTTCAAACGCCGTTTCGTGCCCGATGTCGAAGAATCGTTGCTCACGGTCGCCGCCGCGGTCGGCGACGTCCCGGCGGTGGTCGGGTTCGTGGAAACCAATCCCGGCGCTTCCGGCCGTCCGTTTTTCAACGCCGCCGCATGGTGCCAAAACGGCGAAGTGATCGAAATTTCCCGCAAATGCCTCCTCCCCACCTACGACGTTTTCGACGAAGACCGTTACTTCGCCCGATCACCCGGACCGAAAATCATCCAATTCCGGGACAAAAAAATCGGCATCACCATCTGCGAAGATATTTGGGCGCAATCTCCTCTCCCCGAACGCCCACGCTACGAGGACCAACCCCTCCAATTCCTTCAGCAAGCCGAGGTTGATTTGGTACTGAATCTCTCCGCCAGTCCATGGTGCCAAGGGAAAGAAGACCTCCGGCGCAAACTTGTCAGCGGGGTCGCCCGCTTTTGCCAGGCCCCGATGGTTCTATGCAACGCCGTCGGCGGCAACGACGAGCTGATTTTCGACGGCAGTAGCGTCGCCGCGGCGCCGGACGGTTCGATCCTGGCAAGCCTCAAACCGTTCGAGGAGGATTTTCAGGTGATCGATCTCGACACCCTCCGGAAAACCAAACCGAAGGGGGCCGCGCACGCTTCCCGCCCGATTATCGCCGACATCGAATCCGCCCTCGTGCTCGGCCTCCGTGACTACACCTGGAAGAGCGGTTTTAAGAAAGCGTTGATTGGACTCAGTGGGGGGATCGACTCAGCAGTGACCGCCGCGATCGCAGTGAAGGCGCTCGGGGCGGAGCACGTGACCGGGGTCAGCCTCCCGTCACCAATTTCCAGCGAACACAGCAAAGAGGACGCCCGTCAACTGGCGGAGAACCTAGGCATTCGTTTTGAAACATTGCCGATTCGAGAGGTCGTCGCCAGCGCCGAAAAAACTTTGGAACCGATGTTCGTCAATCTTCCGCGCGACGTCACCGAGGAAAACATTCAAGCCCGCGCCCGCGGCCTTCTCCTGATGGGGCTGTCGAACAAATGGAACGCCCTCCTGCTGACCACGGGCAACAAGAGCGAGATGGCAGTCGGTTATTGCACACTCTACGGCGACATGGCGGGCGGCTTGGCGGTCTTGTCGGACCTCCCCAAGACCAAAGTCTTCGAATTGGCGCGGCACATGAACCGGGAGCGGGAAATCATTCCGCAGTCGACCATCGACAAACCTCCCTCCGCCGAACTGCGGCCCGATCAAAAGGACGAAGATTCGCTGCCTCCCTACGACGTCCTGGACGCGATCCTGGAACGCTACGTTGAGTGGGGCGAATCATCCCGCGACATCATCGCCGCCGGATTCCCGGCGGAGGTCGTGCGCGATGTGGTCCGCAAAGTCGACCTAAACGAATACAAACGAAAACAAGCGCCTCCCGGACTGAAAATCACCCCCCTCGCCTTCGGCGTCGGCCGCCGTCTTCCGATCGTCCAAAAATACGTCAGCTAGCGGCCGTCCTAAGAAGAAAAGTGACGGAGCTTTTCCCTCCCGAAAGCCAAAATCCGGGCCGCGCCCGGGGAACAACATGGAATGAAACTTCCCCGCCACTGGGAGGGATGGCATCCTGCCGTCCGCCGTCGGCGCCTTCAGAAGAGGTCGGCTGGAAGCCAACCCTCCGATTTAATTCATCCTTCGCTTCGTATTTCCCTCACCGTCACCCGGCGGGTCAGGCGCTCGTTCTCGGCGATCGAAACGGTGCCATTTTGGACTTTCATCCAGCCGTGTTCCCGGATCGTCCGCCATCCGTAATCGCGGCCGAGAGCGCGGAGTTCGCTCGCCTTCGCCCCGGGACGGATCGAATCGACCATATCGTCGTTGACCATGAAAAACTCATAGAGGGCGACGCGTCCGCGGTACCCGAGTTGGTTGCATTCGACGCATCCCTTCCCGGTCCAGGCGCGGACTTCGTCGGGGCGGATCCGCAGGCTTTCGGCCATTTCCC
The DNA here is from genome assembly GCF_056590205.1 of Verruconatronum alginivorum. NCBI lineage: Bacteria > Pseudomonadati > Verrucomicrobiota > Opitutia > Opitutales > Verruconatronaceae > Verruconatronum > Verruconatronum alginivorum. Next base: position 4,805,458 of record NZ_JBWPVQ010000001.1, on the reverse strand, counting down.
GGCGAATTTCGTCAGCGATCTCCAAATCGGGTTCCATGCAATGGCGGCAGATCCGGCGGGCCAGGCGCTGCGCGATGCTGCAAACCAGCGAGGAGGCGAGCAGGAAAGGCTCGATCTTCATGTCGAGCAACCGCGGGATCGCGCTCACGCTGTCATTGGTGTGGAGTGTCGCGAAGACCAAGTGGCCGGTCTGGGCGGCGCGAACGGCGATTTCCGCCGTCTCGACATCACGGATTTCCCCGATAAGAATGACATCGGGATCGTGCCGGAGAACGGAACGCAATCCGCTGGAAAAGGTGAGGCCGACTTCTTCGTTGGTTTGGATCTGCGAGATCCCTTCCAGCTGGTATTCGATCGGGTTTTCGATCGTGACGATCTTGCGCGAGCCTTCGTTGGCGTGGGCCAGCGCGGCGTAAAGGGTGGTCGTCTTGCCGCTCCCGGTCGGTCCGGTGAGGAGCACCAGCCCTTGAGGCAGACTGGTGAGTTCCTCCAGCATCGCCTGCTGCTCCGGCTCCATCCCGAGTTGGGCCATGTCGAAAAACATGTTTTGGCGCCCCAAAATACGCAAGCAAACCGCCTCGCCAAAAGGTGTTGGAATAATGGATACACGTAGATCGTATTGCTCGTTGCCGGTCTTCATCCCGATCCGTCCGTCGTGCGGGACCCGGCGTTCGGTGATGTTCAACCCGGCCATCACTTTGAGGCGGGAGACAATGGAGTTGTAAAGCTGCCGGAGCCCCGGCGGCACCTGGATATCCTGGAGAATCCCGTCGATCCGGTAACGGAGTTTGATGGTGGAAGCATAGGGCTCGATGTGGATGTCGGTCGCTTCCAGCCGCAAGGCCTCGAGCAGGATCTGATTGACGAAATCCGACATCGTCGCGTCCATCTCCGCGCCCGGATCGTCGGTCTTCACATCAAAGACGACTTCCTCCGTCATTTCCGGGGCGTTGCGGTCGCTGCGGAGTTGCTGGATGGTTTGCGCTCCCAGACCGTAATACTTCTTGATGAAAGCGTGCACTCCGCTCGGAGTTGTAATGGCGGCTCGGATACGGGTGCCGAGCAAAAGACGGAGGTTCCCCAGATCGCTCAATACCGGAGGTTCACTGAAGGCGACGGTCAACTGGCCTCCTTCGAGGGCGACTGGCACGAAGCGGAAGTGAAGCGCCATTTTAACCGGCACCCGGTCGAGCACCTCCCGGGAGACGGTCTCCTTGCTCAAATCAACGAACTCCATGCCGTTGACTTCGGCGAGTGCCCGATGGGTGTCTTCCTCTGAAACGAAATTCAGATCGAGGATCGCCCGATGCAGGGGGACTTGTTGCCGACTGTGGCGGCGCCGGGCGAGATCGAGCTGTTTGGGAGCGATTTTGCCCCGTTCGAGGAGGATGTCCCCGACGTCGCGCGCGGTCTTGGAAGAGAGACTCATGGATTCCTGGCGATTTCGACTTCGATTTTTCGATTCTGGTTGAAGTTGAGGCGAAGCTCCTCTTCTTCCTCCCCGCGTTTCAAGACCAATTCGCGCGGCTCGATGCGCGTCACGGTCCAGTCGTCGATCAATGCTTCGCCGAAATTGAGCACCCGGACGGTTCCCTCCTGCAAGACATACGCCCGGCGAGATCCATCGGTGGTTTCAAAAAAGCCCTGATAACGCAACGCGACTTCCCGGGTGGTCGGCGGAGGGGGCGGCGGCGGTTCCGGCTCCGGCTCCGGCTTCGGTTCCGGTTTCGGCGCGGGGGGCGGCGGAGGTGGAGGCGGCGGCGGTTCGAAATGGAGGGTATGGAACGGATTGATCGAAGGGTTCTGGGAAGCGACGATCCGCGAGACTTCCTCCCGGAGGTTCATATAAGTCCCCCGAATCGGCGGCAATTTGATATCCTGCTCGATCGGGGCCGAGCGCGGGACCACGCGCTCCGGGCTCCCCGGGCCGAAGGTCACGATTTTATACCCGATGAATCCGGCCACCGAAACGAAAAGGAGGCTGGAGAGGGCAAGATTTCTGGTCAGCGTGTTCACCGTGGTGTCCGTTTCGCGCCCGATTTCAAGAGCGCGCGTCCAAGTCGAGAAACCCGCGGGCGACGAATTCCAGCGACACTTCGTCGGGGTTTTCGGTGGAAGTTTTCCGAAGGATGAACCGGCTGAGAAAGAAGGAGGATTTGGGCTCGACGAATCCGGTCACGCCCAAGGTCTCCAGTTCGTCGTCATTCAGCGGCAGCATCATCAGAACACTGTGAATCGCCTCCATCTTCCCGGTCAACCGGATTTGTGCGGAGATCTCGATTGGACCTTCCGGGGTTCCGTTCGCGCCCCCCCCTCCTTGAACCGGCAGCAGGCGGACGTCGTCGATCCGCTGCACTTTGGCTTCGATCGCGGTCCGAATCAGTTGATCCATCACCACCAACTGGGTCCAAAGCAGATGATGGCGCTCCGCGTTAGGCACGGGGAAACGGCGTTCCCACCCGGGAAAAAGCCCCACCCCGTTTTCCCGGCTGAGTCGTCGAATTCGGTCGACCACCATGAATTTTCCGTGATCGAAATCAAGCAACTGAAATGGCCGGTCGAGCAACTCCTGCATCTCGGAAGAGAAGCGGATGGTGCGGGCTTTGTCCTCGCCGATCTCCGCAAAAACGGCGATATCGCGTTCGATCCGGGCCATGTTCGCCATGACCTCTCCGGTGTTCATGCCATGTCCCGCCGAGGCCAGACGTTCCACGGCGGCGGTCAAAGCATTTTCCAATTCCCGTTCCCGCAATATCAGGGGAAGCGTGACCGCGAAAAAATAGATCACGGCGGCGAGCAACCCGCCTCCAAGCAGATAGAAACAGCGCTGCAAGTTCTTGCTGCGTCCCATAAGGCACTTTCCGTCTACGGACGGTCCGGTCCTCCGTCCGGTGCCGTCGAGATCAGTGAAAACTGACTCGGGTTGAGTTCGAGGCTGATCGAGAACGTTTGATCGGGTAAAGTCACTTCCGAGTTGACGACCTGCTTCCTCTCGGGGCCCGCCAGGGTATCGACGTTCCGGAAAATACCGCGGCCACCGAAGGTGTTGACGATTGTCCGCAACGATTCATGGATCTCCCATCCGGTGCCAGGCACCGAGACTTCGGCGACGAACCCTTCCCACGGGGCATGGGGAGACGGTCCTTCGACGGCGGCCGGACTCTCCTGAGAGAACGCGCCCCTCGACCGGAAGTCCCGTCCCCCGGACGGACCGGGAGAATTGCGGGGCAGAGTGCTTTGGTCGAGGTAACTCTGGCCGTCGGCGAGGGAGACAAACCAGAGGTCGCTCTCCCCGGCGATCTCCTGCATCAGGCCGATCGTTTTCAGAAGGTCGCGGGTCTGCTTCTGCTGCTGGACCAGAGGGACGATGTTGTCGTATTGACGGCTTCGTTCCACCAGCAGATCGTCGACCATGCGGGTTTTCGCATAAGCTTCTTCCAGATCGGCGATCTTTGACTCCCTCTCGGCCAGAGCCTGGCGCCTGACGGAGGTATCGGCGATCAAAAGGACGAACAGGACCGCGAGCATCACCGCCGTCAGCATGTTCAGCTTGGTCGTTTGCCGGGCTTTGGCTTGATCCTGCCGCAGCGTGGAGGGCAAGAGCGAGCTGCTCACCGGGGCGATTTTCAATCCGGCCAAGGCACCGCCATACGTCAGAGCGTGGGTTTGCAGATCGACCCCGCAGCCGCCGTCCCGCCAAAAATGGTAATTAAGAGTTGTTCCCTCCCGCAGGTAATCCAGAAAGCCCGGTTGCAAGGATGGTCCGCCGGAAAAAAACACCTTCACCGGATCCTCGACGGAGTCTATCTCGTCCTTGAGCCCTTCCGCGATGACCTTCCGGAGTTCGTCGTGCCAGCGGTCGACCGCATCGCGGAATTCGCGAAACTCCTCCTCTTTCTCCTGGTAGAGAAACCGGGTCTTCTTGATTGTTTCGGCTTCGTCGAACCCGGTTCCCCGGGCGAGGGCGACCGCCTCGGTGAACAATTCCCCGGCGAACGGAAAGGCGGTCGCGTAGACTGGCTGGGAGTTTTCCAAAATCACCACCGTGGTGGTCGAAGCCCCTAAATCGACCAGCACCGCCCGTTTTTCCGGAGCTTGCGTCGCGAGGAAGGCCGAAGCCAGGGCGTTGCTGGCATTCGTCACTTCGCCCGCCGTCAAACCGGATCCCTGCAGGCGTTTGATCTGGGCTTCCAATTCCTTCTCCCGGCTTACCGTGACCCAAACCGGATTGGCGGTGCCTGGAAACGGTTTGAGACGGAAGTAGTCGTAAACGATCGCACTCTCGCTCAATCCCGTCAGCTTTTGCGTCTCGGCTTCGATCATCCGCACCCATCCGCGGTTGCCTTGGGAAGGAAGCGAGACCAAATGGGAGACGGCAATGTGTTGGGGGATGACCAACGAGATCGGATAATCGCCCATTTCATTGAGAATGCGCCCGATGTGACGGTTGGTCTCTTCCTGCGTCAGCAACCCCTCCTCCTGCAAATCGAGGGTGAAGGCGTGCAAGACCTCGACCTTGCGTCCCTTCCGTTCCGCCAGAATCGCCTTCACCCGGCTCTGCCCGAGGTCGACGGCGATGCAACGGCGGTTAAAACTGAAATTGAACGAGTCCATTCGATCTCTTCGATAAAAACGGAGCCTCCCGGGTCAGCTCCCGGCCGCGCCTCGGAAACCCGTGACGAGCGCCGCGGGTTCGGGGAAATTGCGCGAGCCTTTTTCAGTTGGCATGGATCGTCTCGATGAATTCCCCGGTGTCGGACAAAAGGGTTGCGGTTACGAAGATCAGCAAATACCGCGGTTGCTCGAACTCCGTCCGCTTCCGAAACGCGGCGCCAATGATTGGAATGTTGCCGAGAATCGGAACCGATTCGGTGAACGTGCTGCGGTCCATTTGCACCACCCCGCCCATCACCACGGTCTGCCCGCTTTGGACGACCACCCGGGTGGAGAGCTCCTGGTCGCGCGATTCGGGAAGCTTGATGTCGAAGGTGCTGACGATCTGGCCTTCGTCGTTGCGATCGCTGACCGTCGCGAAGGTCACCAATTCGACATCCTGGCTCACCTTCGGATGGAGCGCGAGGAGGATGCTGCGCTGGTCGCCGCCGATGCTGGCGAGCACGTTCAACGACACTCCGGAGGTCAACCGGGTCGGTTTCCCCTTCGGCACGAGTTGAGATTCCGACCGCCGTTCGAGGATGGTCTGGCTGACAGTGTATTCTTCATAATAATACTGGACCTTGCCGTCGCTGATCGTCGCCGGGCGGTTGTTGATCACGGTGATCCGGGGAGAACTGAGCGTCTGGCTCTCGCCGCTCTGTTCGAGGGCCGTCAGGGTGGCGGAAAGGTTTCGCCGGCTCAAGACATTGGTGAAGGTCTCCTCCAGCCCCAGACCGACGTTGGTTCCGAATCCGGTGAAATCGGTGGCGGCCCGCCGGTCGGAAAGGCGGTCCCGGCCGGTTTCCCAATTAACGCCGAGTTGCAGGAAGGCGGCTTTGGTGACGGTGACGAAACGGGCTTCGATCAACACCTGCTGGATCGGGGTGTCGAATTCCTCGATCAGACGTTCCATCACTTCCAATTGGTCATGGGTGCCGCGCGCGACAATGAGGTTACGTTCGTAATCGATCATGTGCTCGCCCTTGAAGAACTGCTGGATGGCCTGTTCGAGCGAAGGCCGGGCGGGAGCGCCATCCCGGACGAACTGCTCGACCTTCTCGGTCATCGTCTCGGTGACCCGCGAGTCCTGCGTGGTCCGGACCCGGGTGACTTCCGAAGCGCCGAACGCGGCCGGCATCACGAAACCTTTGTTCAGACGGAAAAAACGCGTCTCCTCCAAAAGGTTGTTCGAGTCCCGGCCGTTTAAGATCCAAATAAGGTCGTCGCCAATCTGGAAGCTGACATCAAGATTCCGGGAAACATACCGGAGAAATTCGGCGAGGCGGACGTCCCGCATATTGACGCTAAGCTTCTCTTTGAATGCGGGAATGCCGCGGTCAGCCACGAAATTAATCTCCTGGGCCGCCCCGAGATCGAAAATGATCGACTCCAGCGACACCTCGTCGACGTGCAGGGTGATCCGCTCGTTCAACACATCGGCCATCCGCCCGCGGGCCGTTTCCAAGCCATACATCGGCCCGGCCTGTTGGATCACTTTGCCGTAACTCTCCGGAACCAGTCGTTGCGAGGCGATGGCCTCCGTCGTCTCGCGCAAATCGCTCGGCATCGCCAGTCCCCGTTTCCGGTTTTCGAGAAAGGTGCTCCGGACGGTTGGCGAAAACCGCGAATCCTGGGCGGAAATCGCCGACAGTTCATCCTCCAGCTCCCGCTCCCGCCGACGCTCGATCTCTCCTTCCAACCAATAATAGACCCGCCCCACCCGGGGATTTTCCGGAAACGAGACGTAGAGAAGGTCCGACCGGATTTTCGCTTCCTCCCATTCGTGGCGCCGGGCCAAGGCGAGAATCTCGCGGATCTCGTCATCCACCGCCCCGATAGTCAGCCCTTCCTCCTCGGTCCGTTCGTCGGGAACCTCCTCAGCAGCAGGCACATCGGTGGTCCGGCACGAGGCCAAAGCCAAGCAGGAAGTCACGGCGAGGCATGCGAGGGCCTGGCGGATATGTTTCATTTCGAGCATAGATTCGAGCAGAGAGACACGCGGGGGAGGAAAATGATCCTTTCCCCTTTACCTCCGCGTTTTTGCCGCAGGTGCGGGCATCGGTCAATGAGATACCGATTTAACGGCCGGTTGTTTTTTTTGAATAATTTCCTTTAACCCTTTGCCGGACTCTTCTTGATATTCGACTAATGGATTCTCTCAAGTTCGCAGTTTTGCCCGGAGACGGGATCGGTCCGGAAGTGATGGCGGTCGCCCTGAAGGTTTTGGAACGCCTCGCCGGCGACCATGGTTTGCGCCTCGATTACCAGGAGGCCGACGTCGGCGGCATCGCCATCGACCGCCACGGCAAGGCCCTGCCCGACAGCACCCTGCAACTCTGCGGCGAGAGCGACGCCATCCTCTTCGGCTCCGTCGGCGGCCCGAAATGGGAAAAACTTCCTCCCAAGGAACAACCGGAGCGGGCCTCTCTCCTCCCGTTGCGCAAGCATTTCTCCCTCTTCGCCAACATCCGGCCCGGGCTCCTCTATCCGCAATTGGTCGACGCCTCCCCGCTCAAAACCGAACGGATCCCCGATGGCATCGACGTCGTCTGCATCCGCGAACTGACCGGCGGCATCTATTTCGGCCAACCGAAAGAGACCACCACCCTCCCCGACGGCGACCTCCAGGCGGTCGACACGATGGTCTACCGCAAGAGCGAGATCGAGCGGATCACCCAGGTGGCGATCGACGCCGCCAAGCCGCGGGCCAAAAAGATCTGTTCCGTCGACAAGGCCAACGTCCTCGAAACCTCCGTTCTCTGGCGCCAGACCGTGATCGACTACGTCGCCAAACACGCCCCGGAGATCGAGCTCACCCACATGTACGTCGACAACGCCGCGATGCAGATCGCCCGCGACCCGAACCAGTTCGACGTCATTCTCACCGAGAACATGTTCGGCGACATCCTTTCCGACGAGATGGCGGTCATCTGCGGTTCCCTCGGGATGCTTTCTTCCGCCAGCCTCGGCCTCGGCAAAAACAAGGCCGGACTCCCGTTCGGCCTCTACGAACCGGCCGGCGGCACCGCTCCCGACATCGCCGGGAAAAACCTCGCCAATCCGTGCGCCCAGGTCCTCTCCGCCGCGATGATGCTCCGCTTCAGCTTCGGCCGTAACGACCTCGCCGCCAAACTCGAAAACGCCGTCCGTGCCGCCGTCACTTCCGGCACCCGCACCGGCGACATCGCCTTCGGCGGCTCCAGCGTCTCCACCACCGAAATGGGCGACGCCATCATCAGGAAATTGGTAAATTCCTGAATTCGAGATCCGAGAGGTTAGAGGTGTCTCCTCCCTCCCCAATCCAAAATCCCAAATCCAAAATCCAAAATTCCATGACGTCTTCCGAAATCAGACAATCGTTCCTGGACTTCTTCGCCGGCAAAGAGCACCGGATCGTCCCATCGGCTCCGCTGATGCCCGATTCCCCGAATCTGCTCTTCACCAATGCCGGGATGAACCAGTTCGTCCCGTATTTCCTCGGCGAACGGAAGCCGCCCCACCCCCGCATCGCCGACACCCAGAAATGCATCCGGGCCGGCGGCAAACACAACGACCTCGAAGACGTCGGTTTCGATTCCTACCACCACACCCTCTTCGAAATGCTCGGCAACTGGTCGTTCGGGGATTACTTCAAGGAGGAAGCGATCGAATGGGCCTGGGAACTTCTGACCAAAGTCTGGGGTTTCCCCGCCAACCGTCTCTACGCCACCGTCTATAACCCCGCCGAGGGCGATCCCGCCTCCTTCGACCAGGAGGCCTACGACCACTGGAAAGCGATCTTCGAACGCGAAGGTCTCGATCCCGAGGTCCACATAATCGACGGCAACAAGAAGGACAACTTCTGGATGATGGGCGACACCGGCCCGTGCGGTCCGTGCAGCGAGATCCACATCGACCTCACCCCCAACGGCGACACCCAGGGCAAGCTGGTCAACCAGGACGACCCTTCCTGCATCGAGATCTGGAACTTGGTCTTCATCCAATTCAACGCGGAACCCAACGGCGACTTCCGCCAGCTTTCCGCCCGCCACGTCGACACTGGCATGGGCTTCGAACGGGTCGCCGGCATCATGGGGACCACCCGCAACTTCACCGATTTCAGCCGCCCCCACTCCAACTACAACAGCGAACTTTTCCAGCCGTTTTTCGACCACATCGAACAACTTTCCGGCAAGAAATACACCGCTTCCTTCCCGGCCTCCCGGGCGAAGATGTCGGAGCAGGAACTGGTCGACTGCTCCTTCCGGGTCCTCGCCGACCACATCCGCACCCTCGTCTGCTCCATCGCCGACGGCATCCTCCCGGGCAACGAGGGCCGCAACTACGTCCTCCGCCGGATCCTCCGCCGCGCCGTCCTGTTCGGCCGCCGCCTCGGCCTCGAAACCGGTTTCTTCGAATCGCTGGTCGATCCCGTGGTCGCCACCCTCGGCGACGTGTTCCCCGAGATCCGCCAGCAGGAGACCATCGTCCGCAAAGTGATCCGCTCCGAGGAGGAGACTTTCAGCCGCACCCTCGACCGCGGCATGCAGTTGTTCGAAAAGGTCGCGGGAGAAAGCGCCGCCTCCGGCACCATCGCCGGCAAGGAGGCCTTCACCCTCTACGACACCTACGGTTTCCCGCTCGACCTGACCGAACTTCTCGCCCGCGAACGGGGCCTCAACGTCGACCTGACTGGTTTCGAAAACGAGATGGAGGAACAGCGCGCTCGCGCCCGGGCCGCCCAACAGAAGACCACCATCTCCGTCCGCGACGACCAACCGGAAAACCTCGAGGCCACCCGGTTCGTCGGCTACGATCTCGACGCCGCCCGCGAAACCACCGCCGCCCTGCGCGACGTGGTCCGTCAGGGCGACCGCACCTTCCTTGTCTTCGATCAAACCCCGTTCTACGCCGAGATGGGCGGCCAGATCGGCGACCGGGGCTCCGTCGAAATCAACGGCAAATCGTTCCGGATCCTCAACACCGTCAAGGACGCCCACGACCGCTACCTCCACGAAACCAGGGAGGTCCCCGCCGATCTCGAACCGGGCCTCAGCGCGATCCTGAGCGTCGACCTTCCGTTCCGTCTCAACGTCCAGCGCCATCACACCGCCACCCACCTGCTCCACGACGCTCTCCGCCAGGTCCTCGGGACCCACGTCCGGCAGGCCGGTTCGTTGGTCACCGACAACCGCCTCCGCTTCGACTTTTCCCATTTCGAGGCGCTCAAGCCGGACGAAATCAGCCGGATCGAGTCGATCGTCAACCGCCACGTCCTGGAAAACTCACCGGTCGGCTGGTACGAAGTTCCGTTCGACCAGCGGCCGGAAAACTGCCTCGCCCTCTTCGGTGAAAAATACGGTTCGGTCGTCCGGGTGGTCGACATCGGCGGTTATTCCGTCGAACTTTGCGGCGGCACCCACGCCCGCGCCACCGGCGAAATCGGTTTGATCAAGGTGGTCAGCGAATCCGCCATCGCCGCCGGCACCCGGCGGATCGAAGCGCTCGCCGGCGAATCGGCCATCGCCCACGTCGACGACCAACTCGACCGCCTCCACCACGTCACCGGCCGCCTCTCCTGCCAGCCGGCGGAACTCGAAAAACGGGTCGAACAACTGCTCGAACAAAAGAGCGAACTGGAAAAAACACTCAAGAAGATCCAGCAAAAGGAATCCGGCAATCTCGCCGCCGATCTCCTCGGCCGCGCCGGCCAAACGGACGGCGGTCTCCGCCTGGTGGCCGAAACGGTCCAAGTCGAAAACCCGGTCGCCCTCCGCGAGCTCGGCGCCCAAGTGGCCGGACAACTCGGCGAAGGGATCGTGGTCCTCGGCAGTCCGCTCGAAGAAGGCAAACTCTCGGTGGTCGCCTTCTGTTCCCCCCAGGCGATCGCCGCCGGGAAGAAAGCCGGCGACATCATCCGCGACCTCGCCGGTCAACTCGGCGGCAAAGGCGGCGGCAAACCCAACTTCGCCATGGGCGGCGGCTCCGCCTCCCCCGAACAACTCGAAACCGCCCTCAAAAAACTCCAAAGTTAACCACGAATAGACACGAATAAACACGAATCAGGAACTCATCCAACAGGCCCATCCTTCGCACTCCTGATACGTCTCTCCTTATCGGCGTATATCTGCGCCCATCTGCGGTTAAAAACTCTTCTTTCATTCCCCGCGCCGGGCGGCGCCGTTGCATTTCGCCCGGTGCAGGAAAACCTCCTGCGCTTTCTCAACCTGATCCGGCTTTCCCATCCAGGCCTTCAACGCCGGTTCCTGCAAGGCCCGGCCAAAGGAGAAGCTGAGTTCCCACGGCTGGGGACCGCGGCGGTTCATCTCCTTCAGATGCTCGGTGGCCAACTCCGCGCTCTGCCCGCCCGATAGAAACACCAGCCCCGGCACGGCGGCCGGCACCGCGCGGCGCATGCAACGAATCGTCGCGTCCGCGACCTCGGGCACCCCGGCTTGACGGTCCGACTTCTTTCCGGCGATCACCATGTTCGGCTTCAACAGCATCCCTTCCAAGCGCACCCCGTAAATCCGCAACCGTCCGAAGACAATCTCCAACGTCTCCCGGGTCACCTCCTCGCAACGGCCGATGTCATTTTCCCCGTCCATCAGCACCTCCGGCTCGACAATCGGCACCAATCCTTCCTCCTGACAAAGGCCGGCATAGCGGGCCAACGCGTCGGCGTTCGCTTCCAGAGCGGCCCGGCTCGGAACCGAATCCCGTTCGATTCCGATCACCGCCCGCCACTTGGCGAAACGGGCACCCAACTCCCGGTATTCCGCCAACCGGTCGCGCAATCCGTCGAGTCCCTCGGTGATCTTGTTCCCGGGATGGAGCGCGAATGGTTTCGCCCCTTTATCGACCTTGATCCCCGGGATCACTCCTTTGCCCGCCAACAACTTTGGGAAAGGAGTGCCGTCGTCGGCCTTCTGCCGGAGGGTTTCGTCAAACAGGATCACTCCGCTGATGAATTGCTCCATCCCATCAGTGGACAAAAGTAACTGACGGTAAGTCCGCCGGTTCTCCTCGGTCGATTCAACCCCGATGCTGTCGAGACGTTTCTTGATCGTTCCGCTGCTTTCGTCGGCCGCCAGGATTCCTTTCCCCGGCGCGACCAGTTCACGGGCCGTCGTATCCAATTTTCCCTTATCCATCCTCGCTCTCCTTGGGTTGCGGTTCTACGGAAGGCGTCCTTCCGCGACCTCCAGCAGGTCGCACATCGTTACAATATCGTCGCGATGGGTGAGTTGCAATTCGCGCTTCCGGATATCGAGCCGCTCTTTCGAGTATCCTTCCAAACCCCGTTGGACCAATTTGCGGTTCCAGCGGTCGGCCCGCAAAGGCTCCGGGAAAATCGCCGCCAGATGCCGGTCGAGTTCCGCATGGTCGGGATGGGTCCGGACCGCTTCGATCAAATCGTCGATCGGAATCCCGAGGTGCTGGCAAAGGAGATCGTCGAAGCCCCGCCCCAAAGTTTTCGCGTATTCCGGTGAAAGAGTGCCCGCGAGGTGACGCCGGATCTTCTCCAGAACCCGCGGGAGATGCATGAGTCCGCACGGATGCGGCAGATAGGAAGACGGCAACGGATTTTCGACCAATGGCATCGTCAGGATTTTGGATTTTGGATTGCGGATTTTGGATTGCGGTCGGAGGACGGGAAAGGCGGGAGCCCGGCTGGTCCAGATTTTCCATGAAATCCGCAATCCGCAATCCAAATTCCAAAATCAAAAAACGCGGCGCCCTCCCGCAAGGGAAGAGCGCCGCGCCCAGGAATAATATGATTCAGTCGACTCTCAATCAGAGCTGATCATCGCCCCACTGGTCGTCTTGGGCTCCGGTATCTCCGGTGTCCTGGGTGTCCCCTTCCGGAGCGCCGTAGTCCTGCTGAGCGCCCGCGCCATCATCCATGGCCGGATCTTGCGTGCCGGGCTGGGTGGCCGGAGCCTCATCCCGTTGCGGCTCGCCGAAGGTTTGAGTGTCATCTTCCGTAGCGCCGGTTTGCTGATCATCCTGCGGTTCGCAAGCCGCGAGCAAGAAGAAGGAACTGCAGATGGCTGCCAAAACGGTCAGCCGCTTTTTATAGGTGATTTTCGTTTTCATTTCTTTGATAGTGTTGGTTCTCGGTCTTTTATGGTTGAGCCCTTTCCTTTGTGGAAGAGAGCGTGAAGTTCCTAAAAATACCCGTAGTTTGGTTATCCCCTGGGCAAGGGTGCCGGCGAACCGGCCGCCCCCGCCTTCGGGTGAATTTTTCCTCGGTTTCGCCGGGTGAAGAACCCCGGCAGCCTCCAGTCGAATCAATAATCCGCTCTCGGCTGCCGGCGTTCGAACGCGACGGTCCCCGAAGTATTTCAATTACGATTACAAGTCAGTCTGAAGATCAGGCTCTTGTTGTTGCTGATGGGTGTCGCGGCCCGGACGCTCCTGCTGGGTCGGAGCTTCCTGCGGACGGGCGCCCATTTGGTCTTGATCGTCACGGTCACGATCTTCGGTCCGCGCATCGTCGCGGTCGCGATCCGGATCGCCGAAGATGCCGGTGTCGTCGTCATCCTGGAAACGGAAGACTTGTGGCGACTCGGCTCCGGCGCGGGCTTGTTGCTGCGCCTGCTGCGGCAGTTGCTGACGGGTCAGCGCTTGGGCCTGCTCGAGGTCCTGCTGACGGATGTTCAACACCGCCCGGTCGTCTTGGATGCGTTGCAGAGCACGCGGGGAAACCACATACTCGTCGCCTCCGCCCATCATGTCCATCATGCCGGTGCCTTCGGTGAACACGACGAAGTCGACGCGTCCTTCTTCAAGGTTGACCAACAGATCGCTGATCCGGCCGATTTCTTCGTCCTGCTGATTGACGATTTCGAAGTCGGTCACATCGGAAGCGAGACGAATCTGCCCTTCCTGCTGTTGTTGCTGGCCGACTTGAGCTTGTTGCTGTTGCCCCACTCCGGCTTGGCCATGCTGTTGCTGGCGGGCGCCGAATTCGGTGTCGTCATCTTCCTGACCGAGAGCTTCGGTCCGTTCCTGATCTTGCTGCTGCTGAGCTCCTACTCCGGCAGCGCCTTCCTGGCGATGCTCGGGAGAACCGAACTCGGTTTGATCGCGGTCCTGGTCGAGACCTTCGGCTTGGAGATCATTGTCGTCGTCCTCGCGGATCGCACGGTCCTGATCATCGCGGTCGCCCGGGGCTCCGAATTCCATGCCGTTGTCGTCGTCACGCTCGCGGGCACCGTATTCGCCGTTCTTGTCCTTGTCCTTACGGTCATGGGCACGGGCGCCATACTCGCCGTTGTCCTTTTCCTTGTCGTCGCGGTCGCGGGCGCCGAACTCGGTGTCGTCATCGTCGCGTTCGTGTTGGTTGTCGTCGAGGCGGATGCCTTCGTCACGATCCCGTTCGCCGGGAGCGCCGAACTCGGTTTGCCGTTGTTGGGCTTGCTGCCAATCTTCGCCGTAGAACGAATAGATCTCCTGAGCCCGTTGTTCCTGGGCGAGTTGATCGATTTGTTCGCGGTCGATGGTCGGAGCATTTTCCCACTCGCTCTCGCTAATATTCAGGACGATTTCCAGATCGTCGTCCTGCCCTCGGATTTCCAAAGCTTCCGGTGGAACCGGGCGCCAGTCGCCGCCGATCCCGAGGAATCCGCCTTCGGAAACGATGGCGAACGCGAGGCGTCCGTCCTCAAGCTTCACCGCCACGTCTTCCAACGTGCCGAGGCGCTCGCCTTCCTGATTGGTGACTTCCGTGCCGGACAAGTCTTCCCAGCGGTGGCTTTGCTGGCCGGCCTGTTGCTGCTCTTGCCCCATGCCCGGTTGCTGAGCCTGTTGCTGCTGGCCGTGCTGCTGCTGTTGACCTGGTTGCCCCGGCTGAGCCTGCTGAGTCTGGCCCGGACGATCGGTCTGCCCCGGAGTCTGCTGCTGCTGGGCAGTGACCCCCGTGACGAGGCCCAAGCTGAATGCGCCAATCGCTCCAGCTGTAAATAATTTCTTCGGTGTCTTCATAGTTTTCGTTTTATGTCGTCTCGTTCGTGGTTCTACTTTTCCCGGAACCGGGGGTTCCTCCGGCTCCGAATTCGGTTTTGCTTGTTTTCACTTTCCCCGTTCTTGGGTTGGCTCCGTTAAAAGCACGGGGCATGCCAATATCACCGAATTCCACTAACCACTAACAAACAACACCCTACGGAAACACCCCCACAAAAGCCAGTCCGCCATGCGAATTGCAAAGTGCAAAGGGACCGTCGTCGGTTATGCAAATTGCACCCTGCGGCGGAGGTTCTCCGGGAAAACTCCGACGGCCTTCCGCCGACACTCAACCTTCCAGCAATTCGCGGAGGTCGGCGAGACCGACCGGGGCGGTGGCGGCGGTGCTTTCCTCGAACAGATTTTCGATCAGGGCGCGCTTGCTCCGCTGGAGCGCCAGGACTTTTTCCTCCACGCTCCCGGTGGCGATCAGCTTGATGCTCGTCACCACTTTTTGCTGACCGATCCGGTGAGCCCGGTCGGTCGCCTGGGCCTCCACCGCCGGATTCCACCAGGGATCGAAATGAATCACCGTGTCGGCGCCGGTCAGGTTCAAACCGGTGCCGCCGGCCTTCAGCGAGATCAAGAACACCGGTATCCCGGGGTCGTTGTTGAACGTGTCGCACACCGCCAATCGATTGCGGGTTTGGCCGTCGAGGTAGGAATACCGCAACCCTTGCTCCTCCAGTTCCTCCTTGAGTAACTGAAGAACGGATACGAATTGCGAAAAGACCAGCAGGCGGTGCCCGTCGTCGATCGCTTCCTCGAGGATTTCCCGGAAGGCATTGAGTTTGCCGGAATCTTTGGCCAGCGACCCGTCGTCGACCAATCGCGGGTCGCAACAGATCTGCCGGAGGCGGAGCAACCGGAGAAACATCGCGCGCCGAATCCCCCCTTCGCTTTCGCCGCCTTTGACCAGGGTATCGAACTCCAAGCGGGTTTCCCCGAGGAACGAATCGTAAAGCTTCCGCTGCGCCTCCTCCATGTCGCAGAAGAGCGTTTGCTCGATCTTCTCGGGCAACTCCGGAGCGACCCACGCTTTGGTGCGGCGGAGAATGTAGGGAGCCGCTTTCTTCAGCAACCGGGCTTCATGCCAGGCGCGCTCCTCTCCCCGGGAGTCGGTCGGAAGCTGACCGATATAGCCGGGCATCAGAAAGGCGAAGAGCGACACGAGGTCGGCCAGACTGTTTTCCACCGGCGTGCCGGTCAGCACGAACCGGCCCCGGCCGAGCAGGGAACACAAGGCCCGGGCGTTCTGGGTGCGGCGGTTCTTGATGTGCTGGGCTTCGTCGGCGACGATGCAGTTCCACTCCACTTCGCGAAACAACTCCTGATCCCGGATCAACGTCGCGTAAGAAGTGATCACCAGATCGTGCGGAGCGAATTCCTCGACCGACCCGAGTCGTTGTTCCCGGTAATGAAGGAAAACCCGGAGACCGGGCAAAAACCGTCCGGCTTCCCGCCGCCAATTCTCCACCAGCGAGGCCGGACAGACCACCAGGGATGGACGCGAACCGCCGGCGGAGCGGGCCGCCTCGACCAGGCATAGCGCCTGCAGGGTTTTCCCCAAACCCATCTCGTCGGCCAGGATGCCGGCGAGTTTGTGTTGATAAAGATGATACATCCAGGAGACCCCGATCCGCTGATACAACCGCAACCGGTCGTCGACTTCCGCGGGAACCGGCGCCGGGGCGAGGCGCGAGATGTTGCCGAGGGCGTCGGAACGCGACCGCCAGGTTTCCGGCGGTTGGAATCCGGGAAGGAGCGAATCGAGCAACTCGCCGGCCACCGCCAGGTCGGCGCCGGAGAGACGATGGACGGAAAGGGGTTGCGGCTGGGTGCGGGCGCTCCCGCTCAGCAGGCGCCGCACTTCCTCCAACCGGTCCAACTGCTTCTTGGGCAACAAGACCACCCTGCCCTCGCGCTCCAGATAAGGACGGCCGGTTTGCAGCGAGTCCTGGATCTGGCGGGAATCGAAGCCGCGGGCGGCGACCGAGAGTTCCAGCTGGAACCCCTCCCCCGCTTCCGCCGCCTGGCAAGCGACCTCGGCCTGTTCCACCGCGGCGATGTTGCGCTCGAAGTTTGGGGTGAAGTCGGCTTGGAACCGTTCCCGGAGGTCGGCGAGGTGCTCGGACAAAAAGACGAGAGTCTTGTGTTTGTCCCGCAACCACCACTTGCGATTCGACGGCTCCAGCCGGAAATCATGCCCCTTCACCAAATCGAGCGCCTCGTCGTAAAGCGGATGTTCCCGCGACGGAAGCGTGATCGCCACAAACTGGGTCGACCCGTCGACGGCCATCACCCCGGCCCGCGCGACCGGTTGACGCGTCGGCCGAGGGGACGGTCGCGACGGCGAAGATGAAGCTGAAGGTGAAGCCTGCGCCGCCGATGTCGGCCGTTTCGGAGGGGATTCGGCCGACGCGGCGGCCTCCTCCGGACGGACGGCCAGATGCGGCGAAACTTCGGGCAATTCCCCGGCCTTCCACGCGAGGGCCGCTTGGGGACGGTTGATCATAAAAAACGCCGGTTCGCCGTCCAGCAGGGCGATCAGTTGGCGAACTTGGTCGCGGGAAAGTTGCAAAAACGCCGCCGGTTTTCCGGCGCACCAATCCTCGATCCGGGCCAACGCCGCCGCATGGGAGGCCTTCATCTGAAACGCCCGACCGGGCGAGACCCGCTCAGGGGTCACCGGTTTTTGACCGCTCGCCTCGAGCTCGAGTTTGACCGGAATCGCGTCGCGCCCGGCGACCGTCGCCAGATTCGGCGGCAGCAACACCCGGAGCCGCAGACTCGCCGCCGCGCGCGGATTGATCGAGATGAAAGTTGGAGAATCCATCGTTCCCCGAGAGTTAGCCCCACCACGGCCAATTGATCAAACGAAAGAAACGGAAAGCGGAGCGGGTCCATTTCATTCCCGCGTTTGCGACTTGATGACGCACGAGTTCCGCATTTATGCGGTCTTCGTCTGATTCCCAGGGAGGGACCAGCTCCGTCTGGTCCGCGGGCGCCCCCGCTACCTTACCAAAGCCAGGGGACCGCCTAAAGGCGGGACTCCAACAAATCGGAAGGCCTGTTGAAGGCGCGCGAGGCTGGTGCCAAAAAGAATTGATAAACCATTCTCCCTTCTGCACGTTGGCACGGTGCAATCGAAACCGCAAATATTGGCTTGGATCACCTGCGACGGGGTTCATATCGACCCGGGCTCGGGCAAACACACGCTCCTCGGGGTGTTCTCCAACATCAAGGCACGTCATTTTCCGGTGACCCATCCCCGGATGATGTGGTTCCTCACCTTGAGCGACGTGCCGGTCGGGAAACACAAGATCCGGATTCTTTTCGGATACAGCCTCCAAGACCCCCGCGAGATCGTGGTGCGCGAATTCGAATCCAAGAGCCCCTTGCAGCGGATCAATCTGATCAACGAGATCCGCAACCTCCGTTTCGACCAGCCGGGCGACTACAGCATCACCATCGAAATCGACGACGAACCGATCCTCGTCACCAGCCTCCCGGTCAGCAACTGACCTTCCGCCTCCGCTGGGCCCGGTGAAAGTGGACCGGGCAATTGACACCGTTTCGGCAAACCGAAATGATGGCGGCCAACTATGAACGAAGACGAAATCGAAAAGCTGGTACGTTCGATGGCGACGGACGCCCGGGCGGCCTCGCTTCAACTGGCCCAGATTCCGGCCGGCCAAAAAGACCAGGCCCTCGAAGCCTTGGCCTCCTTGCTCGAATCCTCCGCCGAACCGATCCTCGAAGCGAATCGCAAGGATATCGAGGCGGGACGGGCCAACGGCCTCGGCGAAGCCCTCCTCGACCGTCTTCTAATCACCCGCGAACGCCTGGCCGGTATCGCCGAAGGAGTCCGGCAGGTGGCCGCCCTCGAAGACCCGGTCGGCGAAGAGATCGAGATCATTCACCGCCCCAACGGCCTTTCCATCCGCAAGCTCCGGGTGCCGATCGGCGTGATCGGGATCATCTACGAATCCCGCCCGAACGTCACCATCGATTGCGCCGTTCTCTGTCTGAAGTCGGGCAACGCCTCCCTCCTCCGCGGCGGCAAGGAAGCCTTCCACACCAACACCGCCTTCGCGGCGATCATCACCCAAGCGTTGACCGAGGCCAGTTTGCCTCCGAAGGCGGTCCAATTGATCCCGACCACCGAGCGCTACGCCTTGAATTGCCTGCTGAAACTAGACTCGCTGGTCCAATGCATCATCCCCCGCGGGGGCGAGGGACTGATCCGGTTCGTCGCGGAAAACTCCCTGATTCCGGTCATCAAGCATTACCAGGGAGTCTGTCATGTTTATCTGGATGAAAAAGCCGACCCAGACATGGCGGAACAGATCGCGGTCAACTCGAAGTGCCAGCGTCCCGGCGTCTGCAACGCGGCGGAAAAAATGCTGATCCATCAAGGTGCCGCCGAAACCTTGCTTCCCCGGGTCGCCCGGAAATTGGCCGATCTAGGAGTGGAACTCCGGGTCGACGAATCCGCCGCCAGGATACTGGAAACCGCGGAACCGCCGATCCCCCACCACCCAGCCGTCGAAAGTGACTGGACCGAGGAATACCTCGCGATGAAACTGGCGGTGAAAGTGGTTCCCTCGCTCGAAGCGGCAGTGGCCCACATCAACGCGCACGGCAGCGCCCACAGCGACGCCATCGTCACCGGCGACGCCGAAGCCGCCCACGCCTTCCTGACCGGCGTCGATTCCGCCGCGGTGTATTGGAACGCCAGCACCCGTTTCACGGATGGATTCGAATTCGGCATGGGAGCCGAAATCGGCATTTCCACCGACAAACTTCACGCCCGTGGCCCGATGGGGCTCAAGGAACTTTGCAGCTACAAATACGTGGTGATCGGAACCGGTCAGATTCGCTGACCCAAAACACATGCTCAAGGCACTCTACATTCTCAAACCCGAAGCGTTCGAATTGATCTACGGTCCCGACGAGCAAGCGGAGATCGCCCGCTTGGTCGACGTCATCGCGGAGCCCCACACCGCCGAATCGATCCGGAAACATCCCGATCTGCTCAGCGAGGTCGAGGTCATCTTCTCCGGCTGGGGCGCTCCCAGGATGGACGAGGAATTCCTCCGCCAAGCGCCGAACCTGAAAGCGGTTTTCTACGGTTCCGGTAGCGTCCGGGGATTCGTGACCGACGCCCTGTGGGAGCGCGACATCGTCCTCTCGCACGCTTCCGCCGCCAACGCGGTGCCGGTGTCGGAGTTTACCCTCGCCACCATCCTTCTCTCCCTCAAACTCACCTGGCGTTGGGCGGCGGCCAACAAGGGCCTCACCACCAAACCCGATCGCGAAGATGTACCCGGAGTTTACGGAAGTACCGTCGGGATGATTTCCCTCGGGAAGATCGGACGTCTGGTACTCGAACGGCTCCGGCCGTTTTCGTTGAACGTGATCGTCTACGATCCGTTCCTCAACGCGGAAGCGGCTCATGCGCTCGAAGTGGAACGAGTCCCGCTCGAAGAGATTTTCGCCCGCTCCAACGTGGTCAGCCTGCACGCCCCCTTGCTCGACGAAACAATCGGAATGATCCGAGGCGAACATTTCGCCGCGATGCGGCCGAACTCCACCTTCATCAACACCGCCCGCGGCGCCATCGTCGACGAACCGGGCATGATCGAGGTCCTCAAACAACGCCCCGATATCCAAGCCATCCTCGACGTCACTTACCCCGAACCACCGGTGAAAGGTTCACCTCTCTACACCCTGCCCAACGTCACCCTCACCCCCCACATCGCCGGGTCGGTGAACGGGGAATGCCGTCGGATGGGACAAGACATGATCAGCGAATTGAAACGTTATCTCAAGAACCAACCGATGCAATGGCGACTCTCCAAGGAGAAGGCGGCGATCATCGCCTAACTTGGAAGCCCGAAACATGCTGACACCTGGTCTCGTCTCGATCACCTTCCGTAAACTCACGGTTTCTGAAATCGTCTCCCTGGTCGGCCAAGCCGGCTTGACCGGCATCGAATGGGGCGGCGATGTCCACGTTCCGCCGGGCGAAACGGAAATCGCCCGCGACGCCCGCCGCCAAACCGAAGAGGCCGGATTGCGGGTCGCCGCCTACGGATCCTATTACCGGGTCGGCAAGAACGAAACCGAACAAGCTCCATTCACCGCCGTCCTGGATAGCGCGGTGGCTTTGGGAGCGCCGACGATCCGAATCTGGGCCGGAACCGTCGGGTCGGAGAAGACCGATCCGCAAATGCGAGCCCGAGTGGTGGAGGAAACCCGCCGGATCGCCGGAATGGCGGCGGAAGCGGGAATCTCCCTCTCGTTCGAGTTCCATGGCAACACCCTGACCGATACCAACCATTCCGCCGCGACGTTACTGCAGGAGGTCGATCATCCGAACGTTTTTTCCCTCTGGCAGCCGGCGGTTGGCGCGTCGAAAGAATACGCGCTCGAAGGGCTGAAGACGTTGCTTCCGAGATTGACCAACGTCCACATCTTCTCCTGGGTGCCCCATGGCACCGACCGACTCGCCTTGACGGACGGCGAAGAACGCTGGAAAGATTACCTGGAGCTCGTCCGCTCAACCGGCCGCGACCATTACGTCCTGATGGAATTCGTCCGCCACGATTCCCCCGAACAGTTTCTCCAGGATGCCGCCGTTTTGCGGCAATGGCTCGCCCGGTAACTCGTCGCACCCCTCGGGGCTGCCTACGTCCCCTTCGAACAAACTGAAAGGCCCGCCGCATTTGGTATTTCGAAACCGAATGACTTCGGTTTAAATTCCCCGAATGGAAGCGCTTCCCACCAACGAGCGGGATCGAAGAATGCTCAGGTTCGCGATGAACCTGTCGCTCGGGGTCGGCGTTCTGATGTTGCTCATTAAATTCGGCGCCTACCTACTAACTGGTTCCGCCGCGATCTTCGCCGACGCGATCGAAACGATCGTCCATGTGATCGCCGTCGCCTTCGCGTCCTTCAGCCTGCGGCTCTCCCAGAAACCGGCCGATGCCGGACATCCTTACGGGCATGCGAAGATCGGCTTCTTTTCGGCCGGAGCGGAAGGCGCGCTCATCATTATCGCCGCGGTTTTCATCATCCATGACGCCATCCAAAAATGGATCGCCGGACTCGTGCTGGAAAACATCGGACTCGGCACCGGTCTGACCGCCTTGACCATCCTGATCAATGGCGCTCTCGGATTCTACCTGATCTGGATCGGAAAACGGAAAAACTCCCTAATTCTCGAAGCCAATGGAAAACATGTTCTGACCGACGCCTGGACCAGCGTCGGTGTCATCGTCGGCCTCGTCCTCACCTTGTTCACCGGATGGCTTCCCTGGGATCCGATCTTCGCGATCCTGGTCGCAATCAACATTCTCTTCGCCGGGTTCGGTCTAATTCGTCGCAGCATCCGCGGATTGATGGACGAAGCGGATCCGCGAGTGCATGCCCAATTGGTCGAAATCCTCGACCGCGAAGCAGGTAAACACAAGATCGCCTACCATGCGCTTCGCCACCGCAATCTCGGCGACGGCCATTGGGTCGACCTCCATCTCCTCTTCGACGATGAGACCCCCATTAAAACCGCCCACGCCATCGCCACCGAAATCGAACGCACCATTGCCAAGACCTTACCGGAGGGATCCATTGTCACGACTCACTTGGAACCGAAGAGAGACCACCTTCGCCTCCATATTCATCCCGGAAGTCCGTGATGACGCTCTGAAAATGGCGAAGGCCGGTTCCTCTCGAGGAAACCGGCCTTCATTGGGTGCAGGGGCTGGATTTGAACCAGCGACCTTCAGGTTATGAGCCTGACGAGCTACCAGACTGCTCCACCCTGCATCAAAGAAAAGATAAACGTGGCATCGGTGATCGTCGCAGTCAACGGATATTTCTGAAATTCCGTCGATTTTTTCCGAGCGATCAAGCGGCGTCTTTTTTCTTCTTCACTTTCTTCGCCGACACCCGCTTCAAACGGGCCTTTCTCCGGCCTTCGACAACCGCCCGGTCGATCACGACTTCCTCAATGTCATCCTTTTGCGGAAGTTCATACATCACTTCGAGCATCAGTTTCTCCATGATGGAACGGAGAGCGCGGGCGCCGGTTTTCAACTCGATCGCCCTTTCCGCAACCGCTCGGATCGCATCCCGAGTAAAGGTCAGGCGCGCACCGTCGATCGCGAAGAGCTTGCTGTATTGCTTGATCAACGCGCTCTTGGTGTGAAGCAGAATTTTCTCCAGGTCGCCGATCGAAAGCGGATCGAGAATCGAGATCACCGGCAAACGTCCAATGAATTCCGGAATCATTCCGAACTTCACCAGATCTTCCGGGGCGATCTGTTTCATCAAAGCCTCCGCGTGATGGAATTCCTGCGCCTCGCTTTGCCCTTGGTGCCCGCCATACCCGAGCACTTTACGACCGGCCCGCCGTTCCACGATTTGCTCGAGTCCGACGTAGGCGCCGCCACAAATAAACAGAACGTTGGAAGTGTTGACCTGGATGTATTCCTGATTCGGATGTTTCCGGCCTCCTTGCGGAGGGACGTTGCAAACCGAACCTTCCAGGATTTTCAAAAGCGCCTGCTGCACCCCTTCCCCCGAAACGTCACGGGTGATCGAAACGTTCTCCGTCTTCCGTCCGATCTTGTCGATTTCGTCGACGTAAATGATTCCGCACTCCGCCCGCTTGACGTCGTAATTGGCCGCCTGGAGGAGGCGCAGGACGATGTTTTCCACATCCTCGCCCACGTATCCGGCTTCCGTAAGAGTGGTCGCGTCGGCGATGGCGAAAGGAACGTCGAGGATGCGGGCCAAAGTCCGGGCCAACAAGGTTTTTCCGGAACCAGTCGGTCCGATCAGCAAAATGTTGCTTTTCTCGATCTCAACGTCCGAGAACTCCGACGAAACCGCCGTTTGCTTCTTCCCTTCCCGCTCGAACATCAGGCGCTTGTAGTGATTATAAACGCCTACCGACAATACCTTTTTCGCCTGCTCCTGTCCGATGATATAGTCGTCCAACACCTTCTTCATTTCGGAAGGCTTGATCAGTTTGAACGGAGTCTCGGAGGTTTCGGGAGCCGGCCGGGCTTCCCGATCGATGATCGTTTTACAGACGTTGACGCAGGAGTCGCAGATGAAAACCTCCGGTCCGGCGATCAACTTTCTGACTTCGTTCTGGGTCTTGCCACAGAACGAACACATGGTCATTTTGGACGATTTCGCCATGCGAGGAGCCGTCTACACCGCTTTACGGATTTCTTCCGCTTGGGCTTTAAGTTCGATCACGTGGTCGACGATGCCGTAATCCTTGGCCTCGGTCGCGCTGAGAAAGTAATCCCGGTCGGAATCTTTTTGAATCTGTTCCTCGGTTTTACCGGTGTGTTTGGCGAGGACCTGGTTCAAGGTCTTCCGCCACTGCAACACCTCACGGGCCTGGATGGCAATATCGGCGGTCTGGCCGGTGGCGCTGCCGGTCGGCTGGTGCATCATCACCCGGCTGTTGGGCAAGGCGTAGCGTTTACCCTTGGTTCCGGCGGCGAGCAAGACGGTCGACATGCTGGCGGCCATGCCGACGCAATAAGTAACGACGTCGCTCTGGAGGAAGTTGATGGTGTCGTAAATCGCCATCCCCCCGGAAACCACCCCGCCGGGGGAGTTGATGTAAAGATGGATGTCGCGCTTGGCATCCTGCATTTGCAGGAAAAGGAGCTGGGCGATCACGGAGTTCGCGACGAAATCGTCGATGGGAGCTCCGATGAAAATGATCCTGTCCTTCAACAGCCGGCTATAGACGTCCATGCTCCGCTCCACGCGGCCGTCGGTTTCAATTACTTGCGGTAGGTAGTACGATGACACGAAAATTGCCTCTCTTTGTGATTAAGACTCTGCCTCGGTGATGCTAGCGTTTTCCAAGAGGAAATCAAGCGTCTTGTCCAAAAGCAAACCGGTCCGGATCGACTCGACCTCGTCCGGGTTTTTCCGCAACTCCTTCACCAGTTGATCCGGCTTCTGGCGACGGCGTTGGGCTTCGAAGAAAACATACCGGCTAATGTCGCCGTCGTCCACCTTGATCTTTTCCGCTTCGGCGACCCGCGCCAAGATCATCTGGGACTTCGCCCGGTTGTGAGCGGCCTTGCGGGCGTTTTCGTGAAGCTCTTCCTTGTGCTTCTCAAATTCTTCCGCGGGCACTCCTTGGCGGAGATTGGTCTCCATGAATTGACGGAGAATGACTTGGGTTTCGCGCTCCACCGCACTTTCCGGCAGCGGGAACTCGACGGCATTCACCAGCTTCTCCGCCACTTGCTGGCGTTGGTTGTTGCGGTTCTCCGTCTTCTTCTGCTGTTCCAAATCGGCACGAATCCGCTCCTTCAACTCTTCCACATTCGCCACACCGAACTGCTTCAAGAAATCTTCGGTCAATTCGGGCAGTACCCGTTCCCGAACTTCGAGCAATTCTACGTCGTAGGTCGCACTCTTTCCCCGAAGCGGCTCTTCCGGGAATTCCTCGGGGAAGCTGACCGTCACTTCCTTTTTGTCGCCGGCTTTCATTCCATCCAAAGCGGCGGTGA
The DNA here is from genome assembly GCF_056590205.1 of Verruconatronum alginivorum. Classification (NCBI taxonomy): domain Bacteria; kingdom Pseudomonadati; phylum Verrucomicrobiota; class Opitutia; order Opitutales; family Verruconatronaceae; genus Verruconatronum; species Verruconatronum alginivorum. The sequence continues at coordinate 4,780,259 of NZ_JBWPVQ010000001.1, read as the reverse complement.
AACCCGGGATCGGAGATTCCTCCGATCCGACTTCCTCCCATGTGTTGGCTTGCTTGCCGAAAACGGAACGCTCCGGCGCGATCTCGGCGATCGCCTGGCCGTCGATCTTGCCTTCGTAATTGAGTTTCACGTAGTCGCCCTTTTTGGCTTCCCGCTCGACCACGGTGAAATCCGCCCGCTGGGAACGCAGCTGTTCGACGACTTTTTCGATTTCTTCGTCGGCGACGTTCTCGGAACCCTTGGTGACAGCGATTCCCTTGTATTCCGGCAGATTGAAATCCGGATGGATGTCGACCACGAACTCGATCTGATTTTCCTCGCCCCGTTTTACGCTCTCGGTCGGCCCTTCGATCAGCTTCATCGGTTTGACCTTCGTTTCCTCGAGGGCTTCCCGGTAGGCGGCGGACAAAACCTTTTTGTCCAGCTCCTCGGCGATCTCTCTCGAAAAGCGTTTCGCGACCATCTGGGCGGGGGCCTTCCCGGGACGAAACCCCGGCACCCGCGCGATCTTGACGAATTCCTTCACCAATTCGCCATGCTCTTTCTCCACCTCGTCGGCTCCCACGGTGACCAGGAGCTTCTTGCGAGTGTCGTTAATGTCTTCAATCTTGATGTTCACGTTTCGTTAAGGAAATGTATTGCAGTGACGCAGCGGAGAATTCCGCGAAAAGGGAGAAGAAAAACCATTAACCGAAGGCGGTCAAAGTTTTTCGACGGATCATCACGGTCCGTTTCGCTCATCCCCTCCTCCGATTTCCTTTGCAATCGGAGAGGACCCGCCATAACCTCCCCGTTACATTGGCGGTCGTTCCTGCCAAACACCGCCAAGAGAATCCTGCAAAGGAGGTGAGACTGATTCTTAAGGTAAAGCACTTCATATGCGGCGCCAGTCACTCTTCTCTCGAATATTTCGACGAAGACATGAACCGGTGGATGGAGCGGAACAACGTTCGTACTATTCAGCAAGTTTCCGAATTCTACGGACAATCCCCGGTCGGCATGAGCGGACATCAGGAAAACGTGATTTTCGTGTCGATATGGTATGAAGACGAAAGCGCCGCGAAGTCGAAAGAGACGGTGGCGGTCGAAGCGGAATCCCATGCCGCGGCCGGATGAGACGTACTCTTCCCGTGCCCCCAGGACTCCTTGAATAAAAACGAAAGGGCCGCAGGCGAACCCGCCTGCGGCCCTGAATGTTTATCCTGTCGGATTATCCAGACGACTTTGCCCGTAGTCGGGTCTGGCGGAGTCTGCGGACGATGAAGCACGAAGCTCCGGCTTACGCTCTGGCATTCCCACGACGACAACGTTGCTCAGCATGACACCGGTCCCCCGGTAGCATCCCGGCTTTCGCCGGATTTCCGTCGTGCGCCGTCTACCGTAGTGGGGTTGGCTCCGCCGCCCGACCGCAGCGGCCAAGGACGACCGAACGATCTCGAACCCGCACCTCAAAGGCGGGTTCGATGATCCTTGGACGTATCGAGCATCCTAAAACATAGGGCGGCAAAGCCAACCCCACTACCTGGAAGAGGGGTCCGAACGAGGCGTTGAACGTTCGAGCCTGCCGTAGCAGTGAACGTTCATCACCCCTCTCGGACACCGTTTATTTAAGCTCTTCCATCATGAGGAGACTTCGCTGATCGGCGTCTCCTGCTCGAAGGTGAGATGATCTCCGTCGCGGCGGACGATGATCGGCTCGCCGGTCTTGACGTCGCCCCGGAGAATCGACTCGGCCAACGGATCTTCGAGATAATGCTCGACGGCACGGCGCAACGGACGCGCGCCATACTTTTCGTCGTAGCCTTTCTCGATCAGGAGCAACTTGGCTTCGCGGGTGATATCAAGAACGATTTCCCGTTCCGCCAAACGCTTCGCGACTTTGTCGACTTCGAGTTCGACGATCTTGACCAACTCCTCGCGCCCGAGCGGACGGAAAACGACCATCTCGTTGATCCGGTTCAGGAACTCCGGTTTGAACACGCGTTTCGCTTCGTCGAGGATCTTGTCCCTCGCCTTTTCGAAACCTCCGCCTCCGGCGCCCGGAGCGGTCCCGAAGCCCATCACCCCTTGCGAATGCAGATGGCTGGCCCCGACGTTCGAGGTCATGATGATGATCGTGTTCCGGAAATCGACGGTCCGTCCCAAACTATCGGTCAACCGGCCATCTTCCAACACTTGCAGAAGGAGCTGGATCACGTCCGGGTGGGCCTTTTCGATTTCGTCGAAAAGGATCACCGAATATGGCTTCCGCCGGACCGCCTCGGAAAGCTGTCCGCCTTCTTCGTATCCGACATACCCCGGCGGCGATCCGATCAGGCGGGAGACGGAGAACTTCTCCATGTATTCCGACATGTCGATCTGGATGATCGCATCCTGGTTGCCGAACATTTTGTCGGCGAGAGTCTTCGCGAGATGGGTCTTCCCCACCCCGGTCGGTCCCATGAACATGAACGATCCGATCGGGCGGCGCGGATCCTTGAGATCGGCCCGCGAGCGGCGCAACGCCTTGGCGATGACCACGGTCGCTTCTTCCTGGCCGATGACCGACCGCTGCAACTCGCCTTCGATCTGGAGGAGCTTTTCGGCTTCCTTCCGCTCCATTCGCTGCAATGGAATACCGGTCCAGGCGGCGACGACATGCATCATCTCCTCGTCGCCGACGGTGATGGTCTTTTCCTCGCGGTGCTTCTTCCAGTTTTCCAGCACCTGCTCGCGTTTGGCCCGGAGTTGCTTCTCCTTGTCGCGGAATTCGGCGGCCTCCTCGAAATGCTGCTTGCTGATCGCCTCTTCCTTCTTGGCGCAGACTTCGTCGATCTCGGTCGAGAGATCTTCGATTTCCGGCGGCCGGTTCAGCGAAGCGATGCGGGCGCGGGCCCCGGCTTCGTCCAGGACGTCGATCGCCTTATCCGGCAAGAAACGGCCGGTGATATAGCGGTCCGACAGCTTCGCGGCGGCTTCCAACGAATGGTCGGTAAAGACCACTTTGTGGTGCTCCTCGTATTTGCTCCGGATGCCCTTGAGGATCAAAATCGTGTCGTCGACCGACGGCGCGTCGACCTTCACGCTTTGGAAACGGCGGTCGAGGGCGCTGTCCTTCTCGATGTATTTGCGATACTCCGACAGCGTGGTGGCGCCGATGCATTGCAACTCGCCCCGGGAAAGGGAGGGTTTGAAGATATTCGAAGCGTCCATCGCCCCTTCGGCGGCGCCGGCTCCGACGATGGTGTGCAACTCGTCGATGAAGATGATGATGTTGCGCGCCCGTTTGATCTCCTCCATCACCGCCTTGATCCGCTCTTCGAACTGACCGCGGTACTTCGTGCCGGCCACCATCAGAGCGAGGTCGAGCGTGACGACCCGCTTGTCGGCGAGAATCTCCGGCACGAGGCCGCTGGCGATTTCCTGAGCCAGGCCTTCGACTATGGCGGTCTTGCCGACGCCGGCCTCCCCGATCAGGACCGGGTTGTTCTTGGTCCGGCGGCAAAGGATCTGCACCACCCGGCGAATCTCGTTCTTGCGGCCGATCACCGGATCGAGTTCGCCGCGGCGGGCGAGTTCGGTGAGATCGCGGCCGAAAGCCTTGAGGGCCGGAGTTTTCTGGTCCTTTTTCTCCTCGGGCGACTGACCGCGTCCGCCGGTCGCCATCCCTTCGTCGGGCTCGCCGGTGAATTGCGGATCGAGTTCACTGAGGATCTCGTTGCGGGTCCGTTCGATGTCGACGTCGAGCGCCTTGAGGACCCGGGCCGCCACCCCTTCTCCTTCGCGGAGAAGTCCCAGCAAAATGTGTTCGGTGCCGACGTAGCTGTGATTGAGCGCCTTGGCTTCTTTGCCAGCGAGGGCGAGGACCTTCTTCACCCGCGGGGTGTACGGGATGTTGCCGGTCGGTTTGCCCTCGGGTCCGGTGCCGACCTGCTTTTCGACCGCGTTGCGGACGGTATCGAGGTCCATCCCCATTTTCTGCAACACACTGACGGCGACGCCTTGACCGAGTTTGATCAAGCCGAGAAGCAAATGCTCCGTCCCCACGTAGTTATGATGAAAACGGTCCGCTTCCTTTCTGGCCAACGCCAAGACCTGCTGCGCTCTCGGCGTGAAGTTGTTCATTGGTTCCATGATGTCTCTGGTTGTGGGTTATTCGTTTGTTTTACTTAAATCTGGTTCAGGCAGTTTTGCAAACTCCGCCCGGAGGTGCGCGGCCCGGAGCCGATCGCGTTCGCCCGTCTCCACCTTGAGCTTCTTCGCGGCGTATTGCACGTGGCCCGGCTGACATTCGATCAACAAGCGGTCGACCAGGGAGCGGTGCTCCTGGGGAAAGACCTCCAGATCAATGCCGAGGCGGATCAACGAGAGGAGATTCATCGCTTCAGACGACGCCGTCACGTAGCCATGACGCAACGTCCCGTAGGCCCGGCCGATCTTGTCGAGGATCTTGGCCGCGTCGGTCTCCATCAACTTCGCCCGGGCGTTCATCTCCTGCTCGATCACGGTATTGAGCACGCTGGAAAGTCGTTTGATGATCGCCTCTTCGCTTTCGCCGAGGGTGGTCTGGTTGGAAATTTGAAAAATGCTGCCGCTGGCGTCCGACCCCTCCCCGAACAATCCGCGGACCGCGATGCCGAGTTGGTTGACCGCCCGGATCACTTTCTCCATCTGGTTGGCCAGGGTCAACGCCGGGAGATGCATCATCGTCGAGGCCCGCATCCCGGTGCCCAGATTCGTCGGGCAGGCGGTGAGATAACCGATCTGCGGCGAAAAGGCATAGGAGAGTTGCTCCTCGATCGCGGTGTCGATCGCGTCGATCGCGCTCCAGGCCCGCTTGAAATTAAAGCCGTTGCGGAGGACCTGGATCCGGAGATGGTCTTCCTCGTTGATCATGATGACGCAAGACTGGTCCTTGCTCACCACCGCGCCCGATCCGCTCTTGCTCGACATCAGCTCCCGGCTGATCAGGTGGCGTTCGTAGAGGATCTGCTTTTCGAGGTCCGAGATGTCCTCCGCCTTGACGATGATGGCGTTCTTGGCGGCCTGGAGGCCGGCGATCGCTTCGAGACAAATGTCGGCGATCTTCCGCCGCATGTCCGGCTTCGCCCAACCGGGGAAAGGAAAACCGTGGAGATTGCGGGCAAGCCGGATCCGGGTGCTCAGGACGACCGGGCACTTGGCGCTGGGACTATGCGTCAGCTCCGCTTTGGAATTGAACAGCGAACGAATCGACATCGCTTTATGAGGATCGGTTTTCCGCACCTTGTTTCAATTGGTTGATTTGATCGCGGATCTTGGCGGCGTCCTCGTATCGCTCGGCTTTGACGGCATCCTGGATTTCCTCCTCCAATGCCTTCAACCGCTCGTCGATCGAAACCCGTTCCAACGCTTTGACGGGGATCTTGCCCTTGTGCGTGGTCCCTTTGTGCATGTTTTCCAGAACCGGTGCGAGCAAAGACGTGAAAACCCCGTAGCAATCCGGACAGCCGAGGCGGCCCAGTTTACGAAAATCGTTTTGAGTAAAACCGCACGACGGGCATTTCAACTGCCCCGACGGCGATTCGCCCACGAGAGGCGACTTGACCAACAGGTCGGCGAGTGAGAACCCATTCGGGTCGGTCACCCCTTTGGCCTGTGCGCAAGATTCGCACAGGTCCACCTTGTGGATCTTGTTGTTCAAGATCTGAGTGAGGTGAACCGATGCCAAATTGTCGCAAAGGTTACATTTCAAAGAGTTCGCCATTGTCTTAAGATATCACTTTCTCACGAAAATCGCCGCATTGCGGTCCTTTTCCGGCAATTCTATGCCCCTTGCGCGCAAGATGTAAAGAAAAGCCGCAACCCGAGCGCACAAGCCGCGGCATCTCCATGGAATCCGTCAGTCAACGGGCAGGAAATCCCCCATTGAGGACCGCCGTATTCACAGGAAAGTTCCCTCGCGGCAGACCCGTTTCCGGAATGCCTCGAGGAACTTGCCGGTGATCGGTCCCGGCTTCCCGTCGCCGATATCCCGACCGTCGATCTTGGCCACCGGAACCACTTCCGCAGCCGTGCCGGTCAGGAAACACTCCTCAGCGATCCAGAGATCATAGCGGGTCAAATTGGCTTCGACAAGGGGAATCCCCAACTCCTCCGCGATCTCGATGACGACGTCACGGGTGATCCCCTTCAACGCCCCGCTGCTCGCCGGGGGTGTGTATATTTTGCCCTTGAAGAGGGTGAAGATATTGTCCCCCGAACACTCCGACACATACCCTTGCTCATTGAGCATGATCGCTTCGCTCGCTCCGGCCATCGAGGCTTCGACCCGGGCGAAGATGTTGTTCAGGTAATTCAACGACTTGATCGCCGGACTCAACGTCGCCGGACCGTTCCGCCGGGTCGGAACCGTCACCACGGTCAACCCGCGCTCGTAATGCTCCTTCGGATAGAGCTCGATCTTGTCGGCGATGATGAAGATCGACGGCTTGGCGCACGAGTTCGGCGACAAGCCGAGATTCCCCACCCCGCGGGTGACGACCAACCGGATGTAACCGTCGGTGAGGTTGTTTTGCCGGCAAGTTTCGCAGACCGCCTCGGCGATCTCCGCCCGCGACATCGGCAACTTCAACATGAGCGCCTTGGCCGAAAACTCCAACCGCTCCAGATGCTCGTCCAAACGGAAAACGCACCCTTGATAGAGCCGGATCCCCTCGAACACGCCGTCTCCGTAAAGGACTCCGTGATCGAAAACCGAAATCTTGGCGTCCGCCGCCTCCACTAATGAGCCATCCAAAAATATCTTCATAATTATAGGTAAAGGCCGATCTTAGAAAACTCTTAGAGGATTTGTCGAGGCATCACGCACCATTGTTGGTGACCCGCGACACCAACGCAAATACAGGCAGACGTTTGTGCCACGCCCGTCTCGGAAAGAGTATTTGCTTCATAGACCCCATCCGAAAAGGGTTCGCAGCGACCGGACCGGCCTGGAAACACACCCCACCGCTCTAGCGAGCGGTCCCCCCCTCTCAAGAGGGGAACTTCCTGTACGCCGATCCCCTCTGGAGAGGGGGGGACCATGCGCAAGCATGGTGGGGTGTGTTGTCTTTCCCCGCTGCTACAGCCAGGGATCGACCGAAAACCTTTTCGGATACCCTCTTCGTAGCATCAGGCTTTCGCCTGATGGATTTCCGGTGCCGACGGGCTTTTCCCGCTACATCCGGCGAAAGCCGGCATGCTACAGCGGAAGCTGGGAGGCTATCGGAACTACAGACAGACAAGGAATCCCTGTCTCACCCATTGGGAATCACCCGACGGCTTTCGCCCCGTCGGGGCCGACCACCAACAGCACGCGGTTTTCCGAACAAAACCGCTGGCGGGCGAACGCTTGGAGATCGGCCACGGTGACCGCGTCGACCTTGGCTTCATACGCCTTCAGATCGGCCACCGGCAATCCGAACAGATAATTCAATCCGGCATCCATCGCCCGGGCGCCAAACGATTGCAGCCCCATCCGTTTCCGCGCCTTCAACCGCTTCCGGCACCGGCGCAGTTCCTCTTCGGTCACCTTGCCGTCGCGGACCCGATCGATTTCCCGGCCGATCTCGCTCACCACGGGATCGACGGTCGCGGGATTGGTTCCGGCATAAAAGTAAAAGAGTCCGGTGTCCACGCCGGTGATCCGGTTCGACCCGACGAAATAGGCCAACCCGAGATCGTCGCGGACCCGCTCGAACAACAGGCTCGACATCCCGCTGAACAGCTCGTCGGCCACCTCGCCGACGGCATACGTGGGATCGGTGATCCCCGCGTCCGGATACGCCTCGAACACCACGGCCTGTTTCCGCGCCATGGTTTCCCGATACTCGCCCGGACTCAAGGGAGCGGCGAACGGAGCCGGAACCGGACGGAAATCGCACGCCGGCGTTTTCCCGAAAATCGCTTCGAGGCGTTCCCGCATCTCCGCCGGATCGAAATCCCCGGCCACGCTGACCACCAGGTTTTCGGCGCAAACCGTCAAGGCGTAGAGCTCCCGCACATCCTCCAACCGAACCGCCGACAACGTCTCCAATGTCCCGCTCGGTTCGATCGCGAACGGATGTTTCCCGAAAAACCGGGCCCGCAGACACTTCCGGCCGTAGTCGACGATTTCGTCGAGATCCTCCTTCAACGAGGCGATCTCCGCTTCCTTTTCCCGGGCGAAGGTTTCCGGCAAGAAAGCCGGGGAGAGCAACGCCTCGCCCGCCAATTTCAGTCCGAGTTCCAAATCGTCCGGCAACACTTCCACCGACAGGCCAAAGGTGTTGTTTCCGGAGAAATCGCTCATCGAGCCGCCCGCCCCTTCGATCGCTTCGGCGACTTCCTCCTTGCTCCGGCGCACCGTGTCCTTGGTCAACATCGTCGCCAGGATCGCCGTCGATCCCCGGGTCTCCGGCCGTTCATAAACCGGACCGCCCCGCAGGATCAACCGGGTGTGCACGCTCGGCAAACGGGAATCGGGCTGCAACAACACCGTGGTCCCGTTCGAAAGTTTGAATTGCTCGCATCCCGACTCCCGGCGGGCCGCCTTCGTCGCCGTCCGAGCTCCTGCGGTTTCCGCTTCCGGATTCAGCGTCACCGTGGTCAGCTTGTCCGCTCGCAGATATTGCCGGCAAACGCGTCGCAAATCTTCCGGCGTCACCGCCGCCAACTGCTTCAAATAAACCCGCGGATAATCGAGATCGCCGACCACCACTTCGGCCGCCCCGAGACGGGCCGCTTGCCCTTGCACCGTTTTCCGGACGTTCACTTCCCCGACCAACGCCTGGCGGATCGTCTTCTGCAACAAGGCGGGCGGGACCCCATCCTTGACCACCGCATCCAATTCCTTCCAGAGCGCGGCGATCGCCGCTTCCCGATTCTCCGGGTCGGCGACGAAGGAGACGTAAAACAGCCCGGAGGTGCCGGGATTCCAGGTCGAGACGTCGATATCGTGGACCAGTTGGTCCCGGTCGCGCAGACTTTTCCAGAGGATGGAGCTGCTTCCGTAACCGAGGATGCTGGCCAAAATCTTCAGCGCGGGCGAATCGGGATGGGTCAACCCGGGAATCTTGAAGCCGAGCCCGCAATGCATCACATGGACATCGCCGAAGATCCGATTCTCGCGATAGGCGAGTTGCTCCGGTTCCGCCGGCACAAAGACCGGCGCGATCTTCCGCCGGGGCAGGCTCCCGAAATGCCGCTCCACCTCCGCCCGGCAGGAGTCCAGATCCCAATCCCCCGCCACCACCAGGACCGCGTTGTTCGGCACGTAACGTTGCCGGTAATACCGCATCAATTCATCCCGGGTCACCGTCTCGAAGACGTCGCGGTAACCGATCACCGGTGCCCGATAGGGATGCTCGCGGAAGGCGGTCTCGAACAGCGATTGCGACAACTGTGACAACGGGTCGTCGAGATACATGTCGATCTCCCGCAAGATCACCTCCCGCTCTTTCTCGACTTCCTCCTCCGGCAGGCGCGAGTGGAAAACCGCGTCGGCCAGGATGTCGAGCGCCACCGCCGTGCTGTCGCTCGGCAGATCGATGTAATAGACCGTCCGGTCGAAACTGGTGTAGGCGTTGATGTTGCCCCCATTGGCCTGGACCAAGCTGGAGATTTCCTTGCCGGCCCGTTTCTCGGTTCCTTTGAAGAGCATGTGCTCCAGGAAGTGGGACAACCCCGAGCCGAGGCTTTCCCCTTCGTGGATGCTGCCGGTCTTCACCCAGAGCTGGACCGAACTGACCGGCGCGGCGCTCTCCTCCTTGAATAAAACGACCAGACCGTTCGGCAGCGTGAAGCGCTCGACGGTTTCATTGAGCAACGAATCGAGAAGTCGCCCCGAAGCGGGTGCGATGAAATTGGAAGACATATCGGAAAAGAATGATGCGTTTAGTCGCGACTGCGAGCCGGCCGGGCGTTTCGGACCGGTTTCCGGGCTTTCGCCGGACGGAACGGCCCCAAAAAGGCCTCCTCGAAGTCGTATCCGCCGCAGAAGTCTTCCAACTTATCATCTTCCGTCTTCCCGAGCACGCCATAATCGACCAACTGGAAAACAATTTCCCCGAAGTGACGGCATTCCCCGAGGCCCCACTCGGTCAGGAGAGTGTGGCTCATCGGACCGTAACGGTCCAAAGCGAATTCCCGCATCCCTTCGAGCAGGTCGGTCCCGCTCACATGACGTGTCCCCCGCTCCGGCTCCTGTTCGTCGAGTTTGCGGATCGTATAGTCAAGGCCTTGACGGACAAAGAAATAGGCTCCTTTGGCAAACCGTGGATCCTCCTTGCGGATCAAATCGACGACCTCTGAAAATTCTTGCTCCTGCATCTGGTGTTCTCCTTGTCCCTGTCCGAAAAGTGGCGAGTGCGGGCCAATCCCCGACCGGGGGACTGGTGTTTTCCCTTATTCTCCTGACGCTGCTACTTTCTCGGGAATAGCGCAAAAGTAAAATTAGAATTTGATGTTTTGCCCGGTCTCAAGCAGCTTGGAGGCGACTTTCATCACTCATGGCCGACCACCCGCACACTCACGCCGACCCTGGCGCCCTCATGGAAGAAGCGCTGGAAACGCTCCGAAAGAACCAATTGCGGATCACCCGCCCCCGTAAGGCAATCCTCCAGGTCCTCCTGGAGAAGAGCCGTCCGGCCACCATCGAGGAAATCCACGGGGAACTGGAGTCCGGCCTCTGCGATTTGGCCACCGTTTACCGCTGCCTCGCGGCCTTCGAGAAATTGAACCTCGTCCGCCGCTGCCATTTCCACGACGGCACCAGTCTTTACGAGATCGACATCGGCCCCGACCACCACCACCACATCGTCTGCACCTCCTGCCAGAAAGTGGAATCTCTCGATTTCTGCGTCGTCGAAGGCCTCGAACGGCTCGTCCGCGAACGCGGCTACCGCAACGTCTCCCACATGCTCGAGTTCTTCGGCGTCTGCTCCGACTGCACCGAAAACGAAGAAGCCGCCCGAAAATAGCCCCTATCGTCTATCGTCTATCTGCTATCGTCTATCGTCTATCCCTCCCCCTCCCCACCCCAAATCCGCGCCAAATCCACCAATCCTCGGATGACCTTCGGTCCCCGGGGATGGACGAACCATCCATCCTCTTCCAAATAGGCGTCCGTCCCGAATCCCGCCGCGCACCCGTCGGCCTGCCAGCGAGACGCCCAGCGCAACACCGACTCGAATCCGATCGAGGTCTCGAACACCGACGAAAAAACCAACCGCGGACGCAACGGCAGCAACAGGGCCGCCGCCTCCCGCATCGCCCCAAAGATCGCCGGTTTCACCACATAGAGCCCCGTCCAACCCCGCCGGTGCGCCTCCTCGAACTGCCGGGCGCCTCCGATCCCTTCGTCCAAGGCGATCGGCGTCGCGAACTCCTTGGTCAATTCGACCATCTCCGCGAACCCCGCCACCGGCAACGGCTGCTCCAACATCTCCGCCCCGGTTTCGTCCAATAACCGCAACCACTCCCGCGCCTCCGCCAACGAGAGCGCCCCGTTCGCATCGAGCCGAAGCCGACTTCCTTCCGGACGGTTCCGGTCGAGTTCGCGATACAACTCCCGCTCCTCCCCGGCGGGCAACACCCCGATCTTCCATTTGAATATCCGGAATCCTTCCCGCGTTTTACTCGCCATCTCCTCCAAGGCGTCAGACCCGGACGGCAACAGCGCCGCCACTTCCAGCGGTCGCACCGGGATTTCCGCGAAATCGCCGCGCAAGTCGGCCATCGCCGAATCGATGCCGAACCGGCAGGCGGGCAACCGGCTGATCTCCCCCATCCCGCCCGAGCCTTCCTGAAACCTCCGCAGAAAGGCCGCCGCCTCCTCCTCGGTTTCCGACCCGAGCCATGGAACCGGCGCGACTTCCCCGAAACCCGACTTCCCTTCGTCGTCGGTGATCCGCAGCAAAAAACCGCGCCGCTCCCGCCATTCTCCATGAGCGGTGGTCAACGGACGGCGAAATGATCGGCGATACGGACGGACTTCCACATGCAATTTCATAAGCTCCGATGGATGATGCGAAACGGCGATAAATTCCGTTTGATCAATGCCTCTTTTTCGTTCACCTATTCACTATGAAGGACCACGCAAGCTCAAGCGTAGAGGAACTCGACTCAAAATTCTTCCAATCGGCGGACGCCTTTTTCCGGGCGAACCAACATGTCGCGCTCACGTTCGACGACATTTCGCTCGCTACCCGCTACTCGGAGGTTCTCCCCAAGGAGACCACCCTCGAAACCAGTCTCTCCGACAACCTGAAGCTCAACATTCCGATCCTTTCGTCGGACATGGACACCGTCACCGAGGCCCCGATGGCGATCGCCCTCTCCCTCAACGGCGGCATGGGCCTGATCCATTACAACATGCCGGCCAAGACCCAGATCAAAGAGGTTTCCCGGGTCAAACGTCACATCCAAGGATTGATCCAGGACCCGATTTCGATCTCCCCCGACCTCCACGTCGGCGACGTCCTCGACTTGATCGAACGCAAGTCCTTCGCCTTCCGCACCTTCCCGGTCGTCGACGAATCCGGGAAGTTACTCGGCCTCCTCTCCGGCAAAGTGGTCAAGGAGCGCTATCGCAACCTTCCCGTGGCCCGGGCCATGACCCCGCGCCAACAGTTGATCACCATTTCCGACAAGGAAATCAGCCGCGACCCGATCCAGGCCGCCGACCGCTTTTTCACCGAAAACATCGGCATCCACAAACTTCTCGTGGTCGACGCGGAGGACAGACTTCGCGGCTTGATCACGCTCTCCGACGTCGAAAAAATCACTTCGGAAGCGACCTCCGCCCGGCGTTCGAGCCGCGACTCCTCCTTCCGCCTCATCGTCGGGGCCGCCATCGCCCCGGTCCGCAAACCGACCGGCGAACTCGACCGCGACCGGATCGTCACCCACGTCGGCCAACTGGTCGACGAAGGGGTTGACGCCATCGCGATCTCCACCGCCCACGGCCACACCCGGGGCGTCGGCGACATGGTCCGGATGGTCCGCGACGCCTTCGCCGACATGACGATCATCGCCGGCAACGTCACCAGCGGGGCCGGGGTCGAATTCCTCGCCGACTGCGGCGCCAATGCCATCAAGGTCGGCCAAGGGTCCGGCTCGATCTGCACCACCCGCCTCGTCGCCGGCGTCGGCATTCCCCAGCTCACCGCCATCTACGTCGCCTCCGAGGTCGCCAAACAAAAAGGGGTGAAAATCATCTCCGACGGCGGCATCTCCAAATCCGGCGACATCACCAAGGCTCTGACCATCGCCGACGCCGTCATCTGCGGCAGTCTCTTCGCCGGTTGCCGCGAAGCCCCCGGTGAGATCATCGAAATCGACGGCAAACTTTACAAACAATACCGCGGCATGGGCAGCCTCGCCGCGATGAAAATGGGCTCCGCCACCCGCTACGGTCACGAGAAAGCCGATACGGCCCGCAAGGTGACCGCCGAGGGGATCGAAGCTCTCAAGGAGGTTTCCGGATCGGTCGACACCACCTTGTCGGAACTGATCGGCGGCATCCAATCCGGCATGGGCTACCTCGGGGCCGCCAATCTTGGCGAACTCCGCAAACGCGCCTGCTACATTCGCGTCAGCTCCGCCGGCCTGAAAGAATCCGCCCCCCACGACGTCATCGAGGTGTCGACGCGCAAAGACTGATCTCCCGTGACACAGACATTTCTGTCTGTGGCCTCACCTGACTCACGGATTGATCACCGACCGATGTCCATGTCCATGCCCGTGCTCCGGCAGACCCATCGTCCGGTGCAACAGGTAATGGTCGAGCGTCCAAACACCCGGCCCCCGGAGAAAAACGATCACCAGCAGAAACAACACCAGAGCGGCCAACTCCAACGATTGCCCGGCGACGAACAATCCTCCGCCGATATGGACGAAAAACACCGCCCCGATCAGAATCGGAATCTGGATCAACGCGGAAAGTCGCGTAAGCAAGCCGATCGCCAAAAACAAGCCGCCGCACAAATGGGCCATGATAACGTAATGCCCCAACACTACCGGCATCAACCATCCTTCAAGCGGGACCGTATCCAAAAAACCGGCCAACACCTCCCGTCCGGTCGGCAGGAAAAACAACAATCCCCGCACAAACAACACCACTCCAAGGAAGATCCGGATCGATTCGAAAAACAGATCCCGCCGGTCCTCCACCCAATCCAGGTAACCATCGAGCTTTGTCATAGGGGCCTCCCTCTTTTCTGCGTCCGTTTCGGACAACGAAACCTACCCCGGATCCCCTGCTTTCGCAAGTCCCGCCCAGATACCTCCAATTTGCCTCGTAGCATCGGGCTTTCGCCTGATGAATTTCCGTTGCCGACGAGCTTTTCCAGCGCGACATCCGGCGAAAGCCGGCATGCTACAGCGAACGCCGGGAGGCGATGGGAACCACAGACAAAAGTCCGTGCCACGCCCGCCCCGGAAAGAGTATTTGCTTCGTAGATAACATGAGGGCGACAAGTGGGAAAGAATTCTCCAACATGTCGCCCGATATGAATAACCAATCGAAAAATAACTTCTCCAAATTGATTAACGGAATCGTCTCGTCCAATGGGCAGGAGGTCAAGCTCGGGATCGATCTTCATGCCCGCGATGGCGTGGCTTGCCTACAGGTGGACGGCAGCTTGCCGCAACGCCCGTTGCGCTTGAAGCACGAGGAACTGGTTCGCCTCGTTGGCAAGTTAGTGGCCGCCGACCTGAAGGTTTATGCCTGTTATGAGGCTGGTCCTTGCGGCTATGGATTATACCGCCAGCTCACCGAATTGGGAGCCACCGTTTTCGTGGTTGCCCCGGTGAGCCTGGCGGGCGGACGCAACCAAAAGACGGATAACCTTGATGCGCGGGGGCTGGTCGACCAACTCGACCGCTATTTGCGAGGCAACAAGAAGGCCTTCACGGTCATTCGTGTGCCAAGCCAGGAGGAAGAACAGGCGCGGGCGAGATCACGTCTGCGCGATCAGATCAAGAAGAGCCGGAGTGGATGGGAGGCACGTGGTCGAAGCGCGTTGCTGGCGCAGGGATTCCACGTGAAAGGCCGTTGGTGGGGGCCGCGCAAATGGAAGGATCTCTGTCTCGAATTACCCGAGTATCTGGTCCAGCAACTTGAGGTAATGCGTGAGATTCTGCTGAAGCTCGACGAGAAGGAAAGGGCCATCAAAAAGGAACTGGTCGAGGAGGTTAAACAGCCTCTGCCGGTCGGAATCGGAGCCCTGACCTGGGTGATGCTCCTGCGGGAGATCTGCGACTGGGGACGGTTTAAGAACCGGCGTCAAGTGGCCGGCTTCGTCGGATTATGTGCCGGGGTTCACCAAAGCGGAGGATCCTCCCGGGATCTGAGTATAAACAAGCACGGCAATCCGCGAATACGCGCCCTGTTAATCGAAGCGGTCTGGCGCATGGTGCGATGGCAACCCGATTACCCGCCCGTGCGCGAGTTGGTCGAGAAGCTTGTCAGCGGCCGGTCTCGGCGCAAGATCGCGGTCGCGGCCGCCCGCAAGCTCGCCATCGATCTGTGGCGGTTGGCCACCGGTCAAACCACGCCTGAGAAGCTCGGCCTGAGGATGCCCGAGGTTGCAGTCGGCTGAGGGCAACCAACTTCCCTTTTTGTTCTTTGATCTTTTTGCCTGAAGCGAACCCGATTTCGGAGTGGAGCGCGCACGTTTCGATGCTTGGACTTTCATCCGTTCCTGTAGATTGTGCCGCTTGCTCCGTCCCTCTTTTCCTCCGGCCTCGCCGGGGGTCGCATAAATTATAATGCGCTGCCTCTAAGGCACGCGCGGATAGCAGTTTGTCCCCCCGGCCAGTTCGAGGGGACCGGGGACGAGAGACATTCCTTTCCGGGGGCAACTCCAAAGGCCAAAAGATTGGGGCTCATTGCCGCCCCCAAACCCCCGCTAGGGGAACTAAGGTAAGAAAGCAGATCTTAAGAATGTCCTAAGAAAAATAAATCAAACAACGGTTTCATTTTCCGCTTGTCACGAAACCCTCATAGCAGCATCGGGCTTTCGCCTGATGGATTTCCGTTGCCGACGAGCTTTTCCACCGCGACATCCGGCGAAAGCCGGCATGCTACAGCGAACGCCGGGAGGCGATGGGAACCACAGACAGAATGTCCGTACCACGCCCGCCCCGGAAAGAGTATTTGCTTCGTAGCATCGGGCTTTCGCCCGGCTTTCGCCTGATGAATTTCCGTTGCCGACGAGCTTTTCCAACGCGACATCCGGCGAAAGCCGGCATGCTACAGCGAAAGCCGTGAGGCGATGGGAACCACAGACAGAATGTCCGCGCCACGCCCGCTCCGGAAAGAGTATTTGCTTCGTAGCATCGGGCTTTCGCCTGATGGATTTCCATTGCCGACGAGCTTTTCCACCGCGACATCCGGCGAAAACCGGCATGCTACAGCGAACGCCTGGAAGCGATGGGAACCACAGACAGAATGTCCGTGCCACGCCCGCCCCGGAAAGAGTATTTGCTTCGTAGCATCGGGCTTTCGCCTGATGGATTTCCGTTGCCGACGAGCTTTTCCAGCGAAAGCCGTGAGGCGATGGGAACCACAGACAGAATGTCCGCGCCACACCCGCCCCGGAAAGAGTATTTGCTTCGTAGCATCGGGCTTTCGCCTGATGGATTTCCGTTGCCGACGAGCTTTTCCTCCGCGACATCCGGCGAAAGCCGGCATGCTACAGCCAACGCCGGGAGGCGATGGGAACCACAGACAAAATGTCCGTGCCACGCCCGCCCCGGAAAGAGTATCTGCTTCGTAGCATCGGGCTTTCGCCTGATGGATATCCGTTGCCGACGAGCTTTTCCAACGCGACATCCGGCGAAAGCCGGCATGCTACAGCCAACGCCGGGAGGCGATGGGAACAACAGACAAAATGTCCGTGCCACGCCCGCCCCGGAAAGAGTATTTGCTTCGTAGCATCGGGCTTTCGCCTGATGGATTCCCGTTGCCGACGAGCTTTTCCACCGCGACATCCGGCGAAAGCCGGCATGCTAAAGCGAACGCCGGGAGGCGATGGGAACCACAGACAGAAATGCCTGTTTCACGACCCACATCCGCCGACCCGGCTGCCGACATCTCTCGGAAAACCGTCCCCCTTACCCTTGCCCTCGGGAATCAATGCGTTATGCTAAAACAAAGAGCGCAATACTCAGTCAAGGAGGCAACGATGACTTTCGAAGAATTTTCCAACAAAATCGAAAAAGGCGAACAACCTACCGAAGAGCTTCACCCGGCCCTGCAGGCCCTCTGGTGGGACGCCAAGGGGGACTGGGAAAAAGCACATGAAGTCTGCCAAAACGGGCAAACGCGCCCGCTCGCCTGGGTCCACGGTTACCTCCACCGGAAAGAAGGCGATTTAAGCAACGCCGGTTACTGGTACGGCCGCGCCGGGAAGGCACGTCACGAAGGAACCGTCGACGAGGAATGGGAACGGATCGCCAAATGCCTGATCCGCGACCTTCCCAATGGTTAACCCCGCTACCTCCCCCGGAGCTACTTTTTCAACAGCGCCGCCGCGATTCCGGACATCAGAGCAAAACCGCTGTCGGACCCGTATCCCCCGTGTTCGTCGAAACCGGCCGAAGATTGGGTCGCTTCCTTGACCCCCTGCTCCGAAACCCGGTCGGGATCATCCTTCCCTTCGACAATCTCCGCCGCGACCTTCTTCAAATCGTCGATCCCACAGTCATAACCATTCTCTTTGGCCAATTCGACCACTTCCTCGCCGCTCCCCTCCTCGATGGTTGATACCCATTCCGGCTTCCCCACCGCTTCCTGCAAAAATTTAAACGCTTCGTTGCCCATACCCTTACAGTAACGTCGCATCCGCCCGGATTCCATCGGCGCAAGGCCGACTGAAAAGAGGGGGAATCCCTGAACTCACGCGACGTAAACGGTTTTCACGTTCACGAACTCGCGGATCCCGAAGATCCCGAGTTCCCGCCCGTAACCGGATTCCTTAATTCCCCCAAACGGAAGCCGCGGATCGGATTTCACCAAGGCGTTCACGAAACAAGCCCCCGCCTCCAAGCGCGTCGCCGCGATAATCTCTCCGCGTGCGCGATCCCGCGTGAAAACCGCCGCCCCCAGCCCGAAGCGGCTCCGGTTGGCCATCGAGACCGCCTCGTCCTCGTCCGCGACCGGCACGATCGCCGCCACCGGGCCGAACAGCTCTTCGTCAAACGCCGGCATCCCCGGACGAACGTCGGTCAACACGGTCGGCAAGTAATAAGCCCCCGGTCGCGCGAGTTCCTCTCCCCCCAGCAACCGAACCGCCCCTTGCTCCACGCTCTCCGTCACCTGCCGATGCAGATCGTCCCGCAAATCGATCCGGGCCAGTGGACCCACCTCGGTCCCCGGCTCCAGCGGGTCCCCGACGTATTTGCTCTTCATCTTGTCGACGAACCGCCTCTCGAACTCCGCGCGGACTTTTTCCACCACGATGAATCGCTTGGCCGCGATGCAGCTTTGCCCGGAATTGATCAACCGACTCGCGGCACACGTCTCGGCCGCCAACTCCAGATCGGCGTCTTCCAAAATCAGATACGGATCGCTCCCGCCCAACTCGAGCACCGTCTTTTTCAACATCCGCCCCGCCGCTTCCGCCACCGCTTTTCCCGCCGCGACACTTCCGGTCACCGTCACGCCGCGAATCTTCGAGTTCTCGATCACCTTTACCATCCGGTCGCTCGGAGCCACCAAGGTGCGAAACAAACTTTCCGGAAACTCCGCCTCCCGGAAAAGCCGCTCGATTCCCAGGGCACATCCGGTGACGTTCGACGCGTGTTTCAACACCACTCCGTTTCCAGCGACCATCGCCGGTGCCGCGAACCGCAGCACCTGCCAAAACGGAAAATTCCACGGCATCACCGCCAGGATCACTCCCAGGGGTTGAAAGGTAACAAAGGAACGGGCCGCTTCGGTCGGCACCTCTTCCGGCCGAAGGAAGGCCGGTCCCTTCTCCGCGTAATAATCGCAGAGGGTGGCGCATTTCTCGATCTCGCCCCGCCCTTGACTGATCGGTTTCCCCATTTCACGGGCAATCAAATCCGCCAACGAATCCCGCTTTCCCCGCAAGATCTCCCCCAGTCGCCGCAACGGCTCCGCCCGAGCCTCCGCCTCTCGCGTCCGCCAATCGCCGAACGCCCGGTCGACCTCATCAATGATCCGTCCGATTTCCCCATCGGACATCACAGGGAAACTCCCGATTTCCTCGCCGGTAGCCGGATTAACCGAACGTAACGCCGTCATTCCCCGACCCTACCCAAGGCCCCGGAAATCCGCAACCCGGAACAAAACGGCGAAGCTCGCCTGAAAACCTGACACCTTGCTCAGGCTCTTCCGCCAAGAGCCGGGACGGCCCCGCGCCACTTTGCGGGCAAGCTCAGGCTTCGTCTTCGTAGGGAGGCACACCCGCCCGATTGACCGGAAGTTCGTGGGGGAGAAAATAAAAATAGGCCATCAACCACCAACTCCGGGAACAGCGATAGGTGAGAATCGGAAAGAGAATCGCCCCCAAGAGAGCCACGACGATCGCGGTCATCGGCGAGATGAAACCGGTCACTCCAAGAATGGCGACCGGCAGCAGGAAGAAGAGGATCGTCACCGTATAATTGATCGTCATCGATCCGAGAAAGAAACCCTCGCCCCACTCGAACCGCATGCCGCAATTGGGGCAATTCTCATGCATTGTAAAAGCCCGCTCGAACAAGGTCTTTCCGCCGCAGTTCGGGCACCGGTTGGCCATCCCCCGCCGGAGAATATCCCGCGGACCCACCTCATATTTCCATCTTCTACTCATTTCCTCAATCCTTGAACCACAACCCCCGAACGAACACGATTACATTTGTCCCCCTCCCATCATCCGCTTCTTCATCTGCCTTTCCCCATTCGTGTGCATTCGTGTCCATTCGTGGTTTATTCCCCTTTTCCCGACATCCTCTCGCAAAAAAAAGGCCGGACACAATCGGCCCGGCCTCTTTTAACAAATCCCCAAAGCGGGAAACCGTTTCTTACGCTCCCACTTGGTAACGAACGAAGCGTCGGATCACGATGTTTTCACCGAGCTTCGTCACCCGCTCGTTCAACAAATCGCGGATGGTCTGATCCGGATTCTTCACAAACGGTTGCTCCAAGAGACAGATTCCCGAGAAATACTTGTCGAGTTTCCCTTCCATGATCTTTTCGACCGCGTGGGCCGGCTTTCCTTCGAGTTGGGAGGTCATGATTTCCTTTTCCTTCTCGATGTCGGCGGCCGGGACTTCGTCGCGGGTCACGCAGATCGGCATCGCCGCGGCGATTTGCAGACAGATGTCCCGCGCCAAAGCCTTGAAATCATCGGTCTTGGCCACGAAGTCGGTCTCGCAGTTGAGTTCGAGGAGAACTCCGACCTTTCCACCGAGGTGGATGTAGGACTCGATGATCCCTTCGGAAGTGGCCCGACCCGCTTTCTTGGCGGCGGTGGCGATCCCCTTCTTCCGCAGAAAGGTTTCCGCCTTTTCGAGATCCCCCTCGGCTTCGGTGAGGGCTTTTTTGCACTCCAGCAGACCGGCGCCGGTCTTGCTGCGGAGTTCACTTACCAGTTTGGCGCTAATTACGTTGCTCATGATAAATCGCTGGGATCGCAGGGGGGGCGGATCACTCCTTCCCTTCTTCCTTGGCCGGAACTTCGGCCGACTCGGGTTGGTTGCCGGCCGCCTCCGCGGTCTCCGAAGACAATCCTGATTCGGAAAGAGCTTCGCCGTCGATGCTGACGTCGCCCGCGTCCCCGCTCAGTTGTTGGGCGGCTTCCTGGTTGATGTCGGCGCGCGCATTGGCGGCGACACCTTTGCTGGCGCGGCGCGAATCCCGTTGGGAAAGTCCGTTCTGGATGGCTTCGACAATCGTATCGACGATGATCCGGATCGACTTCGCGGCGTCGTCGTTGCCCGGGATCGGATAATCGACCAGATGCGGATCGGAATTCGTGTCAACCAACGCCACCACCGGAATCTTGAGGCGGCGGGCTTCGGTAATGGCGATATCCTCGTGCTTGATGTCGACGACGAACAGCGCGGAGGGCAATTGCCCCATTTCCTGGAGGCCTTCGAAATTGCGGTGCATCCGGGCCATTTCACGCTTCACCATCGCTCCTTCTTTACCCGGGAGCTTGTTCAAGGAGCCATCGGCCTCCATGCCCAGATACTTTTTGTATTTGGCGATGCTGCGCTTGATGGTTTCGAAATTGGTCAAAGTACCACCCATCCAGCGGTTGGCGCAGAACGGCATGTTGGTGGCTTGCGCGGACTCCCGGATCATTTCCTGGGCCTGGCGCTTGGTGCCGACCAAGAGGACGGTCTTGTCGGAAGCGACGAGATCTTCGAGGAAAGCGGTGGCTTTCTCGAGTTGCTTGTGGGTCTTCTCCAAGTCGATGATCGACACGCCGTGGCGGTGGTCATAGACGAAATCCTTGGAGCGCGGGTTCCAGCGCTTGCGTTGATGCCCGAAGTGGACGCCTGCGTCGAGCAGGTCTCTAGGTGTGACGTTCATAGGTCTTTTCAGAATTAAACATTCCAGGAATAGTGAGTTCCTTCGAAATTTAACTCTATGATTTTCGTTGTTGTTGTTGGTTGTGTTCCCCCTTGAATCGAGGGAAAAGAAAGATAAGACACCTCCGCCGCAGGTAACGCAAGCAGGTTTTGCATTTTTTCAAGGCACCGGGCGTGACACAGACATTCTTGTCTGTGATGGTCAAAAACAGGCAGGAATGCCTGTCTCACGTAACTACTCCCTCTCCACCCGGCACGGAATCATCGCCGCGTCCTTCATTCCGTGGATAATTTTCTTATCGGCCGGACAGAAGGTCGCCAGGATCCCGCTCAACGTCGGTTCGCCGTCTTCAATGAAATAATAAGGACACAACCGCAACCGCCCTTCCACCCGCCGGATGTCGCCGTTCTCATCATAGACCGGATGCTCCCGGCGCACCGGTTTGCGGTATTCCTGCACGATGTGCGGATGCGTGCCGCTCATCCGGATCGCTTCCTCGACCCCGGCCAACCATTCCTCCCGCGAACTGTCCCGTCCATAAAGAACGCTACGTGCCCCTTCAGCCGACTCATGGAATCCGCTGATTTTCAGGATCAGGTCGCGCTCCCGTTGCGAGGCGTCGGCCAATTCCCGCCAATCGCCCATCATCTCCCCTCCGACCAACGGGCCGACATGCACCGCCCCGGGCGGCAAGGGATGCGGGTCGACGATCCAAGTCCGGGGTATCAGCTTCCGCAACACCTTCAACGTTCCTTTCGGCAAAGCTTCTTTCCAATACTCCCGCAAGCGGTGGTGATGAAACAAAGCCATCGAGAGCTTTTCCTCGAAAATCGTCCGCACCGGGGGCGTGATCGCCACTTCCTCCGCCTCGTAGGCTTCCAACAAAAGCCCGGAGGTGCCGATATTCTTCAAGTCGTAGAGTTCGAAGAAGCGGTAAATGACGTCGATTCTTTCCGGGTTGCCGTCGAGATCGAAGAAGATCCCGCCCCCGAGCGGAATCAAATCGGCCGGCCCCATGCAAAAGACCCGCTTCCCTTTCTCCCGCAATTGCTCCGCCAGCCACTCCATTTCCGGACGGTAAACCGCCGCTTCGTCGCTGACGACGATCGCCACCAGCGGAAACTTGCCGCCGGTCTTCGCCGCCGCCGCCACCGCCCGGTAAAATCCGTCGATCATCCGGTCATCCCCGCCAACGATCCCCGGATCCTGCTCCCCGTAGAGGCGGTTCAAAAAGCCGGTCAACCCGATCCCCCCGGGCACCGAGTCGAACTCCGTCAGCGCGAAGCCGTCGGCGGTCACCAAGAGGTCCGGACGAATCACCGGCGGCAGGGTCCCGCGGAAAGCCTCGGCGCGATTCAACGCGACCAGCCTTTCCGGCTTGCCCCGCTCGAAATACTCGGCCACCCACGGTGCTTCCAACGGTCGATTGCGCAGAAGGTTCTTCCCGGCCACCGACCGCAGGTAAAGGTTCTCCAAGGCCCGGTGGAAATCGACCGCCGCCTGGCCAATTTTCTCCAGTTCCGCCACCATCGCGGAGTCGAACGGAAACGCCGACGGGGACAATTGCCACGTCTTGTTTTCGAACAACTCCCGTTCGGCGAAAGTCCGCCGGAGTTCGTCGAACCCGAGCGGCGCCGGCTCAACCATCGACTTGGATCTCCTTGTTGCGCACCGAGGGACACCCGGCCCGGAGCCAGGCATGGACAAAACGGTCGATTCCGCCGTCCATCACTTCCTGGACGCCCGAGGTTTCCACGCCGGTCCGAAGGTCCTTGACCATCTGATACGGTTGGAAAACGTAACTGCGGATCTGGTTGCCCCAGCCGATCTCGTTCTTTTCACCGTAAAACCGTTCCATCTCGGCCCGCTTCTCGTCGAGCATCCGCTCGTAGATCCGCGATTTCAACACCTTCATCGCCGAGTTCTTGTTCTTCAACTGCGACCGCTCGTTCTGGCACGCGACCACGATCCCGGTCGGAAGGTGGGTCAACCGGACCGCTGAGTCGGTTTTATTGACGTGCTGACCGCCTTTTCCGCTCGACCGGTAAGTGTCGACCCGGATGTCTTTCTCATCCAAATCGACCTCCACGTCGTCCTCGATTTCGGCGATCACGTCGACCGAACAAAACGAGGTGTGCCGACGCTTGTTGGAATCGAAGGGACTGATCCGCACCAACCGGTGGACCCCGCGCTCGGCCTTGGCAAAACCGTAGGCGTTTTCCCCCTCGATCCGGATGGTCACCCGACTCAATCCGGCCTCGTCCCCTTCCTGCATATCCTGAATTTCGACCGCGAATCCGCGCCGTTCCGCCCACCGGGTATACATCCGGTAAAGCATCTCCGCCCAATCGCACGACTCCGTGCCGCCGGCGCCGGAGTGAATGCTGAGGATCGCGTTGGAGGAATCGAGCGGCCCCGACATGAAGGAACGAACCTCCACCTCGTCCATTTCCTCATACATCTCGTCGACCGTCGACTCCAACTCCCGCATATCGTCGGAATCCCCGTCGTCGCCCGATTCAGCCAGCAATTCCACCATCGCCTGGGCGTCGTCGAGCTTCCGTTTGAGCTCGATCAACCCCGAGATGGAAGTCTTCAACCGATTGACTTCGGCGATCGTTTTGTGCGCGGCCTCCTGGTTGTCCCAGAACTCAGGCTGGGACATCCGCGCTTCGAGGGTCTGAATGTCAAATTGTCGTTTAGCGACGTCAAAGATACCTCCAGAGGTATCCGGCGCGCTTTTCCATGTCTTCCAATTTGTTACGAATTTCAGGATTCATCATAGCTAATAGTCTGTTGAAGATTGATTCGATGCCGGCGAACGTCGCCGCCAAAACGGTCAACAGAATCAGAAGAACGCGAAAAATCAAGCCAGGTTTCCTCGCGTCTTCCCCTCAATCCTCTTCGTCTTCCGGAGCGCGGCAGACGAAATCGAAGAGATCCTTCCGGCGATCCAGCCTCGGCGTCACCGTACCGGTCGACCTCGAATCGTAGAGGTCGTCCAGATCGACGTCGCAGACCAACAAGGTTTCCTCGCTCGAATCGGCTTCCGCCGCCACCGCATCCCGGGCGAAGGCGAAATCGGACGGAGTCAACACCGCGGCCTGCGCATACTGGACATCCATGTTCGTCACATCCGGGAGATTTCCGACGTTCCCGGTCATCGCCACGTAAATCTGGTTCTCGATCGCCCGGGCCTGGGCGCAATATCTCACCCGCAAATACCCTTGCCGGTTGTCGGTGCAAAACGGCACGAACAGGATCTCGACGCCGTTGTCCGCCAGATGCCGCACCGCTTCCGGAAACTCCACGTCATAACAGATCAACACGCCTATTTTCGCCTTCGGGGTGTCGATCACCCGCAGAGTGTTCCCTCCGGTGATCTTCCACCAGCGCCGTTCGTTCGGCGTGATATGCAGCTTCCGCTGCGCCGCCACCTGCCCGTCCGGCAGACAGATGTAACTGGTGTTATAGATATGCTTCCCCTCCTGGGCCGGATGACTTCCGGCGATGATCGTCAATCCGAACCTGACCGCCAGCCCCTGCATCAATTCACGAAACCGGGGGGCCAATTCCGCCAGCTCCCGAATTCCTTCCTGAGGAGTCAACGTCTTGCTTTGGGAGAGCAACTGCATCGAGAAAAACTCCGGAAAGACCACGAAGTCCGACCGGTATTCCGAAGCCACATCGACGAAATAAGTCACCTGCCGGGCGAAATCCTCGAACGATTCAACTTTCCGCATCTGATACTGCACGCAGGTGATCCGGGCCTTTCGTTTCGCCTGCGGAACCGGACGGTAATCCGGATTCAACCACTCCAGAAACGCCGCGTTGTCCCCGCTCGGAGGATCGGGCAAATAATTCGGCAACACCCCGCGAATCTCAAACCCTTCGCGTAATTGAAAACTCAATACCTGATCCCGGATCTCCCCGGCGACCACCCGGCTGACATACTCTTCCGGACTGAATTTATCGGCGTATTGATGGTAATTAAACAACCGGCCGCCAGCCACGATCCTACGCAAGTTCAGACGTCGGCACAGATTCCGGCGCGCTTCATACAGCGCCGAGCCCACTCCCTTCCCATGATGGCGCGGGTGGACGTAGATATCCGCCCCGTAAAGTGTGTCCGCCCTCGGGTCGTGATTGGTGAAATACCCCCCGTCGGTGATCCCCTCGAAGGTATGCTGTCGCAACGGATCCGCCCCGAGATCGACCATCAAAGAGGCCACCGCCCCAACGATTTCCCCTTTGATCAAGGCGAGCAATTGGCCTTGAGGAAACACCTGGAGGTGGCTTCGCAATTGCTCCGTCGCCCAGACGACATTTTCCTCCACCAGATCCGGATACGCCATCCGGTTCAATTCCGCCAACTCCGGGATATCCGCCCGCGTGGCCTCACGTATCTCTATGGCAACCTTCCGTTTCGGCATCCATCCATCCTAATGAATCCCCTCCACAGTTCAAGCCGGTTCCTGTGACACAGACATTCTGTCTGTTTTCCCGAATCGAACCCGGCGAACCGCCGGTTCGCGTCAGCTCCAAGCATCCCCTCCATCACATCCCACAAAAAAGCCCCGGATCCTTGCGGATCCGGGGCGAATTCAAAACCGTTGCCGGTTCAGCGCCGGATTAGTAACGGCCGCCGCTGCGACCGCCACCACCGTAGCCACCGCCACCGCCGCCGTAACCGCCGCCGCCACCGCCGCGACGATCACCGCCACGACGATCACCGCCACGGCCACCGCCGCCGTAACCGCCACCACCGCCGCCGCCGCCACTGCGCTCTTCACGCGGGCGAGCTTCGTTGACGGTCAATTCACGTCCGTCGATCTTGGCGCCATTGCAGGTTTCAATCGCCCGAGCGGCTTCTTCCGAAGAAGCCATGGTGACAAACCCGAAACCACGGGATTTGCCGGTGAACTTATCTTGCATCAGAACCACTTCTTGCACGGTTCCCACTTCGGAAAAAAGATCCTGGAGAGCGGCTTCGGTCGTGGTGAAGGGAATATTCCCTACATATAACTTCGTTGACATGTTGATTTGTATCTAACTCTAAAAGAGGGCGGACTGTTCCCGACTGCCGGATTTCAAACTGTCCCTGACACAAATCAACTGACAATTCACCAACTCCGCTAACTCTTACGATGGAGAAGATAGCAGATGGCTTTCCGTTTGCAAGTGGGATTTGGCAGGTTCTCAAATCTTCGCACCTTGGCGGAAAAACAAGATCGCAACAACCTCGGTCACCCCCCTTTTTCCGGAGCATCCACCCTCCCGTCGCCCTCGACCTCCCCCTCGTCCGCGTCCAATTCCGGAACCGGATCGATCAACCCGCGGCGCTTGCTGTAGTAACCCGCCGCCACCTTGATCGCCACAAGGAAAACAGCCATCAACGCAAAACCCAAAATCGCCTGGGCAATATCGCCATCCATCAACGAATCCCCGAAGATGATCACCCCGATAGCGAAGCCCATCGTCGTCGGCCATGATACGATAAAGAAAATTCCGAACGGAATCCGGGCCAAACCGAGAATAAAGCTCTTCAGAAAGTTCGGCGGCCCCGGTGTCACCTTCACCAGCATGGTGAAATTCACATAATGCTTCGGGGCCACTTGGGGAATCTTGTATTGCGCCTTCCTGACCAGTTTCTCGATCACCCACCGCAAATAGCGGCGCGCGAGCCAATAGGCCAGAAACAGATTGAGGGCCTGGCTGATCGCGGTTCCGATGATGCTGATCCAAATCCCGAAGGTCGCCCCCGCCAACAGATAAAACGGAGTGACCGGAAAACCGATCACCGGCAATACGGCCATGGCGAGAAAGAACGAAATCGGCCCAAGATCCCGGACCGCCTGCACGAATTCCTGCACCGGAACCTCCCGCGCGAACGATGCGAGAAGCGCCAAAATCCCCATTCCCGCGGCGATGTAAACGATCTGCCGAAAGGTGATGAGCTTCCTCCGCTTCCTGGCGCGAGGCGTGTGCGAATCTTTTTTCACAAAGGTCCACCTTATGGAATCCGCACTCCCCCGCACAAGCAAAACCGGCACCCCGTGCATCCCCCTCGTGAGTCGGTTGGGCTACGCCGCCCGACCCTCCGAGCACCGTCCCCCGATTTTTCCAAAGTTTTCGATTGGCAAGGCCGACGGTTCATTCTTAGGTTGGTCGTTTCATTATGAGCAACAAAGGCAGACCTTCCTATTTCCTGATGTTCGCCAAGGACCTTCTGTTCATCGTCCCGTTCTTCCTGATCAGTTTCCTTTCGCTGCGGGGAACGGTGCCGAGCCACGAACCGTTCTGGATCAACTTCTGGGCAATCATGGTGGGACTCTGCATGACTTGCGTCGGTTGGCTCGCCTACCAGATGTTCAAGGTCGTCTTATTCGACCAACTCGCCCGCGACAAAGCCGCCCGCGCCGCCAAGTGACCCTTCGTGACACAGACATTCCTGTCTGTGCCCCCAGGCCAAGCCGGACCATCGTGCTTCAGCCGAAGACCGTCGGCCACGAAAACCGTCCCCCCCGTCCGTCCAACGACGGCGGCTAAAGCGCGCCGCTCCCTTCATCCGGCGAAAGCCGGATGCTACCCGTAGATAACATGAGGGCGACAAGTGGGAAAGAATTCTCCAACATGTCGCCCGATATGAATAACCAATCGAAAAATAACTTCTCCAAATTGATTAACGGAATCGTCTCGTCCAATGGGCAGGAGGTCAAGCTCGGGATCGATCTTCATGCCCGCGATGGCGTGGCTTGCCTACAGGTGGACGGCAGCTTGCCGCAACGCCCGTTGCGCTTGAAGCACGAGGAACTGGTTCGCCTCGTTGGCAAGTTAGTGGCCGCCGACCTGAAGGTTTATGCCTGTTATGAGGCTGGTCCTTGCGGCTATGGATTATACCGCCAGCTCACCGAATTGGGAGCCACCGTTTTCGTGGTTGCCCCGGTGAGCCTGGCGGGCGGACGCAACCAAAAGACGGATAACCTTGATGCGCGGGGGCTGGTCGACCAACTCGACCGCTATTTGCGAGGCAACAAGAAGGCCTTCACGGTCATTCGTGTGCCAAGCCAGGAGGAAGAACAGGCGCGGGCGAGATCACGTCTGCGCGATCAGATCAAGAAGAGCCGGAGTGGATGGGAGGCACGTGGTCGAAGCGCGTTGCTGGCGCAGGGATTCCACGTGAAAGGCCGTTGGTGGGGGCCGCGCAAATGGAAGGATCTCTGTCTCGAATTACCCGAGTATCTGGTCCAGCAACTTGAGGTAATGCGTGAGATTCTGCTGAAGCTCGACGAGAAGGAAAGGGCCATCAAAAAGGAACTGGTCGAGGAGGTTAAACAGCCTCTGCCGGTCGGAATCGGAGCCCTGACCTGGGTGATGCTCCTGCGGGAGATCTGCGACTGGGGACGGTTTAAGAACCGGCGTCAAGTGGCCGGCTTCGTCGGATTATGTGCCGGGGTTCACCAAAGCGGAGGATCCTCCCGGGATCTGAGTATAAACAAGCACGGCAATCCGCGAATACGCGCCCTGTTAATCGAAGCGGTCTGGCGCATGGTGCGATGGCAACCCGATTACCCGCCCGTGCGCGAGTTGGTCGAGAAGCTTGTCAGCGGCCGGTCTCGGCGCAAGATCGCGGTCGCGGCCGCCCGCAAGCTCGCCATCGATCTGTGGCGGTTGGCCACCGGTCAAACCACGCCTGAGAAGCTCGGCCTGAGGATGCCCGAGGTTGCAGTCGGCTGAGGGCAACCAACTTCCCTTTTTGTTCTTTGATCTTTTTGCCTGAAGCGAACCCGATTTCGGAGTGGAGCGCGCACGTTTCGATGCTTGGACTTTCATCCGTTCCTGTAGATTGTGCCGCTTGCTCCGTCCCTCTTTTCCTCCGGCCTCGCCGGGGGTCGCATAAATTATAATGCGCTGCCTCTAAGGCACGCGCGGATAGCAGTTTGTCCCCCCGGCCAGTTCGAGGGGACCGGGGACGAGAGACATTCCTTTCCGGGGGCAACTCCAAAGGCCAAAAGATTGGGGCTCATTGCCGCCCCCAAACCCCCGCTAGGGGAACTAAGGTAAGAAAGCAGATCTTAAGAATGTCCTAAGAAAAATAAATCAAACAACGGTTTCATTTTCCGCTTGTCACGAAACCCTCATAGCAGCTTCGTGCCTCAGCCGAAGACAGTCGACCACGGCACTGACGGCGGCTCAGTCATCCGGCGAAAGCCGGATCACGTAGCATCGAGTTTTCACTCGATGAAACATGTGCCCAAGCCGAAACTTCGCGCTTCAGCCGAAGACAGTCGACCACGGCACTGACGGCGGCTCAGTCATCCGGCGAAAGGCGGATCACGTAGCATCGAGTTTTCACTCGATGAAACATGTGGCCAAGCCGAAACTTCGCGCCTCAGCCAAAGACTGTCGACCGCGGCACTGACGGCGGCCCCCTTCATCCGGCGAAAGCCGGATGCTACCCGCAGCATCGAGTTTTCACTCGATGAAACAGAGCATAAGCCAGAACTTCGTGCTTCAGCCGAAGACCGTCGGCCACGAAAATCGTCCCCCCCGTCCGTCCAACGACGGCGGCTAAAGCGCGCCGCTCCCTTCATCCGGCGAAAGCCGGCATGCTACAACGGACATTCTTGTCTGTGCAAAACTCCCTGCAGTCAATAAAACCGCGCCAACCCAATCATCGTGGCGTGATGATTCATTCCCCCGTTCGGCGACCGCGTGCCTCCATTGGAATAATGGACGAACCGTTGCTGAACCACCACCGCGGCATCCCTTCCCCACATCCAGAACAATCCCGCGCCCCCTTGGGGACTGAATTGCACCTTTCCGCCTAAGTCGGGTTCCCCAACGTCCGTCAACGCCACTCCCGCTCCCGCTTCCACAAACGGTTTCCACCGGCTTCCCGCCCCGAAGACATACCGAATCAACGGCGTCGCCCCCACCAAAACCGCCGGCTCCGGCCGGTATCGGTATCCCGCGATCAACTCCGCCCCGACCATCCAACCGCCTTGATACCAGCTTCCTTCGGCCACGGGCCCGCCGAGCATCCAACCGTGGTGGAGCTGAAAAACCGCGAGATCATGCCGCACGCTTCCCCCGAACTCCAGCGTCCCGAAGGCAACCCCGCCGCCAACGCCCGCCATCCTCGACCCTTGGGCGAACGGCGCCACCCGCTCCGCCCTTCCTTCGCCGAAAGAATTTACCGGGACATCCGCCGCCCCGACCCCCGCCAAGCCGCCGACCAACCAGCAGAGCCCCGCCAACCATCTGCGTCCCATACGGTTCCCGGTCAAAAAATGACGAATACCGTCGTCACGACAATGGTCAACACGGTCAACATCAGGGCCAAATCCAGCCCGGCCCGGTCCAAGTCGGGTTCGAAATCCCGGAACGGCTTCCGCCAGAAACCGGCCGGGTTCCGCGCGAAAGTGACCGCCAAATCGATCACTTTCAACAATCGGGCCTCAGCCCCCGCGAAAAACGCGTTCACCGCCCCGATCGTCAGCGTCCGCGCCATCGGAGCCGATTTCCGGTAAAACCAGTCCGTATCGAGCGCGATCTTCGCCTCGCCGAGGATTTTATGCCGGAAGATCCAAAACGCCACGAAGACGAACAACGGCAACTGGATCGCCTCCACCACCATGTAAACGGTATAGGCCTGGAACTCGACCGCGACCGGCAACGTCGCGAACAAGGCGTTCGGCCAGAGCCCGAAGAGCAGACAGGGGATCGCCAGCAGGACCATCGCCGCATACATGTTGGCCGGGATCGGCTTCACCTTCAGTTCGCTTTCGCGGTAGAACCAGGTGTAATAGGTCAGTTTTAAGCCGACGCTCAAAAAGGTGCCGACCGCCGCCAGCAAGAGTAGATAGGTTTCCACTTTTCCGGCTTCGTGCAGGATCATCCCTTTGCTGACAAAGCCGCTGAACAACGGGAAACCGGAGATCGAAAACGCCCCGATCAGATACAGGGCAACCACCCATTTCATCTGTTTCCCCAATCCGCCGAGATCGGTCAGCTTGGTCCTCCCCACCGCATACATCACCGCGCCGGTCCCCATGAAAAGGAGCGTCTTGTAAATGATGTTGTTATAGGCGTGGGCCGCCCCGGCGCTGACGCCCCCGTCTCCCCCGATCCCGATGCCGACCAGCATGTAGCCGACTTGACTGATGATGTGGTAGGAGAGAATCAACCGCATGTCGTTCGCCAACACCGCGTAATACACGCCATACAGCGCCATCGCGATCCCGACCCAAAGGATCAGCGGCCAACCGGGAAAACATTGGGCGATCACATAAACCGCGACTTTCGTCGTGAAGGCGTTCAGGAAAATCGCCCCGGTCTCCGTCGCCTTGGTGTAACTGTCGGGCAACCACGCGTGCAACGGCGGAGCCGCCGCGTTCACCAGGATTCCGAACAGGATAAACACCACCGCCGGCGACCATTGCCCGACTTCGAACACCCCGAGTTCCAAGGTCCCGGCTTCCCGATACAACATCACCACGCCGATCAACAACAGGCTTCCCCCGAAGAGGTGGACCAGCAAATAACGGAACCCCGCCGCTTCCGCCGCCCGGCCGGCTCCGGCCCACACGAGAAAGGCCGACGAGACCGCCATCACTTCCCAGAAGATCAACAGCGTGAAAAAGTCTCCGGCGAAGGTGACCCCGAGCGAGCCGCCGACATACAGGAGCGCCGCCACTTGCTGACGCAGGTCCCGCATGTGCATCGCGTAAATCCCGCCCGCGAAGGCCGCCAGCGAGAAGGCCAACCCGAACCCGCGGTTGAGCGGACTCACTTCCAACAGGATCAACTCCAGCCCGGCCAACGAATGGGTCAGATGCGTCCCTTCCGAGAGCCCCCAGATCCAAATCAGCGAGGCGAGCGGAAACAACGGAAAGATCGTCGCCCGCAACCGCTCCGGAAACAGCGGCAGCAGCAATGCCCCCAACAGGAAGATAAAGGCCGGTGGGATGTCAGGGAGCATCATAATAATTCTCCTTTCTCGCCAAGAATTTCTTCCCGACCACTTTCGTCAAAAACAACATCAGCAGGCATCCGAAAAAACCGAAAAAGGCGTAAAACAGCGCCGGCGTTTCATCCATCGGATCCAGGAACGACGCGACCACCGTTCCCGCGAAAATCACCGCCAACGCCACCCAGTGCCACGTTTTCATCAGGACCGCCCTCCTTCCGTGATGCTCTGCGCGATCATCATCGCCATGTCGAAGAAATGGAAAAAGAGGTTCGGAAACATGAAAAATATCACCGACAACGCCGCCGTCATGCACAACGGCACCACCATGAAGGGGGATGCTTCCCCCATTCCGTCGAAGTTGGTCGATTTCCGGAAATAGGCCCGGTGGATGATCGGAAAGAAATACGCCGCGTTCAACAGGCCGCTGGTGAAGAGGACCGCGATCGGTATCCACATTCCTCCGGCGAGCGTCCCTTCCATCAACAGCCATTTGCTCAAAAATCCGTTCACCGGCGGCAACCCGGCCAATCCCATGGAGCCGACCACGAACGCCCCCATCGTCCACGGCATCGCTTTCGCGATGCCATCGAGATCCCCGATCTGCTGCCGATGGGTGTGCACGTAAATCGCCCCGGCGCAAAAGAAGAGCGTGATCTTCATCGTCGCATGGGCCGAGATATGCATGATCCCGCCGGCGAATCCTTCCGCCGACAACAGCGCCGCCCCGAGCGTCACATACGAGAGGTGAGCCACCGTCGAATAGGCTAACCGTTTCTTCAGGTCGGTCTGCCGCAACGCGATCAACGAGGCCAAGATGATCGTCGCCCCGGCGAACAGCGCCAGGAGAATGTGCAGGTCATACGCCCGCATCACGTCCGGCCCGAAGACGAATCCGGTCATCCGGACCACCCCAAACACCCCCGACTTCACCACCGCAACCGCGTGCAGCAACGCGCTCACCGGCGTCGGAGCGACCATCGCCGACGGCAGCCAACTGTGCAGAGGCATCAAGCCGGCTTTCACCCCGACCCCCGCGATGAACGCCACGAAGACCAATCGCATGATCCCTGGACCGCTCTCCACGTCGCCCAGAATCCCCCCGGGCTGGAAATCGAGCGTCCCGGTGGTCACGTAAATCCAGGCCGACCCGGCCACCAACAACAGACCCGCCGAAAGCGCGAAAGCCAGATACTGGCGCCCGGCCCGGATCGCCACTTTGTTTTCCTTGTGAATGACCAGCGGATAGGTCGCCAGGGTCAGCAATTCGTAGAAAATGATAAAGGTGAGCAGGTTCGCCGAAAACGCGATCCCGATGGTCGCCGACAGACTGACCGCGAAGCTGGCGTAGTAACGGGTCTGCTTTTTCTCGTGGTTCCCCCGCATGTAGCCGATCGAGTAGAACGAGGTCAGTATCCACAAACCGGATGCGATCAGCGCGAAGAACACCCCGAACGAATCGGCCCGGAAAGCGAGTTCGATTCCCGGCGCGATCGCCAGCAGCGACTGTTCCGCCACTGCCCCCGCCACCGCTCCCGGCAGCAACGTCAGGACCAGGGCGAACTTGATCACCGCCGCGATCAACGTCCAACCTTCCCGCAAATTCGGCCGTTTCGCCGACATCACGATCAACGGCGTCGCGATCAACGATACCAACACCGCCCACAGCGGAATCGAAGAACTGTATGTTTCAAATTCCAACACCGTATCAGCCCCAAACCATCAATTCACCACCATCCGCCGGACGTTTCGATTCGTGTTTATTCGTGTCCATTCGTGGTTAAAACCCCCATCCCACCGGCATCATCGGCACGATCACATGCTGCACCAACAGGAAGTTGCCGAAACCGATCACCAACAAACTCACCCCGAGGATCATCATCGGCACCAGCATCGACGCCCGCGCTTCCTCCCGGGCCACCGGCGGCTTCGCCGCTTCCGTTTCCTCGTCCACCCCGGGCGCCCGCAGGTAAACCCGCTCCAACACCCGGAAGAAATAAACCACCGCGAACAAACTGCTCATCACGATCGCCACCAGGAACACCCAGTTCCCCTGCTCCAGCGACCCCATCACCAAATACCACTTGCTGAAGAACCCGGCCGTCGGCGGCAACCCGATCATCGACAACGCGCAGATCGCCAAAATCATCATCGTCCACGGCATTTTCTTCGCCAACGAGTTGTCGAATCGGGCCACCGTGTTGTGACCGAGCTTCGAGGCCAGGGTCCCGCTGATCATGAACAGACAGAGTTTCATCACCCCGTGGTTCAAACAGTGCAACACCGCCGCGACAAACCCGAGCGGCGTCGCCAACCCGATCCCGAGCGCGATGTACCCGACGTGTCCCACGCTGCTGAACGCCAGCATCCGCTTGAAATTCTTCTGGGCCATCGCCATCGCCGCCCCCCAGATGATCCCGGCCGCCCCGAGATACCCGATGATCGTCGTCAACGGAATCTCCTCCGCCACGAAGACCGGATCTTCCATGAAGAAGAGGACCCGGATCAAAATATAGGCTGCCACTTTCGTCCCGACCGCCCCGACCAAGGCCGTGCTGGTCGAGGTCGCATACGTGTAGGCGTCCGGCATCCAGCCGTGCATCGGAAAAAGAGCCATCTTCAACCCGACCCCGAGCACGATCAACACCAGGGCCGACAACGTCACGGGCGAATGCCCGATTTCCGGCAGGATCGCCGCCACGTCCCCCATGTTCAACGATCCGGTGACCATGAACAGGAACCCGACGCCGAGCAGATAAAACGAAGCCCCAACCGTACCCAAAATCAAATAACGGAATCCCGCCATCGGCGCCCGCTTGTCGCCGATCGACAACAACGCGTAGCTCGCCAGCGAACTGATTTCCAGGAAGACGTAGAGGTTGAACATGTCTCCCGTCAGCAACATCCCGGAGAATCCGCCGAGCAACAACAGCACCGCGCTGTAAAACGGAATCCCCCGCCCCGGAATCTCCTCATCCACCAACGTCCGGCCATGCCACAACGCGAACAGTCCCGCCCCGGTCACCAGCGCGCAAAAGAAGGCCGACAATGGATCGAGGATCAGCTCGATTCCCATCGGAGGCATCCACCCGCCGAAGTAATAAACCACCGGTTCCCCGTCCCGGATCGAGCGGGCCAATCCGGCCAGCGACCCGGCGAAGGCGAACCCGATCGCCAAGACCGCCACCGCATACGGCCACACCCGCGCCCGACGCCGACAAACCGGAGCCAATAACGCGCCGATGAAAAGCGACATCGGTATCAGAGCTGGTAGATGGTCCGTCATTCCTTCATCCGCTCCATCAACTCAGGCTCCTCCAGAGTCCCGAAATTCCGGTAAATCGCGGTCAGCATCGCGAACCCGACCCCCACGATCGCCACCCCGACCACGATCGCCGTCAGCATTAGCGTATGCGGCAACGGGTTCAAATAATTCGTCACATCCCCGACCGGACGGCCGTCATCCAGGATCGGCACCGTCGCCTCCCACTTGAACGCCGCCGTCACGAAGAGCAGGATGATCGAGTTCTGGAAAATCACCATCCCGATCAATTGCTTCATCAGGTTCTTCTTCAAAAGCATCCCGTAAAGCCCGATCACCAGCAGAATCATGATCGCCCAATACGCGTAATAATCGTGCAGAAACTCAATCATCGTATCCGTCCCCCACCAAATGATCGAAAATCGAAACGAGCGCCGTCATCACCGCCAGGCCGATCCCGACTTCGATCACCAACATCCCGTAATGCCGGACCCACGGAGCCTCCATGCCAAAAAACGGCACCGCCCCGTAATCGAGATACACCCCGCCGAAAAAGAGCGGCACCACCCCGAGCAACGCGAAAATCAACGCCCCAACCGCCGCCAAGGGAATCGCCAAATCCGTCCGCAACTCCGACTGGCTTTCGGCCCGTCCTTCGGTCATCCGCAACAACAGAATCCCCGCCGCCAACAAGGCCCCGCCCTGGAATCCGCCTCCCGGACTGTAATGCCCGTGGATGATCACATAAATCCCGAACAACTGGATCACCCGGGCCAACGCCCGGCTCACCGCGATCACGATGATACTTTTCGACGGCGTGATCATTCTTCCTCCGGCCTCCTCCGCCGCAGAATCAACATACAGGCGATCGCCGCCGCGAAGACCACCAGCACTTCGCCCAATGTATCGAAACTCCGGTAGTCGGCCAAGACCACCGTCACCATGTTCGGCGTCGCCGCGTCTTCATACGCGTTCTGAATGAAATACGCCCCGGCCAACGGCGTGCCAACCACGCTCTCCTCCTGGTGCATCGGCGCATGCGGATCCCCCCGCGCCGGCAGGTAACGGGTCGCATACAGGAGAATCGCGGTGAAAACCGCCAGTAGTATGTAATTGAATACTCTCAATCCCGGCTCTTCCTCGTCGTTTTGAAAATGACCGCAATGAAATAGACTCCGACGATCCCCGCGCCGACCACCGCTTCGGTGAACCCGACGTCGACCGCCCCCATCGAAATGAACAGCACCGCCACGATCAGACTGAACGAGGCCGCCGCCAACGCCGCCGCCAAGAGGTTCTTCACCCCAAGCGCCAACAACGCCGTTACCAACAGCATCACGTACAAAACCAGCTCGATCCCCCAGTTCATGGATTCGCCTCCTTCTCCGATTTCCGCCACGGTTTCAAACCGAACCGCAACGCGGCCCGCGCGAGAATATGCACCGCCACCGGATTCGTCAGCGCGACGAAAAAGATCGTCAAGACCAACTTCCCGCCGGTCAGCGTGAACCCTTCATACACCGCCAACCCCGACAACAGAAAGATGATCCCGACCGTATCCACTTTGCTGGCCGCATGGGTTCGGGCGAAAAAATCGGGCAACCGGATGATTCCGAGACTGCCGATCAACATCGTCACCAATCCCAGCATCACCAGGATTACCGCCAGACTGTTCTGCAGGTAAATCATGTCCGGTAAGGCGGAATAATGAAATATTTTGCCACCGCGATCCCCGCGATGAAGTTGAGAATCGCATACGCCAATGCGATATCGACGAACATGTCGAACCGCCCGTAAAGAAACCCAAAGAGGCAAACCAATCCGATCGTCTTCGCCCCCATCGCCCCGATCGCCAGCAACCGGTCAAACACGGTCGGCCCGACCGCCACCCGGTAAAACGGGATCAAAATGATCAGCACCACCGCCACCGTCGTCGCCACGAAAAATCGCTCCATCATCCCGGAATCCCTCCTCGAATACCTTGGTCTCCAATCTTCACGTTCGACACCGCCCCCTTGCCGTCGGCCCAAAACATCTCCGCCACCTTCCGCTGCATGTCACCCGCCAACAACCCCTGCAACGAATTCTCGCTCAACGCGTGCACCAGGTAACGGTCCCCTTCGATATGCAAGGTCAGCGTCCCCGGGGTCAACGTGATCGAGTTCCCCAAGACCACCCTGGCCACCGTATGCGGTTGTTCGCAATCGAAGCTGACCATCCGCGGATGCATCGCTCCTTGTCCCAGAATGATCCGAGCGACCTCGTAGGCCGACAGCATCATCTGCCAAACCAGCCACGGAAAATAAAGCGCCAGCCGCACCGGATGCACCCGCACCGGCAAATCCGTCTCCCGCAAATTGGCCGGCCCCAGTTTCCGGTCGAGCCACAAGACAAAGGCCACCGCCAACACCCCGCACGACAAATGGAACCAATCGAATTTGCCACTGAACAGCACCCAAATCCCGAACAACACCAACGCCTGTATCCAAGGCACGGTTACCCGCCCTCTCGCCGCATTCTGCCGTTCTGATTGATTCGCCGCCATGTTTCGTATCCTTCCCGTGGACGCAACTCCGCCCCGTCAAAAAGAAAAGCGATCACAATGAAAAACCGCCGAAACCCGGTCAAGTGGAATCGAAAATCTCGTCTCCCCCAACACCCCTCCGTTGGAGTCCCGCATTCATGCGGTCCCCATCGCCTCAACCGCCCGCTTCGCTCAAGGTCGCCAAGACAAGAGAAGAAAGCCAAACAGAAGTCACCCAATCCTTTCCTTTGCGCTCTTCGCGCCCTTTGCGGTTAAACCTCTTCTTCCCTCGTCCTATCAGGCCCATCGCGCCCTATCAGGCGCCATCCAATCGTCTATCGTCTATCGTCTATCGTCTATCAGCTATCGTCTATGCGCTCCGCGCTCCGCCCCCGCGCCCAGCGCATAAAACGCCCGCGTATTCTCCGCCGTCCGCGCCGCCAACTCCTCCAACGAAACCCCGAACAACTCCGCCGCGAACTCCGCCGTATACCGCAAATACCCCGGCTCGTTCGGCTTCCCCCGCTTCGGCGCCGGCGCCAGATACGGCGCGTCCGTCTCGATCATCAACCGATCCAACCCCTGCGCCAACGCCGCCTCCCGCACCTCCTCCGCCTTCTTATACGTCAACACCCCCGTGAACGACCCCCAGCCGCCCCGCTCCATCAACTTCCGCATTGCCTCCGCCCCTTCCGTGAAACAATGGAAGACCACCCGGTCCCACGCCACCCCCGACCGATCCACCATCTCCACGCATTCCTCGAACGCCCCCCGCGAATGCACCACCACCGGCACCCCCGACTCCGCCGCCAACGCCAACTGCGCCGCGAACGCCTCCTTCTGACGCCCCATCTCCACTTCCGCCTCCTCCGGATCCCGGCTCAGGTGAAACCGGTCCAACCCGACCTCCCCCAACGCCACCGGACGCACCTCCCCGCCGAAATACCCCGGCAACTCCGCCGCCTGCTCCCGCCAATCCTCCCCGACATCACACGGATGAATCCCCACTGTATAGGCGATCCGCTCCGGATCCGCCGCCGCCAACCCCCGATAAAGCTCCCAATCCCGCCGCCCCGTCCCGACCGTGACCAACCGCTCCACCCCGGCCTCCCGGGCCCGTTCCAGGACTTCCGCCAACTTCCCCGAACGATGGAACGATTCCAAATGCGTGTGACTGTCGATTAAATGATCTTTCATACCGATTTTCTTTCCATTTGACCCGAAAGGTGGTCTAGTTTCACCCTTACGAATGAGCGACAAAATTGAAAGCGTGATTATCGTCGGCACCGGTTGCGCCGGGCTGACGTCTGCCATCTACACCGCCCGGGCCAACCTCAGCCCGCTCGTCATCGAGGGAAACCTTCCCGGCGGCCAACTGACCACCACCTCCGAGGTCGAAAACTTTCCCGGCTTCGAGAACGGCATCGATGGCTTCACCCTGATGCAAAACATGCGCAACCAGGCCACCCGTTTCGGCACCCGGTTCCAGCAGGGGTTCATTGAAAGCGTCGATTTCTCCCAAAGCCCGTTCGTCCTCCGGACCGCTTCCGAAGAATTCCGCGCCCGCAGCGTCATCATCTCCACCGGCGCCTCCCCCCGCCTCCTCGGACTCCCCGGCGAAAAAGATCTCTTCGGCGGCGGCGGCGTCACCACCTGCGCCACCTGCGACGGCGCCTTCTACCGCAACATGGACGTCGTCGTGGTCGGCGGCGGAGACTCGGCCGCCGAGGAAGCCCTGTTTCTCACCCATTTCTGCAGCAAAATCACCCTGATCCACCGCCGCGACGAACTCCGGGCCTCCAAAATCATGTCCGACCGCGTTCTCGCCCACCCGAAAATCGAAGTCTGCTGGGACAGCGCCATCACCGAAATCCACGGCGTCGCGGAGAAAGCGGTCAGCGGAGTCGAAGTCAAGAACCTGAAAACCGGCGCGGAAAAGCGGATCGACTGCAAAGGAATCTTCGTCGCGATCGGCCACATTCCCAACACCCACGTCTTCGCCGACCACCTCGATCTCGACGAAAGCGGCTATTTCATGCCGCAACCCGGCAGCATGGTGAAAACCAAAATCCCCGGCGTTTACGTCGCCGGCGACTGCGTCGACCATGTTTACCGCCAAGCGATCACCGCCGCCGGCATGGGCTGCCAGGCCGCCATCGAAGCCGAACGCTGGCTTGGCGAACAAGAAGCCACCCCCGCCTCGACCGCCACCCCCGCCGCCCGCTAACTTCTCCCACACCGGTCGCGGGGCGCCCCCCGCGACCGCCCTCCCCGTGACACAGGCATTCCTGCCTGTCCCCCTGCCCCTGGCCTCTCCCCCAACCCCCAAAACCCAAACTTTCGACTTTCCACCACCCCCAACCCGTGGGATAAGTAATTCCGGAAACAAC
The DNA here is from genome assembly GCF_056590205.1 of Verruconatronum alginivorum. NCBI lineage: Bacteria > Pseudomonadati > Verrucomicrobiota > Opitutia > Opitutales > Verruconatronaceae > Verruconatronum > Verruconatronum alginivorum. The sequence continues at coordinate 4,739,582 of NZ_JBWPVQ010000001.1, read as the reverse complement.
AGGATCCCACCGGAACACCGACTCCCCCGGGAATCCTTCATCATTCATCCCTCATCATTCATCATTCTCCTTTCCCCGGGGAAGTGACGGGGCGAAGCCTTCCTTCAAAGAACAAACGCCCCCGCGTCGCCCCCCAACCGAGCTCCGCATCAACCGGGAGGGACGATCTCCGTGTCGTCCGGCCATCATCGTCCCCCCTCAAACCATCGCTCCCCCGTCCCAAAACCGCCTCCGCCACCCTCCATCCACGCAACCGGGAGGGACGACCTCTGTGTCGTCCGCCAACATCGTCCCCCCTCAGCCACCGCTCCCCCGTCCCAAAACAGCCTCCGCCACCTTTCATCCACGCAACCGAGAGGGATGACCTCCGTGTCGTCCGCCACCATCGTCGCCACTCAACCCCCGTTCCCCCGTAGCGGGGTTGGCTTCGCCGCCCCGTCTCCCGCCGCGTTCGAATCGCCCAAAGCGATTCCCTCCGCCACCGATCCACCCGACTTCCGAATCTCTTTCACCCCAACCGGACTTCGATCATCGCCCCCGTCGGAGCGCCGTCAGATAGAATCACCTCCCACGCATTGCACCTAGGCTTTTCCCTTCCGCGAGTTTCGCTTTTTCCACGACACGTGAGTTTCGCTTTTTACCGCAGAATGCGAAACTCCCCTTCGCCTGATCAAGTCTTGACCATCCCCCTATCAGTCGCTAAATCAGATACTTAAAAAGAAAAAACTCAATTCGTCCCCCTCCCCACCCGATCTCGATGAAACCAAATCTCCTCAAAAAACGTCTTCACAAAAAGCGAAACTGAGTTTCGCAGTCTATACTGTTAGCGAGAGAAGTATGATGAATAGACAATACATCCTATGGATACTTCCGATCCTTCTTCTGTTCTTCGGATGCCAGGGTCACTCGCCCGCTCAGAACGAGCCTTTTTCAGAGCAAAGGGTTGCCCCGCAGAGCGACGACGGCTGGGCTGGTCCTGGGATTTCGCCCCTTAAATGGGAAGAAGTGGAAGTGGAAGGAAGGGTTGTCCTCCGGCCCATTCTCGCCGACCTCCCGAGCGGACCGAGTAGAATGAATTCGAATGCCCAGCAAGAGGCTATTGAGAGGATTTCCGCCACCGAGCAGGCATTAGCAGATTTCTATCCGGACCGTCCACGGGAACGAGTTGTGGATCCCTCCATCGACCGTGTGTTATTCCTTGAGCCTGGGCGGGAGTTGTGGGTGCTTCAGACGGAACGGGATGGTATCGCCTATGTTGTCGAGGCGGAATCGACCGTGCAGCCTGGGGCTGGTATGCGCATCGTTGGGCCCTACAACTACTACAAGGATCCGCTAACAAGGCGAGGGAGGTAATTCCGAGTAGCGCTGTCGCGCTACTCTCCATACCTCCTCTTCACGTTCTCCAGATGAATAATAAAAGGAAAGTAAATCTGGTGAATGGGACGCATCACAAGATCACGCCGATTCCCAAGGAGATCCGAAAGACCGGTCATCGTTACCGGATCGCACTGGTTTTGGATTCCTACCGGAGTGGCTGCGCTGACATGTTTTTTGACTCCGAGCTCTTCGTTGAACTTGTTCAGTTTATCTCAGAAGCGGCAATTGGGAATCCGATCACGATAGACATGGGTCACGTGGAAATCCGGGATGGAAGCCTTTCGAATCTCCGGAGCTTCTATAATTCGATCGAAATCGCCGATCAGGGCTTGCCGAAAAGGATTATATGGGATGGCTCGATTGGGTTCGAGGAGCCGTGGTACCTTTCCGGTGGTCCTGAGCCTTATCATGATTCCTTCACATTCAGCATATTTAGCCAGAATGACATTTACTCCCTTCTTAAGGAGTCGCTTCCACAGTTCATTCAAGGACGAGGATGGTTCTGTGCTGGTTGGATCACTAGCGAGCGCGGAGCATTAAAGGAGAACAAGCCCGAGGTAGTCAACGGCGGAAAACCGTCCGGCGAGGAGCGATCATCATAAGCGCCGTGCCTACTCGGCGACGTTCTGCGAAAAATTGAATGGATGGATTTTTAATACTCCTTTTATCTACGTGGCATCGTTGGCATTATTTGGCACCGAAACTATTCGCCACCGAACCGGATGGACTGCATTTTTATTCGGAATCCCCTTGATCGTTCTTCTCGCCCTTCCCACTCAAGGCGCACCTCGAATCAACCCAGGAGGAAGTATTATATCGATTTCTTTTCACGTCCTCCCCGCGTGTGCTTTGATCGCAATCGGAGCGTTGTTCTGGCAGAAGATACAAAAGAAAGATTATCCTATCCTTTCCGCCGTGGTCGTCCTGTCCGTTGCGGTTATTCTGACCTTGATGATTCAAGAGATTCTTGTTTGGTCGGCATGGCCAAACTTGAGGAACACTTTGGTGGGACTGTAACGGAAATGGCAGATCGGGATAGAACCGGCCCTCGCGGGCCGGCCCCCCCACACCACCACTCATACGGGTCCGTAAGTGGCGGTTCGGCTGATTCGAGGCAGGTCAATCCCAAGGAATAACCAGACCGAGCTTTTCGAAGTAGCGATTGGGCATCGCAATCATCACCCATTTCACCTGGCTCATCCGCCAGCAGCCTTTGCTGGCGCTGCCAGTTTTGACGGCATAGTCGCGGGATATTCCCAGTCCGAGCAGATGCCTGACCCGAGTTCGAGGATTCTTCCAATGCTTCCATTGCAAGCTCCGCAGTCGTCGTCGTATCCAGTTTGCCAATCCCGTCAGGCGGGAGCGCGACTCGGCGATGCCGTAGTAGCCCCACCAGCCTTTCAGGTAGGTGACCAGTTCGTCGATGACTTGTCTCAGGGAACGGCCGCGGGTTCGGGAGGTAATCTCCTTTACCCGCTCCTTGAAGCGCTTGATCGATTTCCAGTGGATGCTAATCAGCGGCTTCTGACGAGAGTTTGTCAGGCTGAAGCCGAGATACTTGCTTTGCCACGGTCGTGCGATGGCGCTTTTCTCTTCATTAACCACCAGACGGAGTCGCCGGGTGATGAAGGTGGTGATGCTGCGCTTGACTCGCTGGGCCGCTTCGGCGCTGCGAACGTAGATGACACAATCGTCCGCGTAACGCACGAACTTCAGCCCGCGCTTCTCCAGCTCTTTGTCCAGTTCGTCCAGGACAATGTTGCTGAGCAACGGGGACAAAGGTCCGCCCTGCGGCGTCCCCTCGTCTCCCGGTTCGACCAGCCCTCCCACCATCGTTCCCGAGGTGAGGAAGGCGCGGATGAGTTTAAGCACCCGCTTGTCTTTGATTTTGGTGGCCAACCGGCTCATAAGCCGGTCGTGGTTTACGCGATCGAAGAACTTCGAGAGATCGATGTCCACGACGTAGCGGTATCCAGCTGCCAGATACTCCTGACAGCGCCGGATCGCCTGGCGTTGGCCGCGTCCGGGACGAAATCCGAAACTGTTTTCGGAAAACGTGTGGTCCCAGATGTGGTTGAGCACTTGGGCGACCGCTTGTTGCACCATCCGGTCGAGAGCGGTCGGGATGCCCAGCAGGCGGACCCCTCCATCCGGCTTGTCGATCTCCTTTCGGCGGACCGGCAAGGGCTGGTAGGTTCCGTTAAGCAGGCTCTCTCTGATCTCGTCCCAGTGGCGTTTGGTGTAGCCCTTGAGTTGGCCGACAGTCATGCCGTCCACCCCGGGGGCTCCCTTGTTTCGTTTCACGCGCTGGAGCGCGTTCTGCATGTTGGTCCGTTCGAGGATCGATTCCATCAGTCGGACTTGACCTGTCGGGCTTTCGCTCAGGCGCGACGCTATGAAAGCTTCAACTGACAGTTGCTCTTCTTCCATAAGACGCTCCGGCTACTTGCCGCTTTCATTTACCCGGACCGTTCGGTACGGGCACCGTTCGGGCCTTCGTCGGGGTGAGACCTCCGGTTGGTTCTTCGTCGGACGGGTAACCCGTCGGCGACTACTCCCGGCTCGTTTCCACCGCTTACTATGCCCTCTGCTGACTTCCCCGCCATGTCGACCTCGCTCGCGCTCGGCCCAGTCCCCCCAGAGGGCGGGGACGGTGGAGGGGATCTCCCGGGGTGAACCCATGATCTGTTCGCACACGAGCACCGGCTCTACGTTCCTAGCCATTCGACAGATAGAGGACTTCATCCTGCGTTGCGGACTCGTCCCGGCGTCGGACCGCCTAAACCGGTTTCTTTTCGTTACCCCATGCGTTTGCGATACACGCGCTTTGCGTGCGGCCTCCTTCAATACGTCCGTTGCCGGACGCACCTTGCCGTTCGCTATCCCCTTCGCCTCTGTCAGGCTGGGGTTGAGACTTGAACTTGATAACTGTGTCTGCACTATCATTTTCTCACTCTTGAGATCACGGGCCGTGCCCGGCACACAACCAGGCGGAGCACTCAACGAAATAGGCTAGCGCCTATTCCGCGAGTGTCCTTCACGTTGGGAGAAATAAAAATGAAAAAAGCCATTTCGATTCTGACTGGTTTGATCTTACTCATCGGACTGATTGCGGGAGCGTTTCTTGGGGTAAGGGCTCTGTGGATCACCCTGTCTGGTTTGAATCCAGAATTAGGCGCAGCCCTTGTGACCGGCTTTTTTACGGTCACGGTTTCGATCGGAGCCGTCGCCCTTGGCCGTTATTTGGAGAAGGTCAAGGAAGTGACCGAGGTTTATAGAGAGAAAAGACAGAAGGTCTATGAAGAGTTCATTGATCAGTTTCAAAACATCGCATCGGAAAGTGGTTCCAGATCAGGCAAGCCAGACCGTCTGGTTAAGTTTCTCCGGGACTTTAATCGAAAGATTATTCTTTGGGCAGGTCCTGCTACGGTAAGGGCATATGTGGATATGATGGCGCGGTTGTCTCAGAATTCTACGGCTGCGCCAACAGTCTTTTCAATGGAAACCTTCTACAAAGCCATGCGGAAGGACCTCGGCCTTTCAAACGCGGGGATTCAAAGAGGTGATTTTCTTTGCCTCATTCTTAAGATTGGAGAGGCCCGAGATTTGATTGATGCAAGCGTAACGGATCCAAATATCACCTTGGAGGAGATCGGACGGCGAAGTAAGACCTCCCCACAAGGCGAGGTAGTCAACTCCGAGTAACGCTGCCGCACTACTCTTCGCGACTACTCTTCACGTTCGCCAAAGGAATGATAAAGATTAGGAACCCGGTTGCCACAGCATTTGCCTCCACGACCACGATTCTATTTTTCGTGGCGGCATCGAGTCTCGGGATCTTAATCCTCGATCACCGCCGGTATTGGGGCGGATTGAGTGAAGAGATGAGTGAACATATCATGCTAGATAAAGGCGACCCAATGGGGCCGTCTATTATCCTTTCGGGTATGGCTATGATCTTCTTCGGCTTGGTAAGTGTTCTTTTCTGGGGATTCGTATGGTATCGGAGGCGAATCGGGTAGCCGGGAGCATTAACTCTCCCGGCCCCCACACCACCGGACATAAGGGTCCGTATCACGGCGGTTCCTAACCAGACGATCCGCCGAAGCGAATCGTCCCACGGAACACAGTTCTCCTCGCAAGAAGTCGCACGATGACTCGCAGACTCTCACGGTTGGTCCCGCACGTTAAGTTCGGTCCTTCACCACTCCTGAGGCCTCCGGTCCATTGGTCCGGCTCGCTTCGCGCCCGGTCTTGTCGGCCTTCGGCCTCGGAACGCTGGACGGGTTACCCGTCGGCAGCTACTCCCGGCTCGTTCGATGCGGCTACTACGACCTCGGCTGACTCCTCGATGGACAACCGGCCCATTACTGGACCGGCGGCAATGCCTTGACGGTAGATTGAAACCGGCATTGCGCCCCATCGAGGCCTCCCCGGGTAAGAGCACGTTGTTCCGATGCACAACCCCGCGGTTTACCTCCGGCAGTGAACTCAGGGCTTCGCTGTGTTGTGCCAGCTTACCCGTGCCGTCGGCCTTGTACCGCGTTGTTCCGGCTCGCTTCGCGCCCGGTTTTGTCGGCCTTCGGCCTCGGAACAGTACGTGGGCTCACATCTTTGACATAGGCTTCCTCCCCACGGAGCCTCGCGACTCCGCAGTTGCCATAATCTAGTTTCATTTGTTGAGTTGAGTTCATGACGGAGTGCAACGGAGATGGCGAAGCAAACAGGGGACTTTAACCCCATCACAACGTGCCCATGCCGGGCACACACAAATCGAGAGAGGTAACGAGTGAAAGCTGCCGCTTTCACTCGCACCTCCCCTCGACGTTGGGCAGAAGAGAATGAAGTATACAAAACAAACACCCCCGGGACGCATCACTCCATTATGGATTATAGCGTCCTTCCTGACATTGACGGAAGTTGCCCTTGTTTATGCGGTAACCCAAGTCGAAGGTGGCGTCCAAGTTGCCCTGACGTTCTTCGTCATCGCTTTCGCTCTCTTGATTTCCGGCGGATTTTTCGCGATCCTCTGGAACCGCCCATGGGTATTCTATTCGCCATCTGAATACGGCGATGTTGATCCGAAACAGTTCCTTACCGCACTTAGGGATTCCTCACCAGCGGTCGCGACGCATCTTGAACTGGCGAAGTCGGTTGAAGAGAATCCCTATGACGAAGATGCCAAGTTCGCATTGATCGATTCGATGGCTGATGAAGTGGAATCACAGTTCATCATATTGATGCACGAGTCGGGAAAAGACGTTCCCCGCTACACTTCGTATATTTATGAGACTGAAAGCGGAAGTTCGGGTAGTGGTGGTTTGAGTCCCTATGGAAAAGGAAACCGGATTGAGGGAAGCGGTGTTGCCCGCGTGAGTGGGAATGGAAGCTATTGGTCCTTGACCGACGAAGGCAGGCGCTATGCAGAATGGCTCATCGAGAAAGGACGTAAGTGCAAATTTTTCTGGACTCCAATCGGTGGGTGGGGGACTCCTGCGCCAGGAGGGCATGCAGAGAAATCTCTGTCGCAGCGTAGGGTAACCACGGAAGCCCAACAAACCAGCGATGGCAACGCCGAGAAGCCGGCCGGTGTTGAGCGGGAGCCGTAGGCGGCGTGCCATGCTTCGACGTTAGGCAAAGTGAATTATGATTGAGATATTTACCAGCGTGATTTTGATCGCCGGTTGTATATTGATTCTCCAAGGCATCCGATCACGTGTCGCGCCGGAATCAAAGCGATTCTGGTCGGTTTTGGCCATTGCACTTGCCGTTCTTGGGAATTTAGTACTTGTTTTGTCGTTCGCAATTGCGCAAGGCTACTCCGAACGGCACGGGATGCGAATCATCGGCTATGGGGCAATGATATATATTGGCTCCGCTCTGCTCTCACTTGTATTTTCTGCCAAATCGTGGAGTGATAAGGAGAATTCCCGATGGGCGACTGGAAGCGTTCTATTGGCGATATGGCCTATTCTTCTGCTACTCGCACTCCCGATTGTCCACAGATGGACGGAATGAACGAGAAGCCTAATCGGGTCCCCACCGCTGACTGACGGATAAGTCAATCAGCGGCAGGTCCCACACCACCCGGCATGCGGGTCCGCACCGGGCGGTTCCGACTAGACCCGGGCTTTTGGCCCGTAGTGAAGAACGATCCATTGTTTGCGTAGATCGGGAACCCCTTGTTTTGTCAGGTAGTTGTTGGTCAGAGCGCGTTGAAGAATGCTGTTGTTGCTCATTCTCCAGTAGCCTTTCCGGCTGCGCGTCGCTCGTTTGGTTTCCTCGGGCGGTATACCCAGGGCGATCAGGCGACGACGGCGCGTCCGCGGCTGCTTCCACTGTTTCCAATAATACAACCTCACTCGCCGACGTATCCATTTATCGAGTGCAAATACCGTTTTGCAGGTATGACTTATCCCGAAGTAATTGAGCCAGCCGGTGACATACCGGCGAAGCTCAAGGATGACGTCCTCGACCCGGCGACCGCGGTTTCGGGAGGTAATTTGATGGCTTCGCCACCCTTCGGGCCGCCTGCCGGCGCTCCATCTCCGCTCCGCTACGTCCTTGATCCGCAGCTTGAAGCGGGCGAGTGCCTTGTCCGTCCACATGATCTGGCCGCGCTTTCCAAGGCAGAAGCCGAGGAAGGAGCATTGGCGCAGGGGAGCGGCTTTGCTTTTGGTTTGGTTGATCACCAGTTTCAGTTTTCCTTCGATGAATCGCGTCAGGCTCTCTTTCATCCTTTCGGCCGCTTTCACGCTCTTGACCAGGACGAGGAAGTCATCAGCGTAGCGGACAAAACGATGTCCGCGCCGCTCCAACTCCTTGTCGAGCGGGTCGAGCACGATATTGGCCAGCAGGGGCGACAGTGGCCCTCCCTGCGGTACGCCGCAAGGCGTGGCCTCGCGGATTCCCTCGGGCAGCACGACGCCGGCTTGCAGGTAGCGGCGAATCAAGCCAAGGACCAGAGGGTCCCGGACCTTTTCTCGCAGTTGCTCCATAAGCCGGTCGTGGTTAACGGTATCGAAGAAGGATTTGAGGTCGCAGTCCACCGCATGGAGGCGTCCTTCCTTCCAACAGGCTTCCATCTGCCTCACCGCCTGATGAGCGGATCGGTTGGGACGGAAACCGTAGCTGCTATCGCTGAAGTCGCACTCGAAGAGCGGCCCCAGCACTTGCGCCAACGCCTGTTGAATCCAACGATCCAGCACCGTCGGTATTCCGAGCGGGCGTTCAGACCCGTCCGGTTTCGCAATAAACACCCGGCGCACAGGCGCCGGGCGATAGGTTCCTTTCACCAGCATGAAGCGAAGCCTCGTCCAGTTGGCCCGAAGGAACGCGGGAAACTCCTCGATCGACATCTCGTCGAGACCGGGGGCTCCTTTATTCGCTTTGACCCGTTTCCAGGCCGTATTCAGGTTTTCCCGATCGAGAACTTGCTCCATCAAGGATCGATCTTGAACCCCCTCATGCTTCCCGCCGCGAAGGCACTCGTGCGACGCGGACCGTCCGGCTTGAGCGTCTGCCACGTCCTTCGCGGGGTCAGGAGATTCCTCTTCGGTTCGGCCCTTCATGATCGATCAAGACTTCCGGTTTCCAAGTTTAAACGGGCGTATTCCAGCCCCCGGCTTGTTCGCTCACTACTACGACCTCTGCTGACTGTTCCGGCCTGCTTCGCATCCGGTCTTGTCGCTTCGCTCGGAACCCGCCGCCTTTTGGGCAGCGGGATCTCCCCAGGTAAGAGCGCGTTGCTTCCCTGCACAACCTCCGCATTTACCTCCACGGGCAAACCAAACGACTGGGCTCTTGTGGTCATGTCGCTTCGCTCGGTACGCTGCGTTGTGCCAGCTCGTCGCCCTGTGTCGGCCTTCTATGCGGTTCTTGTTCATAAGCTCGCAGGTTTCCCCTAGTATCCTGTAACATTTAAAACTTCGGATATAGTCGGCAGAGTTTCGTTCGGGCTTTCTCAGTGCTAAATTGCCAATTGACCAAGGTGTCGCGGTTGTTACGTTCGCGTTCCCAAGCCGCTGCTTGGGTTCTCATCTCATCGATTTCAGATATTCGTCGATTTAGACACTGGGACTTGAGAACGCTAAACTCGATCTCCGCGATGTTCAGCCAACTCCCATGTTTTGGGGTGAAATGGAGTTCCAGACGACGAGCAAGTGCCCGAGCCCTCTGGGGTTCAAATGCGACATAGAAGGAGGCAAGCGTGTGGGTGTTGAGGTTGTCCATTACCAAGCGAACCTTTTCGGCGTTTGGATATTTTTCGACCAGCAAGAATTCAATGAAGGCGGCCCAGTCCTTAGCGGTCCGGCGTTCTGTGATCGCCGCAGCGGCTCCACCGCTATGAAAATCTGGGCAACACCGTTTCGCACGTACTCATGGTCGATCAATTGTGGGTGTCCCGGCGCCATAGGAATGGGCGCGGCCACTTCTCCGATCAACTGTTGTGAGGATTCATCCATGCAGACCACAGGATAAAGCGGATCGTACGGCCGGTGATACAGATCGAGGACATCCTCCATGCAAGCTACAAATTCCGGATTTCGATCCGGCGGAATCTTCCAGTATTTGCTCAGGTGAGGCTTAAGTTCGTTTTTTTTAGTGTCCGTTGAATTGTCATCACGGAAACTTCTGGAGCGATCTCAAGTTCGACTACCTTCTCGGCCAACAGGCGCATTGTCCAGCGCTTGCGACCATCCGGCGCAGCCGAACAGGCCAGCGCCGTCAGGCGTGCTTCAAAGGCGCCATCGAAAGTGACTTCTCGTGGCGTGCATCGCGGCCGCGGCTCAAGCGCGGCCTCGATGCCCTCCTCAACAAAGCGCTGTTTTACATGTTCGATGGTGCGCGAAGTCACACCCAGCGCCTTGGCAACCTCCACGACCGTCCACGGTTTTTCCTTCGATGCGTAATCGCACAGAAGCAGGGCACGCGCATGAATGAACTTGCGGGCCGTTCCCTTGCCTTTTCTGGTCAGAGTCTCCAGGTGTTGGCGTTCTTCGCCAGTAAGAGTCACTCGGTATCTTTTGGCCATTCACCCAAGATCAATGACCGAGGAGAAATGTCAATTTGCGAAATTGTTTGTATTACAAGATACTAGCCTTCCTCCAGCGAATCGGTTGCCCTTCCCGCCTTGGCCTCAGGTAGTAGTCTCGTCATGATGAGTTTTCATGTTTGGTTTTCCTACAGGGGACTTGCACCCCGTTTACAACGCGCCCATGCTGGGCGCACACAAATCGGCCATGGCAACGCCGTGAAGCCGCTCGGCGATGTGCGATCACTGTAGGCGGCGTGCCATGCCTCGACGTTGGGCAGGAAAAGATGGACAAATTCATAAGAACCAGTAGATTTCGATCATGAGTTCCTCCGTTCAGTACGTGACCGACGAAGATGGCCAGAAGAAGGCCGTTCTGATGCCTATTGCTGATTATGAACGGCTTATGGAGGACCTTTCCGATTTGGCCGCGATCGCAGACAGGCGCAAGGAGCCGACCGTTTCCCATGAAAAGTTCCTCGCGGAGCTGAAGAAGGATGGCATCCTATCGGATTGAGTGGCGGCGAGCCACCAAGAAGGATTTGCGGCGGATCGACCGCGAGGCGGTGACGCGAATTATCTCGGCGGTGGAGGAACTCGCGACCAATCCCTACCCTCCCGGATGCCAGAAGCTGGCCGGAAGCGTGTTTCCGCGCACAGAATTAGGATCGGAGATTACCGCGTGCTTTACGAGGTCTTTGACGAAGTTCTTGTCGTCGAGGTGGTGAAGGTCGGACATCGACGGGACGTTTACCGAAAATAGCCCAATCGGGTAGCCGGGAGCATTAACTCTCCCGGCCCCCACACCACCGGACATACGGGTCCGTATCACGGCGGTTCCGAAGAATCAGGGACCAGAGACTAGACCTTGGCCTTGTCTCCGTATTTGAAGGTTACCCATAATTTGCTCAGGTATTGAACCCCTTGCTTTTCCAGATAGCGGTCGTTGAGTGCCAGGTTCACCAGACTGTTGCGCGACATTCGCCAATATCCCTTGCGGGAGCGCGAGGCGAGCTTTACCCGGTCTTTGGGTACACCGAGTCTAATGAGCATTCTCCGCCGCGTGCGCGGCCGCTTCCAGTCTTGTTCCGGCTCCTTCGGACCGGTCTTGTCGGCTTCGCCTCGGAACCAGTAGCACAGACGCACTCGCCTGCGGATCCACTGGTCCCACTGCAAAACCTCCTTGTATGAGAGGCCTAGCTTGAAGTAATGAAACCAACCCACGCAGTAGCGTCGAAGCTCAAGGAGGCGCTGCCTCATCGAGATACCCCGACTGCGGGCGGTGATCTCCTGTATCCGAAGTTTGAATCTCCGGGCGGCCTTATCGGTCCGCTGGATTTTCTTCCCGTGGATACAAAACCCCAGGAAGGCGCACTCCTTCAAAGGAGCGACCCGGCTCTTGTCGTTGTTCACCAGCAGCTTCAGTTTCCCTTCCACATATTCCCGAACTTCGCTCATGACGCTAAGCGCCTCGGTCTGGGTGCGGGCGAGGATAAGGAAGTCATCCGCGTAGCGGGCAAACGGCAGGTGCATCGCCTCGATTTCCCGATCGAGCGGGTCGAGCATAACGTTGGCGAGCAAAGGAGAAAGCGGGCCGCCTTGCGGGACGCCTTTAAGTGTTTTCTCCGTGCTGCCGTCGTCGTGCCGGATACCTGCACGCAGGTATTTGCCGATCAGGGCGAGGACGCGCTTGTCCCGAATTCGTCTGCCCAACTGGTGCATCAACAGGTCGTGGTTTACCATGTCGAAGTAAGACTTCAAATCGCAGTCCACTCCCCAACGGTATCCATCTTGACTCGCCTGGCTCAGCCGCTCGACGGCGGCGTGAGCCTGACGCCCGTATCTGAAGCCATAGCTGCCTTCGCTGAATTCCACATCAAAGATGGGATTGAGGATTTGGGCTATGGCTTGCTGGATCACCCGGTCCAGAACGGTCGGTATGCCCAGAGGGCGTTCGCTTCCGTCCGGTTTGGGAATCCAGACTCGTTTTACCGCAGCGGGGGCATACCGCCCTTCCCGGATCTGCTCCAGTATCCTCAGCAGGTGAGCCCGCGCAAACGCCGGGAACTCGGCGACCGACATGTTGTCGATCCCCGGCGCCCCTTTGTTCGAGCGAACGCGTTTCCACGCCGTTTCAACATTGGATTGATCCAGAATCCGCTCCAGCAGGTTTTCCTGTGGAACTTGGTTCTCCACGGAAGATGCCGCATGATCACTCACAGGCACCTCCGGTTGTTTCCACTTCTTCGGTTCGGTCCTTCACCACACCTGAGGCCTCCGGTCCATTGGTCCGGCTCGCTTCGCGCCCGGTCTTGTCGGCCTTCGGCCTCGGAACACTGGACGGGTCACCCGTCGGCAGCTACTCCCGGCTCGTTCGATGCGACTACTACGACCTCGGCTGACTCCTCGCCTTCCAACGCGGCCATTGCTGGACGCGCCGCCGCGCCTTGACGGTAGATTGAAACCGGCGCGGCATGAAGACGAGGCCTCCCCGAGTAAGAGCACGTTGTTCCGATGCACAACCCCGCGGTTTACCTCCGGCAGTGAACTCAGGGCTTCGCTGTGTTGTGCCTAATCGGGTCCCCACCGCTGACTGACGGAAAAGTCAATCAGCGGCAGGTCCCACACCACCCGGCATGCGGGTCCGCACCGGGCGGTTCCGACTAGACCCGGGCTTTTGGCCCGTAGTGAAGAACGATCCATTGTTGGCGTAGATCGGGAACCCCTAAGCTCGCAGGTTTCCCCTAGCCTTCCTCCAGCGAATCGGTTGCTCTTTCCGCCTTGGCCTCAGGTAGGAGTCTCGTCATGATAGGTTTTCATGTTTGGTTTTCCTGCAGGGGACTTGCACCCCGTTTACAACGCACCCATGCTGGGCGCACACAAATCAGGGGAGGGAACGGCGTGAAGCCGCGCCGCCAGAGCGAAAGCCACTGGCGCCGCCCCTCCCTTCGACGTTGGCCAAATGAATTTGACTGACGCGCAAGTGCCATTAAAGTATCACTTATGAAAGTTGAACTAGTAACCACTCTGAAGCGGCAAGCGACGAGAATTTTAAGGGAAGTGAAGGACGAGAAGGCCCCTGTGCTGATTACGGAGCATGGGCGTCCTAGTGCCTACCTTGTTGATGTGGAAAGTTTTGAATCCACGCAGGAGCGCCTGAATCTTTTGGAAGGTATCGCGAGGGGCGAAGAGGCGATTCGAAAGGGCCGAGTGATGACTCAGGACCAGGCGCGCAAACGAATGACGAAATGGCTCAAGTAATCTGGTCGATCCCGGCGCTGAACGACCTGGAGAGAATTTTAGAATACATCGAATTGGAGAATGAGATCGCCGCCAAGAGTCTGGCTCAGAAGGCATTTAAATCAACGGATAAATTGGCGGATTTCCCCGAATCCGGCTCGAAGCCGAAGGAATTACGTGGAACGCCTTACCGTCGCTTGGTTGTTGGTCCACTACTCATCTATCACCGTAAAGAAGGCGACCGAGTTTTTATCGTTCATGTGCGACGCGGCGAGCGGCGGTTCAGCATCAGCGACATCCTCGAACGAGACTGAGGCCAACCAGACGATGCACCCAATGACGAGAAGCTGGCGCTTCTCCTCATGAGTGATTTCGACGTTTGGCTATACAATGAAACCAATAACACTTGTCTTGGCTGCCTGCATTGCCCTCAGCGGTTGTGTACCCACTCTTTTCGCGCCACCCAAGCGGAACTAAGAAACAAAGATACGGGAGAGGCAATCGCCTCCGGGAATCTAAATTGCGAAAAGCAGTATAAGTCATTTCGATCTGGTTCCGGGCGTCTCGGAGGCAATGCCCGAATTTTGAATGGTAGTTCAACAGAGTTCCTTACAGAAATCGGCCCATTATATATTGTGACCGTTGATTCGCCTGGATACGACCTCCAATATTTCTATCTTATCGGTCCGGAGGCCGATGAAGTTTCGGATTGAAAGACCGGAACAATACGAAGGTTTAACCCATTTCAGCCAGACTCAAAAATAGAAATTCGATTCCATTTTGGCGAAACGAAAAAACAATGAGCCAATCGGGGACTCACTCAACGCCGTAACCCCGATATTGCCTCCCACCGTGGCGGGATTTTGCTCCGCCGCCCCGTCTCCCCACACGGCCAAAACGTTCGACGCCGATCATCCGATCGTCCCCTCCTCTTATCCCCAACTCGGGCGGCAAAGCCAACCCGACTACGGAAAATCACTTCCGACGGATACCGGGTGGCTATGTAATTAAAATACGGATATTCTACCCGATGCTTAACGGAAGATTTGCAATTTTTTGATGCCTTTCAGGGGCCCGTTGCGGGGAACCGCCCAAGAATTGCGCAAGGACCTGCAGGAACACGAGGTTCCATCGCGGGAAACTCGATCCTACGGGGGGTCACCGGCGGCGGATCGCTTGCTCCAATTTCGTCGCGCAGTCGATGCAGTATTCGGTGGCCGGAAGAGCTTCCAATCGTTCGAACGCGATCGATTCATCGCATTCCGCACAGGTCCCATAGGTCCCGCGCTCGATCCGCTGGAGCGCATTCCAGACATCCAACAACTCGCTCCGGGACCGATCGCCCAAGGAATCCAAGACTTCGTCGAACTCTCCTTCCGCCGCAAATTCCTCGAAGCTGAGATTGCCCGCCGGATCATGCTCCCGCATCGCCGACCGGATCACTTCGCTGCGGGCGACGATTTCATCCAAATCGGCTTTCAATTTGTCCTGAATTTCCCGATACCGTTTCATTCCATTTACCCTCCGCCGCCGCTCAGACGGCGCCTCCTTTCTAAGGCCTCCCCATGCCGTCCCCCCGGGCGATCTTTCCCGCCGGTTTGTCAATCAGCTCCAATGACGTGGCCTGCGCCCCTTCGTCACCCATCGTCTCCGAAAACCGGACGCCCGCGCCGATCACCAGCCGGTCGAAATCGTCGTGCAGCACACTGTTGCGATGAAAATAGATCTCCCTCCCCTCCGGAGTGAGAATAAAACCGTATCCGTCCACCTTGAAGAGCTTGGATACCACCGCCCCTACTTCTTGAGCCGGATGACGTTTGATTTCCCCCTTCTGCTTTTGATTGGTCTCCTTCACCTGCCGGCGCAAGGCATTGAAGGTTTCCCGGACCACTTTGTCCAACGGATCGTGTAAATCGCGTTCAACCGGATCGCGGGCGGCGACCAATTCATGGCCGGGGGGAATCCGGGCAATCACCCTCACCCGAAACGGATTTCCCGTTCGCTGATGTTCCTGCGGTTTCTCGACGCTGACCCGAACGCTGGTGATGTGATCGCAGACTTGTTCGAGTTTCGCCGCTTGTTCATTGATTAATCTCTCCATCGCCTGGGTTCTCTCCACCCCGCGAAACGAAATTTCCAATGGTAGCTGCATGTCGTCCTTTCCTTTCTGAGTTCCCTTTTACCATACGGATAAAACCGTCTAACGACAGCACCGTCGCCATTTTTTCCGAATCCGACGGTTTTCCCGGCATCCATTGGAGCGCCGGTCTTGATTCGTCGACGAAAACGGACACATTATCCGCCTGATGAAAATGTTCCTCCTCAGCTTGCCGACCGTCGCCCTTCTCTTCGTTCTCCTTGGCTGCATGCATCCCGCGGGGGCGCCTGGCGGCAACGACGGATTGCGGACCGTGTCCATCGACATCACCGTTCCCGACCCGGCCTGGCAGGTCCGAATCGAAGAAATTCATCTCGCGGACGGTCGACTGCTGGTCGTCTCCCGTTTGAGCCGCGACCGAGAAGTGATGGCGCCTCAGGTTATATCGCAAGCCTCCGATTCCGTCCAGGTATCCGCTCCAAAGCTGCCGATCGAACATCTGATCCTCGGCCGGACCTTCCGTTGGGCCGAAGAACCCTACACCTTTATCGACGACCCGGCCAAACTACGGGAAAAATTACGCGGCGCCGAACTCATTTACCGCCGCCCCGAGTCGGATCGGCGCTGAGGCCCGCGGTTTACCCCTCGACTGAAGATCGGCTATCCCTGCCCGGCTTCGCCGACATCAGCTCACCTCCGAACAGGGCGATCTCGTTCATCCGCAGGGCTCCTCCGGTGGCCACCGCCCGCTCGAAGCTCCAACGATCGAGTCTTTACTCGATGTCATCCGGCGAAAGCCGGGATGCTACGTAGCGTCGAGCTTTCGCTCGATGACGGGGCGTCATGTGGGGCGGGCGTCGTGATCGACGAGTCTTCGCCTGAAGGACGAAGCTCCACAACCATCGAGGCTTCACTCGATGTCATCCGGCGAAAGCCGGGATGCTACGTAGCGTCGAGCTTTCGCTCGATGACGGGGCGTCATATGGGGCGGGCTTCGTAATCGACGAGTCTTCGCCTAAAGGACGAAGCTCCAACGATCGAGTCTTTACTCGATGTCATCCGGCGAAAGCCGGGATGCTACGTAGCGTCGAGCTTTCGCTCGATGACGGAGCGCCATGTGGGGCGGGCGTCGTGATCGACGAGTCTTCGCCTAAAGGACGAAGCTCCAACGATCGAGTCTTTACTCGATGTCATCCGGCGAAAGCCGGGATGCTACGTAGCGTCGAGCTTTCGCTCGATGACGGGGCGCCATGCGAGGCCGGCGTCGTGGTCGACGAGTCTTCGCTCTAAAGGACGAAGCTCCAACGATCGAGTCTTCACTCGATGTCATCCGGCGAAAGCCGGGATGCTACGTAGCGTCGAGCTTTCGCTCGATGACGGGGCGTCATATGGGGCGGGCTTCGTGATCGACGAGTCTTCGCCTGAAGGACGAAGCTCCAACCATCGAGTCTTCACTCGATGTTTCCGGCGAAAGCCGGGATGCTACAAGAAGAGCAACGCGTCAATTCAACACGATTCGGATGCCGCGGCGCATATACGTGGGGATATCAAGATTCTCCCCATTGAATACGTTATCGTCGGTCGCGTCGAAGAAACCGCGCTTGCCGGGTTCCTTGAAAGGAAGTTCTTCCTGTTGCCCATGGACCGGCCCCGTGGGCGTCGCTTTCTTGGCCACTATCGATTCTGGCGCATTGACCGGGACCGATGGCGATAGCGGAGCGGATGGTTGGGCCGCAGGGGTCGAAACCACCGGGTGCGGCGGAGCAGGAGGTTTCGGCGTGGCCGCCGCCGTTGCCGCGATCTGGGCGGCGGCAGGCGGACGGGTTGGGATGAAGGCGGCCGGTTCCACCGGGCGAGTCATCACATTGGTCTTGCGCGGGAAGTTCCCCGGACGCGTCGTCACATCGGTGGTTCCTAACACGCAAATCTCGACCTTGCCGGCCATTGTCTCGTCGATCACCGCCCCCATCGCCACGTGAGCCTCTTTGCCAAAGTGCTCGTTGACGGCGCTCATGATCTTGTTCACGTGCGAAATTCCGAGATCGGGACCGCCCACGATGTTCACCAACAAGCGGTCGGCCCGCCGGGAAAACTCCGGCGTGTGAAGGAGCGGGCAAAGCATCAGGTCGTTGATGCCTTCCTGTACCCAATTTTTCCCTTCGCCGCAACCGAGTCCGAAAAGCGTCTTTCCCCCTTTGCTGGAAAACACTTGCCGCAAGGTGGCGAAATCGAGGTTGATCAACCCAGTCCGTGAAAGAATCGACCAGATCGATTTCACGCCGCGGGCGATCCATTCGTCGGCTTTTTCAAAGGCGTCGAGCACGCTGGCGTCGTCATCGAGTTGCTGAAGCAAAATATCGTTTGGCAACGGAATAACCGCGTCGCACTGCTGCCGAAGTTGCACCAATCCTTCCTCGGCCTGACGTTGACGCCGGGCACCTTCAAACGTAAACGGCAACGTGACAAATGCGATCACGAGCGCGCCGGCCTCGCCCGCGCACCGGGCCACCACCGGAGCGGCTCCACTGCCAGTGCCCCCGCCGATGCCGGCCAAAAGGAAAATCAGATCGGTTCCACTGACGATCCGGTTGATCCCCGCGATGTCGGCTTCGGCCGCGGCCCTTCCGAGCTCGGGGTCGCCACCGGTGCCAAGGCCACGGGTGACTCCTTTGCCGATCATGCACTTCGACTCCACCGGAGATGCGCTCAGGGCCTGAGAATCGGTGTTGATCACCGCCAATGGCACCTGCCCGAGATCCTCCATTTTCAAACGGTCGACAGCATTGGCTCCGGCTCCGCCCACCCCAATGATCTTGATCGACGCCTGACGGTCGGGGAGGCTGTGATTCAGCGAAATCGAAGGACTTGTTTCATTATTCATCGCAACGTTCCTCTCAACCGAAAATCCTGGCCAAAAGCCCTTTCTTCCGACTCTGTTCGGCCACTTTGTCCTTTTGATTGATCAAACCGTAGTTCAACAGTCCGAGAATGGTGCTGTATTCCGGCCCTCTCAATTCGTCCTTTACCCAGTCCGGGTTTTGACCGCAACGGGTCGGAATCCCGAGAATCCTGGCGGCCGCCTCATCAATCCCTTCAATCCGCGAACTGCCACCGGTCACGACGGCTCCGGCGGTGATCTTTTCGGGAATCAATGCCTCCCCCAACCTGGCTTTGACGATCTCGAAAATCTCTTCGACCCGGGCTGAGGTAATCTGATTGATCGCATGCCGAGGAATCTGGCGGTCGCCGATCGCAAGGTCGCCATTGAGCCAAACTTTCTCCCCTTTGTCTTCCAATCGGACCCATGCCCGGGCGTATTTCGTCTTGATACTTTCGGCCTGCTTGTGCCCGATTCGGAGGCCAAGGCTCAAATCATTGGTGATGTGATCGCCCCCAACCGGAATCGATCCAGTCATCAAGACATGTCCGTCCCGATACAACACGAAATCGGTCACCCCACTGCCGATATCGATCACCAGCGCACCGCTCCGGCGTTCTTCTTCGGTCGTCGTCATGACTCCGGAAGCCAGGCTGGAGAGGATCAAGTCGTCGACGTGCAAACTGAATCCATTGATTATATGGATCGAATTGCTGACATGCGCCACCTCGCCGTGGACCGTCCAATAGCCGACCTCCAACTTCCGTCCCTCCAGAAACTCCGGGTTGACAACGGGTCGTCCGTCGAGGCGGAATGGTTGCCGAACATGATGGATCACCGTCCGATTGGTCGGAACCGCTTTCGATTTGGCCAGCTGGCAGACCGTGGTGATATCCTGTCGGCTGACCATGTTTTCGCTGGAGCTGACGTTGACCACCGCCTCATTATAAAACCCGTCGATGTGACCGCCCGCTTGGGCCAAATAAACGCCTTCGATGCTGGTGTTGGCCTGTTTCTCGGCGGCGATAATGGCGGCATGGGTACAATCGCTGGCCTGTTTGAAATCGATGATGTCCCCCTTGATGACGCCGCGCGAAGAGCATTGCCCCATTCCGACAATACTCAGGCTGCGGCCGTTGACCACGTCGCCGATCAACACCACCACCTTCGATGTGCCAATTTCAATTGCTCCGATGATCTTGCTTTTCGCCATATTCTTAAACTCCCACCTCAACGCACCACCACTTGGTTCCCCAAGGACAAATCAACCCGGTCCTGCCGGCCGAGCATCTGCCGCCGATTTGCCTCAACAATCATGTCCAACATTCGCAACTGTTCCACAAGCCGCCCGGGACCAAAGACAATCTCCCGGAAATCATCGCTCCGGACTGTCAGCAGCGGCAACTCGCTGCAGTCGACGACATACCACGATCGATACAAATGCGGCATCTCGCGCCGCGCCGTCTGCAACAAATCATCGACCTGATCGATCCCGCGCAACCGCCGGAACCCCTCGCGGGTCCGCTGCAGCTGGACTCCGGCCAAAAACGGATATCCCGCCCGCTCGTGCCGGTCGTATCCAAATCCTTCGAAAACGAAGCCGTCCCGATCAACCAGGTATTCGACCACCTCGCCGGTCTCAGAACGCGCCGCCACCCGAGCCACCGGAAACCGCTCCTGGATCTCGATCACCAACCGGTCGGGCAGTCGGCGGACGACCGCATTCTTCACCTGACCGTGCCCTTCCAGGTTCAATTTCTGCTGGTGGATGTCGATCGACATGATCTCCACCTCTTCCGGCAAGGCCAGCACCGACTCGACCCAGTTCAACGTCAAAACCCCATCGGTGGAAAAAACGATCTCGCGCAGCGGTTGGGATGGCAGGGCCGTATTCACCCGTTGGATGCCCGACTGCCAGTATCCGACCCCCAAATACGTCCCGACCGCCATGATGATCACCGTGGCAAACGCCAATGCACCCCGCAACACGCCCTTCAAGATCCGCCGCTTGGCATGGGCGGTGACAACCTTCCGGCTGGCGGTCTGCCGGATTTCCCGCCAGGAACGGGAATCCGATTTGCGGCCTGTTTTGGTTTTCTTCACGTGACAATTTTTTGTTCCGCTCGCGCGAAAAACCGGCGGATGGCCGGCGCAACCAGTTCCTTTGCCAAAACCGGGAAATCAATTCCCTCGCAGAGGGCGCTCTTTGGCAACAAACTCGTTTCAGTTAAACCGGGAATCGTGTTGATTTCGAGAAAAAAAGGTTCGCCCGTATCCAAAATCATACAATCGATCCGGGCGAAGTCCCGGCAACCGCATCGCCGGAAGATCGCTTCGGCCGCGTTTCGTATCCGCTTCGTTGTTTCCCCCGGCAAATCCGCCGGCCACTTGTATTCGGTCAACCCCTTCGTGTACTTGCTGGCGTAGTCGAAATGTCCCGACTGCGGAATAATCTCCACCACCCCAAGCGCCCGGCCCTGGAGAATGCCGACCGTCAACTCCCGGCCCGGAATCCGCTTCTCCACCATCCACTTCCCGGGGGAAAGCTCCTGCAGCGCCCGCTCGTAATCGGCGGCGTTGCGGACGAAATGCAAGCCGATGCTGCTCCCCTCCCCATTCGGTTTCACCACCAGATCGTCCCCGAACTCCGCTTCCAAAAACCGGAACGCCGGCGGGGCGTCCGCCGAAAACGTCACTCCGGGAGAAACCGAAATTCCGCAGAACGCGGCCAGTTCCTTCGTCGCGGTTTTGTCCATACAGAGCCGACTCCCGGCGGCGTCGCTCCCGGTGAAGGCGAATCCGGCCTCCTCCAAAAGCGTCTGCATGCCGCCATCCTCCCCGAATGTCCCGTGTAAGGCCGATACCACCACGTGGCGGTCCGGATCGAGCCCCTCGGGTATCGCCGCGCTCGATACGTCGATCAATTCCGCGCGATACTCCCGGCGCAACGCCTCATAAAGCGCCGCCGCCGACCGTTGGGAGACTTCCCGTTCCCCCGAAATCCCTCCTGACAACACCGCGATCACCGGTTCGTTTTTCATTGAATCCCGCCTTCCTGTAACAGTTTTTCCCAGTCCGCGCCGAGCACCAGCACCTCAGGTTCGAGGAGCACTCCGCTTTGCCGCCGGACTTCCGCCCGGACCCGGCGGACCAATTCCACCACCTCGTCGCTGGTGGCTCCGCCGGTATTGATGATAAAATTCCCGTGGACCCGCGAGACTTCCGCGGCCCCGACCGCCATTCCCTTCAGACCGAGCGAATCGATCAGTCGACCGGCCGAATCCCCTTCGGGATTCTTGAAGATACATCCCGCGCTAGGTTCTTTCGGTTGCGAGCCGTAGCGATGTTGCTGGAAACCGGCGATCTTTTCCCGGATCGCGGAAGTCTCCGCCTTACCGGGCGCCCGGAGCACCGCTTCCACCGCGCAGGCGTCGCGGAGCTCCACGCAATGGCGGTAGCCGTAGTGGAGTTCGTCTCGCCGGACCACTTTTTCGTTTCCGGCCAAATCGACCAGGCGGACTTCCTCCACCACGTCGAACATCCATCCCCCCATCGCCCCGGCGTTCATTCGCAACGCCCCGCCGACCGTTCCCGGAATCCCTTCCAAAAACTCGAAACCGCCAAGGCCGAGATTGCCGGCTTGGATACAAAGCTCGCGCAAACGCAGCCCCGCTCCTACCCGTAATCTTAAATCATCGACTCGCTCCAGCCGTTTCCAAAACGGATGGCGCAACTGAATGACCAGGCACGGTATCTCACCGTCGAGGGCGAGCAGGTTGGAACCGCGTCCGAGAATAAAGGGGGCGACCTTGAGGCGAGCCGCCTCCTTCAATAAAAAGCGCAGATCGTCGACGGTAGCCGGCTCCGCGTAATAGCGGGCCTGTCCGCCCACTTTCAGTGTGGTCTTGCCGCGCAGTGGAACCCGTTCCTGAAAGACCGCTTCCGGCGAGAGGGTTTCCTGGAGATGCCCGGTCATGCCACCTCCAGATTTCGCGATTCCCGTTCCTGCCGCGCGGCGCGGCAGATCTCCTCCAGGTCTTTGATGATCAGACTAAGCGAGTCCTCCCGGTCCATCCGTTCCAGATTGAGACGAAATTTCTGGAGCATCCAGTCGTTGAATATCAATTCCAACACTTCCTTATGGAGATCGTTCATGTAGTCCTGCTCGATCACGATGCCGCCTCCCTGCCGCTCGAAGAACCGGGCGTTTTCCCGCTGATGGTCGTCCGCCGCAAACGGATACGGCACCAAGATCGCCGGGGTCCGGCAACGCATCAACTCGGCGATCGTTCCCGCTCCGGCCCGCGACAATACCAGATCGGCGCTGGACAGCACTTCCGACATCTGATCGGTGAAGGGAACGAAATGCGCCTTCGCTTTCCCTCCTTCGCCGGAGGCCGACTCGACCACCCGTGCATCCCCTTTCCCAAGTCCGGTCACGCAATAGACGCAAACGTCTTCGTGGGCCAAATGCTCAAAATGTTTCTCGACCCAGGTGTTCAAGGCGCTCGCCCCTTGGCTGCCGCCGAGGACCACCAGGAGTTTGGAATGTTCGTCGACCCCGATCGTGGCACGGCTTTTCGCAACCGGCAGGCGCTGGACTTCCTTGCGGACGGGGCAACCGTAATACCGTATCCGTTCCGGACTGACACTGCGAATCTTGACGCCGATCGGGAGATAAATTCGGGCCGGGGCGAAGTGACTCAGGAACCGGACCGCCCGTCCGGGAATCCGGTTGGATTCATGCATCACGAACGGCAGTTTCTTCAAAAAGGCGGCGACCGAGATCCCGGCCGAACTGAATCCGCCGAACCCGATCACCAAATCGGGGTTCAACCGCTTCAACAACTGCATCGACGAAACCAGACTTTTCGCCTGAGCCCCGAGGAAACGGAGCAACCCGGTCGGGCGCAAGGTGAACGGCGCTCCCGGGCTCTTGATAAAGGCGAGATGCGGATATTTCTGGACGAGCCGCGCATCCACCTTCTTGTGACTGATCAACAGCCAACAAGTATGGCCTTGAGCGATCAAGCCTTCGGCCAAGGCGATGCCAGGAGCCAGGTGACCCCCGGTTCCTCCGCATGAAATCAGAATCCGGTTCATGCGACGATCTCCTTAAGACTCCGTTCTTTTCCTTTGAGCGGCGACTTTTCCCAGGAAAAGGCCGTGTTGACGATCAGCCCGACGATCATGAAGACCACCACGAGGTTGGACCCGCCGTAACTGATAAATGGCAGCGACATCCCTTGGGTCGGGATGCATCCGGTCACCACCGCCATGTTGATCAAAGCTTGGAAAACCACCAGCATCAGGGCGCCGGCGACAAAAAGGTATTGGTAAAGATTCGGGGCCCGCCGCAGGTGGACCATTCCGATCAGGAAAATCGCAAAGAAGAGCAGCAACACCGCGCCGGTGAAAACCAGTCCCAACTCTTCGCCGATGACCGCGAAAATGAAGTCGGTGTGGGCTTCCGGCAAAAAGGCCATCTGTTGACGGCCATTCCCGAGCCCGCTTCCGGAAACACCTCCGGCGCCAAATGCCAGAATCGCCTGCCAGAGCTGGTAGGAACTGTCCATCCGGTTGCCTTCGACATCAAGGAAAGCCATGATCCGTCGCCACCGGACCGGACTCAGATAAAGGGCCAGGAGGAAGAGCGATCCGAGGGTCGTGACAGTCGGGATCAAGTAGATCAACCGGGTCCCGGCGAGAAACATCATGGTGAAACCGACCACCGCGCAAAGGGACGCCATCCCGTAGTCGGGTTGGAGGATGACCAGACCGGTGATCACTCCGACCAAAGCGGACGGGATGATGAATCCCTTCCAGAACGTGGTAATCTGCCGTTGGTTCGCCCCGAGGTAGACCGCCAGGGCGAAAACCATCGCCAGTTTGGCGAACTCCGAGACCTGGAGTCGCATCGGACCGACGGAGAGCCAGCGACGGCTGCCGTTGACCCAAACCCCGATCCCGGGGATCAAAACCAGGATCAATCCGACGATGACGACTCCGAAGATGATCCAAGCCAGCGGCTTGGACTTTTCGAGCGGAACCATACTCACGGTGATTCCAGCCATCAGCGCCACCCCGACCCAGATGACCTGCCGCTTCAGAAAGAAGTAAGGATCCGGACCGGAATGACTGCTGGCGCTGAAAAGGATGCTGACCCCGAGCAAGGTGAGGCCGGTGACGCAGACCAGGACCACGAAGGCAGGATGAAGCAATAAGTCCTGTTTTCTGGATCCTGCTGGTTTGGTTCGCATCCTAAAGTTTCACCGTGGTGGCCCCGGCGGCATCAACCATTTGCCGGAACGATCGGAATGATGGGGAATTCTTCTTCTTCCTCGTCGTCCAAAGGAATGACGGGAATGTCGCGCGGCGTCGGCGTGCGGGCCGGCTGCGACGGTTGAGGAGCGGGCGTCGGACGGGTGGCGGCCGGCTCGCGGTCCTGGCGCGGCGCCGGAGCGCTCGGCCGCGGTGCCGAGGCGGCGGTCGTTTCGGCGGCCACGCCCGGGATGGTCAGCCGTTGACCGACCCGCATCCGCCGCGGATCCGAAATATTGTTGGCGCTCATCAGGTCGTTCACCGAAATGCCATACCGCGAAGCGATCCCGCCCGGGGTTTCGCCCGGCTCGACCGTGTGGGTGCGGCCGGTGGCGGCGGAGTTGGAACCGGAAGTCGAAGACCGGGGAGCCGGAGTCGAACTTTGCGGCCGGGCGCCTTCGCTGCCGACGTCGGGAACGATCAAGCGTTGGTCGATCCGGATCACGTCGGAAGTCATGTTGTTGAGCGCCTTCAAATCCTGCACCGTGGTGTTGTGACGACGGGCGATCACGGAAAGGCTGTCGCCACGGCGGACGGTGTAGGTGGTGGTCCCGGACGGCGCGCTCGAAGCCGACGACGCGGTCGTGCCGGACGAACGCGGGGAGGCGCTGCTCCCGGAGGGGAGACGGAGCACCTGGCCGGGCTGGATCACGCTGTCTTCGGTCAAGTTGTTCGCCGAAAGCAACGCCCGAAGGGAGACATTGTGACGGTTGGCGATGGTCCAAAGGCTGTCGCCGCCGCGCACGGTGTAGGTCCGCTCCTCTCCCTCATCGCCGGGGACCGGCGTGAGCGGTTCCAAACCGGAAGGGAGCGGCTGCAAGGTCGAACCGGTCCCGGCGGTCGGCGTCGAAGGACGCGAAGCCGGACGGCTCGGAGCCGAGCGTGGCCGCTCCTGGGCGACCGCGAAGGACTCCTCGTCCCAGTCGTCCCAATCCAGCCTTTCGGCCGGTTGGTCGCCGGTGGCGGGAAGTGTCGCCGCGGTATCCGGACGGGGTTGCGATTGGCAACCGGGCTGGATAAAAAGAATGCCGCCGACCACATGCAGTGCCAGAACGACGCCGAATATTCTAACTATTTTCATTTTCACTGAGTCCTTTGGAATGGTTGAGAAGGTTGAAGACAAGCGGATTTCCGCCCGTCCGCCGATGGTTCGTTTCGATCTCAAGTCCACGAAAAAACCGGGTTTCCTGGGGCCATTTGCACAAGGTAACGCCTCCGGGGCAAACCATTTTCCCGGCTTCTTTTACCTTTTTCCAGATCCTCCTGCTTTTCATGGTTTTTTGACTTTCAGCGCAACTTCAGGGTTCCGAGACCCGCCAGCGCGAAAACCAGCGAGAGAATCCAGAAGCGCACCACGACTTTCGATTCCATCCAACCTTTCAACTCGAAATGATGGTGAATCGGGGCCATGCGGAAAACCCGCTTGCCCCGCATCCGGAAGGAGCCGACCTGGATAATGACCGACATCGCTTCCATCACGAAAATGCCGCCGACGATGATCAACGTCAGTGGCTGGTGGACCATAAAGGCGATGGTGCCGATCAGTCCCCCGAGTGCGAGCGACCCGGTGTCGCCCATGAATACCTCCGCCGGATGCGCGTTGAACCAGAGGAAGGCCAGTCCCGCCCCGACAAGGCACCCGCACATGATGGCGAGTTCCCCGGTGCCCGGCACGTAACTGATGAAAAGATATTCCGCGATGATGATATGGCCGGCCGCGTAGGCCATGATCGCATACACCAACGCCACCGAGATCGTGCAACCGATCGCCAGTCCGTCGATCCCGTCGGTGAGGTTGATTGCGTTGCTCGAACCGACCAACACCAGGAAGAAAAACGGGAGCAAAAACCAGAGCGGGGCCGCAGCCCAGATCGGATCTTTCATGAACGGCACCCAGAGTTCCCGCATCTTCGGGCCCGACTCCGGCCCGAGCAACAGGATCCCGAGCGCCACCACCGCGATCGCGCTCTGCCAGATCAATTTCTGCCGACCGGCCACCCCTTTCGAGTTTTTCCGCGAAACTTTCAGGAAATCGTCGGCGAACCCCAGGACCGTCAACGCCGCGTAAACAAAGAGTGCCGTGAGGATCCAGATGTTGGGACGGGCCCACAAGAGCGTGCTGACCGCCACCGAGGTGAAAATCAACAATCCACCCATGGTCGGGGTGTTTTTCTTGCCCGCGTGCAAGGCGGCCAAATCTCCCACCTGGCTTTCGTCGCGAAAAACCTGACCGAAGCTCAGCGCCCGCAATTTCCGGATCAACCACGGTCCGAGCAAAAAGCCGATCATCAGCGAGGTCGCCGCCGCGAAGAGTCCCCGGAAGGTAATGAAACCAAAGAGGCGGAACGGCCCCCAAATGTGTTCGAGTTCGGCGAGATAACTGAGCATTATCCGGCCCTCCTTGCCCGCACCGCCGCCCGCTCCACCAGCGTCTCCAGCGCATACACCCGGCTCCCTTTGACGAAAATGAATCCGTCGCCCGAGAGGACTTCGTCTTCGATTTCCTCGATCCGGTCGAACACCCGGATCTGGTCCGAATCGTTTCCGGCCGCCAACAGGCCTTCCCGCAACGCCAGCACTTCCGCGCCGCCGGTGATGAACATCCGGTCCTGGGGCTTCAACTGGATTCTCCGTCCGAGATCGCGATGGTATCCGGCGGACTCCTCCCCGAGTTCCCCCATGCAGCCGAGAACGTAAAACCGGCGCTCGCAATCGACCGCCAAGTCGTTGAAAAAGTCGAGCGAATCCTCCATCGCCGCCGGATTCGCGTTGTAACAATCGACGTAGAAACGGTTGGGACCATGCTCCACCACTTCCCCGCGGTTGCCCCCCGGGCTCCAATGCAACAAGCGCTCCTGAATCACCGCATCGTCCACCCCGAGGATCCGGGCCAGCTCGATCGCCAGGACCGCGTTCGCCGCCATCCCGGCGCTCACTTTTCTCATGGTGCAAATCTGCCGCCCCGATTCGTTGCTGATGTGGAGGACGGTGCTGTTGGGCAATTGCTCCGCCCGGTAAACAATGTCAGGTTCCACCCCTTCCCCGGCTTGACCGATCGTGAAGGTGGCGGCGGGCAGGTCGTAAAACGGCTCGAACAACCGGCACGAAACCGGGATCACCACCGCCCCGGAATGCGGGACGGCCTCCGCCAATTTCGCCTTCTCCTTCGCCACGCCTTCCAGGCTTCCCAATTGCTCCAGGTGGGCGGGTGCGATGATGGTGACGATCGCGTGGGTCGGCTGAATCATTTTCGCCAACTCGACCATCTCACCGGGTTGGTTAATTCCGGCTTCCACCACCGCCGCTTGATGGCGATCCGGATCGAGCCCGAGGAGGGTCAACGGAACGCCGATCAGGTTGTTGTGGTTGCCCCGGGTGGCATGCACCACCGCCGGACCGCCGAGCAGAAGGGCGAGCAAATCCTTGGTCGAGGTCTTCCCGCAACTGCCGGTAATGCCGACCACCGGGCCCGCAAACGCCCGGCGATGCTCTGTCGCCATTTCCCAAAGAGCCCGGAGCGGATCTTCCACCACGAGTTGCGGCAAGTCGACCTCCTCGCGGAAGCGACTGACCAACGCCGCCGAGGCGCCCGCCGCCGCCGCCTTCTCCATGAAATCATGTCCGTCCCGCTGATCGGTCTTCAGGCAGACGAACATTTCCCCCGGTGAGATCAACCGGGAGTCGTAATTGAAGCCGCGCACGGATTTGACCGCCGGCCCCTGCCAGCGGCCTCCGCTCAATTTTTCCAATCGTTGCGAATCAAAGACCATCATCGCGTTTTAAAAAAGTTGCATGGGCGACTTCCCGCAAAGCCAACAGTTCGCGCGCCACCAGGCGGTCGTCGAAGGGCAACGCGGCATCGCCGATATACTGAAATGGTTCTTCCCCTTTCCCGAGCAAGATGACGACATCCCCGGGCAAAGCAGTGTCGAGCGCAAGCGCAATTGCACGGCGCCGGTCGTCGATGAACACGATCGTTTCGGGGTCGGCCACCCCATGTCGCATCCCATCAAATATTTGCTCCAACGGCTCATTCCGTGGATTGTCGGCGGTCGCCCAACTGAAACTCGCCTCCTCCTGGACCGCGTCCACCACCCGGGGCCGGATTGACGAGTCGCGCTGGCCGCAACAGCCGAAAACCACCAACAACCGTCCGTCCCCCAACTCCCGCGCCGCCCGCAGGGTCTGGCGGATCGTCTCCGGAGTATGTGCGGAATCGACCAACAACCGGAACGGCTGACCTTCGTCGACTTCCTCCATCCGCCCGGGCGCGCCTTCGAACGAGACCAGCCGGGACAACGCGAGGTGAAGATTCGTCCCACCCGCGTAAACCGCCGCCACCGCCGCCAAAACGTTGCCCACGCTAAATCCCCCGAGCTGACGGCTCCGCACCTTGGCCGATCCCTCCGGCCAGACGATCCGGAGCGAGGTACCGACCTCCCCTTCCTCGACGTCTGTGGCCCGGATGTCGGCGTGAAAACTCCGGCCGAAGGTGACCACCTGGACGTCTTCCGGGATCGATTGGATCAACCGCCGGCCATGAGAATCGTCGAGATTGACCACCGCCACCCGCGGCAGCGAACCGTTCTCGCCAGTGAAGAGCCGACGTTTCACCTGGAATGACCGTTCGTCCCCGCCATGGTTCAAAAAGACCGCCACATCGAGTGGCAGTCCGGCCACTCGTTGTTGCTCGATGCCATGCGAACTGACTTCGACCACCGCCCGAGCGCAGCCGTTTTCCTCCATCTGCGCCAACATTCCATACAAGTCGAGCGCTTCCGGGGTGGTCCGGTAAGAAGGAACCTTCCGGGATCCGAGATCATAATGAATGCTGCTGAGCAACCCGATCGGCTTTCCGCCCGCCAGCAAGTGTTTCACCAAATGCGCCACGCAGCTCTTGCCGAAGCTGCCGGTAATCGCGGTGATCGCGGGCGATGTCCGGGCGAACTTGAAATACCGGCGCGAAACGACCGCCATCGCCAACCGGGCGTCGCTCACTTGAATAAAAGTCGCCCGGGGATGATTCGGCCGGGACTTTTCAGTGACGATCGCCACCGCCCCGCGGTCGATCGCTTCCTCTATATAATAGCTGCCGTCAGTTTGCTCCCCCGGCAAAGCGAAGAAGAGGGAACCCGGCGAAGCCCGGCGGCTGTCCATGCAGAGATCGTGGATCGGGCGGTCAAAATCGCCCCGCACCGAGAGGAGGCCGATCCCGTCGCACAACTCGCGCAGCAGCGGCGAACCCGGATCGGCGACGGGCCGATTCGGGAGAGTGACGAACCGTCGACCGGTCGCCGCACGGGCCGGTTCGCGGCGTCGTGTCAGATTATAACCCGGTGCGTGCAGGATCATAAATCGCTCTCTCCTGGGCGAAAAACGGTTGGCTTTCAGTGACGGGGGGAATCCCCAGGTAAGGAATCAATTGCTCGCCGATCCGCTTGAAGCTCGGCGCCGCGACCCGTCCTCCGTAGGAGTTGCCGGGACCGCGGGGCTCGTCGACGATGATGGTGATCACGACCTGCGGACGGGAGGCCGGGAAAAACCCGGAAAAGGAGGCGACATGGTGCCGGTTGGAATAACGGCCGTTGACGATCTTCTGGGTGGTTCCGGTCTTCCCGGCCACCTCGAAGCCCGGGATCGCCGCCTGCGGAGCGGTTCCTCCGGGGCCGACCGCCTTGACCAACATCGACGACAACGTCCGCGCCGTTTCGGTCGACACCACTCGCCGCCGAGGATTCGGCGAGAATGAAACCACCGTCTCCCCTCGGTCGTCGATCGCCCGGCGAACCACTTGCGGCCGCATCAACACGCCGTTGTTGGCGATCGCTCCCATCGCGGAGTGAATCTGCATCGGCGTGGCGCTGACCGCGTGTCCCATCGGCAAGCGGGTGATGGTCAGACCGTCCCAGTTGCGCACTTCATGCAAGGTCCCGCGGACTTCCCCCCCGATCCGGAAGTCGGTCCGTTCCCCGAACCCGAACCGGGCCGAGTAATCGTAAAGTCGGTTCGCCCCCATCAACACCCCCATATGGGCCACCCCGATGTTGCTCGATTTGGCCACGATTTCCTCGACGTTCATTTCCCCGAACGGACGGTGGTCGCGCGGCAACCGGACCGAACGGCTACCGACCTGGATACTGGTGATGCCGCAATCGAACACGGTGTCCGGACGGATCAATCCTTCATTCAACGCCGCCGCCACCGGCACGATCTTGAAGGTGGAGCCGGGCTCCAACACGTCGGTGATCGCGAGGTTGCGCTGGTTGTCGAGCGGCACCGCGTTGAAACGATTCGGATCGTAGGTTGGATAATTGCCGAGACCGAGGATGAAACCGGTCACCGGCTCGCTGACGATGATCGTCGCCCCTTTCGGATTATGCTCTTCAACGATCCGTTTCAACTCCTCCTCGACCATGTGTTGAACCACGGTGTCGAGGGTCAATTGCACGTGCAGGCCATCGGTCGGCACCACTTCCCGGCTGCGGAATTGCACCAACTCCCGGCGGCGTCCGTCCCGCTCCGATTCGACCCAGCCATCCTGACCGCGCAGGTAAAAATCCATCGCCCGCTCCACCCCGGTGACCGGGGTTTCCTCGCGGTTGACGTAGCCAACGATGTGGGCCGCCAATTCATTTCCCGGATAAAACCGGTCGAACCGGCGGTTTCCGTAAACACCCCGGATCCCGAGGGCGACCACCCGGTCGTGAACCGCTTCGCTCAAACCGTCGTGCAGCTTCTGCCACCGCACCAGCCGGACGTCGTCGGCGAACCCGGAACCGCCCGGCATGGTCCGACGGTTCATCAACCGCTCCAGTTCCGGATATGGCATTCCGATCAACGAGGCCAGTTTCGGCCATTTCTCCTCGTCCTCTTCCCGCAACAACTGCGGATCGACCCCGAGCTCGATCTGGGTGCGGGTGGTCGCGAGGAGATTGCCGCGGGCGTCGACGATGTTTCCCCGGCGGGCCGATTGCACCACGATCTGCCGACGGTTGCGCTCGACGATTTCCGAGAGGGTATCCGCCTCCACCACGTGCAACATATACAAGCGGAAGCCGAGCCCGCCGAAACAGCCGGTCACCAGAAGGGCAACAAGTCCCAAACGCCAACTGGATGTGAATGCCGGGCTCACTGGATCAATGATTTTGCGGCGCGTAGAAGCCGACCGTTTCGCCCGACCGCGCCACCATCTGTTCCCAGCGGCGAGCGGCGAACCAAATTTGCGTCTCCGCGTCGACCCGCACGATCTGCGACTCGCGGGCCGGACGGAGGCCGAGCTGGAAATCCCGGTTTTTTGCCTCGAGTTGCCCCGGGCTCAGCGCGATGGCGATCTCCCCGCGCAACTTGCTGACGGTGCGGTCGATCTCGGCCAGACGGGTCTCCATCGCCCGGGTCTTCGCCCCGCTGGCCGCGATCTGCTGGCGCAGACCGACCGTCACCAGGCCGAAGACCCCGGCGACGAAGATCAGGAGAAAGGTCAGGACGACCAATTGACGCGGTAAAGTGCTTTTCTGAATCGTTTTCATGCTTTCTCGGTTTCGAGTTTCCGGATGGCGCGCAATTTCGCCGAACGGCTGCGCGGGTTAATTTCGATTTCCTCGGGCTTCGGCCCGACGGGGCGGGAAGTCAGGGCTTCCGCGTGTTTCTCCCGCAACTGCTGCGGGGTGTTGTCGCGGGCGCCGACCGGCTGGCCGCACAACTGCCGGAAGTACCGTTTCACGATGCGGTCTTCCAACGAATGAAAACTGATGACGGCCAAACGCCCCCCGGGATTGAGCCGCTCGAAGGCTTTCGGCAACGTCCGTTCGAGGGCGCCGAGTTCGTCGTTGACCGCGATCCGAATCCCCTGAAAGGAACGGGTCGCCGGATGCAGCCGGCTTTCGCGCCGGGACCGGGCGGTCTTGGCCGAGGCGATCAAATCCGCCAGGGTCGCGGTCCGCGCCAACGCCCCGGTGCCGCGGGCGTCGAGGATCGCCCGGACCACCCGCCGCCATTCCGGCTCCTCGCCGTAGTTGCGGATCGCCTGATAAAGCTCTTGCTCGCCGGCCGTCTCCAGCCACTCGGAGGCCGGTTGCCCCGACTCCGGGTCCATCCGCATGTCGGCCGGAGCGTCCTGGCGAAACGAAAACCCGCGCTCGCCTTCGTCCAACTGGAACGACGAAACCCCGACATCAAGCAGGATCCCGTCGAAACCGCCCGCAGGCAACCGATCGAGTTGTTCGAAATTCAACCGGTGAAATTGAAAGCGTTCCCCCCACTCGCGCCGGAACTGCTCCGCCCGCTCCGCCGCCGAGGGGTCGCGGTCGAGCGCGACCAGGTCGGCCCCGGCTTCGAGGATCAACCGGCTGTGCCCACCGCCGCCGAAGGTGCCGTCGAGCATCCGCTCCCCGGCGCGGGGCGCCAGGATCGCAAGGACTTCCGCGGGAAGAACCGGGCTGTGATTCCTCACGTCGCCCTTCCCTTCCCGGTCGGTCTTTGAACTGGATTCCGGTTTCACCATCACAAATCGAGTTGCCTCATCAAATCGCCGAACGCATCCCCGGAGGTCCGGTTGTTCATGATCTCCCACCGCTCCGGGCTCCAGATCGCGAACTTAGTCATCGTGCCGACCATCACGGTCTCCTTTTCGATTCCCGCATGCTTCACCAAGTCCGGGGTGAGATTGATCCGCCCCTGCTTGTCGCACCCGCACGAATGGGCCGTCGCGAAGAACCGATGCATAAAGTCCTGGGCCGCCCGGTCGCTCATCTTCAGTTGGGCCACCTTGTCATACATCCGGTCCCGCTCCGCCGGAGGAAGAACCGAGATGTAACCATCCGGATGCTGGGTCGCCAAATAGACCTCGTCCTCGTCGCCCGCGAACCGCCATTTGGACGGAATCGTCAGACGATTCTTAACGTCCAAATTGTGCCGGAATGAACCGACATAAATGGTCTTTGCGGAAGATGTCATTTGAAAGCGAACGGACCCGGGTAATCCAACTTGCCCCATTTCACCCCACTTTGCCCCACTTAGTCAAGCTTTCGCCCCACCGAGTCGGCGCTTTTTTTCGTTTGGGACCGGTTTTTGAGCTGATTTCCGCCCCGATGAGGGTTTTGTTTAAATGGATGGCACGTGAAAAACCGCCGCGAAAAGTTCGGCTCGACGAACTCCTGGTGACGACCGGTCAATGCGAAACCCGCTCGCAGGCGAAGGGTTTGATTCTCAGCGGGCGGGTCCGGCTCGGCACTGAGGTGTTGGACAAACCCGGAAAAACGATCTCCGAGGACGCCCCGGTTTGGGTGGTGCAACCTCCCCGTTTCGTCGGCCGGGGGGGCGAAAAACTGGAGCGCGCCCTCGAAGCCTTCGCCATCGATTGCCGGGGGAAACATCTGCTCGACGTCGGGGCCTCGACCGGCGGTTTCACCGATTGCTCCCTCCAGGCCGGGGCGGAGTCGGCCACCTGCGTCGACGTCGGACACGGCCAACTCCATCCGAAACTGCAAAACGACCCCCGGGTGACCAATCTGGAAAAGGTCAACGCCCGCCACCTGCAACCCGGCGACCTTCCACGCGAGACTTACGACCTGATCGTGATCGACGTCTCCTTCATTTCCCTCCGGATCATCCTCCCCGCCGTCTGGCCGTTCCTCGTTCCCGGCGGATCGCTGATTGCCCTGGTGAAGCCGCAATTCGAAGCCGAACGGAAGGAAGTCGACCGCGCCGGCGGCGTCATCAAAGACCCCGCGATCCAGGATCGCGTCCTCGAAAGCATCGAAAACTTCGCCGTGGAAACCCTCCCCGCCGCCACCCGGATCGGCGCGATCGACTCCCCCATCCGCGGCGCCGAAGGCAACCGCGAATTCCTCCTCTGTCTCCGCAAAGAGTAAGTCGCCGAGACAACCACCCAAGGCAGCCGCGGACCGCCGAACTTAGGAGGTTCCTTTGCGCCTCTGTAGCATCCCGGCTTTCGCCGGATGAATGCCGCGGACCAGCATCCCGGTTTTCGCCGGATGAATGTCGCGGAAACGACTCATCGCACGGGAAACGACTCCAGCGGATAACCGCGGGCGGTCCAATCGATCAGGGAACCGTGGTAATTGGCGACCGCCCCGATTCCGGCAACGTGGCGGAGGGTGAACCAAATCTGCGACGCTTGCCGGCCGCTGGTGCAATAAGTAACCACCGTTCCCTGCCCGTCGTAACCGGCGGCGCGGACCATTTCCAGGATCTCTTCGCCTCTTTTCCACCGTTTGGGCTCGCCCTCCGTCAACGTATCTTCAAGGGAAAAACTTTCGGCTCCGGGAAGACGCCCTCCCGCCACCGCCCGAGAGGGCCGGGCATCCAGGAGAAGGGCTCCGGCCTTCCGGCCTTCGCCGACCTCCTCCGCGGTTTTCATGATGGCGGAGTTCAAACGGGGCACGAATTCAGCCTGCGAATACGAGGGGAACCCGTCGGTAACCGCGCGTCCCTCCGTTCGCCATTTTTCGAAACCTCCGTCCAGAACGCCAATCGATTCATGGCCGAGCCATTCCAAAATGAAAGCGATGTAGGTCGCGTGAGAAAAAGAATCATCGGCGCCGGAATAGATTACCACCGTGTGGTCGTTGCTGATTCCGAGTTTCCCGAAGAGCTCGCCGAGAAATTCAGGCGGCAGAAGCCGGGCTGGAACTCCACCCGCGGAGGCCCTGACCGTCTCGGTGTTCAGGTAGACCGCCCCCGGGAGATGCGCTTGGAGATAAGGTCCCATCGATGGACGCGCGTCGACGATCCGCAAGCCGGGATCATCCATATTTTCCGCCAGCCACTCGGTGGAAACCAGCGAAGGACGGTCGAGCAACGGCTGCGCGGCCGCGGCCAGCGGAAGCGCCAGAAGCAGAAACCATTGAATGGTCGTTTTCATTGCTAAAGCCTACCCCGAGAATGCCGTGGAGCCACCCATAAATCAAGGATCGCGACAAGTCGTCCGCTACAGGTTTCCCTTGACCACCCCCGTTCGCTTTGGTTCTGTCCGTTATTCACCGCCAGTTTACCCCGTAACATTTTCCTAACCACCCACCTATGACCTACTCCTTTAAAATAACTCTTGTGGCGATTGGTATTGGGGCGATCGCTTTCAGCTCAAAACTCGCCCACGAATGGATCACGGAAGTCCGACCCATCACCAGACAACCGGTCCGGGCGGATCTTTTTCAGCGGTACGACGCCGCCAGTCGACTGCCGGCGGAGCTCCGTTTCCGGATCCACCGAAATTGGAACGGGGAAGGCATGATCCTGATCGGCCGAATCGTTCAACCGGAAGATGCGGAAATCGCGAGGCGCGCCACCATTCATTCCGACGGTAGCTTCGCCACAGCGGTCTTTCCGGGCAGAAGTCTTGAATTCTACGCCCATGGATACGCGCCTTTGATCGTGGAACCCAAGACCCATATCCTGGGCCCCATTTTTGACGCGGGCACGCTCTCCTTTAAAAAAGCGCAGCAGGAGGAACTAAGGACGATCTCGGGCCTGATTCGTCTCAGCGAGACAGGAAACCATCCCCCGGACATTGAGCTGAAACTGGAGATTCCCCACAACACCACCGTCAGCAGGGATCACGGCCACTGGCAGCAACGTCGGCGAGCGTTGGTGACGACAAAGTCCCTGGCCAGCGGAACTCGCTTTCAAATCGACGGACTCTCGCCGTTACTTTACGACCTCAGAATCTCTGCGCCCGGCTACATTCATCAAACAATCCAGATTCATCCCGATGTAACGGGGCACATCGAACTCGAAGAGATCGAGCTGCAGAAAGCGCCGACCATCCGCTTCACTTACGTCTCGCAAATCGATTTGGAGGCCGATCCCAAGTCGTGGCCGGAACCCGAATCGCAAAATATCCTCTGCGATAATACGACTTACTTTCTGTTCACCGACCAGCGGGACGAGCTTCGCAACCGAATGAGACTGCGTCTGCATGCCGACGCGGAAGGGATTGAAGCGGGATTCACGTGGGTGCCCTCGGAATACTTCGATCTCGGCCCCGGCAGGATCGAAGATTTCGTCGGACGAAACGACTGGCGGCAACGACTCCCGCAGTCGGTATCCTCCCGCCGGATCTCCCTCGCGGACGGCCACGTCTACTTCTTTAGAAACACGGACAAAAATGTGAACTGCCTCTTCGAAACCCGATACCTCGCGAAATAGGCGAAACACGAAGCCCCGGCAGACCATCGATCCAGAGAGGTCCGAAAGGCCTCCCAAAAACCGACGGGGTCGCTTTCGCCATTGCCATCTCAGCCGGGTTTGAAACAATGCACGTTTTCGCCCGGCAATGGGTTATTGTTTCGGACCGGATCACGTATCGATGTCTCCTCTGCGCAAAATCGCTTTCGTCATCAATTCCCGCAAACCGGGCGCGCCCGAACTGGGAAAGGTGTTGGTGGCCACCGCCCGTTCCCATGGCGCCGAAACCGTCGTCACGGAAGGATTTCCCGTCGCCGACGATTTCCTCGACGGGCAGGACGCCTGCTGCGTGATCGGCGGCGACGGCACTTTGCTCAGTGTCGTGGTCCAGTCGGCCCGCGCCAATGTGCCGATCATCGGGGTCAACCGGGGCACCCTCGGCTTCCTCACGATCTTTTCCCACGAGGAAGCTCGGGAGAAATTCCCTTCGCTCCTGGACGGTTCCTACAATCTCTCCCACCGAGCCATCCTCCAATGCGGCGCGGGTGACGAGAGCGGACTCGCCTTGAACGACATCATCATCAAGGAACCCTCTTCCTCCCGCCTGACCGAACTCGACGTCTTCGCCAACGACGAATGGGTGAGCCGTTTCAGCTGCGACGGCCTCATCTTCTCCACCCCGACCGGTTCGACCGCCTACAATCTTTCCGCCGGCGGACCGATCGTCCACCCCCACGCCCGGGTGATCGCCATGACCCCCATTTGTCCCCACACCTTGAGCAACCGGTCGGTGATCTTCGACGAAAGCGTCCGGCTCACGGTGGTCAGCGCCCTGCCCGACCATTCGCTCTCCGCCACCATGGATGGACAACGCCAGATAACCGTCACCGGAGACGAGGTGATTTCCGTCGCGATGTCTCCGGACAAACTCCCTCTGGTCCAACCGGTCGACTATGCCCACTTTTCCGTGCTCCGGACCAAACTCGGCTGGAACACCTCCGCCCGCGGGGAAAACGGATGAGAAATTCCTTTCAAAATCAGCCTCCAGTCCGCCGGGGAGGAAACCACGGCTTGCCTTTCCGCTTACGGCGGGTTTTTGTCCAGATTGGCCCAGGTGACTTTTAGATTGAATTCCGTTCTTCTTTTCTCATTACAAAACCTTAACCTATGCAGGAATATTACATTCGTAACCCGGACTCGGAGGAAGCCCGCGGACCTTTCACGATCGATCAACTCCAGTCACTGGGTGAAACCGGTCACGTGACTTTGGAGACTTACCTTTACGATCAGGAATCGGAAAACTGGGTGCTGCTGGAGGAAAACGAAGAGTTGCGGTCCGCGATTTTCCCCGAAAAAAAGCGCCTGATCGTCAAACCGAAACAAGAAATCGAATCCTTAAACAAAGGCGAAGCGGATATCCCGCCGATCACCATCGACCAATTGCTCGCCGCCGCCGAAGGAAACACCGAAGACACCAAACATCGCAAGAAGGAAGGGGTCTGGCGGGAAAAGGCCGCCGTCGCCGCGATGTATCTTTCCGGCGCGGCTTTCATCCTGAGCGCGGTCGCCCTGATCTGGCTCCGGCGCGACATCGTCTTCGCCTTCGACCTGGGGGCGATGATCACCTCGCCGCTGGTCATCGTCGCCCTGCTCGACCTCGGCCTCGCCCTGCTCTTGTTCCTGCAAACCACGGCGGTCTACCAATTCATGCGGTTCCGCACCATGGCGGGCGCCGGTTTCTTCCTCTTCTTTTTCTGGGCGGTCGAGCAACCGCTCCTCGGAGTATTGGCCGCCCTCGGCTCCCTCGGCGTTTACGGTTTGACCCTGTTCCTCGACAAAGTGCCATTCCTGATCTCGGCCGCCTTGGCCATTTTAGGGATGCTCGGCTTCCTGGTCCTGAGCTTCGGGATTTGATCCATTCGAATTGAATCCGCAGGCGACCTCGCCCCACTCCGTTCGACCGTTCGGCCAGGACGGAAAACCGGCGAGGCTCACCTTGACAGGCGGCGCAATCGGTCTACGTTCGTTCCTTTCCATCCTCCTCATTCATGATTTCCTACATCCAAGATAAGTTACAGAAGCACAACAAAGTCGTCTTCTTCGTCCTCCTCGCCGTCATCATTGTCGCCTTCGTCTTCACCATCGGCGCGGCGCCTGGCCTCGGCGGCGACACCGGAACCGCCCGCCAGGAGTTCTTCGGCTACAACCTTCAGTCCGAACGCGACCGCCAGGAAATCGTCCGCCTCGGCTCGACGAGCTTCCAAATCATGCACGGCGACCGCCAACCCCAGGCTAACGAGCTCGACAACTACCTGATCGAGCGGATCGCTTACCTCGGCCTCGCCAACGAACTACGCATCCCCGCCCCGACGGAGGAACAATTTTGGCGCTTCGTCGCCTCTCAAAACGCCTT
Organism: Verruconatronum alginivorum; assembly: GCF_056590205.1. NCBI lineage: Bacteria > Pseudomonadati > Verrucomicrobiota > Opitutia > Opitutales > Verruconatronaceae > Verruconatronum > Verruconatronum alginivorum. Next base: position 4,700,077 of record NZ_JBWPVQ010000001.1, on the reverse strand, counting down.
CCGTGATGACAACGGACGGTTCAGCCGGTCCAAGTTCGACCTTTTCATCGACGAGATCGAAGCCAATCCACAGATTTCCACCGGGGATGTCGCCTTGGTGATTGAACAGGATTTCCGCATCCAACGGGCCCGCGAGTTGTTGGCCGGCCCCGGCTACGTCCTCCCCGCCGAAGTCCGTCTCCAACTCCAACGCCAAAAGACCGAGTGGTCAGTCGAACTCGCTCAACTCGACCTGTCCGGCTTCGATCCTGAAATCACCGTCGGAGACGAGGAACTCGAGCAGTTTTTCGCCGACAATGATTTCCGCTACGAGCGCTCGCCCCGAGTCGATTTCTCGTTCGCCCTCTTCCCCCGCGATAATTTCCTCGATCAAGTCGGCGAACTTTCCGAACGCGACCTCGAACGCCATTTCAACGAAAACCGTCAACGTTTCACTCCCCCGGCCCCGGCCGACGAGGAAACCGCAGAGGGCGAAGAGCCGGCCGAACGTCCCGAAACCACTCTCGCCGACGTCCGCGACGAAGTGGAGGAATCGCTCCGCCGCCAGCGCGCCCGCCGGATCGCCGGCAACTCCGCCGCCGATTTCGCCTATACCTTGTTCCAGCAAAACGTCCGCCTGGGAGACGATGGTTTCAACCAAATCCTCGAAAACCACCGGGGCGAACTTCGGGACGCCCCTCCAGCTAGCCGCGACAATTTCCCCCAGGAGCTCGGTTTCCCCCGCCAGATCCAGGAATGGGTCTTCCGCCTCAGCGAAGGCCGCCGGTTGTCCGACCCGCTGGAACTCCGCAACAATTACATCGTCCTCATCTACGAAGGAACCCTTCCCTCCTACATTCCGCCTTTGGATGAAGTCCGCGAGCGAGTCGCCCGCGATTACCGAAGCGAGGAACGCCGCCGCCTGATGGCGCAGCACGGCGAGGAGATCCGGCAAAACCTCCGCGAGCGCATCGATGAAGGAGCCTCGTTTGCGGAAGCCGCCGAAGCCAACGAGCTCCAAGCGAAGTCAATCGAATCGTTCACTTTAACGCCCCCCTTCCCGGAAGAATTGCCGCAAGACTTGCTCCGGCGTTTGGAGGAATTCCAAGTGGGCCAAATCTCCCCGATGATCACCATCCGCAACACCGGCTACTTTGTGAAGGTCGCCGATCGGAATGTGCCGGAAGTCGACGCCACCAGCGACGAGTTCGTCCAAACCACGCAGCAAATGCGGATGTTCTCGATGATGAGCAACGAGCAGGCCGTCATCCAGGAATTCATGGAGCGCAAAGCCGACCAGGGGCGGGCGCGCTAAACGGCTCTCCGGTCCCGGCCCGACTATGCCGATCTACCGCTACACACCCGATCCGGCACCCTGCAAAATCTGCGGGACCGGATTCGATCACTCGCAACGGGCGAACGACCCCGACCTCTCGGAATGTCCGACATGCGGTCGGTCCGTCATCAAAGAGCTTCCTTCCGGCATCGGCTCCCCCCAGATCACCCGAAAACCGTCGATTTCCGAGGCCAAACAGGCCGGTTTCACCGTCCTGAAGAAGATCAGCGGCGGCGAATACGAGAAACAGTGACGTTAAAGGGAAGCTCCCTTCCGCCGATCCCCTCTTGAGAGCGGTGGCGAATGTCATCGTTCCCCGCGTATGAAACTTTCCTGTTCATGCGGGTCGCAGTGCTAAAACGGAGGGTTGGCTTCCAGCCGACCTTACCTTGAAACGACGGCGGACGGCAGGATGCCATCCCTCCCAGTGGCGAGGAAGTTTTATTCCATGTTATTCCCCGGGCGCGGCCCGGATTTTTGCTCGTGCTCGCGCCGGGGGACCGCTTGCCAGAGCGGTCGGGAATGTCACCGCGGTTTCAACGAACGTCATCCCCCCATCGGAAACAACCGGTCGAGTTCCGGCTCGCCCGCGCTCAAGTTCAGAACTCTCGTCGCCGAAGGCAACTGATACCGGAACCAGGTCCGCTGCTTTTTGACCAACCGCCGGGTGTTTCGAACGATCTCCTCCCTTAACTCTTCAATCCGCCCTGCGCCCTGCGATTCCTCTTCCGATTCCAAAAACCGGATCGTTTCCCGATAACCGATCGCCGAGGCGGCCGAGGGGTTCTCCCGGAGCCCGCGCCGCAGGAGACCGCGGACTTCGTCGATCAAACCCGCCTCCAGCATCGCGTCCACCCGCCGCGCGATCCGGTTTTCCAATTCTTCTCGGTCGCGCTCCAACAACGTCACGCGAGGACGGCACTCCATGAACGGAAACGGCTCCCGCGCCATTTCCTCCTTCAATTCCCGCACGCTCCTGCCGGTCGCCAAGGAACGCTCCAACGCCCGCGCCACCCGCCGGGGATTGGCCAAATCGACCGTCTCCCCGGCCGCCGGATCAATGCGGAGCAACTCCTCAGCCAGCTTCTCCCGTCCTACTTCCGCCCACGCCTCCACCCGCCGGGAAATCTCCGGGGAAATAACGAGCCGATCGACCACCGGCGCCCAAAAACTTTTCAGGTAAAACCCGCTCCCGCCGGTGACCAACACCCGCCGTCCCCGCCCGGCGATGGCCGCCACGGTCTCGGCGGCGGCCGCCAAATACTCCTGGATGTTCCACGGCCGATCTGGTTCGGCGATGTCGATCAGGTGATGCGGCACCCGCGCTCGCTCTTCGCCCGTCGGTTTCGCGGTGCCGATGTCCATGCCCCGGTAGAAAAGGAGCGAATCGCACGAAACAATCTCCGCGTCGAACCGCTCGGCCCACCGCAGCGCCAACTCGGTTTTCCCGACCGCCGTCGGACCGGTCAAAATGTGGAGGTCGAGTCCGGCCGGCCATATCCTTCCCGGATCGCTCAAAACCGCCTCCTCTTTCCGCCGCTCAACGGCCGACCCCGGCGACCAGGTCACCGGCCTTCGCCCGCAAAGCTTCGACGATTTGATCCGGTTTCCCCAAATGATCCCGGACGCAATTCACCAAGGCGCTTCCGACGACCACCCCATCGCTGACCGCGGCGATCTGACGGACCTGCTCGCGGTTCGAAATGCCGAAACCGACCACCACCGGCAACTCCGTATGTTGGCGGATCGCGACGACCGCCTCGCCGATGTTTCCTTCCAAATCGTCCCGCACCCCGGTCACTCCGACCCGCGAAACGTAATAAATGAAACCGCTGGCCGCCTCGGCGATCTTCTTCATCCGCGATTCCGGCGTGGTGGGGGCGACAATGAAAACGCTCTTCATGCCAAGACGCCGGTTGACCTCCAGCACTTCGTCCGCCTCTTCCGGCGGCAAATCGAGGGTCAACATCCCGTCGACCCCCGCTTCCAACGCCCGTTTCACGTAAGCCTCGATCCCATTGGCGAAGACCAAATTGAAGTAAGTGTAAAACACCACCGGAATCTGGGTGAACTTGCGGATCTCCCGCACCAGATCGAAAACCCGCGCGGCGGTCATCCCGCTCTCCAGCGCCCGCTGCGCCGCCAGTTGATTGGTCAATCCGTCAGCCAACGGATCGGAAAACGGCACCCCGAGTTCGAGGATGTCGACCCCTTGTTCGACCAAGGTCCGGCACACCTCCACCGAGGTCGCGAAGTCCGGGTCCCCGGCGCAAACGTAAGCGACGAAACAAGCCCGGTTCTCCTTCCGCGCCCGGGCGAATTGATCAGCGATTCGATCCATATCCCCCATCAGAAACCGTCGCCCGGAAAATGACAAAGTCATTTATTCCCCAAAGCGCTCAGTTCCCGCGTGGAACGACAAAATCATTGGCCGACAAAATCATTTTCCTTTCCATTCAAAAATGATTCTGCCCCAAATGATTCTGTCTCCATCCCCGCCTGAACGCAGACATCCTCGAATTCAACCCTTCACCAGACAACGTCGACCAAGCCGCTCTCGGCAATTAGACGGTCGCGAGAAAGAAGAGAAAGTCGGCAACGCCGGGCCGTAGCCACGATTGTCCGATCGAAAGGATCGGCTTGGGGAAGGGGTAACTCTACCGCGTCCGCAGCCGTCTCCGGGCCGATCGGAAGCACTTGAAAATTGCGAGCGATTTCCTGCAAGGCGAGAGGCAAGCCGTTTTCAAACTTAATTCGCTGCTTTGACACCAGAAGGGCCACCTCAAGAAGCGTAATATCGGAAATGGCCAAAGTTTCGAAAGTTCCCTCCTTAAGGATCGCTCGAGCCGCCGGGCTTAACTCCGGATCGTCGCTAAGTGCCCAAATTACCGCGTGGGTATCGAGCAAATATCTCACAAAGACGCCTTCCATTCGTCCGGATGCGTGGTGGGCCCGACAATATCCCCGTAGATTTGAATCTTTCCCTTCATGCAACCAAGCGCGGCGCCCTTCTCCTCCCGATCCGCTGTCAACCGCAAATTACCCTCACGAGTCTCGATGATCACCGTATCCCCCGCGAGCGCCGCCCTCCGCACCTTTGGAAACTCCCGCAGCAACGTACTTACATTCGTTCGCATGGAAATAATTTGTCTGATTACTTGTCAAACGTCAAGTCGCCGTCGTCCTCCGCTTCCGTGCGGAAAAGCAGAAGACGCGAAAAAGGGACAGCTCATGCGAGGCAATTGTTACCAGTCACCCGTTGGGTGAATCGAACATCCCGATTAAGTTCCTATCTTTGAAACTCTTGTGACTCTTGCGCCTTTTCGCGGCTAAATACTGACTGTTTTAAGGTTCACTCGAACAACTCCTGTTGCGACAACCGCTCCCGCTCGGCGCCAGGGGCGCAGCTCATCCGGAGCAGCCAGAGGAGCGAGGCCCCGGCGATCTCCGGTTGCTCCCGCAGCTTCATCAACAACAACGCCGCCGCCAGGGCGTCGTAGAGGGCGGCATGGTAGGCGCATCGTTCGCTCGGACAATGCTCCCGGGCCAACGCGTCCAACTCCTTTTGGTAACCAAACGTCTCGATCACCGCCCCGAGCCCGGCCGACTCCAGGTCGGGAAAAAGCCGACCGTAAAGGCGTCCGGTGTCGATCCACGGCCCCCAATCGGTCACCAATCGACCGGTCCGGCTGAAATCCGACGAACTCCGGGGATACGGCCAGACGCTCTTGATCAAATGGTTCTCCGCCGAAGCAAAATGCGCCGCCAACGGCCCCGTTTCCCGCAACTCCGCAAAGAGCGGCCATTCCTCCGCGAACGGCGGATAACCGCTCGCCTCCGTCGGCCGAATCCGATGGACCGCGATGTCGGCTTCTTCCACCCGCCCGATCGGACGGCACAAACGGGTGCGGGTCTCCGCCACTTCTCCCCGCCGCAGAGTGACGACGCCATACTCCAAAATCCCCGACCGGCGATTCCCCTCGAAGTCGATCACGTGGATCGGAATTTCGTCCTCCTCATGCATGCAGCGCCCATGAAGGAGAAGCCATTCTGATTTTCAACCCATTTTTCCCATTGCGATTGCCACCCCGCCATTCCTCCCGGCATAAAAAGATTCACGTTTGAAAGCGTCCGAATCCGAAATAGAGTCTACATGAGCGCCACTACGATGATTTCCGAAACCTTACAGCCGTTCGTCCGGAAACTGGCGACGAAAAGCGCGTCGATCATCACGCCGTTTTTCGCCAACAACCATCTGGAGGTCGATTTCAAGGCCGACGAAACGCCCGTCACCCACGCCGACCGCAAAGCCGAGGAGGTGATGCGGGAGATGATCAACCGGGAATTTCCTTCCCACGGCATCATCGGCGAAGAATACGGCGAGGAAAACACCGACGCCGAGTTCGTCTGGGTCCTCGATCCGATCGACGGCACCAAATCGTTCGCCTCCGGCTGCCCGTTGTTCGGCACCCTCATCGGCCTCCTCCACGAGGGAAATCCCGCCATCGGGGCCATCCACCAGCCAGTCCTCGACCAATTCTGCTTCGGCGACGGCAAGACCACCACTTGTAACGGAAAACGGGTCGGCTTCCGCTCCACCAGCCAACTCAAGGACGCCAGCCTCCTCACCACCGACATCAAGGACATCTTCGCCCACCAAAGCGGCGCCAACTTCGAGGCCCTCGCCTGCCAAGTGAAGCTTTTCCGCACCTGGGGCGATTGCTACGGTTACCTGCTCCTCGCCACCGGCTGGGCCGACGTCATGATCGATCCGGTGGTCAACCGCTGGGACTTCCTTCCGTTGCTCCCGATCATCCAGGGAGCCGGCGGCGTCATCACCACCTGGGACGGCGGCGATGCCTTGAAGGGAAACTCGATCGTCGCCGCCAACAAATTGATCCACTCCCGCGTGATCGAAATCCTCAATATGTGAGCCGAGGCTCCCCGCCCGAGAAGAATGAGCGAAATCCCTTCCTCCGAACCTGCCGTCCTCGTCATCAACTGCGGCAGTTCCTCTCTCAAATTCGCCTTGATCGCCGGGGCCCGCTTCGAGGCCGAAGGGGCGTTCGAACGGCTCGGCGGCCCGGAAGCGGCCGGTGCCTGGAAATTCGGCGACGAACGCCACCGGCGCTCCCTCCCGAACGCCTCCCACGAGGAGGCCTTGATGGCGATCGTCGAACTCCTCGAAGCCCGCTTCGGCGCCCCCCTCCCGGTCCGGGGCGTCGGCCACCGGGTGGTCCATGGCGGCGAGTTTTTCCGCGAAGCCCGCCGGATCGACGACGACACCATGGCCAAGATCGAATCGTGCAACGGCCTCGCCCCGCTCCACAATCCGGCCAACCTGCTCGGCATTCGCCTAGCCCGCCGCCTGATTTCCGCCGTCCCCCATGTCGCCGTCTTCGACACCGCTTTCCACCAGACCCTCCCCGAACACGCCCGCCTCTACGCCGTTCCCTACGAACTTTACGAAAAACATGGGGTCCGCCGTTACGGCTTCCACGGGACCAGCCACGAATATGTCGCCCGCAAGGCCGCCGATGCCCTCGGGAAGCCGCTCGACGAGCTCCATTTGATCACCGCCCACCTCGGCAACGGTTGCAGCGCCTGCGCGGTGCGCGAGGGCCGGAGCGTCGACACCACCATGGGGTTGACCCCGCTGGAAGGTTTGGTGATGGGGACCCGCAGCGGGGACGTCGATCCCGATCTGGTCCAGTTCCTCGGACGGGTCGCCGGAATTTCCCCGACCGAGGTTTCCGAGATCCTCAACCGCCGGAGCGGTTTGCTCGGCGTTTCCGGACTGAGCAACGACATGCGCACCGTCACCGAGGCCGCCGAAAACGGCCACGCCCGCGCCGCCCTCGCCCTCCAGATCTTCTGCTACCGCCTCGCCAAAGCGATCCTCGCCCTTTCCGCCTCCCTCGACCGGATCGATGCGCTGGTCTTCACCGGGGGCATCGGCGAAAACAGCCCGGTGGTCCGCGAAAAAACTTCATCTTTCCTGAAAATTCTCGGTCCGGAGATTGATCCGGCCCGCAATGCCTGTCATGGTCGGGAAACGGGCGGCCGAATCAGCCGGGATTCGTCCCGGTTGCTCTGCCTGGCATTGCCGACCAGCGAAGAACGGGCGATCGCCGAACGCACGCTCTCATTTTTGTAATCATCACGCCATGAAAAGGATCTTTTTTCTCGCCGCGATCTCGGGAGGCTGCGGCCTGACCACGATCTCCCTCGGTCTCGTCCGGGCGCTCGACCAACGCGGGGTCCGCGTCGGTTTCTGCAAGCCGGTCGGACAATTCACCACCGCGGAAAAAGGCCCCGAGCGTTCGACCCATTTTATCCGCGCCGTCACCGGTCTCAATCCGGCCACTCCAATTTCCCTCGAAGACGCGGAACGGATGGTTTCCGAGGATCGTTTCGACGACTTGATGAACATCGTCATGCAGGAGTTCCACGAATCGGCCGCCGAGGCCGACGTGATCGTCGTGGAGGGCTTGGTCCCAATGAAAAACGACTCCTATATCGGCCAACTGAATACGGAATTGATCCGCACCCTCAGCGCCCAGGTCATCCTGGTCGGCAACGCCACCAACGGCATCGACCGCCAACTCCGCGACCAGATCGACTTCGCCGCCCGCCAATACGGCGGGGCCGACCGCAAACATATCGCCGGACTCATCCTCAACCGCCTCCGGCCGCAACCGCGCGAGGAACCCGCCGCCGCCCTCCGCCGGGTCACCGCCGAATACAATGCCTCTTCCCCGCCCCTCCCCGCCCTCGCGGGCCTCGTCCCCGAAAACGAGACGTTGATGCAATGCCGCACCCGTGACATCGCCCGCTACCTCAACGCCGAGGTTGTTTCCTCCGGGGCCATCGACGAACGCCGGGTCAAGCATCTCCATCTGGTCGCCCGCACCGTGCCGAACATGATGCACACCTTCCGGGCCGGCGCCCTCCTCGTCACCCCTGCCGACCGCAGCGACGTCATCATCGCCTCCTGCATGGCCGCGTTGAAAAACATCCCGATGGCCGGACTGATCCTCACCGGTGGTCCGCAGATCGACTCCGGCGTGCTCGATCTCTGCCAACCCGGGATCGCCACCGGCTTCCCGATTCTCCGAGTCAACGAGGGTTCCTACGAGACCGCCGCGCTCTTGAGTTCGATGAACACCGAGGTCCCGGTCGACGATTTGCAACGGGTCGAAGCCGGGATGGACTTCGTCTCCGAACACATCGACGGAGGCTGGTTGGAGGATCATTGCAGCCGGGAATTGGAAAGCCGGATGTCTCCCGCCGCCTTCCTTTTCCAACTCACCGAACGGGCCCGGGCGGCCAAACGCCGCATCCTACTGCCCGAAGGCTCCGAACCCCGGACCATCAAGGCCGCCGCGATTTGCGCCCAACGGGGCATCGCCCAATGCGTCCTCCTCGGCGACCCCGAAGAAATCAAACGGGTGGCGATCGGCCAGGATGTCGACCCCGACCTCCTCGAAATCATCGACGCCAACGCGGTCCGTTCCAAATACATCGAACCGATGGTCGAACTCCGCACCGCCAAACGGCTTTCCCCCCAGATCGCCCGCGACCACCTTGAAAGCGACGTCGTGCTCGGCACCATGATGCTGGCTCTAGGCGAAGCCGACGGACTCGTCTCCGGCGCGGTCCACTCCTCCGCCAGCACCGTTCGCCCCGCCCTCCAATTGATCAAAGCCAAACCGGGCGTCAAAGCGGTCTCCTCCATTTTCTTCATGTGCCTCCCCGACCAAGTCCTGGTCTATGGAGATTGCGCGGTCATCCCCGACCCCGACGCGGAAACCCTCGCCGACATCGCCATCCAAAGCGCCGAGTCCGCCATCCGTTTCGGCATCCCCGCCCGGGTCGCCACCATCTCCTATTCCACCGGCGAAAGCGGATCGGGAGCCGACGTCGACAAAGTCCGCGAAGCGACCCGGATCGCCAGGGAACGCCGCCCGGACCTCCTCATCGACGGCCCCCTCCAATACGACGCTGCCGCCATCGCCGATGTCGCCGCAAAAAAGGCTCCCAACAGTCCCGTCGCCGGCCGAGCCACCGTATTCATTTTCCCTGACCTCAACACCGGCAACACCACCTACAAAGCGGTCCAACGCAGCGCCAACGTCCTCTCGATCGGCCCGATGCTCCAAGGCCTCCGCCGTCCGGTCAACGACCTCTCCCGCGGCGCCTTGGTCGAAGACATCGTTTACACCATCGCCCTCACCGCCATCCAAGCCGAGGACAACTGATCCGATACTGAAGGGAAATTTCCCAAGCCTTCATTCCCCTTCGCTTCCTCTTATGAAACGTCACTGTTCATGCGGGTTGGGGGGCGATCAGGTTTTCGCGCGAAGCGCTTTGGAGTGCTGGTGCGTCCCCGCACCGCTTTCGAACGGCCGACGACAACCGCACGCCCGGCAGTCATCCGACGGTCCAAGCTCTTCCGCACGCCCGAAAGCTCCGCGGGGACGCGGAGCACTCCAAAGAGGCTCCGCCTCAAAAACCAGTTTCATTCTATGTTGTTCCCCGGGCGCAGCCCGGATGTTGGCTTCTGTAAAAAACACTCAACCATACGCCCTCTTCTTCCTCCCCTTCCGTCCTCTCCCTGCACCTCGCTCTTTCTCTGGGGAAGCGGCTCCACCTTTCAGCGCCGTGATCTGATCGCGCAAAATTGCCGCCTTCTCAAACTCCAACTTGGCCGAAGCTTCCAGCATTTCGGCCTCCAACTCCGCGATCACCTTCGCCACGTCGCCGTCGTCCGCCCCTTCCGCCACCATCAGAATCTCATTCTCCTCCTTGCGGGCGTAATGAAGGCTCGCCTGGATCCCCCGCTTCACGCTCGTCGGAACGATGCCATGCTCCCGGTTGTAGGCTATCTGCTTCTCCCGCCGTTCCGCCGTCACCTCGATCGTTCGGCGTATCGAATCCGTCATGACATCCGCATACATCAACACCCGCCCTTTCTCATGACGGGCCGCCCGTCCCGCCGTCTGAACCAAGCTGGTGAAACTCCGCAAGAAGCCTTCCTTGTCGGCGTCCAAAATCGCCACCAACGCCACTTCCGGGAGATCCAATCCTTCCCGCAACAAGTTCACGCCGACCAACACATCGAATTCCCCCCGCCGAAGGTTGCGCAAAATCTCCACCCGTTCGATCGCGTCAATGTCGGAATGCAGATACTCCACCCGGATCGATGCTTCCCGCAGATATTGGGTCAAATCCTCCGAGGTTCGCTTGGTCAGTGTTGTCACCAACACCCGTTCGCCCGCCTCGGCCGCTTTCAACACTTCGCCGATCAGATCCTCGACCTGCCCCTTGATCGGCCGCACCTCGATCTCCGGATCGAGCAATCCGGTCGGACGGATCACCTGCTCGGCCACCACCGCCGATTTCTCTAGTTCGAAAGCCGCCGGAGTGGCCGACACGTAAATCGTCTGTCCGGTCAACTCCCGGAATTCCTCCAAATTCAACGGCCGGTTGTCCAACGCCGACGGCAGCCGGAACCCATGCTCGACCAGCGTCGTTTTCCGCGAGCGGTCGCCGGCATACATTCCGCCGATTTGTGGAATACTGACATGGCTTTCATCGATGAACAGCAACGAATCCTTCGGGAAAAAATCGATCAGGCACCATGGGCGATCCCCGCTCCGACGACCCGACATGTGCCGGGAATAGTTTTCGATGCCGTTGCAAAACCCCATTTCCTGCAGCAACTCGAGGTCGTATTCGGTCCGCATCCGAATCCGCTGGGCCTCCAGCAACAGGTTCTTGCTCTCGAAATACCGGACCCGCTCCTCCAACTCCTCCCGGATCGCCCGAACCGCATGTTCGACTTTGTGCCGGGGAGTGATATATTGGTTTGCCGGATACAAATCGAACCACTCGATCGGCCCGCCGGTTTCCCCGGTGACCGGATCGAACTCCGCCAGCGATTCGATTTCGTCGCCGAAGAACTCGACTCGCAATCCGCTTTCCAAATACGCCGGCATCACATCGACCACATCCCCCCGGACCCTGAACCGCCCCCGTTTCAACTCGTAGTCATTCCGTTCATACAAGTTATCCACCAGCCGGTTGAGAAAAGTATCGCGCCCCAGTTCCGTTCCTACCCGGAGCGGAATCATCATCTCCCGGAAATCCTCCGGCGAACCGAGTCCGTAGATGCAGGAAACACTCGCCACCACGATCACGTCGCGACGGCTGATCAACGCGCTGGTCGCGGCGATCCGTAGCCGCTCGATCTCGTCGTTGATCGAAGAATCCTTCTCGATAAACGTATCGCTGGATGGAACATACGCCTCCGGCTGGTAATAGTCGTAGTAACTGACGAAATATTCGACGGCGTTGTTCGGGAAAAAGCTCTTGAACTCCGAATAAAGTTGGGCGGCGAGGGTTTTGTTGTGGGAAATGACCAACGCCGGCCGCTGAAGCCGTTGAATGATGTTGGCCATGGTGAACGTCTTTCCCGAGCCGGTCACGCCGAGCAACGTCTGGTCGTGATTCCCGGCCAGCAACGATTCCGCCAATTTCTCGATCGCCGCCGGCTGATCCCCGGTCGGCTGATAGTCCGCCGCAAGTTCGAAGTTCATCTCTCAGTCTCCAAAGTAAAATCCTCAAGGTAACACGCTTGAAAGAAAAGCCAACCGCCAAGGCGCGGAGAGAGCCACACACCCCACCATGCTGGCGCATGGTCCCCCCCCTCTCAAGAGGGGATCAGCGTACAAGAAGTTCCCTCCACAAGAGGGGATCGGCATGAAAAAGTTCCCCTCTTGAGAGCTGGGGACCGCTCGCCAGAGCGGTGGGGTGTGTTCTTGTTCCCCCCGTTCCCCCCCTTGACAAAACAACCAAAATATACATTTTAGCTATTATGACCAAAAAATACCGTTCATCATCCCAACCGACCTTGAAAGTGGAAGAACTTCCACCGGTTCCCTCCACGTTGTTGAAAAACGCGACCGCAGACGTCCTTGATCAAGTGGCTTCCCAAGGCGCCGTCGCGATCACCCGTCACGACAAACCACGCGCCGTTCTCCTCTCCATCGAGGAATACGAACGGATGACCGGCGCGGAGAGCCATATCCTCCATGAACTCCAGGCGGAATACCGCAGCGTGCTCGAGGAAATGCAGACACCGGAACAAAAAGAGGCGGCCAAGCGATTGTTTGAAGCAACTCCAGAAGAACTCGGTACTGCGGCAGTCCGCAGAGCCCAGCGAAAGGGAAAACTCCACCCATGAGCTCGCTGCCAGTGATCACCGTCCTTGCCGGAGTCAATGGTGCCGGCAAAAGCAGTATCGCGGGAGAATTCGCCGAAACTTCCTCCGCCTTTTATTACAACCCAGACACCGTCGCCCAGAAAATCCGGGCGCTCCACCCGGACATCTCGCTGGCCACCGCCAACGGCCACGCCTGGCAACTCGGAAGATCGCTCCTCGAACAGGCGATCAAGGAACGCAAAGACTACCGTTTCGAAACCACCCTCGGCGGCCGCACCATTCCCCGGTTGCTGATGGAAGCGGCGCGCGGCGGCCACCGGCTCCAGATTTGGTTCTGCGGACTGGAAAGCCCCGACCTCCACCTCCGCCGTGTCCGGGCCCGCGTCTCAGCGGGCGGGCACGACATCCCGGAAGGCAAGATCCGGGAGCGCTGGAACACCAGCCGGGAAAACCTTATCCGCCTGCTGCCCCACCTCCATCATCTCCGGATGTATGACAACTCCGCCGAGGCCGATCCGCTCCAAGGCAACCCGCCCCGCCCGGTCCTCCTTCTTGAAATGAAAGATCGCAAGATCATCGCCCCCGCCATTCTCTCGGGAGCCCCGGAATGGGCCCAACCGATCATCGCCGCCGCCATCCGCCTCCACCGGTTGGCCGATTGAAGCTGGTCAACCCGTAGCATCCCGGCTTTCGCCGGATGAACATCGGAGTCAGCCCTCCTCCACGCCGCCCCCGGACCAGACAACGCCCCGTTCATCGAGCGAAAGCTCGACGCTACGTAGCATACCGGCTTTCGCCGGATGAACATCGGAGTCAGCCCTCCTTCACCCCGCCCCCGGACCAGACGACGCCCCGTCATCGAGCGAAAGCTCGACGCTACGTAGCATCCCGGCTTTCGCCGGATGACCGCTGGAGTCAGCCCTCCTTCACCCCGCCCCCGGACCAGACAACGCCCCGTCATCGAGAGAAAGCTCAGACGCTACGTAGCATCCCGGCTTTCGCCGGATGACCGCCGGAGTCAGCCCTCCTTCACCCCGCCCCCGGACCAAACGCCACCCCGTTCATCGAGCGAAAGCTCAGACGCTCCAACAGGACAGACCCTCCACGACCAGATGAAATAGCCTGCCAAAGCCCGCCAAAGCCCCTTTTTTCATTTCGCCGTTGACGCCACGCCCCGTCCGCGTGACGTTACATACCAGTCAGTATGCAACAGAGAAAATACCCCGGCCAACTCGACGAATTCCGCCTTCGGTTGAAGATTCGAATATGACTGCGAAGCGACATCCCAGACACCGCCCAATTCAGCCTTGGGTGCGGGCATCGGTCTCGGAAACAGCCGGGCCGACCGGTTTGCACTACCGCGAGTTCGCCCCGCCGCCGGGCCTGGACAATATACTTGTGGGAGTTTGGACGCTGACCGGCCAAGGGTCCGCCGATGCGCCGCTCACATATCATGTGGTTCCCGACGGTTGCTCGGATTTGATCTTCGACCGGATGGCGGGGGAAGGTTTCGTTTTCGGAACGCTCGCGGCCGCTCGAACCGTTCGCAAGACCGGACCACTTTCCATCGTGGGAGTTCGACTTCAACCCCACCTTCTTCCCGGCTTCACCAAAATCCCCGCCTCGATCTTGAGGAACTTGGAGGCCTCGTTTCACGACGCGTCCATCGGCGAAATGAATGCCATATTCGAGCGTCACGCAAGCGATCGAAATGGCGCCACCGGGATCGAGGAAGCGGAGGCGCTCTCGCGCGCCATCGCCGCAAAATACCGGGCGAAGCGGGTCAACTTCCGCGCCCAATGGTTGACCGCCGCCCTACTCGATGGCGGCGGATCGGTCGACCGCGCCGCGCACACGACCGGTTTTTCCACCCGCCAACTCCAACGCATAGCAAAGACGGACCTCGGGCATCCGCCCAAACTGCTCGGTCGAATCCTCCGACTGCAACGAGCGTTCCACCCCTTGCTGCGCGGCGACGAAAGCCACGCGATCATCGCGGTCGACAACGGCTACGCCGACCAAGCCCACATGATCCGCGAATTCACCGCCCTCACGGGATACCCGCCCGGATTTTGGCGGGATCGAAGAATGTCCGATTTCTTCAATCCGAAAGAGCCCGGACCGAATAAACTCCCCGCATGAAAACAACCGAACAATGGATCCTACCATGAGCAAATACATCGACGGATTCGTCCTTCCGATCCGGAAGGAAAAAATCGAAGCTTACCGTTCGCTGGCCGAAACGGCGGCGAAGGTCTGGAAAGAACACGGGGCTCTCGACTACATCGAGAGCGCGGGCGACGACCTCGACATTCCGGACGTCCGTTCGTTTCGGGAAATGGCCGGCGCCGACGAGTCCGAGACCGTCGTCTTCGCCTGGATCGTGTATAAATCCCGCGAACATCGCGACGAGGTGAACGCGAAAGTGATGGCCGACCCCCGCATAAAGGACTCCTGCGAGAACGGAAACCTGCCGTTCGATCCCAAGCGCATGGCTTACGGCGGATTCAAAAGCATCGTGGAAATTTAGAATCTGAAAATCCAATTCGATGACCGCGACTCCCAAACGATAAGCGATGAACATCGACGCATCGACGTCCCGAAGAATCAACCAAACCCTATGAGAGAATGAACCAAGTAAATCCAATACCGAACGGCTACCACACCGTAAATCCCTACCTGACCGTCAAAGACGCGCCAGGCCTGATCGAATTCTTGAAGCAGGTCTTCGATGCCGAGCTCCTCGGACGCCATGATCGGCCCGACGGGGGGATCATGCATGCGGAGGTTCGCATCGGCGACTCGATGCTGATGATCAGTGAAGCGTGCGAACAGATGGGAGCCATGACGTCACATTTGTATTTGTATGTGCCGGACACCGACGGCGCTTACGAAAAAGCGATCAAGGCGGGCTCCGAATCGATCATGAAACCGGAAAACCAGTTTTGGGGCGACCGGATGGGCGGCGTCAAAGACCCGTGGGGAAACCTTTTCTGGATCGGAACGCACGTCGAGGACGTATCCCCTGAAGAAATACAACGACGGGCCGAAGCGTTCGCCGCCGAGATGAAACGCGAACAATGATCACCCGTCTCGCATCGTCATGAAAACATCATTCGTCCAACCCTATCTCTTCTTCGGCGGCCGTTGCGAAGAAGCGCTCGCGTTTTACCGGAACACAATCGGCGCGGAGGTCAAAGAGCTGATGCGCTTCAAGGAAAGCCCCGAACCACCTCCCCCCGGGGAAGTCGGACCCGACTGGCAGGAGAAGATCATGCACGTGACGTTTCGAATCGGGGAATCGGAGTTGATGGGGTCCGATGGTTGCGAGAAAGGCGACGGATTCGCCGGCTTCGCCCTGTCGATCTCCTTGGCGGACGCGGAGGAGGCCGAGCGAACGTTCAATGCGTTGGCCGAAGGAGGGGAGATCACAATGCCGTTGGGCAAAACCTTCTTCGCCGCCCGCTTCGGGATGGTAACCGACCGCTTCGGCATCTGCTGGATGGTCACGGCTTAACGGAATCCGAACCATGACGCTCAAAACCTCTCTTCATCATTATCTCCGACCACTCGCGGCCGTGTCCGGTTGCCTCCTCCTCGTCGCCTGCGCGACCGTGGAACGAAACACCGGAAAGGAGTCCTCCCCGCCCGGATCCGCGGAAGGAATCGTCCAGGCGGAAGATGGACGAACCGTCGCCGAGTTTTCCGCCTCCCCGGAAACGATCAGCGCCGACGAAGGGATACTTCTTCAAGTAATCAACCGGGGCGAAGTGCCGTTGAGCTACGGGCGCCCGATCAAAGTCGAGCGGTGGGACGGAGCGGAATGGCACGAAACCGAAGAATCGCGCGACGCCGCCTGGACCATGGAGTTACTCTTTGTCGCCCCCGGTGAAAAGGGCGTGGAACAACGCTGGCCGTTCCTTCCCGACCACACACCCACTCCCGGTTGGTATCGCTTCACCAAAGAAGTCCAACCGGAAACCGATCGCCCGGCCCCGGAGCGCCTGACGCTACAGACCCGCGCTCGGGTTCTGGAGTGACCCGGCCCCCGGCGGTCAGAATCGTTCTTCAATGACCTGCGAAAGCCCGGCATCCTCCGCTTTCGGGAAGCGTTCGCCATTCCGGTAGACGTGGCGATAGCGACGGGAAAAATAGCCGGGGGAAAGGCCGACGGCACCGGTGCCGTGACGATCGGCGTCCGTCCTGCCTCGCCCTGGACTAATACAGGGATACGATCTCCTCCGATCGAGAAATATCGCTTCAGCTCGGACAACCAGCCACTTGGCCTTTGAGATCCTCGCCGCCCGGGCTCTATCCCGCGGACAATCCCTGACGCGATCGGGTCAGGGATTGTCCGAAGCGCATTGCTTTCAAAGGTGTCATATTCGCGGAGAATGTGACGGATCATGCCCATGGATCCGCTTTCGGTCGGAAGTTCGAAGGGAATTTGCGGTTGTTCTCGTCGCAATGCTTTGTTTGGCTTGGGGATACCGTTTTTTAATTTTCCCACCTATGTCCGACTCCAAACCGAACGATCCCCCGCCTTCCAAGACCGCCGACGCTTCATCGAACCCGGCCCAACCCCGGAAGGAGGGTCGACGTTGGTCGAAATTCGGCTTCATCGCGGGCGTGTTGATCGCCATCGGGCTCGCGTCGTT
Organism: Verruconatronum alginivorum; assembly: GCF_056590205.1. Taxonomy (NCBI): domain Bacteria; kingdom Pseudomonadati; phylum Verrucomicrobiota; class Opitutia; order Opitutales; family Verruconatronaceae; genus Verruconatronum; species Verruconatronum alginivorum. Next base: position 4,682,877 of record NZ_JBWPVQ010000001.1, on the reverse strand, counting down.
TTTCGGATGGATCCGGCCCGCCGCCGGAATCGCGCTGGACGATCCCCTCGACGGAGAACCGGCCCGCGAGACGTGGAAAAGCGCGGTTTCCCCGGAGACCGGCGAACTTCTCCTCCTCCATCGCGCAATCGATCTTTCCTTGCCGGGGCGTTTCGAGGTCACGGCCCGGATCGCCCCGGGGTCGGGCGAAAGCGGAACGGGAGGAATCGCCTTTCACGGCCAACCGGGGGGCGAGGTTTCGTTCGAGGGTCTTTCCTTTTTCACCGCGACGATTCAAGCCGGGGATCCGGCTCTCGTCCAGTTTCGTCGGCATGAGGAGGGCCGTGTCGTTCGGGTCGTCAGCGAACATCCCCTTCCGTTTTCCGTCGCCCCCGGAGAGTTTTACCGCCTTTCGGTTCGCTCCCCTTCGACCGGGGCGTTCCAAATCTCGGTGAAACCGGCCGACCCGGAGGGCGACGAGGTCCGGCCGTTCCGCATGGAGATTTCGGATACGTCCTTACAGAACGGCTCGGCCGGGATTTACGCCGCCGGAGAGGAGGTCGGGTTCCAAGGTTTCGAATACCGGCTCGGCGAACATTACGGATATTGGTCACTGTTGCCGCCGCTGATCGCCATCGTCCTGGCGTTTTGGCTACGGGAGGTGATCGCCGCGCTGATCATCGGAATTCTCGCCGGAGGATTGATCGCCGGACAAATCAACATCGTCCAAGCCTACCTGCTGCCGTCGATCGGGACCCGGAGTTACGCCGTGATCCTGCTGGTTTACCTCTGGGCCTTGGGAGGTTTGATCGGGATTTGGACCCGCACCGCCGGGGCGACCCATTTCGCCAATTGGGCCGCCCAACGGATGGTGGTCGGTCCCCGGAGCGCGAAGTTTTTCACCTGGATCATGGGACTCATTTTCCATCAAGGCGGCACCATCAGCACGGTCTTGACCGGGGCCACGGTCCGCTCGATCGGCGACCGCAACAAGGTCTCCCACGAGGAGCTTTCCTACGTCGTCGACTCCACCGCCTCCCCGGCCGCCGCCCTGATCCCGTTCAACATCTGGCCGTTCTACATTGCCGGAACGGTCGCCGGGAGCATTCCCCTTTTCACCAGCAACCTCGCCTCGGAATCGGCGAGGCAGGCCGAGGAATTGGCCATGGCCGTCAACTTCTTCTTCAGCGCCATCCCGTTCAACTTCTACGCGATCATCGCCGTCCTCATGACCCTCCTGTTCGCTTGGGAGAAACTGCCGTGGGTCGGCGGTCGGATGCGTGCGGCGATGCACCGGGCCCGCTCGACCGGTCAACTCGACCGGCCCGGCGCCATTCCGATGACGTCGAACGAACTGACGAAAATCCAAGTGCCGCCGGATTACCGGCCCGGATTGGTCGATTTCTTCGGTCCCATCGGCACTCTGCTGGGGGTGGCGGTCATCCCCTACGTGATCATGGTCCCGATTTTGGGCGACCGGTCGTTCAGTATGATGGTTCCCGAGGCGTTCGTGCTGGCGGTGCTGGCGGGATTCGCCATCGCGATGGTCAAGGGGATGCCGCTGCGGACCGCGATGGACGGCTTCATTTCCGGGTGCAAGGGCGTAACCATCGGAGCGTTGATCCTCGCGTTGGCGGTCACGTTGAAAACCGTGGCGGAGTCGGTCGGCACCGCCGAGTTCATTACCGGAGCCTTCGCCGACGTCATTCCCGCCGCCATCCTCCCGGCCTTGTTCATGCTCCTTTGCATGGTGATCGCCTTCTCGACCGGCACCTCTTTCGGCACCTATGCGATCGTCTTTCCAATCGCCATGCCGCTCGCCTGGGTAGTCGGAGGAGAGAGCGTCTTTTTCCTCACCGTCTGTTTCGCCTCGGTGGTCGGGGGAAGTCTCTTCGGAGACCAATGCTCCCCAATCTCCGACACCACCATCCTTTCCTCCCTGGGGACGGGTTGCGATTTGATGGACCACGTCCTGACCCAGTTGCCCCTCGCCCTTTTTGCGGCGATTGTATCGATGGCGCTCTACACGGTGATGGTGTTGTTCGTCTTGTAACGAGTTTACAACTACTCGCACGATGGGGGATTTCGAATACGATGCGGTGGTCGTCGGCTCCGGCCCGAACGGGTTGGCGGCCGCGACCGTCCTGCGCCGGGCCGGGCTCACCGTCAAACTGATCGAGGGAAAGGAAACCGTCGGCGGCGGAATGCGGACCTTGGAACTGACCGAGCCCGGCTTCCGCCACGACGTCTGTTCTGCGATCCATCCGCTGGCCGCTGATTCCCCTTTCTTCCGACAACTTCCCCTTGCCGATTTCGGACTCGAATGGATCGACCCCCCATTCGCCCTCGCCCACCCGTTCGACGACGGTTCGGCGGCGGTCTTGGAGCGATCCGTCGAGGCGACCGCCGGACGACTCGGACCCGACGAGGCCGCCTACCGGAAATTGTTCGGTTTCCTCGCTGGAAACTGGGACAAACTCGAAGGAAACATCCTCGCCCCGATCGGCCTCACCGCCCATCCCTATCTGATGGCCCGATTCGGCCTGAACGCGCTTCAATCGGCCCAGCGTTTCGCCACCCGCCACTTCCGCACCCGCGACGCCCGGGGGATTTTCGCCGGTTCGGCCGCCCACTCGCTGCTGCCGCTCACCGCGTCGGCGAGCGCCGCGATCGGACTGGTTCTCACCACCCTCGCCCATGCCAAAGGTTGGCCGATGCCCCGAGGCGGTTCCCAATCGATCGCCGACGCCATGGCCGCCTACCTCCAATCGATCGGCGGCGAAATCGAGACCGGACGCCCGGTCCGCTCGCTGAAGGAACTGCCCTCCGCCCGCGTCGTTTTACTGGACATCACTCCAAAGCAACTGCTTGAGATCGGGGGCAACCAACTCTCCTCCCGGTATCGCAAGCAATTGCAACGCTTCCGCTACGGAGCCGGCGTCTTCAAGGTCGACTGGGCGCTGCACGAGCCGCCGCCGTTCCGTTCCCCCGAGTGCCGCCGGGCCGGGACCGTTCATCTCGGCGGTTCGCTCGAGGAAATAGCCGCCGCCGAAGCGACGATGAGCCGCGGCGAACACGCCCGACGTCCGTTCGTGCTATTCGCCCAACAAAGCGTCTTCGACTCCACCCGGGCTCCCGCCCACCGTCACACCGCCTGGGCCTATTGCCATGTTCCGAACGATTCCGTGGTCGACATGACCGAAGCGATCGAAACGCAAGTGGAACGTTTCGCCCCAGGTTTCCGCGACACCATCATTGCCCGCCACACCATGCACGCCCGTCAGATGGAGGCTTACAATCCGAACTATGTCGGCGGCGACATCAACGGCGGCGCCACATCCCTCGACCAACTGCTCACCCGCCCGGCCGTTCGCCTTTCCCCCTACACCACTTCCTTGCGCAACGTCTATCTTTGCTCCTCCTCCACCCCGCCCGGGGGCGGCGTCCACGGCATGTGCGGCTTTCACGCCGCCAAACACGCCCTCCGACGCATCTTCAATATCAAACTCTAAACGTCGGGCCTCCCGCCATTCGCCCTATTTCGAAACTTTGGCCGGACGAACGATCCGGAATCCATATTCGTCGTATCCGGCAATGCAGACATCGGCGTATCCCGGTTCAGCCCCCTTTCTGGCATAGGAGTTGGCTTCCTCATGCGAGGAATGCCACGAACCGCCGCGGACCACTCGCATGGTTCCTTCGGCTGGGCCTCGCGGATTGACCTCCCCCGCCTCCGGCCGATGGTCCGTCACAAAAAAGTCGTTACACCACTCCGAAACGTTCCCATAGATATCATGCAATCCGAATGGATTCGGCATCTTGCGGCCCACCGGTCTGGTCCGCTGCCCCGAATTGGTCCGCACCCACGCGAACATCCCGATTCGGCCCGGTTCGTCCCCCCAGAAAAACCGGGTCCGGTTTCCCCGGCTTCCGTGGTGAAGGTCTCGGGTTGGGAGGCCGACCCGACCGACGCGAATTGGGCCAATACGAGAACCGTCGGCGCGATCCCCGCGAGAGCAGATTTGAATAGTTTTTTCATAAAGGTCTGTTTGGTTTGATTCTGGTTAAAAACCGCCGGTGAAGGATTCGGCGGTCAATAGGTCATTGTTTCAAAGAACCGTTTCCGCAGATGCTCCCGGATCGCGTCGCGAATCGTTTCGGCATACTCCACGCTCCGGGGATTCTTCGAGCCGAGCCGGCCCGCTTCCTGAAACCAATGCCGCCAGTGGTGGCCGACGCCCCCGCCGGTCCGGCCGCCGGTGTGTTCCTGATGGGCCCACGTAACGTGATTCATGCGATTCACGATAAAATCGGTTTCCACCGCGAATTCCATTCCGGGGGTGCGAATCAGATCGCGCATCCGGTCTCCCAGTTCCCGGACATGACAAACATACTCGTCCGGACCGCTCTCCCCGTCGCGTTGAATCAGGGCGGCGTAAAGGTCGAACATCGTTCCCGCCTCGGCTTGCATCGCCCGGAGGAATTCGAGCGTATCCTCATCGCCTTCCTGTTCGATCCACTCGCCGATCCGCCGATCCAAATCCAGAATCAAGTCATGGTGCTCCGTCCGACGATTCTGGGTACCGACCACATAATGGAGCGTGACCGAGTCGATCCATTCGTCAAGATAGGCGGTCTCCCGGCGATGGGCTCCCACGGCCAAGAGACTCGCCCGCAACAAATCAGTCCCCCAACAGGCGGTGAACCCGACCCCCGGAGCCGCCCCGGAGCCGGGATAAGGTGGTTCTTTTTTGAGCAATCCTTCGAAATAATCTCCCGACGACGACGCGCGGAGCATCGCCATGAGCGACCGGGGATCTTCGTCGAACAGATAGGCGATCACTCCTTCCTCCCTCAACTGGAACGGGCCCCCGGTTCGCAGGTGGGTCCCGTTCTCCTTGTCGAACCAAAACGGATAAAAGGCTCCCCGCCACGTGCCGAGTTTGTCAGGCGATATCGACAAATCGGATACGATATCCCGATAAACGATCGAGGTCCGCCAGTTGCCCGGAAACGGCCGGTTCCATTCCAACCGAACATCCCTCGTTCCGTTGGCGGTGAGTTCGATATCCACCCGGGTCCAGATGCCTTCTCCGACCGATAACATCACCCGCAACGGCCGGCCCTCCGGCGTAATCTCCCAAGGGACCACCGGCTCCGTCTCTCCGGGCACCCGTGACAGGGTCACCCGTTGTCCGGCCGGTTCCCAGGCGGCGGCGAACATTCCGCTTCCTTCGCCAACCATGCCGGCCACCACCCGTTCCGAAGGAACATGCAGGACTTCCCCTTCTTCCATTCGCCCGGGCTGATAACAAAGATCCTCCAATGAGATGCCGGGAAGCAACCCGAGCCGAATATCCCCCGATATCCGGACCGACGCGATTTCCGGCGACGGGTGGATCTCAATTCCGCCTTCTTCACCGATCACCAAACGCCCGTCCGATTTCGCCTCCGCGACGGCAAAGACCATTTCGACGACCCGCCCTCCGGAGTCCCCGGCGTCGGTTACCCGCGCCGACTCGATGGCCATCTTCTCCGATCCGTAAAAGGAAAAAGCGATCATGTCCGCCACCTCATCGCCTTTTCTTTCCAAAAGTATTGTTTCCGATTCGCCGTCGATTACGACCCGCCAATCCTCCCCGGAAACGATCAAGCGGGATTCCAGGTCCCATCGGTCATCCACCGCCGGACTTCCGGCGAGCACGGCCGCGATCAGGAACGGCCAACAAGTTAAGAGCGTTTTGACGATCGGTTTCATTTCACGGTCTCCCGGGTAACTGGGGTCTCTCCCCGCCAGTCCCCTTCGAAATAAGTTCTGTGGCCCAAGGTCTCCCGAGTGATTTGGCGGATCGTTTCGTAGTCCGCTGCGTCGTTCGGATCATCCATCACCCGGCGACCGGCATGGTTTCGAACCGCTCGGATCACGGCCCGATGTTTCTCCAACACCGCCACCCGTTCCCGGAACAACTTCCGGGTCTCACCGAGGAATTCGACGTAATCGCGGTCGAATCGGTTATAGGCGACGCTCCCCGATACGGCTTCCAGTTTTTCCTGGGAAAGACGGATCCGATCGACTTCGGTCAGCCGGAGGCGCTCCGTATCCGAAAACTTATTCTCGGGAATCAATCCGAGAGCCCGAATCGCTTCGGCCGCCTCCTCGTAATGTCCGATCCGGTGGTCCAATCCTTTCAAAATATTCAGGAGGTCGTCGTGCAAATGAGTGATCAAAGCGGTCCCTCCCGGTCCGGCGACTTGGATTCCGGCAAAGGCGAAATCACGGTTCGGTCGGATCGCCGCATCAGTTTGCAGAAACTTTTCGTACAACGCCAATGGCACCCAATCCTCGCTCACCCGATACGTGGAAACCGCCTCCAGATCCAGAATCGCGTCGGCGCCGTCCGGCCCTCCAATCACCAACACCACGTCCTCCAGCGTTTGCAATCCGACCGGAGCATGCCGGGTCCCACTTTGAAGGTAGACCACTCCCGAACTCCGACCCGATTCTCCGGCCGCGCGGTTCAACCACGCCGGTCCATCCGTGCCAAAGCTTCCGCCGCTATCCAATACCCCGCGAATACCCCCATTCTCCGAGCGCGGCGAAACGCCAACGCGCTCGGGTCGAATCGCTCCATCCGGTCAACGTCGGTTTGCCTTTCGACCCATCCACAGTCACGTTCGCCCACGCGCCGGTGTCGCCGCCATCGAGGACCGCCAGATGAAAACTTTCCCCGTGCGGACGAATCCGCATCCCGGCGATCCCGGAGTCGTCGTCGCCGAGGATCTCGACATTCGGTTCACCGCCTCCCGGCAACACGACCCAAATCGTTCCTCCGGCCGGCTCCCCCGTCAGAGCCAAATAATAGGGGGACTTCGGCAAGGCAACGGAGTCGCCGCCGCCCTTCCACTCCCGTGCGGTTATCACCCAATCGTCGGCCAATCGGTCCGGCACGACCAAATGCTCGACTTCCTTCACCAGCGAAACCGAGGCGACTTTCCCGTCCGTCGCGATCCGCGCGGCGCCCGTGTCCGAAGCGACTTCGATCTCCACCTCGCCGATTCCACCGTCAGGAAAGGCCAGCGTCAGCCCAACCAAGACCTCCCCCGCAATCCCATCGGAGACCTCCACCCGTTGGATCGACGCGGGAGTTCGCTCATGGGCGTCTCGAAACAACAAGGCCGCGTCGCCGTCTCCTCCAGTCCGGCTACCTATCGTCACCCGATTCTCATCTTGAAACACCGTCAAACGAAGCCAACTGTTCTCCGCCCGGACGACCCCACCGGCCTCCGAATCGGCCGTCGCTCCGGTTTCACCCAAGTCGCCCCACCTGCTGACGTTTGGCACGACGCCCGCCCAATCGACCGAGGGATGGACATCCCTCATCACCAACCCGACCCGCCGCGGCTCGTCAAGTCCGGCGTAGAAGAAGTCGTAATGAGTCCACGGATACTCCCGCGAGAGAAGGAAACCGATGCCGGTCCCGTCCGCCGACCAAATGGGCCAACTTTGCACCCCGCCTGTCGCGGCGAGCGTCTGTTTCTTTCCAGTCTTCAGATCCAAAACGCGAATACGGGCGCCGTCTTGATAGGCGACTTTCCCGTTGTCTGGCGAAATCGCAGGAGCGCTCTCCACGCCTCCGCGGGGCTCCACCACCAATTCGGGAATACCGCCGACCCGCTGTATCCGGTAAATCCCGCGGCGTTCTTCCCGCGATGCGATGAAATAAATGTCGTCGTCTCCGCCGTAAACCGGATGTTCGCAACGGGTCCAATCCTCCGGGGTCAGGGGTTGCTCCCGCCCGGATTCGACTTCCAGCTCCCACACCCGGCCTTCCCGGGAAAACAGAATCCATCTTCCGGAACGATCCCATCGTCCCTCCGCCCCGTCCACGAGCCGTCTCGGTTCTCCTCCATCGACGTCGACGACCCAGATCCCCAAGGCGCCTCCGAACATCGAATGATACAGAATCCGGCCGCGGTCCGGCGAAAGTTTCGGGGCTAGGTAGTCGGCTTGGGAAAAAAGAATCTGACGGTCCGCCACGCCTCTCCTTACGTAAGTCCCGGCCATCGGTTTGGAATGAACCAGCCATTCGTCCTCCCGTTCTTCCAATCGGCTGATTTGGAACTGGTTCTCCAAATCCGACGGAGCCAAAACTTCCATGAACACCAGTTCTCCGAAATGCCACGGTTCGTTGAACGAACTCTTCAACAGGGGGGACCAAGTCGCCGCTCCGGGATCGGGCAAGGTCCGGATGTTGCGGGTGACGTTGAATCTCCACCGCTCCTCTTCGGATGGCCATCCGCCGAGCAACTCCAGCGGGATCTTCAACTCGGCGAACCAACTCCCGTCTCCCCGGAACGCGGTCGCCTCCCATTGGTCCGGCGCGACGCTCCGACTCCACTTCGATCCGGTCACATTCACGACAAAGTGGTGGACTACGCCTCCCGGATTGCGCTCGATGAAAATCTCGACGCTATCTTCCTCCCAAAGTCGGCCTCCATCCCCTTCGACCGCCGTGATCCCCGCAAGATTTTCCTCGCGGCATTTCACACCGATCCAGAGACTGTCGAAACTGTAGCCCGCACCGAAAACCGTCTCCCGCGCGGCCGGAGCGTCCCCCCTAAATTGGTAGAACCGACCGGACGCGGGCACCGACCCCCAAGCCGCCGACTCCCCTTCTCCCGCCGCGAGCTCCGGTTCCTGAGCGAGGAGGTAAACTTCATAGACGAGCCCTTCCTTCCCGGAAACGTCGGGCGTCGGTATCCATGCCAACATTACAAAAATCGCCCAGAGAAGAGGCGCCCAGCCTCCCCGAAAGCGATACGATCGGTCGAACAAAACGAATGCCATGAGATGTTTGGGAACTGACCGCAGTCCAACATCGCTCAGAAAATCCGTCAACCAAAAATGTTAAAAAACAAAAAACAAAACACTTCTGCGCCCCCCCCGTCGTTTGACCGTCGGCGAATGTCCGGACCGCCGGACCCCTTGGTCCTTTCGGACGCCTTCAGACCAGGAATCCTTGCACCCCGGTCATGATCATCTGCGCAGCCAGGGCGGCGAGAATTAAGCCGGTCAGTTTGCTGAGAATCGATATTCCCCGGACACCCAGGGTCCGGTGAATCGCGGAGGCCATCAGGAGGAGCGCCCCAATGGAGGCGACCGCCATCAACAACGCGAGACAACCGACCGCCTTGGCCGAAACCGTTTCCAGCTCCGCCCCGAGGACCAGCAACGTGCCCGTCGTCGCCGGACCGACGATGATCGGCATCGCCAACGGAACGACGCTGACGTCGCTCGCCGGAGTCGAAGTCGACGTCTTCGCCGATCCATGGACCAACCCGACGCCCGACAGAAACAGCAGCGCGCCCGCTCCGATCCGGAACGAGTCGAGGGTGATTCCGAAAACCGCGAAGATCTGGTTTCCGGCGAAGAACAACACCAGGCAAATCACCCCGACCGCCGCCGCCGTCGTCAGAGCGGTGTTTCGCCGCCGACCCTCGTCGTAATCTTCGGTCATGCTCAAAAACATGGTCAGCCCGAAGAACGGCGTGAATACGAAGAACAACTTGATCCACAGACTGATAAAAAGAGACATAGGCGCTCGACCCCATAATCGCCCTCCCTCGCGCTTTGTCCATGGCCGAATGCGGAGAAAGTTGCCGGTGATTTGTCGGCGGGGCCTGTCCAATACAAAGTGGCGGGGCCGTCCCGGCTCCGGGTGCAGCACCAGCTTCCTTGGACCAGACACGCATGATTCCGGCGAAGACCGCGTGAACGCGGAACTCCAACTTGCGTCCGGTTTTTCTTTGCCGCCGAAGTCGCGGGCGATTAATCTCAACGACGGATCGAAACTTCATGAGGTACACCATTTTCCAACGTCTCCTTTGGCTTCTCGCCTTCGTCGCCCTCGCAGTTCTCCCGATGGGGATCGCGGTGACCGGTCCGACCCCGGAAGCGCGGGAGTTCTGGATCGAATTCGGCGTCATGCTTGGTTTCCTCGGTTTCTCGATCCTCGCAATCCAATTCATCATCACCGGCCGCTTCCGGTGGTTCGCCGCCGGATTCGGCTTGGACAACATCCTCCAATTCCACCGTCAAACGGGCATCTTCGCCTTTCTGCTGATCCTCGCCCACCCGGCGGTGCTGATCGTGTTCAACCCCGACTTCCTCGCCTATTTCGACCCGACCGTCAACGGCCCCCGGGCTGTCGCCTTGGCGTTCATCACGGTCGCCTCCGCCGTGCTGGTGGCAAGCTCCCTGTGGCGGCTCACCTTCCGCCTCTCCTACGAACGATGGCGGTTGCTGCACGGCATTCTCTCGTTGTTGATCCTTTTCCTCGGACTCGGACACATGTTGATGGTCGACATCTACACGGAACCTTTTTGGAAGAAGGCCGCCTATTCACTCATGGCGATCGGCGCAATTTACCTCTTGATCCATTCGCGCCTGGTGCGCCCGTGGTTGATGAAAAAACGGCCCTACCGAGTGGTCGAAGTCCGACCGGAACGGAACGACTCCTGGACGTTGGCCGTGGAAGCGGACGGACACCCGGGGATGACGCCCCGGGCCGGACAATTCGCTTGGCTCACCGTCGGCGAAACACCTTTTTCCCTCCAACAGCACCCGTTTTCCCTCGCATCCGGCGAAGAGAACCGGCCCCTTGAATTCACCATCAAGGCACTCGGCGATTTCACCGGCGGAGTTAAAAACATTTCGCCCGGAGCCCGGGCCTGGCTGGAGGGACCATACGGCGCCTTCACCCACGAGCCCGCCGACGCCAAAGGAACGGTCTTTATCGCCGCCGGAGTCGGCATCACCCCGATCATGAGCCTGCTCCGCACTTTCCGCGACCGCAGTGAGCGCTTCCCGATGTTTCTCTTCTACGCCAACCGCAACTGGGACGAAGTTATTTTCCGCGAAGAGATCGAGGAAATGCCGGGACTCATTCCCTTGAAAATCATCCACGTTCTCGAAGAGCCGCCGGACGACTGGAAGGGAGAAACCGGCCTCCTCAGCAAAGAGATCTTCGACCGACATTTGCCGCCCGGGTATAAGAATTTCGACTACTTCGTCTGCGGTCCGATCCCGATGATGGACGTGACCGAGTCAGCGCTTAAAGAAAAGGGAATCGGCCGATTCCGGATCTATTCGGAACGTTTCGACATGGTCTGACCCGAACACCACCAACCCACCGATCACATGCTCCACCTCCTCTTCAAACACCTCGCGAATCTCCTTTGCATCGCCTTGGTCATCATCGCCGCCGCAATCGCCCTCTGGCGGGCGGGCTGAGCGAGTCCTATCATCAGTCGCCCCCCACAGGACTCACCCATCGGCCGTTTCGACAGTTGGTGAAGCAGCGAAAAATTGTCCACAATTCCCCGCTCCTCCACGACCCTTCCTTCCCGGATCTTGTATCGGCAGGATACAGCTCCCTTTGAGCGAAGTCGAGACTTCAGCGGCGCTCGCCTTCACAAACTCAGAGGTTCAAGAAACCATCCGATTGTAACTGTCGCAGACGGACTTTGTGGTCGCTCCGAAGGTGCGGGAAGCGCTGCCGCGGGCTGAGGTTAACGTAATCGGAGATTTCCTGAATCCAGTCGCGCAGCATCGAAATATGCACCAGAGGATACTGCATTCCTTCCGAATACACGCGGTCATAGGGCAGCTCGATCTTCCGGCGAATCAGGCGGTGGACGTGGTCTCGCGCCATGGCGCAATAGTGGCGGGAGAGCTCGTCGGTGTAGTTGGTCTCGGGTGTGTCGCTCCCCGTGAAGAGTTCCGCTTGCCCGCTCTTCATCTCGCGGTCGCGACGCTTTGCATCAGCCCGCAATTCCCCGGCGAGACCAAGGGCCTTTTTCTCTACCTCCTTGAACACCTCCAAGCCCTTTACGTTGCGTGTGGCATATACCAGATGAAAGTGGGTACGGTCTCGAGTGGGATGTTGAACGATAGTGATCGGGGCATGTCCGAATCCTCCGACTTCCCGTATGCGTTTCGCATAATAAAAGACGATGGCATCCTCCCGTTCCCTACCTTGGAGGCCGGGAAGTTTCGTTTTGAATTCATCGTTTCCAAACAACCTCCGAAAGCTTTCACCGAGGCCGAGCCGCTCGTCCTCAATAAAGCGGAGAATGAAGCTCGTCATAAAGTTGACTAGGACTTCGCAGGGTCGAATTTGGATAAGCGGTCGAATCAGGTCCATGGAAAACCCTTTCCAGCCACGGGGATCGATAAAGATGAAGGGAAACGACCCTCGACCCAAGCCGCGCAGTATGGTCACCAACTCCGGCACTGCCTGCTCAAAGTCACGGTTTAGGGCTATCACATCAGCGTCGGTCTGCGCCTTGGCGAAGCGTGCCAAGTGATCGAAAGGTCCGGGCTCCTTTTCAAGAAAGATACATTTGATATTGAATTCACGCTTGTGAACTTCCCGGACCACGTCTCGCGCCTGTCGAAGTTGGTCAAGCGCTATGAAAAAGGACGCGTCCGCGTAATCGTCACTTTGGACGTTCCACGGCCCGGAAAATCCATCGACGTAGACAATTGTGTCGACGTGCTTGCCGACGATAATCGCGAAACGCTCGAGATACTTCCGCAGAATCTCATGCTTTATCTGCGACTGTTCCCTTCCGAAGTAGCTGGAATCCGAGGGCTGGGGCATGGAGGATTGGTGCCAGAATCGCTATAACTCTGTCAAAAGCTTTTTCCGCGTGATTCTACTCAAAACAGGGCGCCCAACCCTGTCTGGAAATTCTTCATAGGTTTGCCCATCGAGCGTTCTCCCTGTCTCCGCTTTTCTCACTCCACCCCATTGCTTGAAGAAGAAGGGAACGTTAGAGGTGTGGCATTGCTCGCGGATGGAGCGGACCCAGTCCTCCTTCAGGGGACGCGCGCCGTGTCCGCTTTCTCCGCCAACGATCACCCAGTGAATCCCTTGGAGATCGATTTGCCCAAGGTCCTCAAGAAGAGGCTCAACGGACAAGAAAGCGACCGCCGGACCGGTCTCTCGCAACGTCTGGATGCGTGGGACGCCGTGCGCCCGATTTTCGACGCTAACGCCCCACCAGATATGTTTCGCTTCCGCAGCAGTCCGGAGGCGGGATGTAAGGAAAATCCTCATGCGCTCGGGTCGCTTGGTCAGCACCTGGTAGGTGTGCCAGTTCGCGGCGAGCATCACCCGGCAGACTTTTTCAATATAATCGTCCGGCACCGACTCATGAAAAAGGTCACTCATGGAGTTCACGAAGATCATGCGGGGCGTGCTCCATCGGATCGGATCGCCGAGCTTGTCAGGCACCAGTCGCAGGTCGAAGCCGAACTCGAAGGGATGACCGGGTACCCCCCGAAACCGCTCCGCAAAAGTTTCCGCGTAGCAGTGCTTGCAGCCTGGGCTCACCTTTGTGCATCCGCGAACCGGGTTCCAGGTCGCATCGGTCCATTCGATCTTAGATGTAGCACTCATTTCGTAAAATATGAATGGATGTTCACTGTTTGTCGATCAGGAACGCCGAGATGCCTCGTTCTCGAAATGATCCAAAAGGTGTTCCAGATGCCAACTCTGTAATTGGTCCATCGTGAAGCAATTCTCGGCTTCGGGCGTTTCTTTCCAAACGACGCGCTCGTTGAGCTGGAAGTCGGGAAAATAGGATTGCCGTTCTAAAATCTCAGGTTCATCACGCTCACCAAAAGAGCGCAATCTACCGACCCTGTAGAAAATTGCCTCCAAGTAAGCGTCTGACGTGGAATTGATCGCAAGTCCCAGCATTCGAAGATTTAAGCGGGTGAGGAAGGGGCCTTTAACTTCAAAAGTGCCATCCCTCGGATTCTCGAACTTACAAGCGAGATCGGGCATGTCGCGAGAGAGCGTCTGTACCTTTACTGTCAAACCGCTTTGCAGATCTCTGAATGCCTCTTTAACCGCCGGGTTCCGGAAAGCCGAGGCGATCAAAGCGGACGGCTAATTTCGCCGAAGCATGATCAACATGATCAGGTTCAACAGCGATCCGACGAATGCGGCGACGTAAGTCAGGCCGGCGGCGTTCAAGGTCTCGACCACCCCGGGCTCTTCGTCACGCTCGATGATGCCGAGACCGGCCAACTCCACCCGGGCCCGACGGCTCGCGTCAAATTCCACCGGCAGCGTGATCAAGTGAAACAGGGTCAGGATGAAATAGAGGATGATTCCGACGTCGATCAGCCACCGAAACTGGATGAAAAAAATCCCGCCCATGATCACGAAAGGCAGCAATTGGGAACTGATGGTGGTCGCCGGGACCAACGCCATCCGGGCTTTCAGCGCCCTGTAACCGACTTTGTGCTGGATCGCGTGGCCGGCTTCGTGGGCGGCAACGCCGAGGGCGGCCAGACTGGTGCCTTGGTAATTCTCCTGGCTCAGGGCGAGCCGACGGTTGATCGGATCGTAATGATCGGTCAAGTGACCGCGGATCGGCACGATTTCGACATTGTTGATCCCCGCCCGGCGCATGATCGCCTCGGCGGCTTCGCGTCCGGTGATCCGTCCGCGCGACCCAATCCGGGCGTTCTTGTTGTACGCGGAAGTGACCCGCTGCTGGGCATACAATCCGAAGACCAAGGCGATCCCGAACATCAGGAGCCCGAGAGGCGTGGGAATGATCAGGAAGCTGAACAAAGGTGTCGTAATCATAGTTATCCGTTAATGTAGAAAATAGTATAGGCGGGAAGGTCAACCTTCATCAACTCGAGCGAACTCGAAATCCGCCATCTTCCCGCCCGACAGACATTTCCAACGTGTGATTGTTCCATGGTTGTTCCGCCTGTCCCGTTTTTTGGATTTGTCACTCTCGCGCCCCCGGGTTATTCTTACCCGGTATGATTAAATTCCTCCACACCCGTTTTCGAGTCGCCGATCTCGAGCGTTCCATCCGGTTTTATTCCAAACTCGGTTACAAGCTCACTCGCCGCACCGACAAGTCGCCGGCCGGCAACCAGCTCGCATTCCTGGAACTGCCCGACAATCCGCACTTCCTCGAGCTCGCCTATTCCCCCGATTACGAACTCAACGTGCCGGAAGATCTGATGCACACCGCCCTCGGGGTCGAGAACCTGATCTCCTATTGCGACCGCCTCGAACAGGAAGGAATCGAGATCTGGCCATCCGGTTGGCGGGAGAAATTCCAGACCGGCGGCAGCAAAATGGCGTTCGTCACCGACCCCGACGGTTACGAAGTGGAGCTTTTGGAACGGCAGTAGGCCAAACACGGTCGCAACCACCCGCATTTTCGGCACCGCCCAACGGAACGTATGAAAGAATTCCCACTCCCCGAGATCCCGCTGGAAGACGACTTCAACGACGTCATCGCCAAGGCCCAGCGGGGGCTCGGCATCGGCAATCGCCAATTGTGCGAACAAGCGGGGATTTCCGAAACACAACTCGGGCGGATCAAGAAAGGCGTTTTCGAAGAAGGGGCGGTTCGCAAAGCCGCCGAAGCGCTCGACCTCGGAGCAGACGCCTTGGTCGCCCTCGGGCGGGGCGTCTGGTATCCGAAGATCCCCGAACCGGTCACCGGCTTAGCCATGGTCAACAGCCGCTTCGGCGACATGGCGGTCAACGCCTATCTTGCGTGGAGCCTGTCAAGCCGGGAGGCCTTCGTCTTCGACACCGGGGCCGACGCCTCCTCCCTCCTCCAAATCATCGACCGGGAGGGACTTAAAGTGAAGGGCATCCTTCTCACCCATTCCCATCCCGACCATATCGCGGACCTCCAGCGCCTTCGGCAAGCCACCTCCGCCCCGGTTTTCATCCACCAATCCGAAGCGATCGACGGGGTCGAAACGTTCGGCGAAGGGGAGCGGTTTTCCGCCGCGGAACTGTCGATCACCACCCTCGCGACCACCGGTCACGCCCGAGGCGGCACCACCTACCTGATCGCGGGACTCGATGTCCCGGTGGCGGTGACCGGCGACGCCATCTTCGCCGCCTCGATCGGCGGCGGCCTTGTCTCCTACCCGGAAGCCCTCGCCACCAACCGTGGGAAGATTTTCCCCCTCCCCGACCACACCATTCTCTGCCCCGGCCATGGCCCGGTCACGACCATCGCCCAGGAAAAGCAACACAACCCCTTTTTCCCCGAATTCCAAACCGACTGACCAAAACGACGGTGGCTGACGCGCGCCGCTCCTTTTCCAAACAGACGCAAACGCTTCGTGCTTTTCGGGGAGACGATCAAATCTCACCGGCCAAAACCGGGGACTTCAAACAACGAATCATCGAAACGTTCGTTCAGGCGAATCTCGGAGAAAAAGACTTGGTTGAGCGTCTTCCCATTACTTTGCATCTCCAACGATTCCGGGAAAAGGATTCCTTCCACCCGGATCTCACCTTGTTCGCGGATCTCCATCCCTTCATGCGTCCGGGTCAACATCAGCCGACCAGTCTCCACATCGAAAAAGCGGGTAAATGCGATATTGCGCGGATAACGGAAAACCAATTTCACCGTCTCGCGACCATCCACCTCCACAACTCCTTCATTCTCGATGGAACCCCGGCGACGTTCGATTCCACGGAAGAAATTCAGATTCTCCGCGGTGTTGGCCTGGAGTTCCCGAATGGCCTGAGCGCTCAAAAAATTGACGTTCGAGCGGGACGGATTGTTCACATCATACACTTTTCGCCAGCCATCGAAGTCATTCAGCGCGGTCACTTCGCCGATTTCGCCCCGGACGATCTCGACCCGCTGTTGCGCCGGTTTCTGAAAAAAGATCCGAATTTTCCCCAGATCCCCTTCGGCGGTCACAAACTCGCCTTCGTAATAAATGGAGGTGAGATCGCCCAATGCGGCGTCGCCCCCCAAATATTCACGCGCTTTCGCGACGATCTCCTCGGTCGAGGGTCCGCCCCACAGAATGGGAGCGGCGGTAATCAAAAACGCAACGCAGGCCGGCAATAGTCTCATAACGGATAACGATCAGGGGAATGGTTTATTCCCATTCGATTGTGCTGGGTGGTTTGGAACTGATATCGAGGACGACCCGGTTCACCCCGGCCACCTCGTTGATGATGCGGGTGGAGACTCTTTGAAGCAATTCGTGAGGCAAATGGACCCAATCGGCTGTCATCGCATCGAGACTCTCGACCACCCGGAGGGCGATCACATTGTCATAGGTGCGCTGGTCGCCCATCACCCCGACCGTGCGAACCGGAAGGAAGACGGCGAATGATTGCCAGACCTTGTAGTAATAGTCGGCGGCCACCATTTCCTCCTGGAAGATCGCATCGGCGTGACGGAGAATCGCTAGATTCCTCCGGTTGATATCGCCGAGAATCCGCACGGCCAAACCGGGTCCAGGAAACGGCTGACGCCAGAGAACTTCGCGGGGAAGCCCCAGCTCCGCTCCCAAGGTTCGGACCTCGTCCTTGAATAGTTCGCGCAGCGGCTCGAGGATCTTCATCTTCATCCGCTTCGGCAACCCCCCCACATTGTGATGACTCTTGATCACGGCGGCGGGATTCCCTTCGATCGACACACTCTCGATCACATCGGGGTATAGCGTCCCTTGGGCCAGAAAGTCGGCCTTGCCATGCTTTTTAATGAAGTCTTCGAACACTTGGATGAAGGTGTAACCAATGATCTTGCGCTTCCTTTCCGGGTCGGTCACCCCTTTCAATTTGCCCAGGAAAAGTCGTCCGGCATTGACGACACGGAGATTCATCTTGAAGTTCCGCTTGAAAAGGTTCACCACCGCTTCGCGCTCATGGAGGCGGAGCAGACCGTTGTCGACGAAGACGCAGACCAGTTGGTCGCCGATCGCCTTCTGAATGAGGGCGGCGGCCACCGAGGAATCGACCCCACCGCTCAGTCCGAGGACGACCCGGGAATCGCCGACTTCGGCGCGGATCTTCTCGATCGCCTGGTCGAGGTAATTGGCCATCGACCAATCCCCTTCGCAGCCGCAAATGGTCTTGATGAAATTTTCCAGGACCAGGATTCCCTGTTCGCTGTGGGAAACCTCGGGGTGAAACTGAAGGCCGAAAATCCTCCGCTCAGGATCCTCGATGGCGGCGAAATCGGAATTCTTGGTCGCGGCGGTCGGCACGAAACCTTTCGGCAATTGAATCACCTTGTCGCCATGGGAGTTCCAAACCCGCAAGGTTTTCGGAAGGCCGCCCAACAAACTCCCTCCCTTTCCGATTTCCAATAAACTATGACCGTATTCGCGATGGCTGCTCTTCTCCACCTTGCCGCCGAGCAAATGGGCGATCACTTGCAAACCGTAGCAAATCCCCAGCACCGGCACCCCGAGCTTGAAAATCCGCTTGTCCGGCACCGGCGAGTTTTTCCCCAAAACGGAAGCCGGCCCACCGGACAGGATAATGCCCGTGACACCCGCTTTTTTCAGGGTGGAGGCGGGAGTCGAATACGGGAAGATCTGGGAATACACATTGCATTCGCGGATTCGGCGGGCGATGACCTGCGTATATTGGGACCCGAAATCAAGGACGGCGATGGTCTGGTGCATAAATAAGGAACTGTCGGCTAATGAAGCTTAGAATTTGAGACGGCTGTTCTCGAAGCGGCAACGTGGACAGGGCAAAACTTCGACCCCTTGGCGACCGGTGTAGATCTTGTCGCACTTGATGCAATGGAAAATCACCTTTTTCCGCTCCGATTCGTAGATGTTTTTATCCCGGAAGTCGTAAAACAACCAGAGCCCTAAAAGAAGGGCTACGGCACTGAAGATATAAATCAACGCGCCCAGGGTTAGATCGACGACAAACATTACAAATGAAGAAGCGCGTCTCTTCTGGTCCAAAGACGACGCGCTTCAAAAACTATCCGCATCGAGGTGCAGATGTTCGGGAGACTTTCACGGCGAAATCCGGCTCCTTTCCTTGGACCGATTCCACCCTTCATGCCTCCGGTTATTTCTCCTCGGACTTCTTTTCCGCTTCGGCGCCCGACGCTTCCTCGGTCTTCGCAGCCTCCTCGGATTTGGAGGATTCTTCGGCGGAAGCTTCGGCCTGCTTTTCCTCGGCCTCGGCGGTCACTTCCGGTTTTTCCTCGTCTTCGGCCTTGGCACCCTCGGCGGCAGCCTCTTTAGCAGCGGCTTCGCTCTTTTTGCCCTTGGCACGACGCTTGTTCCGGTAGCCCGGATCGTCCGCCGGGACGAATTCGATGATCGCCATCTCGGCGGCGTCCCCCCGGCGTTGCGGGCCGAGCTTGTAAATCCGGGTGTAGCCGCCGTTACGGTTGGTGAACTCACCGGCCCGCTCGTCGAACAATTGCTTCACCGCGGCGGCGTCCCGGATCCGGGACATCGCCAAACGGCGGTTCGCGATGCTGCCGTCCTTGGCAAGAGTGACCAGACGCTCGGCGAAAGGACGTAGCGCACGGGCCTTCTTCAGAGTCGTTTGGATCCGACCTTCGCGGATCAAAGCGGCGGACAAATTCGCCATCAGAGCGAGACGATGCTCCTTCTTGACGCCTAATTGATTGTTGTGTTTGTGGTGGCGCATGTTTCGTAAAACAGATTAAAATTCGTTCTTTCGGTCGAGAAGCCGTTCATCGATCTTCATGCCGAGGGAAAGTCCGAGTTGCTCGAGCTTGTCCTTGATTTCGTTCAAGGACTTCTTCCCGAAGTTGCGGTATTTCAACATCTCCTGCTCCGACTTCATCGCCAATTCCCCGACCGTCGTTATGTTGGCGTTATTCAAGCAGTTGGCGGCCCGGACCGACAATTCGATTTCGTTGACGCTCATGTTGAGGAGCTTCCGGAGCTTGTTCTGCTCTTCGCTCACTTCCATGCTTTCGCTTTCGAACTCGACTTGCTCTTCGCTGACCCGGTCGAACACATCCAAGTGATGCTTCAAGATCGAAGCGGATTGCTTCAGGGCCTCGTCCGGAGTAATCCGTCCGTCGGTCCAGATTTCCAAATTGAGCTTATCGTAATCGGTGATCTGACCAACCCGGGTGTTCTCCACCGCATATTTGACCAAGCGGACCGGGCTAAAGAGGGAGTCGATCGCGATCATGCCGATCGGTTGCTCTTCCTTTTTGTTGTCTTCCCCGGGGCAATACCCGCGGCCGACCCGGACCTCCAACTCGGCGTAAAACGGACGAGCCTTGTCGAGGGTGCAGATGATCTGATCCGGATTGATCACCCGAATGTTGGAATCCTCCGAAATGTCGGCGGCGGTGACCGGACCTTCGCGGTTCACATCGATGTGGAGGCGCACCGGCTCCCGCTTGTGGGAGACCAACAGGACCTTCTTCAAATTGAGAACGATGTCAGTGACGTCTTCGACGACGCCGTCGACGCTCTGGAATTCGTGACTCACCCCGTCGATCTTCACCGACGAAAAGGCGGCGCCTTCGATCGAACTGAGCAGGATCCGCCGCAGCGAGTTTCCGATCGTATGGCCGTAACCGGCTTCAAACGGTTCGGCGACAAATTTCGCGTAGGTATCGGTTGCCGAATCCTCCACCTTGATGAGCCGGTTGGGCAACTCAAATTTACCAAGTCTCTTTGCCATATCAGTGTTGTTCTTTAGAAAAGGAAAAATCCGGCAGGTGAAGTCGACCTCGTCCTGCCAGATAATAAATCCACCAACGGTTCGGTTTAGCGGCTGTAGAACTCTACGACCAACTGCTCGTTGACGCCTGGATCGATTTCGTCGCGGTTGGGAAGACGGTTCACGGTCGCCCGAAGTGCGTCTTCCTGGAGGGTGAGCCAACCTGGGACGACCCGCAGCCGGGTCTCGTCGAGGTTGCGGGTAGCCAACTGCCGGGAGGAGGTGCTGCTGCGGACCTCGATCTCGTCACCGGCTTTCACCGTGTAGCTGGCGATGTCGACCTTGTGGCCGTTTACCCGAATGTGTCCGTGGTTGACGAACTGACGGGCGGCTTGGCGGGACTTGGCGAAACCGAGCGCGTAAATCACGTTGTCGAGCCGGGTTTCCAGCAATTGCAGGAAACGGTCGCCGGTAACACCCCGCTCGCCCTTCGCACGGGCGAAGGTCCGACGGAACTGCTTTTCGGTCAACCCATAGGTGAAACGAAGCTTTTGCTTTTCGTTCAAACCGATGGCGTAATCGCTCAGTTTGCGACGAAGCCGGGGGCCATGGACGCCGGGAGGATACGGCTTCTTCTCATACGACTTGTTGGAGCCGAAAATGGGCTGGCCAAAGCGGCGGCTGATGCGGGTGGTAGGACCTGTGTAACGTGACATCTCTAGAATCGATTAAGTGTGGACAAGCCGACAGATCAAACGCGGCGGCGCTTCGGCGAACGGCACCCGTTGTGGGGAACCGGAGTGGTGTCAATAATGGCGGAGACCTCCAAGCCGATCGCCTGAAAAGCGCGAACGGCCGAATCACGGCCCAGTCCCGGACCGCTCAAATGGACTTCAACTTCCTTCAAACCGTGAGCCATGGCGGCCCGACCGGCATCCTGGGCCACCACTTGAGCGGCGTAGGCGGTCGACTTCCGCGATCCGCGGAAGTTCATCTTGCCGGAGCTCGACCAGGAAATGACATTTCCACGAGGATCGGTGATGCAGATCTTCGTGTTGTTGAACGTAGCCAGAACCTTGGCGATCCCGACGGAGACGTTCTTGCTGCCCTTCGCCTTGCGGATCTTGACCGCGCCGATCTCCTCCTTAAGAAGATCCTGGGCGGTGATTTCCTTCTTGGGCGCCGGCTCTTCGGCAGACTGCTCCGCGGCGGGAGCTGTGCCCTTGTCAGCTTTCGCTTCCTTCTTGGAAGCGGCTTTCTCTTCGGCCGGTTGAGCTGCGGCGGCCTTCTTTTCTTCGGCCTGCTTCTCGTTCTCTGGTGTCTCGTTAGCCATGGATCGGTAAATTATTTCTTAGCAAATACACCCACCGTCCGACGGGTTCCCTTGCGGGTCCGGGCGTTGGTGCTGGTCCGCTGGCCGCGCACCGGAAGTCCCCGGCGGTGGCGCAGACCACGATAGCAATTGATCGCCTGAAGCCGTTTCAAATTGGCGGCGATTTCACGACGAAGATCCCCTTCCACCGCGTATTTGCGGTCGGTGATCGCGGCCGTCAACTTGTTCAGGTGCTCTTCCGTCAATTCGCGGGCGCGAAGGTCCGGATCGATGCCGGCGGCTTCGACGACAATCTTGGCACGGGCCGGTCCCACTCCGTAAATATAACGGAGTGCGTATTCGATCTTCTTGTTGTTAGGGATGTCTACCCCGAGTAAGCGTGGCATAAGTTGTGAAAAAAGGATAATACGAGCTGGAAAAAGTAATCTTGGCAAAGAAAAAAGCAACGAATCAAATTATTTTTTCAGGCGAGTCAGAATTTCCGGTTCCCCGGTGGTGATTAATACGGTGTGTTCGAAATGAGCGGACGGCAACCGATCGGACGTCACTACCGTCCAACCGTCGGCCAGAACCTCGACGTGAGGCTCCCCAAGGTTGACCATCGGCTCAATCGCCAGGGTCATTCCCGGCCGCAAACGCGACCCGGTTCCTTTCCGACCGAAATTCGGAATTTGCGGTTCCTCGTGCATCGAAACTCCGACCCCATGGCCGACGAACTCCCGGACCACCGAGAAATTCCGTGCTTCGACATACCGCTGAACCGCATTCGAGATGTCCCCCACCCGGTTTCCATCGACCGCTTGCTTGATTCCTTCAAAAAGGGCTTCCTCCGTGACCCGCAACAAGGCGGCCACCTCGGGAGAGACCGGTCCGACCGGAACGGTAGCCGCATTGTCCCCGATGAAACCCTGGTAGGAGACCACGATATCGAGGGCGATCACGTCGCCTGGCTGAAGCACCCGCTTCAGGGTACCGATCCCATGGACAACCTCCTCGTTGACCGACAAACAGCTGTAACTGGGAAAAGTTTGACGTCCTACCCGGTAATTGTGACAGGCGCTCACCGCCCCCAATTCCGCGATCAATCGTTTCGCTTCTTGATCGAGGTCGTAGGTATTTACGCCCGGTGCCACATAGCCCTTGATCCGGTCCAACACAGTGGCGGCCACCCGGCACGCCTCCCGCATCTTTTCGATTTCTTCCTGGGTCTTGATCGGAATCATATCAGTTCAATTCAGTCAGATAAGCGAAAACCTGCGCGACCACTTCGCCCATCGGACGAGCAGCGTCGAGAGAGACCAACAAGCCTTGTGCGCGATAATAGTCGACCAGCGGACGGGTGTTTCGTTCGAAAAGATCGAGACGCCGTCCCACCGTTTCGGCGGTGTCGTCGGCCCGCTGGATCAGTTCGGCGCCACAGACGTCGCAATGATTCTCTACCCTGGGTCGATTCGTATTTAAGTTATAGACCGTTCCGTCCACCGGACAAATCCGGCGGTCTACGATTCGCCGGGTGACCTCCTCGCGGGATAGGTCCAGGAAAAGGCACCCAGTCAAAACTTCCCGTCGGGCCTCCATCCACTCCGACAAAACGGTCGCCTGAAGGAGGTTGCGAGGAAAACCATCGAGCAAAAATCCGCCCGAGCCTTTCCGCCCAAAATACCATTTTCTCATCAGATCGATCGTCAGACCGTCGGGAATGAATTCCCCCCGTTTAAGCGATGTCGCATAGGAAACCCCAAGAGGCGTCTTCCGGTCTACTTCGGCCCGAAAAAAGTCTCCGGAGGAAACATGCTCAAGATTCAAAGAACGAAGACGGGCCGCCAAGGTACCTTTACCGGCACCGGGCGGACCCATACAAATTAAATGGTGCCTCCCCTTTGCCGGTTCACCCGATTCCATGGAAGCGGTCGCGGCAGGGAGTTGTGCGGACAAGTTCAAACCCAATCAGCTCCTACTGGCGGAGCAGCCAAGCGATCATTCCGACCGCGAAAAGGATGCCGAGAACCGTCCAGAGGACGGCGACGTTTTTCAATTCCGCCGCGTCGACCGAAGATGGCATCCGAGTCGGACTCCGCCCCCGAATCCGTCCCTTGCGCAAGAATCCGTCATAGTGCCGTTGCAAGAGGAAGGTTTCGATCTGCTGCATCGTCATCAGGACGACACCAACCGTAATCAGCATTCCGGTTCCACCGAAGAAAATAGCAATACGCCCGGGAACTCCGTATTGAAAGAGGAGAACGTCCGGCATGACCGCGATTACCGTCAGGAAAATCGCACCGGCCAGCGTCAACCGGGTCATGATAAAATCAAGATACTTCGCCGTCGGTGCCCCAGGCCGAACTCCCGGCACATAACCGCCATACTTCTTCAAATCATCCGCGATCTGGATCGGTTTGAACATAACCGATACCCAGAAGTAACTGAAGGCGAAGATCAAGGTGGCCATCACCGCATAATAGGTGACCGACCCGCGGTTCAACGCGGTGGAAAGCTCGATCAGGAAATTCCACTCAAGCACGGCCCCGAGTTGCGACAGGATCTGCTGCGGAAACAGAAGAATGGCACTGGCGAAAATGACCGGCATGACCCCGGCGTAGTTGACCTTGAGCGGCAGGTAGGAGGTCTGCCCCCCATACACTTTCCGTCCGACCACCCGCTTGGCATACTGGACCGGAATCTTCCGTTGGGCCTGGACCACCGCTACGATCGCGGCAATCACCACAATCAACAATCCAACCATCAGGATCGCCTGCGGCACCCCCAAACGATCAACTCCGACGGGTGCCACAAATAGACGATAGGTGGCGGCCACCGCTCCCGGCAAGTCAGCCAGAATACTTACGGTGATCAAGAGAGAAATACCGTTGCCAATCCCCCGCTGAGTGATCTGCTCCCCGAGCCACATCAGCAACACGGTTCCGGCTGTCAACAGAATCGTTCCATAGATCAGAAACCATCCCGGCGAGGCCAGAATGATATCGCCGTACAGATTCAGATCGTACCCCGGAAATAAGCGACCGGGATTCTGCAGCGCCATGATCAACAGGACCGATTGAACCAGACAAATCGCCACGGTGGCGTAGCGGGTGTATTGGGTGATTCGCTGACGTCCGACATCCCCTTCCCGCTGGATTCGAGACAGAGCCGGAACCACGGCGGAAAGGAGCTGGAAAATAATCGCCGCACTGATGTACGGCATGATGCCCAACGCCATCACCGCCCCCATCAGAAGCGCCCCCCCGGTGAACATGTTGTAAAGCCCCAGGATGTCAGCGGCTCCTCCCGTGGTCTGGTCGGCGAAAAACGCCTGGAGAGGAGTCGGATCCAAACCTGGCAAAGGAATATTCGCCCCCACCCGGGCCACGAACAGCAGCGCCAAAGTGAAGAGGATCCGTTGCCTCAGCTCGGGGATTTTTAAACAGTTGGTAAAAGCGGACAGCATCTGATTAGGTCAGGATAGAAGTCGAATCGACACGATCAGGAAGCGGTGATCGCTTCGCCTCCGGCCGCTTCGATTTTGCTCTTGGCGGAAGCAGAAAACTTGTCGGCGGTGACTTTCAGCTTCTTGCCGATTTCGCCGTTGCCGAGGACCTTTACCAGACCGGCGTTCGAACGAACCAAGCCGTTCTTCACCAGCACCTCGCGAGTCACTTCGGTAACGTCTTCGAGCTTATCCAGGTCCGAAAGATTGACCACAGCGTAGTCGGTCCGGAAATTCTTGTTGTTGAACCCCCGGTGCGGAAGCTTTCGGTAGAGAGGCATCTGCCCTCCTTCGAAACCGGGGCGAATACTCCCCCCGGAACGGGCGGTTTGCCCCTTGCCACCACGACCGCAGGTCTTCCCCCGGCCGGAACCTTCCCCACATCCAACGCGCTTACGGCGGTGGACGGCACCGGGGACATTCTGCAATTCATGTAATTTCATTGAACGAATCCTTACGAAAAGTCTACCTCACTCCGCGGAACGAAGCTGCTTGATTTGTTCGGCCGAACGGAGCTTGCGCAAGCCGTCCAAAGTCGCATTGACCACCGCAACGTGGTTGTTGGAGCCAAGGGACTTTGAGAGGACGTTTTTCACCCCCGCAGCCACCAGCACCGCCCGCACCCCGCCGCCGGCGATAATCCCGGTTCCAGGACTGGCCGGGCGCAAAAGAACCCGCCCGCCATCGTGTTCGCCGACCACCTCATGAGGAATGGTGTCACCATTCATCTCGATCGTAACCAGGTTTTTCCGGGCCCGCTCGGTCCCCTTCCGGATAGCCTCCGGAACCTCATTGGCCTTGCCGTAGCCGACGCCAATGCGTCCCTTCTGGTCACCGGTCACCACCAGCGACGAGAAGCTGAAGCGGCGTCCGCCTTTGACCACCTTGGCGCAGCGGTTGATGTGAACCACCTTGTCGGTGAACTCCTGTTCCTCCGGTTCGACCGGGGCGCGTTTCTGGGAAAATTGTCTCATTCGGTAATCAGAGTTTAGAATTCGAGGCCATTCTCACGGGCCGTGTCAGCGAAGACCTTCACCCGACCGTGATACAAGCGACCGGAGCGGTCGAAAACGACCCGCGAGATCCCAGCCGCCTTCGCTTTTTCGGCGAAGGCCTTGGCAATCTTGCCGACGCCATCGAGGTTGTTCTTGACCTCCTCGCCTCGGAGTCCCTTGTCGAGGGTGGAGAGGAAAACCAAGGTCTTGCCGGCCGCGTCGTCGATGCACTGAGCGTAGACGTGTTTGCCGCTGAAGTGGACGGCGAGCCGGGGACGTTCGGCACTGCCGATAATTTTCTTGCGAATGCGCCACCGGCGCCGTTGCAAAAGGGCGGATTTCAATTGCTGTTTCATGTCCGATGATTCTCCCGCTGTTACGAAACGGTTTTGCCTTCCTTCCGGCGAACCTTCTCGCCGACGATCTGAACCCCCTTGCCCTTGTAGGGCTCAGGCGGATAGAAGCGGCGGATGTCGGCGGCGACCGCGCCGACGGCTTGTTTGTCGATTCCTTCGACCTTGAGTTTGGTGTTTTCGGTGACGGTCACGGTGATGCCGGCCGGAACCTTGTAATTAATTGGATGCGAATACCCGAGCGCCAAGTCGAGGACGTTCCCCTTGAGCGCGGCCCGGAAACCGACGCCGTTGATCTCGAGATTCTTCGAATAACCCTCGGTGACGCCCTGGACCATATTCGCGACGATCGCACGGGTGGTGCCATACATCGCTTTCGCCTGGCGCGAGGTGTTCGCGGGAGAAACCTGGATCCCGTTTTCGCCGGTCTCGATCTTGACGTTATGGGTGAAGGTCTTGGACAGCTTCCCCTTCGGGCCTTCCACGTTGATCGTGACGCCGGAGATGTTGACCTTTACCTTTTCGGGAATTGCAATCGGAAGTTTACCTACTCTGCTCATATGTTTTCTTTCTTTACCAGACCGAGCAAATGAGCTCACCACCGATTTTGTTCCGGCGGGCTTCTCTGTCGTTCATCACCCCTTTGGAGGTGGTGAGAATGCCGATTCCGAGCCCACCGAGGACCCGCGGAATCTCCGCTGATTTATAGTAGAGGCGACGGCCGGGCTTGCTGACGTTCTTGATCCCGGTGATGGCCGGAGTGCCATCCACGTATTTCAAGGAAACCACCAATTGCTTGTGGCCCCGCTCATCCTGACGGTCTTCGAAACCGCGAATGAAGCCTTCGTCCTGAAGGATCTTGGCAATGCCCGCCTTGAGTTTAGAATGCTGGGCGGCGCATTCGCCCTTCCCCGCACTGCTCGCATTGCGAATGCGAGTGAGAAAATCACTGATCGGATCGTTCATAATTTCAAATATTGGCTTCTCAGTTGGATGATATCCGTAAACTCCAACAGGTTTTTACCAGGACGACTTCGTCACGCCCGGAATCTTTCCGGCCAAGGCGAGTTCGCGAAAGGTGATACGGGAAAGGCCGAAGCGTCCGATATGGGCGCGGGGACGACCGGTCAGATTGCAACGGTTGCGGATCCGGACTTTCGAAGAGTTGCGGGGAAGCTTCGCCAATTTGCGTTGGGCCGCGAAAAACTCCTCGTCGGTGGCGTCCGGATTGGCCAAAACAGCCTTCAGTTCGGCCCGCTTTTCGGCGTATTTCTCGGTTAGCTTGATGCGCTTGAGGTTGCGTTGAATGGATGACGCTTTTGCCATAGGTAATAAAATTTAGGCTTGGACGGCCGGGACGGCGACGGCCCCTTCCTGTTGCTTGCGGAACGGCATCCCCATCTGCTTGAGGAGTTCGACGGCTTCCGCGTCGGTTTCGGCGGTGGTTACGATGGTGATGTCCATCCCGGTTGTCCGCTTGACGGACTCGATGGAGATTTCCGGGAAAATAGTGTGGTCAGTGATCCCGAGGGTATAGTTGCCGTTTCCGTCGCAGCGGCTCGGCACCCCACGGAAGTCGCGGATCGAAGGGAGAGCGACCGAAATCAAGCGGTAAAGAAAATCATACATCGCGGTTCCGCGAAGCGTGACTTTTACCCCGACCGGCATTCCTTCGCGCAATTTGAAATTCGCGATGCTCTTCTTCGCCTTGGTGATCACGGGGCGCTGACCGGCGATCAGGCCGATGTCGCGTTGGGTGTCCTGGATGGCGGTTTTATCGAGAGTCGCGGCTAAGCCGCTGTTGATGACGACCTTCTCGATCGCCGGCACCTGGTGCGGGTTCTTGTAGCCGCCGCTCTTTTTCAAAGCCGGGACAACGTGCTCGATGTAATGTTGCTTAAATACTGGTGTCTGCATGGTTGGATTCCGGATTACCGACCCGGCATCGTTGGAAATTGAGACAAAGGACCATCAAGATGCGGGAAATCGCCCTTGGCAAGCCGGAATGCCTCTTTCTTTCAAATTAACTCTTCTTTCGTTTCTCCTGACGAGCCTCGTATTGCTCGATCGGCATAAGATTGGAGACATGGATAGAACCTTCGCGCTCCACAATCGATCCCTGGGGGTTGTCCTGAGTCTTCTTCTGGTGCTTTTTCACCATGTTTACCCCTTCAACAATCGCCCGGCTCTTCCGCGGAAGGACCTGCAAAAGCTTCCCTTGTTTACCGGCGTGGCTGCCGCTGAGGACCACCACTGTGCCGCCTGCTTTCAATCGTGTCTTGGCCATCTTACAAAACCTCGGGTGCGAGGGAAATGATCTTCATGAACTGCTTCTGGCGCAGTTCGCGGGCGACCGGTCCGAAGATACGGGTCCCCTTTGGATTGTTGTTGGCGTCGATGATGACGATCGCGTTGCTGTCGAAACGGAGATAACTTCCGTCCGAACGGCGGATCGGAGCCTTGGTGCGCACGACGACCGCGCGGACCACGTCCCCTTTCTTCACGCTGGCGTCGGTGACGCTGTCCTTGATGTTGACGACGATCACGTCGCCGACGCTGGCCGTATCCTTTAACTGGCCGAGGCGGCGGATCATTGTCGCTCTACGGGCGCCGGTGTTGTCGGCCACCACAAGTCTGCTTAAAAGTTGGATCATCGGGATGGACTCCTCTTATTTGGTTTCCTCGCTCTCGATCGCCTCGGCGGTGGCAGCGGCCACTTCTTCCACGACCTGCGCCGACTCGATCACCCGCAAAATGCGCCAGCGCTTCAGCTTGCTGATCGGACGCGTTTCCATGATCTCGACCTTGTCACCGACCTTGGTCTCGTCCTTTTCGTCATGAGCGTGCACGACGGTCTTCCGGTTGATGACCTTGATGTAGCGGGGATGCGGGATCTTGTACGCAATCGTCACCTTGACGGATTTGCTTCCGGAACGACTGGTGACGGTTCCGATAAGGCTTTTGCGTTTATTTCGCGTTTCGTTGTTCATTGCTTGAGATGGAATCAGGAAGCCTTCTGGGCCGCCTTCTTCTGGGTGAGAATGGTTTCGTAGCGCGCGATTTCCTTACGTTTGAGCCCGACCTCGTGGGTCTTCTCAAGTTGCCCTGATTTCTTGCGCAGGCGGATGTCGAGGTTATCTGCGCGGGCGTCGCGAAGTTTTTTCTCCAGTTCCTCGATGGAAAGTTCTCTGATGTCGTTGGCCTTCATGATAGTTCAGCGATGGCGTTAGATGCTCTCTTCGCGGCTGATAAAACGGCAGCGGAATGGAAGTTTGGTGTCGGCCAGCCGCATCGATTCGCGGGCGACGGTAGCCGAGACCCCGGCGATCTCGAACAGCACGGTGCCGGGACGGATCACCGCCACCCAGAATTCGGTGCTGCCCTTACCTTTACCCATACGGGTTTCGGCAGGCTTCTTGGAGATCGGTTTGTGCGGGAACACCCGGATCCAAACTTTTCCCTTACGTTTCATGTTACGGGTGATCGCAACACGGGCGGCTTCGATCTGCGAAGCGGTCATCCACGCCCGCCCGAGGGACTGGATACCGAATTCACCGAAAGCGAGGGTATCCCCTCCCTTGGCGTTTCCGGCGCGACTCCCGCGATGGCTTTTGCGAAACTTGGTTCTTGATGGAAGTAATGGCATGGCTGAATTACGTTTTCAGTTTTGTCGTGTCTAAGTCTTGCCTTCCCGGCGATTACTCCTGGTCCTTCTTACAAATCCAGCATTTCACACCGATGATCCCATACACGGTGCGGGCTTCGGCGAATCCGTAGTCGATATTCTCCCGCAAGGTGTGCAAAGGCACCCGGCCGGCACGCTGCTTCTCCTGACGAGCGATATCAGCACCACCGAGACGTCCCGAAACCTGGAGACGGATCCCTTCCGCGCCGAGGCTCATAGTCATCTGAATCGACTTCTTCATCGCCCGGCGAAAAGCAATCCGGCGCTCCAACTGCAACGCGACGTTCTCCGCCACCAGCTGGGCGTCGAGTTCCGGTTTCTTGATCTCCTGGATGTCCAAGAGGATTTCACGACCGGTCTTCTTGGCCAGGTTTTCCTTGATCTTGTCAAGTTCCTGCCCCTTGCGGCCGATCACGATCCCTGGACGAGCGGTGAAAATCTTCACCCGGACCCGGTTCGAAGCCCGCTCGATGAAAATGCGTGGCACGGCGGCGAAACGAAGCTTTTCCAGCAGGTCGCGGCGGATCTGGTGGTCCTCCAGCACCAAGGTGCTGTAGTCGTTCTTGTTCGCATACCAGCGGGATTCCCAGTTGCGGCGGACAGCGAGGCGGAAACCGATCGGATTTACTTTCTGACCCATAAAAAATGATTCCTAGCTATTGTTTTCAGTAAGGATGATCCGGATGTGGCTGGTCCGCTTGCGAATCGGCTTGGCCGAGCCACGGGCGCCGGCGCGGAAACGCTTCAGGACCGGTCCGGCCTCCACCAGCGCACGGGAAATCACCAGGCTGTCGGAGGAGAGATTGTTGTTGTTCTCGGCGTTTGCGATCGCGGACTGAAGCGTCTTGGCGATCAACCGGGCGGACTTGCGCGGAACGACTTTAAGAAGATTGAGGGCCGCGGTGGCGTTTTGTCCCTGGATCTCGAGAGCGACTTCGCGCACCTTTCTCGGGGACATCCTCACGTATTTGGTTACAGCTTGAACTTCCATTGGATTTTGACCTTAAAATTTGACCGTTTTGATTCTGACTAAGTGCCCGGGCTGAACGACACGATCCGCTTCGAGCTGAAGAATGAGAGCGGCGGCGCAGTTGCTGCGCACCTCCACCAGCATCACTTCGCCGATTTCGACCCCGCCATCGGTGACCCGACAGACCATCCCGGTCCGAAAACCGGAATCGAATCCACCTTCCACGAGAACGAGATCGGCGTGCCGTGCCTCGTAGATCCCGTAAACCACCCCTTCGTTCGCCGCATAAAACGGCTCGAAAACGAAGGACGGCAGAGAGGCTGCTTGACCGCCGGTCGCGGCATGCGAGGCGGTCCCGGACCAGGCCGCTCCGAGAACGACCAGACCGAGCACCGGAAAAAGAAGGCGCAGGCGGGCGAAGCCCTTCCCGAAACGGGAAGATTCTTCGAATCCGGCTTGACTGCGCACGCTCTTTTCCATCGGTCGGTCAGTGAGGGAGATTACTTCTTGGTATGGCTTCCGTGACCCTTGAACGTCCGGCTGGGAGCGAACTCGCCGAGCTTGTGGCCGACCATGTTTTCCGTCACGTAGACCGGAATAAACGATCTGCCGTTATGGACATTGAACGTGTGCCCGATGAAATCGGGGGTGACCGTTGACCGGCGCGACCATGTTTGGATCGGCTTCTTGACGTTGTCGCGGTTTGCTCTGTCCACCTTATCCTGAAGGGAGACATCCACGAAAAAACCTTTTTTGATTGAACGTGCCATACCTGTATTAGCTTCTCATTTTCTTTCCGTTGCGGCGCACCAAGATCATCGAGTTCGACGGCTTGGAACGACGACGGGTCGGATAACCCTTCGCGAGCTGCCCCCACGGGGAGACCGGCTGGCCACCACCCGAGGTGCGACCTTCACCACCACCCATCGGGTGGTCGACCGGGTTCATCGCCACACCGCGGACGCGGGGACGCTTGCCCTTCCAGCGATTACGACCGGCCTTACCGAGCGAAACCTTCTGGTGGTCACCGTTGCCGACTTCGCCAATGGTGGCGCGGCACTTTGAATTCACGATCCGGATTTCTCCGCTCGGCATTTTGAGAGTCGCACGGTCGCCCTCCACGTTGACCAACTGGGCACCGGTACCGGCCGAACGACCGATCTTGGCCCCACGTCCCGGAACGAGCTCGATGGCGTGGACCCGGGTGGCGGGAGGCATCACGGCCAACGGCATCGCGTTGCCGTCGGTGAATTCGGCGCGCTCGGCACTGACCACGGTATCACCGGCCTTGATTCCCCGCGGAGCGAGAATGTATCGCTTCTCGCCATCCGCATACGCGAGCAAGGCAAGATGGGCCGACCGATTCGGATCATATTCGATCGCTTGAACGGTTGCCGGCACGTCGAGTTTTTCACGACGGAAATCGATCACCCGGTATTGCTTCTTGTGGCCCCCGCCGCGACGACGGGAAGTGATCCGACCGTAGGCATTGCGCCCGCCGGTCCGTTTCTTGGCCTTCACCAGCCCCCGAACCGGAGCGTTCTCGGTCGAAATCTTGTCGCTTTTGTTGGCGACGTAATACCGCTGGGTCGGCGTCAAAGGTCTATGTTGCTTCAATGGCATGAGGATCTTCCCTTTCCGTCGTTAGACGATTTCGATCTGATCACCCTCCTTCAGGGTGACGATGGCCTTCTTGATCGCACTCTTCTTCCCGGTCCGACCGGTGCGGAGGCTGCGCTTCTTCTTGGCTTTCACGTTGATGATGTTGACCCGCGTCACGGAGACATTGAACGCTTTCTCTACCGCGTCGCGGACGGAGAAACGGTTGCTGTCAGGATAAACCTCAAAGGTGTATTGATTGAGGTTGGACGAGAGCTGGTTCGACTTCTCCGTCAGGCGGAGATTCTTGATGACTTGATCGGGCGTTTTCATTTGCTGCCTCCATTGAAGCGCTCAACCAGGCGATCGAGGGCTTTCCGTGTGATGAGAATCTTGCTGTAGGCGGCCAACCCGAGAGCGTTGACAGCGGCGGCCTCGAGAACGTCGACACCGTCGAGATTCCGAGAAGCGAGCTTCGCATGGTCACTCAAACCATCCTCGACCACCAGCACCCGGCCGGTCGGAGCAATGCCGCGAACCAAGGTGTGAACGAGGCGGGTCTTCGGCTCCGAGACCTCGAAACTTTCGAGGATTTCGATATCACCGCTTTGGGCCCGATCGAACAAGAGCCGACGCAACGCGAGGGATTTCACCTTCTTGTTGATCTTCTTGGAATAATCGCGCGGCTTCGGGCCGAAGGCCACACCGCCCCCGCTCCAGATCGGCGACGTGACGCTGCCGGCGCGGGCGTTGCCCGTTCCCTTCTGGCGCCACGGCTTCTTGCCGGATCCGGCCACTTCGGACCGGGTTTTGGTGGAGGCGTTCCCCTGCCGGAGATTCGCACGATGGGCGACGATGACTTCTTTGACCGCTTGCCGGCCTTTGCTACCGGTGAAGGTCTCGATCTGGTCGAACTTGGCTTCCTGAGTCGAACCGTCTTTGGAATGAACTTTCAAAATCATGACGTGAAACTCCTTTATTTCCTCGCCTTCTTGGCGCTACGGATAATCACGTAGTCCCCCGTTGCACCCGGGACGCTTCCCCGCACCAGCAGGAGATTCTTGTCCTCGAGGACCTGGACCACGGAGAGATTCTGCACGGTGCGGCGGCGTTGCCCCATGTGACCCGGCATCTTCTGATTCTTGAAGACGTGTCCCGGCCATTGGTTGGCACCGATCGATCCAACCCGGCGATGGTGCATCGAGCCGTGGCTCATCGGACCACCCGCGGTGCGGAAACGCTTCACTACACCCTGGAAGCCTTTGCCCTTGGTGACACCGATCACATCGACGGCATCTCCGGCGCTGAATACCGAGACGGTGAGAATGTCGCCGGCTTTTTGTTCGGGGGCGGAATCGGCCCGGACTTCCCGCAACTGGGAGACCGGATCAACTCCGGCTTTGCTCAAATGGCCATTCGCGGCCTTCGAGAGACGGGACTCCTTTTGAGGAGAGAAACCGAGCTGAATGGCGTTATAGCCATCCGTTTCCTCGGTCTTGACCTGCACGACGGGACACGGGCCGGCTTCGACCACGGTCACAGGGACCAGACAGTTGTCACTGTCATAGACCTGCGTCATGCCTAATTTTCTGCCTAATAATGTGTTGCTCATGGTTCTAAGCGGTAGGTGGAGGATAATCCTCCGTTTACCATTCGACCTACTTTAGAAAAACGGTCGGGCTGAAGGGTCATCCTGCCTGGTTTGGCCAGACGACGCTTCAGCCGCGTCGAAATCTGTGTATGTCTTATACGTTAATTGTGATATCCACCCCAGCCGGCAAATTCAGTTTCTTCAATTCGTCGACGGTCTGGGCGGTCGGCTCGATGATGTCGATCAACCGCTTATGCGTGCGGATCTCGAAGGCATCCATTGACTTCTTATCGACGTGCGGGGAGCGGTTGACCGTGTATTTCTCCACCCGGATCGGGAGAGGAACCGGACCGGAAACGCGCGCACCCGAACGTTTGGCTGTCTCGACGATGTCAACGGCCGACTGATCGATGACCCGATAGTCGAAGCCCTTGAGTTTAATGCGAATTCTTTGACCCTTCATGGTAGATACAAATTAGGTGCGGGCCGGTGCCCGGGATGAAGTCTCCACGATGGTGGAAAGAACGCTGGCAGGAACCTGCTCGAAGTGAGACGGCTCCATCGAATAACTGGCGCGCCCCTTACTGAGGGACCGGACGTCGGTGGAATATCCAAACATCGCTTCCAACGGCACCTGCGCGGAAATCACGCAGCTGCTGGCCTTTGTCGCCATATTTTGAATACGTCCCCGGCGGCGGTTCAGGTCGCCCATGATGTCGCCCTGATACTCCTCCGGAGTGGAAACTTCGACCTTCATGATCGGTTCCAGGAGGATTGGGCCGGCCTTCTTCATGACATCGCGGAAGGCGAAGATACCGGCCATTTTAAAGGCCATTTCCGAGGAGTCGACTTCGTGGAAGGAACCGTCGACGATCTTGACCTTGAAATCGATCACCGGGTAACCGGCGATGGTTCCGTTGTTGGCCGCTTCCATGATCCCTTCGATGGTCGGCTTGATGTATTCCTTCGGAATCGCACCTCCAACGATCTCGCTGACGACTTCGATGCCTTTGCCGGCTTCGTTGGGCTCGATCTTGATGACGGCGTGGCCGTATTGGCCCTTACCACCCGACTGACGGACGAACTTCCCTTCGCCGTCGGCATTCTTGGTGATGGTTTCGCGGTAAGCGATCTGCGGCTTACCGGCGTCGGCCTCTACCTTGAATTCGCGGAAAAGACGGTCGCGGATGATGTCGAGGTGCAACTCGCCCATGCCAGCGATCAGGGTCTGACCGGTTTCCTGGTTGGTGGTGACCCGGAAAGTTGGGTCTTCTTCCGCCAAGCGGCCGAGTCCAACGGACATCTTTTCCTGGTCGGCCTTGGTCTTCGGCTCGATCGACATCGAGATAACCGGCTCCGGGAAGGTCGGAGGCTCGAGGCGGACGTCGAGATCGGAGTGCGCGAGGGTGTCACCGGTGACGATGTCCTTCATCCCGATCACAGCGCAAATGTCGCCGGAATAGACGACATCTACGTCGTCGCGGGCGTTCGCCTTCATCATCATCAAACGGCTGACCCGTTCCACCCGGCGGGTGCGCGGATTGACCAACGTGTCGCCCTTGGCGATCCTCCCGGCATAAACCCGGATGAACACCAACTTACCGACATACGGATCGCTCCAAAGTTTGAATGCCAAAGCGGCGGGCTTGTCGCTGTCGTCCGGCTTGACCGACGTTTCATTGTCATCGCTGTCGACTCCCTTAATCGCAGGGAGGTCGAGCGGGGACGGAAGGTAATTTACTACCGCGTCGAGGAGGCGTTGCACCCCTTTGTTTTTGAAGGCGGACCCCGGGATCACTCCAACGAACTCCAGCGAAATGGTCGCCTTACGGATCGCGGTCTTGAGTTCGTTCTCGGTCAATTCTTCTCCGCCGAGGTATTTCTCGGCAATCGCGTCATCAAAATCCGAAACGGCCTCAACCAGCGCGTCGCGGTATTCAACAGCTTGGTCCTTCAGTTCAGCCGGGATCTCAACGACATCGTACTTTACACCGAGCGGGTCGGTTTCGTCGTAGACGTAGGCCTGCATCGTCACGAGATCGATCAAGCCCTTGAAATTTTCTTCGGCGCCGATCGGAAGGAACAACGGATGAGCGTTGGCTCCGAGCTTGTTCCGCATATCGTCCACCGCGCCGAGGAAGTCGGCTCCGGTGCGGTCCATCTTATTGACGAACGCGACGCGGGGAACGCGGTATTTGTCGGCCTGACGCCAGACGGTTTCCGATTGCGGTTGGACGCCGGCGACGGCGCAAAAAACCGCCACCGCACCGTCGAGCACCCGAAGGGAACGTTCCACTTCGGCGGTGAAGTCGACGTGTCCCGGGGTGTCGATGATGTTCACCCGGTGTTCAATGTCGGCGTAAGGGCCCGTGCCGTTGGTCCAGGTGCAGGAAATGGCGGCCGACGTGATCGTGATACCGCGCTCGCGCTCCTGCTCCATCCAGTCGGTCACGGCGGCGCCATCATGCACTTCGCCGATCTTGTGCACCACTCCGGTATAATAAAGAATACGCTCGGTGGTGGTGGTCTTGCCCGCGTCGATGTGAGCCGCAATCCCGATGTTTCGGGTGAACTCCATCGGGTATTTCCGATTCGGGGAGTTCGCGGACGAAAGAGATTTTTTGTCTACTACTGACATAAAGAAAATTACCAGCGAAGGTGAGCAAAGGCACGGTTGGCCTGCGCCATGCGGTGCGTGTCGTCTTTTTTCTTCACGACCGACCCGGTGTTGTTGTAAGCATCGATGATTTCCTGCGCCAAAGCTTCCCGCATCGCCTGGCCTTTACGCTGGCCGGCGGCCCCAACGAGCCACCGGAACGCCAGACTTTGCTGACGCTCGAACGAGATTTCGACCGGAACCTGATAGGTCGCTCCCCCAACGCGGCGGCTCTTCACCTCCAAGCGGGGACGGACGTTGTCCAATGCGCCGGTGAGAAGATCCACCGGATCGCCCTTGCCGATCTTTTCGCTGACCCGCTCGAAAGCGCCGTAAACGATTTTCTGCGCGACCGTTTTCTTCCCGTTGGCCATGATGATGTTGACCAGATGGGAAACCAGGACGCTGTTGTAACGTGGATCGGGTGTGGGCACCCGCTTGGTGGCTCTTCTACGACGTGACATAGGACGAGATTATTTTTTGGCTTTCGGACGCTTCACCCCGTACTTGGAGCGGCTGCGACGGCGTTTTTCCACGCCTTGAGCGTCCAACGCGCCCCGGACGATGTGGTAACGAACACCCGGCAAATCCTTCACACGACCGCCGCGGACCAGCACGATGCTGTGCTCCTGGAGGTTGTGCCCTTCGTCCGGGATGTAGGAGATCACTTCGCTGCCATTGGTCAAACGGACCTTCGCGACCTTCCGGATAGCGGAGTTCGGCTTCTTCGGCGTGCGGGTCATGACCTGCACGCAGACGCCGCGGCGGAATGGGTTCTTATCCAAGGCCGGAGACTTGGACTTGGCCTTCACCTCCTTGCGGCCTTTCCTGACTAACTGATTGATCGTGGGCATGAAAAAATCTGCGTTCGTTTAACTGGTGAAAAGGAAAGGAGCCTAGGCCGAAATCGACCTCCCGCAAGTCCTTTTTTAACTTTTTTCAAGTCAAAATCCGGACCGTCGGACGATTTCGGCTTCCTCGGCGGTTTTAGCCGTCGTGCTTTCCTGAGGAACGGAAGGATCTCGGTGCTGTAGACGGCCGGATTGCCTTCCGTTTCAACGTAAAGGATGAATAAAGAATTCGCTTTGACGAAAAAGCGAGCGGTTTTTTCACAAAGTTCCGTTTTTTTTACCGACAGCTGATTTTCCCGCAGGAGCCCGGAGTATCTCCCTTACCCCGCGGCGAGCAATTTCTCAATTTCCTCGGCCAAACGGTTCCGCAAGGCGTCCGTCCGGTCCGGGTGCCTGCCGGAGCGGATCTCGGCGATGGTTTTTGAAATGGACCGGCGGGAGGCGTCGGGAAGCGCCATCACCGGGCCGCTCCGTTCCTCCGGGCCGCCCGAACCGGGGGCGGGGATTTCCAGCGTGTCCCGTTTGCCGTGCGCCCGGTCCCGGACCGCGAAATAATGGACGGCGGCCCGGTCGAGCAGGATCCAACCGAAATTCGGATTCCGATGGGGACCGATCACCAAGGTCTGGCCTCCTTGAAGGTCGCGCACGACGTCGCCCGCTTTCTCATAGCGGGAAAGCCCGTAATAGAGGGCCGCCCCGCCCCCCGCCAAGGCTCCGGCCACCACCCCCGCCCCGAACAGGGTCCCGCCGGTCATGACGTCCAACATTCCTCCGGTTCCCCCTCCGGTGAAGAACCCGGCCCCGACCAGCTTCGGCAACGAGAGCCCGAAGGTTTCCCATGTTCGCCGCGAAAACAGGTCCTCCTCCAGGATCGGCCGGGAAATCGGCTCTTCCCGCCGGATCAATCCCCGATGCAAATAGATCGCTTCCACTTCCCTCCGTCCTTTTTCCTCCAGTTCCCGAAGACGGTCGTGGAAACTCTCCTCAATCCGCCGCCGGTGTTTTCCCACCCCTTCGCCGCGCGGCACGACCACCCGTTCCTTATATAATAAAGCGTCGACCAGGGTCGCCGCGATCACCCGGGCCGACTGACGCCGACGCCGCTCCCAATCCTCGTTCATCGCCCGGATCGCCCGGTCGAACGCCGGGCGCCACTCTTCGTCGATTTCCCGCAATCCTTCGAACAACCCGATCCGCTCCCGGAACCCCGCCCGGTGGGCGTTGAAGGTCCGGACGATGCTGAAAAACTGGCCGAGCGCCGCCCGCCATTCCGCCGTGTGGTCCCGCTCGCCGGTCTGGTTGATCAGGGCGATCCGGGGCTGGCCGGTCCAACGGAGGATTTCCATTTCCGCCTCGTAATTGCGCCGGTAAGGATGGGAGCCGTCGACGACATACAGGATGGCCCCGCCCTCCAGGATCGGACGGAGAAGTTTGCACTCCTGCTCGAACTCCCCGCCGGTCCGGCTGAAATGCTCGACGAAGGAGACGACCAACTCCCGGCGCCCGGCGGCCGACTCTTCCCGCTCCTGCAGGAAACGGAGAGCCCGGGGGGCATCCTCGAATCCCGGAGTGTCGACCAATTGAAACAGCGGTTCCCCATCGACCCGCAACGGAAACCGGTGCACCTCCCGGGTCGTGCCCGGCTCCGCCGAAACCAACACCGAATCGTCTTCGGCCAAGGTCGAAAGAATGCTCGATTTCCCCCGGTTGACCCGGCCGACGATCACCAGGGTCGGCAGTTTCTCAGGCGTTTTCCCGCTCATCGCCCTCCTCCTTTCGCTCCAGCATCAACAAAAACGGATCCCCGGCGGACCGAACCGCGTCGCTCCACGTTTCCCAATCCCGCTCCTCCACCGGCAACAACGCTTCCCCGGCGAACTCCGCCAAAACCACCACGACCGGCCCGCTTTCCCCCAACACTTCGCGCAACCGTTCGAGAAACCGCCGGGCGTCGGTCTTCGGCGGTTCGAACGGCTCGAAGAAGACCGCCGCGCCCCGGATTTCGCCCCGTTCCTTCGCCTGCCGGATCCGTTCCAACACCGCCTCGTCCGCCGTATTCACGCCCCCGGCACTCAACCGCGCCCGCACCGTCGCCGCCAGCTTCACGCCCAACAACCGCTCGACCGCCGCCTCCGGAGGTTCTTCGTCATAGGCCCAAAAGACCGCCGCCAACTCCAGCTCCTTCGGTGCGGGCGGCCCCGAGCGGTCGGCCCCTGACCGTTCCTTTTTCCGCACCGGCTCCGGCGTCCGGTCGGCATCGACCGTCACCAGCGGGGTCCGAAGCCGTTCCTTCAGCGCCTGCACTTCCACACTCTCGGCCAATGCCCGGCGCATCTCCCGGCGGAGCAGCCAGAGCCCCGCCCCCAACGCGAGCAAGCGGGGCAACAATCCGTAAGCCACCGTCGCCGCCGTCAGAAACGGCCACCATCCTCCGGCCCGCAAGGCCGCGTCGGGGCCGGCCCGCACGAACGCCCCTTCCAGGCGCGCGAACCGGGTGTTTTCCACCAACTCCAGCGTCGGCCGGGCCTCCGGCAGGAAGCCGGCCCACGGAGCGGACAACGCCGTCGTGATCCGATGCACCCGTTCCGGTTCCACTTGGATTGTCGTCCCCCACGAAAACGTCAGATCGGAGAATACCACCAGAAACAGGAGGGTCGCGACGACCGCGAGATTGAAGGCGACGCCGAATATCTGCATCAACGCCACCACCAGCACCGGTTGCACCCGGGCGAACAGCGACTGCCTGGCCCGGAGATCGCCGATTTCCGCCCGCACTCGGGAAGCCCGTCCGCCCGATCCGTCCAACCTCGCCAACCACACCGCGATCCGCATCAACAATCCTCCGACCACTCCGCGGGCCAAGCCCCAACCGCCCCGAAGATGCCGTCGGAAAAGAAATCCCGCGACCAACAACGGCAACAACAGCAGTTGGCCCCCGACGATCACTCCGAGGAAAAACAGGACGTTGATCGGTTCCGTGCCGTCGTAGCGCAGCAACCCGGCCGCCGTCCCCGCCCCGGCCAGCAGTCCCGCCAACGCCAACAACACCGCCGTCCAGCGCATCCCTGCCGCGACCCATTCCCCGACCCGGGACCGCTCCCCCTCCGGGATCCCCGCCGCCCATCCGGCCAACAGCGCTTCGTCCCCCGCCGCCCCGCCTTCCCCGGCCCCGAGGGTCCGACCGATCTTCCGGTCACGTTCCAAAACCCGGCGCAACGACTCCGCTCCGCTTCCCGTCCGGGAATGGAGCTGACGGTCGAACTCAATCCAATCCGCCAATTTCATCGTCGTCCGAAAATCGTCTGCCTTCCTCCAGATAGCACCATGGTTCCAAACCGCAAAATAACCGACCGC
The DNA here is from genome assembly GCF_056590205.1 of Verruconatronum alginivorum. Classification (NCBI taxonomy): domain Bacteria; kingdom Pseudomonadati; phylum Verrucomicrobiota; class Opitutia; order Opitutales; family Verruconatronaceae; genus Verruconatronum; species Verruconatronum alginivorum. Next base: position 4,641,532 of record NZ_JBWPVQ010000001.1, on the reverse strand, counting down.
CGCCCCGGAGCGAAGATAAATATGCGACTTCTGCCGCCGCTCGTTCTTCCGCTTGACGCACGCGGCCTCCGGCTCATCGTAGAAGCCGCCGACGGGAGGGGCCGTTCGGCCTTATCTTCAACCAGTTTTTTCCCGCATGTCTTCGTTCGATCCGGCCCGCTGGGCCCAAATCAAATTGTTCGCAATGGATGTCGACGGTGTTCTCACCGACGGCACCGTTTCCGTTTTCAGCAACGGCGTGGAAAGCAAATCGTTTTCCATCCTCGACGGCCTTGGCTTGCGGCTGATCATGAAGGAGGGGATCGAGGTCGCCTGGATCTCCGGACGGCGCTCCGAAGCTACCTCGGTCCGGGCCGGGGAACTCGAGATTCCCCACTTGTATCAAGGGTCCGGCGAGAAACGCGAAATCCTGAGCGAACTGGCCGCCAAGATCGGCCTCACCGCCGAACAGGTCTGCTACATGGGAGACGACGTAGTCGACCTGAACGCCCTCGCGTGGGCCGGCATCGCGGTGAGCGTCCCCAACGGCCTCCCCGACGTCGTCGCCCAAGCCGACTACGTCACCCGCCACTCGGGCGGCGCCGGAGCGGTCCGCGAGATTTGCGAACACCTGCTTCGTTCCCGCCGCTCTTGATTTCGCCTCGGGTCCGGTTATACGTCCTCCATGTCCTCGCCTTCTCCGATTTCCGAATCCCCCGCCGTCCGGTCGACCGGACGTCTCCGGCGGCGGCTGACCGCGACGGTTTTGTTGACGGCCCTCGTCCTTCCGCTCACGGCCCAGATCCTGCCGGACGCGCCGGTGGTGAACTTCCGCCTGCCGATGTTCGGCGACGACGGACATCCGGTCTGGGATCTCCGGGGACAGGAGGGACGCTATGTCAGCGAGGAACGAGTCGACCTTTCCGGCGTCCGCCTGTTGATTTTCGACACCGACCAACCGAACCGGGTCGAAACCGAGATCATCAGTCCGACCGCCACCTTGGAGGTCCTTCGGAATCTGATGCGCGGCAACGACACCATCACCGTCAACGGCGACAACTTCGTCATCACCGGCCAACGCTGGCTTTGGGACGCCGAGGACCGGCGCGTCGAGATTGACGAGGATGTGAAAATAACCTTCTTTGAAGAACTGAGCAACGTGCTCGCTCTCTGATGACTCTCCTGAACAGATTCTCCTTCTTCGCGGCGGCCGTCGCCTCATTCGCCTTGCCATTCAACCTCTCGGCCGAGGCCCCGTCCGCCCCAACCTCCACCGAATCTGCCCCGCCCGCCGAGACCGCTCCTGCCGAGCCACCTCCGGCAACGGTGTTCGAAAGCGAACACGCCGAGGTCCAGACGCTCGACGACGAAACCCGCTTTCTTCTGACCGGCAACGTCCGGGTCACCGGCAACAATCTTTGGGTCTACTGCGACCGTCTCGAAGTCTACACGGCCCGCCTCGGAAGTCCCGAGGCCGAGGCGATGGAAGCGGGCGGCATCCTGCGGATCTTCGCCATCGGCAACGTCCGGATCGAGCAGGAGGGACGCGAAGCCCGCTCCGGCCGGGCGGAGGTGTTTCCCCAGGATGGTTTGATCGTTCTCACCGAATCGCCAATCATCCGCGACGACCAGGGAACGGTCACCGGCGAACGGATCACCTTCATCCAGGGCGAAACCCGCGCCGTGGTCGAAGGGGGCGACCGGGGTCCCGCCCGGATCACCCTGCCGGCCATGCCCGATTTGGGAGCCCAAACCCAACCCCGCAGCAGGGAGGAAAGACGGCGTGGGAACTGAGCCGGACCATCCCCAGCCGAACGCCGCCCCCGCCGTCGAGGCGCCTCCTCCCTCCCGGATCGTCACCCGCGACCTCGTCAAAGTTTACAGCAAACGCCCGGTGGTCAACGGCGTTCAAGTCGAGGTCGCCGGCGGTGAAGTGGTCGGTCTCCTCGGTCCCAACGGAGCCGGCAAAACCACCACGTTTTACATGATTGTCGGCCTCGTCCCAGCCACCCGGGGCAGCGTTCTCCTCGACGGGCACGAAATCACCCGGATGCCAATGTACAAAAGGGCTCGCCTCGGAATCGGCTACCTGCCGCAAGAGGCAAGCGTTTTTCGGAAACTGACCGTCGAGGAGAACATCCGGGCGATCGCCGAGACCCTTCCGCTCAATCGCAAGGAGCGCGACGAACTGGTCCACCGCCACCTCGAAGATCTCCATCTCACCCATCTCGCCCGCCAAAAAGCCTACACCTTGAGCGGCGGCGAACGGCGTCGGCTGGAGATTTCCCGCGCCTTGGTGACCAACCCGAAATTCCTCCTGATGGACGAACCGTTCAGCGGCGTCGACCCGATCTCCGTGGCCGATGTCCAGCAGATCGTCCTCGACCTGAAGAAGAAGGGGATCGGCATCCTGATCACCGACCACAACGTCCGCGAAACCCTCCGCATCGTCGACCGGGCCTACCTGATCTTCGAAGGCCGGGTATTGAGCCAGGGCTCCAGCGATTTCCTGATCAACGATCCCCAGAGCCGGAAATTCTACCTGGGCGAAAATTTCAATATGTAACTTTCCCGTCCGCCAACTGCCAACCGCCACCGCCATGCAACCGCAATCTCCGATCAAACGTCCCAAAGGGATCACCGTTTCCCACTTCTTTAAGACCCACGGGAAAAAACTGAAGGTCGAGCTGATGGCCGGGGCCGGCGGCATGGAGCGGATCATCCGGGAGGGAAGCGTCAACCGCCCCGCCCTCGCCCTCACCGGCTTCTACAAATTTTTCTCCAACAAATGTATCCAGGTTTTGGGTGCGGCGGAGATGACCTACCTGAAGAGTTTCGACGACGAGAAACAATACCAGATGCTCCGGGAATTGGTGAAACGGATGATCCCGTGCATCGTCATGTCCCGCAACTACGTCCCGACCAAGGCAATTCTCCGCATCGCGGAGGAGACCAGCCTGCCGATCCTCCGGACGTCGATGATCACCAAACATTTCATCAACCTCGCCACCGTCGCCCTCGAATACGAATTCGCCCCGACCACCGTTGAACACGGCACTTTGATGGACGTCAAGGGGATCGGCACCCTGCTCAAAGGGAAAAGCGGCGTCGGCAAGAGCGAGTGCGCCTTGGCCTTGATCGAGCGCAACCACAGTTTGGTCGCCGACGACCTGACCTATATTTCCCTGATCAACGAAACCGATTTGGTCGGCCGCTCCTCCGAGCTCAACCGGGGTTACATGGAGTGCCGCGGCATCGGCATCATCAACGTGGCCGAATTGTTCGGGATCCGCAGCGTCCGAATGGAAAAACGGATCGATCTGGTGGTCAATTTCCAGGAATGGTCCCCCGGCATGGAGGAGGAACGGACCGGCCTCGAGCAAAACTATTACAATATCCTCGGGATGAACGTCCCGCTGATCGACCTCCCGGTCCGCTCGGGCCGCGACCTCTGCCGTCTGGTCGAAGTCGCCGCCCTCGTCCAGGCCCTCAAACGGATGGGCCACGACTCCGCCCGCGAATTCAACGAACGCCTGATCGCCCACATGGCGCGGCACTCCCAACAAGGTTGAGCCCGTCTCCACCCCTCGGGGGCGACGCCCAAAAAAAAATCGCCGGTTTTTTTTCGCCGGATTCGCCTTCCCGAAAACCGATATCCTCCCCTCCCAAACCACCCCCGGACCGGCCTCCCCAAACGTATCCGCCAAATCCACACATCGGTCCCGACTCATCTAGCAATCGGCGTGCCACCTTTTGCGTTTTTTCCTACCGCAACCTGGGGGAAACCCCTAGAACGGCCTTCTTCCAGCCTTTCGTTCCCGAGCCTCATTTCGAAAAAAGTTATGCTCAATTTCGCTGTGAGTAACTTGTTGAAAAGTTGGTCTTGAAAAGGTCCCGGGATTTCAAGTTACTTGCCTTCGCTTTTTGAGGTCCACCCGGACCCGGGCACGACCCGCCCGAAGAAGCACCGTAGAGCGATGAAAAAGAACCCGGCAGTCGATTTCCACAATAAACTCGTAAGCAACTACTTACGAAACGAAACCCACCCGGTTCACGTTCTTTCCGCTTCTGCGGCGGCTTCCGGAAAGCGTTCGCGTGAATTACGCTCCGCCCCGCTCTGCGGGCGGGCAAGCGGCCTTTGAGCCCAGTGACTTTCGTTTTGTGAATAATTTGCCTGATTCTATTGTCCCGATGCCAGAAGTTTCCGCCAGTGGAGCCCTTTGGGCGACAGTCAAGGAAGGGCTACGCCAGCTCTTTCCTTCCGAGGTGTACCAAATGTGGTTCGAACCTCTGTTGTGCGTGGAAGAAACCGAAGAGAGTATCACCTTGGGCGCGCCGAACGATTTCGCCGCCATTTGGCTCCAGGATAATTACCTGGAATTGCTCAGCGCCAAATGCAGTGAAACCGCGGCCCGCCCGGTCCGAGCGGCGATCGTCACCGTCGCCGCCCCGGCTCCGGAAAAAACGGAAGCCGAACCGGAACCCGTTCGCCGGCTCCCGGCCGATGAGCGCTCTTCCGGAAACCGTTCCCGCACCCGCACCCACGCCGGCAACGGCCCCTCCGGAAAACGCTCTCACGCCCTCAATCCGCGGAACGTGTTCGACAACTTCATCGTCGGATCCAACAGCCAATTGGCTCACGCCGCTTGCATGGCGGTCGCCCAGGCCCCCGCCCAGGCCTACAATCCCCTCTTCCTTTACGGAGCGACCGGACTCGGCAAGACCCACCTGATGCAGGCGGTAGGGCACCACGTCCTCCGCCAAAACCAGGAAGCCAAGGTCGCCTACGTCTCCTCCGAAAAGTTCACCAACGAATACATCACCGCCATCCAGGAAAACACCTTGGCCAAATTCCGCCAACGGTACCGGAACGCCGACGTCCTCCTGATCGACGACATCCATTTCCTCAGCGGCAAAGAACGGATCCAGGAAGAGTTTTTCCACACCTTCAACGACTTGTTCGAATCGCAGAAACAGATCATCCTTTCGAGCGACCGCCCGGTCAGCGAAATCTCCAAACTCGAAAGCCGAATGGTCTCCCGTTTCCAATGGGGCCTCGTCGCCGACATCCAGGCGCCCGACCTGGAAACCCGCACGGCCATTCTCCGGAGCAAAGCGACCGCCCTCCAATGCAATCTGCCGGCCGAGATCTTCAATTTCATCGCCGAACGGATCACCCGCAACATTCGCCGCCTCGAAGGCGCGTTGCTCAAAGTCGTCAGCTACGCTTCCCTCACCGGAAAACCGGTCGACTGCCCGACCGCCGCCCGTCTCCTTCAGGATGTCCTGCAGGAAGAGGCCCAACACCAAATCACCATCGAAAGAATTCAAAAGCGGGTGGTGGAACATTACCAGCTCCGCCTCTCCGACATGGTCAGCCGCCGACGCCCGGCCAACATCGCCTTCCCGCGCCAAATCGCCATGTATCTGAGCCGCACCCTTACCAAGTGCCCCCTTCAGGAGATCGGGGAAAACTTCGGCGGCCGCGACCACGGCACTGTGATCTACGCCTGCCGCACCGTTGAAAACATGATGGAACAAGACGAATCGGTCCGTAGCGTGGTGGAATACCTCAAGAGCCAGATCGAAAAAAACACTTGAACCACCAGAACCAACTCACGATGAAACTGACCGACGAACAGAAGAATCAAGTCTCCCAATGGGTGGAGGAAGGGATCAGTCTCTCCCAGATCCAGCAGAAACTCGCGGAAGAGTTCGATCTGAAACTGACCTACATGGACACCCGCTTCCTCGTCGACGATCTCGGACTCGAACTCACCGAACAACGGCCCTCCCAACCCGCCCCCGAAGTGGTGAAGGCCCCCGGGGCTTCCTCCCCCGAAGGGGCCGGTGGCGTCACCGTCGATCTCGACCGGATCACCCAACCGGGAGCCATCGCCAGCGGATCCGTCACCTTCAGCGACGGCAAGAACTCCACCTGGGCTCTCGACCAACATGGCCGCCTGATGCTCGCCGCCGTCGCCGAAGGCTATCGCCCCAGCCAGGAAGACCTCGAAGCCTTCCAACAAGAACTTAGCCAGGCCCTCGAACGAAGCGGCATGTGACGCGCCGTCGCGCCCTCAATCGTCTATTGTCTATCAGCTATCGTCTATCGCCTCTAGATCACCTGCAGGCGCGGCCGTAACTGCACCGCCACCACGTCCATCCGCTTCGGCTGCGTCAGGCAATATTCGATACATACCGCAACGTCTTCCGCCTTCATCATTTTGTGCTCCCGGATCTTCGCCTCTTTGTCGGCGTCGTCCTTACCCGCCAGATCGCTGCTGGTCAGCCCCGGCTCGACCAGGGAAACTCGAATTCCGAGTGGATTGACCTCCTTCCGCAAGGATTCACTGAAAGCCTGGATCCCAGCTTTTGTGGTCACATACAATGGATTCGGTTCCCGTAAATCGGCGCTCATCGATCCGACGTTTACAATATGCCCGTCTTCAGCTTCCCGCATACGGGCCACCGCTTCCCGGGTGCAAGCCAAGTATCCGATCAAGTTAACTTCGACGACGTAACGCCACTCCTCCTCCGCCGCGTCGAAGAGCCGCGTTTGCGCCACCGCCGCATTATTGATCAAGACGTCGATTCCCCCGAGCTTCTCGTCCACTTCACGGAAGACCCGTTTGACATCCTCTCCTTTCGCCTGATCGGCGACCACTCCGTGGCCTTCTCCTCCGGCCGCATCGATCTGGGCCAGTGTTTCCTTCAATTCGTCTTCATGACGACCGAAAATCAGGAGCCGCGCTCCATAAGAAGCCAATAGAATCGCCGTCGCCCGGCCGATCCCCGTCGTCCCTCCGGATATGACCACCCGTTTGTCGGCCAATGATTCGATCTTGGTGTGAATTTGCGCATCCGGTTTAGTTTGTTGTCCAGACATGTTCGTCGTCCTCCTTTTCCCTGCGGTTGGTGATAGATCCTATCGCTCAATCTATCCGCAAACCCCGGGCGACGCATGGCGAACGATTCGGTTTGGGGCAATCCCCGATCAGCCGTCGGTCGACCGTCGGTAGAACGAACATCCGGGCTGCCTCCGCCCTTTCCCGAGCCGTTTAAAACAATCCCAGCCCGGAGGCGTCACCACCGCTTCCCCCGGCATTTCAAATACCACAATCCCATTCGGTTTCAACCACTCGGCAAATCGCTCGAAAAGTCCCGGCGCAACTTCCCCGACGATCCCATAGGGTGGATCGACGAATACCAGCTCAACCTGGTCGCCTTCGGCCCGCGGCTTCCAGCGAGTCGCATCCCCGCCGACTACCTCCGGAATCGGCTTGGGATCCCCGAGACTCCGACCAACCGCCCGAATGTTTTCCCGAATCGAGTAAACCATCATTCGGTTTTTCTCGACGAAGATACCGCCGACCGCGCCACGGCTCCAGGCTTCCAATCCATAAGCACCGCTCCCGGCGAACAAATCGAAAAAACGGGCCCCAACGACCCGGTCGCCCAAACTGGAGAAAACCGCCTCGCGCAATCGATCGGTCGCCGGCCTCACGCCATCCTGCTTACCGGTCCTGAGCGGTATGCCCCGTGCCTTCCCTCCGGTGATCCGCATCGCCGGTCAGACCGCCGGAGCAGCCGCTCGACTGTAGCAAACGAGGTGACTCATGGAACACCACGCGAGCAACATCGGCAAAAGAATCAACCCCGAAATCAAAACCAACATCAGGCTGAATCCGCCCAGCAAGTAACCGGAAACCCCGAACAAACCCGCCATCAACGGGAGTTTCAATTCGAGATGGTCCCCCAGCCGGGCGATGAGGGCGCTAAAAACGATCGCAAACACCGCCGGCTGCCAATCGCCCAACGCCAAGGTCATGCCCCAAAGGAAAAAAACCGGGGCGGTAAAATAAAAAAACTTCCGGTAATGGATGGTTTGCAACAGAACCGATCCCGCCAAAATCGCCGCGACCACCAGAAAATCCGGATGGAGGTAAGCAGCAGATCCCTCGTCGGGAAAATATCGGATGCTTTCGATCAACAAATAGGAGGCTCCGAAACCCCGGGCCAGATCGAACCAATGCTGCCAGGTCAGCAGCATCCTCTCCAAACGGAAGCGAGCGCTCCGCGTCTGCGCGAGCCGGTCCTTGACCGCAGCGGAATACAACAGCGTTGCGGGGACCAACAACACAACCGCGGCACTCAAGAAAGGGATCCAATTAATCTCCACCATATAGCGAATTCCCAAACATTGGTGCCCCCCCGGCCATCAGTCCACGCCAAATTTATAAAAAAATTTACCGTTTCCGTCCCCCCCTGGCCGCCGCCTTCGTCTCATCATCGTTGGGGTCGGACCGCAACATCTCGTCCAGCTTCGACGGGTGCCGCCGCCAATGCTGCACCATCAATTCCAGCCGCGCCAGACTCTCCGAACTCAAATGATGCTCGATCCCTTCGACATCCTTCGCCACCACCTCCGGTTCAAGCCCAAGCAAGCTCAGGAATTCGGTCAGAATCAAATGCCGCCTCCGGATCCGCCGCGCCACTTCCCGCCCCCGCTCCGTCAAGGTCACGCCCCGATACTTCTCATACACCACGAACTCGAGCTTGCTCAACCGCTGCAACATGATCGAAACACTCGGCCGACTCAGTTTCAAAGACTCGGCGATGTCCGAAGCCCGCGCATACCCCTTGCTCTCGATCAACTCATAGATCCGCTCCAGGTAATCTTCGATGCTTTGCGTGACTTTCGGCGGGCTTTTCGAAACCTTTTTCATTCGATCCGGGCCGGCGTTCCGGCGAAATACGGGATTTAATTAGCTTAAACTAACTTTTATTGTTGATTCTAATTCGAAGCTGGACGATCATTCCGGAATGAATTCGGGTTTCCGCGTCGGCGTCCGGAGGCGGTTCAACCTTGGTTTCCATCGGTTCCAGCATCGCCGCCGATCTTGTTTCTTTCGTTTATGAATGCCAAATCTTATTTTCGCCGTTTCGCCCGCCGAGCCCGCTGCCCGGCCGTTTGCCTGCTGGCCGCATTGACCGCCGGCCTATTCGGCGCCTGCGCCGGATCCGAGGCCGAGCCGTCCGCCGACGGCGGGCCGCCGCGGGTCGTGACCACCGCCACCATGGTGAAAGACATGGTCGAAGCGATCGGTGGCGAACGGATCGCCGTCGACAACTTGATGGGGCCGGGGATCGACCCCCACCTCTACCGCCCGTCCGTGACCGATCTCCGCCGTCTCGACCGGGCCGCCGCGGTTTTCTACGTCGGCCTCCGCTTCGAGGAGTTGATGGAAACCACCCTCGAACAACGGAAACGGTCGGGCCGAAAGGTCTTCGCTCTCACCGACTCCCTCCCGAAAGACCGGTTGCTCCCTTCGCCCGACGGAGCCGACATCGTCGATCCGCACGTCTGGTTCGACGTCGCCCTCTGGTCCCACGCCGTCGACGCCGTGGCCGACGGTTTGACCGAACTCCTGCCGGACCACGAAGAAGAGTTCCGTTCCCGGGCCGAAGATTACCGCAACCGTCTCCTCGCCCTCCACGAATGGGCGTTGGAAAAGTCGGCCGAACTTCCCGAAGAAAAACGAATCCTGGTAACCAGCCACGATGCCTACAACTACTTCGGCGAAGCCTACGGTTTCCAAGTCGTCGGCCTGATGGGGATCTCCACCGCCACCGAACCCGGCCTCGCCGACATCACCCGACTGATCGATTTTATCCGTGACAACGACATCAAGGCGATCTTCGTCGAATCAAGCGTCTCCCCCCGGGCGATCCGCCGGGTCAGCCAGGATTCCGGCGCCCGGATCGGCGGAGAACTCTTCTCCGACGCCCTCGGCGTCCCGGGCGAGGAACGGCTCGGCTTTGACGTCGGCACCTACGACGGAATGATCCGCTACAACTTGACCACCATCGTCGAGGCCTTACGATAACGCCCGCATTATGCCGAGCGATCCACCGATCTCCCGCAACGGAAAAACGAGCACGGACGATTCCACCATCCCGCTCGAAATCCACGACTTGACCGTCGCCTACCACAAAAAGCCGGTCCTCTGGGGAGTCGACGTCACCATCCCCCCGGGCGAACTGGTCGGAATCGTCGGCCCCAACGGAGCCGGGAAGTCGACCTTGATCAAAGCGGTCATGGGCCTCGTCCCGGTCAGCAGCGGCTGGGTGAAGATCTTCGGCAAACCAGCCCGGAAAAACCTTTCCCGAGTCGCCTACGTCCCCCAGCGCGAATCGGTCGATTGGGACTTCCCCGTCAGCGCCCTCGACGTGGTCTTGATGGGACGTTACGGACGGCTCGGACTCATCCGCCGTCCCGGCAAACGCGACCACGAGATCGCCCGCGAATGCCTCGAAAAGGTCAACATGCTTCCTTACGCCAACCGCCAGATCTCCAATCTCTCGGGCGGACAACAACAGCGCGTTTTCCTCGCGCGCGCCCTCGCCCAGGAAAGCGATCTTTACTTCATGGACGAACCGTTCGCCGGCATCGACGCCGCGACCGAGGCCGCCATCGTCACCTTGTTCCAGGAACTGAAGGCCCGCGGCAAAACCTTGATCGTCGTCCATCACGACCTCGCCTCCGCCCGGGCCTACTTCGACCGCCTCGTCCTGCTCAACATGCGGGTAGTCGCCTCCGGGCCGACCCCCGAAGTCTTCACCCACGACCTCCTCCAGCAAACCTACGGCGGCCGCCTCACCATCCTCTCCGAAGTCGCCGAAGAGGTCAAAGAACAAGGCTGACCCGGCCCGCAGCCCTGCCATGCACCCGACCCGGCCAAACGCCAATCCCCCCTCCGTCCCCCATCGTCTATCGCCTATCGTCTATCGTCTATTCCCCCTCTTCTTCCTCTTCTTCCTCTTCCTCCTCCTCGGCGCCCTCCCCGCCGAAGCCGCCCGCATCGGCGACCTCGGCGAAGTCGACGTTCTCGAACAAATCCGCCGCTTCTTCTCCTTCCGCGACCCCGCTGTCCGCTACGCCCTCTTCGGCTCGATCCTCCTCGGTCTCACCTGCGGGATGCTCGGCAGCTTCATCGTCGTCCGCCGCCTCGCCCTGATGGGCGACACCCTCTCCCACGCCGTCCTCCCGGGCGTCGTCCTCGGCTTCCTCTGGAACATGACCAAAGATCCGCTCGCGATCTTCATCGGCGCCACCTTGGCCGGACTCGCCGGGACGATGACCGTCTCCTTCATCACCCACACCACCCGACTGAAAGAGGACGCCGCCCTCGGGATGGTCCTCGCCGGCTATTTCGCTGTCGGAGCCTGCCTCCTGACCATGACCCAACAACTCCCGATCGGGACCCAAAGCGGAATCAACGACTTCCTCTTCGGCCACGCCGCCGCCATCGGCCCCGAGGACTTGCGCCTGATGACCGTCGTCGCCGCCATCGTCATCCTGCTCCTCACCCTCTTCTACAAGGAATTCCTCGTCAGCAGCTTCGACTCCGCCTTCGCCCGCCTGAGCGGTGTCCCGGCCCGCCTGATGCACCACACCTTGATGCTCCTGCTCGCCTTCTCGGTCGTCATCTCCCTGCAAGCGGTCGGCGTGGTGCTGGTCTCCGCCATGTTGATCATCCCCGCCGCCACCGCCTACCTCCTGACCGAACGGATGTCCCGCATGATCCTGCTCGCCGCCGTGATCGGCATCGCCTCCGGAGTCACCGGCGCGTTCCTTTCCTATCTCGGCAACAACCTCCCCACCGGGCCGTTCATGGTCCTTGCCGCCGGACTCTTCTTCTTCACCGCCTTCGCCTTCAGCCCCCGCCACGGAGTGGCGATGCGCGCATGGCGCCAACTGGCCCGACGCAAACGAACCGCCCGGGAAAACACGCTCAAAGCGATCTACCACGTCCTCGAAAAACAAAACTTCAACACCCCCGGGGTCTCCCTGCGCGAACTCGCTGAACATCGCCGCGAAACCGAAGAGGAGGCCCGCGCCCGCCTCGCCGCCCTCCGCCGGGTCGGTTTGATCACCCTTTCCGATGACGCGCGCGTCGCCCACCTCACCCCACGGGGATGGCGCCGGGCCGCCTCCATCGTCCGCAACCACCGCCTCTGGGAACTCTACCTGACCAACGCCGTGGAACTCGCCCCCGACCACGTCCACGACGACGCCGAACGAATCGAACACATTCTCAGCGAGGACACCGTCCGCCGGTTGGAACGACGCCTCGGCCACGCCGCCGTCGACCCCCATGGCAAACTGATCCCGAGCTCCATCGACATCCACCAAGGCCGTATCCCTTCGGCCGATACCGACCGAACCACCCGATGATCGACCTCCTGCCACCCTTTTCCTGGTACGATGTCTTCGTCCGCCCCTGGCGCGAGGAGTTGCACCTCTTCGGCTGGATCGGACTGATGGGATTTCTCGTCACCGCCGCCTGCGGCTTGATCGGTAATTATCTTATCCTCCGCCGCATGGCATTAATCGGCGACGCGATCAGCCACAGCGTCCTTCCCGGAATCGCCATCGCTTTTCTCCTGACCCAGACCCGCGGCTCGATCGCCCTCTTCATCGGCGCGCTTTTCGCCGGAATGTTGACCACCGTCCTCATCGAATTCATCCACGGCAAATCCCGGATCAAACAAGACTCGGCCATCGGCATCACCTTTTCCTGCCTCTTCGCCTTCGGCGTCATCCTGATCAGTCTTTTCGCGGGCACCATCGAACTCGACGCCGAATGCGTCCTCTTCGGCGAAATCGGCTGGGTCGCCTACGAGGCTCCCTTCGTCGAGATCGCCGGACTCACCCTCGGCCCGCCCTCGGTCGTCCGGATGGCGTTGGTCCTCCTGGCGACCGCCGCCCTGATCGCTCTCTTCTACAAGGAAATGCTGATCAGTTCCTTCGACCCCAACCTCTCCACCGCCCTCGGCATCAACGCCCGGGTGATGCATTATTCGCTGATGGCGGTCTTGTCGGTCATCGTGGTGAGCGCCTTCGAAGCGGTCGGGGCGATCCTGGTGATCGCGATGCTGATCCTCCCCGGCGCTACCGCCGCCCTCCTCTCCCAGCGCCTCCTCACCCGGCTCCTGCTGAGCCTGATCCACTCCATTCTCGCCGCCGTCGGCGGCATCCATCTCTCCCTCCTCCTCAATTCCTCGATCGCCCCCGCCATGGTCGTCGCCGGCTCCCTCCTCTTCGCCCTCGCCTGGCTCCTCAGCCCCCACGACGGCCTCCGGCAAATGCTTCCCGCACTCCGGAGAACTCCCCCCTCCACCACCCGACCCGCCCTCTCAGAATAAGCTCCCCCCTCGACCCCACCTTCCCCCCCTCACTTCGCGACAAAAAAACTAACAGGTGTTACTTTTTTTGTCGCGAAGTGAACATTTGGTTACCTATAATTCATGCATCATGCGTGCCTCAACCGAACTACTCCTCTGGGAATTGTTCTCCTTTGCCGGGGAACTGTTCCGCCCCTCCTTCCGCTATTCCAACGAAAGTTCCGAAGCCTGGGCGGCCCGCAACGGAATGTTGCGTCAGTTGCAACGACTGGAAGCGGAAGCTTTTCTCGAACGTCAGCCAGGCGGCAAAGCCGACCGGATCTATCGATTGACTCCGAAAGGCCGGCTCGCGGCCCTTGGCGGCAAAGATCCCGAAATGCACTGGTCCCGCGCCTGGGATGGACGATGGCGCCTGCTGATGTTTGATCTTCCGGCCTCGCCCCAGGCCCCGCGTGCCCGGTTGCGAACCGTCTTGCGAGAACATGGCCTCGGGTGTCTGCAAGGAAGCGTCTGGCTGTCGCCCCATCCATTGGATGAGATCCGGAACAAACTGTCCGGTGATCGTCATCCTTCGTCCCTGCTCCTCTTCGAAGGACGAACGACCGGGCATGAAGCTCCTTCCGAAATGGTCCACGAAGGCTGGGATTTCGGAGCCATCCGACGCGCGTGGGCCTTCTTGGCAAATTCGCTGGAACGGGGAAAGAAATTCCTCTCCGACGCACCAATCGATTCCGAAGCGTTCAAAGACTGGGCCGCGCTGGAGCAGTCGCATTGGAAGCAGATCCTTGAAATCGATCCCTTCCTGCCGGCCGAACTCCTTCCCCGCCATTACCCCGGTCGCAAACTCTGGAAAGAACGCCTCGCCCTTCGGGCCGCCCTCGGCAATCGCCTCCGCAACGCCCCCTCCTCTGCGCGACAAAAAAACTAACAGCTGTTAATTTCTTTGTCGCGTGAAATGCCAATACGGTTGGCCTGTCTCAATCGGAGTTTCTCGCACCTGCTTCCACGCGAGGCTGTCCGTCCCCCGTCGGTGGAATAGGAGATGCGTTACCTGAGGAGATAGTCGGGATTCAGCTTCTTCAGGGCGGCGGGGACGAAGAGGCCGTCTTTGCGGATCAGTTTGCCGTCGAAATGGATTTCGCCGCCGCCGTAATCTTCGCGTTGGATGCAGACCATGTCCCAATGGACTTGGGAGCGGTTGCCGTTGTCGGCTTCCTGGTAGGCTTGGCCGGGAGTGAAATGGAACGATCCGGCGATCTTTTCGTCGAAAAGAATGTCGTGCATCGGCTCGCGGATGTGGGGGTTGAAACCGAGGGCGAACTCGCCGATGTAACGGGCGCCGGGGTCCGAATCGAGGATTTCGTTGAGGCGTTCGGTGTTAGTGCCGGTGGCGTCCACCACCTTTCCTTTTTCAAACACGAGACGGATCCGCTCGAACGAGGTCCCCTGGTAAATGGTCGGGGCGTTGAAGGTGATTTCGCCTTCGACGCTGTTTTTGACCGGACAGGAAAAAACTTCGCCGTCGGGGATGTTGTGGGTGCCCCCGCAGGAAACCGCGCCGATACCTTTGATCGAAAACCGGAGATCGGTGCCGGGGCCTTTGATTTCGACGAGGTCGGTCTTGTTCATCAACTCCTTCAACGCCTTCATCCCCGGTTGCATCCGGGCGTAGTCGAGGGTGCAGACCCGGAAAAAGAAGTCTTCGAACTCCTCGGTGCTTTTCTTTGCCTGCTGGGCCATCGAGGGAGTCGGCCAACGGGTCACCACCCAACGGGTCTTTTTCACTCGCCAATCGAGCACCGGACGGAGGACGCGCATCGCGGTTTTCATCCGTTCGGCCGGGACGTCGGAACTTTCGAAAATGTTTTCCGCCCCGCGGAGCGCAATGTAGGCGTCCATCGACTTCATTCGCTGCAGTTCCACCTTGGCGGTGAGGGAAAACTGTTCTTCGACTCCCTCCCGCAACAACTCGCGGCCGATCCGGGCGCGCTGGATGTTGACGAACGGGATGGCGCCGATGGAGCGCGCCTGCCGGATCAGGGCGATCACCATGCCGTCGGGGATGTCGAAAGCGTCGATCAGGACTTTGTCGCCCTTTTTCAGTCGGGTGGAGAAAACAGTGAGGGTTTCCGCCAGTTTTTGGTAGCGTGGGTCGTTCATTGTAGTTGTGGTGGAGAGTCGGCGCGTCATTTCCCGGCAGCGCCTGCTCCGGCCGGGAGCGAGGAGAAGCAGATGCGGGAAACCGCTTCCTCAAAATCGTTCACGCCGGAGATAATGTCGATTTCCAGACGCAAATAATACAAAGGAAGTTCGCTCAACTTCTCCGAGGGCAACCGAACCGCGTCCTTTTCGGTCGTCACCAGGAAATCGAGTTTCGCTTCCTCCGCTTGGGAGAAAATCTGTTCCAACTCCTCGGCGCTGAAGCGATGGTGATCGAGGAAACGCTTGGTGTAAAGCACGCTGGCGCCGAAATCACGGAGAAATTGCTCGAAGTTTTCCGGGGTGGCGATGGCGCTGAAGGCCCCAACCCGTTTCCCGTTCAAGGTTTCCAACGGCAGACGTTCGTCGGTCCAGACCCCCTGCAGGAATTGCGGTTTATGGGCGCACTCGATGATTTCCGCCCGCTTGTTGTAACGCCGGATCAGACGTTCCAAACCGGGATCGGGCACGCCGTTTGACTTGGTCAAAAAGATGTAGGAGGCCCGTTTCAGGTGTTTCACCGGCTCGCGGAGAATCCCCCGCGGCAGGAGTTGGTGGTTGCCGAACGGGTTCGTTTTGTCGATCAACAACAGGTTCAACCGGCCCTTCAACGGCAGATATTGGAAGCCGTCGTCGAGCACCAGCGTGTCGACTCCGTATTTGCGGATCGCATAGGAACCGCTGGCCACCCGGTTCTTGTCGACGATGACCAACACCCCGGGGAGGTTCTTGGCCAACATGAAGGGCTCGTCCCCGGCCGTTTCGGAGTCGAGCAGAACGGTTTTGCCATCGCTCACCACTTTCGGGGGAGGGAGCTTGCCGTGGCTGAGTTGCCTCCAGAGCCGTCGCCAAAGCGGTTGGGGACGGCTCTTGTAACCGCGGCTGAGGATCGCGACTTTCCGTCCCCGCTCGGCGAGCGAACGGGCGAACTTTTCGACCACCGGAGTCTTGCCGGTGCCGCCGACGGTGAGGTTTCCGACCACCACCACCAGGCAGCCGAGCGGCTGGTCGTGGAAAATCCGCTTCTTATATAACCAGAGGCGCGCCTGGACGACCAGGTTGTAAATCAGCGACGGTCCGTAAAGAAAGGCCCCGAACACGGCGGCGCGCTTGCCGTGGCGCCGTCCGTAGATCACATCGACCGTGAACTCGGCGAACCGGGCAAGCCGCGAGTCGAGATATAGGCGGGCTTTCCTGAACATCCGAAACCAAGAAATTAAGAGTGCATCCGGGGGGAAGTCCAACCCTTTCCCCCGTTTTTACCGACCGCCCCAACCGGGACGCGGCGCGCACTCCAAACGGCCCCGGTCAGGTCAGAAACGAGCAAACGTATTGGCAGATCCCGTCCTCGACGGTTATGTCGAAACCGGAGTCTCCCGCGACCTCGAACGCCGCCCCTTCCCCGTAGGTTTTCCAATCGTTTTCACCGTCGAGCTTCACCCGGCAGGCGCCGGAGGTGACCTCCATCCGCTCCGGGGCGGCGGTGCCGAAATGATAGGTGCCCGGGAAAATGATCCCGAGCGTCTTCCGCGAGCCGTCCGGAAACACCAGCGCATGGCTGAGGACTTTTCCGTCGTAATAGACGTTGGCCTTGGTCAACGCGGTCACACCCGCGAATTCGGTTGGTATCGAGCTCATAATAATTCTTTCCGCAAATCGGCCGGACTTTTGGGCGAGAGCAATCCCGGAGCAATATCAAAAACCGTGCGCGCCCCGCTTTCCCCAGCTTGTTTCAACCGCCATGCCGCCCGGGCGTAAGCGACCAACACGCTGGCGGTGAACTCCGGGTTGCTGTCGAGCTTCAACGAATACTCGACGGTCTCGACATTCCCCTCGCCGGTCCGTCCGCTCCGGATGACGAATCCGCCGTGCGGCATCGCCGAATGGTCCCGCCGAAGCTCCTCGGCCGAAATGAAATGAACGGTGGTGTCGTAGTCGGCGAAATAATCGGGCATGGTGACGATCGCCCGCTCGACTTCCGCCGCATCCGCTCCGTCCGCCAGGACCACGTAGCATTCGCGGGTGTGTTTCTCCCGGGTGGTCAACTCCGGCATTTTCCCCGACCGCACCGCCTCGATCGCCTTCTCCGACGGCAGGGTGTATTGCACGCCGCCCGCGACGCCCGACACCCGGCGGATGGCGTCGGAATGGCCTTGGCTGACTCCTTTTCCCCAGAACGAGTAGGTGCTGCCAACCGGCAAAATCGCCTCGCCGTAGAGACGGTTGAGGGAAAACATCCCCGGATCCCAGCCGACGGCGATCACCGCCAACGTGCCGCGGCCCCGGGCGGCGGCGTCGACCGCCGCGAAGTATTCCGGAATCCTGGCGTGGGTGTCGAAACTGTCGACCGTGTTGAAGCGCGCCGCCAACGCCGGCCCCTGTTCCGGCAGGTCGCTTTTCGAGCCGCCGCACAGAATTAAGACGTCGATCCGGTCGCGGGAGGCGTCCAAATCATCCATCGAGAAAACCGGCGTCTCCCGGCCGAGCGTCTCGACGGAAGCCGGGTCCCGCCGGGTGAAGACCCCGGTCAGTTCCATATCCGCGTTCTGCGCGATCGCCGCCTCCACTCCCCGCCCGAGATTCCCATACCCGGCGATTCCGATTCGAATTTTCGTCGTCATAATTGAAACGTTCCAATCAAACCGCCAGAAAGCCGTTTGTCGAGTTTCCGCAACGGGTTAAGTTCCGCTCGTTGGAGTTCTGCATTTATGCGGTCCGGGCGTCGGGAAAAGACCGGCAAAAACCGGAACCCCACCGAGACCCCATCCAAAAAAGGGTTTCGGGCGTTCGCTTGGCTGAAACAGCGGTGACACACCCCACCATGCTCGCGCATGGTCCCCCCCTCTTAAGAGGGGAACTGCTTACAAAAAGATCCCCTCTTGAGAGGGGGGGACCGCTCGCTAGAGCGGTGGGGTGTGTCACCGAGCCAGTCCGGTCGCTGCAAACCCCTTTCGGATGGGGGGTCTAACGAGGCGGACTCCAGCGCGGTTTTTCGACTGTTTTCGGCGGGGCGATGGCGTTATTGTCGGATTGTTTGTTGACGAAGAGAAGCTTTCCGGCTTGTTAAGACTGTTTACGCAAGGACCTATTCCATGCTACTTCAACTGGTAAAATCGAAAATTCATCGCGCCGAGGTGACGGATTGCAGCCTCAATTACGAGGGGAGTCTGGCCATCGACAGCGACTTGATGGAGCAAGCCAACCTCCAACCGTTCGAAAAGATCCTAGTCGGCAACATCGCCAACGGGGCCCGTTTCGAAACCTACGCCATTCCCGCCCCGGCCGGTTCCGGCAAGTTCAGTCTGAACGGAGGCACCGCCCACCTGGGCAAGATTGGCGACTTGTTGACCATCATGGCTTTCGCCTGGATGGACGAGAAGGAGGCCAGTACCTGGAAACCGCACGTGATCGTCCTCGGCGACCATAACCAAAAGATCATCAAAAAATCCGCAAAGTGAGCTACAAACTCTTCATTCCCGGCCCGGTCGAGGTTTCCGAAAAAACCTACCGGGCGATGACCACGCCGGTGTTCGGCCACCGCAGCAGCGATTTCGTGGAGCTTTACCAGTCGATCCAGCCGAACCTCCAAAAGCTGTTCTTCACCAAGGATCCGGTCTTCCTCAGCACCAGCAGCGCCTGGGGCGTCATGGAGGGCTCCCTGCGCAACGTCACCGCCAAAAAGGTGCTCAACTGCATGAGCGGCGCCTTCTCCGACAAGTGGAACGACGTCGCCGAACGCTGCGGCAAACAGGCCAAAGGACTCCGCTTCGAATGGGGTCAACCGATCGACCCCGAGGCGATCCGGCGGGAACTTTCCACCGGCGAGTTCGACTCGATCACCCTGATCCACAACGAGACGTCGACCGGCACTATGAACCCGCTGGCCGAAATCATGGCGGTCCTCCGGGAGTTTCCCGAGGTGATTTCCATCATTGACTGTGTCAGCTCCTTTTCCGCCCTTCCGATCAAGAAGGACGAACTCGGCATCGACGTGATGCTCACCGGCTCGCAAAAAGCGCTCGCCATGCCTCCCGGCCTCGCCCTGATTTCCGTGTCGGAGCGGGCCCTCGCTCGGACGAAGAACTTGCCCGACCGCGGTTACTACTTCGACTTTCTCGAGTTCCTGAGCAACCACGAAAAGGGGATGACGCCAAGCACCCCGACGATTCCGCACATCTTCGCCCTCCGCTCCAAGCTGGAGGATATTTTCGCCGAAGGACTCAACCAACGCTTCGCCCGCCACGCCCACCTCAACCGCCTGGTCCGCGACTGGGTGAAAGGCCGCGGCCTCGAACTCTTCCCGCCGGAAGAATTCGGTTCCATTTCCCTCAACTGCGTCCGCAACAGCGAAGACATCGATCTCGGGGCGCTCAATAAAATCCTCAAATCCGATTTCAACTGCGTGATCGACGGAGGTTACGGGAAGATTAAAGGAAAGACTTTCCGCATCTCCAACATGGGCGACGAGACCGAGGAGACCATCCGCGGACTCCTCGCCAACCTCGACACCGCCCTCGATCGTCTCGCCCAGAAAAGCTGATCAAAACCCGTAGGACTTCCCCTCTCCTCCTTCCATTTATCCGGCGTCCGGTCCTCCCGGTCGTCGGAACCGTCACATTATGAAAAAACTTGTCATTGCCGAAAAACCAAGCGTTGCCCGCGATCTCGCCAGCGTGTTGGGCAAGGTTCCGAAGAAGAATGATTGGTACGAAAATGACGAGTACATCATCGCCTCCGCCGTCGGTCACCTTGTCGAGCTCTTCATGCCCGACGACATCGACAAAAAGCTGAAGGCTTGGAGTCTCAAAACCCTTCCGATCATCCCCGACCAGTTCCAACTGAAGCCGATCGAGAAGACCAAGGCGAAGTTCAACGAACTCAAAAAACTTCTCAAACGCGACGACGTCGATTGCGTCATCAACGCTTGCGACGCCGGGCGCGAGGGGGAATTGATTTTCCAATACATCTACGACCTCGCCAAATCGAAGCTCCCGGTGAAACGGCTCTGGATGGTCTCCATGACCAACACCGGCATCCGGAAGGCATTCGAGGAATTGCGCGACGGCGAAAAGATGAAACCGCTTCAGGACGCCGCCCGCTGCCGGAGCGAATCCGACTGGCTCATCGGGATCAACGGCACCCGCGCCTTGACCAAACGGATGTTCGGCATCCAAAACGTCGCCACCGTCGGCCGCGTCCAGACTCCCACCTTGACCATGGTGGTCGACCGCGAAAAGGCGATCCGGGCCTTCGAACCCCGGGCCTACTGGCGGATCAAGGGGCTCTTCCAGATCACCGAAGGCGAATACGAGGGCCTCTACCAAAAGCCAGCCTTCAAGAAGGGCGACGACGCCCACGACCGGGCCGACCGCCTCTGGGAAAAAGAGGCCGCCGAAAAAATCGTGGCCGAGATCACCGGCAAACCAGCCGAGGTCACCGAGGAAAAGAAACGGACCCGCCAAGCGTGCGGTCGTCTCTACGACCTGACCACGCTCCAGCGGGAGGCCAACGGCCGCTTCGGCTTCCCCGCCGGCAAAACCCTCCGGGTCGCCCAAGCCCTCTACGAGCGCCACAAGGTCCTCACCTACCCGCGAACCGATTCCCGCGCCCTTCCGGAAGACTACGGCCAAACCGTCCGCGACGTTCTCCGCGCCTTCGAAGGCCCGCTGGCCGGACACGCCCACAAGGTCCTGGAAAACGACTGGGTGAAGCCGGGCAACAAACGGATTTTCAACAACGCCCAGGTCAGCGACCACTTTGCCATCATCCCGACCGGCACTTTCCGCGGCTCGCTCAGCGACGACGAGCAAAAGATTTTCGACATGGTTTGCCGCCGCTTCATCGGAATCTTTTTCCCGCCAGCGGAATACGACGTCACCACCCGCACCTCAACGATCGGAGAACACGCCTTCAAAACCGAGGGCAAGGTCCTCGTCGTTCCCGGCTGGCTCGAAGTCCAGGGAAAATCGGCCTCCGACGCCGACCTCCCGGCCTTGACTCCCGCCGACGGCACTCCAGCCCGGGCGGAACTCCGTTCCGTCGAAGCCGAAGACGACACCACCCGCCCGCCTCCCCGCTACAATGAAGCGACCTTACTGGCGGCGATGGAAACCGCCGGAAAGATGGTCGAAGACGAGGAACTGGCCGAAGCGATGAAGGACTCCGGCCTCGGCACTCCCGCCACCCGCGCGGCCACCATCGACCACCTGATCCACGAAAAATACCTCCTCCGCGAAGGCCGCGATCTCGCGCCCACTCCGAAAGCGGAGGAGTTGGTCGAGTTTCTCCGCATCATCGGAGTCGACACCTTGACCAGCCCGACCATGACCGGCGAATGGGAACACCGGCTCCACCAGATGGAGCACGGACAGCTCTCCCGCGACCAATTCATGGAAGGGATCAAGAAGATCACCTCCGAACTGGTCGACCGCACCCGCGGCTTCGAGGAAAAGGAAGAGGAGCTTCCCGAAACCAAATTCATTTCCCCCACCGACGGCAAACCGATGCGGGAAGCGATGCGGTTCTACCGTTCGCAGGATGGCGAGTTGACCGTTTACAAAAACATGGGCAACCGCCGCCTCGAGGACGAGGAGATCGAAACCTTGCTCAAGGAAGGCAAAGTCGGCCCGATCGACGGTTTCCGTTCGAAAAAAGGTAAACCGTTCTCCGCCCGCCTTATCCTGGAAAACAACAAGGCCAAGTTCGATTTCGGCGGCAACGGCGAGAACGGCGAAGAGGATGCCGAGAATCTCGCCGATTACCCGATCATCGCCACCTGCCCGCTCGACAACGGCCCGATCCACGAGACCCCGACCGCCTACGTCTGCGCCAACTACAAACGAGGCGACGAAGGTTGCTCCTTCCGCGTCGGCCGCACCATCCTCGGCCGGGCCCTCGTCCCGGAGGAGTTCAAGGAGTTGTTACAAAACAAAAAGTCCGGCCTCTTGAAGGGCTTCCGCTCCAACCGCACCAAACGGCTCTTCGACGCCTTTCTCGTCCTCAAGGACAACGGCAGCATCGGCTTCGAATTCCCTCCCCGCCCGGCCAAAAAAGCCAAGAAACCCGCCGGAGCCAAACGCAAATAATCTCTCAGCTGTTCAGCTATCACTTCTAACGTCTATTGACGATCGTCTATCAGCTATCGTCTATCGTCTATTTTCCCTTCCATGTCCGTCCGACCCGACCAGCGCCGCGCCAACCAACTCCGCCCGATCACCTTCCAGCCGGACATCGCGCCCCACGCGCTCGGCTCGGTCCTGGTCGGCTTCGGTGACACCCGGGTCATCTGCGCCGCCTCCCTGGAAAAGCGGATTCCGCCCTGGATGCGGCAGCAGGGAATTTCCGGCGGTTGGCTGACCGCCGAGTATTCGATGCTCCCCTACAGCACGCTCGACCGTAAGCAGCGCGACATCAGCCGGGGCAAACTCGACGGCCGCACCGTGGAAATCCAACGCCTCATCGGACGTTCCCTCCGGGCCTGCATCGACCTCGAAAAGCTTCCCGGGCACACCCTTTGGGTCGATTGCGACGTCCTCCAGGCCGACGGCGGCACCCGGACCGCCGCCATCACCGGCGCCTACCTTGCCGCCCGGATCGCGGTCGAGAAAACGATCATTGACGGGGCCCTCACCGAAAATCCGTTCGTCGACTCCGTCGCCGCCGTCAGCGTCGGTGTCTTCCAGGAGACGCCCGTCCTCGATCTCAACTACATCGAAGACAAAGACGCCACGGTCGACTTCAACATCGTCATGACCGGCCAGGGACGTTACGTCGAAGTGCAGGGCTCCGGCGAAGAAGCGACTTTCTCCGAAGAAGAACTCGCCGCCCTCCTCGCCCTCGGCAAACAAGGGATCAAAGGGGTTGTCCGCAAACAGGAAGAGTTCCTCGCCCAGCACCTCCCGCAAAAGCCCCCGCCCCCGCCGTCGGCCAAAAACTTCAACACCCTCCCGCTTTAAGGCGAGTCTTGCTCCATGGACATCCGGCGAAAGTCGGCGCATGCCACAAGCCTCAAACTCCCGTCACGCGGCGGCGTTTGCCTCCGGGCCGTCGTCCGGTAATTCGCGTGGCGCACAAGGGACTTCGTTTCGCCCCGACGGAGGTCCGCCGGCTTCCCTTGCGGCATTTGGTCCAACCCTTCAACGGAGGCGTCTTGCCCAGTGCCACTTGCCGGGGAGCAACCGTTTCCGGAATGATCCCGCTTTTCACGCTTTCAGCTCCTGCTTCTCCCATCAACATCGTCGCCATTATTTAAAATCTCCAAGCCTAATGTAGACCACCCCGGCCTAGGCACAACTCGGAGTCCCCCCGGTCCGACGATCGGGGTTTCGCCTACTTCCCGCCGATGTATGGAAACGGTTCCAAACCAACGATCGGGCGCATCGGCACCGACTCCAACCGACTACCGGCCGGAACCGGAAAGCCGCGCAAGAATTCCGACACCGGCAACATCCGTCCGCCCGGCCGCTGCAAAAATAACAATGAAAGGAGCCCCCGGCCGGTGGCCACCCGCAGTTCGTGCCCGCCGTCGCTCACCACTCGCCCGGGCTCCGCCTTCACCTCTGAATCGTCCCAGTCGGCCCGGCCGATTTTTATCCGCTGATCGCCGACCGGAAAAAAACATCCAGGCCATGGATACAAGGCGTTTATCCTGCGGGCCAGTTCAACGGCGGGAGCCGAAAAATCCAAGACGCCATCCGTCTTATCCAGCTTTCGGGTATAAGTAACCCGCCCCTCCTCCTGCTCGCGCTCCAAGGCCTCGCCTTCCAACAGTGCCTCCAAATTCCGCTCCAGGAGAGGAACGCAGGCGGCGGCCATCTTCCGCTCCGCCGTTTCACCGGTTTCAAGACGCTCCACCGAAAACGCTTCCTGATCAACGATCGGACCGGCGTCCAGCTTGCGGACCATCCGCATCAAGGTCACCCCGGTCTCCGCCTCTCCGCCGACCAGCGCCGCCTGGATTGGAGCGGCACCCCGGTATTTCGGAAGAAGCGAGGCGTGCAAATTGTAAGTCCCCCGGGGAGGCAGTTCGATCAACGAGCGCCGCAAGATATGACCATAGGCCATCACCAGCAACAGGTCGCATCGCTCGGCCTTCAGCCAGTCGTGTTCCTCCGGACCGAGCTTCTCGGGTTGCCGCACCGGACAACCGTGCGCCAGCGCCCACTGTTTGATTTCGTTGGCCTGAATCTTTTTTCCCCGACCGACCGGACGGTCGGGTTGGGTGAAGACGCCCGCGATCTCCACCCGGTTTTTCGCTTCGTTCGCCAAATAATTCAAGGCCGGCAGTGCGATCGGATCCGACCCCATGAACACAATCCGCGACTTCACCCCTGCGGTTTGCTCCCGTCCGGAAGTTCTTTGCGCCACTGGTCAATCGCCGGAATCCACTCGTTCGCCACGGTTTGCTCGTCGACCGGCTCGGGCAACCCGCTCAACAACCCCCAATACTCCTCGTGACGGCAGGAGGCATCCGGTTTCAGAGATACCAGTTCGCCGAGCGTTTCGAGTTCGATCATTTCTCCGTTCGAAAAGACTTCGGCTTTCGATCCACCATCCGGATACGTTCCATCCGGGGTATAGGCGGCCGCCTTCACAAAAACGTCACCATCGATCCAATACGCCATCCAACCGGGATACCCGGTGATTCCCAATTTCTGGGGGCTCTTCACTGCTGCGGTATTCAGTCCAATATGACTTGGGTTGAAACTCCACCCGTGCGAGGAAAAATCGGTGTAAGGCCACGGAACCAAGCTGTATTCCGGCAACAAATCGCGGGGGTGTTCCCCTTTCGGCAAAAGCGGAATGACCCCGCGTCCACCTCCCCGGAACATGGTCAATGCCCACGGGGCGCACGAGATCGGCCAAAGCCCTTTGTTGGTCAATTGATGGGTGATGCGCGCCGCCCGAGGTCCGGCTGCCGAAACCTCGATCTTCTTCAGCAGACCGGTCGCCTTTTCGGTGTTTTGCAGCAACGTGAAATTCCCTTCGCTCGAACGGATATCGATTTCGACGGGATCATTGTCCGGCTGATAAGTCCGCACCGCGTGCTCCGGCGCATGCCAGAGTCGGTGCCCCCCCCGGAGTTTAAAACTTTTCCCCGGCCCCATCCCTTCCTCGTTTTTGAATTCGATGAAAAGATTATTCCCTTTCGGCGAACCGAAATGCATGATTCTCGGGCCGAAAGAAAGAGGGGCCACCAAACGGAACGAGTCCGTCGTCAATTCCACCGCCGGTCCATCCTGGTATGTCGTGCGACTTATCATGAGAAGCGAAAATATGTGAGTGATCGGCCGCGACGAACGTTCTTCATTCCCCGCGCCAAGCCCCAAGCTTACTTCCGTTTCGGCTTCCCGATCAACTCAAAATGAATCGGGCACCCGGCGAGATCGAATTCGGCGCACAATCCTCCTTCAAGATACCGGCGGTAACTATCCGGCAACCGGGAGGCTTCGTTGCAAAACAGTTTGATCCGGAACGGCCGGTTGCCGGTTTGCACGGCGTAGTAGATTTTGAAGCGCCGCCCCTTCATCGCCGGGGGACTCCGTTTCGCCGCCAAGTCCGACAGCAGTTTGTTCAAACGTCCGGTCGGCAGTTTCTTGTCGAGCAGGTAATTCAATCTCCGAGCCGCCTTCAACAAGCGATCCATCGCATATCCTTCCAACGCCGAAACGAAAATCACCGGCGATTCCGGATTGAAAAACAGTTCCTTACGAACCGCCTTTTCGAACGACTCCCGGAATTCCCGTTCGTCGGAGTATCCTTCCAACGGTTGATCGCGGAAAGCCTCATGGACGAGATCCCATTTGTTGACCACGATCACCATCGCCCGGCCTTTTTCCAACACCAGCCCGGCGAGCTTTTGCTCTTGGTTCGTCACCCCGTCGCGGGCGTCCAGGACCAGGAAAACGACGTCCGAGGAGGCGATCGCCTGCTCCGAGCGGGTGGTCGAGAAATACTCCACCGGCGAACTCAATTTCGAGCGCTGCCGGATCCCGGCGGTGTCGACCATCCGGAAATGCCAGACGGCCCCGTCCTGGCTTTGATAATCGAGATTCAACTCCACCGCATCCCGGGTGGTGCCGGGAATATCGGTCACGATCAGGCGGTCCGATTTCAACAGACGATTGCCGAGCGACGATTTGCCGACGTTCGGACGACCGACGAACGAGATTTTGATCCGCTTCTCCCCTTCCTCCGTCTTCTCCGGAGCGGGTCCGAGGGAATCGGCGATCAGTTCCCGCAACCGGTCTTCGCCCCGGCCATGCTCGGCCGAAACCAAAACCGTCCGCGAAAAGCCGAGCTTGGCGAACTCCGAGTAAGGATCCGCCTGCCCGGGGTCATCGATTTTGTTGATCACCAACGCCACTTCCTTGCCGGCGCGGCGCAACCGGTCGGCGACCATTTCGTCGAGCGGAGTCAGCCCATCCCGCCCGTCGACCACGAACAGGATCAGCGTGGCGGCATGGACCGCCACCAGCACCTGGACTTCGACCGCTTCGGTCAGATCGGCGCGGTCCTCTTCCGAAACCAGTCCGAGTCCCCCGGTGTCCATCAACGTGTAGTCGTCGTCGACCTCCGTGCTGACGACGTCCCGGGTGATGCCGGGCTTGTCATGGACGATCGAAATCCGCTTGCGGGCGATCCGGTTGAAGAGGCGGCTTTTGCCGACGTTGGGGCGCCCTACCAGGGCGACGATTCGGGACTCAGACATGACACGGCTCGGCTTTTTGCAAAAATTTTTCCATTCGGTCGGCCGCTTCGATCAGCAGTTCGTAACTGGTCGCGAAGCAACAGCGGACGAATCCTTCGCCGCTGGCACCAAACGCGGTCCCCGGCACCACCGCGACCTTCTGGCTTTTCAATAACTCCACCGCGAGATCCTTTTCGGTCATCCCGGTATTGCGGACCGAGGCGAACGCATAAAACGTCCCCCCGGGCAAATGGCAGGTCAACCCCATTTCATTCAGCCGGCGGACGAAATAATCCCGCCGGCGATGATACTGCTCCCGCATGCGGCCGACGCTGTCCTCCCCGTGTTCCAGCGCTTCCAAGGCGGCTTCCTGACTCAAAATCGGCGCGCAAAGCATGCTGTATTGGTGGATCTTCATCATCGCCTCGATCAACGGAGCCGGACCGCAGGCATACCCGATCCGGAATCCGGTCATGGCGAAAGCCTTGGAAAAGCCGTGCAGGAATAACGTCCGCTCCCGCATCCCGGGGAACGTGGCGATGCTGGTGTGGTTTCCTTCGAAGGTGAGCTCCGAATAAATCTCGTCGCTGATCACCAACAGATCCTTCTCGACCGCGAACCGGGCGATACGCTCCAGTTTGGCCTTGTCGATCACCCCGCCAGTCGGATTGGTCGGGAAGTTGAGAATCAACACCTTGCATCCCGGAGTCCAAGCCGCTTCCAGGCGCTCCGGATCCAGGGAAAACCCGTCTTCCGCCCAGGTCCGGACCGCCACCGGCACCCCGTAAGCCAACGCGATCGACGGCATGTAGGAAACGTAACAAGGTTCATGATACAAAACCTTGTCTCCCGGATTCAGCACCGCCCGCAGAGCGATGTCGAGCGCCTCCGAAACCCCGACCGTCACCAGGATCTCGCGCTCCGGCGAATAGGTGACGTCGAAATGGCGTTCGACATATTTCGAGATCGCCTTCCGCAGCTTCGGAAGTCCGAGATTGGAGGTGTAACTCGTTTTCCCCTTTTCCAATGCGAAAATCGCCGCCTCCCGGATGTGCCACGGCGTGACGAAATCCGGCTCTCCGATGCCGAGCGAAATCACTTCGGTCATCTGGGAAACGAGTTCGAAAAAATCCCGGATCCCCGAGCGGGGCAGCCCGAGGATATGTTTGGCTACGAAACGTTGCGTATCCATGCTCACTCCTTTTTTCAGCTCTTCGCCGAGCACCCGGCTCACGGCGTGATGTCGGGACGACTGCGCTCGTTCCCCGTCCCCGGCAGCAAGTAACCTTGCTCCTTGTAGGAGCGCAGCAGAAAGTGGGTCGCGGTCGACAAAACGCCTTCCACGGTCGAAAGCCGCTCGCTGACGAACGTCGCCACCTGGTGCAAGGTCTGCCCGCGGGCGATCACCAACAGATCGTAGCTGCCGGACATCAGGTAGCACGACTCGACCTCGTCGAACCGGCTGATTCGCTCGGCGTGGCGATTGAATCCACCGCCACGCTCCGGAGTGATCTTCACCTCGATAACGGCCCGGACCAGGTTCTCGACATCCGCGTTGGGGCTGATGATCGGCCGCCAGCCCAGCAGGATGCCCTTCGCCTCCAGCTCCTTCAGCTCCGCCTCCACTTCAGCGGCCGGCAAGCCGAGAACTTCGCTCATCTGGTCGGGAGAAAGATTCTCCCCGTCCAACAACATTTTCAAAACCCGGTTCATAAAGAAAGAATCAGCCTGAGCCAAAACCCCGCCCGCTGCACGAAAAAAACATCGGCCCGGCAAAGATCCCGTCAGAACCTCTTGCCCGACGATCGCCACCGAGGCGGAAGGTTCAATTCACGCTTGCCTCCGGACCTCCGGCAAGATCAAGTCAATCCGCCCAAGCATCCCGTATTTTTCACGAAATGAACGACGAGATCCGTAAGATTGAACAGTCGATGAAGACGCTGGAGTTGCATCCTTCCCTCCAGGCGGTTGTAGAGCGCGAGGGGCTCAATCCCGCGAAACTCGGAGCCGCCATCGAGGTGATCGACGAACGTCCGAACTTAAGCGACCGGAACACTATCCAACTTACCGACGGAGAAAATGACGCGATTTGGCAGGTCGACTCGCTCAGGGGACTCTTTCGCGGCGACCGCCGTCCGCCGGAAATGGGCCCACGCATGCCGCCCGGCGATTATCTGCCCCTGTTTCATTTCATCGAACAACACATTCTGACCTTCTGCAACGAATTCGGCGACAAGTCTGACCAGGAATTCGAAAAAATCTTCAACGACTTGCGTCGGCGCCCGGATGGAGCTTCCCGCGACGAATTGCACGCCTTCATTTGGCAAGTCGCGGCGGTCCTCGCCGGAAAGCGCCCACTCAGCGCGAAAGAGTTCGAAGCGATCTTCGACCGCTTGCGCCGCTCCGCCCGCACATTCAGCCTTGCCCCCATTTCGCGCAACTACGTGGGCGTTCTTCGATCCGAGAACCGACGCCTCTTTGGCGACTAAAACCGACAAAGATCAACACCTGTTATTGTTCACGGGCGGCCCGGGGTCTCGCAGCGGAGCCCAACCCGGAGCTTCGTGCTTCAGCCGAAGTCCGTCGGCCAAAGAGTTCGGCCGCAAACTCCGCCCTTCCCAGCGACGGCGGCTGAAGCGCGCCGCTCCTTCATCCGGCGAAAGCCGGCATGCTACCAGAAAGAACCCTTCGCTACATCCAAGCCGGAGCTTCGTGCTTCAGCCGAAGACCGTCGGCCAAAGGGTTCGCCCCAAACTCCGCCCGTCCAACGACGGCGGCTGAAGCGCGCCGCTCCTTCATCCGGCGAAAGCCGGCATGCTACCAGAAAGAACCCTTCGCCACGTCCAAGCCGGAGCTTCGTGCTTCAGCCGAAGACCGTCGGCCAAAGGGTTCGCCACAAACTCCGCCCGTCCAACGACGGCGGCTGAAGAGCGCCGCTCCTTCATCCGGCGAAAGCCGGCATGCTACCAGAAAGAACCCTTCGCCACGTCCAAGCCGGAGCTTCGTGCTTTAAGCCGAAGACCGTTGGCCGCAGCGTTCGAAAGCCGAGATGCCCCAAGAAACGAGACCGGACATTCCCCATAAAAAAGCCTTCCGCGCGGAACGCGGAAGGCTTTTGCAGAAACAAACTCAACTCCGGTTATGGCGACGGAGGGGAACCGGGCCGGTGACCCGGAGGCGGGCCGGGGCGCTCGGTCGGGGGAGGCCCGGGCTGGCCGGGTTGACCTTGGGGAGCGAAGCCGGGCAACGCACTGACCGGGTCGGCGTCGAGCACCTCCAACAATTCGACCTCGAAAATCAGGGTCGAGCCGGGAGGAATGGTCGGCTGACTTTGATCACCGTAAGCCAGATCGGCCGGAATATAGAGGGTTATTTTTCCGCCTTCCTGAATCTTCTGAAGGCCCATCGCCATTCCCGGAATCACTCCGCCGACCGGGAATTCGGCCGGTTCGCCCCGCTCGCGGGAACTGTCAAACACCGTGCCGTCCAACAAGCGACCTTCATAATGGATTCGCACCAACGAGTCGGAATCCGGCCGTTCGCCGCTGCCTTCTTCCTCAATCCGGTAAAACAAACCTTCCGCCGTGCTCTCGACTCCTTCCTCCTCCTGCAGCGAGGCGAAAAACTGCGCCGCCCGTTCACGGTGCTCGGCTGAGCGCGATTGGACCACCTGCGCCTGCCGCTGCCCCAGGTAGCTCTGCAATTGCGGGAGAATACGATCGATGTCGGTCGGCACCTCCTCGCCGGCTTGCGCACGGTTCAAGCCGCGCAGGAACGTCGCGTATTCTTCTTCCGAAAGCTCGAAATCGCGCACTCCGCTTTGAAGCCCGACGATGAAACCATAGGTTTCGAGAATCTTCTCGGCGTCGACCTCCCCGACTTGCGCCTGTGGTTGGCCCATCCCGCCCGGAGCTTGCCCGGAGAGAAAAGCGGCGGAAAAGAGGGAGAGGGAAACGATGGTTGTTATTTTTCCTAGCTTGATTGTCTTCATAGTGAGCGTGACACCTTCGCAGCGGATCGGCCCTACCGCAACCCCAAAGAACGAAGCAGTCGATCTTTACGGGAAAATCCGATTGATTTTTCATAACTCCCCCTGCCCCGCACGATCCATCAAGTCGACCTGCAGCAGAATGCCCCTTCCCGTTCACCACTGACCTTTGATCGGGACACGTTCCCGATGGAATAATTTATCGCTTTCGCTCCATGTTATTTCTGCGGGAATCGCCCTCCAGCCCGCTGTTCATCAGCATTCTAAAAGATTCTTTCTTTTTTTTGAACGTTTCCTCCATCCGAACCGTCTCACTTACAACGAACAACTTTCCTACGATAGCTTGTTCATAGTTTCAGTAAGTTTGTTTGTAGTTTGTAGCAGGAGAGGCGTCGCGATTGCGGCGCCTTTTCTGTTTGCGTCCAACGCTTCCGGGTGATTCCAACAGCGCATGCCCGATTTCAGATGTTTCGCGCCGGAAGCCGATCCGCACGCCCGGGAAATCTCCCTCCATCCCGACGAAAGCCACCACTTGGTCCGGGTAAACCGCGTCAAGAAAGGCGATCCGGTGACGGTCTTCAACGGAAAAGGCGACGAATGGGTTTGCGAGTGCCTCGATCCCGACCGCCGTCACGCCCGCCTGCTGGTTTGCTCCCACTCGCGGATCGAACCGACTCCCTACCGAATCACCCTCGCCCAATCCTTGCCGAAAGGAAAAACCTTCGACCAAATCATCCGCCAGGCCACCGAACTCGGCGTGGCTCGCATCGTTCCCTTGATCAGCGAACGGACCGAGGTCCATCTTGACGGAGAACGGCTCGAATCGAAGCACGGAAAATGGGAAACCACTGCGATCGAAGCCGCCAAACAATCAGGCAACGCGTTTCTTCCGGAGATCGCTCCGGCCCGGACACTCACCGAACTCTTGTCCGGAGCGGACGAATTCGACCTGAGGTTGATCGCCAGCCTCCACCCGGGGGCGGGCCCGCTTCGTCCGGCGGTCGACCGTTTTTTCCACTCCGAAAAACGTCTTCCCGCCCGCCCAGTCTGGCTGGTGGGTCCTGAAGGAGATTTCACCCCCGCCGAGATCGAAGCAGCCACCGCCGCCGGTTTTGCTCCGATCACGCTCGGCCGCCAGGTCCTCCGCTGCGATACCGCGGCGAATTACGCCGTGAGTATTCTCAGTTATGAACTCGAACAGGCACGGGATTTATGAATGATGCCTTGCGACCCTGACTGATGGATTTCTTGAAACAGGCCGAAATTTTGATCGTCGAGGACGAGACTCTTCTCCGCCGACGGCTTTCTTCGTTTCTCGAAGATGCCGGTGCCTCGGTCGCGGTCGCGGCCAATCTCGCCGAGGCCCGGCGCTGGGCCAAGGAAATCCCCTTTGATTTCGTTCTCCTCGACGTCAACTTGCCCGACGGCTGCGGACTCGATCTTCTCCGTCAAGGAACCTTTTCCGCCAATGCCGCGGTCGTGGTCATGACCGCCAACAACGGAGTCGACACCGCGGTCGAGGCGATGCGGCTGGGAGCGGTCGACTTTCTCGCCAAACCGTTCGAGGTCGCCGAACTCCCCCTCATCCTCGGTCGCACCCGGCAACATCGCCAGGCCCGGCGCCTCGAGGAATTCCGCCGCGAGCAGGAGGCAGCGACCCCGGACCAGTTTCTCTTCAGCCCCGGCCTCGCCGAACTCCGGGAACGACTCGAAAAGATCATCGCCGCCGACGAGCGGCTCCGCGGGGCCCTCCCCCCCGTCCTGATCGAAGGGGAAACCGGCGCCGGAAAAAGCTCGATCGCCCGCTGGCTTCACTATCACGGCCCGCGCCACGACGGTCCCTTGGTTGAAGTTAATTGCTCCGCCCTCCCCGAATCGCTGGCCGAATCGGAACTGTTCGGCCACGAACGAGGCGCGTTCACCGACGCCCGCAAGGAACGGATCGGCCTCTTCGAAGCGGCGAGTGGCGGCACGCTCTTCCTGGACGAAATCGTCTCCCTTTCCCTTCCCTTGCAAGCAAAGGTGTTGACCGCCATCGAGGATCGCAAAATCCGCCGTCTCGGAGGCAACAAAACCATTGCGGTCGATGTCCGAGTGATTGCCGCCGCCAATCGAAATCTCCACGAAGCTGTCGATCAAGGAGAGTTCCGCTCCGACCTTTTCCATCGACTCGATCTCTATCGCCTTCGGATGCCGCCCTTGCGCGAACGTCCCCAAGACCTCCCGCCGCTAGCCGAACACCTCCTCCGCGCCCTCGTTTCGCGCTACCGGATCGAGCGACGCACCCTCTCGGCGGAGGGACTGCGACGCCTGGAGCAATACCCGTGGCCCGGCAACGTCCGCGAACTGCAACATGTCCTGGAGCGGGCAGTCGTCTTCGAGGAGGGTCCGGAACTCCACCTCGAACAGTTGATCCCCGCCGCCGCTTCGCCCGTTCCCGGCACGGCAACTCCCTCCACGGATGACTGGCTGAACCCCGGCTTCGCATTCCCCAATGACGGATTCGATCTGGAAGAAGCGATCAACCGCCTGATCCACCGCGCGCTGGATCAAACCGGCCAAAACATTTCCGCCGCCGCCCGTCTCCTCGGCGTTCCCCGCGACTACATCCGCTACCGGCTAAAGAAAAAACCGGGCGACCGCTCCTGACGCTTCTCCCCCTGTTGGGAAATATTTCCCACCCGTTGGCCCTTTCGCCGGGATTATTCCCCAAGGGGCGCCCGGCCTATAGTCGTCCCCACCGTGGGACCCGCCTCCACAAACGACTTGCCACTTTTGGAAAGTTGGCACATATCTTGCGTAGAGGATAGCAGCAAGAACATGCACTCTGACCGAAAACAAGAACTCTCCTCTCCTCCAGCGATGAAAGCATCCAACAAACAACTATTCGCCACGCTCGCCGCCCTCGTCCTGTCATGGGGCGGGATCGCCCAGGCCAATCCGAACCAGGAACTCGAGCAAGCGATCATCCTCTTCAACCAGACGCAGCAGCAGCTGGTCGAGGAACGTCGCGCGTTGGCCGAGGAACTCCAGGACAAGACTCCCGCCGAGCGTCGGGCCGCCATCGAACAATATCAGGAAGAAAACGCCGAGCGGATCGCGGCTCATCATGCCCTCGGCGAACAGATCCGCCAAGGCCGCCACGGTTTCCGCCCCAACCGGGACCGCGTTGAACCGCGCCCGGGCAATCGGCCGGACCACGCCCAAGCGGTCCAGGACCGCATCCGCGATTTCCAGGCCCAACGAGAGGAACTCCTCGAGCGCCAGCACGCCTTGCGCGAAGAATTGAAGGACGCCACCAACGAAGAACGACAAGCCGCCATGGAGCTTCTGCGCGAAGAACGACGTCAAATCATCGAACAGCAACGGGAATGGGCTCGGAACCAGCGCGAAGCAATGGCCGACCTCCGCGAAGAACGACGCGAAAACGCCCGCGACCGCGATTGAATTTCCCAGGTCAATCAAACTGACCGCTCTCGATGGGCGCATCCGACCGGATGCGCCCATTTTCTTTTCTCCCGAAATCGCCTTGCGGAATTCCCCATGCCCCCTGAATAATTCACCCTACATGGAATTCCTCCGTCAACGGGCTCTCGCCAAGTTTTCCCTTCTATCGCTCGTTGCCGTCCTATTTCTCACCCTGATTCCCGCGACGGACGCCGCCCCACTTTGGACGTTCCCCACTAGCGCCCGGATCGATTCCTCTCCCACTCTGGCCTGGAACGACATCGTTTACATTGGAGGCAACGACGAATCCCTTCACGCCGTCAATCGTTCGAACGGCTCCCTCCACTGGTCCTTTCCCACCGAAAACTGGATCACCGCCACCCCTGCTGTCGCCCCGGACGGAACCATTTACCTCACCAATTGGGATTTTTATCTCTTCGCCCTGAGCCCGGAAGGCAATTTGCTTTGGGAATTCGAAGCGTTCGATGCCATCTTCTCCTCCCCGGCGGTCGGGCCCGACGGCACCATTTACTTCGGCTCCAGCGATTTCGATTTCTACGCCGTCGGACCAGATGGGGAACTGAAATGGTTCTTCCCGACCGGTGACTGGATCGATTCATCCCCCGCCATCGACGCCGAAGGCCGGATTTATTTCGGTTCATGGGATGGATACGTCTATGCCCTATCTCCTTCCGGCCTTCTTCTCTGGGAATATTTCACCGGGGATGTCGTCTTTTCCTCTCCGGCAATCTCCGCCGACGGCCTGATCTACGTCGGCGCCGGAGACCGGCTCCTCGCCTTTTTCCCATCCGGGGTGCTCTGGTGGGAATTCCCCACGAACGGCCTGGTCGACTCCTCCCCCGCCATCGGCGCTGGCGGAACCATCTATTTCGGGTCCGGCGACGGCCACCTCTACGCAATCAATCCCGTCAGCGGCTCCGCGATTTGGAACTTCCCGACCGGCGGTCCGATCTACTCGAGCCCCGCCGTCTCGGCCAACGGCGACATCCACTTCACCTCCCGGGATGGCTTCCTCTATTGCGTGACTCCGGGCGGCCAACTCCGCTGGAAGAACCCGATCGGCGCCGCCAGCGACTCATCACCGACGATCGGCCCCGACGGCACGGTTTACGTTGGTAGCCGCGACGGCAAGCTTTACGCCTTCGCCGGTTCTCACCCGCCGGCCTCCTCCGCCTGGCCGATGTTCCGAGCCGGGCGAGCCCGCTGCGGCACCCCGCCGATAAGGTTCACCGATTGGATCGAACCCTTCGGCCTCCCCGCGAACAAGTCGACCCCGGAAGTCGACGCCAGCGGCGACGGACTTCCCAACCTGATGGCCTACGCACTCGGCGGCTCCCCCACCCAAGCCAACCGCTCTCTCCTCCCGGCCCCATCGACGACCGAATTCTCGTTCCCTATCGATCTTCGCAAAACCGACCTAAACTACGCGGTGGAGTTTTCAACGGATCTAATCCAATGGGCAGATGTCCCATTCACCCTCGACGGCCCCCCGGCCGCGATCCGGGAAGGAAAGGCGACAATTCCGGCGGCTTCTCCCGACGGATTCCTCCGACTTCGTGTTTCCCGTTTCTGAGTATCGATTGTCCGCATGAGTTCAGTCGTCCGCCGTCATTTGTCCCGTATTCCAGCTTCGATTTGGGTATTCCTCTCCGTCCTGTGTCTCGCGGGCGTCCATGCCGGCGAAGACGACAACGAGGAGACCGACCGATTCTTCGCGGAATGGCTCCGAATGGACGACCTCAAGGAGTTTTCCGACATTCCGACGCTTGAAGAATGGGAATTGGAAGAACTCGAACGAATGCTGACCCCCGTTTCTCCCTGGAGCCTGGAGACCCGGGCATCAGGCGGCGGCGGATATCGTGACAACGTCCTCCTCGGCACCTTCTCCCGCGACGGGGGCGGGTTCATTTTCTCCGGTTTCGAAACCCTTCTGCTCCGAGTCGGCGAAACGACTCTCTTTTCCTTCGCGGTGGACGGCGAACACCTCCATTTCACCGACAGCGATCTCCCCAATGACACGTTCTCCGCCGCCTCTTCGCAAGTGACCGTGACCACCCCCGCCGATCTCACCCTCGGCTTGGGGGCCCGCGCCTGGTATTTTTCCCAAGTGATCAGCATCGCCACCGAGGAACGCCCAGACGAACGGATCCCGGTGCGGGGTCATGGCATGGGAGTCAACCCGTCGATCCGCAAATCCTGGCCAACGAACCAGACCTTCACCACCCTTGCCGGATCGGCCACCCGACAGAAATTCCGCGAACCCGTGCACGATTTCTGGGAATATGGTCCCAGGATCTCCGCCGGTTGGACCCCTGCCAACAGCGAGCTTTCGCTCAGTCTCGAATACCTTCGACGCGACCACGACGACCGCCGTGCCCTCACCGGCGACGGCATGGCGATCCCGGATTCCGACCTCTATTTCACCATCTGGCGCCCCGAACTCACATTCCGCCACCACGTCGGCGGAGCGTCGCAATGGCGTTTCGTCACCCGGGCGGGTTACGATCTTTTCCGGGACAATGAAAGCGATTTTTTTGCCTATGACCGTGCTCGGATCTCCCAGCAGATCCGCTTTCAGCACCGGCAATGGGAAACAAGCGCCACTGGTCGATTTTCCCGCTATGATTATAAGATCCAGCGAACGGACCCGGACGGCCCCGGTCTGAAACGCGACGTCTGGGGCGCCGAATTCGAAGTCCGCCGGGAATTGACCGAATCGATCGAACTCTTCGGACGCTACGTTTGGGAAGAGGTTGATTCCAACGACCCGGCCAGCCAGTATTCCGTCAAGACTTGGACCGCCGGTCTGACTTGGAGGTTTTGACCTCACCGACGGCTCCCTGACAAGAAATGGTGACTCGAATGCAACAGGCAAACCGTCCGGCAGTGGCGAAATACTTCGAATGAACGGTCCCGTCTCAGCGCCCTCCTGGAAAACCTGGGCGGGAGCGGTCGCGACCATCGCGGCCGTTTTCATCTTGCTGGTGGCCGGGTTGACTCTGCGTAGCCGCCAAGAAGTCCGCCAGCAGATCCTCGACCGCGACGCGCACGTGCTGGCCGGGGTGGCCAGTATGTTGCAGTGGACCGACAGTCCCGCCCTCCTCCGCGACGATCTGGAAATCGCCCTCCAGACCTCTCGGCTCCGCGGCGTCCTTGCGGTCCGTCTCTTCGACCCCAACGGTGATTTTCATTTCGCCATTCCGTTTGAAGTCGCCGAAGCCGTTCTCACGGAAGACGATCATTCCGCTTTGCTCGCAGGACGTCCAGTGGCCCACTTCCATCCCGACGCCCGACTGGCCGACATATTCGACCTCTCGTTGGATGAACCGGTCGAAGGTCCCACTCCGTTGCAGGAGATTCTGATTCCACTGAGAAACGAAGACACGGCGGACGAGATCTCCAGCATTGTCCAATATTTGATCGACGGTGATCCGGTGAAAACGGAATTCGCCGCCTTGGACCGCACCCTCCTCCGTCAAGCCGGCAGCGCCTTGACCCTCGGTCTCGCCGGATTGATCCTGATCGCCGCCTTGGCCTTCGTCCGACTCCGGGAATCGCACCGGGCCCTGGCTGCCCAAACCGACCGGTTGATCAAAGCCAACAAAGAACTCTCCCTCGCCGCCCGCACGTCTGCCGTGGGGGCGATCACCGCCCACCTGATCCACGGAATCCGCAATCCTCTCACCGGACTCGACCTTTTTTTCCAAACCCGCAACACCGCCGAGTTGCCGGGGCAATCCCCCGAAAGCTGGAAACAACTGGCCGACGCCACCTATAAAATCAAGGACCTGGTCGACGACGTCGTGGACGTCCTCCGCGATCAAGAGATGGCCGCCACCTACGAACTGACTCTTGAAGAACTGGAGTCGGTCCTGCAGGAGAAGCTCCGTCCGAAGGCGACCCAGGTCGGCGTCCGTTTCGAAACCCGCCGCACCGGAGATGCCGCCCTGACCGGGCACGCCGCCAATATCGTCCTCCTGATCCTGATCAATCTTTTCGACAACGCCTTATCCCTGACACCGAAAGAAAAACGGATCTGGGTTGAAATTGTCCGCGAAGGCCCTTTTGTCCGGTTCGAAGTTGGGGATGAAGGTCCTGGAATTCCGGCGGAAATCCAGCCCGACCTTTTCACACCGGGAAAAAGCGGACGACCCGGCGGCACCGGTCTTGGCCTTGCCATCAGTCACCGCCTCGCCGCCAATCTCAACGCCCACCTCAGCCTCCAGCGTTCCAGCGAAAACGGCACGGTGTTCGCCCTCGAGTATCCGCTCGAAGCCTCACCGGGTCAGGCGAATATCACCCCGGCCGAAAAGAGGAGGCCGTAAATCAACAGGAGTCCGCCCGTTTTCCCCAACACCGCGCCGCTGTCGGCCCCGGTCTCGGCCACCAGCAACTGCCAGCACAGCCTTGCCCCGAACGGCAGCACCAGCACCGGCAGCAATACCGCGAAACCGTAACCCCTCATCCAGAGCGCCACTGGGGCCGCCATAGCCAACGCCAATCCGGCCGCATACTCCGCTCCGGCAAACTTCCGGCCAAACCGGACCACCAAAGTCCGCTTGTTCGCCCGGGCGTCGGTCTCCAGGTCGCGGGCGTTGTTGACCACCAAAATGTTCACCGCCAATGCCCCGACCGCCACCCCCGCGATCCAGGCGTCGGCCGTGAAATACCCCGCTTGCACGTAAAAGGTGAAAATCACCGCGACCCACCCGAAAAACACCAGGACGAACAGGTCGCCCATCCCCCGGTAAGCCAACGGAAACGGCCCGCCCGTATAGAGGATCCCGAACAAGATACTCGCCGCCCCGACCAAAACCAGCCACCATCCGCCAAAGAAAACGAGATTGAGCCCAACCAGAAAGGCCGCCACGAACACCCAGAAGATCGCCCGGAGCATCGCGGTCGGCGACACCAGACCCGCGGCGACCACCCGGGTCGGACCGATCCGGTCGGGGGTGTCGGCCCCTTTGATGAAATCGTAATAGTCGTTGGCGAAATTCGTCCCGATCTGGATCAACAGAGCGAAACCGAGGCAAAGCACCGCCGGAAGCGCCTGCCAGGCGTCATACCGAACGGCCAAGGCCGTGCCGACCGCCACCGGAACCACCGCCGCGGCCAACGTCTTCGGCCGCGCCGCCAACACCCAATGACCAGCCGCATCCGAAAGACCACCGGTCACCCGCCGGTCCCCGACTTCAGTGTTCATAAATCCCACCCATCATCTTAAATCCGACGGTCGGCATAGCCGAAAAAACACCATATGCACAGAGAAGAAGGGCGAAGATGCCGTTTCAGTCAGCCCTTCATAGTGTTTATTCGTGTTTATTAGTGGTTGAAAATCTGTGTTTAGGATCAACCGCTTTTCTGGATTCTTCTCTTCAGATGATCATCCCGACCGCCACCGTCGAATTGGTGAACTCGTCGATCAGGATCACACTCCCGGTCAAACGGTTCCGTCGGTAGCTGTCGACAAAGAGCGGCTGAGAACTCCGGACCACCAAGCGGCCGACATCGTTGAGCGTGAGCTCCTGTTCCCCTTCCATTTTGTGAAGGGTGTTGATGTTCACCTTGTATTTCAATTCCTTCACGATGCAGCGGCATTCGCGGGTGGTGTGGCGCAGGATGTATTTCCCGCCCGGATTCAGTTTCTTCTCGCCGAACCAGCAGGCCATGATTTCGATGTCCTGGGTCACCCGGGGAGGGTTGTTGGCCTTGACGATCATGTCGCCCCGGCTGATGTCGATCTCATCCTCCAAGGTAAACGAAACCGACATCGGGGAGAACGCCTCTTGCACTTCCCCTTCGAACGTATGAACTCCTTTGATACGGGTGGTGAAACCGGACGGCAACACCGTCACTTCGTCACCCGGCTTGAATACACCACCGGAAACCCGCCCGGCAAAGCCGCGGAAATCGTGGTGGTCGTTCGACTGGGGACGAATAACCCATTGCACCGGAAACCGGGCGTCGACATGATTGAAGTCGTTGGCGATGTAAACGGTTTCCAGGTTGAACAAGACACTGCCGCCCTTATACCACGGCATGTTCACCGAGGCATCGACCACGTTGTCGCCGAGCAACGCGCTGACTGGAATGAAACGCATGTCGGGGATTTCCAACCGGGAAGCGAACTCCTTGAACTGGTCGATGATCCGGTTGAAAACCTCCTCGCTGTAGTCGACGAGATCCATTTTGTTCACGCAAACCACCAAATGTTGGATACGCAGCAGGGAGGCGATGAAGGCGTGACGGCAGGTCTGCTCCACCACCCCTTTGCGGGCATCGATCAAGATGATCGCCAGGTTCGCGGTCGAAGCGCCGGTCACCATGTTGCGGGTGTACTGGATATGGCCCGGCGTGTCGGCGATGATGAACTTCCGCTTCGGCGTGGCGAAGTAACGGTAAGCGACGTCGATAGTGATGCCTTGCTCCCGCTCGGCCCGCAGACCGTCGGTGAGGAGAGCCAGGTTGACGTAGCCGTCACCTCGTTGCTGGCTGGTTTTTTCGACCGCATCGAGCTGGTCTTCGAAAATCGCTTTGGTATCGAACAACAACCGTCCGATCAATGTGCTCTTTCCATCATCGACGCTTCCGGCCGTGGTGAACCGGAGCAAATCCATGTCGAGATATTCGTTCTTCATAAAAGTGGGTCTTTCGTAATCGGTTATCCGTGGGTTTGAAACAAGGGCGCGCCGTAGGCTGACTAGAAATATCCTTGTTTCTTCCGGTCCTCCATCGCGCTCTCGGACCGCTTGTCGTCGGCCCGTCCGCCGCGCTCCGCGACTCGCGCGGCCGCCACTTCACGGATGATGTCGGTGACGTCGGCGGCCTGCGAAAGCACGGCGCCGGTGCAGGTCATGTCGCCGACGGTCCGGAAACGCACCCGCTTCTTTTCGACCACTTCGGCCGGTTGAAGCGTGACGAACTCCGACAACGCCAGCCAGGTGCCATCCCGTTGGAAGACCTCGCGGTCATGGGAGAAATAGATGCTCGGAATCTCCAGGTTTTCCAGAGCGATGTATTGCCAGACATCCATCTCGGTCCAGTTGCTCAACGGGAAAACCCGAAAAT
Source organism: Verruconatronum alginivorum (assembly GCF_056590205.1). NCBI lineage: Bacteria > Pseudomonadati > Verrucomicrobiota > Opitutia > Opitutales > Verruconatronaceae > Verruconatronum > Verruconatronum alginivorum. The sequence goes on along the minus strand of NZ_JBWPVQ010000001.1, from coordinate 4,599,947 downwards.
GTTCACCGAACGATTTGCGTCCATTGAAGAGGTTCCAGAGTTCCGGACGTTGGTTCTTCGGATCCCATTGACCGAACTCGTCACGGTGGGAGAAAAACCGCTCCTTCGCCCGCGCCTTTTCCTCGTCCCGGCGGGCGCCCCCGATGGCGGCGTCGAAACGGTGCTCCTCGATCGCATCGAGCAGCGTCACCGTCTGCAACGCATTGCGGCTGGCATTGGCCCCCTTTTCCTCGATGGCCCGCCCCTTGTTGATCGAGTCCTGCACGGTACGGACGATCAACTTCTCGCCGATCGACTCCACCAGGCGATCGCGGAAATCGATCGTCTCGGGAAAGTTGTGACCAGTGTCGACGTGCATCAACGGAAACGGGAACTTCGCCGGATGGAAGGCTTTCTGGGCCAACCGGACCATCACGATCGAGTCTTTGCCCCCGGAGAAAAGAAGCACGGGACGCTCGAACTGAGCGGCGACTTCCCGCATCACGAAAATCGCTTCGGATTCCAGTTGTTGGAGGTGAGTTAGATTATAGGAGGTCATAACGGAAAATCAAAATAGTGAATACATCGTCCGAACGCACGGGAAGCGCTCAAGCTTGCGGACGGATCTTCGGGAGGACGAATTGGTATAATTCCTCGAGGCTTTCTTCCGGCTTCTTGCCTTCGGTGGAGACGGTGAAATGAGCCCGTTGCGGTTCCTCGAAGAGGGAGTCTTTCCCGGTGAAGTTGGCGACGCCCCCTTGGCGAGCTTTGGCGTAAAGTCCTTTGACGTCCCGCTTGGCGCAGGTTTCGAACGAACATTGCACGTAGACCTGCAAGACGTCATCGCCAAGAATTTCGCGGGCCATTTCCCGGTTCGCCCGGCGCGGAGTGATGAACGAATTGATCACCACCAGCCCGGCCTCCACCATTAACTTGCTCACTTCCGCCACCCGCCGGATGTTTTCCGCCCGGTCTTCGTCGGAGAAACCGAGGTTCTGGTTCAACCCGGTCCGGACGTTGTCGCCGTCGAGCAGATGTGTGGCAAACCCTTCCGCAAACAACCGCTTCTCCAAAGCGACCGCCAAGGTGCTCTTCCCGGAGCCCGACAACCCGAAGAGCCAAATGACCCGGCCGGTCTGGCCGAATCGTTTCTCCTTGTCCGTCCGCGAAACAACGCGATCAAAGATCGGATGAATGTTTTTTGAGTTTGTCACTCAACATACTAAAGATAAGAACGAGACCGGATGTAAAGCTTCTTTTTAGGCGAATCATCCGGCTCCGTTTCAAGGCCGCGGCATCCCGCTCGACTCAGTCGAAAACAGGGCCCAATTGAGGTTGGAAAGGCGGATCGAAGCGCTCCTCTTCCGGGATCTCAAGTTGGTCCTCCAGTTCGCGGATCCGCTCGAGGACGATGTCCGGACGGTGGGTGTGGGCCTCCGGATCGAGGCGCGGATAGAGCTCCGTGAGCCATTCGTAAGCTTCCTGATGCCGCTCCATTCTCCGCAGCAACTCGGCGTAAATCCGGGGAGCGAACGCCGGAGGATTCCGCGTCAGCGAAGCGCGCCGGTAATATTCGGCGGCCATATCGAGATCGAGTCGTTTCCGCTGATAGATGTTGGCGATTTCCACGTAGAGGCTGGGATGGCCGGGATGAAAATTCAACCCCCGCTCCAAGTAGCGGATGGCGATCTGTCCTTGCTCGTCGTCGATCCGCTCCCGGACCGTGCGCGGCACGTTATCGTGGGGATCGATTTCCCGCACCCGCCAGACCGACATGTCGTAAGCGATCATGCGGGATCCGTTCAGCCAGAAAAAAACCGGGCGAGGATCGATAGTGGTAACGAAATTGATCATCGTCTGGGTCGCCGGCAAATCGTATTCCTCCCAGTGGGCATTCACCCGCAACCACATGAAATTCGCCAGGACCGCCCGGAATCCGCCAAGCAAACCGACCGTGATCCCCTGTCCCAACGCTCCCTCCAGGCTGGCGAGGTCGAGGGCGGGTTCTTTTTCCCGCAAGGTTTCCCAAGCCGGATGTTGCACCGGTTGCATCAGGAAGCCGGTGATCAGCAGCGCCAGCAGAATGACTCCGTATGCCCGCCAGTTCATCAGATTTCCCGCTGTTTGAAGCTGTAAATCGCCAGAAGACTGAATACCAGAATGTAGCCGATCGCGTAGAAGGTCACCTGTCCGAAGAAGACCCCTTGAAGGCGCTCACCCAAAGCGACCGAATCTCCGATGTTGAACAACTGGAAGTTCGGGAAAACCAGCGACAACATCCAGACCAGGAGGCGAGCCGGCAGGAAGGCGATGTTGGCCCATGCTTCGGTCGCCATGTATTGAAGGTGACAAATAATCAGAATGAAGAACGAAACCACCACCGTGTAGAGATTGGTGTTGGAGAAACTGGCGACCATCATCGTAATGACGCACAGAATACAGAACTTCAGCCACTGCAGAAACCCGAACACGAAGATGTCTCCGTAATGGACCAGGGTAACATCCCGCAGATCGGGGTTAGCCTCGACCAATCCGGCCTCGCGCCAGAAAAGCAACCCGGCCAGGAGCAACGTCATCAGGCCGGTGAAAACCAGCAAAACCGCCGCCACCCCGGCGAACTTGCCGAAAATGAACTCCGATCGGAAAACCGGCTTGGCCAGGATGGTGAGCGCGGTCCGGTTTTCGATCTCACTGAAGAAGAGCTGGGCGGTCGCGACGATCGCCAGGATCGAGCCAAAGAAAACGATCGCGCCGAATCCAAAGTCGGCGATGAATTTCAACTCCGAAGCGCCGAAATTGAAATCACGCAAAAAAAGCGAACTGGCGGTCATCCCGATCGCAATCAGCACCAGGAAATTGAAGAGCTTCTGCCGCACCGCCTCCAGGAAGGTGTTGCGGGCTATGACGCCAATTCGACCGGGGGAAAAAATCACTCGTTCCATATTCGGATCTCCTACTCCATTCTTCTCCGCGCCGGCACTTGTCCGGAGGCGGCACCCTCGTCCTTGGACGGACGACGCTTGGTTTCAGCCTGCTTAACGTGCTCCAGGAACACCCGGCTCAAACTCGATTGCGGTTGCTCGATCGCCGTCAGATTCGCCCCTTCCTCGGCCAGCGTCTTCCGGACGGAGCCGAGAGCCTTTTCCGATAGATTCTCCACAATCAGCGACTGCAATCCCTTTCGGCTCACCAACTCTTGCATCTCCCCTTCCAGGATCAACTGGCCCCGGTTGAGAATCGCCACCCGGTCGCAGATGTCCTCCACCTGACCGAGCAAATGGGAGCAAAGCAAAATGGTCTTTCCCTGCTCCTTCAATTTAAGAATCAACTCCGAAATCTCCGCCGAACCGACCGGGTCGACCCCGGCGGTCGGTTCGTCGAGAATGATCAAACGGGGATTATGAACCAGCGCCTGGGCCAGGCCGATCCGTTGCAACATCCCTTTCGAGTAAGTCCCGACCCGACGGTTGGCCGCCTCGCGCAATCCGACCCATTCGATCACTTCATGGCAGCGGTCGATCAGGATATCCTTCTTCACCCCGCAGACTTTGCCGAAGAACTTCACCATCTCGAAACCGGTGAGGTAGCGGTAAAAATACGGCGCTTCGGGAAGGAAACCGACGTTCTGCCTCGACTGCACCTTGTTACTGGGAACGCCGAAGATCTCGCACTTTCCTTTGGTCGGATTCAGCAGCCCGAGGATGACCTTGATGGTGGTGCTTTTCCCGGACCCGTTCGGTCCCAGGAGACCGAAGACTTGATTGTCGTCGATGCGAAGCGACAAATCGTCGACGGCCCGCAGCTTCAGATTCCGCAGACCGAAAGGAAAATCCTTGGTCAGGTTTTCGATGTTGATTGCCGGAGTGCTCATAGGCGATGGATGCGACAAAGGTCCGATTGATGGTCCGGTCGGAAATCGGCTTCCAACACGGTCAACGGCAGGAACCTAGAGCATCTTACTGAATAGTAAAATCCAAAAATTTCTGTTTGCGGTTGCCCCCCCGTTTCTCGGTGTGGCGGATGTAGCGGGAGAGCTGATCTTCCAACTCAGCGACGAAGGCTTCAACTTCCGGACGGCGTCCCTCCGCCTCCAGCTGCACCCGACCGTCGGGGAGATTCTTGACGAAACCGGTCACCTCGAATCCTTTGGCGACCTGCACCGTCTGATAACGGAATCCGACACCCTGCACTCTCCCCGAGAAGTAGGCGGAGATGTAAAATTGGTCCTTCGAATCCGAAAGTTCCTCATCGCTCATGAAGACCATTCAGAAGGAAAAAGGTGCCAATTGAAAGCCGCAATTTGACCGATTCACCGCCGGAAACGCTCTCCTTCATGGAGTTCGGTGACCCAGACATTCTGCCTGTCTCCGATCCTGGCGGCATCCAAACCGCCGTCACTACCCTTCGAGTTCCCGGAACAACAGCGTGGCGTTGTGACCGCCGAATCCGGAGTTGTTGCTGATGGCGACTTTGACTTTCCGGCTGACCTTGGTGTTCGGCACGTAATTCAAATCGCAATCGGGATCCGGTTCCTCGTAATTGATGGTCGGGGGAACTTCGCCGGTCTGGATCGTTTTCACGCAGGCGATTGCTTCGATCGCCCCGGCGGCTCCGAGCAAGTGACCGGTCATCGACTTGGTCGAGCTGACCAACAAATCTTTCGTCGCATCCCCGAACGCCTTCTTCAAAGCCACCGTTTCAAACCGGTCGTTGTAGGGAGTCGAAGTCCCATGGGCGTTCACGTAATCGACCTCCGAGGGTTGGACCCCCGCCTTTTTCAAGGTGTTGCGCACCGCCGCGGAAAGGCCCTGGCCCTCACCATCCGGCTGGGTGATGTGAAACGCGTCGCAAGTCGCGGCGTAGCCGGCCAACTCGCAATAAATCGTGGCTCCGCGGGCTTGGGCGTGCTCCAGAGTTTCCAAAATCAGCACCCCGGCCCCTTCGCCCATCACGAACCCGTCCCGCGATTTCTCGAACGGACGGCTCGCCCGCTGCGGATCGTCGTTCCGGGTGCTCATCGCCTTCATCGAACAAAATCCGGCGTAGCCGAGGGCGGTGATCGCCGCTTCGCTGCCGCCGGCGATCATGATGTCTGCGTCGCCCGTCTGCAAAATTCGCAACGACTCCCCGATCGCATGGGTCGACGAAGAACAGGCGCTGACGATCGCGTAATTCGGACCGCGCGCGCCAAACTCGATCGCCACCACCCCGGAAGCCATGTTGGCGATGAGCGACGGGATCATGAACGGCGATACCCGCCGCGGACCCCGCTCGAACAAAACGCGCGACTGCTTTTCGATCGTATCAAGCCCCCCAATACCGGAAGCCAGCAACACCCCGAAACGCTCCGCGTCGAGTTTCGTCACATCGAGCTTCGCGTGGTGCACCGCCAGCTTGGAGGCCGCCATCCCGAGGTGAACGTAACGATCGTTGCGCCGCACCTCCTTGTGGTCCATCCAATCGGTGGCGACGAAATCACGCACCTCCGAGCCGATCTGACATGGATAATCGCTGGTGTCGAACGCGGTCACCCGGTCGACTCCGCTTTTCCCGGCAAGCAGGTTGCCGAAAAAAGTCTCAACATCGTTTCCGAGCGACGTGACCACGCCCATGCCGGTCACCACCACCCGCTTGCTGGAAAAGTTCTTATCCATGAAAGCATTCAGGCGCGGGACGGATTCCGCCCCCACGCCGGATTAGCAAAACGAACTTGTGCAAACAGGCAAATTACTTGCCCGATTTTTCTTCGATGTAAGCGACCACGTCGCCCACGGTCTGGAGCTTTTCCGCTTCCGACTCAGGGATTTCGCCTTTGATCTCTTCTTTGAATTCCTCTTCAAAGGCCATGATCAATTCAACGGTGTCGAGGGAATCAGCCCCGAGATCATCCAGGAAGGAAGCCTCCGGCGTGACCTGTTCCTCGTTAACATTCAGCTGGTTAACGATGATCTCTTTAACGCGTTGTTCAGTAGTTTTTGATTCTGCCATAGTAGCTATTCTAGTGGAAACGATATTTGGCTCACATCACCATGCCACCGTCAACGGTAAAAACCTGGCCGGTAATGAAATTTGCCTTCTCCGAGCAAAGAAACTCAACCATATGACTGATGTCCTCGGATTTGCCAAACTTTTTCAGCGGAATCTGCGCCAGGATCTGCGCGGTGACCTCCTCGCTCAACTCCGCCGTCATATCGGTCTGAATAAAACCGGGAGCCACCGCGTTGCATGTCACCGACCGGGAAGCGAACTCCTTCGCCACTGTTTTCGTCAATCCGATGATCCCCGCCTTCGCCGCCGCGTAGTTCGCTTGGCCGGCGTTGCCCATCAGGCCGATCACCGAGGAGATGTTGACGATCCGGCCCCAACGCTTCCGCGCCATCGGTCGGGCCAGTCCTTTGGTCCAGTAGAAACAGCTGGAGAGATTGGTGTGGAGCACCGACTCCCAATCGTCGTCGCTCATCCGCATCAACATACCGTCCTTTGTGATCCCGGCGTTGTTCACCAGAATGTCAACCGCGCCGAATTCCTCGGTCAAATCCGCGCACGCCTTCGCCACCGCCGCCGAATCGGAGACGTCGACCGCCAGGGCCCGCGCCTTTTGCCCGCGCCCGACGATCGCCTCGGCCACCGCCCCGCAACTCGCGGCGGACTTGCTGACGCAAATCACCATGGCGCCGCCCGCGGCCAATCCTTCGGCGATCGCTTTGCCAATTCCCCGCCCGGCGCCGGTCACCACCGCCACCCGTTCTTCAAATGTGGAACTCATTGCAGCTCATCGGGCCAAAACCGATTTGAAATAGCAAGAAGAAAGGAAATCACCCCGGACTTTGCCCCTCGGGAACAAGATCGTACAGTTGGGCTTTGATTTTCCCCGGGTTCGCCTATCTTCTCTCCCGCAGCCATCTTCCGCCAGCGATGCAGATTTCGTTCGAAGCCAAGACCGTCACGCTCGGAATCGGAGAGTTCGCCGAATTCACCGATCGCCCGGTCGCGTCCGGAGGGGCCGGACGGGGAGGCGGTTTCTGGCGGGCCCAACTGGGTCAGGTCTGGCACAACGAATTGCGCAAACAGCTCGAGCAACAAACGCCCGACGCCGCGTTTGAGGTGAAAATCGCCGCCCGGTGGCCGTTTGAGAAGTGGATCTTCGAACTGCAGGGCCGGGCCGATCAGGTCATCCGCCATCCCGACGGCCATGTCACCGTGCGCGAGATCAAAACCATCCAGCATCCTCTGCCGGCCCATGAACCGGAGCTCCGCGACCTTTACCCCTCCTACTTCCTGCAACTCGAGGCGTACCGGCACCTGTATCCACTGGCTAACGACGTCGCCGGCCCGTTGACCGCCGAACTGGTTTTCGTCGAGATCCAGACCGGCATGACGCAGACCGTCCCGCTCCCCCCGGGACCGGATAACCGGTTCGAGGAACAACTTCGCCGGCTCCACCATTTCGTCGAACGGCGCCGCACCCAGCTCGAGCGGTTGCGGCACTTTTCTTTCCACTCTCCGTTCCCTACGCCGCGACCGGGCCAGGAAGCCATTCGCGATGATCTCGACGACACTCTCGGCTCCCGGCAGATCGGGCTTTTCCAGGCGCCGACTGGCTTTGGGAAAACCGGAGCAATCCTCGACTTCGCCTTGGGCCGCCTCCAGAGCGGCCACGCCTCGCGGATCGTTTACCTCACGAGCAAGAGCACCGGACAGATCCAAGCGGCCGCGCAACTCCGGCAAATGCTGGAGGGCCAACCGTCCGTATCCTTTCTCCAGGTACGCAACAAAGGGGAGCATTGCGTCAACTCCGTCTTCCATTGTTTCCGCGAGGTATGCCCTTTCCTCGCCGATCTCGAGGAACGTTGGGAAGAGAGCGGCCTGGCCCGTGCCTTCGCCCGCGACAACCACCAAATCGACCTCGATTTTCTCCGCGAAAACGGTTTACGGGCGCGGATCTGTCCCTACGAAATCACCCGGTCGGTCCTTCCCTTGCTTGACATCTGGATCGGTGATTACAATTACGTCTTTTCACCTTCGAACCGGGGTCTCTTTTTCAACCAACCCGGCTTCGATTCATCCGATACGCTGTTGATCGTCGACGAGGCCCACAACCTTCCCGGGCGGGTTTGCGACGCGTTTTCCGCCCAAACCGGCATCACCGAGGTGCTGGAAGTGATGACCCAACTCGAACTGCTCGGCGTCCCCCCCTCGCTTTCCATCGCCTGGGACCGCTGGATCGACTTCCTTTCCCATCTTCACCCGTGCGACCGCCTTTCCCCGGCCACCGAGGAAGAAGTCAAAACCTTGGTCCACCGGATCTGCGACCAATTGAGTTCCACCCCGGTCGATTATCCGCAGCTCGGTCCGGTCATCACCCAGCGGCTCATGGATCTCTTTTCCATGCGTCAGCTGCTGGAAAGCGATCAACTCGACCGCCTGCTGTGGGCTCCCGCGCCGGGCAAGCTTTCCCTCAGTTGCATCGACGCCGGGCCGTTCATCGCGGAAACGTTGCGGGGATTTCGCCAATCGGTCCTGATGTCGGCCACCTTCGGTCCCTTGGAAAGCTTTCACCAGGCCTGCGGCCTCGATCCCGATGAAGCGGGCTTCCTCGAAGCCCGGACTCCCTGGCGGCACGACGCCTGCGATGTGGCAGTCGACGTCCGGGTCGACACCCGGCTCCGTTCCCGGGCGGAACACGTTGGCACCACCGCCGCCACGGTCGCGGCGTTAGTGGGTCGATCTCCGGCCCCGGTGGTCGTGTTTTTCTCCTCTTACCGCTACGCCGAGACGATCCTCCGCCGCCTCGACGAGGAATTCCCTTGGATCCGGATCGCGATGCAGGAAAGAGGACTCGATTTCCAGCGACAGGCGGCGTTCATGGAAGAAAGCCTGGTGATGTCGGACGCCTTGTTCCTGATTCTCGGGAGCAGTTACGCCGAAAGCATCGATCTCCTCGGCGGCCGAGTCGCCCATGCCATGGTGGTCGGGCCCGCTCTCCCCGAAGTCAATGCCCTCCAAAAAGCCCGCCTCGCCAACCTCGAAAACCTCCGCCAAGAGGAAGCCTTTCACGCGGTTTATCAAATCCCCGGGATGCAGCGGGTCAACCAAGCCCTCGGTCGCCTGGTCCGAGCCCCCGAACACCGGACCCGCATTCTCCTGCATTGCCGCCGCTTCGCCGACAAGTCCTACGCCTCGCTGCTCCATGAAGACCATCGTCCCCGGACCATCGTCTGCACCGACGACGATCTCACCGATTGGCTCGCCCTTGAAACCCCGGTATCCGGAACTCCCTCCGCCGGACCGATGATTGACGACTGAGAGCTTAAAGGGGCTTGAAGGAGCGTAAGCCCCTCGGATGCTCCCCTCTCCGCCTCAGCCGTTCGTCTGCCGCCGGTCACGGACTCTTTGCCCGCCTGCTCCGGGCTTCACGCATGTAGACCCGTTTGAGGTGCTCCACCACGTCGGAAAGCCCTCGGTTGTCGGTCAACACCAGAGTGCCGGCCTTCCGGTAGAACGGTTCCCGTTGCGACAACAGATCGCGGATCCGCTTTTCCGGATCTTCGACTTCCAGCAACGGCCGGGTCTTGTTGCCCTGGGTCCGTTTTAAGATCGTCTCGGGGGTCGCGTACAAACAAATCACCACCCCTTTCGATTTCAACAATTCGATCATTCCCGGCTGGGTGATCAATCCACCCCCGCAAGCCACCACGCAGCCGCTCTCCGGATGTCCGCTTTCAATGAATTCCCGTTCGTAGCGCCGAAAGGCGGCCTCGCCTTCGGTCTCGAAAATCCGGGCCACCGGCATCCCAAGCTTCTGCTCAATCTGGACGTCGCTATCGAAAAAACGATACCCGAGTCGTACCGCCAAGGCCCGCCCCACCGTGCTTTTTCCGGTCGCCATGAAGCCGACGAGGTACAAATTCACCCCGGGCATAAACTTGGCCGCATAGATTCGATGGCGTCGGATTTTCACGTTGGTGGGAAAGTTACGGAACTATTTAAAAAATATCACGCCTTTAAAGATTCCAAAGCATGAGCCGAAGGTTATTTCCGGCCGCGATCCCGCGAATCGATGACGATCGTCACCGGCCCTTCGTTGACCAGGGAGATCCGCATCATCGCGCCAAATTCTCCGGTCGCGATCGACTTTCCCAGATCGGTCTCGAGCATCCGAATCATCCGCTCATACATGGGTCGGGCGATCTCCGGAGGCGCGGCGTCATTGAACGAAGGGCGTGTTCCCTTGCGGACATTACCGAACAGGGTGAACTGACTGATCAAAAGGATTCCGCCGCCGACATCGAGGAGCGAGCGGTTCATCGCTCCGTTCTCGTCTTCGAAGATTCTCAATTGCGGAATCTTCCGCGCCACCCAAGCCAGATCTTCGTCGGAATCATCCCGGCCGACCCCGACCAGAATCATGAGTCCCGTTCCGATCTCCCCCGTCACGACACCCCCGATTTCGACTGATGCCGAAGAAACCCGCTGTATAACCGCTTTCATAAACCAAGCGATAGCCGCAAAAAAGAGAACGATCCGCAAAAGAAAAACCTCACAAACCGCACCCACCTAGCCCTGATGGGAAACGGATAGGACGTAGCGAAGCGGAGATGGCGCAGCAATGTGCGTTCTCCTTTCTTGTAGCGTGCCGGCTTTCGCCGGATGAAAGGAGCCGCGCGCTTCAGCCGCGAGCCCGTCTCCGTCCGCCGCGGTCGGGCGGCAAAGCCAACCCGACTACGAATCCTTCCTGAGACGGCGACCGCCTGAAGGCGGGACTCCAACATATCGGCCACAGCCCTGGCCGCCCTCCGGGAACCCCGCTCTTCGTCAATTGGGTTGAGAAAGCGGGAAACTTAGGTTGTAATGGAGGAATCTCTATGCGCGTCCAACCTCTCTCACCTTTACTTCCTCTATGTGGGTATTCTGGCTGATCCTGAGCCTCCTCATCCTGCTGAATCTGTTTTGGGTTTGGATCGCCGACCTTTCCCTGCGACGCAACCGGCTTTCCTGGAAGTTCCGGCTTTTCCCTCCGTTGTTCGGGACGGCCATGGGAGTGCTGCTCTTCCTCTTTTTCATCGGACGCGGCCTCGATCTTCCGGTGCGGGATCTCTTGCCCCGGCCAATCGTCGCCGCCATGTATATCTGGCACTTGATCATCCTGCCGGGATGCCTCTTGTTGACCCCGCTGACCCGGATGGTCGCCGGAGTCCGGGGTTTCTGGCGGCACCGTCGCCGGAAACCAAGCCACGCTCCCCGCCGGGACTCCCCCGAGGGCGGAATCGACCGCCGGGTTTTCCTCCGAACCCTCGGCGCCACGGTCCCGCCGGTGGCGTTGGTCGGATTGACCGGCTTCTCGATGCCACAGTTGAGCCGTTTCCGAGTCCGCCGCTTCGAAATCCCCCTCTACGACCTTCCGCCGGTGCTCGACGGCCTCACCGTGGTCAACCTCACCGACGTCCACTCCGGTGTCTTCACCACCGGACCGACCATGCTCCAGATCGCCGAAACGACCAGCCGTCTCAACGCCGACCTCGTCCTGATGCCGGGCGATTTGATCAACGACGACATCGCCGACCTCCCGGCTGCCATCGAGATGATCCGCGCCATCGACTCCCGTCACGGTGTTTTCCTTTGCGAGGGGAATCACGATCTCATCCCGGGACCCCACGCGTTTCGCCGGGAATGCCGGGCGGCCGGGCTCAACTTGCTGGTCAACGAACAACACACCGTAACGATTCACGGCGTCCGGGTACAGATCCTCGGCTTGCGCTGGGGTAGCGGCGACCCGTTCGCGACGCGCAACGAAAATTACTCCGACGAAGCGATCCGGGGATCGTTGAACGAACTCCTCCGCCTGCGCGATCCCCACGCCTTTCCGCTGTTGATGGCCCATCATCCACACGCCTTCGATTTCGCCGCCGAGGCGGGACTGCCGTTGACGGTGGCCGGTCACACCCACGGCGGGCAACTGATGGTCAACGAGAACCTCGGGTTCGGTCCGGCGATGTATCGGTATTGGTCCGGCCTCTACCGTCTCGGGGAAAGCTACGCCGCGATCTCCAACGGCGCGGGCAATTGGTTCCCCCTGCGCACCGCCGCCCCCGCCGAGATCCTGCACCTGACCTTGCGTTCGGTCGAACGCCGCGTTTGAGTGACGACCGGCGAATTTCCGCCCGACATGAACCAAGATCTCCAAAATCCAAATACCTGGGTGTTCCTCCCCGGACTGGACGGCACCGGCGCCGCCTTCGATCCGGTGATCCCGCGTCTCCCTCCGAACGTGACTCCTCTCGTCATTCCTTATCCGGAGGCTACGCCGCTCGGTTATGAGGAATTGGTCGGATACGTCCGCGAACGCCTCCCAGCCGAACCGTTCCTGTTGATCGCCGAATCGTTCGGCGGACCGCTCGCGATCAAACTGGCGGCGACCGCCCCCGAAGGAATGGTCGGGGCGGTGATCAGCGCCTCGTTCGCCCGCCGTCCGTTCCCCGGTTTCCTGCGATTTTTCGCCCGACCCGGTCTTTTTTCCCTGCTTGCGCACTACAGCCCGGATTGGCTGATCCGATGGATCCTCGCCAGCCGCGATTCCTCGCCGGAAATCATCCGGATGGCCCGAAATCTCCTCACCGTCCATTCGCCGCGGGTGATCGCCCACCGGGCCCGTGCCGCGCTGATGGTCGACGCGACCGACGAACTGAAAGGTTGCCGCGTGCCCCTGCTCTTTTTCGGCGGGACCGCCGACAATCTGATTTGGAGGCACAACATCCGATACATTGAAAAACAACGACCCGACGTCGCGATGATTCGGCTGGATTCCCCCCACCTTCTCCTCCAACTCCATTCCGACGAAGCGTTGAAGGCGATCGGAGAGTTCTTGCGCCGGATAGCGGCTTGAGTTGCGGGTCGTATCCGTTTACATCCTCCCTATGAGCCAATCCTCGGAACTTTTCCAGAAAGCCCTCCGGCTGATGCCGGGAGGAGTCAATTCACCGGTGCGCGCCTTCCGTTCGGTCGGGGGCAGTCCGTTCTTCGTCCACCGCGCGGAAGGAGCCTATCTGCACACCGCAGACGGCGACCGGTTGACCGATTTCGTCTGCACCTGGGGCCCGGCGATTCACGGTCACAACCCGCCCGCCGTCCGCGAAGCGGTGGCGAAGGCCTTGGAAAACGGCACCAGTTTCGGCACCCCGAATCCCTACGAAGTCGAGATGGCGGAAACGATCATCGAGATGGTCCCGTCGGTGGAAAAAGTCCGGATGTGCAACAGTGGAACCGAGGCGACCATGTCCTGCATCCGGTTGGCCCGCGGTTTCACCGGCCGCGACAAAATCATCAAATTCGCCGGCTGTTACCACGGCCATGTCGATTCCCTCTTGATCAAAGCCGGCTCGGGAGCGCTCACCCATGGACGTCCCGACAGCGCCGGCATTCCCGAAAGCTTCGCCCGCGAAACCGTGGTCCTTCCCTACAATGATTTGAACGCGGTGGAAGAAGCCTTCGCCGCGAACCCGGACAGCATCGCCGGAATCATCCTCGAACCTTACCCGGCGAATGTCGGCTTGATCCTCCCCGATCCCGGCTACCTGGCCGGTTTAAGAAAGCTTTGCGACGCCAACGGAGCTTTGTTGATCTTCGACGAAGTGATGACCGGATTCCGCCTCGCCCTCGGCGGCGTGCAGGAAAAAGCAGGGATCACCCCCGACCTGACCGCCTTGGGCAAAATCATCGGAGGGGGTCTCCCGGTCGGCGCCTTCGGCGGACGCCGCGACATCATGGATCAGCTCGCTCCCGAAGGCCCCGTTTATCAAGCCGGAACCCTGAGCGGCAATCCGTTGGCGATGGCCGCCGGACTCGCCGCCCTCCGTCTACTGAAGTCCGAGAACCCGTATGAACGATTGAATACCATGGGCGAAACGCTAGCCCGCACGATCCGGGACGCCTGCGCGGACAAAGGAATTCCGGTCCAGACTCCGCAGACCGGATCGATGTTCTCGATTTATTTCTCGCGGGACCGGGTCCGCAATTACGACCAGGCGATCGCCAGTGACGCCGGACTTTTCCGCCGGTTCTTCGGCGCCTGCCTGGAGCAAAACGTCTATTTGCCCCCCTCCCCGTTCGAAGCCTGCTTCATCAGCACCGCCCATTCCGGCGAAGCGATCGAGCACGCCCAGACGGTATTCGACAAAGCGATACGGTCCATATAGAGCGTGACACAGACACTCCTGTCTGTGTCGAAATACAGGCAAGAATGCCTATCCCACGGCTATCCCCCGAGGACGGAGTTGCTCAGTTGCATGATGCTGGAGACCACGCCGAAGACGAGGAGGAAGACCAGGACGAAGACGAAGAGGAGCGAGACCGTCGAGGTGAGGACGGTCAGTCGTTTCATCTCGGTCTCCAAACTTTCGTAGCGGTTGTCGTAGATGCTGCGGAAGCCTTTGACCAGACTGCCGGTGTTTTCGCTGATGGCCAAAACGTCGGCGTCAGTGCTGACCAGGATGCCGTAGGTTTGCAGGGCGTCGGAGAAGGAGGCGCCGTCGTTGATCAACGCCCGGCAGGCTCGGAAACGGCCGCGCAGGTCTTCGTTTTTAAACGTCTTCTCCAGCAACTTCAACGCGTCGACCGTGTCGACCCCGCTCCCGAGCAGGATCGCGGCGAGGTTGGACAACCGGCTCAATTCGGAATCGAGAATCACTTCCCGCACCGCCGGGATCCGCAACAAGAGTCGGTCGGTGGTGAGCCTGCCGTCGGGGGTCTTCCGCCACTGGTAAACCGCCAACGCCGCGATGCCGATACCGAACAGAACGAACGGTCCGAAGGTCAGCGTCGAACTGGCGAAAAAGACCACCGCTTTCGCCGCGAGGGAGAGGTCGCCCCCCATCGAATCGAGCATTTCCTGCACGCGGGGCATCAAATAAAAGAGGACGAACAACAAGACAAAAAAGACCACCACCAGGATGAAGGCCGGATACGAAAGCCCGGCCAGGATGTTCTTCCGGAGAGTTATCCGGGAGCGGATCAGATCGACGATGTTGGCCAGGATCGGTTCGAGATTTCCGGTCGCCTCCCCCGCTTCGACCATAGAGGCCAGGGTCGTATCGAAAAGAGCAGGACGTTTCCGCATCGCGACTGCAAGGGTCGCCCCTTCGCTCAGGTCTTTCCAGAGTGCTCCGGCCACCGCATGCAAAGTCGGATCGGTCAGTCGTTGGTGAAGAGATTTGACCGCGTCGCCCAAGGGAAGGCCGTTGTCCAACAACTGGTGCAACTTCTCCAGAAAAGCGAGGCTGAGGGCGTCGGCTTTGGCGCGGGATAGGCGGAGTTGGTCGAGATCGACCGCCTTTTTCTTTCCCCCGGTTGCCGCGGCTTCCCGCGGCGCTTGGACGGCAGCCCCCGCGGTGGCGGTGGCCATCGTCACTTCGATCGGATTCAAGCCGGTTTCCCGGAGTTTCTGCCGGGCTTCCCGCAGACTGCCGGCGTCGATGCGTCCGGTCACCGATTTGCCACCGGCGCGCAGCGCGCGATACACGAAATTGGACATGGATGAGAGAGCTTACAAAATGATCGAACTGTCGGGGTCGAGTTCCCCTTTCCGCGATTCCTCGGCGTTGAGATCGGCGTAGCGCATGATTTCGGTCAGGGCGGTGAGTCCGTGTTTGGCGTGATGCCAGCCGCATTCCTGCAACGACCGCAATCCGTTTTCCAGCGCCCGTTTCCGGATTTCCCGGGCGGAGGCCTGTTTGTAAATCAAGTCATCGATCCGGTCGTCGATCCGGAGGATTTCATAGATCCCGATCCGGCCGCGATAGCCGAGGTTGCGGCAGTCGTCGCATCCGGCGGGACGTTTGAGGCTGGTTCCATGCCGGGCTTCGGTCGGGTCGACCCCGAGCGCGATCAGGCACGAGCGCAGGTAGCGGGAGTCGGGACTTTCCTTGGTGGCGCACGATTGGCAAAGCCGTCGGACAAGGCGTTGGGCGATGATCATCTCGACCGAAGAGGCGACCAGAAACGGCTCGATTTCCATGTCGATCAAACGGGTGATCGCCCCCGGCGCGTCGTTGGTGTGGAGCGTCGACAAGACCAAGTGACCGGTCAAGGAGGCGCGGACCGCGATGTCGGCGGTTTCCCGGTCGCGGATTTCCCCGACCATGATGACGTCCGGATCCTGACGCAAAACACTCCGCAAGGCGTTGGCGAAGGTCAGTCCGATCTCATGGTTGACCTGGGTTTGATTGATCTCCGGGATCTCGTATTCGATCGGATCCTCCACCGTGATCACCCTTCGCTCCGGGGTGCCGATCCGATGCATGAAGGCGCTCAACGTCGTGCTCTTCCCGGAACCGGTCGGACCGGTGATCAACACGATTCCATGGGGAAGATCCAACACCTGGCGGATCGCCGCTTCGTCGGTGTCGATGAACCCGAGATCGCGGATCGAAGTCGGCTGGCTCTGTTCGTTCAGCAAGCGCATACTGACGCTCTCGCCATACATCGTCGGCAAAGTCGAAACGCGGACGTCGACCTCGTCGCGCCCTTGGCCGTAGGTGATACGTCCATCCTGCGGGCGCCGCCGTTCGGAGATGTTCAGCCGCGACATGATTTTGATCCGGGAAATAATCGCGCTCTGGAAGGCGACCAAGTTCTTCGGGACCGGGACGGAGACCAACTGTCCGTCGATCCGGTAACGGATCTTGAGCGACTCCTTGCGCGGCTCGAAATGGATGTCGGTCGCCCGGTCGCGCATCGCCTGGGCGACCACTTCATTGACGAACCGGATGATGGCGGCGTTTTCGTCCTCGTCTTCCTCCTGCTTCGTTTCCCGCCGATCGAGGAGCGCCTGCATCCGGGGATCGTCGAGACTCTCCGAACCGACCCCGTAGCGTTCGGTGAGAAATCCGTTCAGCTTCTCCGGAAGCGCCATGAAAAACGTCAGTTTCCGGCCGATCTGGGCGTAGAGCCATTGGATCATTTCCGGATCGGGCGGCCAGGCGGTGGCGAGGCAATAATGTCCGTCCCACTCCGGCGGCGGATGGATCGGCAGGCATTGGTAACGGAGAATCATCCGAAGGGGGATTTTTTCGGCCTCCTCTTCGTCCGGGGTGAAGCGGTCGAGGATGTCGATCCCGATCCCGTGGCCGATGATCACCATCAATTCGCGTTCGCTGATCGCGGTCAAATCGGACAACACCGCCAGTTTTTGAGCCCGGGGCGCCCGGTCGATCCGCTGGACCTCGAGCGGATCGGTATCTTCGAGAAGACGTTGCAGGGACGGTATCTTAAGGATTTTTTCCATGGCGTGCGTCGGTGGATGGTTCAACGACCGGTCGCCGGACCGAAACGTTTTGGGAACAGCGAGATCGGGCCCGGCGGCCGGAGTGTCGCCCTTTCAGGGCTGGCGATTCAAATCGAACGAGACCCCAGGGCGTTGCCCTGGGCTGTAGAATGACTCCCCTTCGGGGCTTGGAGCCCGCGGTGACCGGACATGTCCTGAGCACTGAAGGTGCGGCCATCGTCCTGCTTCGTCCAAAAACCTGTGGAATGACTCCCCTTCGGGGCTTCGAACCCGCGGTGACCGGACGCGTTTTGAGCACTGAAAGTTCGGCCATCGCCCAGCCCAGTCCGAAGCGCTGAGTTGAAGAACTGCAAACGTCGATATGATTTCCCGGATGCCTCACTGGTCGATTCCTCTCCCCATTACTGCAGTCGTACGGTCGTGGTATTTCCCCCTTTTTCAAGAACAACCTCGCCCTGATCCGCGGCGTAGGACTTGACGGTATGGTCTCTAAAGGTTTCCCCCACGGCGACCCAAACGGTTTCGTTCCTCTGGCGATCGTGAAAGCAGAGGAGCCATCGCCCCTCGATTTGCACCCCGCCGTGAAAACTGATTTGCCGCAAATCGGCGGAGGCCTGCCGGCGTTGGCGAAACTCCATCGTCAAAAAGGGTGAGTTGTCGACCAACGCCCGGTAAGCTGCCATCGGATCGGCCTTCGCCGCTTCTTCGGCGGTGCCAATCATCGGAACGGAAGCGCCAAGGATTGCGGCAAGAACAACCGTCGTTGTTTTATTTCGAATACTCATCGTCCCGCTCCTCTCGAAATGCGGCGGACCATCGGAGGCGGTTCGCCATTGGACGTCGAATCCGGAACGAACGCCTGCGGAGCGTCCTCCTCTTCCACCGTCGGTCTCACCGGTTCCGGACGGGCGGGCGGCAAATCGGCCGGTTCCCGCGGTTCCTCGCGCGGAGCCGATGGTTCCTCGGACGCCGACGGTTCCGCGGCCGGGACCGGGGCTTCCGTCCGGGTTTCAATCTCAAAGAACCGTCCCTGTTTCATGAAATGGTCGACCGATTCGCCAATCATGCTGTTCTCCAAATTTTCATGACGTAAAATCCGGTCGCGCGGCTGGCTCTCCACCACGTAAGGTTGGATGAAGATGACGAGTTCGCGGACGGTTTCCCCCTGCTGTCTCGGACGGAAAAGGTTGCCGAAGACCGGCAGGTTGCCGAGCAGCGCCACCCGTCCTTCGCGGTTGGACGTATCCACCGATTGGAGACCTCCCATAACCAGCACCTCGCTGTTGCGGACGCTGACGAAGGAATGCGCCCGGCGGGTTCCGATGATCGGTTGGACGTTCCCGTCGATGGTCTGGGTGTCGATCACGGTTTCGACAATTTGCTCCAGGTCCATCTGAATGAAACTGTCTTCACCGACCAACGGCCGCACCCGCAAGGTGATGCCGATGTCGCGGAACTCGATCTCGGAACGGGTCACCAGGTTCGAGCTCGCCAGGTTGCTCGACAGGCTGGTGATCACCGGCCGGGCTTCCCCGACGTTGATCGTCGCCACCTGGTTATGCGAAGTGGTGATCGACGGAGCGGAGAGAACCTTGACCATGTTATCCTGTTGGGCGACCCGGAAGACGCTGGTGAGACTGAAATCGCGCAACGCCAAACCGAAATCCATCGCCGGACGTCCGTCGCTGTCCAAGCCCGGAGCGGAGCCGCGGACCCCGATGTCGCCGGGCACGGTGGCGTTCCCCTGGAAATCGAACGGATTGCGGTAGTTGATCCCGAACGATTCGAGCCCGCTGACTTGATTGCCGGAAAGGGTGACTTCGGCGATGATTACCTCGATCCGGACCTGGGTGAGAACGTTGTCGATCTGCTCGATCAAATGGCCGACCTGTTCAAGGTCGAAGGTGGTTCCGTAAGCCAACACCGAATTGCTCCGGGTGTCGGCGACCAGGCTGATGTAGGGGCTGAACTGCAGGTCCTCGTCAAATGAATACAGATCGGCGAAACTGGTGGTGGATGTTTCCTCGATCAGGTTCCCCAGACGGGATTCGCCGCCGTTGGATCCATCCTCGTCCCGTTCCCGGTCGTCGGAAGTCTCTCCGTTTCGCCGGAAGACCCGGGTCAAAGTCGCTTCGCGCTCCCGGACGCGTTGCTGCTGGCTGATCAAAGCGTTGATCGTCCGCGCCACATCCGGAGCGTTCGCGTGCCGAATGAAAAACGTCCGACTACGGGTGCGGGGAGCGGTTTTGACGTCGCTCGCCTCGATCAATTGGCCCAACTGACGGATATCGGACTCGGTGCCAAAAACAATGATGGTGTTGTTGCGACTGTTCGGCGTGATGGTGATGTAAGGACTGAATTGCAAACCTTGAAGCGCCATCTCCACGCCCTCGGCCGCCGGATCGTCGGGCCGGATGTTGCGGATTTCAAGAATGCTGGAACGGACCCGGCGCAAAGCGCGTTCCTGCCCCTGGACGACCCGGCTGAGAACCGGAAAGAGGTTGTTGGCCTGGGTGTTTTCCAGGAAGAAAATTTCACTGCGGGTGAAGGGGGCCACCTCAATGTCGACTTCGCGCAACAGCGATTGGACCTGGCGAATGTCTCCATGGGTTCCATACACGATCAAGGAGTTGCTCCGGTTGTCGGGGGTGACGCTGATGAACGGGCTGAATTGCAACGATTCGTCGCCGTCGATCATTCCGGCGGACAGGTTGTCGCCCCCGTCGGCGGCCGGATTGCGGATGCCCCGGGTCTCGCTGCGAACCCGGGCCAGGGCGCGGTTCTGCCCGGCGACCAGGCGATTGATGATCGCGGAGGTCTGATTGGCGTCGGTATGGGTCAGCGGAAGAATCCGGGTGGTGGTGCTGGGTTCCACTGGGATGTCGGCCTCCTTCACGATGTGGCGGACTCGCGCGATGTCCTGAGCGGTGCCGTAGAGGAAGAGGGCGTTGGTCCGCCGGTCGGCGTTGACCACGGCGTAGGGACTGAACTCGAATCCGAGGGAAGGCTGTTCGCCGATCAACGCGCCGTTGTCATCCGGCCGCGCCTGGGACTGGGTCCGTTGGCGGGCGAAGGCCTGCCGCTGGAAATGAATGATCGACTGAACCATCCGTCCCAGGGCCGCCGCCTCCGCGTGCTCAAGATAGATAACCTCATTGCGGGTGAGCGGGATCGATTCAACGTCGAGTTTCTCGATCAAACCGCGGATCCGCCCGATGTCCTGTTGGGTCCCGTGAACGAGCAGGGAATTGTCCCGGCGGTTTGAAATGACGGCGGCGAAGGAGCTGAATTCGTAACTTTCCTCGATCTCCGAACGGCTCTGCTCGGTCCGGCCGGAATCCGGAATCTGGGCTTGGCGGAAAGTCCGTTGCTGGGTGGAAATCGTCCAGGAAATGATGTTTCGCAAATCGTCCGCTTCGGCGTGAACGACTGGAATCGATTCGGTCTGGATGTAAGGGGCGGACCGAATGTCGAGCTGGGCGATCAAGGCGCGGACCCGCCGGATGTCGGCCCGGGTGCCATACGCCACAATCGAATTATTGGAGGCGTCGGCGAACAAGGCGATGTAGGGGCTGAACTGGAGTTCCGGGTCAGCCTCTTCGACCATTACCGCCGACGGATCGGAGGACCGGGTAGCCTCCTCCACGGCCAAGGTGTCGGCGTCTCCGTTTTCCCCGGAAACGAACTCCAACATTTCGCTCTCTCCTTCCACCGTCATCCGTCGGCTCGCGGCGGGTAGAGTCGTTTCCCGGGCGCGGAAGGAACGTTGACGATAATGGTTTTGCTGGGTGCGGATGATGCCGTTGACGGCGTTCCAGATCGACCAGAAGTTGCCCCGTTCGATCTGGACGATTTCGGTGGTGGTGAACGGAATGATTTCCTGGTCGAACTCCTGGATCAGTTCGGCGAAAAAGTCGTAGTTCGACGGATGGGTGACGAGCCAGAGGATATTACTGCGGGCGTCGGCATGAATCATCGTCTCGCTGAGCCGGGAAGCGAGTCCCGACCGGAGCGCTTGCAACAAATGCTGACGCACCCCCGAGGCATTGCCATGTTCGATCTGGAACGTGTAGAGCTCGTGGCGCAAGGCGGACGGCTGATCGAGGACCTTCAACAGTTGGTCGATCCGGCGCAGGTTGGACAACGTGTCGGTGATCAGCAAGGCGTTCGCCTCCGGCATCCGTTGCACGCCGGATCGGTTGCGGGTCGAGAGCAAGTTGCGGACCCGTTGGAAAGCGACATTTTCCGAGACGTTCTGCAACTGGAAGAGTTTGGAGTAAATCTGATTGGAATCGGTGGCCTCCGGCCAACTGGAAAGGAGAACCGGCGCGCTTCGCTCGACATGGGCCGATGGAGTGACCGCCACGAAACCTTCATCCATCAAACGAAGATGGACGCCGTTCATCGCCAGCAGGTTTTCGATCGCGAAGATCGCGTCTTTCCGGCGCAGTTGCCCGCCGCTGTTGAAATTCAGTTTCAATTCGGGAAGGTTTTCCCCCGGCAGAATAACCCGGCCGCTGAACTCCCGCAGCAGATCGATCGTCTGGAGGACGTTCATGTTCGACATCCGGATCGGACCGATCATTTGGTCGGGATTCCGGTCTCCGATCGGCGAAGCGACGATCCGCGAAATCACGACTTCTTCTTCCGCGTGAACGGACGTCGTCGCTTGAATGAAAAGAGAGACCGCCAGGAGGCAGGAAACGGTGAGTGTGGTGCGCAAACGAAGCATGGTGATGAAAGGGATTCCGGAATCAGCGGTCGGTGGTTTCATGAATTTGAATCGCGCTCATCCGAAGGCGAACGTTCAGAAGTCGCGGATCCGCTCGATTTGGAATGATCGCCACTCCTTCGAGGGCGACGTATGGATGATGTTCCAGAATATGAAAATGAAACCGAAGAAGGTCGTGCAACGAAACGTTGCGCAGATTCATCCGGAGCGTCGCCCGGGAATACACGACCCCGGGCGTGACCGTCGGACTGCTCAACTCATGCCGCAGATCATGCTCCCGGGCGTAGGCGTCAACCAAAGCGGTCAATCCGTTGGCGGACAACATTCGGCCGGTGTCGACCCGGGACATCGAGCGTTCCAGCTGGGTCTGAAGGAAGGCGCTGTTGCCGAGCCAGGTCCGCTGGATCTCCGCTTCCCGCCGGGCGGTATTGAGAGCTTGCTCGGTGTCGCTCCAACGGTCGGAGAGCCGACTCGCCCAAATCAGCAAACACACCGTGATCAACGCCCCCAACATGAGACGCTCGCGGACCGACATATTAAGCAGAACGCGGATCATGGCTCCTCCCCTTCTTCACCGGAATCGTCGCCGGAGTCGAGATTGTTCGTCGGTGGCGGCGTCGCCCGGATGTCGCCAGGAGCGATCCGCAACTGGAAGGTTGCCCCTTCGCGGGCGGTTTGGACGTCTTGCAATTGAACCGATTGGAACCGGGGATCTCCGCCGAGACGTTCCGCGAAGGCGTTGATAAACCCGACCTCCCGGGCCTGCCCCTGGATCGCCACCTCGGCACCGGTTTCGATTCCGTAGCTGGTGAAGGAGATCTCCTGCGGACGGTGCTCGTTGACCAACATCAGCCAATCGAATGGCAGAAACTCCCGGGCGAACACTTCGTTGAGCGCCTTGTTCATCCGCTCGATCTCCTGCAACCGCTCGACGTCGGAAGCGCGCGCCGCGATTTGCGAACGGATTTCCAACGCCTCCTGGTTGCGTCCGAAAAGGATCAGCTCGAGGCAGACCAATGCGACGATGGCCGCCCCGAAGACCGCCGCGGCGACGACGATCCGTTTGCCGGATTGATTGGTCCGGTGGGTCGACTCCAGTTCGTCGTGATCGCGGAGATCGGCGCCCAACACCTGGGCCGGCTTCTTCAACTCGGTCCGTTTCCACGCCGACCAGGAACCGCCGGGGGTCGCTTGCCGTTCCAAGGTGAAGAAAACTCCCCGGTTGTTGCGTCCCGCCTTTCCGGTCGCGCGGATCAATCCGTCCAGCGCTTGCTCCTCTTTCGCCTCTTTCGGACGATCCCGCCGAATTTCCCCGGCCAATTCCTCCCGGAGTTTCCAGAGTTTGGCGTTGTCGACCCGCTCATCCTCGACGAACCGGGCGAGAATCCGCGTCGGCACCCCCGAATCGGGTTGAAACAACAACGCCGCCACCCCTTGGTCGTCGGCGAGGAAAATCCAGGTCGGCGCCTTCATCCGCAGGCCGTAAAGGGCGGCAAACGCCGGAAGAACCGGCTGGGAGGCTTTCGCTTCCCGGATCTTCGGAGAAACCTCCGGGAAAACCGCCGTCCGGGCGGCCGCGAAATAGAGCAGCGCTCCTTCTTTTTTCCGTCCGGGTTCCGCCAAATACCCCCACGCCGTCTGCTCCAACGGAAGCGGGGAATGCTCCTCGACCAGCCCACCGGCCATCGGTCTCAAGTCGCGGGGACGAATGCCGCGCGGCAGCGAAGTGGTGGCGGTGAAAAAACGCGCCGAGGCGACCAGCCGGACGCTGAGGTCGACGGGCTCATCCGAGCGGACTGGTCGGTTTTCCGTTGATCGGGCCATGTGTTAATCCGAAGAAAATCAGTGGATCGCCGCGAAAAGGCGCAAAATACTCAAAAAAAACGAGTTGATCGAAGGGATTTGTTTCCCTGGAGAGGTGGTCGGCTTTCTCATATCCAAGTGATCTTATCTCCCTGTTTTGAGCCTTTTGTGCTTTTTCGCGGCGATCTCAATTGCAGAATGTAGGTTAATAGACGGGTGTGTTCTCGAAAAGTTGCACGATCCTATAGGGGTAAACCCCACCGGCGTGGCGACGTGTCAAATCCAGGATTCCCTCCAGGGTGAAGACGGTCTGGCCGCCAGTCACCTCGATCACCACGTGCAGGGTGGTGGCGGTGCGGTCGAATGGCACCGGTTCCCCATCCTCGTTGCGGGGCAGATCGTCCGGATTCAACCCCCGGCGCAGGATCCGGTCATCGGAGGTCCCGGGCGTTCCGTCGGCGCCGGCCAAAAAGCCGGATACGTCGTCGGCTTCGAATCCTTGCTCCTCGGCCAAGGCTTCCAAAACCAGCGCGGGAGCGGTGTTGAAATTGACCTCGTCCCGATGATAAAGGGAGACCGAGTCGCGAAACCGGCGGAAGTTCTCGTTCGGCGTCCCTTCCTCGTCGAAGAAAAGGGTTTCGAATCCTTGAATAAGTCGCAGTTCCTGGAAGTCGCGGAGCGGACGGTTGGGCGCCCGGTACGGGGGATCGCGCTGCTGGTAAAAAGCCGTTTCGGCGCCGTGCGGGCGGGCGACGTCGTCCCGATCCATCCAATCGAGAAGGCTGTCGGTCAAAATATCCCGCTCGCTTTCCTCGAAACCCATCGCTTCGAAAAAATGATGCCAGCGGGTTTCGTTCGTGCCGGTCAACGACAGTTTCCCCGACTCGTCCCGGATCCGGATCCGCGCCTGCAACCCTGGCGGCAATTCGAGCGCCGCGATCTCCGTCAACATCTCCGGAAGCGCCGCCGCCGGAACGTCCCGCTCCTCCGCATCGGCGAACCCGGCGTCAGCGGCATCCGTTTCCTCGGCGGCCTCCTCCCGTTGCAACTCCTCCAGCAACGAAAGTTCGCCGTTTCCCCCTCCGCCCGCGCCCGCGGTTGACGCGGCAGGCGACCGCGGGTCCGCCGTTGGCGCGGCGAACCGGACTTCCCGCCGGAACGGTTCGCTTCCTTCGCGGATCCCGGCGTAAGCCAAGGGGTTGCTCCACCCTTGGACCGGACTGTAAATCCCCTCTTCGATCCGATCGATTTCGGCCAACACCCCGAAGCTGATTTCCAATAACTGGTAGGCCAAATTGCGGAGTTGCGCTTCCTGCGCCGGATCGGCCTTCCTCGGCAATTCCTTCTTCACCGCCGCCAAAACTTCCACGGTGAGCCACGACATCATCAAAATCATGCCGAGGACAACCAGGAGGATCACCCCGGTTTTTCGCTTCCTCCGTTCAGTAGAGCAAGACATGGCGTCGATCCTCCTCCAGGTGAATGGTGTGGCGTTTGACCTGACCGGCCCGCTCGAAAACCAGTTCGATCCGGTTCGGCCGACGGTTCCCATGGGTCCGCTCTCCGCCGGATAACCGCTCGAATTCCCAGCCCCGCTCGGTGCCGAGATAGTAACCGAACTCGATGTCCGCCGCCCACGGAGAGAGAAGCGTGTAACGTATCCGGCGACGGTTTTCGGTGAATTGCGGATCCGGGAACCAGGCGAGCCAGAACTGCTCGTTCTCAGCGTCGAATTGCAAAAAAGCGGTCAGCGGCGGCAATGGATTCAGTTCGCTGACGAAAATCGGCATCTCCCGGTCGATCCGGAAGCTGAGGGTGTGCCGCTGGGTCACCGGCGACCGTTCCCAGCGGTATTGCGGTCCAGGGGTCTGTGAGGCGGCACCCGTTGCGACCGCCAACGTTTCCAACAACTTCCCGGTTCCCTCGACATGGCGGTCGAACAGCGAATTCGTTTCCACCACATAATGGGCCCGCACCATCGAATGGATCAACGTCACCCCGCCCAACATGATCAACGAGAAAATCGACAGTCCGACCAACACTTCGATGAAAGTGAGGCCGCGCGAATCTGCCGTCGCGCGTTTCACCGTTCCCCTCCCGTCAATCCCCCCCGCGCCTGCGAGCGTTCCCGGAACTCCTCTTCCTTGACCTCCTCCAACCGCGACTGCGTCTCCCGCTCCGACCAACCCGGCCGGTAAACGAACAACTGGAACGGATGCACCGAGGCGTCGTCGCCATCCTGACTGCGCACTTCCGCCACGATCGCGTGGACATCGAGGATTTTCGTAGCCAAAACCTCCGCCTCCCAACGGACCCGGACCGTCCGGTTCCGGTTTTCCTCGCCGTTCACGCGGTTGCCGCCGTTTTGCCGGGGAGTCACCACCTCGATCTCGCCGCCCGCCTCCACAGCGGTGCGGTTCGTTTTCGTGAGAATCTCCCGCCGCACCACTTCGAGTACGTGGCCTTCGTCGAACTCGCTTTGCAGATGCAAGACATGGAGATTGTCGACCACCGCCCGCCCCAGCACGAAGGCGGCCAACGTGAATAGCGTCACCGCCACCACCACCTCCGCGAGGGAAAAACCCCGGATCGGTTTGGCCCCTATTCCGATTGAACGTGCCATGTGAGCGGGGAAAATGGATCGAACAACATTCGGATGGCCGACTGGGCGGTCTCGATGGTCGCCTCCACGGCGACCGTTCCGTAGGGGGCGAACGGAATCCGTCGGATGGCATGCTCCTCGGCCTCGAAAGCGGGCTCGGACGCGATCTCGCGTTCCGGTTTCACCCGGTAGAACCGGAGCCGGGTCACCGATCCCTTCGGCAACTCCACCACTCCACGGAGCTCTCCGTCTTCATCCGTCAACCGAAGGACCTCCTTCTCGGAGTCATGATCGAGGAAAATCACCCGGTTCTCGACCTGGGCCAGACGATGCGCCTCGGCGAACGCCCGTTGAACCTGTTCCACCGCCGGGCGTTTGAGAAACTTCCCTTCCATCGGGTAAAAAAGCGGGATCAAAAGGGCGAGCACCGCCGCCAGCAAGGTGATCACCATCACGACCTCCATCGCCGTGAAAGCCCGTCGGCCATGGCCGCCGCAGCTCTCCCGCAGTTGTCTTGTCCGCTTCATGAAAACCTCCCGGCCGCGCCGGGACCAAACCTTCGGCGACCGGAGTCTAATCCCTTTCGGATTTTTCCCAGTTGCCGATGTTGGCGTCGCTGTCGACCCCATCGGGACCGAACGACCAGAGATCATAGGACTCGGGATTTCTTTCCCCCGGGAAACGATATTGATACGGATTCCCCCACGGATCGTTGGACAAACGCCGGACGTAAGGCCCCTGCCAATTGGTGGCCTCGTCCGAAGGGCGCCGGAGCAAAGCCTCCAGCCCCTGTTCGGTGGTCGGAAATTGCCCCATGTGAATGCGATACTGCATCAAAGGATTCTCCATCGTCTCGTTCACGAAAATTCTCGCGACCTCGGTCCGCCCCCCCCCGAGGACCCGGTCCAGGTTGCCGATCAGCAACGCCGCGATCGCCGCCAACAACGCGATGGCGATCAGAATTTCGAGCAAAGTGAACCCGCCATCACGGCGGTTCGTGGATACAGAGGTGGTGCGTGTCATAACGATTGAGTAAATAGGGAAAACCCCCGAAAAAGGTCAAGTGTTGCGCAGTTCATACCGTTTAAATGGATTTCTCCCACCGAGGGCTTTTTATTTGTCGATTCAGTTAATACTCATGAAAGGCCAAAACCACTGAGCTCCTGCCCTTCAATGATTTGACCCAACTCCAGCCAGATGGTTCCAACGCCTGAAGATTCGACGGCGCCCGAGGTGGGTTTACCCAAAACGGACTCGAAGAAGGGGTGGCGGATCTTCGTTAAGTTTATTCCAATGACTCACCCCGCCAGCGGATGGAGGAGGTTTCGAAACGGCGCAAACCGCTATTCGTTTTTTTCGCCCGTCGCACGCAAGATTGACAACGTGACCTGATTTACGATACCAGCACACATTCGGCGCGTATCCGCGCCCCTTATTAACCCAATAAAAAAATACGATATGTGGCATTACGCGAAGGATGACCGGCAACTGGGGCCCGTTAGCGAAGAGGAAATGCGGACCCTGATCGCCCAAGGGGAAATCGCACCGACGACCTTGGTTTGGACCGAGGGGATGCCCGACTGGATCGAGGCGGAAAAGTCCGCGTTGGCTGGGGCGTTCGCGACTCCTTCCCGAGAGATAAGTGTGCCACCCGACCCGGACGGCGGGCGTGAGCGAACCGCGACCAGAGGATCCTTTTCCAAGCGCGAGGCGATTCAGTTCGGCTGGCAGACCACCCTAAATAACATCGGTTTTTTTATCGGCTTATTGATTGTGGCCGGAGTCCTATTCGTCGTGCCGGGTTGGATCGCGGAAACCGTGACCGAGCACTCGTTCGCCGTCGGCCTTATCCTTCACATCGGGGACATGCTGTTGTCGATGTTGATATCCCTGGGCATGGTAAAAGTGAGCCTGACTTTCTGCGATCACGGCCAAGGGCGAATTGGAGACCTCTTTTCCCAATACCGATTGCTGCTCTCATACATTCTCGCCACGATCCTCTATGCGATCTTCACGCTATTCGGATTTGTCCTGCTCATTATTCCCGGAATCATTCTCTCCATCATGTTTTTCTTTTACGATTTTCTGATCGTGGATGAAAAACGCGGACCGATCGATGCGCTCGGCGAAAGTTATACGATTACCAAGGGTTCGCTCTTCAACTTGTTCCTGCTCTTTATACTGCTTTTCTGTATCAACTTTATCGGTCTGCTCGTCTTCGTGGTCGGCTTATTCGTGACCGTCCCTCTCTCCATGATCGCCCTCGGCTATGCCTTCCGCAAATTGCGCGATCCCTCCTGGTTCCCCGGAGCCGCGACGGCCTCTCCTGATGGACAGACGTCTTTCGGCTGACCCATAAGCGATGGAAAACCCGCGTCTCTGGTTACGCCAAGGAGCCGGAACATTGCTTCGCCATCTCCGCTTCGTTCCGTCCTGTCCGGGTAGAGCCAAAACACCTCCGGGTCCCTTCCCTCCCCTTCACTTCCTTCTGTGAGAGGCATTGCTTTTCGACTCGGGTTTTGCCACCTTGGTCGAATGGAAAACCATCGAGTTCAATTGGGGCGCAGCGGACTGGAGGTCTCGCCGATTTGTTACGGTTCGTGGCAATTGTCGCCGCGTTTTTGGGGAAAACAGGATTCCGACGATGCCAAGCGGGCGATGCGGCGGGCGTTCGAGCTCGGAATCAACTTCTACGACACCGCCGACGCCTATGGCGACGGGCTCGCCGAACAGGTGATGGGCGAGGCGCTCAAGGATCTGCCGCGCGACGAAATCGTCGTGGCGACCAAGGCTTTTTGGCATTTTTACCCGGACGGAAGCCGCCATCCGAATTTGTCGGCCGAACATATCGTCTCGGCTTGCGACGCCAGCCTGAAACGACTCGGAATGGATCACATCGACCTTTACCAGTGTCACGCCTTCGATCCGCTGACCGATCCGCTCGAAATCGCCGAGGCGATGTCGTTGCTGCAACGCCAAGGGAAAATCCGCTGCTACGGGGCGAGTAACTGGAATCCGGAACAACTCCGGATGGCCGAGTCGGCCGGCTGCCGCTTCGACACCCAACAACCGCCCTACTCCCTCCTCGACCGACGAATCGAGGACGACCTCCTTCCTTACTGCCTCGCGAACGACGTCGGAGTCCTGGTTTACAGCCCGCTCCACAAAGGTTTACTCACCGGCAAATACCATGGGACGGAAAAGTTGGAGGATTTCCGGAACACGAACCCCGACTTCATCGGCGAGCGTTTCCGAATGCTTTGCGACCGGGTTGCCCAGTTGGGCGGGATCGCCGAAGAATACGGATTGACCACGGTCCAACTGGTTTTGGCCGCCACCCTGATGCATCCGGCGATCCATTGTGCTATCGTGGGAATCAAACGCGTCAGCGACGTCGAGGAAGCCGCCGGAGCGATCGGTCACCGTCTCTCGCGGGTCGACTACTTCAAAGTGCGGGAACTCCTCACCGTCGCCTGAACCATCGCGCCAACCCGTTCGGGTCGATGATTAGTGGTTAAGTCGAATCCAGCATGAATCCAATTCTCCGAATCGCCCGTTATTTCGTCCGATACAGGATCGCTTTCCTGTCGACGCTGTTGTTGGCCGTCGGTAGCACCGCCTTCCTGATCGCCATTCCGATGGTGATCCGCTGGGTGATCGACAACATCGCCGCCGCCGGACAGACAAGCTACATCTGGTGGGGCGTCGGCGCCGCCTTGATCTGTTTCTTCGGACGGGATTTCCTCAATTTCGCCCGGATCCGGGTCAACAATTACCTCGAACAACGGGTCCTGATCGATCTTCGCCGCGACGTCCACGACAAGTTGCTCGACATGTCGGTGACGTATTATGACCGGAATCCGAGCGGCGAGATCGCCTCCCGGGTGATCGAGGACGTCCAAAACGTCGAGCGGGTCATCCTCGACGGCACCGAACAAGGGTTGGTGGCGGTGATCACTGTCTTCGGCGTGGCCGGGATGCTTTTCTGGCTCGAACCGTCGCTCGCCACCTTGGTCATTCTGCCGTTGCCGGTGCTGCTGTTCCTCGGGATCAACCACGCCAAGGCGACCCGGCGCAACTGGGGTTTCGTGCGGCGGAGCGCCGGCCGCCTGAACGCCCTCCTCGTCGAACACCTCCAGGGGCACCGCCTGATCAGCGCCTTCGCCTTGCGTCCCCGCGAGCAGGACCGGTTCATGGACCGGGCGGTCGACTTGAAAGAAACGACCTTGAAAGCGATGCGCCGCTGGTCGATCTACAGCCCGGCGACCAGTTTCATCGCCAGCACGGGGGCCGTCGCGGTGCTCGGTTACGGCGGCTACCTGTTGATGCAGGGGGAAATGACCGCCGGGACCTTCGTCGGCTTCTACGCTTACTGCACCATGCTTTACGAACCGGTCAACCGGCTCAACCAACTCAACCACCTCCTCAGCGCCGGGCGCGCCTCGGGCGACCGGGTGATGGAGATCCTCGACCATCCGGTGGCGGTCACCAACGCCCCCGATCCGGTCCCGTTCCCCCAACCG
Source organism: Verruconatronum alginivorum (assembly GCF_056590205.1). Taxonomy (NCBI): domain Bacteria; kingdom Pseudomonadati; phylum Verrucomicrobiota; class Opitutia; order Opitutales; family Verruconatronaceae; genus Verruconatronum; species Verruconatronum alginivorum. The sequence goes on along the minus strand of NZ_JBWPVQ010000001.1, from coordinate 4,569,030 downwards.
GCCGGAGACGTCGTTTACCAGGGCGTTTCATTCGCCTACGACGACCGCGCCGAAGTGATCGAAAACCTCTCGTTCGTCATCCCCCGCGGCGAAACGGTCGCGCTCGTCGGCCACACCGGCGCGGGCAAAAGCACCATCGCCAACTTGCTCCTCCGTTATTACGACGTCAGCGGCGGTTCGATCACCATCGGCGGCACCGACGTCCGCCAAGTCGATCTCGAGTCGCTCCGTTCCAACATCGGCCTCGTCGCCCAGGAACCGTTCCTATTCGACGGCACCGTCGGGGAAAACCTCCTTTTGGCCAAGAGCGACGCCACCGAAGCGGAGCTCTGGGAAGCCCTGGAAGCCGCCCACGCCGAGGAATTCGTCCGCAAGCTTCCCCAAGGCCTCGACACCCCGATCGGCGAGCGGGGGGTCCGGCTGAGCATGGGCGAGAAACAGCGGCTCACCATCGCGCGGGTGATCCTGAAGAATCCGCCGATCGTGATTCTCGACGAAGCCACCGCGAGCGTCGATACCTTGACGGAATACAAAATCCAATCCGCCCTCGACCGGATGATGAAAAACCGGACTGTCCTGGTCATCGCCCACCGGCTTTCCACCGTCCGAAAAGCCAACCGGATCGTGGTCCTCAGCCATGGCCGGATCCTCGAACAAGGCCCTCACGAAACCCTGATCGAAGCCGGCGGCCATTACGCCAGGCTTTGGTCGATCCAAAACGACTTCATTCCCGAACCGTCGGAACTCGGCTGAACCGCTCCCCCGAAAATCCCAAGAGTCCGGCCGGAAAATGAACTTGTCCAGCGGTGCCGGACAACGTAGTCCCATTGCTGTGTTTCTTAAAAAAATCAGCTTCACCGCCCTCGCCGGCTGCACCTCATGGCTTCTGCCGGGGCCTCTCCAGGGCGCGGAGGTGGAGCGACGGCCGGAGGCGCCGCTGCTGACCGCCAACCAGATCATTTACAGCCAGGACCGCCGCCAAGCCACCGCCGAAGGGGAAGTGGCGATCACCGCCCCCGAATTCCGCCTGATCGGCGAACGGATCCATTACCACCTCCCGACCAATACCGCCAACGGCGAGGAGATCCGGTTCGGCCAACCGCCGCTCGTCGCCAGCGCCGCTTTCGGCTCCGCCGGACCGGATTTGGTCGAATTGGAAAACACCCTCGCCTATTTCGGGGAACCGAGCCCCGGGGCGATCAACCTGCGCGCCCGGACCATTCGCCTGTATCCCGGCGAACGGATCGAAGCCGACCACGTCACGATTCGGGTCGGGCGGGTCCCGGTCTTTTACGTTCCCTCCCTGATGCGCGGCCTGGCCGGCGGCCTGACCACCGACGCCCAAGCCGAAGCCGGTTACACCGAAAACCTCGGGGCCTATGGCTTCGTCGGCACCCGGACCCCCATCACCACCGGACTGGCGGTCGGCCCGGAGCTCGGCTATTACCACCGGCGAGGCCTCCTCTTCGGCCCGGGCGTGAGCTACCGGTCCCCGGGACCGGGAACCTATTTCGACGGAAGCATCCGGGGTGGTTTCATCGACGACCGGGGCGATCTCGGGACCGACCGGATCGGACGTCCGGTCGACGATCAAAGATATTACCTCGAGTGGCGTCACAAACAATGGATCGGGGACTCCGTCGAGATCACCGGGGTCGGCGATATCTGGAGCGACTCCGAAGTAACCCGCGACTTCCGCCCCCGCATTTTCGGACGAAACCAATTCCCGAACAACTTCGTCGAAGCGGTTTATCTGGGCGAAGGTTACTTGATCTCACTCTTCACCCAGGTCTCCCCCAACGACTTCGAAGTCGTTCCGGAACGTCTTCCCGAGGTCCGCTTCGATCTTCTTCCCCGGCCCCTCGGAGCGAACGAAACTGGTCTTTACCAACAACTGCAGGCGAGCGCCGCCGGCCTCCGGGAAAATGATCCCCTCGGCGATAACACTCGCTCCGACCGTTTCGATCTCTACTACGGGATCAATCGTCCGTTCGTGGTCACCGATTGGCTGACCTTCACCCCGAAGGCGGGCGGCCGGGTGACCCATTACCAACGGGCTCTTGAGGGACGGGACGACTACACCCGGCTGCTCGGCGAAATCGGAGCCGACCTGGAAGGGAACGCCTTCGCCGTCTACGACTACCAAAACGAGCTTTGGGGAATCGACGACATCCGCCACGTGGTGAAGCCCCGGCTTCAATACCGCTACATCCCGCGAGCCGACCGGGGGACGCAGTTCATCCCCCAGGTGGACCGCCAGGTCTTCTCTACCCAGTTGCAGCCGCTCGATCTCGGCCAGATCCGCAACCTCGACGAAATGTCGGAGATCCACACTTTGCGCTACGGGGTTGAAAACGCCTTTCAGACCCGTCATCCGACTTACGGCTCCACCGATCTCCTTTCGGTCTTCGTCGCCAACGATCTCCGGTTCTCCCGGGAACCCGGCCAGGAATTCGTCTCGGACGTCCACACCTCCGTCGCCTTCACCCCGATTTACTGGCTCCGCTTCGATCTCCTGAACCGCCTCTCTCCGCAACAACTCCACACCCGGGAAATGGCTACCGGTCTCACCATCACCGACGCCCGCTTTTGGTCGATCCGGCTGGGGACCGAATACGTCGAAGACCGGGTCGAAGAATACACCGCCGCCTTCACCCGCCGCCTCAACGAAACCTACCGAGTGGTCGGCGAGATCCGCTACGACGCCGACCGCCACCGTTTTTCCCGGCAAACTTACACATTAATTCAGAACTTCCACAACACCTGGGATGTCAACTACCAGGTCTTCCTGCGGACCGGAACGGAACGGGAAAGCCCGGCGGGGTTCTCCATCTCCTTCTCCTATCTGGCGTTCTGACATCGGCCGATTCATCGGCGGAACCACCACTCTTTTCACCACCCGTGATTTCAACCAACACCTATCCAGTCAAACTCCCGGCCTTCGAAGGTCCCCTCGACCTCCTCCTGTTTCTCATCCGGAAACACGAAATCGATATCTACGACATCCCGCTGGAAATGGTCACCCGGCAGTATCTGAAGACCCTTTACGAAATGGAGCGGATGCAACTCGAAGTCGCCGGGGAGTTTTTCGTCATGGCCGCGACTCTCATGGAAATCAAGAGCCGGACCCTCCTCCCGAAAAACGTCCCGGCCGCCGAATCGGAAACCGACGAGGAGGAGTTTGACCCCCGCTGGGAACTCGTCCACCAACTCCTCGAATACCAGAAATTCAAGCAGGCCGCCAAAGACCTCGATCGCCTGGCCGTGGCCCAGACCGACCTCCTGCCCCGCCTGGTCCAAATGCAACAACTCCTCCTGCCCCTCCCGAAACCACTCAAGAAGGCCGACAAACTCGACCTCTGGCACGCCTTCAACCAAGTCCTTCGCCGCCTCGCCGAAAAATTGACCGTCGGCGAAATTCACGACGAAACCGTCACCGTCGCCGACCGGATGGAGTATATCCTCGAAAACCTCCGTCCCGGACGGGATTTCTCCTTCTCCGCCCTCTTCGACGGCGTGGAAAAAACGTCGGTCAAAATGGTCATCTCGACCTTCCTCGGTGTCCTCGAACTGGTCCGTTTGAAAAAGATCAAAGTCTGGCAGGACGCTTCGTTTTCCGAGATCTTCTTCGCCGCCGCCCCCGAAGAAACAGCCGACGAGGAAGCCGAGTCCGGCGACGACGAGAACGAGCTTGAAATGTCCTTCGAATAAGGGAGATTGATCAGGTGAATCAAAAACGGGGCAAAAAGGGCATGCTGCTCGGACTCGGGCTCGACAATCAGGATGGTCACAAGCGGATCACCCAGGCCGAGCAATTCCACATCGTCGGCGGTTCGGCGGAGACCCACGAAAAACTGACGGAGACGGCGATCAAAACGTTCGAGGATCTCCGCCATCGCGGGAAGACCATCGATACGGTCGAAAAGGAGGAACTGGGCGACATTCTCCGGAAGAACATGCCGGAGGATTGACCGCCCTCCGCCGGTGGAATCCGTTCGCCACGCTTCCCCCTCCGTCGCAAAGGCATTATCTTCTTGTAACACCTGCCATATTTACAATCATCTCCTGCAAAAGGACTCAGCGAAGCCATGGATAACGAAAACCAAAACAAGAACGACCCATCCAACCAGCCCGAATCGGGCGCCGGCAAACCGGCCGACGAATCGAAAAAACCGAGAGGACTGAAGCTGAGTCTCGGCGGCGATGCCAACCCGGCCGAACCCGCCAAACCGGAAGAGAAACCGGCCTCCCCGCCCGCCTCTGAAGGCGGCCCCTCCTTGCGGCCCGCCCCCAAACCGGCTGATGAGCGGCCGGCCGGCCCCGGCGCCGACGCGCCGCGCTCGACTCCTCCCGCCGCCAACAAGCCGGGTACGCCCATGTTCGGGAAAGCCGGACCCGGGGGTAGCGCCGGCGCCCCCAAACCGCCCGGCTCGACCGGAGCCAAATTCCCGCCCCCTCCGGGCCGCCCTTCCGGACCGCCCAAAAATTTCCCGCCCCCTCCGGGCGCCCGCCCGGCGGCGGCTCCCGCCGCCAAAGCCCCCGAGCGCGCTCCCGAACCCGAAGATTCGAACTCGGTCTCCGGCGCCGGCCTCGCGGTCGACGCGATCGCGGCCGCCGTCGCCATCGCCTTCGCCGTTTTGATCTACATGAAACTTTAATTCCTCGTTCCCTTTTTTATGGCGGAAAATATCAAGAATCTGAACAAAGAAAACTTTGGGGAAGCCATCGGCTCGCCCCAATTAACTTTGGTCGACTTTTGGGCCCCCTGGTGCGGCCCCTGCAAAGCGATCGCTCCAATCCTGGATGAAGTCGCGAAAGAACTCGCGGGACAGGTCACCATCGGGAAAGTAAATGTGGACGAGGAGCCGGAAATCTCCGCTCAATTCAACATTCGCGCCATCCCGACCCTCCTCCTCTTCAAGGAAGGAAAGACCGTCGACCAATTCGTCGGCATGACCAGCAAGGACGATCTCCTGAAACGGATCCGCGCCAACGCCTCCTGACCGGCGGCGACCAACCACTTTCACCTCGACCCGGCTCGCCCAGCGCGCCGGGTCTTTTTTTACCCAAAATCCCCTCGTTCGACGGCGGACGGCAGGATGCCATCCCTCCCAGTGGGCAGCAAAGCAATGTCATTCCCGTAGTCGGGTTGGCTCCGCCGCCCGACAGCAGCGGCCGGAGCCGAATGGCCGAAAGTTCGATATCACGCGTCGCCAATGGGATCGATTGGTTCGCGCGTTTCGGACGCCAAACGGTGGGGCGGCAAAGCCAACCCCACTACGTTAAACGGCTTATGTGCGGGCAAAATCGGAGGGTTGGCTTCCAGCCGACCTTCTTCTAAAACCGGCGCCGAAGGCGGACGGCAGGATGCCATCCCTCCCAGTGGGCAGCCAAGCAACGTCATTCCCGTGGTCGGGTTGGCTCCGCCGCCCGACAGCAGCGGCCGGAGCCGAATGGCCGAAAGTTCGATATCACGCGTCGCCAATGGGATCGCTTGGCTCCCGCGTTTCGAACGCCAAACGGTGGGGCGGCAAAGCCAACCCCACTACGTTAAACGCCTTATGTGCGGCCAAATCGAAGGGTTGGCTTCAAGCCGACCTTCTTCTGAACAGACGCCGACGGCGGACGGCAGGATGCCATCCCTCCCAGTCTCAAAGCCCCCTTCACCTGCCGCAATCTATCAACTGAAATCTTACCCTCACAATCCCCCTCGACCCCGCGGATGGAACATCGCATGCTCCTCCACCAACCGACTCCCTTCAACGGCGGTGTAAATTTGCGTAGTCGAAATGTCGGCGTGACCGAGCAACTCCTGGATCGCCCGAAGGTCCGCCCCTCCCGCCAACAAGTGGGTCGCGAACGAATGACGCAAGAGGTGTGGTTTGACCGGCTTCTCGATTCCCGCCGCCCGGGCATGCTTCTTGATTAGAAACCAAATCGTTTTCCGCGAGATCGCCGTCCCCCGCTCCGAAATAAAGACCGCGCTCCCCGTCTTCCCGGTCACCAACCCCGGCCGTCCCGCCTCCAGATAAACCGTCATCGCCTCGACCGCCTTGCTCCCCACCGGCACCACCCGCTCCTTCGAGCCTTTGCCGTAAACCCGCAGGAACCCATGCTCCAAATCGATCTGCTGGAGCATCAACCCGCACAATTCCGAAACCCGCAGCCCGCTCGAATAAAACAACTCCAGGAAAGCGCGGTCCCGCAAGCCATGCGGAGTCCCCGGATCCGGTGCCTCCAATAGCCGGACCACCTCCTCGGACGTCAGCGACCCGGGCAAATGGCGGACCAGTTTCGGACCGGAAATCAGCTCGGTGAAATCGTCCTCCCGCAAGCGCTCCTTCACTAAAAACCGGGCGAACATCCGCAACGCGGTCAATTTCCGCGCCAGACTGCTCGCCAGGTATTCCTTCTCGCTGAGGGAGTAAATCCAATCAGTGGCCGCCGCTCCGTCCACATCCGTCCAGGCGCCCACTTTTTTCTTTTCCAGGAACACCGCGAATTGAGCCAAATCCCCCTGATAACTCTCCACCGTGTTCCTGGCCAAACCTTTTTCCAATTCGATCCAAGCCAGGAACGAGTCGATCTCCCCACTGAATTTCACCGGAATCTCCATCGCATACCCGGACGTCGCCAGGTCGCAAAGGATTCCGTTTTCCCCGACCGCATGTCAAGTTTCATGAACCCCGTCCATCCGCCCAAGCATCGCCCGGTCGCCCATCCCGCCCCGACCGTCCTCATCTCCAGGATTGACTCCGTCCACGATTCATGGCGAAAGTTTCCCCAGACAACCCTCCAACACCGCTTCATGAAAATCCTCTCTCCTCTCCTCTCCGTCTCCCTCTGTCTTTCCTTCCTTCCTCCCTCCCTCTTCGCCAGTGACGCCCGCCAGCGCCAGCACGAACTGATGCGGGAGCAAATCCAGCCCGACCGCCTGACCGCCACCGAGGAAACACTTCTCTTCGAAGACGACGAATTCGGTGAACAATTGATCCTCCGCCGGATCCCACCCCCGCCCCCCTTCACCCTCTTCGCCGACGTCGCGGCCAGCTACACTTCGAATCCGCTCCTCCTGCCCGACGGATCCAACAGCGACTACTTCTATTCCGCCGCCGCCGGGATCGCCTACCAACCTCCGGCGGTCCGCGAGTGGGAACCGGCCCTCGGGATCGAGTTCTTCGCCCAGTATCAGCTTTTCCGTTACGACCGCCTCACTCCCCTCGACTTCAACGGCCAAACGATCGGAATCACCGCCACCTACTCGCTCCCTTACGAAACCCAGGCTTACGGCGGCTGGATCGGCAACCGGCTCGAAGACCGGGAAAACGGCGACCGCTTCTACCGCGAAAGCCAACTGACCCTCGGCGTATCCAAAATTTTCCGGGAGGTCCGCGAAGCCGCCACCTTCTTCGGAGCCCAAGCCGACCTCCGGAACACCAGCCCGGGCTCGCTCTCCCGCTTGGAATACGGCCCCTACATCGGTGTCCACCTCCAACTCGCCGAACGCCTTCCGTTCCGCATCCGCTACCGCTTCGCCCATCAACATTATCTCCAGGACGGCCGCGACGACCTCAATTCCTGGGTCACCACGTCGCTCGCGTGGAACTTCCACCCCGGGTCGAGCCTCCGGTTGCAAGCCAACTTCGCCGCCAACCGATCGAACCGCGACCAGCACGAATACGACTTGATCACCGGCCTCGTCGGCGCCCAACTCTCCCATTCCTTCTAACCGATCCCCCATCCCATGAAAACCGTCGCTCATTTCCTCCTTCCGTTCGCCCTGGCCGTTTCGATTCCCCTCACCGAAGCCACGGAGGCCCGCCGCGCAACCCTCACCGAAGCGATCCGCGAAGTCCATTTCCGCGACGGGTCCAACCTCGACCGAATCGAACCCGCGCAAGTCGGCAAAGATGTCCGCGGCCGGGACATCCTCACCACCGGCGAACGCTCCCGGGCGGAATTGCTTTTCGACAACGATCTCCTTACCCGCCTCGGTTCGAACACCATCTTCTCCTTCGAACCCGACCAACGGATCCTCAATCTCGAACGCGGCCTCGCTTTAGTCCGCGTCCCGAAAGGTTCCCGGCAACCGGTCCAGATGCGCACCCCCGCCGCCACCGCCGCCATCACCGGCACCACCTGCCTCTTCTCCCTCCAACCTTCCCCCGACGCCGAGGGACGCCAGATTCTCAAACTCGCCGTCCTCGAAGGCAATCTCCAGCTGACCTATCCCGACGGCCGCACCCTGAGGCTCTCCGCCGGACAAATGGCCATCAGCACCGAAGGGGACCGCTCCCCTCCGACGCCAGTCGATTTCGACATCGACCGCCTGGTCCGCACCTCCGGCTTGATCAACGATTTCGAACGTCCCCTCGGCAGCGAAAATCTGCTCGACCAAGCCTCCCGCCGTCAGGAACGGGCTTTTCGGACCGGCCGGCTCGCCCCCACCGGACTGGTGATCGCCGGATCCGGCACCGAGGTCCGTTTCGAACGGGATTTCATCACCGGGCCCGTCGACACCGACGGTGCGCTGGAAAGGAACCGCGAACGTATCCGCGAAACCCATCCCGATCTCTTTGACAATCCCCATTCCCCTGACCGGCGGTTTTTCCAACAAGCGTTCATGCAACCGGCGGACGACCAGAGCGGAGCCTGGACCATCACCAGCGGCACCGAAACCTTCCGCAGCGCCCCGATCCAGATCCAAATTGATGGCCGCGATGTCCTGGATGAATCGGCCCAGGCGATCTCCGGTTTCGAATGGATGCGGTTCACCGGGCTTCTCGAAATCGATTCTCCTCTCGACAGGGAATTCATTTTCCTCGCCGACGGCGTCGAAACCTCCCCCGCAATCGCCATCGAGAATTTCACCGTCCACCAATCAGCGCCCTCCTTGTTGCAAGGTCCCGATCCCCGCTCCATCCTCGGATTTATCGCCTCCCACGACGATGTCTCCGTCCGCGGCCAAAACACCTTCACCAATCTCGACGCCGTCGCCTTCGCGGCCTTGGAAGGAAACGTCTCGCTCCAGGGCAAAATCCAGATCATCCGCCCGCCGCTCGATTATTTCCCCGATGATCCTTACTTGCATTTACACGCCAGCTCCACGGAGACCCTCGTCGAGGGCCCCGGGGATGGCATGCCGATTTATCCCGTCTCCTCCCGGGCACCCGAAATCTTCGCCTCCGCCCAAGACCGCTTGGTCATCGGCAACTCTTCCCACTTGGCCACGTGGATCCAGGGCGGAGAACTCCCCGCCGGGGCGATCAATCTGGAAAGCCGGAACGGCACCGTCGAAATCCTCGGAACCAACGGTTCGACCACCTTGGAAACCGGATCGATCTCCGCGATCGCCAGCCGGAACATCGCCGTCGTCGACAGCCGCCTCTTTGCCTGGCAGGGAGACATCAGCCTCGTCACCGGAGAAGAGGGCACCATCGACGTCCTCCGCTCCACCCTGAAAGCCCACAACCGCATCTTCATGCAGGCCGGCACGGTCAACATCCACCACAGTTCCCTCACCGCGACCGACATCATCATCCTTCGCAACCAAGGCAACTTCGAGGACCGCGCCGGGGCCGAAGCGGCCGGAAACCAAATCCTCGCCGAATCGCTGACCATTCGCCCGTTCCCCACCGACACGGGCCCCGTCCAATTACACTGAGGGCGGGCTCGCCCTCTCCCAGTCGCTGGCAGTCTCGACTACCCCGTGGTCCGGAGTCCGCTGGCGATCGCGTTGACGGTCAACAACAACTTCAACAACAACCCTTCCCGGTCGGATTCGCTCAGCTCCGCCCCCCGCCACTCCCGCAAATGGGCGATCTGCTGACGATGAAGCCGCCCCAAGCCGTCCTGGCGTAGCCGAAGCAACCCGTGGACCCGCGCGTAGCGTTCCCGCAACGGGCCGCCCAAAACGGTTTCCAACATCCGGTTCGTCCGGTCGAACTCTTCCAGAATCGGACCGAGATTCCTCGCGCGCGCCTCCGCATCCTCGACCAATTCGGCGTACGCTTCCATGATTTCGCGATCAGCCGTCATCACGCTTTCACCGATATTGGTCAAAAGATTCTGGAGCGGTGCCCATCCCAATCCTTCCGTCCGCAATAGTTCAAACGCCTCCGGTTCCTCCCGCTCCAACGCCTCCAAGGCGCTCCCGGCTCCGAACCAACCGGACAGATAAAACCGGGATTGGCTCCAACTGAATACCCACGGGATCGCCCGGAGATCGGCCAACGTCGGCTTGCCGGTCCGCCGGGCCGGACGCGATCCGATCCGACTCTGCTCGATCACGTCGATCGGCGTCGCCCGACGGAAGAAACCGAAAAAGTCTTCGTTGCGGACGAGTTTCTGATAGGCCTCCCGGCTGACCCCCGCCAAGCGGTCCATCACGTTTTCCAACCGATGTTCCCGCTTCGGAGTGTTCCAATGCAACAGCGTCGCCCCGGCCGTGCCGGCCAACAACAACTCAAGATTATGGGTGGCGGTGATCCGGTTGGCATATTTTTGGGCGATCGTCTCTCCTTGCTCGGTGAGCCGGATCTCGGCGTTCAACGACGAATGAGGCAACGCCGACAAAAACCGATGTGCCGGTCCCGCCCCGCGACTGATCGTTCCGCCCCGTCCATGGAAAAAACGGATACGCACTCCCGCCTCTTTCCCGATGTTCGCCAAAGCTTCCTGGGCCCGGTAGAGTCCCCATTGGCTGGCCATGATCCCGCCGTCTTTGTTGCTGTCGCTGTATCCGATCATCACTTGCTGCACCGGAGTTTCCCTCCCCGCCGCCTCCGCCAGGCGCCGGGTGCTCCGCCGCGTCATCGGATGTTTCAAGAATCCGCCCAGTATCACGGGACTCCGTTGCAAATCATCCAATGTCTCGAACAACGGCACCACCGGAAGCTCGCAAACCAATCCTTCCTCGGTGTCGAACACCAAGCCCGTCTCCCGCGCCAAGAGATAAACCGTCAGCAGATCCGACAAACTCCGGGTCATGCTCACGATCAAACCGCCGATCCCTTCGCACCCATAACGCTCGATGTGGGCCGCGACGGTCCGGTAACATCCGAGCACCGCTTCCGCCTCGGGTCCCGGACGCGCCCGCGGCGGCAGAAACGGACGCGGAGATTCGAGCTCCAGGTTGAGAAAAGCGAGTCGGCGTTCCTCGTTCCATGCGGGAAAATCGGTTTCCTCGCAACCGGCGGCCTCCAACAACTGCTGGACCGCCCGGTCATGGAAAGCGCTGTTTTGCCGGATGTCGAGCGCCGCCGAATGAAACCCGAACGTATTCACAATCCGGATGATCGGATCAACTTCCGCTTCGGCGATAGGCACCGCGAGGATTTCCTTCAACGACTGCCGGAGAATCCGCAGGTCCTCCACCAATGACGCCGGAGTCCGGTAACCGTGGGGCGGCAACCGGTCCGTCCCCGCCTTCGGGAGTTTCGCCAGGATCATGTTGACGAACTGACGCCATGGCTCCCGCGGATTGCGGGCCAGCGCCGCCTCCCCTTGCTCCCCCAACTCCGCCGCGGCCCGCCGGATCGCCTCCCGCAGGATCTGCGGAGCCGGTTGCCACAACTCCGAGAGTCCCAACCGGGCGGCGAGATGGACCAACATTTCCCGCAACAACGACAGAGCGTTGCCCCGTAATTCCCCCAAGGTCTGCCGGGTGACTTCCGCCGTCACCAACGGATGCCCGTCGCGGTCACCTCCCACCCAATCGCCGAACCGCAAGCGGGGCAACGCTTCCGGGTCCGAGACCAACCCCGGATCGAAACCCGCCGCCGTCCACGCCTGACGGAACCGTTGGTCCTGGGCGATGACCGCCGCCGGGAAAACGTGTCGAAGGTAGTGGAGGACGTTGCGCAACTCCGACGGCACGTCCGGTTTCTCCAAAAAGATTTCGCCCGCCCGCCAAATCCGCTCGATCGTCGCTTTGATTTCCTGCCGGATCAGCTCCCGTTCCGACGGACTCCACATCTGGTTCTCCCGCTTCACAATCAGGAGATACAACTCCCGGTGATACTCCAAAATGGTCGCCCGCTTCGCCTCGGTCGGATGAGCCGTCAAAACCGGCTCCACGCAAATCTCCGGCAAATGGGCAGCGATCCGTTCGCCGGTCAATCCGACCTCCCGCAAACGGTCCAACCGTTCCCCCCAGAGCCCCGGATCCGACGAAATGCCGCCCTCCTCTTCCCGCCCCCGACGGGCTTGGGCGGCCGCGTTTTCCTCGGCCATGTTGACGAGCTGAAAGACCAGCGACTGCGCCTGGGCCGCCCGCGACGGCAGGGCTTCACCGGTCGGCTGCTCCCCTTTCAACGCCGCCGCCAACAAACGGTCGCCACATTCCTCCAACACTTCCCGGAAACAACCGACCAAAAACTCGGCGTCCCGGAATACTTTTTCCTGATCAAAACCTTCCTCGATGCGGGCCATACTCTTCACGTTATTGAACCGCCGACTCTCCTGTCCAGCAACACCATACGTTTCCGGGTACGATTCGTCCGGTTCATTCTCCGCCGGAATCCCGCTCCCCGGGTCGGCCGAACAGCTCCGTATCCTCCTCCCGGAGACGAAACACCCGGGGCTGTTCCCGCAGTTCTTCCGCGTCGAGCTCTTCCAATTCACGCCCGGCTTCCCGGAGTTCCCCGGCCGAAACCGACGACCCCTCCGCCAACTCGTTGCGGGAAACCAAGACCTCCAATTCCTCCGGCGCATACCGCACCAACAGCGCCAACGGCACCGCATAAACTTCGTCCGGAGTTTCCAAAAATCCGGTCTCCGGCTCGATCAACACGAACATCGCGCGGCCCGTGCCCAAATCGACCAGGAAATCGTCGATGCGTCCGGCGTTTTCCCCGGCGGCATCCCGAACCTCCACGCCGTCCAACTCCGACGCCGTCACCAATTCCCCCGGTTCCCGGTCCGCCGGAAGCTCCACCGCCACGCTTTCCCTCGGGGCCTCCGCCGGACCGGGAGTCTCGGCCGCTCCTTCCCGACGAGGTTCGCCGTCCGCCACCGGCATCTCCGGCGGTCCGCCCGGATGATCGGGCAACGGCACCCCCGGCTCCCGCTCGTCCCAATGGGCCGGAATCCGGTTGCGCTCCTCCGCCTCCTCCCGGGCGGTCGGAGCCACGCCGAACTCCCGCTTCTCGAATTCAACCCCGAAAAATGCATAAATGGGTCCACCCCGGTCGGCGTGATGCAACAGCGAAATCTCCTCCCGATGGACCGATGAGGCCTCCTCCCACCGCTCCTCGTCGATATCGAGAATCAACGCGACCCCCTCCGCGATTCCGAGCCCCCCCTCGACCGGTTGCAAATCGAACGCCTGGGGAGGAACCGGATGCAAATCCCCGGCGAGCCCCACCGGCCCCGACCGCACCACGACGAAAGCGACTTCCCCGGTCGCCAGGTCGAAAACCAAATCATCGACCCGCCCGAGCCGATCGCCCTCCCTGTTTTCCACCCGACTCTGCTGAATCAGAGACGACTTCAACCAATCCCCATCCGCCAAGGCCGAGCCCGGCGTGAAAAATGCCATCAAAACCAACCCCAAAGCCACCTGACCTACTCGACACATCATCCACTCATCCTCCATCCAAAAGTTCCCTTGCGCTTCCCCACCAACGTAATCCGACTCCCGGCGAACCGCAACCGGTCCGGCCGACCCGAGGACGTTTGCATCCGACCGCCACTCCCCTTAAATTGAGTGCATGGCAGATCAAAAAACACAGGAAGCAACCTTCAGTATTCCCTCGATCATCGCGGTGGTCGCGGCGATCCTCAGTTTTCTGACCGGCGCCTTCTGGGGCTTTGTCCTGGCGGTGATCGCGATCATCGCCGCCGTCATCGGCATCATCGCCGCCCTCTCCCCCAACGTCCGCGGCGGCGTCCTCAGCATCACCGCCCTCTTCGCCGGCGGCCTCGCCATGATCGCCGCCTTCATCCAGGCCCTCATGTGGCTCTTCGGCGCCACTTGAGACCACTGGGAAAGAGTTATTCAACCACGGAAGACACGGAATACACGGAAGAAAAAACCGGGCAGAGGAAAAAGGTCGGCTGGAAGCCAACCCTCCGATTTGGCCGGCGGCGTCGGAAGTTCACTGGGAGGGATGGCATCCTGCCGTCCGCCGTCAGCGTAAAATCGAGACGTGACTGCCGTGTTTTCCGTGGTCCCAAAAGCCGAGCCCCAGCCACCCCTTCCAGATCCCGTCTCATCCGCGCCCATCTGCGAAATCTGCGGTTCCTCCCCTTCTTCCTTTCCGTGTCTTCCGTGTGTGGTCCAAAAACCGAGCCCCAGCCACCCCTTCCAGATCCCGTCTCATCCGCGCCCATCTGCGAAATCTGCGGTTCCTCCCCTTCTTCCTTTCCGTGTCTTCCGTGTTTTCCGTGGTCCCAAAAGCCGAGCCCCAGCCACCCCTTCCAGATCCCGTCTCATCCGCGCCCATCCGCGAAATCTGCGGTTCCTCCCCTTCTTCCTTTCCGTGTCTTCCGTGTTTTCCGTGGTCCCAAAAACCGAGCCCCAGCCACCCCTTCAGGTCCCGTCTCATCCGCGCCCATCTGCGGCATCTGCGGTTCTTTTCCTCCCGATCCATCGCTTACTTTCCGTGTTTCCGCACCAGGTTCTCCGGATCACAGATACGGGCTCAACAACCGGGCCGTGCCGTCGCGCAACTTCACCGGCAACGGGCGTCCGTCGAGTTCTTCGAGGTTCAACCTCCGCGAGCGGCTTTTCTTTTCCTCGACGAACCGGTCGATCTCCCCGGCCAGCTTGCGGCAAAAAGCCTCCACGTTCAGTTCGAAGTTCAAACGCAGACTGCGCGGATCCCAATTGGTCGATCCGAAAAAGACCCATTCTTCGTCGACCACCACCGCCTTGCTGTGATCGAAAACCCCGGGTGTTTTCCATACCCGGCACCCGGTTTTCACATTTTGCCAAAGGATCGCTTGGGTCGCCCAATCGATTAGACGGAGATTCCCTTTCTCCGGCAAAACCAAATCGACCGCCACCCCGCGCAACGCCGCCGAATTCATCGCGGTGCTCAAGGCGTCGTCGGGCAGAAAATACGGCGTCACGATCTTCACCGAACGCTTGGCCGCATCGAGCGCCCCGATCAGAATCCAGCGGATCTTGTCGAAATCCTCGTCGGGACCATCAGCCACCGCACGGGCGATCGACTCTCCGGCGGCCGGGATGACCGGTTGCCACAACTTCCGGGACAGCCGCTCTCCCGTGGTGAATCCCCAATCCGCAATGAACACGTCGCGCAATTGCGCCACCACCGGACCCTCCACCGCGAAATGCAAATCGGCCACCGGGTGCGACGGATTCTTCGCCAGCCAATGGCCGACCCGGATGTTCATTCCGCCAATGAACCCCCTCCGTCCGTCGACGCACAACAACTTCCGGTGGGTCCGCAGATTGATGAAGGTCGGCGTTCCCGGGAACACGCTCGGTAGAAACCGCGCCACCCGAATCCCCGCCCGTCGCAACGACCCGAGAATCGTCGGAATCGAATAACGGGCCCCGACGTCGTCGATCAAAACCCGGACCTCCACCCCGCGAGCCACGGCCTCCGCCAACGCCGCCTTGAACATCCGCCCCACCTCGTCGTTATCGAAGATGTAAGTGGACAACGCCACCGTTTCCTTCGCTTCCCCGATGGCTTCGAGCATCACCGGATACGCCTCGTCGCCATTGAAAAGCGGGCGAATCGTGTTTCCGGCGGTCAAAGGAAGACCGATGACATTGTCGCCGAGGCGGCACAACCCCTCGAAACCGGCGATCTGAATCGTCGAATCGTTCTCCCGGTCGTCCGTCGTCGGCGATTCGCTCAGCCCGGCCACCTTCAACACCCTGGCCCGCCGCCGAATCCGGTTGATGCCGAACAAAAAATAGAAAACCGCTCCGAAGCCCGGCGAAAGCAAAATGAGCCCCACCCACGCCACCGCCGCCCGCGAATCGCGTTTGCGAAGGATCGCATGACCGGCGGCGAACAAAGTGGCCGCCAACACCGCCACCCCCGAAACCACCGGCCAAAAACGTTGAAGGAGATCGATCAAGGTTTGAAAGGATGCAGAATTCCTAATCTAGCCCTACCAAAGGAGTGGCTCCCCCGCAAGTCCGACGCCATGATGGAAGCGGACGATTCCAAGGGACATCCGCTCTGCATTTTTGGCCGACGGTCTTTGACTTAATCACAAAGCTCCAGGTAGCATCCCGGCTTTCGCCGGATGAGGAGCGGCGCGCGGGGGAGGGACGACCTCCGTGTCGTCCGGGACGTTTGGCGTGGAGACGGCGAACGTCCCTGCGGAGTCAGTCTGGCCGTAGTCGGGTTGGCTCCGCCGCCCGACGGCAGCGGCCGGGAACGTCCGACTAAACGCCTGACGCCGGTCGTCGCAGTCGGGGTGAAAGGATTTCTGGCGTTTCGCACGTCGCGGAAAATGGGGCGGCAAAGCCAACCCCACTACTCACTGAGCCAAGGCGAGGGAGCGGCGCGCTTCAGCCGCCGACGTTGGACGAAGGGCGTTTACGGACGGTCCCCGTGGCCGACGCTCTTCGGCGAAAGTCCGTCGACTCCAGACTCAGGTGAGGTGGACTTTTCCGGTGCCCTTGGTGACCTCGCCGATGACGTAGGCTTTCAGCTTCGCCTGTTTGAATGCCTTCACCACTTCGTCGGCGACTTTGCCGTCGACGAACAGGGTCATGCCGATCCCCATGTTGAAGACTTCGTAAAGCTCGTCGAAGGTCACCCCACCCTGGTCGGCCAACACTTGGAAAACCGGAGGCTTCGTCCAAACCGAGGTGTCGATCTCGGCATCGCAATCGGCGGGCAACACCCGCGGAATGTTCCCGGTGAAGCCACCGCCGGTGATGTGGACCGCGCCGAAGATCGCGTTGTCCTTTCGCACCGCCGAACTCCGGCCTTGGTTGAATTTCGCCAGGACCTCCCGGAGGGTGTTCGCGTAGTTGGTGTGCGGCTTCAGCAACGCTTCTCCGACCTGAACTTTGCTGCCCGGCAGCGGGTCGTCCATCCGGTAACGGAGCTTGGTAAAAAGAATCTTGGTCGCCAGCGAATATCCGTTGGTGTGGAGACCGTTCGAAGCGAGGCCGACGATCTTGTCGCCGGGGCGGACGGTTTGCCCGGTCAGGATCTTCTTCTTCTCGACGATACCGACGACGGACCCGACCAAATCGTATTCGCCATCCCGGTAAAAACCGGGCATTTGGGCGGTCTCCCCCCCGATCAGAGCGCAATTCGCTTTACGGCAGGCTTTGGCCATTCCGGCGACCACCGATTGGAAGGTTCCGGGCGCCAATTTCCCCATCCCGATGTAATCGAGGAAAAAGAGTGGTTCGGCGCCAAGAACGGAGATGTCGTTCACGCAATGGTTGACGATGTCTTCTCCAACGCTCTCGTGAAGCCCGGTGCCGAACGCCAGGCGGAGCTTGGTGCCGACGCCGTCGACGCTGCTGACCAGCACCGGCTCCTTGTATTTACTCTTGGAGAGGTCGAACAATCCCCCGAACGCGCCGACCTCGCTGAGCACCTCGGGACGACTCGCCCGCTTGAGCTGTTTCTTCAAACCGCCCTTGAGCGTATCCGCCATTTGGATATCCACACCTGCCGCCGCGTATTGTTTGCCGCCGTCCATTAAGTCCCGTCTTCCGTTGAATGTTTCGATTAAAGCCGGTGAGTCTGCCTCCTCTCCCCGCGGTTGACAAGGAACAACGGGTAAAAAATCCGAATTCGCTCCCCTCGGTCCGGGCCGCGGGTAGCATCCTGGCTTTCGCCGGATGAGAAACGACACGCTTCAGCCGTCGTCGTTGGACAGACGGAGTTTGCGGACGATTCCCCGTGGTCGACTGTCTTCGGCTAAAGCACGAAGCTCCAGGTGGCATCCCGGCTTTAGGAGCGGCGCGCTTCAGCCGCCGTCGTTGGACGAGCAGGGTTTGCGGGCGATCTCCCGTGGCCGAACCTTTTCCGCTGAAGCACGAAGCTCCTCGCCGCTTTCAGCGGTTCAATAACTCCGGCCGCTCAACTGCCGGTAATAATTGATATACGCCTTGTTCAACACCTGGAACCCGCCGGGAGTCGGATAATTCCCGGTGAAATACCAATCGCCGGAATGGTTGGGCAAGGCTTGGTGCAGGTTTTCGATCTTCTGGAAAATCACCTCGACGGTTCCGTCCCAATCCGGAATCTGCGGGGTCACCAACTGCGAAATCTTCGCCGAAATCTCCGCCAAGGACAGGGAATCGTAGATTCGCCCGACGACGTTGGTCTGCTCGGCCGGGGGAAGTTTCAATTGCGCCTGACACTCTTCGAAGATCTCGGTCAACAACGCCTCGCGCCCTTGCTCCTTGATCAGCGCGACCGCCGCCTCGAAGGCGACGAACCGTCCGAGCTCCGACATGTCGATCCCGTAGCAATCGGGATAACGGATCTGCGGCGCGGTGGAGGCGATGATGATCTTTTTCGGTTTCAACCGGGAAAGCATCTTCAAAATCGACCGCCGCAGCGTGGTGCCGCGGACGATCGAGTCGTCGATGCAGACCAAGGCGTCGACGCCCTCGCGCACCGTTCCGTAACTGACGTCGTAAACGTGCGAGACAAGTTCCTTGCGCCCTTTTTCCTGGCTGATGAAGGTGCGGAGTTTGACGTCCTTGATGGCGACTTTCTCGCCGAGCGGCCAGTTGCTCATGATCAGGGTGTCGAGCAATTCCTCGGTGATCGTTCCCTCCTGGGCGGCCTTGAGGATCTGTGCTTTCACCTCCTTGCGCCGGCAGAGACGCAAATTCTCCATCATCCCGAAAAAGGCGACTTCGGCGGTGTTCGGAATGAAACTGAAAACGGTGTGGTCGAGGTCGTAATCGATCGCCTCCAATATCTGATTGCAGAGAGCGGCGCCGAGGGCTTTCCGTTCGCGGTAGATATCCGGGTCATTGCCACGGGAGAAGTAGATCCGCTCGAACGTGCAGGAGGTCCGTTTGCCCGGCTCGGTGAACGGCTCCTCGCGGTAGGTTCCGTCTTTCTTGACCACGATGGCGTGACCCGGAGGAACCTCCCGGACGTCGTCGGCGGCAAGACCGAACCCGGTCATCAGCGGCGCCCGTTCGGAGGCGATCGCGATCACTTCGTCGTTTTTGAAAATGTGGCACGGGCGAATCCCGTTCGGATCGCGAAGGACGAACATGTCGCCGTTGCCGATCAGGCCGCCGATGGCGTAACCGCCGTCCCATTGGCGCGACGCCCGCCGCAGGACCTCGACCGGATCTAGCCGCTGGCTGATCGCGTCGGAGATCTCCCGTCCGGTCATGCCTTCGGTGCGGATCTGGCGGAAGAGGTTGTCGTGTTCCTCGTCAAGGTAATAACCGATTTTCTCGAGTAGGGTCTGGGTGTCGGAATCGAAGATCGGGTGTTGACCGTTCTCAATCAACATCCGGTTGAGCTCGGTGGTGTTGGTCAGGTTGAAATTCCCCGCCAACAGCAGGTTTTTAGTCGGCCAATTGTTGCGGCGGAAATAGGGGTGGCAGGCGCTGGTATTGTAGCCTCCGAAGGTGCCGTAACGGAGGTGGCCGAGGTAGATCTCGGCGGCGAACTCGAAGTTCTCCTTCACCGAGTCGGTCGATTTCGGATCAATGACCCCTTTGCCGAGCAGGCGATTATAGTCCTTGAGGATCTGGCGGAAGATGCGGTCGAGCGAGTTGGCCTTCACATTCCGTTCCCGGAACATGTAAGGTTTCCCCGGCGGCATATCGAGCTTCAGGGCGGCCACCCCGGCTCCGTCTTGTCCGCGGTTGTGCTGCTTCTCCATGAGGAGAAAGAGCTTGTCGAAACCGTAGAGGCAACTGCCGTATTTTTCGCGATAATAATCGAGCGGCTTCAACAGCCGGATCATCGCGATGCCGCATTCGTGCTTAACTGGATCACTCATGGATAAAAGGCGCGGTGGAGAGAGATGCTACATTAACCTCTTTTCCATTTATGCAAGTCAATCGAGTCCCGGACGGCTCATCTTTTTTTCGATCGATGTCTCCCAGGATTCCCGCAACTCCTTGACCGGCCACTCCGCCTGGAGCTTTCCGGGCTCCACCAACACGGAGAGCACCGGCTCCTCTTCGTCGGTCACGATCCCGATGACTTCCGCCTGTAACGTCGATTTCTCGGCGTCGGCGAGGACGGAGTTGACCATTTCCGACGGCACCGACAGAACGATCCGCCCCTGGCTCTCGCCGAAAAGGAGCGCGTCGGTCCGGACCTTCTTCTTGGAAGAGCCAGTCTTGAAGCGGAGCGTCGCCCCGTAGGTTTTTTCGCCGAAGAGCATCTCGGCGACGGTCACCAGGAGTCCCCCTTCGGAGACGTCGTGGGCGGCGGCCACCCGTCCGTCACGAATTTGCTGACGGACAAAATCATGGGCGAGTTTTTCGCACTTCAAATCGACGTCCGGAGCGGTGCCGGTTTTCAGCCCGTGGATGGTGCCCAGGTATTGGCTGCCGCCGAGTTCGTGCGGATAACCGCCGATCAGGATCAGGCTTTCCTTGCCGCTCCGGCAGAACTGACGGGTGATCTGGCTCTCCTCTTCGATCAACCCGACCACCGAGACCACCGGGGTCGGATCGATCGCCCCGTTTTGGTTTTCGTTGTAGAGACTGACGTTGCCGCCGACGACCGGAACGTCGAAGAAACGGCAGGCTTCGGCGAGGCCCCGGACCGATTCCTTCAGGGTGTAAAAGACTTCCGGCTTGTAGGGATTGCCAAAGTTGAGGTTGTCGGTCATCGCGAGCGGCACCGCGCCACTGCAGGCGAGGTTGCGCAACGCTTCGGCCATGGCGATCAGGCCGCCCTTGTAGGGATCGAGGTAACAGAACCGGCCGTTGCAATCGTTGGTGATCGCGACGAATTTCTCCTTGTCGCCCAACCGGAGCCGAACCACCCCGGCGTCGCTTCCCGGCACCACCACCGTACTGGCTTGCACCATGTGGTCATATTGACGGTGGACCCAACGCTTCGAAGCGATGGTCGGATCGGCCAACAGGGTACGCAACGATTGGGTCAGGCTCGCCTCGTCGAGATCCTTGATCGACGACGCCTTCCAACTCCGGGTCTTCTTCAGGTAGGCCGGTTCGGCCGACTCCCGGTGGTAAAGCGGTCCGTCCTCGGTCAACGCCCGCGCCGGGATGTCGGCGACCGGCACCCCGCCCTGGCGGACGACCATCCTGTCTCCTTCGGTCACTTCCCCGATCCGGGAGGCGTGGAGGTCCCACTTTTCAAAAATTTCCTCGATTTCCTTTTCCCGTCCTTTCTGGACGATCACCAGCATCCGCTCCTGGCTTTCCGAGAGCATAATCTCGTAGGAGTTCATCCCGCATTCGCGCTGCGGGACGCGGTCGAGTTCGATCTCGACCCCGACGAAGCCGCGGCTGGCGGTTTCGCAGGTGGAACAGGTGAGACCGGCGGCGCCCATGTCCTGGATGCCGACCACAAGTCCGGGGACCGCCATCATTTCGAGGCAAGCCTCCATCAGGAGTTTTTCCATGAACGGGTCGCCCTTCTGCACCGCCGGGCGGTCGGCCTGGCTTTCCTCGCTCAATTCGCGGGAGGCGAAACTGGCTCCGCCGAGACCGTCGCGGCCGGTCGGCGCGCCGACGTAGAAGACCGGGTTCCCGACCCCGCTGGCCGCCCCGCGTTTGATCTGGTCGTGGCGGAGGAGGCCGAGACAGAGGGCGTTGACCAATGGGTTGCCCTCGTACGACTCGTCGAAATAGATGTCGCCGCCGACGTTCGGGATGCCGATGCAGTTGCCGTAATGGGCGATGCCGGAGGTGACCCCGCGAAAGAGGCGTTTGACCGTCTCCGACTCCAGTTTGCCGAAGCGGAGAGAATTGGTCAGGAGGACCGGGCGGGCGCCCATGGTGAAAATGTCGCGGATGATTCCGCCGACGCCGGTGGCGGCTCCCTCGAACGGTTCGACCGCGCTCGGGTGGTTGTGCGACTCGATCTTGAACGAGATCGCCCAACCGTCGCCGATGTCGACGATCCCGGCGTTTTCCTCCCCGGCCTTCACCAGGATTTTGCCGTAGGGAGCGTCGGTGTCGGCTTTTTCGACCGGAAAGGTTTTCAGGAGCGGACGGGAGTTCTTGTAGGAACAATGCTCCGACCACATCACGCTGAAGATGCCGAGTTCGGTGAGATTCGGTTCGCGGCCGAGGATCGATCGGATTTTCTCGTATTCCTCGGGAAGAATGCCGTGCTTCGCGATCAACTCCGGAGTGATCGTCACGTTGAGGAGCGGGTCCGGGTTCGCGGGAAGAGTCGTCGCCGTCATAAAGTTTTTTCGCCTCAGGATAAAGTGGCTTGCTGGTCGAGGATCGCCTGGAGGACCTTGAGTCCGTCGAGGCTCGGATGGAAACGCTCCACCGCCCGTTCCGGGTGGGGCATCATGCCGAACACGTTGCCGGCCTCGTTGCGGATCCCGGCGATGTTGTTCATCGAGCCGTTGACGCTGGCCGCGGGGGAAACCGACCCGCCCGATTCGCAATAGCGGAAAAGGACCTGGTTGTTTTCTTCCAACCGCTCCAAGGCGTCGGCATCGATCCGGTAATTCCCTTCCCCATGGGCGATCGGCAGACGGACCACCGTTCCGAGCGATGCCGGATTGAAATGTTCGGTCGCCTTCTCCACGGAAAGATCCGATGTCTCGCAGCGGAACTCGAGGGTCCGGTTCATGATCAACGCACCCGGGAGAAGTCCCGCTTCGCAAAGGATCTGGAAACCGTTGCAGATGCCGAGCACCAGGCCGCCCCGGTCAGCGTGGGCCTTCACCGCCTGGACGATCGGGGAAAAGCGGGCGATCGCCCCGCAACGCAGATAATCGCCGAACGAGAAGCCGCCCGGCAACACCACCAGGTCGGTGTCGCCCAACCCGGTTTCCTTGTGCCAGACCAAGCGGGTCGGCAGCCCCATGACCCGCCCGAAGGCGTTGACGGCATCCTGGTCGCAGTTGGACCCGGGAAATTGAACGACGGCGATTTTCATAATGGATTCAAATGGCCGGCCGCCCGTTCCGGACTCCGGCCTCGCTCTACATTCACGACTCGCGCGGGATTTTCAACCGTCCCGATCAATGGATTTCATACCGGTAATCCTCGATCACCGGATTGCTTAACAACTCGTGACAGATCCGGTCCAACGATTTCCGGAAATCCGGGGTGTCCTCCCCCTTGATGTCGATCTCGATGACCTTGCCGATGCGGACGTTCTCCAGGCCCTCAAAGCCGAGACTGCCCATCGCGTGACTGACGGCCGCCCCCTGCGGGTCCAGCACGTTCTTCTTAGGAGTGACGAATACGGTTACTTTCACGGTTAGAAAAAAGAACAAGTGACCCAAACCGAGCCCCCACCGTCAAGGGAAAACCGTCAAAAAGCAAACCGGCTTCGGACATCTTCCGCAGAAGTTCTCTTCCCCGAACGATGCTCCGCGCGAGAGGGAATCCTCCGGTGGACCGCCGCCCGAAGCCCTCGCGAATGACGGCAACCTTAAGTCACCGTAGATCAACCTTTTTTCCCAGATCTTCCAGATCCTTCAACCACTGGTCGAAGTGGCGACACGCCTGTCGAAGCTTCGAAAGACCGATCTTTTCGAGCACGGTTATGACCCCGCTTTGATCGCTGGCCTTATATTTCCCATAGGCGGGGATTCGGCGGCCAATCCGCTTCGAAGGTGCACCGTTCTCCGTGTGGTTGATCGCTTCAATATCGGTGAACTCCCGGACATCGGACTTGAGAAGGGCGATCTCGGAAGTCTTATCGAGGAAAAGGGTTCCGAGAGCGTCGAGGTCGGTAAACAGGAGGGCTTCAAACTCGTGGAGTGAGAAATACGGGATGAATCGAATGATTCCCTTCTCCGCCGCCACTGCCGCGAGAGATTCCTTCAACAACTCGACCTTCTGCAGATGGTTCCGTTTGTTGAGAGCGTCCTTGAGATTCGGGAAGTCCGAAGGTAATCCGTAAACGTCCATCATCGACGTGAACCAGACGTTCTTTTCACGATGCCATTGGCGAGAGAGCTTCGAAAGATCGTTCAGGTAATGGCTGATCGTGTCACCGCCGCCCTTGAAAACTTTCCCAAGCTTCCTGTCTCGGCGGGTTTTAACGATTGGGGCGAAGACATCGACGCCGTAGCCGGACAAATGCGGCGCCAAAAGTCGCTCGACAAGGTTCGACTCAGAGAATCCTTCAACCAGGCAATAAACCCTTATGCGGCTCATTTCCGCGGCCTCCCGCCCAAGAGATTCTTATCCCACAGTTCGCCCAGAGAGTAGTCCTGCAGCCACTCGGACAATTCCTCCTCTGCGGGTTGCGAGAAAACCGTTTCGCCCTCCTTGCGATCAACGACGATCAGGTCTTCCAGGTTCAGATGATCGACGAGCGGGCTCGATTGAGTCGATACTACCAATTGGGTTCGCTCTTCGGCCAACCGGAACATGCCGGCCAGCACGGTGATGGCGAAAGGATGCAGCCCGAGTTCCGGCTCGTCGATCACGATAATCGACGGGGGCTCCGGCTGTAAAAGAAGCGTCGCCAAACAGACAAAGCGAATGCTGCCATCGGAAAGCTGGTGGGGATAGAAAATCTTATCTGAGTAGCGCTCCTTCCAAAGCAATTGCACCTGATCATTGCGATCCGGCTTGAGCACGAAGTCGCCAAAAAAAGGGGCGGCCTGCTGAATGTGCGCCACGATCCGGTCGTAGTAATCGCCCTTCTCCTCCCTCATCCGCCAAAGAAACGGAGCAATGTTTCCCGCATCCGGCCACAAGGTGTCATTGTCCACCGCGTTCGCCGCCCGCATCATCGGCGCCTTGCGGCTCGTATTGTGAAAATGGTACACCCGCCAGCTTTTGAGGGTTTCAAGCGTCCATTGTTGCGCGCTGTTCACCTCGTTCGGCTTGCGGGAAACAAGGCCGCTTTCTAAATGTCCCGCGCCAAGAGGGTAGTCCTTAGCGCCAAAATACGGACCATCATAATGGACGACCTCGTTGGCAAAGAATAAGCGCCCGTCGTCCGAAGCCTTCAGTGCGAATTCATAACGATTCAGGTTGAACCAGAGTCTCGCCGACATCGCATCGGTCGTCTCTACCCCACGGAACAGGAACGCGTCCGCCTGTCCGCCCTCGGCGATGAAGTTTTGGAGCCCGAGGTTCCGGTCCATCATATGCCCGAGCATCTGGAAGAACCCGACAAAGTTCGACTTCCCCGCGCCATTGGCGCCGATCAGCACATTTAGCCCCGAGCGCAACGAAAGCGGCTTTAGTTTTCGAATCGAGCGAAAACCCTCGATGCTCAGGCGCTGTAAAAGTCGTTTCTCGTTCATGGTTAGTTCACCGGTAGTTTAGCGACGGCGATGTTTTCTCCGTTTGCTTTTTCGTTTTTTCGAAGGCTTTAACCGAGCATCTTTACCCTCATTTCCAGTAGATGCCAACCGCCACAAACCTAGTCTCTTAATCATCTGGTAGGTGTTCCAGGTCGCGAGAAATCTTCCATACAGAACGGTCCGCCGAATACCCGGCTCATCCAAAGCCAAAATCAACTGCAATATTCGTTCATAGAGAAGTTGCAGAACCGTTGCCCTAAAGTGAGGCATTCTTGGAGACTGTTGGAGGAGCCGAACACAGGTCCAAATGGTCTCCGGAAAGAATTTCAGTTCCTGAAAGAGTCCAGTCAGAAAGAAAATGGCATGGTTTTCAAAGTCCTTTTGGCGTGCTGTAGCTAGTTTACCGCCCACCTCCTGGACAATCGCTTCTCTACCGTCGCCACGGCCATTGACATCAAACCAGACTCTAGCTGTGAATGCTCCAAGCAACCGATAAGCGACCTCCTTGTTGATAGTCTCTAAATGAATCCTGCCAATCAGTCTCCGCAGAAAATCATTCACTTCGAAGCCAGAATCCGCCAGATGCCGCCAAATAACGAGATCCGATTCGGAGACGAAGTGATAGTTTGCAGCAATGAGGCGACCAATCCCTCTTTCGTATTCCTCCGAAGTGAGGGCTCCTTTGGCAACCGCTGCTCGCAAGAAGGCTTGGGTGCAAATTCCGCTGACACCCTCGCACGATCTGGCCAGGTCCTTCGTTGCCAAATCATCACCATAATAGAGGGATCCGGACGATTTCGCGTCCCAAACCGCGTGCGAAAATTCTTCACCAATCACCTGCTCCACTTTCCTGACCGCTTCATCGCCAAGTAGGTCTGCGGCTAACCCCACCTTTGATATTCGGTCATCCCCAATAAAATTCAGGATTGCCTGGAGAAATTCCTGCTTTCTGCGATAGGCAGTTTCCGGAATATCCTCCCACACATAATCCCCTTTGCGGTAGCTCATAACTCCGCCCGCTCGATTGTGGCGAGTCTCCTCGAACTCACTGCGAACAATCTCGTATACCCTCCATGGCACACGGACCTCCCTATATACGTCCAGCAAAAGCGGGAGATGACCGATCAACTGGAGGGTATAGAGAGCAGAGACGTCGACCGTAACGATTGCCCTCGTTGTCGCCCAGTCTTGTTCTCGCTGCTGCTCTTCAGCAGATCCCCTTGCCATCCGAAAGTCCGCGAAATCGCCAGCAGTGCAACTACTCCAAATCGAATAGTAAGAACGACCGTCAATTGACGCAATGAGCGACAAAGGTATCTGATTATCACGATACAGGCGGCGATATTCGTCAACACGATCGCTCCTTTCACGGAGCATCGCCTTGAGTTCAGTGAAGTTCTCGTCAAAGTGAACCGCCCACACATTGGAGTCGCCACGCTCCACGAGGTAATCAATCGACCGCCGGACCTGTGATTTTTCCTCTTCAGAGAGAGCTAGATCGACTGGTTGAAGCGCGGCGCGGATTAGATATTGATGTCCAATGGGATTTGTCGAATCCAACAAAATAGCCCTTTGAGCATGACCAAAGGCGTCCCTGTAATGCCCTAAGATAAACTTCGTTTGGCTCGCGGCGACTTGGACCTCTAGGCGGTCCGGATATTCAGAAATAGCCGAGTCGGCTTCCTGCGCAGCAAGCTCAGTCTGATTGAGCCGCAAATGAAGCTCTATCATTCGAAGGGTTCGGTTCGCGCTGGGCTGCAACAGGAGCGCTTCGCGAGCAAAACGCAAAGCCTCACCAAGATCGCTGCGCTGAAGGTGAACGAGCGAAGCAAGATCAGCAAACCTCGCAGTCGGCCTGATGCCGCCGCGTAACAGGTCCGACATCAATTGGTGACACTCACTGAACCGGCCAAGGTTGTAGAGGCAGGCAAGATACTCCTCAATCGTCGGACAATTGAAGGGGTCCTCCGATTCATCCGGGCGAAATAACATTGGTAGTGCCTCCTCCCACCGTTTCTGCTGGAAAAGAAACAGGCCGAGTTCCTGGCGCGCCAAATACTTCTCTCCGCCTTGAGCAACATCCATCGCTCGCCGAATAGCACCTTCGGCGCCGCTCTCCTTCCTCTCAGCCAACAGGCGGCCCTTCTCCAGGAGGATCATCGGGTCATCCGGGTGCCGCTCGAGGCCTTCTTCGAGAAGAGACAGCGCACTTTCGATATGTTTCGCCTGGTTGAGATAACGGGACTTTACGGAGTAATACTCGCCACAGGGGCTGTGGAAATCTCGCTCCCACGTCTTGAACACTTCGTCCAAACGGGCAAAATTCTGTGCGTTAAATTCGCAAGCTGCCCATTTTTCGAGAACCGATTCATCTTTTTGGCACTGGTAAAGCCGCTCAGCAACCGTTCCAGCTTCCCGATATTGCTTGTTGTTTGCTAGGGCTAAGAGCTTATTCCCCAATAGAACCGGATCATCCGGTGCTAGTTCGAGCCCGCGATCAGCTACTCGAACAGCCTCCATGAAATTTCCAAGAAGAGAAGCGCATGCTCCCAGATTCGTTGCTAACCCGAGCCGCAGAGACCTGTATTGCGTCTTTGAAAGAGGTCCTTCCGCCCGCTTGAAGAGATTAAATGCCTCGTCGACCCGAATTCGTTCTTCACGCTTCAACGAGTATGGGGCCATCTGGTGGCCCTCCCGCTTGTTCATGACAGAGAGTGCGAGAACCGTTCCCAGCCTGAAAGCAAGAATTGGATCGTCGTCCTGAGAAATTAGTTCGCGCAGAAGAAGCTCGGCGTCATTAAAGCGCCCGGCGTCTGAATAGTAGTCTGCCAGAAGCAACGCCGTAACGCCATCTCGTTGCTTGCATTCTTCAAGTGCGGCGATTGCGGCGTTTCTTCCGACGATTTCCTTTTGGGCCTGCGCGATGAGGCGAAGCGCATCATTATCATCATAGCGATAAGCTTCCAATAGCACTGCAACGTCATGTGGCCGATCCTCCAAGAGTGCCAAGAGAGCGCTAAAAATTGCGGTACGCTTAGCCGGACCTTGATACTTTAGCCCATTTCGAATCTCCGCTCCTGCCTCCTCATGTTGGTCCTCATAATACCATGCTAACGCAATGTTGAAATGCAGACGCTGGCGAAAGGAGTCATCTGCGTTTGGGAAATCAAAAAGCTCAGTGAAGCGTTCGCGCGCCTCTTGAAGCTCGCCGGCATCCATTCTCGCCTTGGCGTTATCAAAGACCCGTTGCCGATGTTCGTCAAGAACGGTTGCGAGTTCCTCGTCACGTACCCGGGCGGATAGTTTGGTGTGCAGGGTTTTGGGATCAACGATAATTCCCTCACGACCTTCCTTATCGAATTCTACCTTCTTTAGATGGGTGGTCCTTCTAGAGTCAGTTGCATTGATCGCGAGGGAATCCTCCTCTTGCGGAACGGCCAGCGGATTCTCCAAAGGGGATGCTGGAAGCCGAAAAATGCATCGGAGGACCTGTGCGATAGGAGTGTTGTAATCTTTCGCCCCGCTATCAGTAATTGTCGGTTGAAGGCGGATACACTTCACATTATAGTGCTCCCAAAGCTCAACATCCTCCTCTGGCCAACCCATTGCAATTGCGACAGCAATAAACCGACGGTCAGTAGATCGAAGCGCTTCCAAACAAAGTTTTTCTAAGAAAGGGTCGTTCAGAGAATAACCTATAAACAGGAAGCATTTAACGAATAGGTCCGCCTTTAGGAGGGCCATCAAAGTTTCCTTATCGCGTTCAAAATACTGGTAATCCTCAAATGTGGATACCATTGTGTTCGCATCTTGAAGATCGCCGCAAATCTTTACAATGCGTGGAAAACCAGTTCGCACATCCGATTGTCGGACAACCTTATTGATTACCTTTCCTTTGTCGCGAAACGATTGCTCAATTAAGCTATCGTAATTCGTGGTGTAAATGTTATCTATCTTGGATTCGGCAATCAAATGATGCTGTATATTCGGGACGATTCCAGGGTTGTTCAGTGCCTCTCGGATGCGACGATCAAGTGTGGCGCGCCCTTTCTTAATCTCATATCGCTTGGCAAGTCGGATTAGATCGGAAGCAGCTGGCATTTCCGTGAGGCTTTCGCCGAGTTCCGCCGCGAGGGGACGTAGCAGCTCTGCCCACCCGGGAAGATTAGAACCTTGCGATACCCCAGCGCCAACGAACAGGACTAGCTCGTTCCGAGTATAAGCCTCGCGAGCAATATCAATGGCTATCTCGGAAGCGTCTTTGCTCATGTGCGTTTAGTCCAACTAAACCTTTCAGCGAAGGCATTGGCGATTTAGAAGAGTTCGGCTTGTTTTGAGTCAGCCTTGTGCTTCGGGGTGTTTTCTCAACCTCCAAGGCTCCCAATGATTGAAGCTCTTCAAACGGGAAATCGCCTTTGCAGATTCTTTCCAGCAGGGCGGCCGGGGTGGGCTCGTGGTCTGTCAGGCGGGTGAGGACGTTGATGAGTTCCGTTGTGTATTCGGGGAGCCAGGAGTCGGGCTGGATGTTGCCGAGGGGGGCTGGCGGGCGGCGGTCGCCGATGATGGGGCGTTCGCGGTTGGCTTTGCGATAGCTGAACCATTGCGTCAGGACGCGCTTGCCGGAGACTTCGTAGAGCCAGACTTGACGCAATTGGTCTTCCGGATCACCGCTCGCAGCGACATTCGAGAGCTTTTCCCTGACTCTGGCGCCAAACGCGGAGACGGCTTCATTCAACACCAGGTCGGAATGGGATAGATCAGTCGTGAAGTCGCTGTTGGCCATGAGAAAAGGAGATGCGACCAGAAAGCAAGAATAGAACAACTGGGTCAAGGCAAAGCGGGATGGATGCCGTAGTCCAAGTGAACCGATTTGCGGCACTTCCGGCGAATCGGAAACCCGCCTATCTTACCAGGGCCATCCGGAGCGTGTGGGCGTGGGACGTCGGACAGTCCATCCGAGCCATGAAATCCTTCCGGCGAATCGATATCCAAAACAATCATCGTAATGCCGTTCCGAGGTCGGTTAGGCAGTATTCCTCGTTTTCTCACCGCCTCCTCCGCTCGACCAAATCGAAGCTGCCGGCCGGTCGCGACTGTCCATTTAAAATCACCTCGACGCGATGCTCGCCCGGATAATGCCGACGGGTCGTCATTTCTTTGAGGGAAATGGTTTTGCGCAAGGAGACCGTTTCCCGGGCCGCCAGGGTCAATGACTTCAATTTGAACACCTTTGGGGCGGTCGTGCCGTTCGCTTTCACAAAGCGGACGCGGAAATCGACCAACAGTCGCTGACTTCGGGACGCCGTGCTGGTGATGTCAAACGTGAGGGTCACGGAGTCGCCGCTCTCCACACGGGCGGGCGAGAGGCTGAGGTGGTGGATCTCGACCTTCGCCTCCTCGGCGAAACCGAGAATCTCCAGCGCGCGGGGATCGCCTTGCTTCACGACGGATCGCAAAGCGTGCCGAATCAAACGTTGGCGGTCCTCCGGCGCCTCCGTCATCCATGCCCGGGCGGTCTCAATCAAGACATCCGGCTGGTCCTTGCCGATGTCGTTGAGATTATTCGCGACGGACCGGCGGACATACAACTCCGGGTCGTCCTTCAACATCTCCAGAAGGGCGAGAACCGGAGCCGGATTTTTCTGGAACTCCGGCAATCGTGACGCCCAAGGAAGCCGGGGCCGCGTTCCTTCCGAAACCAGACGGCGGACATGCACATCCGGATCCCGCGCCCAACCGCGGAGGCGTTCCAAAGTCGCCTGCTGATGGCGGATCAAAAACGGACGGAGGCTGAACTCCGCGGTGAACAACCGGGTCAACTCATACTGGACCTCCATCGACTCCTCGAAATGATCGAGTCCATAAGCCCCCACGAAATGCAGATGGGGCATGAACAAGAAGGAGGCCATCGCATGTTCCGACCGTTCGATTTCGACCCGGGTCGAAGCAACCAGAATCGCCACCGCTTCCGGAAAGTCGGACGGAAGATGCCGGTGTAGCATCGCCGCGATCCTCCGACCGCGATCCATTAATTCCAGCGTCTCGTAACCGTGCAAGGTCTCCCGCAGAAACGCGACACGATCGAACCCCGCGAAAACCGTCGAAACCATCCCGGCGATGGTCCGGGGAATCTCGGCGCCGTACGAATTTTTCAGCGGTTCCGCCATTCACGATCCCCCAAGAACGCTTGAATTGAAACCGTCGATCAATACCCGGCGTACCAGTGCGGCTCGATGTTGGCGGCGGCCGATTCCGAGATGTAAAAATCAGTCGGAGCCGTCTGCAAAATCGAGGCCGGCACGTCGGGGGTCACCGGACCGTGGGCGATCAAACGGGTGACGAACCGCTGCCACGACGAGAAGGTGCCGCTGGTGCAAAGGGCGTTCATGTCCAACCGAAACTTCGCCCCGAGGACGTCGGCCGGACCGATGGTCGCGGCCTTTGGCGGCACGTTGCCGACGTCGCCGCTGAATCCGAAACTCCCGTGCAGCGAATTTTGCGCGACCGTCAACGGATGCAGGTCGACCACTTGGGTGCCTTGTTGCTTGAACTCCTCAAGGTCGCGCGACCATTGCGGCACGCCCGGGTCGATGAACGCGATGTGCCCCGCCCAACCGGAACCGCTAAAACAGGCGTCGGCCCCGCCGCGGTCGGCCAACATCTTGCTATAGTCGTTGATGTTCTTGTTGTCGGGCGAAAGGAACTGCGAGACGGGCGGACGGAGCTTTTCGTCGATTTCGTAATAAAAATACTTCAGCAGCGCATGACGGAATCCCTGCGGATAACTCTCCGGCGCGATGTTGCCGTTTTCATCGGCCCATTCGTCCATCGCGAAGACCCAGAACTTCGAGCAATCGACCTGGAACCGGTTGATCATCCGGGCCAAGGTGACGTAGGCCGGATTCGGATTCCCCATGATGAACGCCACTTCCCTTCCCTCGTCCATCGCCGTCTTCAAACGGTAGAAACGCTCCAGCAAACCGAACATCAAGACCTCGCTGTTCGGGATCACCCGGATCCGGAAGTCCGGGTTCGGGTGCTTCTCGATATCCTCCCGTTTGATCGCGCGCACCCGGGCCAACGCTTCCCGGTCGCGAAACGGAACCACCGGATGCGGTTCAAAGGTGAAATTGTCCTGCGAAGACTGATTGGCGCTCATCGAATTGCTCATAAAAAAGGGTCTTTCAAACAACGGGGTCGGCTTGTTCAAAGCCGCGGACGGCGGTCCGCGCGCGCTTCCCTTCCCCGTTTTATTTGTTGCAACATATTTGTCTTTTGTAGTAACAACTTGGGTCTCTTCATTGTCAATCACCGTTTCTCAACCGGAGTCCAATCATGCCGATCCTAGCGGGCGCCCACGCCACCGTCATCACGCCTTCCACCACCCAGTTTCTCGATGGTTACCCCCACGTGAGACGTTTTTCCACCGGGGTCGACACCGATCTCTACAGCTCGGCTTTGTATTTGAAGAACGGCGACACGGCTTGGTTGACCATCGGACTCGACCTGATTTTCGTGGAGAAAAAGATGGCCCGGGAGATCCGTCAGGCCATTTCCGCCGAGACCGGTCTGCCGACGGAGAACATCCTGGTCGCGGCCACCCACACCCACTCGGGGCCGGTCAGTCGGCATAGCGCTCCGTTCAGCAAAGACGACCCCGACCGTCAGCCCGACTGGGAATACCTGAACTGGGTCGCCTCGCAAACGATCGCCAGCGGAGTCGCGGCAATTCGCAACGCCGTGTCGGCCGAGATCGGACGCGGATTCGGCAGTTCGGCGGAGGTCGGCGGAAACCGCCGCGATCCAAAGGGGGCGTCGAATCCAAAGGTCCCGGTGTTGTTTCTCCGGAGCGTCGAGGACAACCGTCCGATCGGACTGCTCCAGATTTGTTCGATGCATCCGACGGTGCTCCATCAGGATTCGACCTTGGTCAGCGGCGATTTCCCCGGCCACGCCCGCCTCCGCATCCAGGAAAAATTCCCGGGGATGCCGGTGATCCATCTGACCGGTGCGGCCGGAAATCAATCCCCCCGGCATTTCGCCCGGGCCAACACGGTCGAAGAAGCCCGCCGACTCGGCCATCTCCTCGCCGACACCATCCTGGACGCGGTCGACGGCATGAGTTTTTCGAGCGAGGCGGAACTCTCCGTCGCCGTCCGCGAAGTGACGCTTCCCTTCAATGAGTTTCCGACCGTCGAAGCGGCGGTGATCCGCGAACGCGAAGTCCGGGCCCGGTTCGAGCGGATGCGTGACGCCGGGGAAGACCCCCGCGCCACCCGGACCGCCGAGACCGACTGGTTCGGGGCGGAACGCCTGCTGAAGTTGGCCAAACTGCATGAAGCCGGCGAAATCGAAAGTGCCGCCCGGGAATACGTTTTGCCCGCGGAACTCCAACTCCTGCAAATGGGTGACTGGACCTTCGCCGCCTGGCC
Source organism: Verruconatronum alginivorum (assembly GCF_056590205.1). Taxonomy (NCBI): domain Bacteria; kingdom Pseudomonadati; phylum Verrucomicrobiota; class Opitutia; order Opitutales; family Verruconatronaceae; genus Verruconatronum; species Verruconatronum alginivorum. Next base: position 4,535,224 of record NZ_JBWPVQ010000001.1, on the reverse strand, counting down.
CGGGGAAGTCTTCGTGGAATTCGCCCTGGAACTGATGGTCGACTACCCCGGCCTCGCCGTGATCACCTATTCGAACGGCACTCTCCAAGGATATCTGGTCACCGAAGAAGCGGTCAAAGAAGGCGGGTATGAAGCCAGCGCGGCCTCCTTCAAATCACCCGAAAGCCCGAGAATCCTGGTCACGGCCACCCGCGAGATGCTCGATTCGCTCCCGGCCAAAGCATAAAGCGCAGACCGGCGGCAACGGCACTGACGGCGGCTGAAGCACGCCGCTCCTTCATCCGGTAATAGCTCTTTGGGTAGTGGGGTTGGCTTTGCCGCCCCATCATGTGTTGTCGCAACGCCGGAAAACATCATCCGCTTGCGACGACCGACATCACACTTCGACTCGAACGTTTACGGCCGCTGCCGTCGGGCGGCAGAGCCAACCCGACTACGGCCGGACTGACCTCCGAAGATCATCGACCACGGGGGTCCAATTTGTTAACTTCTGTTCGTTTCCGGCTTTACTTTTCACAAGTTAACATCTTTAGTTCGGTGCAATGGCATTGCGCACCACAGCCAAACGTCTTTCGGCACCGGAGCGGCAGCGGTTCATCCGCGAGCGACTGGCGGAGAAGTCGTCGGTGGCGATCAGCGATTTGGCGGTTCGCCTCGGGGTGAGCGAAATGACGGTGCGGCGCGATCTCGAAGTGCTGGAGGCGGGATCGTCGATCCAACGGACCCACGGCGGGGCGGTCATCGCCGACCGTATGGTCTTCGAATTCGACTACCGGGAACGCCAGAAAGCCCAACTCGCCCAAAAAGAAGCGATCGCCCGCGAGGCTCTTTCCTTGATCCAACCCGGCCAACGGATCGTGATCGATACCGGAACCACTACCCTCCAATTGGCCCGGTTGCTCAAAGCCATCGACCACCTCACCGTCATCACGCCGAGTTTGGCGGTCGCCTCCGAATTACAATTCGCCGAGAACCTCGAGGTCCTGTTGCTCGGCGGTCAGATCCGCAAGGGAAGTCCCGACCTGACCGGCCCGATCACCGAATACTGCCTCGACCTGTTCGCCGCCGATTGGGTGTTTCAAGGGGCCGAGGCGATCGGCGACGATGGCAGCATCTACAATGTCGATTTGCAACTCGCCCAAGTCGACCGGCGGATGCGGGCAAAATCGCGGCGCGCCTGCCTCCTGGCCGACAGTTCGAAGATCGGCGCCACCGCCTTGGTCCGGACCGGAAGTCTGTCTGACTTCGATTGCTTCATCACCGACCCGGCCGCCCCCGATAATTTCCTGCAAACCGCCGGACGCCTCTGCGGAGATGTCCGCGTGGTTTGAGCCGATTTCATCACTTTCGCCAACCTGAATCATATCCAAAATAAGAGTACAATGATCACGGAAGATACTAAAAACCAATCGACCCTGGAATGGGGCAAAGTCGATCTCAGCAAGGTCCCGAACATGGTGACCTCCGCCCCCGGGGCGAAATCGAAGGAGTGGCATGACCGCTGCACCAAATACTTCAAGGGCTTGAGCGGCCAGGTAAAGCTGTTCCCGGTCACCTTCGAGAGCGGCGCGGGCTGCGTCCTGCGGGATGTCGACGGCAACGAATACATCGATTTCTCCTCCGGGATCTATGTCACCACCTTGGGACATTGCCACCCGAAGATCAGCGAGGCGGTCGCCAAAGCGGCCCACCAGTTGATGAACGCGCACGACTTCACCACTCCGATCAAAACCGAGTTGGTGGAAAAACTGGCCGAGGTTCTGCCCGGAGATTTGAGCGGATTCCAATTCTACGACTCAGGCACCACCGCCGTCGAAGCCGGATTGCGCGTCCTGCGCGCCGCCACCGGCAAGAACGAAATGGTCTCGTGCTTCTACGATTATCATGGCAAAACCTACGGCGGCGTTTCCCTCGGACACATCCGCTCCCATGTTTACGGCCGCGTCCGCGCCCCCGGCGCCCACATGGTTCCGCGTCCCGACACCTACCGTCCGATCTGGACCAAGGAGGACGGCACCATCGACACCGACGCGTATTTGAAATTCTACGACCAATACCTCGACAAGGCCACCGTCGGCGACGTCGCGGGATTCGTCCTCGAGCCGATCCAAGGCTGGGGTGGAACGATCATGCCGCCGGACGACTTCTTCCCGAAGTTGCGCAAATTCTGTGACGACCGTGGTTTGTTGATGATGATCGACGAAGTGCTCGCCAGCTGGGGCCGCACCGGCAAGTGGCTTTGCATGGAGCACTGGGGCGTTGTTCCGGACATCGTGACTATCGGCAAAGGCTTCGGCAACGGCTTCCCGGTCACCTGTGTCGCCGTGCGCGAACCGTACAAGGAAAGCTTCGAAGCGATCTCGGCTTCCAGCAGCTACGGGGGCAACCCGATGGCCTGCGCCGCCGCTCTCGCCTCGACCCAGGTCATCGAAGAGGAAAACCTCAACGAGTGGGCCGAACATCTCGGTAACGTCGCGCTCAAGCGGATGCGCAAAATGAAGGACGCCCATCCGATCATCGGCGACGTCCGCGCCAAGGGTTGCCTCATGGGCATCGAGTTGGTCAAGGACCGCAACACCAAGGAGCCGTTCGACAAGGCCGGGGCGCTGGTTTACCAAAAAGCGTTCGCCAAAGGCCTCGCTTGGATTCCGGCCGGACACATCCTCCGGATGAGCCCGCCGATCGTGATGGACGAAGCCACCTTGCTCAAAGGTCTCGACATGATCGAAGACGCGATCGCCGAAGTCGAAAAAGAACACGGCTACGCCTGATCACCCAACAATCGGATTCATGAAAACGATCTCCTTTGGCGTCATCGGCTGCGGGCTGATGGGAAAAGAATTCGCCAGCGCGGCCGCGCGCTGGTGCCATCTGCGCGACATGCCGGCCCGGCCAGAAATCGTCGCCGTCTGCAATCGCAGCGAAGGACCGCGGAAATGGTTCACCGACCATTTTCCGACGGTCCGGCAGTCGACGGCCGATTACCGGGAGTTGCTCGCCAATCCGGAGGTCGAAGCCGTCTATATCGCCGTTCCGCACAACCTCCACGCGGAGGTTTACGCGGCGGCGATCCAGGCGGGCAAACATGTCTTCGGTGAAAAACCGTTCGGGATCGACCTCGCCGCAAACGAGGCGATCCTCGCGGAAATGGAGAAGCGCCCGGACCTCGTCGTCCGGTGCTGTTCCCAATTTCCGTATTTTCCGGCGGTCCAGGCGATCGGCCGGATGATCGAAAAGGAGGCGTTCGGCACGATCCTCGAGGTCAACGCCGGATTCCTCCATTCGAGCGACATCAATCCCGACAAACCAGCCAACTGGAAACGGATGGTCGAATTCAACGGCGATTACGGCGTCATGGGCGACTTGGGAATGCACGTCTGCCACGTGCCGTTCCGGGCGGGTTGGATTCCCCGCAACGTCCGGGCGATCCTCTCCAACGTCATGCCCGAACGTCCCGACGGCAAAGGGGGACGCGTGGCCACCGGAACCTGGGACAACGCCACGCTCCTGTGCGAGGCCGCCGGACCGAACGGCCAGAATTTCCCGCTGACCTTGCGGACCCAGCGGATCGCTCCGGGAGAATCGAATACGTGGTATCTCGAAATCAAGGGGCTCAAGGCATGCGCCCGTTTCTCCACCCGCCACCCGAACACGCTCGAAGTTCTTGAATACAGCGGCGGTGCCCAGGATTGGCGCGAAGTCAGCGTCGGTTATTCGCCGGTCTTCCCGTCGATCACAGGGGGTATTTTCGAGTTCGGCTTCACCGACGCCATTCTCCAAATGTGGGCCGCCTATCTCACCGAATTGGCCGGAGCCCCCCTGCCGAAGGCGCTCCTCGCCCAGGCCGCGACTCCCAAGGAGGCGCAGATCAGCCACAAACTGTTCACCGCCGCCCTCGAATCGGCCGCGAATCAAAAAACCTGTTCCATCGAATGAAAATCGACAACCACACCCACGTCGGGGTCGATCCCCTGTTTTACGTGCAGGGATGGTCCCCTTACGCCCTCGACCTCCACCGGCTCTTGCTGGAGGCCGAAGGAACCGGGGTCGACACTTGGATCGTCTTCCCGTTCGTCTCTTATCTCGCCCTCGATCTTCAAGCGATGCGGGAGAATCGGATAGCCCTTTCGAGGGAAGGGGACGTCGTTCCCTACCGGTTCGAAAACCGCCGGTTGGCCGAGGAGATCGCGCGGATGGATCCGGCGGTCCGCGACCGCCTCTGGCAATTGATCATCGCCGATCCCGGCCGCAACCCGGACGCCCAAGTCAAGGAGTGGGAAATCCTCACCGAAACGTATCCGGTTTCCGGGATTAAGATCCAGCCGACCATCATTCAGTCGCCGATCATCTCCCTGCTCGACCAAGGGGTCGGGATGCTGGACTTCGCCGAGGAGCGCGATCTGCCGTTCCTCATCCACTCCAGCATCAATCCGGCCGACATCTGGTCGCAGTGCTCCGACATCCTCAAGGTGGCGGAAGCCCGGCCGAAGATCCGGTTCATCCTGGCCCACTCCTGCCGCTTCCACCACGACAGCTTGAAACGGGTGGCGGAGTTGCCGAACACCTGGTTCGATTGTTCCGCCCACATCATCCATTGCCACTGCGCGGTCCAGGAGCGGCCCACGGTCGCGGTGCCGGCGGAGCGTTTCCCTTCGGACTACAGCAACCCGAAGCGGGTGTTGCTCGATCTCGCCGAAACGTTTCCGGAGAAACTAATCTGGGGCACCGACGCTCCGTTCTATTCCTACGAGGATGCCAACATCCAGCTCCTCAGCACCTACCGCGACGAGGTCGAAGCGCTCGATTTCGTGCCGGAAGGACTCCGGCAACGTATCAGTCATACAAATACTCTTGCCTGGCTGGGCAAACCCGACCCGCTCGCCAGGTAACCGTTTCACCCATACAACTGACACCACCATCACACCACCCATGCAATCCACCTCTTTCTCCTTCGAACCGGCGAGCTTCGTTCCTTTCCGAGACAAAGCCGCGGTGGCCCGGGTCCGCGCTCTTCATGGCGAAGCGTTGACCCGTCACCCGAATCCGAATTACCGGATCCGGATCTTGCCGGACGCCGCGGTCGGAACCGAATGGATTGAGGATATCATCCGGCGAATCCGAGAATCGAGCGACTCCGGCGAGCGATTGGTCATGCTAATGCCCAACCCGTGGCCCGACTACGTGAAGGTCGCCGAACGAATCAATCGCGAACGCATTTCCTGTCGGCACATCCATACGTTCAACCTCGACGAATACGCCGACCAGGATGGCAATATCGCCCCGCTTTCCTGGGAATTCGGTTTCGGCCACGCCTTTAAAAAGTTCTTCATTTCCAACATTGATCCCGACCTACGTCCGCCGGAAGACCAGGTTCATCTCCTCAGCAACGAAACCATCCGGGATTACCAATCGATCCTGGAGGACCTCGGGGGCGCCGACATCGCCTACGTTGGTCCCGGCTGGACCGGTCACCTCGCATTCGTCGATCCGGATGCCCCCGAATTCGCCGCCAATTCGCTCGAAGAGTGGAAAACGTTTGGCACCCGGGTCTGCACCTTGAGTCCGTTCACCATCGCCCAAAACTCCCTTCATGGATGCTTCGGCGCCAGCGGAGATCTAACCGCGGTTCCACCGAAGGCGGCGACCGTCGGTCCGGCCGAAATCCTCGCCGCCAAGCATCGCATCTGCTTCCATTCCATCACCGTGGGCGGGGCGTTCCAATCGTGGCAGCGGACCGTCAGTCGACTGGTTACCCATGGGCCGGTAACACCGTTGGTGCCGGAATCCGTCCTGCAACAAACGCGGAGCGACGTGTTGATGGGAGAAAGCATCGCGGCTCCGATCGAAACCCGCTGGGACCTCGGTTACTAATCCCGGGAATACCATGAGCCAATCGCATTCCACCAACAGCTCTCGACTCGCCGCCGGTTTCGGCCGCCGCGACATCACCCCGTCGAAACCGTGCTTCCTCGTCGGTTACCCGCACGTCGAGCGGACCTCCACCGGGACCAACGACCCGCTCTTCGCCTCCGCCCTTTGCCTCAAGAACGGAAAGACCGCATTGGTTTTTCTCTCGATGGATTGGGTCTTTGTCCCCGCCGATTGGACCGCCACGTGTCGCGCTCGAATCCATGAAGAAACCGGCATTCCCGCCGCCAACATCATGATCGGGGCGACTCACACCCATTCCGGACCGCACGTCGCCGAAGTGCTGGCGTGGCGCGACGACCCGGTCGTTCCCCCGGTCGACGCGGACTATCTGGCCGCCGCCCGGGAATCGACCGTCGAAGCGGTGGTCGAAGCTTGGGAAAACCTGACCGCCGCCGAAGCCGCCTGGACGACCGCCGACGTCTCCGGTTTGGCGGGCGGCAACCGGATCGACCCGAACGGCCCGGAAGATCCCGAAGCCGGTTTGCTTTTAGTCCGCGACTCCGCCACCCAGAAACCGCTGGCGGTGTTGTCGATCTACGGGATGCACCCGACCGTGCTCCACGAAGATTCCACGCTTTTCTCCGGCGACTTCATCGCCTACGCGCGACAGACCGTCGAACAAGCGTTCCCCGGCGTCGGCATGGTTTACCTGAACGGCGTCTGCGGCAATCAAAGCCCGCGTCGGGTAGTCCGCGCCCAAACGTTCGCCGAGGCCGAACGGATCGGCCAAGCCTTGGGCGAACGGCTGGCCGCGATCTTACGCGAGACCAACGACTTCCAGTCAGACGTCACGCTGGCCGCCGCCGTCCGCTCCATTTCGCTGGAAGGCAAGACGTTTCCCTCCGTGGCGGACGCCGAGGAGAACTTGATCGCAGCCCGCCGCCGCTACGCCGAACTGAAAGCCGCCGGAGCCGAGCCGGCCAAAGTCCGGACCGCCGAATGCACCGTTTTCGGAGCGGAGGAAGTGTTTACCTTGGCCAAGGCCGAGCAATCGGGGGATGCCGCCGCTCTGCGCGAGCGCTACCGCTCCGCCGAAATCCAACTCTTCCGGGTGGGCGATCGTGGCGTTCCCGCGTGGCCGGGCGAATTTTTCGTCGAGTTCGGACTCGAGTTGAAGAAGCGCGCCCCCTTCCCGCTCCATCCAGTCACCATGGCGAACGCCGAGCTCCAAGGCTACGTGGTCACGCCCGAAGCCGAGGCGGCCAATGGCTACGAGGCCCAGATGAGCCTCTTCCCCTCCTCCGCCGGAAAACTTTTCGTCGATACCACCGTGGCCCTCGCCACCGAACTCCTTTAGACTTTCCGGCCATGATCGTCGCCGTCGACCTCGGTTCCACCAACTTTAAAGCCGCCCTCTTCAACGAAGAGGGACGTCGATTGGCCACCGCCTCGCGCCCGCTTCCCTACACGGTCCACACCAATGACCGGGCCGAGCTCGATCCGACGCAGGTGCGCGATTGCTTCCTCGGTCTGCTCCAGGACACCGTCCGCAAAGGGCGTCAGCGTCCCGACTGTTTCACCAGGATCGCCCTCACCAGCCAGGCGCAAACGTTCACCATCCTCGGCGAAGACGGCGCTCCGATCACTCCTTTCATCGGATGGTCCGACAACCGGGCCGGAGAGGAAGCCGCCTCCCTCACCGAAGCGCTCGGCGGCACCTTCCATCGGCGGGCCGGTTGGGCCAAGTTGACCCCGCGCCAGATGATCTCGAAGGTCCTCTGGTGGAAACGCCGGAACGACACCGCGACCGGTTGGCGGATCGCGAGCCTTCCGGCATGGCTCGGCATGCAACTCGGGGCCGCCCTCGGCAGCGACGCCAACCTTGCGGCGATGAGCGGTTTCTACTCGATCACCGACGGCCATTGGTGGACGGAGGCACTCGACGCCGCCGGGGTCACTCCCGAGCAACTCGGTTGTCTCGTCCCTCCCGGAGTCGCCCTTCCCCGCGGCGGCGAAGGACCGCCCTCCCCCTTCGACCCCGATCTCGAAGTCGCTCCAGTCGGCAACGACCACACCGCCGGCGCCTTCGCCTGCGATTGCCACCTGGGCCGGCCGATCCTCACCCTCGGCACCGCCGGGGTTTTGTTCCGCCACGCGGGCGCCGATTCCGGACCTTATTCCGCAAACGGACTCTGGGGACCGTATCCATCCGGTGGTTACTACGAGCTCAAATCGATCAACCATGCCTGTTCGGCGGTCGACTGGGCCGATGAATTCGTTTTCGGATCAGTCGATTCCCCGCGTTTCGTCGCTTTCGCGGAACAGGCTGCGGTCACGTCCAAAACCCCTTTCTTTTATCCCGATGCCTGGGGATCGGCCAACGCCTGGACCCACCCGGCCGAGCCGGCCGACATGACCTACTCCGCCTTGGAAGGAGTTTTGTTCGCCCTGCGGCACCTCGGCGGGGAAACGTTTTTCAAAGCGGACGACGAGATCGTGATCCTCGGGGGCGGCAGTCGACTCGACTTTTGGGTGCAGTTGGCCGCCGATTGCTTCAACCGTCCGATCCGGCGAACCAACACCGACGGCATCGACGGCGCCGCGGGAATCGCCGGCAATCCAGTGATGAGAACGGACGATTCATCCGGCGAGCGGTTTCTCCCCAGCGCCCGCCGTCACGCCTTCCTGACCGATCGTTTCGAAGGTTGGCGCGCGAAGCTTTCCCACGTTGACCTCCGGAGCTGAGACATAATTTTCGGTCGACATCCTCGGCGTCTCTGGTATCGCCTATCCCATGCGTTATTTCATTCCTACCCTCTTCTCACTCCTTCTCGCACCGCTTCTTTTCGCCGCGTCGGTCGTCCCATTATCCCTCGAGGACCGCGCCGCCACGTCCGGAGCGATCGCTCGCGGGACGGTCGAAACGGTAGTCTCGTTCCTCGATGAGGACGACCGAATTTATACCGCGGCGACCTTTACGATTCACGAAACGTTCAAAGGCCGTTTCCCAGACCGACTCGTTCTCCGCTACCGCGGCGGATTGATCGAAGGCCGGGGCGAAACGATCACTGAAATGCCGACGTTCGTTCCCGGCGAGGATCGGTTGCTGTTTCTTTCCATCCATCACGACGGGCGACTGGTCACCGTCGGCGGTCCCGATGGGGCTCCTCGTCTCCTCTCGGAAACCGGCAAGAACGGTGCCCGGCCCATGTCCGATACGACTCCACTGAACCAGTTGCGCGAATTGTATCCGAAAAGGGAAGCGGGCGACGACCTCTCGGTCTTTGCCGCGGGGTCCAGTCCGACCGGAGGGTATTCGGTCGCCTCCGATCCGATGGTCAGCGCTGTTCCCCCCCTTGGCATCTCCCAACCGGAGCGTCGATTCATCCTCCCGGACCGCGGCGAACCGCTCCGTTACCTGGTCGACGCGGACTCACTGCCGACGGGCATCAGTTTGCCGACGGCGCTCGAAGCCGTGGAAAACGCCTTCGCCGCCTGGGCCGACGTCTCCTCCGCCACCTTCGAATTCGAAGGGGTTCAGTCGTTCGGAACCGCCGCCACTAACGTGGACATCAACGACGGTCGCATCCGGATCCAATTGCATGACAACTACAACGCGATCGGGAGTTCGAACGTCCTTGGTATCGGCGGTCAATCCTTCACCTGGAGGGACAACTTCGGCTCCCAAAACAACCCGGGAGGATGGGGCGGTATCGTCGACGGACTCCCCTTTCATCGCTCGACCCGTGGGTTTGTGGTTCTAAAACACACCGCGGCGTCCATGCAAAATCCAGTCACTTTCGAAGAGGTGCTCACCCACGAGGTCGGTCATGTGCTCGGATTGGCCCACTCCAGCGAAACCCCGAACGAATCCGATCCTTACCTCAGCGAAGCGATCATGTATTACACGGTGAAAGCCGACGGACGAGGCGCGACATTGGCCGACTGGGATATCGACACAATCGCACGGGTCCATCCATTGGAGGCGCCCCCGTTTGGTTTCGACCGGATGATTCGCGCCGTCACCAGCTTCCAACCGCTGACGAATCCCGCGGTGAATCAAGTCGAAGCGCGCGGCTACAGTCTCCACGGAGACGAGATCACCACGGAACTGCTCTTTCCCACGTCAAGCAATGGAAGTTTCTCCCTCTCCAATTCAATTCTCACGTATACCCCGAGCGCCGCATTCGGCGATTCGCCGGAATTTGATCCCGCCGGAATAAGTGCTTACGATCGTGCTTACGTCCGCTTCAGCGACGAGGTGAACCAGTCCGCTCCGGTGGAGGTCCGGGTCATCCAGTTCCTCTTATCCACCCAACCGGCCGGGGCGCCCGACGGATTGCCCGACAGTTGGCGCGCCGCCCACTTCGGATCGAGCACACCGGTGGCCGGCCTCTCCGGAGCTCACGACGATCCCGATGGAGACGGTTTGACCAATCTCCAGGAATTCCGCCTCGGCACCGACCCGCTCGATCCAAACTCCCGGTTGAAAGTCACCGCCGTCGACGCCACGTCGATCACCTTCCAAGCTCGCCCTTTCGAGGTCTACCAGCTCCACGGCTCCACCGATTTGATCAACTGGACCGCCTTTCCCCGCGCCGTCCTGCCTGCCTCCACCACGGGTGAAATCTCCCTCCCAACCTCGGAGGAGTCGCGAGAGTTCTTCAAGATCGAGTGGGTCCCGTGAGACTTCCATAATCTCTTCCCGCGACTTTACGGAAGGAAGATCATGGTTATCGTGACCGCCATGCTTCCGCCCAACGTTTTCCACTGGCTTCCGCTAGCCGCCATCGCTCTGCTTGCCTGGGCGCCTCTTGCGCTCGAAGCCCTGCAAATCGACCAGTTTGATCCGGACCGGCACCACCGTTTCGTGGCCGGAACCTTTCCGAACTCGCCTGAGACCAACCCGGGCCTCTGGGTCGCCAGTCATTCCTTTCATGGCGTCGGTTGGAGTGCCAATGATCCCCGCCGGGGCTTCGCGTTGATCTCGCCCAGGCATTTCGTCGGGGCCAACCATTTCAGGCCGACCGTCGGCACCCAAATCCGGTTCGTCGGGATGGATGGACAACTTCGTTCCTACACCTACGCAAAGTTTTATAACCTCAAGAACGACCAAAACCAAAACACCGATTTATTCATCGGCGAACTTGCTGAAGATATCCCGGCGTCGCACCGGATCCCATTCTATCCCATCCTCGACCTTCCCGAAGCCGAGTTCACCGGTCGCGAAATCATCGTCTACGGAAGCGGCCCGGAAAGCCCTCGCATCGGCCGCGGGATCATCGAGGAGTTCGAAGATTGGTTTGGCCCGACCCAGGGAAGCGTTAGCCTGAATGACACCCGCAATTTTCGATTCAGACATGTTTCACGCACGGCCCACCCCGATGACGCTTATGGTGAGATCGGCGATTCGGGAAGCCCGTCCTTTGTGTTAGCCGATGGCCTGCTGACGATCGCCGGAGTTCACGCCGCAATCAGCACCAGCAGCAACCCGCGCAACGGCACCACCACCACCACGTATGATTCGTTTGTTCCTCACTACCGAGATCAAATCGATGCCCACCTCGCCGCAACGGGCCACCGCTTGACGCTGGCCCCGCTCGGCGACACGACCTTGCGCATTTCGTCCGTCCATTACAGTGACGGGACGATCACCCTCCACGTGGAAAATCCCTCCGACTTGCCGTTCGAAGTTCAATCGAGCACGGAACTGACAGGAGGCGCCCCATGGGTAACTGTCGCCACGGCGCAACGGGGCCCCACTTGGTCCGGCCCGGTTCCACCCGAAGCCGTCAAAGTTTTCTGGCGAATCGCCCGGCACCCGACCGCCACCGTGGACGAAGAAGGGTAGATAAGGCCGTCATGCCCCGATGGTGCGTGGAGGCGCGCCCCGTCCGCTGCTGTCGGACATCGGAACCAGCCGACTCCTTACAGTGACTCCGACTAGGTAGTTCCCCCGACACTGCGGACGGGTCGACCCTGATGGAAACTCAGTTCCTCTCAACGTATGATTGCGATCCTATGAGGAATGGATCCACTATCTTGGAACCCGACCGGCCCCGCTTCGCCATGAACGGAAAAAAACCGGCGCGCCCCGGCTTCTACCTTTTCCATCGTGGAGAGGAAGACGGCCCTTATCCCTTGGAGGAATTGCGCGACTTGCATCAATCCGGCGAAATCCCGGCGGTCACGCCGTGCCGTTCCTCACTGGAGCGGGAATGGCATGATCTCGCTTTCATCCTCAAAAAGGCGGAGGCCGCTTCGACATCCACTCCCGGTCACGAGGCGGCGACCTCCTCCCCGGAAACGTCTCCCACGGCCTGGAACGGACTGGTTCCCGCCGCCAAACCCGAACCAATGAACAAACTGGTCGCCGAAATGGTCGACCTCAACCGCCGACAAACACAATTACTGCTTTCGATCCGGAGGGCGTTATTCGCCTGCGCCCTCACTGTGCTCGGCGCCGTCGCCGCCACTTTAACCTATCTCGCCCTCTAATCTCTCGCCGCGCGCCCCTCGCGCGATCCCCTCGAAACCCGCGATTCCCGGCTGGCTTTCCCGCCCGAACCGGATAAGCTGTATTTCCGTCGCAATTCCGCCTGCCGCCCCCCTGAAGCATTTTATCCTTTTCATGAACCCGACAAAATTGGAAATCCTCACCTTGGGAAACGAGTTGCTGATCGGACTTCGCGAGAACCGGCACCTCACTTATCTCGGTGATCAACTGGCCCGATGTGGCCTCAATCCCCAACGAAACGTGGTGATCAACGACGAAGAAGTCGCCATCGGCCAGGAATTTCTCGCCAGCTTGGAGAAGGCCGACATCGTCATCGTCACCGGGGGCCTCGGTCCGACCGCGGACGACATCACCCGCGATTGCGTCGCCAAAGCCCTCGGGCTCGAAATGGTGCACGATCCCGAGATCGAACGTCACCTGGAAGAGTTTTACCGAAAACGTGGGAAAGCGATGCCCGACATCAACCGCAGAATCGCCTTCCGGCCGGCGGGCGCCGAGGTCCTCACCAACCGGGTCGGCACCGCCCCCGGTCTTTGGCTGGAATGGCACGGTAAGACCGCCATCCTCCTCCCCGGTCCGCCCGCGGAACTCGAGGACATTTTGAAGGAAGAGGTGTTGCCGCGACTGCGCCGAAAGGGAATCCTCGGCGAAGAAGAGGTCTACGTCCAGATCCGGACCGCCGGGATCGGTGAAAGCTTCTTGATCGAAAAGGTCCAACCGCTGCTTGATCTCTGCCCCGGCATCGAAGTCGCCTCCTGTCCCCACGAAGGGATGGTGGATCTTCGGATCAGTTCCGCCAACGGGGACCTTTCCCGCAAAAAGCTGGAAGGAGTCGCGCTGCAAATCGCCCGGGAACTGGGCGACGATTTCCTCTGCTTTGGCCACGACACTTTGGAGAATGTCGTCTTCGAGTTATTGCGCCGCCAGGAAATGACCCTAGCGGTCGCCGAATCATGCACCGGAGGTTTGCTGGCGAGCCGTTTCACCGATATTCCGGGCTCGTCCAAGGTGTTCCTCGGAGGAGTCGTCTGTTACTCCAACGACGCCAAGGTCCAGATCCTCGACGTTCCGGAGACGATGCTCGCCCAACACGGCGCGGTCAGCGCCGAAACCGCCGTGGCCATGGCGACCTGCGTCGGCGAATGCCTCGGGTCGGACTATGCCTTGAGCGTGACCGGTTTTGCGGGGCCCGGCGGGGGCAACGAAGCGAATCCGGTCGGCACGGTCTATCTCGGCCTCGACACCCCTACGGATTCCTGGGCCCGCAAAGTCCATTTCTCCGGGGGACGTTCCCATGTCCGCAAACAGGCCGTGAACGCTCTCCTCGATTGGCTGCGGCGGACTCTTCTGCGGAATAAGGTTCCCGAACCAGCCGACCAACCGCTCGGTTCCTGACGCTTCCTACTCCGCGTCCGGCACGGCGATGCCAAACGCCTCGGCCACCCGGGTCGAGAAAGCGGCCCGCGCCTCCGCCGGGGTCCATCCGAGCCAACGGACGGCGTTTTCGACCCCTTCGTCGGGGCAGAGCGCCGAACCGGCGAAGTTGGATGCCCCGGGCATGCGGACCACCCGGTCCGCCCCCACTTCGAGCTCGATTGCCCCGATCGAATAACGGCCCGCCGGTGCACCCGCGGCCGCCATGCAATCCGTGGTGAAAAGGACTTTTTCCTTCGGCTTGGCCCGGACGAAATTCCGCAGAGTTCCCGGCGGAATATGGATTCCATCCGGGATGAAAAACGCCGTCAGTTCGTCCCGGGCGAGCAAACGTTGGATGACATTATTATGTCGGTCCAATTGACCCGGCACCCCATTTCCCAGATGGGTGCAGAATTTCGCCCCCGCCGCGATCGCCCGGTCGATCTCCCCTTCCGACGCATTGGTGTGGCCCAGCGAGACTTCCACCCCGGCCGCCGTCACAGTCCGGATGAATTCAACCGATCCCTCCCACTCCGGGGCCAACGTCAACAAACGAAGATTCCCCCCCGCCGCTTTTTGCAATCGTTCGAACGCCCGCAAATCCGGCGCCCCCATATATTGCGCATCATGGGCTCCGCGAAAACCCGGCTCCGGCGATAACCACGGGCCTTCCAAATGATACCCGCAAATCGCCTCCGCCACTACGGAATCTTCGCTCCGCAACGTCTCAATTCGCTCAAACTTCCGTTCCAACGACTCGACCGAGTCGGTGATCAACGTCAGGAAAAAACGCCCGGTGCCGTGGTCGCCCAAACCGCGCACCGCGCGCCGCAGGTCCTCCAATCCGAGATTTGACCGCTGGAAGTCGACCCCGGCAAACCCATTTACCTGAATGTCGAAAAGAGTTTTCTCCGTTGAACCCATTACGGTCCCACCCTGGGTTTCCGGGGCTCGCATGTCAACCTCATACCTATTAGATCGATCATCCAGCCCCGGACTATTCCATCTGGGCGATTTGTTGGAGTCCCGCCTTCAGGCGGTCCCCACGTCGATTCAGAGACCGGCAAAGCCGGAACTCCAACAGGACAGGCGTTCTACCGCAGGGAGAGAATCCCCCCCACCGGTCACTCCGGTTTCACCAACTCCCAGGCCTCTTCCTCGTAATCGTAGAAATGCCGGCCGGCCGGAGTGCCTCCGCGGTAATAATAGGTCCAGGCTTGCCGGTCGTGTCCCCAGGAAAACGGATACAAATCCCGGCGGGTCCACAGCCATTCCTGCTGGATATGGTCCCACGTCCAAATGCCCTCGCGGTATCCTTTTCCCGCGACGTAAAACCACCCATGCTCGCCATGCCAAATCCAACCGAGCCGGGTGGCGGGGTTGAAATCGTGCACGTTGAAGGTCCCAAACCAAAACGTCTCATCCACCACTCCTCCCGGGGGCCGTCCGAAAAAGTCGAGCGGAACCACCACCACACGAAGCGTGGTGAACAAATCCCGCCCACCGCCGTGGTAATGCAAAGCGATATCCGAACTTCCGGTCTGACCCGGAACCGGTGTGAGAGTCAATTCCCTCCCGGACGGCGATAGGCTCGCCGAAACAATATCCTCGGGAACCTGCGCGACAATAGAGACGTTCGACAACGACGCGATTCCGGGCGACACGACCAACAACCCCAAATCGAATTCCTCCCCCGGCATCTCGGTCACGGGCAGGGAACTCAGCTCTCCATCGAAATCGACCACCGGTAGCGCGTTGATCGACTCCACCGCCTGCATTCCTCCTTCCATGACTTCGCCGATCACCTGCACCGTGCCGTAAACCGCGTCCCTTTGCGCTTGCGCGTCACTGACATTGATTCGCCACCGGGTCGTGTCGCCCGGGGGATCGTCGGGAAACTGCACGAGCGCCATCGTCCCCCGGCGGTTCGCCATATTTCCTTCCCGCAGCACCGGTCGTAATCCAGAAATCGCGACCGGTCCGATCTGCTCGAAGAAACGAAACCCACCGCCGTAAATGGCATACCCGGGCTCGGAGCGGTGAATGAGATTATCGTTAAAGGCCCCGGCTTCGACCAGCTCGAGAAAACCGGCCACGGTGCTCGGCGCCACGTCGGTTCGTAATCGAATCGGGATGTCACCATCCTCAGTCACAATGACCACAAAGTCGTTGAGTAGAATCGTCTCGGGGCCGGCCACGTCCACGTAAACCTGACGGATCGCTATCTGGGCGCTCACCGTCCCCATCAGTCCGATGCCAATCAAGACCGTCGCAAGTATCGTTTTCATTCCCTTCCTTCGCCGCTCCAGCGGTTTAATCTTATGGTTGACTCGACGGAGGGCTCGGCATCGGCGGCGTATCCGGCGACTCCCCGCCATTCGGCGGCACTGGGGTTTCGGCCGGAGGGGTGTTACTCGTATCCGGGGATCCGCCCCCGCCTCCACCCCCGCAACCGGTTGTCATGGAAACGGCCAACAGACCGCCGCCACACGCCACAAACAATAAATTCAGCCAGCGTTTCGTTTTCATCCTGTCTCCCTCACCCCGATTTATTCTTCGTCGGGAACCGTCCGCCAGGCACCTGCGTTCGGATCTTCGGAGTCCCGGTATTCAAAAAACTCACGCGCATCCGGAGCGCCGCCAGTCAGGTAGTAAACCCAAAATCCTGGTTCGGCGCCGTTGTGACGATAGAGAAACGGGTAAATGTCCGGCCGGGTCCAGAGCCAGTCTTGCTGGATGTCGTCCCACAACCAAAAACCATCGGCCGGATCCGCGGCGGCTCGGCTGTAGAGCCAACGGTGTTCGCCGTGCCAGAGCCATCCTTCCCGCGTCCCGTGGTCGAAGTGCCCATCGTCCAGCGACCCGAACCAATACGAGTTCCGCATTCCCGCGCCCAGCGGCTTCCCCCAAAAATTGAACGCGGTGACCGAATGGACCGTCACGAAATGCTGGAGCACCAACGCGTCTTCAGCTTCGTAATCAATCAAGGGCAATTGATTGAAAGCCCCGTGGATCGAGCTCGCGTTCCAGGCGTCCAGGTCATTGATCGCATCCACGACCGTCATGCCGCCATCCATCACCTCCGCGAAAACGGTGAAACCGCCGTTCTGCTCATCCAGGTTGGCGCTGTTGTCCCCGAGATTGACAAACCATTGGCTCGTCGCGCTGTTCGGATCTCCTCCCAGTTTAGCCATCGCCACGGTGCCCCGGACGTTCGACAACTGGAACTCGTTGATGATCGGCGGATGGGTGGGAACCGCCACCGCCTGGATTCCTTGTTGAGTTTGCACGACTGAAAAACCGCCTCCCTGCACCACGAAATCGTGGGCCAACCGATGAATGATGGTCCCGTTGTAGGCGCCGGAATTGGCGTATCGCAGGAAGTTATCGACGGTTCCCGGAGCCGCTTCCGGCAGCAACCGCAACCGGAAATCCCCCATGCTGGTCGAAACCGTCGCGCCGATTGCCTCCGGCAAGGGCTCTCCGTGAGCGTTCGTGAATCCAAAGGAAACGCCCGCGACCAACGCGGCGGAAAATACCAGCGGTCCGAGGCCGCGACCCATTTTCTGAACTTGATGCATAATTTGTTGATTTAGGTTGAACAGACGAGGCAAACCTTCCCTTCAAGGCACTACCCTCCAAACGCCCGCGTTCGGATCTTCCTCGTCCCGATATTCGTAAAATTCCCGGGCCACCGGCTGACCACCGGTTCGATAATAGACCCAGAAACCGTCGCCTCCATTGTGTCGGTAAAGAAACGGATACAGGTCGGGGCGGGTCCAAAGCCAATCCTGCTGAATGTCGTCCCACAGCCAAAAACCATCGGCCGGATCTCCGGCGCCGCGGGTGTAAAGCCACCGATGCTCCGCGTGCCGGACCCATCCTTCCCGCATCCCATAATCGAAATGCGCGTCATCCAATTGGCCGAACCAGGCCGACGGACGGACCCCGCGGCCGGCCGGCAGGGTCCAAAAGGCGAAGTCAAACACGGTCACGGACTGAATGACCACGAAATTGTCCAACGTCACATCGGAACTTCCTTCGTGGTTGCCCGGAGCCCACGGAACCGAATTGAAGCTGAAATGCAAATAATGGGCGAACTCGTCATTGGACGCATCCATGATCGGCAGTTCGTTGATCTGATCGATAAACGCCATCCCGTTTCCGACTACCCGGCCAAAGACGGTAAACCCACCGTTCTGGAAATCGAGATTCGCGCTGTTGTTACCGATGTTGACGAACCATTGGTTGGTGGCGCTATTCACGATGTTGGGCTGCTTCGCCATCGCCACCGTCCCCCGCACATTCGAGAGATTGAATTCATTCACCACCGGAGCATTGTCCGGCACATGTTTCACCTGGAACCACCCCGTCTGCGGGTTCGGAACGAGACGGAACCCCCCGCCTTGCAAAACGAAGTTCTCCACCAAACGGTGGAACACCGAACCGTCGTAAGCGCCCGAGTTCACATACGTCAAAAAGTTGTCGACGGTTTGCGGAGCCACACTGGGCAGCAACCGGATGCTGAAGTGCCCGAGATTGGTGACGATCAATACACCGGGATCATCGTCCTTCTCTGCCTCCACCGCGTGGGCCGGCACATGACCGCCGAAAGCGAAGAGAGTGGTCAACACCAGGGCGGCCCCGGTGGCGGGACGTTTGATCCGGTCTACTATCGGACGGATTTTCGAAGATAATTGAGCGATCATGATGGGATGAATCAATTGAATGGAGCCGCATCTTGGCGCCCTGCGGCTAGTTTTCAAACAAAGAAATTGGATCTCGAACACCTTTCCCGTTCCCCTCAGGGAATCGTCCGCCAAACTCCGGCGTTCGGATTGTTGCTGTCGCGATATTCGTAGAACTCCCTTCCACCGGGATTCCCCCCGGTCCGGTAGTAAACCCAAAAGCCGTCGCCGCCGTGATGGCGGTAGAAGAAGGGATAAAGGTCGGCCCGAGTCCACAACCAATCCTTCTGACCGTGATCCCACATCCAGATCCCCTGCGCAAATCCTGGTCCGGTTCCATACATCCAGTCATGCTCCAGATGCCGGACCCATCCTTTCCCGTCCTCCTCCTCGAAATGATGGTCATCGAGTCGCCCGAACCAATACGAATCGCGCAGGCCGGACCCCGGCGGCATTCCCCAGTAGTTGAACACGAAGGGCGTCGTCGACTCCACCCGGACAAAATGCTCCAGAGCCAAACTGAACTTCGGATTGTAATTCATCCACGGGACCGAGCCGAAGGCGGCCGGAAACGGGCCGACGCCCCACGACCAGAGGCTCATCCCGTTGATTGCTTCGAACACGTCCATTCCGCTTCCCACAACCTCCGCGAAGACCACGGCCACTTCCTCGCGGTCGGTGTTATCCCGCAGATTGACCGACCACGCCGTCGTAAAGGTCCCTTCCTCGATTTCCAACACCTCCATCGCCACCCGTCCACGCAAGGCGGGCGATCCGGGTTCATGGCCGCCCGGCGGGGCGATCACCAGCGGCGTCAGGTCGGGCCCTTCCAGGTCCCAATTCAATCGAAACACCCCTCCCTGCACCACCGCATCGGTCTCGACCCGATGGATCACGGTCCCGACGTAATCTCCCGCGACCACCCGTGCCAGAAAGCTTTCCACTGTCTCCGGCGCCGCCTCCGGTAACATCCTCAGATGAAACTCACCGGCGGTCGTCGAAAACGTCACCCCTTTCACCTCCCCATGCGCCCGGGGAACCACCGCCGCCGCAACCAGCGCCGCCACCCAAAGAATCGGCCAAAGAGTCCGCCGACATGAGAAGGAAGTAAACCTGACGCCCGGATCCGCAGCTCGAAGGTGAATCATAGTAACCAGTGATAAGCCGAAGATGCTGGGCGGAGTTCCCCGCCGTTTCAATCTCGAAAACAGCTTCGAAGCAGGATCTCAAACATCAGGCGACCAGGGCCAGTCCCGTCCGGTCGCGACGGCAAATTCCTTTACATTTGCATCCTCCCCCTTCGACCGCGTATACTTCCTGTTCTTTCCATTTGTCGGCCGGATCCCTTTTGGAAATCGACCCTTTCGATAATCCGGGTCCGCGAAACCACCAATAACCAACGACCAAACGACATGCCTGAGATCCACACTGGAATCCGATTCACCAAAATCGCCGGCTTGCTCGCCGTCCTTCTGATTGCGACGGCCGCTTGCCGCTCCACCCCTCAACCGCGGCCGGACGCGGACCCGCATCCTCCAACCGGAGAGACCCAACCGCAATTCGCCCCCGACCCGACCGCTCCGCCGCCCATGGAACTCCCCCGCTGACGGCGTCGGCAACAGTTGTATTTAGCCGCAAAAAGACACAAGAGGCGCAAAGGCAAAAACTTCCGATCACCCAACGAGTGGTTGGTAATAATCGGTCGCCCATGAGCTATCCCATGCTTTTGCGTCTTCTGTGCTTTTTTGTGGCTATTCCTACTGCGGAGTTTAGCTACAGCGGAACCGCACGCAGACCGGGGCGTTGACCGATTCCACCGCTCCGGTCCGACTCAAACGTCCACTCTCCGGATCGATGCGGAAGACCACCAGGTTGTCGGAATCACGATTGGCGACGACCAGGAGTTGGCCCGTCGGATCGATTCCGAAATTCCGCGGATGACGACCGCCGGTCGAAACGTGCTCGATCGCCTCAAGCGTTCCATCGTCCCGCACCTGGAACACCACGATACTGTCGTGTCCCCGGTTCGACCCGTAAAGAAACCGCCCCGATGGATGGACCAGGATCTCGGCGGTCCAACTTTCCCCGGAGTAACCATCCGGCAGCGTTCCCAACGTCTGCCCCATTTCCAGGCGTCCCTCGGCTCCATCCCAGGTAAATGCCGTCACCGTATTGTCGAGTTCATTGATGACATACAGCCAACGTCCCCCAGGATGAAACGCCAGATGCCGCGGTCCCGCTCCCGGTGCCAACGCGGCGCTCGCGAACTCCTTCCCGCCCATCAATCCTCCGGCCGGGTCCAGACGGTAAACAAAGATCCGATCGGCCCCGAGATCCGCAGCCAGCGCGAAATTCCCCGCCGGATCGACATTCACCGAATGGGCGTGCGGAGCCTTTTGCCTCCGGGAATTGGGACCACTACCCTCGTGCTGGACGAAAGCCGAACGTTCCCCCGGAGTGCCGTCATCAAACACCGGATACGCCGCAACACTCCCCCCGCCGTAATTTGCCACCAGGACGGTCCGGCCCGCCGGATCAATTGTTACATGACACGGTCCCGCACCGCCGGTCGAACGCTGATTCAAGCGCCGGAGCTTTCCGTCGCGTTGCTCGATGGCAAAAGCGGAAACCGCCCCGATCCCCTTTTCTTCATCCGAGTCCATCTGGTCCAAGGCATAAAGGACCGGCTTTTTCGGATGAAACGCCAGAAACGACGGGCTCTCCGCCTTCGCCGCCAATCCCCGAGGGACGAGCCTCCCCGCAGCCAAATCGACTTCATACAAATAAATCCCCTCGCTTCCGCCTTCGGAGGTAACCGTTCCCACGTAGAGCAATACTCCCATTCTTCCGCAAGTTAACCCCTCCCCCGCCCGCGGCAAGGCCAATTGGCCCGGTCCGCACCCGCTCCGCGATGTCAGGACAAACCTGCTCGCCACCGACGCCGCTTTTTGTTCAGATGGAAAGGCATGCCTATCGAAAACAGCTTCGTCGCGGCTTATCTCCTCCTCCTACTCGGAGGCGGGCTCGCCTGTTTCATTCATTTCCTTTTTTTTTCGCATGAATCGAAACGGATCGACCCTGCCGCGAGCGTCCCGGGATGGAACCTGAACATTCCGAACTTCGTGATCGGAGTGATCTCCATCATCGTCGTTGTTATCCTGGTCCAAATCGTCGCGGTCGGCCTCGCGCCGACGGAGTGGCTGATCGCCGATACGCCCGAACAGATCGTTTTCCTCGGTTTTGCCACCCATCTGGCCGCGCTTCTCGGCGTCGTTATTCTCTACAAGAGCTACCGCGATAAATTCCAGGAGCCGTTTGTGAAACGCAAGAGGTCCTGGCCCGAAGCCGCCGGCATCGCTTTCTATACGTTTCTCGTCCTGATTCCGATCATTTTTCCGATCACCTACGGCTGGAACTGGATCCTTGAAACCTTCGACATTGAAGCCGACGCCCAGGACTCGGTCATTTTGTTCGCCCAAATCGACACCCCCCTCCTCCTGATCCTGATGATCGTCCTCACCGTCGTGGTCGCCCCAATCAGCGAAGAGATCATCTTCCGCGGCGGCCTCTACCGTTTCCTCAAAGCCAGGACCGGGCTCATCGCCGCCTTGGTCGCCAATGGACTCCTGTTCTCCCTGGTTCATAAGAACCTCTTCAGCTTCGTCCCGCTCGCCATCCTCGGCATCGCTTTGGCTTATGTTTACGAGAGGAGCGGAGACATCAAAACGCCGATCCTCCTCCATGGTATTTTCAACTTGAATACAGTGATCATCATTCTCGCATCCGGCGGCTTGATGACGTGAGTCCCGCCCTCAGCGCCCATGAATCCGTTTAACTCACACCGCGCGCAGTCGGCCGCCAGCCTCGGGGAATCCCGCCTCATCGAAGCGATTCGGGGCTGGCTTGGCGACGCCTCCCCCTCTTCTCCCAAAGGGATCGGCGACGATTGCGCGGTTTTCCAGGTTTCCGGCGGGAACACCCGGGGTTTGGTCACGACCGACCCCGTCCTCTGGGGACGGCATTTCGATGAAACCGTCGCGCCGGAAGATGTCGCCGGAAAATTGTTCAGACGAAACCTGAGCGATGTCGCCGCCATGGGCGGCCGTCCGATCACGGCCGTTCTCTCCCTGCTCCTGCCGCCGACCACTTCCCTCGAATGGCTGAAACGCTTTCATCTCGGATTGCGGGACGCTTCGGCACTCTACGGCGTTCCGCTGTCCGGCGGAGACATCAGCCAAACCGACGGACTTCTCGCGGCCTGCATGACGTTGATTGGCGAAAGCACCGGACCACGCCTCCTCCTAAGGAAGGGGGCCGCAGAGGGAGATCATCTGTTCGTCACCGGTGCACTCGGCGGCAGCCGCCTCGGACACCATTTTTCGTTCGAACCACGCCTCAAGGAAGGCGAATGGCTTGCCGCGCGGGAGGAAGTGGTGGCGGGAATGGATATCAGCGACGGACTGGCCAAGGATTTGCCGGCCCTGATTCCGCCCGGTTCCGCAGCCGAGCTTTTCCCGCACCGAATCCCCGTTTCCCGGGACGCCGAAATCTCGGCGGAGAAAAGCGGTCGTTCCCCCCTCCATCACGCCCTGTGCGACGGCGAAGACCACGAGCTCCTGATCGCCGTGCGGAAATCAGCCGACCTCCCCGCCTTCGTCGCCGATTGGGAAAAGCGATTCCCCCTCTCCCTCACTTGTATCGGCCGTCTTGTCCGGCGCGACACGGACGCCGACGGCCCGTTGCTTCGCGGATTACCAGAGGAACTTTCAGGAACAATCCAAGGATATGAGCATCTTCGCTGAACTAAAAGCGGGCATCGAAACCCGCTCACCGGAGGAAATGCGGGCGGTCGCGGCCAAAGTGGCGGAAATCTGCCCGGAGAACATCACTTTCGAACTCACCGGTGACCTGGGTTCCGGGAAAACGGTGTTCGTCAAGGGTTTGGCCGAAGCTTGGGGCATTCGGGAAACGGTCACCAGTCCGACGTTCAATATCTTCTCGGTTTACCGGGGAAAGCGAAACCTCCTGCATCTGGACGCCTACCGTTTGAATTCGGCGGACGAAATGGAGGCGTTGATGGTCGAGGATTTCCTCCAGCCACCTTACTGCATTGCCGTGGAATGGCCCTCGAAAATCCAAGACTGGCTCCCCACCGACAGTTGGAAATTCGACTTTACGATCACGACGGAAGGCAGCCACATCGTCCGCTTGATTCACGGATAACCCCGCCCCACCCGGCGCGCCCGCTCCCGTCAAAAAAAAGCCCCGCCCGCCAAGATAACTGGCGGGCGGGGCCGGACACCTTCCCGGTTCCTGAAGTTGCCGGGAGGTGGGTTTTCTTAAAGACCGATTACTTGTTGGTGGCTTCGTCGAGAAGATCGCCGAGCTTCATCAAGTCTTCGCCATCCTTCATGGTGTCGTAAACGGCGGCCTCGGCGGCCAGCTGTTCCGAACTGTAGTTGGCGGCCTTGATGCTCAAGCCGATCCGACGTTCGTCGCGGTCGATCTTGATCACGCGGGCGGAGACTTCCTGACCGGGTTTCAAATGATCCTTCACCTTCTCGACCCGCTCTTCGGCGATCTGGCTGATGTGCACCAAGCCGTCGATCTGGTTCTTGAGTTCGATGAAAGCACCGTAGTTGGTAAGCTTCGAGACCTTGCCGGAGACGACGTCGCCGATCTTGAAGTAGCTCTCGATATCCTCCCACGGATCGTCGGCGAGCTGCTTCATACCGAGCGAAATCCGCTGCTGGCTCGGATCGACGTCGAGAACGATCGCGTCAATGTCGTCGCCCTTCTTCACCATCTCGCTCGGGTGGTTGATCTTGCGGGTCCAGGACATGTCGGAAACGTGGACCATACCATCGATCCCTTCCTCCAGTTCCACGAAGGCACCGTAGGTGGTGATGTTGCGCACCTTGCCGCTGACGCGGGAACCGACCCGGTAGTTGTGCTGAACCATTTCCCACGGATTGGTATCGAGCTGGCGAACCCCGAGGGAGATCTTCTGGTCGTCCTTCTGGATGCCAAGAACCACGGCGTCGATTTCCTCGCCGACCTTGAGCACTTCGCTCGGCTTGTTGATCCGCTTGGTCCAGGAAAGCTCGGTAACGTGCACCAAACCTTCCACGCCTTCTTCGAGTTCGACGAAGGCACCGTAAGGGACGAGATTGACCACCCGGCCGTGGACCTTGCCGCCGACCGGATATTTTTCCTCGATACGATCCCACGGATTCTTGGCGAGTTGCTTGAGCCCGAGCGAAACGCGCTCTTTGTCGCGGTCGACTTCGATGATCATCACTTCGATTTCCTCACCCTGCTTCACCATTTGGCTCGGGTGCGATATGCGGCCCCAGCTCATGTCGGTGATATGGAGGAGACCGTCGAGGCCATCGAGGTCGATGAAGGCGCCGTAGTCGGTGATGTTCTTGACCACCCCGCGGCGGGTTTGGCCCGGAGCCACGCTTTCGAGAAGCTCGCGGCGCTTTTGCTGCCGTTGCTCTTCGATCAGTTCGCGGCGGGAAATGACAATATTTTTCCGGTCCAGGTTGATCTTGAGGACCTTGAAATCGTAAGTTTGCCCGACGTATTGGTCGAGATTCTTGGGGGGCTGGACGTCGACCTGGGAGGCCGGCAGGAAGGAATCGACGCCGATGCTGACGATCAGGCCGCCTTTGACCTTGGCCTTGATACGACCGGCCACGATGGAACCTTCTTCGCACTTGGAAAGGATGTTTTCCCAGTTCTTCTTCTGCTCGGCTTTGTCGAAGGAAAGGATGGGGTTTCCGCCCACGTCCTCCACTTTTTCGACGTAGACGTCGATCTGCGATCCGGCTTGCAATTCGCCGAGGTCGACGAACTCGGAGGCGGGAATGACTCCCTCGGACTTGCCTCCGATATCAACCACCACTTCGTTCTGGCGGATTTCAGTGATGGTTCCGGGAACGATCGCTCCCTGTTTGAGGTTTTCGAATTTGCTCTCGGCGAGCAATTCTTCCATTAAGTTACTCATTATGTTGACGGTGCCGGCATGCCCGAACCGCTCCTCGGAGCCCGGACTGTCGACGTTTTGGCCCACGGCCAAACAGGTTGATGGTTTTCGATATTTTTGTGACCGGGTGAGGAACAAGCGGCATCCCGGTCTTTTCTCTGCCTTTTCAGCCGCAAAAGAGAACAATACCATGCCCTCCATGCTTTTGCTGGCAAGTGGAAAAGAAAAATCCCGGTAAATCTTTTCCGGGAAAAACCGTTCGAAAACCGACCGTCACCCGGCCAACGCGTGCAGATCCCGGAGCCGCTCCCGCACCGCCCGCAACTCCTCCACCTGCCGCTCCATCACCGCCCGGCAGGCGTCCGGCAATTCCTCCGCCAGGACCCGCTTATACCGGGAAATCGTCTCCTCCTCCACCCGGGCGCAGGTTTCCAGAAGCTGCCGGGGGGACCGCCCTTCCCCGGCCCCCGGTCCGCTCACCTCCCGCTCCACCGGAACCTCCGCTCCCTCCACCCAGCCGAGGGTCTCCAGCACGGACCGCAATTCCTCGTCGAACCGGGTCCGCTGGGCCGCGTACGAACTGAACAGATACTTCAGATCGGAATCCGGCGCAGTCGCGGCGGCCGCCCGGTAAATCGATTCGCCGACGCGGCATTCACGCCGGATCGCATCAAGGAGCTGGAAAGTACGCAGTTCGTCCGAAAACATTGAGTCGTCCAAACATAGCTGGATCCGTGCCAACACGATCCATTTCCCCGGGCCAGCCTTCCGCCCCAGTCCCCCACCTCCGCCGATCCGCCTGCCCAACGGCTTCGATCGAGGGCGATTGTCCGAAAACCATCCGCCACACAACCTCTCCACCAGGTCGCCGCCGATGCAGTTTGCAACCCAAACCTCGCGGTTCGCGGGCCTTCCTCAATAGACGTCTCGCTGATACCTCTTATCCTTCCGGAGCGCCTTGACGTATTCCCCCGCCTCGGCCGGACTCATTTTCCCATGTTCGGCTACAATCCGCTGCAGGGCGATATCAACATCCTTCGCCATTCGCTTGGCGTCGCCGCAAACGAAAAAGTAAGCCCCGTTCCGCAACCAATCCCAGAGCTCCTTCCCATTTTCCATCATCCGGTCCTGGACGTAAATCTTCCGTTCCTGATCCCGGGAAAACGCCAAATCCAACCGTTCCAGGACGCCATTCCTCAGATAATCCTCGAACTCTTCCTCATAGAGATAATCGGTCGCCCGATGCTGGTCGCCGAAGAAAAGCCAGTTCCGACCGGTGCCTCCCTTCACCGCCCGTTCCTGGATAAAGGCGCGAAACGGCGCGATCCCGGTCCCCGGACCGACCATGATCACGTCGGCCGCCTCATCCTCCGGCAACCCGAAATGGGAACTGGCCACGAAAACCGGCGCCGATTTTTCGGCGAGGGGCAATCGCTCGGCCAGATAAGTCGAACAAACCCCGATTCGCTCCCGCTCGTTGGTGGTGTAACGAACCACCGCCACCGTCAAATGGATCTCCTCCGGAAACATCAAGGGGGAGGAGGCGATCGAATACAACCGCGGCATCAACCGCTTCAACAATCCGACAAATTCCTGCGGCGTGAACCGAACGCTCCGGAACTCCTCCAACAGGTCGACAAACTCCCGGTTTGCCAGAAACTCCATCGCCTTCTCCCGCGCCTCCGGCAACATCAGGGCCTCCAATTCCGCCCGGTCCGCCAGATTGGTCGCCCGGTCGTGGAACGCCTCCAAGGTCTTCCGGGTCGGTCCGGCGATCGACAACCGGCTCAGCAGCGCCTCCCGCAAAGGGAGCGGTTCCTCCAACTTGGGCAGCTCCACCGGCTCTTCGCCGGTCGCCCCCAACGCCCGGAGCAACTGTTCCACATCCTTCGGATCGTTGCTCGGGAACACCCCCAACGAGTCGCCGACCGTGTAAACCATGCCGCTCCCGGCTATATCGACACTGAAATGCCGGGTCTCCTTCGCCGATCCCGGCTTGTTCAATAGCCGATTTTCCTTCAGGGAAGCTATCAACGGCTTGTCTTTGGTGTAGAGGTTGGTTTGCGTTGCGTTCGACATTTTCCTTAACTACGTCTTTGGTTTACCACGAAGACTCTCGCGAAACGCCAAGGACCTTGCGGTCGCCGGAAGTCCTTCGTTAACGAAAGCTCCCGGAGCTTCTCTTCGCCGTTCACTATTCAATCTCCTCCGATGCCGGAATCAACAGGAATCCGCCTGCAAAAGTTCATTTCCACCGCCGGGATTTGCTCCCGCCGAGCCGCCGAAACCCTCATCGAAGAGGGCGACGTCTCCGTCAACGGCAAACCCGCTGAACTCGGTCAGCGTATCGTCCCCGGACGCGACCGCGTCGTCGTCCGCGGACGCCTCGTCCAACCCCAGACCGCCCAGGCGATCACCTTGGCCATGCACAAGCCCAAGGGTTACCTTTGCAGCCACCACGACCCCCACCACAAACGAACCGTCTACGATTTGCTTCCGCCCGACCTCGCCGAACGCCGGTTTCTCTGCGCCGGGCGCCTCGACCTCGACAGCGAAGGGCTGCTGATTCTCACCACCGACGGCGAACTCGCCAACCGGTTGATGCATCCGGCCAGCCGGGTCGTCAAGCGCTACCATGTCTCCCTCAACCGCCCGTTCCCTCGCGCGAAAACCCCGATCTTGCTCCGGGGCGTCACCGTCGAAGGCGAAGAAATGAAGGTGGAAAAGGCGTTTCCCCTGAAATCCGGTCGGGGCGAGGAACCGACCGACTGGGAGGTCCACCTCCATCATGGCAAGAAACGCGAGATCCGCCGGCTCTTCGAAACCCTCGGTTATCGCGTCAAACGGCTCAAACGTTTCCAAATCGGCAGTTTCTCCCTCCGCCGCATCCCCCTCGGCAAATCCAAGGTGCTCAACGACCGTGACCTCCGCCTCCTGTTCAAGACCGACGATTCCGGCGAAATGGAATCGTTCTTCTGAGCCTTCGTCCCCTTCGCTCCATTAGAAGGGGCGTTCGACCGCGAATCCGTCCTCCCGATTGCCAGTTCCCGTCCTCCGGGTTAAATTAACGGTCTAACCAACGACAATCCTGCAATAGGAGGAAACGATTATGGCAACAAAAGCAGTGGGAATCGTCTTGATCGTCCTGGGGATCGGCTTGCTGATCTTCGGTGCGATGGAAGCGGACGGCATCGGCGCCCAGGTCCAGGAGTTCTTTACTGGAACACCACCTGACCGCGTGATTTGGATGCTCCTCGGCGGAGCCGTCAGTTTGGTTCTCGGCTTGTTCCTGGCCCTTTACCCGGCCAAGACGAACAACCGAATCGAATAAACCGAACCGGCCTCTCGGGAATCCCGTCGCCCGCAGCGGTTTCTCCGCCAACCGGGCGACGGATTCCTTTCCATTTCACCTCCCCCGGTCGGGAGCTTCACCTCACGCTATACAGATAACTCGCGATATCGCGGGCTTCTTCTTCGGTGATCCCCAAATCCGGCATCGCCGTCCCCGGACTGAATTCGTCTGGATTCTGCAGAAACGCCACCAGGTTTTCCGGCACGTTGGCCAATTGCCCGGCGATATAAATCTGGTTGATGAAATCCTCCAGTTTCGGACCGACCCGTCCCCTCGCCCCCCGGACCCCCGGGATCACATGGCAGGCGCCGCAACCGTAACGTTCGATCGCCTGCCGTCCCCGGTCGGCGTCGCCCCCCGCCACCTCCCACTCGGGGGGCATCGGATAACGGGAAGTCCCCCGCAGGAACAGATCGAAAAACACCGCCATCGAAAAGGAGACCGTGATCGCCACCAGCAAGATTACTTTCTGTTTGTCGTTCGGTTTCTTCATCCGCCTTCCTCAACAATTGCCTAGAAAATAGAAGATCGGGATACTCTGCACCGCGATCACGAAAAAGAAGCTGACGTTGGCGATCAGCCCCGACTGAATCAGGAACAGCGGGCCGCCGCCCCGGATTTCCGCATCGATCCGGTTGCTCGCGTCCTGCTTCTCCTTCCAACACAGAATCGTCGCCGCCGCGCAGGCCGCCAACGCCACCACCGTCACCGCGAGCAACATCCACGCAACCAGGTTGATCCCGAGAAAAACGTTCGCATCCCACCCGGCCACGCAGCCGAATTCCGCCAGCACCACCGCGAGGATCAAATGGAACAGCCACGCCACCCCGCCCCCGACCAGACAAACCGCCAACTTCCCATTGCCGGTCCTCCGAACGGGTTCTTCCGGCATCCCGGTCGACTTTACTTCCTTGTCGTTCGTATCACTCATCCCAATACCCGCGAAGCCAGATACAACACCGTGAAAACCACCGCCCCGGCCGCCGACACGAATCCCCAAAACATCGTGGTCAATTGCAGGTGCAACGTCATCACCCCCGGTCTTCCCCACTCATGGGTCCGCAACCGGATCAACATCGCCCCGGCCATCACCACCGCCGCCAACACATAGGCGATCAGAAACCAGCCCATCACATAAAAGATCGATCCGTAGGCGTGGTCCTGCGGCAAAAAGTCGAAGCGGGTCTGCTCGAAGAGTTTCAACCCGATAAAGAGGGCGCCGAGCAGCGCCGCCCCCACCAACAGGCCGAGGGTCGGTTTCACTTCCTTCCTTTGATAATAGACCCATGAGCCGTAGGCCGCCCCGCCGGCCAACAGCAAGAGCAGATGGGTCGGCAACGCCACCGCCATCCCGGGAGGTCCAAGCCCTCCTTGAGGCCACTCGGGCGAGAACAGCCAGAGGTAGAAGTAGGCGTAAACGAGCACCGCCAACGCCACCCCCGACACCACGATCAATGAAACCATTCCCCACCAGCCGACCGATTGGGTCCCGGTCACGAACACCGGCAATCCCGCCCGTTGCGGCACCGAACTTTCCCGGATCATCTTCAACTCCTCTTCGTCCGGACTAAGCCAACGCACCAAGGCCATCGCCGCGAAAACCAGACCGACCGGCAACACTCCGTACCATTCCGTCAACACGCCGAGAAACGCGATCAATAAGCCGAGCGCCATCAGAAAGGGGGCACTCGAAGGTCCGGCCAACACATGGATCGACATCGGTCGTCCGCTCACCGGTTCGCAAGCCAAGGTCGCCCGCCACCCGACCGGTCCCCCGGCCATCGCTTCCACCGCCCGCTCCGCCTGTTCGTCGGACCTTTCTTTCACCGGATGCCAGACTGGATTCCGGCTGGCGACGACCGGAAACCGGAAATAGTTGAAAATCGGCGGCGGCGACGAGACCGACCATTCCAGCGAATCGGCCTTCCACGGATTCGCCTCCGCCGGTTCTCCCCGCAACAGACTCCGGAAGAAATTGACCGCCAGACAAAGGAATCCCGCCCCGAGGATGAACGATCCGGCCGTCGCCACCACATTGTAACCGCCGATTTCCAACTCCGCCGGATACGTGTAAACCCGCCGCGGCATTCCGAGCAGACCCATGATGTGCATCGGGAAAAAGGTCAGATTGAATCCAATGAAATTCAGCCAAAAGCTCCATCTCCCGAGCCTCTCGTCCAACATCCGTCCGGTGAATTTCGGCAGCCAATAATGCAGGCCGCCGAAGACCGGAAAGAGCACGCCGCCGATCAATACGTAGTGCAGGTGCGCCACGATGAAAAAGGTGTCGTGCACTTGCCAATCAAACGGCACCACCGCCACCATCACGCCGGTGAATCCCCCAAGCACGAAGATAAAGACGAAGCCGATCATGTAGAGCATCGGCGAACTCAGGACCGGACGGGTTCCCCAGAGCGTCGCGATCCAGGCGAAGATCTGAATACCGCTCGCCACTCCGATCATCAGACTCGCCGCCGCGAAGAAACTGAGGGCGAAGACCGGGAGTCCGGTCGTATACATGTGGTGCGCCCAAAGCCCGAAACTGATGAAGCCGGTCAGCAGAATCGCCGCCACCACCAAGGGATAACCGACCAAGGTCCGGCGGGCGAAAGTGACCACGATCATCGACACGATCCCGGTCGCGGGCAAAAAGGCGATGTAAACTTCCGGGTGACCGAAAAACCAGAACAGGTGCTGCCAGAGGAGCGCGTTTCCTCCAAACAACGGATCGAAGAAGCGGGTCCCGACCGCCCGATCCAATTCCAACAGCGCCGTCGCCATCAGCAGCACGGTGAAGGCGAAAATGATCATCACTCCGGTCACCAGAATCGTCCAGGCGAAGACCGGCAATCGGTGCAATCCCATCCCGGGCGACCGCAACTTCAAGATAGTCACCACAAGTTCGATACCGGCGGTAATTCCGGCGATCTCAACCATCATCAGGCCGAGCAGCCAGAAATCGAGCCCGAGCCCGGAATACTCCGGTCCCGACAACGGCACATAGGCGAACCACCCCGCGTCCGGAATCGCCCCGACCAAAAAGCTGCCGTAAAAAACGAGGCCGCCGAAAAGAAAGGTCCAATAACTAAACGCGGTCATTCGGGGAAACGCCATGTCCCGCGACCCAATCATCAGCGGAATCAGATAAAGCGCCAACCCTTCCAGAAATGGCACGGCGAAGAGATACATCATCGTCGAGCCGTGCATGGTGAAGAGCTGGTTGTAAACCTGTGGTCCGAGGAACTCGCTCTCCGGGAAGGTCAATTGCAACCGCATCAACAATGCCAATACACCGCCGGCTACGAAAAAACTGAAGGCGGTGATCATGAACCGGCAGGCGAGCGGTTGGTTGTTGACCACACTGAGCCATCCCCAAACGCCGGGGGGACGGGTCCAGGTTTTTTCAAAGGCCGACTTTTGGTCGATGGAGGCGAAATCGGACATCGTCGTTATTCCAGGCTTTGCAAATATTTCACCATCTCCCGCAAGTCTTCCGGCTCCATGAAGGTCCGGGGCATCAGATTGCCGGGTTTGATTTCCTGCGGGTTGACAATCCACCCCATCAGGTTGCCGGTGTTATTGGGGATCGCACCCGCCCCGAGCGTTTTCCGGGAGGCGATATGAGTCAGGTCCGGTCCGACCAATCCGCGGGCTTCCGTCCCCCGGATCGCATGACACTCATGGCACGACGCCCGGAAAAACGCGTCTTTCCCCCGGGCCAACAATTCCGCCTCCTCGGGCGAGGTCGGCTGGGGGGTGCTCTCCGGTTGCCGGGCTTCCACCCATTGCTGGAATTCCTCGGGGGGAAGCGCGATTACCTCGAACGCCATCAAGGCGTGCTGCCGTCCGCAAAACTCGGCGCATTGCCCCCGCCAGTTTCCCGGTTCGTCGGCATGCAACCAAAACTCTTTCACCAACCCGGGGGTCGTATCCATTTTTCCGTGTAAATTGGGGACCCAAAAACTGTGGATCACGTCGGCCGACCGTAAAGCGATCCGAACCGGTTCCCCGGCGGGAATGTGGATCTCGTTGGCGGTGACGATTCCGAGTTCGGGATAACGGACTTCCCACCACCACATGTGGCCGGTGACTTCGATCTTCACCCCTTCTTCGGGCGGTCGAAGAGCGACCGTGACTTGGAGCGAATAAAAAACCAAGGCGACCAGGACCACCGCCGGAAATGCGATCCCGCCGATGACCACGAAGCGACGCGTCCCCCCCGGGGGACGGGGGCTCTCCTGCGGTTTCCGCAGAATCGCCCAAAGAGTCAGTCCCAAAACCAGCACGAAGGCCGCCGACAACCCCGACAACATCACCCACCAGAGCCGGGCGATTTCCGCCGCCTCGGCACTGGCCGGATGCACCACCGACTGACGATGCCCGGGATGGCACCCGCCCAAAATCAACAACGGGAGTGCGACCCCCAGGCGCCATGCCGCCGCCATCCGCGTTTTTTCTCGTCCGCCTTTCATCGCTCTTTCCGAAAGGTTTGCGCCACCAAAACGAACTCCACCAACCGATTCAACTCCTCCTCCGTCAGCCGTCCCTCGTAGCTCGGCATCGCCACCCCCGAGGGCGGCGTCAAAATGTAACGGGCCAACTCCTGCCGCGACATCGGTCCCCGCTCGAAGTCGATTCTGGCGATGTCGATAGCCACTCCCGGTCCGACTCCGCTCACCGCATGACAATTGTTGCACCCTTTCCGGGCAAACAACTGTCTGCCCAATTCCGCCCCTTCGGTCAGCTCGATTCCAGGGGGCACCGGCGGCGGATCCGGATACGGCCATCCGGTCCAGGGCGATTGCAGCCGCAGGCCGCTCAATCCCATCAGTCCGATCACCACCAAAACCACAAACGTCACCGCAAACGGCCGGTTCCGAATCCCCCGGGCCGGCCCCCGATCAACGAACGGCAACGCCACCATCGCGATCAGGATCGCCAGCGGGAAAAGGACCAAAAACCACGGAGCGATCGATGGAGGGAGCAGCGCCAGCAACGCACTATACCACCACCACCACCATTCTTCCGCCGGGAACGAATCCGTCACCATGTTCGCCTCCGGCATCAGGGGTGCCGGACCAAGGGTCAGAGTGAACGCGAGCACGATCCCGAAAACCACCGCCGCGAAGATCCCGGATTTGAACGCGGTCGACGGGAAAAACCGCTCGCCGTATTCATCCGATTCCGCCTGTTCCTTATAAAGCTTCCGTTGCTCCTCGACCGTCTCGACCGGCTCCATCCGTTCCCGTTTCGAAGTGATCCCGTGCGCGATCACCAAATACAGATGCCAACCGACCAATCCGAGTATCATCAACGGCACTACAATGACATGAATCGCGTAGATCCGGGTCAGCGTCAGGTCTCCCGGCTGGATGTCTCCCTGGAAAAAGATCACGAAGTGTTCCCCGATCAACGGCACGTTGTAAAGATGGTTCAGCGCCACCCGGGTCGCGTAGAGCGCCCGCTCGTCCCACCGGAGCATGTAACCGGTCAACGACATGATCAGGACCAGGAAAAACAACCCGACCCCGAGCAACCAGGTTCCTTCCCGGGGGAATTTGTAGCCGCCGACCAGCACTTGCCGCAGCAGATGCCAGATCAACATCACCACCATCATTCCCGCCGACCAATAATGGAGCGCCCGGACAAACCACCCGAGGGTTTGCTCGTAAGTGATGTATTCGACACTGGCATACGCTCCCTCGGTGTCCGGCGAATAGGTGAAGGTCATCGCGATCCCGGTCGCCACCAAAATGCCGAGCAACAACACCAGAGCCGCCCCGTCTCCAAAATACCACGACCCCTTGGCGACCCGCCGGTCGATCGCGTTCTCCTTGACCGGCTCCAGGGCAAACCGGTCTTTGATCCACGCTATCAGTCGCATTCCCATCCGTCTGATGCCTCGTTCAGCTCACCGGCGGGACCGAAGCGAGATCGATTTCCAGGACATTGTCGCGGACCCGGTTGGCGAACCGATCAAGCGGCCGGGGCGGCGGTCCGGCCCGGTTCACGCCCTCCTCGTCGAAGATCCCCCCATGGCACGGGCAGAAGAACCAGCCGCTTCCCGGATCCCAAGTGACCGGACATCCAACATCGGTGCAACTCCGGGAGAAGACCACGATTTCCTCGCCGGTCCTCCGCCAGACGAACACCCCTTTCTCCCGCAACGGCCCGCGATTCCATGGAATCTCGACGACCCCTTTGAAAACGGTGTCCAACGGAATGTCGTCCAGACTCCCGACCGGCACCCAAACCTCATCCCGGCGCCGCCGGATCAACGGCGACCCGACCATGATCGCCACCGGAACGGCCACGATCGCCGCAATCACGCCTCCCCCCGCTTTCACCAGAAGTTCCAAAAAGGATCGTCTATTCATCGTTCGCCACTGCCAAAAAATGATACAACACGGAGAGCCCTCCATCCACGGCCCTTCCGCAAGAAGCGCTCATTGTATCAATCCCCCCGCAGGTGTGGCAAGGGCAAGATGAGCCGATCCCAAAATCGCCGGGCGATTTATTGGAGTCCCGCCTTCCGGCGGTCCAGCCGGCACTCCAACAAATCCCCCTCAGATCATTTCCCTGACCTGGTTCGCGGCGGTGGTCCAGGCGATCTTGCCGCGGTGCGGAGTGCCGCGGGCGAGGGATTTCGCGAATTGCTTCGCTTGATGGGGAGTCGCCTTCGGCGGCATCGGCGGTTCATGGGGATCGACTTCGCACTCGATCACCACCGGACCGGGCGTCGCGAGGGCTTGGTCGAGAGTCTTGCCACACTTCCTGGGGTCGTCGATCGAGAATCCGGAGCCGCCGCAAGCACGGGCGAAGAGCGCGAAATCCATCGGAAACAGGTCGCAACCGTACTCCGGATTGCCGAGGAAAACCATCTGCTCCCATTTGATCTGGGCCAATGAGTTGTTCTTGATCACCACCACCTTGATCGGCAGTCCGTATTTCACCGCCGTGACGAAGTCGGCCATCAACATCGCGAAGCCGCCGTCGCCGACGAAGGCGATGCATTGACGGTCTGGATACGCGATTTGCGCGGCGATCGCATACGGCATGCCGCAAGCCATCGTGGCCAGCGTCCCGGAACAGGAATACATTTGGCTCCCCCGCGCCTTCAATTGACGAGCCCACCAGGTGGTGATCGATCCGGAATCGGTCGAGACAATGGCGTCGTCGGCGAGGCGCAAATTCAATTCGTGGGCCACCACCTCCGGTTTCATCGGGGAGTCCGAACGGGTCCCGCGCGTCTCCATCAGTTTCCACCACTTCTGCATCCCCTTCTGGGCCTTCTTCAAGAATCCGCGGTGCTTGTTCGGCTCCACCATCGAGAACAGGCTCTGGAGCGAGCGACGACTGTCTCCGGTCAATCCGACTTCCACCGGATAACGCAATCCGATCCGCATCGGATCGATATCGATCTGGACCGCCCGCGCCTGGCCCGGTTTCGGCATGAATTCAATGTAGGGAAACGAAGTTCCGACCATCAACAGGGTGTCGCATTCCTCGATCGCTTCCTGCGAGGGGCGAGTGCCGAGCAAACCGACCGCCCCGGTCGTGTAGGGACTGTCGTCCGGCACGCAGGCCTTTCCCAAGATCGGTTTCACGATGGGCGCGCCGAGTTTTTCCGCCAACGCCCCCAATTCCTCCGCCGCCCCGAGCGCCCCCCGCCCGGCCATGATGACGATCCGTTTGCCGGCGTTGAGCACGTCGGCCGCCCGCCGCAGGTCTTCGTCGCGCGGCAGCGCCGCCCGTCGGGCGAAGATCGCTTGGTTGTGGCCGGTGACGTTCCGTTTCGACGGCTTTTTCTCCTTCAGCGGCATCGATTGCATGTCGACCGGGAACGTCACATGGGCGACGCCGCGCCGGGCGAGAGCGGTCCGGCAAGCGAGTTGGGCGACGTTCTCGACGTGGGCCGGCCCCATGATCCGGGCGTTGTAAACCGAGACGTCCATGAACAATTTGTCCAGCTCCACATCCTGCTGGGTATGGGTGCCGATCAGGTCGTGGAACTGGAGTCCGGTCAACGCCAGCACCGGCTGTCCGTCCAGCTTCGCGTCGTAAAGTCCGTTCAACAAATGAATCCCGCCGGGCCCCGAGGTCGCGAGGCAACAACCGAGCCGTCCGGTGTATTTGGCATGGGCGCACGCCATGAAGGCCGCCGATTCCTCGTGCCGGACTTGGATGAACCGGATCTCCTTTTGCCGGACCCGCAAGGATTCCACGATTCCGTTGATACCGTCGCCCGGCATGCCGAAAATCGTATCGACTCCCCAATCCAATAACACATCGATCAATACATCCGCCGCAGTCCTCGTTCCCATCGTCTCCTCTCCCTGGTTTTCGTGTTCCGTTTCCGCAAACTACCGGCAAGCGAAAGCGAAGTCAAAAGCCCGGTCCGGCCCCCGATCATTCGTTCCGGTTTCCCCCGATGGAAACCGGCGAGAAACCGCCTTACGTTACCTTATGATTCAACGGGCAAATACCACGACCAAGGCAGA
Source organism: Verruconatronum alginivorum (assembly GCF_056590205.1). Classification (NCBI taxonomy): domain Bacteria; kingdom Pseudomonadati; phylum Verrucomicrobiota; class Opitutia; order Opitutales; family Verruconatronaceae; genus Verruconatronum; species Verruconatronum alginivorum. The sequence continues at coordinate 4,497,888 of NZ_JBWPVQ010000001.1, read as the reverse complement.
GGAACGAAACGTACCAACCCAACCCGAGAAACCGCCCGAAACGGTGGTGATCACCGGCGCTTCGGCCGGAGTCGGACGGGCCACCGCGCAGGCTTTCGCCCGCCACGGCGCCCGGATCGCCTTGATCGCCCGGGGCAAGGAGGGGTTGCGGGGAGCGAAACAGGAGGTGGAGGATCTCGGCGGCGAAGCGATGGTCATCCAAGCCGACGTCGCCGACGCCGAAGCCATCGAAGAAGCGGCCGAAGCGGTCGAGGAGGAGTTCGGTCCGATCGACATCTGGGTGAACAACGCCATGACCTCCGTCTTCGCTCCGGTTTGGAAAGTGACCCCCGAGGAGTTCAAGCGCACGACCGAGGTCACCTATCTCGGCACGGTTTACGGAACAATGGCCGCCTTGAAACGGATGATGCCCCGCGATCGCGGCGTCATCGTCCAGGTCGGCTCCGCCCTCACCCGCCGTTCGATCCCATTGCAATCGGCCTATTGCGGCGCGAAGCACGGCATCCTCGGCTTCACCGATTCGCTGCGGTCCGAACTGATCCACGAAGGGAGCAACATCAAGCTCACCGTGGTGCAACTGCCGGCGATCAACACCCCGCAGTTCAATTGGGTCCGGAGCCGGTTGCCGAAAAAAGCCCAACCGGTGCCGCCGATCTTCCAACCGGAAGTCGCGGCCGACGCGGTTTACTACGCCGCGCATCATCCCCGGAGGGAACTTCTGGTCGGCTGGTCGACGATGAAGGCGGTCCTCGGACAGAAATTCATCCCCGGACTGCTGGATCATTACCTGGCCCGCGCCGCCTACGACGGGCAACAAACCGACAAACGCCGCAATCCCCGGCGCAAGGACAATCTCTGGGAGCCGATCGCCGAAGACCGCGGCGCCCACGGCGAATTCGACGACATCGCGACCGATAAGAGCCCCGCTCTTTGGATGAACCAAAACCGCAACCTGCTCCTCGCCGGCGCCGGCCTCCTTGCCGCGGCCGCCACCACCTTCGCCCTGAATCGAAACAAGTAGGGCACTTCATTTAGCCGATATCCACTCCGCGGTGGAGCGTCTCTTTGTTGGAGTGCCCGCATTCATGCGGTCTTCTGACGATGCCGGACCGCATGAATGCGGGACTCCAACAAATCGGCTCGATGGAAAAGTTTCGGCTCGGAGGAGTTTCATGTTGATCCCGGGGGCCCCCTTCCCGAAAGCTTGGCCCCCTATGCCAAAACAAGCGATCAAGCTCGAAGAGATTTCCATTTACGGAGGAACCCAAACCCGCGCCGAAACCAACGACGAAGCCATCGTGCATTATGCCGAGGAAATGGAAGCCGGGGTCGAATTCCCACCGATCACGCTCTTTTTCGATGGTTCCAAATACTGGTTGGCCGACGGCTTCCATCGGTTTCTCGCCGCCAAACGCAACGATTACGAAGACATTTCCGCCGAAGTGATCGAGGGAGGCCGTTCCGCCGCGCTCGAATACGCGCTCGGCGCCAACGCCACCAACGGTCTATTCCGCACCACCGCCGACAAACGCCACGCGGTCGAGGTGGCCCTTGAAGAATGGCCCGACCGGTCCAACGCCATGCTGGCCGAGGTCTGCAAGGTCTCGGTCGAATTCGTCCGCAAACAGCGCCAGAAGAGCAGCGTCCCGCAACCGGCCACCGTCACCGGCAAGGATGGCAAGCAATACCCGTCCCGGATCGAACGGCAACCGCGCGGCGAAAGCGGCGGCGGGGGCGGCGGAGGGGGCGGCAAGCCGAGCAAAAAGAACGCCGCCGCCGAAATGGCGTTCGGGGGAAGTTCCAAGGAAATGGAATTGGCCGCCCAGGAAATGGAGCGGAAGGGAGAGATTTCCTTCATGCGCCCCGGCGATCCGATGCCTTCCAGCGCCACCGGCATCGCCCGCATGGCCATCGCCTCCCTCCAGTCAATCAAGGAATCCGATCCCGAGCGCGAAAAGGCTTTCCGCATCGTCTTCGATTGGCTCGCCATCCGCCTCGGCCCCAACGGCGTCGACGCCGCCGAAGAAGAGATCGCCGCGGAGGAAATCGCCCCCGAAGTCAACTGACGCCGGGAGGCCACTCACCCGTCTTGGGCAGAATCATTTTCAACCAGGTCTGGATGCGGCAATGATTTTGCCGGAAATGATTTTGTCCTGAACGGGGATAAGCTGTGAAAGGATGCTCCTGGACAGAATCATGGGGGCAGAATCATTTTCAATCAGGCCTGGACACGGCAATGATTTTGCCGGAAATGATTTTGTCCTACAGTCTGGAAAGGATGTGAAAGGATGTTCTTGGACAGAATCATGGGGGGCAGAATCATTTTCAATCAGGCCTGGACGCGGGCAATGATTTTGCCGGAAATGATTTTGTCCTGAAGTCTGGAAAGGATGTGAAAAGGATGTTCTTTGACAGAATCATGGGGGGCAAAATCATTTTCAATCAGGCCTGGACGCGGGCAATGATTTTGCCGGAAATGATTTTGTCCTGAACGGGGGATTCGTGGTTCCCCGGGCTCAAAGACCCTGTTCCAGAACGTGCTGGTGGTAAAATGCTTCCGCCAAAACGAGAATCTTCTTCGCATCGTCGGCCTCGAATGCTTTCTCGGTCAATTCGACCATTTGGTCGAGACTGACGTTGCGAATAAGAAATTTGCTGACCGCAACCGCCGACGGGACGATGCTGATCTCGTTGACCCCCAAGCCGAGCAGCAGCGGAAGGTAAATAGGATCACCGGCCATCTCGCCGCAGACGCTGACCCGGATATTCCGCCGATGGGCGGCGTCGACGATCATTTTGATCGTCCGCAACACCGCCGGATGGGACGGTTCATAGAGATGGGCGATCCGGTCGTTCAAACGGTCGATCGCCAGCAGGTATTGGATCAAATCGTTGGTCCCAATGCTGAAAAAATCGGAATGTTCCGCCAAGGCGTCGGCGCATAGGGCGGCGCTCGGCACCTCGATCATGGTGCCCACCGGAATCGAGGCGTCGAACGGAATCCCATCCCGTTTCAGTTCCTCTTTCACCTCGTCGACCAGCGCGTTGGCCCTGACCAATTCGTCGCGCCCGCTGATCATCGGATACATCATCTTCAGGTTGCCATAATGGCTGGCCCGCAGAATCGCCCGGACCTGGTCCTTGAAGACGTCGGTGTATTCGAGGCAAAACCGGATCGCCCGGAATCCGAGGAACGGATTGGCCTCCTCGTTGTAATACCGCGAATGCCGGTCGACTTTGTCGGCCCCAAAATCGATGGTGCGGATCACCACCGGATGGGGGGCGAAACTCTCCGCCGCCCGGCGGTAGGCTTGGAATTGCTCCTCCTCGCTGGGGAAACGGGAGTGAGTCATAAAAAGGTATTCCGTCCGAAACAACCCGACCCCTTCGGCCCCGGTGTTCCGGACTTGGTCGATGTGATCGATCCCCTCGATGTTGGCCCGAATCGGGATGTCGTTTCCACTGCGGGTGCAAGAGGGCAACATCCTCACCGAGCGAATCCGCTCGTCGAGGGTCTTTTTCTGCTTCTGAATTTGGCCGTAACGATAAAGCGTTTGCTCCGATGGGTTAACGACAATAACCCCGTCGTAACCGTCAACCAGGATCGGATCACCCGCCCGGACCCGCTTGGAGAAATCCCGCAAGCCGACCACCGCCGGTACTTCGATCGAACGGGCCATGATCACCGCATGGCTGGTCCGGCTGCCGACGTCGGTGACGATCGCCCGGACTTTGCCGGTTTCGAGGCTGGCCGTTTCCGACGGAGAAATGTCATGGCACACCAATACCCCTCCGTCGGCCATCTTGGCTCCCCCATGGGAATCGACCCCCATCAAATTCTGCAACAACCTCCGGGAAACGTCCCGGATGTCGGTAGCCCGCTCCCGCAAATACTCGTCGTCGATCCGGGCAAACGCGTCGATGTAGCGGTTAGAAACCGTGTAAAACGCGTAAACGATGTTGTTACCGGTGTTTTCCATCTCCCGGATCGTCTCGTCGATCAACGCTTTATCCTCAATGACCAGAAGATGGGCGTCGAAAATCCGGGCCTCATCCTCTCCGAGCTTCTGAGCCACCTCGCCGCGGATCTTCGTAATCTGATAACGGGTGTCCAACAACGCCCGCTCAAACCGTTCGATCTCCGCCGGGGTATCGTTCTCGGAAATCTTATACTCGGGAACCTCCAACTCCCGCTGCAACAGCAGTACGGCCGGGCCAAGGGCAACCCCCCCAGAAGCTGGGATGCCTTTTATAATCAAATCTTCCACCGGGGGCTCCATGCGATCGTCGCGAGGTTTCCGAATGACGGATCCTCTCAAACACCGTCACATTAAACCATTGCGCTAAAATAAACGACGAGCAAATTCATCGGTCAACAACTTTCAGCCCAAAGCCGCCTGCCGAAGCCATCCGGATTCACCTAACGCGTCCCGCGCGATTCGCTCCGCCCCGGCCAACGCCTCCGGGCCCCCGATCGCCAAAAGCGTGCTCCCGCTCCCGCTCATCAACACCGCCGCACCGGTCGCTTCCTCGACCTCGGTTTTCAACGTCGGCAACGGCAGATACTTAGCGAATACCGCCATCTCCATGTTATTAAACAAAAGATCCCGCAACGGAAAGCCCCCCTGAATCCAAGCATCCAATTTCGCTTCCGACTCACCAGCAGCCAGATAACAGGCGGGATCCCGCGCCATCGCCCCATAGGCCCACGGGGTCGGAACCCCGAACGACGGTTTCATCAGCAGCAAGCGCACTCCCCGCACACGCCCCGCCGCCCCTTCCGGCAACGGCGAGATCCGCTCTCCCCGCCCCCGGACCACCGCCGGACGTTTCTCCAGGAAAAACGGACAGTCGGACCCGATTTCCGCCGCCAGCCGATGCAACTCCTCCGCCCCCATGGGTTCCCCCAGCAAGCGGTTCAAACCGAGCAACACCCCCGCCGCATCGCTGCTCCCCCCGCCCAATCCGGCACCGGAGGGGATGTTTTTCTCCAAGTCCAGCTCCAAGTAGCCGCCAAAGTTATGCTTCCGCCGAAAAGCCGCGGCGGCCTTCCACGCGAGGTTCCGTTCGTCATCGGGCACGTCGGTGGCGTTGCAGCGCAACGAGATCCGGTCTTTTCCGGCGCGTAAGGTCATCCGCACCCGGTCGCCGACATCGAGCGGGGCCATCACCGAGACCAGGTCGTGAAACCCGTCCGGACGGCGGCCGGTCACCGCCAGAAACAGGTTCACCTTCGCCGGACAAAACTCTTCGGTCGTTTCAAGCACCCCGCCGATTGAACCAGACGGCGGGCCAATGACAAGCCCGCGCGGGACTCAAGGCGCCGTCAAAGCCTGGCCGTTGTGCCTTGCCGACAAATTGAGCAAAAACTCCGCGGCCCCGGGCGCCCACTCTTCAGGAGAAGGATAGGACGCCGCATCGGCCCCGAAACAGGTCCGCAACATTTCAGTCTCAATGACGCCCGGATTCAAGGCGACCGCCGCCAATCCCGACGGCAACTCCTCGGCCAAAGCGCGGGTCATCCCCTCGATCGCCCATTTGGTGGCGCAATACGGGGCGACCCCCGCCGAGACGGAACGTCCCCAGCCGGAGCTGAAACTGACGATCACCCCTTTCTTCCGCTCGATCATCGCGGGCGCGAACGCGCGGATGACGTTCGCCGGTCCCTTGATGTTCACATCGACCACCCGACCGAACTCCGCTTCGGAAACCTCCCAGAGCGGGGCGGTTTCATTGATAAGGCCGGCGTTGTTCAGCAACAGGCAAGGCGGGCCACCGTCGCCCACGATCTCCGCCGCCCAGCGAGCCACCGCCTCGCCGTCGGTCACGTCGACCGCCGCGAACCGATGCGGCCGGGAAAAACGTCCCGCGAGCTCCGCTATCGCTTCCGCGGAACGACCGCATCCCAAAACGGTGTGCCCCTGCCCCACGAAGTATTCGGCCAAGGCCAAACCAAGCCCGCGGGTGACGCCGGTGATTACGATACGACGAGTCTCTTTCATCGACAACAGCATGATGGTCACCGGCCGACAGGTCAAAAAGTTTGGAAAACGTCGCATCGCCTTTTCTCTTTGCACTCCGTCCGGTTGCCATCTACCTTTTACCGGATATGTCTTTGGCCAACAAGGAACGTGTTTTAAGCCGGGATTGCGAAGCGATCATGATTCCGAGCGGCGATCCGATCACCCTTCCCGAGGGGACCCGGGTTTATATCACCCAGACCCTCGGCGGGTCCTACACCGTGAACGCCGAGTTCGGTCTGGTGCGGATTTCAGGCGAAAACGCCGACGCCCTCGGCGAGGAACGGCAGGCCTCCGCCACCACACTCGAACCCGATATGCCGATCACCGAGTCGCTCATCCTGGAGCAGCTCAAACAATGCTACGACCCGGAAATCCCGGTTAACATCGTCGACCTCGGCCTCGTCTACGGTTGTTCGATCACCCAGGACGACGACGGCAAACACCGCGTCGACGTCCAAATGACCCTGACCGCCCCCGGCTGTGGCATGGGCCCGGCGATCGCCGCCGACGCCCGGAGCAAGATCCTTGCCCTCCCGAACATCGCCGACGCCGAAGTTTCCCTCGTCTGGGATCCACCCTGGAACCAGGAGATGATCAGCGAGGAAGGAAAAATGAAACTTGGCATGATTTGACCAATTCGATTTAATTGCAGGTTTTCAACCTACTAACTTTATAGCTATGCCTGATAACGAACAATCCGGGGTCAACCCGTCCTTCGACGCCTACTTGCAGCGTCGTTTTCTCGATGAACGAAAAGTTTTCCTCTGGGGCCAGGTCGACGAAGATTCCGCCAAGAGCGTCGTGGAAAAACTCCTCTTCCTCGAAACGATGGATCCCGGCAAGGAGATCACCTTCTACATCGACACCCCGGGCGGATCGATCACCTCCGGGATGGCGATTTACGACACCATCAAATTGATCACCTCGCCGGTCAAAGTCGTCGTCATGGGCATGGCGGCCAGCATGGGTTCGATCCTCCTGAGCGCCCCGAAAAAAGGGAACCGCTACCTTTATCCGCACTCCCGGGTCCTGATCCACCAACCGTTGATCACCGGACGGATGGTTGCTCCGGCCGTCGACATCAACATCCAGGCCACCGAAATGGAGCGCCTCCGCGACGAGCTCAACAACATCCTCGCCGACGCCTCCGGCCAGTCCCTGGAAAAGATCGCCAAAGACACCGACCGCGACTTTTACCTGACCGCCAAAGAGGCGATCGAATACGGCCTCGCCGACCACATCGTCGAAAAGCTTTAATGCTCCGTCCCCAGTGACACAGACATTCCTGTCTGTGAATTCCTGCCTGTAGGGCTCCCGCCCCCCCACAGACAAGAATGTCCCGTGTCACGTGAGACCGTCGGCCAAGACGATCGCTCCCCGATCTCTGAGCCCAAGCCGGAGCTTCGTGCTTTAGCCGAAGACCGTCGGCCACGATGATCGTCCTCGAAACCCGCACGTCCAACGACGGCGGCTAAAGCACGCCGCTCCCCGCTTGCAACGCGGTTCCACCCGTATTCCCAACCCACAGACAAGAATGTCCGTGTCACGTGAGACCGCCCTCAAGTCGTTGCCCCGGAGGTCAAACTAAACGCAACACTCGGGGAGTTCTTTGGCCGAACAGGTCCGTCGACGGCCCGACGGCCGAGTTCCGCGAAGTCGATCGTCACCCGGGTCAGGTTCGCTTCGGTCAAAAATGGACTCCCCATCCCCGCCAGCAATCCGATCCGGTCGGGGACCGCCAATCCCGCCGACGTCACCGCCCGATAAAGGGCGATCGCGAAGTTGTCTTCAGGACAAACCAACGCCACCCGGCCACTTTCCTTCCCCAACCGCGTGATCAACTCCGGAAAACGCCTGGCACCGTCGCTTTCGAAAACCTCCAGCGTCGCCCCGATTTCCCCAACCGACTCGAAGGCCTCGCGAAACGCCTCCTGAAAATGGCGGGGAGTCAGGTAATCCGGATACGATTGCACGAAAACGAACCGTTTGAAACCTCGCCCAAGCAGGTGCGACAGCCCCAACATCGCCCCGTGGGCGAAGTCCGGATAAAACGCCGAGATCCCCGGATCCGGCGAGGGACGGAGAAACATCCGGGGCGCATTCAACCGTCCGGCATACTCAGCCAATACCTCGTCCGCCCAAGCGTCGTCGAGCAACACGAAGCCGCGGTTTTCGTCTTTCTGCCGGAGAAACAACTCGAACACTTCCCGCTGCTCCGCCTCCGAGGCATAGGTCGCCAATCCGTCGGGCCGCTCCTGGCGCAGCAGCCCGGGCACCGGATGGAGCAACATCCCCCGTCCTTGCTCCTCGCAAGCCTGACTCACCCCGCGCATGATCTGTTCATACCACGCCGACCATCCGCTGAGGCTCCGCACCAGGCAACTGACCGGCCAGACCCGGGCGAGCGTCGCTTCGGCCTCCGGACGGTAATACCGCCCGCTTTCAGCCTGCCAGATCCTACCCCCGTCGGCCATCCGTCGAAGCACCCGGGAAACCGTCACATGCGACACCCCGAACTCCTCCCCGAGAACCCGGGTGGTCGGCAACGGGGTCAACGGATCCTCCACCCCCCGCAATCGCTCCAAAATCCGTTCGTCAAGCTCCACGCGATTTCGCCGCCGCTTCCTTCCGATAGGCCTCCGCGAGGAGCGTCACCGGATGCTTCACTTCCACGGCCGCCGGTTTGCCCCGAAGTCCGTTTTCCAACTGGAGGTGACACCCGGGGTTGGCCGTCGCCACCACTTTGGCCCCGGTCCGTTCGACGTGATCCGCCTTGCGCGCGGCCAATTTCGCGGCCTGCTCCGGTTGGGTGATGTTGTAAATCCCGGCGCTCCCGCAGCACCAGTCGCTCTCCGGCAGTTCGCTTCGCCGCAGACCGGGAATCGCGTCGAGGATCCGACGCGGCTGAGACTTCACTTTCTGCCCGTGACAAAGGTGGCAACTTTCGTGATAGGTGATGTGCTCCGCCTCCTCCACCTCCCCCTTTGCCGGCGGCCGGAAATCGATTTGCACCAACCACTCGTGGATATCCTTGCACTTGCGGTCCCACTCCCTGGCCCGTTCCACGTAAGCCGGATCGTCGGCGAGCAGGGTCGAGTAATGCTTCAAATGACTCCCGCACCCGCCGGCGTTGGTGATGATCGCGTCGAGCGAATCGACCGGAAAGAGATCGATCATCCGCTTGGCCAATTCCCGGGCGAAATCGGTGGCGCCGTTGTGCGCGTGCAACGAACCGCAGCACGGCTGCACCGGCGGCGTCACCACTTCGCAGCCGTTGGCACGCAAGACGTCGGCAGTGTCGCGGTTGACCTCGCTCAGGATCAGATCCTGCACGCAACCAGTCAACAATCCAACCCGATAACGCGCGGCCCCTCCCTCCGGTTTCTCGACCGGACGAATCAACTCGTGGGAAAACCGCCGCCGCACTACCGGGGTCGCCGGCTCCAGTTCGCGCAACCGCTTCGGCAACAGTCCGAAAAACCGCATCCGACGCAAAAACGCCGACAGGCCGGTCGCTTGGTAAACCCAGAGGAATCGTCCGACCAAACGGAGCAACCGCGGCCGCATGAACAAGGTCCGGATCGTCAGCCAGCGCCAAAAAGTCCGCTGCCCGCCGCCCGCCGCCCCGGTCGCCTCGACGTCGGCCCGGGCCGCTTCGAAGAGCTTGGCGTAGTCGACCCCGGCCGGACAGGCGGAGGTGCAGGCGAGGCATCCGAGACAATAATACATTTCGTCGGAAAACGCCTTGTCGATCTCCATCTCCCCGTCGGCGATCGCCCGCATCCAGGCGATCCGGCCGCGCGGACTGTTGCGCTCCAACTGGGTGGTATCATAGGTGGGACAAGTCGGCAGGCACATGCCGCAGTGCATGCATTGCTGCACCACCGAATAATCGAGCCCCTTCAGTTGTGACTTCACCGGTTGCTGGGACATCACTCGAAAATTTTCCCGGGATTGAGAATCCCCTCCGGATCAAGGGTCTTCTTAATCGTCCGAAGCAACGCGAAACTGCCCGGATCGTATTGGCGGGGCAAAAACTCCTTCTTGGCGAGCCCGACTCCATGTTCGCCGGTGATGGTGCCGCCGAGCGCGATGGCGAAATCGAAAATTTCCCCGAGCGCCTCGTGCACCCGCTTCATCTCCTCTTCGTCCCGCTCGTTGGTCAGGACCGTCGGATGAAGGTTCCCATCGCCGAAATGACCGAACGTCGCGACCTCCAACCGATGTTTGGCCCCGGTCTTCTCCACGAATTCGACCATCCGGGCCAGTTCGCTGCGGGGCACGGTGACATCCTCCAGGATCGTGGTCGGCTTGATCCGGGCCAACGCGGCAAAGGCGCTTCGCCGGGCGGTCGCCAGTTGCAACGCCTCTTTGTCCCCGGCCGCCATCCGAACCTCCAAGGCACCGTTGGCTTTCGCCAAAGCCGCCATCGCCTCGGCCTCCTTCTGCACCACCGGTTCCGCTCCATCGGTTTCCATGAAGAGGAGCGCCTCGCAATCCATCGGCAAACCGACATGGGCGAAATCCTCGACGCAACGGATCGTCCGCCGGTCGAGAAACTCCAAGGTGCACGGAATGATCGGATGGGCGATGATCGCCGAAACCGTTTCCGCCGCCGCCGCCATGTTGTCAAAAGTGGCGAGCAGGGTCCGCTTCGTTTCGGGCCTCGGCACCAGTCGAAGCAAGATTTTGGTGATGATGCCCAGAGTTCCCTCGCTGCCGATGAAAAGATCGCGGAGATTGTAGCCGGCCACGTCCTTGACGCATTTACTCCCGAGCCAGGTGATCTCGCCGTCGGGCAGAACCACTTCGAGACCCATCACGTAGTCGCGGGTCACCCCGTATTTGAGCCCCCGCAAACCGCCGCTGTTGTTGGCGACATTGCCGCCGATAGTCGAGATCTTCATCGAACTCGGATCGGGCGGATAAAACAGGCCGTTTTTCCCTGCGGTCTCATCGATCTTCAAGGTCAACACCCCCGGTTCGGTCGTCAGGGTGAGATTCCGCGTATCGACTTCCAAAATACGGTCCATCTTGACCAGACAAACCACGATCGACCCGGCCGCCGGCACACTTCCCCCGGACAACCCGGTCCCGCTTCCCCGGGTGATCAGCGGGATCTTCCGCTCCCGGCACGCCCTCACCAACCGGGAAACCTCCTCGGCGGATTTCGGAAAAACCACGGCGGCCGGCCGCTCCTTCAAACCAGCCGTTCCATCGAAGGAATAACTGAGCATATCCGGCCCATCGGTCAGGATCCGATCCTCCGGAAAAATGGCGCCAAGAAAGTCGGGCAATGTCTCGTTCATCGAACCTTCAAGAGTCGCCTCCCCGCCCCGCAGGTCAAGCTTGGAAGCAGACGGATCGAGGAAATCGCAGGGTAGCGGGAGCGTCTCGCTTCCTCGCCGAGCCCAAGGGTTTCATTCCCGAGCTCCGCGCGAGGAGGCTGGGACGCCTCCGCCCCTTTCTCTCAGCCGCGAATCATCCGCGACGAGCGGCGTCGGCGGCTTCCTGGGCTTTCATCGAAAGCTCGGCGGCCATGAAGGCGTGTTCCTGGGTCATCGCTTCCTCGGTGCCGTTGAGGATGTCGAGAATCAGTTTTCCAAAGAACGGGAAACCGACCTTGCCTTTGCAGTTGATGACGGTGTTCGTGTCTTCGTTGACCAACAGAATCTTGTTCCCCTCGTTTTCGGTGCCGAGGTCGACGAGCTTCCGGAGTTCCATATACCCCTTTTCCCCGAGGATGAAGGTCCGGCCGTCGCCCCAGACTTTGGAGGCTTTCGGGTTGAACCAATCGATCCGGCAATAGCAGGAGGCGCCGGTGTCCATGGTGAGTGAGGCTTCCCCAAAATCCTCCAAACCGGGATACTCCGGATTGGCGAAATTCTCCACCCGGGCGAAGTTTACCTTGCCGCCGCCTGCTCCGGTGTAGGCGAGGAATTGCTCGAACTGGTGGGAGCCGATGTCGGTCAAAATCCCGCCATAGCATTCCTTCTGGAAAAACCAGTCGGGACGGGACTTCGCGCCGAGATTGTGGGGCGCAAGATTCAAGACCTGGAGAACCCGTCCGATCACCCCTTGGGCGATCAATTCCCCGGCGTACCAAGCCGACTCGCTGCTGAGGCGCTCGGAATAGCAGACCATGTATTTCCGCCCGGTCTCCGCCACTTTTTTTCGGGCGGTCGCCAATTGATCCAAGGTGGTGAAGGGAGATTTGTCGGTGAAGTAATGTTTGCCGGCGTCGAGCACCTGCATCCCGACCTCGCAGCGCTGGTTCGGAATCGCGGCGGAGGTCACCAGTTGCACCTCGGGGTCGTCGAGAACTTCCCGGAAATCGCTCACCACTTTCGTGCCGTTGTCGATCAGCGACTGAAGCGGCTTCAGTTTCTCCGGCCGCGTTTCGCAGATGTATTTGCACACCCCGCCGGCGTTGTGCAGACCCATGGTCTGCCCATAGATGTGGCCGTGATCGAAATGGCTGGCGGCGAACACAAACTCGCCCCGTTTCACCACTTCCGCCGGTTTCATTTCCGGCATGTAATTCATTCCGTCTTTGCTCATATCACTTATTGTTTTCTAACTGCACTCGACTGCGGTCCCGCGCTCGTTCCTGAGACGGGATTCGTCGATTTTCTGTTCCAATTCCGCGGCGTATTCCTCCGCGTCCATCGGCAAATGAATGGTTTGTCCGCGAAACGACGACAGCACCATCGCGTTCGCCAATTCCACCGAACGGATGCCTTCCACCGCCGGGGCGATCAGCTCCTCCTTGCCGACAATCGCATTGACAAAATTCTTGAGAATTCCGGTCTGCTGCTCTCCCCGGCCTTCGGTCGGAAATTTCATTTCCATAAAGGGAAGTTTCTCGAACGGATCCACCGCGCTCCGGCAGAACTCCGACGCCGGGCGGTCGTTACGGCGGAAAACCAATCCGTCCGGCATCACCGCGACATGCCCCCGGTCGCCCGCCACTTCCAGGCGGTTCACCCCAGGCGCCTCTCCCGTCGTCGTGACGAACACCCCATAGGCGCCATCCTCGTATTCGAGCATGGCGGTGACCGAATCCTCCACCTCGATCGGATGATGACACCCAAGGCGGCACCGGGCGTAAACCGTAGACGGCATCCCGAACAACCATTGCCAAAGGTCGAGGTTGTGGGGGCATTGGTTTAGCAGAACACCTCCGCCCTCCTTTTCCCAAGTCGCCCGCCAACCACCGAGCCGGTAGTAGGCATTGGTCCGGAACCAATCGGTGACGACCCAATCGATCCGTTGCACCCGCCCCAAGTCTCCGCCATCGATCAGATCCTTCAACTTCCGGTAACGGGGATCGGTCCGTTGGTTGAACATCGCGGCGAAGACCTGTCCTTTCGCCGGATCATGGGCCGCCAGCAACCGCTCACAATCCTTCTTGTGCACCGAGATCGGCTTCTCCACCAACACATGAAGCCCTGCCTCTAACGCGGCGATTCCGAGCGAGGTGTGACTGTAATGCGGGGTCGCGATCAATACCGCGTCGACTTCTCCGGAGACGATCAACTCGCCCGCGTCGGAGAACTGTTTCGCCTTGGGAAATTCGGCAAACCGGGTCTGATCGGCGTCGGCCAGGGCGGTCAGTTCCAGCCCGGGAACCCCACCGGTGGCGACCTTGCGGGCATGGTTCCGCCCCATACTTCCGACCCCGATGATGCCCAAACGCACCGACTCCGATTTCTTCATGGCGGACAGCCTACCGAAAAACCCCTTGCGTGAAAATAGATAATGATGCCATCCTTTTGCACTATTCCATCATGTCCGAGCCAATCCCGAGTCTGCCGGCCAACCTTTCCCTCAAGGATATCTTCATCCACGAATACCCTTCCGCGTGGAATTGGCACAGCGCAAGGCGGCCCCACTACAACCTCTGGATCGCGCTCGAAGGATCCGGAACAATGAGATTCGGTGCAAAATCCCAAACTTTCATTCCCGGAAGCTGTTTTCTTTTCATCCCCGACGAGCCACTCGAAGGCCAAATGCGGGACTCCCTCCGCTTCGCCAATTTCGCCGTCCACCTGATTCCCAAGACGAAACGGGCCGCGACCGAACTCGATGCCCTGGCGGCGGAATTATCCGGCAAACAATTCCAACAACTGGTCTGGCTCCAACATTTTTGCCGCCACCTCACCACCCTCCATCTCGGAATCCGCAACCGCGACGTCACCCCGATTTTCACCGGACTCTCCTTTCTGCTCCAAACCCTCCGCCTCAATCAAGAGCGTCCTTTCCAAAACGAACCCTCCGGAAAAATCCTCGAAATCATCGGACGCATCCGCCGCAATCCCGCCGCCGCCTACCAGGTCGCCGAACTCGCCCGCGAGGTCGGCCTCTCCGACGTCCATTTCTCCCGCAACTTCAAACGCCTCACCGGCTACGCCCCGACCCAATTCATGATCCGCGAACGGATCGCCCGCGCCGAGCACCTCCTCCTCGAAACCCACCTCGACATCAACGCCATCGCCCAACGCCTTGGCTACAGCGACGTCTATTTTTTCAGCCGCCAGTTCAAACACTTCCGCGGCCTCCCCCCCAGCCAATTCCGCAAAACCCGCGCCGGCTAAAGAAAACCTCCAGTGCCCCCCCGTGCATCCGCGCCTATCCGCGCCCATCTGCGGTCAAAAACCAGTGCCCCCCAGTGCCCCCCAGTGCATCCGCGCCTATCTGCGCCCATCTGCGGTCAAAAACCAGTGCCCCCCAGTGCCACAGCCCCCAGTGCATCTGCGGTTCTCCCCCCAGTGCCTCCCCCCTTCCCCCTCCCTCACCTTTCCGTGCCATCCGCGGTTCTCAACCGTAGCTCCGCCAGCACCGGCAGATGATCCGAGGCCACCATCGTCAAGGTCGTCCGCGGCACCTCGATCCGCTGGGCGTCGAAGTGCGACGAAATAAAAATGTGATCGATCCGCCCCAACGGATAACGCCCATAAAGCGTCCGCAACGGACGGTGCTCTGGCGTCTTCTGCTGCACATCCGAAAACCGGGTACAAATCTCCCGGTGCACGAACGAATCGGGCAACGCGTTCAAATCCCCGCAAATAATCAGCGGATCGTCCTTCTTCAACTGCCCCAGCCATTCTTCCCCCAAAATCGCCTCCACCTGATTCCGCCGCTCGCGGAAACGCAACCCGAGATGGGTGTTGACCACCTGCACCTCCCGCCCTCCGCCCAGATCGAGCGCGATCCATTGCGCCCCCCGGGGCTCCAGATCCGGGCGGTCCGGCAACCCGGGCAACGCCCCGCTTTTCACCAGCTTCATCGGAAAATGACTCAACACCGCCAGGCCGTACTTCTCGTCCTCGATCTCGAACGCCGGATAAAAATGAAATTTCATCAACAACAGGTCCGCGATCATCTTCGCCTGATCCACCCATCCACTCCGGGTCCGCCCGACGTCGACTTCCTGCAGGGCGATCACATCCGGCTGATGCCGCGCGATCACCCGGGCGATCCGCGCCGGAGAGAGCTTCGAGTCAATCCCCAGACAACCGTGAATGTTGTAGGTCATCACCCGAATCCGGTCCGTCAATTGCCCGGGAGCCCGCACCGAATGACTCCCCCGCGGAAACGGCTCACGCTGGAGATGATGCAACGCCGCCCGCCGCAGATCGCCCGGACGATAATATCCCGGCCGGTTCGACAAAATCGGCGTTCCCGGCGGCAATAGCAGAAAGCCATGCACTTCCTCCCGCCCCGGCCCGGCGTGCGCCCCGTTTTCATCCGGAAAACTCAGCATCCGACGCGACGCCCGCCATCCGGATATCACGAAGTCCCCCGCCCGGGGATGTTTCACCAAACGGATCAAATCCTGGACCACATCTTCCAAAAACGGATGGTCCTGACCGAAAAGCGCAGCCCCATCCCGCGGCAATTGAAACTGCCCATCGGCGTTCACCCCGAAGACTTCCTCGCCGGTTCCGCAAAACAACACCATCGGCACTCCCCGGGCCACCATTTTCTCGGCCACCTTCATCCAATCGTATCCAGGTTTTTCCGACAGATCGTAAACATGCCCGACCGGTCCCATCGAAGCGATCACGATCCGCTCTTCCGACGGCTTTTGCGGAATGTGCCGTTCGTTCAACCGCCGCTGCGGCGCCTTCCGGAAACCAGCCCAATGCGCCCGCTCCTCCTGCACCCGCCGTTCGTCCGCGTGACGCGACCACACCTGCGAATCGCTTTCTTCGAACACTTCTTTCATCACTTCCCGCAACGGCCGCCCGCATTCCCGCTCGAATCCAACCGTCTCCTCCTGCCCGTGGTCCGAGAAAATCCAGACACTGTAGTCCCGCGCATGCGACCGCACCGCCGCGCTGTAAAGCCGCCGGATCGCCCCGTCGATCCCGAGCAGGGTCCAATGGGCGAACGCCGACGATGGTCCCCGCCGATGCGCTTGCTCGTCGTATCCGAGAAAATTCAAATGAACGACCGGCTTTCCCCGAGCCAGATCGATCGAGGCACCGGCGACGATGAATTCCCGCAACCCGATCGACACCGCCACCCGGGCCGGAACGAACTTCAACTCCTTCCACAAACTCTCCCCTTTTGCCAAGCCTCGGAAAAAATCGATCCAGGCGAGAAAGAACTCTACCGCCATCAAACCGAGCATCCGGAAAAACCCGAAGGCGTTCAACATCAACACCGTCGTCCCGCGCAACCGCGACGGCGCCTTCTTCGCCCCTCCCCACCCGAGATCCCGCGCGCAAAAATGACTCTCCTCGGCGCCGCCCGAATAGATGTTGGCGTAGGCGCTTCCTCCTTTCAGCAATGGTTCCCCTTTCTTCTCCAACTCCTCCTCCATCCGGAGCCCGGCGTCCTGGGTAAACATCCGCACCACTTCCCCCCGCTCCCGGTCGTAATAACTGAAAGCGGGCACCGCCCCCCGCACTCCGTAAAAGACCTCCGCCTGCACCGCCGGGGTGCTCGACGGCAAACCGGAGTAGTGCGAGTGCATCTCGTATTTCTCGCGCCGCAGCAATCGATGCAAAAACGGCATCCGCCGATGGACGATCGCCCGCTCCAATTGCCGCCGGGACAACCCGTCCACTTGGATGATCAACAACCCAGGCTCCGCCTGCGTCCCTTCCTCCGGCATCAAGCCAAGCAATCGCAACGAGATTTCGCTCCGGCTGATCTTTCGCCGGAGTCGGCGAATCCACGACTCGATTTTCTCAATCACAATAAATTGAATACAACCGGGCCGATCCGCCCCCGGGCCTCAGCCGACCGCACGTTTCAGCAACACTTCCCCGGACTCATCCGAAACTTGCACCTCTTCGAATCCGGGCAAGGCCACCCGAATCCGACAGTCTCCTTCCCGCCATTTCCCTTGCCAGACGACTTTCATCCCACTTCCTTCGCGGCGGACCGACACGGTCACATCGCCCCAGCGGGTCGGAGTCGGACCGAGACTCGCCGCTCCGCCATCTTCCGGTATCCACTTTTCCGGCACGCCGGAGAGCAACACAATTTCCTCCTTTTCCTCCCGCACGAAAAAATTCCGCACCGCGATCAACCAGTCGGCCGCCGCCCAGGCATGCTGGCCGTCCCCCATGCATCCGCCTTCGGTCCGGGGATGGATCGCCTCGGGCCATTGACCGGTGGGAGAGGCCGCCGTCGCGACGCTTTCAACCAACTCCAACGCCCGCTCCGCCCGGCCCGCCCGCAGATAAACTTGCGCCAGGTGCAGCGTCAGATAGGCGTTCAAGCCGGAATGGATCATGTCCTGGAAAAACGCTCCTTTCACGAAGCAGTTGGCATATAAAAAATCCGCTGTGGCAATCACCCGGGAATCGCCGGGTTTCCAGAGTTTCAACGGATAATCAACCACGATCGATCCGATCGCCCCGGCATCCATCCGACGATAGGGGGAAGCCGGAATCGAGCCGCGGTTGGCGTAGGAACGGGTCGCCGCGATCGTCGTTTCGATCGCTTCCATGAAGTCGTCCGCTTCCGTCCGAAACCCGTCCGCCGCCTTCGAATCGCCTTCCTCCTCCAACAACTCCGCCGCCGCCCGCAATCCGGCCACACCCCAGAAATCGTCCCAATAATAATAATCGTTCGGACCGAGATGCTCCGCGCTGAACCCGGCCGGCAGCAATCCGGCGTGTTTCTCGCCAGTCCCCGACGGCTCCCGTTTGCGACCGATCCACCGCGCCCCGGAGCGAATCGCTTTCAACCATTCCGGCTTCGGCTTACGCCCGGTGAGTCGGCAAAAGCGCCAGTAAATCCAAATCGCTTCCCCGTTCGAATCCCATTCCCCTTCCTGCGAACGGAAATACCCGGCCGCCGTCTGCCGGTGGGCGAACTGGTCCAACGCCCGTTCGGCCCGCGCGACGAAACCCGCCGTCAATAGCGCGTCGATCAAATACGCGGCGTCCCGGAACCAAAAGCGTTTGTAGGTGTAGGGCCCCGGATAAACGTCCAGCGGCGAATGGAGAACCAGGGTTCGCACCGCCGCGTCATAAAGAAACTGTATCCGTTCGTCGGCGACACGCATCCGACTGGAGGGCGCCAAGGTCTCCGTCCATCCCGGCACTTCCCGCAACGGGTAAGTGTGCCCCCGCTTCATCTCTTCGTCTCCGGCGAGGGGGATGGTCACGCTCAGGGCGGTTTCCCCAGACGCCTCCATCGGAAACAACGCCGCGACCGTCGCCATGCCGACGTCGCACTCGGACCGGTCCGTATCCGGACTTTCGAACAAATGGTTGGAAATATCTCCTTCGTGATACCGCGAAAACGCGATCCGCTCCGCCGGTCGGTCGAGCCAGACCTCCTGTTCCTTGTTTACCGTGATCTTCGACCGATCCTTCGAACAGGAGAGGTCGTAAATAAAACTGACTCCTTCCGGATTGTACGGACGGACCGCCACCGCCAACCACGCTTTCTCCGGGGCCGCTCCGGCCACCCGGATCCGGCAGCGCGGTTCCCCTTCCTCCCAGACCAGTTCCACTTCCTGCCGCAAGCCGAACCCAGCCTTTTCCGCGCCGCTGACCACCTTCACCGTCGGATCGAGAATCAGTTCCTGGTCCGCCTCCAACTGCCGAGCCGGAACGAGGGCCGGACCTTTCTCGGTGACGATCCAGACATCGACCGACCAGCCGTCGTAAAACGGGGTCACCAATCCCCGCGGATCGACGATTGGCATCGCCGGACAGTCGGGCAGACCGACGGCGGTCCAATTGCGGTGGGTCATGTTGATATGGGAAAAGGAAAACGCCCGCGGCACGAACGATTCGTCGGCCGGATCGAATTGACGGACCACCCAATACGGCCAGATCCAATCGAGGTTATGCTGGATGGCCCGGACGTTCATTAATCCTCGGGCATGAAAAATCATCCCGGCCCGAAGCAATTCCACCGGTTCCCCGACTTCGGAGGGCTGCGCGAACCGCTGCATCTGGGCTAAAATCGAAAGCGGATCCAAGAACCCATGCCGCCTGGCCAGTTTTTTAACGACAAACTTCCATGGAAACCACTTGTACCTCATAACCTAAGGACATTATCCCAGAAAAGCCGCAAGGATGCAAACCCAGCGTCCCATCATCGTCGAGTCCCCTGATCGCGACACACCCCACCATGCTGGCGCATGGCCCCCCTCTCAAGAGGGGAACTTTTTCACGCCGATCCCCTCTAGAGAGGGGGGGACCGCTCGCCAGAGCGGTGGGGTGTGTTCCCGTTCCGGGTACTATCGTCTATCGTCCTTTTCAGAGCTCGCATTTCCGTGCGCGTCGCCGGTATTCTCCGTCGCTCATGGTCCCTCTTTTCGACAACAACGTCCGCCGGAAGAAGCCGGTGCTCACCCTCGCCTTGATCCTGACGAACGTCGGAGTGTTCGGCTACCAGTTGTTTTTGCATCAACAAGGCCAACTCCTCCCGTTTATTCACCAATTCGGATTCATCCCGGCCAATCTCACGGATTCCCCCACCCCCGAAACCGCGGCGAGCGTCGTCACCTCGATGTTCCTCCATGGAAGTTTTCTCCATCTTCTCTTCAACATGTGGTTCCTCTGGCTGTTCGGAAACGTCGTGGAAGACCGCATCGGGTCGTTCCGTTACTTCCTGCTTTACCTGCTTTCAGGCTTGGGGGCCGCCTTCGCCCAATTCGCGGTCGGACCATTCTCGCCGATCCCAATGGTCGGGGCCAGCGGAGCGATCGCCGGAGTGCTCGGGGCCTACCTGATCTTTTTCCCCAAAGCGCTCATCTTTACGTTCGTCCCGATTTGGTTCGCCCCGATCATTCCAGTGCCGGCTTTCCTTTTCCTGATTGCTTGGTTCGCCCTGCAAATATGGCAGGGAATCGGGACAATGATGGCCGCCGACGCCGAGACCGGCGGAGTCGCCTGGTGGGCCCACTTCGGAGGTTTCGTCGCCGGATTCCTCATCAGCAAGCGGTGGAAAAAACGTCCGTCGAAGATTTAACAGGGTTGGCTTCGCCGAACCGCTACAGGCAAAAAAGCGGGGACGTCGCCGTCCCCGCTGATTCACCACATGAAATAGGTTGCCGATCGATTAGAACAGCACCCGCCAGGCACCGTAGAGAGTGACGGCCTCCTGATCGCCGAGGGCGGTGTTGTCCAACTCCGCAAGCTCAACCCCTACCATGAACTTGTTGGCGTCTCCCTTCACGTAATAATTGACCCCGCCGTAGAGGGCCTGGTAGCCGTCGCCCCGGAGATCGGCCACCCGACGCGAGTATCGACTGGGCGAACGAATCCCATTGCCCGCGTCGGAATCCATCCACTCGTAACGACCGACGAGTTGGACCTTCTCGGTGACGAAGTAAGAGGGAATGATGTACCATCCGTTCGTGGTGTCGCCACCGAAGGTGTTGGCGTGGAGATACTCGGCGCTCAATTCGAACGGACCGTAAGTCCAGGCCGCACTCAGAGCGAAGCCTTCCTCAAAACCGAAATTACCACCGGCGTCGTCGTTCAACAACACGTCGGCCCGAAGGCGCAGACCGTGATCCTCCGGCATCAGATGCCCGAGATCGAGACCGACGCTGCCGTTGTAGAGGTAACGGGCGTTGTTGGCCGGATTCATTCCGTCGCGGTTGGTGTAAACACCGGCCCCGTAACTGAAGGGAGCAATCTTGCCTTCCAACGACGCGCCAAGCATGTCATTGGAGATAATGGTATTGGTCAAATGCGAACGCTCGACCGTGAAGATGCTGGCCGAAGAAGTGGTCCGCTCCAACCCGAACGCCGGACGGTCGTAACCAACCTTCAGATACGCTTGCTCATGTTCCCGCCATTGGAGAAAAGCCGACCGCATGGTGAAGTCGGATCCCGGAACGAGGTTCATCTCCATTTGCGCCCGGACGTTTTGCAACAGCGTCGCTTGAGCGCCGAGACGGACCCGCCTCAACTCCAGAGTCGAGTACGATTCGCTGCCGGTATCGTCTTCGGCCCGGACGTATCCGAACTGAGTCTGGATGCGACCGCGGATGCGAAAGTCCTTAAAGTTCGTCCCCGCCGGAACGATCGAAGGCCGGGCCGGAGTCAGGATTTTCTCAGCCTGTTCCGCGGTGAGGTGCCCGTTCTCGACCAAGGCCTCGACGAGCTCCTTCTGTCCGAACGCCGCCGGGCTCAGGGATAAACAGATCGCGGCGCTTACCGCGATCCCGGTTTTTTTGCTTTGGATTAGGTTCATATATGGAATGAGTTTCTGGTGTGGCCCCCGGCAGTCCGTTCGTGGAACAAACCGAAGACTGAATAAGCTTTTACCCGATAAATGTCACAACTTCATGTCGGAATTGTCACGTATCCGAAAATTCAATTCGAATTCGCCGGTTTTTGCTCCGGCGGCTTGGCGGCGTGACGAATATCCTGGCCGCGCTGTATGTAAACAACTTCCTCGGCCACGTTGGTCGCATGGTCGCCGATCCGCTCCAGCGAACGAGCGACGAACAAGAGTTCGATGACAACCGGCGCCACACTGGAATCCTCCACGGTCCGCTTGGTCATTTTCCGACTAAACTGCTTGTGGATCTCATCGACCGCCGCGTCGGCCTGGCAAACGCCGAGGGCCTTCTCGACATCCCCTTCGAGGAGGGCCTCCACTGCCCGTTCCAGCATCGAATCCACCCGTTCGGCCATTTCGGCGATCTCCTCCGGGAGAGGCATCGACCGTTCGTGATGTGCCAGCTTCTGGACCCGCTTGGCAATATTGCTGGCCTCGTCACCCACCCGTTCGATTTCATGGCCGACGTTCATCGCCATCACCACCATGCGAAGTTCCTTCGCCACCGGTGCCCGCAGGGAAATATAGCGGATCGCCTCGGCGTCGACCTCCATTTCCAATCGGTCCAACTCGTCGTCCTCGGCCCGGATCCAGGCTGCCAACTGCGTATCCTGTTTTTCGAGGGCTTCGACCGACAGGCGGACCTGCTCGACCGCCTTGCGCGCCATCTGGGTGAGATGGTCGCGCATCACAAACAACTCCTGTTCAAAGAAACGTTTCATTCTGGTGTATTCGTTGGTGGGATCATCCGAACCGGCCGGCCACATACGCCTCGGTCTGTGGATCCGATGGATTCAGAAAAACTTTCTCGGTCTCATCATATTCGATTAATTTGCCGAGATAAAAGAAGGCGGTCCTGTCGGAAACCCGCGCCGCTTGCTGCATATTGTGGGTGACGATCACAATGGTGAAATCCTTCTTCAACTCATGGATCAACTCCTCCACTTTTCCAGTGGCGATCGGGTCGAGCGCCGAGCAGGGCTCATCCATCAAGAGGATCTCCGGTTGGTTCGCGATGGCCCGCGCGATGCACAACCGCTGCATTTGACCTCCGGAAAGACTGAAAGCGCTTTCGTGCAGTCGATCTTTCACCTCATCCCAGAGAGCCGCCCCGCGGAGACTCCGCTCCACGGCTTCATCCAGTTCGCCCTTCTTTTTGCGGCCGGCCACCCGGAGGCTGTAGATGATGTTTTCGTAAATCGACTTCGGAAACGGATTCGATTTCTGAAACACCATCCCGATCCGTTTCCGCAGCGAGATCACTTCAAGATAGGGATCGTAAATGCTGTCTCCATGGATCGTGATGTCCCCTTCGTGACGAATCCCATCGACGAGATCGTTCATCCGGTTGATGTTTCGCAACAGGGTCGATTTTCCGCAACCGGAGGGACCGATGAACGCCGTCACTTGACGCTCTGGAATGTCGAGGTTCAAGTCGAACAACACCTGGGTCGATCCGTACCAAAACCGGTAATCCTCGATCCGGATGTATGCCTGGTCGGCTTTCTCTGTCGGAGGCACGGCCCCGGGAGCGAATGCCGGGTGCCGTTCGCCCGAGCCGGTTTGTCGTTCTGTGATGGTTGAGTTGCTCATGAAACGTCCTTAAAATGTGGATGCGCGGTATTTCTTCCTGAGATGGTTGCGAATGAAAATGGCGGCGAGATTCAATAGAATCACCAACGAGATCAGCACCAGGGTGGTGGCGAAGACCATCGGTTTGGCCGCCTCCGAGTCGGGCGACTGAAAACCGAGGTCGTAGATATGGAACCCGAGGTGCATGAACTTCCGCTCCGGGTGGATGAACGGAAACATCGTGTCAAGGGGCAGGTTGGGCGCCAGAGCGACCACGCCGACCAACATCAACGGCGCGACTTCCCCCGCCCCCCGAGCCATCGCCAGAATCAAGCCGGTCAAAATCCCCGGGGCCGCCGCCGGCAAGACAAGATTCTGAATGGTCTGCCATTTCGAGGCCCCGCATGCCAACGATCCTTCCCGCACGCCCCGCGAGACCGCCGCCAGAGCTTCTTCCGTGGCGACGATCACCACCGGCACGGTCATCAGCGCCAGCGTCAGGGAAGCCCACATGATTCCGCCGGTCCCAAAGGTCGGCGTGTTGCTGGCCAACGCCTTCGGGAAAAAGAGCCGGTCGATCGTTCCGCCCATGAAGTAGACGAAGAATCCGAGTCCGAAAATTCCGAATACGATCGAGGGGACGCCCGCCAAGTTGTTGATCGCAATCCGGACCGATCGGACGAACGGGCCTTGCCGGGCGTATTCCCGCAGGTAGATTGCGGCCATCACTCCAAACGGAGTCACCGCGACGCTCATGATGAGCGTCATGACAAACGTTCCGAAGATCGCCGGAAAGATTCCTCCTTCCGTGTTCGCCTCCCGGGGGAACCCGCTCAGGAAATCCCAGATATGACTAAAGAAGAGGACGGTTTTCTGTCCGAGGTGAAGCTGGTTCGGGTAATAGAATCCGACCAAATGCCCGAGCGGCATGGTTCGCTCTTCTCCCGTCGCCAACCGAACAATCAATTGGTGCTCGTGCTGTCGGCTCCTGAGTCGTTGCGCCTCCGCCGCCAGCGGGTCGTATTCGGCCTGAAGAGCGGCGATCCGTTCCTCCAATCCCTCCAGCGCACGACGTTCCTCCTGAGTGAGCGCTCCCCGCCCTTCGTAAAAACGGCGCTCCAACTCAAGTTCCCGCATCTGCAAATTGATCCGACCGATCCGACGCCGCTCGATCCGTTCGATCGTCCGCCTCCGTTCATTTACCTCTCGCACCAGCGACCGCAACTTCCGCTCGAACTCCGGAGCGTCGGCGGCGACTTCGGTTTGATCTGCCAGGCGCAACTTCAACGGTCGGAAGATCGCATGTCCCCATTCCAGACGCTCCGCATGGATCAAGTCGGTCGGATAGGAGATCTCCTCAATGGCCCCGACATTGAAGTGGGCGAACGCCACCCCGTAGGCATCCCGATTGCCGAGAAACAACTGCATCTCGCGGCGGTCGCGGGGGTCGTCGCTCTCCCTCTGCTCGGGCGTCAGATCCCGGTCGTCTTTCGGCCCTTCGGCGACGATCACCCCCGCCACCGTCCGGCTGCCGCGGAACTCCCCGCCTTCTTCGAACTGAAGCAGTGCGACCGGCTTCGGCCAGAATACAGTGACACCGTTCACCAGGATCAGGGCCAGCAGGGCGAGGATCATCGCCAATCCGACCGCGAGCCCGACCGCGGTAAACCACACCATCACTTCGCCCTTCGGCGGAGCCGGACGGGGTTTCTTGGTCTTCGAATACATACGTTTTGTAGTTGAAAAATGGATCATCCCTGCACCGTCCGTCTTATTCCACAGCCCGGTATTTTTCCCGGAGGCGTTGACGCATGATTTCAGCGATGGTGTTCACCACAAAGGTCATGAGGAAGAGCACCATCGCCCCAAGAAAGAGCGTCCGGTAAAGCGTTCCGAGATATGGCGCTTCCGGCAACTCGACCGCGATGTTCGCCGACAAGGTCCGCATGCCGGTGAAGATGTTGAAATCGGTGACAGGAGTGTTCCCGGTCGCCATCACCACGATCATCGTTTCTCCGACCGCCCGTCCAAGCCCGATCATGGTCGCCGAAAAAATCCCGGCCGATGCGGTCGGCAACACAATCCGCATGGCGGTCTGCCACCTGGAGGCGCCAAGCGCCAGCGATCCCGATCGAAAGGCGGAAGGGACGTTCGCCATCGAGTCCTCGGCGATGGTGAAAATGATCGGAATCACCGCGAAGCCCATAACAAAGCCGACCACCGCCGCGTTCCGTTGCTCGAAGTTCAGGTTGGTGACCGTCGGAAACCAGAGGCGGAAGTCCGCTACCCGCCGACCGGTTTCCGGATCGGTCACCACGAAGAAGATCTCCTCCAGTCGGGCACCCAACCGCCATCCGATCCAGGCGAACAGGAGCATCACTGGAGCGACCAACAGGTATTCATGCCCCGGCTTGACTCCGTAGCGGATCTTCCCGGGCAAGAGATTCCAAACCGACCCAAGAAAAAAAGCTCCTACGACGATGCCGATGATCGCCACCAGGACCGACGGAATTTGATTGCTGACGATCGGGGCCAACCAAAGGGCGGCGAGAAACCCGAGGACGACCGATGGAAGCGAGGCCATGATCTCCATCGTCGGCTTGACGATCTTTTTCATCCGCGGATCGAGAAACTGCGAAGTGTAAACCGCCGCCAGCAAAGCAATCGGTAACGCGAACATCATCGCGTAGACCGTCCCCTTCAAAGTGCCAATGATCAGCGGCACCAGGGACAGCTTCCGCTCGAAATCGTCAGTTCCGCCGGTCGATTGCCAGACGAACTCCGGCCCCGATCGTCCTTCGTAATGAATCCGCCCGAAGTAAGTCTTCCAACTCGCCTGGGGATGTGGATCGCTCAATCGGTAATAGTGGAGGTTGTTTTCGGTATCCAGAAAGATCAGTCGATCGTAGCGCGGACCGATCAATCCTCGTTGGACCTCAAACGGAAGTTCCTCCTCCCACCGGATGTTCTCCGTGGTCATATAGCGAAGGGAAGCGAAATTCCCGAGACCGGCCATAAATGCTTTATTACGCATTCCCGCCGAATAAAAAGAGGCCGCGCCGGGCATTGGCGGGAACTCCTTGGTCTGCCCCCAGACCCGGCGTCCAGTCTCCGGATCGGGAAACAGACTGAACACCCGCATCGCTCCCGAAACGTGGGTGAAGACGACCGAAACATCACCAAGAACGAAATCCATGCTGGCAATACGGGCGTCGCGCAAATCCCCGAAAGGACGGAAAGTTTGCCGAAGGTAAAACTCACGGCGGTCATGAAAAATGTAATTCACATCTCCCTCCGTGGTAGCGACCAACATCGAATCGGCTTCGCCCCCGACCAAAACGAAACGCGGGTCGCCCAGCATGTATTCAGTTAAATCATACGAGTTGTCCACCCGGAGTTCCCCCAACCCCATCAAGGTGCGCCGCTGACTCAAGGTCACCACGTGCAATCCCGGAACACCTTCGATGCGCTGGATGGCGGCCGCGAGCTTCCGGGTTCCGGAATCCCCGTAAGCCAGATCGACGATCGGATAACCGGCCCGGCCGATGTTCATCCAGGGAATCGGCGACAACGACGCCACCACCTCGCGCCCGCCCCGGTCGGGAAAGGAGGGACGGTAGCTCAAACGAACCGCCGAAAATCGTCCGTCGGTGGTGCCATAAAGGATGTCGCCGGAGCGCTCGCTGTAGCGGACCACCGAAAACTCGGCATCGGCCGGCCGGTCGAACGGCAACTCAAACCATCCCCGGTTGTGCTCGCCGCCGATGTCCACCGTATCGAACAGGCGCACGCGGCCGTCGGCGGTCACGAAGAACGGTAATTCCCCCCATTCGTCGCTGCCCATTTCCACGATATCGATTTCGCCCAGGGCGAATGTCCGGTCCTCCGCGACCTCGGCGCCCCGGAAGAGCGGAAGGATCTGCAGGAGAATGAAAACAAAAATGGCGCAAACCGCGCCGATCACCGCCAGTCCCCCGATCTTGATGAACTGGTTCATAAAGCGGTCGAAGAACAAAGTCGGTCTCGCCACCTGAAAGCGCTCCGGAACAGCCGGGCGGGTTCGCGTTTGGACGGGTTTTGGCGGGTTATGTGTGGTGGTGCTCATGAATCCTGTTGGTCCGGGAAGCTTAATGAGGAATTGTCACAACCGGATGACGGTTTTGTCACAATCGGGAAAAAGTTGGGAACCGCGGATAACGCGAATGACCGCAGATAGGGAAAAGACGTTTTGAGGGTCCACTGGGAGAGCCGGATTGACTCCGCCGCCCGACAGCAAAACGGGGACGCCTAATGACGTCCCCGTTGGCAAATCCAGTTTGATGGGTCAAATCAACGGAGGGAATTCACGGTCTCCTCGGCCACGGCGGCGGGAACCGGGAAAAATCCGTCGCGGGCCACGATTTCCTGGCCTTGGCGGGAATTGATGAAGCGGATGAACTCGAAGGTCAGGCGGTCCATCGACTGGCGGGGATTCTTGTTCACGTAAACGAACAGGAAGCGGGCCAACGGATAGTCGCCGGAGATGCAGGTTTCCGGGGTCGGTGCGACGAATTCGCCACCTTCTTCCGCGGCGATCGGAATCGCCCGGACTCCGGAGGTTGCATATCCGATTCCCGAATACCCGATGCCGAAACGGTCGGCGGTCACCGATTGCACCACGGTGGAAGAACCGGGCTGTTCCTGGTAACGGTTTCCATCGAAGTCACCGCCGCCGAGGGCGATGCTCTTGAAGAGACCGTAAGTCCCGCTCACGCTGTTGCGGCCGTAGAGCGAGATCGGGCGGTTCCGCCAATCCCCCGAGAGACCGAGTTGCCCCCAATTCAGAATGGGGGCCGGCGCGCCGAGGCGGCGGGTGCTGGAGAATACCGCGTCGACTTGCGGCAACGTCATCCCTTCGATCGGATTGTCACGATTGACGAATACGGCGAGGGCGTCGATCCCGACGCGGACTTCGGTCGGCTTGTAGCCGTAACGGGCTTCGAACCGATCCTTTTCGGTGCCGGTCATCGGGCGGCTCATCGGGCCGATTTGGGCGGTCCCATCAATCAAGGCCGCGGGAGCCGTTCCCGAGCCCGCGCCCTGGACCTGGATGTTTACATTCGGGTAGATTTCCCGGAACGCTTCGCCCCACAGGAGCATCAAGTTGTTCAGGGTGTCGGAACCAATCGAGTTCAGGTTTCCGGAGATCCCGGAGACCGGAGTATATTCCGGCAGTTCGGGATCGACTCTCAGCTGGGCGGACACGAAGGAAGCGGTCGTCAACAGAGCGATTCCCGCGAATTTGAGTGCTTGTTTCATAATGTCTGGTTCTTGGTTTTCTTCCGAGCCTTTCGTCAGGCTCACCTCCAGACTAGCCTCCCAATGTCACAACCGGATGACTTCTCCGAAACAAAGGGGTAAATTCGCGCGATTGATCCGCCGATTTTCCGCCCGGCGTGATTCGGTCACCGCACCAGCAGAATGACGATGAATGGAATCACGAAATAAACGCCACCGATGATCCCCAAGGGAATGATCCGTTTGCGGGTCGACCGGGCGGCGACAAATTCGGCGATCGTCAACGGAATCTGACGGATCGGGGGAATGCTCCAGATCAACAGAATCCCAAGCAGGTTGAACAACACGTGGGCGAAAGCGACGGTGATCGCGGTCGGATTAGCCGTCGCGAGAGCGGCCAACATCGCGGTGATGGTGGTGCCGACGTTCGCCCCGAGGTTGAACGGATAAACCTGGATCAACTTCAAAATCCCCGCCCCGGCCAGCGGGACCACCAACGCGGTCGGGATAGAGCTGCTCTGCACCGCGATGGTCAGGAAAAAACCGAACGCCATCGCCCGGCGCCAGTTGAGGAACAAATACCGGTCGAAGAACGCTTCCAATCGCCGAAGGACCAGGCTCCGGAGCAACTTCACGATGGCGATCAACATCGCGAAAGTCAGCGCCACCGTAACGATCAGCAGGAGGATTGCATTGTTGAACAGAACGAACAGCAACAGCTTGATGGCCGGTTCCGTGGCCGCCTTAAGGGGATTGCTGATCCGCATCCCCCCCATGTTCTGGAAAAGATCGCTGAGCACGGTCGCCCCCTGAGTGACGACGCCGGTCGCCATTTCCAACGGAAACAGGATCCCCACCGCGATCAGGTTGAAGGTCATGTGCAACATCGCCGCGCCGAAAGCCGGCTGGAATTCGTTCGGCCGGTTGATGTGGCCGAGCGAGATCAACATCGCGGTCAAAGTCGTTCCGATGTTGGCGCCCATGATCATCGGGATCGCTCCTTCCAGGGAAATCGCTCCGCCCGCCACCATCCCGACGATGATCGAAGTCGAGGTCGAGGAACTCTGCACCAGCGAGGTGGCCAAAATGCCGAGGAACAACCCGGTGACCGGATTCGCGGTGGTTGCCAGCACCCGCTCGGCGAATTCCTTGCCGAACAGCTTAAAGGCCTCGCCCATGCCACTCACTCCGACGATGAAGAGGTAAAGGCAGAGGAAAATCCCCAAAATTTTGAGAACAAGAGCGGCTGGTTTTGGTAGGTCGCTGAATGGCATCGAAAAAAGGTGCGAAAAACTATTCTCCCGCCGGACCGTCCGCCTGGCAAATCACCGGGCATGAAACCACCCCGGTCCGGCAAGCTTCACCACCGGGTCCGAAGCCCCCGGTCCCATGCACCCATTCCGATTCGCATGACCTTAGAAAATCCATCAAGGAACCATGTTCCGAGGCCCGAATCGAATCGCAAGCCTTCATTTTGCCGTTGGCTCCTGCTTCGACCCCCCGCGTCGTGTCATTACGAGGAGGCTCCGCCGACGAAGCAATCCACGAAACAGCGACCCGCGGCCCCTTTCCCGGAACGTGGATTGCCGCGTCAGTCGTTCCTCGGGCGAATCCCCGAAAACTCGCCAGGGCCAGATGCTCTTCCCGGAACGTGGATTGCCGCGTCAGTCGTTCCTCCTTCCTCGCAATGACAGACGGTGTCTGTTTTTCCCACCACTTTCAATCGCGCCCTGCCCAGCCCCGAAGGGGCGGAATCCTACAGCCCAGGGCAACGCCCTGGGTCCAGGACCATCTGAAAACGAAGCCCTGAAAGGGCGACATCTCCCGACCGGCGCGATTCATCCTTCTTCGTCTGACCGTTCCGCAGATCCCCAGCCCCAAAGGGGCGACATCCTACAGCCCAGGGCAACGCCCTGGGTTCAGGCAACATCCACAAAGCCAGCCCTGAAAGGGCGACATCCCCCCTCGACCGACCCCCTCGCCCCTGCCTCCCCGGACTCAACCCGCCGACTCTTCCGCCACCGGCAGTGTGAAACAGATGCAGGTGCCGCGGCCGGGGGAACTATTGGCCCAAACCCGGCCTCCGTGCAATTGCACGATATGTTTCACAATGCTCAGACCGAGGCCCGTACCGCCGCTTTCGCGGGAACGCCCTTTGTCGACTCGATAAAATCGCTCGAAGATGTGCGGTAAATCCTTCGCCGAAATCCCCACCCCGTTGTCCCGCACCCAGACCTTCACGAAGTCACCTTCGCGACACGACCCGGCTTCGATCTCGGCTTCCCCTCCGGAATACTTAATGGCGTTTTCCAACAGGTTTCCCAAAACCTGGGCGATCCGTAGCGGATCCGCCCGCACCGCCACCGGCTCCGCCTCGATTTTCAACGAAAAACGGCCGGGGGCGCCATTCTCCCCGGTCCGGAAATTCTCGACGATTTCTTCGATCAGGCCGCCGAGATCGATCGTCTCTTTCCGCAACCGCGGATTTCCGCTTTCCAACCGGGAAAGAGCCAAAAGGTCCTCCACCAGCCGTTCGAGACGCGTGGTATGCTTGTCGATGATTCCCAGGAACCGCCGCCGATCTTCTTCCGGGATCTCCGCTTCCGGGTCGGCGAGCGTTTCCACATAACCTTTGATCAGGCTCAACGGGGTGCGCAGTTCATGGGAGACGTTCGCCACAAACTCCTTTCGGACCGACTCCAACAAACGCAAACGGGTGATGTCGTGCAACACCACCAACGTCGCATCGGCGGTCTCCGCCCCGAATCCCGGGATTCGCGACGCACTCGCCTCCGTCCATACCGTCCCCCCGACCGCCGAAAATTCGATCTCCCTCCGCCCGGGGGTTTTTCCTTCCCGGACTTCCCCGATCTGCTCGTTGAAGGCGCTGTTGCGGAAAACCATCCGAATCCCTTCGTCCCCTTCCTCGCCGCCCGGAAAGAGGCGCCGGAATGCTTCGTTGGCCAACAAGACCCGGTCGTGGTCGTCGACGATCAGCACCGCTTCCTGCATGTTGCTCAACGTCGCTTTCAACCGTTCCACTTGTCCGGCGCGGTCGGCCTCCAACCGCTTTTTTTCCTCCAAAATTTCGTTGGCGGAATCGATCAGACGACGCCAGGAGGCCTTCCGGTACAATCCATCGGCGGTGTCGCGGAGGAATCCGTGCCCTTCCCGCAACGATTGGGCAAGCCCATCAATGATACGGTTCTCGTTTCGGATCCGCCAAAGCGCCCAAACCAGCCCGGCCGCCAGCGGCACGATCAACAGCCACGGACTCATCGTTCGCCCGCGATCCGATAGCCGACGCCACGGATGGTCTCGATCAATTCCGCCGCCTTGCCCAGTTTTTCCCGCAAACGCATCACGTGGGTGTCGACCGTCCTGGTCTCGATTTCTTCATCGTAGTTCCAGACGTTGACCAACAACTGCTCCCGGCTCTGCACCCGGCCCCGCCGTTCCATCAAGAGGGCCAAAAGCTTGAACTCGGTCGGGGTCAACTCCACCGGTTTTCCGTCGACGGTTACTTCGTGGCGTTCTTCATCCAAAGATAATATCCCGATCCGAAACCGACGGCTCTCCTCCTCCGGCTTGGACTCCCGACGGCGCAGCAAACCTTGCACCCGCAGGGTCAACTCACGGGGACTGAATGGCTTGCAAACATAATCGTCCGCGCCGATCTCGAATCCTTTCACCCGGTCTTCCTCTTCGGCCCGGGCGGTCAAGAGAATGATCGGCACGTGGGCGAAGGCGGGATCCGCCTTGAACAAACGGCAAATCTGCAATCCGTCGATCCCGGGCATCATCACGTCCACGATCATCAGGTCGGGCGAAAACCGCCGGCTGACTTCCAGGATCCGGTTCGGGTCGCTCAAGGTCTCGACGTTCCACCGC
This sequence comes from Verruconatronum alginivorum, assembly GCF_056590205.1. Classification (NCBI taxonomy): domain Bacteria; kingdom Pseudomonadati; phylum Verrucomicrobiota; class Opitutia; order Opitutales; family Verruconatronaceae; genus Verruconatronum; species Verruconatronum alginivorum. Next base: position 4,465,351 of record NZ_JBWPVQ010000001.1, on the reverse strand, counting down.
TTGGCCCGCAGGTGATACGCGACCAATTCGGTCACATCCTTTTCGTCATCGACGATCAAAATTTTCGGCGTCGGTTCGCTCATCACTTTAAATCCACCTCCTTTATATCCGCCCCATGTCACGGATTCGTCACAATTCTGTGCCATCTCCGCAGCAATTTGGCGAGAAGGATCCCGAAACTTTCCAAGAACCCTCCCGGTTTGACGTTGTCAAAACCGGCGAAAACCGAACCATTCCACCCGTCGAATCCAACCGAACCACCCATGTTCCCATCCACCGCAACCGATCAAGCCCCGGCCTCGCCCCGCCGCCCACCGTTTCCGTTTCCGCATCACGTCCTCCTCCTCCTGGCGTTTGTTTTCGTCTCCGCCGCCTGCACCACCTCCCGGGAAGCCTCCCGGATCGATACGACGGCGGTCACCTTCGCCACCCCCATGACCGTCCTGAACCCGGCCGAGTTGGCGATTGTCCGCGATCGAATCGACTCCGGCGCCGCCCCCCAAAACGTCGCCTACCGCCGGATGTTGCGCGAAGCCGACGCCGCCCTCGAATTCACCCCAGCTCCTCCCGTCCGCCTTCACGTGATGGGAGGTTACCAGGTCGGTTCCAACCTCAACGAGGTCCGCGATTTGATGGAGCGCGAAGCCAACGCCGCCTATGTGACCGCCCTCGCCTGGCTTTACTCCGGTGACGAACGCTATGCCGCGAAATCAACCGAAATCCTCCGCGCCTGGACCGACGCCGGCACCCGCTTCACCGGCATGGACCGCGGCCTCCAACTCGGTTCCTGGTTCAACCGGATGCTCTACGCCGCCGACCTGTTGAAATCCTCCGAATCGTGGCAAACAAGCCACGCCGCCGTGTTTGAATCCTGGTGGCGCCGGGAAGTCCTCCCCCATGTCGTCCGCGTCGCCACTACCCGGCGCAACAACTGGCAGGAGGCGGGGGTTCTCGGCGTCCTCACCGCCGCCGTGGTCTTCGAGGATCCCGACCTCCTCGCCCTCGGTCTGACCGAGCTCGACCGTTATTTCCTCCCTCGAAACGGCCTGATTCACCGGGGCGCGGACTGGAAGTTCGCGGTGATGGACGAGACCATTTATCTTCCCCGCGAAGTGAAGCGCCGAGGCGGCGAGCGGGGGGTCACTTACACCGCTTACAGCCTGACCTCGCTGGTACAAGCCATGGAAATCGCCCGCTACGCCGGTTTCGACTGGTGGGATCGCGAAGCGCCCAACGGAGCCACCCTCCTCGGTGTGGTCGACACCTACTACCGTTGGAACGTCCTCGCCGAACCATTCCCCTGGCACAACTCTCCTCGGCAAACCGATCTCCGGCAAAACCCATTCGAGATCATCCACAACCATTTCCCCGGCCGAATCGCCGGGCTCGACGAATGGCTCGACCACAACCGCCCCGTCAACGGTCGGCAAGGCGATCCCTACGTCACTCTCAACCGAGGGAACATTTCCTCGCGGAACTGATCCTTTATCAACCTAATCATCATTCGAAAATCGACATTCCGCGGTTTTTCCGCACGATTCGCACCCACCATGAAGACTGCCATTATCACAGCCATTGCCTTGCTCATTCTCGGATCCGCCGGATTCTACGGCTACGTCCAGGTCGAAAACCGGCGCCAAGCGGACCTCGATGCCGCCCGCGCCGCGGAATTGGCGGCCCATGAAGAACAACAGCGGGAAGCGTTGCTCCGGGCCGAGCGCGAAGCCGAAGCGGCCCGCTTGGCGGCGGAACGCGCGGCGCGCGCCAAGGAAGAAGCCGCCCGGCAATTGGCCACCGAAAAAGAACGAACCCTCGCCGAACAACGGGCGCGGGAAGAAGCCGAGCGGGAAGCCGAACTCGCCCGCATTCGCCATGAAGAATATCTCCGGCGCCAGGCCGAATTGCAGGCGGAATTGGAAGCCCAGAAAAAGCAGCTCGCCGCGACCCATCAACAACAGAACGCCGAGCTTGAATCTAAATTGACCGCCGCCCTGGCTTCGCTCCAACGCGAGGCCGAAGCCCGCACCCTCGCCGAACGGGAAGCCGAGGAACGACGCATTCGCCTCGCCCACGCCCTCGAACAACAACGCATCCTCGAAGCCCAACAACTCGAACAGGCGAACCTCGACCAGCAGATCCGCGTCATCCAACTCCACTCCCATACATCCGCCCCTTACGAATACCGCCGACGCCAGCACCTCCGACTACAGGATCTCCGCGAACGCTCCACCCGGGCCGCCGAAACGGAATCCTCCAGCAACGGTTCGTCAGCCAACGGATCCACCTCCCGTTAATCGGTTTCCGAAAGGCGCCGGGGAACCCTCCCCGGTGCCCGCGCCCCCTATCAGCTATCGTCTATCGTCTATGCGCGCCGCGCGCAACGCGCCCCAAAGCTCCCTTTCCCGCGGAGTCAGCCGGGTAGGGATACGGATCCGCGCCACCGCATAGAGATCCCCCCGGGCGCCTCCCGCCCGGGGCATTCCCAGGTGACGAAGCCGAAATTGCTTTCCCGACGAAGTCCCCGCCGGAATCCGGAGCGAAACCTTGCCGGATGGCGCCGGGATTTCGACCGCGGTCCCGAGCACCGCATCCCAGGGATCCAGCGCCAGGTCGTAATAAAGATCGTCGCCTTCGACCCGAAAAAACGGGTCCTCACTCAACCGAACCCGTAGATACAAATCACCGGAGGCCACGCCCGGCCCGCTCCCCGCCTCCCCCTTCCCCGCCAAACGGATTCGTTGCCCTTGCCGCACGCCCGGCGGTATCTTCACCTGATAGGTTTCGATTCGGCCGCCATTCCCGCCCGTGACGCCCCGGTCGACGCTAACCTGCCGGGTCGAACCACGGATCGCCTCCTCCAGCGTCACCAAAATATCCGCTTCAAGATCGCTCCCCCTCACCGGACCGGTCCGACGACGTCCGCCCATTCCCGTTCCGCTCTCGCCAAACGGCACTCCACCGCCAAACGGGTCCGTTCCCATCCGCCTCGAGCCGAAAAACACTTCAAAGAAGTCGCTGAAACCGGTTCCTCCGACCCCAAAACCGCCCCGCGTGCCTCCACCTGGACGACCGCTCGACCCGCGGGGCGGACGGAACTCTCTCTCCGGATCGAATCCGGAGCCCATGGAATCATATTTCTTTCGTTTCGCCGGATCCTTCAGCACTTCATACGCTTCGTTGATCTCCTTGAAACGCTCCTCGGTTCCAGGCTTTCCCCCGGACACATCCGGATGATATTTCCGCGCCAGCTTCCGGTAGGCCTGCTTGATCTCGTCCTGCCCGGCGGTCCGGGGAATCCCGAGGATTTGATAGTAGTCCTTGAATTCGATGCTCATGAGCGACTGGTCTTTCTCCTGAAAGTCCCGTTACAAAATTAGTCCGGAACGTTTCTCTGGCAAGAGCCGACCAAGCATGCAATCGGCACGCCGCACCGGTCGGCCAACACGCATTCTGCAATACCGTGAAACAGACATTCCTGTCTGTTAAAAAAAACAGGTAGGAATACCTGTCCCACACCGTGACACCGACATTCCTATCTTTGATTTGCCATTGAATCGGAACGGATTCTGCTACCGCCACTCGCATGGCAAAACCTGATCTCTCCTCACACGTCTCAACCGTCCGTCCCACGGCCGCTTGGCCCAGGAACGCTTTCCTGCTGGCCCTCGCGGCTACGCTTGTCCTCGGCTTCGGCCGGGCACCGGCCTCCGCCACCGAAAACGTCGACGAAAAACAACGTCTCAGGATCGTTTTCGAAATCAGCAGTCCCACCGATGTTGCTTACGACCTGTTCCTGACCAATGTCGAAGGCGTCCAACGAAACTTCGCGAACCTCGCCGACATCGCGGTCATCGCCTCGGCCGATGGCGTCCGCTTGCTCAAGAGCGCGGAAAACCCGTTCGATCAGCGCCTTAGCCGCTTGGCCGACCGCGGAATCGACTTTATGGTTTGCAGCCGCAGCCTCGAACAACACGGTCTCGCCCCCTCCTCCCTGCTCGGATTCACCCGGACCATTCGCTCCGGCACCGAAGAAATTCAACGCTTGGAAGCCCACGGCTGGGCCTCCGTGCGGGACGGTGAGACTTACGTTAGCGATTTTTAAAACCCTCTCGGAACCTCGCAGGTCCGGGAGCCGGCCAACAACAGGAGACACGAACCGATGGTAAAACCGAAATCAAGAGAAGACCAAATCCGGGTCCACACCCCGCCGGAAATCAACGCGGAGATCGACCGCGATCTGGACATGCGGATCCAGTATTACGCCGTCCAGGACGAGAAGACGATCTCCGAGCGAATCGAAGAACTCGACGAAGAACGGGATCTCGAACAATTCCTCGAAGCCAACGCCGCCACGGTCTCGCTGCTCGGAGTAGTCCTCGGAGTGGCGTTCTCCCGCAAATGGCTCTTGGTACCCGTCGTCACCGGCGCCCTGCTATTCAACCACGCGGTCCGCGGCTGGTGCCCCCCTGTCCGCTTCTTCCGGAGCATGGGTGTCCGAACCCGCCAGGAAATCGACCGCGAAAAATACGCCTTGATGGCCCTAAGGGGCGACTTCGACGACCTCGACAAAGGTCCCCGGAAGTAATCCGTCCGGGGGAACTTTCCGTGGGTTCCGCCTTCCGGAAAGTTTCCCCCGGCATGGTTGCATTTCACCTCGCGCTATGATTCGCTGACGGGATGACGACAGTATATTCTCCTGAGAATGTGACGTTTCCGCCGTTCGACCTCGGTCGGCTTCTTCGAACCGTTTTCGCCCCGAAACCGGGTTCGAGGGTTTGCGTTTTGATCGACTTGGATGATCCCCGCGAGATCGAGGAATTCCGGTTCCTGCGGAACCAGGAGCTGACCGTTCAAAGGCATGCCTACGAGGTTTTTCATCAAGGAATCCAGGGAGAAACCGGTCGTGAACTCCAATTGAAGGGAGGCGAGATGTTCGCCTACCGAACCACCGGCGGAAGCAACCTCGACCTTCCGGACGAGGCCTTTGACTCAAATGGCACACCAGTCAGCTTGGAGCGGGATGTTTATCCGAACTACGACATCATTCTCTGCGTGTCCACCTACTCCGCCACCGCTCCGCTGACCGCCTCCGCCAAGAAACATGGTTTCCGCGGCGCCACCCTCCACGGAGTCAACGACATCATCCTTTCGTCGGGGCTGGCGGTCGATTACGACGAAGTCAGCCGGACCGCCGAAAAACTCCGTCTCGGCATGACCCGCGCCGATTGGGCGGAGATCGATTTTGAAATCAGCGGAAACACCCACACCTTGCGACTTCTTCTCGGGGGCCAGGAAGCCCAAAAAAGCCACGGCCTCTGCCGCAACGGACCAGACGTGGCCAACCTCCCGGCCGGCGAAATCTATTATGTGCCGACCGGAGCCGAAGGCGTTTTCCCCATGCGTTACGAGGACGGCACGATCGGATTGATGCGCGTCGCCAAAGGCCGCATTCAGAAAGCGGAGCTCCTCACGGGAGATCCGGCGATCGTCGAGGCCCACAACGAAAAACTCGCCTCCGACCCGGTGACCGGCGAACTCGGCGAACTCGGTTTCGGCACCCAGGTGTTGCCGGTTTCCGGCCGGGACATCCAGGACGAAAAAATCCTCGGCACGGTCCACGTCGCCACTGGCCGCAGCGACCACCTCGGCGGCCACTTGACGCCCGAGTTGTTCACCGAGGCCTCTCACGCCACCCATGACGACATTCTTTTTTCCCCGACCAAAACGCCGGAAATCAATGTCTCCCAGGTGCGTCTGCACCGGAATGGTAAAACCGAGGTGTTGATCGAAAACTTCCGGCCCTCCGCCTACATCGACTCCCTTCTCCATGGATGAGGCGAAGGAAGGAGCTCGACCGTATTACGAATCGGACAAACTTCTCCACGAATACCTTCTGTTTCATTACGGGACCGCTTCGGAAATCCTCCCGTATCCGTTCGGACCGTCGGATGCACTCGGCTTTCCCGCCCGATGCGTCAGCGAATGCCTCGATCCCACCCGCCTTCCGGCCACCGGATCCCGGGCGCTCGATCTCGGCTGCGCAGTCGGGCGGTCCTCCTTTGAATTGGCCCGCCATGTCGAGGAAGTCGTCGGCATCGACTACTCCGCCTCTTTCATCGCCGCCGCCCGCCGCCTGCAAGCCGCCGGGGAGTTTCCCTACACTTCTCCCACCGAAGGCGAACTGCAGCGCTCCCTGACGGCTCGTGTTCCCGCGGACCTGCGTCGCGACCGGGTCCATTTCGAGGTCGGCGACGCCCTCGACCTCCGCCCCGATCTCAGCCGCTTCGACGTCGTGTTGGCCGCCAACCTCATCGACCGCCTGCCCCGCCCCGGCGATTTCCTGAAACAGCTCCCCGATCTCCTGAATCCCGGCGGTCAACTGATTCTCGTCTCCCCCTACACTTGGCTCGAAGACTTCACACCGCGCGACCAATGGCTCGGCGGATTCGAACGCAACGGAAAACCGGTCACCACGTTCAACACCCTTCAGGAAACCCTCGGGACCCATTTCGAATCCGTCAAACGCATCGACCTCCCGTTCCTGATCCGCGAACACGCCCGCAAGTTCCAATGGAGCGTCGCCGAGGCGACCGTATGGCACAGACGCTAATCCCTGGATAGTTGATTCGTCCCCCTCGCGCCGGGGGACCGCTCGCCAGAGCGGCGGGGTGTGTTCCCATTCCCCTCTTGAGAGGGGGGGACCGCTCGCCAGAGCGGTGGGGTGTGTTTCCCTCGTTTTCGAGGAGGCACATCGCCCTCCCGTTCCCGTCCGCAACCTTCGATGATCATCCCCTCTCCCCCAAATCTCCTCCGAATCACTTCTCGAAAAAGTCTTGAAGATTTCCCTCGCCCGTTTTCTCCTAAAAGGAAAGCATGCCCCGCAATCCGGGATCGGAGCATTACGGTAACCATGTTGAATCGCCGCCAGTTTTTGAAGACCGCTGCCGCCGCCACCGCAGCCTCGATGGTCGGTGCCGGACACGGTTGGCTCCACGGTGCCACCGGCGACGTCACCTACACCGTCCGCCAGGGCGACACCCTCAGCGGCGTGGCCCAGCGTTTCGGAACGACCGCGGCCGAGCTCCGCGCCCGCAACGGAATCACCGGCGACCGAATCCTCGTTGGTCAAACCTTGGTCATCCGCTCCGCCGCCCCCACCCGGACCTACACCGTCAAAGCCGGCGACACCCTCGGGAAAATCGCTAGCGACCACGGCACCACCGTTCGAGCCATCCAGACCGCCAACAACATCACCGGCGACCGGATTTATCCCGGGCAAACCTTGATCATCCCAGGCGCCGCCGGAAACACCGGCACCCACCGCTACATCGGCGAAGTGGTCCGGGTGACACGGGGACTCCCGACCCAACTCCGCCCCTGGGAATACATCGTCGCCCACCACAGCGGCATCGAAAACGGCAACGCCCGCATCTACGACGGCTTCCACCGCCGCCAGATGAGAATGCCCAATGGACTCGCCTACCACTTTGTGATTGGAAACGGCCGCGACTCCGGCAACGGGGAGATCGAAATCGGCGACCGCTGGCTGCAGCAGCTTCAGGGCGGCCATGTCCGTAACCACTCGGTGAACGAGGTCGGCATCGGGATCTGCCTCGTCGGCAATTTCGAACAACGCCGCCCATCCTCCCAACAAATCGCCGCCCTCACCGAACTGGTCCGCTACCTGAAGTTCGACCTCACCGGAGGCCGCGGCCAATTCACCGTCCATCGAGAGGTCGACGGCAACCGTACCTTGTGCCCGGGCCGGCACTTCCCCACCGCCCAGATGCATCAGCTCTTCTCCTGATGCCGACCACGTTTTCCTCCGGACGCCCCACTCCCAATCCCGTCGGCGCCCCCACCGGCCCCGCTCGTTCCCACCTATTTCCCATGCCCAGTACAGTCGCCGTCATCGATATCGGAAGTAACACGATCAAACTTCTCGTCGCCGCCCGAGCCGAAGATTCCGGCCAGATCAAAATGATCTACCGAAACACCCGGGAAACCCGCATCGGCCAGGGAATCAGCTTACAAAACCCTGTTTTGACCCCCGACAGTATCGCCCGCGCCACCGAAGCCGTGTCCGCCCTTGTCGAAGAGGCCCGCACCCACGACCCCGAATGCATCCGAATTGTCGCCACCAGCGCCGCCCGCGACGCCGCCAATGGCGACGCCCTGGTCGAATCGATTCGGCGAAAAACCTCCCTCATCCCCGAAATCCTCAGTGGCGACCGGGAGGCCGAATTAATCGGACACGCCATCCGACTCGATTCATCCATCACGTCCACCCACTTTTATGTCTTCGACCTCGGCGGCGGCAGCCTCGAATGCCTCCGGTTTTCCGACAAACAACTCGACGAGGTCGTCAGCCTCCCGTTGGGTTGCGTCCGCCTGACCGAAAAACTGATTCCCGACCCGTCGGCTCCCTTCACAGCCGACGATGAACGCCGGATCGGCGACGAGATCACCGCCGTGATCGAAGCCAGCGGCTTCCAATTCTCCCTCCCCTCCACGGCGATAGCTATCGGCACCGGCGGCACTCTCACCACCGCCCTCAACATCGCCGCCGGACTCCAGGGAAAACAACTCGAGGAAATGCCTTCCCTCCTCACCCGCGACGACCTCCGATCCCTTCTCGAACGGACCGGCAGTCGACCTCTTTCCGAGCGCCTCCAAATCCCACGCCTCACCGCCGGACGAGCGGACGTCTTCCCGACCGCCCTGGCGACTTTCCTGAAATTGGCGGACCTGACCGGCAAAGAAGCCTTCCATCATTCGTATTTGAATCTTCGCTACGGTCTCGCCGCCGAGCTCCTCGGCCAAGAGTGACTCAGGCTTCCACCTCGATCGCCAGGATCGAAATATCGTCCTGCTGCTCGAGGCCCGCGCAGTGGCGCCGAACATCCGCGATCAACGCGTCCAAAGATCCGTCCAGGTCCAGCTTCATCCATTCTTCCGCCCCCTCCAGAATCGTCTCAACCCCGTAAAACTCCCCTCCTTCGTTCCTCGCTTCGACCACACCATCGGTGAACGCATAGATCCGGTCGCCCACACCCAATTCCAGACAATCCGCCGGAGAACCGGCGCTCACCGGCAACCCCAGCACCGCTCCGCCCCGCAACCTCACCCGACGAAACTCTCCGCTCTTCGCATGGAACCAAAAGACCTCCGGATGGCCGGCGTTCGACAGGCACAAATTCAGCGTTTCCCCCGTCTCTTCGAAATGTCCGCACAAACCGGTGACAAATCCTCCGGGAATCCGACCGGCTAGATTTCGGTTCAATTCATTCAGGAACGCGTTCGGATCGCCCGTGTATTTCTCGCCCAGCTTGTCGGTCAAATACTTGATCAAAACCGTGAACAACGCCGCCCGCACCCCATGCCCGGCCACGTCGCCCAAAAAGAAAAGGGCCCGACGCCCCGGGTCCGGAGGAAACGTCACGACATCACCGCCGACCGCAACCATTGGATTCAGGCGCACCGCGATCTTCAAGCGATCATGCGAAGGAATCTCCCCCGGAATCATGACCGACTGGACGCTGCGGGCGCTCTCGAAATCCTCCTGCATCATTTCATTCTGCAAACGCAACCGGCTTTCGCTCTCGCGCAGCGCGACTTGCGCCTTCCGTTGCTCCGTAATATCGCGAGAGATCCCGAGCAAACCGACTACCTCCCCCGATCCAAGCACCAACGGGACCTTCGTGCTGGAAACCCAGGTCACCGTTCCATCCAGCCAAGTCTCCTTCTCTTCCTTCGCCAACATCGGCTTGCCGCTGCTCAATAACCGCCGCTCGTCCTCAAACGCCTGTTCCGCATGTTCCCGCGTAAAGAAGTCAAAATCGGTTTTGCCTTTCACTTCGTCGAGCGATCGCACCCCGAAAAAATCGAACATGGTCCGGCTCACCGTCACGAACCGGCTCTCCAGATCTTTGATGTAGATCCGATCCGGCGATTGCGCCATCAGCGCCTCGAACAGTCGTTCGGCCGGCGCATGAAATAGCGGATCAGGGACGGGGGCGGAAGAATTCAGAGGCTCATCCATGCTTGATGCCAATCAAACTACCCACTCTTCCCGCCGCCACGCGAGCGGAAAACATCCTCCGCTTCCACCCGTCCGGCTTTCGCCCACGTTCGCAGCCGTTCGCGATAACGCCGGTCCCTCTCCCGGGCTTTCTCCCTCTTCGTTTCGAGGCTCACCCTGGGCCGCCCACGCCGAAGGCGCACCACATCTTCGGGCAGGGTGAAGACCCCCCGCCGCCGGAAGGCCGACGGTGCCAACACCAACAACGAGGCCCGGGCTTCGTCCGCAAACCATGGCCTTTCGCACGACCGCGCCGGCTCCTGGGTCCACTCCGGCCATTCCAATCCCGCCTGTTGGGCAATCCATTCGCCGAAGGCAGCGAGATAAGCATCCGCGATTTCGCCTCCATCAAACCGGTCTTTCAACCGAGCCGGCGCCTTCTGGATCGCCCGCGCCAACGCCGGACGACTCGACACGTCGTTCCGCCGCAGCGTCTGATTGAACTCCCGTAACAGAAGGCCGAAATCCTCCAGGCTTTCCGCCTGCTCCGCCACCTCCTCCAGCGTCGCCGGCCGTGTCACCGTCTTCTTCATTCGCTTGTCTCCTCTTTAATAACTCGAGCGATCATCGCGCAAGCAGCGTCACTCGGACGGTCATCGGGATAATATCGATTGATATGCTCTTGGATTTCGTCCAGGGATCGAATTCCCATTTTCTTGATCAGAAAACGCAGATCCTCTTCATCGCCTCCATATCCCGGCAATGCCCTTCTTCCAGCCAACGCCTTCATTGCCAGTAAATAGCTGGCCGTGGGAACATTGATTCTAATTCCCGGCAGATCCAGCGGCAAGGAACGAAACGCCCCCGCTGGAGCCAAGAATTGCCTCACGTCGTCGTTAAGCCAGTCGGGCGGCAACCCAAGTTCCTGCGCGACCTGCTCGATCCATGGCAACGCCAGTTTCCGAGGATGAAAGATGGCGTCGACGTCCCGAGTAATCGCCCTCCGATCAAACGCCAACATCATCGCACAGCCACCGTAAAAACAGATCTCCAACTCCACCCCGTCCGCCTGAGCCAATTCCCCCAAACGGGAAAGCGCCTCCACGATTTGCTCCCGCCGAAGTCCCTTCTTCATGAATTAATCGTCGCACGACGTTTTATTTATTTCAAGCCAAACCAAGCCCTCCCACGAGCCTTCCAATCACCCGGCGCAGTTGTCCATCTCACGACCTCCGGGTATCGTTGAACCATGGCCCTTTCATTCACCCAAGTCCCACCCGGGCGAAACCGGAACAAGAGTCGTCGCGACGACGCGGGGAAACGGAAAATCCTCGTCACGGGGGCGCATGGCCGGATCGGTTCCTATTTCGCCGGGAAAACCCACGGCAAATACCACCTCCGCCTCATGGTCGCCGAGGACGAGGATCCCGCGGATCTCACCTATCTGGGCGATGTCGTCTCCGGCGATCTCCTGGATCTCGACCGAATGAAAGAACTTTGCCAGGGCATCGACACCGTGGTCCACCTGGCCGCCGACCCCAGTCCTTCGGCCGCGTGGGATTCGGTCTTGAAGACCAACATCACCGGCACCTATCACGCCTTTGTCGCCGCGAAAGCCGCGAACTGCCGCCGGTTGATCTACGCTTCTTCCATCCACGCCGTATCCGGTTACTCGAGCGACATGCAGGTGAAAACCGTCGATCCGGTCAATCCGGGGGATCTTTACGGAGTATCCAAATGTTTCGGCGAAGCGATGGGACGCTACATGGCCGAAAAACACGACTTGTCCACCATCGCGATCCGCATCGGCGCGTTCCAACCCTTAAAGGAGGCCGCAAATCCGGAAAAAGCCCGGATGCTCGATGCCTTCGCCTCCCGCCGCGATCTCGTCCAACTGATCACCCGGTCTATCGAAGCCGATCATCTCCAATTCGCCATTTTCCATGGGATCAGCGACAACCGCTACAAACGTCTCGACATCACCGACGCCCGCCAATTGATCGGATATCAACCCCAAGACGATCTCGCCCGCGAAAACCCTCAAACCGAGGACCTCGACCTCGGCCACATCGAACTTACCCCGAGAAACGAACCGCCGGACCAAGCCGGAATCCGCCACGATTTGTGATTCCACTCGAACCGGCCAGCCCGGTCCGCTTTTCCGTCAAATTCAATGCATTTTCCTGAAAATAATCTCCACAATCGATCGGTTCTCTCTAGACTGACCGGTCATGCCTAAACCCATCACACTCATCGCCAACGGCGACCTCCGCATCGCCGCCAACCAAAACTGCTGGGACGCCCAGTCCCAAATGGAAGCCGCGCTCACCCAAGCGATCGAAAAAGAGGGTTACTCGGTAACCCGGGGACATCCCTACGACTCGGAAAAAAAACATGGCTTCATCGATAGCCAAAAGCATGGCATCGAAGTCTTCCGCGACATCGATCCGGAATCGCCCCTGATCGTCGCCGAAGCCGTTTGGCAATACAGCCAACACATCCTCCCCGGTCTCTTCACCCATCGCGGCCCGATCCTCACCGTCGCCAACTGGAGCGGCACTTGGCCGGGCCTCGTCGGCATGCTCAATCTGAATGGCTCCCTCACCCGGATGGGTGTCGAATACTCGACCTTGTGGAGCGAGGACTTCACCGACGACTTCTTCCTCAACGGACTCCGCCAATGGCTCCGCTCCGGCAAGGTCGAACACCCGACCCCGCACGTGAAACCGTTCGACGACGGCTTCAAGGGCGACGCCGTCCGCAAAGGCCAGGAATTCGCCGAGCGCCTGATCCGCGAAAAACGGATCATGGGGGTGTTCGACGAAGGCTGCATGGGCATGTACAATGCCATCATCCCCGACGAACTCCTCAATCCGACCGGCGTTTTCAAAGAACGACTCAGCCAGTCCGCCCTTTACGCCAAAATGCTGACCGTTTCCGACGACGAAGCGAAAAAGGTATTCGATTGGTGCCGTGAGAAAGGAATTCAGTTCCGCTTCGGGTCGAACGAAGAATCCGACCTGACCGAAAACCAAGTCCTCCAACAGTGCAAAATGTACATCGCGGCGGTCCGCATCGCCGACGAATTCGGCTGCGCCACCATCGGCATCCAATACCAACAGGGCCTCAAGGACCTCGCCCCCGCGTCCGACCTGGTCGAAGGATTACTCAACAACGTCGAGCGTCCCCCGGTTTACCACGAGGAAACCGGCAAGGAGCTTTATGCCGGCGAAGCGGTTCCCCATTTCAACGAAGTCGACGAATGCGCCGGACTCGATGGCTTGGTCACCTACCAACTCTGGAAAGAACTCGGTTTCCCGCCGGAGAACACCCTCCACGACCTTCGCTGGGGCCGCCAATACCAGGGTGACGGGATCGACGATTTTGTCTGGGTGTTCCTGATTTCCGGCGCCGCCCCCGCCGCCCACTTCATCGACGGCTACCGCGGCGCCAGCAGCGAACGGCAACCTTCGATGTATTTCCGTCTCGGCGGCGGCACCCTCAAGGGCATCAGCAAACCCGGACACATCGTCTGGAGCCGGGTCTTCGTCGAAGCCGGCAAATTGAAATTCGACACCGGTCTCGCGAAAGTGGTCGAACTCCCGGAGAACGAAACCGCCGACCGCTGGCAGCAAACCACTCCCCAATGGCCGATCATGCACGCCGTGCTCGATGGGGTGGACCGCGACCAAATGATGGCCCGCCACAAGTCGAACCACATCCAAGTGGTTTACGCCCCCTCCCGGGACCAAGCCAAAGAAGGTCTCCTCGCCAAAGCAGCCGCCATGCGGGCCCTCGGCCTCGAAGTCTCGATCTGCGGCAATCTCTGATCCCGCCCGTTCCACTCAGCCGCGACAAAAAAATTAACACCTGTTGGTTTTTTTGTCGCGCGCTTCGGTCGGCGACCCTTCGGGGCCATCGGGGGGCCGTTCGGTTTTCAGCCTTAAGCCTAAGAACAGCAGTTATTTAACGGGTATCCGAAAAGGTTTTCGGTCGCTCCGTGGCTGTAACAGCGGGGAAGACAACACACCCCACCATGCTCGCGCATGGTCCCCCCCTCTCAAGAGGGGAATGGCTCACAAAAAGTTCCCCTCTAGAGAGTGGGAACCGCTCGCAAGAGCGGAATTGCTCACAATAGATCCCCTCTTGAGAGAGGGGGACCGCTCGCCAGAGCGGAATTGCTCACAAACAGTTCCCCTCTAGAGAGTGGGAACCGCTCGCAAGAGCGGAATTGCTCACAACAGATCCCCTCTTGAGAGGGGGGGACCGCTCGCCAGAGCGGTGGGGTGTGTAGCAGAGCCGATCCGCCGAACGCCACCCCCTTTCGGACGGGGTCTACTTAGCCCCGAGAAGGCACCAAAGACGCAAAGAAGCCTATTCCATGCTTTTTGCGTATTTTGAGCTTTTTCGCGGCTACTCCAACTGCGTTTTTAGGTTCAGTTCAGCGCTTCGAAAGGCAACCGACCCCTTCAGTCGAGACCTTCGCGGCGATGATTTCGTAGGCTTGCTGCGGAGTCTCCACCCATTCGCGGCAGAGGGAACGGATCTGCTTCGAAACCGTCCGTCCATGCCGGATCAACATCGTCGGAGCCTGGCAGGCATGTCCCGCCAATACGTCGACATCGGAATCACCGACGAACAAGACTTCGCTGCTCTTCAACGAGAGTTCGTCGAGGATGTGCACCAGCCCTTCCGGGTCCGGTTTGTGACTGGTGAAATCGTCGCCGCACACCACCACTTGGAAATACTTCCAGAGGTTGTGCGCGCTCAAAATTTCGTCCGTCGTCCGGCGATCCCGTCCGGTCCAGAGCGCCACTTCCGTGCCGTTCTTTAACAGCGTTTCCAATAAATCGACCGCCCCTTCGAATGGGACGATCTGGTGGTGGTGGTTCCGGTTGTATTCCAACAACCGGGCCATCGCGTCGGGGAGATTCCGCTCGTCGTCGAGGAGATTGCGCAAGCAGATATCAGCCGGGCCGGCCAGCTTCTCGAAGATCTCCAACGGCTCGGGAGAATTTTGAAACACCTCGATGGCATAGGTGAAGGACGCCAACACCATCGGCATGCTGTTAACCAAGGTTCCATCCAGGTCGAAGACCAGGCCCAAACGTTTTGTGACAGGCAACATTGCAGTAGATTTCAGGATGATTAAAAGAGGGAGAATTCTTCGCGCGGCACGGTCGGGAATCCCCGGTCCAACTCCTCCGGCGTGAAAGGAAAATCGGCCGGAGACAACTCGAAGGCGGCGCCCCGGATCGAAAGCCGGGTTTTGTCATCGGACCGGCGGTCATGGTAATCGATCGACTTCACAATCCACTGCCCCTCGACTCGCTTGATTTCCATGATGTTGAACGACCGCAACACGACTTCGCCCCGCCCGATCACTTCGGCCGCGGTCAGCGCATTGAACTCGGCATCGAGGTAGATCCGCACCCCTTCCAGTTCCGGGAAGTCCTCGGCGGTCCCGGCGGGAGGATACATCAAAAACCCGTGCGACGACCGTCCCCGAATTCGTCGCAACCCTTCGTAGGCGAAGTCCTCCCAAAACAGGTAAGGCATTTGCAAGTCGAACGGCGTGAAATCAGTCCCGGGAATCGCCTCGAACAACTCGGGGCCTTCCAATCGGCGCACCTCCGACGCTTCATCCGCCGTGTCGTAAAACCAGATCGCGGGGCGCGGGCCGTTCTGGATCAGAAAGCGAAGCCGGCGTTCCGGATCCCCTTCCCCGGTCCGGATCTCATACCGGAAAACCGGTCCCATTTCATTGCGGCTTCCCCACATCTGTCCCCGCATCCGGCTTTCCGGACCGCGGCGCGGCATCACCCGGAGATCGAACAAAAAGGTGGAAACACCTTCGATCCCCATTTGCCGCATTTCGGCCAACCGCTGTTCCCCTTCTTCCCGCTCCAGTTCGCTGTAAGGGATCGGACGGGGCGGCAACCGACGCTGGGCCTCAAGGGGCAGGACGGCCCCGAAAAAGAACGCCAGCAACACTGGCCCCGCGAAAAACCAACGGGGGAACGATCCGCGATAAACGGAGTTCGGAAGGAAAGACGACCTCATTACAAGAGATGGATCAAGCGGCGGAGCGGTTTGTTCCCTCCGCGCCTCCATTTTCCCGCGCGACGCGGGATCAATCGAGCGGCGAAGGAGCCACGCCTTCCTCGTCCTCGGCGCCTTCCGCCGGAGCAACGACTTCTCCTTCCGGAGGAGGCTGGGTCTCATCGGCATCCGGAGTGGCCGGAGGATCGATCTCACCGACACCCCTCATCTCGGGCAAGCCTCGGACGTCGGTCACTCCCCGGTGACTGGTGTACATGTGACCGAGATAGAGAATGAAGGTGGCGATGAAAAAGAAGATCGCGCAATAAATGGTGCTCCGCGACAAGATGTTGCCGGTCTCCGCCCCAAATGCGGATTCGGCCGCACCACCTCCGCCCAAGGCCGCCCCCAAGCCGGAATCGGAACGTGGGCGCTGCATGAGAATGATCAGGCACATCAAAAGGCTGACCAAAACGAGAATGACGGTGAAGAAACCGATAAGAAGGTTCATCTAAGCTCTAGCTTTCTATGGAAATCCGGAAAAAGGGTAAATAAATAGGCGGAAGCGCCCTCCCCGCAAGGGAAAAAGCAAGAAAAACCACTTTTGGCGATGGTCTGCCATCCGTCAGACCATCGCTTGTCGTCTATGCGGCTATCGTCTATGCGTCTTCGCCTGCTATCGTCTATTCGGCCGCAGGCGCACCCGCGTCTCAAATCTGATAATCGACCGGACCGGTCTTTTCGTCGGCTTTCGGAGCCGAATCGAATCCTTTCTTCCGAACCTGGTCGTAAAAGATCCGGATGTCGGGACTGCTGCTTTGCAACAGATGGGAGGCCCGCAACAAAGCGCGCTTGGTGCTCATCGTCGGATTCGCCTCGGTATGGAAGACGTTCTCCTTACCGATTTTCGCCATGAAACCACTGTTGATTAAAACCCGTTCGATTTCGTCGTTGATTCCACTGATGAGCAAAAAGCGGTTGTTCTTGTTCAAAAAGTCGAGCAATTGCTGCAAGGCGACGATCGACGTGGCATCGATGTGCCGGGCGTTTTTCAAACGAAGAATGAAAACCCGGATCCCTTCGTCCTGGGCGATGTACCGGATTTGATCCTGAAACAACTCCGCCGCTCCGAAAAAGAGTTCCCCTTCCACATGGATGATCGAAATCTGGTTGTTCTTCCGCTTCTCCGAGGAATCGAGTTCCGACAAGGTCCCGCTGTCGGTGAATCCGTATTCGACCAAATGCGGCGTGGCCGCTTTCCGCAAAAATAAGACGAGCGATAATCCGACCCCGACGTAAATGGCGGTGTCCAATCGCAAAAACAGGGTCGACAAAAAGGTGGCGGCGAAGACCAGAGCGTCCGACCGGGTCGAACTGACCGCGATCATGATTTGCTCGAAGTTGATCATACGCAGGGCGATGAACACCAACATCGCCGCCAGCGTCGGGATCGGAATGTAGTTGGCGTAGCGGGCGAACAGGAGGATCACCCCCGCCACGATGAAACTGCTCAACACCGCCGAGATCTGGGTTTTCCCTCCGCTCTGATAATTGGTGGCGGTCCGCACGAAGGAGGCCGACCCAGGCATTGTGCCGAACAAACCCGACATCATGTTGCCGATCCCGAGGCCGATGATTTCCTGATTGGCGTTGATTTTCTGTCCCGACGAAATCGCCACCGCTTTCCCCAGGGAGACCGTTTCCAACATCCCGAGAATCGCGATAGCGATCGCCGCGCTCATCAAATGCGGCACCAGGGCGACCAAATCCTGCGGCAAGGCCCGGTCGCCGAAGGTCGGCAACGCCGGCACGATCTCCCCGATCCCACCGATCAGCGTCACATCGTATTTTTCCAAATTGAACACCGCCGCCGCGAAGCCGAACAAGATCAAGGCGATCAACCCGGCCGGCAACCGGGGCACCAATCTCCACGCAACCGACAGGAAAACCAGGGTCACGATCCCGATGATCGCCGAGGGGGCGTTGACGTTGGCGGCCAACACATTGCGCAACACATTCAGCACCACCGCGATGAAATCCGTTCCCTGCGCCCGGTCGACCCCGAGCAGGTTGTTGATCTGACCCGCCGCGATCAACAGCGCCACCCCGGTGGTATATCCGATGATCACCGACCGCGAGATGAAACGGTTCAACGTCCCGAGTTTCACCACCCCGGCGATCACCTGGATCGCACCGATCAACAGGGCCAAAACCACCACGATTTCCACCGCTCCGAACTGACCTTGCAGCGTGTGGATCGTGCTGGCCAAAATGATGCTGATGCTGGTGGTCGGCCCGGCCACCAGGTGCCGCGAGGAACTGAAAAGCGCCGTGAACAAGACCCCGACAATCGCCGCATACAAAACGATCTGAGGCGGAATCCCGACGATGAGCGCGAAACCGATCGTCTGCGGAATCGACACCAACGCGACGGTGGTCGCCGCCATCCCATCGGCCCGCAAGGTCCCCATCCGGTAACCGTGCAATTCCCGCAGGATCGGCAAGACGAAGCGGGGAGCCGTCGCCTCCTTGTTCGATTTTCCGTCGAATTTCTCGCCGTCCATGAGCTGATATCCGCTCAGAGGACTATCCGGTCACCCCGATCTTTTCCAGAATCCGCTGCAAATCGTCGTTGCCGTAATACTCGATCACGATTTTCCCCTTCTTCGGAGAATGTTTCAACGCGACCCGGGTGTTCAACCGGGTGGAAATCTGCTTCTCGATATCCTTCACCGCCGAAACCTCCGACTCCGCCGGAGTCCGCTCGGCCATGCCGTTGCCAGAGGTGGCTTTCCGGATCTTCAGATTCTTGACCAGTTTTTCCACCGCCCGGACGCTGAGTCCTTCCTCGATGATCTTACGGGCCAATACGGTCTGCTCGGCTTCTCCTTCCACCCCGAGCAACAATTTGGCGTGCCCGGTCGAAATCAGCCCTTTCCCGAGATAACCTTGGATTTCCCCGGTCAACTGCAGCAGACGCAACGCGTTCGCCACCGTGGCCCGGCCTTTGCCGACCCGCTCCGCGACCTCCTCCTGGGTCAGATCGAAGTCCCGGATCAAGCTGGCGTAGCCGAGCGATTCTTCCACCGGGTTCAACTCGGCCCGCTGCAAGTTCTCGATCAGCGAAATCGAGGCCGAGGAGGCATCGCTCGCTTCGATCAAGCGGGCCGGAATCGTCTTCAATTGAAGACTTTGACAAGCCCTCCAACGGCGTTCCCCCGCGATCAACTCATACCGGTCGCCCACTTTCCGCACGACGATCGGCTGCAACAATCCTTCCGCCTGGATACTCGCCGCTAATTCCCGCAACCGCTCCGGATCAAATTCCTTCCGCGGTTGGTAGGGATTCACGTCGATCCGGTCGACCCGAATCTCCAGATACCCCGGCATCCCGGCAGTGGCGGGGGCCGACGGAGGAGCATCACTCTTCGACTCCTTTTTCGCCGCCCCGTTTCCGGCCGGAGCCGATTTGCCGTCCGAGGCCGCCGAGGGACGGGTCCCGCCCGATATCAGGCCGCTCAAACCGCGTCCCAGTCGTGACTTGTTGCTGGCCATCAATTTCCTCTCTGTGGAATAAACAAGGTTTGGCCCACCTGGATCGCGGCGGGATTGGATATCTGATTCGCGTTCTGGATGTCGCGGACGGTCGAATTGTGCCGGGAAGCGATCCCCGACAACGTATCGCCTCGCTGGACAACATAGGAAACGCCTTCCCGCGGAAAATCATCCGAAAAACTGACTTGCCGGGTCGGCACCGGGGCCGGCCGGCTCGAAATATTCCTCGCCAGAGCGTCGATCGCCGCCTGGGTTTGTTTCCCCAATTCCTCGATCTGGGTCGTCACCTCCCGGATAATCTGACGCCTTTGTTCAACGCTGGCCGCCTGGGTCTTCCGTTCCAGTTCCCGGATCGACCGGTCCAACTGCGCTTGGCGCACCAAATCATCCGATTGAGCATTTTGCCGCCGCTGCTGTTCCAACTCGTTCTGCAGGTCCCGGTTGCGCCGGAGCACCTCCTCCATGGCCAAAGTCAATTCGCGCACCCGCCGATCGAGCGCCTGGACGTCCGCCCGAAGGTTGGCAATTTCAATCCGCTGGTCGTTGGACTGCATCGGCTCGGCCTCCAAGCCTCCGCGCGAATTCGGCGAATCCCATCCGGCCCCCAAAAAAGCGACTGCGAGGATCCCTACTAAGCAACAATAGTTCCGCATTCCCCCCTTCTAGTTGATCGATCCGACAAAGCAAGAACAGGAATCAGACAAAATCGGACGAATGATGTGGCCGGGGTCTCCTCCGCCCGCCAGCTTCTCCTCTCGCGCCTCCGCAATGCCTCCCGCGCGCCTGTTGTCGTGAAACAGGCATTCCTGCCTGTTTTATCACAGACAGGAATGTCCGTGTCACGGTGGTTGTGTGCCCGCGTTCCCGCGGTCCCCACCTCGAACGCTCCACTGCGCGCGCGCCTCCCTTCTCCAAAATCCGCACTTGCGAATCCCCGCAGGTCGCATTCACTTCATTACGATGAAGTTTCGCTCCCACGGCAACAGCCACACCGGCCGGATGCGGCGCCGGAACGAGGACGCCTTCCTCAACGACGCCACCCACCACCTTTACGCGGTGGCCGACGGTCTCGGCGGTCTGGCCGGCGGCGACAAAGCCAGCCGGCTCGCGGTCACCCTCCTCAAGGCCCATCAAAAGGAGGCGTCACAAAACGAACGCGCTCTCGACCTCCCCCAGGCCTTCGCCGATGCCCATTCCGCGATCACGAAGCTCGGGGCCCAGATCGATCCGGTCCGCGGCTCCGGCACCACGCTCACCGTCGCCCGGATCACCGACGAGACCGTGTCGATCGGGCACGCCGGCGACTCCGCCGCCTATCTCTTTCGCTCCGACCAATGGCGCAAACTGACCACCGACCACACCGAAGCCGAAATCCTTCGCCGGACCGTCCCGGGCACGGAAATCCCGCTCCTCGCGGAACACACGCTCACCCGGTGCCTCGGACAACCTTCCCCGCTCGAAGTCGATTGGCTGACCCACACCGCCGCGCCCGGCGACCGGCTTTTCCTTTGCACCGACGGTATCACCCGCCACGTCGACCCGCACGAAATTCACCAATGGCTCAAACAACACTCGTCACCGAAGTCCATCGTCGATGAAGTGATCAAAATAGCCAACCGGCGCGGTGGTTCCGACAACTTGACCGCAGTGGCAATCTTCATCGATTAATATCTTTTTTTTCACATGACCGCTCGTTCCGAACACTTCCGAAAGATGGTGGAAAACGCTCCCGCCAACGAACTCTTCCGCTTCAGCCTTGGCCAAGCCCTTTTCGAAGAAGGCCGACACGCCGCCGCGATCGAACATTTGAAATTCTGCTGCGACAAGAAAACCGATTGGATGATGCCCCGCATTCTCCTCGGAAAGGCCTACCTTCGAACCGGCGAACCGGACGCCGCCCACCGCACCTTGGAAAGCGCGCTCGCTCTCGCGGTCGAACAAAATCACGAAGCGCCCGAATCCGAACTCCGCGCCATGCTCGCCGAACTCGACGTCCATCCCAATCCCGAAACGGATTGACCGTCCGGCCGCCCCCTCACTTCTTCACTCCGGAGAGTTGAACGGCCAACAAAAGTCCGCTCAACACCAATCCCGGCCAAACCACGAGCGAGGGACGTAGGAAGAGATACCGCTGATTCTCCCGCAACAACGCCCCCAACTCCGGAAAGTCGGGGTCGCCGATCAATCCGAGAAAGGCGAGCCCGCTCAACTCCAACACCGCCAACGCGAAGACCAACTTCACCACCGCCCAAACATCCGGACGGAGGTTCGGCCAAATCTCCCGCCAAAACAACCGAACCTTCCCCGCCCCCAGGACCACCGCCGCCCGCACATACTCCGTCCCCACCTGGCCCAGCCACAAAACCCTCAATTGCCGAAACGCCAACGGAGTCGTCCCGACCGCTGCCGCCGCCACCAACGTCCCAGGCGAGGGCCGCAGGAAAACCAACAGCAACAACCCGACAAACAAGACCGGGATCGCGATCCAAACCGCGACCGCCTGCCGGATCCCCCTCCGCAGCCACCGCGGCCCGCTTCGCTCCACCACCAGCAATCCCACCGCTCCTCCGAACGCCCCGGTCGTGGCCGCCAACCCCATCAACAGGGTGTGCGCCCCGCCGACCCAGACCCGGCTAGCCATATCCCGCCCGAGTCCGTCCACCCCCATCGGGTGACCCCAACTCGGACCGCTCAGCCGCTCCTCCAAAAACTCCTGCGCCAACGGATCATGCGGCGCCACCACCAACCCCGCCAGCAACCCGCCGACCAACAACAAGAGCAAAACTTCCCGCCACCATCCCATCCTTTATCCTAACTTGACGTCATCCTGCCGGTTAAATTTTTGCGCGAAGCGCTTTGGAGTGCGGGTGCGTCCCCGCACCGCTTTCAAATGGTCGGCGATGGCCGCCCGCTCGACAGTCATTCGACGACCAAAGCCTTTCCGCACGCATGAAACCCAATTGAATCCCACAGGGTTAAACTGGCGCTGCCCGGATGCCGACTTCATTTCGTTTCCTCGTGATTCCATCTTCCTCACTCCTCCTCCCGCATCGCCGCCGGGTTCAACCAGGCCGCCAGCAGATCGCTCGCCTGGACCACCGCCAACACCAGGAAGACCACCAGCAACAACGCGTTTTGAATCACGTAGATGTCCCGGTCCAACACCGCCCCAATCAGGTACCGCCCCATTCCCGGCCACGAAAACACCGTTTCCGTCAACACCGCCCCTCCGAGCAAAACCCCGAAGGTGGTCCCGATGATCGTCACCACCGGTCCGGCCAACAACTTCAACACATGCACCAGCCAGATCCGCGCCGAACCCAACCCCCGCGCCCGCAACCCGGCCAACAGCCATCCAACCCGCGGCTCCCGCAACCGCGCCCGGAGTGTCGCGCAAACTTGCGCCGCCGGATACAACGACAAACAGAGCGCTGGCAAAAACAGGTGCCGCACCGCTTCCCCGGCCACCCCGATCCGTCCCGCCGCCAGCGCGTCCACCAATAGAAATCCGGTGCCTCCCGGCGGATCGATTCCCGCCGGCAACCGCCCTCCCGATGGGAACCACCCGAGCCAGAGACTCCCGCCGATGATCAACAGCAACCCGATCCAATAAATGGGTACGGTCAATCCGGCCATCCCGACGGAATACGACAACAGCCCGACCACCCGGCTTCCGCTCCACTCCGCCAACAACGCCCAAATCCCCCCCGCCGCCACCCCGAGCAACAGCGCCGCCAAGGCCAATTCCAAGGTCGCCGGAAGATACGCCCGGACGTCCGCCGCCACCGGCCTCCCGGTTCCGAAACTGGTCCCCCACTCCCCGGTCCAAAACTGTTTCGCCTGCACCCCGAATTGCACCGGCCACGGACGGTCCAAGCCGAGCCGCTCCCGCTCCGCCGCCACTTGCGCCGGATCGGGATTCTTCAACCGCAACGCCACCGGATCTCCCGGAATCGCCCGGATCGCCAGAAAAAGCAGCAGACTGACCACCCCGAACATCACCGCCAGAGCCCCCGCCCGCCGCAGCGCCAACACCGCCAGTTCCGCCCCCCGCCCGTTCATCCCGTTCGGCCGCCGCGCCGCAACACCCGCGACAGATAATCGAGCAAGTCCGTGGTCCGCACCGCCTCCTGACCCGACTCCCGGGCCAGAGCTTCCGCCGCCAAACCATGCCAGACGATCGCCCGCCGCATCGCCAGCCCAAGGTCGTCCGGCGTGCGCGCCACCAGACTTCCCGCGATCCCGGCCAGGAGGTCCCCGCTCCCCCCCCGCGACAATACCGGCCCGCCCGCCAAACCGTAGCAGATCATCCCGCCGTCGCACAAACGGGTGAAAGGCGGACCCTTCAACAGCGTCAAGAATCCGGTGTCGCGACAGAATTGATACAGCGACTCTTCTCCTTCCTCCGCGAAATCCCGTCCCGAGATTCGAGCGAATTCACCAGCGTGGGGCGTCACCGCCACTTTTCCCCTCATTTCCGGTCGCCTCCGCAGGCGTTCGACAAGGGTGACCTGCAAGGCTTCCGCGTCGATCACCAGGGGCACTTCGATCTTTTCCGCCAGTTCCTCCAACATCGCCTGCGTTTCCTGTTCGGTTCCGACCCCCGGTCCAATCAAGACCGCCGTCGCCTTCGGCAGGATATTTTCCAACCGATGCAGTCCGTCCAACGCCAATCCCCCCGCCTCCGTTTCCGAACAACCGATCCACATCGCCTCCGGAACCACCGTCGCAAACGAGGGGACCAACGACTCCGGCACCGCCGCCGTCAACAATCCGACCCCGCTCCGAGCCGCCGCCAGAATGCTCATCAGAATCGCCCCCGGCATCCGCCGCGACCCACCCGCCACCAGAAGGTGACCGTAATTCCGTTTGTGGGTCATCGGTCGGCGCCATCCCCGGAGGCCGTCCAACACGTCCGACGACAACACCGCCCGCCCCGCTTCCGCGAATCGCGCCGGTGCCCGCTCGAAGAATCCAAGATCCAAATACCGGAGCCGACCCGCCCACTCGGCGTTCCGCGGCTCGAAGGCGGGCCGTTTCGCGCTCCCGGTCATGTAAGTGAAATCGGCCCGGAAGGCCCGCTCCGCCGGTTCGTCCGACAATCCGCTCGGCAAGTCGACCGCCGCCCGGAAATCGGCCCGGAGGCGTTGGTTGAGCCAATCGATAACCTCGTCGACCGGTGCCCGGAACGGCGGACGGAAATTCATCCCGAACAAACCGTCGAGACAAAGATGATACCGCTTCCCGCTAAAACCTTCCAACTGCGCGACGACCTCTCCTTCGCGATCAAGCGACAAGGTCCGAATCCGGAGCCCCGGTCCGGTCGCGCCGAGCAGGCTGTTCCACGCCCGCTTCGCCAACGGACTCAGGGCCTCCTCTCCGAAAACGAAAACCACCTCGACCGAACCCCCTCCACCCGCCGCCGCCATCTCCCGCGCCGCTAGAAAGGCATCCCCGGCGTTGTGACCTTTGCCCGCGACGATCAACATCCGCCAATGATCCGGCCAGTCCGCTCCTTCCTGGTAATCGTCCAAAATCCCGTCGGCAATCCCCTTTCCGGCCCGCAGCATCGCCTCCCACTCCGCCTCCGGCGCCCCCCGCAGCACCTCCTTCTCCAGTTCCACCGCCTCCGCGCAACTCAACATGGAAGAAAATTATGAAGGATGAATGACGAATTATGAAGGACATTCCACCGCCGCCCGCCCGCCGCTCTAACCTCCGGTCCCCGTGCCTTATCCTTAAAACAGCAGTCTTTAGCCGCGAGAAGGCACAAAAGGGCGCAAGATAAGAACTTAGGCGGAAGCCAATTCACCCAACGGGTGACTGGTAATAATCGGCCTTTCATAAAGATCTCATGCTTTTTGTGTACTTTGCGCTTTTTCGCGGCTATTCCAACTGCGGAGTAAGGTTTATGCGGTCCGTGCCTGGTGACAAACAAGGTCGGTCCCCATGCCCCAGGTTGATAGGGGTAGGAACGGGGCCGAAGCCCCGCCCCTCCCTCCGAACCGGACGTGCAGATCTCCCGCATCCGGCTCTCCGGTTGATGATTGCTCTTTATCGAGACTGGCACGCTTCCCGATGGGCTCGTTCAAGGCTGAACAATCCCATCTCGGCGAAGTAATTGTTCTCCCTTCACCCCCGATTTGAGGGCTGCCAGCATGGGATCGGTCCAGACCAAAGGGTCGGCTCCAAGCCGCTTGCGCAACTCGCGGGCCTGTCCGTCCTGGATGGCCGTTTCCGGCACTTGCGACGGGGGTGGTCCTTCGGTCATAATCGAGTTCCTTTCATCTTCCTGCCCTCCTTTGCTACTCCGGCGTTACCCGGGGATCATCGCTCCTATGAGGACTCTGACTTCTGATGGGCGACGGGACGTCCGATTTGGCTGAGCGTTGGTAACCCGGTCGCGCTCGTTCCGGGACGGTGTCGGACACAGGTCGGCCTTTCCCATCAGATCTCTCATCTTCATCGCAGACGTCCTTGAATGCATACTATCCCCAACCACCTCCATGCAGCCATGGCAGGGCTTTGCCGTGGGATCCGCCCTCCATGAGTCGCGACTCATTCGTCGCGCGTGCCTTCGCTCAACAACCCGCAGGCTCGGCCCGCATGACGGCCGTATCAGGTTCACTTTCGTTATGGTCTGCATTCTCTCTTTCCGTTGCTCTCCACCCCGCCTCGCGGCGACGCAGTTTCGGTTCGATTCGCGGGCAGCGCACGGTTTGCCCGGAACAGGTCTCGCACCTGTCAGACGTTTGCGACTTGATGACGCACGAGTTCCGCCTTCAGGCGGTCCTTTCCGAAGCCCCAACAAAGGAGAACGAGCTTTCCTGCCCGTTTAAAGCCGCGCGGACCAGACGGAGCTGGTCCCCCGCCGGGAACCGAACGAAGACCGCATAAATGCGGAACTCCAACGCGCGGGATCGGTCGACGGCTGAAACCGGGTCGCCCCCCTGACGCCTTGACGCACCAAGGGAAGATCGGTCATAAACAATCCACCTGACGTCCATACCTACCGAATCCTCTGCCCCTCATGAATCCGAACAACCCCCAACGCCCACCCCGAAAGCGCCCCGAACCGACGCCTCCACCCCTGATCCCCAAGCATGGCGGATTCCGGCGGTTGAAGAGCTTTCAGCTCGGCCAGCTCATTTATGACCTGACGGTCCGTTTCTGCGACCTCTACATTCCGCCGCGCAGCCGCACCCATGACCAGATGGTGCAGGCGGCGCGGAGCGGGGTGCAGAACATCGCCGAGGGCTCGGTGGCCAGCGCCACCTCGAAGAAGATGGAGCTCAAACTGACCCAGGTCGCCCGGGCCAGCCTGGAGGAACTCCGCCTCGACTTCGAAGATTACCTGCGCCAACGCGGCGAGCCGCTTTGGACACCGGACCACCCGGCCCTGCATCGCTTCAAAGGAAAGCGCTGCAAAAGCCTCGCAGAAATCAGAAAATGGATACAAGAAGAGCGTCAGCGGGAGAAGTCGGAGCGTAGCGCCTCGAAGAATACAACGACGGGCGAAGAACAAGGACAGAACAAGGACTTTCAAGGACACACGGAGAAAGAACAGAAATTTCCTCCCAATCTTCAGTCCGTGTCCAGTCCGTGTTCGTCTGTGTTCTCTCCGTGTCAGTCCTTGTCCGTGTCTTCTTCTCTTCGGAGCGGTCGAGCCACCCTAAAAGCTCCGCCCTCTGCCATTTACGCGGCCAATGCGGCCTTGTCTTTGCTGAATCTGTGTTGTTATTTCCTGGATCGTCAGGTGGCGGCGCAGGCCGCCTCTTTTGAAAAAGAGGGCGGCTTCACGGAGCGCCTTTACAAGACCCGCCAAGCCAGACGCAGACAATCATGACCGGCCGTTGCGGGCGAGCGGAGTGAGCTTTTTGAGTGGATGCTGCGGGGGCGGGTGAAGGCGGCGGTGGTGCGGACCTACCTCGTCCTCAGCCGGAAGCTCCGCCTCATGGCGCGGGAACTAACCGAGATGGTGAGAAGATGCCCAAGCTCGACTGGACCCAGCGCGAATCCGTCCGCGCCAACCTCCGGCGCAGCGTCCGCCGGCTCCTGGCAAAATACGGCTACCCACCGGACCTCTCCGAGGACGCTACCCAATTGGTTTTAAAGCAGGCGGAGATGTCGACTCGGAACGGGGCATAGGAAGGCCAGCCGGGACGGAAGGCAGGTCGGACGAAGTTGGGCTCAGACAGACAGGAATGTCTGTTTCACGGGGGGAGGCCCCCTCTCCGCCTCGGCGACTGGACTCAAGTTGCCGATTGGTCCGTTTCCGGGTTAGGGTAAGCCTCGAACCATTTTATCGCGCTTTCATCCAATGAGCAGCTTCGCCCTATCATTCGACCGCTGGAAAGCCCGCTGGCTGTTCGCCCGGCAGGCCGACCTTTGGAAAACTTTCGCCGCCCGCCGCACCGCCGGAAACCGGCGGATGATCGTTTACCGGAACACCCACTTCCACGCCGATCCCACCGCGCGGATCGAACTCGATTCCAATTTCCACCTCGGTTGCCGGTGGGATCATCATTGTTTCCTGCCATCGCAACTGATCCTTTTCGCCGACGCGAAATTGGAGGTCCGGGGGAAGTTCCGGCTTTTCACCGGTTGCCAGATTTCCGTCAACGATGGCGCAAACCTCATCCTCGGCAGCGGATACGCCAACTCCCGGCTCAACCTCGCCTGCTTCGAACGGATCGAAATCGGCGAACGGGTCGCCATCGCCGAAAATGTCACCATCCGCGACAGCGACACCTACTCCCTCGATCCGGTCCGTTCCCCGACCGCCCCGATCCGGATCGGCGACGATGTCTGGATCGGTCTCAACGCCACCATCCTCAAAGGGGTCACCATCGGGGATGGAGCCGCCGTGGCCGCTGGAGCGGTGGTGATCCGCGACGTCCCGCCACGCTGCCTCGTCGCGGGGGTCCCGGCGACAGTGAAAAAGGAGAACATCGCCTGGAAGGATCGACTGCGGAAGCCGGAAGCTGGGGAATTCTCCGAATGAACTGATTGGAAACGATTTCAGGGGTGACAAAGGAATTCTAGTCGGGTAGTTTCAATAACCACTTACGAATGGGCTCGATGCGCGACAGAATGGCCTCCGGCCTCGAACCGTTTCGCCGGTTGTCGAACTTTCTTCGACCGCCGCGCGGTTGGATGGTCCCGGTGATCATGACCGCCGGGGTGTTTTGCGGGCTAGGCCTGGTCATCCTCCATATTTCGAACGCCACCTCCTACCTGTCGGACGACCCCCGGACTTGTGTGAATTGCCACATCATGGCCCCCCAATACGCCACCTGGCAAAAAGGAAGCCATGGGCGGGTCGCGACCTGCAACGACTGCCACGTCCCCCACGACAATTTCCTGCGGCACTACGCCTTCAAGGCGATGGACGGCGGCCGCC
Organism: Verruconatronum alginivorum; assembly: GCF_056590205.1. Taxonomy (NCBI): domain Bacteria; kingdom Pseudomonadati; phylum Verrucomicrobiota; class Opitutia; order Opitutales; family Verruconatronaceae; genus Verruconatronum; species Verruconatronum alginivorum. The sequence goes on along the minus strand of NZ_JBWPVQ010000001.1, from coordinate 4,436,330 downwards.
ACTCCTACATGTTCACCTTCCGCCTCGAACCCCAGGTGATCCAGATGCACGAACCGGGCATCCGGGTGGTCCAGGAAAACTGCGTCCGCTGCCACACCGACCAAATGCACAAAACCCGGTTGCCCGAAGTCACCGGCCGGATGGCCCTCGCGGGCGACGGCAAACTTTGCTGGGATTGCCACCGCGACGTCCCCCACGGCAGCGTCCGCAGCCTCGCCTCGGCCCCCGACGCCCGGGTCCCGTTGGTCACCCCGATCATGCCCGATTGGATGCACGAATATTTTGAACGTAACCCAAATCCGGCCGCCCACGACTCACCCGTGGCCCCGGCCAACTATAGCCGTCCGCAGGAGGAAACACGATGAAGTCGATATCGGAACTAGTCAGCGAAAAACCATGGGTCGGGTGGGCGCTCTTCGGCGTCACCTTGCTCGTCGTATTCTTATTCGGGTTGTTCGGCGCCTCGATCGTCGAGCGCCGCCAGGAGGCCTTCATCACCCAACACATCGCTCCGCTCCCGGAATGGGAACCGCGCAACGAGGTCTGGGGACAAAACTTCCCCCGCCAATGGGAACGCTACCGTCGCACCGCCCGAACCGATTTCCAGAGCAAATACGCCGGCTCCACCGACATTGACTACCTCGAACGGTATCCGAAATTGGTGGTGATGTGGGCCGGTTACGCTTTTTCCCGCGACTATAGTCAAGGCCGGGGCCACTACTATTCGGTCGAGGACATCCGGCAAACCTTGCGGACCAACGTCCCCCAACCCGGCACCTGTTGGGCCTGCAAAAGCACCGACGTCCCGCGCCTGATGAACGAGATGGGCGTGGCGGAGTTCTACAGCTCCACTTGGAAAGAACTCGGGGCGGAGGTCGTGAATCACATCGGTTGCCAGGATTGCCATGATCCGAAAACGATGAACCTCCGGATCACCCGTCCCGCCCTGGTCGAAGCCTTCCAACGGCAAGGCAAAGACATCAACGACGCCACCCACCAGGAGATGCGCTCCCTCGTCTGCGCCCAGTGCCACGTCGAATACTATTTCCGCAAAGAGGACAATTACCTGATGTTCCCGTGGGACGAAGGGATGGGCGCCGAACAAATGGAAGCTTATTTCGACCGGATCGGCCACGTCGACTGGGTCCACTCGATCAGTCGCGCTCCGATGCTGAAAGCGCAACATCCCGATTACGAACTCTTCACCACCGGCGTCCATTACCAACGGGGCGTCTCCTGCTCCGATTGCCACATGCCCTACCGGAGCGAGGGGGGAATCAAATTCACCGACCACCACCTGGTCTCGCCTCTCAACAACATCGCCGCCTCGTGCCAGGTCTGCCACCGCGAAAGCGAGGAAACCTTGCGGCGCGACGTGATCACCCGCCAGGACCGGATCTCCAATCTCCGCTACCTGGCCGAAGACGCGATCACCAAGGCCCATATCGAGGCCGGCGCCGCTTGGGAGGCCGGGGCGACCGAAGAGGAAATGCATCCGATCCTGCAACTGATCCGGCACGCCCAATGGCGTTGGGACTACGTCGCCGCCTCCAACGGCATGGGCTTCCACGCCCCGCAGGAATCGGCCCGCGTGCTCGGCACCGCCATCCAGAAAGCCGGCGAAGCCCGACTCCAACTCAACCGGGTCCTCAACCGCCACGGCATCACCGAACCGGTGCCGATGCCCGATCTTTCGACCAAGGCCAAGGCCCAGGAATACATCGGCCTCGACATGGACGCCCTCCGCGCGGAGAACGAAGAATTCCTCCGCACGGTGGTCCCGCAATGGGAGCGGGCCGCCCAGGAAAGAGCCGCCGCCGGCGAACGCCCTCCCCCGCAACGGACCTCCGTCGGAGAGCAAAACGGCGGGTATTGACGACAGTAGAACGCAGCGGATTCATTCCATCTCCGCCACTGGGAGGGATGGCATCCTGCCGTCCGCCGTCGGCGTCGCACTCAGAAGAAGGTCGGCTGGAAGCCAACCCTCCGATTTAGCCCTTCAATCCAAATGAACGAAAGGCCCGGATTTCTGGCCCCAGTCTCGCCGCTCGACATCAAAGAAGGACAAACCGTTTCGGCCGCTGCGGTCGGGCGGCGAAGCCAACCCAACTACGGCAACGAGCGAGATGATTCTCCGCCACTGGGAGGGATGGCATCCTGCCGTCCGCCGTCGGCGTCCGCCCCAGAAGAAGGTCGGCTGGAAGCCACCCTCCGATTTAGCCCTTCAATCCGCATGAATCAGGTCATGGTAAGTAGTGGGGTTGGCTTCGCCGCCCCATTTTCCGACGCGGTCGAAATGCCCGCGACTTTGAAACCCAGTCTCACCACTCGACGTCGAAGAAGGACAAACAGTTTCGGCCGCTGCGGTCGGGCGGCGGAGCCAACCCGACTACGGCGTAGTTCAGTAATCACGACGTGACGTCGTGATTGAAACCCTTCGTTTCCCTTCGCGACCTTCTGTTCAATCTCGGCTCGGCCCTACGCGACGCGGAACGCCAGCGCATCCTCTTCCACCCGGAACGTCACGGTCTGGTCTTCGCGGATGTCGCCCGCGATCAGGGCCCGGGCCAAACGGGTTTCGATCTGCTTCTGGAGGAAGCGGCGCAACGGCCGGGCGCCGAAGACCGGGTCGTGACCCTTCTCCGCCACCCATTTGCTCGCCTCCGGTTCCAACTCCACCCGGATGCGACGGTCGGCCAAGCGCCGGTTCAAATCCTCCAACAAGAGCTCCACGATCTTTTCCAGTTCGCCCAAGGCGAGCGGCTTGAAGAGGATGATGTCGTCGATCCGATTTAAAAACTCCGGACGGAATCCGCGTCGCAATTCCGCGAATACATTGGACCGGATCTCCTCAGGAATCGTCTCGTCGTTTCGCCCCATTCCCTCGATCAGGAAACGGCTGCCAATGTTCGAGGTCATGATGATCACGGTGTTCTTGAAATCGACCGTGCGTCCTTGGGAATCGGTGATCCGGCCGTCGTCGAGAACCTGCAACAGAATATTGAATACATCCGGATGGGCCTTCTCCACTTCGTCGAACAGGATCACCGAATACGGTTTCCGCCGGACCGCTTCCGAGAGTTGCCCTCCTTCTTCGTAACCGACGTATCCCGGAGGCGCCCCGATCATCCGGGCCACGGCGTGCTTCTCCATATACTCGGACATGTCGATGCGGATCATGTTTTCCTCGGTGTCGAACAACGAGGCGGCCAGCGTCTTCGCCAGCTCCGTTTTCCCGACGCCGGTCGGTCCGAGGAAGATGAAACTTCCGATCGGACGCCGGGGGTCTTTGATCCCCGACCGCGCCCGGAGAATCGCTTCCGACACCGCGGTGACCGCTTCGTCCTGGCCGATCACCCGTTCGTGCAAGACCGATTCCAGGCGCAACAGTTTCTCCTTTTCGCCTTCCAGCAACCGCGTCACCGGAACTCCGGTCCAGCGCGAAACGATGTCGGCGATCTCCTCTTCGGTGACTTCCTCCTTCAGCAAAGTCGCCTCCCGTCCGGCTTCTTCCAGCCGGGCGAGTTCCGCCTCCAGTTCGGGCAAGCGTCCGTGACGCAGCTCCGCCAACTTATTCAAATCATAAGCGCGCTCGGCTTGTTGCATCTCCAGTTTCACTTGCTCGATCCGCTCCCGGACCTGCTGGACTTTGCCGATCGCTCCCTTCTCTTCCTCCCATTGACGACGCAACACATCGGCCTTTTCCCGGACGTCGGCCAATTCCTCCCGGAGGCTTTCCAACCGTTTACGGCTCGCCTCGTCCTTCTCCTGTTTGAGGGCGGCCTCTTCGATCTCGAGCTGCATCACCCGGCGGGTGTATTCGTCGAGTTCGGCGGGCATGCTGTCCATTTCGGTCCGGATCATCGCGCAGGCCTCGTCGATCAAGTCGATTGCCTTGTCCGGCAGGAAGCGGTCGGTGATGTAGCGGTGCGACAACACCGCCGCGTTCACGATGGCGTTGTCCTTGATATGCACCCCATGGTGCACTTCGAAACGTTCCCGCAGCCCGCGAAGAATGGAAATCGTGTCCTCGACAGTCGGTTGGTCGACCATGACCGTCTGAAACCGGCGTTCCAAGGCGGCGTCTTTTTCAATATGCTTGCGGTATTCATCGAGCGTGGTGGCGCCGATGCAATGCAACTCGCCGCGCGCCAACATCGGTTTCAACATGTTGCCCGCATCCATCGCCCCTTCCGCCTTGCCGGCACCGACGATCGTATGGAGTTCGTCGATGAAGAGAATGATTTCCCCGTCGCTGTTCTTGATCTCCTGCAGGACCGCTTTCAACCGCTCCTCGAATTCGCCGCGGTACTTCGCCCCGGCCACCAGCGCCCCCATGTCGAGAGAGAAGATGGTTTTGTCCTTCAACCCCTCCGGCACGTCCCCTCGGACGATCCGTTGGGCCAACCCCTCGACGATCGCGGTCTTTCCGACCCCCGGTTCCCCGATCAGAACCGGATTGTTCTTCGTCCGGCGCGAAAGGATGCGGATCACCCGGCGGATCTCCGCGTCGCGGCCGATCACCGGATCGATCTTCCCCCGCTTCACCTGTTTGACCAGATCGATCCCATACTTTTCGAGCGCCTCGTAGGTCGCCTCCGGGTTTTCCGAAGTGACCCGCTGACTCCCCCGCACTTCGCGCAACGCCTTCAGCACCTTGGCCCGGTCGATGGAAAAGCTGTCGAACAACTTCTTCAACACCGCCGGTTTGCCGCCTTCGATCAAGCCGAGGAAGAGATGCTCCACGCTGACGAACTCGTCCTTGAGCTGTTTCGCCTCCCGCTCGGCGATGGTCACCGCGTTGTTGAACGCCTGGGACACATAGATCCGGGACGTGTCGACGCTTCCGGAAACGCTCGGCAAACGCTCGAGTTCCCGTTCCAGCGCCAATTGCAGGGCGTTGGGAGTGATCTCCATCTTACGGAGAATTCCCTGCACGATCCCATGCTCCTGCGACAACAAAGCCGCCAGCAGATGCAACGTGTCCACCTCGTTGTGATTGCGCCGCCGCGCCTGATCCTGCGCCTCGGCGACGGCGGTTCTCGACATTTCAGTAAGTTTTCTCGGGTCCATGGCGTTTCGTTCTCCTTAAGTTTAATAAACACCTTGCAGAAAGCGTGCCTAAAAAAACTTTCGGCTCCCCGCCCCCAAAACCGCCCGGCGACCGGAGTTCCGCACACATCAACGATCACGCCACCTGTCCACACTGAGACAAACAATTCGACTCCGTCCCCCAACCGCGACATTTTGACGCACCCAAGGAAGGCTCTTTTCCCCAAACCGAAGGTTGACAAAAATCACCTCCACCCCAAAACATACCGACCAGTATGTAAATTAAACCGCACACCCGTTCTCTCTCCCGATGAAAATCGCTTACCATATCGTCCGCGTCCTGCTCGGTCTCCTTTTTCTTTTCGCATCGGTCGCCTTTTTCCTGCAGTGGATCACGCCGCCCGAAATGGAGGGGGATCTCCTGGCGTTCAACCTCGGCCTCGCCGCCGCCGTCTACGTTTTCCCGGTGGTCAAAGGCGTGGAACTGCTCTGCGCGATCGCCTTCCTCGCCGGGCGCTTCGTGCCACTGGCCACCGTGATCCTGTTTCCGATCACGGTGAACATTGTCGGGGTCCATCTCTTCCTCGACCCCGCCGGTCTACCGGTGGCGATTTTCGTGCTCATCGGCAACCTCTTCCTCGCCTACGCCTGCCGCCGGCATTACCGCGGGCTTTGGGCCGCGAAAACCGACTGGCAAACCGCCCCGGAGCACTCGCCCGCCACCGCAACCGACCGGGCTTAACGCGCGCGAAATCCGCAGAAGAAAACATCCATGGTGGCGGTGACATCCAAGGTGATTTGATCCCGCCACGGTTCGCGCAACATCGCCCGGTGGAGTCCGGTGGCGAAGGAATACAACGAAAAAGCGGCGGCCGCCGGGCTCACCCCCGGACGTAATTGCCCCAGGTCCCGCGCCCGCTCGAAATATTTCTCGCTCATCGCCACCAAATCCGAATCCCGCTCCACGATCCGCCGGAAAACCGGGTTCAACTCTTCCACGAATTCACACCGATGATACAAAATCGTATGGATCCGCCGACGGCATTCATCCGACAGGAGAATTCCCATCGCCTTGGTGCAACGCCGCTGCAACGCCCCGAGCGGATCGGCGCTGTCCTGCCGTTCCTCGAATTGCAGAAACTCCTCCATCGGCAATTCGACGCTCCGCATCAACGCCTCGATGATTTCACCCTTGTTGGAAAAATGATGGTAAATCGCCCCCCGAGTGTAACCCGCCGCCTTGGCGATCTGTTCCAACGTGACCCGGGCCACTCCTTTTTCGAGAAACAGATCAATCGCTGCGGCCAACAGGTCGCGGCGCGTCGCTTCGGATACTTCTTTGGTTCGGCCGGGCATATTTCTGCAAAATTTCCAAACATCTCGATTGACTCGCGAATGGCAACTCCTAATCAATCCTACATTCATGTATGAATCTTTTCAAGGTCGCGGGATTCCGCGCCGTCGGAGATCCTGATTTCCAAATGAACAAACGATCCGCATCATCCGCTCTCAATCGAGCGAAGCACGGCCTCCTCCTCGCCGCGACCGCCTTCGCCTTCACCGCCTGCAGCGACTCCGCGGCCGATGGCAACGGCGGATACGGCGGCGGCATGCCTCCGCCAACCGTCACCGCGGTCGTGGTCGAACCGGAACCGGTGACCATCCGGGCGAATTATCCCGGCCGGGTCCGGGGCGCCCGTGAGGTGGAGGTCCGGGCCCGGGTCGGCGGCATTCTCGAAGAGCGTCTTTACACCGAGGGCGGAACGGTCGAGGCAGGCGACGTCCTTTTCCGGATCGAACAGGAGCCTTATCAGATCGCATTGCGCCACGCCGACGCCGAATTGGCCAACGCCCAAGCCGTCTTCAACCAGGCCGAGCGCGAATGGCGGCGGATTTCCCGCTTGTTCGAACAGGACGCGGTCAGCGAGCGGGAACGCGATCGCGCCATCTCCGAGCTCGAACTCGCCGAGGCCCGCGTTGCATCCGCCGAAGCCGGACGGGCGGAGGCGGATTTGCATCTCCGCTACACCGAGGTCCGCGCGCCGGTCGCCGGAAGCACCGGTTTGGAAACCGTCCCCGAGGGTAGCTTGATCGACCGCGGGGCGTTGCTCACCACTTTGGTTCAACTCAACCCGGTCCAGGTCCGCTTTTCCGTGCCGGAGAGCGATGCCGCCGCGCAACGAGCGATCCGCCAGGCCGCGACGGCGGCGGATGAAACCGACCGCCGGGAAGCCCGGCTACTTTTCGCCGATGGCTCCGCCTACCCGTCCGCCGGAGTGGTCGATTTCACCGACAGCCGGATCGATCCCCGGACCGGAACAGTTTCGTTGCGGGCCGTATTCGAAAATCCTGACTTGCGCCTGACGCCCGGCCAATTCGTTCGGATCGAACTGGTGTTGCGGGAATTCGAGGAGGCCTTCCTGATTGATCCAACCGCCGTCGGCGAGGGCCGCGACGGGCCCCGGGTTTTCGTGGCCACCGACGACGGGACCGCCGAAGCCCGCCGGGTGCGGCTCGGTCCCTTGACCGACGGTCGCCAAGTGGTGCTCGACGGCCTCCGGTCCGGCGACCGATTGATCGTCGGAGGACATATCACTTTGCGGGATGGCATGCCGGTCTCGGTTCAGCTTTTGGAAGGCGAGGTGGAGTGATGTTACGCTTTTTCATCGACCGGCCGATCTTTTCGTCGGTCATTTCCATCGTCATCGTGATCGCGGGGATCATCTCCCTGCTCAACCTTCCGGTGGAACAGTATCCCGACGTGGTGCCTCCGCGCATCGTCGTCAACGCCGTCTATCCCGGGGCCAGTGCCGAGGTGCTGGCGGAGTCGGTGGCCGCTCCCCTCGAACAGGAGATCAACGGGGTCGACAACATGGTCTATCTGGAATCGACCAGCACCGATTCCGGCTTCCTCACCGTCACCGTCTCCTTCGCGATCGGCACCGACCCCGACCAGGCGGCGATCGACGTCAACAATCGGGTCCAGGCCGCCCTCCCCCGCCTTCCTCAACTGGTGCGGGAACTCGGGGTGCGGGTCGAAGCCCGCTCCACCAACATCCTGATGGTGCCGGTGTTGACCTCTACCCAGGACGACACGTTGACCATCAGCAACTACGCCCTGCTGAACGTCATCGACGAATTGGTGCGGATTCCGGGAGTCGGCAACGCTTCGCTTTTCGGCGCCCAGGATTACGCCATGAGGATCTGGATACGGCCCGACCAACTCGCCCAGTACGAGCTGACGCCTTCCGACCTGGTCGCCGCCATCCGCGAGCAGAACGCTCAATTCGCCGCCGGCACCATCGGAGCCGAACCGTCGGTCGAGGGCCAGGCCTTCACCTTCGCCATCACCACCCATGGCCAACTCGCTTCTCCGGCTGAGTTCGAAAACATCATCCTGCGGGCCACCGAAGACGGCAGCACCTTGCGCCTCGGAGATGTCGCCCGGGCCGAACTGGGAGCCCAAAGTTACGCCTTTTCCGCCACCTACAACGGAGAAATGGCGGTGCCGATGGGGATCTTCCTCGCCCCCGGATCGAACGCCCTCGAAACCGCCCAACGGGTCCGGGCGGCGCTCGACGAAATGTCGGTCCGTTTCCCGGCTGGAATGACGTATTCGGTTCCTTACGACACCACCGAATTCGTCGAAGTCTCGATCCGGGAAGTGTTCATCACCTTGATCGTGGCGACGGTCCTGGTGGTCCTCGTCACCTTCCTCTTCCTCCAACATTTGCGCGCCACCTGGATCCCGGTGGCGGCGATTCCGGTTTCCCTGATCGGCACCTTTGCCGGAATGCAGGCTTTCGGTTTTTCGATTAATTTGCTCACCCTTTTCGGACTGGTCCTTTCAATCGGCATCGTCGTCGACAACGCCATCATCGTGATGGAAAACGTCGAACGGTTGATGCACGAAAGAGGAATGCGCGCCCGCGAGGCCGCGATCGAGACCATGAAGCAGGTAACCGGCGCCGTCATCTCCTCGACCTTGGTGCTGGTGGCGGTCTTCGTCCCGGTCGCCTTCCTAGGGGGCTTGAGCGGCGAACTCTACCGGCAGTTCGCCGTCACCATCGCCGTCTCGGTCGTCGTCTCCGGGGTGGTGGCGGTCACATTGACCCCGGCGATGTGCGCGCTCCTGCTCGACCGCGAGTCGAAGGAGGTCGCGGCGCCGTTCCGGATCTTCAACAAAGGTTTCGATTGGATCACCGGCACGTTCGTTTTCGGCGTCCAATTCCTGATCCGCCGCTGGATCGTCGGACTCGCTCTCTTCCTGGTGGCGATCGGGGGAACGTTGTTCGTGCTGACCCGGATGCCAATCGGCCTCGTTCCTCAGGAAGACCAGGGCGTCGTCCTGGTGGTGGCCCAATTGCCGCCGGTCTCCGCCCTCCCCCGCACCGAAGCGGTCCGCGACACCCTGTCGCAACAATTGACCGCGATGAACGAAATCGACGACTTCACCTCGTTTGCCGGTTTCGACATGTTCTCCTTCTCGTTGCGGACCAACTCGCTCCTCGGCTTCGCCAATCTCGCTCCCTGGCGCGACCGGACCGGTCCCGGCCAGGACGCCGCGTCGATCGCCGGACAGATTTTCGGTCTCGGCATGGGAATTCCCGAAGCGAACGTGATGGCTTTCGTGCCGCCCCCGATCATGGGACTTTCCATGACCGGCGGGGTCGAGGGGTATCTTCAGATCCGGGGCGAAACAAGCAGCGCCGAAGTCGAAGCCTGGGCCCAACGTTTCGTCGCCGCCGCCAGCGAGCGACCGGAATTGACCAACGTCATGACCACCTTTTCGACCGGCATCCCCCGCTTCCGGGCCCATGTCGACCGCGAACAAGGCAAGGCGATGGATGTGCCGATCAATCAGATCTTCGAGGCAATGCAAAGCACCTTCGGTTCGCTTTACGTCAACGACTTCACCTATTTCGGCCGCCTTTGGCAGGTCAATCTGCAATCGGAAGCCGAGTTCCGCAGCCAACCGGAAGACTTGCAAAAAGTATTCGTCCGGTCCGCCACCGGGGAGATGATTCCGCTCAGTTCATTGGTCACCTTGGAGCGGGAAAGCGGCGCCGACATCCTCAACCGTTTCAATCTTTATCCGGCCGCCCGCCTGATGGCGGATCCGGCTTTTGGATACACCTCCGGTCAGGCCAAGACGGCCATGGAGGAAGTCGCGGCAAGTCTTCGCTCCGAAGGGAATATCGTCCTTGGCTGGATCGGCGAAGCGTTCCAGATCGAGGCGGCCGCCGGAGCCGGGGGCGCGGCGTTCGGCATGGGACTCCTGATGGTCTTCCTGATCCTCGCCGCCCAATACGAACGCTGGACGCTTCCACTGGCGGTGGCCACGGCAGTCCCGTTCGCGGTGCTGGGGGCCTCCCTCGCCGCCATCCTCCGCGGTTTTCCGAACGATATTTACTTCCAGGTCGGATTGCTGGTGCTGATCGGATTGGCCGCGAAAAACGCGATCCTGATCGTCGAGTTCGCCGCGCAAAACCGGCGGGCCGGGATGTCGTCGCTCGAAGCGGCCGAAACTGCCGCCCGTCAACGTTTCCGTCCGATCATCATGACCGCCCTCACCTTCATCGTCGGCTCGATGCCGCTGGTGATCGCAACCGGAGCCGGCGCGGCCAGCCGTCAGGAGATCGGCACCGTCGTGGTCGGAGGGATGGTCATCGCCAGCACTCTAGCCCTCCCGTTCGTCGCCTTGTCCTACAAATTGCTCGAAGACGCGGCCACTTGGCGCCGCGACCGAATCACCTCCAAACGGAGTGACTCATCCCATGCGTAAACAATTCATCTTGTGGCTGCCGGTCACGTTGCTGGCCGCCTGCGCCAGCGGTCCCGACTACCGGACGCCCGCAACCACTCTCCCGGCGGAATGGCCCGACCATGAACTCTTCGGCGAAACGGAATCCGAAGACTGGATACATTGGTGGGAGCGATTCGACGATCCCGTCCTGAATCGCCTGATCGCCCAAGCCCTCGACCGGAATCTCGAAATCCGTCTGCAAGCTTTGCGGGTGGAGGAGTTCCGGGCCCGCCTCGGACTGACCCGCGCCGACCAACTCCCGACCCTCGAAGCCCAGGCCTCCGCCTCACGCGAACGCCTTTCCGGTGCCGCCATCGGAATTCCGGGGGTCACCCCCTCCACCAACAACCTCTTCGTCCTCTCGGGAACGCTCGGCTACGAAATCGATCTTTGGGGACGGCTGGCCCGGGAGAGGGAAGCCGCCGAAGCGCTCCTTCAAGAGAACACCTTTGCCCGCGACGCGGTCCGTCTCAACGTCGTCGCCGACCTGGTCGCCACCTATTTCGACTTCCGGGCCGCCGAAAGCCAAGTGGCGATCACCCGGGAAACCATTGAATCGCGGGCCGAAACCTTGCGCCTGCAACAGATCCGGCGCGACGGCGGCGACATCGACGAACTCAGCCTGCAGCAAGCCCGCACGGAATGGGAAACTGCCCGAGCCGAACTACCGGCCCGAATCCAACGCCAACGTTTGCTCGAAGGCGCCCTCGGCATTCTGACCGGAGCGAACCCGGCCGAGCTTTGGAATGATGCCGACCTCCCCTCGGGGGACCTCGCCTCGATCTCCCTGCCGGAACAATTGCCGAGCCTCCTTCCATCGGATCTCCTGGAACGTCGTCCCGACATCCGGGCGGCGGAGGCCGGACTCGTCGCCGCCCACACCCGCATCGGCGTCGCCCGGGCCGACCGGTTTCCCCGGTTGAACCTCGCCGCCCTCCTCGGCACCGCCGCCACCTCCGGCGGAGACTTGCTCGGATCCGGCGCCACCACCTGGAGTGCCGGCGCCTCGCTCGCCGGCCCGATCTGGGATTTCGGCCGGACCCGCGCCCGCATCCAAACCGCCGAATCGGTCGCGGAGCAAGCGGAAGTCCAATATCACCGCACCGTGAACGCCGCCTTCAACGAAGTCCGCGACGCCCTGGTATTTTACGAAACGAGCGGCGAACGCGCGGCCGCCACCCGTCGCCTTGTCGCCGCCCTCGAGCGAACCCGCGATTTGGCGCAACTACGCTACGACGAAGGCTTCATTTCCTTCATCGAACTCCTCGACGCCCAGCGCGCCCTGTTGACCGCCCGTCTCTCCCTCGAAGAAACCATCCGCGACCAACTGACCGCCACCGCCACCTTGTTCAAAACCCTCGGCGGCGGCTGGGAGCCCACCGAAGCGACCGACGAATAGGATCGACGCGCTTCAGCCGTCGTCGTTCGACTTCCGGCCATCCGAAACCATTCCCCTTTCCCAACGGCCTGCGGCCACCGGAGCGACGCGCTTCAGCCGTCGTCGTTCGACCTCCGGCCATCCGAAACCATTCCCCTTTTCCGACGGCCTTCGGCTAAAGCACGAAGCTCCCTCCTTGGCTCCGCACCTCCAGCAACTCCCGGATCGGCCCCTTCAACGCAGCGTCAACTTGATCCACCCGAGGCGGGCGACGTAAGCCATCAATCCGAGCGGTCCGAAAATCCAACAGAGCAACAACTCCACCGGCGCGCGGATCTTTCGTTTGGCCGCATCCCGATAAATCGACATGCCGAGGAAAAGGTCGATCGCCAGATAGTGTGCCCAAACCACCAGGAAAACCAGCGGGTGATTGACGAAATTCCGCATCGCCTTCAGCTCGAATCCCACCAGCGGCGGCACCCCGGTGATCGTCACCAACAGGTAAATCGCATACAAATACACGCCCCCGAGCAACGCCGGCACCAGAAACGGGTGGGAGATCTTCCAAACCAACCGGTTATGCGGAAAGACGATCATCGCCGTCCAAAACGGCAATACGATCAGATTCATCAATAAAAAGGCCCGATTCAACTGCGCGGCCCCGAAAACCTCCACCATCCAAACAGGCATCTTCTTGCAAATACGTTGTTCCGACCTAAATCTTCATACCTTTTCCGCAGCCCACTTCATTTGACGAATTTCCTCCGATGGACAAGAGCAATCATTCCAAACCGCCTCCTCGCAAACCTTGGCCGATGCGCTGGATCATCCTGGCCATCGTCGGATTCGTCGGGTTCTACACCGTGGTGAACCTTTTCCACCGCAAGGAGGACGCCGCCCGCCATCCTTACGAGGAATCTCAGATTCGCGGCGGACACGCGTTGCGCGAGGTCGGTTGGCGTCCGTTTCCCAACGCCTACGGCATGGCGGCCGGCCCCGAGGAGATGGCGCGGCTCCCGGTCGATCAGGACGACCTCGACCTGCGGGACGTGCCGTTCGAGGTGATGATGCGGTCCGACCCCCGCGTGGTCCGTTGGTCGAGCCACCTTCCTCCGCTCGAACAAGGTGAACAACTCCTGCGCCTCGAGGCTCGTCCGGTCGTTCCTTCAGGCGAACCTTACCTCGCCCTCCTGGCGTGGGAGAAACCGGAAGGCTTCCGCGCCCCGCAATTGGTCGTTTTCCGCCAGGGGCAAAGGATTCTCATCGTCCCCCGCCCTCCCGAACGTTTCGCCGCCGAACATACCGACCGGACCTTGTTCATCATCCCGCCCGAATTCCTCGAACCGGGCGAATACGAGGTATTCCTCTCCACCGAGGGTCGCGTTAATCGGTGGACTTTTCGGGCGGAATGAGGTTTTCTTCCTGCCTCTCAGCAACATGACTCAATCCGATCCAGCCAACGCCATCAAACCGACCGATCTCCGCGGCATCCTGAAATACGTGCCCCGGTTTCGCGACCAGGTGTTCGTGATCGCGATCGACGGCAGCGTCCTGGCCGATGAGAACCTGCCGAATCTGTTCCTCGATATTGCCGTCCTCCGGAGCCTCCACATCGGCGTGGTCCTGATCCACGGGATCGGCCAACAGATTTCCGACCTCTCCGCCGAACGTAAGATCCCGATCAGCGACGTCCATGGCGTCGGCGTGACCGACTCCACCACCCTCGCCCTCGGAATCGAGGCCGCCACCATGGTTTCCCACCGCGTGATGGAGGGGCTGACCCAAAGCGGCTTGAAGTGCGCCCTCACCAACGCCATCCGGGCCATTCCGGTCGGAATCAAGCGGGGCGCCGATCAGCTTTTCACCGGGAAAGTCGAACGGGTCGACCACAAGGCGATCCAACACCTGATGGAGGCCAATATCGTCCCAATCGTTTCGCCGATCGCCTTCGACCGGGAGGGTCGCTCCCTTCGGATCAATTCCGACCATTTGGCCACCGAGCTGGCGGTCGCGCTCAAGGCGACCAAAATCATTTTCCTTTGCCCGTTCCCCGGCCTCGAAATCGACGGATCGGTGAAACGGGAAATCGCCATGGAGACGTTGGACGACCTGCTCCAAAAACATCCCGGAGCGATCGGCGAAAACGCCCGGAGCAAAGCGGTCCACGCGGTGAAAGCCATCAAATCCGGTCCGCCCCGGGTCCACCTGGTCGACGGGCGGGTCTACGAGGGCTTGCTGAACGAGATTTTTTCCAGCGAAGGAGTCGGCACGTTGATCTACGGGAACGACTACCAGCAAATCCGTCGGGCCGCCCGGCGCGACGCCCGGACGATCTACAACATCACCCGCCAAGGGGTCAAACGGGAGGAACTCCTCCACCGCTCCCTCCAAAGCATCGAACGGAAAATCGACGACTACTACGTCTTCGAGATCGACGAGACTCCGGTGGCTTGCATGACCATCCAACTTTATCCCGGCGACGAGACCGCCGAGATCGCCTCGCTTTACGTCATGCCGGGCAACCAACACAGCGGAATCGGCCGCAAAATGGTCTCCTTCGCCTGCATGGAGGCCAAACGCCGCGGCGCCCGGCGGCTCATCGCCCTCTCCACCCAAACCTTCGCCTTTTTTCACTCGGTCTGCGGCTTCGAGGAAACCGGCCGCGACGCCCTCCCCCCGGAGCGGCTCGCCGCCTACGACAAGAACAAACGCAATTCCCGGATCCTGATGAAATCCCTCGACTGAGGGGAAAACCGCACGATTCTTCGGCTCCAGGCAGGCATTTCGCACGCTTCCCGCCGTCCGGCAGAAATTTGAACCCCAGAATGGGCGCGGCTGCCGCCGGACAAAGGACGATTTTGAGAAACGAACCCTATGATTCGTTCCGACAACCGACCCCACCCCGGACCTTGGCACGGCCTAAGCTCCCCGGCCAAAGACCGTTTCACGATTCTAACGGCTCCACTCCGATCCGTCGTCGTCCCGCATCCCCGGAAATTCACCCGGGGCCGTGGACGTTTCCTGAAAACCGAAATCGTCAATCAAGACACCTGAAAGGATCAGATCATTATGGAAGACCGTTACAAACATTCGACAGGGTTCGGAACCGGGGAACCGGTCGGATACCGCCGCCGCCTCTCGTGGGGCGCGATCATCGCCGGGACCGTCGCCGCCCTGGCCGTTCAACTACTGCTCACCCTTCTCGGAATGGCGATCGGCCTTTGGACCATGCCGGCCGTCGGGACCGAGTTCGCCCAGGAACTCGGGATCGGAGCCGTCATCTGGGCCGTGGTCAGTTTCATTATCGCCCTCTACTGCGGCGGATGGATCGCCGGCCGGATGTCCGGGTTGGGAAACAAAACCGACGGCCTCCTGGAGGGATTCATGGTTTGGGGCGTGGTGACGGTGGTCACCTTCATGCTTCTCACCACCGCGGTCGGCGGCCTGATCGGTGGAGCGGCCGGCTTGGCCAGTGAGATCGTCGGGGTGGCGTCCGAGCAGATCGACGACCCCGAAGCAGTCGCTCAGGAGTTCGGTGATCCCGCCCGCGAGGCGCTCGAAGACGTCGAGATCCAACAAGAAGACCTCGAACAAGCCGCCACTGCCGGGGGCACCACGGTGTTTGGAGCTTTTCTCGGCCTGCTCCTCGGGGCCGTCGCCGCGTCGCTGGCCGGACGGCAGGGGAGCGCTTCCGGGTTGCGGTCCGACATCGATCGCCCCGGCGGCAAAGCGGAAGTTCACAAGTAAGTCCGGATTTCATCGTCACGCCGGACGAAGCCCGGCGTGACGCTCCGGCTTCCCCCGGGCATCTTCAATCTTCGAAATCGGACAACTCTTCCTCATGTTCCGCAGCGCGCGGACACTCCTTCTCGTCGTTCTTCAAAAGGTAAGAACATTCGGTGCACCAGACAGCGCCGCAATCAAAGCAACGGCCCAACAGGATATTTTGATAATCCGGGTCGCTATCGCAGTCGCTCCGTAGCATGCCGGCTTTCGCCGGATGAACATCGTAGAAGGAATCATCGAGTGAAAACTCGATGCTACGGTCGGTTCCTCCGTAGCATGCCGGCTTTCGCCGGATGAACATCGCGGAAGGAATCATCGAGTGAAAACTCGATGATACGGTCGGTTCCTCCGTAGCATGCCGGCTTTCGCCGGATGAACATCGTGGAAGGAATCATCGAGTGAAAACTCGATGCTACGGTCGGTTCCTCCGTAGCATGCCGGCTTTCGCCGGATGAACATCGCGGAAGGAATCATCGAGTGAAAACTCGATGCTACGGTCGGTTCCTCCGTAGCATGCCGGCTTTCGCCGGATGAACATCGCGGAAGGAATCATCGAGTGAAAACTCGATGCTGCTATGAGGGTTTCGTGACAAGCGGAAAATGAAACCGTTGTTTGATTTATTTTTCTTAGGACATTCTTAAGATCTGCTTTCTTACCTTAGTTCCCCTAGCGGGGGTTTGGGGGCGGCAATGAGCCCCAATCTTTTGGCCTTTGGAGTTGCCCCCGGAAAGGAATGTCTCTCGTCCCCGGTCCCCTCGAACTGGCCGGGGGGACAAACTGCTATCCGCGCGTGCCTTAGAGGCAGCGCATTATAATTTATGCGACCCCCGGCGAGGCCGGAGGAAAAGAGGGACGGAGCAAGCGGCACAATCTACAGGAACGGATGAAAGTCCAAGCATCGAAACGTGCGCGCTCCACTCCGAAATCGGGTTCGCTTCAGGCAAAAAGATCAAAGAACAAAAAGGGAAGTTGGTTGCCCTCAGCCGACTGCAACCTCGGGCATCCTCAGGCCGAGCTTCTCAGGCGTGGTTTGACCGGTGGCCAACCGCCACAGATCGATGGCGAGCTTGCGGGCGGCCGCGACCGCGATCTTGCGCCGAGACCGGCCGCTGACAAGCTTCTCGACCAACTCGCGCACGGGCGGGTAATCGGGTTGCCATCGCACCATGCGCCAGACCGCTTCGATTAACAGGGCGCGTATTCGCGGATTGCCGTGCTTGTTTATACTCAGATCCCGGGAGGATCCTCCGCTTTGGTGAACCCCGGCACATAATCCGACGAAGCCGGCCACTTGACGCCGGTTCTTAAACCGTCCCCAGTCGCAGATCTCCCGCAGGAGCATCACCCAGGTCAGGGCTCCGATTCCGACCGGCAGAGGCTGTTTAACCTCCTCGACCAGTTCCTTTTTGATGGCCCTTTCCTTCTCGTCGAGCTTCAGCAGAATCTCACGCATTACCTCAAGTTGCTGGACCAGATACTCGGGTAATTCGAGACAGAGATCCTTCCATTTGCGCGGCCCCCACCAACGGCCTTTCACGTGGAATCCCTGCGCCAGCAACGCGCTTCGACCACGTGCCTCCCATCCACTCCGGCTCTTCTTGATCTGATCGCGCAGACGTGATCTCGCCCGCGCCTGTTCTTCCTCCTGGCTTGGCACACGAATGACCGTGAAGGCCTTCTTGTTGCCTCGCAAATAGCGGTCGAGTTGGTCGACCAGCCCCCGCGCATCAAGGTTATCCGTCTTTTGGTTGCGTCCGCCCGCCAGGCTCACCGGGGCAACCACGAAAACGGTGGCTCCCAATTCGGTGAGCTGGCGGTATAATCCATAGCCGCAAGGACCAGCCTCATAACAGGCATAAACCTTCAGGTCGGCGGCCACTAACTTGCCAACGAGGCGAACCAGTTCCTCGTGCTTCAAGCGCAACGGGCGTTGCGGCAAGCTGCCGTCCACCTGTAGGCAAGCCACGCCATCGCGGGCATGAAGATCGATCCCGAGCTTGACCTCCTGCCCATTGGACGAGACGATTCCGTTAATCAATTTGGAGAAGTTATTTTTCGATTGGTTATTCATATCGGGCGACATGTTGGAGAATTCTTTCCCACTTGTCGCCCTCATGTTATCTACGGTCGGTTCCTCCGTAGCATGCCGACTTTCGCCGGATGAACATCGTGGAAGTACCATTGAGAGAAAACTCGATGCTGCTATGAGGGTTTCGTGACAAGCGGAAAATGAAACCGTTGTTTGATTTATTTTTCTTAGGACATTCTTAAGATCTGCTTTCTTACCTTAGTTCCCCTAGCGGGGGTTTGGGGGCGGCAATGAGCCCCAATCTTTTGGCCTTTGGAGTTGCCCCCGGAAAGGAATGTCTCTCGTCCCCGGTCCCCTCGAACTGGCCGGGGGGACAAACTGCTATCCGCGCGTGCCTTAGAGGCAGCGCATTATAATTTATGCGACCCCCGGCGAGGCCGGAGGAAAAGAGGGACGGAGCAAGCGGCACAATCTACAGGAACGGATGAAAGTCCAAGCATCGAAACGTGCGCGCTCCACTCCGAAATCGGGTTCGCTTCAGGCAAAAAGATCAAAGAACAAAAAGGGAAGTTGGTTGCCCTCAGCCGACTGCAACCTCGGGCATCCTCAGGCCGAGCTTCTCAGGCGTGGTTTGACCGGTGGCCAACCGCCACAGATCGATGGCGAGCTTGCGGGCGGCCGCGACCGCGATCTTGCGCCGAGACCGGCCGCTGACAAGCTTCTCGACCAACTCGCGCACGGGCGGGTAATCGGGTTGCCATCGCACCATGCGCCAGACCGCTTCGATTAACAGGGCGCGTATTCGCGGATTGCCGTGCTTGTTTATACTCAGATCCCGGGAGGATCCTCCGCTTTGGTGAACCCCGGCACATAATCCGACGAAGCCGGCCACTTGACGCCGGTTCTTAAACCGTCCCCAGTCGCAGATCTCCCGCAGGAGCATCACCCAGGTCAGGGCTCCGATTCCGACCGGCAGAGGCTGTTTAACCTCCTCGACCAGTTCCTTTTTGATGGCCCTTTCCTTCTCGTCGAGCTTCAGCAGAATCTCACGCATTACCTCAAGTTGCTGGACCAGATACTCGGGTAATTCGAGACAGAGATCCTTCCATTTGCGCGGCCCCCACCAACGGCCTTTCACGTGGAATCCCTGCGCCAGCAACGCGCTTCGACCACGTGCCTCCCATCCACTCCGGCTCTTCTTGATCTGATCGCGCAGACGTGATCTCGCCCGCGCCTGTTCTTCCTCCTGGCTTGGCACACGAATGACCGTGAAGGCCTTCTTGTTGCCTCGCAAATAGCGGTCGAGTTGGTCGACCAGCCCCCGCGCATCAAGGTTATCCGTCTTTTGGTTGCGTCCGCCCGCCAGGCTCACCGGGGCAACCACGAAAACGGTGGCTCCCAATTCGGTGAGCTGGCGGTATAATCCATAGCCGCAAGGACCAGCCTCATAACAGGCATAAACCTTCAGGTCGGCGGCCACTAACTTGCCAACGAGGCGAACCAGTTCCTCGTGCTTCAAGCGCAACGGGCGTTGCGGCAAGCTGCCGTCCACCTGTAGGCAAGCCACGCCATCGCGGGCATGAAGATCGATCCCGAGCTTGACCTCCTGCCCATTGGACGAGACGATTCCGTTAATCAATTTGGAGAAGTTATTTTTCGATTGGTTATTCATATCGGGCGACATGTTGGAGAATTCTTTCCCACTTGTCGCCCTCATGTTATCTACGGTCGCTTCCTCCGTAGCATGCGGCAGACATCAATCCTCCCCCATTGCCTCCAACACTTCGCGAAAGGGAACATTCGCCAGTGTGCCGAAAAGCGGGTGACGCGTGAGTTTCGCCCGCGTCAACCGGGGCGAGGTCAAACCACAGAAAAACCGAGCCGCCCGCCGGCGGGTTCCGAGAGCGTCCGGATGTTCCCGCCGCAATTTACCCAACGCCGTCAAATCGAACGATCCACGGGTCCCATTCGAGGCTCCGTTCGCCCGAGACCGTTTGTATTCACCCAAACAACGGTCGCAATGCCCGCAGTCACGCTCCAAGGTTTCCCCAAAGTAACTCAGCAAGCGGCGAACCAGGCACTCCGGATGTTCCGCCAGCGCCACCACCTGCCGAACACGGGAAATATCATTCCGCTCCCGTGTGGCGAAACGGTCCGCCAGTTCCCGCTTCAGTCCATCGACATCCGCCGGACGTTTCACCAAACGATACCCAAGACGAAGCCCGGCGACCTTCAGGGTCAAGAAGCCCTGCTCCTCGAGGTAATTCAACGCCCGGACCAATCGGTCCCGGGTAGTATCGAGACGGCCCGCCGTCTTCGCCAAATCGATATGAAACCACTTCTTCGCCTTGACCGCTGACGCAAATACTTGCCGCAAAAAAGCCGCCCGCTCCTCATCGAAGCGACTGAGGATCTCGGACGAACTCTTCAGCGGCACGAATTGATATTCATTGTAGAAAGGAGCCGTCGCCTCGATGATCCCGGCGAGCTCCAAATAGGTCAAAAGCGTGTTCACCACCAACGGCCGCATATCGAACTGGTTCGACAACTCGTAGGTCGAAACATCGAACTCCCCGTCATGAGCCAGCATTGCGTCGACCATCTCCCCGACCGCTTCGCGATCCGGCGTGTCGCCGAACGAAAAATTCTCCAAGACCACGACGTCATCCCGGCAGGCCAGGATTTCACAAATCGACGGCTTGCCGTCGCGTCCGGCCCGACCTGTTTCCTGGGAATAGTTCTCTAGACTCTTCGGCAAGTTGTAATGATAGACGTAACGAATGTCCGACTTATCGATGCCCATGCCAAAGGCGATCGTCGCCACGACGATCGCATCGGCCGAAGACATGAACCAATCCTGAACCGCCACCCGATCCTCGCTCGGCAAACCGGCGTGGTAGGCTTTGGCGGAAAATCCACTCGCCGCCAAAAACTTCGCGACTTCCTCGGCCGTCGCCTGCAAGGTCACGTAAACGATCGCCGGGCCCTTGGGACGACTCCGCAATCGTTCGCGGAGAAGTCCGTCGCGCTCGTTCGTCTTACACGCCGTCGCCCGCAGCTCCAGATTTGGCCGGTAAAACCCGGTATGGATATGGTCGTCGGCGGCGATTTGGAATTCGCGACAAATATCGGCCGCCACCTCGGGAGTGGCCGTCGCCGTTAGCGCCAGGACCCGTTCGACGCCAAGATTCCGGGACAATCCGGCCAGCTTCAGATAATCCGGCCGAAAATTATGGCCCCACTCCGAGATACAGTGCGCCTCGTCGATCACCATCAAC
>NZ_JBWPVQ010000001.1:0-4407500 GCF_056590205.1 Verruconatronum alginivorum | reverse complement strand
TTTATTGCGTCGAGCCGTGGATGGGACCACCGAACAGCCCCGGCCACAAGGTCGGTTTGAACCTGGTCCAACCCGGCAAGACACAATACTTCGTCACCGACGTCCGTCTGCGTTGACGCACGCCTCCCTCCGTCTGCGACATCACGGCGACTTCAGGTAGTGAAGACTGAATAAGTCGTCCGGATCGGTCCAAACCGCCGTCGGATCGAGGCCCACCATTCGGGCCATCGCTTGGAATTCTTCGACGGTGTATTTGTAGGAATATTCCGTCGTGATCCGTTCGTCCCGTTCAAAAAAGACCGTT
Organism: Verruconatronum alginivorum; assembly: GCF_056590205.1. Classification (NCBI taxonomy): domain Bacteria; kingdom Pseudomonadati; phylum Verrucomicrobiota; class Opitutia; order Opitutales; family Verruconatronaceae; genus Verruconatronum; species Verruconatronum alginivorum. The sequence continues at coordinate 4,407,196 of NZ_JBWPVQ010000001.1, read as the reverse complement.
TCCCCGGCGATCCGGACCTCCTGCATCCGCAGACTCTCCAACTGCATCACCATTCTTCCCGCGGCCGGATCATAGGCGGCCCGATGACGAAACCCGGACAAATCGAAATCGGCGCCAAAGGCCCTATTGGCGAAGGTCAATATATTCAGATGAAACCGCGCGGTCACCCCAGTCGGATCGTTGTAAGCGGCGTGGAGAACCGCTTCGTCCTTCTTCAAGTCGATCCCAACCAACAACCGGGTCCGCTCGCCGCCGAGTCGGATCAACTTCAACAAAAAGCCGAGAGCATCGATCGGTTCGAAGTTGCCCAGACCCGCTCCCGGAAAAAAAAGCAACGTCTGCCGCGACTTCACCGGAACAGCCGGAAGGTTCAAGCCATTGGTGTAATCGGCGCAGACCGGAAAAACCGGCAACCGGGGATACTCCTTCCGAAACCGCTTGGACGCCCGGTTTAATCGTTCCCGCGAGTTGTCGACCGGCAGGTAGGCGGCGGGTTCGCGGAAATGATCGAGCAGCAACTCGATCCTTTCACCATCGCCGCTGCCCAGGTGGACGATGGCCGTTTTCTCGCCGACCAATTCCCCGATCTCGCCCGCGTTTTCCCGCAAGATCGTCGCTTCCGCCCGGGGCGGATAATACTCAGCGAGACGCCGGACCTCCTGAAACAGCCGGCTGCCGCGTGCATCGTAAAGAAACCTCCGCGAAATCCACTTGGGGGTTTCCCGCAACCCGGTCAAATATTCCTCCGCCGAAGCGCCGCGTTTCCGGCGCCCTCCCTCTTTTTCGCTCAAAACTCTCATACTCTCGGACACACGAATGGATGGCCCGGGACGGAGAGACCGCTTTCCATTCAAGAGCAAAATACCGTGTTCGCCCACCTCCGACAACGGGGGATCGGCCCTCTTTTCCTCACAGGAAAACCTTCGTTCGGATCGGCGAAAGGAGTAACGCTTTTCCATGAAAAATCAGTAAAAACCTTCCGGAGCTATTGCCACCCGGCGACAGTCGGCTGAGGGTAAAAGGGTGTCTTTGTTAAACTGAACCTCACTTCACTTGATAACCGATGACTGGCACCATCGATCCGAACTCGAAACCGATCCTCTTGGTGGAAGACAATGATGACGATGTTTTCCTGATGAAACGCGCGATGCGAAACGCCGGGATGCCCCTCCCGCTTCACATCGCCCGCCACGGCAAGGAGGCCATCGATTATTTGAACGGGACCGGCGATTTCGCCGACCGAAAGCGCTTCCCCATGCCGGCCTTTATTTTCCTCGATCTTAAACTCCCCTACCACTCCGGCTTCGAAGTGCTCGACTGGATCCGGCAAAGCTCATCGGCTCCTCACCTCCCGGTGATCGTCCTTACCTCCTCCGACGAACCCCAGGATATCGCCGCCGCCCGAAAACTGGGCGCCAATTCCTACCTCGTCAAACCGACCAGTTCCGACGACCTCGAAGAGACGATCCGCGCGGTCAAGGCGTATTGGTGCCAATACGACCAGCTCTCCGCCTGATCCCGCGAGCCAGGACGGCTCAGCCGCCGTGGCTCGCCGTCACCACCGAACTCAAGCCACCGCGCGGGCCCCAGCGGGTCGTCACCGTCATCTGACGAGGTCCACACGCCGCCACTAAATCGTCCAAAATCTTGTTGGTCACAGCCTCGTAGAAAATCCCCTTGTCGCGGAATCCGTTCAGGTAAAACTTCAGCGACTTCAACTCCACACATTGCCGGTCCGGCACATAACTGATGACCACCGTCCCGAAATCGGGCTGACCGGTCTTCGGACAGACGGAGGTAAACTCCGGAAACGTGTGCTCGATCCGGTAATCGCGCTCCGGATTGGCATTTTCAAAAGATTCTAAAATGGATCGCTCGCTCATACAAAAATATACCCCTCTCCCCTATCGTCTTCTCCCCTTTCGCCTATCGTCTATTGTCTATCGCCTAATCCCGCCGCGGAAACGTCGTGACCGCCGTCCGGGTCCGGGCGATCCGTCCCGCCGGCAGCGTCCCCCCGAATGCCATCGCCGGCATGACCAACGCCCGGCGCCCAAGAATCGTCCCCGGCTGCAACACCGCGTTACAGCCGACCTCCGCCCTCTCGCCCAGCAACGCGCCCAACTTGACCAACCCGGAATCGACCCGCGTTCCATCCACCACCACCGGCACCGGTTGCTGATCGAGCCGAAGGTTCGACAAAACCACCCCCGCCCCGAGGTGGGCGCCACTCCCCAGGACCGAGTCGCCGACATACGAAAAATGCGGCACCTGCACCCGATCCATCAACAGAGCGTTCTTGAATTCGCAGGAATTTCCGAGCACGCAGTTTTCCCCGACGATCACATTGCCGCGGATAAAAGCCCCCGGCCGGATCTCCGTCCCCGCCCCGATGTAGGCCGGACCGATTACCGTGCCGAAATTCGGCAACCGCACCGACGGATGAATAAAAACCGGACCCTCGATGCGAAACGCCCCCTCGCGCTCCGGGGTTCTCTCCGGCCACGCAAAGGCCTGCAAGGCGCCCCGGATCGCCGCAACCCACTCCCACGGCGCCGCCTCCGGAGAGAAAAACTCTCCGAACGGCAAATGGTCCGGCAAGGTGAATAAATCAGACGCTTTCATCGAATCAAAACGGACGCCGCCCCACGCGGTCGCCCAAACCACCGAACCTACGCGCCCGCCACGTCAACTCAAGGCGGAATTCACCCGGATACCGCTAATTGCATAACCCTGAGGCGCAACCCGTCCCAAAGCTTGCCGGATCAAAGGATCATGGATTGGCGGCGCGCCGGTAAAACCGTTGGGAGAGCGCTGGAGAGTCGCGATCAAGGTATTCGTACAATCCGGGCGCGACCTCTTTGGCTTCCCCCAGGATCAACCAGGCGCCACCCAGATTGGATGCCGCTTCGATCCAGACCGTTTCGCCCGGGGGGGCGATCTTCCGCACCAGCATCTCTTGGCCACCAAGAAAACGTTGGATACTGCGACTTGGTTGCACCAACCGGGCGATGTGAGGGGAAACCTTATCGCCGGCGACGGAGAAGTTTCCGCCCACGTAAATGTCATCGCCGAAGACCACCAGGACACGTAATCCACCGTTTAAGCCCGAACCGAGTGCCGTCCAACCACTGTCGCCGGTGCCGCCAAGCCCCCATTTGGCGATATGATTTCGACCCGAAATCCCGCCCGCACTGGTAAAATTCCCGCCCACATAGAGGTCGTTATCCTTCACCACCAGCGCCGTGACCGAGTCGTTTATATCCGAACCGACCCCCGAACCGAGTGCAGACCAACCGCTGTCACCGGTGGCGCCAATCGCCCATCGGGCGATATTTTTCCGCCCCGATATCCCACCGGCGCTGGTGAACCTTCCCCCGGCATACAAATCCTTGTCCGACAAGGCCAGCGCAAAGACCTCGCCGTCTACCCCAGAACCGAGCACCGACCAGCTGCTGTTATCGGTGCCACCAATCGTCCACCTGGCAATGTTGTTCGCGGAAACCGCGCCGACCCCCGAGAAATACCCTGCCACATAAAGATCACCTTCCTTCACCGTCAGTGCGTGGACGGTGCCGTAGACTCCCGATCCGAGCGCCGACCAACTGCTGTTGCCGACGCCGCCCGTTTCCCATTTGGCAATTCCCCGCCTCCCCGAAACGCCGCCCGCACTGGTGAAGTATCCGCCCACATACAAATCGTCGTCCCTTACGACCAGTGTGTTGACGATGTTGTCCACGCCCGAGCCCAACGCCGACCAACTGGAGTCATCGACCCCGCCGAGACTCCATTTGGCCACGAAATTACGACCCGAGACCCCGCCCGCGCGAGTGAATCCGCCACCGACATATAGATCATTCTCCTTCACCGCCAACGCGGACACCCAGTTGTCCACTCCCGAACCGAGCGGCGACCAATTGCTCCCGTCCCATTTTGCGATCCGGTTGACTGGAAGCCCCCCAATATTATTGAACCATCCTCCGATATACAGTTCGCCGTCGGCAACCACCGCTGCGGAAATCCAGCCGTTCAGACCATGTCCCGTCCCGAGGGCCGACCAACTACTGTTTTCGGTGCCGCCGAGCACCCATTTGGCGATATGATTGCGCCCCGAAACACCACCCGCCAGGGTGAAATCACCCCCGATATGGAGACGATCCCCAACTACCGCCACCGCGCGGACCGCATTGTTCCCTCCCGATCCGAGCGCCGACCAACTGGAGTTGTCGGTCCCGCCGATCACCCACTTGGCAATATTGTTACGCCCGGAAACACTACCCGCAGTGTTGAAATACCCTCCGACATACAAGTCGTCGTCCTTCACCACCAGCGCATCGACCCTACCCATCGTGGGGGCAGCGGTGTGGTTCAATCCCGAACCGAGCGCCGACCAGCCACTGTCGTCGGTGCTGCCGATCACCCATTTCGCGATCCGATTGGGCCCGGAAACTCCACCTGCGCTTGTGAACAACCCACCCACGTAAAGATCATCATCTTTCACCGCCATCGAGGCGACATAGCCTGACACTCCCGAACCAAGCGCCGACCAACTACTATCGTCGGCCTCTCCAATCACCCATTTCGCGATGCCGTTCCGCCCCGAAACAGCGCCCGCAGTGGAAAAGGATCCTCCGACGTATAAGGCATCGTCCTTCACCGCCAGCGCGTAAACCCAGCCGTTCACCCCTGAACCGAGCGACGACCAACCACTATCGTCAGTGCCACCGATAATCCACTGAGCGATCCGATTGCGTCCGGAAACGCCTCCCGCAAAAGTGAACTCTCCACCGACGAACAGCTTATCGCCCTCCACCACCAACGTATGGACCAAACCATTCACTCCCGAACCGAGCGACGACCAACCATCGTCACCGGGCCCGCCGATTGTCCATTTGGCGATATAATTCCGGCCCGGCACGTCACCCGCACTGGTAAACCCACCCCCGACGTAAAGGTGATCGTCCTTCACCGCAAGGGCATAAACCAAACCGTTCACCCCGGAGCCGAGCGCAGACCAACGGCTCCCGTCCCACCTCGCGACACGACTCGCCACCGCGTTCCCCACGACGGTGAATTCGCCGCCAATGTAAAGATGGCCCATACCATCGACCGCCATCGCGCGAACCGCTCCATTTGCTCCAGGAAATTCTCCCAGGCTCACCCAGTTTTCATCACTGAATGTGGGGTCGATGCGCACCGGATAAATCGCATCGGTGTCGGCGACGCAAATGGCCAGTCGGTCCGCGGCGACCACTTCCATCCGCGCTGGCAACACCCGACCTTCGGCATCCTCGACGAGCAGGCGACTGTAGGCGATGTTTCGGCCGGAGCCCTCCAGAATCAACCGGGCGCCAAACCCGGCCTTCTCCGCCCGCGCGCCGTCCACGGCCAACTCCACCCGCAACTCCCCGGCGCCTTCCGGGCGATCCAACACCAAAAAATCCTGCCGCACCCCGTCCACGCTCGTCGAATACTCCTCGATCAGCCCCGGGCGGATGTAGCGGACGAGGTTGGCGTCGGTCTCGACGCGGCCGGCTTCCAAAAGAAAAGCGAACATTCCTGTCCGTTCAATTGACGGACAGGGATCTCCGTCCTCCTTTAGGCGGCCCACCGCCGTCGCCCTCACCCGAAACCGGTCCGCCGACGCGCCTTCCACGGTCGATTCCAACCAGAGCCCTCCCGGAGTCCCCTCGCCGCGCAGCCGCTGGAAAACCGAATTGAGCACCGCTCCGTTCTCTGTCGCGGTGACGGAGAGCCCGTCGCCCTCATATTGCGCCCCGGCCTTCGCCCCGATATCCGACCAAGGAATCGTCTCGACGCTCGCTGATTCATCGATCAGTCCTTCCCTGGGCAGGGAACAGAAATGTTCCTGAGGCATCGGGGCCGCGGTCGCCACGATCGGAAAAATCGCCAAGACTACGGCAACAAAAACAACCCGAAATAATGGGCTGCCAGGAAAGCAGTGCGAAGCCGTGACAAAATTGTCGGCGGTGGAAACAAAGATTTTTGACTTCATCGGGACGAATAGGCGCGTTACATCGGTCTTTCGTCCTCAGCTCACCCCTGAGCAAGGATTTTGAAAGATGCGTAATCTTTTACCAGAATCACGTCCAATCCGCCTATCCCCCTAAATAGATTCCATCCGAAAAGGGTTTTTACGAGCGGCGATTGTTTGATTGAAGATGGATGTTTGGTGGATGGGTGGAATCCGGCACCCCCAAAGGCAGTAACCAAACAGTGAATACGGTCCGAATCGTCGTTTTGGAACCAAATTGAGCAGGATCGGTACAGGACCGATCCTCCGTCTTCGACGTTCTTTGTTTGGAATGACGGGGGGACCTCGCTCAAGCGACTTGGCACCGTCGTTTTCGCTTTCGCAGCAGGATCGTCCGACACGCATTGTAGGCCAGGCACTTCTCCAAAAATTCCTCGCGGGCTGCCGCAATGCCTGTCCGGCTGAGTTGGCCGAAGTCGAAGCCATACTTCAGGCAAAACATTAAAGACTCCACGGCCGAACGGCCGGCCCGGGCCAGGCGATACTCCTCCCCGTCCCAGTCCTCGCCAAGGAGCTTCTTTCCCTTCGATCCACTGATGCTGACGATCTCCACTCCCAACTCCCTGACCCGATCATGGCCCTCCCGCGAAGAATAGCCGTCGTCCACGCTGGTCAGGTGCGGTATGACTCCAGTGTTGGCGATCGCTCTTTCCACCATCGGCACCAGGTTGGAGGAATCGGAGGTGTTGCCTGAATCGACCTTCAGCGCGACGACATATCCATTGGCGCTTCGGGCCAATTGCGGCTTGTAGCCGATGACCGGCTGGCGACCTCCCTTTTGGATGTAAGCCGCCGAGCGGTCGTGAACGCTCAAGACGCGCTCGGTCGAAGGAAAGGTTTTTTCTTCGAAAATGCGTTGGCGCATTTGTTCGAGCGACTTCGTGGCGAGGTGCAGACTCTCGACAAACAGATCGACACGCGCTTTGGCCTGTTGGCGCAAGCTGGGCAGGATCCGCCCGTTGTCGAGTCGTTCGTTCCAGCTTGCCTCCACGCGCTTGAACTCGTTATCCGCATGGCAAAGAAGTTTGGCCGCCAACTCAATGAACTCCCGGCAAAACTTCTGGAACTTCTTCTTTTTCTTAGCGTTAAGATTGATTTGAAAAGGCTTTTTCGAGAGCTCTTCGAGGTAGCTCTCCATGCGTCCCGGGCGGATATTTGCCAAACCGAAAAGCTCGAACTTGCGGCCGATCTCATAAAGGCGCCGGGCCAGGACGAAGATGGTCTTGGCATCGGTCGGCCAGCACGAATTGGCCTTGGTCGCGGTACTATCGATCAGGACCTGATCGAAGCTGTCGAGCTCTTCCCGGCTGGCCCGGTTTAACTGGGCGGAAAGGATCGCCTCACGCGTTTCAAGGCTGATCGCATTGAGCAACTCGCTCATGGTCGAACGCCCCGGCAGGCTCAGCCCGCGTCCGACCAGAAAAGCTTCCAGGCTTTTGGACTCGCCCATGAAATCCAGCGCTTCCTTGTTGGTGCAGGAGCCGTGATAGCCGCGCGTCAACAGCAAAACCCCCGCTACCGCGCCAGGCATTCGTGGCCGCCCTTGTTCGAGCACCTCCAGTTTACCCGGCAGTTTCCGGCCCTTGGCATCGAAGCGTGGCGGCGGAAAACTTTCGGGAAGGTTTTCGAGCCCGGCCAACGCACCGTTTTGGCTCTGGAGAAAAAGACGGTCGGCCCGCCGAAGCTTCTTTTTCTCCAAGCCGTGCCGGTCGAGATCGGCCTCGATTTTCACCACCAAATCGGGCCTCGAATCGAATAAATCGGCACTTTCGGCCAAGAACTCGCTGAAATCCGTGCTCGCGGCGTAATAAAAGTTATTGAAACAGGGCGTGAAATGTGCAGGATTGCCGTTGGCCTCAGTTGTTGAACTATGGTTAGGTTTAGTCATTTAACCACAACAGCTTGAGGCCGCTTGTATTTCAAGCTTAAATACGGTTAATATTCCCGTTTTCCTGGCCGATTTTCGATAGCCAATCACCTTTTCGGACACGCTCTAAATAGGGGGAACGAGGAACGAACTCTGCGAGATCAGTCATACTCGCCATCCCGATTGCGTCCGACCTGCGGATACAAAAAAAGGTCTGCCCCGATTCAGGTGCAGACCGAAAATGGAGCGGGCGAAGAGATTCGAACTCTCGACGTCCACCTTGGCAAGGTGGTGCTCTACCAACTGAGCTACGCCCGCGTAATCAAGAAGGCTCAAATCTTATGTTTTTCGCCGGTCTGTCAACAGTGAAAAGGGAGGTTTTTTCGAGTTATTTTCTCCGGTTCAACCACCTCCCCGTCACTTTCCGTCCAGAACGCACTTTTCATACAGGTCGCGCAAGCGGCCCGCCGAATCGTATTTCCTCTTCAACCGGTCGTAAGCGGGCCGATTGTAGAGCCGCCAGAACTCCTCCTCCGGAAACCAGGAACTCGAATAAAGCGACTTTTTCCCTTCCAACTCCACCACCTTCTTCTCGATCAACCGATTGTAAAACCCGGGCTCCCCGTCGCTCGCCACACTGCTCCAGAAACCGAAATTCACGTAAATCTTCCGAGGATCCGTCCGGTAAAGAACGAATTCCGAGCGGCCGTCCGGAGCCCGCGCCGGACACATCCATATCGGTCGAATCCCGATTTCCCGCTGGAAAAACGCCAGAAACTCCGCCGCCCGGTCCAACGGGATTTCCACGTCTTGGATGACATACTCCCTTCCCGCCCCGCCCGCCCAACGGGCCAATCCGGTCTTCAAGGCCAGATCGCGGATTTTCCAATACGTGGTCGACCGCAGCAACCCGCAGGCGCCGAAGAGAAGCCGGATCGGTTTCACCTCCATTCCCAACGCCCGGCTGCACCAAAACCAGTCGGTGTCCCACCGCCAGATGTAGTCAGCCGTCCGCAGATAATCGGTTTCCCGCTCCCGGATCGACCGGTAAAAGATGTCCATGAACCGGTAATTGCTGACATAGGGCGCGTCCTCGACGAACCGGCCGACGGTGAGATAGAGCTCCGTGTCGGAAAAGACCACCCCATCCACGAAATCGGGCGCCCCTCCTTCCGTCTCCCCGCGGCAAATCCGTTCGAGTTTCCCGAAACATTCCTCCCCGGACCCGAACCGGCGGTGCGTCAGCCGCACATACGGAGCCGCCTTTATCAGCGGAATCCGCGCCCGCAGGATGTATCCGAGTGTCCCATACGAACTAGGAATCCCGTAAAACAAGTCGCGGTGCTCGTTCTCGGGGGCGCAGGTGACCACTTCGCCCGACGGCAGCAGCAGATCCATCTCCCGCACCGTTTCATGGACGAAGCCATACCGGAAGGAGGAGGATTCGATCCCGCCTCCCGAGATCGCACCTCCGAGGGTGATCGATTTCAACTGCGGCACCACTGGCGGCAGCAATCCGTGTTTCAAGGTCGCCGCCACCAGTTCCTCGTAAGTGATCCGCGCCTCGACGTCCGCCTCCAATCCCGCCGAATCGACCGAAATAACCTGGTTGAACGAGCTCAAATCGAGCCGTTTCCCGGGTCGGTTTTCGACTTGCCGGAAGAGATTCGACGTTCGCTTGCGCAACCCAATGGTCCCGCCGGGAGCGTCCCCCGTCGTGCGGAGCGTCCGGGCCGCCGCTTCTTTTTTTCGTTCGTAAGAGGCCGTCGTCATCGCACCGGCAGGTATTCCGGCAGGAGCCCCTTTTTCGAGAAGACGAACTGCCAGAGTTGGATATCGCGCGCCCGGAAGGCACCCGCGCACGAGAGAAGATAGTAACTCCACATCCGGTCGAACCGTTCGCCGAATTCCGTCTTCCGACTCGGCCAATGTTCCCGGTAATTCCTGTGCCAAGCCATAAGGGTCCGGTCGTAATCAGGACCGAAATTGTGCAAATCCTCCAACACGAAGAGCCCTTCCATCGCCGCCCCGATCTGCTTCAGGCACGGGAGCATTCCGCCGGGGAAGATGTATTTGTCGATCCAGGGATCGGTCATCCGGGTTTCCGTGTTGCGCCCGATGGTGTGCAAAAGCATCAGCCCATCCTCTTTCAGACAACGGGCTTTCACTTCCATCAACTGGCGGTAATTCTTCCGCCCGACATGCTCGCACAGCCCGATGCTGACCACTTTATCGAACGTCCCGGTCGCCTCCCGGTAATCTTTCCGGTGGATCGTCACTGGCAAATCCTTGGTCCATTCCCGCCCGAACTTCACTTGCTCGGCCGAAATGTTGTAAGAGGTCACCCGGCAGCCGTAGCGCTCCGCCGCGAAACGGGCGAATCCGCCCCACCCGCCGCCGAGTTCGAGGATCTCGTCGCCCGGTTTCAGTTGCAACTTCCGGCAAACCAGATCGAGTTTCGCCTCCTGCGCCTCATCGAGGGTCCGCGCCCGCCGCCAATATCCGCAGGTGTATTGCATCCATGGATCGAGCATGTCGCGGTAGAAATCGTTGCCGAGGTCGTAATGGACCTTCGCCACTCTCCGCGAGCGCCCAGGCGATTGGCGGTTGATCAACACCGAATGCAAATAGGCCCGACAGGCGTCCCACGGGGAAAACTGACTGGCGACGCGGGTCCGCATCAATTTGAAAAAGAATCGGTCCAACCGCTCGCAATCCCACCACCCGTCCATGTAGCTCTCCCCGAGAGCCAACGAACGCCCCAGCAACACCCGCCGGTAAAAACGCGGATCATGCACCCGGATATCTTCCGGACGGTCTCCGTTCAACCGGATATCGGCGGGTTGCAGCAGATTTTGGAGAAATCCCTTGGCGTCCATCGCAAAGTCGTCAACCGGGGTCGACGCTTCTCTTTATAACACAGGGAGTTTCACAAAGCCACCCTCTTTTCCCCTGAATCCCAGGCGCACCACTATTTCACCCAGCCGCCTCGTTGGAGTCCCGCATTCATGCGGTCTTCACCCCCGTGAAAACACCGGCTAAAACCGGAACTTGCTCCAACCAGTAGCCCCGGGCGACAACCCTCCGCGATGGAGCGATGGGAGTTACTGCTCCAACAGCCGAACCCGCCGGTCTTTATGCGGGAATTGCAACGAAATTACCGTCCCAACGTTTTCTTTGCTTTCGATCGAAACGGTGCCGCCGTGATTGCGCATGATCCGCTCCACGATCATCAATCCGAGTCCGGTTCCCGTCTTCTTGGTCGTGAAATACGGCTCGAAAACCCGGCCGACTTGATCCTGCTTGATCCCCGCCCCGGAATCGCCGAAGTGCAAATGAATGAACCGGTCGTCGCTGCGGGTCGTCACCCGAATCGTCCCGCCGGCCCGCATCGCTTCCATGGAGTTTTTCGTCAGGTTGAAGAAAACTTGTTTCAACTGATTCCGGTCGCCGAGCACCACCGGCAATTTCTCGTTCAACTCCACGTCAACCCGGATGCCCCGGTCGTCGAGTTCCCCGGCTTGGAATTGAAACACTTCCTCGAGGATCTCGATCAAATTGACTTCCTGGAAATCGGGCGGAGCCGGCCGGATCGCCTCCAAAAAATGGGTGATGATTCCGTGCAACCGCCCGACTTCCGCCTCGCAGACCTCCAGGCTTTTCCGCATCCGGGCGGTTTCCGCCGTCTTCTCCATTTTGCCGAGCCCGCGCTGCATCAACTGAAGGTGGATGTTCAACGAATTTAAGGGGTTGCCCAATTCATGCGCCACTCCCGCCGCCAGCAATAGAATCGATTGGATCCGCTCGCTCTCCACCCACTCTTCGGTGGTCTCCTTTTCCTTGGTGATATCGGTCAAAATCACCGCGAACCGGGTGACCGACTCTTCCTCCAAGGTCTCCTCCTCGAAGGGGGTCAGATAGAGACGGACATACCGCCGCTCCGGATAACTCAGGTAAAGCTCCTTCGAGAAGGTCGGAGGCGGACTGAGCTTCCCGCCCGCCTCTCCCTCCAGAGTCCGGGCCAAATCGGGCGCGAGTTTCCAGAGCGTCGTCTCCCCGAGATCCCCGTCCCGCAGACCGACCATCCGTCCGGCCGCTTGGTTGGCGTATTCGATCACCCCTTCCTTGTCGATGATCAGGATCCCTTCGCGGATCACGTTGAAAACCGCTTCCAACAAACTCCGTTCCCGCGCCAACCGCTGGACGAGGTTGGTCAGATTCACCGCGTCGAGGTTGTCGAGACGTCCAAGCACACGGTCGAGCGAACTGGCCTTTTTACTCAGCATACGGCTCTATCCATCCGAAAAGGTCGTTGGCCGCCCAGAGACACACCCCACCGCTCTGGCGAGCGGTAACCCCTCTCAAGAGGGGAACTTCCCGCACGTTAATCCCCTCTTGAGAGGGGGGGACCATGCGCGCGCATGGTGGGGTGTGTTTTCCTTCTCCGCTATCAAAACCACCAAAGCTTCCGATAACCTTTTCGTGTTCATTCGTGTCCATTGCTACGCCATCTTCACTTCGTTACCTCGTGGTTAATTTCCTTCTCTTTCCTTTCCCACCGCATCCAGGATAAACTCCGCGACTTCCTCCTTCGGAGCCGGACCGAATCGCCGCGCTTCTCCATTGCCTCCGATCAACACCACCGAGTTTTCGTCCGACTCCATCGCGCAACCCGGCCCGCCGACGCGGTTGCCCACGATCCAATCCATGTTTTTGGCGGCCAGTTTCTTCCCCGCGTTTTCTTCCAAATCCTCCGTCTCCGCCGCGAATCCGACCAATACCCGGTCTCCCTTCATCGCCCCGAGCCGCCGGGCGATGTCGACGGTCGGCTCCAACTCCACCACCAAGCGCCCTTCGATCTTCTTCATCTTTCGGTCGCTGATTTGCACCGGCCGGTAATCCGCCACCGCCGCACACATGATCAACAAGTCGCAATCGGCGAACAAGCGCTCGGTCTCCCGCAACATCTCCTCCGCCGAGACCACCTTGTGCAACGCCACCCCTTCCGGCGCCGCCAAGGCCACCGGGCCGCTCACCAAGTCGACCCGCCACCCGCGCGCCCGGGCGACCCGCGCCAAAGCATAGCCCATCTTGCCGCTCGATCCGTTGCTGAAGTAACGGACCGGATCCAGATGCTCCCGGGTCGGCCCGGCGGTGATCAGACAGCGAATAATCCTTGCCTCCATTTGATTTCCCGTAATTTTTGCGACAATGTCAGCCCGAGTTCAATGATGGAGCAGATCAAAACAGAAATCACACCTTCGCAATCCCCGACTCCCGCCAAACGGGAAAATCTGCTGGTCAACCTGGCTCTCAACATCCTGATCCCGGTCCTCCTCCTGCGCAAGGGCTCCGATTGGCTCCCCGCCCTTTCCCCGGCCCAGGTCCTGATCGTCGCCTTGCTTTTTCCGATCGGCTACTTCCTCTACGACCTCCAGGCCCGGCGGAAATACAATTTCATCTCGATCCTCGGCTTCGTCAGCGTCCTGCTCACCGGCGGCATCGGACTGCTCCACCTGAACCCGGTCTGGATCGCCGTCAAAGAAGCCGGCATTCCGGCCGTGATCGGGCTCGTCGTCCTTCTTTCCGCCAAGACCCGTTACCCGCTGGTGCGGACCTTCCTTTTCAACAAGGAGATCATCGAAGTGGAGAAAATCGACCGCGCCCTCGAGGCTCGGGGCAAGCGCACCGATTTCGACCGCTTGCTGAATACCTGCACCTGGCTCCTGGCCGGCTCGTTCCTCGTCAGCGCCTTGCTCAACTTCGCCCTGGCCCGGATCATCGTCACCACCGATCCCGGCGTCGACGCCGTCGCCTTCAACCAGGAGATCGGCAGCCTCGCCGCCTGGAGCTGGCCGGTCATCGTCATCCCCTGCACCATCGTCATGGGCTTCGCCCTCTGGAAACTCTTCTCCGGTATCAAGAAACTGACCGGTCTCGAACTCGAAGAGGTTTTCAAACAACCGGCCAAGGGTTGATCCCCGGCACAACCGCTCTCCGAATCTCATTCGGGTGAATTCGTGGTTGTTAAAACCCCCTCTCCTCTTCCTCCAGGGACTCCCGCATCGACCGCCGGGCCAGTCGGGTGATGTAATAAATCAAGCCAAACGCCGCCACCACCCCAATCCCATACAGCGGCCACTCCCACGCGCGCGGCTCCCGCTCCGTCAAATCCGCGATCTCGGCGGCCAACGAGCCGATATACACGTTGGTCACCGACAACGGAATCACCCCCACCGAATTCGCCAACACGAAATGGCGGAACGGAATCGCCGTCAGCCCGAAAAAATAGTTCGACAACTTAAACGGGAAAACCGGCAAAAACCGGCTCAACAGCACAATCTTCCACCCTTCCTTCTTCAACCCCCGGTTCAACAGCTGGATTCTCGGATGTTCCCGGATTTTCCGCGACAACGTCTCCCCAAAAGCATAGCGGGCGATCAAAAACGCCGCCGCCGATCCGGTCGCCAACGCACCGACGATCACTACCGCCCCGAGCCAGAAACCAAACAAAAAACCGGCCCCCAAGGTGAACACCACTCCGGGGATCAACAGAACCACAATCAGAAAGTAGAGCCCGAAATAGATCAACACCCCCAATCCGCCCATCCGGTCGACCCAATCCAACAAAGCCAACGCCGCCTCCTGCACCCCGTCGATCAACAGAAACGCCGCCACGAACGCCACCGCCAACAAAAACGCGCCGAGAATCGGCAGTTTCTCCGCCCAGGATGTCCCCTTGGCCGCCATGGCCTCAAAATAACCGCCAAATGCCCCGGACGCAAAAGTTTCAGGCTAGACTCTTCCCCCTCCTATCCATTCAGATAGATCCCATGCCGTCTACCATCTTCACGATCGCCAACCAAAAAGGGGGCGTTGGGAAAACCACCACCGCGATCAACCTCGCCGCCACCCTCGCGGAAAAAAAGATCCCGACCCTCGTCGTCGACCTCGACCCCCAAGCCAATGCCACCAGCGGTCTCGGCCTCGAAAAAACCGAAGGCGGCAGCATCTACGGTCCCCTCACCGGCAAAGGGAGCGCCGCCGACCTGGTCCTCCCCACCGCTTTCAAAAACCTCTACATCCTCCCCTCCGAAGTCGATCTCGCCGCCATCGAAGTCGAACTTTCCCAACGCGAAGATTACCTCCTCCAGCTCCGTTACACCTTGCAGGACATCGTCGACCGCGACCAATACCGGGCCATCATCCTCGACTGTCCCCCCGCCCTCGGCATGCTGTCGATGAACAGCCTCGCCGCCGCCGATTACCTCCTCATCACCCTCCAATGCGAATACCTCGCCATGGAAGGCCTCGGACAAATCCTCAAGGTCGTCGAGCAACTCAAGGAGGCGGAAGTGAACCCCAAACTCGAACTCGGCGGCATCATCATGACCATGTTCGACATCCGCACCAATCTCTCCCGTCAGGTCGTCGACGAGGTCCGTTCCCACCTCCAGGAGCAGATGTTCAAATCGATCATCCCCCGCTCCATTCGCCTCAGCGAAGCCCCCAGCTACGGCCAACCGATCACCGAATACGACGGCTCCAGCGTCGGCGCCCAAGCCTACCGCGACCTCGCCAAAGAAATCATCGCCCGCTTCAAACTCCGGTAAAACCGAGCCTGCCCACCCACCGCCCCAAACGGCCCTTCCTACCAGTGTCGCAGGTCGAGCCCGGCTATCGCGTTGAAATGCCGGTCACGCGTCAGCAAACTCAAGTGATTCCTCATCGCGATCGCGGCAATCCAGTGATCGTTCGTGGGAATAGGCCTTCCCGCCGCCCTCAATTCCCGTCCGATCCGCGCGTATTCCTCGCACGTTTCATAATCCACCCCCGCCAGCGAAACGACAGGACTCCCGAGAAAATCCCGGAGGATTCGCTCGTTTTCTTCCCTTCGATTACCGACTCGGAATCCAAAGAGTAACTCCCCCACCACTGGCATCGGCAAAAAGATCCTCTCCGCCAAACCAATTGTCCGACGTGCGCCCTCCACCCCCAACATCATCGCGGAGTAAGCGTTCGTATCCAACAAGAGCCTCATTTCCAATGCTCCTCGTCAACCTGACCGAACATTTCTTCCGTCGTCCGCTCGAAAGCAGCTGCCTCCTCTCGATTCCACAAACCGAAAAACCCGTCCAACCTGTCACCGATCGGCTCCGGGGGAACTTCGGTAGGCAAATCCAACCCCTTCCGTAGCACATAGACGGCGGTCTGATTCAACGACCACCGACGTTGCCGGCTAACCTCCTCCAGCTTCTGCTCCAACTCCTTGTCCGTCGACCGAATCGTCAATTGCATCATGATGAAACACTATGCGAATCATCCCGGTGGTCAAGCAACGGAATCGATGCCCTGCGGACGAGAACGAGGAGACCAGACGCGCGTACCCGCCGAGTTGGCTGAGCATTCCCACACCCCGATCGTCTCGAAGGTGGGGGCTTTTGCCGGATCAACATCGCGGACGAAATCATCGAGTGAAAACTCGATGCTACGGATCAATTCCTCCGTAGCATCCCGGCTTTCGCCGGATGACCATCGCGGACGAAATCATCGAATGAAAACTCGATCCTACGGTTCAATTCCTCCGTAGCATCCCGGCTTTCGCCGGATGAACATCGAGGACGAAATCATCGAGTGAAAACTCGATGCCACGGTCGATAACTCCGTAGCATCCGGCTTTCGCCGGATGACCATCGCGGAAGGAATCATCGAGTGAAAACTCGACGCTACGGTCGATACACACCCGGCGACTTGGAAAAAAAGTCTCGAAGCGCTCCCTTTGCTTCGATTGAATGACCCTTCGTTTTCATTTTCAACGTCATGAGCGATTCATTCATTCAAAACCTTTTCGCGGAACGCATCGGCGGCGCCGAATACGGCAAGTCGACCGCCATCTATAAGTTCGAGAAAATCAAGCGGGCCAAACGCGCCGCCCGCCAGGCCAAACCCGACTTGGCCTTGATTGACATGGGTGTCGGCGAACCCGACGAAATGGCCCCGGCGCCGATCGTCGAAAAGCTTTACGAAGCCGCCCGCAAACCGGAAAACCGGGGATACGCCGACAACGGCGACGACCGGCTCAAAGAGGCCGCCGCCAACTATCTCAAAAACACTTGCGGCGTCACCGTCGATCCGAAGACCCAAGTCATCCACTCCATCGGCAGCAAGGCCGCCCTCTCCCTTCTCCCGGCCGCCTTCATCAACCCGGGCGACGTCGTCCTCATGACCGTCCCCGGTTACCCGGTCTTCGGCACCCACGCGAAATATTACGGCGGAATCGTCCACAATCTGAAACTGACCGCCGAAAACGGTTTCCTCCCCGACCTCGACGGTATTCCGGCCGACGTTCTGCAAAAAGCGAAGGTCCTCGTCCTGAACTACCCGAACAACCCGACCGGCGCCAGCGCCACCCCGGAGTTCTTCGAAAAGGTCGTCGCCTTCGCCAAAAAGCACAGCATCATCGTCATCCACGACTTCGCCTACGCGAGCCTGGTCTTCGAAGGAAAACCGCTGAGCTTCCTCGCCACCCCGGGTGCGCTGGATGTCGGAATCGAACTCCATTCGACCAGCAAAAATTTCAACATGACCGGATGGCGCTGCGGCTTCGTCGCCGGAAATCCGCTCATCGTGCAGGCCTACGGCGACGTCAAGGACAACTCCGACTCCGGCCAGTTCCTTGCCATCCAACACGCTTCGGCCTTCGCCTTCGACCACCCGGAATTCACCGCCGAAATCGCCGCGAAGTATTCCCGCCGTCTCGACCTCCTCGTCGCCGCCCTCCGACGTCTCGGATTCCAGGCCGAAAAACCAAAGGCCTCCTTCTTCCTCTACGTGAAATCCCCCCGCCGCGCCAAAACCGCCGACGGCACCGCCACGGAATTCGCCACCGGCGAAGAATTCAGCCAATGGATGATCATGGAGAACCTCGTCTCCACCGTTCCCTGGGACGACGCCGGCGCCTACGTCCGCTTCTCCGTCACCTTCGAAGCCCGCGGCGAGGCCGAAGAAAAAAAGATCATCGCCGAAATCGAACGCCGCCTCAACCGCTACACGTTCGAGTTCTGATTTTGAACCGCAGATTTCGCGGATAATCGCAGATAAAAAGAGCCTGGGTCAGGAAGGGGAAGGTGAATTTGCCCTCCTTCCCCTTCCTGTATTCTCAAGCTGCAAATTCCAGGACAGGAGCAGCCTGAGACAAACCTAAACAAAATCATGACGGACAAAATCATCTATACTTCCGCTCCGTATATTAAGCCCCCGCGGAAAAGAAAATGATTTTGCCCCCAATGATTTTGTCACGCTCCCCCTTCCGTGTCTTCCGTGTATTCCGTGGTCCATTTACCCTTTTAAAAGCCGTTTCCTGAGGTCCCAATCTTCCTTCGAATCGGTCCGGACTTCCAATACCCGGACTCCCCGCTCCCAAGGTTCTTCGATCGCCCGCACGAAGGCCCCCCAGTCCAAAATCTCTTCGTAGCCGACATCGTAAGCGGCGCACAACCGCTCGAAACTGACGTCCTGCGGGGTCAAAAAGAAATCCCGGAACGGCGGATCGAATTCCGCCACCGGCAACCCCCGGAAAATGCCACCGCCGTTATTATTGATCAACACCACCGTCAATCCTCCCCGGATCGCCCGCGCGTTCATCAAACCACCTTGGTCATGCAAAAACGCCAGATCCCCGGTCACCAAAATCGTCTGCTCCTTGTCCCCGGCCACTCCCATCGCCGTCGACAAGATCCCGTCGATTCCGTTCGCCCCGCGGTTGAAATAAATCTCATGAGGCACCTCCCCCGGTTGCCAAAAAAATTCCGCGTCCCGGATCGGGGTGCTGTTCGATATAAAAACCGCGGCCCCCTCCGGCGCGTGCTGGGCCAGCAACCACGGGATTTTCCCCTCAAACATCGCGTCGCATTCCATCAACGCAACCGCCACTTCGTCCCCGAGTCGTCCGCTCGGCTCGATCCAAGCCCCCGCCCAATCCGGCCCAGCCCCGCTCCCGTCCAATCGCTCCGAGACCGCCCGCGCCACCGCGGCGGCGTCCGCCCGGATGAAGCCCGCCGCCTTATGCGATGGATCGACGTTGCGGTCGCTCGCCTCCACGATCAATTGCGGACAATCCAATTCTTCCAGCCACCGCCGCAACCGTTTGCTGGTCGGCAAGCCGCCAAGCCGCACCACCAGATCCGGCTTCTCCTCCGGCATCTCCTTCCGTTCCAACAGCATGTCGTAATTTCCGATCACCCACTCCCGCTCCCATCCCCGCTGCCGCACCGGCGACAAAACATCGGCCAGGACCGGAGCCCCCGCCCGGTCCGCCAGCCGCAAAACCGCCTCGACATACCGCTCGGGCGACGCCGGCGAGGCCGGTCCCGCCACTACCAACGGTCGCTCGCTGTTGCCCAACGCCTCCGCCAATCGCTCGACCTCCCCATCCGACGGCACCATCTCCCGCACTTCCAGCGGTGTCACTCCCGCCAACAACGCCTCCACTTTTTTCCGCGATAGATTCTCCACGCTTCCGTCGACCACCGGAGCCAACGGATCGCGGAACGGGAGGTTCAAATGAACCGGTCCGGCCACCGGCCAAAGCGCCCGTTCGCAAGCATAGGCCAACGTCTGACGCAAATACGCCAACTGCTTCAAATCCAACTCCGGCAGCGCCAATTCCGCCTGCCAGCGCGGGTAATTCCCGAACAGCTTAACCTGGTCGATGGTTTGCCCCGACGAACATTCCCGCAATTCCGCCGGACGGTCCGCCGTCAACACCAGCAACGGCGTTCCGCTTTCCCGCGCCTCGATCACCGCTGGAAAATAATTCGCCGCCGCCGTGCCCGAAGTGCAGACCAACGCCACCGGTTTCCGAATACGTTTGGCGATCCCCAATCCGAAAAATCCCGCCGACCGCTCGTCCAGCACCGGCGTCGCCTGGATCCCCGGATGCATCGCGAACGCGTAAGCCAACGGAGCCGACCGCGACCCGGGCGAGACTACCGCGTGGCGGACCCCGCGACGAAACAAGGTCTCAGCCAAAAAACTTCCCCACAGACTATTCGTATTCGCAAAGTCCAGATTGTGCGCCATCTCCCCAAACCTAGCTCCTCCAGCCCACATTGGGAGCCCAAAATTCCTCCATGTGGTGGAGGTATCCAGATACCGAAATAAGATTCCTGCCAAACCCGTTCGTCGCGGAGGTCAAGCAGATCCTGGAAGGCCGCGCGTATCAACATCTGCAAGACACGGAAGGATGACAACCGGGCACCGTTGAACTTGTCATTACCCTCCGAAAAAAGCAGTTTTTCTCCATGCACTCCGATCCCTCCGCCTCGAAAACTGTCACGATCCTTTGGAACCGCGCAAAAGAGACGCTTCAACGCGGCGAGTTGGAGCAAACCGAGGATCTGCTGTGGGAGATCATTGAAAAGGCCCCGAATCATACCGAAGCCAACGCGGCATTGGGAAATCTCGCGCTGCAAGCGGGCTTTCCTGAAGAGGCACTCTCGTTCCTGGAAAAAGCCCTGATTGCCGGCCCCGATCCCTCGCCTTATCTCAGGACCGTCCTTGAAGCGCTGGAAAAAATTCCTCCGGCAAAAGCCGATGACTACGTCTTTGCCCTTCTGGCCCAACAACCCCAGCTTCATGCCCTGAGGATTTCTTGCGCACGAAAACTTCTCCAGAATAAAAACTTTCCTGCCGCGGAGAAACTCCTCAGGGAGGGCTGGCATTTAAAGAATAAGGAAAGTGGGGAACTCCTCGCCTTTTATTACTTGCGGGAAAAGCGGCTGGCCGAGGCACTGCCGGTGTGGCAACAACTCAGCAGCATAGATCCCGCAAACTGTCACTATCTCGCCGCATTGGCCGATACCTGCCATCAGCTTGGGCGGACGGCGGATTGCGTCCGCATCAATGAATCATTGCGGCGGCAATCGCCCCAGGATGCACTGGTCCTTTCGCGATCCATTGCTTTGGCCAGCAGCGACCAGTCGCCAGGACGCCTTCGCCAGCTTATGCAGCAATGGGAGCAATCGTTCGGAAAACCTGCCGTTTCCTTACCCGCCGTCCAACCCAGGGACCCCGGCAGCCGGGGGCCTTTTCGCGTCGGCTTTCTCAGCACGACCTTTTTTCACCACGCCAACGGGCACTTTTTGTTGCCCCTTTTAAAGGAACTCCGAGCCAAAGGGGTCACGCTTTTCGCCTATCATGACAGTTCGTTCGAGGATGACATCACGCGGCAATATCGCGACACCGTTAGCGCGTTTCGCACTATAGCAGGCATTCCCGCCGGTAATGCCGCCGAGATCATCCGGAAGGATCAACTCGACCTCCTGATTGACATCAATGCGCATTTTGACAGTCAGCGCCTGCGTATCCTCACCTACCGTCCGGCTCCGGTTCAAGCCCACTACCTCGGCGGAACAACACCGACGGGCCTCTCCTGCATGGACTGGTGGTTCGTCGATGACCTCACCGAAGATCCACGGGATCCAGAGCCCTTCTCCGGGGAAAAACGGTATTTCCTGGAAGGCGGACTCCACGCCTTTCAGCCCCTGAGGCCCGCCGCGTCCCCCAACCCTCTTCCCGCCTTGGAAAAAGGGCACGTCACCTTTGGCTCCCTTACCGCTTTGCATAAAATTCATCCCCCGGTCGTAAAACTTTGGGGCGAAACCTTGAGAGCCGTTCCAGGCAGCAGGTTTATTCTAGGAAAAGAGATTTTTCGCGACTCGAACAACCGGCGCTGCTTCCTTGACTATCTTCAGAACCACGATTTCCCAACGGACCAAATCGACCTCCATCCGATCGATTCGAAGTCCCTCGATGACCTCTCCTTCTACCACCGGATCGATATCGCGCTCGACACCTTTCCATACACCGGAATCACGACGACTTGCGAAGCCCTTTGGATGGGAGTTCCCGTTATCACTCTTGAAGGGAATTGCTTTGTCGCCCGAGAGGCCGCGGGACTGCTCAAACGTGTGGGACTTCATGATTGTGTCGCGCCCACCCCCGAAGGGTTCATCGCGCAAGCCGGAAAACTTGCCGGTGATTGGAAAACTCTCCGAGATCTCCGGCTACGCCTGCGCGACAGGGTCAAGCAAAGCCCCATCGGCGATCCCGCCAGGTTGGCAGACAGTTTTTATGCCTTTCTAAAAAACCATTGACAGGACACCCGGCTTAGGTCGTTACCTAATCGACTGGAGCTGCATGATGCAACCTCTAGCCAAGCTCTCACAACCCAGGATTAAACAAAATGACTAAGCATGCCACGACCCGCCGCAGGTATACTACCCTCCTCAAAACAAAAACCGGCTTTGCAGCGGGATTACTCTCCGCATCAATCGCCAGCGCCGCTCCTCAGGAAGTGCAGGTCAATCAAATCCTTGAGGCCTATACTGGCGTTCTTTACTTTAACCCTATCGGTAATCAATTTGTCCATGAATACGACCCATCGTTTCCCGGCGCCGTAAGGTTTTGCGGGCTCAATTTCATGAATTTTGATGTCGATCACTTTGCCTGGACAAGCAACCCTATCGGCGTTGGCGATGTGGTAAACAATGCACAGGGATTCAATAGTGACGATCTGTATGCTACCCCGCCGGACAGCGGCGTGACCGTTTACCGCGGTTACCGTTTCAACGATGGGGTCGATGATTTCTTCGGCTATATCTCCGTTACGGGAATTGATCCGGATTTTTACGAAGGTTCCTTCCTCGTTAATTTCTACAGGTACAATGCCACCGCCAACGAAGGGATCACAGTTATCCCGGAACCCTCGACCTACGCTTTGGGACTCGGGCTCTTTATGGGCGGGATTCTGGTCGTTCGGCGGTATCGATCCCGCAAGTAGGGAATATCACGGGAAACGCACAGGGGGGATTCATCGATTGGGGTGCCTACCATCCAGCCGATTGCATCCCTGACGTGTCTAGCGAGGGAGACTCCGCCCGGTCCGATTACGCCAGCACATCGAGGACCGCGCGGAGTTTCACTTCTGTCTCCTCCCACTCGCGGGCAGGGACCGATCCTTCGACGATTCCGGCCCCGGCGAAGAGGCGGGCATTACTTCCATCAATCAAGGTGGAACGGATCGCCACCGTGAACTCGCCATCTCCTCGCCCGTCGATCCAGCCGACCGCGCCGGCGTAGAGCCCGCGGTCAAATCCTTCCAGCCGCCGGATCGCTTCCCGGGCTTCATCACGAGGCGTTCCTCCCACCGCCGGAGTCGGGTGCAACTCCGCCAACACATCGAACAGATGCAGCCCGGCAGGGATCATCCCGGAAATCGGCGTCCGCAAATGCTGCACGTTGGCGAGCTTCACCAATCGCGGTTGCGACGAATATTCGGACGCGATCGGCAACGTTTCCAACCTCCGCCGGATCGACTCAATCACCAGCCGGTGCTCCCAGTTGTCTTTCGGACTGCGCAACAACTCCTCCCCCAACCGGGCATCGTCCGACGCGGTCTCCCCGCGCGGGGCCGACCCGGCCAACGCTTCCGTTTCCAACCGCCCGCCGGTCCTCCGAACCAATAACTCCGGGCTGGCCCCGATCAGGCTTTGTCCCCGGCCGTTCGCCACCGAATAAGTAAAACATTTTGGATACGCCATCCGCAACCGGTTCAACGCATGCAACGGATTCATCGCCTCCGGCATCCGGACGTCGAGAAACCGGGCCAAAACCACTTTCCGCAAGCGCTCCTCACGGATCAACTCCAGCGCCTGCCCCACCGATTCCTCGAATCGCACCCGGGCCCCGTTCCGCTCCGGCGAAACGGTCTCGACCGCGCCGCCGTTCCTTCCGGCCAACCGATCGACGTCCCGTTCCGACCGCCCGTAATCGAACGAGGAAAACTTCCCGTGCGCCCGCCAAACTTTTTCCGCCAACATTTCGAGGTCGGCGTCCGGCTCCACCCGTAGATTAGCGGTGGCCGAATACCGCTCGCCGCGCCGCGCCACTTGCCAACGGGGCAAAAACACCGTCGCCCCGGGAAAGGCCGCCTCCTCCGACGGCGGCGTCCCGTCGAAACCGAAGGCGCAAAAGAAATGCGGCCCGCCAAACTCGGCCTCCAAATCCCCGGTGTGGATCGTCCGGGAGAGTTGTTCTTCGACGAATGCCTTCGCCTGGACGAACCGATCATCGCCGTTCACCGAAAAAGCGACTTCCCCATCCGCCCCGGCGATCGCTTCGTCCCGGCCGCTTTTCTCCAGGTAAAAATGCAACTCCGACGGCTCGAAGATCGACTCCAGCACCGCCAACGGATCAATGTGCCCGACCCGCAGGGTGATGCTGGCGATCCGGTAACTCCCGGCCGCCCGCGCCTCCTCCCGGCAGTCGCGCAAAAACGCGATGAGACCCGCCAGGTCGCGCCGCCGCCCGGGTCGATCCGCGATGGTTTTCATTCCGCGGCGACCGTCCGGTCAGCTCTCCTCCTTGGCCGGACGCGGGAACAGGATCACCGGTTCCGCCACTTCTTTTCCATCGAGGCGGTTCGACCACTTCAACTCTCCGACAAAATCGGAGGCTTCCCCGGCCCCGAACAACTCGAGCACCTTCGCGGCGACCGACGGCATCACCGGCGACAACAGGGTCGCCGCCAGGCGCAACCCTTCCGCCATGGTGGCCAAGGTCGTCTCCAGCGCGGCCCGGTCCTCCGGAGTTTCCGATTTCGCCAGCTTCCAGGGCGCCCGCTGCTCGGCGTAGCGGTTGATCGCCCGGATGAAGGTAAAGGTCCGGTCGAGGGCGTTGTGGAACTGCAATCCTTCGTAAAACTTGATCGCCTCGCCACTGGTCTCCTTCCAGAGGTCGTGCACCGCCTTCTCCGGTTCCTCGACGACCGTCGCCTCCGGCAGGGTCCGCCCGCAATAACGGCCGACCATGTTCAACGTCCGGCTGACCAGATTCCCGAGGTCGTTGGCGAGATCGCTATTGTAACGGCTCATAAACAGGTCGAGCGAGAAATCGCTGTCCTGCCCGACGTTCATTTCCCGGATCACGAAATACCGGAACGGATCGGCCCCGAACTGATCGATCAGATCGAGCGGATTGACCACGTTGCCGGTGCTCTTGGCCATCTTTTGCCCCGAAACCATCCACCAGCCATGGACCAACAGGCTCTTCGGAAGGGCGATCCGGCAAGCGTTCAACATAATCGGCCAATAGACCGCATGCGGCGGCACCAGGATGTCCTTGCCGATCACATGGAAATCGACCGGCCAATATTCGGCGAACTCTTCCGTCCCGTAACCGACAGCCGAGATGTAATTCACCAAGGCGTCAAACCAAACGTAAGTCACATATTCGTCGTCGAACGGCAGCGGAATCCCCCACTCCAACCGTTCCTTCGGCCGCGAAATGCAGAGGTCGTTCAGCGGTTCCTTCAAGAACTCCAACACGTCCCGCTGACGGTAACGCGGGTAAATGAAGTCGTCGTTCCGTTTGATGAAATCGATCAGCCAATCCTGGTGTTGGCTCAATTTGAAAAAGTAATTCGATTCGGTCAGCTCGACCACCTCGCCGAAGATCGCCGGCCACTCGCCGTCGACCTTGTCCTTTTCCTGCAAAAACTGCTCCGCCCGGGTGCTGTAGTAACCGGTGTATTCGGCTTTGTATATCTGTCCTTCGTCGAACAGTTTCTGCAACAGATGTTGGACGATCTCCTTGTGGCGCGGTTCGGTGGTCCGGATGAAGTCATCGTTGGAGATCTCGAGACTCTCGCACAGTCCCCGGAAGGCGGTAGCCGCTTCGTCGCACAGCTCGATCGGTTCGATTCCCCGTTTGCGGGCCGCCTGCTGCACCTTTTGCCCATGCTCGTCGAGCCCGGTCAGAAAATGGACCTCCTCCCGGTTCAACCGCCGGAACCTGGCGATGACATCGGTCAGCACCTTTTCGTAAGCATGCCCCAAGTGCGGCGTCCCATTGGCGTAATCGATCGCGGTCGTGATGTAGAACTTCTTCATGGAAACCACCTACCCCAATCGAAACCGACCCAATTGGCAAAACGATAATTCGAATCGTGCCGCCCCGTAGTCGGGTTGGCTCCGCCGCCCGACGGCAGCGGCGACGATCCAACGCCTGCCGACGACCCTCCCGCGTCACCCCCAACTTCCGAACATTTCGGCCGATACGGACGAAACCGACGGGGCGGCAAAGCCACCCCCGCTACTTCAGACCCCGTAGTCGGGTTGGCTCCGCCGCCCGACAGCAGCGGCCAAGACCCAACGCCTGTCGACGACCAGACCGCGTCACCCGCGACCTCCAATCGTTTCGACTGACGACGAACGAAACCGTGACGATCTGACAAAGTAGGGATAGTCTTCCGGTTTGTCGCAAATGCCCGCGACGACGGGATTCTTGCCGAAATAGGACTACCACCTTTCGTATTCCGCCGAATCCCGGATCCAGCGGTCATACCAAGACGATTGCCAAAAACCCCGTTCCGCATTGTTCCATGCCCGCAGAGCGCGGGCACTGCGCCCCTTAAAGTTCCGCCATGCTCGAAGGAACTGCTTGCCATCAAAGAAGGCAACCGGCCTCGTAATGATGTGGAGATGGTTCGGCATGATGACCCAATCGGAGAACCCCAGTCCGTCGGAGTCGTAATCGGACAGAAATCTCATCACCTGTTGGACGGCGTGGCGGTCGCCAAAAGGAGCAAATCCGCGCCCCTGATCGAGATAGCTTTCAAGAATAGCGAACTGGCGACGGCGGTATCCAGTAGCTTGTTCGGAGGCCGGATCAATCCTCCGTAACGCGTGGGTAATCTCTGACAATTTCGCGATGATGTCTTGAGGCAGACTGCCCGCGCATCGCACGGTAACCGCGTAGCAACCGTAATCGACAACCCAATGCGGCAGTTGGTCGTAAAGAATGTCGACGATCCGTCCCTCCCAAGGCGATCTCATACCAACAAATAACTTAAATTTGACCATAGACTCAACATTGAAAACAAACAGACAGCGCCCCGCTTCACCCTCGACTTCCGAACATTTCGGTCGACGACGGACGAAACTGACGGGGCGGCAAAGCCAACCCCGCTACCTCAACCCCGTAGTCGGGTTGGCTCCGCCGCCCGACAGCAGCGGCCACGATCCAACGCCTGCCGACGACCATCCCGCGGCACCCTCGACTTCCGAACATTTCGGCCGACGACGGACGCAACCGACGGGGCGGCAAAGCCAACCCCGCACTTCAGACACCCGTAGTCGGGTTGGCTCCGCCGCCCGACAGCAGCGGCCACGATCCTACACTTGCCGACGACCATCCCGCGTCACCCGCGACTTCCGATCATTTCGGTCGACGACGGACGAAACCGAGACGGGGCGGCAAAGCCAACCCCGCTACCTCAACCCCGTAGTCGGGTTGGCTCCGCCGCCCGACCGCAGCGGCGACGATCCTACACTTGCCGACGACCATCCCGCGTCACCCGCGACTTCCGATCATTTCGGTCGACGACGGACGCAACCGCAACGGGGCGGCAAAGCCAACCCCGCTACATCAATGTTAGACTCCGGCAAAAACCCGTGTTATTCTTTTCCCGGGAGGCGAAACGAAGATGGGATTGAAATACTTCCTGCAGGGGAAATGGCTGGGGCATCCGCTCCATCCGATTTTGGCGCACATTCCGATGGGGCTCTGGCCGGCCGCCTTGATCCTCGATCTGGCCTCCCGGACCGCCGGGGATAACAACATCCTGGTCCAACTGTCGTTTTTCGCGATCGCCCTCGGACTGCTTTCCGCTTTCGCCGCCATCCCGGCGGGACTCGCCGATTGGAGCGGCATCAAGAAGGAAAAACCGGCCTGGAAACTCGGACTTTACCACCTCATCCTCAATGGAATCTCGGTCGTCGTCTGGCTCGGCAATCTCGCGATCCGGTTTCCCACCTTCAACGAAGCTCCACACGTCACCGGGCTTCAACTGACCCTTTCCGCCGTCGGCACCGCCATTCTCTTGGTCGGCGGCTGGTTCGGCGGAAGGATGGTCTTCGACCAGGGAACGAGCATCGCCCGCCAATCCAAATCGAGATGGCGCAAGATCGCCGAAAAAGGGAATTCGGCTTTGCCCGACAAATAGGAGAACCTGTGATGCGAGATTTTCTTCAAGGCAAATGGCTCGGACATCCGCTCCACCCGCTGCTGGTCCACCTGCCGATCGGACTTTTCACCCTCGCGTTTCTCTGCGACGTCCTGAGTTTCTTCCTCGATTGGCCCGCCCTCGTTCCAGGCGCCTTCTACGCAATCGGTCTCGGCATCCTCACCGGTCTGATCGCGGCGATCCCCGGCTTCGCCGATTTTAGCGACATCCGCCGGGATTCCAAAGCTAAGAAAATCGCCCGTCAACACATGGTGTTGAACATCGTGGCCTTGCTCCTCTACGGCGTGAGCTTCGCCCTGCGCCTTCCCAACCTGGAGGCGAATCCGGTCCCGTTCGCCCCATTCCTCGTCGGGCTGGCCGCCGTGGCGGTGTTATCCTACTCCGGCTACCTCGGCGGAGCCTTGGTTTACGACGATGGCGTGGCGGTCGGACGGCACCGGCGAAAGGCGCCGCTGCCCGACGAAACCGTCAAACGCGACACCGTCGCTGCGGGGGGATTCGTCGCCGTCGCCCCGGCCGACCGGATCGGACCGGGTCAATCCCTTCGCGCCGAAATCGACGGAACGGTGATTGCCGTGGTCAACCACGACGGCACGTTCCATGCGTTCCAGGAATTTTGCCCCCATCGGTACGGACCGATGTCCGAGGGGGCGATCGTCGACGGGCAAATCGAATGCCCGTGGCACCGTTCCTGTTTCGACCTCAAGACCGGCAAGGCCACCAAAGGCCCCGCCAAGGTCGATCTCCGGACCTTCGCGGTCCGGGTCGAAAACGGTCAGATCGAGGTGAAGATCTGACCGACTCAAAACCGCGGTTTACAACCGCGACTTACGCCGGCTGGAAGGCCGACAGCTTTTTCGCGACACGGTGCTTTTCCAGGTGAGCCATCACCGGGAGTCCGTTTTCGTACGGCATCGGGATCTCGCCTTGGATCAGCGGGGAGGCGTAGCGGATGAACTGGTAGTTCATGCTGATGCCATCTTCGTGGATCCACTCCTTCGGCAGCGGCTTCACGCCGTTGGCGATGTCCGCCAACGGAGCCAACCCGGTTTCGCAGGTGTAGTGGTCGGTGTCGCCGCGCAACAGGGTCACCATCTTGTCGGTCTCGCCGCCGACCGCCGCTTCGACCGCTTTTTGTCCGGCCATGAAAGCTTCGTCGTTGTCGGCTTTGGAGGAGAGATGAGCGGCCGAGCGTTGCACGTAACCGAGCTTCGCGGTGCGGGCCTTCAGATTCAAATTCGCTTCGAGCAACCCCTTCAGGTAGTCGCCGGCGCCGCCGAGTTGGGCGTGACCGAAGTTGTCGGTGCCGCTGGCCGCGAGGGAGACGTAGTTGCCGTCCGCGTCGACCAAACCTTCGCCGACCACCACGACGCAATATTTTTCCTTGGCCAAGGTCCGCTTCACGTCGTCGAGGAATTTCTCGGTCGAGAACGGAACTTCCGGCAAACAAATGATGTGCGGGGGGTCGTTCGGGTGATCCTTCCGTTTCGCCAAGGCGGCCCCGGCGGCGATCCACCCGGCGCTCCGGCCCATCACTTCGAGAATCGACACGAAGTCTCCGGAAGCGAAACCGGCGTTGTCACAGGCCATTTCGCGGACGGTGGTGGCGACGTATTTGATCACGCTGCCATAACCGGGGCAGTGATCGGTGATCACCAGGTCGTTGTCGATGGTCTTCGGAATCCCGATCACCCGGAGTTCATAACCCCGCTCGACCGCCAGCTTGGAAATCTTGTCGGCGGTGTCCTGCGAGTCGTTGCCGCCCGCGTAGAAAAAGTAACGGATGTTGTGCGCTTCGAACACCTCCAGCACCCGGGCGAAATCCTCGTCCCGGCGCAGCTTGTAACGGGACGACCCCAAAGCGGCTCCCGGCGTATGGCGCAAAGCCCGGATCGTCTGTTGAGACTCCGCCGCAAGATCGATCAACTCCTCGTTCAAGATCCCGAGAATGCCGTTCAAGCCACCGTAGATCTCCTCGATGCATTCATGATTGAGCGACTCCGAAACGACGCCGGCGATGCTGGCGTTGATTACTGAAGTGGGCCCTCCGGATTGGGCGACAAGGACGTTTCCTGCTAATTCAGCCATAGTGGTAGATGCTTTTGATTAATAAACCGCTAAGAAAAACCCAAACCCCAAACCCAAGGCAAATCAAAACTCACGGACTCAGGGTTTTTCCCATCCTTCCAGAAAGCGGCTCCCTTACCGGCGCGATCGGCGCGATTGAAAGTAGCCGGGAAAAACAGACAACCGTCTGTCATTGCGAGGAAGGAGGAACGACTGACGCGGCAATCCACGTTCCGGGAAAGGGGGCGCGGGTCGCTATTTCGTGGATTGCTTCGTCGGCGGAGCCTCCTCGCAATGACACGATGGTGATCTCACTTCTGATTGCACCCCGGCGCGATCGTTCCGGTCTTCCCAGCTTGACCCCGCCCGTGATAACCGGCATTCGTTACTGTTTTAATTATGTCCGGTCAGAACCAATCCCTCACTTCGCTGGAACCAGTTGTGGCGCTCTGCAAACGCCGCGGCTTCATTTTCCAATCTTCGGAAATCTACGGCGGCATCAACGGCTTCTTCGACTACGGCCCGCTCGGCTCGGAACTGAAGAAAAACATCCGCGACTGCTGGTGGAACGACATGGTCCGCCGCCGCGACGACATCGCCGGACTCGAAAGCTCCATCATCATGCACCCGCGAGTCTGGGAGGCTTCCGGCCACGTCGCCGGGTTTACCGACCCCCTGGTCGATTGCAAGGCGTCGAAACAACGCTTCCGGGCCGACCAACTCTTTTTCTCCCCGGTCGTCATCGATGGAAACACCGTCGGCTACGTCAGCGCTCTCGAAAGCGAACGGACCGCCGACGAACTCCAGGAAAAGGCCGAGAAACTGAAGCGCAAAAAAGCGATCCAAGGCGAGCTCGCCCCGGTCACGCCGATCGAAATGACCGATGCCACCGCCGAGCAGATTCCGTTGATCCCTTCCCCCGCCACCGGCGAACCAGGGAGCCTCACCCCGCCCCGGGCCTTCAACATGATGTTCGAAACCAGCGTCGGCGCCATGCGGGACGCCTCCAGCGTCGCCTACCTCCGGCCGGAGACCGCCCAGGGGATGTTCGTCGATTTCAAACCGACGGTCGACACCGGCCGGTTCAAGATCCCATTCGGCATCGCCCAGATGGGCAAGGCGTTCCGCAACGAGATCACCCCCCGCAACTTCATCTTCCGCTCCCGCGAGTTCGAACAGATGGAGATGGAGTTTTTCATCAGCGAGGACGACGACTGGGAAAAATGGCACCGCTACTGGATCGACTGGTGCCATGATTGGCTCGTTTCCATCGGACTCCCGGCCGCCAAACTGAGCGAATACGATCACCCCAAGGAGAAACTCGCGTTCTACTCCAAGGGGACCACCGACATCATGTTCGAGTATCCGTTCGGCGTCCAGGAACTCTGGGGGATCGCCGCCCGCGGCAATTACGATCTGATGCAACACCAGGAAAGCAGCGGCGTCTCGATGGCCTACTTCGACGAGACCTCCAAGAAGAAATACGTTCCGCACGTGATCGAACCGGCCGTCGGCGTCGACCGGATCCTTCTCGCCGCCCTCTGCGCCGCCTACGCCGAAGAAGAGGTGGAAGGCGAAAAACGGACCGTTCTCCGGCTCCACCCGCGGATCGCCCCGGTCAAGGCCGCCGTTTTCCCGCTGGTCAAGAACAAGCCGGAACTGGTCGAAATGGCCGACAAGCTCTATCGCAACCTGAAACGGCGCCACAACGTCTTCTGGGACACCGCCGGCGCGATCGGCCGACGCTACCGCCGGATGGACGAAATCGGCACCCCGTGGTGCGTCACGGTCGATTTCGACTCGCTCGAAAACGGCACCTTCACCGTCCGCGAGCGCGACTCCATGGAACAGGTCCGGATGTCCGAGGCCGAGTTCCTCGCCCTCCTCGACGAAAAGACCCTCTGAGGCTAAAGAAATCCGTCGATAGCCGCAAAAAGGCGCAAGACACTCAAAAGAAGAGGCTTATATTGGGCATGAAAGTCGCCATAACTCTTTAGTTTTGCGCCTTTTGTGCCTCTTCGCGGCTGCTCTAAGTGCTGGATTTAAGTTGAGAGATCGCCCGCGTCGCGTCGGAAGCGGTCACTTCTGCACGGCCTGCGACCAACAGGTCGACCGGCCGGCGATCGTCGAGTATTCCAACGCCACTCCGGTCCGAGGACATTCTCCCCCTTTCCGCCAACGCCGGTGGAACAACCAATCCTCCGGCGGATCACGAAAATCCTCGCCCACCGTATCCAAAGCAACGCGACAAACCGTCCGGACGGCTCGGAAGAGCGCGACCCGCTCCTCCCCCGACACCTCTCCCACCACCTTACCCGGATGGATTCCGGCCTGCCAAAGGACCTCGTCGACCATCCAGTTGCCGAGTCCCGGAAAGTATTCCTGCTTCAACAACAACGCCTTCACCGAAGTTTTCGGGTGACGCTCGAAAAACGACTCCATTCGCTTCTTGGTGAACCCGGGCGAAAGGATCGCGGGCGGAAGATCCCGCCACCACTCCGGCGCCTCCGCTCCCCGCGCGAATTCCACCCGTCCGAACTGACGGGGGTCGTTGAACACCAAGGTCCGCCCCGGCTGGTTCAACATCAAATGATCGTGTTTCCCGGCGCCCCGGTCCGACTCCCCGACCGCCAACTTGCCGCTCATCCCCAGATGCAAACCGAGCCAGAGACAACCGCCCTCCTTCGCTTTAAAGCGGAACAACATCCGCTTCCCATGCGCCTCCGATCCGATCACCCGCGCTCCCGGCATCCATTTCCGCAAGGCGGCCACATCGCACCCCCGGAAAACCCGCGTCCGGGCATGCAAAGCGACCGCCGTCACGACCTCCCCGATCCCGGCCTCCCACTGCTTCCGATAAAACTCCACTTCGGCCAACTCCGGCATTCCTCCACCCATACGAAACCACCGACGGGCCTCCAGCAAAAAATTCCTCAGGGGGGCTAGCGAAAGGCTGTTTCAACCGCATTCGTTGGAGCCCGCATTCATGCGGTCCTGACGTCCAAGAAGACCGGCTGAAGCCGGGACTCCAACAAACCCGTCTCCCCACCGATAGCCATCCTGCCCTATCCCCGGATTCTCTATTGCGTTCGAAATTCGTCAGGATAAGCAAATAACATGAGCAAAGAAAGCGCGGGACTTCTAATGTATCGAGTTTCCGGTGACGAAATCGAAGTCTTCCTGGTCCATCCCGGCGGACCGTTCTTCGCCCGCAAGGACGCGGGCGCCTGGACCATCCCGAAGGGCGAACCCGAACCGGACGAGTCCCTCGAAGAAACCGCCCTTCGGGAATTCCGGGAAGAAACCGGGATCACTCCCGCCGGACCTTTGCTCCCCCTCGGAACAATCCGTCAGAAAGGGGGCAAACAAGTCCATGCCTGGGCCTTCGCCGGAGACTGGAGCCCCGCGGACGGCCTGCCCTCGAACACGTTTGCCATGGAATGGCCGCCCAAGTCGGGCCGCATCCAACATTTCCCCGAGGTCGATCGCGCCGATTTCTTTCCGCTGTCCATCGCCCGCGAAAAAATAAACCCCGCCCAAATTCCCTTCCTGGATCTCTTGGCCCGGAGCCCGTAGTGACCGCGGTATTCCCACCCTCCACTGGTCTTCGGCTAAAGCACGAAGCTCCTGCTTGAAGGAGCGGCGCGCTTCAGCCGCCGTCAGAGAGCATGACAGGCTTTCCGCGCGTCCCCCGTGGCCGCCGCTCTTCGGTTAAGCGCGAAGGTCCACTCCTGCTCCGCACCAGCGCCGAAGGCCGGGGAACCTCCGTTCCCTTCCCTAGCGCCGAAGGTGCGAAATCCAACAGCCCAGTCCGCAGGGCTGGGTTGGCAATCCAGATGGAACCGCGGCCTGAATGGCTGCCATTCGAACGGCGCCCATCGTCGATCGTCTATCAGCTATTGTCTATGCGCGCTTCGCGCACTACAAAGGAGTCTGCTCCACGATCTCCAGGTTGTAGCCGTCGAGGGCGACAACGTGGAGCGAATGGGTCGTGAGCAGACGAATCTGACGCAGCCCCAGGGCGGCCAAAATCTGGGCTCCGATTCCGTAGTCACGGAAATCCATTTTGCCGGGGGCCGATCCGGTTTTTCTTCCCGGGGTCGCGGGGAGACGGCTGGCGAGATAATTCGGCACGCCCCCCCCCGGTTGGCACATGTAAAGGACTACCCCTTTGCCGGCCTCCGCCACGCGGCGGAGCGATTGAGTCAACGTCCGGTGACTGTTCCACTCGTTGCCCCGAAACAAATCGCCGAGGAGGTTTTCGCTTTGCACCCGGACCAAAGTCGGGGATGCATCCAATTTCCCCATACAAAAAGCCAAGTGGTGCCGGCCATCCATTTTGCTGGTGAAAATCCGCAATTCGAATTGCCCGTACTCGGATTCGAACGGCTGCGTCATCACTTGTTCGACCAACCGTTCCCGCTGATGGCGATACTCGATCAGATCGGCGATCGAGATCATCGGCAGACCGAACTTCTCCTTCACCTCCACCAAATCAGGCAACCGGGCCAGCGAGCCGTCTTCATTCAAAATCTCGCAAAGAACCCCGACCGGCGGCAAACCGGCTAACGAAGCCAAGTCGACCGAAGCTTCGGTGTGGCCCGCCCGCTGGAGGACTCCCCCCGGCTTGGCCCGCAACGGAAAAACGTGTCCCGGTTGCACCAGGTCATCGGGCCGGGCGTCGGGGTCGGCGAGGATCCGGATGGTCCGGGCCCGGTCGTAGGCGCTGATCCCGGTGGTGATGCCTTCGGCGGCGTCGACCGAGACGGTGAAATCGGTTTGGTGCGATTCCCGGTTTTCCGGGACCATCGGGTTGATCCCGAGGCGGCGGAGGTTGTGGCTAAGCGATGGAACGCAGATGAGTCCGCGTCCATGGCGGATCATCATGTTGATTCCTTCGGGAGTCGCCTTCGCGGCGGCCATGACGAGGTCGCCTTCGTTTTCGCGGTCTTCATCGTCGGTCACGATAACCAAACGGCCTTCGGCGATCGCTTGAATGGCCGTTTCGACCGGATCAAAAGGAGTTTCGTGGGCTTTGCGGGACATGGGCGGTATTCGGGTTCGGGTGGCGCGGGCGTCCATCGGTTCCGAACGTCAGGTCTCGGAAGGATCGCGCGCGGCGATTTCGTCGATTCGGATCGTGACGTTTTCCATGGCGTCGCTTCCGACGAAATTGTGATTGCTCAGGAGAATCCGGGTTCCCCGGAGGTTGGCCGGACTGATCTGCACCAGCCATTGGAAGGTTTTTTGTTCGCCCCGCAAGGTCCGCTCGACATCGGCGTAAAGCACGTAGGAACGGTTGGCGGGCAACGAAAAGGCAAATTCCCCGTCGGCATCGGTCCGGGCGTGAAGCACGGGAGACGGCAATCCTCCGAGAAAGTCGCGGTGGGTCGGAAAACCCCGAAGTTCCTTGCGCAAGGCTTCCGCGTCCCCACCGAGTCGTTCCGCCGCAGCGGTCGCGGCGGTGATTTTCTCGTCCAAAGCTTGCAGTTCATCGGCGAAAGCGAAAATCTTCGACTCCCGCGCAGCCGTCATCTGCCGGATTTCCACTTCGAGATCGCTGTTCAACGAAGCCAAGGCCGCCCCCCAAGCGTGCCGTTCCTCCCGATTCATCGAAAGCCACTTGGCCCGGCGCTCGGCATACCGCCGATACTCCTCGCGGCTCGGAATGCCCTCCGGCGCAGGGGGAAGTTGATCCACCGAGTCAATGAAGGCCGCGTTGGAGGCGATTTGACTCCGCAGCGTCAACTTCCTCGCTTCATACTGTTTAACGAATGCCTCCAGCTCAGTCCGGATCTCCGATTCCCGCCGACGATAAGCCTCTTCGACTTCCGCTTTCGCCGCGAGCGCCGTCCGTTGAGCCTTCTCCGCCTCGACCAGCTTTTCTTTGAGTGCTTTCTGCTGCAACTCAATGAAAGCGGCCCGGTCATCGAGATGGGCGCGGATGACGGATTCTTCGAAAACCTTCAACCGGGCCGATCCCAAACGCAGGCTTTCACCGTCCGGCATCACCAGGAAAACTTGTCCGGCCACCGGACTTTCCCGCCCCGTCCGTGGGTCGCACCCCACCCAAAAGAACAACGCGAGGCAGATGGCCAGAGGCAGGCAATAGGTGGTGGATCGGCGGAACATATCGGGAAATTGCATGAGAAAAAGGATCGGCGGCCTTCAACCGCCCGAAACCGGAAATCGCGTCACCATAGAAGAAAATGCGATCCGGTAAAGAAAAACCGGCGTGCGGCCCGGGTTCGTCGACCTCGAGCCGTTGTCCAGGGCGTCTTAGCGGCTGCCCCCGTTTCGCGCCAATTTATCTTCCTCATCGGTCCGAACGACCGCCGGAGCCCCCGGTTCGAGTTGCTCGATCGAGACCAGGTCCCCCCGGAAACTTCCGACCGCGACGCGGCTGGAGATCCGGACCGGAATTTGCCGATGATCGTTGGAGAACCAAATCTGCATCGGCGAATCGCCGCTCTTGTCAAACACTCCGCCGACGTCCTGCATGTCGGGTTCGACCAAAATCGCTTGTTTGAACCGGCCGGCCGGCACGTTGATGGTCTCCATTCCCCGGACATGTCCGACGCCGAGATTGGCCCGGCGCCCGTCCGAGATCGGAAGATGGACTTCCGTTCCCGGGATCAACGCATGAGCCCGCATGGCGAACACCACCGAGAGCGGATCAAGAGTGTCGGCCGGGATCTCGATCGGTTCGTGCACTTCGCCGAAATTCGAATAGGTGGCGGTCCCGTTCTCATGATCGTAAATGACCCGGACATCGCGAAGATTCCGCCCTTCTTCCTTCTTCAACAGATACAGGACGGACCCGTCCAAATTCTTGGTCGCGAAGCCGTCGATCCGGTCGCGCACCTTGTAAAACGTGTCGACGAAACGGCTGGTTTGGATGGTCAGCGAAAAATGGTAAACCTCTTCGCCTCCGAAATTGACCATCGGGTGAACCTCCAGCACCGCCGTTCCCGCCCGGACCACCCCCCAGCGCAGGGAATAGGTCAACCGCTCTCCCGCGGCGAATGGACGCTCTTCCAGCGACGGGGACACCGTGGTCGCGTTCCGGCGAGCTTCTTCGGCCCCAGCGGTCGAAGCCGCGCAGAAGCCGACGGCACCGGCGAGAAACAGGGGGAGGATTGTCGAAGATACTTTTCTGAGGATTTTTTCCATAATCAATGAGTTCTGCTAATCCCAGACATCAGTCTAGGGGATTTGTCTCAAAAAACCGTCGTCGAAAACCCGATAAGGTCAAACCGGAAGCCGACAAAGCCCATCCGCTTCGGGAGCGGCGGAAGGATCCCCTCCACCGCCGGTCCCTTCGGCCGCGGTCTGCCTTACTTCACCGGCACCGGCGGCAGTTTCCAAATATCCCGGGCATATTCGGAAATCGTCCGGTCGCTGGAAAATTTGCCGACGCGGGCAGTGTTGAGAATCGCCATCTTGGCCCACTTCTCCTTGTCGCGGAAGGCTTTGTCGACCTCGAGCTGAGCGGCCGAATACGCTTCGTAGTCCGCCAAGGCAAGGAACGGGTCGCCCCCTTCCAGCAACCGGTGCTTGATCCCGGCCAACACGTTGCTTTCGTGCGGGGTGAAATACCCCGAGCCGATCCAATCGACCACCGCCCGCAGTTCTTCGCTGCGGTAATAATAATCGAACGGATCGTAGCCGGCGGCGACCAACTCCTCGACTTCCTCCACCTTCAGACCGAAGATGAAGATGTTGTTTTCCCCGACCTCTTCCTGAATCTCCACATTGGCTCCGTCGAGGGTGCCGATAGTCAGGGCGCCGTTCAGAGCGAGCTTCATGTTCCCGGTCCCCGACGCCTCCTTGCCGGCGGTCGAAATCTGCTCCGAGAGATCGGCGGCCGGAATGATTTTCTCCGCCAGACTCACCCCGTAATCGGGCAGGAAGGCGACCTTGAGTTTTCCCTGGATCCGGTTGTCGTGGTTAATCACCTCTCCCACGGACTCGATCCCCTTGATGATCAATTTCGCCAGATCGTAACCGGGAGCGGCTTTGGCTCCGAAAATGAACACCCGGGGGGCCATTTCCAGATCCGGGTTCTGCAACAGGCGACGGTATAAACCGAGGATGTGCAACAAATTGAGATGCTGCCTCTTGTATTCGTGAAGACGCTTGATCTGAACGTCGAACATGGCGTTCGGATCGACCACCAGTCCGATCCGGTCTTCGATCACCTCGGCGAGGTCACGTTTGTTGGCCTGTTTGACCTCCATGAACTCTTTCTGGAAAGCCTTGTCGCCGGCCAACTCCTCCAGTTTTTTCAACCGCTTCAAATCCTTCTCCCAGCCTTCTCCGATCTGGCTGGTGATCAGGTCGGACAAACGGGGGTTACAGGCTTTCAACCAGCGCCGCGGGGTGATGCCGTTGGTCTTGTTCTGGAACCGTTCCGGGAACATCTCGTTGAAATCGGCGAACAGATGTTTCTTCAGGAGTTCCGTGTGCAAGGCGGCGACGCCATTGACCGTATGGCTGGCGACCACCGCCAGGAACGCCATCCGCACCATCTTCGGCTCCGATTCCTCGATGAGCGAAAGATGGGCCTTTTTCGCGTCGTCGCCCGGCCACCGGCGGTCGACTTCCTCCAAGTGGCGGCGGTTGATCTCGTAAATGATTTCGAGGTGGCGAGGCAGCACCTTTTCGAACAGCGGCACGCTCCACTTTTCGAGAGCCTCCGGCAGCAGGGTGTGATTGGTGTAGGAAAAAACACCGGTGACGACCTTCCAGGCCTCTTTCCACGGGAGCTCCTCTTCGTCGAGGAGGATCCGCATCAACTCGACCGTCGCCACCGCCGGGTGGGTGTCATTGAGCTGGATCGCGACTTTCCCCGGGAAGGCGTCCCATCCTTTATTGTATTTCCGGTAGCGCCGGATGATGTCGTGCAGCGAGCAGCAAACGAAGAAATACTGCTGGACCAAACGGAGTTCCTTCCCCGATTCGGTGGCGTCGTTGGGGTACAGGACTTTGGAAATCGTCTCGCCCATCGTCTTCTCGCGGACCGCCTCCACGTAACCCCCGGCGTTAAAGACCCGGAAGTCGAACTCCTCCGACGACTTCGACCCCCAGAGGCGGAGGAAATTGACCGTTTCCGTGCCGTAACCGCAGATCGGAATATCGTAAGGCACCCCCAACACCGTCTTGGTGTCGACCCACGCCTGGCGGCTCCGGCCGTGGTCGTCGAAACGGGTCTCCACCCGGCCGTAAAGTCGCACCTGCTGGGTGTATTCCGGTCGGACCAGCTCCCATGGATCATTGTAACGGAGCCAGTTGTCCGGATGCTCCACCTGGTAACCGTTGAAAATCTCCTGACGGAACAAGCCGAACTCGTAGTGGATCCCGTAACCGACCGCCGGCAGATCGAGGGTCGCCAGAGAATCGAGGAAACAAGCGGCCAACCGGCCGAGACCCCCGTTACCCAATCCCATGTCGGCTTCCTCTTCGACGATGGTCTTCAACTCGTGCCCAAGATCGGTCAAGGTCTCCTTGGTCTGGTCCAGGATCCCGGCGTTGAGCAGGTTGTTGGTCAACAAACGGCCCATCAGGTATTCGAGCGAAAAATAATAAACCCGGCGCACATTCTCCCGATTGTGGGTCGCCATGGTCCGGATCATCCGGTCGATGATCCGGTCGCGGGCCGCCAGCGATGTCGACACCCACCAATCGCGCACCGTCGCCGTCTCGGCGTCCCGGGCCAGGGAAAATTTCAGATGGTTGCGGATCGATCGCTTGATGTCCTCGACCGAATGGCCGACCGCGAATTTGAAGGAGCCGTTTCCGTTGTCTCCGGCCTTGGACTTGGTGGTCTTGGTTTTACTCATTATTCTTTTAAAATCTGTTCGGTTGCCGGGGGCTAACAAAACGATTTCCGAGCGGCTTGTCAAAGAATGGTTTACTTCTGCAACCGCTTCTCGATCTCGCCCGCCCCGACTTCGAAAAACGTCGCCCGACCGAGCGGACTGGTCAACGGGTTGGCGCATTTCATCAAACGCCGGGCCAAAGACACGATCTCCTCTTCCGTCACCCGATCGCCCAGCCGGATCGCTTTTTTCGCCGCCAGAAGCGCGATCCGCTCCCGGGCCAACTCCGGCTGGTTTTCCGGCAACCCCTTCTCCCGGATCACCGCCAAAAGATCCCGCACGAACTCCTCGGCCATCCCCGGCTCCAACCAATTCGGCACCGCCTCCACCCGAAAGAAATTCCTCCCGAAAACCGCGATCCCGAATCCGTTCGCATTGAGAAACTCCAGGTGATCGGCCAAGAGTGCCGTCGCCACCGGATCGAGCTCCAACGGGACCGGAAACAGAAGCCCCTGCCCCCGCTTCTCCCCCCGCCGAAACTTCTCCAGAATCTCCTCATAAACCACCCGCTCATGCGCCGCCCGTCGGTCCAACACCACCAAACCGGCCGCTGTCTCGAACAGGGCCAGCGATCCCTTCGCCTGACCGATGAATCGCCACCGCCAAACTTCGTCGCGCCCCTTCGGTCGGTTTTCCGTCGCGGGGATTACAGGCGTCGCAGCTGCCGCAGGGGCCGCGGCTACCGCGGCTACTTGGGGAGCGGGATCGGGGTCGACGGCCGCCGCCGGCATCCCCGGCATCGCTGGACGGACGATTTGCCGCGGCGGATTCCGGAATGCCCCTCCGGGAACCGGCGGCGACGGGATCGGCGCCACCGGGGCGAGCGGCATCTTCGCGGGCAGGCCGACCGGCGACACGCTTTCGTCCAACGGTTCCGGCGGCGGCGCGGACGGCACGGAGGCCTGCGATGGCCCCACGTCGACCGGGTGGCTTTCTTCCCGCAACCGCTCCAATACCGACCGGATAACG
This sequence comes from Verruconatronum alginivorum, assembly GCF_056590205.1. Lineage (NCBI taxonomy): Bacteria > Pseudomonadati > Verrucomicrobiota > Opitutia > Opitutales > Verruconatronaceae > Verruconatronum > Verruconatronum alginivorum. Next base: position 4,366,271 of record NZ_JBWPVQ010000001.1, on the reverse strand, counting down.
AAACTCCGCACCTTCGCTTCTTCCCGGAAACGGACTTCCCGTTTGGCCGGATGGACGTTCACATCGACTCCGGCCGGATCGATTTCCAAAAACAAAAAGGCGATCGGATAACGTCCCTTCGGCACCGCGTTATGATACGACTCCAACAACGCATAACCCAGCGTCCGGCTTTCCACCGGCCGGGCGTTGACGAAGGTCAGCATCTCGTGCCGCGTCGCCCGGCTCGCCGTCGGGCGTCCGATAAACCCCGACAAGGTCATCCCATCCTGGTCCGCCGTAATCGACAACAGCTGCGCCGCCAGACTCCGCCCGAAGATCTCCGCCAGTCGCTGCTCGAGGTTCGGACAGGAACCCGACTGGAAAACCACCCGGTCGTTTTCAATCACCTTGAAACCGACCGCCGGATGGGCGATCGCGTGCAGCCGGGCGCATTGGATGATATGGGCCGACTCGGTGGCGTCGGTCTTGAGAAACTTCCGCCGGGCCGGCACCGAATTGAACAACTGGTTCACCTCGATCCGCGTCCCGACCGGCGTCCCGCACTCACGCACATGGACGAACTTCCCGCCGTTGACCAAAATCTCCGTCCCATGCTCCGCCCCGTCAGTCCGAGTTTGCAACACGAATCTGGATACACTGGCGATCGACGGAATCGCCTCGCCCCGGAACCCGAACGACGTGATTTTCTGCAGATCGGCCGTATCCGAAATCTTGCTCGTCCCATGCCGCTCCAACGACATTAACGCGTTCTCCTGCGACATCCCGCACCCGTTATCCTCCACCCGGATGTACGACCGGCCGCCATTGCGAAACTCGACTTCGATCCGGGTCGCCCCGGCGTCCAGACTGTTCTCGATCAACTCCTTCACCACGGCCGCCGGCCGCTCGATCACCTCGCCCGCGGCGATCTGATTGGCCACCCGGTCGGAAAGAATTCGAATCGAAGACATTGAAAAAAATATAAATCAGGAATTACGAATTTTGGAAGCCCCGGACCATTTCCACCAACCGCTCCCAAAGATTAAGGTCCCCGGCGACGCCGAACACCGCGCGGACTTTGCCATCCCTGACCCGAATGTCCCGCAGTTCCACGGGACCGGGTAATTGGGCCAGGAATTCCTCGTCGATGGTGTAGATCGGATGCCGGTCCAAATGCTGCCCCGCCACCAGATCCGCCCCCTCGCGCAGCACCGTTCGATACCGCGAGGGCAAGCCGTCGATCTCGAGTTCCTCCACAATCGAATCCTGGAGATACAACCGCCGCGTCTCCGGATCGTAACGCAATCCGCCGGAAACCCGCCCCTGTCCGGAAAACCGCTGCCCCGCCCCCGAAGCGGTCGCCCGCATCCCGTAGTGGATCCGGTCCGCCCCCTCGATCAACGCCACCTGGGGTTCGCTCAAGCGCAGGGTGACCACCAGCATATACTGCCGCTCCACCGGAAACGCCCCCTCGATCTGCCGCTGCAACTCCGCCTCCGAAATCACCACGGTGAACTCCTGCTGCCGCAGGTAATAAACCAAAAACGCCAGGCCGGCCACGAACAAAACCAGAATCAAGATCAACTTCTTCATATCAACACCGCGCCGTCCACCGTGCGATTTGCGTTCCGTTCAACCACCCGATCCGACCATTTGCAAGATCTCCCTCCCCGGTGACACAGACATTCCTGTCTGTCCCCTTGTCTGTGCGCCCCCCGTGACACAGACATTCCTGTCTGTCCCCAAACGACACCCAAGATCCCCACTCCTGCCCGCGCCCGGCTCCCAAACCGGCCTTCACTCCGGTCGCTGGCATGAATCCAGCTAATCCCCACGTCATGGCAGACCACGAATCCGAGCAAAACGAAAACTCCCCCGTCGAAAAACCGTCGCCGCGGAAGCCGACCCGCATCTCCAAGCCGGGTTGGAAAGAGATCCTGCTCCACATCAAGAACGGCATCGGCAAACACCACCTCTCGATCGTGGCCGCCGGGGTAGCGTTTTACGTGATGCTCGGAATCTTCCCCGGCTTGGCCGCCGCCATCTCGATCTACGGACTGGTGGCCGACCCGGAAGACATCCAGCAGCAATTCGAAGCAATGGAAGGAGTCATCCCGGAGGAAGCCAATGAACTGCTCCTCGAACAGATGGCGGACATTTCCGCCCAAGGCGCGGCCGCCGGCGTCGGAGCCATCGTCGGAATCCTCTTCGCCCTCTGGGCCGGTTCGCGCGGCACCAAAGCGGCCATGGAGGGACTCAACATCACCTACGAGGAAACCGAAAGCCGGGGCATGATCAAACTCTCCCTGATCGGCCTCGGACTGACCTTCGGCCTGATCCTGCTCGGACTCCTCGCGATCGCGATGATAGTGGTCCTTCCCCCGCTACTAAACGCCCTTCCCCTCCCCGACGCCGCCCAAACCGCGCTTTCGCTCGCCCGCTGGCCGTTGTTGCTATTAATCGGTATCCTCGGAATCGCGATGTTGTTCCGCTTCGGCCCCTCCCGTCGGCAACCGAAATTCCGCTGGCTCACCTGGGGGTCCGCCACCGCGACGATCCTCTGGGTAATCCTTTCCGCCGGCTTCTCGTTCTACGTCGCCAACTTCGGCAACTACAACGAAACCTACGGCTCCATCGGCGGCATCATCATTCTCCTGATGTGGCTCTACCTCAGCGCCTTCGTCATCCTCCTCGGCGCCGAACTCGACGCCGCCCTGGAAAAACAAACCGAAGAGGAAGTGCTCCCCGAATAAGTCACCAATCTCGGCACCTCGAGACCGCTTCCCCGCCTTCGCGCGATGGCATCGCCTCGGGTGATACCGGCGTCTAGGCCGGTCGTTCCTCTTTTCCCGGATTTCGGATTGATTTTTACCCCCCGCCGCAAAAGACTCAGAGACTGCCAGCGGTCCCTGTAGTTCAATGGATAGAACCGCGGTTTCCTAAACCGTTAATGCGGGTTCGATTCCCGCCGGGGGCACCACTCATTTCGGCGAAAGCTAAAAAAACCGGCTTCGTGCTTCCGCCGTTTCGGCATTTGGATCCCATCGCATCTCTCGGCGCCGTAGGTGACTGATTCGACAGCGCAGTCCGCAGGGCTGGGTAAACGGAATCCCGGTGCCGCGCGGCTGTAGGGTCGCCATGCGGGGGTGGGCGCGGGTCGCGGTTCGAATAGCAGCCCTTCAGGCCGCAAGAAAATTCACCATCCAAACCCAGCCCTGCGGACTGGGCTAGAGGATTCCGCGCCTTCGGCGCTGCGGAACTGGTTCACCGGCCCCCGCCCTTCGGACTGGGCCGGAGGATTACGTGCTTTCGGCGCTGGGGAATTGGTTCGGCGGCCCACCCTTCGAACTGCCGGAAGATTACATGCCTTCGGGCTGGCGAACTGATTCGACGTTCTCACCATTTGGATGCCATCGCATCTCTTGGCGCCGTAGGTGCCTGATTCTACAGCCCAGTCCGCAGGGCTGGGTAAACAGACCCCCCGGTTCCGCGGCCTGAAGGGTCGCCATGCGTGGGGTGGGCGCGAATCGCGGTTCGAATTGCAGCCCTTCAGGCCGCAAGAAAATTCACCTGCCCACCCAACCCTTCGGACTGGGCTGGTGGATTCCGCGCCTTCGGCGCTGCGGAACTGATTCGCCGGCCCCCCGCCCTGCGGACTGGACCGAAGGATTACGCGCCTTCGGCGCAGGGGAACCGGTTCGGCGTTTCTTGGTATTTGAATGCCATCGCATCTTTTGGCGCCGTAGGTGCCTGATTCTACAGCCCAGTCCGCAGGGCTGGGTAAACAGAACCCCGGGTGCCGCGGCCTGAAAGGTCGCCATGCACGATGTGGGAGCGATCACGGTTCGAATAGCAGCCCTTCAGGCCGCAATCCCAACCCAACTCTCAGACAAACGGATCAGGGATCCGGACCCAACCGGCTTCGGCGTCACTGAGGCCGGCGTAAAGGGTGGCGGTGCCGCCCGCTTTTCTCACCAAACCGCCCGAAAAGATCACGTTCTTCAAATCGGGTCGCTTCGCCGGGCCATCCGGAAAATCGGAGCGACTGGCGATGATCCGAAGGGCAGTGGTCTGCGCCGTCTCCGGATCCAACACGAAAGCGACGCTATAATAATTCCGATTACCCTCTTCGTCGAAATTGGCGATATGCCCGAGCACCCCGATGGTGCCATCGGCGAGGAGATGCATTTCATTGCCCCCCACCCACTCGTCGGCCGGACATTGATCCGCGAGAAGAGGAGCCTGATCGATCACCTCCGCTGTCAGATCGGACAGGCTCGGAACCACGCCAAACCCAATCTTCCCGCGGCCCCCGCGCAGGCCTTGGGGACGGCTCAAGAAAGCGATCCGGCCATCCGCCATCTCCACCAAGCGGATATCTTTCATCCGCAAGGGTCCTTCGAAAGCGACTTCCATCCGGTCAAGCCGCGGACATCGATAGAACCGCATCCGACAGACATGCCGTCCGTCAGGCAAACGGATCGGATATTCCACGCCCCCCAAAATCAGCTCTCCTCCGACGAAAGTAACACACGGGTCCTGCAAAGTCGGGAATGTGAGCGCTCCCGGAACCGGATGCCAGACTCGTTCGCTCGCCTCACGGAAGAAAACGATTTCGGCGAGTTCCGTTTCGCGTGGCTCCACCCGACCGGCGATCACCCGCTCCCCATGAAACATGAATGGAGCCGATACGTTGTAAACATCGCGTGCGCCAACTCCGGCGAACGAGAGTTTGCCGGATTGGCGCGGATCGAGAACCTTGGACCGGTGAACAAGCAACTCGGTACACCCGGGAGGTCCCGACGAAACAAACGATGAAGACAATCGGTTCATTGATAGTGGATAATCGGTTAAATAAACATGTTTCAGTGACGACGGAGGGACGAGAGGATCGCGGCGATAGAAAATCTTGCGGCGGCCACGCATCCGTCCGCGGCCCCGTAATAGACGTTGACCACGTCGCCCGCGACGGTGTGGCCATTGGTGAAAACCACGTTCGGAAAAAAGCCTTCGCGTTCGTAAGGTTCCTCCGGAGCGAGGATCGGGTCTTCGCTCCGCGCCAAAACGCGCCACGGTTCGTCGAGGTCGAGGAGCATCGCGCCCAGCGCATAACGATTGGACCGGTCCGCCCCATGGTAAATCGAGAGCCACCCGTCCGCCGTCTCGATCGGGGCGGCGCCCCCACCGATCCTCGCTTCGTCCCAATACCCCTCCCGGGTGTGGGCGACGCACCGATGGTCCCCCCAATGCCGGAGATCCTCTGAAAACCCGATCCAGATATAATTACCCCCCAGAATGACCCCGGAGGGGCGATGCAGACAAACATATCGCCCGTCCACCTGACGCGGGAAAAGAGCGGCATCTTTGTTCGCCGGCGGCAGAATCATGCCCACATTCTCAAAGGTCCGCCAGTCGCGCGTGAGCCGAAGCCCCACTCCATAACCATGCCGGGAAGTCGCCGTGTAGGCGATCGCAAAGGCCCCGTCCTCCAGAAGTGTAACGCGGGGATCTTCGATGCCGGCCGCCTCGTGTTCCCCCACCCCGACCAGAATTGGAAATGGGGCTTCCGCAAAGCGTTCTCCATCGTCACTCACAAACAGACGAAAATGCGACAGAACGGAGAGATAAGTTCGCCCACGGTGACGAACCTCCCGCGGATCGGAAAGGTCGAGATCCGGATCGTCCGCCGCGAACTCGGTGACCCACGCGACGCCGTCGACGAACTCGGCCACCCGCACCCAACCGGAACGTGGCACCGGCCGTTCCGCCACCCTGACCAGGAGCCAGGTTCGCCCTTCCCAAACGAAAGCGGCCGGATTAAAAACACCGGCCACCTCGAACTTCGGCCCGCTGGGCGGCACCTGGTCGATGGTCAACAACGGGTTCGCGGCAAAGCGCCGGGCAAAACTGGAAGTCACGGGAGTCATCGTATCGAATAATCCGAGTTTCCTCCCGAAGCCGCCCGGGTTGGCACTTGGACCGAATTTATCTTACCGCAATTTTCGCGAACCGCGTTCGCATTCCGCCGCACATTAAACGTGAACACCACCCACCACCCGCCTCCCCGCGACACACCCTCGCAAGGGGAACTTCGGGAAAACTCATCTTCCTTCCTGATCAAGATTTCGCGCGATCGCACCGGCCACCGCATCGGCCAAAATGGCATATCCTTCCGGAGGAAAATGAACATCATGGGGACGCGCGATGTCGGGACCACCGTTCTCCACCACCGTATGGAGATCATTCACGGCGACGCCGTTCCGCTCCATGAGGTCCACCGCCAACGCGTTCCGATCGGGAATACTATCGAATACCCTGTTTCCCGTCGCCTTCCCGTGCCGGAGCATTTCCGGCACCGGTGTGGTGGTGGCGAAAATCAAGCGGGCCCCGGTCGCCTTCATCCGGTCGACCAACCGCTGGAGATTGTCCAGATACTCTTCCCGCGACGCCCGCTGCTCCGTTTCCGAATGGTATTTGGCGTCATGCAAACCGAAATTAAAATGGATCACGGCCCACGGACCTTCGCCCAGCCACGAATCGATATTGGCCAGACCGACCTCCGTGGCCCCGCCGTTCACCGGAATTCGATGGACATTCGCCACATTCTCCAATCGAGCCCGCACGTCCAGGGTGTATCCCATGGAAATGGAGTCGCCGATCAAAAGAACACGGGGAAGGCCGGGACGGTCCTCGATCGGAGCGACCGCCAATTGGTTGGGCGAATCCGGAACACTGAGAGCGGCGAAAAGACGCTCGGCGGCCTCCGGATCATGGCGGTGCATCGCGTCCCGCATGACCGCATCCACTTTCGTGGAGGCCCGCCGGAAACGGGCCGAAACCTCCGGGTCGCGCTCGGCCGGGAACTTGCGCTGGTTCACCCGGTGTTCCGCCCGGGCCGTTTCAAAATCGACCAACGCCGCGATCACCTCGGGCTCACCCACCGCGACGGAGACCAGGCGATCAAGGGTCGGCTGCTCTTCCGGACTCACGGTGGCTTGCCCGAGAAGCACGGCGGTGGCGGCCCGGACGGTCGACGGACTCTGCGCCGATAAATTCGGCGGCAGGACGGAGACCACGGAAACCGCAACAGCGAGCGCACAGAACAACGTATTCATTCTTAACATACCCTTAAACATAATCCAGTGTTCAAAACCTCCGGTCGCGCCGGAATTAAAACTCGATGCCGAGACGGAAGAACGAACGCGGCCACTCCGCCGGCGGGAAAAGTTCCAAACGTTCGAACCCGGATCCGGCCGGAGAAAGTTGCAACGTCGCTCCAGTGACCTCGCTCGGATGGACCCAAGTCTGCAAGTCCGGCGAAATTTCCGGTCGCAAATTCAGCCCGGCCCGGAGATCCGCCCGGAAGTACGGGCCCGATTGGCCGATCGTCATCAATTCCGGTCGGAAGAAACCAGGTTGGGCGGGCCGTCCGAATGCGTAACGCATCAGGTTCGGGAAGCCTTCGCTGAAGGCGTCCTGGAGTGGGCCTTGACGCCCATGGGGGAGATCCGCCGCCCAGTTCCAATAGCCGGAAAGCGAATCGTGATTCCCTTCCCGGTAATAATCGACCGTCACCCCATCGACCAAAAACTTTCTGCCGGAAACGGATTGGACGCCATTGGCCGGAACATGAACCAGCACCCTCGCCTGCTTGGCCGGGATCGGCACGTTGACGGTCCCCGAAACCGATTCCAGGACGAACGTCCGGGTAACGGTGTCGTATAAACTGATGCTATTCGGACCGACATCAATTGCCACCGACTGACTGGTGCCCCACGGATTGTAGTAAAGGAATGTCGGATACGCCTCGTCCCGGAAGAAATCCGTCGCGAGCAAATTCAATTGCAGGACCTGGTTGCGGTTCGTCGTCCGGACGATGGCACCGACATAGCCGACATCCCCCGCGAAATAGGTGCAGATCCCGATCCCGCCGTTCACCGCGCCGGAGCGCCCCGAGGCCCAAAGCGAAGGAGGATTGTTGATGGCCGCCACCACCTTTTCCCGCACGGCCGGATTCGAGTTCGGCCTCGCGTCCAGGAATCCGAGATATTCTTCGAAATAGCTTTTCGGGTGATAACCGCGTAGACTTTCAAACGGAACCACCCCGTCGGGATCTCCGGCCCAAAACGGAGAGTCGACGTTGTTGCTACCGATGAATGTCTGATAGTAATGCCGGGAACTGCTCGAGTGGTGGAGCATCCACTTGCCGACTGCCCGGGCGTAGCGGGAATCGTAGCGAACCATCGGCACCAACGAGGCGGCGAGATTGTATCCCTGCTTCGCATACGCCCGATTCTCTCCGCCCCGTGCCCCTTCCGTACCGATCAAACCGCTCACTTCATACGGGCCATAGCTGCCATAGAGGACCCCCCATCCGTTGCGCAAGGGTTGTCCTTCGCCGAAGGTCCAACGAAACATCTGATCGACATCGTAATTGAATCCGAGCTCGGCGTTCATCCGAGCCATCGCCAAGGCCCCATATCCCATCTGCATGCCGTTGTGCATCGGATTCCGCTCGACCTGCTCCAGGTAATTCATCGCCCACTGGGCGCCGGTCAAAAACTTTTCGTCACCGAATTTTCGATACGCCATGTATTGGATCCAGGCGAGCCCGGCGGCGCTTTCCAGGACGCCCGGATGGGTGCCATCCCGGCCATCGATTTCCATAGTGACTGTGTTGAAGCCGACCACCCCCGTGAAGTCTGCGAAACCGTCGGCGCTCCCTCCGAGAAAATCGAGGACTTCCCACCATTTTGCCGCAGTCTGGTACATCACGTCCTCCATGCTCGCCCCTTCGAACTCCTCAGATGTTCCTACCAACGATAGCGTCGTCGCCATCGGGGCGTCCGGGTTGGTGATGCTCAGATCGTCGATGGCCAATCCTGCTCCCGCCGCCGCATTCGTCCAACGCAACACCAGATAATCACCGGGCAACCAATTGAGACCGGTCAGTTGACCGCCAAGCCCCTCGACCCGTCCCGCGGCGCTTCCGTCGACGATTCCACTGAGCTGGGCGGAGCCGACGAAATCGAACGTCCCTCCCGGCTCGATGAATGGCGGTTCTTCTCCGGCACCTTCCTCATCGAAGATCGGTCCGCCCGAGTCGATGCTGGGAGAAATGCTGACCCGGTAACTGAAGGTGAGACGGTCCGGATTCCCGGTCGCCCGCCATTGTTCCCCGGCAAACGACAGGTCGACGGCGGAGATGACTTCCTCGGTCTCGTTTTGCAACACAACTCCCATCCGGGGGCGCGCGGTCGACCCATTGGAAATCCCTCCCAACGCCCGGTCCGATCCGGTCCCAAAATTGATGAATCCACTGTTGGTTCCGCTCAGCCCAAAGACCCGGTAAGCCAAAGCGGTATTCGAAAGATTGCTGACGTACCAACCGCCCATTCCGGAGGCCTCGGTAAACGGCGGATCCTGAAGATGGTGAGGGAATTCTGCGGCGGGCAAGAGAGTCGCCCCGAGGGCCGTCGGATGCAGGCCGTTGAAATTCTGGGAATACGCACCGGTGAAGGGGACCACCTCTGTTTCCACCACAGGCTCGTCCGGCTCAGGCTCGGTAATGGAAATACTGAAATCGTCGATGGCCAATCCGGCTCCAGCTGCCGCATTCGTCCATCGCAAGACCAGAAAATCGCCGGGCAGCCAATGGAGACCCGATAACTTTCCACCCACTCCTTCGACCCGGCCGGTGGAGCTTCCGTCGATGATCCCGTTCAGCTGGGCGGAACCGACAAAATCAAACGTGCCTCCCGGCACGATAAAGGGCGGCTCTTCTCCGAATTCTTCGTCGTCGAAAATCACCCCGCCCTCGTCGATGCTGGGCGAAATGCTGACCCGGTAACTGAAGGCGAGCCGGTCGGAATTCCCGGTCGCCCGCCATTGCTCCCCGGCAAACGAGAGTTCGACGGCGGCGATGACTTCCTGGGTGTCGTTTCGCAGCACGACTCCCATCCGGGGACGCGCGGTCGACCCATTGGAAATACCTCCGAGCGCCCGGTCCGCCCCGATCCCGAAATTGATGAATCCGCTGGCGGTTCCAGTCAACTCATCATAAACCCGGTAAGCTAATGCGGGGTTGGAAAGATTGCGAACATACCAACCATCCATTCCGGAGGCCCCGGTAAACGGAGGTTCCTGCAGGTGGTGAGGGTATCCTGAGGCGGGCAACAACTCGGCGCTACGGGTCGTCGGATGCAGGCCGTCGAAATTCTGGAAGTACGAACCGGTGAAAGAAACCAGGCCCTCCGTGGGCTGTTGTCCGCTGAAGGGAGTTTCGACCTTGGCCAACTCCGGATAGAGATCGACCGCCTGCATGAAGTAAACCCCCGGCATCACGTCGTACCACAATCCGGTGGACCGTTGCTGGTTCTTGTTATTGCCGACGACCTGACGTCCGACCGAACGCCCTTGGAACTGCTTCATCGCCCGCACCCAGTCGTGGCCGTTGACGTTGCTCTTGTCGATCCCCACCAGGGTGGCGCCGACGATCATCGGAAACAGGTTCAAGGCATCACCGCCTTGCGAGATCCCGACAAAGGAGGGAATGTACGGCACGTCGATGTCATAATTGTGCCGGGCGGTGTCCCACCAGACCACCGGCAAATACTCCCCGGTCGCATCGAAGTCGGTGGCGAGCGCGTTGAGCTTGATCGTGACATCTTTCCAGTCCCGCATCAGGTAGCTGGAAGGATTATCCGGGAGTTGATCGATCAGACTACCGGTCCCGGGCGTCGCCTCAGCCGCCGGTACCGGGAACAATTGAACGCATAGGGCCGCAGTCAAAAAGGCGGCCGCCTTTTTCATCGGAAACATGGGGATCCTGTATTTGGGTTTGGGTGATGATCCGGTCGCTCAGGGGTTCCCCTGAAGAACCGAGACAAGTTCAGAATAGGACAAAGTTTCGACGTGGGTGTCGGCGAAGACGGCATTGTAGGCGACATCGCCACCATGCCAGGCGGGAGTCCCCGGGGTGTTGTTGGCCCCACCCGGAGAGGCCTCCGATCCTCCCCGGTCCCGGTGAAGAATCGTGCGGCCCGGATCGACGATGGTCGAAATCGCGACCTGATTGGACGTCCACAAGGTGAAATTCGGATAATAGGTAAAACCCCAAGGTTCGGGACCGCTGGGACAACGCGCCACACCGTCCGGACGCCCTAACGGATCCGACATGCTGTGCGTCTGGCCGGTATATTCAAAATAGGGTCCGAGCACGACCCGCATCAGGTCTCCATAACCGGGAATCGCGCTTCGATCCGGGAGAAAACCGTTGTGGTCCTCAGCATACAACAGATACGCCAAGCCGATCTGGCGAAGGTTGCTCTTGCATTTGGTGGCCCGGGCCTGAGCCCGTACGCCCCCCACCACGGGAATCAAAATGGCGGCGAGAATGCCGATGATCGCGATGACGGTCAGCAGTTCGATCAGGGTGAATGCCCCCTTGGCTTTCACCGGTTTTCCATGAGGACCGGACGAATGCCTCGACTCGGAACTTGCCGGAATGTTTAGATTAATTTTGAGCATAACGATCTGGGAAAGGAGTTAATCGAATCGATTGCAGGTGGAACTATAGCAAATCGGCCCGGTTCCGGCGTTCACTTTTCCACAACAGTTTTTTCCACACGACCCCGCGCAATCAAGCCGATAAGCACTACCCTCCGGGCGTCCGGAAAAGACCGCTGAAGCCGGACATCATGTGGATGGTTGGGAACGAGATTGAGCTCCCCCCTCCGCTGGATCTTTCAGGGCCGACCTAAGGGTCGGTGCCGGAAGCTCTTCCACGCCGCGGATGGTGGGAAAAAGACGGACCGCCTCGATGATCATCCAGACTTCAAGCACGATCGTCACCAGGGCGATCCCGATCAAAACCCAATTCCTGTCGTCCAGCCAACTGGTTTCCTGCCCGGGAGCCTGGACGAAAACCTGCCAGAGCATCGCCCACGCGGGAACGATCAACATGAAGATCAAGGGGACGATAATAAAAAAGATCGGTTTCTCCCGCCGCCACAGCCAAAAAGCGATGACCAAAAACGCCAGTCCGCCCATCAGTTGATTCGTCGCCCCGAAGACCGGCCAGAGAATCAAGCCGCCGCCTCCCGCCGTCTCCAACGTCCACGCTGCGGCGGTCGGGGATGGGAGCGCCGCCAAAGCTCCGGCGGTGACGACCGCGAAGAGGGTGGCGGCGTAGGGATTCCGCAGCCACCCGACCGGGTTGGCCGTGCGCTGCACTCCCCCGACGGAGGGCCCAGGTCCCGCAACGGCCGCCGCCAGCTCTTGCGTGACGTAACGCTGCAATCGGGTGGCGGTGTCGAGCGTCGTCGCGGCAAACGATGCCACGAATACCCCCATCAGCGCCGTGGCGATCGCCGGAGGAATTCCCAAAGCTACCAGAAAATTCCCCGCTCCGGCCACGAACGCCGCCACCGTCGCCGCCAATCCCCCCGCTTCCCCCCACGAACCGTAATGATCTGCCCAGGCCGCCGCGCCGGTCAGAATCGTCCCGTCCGCCGCCGCGACTCCGAGACCCAATCCAGCCACGCAGGCCAGAATCACCAACGTCGCCAAAAAGGCTTCTGTCAGCATGGATCCGTAGCCGACCAATTGAGCGTCGGTCTCCCGGCGCAATTGTTTACTGCTGGTTCCCGAGCTGACCAAACAATGAAAACCGGAAATGGCCCCGCAGGCGATGGTGATGAACAGGAACGGGAAAATCAGCGGCGCCCCTTGCGGATTCCATTGCACCATCGGCGCGCTCAGTTCGAGCGGTTGCCGCAGGCCGCCCTCGACGACCGGAGCTCCTCCGAACGCGGCGGCACAGATCAGCCCGAGCATCACCAACCCGAGGACCGACATCAATTGCAGGGCGTTGATGTAATCCCGCGGCTGAAGCAAAACCCAAACCGGGATCACACTCGCGACATAGGAATACACCAGGAGAACCGCCACCCAGACGATGGTCGGCCACGACGCGAACCATTGGTTGACCGCATGGAGCCCCCACTCCCCCGCCTGATATCCCAAAAATCCAAACGCGAAGTTGCTGTCTCCGAAGATGACGGTGAGGTACATCACCACCAGCACCAAAATCGACGGGATGACGAGACTGGCCCCCTGCCGGTGGAGCCACAAACCGATCGCCACCGCAATCGGAATCTGAATCAAACAGGGAAAAATCGCGGCCGGATACTGCCGGAAGACCGCGGCGATCACCAAACCGAAAATCGCGATGATGATCGCCAGCGCCAGGAACAACACGCACAAAAACAACAGCCGTACCCGACGATTCAATACCCGGCCGGCGATGTCTCCGACCGTCTGGCCATTATTTCGCAACGAAACGACCAGACTCCCCATATCGTGGACCGCTCCGATCAGGATCGATCCGAAAAGCACCCAGAGAAGGGCAGGCAACCACCCCCAGATCACCGCGATCGCCGGGCCGACGATCGGTCCGGTCGCGGCGATCGAGGTGAAGTGGTGCCCGAAGACCACCGCCGTCTTGGTCGGCACATAATCCCGTCCGTCGGAAAGCCGCTCCGAAGGACAGATCGTGTTCGCGGACAATTCGAAAATTCGCCGCCCCAACCAACGCCCATAAGTGTGGTAGGCGACCACGAACCCTACCCCGGCCAACAGGGCGATCAATAAGACTTCCATTCAGCTAAAAAACGTTCCTCTCAACTCTCGATGATACGCCCGATCGACTGCGGTCACGCCCGCCGACGACGGCGACAGGCGACCAGAACCAGGAAAGCGGTTCCCAGGAGCGATGCGTAGACCGAAGGCTCCGGAATCACCGTGACAGTAAAGAGCCCTTCCGCCTCGTCCCAGTCGTAACTGGCTCCATGGGCGAAATTCGACAAGGTAATCACCGGGGTTTCATTGAAGGACGAAGCCGATATCAGGCTGAAAGTTTGCATTCCTCCGGTATAAGTGGAGCCATCGACGAAAATCTCCGCCGCCGCATGAATCAACCCGACTCCTCCGAAAGTCATCCCGGAAACCCCGGCTTCGTAGAAGGCGAAATTGACGACGCCGTTCGCATCCAAAGTGAAATCGCCGGTGAAATCCATCACGGCATTGGGACCGATGTTGACCGTTCCGCTCACTCCCCTTCCCACGATCAGGTAACCGGCGGAAATGCTGCCATTCGAGATTGAATAGGTGCCGGTTCCCCCGTTGGTCGGGCTCACCTGCAATCCGCCTCCCCCGGTGAGCGTGATCGACCCTCCGGTTTGATTCAAGATGCCGGTAGCGGTGGCCGTCTGACCGACAGCCACGGAACCCGCCGAATTGCGGCTGAAGGTCCCCCCGGATAAGTTATAAGTTCCGGTGCCCTGGTGACCGATGAACGAGCCTGACGCCCCATTCGCGACCAAGGATCCGCCGCTCTGATTCAGGGTTGCAACGGTGTCCACCCCGCCGGCGGCGATCGAGATGTGGGACGCCTCCAATGACCCTGTTCCCGACAGGGTGTAGGTGGCGCTGGTATTATTTTGCACCCCCAGCTGGAATAGACCGGATGAAACAATACTTCCACCCGACTGCGTTCCGCTCCCTTCGGCACCGGACAACACTCCGTAACGGTGACTGCCGGCAATAGTCAAACTCCCGCCGGTCATCGTTTGGGTGCTGCCCACGGTGTTGCGCCCGATTTCACGGGCACCGGATTCGACCGTCCCTAAATGAATTTCGACATGCTGAACGATACCCGCGCTGTTGAGGGAAGGCGCTGTCGGCTGGTCCCAATTCCCTGCGGTCGCCCAGGCGCTCGTGCCGGCATCGCCGGTCCAAATCCAGGTTTGACCCTGAGCGGAAAGTGAAAACGCGCAGAGGGTAACGGCGATGGCCACCGGGACTCGCAACTGCCCGGGCATGCGAACGGTGCGACTAAGGATAGTATTCATAGGTGCTTCAGGTATGGGTTGATGGAGATTAAAAAACAGGTGCCACTCAAGTGGCGGCTTCCACATTAGCAAAATCGAGCGCCATCCAGCGTTTGTTTTTCATCGAAACCGTTTAACGCACAAACCTCGCCTGATCCGAACGCAAGACTTTGAAGTATGGCCAAAAGTTGATTTTTCCATGCATGCGGTTCCGTCCATGCCATGCGGGCTGGAAGGCGATCAGATTTTCGCGCGAAGCGCTTTGGAGTGCGGTGCGTCCCCGCACCGCTTTCGAACGCTCAGCGATATCCGCACGCCCGACACCATTCGACAACCGGAGCTCTTCCGCACGCACGAAAGCTCCGCGGGGACGCGGAGCACTCCAAAGCGCTTCGCCTCGAAAATCAGTTTCATCCATGTGTTTCATTGAAAACGATGTCGCGGCGGGCGTTCTTCGCAGTGTTTATATCGACTGGAATGGAAGCACCGGGTGCCGAACTCTCGATTCCCTCCATGTAGCCTGCGCCAGGCTAGTCGCGGCGAAAGAGTTCATCACCCCAGCCATCCGCCAATCGAAATTGGCCAGGAAGGCCGGCTTTAGAACTCCCAGGATCGTGTGATGCACGATGACGAAACCCCGGTCTACCGCTCCATCGGTCACCTCCCCGCCAGCAAACAACCGGCCGCCACCCGGGCGAATTCTCCGGCAGTCACCTGGTCCGGATTTTTGAACTCCACCGCAGCCACCACTCCGCCCCAATTCGAATCGATCGCCTCCAGCGCCGCCCGGACATTCTCCCGCGACACACGGTCGCCCCGCCCCTGCCGTCCGACGCCGCTCCGCCCGGCCAATTCCGCCAACCGGGCGCAGGCCGCATGGAATTCGTCCGCACTCAGGGGCTCATCGACTCCCCACGGATGATCCACCCCGAGCGGGCGCATATCCTTGGTCAGGAATCCGGGCCGATCCATGACTTCATAGAGCGACAACAATTGGGTCGCCTTCCAAACTTCACTGCGGAACGGCACGTCGACATGCCAACGGGGAACCAGGGTGCTGCCCGCGTCGAGCAACACCGATTGCACTTCCCGCGGGTTCAAATCCCGGGGCTGAACCCCCTGCCGGACGGCGAGCGCCGCAATCGCTCCCGCCGCCTGACCGGTCAACATCGTGCTCGGCTGCATCCGGGTCGCTCCACTGGCCCGCCGCGACTGCGAAATGTTCTTCTCCGCCGCCACGAATCCATCAACCGACTCCGGAATGAACGCCTCAAACGGCACCATGAACGGACCGCTATGCGGAGAGAGCGGCCCGCTATCGAGGTCCTTCTCATACGCTCCGGCCGTATCCCCGTGGTCCAGGTCCATTCCATAATCCCCCATCGCCACCGATGTCGGAAACAGGGTCGCTTTTTCGTCCCGTTCCGAGAGGTCGTCCCCACTTACCACCCCCACCCCGACGATGCGCCGGCTTTCCCGCACATACGGTTGCTGGGGCAAATGCACGGCCAGTTCCAGGAGATCGGGCCGCAAATCGAGGCGTTCCATCTTTACCCGGTTGTAAAACGTGTCATACCCTTCGTCCTCCGCCACGGACCACGGTATGCCGAGCTCCTGCTGGAAATAATAGAGAATCGCCAGCGAGCGGTAGATCCCTTCGCGTTCGTCGAGCAACCGTTGCGCCGGATCCTCCAGCGTGGCGGCTGTCACAGGATAATCATTACCGCCGTTGAATCCCGACCGGGTGTGGCGGTCCGTGCTCCGCGTCCCCGTCAGCGGGCTCGCGGAATCGACCAATCCCCGCCAGGCGAAATACCTCCGCCAATGGGACGGCCTTCTCATTCCTCTTCCTTCCGGCCCCCAAATTAGGTGTCCATAGGTTGAATACGCCGAGAAGCGTCGCTTGATCCGATCATAACCCGGCGGCGGCTCCTTCATCTGCAGATGCGGGGGTATCCCTTCCGGATACTCCCGCACAATCGCCAGCCAGGTATGGTCCTGCACCGGGGCGGCGAGGTCGAGGTCGGGGCTGATCCGATTGCCGCTCCGGTAACGGGCTCCCGTCAACGGGATCACATCGCCATACTCCGTCGCCTCGACGAGAATGGAACAACCGATCGAGCGCGACGAGAGTCCGTCTTCGTCGAGAAATTCGACCTCGACGCCGCGAACGGTCTCTCCCGCTTTCTCCACCGCCGTGATCCGGGAGCGGAGGCTGATATCGATGACCGCCCCGTTTTCACGTTCGCGATGAATGAACCCATAAAGGACCGCCCGGACCACCCGTGGTTCGTAACCTCCTTCCGTTTGATGCGGGTAGGTGAAATACGCCAGCATCGGGTCTTTGTCCAACGACAGGTAATGGATCAACATGCTCTCGTTGAATTCCCGGTAAATACCGCGTTCGCGCACCGAGTATTTCCACCACCCGGAGGCTTCGTCCATCGTCGTCACCCCCGCGGCCATCTGACCGCCCAGCCAATCGGTCTCCTCCAAAATCAAGACCCGCATACCCATCCGCGCCGCCTGGATCGCCGCCCCGAATCCCCCGGTGCCGCCTCCCGCCACGATCACGTCGTAATCATCCGCCAGGTCCGCCCGCGCCGTATCCATTTCCGCCGTGTTCCAATATGGTTTCACCACCGGATGAACCGGCGGAACGAACGCCGTCGCGAATCCCGCGGTCACCGGCACGTCCTTCTTCACCTTCGCCTCGACTTTGATGTCCGAGGCCGCCGCAAACCGGGTCGAGCACAGTCCCACATATCCGTGCGCAAAGTCGGCATCCCTCGCCTTGGTCCGCGCCTGTTCGACTCCCCGCTCATCGTAAACCCGCGCCGTGAGAAACTCGCCTTCCAGGGTCAAGGCGAGCGTCCATTCCTCGCCTTCGCGATAGCGATTCAGCGTCGTCGTTCCCGGCATCCGCGTCCCCGAGATCGAAAGCATGTGGGTCTCGGCGATCGGATTCACGAAATCGATGGCAACCAACTCGCCTTCTTTCGATTTTAACAGTTCCAGGCGATCCGCCCCGCGAAAACGGGCCAGATAATAATTTTCCGAATCGAGCGCGCGCGCCGCGATCCCAAAAAAAACCGGCTCGTCCTCGGTCTTCCTGAACCGCGCCGAGATCTCCCCGTCCGTGATCGCGTGAAAGCCCTCGGAAGCTCCACCGTCATCGCCGGTGAGCAACAACAGCCCCGACCGGTCGTCCGGGTAAGGCCCGAATTGCTGCTTCAGCAACTGCCGGAGGCCCCCGTTCGCGTCCACCGCCCAGGCCCGGGTCGGACGGGATTGAAATGCATCGCGCCAGTTGGCGGGAGTCTGACCATACTCCGTTTCAGCGAATTTTTCTTCGTAGGACATAGCGGTCAAATCAGGAGAAGAAGCGAAACCGAAAGTCACGAGAATGATCGCGGTCGCCTTGGACAGATACTTTGACATGAGGGAATCTTTCTTTCGAAACGTGGTTACGACTGTTCCTCATCGCGCGGTCAAACCGGCCACCGGCCTTCCCGCATCCTGGGCTACCCGCAGGATCGAAATCGCGAAATCGCTTCGGGTCAGATCGCCGCCATTGTGAGATTGAACCGCCTGGAACCGTTGGCCAAGACCCGGCGAAATCGCGTCGGCGATCTCGACAATCTCCGCGGATGAGACCGAAGATCCGCCCCTCCGGTTTTCCGGGGCCTCACCGGCGACTTCGAGTCCGAGGACCGTGGCCAGCCTGCCGAGCGCGATGGCAGCGCCCTCGGGCGTCACCGGCTCACCGGTTCCCCAGGCGTTGGGTGTTCCGAATCCCATCCGGAGAGGTCCGGTAATGATTCCCGGGCGATCCAAAATCCCGTGAAGCGAGGCGAGTTGAACCGCCTTCCACAAATCACCGCCCCACTCGACGTCGCTATGCCAGCGCTGAATCAGGGTTGATCCCGCATCCAACAACGCCACCTGAACCTCAATCGGATTCAATTCTCTCGGCTGGACCCCTTGCTCGACGGCCAACGCCGCGATCGCGCCAACCGCCTGCCCGATCAACATCGTGCTCGGTTGCAGACGGGTGGCCCCATTGACCAGCCGGGATTGCGAGAAATTCTTTTCCGCCGGCAAAAACCCGTCCAATTCAAGCGGGATGAGAGCTTCAAATGGAACCTGGAATGGGCCGGTTCCCCGCGGCCAGGTGGTTCCGTCCAAATCCCGTTCGACCGCATCGTGGGTTCCGTGGAGATCGACGAAATAATCCCCCATCGCCACCGAGGTCGGCATATGTTTGGCTTCGTCCCAGCGGGTCAAATCATTGGCTACCAGTGTCTCCACTCCAATGATACGCCGGCTTTCCCGGACGTAAGGGATCTGACACATCCAGAGGGCATACGGCATGATTTCCTCACTGATGCCGCGTTCTCTCATCTTCAACTCATTGTAGGGAGTATCGAAGCCTTGCTCGATGGCCACCGACCACGGCAGCCCCAATTCGTTTTGCAGGAAATAAATCAGCGACAACATGCGATACACCGCGATGCGCTCGTCTTCATGGCGTTGCTCCGGAGACTCGATCGTCGCCACCGAGGTGTGGAAGTTGTTGGCCCAGTTCGTGCTCGCGACCGTATGACGTTGCTCGCTTCGCCGGCCGATCAAATCACTGTGGGTGTCAGCCTGGCCGCGCCACGCGATCAGAATCCGGTAGTTGCGCTCGCCATTATGCATCACCCAGTCCCCATGGATCTGCCCACGGGTGAATCTGCCCCGCTCCCGCTCATAAGTGGGCGGAGGAACCGTCATGCGGAGATCATCGGGAATACCGTCCGGATACTCGCGCATCATGATGTTGAACGCGTAGGATTGAACCGCGCCGTTCAGATCCAGATCGTCGCTGCGGCTGTTTCCAACCCGGTACGGCGCGCCGGTCAGCGGGATCACGTCCCCGTATTCCGTCGCGTCGATCAGAATCCGGCAACTGATTTGCCGCTCCGGTCGTCCATCCGGGTTCCACCGCTCCACCGTCACCCCAGTCACCCGGGAGTTTTCCTGGTGCACTTCTGTCACACTTGTGCGGGTACAAACATCCAGCGTCCCTCCATTATCACGAACTTGCTGAATGTAGGCGTAAAAAACTCCCTGGATGACCGACGGCTCATAGCCTCCTTCCATCTGATACTGCGCGGAATTGCCGTAGTAATACGACATGAAGGGACTCTTATCCAACCCGTAATAATAGGTCACCATGCTCTCATGAAACTCGCGGTAGAGCCCCCGCTCGCGAACTTGCGATCCGGCATCGTCCATCGAGGTGGTCGCGGCCGCTCCCATCTGGCCGGCCAGCCAATCAGTTTCTTCGATCATCAGAACCCGTTTCCCCGAGCGGGCCGCCTGCATGGCCGCCCCCCAACCGCCCGTGCCTCCACCGGCGACGATGATGTCGTAGTCGTCGTCCAATGACTCAAACGGAGTCAACAGGTCCTCATGGTCCATGATCGGCTGAACTCGCGGATGCCCCCGGTAGACTTCGTGAAGCGGCTTGTTTTGGTCCCGGGCCTCCGCGACCGACCGGACTTCCTCCACCTCGCCTTGCGCGTAACCGCGCACATTCGCCACCGCCGCGAATTCGCTGTTGTGGAAACCGAAGGTGCCTCGGCGGAACTCGCCGTCCCGGGCGTCCGCCCGTGCCATGATCCTTCCGTTTTCGTCACGGACGATTCCAGTGATAAGGTCTTCGTAGAAGGAGGCCTCCAGCTCCCAGGCGGTCTGGGCCGGATATCCCCGCAACAGGACCAGTTCACCGAGATGTTTTTCTTCTCCGTCCACCACTTTGAAAATGCGCAGCATGTCGTTCCCCTCCACCCGCACACTGTAAAAATTCTTCGCATCCTGGATACGCCCGGCGATGCCAAAAAACACATCGGAATCGCCCGTGGTTTTGAAGGTGGACCGAACCGTGTAATCCCTCAGGCGCCGCGGTTCGCCGGCGGTTGTCAGGTTTCCTTCATATGCCAGCACTCCCTGCATGTGTTTCACGATCGGGCGCAGGTAACCGCTCGAATCGACCGCCCAGTTACGGGAGGGACGATGATGGGTCAGATCCCTCCAACCGGGGGGAATCGTCCCGAACTCGGTGCGGCTGAAATCATCCTCGAACAAAAGATTTCCCTGATGCGGGACCTCATCGGCCCGATAAGAGACGCCCACGCGGCTCGCCTCCACGAGCCCGTGCAATTGGGCCGGAGCGGTCACCATCGTATCCATCGGGGCAAGTTCCAGGCGGATGCTGTCGATGTACAATTCACCCGATGCTTCCTCCCCGCCCGAGGAAAACTGCAGTTGCAGAAATCGAGTCTCCCCCGGAACGGTAACCATATACGACTCCTCGACGAACCGTCCCTCGTTCCATCCTTCGGTCTCTCCATGATAAAAGGCGATCTGCCTTGCTTCCAGCTGTCGCCCGGCTTCGGAATGACTGGTGAGGCGGAGCCGCATTCTCCGGTGATCGACATGGTAGCGCATGTTTACGTTGATCGTTAACGCCCGCCTTTCGTCGGGCCCGACATCCGCCTCCGGCAACGGCCAACGGGGAGAGGTCCAGGATGCCGAAGCATCATGCCGCTCGACGTCAAAACCGATGATCCCCGTGCCGTCCGTCCCGCCATCGACCTTCCAGACCGCCATCTCCGGTCCCGTCCCGCCGGTTCGCCACCCGTCCGGAATCCTATCGGGATCCAATCCATCGAACCGCACGGTGAGGAACTCCTCGGCGATCGCCGCCGTTCCGGAGAGAGCGAACAACAGTAAAACACACCACACCCGGCGAAAACACCATGAACGTCTGCTAACCTGCATCATATTTTATCCTTTCAACGATAGGGTCCAACTCACTCCTCCGAAAGATACGGGGTGAGGCACTGTTAAGCATTCCTTGATCGTCCTAAGACTATCACATTGAGCGTCCTCGAATCGTTCGATTTCCCCTTGGATTTTTTCCGAACATAGTACCCCCGCTGATCAGCGCGCGACTAAACCGGTCACCGAGCCAAACTCTTCCTCGGCGACCCGCAAGGCCCAGACGACGAGATCGCCCCGGGTCAGTTCGTTTGTTCCCTCGGGGCGAAAAGTCCGGAGCCGTCTGGCGAGCTCGGGCGAAATTGCCCTGGCCATCTGAATGACATCCCTTCCCGAAAGCGCGGGTTTCCCGCTGCCATCGGGTTCATTACGGTTGGCTTCGAGACGCAACAGCACCGCGAGGGTGCGGAGGGCAGCCATTCCCTCAGCCCCGGACAGGAGTTCATCCGTCCCCCAGGCATCCGGGGTTTGAAACTCCATCCGCCGAGGTCCGGCAAGTCTCCCCGGACGGTCCATCATCTCATAGAGCGCGGCGAGTTGAACCGCCCGCCAGAGCTCGGTCCCCCACTCGACGTCGCTGTGCCAGCGTTGAATCAAGGTGGATCCCGCCTCCAGGAGCGCAATCTGCACCGCCATCGGGCTCAACTCTCTCGGCTGAATTCCATGCCGCGCGGCCAGCGCCGCGATCACGCCGGCCGCCTGACCGGTCAAAATGGTGCTCGGCTGCAACCGCGTGGCGCCACTGACCAACCGGGATTGCGAAATATTCTTTTCCGCGGGCAAAAATCCATCCAACTCGAGCGGGATAAACACCTCGAAGGGCACCTGGAAGGGACCGGTGCCCCTTGGCCAGGTCGCTCCGTCCAGGTCCCGCTCAATCGCATCGAGGGTTCCCCGAAGGTCGACAAAATAATCGCCCATCGCCACGGAAGTCGGCATGTGTTTGGCCTCCTCCCACCGGGTCAGGTCGTTGGCGACCAGGGTCTCAATTCCAATGATGCGCCGGCTCTCGCGAACGTAGGGGATTTGGCACATCCAGCGGGCATACGGCATCATTTCCTCACTGATGCCTCGTTCTCTCATCATCAACTCATTGTAGGGCGTATCGAATCCTTGCTCGACTGCCGCCGACCATGGTAAACCGAGTTCATTCTGCAGGTAGTAAATGAGCGACAACATTCGATAGACGCCCGCGCGCTCGTCCTCATGGCGCCGCTCGATCGTTTCGATCGTCGCCACCGATGGGTGGAAATCGTTCCCCCAGTTCGTGCTCACGACCGTATGGCGCTGCTCGCTTAACCGGCCAATGATTGCGCTGTGGGAATCGGCCTCGCCTCGCCAGGCCATCAGGATTCTAAAGTTGCGCTCGCCGTCGTGCATATGCCAGTCCCCATGAATCTGCCCGCGCGAAAATCGCCCGCGATCCCGCTCATACGTGGGCGGAGGAACCGTCATCCGAAGCTCCTCGGGAACCCCATCCGGATACTCGCGCATGATAATGTTGAACGCGTAGGCCGAGATCGCGCCGTCCATGTCCAGATCGTCACTGCGAGTGGTTCCGATCCGGTAGGGAGCCCCCGTCAGCGGCATCACGTCCCCATACTCCGTGGCGTCCACCAAAACGTGACAACTGAATTGACGATTCAGTTTTCCATCCGGATTCCAGCGTTCCACCGTTACTCCGGCCACTGCCGAATCCCGCTGATGCACCTCAGTCACCTTTGAGCGAACGGCAACGTCCAGGTTTCCTCCATCCTCGCGAACCTGCTGAATATAACCGTACAGCACGCCTTGGACGATTGCCGGCTCATATCCACCTTCCGTCTGATTCTGCGCGGAATTCCCGAAGTAGTAGGACTGGAACGGGCTCTTATCCAAGCCGTAATAATAGGTCACCATGCTTTCGTGAAACTCCCGGTAAAGCCCGCGTTCCCTCACCTGCGATCCCGCGTCGTCCATTGAGGTAGTCCCGGCGGCCCCCATCTGGCCGCCAAGCCAGTCGGTTTCCTCCAGCATCAGAACCCGGCTCCCCATGCGTGCCGCCTGGATGGCCGCGGCCCAGCCTCCACTGCCACCGCCCGCCACAATAATGTCGTAGTCGTCGCGCAATGACTCGAACGGTGTCAACAGATCGTGGTGATCGAGAATCGGCTCGACCAGCCTGTGGTCGCGGTAGACCTGTTGCGAGCGCTCATTTTTCCCGAGGGCCTCCGATACCGACTGAACTTCCGTCACCGATGTCTGCGCATAGCCACGAATGTCCGCCGCGGACGCGAACTCGCTGCAGTTGAAACCGAACGCGCCCGCGCGAAATTCCCCGTCCCGGCCATCGGCCCGCGCCATGATCCGTCCCTGCTCATCGCGGACAATCCCGGTAATGAGATCATCGTAAAAAGAAGCCTCGAGCTCCCAACGGGCCAGGTCCGGATACCGCCGCAGGAAGACCAGTTCGCTGAGAAGCTTCTCCTCCCCGTTCACCACCTTGAGAACACGGACTCGCTCATTCCCGACCAACCGAACGGCGTAGAAATTATCCTTATCTCGAATACGGCCGGCGATGCCAAAGAAAACATCGGAATCGCCCGTCGTCTTGAAGGTGGATCGAACGACATAATTGCGGAGCTCAGAGGGCTCTTCGCCGGAAGTGAAGTGTCCCTCATATGCCAAAAGCCCTTGCAGATTCTTGACGATCGGGCGCAAATATCCGCCCGAATCAATCGCCCAATTCCGGGAGGGACGCTGATAATTGAGATCGTTCCATCCGTCGGGAATGTTTCCGAATTCAGAGCCGCTAAAGTCGTCCTGGATCAGGAGCGTTCCGATATGCGGTACCTCGGCTGCATTATAGCGAACATCGACACGGCCCGGGTCCACCAGGCCATGCAACTGGGCCGGTGCGGCGATCAATGTGCCTGGCCTGGCCGGAACGATGCTGATCTCATCAATATAAAGCTCCCCGGTCGGATGCGACCCGCCTCCCGAGATGATCCCCACTTGCACAAATCGCGTTCCTTCCGGAACGGTGATGAGATACGACTCCTGAGTAAAGCGTTGCTGATTCCAGCCATCGCTGGCTCCGTCAAAAGTCACGATGTTATTCGATTCCAATGGCCGCCCGCTTTCGGGAAGACACCGGATAAAGAGGCGCATTTTCCCCTCACTCATGCGGTGGCGGGAATTCACCCTGACATCGAAAGCGCGCCGGCCCGAGTGGCTTTCATCCATTGGCAAAGGGATAGGTCTCGAGAGCCAGGAGGCCAACGCGTCGTTCCGGTCGTCGACAATGCCGAGCGTCCCGCTCCCATCCGTACCGCCGTCCACCGTCCAGACAGCCATCTCCGGCCCGGAACCGCTTTGGCTCCATCCGGCCGGGGCAGTATCCGGTCGCAACCCTTCAAATCTCAACACGATACCTGCACTGTCAGCATCCGCGGCAGCCGTCGACGCCGAAACAACAAAAAAGAAAGCCGCCCACCACCACCGATGACTCCACGCTGAAATTTTGACCAGCTGCTTCATGTTAAATTTCTCCTCTTCTTGGATAGGGTTGGATGTTGCTTCCGGCGGATCAATGCGCGACCAGGTTGGAAGTGTATCCATTTTCCTGCTCGGCAATCCGCAAAGCCCAGATGGCGAAATCACTCTGGGTCAGTTCTCCTGAACGATCGAGATCCACCGTCCGGAATCGCTCGCCGAGCGCCGGGGAAATGGCGTCGGCCATTTGAGTGACGTCCTCCCACGATAGCGCGGACCGCCCACTCCTCTCCGCCCCGTTGTCCGATTTTTCGATACCTAAAAGCGACGCGAAACGGCGCAACGCCCTCTGACCCTCTTCACGGCTGAGAGGCTCACTGCTCCCCCAGGCATCCGGCGTTTGAAAATGCATCCGCCTCGGTCCAGCAAGATTTCCCGGGCGGTCCAGGATTTCATAGAGCGCGGCGAGTTGAACCGCCCGCCAGCGTTCGGTCCCCCACTCCACGTCACTGTGCCAGCGCTGAATCAAGGTAGATCCCGCTTCCAACACCGCGAGTTGGACGGCTAGCGGGTTTAATTGCCGCGGCTGCACCCCCTGCTCGACGGCAAGTGCCGCCATCACTCCCACCGTCTGTCCTGTCAAGATCGTGATCGGCTGCAATCGGGTGGCGCCGTTGACCAGTCTGGACTGGGAAAAATTTTTCTCAGCCGGCAGGAAACCATCAAGTTCGAGCGGTATAAACACCCCAAAAGGCACTTGGAATGGGCCATTGCCGGTCGGATGCGAGGAACCATCCAAATCGGGCTCCACCGCATCGTAGGTTCCGTGGAGATCCATGAAATAATCCCCCATCGCAACGGAGGTCGGCATGTGCTTGGCCTCATCCCAACGGGTCAGATCATTCGCCACCAGCGTCTCAATTCCGATAATGCGCCGGCTTTCCCGGACATAGGGAATCTGGCACATCCAACGGGCATACGGCATGATCTCTTCGCTGATACCCCTTTCTCTCATCATCAACTCATTGTAGGGGGTATCAAAGCCCTGCTCGACCGCCGCCGCCCACGGCAGTCCCAGCTCATTTTGAAGGTAATAAACCAACGACAACATGCGATACACCCCGGTGCGATCGTCTTCGTGCCGTTGCTCGGGAAATTCAATCGTCGCCGCTGATACGTGGTAATTGTTTCCCCAGTTCGTGCTCGCGACCGTGTGGCGCTGTTCGCTCATCCGGCCGATCAATGAGCTGTGCGAATCGGCCTCGCCTCGCCAGGCCTTCAGAATCCTGAAATTGCGCTCGTTCCTGTGTAAATGCCAATCCCCATGGATCTGGCCGCGCGCGAACCGCAAACGCTCCCTTTCATAGGTGGGCGGTGGAACCGTCATCCGCAGATGCTCGGGTATGCCATCCGGATACTCGCGCAGGATGATATTAAACGAGTAGGACTGAACCGCACCGTCCGGGTCCAGATCGTCACTGCGAGTGTTGCCCACCCGGTAGGGCGCTCCCGTCAACGGTATCACGTCGCCGTATTCCGTGGCGTCGACCAGGACCTGACAACTGAGGCGACGCTGGGGTTTTCCATCCGGGTTCCAGCGTTCCACGGTTACCCCGGTCACTTTCGAGTCCTGCTGATGCACCTCGATCACCTTTGAGCGGACGCAAACATCCAACTGCCCCCCGTTTTCACGGACCTGCTGAATGTACCCGTAAAGCACCCCCTGGATCACCGCGGGTTCATATCCGCCTTCCGTCTGGTTCTGCGCGGAGTTACCATAGTAATACGACATAAACGGCCCCTTATGCAGGCCGTAATAATAGGTCACCATGCTTTCGTGAAACTCCCGGTAGAGTCCTCGCTCACGGACCTGGGCTCCCGCATCGTCCATCGAGGTCGTGCCGGCGGCCCCCATCTGCCCCCCGAGCCAGTCGGTCTCCTCCAGCAACAGAACCCGCTTCCCCATGCGGGCAGCCTGGATGGCCGCTCCCCATCCTCCCGTGCCGCCGCCGGCGACAATGATATCATAATCGTCCTGCAACGACTCAAACGGTGTCAGCAGTTCCTGGTGGTCGAGAATCGGCTGGACCAACTGGTGCCCGCGGTAGACCTGTTGGCTGTATTCATTCTTTCCCAACGCCGCTGAAACGGACTGAACCTGCGCCACGTCCGCCTGTGCGAAGGCACGAACGTCTTTCGCTCCCGCGAAGTCGCTGTTGTTGAAGCCAAAGGCGCCTTGGCGAAACTCTCCGTCACGAGCATCTGCCCGGGCCATGATTCGGCCCTGATCATCGCGCACGATTCCGGTGATGAGGTCCTCGTAAAAAGAGGCCTCGAGTTCCCAGTCGGCCAAATCTGGATACCGCCGCGGAAGGACCAGTTCACCGAGCAGCTTCTCCTCGCCGTCCAACACCTTGAGAATCCGAACCCGGTCAGCGCCGGCCAGACGCACGGAGTAAAAATTGTTCTTATCCTGAATGCGGCCGGCGATGCCAAAGAAAACGTCGGCATCACCGGTCGCCTTGAACGCGGACCGGACCACATAATTACGAAGCTCCCAGGCGTTCTCACCGGAAGTCAGGTTCCCTTCGTAGGCAATAAGCCCGTGCAGGTTCTTGACGATCGGGCGTAAAAATCCTTGCGCATCCAACGCCCAGTTCCGGGAGGGCCGCTGATAAGTCAGATCGTTCCAACCGGGCGGAATCGTTCCGAATTCAGAGCCGCTGAAATCATCCTCGATCAGCAGTGTTCCCGGACGCGGCACCTCATCCGCCCGATAGGAGACAGCCGCACGACTCGCCTCAACCCGGCCATGCAACTGGGCGGGGGCGACCACCATCGTGTCAGTCGAAGCGAGAGCAATGCGGATCTCGTCGATGTAAAGTTTACCCGAGCCTTCCTCCCCGCCCGACGAAATTCCCAGCTCCAACGATCGGGTCTCTCCCGGAACGGTGACGAGATACGACTGCTCGACGAACCGTCCCTCATTCCATCCGTCAGTTTCTCCATGATAGAAGGCGATCTGCCTCGCTTCAAGTGATTGTCCGGCCTCGGAAAAACTCCGCAGCCGCAGGCGCATTCTTCTATGGTCCACGTTGTAGCGGAGATTCACATGGACCTTCAAGGCTCGCCTGTCGACAGCAACTTCAGGCTCCGGCAGAGGGATCCGGGACGAGGTCCACATGGCCGCGGCATCATGCCGGTCAACGTCAAGACCGATCGTCCCGGTGCCGCCCGTGCCTCCGTCGACCGTCCAGACAGCCATCTCGGGTCCACTCCCCCTGGGTCGCCATCCTTCCGGAACCGTATCGGGACTCAATCCCTCAAATCGCAAAGTGACGACCTCCTCGCCGACGGCCGGGGCTCCGGTAAGAGCAAACAACAGCAAAAAACGCCACCCCCGGCGGAACCACCCTGAACGTCTGCCAACCTGAATCATGATATTCTCCTTTCAACGATTGGGTCCAACTCACTCCTTCGAAAGATACGGGGTGAGGCACTGCGAAGCATTCCTTGATCGTCCTAAGACTATCACGAGGAGCATTCTCGAATCGTTCGAATTCCCCTGGGATTTTTTCCGAACATCGTCTCCGGCCGCTGCTGTCGGGCAGCGGAGCCAACCCGACTACGGGAATTACGTTGATTTAGAAGCCGATGGGAGGGATGGCATCCTGGCATCCGCCGTCGGCGTCAGGTTCAGAAAGAGGTCGGCTGGAAGACCCTCTGATTTGGCCTGCACGAAGCCGTTTAACGTAGCGGGGTTGGCTTCGCCGCCCCGTTTTCCGGGAGGTTCGCAATGTGGGGAACCTATCCGACCCCATTGGCGACGGACGACATCCCCTGACTCCGGATGTTCTCAGCCGCTGCTGTCGGGCGGCGGAGCCAACCCGACTACGGCGAATGGCGGATGATTCCCCGCACTGGGAGGGGTGGCATCCTGCCGCCCGGCATCGGCGTCAGCAGCGGCTTGACCGCCGTGCTTGGTCGGATGGAAGCCAACCCTCTCGATTTGGCCGCCCCGCAAGGCAGCGGTACTTTTCCCGCTGCCCGCACAGCTCAATTGCGGCGCCACCCAGCGCACAATCGTCGAGCACGAAAGCCCGTCAAAACTCACTAATCCGAGAGATGCGAGGCGAGGCACTGCGAAGGTCGCAATGAGCATCCTCGAATCGTCCGATTTCCCCTTGGATTTTTTCCGAACATCGCGTCCAATTCACTCATCGAACGCCTCTCCCTCTCCCATGCTCCGGTGATCCGGCCGGGGAATACCGGCCTTGATTCAACTCCGGTGTTTCCTTCTCGCGTCGTTCAAGAAGCGCCCGCCATGCCTCGATAATCTCGGGAGTGGCCAGGCGCGGGGGCAACTGTTCCTTGAATTCGTCCCTGATTTCCTGGAGACGCGCCGCAACCGCCGGTTCGGCTGCCAAGAGATCGTTCGTCTCGTGGGGATCAAGTTCGACATTATAGAGCTGAAGCTTGTATTCACGCGGTGCGTCCCTCGGTATTCGATACCGCGCCGACAGGGTGTGCGGATGGGCATCCTCCCGGATCAATTTCCAATCTCCATCACGGACGGCCCAGGTCTCCGCGTGCGCGCCATGCCAGAACAACCGGGTTTGCGGAGTTCCCGTTTCCCCGCCCTGCAAATACGGCATCAGATTCACCCCATCGAGGGGTTGAGTTTCCACATCACTCCCGTTCGCGGCAGAGAGAAACGTCGGATACAAATCCAGAAGGGAGACCGGTCGGGTATAAACGTCGCCCCCCGACAGCTCATTCGGCCAGCTCAGAATAAGAGGGACCCGCACCCCGCCTTCATAATAGGTACCCTTGCGACCTTTCAGGCCTCCGTTGTGCTGAAGCACGCGGCCGGGTCCACCATCGCTCCCGCCGTGGTCGCTGGTGAAGATAATCAGGGTATTCTCCCTCAATCCATTCTGATCCAGCCAATCGATCAGCCTGCCGACATTGGCGTCCATGCTTTCAATCATGGCCTGGGCAATACAACGGGATGTGGCGACGCCGTCCGGACGGCGCTCCGCGTATTTTTCCAGGAATTCCCACGGCACCTGCAAGGGCGTATGCGGAGTAAGGTGGGGCAAGTAGAGGAAGAAAGGCCTCTCGTCCGGCTGAGCCATAAACTCGATTGCCCGCTCGGTGAGCTCGTCAGTCAAATATTGGATTTCCGAAACGGGTGTCTCCTGATCGTAGATATAAGCATCCGCTCCTCGTCCCACGCCAAGCATCGTCTCACCGACGTTCGGCTGGTAATAGTCGTGTTGCCCGCCGAGAAAGCCGAAGTATCGCTCAAAGCCCCGGTCCAGCGGCCGCGATCCGTTGACCGAGCTGACGTGCCACTTGCCAATCATCCCCGTCCGGTATCCCGCTTCCCGCAACGCCTCGGGCATCAACTTGAGCGACGTCGGAATCGGAGCCAGCGTATCCTCGAAACCATAAAAGCCAAACCGGTCCTGCTGTTGCCCGGTCAACAATCCCGCACGCGAGGGCGAGCAGACCGCGCCGGTCGCATAGGCCTGGGTGAAACGCACGCCGCTCGCTGCGAGAGCATCGATGTTCGGTGTCGGCGTAAAGGCCTCTTCACCCCACTCCTTGCCCTGCGGGTAACAACTCAGGTCGCCCCAGCCGAGATCGTCGGCGACGATAAGGACGATGTTCGGCCGCTCGGCCGTGACCGCGAGCGCCGGACCCAAGGCGGCCAGGGCGATGAAAAGTGCCTTCGTCTGTTTCATAATCGTGTGGGTCATCGGAGTTCAGTGGATGTCGGGTTAGCGTCACTCAGCAGGATCGTTCTCCCCGTCTGCTGCAATACCTGGGCGGCAACGAGGGCGAAGTCGCCACGGGTAACCGCTTCGCCCGGCGAGCCAATCGATAAGCCGTCCTTCCAGCGTGGAGAAATCGCGGAAAGCGGCGCGTCGAGATCCTCCCACGTTGGCGACAATGAGGTGGCGGCCCGCGGGACGGTTTTGCCCGCCCGTTCTGCCAACGTCCGGATCGCGCGGGAAAAGGTCCGGGCATCCAAAGGTTCGGACGGACGCCAGAAATTGCCGGCCCCCATCTCCGTCTCATCCTCCCTCACATAGGGACCAGGCTCATCCATCACACCGTGCAAAGCGAGCAACTGAGTGGCCGGCCAGAGCTCCGTTCCCCAGGGGACATCCTCATACCAGCGCTGGATCAGATTGGAGCCCGCCTTGAGCAATGCCGCCTGGACGGCGATCGGACTTACCTCGCGCGGCGAGATATCTTCCCGGGTTGCCAGCGCCGCAATCACGCCCGCGGCCTGCCCGGTGAGAATCGTGATCGGCTGCAACCGCGTGGCGCCGCTCGCGAGCCGGGACTGCGAAATGTTCTTCTCCGCCAGCACCAGGCCATCGATCGTCTCCGGAATAAAGACCTCAAACGGCACCTGAAACGGGCCGCCGATCCGGGGCGCCGGTTCCGGGTCCAGGTCCTCTTCCCGAATATGGCCTGTCCCGCCATGGTTGATATCCAGGAAATAATCGCCCATCGCCACCGAGGTTGAAAAGTGTCGCACGTTTTCGAAGCGGCCGAGATCGGAAGCGCGCAAGGTATAGACGCCAATCCCTCGCCGGCTCTCGCGCACGTAGGGCCATTGGGGCAGATGGAGAGCGATCGAAAGCAGGTCCGGCCGAAGGTCGAGCTCCGCCATTTGCTCCTCCTGATACGGGGTAAGATAGCCTTCGTCCACCGCAACCGACCACGGGAGGCCAAGTTCGTTTTGCAGGTAATAGATCTCGTGAAACGTCCGGTAAATCCCCTCCCGTTGCTGCTCGCGGCGCACAGCCATGACTTCGATGCCCGCTACGGTGACCGGGTAATCCTGGCGTCCGCCGTTGAGTCCCGCCTGCGTATGGCGCCGTTGGCTCGCCATCCCCGTCATGGGGCTATCGCTGTCGGCCATCCCCCGCCAGGCCAGCAACACCCGGTAAACTCGCGGGCCCAGATAACCGACGCCTGGAGCGCCCCAGACGAGCCGGCCATAGAGTTGCGATCGCTGCAATAACGCAGGATCATATCCCGGCGGCGGGCTCTTGATGCGTAATTCGTCGGGCAAGCCCTCGGGATACTCCCGTATCACTCCCAGCCAGGTGTGCCACTGTATCGGGCCATCGGGGTCAATCGCATCGCTCGTGGAAATTCCGACGCGGTAGCGCGCCCCCGCCATCGGGAGAATGTCGCCATACTCCGTCGATTCGATCAGGACTTTGCAGGCGGGTGTCCTTCGAGTCCCCTCTTTCTCAAGCGCCACTCCGGTGACTCGATCCCCCTGCTTGAAA
Source organism: Verruconatronum alginivorum (assembly GCF_056590205.1). Classification (NCBI taxonomy): domain Bacteria; kingdom Pseudomonadati; phylum Verrucomicrobiota; class Opitutia; order Opitutales; family Verruconatronaceae; genus Verruconatronum; species Verruconatronum alginivorum. The sequence continues at coordinate 4,333,780 of NZ_JBWPVQ010000001.1, read as the reverse complement.
ACTTCGGTCAGACGAGTGCCGGTGACCAGGTCAAGGGTGCCGCCGGCTTTTCGAGCGTGGTCGATGAAGGCATAAAGAACACCGCGGACCACTTTTGGCTCGTATCCGCCCTCCGTCTGCTCGGGCCATGCGTAATAAGCGCGAAAGGGGTCTTTGTTTAGTGTATAATAATAGTTCACCATACTTTGGTGGAACTCACGATACAGTCCCCGTTCGCGAACCGGGAATTTCCACCAAAGCCCCTCCTCGTCCATCGAGGTCACCGCCGCCGCCGCCATCTGGCCTCCGATCCAGTCAGACTGTTCCACCAATAGCACCGTCGCACCCAGCCGCGATGCCTGAATCGCGGCCGCCCATCCGCCCGTGCCCGCCCCCGCGATAATGATATCGTAGGCGTCCGCCAACCGGTCGAATGGCGTATTCAATGTCTCGATATCCATCGCCGGCTCGAGCACGGTGCCAGACGATCCCGGCTGAACGTCCGTCAGCCCCGTCCTCTCCCGGACACCTTCGGCCCGGAAGGGCTGGAGGGCTTCGATCGTGAGCCCTCCCACCGCCGCGAAGTTTGTACACTGAAGCCCCGCGGCGCCGGCTGAAAAGCCGCCCTTGTCCAACCCGTCCACGCGGACTTGCTCCATGCCATTCGCGTCCCACACGCGGCCCGTGAGACGATCGCCGTCCAAGGTCAGAGAGATCCTCCACTCTTCTCCTTCCTGGTAGCGATGGATCGTGACAAAATCCGACAGAACCTCTTCCTCGCCATCGGCCACTTTGATCAACGCGATTTCATTCATGCCGGAAAACCGAACCGCATAATAGTTCCGCGCATCGACGACCCGCCCGACCACCCCTACCGAGACCTCCGCACAAGGTGTCTTCCGAAAGGTCGCGGTGATCGTCCCGTCGGCGAGCTCGCTGCCAGGCTCACCGTTTCCAAGATCCCCTTTATAAACGATCAGGCCGTGCTCGCCCTTCCATACCGTGCGCAACAATCCTCGTCCATCGACGCTCCAATTCGGAGCCGATCGAAGCACGCCGAAATCGTGCCAGTCCGCGGGAGTCCCGCCCAGCGGCGTCGTGTTGAAGTCGATGGAGTAAAGAACGCGCGTGTCGCTCGCACTGATTTCACTAAGCGGCCACGCAATGACAAGCATAGCCACCAATCGCCACCACCCCTCATTACTCCGTTTCATCATAATCATTTAATTCCCTATGCCTCCGCGTTCATCTTCCGCCACCACCACCCGTTCTCGCTCCGCGACCCGCAGGAGCCAAACCGCAAAATCACTCCGGCTCAAATCGCCGTTACCCTCGGGCCGCGCAGCTCGAAATCCTTCGCCCAGCGCGGGCGAAACCGCCGCCGCCATTCGCAAAACATCCTCCCGCGAAAGCACTCCGCGCCTCCTCAAGGCTGCTGCGTCCCCGGATGCTTCAAGTCGCAGAACCGCAGCCAGGCCACGCAGTGCGGCGAAGCCTTCCTCGCCGCTCAGTCTTTCATCACTCCCCCAGGCATCCGGCGTCTGGAAATCCATTCGACGCGGTCCGGCAAGTCGCCCCGGACGGTCCATCATCTCATAAAGCGCGGCGAATTGCACCGCCCTCCAGAGCTCGGTCCCCCACTCGACATCGCTGTGCCAGCGTTGAATCAAGGTTGACCCCGCCTCCAGCAGCGCCAACTGCACCGCCAGCGGGCTCAACTCACGCGGCTGGATTCCATCCTCCACGGCCTCCGCCGCAATCGCTCCCACCGCCTGCCCGATCAGCATCGTGCTCGGTTGCAGGCGGGTAGCCCCATTGACCAGCCTGGATTGCGAGAAGTTCTTTTCCGCCGGCAAAAATCCGTCCAGTTCCAGTGGGATGAATATCTCAAATGGGATTTGAAACGGACCGTTCCCCTGCGGCCGGATGGGCCCGTCGAGGTCCTGCTCGGCCGCATCATGGGTTCCATGGAGATCCATAAAATAATCCCCCATCGCCACCGATGTCGGCATGTGTTTGGCATCGTCCCACCGGGTCAGATCGTCGGCCACCAGCGTCTCAATCCCGATAATTCGCCGGCTCTCCCGAACGTAAGGGATCTGACACATCAAGCGGGCATACGGCAATATCTCCTCACTGATGCCCCGTTCACTCATCATCATTTCATTATAGGTCGTATCGAACCCCTGCTCGTCCGCCGCCGCCCACGGCAGCCCCAATTCGTTTTGCATGAAGTAAATGAGTGACAACATTCGATACACCCCGGTGCGCTCGTCCTCATGGCGCTGCTCGGGAGATTCGATCGTCGCCACCGATACATGGTAGTTGTTCCCCCACTTTCCGCTCACCACGGTATGGCGCTGCTCACTCCGCCGTCCGATCAAGGGGCTCTGCGAATCAGCCTCGCCCCGCCACGCCATCAGGATCCTGAAGTTGCGGTCGCCCTGGTGCATTTGCCAGTCCCCGGAAATTTTGCCGCGCGAAAACCTTCCCCGCTCCCGCTCATAGGTGGGGGGTGGAACCGTCATGCGCAGATGCTCGGGCACTCCGTCCGGATACTCCCGCATGATAATATTAAATGTGTGGGCCTGGATGGCCCCATTCATATCCAAATCATAACTACTGGTGTTTCCGACCCGGTAAGGCGCGCCCGTAAGCGGAATCACATCCCCGTATTCGGTGGCGTCGATCAGAATCCGGCAATTGATCTGGCGTTCCGGTGTTCCATCCGGGTTCCACCGCTGCACCGTCACCCCGGTCACCCGGGAGTCTCGCTGATGCACCTCCGTCACCTTTGTTCGAATACAAACATCCAATTTCCCGCCGTTCTCACGGACTTGCTGAATATACCCGTAGAACACGCCCTGGATAACAGCGGGTTCATATCCGCCTTCCATCTGATTTTGCGCCGAATTTCCATGATAGTAAGACATGAACGGACTCTTATTCAGGCCATAGTAATAGGTCACCATGCTCTCATGAAACTCCCGGTAGAGTCCCCGCTCACGGACTTGCGATCCGGCATCATCCATCGAAGTTGTCCCGGCTGCCCCCATCTGTCCGCCGAGCCAGTCGGTCTCCTCGATCATCAGGACCCGTTTCCCCGACCGGGCCGCCTGCATGGCCGCCCCCCAGCCTCCCGTGCCTCCGCCAGCCACGATGATGTCGTAGTCGTCGTCCAATGACTCAAATGGCGTCAAGAGATCCTGGTGGTCCATAATCGGCTGGACCCGGGGATGACCCTCATAAACCCGTTGCAGACGCTCATTCTTACCGCGAGCCTCGGCAACCTTCTGAACCTTCGCCACCTCGGCCTGCGCATAGCCGCGCACATCCGCGACGGCCGCGAACTCGCTGTTGTGGAAACCAAAGGTGCCTTGACTGAACTCCCCGTCCCGGCCGTCCGCGCGGGCCATGATCCTCCCCCTTTCGTCCCGGACGATCCCGGTGATCAGGTCCTCGTAAAAGGACGCTTCGAGTTCCCAATCGGCCTGAGGCGGATATCCCCGCAGCAGGACCAATTCGCTGAGGAGTTTCTCCTCTCCGTCGATGACTTTGAAAATGCGAAGCTTGTCATCTCCCTCCACCCGCACGCTGTAAAAGTTTTTCGCGTCCTGGATACGCCCGGCGATGCCGAAAAACACATCGGAATCGCCCGTCGTCTTGAAGGTCGACCGGATCACATAATCCTTGAGTTTCCGCGGCTCTTCAGCGGATGTCAGATGTCCTTCATACGCCAAAACTCCCTGCAGGTGTTTGACGATTGGGCGCAGATAGCCGCGCGAATCGACCGCCCAGTTGCGGGAAGGCCGACGATGCGCCAGATCCCTCCATCCGGGAGGGATCGTTCCGAATTCAGCATCGCCGAAACGATCCTCCAACAACAGGGTTCCCCTCCGCGGTACTTCGTCCGCCCTGTAACTGGCCGTGACCCGGCTGGCCTGCACCCGGCCATGCAATTGGGCGGGGGCGGTCACCATCGTGTCCGGCGGAGCGAGCGTCATCCGAATTTCGTCGATGTAAAGCTCACCCGATGCCTCCTCCCCGCCCGAAGAGAGCTCCAATTGCAACAGCCGAGTTTCCCCCGGAACGGTGACAAGATACGACTCCTCGACGAACCTGCCGTCATGCCATCCTTCGGTAGCGCCATGATAAAAGGCGATCTGCCTCGCTTCGATCTGCCGCCCGTCTTTGGAAAAAGACCTGAGGCGGAGTCGCATCCTTCGGTGGTCGACATAGTAGCGCAGATTTAAGCTGACCTTTACCGCGTGCCTCTCGTCGACTGCGACTTCGGTCGTCGGCAGGGTAAAATGGGGAGAAGTCCATAAGGCGGCGGCGTCATGCCGTTGATTGTCAAAACCAATCGTTCCCGTTCCGTCCGTCCCGCCATCGACGGTCCAGACAGCCATCTCCGGCCCGTTTCCTCCCGCTATCCAACCGGGGGGAGCTTCATCCGGCTTCAAACCGTCAAATCGCAAGGTGACGATCTCCTGACCGCATCCCACCGACGCCGTAAGCGCACACAAAAAGAGGAGACACGCCAACCGGCGGAAACCTGCTGAAGGTCTGGGAATCCGCATCATGTTACATTTTTCTTTCCTGGGTGAAGCAACTTGACAGGCTGGCCCCGGCGGCTCCATCACCCCGTGCGCACAACCCTATAACAATCAACCGAGCATAGCAGAATGAACCTTTTCCCGCCGTTCGATTTTGCCCCTTGTTCTTTTTCACACATCGACCGTATCACCTGATCGATCTGTTGATAGGAAGTGAGGCCCCACTCCAGAAAGACAGGCAAGACGTAGCACAGACATTCTTGTCTGTGATAAACCGGCTTATGTACCAACGTCGGCCCGCCAGCCCCAAGAAGGTCAAGGACCCCCGCGAACGTTTTGCTAGAGCTCCACCGCTCGAATCCGGTAAAACCCGCGAGTAGACTCCTCTTCGATTGGATCCGGACCGATCCACTCTAAAATCCCTTCGTCCCGGGGTAATGTGCCAAAGACAGTCCACGTTCCCGAGGTCAACTCTTCGGCCCACTCCAGAATATAGGGTGCTTCCGGACCAAACAATCCCCCGCGCCACCGCAAAATCAACTGGTCCTCTTCATCGTATTCAATTGAGACAATTGCAAATCGATCGGTCGGATCCGCGGGGTTTGTTCCGGCCAGATAAACCTGCCAATTTGGCATGCCGTGTCCCGTCGTATCCATTTCATCCAATGCCTCCCAGGACTCCGCTCCCGCGTCTTCATAGGAGGAAAAACCTTGCAGCTGATACCAATCGATCGGCACACCGCGCACAGCGGTAACATCGCCGGGAATCTTGATGGTAAACCACCCGGTCTCCTGATTCCAGCTCGAAACCGTATCCTCAGGAAAGCCGGTGAGTGTAATGACCGGAGTATCACTAAATGAGGAGCTTCTAATCAGCGTATAAATCCCCCCGGATCCGTTGTATTCGGAACCATCGACAAAGATGTTTCCGTCGGGAGAAATCGATCCAATTCCGCCAAAGTTCATGCTGGAAACTGTCGTCTCGCTGAAGGCAAAGTTCACCGTTCCGTTTGCATGCAAGTCAAAATCCCCCCCGAATTCCATCTCCGCGTTGGCGCCAACATTCACGACGCCACTTATTCCAAGCCCCACCGCAAGGTACTGCGCATTGATACTTCCGTTGGAAATCGAATAAGTTCCCTTGCCCACCCCGCCTACAGAGACTCCTCCAGTGGTGAGCTCGATATGCCCCCCCGTCTGGTTGAGAAGACCGTCAGCCGAGGCGGCGGGAGCGAGATTAAGTCCTCCATTGCTTCGGGTCAAAAGGCCGGCGGATAAATTGTAGGTTCCTTTCCCAAAGTGACCTATAAACGACCCGGCAGGGCCATGGGCGCTCACTGTGCCGCCCATTTGATTGAACGTCCCCACCGAATCGCCTCCGCCACTGGCGATTGCAAAGTGGGTCATCTCCAACGTGCTCTCCCCGGACAAGTCGTAGGTGGCGGTTGCCCCATCCGCTGAAGCCAACTGCACAATTCCAGCTGAGACCACTTTGCCCCCGGTTTGTTCATAACTGCCTTCCGTCCCGGTCTGGACTCCGAGTCTAATTGTACCGCCATTTATCAGAATGACCTCGCCGCCGCTTTGAAACCCGCTTCCTTGAGAACCCGTGAGGATGCCGATACGAAAATTACCATTAAAGGTAACCGTGCCACCGGTCATTGTCTGGGTATTGCCAACGGTATTGCGGGCAATGTCGCGAGCCCCCGCTTCGATCGTGCCATGATTGATTACCACGTGCTGGATGACGTTGTTACTATTGAGACTTGGAAAGGACGTTTGGTCCCAATTGTCAGCGTTCGCCCAGGCGGTCGTACCGGCATCGCCGGTCCAGGTCCAGGTCGTCCCCTGCGCCCAGACGGAAGCCGTTGAAAAGAACAGGGTAAGGAAAAATGCCATCAGGGAATATACCGATCGATCACGGCCCATAGCCTTTTCGAATTTTTTCATATTTTATTCAGGTTGAAGTCCTTGAGGGGACTAGGGTTACTGTTGAAACGAGTTAGTATAGCCGCTGTCGCCTTTTCCCGCGTTCGGTTTTTCAAAGAATCGTTTTCCGCACAGGATTTCTACCCGGCAATATCTAAACGAATGACCGGCGAGTTTGATCAGGAATCCATCCGTAGTGACCGCACATCGTTCCTCGCCAAACCCGCCCGGTTCAGAGCCGAGAACGAAGCGACCGGCGCCGCGACCGAGGACAGGTAGATGGATACGTGTTTCCACTGGCGCCTCTCCCGGATTGTAGAGAATAAAAGTAACGTCATTCCGCCCTTTTTCCTCCTCATACGCATCGAGGTGCAGGACCATCACGTCCCGATTTTCCGCCACCGCATAGGCTTCCCAAAGCGTGTAGGCGCGAAAGGTATAACCGGCGCCATACAGTTCCTGCCCGATGAATGCCTCTTCACCGGGGCCCCCAAGCTGCGGAATGTCCTCACGAGGAACATACATCGAATCACTTGTCCTGAACTTGTCCGGCAGGCATTGCGGAAAATAGTAGAGGTTATTGATCCGATTGAGATTGATAACCTTCAGCAACCCTTCGGACGGGACGAAGGTTTTCAGGGTCGGAGCAATTCGAGCAACGGTTTCAATGTTCTCAAAAAGCGCCCCGTAATTGATCGGCGAACAGGCATGGAAGGTGCCGAGAATGTTCACGGCTTCCCAGTCAGCCACACTTCGATCCCGGAACCAGTAAATCGCCCGAAGCGTCTGAGCCAGGAGGTAGCGATAGGTATCCCGATACCGGGCGTTTCCCGTGAGCACAAACAGCCGTGTCGCGGCATGAACCGCGAATCCGAGCAGGAATATCTCCTGATGCAACGAATTCGGCGGCAGCCGCTCCAGAACAGCAATCGCTCGTTCGGCCTCGACCAACCACTCGCGATCGCCATCGCGCTCGTACCGATCAAGCATCAGCGTGGCATAAATGCCATTGATCCCGTAGGTGTCGCCGGTCCGTAATTGGCGACGTTCAGCCATATCCCAGTGCAGCGGAAAGAGGTAGGAAAACGTCCGGGCACCCGGCACCAGATACCGGTCCACGTCCGCCTCCAGCCGATCCACGATTTCATTCCACCCGTTGTGCCGCGCCGAACGCAACACACAGTATAGAGTGAACACATACTGCCAGCAACCGACCGGCGCGGAGCCGGATCCGGCGGCTCGTCGCTGATCGAAGCGGGGGGAGTCTCCCCCGGTCATCATGGATTCGACGAAGCGAAGCAAACGTTGGCGTAACACGTCGAAAATCGCGGCGTCGTCCGGCAACGCGGTGACCAGGGGATCGAGGGCGATCACACTCCACGCGGCGGTGTCGAGACAGGGACGGTCTATATTGAATACCCTCCCCCGCGCCTCGACCGAGGCCTTCCACCCGGGGCTGTAGGCGTTCACATAATTGAGAACATACTCAACGCCTGTCTTATCAATTCTCCAGGCCAGGGAATCCGTATTCATTTCCTCGGCACATTTTACCGCCATCTGTCGCCAGCTCTCAAATCCCGTTGGCCATGGTGCCGTCGAGGGCAACAGCGACAAACAGTCATCCACCAGCAAGCGCATGGCATCAGGTGCCGCCACCGCATCCGTTCTATCGTCGCGGTAACGTCCGGAGAGATAGTAGACAAACCGGACTTTCCCTTTTCGAATCACTTTGCTCGAAAACCCCGCCGCGTGCAGTCCGAAATCAGCCCGCCCGCGCGTGGTCGGATAACGCCGGCGGTAGCCGCACCGGTAACAATGAAACCGGCTGAGATTTTCATGACTCATCCAGCTCATCTCCTCCATGTCAAAGAAGAGCTTTAACTCGAGGTGCAGATACGGATCGAAAACGTAGCACGCCGGCATGTCGTTCCCATACTCCTCGTCATTCCACTTGGTTGGATTTCGGACATTCGTGACAAACCAGACATGATCTCCCCTTTCATAAGGCGGCAGTTCATCGAGATCGACCGTCAACTCGGGTTCGTAGCCGCCGCTAAAGTCAAGCTGGAGGTCTTCCCGCAGATCGAGCTCCACCTCAAAGCAGATCCACTCGCTGTCGGGCAGCGTAGACACAGAAACCGAATAATCGTAATGAATGGCCGCCCCCCCGATCGTTTTAGCTTCCCGCCGGCCACGAAGCTGAGCGCGGGACGGGTCCGCGGAGACCCATTCAGACGGAAACAATTCGAAGCTGGCGCCCCGAACGAATGGATTCAGGGGCGAGTGCCATGCCCGCGCTTCTGTCTCGTACCCGACGCGGTAACCATATCCAGCCTGTCCTGGCAACGCTTCGATCGTGACCGACAACGTCCCGGCCTTGACGACAAAAGATGGCGGAACGCTGGAAGTTGTCATAGCATTTGCTCCCCCTGCCGATCATCACGGTTCCACCCCACCCGCGCTCGCCCGAAGGGCACTCAAACTAAACAAGGCGAAACGCGCGGCGGTCAGATCCGCTCTCTCCGAATCGACTTCGCCGGTATGAGCCGCGAAGCCGGGGGCGATCCTGATTGCCAGACGTTGAAACGCTGCCTCGGTCAGTGGCTCGTCCGGAGCGGCGACGGATGGGGATTCGTCAACTTCATAGCCGAGCAGCCCGGCCAGGCGATTGAGTGGCTCGAGGATTTCATTTGCGGTCAACGTCCGTTCCGCCCCCCATTCATGGGAGGTGTCGAACTTGATGCCGTCCTGCCTGGTGAAGGGTCCGGGGCGATCCATGATGCGATAAAGGCTCAGCAACTGGACCGCGCGCCAGAGTTCCGTTCCCCACTCCACGTCCGAGTGCCACCGTTGGATCAAAGTCGCCCCTTCGTCCAACAAAACCATTTGCACCGCCAACGGATTCACCTCGCGTGGCTGCACCCCCGCGTCGATCGCCAGCGCCGCGATCACCCCGACCGCCTGGCCGGTCAACATCGTGATCGGCTGCAACCGGGTGGCGCCACTCACCAATCTCGACTGGGAGAAATTCTTCTCCGCCGGCAGGAATCCGTCGAGTTCCCGGGGAATGAAGACTTCGAACGGCACCTGGAACGGCCCGCCTCCCATAGTGAAATCAGGAGTGTCCAAATCGTGTTCCAGGTTTTCATACGTGCCGTGGAGATCCATATAATAGTCTCCCATCGCCACCGACGTCGGCATGTGCTTCGCCTCCTCCCAACGGGTCAGATCATCCGCCACCAATGTCTCCACTCCTATGATACGCCGGCTTTCCCGCACGTAGGGGATTTGGCAAAGCCGGACCGCGAACGGCATCATTTCCTCGGAGATTCCCCGCTTCTCCATCATCTTTCGATTGTAGGGCGTGTCGTAATCGTGCCGGTCACAGAACGACCAGTCCACTCCCAGTTCGTTTTGCATGTAATAGAGAGATCCAAGAGTCCGGTAGATTCCGATCCGTTCATCCCGATACCGTTGATCCAGCTCCTCGATCGTTCGTACCGATACGCGATAGTTGTTGCCGTAATTCGTGCTGGCCGATGTATGCCGTTCTTCACTCTGGCGCCCGACCATCGGACCATGCGAATCGGCGAAACCCCGCCATGCCATCAACACCCGATACATCCGTTGGCCCGTCTGCAACTCCCAGTCCCCATAGATCGTTCCATGCTCGAAGAGGCGGCGCTCCCGGTCATACCCCGGCGGAGGCGTGCGAATCCGCAGGTGCTCCGGAATTCCGTCCGGGTATTCCCGGAAAACGATGTTGTAGGAATGCGCCTGGACCGATCCCTCCAGGTTCAAATCGTCGCTGCGGGTGTTCCCCACCCGGTAGGGAGCGCCGGTCAGCGGGATCACATCTCCATACTCCGTGGCATCGATCAAAATCCGGCTGGCGATCCGGCGAGTGGATACACCTTCCGGATCCCATCGCTCCACCGTGACTCCGTCGATCCGGTTTCCTTCCCGCTCCACTTCGACGACCCGGGTTCGCTTGATCACGTCGAGCGCGCCGCCCTGGGCTTCCACCGCTTTTCGTGCCTCCGAAATGAATCCGTAAAAGAGTTGCTCGACCCGTTTCGGTTCAAACCCTCCTTCAAATTGCCCCCGCGGGTTGTGGTCGTAGGACCAGTAAGCCTTGTACGGTCCAATATCGAGACCGTAGTAATAAAGGATCATGCTTTCGTGAAACTCCCGGTAAATGCCGCGCTCCCTCACCTGGGCTCCGCTTTCATCCATCGAGGTCACCGCCGCCGCCCCCATTTGTCCGGCCAACCAATCCGTCTCCTCCAGTAACAGCACGCTGCGTCCCATCCGCGCCGCCTGAATCGCCGCCCCCCATCCTCCGGTCCCGGCCCCGGCCACCACGATGTCGTATTCGGATCGCAGGTCATCGATTGCCACGTCGAGCGGCTCGATTTCTTCGACCAGTTGGGTCAACGAATATCCGCTATAAAGGGGCGAAGTTTGCCGGTTTTCCTCCAGGATCTGATCCATCGCCCGCGTGACGGGAAGTTCGGTGGCGGCGTAGCAGGTGATCCCGGAGGCCGCCGCGAATTCCGTGGCATGGATCCCAAATGTTCCCCGCGCATAGACCGCATCCCGCGCATCCGCCCGCGCCACCACCCGGCCTTCCGCGTTCCTGACGATTCCCGAGATCAGGTCTTCGTAAAACGACGCGGTCAACTGCCATTCCTCCGGATGGTTGTAATGCTCCAGGAGCACGATGTCGGTCAGTCGCCGGGCCGCTCCCTCCTCCACTTTTTCAATCACCAGGCGGTTGTCCCCCACCACCCCGACCCGGTAATAATTATCCGGATCCTGGATACGCCCGGCGAGCGTGATTTGAACATCCGCGTCGCGGGTCTTCTTGAAGCCCGCCACAACCGCGTAATTCTCCAAATCGCCAACCTCCCCGCCGCTGGTGAGGGCTCCTTCGTAGGCGATCAATCCTTCGTTGCGGAAAAGAATGTAGCGGAGAAATCCCTGGGCATCGACCGCCCAGTTCCGCGAGGGACGGCGGTTTTGCAGGTCGTTCCAGCCGGGAGGGATGGTCCCGAACTCGGCCGCCGCGAAATTGAGTTCATACAAAACCGACCCTTTCGCCGGCACTTCTCTTGCATTGTATTGACGGCGCAATACATCGGGCCGCACCATTCCGTAGGATTGGGAAATGACCGGAGCGAACTCGGGAGTCTCCACCCCGGGAGCCCAGAGCGGATTCATGTTGATTTCTCCCAACGCGATTTCACCGGTGACCGCATACGGTCCACCCGAAACAAGGGATAACTCCACCTGCCTCACCCGCGGAGGGGCCTGGATCCGCCGCATCTCGCGGATCAGTCGACCTTCCTGCCAGCCGTTGCTCTGTCCCCGGAAGGTGATGTCACTCTGAGTAAGGTATTCCCCATCCTCCGTGAAAAACCGGAGACTCAACCGCATGATCCCGTTGCGGATGTCGTGTCGGACCGTGAAATCCACGTCTATAAAGACATGTCCTCCGAATTCGCGCACTTCTCCTTCATCGACGAAATCCGTCACTTCCGGCACTTCCACCAAATCCGAGATCCAGGCCGTCCAGGCATCGTCGCGGTCATCGAACAACTGCAATTGCCCTTCCCGCGCATTCCACCGGGCCATCTCCGAATCGGATCCTCCCGCCTGCCATCCGTCCGGCGCGCCATCCCGCCCTTCCTCAAACGATGTCGACCAATACGCGCCCTGCGCCATGCCCGCAGGACCGGCCAGCAGAGTCGCAACCGCGAAGAGAACGGCACTCCAGACCCGCCCGAATCGTTTCGCCTTCATCGACCGGCCCACTCCCCGTTTCCACCGACTTCCGCCTGGACCGCCCGCAAGATGCCGACGGCCAACTCGCCGCGACTCGCGTTCCGGTTTTTTCCGATTTCAGCGACTTTTTGGCTCACCGCGCTTCCCCAGACTTCTTCCAGGCGACGCAGGACCCGATCGGCCTCTGCGCGGGTCACGGTCTCGTCCGCTCCCCAGGCATGGGCCGGCTGAATCGTCATGAGTTGCCGTCCGGTGAATCCTCCTGGTCGGTCGATGATCTCGTAAAGCGACAGAAGTTGCACCGCCCGCCAGAGATCGGTTCCCCACTCCACGTCCGTATACCAGCGTTGAATCAGGGTCGACCCCTGGTCGAGCAGGGCGAGTTGCACCTGGACCGGATTCAAAGCGCGGGGCTGGACTCCTCTTTCAATCGCCAGCGCGGCGGTCGTCCCGACCGCCTGTCCGGTGAGGATCGTGATCGGTTGCAACCGGGTCGCTCCGCTCACCAGTCTCGATTGCGAGAAATTCTTTTCCGCCGCCAAGAAGCCGTCCAGCTCCTTGGGGATAAAGACCTCGAAGGGAACCTGGAACGGACCATTTCCCCGGGGGTGTTCGGTGCCGTCCAAATCAGGCTCAATCCCTTCGTAGGTCCCGTGTAGATCCATGAAATAATCGCCCATCGCCACCGAGGTCGGCATATGCTTGGCTTCGTCCCAACGGGTGAGATCGTCCGCCACCAACGTATCAACGCCCATAATACGCCGACTCTCCCGAACGTAGGGAATCTGGCACATCAAGCGGGCGAACGGCATGATTTCTTCGCTGATCCCTCGCCGCTCCATCATCAATTGATTGTAGGGGGTGTCAAAGCCTTGTTCTTCGGCGGCGGACCACGGAAGTCCCATTTCGTTTTGAATGTAATACAAGAGGGAGAGCATCCGGTAAACGCCGGTTCGTTCATCTTCATAACGCTGCTCCAGCGATTCAATCGTTCGCGCCGACACCCGGTAGTTGTTCGACCAGTTGGTGCTCGCGGCGGTGTGGCGCTCCTCGCTGATCCGGCCGGTCAAGGGGCCGTGCGTGTCGGCCGCCCCTCGCCAGGCCATCAGGATGCGGAAGTTCCGTTCGGCGCGGTGAAAATCCCAATCCCCGTGAATCTGACCGCGATCGAACCGGCGGCGTTCGGTTTCATAAGTCGGCGGAGGTGTCGTCATCCGGAGGTGATCCGGAATGCCGTCCGGATATTCCCGGAAAATGATGTTGAATGCGTGGGACTGAACCGGACCGTCGAGGTCGAGATTGTCGGTCCGGGTGTTGCCGACGCGATAAGGCGCCCCGGTCAATGGAATAACGTCCCCATATTCCGTCGCATCGACCAGGATCCGGCAACTGACTTCGCGCTCCCGTTCGCCATCGAGGTCCCAACGGCGCACCGTAATCCCGGCCACCTTCTTTCCATCCTCCTCCAGATGCACCCGGCTCACCGTCGAGCGAACTACGAGGTCGAGCGTTCCCCCTTGCTGACGAACCTGGTCGATGTATCCGTAAAGGATCGCCTGGACAATCGCCGGCTCGTAACCGCCCTGCATCTGGTTTTGAGCGGAGTCGCCATGGTAATACGATTTGAACGGGGTTTTGTCCAAACCGTAATAATAGGTCGAGATGCTTTCATGGAATTCCCGATACAGGCCGCGCTCGCGAACCTGCGCCCCGGCTTCGTCCATCGACGTGGTGCCAGCCGCCCCCATCTGGCCGCCCAGCCAATCCGTCTCCTCCAGCATGAGCACGCGGCGTCCCATCCGGGCCGCCTGCATCGCGACCGCCCATCCTCCGCTGCCGCCCCCGGCGACCACCACGTCATAGTCGGCATCCAACGAATCGAACGAGGACAACAGGTCGTGGTGATCGATGATCGGATGCACCAGATCATATCCACCGTAGACAATCTGCAAAACCGCGTTTTGGTCGCGCGCCTCAGCCACCGATTGCACCGTTTCCACCTCCGTTTGCGCGGAACAACGCACATCGGCGGCGGCAGCGAATTCGGTGGCATTCACCCCGAAGGTCCCTTGACGAAACTCGCCGTCCCGGCCATCCAAACGGGCCATGACCTGGCCTTGCTCGTTCCGGATGATGCCGGTAATGAGGTCTTCATAAAAGGATGCCTCCATTTCCCAACGAGTTCCGTCGTGGTAGCGGCGCAACAAAACCAGCTCGCTGAGCAACTGCTCTTCGCCATTCAAAACCTTCAAAATGCGCACCCGGTCATGCCCGACGAACCGGACCGTGTAGTAGTTGTTCTCATCCTGGATCCGGCCCGCGATTCCAAAGAAAACGTCGGAGTCGGCCGTCGTCTTGAAAGCGGATTGAACCACGTAGTTCCGCAACTCCCCCGCGCTCTCGCCCGACGTTAACGAACCTTCATAAGCGACGAGCCCCTGCCAATGTTTCAAGACCGGCCGGAGGTATCCTTTGGCATCGACCGCCCAGTTTCTCGATGGTGGCTGATAGGTGAGGTCCCTCCACCCGGCCGGAATCGTTCCAAACGAACCATTCATGAAGTCATCCTCGAACAAGAGGGTTTGTGGATTCGGAATCTGCGAGGCGTTGTAACGCACGGCGAGCCGCGCCGCTTCGACCACCCCGTGCGACTGGGCTGGCGCACTCACCCACGCCCGGCCGGCTTCGGTGTCGGCCGCCAGGGCGATGGCGAAGGAGTCGATGTGAATCTCTCCCGTGGGATGGGCCCCGCCACCCGACGCGAATTCCAGGCGAACCGCCCGGGTCTCGCCGGGAACGCTGACCACGAAATCGCCCCGCTGAAATCGTCCCCGGTTCCATCCCTCGCTCTCTCCCGAAAACAACTCAACGTTCGTCGATGCTACCCCCCGGCCTTCCGCGGAAAAGGCCCTGAGCACGGCCCGCATCCGTCCTTCTTCGATCCGGTGACGGACGCTCAAGCTAATCGTCAACACCAGCGGATCCCCCTCCGCCCCGACCGCATCTTCCACTCCTGGCAAAGGATAGGTGGGCGAAAACCACAAGCCAAACGCATCGTTCCGGTCATCGTTGACCCCGATCCATCCCGAGCCATCCGAACCACCGTCGACGCTCCAAACGGTCATTTCAGACGCCGTCCCGCCAATCCGCCACCCTTGCGGCGTCCGGTCGGGCCTCAGGCTATCGAACGTTTCAACGACGATGGAATCCGCCGTCGCGGTCGTCGCGGCAAAGAAGGACGGAATTACCAGGGCGGCGATGGCAATCGCACGGATCAGAAGGTCAGGAGTTTTCGAGAGACGAAGTAACATGTTTCAGGTTGGTTGCGTGTGTTGTGTTCAAAAAATTGCGAAGGAACAAAAGGGATGGTTGAACGGGCCGACTCGGCTCGGTTGCGCGGATGTATGACGCCAGAAGGAATTATACGCCCTCCGCATTGAATTCCTCGTTCAACTTTTCGGCTGGTCTTTTTTTCGACATGCCATCGAAACGTTCATTCTTTGCGCGCGCCGTCCGGAAGGCGGGCGTTGTAATCGACGATCACCCCGTCGACGATCCGCCTGGTTCCCTCATACTCGACCGGTCCGCCGGCCGGAACGAAAACGAGGACAACCGCCGTATCCGCCGGGATTTGCAATCTCTGGGTACCGGTAACGCCCGTCAGGAGGTTCCGTCCCGAAACCGTGTCGTAAACGTCGATTTCGCCGGAACCGACGTCGAGTTCGACTTCCCGCTCATCGTCGTAGGGGTTGTAGTAAAGGAAGGTTGGATACGCTTCGCTTCGAAAGAAATCGGTGACCAACAGGTCGAGGCGGAGGATCTCCTCCACGTTCGTCGGCGCCACCACCGCCCCGAGATATCCGACCGCGCCCCCGAAATATGGGCACAAGCCGATTCCGCCCAGAACGGCCCCCGTCCGGCCCGATGCCCAGAGCGCCGGAGGATCGGCGATCGCTTTCTCCAGCTTCGCTTTTACTTCGGGATTCCCTCGCTGGGACCCTTCGACCCGGCGAAGGTAATCCGCGAAATAGGATCGCGAATGCTCTCCCCGTAGACTTTCGAATGGGATCACGCCATCGGGATCTCCCTCCCAGAATGGCGAATCCCGGTATTCTTCCGGCAACCAGGTTTGATAATAATGGCGCGAACTGCTGGCTTTGTGCAGGATCCATTTGCCAATGGTCCGGGCGAACCGGGCATCGTAACGGGCCAGTGGAGCCAGCGCCGCCACCATGTGGAATCCTTGCAAGGCATAGGCCCGGCGGGCGCCCCCGCGCTCCGCGCTGCTGCCGATCAACCCGCCGACTTCCCGGTCCCCCCAACTGCCATAGAGCACCCCCCAGCCGTTTCGCAACGGTTCCCCTTCCCCGAACGACCAGCGGATCATCTGCTCCACATCGTAGTCTCGTCCATGTTCGGCGTTCATGCGGGCCATGATCAAACTGCCATAGGATAATTGCACTCCGTTGTGCATCGGGCTTCGCTCGGTCTTCTCCAAAAAGGACAAGGCCCACTCGACCCCTTCCATGAACTTGGGGTCTTCAAATTGTCGATGGGCCATGAATTGGATCCAGGCCAATCCCGCGGCCGATTCCGGAACTCCAGGGTGGGTCCCGTCCCGGTCATCGATTTCCATGTTCACCGTATCGAAACCTACGACTCCCCAGAAATCCGCCGAACCGGTCTCGCTCCCCCCGAGAAAATCGAGCACCGAATGCCATTCGTCGGCAGTGGCGCGCATCACATCGAGCATGGTCGCGGTTCCTCCCCCGGTCCGATAGGGCGATGAGATCTTCGCTACCTCCGGATACAGATCGACGGCCTGGAAAAAATAAATCCCCGGCACGACATCGTACCACAGGCCGGTCGAACGAGCTCCCCGTTTGTTGTTCCCGATGATGTGACGGCCCGCCGTATGCCCGTAAAACTGTTTCATCGACAACACCCAATTCTCTCCGCCATGGTCGCTCTGGTCGATCCCCGCCACCGTTGCTCCAACAATGGTGCCAAACAGGTTCAAGGCGTCGCCTCCCTTGCTGATGCCGACAAAGGAGGGGGTGTAGGGAGTGGGCAATCCCCGGAAATTCGGTTCCCCGGTATCCCATCGCACCAGGGGGAGATACTTCCCGTCAGCCTCGAAATCGGAAACCAGCGCATTGTATTTCACCGCCACGTCCTTCCAATCCCGCAGGTGAAAATCGGACGGACGGTTCGGCAACCGCTCGATCTCCGGGATCCGGATTTGCGCCCGGTCACCGTCGGACTCGGAGCCCCCTGTTTCCGTCGACGCAAAGGGAGCCGACAATAGCAGGACTCCCGCGGCAAGAGCTGGCCAGTTCAACTTGTTCATTTCAATTCGAGGTCGATGGAGAATGGATCGTCGCCGGCGGGAGCCCGGGTGCCGGACAACCAATATTCCGCGCGCCAACTGTTGAGCAGGACAGAGGGTTCGCAACCGAAACGGAATCCCCGGGGCGGCGCTCCCTCGGTCCACCCGCCCCGGCGGTCTTCCGGCACCAGCCGCCGCAAATCGCTCCAGGCCACCGCCATCTCAATCACCCGCTCTCCGTGAGGTCCCCGGGCGGCCGCCCGCGTCTCGCGAAGGCCGCGCGGCACGTTCGGTCCGGTCCGGTAGATCTGGTCGACGATTGCCTCCTCCAAAGAATCCGAGGAAAATCCAGCACGAACCGCCACTTCCCAGTAGCGTTCCCCCCGGTTGTCGTTGGCCAGATCGAAATAAAGCGAAATACCATCGTGCTCCCAGGGAGAGCGGCGGTAAACTTCAGGGTTCGCCGCTTCACGGGGCGGCACGCCGGCCGATTTCTCCCGGACCAGTGCGTAAAGATATCGATCGTCCCAGGCGAAGCGAAACTCCACTTCCGCGCCTTCGGGCGTGCGCAGTTGAACGGGATCGGCCGTACGAGCCAGGCGATTCCAGTCGCGGGTCTGACCGTCGATACGTGGAGTCGCCCGAGGAACCCGCAACACCCGCGCCTCGTCCCGATATGGTTCGGTCAGGATCGCTTCCGGCGCGAGATCATAATCGACCACGATGCCATCGGCGATCAACCGGCGGCCTTCACGCCTCAGTTCCAAACCGGCCGGGATGCGAGCGATTACCGCCGCGCCGCCCGCGCCGAGCCGGAGTTCGGTCTCGCCGCGGACGTTCCGGAGGATCACCTGTTTCGAGACACTATCATACAGATCGACCGCCGTATCTCCGACATCGACCGCAAATCGGCGCGTTTCCGTTGCCGGGTTGTAGTAAAGAAACGTTGGATACGCGTCTGGCCGAAAGAAATCGGTCGCGAGGGTATCGATTTCCAGGATGGCGGGATCGGAAGTGCGATTGCCGATCGCGGCGAAGACCCCTGCCAACATCCCGCTGTAAATACCGTAATCGGTCGGCGCCCATCCATGGACGAGCGGGTCGCCCATCGCATACGGGCTGAGGCCGCCCCAGTCGCGCCGGATTGCTTCGTAGGGTATCCCTCCTTCGGTAGCTTCGCGCCACTCATACCCGGTTTGCAGCTCGGGCGGAAGCGCGTCGGGATAATAGAGTCTCGCGTTATTGAAGGCGTGCAACAGCCATTTGCCGATGTCGCGGGCGAAGCGGGGATCGTAACGGGGCAACGGCGCCAACGGGATCGCGTGATTGAAGGTATTCATCGCAAAGGCGAATCCTCCTCCGTCGGCGGCGCTGCCGTGCAGCCCGTTCACTTCATATCCGCCCCATTCGCCGAAGATCATCCCCCACCCCCGTCGGGCCGCGCTGTCCGGTTCGAAGGCCCACGCCAACACCTTGCCGATATCGACCGAATCACCTTGCTCGGCCGCAAGCCGCGCTCCCAGCAAAGCGCCAAATGGTCCCATCACTTCATAATGCGGATTCCCTTCCCGCGCCTCGAAGGCCCGATACCCTGCCCGCGCCGCCTGCAAGTAGCGATCATCTCCAAATCTCTGATACCCGGCGTAAGCGAGCCAGGCGAGGCCCGCCGAACCGTCCGGCTCGATCCATCGTCCGTTCACGATCGGCTGGTGCTTAAGAAAATCATAGGCGGTAACGTCGTATTTGCCATTGATTACCTCGACCGCCCGCGTTACCTGGTCCGCCTGGGCCCGCACGACCGCCGAGAGTTGTTCGTCGTCTGGAAACCGGTCCGCAATTCCGAAGAATAGGACCGCCGGATAGAGGTCATACCAAAACGATGAGTTGGGGGTGTCCGTCCGGTTAAGAACCACGTCGCGCCCGTTGTCGCGATTGTGGAAATTCAACATTTTCCCGACGTAATCCCGCCCATCCTGGGAACGTTTATCGACTCCGGCCAGCACACCTCCCAGGACGCTTCCGATTACGACGATGCCTTCCTGACTGTTCCATTGCTGCCGGGTGTCGCCGAAATACGACTGCATGCCGATCGTCTCCTGCGGGTAATTCCGCTTGCTGGGATCCCGCCAGATGATCGGAAAATGTTTCCCTTCCCGCTCGAAATCGAAGACCACCCGGTCGAACGTAACGGCGATCTCGCGCCAATCCGGAATCTGGAGGTCGAGCGGTCCGGCGGGCACCGGCTGGAGCCAGCGGATTTCCGCCTGAGGAGCCGGTCGCACCGGATCCTCCGCGTAAGAACTGGCTGGGGAGGTAATTGCAGTCATGAGAACGGGAAAAACCCATCGCGGGGATACGCAAGTCATCCGTCCAGCATAACGAAGATTCCTTCTGGGGACGTTCAGCATCCGCACTGCTCGAAAAACAGTGTCCCTCATTCAGGGCGCCGACGGACGGCCGACAAATTCCGACGGCGTCATCCCGGTGATCTTCCTGAAAACCGTCGCGAAATACTGGCTGGAGGAAAACTCCAGATCGAAGGCGACTTCCGTGACGGTCCGACCGGCCCGCAACATCGCCTTGCTCCGCTCGATCCTGCGGTAATTCATGTATCCCAACGGAGTAAAACCGACCTCCTGCTCGAAGCGCCGCCGGAACGCTCCTTCGCTCATATTCGCTACTTCCGCCAGCGCGGCCACGGTCGGCGGACGCTCCTCGGTCTGCTCGCATTCGAGGATATGGGTCAACACCTTCCGAATCGCGTAGGAGATCTTGCGCTCCGACTCATCGACCGGTCTGGGGAGGTCGCCGGA
Source organism: Verruconatronum alginivorum (assembly GCF_056590205.1). NCBI lineage: Bacteria > Pseudomonadati > Verrucomicrobiota > Opitutia > Opitutales > Verruconatronaceae > Verruconatronum > Verruconatronum alginivorum. The sequence goes on along the minus strand of NZ_JBWPVQ010000001.1, from coordinate 4,313,387 downwards.
ATGCCGGGCCACGAAAGCCAGGATGATATGCAAGAGAGAACGACAGACTAACTCGGACATCTTCGAGGGGTGGCGATGCTCTTCGAGAAGTTGCTGGAAAACATCGAGAACCCGCGGTGTGATGGCGATCACGTGCGAGGTTTGCTCGTCGATGATCTTCTTCAACCGCCGCGTCTCGGCCGCCCCCAAACCCGGAAGCGGTTCGTCGAGATTCACCCGCAGCCAGAACTTCTGACACGGTTGCAAAACGTTGTGCCGGGCTCCGTGGAGTTCGCCCTTCCGGACGACCACCGCCTGACCGGCGCGGATTTCGTAAACCCGGTCCCCGATCCACCAATCGAGCTTTCCGCTCATAATGTAGTGGATTTCGTAGGTATTCCGGTGGATGTCCGGGCGCAAAGCGTTTGGGAGCGCCTGGTGAAAATGGAGCCAACCGAAGATTTTCAACTCCGGGATGATCGCCCGGGAATTTTCATACGCCTCCCGGACACGGCCGGGCGTGCTCCAATCGCGGAGCGGCGGACCTTCGGAACCTTTGGCGGAAACGGATGCGGCGGGTGGCAAACGACTGGCACGTGGCATGGTTTTAAAAGGTAACGTTGACGGATCGATCGAATCCAATCACAGGGTTTGTCTCGACGCAAGACGCGGGAAGTTCCATTTTCCGTTCGTTGAAAAATCGAATGCGGCCCTCCTCGGAATTCTGTATGCTGCCTTTCTTGAAACCACCATCGGGATTCTTTCGTCCGGCGTTCGGAGCTCTGGTCCTTCTAATATTCTCCCTGCCCGGCCTCTTCGCCCGGACCCAGCTGACCTGGCTGGTCACCCTCGATCTACACAAGGGGGCGATCGAACAGCTGGCGGCCGAATTCGAGGAAAAGAATCCCGACATCCGAATCCGCCTGATGTGGGTACCCGCCAATCAGTATTCGGTTAAATTCAAAACGTTGGCCGCCGCCCGACAAACCCCCGACCTTTTCTATTGCGGAGATGTCTGGCTCGCCGGCCAACTCCCGTTCCTCCTCGACCTGACACCGTTCGTCGAACGCGACGCCGAAGCGATCGATCTGGACGACTTCCATCCGCGCCTCCTCGAAGCAAGCCGCAAAGACGGAAAATGGTTTCTCCTGCCGCGCTTTTTCAACGTCTCCCTGCTTTACTACAACCGAACCCTTTTCGAGGAAGCGAATTTGGATTTTCCTTCATCCGACTGGTCTTGGGACGATTATCTGGAAGCCGCCGTAACCCTCACCCGGCGTAGCCCGGGCGGCCGAGTCGAACAATGGGGCAGTGATGTCATCCTCGGCTGGTGGGGGGAATGGCTGACTTTGGTCCGCCAGGCGGGAGGCGACTTTCTCTCCCCCGACCTCCGCCGCGCCCTCATCGACCGACCCGAATCCTTGGTCGGCCTTCGTTTTTATTACGACAAAGTCCATACCCACGGTGTCTCGCCGGCGCCGGGACGAGGTCCCGCCACCGGATTCCCCAGCGGCCGGTTCGCCATGCAATGGGGCGGCCACCTCGGCAATTGGACCGTCTACAACGAATTCCCCGACCTCGACTGGGATGTCGAAGTCCTCCCCGCCGGTCCCACCGGCGTCTCCGGAGGCGAACTCGCCATCGAGAGCTTCGGCATCGCCAACACCACCCCCTACCCCGAAGAGGCCTGGCGCCTGCTGAAATTCATTTGCTCGGTCGACGGGCTGCGGCCGTTCGCCCAACGCGGCTTCCTCCCGGCCCGCCTCTCCCTGGCCGAGGAAATCCAAGGGGGGCGCGGCTCCGAGACCCGCCCGGCCAACTGGCGGGCCGCCTACCAGGCGCTCGAAACCGCCACCCCCATTCCTTCCCACCCCCACTTCCTCGAACTCGCCCTCGACATTGTCCAGCCGGAGATCGACTTGATGATGGCCGGACGCCACTCCCCGGAAGAAGCGGCGAGGCGGGCCACCCGGGCCGCCAACGCCTTCATCGACACCGTTTCCCACCGCGAACGACGCTGACCCGATGAGCCGCCGCTTACAAATCGTCTACTTCTGGCTCATGGCCGGACCCGCCTTCCTCGGATTCCTGGTCTTCGTCGCCGGACCGATGTTTTACTCCCTTTACCTGAGCTTCACCCAATACGATGTCGTCCACCCTCCTCGGTTCATCGGCTGGCGGAACTACACCTACCTCCTCATCCACGATCCCTCGTTCTGGCCGTCTGTCAAAGTCACCGCCATCTACGCCGGTGTCAGCGTCCCGGTCGGACTGGTTCTCTCGCTCAGCGTTGCCCTCCTGCTCGACGCCCGCGTTCGCTGTATCGGTTTTTTTCGCACGGCTTTTTTCCTTCCCTCAATTTTACCCGCCGTCGCTTCCACCATCGTCTGGGTCTGGATTTTTCATCCGACCAACGGCTTGCTCAACTCCTTCCTCCGGACCGCCGGAGTCGCCGATCCCCCCGCCTGGACCAGCTCTCCCGACTGGGCGCTTTCGGCATTGATCATCATGGGACTGTGGGGATTCGGCGGAGCGATGGTGATTTTTCTCGCGGGACTGCAGGGAGTGCCTCGCTCGCTTTACGAAGCCGCCTCACTCGACGGGTGTGGCTGGTGGGGCAAACTTCGCCACGTCACTCTCCCGATGATCTCCCCGGTCTTGTTCTTCAACCTCGTGATGGGACTGATCGGCGCCATGAAAGTCTTTGACTCGGCCTTCGTCTTCGGATCGGCGGCCGGCCTGGTCCCTGGCGGCCCGGCCCGGGCGACCTTGTTTTACGTGCTCAACCTCTACCTCAAGGCCTTCAATCACTTTCACTTCGGACTGGCCAGCGCGATGGCCTGGATGCTCTTCCTGGCGATCGCCCTGCTGACCTTGATCAACTTCATCGCCGCCAAACGCTGGGTCCACCATGAATAACCTGCCCCAAGCAACGGCGCCTCGGCAATCCGGCGGGAACATGGATCCGGTTGATTCCGCCGCGACCGTCGCCGAACGAAAACGGCACATCCTTCGAGTGCTGCTCTACATGGTCCTGATCGGGGGAACGACGATCATGCTGATTCCGCTGGTGTGGATGGTCGCGACCTCCCTGAAGACCTTTCCGGAAGTCCACGCCTATCCGCCGGTCCTTCTTCCCGAACAACCGCAGTGGCAAAACTACACCGAAGCGTTCCGCTCCTTCAATTTCGGCCGCTACCTGTTCAACTCCCTTTTCATCACCGCCCTCACCGTGCTGGGAACCCTTGTCTCCTGCACCCTGGCCGCCTACGCCTTCGCGGTTTACCAGGTGCCGGGCCGCGGATTCCTCTTCGCCCTCCTTCTCTCCGCCCTGATGTTGCCCGGCCAGGTCACCATCATCCCGCAGTTCATGCTTTTCGCCCAACTCGGGATGATAAACACCTTCATGCCTCTCCTCCTCCCCATTTGGCTCGGCGGAAACGTCTTCGCCATCTTCCTGTTGCGCCAGTTCTTCCTGACCCTGCCCAAAGATTACATCGAAGCGGCCCGAATCGACGGCGCATCCGAATTTCGGATACTCTGGACCATTTTCATCCCGCTTTCCAAACCGGCCTTGCTCACGGTCACGGTTTTTTCATTCCTCGGCTCCTGGAACGACCTCTGGGGACCGCTCATCTACTTGCACGACGAACGGCTCTACACCATGCCCCTCGGGATCCTCCGATTCATGGCTGAAATGGGCCGTCCCGAAGGCTCCCCGATGCATCTGATCATGGCGGTGAGCACCGTGATGGTCATCCCGATCATCATCCTCTTCTTCCTGGCCCAAAAACGCTTCATCGAAGGCATTTCGACCACCGGAATCAAGTAATGGTAATCGGTCGACTCCGCCGGGCTGGAGTTGACCCGAGCGAAACCTTCCCCAACCCTGAGACAGGACGATCAGGTTTTCGCGCGAAGCGCTTTGAAGTGCGGTGCGTCCCCGCACCGCTAGGCTCCTCCGCACGCTCGAAAGCTCCGCGGGGACGCGGAGCACTCCAAAGAGGTTCCGCCTCGAAAGTGAAGTTTCATTTTATGTTGTTCCCCGGCCTCAAAGTAAGGGGGGGAGAAACGAAGCGACCCGGACAGCAGGACACCGTCCGGGTCGCAGGAAATTGAATCCGTTCGGTCTCTGGACCGTGCCCGCCTGGGAAACCGGTCAGCGGCTCCGGCCCGGTCCGATCCGGCGGCGGAGCAACAAGACCCCCAATCCGGCGGCGAGAGCCGTCAGGAAAGAGACCGTCGCCGGCTCCGGAATGGCAGTGACCACCGCCTGAAGAGCCGCCTCGGAATCATCGCCCCAAGCGATGCGAAGGGCATCGAAAACCTTGGCCTGGCTCGCATTCTCCTCCATGCGCACCGCAAACGTTCCGTTCAGACTCGTGAGGGTGAAGCCAAGCTGCGCGGCGGTAGCAGTCACCGTCGGCGCACCCAAGCTTACTTCGGAACGGACGTCGGCCGGATTCAGCCATGTGGAAACGGTCCCGGTCGTCAGATCGATCCTCGTCAACACCATGTAAACTTGTTGGGCTACAATCGCCCCCGACTGACTAGCCACGCCGACCGTGTGATTGTTGGCATTGCCAATACCAAAATCTGCCGCCCGTGTGCCGACATAGATTCCGTTGGTACCATCGTACAGGTGAAACCCCATACCGCGCGCAATCCCGGTGACACTATTCTGCCTCCCGATGTGCGATACCCAAAGAAAATCCGTGTCAACCGGAGAAGCAGAAAACGCGCGGGAGGCGATTCCACTCGCATCTGAATTCAACCTCATCGCCCCCGGCCCGTCACCGGTATTGCTGTAGCCCTGTGCGGTGTAAGTGAAATTGGGACCCTCGGCAAAGTGGATGCCCGTCCCGGATGAACTCCAGGTGCCGGAGGGCCAACCCGTCCCCCCGGAAGTGCCGTGAATAGAAACCTGAGTCTCACCGTAGTCAGACCGATTGAAATCGTCCGACACCAGCATCACCTGCGCGCCGGCGGTCAAGGTCGCTGATACAAGAAGAGTTGATATCACCGTAACGGTTCGGAGGGTCATACGATTATTGGTTTTCATGGGTTCTATTTTCGGGTTCGAATTCAGATATGGGTAAGTCCAAAAACTTATGGTGCACAATCTTCATGATTCGGGCGATTGGGGTAAATTCCCAAGGATAAGATTATCCGGCCAAAGCATAGTTCTCAGGTGTGCGGCACTATCGGCACGGCTCTTTTTAACATTGCCGGAAAAAGAAAAGGCCGCGCACCCGGATCGGTGGCGGCCTTTCGTTCAAGAATTTGATTTCCTCAACGGATTTCCCAGCCGCGGCCGGGAGGGGGAACGACCTGCGAGGCGGCCGTTCCATGGGTCGGCTCTTCGGGAAGGGGCGGATTGCCTTCGTTCCATTCCATCAGCATCGCCCGCAGGCGTTCCGCCGTTTCCGGTTCGCGGTCGATCAGATTGTGCCGTTCACCCGGGTCGGTGTCGATCCGGTAGAGTTCCCGGCCTTGAATAACGGGACTATGCGGGCCGGTGTATTCAATATAACGCCACGGCCCGCTGCGAATTCCTTTCATATCCTTATAAGGGATACGAATTCCCGGGGAGTAATAACGGAAGAAAAGCGCCTCGTGGACGTCCCCGAACTTTCGGGCCTCAAGATAAGGCAAGAGGTTCTTGCCGTCGCGGTCTTCCGGGGGAGTCCCGCCCGCCGCCGCCACGAAGGTCGGCAGGATGTCCATGCCCGAGGCGAGTCCGTCGAAGACGGTCCCCGCGGGGATCCGTCCGGGCCAGCGGGCCACGGTCGGCATCCGGAATCCCCCTTCATAGTAGGTCGCCTTCCCTCCCCGCCAGGGAGCGTTGCTCGCGTGATCGCTCAACTCTCCGCCGTTGTCGCTGGTGAAAAAGATCAGGGTCCGGTCGGCGATGTTGTTCCGCCGGAGCGCTTCGAGAATCGCCCCGACCGCGTCATCGAGCGCGATCGTGGTGCCGGCCATCGCCCGCCGCATCGGATGTTTGATGGTGGACGGAACCCGGTCGAGGTAATATTGCGGAACATCCGTCACCGGCGTATGGACCGCCAACGGACTGAAATAGAGAAAGAACGGCCGTCCGGCATTGCGGTCGATGAACTCCGGCAATTCCTCGATGTTGTTGTCGGTCCAGTAGCTGCCGTCGTCGCCGAGGTAGGTGGGGACATGCCCCCCTTCCGGCGGGTCCGGCCGCCGACTAACTTCGCGGTATCCCAGATCGAATGGCCCCTGGCTGAGGTCGCCCATGTCCCAACGGCCCACCATCCCGTTGTGGTAGCCCGCTTCCCTCAAGAGTTCCGGGAGCGTGGGAACATCGGGCAGCGGGACGCCCCGGTTGGCCACATCGAAAACGCCGAACCGGGCCGGGTGGATGCCACTGTGAATCCCCGACCGGGTCGGCGTGCAGACCGAAGCCGGCACGTGGAAGTTGGTCAACTTCATCCCGTCGCGGGCCAGCGAGTCGATGTGCGGCGTCGGGATGTCGCTGCCAAAAGCACCGACATCGCCATAGCCGAGGTCATCCGCAAGAATTAGGATCAAATTAGGCCGTTCCACGGCATCGCCGCCCCGGAGGGGAACGGCGAGAAGTGGAACGATGAGAAGGGGGAGGAATCTGCGTAGGTTCATCGTGATTTGTGGTTTTCGTTGGTGTTCTGTGTGATGGCTTCGACGGCGGTCGGAATCAGCGATTTCCCGAGATCCGAAGGGGTTCGTTGTAATCGTCCCGCACCCGGGCGGCCAGCCATTCGGGAAAGTCAGCGGTCAGATCCATCTCCCGGCGGTCGAGGCTCGGAATGCCCAACGCGTGGGCGGGCGACTCGGGTTTGAACCGAAAATCCTGTTGCTCCAGATCGACGAACATCGGGTCGGCGATCACCGTGTTCCGCTCGCGACCGGCCGCCTGCATGTCCTCGGCGAGCCACCGCTGTAGTCTCCGTTCATTGTGAGGACTCCACATCAGGTTGCCGTCGGTCTTCGTCACCAATCGGAAATCGGTCCAGCGCGCCCCGCGCTCCTTCCAATGGCGGGTGTCCCCATAAAAGGGGACGAAGTTCCGCGAGAGCTGAACCATGACATTTCCGCGGACCTCGGACTCGTAATAATCGGGAATCGCCACCTTGGGAAATCCCGAGCCCGGAGTGGTGCGGATAAAGTTGCCCGCGTTCTCGATGTCCGCCCCGGTGAAAGAGGCCCCGGTCACCCGCTGGAGTTGGGGATTTCCCCGGATATCGACCATGATGTTGTTCAGCATCCGGTTCTTCTTATGGAAATCGATCGCGCCGCCGGTGCAGCGGAAAATAATGTTTTCTTCAAACAATGTGCCCGATTGCTGACCGTCGAAGCGCATCGCCCCCGCGGAATGATCGCCGTGGTCGTCGTGAAAATAATTTCGGCGAATGATGTTCCCTTCTCCCGCCATGCGGATGTAGAACGGATTCCCGTCTCCCAAAACCTCCATGTTCCGGTAAATCCGGTTGAACGCGAAGAGGTTGTCGCGAGTATACAAATACGGAAGAATCATCGGGAACGTCACATCGGGACTATGGGTCCGGTCCATCTCCCCGAACGGCAAGCGGTCATAGTCGATCACCCGGCCCAGTTCGCGCTTCCGGGTCGTCCGCCACTCCCGCGAAAAATGGGGCGGCATCACTCCGCCGACACTGAAGCCGTTGTAGGGGGTGTGATGGACGCGGTTGTGGGTGAATTCATTCTCCCCGCTTTGCCAGACGAAGACGCCGGCGCTGCCATGATGCTCCAGACCGATCCGGTGGATATGGTTATTGTGGATACGATTGCCCCGATTCACAAAATCCCTCCCCACCAGGTCGCCGACCAGGGCCACGCCGGTGCCGCCGAGCCACGAAATCTCGTTGTTTTCCACGACATTGCCTTTCGAATGGAGATCGAGCCGGACTCCCCCGCCCCCGCCCTCCGTCAGAAGGCATTCGCGCATTGCGCAGTTCTCGGTCCAACGGAATCGGACCATCGCGTTCGGCTTGTCCCAGAATTCCCAGTCATGCTGCAATCCGATATCGTCGTCGGTCATCCGGTCCCGTTCATTGTGCTTGAAGGTCAACCCTTCGAAGACCAGGCCCGACGCCGGCTTCTTGCCCTCGACGTCTCCCTCCACCAGGAGCATTTCCATCAGCGCAGGCACCACGACGCCTTCGGGCCGTTCCCCGTCGCGCGGCCATAGCCATACCGTCCGTTTCGCCGAGTCCATGAACCATCGGCCCGGTTCATCGACATAGTCGGCCGCGTTCGCCACGCGGAAGCGGCTCGGGTCATAGCCCCGTTCCCGCTGGGCCAGCGGATAAGTGCCATGGACCCCGGTGCGGGCGACGCCGAGTTCCTCATCGACGGAGACCAGGGGGAGCATGTTTTGCGTCCATTGAAAGGATGCCACGATCCAGAGCTCGACGTCGGCGAGGTTCTCATAATTCTGGATCGCGCCCGGGGAAAAGTGGAGCGTTTTTCGATCGGCCACCCGGCGATCGGTGCGGGGAAGGGTCGGCTTGTGTTCAGGGCCCAGCGACCGCGGCAACGTCCCCTGGTCGTCGAACATCATGAAAAAGTGGTCGATCCCATCCGGAAAGGCGGCTTCCCACAGTTGTCCCCGGGCTTCGGCGGGAATCCCGTCCGGATACTCCGTGGTCCGGCGCCATCCCTCCACCGGAACCCCGGCCGAGATCACCGGACGTTCCCCGGGGTAGGCGCGATAGGTAATAGTGGTTCCCCGTGAAGCGGAATCCTCCGGGCCGAACGTCAATGTCTCCCGGATGCGGTAAACCCCGTCGCGCAAATTGACGACGAAACTGGCGGACCGGTCGGCGGCCTTGCGAAGGCGGACTTCGTCCCGCGCCCGCGCGATGTCCGCGAACGGTTCCTCCCGCGTGCCCGCCCACTCGTTGGAACCGTCGGGGGCGACGAACAGTTCGACCACCCTGCTACCGGGCTCGGCCTGGGTGCAGGAGAGACTAAGGACGCCGAAAAGGAAGAGCGCCAGGCAAGAACCAGGTTTCATCGTAGTTGTTTTCATAAAGCATCCGTCATGCGGTCTCCTTCCCCGCATCCGTTCGATGGCGGCCGACCGGGACCGCTCAGTTGCCCTGCGGCCAGGGATATTGGTTCCGCCCGGCGTGCGCCGGTCCGTCCCATGTCGGAATCTCCTGGCGCCATTGGAGAAGGAGTGTCTCCAGTTGTTGGGCTTTCTGCGGCTGCTCGCGCACGAGGTTGTTCACTTCCGTAGGATCGGTCACGAGATCGTATAGCTCTTTCCGGGAGCCATCGTGGTTCATCATGAATTTCCACCGGTCCGACCGGACGGCGTGCGTCGGGCTGACATTGATTCGGTATCCGGTCACCCCATACCTCCATTCCCAGAATAGAGGTTTGGGCCGGGAAAAAGGTTGTCCGAAAAGGGCCGAACTAATGTCCACGCCATCGAGGGAAAGGCCGGAAAGGTCTTCGCCCGCCAACGCGGCGAATGTCGGGAAAAGATCGATACATCCGACCACGCTCTCCGAATCGACGGTGCCGGCCGGCACGCGTCCCGGCCACCGGGCGATAAACGGCACGCGGATCCCCCCTTCGTAAAGGCTCCGCTTGCGCCCCCGGAAGGGCCCCGGATTCCCCATCCCCAGGGTGTTGGCTTGCCCCGAAATATGATGGTCTTCGGGACCGTTGTCGCTGGAAAAAATCACCAACGTATTTTCGCCCAACCCGAGTTCGTCGAGTTCGTCCATCAAACGCCCGATGTGATAATCCAGGTTGCTGACCACGGCCTGATAAGCGATCAGGGGGTCCTGGATCAGCCATTGGGCCGGAACTCCTCCCGCTTTTTGGTAAAGGTTTAGAAATCTCTCATGGGGCAGATTCGGGGAATGCGGCTCCTGGTACCAGGCCTGGATGTAAAACGGCTCGTCGCGATGGCGCCGCATGAAATCGATGGAGTCGTCCGTAATCAGCTCCGAGGATTGGCGCAAAAGATGGGGCCGGCCTCCCAGGGCGCGTTGGTCATACGCGTTCTCGCTCCCACCGCCGGAGATCGTTTTCGCCTCATCGAATCCATACAACGTCGCATCGACGTTTCCGAGGTGCCACTTGCCGAAATGCGCGGTCCGGTAGCCGGCTTCCTGGAGGGTCTTGGAGAGCATCGGCAAATCCGGGGACAGTTCGTCGGGCATGCCGCGCTGGGCGTTGACTTCCGGGGAGGCGAAATGCGCGTGCACTCCGGTCCTCGCCGGATAGAGACTGGTCAATACCGCCGCACGGCTCGGCGAACAAACGGACCCGGAAACGTACCCGTGAGTGAACAACCGGCCTTCCTTCGCCAAACGGTCGAGGTTCGGTGTCTTGATCAGCGGATTACCGTAGGCGCCGACATCCCCCCACCCCAGATCGTCGGCGAACAGGAAGATGAAGTTCGGCCGCTCCTTCGCCCACAATTGTGGCGCCGACATCACGCACAGGCAAAAAACGAGACAAAACAGGACCGGCCGAAAGAAAGAATGGTGACAGGAAGAGCGTTTCGTAGGCATAAGGAGGATCGGTTTCAAGCGGCCCTATTCTGATCATGGGCCGCCGGGAGCGGACAAGGTTCTTCGATGCGAGAATCGAGACATTTGCTAGGCCTTTCGGTTCCACCGCGCCGGAGCCGGGCGCCCCGGCACGGCTGCGGTCACAGCACTCAATGATATCGCGTGTAGGTCCCTCGCCAGAACAACCGTCCCTCGGTATTAGCGGCTTCGTCGCGCGGAATGTCGTTGACGTCCCAAACCTCCACATGACCGTCGAGGAAAAGTAACACGACTTTCCCGCCATCGTCGGCGTCAGGGAAAAGCCCGGGCTGGTTTTGCGGCCAGGCTACGTCATTGTAGCTCGAATCCGGAAAAAAGCCTTCGCGGTAAACCCCGCCGACGAAGAAGAGCGTGCGGGTCGGCACTTCCGCGATGGAAAAGGTGCCCGGGCCGTGCGCGGCGGCGGGGTTCGGCCGGTAACCCATGCGTACGTTCATGGCAAAAGTGGCCAAACCAGCCTGCTCCCCATGCCGTCTCACAAATCCACGGTGACCGAGTTCTTCGACGTTTCGTTCAAGCGATTCCGCCGCTTCGTAGTACCCCAGGTCGACCAGATACTGCCGCCAATTTTGGTTGTTGAACCAAGGGTTCTGGTAACGGTTCGGCAGCACTCTGTCCTGATTGTCGTTGGCATAGGTCGTGGCGGCATAAAACAGCCCCCGCAGATTGCTGCTGGCATGCGCGCGGTCGGCGGCGGTCCGCACGTTCCCGACCGTGACGATCGTGATTGCCGCGAGAATCCCGATGATGGCGATGACCGTGAGCAATTCGATAAGAGTAAAACCGTTCCGAGGTAAGCGACGATGTCTGGTATGTGCTTTCATGATGATAGGGTCTGGGATGCTTCAATGAATCGAATGTATGCTGTGATCGTTGCCCCTAAGCCCCCGGTCCTCAAGAATCTTTGCTAGGAGGAAAGAGACAAAAAGTGCGACTTTTCCATGGAGATCCACCGCTCGCACCTCTCTTTCAAGACCCAGCCTCCCCTCGGACCCGCCCGGCATCGGGGATGTCCTGCTTTCAGATATGAAAATCAGGACATTTACTAAGAGTAGACCATTCCGGGTCAGATAAAAGTTGCCCCCGGTTCGCCGGGCATCAAACTTTTCGGATCGAGCCGAGAAACGGCATTCCCTGGAACTTTTCTTCTGACAGCCCTTCCGCCGTGAATTCGCAAAGGTCCATTCGACAAATCAACCAACTGCTCGCCCACGTCATCCCCGGTTTGCCCGATCTCCACCTCGGCCCGGTGCGGATCGAAATCAATTTCCACCTGCTCCGAACCTCGCGCAAAGACCACCAGATCGGTTGCCACACCCATCCCTGGTGGGATATCAGCATGGTCCAGGACGGGGCGATCACCTATGAAACCGCCGAAAAGGCGATCACGCCCGACCACAGCGATATCGTCATCTTCCCCCCCGGCGTCGAACATAGTTGGAAAACCCGGACCGCGCCTCTCGTACTGGAAAGCTACATGCTCGGGTTCTTCCCGGTCGATTCGCGCGGTGAAAGGATTCTAACCCGCATTTGCGATCGCTGCCAGACCTCCTCTTACCGCTTCGCCCTCTCGTCCATGCTCCAGCAGTATCGAAAAAACCTTTGGGACGCCGCGAACGAACGGCCGGCGCTTCCCCTCCAACCCCACCGGATGGGACAATTGATGCAGGTTTTCATTGTCCAATTGATCGCGGATTTCTTCGGTGATTTCTTCGCGGAGGAGGACAAACGCTTCCAGGAGGAGATCGGCAAGTCCTCCGCCAACCTGAAACTTGCCTACCGGATGGAGGAGTTTTTGCGCACCCATCTTTCCGAGCGGATAACGATGCGCGATATGGAGTGCCAATTCGGATACAGCCATCGCCATCTAAGCCGGATCTTCAAGGAACACACCGGCAAGACAATTCCCAACTTCCTCCTCACCAAACGAATTCACACGGCGTGCGATCTCCTTCTCAACGAAGGAAGCAGAACCAAGGAGGTCGCCCACGCGGTCGGATTCACCGACGTCAGTTATTTCTGCCGGATCTTCCGGGAGCACACCAAGCTGACCCCCCGCCAATACCGCGAAAAGCTCGGCAAGTGATTCCCCGCCCGCCCCGAAAAATTCATCGGGAGAGGTTTCCCGAGGTGTCCACCGCCCGAATCCGATAGAACGCGCGGTCACTTCCCATGACGTTCTCCTGATAGGACTCCGCCCTCCAAAAGGGACCGGCCACCGGCTCGAAATCCACCAGGTCTTCCGACCGCCATACTTCGTAATGGGAGAGATCGTCGATCTCCAGGTCATCCCAAATGAGATGTATCCATGTCTCCGATCCGTGAATACGAATTTTTGGAGCGGGCGGCGGTTGCTCGGATGGCGAACCGACGAGAATCGCGAGTTCGATGGTATGGATATAACCGGCCGCGTTTCGCACCCGCACCGTGAATCGATTCATCCCGGAGGCTCCGGCTGGAGGAGATCCGCTCAAAAGCCCGTCAGCCGAAACCTCGAGCCAGGCCGGACCGGAGATTTTCTCGAATTCCATGCGCAACGGCTCCACCCCATCGGCCAGGTGTATCTCCAGCGCCCGCAGGTAGGTCCGTCCGATCGCCGCCCGGCTCTCCTCCAACGGACCGGCCACCGCGAAAAACGGCGCGGGAATTCCCTTCCTGGGCCGAACCACCGCGCTCAAGACGGCTTCGGCATCCTCTCCCCACGCCAATCGAAAGGAGTCGAAAGTGATGCGGGGAGTCCCATTCTCCCCGAAACGGGCAAAGACCCGGCCATCCAACACTTGATGAGGGATCGCGGCACTCACGTCCGGGGTTCCCAAACTCGTCTGCGACGTCACATCAGGCGGATTCAGCCATGCATCCGCCCGGCCGCCGCCCAGATCGATTCGGGCGAGCACCAAGTGGGTTTCGTTCCCCCCGAACACCCCCGGCGATTCAGCCAGGTCGAGGATCCCGACCGTCGATCCCAATCCGAAGCCGGCGGCCCGGCTTCCGATGTAGAGAGCGTTGCCGTCGCCGTCGATCAGGGTGATCCCGCTCCGGTCCAGCACCGAATTCACCGATTGCCGGTTGACCAGAAACGAAGTCCATACCACCGGCCCGGCGACCGTCCCCGGAGCGAACCGTCGGGTCACGTCCACGTTGGCCGCCGCGTTCATCGTCAAAGCGCCGCCGGCTTCCTCTCCGACGTCCCGGTACCCGAACGCCCAATACGAAAGGTTCTGGCCGAAAGCGAAAGTCACCCGGGAGTCACCCGTCCAGAGACTTCCGGCAGGCCAACCCGTCCCACCGGACACCGCCAATGCGGCCAAAGGCACGGACTCGGACCCATAATCCGCGCGGTCGAATGAATCGAGGGCCCGGGCGTCGACCGCGGGAATGACGTAGCCTCCCTCCTGGGGTTCGGGCCAGGCGTATTGATGCTGCCCCGCCTCGGGAGAGCCGCTCCACGCGGGAAGGCCGGCGCGCCATTGCAGGAGAGCCTGCTTCAGATCGGCGGCGACCTGCGGATATTCTTCCACCCGGTTATCCACTTCCATAGGGTCAGCGAGAAGATCATAAAGCTCTTCGCGCGTTTGGTCGTGGTTCATCAGGAACTTCCAGCGGTCGAGGCGGGCCGCGTGGGTCGGGCTCCGGTTGATCGTGTATCTTGCGCCCGCATGGCGCCACTCCCAGAACAACGGCTGATTCCGGGTGATGGAATTCCCATCCAGAGCCGGGCGGATGTCCCGTCCCTCCAGCCCGAGTCCCGAGACGTTGGCCCCGGCCAGGGCGGCGAAGGTCGGAAAAAGGTCGAGCAAGGAAACGATGTTCGTCGAATCAACGGTGCCCGCCGGAACGGTGCCCGGCCACCGGGCGATGAACGGGATCCGGATGCCACCTTCGTAAAGACTTCGCTTCCGCCCCCGAAACGGCCCGGCGCTCCCCATCCCCAATAGATTATCGACGTCGGAGGCGTGGTGATCCGCGGGACCGTTGTCGCTGGCGAAAACGACCAGGGTGTTGCCCCCGAGTCCGAGCGCGTCCAACTCGTCCAACAGCCTGCCGATATGATAATCGAGATTGGAAACGACCGCGTGATAGGCGATTAGCGGGTCTTGGATCAACCATTGTTGCGGCACCCCGTCGGCGGCGGGATACCAGTCGAGAAAGGGTTCGTTCGGCAGGTTGGGCCCATGGGGTTCATGATACCATACCTGCAGGAAGAAGCGGTCGTGGCGGTGGCGTTGGATAAAATCGATCGCATCGTCGGTGATTTGTTCCGAACTCTGACGCAACAACCCGATCTCCCCGCCGAACGCAGCCGGATCGTAGGCATTCTGACTCCCTCCGCCGGCGAGCGTGCGCGCCTCTTCATACCCGTAAAGCCGGGCGTCGGTTTCCCCCAGATGCCAGCGCCCGAAATGTCCGGTGCGGTATCCCTGCTGTTTCAAGGTCCGGGCCAGCATCGGCGGATTGTGCGGGAGG
Organism: Verruconatronum alginivorum; assembly: GCF_056590205.1. Lineage (NCBI taxonomy): Bacteria > Pseudomonadati > Verrucomicrobiota > Opitutia > Opitutales > Verruconatronaceae > Verruconatronum > Verruconatronum alginivorum. Next base: position 4,298,343 of record NZ_JBWPVQ010000001.1, on the reverse strand, counting down.
GCTCCGGGCATTCCGGTATCGGCCTCTGCCTCCGGCGTTCCGAAATCGGCGTGGATGCCGGCGCGGGCGGGATGGGCTCCGGTCAATATCCCGGCCCGGCTCGGCGAACCGACCGCGGCGGCTGAGTAGGCATGGAGAAACAACCGCCCTTCGTCGGCCAGTCGATCCAAAACGGGAGTTTGCACCTGGGAGTTCCCATAGACCCGGAGATCCCCCCACCCCAGATCGTCGGCCATGATAAACACCACGTTCGGCGTCGCCCCGGCCCATGGACCAAGGGCCGCTGCGGCCCACAGCGCGACGATCCAGGCCAGGCCACGGATACCCGGCCGGGCGGCACGCAACGGCCGGGCCGCCACGGGGGGATCGAAAACGAGGTCGTAGGGATACAGGCGGTTCATCTGATGCTTTCAGTCTTGGTATGCGGGGATCCCCGGTAAAGCGGCAAGAATAGGACAGTCTCGCCAAATGATGGTTCCTGCGCGGTTTTCCCTCTGTAGCGGACGCGTTCACGGTATTCCTATGAATTGGCGGAATGGTGCCACGAATTCGACTTTACCCGGTGGCGGGAAGTCGGCTTTTTGGACAACCGTGACCACCCGATCTTCGCTTCGTTTCCGCCAGGTTCATCTCGACTTCCACACTTCTCCGGCCATTCCCGGAGTCGGCAGCCGCTTTTCCCGGACGCAATTCCAGGAGATGTTGAAGGCCGGCCATGTCGACTCCATCACGTTGTTCGCGAAATGCCACCATGGGTATTCGTATTATCCGACCAGGATCGGAACCGTTCATCCTCATCTCGACTTCGATTTGCTCGGGGCCCAGATCGAAGCCTGCCACGAGATCGGGGTGAAGGCCCCGGTTTACATCACCGCCGGATGGTCCGAACTCGATGCCCACGACCATCCCGAATGGCTGGTCGTCCCCCCGGAGGGGCTCGATACGAGACGCGTCGGCTGGAAACATCTTTCGCTCAGCGGGGGATACCTCGACTACCTCTGCTCGATCATCGAGGAAGTGACCCGGCTCTACCCGGTGGATGGCATTTTTCTCGATATCGTCGGAATCGCTCCCGATGTCAGTCTGACCGCCCAGCGCGAGATGAGAATCCGAAATCTCGACCCGCTTGATCCGGCGGATGTCCTCGCCCACGCCCGGGCGGTGCAACGCGGTTATTTCGAAGCGGCCACCCGCGCCGCGCGGAAGCGGAAAAAGTCGATGCCCGTTTTCCACAACGCCGGTCACATCCCGAAGGGAGACAAGGTATTTCTTGAATACGCTTCCCATTTGGAATTGGAGTCACTCCCCACGGGCGGCTGGGGGTACGATCACTTCCCGCTTTCGGCGAAATACGCGGCGACGCTGCCCGGCGTCGGCTTCCTGGGAATGACCGGAAAATTTCATACCTCGTGGGGCGATTTCGGGGGCTTCAAACATCCCAACGCCCTGCGCTACGAATGCGCCGCGATGCTCGCCTATGGCGCCCGCTGTTCCATCGGCGACCAACTTCACCCGAACGGTGAAATGAACCCCGACACCTATCGGCGGATCGGAAAGGCCTACGCCGAAGTCGAAGCGAAGGAGCCCTGGTGCCGGGACGTCCGTCCGGTCTCCGAGATCGCCTTGCTTTCGATCGAATCGCTCGGTTCCGATCCCCTCCAGTCATCGACCCCGGTCGATCCCAGCGCGAGGGGAGACGTCGGAGCCTGCCGGATGTTACTGGAACGTCATGTCATGTTCGATGTGATCGACACCGACGCCGATTTCTCGGCCTACCGCCTGATCATCCTCCCGGACGACGGCCGCCTCCCGGATGGAGTCGCGACCAAACTTCGGCGTTTCCTCGATGCCGGCGGCAAACTGTTCCTCTCCGGCGAATCCGGGCTCCAGGTCGGCCGGGACGTCTTTCACTTCCCCGTGGGCGATTACCGAGGCGCCAGCCGTTTTGAAATGGAGTTTCTGCGGGCCCGCCCCGCACTCCGGCGACTCGACGCCGAAGACCGGCTCATCGACGGTCCCTTCGTGATCAACGGAGGCTCCTCCCTCGTGCGTCCACAGAAGGGTTCTCGCGTACTCGTCGACCTGATCGAACCGTATTTCAATCGGACCCTGGCCCATTTTTGCTCCCACCAACACGCGCCCGACGCGAAGAAGAGCGGTTTTCCCGCCGCTTTCGTGACCGCCGCCGGAAACATCGCCTACTTCGGCCCGAAGGTCTTCACCGAATATGCCGACCGGGCCACGGCCCTGGTCCGCGACCAGGTCTACGCCGTGATGGAAGTCCTGCTCGGCGGGAAAATGCCCACTGTCACTTCCCTCCCCTCGTCGGGGCGTATCAGCCTGATGGATCAGCCCGACGAAAACCGCTACATTCTCCACGCCCTTTACGCGACTCCGATCAAACGGGGAGACCGCGTTTTTCCCGCGTGGAAGATCGACTCGATCGAAGTGATCGAAGACATCGTTCCAATCAACGACGTCCGTTTCACCCTTCGCCTTCCCCAACCCATCCGCGCGGTGAAACTGGTTCCTTCCGGCGAACCATTGCCTTTCGAACAATCAGGGGGAAGCGTCACCTTCAAAGTCCCTCGGATCGAATGCCACCAAATGATCGAACTGACGCGCTGATTTTCCGACGGCCTCCCATCAGTCACATCACAGGTCGCAGCCGCTTCCGATACTGATACGGCGGCGTCCCATGGCGTCGGCGAAAGAGCCGGTGAAAGTAACTCAGGTTCTCGATCCCGCATTCGGCCGCGACCTCCGTCACGGGGAGCAGAGTCGTCTCCAGAAGCCGGGCGGCGTAGTCGATCCGTTGGTCGTTGACCCATGAAGAAGGGGTCTGGCCGCAAAGCGCCCGCATCGCCCGGGCGACATGCCCGGGGGAGCGCCCCGCCAAACGATAAAAACGATGGACTCCTTCCCGCAAATCGTCGGGCGTCCCGAAATGACCGATGGCCCCGTCGAGCCAATCCGGAAGACGCCGGTCGGACCGTCCCATTCCGCCGATCCGGCGAAAGAGCGACAAAAGAAAATAATCAAGGGAGAACGAATCCCGGGGAGCCCGGCGCAGCCACTCCAGCTCCTCCTGCAGCGCGGCCAGGCGGACCGCGTCGAGAAAGAGCGTGAACGGCATCGGGCCGTCGGTCCAAAACCAGGTGCTGGCGTTCGGAAAATATGCCAGCCGCATCCGCGCCAATACTTTTCGGGGAAACGCAACGTTCTCCAGACGGAAGCTTTCACCCGGGATGGCGGCGAACCCGTGTCGATCCGCGGGCCGGATCATGACCAGATCACCGGCCCGGATCTCCACCCGCCGTCCATTGATCCGGTGGATCCCCCGTCCTTCCGCGACCCAACTCACCTCCGCGAAGTCGTGGTCATGGAGACCGATCGGCATCCGGGCTTCGTCCAACCCCACCGAGATGTGGAAGGCATAATCCGGGGGGACGATCATCTTCCAGCGTTTGTGCATAAAGTGCATGTTTATGGCATGGAAGTGCAAGAAATTGCAATATTTTTCAATTATCATCGAAGGCGTGAAAATCACCTCCTTCAAGACCTACCACGTGCGGCCACGGTGGCTTTTTCTAAAAGTGGAAACCGATGCCGGCATCTCCGGATGGGGGGAACCGGTCCTGGAAGGCCGGGCGCAAACCGTCGAGCGGGCGGTGGCGGAAATCGCGCGGGTCTTGATCGGAGAAGACCCCCGCCGGATCGAACGGATCTGGCAACGGATCCACCGCGGGACGTTTTACCGCGGCGGACCGGTTTTAATGTCGGCGCTATCGGGCGTGGACCAGGCGCTCTGGGACATCCTGGGCAAGTCACTCGGGGTGCCGGTGCATCAACTCCTCGGCGGCAAAGTCCGCGATCGTATTCGTCTTTATGGTTGGCTGAACGTGGCCGACACGGGGGATTATGTGACGAACGTCGCCAAGGCGCTGAACAAGAAGGAAGACCGATTCACCGCCTACAAATTCGTCCCGGTTCCCGCCTGCGAACCTCTGGAATCCCCGGCGTTCATCGACCGGGCCGCGGCCACCGTGGCCGGCTTGCGCGAGACGCTCGGCGATTCAATCGACATGGCGCTCGATTTCCACGGACGCTGCGGCCCGGCGGTGGCAAAACAACTTTGCCGCGTCCTCGAACCCTACCGTCCGTTCTTCGTGGAGGAACCGGTGCTCCCGACCAACCCCCGGGCCTTGAAGGAGATCAAACAAGCCACCACCATCCCCATCGCGGCGGGCGAACGCCTCTATTCGCGCTGGGATTTCGAACCGCTACTGCACGAGCAGGCAATCTCCGTGGCGCAACCCGACCTTTCCCACGCGGGCGGAATCAGCGAAGTGCGCCGGATCGCCGCGATGGCCGAAGTCCATGACATCCCGATCGCTCCACACTGCCCCCTCGGCCCGATCGCGCTCGCCGCATGCCTGCAAATCGACGCCTGCACCCCGAACTTCCTCTGCCAAGAGCATCTCACCCTCGGGGAAGGATATTTAAAGGATCCCTTGCAGGTGAAAGATGGTTTCGCCCTGGTGCCCGAAGGCCCGGGCCTCGGAATCGAAGTGGACGAATCCCGGCTGGAGGAACACCGCTTCGACGGCGTCTGGGAAACTCCGCAGTTCACCCGCAAAGATGGTTCCTTCGCGGAATGGTAACTGATTTATGAATACAGAACCCAATTCCCCCTCCCTCTTCCCGGACGCTCTCTTTGAGCGGGTCCGGAAAGCCCGGATCGTCGCGGTGGTCGTCATCGACGATCCGGAACACGCCGTACCGTTGGCGCGCGGCCTTTTGCGGGGCGGCATCCAGGCCATCGAATTGACTTTGCGAACCCCGACCGCGTTCGAATCGTTGCGCCGCATCCGTAGTGAATGCCCGGAAATGCTGGTCGGTCTCGGCACCCTCCTCCGCCAAGACCAGGTCGCGCAGGCGGTGGCCGGGGGGGCCGCTTTCGCGGTCGCTCCGGGCTTCAATCCCAAGGTGGTCCAGGAAGCGGCGCAAGCCGGTTTGCCGTTCGCTCCCGGCATCGTCACCCCTTCGGAAGTGGAGGCAGCCGTCGAAATCGGGTGTCGTTTGTTAAAAATTTTTCCCGCCCAACCGAGCGGAGGAACCGCTTATTTGACGTCCATGAACGCCCCCTACGCTCATCTCGGTCTCGGTTACATTCCTCTCGGGGGCCTCGATGAACGGAACTTCACTGATTACCTCGCGCTTCCGTGCGTTCCCGCCGTCGGCGGATCCTGGATCGCCCCCCGAAAACAGATCCAGGCGGAGGATTGGGATGGAATCTCTAAAACGGCGCGACGCGCCATGGATTGCATTGAACAAACGAAGTCATAGAAAAATGAATACTATCGTCACATTTGGTGAGATCATGGGACGAATTTGTCCCATTGGCCATAAACGCTTCCGCCAGAGCCTGCCCGGCCTGTTGGAACTGACTTTCGCCGGGGCCGAGGCAAATGTCGCCGCCTCGATCGCGCTCCTCGGAGGCCGATCGAAATTCGTCTCCGCCTTGCCCGACAATGTTCTAACCGCCTCTTGCCTCCAGACCTTGCAGGGCATCGGAGTCGACACCCGCCAAGTCCGCCGGACCACGGCCGGACGAATGGGGCTCTATTTCGTGGAAAAGGGTGCCAACCAGCGCCCGAGCGAGGTAACCTATGATCGCGACCACAGCGCCCTGGCCCTGGCGGAACCGGCTGATTTCGATTGGGAGGCCGCCTTCGATGGAGCGCAATGGCTGCACGTAACCGGGATCACCCCGGCTCTATCGCGGAAGGCGTTCGAATCGACCTTGGCCGCGGTGCGGGAAGCCAGGAAAAGAAATTTAAAAGTGTCGTGCGACCTGAACTTCCGGAACAAACTTTGGCAATGGGAAACCGGTTTCGACGCGAAGAACCTCGCGGGCCGGTGCATGCGCCAAATTCTGCCGCTCGTCGACCTGGTGATCGCGAACGAAGAGGATGCGTCCGATGTCCTTGGCATCAAGGCCGAAGGGAGCGACGTGCACGGTGGCAAATTGAACATCGAAGTATATCCGCGGGTCGCGGCGGAGATCTGCCGCCAATTCAAAAATATCGGCCAGGTCGCCATCACGCTACGGGAGAGCATTTCCGCCACCCACAATAACTGGGGCGCCATGCTCTACGAGCCGGGACCGGACCGGGCGTATTTTGCCCCCGAATCCCAGGACAACTATCGCCCCTACGAGATCCGGGCGATCATCGACCGGGTCGGCGGCGGCGACAGTTTCGCGGCCGGGTTGATCTATGCGCTGAACACCGGCGAACTCTCCGATCCGGCGAGCGCGATTCGTTTTGCCGCGGCCGCATCGTGCCTGGCCCACTCGATCGAAGGAGATTTCAATTTCAGTTCCCGCGCCGACGTCGAAAAATTAATGAAAGGAAACGCATCCGGAAGGGTGGTACGCTAATGAAACCGATCGTTTTAATCACCAACACCGTTCCCGAAACGGTCCTCCAGGTCCTGCGAGGAAAAGCCCAAGTGATCATGGGGCCGGCCAACGGCGACCTCATGCCGCGCGAGGAGGTGCTGCGCCATGCGCCCCGCCTGACCGCGATCGTCAACCAGGCGGAGCTGAAGGTCGACGAGGAACTGCTCGACGCCGCCCCGAATCTCAAAATCGTCGCCAACGTCGCCTTGGGGACCGACAACCTGGACCTGCCGTTGATGGCCCGCAGAGGGGTTTGGGCGACCAACGCCCCCGGCACTTTCGTCGAATCGGCGGCGGATTGCACCTTGGCGCTGCTCCTCAACGTCGCCCGGCGTATCCTGGAAGCGGATACTTTCGTCCGCTCGGGCGAATGGAAGAGTTTCCAGCCCGGCCGCTGGGATGGGATGGAGCTCACCGGCAAGACTCTCGGGATCGTCGGGTTTGGCCGGATCGGGAAAGCGGTGGCCCGGCGGGCGGACGCCTTCGGCATGCGGATTCTTTTCTACGATCCGGTCTCCTCCGACGACCCCCGGTCCCGCTCCCTCGACGAACTTCTGCCGGTGGCCGACGTCGTTTCCTTGCACGTCCCCCTTCAGCCCGAAACACGTCGTCTGATGAGCGAAGACCGCTTCGCCCGCATGAAACCGGGTGCGATCTTCTTGAACCTCGCACGGGGACAGACCATGGACGAGGCGGCCCTGGCCGCTGCGCTCGAAAGGGGGCATCTCGGCGGAGCCGGCCTCGATGTTTTCGAGAACGAACCGAACGTGCATCCGGCGCTCATCGGGATGAAGAACGTCGTGCTGACTCCCCACATAGGTGGGGGCACGAGGGAATCACGGGAAGCGACCCGGCGGATGGCTTGCGAAAACGTCGCCGCGGTGCTGGCCGGGCAAAAGCCTCCCCATCCGGTCAACCAACCCGGCTGAAGCGACCGGGCTATTTTTCGGCGGCAATCGTTCGGCGATCGTCTTCAACTTCGTCGAACCAATTGTCCAGTTCCCGCGACATCCGCGAAACGATTTCGGGATGAACTCCGGAGAGGTCCGTGGTCTCGAGCGGATCGGCGGCCAGATTGAAGAGCAGGGGCGGATCGGACGGCACCCCCACGCAAGGAGGAACACCCGCGGCTTCCGGAACACCATTCTGGTATTTCTCAGGATAAAAATCCACATCCTGGTACAACTCCAGATCATGGTCCCATCCGGGAAGAGGCGCCATCGTGTTCGCCAGGACGTCGCCCGGCCGCACGAGCTTCCAATCGCCGTCCCGCATCGCCGCATTGTGAGTCGCGACCGGCACCGCACGGCTCCATTGCCAAAAACGTTTCGCCGGCAGCTTCGTCCGCCCTTCGCCCCTCAACGCCGGCAGAACGTCCTGGCCGTCCATCGGAATCTCCCGGGGCAAGGGAACTCCGGCCGCGCCGGCGAGCGTCGGCAGCCAATCGGTGAAATGGACCAGGTCATGGTAAAAACGCCCCCCCTGAAGCCCCGCCGGCCACCGGATGATGAGCGGAACACGTATCCCGCCCTCATGGACACTTCCCTTCGCCCCGCGGAAACCGCAATTGAACCGGTCCAGCTTCATTTCCCCTTCCCCTCCGAACTGCGGGCCGTTGTCGCTGGTGAAGACGACGATGGTGTTCTCCGCCAACCCGGTTTTCTTCAAATACTCCATCACCCGTCCCACCCCGGCGTCCAATCGCTTGATCATGCCGTAAAGATGGCTGACGGCCCGGTTGTGACGTCCGCTTTCCAGAAACGGCGCCAGATCTTCGTCCGGCGCCTCCAACGGAGTGTGGGGAGCGTTGTAGGCGAGATGGAGAAAGAACGGCTCGGTGCGATGACGGCCGATGAAGGAGATCGCCTCCTCGGTAAAAACATCGGTGAGATAGGTGCCATCGCCCTGCCGGAGAGATCCGTTTCGATCGAGCCGGTAGTCGTAATAATTCGTCCATCCGGCCCTGAAGCCGGTGAATTCGTCGAAGCCCCGCGCATTGGGATGATACTTCGCCTCGACGCTTCCCAGGTGCCATTTCCCAACGCACCCGGTCCGGTACCCGCTCCTCCGGAAGAGGTCGGCCATCGTCACTTCCCGAGTGGCCAGGCAATCGCGCCGGCTCAGACAAATCGTATCAATCACCCCCGTGCGGAGGGGGTAGCGGCCGGTGAGCAACGCCGCCCGCGCGGGAGCGCACAGCGCGGACGCGGAATAATGCTGGGTCAGGCAGACGCTTTCCTTCAACAGGGAGTCGAGGTTCGGTGTGGACGACATTCCGTAGTTGAAGCAGCCGAAGTCGCCATAACCCATGTCGTCGGCGAGGATAAACAGGATATTCGGTCGAGTCATTGGTTCCATCAGGAAGCGGCGTCGCAATCCCGGCGTAAAGACAATTCAATGCCGTGATCCGGCCAAATGATAGGAGAAAACGAAAGGTTCCCTAAAATCGGAGGGTTGGCTTCCAGCCGAGCGCCAATGCCGACGCTCCAACCAAAATGAGCACGACGGCGGACGGCAGAATGCCCTTCCTCCCGCATCCCCGGCGGGACGAAAACCCACACGTTTTGTCCCCATCCTCATAGGAAAGCAACTTGAGGGAAAGGATCGGGAGGGCAAAAGTAATGCCAACGAATCAGTCCCGGTCGCGCGATCCCCTTACACGGGATTTCCGCGCGTCCCATAACCAATTTTTCGACAATGTCCTACCATCCAAACGACGCATGCGTTCCCGATGGGATCTCCAAAGATATGCTTCTGGCTGATCAATCCCATGATTGGCGGCTGCGGACCGACGGGATCATCATCCCGACCCTTTCCTACGCGGACCAACCGTATTTGATTAAGTCCGACGACGGAGCTCTGCTTTGCGTGGTGACGACCGGCGTGGGACGGGAAGGATGCCGCGGCCAACACGTCGCGGTGATCCGAAGCACGGACGACGGATCGACCTGGGAGGAAACGGTGGCGGTCGAATCGCCCGACAAACCGGAATCCTCCTACGCCGTCCTCTTAAAGACGCCGTCCGGCCGCCTCTATTGCTTTTACAATTTCAACGAAGACAACATCCGCCGGATCGAAACTGAGTATCCAGGAAATCCATACACATACCGGGTCGACACCCTCGGCTACCATGTCTTCAAATACTCCGACGATCATGGGAAAACCTGGTCGGACCGGTATTACAAGGTGCCGATCCGCGAATCGTCGATCGACCGCAACAACGTCCGCAAGGGGTCGATCCGCTTCATGTGGAACGTAGGACGTCCCTTCACCTTGAACGGGGCCGCTTACATTTCGATCCACAAAGTGGGCGGCTTCGGAGACGGGTTCATCGAGAGCTCGGAGGGATGGCTGGTTCGTAGTGACAATCTTCTCACCGAACGCGACCCGGAAAAGATCCGTTGGGAGACCCTTCCGAGCGGAGACGTCGGCCTGCGGACCCCTCCGGGAGGCGGTCCGATCGCCGAGGAACAGAGTTATTCGGTCCTGAGCGACGACTCCATTTATTGCGTCTATCGGACGATCGACGGATACCTGGTCGAAAGCTACAGCCGCGACGGCGGCTGCACCTGGTCGGAACCCGGCTACAAGCGTTACCGCGACGGGCGGCCGATGAAGAATCCACGGGCGGCGGCCTTCGTCTGGCGCTGCAAGAACGGGAAATATCTGCAATGGTTTCACAACCACGGCGGCCGCTTTGTCGGGGACCATGGCTTGGACTATCCCGTAAAAAGTCCCTACGAAGACCGCAACCCGGCATGGGTCTCCGCCGGTATCGAGCAGGATGGGCCGGACGGAAAAATCCTCGTCTGGTCCGAACCCGAGATCCTGCTGTACGACGATGATCCGGTCATTCGGATGAGCTATCCCGATCTGATCGAACTCGAAGATGGGTTGTACGTGACCGAAACCCACAAAAACGAAGCCCGGCTTCATCGCATCGACCCGGGCTTCCTGGAAAAACTCTGGGGACAATTCGACGGATTGGAGGTAGATGAAGGCGGCTGTATCCTCGAGGTCGACCAGGGAGGATGCGAAGTCGAGATGCCGACGCTGCCCCGTTTCAGCCAACGGGATATGCGGCGCCCCGATCACGGCCTGGTCAATTTGCGCCAAGGCTTCTCGCTGGTTTTTTCGGTGAAAGTGCCGACGGCCGGAAGGTTTCCTCTCCCCCTGCTGGACAATCGGACCAAGTTCGGGCGCTCCGGACTCCGATTCGAACTTCTGGAAACCGGCGGCGTCCGGCTCTGGCTCGGATGCGATCAAACCCAAACCGTGCATGAATCGGAACCGGGCTTGCTCAAGCCGGGAAACCGGCACTCCGTGGCCGTAATCGTCGACGGCGGACCGAACATCGTCAGCTTGATCGTCGACGGAAAATTCTGCGACGGAGGGAATGACCTGCAATTCGGATGGAGCCGGTTCAGTCCCCACCTGCTCAATATCGAAGGCCGGAAGAGACTATTCGTCGATGCGGCCGTCGAAACCCTCTCCGTTCACAACCGCGCCCTGATGACCTGCGAGGCGATCGCCTTGGCCGAACGGCTGGCCCAGCCTGTGATTCCCATGCGGAATCCGGTCGGAAATTACGCGAACCTCGACGGGGCCGCCCGCTCGTAAAACATCGAAAGGCGGGCCGGGGACGCCCCGACCCGCACTCAATGTCCGGTTTCTCTTATTTTCAGGACTCGCCCGAAGACGATCCTTTCAAGTCTAATTGAAAAATCAGCCCCCCTTTTCTGGAGAGGCACCGCAACGTCGATCCACCGATCCCATGTCATCCAAGACCATCGCTCAAGAAACCCCGCCTCCCGAACAAAGTGGTAGCTTCGGTTCACGCGTCATCGCCTCTCCCTGGATCTTCGTCCCGATCCTCTACATCGTTTTCGGTCTCGGCCAAGGGGGGATCATCGGCGGTATGACCCAGGTCCTCTACAAGGATTTGGGCTATCCGAACTCCTTCATAGGGATGCTCGCCCTCCTCGGGCTCCCCGCTTCGTTCGCTTTCCTGATCGCCCCGTTCCTCGACTCGTTCGACACCAAACGCTCGCTTATCTGGAAACTGCTCGCGGGTCTCGGACTCGCCTCAATGTTCCTGGCCGGGGCGATGCTGCTCGACTCCTTCTTCACCGTCGTTACCCTGACGCTGTTCTTTTCGATGTCGATCCTGTTCGCGGCCACCTCCATCGCGGCGAACGGGTTTTATCAACGGGCTCTCACCCTGAAGGAACAGGCCAAGTTCAGCGGAATCATGACGGCCTCCATCCGGGCCGGAATGATCCTCGGTCTCATCCTTCTGGTTAGAATCGGGGCGGATATCAACGAGTCCATCGTTGGCGACACCGGAGGCACGACCACGATCGGTTGGGCCGTCGTCCTGGCCGGCGCCGCCGTCGCCTTTTGGATCAGCGCCGCCTATTGCAAGATCTTCCTTCCCCGGCCAACGGAAGATGTCCCGGTCGATTTCCAGGGGAAATTCCCGGTGCTGGTCGCGCTCAAAGAATATTTTAAAATGAAGCGGGTCTGGGCCATCATCCTCTTGATCCTCACCTACCGGTTCGGTCAAGGCATGCAGTTTTTCATGACCGCCCCCTTCTACATGGATTCGATCGAGGATGGCGGCATGGGGGTCACCGCCTCCACCGTGGCGATGCTCAAGACCTACACGGATGTTCCCTGGATGACCATCGGAGGCATTCTCGGCGGGTTCATCATCGCCCGATGGGGGCTGCCCGCCACGTTTCTCCTTCTCGGCATCCTGCTGAACCTCCCGAACATCGGTTACATTTACCTGGCCTGGGCCCAACCCGTCGCCACCTTTACCTTCCTCGGCGACACTTTCCCGACCACCCTCTTCATCGTTTCCTGCCTCGAGAGTTTTGGATACGGGATGGGATTCGCCCCGTTTTTATTCTTCATGTATGCCATCGCGAAAGGCCCCTATCGCACTTCCCTGCTGGTCATTTCCACCAGCCTGATGGGAATGGGATTCACTTTTCCGGGCGCGCTGGCCGGGTTCGTCCAGGAAGCCTACGGCTATGTTCCGATGTTCACCATCGCCACCATAATCGGATTTGGAGCCCTCCTCCTCCTTTTCATCGTTCCGTTGCCGAAGATGGAACCGAAAGCCGAGAAACCCGCGTAAACAATGACGGATTCGGCGCATCGACGTCAGGGTCCGGATCGACCGCGCGAACAGTTCTGACCGGTCTCCTCGGTGCCGCAAGTTTGCTCGCTTCATCGACCGAACAACCGCTCCGTGCTGATGCACCCGCTCCGCCCCCCGCGATCCAGGCGGATTGCCGGACCGGCCCGGAAACACACCCCACCGCTCTAGCGAGCGGTCCCCCCCTCTCAAGAGGGGATCTTTTTGTAAGCAGTTCCCCTCTTGAGAGGGGGGGACCGCTCGCCAGAGCGGTGGGGTGTGAAAAAGTTCCCCTCTTGAGAGGGGGGGACCGCTCGCCAGAGCGGTGGGGTGTGAAAAAGTTCCCCTCTTGAGAGGGGGGGGACCGCTCGCGAGAGCGGTGGGGTGTGAAAAAGTTCCCCTCTTGAGAGGGGGGGGACCGCTCGCGAGAGCGGTGGGGTGTGTTCCCAGTTCCGTTTCCATCAACTCCCCCTCACGACAAATTCACCGCGTCGACGTCCAGCACCTGGGTCATGTCGTCGGGCCATTTGAAATCCTGACGCAACCGCCGCAGATGCGGGATCGTCCGGGAGACGTTGCCGCAGAAATACCAGACCTGAAAGCGGTAGTTGTCCTTCACTTTTTCCAGCGGGGCCGGAACCGGTCCGCGGATTTCCACTTTGTCCCCCAATTCCGCCTCGACCAGCCGGACCCATTGCTCGGCGAAAAAGGCGATTTTCTCCGGGTTCTTCGATTGAAACAAGTGATGAATCAGATGCCGGAACGGCGGATACGCGAACTGACGGCGCGATTCCATCTCGTCTTCGCTGAATCCGTCGAAATCGCCCCGGCGGGCGAACTGGATCGGGGCGGCGTGAGGGGTGAAGGTTTGCACCACCACCTCCCCCGCCCGGTCGCCCCGGCCGGCCCGGCCCGCCACCTGGACCAGCAACTGGAAGGTTCGCTCGCTCGCCCGGAAATCGGGGATGTGCAACGAGAGGTCGGCGTCGATCAAACCGACCAGGGTCACGTTCGGGAAATCGAGTCCTTTGGCGATCATCTGGGTTCCGATAAGGATGTCGATTTTGCCGAGGCGGAAGGCGCTGAGGATCTCGCGGAAGCGGTTTTTCTTCGACATCGAGTCGGTGTCGATCCGCTCCACCGCCGCCCGCGGCATCGCCTGCCGCAACGCCTCCTCCACCCGCTGGGTGCCGAAGCCGCGCCAACGGATTTTCGGGGAATTGCATTGCGGGCAACCGAGCGGAGCGCCGCGTTCGTGACCGCAGAGGTGGCATTTCAAGGTTTCGTCCCAGCGGTGATACGTCAGGGTGACGCTGCAATGCTCGCATCCGCAGACATAGCCGCACTCCGGGCAAATCATGCTCGACGAATAGCCGCGCCGGTTGATGAAGAGGATGGTTTGCTCCCGCATCTCGAAGCGGATCCGCATTTTCTCCACCAACATCCGGGAGAGCGGCAACGAGCCTTTTTTGTTCATCAGTTCGTAGCGCATGTCGACCACATGGATCAACGGCAACTGGCGGTCGTCGACCCGTTTCAACAAGCGGTTGACCCGGTATTTGCCCCGCTTGACATTGTGCAACGATTCGAGCGAAGGCGTGGCCGATCCGAGCACGCAGACCGCCCGATTCAGCATCGCCCGGTAGACGGCGGCGTCGCGTCCGTGATACCGGGGCGTCTCCTCCTGTTTGTAGGCCGGTTCGTGTTCCTCGTCGACGATCACCAGCCGGAGATTCCGCAACGGGGCGAAGATCGCCGACCGGGCGCCGACCACCACCCGCGCCTCGCCGGACGCGACCGATTGCCAGGCGTCGAAGCGTTCCCCTTCCGACAAATGGCTGTGCCAAACCACCGTCTTCACCCCGCTCTCCTTCTCCAACCGCCCGCGAAGGCGTCCGACCGTCTGGGGGGTCAGGGCCACCTCGGGCACCAGGAAAATGACGGTTCCCCCGAGGTCCAGGGCTTGTTGCAACAACCGGATGTAAACTTCGGTCTTCCCGGAACCCGTCACGCCGTGGAGCAAATGGACCGCGAACTTCCCCGCCTCGATGCTCCGTCCGATGTCGGCCGCCGCCTCTTCTTGTTCCGCATTCAATGCGAACGACGCTCCCGCCACCGATTCGCTGTCGGCCAGATCGTCTCCGTAGGCTTCCCGCTCCACCCGGCGGGCTTCTTCGATCAATAGCCCTTTCTCGACCAACGCCTTGCAGGCGGCCGGACTGGTTTCGGTCCGTTGCAGCAACAGACTTTTTTTCTGCGGGATCAGCTGCTGGGCGACGAAGCGGTAAAGGACCGCCTGTTTCGGCGCCCGCCGGGCCAGTTCCTCCAATTCGTCCGGAGCGAGTTGGCGCGCCGCTTTCAGGTAGGTTTCCTGTTTGATTTTCATCCCCCGGCGGACCGGCCCCGGCACCATCCGCTCCAGGATCGATTCGAGCGGGGCCGCGTAATAAACCCGCATCCACCGGGCGAGTTCGATCAGGTCGGGAGGCAAGACCGGTTCCTCCTGCACCAGGTGGGTGATCAATTTCAACCGGTTGGCGGGAAATCCGTCGTGGGAGCCGAGCCGGGAGACCACCGCCAAGGCCTCGGTGTGACGGATCGGGGTCCGGACCAGCGAACCGACTTCAATCCGTCCCGCCAGCCGTCCGGGCACGCGGTAAGCCAGCTCCTTGTCGAAGCCGGCCAGCGGAAAAACAGTGACGATGTCGCGGTCCATGGAGGAAATTTGTCGTCGCGCCCGGCCGGGAAACCGGCTCCGTTTGACAACGGAGATTGACAGGAGCAACGGGAGAAAAACACTTCAACGTGTGACGATTGAAGATTGCAGAGAAAGGTTCAAGGACTTCCTTGGCAACTGCGGACTGCGGGTGACGAGCCAGCGGTTGGCCATTTTCGAGGCGGCCTTCCAGTTCGAGGACCATTTCACCGCCGACGAGTTGCTCGAGCATGCCCGTTCGATCGACAGCTCCGTCTCCCGGGCGACCGTCTACCGTTCCCTGCCGATCATGATCGAAAGCAGCCTCCTCCGGGAAGTCGACGTCGGCAAGGATTTCAAATATTACCGGGCCGAAACCGGCAAAAACAACCAGCAGGCCCAGGTTTTTTGCGTCGATTGCGAGAAAATTTTTGAAATTGATGCACCCTTCATGGAGTGGTATGGTAATACCGTCTCGTCCAAGTTCGGTCTCGTCCCGATCTCCCAACGCCTGCAAATCACCGCACAATGTCAACAATACCGGGAAAAAGGGACCTGCAAGAATCACGCCTGAGAGGAATGTCCAAAAAATACAATTTCGAAATCGAATTCTACGAATCCGTCCTCAAGCGGAACCCGAAATACACCGACGTCATCGAACTGCTCGGAGAACTTTACACCCGCAGCGGACGGATCGCCGACGGGTTGCGGATGGACCGGCGCCTGGTGCGCCTGCTTCCCGAAAACCCGAACGCCCATTACAACCTCGCCTGCAGCCTGGCCCTCAAGAAGCGGCACTCCGAGGCGATGGATACGTTGCACAAGGCGATCTCCCTCGGCTACAGTGACTTCGATTGGCTGATGCAGGATCCCGACCTCGATGGAATCAAGAGCCATCCCGAATTCCTCCAGCTGCTGGCGGAAATCAACCCCCACAATTGATCCGGATCAACCGGCGGTTTTTGCAAAACGTCCTCCGGCGTTGACGGCGGGCGCTTTCCCCTATCTTCTTCCCGTTTTCACGTTTTTCACGACATGGCCAAGACTCTCGACTACGAACCGATGGTGTTTGCTCCCCGCGACGGCCGGGAAGAGGAACCGTTGACTCCGATCCAGGAGGAAATCCTCGCGCTCAAGAAGGAGCGCAACGCCATCATCCTCGCCCACAACTACCAGATCGAGCCGATTCAGCGAATCGCCGATGTGGTGGGCGATTCCCTCGGCCTCGCCTACCGCGCGGCCGAAACCGACGCCGACGTCATCCTTTTCTGCGGCGTCCACTTCATGGCCGAAACCGCCAAGATCGTGAACCCGGGCAAAACCGTCATCCTCCCCGACCTCGAAGCCGGTTGCTCCCTCTCCGACTCCTGCCCGCCGGAACAACTCGCCGCCTACAAGGAAGCGAACCCCGGCCTCTACGTCGTCGCCTACATCAATTGCTCCGCCGAGGTCAAAGCCCTCTCCGACGTGATCTGCACCAGCGGCAACGCGGTCAAAATCGTCGAAAACATCCCGGCCGACCGCGAAATCCTTTTCGTCCCCGACCAAAACCTCGGCCAATGGGTCGCCAAACAGACCGGCCGCAAAATGCGCCTTTGGCCGGGGAGTTGCTACGTCCACATCATGTTCACCGTCCGCTCGCTCGAGCGGTTGCGCGGCGAATTCCCCGGCGCCCCGATCGTCGCCCACCCGGAATGCACCGAGGTGGTCCGCGACATGGCCGACGAAGTTTGCAGCACCGAAAAAATGGTCGGCTACGCCAAATCGCATCCGTCCGACACCTTGATCGTGGTCACCGAAACCGGCATGCTCAACCGCCTCCGCCGCGAGGTCCCGGGGAAAACCTTCGTCGCCGGTCCGACCGACAACTGCGCCTGCAATGAATGCCGGTTCATGAAAATGAACACCATTGAAAAGGTCCGTGACGCCCTCCGCGACCTCTCTCCCGAGATCACCATGCCCGAAGACCTCCGCCAAGCCGCCTACCAGCCGCTGAAACGGATGCTCGACTGGAGCCGGTGATGCTCCGTAGCATCCCGGCTTTCGCCGGATGACTATCGCGAATGGAATCATCGAGTGAAAACTCGATGCTGGTATTCGTAGCATCCCGGCTTTCGCCGGATGACTATCGCGAATGGAATCATCGAGTGAAAACTCGATGCTACGATTGCTCCGTAGCATCCCGGCTTTCGCCGGATGACCATCGCGGGCGGAAGAATCATCGAGTGAAAACTCGATGCTACGATTGAGAACTCCTTTAACCCGCCCAGGCGCGATGGACCGCTTCGGTGAACCGCATGTATTTCACGCCCTCTTCGAACGAAGTCAGGCGCACCGGCGCTCCGGTTCGGATACTTTCGATGAAATCGGCTTCCACCCGCCAACCGCGCCGCTTTTCCGCCGGAATCTCAACCTTCCATTCCTTCGATCCGTCGCTCTGATACAACTCCCCGGCCGCCACGTCGAAACGAAGTCCGCCCCGCGATCCGTTCAACCGAATTTCGTTCCGTGGTTTCCCCGCCTCCACTCCGCTGAAATGATAAACCAAACGGGCGCCCCCGATCCGGGCCAACACCGAAACGCTGTCCGGGATTTTCACCTCCATCTTTCCCTCGCCTGCTTCCCCCGGCCGTTCTTTGGTGAAGACCGCCGCATCCGCCATCACCCGCTCCGGCTCCAAGCCGATCCAGCGCTGGACGATTTCATGATAGATCCCCAGAGTCAGGACGTTGAATCCACTCAACTCGAAATCCTGCCGCCAGGTGATCGGCTTGGAGGAATCGAGGAACTGGCCCCCGGTGTGGGTGACCAAAACTTCCCGCAAATCGCCAAGTTCCTTCCTTTCCAACACCTCCGCCACCGTTGAATCGACGTCCAATGACATCGGCGCGGGCACGATCTGGGCGACCCGGTCGGGATGGCGGCGACTCGCCTCCAACATCCGCTCGGCTTCCGCCAGATTTCGCGCCATCCGTGCCTCGGTCAGGACATGTTTGCCCGCCTCCAAAGCCGCGATCGAAGCTTCGGCGTGGAGACAGGGCCAAGTCCCGATCATGACGGCGTCCACGTCCTCCGCCTCCACCACCTCCCGCCAATGCCCGGCGATCCGCGCGATTCCATACGCATCGGCCACCCGCTGCGACGAAGCTTCCGAACGGTTGCAGACCATCGTCAGCGAAACTCCGGGAATTTTTTGAAACCCCGGGATATGCATTTTCCGGGTATTCTCTCCCGCCCCAATGATCCCCACGCGAATCTTATCCAAAGCCATAGTTCCTCCGTTATGCCCCAAAACCGACCGAATGAAAACGCCGAAGTTTTCGAAACCGATAACGGCAAACCCGGTCCCGCACGTCTGCAATTCCCCTAAAATGAAAAAGCTAAAGAATCCCCTTGTTTTTTTCCCTCAAATGCTTTTCTTTGACCTTCACCTCAAGGAGAGATGGCTGAGTGGTCTAAAGCAGTGGTTTGCTAAACCGCCGAACCCCCAAAAGGGGTTCCGAGGGTTCGAATCCCTCTCTCTCCGCCATTTGACGCACCGAAAAGGCGGTATGCCTGTATGGTGAACGTCTTTATCGCCGGGGCCAACCGTCGAAGAGGGATTTGAACCCGAGAAGAGGGTTTGACGGAGCGTAGCGGAGATGGGGTGGCCGGAGGCCGGTCTGAAAGACTTCGCGAAGCGAACCCAATCCCTCTCTCTCCGCCATTTGACGCACCGAAAAGGCGGTATGTCTGTATGTGAACGTCTTTATCGCCGGGGCCGACCGTCGAAGAGGGATTTGAACCCGAGAAGAGGGTTTGACGGAGCGTAGCGGAGATGGGGTGGCCGGAGGCCGGTCTGAAAGACTTCGCGAAGCGAACCCAATCCCTCTCTCTCCGCCATTTGACGCACCGAAAAGGCGGTATGCCTGTATGTGAACGTCTTTATCGCCGGGGCCAACCGTCGAAGAGGGATTTGAACCCGAGAATAGGGTTTGACGGAGCGTAGCGGAGATGGGGTGGCCGGAGGCCATACGACCACCTCATGCCGGAAGCTTTGGCAAAAACTCGCCGACGGCGCCACACCCGCCTCCGCTCTCTGGAGGGCTCAGAAAGAGGTGGTGTTTGAATGAGCTTCAGCGTTTGTGGGAGTTTACGGATGAGGGCTCGTTATCTGGTCCCTGCGCACAGAAACGCGACGAGCAAAGCCTCTCCTGGCACGTAGAGGATGAAGAAAACCGGCTTGCTCGTCGCCGGTTGTCAGTCAACATTGTCAGCATGAAGAAAATCACGAAACGCGAATTGGCGAGAAAGCCGTCGCGGCTGACCTCCATCCGGCCTGGCGAATCGGTCCTGATCGAGGACAGGGAGGGAGGCCTAGTTGTCTCTCGTCAAAAGCGCCGCAAGTGGACTGCGGCCGACATCGAAGAGCAGATCGACCGGCTGGGTGAGGGCGAGCCGAAGATCGACACGCTTGCCTTCTTGCAGGAAGACGAGTCTTGAAAATTTATACCGACACTTCGTTTCTCGTCTCCTTCCTCTACCTGGGAGACATAGCGAATGCGGGCGCACGGGATGCGTTCAGGCAGCACGCAGGCGATGATTGGCTGACGAGCTCATGGTCGCAAATCGAGACCATCAACAGCCTGCGGCAGTTGTGCCTTGCCGGGGCGGAGGCGCCGCGCATCGAGGCGCTGGTCCGGTTTTTCAAGCACCTCCACCGTGCGGGACCTTTCGAGCTGATTGAGATCAGTTGGGAAGACGCCTTGCGGGATTGCCAGCAGTTGAGCGCCGCTTTTGGAAGCCACATGAGAATGCGCAGCGCGGATGTCCTGCACGTCGCCTTACTGGAGCAAATCAATCCGGATCTCTTTCTAACCCGTGACAAGGACCAGGGAGCGTTGGCAAAAGCCAGAGGCTTTGAGACCGTTGTCGTGAAATGAAAAAACGCTCTGGCAGGGCCGGCCGATTTGCCATTTATTTGCCAGTCGGGTTCGAATCCCTCTCTCTCCGCCATTTGACGTACCGAAAAGGTGTTTGGCATGTGAATGCCTTTCGCGAAACGAACTCAACTCCCTCACCCTTCTGCTTCACGGAACAACCACGGCGAAAAGGTAGGTTTCTCCCCGGGCGGGGAGCCCGATCCAATTGGTCTGATCGTCCTTCAATCGCAGGCTCTCCCAACGCCGGTCCATTTCCGATTCAGAACGCCCCAACCTGACCTTTGACCACCCTTCATCGAGATCCATCGCGGTCGTCATCGCCGGATCGAGTTCGCCATTGTCGGTCACGTGGAGCCGTTCCGTGGTCGTGAGCGAAATCACATGACCCTCCTCGGTGACGATGGCGGCTCGAAACGAGCGATACACAAACGGCGACCGCACTCGGAAGACCAGGAAATCCCCCGAGCGAAACCGCGTTTTAGTGCTGCTGTGGTGCGTCGCATTCGGGTTCTCCATCGCGGCCAGAAGCTCGCCGTTGAGATAAACATCGGCGCTTCCTTTCACCACCACGTGTAACGTCCCGAAAAAATAGGGGCTGGCCAACGCATCTTTGGCGGCTTCGGCCTCCTCCCTGCGCAACCGGATTTTTTCCACCTGTCCCAGCAGCCAATCCTCGATCCGCTTCAACTCGGTGCTCAATTCCTCCGTGGCGCTCTCGACCGCCGCCGTATGGGTGACCGCCGACCGCCGAAGAAAGGCGGCCTTATCCCAGCGTCCCTCCGCCCGTTCTCCCGCCTCACGGAAGGTCGCCTCCGCCTGCGCGATCGCCGCCTCATAGCGTTCAATTGCCCGCTGCGCCCCGGGCACCGTGATGGATGATTCGGCCGCCGCCGCCTGGATCGCGACAAATCCGCACCCGATTCCTACCCCGATAGCCCACCGCACCCCCCAAGAAAACCGCAACAACGAAAGAAGGTTCATGCCGACAACGATAATGAAGCAAACAATCGCACCGCAATGGATTTCCGAGGGATCATCCCCCAGCCCCAGGGCTATCTGGCCGCCTTGTTGGAGTTCCGGCTTCACCCGGTCCCCACCTCGATCTAAAAACCGGCCAAAGCCGGAACTCCAACAGGGCAGATACTCTACCGCGGGAAGTTCATCGGCCAAATAAAACAACCCTGTTCGCGCGAGCGAATATCCTAAAGTGAAACCTGCCCGCACTGGGAGGGATGGCATCCTGCCGTCCGCCGTCGGCGTCGTTCAGGAGAAGGTCGGCTAGAAGCCAACCCTCCGATTTCGCTCGCATAGAAGCCGTTTGAAGTAGTGGGGTTGGCTTTGCCGCCCCACCGTTTGATGTCCGAACGGGAGACAAGCGATCCCATCGGCGACGTGTGATATCGAACTTCCGGCCAGCCGTCTTCGGCCGCTGTTGTCAGGCGGCAAAGCCAACCCGACTACGGGGACTGGCGACGTTCTCCCCCGTCACTGGGAGGGATGGCATCCTGCCGTCCGCCGTCGGCGTCGTTCAGAAGAAGGTCGGCTGGAAGCCAACCCTCCGATTTCGTCGCCCTGGGACCAGCATGAACAAACCCGCCCAGGGCAACCCCCTTTATCAGCAGGAGCTTCGCGCGACGCTGAAGCCGGAACCAACAGGGCAGATACTCTACCGCGGGAAGTTCATCGCTCAGATCAAATAGCCCTGCCCCCGAATCAGGCAACCAACCCATCAGAATCGCCAGGTCAGTTTGCCGTAAAAGCCCCGGGGGACTTCGGCTACGGTCGCCACCGGTTGTTCGGGTTGTTCCCGGCGGTGATTATGCAACAGATTATGACCGACTAACGACAGGTTGAGATCATCGCGGAGGCGGTAGGAAAAATGTAGATCGGCGGTGAAATGAGCCGGCACCGTCCAGACGTTGTCCACGTATCTCACCAAGGCATTCACACTGGTCCGGCTCGACAAATCATAATCCGATCGCAAGAGGATTTGGTTTTTGGGAGCACTGCGGTCGGTATTGTTCAATCCCAAGGTATTCTGACTGGAGAGATCCACCAACAGAAGCGAGTAACCGATCGACAAACGGAGTTCGTCGGTCGCCGCCCATACCGCGAAGGCTTCCCCGCCGTAGGTGTTTCCGCTGACAACATTGGCCCAGGGGAAAACCGCGGTCCCCAATGGCGCACCCCCTTCGAACCGGGCGAGATCACCGAGCCAGATGATGTCGTCGTAAACATTGTAGAAGGCGGCGAAATCCAATTTCACCCGTTCGACGGGCTGGATCCGATAACCGATCTCATAGGCCCACAAGACTTCGGAACGAATGTCATGACCGCCTTCCAGAACCGGAAGATACTGGATGCCTCCCGGCCCGGGAAAAGCATCCATGAACGGGATATGGAAAAGGTCGCGCCCTTCGAGTTCGCTGGGCGTGCGGACCGCCCGCGATACGGCCGCCCAAGCGGTTTGACGCTCCGTCAAACGGGCGGTCGCCCGGAGACTTGGCTGAATCTCGAAACCGGTGAAGTCGTTGTGCTCGACCTTGCTGCCGGCGGTGAGGGAGAAGCGTTCCGGAATCACCTGGAACTCGTTCTGCACAAAAATATTGCTCAACGAAAAGCTGGATCCGTCGCTGCGCACCCGGATGGGAGTCGGGGCCTGCGAGTGATCCGTCACGATCGACCGATAGCCGGCGCCCCAAATCAATTCATTGCGGTCTCCCAATTCCACTGTGTGCTGGAAAGAGAAATCCAACGTATCAACGGCGCTGTTGCTACGCTCCCGCCCCTCGTAGCGGGCCGTTCGGGCGTAGTAGGCTTGAATTTCGATATTGCCGCCGGAGAGAAGGTCCCGGGACCAGCGGCCGAGCGTGTGGATATTGTAGGCGTCGGACTCGCCCTCCTGCAAGTCGAGCACCGTTCCTCCCGCCAGCCAGGTGATCTGGATATCGGAGGCGGGGTATTTGTCGAGACGCATCCCGCCATGCCACGCGTTCCAGCCATCCTCGGTCGAACCTCCTTCCGGCAACCGATAGGCGTCCTTCGCATGGTAGGTGCTGAAGATGCGGTAGAAGGTGTTTTCGTCGGTCTGGCCGCCATGTCTCACCCCGGCCAACGCCTGATGGACGTTGCCCCCACCGCCGTAAAGAACCGTTCCCTGGGTATCTTTCGCGCTCCGGCTCACGACATTGACGACACCATTGACCGCATTGGCTCCCCACAAAGTCGCTCCGGGTCCCCGGATCACTTCAATCCGGTCCACATCTTCCAGCATCACTTGCTGCAAATCCCAAAACACGCCGGCAAATATCGGACTGTAAACCGAGCGTCCATCGACCAGGACCAGGAGTTTGTTCGCGAGGAACCCATTGAATCCCCGTGACGAGACCGCCCACTGAGCCGAGTTGATCGAACCGACATTCATGCCGGGAACCATTCGCAACGCGTCCGTGATGGTGGTGACGCCTGAACGTTGGATGTCATCCCGGGTCAGGACGAAAACGGCGGCGGCGGCGGTCTGAAGGTCCTCCTCCTTTTTGGAAACCGAGGTCACCCGGATATTCATCAAGTCCTCCAGCGACAAATTGGTATACGCGTCGAGGGTGGAGGATCTGGCCCGGACCGCGGTATGGGGAAACAGGATACAAACCACCGCACCCGCCACCGCCAACTGACAGGTTCGGCGAAAAAATCTCGGAAAAACCTGGGAGCTCGCGCGATTAAGGATGGGCATTGGATTGTAAAACTTTCGTCAAGAGTATCAGGGAAACGCTGATTTCACCATGAGGGAATCGCCTTATTTTTGCGATGTCCTCAACGGAAACCGATGCGGCGAACGGATGAATTCCCCCGCGTGAAACCAGGGGGGCGGGTCAAAACAATCGCCGATAGCCGTGGCAGTACGGTGTGCGGCCGGTCTTCGCGTAGTAGTCTTGGTGGTAGGTTTCGGCGGGCCAGAAGGTCTGGACCGGGGTGAGCTCGGTCGCGACCACATAGCCTTTTTCGCGCAAGAGACGGACTAGATTTTCGGCAATCCGCTTTTGGGTCTCATCCCCGTAATAGATAGCGGATCGGTATTGGGTGCCGATGTCGGGACCTTGCCGATTGACCTGGGTCGGGTCATGGGTTTCGAAAAAAATCCGCGCCAATTCCTCGTAACTGACCTTTTCCGGATCGAAAACCACCCGGACCGCTTCGGCGTGGCCCGTTTCGCCGGTGCAAACCTCTTCGTAGGTCGGATTCTCCTTTGTGCCGCCGGTATACCCGCAATCGGTCGAAATCACGCCATCCACTTCCTTGAGAAAGTATTCCGTCCCCCAAAAACAGCCGGAGGCGAAGATGGCGGTTTCCCGTCTGCGAGGATCGGTCGGACGGAAACCCAGGGAAACGGAATTAACGCAGTGACGGGTGTTCTTCGCGGTCAGACGCTCCCCTTCGAAGACATGCCCGAGATGCCCCCCGCAGTTGGCGCAGACGATTTCAATGCGGCGGCCGTCGGCGTCAGGCACCCGCTTCACCGCCCCTTCGATCTCGTCGTCGAAACTCGGCCATCCACAGCCGGAGTCAAATTTGTCCTTGGAGCGATAGAGCGGAGCGTCGCACCGCCGGCAAAGATAAACGCCCGCTTCGTGGTGATTGTTGTATTTCCCCGAAAATGGCATTTCGGTCCCCTTGTGGATCAGGATCCGCTCCTCTTCGGGAGTGAGAGAATTAAACTGCTTGTCGTCGGCTGGATCAGTCATCCTAAAAATCGGTTAATAACCGCGAAAAGGACCAACTTCTTCTTCTTCTATGAAACTTCACTGTTCATGCGGGTTGCAGGGCGATCAGGTTTTCGCGCGAAGCGCTTTGGAGTGCGGTGCGTCCCCGCACCGCTTTTCGAACGGTCAGTGATAGCCGCACGCCCGGCAGCCATTCGACTGATGGAGGTCTTCCGCACGCTCGAAAGCTCCGCGGAGACGCGGAGCACTCCAAAGAGGCTTCGCCTCAAATCCAAGTTTCATTCTATGTTGTTCCCCGGGCGCAGTCAGGATTGTTGCTTCTGTGAAGGGTTTGTTCGTTGGAGTTCCGGCTTCAGCCGGTCTTTAAATCGAGGTAGGGATCGGCTGAAGCCGGAACTCCAACACATCGGATTGATTTTAAGTATTTTGTATTCTCTTTTACGGCCATCTTTGGTTGGGAATCAATCGGCCGCCCCAATTCGGTCTCCCATCCGGATGTAGGTTTCCAGGAAATTCCGGGTGTTTTCGACTAAATCATTATCGAGGCGAATTGCGCCTTTTTCAAACAAGAGAATCGTGCAGGAGCCGCCGAACTTGAAATAGCCTTTCTCCTCCCCCTTTTCCACCGGTTGGCCGGGGGCGTAGGTGTTGCAGAGACTGCCGACGCAGGTGGCGCCGATCTCGGCGTAAAGAACCTGGCCGAAAACCGGTGACCGCAGGAGGCAATAGCTCCGCTTGTTGTCGATCAGGTAACGGACATTGCGGCGGAGCGCGACCGGGTTCACCGAATACAGCCAGCCGTTGATCAGCCGGGTTTCGCCAGGGGTTCCGGCGCAAGGGAAATGGTAGCGGTGGTAATCGACCGGACAAAGGCGCGAAATGATCGCGGAACCGTTCGCGTAACGTTCGGCCAATCGGTCGTCGTCCAGGAACCGACGAAGGTCGAAGCGCTGGCCTTTGGCGATAAAACCGGCTACGTCCGACAAATC
Organism: Verruconatronum alginivorum; assembly: GCF_056590205.1. NCBI lineage: Bacteria > Pseudomonadati > Verrucomicrobiota > Opitutia > Opitutales > Verruconatronaceae > Verruconatronum > Verruconatronum alginivorum. Next base: position 4,272,405 of record NZ_JBWPVQ010000001.1, on the reverse strand, counting down.
CTGATACCCGTAATGCCGTCCGTCGGCCGGGGCGCAGGCGATCCCCTCCCCTCCGCTGATCGGACGGCTCTCCGCTGTGAGGCGGCGGTAAAAGAACTCGTTGAAGGAGCCGTAACTCCCAGGATCGTCGAGAAACTCCGAGGCATCGACCCCGTATTGCTCGATGAACGGGGCAATCCGCACCTTGCTGGCCGGTTTGTCCATCGCCCGGCCATACCACCGGGAGAAGGCGGGGCGCCGGACCAGCGCATTCAGACAGAACCGGCCCGGGACCGTGTCATAGGTCCAACGCAGCCATTTGTCGCCGTAAACCGTCTCGGTTTCGACGCGGCCGGTGTATCGGTTGAAGAAGCGGATCTCCATGGAGGAATGAGTTTTAACCACTAATAAACACTAATGAACACTAATAAAAACGGAGACACAGTAGTTGCTACTCCAATTGCCCATTCGATTTCCCCACTCATCCACTCCGGATTCGTGTCTATTCGTGTCTATTCGTGGTTAAATCTCTTTTCGGCGGAATCAAAAAGAGCGGCGGAATGATTCCGCCGCTCCATGGGTGAGAGAATTCTTAGGATGCGGCTGCCCGAGCCGATTTCCTTAGTCCTTTTTCAGCTCGCCGTATTTAACGATCCGGATGCTTTCGACTCCCAGGCGCTCGGCCGGAGTGCTGTTTTCACGGCCGTCGCGGCGGGTCGGCGAAGTGGCGAGTTTTTCAAGAACTTCGTCGCCGGAGATCAATTCGCCGAAGGCCGTGTATTGGTTATCGAGGAAACGGGCGTCGCCGTGGACCACGAAAAACTGGCTGCCGGCCGAATCCGGGTGTTGGGAACGGGCCATCGAGAGGACGCCGCGGACGTGGGGACGGTCGTTGAACTCGGCTTTGACGTTATGGCCGGGACCTCCGGTTCCGGGCATGCCGCGCGCGCCTTCCTTGGTGTTCGGGCATCCACCTTGGATCATGAAGTTCGGGATGATCCGGTGGAAAGCGGTCCCGTCATAAAACTTGTCGTTCGCCAGTTTCTTGAAATTCTCCACCGTTTTCGGGGCCACATCGGGCCAGAATTTAGCGACCATTTCCCCGTGGACGGTGGAAATCACGGCCACCTCTTCATCGGGAGCGATTTCGTTCGATTTCTTTTCTTTGGTTTCTTCTGCCATCGCATTGCATGCAAGTAGAGAGAGCGCACATGTAAACCCTAAAAAACGGGATATGAATTTTTTGTTCATAACTTAACTGGTTGGAGTTGGTGAAAAACCTCCGGACGCGGGCGATCCATCGGTCGAATCCGGGCCCGGAGGAAAAGAGTGGTCGAAAAGCTTAGCTCAAGCCTTCGATGACGCCGATGATCGGCAGGAAGAGCGCGATGACGATCACCCCGACGATCAACGCCAGGAGCACGATCATGATCGGTTCAATGATCGATGTGAGCGCGGCGACGGCGTTGTCGACTTCTTCGTCATAGTTGTCGGCGATCCGGTTCAACATCTCGGGGAGTTCCCCGGTCTCCTCGCCGACGTCGATCATACTGGTGACCATGGTGGGAAACACTTTGGAAGCTTCCAGCGGCGCCGAGACCGAATCCCCTTCCTTCACCCGTTCATGCACCTTCTCGATCGCGTCCATCAGGATGCGGTTGCCGATGGTGTCGCGGGTGATGGTCAAACACTGGAGGATCGGAACCCCGCTGGAAAGCAAGGTGCCGAAAGTCCGGGTGAACCGGGCGATGGCTGCCTTTTTGAAGAGGTCTCCGACCGGCGGGAGCGTGATCATCGCCTTGTCGACCGCCCTGGCCCCGACATTGGTCGATTTCAGGACCTTGAAAATGATGAAGACGACGACCAGAATGACGACGGTCAGCAAGAACTGGTCTTTAACGAAGAAACTGACCGCCATGACGTATTGGGTCAGGATCGGCAGGGGAGCTCCTTCCAACAACTCGTCGAAAATCTCCTGGAACTGCGGGATGACGAAAATCATCAGGAAGGTCAAAATCGCCATGGCGATGAACAAGACGATCATCGGATAAACCATCGCCGACTTGATCTTGCCCTTGATCTTGATGCTCTTCTCCATGAAACGGGCGAGACGCACCAACACCACGTCGAGCACACCACCGGCCTCACCGGCCCGGATCATATTGACGTACAACCGATTGAAAACTTTCGGATGTTGGGAAAGACCGTCGGAAAACGTGTTACCGGAACGGACATTTTCCCCAAGTTCTTCGAGGACGTATTTGAAGGAGGGATTCTTTTCCTGCCGGATCAAGACCTCGATACTGCGGAGCAACGGAAGACCGGCTTGAAGGAGGGTCGCCATCTGGCGGGTGAAAATACACAACCCTTTCTGGCTGACGACCCGTCCGAGAGTGACCGGCTTTTTCCGAGTGGAAGATCCGGCGGTCGCCCGACTCCTGGCTTTTCCTTTGGCTGCCTTATCCTGGGTGGTCAGGTTCGTGACGAACAGCCCCATCGATTTGATTTGGGCGGTCGCGTCTTCGGTGCTGGAAGCGGAAAGAACGCCAGCCTTTTGTTTACCGCTGGCGTCAATGGCAGTGTAGGAAAATTTCGGCATGGTATTTTAGGTGTATTTTATCACTTCTTCGATCGTGCTTGCACCATCGAAGATGGCCCGCAGGCCGTCGTCCCGGAGAAGGCGCATCCCTTGCTCGATCGCTTTCTGGCGGATCGCCAGAACAGGGGCCCGCTGGCTGATCATGTCGCGCAACGAATCGGTGACCCGAAGCATCTCGTAAATGCCGAGACGCCCTTTGTAGCCTGAATCATTGCAAACATCACAACCGCGGCCGTAATAGAACTGGTTGTCCCCGATATCGATCGGATCGACGCCGAGTTGGGCGATGAGGGTATCGCTCGGTTCGTAGGCGGTCCGGCAATTTTTGCAGATCCGGCGGACCAACCGTTGGGCGAGAACCGCTTCAAGGGAGGCGGAAATTAAGAACGGCTCAACCCCCATGTCGATCAAACGCATCAGAGCGCCCGGGGCGTCGTTGGTGTGGAGGGTGCTCATCACCAAGTGACCGGTGAGAGAGGCCTGAATGGCGATTTGGGCGGTCTCCAGATCTCGAATTTCCCCGACCATGATGACGTCCGGATCCTGCCGGAGAAAGGCGCGGAGCGCCTTGGCGAAGGTGAGGCCTTGCCCCGGATTGACCGGAACCTGCATGATCCCTTCGATTTCGTATTCGACCGGATCTTCCGCCGTCAGCAGCTTGGTTTCGACGTCGTTCAGAATCCGGAGACAACTGTAAAGCGTGGTGGTTTTTCCGGAACCGGTCGGTCCGGTGACGATGAAAATCCCGTTCGGGCGGCGGACGACGTCGAGGATGGTCTCGTGAACATCTTCCGGCATATTCAGGGCGTCGAGGTCGAGGTTGACCACCCCTTTGTCGAGCACCCGGAGCACCACGCTCTCCCCGAATTGGGTCGGCAGAGTCGAAACCCGGAGGTCGATCTGACGTCCGCCGATGGTCATTTTGATCCGGCCATCCTGGGGAATCCGGCGTTCGGAAATGTTGAGTCCGGAAATGACCTTGATGCGGGACGTCACGGGCAAGGCCAGAGTCTTCGGCGGCGGCGCCATTTCATAGAGCGCGCCGTCGATCCGGTAACGGATTTTGAACTCTTCCTCGAACGGTTCGAAATGGATGTCGGACGCCTGGTCCTTGATCGCCTGGTTCAGGACCAGATTGACAAAACGGATGATTGGAGTCTCGCTGGCGACGGCCTCCAGATCCTTCTCGGACACATCGTCACCGTCCCCTCCTTCAAAGGAAAAGGAATCGAGCTCCTTAAGAAGTTCGTCGACCGAGGCGTCGTCCTCGCCGTAAGTGTCCTTCAGGAGTTTTTCGACGTGATCAGGGTCGGCCACCAGAATGTTGACGTCCTTGCCCAGGGCAAAGGTGATGTCGTCGACAATCTGATTATTGAACGGATCGAGGGCGGCGAGATTGAGGGTGTTCCCGTCCTGCCCGAGAGGAACGACGCCGTACATGCGGGCAATACTCCCCTGGAGCAGCTTAACTTGATCGGGCTCGAGTTGGCTTGGGAGTTTGATGAATTCCGAGCCGAGATATTCGGCGACTTTGCGCAGCAGCGCCTCCCTTTCCATGATCCCGGCGTCGAAGATCACTTCAGCCATGGGCAATCCGCTGCGGGTGTGCTCCTCGAACAATTCCCGAAGCTGGTCCAATTCAATCGTCCCTTCTTCTTTCAGAAGGTCGTAGATGGTCTGATTATGGGCTTCAAACATGGAAAAGGTCCCGGTTGGATCAGTGGCTCTTCAACTCCGCCCCGAGAGCGAGGAGTTTTTCCTTCATCTCGTTCATCTGCTGCGAGTGCTCGACCGCCTGGTCGGCGCTGATCAGGTTGCGGTTATACAAACTGAGCAAATGGGCGTCGAGGGTGATCATCCCGAGATTGGCCCCGGTTTGAATGTCCGACTGAATCCGGTAGGTTTTGTTGTCGCGGATCAACGCCTGGATGGAGTTGGTCGCAACCATCAACTCGAAACCGGCGATACGGCCCTTGGTCGGCTTGCGGCAAAGCACCTGGGAAAGGACCGCGATGATCGACGAAGCGAGCTGGGTCCGGATCTGGTCCTTCATGTTGGCCGGGAAGGCGTCAACGATACGGTCGACGGTGCGGGCGGCGCCGGTGGTGTGGAGCGTTCCGAACACCAAGTGACCGGTTTCCGCGGCGGTGACGGCCGCCTCGATGGTTTCCAAGTCGCGCATTTCCCCGACGAGGATGACGTCCGGGTCCTGACGCAAGGCGCGTTTGATCGCCTCGGCGAAGGAAGGAACGTCGGTCCCGACCTCACGCTGGGTCACGATACACCGCTTGTGCTCGTGATAATACTCGATCGGATCCTCGATGGTGATGATGTGACCTTCGCGGTTTTCGTTGATGTAGTTCACCATCGACGCGAGCGTCGTGCTCTTCCCGGAACCGGTCGGCCCGGTGACCAGGATCAAACCACGCGGACGGAAGAGGAGCTCTTTGACTTTGTCCGGAAGACCGATTTCCCGGAGGCCGAACATCTTCTTCGGAATCTGTCGAAGGACCAAGCCGTAATTTCCCTTGGACTTCAGGACGCTCACCCGGAACCGCGCGCGATCCTTGAAGGCAAACCCGAAGTCGGTGCCCCCCTGGGTCTTGACCATCTGCTGGTTGTGATCGGAGGTGATCGCCTGCATCAACTGCTCGGCGTCGGCCGGCGTCAAAAGCGGACCATCGACCGGAACCATGCTCCCCGAGATGCGCAACGTCGGCGCTTGTCCCACCTGGAGGTGGAGGTCGGAAGCATCCTCGTCGCAGACGAGGGTCAAAAGGTCGTTCATTTCGTAGCTCATAGGAGAAAGAAGAATGTAAGGATCAAAAACTGGCCGCCGGTTATTCGGAATCGCCCACGGTGACGGACAAGACTTCATCCGGTGTGGTCAATCCGCTGGTCACTTTGCGGATACCGTCTTCCCGCAGGGAGCGCATCCCTCCTTCGCGGGCTTTCCGGCGGATGGTCGTGCCGGTGGAGTTCTCATAAATCAGTCGCTCGATTTCTTCGGTGACGGTGAAAATTTCGACGATGGTCATCCGGCCGCGGTGGCCGGTCCCGTGGCAATTCGGACATCCCTTGCCGATCATGAACGTGGCCGCGGACGCCTGGCTCTCGGTGATGTTCAAGGCACGGAGTTGTCCGGCGTCGGGCGTGTAGGGTTCCTTGCACTTGGTGCAAATCCGGCGCACGAGTCGTTGGGCCATAACCGCCCGGAGGGAGGCGGCCACCAGAAACGGCTTCACCCCGATGTCGACCAGACGGCTGACCGCGCTCGGCGCGTCGTTGGTGTGCAGGGTGCTGAAGACCATGTGACCGGTGAGCGAAGCATTGATCGCGATCTCCGCCGTCTCCAAGTCCCGGATCTCCCCGATCATGATGATGTTGGGCGCCTGCCGGAGCATCGAGCGGAGGGCCGAGGCGAAGGTCATCTTCACTTCGGTCCGCACTTGGACCTGATTGATCCCGGCCAGTCGATACTCCACCGGATCTTCGACCGTGATGATCTTGCGGTCGGGACGGTTGATGTAGTTCAAACAGGCGTAAAGCGTGGTGGTCTTTCCGGAACCGGTCGGCCCGGTGACCAGGAAAATCCCGTCCGGCAAGGAGATGAATTTCTCCATCTGGGCCTGGTCGTCGCTGAAGAAACCGAGTTCCGGCAAACCGAGCAGGAGGCCCTCCTTGTCGAGAATCCGCATGACGATGCTCTCGCCGTGTTCGGTCGGCAGGGAGGATACGCGGAAATCGAGTTCCTTTTCCCCGAGATCCAAGTGGATCCGGCCGTCCTGCGGGATCCGTTTTTCGGCGATGCTGATTTCCGCCATGATCTTCAACCGGGAAATGATCGCCAATTGGAGTCGCTTCGGCGGATTGTCGACTTCGTGGAGCACGCCGTCGATTCGGTAACGGACCCGGAAACGTTTCTCCAAGGGCTCCAAATGAATGTCGGATGCCCGGCGACGAATCGCCTCGGTGATAATCTTGTAAACCAGCTTGATGATTGGAGCGTCGCTCTCCTGGACGGTGTCGTCCTCCTTCGCTCCCATTTTCTCCACCAGATCCTCCAGGCCCGGTCCCCCTTCCCCATCGCTCGACATCTCGGAGAGCATGTGCTCCACGCTGTCTTCGGACCCGTAAAACTTCTCGATGGCCGCGTCGATTTCCTCCCGCATCGCCACACAGGGCTCGATGGAGAGTTGCAACACATGGCTGAGGCTGTCGACCCCGTCCATATCGAGCGGGTCGGCGATGGCCACTTTCAAGGTGTTGCCTTCGCGAGTCAGAGGAAAGGCGTGGTAACGGATCGCGAGCGAGCGCGACATCGACTGGATCGCGACGTCGGTCGGCTTCAGCCGTCCCGGCTCCACCATCGTCATCCCGAACTCGTCGGCCAGCAGTTGCGTGACCTGGATGGCGTCGATATGACCAGCGGCCGAGAGTTCGGACACCACATCCCGACGTGGTGCATCGGGATCCGATATCTCGTCCTGAATTTTCCTGCGAACCGAGTCGACGACGTCGGCCGGCACCAATCCTCGTTCTACAATCAGGTGCGTTATGAATTCATCAGCGGAGGTCACAAGGTAATGAGTCTGGAGAGATTTCTAATTTGTGCCAGAAGTTTTCGAAGCATTCATCTGCGGATTAACCGAAATCATCGGTTCATGGCCAGCAGAAACTCGGCGTTGGAGCGGGTCTTTTTTAACCGCTGGACCAACATTTCCATGGCCTCGACCATTGGAACGCCCTGGATCGCCCGGCGCAACGAGTAAATGCGGTTCAATTCATCCGGGTGGTAGAGCAACTCTTCCTTCCGGGTGCCGCTCCGCTCGATGTTCAATGCCGGGAAGATCCGTTTCTCGACCAGAGCCCGGTCGAGGTGGAGCTCCATGTTGCCGGTCCCCTTGAATTCCTCGAAGATCACTTCGTCCATCCGGCTTCCGGTGTCGATCAACGCCGTCGCCAGAATGGTCAGGCTGCCGCCCCCTTCGATGTTGCGGGCCGCGCCGAAAAAGCGCTTCGGCTTCTGCAACGCGTTGGCTTCCACCCCGCCCGAAAGAATTTTTCCACTGCTCGGCATCATCGTGTTGTAAGCCCGGGCCAAACGGGTGATCGAATCGAGCAGAATCACCACGTGCTGTCCGGCCTCAACCATCCGACGCGCCTTTTCAATCACCATCTCCGCCACCTCGACATGGCTCGAAGCCGGTTCGTCGAACGTCGACGAGACCACCTCGCCTTTGGTGTGACGGCGGAAATCGGTCACTTCCTCCGGCCGTTCGTCGACCAAAAGCACGATGAGATGGGCGTCCGGATTGTTCCGGGCGATCGAGTTGGCGATCTGCTGGAGAAGAACGGTTTTACCGGTCCGCGGCGGAGCCACGATCAACCCGCGTTGACCGAAACCAACCGGGGTCAACAAGTCGACCGCCCGCATGGATACGTCCTTGCCGTTCTCCTGGTCGGGGATTTCCATCAAAACCCGCTGCAACGGATAATACGGGACCAAATCCTCGAAGGGCACCACGTCGGCGATCTTCGACGGCTCGGCGCCCATCACCTTGATCACCCGGACCACCGCCGGACAACGTTCCTGGCCTTGCGGCGGATACACCTGGGCCTCGATCTGGTGACCTTTCTTCAGGCCGAATCGGCGCACGAAACTCTCCGCCAGGTAGCTGTCCTGCGGCTGGGTCCGGTAATTATGAGATTGCCGGACGATGAAACCGTAACCCCGGTCGGTGAGCTCCAACGCGCCACGTTCGATCAACGGCCGCTTATCGTCGTGAGCCTTGACCAACATTTTGCCGATCAAAACCCGGCGGTTCGGGGCGGCGTCGAGGACGATTCCCATCGCCTTGGCTTGTTCCACCAGGGCCGAAAGCGTGCATTCGTGAAGCGCGTCGATGTAAAGCGGCTCGCCGGTCTGACTCTCCACCGCTTCCCGCTCCAGTTCATCAATGTTCTGGAAACGGCCGGGATCAGGCAAATCCCCCGGACGGGCCGGAATCTGCGGAGGACTTCCGCCTCCACCTCCGCCGCCTCCAGGTCCGCCGCCGCCAGGGCCGCCGCCCCCGGGACCCCGTTCGAAACGACCTCCCTTTTTCCCCTTCTTTTTCTTGTTGCGAAAATTCCCGGGGCCTTGTCCCGGACCTTGACGATCGCGGAAATCGCCGCCTCCCCCGCCGGGGCGTGGCCCGCGGTCCTGGGCACCCCCGTCGAAGTGACCGCCTTCCCGACGGCCATGCTCGCGTGGCGGGCGGTTGTCGCGGTCGCGGTTCCCATGCTCCCGCTCCCTTGGTTCGCGGGCTTCGTGCGATTCCCGGTTTTCACGCGGCTCGCGCGGCTCGCGATTCTCCCGGGACTCACGTGGCTCGGATCCGTCGGAAGAACCGCCGGACTGCCTTCCACCCGACTCTCCTGTAGGAGCGGATGCTTCGGATGCGGGCGCCGGAGCGGCGGATTCCCGCGGGGTCCGTACCTCGCGGGGCTCCCGGTTTTCGGTCGGTTCCGGGGCCGTCTTCGCGGGTGCCGGAGTTTCGGCCTTCGGCGCCGGACGTTCGTTCGAATCCTCGGCTTCGGCCTTGGCCGCCTTGGCCGCCTTCGTTTGGCGTTTCCGGGGAGCTTTCACCGGAGCCGTCTCGCCGGCCTCGGTGTCGGCTTTCGCCCGGGGCGCGCGGGGCTTCCGGGCGCGGGACCGCGGCTTGGTCTCGCCGGCGTCGTCTGAAGCGGCCTTGACGGTCGCGGGTTTTTCCTCGGCCGCACTGGCTCGAGGGGTCCAATCTTCCTCGCTCTGCATGTCGTTTTTCTTGGAAACTTTTTTTCGCTTGGTCTTTGGAGCCGCATCCTCGAAGAGGATCGGTAACTGTTCGGAGGCCATAATGAAATGATAAAAACTTGGTTCAGGAAATGCGCCGCAGGAAGTTCGTCCAGCGATGGTCAAAACCGGCGGCAAAGCCGTTCCACTTGCTGACGCAAAAATTGTTGAGATCCGTCGTTCAGGAGAAAAAAATCAGCCCGGGCCGCTTTCTCTTCGATGGGCAGTTGGCGGGAAATCCGTTGAACGATTTCCGCTTCGGACAACCCCCGCCGCAGCAGCCGTCGGCGCTGAATCTCGGCGCTGGTTCCTACACAAACGGTCAAGTCGAAAGATTGTTCAAGTTTTTTCTCAAAAAGCAACGGGATTTGCACCACCCAGGAAATATTTCCCGTTTCCGTCATCTCCCGCTGCCAACGGTCACGCACCAGCGGATGAAGGAGCCCTTCCAACCACCGGAGCGCATCCACCTCGCCGAACACCCGGGCCCCGAGCTTCCGCCGGTCGATCCCTCCCCGCTCATCCAATACCCCCGGTCCGAAATATTCCGCGATCTCCCGCCGGACCCGTTCGTCGGTCGCCAACAACTCATGAACCACCGCGTCGGTGTCGACCGATCGAAATCCGGCCTCGACGAAAAAGGCTGCCGCCGTGCTCTTGCCGCACCCCATCCCGCCCGTAAGTCCCAACTTGATCATTTCCGACTTCACTCCCGTGTAAAACCTCCCCCGAAGCGTCGACCGAACGAATGTCCGGCGGAACCACCCGCCGGATCAGAGGATCTCATGACTTTCATATCGGAATTCAAATAAACGGTCCAACGACGGAAACAATAAACGAAGGTCTTTCGAATCGACGGAACAGGGGATCGACCATGCGCCCGGCATGCCCCTCCATTCAATCCCCGGAAATCCGGCGCCTGACAATGAAAAAAACGACAAACCACCCGCCAAATTCCGGCGGAGGAGACCGAATCGGAACGCGCGACGATCCGGCGGTCCGTTCATCCGGTCGCCGCTTCCTTGCAAACCACCCGGCGGGCGGTCGCCAACCGTCGACGATTTCGCCGCGATCGCGCGTCCCGACGCTTTTTCTTGTGCGGCGAATCCGCTTCTGCAATGAATCGGCTGTGGGACCGTTCTTCGGCCCCGCGCTTGTTCTTCATCCATGAGAGTCAAACCCATCCTTTCGAGTCCAACATGCTTCTCGCCCTGATCCGCCGGCTTCTGTTATTCCTCTCGGTTTTATTTCTCCTTAGCTTCGCCCTGATTTTCGTTCACGCCCTGCACGAAGGGAAACCGCTTTCGTGGATTCCGGCCGTCGGTTCCGGAGCGGCCCTCTTGGTGGTGGTGCTTTCCTGGTGGGTCCTCGTACGGACCGATGATTATTTGAATCCCCGGGACGCCCGGTGGTTTTACCTGGGAACGGCGCTCCTCACCGCGCTGCTGGCTGTGCCTCTCCTCGGCTATTTCACCTTCTCCTCCGATTATCCCCGCTCCTATCTCCTCTATTTCGGGGTCCTGCCCGCCATCATCGCGGTCGTCTACGGCCTGTTGGCGTTCACCCGCATCCGCGAAGCCTACGCCCTCCCGCCGCACTACCGCCCGGAGCCCCATCCCATTTTGCTCGGTCTCCTTCCCGCGGCCGCCTCGGTCCCACCGCTCCTCCTGGCGGCCGTCCTTTTATTGGCCGCCACTCAGGAGGTGAAGTTCGAACCCCTGTTCGACGCCTCCTTTCCGGACCGTCCGGCGGCGTCGGCCACTGCCACGCCTGAGGCTGCCCAGGCGATTTTCGAGCGGGCGAAGTATCAGCAAAGCCGGGACAACTACCAACGTTCCTACGATCTGTTCCGCCAGGCCGCCGAGCTCGGGCATGCCGAAGCTCAACACGAAACCGCCCGGATCCATGCCGGCGACGGTTACTTGCGGAATCCCGAGGCGGCCATCGAGTGGTTCGAACGGGCGCGGGCCGGAGGCCATATCCCGGCCACCTTCGCCCTTGGCAGCATTTACCGCCACGGCCGTCTCGGTCAACCGCAGGACTTCGACAAAGCCTACCAATACTTGAAAGAAGCGGCCGAGAACGACTACGCCGAAGCCCAGCGCGAAGTCGGCCACCTTTACAATCGCGGCGCCGGAGTTGAAAAGAACGTCGAGTCGGCCTTCCACTGGTTTCTCCGCGCCGCACTCCAGGACGACGCAATCGCGCAGAACGACGTCGGCATATTTTACCTGCACGGCGTCGGGACCGAAGCCGATTCCGACGAAGGCATGCGCTGGATCAGCTTGGCCGCCGAGCAGGGTCTAACCGTCGCGGAATACAATCTCGCGCGCGCCTACTACGCCGGGGAACTGGTCCCCCAGGATCACGCCCGTGCCCTCGCCTACTTCACGAGATTGGCCGAAAAGGAAATTCCCTACGGATTCCGCATGGTCGGGATGTTGAAACTTCATGGAAAGGGGGTCGAACGAAACGAACGGGCCGCCTTCGAAGCCTTCGTCGAAGGATTGAACCGCAACGACCCCGAGTCAACCTACCAGGCGGCGCTCTGCCTCCTGCACGGAATCGGGACAGAAGCCGATGCCGCACTGGGACTGGAATGCCTGGAAGCCGCCGCTTATCTCGGTCACGCGGAAGCCCAGTTCCACCTCGGAAAAATTTACCTCGAAGGAAGGTTGACCCTTCAGGATCGGACGGACGCCGCGTTTATGTTCAAAGCGGCGGAACAGGGGGGCGTCGAAGCCGCCGGAGCCGCGTTAGCCGAGCTCAAGCCGCAATTGAGCGACGAAGAGATCCGCTTGATCGAACGGCGTTTCCGCCGGCTGGAACAGGCCTTGAACGGCGGGCGGTGAGCCGACTCCGCCCGCCGTCGGCCAAATGACACGATCAAACCTCGCGGCCTCGCCCAAATGAAAATGCTTTCCCTCTTTACAGGGGCGTGGTTTCAGGTAAGTTTTCCGATCATGTCAAGCACCGCTCTGCCAATTCTCGGATTTGTTCAGAACCTGAGCCCGATCCAGATTCTCGTCGTCGTCTTCCTGATCCTTCTTCTCTTCGGAGCGAAACGCCTTCCGGAACTCGGTCGCGGGATGGGGAAATTCGTCCGCGAGTTCAAAAAGACCACCCACGAAATTGAAGAAGACATCCGCTCGTCCCTCGACGACGAACCGGCTGCTCCCCGCAAGCCCGAACGCGCTCCCAACACCGAAGCCCGTAAAGTCGGCTCCGAATAACCCGTCCCTCCACACCATCCCGCCTATTGGCCTCCTCCGGCACACTCCCAACCAGCCGAATCTCCCTTCCCTTCGGGTCGCCCCGGCCCGAACCGCTTTTCTTTGCCGCCGAGCCACAAGCGGGCGTCCATCCCTACCTCGTGCCCATGCCCCCCGCCTGGTTGCCAATTCCCCCAAAATCAGTAAATTTTAACTACATGCATGTTTGAAGTCAGAGAAAAACCGAAATTAGTCGAACGGGCCCTTCTGGTAGGAATTCAACGGCCCGACATGGTTCGCGACGAAGCCCGCAATCTTCTCGATGAACTTGCCGAATTGGTCCAAACCCTCGAAATCCCGGTCATCGAACGCACGATCGTCAACCTTCGGGAACCCCATCCGCACTTCCTCATCGGCTCCGGCAAAGCGCAGGAATTGATCGCCCTCGTCAAAGAACAGAATCTCGACGTGATCGTCTTCGATGACGATCTCTCCCCCGGCCAACAGCGAAACTGGGAAAAGGAGGCCGGCGTTTGCGTGATCGACCGCCAGGAGGTGATCCTCGATATTTTCGCCCAGCGAGCGCACACCCGCGAGGCCATCCTCCAGGTCGGACTCGCCCGCATGGTCTACTCCCTTCCCCGACTGAAACGGGCCTGGACCCACCTCAGCCGTCAACGAGGCGGCGGCGGAACCGTTGTCCGGGGCCAAGGGGAAACCCAGCTCGAAAGCGACCGACGTCTCGTCCAGGACCGAATCAGCCGGCTCAAGCGCGAACTCGCCACGGTCATCAAGCAGCGCGACGTCCAACGGAAACGACGACTCAAACGCTCCGTGCCGACCACCGCCATCGTCGGTTACACCAACGCCGGCAAATCGTCCCTCCTGAACGCCCTCACCGGAGCCACGGTCCTGGCCGAAGACAAACTCTTCGCCACCCTCGACCCAACCACCCGCCATCTCGGTCTTCCCGGCGGTCAAAAAATCCTTCTCACCGACACCGTCGGATTCGTCCGGCGCCTGCCGCACAACCTGATCGACGCCTTCCGGGCCACCCTGGAAGAAGCGGTCGTCTCCGATTTCCTGATCCATCTCGTCGACGTCTCCAACCCGGAAGCGGAAAGCCACCACGCCACCACGCTCGAAGTGTTGAAGGAACTCGGCGCCGACACCAAACGGATCATCACCGTTTTCAACAAAATCGATTGCACGACCGACCCGGAACAAGTCCAAGCGCTCCGACTGATCTACCCTGACGCCTGTTTCCTGAGCGCCCGGACCGGCGAGGGCCTCGGCGGGTTGATCGACCGGATCGAAGAGATGCTGGCCGACGACCTCCATTCGCTCCACCTGTTGATCCCCCATTCCCGTTACGATCTCGTCTCCCGACTCCATCGCATCGGTTGCGTCCGCACCCAGGCGCCCCACGACGACGGCGTCCTGATCCAAGGCCATATCCCGCCCGAGGTTTACGACGAGGTCGAGCATTTCGTCATCGAACCCCCCGAACTGGCTACCGCCTGATCCTCGCCGGCACGCACCGTGTTGCTGCGGGAACGAAAACTGAAAAAGAAACTTGCGTCTCGCCGGAACGGGGCCTTATTTCTTTCCGTTTAATCTCAATCCATACATTCAAATGTCGAGAATTTGTCAGATCACAGGAAAGCGCCCCACCAAAGGCAGCATCATTCACCGCAAGGGGCAGTCGAAGAAAAGTGGGGGAATCGGCACCCACGTGACCAAGGTGACCAAACGGAAATTCCGCCCAAATCTCCAGCGCGTCCGCGTCCTTCTTCCCAGCGGCCAAGTCAAGCGCATGCTGGTCGCCGTCAAAGCCATCAAGGCGGGCAAAATCACCAAAGCCTGATCGTCTCGCTCAGCTTGTTTTCATGAAAAAATCCGGCGCTTTTCGAACGCCGGATTTTTTTCGTCCCCACGCCCCCGGACCATAGCCGATGGATTCAAAGGTCCGGGCTTCGTTTCCGTTTCGGTTTCTCCTTTACCCGAAATGATTTACGAACCAAAGAGACCGATCCTCCCAGGACGAAGAGGAACAGTAGAAGAAACGGAGTCACCCGGATCGTGACGCCCAACGGCAGCATCAGGAGGGAAACCAACAGGAATCCGACCACCGCCACCACTCCTCCTTTCAGAAAGTAGGTGCCGGCTCCGGATCCGCGACTCAAGCGATAATACCGGTAGCGGGGAGGACCCCGTCGTTTCCACTCGGGCGAATCGTCCGCAATCAAAACCTCCTGGGCCAATTCGGCATCGGTATCGCGCACCTGCAATTGGAGGCCGTCCGAGTCATCTTTCAAAGTCACGGGAATCCCTGCCGCCTCCAGCAGCGCCTTCGATATCAACGCCTCCTCCTTGTTCGTGTAGGCAGAAATTGTAATCATCGGTTCACCTTGCATTTGTTTCGTTAAAGTTTGCGTGTTCCATCTCCCGACGATTGGTCGCATCCCCCACCGATCCAAAAGCCCGCGGGAAAGGAACCACGCACTCCCGATCTGGTCTATACCTGCAATAAATCTCTTTTTGAGCGAAAGTCATTCTCGAATTGGCGATTTCACGTGCCGGATGGGTCTCCACCTGTTATCTTCCTTTTAAATCCTTTTAATTATGAAAATTATTCCAAGGTTGTTGCTATTAACCCTCGTCGTTGCTTTCCCATTCTCAAGCAATATCCATGCCAGCGAACGTCCGTTGACCCCCTTCGAACGGATCGCCCACCGGCAAAACGAAGTCCGGATCGACGTCACCGACGCCGACGCCAATCAATTGATCCCCCGGATTCTTGAGCGAACAGGTCTCCAATACACCTTTATCCGCAGCCCGGAGGAGCGATTGATCTCAATCAAGACGAAAGCCCAGGCGACGCTCGTCCTTGAAACGGTCGCCTACGCTGCAGGATTCAATATTCATCGAAACGGCGATTATTGGGTCATTCACCCAATCACTCTTCAGGAGGATTTCATTCATGATTAAGAAAACCGCCCTTCTTTTCAGTGCATTTTGCATGCTGGCCCCGCTCGGATCGACCGTCGAAGCGGCCAAGGTTTTAAACAAAGAAGCCGTGATCGGTGCAGCGGCCGGCGGCACCGCCGGCGGGATCATCGGACACCAAACCGGGCACAGGACCGAGGGGGCGATCCTCGGATCAATCGCCGGCTACGCCATCGGCTCGACCGTCCACCGACAAAAACAAGACCAGCGCCGCCTCCGGCACGACCAATCCCATTTGCAACAACAGGTGGCCCGTCAGTCCGAAATCATTGAATCGGTCGCCGAAACCGCAGCTCCCCCTCCCCGTCCAGTCCGCCCGGAACTGACCGATGCGGAGCGCCAACAATTGCTCCTCCAAGCGAGTCCCTTATTCACCGTCCGCCGGAACCCGGCGGAATAAGAGGAAGCAGGCCGCTCCCGTTCCCGCACGAGACTTTGTCACTTCAGACGAAGTACAGTTCGGTCTTTCTCTCCGCCTGCCATTTGAATCGATTGCAACTGACCCCGCCGCCCAATTCGACCTCCCCCACCGGCTCGAGGCGTTCGCCAGAGGCAAACCGCGCCCGCGCTCCCGGGGCGAAAGCCGCGTCGAGCGTCACCGGTCGGGCCGACGGTATTTCCAGGATCAACCGCCATCCGTCCGCGTTTTTGCTCAATTCCAACGTATAATCTCCATCGGGCCCGGGACGAACGCCTCTCACAAAATCCAAAGAGCCGGGCTGGGGGACCAGATAGACCGTCCGAAAGCCGGGCGTTCCGGGCTGGATTCCACACAAACCCTCCAACAACGCTGTCGGAATGCCAAGCCCCGCCCCCTGGGCGACGGCCCGCGAGTTGCGGCAACGCCAGGAGCCTGTCGTGCGCTCGCCATGCAAACACCAGGTCTCCGGCCAGGTTTCCAATCCGCGACGCTCGATCTGCCCTAGCCGTTCATGCATCCAGCGGATCGCCAATTCGGGTCGGCCTGCACAAAAGAATGCCGACGGAAGATACTCCCATGCGGGGGATGCCTGACCAAACTCCTCACGATTGACCGACCAGCGTTGGAGCGCCGACTGGATCATCGCATCCGGAGCCAGTTTCCACTTCGCAATCAGACTGTTGGCGTGTTCGCTGCAATGCCTTTGCCGCTCGCCATCCACAATGGCGTCGACAAAAACTCCCCGCTCTGGATCAAACCAATCAGGAATACGCGCCTTCATCCGAAGGGCATGTTCATGCCATTCTGCGGCGTCGACTCCGATCGCGTCGGCCAGTTCCGCGGAGCAGCGCAACGCTTCAATCGCCATTGCCTGCAAGGGCAAAAATACTCCACGTCGGTCCATGTGCCCCCAATCGAAGAATACATTATACGGGGGCAGGACGATCCGGTCATCTTTACCAAGACAACTGATCATAAGCTGTAAGAATCGTTCGAGTCCGGACCACATGCTTTCAACCAACGTCTTGTCGGCGAAAAGCCGGTAATGCTCCCACAGGCGAAGCGGAAGCGAAAGGGCATGGTCAAAGAGCGACGCACGATCGGCGTCGTGACCAGGATAACTGTATCGATATTGGCCGGTAGCGTGCTGCCCTTCGGCGACATTCGCGAAATACCGGCGCAAAATAGCTGCGTCACCAAAGCAACTGGTAATGGCCGAAAGAATACTTGAACAGTCTCCGAGATATTGTTTTCGTTCGCGGGACGGATTGTCCATCGTTCGATCCACCGTATTCAGGTCTGCAGTACGTTTTACGATTTCGAAAATCTTCTGCAATTTTTGATCATTGCTGACGAACTCTCCCCTCGATTCAAAATGATTCCCTACCGCCTCGGCCCAAACTGAATGTAATATCAGCGGCTCCCGCAGGTTCCGAAACGTGAGCTGGATATAACGAAAGTGATGCCAATCAGCGGTTTCCCAAGTCTGGTTCCCGGAACGCGCGATGTAGTGATTCGCGGTGGCGGAGCGATTTGATACGAATGGGACTACTCGGTTATCTTCGAGTTGATAAGCGTATCCAACATCAACGCTGCCTCCTGTAGTATCTAATCGAATACCAATTCGAGCATTAATCAAGCGACCAAAATCCAGCACAATAGTGGCGTTGCGAAGACCATCAAAGGTTTCATACGGTTCTTCCAGCGACGAGTTTCGAATCGTTACCGAACCATTTCCGCTGAGCAGCCCTTCGACGCCTTCGATAGAGGTTTTTTCCACAGGAAACACCGGCTCCAGACTCATCCGAACGGCTGTGTCTTGCGCTTGCGCTTCGCGGCGCAAAATCACTTCGCCCACCGTTTGAACGGCGACGGGCAAGAGTCGTTCGCGCCGAAGCGGACGGGTCTCGCACGGAATCAAGTTTACCCAGGGATAAAAACGCGCTTGGGGTTGGGCCGCCGCCCATAGCTGATGGGTGGACGCGATCACGCAGGCTGCGGCCGGCCAGCCTGAGGCATCGAATCCAGGCGAGGTCCAACCGGGAGTATCCTGGTTGGCGTCAAAAAACTCCGGCCACATGGAGTCACCAAATTGAACGCTAGGCTTGATGTAAGCTCGGCTGCGCCGGGCACGCCATCGTTCATCGGTGACAACCTCTACCGCTCCGTCGAGTTCCAGTTGGCAAAGCAGTCCCCGGGCATCGGCGTGCGCGGTGAACGCGCCGCGCTTGGTGGCATCATGATAAACCCGCACCGCCACACAATTCACCCCGCCGGCTATATGAGAGGTGATGTCATGTGTTTCGTATCGCTTGAACCGCGGATCGGAGATTGGAGGCCCGTAGGCGATGAGTTCCCCGTTGATCCAAACCGTGGCGTCTCGTTCAGCCGCAATTCGTAAAAGCGCCTGTTTCGGCAGCTTCGCGACTTCGAACTCCCGACGGAAGGAGACATAATCGTGTATTCCCTCCGTCCCCTCACGCGTCCAAATCCACGCCGCCCGCCAATCGGCCGACGGAAACGCTTCCGCAGCATCGGCCATGGGCAGGCGCGCCACGTTCGTTTCGGAAATATCGTGTTTCGTTTTCATAATTTCCCGCTGTTCTAAATACAACTGATCATGGCTCGGATCGAACCCGCAAACGGCCGAACCCACCACCGGGTAAACGCAGGATGCTTTCCGGATTCAACTGCAGGCGCAGATTGCACTGACCGTATCGGTCATCAACCGAAAACACCTCCGACTCCACCACAAAATTCTTCGAAGCCGCCTTCAATCCTTCGACTTGCCCAGGTGCGAGACCGTCGAGCTCGACCGCACACTCCACTCCATTCGCGATCTCAAGGGTCGGAACTTCCGGCCGACTGTCGCAGGGCCGCACAAAATTTCGTATCTCGATGTCCCTCACCGTCAACGTCAAATGCACCAAGGCATGTCCGTTCCTGGACGGAAGTTTATTCACCTCCACATCATCGATGCTTACCCCTGAAATATTCCCTTTGCCCGGCGCGAACCGCCAACGATTCAAATTCAACGCGTAATAACGGCATCCTCCGCGGATCCTCCGAATCCGAACGTCATCCACTGCCGCCTCCTGACTCAAAATCCGCACGAAGGTATATGCATCTTCGGCGGCCAGATCTTCCACTTCGATGTTCCTGATCGGCCCTTCCTTCAATCCAATATTGAACGGACGGGTGACGTCGTCGTTGGCGTTGATCGCAACCAGATCGTCATTCGGACAACCGGGGCCGACCCCGCTCAAGCGCCGTATCCGGCCGTCCTGACAAAACCCGCCGATGTGAATACCATCCTGATTGGGCCGGAGATGAGGAGCTTCAAACTCGATATCTTCAATGGTGAAACCGCGCACCTCGCCAAGCCGAATCGAGAATGTTTCCGCGTCCCGCACCTTCAGGTTCCGAAGCACGAGGTTGCGAACGTTCACAAAACAGATCGTCACTCCGGTGTAACTATCAGGTTCCCCTTCAGGACCGCGGGGATTGCCCGGATTGTTTCCGTCCCAGATTCCGCCTTCAACGGTGATGTCGGCATTCCCCGCTTCCGGATCCTCGTTGGTCAACAGAAAGACACTTGGATCTTTTCCACTCCCATCCGCCAAGCGAATATGGGCCTTTGAATCCAGTCTCAGATGCGTCCCCGATCGGATCTTCAATGAACGATCGATTTGGTAGAGACCCGGCGGAATCTCAACCACCCTGGCCCCGCTGTCGAGACCGCGTTGCAAAACCTCCCAGGCATTCACACTTTCCACACCGGGCAACTCAACGCAATATTTATCGGATTCATCACCGTCCATAGCGCAACCTCACTTCCCCGCGCTCCAACCGCCATCGATCAAGAATGCCGTTCCGGTGACCATCTCCGAAGCGTCGCTGGCCAGATACACCGCCGAGGCGGCGATCTCGTCCGGACGGATCATCCGGCCCGAGAGTTGGGTGGCACTCATCTCGCGATACGCGGCCTCGGGATCCGGATATTCCGCAATACGGGCTTTTACAAAATCGGTCTCCACACGTCCCGGGCAAATGCAGTTCACCCGCACCCCGTCGGCCGAATGATCCAGGGCCAAACTCTTGGTCATGCCGACCACGGCGAATTTTGTCGTGCAATAGGCCAACCGATCTCTGATGGCGATCACGCCGCCGATCGAAGCCATGTTGATGATGCATCCGCGTTTGGCCGCGATCATTGCGGGAAGAAACGCCTTGGTGACATTGAAGACACCCCGGACATTGACCGCGAACAGCCGATCCAAATCGTCGCCGGTTGCCTCCAGCATGGTTCCGACAGCACCGATTCCGGCATTGTTCACCAAAATATCCAAGCTCCCGTGCCGACCATTCAACTCGTCCCCCAAGGCAAGGCATGCCGCCAAATCCGCGACATCCAGGCGAACCGGTCGGGGTTCCCCCCCTCCTTTCGACCGCAACTCGGCCGCCAGCGTTTCGACGCCATCCAGATTCTTGTCGGCCAGATAGGTCGTGGCTCCCGCCTTACAAAAAGCGGTGCCGATCGCCGCCCCGATTCCGGATGCGGCGCCGGTGACGAGCGCATGTTTGTTTTTCAATTCGAATATCATCGATTACGGGGTCAGAACAACTTTGATGGCCCCATCGCGACGGGTCCGCGAAATTTCGACCGCTTCGGTGAAATCCGCCAAAGCCAAACGATGGGTGACAATCCCTTCCGAACGAACCAGACCACGTTGATGCAGGGAGATACATTCCGGCCACATTCCCGGGGCGCCCAGGCAACCGAAGATCGAGATCTCCTGAACGACAAGGGGATCGAAATCGACATCACAGATATCGCCAGCGAAAAGCCCTGTCATCGCCACCCGCGCTCCGGGAGCGACAATCGACGCGATCATCGGCCAAACCGATTTTCGTCCCACCGCTTCAATGACAACATCCACCATTTCCCCTCCCGTCGCCGCTCGGACTTGTTCTCCGACATCTCCCTTGCGATAATCAGCCACCGCGTCGGCTCCCAGCTTAATCCCAGCCTGCAACCGGGAATCGCTCCCGCCGACCAGGATGACCTGTTTCGCTCCATAGGCTTTAGCCACTTGGACCGCGAACAAACCGATCGGACCGGGTCCCATAACGGCGACCCGGTCCGCGGGCGAAATCCGGATCTTTCGGGCCGGATTCACTGCAATACCGGTCGGCTCGATGAAGGCTGCCTGCTCGAATGACAAACCATCGACTTTATGCAGGAAATGTTGTGGATAACTGATGTATTCAGCCATCCCCCCAGGTTGATTCAGCAGACCC
Organism: Verruconatronum alginivorum; assembly: GCF_056590205.1. Lineage (NCBI taxonomy): Bacteria > Pseudomonadati > Verrucomicrobiota > Opitutia > Opitutales > Verruconatronaceae > Verruconatronum > Verruconatronum alginivorum. Next base: position 4,251,067 of record NZ_JBWPVQ010000001.1, on the reverse strand, counting down.
GTCTCGGACCGGTCCGCGCATAGGTGATAGTTCCCGCTCAGGCAACGTTTGCATTTACGGCACCCGATCGAACACTCCCCGACTACCGCGTCTCCGGGTTGAAACGCGGTCACGTTGGAGCCCGTTTCCACAACCTCCCCGCTCCATTCGTGGCCGGGGGTAAAGGGGTATTTCGCGAGTCCGCTGGTCAGATAAAACATCGTGCCATCAAAGAGTTCGACGTCGGTACCGCAGATCGCGACGGCTTTGACCCGGATCAGGACATCGTCCGGACCGGGAGTCGGATCTGGAACATCTTCGTAGCGGGCGTCCCGGGCCCCATGAAGTCGAATGGCTTTCATGCGATCAGGCCTCGAGTTCGACCGGGTTCACCAAACTCCCGATACCTTCGATTTCAATCGACACGGTATCCCCTGGTTTTAGCCAGCGCGGAGGCTTCGCCGCCATTCCGACCCCCTGAGGCGTTCCGGTCAAGATGACCGTCCCCGGCAACAGGGTCGTGCTGCCGCTCAGAAACTCGATCAAGGCCGCCACATCGAAAATCATATCGCTCGTCGTCCAATCCTGAACCCGTTCCCCATTTAACACCGTGGCGATTTTCAGGGCATTCGGATTAGGGATCTCATCAGTCGTCACCAAAGCGGGGCCGAGCGGACAAAACGTATCGAAAAACTTCCCACGGCACCATTGCCCCCCGCATTTCTGAAGTTGCCAGTCCCGGGCGCTGACGTCGTTCGCGCAGGTATATCCGAGCACGTAATCAAGCGCCTTCTCATGTGAAACGTTCTTGCACGGCTTCCCGATCACCACCGCCAATTCGCATTCATAATCGACCTCCTCGCTGGCCATCTTGGTGGGGATGAGGATCGGATCTCCCGGATTCTGCAAAGTATTCACTCCTTTACAAAACAACACCGGCATCTCCGGCACCTTCATGCCGCTCTCCGCCGCGTGTTGCTTGTAATTGAGGCCGATGCAAAGCACGGCGGACGGCACCACGGGGGCGAGGATTTTCACCACCTCCGCCGATTTGTTACTCACCTCGAAGTCACCGAAAATGTCTCCGGTGATCCGCAGGTATTCGCCGCCACCTGCCTCCTTGGCATAATGAATCTCTCCTTGTGGATCTTGATATCTAACTATTCGCATATGTATTCGTGTTTGGAATGTTCAATAAGTCACCCGCCCCCCGGAAAGATCAAAACAGAAACCGGTGGAGAAGCTGTTCTCCGGCGAGACAATAAACGCCGCCATCGCCGCGAATTCATCCAGCTTGCCGCATCGCTTGGCGGGAATTTTATCGGTCATGTATTTCACTTGCTCCGGCGGCATATTATCCACCAATTCGGTCCGGATCACTGCGGGCGCAAGGGCGTTGATGGTGATTCCCGTCTCGGCATACTCCTTGCCTTGGACTTTCGTCATCCCAATCACCGCCGCCTTGGAAGTTGAATACGCAAGCATCCCGGCGTTTCCTTCCTTGCCCGCGATCGAGGCTATGTGCAAGACCCGCCCGTATTTTCGCTTCAACATATGGGGCACCACTCCCTGAAACGTGTGGAGGCAACCGATGACGTTCAATTCCATCACCCGCTTGAAATCCTCCGGATCGACTTCATGACTCTTTATGTTGGTCCGACCCGTCATGCCGGCCGAATTCACCAGAATGTCAATACGTCCAAATTCCTCGACAACGGCAGCGATCGAGGCACTCACCTCCAACGTGTCCGTGACATCTACTCGAAAAACGCGGCTCCTCTCTCCAAGGGCTGCGCGCGACCGTTCCAGTTTCCCGGCATCGATGTCAAACAGCGCCACGAATGCGTTCTGTCGGACCAAGCGTTCCGCCAACGCGAAACCAAGCCCGTCGGCTCCGCCGGTGACAATCGCCACCTGGTCGAAAAATGTTCTATCTGTGATCATGAAGTCAGTTGGTCCCGCAATCCGTTTGGCTTGATTCGCCATCCTTTCCGCCGATCGAGCGCGAGGCATACGGTTCCCGACTGACCAGCAAGCTCGTCATTCCCAGATCCGCGAAAAGGTTGGCTCCGGTGATGGCCGACGAATCGTCGCTCAGAAGAAAGACGCAGCATTTGGCGATCTCATCCGGTTGGATCAGTCGCTTCCCCGGAATGTTGGCATTCCAGTAAGCCGTGCATTCTTCTTCACTGGGAGCGGCGGCGAGAATCTCTTTCCAAATCGCGGTCTCGCACAGGCCGGGCGAAAGAATGTTTACCCGAACGCCGAAATCCGCCAGTTCCACCGCCGCGGCTTTGCTAAATCCAACCACGCCCATCTTCGCCGCGTCATAGGGTGCCGCGCCGGCGAGCGAGGCGTGGGTATGCACGCTGGCAATTTGAACGATCGAGCCTCCTCCGCCTTGCGCGACCATCCGACGGGCGCAGAGTTGGGTCAGCAAAAAAGTGCCCGTCAAATCCACCTCCAGCACGCGGCGCCACTCCACCGGATCGATTTCAAGGAATGGCTTCACATAGTTGATCCCCGCGTTGTTGATGAGGCCGTCAATGCCGCCGAACTTCTCGACCGTCGTCGTGACCAATCGATTCAAATCGTCGACTTTGGTCACGTCGGCCGCGATCGCCAATGCCTCACCGCCGTCGTTGCGGATCCCTTCCGCCACAACCTCCACCCGAAGACCTTCCCGATCGGCGAGCACGACTTTCGCTCCCGCCCGCGCGCAAACCACGGCCGTCGCGGCACCCAATCCCTGAGCGGCGCCGGTTATGATGATCACTTTCTTCTGAAGTCTCATGACTGAATTGCGATCCGGAACTCGGGCGGGAGGTTTGCCACGAAGCAGTCGTTGGCGTAGGTCCGCTCCGGAAGGGCGATCAATACGTTCACCGGCGTTTCGCCGGCACAGAAGGGCGCGTGGTGCCAGGTCCCGGGCTTGAGCACGACCATTGTACCTTTCGGAACCCGGAACACACGGACTTTGTCCGCCGGGAAATCCACCCCCGGAGCTGTGGCTGGAGCGAAATGCATGATCGTATCCCCATCAAGAGGCAGCGCCATTTCCGCGGTTTGATTGTGGTATTCCGAAACATCCACGATCCACTCGCGCGGCTCCACCCGGCAGATCGAATACGACGCGATGGTGGAGGAACCGAACGTTTGGGTGATCATGTCGCGATAGAACTCGATCGGAGGAACGCCGAGTTTTTCCGTGGAAGGAGCCAACATATCGGCAAAGCCGCCGAACTCCCGAAAACTTTCCGGAGTCAGATTCTCTATGGTTTTTTTTAGCATAAGTAGCGAAAATGGGTCAATGAGCGAACCGGGAAAGCCAGGTTCGGTGGTCCTCGTTTGATTGAAGAAAGGCAGTGGTGACGGTGGTTTCCGTATATCGCTGGGGGCCAATGCCGCACAGAAGAGCGGGCGACCGATGTTCCATCTCGCCGAAGTTGCCCATCGTCCCGCCATCGTTGAAAAACTGGATCGCGTCGCCCTGGGAGTCCAAGGCGGCCAAGGGTGCGTCGCAATATCGCATCGACGAATGAAGCGGAAAGGTTCGCGTCAGCACCAGCATCCCTTCCTCCACCGGCCGGGCATAAGCGATCCGTCCGCAAATCGAACCGGGATTCAAGCCGAGTTTGAACATCGACCCTCCGCCGATCCTCAGACTGAACAGACCGGGACGCGCCTCCATTTCATCCGCCGGACACGGGTCGAAATAGTCGCGGACCACGGGCGCTCCGATCACCGGAACCCGCATTTTGCCTCCGAACGGAACCTGGAGAATGGACCACAAATCCACCGCCTGCCCGGGTGTGCCTCCTTGGATCTCCACCGAAGTTGTCATGCGCACACCGATACCTCCGCCCTCCTCCGCCAAGGTTTCCTCCGGCAACAGTTCGAAGGCCCGGGTGACCAGAAGATCGAGGCTCTTTTCCGAATGCGCCGACGCAAGATTCAAGGCCAACTCCGCGACGCACGAGACATCCTCTTTCTCCGTGACCCGCCATTCGTCCGGATCGAGTCCCGGCGGCACCTGGTAATGTTCGAAATCGACCCGGTCGGTTTTCTGCCAGAACCAATCCGATTCGGGCCCGATCCAAAGGCGTTCGCCGCCGAGATTCCAAGAGTGTTCGACTTCTGTCGGCGACCATAACAGATCGTACCCGTTTACCTTCATCCCGAGCAAGCGGCCCCGATCCGGCAAGATCTCCGCCAGCGCCTCGCCACGAGTCCAAATGATTGAAGTGGGGCGATTCATGATGAAATCTGGGCAACGGCGCGGATCGGCGAACCGTCGCGGCCTTTGATGTTGAGAGGGAATCCAATGAACGTGAAGCTCTCCGGCAACCGGTCAAGTCCGCGCAAGCCCTCGACGATCACGATTTCCAAGCCGGGAGCCAACAACACCAGATGGACCTCTTTCCATGACGTGCTGGGCGTCGGCGTATCCATCGCCAGCATACCGATCTTTCGCTCCGCAATCCACTTCGCCGCGTCCAAGGTCAGAGTCGGGAATTTTGAGAAATACTCATCCGTGCCGAACATTCGATCCCATCCCGTGCGGTAGAGGATCTTCGCCCCCGGCTGAAATTTGTCCGCATGCGGGGCAAGCATCTCCACCGTGATCGGGGTTTCGCCTTCAAGATTTCCTCCGGGAGCAAGGTCGACCAAGGTTGCCGGACCGAAGAATCGTTCGAGGTCCATCTCGTCGATCGTCTTGCCGTCGTCGTAGAAATGATACGGAGCATCCAGGTGGGTCCCTTGATGGGTGGCCATACTGATCTCCGTCATGTTGTAGCCGATAGTGGCGACACTGTTGTGGACGAGCACGCTGATTTTCGGATCAAAGGGAAAATTCTTTTGTCCATGCTCAAGGGGATGGGAGAGGTCGATTAGTTTCATAAGTTTTAGATTAACGGGTTTGCTTCGTCCAACAGTTGGATGACATGAGCCACCCGATAGGGTCGTTTCGTGAATTTCCGTCCGCGTTGCCACTGCATCATGCAAACATGATTGGAAGTGGCGAGAATCACTTCAGGCGCGCTACATTCTTCGAGGAAGGCGCATTTTTCTTTTAAAATCGCATCGGCGTTTTCCGGTTTCAGCAGGTTGTAGACGCCTCCCGAACCGCAACAGTCTTTCGCGCGGGGCGCGAATTCCCAATCGAGGCCGATGGCGTCCAGGAGGCCGGGGGCGATCGTCTCGCCTTGGCCATGGACCAGATGGCACGGCAGGTCGACGAAGACCTTCGCCCCTGTCCGGCGAGGCACGTCCATCCATTTCAATCCCGCCAGAAACCCGAGGACATCCTCTACTCGTTCGTCTCCCAGCGCATGCTTCAATCCGAGGCCGCAACCGGCGGAGTTGACCAATACCTTCTCCACGTCCGCTAGGTCGAACGCCCTCCGGTTTTGCTCGCGCAAGGCCGAGACCCCCGGCAGTCCGGTATGTTCAAGAAACGCGCCGCAGCATCCCTGATCTTCTGGAATCACCACCTGGACATTATTGCGAATCAGCACCCGCACCGTGGCGAAGTTTATCTCGCGAAAGAGTCCCTCCATCAAACATCCGGTGAGTAAGGCCACCTTTGGTCCATCCGGCCGGTGCTTCGCCATCAACCGCCGAGCGTAGGCCGCTGTGGTCTCGAACACCGCCGGAGATCCCGGAAATACCATCGAGTGCGGCAGCAATCCTTTCCCCCGCAGAAGTCGCGCCGGTGTCAGCAATGCTCCGAACCATCTCGGATGGCGAACCAGCCTGCCCGCAATCTCCACCGGCACCTCACTCCGTTTACCCCGCGAAACCTGAGACCGCCGAACCTGCTCAAGCATTTCCCGGTAAGGAACGTTAGCCGGACAAACAGTCTCGCAGGCCAAACACCCGACACACTCATCGGAGAAAAAATCAATTTGATCGTCTCTCTCCAGCCTGCCCGTCTCAACCGCTTTCCAAAGATACAGACGACCGCGGGGGGAATTGTTCTCCTCGCCCGTCAACCGGTAGGTCGGACACTCCTCCAGGCACAGCCCGCAATGCGTGCAGCTGTCCAACTGGGCCTTGGTCAGCCCGAGCGGCCCCACGGTTTCATCCCTCCCGGTTTTATAAAAGCTGACCGGGATCATTCAACACCCTCCGCTTCCATCACTTCGGTCCAACTGGACAATAATGTTTCCACCCATTCCTCTTCTTCCGGATGGGTCGGACGAAATCCCGGTGCCCGGACATGACCGCCCAGCGCCTCCGCCTTCGCCTGCCATGCATCCAAAAGTTCAATTCCGACCGCTTCGATCTCCTTCGGAAGATAAACCACCAAATAACCGACGGAGATTTCACAAGCCGTCCCCCAGCCGTGAATCCGTGCGATCTCCGCACCTGTTCGAGCGGCTTCACCCGGCGTTAGTTTGATCGCGGCCCCGATTCGGAAATTGGCCTGCCAATTGAGTTCCGTCGAAGTAACGGCCAATGAATGTCGCTCGCCCAATTCATTCACAAACCGGGCATAGGCCGCCCCTATTCCTGTTGGCGCATCATATTGCAGCTCTAGAAATCCCGACGCATCTGCCCCTCCAAAGATCAACCTCATCGCATCGATGACATGTCGCCAAGGCGAGCGAATCAGTTCCCGCCGCGCCGCATCGAGGTTGGAAAAAACCCCCGTCAATCGCCGAGTCTGAAAACTCCCCGCCTTGGCCCGCAGTCGCAACACATAATCGGTCGCCCGTCCAAACCGGGCCGGAGCATGCAAAAGGAAACGCATCAAGTCGTAGCCGGTCGAATTCTTTACCACCCGTTCCCCGATTCGAACTCGCCCGCCGTCCGGCAACTCCCAGTTCATTCCGAGAATGTTGTCGACGTAAGCACCGTATCGCGCGGAACGTGGCGCATACTCCAACATCGCCACCTGCTCCGACAAAGGCGTGGTTCCGTCGAGGAAGAGCGGAAAATAACAACCGGTTCCGTCAATCCGACTCTTCAGATCCTCCTCCAAAATCGCCGCCGGACAACAAACCGTCATATCGATCGGATCGAAGAATGGCTCAAACAAGCGCTCTTTCATGGCGCCGCCCCCGAACACCCTGTTCCGGCCCTGGGCCGATGACGCTTCACCCGAAAACTCAAAATGCCGCTCCGGAAAAATCTTCTCCGGGTTCAACTGATGATTCCCATTGAACAACCGTGGTATCGAAAGCTGCATTTGTCGTGCCCGGGGACTGAATACAAGATCCATATACTTCGATTTGTCGTTCCCAATGCCATGTTCGCCGGACAAGGTGCCTCCAAGCTCCGCCACCTTCTTCATGATTCGGGTGCTGATCCGCTCCACCGCCTCCAGATGGCCCGGCACGTCGGGGTCGAAGAGGAAATTCGGATGAAGGTTCCCGTCTCCGGCATGGAACACATTGATCGCCGGAAGACCCGCCGCATCCGCCTCCGCGTAGACCGTTTCAAGTAATTCCGCCAAATGGCGCTTCGGAATCACCGCGTCCTGTACCAGAAAATGCGGACTGATTTGCCCCAACAATCCCCCCGAGGACTTCCGGGCATGCCATAAGGACTTTCGCCTTTCCGCCTCATCGCTCCAAGCCACATCGTCGGACCCGCATTCGCGAAACACCGAGGCGATCGCCTTCACCCAGGAATCGGCGATCACCGCCGGACCGTCGATCTCCGCGAGGAGAAGCCAGCGCCCTTTGGGCAACCCGCAGGCCATCTGACTGTTCTCCACCAAATCAACACCCCGCGGATCGAGCAACTCCAACGCCGCCGGAAACACCGGGTGCGCCGCCAATCGCTGCACGCAGGAGACAACTTCGTCCAACTCCCGAAACGTGGCCCGAAACGTCCAAACCTTTTCCGGGGCGGGAACCATCCGCAGCCAGAACTTCGTGAATGTCCCGAGAGTTCCTTCCGACCCGATCAACAGTCGTTTCCAATCCATGGAGCAGCTTCCCGCCCCCCCGCCAGGACCCCCGAATTGCCGGACCGTGCCATCCGGAAAGGCGACCTCGACTCCCAGAACGTAATTGCTCGTGACGCCGTATTTGAAACAATGGATTCCCCCCGCGTTGCAAGCCACGTTGCCGCCGAGCGTCGACGAGAAACCGCTCGACGGATCCGGCGGATAATAAAGTCCCCGCGGGACAAGCATCTCGTTCAGCCGATTTAATACCACACCGCTCTCCACGACACAATACATCTCCTCCTCGTTGACCTCCAGAATTCGCCGCAACTTCGAGGTATGCACGATAACCCCGCCCTGCGGCGTCACCGGTCCGCCGGAAAGCGATGTTCCCGCTCCGCGGATCACGAACGGAACCTCTATTTTCTTCATCAACGAAACCACGGCCTTCAACTCGTCCGTATCCGCAACGATCAATACCGCATCAGCTTGATACGTCTTGTAACCCAATCCATCCGATTGATACCCCGCCAACTCCGTCGGACGCGTCAACAAGCGCCCTCGGGGACAGGCTTGGCGCAGGAGTTTTTCATGCAGCGGGATCAGGGTCATATCAGAATCCATTCAGACGAACCTTATTGTTTTTTGTCAATTAAAAACATTCAGGATCGTCGATCACTCTTTGAAACCCGGCAACATGTCGCCCGATCCAGAGCTCGGACGCGTCGGATCACTGCATAGCCCGCACCTTGCCAAACGCTCGAGATGGCTCGACAATCTCTGGAATCATCTAAGAATTGCCCCCTTCAATCCGCCACGCGCACGATCAGCTGATGAAAAACCGACACTCACCTCCGGCCGAGACTTCACCGCTGGTCGTCCAGACGATCGCAACGATTGTGGCTGGTTCTGAACGGGACGAACCGGGGGCCGAACTGAAAACGGAGCATTCGCTGAAGGAACTCTGCGGGGTGAGCCGCACCACGGTGCGGAAAGCGCTCGCTTACATGCACGCGCAGGGATGGATTCGCAAAGGGGATCACGGATGGATTTGGACCGCTCCGCCCGAAACGCTTACATTGGCCCAAACCGAGGTTGAATACCGGGGCCGCGAGGATCAAGCCCGCGCCTACTTGATCGAACTCCTCGCGTCGGGAAGGATCAAGCCCGGCATGCCGGTCACGGAGGTCGGCATCGCCAAAGCGCTCGGCATGAGCACGGTTCCGGTTCGCGAAGCGATGCGGTCCCTCGAGGGCCTCGGTCTACTGATCCGCCGGGAGCGCCGTTCCTGGCAAACCGCCAAATTGACCGACAACCAGGTCGCCGAATTGATGGAGGTCCGCCGCCTCGTCGAACTCCATTGTCTCGATCGATTGGCGACCGGTTCCAAGCCGGTTCATCTGAAAGCTCTCAACAAAATCCGGGCGTCGACGCAAAAGCTCCTGACTGGTGCGACCTTCGACCTTGTCAGCGGTTTCAAAGTCGACCGCGCCTTTCACGAGACCCTGCTCCACAGCAGCGAGAATCGGTTCCTGATCGAACACAATCGCTTTATCTACATCCTGATCGAATACGAGTTCGCCCACTCCGCCATGCCCCCAGCCCAACTCCAGGAAGGCCTCAAAGACCACTTGAAAGTTCTGGACGCAATCCATCAAGGCAACTGGAAAACCGCACGCAAAGAATTGCTCCGCCATTTGAATACAGCCGAGATCATGCTGCTCAAAGCCCTTCGCCAAAGTGAGTAATTCGTGAAACAGGCATTCCTGCCTGTTTTTTTCTACCACAGATAAGATTGTCCGTGCCACCGAAGACACGCTGCCGGACCTGTTGAAAATGGAGGACGGAGTCGCTACTCTGGAACAAATTCGCGACCGGCAAACTTCGGCCCGTCATTCACCAAATCCTGCCGATGCACACCGACGCGGAAGACGCCCACGCGATCCTTCAGAACCTGGAAAACATCGGCAAAGTTGTCCTTACACGAGAGGGGGAATCTTTTGGGGTCGGCGATATGCGATCAATGATTCTCCAGGTAACAGGTCTGCCCGACGCCCGAGTATGGCAACCCCGAGATCAGCCCTTCCGGCGACGGTGTCGCGGTAACATCGAGCTTTCGCTCGATGATTGGGGGGTTGGATACGGTCCCTCGGGCTCGTGCGGGCGAAACAGACGACCATCCGGCGAAAGCCGGATGCTACGGGAGGCGTCGTCATCCGGCGAAAGCCGGATGCTACGGGAGGCCATCGTGTCGCGGTAGCATCGAGCTTTCGCTCGATGATTGGGTTGGGGGCGGTTCGCGGGGGGGCGTGTGCGGCAAGACGGGAAATCATCCGGCGAAAGCCGGATGCTACGGGATCCGTCGTGTCGCGGTAGATCGAGCTTTCGCTCGATGATTGGGTTGGGGGCGGTTCGCGGGGGGGCGTGCGGGCAAGGCGCGAGATCATCCGGCGAAAGCCGGATGCCACGCGACATCGATCCCACCCGTCCAGGTTGAAGCCGGATTCGCCGACCAAAGATCCGTCCCCGGGAAGCTCGAACGTCGTTCGTTCCCGTCGACCTCCGCCTCCTCATCCGGTTTAACCCGATCCTCTAACTTCGATTCGTCCACCGACCCGAATCCGCAACGTCACCTCTGAAGCCCGTGCAGGCAGGGAGAATTAAACCACAATTCGGCGGCAATATCAGGAAACTTTGCTTTCCCTTCCGTGGTTAAAGCTTTCCACCAGTATAACGCCTCTTTTCAGGCTATCCGCTGAGCTGACCCGTTTCGATTCGCTACGGGTATCAATCTACTCTAAGGCGTCCATTGATTGGCAGCGCGCTCCCCAACTGTCCGCTCCAGCTCCAGGATCTCCCTCAACACGGGCTCAAACTGTTTTGCCAACCGGACGAAGCCGAGGTCCGTCGGGTGGAGATTGTCAACGCTGCCCTCTTCACCACCGGCGTGGATGACGTTTTCACTCGCGAGGTAATGCAGTCCGGTGACGCCATCGGCGACGAGTTGCTCATAGATGCTGCGGAGGGCCTTGTTCTGTGTCGCCGAACTGGACATGGTATAGTTCTCGACGAGCAGAATCGGAGTCTCGGGATGGGCCTTGTGGAGTTGACGAACGAACGGATCGATACGCTCCTCCATCATTGGAAGCTTCATGTTGGGGAGGCATTCCAGGACGTATAGCGAAGCGTTGATTTCGGTAATCAAATCGCCGAGTTCGGGTTCCATTTTGCCGGCTCCGCTGAACCCGAGGTTGATGACTTCACGATCGAGATGCCGCGCGAGAATGGAGGTGTGCCCCATGCCGCTGCGCGAAGCGCAGGCGCCCTGGGTGATTGAGGTGCCATAGAAGACAATAGGTTTCTGGCCGGCGGGACGGGCCGGAGCAGCAGAAACTTTCGCACCTTCGGGGAAGCCAAGTTTGAGTTCGGAAACGCCGTTATACAGTGGAAGGAACACGATATACTCGGTCTCCACGCCGGGGCGCGATCGAACAATTCGCCTCACGGTGCGAGTTTTATCGGGCCTGCCGGTGGCGACGTATTTCCACTCATCTTCGGCAGTGCGTGCATAAACGTCGAGCCCACTCACCCCCGACGCGGGCATATGCCACATACCGCCGCCACCATCCCAGTCGGCGTGGATTTCTTTGGCGTCGGTCACGAAGCGAACAGAGATGCCGGCACTGTCCTTGCTGAGCTTCCAGACATCTGGCGGAACAGTTGCCTTGGCACGGGCCGGGAGACGGTCCCATTTCCCCTCGGTGTCTTTGAACCCGCGCCCCTCGACGGTGAATTCGCGAGCGTCGTACCAGGTGAGGCCATCGGTGATCGCGGCCGGTTCGGCGACAGCGGTCAAACTGGCCAGCGGAAGCACCATGGCGGCCGCGTGGACGAAGGCGGAGATAATCGAGCGGTGCTTCATCATGTGGAAAGCCTTTTGAGTCCGACTTGGAATCTGTCTTCCGAAAATTGCGATGGGGGGCTCCGTGATTTGCGAGAGCAGTCGAGCGTCCGGTTTGGTAATCATGTCGTCTTCTTGAGTTGAAAGTTAGTGGATTCCAGTGGGTTTGTATAAAAGAAAGGAGAACTCCAGGAGGCGATGCTCTTGTCATTCTGATCGTAGAGTGCGGATTTCGCCCTACTCCCGGAAATGTCGCCTCACCGTCGTGGCTGCCACCTTCGGACACCGATAATCCGTCGAACATTTCTCGAAGCGCTTTAGCAAAGCAGCGGAAATCGGTCCTGATCGAACATGAGTTTGCAACTGGATAACCGTCCGCCGCGAACTCCGCCGCCACCTCGACACTGCAGAATCGACCTCAAGCCAAACCATTCGGCCGTTGACCGTCAGGGGAGTCTGTTCGACAGGGAGCCGACGAGACCGTCCCAAACCCAACGGTTTTCAACGAAGGAGAGATTCAGACCGTTGGACTCTACGATTAGAGTAATCTCCCTATCGACTACCAGAGAATACCGGCAAGAATCTTCCAATTAAGTTATCTCCCTCCCATGGGGTAACTGCCTAAATGAAGTTAAATCACCAACATCCAAGACTATGACTACTGAGCCCCTGCTTAACACACTCAAAACTCGTTCCTCCAACCGTCAAAAATCCGTCACAACCGCTGTCCTGCTGCTGATCGCATCAGCAATGGTCCCAGCCGCGGGTGCAACCACCCTGCTCAGCGAAGATTTCAGTTCAGGAATTAACAACTGGACCTTGATCTCCGGAGGATCAGGTTCCAGCATGACGTGGAATAGTGCAAGTACCGGATTCGGGACTTCCATGGTTTACCAAAGTTCAGCCAGCCAGCATTCCACCAACCATGGGAAAATGTATGTGGAAATAACTCCTCAAACACTACATGCGGGTGACATTTTGAGTGCGACTATTACCTTTAAGGGACTTGAGTATATTGCAAATAATAGTAACTTCTTTGGCATGGGCTTCATCAATGAGAGCTGGTTAGGACATGCGACCATCAACAGGGCTGATTCCCGGGAAACAGCAATTGGAGTTGAGGCTTTCGTGCCTTATGACGGTCCGGATAGTCTCATCGGTCATACCGGACCAGCCCCATATTCAGGTACAGCGTCATCAGGTGGTTCCCTATTTGCGTTTACGAATGCCAATATCAGTGATATTATGCATATCACGTTTTCAATTGAAGCTCTCGGCGGAGAAAACTATATGCTAAGATCAACTTATTTGAATACAGCGACCTCTGCGACCTTTAGCAATGAAGTTCAGATTGCCTCCGAGCTCGATACATTCAGCGCTTTCGTCATTGGCTATCAGCGCTCGGGCAACAACGGAAGGGGCTCATTTGAAATCGGCAGCGTGGACATCGGCGTGATTCCCGAACCCCGTTTCTACGGGGCGCTCATGAGCCTCCTCGCCATGGGCGCGGTCATCTGGCGCGGACGCGCACACGCCTGATTCAATCGTCCGCTGAATCTTTCTAAAGCGCCGCCGGGGGGTTCTTCGTTTCAAGACCGGCGGTTGAATGAGCTTCCGCTCGATGATCGCGTTGGGAGCGGTCCCGGGGGGGCGTGCGGGCAAGGCGGGAAATCATCCGGCGAAAGCCGGATGCTACGGGACGGCCATCGTGTCGCGGTAGCATCGAGCTTTCGCTCGATGATTGCGTTGGGAGCGGTCCCGGGGGGGCGTGCGGCAAGACGGGAAATCATCCGGCGAAAGCCGGATGCTACGGAGGCCGTCGTCTAGCATCGAGCTTTCGCTCGATGATTGGGTTCTCCGGGCGGGCGTGGGGGCAAGACGGGAAATCATCCGGCGAAAGCCGGATGTTACGGGAGGCCATCGTGTCGCGGTAGCATCGAGCTTTCGCTCGATGATGGGGTTGGGAACGGTTCCCGGGGGGCGTGCGGGCAAGACGGGAAATCATCCGGCGAAAGCCGGATGCTACGGAGTGCGGTAGCATCGAGCTTTCGCTCGATGATTGGGTCCTCCGGGGGGGCTTGCGGGTAAGGCGGAAGATCATCCGGCGAAAGCCGGATGCTACGGAGACTCTATCCCCCGAAATGACGTCGTACCGTCGCCGCCGCCAGCTTCGGGCGGCGGTATTCGTCGTAGAGGCCTTTGTTGTTGAAGCCGCGGGGGCGGGCCAGGACCGGGTTCGGATACTCGGAGGTCCGGCCGTCGGCGAATTGCCAGATGGCGATGCCGAGGAAATGTTCGCGGTTCGCGAAAAGATGCGAAAGCGCCACGTCGAACAATCGTTCCTGGTAGGATTCGCTCCACCGGTCGCCGAAGGTGTCGCGGCAACCGTAAATCGCGCCGCCGCCAAGCTCCGAAATCAAGAGCGGTTTGCCCGCTCCGCCGCGATTGATGACATGCTGTCGGACCGATTCCAATTGCGTGGGAATCTCTTCGATTTCGCCGCCATACCAACCGGGATAGGTGTTGACCGCCACCAGATCGACGAGGTCGAGGCATTCGCACTCTTCAATCCGGTGGAATGCCGCCGTCACCGGTCGGGTGGGATCGAGTTCGCGCAACAGGTTGAGCGCCTCCGCATACGCCGGTCGAACCGACTTATCGTGGGCGGCCCCTTCATTGAAGACTCCCCACATGATCACACACGGGTGATGATTCGCGGCGGCCACCATTTCCCGCACCACGACCGCATGGGCTTTCAGAAAATGAGGATCGGTCAAATGCTCCACTGCCGGTTGCCACGCGGTCGCCTCGCTCCAGACCAAAATTCCGAGTTCGTCGCAGAGATCGAGAAATCGCTCGTCCTGCGGGTAATGGCTCCCCCGGACGAAATTCGCTCCCAATTGTTTGATCCGTTGGAGGTCCGCGACCAGTAATCCCATCGACTGGGTGTGACCATACGGTTCGTTGATCTCGTGACGGCATACGCCGCGCAGATGGAGCGGCTCGTCGTTCAACAACAACCGGTTGCCGTCGACCCGGATCGTTCGAATCCCAAACCGCAAACGCCGCCGGGCTCCCCCAAACTCGACTACCAACTCGTGCAACGCCGGATTCGCCGGGGACCAAAGATCCGCTCCGGGAAGTTCGAACGTTCGTTCGATCACGTCGTGTTCCCCGTACTCCTCCGGTTTAACCCGCTCCTCCAGCTCGATCTGTCCATCGACACGGATCCGCAGCGTCGCCTCCGGCGATGAGGCGCCGCGGTCCAGGATCAGTCGAACCCGCATCCGTCGGCTTGCGAGTTCTTCGGTCGATATATCCACCCGTTCGATACGAGCTGGCTCCAACCTTTCCAACCAGGCTCCACGGGCGATCCCACCGTAGTGATACCAATCGAAATAATCGAGGTGAAGCGGGCAACGGTCATAATCGATTCGGTTGTCGACCAACAAGGCGATGGTGTGCATGCCCGCGCCGAGATCTCCGGCATCCAAGGCGAAGCGGGTGAAACCACCGGAGTGCTCGCCGACCGGACGTCCGTCGACGAAGATTTGGGCCCAATGGTGGACTCCATCGAACCACAACCGGCACGGACCCGGCTCGACCAGCCGGAAATCCCGTTCGTAGCGGACCAAACCCCGTTTCCCGGCATGATCGGGAAAGGTATCGAAACAGCCGGGCACCGGCATCCGTTCGCAACAGGGCGCATTCCAATCGACCGTCGTCGGATCGACGTCACCGAGCCACGCGAAGCGCCAAAGCCCGTCGAGGGATTCGATGTTCGCCGCCCCGACCGGCAACGCAGGAAGGAGAACCGAAGCCGATGTCATGATTCCTTCGATACGCCAGCGATCACTCGGCGAATTGACTTTCGTTGAAGTAATTCATCCATGTGCCGATCCGGACCGAAAAATCGAAAAAGAGCAAGGGGCTTTCGTGGCGCCCGTGATAGAAGGGAGAAGTATCAAGGAGGAGCACAACGTTGCTCGGTTCGAGGTTGCTGACATCCGGATTGTAGGGCCGCCCCGGAGCCAACACCGGATGCCAGGCTTGTGGATTCGCGCCACTGCTGCGCGGCTGCATCCGATACCGCGACCGGCCGACATACCCTCGTTCGGAAACACCGGTCGGACAAAAAAACAGCTGCTCGGCATGAATTTCCACATACGGTTCGAGAGGTTCCCGCCAGGCGTTCCAGTAATTGTTCGCCCCGGAAGAGGTGAACACCGCCGGTGGCGTCCATCCGTCGTGTTCGTCCATATACATCGCGATCGCCAGACCGATATGTCTCATATTGGAACTGCACTTCGTCCGGCGGGCCGACTCCCGGACCTTGCCCACGACCGGAATCAGGATCATGGCAAGAATGCCGATGATCGCGATAACCGTGAGCAATTCAATTAAGGTGAACCCGCGTGAACGCAGCATCCGGCCGCGTAATAAATGTGGTTCTTTCATGGTAACTTCATCTCCATTCTAAGGTTGGAACTTTCCGGTCAACGAATGTTCCGCTTGCCGACCCGTGCCAATCAGGGCGGCGTTGTAAACATCCATTGTTTCAAAGGTGATTTTCAGCGTTCGGTCATTTTGACTGTGATGCAATTTGAGAGTCTCCGTATCCGGCGAGAACGGGGTGACGAATTGCACCGTTTCACCCGGGTCGAGGGTAAGCTCCACCGTGATGTCGCGTAGCGTTTCGCCGCTCGGGATAATCGCCTGATCGTCATGGATGTGACGGACGAGATGCACCATGATTCCGCGGCGGTCGCCGTGGCGACGCTCGGTGACGACCAACTCCAGCGAGGCGAGGTCGGCTTCGTCCGCCCCCGACAAGACGAATTCCGGTTGCAAAACGTCGTGAAACAAATTCCGGGCCGCCTGGCGGGCCACCGGATCGCGATAGCGGGTCAACCAATCGGAAGGTGCGACATGGATCACTCTCCCCTCCCCGACCGCAACTTCGGCAATCGCCGCGTCGCCGTCGTCGTAGCGGGCCAGCACCACGGCATCTTCCCCAACCTCCAACCCGGGAGCCCCGCCGGGCGACCAGTCGGAATATTGCGGATCCTCCAACTTCCGGGTCGGCTCAAGCGGAGTCGACCGCAGATGCAGCGGCCAGCGTTCCGGAAAATAGCGCGCGCGTTCGTCGTGGTCCGGGTTCAGGGCGTAGGCCCGGTTGTCCTGATAACGGTCGATGAAGAGCCATTCGTTGCTGCCGTTGATCTCGACGGCGAGCGCGTTTTCGCCACTCCGCGGCCACTCTTCCGTGAATCGCAACGAGCTCCGCGGTTTCACTTCGGTCAGGGCGATTCCGCTGATCCGGTTGAGCCCGGCTTCGCGCGGTTGTTTGAATGCGTCGAGTTTTCCGGAATCCCCAATGACGATCAATTCGCCTCCGGTCCGTACCCACTCTTCGATGACATCGATTTCCGGGTCGCTCATGACAGTCGCATCCGCTACGATCAGGCGCCGCAACCGTTCGAGTTTTTCGGCGAGCCGGTATTCATGACCCAGTGGAGTGGAGAGCACCCGGACCGGAACGTGGGTGACCGTCGCCATGTAATAGGTGTTGAGTGCCGTGAAATACTGACCGAACGGTCCCGTTCCATGGGTCCAGCCGATCGGGAAATAATCGTTCATCGCGACTGTGAGGTTGGAATAATAAAGTCCCGTGTCCGACACCATTTCCGGGTTGCCGCTATACAACGCCTGATTGTCGCGGACCCAACGGACCATTTCCTGGTAAGCCTCCCGGTTGCCCATGCTTTCGAGATATGAGTGCGCCCAAACCGCGAGATGGTCGCTGCCGTTGGCCAGGTAAGTGGCGATCTGCGGCTTCATACTTTCCGGCGGAGGGTTCTTGAGAGCCAACCGCTCGAGTAGTCCGTTCACGCCGTCGATCCACCCCATCATCGGCATGTCGCGCGGAGTGGAGTCGTCCAGGATCCGCAACATGAACCCGGCATACCTCGGATCTTCGACAAACAAGGTGTAGTAAGGATCGATCCCGATTTGATCAATGTTGTTTCCGAAAACATCCATCGCGGTGGCGATTTCGAAACCGGTCACCGCCCCACTTTCCATCGCGGCGGGAAAGACGTTGATCGCCATCTTCTTTCCGGCTTCGCGGGCGGCCTCGCTGAACATCGTCAACGACTTGGCCAGCGCGCGCTGCCGCTCGTAAACGAAAGCGTGCCAAACTTCCGGGTCCTCTTCGAACGCGTCGACGCTCTCGATCGGACGTCCGGTCCGCTCGCGGACCAAATCGCTCAGGGCTTGGGAAATCGGGAGTTGACGGGCATCCTCCATTCCTCGGTAGCTCCAGAACGGTTCATCAATCATCACCCAGTCGCTCGTGAGCGAGGCGACGGTGCGTCCCATGGCTTCCGCCGCGAGCTGGCGTTTCTCCGCGTGGCCGTGGTCGAACAGGTTCCGTTCAGGATCTTCGATGGGACCGAGCCGAAACAAGACGTTCCCCTCTTCATCGATCACTTCGGGACTGTAGGGCAAACGGATCAAGGTCTTGGTGCCCCAGAACGCGCTGGTCTCGTTCAGTCGTTGCCACATGATTTCCTGGTGAGGCAAGTAATCCAACTCCACCCCGATCTGGTGGAGCCGGGCGAGCATTCGGGCATCGGTTAGCGCCATCGCGTTCCGGTCTTCCATCGAGTGATCGCGGACCATCGCCGACATGAATTGAACGCCATCGAATTTATCAAACGCGATGGCCGGCGATACCATCGCCAATCCAAGAATTCCGCCTGCAGCCGCTCGTGTGATCTTTCCCGTCATCAAATCTTCTCCTGTCTCTTCCTGTTGGTGTGTAAGGTTGGTGTATTGCTGGTTAAATAAAAAATAGGCATCAGCCCTCGGCCGGATGGGATCCGTTCACGGTCACCAGGATCCGTCGTTCGATCCCCGCGCGATTTCGAACGACCAAAACGTATTCACCCGGTTGATCGGCTTGAAGGGTCAACTGATAGGCGCCGGCGCCCTGTTCCGATACCGAGACCGAAAGACCTCCGTCCGGCGAATCCGCTCGGAAGGTGACGCCGTTAGCCGGACGATCCGAATATTGCGCCGCGGCTGCTCCGAACTCCGCGAAAAAATCCTCCCAATCATACGGATCCTGGGAGAATCCGCGGTAACTCCACAGGAACATCCCGTCGACTCCGGTCCCGACCGTCCGGTCGATCAACTCGGCGATGTCGCCCGGATTGAACCCCCGCTCCACCTGGGTCGGCGACTCCAGATACGCCTGACCCCAGAAGATCGACGCCTTTCCCTGGGCATGGGCCTGGGTGCGGAACAACGGCAGAAAGTTTTCCACCCACTCCGGTGCCCGGTCGCCCCAGGCGTTCAAATAAGCGGTAAACTGGATACCCGCCAGGTAGTCGCCTTCCAGCAGCGTTGCCGTATCGACCGCCGTCGCCTCGCGCGCCCTCAGGTAACCTTCATACATTGAATTCGAAACGTTGTCGGGAGTCAGGACGATATGATAATCGACCCCGGGCGCACGACGTTGCACGATCTTTTCAACCATCAACTCCAGCCAGTCGTGCATCATCCGTTGGCGGAATTGCATCACTTTCTCGTAATCCGCCGGATTGGGATTCGCGGTTAAATCGATGTCCGGATACGGTTCGCCGAACATCCGGTAATACGCCTCCTGTTCGGCCGGATGGGCGTGATACAAACGTCCCTCCCGCAGAGCGATCCGGTAATCGCGTTGCGAAGGCTCGTCGAGGATCAAGGCATCGACCCCGCGCCCGTCGACTCCTTGCGCCAAAAAGGTTTCGACCAGATGAGCCACGTAACGCGGATCGTAGAACGAGGCGGTCGAAAGCGCGTCGCCGTTTTCGTCGATGCGGGCCACGTCCGGAATCTGCAAAACCAACTCCGCGCCGTAAGGCGGCGCCACGTTGACGAAGACCCGGAAATCGTTCTCGTGAAACAGTTGCAACAAGGCGACTCGCTCGATGCACCACGTGAGCGGCACCACGATCGTATTGCAATGATGCGCCTTCAAGTCCGCGATGATTTCCAGCACTTCAGCTTCGCTGGTCATCCGCCCGGGTGGAATGTATCCACCAAACAATGGCGTTTCCTGCGCCTGAATCGGGAACTGGGCGGGCTGTCCGGCGGTCAATTGAAGTTCGCTCTCCGACAACCGCAGAAACTTCGACCAATCCCGATCCACCGGTTGAAAACGGGGCGGCGGCACTGTGGAATACGGCAACGGCGTTCCGGTCTTCGTGGTGTTGTAAACATACTGCGCCCATTCGACCCCGACCGATCCGCGGGCGATGACCAACTCATCGATATAGGTGCTCAGCAGGCCGACTCCCCCGCTATCGATTGCCCCGATGAAAAGCTGTTCTCCCCCGTTCAACGGACCGGTTTGCGGCACTTCGTTTTGTACCACTCCGTCGAGTAAAAACCGGACGGTCTGGCCGTCGGCGGTGATCGCCACATGACTCCATTCGTCCATCGGCAATTGAAAGTGCGAAAACGAGGCCGCGCCGGCGACTCCGGGGTTCATCAAACGGAACCACCCGGGAGATCCGGGAACGTTCGCCAGTCCAAAGTTATTGCTGCCAAAACTGATGATCCGGCCGTTGGTGGTCCAGACTTTCACCGGCCTCACCCAGAGCGCGATGCCGAATTTTTCCGCGCCATCGATCACCGCATGGTTGGCGAACCGGATGCGCCCGGTCGCATGATGCCGCCAATCGGTGGTGGCATCTTCTCCATGGATCGCCGAATAAGCCCCGGTGCCGACCCGCTGGACATTCCGATCAATCCCGCCCCGGGATCCCCGGCCGAACTCGCTCCACGAGCCGGTGACATCCCCGGTGCTGTCATCGAACGGCCACAAGCCGACGATCCGCCCCCGCTGATACCATTGATCCACCCACTCGGCATCGGCGGCTCCGTCGTAGAGAACCAGTTCGTCGAAAAAGGTGTCGATGTAGCCGCCGGTCGCTGCGGATTGGGCTCCAAGGTGAATGAAATTCCCCAAGTTGATCCCCTCTCCACCGGTGACGTTGGTGCTATGGACCAACTTGCCGTTGACATACAGCCCGGCGGTCTCGCCGTCGGCCGTGATCGCCACATGGGTCCAGTCCCGGAACGGCAGCCTGATTTGCCGGTCAACCGTGTTCCCCCCCAAACCATTCAATCCAGCGCCTTCCAGAAAGAAACGACTGGTGTCGGTGTAGGTGCCGGCCCGCCGAATCGTCATCCCGAAACCGCCGCCGGTCTCTTCGCTGAAAGTGAGCATCCGCTGGTTTCCAGCCGCCTCCTGGTTGCGGTAAAGCCAAACGGAGATCCCAAAACGGGTGCCCCCATTCAAGGCGGCCGCCTCCTCGCTCAGATTCAGCCGCAACACGCCGATTCCACTGGCGGCGCCGGAGTTGACCGCTCCGGTTCCGACCTGGAAAACGTCATGGCTGATCGGCGGGGTTCCCAGATTCGCGGTCGCGGTGCTCCCGTATCCCGAAGAATCCCGGTAGTCCGTCTCGAAGTGCCAAAGACCGACCACCTCCGCGTTCAAATGGACCGATTCCAGTTGCAAGTAGCTGAAAACTAGAATGATAAAAATGATAGCGCGACCCAAGAGTCGGATGCTTTTCTGCCTGCGACAGCGGATTTTTTTTTCTGGGAGGGTCACCTTCATCGGGAAACTTCGATCTCTGCTAAAACGATCCTTTAATGCGCTTGTGGAGTCCATACTCTTATTGCTCTAATCGTAGAGTGAAACATTCGGAATTGGTGTGGTGGGGAGTCCGGGAACCCCTTACTCGTTGACCCTTCGAGCAATCCGGAAACCGTCGACCTGGGTGCGGAGGTCCGGATAATTGAAATTTCTCACGGTGAGGGCGCACATGAAGTAGCCGGAGCTCCAATCTCCCCCCCGAATGCGTCGATTGGTGTCGTTGGCGGCGTCCCAGCACCACTCCCACAGGTTGCCGCTCATGTCGAAGATGCCGAGTTCGTTCGGGGCTTTCTGACCGACCGGATGGGTTCCCCGCCCTTGGGACAAGCCACAAGCGGCTCCGCTGGAGTTTTCGACATACCAGCCAACCAGGTTCAGGTCGTCGCTTCCACTGAAGGTATGCCCCCCGCTTTGGTTTCCGCCGCGCGCGGCGAATTCCCATTCCGCCTCCGTGGGCAAGCGGTAGCCGTCGGCCGCCGCGTCCTGGGTCACTGTTCCGGCTCCTCTCCGTCCGAATTCTCCGCTCCGGTAAATCGTTCCTTCCCCTTCCAGCAGGTAAACCGGTGTCAACCCTTCCATTTCACTCCGGGCGTTGCACCATTTGAGAACGTCGTACCAGTTGACCGAATGCACTGGGTGCTGGGCGTCGCACCCCGCGCCGATATCGGCTAGATCGTACCCGTGGTCGACGGCCCAGTCACGCACGGTTTGCCACTCCTGCCAGGTCACCAGGTTCCGCCCGAGATGGAAATCCCCGACATCCAGCTCCCCCAGTCCCGAGATCGCCGGCAAAGTCCCTCCAGAAACCGTCACCATGCCCACCGGTGCCGTTTGACTTCCTTGTTCATACCAATCCATCGCCCAGGCGCCGTCGGTCGGACCATCATACAAAACCAATTCGTCCCAGAACGTGTTCAGGTAACTTCCCGATCCGGCATGCAGCGATCCGAGATGGATGAAATTTCCGAGTCTGACCCCTTGCGTCCCGGTATCCGTGATCACGGTACTGTGAACCATTTCGCCATTGATGTAGAGCCCGGCGCTTTGGCCGTCGGCGGTGATGGCGATATGGGTCCACTCCTGGTAAGGCAGGGTAAAGGCTCCGCCCCCAAGTCCGTTCAAACCGGCATTGGCCAGGAAATATTGATCCAGCGGAGTTCCGCTCGTCCGGCGAATATGTAACCCCGTCGGATCCCTCGGCCCCACGGAAAACGCAAACATCCGGGTGTTGCCGGTGGCATTCTGATTGCGGTAAACCCACATCGACAGGCCAAACTCGGTGGAGCCATCGAGCGCCCCCGCCGCTTCGCTCAGGATCAACCGAAGCACGCTAATTTCCGACGCGGCTCCCGAATTCACCGATCCATACCCGACCTGGAAAATTTCATGACTAATCACCGGGGTCCCGAGACTGGTATTGTAATCGGCGGTGCTGCCGTAACCCGAGGAGTCGCTGAAATCGTGATCGAAGTGCCACAATCCGACAATCCGGCCTTCCGGGGCCGGCGGTCCCGGTGGCAGGGTCACGGTCAGGGTGGCGACTTCCGACATCAACGATTCTCCTCCGGAAGTCACTAATACCGAATAATTGCCCGCATCTTCGAGCCGCACGTGCGACCGCTTGAGCGAGGGTCCGGTCTGACGGGGAAGCGGGATCCCATCGAAATACCATTGATACGAGATCGCCGATCCCGCCACCGCCAGGGAACGGAAAACCACGCTCTCCCCCAACTGGGCCGAAGCCGACGCCGGGTGTTCCAGAATCGTCAACGAACCCGGAGGCGGTTGTTGGAAACGCCAGGGCTGCCTCGCCAGTTCATGATCGGCCAACACCGGCAGCTCCTCCTCGTCGACCCCACTCAAGTCGAGGCCGGCCCGGGCGAGGATCCGTCCCGTCAGATCGAAAGTCCCGCTTCCGCCCGAGCCGTTGCCGTCGAGTTCCAACGAGGACGCGAGTTCGAAATCGAGGCCAAACAAGCCATCCAAGCCGGCATCGATCTGCGGCAACAAGGTCGCCCAGATCCTGGCGGATCCATCGACGGCTACACTCGGCCCTTCCGTCGAAAGAGCGGTGATCGGTCCCGACGTTTTCCATTCGTTTCGCGTCGGTTCCCTTGCACTGAAATTCGCCTCCAAGAAGATCCGTTCGGTCTTTTCCACTGCGGCGCTGAAACTGGCCGGCCCCGAGACCTCGACTCCCGCCTCCGCGTCCAGCAAGAAGCCGAGATCGATCCAGACCGGAACCGCTCCCGCTTGTCCGAGATAGACGAGATGCTGACTCGACAGGAGCGGAAGATCGGTCGTCACCGTTTCCTCGGCCGGACCCGCCACCGTGACCGTTGGGGCCACCCGCATCGTGGTCCGTCCGTCGTATCGGAAAAAGAATTCCTCGACCCGCGAATCCTCGATGTCGATCGCCACCCGCAGCGCCGGTTGGGACAGCCAGATTCCCGCCAGATCGAAATCGATCCCTCCGTCGAGGAAATCGAGGGTCTCTTCGAACGCGCCGCCGACGCTGAAGCCGGCTCCCTCGCCCACCAGCGAGCCATCTCCATCGACGGCGAAAACGACTTGCCCGCCGGTTTCCCTGGAACTGGAAATCGAGGCTTGCTCGAAGATTTCCAACAAACCGACATCCGCAGTCTGGACGGTCAACTGACCGGATCCGGGCGTTTGGTCGGCGACCGAAATCACTTGCCGGTAAAAAACTTCGTCCACATGACCCGGGGCGAGATTCGCCAAAAATTGCCCCGGCTGAAAATCCGGAGGCGTGCCGCCGTCATAGTCGAACACCAAGGTGCCGGGCGTGACTCCGCTCAAGCTCCACCATCGGCTCCCGGCCGCCATCGCGCCGGATTCGTCGGCGGACGCCACCGCCGCGAGGACCGCCTGTTGTTCCGGGGTCAGTTGCTGGCCCGCCGCCAACGCTTCCGGACTGCCGAGGACCAAAAGATCACCCGCCAACTTTGGCTCCTGTTCGAGCCGAAACGACCACGCGTGGCTGCCCGCGTTTCCCAGAGTGTCGGCGACGACGAGATGGACGCCGACATGGGCCCCATAGGCCCCGAGCGGAATGTTGCCCCGGTCGAAAATCAACGTCCCGTCCACATACGAAAGTTCCGGATCGCCCAGACCGAATGTTCCAAGTCCTCCGACGGCCAACGAAATCGTGGCGGGATCGATTCCGCTCCAATCCATCAATTCAATCACCAACGGCGAGACACGTGACACCGCGAAACTGCCAGCCTCTGGAAAACGGCCCGCGATCGTCGGTGCCTGCTCGTCGATCGGAATGATCCGGAAAAACCGCGCCGCCTGGCCGACGGTGGAAAACGGCAACGAATCGACCACGGTCGCGGCTTCCACCGGATAACCGACCACCGTTTCCCAGGCCCCGGGGTCCGACAAATCCGTCGTCGTTTGCACTTCATACCGCACTCCCGGGACGGTTTCCCAAACCAGCTGATGCGTCTCCTCCGTTCCCGCGGGTCCCGGCAAAATCACCGGCGGTCGCGCCTCCGCCGCCGACAGAACAGCCCACACCGTCACCGCCGCGGCAAAGATTCGAATCCACCAGGAAGCGACCTTGGGGTAAACTTTCGGACATTTTCTCATCCTAATTTAAATTGAAACCGCATTCGGTCGGCTGGAAGCCAACCCTCCGATTTGATTCGTGAGCACTGGGAGGGATGGCATCCTGCCGTCCGCAGTGCGTAAGTAACGGCGTGAGCACCGCATTTGGTCGGCTGGAAGCCAACCCTCCGATTTGATTCGTGAGCTCTGGGAGGGATGGCATCCTGCCGTCTTCTCGTATTCGGTCGGCTGGAAGATCCTCCGTTGTTTCCCCAGACTCTTCATTCGTGTTCATTCGTGTCTATTCGTGGTTAAAAAAACGATGCTTCTCACCGTCGGACCACCACCGGAATCACTTGTTCAATCCCCGCCCGGTTCCGCACTCGCAAGGTGAACTCGCCCGGCTGGGCGCTTCGAACCGCTAGATCATACCGACCATTCCCCTTGGGCGAGACGTCCAGGGAAATCGTCGCCTCCGTCGGATCAAGCGCGAAGGTCAATCCTTCCGCGGGGCGGTCCCGGTATTGTCCCGCGGTTTCCGCGAACTCCTTGAAGAACTCCGGCCAACCGTATCCTTCCCGGGAAAAGCCGCGATAACTCCAAAGGAACACCCCATCCACGCCCTCACCGACAGTGACGTCGACCAATCCGCCGATCCCTCCCGGATGAAATCCTCGGCTCACCTGGGTCGGCGATTCCGTATAAGCCTGAGCCCAGAAAATCGAAGCTTTGCCCTGCTCGTGCGCCCGGGTCTTGAACAAAGGCAGAAAACCAGCCACCCACTCGGGATCCTTGTCCCCCCAGGCATTCATATAGGCGGTGAACTGAATTCCGCGGAGCCGCTCGCTTTGCAACAATGTTTCGACATCGACCCCGGTCGCCTCCCGACCTCTCAGGTAGCCGGCGTAGCGGTAGTTGGTCACGTTGTCCGGAGTGAGCACCACATGATAATCGACTCCCGGTGCCCGCAACGCGACGAGTTCTTCGACCAGATCCAACCAGTCGTGCATCATCTTCCGGCGAAATTCCATCAACCGGTCGTAGTCGGCGCGATCGGGCGGATGGGTGTTCAAATTGAGCTCCCCCAAGGGACGGCCATGCATTTGCCGATACGCTTCCTGCTCTGCGGGATGCGCGTGATACAGCCTTCCTTCGCGCAGGGCGATCCGGTAGTCGCGGTGCGACGGTTCGTCCAAAATCAGCGCGTCGATCCCCCGCCCTTCCAATCCTTCGGCGAGAAAATTCTCCCGCAAATGTTCGATAAAGCGGGGATCGTAAAATGAAGCGGTCCGCAGCGAATTCCCTTCGCCGTCCCGTTGCGCGGCGTCCGGGACTTGCCGCACGAAATCGGCCCCATACGGAGGCGGCAGGACCACGAAGACCCGGAAGTCGTGTTCGTGAAACAACCGCAACAACGAGGCCCGCGCGATGCACCACTCCAGCGACACCATAATGGTATTGCAATTGTGGGCCTCCAAGTCGCGGATGATTTCCCGCACCTCCTCTTCGTTGCTCATCATCCGCGACGGAATGTATCCACCGAACAATGGCGTTTCAGTCGCCGTGATCGACAGCCGTTTGGTCTGCGAGGCGGTCAACTCCAGCCGGTCGTGCGACAACCGGAGAAACTTTCCCGGATCGCGTTCCACCGCGACAAACTCGGGCGGAGCGGGTGGTTCATACGGCAGCGGCTCGCCGGTCCGGGTCTGCTCATAGACACCTTTCACCCACGCCGCGTCGACCGGTCCCCGTGCCAGCACCAACTCGTCGATCCAGGTTCCGAATAAACCGACGCCCCCGCTGTCGAGCGCGCCCAGATACAAAACACTCCCGCCTTTCAGCGGACCGGTCTGAGGGACTTCGTTCACCAGTTCGCCATTGACCAGGACCCGGACCGTTCCACCGTCGGCGGCCACCGCGAGGTGACTCCATTCGTCGAGTGGAAGGTCGAGCGGAGAAAGCGAATCCGCCGCCGCGAACCCCGGATCGGCCAACCGAAATCGCCCCTCCTCTCCCGGCACCGCGGCCAGACCGAAGGCATTCCGGCCAAAGCTGAAAACCCGTCCCTCCCTCGCCCAGGACTTGACCGGACGTATCCACAAAGCAATGCCGAAGGCCTCGGCCCCATCGATCTCGGCGTGATTGGTTAACAGGATCCGCCCGGTGGCATGGTGCCGCCAATTACTGGCCGACTCCTCCCCGTGGACCGCCGAGTAGGCACCGGACCCGACCTTAAATTCCTCGCGGTCGATCTTGCCCCGCGATCCGCGCCCGAAACCGCTCCACGAACCGGTGGCATCATCCATGTTCTCGTCGAAATGCCACAAACCGACGATCTCGATCTCGCCGTCGCTGGCAGCCGCGAGGGAAGTCGCCGCCACGCTGATGGCGAGAATCAGCGCGAGCGGCCGATAGAGGGTGATTTTCATTCGTTCTTTGAATTTTTCGTTTATGGCATCGGCTGCTGCAATTCGTGCAGAAACACACCCCACCGCTCTAGCGAGCGGTCCCCCCCTCTCAAGAGGGGAACTTCCTCTACGCTGATCCCCTCTTGAGAGGGGGGGACCATGCGCCAGCATGGTGGGGTGTGTTCTCCTCGCCGCCAACTACGCCTTCCAGCGCCGACGAGCGATCACCAAGGTCAACACCCCGAATCCAATCAGCGCGGCAGTCGTGGCCGGCTCCGGAATGTTTTGCCCGGCGACGCCCATGGCATACATCTGACTGACCCAGTCTCCGTCAGTGGCGCCATCGAAGAGAACAAGTTCGTCAAAAAAGACATCCGATCGGTTTCCCGAATTACTCAGAGCCATACCCAATTGAAGATAAGCTCCAGAGTTGAAACCTACATCGCCGACCGTCGCGAACGCACCGACTCGTGATCCATTCACATAAACTCCGGCCTGGGTTCCGTTCGAGGCAATGGCAAAATGGGTCCATTCCTGAAAGGGAATGAGTATTTGGGGGCTATTACTAGTTCCGCTGGGCAAGCCAAGGCCGGGAGCGTTCAAATAATAGCGATTGGCGTTCGCGCTCCAACTATCGGACCGTTGCAGTTGGAATGCAAGACTGCCGTTTGCGGCATCACTAAAGGCGAACAATCTATTGTTCCCTGTATCATTGCGATTTCTGTAAATCCAGATCGAAAACCCCACCTCCGTGCTCCCTTTTAGTGCGGTTGCTTCTGAACTCAGATTCAACCGGAAGCCGCTCTGGACTTCCGATTGATCGACATGTACAGCGCCGGTCCCGACTTGGGAAGGGCTGGAACCAAAGGTGACATCACCAAATGAATTAACGGTGCTTCCATACCCTGACGAATCATTAAAATCGCCGTCGAAATGCCAGAGCCCGACAATATTCGCTCCCGCGTTCGAACCGCAGGTCAAAAGTCCAAGCGCGGAGAGAGAGACAACGTTTCGGATAATTGTTCTAAGATTCATGATATGCTTTGTTCTGGTTGGTTTCATTCTTGAGGTTTGAATGCAGGCCCGATCGTTGAAGATTCGGCATGTGGCGTCGATTCTGGCATTGTTCTAATCGTAGAGTATCTGGGAATTTAGCAGATCCCCGACCTCCTTCACGTCGAGAATTGTGTGTTTAGGGAACGTCGATCAATCCCCCAACACGCGGTAAAACTCTTTCCCTTTTTCCCGGGTTTCATAGAACCGGCGGGCCGTTTGGCCGGTTCCGGGGAAGATTAGGTCGTCGTCCTCCCAGGACTGCAGGTCCGCCGACCGTTGCAGTTGGTAGGACCGGTTCACGTCGGTCTCGAATTCCAGTTTCACCGCCGGGTTCTTCACGAAGGGAACGTCTTGGGTCAATTCCGCCTCGGTCACGAAATTCGCCCCGGCGAGCCCCAATTGGTAGGCCGTCGCCGCCCATTCTCCATCCGTCGGCCCGTCGTAGAGAACGAGATCGTCCCAGAAGGAATTCGCGTAGCTTCCCGACCCGGCGTGAAGGGATCCCAAGTGGATGTAGTCTCCCAAATTGGCCCCGTCGGCTGAGGTGATGCTGGTGCTATGGATCAAATTCCCGTTCACATAGAGCCCGGCGGTCGATCCGTCGGCAGTGATCGCGATATGGGTCCATTCCTGAAAGGGCAACGAGAACGGATTAGTGTCTTCCCCAAGCCCGTTCAGACCGGCATTGGTGATGAAATATTGATCGGCCGGAGTCGTGCTCCGGGTGCGGATCACCAGTTTCGGCTCGATTTCCGCAAAGGTTTCCCCGGTGGTGAACGCGAAGATCCGGGTGTTTCCGGTGGTGTCCTGATTTCGAAACACCCACATCGAAAGGCCGAACTCGGTGGACCCTTTTAACTCTTTGGCGGTTTCGCTCAGGTCGAGCCGAAGGACCCCGGTGTCGGAAAGCGGGTCGAGCGGGTTGCTCACGCCTCCCGAGTTGACCGATCCGGTTCCCACCTGAAAAACCTCCGTGCTGATCACCGGAGTTCCCCAATCCTCGGAATATTCATGAAAATAGGTGCTGCCGTATCCGGACGAGTCATTGAAATCTTCGTCGAAGTGCCAGAGTCCGACGACATGGGCGCCCGCCGGAGCGGCGCCGGCCAGCAATCCGAAAAGGATGACCGAAGGAATCGTGTTTGTGATAGTGCGAAAGTTCATGTTGGTGTCTCCTTGAAGTAAGGGGTTGGACGAAGGGATCGTTACTGGGTTCTCACGCGGTAGAATTGACGGTCCCCGGAGACGAATCGCCGCGTGATCTCGCCGTCCGCCACGAACATGGTTCCTTCGTTGGTCCACGTTTCACCGTCGTCGGAGGATTGAACGAGATAGACGCTTCCTACCTCCGTCGCGAACTCCAACTCGCCCGCCTGACGAATCGCAACCGGCACCGGTTCGTCCGGCTCCCGCTCGGGAATGAAGGCGTTGATCCCTTGAAGACCGAGTTGATACAGATGGGCAACCCAGTCAGCGTCGGCCGGCCCATCGTATAAAACGAGATCGTCGAAAAACACATCCGACCGGTTGCCGACGTTGCTGGCCTCCATTCCCAATTGCAGGTAGGCGCCGGCCTCGAATCCAGCAGTCCCCACCTCTGCCAGCGGACCAATTCGCTCGCCGTTCACATAAACTCCAGCGTGGGTTCCATCCGAGGCTATGGCGAAATGGGTCCACTCCCGAAAAGGGAGTATGATCTGCGGGCTGTTGGTCGAACCACTCGGCAAATTGAGTCCGGGAGCTTGAAGGAGGTAGCGGTTGGGATTGTTTGGCCATGCGGCCGACCGCTGCAGCCGAAACGTGGGACTCGCGTTGGCGTGATCGCTAAAGGCGAGCACTCGCTGATTTCCCGCATCGTCCCGGTTCCGATAGATCCAGACCGAAAACCCGATTTCCGTTTTCCCTTTCAGAGCGGCGGCCTCCGGGCTCAGATTCAGCCGGATGCCGCTCTGGACCTCCGATTGATCGATATGCACCGAGGCGGTTCCCACTTGCTTTGTCTCGAAATCAAACAGGATGTGGCCCCACTGATTGGCGGTGGAACCATAGCCGGACGAATCGGTCACATTCCCATCAAAATGCCAAAGTCCGACAATTTCCCCGGCCGCGGCGGGGGAAACGAAGGTGAGTGCATAAGCGAAACCGAGGCAGAGCGCAATGCGGATCGGGCGAAGTAACTTCATAAATTATCCTTTCTGTTGGGCGTGGAAAGATGCTGCGATTGGATGCACCAAGGTCACTCAAAGACGTTTTCAAGTCGACAGGTTTGTTACTCTAATCGTAGAGTCGACCAATGAAAAAGAAATCCCCCGACTCCTCCTCCCCCTCCGGTTCCCGGCCCCGGGCGACCAGCTTGAAGCAGATCGCCGAGGTGGCGGGCGTCCATGTGACCACCGTCTCCCTGGCGTTGCGCAACAGTCCGCAACTCCCCGCCCATACCCGGGAGCGGTTGCAAAAGCTGGCCGCCGAGATGGGTTACCGGGCCAATCCGATGGTCGTCGCTCTCATGCAACAACGCCGGACCGGCGCCCAACCCGATTTCCAGGGAACTCTTGGTTTCATCACCCGGTCCCCCGACTCGAATGCGATCGTCGACAACGGTTACGTCGCCCTCATCTACAAAACCGCCTCCATCCACGCCGCCGACCTCGGCTACAAACTCGATCACTTCGAGATCTTTGATTACGGCAACGACCCCCGACGCCTGGAAAAAGCCCTCCACGCCCGCAACATCCGCGGCCTTTTCTTCCCTCCCCCGGAACGTCCCGACGGAAAAATCATCGATTTGAACTGGGAGCATTTCGCCCCGATCACCATGAGCACCAGCATCGTCAAACCAGCCATGGACCGGGTCGACGGCGACCATCACGGCGGCGCCCGCCTCGCGTTCAAAACCTGCCTGGAACGGGGATACACCCGTCCCGGTTACATTTCATTGGCCAGCAGTGACTATCGGACCCAGGGACGATGGCGTGCCGGGTTTCTTTCTTCGGTCCAGGAAACCCGCAAATGCCGCCGCCTCCCGGTCCTGGTGGCGGAAGACCGCAACTTGCCCGACGCCTTCGCCAAATGGTACGACCGCTGGCGCCCGGATGTCCTGCTCGCCAACAGTCTCGCCCTTACCGCCTGCGTGCCTGTCTTGCGCGCCAAAGGTGTTTCCATCCCGGACGAAACGGCCTTGGTCGATCTGAACATCCACGATGCGACCAACCCATATAGCGGCATCTACACCGGGGTCGAAGTCAGTTGCCACCGCGTGATCGACTACCTCGTCAGCCGCCTCCAGCGAAACGTCCTCGGACTTCCGAAATATCCCCACACATCCGTCACCGCCCCCGCGTGGAAAGAAGGGAACTCCTTGCCGGACAAAGCCGGGCGGCGTTGAAGCGCTCCCCCACGACGGCGGCTGAAGCGCGCCGCTCCTTTCTGGGAGGGACCAGCTCCGTCTGGTCCGCCCAGAGCATCCGCCGATCCGCAGCGGACGACACGGAGGTCGTCCCCTCCACGCTTCGAAGCCCGGGAATCGCGCGTCGGCGCCGACCCTCGACGTCGCATACGCCAACAGCGTTTCGTCCTCCAGCCCAGGGTTGCCCGCGAACGCGGGCTACCCTGGGATCGGTCCCGCAATGAATTTACCCCGAAGGGGTTACGCCCGTCCGATCTGACGGCGGAACCGCGTTGCGGTTCACGA
Organism: Verruconatronum alginivorum; assembly: GCF_056590205.1. Lineage (NCBI taxonomy): Bacteria > Pseudomonadati > Verrucomicrobiota > Opitutia > Opitutales > Verruconatronaceae > Verruconatronum > Verruconatronum alginivorum. Next base: position 4,218,841 of record NZ_JBWPVQ010000001.1, on the reverse strand, counting down.
GGGTCGATGGTTTACCCAGGGTAGGCCTCGTTTCACTCGGCCGAACCCTGGGCTGGAGGGCGAAAGCCCGTTGGGCTAACCAGAGCATCCGTCGATCCGCCGCGGACGACACGGAGGTCGTCCCCTCCACGCTTCGAAGCCCGGGAATCGCGCGTCGGCGCCGACCCTCGACGTCGCATACGCCAACGGCGTTTCGTCCTCCAGCCCAGGGTAGCCCGCGAACGCGGGCTACCCTGGGATCGGTCCCGCAATGAATTTACCCCGAAGGGGTTACGCCCGTCCGATCTGACGGCGGAACCGCGTTGCGGTTCACGAGGGTCGATGGTTTACCCAGGGTAGGCCTCGTTTCACTCGGCCGAACCCTGGGCTGGAGGGCGAAAGCCCGTTGGGCTAACCAGAACATCCGTCGATCCGCCGCGGACGACACGGAGGTCGCCCCTCCACGCTTCGAAGCCCGGGAATCGCGCGTCGGCGCCGACCCTCGACGTCGCATACGCCAACGGCGTTTCGTCCTCCAGCCCAGGGTTGCCCGCGAACGCGGGCTACCCTGGGATCGGTCCCGCAATGAATTTACCCCGAAGGGGTTACGCCCGTCCGATCTGACGGCGGAACCGCGTTGCGGTTCACGAGAGGTTTACCCAGGGTAAGCCTCGTTTCACTCGGCCGAACCCTGGGCTGGAGGGCGAAAGCCCGTTGGGCTAACCAGAGCATCCGTCGATCCGCCGCGGACGACACGGAGGTCGTCCCCTTCACGCTTCGAAGCCCGGGAATCGCGCGTCGGCGCCGACCCTCGACGTCCCATACGCCAACGGCGTTGCGTCCTCCAGCCCAGGGTTGCCCGCGAACGCGGGCTACCCTGGGATCGGTCCCGCAATAAATTTACCCCGAAGGGGTTACGCCCGTCCGATCTGACGGCGGAACCGCGTTGCGGTTCACGAGGGGCGATGGTTTACCCAGGGTAGGCCTCGTTTCACTCGGCCGAACCCTGGGCTGGAGGGCGAAAGCCCGTTGGGCTAACCAGAGCATCCGCCGAGCTGCCGATCCGCCGCGGACGACACGGAGGTCGTCCCTCCACGCTTCGAAGCCCGGGAATCGCGCGTCGGCGCCGACCCTCGACGTCGCATACGCCAACGGCGTTTCGTCCTCCAGCCCAGGGTTGCCCGCGAACGCGGGCTACCCTGGGATCGGTCCCGCAATGAATTTACCCCGAAGGGGTTACGCCCGTCCGATCTGACGGCGGAACCGCGTTGCGGTTCACGAGGGTCGATGGTTTACCCAGGGTAGGCCTCGTTTCACTCGGCCGAACCCTGGGCTGGAGGGCGAAAGCCCATTGGGCTAACCAGAGCATCCGTCGAGCTGCCGATCCGCCGCGGACGACACGGAGGTCGTCCCTCCACGGCGACTGAAGCGCGCCGCTCTTTCCGCCCGGAGCATCCGCCGATTTTCCGCTGTATCTTTTCGTCTCCGGTGGTGATGATCGGAGCGAATTTTTCGATCGTGACCGCCGTATTCAATACTTTGCTTCCTGTTTTCGTGATCATCGCACTGGGATATTTCCTCGCGCGGCGCCGCTCGTTGAGCGAATCGTTTCTCAATGAAATGAACGGCTTGCTGTTCCGGGTCGCACTGCCGGCGTTGATTGTTCATAGCATCGCCACCGCCGGGACGGTGCCCGACGGAACCGCCCGCATCATCGGCGTCCTTTACATCGGTACCTTCGTCATCATCGGGCTGAGTTTGATCTGCTACCGGTGGTGGCTCCGGTTGCCGATCCAATCGATGGGAACGTTCGTCCAAGCCGCCTTCCGGGGGAATTTGGCCTACGTCGGTTTGCCCTTGCTGGTTTTCGCCCTCCGGGGGCTGGATGAGGCGACTTCCTCGCCCTTGGTCACCCAGTTCATCTTCGCGTTCGTCCCGACAATGATTCTTTACAACGGCGTCGCCGTGGTGGTGCTGGTGCGGAGTCAGCAAACCGGTGGCGACGATCGACCGCTCCGGACCATGGTGATCAAGATCGCCCGGAACCCGTTGATTCTCGCCGCGTTCATCGGCATTGGCCTCTTCCTTCTTCCGTGGCATCTCCCCGGAGCGGTGCTTGAAACCCTGTCCTTCGTCGGACAAATCGCCGCTCCCGCCGCCCTGCTGGTCGTCGGAGGCGGGATGGCCTATGTGCCTTTACACGGAAGGATCCGTAGTTCCGTCGTCGCTTCGGTGCTCAAGGTGATCGCCCTGCCGCTGGTTTGTTATTGGCTGGGAACGCTGGCCGGAGTCGAGGGCAAGGCGTTGCTGGTGCTGATGCTCCTCGCCGCTTCCCCGACCGCCGTCGCCTCTTACGTGATGGCCAAAGAAATGAAGGGGGACGAGGCTCTCGCCTCCGGATCGATCGTTTTCAGCACCTTGCTCTGCATTCCAAGCATGGCGTTGATCGTGGTGTTGTTTTGACCCGCAATCCGCGATTCGGATAGCCGCGAAAAAGCACAAAGGGCGTAAAAAGAACTAAATCAGCTCTCTTTTTTGGGTGTTTTGTGCCTTTTCGTGGCTATCAACCGATCTTCTTCCGATTCGATTTCGACCGGCCAGCGAAACCCGGCGGGAGGCCTCGGGATCATCGTCCCGCCTTCGCGCGATCCGTCGCTGCATCATATGCTGGAACCGCGGCAGATCGCCCAGACGGGGGAGCGATTCGTTGACGTACATCGTTCCTTCCGCCCCGACCATCACTTCGGTGAAAGCACCGTCGGCTTTGGCGGCCAGGATGAAATCGTTGGGGTGCAATCCATGGATCACATGAGTCCAAATGGCGACAGTCACTTTCTTTCCGTGCACTTCGGCCTTCGGATGATGATCCTCTTTAGAGGCGATTTCCTCCAGGCGCCGGACAAACTCAAGACTTGCCCCAGTGTCGTCGAATTCAAATTCATTACGCAATTTTCGCACGCCGCTTTCATCGACGATCCGCCAGGTCGGGACCAATGGATGCAGAACCGCGACTTCTTCATCGGTGATCGGAGGTTCGCCCGGCCGGCAAGGGGTGCACGATACCTGACTGAGTATGCTCATGCCTCCAAGATACCCGAAACCGCCCCGGGAAGCAAAACCGTCCGGACGGAAGGGCTGGCGCGGACGGGTAAATCAGTTGCTCCCGCCGGACGCCGCGTTTCGGATCGCCGCCGTCAGGATCTCCGAAGGGGCTCCCTTCGTCATGTAGGCGATCGCTCCAGCTTGTCGCATCGCGTCGGCCATATCCTCCTGGGCGTGCATCGATAGGGCGATCACTTTGATCTCAGGCATCTCTTCGGTGATCTTGCGAGTCGCTTCAATGCCGTTCAAGCGGGGCATGCTGACGTCCATGATGATCACATCGGGCTTCGTCTCGCGCGCCATCTCGACCGCCATCTGGCCGTCGGATGCTTCACTCACCACCTCGAAATCGGCCTGTTCCCGCAAAAGCCCCGCCAGTCCCTCGCGCAATATCTTATGGTCGTCAGCCAGGAGAATCCGGATCCGGTCCTCGGGACCTTCCACCCGTTGGGGCGGGATCCGGCCGGTGGTCGGTTCGACCGCCGGTTCCACTTCAAATATACGGGTTTTAGCCGATGAGGCCCGTTTCGGTTGCATCAACGGCACCCTCACCCGAACCGAAGTGCCCGTGCCGACGGAACTGTCAATGTGAATGGAGCCACCCAAAAGTTTCACCCGCTCGCCGATACTGAAGAGGCCGAATCCACTCCCCTCGAAACTCGACCCCGGTTTGCCGGGTTGAAAGCCGACCCCGCGGTCCTCGACCGTGGCTTCGACCGTTCCTTCCGAGCGGACCAGCTTCACTTCGGCTTCTTTCACCCCGGCGTGTTTCACGATGTTGAAGAGAAGCTCCCGGACCGCTTGGAAAAGAAACGCGCGGAGATTTTCCGATTCCGGATTCACCTCCTCGTCGGCGGTCACTTTCACTTGGATCCCATGATCTTCCTGCATGCGGCGGGCGAGCCATTGAAACGCCGGGCAAAGTCCCGCGTCGTAAAGGATCGGCGGACTCAGTTCGACGGTCAGCGAACGGGACGCTTCGATCGACCGCTTCAACAGGTTGTCCACCTGCTGCAGGGCCTCCGTCACCGAGTTGTCCAAGGGACGTTGCGAAAGCATGCCGACCTGCATTTTGGCGGCGACCAGGATCTGCTGCAAGTGATCGTGCAAGAGTTCGGCGAGGCGGCGCCGCTCCCGCTCTTCGGCTTCGGTCAGTTCCCCCGCCAGCATTTGTAATTGAGTGGCCCGCTGCTCGGCTTCGGCGGTCCGCTCCGCCACCCGCTTTTCAAGGGTCTCGTTCAATGCCATCAGCCAGGTTTCCGCCCGTTTGCGGCCGGTGTAATCGCGGAGGATTTTGACATACCCCCGGACTTTGTCTTCGGAATCGACCATCGACATCACTTGGCCGCCAGCCCAAAACCGGGTTCCGTCCTTTCGGACGTGCCACCGCTCATCCTCCGCCTGCCCGCTCACCTCCGCCAGGTTGCGTTCCTGAGCGGGAATTCCGGCTTCCCGGTCTTCCGCGGTATAGATCAAATCCATCGGCTTGCCGATGATCTCATCCTCCTTGTGGCCGAGAATCCGCTCCGCCCCACTGTTCCAGGAGGTAATCACTCCCGCGCAATCCATACTGAAAATCGCGTATTCGATCGCGCTTTCAATCATCAAACGAAGCCGCTCCTCGCTTTGGCGCAAAGCTTCTTCCGCCTGTTTGCGTTCAGTGATGTCGCTGCCGAAGACCGCCACCCCGGCGCCGGACGGGTAAATCCGCATCTCATACCAGCGGCGGATCCCGGAGTCGAAATGTTCCACCCGGCGCGGCTCCCTCCCCCGCACGGCTTCCAACAAGGCTTCGTGGTAAGGGGATCCCAGGACACCGGGAACCACGTCGGTTTGCGACTGACCCAACAAATCCGCCCGGTCGCGGCCCCGATCCTCCGCCGCCCGGTCGTTGACATAGATGTAACGTAAATTCTCGTCCAGTAGAACAAAGGGATCCCGAATACTGGTTAGAATCGCCTCCCGCTGCTCGATCAGATCACGCACATCGTATTGGCGGCGACGAGCCCGCAACGCCACCTGGGCGGCGTTGATCAACGAAAGCTCGCGGACCGGGGACTCCACGAAAGTGATGTTACCGCTCGGACCCAAATCACTGCTCTCCAATCGCTTCCAGAGCTCCTCTCCTTGGGCCACGATCAAAATCAGCGGGAGATCCGACCAGGCCGGTTGGTCGTTCAGACAGGAGAGCAGGGAGTTCAACTTTTCCTTGGTGGCGACTTCTTCGCCGAGAATGACCGCCCCGACTCCTTTCCGGGCCTCCTCCCAAAGCAAGGCGGGATCCTGCACCGCGTCCACTCGAATTCCGTGCTCCCGCAAAACGGATTCAACCTTTTCCGCGTCCCTGCCATCGGCGACACAAACAATAATCCGCTCCTCAATGGCGGCTGAGTTCAAAACCTTTCCCATGTATATTTTTCAATTCCGGACTTCATCATTGAGTGAGTGGAAAACGTGAGTTCCCCTTGCTCCCGCAAGTTGAGAAGAGAATGACGATACTCAACACGAAATCCGGCTTTCACTCGCTAAGTGCCCCCAATTTACCCGGGACGCGGAGAAAGTCGAGCATCTTCCTACCGCTTCATTTTGACAGATTTGAACCTTCCACGTAAAGGATACGAAGATGCCGTTTCCAGCCCGTCAGACAATTTCTCCGCAGTCGTCCGCCACCGATCCGGTTCGGACAATCCCGGAGGCGGAATGGATCGAAGCGCGGAATCGCCATCTCGAGCGCCTGGCCCCCTGGGTCGGTCCCCACCTGGCCCGGGGAAAACTCGGTGAAAAGCATCCCGTTTACGATTTCCTCTTCGACTACAACGGATTACGCGCCTCCCATCTGCTCCGGTGGCATCCGGGGGCGGGGGTATTATTGGCCGGAGACCAGGCGGACGAATATCTTTCCCACCGCTACTATGCCCGTTTTCCCGGGGGAATCGGAGTAGCCTCGGCGACTCTCCCGTCCGCCCGGCGGAAATCGGTCGCCTGGCTCCTGACCTTGCTCGAAGGCTGCCGGGAACGCCCGCCCCAATTCGGCTGTTTCGGGCTCCACGAATGGGCGATGGTTTACCGCAGCCCGGAAGTCCGCCATTCCGCCTGGCCCCTCCGGCTCTCCCCCGAAGAGATCGCCGAGGTGGTTGAAGCTTCGTCCCTCCGCTGCTCGCACTACGACGCTTTTCGTTTCTTCACTTCCGCCGCCCGGCCCCGCAACCAATTCCAGTTGACCCGACCGGACCAGACAAATCTCGACCAGCGCGGTTGCCTTCATGTCAACATGGACCTCTGCAAATGGGCCTACAAACTCCTTCCCTGGGCGTCTTCGGAGTTGTTGGCCGACACCTTTGTCCTGGCGGCGGAGATCCGCGAAATCGACATGCGGGCCAGTCCCTACGACTTCCGGAGCCTCGGTTTCGAGCCGATTTTGATTGAAACCCCCGAAGGCCGAACCTGCTACGAACGCCACCAACGGGAATTCGCCGCCCGCAGCGAACCCCTCCGCCAAGCATTGATCGATCTCTGCATCGACCTCCTCAAGAGCGATCCGGAATGAGCGACGATTCCACCAGGAAAAACAATCGGCGCCGGCGAAAGTGGACTCTGGAAAACCTTCATGAAAACCACGCCACGACCTTCAGCAACGATCCCAAAAAGGACCGGCACCCATTGATCGGCCGCACCGGCCGGACGACCACCGCGCTTCATCCCACCGGAGAGATCGACATCGAAGGCAAAACCTACGACGCGGTGGCCATGGGAGCCTACATCGACCCATTCGAAGAAGTTCGCGTCACCGGCCTGCGCGATTTCCGCCTGACGGTGGAAAAACCTAACTGAATACATCGCGTGCGATTTGGCCCGGAACGGCGCAAATGCCCCCGCCCGGATCCCGTGGTCGGGTTGGCTCCGCCGCCCGACAGCAGCGGCCGAGGACGACCAAACAACGACGATCCCCGCGTCAAAAACGGCTTGGTTCGGTCTCCGCCGCCGGAATGCCGTGGTCGGGTTGCCTCCGCCGCCCGACAGCTGCGGCCGAGGACCTTCGAACGACAACGATGCCCCGCGTCGCAGACGGGTAGAATCGATCTCCGCCAATTCGGACCCGCAATGGGGCGGCGCAGCCAACCCCACTACCTTGGCTCATCGGACGACGAGCGGCTCTTACAGTAGCCCGAGCTTTTTCTTTCCCTCTTCGGAGATCATTTGAGGGGTCCAAACCGGATCCCAGACGATCTCGACGCTGGCTCCTTCAACTTGCGGTAGAGCTTCGATCCGGGTTTTCGCATCTTCGGCAATGACTGGCCCCATTCCGCATCCCTGGGCGGTCAGGGTCATCTTCACGGCGACGAAAAACCGGTCGTTTTCCCGCGGCTCGATGGCGAGATTGTAGATCAATCCGAGATCGACGATGTTGATCGGGATCTCCGGGTCGTAACAGCCGCGAAGCGACTCCCAAACCCGTTCCTCGCTGAAATCCCCCGCCACCTCCTCGTTGCCGGCCGCCACCGCCTCGGCCACCTCGTCGCCCAAAGCGTCGAGATCCCGGCTGTCGATACGGAACAACCCCGATTGAGCCCGCACCGTGATCGTGCCCCCCAGCGCCTGGGTGACATATACCGGCGTTCCTTTCGGAAGCGAAACCTTGTCACCCGCCGGAATCACCGTAGCCGGACAATCCCGGTTCAAAACGATCTCTTCGTGAAGCATAAGCCGAAAACCTATCGCCCACCCCGGCAAAATCAAAGGAAAAGATTCCTCGTGCAAGCCCACCCAAAGTTATGTCATCCGGCCGATTTGTTTGAGTCCCCAACTTTAAGCGGCTTTAGCCGACCCCCACCTCGCCTCAGAACCGGCTAAAGCCGGGACTCCAACAAGGCACTCGCCCCACCGCCAAACAACTTATCGGTCAGATAGTGCACGGGTTCCGCTCAGCGATGAGCGAAAGGTTGCACGGTCTGTAACCCGCATGGTAGAGAAAAATCGGAGGCCAACCATGCGACACCTGCGGATAACGACCTCACGAACAACTGAAATGCGCGGAAATGGATAAACGGATCACACAGCGGGACCTGGCCAAAATCGCCAATGTTTCCCCAACGACCATTTCCTTGGCCTTGCGTGACCACGAGTCCATCTCGCCGACGACCCGCCAGCGCATCAAAAAGCTGGCGGCGCAGCATGACTACCGCCCCGATCCCGCATTGTCCGCCCTGAACGCTTACCGCAATAAGCATGCGCCAAAGTCGTTCCATGGCACTCTCGGCTGGGTGACCAATTTCTCCAGTCCGGATGGGTGGAAAACACTGATTCAGGCTTTGGGGTATTTTGATGGCGCATCCAAGAGGGCGGACGAACTGGGCTACCGCCTCGAATCATTCTGGATAGGGGAACCGAAACTGAACGCCCAAAGGGCGACCGACATCCTGCTGGCTCGGGGAATTCGTGGATTGATCATCGCGCCGCTGCCGCAAGCCCACAGTAAATTGAAACTGGATTGGTCGCAGTTTTGTCCGGTGGCACTGGGTTACTCCCTGGGAAGCCCCAAACTGCACGTGGTGATGAACCACCAGTTCCGAAACATGAAGCGGGTCGTTGAAAAACTGAACGAAATGGGCCATCGCCGAATTGGATTGGCGATGCCGGCGGAAAACGACCAACGAGTCGACCACAGTTATTTGGGAGGTTTCCTTGTCGCCCAAAGCGAATTTCCTCCGGATGCCGCGCGATTGACTCCCCTTCTGGCCAAAGATTTCGGCGAAGTCGCATTCACCGAATGGTTCCGGGAAAATAATCCCGACGCGATCGTCGTCTCCCCGACCCTCCTCGAACCGATCTCCCGATGGATTGTCCGCTTCGGTCTGAAAATCCCGCGCGACGTATCACTCGCCGCCGCCTCCGTGCCCTACCTGGATCCAACCATCAGCGGCATCGATGAAGATGTGCCCAATATCGGGGCCCAGGCCGTGGAAACCGTGGTGGCAATGATCCATCGGAACGAAAAAGGAATCCCGAGACGCCCGTTTAGTCTCTTGATCGAAGGTGATTGGACCGATGGAACCACGACTCGTATGCGGAATCGGAACCATCGATAGGAAGCCAACATCCGGACTGCGCCTGGGGAGTAACATGGAATGAAACTGCTTTTCGAGGCGAAGCCTCTTTGGAGTGCTCCGCGTCCCCGCGGAGCTTTCGAGCGCGCTGGCGAGCTTTGGCCGTCGGATAGCTGCCGGGCGTGCGGCTATCGCTGACCGTTCGAAAAGCGGTGCGGGGACGCACCGCACTCCAAAGCGCTTCGCGCGAAAACCTGATCGCCCTTCTCTAAGAGAGCGCGCGCGGAAACAAACGCACGATCTTCCGAATTGGTCCAGAAACCCACAGTTTTACAGAAAAAGTAAGGACCGGTTTTTCTCCGGAACCAAATCCACCATGATGGCGTTCGTCTAATCTCGCGATTCTCCGATCAGGAACACCAACATAATAAATGAACCGGAAAAAACATCGGCATCTTGGGAAATTCCCCTGGAAAACGAACCTCGGCATCACTCTCGCCTCAGCCACGCCTTTACTCCGGGTGGCCGGAGCGGCACTGTGCGGCCTCAGTCTGGCCGCCATCCATGTCGACGGACGGGAAGATCCATTCGCCTCTCTGGGTGAGCCCGCCGAACATCGACATGTCACAGTCTATTACGAGGAGGGCAAATTCGGGGGATGGCCGGCGAATTTCGGGGCCTGGGCCTGGGACCAGGAAATTCTGGTGGGTTTCACCCTTGCCGATCACCTGGAGCGGTCCGGTCACACCTATGACCGATCGACATCACGGACCCAATTCGCGCGCAGCCTCGATGGAGGAGAAACCTGGAAGATTGAGGATGGCTATGCAAGCGGGATCACCGGCGCAACCTTCGAGCACCAAATCGGAGATAAATCGCAACCGACGGAAGAGTTGAGCAAAGCGATCGATTTCGAACATCCGGACTTTGCCATGACCTTTCGGATGGAGAACCTGACGAACGGTCCGTCTTCGTATTACTATTCCTATGACCGCGGCAGATCCTGGAATGGCCCCTTTGATCTTCAAGTGGCTTTTCCGGACAGAACTCCCACCGGTATTGTCAGTCGGACAGATTACATCGTCGATGGCCCGCATTCCATGACGGCATTCCTGACGGTGGCCTTCCGTGAAGAAGGAGCGAATTGGAGAGAGGTCGCTTGCGTTCGCACCACGGACGGCGGACGCACCTGGAAACATCTGGCTTGGATCGGCCCGGAGCGGGTGAACAGCATCATGCCCTCTTCCCTGCGGCTGTCCTCGAACCGGATGATAACGACGATGCGCAGGACGAATCCGCCGGAAATGGCTAGTTATCTGACCGAAAACAATGGGCTGACCTGGCGTCAGTTGCCAGATCCGGCGACAGTTGACGCCAACGGTCATCCACCCGCTCTCCTGAGACTCAAGGACGGGCGACTGGCGCTGATCTACGGAATCCGACGCATCGAAACAACCCCCGAGGGACGAGGCATGTATGCCACCTTCAGCTCCGACGAAGGACTTAGCTGGAGTCAACCAATCCTGGTGCGGGGCAAGGATGGAGTCACCGACGACATGGGTTATCCGGTCGCGTTTCAACGACCCGACGGAAAAATCATCACGATTTATTATTACAATCATGCGGATCTGGAAACCGCTCCCCCATATCGCTATATCGCGGCAACCATCTTCAAGGCGCCGGCAAATTAATCGAAAAAATGGTCGCACAACCTGAAAGACCATGACGCTACTGGGAGTTGACTTCATCGTATTTGGCTCCTACCTCGTCGCGGTAGTCGCACTGGGGTGTTTTTTCTACCGGAAAAGCCGGACCAGTAACGAATTCATGGTGGCGGGAGGCGCCCTTCCCGGATGGGCCATTGGGCTATCCCTGTTCGGCACCTACTTGAGCAGCAATACGTTTATCGGGGTGACAGGCCGGGCGTTTGGCTATGACTGGAGTTTTTTCGTCTTCAGTCTCACCCTTCCGGTGGCGGCGTGGATTGGTGTGCGCTACTTCGTCCCTTTCTATCGGAATGCCGGGGAAATCTCCGCCTATCACCATATGGAGGCACGGTTCGGAGGCTGGGCTCGTTCCTTTTGCGCCGCTCTTTATCTGTTTACTCAGATTGCTCGAATGGCGACGATCATGTTCGGCGTGGCCCTCGCGTTGCATGTGCTCACCGGATGGGATCTTGTTACCATCATTATAATAGCCGGGGCCTCGGTAACCCTTTATACGGTAATAGGAGGCGTCGCCGCGGTCATCTGGACGGATGTCGCACAATCAATTCTTCTGACCGCCGGAGCCGTCATCATCCTCTTCCTGCTGTTGTTTACGATCCAGGCGGAACCGATGGAAGCAATCGCCGCGGCCACGGAGGAAGGCAAGTTTTCCTTAGGATCATGGGAACCATCACTGACATCGGCGACAGTGATGGTTATTTTTCTATATGCCCTTTTCATGAATACCGGGAACTATGCTTTCGACCAAAACTACGTTCAGAGATTTCATACCGCTCGGTCCAATCGGGAAGCGAGCAAGGCAGTGTGGTTAGGCGCTCTTCTTTACGTTCCCGTATCCGCATTGTTCTTTTTTATCGGCACTTTGCTGTATAGTTATTACCAGGCGGATCCGGAGTTGTATCACGACCTCAAGATGCAAGTCGCTATGACGACTGCTTCGCGGGACATTTCCCCGGAATCCAGCTTGAGGGGACCGGATGCCGTGGCCGAACTCGCCGCCTCCTACACCAGCGCGGATGTCGGGGATCGGGCGTTTCCTCATTTCCTGGCCAATCGACTTCCCGCCGGGTTTGCCGGCCTGCTATTGGCGGCGATTGCCGCGGCCGCGATGAGCAGCATTGATTCCAGTCTCAATAGTTCGGCCACCATTATTATGCGCGATTTCTATAAACGCTATGTTAACCCTCAGGCAGATGAAAAGAAATCGATGAGAGTATTGCATGGTGCAACGCTGGTTTGGGGCGCCGTCGCCACGGGGGCGGCCTTGGCCATGATTGGCGTTCAAAGCATCCTGGCCGCCTGGTGGCAGCTGAGTGGGATTTTCTTCGGAGGTATGTTCGGACTGTTTCTCCTCGGCTTTATCGTGCGAAAGGCGGACAAAACGTCAGCCGCAACAGGCTTTTGCGCGGGCTTGTGCCTGCTGATCTGGCTCATCGTATCCCCGAATCTGGAAGTTCTGCCGAATGCATTGCGAAGCTCTTTCCATACCTACATGTCCGTGGTTTTCACCACGCTGTGCATATTTCTGGTCGGCTTGATCGTGTCCCATAGACCTCGTCGATCAAACGTTGAGGAATCTCATGAAAAAAGAACATAGGCGACCACGGACGAGGCAGCATTATGACGTTGTGGTGTGTGGCGCGGGACCCTCCGGCGTCGCGGCGGCTCTGGCGGCAGCACGCAACGGATGCAGAACCCTCCTCATCGAGCGATACGGTTTCTGCGGAGGCATGGCAACCGCGGCCCTGGTCAACCCTTTCTCGGGACATGCCTTTGAAGACCAACTCGCTCCGAATCAAAACAGCGCCTCCCTGATCGGGGGAATCTTCAAGGAAATCGCTACGGAATTGCGGGATCGAGGTGGATTTGGTTCCGCCCTGATGAACGGGGCATTCGACGAGGAACTACTGAAACATATTTACGACACAAAGCTTTCTCAGGCCGGCGTAACCATTCGCTACCACACCCAACTGAATGATATACGCTTGAACGAAGGGGCATTGGATTCGGTAATTACAGTATCGAAAGGCGGACCCGCGGAGTTTTCAGCAGATACCTTCATTGACTGTTCCGGGGATGGTGATCTCGCCGCCTTGGCAGGTTGTCCATTTCAAGTAGGAAGAAATCAAGATGGATTGACCCAAGCCATGACCGTGAGCTTCCGAATGGCGAATGTCGATAAGGGTGAAATGATCGCCAGCGGAAGCATGCGCGCGGCCCGGGAACTGGTGGAAGCATTCTTCCAGTCCGCGCTGGCGTCCGGTGAATTGCACTACCCCTACCGGGATTTTATTCATTTTTACGATTATCCGCGTCCGGGGATCCTTCACTTCAATATGACCCGGATTACGAATGTTTCAGGATTGAAGACGGAAGACCTGACGACCGCGGAAATTGAAGGCAGGCGGCAGGTTTATGTTCTCGGGGACTGGTTGGTCCAAAGCGTGCCGTGGTTTAAGGACGCTTTCGTCGATAAAATCGCCTGCCAGGTCGGCGTCCGGGAAACTCGCCATATCGACGGACTTTACCGCATGGAAATGGACGATATCGTCGAAGCGAGGAAATTCGAGGACGGAATCGCCCGGTCCCGTTATTTCATCGATATTCATAATCCAACCGGCACCCGAGATCCCCATCAAACGGTCGGAGGCCGAGGCAGGGTGAAAGCTGGATTCGGCCCTCCACCGGGCGATTTTTATGAGATTCCGTTTCGCAGTATGGTGAGCCCACATTGCCCCAACCTGCTCGTCGCCTGCCGGGCGATTTCGGCATCGCATGAGGCCGCGGCGGCGATCCGCGTCATGGCCACGATGCACGCCATCGGTGAAGCCGCCGGCATCGCCGCCGCCGAAGCTGTGCGAACAGCCACGCCGGTCTCCCGAATCGATGGCAGCTGGGTTCGCACGCAAATCCCTTACATGAACGAAGGGCCTGATTTCGGATATCCCTGGTGCAAGGATCCGAGGTAACATCGGGAGGATCCGCCGCGATTCGTTTTCCGCAGCACGGATGGAAAACGAGTCGCAACGGGATCAGGCGTCTTGCCCTATCGCACTTCGCTCGACAGCAAAAGCGAGTGGTCGATTTCGGCTGGCGCCATCTGCCACGCCTCAAGGGAGAGTAAGGTCGCACTCCCCCCCTCAGCGAACACCTCGACTCCGAGATCATCCACGGGAGCATAATGGATACGGGATTCAAAAACCCTGCCATCGCCGGTGACGGCATCAAGAATTCCCTTGTCGAGAAAAACCCGAAACGTCACTTCATTGGTCATCGGATTGATCTCATATTCACACGGATACTCCGCGTTTTCCGCGATCACGATGATCCTCCCCTCTCGCCATTCGACGCGAAGGAACCTTTCCCCGTCATCGCTGCGCCGCACTCGTAATCCAAAGGCCGAGGCATCATCGATACTGAAGCGGGCAATAATCTCCATCGCGTCGCCTTCAAGGCCTTCAATCACTTTCCCTTCATTATTCAAATGGATCGATCCATTGTTTTTGAAATACTCCCGTCGCAATTGTTGCAACGCAGGCAACGGATGCATTCGCGGACGCAAATCAGGTCCGAGGGTCAAAATCCTCGGCATCGATAACGCCCCCGTCCAACCTCGTCCGCTCCGCTGCCCGCGGGTAATGCCATGCAAAATGGTTCGTCCCTCGTTGTCACGATACGCGGTAGACGCATAGAACCCGCCCGGATGATGGTTGATGAGCCCCTCGGTATGCGCCACGAACGACGCCGTTTCCGGATCAAACTCCCCTACCGCGTAGCGGACCGGGCCGTGGGGCGACGAAAGGTAAACCCAATGCCCGTCCAATTCGAAAAAATTCGGGCATTCGGCACTCTTTTCCACCAACGAACCACGATATTTCCATTCGGACAGATCGTTATTTACCGCTTCATAGATGGGAATATCGCGCGCCGTCAGAACCAGGAATCGTCGGTCACCCGCACTAAACGGAAAAGCATCTTTCAGGTTTTGATTCGGATCGCCATAAGGAACCAGCCCCTCGGGAGCCTCCGGAATTCGCTCCCACTCAATCCAGTCGTCATCGACGGGCCTCGCTGCCCACACCCGGCGAAAAGTGTTTTTCTTATATGGAACCATGGTGGTGAATTGGACCGGATTGTTCTCCTTGTCCCATGCAATATTTCCCGAGAACACGCTCAGCTCGCCCAGCTCATAAGCGGGAGGAATGGCCAACGGCAAAGTCTCCCAGTTGACCAGATCGCGGCTTCGGGCATGCCCCCAATGCACGTCCCGAGCAGGCCCGGAACCCACGAACACCATGTGCTGGTAGAATAAATGATGATAGCCGTTGAACCAGGCGGGACCATTTGGGTCATTCATTCTTTGAGCCGGCGGGGTATAATGGTATATCGGCCGCCATGGATCTTCCGCGGCAACGGGAGCGTTCCGGCGGATCGCCTCGACCGCCTGGTAGCGGACCTGACGAATGGCTTGTTCCACATCACCGCCGGCCTTCGCTCTGGCCGTGTCGCTCAAGGTAATTTGGTCAACCAGAACGTAGCCCGGCCTGTCTTCAATGCAATTGTCGTAAATGCCGATCCACGCTTCCTCCCCCTGGAGGTCCCGGAGATCCCAAGTCACCCATTCGAGACGGTTGCTGTTGTTTCCCGAAGAGGTCCGAACGATCCGGCCATCGACCCAAAGCGAAACGGAAGCGCGGAAAGCGTAATCCCCTCCGCCAATCAGGAAATTCATGTAATTGCGATCGATCACAAATTCCGGAGAATGGAGGGCACCCACTTGCGACGCCCAACCGGTGGCGCGGTTGATCGAGGAAGCCAACCCCCTCCCCTCGAATCCTTCAATCGCGGGTCCGGAGGAATTCTCCGACGGACGGAAAGGACCTTTACCAAAAGATTCTCCGGAGACCTGCCAAGGTTCAAAGGTCTCCCCTTCGAAATCCGCCAGAACGACATCGGCCCGTTCCGCCGAGTAGCCGCTCAAGGGCACAATGACAACGAGCGAGAAGATCAGACTTTTAAGTATTTTTCTATTCATAAACTTAGGTGAGGAAGGTTCATAATCCCTCAGACGGATATTAGATTCTACCCGCTTCATAAACCGGAAGCTTCACCAGAGACTCGGGAAGACTCGGAAGAGCACCAGCTTGAGAACATACATATTCGGCAACCCGACATGCATGGGAAACCAGTGGCTCCAGTCTACACCCCAGAAGTAGACCGATTGTCATCGTAGCGGAAAAAGAATCGCCCGCTCCAATCGTATCGTGGACCCGGACCGAGCGTGCATCAACGACAATTTCGCAATCGGGTCCCACAACAACCGCCCCTCGCGGCCCGCAAGTCAAAACCATCCACCTGAGATCAAATCGCGAGATCAACTCCCTCATGCGATCCCGTTCACCCTGCCCTTTGAGGTCGAACAATTCGGATAATACCCACAGTTCCTCATCACTCGCCTTAAGCACCGAAGCTCGTCCCAGCGACTTTTCAATCATTTCCCGGTCGAAAAAATCGCCTCGCAAGTTGACGTCAAACACACGCAGACAGGACGGCTTCGTCATTTCCAGAAATCTGGCAAGAGTCCGGCGAGAGGCCAGGCCCCGCTGCGCCAACGTGCCAAAACAGACCGCGTCCGCTTGTCGAGCCAATGTCGCTAATCCGGGAGTCCAACCGATCGAATCCCAAGCCGAGTGAGTGTTTATCGTATAAGAGGGACGACCTAAAGAATCAACGCTCACATCCACACTTCCCGTGGGTAATTCGCCACTACGCTGAACGGAATCCACATTGACCCCCTTTTTCCGTAAGATCGTCAACGCCTTGTCACCGAGAACATCGTTTCCTACGGCACTTACCAAGTGGGCATCGGCCCCCATTGCCGCGGCATGACAGACGAAATTAGCGGGAGCGCCCCCGAATGAAGATTGTTCTACAAAGTTATCCCATAACACTTCTCCAAACCCGACTACCACCGGCTTACTATCCTCAAATCCAGTTTCCACAACATCCATACATCTCGCCATAATAGTTTAGATAGTTCTATCTAAAATCATTTATTCACAAAATTAATAGTCTTCATTCATATTATGAATTCAATAATTCCAAACAACATTCCTGTAAAGCAGGCTTCCCTTGGCAATCCCCGCAACATGTCCGTCCACATAGACAAAGTTTGCGCGGCCTTGATGTCGATAGCGCGGCCATGTTCCGGATGTGGACGGGTCCGAATCCGGTCCGATGTCGACTGGCTGATCGGAGTTCCTTTCGCTTCCAGCAACCGGAAAAGATCCAAATGTACTGTTGGCATCCCCATGGGCGAGTTGCGTCGCGTCTCCGAACATTACCACTTCCGTGGGGCGTCCAATTTGAGACACGCTCGGGGGTCTGCTTCCTTCAGACGGAAGAGTAAAAACAGCTCGGTTAGCGGCGTAGGTCACCGTAAATTCGACGCCCGGCCTCGGTGGAAGAGCCCTGGATGGACATTCGTGAACAGGATTCCAATTTCGTTCAGTGAGCCGGTCCTGTCCTTCAACATAAGGAATCAAATGGTAGGTCCAGGCGGATCCTGAAGGAAACGTTCCCCAAGGCAAATGTTCATTCTCATTTTCATAAAGCAGGGCGGCCATCCCCAATTGCCGGACGTTGGTCAAACACTTAACGTTTTTCGCCGATTCCCGCACACGACCCACAACAGGAATGAGCATTGCAGCCAATATTCCAATAATTGCAATAACCGTAAGTAACTCGATAAGAGTAAACGCACTGGTTGATTTTCTCATGACGCAACCTTCGTTTGAAGTTTTTAAATAATTCAATTTATCTCGTCGAATTCACTAAGGATCGGTTTAAAAATCCCGAAGAAGAGCTCGTAATCTCAGGAACATCCGATCAAAATCGTCGGACAAACCGATCGGTTTAACGGTCACGTATTCGGTTTCAATGTCATCCACGATTTGCTCCGTAAATTCGGAAACCGGTTCCCAATCTATCAAATCCACCGAAAATTCGATTTCGAAATCGACATCCGAAAGAGCCTTCGCGCGAGTATAGGTAAACGTTAACTCACCATCTTCAACTACGGATTGCGGCAATCTCTCGCGGGGAGCCGGAACTTTTGGCTCCATACCGAACGCATACTTCATTAGATTGGACACGCCATCTCCCAGCGGCGTGGCGTAGGGTCCGCTGATATTCGGATTCGCTTGCTCATCCTCGTTGAAGTTCTTCTCAACCCATTCCGTGAAACCCTCCAAATCAGCCGCCTCGGCGACCATTCCGGTCCATGCCCCCTCACTGCCTCCGAGCACTACATAAACCTTGTTATCTTCACCGACATAATGACGTCCCAGGGCGATGGCCGAGCCATCCCCTGGAACAGCGAATATCTCCGTCGGGGACCACTCCCAGCCCCCTGTCACAACAACTCCGCTCTGCGCGTTGTAAACGGCGAGTATTGCTTCCATTTCAGTTGCGGCGGAAAGTGGAACACCTACCCGCCCAAGCGCGCCAATCACCGATATTTCCTGCGGGGTCAGGGATGCGGCACTCCACAATCCAACATCACTCATCAGACCGGAAAACACCCGAACCGTATTGACGCCCTCCCAGCCAAGACGCACCTGATTGACGTCCATGGTGAAATTATCGACCGGGAGATCGTCTCGATAACCCACTTCGACTCCATTGAGATAAAGGGCCGCTTCCGAACCAGTCCGCCGAACGGCCACATGATTCCATTCACCGATTCGAACCCGCTCCTCGAAATCACTCGACTGAACCAAGGTGACGTTCGATGAATTGCCGTCCCGGAAGAAAAAGAAGAGTTGGCCTTGAGCATGGAGCGCGAACTGAAAATGAAAGTTCGTCGCCAGAATTATATGACGGCTGTTCGCGCCCGCCACTTGACTGAAGAAATCTGGATTGACCCACGCACTTACGGTCACGCTGTTTGTTTCGGTCAAACCGCTCCCCGCCCACGAGCCCAGTTCGACGATATGGTTGTCGCTCACCGCCCCATTGAAAAGGTAACTATTCCCGATCGGCGATGGGTGCCCCACCTGGATCGCCGGATTCCGGATTCCATGCTCCGGCGCTCCCGCCGCCGAATTATTCACCAGCAAGGTATCAGGATGAGTTTCATCGAGCCTCCAATGTCCGACGAGACCGGGCCCGGCGATTGGCTTATTCAATACGGTCAACTGAGCTTGGCGCGTGGTCACGGAAAAATCCCCATTGATCTCCGAGATTTCGCAAAAATAACTTCCTTCGTCGGAATGCCCGACGTCCTCTATGTGCAAAGTGTCTGCGGTCTCTCCATCTAGTCTGATCGTTGCACCGTATCTTTTTTGAAACCATTGATACTTCACATCCCCCGCGCTATTGACAGTAACATGAAAGGTCGCGGACTCTCCCAGCTCAACTTCCAAGTCCTGCGGTTCTTCAACGATTTCAATGGGAGGACCCCACAACGGGCCGCCCGCCCCTCGAACACCTTGCCATGCTCCCGGACTTCCGCCCAGAACCACATAAACCTCGTTATTGACGTCAATATAATGCTTTCCCATTGCGATACTGGATCCATCGCGAGGGTCGGGAAAGCTGGTAACAAAACTCCACTCCCAATCGCCCGTCACGACAACTCCGGTCTGCGCATTGTATAGGGCAAGTATTTCTTCCATTTCGAGTTTGGAAGAAAGAGGTAAACCGATCCGCCCAAGCCCACCTATCACCGAAATCTCCTGCGGAGTCAGGGATTCGGCGCTCCAGAGCCCGACATCATTCATCAAGCCGGAGAAAACCCGCACCGTGTTGGCACCATCCCACCCGAGACGCACCTGAGTGGTGTCCATGGTGAAGTTGTCGGCCGGGAGGTCGTTTCGATAACCCACTTCGACTCCATTGAGATAAAGGGCCGCTTCTGAACCAGTTCGCCTGACGGCCACATGGTTCCATTCACCGATTCGAACTCGATCCTCAAATTCACTCGACTGAACCAGGGTGACGTTCGATGAATTACCGTCCCGGAAGAAAAAGAAAAGTTGGCCTTGAGCATGGAGCGCAAACTGAAAATGGAAGTTCGTCGCCAGAATTATGTGACGACTATTCGCTCCCGAAACCTGACTGAAAAAATCTGGATTGACCCACGCACTTACGGTGACGCTGTTGGTTTCGGTGAGCTCACTGCCGACCCACGATCCGAGTTCAACCAAATGATTGTCGCTCACTGCCCCATCGAATAGATAACTATTGCCGATCGGCGATGGTTGCCCTACCTCGATTGTCGGATTTCGGACTCCATGCTCCAATGCTCCTGCGACCGAA
Organism: Verruconatronum alginivorum; assembly: GCF_056590205.1. NCBI lineage: Bacteria > Pseudomonadati > Verrucomicrobiota > Opitutia > Opitutales > Verruconatronaceae > Verruconatronum > Verruconatronum alginivorum. The sequence continues at coordinate 4,198,668 of NZ_JBWPVQ010000001.1, read as the reverse complement.
TTGAATACGGTCAAGTTTTCAGGATCCATTTCATCCAACCTCCAATGCCCGACAAGGCCAGACTCAGGGGTTGGCTTATTCAAAACCGTCAACTGAGCTTGGCGGGTGGTTACGGAGAAGTCACCGTCTGACTTCGAGATCTCGCAAAAATAGGTCCCTTCGTCGGAGAGGCCCACGTTTTCTATATGCAACACAGACGTCGTTTCACCATCGAGGGCCAACGCCGACCCGTAAGTCCCAAAGAACCACTGGTATTGGACCGGTCCAGGGCTTTCCACCTCCACCGAGAAAGCAGCAGAACCTCCGAAATCCACCTCTTGATCTGCCGGTTCCTGCACAATCCGAATAGGCAAGGTGAACGGAATACCTCCCTCAGCCTTCAGCCCCGTCCAGGCTCCAGCAGAACCATCTAGAATCACATATATATTACCGTCCTCTCCATAAAAATGCTTGCCCATGGCAAGAGATGATCCATCTGCGGGGGTCCCCACGTTGTTAGTGTAGGTCCACGTCCATGAACCTGTTGTCACCGTTCCCTCGCCTGCGGAGTACACCGCAAGGAGATCATCGATTTCAGCGGAAGTGAGTGGAAAACCTGCCCGGCCAACACCCCCCGTTACCGCGACTTCCTGGTGGGACAATACTCGGCCGGCCCACAAGCCGACATCAGACATCAAGCCGTCGAAGTCACGGGTGGTGTTTCCCTCGTATCTTCCGAGGAACAACGTATTCCCATCGATTTCGAAGTTTTGAATGCTGGGAAATGGATATACGCGTTCGAACAACTCTCCATTAACATAGAGCGATATCGCATCATCATTAAAATTATCAGGATCATGCTCATGGGTAATAGCGACATGAATAAACTCGCCCGCCGATACCTTGGGTGCATTCCCAAATCGAACAGTAACGAACGCCTCGTCCCTTCGGTAAACATAGACAAACTGCCCCTCGTTTTCCAAAGAGAACTGTAAATGGGTGTTGGCTCCCAGGATTGTCTGCCGAGAGTTTGCCCCCGAACCGGAGCGAAGAAAGGCTGGATTAATCCAAGCGCTGATGGTCAACTCATTCGTCAATCGAAGAATTGGCGAAAAGGAAGTCCCCAAATCCACGTAGTCGTTATTGGTAAGGCCATTGAAGAGGTAACCCGCCCCCGTCGGTGCGGGCTGATTCACTTCAATGCCTGCCGTTCGAACCCCATGCTCAGGGTCGGCGACTGGAGCAGAGTTAATGACCTGTAAATTCTGGGGGTCTGATTCATCGAGAGCCCAATGTCCTAACAGGTTTTCCGTGATACCGATCGCACCGAGGGATTGGCACGCAAATATGACCAAGGCAACCAAGCTGGTTGCTTTAAACGTTTGTTTTTTGATTTTCATGGGATGGGTGGGTTGTTTTGTTAGGGCACCATCGTTGGTGCATTAAATGATTAAGGGTCTGGTTGATAGTTTGATGTTGAAACGGAAGATCCGAGCGAGAGAGCGCTAGAGCCCCCCTTGATCGATTACTTCAAGCCCAGTGTCTTATTTCCTTCGGTCAACCGTTCCGTCGAGGCGACTTCTTGTTCCGGGTTCCCCGCAGGGAGGCCAGCGAGGTTCTTTTCAATTTCTTCCAGTGCTCTGCCCTTGGTCTCGGGAACCATGAACATCACCCAGAATAGTTGGAGGAGCATCATGAAACAGAAGAAGAGGAAAACATAAGCGGGAGCGAAGGCACTCACCGTAATGGGAAAGACAAGGGTCAACAAGGCCGCGAAAACCCAGTGGGTGGAACTCCCCAATGCCTGGCCCGAAGCCCGATGCCGGTTCGGGAAGATCTCCGAAATAAAGACCCAGATCACCGCCCCCTGCCCCATCGCATGCGCCGCGATGAAGGCGAAAATACAAATGGGCACCAAGCTGAAGTTTTCCGTAAAGAACGCCCATGAGACCAACCCGAGGGAAACGATATACCCCAAGGAGCCCACCAACAAAAGCGTGCGACGGCCGATTCGATCGATCAACCAGAGCCCGACGAATGTGAAGAGGAGATTCGTGACTCCGATTCCGATCGATTGAAGCAATGCGGCCCGTTCCCCCAACCCGGTCATTTCGAAAATCCGGGGGGCGAAATACAGCACCGCATTGATCCCGGATAACTGGTTAAAGAAAGCGATGAGAAATGCCAAGGTGATCGGCGCCTTCAAGCGGCGGCTCCAAAACGGAACGGTGCTCCCACTGGCATGAGCCGCGGCGGATATCTTCTCCACCTTCGAATCCAACTCCGCCGCGGTCAGGTGAGGTTGCACCAAAGCAAAGGTCTTCCGAGCCGCCTCCCGATTGTTCCGTTGGCCGATTAACCAGCGAGGGCTTTCCGGTATCGTCAGACAGAATCCGGCGAACACCAACGCGGGAAAGGCTTCCACACCAAGCATCCACCGCCAGGCGTTCTCGCCCAATCCCGCGATCAGCGCGTTTGAGGCGAAAGCAATGAGGATCCCGAGGACGATGTTGAACTGAAACATCCCGGTCAGGCGCCCACGCAAGTGTTCCGGAGCGATCTCAGAAATATAAAGGGGAGCGGCCACCGTGGAGATGCCGACTGCCAAACCGCCGATGAATCGCGAGACCATAAACGTCACAGGATCCACGGCCAAAGCCGACCCAAGAGCCGACACCAAATAGAGAACACCGATGCACAACAGCGTGCACTGACGCCCGAAACGATTCGTCGGCCACCCTCCCAGCAAGGCGCCCAGAACGGTCCCCCAAAGGGCAATGCTGATCGCCAGACCGTGCATCGCATCGCTCAGTTGCCAAAGCCTCTGGATCTTTTGCTCGGCACCGGAAATGACGACCGTATCGAAACCAAAGAGAAATCCCCCCATGGCCGCCACAATGGCACATTTGAAAACGTAGGAATTCATCATCTCAACAGCGCTCCTTCTTTTTTCAACCTATGGCTCCGGCCAACGCGAAAGTCTCCATAACGGGGAGGGGTCGGTTCATCGCACGTCATGACGCCCATTAAGGAAATGGCAGTTCCTCCTGTCAACACATAAACGCATAAAAAACTTACCTATTTGCAGGCAAATATGTTTCAACTACACTAAAGTTGTAATAGCAGATTCGCCTAAGTGCTTGCGCTTGCCGGTGACTTGCCCATGTTCCCAAGCATGAGTTTAAGAGAACCGGCGATGGCCAAGCATGAAAGAATTTACAAATACCTTTACAGTCTGATCACAGCCCCCGGTTCCAAGCCGGGCGATCGCCTGCCTTCGGAGAGCGCACTCGTTGAACGTTTTGCCGCATCCCGTCCGACCGTCGCCCGGGCGCTTCGCGATCTCTCGACGGAGGGCTTCATCGAACGGCGGGTCGGGTCCGGTTCCTACATCAAACAGGTTTCCGGTGATCATCGAGTTGGAATGATCTTCGGATTATTGTTCCCGGGATTGAACCGGACGGAGATTTTCGAACCGATCTGCTCCCAGATTGCCCGGAGCCTCCATGCTTCGGAACACGCCCTTCTTTGGAGCCAATCCGGGGACGCCCAGACTGGACCAACGCCCGAAGAGGTGGAGCGGCTTTGCGACGAACTTGTCAAACGCTCGGTCGCCGGGGTGTTCTTCGCCCCGCTTGAGCTGTCTACCGAAAAAGACCGGGTCAATTCGAAGATCCTCAGCAAACTTCAAGCAGCCAATATCCCCGTCGTTCTACTCGACTCCGACCTGGTAGCCGAACCCAATCGATCCAGTTACGACCTGGTGGGAATTGATAACCGGCGGGCCGGGTTCGTCCTCGCCCAACATTTTCTCAGCCTTGGCGCCAAACGGATCGACTTTGTCAGTCGTCCCCTTTCTGCCTCCACTGTGGACCTCCGCGTCGCCGGTTACCAGGAGGCGCTCCGTCAAAGCGGGATCCTCCCAAATCCCGAGTGGGTTCATTACGGAGATCCAGAGGATGCTGGCTTTGTCCGGCGGGTAATCGACCACGGAGCAACTGCCATCATTTGCGCAAACGATATGACGGCGGGGGAATTGATGCACAGCTTGGAAGACATCGGTGTAGCGGTCCCGAGCCAAGTGCGCGTGGCCGGCTTCGATGACGTCCGTTATGCGAAGTTGCTGAGAATACCGCTGACCACCATCCATCAACCATGCACTTGGATCGGGAACGCCGCCGTCAGCACGATGCTGAGCCGGATCGAATCCCCCGAGATGCCGGCTCGTAAAATCCTGATCGATGCACCGCTGATCATCCGCCAATCCTGTGGGAGCCAACGCCGACTAAGGCATGACCCCGCACAAACAGACCGATGAACGAGACCCCGCAGTTGGGCTAGCCGCAAAAGAGCGCAAATAGCATGAAAAGTAGCGAATCTTCCCCGAAGATTCGCGCCCGCCCGACAGCACGGCCGAGGACCACCGAACCACGACCCTACCCCGCGTCGCCAGGCGGCTTGGACCGGCCTCCGCGGTTCGGACCCGCAGGTCCGGAAGAACACGCTTGTTTCCCGCGCCACATTGCAAATGATTCCCCCACAAACATGCTGAAGCGTTTTCGTCCGTATCTATCGTATTTAAAACAAGTCCGGCTCCCGTTCGGCCTCGGCCTCGCCTTTGGCATCCTCTACGGTGCCTCCTCCGGCCTCGGCATCCCGTTGATCATCCACCGGATCGTTCCATTGGTCACCGGCGACGATCCGCCCCGGGGTGCCTTGCTGATCGGCATCCTCGCCTTGGTGCCGCTCGTCCTGACTTTGCGGGCCGTCGGAGGCTTCCTCAATTCCTACTTGATGGCCTATTGCGGCCTCCATGTCCTCGAGCGGATGCGGCTCGACGTTTTCGCCCGCCTTCAACAGCTGCCCCTCACGTTTTTCAGCAAGAACTCCATCGGCGACCTGATGAGCCGGGTCCTCGGCGACACGGCCCAGTTGCAAACAGCCTTGATCGCCGTCGTCAACGACTTGATCAAGCAACCCGCGACCTTGCTCGGCGCGGCCGGAGCCCTCACCTACCTCGCCTTCCAACAACGGGAAATCGGCTTCATCCTCATCGCCCTCACCTCCGTCCCCGCCTGCGTCCTGCCGATCCGCTATTTCGGACGACGCGTCCTGAAAAAAGCGCGCAAGGTCCAAGCAGAAGCGGGACAAATGAACCGGATTCTCAACGAGAATTTGTCGGCGATCCGGGAGGTCCGCGCCTACAATATGGAACGCCGGGAGATCTCCCGCTTCCAGGAGAGTTGCCGCTACTTCTTCAAGGTCAGTCTCAAGGTGGTCAAATATCAGAAAATCCTCACCCCGACGATCGAAGTGGTCTCGGCCGTCGGCGTGGTCCTCGCTCTTTACATCGCGATCGACACCGACATCCACCCGGAAACCATCGCCGCCCTCCTCGGAACTCTCTACATGGGGTACGAGCCGGTGAAAAAACTGGGCCAAATGCACAGCTCCATCCGCCGGGCCGAGGCGTCGCTCGACCGCCTGGAATACATTCTCGTCCAACCCGACAGCGTTCCGGAACCAGCCGCTCCCCGGGATTTTCCGCGACCCCGCGGCCGGATCACCTTCGAGAACGTCGGGTTCGCTTACGATCAGGCCCCCGTTCTCCGAAACGTATCCATCGATCTGGAGGCCGGCAAAACCTTCGCCCTGGTCGGTCCAAGCGGGGCCGGCAAATCGACTTTCCTCAACCTGATCCCGCGTTTTTACGACGTCAGCGAAGGCACGGTCCGCGTCGACGGCATGGACGTCCGCCAGGTCACGAAGAGCGCCCTCCGGGCCCAGATCGCCCTGGTCTCGCAGGAGGCGATCCTTTTCGACGACACCGTCGCGAACAACATCCGGATCGGCAAACCGGACGCCACCGACGAAGAAATCACCGCCGCCGCCCGGATGGCCAACGCCGATTCGTTTATCGAGGCTCTTCCCGGGGGATACCAAACCGTGGTCGGCGAACGCGGTTCCAGTCTTTCCGGCGGACAACGCCAGCGGGTGTCGATCGCCCGGGCCTTTTTGAAAGACGCCCCGATCATTCTCCTCGACGAACCGACTTCCGCCCTCGATTCCGAGAGCGAGTCGTTGCTGCAGGAGGCGCTCCAAAAGCTGGCCGCCGGACGAACCGTCTTGATCATCGCCCATCGGTTCAGCACCATCCTTCACTCCGATCGAATCCTCCTCTTCGAAGAGGGCCGGATCACCGCAACCGGCACCCACGACGAATTACACAAAACCAATGCGACTTATCGCGGTCTTTACGACAAACAAGCCGTGAAATGAAACTTCGACGATCATTCGCCTCTTCATTGTCCCGTGGGTATCTCCTCGGGCTGGTCTTCCTCTTTTTCGGGACGATCGGGGCCGCCGTCGGCGCGCCGGCACCGGAAGCAGCGGAAGGCGGTCTGCCCGGCTGGGACCAGGAGTCGCGAGTCTGGACCAGCACATCCGGAAGCCGATTCGTCGGCCGAATCAAGGAAGTCGACGGCGACAGGATCGTTCTTTTCAACCAGCGGGGGCGGGAGGTCACCCTCCGCCGGGCCCAACTCTCGCCCGCTGACCGCGACCACCTCGCCCTCCTCGAACGGGAACGACACGCCGCTTTGATCCGGTATTACCAAGCCGGGAATTTCCCGACCGATTCGCTTCCCCCGCAGGTCGACATCCGGGGCCTGCGTCACGTCAGCCAGCGCGAGAATTTTTGTGTTCCCGCCTCGGCCGAAATGGTCCTCCGGTTCCACGGCCTCGATTTCGACCAGGACTACATCGCCCGGGTGAGTTCGCGCGACTCCGCCCGCAGCGCCGGCACCGATTTTGCCGCCTTGGCCCGGGCCATGCGCAATTTCGGCCTCGACACGGTGATCCTCAGCGCGCCTCCCTCCCGACGCGACACCGCCGGACGCCGCAACCTCCTTGATGGCATCCGAACCGCGCTCGCCGATGGTCGACCGGTGATCATTTCCTACGAAAACCTCCAATCGGGACACGCGGTGGTCGCGATCGGTTACGACGATCGGCGCCGCCGATTCTGGGTGCTCGATCCGGCCCTGGGCAAACGCTCGGAACCCCTCGACTATCGCATCCTCGAACCGTTGGTCACCGGCGCCCTGATCGCTTTTCCCCGCCCTCAACCCGCCCCCGGGGGAGTGACCGGCCTCGACCCGGAAATACGGGCCGACTTTCTCCAGACCGTCTCGCGAGCGGTCCGAATCACCCGCCCCGATTCTTTGCAGACCTTGGCCGACCGTCTGGGCGAAAACGGGATCGAAAGTCAGGTGCGCGACGCGAACCGTTTCGACCTCCGCGCTTCCCAGGGACAAACCCGTTCCTTCGCCCGACGCGAAGGACTGGAGTTCGTCCGGATCGCCCTGGATCGCGGTCTACTGTTGGCGGCCCCGCAAAATTTCGATGAAGGTCCGGGGATGATTCTTCTTTATGGTTTCAACGGCAACAATCTGCGGGCCGTCGAATATCGTCCGGACGGAACCGTCCGTCGCACCGAAGTGCGCCCCCTCGATTTCAGTCTACGCTGGGTCTGGCGCGACGACCGCAGCTATCGCCTCCCTCTGGTTGAGATCGAACCCAGCGCGGTCCGCCGGTCCTGACCGCCCCGGGGATCGAAATTCTTCGGGTAAAAGTCCCTTCGGCATTCTCCGGTTTCCTGCGTGACAGGAGGCCGCATCTTTCCTATTTAAACAGACAGCCCGGGTGAACCGGAGCCAACCGTTTCGAATTATGGAAGAATTGTTACAAGACCTCGGAAGCTGGATCCTCACCAACGGACCGGCCATCCTGATCATCATCGCCTTGCTGCTTTTCGGCTTGAAGGCTTCCTACCTGGTATCCGGATTTCTCCAACGGATATTCAGCAAGCGGAACGCGGACGATCCGGAAACCCAAAAACGGGCGGCAACCTTGAGCGGCGTGATCCGCAACATCCTGATCGTGGCGATCTTTCTCATCGCCGGAATGATGCTGCTCGATATGTTCGGGGTCGATATCACCCCGATCCTCGCCACCGCCGGGGTTCTCGGTTTGGCCATCGGCTTCGGCGCCCAACACGTCGTCCGCGACATCCTCGCCGGATTTTTTATCCTGCTCGAGGACCAGATCCGCGTGGGCGACGTCGTCGAAATCGCCGGAAAAGGGGGACTCGTCGAACACGTCAATCTCCGGATGACCATCCTGCGGGACCTTGCCGGAAACGTGCATTACGTTCGCAACGGCGAGATCACCGTCGTCACCAACATGACCAAGGATTTCTCACGTTACGTCTTCGATATCGGTGTCGCCTACCGGGAAGATGTCGACGCGGTCATCGAGGTGATGAAACAAGTCGACGAGGAACTTCGCGAGGATCCGAATTTCAAAAACGACATTCTCTCCCCGCTGGAAGTGCTCGGACTCGATCGCTTCGACGATTCGGCCGTCGTGGTCCGCGCCCGGACCACCACCAAACCGATCCAACAATGGCGGGTCGGACGGGAGTTCAACAAGCGGTTAAAAAAGAGGTTCGACGAACTCGATATCGAAATTCCGTTCCCGCACATCACTCTCTACCCGGGGCAGGATAAACAAGGAAGCGCTCCTCCGCTTCACGTGCTCTCGGACTCGGGGAGTGCGAAAAATTAACGCCAGCCAGCCGAGGCGCCGGTATCGCCCGATCGATTGAACGTTCTCCAGCGACAATACTTTCTGGCGTATGGGATCATGGGGTGCCTCATCCCATTCCTCCCGATTTACCTGAAACAGGAACAAGGTTTCCGGGAAGGGCAAATCGGCTTGGTGATGGGGCTCGCGGGGGTGTCGATTCTGTTCACGCCCGTATTGATGACGTGGCTGGCCGACACCCGCTTCGATCCCCGGCGGTTGACGGCGTTGATCTTCGCCCTCAGTGGAACGGCGCTGCTGACGCTGTTCCTCTCCCACGGTTTTTGGATCGCCTTGCTCTTGCTCGCGATCCACAGCCTCGCCTACGCCGGTGTCGTCCCGCTGCACGACGGCATGGCATTCAGCATCCAGCGAAAACAGGAAATCGCCCGGGTCGCCACCGTCCCCTACAACCGGATACGGGTCTTCGGCACGATCGGATTCATCGTCCCGAGCATCATTCTCTATTTCGGCATGGAAGCGGGATGGAACATCTCCGCCATCTTGATTTGCGCCTCGATCTTTTCCGCCCTCGCACTGATCCACGTATTGCGGCTCCCGGATCCCCGGCTCCGACCGCGCGATGACGGCGACGACGCTCAAAGACTCCCGACCGCCTTGGCTTTCCGGCTCCTTTTCCGGCCCCACATGCGGGTGTTCTGCGCCGCCATTTTCCTCTTTTCCCTCGGCTCCGCTTCGATGGGCGTTTTTTACCCGCTCTACCTGGTCGAGATCGTCGGAGCCAAACCGCAGTGGGTCGGACTGATTTTCAACTTCGGGGTTCTTCTCGAGATCTTTTTCATCCTCGGACTCGGCTGGATCCAAGCCCGGCTCGGTCTGCGGAACATCATGATTTGGGGCGCGGCCTGTTTTGTCGCCCAATCCCTGTTGCTCGGACTCTTCCCTTTCGTCTGGATCGCCATCCTGGCGCAGGTGTTTCACGGGATGATCATCCTGGCCCTCTTCATTTCACCGATCATCTACCTCAACCACCAATCCGAAGATCGGTTTCGCAACTCGATCCAGGGAATTTACGCGATGAGCATCATCGGAATCTCCCGGATCATCGGCATCGTCGCCGCCGGACAACTCGCCCAATTCGACCTCCGGCTCGTCCCCTTCGCGGCGGCCGGCCTCGGGATCGCTACCGTCGCGCTCTTCACGTTCAACTTCCGCGAGCACGTCGCGGAGGCAGGACATGGGTGACACCCGCGTTCCCTTAAACCACCGCAAACGTATTCATTCAGCTGTTACGTCGGCCGACTTTTTCGTTGGCCTCGAAACGCTCCAGCATGAAGGCCCTTGGGTAACGCCGGAGAAACTGATGAGGCGTCATCCCCATGAACATCTTGAAAGCTCGTTGCAACGCGCAACCGTCCCCGTAACCGACGACCACCGCCGCCTCCTCGATCGTCAATCGATACCGCTTGATCAGATAGAAAGCAGCGTTGAGGCGGCACTCCAACAGGCATTGCCGGTAAGTCATCCCGGTGACCCGCCGAAATTCCCGACTGAAATGCGACTGGCTCATCCCGACCGCCCGCGAAATCTCCTGGCAAGGCGGAGCTTTATGATAACTGGCTCGAATCAAATCCAGGGATTTCCAAATCCGGCGGTCCTCGTCCGATTGAATCGAGGTGCGAATCCGGTCCAACGCCGGAGTCGGCAATTGCTCGAGACTGATCTTCCCGGAAGGGAGCGACTCGTACGCCTGTTGCATGTGGGCCCAATAATCGCTCTCTCCCTGAAGCGCCACCAATCGCTCGGCCTGCTCCAGATAATCAGCGATCGCTGAGACGACCGGCTGGACCTTGCGAAGATCGGCGGTAGATACCCGCGGCATCTCGTTCGCCGCTTTCTCCAAAGCTTCCTGCTTGTAGCCGTAGGCGGCGCAAAGTTTCTGCAACCGGACCTGAATCGCCCGATTGTTGCCGGCCAACGCCTGCCCGAGGAACACCGCACCCACCTGCGTCCCGCCGGCCCGGACCGGCACGATCAGATCCGTCACCCCCGCGTGACAGGTGTGCAAAATCGGCCCGGCCGCCGTCCCCGCCTTCGCCGTCCGCCAGTTCTCGGTTTTGATACATTTCGCATACGCTTCGGGATTGCTCTTGATGAACTGGCAGTAAGAGCAACTGTGGATCCGCAACCGCCTCGGCACCGTGAGGTTGGGCGATTCGTTAAGAAAGAAATTCAAATCATAGATGCAAATCTGAAGACCGGTCAGCTTCTCCATCACTTTCAGGAAAGCCTCCAATGGCCGGGCTTCGGCGGTTCGGGGATTGTCTTGCGGGGGCGATCCGCCATCGGGGGGAATCGAATCATCTTCTGCCATAATTAACGTCATCAAATGCTATTGTGAGGAAAGAGCAATGCATTTATGATTAGGGCAACAACTATGTCCTTTGCACCCTCTACCGTGAAATTCATTGAGAAAGAGCGAGAGCTTCCGTTGCTGGACCACGCCGATGTCGTGGTCCTGGGGGGCGGCCCCGGTGGCGTCGCCGCCGCGATCGCCGCGGCCCGGACCGGAGCCCGGACAATTCTGGTCGAACGGTTCGGCGCGCTCGGTGGGACTTGGACCAGCGGCCTCCTGAGTTCGATCATGCCGTTCCCCTTCGTCCGCGGTTTGTTTTCCGAAATCCAACAGAATCTCGCGGATGCCGAAGGTTGGTGGCAAAGCCCGACCGAGGATCCCTACGATCCGTCGAGTCCGGCCGCGACCGCGGTGAAGGACACCGCGGGCTTCGGCGGCACCTACGACGCCGAAACGATGAAGGTGGTCCTCGACCGCATGGTGATCGAGGCCGGTGTCATCCCTTACTTTTTCCTCCAGGTGAGCGATGTGTTGCGCGATGGCGATTCCATCACCGGCATCGTCGTCGAATCGAAACAGGGACGCAGCGTCATCACCGGCACCTACTACATCGACAGCAGCGGCGACGGCGATGTCGCTCATGCCGCCAAGGTGCAGACCCGCTACGGGCGCAACGGCGACAACGGCGTCCAACCGATGACGATGATTTTCACCATGGACGGCGTCGACGACGAGGCGGCGGAAGCGGCTTGCGCCCGGGATTTCCGGCTCACTCGGGCCTGGATGGCCGCCAAGACGGCGGGCGAAGTCACCGTGCCGCGCGAAAACGTCCTTTTGAGCCGAATGCCGGTCCGCGGGCGCTGGGTCTTCAACACCACCCGGATCATCGGCAAGAACGGAACCCAAATCAAAGACATCAGCGAAGCGATGATCGAGGGTCGACGCCAGGTCCAGGAGATTGCCCGTTTTCTCCGCAAGCGGGTCCCCGGTTTCGCCTCGGCCCACGTCAGTTCCACCGCGAGCCACATCGGCGTGCGGGAAACCCGGCGCGTCTCCTGCGATTACACCATCACCGGCGAAGACATCACCTCGGGTGTCCGTTTTCCCGACGCCATCGCCCGCGGCAACTGGTACGTCGACATCCACAATCCAAGCGGCGAAGGCACGGAAATCCAATCTCCGCCGGATGGCGAGTTTTACGAAGTCCCTTACCGGAGCGTCTGCGCCAAAGGCGTGCGCAATCTCTTGATAGCCTCCCGGTGCATCGATTCCACCCACGAAGCCCATGCCGCCATCCGGATCACTCCGCAAGTGGTCGCCATCGGCCAGGGAGCGGGGGCGGCGGCCGGTCTTTGCGTCGCCGCCGGGTTGCGCGATTGCCGCGACCTCGATCCGAACGCATTGCGCGAGCATCTGCGCGGGGCCGGCGCCTTCGTCTAATTCCATCTCACTCACCCAACCGATCACCCGCGCCTCCCATGGCGCGCCACGTCGATTTCGGTTCCCGTTTCCCCATCGGAAACGCGTGCCCGAAAACCGGCAAAATCAGTCCAACTACCGATGAAAAAATCCCTCACCTTCCTCACGTTTCTCTCTCTCGGCTTGGCCGGAACGCTGATCACCGGCGCCGCCGAATCCGATTCCCGGCCGATCGACCAGAGACGAATGTTCGATCTCGATTACCGGATGGAGAATTCGATCGATCTGACCGAGACGACTTGGCGGATCCGCCGCGGCGACGATCCGGCTTGGGCCAAGCCCGAAGCCGCCGGGGAAAGAGGCTGGAGTCCGGTGAAAGTGGGCATGGGTCTCGCCGCCCAGGGACATCCGCCCGCCGGTTTCTATTGGTACCGGGTCCGTTTCGACGTCCCCGCCGACTGGGAAAGCGACCGCGACTTCCTGCTCGACCTCGGCCGCATCTCCGTTTTCGACCAGGTCTACCTGAATGGCGAGGAGGTCGGTCATTTCAGCAACCTTCCCCCGGCCGAACCGTCGCACGGAGCCTCGGGAGTTCGTCGCCGGTATCTCGTCGCCCCGTCCCTGGTTCGATTCGGGGAAACCAACGACCTCGCGATTCGCGTCCGCGTCGGTTCCGGCGGAGGCATGTATGATGGTCCTTACCGTTTTTCCTCCCTGGCGAACGAAGTCTCCGTCAATTTCGCGCTCAAAGCTCGGCCGAATACCGCGGACAACGCCTTCAATCGCGATGCTTTTCTTCATTACCTCACCCCTTCCGTCCACCTCAATGAGTTTCTCTACGGCAATCCAATCCGCCTTCATCCGGAAATCGCCGGGCTAAACCAAGCGAAACATGGCGCCGAATACGAGTTGCGGCTCCGCGTGCGGGACGAGGCCGGGGAAACCGTGTTCGAATCAGCGGAATCATTCGCCCTCGCCTACCGCCGGTTCATCTCCCCCCTGCTCACCCTGGACGTTCCCGCCGAGGGCGAATTCGTTTGCGAGGTGGCTTTGGTCGGGGCGAACGGCGACGCGGTCTGGTCAGCCGAACTGCCTTTTACCCGGAAACAACGCCCCGCACGGATCACCCTCCCCGTCGATCGCGAACTCCGCGATCTCCAAGTCTCCTTCAATCAGACTCACCGCATTCACCACGACTCGGTCGGTCATTACGGAGGACGCCGGGTCGACGCCCACGGAGAACTCGATCCCGCCGTCCGCGAAGACGACATCCGAGGATCGCTCACCTTCACTTCCCTGGTGTCTCCAGATTATCCTGACATTCTTTTGTATCAAACCAACGTGCACGCCGCACCTAAATCCTCACCGCGAACCCCCCAGGGAAATCGCTACGACGGATACAACGACCTCTGGCCGATCGGCTACGTTTCCATTGGACAATCCGCCGCGCCACGGACGATCGACGTCGACGCCAACTGGTCCCAACGGCACTACACCCTCCGCTATCCCGACGGCGCCTCCCTTGAATTCACCAACAGCTCCCTCTCCCCCGCCTTCCGCCTGCGCACCGATGAGCCGGAAATCCACCTGTTCAGCAAACTGAGCGAATGGGGAATCGGACAACCTTCTCACCTCGCATTCGCCACCACCGGCGGAGTCCGGATCCGTGATGCCGCCGAAGGATTGAACGGAAACGAAATGAGCGAAAACTGGATACTGGTCTGGTTCAACGGCAGCGAGAACTGGGATTCGTTCGACATGCCTTGGCTCTTTGTCATCCAGCAGCGGCCGGAAAACGTCGCCGCCGGGGAAGATTCCCTGCGGTTCCGATTCGGAGGTCCGGCCGGACATCTTTTCGGCATGCCTCTCTTCGGGGTAAGACTCCCGTTTCCCGGGGAAACCGCCGACTGGCAGCGGCGTCTTCCCACCGACATCGTCCGCTCCACCTCCTTTTGGTCCCGCTCCCTCCTGCACTTCCCGGAATTCGTCGAACGCGATTTCGCGGTCGATTTCGAGAACAACGCACTCACCGTGGAAGACCGCATTCGCTTCTCGCGAATCTCCGATGCCTGGGGAACTTCCCCCACCACCGACGCCCCCCTGTCACCCACGCTGGTCATGTCGGCGATCTCGGGCAACCTCGACATAGATTTCGACCGCCCGATCATCGATCCGGCCCTTCCGACCCTGCATGGTCCCCTGGTCCTCGCCCATCGCTCGGACTCCGTCCGGTTCCAGGTGCGCGACCTGCTCCATTACATGCGCCAGAAGCGAATAGTGACCGACCTCGACGAGGAGGATCCCTCCTTTCAAAACGCCCGCGATTACCTGGAAAAAGCCGTCCGCGCCGCGATCGCCGCCGAACCGCTCGACCTCCATCCATGGCGCCGTTCCATCCGTGGCCGCGGAGTCGTGGCCGGTTATGCCGCTGACGCCACCTCTCATTTCACCCTCGCCCTCCCGTTCCTGTCGGAGGAACTGCAGGAAAAACTCTCGAACATCCTGCTCAACGAACTGCGAGAAAACTTCCTCTTGGCGGGCGTCCCCGACTCCGACGTGGCCCAGCGCCTGCCCGAAGCGTTTCGGAATGAACCGGTGATCACCAAGGTGGTCGATCCCCTCAACGGCCTTGAGATGGCGATGAACGCCCGCGACGCCCGCCGAGGCGGCCTCGACGGAGTCGTGATGGAATCGTTCCGCCTCCACGCCATCTGGCAAATCGCCGACGCCCTCGACGCCTGGGATGAGGTCGAACAGAACTGGCCGTTGATCCGACAGATTTTCAATCTGTTGCCCCATAGCCATGACTGGGCGATCAACCAAAGCTGGGATTTCTTCACCGGCACCCGGATCGGCAACGGCCTCCAGGAAAGCGGCGTTTTCTATGCCGGCCTGCTCGGGGTCGGACGCATGGCCCGGCATTTGAATGAGCCGGAACTCGAGGAATACGCAGCCTATCTGGCGACGATGCAATTGGTTTCCCTGAACGCCGCCGCCACCGGAATCCACTACGTCCGCCGCCACCGCCCATGGAGCGCGGCCAATTCCGAAGCAACCGGCCGGGTCGGCCTGGAGGACGTGGAACTCGCCATGCGGGAACGTTATGTCGAGTTCAATGAATTCGCCGGATCATCCCAGCTGATCATCAACGCCCGCGACGACGTCCAAAACCCGTATTCCTATCTCCTCTGGGGCCTTCCGGTCACCAAGCGTCCCTACCAGGACCTCTGGCCGGAAGCCAACCAGTATTTCTTCGACGCCCCCCGCACCCTCGGCAGCATTCGTCGCCCTTTATTGAACATCGTCGCCTATGTGCGCCACGCGTCCACCGAAGAGGTCCGCCAGGAATTCGAAGAAAGCCTCCTCCCCGCGTATCGAACTTCTCCATACCTGGGCTACACCAACCACCATCCCGACGTGGTCAACATCCGCGTCTTCCTCGAATCCTTCGGAACGGTTGAGTGGAAGGAGACCCGGTAATTAACCGCCGAAGAACCATGGGGCTCCATTCTGATAAGCCTCCCGCGGTGCGGCGTCAGCCCTGTTGGAGTCCCGCATTCATGCGGTCTTCGCCCAGAGGAAAAGACCGCCTAAAGGCGGGACTCCAACAAATCGACCAGATCGAAATAGCGGGAAGTCGGCCAATGCCAATTACAGGTTGACAGTTTACCTTCCGTATGGATCGTTGACGGGAACGCTCACAATCGTTTCACCCGTCACATCCATGTCCGAGCCGTATGTCAGCCAAAGGGAAATTGCCCGAAAGGCCGGGGTTTCCGTATCCGCCGTTTCCCTCGCGCTGCGGAATCATCCAAAAGTCTCCGCCGCGCAACGCGAGGAGATTCAGCGCATCGCCCGTGAAATGGGCTATCGCAGCGATCCGATGGTGGTCCAACTGATGGAACATCTGCGAAAAGCGCGGCCGAAGCGTCAAGTCTCCACTCTCGCCGTGCTGGTTCCCGAAATCAAAAGTAGCCAACTGCCCGGAACCTTTATCAACGAAGTGATCGAAGGCGCCCGGGAACAAGCCAAAGAAGCCGGTTTCGGTCTGGATTTATTCTTTCTGGAAGAGCGGGGAATCACCCCGAAACGACTGCGCAGCATCCTTCTCACCCGGGGCATCAAGGGGATCATGGTCGCTCCCTTCGCGAGTGGTCCCGGCGACATGAAATTCGATTTCTCCGGGTTCTCCGCCGCCACCGCGGGTTACAGCCTCATCGGTCCCCTTCTCCACCGCTCTTGTCCGAATTACCTTCAGATGCTCGATGAGATCCTGGAAGCCGTTCTGGCCCGGGGATATCGGCGAATCGGGCTGGTGCTCCATTACAAGGAGGGAGGCATCGGCCACAAACTCTTCTCCTCTTCCTATCTCTTTTACCAAGCCCATATTCCGGCGGACCAAAGAATCCCGATCCTGCCCAAAGGGCAGATCTCCGAGGCAAGCCTGGCCAGATGGGTATCCGCCTACAAACCGGAGGTCATCGTCGGTCCCGGTTTTATTTTTTCGATGCTCGAAAAGATCAACCTCAAGGTCCCCGACGATCTTGGTTTTGCCAGTCTCGACATTTGCGATCCTCCCAAAGAGGTGGCCGGCGCCAACCACCGCTACCGCCTCGTCGGCAGCGAGACCATTAAACTCCTTTTGTCGCAGATCCACCTGAATCTGACCGGCCTGCCCGAATCGCCCAAAGTGGTCCTGGTCGACAGTCATTTCCGACCCGGCTTCTCCCTGGCCGACGACTTCCGCCCGGCCGATGGCCGCAAACGTCGCTGCCGGCCGCCAAGATTCCGGGAGGATATGCCGCTCAAGGCGGAGACAGACCTGATCGAGGACAAGAGCTGATAGGCCAATTCCCGGTTTTAAGATCAGCATGCCCCGCTTCATCGCGATGCGCCCAGCAGGTCAACTGTCGAGCTGGATGTCGGTTGGATCGGCTCCATTTTTCTTTAAGAGTCGCTTCTGAAGTGCGACCAATCGCTTTTATTTCTTTCAACAGAAACCACAAATAATCAACGGCCATGAAGAACTTACGACTCATCGGATCAATCCTCACTTTCGCGGCGACCGCCGCCACTCTCCAGGGAGCGATTCCCATTACCTCGCAAGGGTTTTCTTACTCCCAGGACTTCAATTCCCTGCCGACCGCCGCCGAAGGGTCGTCCCTCGATTGGACCAATAACAGCACCATTCCCGGATGGTACCAGGGGTATTCCGGCACGACGAAGGTGGAATGGAGTTTTCAAGTGGTTCCCAGCGGCTTCGGAGGTATATCCAGTGGCGGATTCCACACGAATACGTCGGCCCGGTTCTCCAATCTCGGGCATGCCGAATCCACCGACCGCTCCGTCGGTCTTTATCGCGCGAATAGTCTCACCGGATCCGTCGGAGCGGTCTTCCAGAACAACTCCGGGATGACATTGACTGGATTCTCACTCGGCTACACCGGAGAACAATGGCGGCGGGGCGGAGCCGAAGAGACACCGCTCTTCTTCGAATACCAGATTGTCGCCAGTGTCGACGGGCTGAATATCAACTCGGCCCCCCAAAACTGGACCCGGGTCGATGCTCTTCAGTTCAACAGTCCGAACTCCGTTGGCGGAGCTGTGGACCTGGATG
This sequence comes from Verruconatronum alginivorum, assembly GCF_056590205.1. NCBI lineage: Bacteria > Pseudomonadati > Verrucomicrobiota > Opitutia > Opitutales > Verruconatronaceae > Verruconatronum > Verruconatronum alginivorum. The sequence continues at coordinate 4,180,690 of NZ_JBWPVQ010000001.1, read as the reverse complement.
GAAAACATGCCAATAACCGCACGGTCATCGACCCGGTCACCATCATGGCAACCATCCAGGAGGGTGAGTTCCTCGTAACCCGCTGGTACCAGGCACGCGTCAACTCGGCCGGAGACCCTAGCACCATCTACCACGTGCTTGCGATTGACAACGTATCGATGACCGTGATTCCCGAACCGTCCCATTACGTCGGAGCCTTGGGATCGCTTGGCTTGCTTCTGGCGATCGCGCGCCGCCGGAGGTTGATGAGACGATAATCACCCGCCCGCCACTCGCCGGGAAAGCCATGAAACTTCAATTAGGTTTTCGCGCGAAGCGCTTTGGAGTGCGGTGCGTCCCCGCACCGCTTTCGAACGGCCAACGACATCCGCACGCCCGGCAGCCATCCGACGACCGAAGCTCTTCCGCACGCTCGAAAGCTCCGCGAGGACGCGGAGCACTCCAAAGAGGCTCCGCCTCGAGAACCAGTTTCATTCCATTATATTCACCGGGCGCAGCCCGGATTTTCTCTTCCATGAACACCCAGACAACGGATAACTAATCAAATGAAACAATTGTTACTCATCGCTCTTCTACTGAAATCCGCCTTGGTGGCATACGGAGATCCGGAGACCATCCTCGATCTGACCGGCCCGTGGCACTTTGCCCTCGATCCTGTGGAACATGGCGAAAAGACCGCCTGGCATGCGCCCATTGAGGAATGGGACGGCGCCCGCCCCCATCCGGCGGAACGATGGGATGAGGCAAATGTCCCCCATGACTTCCTGACGGATCCGCGTTATGGATACACCGGCACCGCCTGGTACCGGAGATCGGTCCATGTTCCGGCCGAGGTGGATGAGAACCTGACCTGGCGGTTGCGGTTCACCACGGTCTTTCAGCGCTGCCGGGTCTGGGTAAATGGCACGTTGGTCGGCGAGCACGAGGGTGGCTATACACCCTTCGAGTTCAACGTAACCGAACAACTCGAACGAGGACGCTATAATTTTATCGTGGTGGAGGTAAACAACGACGTCCGTTTCCGCGCTCTACCGGGAGCCCGGACCCCCACCATCGGCCGCGAGGGCTGGCCGAATTCGAAAATGTATGCCTGGCTCAACTACGGAGGAATCCTCGGGGATGTTCACTTGACCGGACACAGCCCTGTTTACATCCGCAGACAGGCGGTCCGCACCGAGCTAAGCGAAACCATGGAGACGGCGTCGATTGAGATTCTGGTTACGGTCCAGAATGACACCGCCGAAGAGATCCGGGCCGTAGTGGCGGTCGACGCCGGAGACGATTTGCTGAATCTGCGTCAGGAAGTGTCGATTGGCGCGGGAAGCGAACAGACGGTCCGCCTTCACGGGGAGGTTCCGCAGGATGCCGAATGGGCATTGTGGGAACTTGATAATCCTGTTCTCTACTCCGTCACGGCACGCGTTGACAGCGATGCCGGTCAACATAGGCTCGAAGACCGTTTTGGCATTCGCAAAATCGAAACCCGCGACGGTCGCTTGTACCTCAACGGAGAAGTGGTCAGGCTCCCCGGAGCCAACCGCACCAAGGGACACCCCGTCCACGGCGGGCGTGACCCGGCTGAGCTGATCGCTCACGACCTGACACTCATGAAAGCGGCCAATCTCCGCTTTACCCGGATTCAGCACACACCGCCGAGCAAGAGCCTTCTGCGCTGGGCCGACGAGCACGGCTTCCTCCTTATTCTCGAAATTGCGATGTGGGGCTACACCGCGCCCGACCAGGCCTCGCGGGAATTGCGCGAGCAATTCCAGTTCGAAATGAAACAAATGATCCAGGCCGCCGCCAACCATCCCAGCGTCATCGGCTGGAGTCTCGGCAACGAATACGAATCGTGGCTTCCAGAAGGTGTTGCCTGGACCCGCGACATGGCGGAGTTTGTCCGGGAGATCGATCCGACTCGTTTGGTGACATTCAACACCCTCGGAACCGCCTTGCGCGAGATAAAGGAGGGGCGGGACGACCCCGACGCGGAACATGCCTTCGACCACGTCGACATCATCACCCTCAGCTCCTATTTCGCACCCGCCGACCTTCCGGACTTCGTCGATCCGGTCAATGAGCGCTGGCCGGAAAAGCCGGTGTTTTTGGGCGAATACGGACGCCGGGCGGACCAGTTCGAGGAAAAGGATCGCATCGCTCATTTCGAGGAGGTTTTTGCCTTTGTCAGGGAGCGGCCCTGGATCTGCGGTTTTTCGTATTGGGCATTCAATGACTACCAAAGTCGATATGCAGGCAGTGGACCGGATGGATACCGCCGCTGGGGTTTGGTGGATGAGTACCGAACTCCCCGCAGCCTTTTCTTCCACATGATGCAAAGTTTTCGGCAGCAGGAGTGGATGACTTCCCATCCTTCCCGGTAACAACAACTCCATCCGGCAGCCATGGCTCTGAAGTCCATCGCCCGAATCGAATTACCGCCGGGCCGGGCGGTGCGAATCGCCGGAACGATCACCTGCGGCTTCAGTACGCCATCCGCCGCTCAGGGAGCCGATCACGGTTTTGGAACTGAACCTGCCGTTGCGGAATGAATTCGGAGTGCGTCATTTGGATTGCCGCGATGGCCGCAACCTCGCCTGGTAAACGGAGGGAGCTTACGATGAAACGATTAAAAACGATACTCACCCCCCGGCTGTTCCCCTGGCTGACAGCCGGAGCTCTTCTGTGGCCGGCCGGGCAGATTCACGCGGGAGAACCGGAACCTGACGATTTCCGCCCCAATATCCTATGGATCGTCGCTGAGGATACCAATGACTGGATGGGGTGCTACGGCGACGAACTCGCCCGCACTCCGTCCATCGATCGATTGGCGGACACGGGAGTCCGTTTCAACCGGGCCTACATGACGGCTGGAGTCTGCTCTCCGGCCCGTTCGGCGTTGATTACCGGCATGTATCAGACGTCCATCAACGCCCATCACCACCGCAGTTCCCGCTTCCACGAGGACCCGACGCTCTGGGCGCCCAATTATCTGGGAGTGAAGACGATCACCGAACTGTTCCGGCAGGCCGGATATTACACCTTCAATTCGGGCTCGCAAAAGGATGACTACAATTTCGTTTGGGATCCGGATGCGATCTACGACCAACACCGCCGCCCCCTCGGCTTCAACGGAGCGGTGGATGGCTTCGAGTGGTCCGGCCGTCCGGAAGGAAAACCGTTCTTCGGCCAGATCCAGTTGTTGGGCGACAAACACCCGCGCGGAGAGATCCCACAAGTCACCGACCGGGCCGCCGTCGACGTGCCGCCTTATTATCCCGATCACCCGGTGATTCGGGAATGGATCGCCCATCATTACGATACCATCCATGAGACCGACCGTGAAGTTGCGGAAATCTTTCGGCGGCTGGAAGAGGACGACCTGTTGCGGAACACCGTCATCATCTTCTTCAGCGACCATGGAATGACGTTGCCGCGACACAAACAATTCCTCTACGAAGGCGGGATCCGAGTGCCGATGCTCGTTGCGGGACCCGGAGTCCCGAAAGGCGAGGTTCGCGACGATCTGGTTAGCGGCATCGACATCGGGCCGACATCGCTGACCCTGGCTGGTATTGCTGTGCCCCCCCACATGCACGGGATGGATATCTTCGACGAGACTTTCCACAGGGAGTATGTGATCGCGGCACGCGACCGGTGCGGAATCGCCATCGATCGCATTCGATCCGTGACCACCGCACGCTTCAAGTATCTCCGTAACTTCATGACGGACCGTCCCTGGATGCAGCCTCAATATCGCGATGTCTTCGATTACACCCAAGTGATGCGAAAGCTGCATGTGGAAGGAAAACTGAATGAAACCCAGGCTCGCTTCATGAGCGACGAGCGTCCGGCCGAAGAACTTTACGACCTGGAAGCGGACCCTCACGAAACCAATAACCTGGTCCACGATCCAAAATACGCGAAAGAACTGGCCCGCCATCGCATGATCCTGGCGAAATGGAAAGTGGAAACCCCCGACCTTGGGCAATATCCAGAACATCCCAACGAGTTGCGGGCCATTCTTCAGCGCGGCGGCGACCGAGCCGTAAACCCCGAATTCGATGAATTGAGATGACCGGATTCCTGTCAACTGTGTACCCACTAATCATTTGTCTCGGAGGAAACTTCCGGGTCATATTCTTATAAATCCAAACGCCCAGCTTCCAATGATGTTCAGGTGTCCCGTATCGCCGCTGGGCGCGCAACCATAAGCCAATCATGAAAACTCCTCCACGTCACCTTCTTAGCCCAACCTCGCGCCGAGGTTTCACCCTTATTGAATTGCTCACCGTCATTGCCATCATCGGGATTCTCGCGGCGATATTGATCCCGGTCGTCGGGAAAGTCCGGGAGAGCGCGCGCCGGGCCGGATGTACCTCCAACATCCGGCAACTCGGTTTGGCCCATATATTGATCGCCCAGGATTACAATAACGATCGCTTCATGGATCCCGGGCTCAACCACCCAAACCACCTCCGAGATCACAATGGCTATTCCGACCTTATCATCAATCACTTCGAATTGCCGAGAGATGTCTTTTACTGCCCCGGCAACCCTTCCTGGAACCGGGACGATTTATGGTTTCGCACCGATCCCTTGCGCCCCGTTATCGGCTATTTGATCATCGCCGGAAACCCGCGTATGACCTTTCCGGATGATCCACGACACGACTACCCGACCACTACCTACGGAGAATTCCAACGCCAGGAAATCGTCGTCGATATCACCAGTGAATCCAGCGGCGGTTTTGAGGCCCGGAGCGGACATGCGCCCCGCAACGTTCCCCAAGGCGGAAACATCGTGAGAGTGGACGGCTCGGTCGAATGGCGGCCGTTCGACGAAATGGAAGCACAGCAGTCGATAGGGGGGTTTACTTACTTCTGGTAAGCTGATCAAATAACCTCCGATCAACTCAAACAGATCGCCCTCCAGGCCTCCGATCGGTCCGGCCTCGCTGCAAGGATCATAGCCAGAGGGGATCCGAAAAGGGTTTCGGGCGTTCGCTTGGTTGGAACAGCGGTGCAGACGATACACCCCATCCGCGGCGCGGCAAAGCGCGCCAGCGCGACGACGGCCATGCTCGCGCATGGTCCCCTCTCAAGAGGGGAACTGCTTACAAAAAGACCCCCTTCTATGAAACTACACTGTTCATGCGGGTTGGAGGGCGATCAGGTTTTCGCGCGAAGCGCTTTGGAGTGCGGTGCGGGGACGCACCGCTTCGAATGGTCAGCTGACAGCCGCGCGCCCGGCAGCCATTCGACGACCGAAGCTCTTCCGCCCGCTCGAAAGCTCCGCGGGGACGCGGAGCACTCCAAAGAGGCTCCGCCTCGGAAACCAAGTTTCATTCTATGTTGTTCCCCGGGCGCAGTCCGGATTTTTGCTCTTGAGAGGGGGGCTTACCGCTCGCTAGAGCGGTGGGGTGTGTTTCCGGCCGGGCCGGTCGTCGCTGACAGTGTGACTGCGGGGATTTGCATAGTCAGCGGCGCGAACGAGCCAGTACGAGGTTTCAGTTATCGGGGTGCGGGGTGCAGGACGAAGATTTTTATCCCGACACCCTGGTTGTGTAATTTCAAAGTGCTACTTGGATTTTTCACAAAATGACTGGCTTTCAATTCTGGAAGCTTCTTTTGTGATTTTTCTGCTGTCTCCTTATCATCGAAATTTCGGCAAGCGCCTTGTTAAGAGCTTGAAGATTTTCCGATCTTCGTCATCAGGGCCGCGGTACCGGATTCAGGCTCAATCCCCCGTCCCGCTATCAATGTAAATATCGTTGGTTGACCCGGGATCGACGACCACCGTATTGCTCACATTCCGGAATGTGTTTGCGGAAATATGGACGTTCTGCGCGTTGCGAATTTGAATCGCAGCCACTGCCGGGTTGTATTCAATATCCTCGAACACATTTCCAATGATCGTGATATTACGATTGTAGGGCTCATTCGTAAAAGCCGGGTGTTGCTCAAAGGTCGTAATCATACCGTGGTTTCGCCCGTATTTGCTGACCCAGTTTGAAGCGCTGAAATGGTTGTTGCGAATGAGGATGTTTTCTCCAAAAGCACCCGTATTGAGACTTGTTGGCCCAATTCCGATCGCATTGTAGGTGTTGTTGTGGAACCGGCATTCCTCCACCGTCAAATTGGAGTTTTCCCACACGATCGCCGTGCCAACGTTTCCTTCGAAGGTGGAATTGCGGATAACGGCATGGTCCCAGGTCGGCGGACTGATCAAGGTGCCGACTTGGACGGAACTCGGGATTTCCTGGTCAAACTCAAGCAAAAACCTTTTTTCCCCTCTGGGGCTCAGGACCTCCAGGGCGACCACCTCCATTTTGAACGGTTCTTCACCAGTCCAAAAATCGATCTGGTCACCGACCTGAAAAAAGGTCTCCGCGTTGCCCACCGTGCTATACACGCATTCGAGACTGTTGCCATTCACCTCAACCACGGTCACAAAATTGACCCGGCTCACAAAGGGGTCCCAACGCACGCCTTTGACATACAGATTGTCGACCAGGAGTTCCCCCCGAGGGTTGGAGATATGGATCGCATCGCGAGGACCGACGGCGAGGGAATTGCCCTCCGGTTCAATCCGAACATCGGTGATGGTGATATCCCTCGTATCGTAAGCCTTCATGGACAGGGTAATGGAATTGTAAATACGTAAGTTACGCAGGTCCAGACCATCAATCGTATTGAACGCGAGGGTAAATCCCGCCGTTGTTTGCACGGCAAAGTGCCACGAAATACCATCGCCCGGCTCGACGAGATCCACAAATGGCATGTTGCGTATGGAGTAAATGATCCGTTCTTCGTCCTCCACCCGATGCCACAGGTTCTCGAAGTAAGGTTCCTGCATATTAAGGGTTAATGGTGGAACCGGGAGCAGTTCCCGCGTCTCCAAGTCCCACGCGTTGGCGGAATAACACCTCATCCCCTCGAAATGGGGCAGCCCCGGTAGGATCTCCACCCGCACCTCCTGATCTTCGGGTATCACCTCGACGACCTCTCCGGATGTCGAAAACCTGGGATTGAGGTCAAACACCAGGTTCTCCAACGTCAAATTCCGGCTATTCCGGGCATCCAGATGCCTGACTCCGAAGTTATTCCGCAAAGGAAGGTTCAATTCCAGGACGGTTGCGGGCGCCCCTGTGGAATCGGACTGCCCCCGCAACGCCAGTTCATTCACACTGTTGATAATCAGCGTAGGGGATTCTTCATCCTCCCGGTATTTCAAATGATAGACTCCCGCCTCGAATTCCACCACCGTCGCCCCGGTGGCGCGGGCATGCTGGATCGCTGCGTTAATCGCCGCCGCGTCACAGTTTCCGTCATCGGGGACCGCACCGAAATCCCTCACCGACAAAACCATTTCCTCTTGTTGAACTACCAGCCGGTAAAATCCACGAACACCTTCGTCAAACGGAAACCGGGCCTCGTACTGGTCCTCGCCGAGCGCCGTCGTGGTTACGCCCGGTCGCTCACGCCATTCCCCGGCAATCAAATCGTCCCGATGCTCAATCACGTGCTCGCGATCGGCAAACGGCGAACGGAAAGTCAACACGAGGTCATCCTGTTCATTCCTCGAAAAAGAGATGATCCGCAGTTCCCCGGCCTGAGACGGCTCAGGAACCAGGCTCATCGATACATTGTCGATGGCAAGCATGTGATAGACCGTCACAAGGTCGCCATCGGTATTCCTGCGGTCCTGATGCCAACGAACCACCAGAAACTCTCCCTCCGGGATCGCGGTCATGATCTGGACCGGAGCAATCACCCGGCGATGAGCGGCATGCTTCCCATCCAGGTTCAAAACCCCGCCATCGAACCTCGGACTGTCGAACCGGAGCGCATCGACCCGCTTCCAGTTTTCGGACGCCGAGTCGATGTCGAGACCATTCAGACTGGGAACAACCTGGTATTCGAAGTAGAGTGATGTCTTTTCGGTTCCACCCCGGCGCCATTGCTCGCCTGTGTAGCCGACCGCAAATCCAGGCAGCGTCATTCCGGAATTGTTTTGGAAGACCACCCCGACGGAGCCGGTGTGACTGAAAGCACGGTAGAGTCCCAGGGAACGGTCGGTGGAGTCGGCATGTCCTATATTGGCGAAACGTGCCGAAGTATTCGTATTGACCCCGCCACTGCTGACGAGTCCTGCCCCGTCCGGCACGACCTGAAAGCTCCATTCCGTCTGCGAGGTCGCACTGCCCTGATATCGCTGATACCATCCGGGAATGGTGCTGTTGTCGGTCCAATCGAGAGAGGCTCCTTCCCCACCCGTTGGCAGCGAATTGAAATTCTGCGAGTAGGAAAATTCGTCGGAGGTGATCGATATGGCTGCCTGAACAGTGACGGCAATCGTCAAGACCAGGATTGCAATAAGGGTTCGCAAGGATTTCATCGCGGTGGAAACTCACCAGCGCAAGGTAACTCGTTCAGACCGTTCCTCTCCCTCCGTCGTTTGGGTCGAAATGTAAAACTCTACCTGCTTCTCTCCATTCCAGCCCGAAGTGGAAAACTCCCAGGGAAACTGACGGTTGGGAACCTGTCGCCATTCAGCATCGTCCATCCGGTAATGAAAGACCACCTCCTCCAAGTCGACCAATTCACCGAATGATCCCCGGAGGTATCCATAAGCCCAGGTCTCTTCCCCAAAGGATAGAATCATCCCTGCCGGCTTCCCGGGAACGCCGTCGCCAGATCCGACCAATGAATCAACCGACCCAAAGCTTTGCTGGGAAAGCGGTCCATTCCCGGCAAGAAGCCGGGGAGGCAAGGCCGGTTGGCCGCTCAACCCGTCGATCGCCAGGGCGGTGATCCCCCGGGGAGAAATTTTCACCTCGATTTGCCCATCGCTCACGCGGCTCCCCCCGGCCGCCACATTGTCACGCCAGAGGCGCACCGGATAATCAGTCGCGCGGGCGCCCGGGAGCAGGTCATCGTTCAACTCCACCACGACCTTGATCTCACGGTCCGCCTGGTTTTTCAACGCGAGGTAAAAGTTGCCGTTGCCGGTCGCTGTCAGGTAATTCGCCTGAACATCACTCACCTTCACAATCCCGGAAGGCATCCAGAGTTGGACATCCTCATCTTCATAAAACCGCCCGGGCCTGTCCCCGTATATCTTCCCATAGAGAAAGGCGTATCCTTCCACAAACCGGGAGGGAAAATCGATCGCTCCCTCGGATCGATCGAACGCGTCGGCCACCAGGTAATCCAACAGCATCCTGATATGGACCCAGACATGATTGTAGTGCATCGACGTGCTGGTCAGCTCCTGATGCGCTCTCAAAGGAAAATCGGGCTCTTCATGGATCGTGGAATAGGCGAGGTTCATGTGATAGCCGGGGAAATTGCTGTAACGGCCAACCACCGCGGATCGAGCGATATCGCGTAAGAAACGGTCCCCGGTATGGTGCGCCATGCGCAGAAAATAGGGAGCATAGGTGTTCAGAAAAAGTCCCCGGTGCGTTCCCCCCGCGGTGCCGATTCCCTCGGCGATCAGCCCGACTTCCGACACCCTCCAGGCGGGTACTCGTTTCTCCTGCGCCTTCAACGGCTCACCTCCCCGGTAAAGCGGTGCTTGCCCCCCTTCATTTACCAGCACCTCTTCATCGGGAATCCGTGGATAAAACCAAACAATCGAAGCATGCTGCCGGGCTCCGTGCAGCGCCGCTTCCAGGTGCGCCGGGTCTCCGGTCTCCTCATACAACTCAAAGAGATGCACCCAATTAGGAAGGATATCATCCCAAAAATGGCCGGCATACGCCTCGATTGAGGTGCCGATCGCCTCCTCGAAATGATTGGGCGGATTCCCGATCCGCTCTTCAATGTAGTCGTTCGCCTTGCGAACAGCTTCGTCCAAATGGGTTCGGTCGCCGGTGGCCTGGTAGAGAGAAAAGTCCTTTTTCCAGGTCCCGCCATACGTAACTTTCTCCATATTCAGGACCCGGTCCACCGGATAGAGTTCTTTCACATAATGAAGAAACACCGGGGTCCGCCCGCGACTGAGTTGATACAGCTCGGCCAATTCCGAAATGGGAACGTTCGGCCCCCGCATGTTACTGGTCGCCGTTTGGGAACCGACTTCTCCCAACGGCGAGAACAACAACTTCTCCCGCGAAAGATTATACTCGATCAACGGTTTCGCCCGTTCTTGAAAAATCGCTTCGTCGTCGACCACCAGCGCGACCCCAAACGGATCGAGCGCGCTTACGTTTTTCACCGCGCCCGGCATGTCCGTGGCATAAGAAGCGCCCCGGTGTTCTTCGAGAAACCTGCTGTATTCACTCATCCCATACCGCAACATGTTCTCAAACGCCTGGTTCAATGAAGCGATGGTGTTCTCGCGATAGTCATGAAAACCGAGGACGTTGCGCGCCACGTATTCAAAGGTTTGATTCCACTCTCCCGGCTGGACCACCAGCAACAGGTCGAGTTCGATCGAATCCCCCGCCTGCAATACCGATCCGTCTCCGCCGGGAACAGGAGCGAAAACCATCGGCTGGGCATTGCCCGAGGCATTGCGCACCGTCACCCCAAAAAGATTGTTTCGCAAGGTCGGCACTCGAAATGGAAGAGATTTCGGGTCGGCCAATACTCCGTAGGTTAGCCCACCGGCGCTCACCAGGGTTCCCGGGATCGAGCAATTGTATTCCAGGGTCAAATACGATTTTTCGGGAAACCGGCGCTCGTGCCACACCAGGGGTTGAAAAATCCCATCCGTCTCCTCCACTCGCATTTCCGGCGCCCCGGCATACCCCACCGAATAGGCTCCCGGGACTTTGGCGGTCATTTGAAAACGCAGGCGCGGTTCCCGAACATCCGGCGATGGCTCCAACCTGGCGCTTAATTCGAAATGAGAATGCTCGCCGAAGCTCCAACGAATCGTTTCGCCGGAGATCTCAGCCGACTGCGCCCGGATATCGATCGGCGTGGCCGCATCGAAGAGATCCAGAATCAGACCATCCTCGCCGGCTTTTTGCCAGGCGGTGACGTTATACCGGGGCAACGGAATACGCTGCCGAACCTGCCTGAGGTCTTCCTCGGCAAAAAGGACGATGAAGTTCGGTTCGAACCGCACCGGCTCGGCACCCCCTACCGAGACCTCGACCGCATGATCCTCCAACAGGTTCAACCGGTAAGTGTCGGGCGAAGCCGAGAGTGCCATGAGTGGGTTGATGATCAATAGGGTCGCCGCCCATCGTCCGATTCTTCGTGTTCTGTCCATGCTTTTTCGTTCCGCCTCCTGCGGGATTGAAAGTGACACAGGCATTCCTGCCTGTCCTGGCTGTCTGGGCTCTGTTCACGCTTCAAGCGTGAGCCTCATTCTCTCCGCTATCTCACCCGAATATTCCTCGTGGTCCGCTCGTCGACCGTCACATTTTCTTGGAAGCCTTCAAAGGTATTGCCATGAACATCGACGTCCGCCGCATGCATCAGATGAATCGCGGTCGCCTCCGGGTCGTTGTGCGGATTCTGAAACAGGTTGCCGGTGATCTCAATGTACTGGTTGTAGAGCGGATCCTCGAAATAACGGTTCAACGAGTGAATGGTCAGAATGGATGGCTGCCCCCGGCGGGCGATGTCGATCCAACTGACGTTTCGGCAAATATTGTTGCGAAAAACATTGTTGCGCACAAAACCTCCCGCCACCGGGTTCGGGCCATATTTGATCTGGTAGGCGTTGTTGTCGAAGGTGCAGTTTTCGACCAGGATGTTATCGGCGAAATTTACGATCGCACTGCCGAAGTTGTCCTCAAAAACCGTGTTCCGGATCACCCCCTTCTCCAGGGTGTAGCTCTGATACATCACCGCCGTCCCGACCTCCGCCTCCTCCGGAATGGGCTCGGCAAAGGTGTAAAGGAACCGGGTGCCGCGAAGCCTATCGGAACTCGCCACCGTCCGATCCTGCGGTTCGTCTCCGACCCAGAAACGAATAATCCCTCCTTCCGGAACATCAAACGCGGGTTGCGCCACAATGCCGCCGTCCGGTTTGATTTCCTCAACAATTCCGAAGGTCTTGCGGATCACCAGCGGGTCCATCCGCAAGCCCTTGAAATAGCAGTCCTCGATCAACAGCTCTCCCGATGTCATGCTCAGATGGAGCGCGTCGCGTCCACCAACGGCCAGGTTCCCGTTCTCCGGCTCGAAACGCATTTGGCGGAATGTCACATTATGATTGAACCCCGCAAGCATGCCCATGTTCGATACATTCGGCATGATGATGTTCTCGAAGAGGAGATCACGGGAATGCATTACCCGGGTCTGATTGTGGGAATCGGTCGCTTTGTGATGCCACGAGATCCCGTCGCCGACCTCGACTTTCTCCGCGAAGCCGGCGCCGGTCATTTTCAATTGTCGCGCCTCGGTTTCCGGAACAGCTTCCCAGAAGGCGGTGATATTCAGTCCGATGGTCAGGGTCCCTTCGCTCGGCCTGCGCCCGAAGCGTTTGAGCTTTCCGGTTTCCAAGTCCCACGCGTGAGCCGAGGCGGCCCGCATTCCATCGTAGGCGGGCAGGCCCGGAAGCACTTCGACGACCACCGTGTCCTTCTCCTTGTCCACCGAAATTACCCGAGCGGTCGACCCGAGCGGGGGGGTATTGGTCAAGACGAAGTTCTTAAGTGCCACACCGCTCGAATGCTCAATCCGCACCTGATAATACGGCATCGCCTCGTTATCCAACTCAACGTGACGCTCCAACCGGGTCGCCGGTCTTCCATCCTCGTCGACCTGGCCGACAAGGGCCAGGTTCTCGGCGTCGAAGATGCCGATGTAGTTGCCATGGCCGCGGCCGGGAATGCTAACCGTCTCAATCAGGTCATAGGTCCCCGCGTCAAACACCAGCTCCGAGGCGTTCATCCGCTTCGCGGCCTGAATCGCCTCGTTGATGGCTCGCATGTCACATTTCCCGTCATCGGGAATCGCCCCGAAATCGGATACATGTAAGCTCTTGCCGAGCAGCGAGGCCGGAAGGGCGAGTGCCAGAATCAGAATCGTCCAGGTTGTCTTCACTGCTTTGCCCTTCTCAATCATCTTCTTGCCGATCCGGGACGAATCACTCCTGAACGGTCTGGAAGACTCTCCAGAAATGCCGGTCACCGGTCGCTGCCGGATCCTCGAAGGTAAACCGCACTTCACCCGGAACGGTCGTGCGGTCGACCACTCCGTTCTCCTCCGTGACCTCGATCCAGGAAGCGTCATCGAAGAACAGGTCGGCGGACGAAAGAATGTAATAAGTGGCGCCAGTATCATTCCACCGCAATGTCACGTTCCCGGAAGGAGCATCAAAAGCCGCGGAGTTAACACCAAACCTTTGCTCGACGCCGGCCGGAGCGGTGACCACGACGTCGTCCACCCAGAATCCGGGATTGAAACCCCATTCGGCCGACATGGAAATACCGGCAAAGGGTTGACCATCGGTGGCCGCGGAAGGCGTGAAATATTGGATACCGCTTGTCGAACCGAGAAGCGTCCCGTCCGAATCATACACCGCCACGTCGTATTCGTTCAGGTCCGCATCATTCCAATCCCGGCCGGTGACGACCAACCGGTAAACCACTTTCGTATCACCGGGATCATCGAGGCTGCCGTTCCCATTGGAATCCACCGAGGGCGTGAGCGAAGTTCCAAACAGTGCTCGGAATTGGCTGCCATCATGTGCGCCCCAGGTTCCTCCTTCATACCGGATATTCAATCGATTGAGCCCGACTCCTGTGGGACTTGATGAAAGAATGATCGAAAACTGACGGTTGCTGCCGGCCTGGATGGCGAAGGCGAGGGAGAGTTCAAAATCACTCAGTGGCCTGAGCAAACCGCCGAAAATCGCCGCATTTTGATTTCCGGCCGAACTCGATGTGCTCCCACCCAGGTAAGCGGCAGTCGTCGATCCGTCAATCAAACCAGGAACCGCAATCGCCAATTCGGGTGCTCCAAGTTCAAGCCACCCGGCGAAGGTATCGGTCCCCTCCACCGGGTCCGTCCCGGGAACTTCAAAGGATCCCAGGATGTAATTTCCGGTCTCCAAAACGTGGCCTTCCACCGCGAGAACATCTGCGGCGTTCAACGGATTGTTGCTGGCAATCGCCATGTCGCTCAACACCACATCCTCCGCGACAAGACCTCTCGGATCGAATGCCACCGTCACCCGTTTCTCTTCGCCGGGCGCGATGCTGAACGGCGCCGACGGAACCACTAGACGAAAGCGGCTGTCACCAAAGAAGGCCGAGGAGATATTCAAATCCTCACCCAGACCGGCGTTGGCGATGGTGAACGTGCGAATCCCGAGATCGGACCAGGCCCGCACCGGAATCAACGGTTCGGTCACCGTAAATACCGGATGAGGCAAAGCGACCGGAGCAGTAAAGGTCACTTCATCGATCCAGAAGGAGGAGGACCAGGCGGGGTTGGTCGAACCGGTTCCTGAAGAAGTCGAATGATCCCCCGTGGTGAACGTATAGGCGGCCAGTGTGTATTCATCGATTAATGACGAATGAGAAACCGTCAGGCCGGTGGCGGTGGCGGCGACCGCCGTCGAATTTGGCGCCGAAATCGACAGGTCATAACTCGCTTCGGGAGTTCCGAAGTCATAAGCGGCCAAGGTGACCTGGTAAACATTGACGGTATCTCCGGCTGCGGCATCGAGGTTCCCATTCCCATCGAGATCAACCGATTTCTCCAACGTTCCGAGTGCCGGCAAGTGTTGCCAGGTCTCTCCGTCATAAAGATAAAACCCTTCTCCGCTCGATCCGTCGCCCGCCGGCAGATAGGCGAGATTGACCATCGCGGTGGCAGCTTGCGCGTCACTCCAGATGGCGCCGCTCCCAACGGGAATATTTGTCGCCGAGTGCAAAATGAACTGGAAGGACCTGTCCCACGCCTCTCCGCTCGGCGCGGTCCCAACGGCGTCCTCAAAATCCGGGATGGCCAGCAGGTAGGAGACCCGGAAGCTGCTGCCTCCCTGCGGAAACGAGGTCTGCCCGAAACTGTCGGGACCGCCCAAGTCATTTTCCCCTCTCAACCGGACTTTCCCCAGGGAGCCGTCGAAGCCGGGAGAAACGTGAACTCCACCCGCGGATGCCGTCCAGCCGCTGAGGCCGTCGTCCAGAGTCGGATTCGAGTTCAGCGGAAGCATGTCGCCCGCAGTATAAACCTGCCCGGTCAACGCCATCTCCACCCGGGGCCGAGGGCCGGATGGATCGGAAACGAGGCTGGACTCGATCAGAAGCTCGCCCTCCAGATTCGCCCCTCCGGCTACCGCCGCCCCAAGGAGAACCTCGACGTCGAAACTACCTCCCGCCGGAATCGTAAACGGCGTCTCCGAACCCGCGCCCAAAGCGAAAGCTCCATCCGCGTCATCCGACAGCGAGATCGTCTCGATGACCACATCCTCATCCGCGATATTCGAAAAACGGACGCTCCGAACTTCACTGTCCGCAACGGGATCGGCAAGATAGACCGTTCCAAAAGCGTAATCGATCATCTCCGCCTCCAGATCGACGGCCAGGTGGGGGACCATCGCCACCGCCAACGATACGTCATCGATCGCAAGCACATGGTATACCGTGACGGCATCGCCATCGGTATTCCTGCGGTCCTGGTGCCAACGGATCACCAGAAATTCTCCCTCCGGAATCGAGGTCATGATCGCGACCGGGGCGATCACCTGGCGATGAGCAGGATACTTCCCATCCAAATTCAGGCCACCACCGTTGATTCTTGGACTGTCGAACCGAAGCGCATCGACCCGGGTCCAGTTTTCCGGGGCCGAATTAATGTCGAGACCATCCACGCTGGCAACGACCTGGTATTCAAAGTAGAGCGATGTCTCTTGGGTTCCACCCCGGCGCCATTGCTCGCCAGTGTAGCCGACCGCGAATCCAGGCAGTGCCATCCCGGAATTGTTCAGGAAGACGGCACCCACGGAACCGGTGAGACTGTTAGCGCGAAAGAGGCCGACGGATCGGTCGGTGGAGTTCGCATGTCCGAGATTCGAGAACCGGGCCGAGAGATTGGTGCTAATCCCACCACCTGTCACAAGACCGGCACCGTCCGGCACCACTTGAAAGCTCCATTCCGTGGTTAAGCTGGTACTACCCTGATACCCTTGGTACCATCCGGGAATCGTGCTGTTATTGGTCCAGTCGAGGGAGGAACCGGAGCTGCCGGTCGGCAGCGAATCGAAATCCTGTGAATAAGAAAAATGCTCGGAGGTGATCGAGATCGTCGCCTGAAGGCTGACGGCGGCCGTCAAGGCCATGGTGGTAAGGAGGGATCGTAAGTATTTCATAATTCAATCGTTGTTTGTGGTCTAATGAAAGATGAGAGCGAGGGGTGCCCCAGTTCAAATGGAGACAGTATTGAAAAGCGGAAACGACCCAAGACAGTTCTAATTCGACAGTTGACCTGCTGGATTTTGCTCCGAACGCCGCTGGAAAAAATCAATCCCCCGGCTCTCCGGATTCGTAAAGATACCGCACCCGCAACCGGAGAAACCTGCTGGTGCGCTCGCCAATGAAAACAGTGTCCTGCACCGTCACTTCTCCTTCGGTATTCGCCTCCCCTGAACTGATCCAGATGGTCTCCCACTCGACAGCAGAACCAAGATTGTTGCGCGCTTCAACAATGTATTCGATTTCTGGATCTCCTACCCGGCTGAACGTCAACGCCATTTTGCCAGACTCACTGCCCGGCCGCGGCAAAATGGAGGGATCGGCGACAAGAGGTTTTCCGCCCAGGGCATACTCGAGTATATTGGGCAACCCGTCTCCGTCAGGATCGGCATCGTCCGCGGCATCTCCGGTCGCTTCACCATCACCGAAATGCAGGACGCGCCACGCGGTGATCCCCGATATTTCCGCTTGCTCGAGCGTCACCTCAAGCATGCCGGAACCATTCACCTTCAATTGGCCGGTCCAGCCGAAAGGAAGATCGAGCTCAGGCAGAGGCCCGGTCAGACCACCCGCTGCATTCACCAGCAGGTAAACACCCGGCTGAGCTCCCTCGCCCATCGCCAGTCGCACGCGGGCTTCCGGGGCGAAGGCGAGTGCTCCGTTCACCGACAGCGGCTGATGCGCCGATGCCGGACCATCAAGGCCAAATGCCAGACCTCCCGCCCCGCCGACAGAGACACCCGCGCCGATGACGCCGCGCCCGGAAAGCCAGCCGCCGTTCACGGAGACCGAGGCGCTGGCGGTGGTGGATCCGTCGATCGTCAAAGTTCCATCCTCAATGGTAATGGACCCTTGAAAGGTGTGCCCCCCGGCGAGAATTACCTCACCGTCCGTTGTTTTTACCACTCCCCCAATTCCGCCGAGACGAGTGGAGACCTCGCCCGACCTCAGATCGAACGGCACACCGTTTCCAAGTGAGAGAAAAGTGCTCCCGGAACCGGTCGAGTCGATCAGGCGTCCGCCATCGAGCACAAAACCGGTAATCCCTCTGCTTTGTCCCGCCAGGTCGAATACACCGTCCGGCTTGACAATCAGCGTGGTGGCCCCGGGCAGCGAGCTGGCCTGGTCGATCCGCAACAAGCCCTCCTCCACGGTCGTGGTTCCCGTGTATGAATTGCTGGCGGTGAGGCGGGCCGCCCCGGCTCCGGTTTTCCTGATGCTGCCGGATGCGTTCAGGTTGACCAAGGCTCCTGAAAGAATGACTTCGCCTCCCTCAACCGATTCGACGGTCAATTCGCGCCCAAAATAAATGGCGCCGGAAAAAGTGGATACATCCGGCGTGCTGCCGCCGATCTTCGAGACACCGAGGAAATTGCCCGGCTCGATTTGCAAGGGCCGGCCGATCGTCCGGGGGCCAACCGTCAGCAAGGCCGCGTTGTCCGTCGGCTCCGACTGAGGGCTGCCGACCCGCACCCGCCAGGAGGAGGCACCGAGCGCGCCCGGCGCGTCGTTTGGAGAGTCGGCGGCCACAAGCAAAGTACCGGCCACCACGTAAACGGTCGCTCCGCTACCGAAGGTATTGGCCGGGTTCGATAACTTAGCGACTCCCGGGCCGCGCACGAAGAGGTGGCGCACGGTGGAGATGGCGCCGCTTACTTCAGTAAAACCGGCCCCGGCCAGGCTCAGGTCCATCCCACTGTTTTCGGCGCCCACAGGTCCGGACAACAGCAGGGAGCCTCCGGGATCTTGCGCACCGACCGTCGCGTGGGCCGCCAGCGTAACCGGCCCCGCGAAGCCTGACGCCTCGCCGCCCCGCGCCTCGAGCACCCCGGCCGATCCGGAAACGCCGACGCCCGCGAGTGATAACGGCTCGGGCAAAGAATAATCGACGCCGGCGAGCGAAAGCGTGCTTCCGGCCACGACCTCCGTCCCCTGCCCCGTCGAACCCAGGGCTCCATCCGCCGCGACAACAAGCGCGCCCCGGGCCACCCGCGTCACGCCAGCGTGCTGATTGGCCGCCGCGAGAATAGCCTCGCCGTCGCCGTATTTATCGACCCTGCCGATCGAGCTTTCGAGCGGCCCCTGCGCCAGCACCGGGCCGTCGTTAAAGAACAGCACTCCGACGCCGGGAGTCTCAGCCGATATCGGCCCCCGCAGGTCCAGCAGCGCGCCGGGCTTCGTGCTGAAGTTGCTCAGGGCCAGACGTTCAAGCGCCACAATGGGAAGGTCGAAGACTTGCGCCGTGGGAACGGTGTTGTTGAGGGTGATACCCGCGGCTCCGCCGGATCCCAGCCGCAGCACGGCATCCGGAAAATCCGAGCGGGGGATAAACGTGAATCCGGGAAGGTCGGGATGGTCAAAATAGATCTCGCGAGCCTCTTTGGAAATCCCGGCAACAGTGACGGTGGTGTGGGCGACGGGACGATTGAACACAGCGGCGTCATTAATTCTTGGATACCGTCCGCTTCCCCAATTCGCATCCGTTCCAAAGTTCCCATGGTTGGAACCGAGAAACCCCGGACGGTCATACACTCTCACCTCGTCGATAATCATGCGACTTCCGTCCAGGTTTGGCCCCGGCTGGCCAGCCCACGGAATCACTCTAGTCGAGAAGAGCAGTTCGAGGGGAATCGTATTGCCCGCATTCCGCACCGTGGCACCGCTCACGGTGTGCATCAATTCTCCATTGAAATAAAAGCGGAGAGTGTTGTCGTGCGCCCACTCCAGCCCGTAGGTGTTGTAGTCGACACTGAGATCCTCTGACACCTCCACGGCCCTGCTGCCCAACCCATAGTGAACCGGCGCCCAATTATGAACGTTGAAACGCAGCATGCTCGGATAATGTGCTTCTTGGATATCGATCTCGAACCGGTCGTACATGTTGGCAGCCACTGAATAAGCGGCGGGGGTGTTCAACCAGAAAGCGTTGTTCAAGCCGGTCTCCGCTCCGATCCGGTATCGGGCCTCGTAATACCCGAACCGCTGAAGAAACCTTCTGGTCGACACCCTCCCTTCGCGCCAGGTATCTTCAGACAACTGCTCGGTCACAAGTTGGAGTGTATCGTCGACAACTTCGACATTGGAGCGTTGCGAATCAATAACCCAAACCTCCGGGTCGAGTCCGTTCGTGAAGTCGTCACTGAAGGTCAATTCGTATCCGTCCGGCGGCGATGCCACCGATTGCCCGGAAAAGGCTAGGAATAGCGCGGGGCATGAAAGTGCCAGAATAAGAGAGGAGAGTCTATTCATAATGAGAATCATGAGAAGGTTAGCAGGATTCAACGCGGAGGGGCGGATTTAAAAGAAAGGTGGCCTGTCAGGGCACCACAGGTCCCAATCCCGATGGAACGGAATGAGAACGGCAATGAGAGTTGTTCATACTAATATCCTGTTTTTGGAAATCTTTGCGGAAAGTCCGCCCCTCACTACGCCCTTTCCTCAGAATCATGGCTCCTTTGTCTGGCTCACGGCGAGATAACTGGCGGCAGACCGGAAGGGGCCAACCCCAACCGGCCGATCCCCCACATTTTCGACGCGAACGACCGCGATCACACCGGTCGATTCGCCGCGCTGGTTGATGTCCCACCCCTGCGTAATCGACGAATTTCCGCGAGCGTCGACGTTGCGGTAAAAATAAGGCTCCCGTTCCGGCGCCTCGCCGACCGGAAACGCGGAGAAACTGAAGGCGCCCGCGCCGGACAACTCTTCATGCAAGGGTGTGTAGCGCACCACCAAAAGGTGCTCCTGGTCCTCGCCAACAAAAGGAGAGGTCCGCAAAATAGCGGGATAGGAATCAACGGTGCTCGCCGGTTCGGTGAAACCGACCTGCAAATGGCCATCGCTCCCAGCCTCAGCCACGGAAACCACCTTGCCCGTTGCATCCTCGAAGCTCAGCCGGAGAGCACCGCCCCCCGCCCGCTCCAATGGCAGGGAAAAATACCAGGGATGCTCCCGTTCGAGGACCAATGGTTCGTCGAGGTCAACCTTCCAGCTCGCCCCCGGGGCCAGAGTGGCTTCGCGACCAGGAGGGCGGGTTTGCTGGGACGGCTCGGTCTCCAGGAGACGGCGTGGACGAAAGATCCGCACGTAATCGATAATCATTCGATCCCCGTCGACCTCTTCTTCCACGATGGGCGACCAGCTGGCCTCCCAGGGAAGGGTGCTGAAGATGAGATTCAGACGGTCACCGGCGTAGCCGCCCCGGTAAAGCCAGTCTTCCTGCCCATATCGGCCATAAGCCCTTTTTTCCTCATCCGGAAACCATTGATCGAGTTTGCCGACCCCGGTCCACCATTGCTCACCGAGACGAGGATGCGTCTTTCCCCGCCAGACTTCACGCCCATCCAAGTACCAGATCATCTCCTCCTCGCCATACCATAGTCCCCAGGTCTGGTATTCTCCCCAGGGATGACGGAGGCTGTGCCCTTGCGCTATATGATCGGAAGCGCCTTGAGCATTGCGCGCATACGCTCTGGTTTTCCAATCATGCCAGGCCAAATGGGCTCTTCCTTCGCCCGATTCGACGTGTTTTCTCGCCTCCACAATATCGATCTCGTAGCGATCACGGAGGGCTCCGCCCGGATCACTCATCGCGGCCAGCCAAAAGGCATTATTGACACCGGCTGCGTCACCGGGACGCAGCCGCGCCTCCAGATACACATTGTTCTCCAAGGGCTCGATCATATAGACATACCCCGATGTCCATTTGGAGAATCGCCCCCGATGCTCGCGGCGTTCCAGGCGCGTAACAAGATGCAACTCGCCGTCTCGCACCTCGATGTTACCGGGACCACGCAGCGTCTCCCGCTTCATGCCGGTAATCTCACCGTAATCAGGGGAACGCCACACCGCCTCGTCCAGCGCGTCTCCCGCGAATTCATCCTCAAAAATAAGAACCAATTCCTCGGGGAAATCGATCGCGGGCCGCGCTTGCTCGTTCGCCATCGCCGCGGATGTGGACGCAGCGATCAACAGTGACACCATTCCCGGCAGTGCGCACAGCCTGCCTTCTCGTCCGATGCGTTGTGAGAGTAAAGAGTTAGATCGCTTCATGATTCACGATCCTCATTAGCGTTTGATCCGAGATACTACTCACTCCCGCCGGTCAGTTCGTAGTCATGCCCGGGAGTCAAAGCGAAGGTAAACGATCCAGTAACCGCGTTATGTTCGAAGTCGACCGATTGACCTGCCGTGGTGTCGGTGATCACGATCTTCTCCGGACTCCATCCGTCGTTTTGATTGGTGATCGTCGAAGTCGTCCTGCCATCAATGTAGGTGTAGGTATATTGTGAACCGTCCCGCGCCACCGGAAACACCTCGACATTCATCTTTTCCGAACGTGGTTCCTGTTTGGATACAACCACTCCTTTGCCGCCGATAAAGACGGGGATTTTACTCTCCGGCAGACTGAAATCTTTCAGAGTGGTCGGTCCGGTGTAAACTTCGCCGGTCTCATAGTCGATCCACGTCCCCGCCGGGAGGTACACGTCCCGCGACATCGCGGTCTCGAAATCCATGCCAAAGAGGGGTGTCGCCAGCATGGACGGTCCGAGCATCCACTGATACTGCTTCCGTTCCCGATCGATCAGATCATACGTTTCCGAATCATCCGGGAAAGCGATGTGCAAAGGCGTCATCGTATACGGAAAACCGGTATGATAACTATCGATGGCGGCACTGTAGATATAAGGAGCATACTTGTCGTGCCACAACGCCGCCTTCAACGCGATCTCCTCATATTCGGGATGCTCCATGACCCACGGTCCGCGTCCAAAAGACATGCCGGCGGTCAAGGCGGCAAACATGGCGTTTCTGACGAAATACTTCCGGAAGGTCTCGGTCGACGAATCGGTGGTCGGCGTCCCGCCGATGATGTCCGGGTATCCGTTCGCCGCGCCACTGGCGGCATTATTCAGAAGATTGAGAGGCATCCGATGCGGATCCGAATGAAAATTCTCCCCTGTTCCGGCATAAGAATCATTGATTCGGATCAGGTCACCCGGCACCGAATAAGCCGCGTTTCGAACCATGATCAGATACCCTTCCTCCGCCAGTCTCTCGTTGAACCGGTTCCACATGCCGTCATGGTAAAGGCGGTCATAAATCATCGCGTCTTCCTTGAAGCCGTCGGCCTTCCACTTGGCCACACCCTGCACGTACCAATCAAGCGCTGCTTCATTGTAGCTATCGATGAAATAGATCGGCCCGCGGGGAAACTGATTGATCTCGGAACGAACCCGGTTCCCCTCCCTGTCTCTCAGCAGGAGATCTCTTTCCACCGCCTCCAACGGAAACCGTCCATCGTTTTGTTCGGAGAAACCGGGGCTGTCCGGTGCTTTGAAATGATTTCTGAGTCCGAGGATCAGTTTCAGGTTCTTTTCCTCAAACAGATCCTTCAACGCCTGTGGATCCGGGTAGCGGGGATTTGGCAATCCATCGTCTCTCTCGGTCGGCGTGCTATCCCACATGCCGAAGCTGACCGTCGTACCCTGGGTCCGGGAATTCCGGGCGCCGGGCCAAAAGCCGGAACCGACTACGCCCCAATACAACGGAAATCCAAGGTCGAGGTAGGTTTGAATGTTCTCCATGACCGAGGCCTGGAAGGTGTTCCAACCAAGAGCGCCATATGCCTCCCAGCCGACGTTGAACATGGTATAGCGGGGCATCACATCCGGGTAACCTTCATTGTAGCGCGCCACCCGGTAATCCCAATAAATCTGCTCCATATCGCCCATGAAGTAATAGAGCGTATCCACTTTTTCCTCATCCGCCACGCCCAGACGGTTCTCGGTTTCCGTCAGGCCGACTCGCTTTTTCCCGTCATTGAAAAGAACCTGGGCGAACCCGTGGCTTGGGAAAATGACAAAATTGGAGAGAAAACGTCTGCAGCTTCCCTGGTTGATCATTTCATCCCGCACCATCCCCATCAATCGTGCGTTGTCCCGGGCGTCGACATTGTTGCTGCACGGGGCGTCGACGTCGCGGAATTCATTCGAATGCGAACCGAAATCACCCAAGCCGTACGCGGGATCGAGCGCGGCGGTGCGGGCGTCGATGATAAACCGGCCCGGCGCCTCCTCCCCGGAGTTCTCCTGACGGGGGATGATGCTGAACTTCGCATGGTGTTCGAAGAGGTCAATATTGACCTCGGCAACACCACCGTTCGTGGTTGTCACCGTCATCCGAATTTGATTTTCCGTGACGGAGTCCAACTGCGTGCTCGCAACATCATACAATTCCTTTCCGCCCGGAGCACTGAAACGGATTCCCGATTCGGGATGGGCATCGGCAATCACCCTCCCATCGGTGGCGCGGAACAAATAGCGAAAGCCTTCCTTGAGGATCTCCAGTTCATAGTTCGCGCTGGATGCGACGATGCCCTCTTCAGTTTCGGAAACATCATGGACCCAGTCCGCCCCCGACAGCATGGGGGCCGCACCCACGGTGAACAGGCTGGCGACAATGGCCGTCCGGCAGAGTTTTCTCATCGTTTGCATTCGTTGTGTCATCGTATCATTTCCTTCCGGTTTACCATTATTCCGCGTATACGCGGACTTCGCATATTCTCGCATGGTCAATACCATTCGTCGCCGTAACCACGATCCGAAGGACCTTGGCGACAAAAGGATTGGCAAAGCGATGACGCTGGATGCGTTGCCAGTTTCCTCTTACCGTCTCGACCGTTTCCCATCCGCTCTCACCGAGATGTTGAATCTCGTAATCCGCGATCGTCTCCGGTTGCGGCCTTCCCCAGACCATGTCCGGACTGTACTCTGCGCAATGACTCAGCGTCAGCAGCCGGTGGAGGCCGGTGTCGAATACCAGTTGCACTTCCCGCACCGTCACTGCCGCTTCCCATTTCAGTTCGAGGTGGGCGGGCAGTCCTTGTGACGGATCACTCATCCAACGGTTGCTGCCCGCAACCGATCGCCCCGGAGGAGCGCCGTATTTCCCGTGCACGCTTCGAGCCTGCCCGGTCAAAACATTGGACGCCTCCCCTCCCGGTTGCTCGCTTGATGCGCGGACCTCAGCCTGTCTCGCCAAGTCGCCTGGTTCTTCGTTTTTGCGTCCCACGAGATAACAGCCGTCGCGCAGAAGTCGCTGATGCACCTCACCCATCTCCACGGAGTCCGCGGCCAGTTCAGCCGGAAGAAGGTTTTTGGCCAGCGCATGAGCCGCCGCCGTCCCCACCCCCTGTCCGACCACCGCGCAAGTAGCCATGACCCGGGTCGAGGCAAAGGCGACGTGCGTGGCCGACATGTTGCGTCCCGCAAACATCAGATTCGGCACATCTTTGGAGATGCAGGCCCGCAACGGTATGTCGTAGAGATGCGGCATCATATGCTTCGTGCACGGCTGCTCTTCGGGCCTGTCCACGCCTTCGGGAGGGTGAATATCGATTGGCCAACCTCCATAGGCGATGGCGTCGGGGAACTCCGCCGACTCGAACACATCGCCTTCATTCAAGGTATGAAGGCCGATAAACCTGCGACTTTCCCGCTTCCCGGGAAGAAACCCAAACCATTCGAGCGCCCAGTTATCGGCCCCATGATCGCCGCCGTTTTTGACGTGGTCCCAGATTCCAAGGGTGATGGCGAGGAGCTCGTCGCGGATGGACTCGTTGTCCTTCACCGTGTCAAGGTGTCCCCCCCACTCGGCCCACCAGTAACCGTATTCCAGTCCCTGATCGAGCCCGGGCTTCCCGTGGGGACGAAATTTTAGATCGGCTTCGGTGAACTTGCGTACCCATGGCGGGGGGATAAACGGCATCGGCTGGTCGTGTCTGCGAGCCTGAAAAAGAATGGTCGACCCGAGCGTTTTTCCGTCCGCCTCCACTTGGGCGAGCTTTTCGTCAAATTCCGCTTTAGCTTCACGCCCGTGCCGGTATGAAGCGCCCGCCTCGAGAGCCATCCTCCCGTCGCCCGTGCAATCGACAAACATTTTGGCTTCGATTTCGAAGGCGTCCTCGGTGCTGGGCCGTTCGGCCCGCACGGCGGCAATTCGTCCGTCTTTCATTTCGACGCCGCAAACCGTGGTATTCAACAAGAGCGTGAGATTCGGCTCGGCCCGGCATTTCTCGTAAAAAATCAGGTCGAGCATCGAAGCCGACTTTTGCGGATTGCGCACACAAGTATCGAGCCGAATCTCTTCGATGATCCCGGTTTCCCTCGCCTCGGTCGCCAGTTCCTCCGATCGAGCCCCTTGGTTGTCCGCCCCGACAATGTGCATCCGGACTTCGCTGGAAGCGTTCCCGCCCAGGACCGACCGATCCTGGCAGAGAATGACCTTGGCACCGTTGCGGGCCGCGGCCAACGCGCACGGCACCCCAGCCGGGCCACCACCCGCCACCAGCAGATCGCAAGTCAATGAATGTAAATCAATTTTCGCCACTTTTATTTATGGTATTTGTAGCCGGGCATCGACTCGATACCCGGTCCGTTGCTTTGGCAAAGAGATCGGTTTCACCGCTCCATTCCGGCACCCGAAATGTTCCGCCGCCCAGGGCTTCCTCCGTGGTGCCGGTCCGCATGACCGGATCGCTCGCGCGGTATTTGACTGTGAAAGGTCCCGCGAAATCCGCAGAGGCTCCGGTCCCCTTCTCCGTCACCCGAACCCGGTGATCGGTAAGGACTTCCACCTGGAAGCGATCGTTCGCCAAATCCGTCCCCCCTAACCAAACAGGGGCCGTCAGCAGTAAAACTATCGCAAGGTATCGCATCAATTTGTCATCCCACCGGCGATAAGCCGAAAGGGCCTCACCAGTCATCATGTCCAATTTCTTATGAAAAACACTGAATCAAGAGCCATGCACTGGACAAACCGTTATCCGGTACACCGTTGACCCTGTATCGGCCTATTCAGTCGCCAAACCGAGACCGGCTTTGGCGGCGATCTTCCGCGAGCCGACGAGAACCAGAACTCCCGGCAGCAGAACGATGGCACCGGTTATCCAGAGGATTGAGGCGACGAAAAGAGCATTCTTCATCGCAGCCGGGACAGATAGGCGATCCATCCCTCGGCATAGGGCCACCAGGTATTCCACGCCTTGCGCAGCCAGCCGATGGCAGTGTAATCCCGTCAAGCGGATTGTAACTCAATTTTACTCAACTCTGTAATCTCTTCCTGGGACAAATAAGAATTCATAGGCATGCCGGTTCCAGCTTCCGCTTACCGGCTTCCCGTTGGTTTGATCCACCACCGTTGGATTCTCCCAATCCGTATCGCCAAGAGTAATCGTGCTTTGAGTTTCCCCATCTTTGTCATAAAAAATCATCTCCGCATTGTCGGTAACCGGATACAACCGTCCTTTTAGCTGCCCGTTAACTTCTTCCACCACAATACCGCTGCCTCCTACAAATA
This sequence comes from Verruconatronum alginivorum, assembly GCF_056590205.1. Classification (NCBI taxonomy): domain Bacteria; kingdom Pseudomonadati; phylum Verrucomicrobiota; class Opitutia; order Opitutales; family Verruconatronaceae; genus Verruconatronum; species Verruconatronum alginivorum. The sequence continues at coordinate 4,153,944 of NZ_JBWPVQ010000001.1, read as the reverse complement.
AAGCCGTTTTGCCAACCGGCAACGGGTAATTCTCCAATGTAGTGGGCCCCTGATGGACCTCACCGCTGTCATACTCTATCCAGGTGCCTTTCGGCAGATAAACATCCCGGCCCGTTGCCGTAGCGTAGTCATCGCCATACAAAGGAGTGGCAAGGAGCGATTCTCCAATCAGCCACTGGTAACTGCGACGAGTTGCATTAGCCAGGCCGTAAACGCCCGGATCGTCCGGATAAACCAGCGGCAGCGGGGTCATCGGGTAAGGGAACCCGGTTTTGTAAGCCTTGATCGCGTAACTGTAGGTATAAGGCTGCAGCCGGTCATGAAGCATCGCGGCACCACGGGTTACCCGGACGACTTCTTCGTCAAAATTCCAGGGGCCATACCCAAACGACATGCTTGGGTGCAAAGCCGCGTATTCGGCATATCGCATGAGATACATCCTCATGATATCTTTCGGTTCATTTCCGAATTGACCGGTAGCTAATCCGGTGCCCCCAATAATATCTGGATAGACGTAAGGAAAGCCGGAATAGGCATAGGCCAGTCCGTTAATTGCCCCGCGATCCTGGGACTGGTTATAATTAAAATCATTATACCGGTGGATATCGGACGGGGAGCCCAGATACTGATTTCTCCCCATAATATAAACTCCCTTATCCATCAAGGCCCGGTTAACCGGGTCAATCAAATCATCCGGCAGTTCCTGGGGAAAACCATACAGATCCTCTCACTAGCGTCCAGCTAAGGGGCCACCTCGGATTTGTAAGTAACGGATTTTCATGATCTAAAGAGGTGAGTTTGTTGTGACGCATTTGAAGCTTGGTCTGGTGTTCGGGGCGGGCTTATTGAGACTGGCCTCATGAACGAAGGCCGTCTCATTTTCACCCAAGTAATGGATACGCTGCACCGCGAGCAGTTTGAGCGTTGCGTTGCTCTCTACCCGATGCCTCGCCAGAGTCGGGGAATGAGCGCACGTGACCAATTCCTGGCAATGGCATTTGCGCAGATCACATTTCGCGAAGGATTGCGTGATATCGAAGCTTGTTTACGTAACAGTCAACATCTCTACGCCATGGGAATTCGGGGCAACATCACCCGAACCAACATTGCTTACGCGAACGAGTTTCGGGATTGGCGAATTTATGAAGCGCTCGGCCAAATTCTCATTCGTAAGGCGCGCCGCCTTTACGTCAACGAGCCGAACGGCTTGGAGATGGATGAGATGGTTTACGCGGTTGACGCCTCGACTATCGACCTGTGCCTTTCTATTTTCCCGTGGGCGAAGTTCAGAAGAACGAAGGCGGCGATCAAGCTGCATACCCAGATCGATCTTGCCGGCTCGATCCCTGTGTTCATCAGCATTACCGATGGATCAATTCATGACGTCAACTTTCTCGATCGCATGGCATTTGAGGAGGGAAGCATCTATGTTTTTGATCGTGCCTACCTGGATTTCGCCCGCCTTTTCCGTATCCATCTGGCTGGTGCATTCTTCGTTATTCGCAGTAAATCCAATACCCGATTCACCGTGTGTGAATCTCGGCAGGTTGATAAATCCACTGGTCTCAGATGCGATCAAGTGATCGTCTTGCGGACGAAAAAGGGAAAACGGGATTACCCTGACCGCCTTCGCCGTATTTCTTATTTCGATACCGAAACAAACAAGCGCCTGACATTCCTTACAAACAATTTAACGTTGCCTGCGTTAACCATCGCCGCGATTTACAAGAGCCGCTGGCGGATCGAACTCTTCTTCAAATGGATCAAGCAGAATCTTCGAATAAAAGCATTCTACGGAACCAGTGACAACGCGGTGCGCACCCAGATATGGATCGCCACGTGCGTCTACCTCATGGTGGCCTGTCTCAATAAGGTCCATGGACTCGATGAAAGTCTCAGCCGAATTCTACAAATCTTGAGCGTCAACGTATTTCAGAAGACCCCTATGAATCAGCTATTTGCAAACTATAATAACGGAAAACCCGCGAATGATATTTCGAACCAACTGGTATTCAAGGACTTTTAACTGGACGCTAGTATCTTGTAACACAAACAATTTCGCAAATTGACATTTCTCCTCGGTCATTGATCTTGGGTGAATGGCCAAAAGATACCGAGTGACTCTTACTGGCGAAGAACGCCAACACCTGGAGACTCTGACCAGAAAAGGCAAGGGAACGGCCCGCAAGTTCATTCATGCGCGTGCCCTGCTTCTGTGCGATTACGCATCGAAGGAAAAACCGTGGACGGTCGTGGAGGTTGCCAAGGCGCTGGGTGTGACTTCGCGCACCATCGAACATGTAAAACAGCGCTTTGTTGAGGAGGGCATCGAGGCCGCGCTTGAGCCGCGGCCGCGATGCACGCCACGAGAAGTCACTTTCGATGGCGCCTTTGAAGCACGCCTGACGGCGCTGGCCTGTTCGGCTGCGCCGGATGGTCGCAAGCGCTGGACAATGCGCCTGTTGGCCGAGAAGGTAGTCGAACTTGAGATCGCTCCAGAAGTTTCCGTGATGACAATTCAACGGACACTAAAAAAAACGAACTTAAGCCTCACCTGAGCAAATACTGGAAGATTCCGCCGGATCGAAATCCGGAATTTGTAGCTTGCATGGAGGATGTCCTCGATCTGTATCACCGGCCGTACGATCCGCTTTATCCTGTGGTCTGCATGGATGAATCCTCACAACAGTTGATCGGAGAAGTGGCCGCGCCCATTCCTATGGCGCCGGGACACCCACAATTGATCGACCATGAGTACGTGCGAAACGGTGTTGCCCAGATTTTCATAGCGGTGGAGCCGCTGCGGGGACGTCGCTACGTTACGATCACAGAACGCCGGACCGCTAAGGACTGGGCCGCCTTCATTGAATTCTTGCTGGTCGAAAAATATCCAAACGCCGAAAAGGTTCGCTTGGTAATGGACAACCTCAACACCCACACGCTTGCCTCCTTCTATGTCGCATTTGAACCCCAGAGGGCTCGGGCACTTGCTCGTCGTCTGGAACTCCATTTCACCCCAAAACATGGGAGTTGGCTGAACATCGCGGAGATCGAGTTTAGCGTTCTCAAGTCCCAGTGTCTAAATCGACGAATATCTGAAATCGATGAGATGAGAACCCAAGCAGCGGCTTGGGAACGCGAACGTAACAACCGCGACACCTTGGTCAATTGGCAATTTAGCACTGAGAAAGCCCGAACGAAACTCTGCCGACTATATCCGAAGTTTTAAATGTTACAGGATACTAGTGAGATCCTCTTTAAATCCATCGATGCCATAATTCAGCCATTTTTGGCTGAGCCCCACATACCATTCGACCGCTTGAGGATTTCGTGTATTCAACAGATAGGACGGCGACCTTGGAAAGGCTACTCTGAATAGTCGGGGTTCGCCTTCTTCATTCTCAATGAAATAATTGTTGTCCAATCCCTCCTGCGTGAATGGACCGCCTTCGATAAAGCCGATGCGCATACCGATATTCACCTTCAAGCCCCGGCCCTGGAAATACTCGATCATTGCCTTCGGGTCAGGATACTTCGCCGCATCCCACATGCCAAAACTGGTCGTGGCCCGTAATTTTCCGGCCGCTTCCTCATCGGTTCTTGACCTCCTTATAGGGTTACCATGTTCATCAAATTCACCTTCCCCACTCGGCCAAAATCCGGAACCAATCACCATCCATTCCAAAGGAAACCCCAGTTCAAGATACTGATTGATATTTTCTTTGACCGTTTCATGGTTGGTGTTCCAAGCGAGAGCTCCAAAAGCCTCCCAACCCACACCAAACCATCTATATTTGGGTTTATAAACCGGATACCCTTCCTTGTTTCGCACATCCAGAAAAGATTGGTAGATTTGCTTGGGCGAACCAACAAAGTAATAGAGCGCAGGCAATGAGCGAATACCCCTGGAACCCTGCACATTTTCTTCCTCGGTAATTCGAACCACTTTTTCACCGGGTTCGATATTCACTTTTGCAAATCCATGCGTTGGGAAAATGACGAAATTACTTTGCATGCGGATCAAGCTGCGATCATGGCGGACTGAATCCATATCAAAACCGGTCATCTCAACCGTGGTTCGGACATCCCGCAATGATCGACCACTATAGGCGGCATGGTCAGCCATCCCATAGGCTGGACCCAAACCAGCAGTCCGGCCGGTTATCGTATACTTTCCGTCCTCGATCGGTATCACTTGGATTCTCACCGCATGGTCCTCCGGTGAAAGAAGGACTTCAGCTCTGACCCCATGGTCAGTTTTCACTTCGAATCTTACCTGATCCGCCTTTTTTTCAAGTAATCTCGTATGCACTACATTGGATACGGGTTGATCCGCCAACCCGATCTGAATGCCCGAGTGAGGATGGGCAGGCGCAACGATTTCTCCATCAGGCATTCGGAATTCAAAGCGAAATCCTTGTTTTTCAATTCCAACAATGTAGGTTTCAGTTGTGATCGTAACACTCTCATCCGTCACCCTGACTACAGTATTTACTGAGCTCAGTTCGGAAGCTAGCAGCGCGCACGAAACGGCTAGCAAGCAGATGGAAGACATCAGTAATCTGTTAATTCTTTTTAATCTCATCGCGTTCTCTGGTTTTAAAGTTTTATGCTCATGTTGGCGGATACGGTGGGACGTGCCGGGCCGGTAACCGTGTTGGCCGGGCCGAATACATCCAGAGGTGGTTCGATACGCATGGCCAGATTCTTGCCCTCCGGCCGGCGCTTCGGCAACCCAAATGCAAAGCGGCCGATTAATAACGTCCTCCCACTGGAATCCCGTGCCTGGAGGGCCCCTGTCGATTACTACGACGAAAAGTCCCCCAATCAAACGGGCAGAGAATGATCCCTCGCTAGGGTGTGCTGATCGACAACGATTCGAACTCAACCGCATGGGGTTCGATGCCTCTATGGTAGGAGCCCGTCTTAAAAAAAGCTCTCCTCCCTTCAAACGAAAGAAGATTATCCTCAGCCTTCAACTCATTATTAATGTATACTTGCAATACCCCATCCTTGACATGGATATCCAAGTTGAAGAAGCCATCAGGCCGAGGCCCAAGATCGTGCATCGCACCTTTTTGTACCCAGACCCAAAGATGGTCCCCCTTGCCATCGTAACCTGGCGTCCCGCTTACCAAAACCGCCGGCCCCAACCGGATACCTGGAATGTAGATCTGCACGAAGTTTAAACGTCTTCTTTTCCAACCCTGTCCTTCGGCGACAGGCGCGTCGAACCGCAACCGTGCAGAGTAGTGGACTTCTCCTTCGGTCACCGGCCAAGTGGAATTATGGCGAAGTTCACTCCGATCACGGTCACGGCGGGTTGTCGCCAGAACCATCGTCGTCCCGCCTTCCCCTAGGTAAAAACGCCTGGGAAGTTCGTAGCCGTCAAAGCGTCCACTTTTTACCGCAATATTCCCGCTGGTGGCGGGGCTATGCAGCCTGGACTCAGAGAGCACAGGTTGAAACTTCTCCAGATCAAAGGGAACTCTGGCTTCGGGCTCGCGCTCCGCGATTTTCTCGCCGACGATCTCCGCCGGTTTCGCCTGGAGGGATCGATCATTTATGGCAAACCCGCATCGTAGGAATAAGTCCGGAGAACCGAAAGCAAGCAGGAGCAAAATGGTGAAAATTTTCATCTTAATCTTCATCTAGCCTCAGATTTGTTTTTTCGCAGAACGCTGTAAACGGAAAAGCGAAAAGAAAGTTATATCTTCAGGCCCGCAGGCCGAATGAAACCAGCTTCAACTTGACAGCCACCCCCCTTTTTCTGTATTAAAACCTTGTGCTTATACATTGTCGCCTCTTGGCTTGAGATCGCAAAGGTTCATCTCCAACCCAACTGGGCGCCTGGCTAATCCAAGGTAGACATTGATTGACTCGCGATCTTCACCAGAAAGGACCTATTTATGAAATTCACAGTCCTCTTCCCCCTTTTCACGATATTACCCCTACTCATCACCGGCTGTCAGACCCACGGCATCGCGGATTCATCAGCGGCCGAGTCCACAAACATCCTTTTCGAGGATTCCATGACCGCCGATTGGCGGGACCAGTGGTTTTTGGACGGTGAAAAAGCCATCATCACTCAGGACGAAAACGGACTGCATTTCCCCGCTGGCTCGGAACCGAACGTCCAGCAGCGTCGAAATGAATCCCCTGAATTACGGGAGTTATACGACTCCTACCACGCAGTCCTCTGGACGAAAGAGGAATTTGAAGGCGAGATTGGGGTGAGTTTTGAGATGAGCCGGACCACGAGTGGCTTCACCTTCCTGCTCTACATGCTCGCTCAAGGCGTGGGCTGGGGGCCATATGCCGAGGATATTACCGAATGGAACCACCTCCGCACCATTCCCGGCATGGACCTGTATCACGACGGCATGAACCTCACCTGCGTCACCTTCCGCTGGCAAATCCGTCTCCGTCGCTACCCTTGGGTGGATGAGGCGGGCAATCGCCTCAGAGACACTCGCATCGGCCAATTTATCGAAAGTCCAGAGTATGATTGGATTCCCCAAGAAAACCGTTACATGGTCGACGTCGAATTGCGTACCGAAACCATGCGCATCCGCATCGAGGAAATCGGAAATCCCGATAATGTCTTGGACCGAACCTTTAGCCGCCTCGAAGGGCTTGATCCACGCCGCCCCACCCCCAGCACACGCGGGCGCATCGGCCTCCGCCATATGTTCGGCACCGGCGTCGAATACCGCAACTTTCAGGTGCGCCAACTCTGACGCGTCACTCGGGATAAGTAGACTCTCCGTGCCGTTTCGGTTCGTCCGGGAGTCTTTGTGGGGCCTGCATCAATGTATGGCCGCGAAGCGGCAGTCGGTGGAGGACGTATCGTATCGAAGGCTCCTTGAAGCATTATGTTCTTACTATCTAATATATAATCCACCGCAATAGACGCAATTTTCGAAGCTTACTCCCAATGTAATCATCAAGTTTTCACTACCTTTCAAAACAATGGCTACGGGCCGCCCCCCAACAAACATCTCCCAGGAGTCTTATACACAACCTCCTCAACGCGCAAGTAGACATACATACTCAAAAGGCATAGTGCTGTGAAGACGTGCCATAAAGCATGCCCTTGCCACCAGTCATCCGGCCCGGAGAAACGACCGGCGGCATCCAGTTGCCGGAAAGAAACCCCAAGGGCCAGAAAAAAGCCGGCCAGCATGACCCATCTGATTTGCATTTTCCTTGCTCTCCAAAACAAGTCCGCGACACCGAACGACGCGACGATGCCGGCAAATACTATCAATAACGAAAACGACGACAGAGACCATTTATAGTAATAGAAATAAAAGGTAAGAATAACAAAAATAATTGTGGTTATCCAGGACATTTCAAGCGTTCCGACCCTGGCAACACGGATATTCGGGAACCATCGTCCGATGTTTATGGCGATAAGTCCCATCAGAGGCATCCACATGGCAGCAACATCAAGCTGCTGTCCGACGCGGGTCAGTGACGCGTGATAGAGGCCACTCCCAAATCCCAGCGAAACGCACCCGAAACCGAACAGAAAACTCATCCATGGGGTTCGCGCGAGGTAGCCGGTTGTCGCCGACTTTTTTGCGTGCGTGTCGCGCCACCCGAGTGCAAAGGCATAAAATCCGACAACAACATAAGCCAAATTCGACCACGTGTTTATTTTGGTACGAAATAAGTCATCCCAGTAGACTCGCTCCGAATAGTGCGTACCAGGCGGTCTTCCATCCATTCCTTTTCCAGCGTGACCAATTTTCGACGCGTATCCATAAGACTCCAGCCAGCTCCATGGCTCTTTGCGGTCGAAAAGAAGAATGGCAATCGCAAGCAGCAAGATGAGCAGCGCCACCCCCGCCCAGACAACAAGATGGATATGACTTTTCGAACAATTCATGTCCGAACCGAATCTTATCGCTTGCGGGGAGGATGAGAAGTCATCCAGTCGTTTTCTCGAAAGCTTCCGAGTATGTGAAAATAGAGGCTTCGTGGAGTGCGGTACTCATTCACCAAGCCCCAACGACGGTACCCATCCAGGCTGGTGCCGGGATAGCGACTGCGATAATCGTTGAAAGCCCAATAGGATAAACCACAGATCCACGGGCGCTCCCGCACAAATGAAAAAAACTCTTCAAAATGCGCGATGCGTTCCTCCTCTTCAAAGTTATCCGCCCGTCGGCCGTATTCTCCGATAAAAACCGGTTTCTCGGGCCAACGATGGTGGACGGGATCAATGAAAGCCGGGAGATCGTTAATGGCGAAATAGGCGCTGAGCATGATGAGGTCGACGTGGTCGAAGGCATGTTCCGCGTCGGGGTCGTCCCGCCCCTCCTTCATCTCACGCAAGGCGGTGCCGAGGGTATTGAAGGTCACTAATCTGGTTGGGTCCAGGCTGCGGACGAAATCCGCCATATCCCGGGTCCATGCGATGCCTTCCGGAAGCCAGGATTCGTATTCGTTGCCGAGGCTCCAGCCGATGACGCTGGGGTGATTGGCGCTTGCGTTGATCATTTGCTCCATCTCAAATTGGAATTGCTCCCGGAGTTCTCTGGAGGCCTGGTCCGGGGCGGTGTAGCCCCAGAAGCCGGCTTCGAGAATGAACAGGAAGCCGTTCTCGTCCGCCCAGCGTAAGAGGTGTTTGCCCGGCGGCGTATGCTGGATTCTGGCAAAACGCAGATTTGCCGCCTTCATAAGGATCAAATCGTGTGTGATGAGGTGATCGGGATCCCGCCCCCCGTAAACCGGATGCCCCTTGGTGCGGTTGGCCCCGGGGAGCCTCACCACGCGGCCGTTGAGGAACACCCGGCCGTCACGCGCCTCGATCTTCCGAATACCGAACCGCTCCTCGATCCGGTGTTCGCCCGCGTCGCTTCGAATCCTGGCCGTGGCGGAGTAGAGCACAGGATCGTCAAGCTCCCAGAGCGCCCAGTCGGCATCGGCGGGAAGTTCTCCATAAAGACGGACGGTTTTCGCGCTGTGTGCGGGAAGCAATACTTCACGATTCAGATTCAGGAGGTCATCCCCAAGATCCACGCCCACGACCGCCCGGACGTCCTGACCGGTGTCGTTCCGGGCGGTGGCGAGGATTTCAACCGAAACCCGGTCCATACCTTCGTTAAGTTCGCTGCGGATGATTTGTCTGCGAAGAAAGACAGGACTGTGGCCGACCAGACGGACTTTTCCGAGAATCCCTCCGTAGTTGCGCCAGGCATACTATTTGGGATTCGGCGTTGCCTCGTTTCGGAGGGTCGGCGATCGAGCGCCCGGGAGCGCCCGGAATCGAATGCTATTGTTGACCTCCACCACGACCAGGTTGTAGCGACCTCGCTCGATGTGATCGGTCACATCGAATTCGAACGGCGTGTAGCCCCCCTCGTGTTCGCCGACCGGTGCGCCATTGACCCACACACGGCACCGCTGAAACACCGAATCAAACTGCAGTCGCCAGGTAAAGTTATCCTCCGCATCCTCCGGAATATAAAAAGAGCGTCGATACCATGCCGTGCCGGTGTATTCGAAGCGCCGATCGATCAGGTAGTCATGCGGGACCTCCAGCTCATCCCATGCAAACCGGGCGTGCGGCCTCGCGCCATCCCAGCCCTCCACGGGCGCGTGCCATCCGGTACTTTCCCCGTGCTCAACCGGATCGATGGCGAAGTGCCAGCCATCCCCGTGGAGATCGAGCGAAAACTCTGCGGTGTCGATCTGATTCCCTGCCCGCACATTTGCGGACCAGAGAATGGCCAGGATACAAAACAAATACACTCGAAACTGTTTTCGCATGGGTTTTCTTTCTATGGAGAAAGGTTCATCATTCGAATTCGGCGATAAAAAAGAGACGCTGGTAGGAACTACCCGATCCCTCGCTCCGCCACTGTGTTGATCCATTGGCAAAGGTAAGTAGCCCTGACAACGGCAACCACGCGGAGAAGGGAGACTGAAGATCCTCCGAGGCATACACCGTCAGCTTGCCGTTCGGCAACCCGTCCGAAGGCCATGCCAGTTCGACCGAACCATCGTGGTCCACAGTGATTGACTCGACACGAAAGGCACGGTCGAGGTTTCTGCGGTTGATCAGGTAGCCATCAAAAACGCTGAGAGCCGTGCCATTCTGCCAGCCTACCTCGGCCGCCCAGGTCAAAGGACTCCGATGATCTCCCGTCCACAGCAGATACGGATCCACATCAATGAAATTCGGATCCGGCAAGCCAGTGAGTCCGTCCGTCGAGACACTGCCTTTGCCGCCGTTCGCAGAAAAGAGGAATAGCATGTGGGGAACACCGTAAAAGTTACCGGAAAACCCGTCATGACCGGGGATATCGACCGTACCCGCTGGAAAATCACGTCTGTATATCGTATCCGTGTGCGCGGCTGAACCGACGGCCGTTGAGGTCCGCCACGAAACTTTATTGCTTTGGGCAACCCATTCGGTAGGGATGGTGGGTGTGCCGCGGTCGTGGACCGCGATGTAAACGGTGAGCGGCTCCGTCGATTCAAAGCTGAAAGCAGGCACGGGCGCATTGGCACCTCGGGAAAACGTAACCAGTGTTGCACCATAAAGATACGTTGGAATGCTATCAACCGTCAGGCTCGATCCCGTACACCGGCGGATCTGCATCCCTTCATTCACGATATTTTCCGTGCTGACACCTTCTACAAGCAAGGGGCGTGGAACATTTCCATAATACCGGTTGTTCCGAATCACCACGTCGCCCGCATTCTCGATCTGGATGGCGGCCGGGTCACTGGCACCATAAATATTTCGAAACAGGTTGTTTTCGATCAGAATGTCGCGGTGGTATTTCTGCGTCGTGAAATACTGGCTCTTGCTCTGCATAATGATGGTCCCGCGATAGTTGGTGCCTTTCGGTTCCCATGAGCTGTCCTCGAAGATATTGTTCCTGATGACAATGTTATGCGCAAATACCCCGGCCGTTGAGCTGGACGGCCCGAAGCCGATGTTGTCGTAGGCGTTGAAACGGAAAACTGAATCCTCCACGATGAGGTTGTTCTTTTGCCATACAATCGGCGTTCCGTAATTGTCCTCGAACAAAGAACGTCGAATGATTGCTTCATCCCAGAACCAGCCCCCGGGGGCAAAGAGCGTTCCCGCTTGCACGGATGCGGGCAGCGGTTCGGTGAACGTAATCGTGCCTCCGTTCACTTCAGAGATGACACGTTCCGTGGGCACTGTGCCGGAAAAGAAACGCCAATAGCTGCCGGGGTTCGTTGCCGCCAATGCCCCGGAATGGTGGGGACTCGAACCATCCAGGCGAAGGGTATGGTTGTCGACACGTTGGCTGACCGGAACAAAGCGCATGTAGCTGACAAGGGGATCCCAGCGCAGACCTTTGCCCACAATGTCCTCCATGAGCAAAATACCCGTGTTTCCGGTTGCCATGTGAATGCCGTCGCGCGGTCCGACCGCCAGCGAGTTGCCCTCGGGCTTCATGTGGAATCGGCGAAACGTCATATTCGTATTTCTGCCTACCCCCATGACCATCCCAATAGCATTGTAAACGAAAATGTTCTCGAAGCTAACATCACGATTGCCGTAGACGTCGATTGTGCGCGCATCACCGGCGATCACCTGGAAATGGAAAGACAGCCCCTGGCCCACCTGGACCTTGGGCCGGATCAATGAACTTGTGATTCGATATCGGCGATCATAGCCCGGCACTTTGGACCATTGATTATTCAGCCCCTCGGTAAATCCGATCGTCACGGGCGGACCTTTAATCAGGTGTAGTGTGCTCAAGTCCCAATTATTGGCTGAATGCGACATCATCCCGTCAAAATGCGGCATGCCTTCAAACACATCAATGATCACCTCGTTTGTTCCGCTGTTGACGGAAACCACTTCCGCCGCCGTGCAAAACCGCGGGTTCTGGTCCAGAACCAGATTCTCGACCGCGATCCCCGTGTTATTGCGGATATCAAGATGGGTTGCTCCCGTCGTTTCGTTCTCGAGCGTCAAGTTCATTTCGAGTACCGTCGCAGGATCGCCCGCCGCATCAACGGCGCCGCGCAGGGTCCAGTTCGTTTGTCCCCACACAAAGATCAGTGCCCTGTGTCCGCTGCGAGTGATGATCGCATCCTCCTTCAGGTTGTAGACCCCCGCGTCAAATTCCAAAACGACATTCGGCTGTCCCCCGGCGGCGGCGATGGCGCTTCTGATGGCCGCCGCGTCACAGACTCCATCATCAGGCAGCGCCCCGTAATCGGCAACCCGCACAACGGTGGCTCCGTCGGTCCCTGCAGCGAAGATCAACGTCGCCATAATTGCGATAAGAACTGTTTTCATTTCACAATGTTCATTTCAAAATTTCTGGGCCTTCGCGCATAGCCTGCTCACATATCTACATACTTTACCGGGTTAGCGGAAAGATACTGGCTTGGTATCCACCTCAACCGATTCCGCCCTGCCGTAACCAGTGATACCGATCATGCCATCAGCCTTGATTTCAACCGTGGCGTAGGCGTTGTCGTCTCCCTGAACCATTCCGCGCAGTGTGTAATACAGAATGCCATCAATCGTCTGGTGACCACCCGATTGGCGATGTCCACTGAAAACCGCCGCAACTTTACCTGATTCCCGCAAAATATCCCGGACTTGATCCGCGTTGCTCACACTGTAGAGATCATTCGAACTAAGCTCCTGATGCAAAAAGACCACCGCCCTGCCATAATGGGCGGCCAGTGTCGATTCAAGCCTGGCAAGCTGACTTTCGGGAATATAGGCATCCGTCCATTTGAAATTGCCTTTTGCATACGATGTCCCATCGCGCCTGAAATTCGCATCGAGAACAAGAAGCAGAATATCATTGTGCACAAACGAATAATACGAACCATCATCCTCGTGGAGTGGCGTTCCCAGTAAATCGCGAAGATCCGCCTTGGTTAAGCGATCGAGACAGTGATTACCAAGCACATGATAACGCGGCCCGTTAAATTTATCGTACTCGGAAACTATCGTTAGCAAATCGCTCCTAATGCCGTCATATCCGGAAACACCGTCCACAAAATCGCCCAGTTGTATCACAAAGGCAACCTCCTTCTGATTCATCGCATCTATGAACTCGATCATCTTCGGGAGCGACATCTTGTAGTGGCGCCCGCCACTCGTCTTTACGTCTGCATAATGCACATCCGTCACCATGCCAAAACGAATAATCAGCTCATCCGACTTGGCATTTCCTGCCAACGCAGACCCACAGCCCCCGGCCAGCAAGCCGATCCCCCCGGCCAGCAATAGCACCTTAAAACGCGGCAAAATGTTCGTCGCCCGGAATTGCCTGTGAATCAACATAGTTAAAAGGGCTTTTTTCATCTCGCAATGTTGATTTTACGATTCCTGTCACCTACATCGATATCTGCTTTGTAAAAGCCATTGCCTATGCTGACAAATTTCAGCCCTTCTGAATTAGGCTCTCCTTCCCCGCTCCAAACAACAATAGGGCCTGACTCTTTAAGCGTCAGACTCAGGTGCGCATCAGCGTATTTAATTGATTTTACCGCCACGGCGGAGAGATATTTATCCGTCCTGCCAATGACCGCCCAGTTATTTTGTATTGGACTTACGATGAGGAGTTTGTCGGAAAACCCATAGAGTTCGAATTCTGTTTTTTTATCAAGCTTGAACCCTTTCCCTTCAAAAAAGTCGTAGGCCACCAACCCCTCTTCAGGCACCTCCCATTTGCCATTAAATGGCTGTATCATGTTAGCAGCTTCTTCGTAGTCCTGGGGAGAAACATAACTGACCACCGTAATGTCAGCGGCCACATTGTAGGTTGAATTATCAAAATAGTCGAATTCTTCCCCACTAAAAAGGTTGTAGAGTACAATTGCCGCCGACCCATTTCCAAGCGGGGCAATGGTCCTGTATGAGACCCGTTCTCTCAACGGATCAACAAAAATTGATTCCGGGAGTGGCGTCCCGGGAGCCAGAGGACGCAAAAGTTCGCCATCCTCGTAACAGAGCGGTGTGACATATTCGGCTAAAAATTCAGCCGGATTATCGGAGAGGTAAACAGGCCCTCCACTTATCGCTTTGGATACAGACATAATTCTGCCCGCGTATGGGTCGTTCGAATGGAACATATCGTGATCCCCCCAAACGGTCTGACAGAACCAGGGCGTGTTGTTGAATGACTGCCACAACTGGAATTTGCTTATGCTGGCATCACCCGATCTATAGTCCCGGCTGATCCGTGTAATCGCGCTGTGCCGTGTATTGATAATGCAGACTTGATTGTGAGCCATACAATTAATCAAGCCTTGCGGAAGTTTACGGTGAACCGCCGATTCCATCGCTTGCAGATTGATGGTCGTGGCCCGAACGGCATTCTCCGTTCCGCTATACCACCACAAGTCGCGCATCTGATAATCCGTTTTTATAAAGTCGAAGCCATACGCTTTGACTGACCCGATTAATGCGTCATAAAACAGTTGTGAAGAAGTTTCATTGGGTTTCACAAATAACCCGACATCTCTTTCATTCCTTGGATTCAGCGTCATGAAATGATCGTTCAGGTCTCCAAAATCATTCTCTGGATGCAATGTGTTTTGCAAACCGGCAAAACTATGCCAGATGCCCATCCACTTGATCCCGTCCTCACTACGCATGTCTAGCAAGGAATCCCAACCGTTGGGGAATTTTTCGGGATCGGGTGCGAAACTTTTCAACTGCATGTTTTCCGCTATCCCCTGCTGATGCCCATCATCGATCAACATATAGCGGATCGGCAGATTGGATTGCTCAATTTTCCGGGCAGTTTCAACGAGTAAATCAGCGCTTATGTCTTTTTTATACTCTTCCCAACTGCACCACCCCAAATATTTGAACACCTCATGATAATGTTTCTTATATCTCCAATCGGTGCGCCCTTTCACAAATTTTGAATCCAAGGCTAACTCCCATACTTTACGGCAAGCGTCATAAACATTATCAGACTTGCTCCAAGCCACAAGCGGCACATCCCCTTCCACCGGTGCTGTTCCCAGCGTTCCATAATACAACATGAGGGTTTCTACATCCCCGGCCTGAATCCAGGACATAGTTGTATTGCTCGAAACAGGCAAAAGCGCAAGATAGCCGCCATCTTCCAACTGAAAGACCAGGAAAGCTCCTCGGAACACCCTTCTGGGAGTCAACACATTCCGGTAATCTCCGAACAAAATATTCGGAAAAAACTGATTGCCTCCACCGCGCCAGCTCCCTGCCATTTTTCGATCACTATACATGACACCGCGAGTAAACCCCGGTATGTCCAGTGTATAGACGCCAAGCTCTCCTTTCTCGTTTGGTATTCCCGAGAAATCTTGGATGAATGCTAATCCATGCTTTTTTGCGTTGTGAAACGATAGAGTATCATCCTCTTTTGGCAGAGCATAGAAGTTCTTCGACGGCCCCCCCAATGATTCCGGTCGTTTCGTTTCACTCCCATCTGCTGAGCCCACAGCCACTGTGGATATGATCATAATGCTTGCGATCAAACCGGCGGCAAGATTCATTGTGGTGTTCATCATTTCCTCAACCGGATCTGTTCGGATAGTTCTTGTTTTGAGGCCGGGTTGCGGGTCGAGATGTAAACTTCAACTGCTTCTTCCTTGCCGGTCAAAGGCACGCTGAATTCCCAGGGGAAATGGCGAACGGTGTATTCCTCCCAGTCCTCACCTGTCCGGTAGTGAAAGGTCACTTCATCCATTTCACGGAGGTCCTCAAAGTCCCCGGCCATGTATCCGTAGAGCCAGGTCTTTTCGCCGAAATTGAACACCATGCCGGTCAGCGTTCCGAGGTACATTCCCTGAATCGTACCGATGGGAGATTCCGCCATGGCAAAGCTTTGCTGCCACGGCGCCGTTTCGGTGGCCAGAATCGTGTCGCGGAACCGTGGAGCAGCGGACAAGCCATCAACCGCCAGAGCGGTGATTCCCTTGGGCGAGAGCGTCACGCGGATCACACCGTCCTTGAGTTCACCAGCGGGCGCGGCCGCATTATCCTTCCAAATCCGCACCGGATAGGACCGGGCGGCCGCATCGGCAACGACTTCCGGGTTGATGCGCACGTCCACTTCAATGGCGCGGTTGGATTGGTTTTTCAGAACCGCATAGAAGTTTCCATTGCCGCTTGCGGTGACGTGATTCACCTGAACATTGTCAATTTCGAGCACGCCACGCGGCATCCACAGCCACACGTTCTCATCCCCGTAGAAGTGGCCGGGACGGTCTCCATAGGCCTTGCCATAGAGATAGGCGTAGCCCTCGACGTAACGGGATGGAAAATCCACCGCTCCGTTTGAACGATCAAACGCATCCGAGACGAGGTAATCGATCAGCATCGGAACGTGCACCCAGATGTGGTTGTAGTGCATCGAGGTGCTGGTCATATCCTCGTGTGCGCGCAAGGGGAAGTCCGGTTGCTCATACACCGTGGTGTATTCCAGATTCATGTGATACCCTGGAAAGTTGCTGTAACGTCCGACCATCGCGGAACGTGCGATGTCTCGCAAGAATTCATCGCCGGAATGCTTGGCGATCCGCAGGAAGTAGGGGGCGTAGGTATTCAGGAAGAGACCGCGGTGCCCGCCGCCGGCGGTGCCCAGTCCTTCGGCGATCAGTCCCATTTCGGAGACACGCCAGGCTGGAACGGTTTCCTCGGGTAGCTGGATGCGATTGCCACGCCGGTAGAGAGGCGCTTGTCCGCCGCGATTAACCACGATCTCCTCATCGGGGATGCGCGGATAAAACCACATGATGGTGGCATATTCCCGCGCACCGTGAACGGCCGCATCCAGAAACCTTTCTTCCTTCGTCAGCTCATACAACTCGAAGAGCTGCGGCCATCGCGGCAAGATATAGTCCCAGAACGTGCTGGTAGCCGCCTCGGCAAAATCAGAAGGCGGATTTTTGATTCGTTCCTCAATGTATATGTCGGCCTTGCGGACGGCCTCCTCGAGATAACGCGTTTCTCCCGTCGCCCGATAGAGCGAGAGATCCCTTTTCCAGGTGCCGCCTTCCACCACCGTGGTCATGTTCAAAACACGGTCCTGGTCATACAGTTCGCGTGCGTGGTGAAGAAACACGGGGTTGTTTCCTTTTGTCAGGGCATGGAGTTCGGCCAGTTCCGACACGGGGAAGGCCGGTCCGAGAATATTGCTGGTGGCGGTTTGAGAACCGACTTCGCCGGTGTTGGAAAAGAGAAACTTTTCACGGGACATCAGGTATTCTATAAACAACTTGACGCGATCCGTAAAAATTTCTGCTTCATCCACCGCCAGTGCCGCACTCAGGGGATGCAACGCGGTCACGTTTTTCACCGCGCCTGGCATATCGGTGGCATAGGAAGCCCCGCGCTCTTCCTTGATGAACCGGCTGTATTCGCCCAATCCGTACTCGATCATGTTGTCGAGGGTCTGGTTCATGGAGGTCAGCGTGTTTTCGCGATAATCGCGGAATCCCATGATTTCGCGGGCGGCATACTCGAATGTTTCCAGCCAGCCACCTGGTCTTACCAGCAGCAGCAGGTCGAAACTCATGGTATCGCCGTCCGACATCCGCGACCCTTGCGCGCCCAGCACCGGGGCGAAGACCATGGGCTGGGCCTGATCCGCTTCATTGCGCACCATCACCCCGAACAGATTGTTACGGAAAGTCGGCATCCGGAACGGCAGCGAGCCGGGATCCGCCAACACCCCATAGGTCAGCCCCACCGCCGTTGCCAGCACCCCGGGGATCGACGCGTTGTATTCAAGCGTCAGGTACGCTTCTTCCGGGAATCGCTGATCATGCCAGATCAGTGGCTGGAAAACCGCATCGACATCTTCCGGCGCACGCTCGGGAGCTCCGGCATATCCGACCGAGAAAGAGCCGCTTTTCCGGGCGGTGAACCGAAAGCGGACCTGTGGCTCTTTGCCGTCCTTTGACCGGCGCACTTCCGCCTCAAGCGCGAACAGCTCATGTTCAGGAAAACTCCAATGAATGACGCCGTCTCGTTCCTCGGCTCCCGTGGCGCGGATCTTGTGGACATCCGCAACCTCGAAGTGATTGAGGACCGGGGTGGATTCTCCGCGGATCTGCCATGCGGTCACTTCATGAAACGGAATCTCGAGCCTGAAGCGTCGCTGGGTGATATGCTGATCGGTAAACAGGATCTTGAATTCCGGCTCAAAACGCACCGGATCGGATCCGTGCACGGAAACATCCACCGCACCGTCCTCCACCAGTCGCAACTCGTATTCCGCCGACGCATCCGCAGGGGAAACCGCGAGGCAAACGCCGGCCGCGAATGCGAAGACAAACGATCCGATTCCGCGGCGATTCTCTTTCTGCAATATTTCCATATTATTTCTCCTGTTTTCTCCTGTCTGCTTGAAATGTTTCATTTCACCTTAGTTAGTTCTTTATCTAGAATCATGGTCTCTCCCCGGCGGGTCTCAAACCGGGAGACTTTGTCGCCGAACCGGACGACCGCCGGTTCACCCATATCCGACTGGATGGCGGCCCGGACGAGGGTCCCTTCATCCCATTCGATATCCACGGTGAAAGCGCCCCGTGCGCGAAGGCCGCGAACTTGTCCGGACGGCCAACCGGCGGGAAGTGCCGGCAGCAGTTCGATTTCGCCCGCATGACTCTGCAATAGCATCTCGGCCATGCCCGCGGTTACGCCCAGATTCGCATCGATCTGAAATACCCCTGGGCTGTTGGGGCTCGGATGCAGCGTCATCAAATTCGGGAAGGTAGCACGCTCCAGAAGCGCCGTCGCGGCCTCGTGGGCCAGACGCGCCTCGCCGAGCCGCGCCCACAGTCCCGTGTTCCATGCCAGGCTCCAGCCCGTATTGCTGCTGTCACTGAGGTTGACCCGGTCGCCGGTACCGCCCGAACTGATCCGGTGCGCGAGGGATTTGGCTGCCGCCTCCGCTCGCTCGGGTGTGGTACGGGGCGTGATGCTCCAGCCCGGATACACCGCATACAGATGCGAGACATGGCGATGTCCCGGATCGCGGTCCTCGTACTCCTTCGCCCACTCCATGAGGCGACCGTCGGAACCGATGTTTTCACCGGAGGCCAGACGGGCGCGTTTCGCCCGCACTTCCTGCACAAAGGTGTCATCGATTTCCAGAATTTCCGCCGCCTGCAGCACATAGTCGAAGACCTCGGCGATGATTTGCTGATCCATGGCGGGTGCCATGCTAAGCGGAGCCCCCGTACCTTCCGGCGACAGAAACCAGTGCTCCGGCGAAAAAGACGGGCCGCTGACCAGCAATCCGGTTTCCGGATGTTCAACGAGCCAATCGAGATAAAATTCAGCCACTTCCCGCATCACCGGGAAGGCGCGTTCCGCCAGGAATTCGCGATCCAGCGTGAAGCGATAGTGTTCCCAAAGATGCTGACTCATCCAGCCGGCTCCCGTCGGCCAGATCGTCAAGCCTTGGACCGGACTGGTGAAGAATCCCAGATTTGTCCGGTGTGACACGACCATACCTCTGGCGCCATACACGTCGCGTGCCGTCCGGCGGCCGGGTTCGCGCAAGTGGTCGATCAGGTCGAACTTGGGCTGGTGCATTTCCGGCAAGTTGGTGGTTTCCGCAGGCCAGTAATTCATTTGCACATTCACGTCGATGTGATAGCCCGAAAACCAGGGTGGATTCAGAAGATGATTCCATAAGCCCTGTAGATTTGCCGCCATGGACCCGGGCCTTGAGGAGGCGATCAGCAGATAGCGGCCGTACTGGAAATGAAGGGCCGAAAGGGCCGGATCCACCTCTCCATCGCGCGCACGCTTTATCCGTTCGTCCGTTGGCAGGGAGGATGATTCTGTTTCACCCAAATCGATAGCCACGCGCCGGAAATACTGTTGGTGATCGGCCAGATGGTCGGCATGCAGCGAATCGTAGGTGTGTTCAGCCGCCCGTGCCAAACGCTTGGCGACGACATCCTCCCTGTCGTCGGAGGGATGCCGGAAATCGGTTTCCGAGGCCAGCAGGAAGGTCACGGCATCGGCCGCCTCCACGGAGAGCTCACCATCGGTATTGCGCAGGGTGCCGCCTTCGACAATGGCCTCCAGTCGTGCAATGAACTTCACGCCGTCCGTAGGCTTGCCCTTATCGGCCTGACCGCGCATAACAAGCGCGGCGCGTCCGACGGACTCGGTCGAAGCGCCTTCCTCGCGCGTCAATCCCGCCTGCACCGTAATGCGTCCCGGTTCGCTGCTGCTCAGCCGCACCACCAAAACGTTGGCTGGCGCACTGGTGAACACCTCGCGCGTAAAAACGGTATCCCCTTCGCGAAATGTCGTCCGCGCCACCGCCGTATCGAGATCCAATTCCCGCCGGTACTCGCTCACCGTGCCCAAGGAGGGGAAATCCAGCACCAGATCGCCGAGCGGTTGATACGCCCCGCGCGGGCGCTCCCCGAGTATATGTCTGTTTACCAGGTTTGCCGCCTCGCGGTAATTCCCGGAAAACAATAATCGCCGGATCTCGGGAAAGTGCTCGTGCGCACCCACGCGATCATAGACGCGGGATCGATCTCCGGACCACACCGTGTCATCGTTGAGCTGTAGCAAGTCCCGCTTTACGCCGCCGTGTACCATCGCCCCCAGATGCCCGTTGCCCACTGGCAAGGCCTCATGCCAGACATCCGCCGGCCGCTCATACCACAACGTCCAAACGTCTCCGGAAACGCGGCCCGGCAAGAGAAACGTCGGCATCATAAGTAAAAAAAACAGGGCTGTTTTCATCACTCCTTCCTTCTATCGGCGTCTTTCATTCTCCAGGTTAGTTCGGATTTTTACCACACTCGGGGTAATTGGGTTTTCAATCACTCAACGAGAGCGGCCCCTGATCGTCGACGCCGTGCGTCGAGTTGGGATCGACGATCACCTCATGGTTCACGTTTTCATATTGATTGCGGCGCAAGGTCACATCCCGAGCGTTCTTGACATGGATCGCCGCGGCATGGGCGCCCACGTCGAGATCACGAAAAATGTTGTCCTCGATGAGAATGTTCCGGTTATACGCTTCGCTCTGAAAATCCGGATGGTTCTGAAACATCGTGATTGTTCCGCGGTGGGCACTCACCGAGTTTCGGTATTTTTCATCCCAGGTCGATTGCTCGAACAGATTGTTGCGAATGACAATATTCCAGGCAAAAACCCCGGCGCCTCCACTGGTGGGGCCCAGTCCAATATTGGTATAGGAGTTGTTTCTAAAAACACTATCCTCCACCAACAGATTCGCACTCTGGTAAACAATTGCCGTCCCATAATTGGCTTCCACAAGGCTGTTCCTGATAATCGCCTCGTTCCATATCCACGCGTCCGGGGTGAAATGCGTTCCCGCCGTTACCGACTGGGGAAGCGGGGCAGTAAACTCGACGATTCCATTCTGATGCCTCTCCTTCACCACCGCTGCGTGCGGGATCTTGCCTGTCCAAAAAATGACCTCGGCCCCCTCTCTTAGCAGATTCAGGACACCTCCAGGGGAAAGCCTGATGCTGGATTCTCCCGTTCTCTCTTCCACCTTCCTTGATTGCGTATAACTGACGATCGGGTCCCAGCGCACGCCCTTGACGACCACGTCATCCATCAGAAGCCGGCCGGTGCTTCGGTTTATATGGAAACCATCCCTCGGCCCCACCACCAGCGAATTGCCTTCCGGTTTTATGTGAAATCGGCGGAATGTCAGGTTTCTGTTATCCCCGGCGCCGACAGACATGCCAATCGTGCTGTGGATGTATATATTTTCAAATACAACATCCTCCGAGCCATAGATGTCCACGGTCCGCGCATCCCCGGCAATTACGTTAAAATGAAAGGAAATCCCCTCCCCGAGGGCAACCCGTTCGGAAAACCCCGAGCCGGCGATTCGATACCGCCGCTCCTGTCCATCGATTTTCTCCCACCGCCGAAAGGCGCCCTGATCGATGCCAATCGTCAAAGCGGGCACGCGGATAAGGAGCCGCGTATCCAGATCCCAATTATTTGCCGAATAGGATTTCATCCCATCGAAATGTGGCATCCCGGGCAGTACCTCGATCTCGACCACATCTCTCTCCACATCGATCGCCACAATCTCCGCGGCGGTGGCAAACCGAGGCTGATGGTCGAGAACCAGGTTCTCGACCCGGATGTCCCGGCCATTCCGGATGTCGATGTGGGTTGCGCCCGTGACATCATTGTCCAGCTCCAGATTCATCTCCAGCACGGTTGCGGGCTCTCCGTCCGCAGTTTTCGCACCACGCAACGTGATCCCTTCCAAGTCCCTCATGTGAATCATGGCCAGGTGATTGTTTCGCCGGGTGGCGGAGTCTTCCTTCAGATTATAAACCCCCGCCTCGAAAACGATCACCGACTCCGGCTTTCCTCGAACCGACGCGATCGCGGCGGTTATGGCGGACACGTCACACTCACCGTCATCCGGCACGGCGCCAAAATCCTTTACATGGACAATGGTGTGAGGCTCCGGTCTGGAATCCAAGTCGCCGGACGGAGAAGCTCCAAGCCGGTGGGGCCCGTGGCAGGCCGTTGTGATGGAAACTGCGAGCAGTGCGGTAAAAAAGACCAAACGTCGGCGCATCATTAATACTTTCTTGTTCGTCCTGGTAGTGGATTCGAAACTGGGTTTTCCTAGAAATTTTCTTCACAAAGGTTGCCGGGGATCCAGCGAGTCGACAATTTTACCGCAGGTAGACAGTTGACACCCTCTCCGCTCCGGCTCGACTCGAAAAGAACGCAACTGAATTTCGAGTTCGATGTATACGGTGTCACCCGCCGTCAGACTTTCGACACGGGTGTTCGGGAGGTCCAGCCACGGTGCGAATCATTGAGACGCACCACAGCAACCGCTTCGATTAGTCGTCTGTCCGAGACTGCGCAGGCCGCTCGATCGCGTCGACCACGCGGGTCCACGTGTCGAAATTGAGTTCGAGGATTGCGTTGTCGCTCTTAAGGTTGAAGACGGTGTCGAGGTGGCCGACCGTTCCCAGCAGCGACTCGTGCCGTGGGAAGTCGTGAATCGGGTACTCCTCGCCGTCGACCGTGAACGCTCCGGCGGACCCAAAGCGCACCTCGCCCGAGGTGGGGGAGCGCCACGTCACGGTGAACCCGTGGTCATCTCGTTCGACATCAGGGGCTGACGCAGTGATCGCCGCCATGAACTCTTCGAACGAGCCGGACGCCGTGGCGTCGCCGACCTCGACGATCCACACGTTGTCGGGGCCGCCTTCAGCGACGAGGTCGTAGGGCTGTCTCATGCCCCGCATGGGATGGATGTCCGGGTCGTATACGCGCCACGTCGGCTCGCGCCATGACCACAGTGCGATGTAGCCGTCGCCCTTGCGTACGAAGGTCCAGTTGCCGTCGCGCACGACCTCGTTGAAGCGGTCCTGTGGCACGAAGGCGTGCGTGTAGTCCTGGTAGCCGAAGAACGTCCAAAGCAACTCGTCGGTCGTTTCGTCCCAAGCGGGCTGATAGATGTGGATTCCGGTGCGCTCGTGTTGTGCGGAACGCGGGATAGACGCCTCACCCGTCCAATAACCGGGACGACCGTCGCCTCCCAGGTCACTGCCCTCTGGAAGGTCGGTGGCCGGGTGGGTGGTGAACACGAACGCTTCGGGATCGATGGTGGCTTGCCACGCGTGGATTTGGTCGCGTATTTCGCCGAAGCGGTGGTCCAGCACCGATGCGAGTGCGACCTCGTCGCCGCGCCAGGCGTAGGTATTGGCTTCGCGGAGGTGGCCGTAGTTCACAATCGCATGGTTTGACTGCACCCACTCGCGCACCCGGTCGGGATCACCTTCGTTGATCGCGATCAGCGCTTGGACTACGCGCATCGCCTCGGTCTCGAAGATCCGGAAACGTTCGGCTTCGGCCATGCTGACGCCGGTCAGGTGCCACATGCCGAGCGCACCCTGCGACCACCAGAACGGCAAGTTGGCGGGATCATCGAAGTCGTAGCCGAACGGCGCCTCAGGGTCCTCGGTGACCGGCTCGGATCCGTCGACCCAGATGCCGTGACGCTCGCGCACCACTCCGGGAGCCTCGGCGACAGCCAAGTCGATCAACGCCTGCGGAGGACGGTAGGGGTCGCAGCCGGCAAGGAGCGAGGCACCCGCGTCGGCGCCGCCTCGGAAGTCGAACTCAGTGTCGTCGAAGAGCAGCTTGAACACGTCAAAGGTGCTTTCTCGGGGGGCGGTTTTGTCCATTGCGTAGGACCTGCCCCGCGATGCCGTGTAGCTCCCCTTGTGGTTGTGGCCGGCCATGTCGAGCACGCACAGATCGAGTGCCATCGCGCCGGCGACGACCAGTTCGGGATCCTGAGCGAAGCGCACCAGGGTGAGGAGCGCCTCGAGATTTTTTTTCATGTATACGTGGCTGTGCCACTCGAAGAACCCGAAGCGTGCCCGTTCATGCACCCAGTCCAAGATGGGTTGCTTCGACCGAGCGGCGTGCTCCGCGCCGGTGAGGCCGGTAATCGTGAACGTCGCGTCCGGCAGGCGCTGCCCGGCGAGGTATTCGGCGACGTAGCCGATGATCAGGTGGTTCTCCGACCAGAACCACAAGTTGTCGAGACGCCCTTCGGGAAGAGGGTCGTCGTAGCGCCACCGATTGTCGGCCATCCGCTGCTCCACCGCTTCGATCACCTCTGGGTCGATTCTGGTCATCTCCGAGGAGCCGTCGGCGAGCTCAATGATCCAGTGCAGATACATGAAGCGGAAGTCGCGAGTGTCTTGCCACTGGTCGATCCGCTCCCATACCTCGCCGAGCGATTCGACCGTCACTTGTGATGGGTCCCACACATGGTCCGGGTTCCGATGCGACGCGATGAGCTGGGTGATGATGCTCACCGGGCTCGATGCGTTGAGCCTGGTCGTCGCCGCTGCGAGGTAGGCGTCGATCCGCGCCTGGTAGGCCGCCTCGTCGACGAGCCCGGGCGTACCAGGCGCCGCGAGCACGCCCTCGGGCTCTCCAAATGCGCTGGTTGGCGCGCTGGCCCGGTGGTCACCGCTGCACCCTGAAAGCAGTGCCACAACAACTGCGCCCAGTGATGCCAGCAGAAACCCTTGCCGTCCCATCACAACCATTGCCTCGTCCCCCTTGTCGGATCGCCGTGTTGTGGCGGTCGTGGGTCGCCTGCACCAAAGCGCAGTGGTCACCCGCGCACCGGAACCGGTCTGGATGAGCCCTTTCATGGAGACGAGAGTGCGGAATCCGAAGGTGGAAAGGAGAGCGGCTGAAAATGTTGTACTTCTCATCTCGGAATAGATAGCGAGCGGGTGTTATTGGTGTTTGCCTTCTTCTATTAACATGTGTAAATTGTATGAAAGTTCGCATCAGTCCCTTGCGACTATGGAATACTCCACAAATGCAGCCCGTCCGACCAAGAGTAATCATTTCGTTGCACAGCGAATTCAGACTGCAGGTTACGATCATTTAATCCTTTTTAACAATTTTGTAATCATGCCCCGGTTCGATAGAAAAAACAATGCTTCCTTGAGGACTGTTTAGTTGAACCGGGACTCCCTTGCCGGTATTATTGTCAATTACGGTTGGGTTTCCCTCCCCCCAACTATTTAACACAATTCTGCTTTTTGATATACCGTCAGGATGGTGAAAAACAAACAAATCATCTTCGCGCTCCAATGGATACACATGGGCCTGCAACATCTTGTCGTTCTTTTCTCTAAGGACCAGCACTCCCTTCCCACCGACAAACACCGGTGTTTTATCAACCGGCATTAGAAAATCATTTAACATCACCGGCCCTTTGTATCGTTCACCTGTCTCATAGTCAAACCAAGTACCTTCTGGCAGGTACACGTCAATGATGTCTTCATTAGGCCGTTTCGCCGGGGGCACTGCAAGTAATGACTCTCCCGCCATCCATTGAAAGTTTGGCGTCCTGCCTGCTTCTGAGTCGTTCGGATGAGCAATTGGAAGAGGAGTTAACGTATAGGGATATCCGGTTTTATACGATTTCATCGCGGCATCATAAAGGTAGGGACCGATTTTGTAATGAAAATCGATAATCTTCTTGAACATTTCCTGTTGCCTCGGCTCCCAGCTCGCTGGTGATTCGCCAACCGAAAGGCCAGCCGTCGTCGCCATAAGCCAGCCGTGTCGCATCACCTCCTTGGAATAGTTATCCATATTTCGGAAGCCGATGGTGTCGGAATAAACGTTCGGCGCACCGGAGGCGGCATACTGGAGGTAATTGATTGGCAGTCGGCGCTGTAAAGATCTCGTGCCGTAGGTGTCTTCAACCCGTTGCAGCGTCCCGCCCGCACTAAAGCTTCCATTCCTCGCCATCACCAACCCGCCATTCTTCGCAATCTCCTCCTGCGGTCCGTTGAAAATATCAATCCATTTCGGTCCCACCGAGAGCATGGTGTCTTCTTTTATACCATCCACGTTCCATCTTTCGTATTTCTCGGCGAACCACTTTGCAGCCGCCTTATTGCGCCCATCCAGAAGGTAAGTGCTCACGAGCGGAAAAACACCGGATCTTAGGGTGACAAGTTCGCCTTCCTCGTCCATGAGGAAATAACCTTCATTCACACCGATTTCGGATAAAGGATTACCGTCAAAATGTTCAACTTTTAAATTCACATTTCGCCGATCTGTATACGGTTTGTACGGGCCTCCCGGCGGAACAAAATTGGTGCGCAAACCAATCAACCATTTAACATCTCGTTCGTGAAGCTGCTCTCTAAATTTCCGGGGATCGGGAAAAGGGTCACCAAATTCGCCGAAACTGGTCGTGGTTCCGCCTTCCCGCCAAAATCCCGACCCGGTCACCGCCCAGCGGATCGGATAGCCATCCCGCTGAAAATCGCTGATAGAACGAAGAACCGTATCGGAGTTCACCTGCCAACCAAGCGCTGCCCACGACTCCCACCCCAGCTCGAAGAGCCGGAATTTCGGTCTGATATTTGGGTATCCTTTCCGTTGTCGAACAGCAAGATAGTTCCCATAAATGCTATGGGGGTTGCCGACGAAATAGTGAAAGGTAATCGGACCTGCAGTATCGACGGTCATGGTATACTGCTCAGGTCCGAGTTCCACAGAACGCGCCTGCCCGCCAAAAACAACGCCCGCCAGTTGGTTCTGAGGAAAGATCACAAAGGAACTGAGCCATCGATACCGGCCACCGCTATTTTGAATATCAAACCGAGTCAATTCGCCACCGACGAGGTTTAAAGTGTCATGATATCCTCCGTGATCACCGAGACCGTAAGCGGCAGCCATGCCCCCCAGTTGGAGTGCGATTTCGTGAAGCCTGCCATCAGTGGGAGTCACTGTCACAGCGACGTGCCCTTCCTCAAGGTGAAACCGGACAAGCGCGTTTATGCCGTCCTTCGATTCGACAATGAATTCGTTATCTTCACTGTCGACCGTCTTCACAATGACAACCGGGTGCCGGTTAATCGACATACCGTAGTCGGCATGAGGAGGCACTTGGATCACCCCTGCTGAATCCGTGAAGGCAAATCGAAAGGGATTGGGTTCGACGATCAACTTGTAGCCGCCACCGTCGACCTTCACGTCGAGGACCGTGGTTTTTGGCGATTCTCCGACCGTAATGGGTAACAGCCAAGGAGATAAAAACAAGAGCGCCGTCGTGATCAAAAGGCGTAAGGGACGTCGCAAATCCTTCTGATCCGATGCTTTCATTTTAAGAACTTGGCCGGCCCTTATTCCTTACTTGATGTCATGGCCGGCGGCACCACCGTTTTCGACCTCCACCACGATCAGGTCTGCGAGAATCAACGCGTTTCGCGCAAACGCCGGATCGGTGAGAAGATATTCCTGCGGCTCTCCGAGGATGGCCGCCTTATCGGGGGCCGTCTCGAGCAATTCGACTCTGATCGTGTAGGTGCCCGGAGAAAGTTCTTCCGGGTACATCCAGCGTCGGATGCGATATCGCTCCGCTCGACAAGCGCTGTCAAAAAGAGTCGCGACTAGCCCCTCCCTGCCTTCCACTTCGACTCGGAACAACCCTGAATCCGGGCCCTTGATTCCGGCGATTCCAAACGTCGTTCCCGTGAAGGTGAAATGGAGAACGGTGCCAGGATCTTCCGCAATCCACGTCGCTCGTCGACGGTCCGGTCTGATAAATGCCAAACGCGACATAGAATGAAACTGGTTTTTGAGGCGGAGCCTCTTTGGAGTGCTACGCGTCCCCGCGGAGCTTTCGGGCGTGCGGAAGAGCTTGGACCGTCGGATGACTGCCGGGCGTGCGGCTGTCGCCGGCCGTTCGAAAGCGGTGCGGGGACGCACCAGCACTCCAAAGCGCTTCGCGCGAAAACCTGATCGCCCCCCAGCCCGTATGAACAGTGAAGTTTAAGGGGTTCCGCCGGTTCAGCAACCAACCGTTTCATCGCGTTCGCGAGCACTCCGGTATAAATCTGATGCCCCGCGGATATGCCTGGCGCAATTCCTCCAGAATCCCCGGTCGCCAGCCGTTGGCGGCCGTGATACTCCCCCCCAGGAAGGCGACCCGAACGCCCTCACCCGCTTCAAGCTTGGCGTAAAAATGCGGAAGTCCCCCACGAGCACGGAACTCTTCGGGCAGCTCCCCCCGCAAGCCTCCCCCAACAAGAAGTCCCCACAAAATGAATACCCGGAACGTGCCAAGTCTAAGGTTTCGGGCGATCGATCTCATAACGAACGTTGTCTGAACGAGCTTACCTCACCCTAATCAGTCTTGGAACCGAGACCAGTCTTGTCAGCGATCTTTCGTGAACCAAACAGAACTGCGATTCCCAGCAGCAGAACGATGGCACCAAAGATTCCGATCACCAACCGATCTCCTCCGTCCTGGTTCACGACCACCAAAACCGTCATCATCACCGCGCATATCAACAGCGCCCAACCCACAATGATCGCCGGCATCCTGCTCGGCAGCGACGGCGACGCCGCGTCTTCCTCGTGGCGTGTCTTGGCCAACGCCTCCACCCGGGCGTACCCGGCAGCCGGCTTCTTCGTCAGCAGCTGGATCACCCCCAAAATCGCGATCGGCAACACCACTCCAGTGAAGGTGGTCACATAGGTGCCATTGGCCTGGACCCATTGGGCCAGCGTCTGGAACCCGACGACATCTTCCAGCAAACCACCCGCCGCCAAACCGCCCCGGACAAGGAGCCCCGCCCCCAAACCGATGCCACCGGTTATCCAAACCGCCTTGCCGTTGATCGTCCGGCTGAAGAGTCCCCAAACCGCCGGGGCGAGCAACGCCACCACCATCAGTTCGGTGATGCCGACAATGACCCGCTCCGCCCCTCCCAGGGCCGGAATCGCCAGCGCGATGCCAATGATCACGATGCCCAGCAGGATGGTGAAGACTCGGCCGGCAGTCACCAACTCACGCGAGGTCTCCGCCACTTTTCGCAACGGCCGGTAAATGTCGTGGGTCAACACTCCCGAAAAGACGTTCAACTGCGAACTCACCATACTGGCGGTCGCGGAAAACATCGCCGCCACCATCAAACCGACCATTCCCGCCGGCAGGACCGCCGCCACCGAATTGATATAGGCCGTCTCAGACAGATGCCGGATCGTCTCCGCCGTCGCTCCTTCCGGAATCGGCTCGATCACCCGCCAGACAATCGGCGGCAACAGCCACAGGAAAGGGCTGCCCAGGTAAAGAGCCCCGAACAGATAGGTGCTCCGGCGCGCGTCCCGAACATTCGGCACGCAAATAAACCGCTGAGCGAACGCCCAGTCGGCCCCGATCATAAAGAAATGAATCGCACACCAGCCCGCCAGGAAGAACCAGGTATAAGTTCCCCCGGTCGCCGCGAAAAACCCTTCCGGCGCCGCCTGGACAAATTCACCGAATCCGCCGGCTTGCAACAAGACGAGCGGGACAACAAACGCGATCGCCAGGTTCAAAATGATAAACTGCAGGACGTCGGTCATCAGCACCGCCCAGAGACCGCCAATCATCGTGTAAAAAACCACGATCGCCCCGAAGATCAGGATCGCCCAGGTGAGACTGAGGTTTCCGGTCGCCGGATCCCGCAGGATGTTCCCTTCAGCCAAAGGCATCAACGCTACCAGGATCGTGGCCAACGCGTAGAGCGCCCCCGCCGTGCCGACGATCCGGAAGATCATCATCGCCCACGTGTAAAAGTGCAGCGCGCCGCTGCCGAATCGCAATTGGATATACTCGGCCGGCGTCCGCACGCCGATTCGTTTCCAGTGTCCCGCGACAAAATAACCAACCGCGATCGCCGCGATACCATACATCAGGTTGATGGCTACGGCGGTAAACCCGAGTCTGTATCCAATCCCTCCCCACACCACGAAGGTATTGGCGGAAAACATCGTCATGAAGGCGCTCAGTCCCGATGTCCACCAGGGCGACTGCCCACCGGCGGCGAACATGTCGGCGCTGGTGCGGTTGCGTCGCGACAGCAAAACACCGACCAGCACAATGCCGACCAGGTAAACAATCAAAATTCCGTAATCAAGGTTCGTCATGGAAAAACATCTCTCGTGATATTGCCAGGGTTTGAGAGAATCCGAATCAGGTTCATCAATCGAACCGAGTGCATATTGGAAGAAAGCGGAATTCCGCTATCGGCTGCAACAAGTTCCCGGGTGTACAGTTGAGCCCACCCGTATTGGCGTTCTACGGTTCCGGGTAGACAGGCTTTGCCTCACCAGCCTACTCTTTGTCTGGGCGGGGCTGGCTGGACCGACGCAGCCAGTCGGCGTATTCGCTCTCGCCGATGGCGCGTGCGGCGAGGGCCAGCGTTCGTTCGACCGCCTCCTCCTCGGGAGCGATGAACCGAAGGCCGTTCGTCTCCAAAAAGAGGGCGGCCGCGACAAATCCGGTCCGCTTGTTTCCGTCCGCGAACGGATGATTGCCCACGATACCCCCCGCGTAGGCGGCGGCGAGGACGGAGAGGTCCGGCGCAGGCGATTCGTAGGCAAAACGATTGCGCGGCCGATCGAGTGCCGCCTCAAGCAAGCCATTGTCGCGAACACCATCTAATCCGCCGAAGCGATCAAGGAGTTCGGCGTGGACAGCGAGGACTACACTGCGCTCCAGCCAGGAGGGCTCGTTCATTTGGCAAGTTCGCGCAGCGCGTTGCGGTAGCGGTTCATCAGATCCTCCGCGATCGCCATTTTTTCCTTAAACCCCGGACGGTCAGGGGTCAACCGCATCGCACCTCCGGCGTCCCCCGTGAGGTAAATCGTAGCCCCTTCCTCCACCTTCAACTGGTGCAACGCCTCCTTCGGAAGCACAATCCCGAGCGAATTCCCAATCCGGCGAACTTTAGTTTCAATGGCCATAGGTATAACAAATGTAATAACCCACCGCCTGTCAAGCATCCCAAGTCAATGCCCAGGCTGCGTTTCATCCTCCGAGTCCGCCCGAAACGGTTTCGTGGGCAATCCGGTTTCGTTGGAGAGGTTGAGGTCTCCGGGATTATCGGACCAGGCATAACGAATGGTCATCGCCGAACCTCTCCCGGCTCCTCGAATTAAGACCTGATCGTTCGCCGCAATTTGCGCCTTGGCCCATTTCCACCACCCGTCCTCCCCTCGCATCGCGAAACCGCGCGGGGCTTCGCCATCGAGGGTTCGCAATCCTTCCCCCACCCGGTCGAAGGTGATTATTACGTCATCCCCATCCACGACGACCTCCCGGAAAACCGGACCGCCCGCGAGCAACGGCCAGCCGTAGACGTCGGCCAATGCCCAGCGGGCCAACCGCAGCCCGACGTCACGTTTGTTCCGGGGATGGCCGTCATCGGCGTCCCCGATGTCAATGGTGACCACCAGTCCGGTGTTCGCGACCCGCCGGTGGACGTCCGACTGAGCCGCCCGCAGTTCGGCCCAGATCGACTCGGCGCCGGGCTCCTCCGCTACCGGCCGGTGATTCGGCAGTTGGACGATTCCGAACGGAAACTCGCCCCGCCCCCAGCGCTCTCGCCACGCGTCGATCATCACCGGTAAAAGGATCCGGTATTGCTCCGCGCGCCCAAGGTTCCCTTCCCCTTGATACCAGACCACTCCCCGGATCCCGAATGGGATCAACGGATGAACCATCGAATCAAAGAGACTCCCCGCCATCGATTGCGGCCGCAGCACATTCGGCACGCGGGGTGGCGCGGGCGGTGTTCCCCCTTCGCCCCGAATCCGTTCCGCTTCCTCGCGCCATTGCGCCACCCGCTCCTCGTGCTCGGCTTGACGCCGGGGCCGCTCCCGTTCCCTCGCCGCGTCCCGTTCCAAAAATCCCCGCAACGCCTCCACCTCTCCCAATGCCTCCACCGGCGTCCATCCTTCCGCCTGAGTCGAGCCCCAGGAGCTGTTGATCAGCCCGACCGGCACCTCGAGTCGCTCCTGCAATTTCCGCCCAAACCAATACCCGACTCCGGAAAACCTAGCCGCGCTTTCCGGCGAACAGACCGCCCAACTGCCGGTCAAGTCTTCGCCCCGCTCCACGATATGGTTCGCCACGTTGAACAACCGGATCCCGGGATGCGTCGCCTCGACCACCGCCCGTTCCCCGTCTTCCGTGCGCGCCAATCCCATCTGCATGTTCGACTGGCCCGCACAAAGCCAAACTTCCCCGACCAACACGTCCGCCAACTCGATCCGCTCCTCTCCCGCCGATATCGCGAGCGTCCGCCCTTCCCAATTTGCCTTCATCGGCTCCAATTCGACCCGCCACCGTCCGTCGTCGCCGGCCTGGGTCATCCAACTCCTCCCGGCGAATTCCACCGTCACCCGCTCCCCTGGTTCCGCCCATCCCCAAACCGGCACCTCCGTCTCGCGCTGCAACACCATCGAATCCCCGATCACCGCCGGCAATCTCAACGCCGCGTGCCCGCTCCCTCCGCCAAATAGAAAGATTACCGCGAGACATATACAGATCATTCCCGGTTTTCCCATTCCTCGATCATAATAGGATCCAGGCTCGTTTCGCCATGGCCTTTACCACCTTCATTGCTGGCATTTCATAGCGGAGAGCCGGGAAAGGCATCGGGCCCTCCGGAGATGGCGGTGAGTACGGCACCACTCTCAAAACCCACCCGAGCAGGAACCGACAGGAATTGGAGTACAAACTGCCATTGTCTGATCCCCCACCTTCCGTTAAAGTGGTTTCAGTTCGCGGGCAATGTCGCCCCGCGTGAAAATCGGACTTATCTCATGTGGCACCCCTTTCAAATCATGCCCGCTCATTTCAAGGTCGACGAGCGGTTGATCCTTGAGGCACGGCCTTCCTCGCATTGCCGGCTGACCTACGGCGAACGCGTCATCCGCTGGTTTCTCCGGGAATTTGACGAAGATGGCAACCTTCTGCCCAACGTCGATGACCGGACGGGGATGATCATCGAAAAAATAGACAACGGTGATGATCTTCTTCAATTGAAAATCCGTCATCAGAAGGACCTCGGGGTCCGCCATGTTCTCGACGGAACCATGCGGGTCCAACGGAACGATTGGCGGTCTCCCGTAAGTTGGGATTTCGAGCAACAGTTCCGAGGCAGTCCAGGGATCCGGAACTTTCGCGAATCGGGCGAATGGAGCCAGGGGCAGGCGAAACTCGTCAGCCGCCGGACCGAGGAGTTTGCCCGAACCGAAAGGGTCGCCTCCCTCACCTCCCTCTATTCCTTGCTCGCGGATTTCCCCACGCATCTGGAACCCCATCCAAAATCTTCCGAAACGTCGGTCCTGGAAGACGTTTCGGTCATCAACCCCGGAGCGAGACTGATTCCGATTCCGAAATTGGTCACCGAGCATCCGATGGCCCGGGGGCTTCGCGGTTATGCCTTGGACTATCCGGCCAACCTCCCGGTCGAGTTTTGGGTGAACCAACATGGCGTCGTGATTTATATCTGCGTCGGTCCCAATCGCGCCCTGTTCCTGCAAACCATGGAGGACTTGTCATGAGCCATTCTCCGGGTCCCTTTTCCCGCCGCGATTTCATCAAAACCTGCGCCACCGCAGGAGCGGCGGCGGCGGCCACTATTCCTTTCTGGAGTTCCGGCCAGGCCCCTGCCGTTGTCCGCCGAAAGAAACCAAACATCCTGCTGCTGAGCACCGACCAGTGGCACCCGGACGCATTCGGTTACCTCGGATGCCCTTACGTCAGGACCCCGAACTCCGATCGCATCGCGGCAATGGGGGTCGACTTCCGCCGGTCTTACGCGACCAATCCGGTTTGCACGCCCGCCCGCGCTTCATGGATGACCGGCCGGATGCCATCGGAGCACCGGGCGACCGTGGGCGGCGGAGCACATCCGTTGCGCGACGACCTGCCGGACTTCGGGCAATGGTTCGGCGACCACGGCTACGAAACCGTCCATATCGGAAAATGGCATGTTCCCGGACGCGACCCGGCCAGTAGTTTCAAGGTCTTCGCTGGCGCCCATCCCGCGGGCCAATACAGCGACCAAAGCCGCTCCGAGTTCGCCCGGTCCTACCTGTTGGATCGAAATCGCGACAAACCGTTCCTCATGCACGTCGCCATGATGAATCCGCACGACATCTGCCAAATTTCGATGCTGCCGTCGATGAAGGGCAATGTCACCTGGCACGACCCCGACGAGTTGCCGGAACTTCCCCGGAATTATTTCCATCGTCCCGAGGAATCGAATGTATTCAAACAACGAATTCGCCGATCCGAGCGTCGGTTCAACCATCTCAACTGGGACGACCTCGACTGGCAACTCTACCGCCTGATGTATTTCCGTTACTGCAATATGGTGGATGCGACCCTCGGCCTGGTTCTGGACGCCCTGGAGGCTTCCGGCGAAGCCGAAAACACTCTCCTCGTTTACACGTCCGACCACGGCGAAGGAAACGGTCATCACCGGCTGGCCACCAAGTCTTTCCTTTACGAGGAATCCGCCCGAGTTCCTTTCACCGTCGTCTGGCCCGGACGTCTGCCCGCCAATCAGAGTGACTCCCTGACCATGATTTCCGGCATGGATCTCATGCCGACTTTCTGCGCCGCCGCCGGAATCCCGCAGCCGAAAAATCTGCCCGGCATCGACTTCCTTCAAGCCCATGAATCGGGCCAGGCCGCGCGGGAATACATTGTCTCGGTCGCGGCCGCCGGCGGCCATATGGTCCGGTCCGAACGGTATAAATATATCGCATACGACGGTGATCCGTTCATTCAATTCTTCGATCTTCAGGAAGATCCCGATGAAACCGTCAACCTGGCGGACCGCCCGGACCTCGCCGCCACGATCACCCGGCACGCCGAGATGCTTTCCGACTTCCAGTCCCGCCTGGAAAGCTGATTCGTTCACGCGAGATGCCCGTTTCCCGTCGAGATTTCATCAAGAGCTGCGCCGCCGCGACCGTCGCCGGCGCCCTTCCGGGGTGGGCTCATGGCCAGGCTCCCGCCATCGTTCGCTCCCGCAAACCGAATATCCTTCTGCTCACCACTGATCAATGGCATCCGGACACGTTCGGTTATCTCGGCTGCCCTTACGTTCAGACCCCGCAGTCGGACCGTATCGCCGCGGCGGGAGTCGACTTCCGCCGGTCCTATGCCGCCAATCCGACTTGCACCCCGGCCCGTGGTTCCTGGATCACGGGACGAATGTCATCCGAACACGGCGCGTTCGGAGGTGGAAGCAGGATCCGCGAAGACCTCGTCGACCTCGGACAATGGTTCGGCTCCCATGGCTACGAGACGATTCACATCGGGAAATGGAGCGTCAGCGGACGAGACCCGGCCAGCAGTTACAAATTCTTCGCCGGAGCGCATCCAGCCGGCCAATACAGCGATCAAAGCCGGGCGGAGTTCGCCCGCTCCTATTTGCTCGACCGGAACCGGGACAAACCGTTCCTGATGCACGTGTCGCTGATGAATCCCCACGACATTTGCCAGATTTCGATGCTCCCTTCGCTGCAGGAAAACATCGCCTGGGGTGGAGTCGAAAATCTGCCCCCACTACCGCATAACTATTTCAACCTTCCGGAGGAATCGGCGGTTTTCCGCGCGCGTATCCGAGGATCCGACCGTCGCACGACCCACGCCAACTGGGAGGACCTCGACTGGCGGCTTTACCGTTGGATGTATTTCCGATTCTGCAACATGGTCGACGCCACCCTCGGACTGGTCCTCGATGCCCTCGAAGCTTCCGGTGAAGCGGAAAATACTTTGCTGGTCTACACCTCCGACCACGGCGAAGGAAACGGCCACCACCGGCTGGCCACCAAGGCATTCCTCTACGAAGAGTCCGTCCGCGTCCCGTTCACCGTCGTTTGGCCGAACCGCCTGCCGGCAAACCAGACCGACACGAAGACCTTCGTTTCCGGAATCGATCTGATGCCGACGTTTTGCGCCGCGGCCGGGATTCCGGCACCCGGAAGACTTCCCGGTATCGACTTTCTCCAGGAACACCAATCCGCCCGCCCAAGCCGGGAATACGTCGTGGCCGAGGCGGCCGCCGGGGGAAATATGGTCCGCTCGGATCGGTATAAGTATATCAAATACGACAGCGACCCGTTCGTTCAGTTGTTCGACCTGCAGGAAGATCCCGGCGAAACGACTAATCTCGCCAAACAGCCCGGGTTCGAATCCCTCGTGGAGAATCACGCCGGGATGTTGAGCGACTTCCGCGAGCGACTTGAAACCTGACCCCTTTTCCAAATACTGAAACATTCCTTTATGACATCCTCCAAGCTACTCAACCTCACCGCACTGACCGGCCTCGCCGCCGCTCTTCTTTCCGGATGTTCCCGGGTGGAAGCCGAACCACCGCCGGGAATCATTCCCGTCACCATCGAACAGGATGGCGACCGCTTTTATCTGACCCGCGGCGGAGAACCGTTTTACATCAAGGGTTGCTCCGGATTCGAATACTTGGACGAAGCAGTCGCCGCCGGAGCAAACACCATCCGGACTTGGGGAATCAATCACCTCGAGGGCGGACGCCTCCTCGACGAAGCCCACGAACGGGGCTTGGCTGTAGTGGTCGGCCTATGGATGCAACACGAGCGCCAGGGCTTCGATTACCACAACACCGCCCGTGTAAAGGAGCAATACGACCGCCTCACCCAGTCCGTTCTTGAATACAAACACCACCCCGCCATTCTCGCCTGGGGGGTAGGAAACGAAGTCGAAGGAGGTGGAGCCGATCCGATCCTCTGGGACGCC
Organism: Verruconatronum alginivorum; assembly: GCF_056590205.1. Taxonomy (NCBI): domain Bacteria; kingdom Pseudomonadati; phylum Verrucomicrobiota; class Opitutia; order Opitutales; family Verruconatronaceae; genus Verruconatronum; species Verruconatronum alginivorum. The sequence goes on along the minus strand of NZ_JBWPVQ010000001.1, from coordinate 4,116,811 downwards.
GTCGACGATATCGCGCGATTCATCAAAGAGGTCGATCCTTACCGTCCCACCATGGCCGTTCTGGCCGGCACCGCCATCGACCGCATCCAAGCGGTCCGCGACCGCGCCCCCCACATCGACATTCTCGGAGTCAACGTCTACGGCGGCTACACTGTCACCAAACAGAGGATACGGGAAGCCGGATGGGTCGGCCCCTACGCGGTGACTGAATTCGGCATCGACGGCACCTGGGCCGGTTCGAGTTTCAAAACCGAATGGGGTGCCCCCGTGGAACCGCCCAGCGGAGTGAAGGCGGATATCTACGACCGCCGTTATCAACGGTTGATCGAAGACACCGACCGCTGCGTCGGCACATTCGTTTTCAAATGGGGCTTCGTGCCCAAGGGCACCTCGACGTGGTACAGCTTGTTCTATGAAAACGGCGAACCCAATTCCGTCGTCGACGTGATGACCTACAATTGGACCGGTTCCTGGCCCAAAGACCGGGCACCCGACGTCCGTTCCCTTTCCATCGAAGGGAAACAACCCGAAGACAATTTCCGGGTGAGCCGCAGCCAAATTCTCGAAGCCGAAGTCGAATACCTTCACGACGAGGCCGACCAATTGGAATTACGTTGGGAGGTCCTTCCCGAGGTGCGGGTGATCGAACATCAACAAGGCAGCCAACCGATCAATGTCGCCAGTCGCGAGGAGGAAATCGAAAAACTCGACCGCAATCGGGTCCGCTTCGCCGCGCCAGACGAGAGCGGGGCCTTCCGGTTGTATTTCTACGCCTACAGCCCGACCGGCAGAATCGGAACCGCCAATTTCCCCTTCTATGTCGAGGAATAAGATCGTCACGAAAACCCGGATCGGCGTCGTCGGCTGCGGAAAAATCTGCGGCATTTACTTCCAATCGCCCCAAAAATTTCCCGTGTTTGAGATCGCCGCTTGCTGCGATCTCAACCGGGAGGCGGCGGAACGTCATGCCCGCGAATACAATATCCCCCGGGTGCTCGATCTCAACGAATTGCTCGCCGATCCGGATATCGATCTCGTTCTCAACCTCACCCATCCCGCCGCCCACGCCACCGTCGCCATCGCCGCCCTCGAAGCCGGAAAATCCGTCTACAATGAAAAGCCGCTCGCGATTACCCGGGAGGAAGGCCGCGAGATCCTCGCCGTCGCCAAAGCCCGCCGACTCCGAGTCGGCTGCGCCCCCGACACCTTTCTCGGCGCCGGGATCCAAACCGCCCGCAAATGGATCGATGACGGCGCGATCGGAGAACCAATCGGCGCGACCGCCTTCATGATGACCCACGGTCCCGAAGGTTGGCACCCGAATCCCGATTTTTTCTACCAACCGGGAGCGGGCCCTCTTTTCGACATGGGTCCCTATTACCTCACCGCCCTGATCAACCTGATCGGTCCCATGGCCCGGGTCTGCTCGTCGGCCCGCGCCAGTTTCACCGAACGGGAGATTGGAAGTGAGCCAAGACGCGGAGAAACGATCCCGGTCAACACTCCCACCCATGTCGCCGGCGTTATCGATTTTGAAAACGGGGCCATCGGCAACCTGATCACCAGCTTCGACGTCTGGGGGCACCGCCTTCCACAAATCGAAATCTACGGATCCCTCGGGAGTCTCTCGATTCCCAATCCCAACACTTTTGGCGGACAGATTTTCCTGCGAAAGGGCGGACAGACCGAATGGGAGGAGCTCGCTCACACTCACGCCTACGCGGAAAACTCCCGCGGAATCGGCTTGGCCGACATGGTGGTTGCAATGCAGGAAAATCGCCCGCACCGGGCCAACGGAGAAATGGCCTACCACGTGCTCGACACCATGCACGCCTTCCTCGAATCCTCCGCCGAATCCCGCCACGTCCACATCGATTCCACCTGCACCCGCCCGGCCCCTCTTCCGCCTGGATTCACCTGGTAGAGCAACCACCGGCGAAGCACTTTGAGTGAAACTTGGCTGCCTGAGGCGAAGCCTCTTTGGTCAACGCCAACCATTCCGAAAGCGGTGCGGGGACGCACCGCACTCCAAAGCGCTTCGCGCGAAAACCTAAGAAAAATCGAATAGAAGCTTCCTCGCCACTGGGAGGGATGGCATCCTGCCGTCCGCCGTCGGCGTCGGGCTCAGAAGAAGGTCGGCTGGAAGCCAACCCTCCGATTTCGTAACCCCGCAAACCGTAAGAACAGCCCGCGCTATGCCCGGGCCAATTCGAAGGAACGCGATCTCCTATTTCAACTACCGCTCGCGGACCCGCACGCGGAAGAAACGGGATCGTTCGGAGGGTTCCGGTCCGAATGTCACGGTGACGTTGCGACCGACCTCTCCCGGATCGACCGCAAGTTCCGCCCACGTTACCAGGTCCAAAGAGGTTTCTACCGTATAAACAATATCACTACGGGCCCGATTAAATGTGACAGAAAAGGCTTCTCCGTCACGGCCCACTTGCGGAAGGCCCCGCACCGTAGGAACCACCGGGTTCAACCCGAAGGCGTATTTCATCAAATTAGTCACACCGTCGCCTGATGGATCGGCGGAATCGTCCCCTTCCGGTGCGCCAACTGGAAAATATTGACGCCTCCACGTTTCCAAATCGTCAGCACCGGAAACCACCCGGAGTTGCGGGCGGTCCGCCAGAGCACCTTCCCGGGAACCATACGCCGCAAAACCCGATCCGCCCCGGGCCTCGATTCGGACACTCAACGGCCGTTGATCCGCGACAGCCGCATTGTAAGCATCAGTCACATCCAGATCGACCGGTTGCCCCGCGACCGGGCTCCACGTCGCGAGTCCACCGCCGGACGCCGCCGGACGATTCATCCAGGTGATTCCGGTCTCCGCCCAGGAAGCATCCGGGACCTCCGTAACCGTGTGCCGGGGATCTCCGGCGGTTTCAGTCGGATACAAAGTCAAGATCGCCCGGTCGACCGGGCCAACCGCACCCGTCGTGGCGAAGCGGAGGTAAGCGATTCGATTCATCCCCGTTCCACCGGTGCCGACCAACAATTCCGGTGCCTCGCCGAAATTTTGGTCTGCGGCGGATCCGTCCGCGACGTAGGCGTCCGCCACCGGTCCCCCCGGAGTCACCCCAGCCCGCAGTTCATACATCGGATAACCGAGGCTGCGGGCTTCGTCGACCATCGCCGAATACGGCACGTTGGTCACCTGGACAAAACCGTAATTGCTGTTGTTATTGACCCCGGTCAGCCGTCCGCTCGGCGGGAAATCAAAATACTGGAACCAGTGGGCTCCGACATGGCGGGGATGAACGATCGCACTGTGAAGCTGGTCGCCGAACGTGCCGGGGCGGGCGGCCTCCGACCGCTGCGGACCCTGGGTGTTGCCGAAGAGACCCGTGTCGGTCGTCCAGGTCGCATACTCCGTTACCATCATCGGGACGTCCCCTTCCATCCCCTCGAACACCCCGACCGTGGTCGCGTAACGATTCATCGAATACACGTCGCAATAAAGGATCGCCGCCCGGCTCATTTCCGGCCGCAGAATCACTCCACTGGTGAACCGGGTGCCCAGGTAAAGATGTTGCGGGGCCACCTCCCGGATAGCGTCGCGGTTGGTCCTGAAATACTGTTCGGCGTAAGCCCGGCTGAACGCAACCAAATCGGCGGTTGCCCTCCCCACGTTGAAGGAAAGGTCGGTCCGATCGAGCATCGCGTTCCAGGAAGCGTAATTGGACAACCACTGGGCATTCAGAGCATCAATGTTCGGATACCGTTGCTGCATCAATTCGACGAAGGCCTGTTTGGCGTAATTCGCCAATTGCAGCCGAGGTGATTGCAGGGTGACCAGTCCGACGTCGATGTCGGCGACATTCGACTTCGCCCAGTCGGGCTCGTTGTTGATGAAGTACCCGATATTCCAGGGATCGCCGAGGGATCCGTCGGCTTCCTGCAACAAACGATTTCTCACATTGGTGGCATAAACGTCGCGAAAGTAATCGGGAAAGAGATTGCCCGAACTACCGATCCCGGGAGGATTCGCCGGAAACAAGACCGGCGTATACGGAAGGCGGTCGGGATGGATGTTGTAGAGAAAATCCGACCATCCGGCTACTGTATTGAATCCCCAACTACGCAGCCGGTCGAGCGCCAACTGACCCGTGATCTCCCGCAAGGCACCGACACTCGTCGCTTCCGGAAACTGCAGGAGCGCGTTGGTCGCGAAGAAATTCTGCGCGAGAGGACGGGTGCCATGGTAAAATCCGGAAGTCACGGTCGCCGTTTCCTCGCCGAACAATCCGAGGGCATGAGCCATTTCGCCGGAGGCCGGGAAATCCGCGAAAAAGCGTTCCCGTCCGGTGATTCCGGTCTTTTGAGACGAGAGCGCGCCGGTCTCGGTCCTGACCACGCTGCCGACGGTGGTGATGCCATTTGAAAAGAAGAGATAACCGTCCGGGTCGACCAGCCACCAATCACCATTGTATTTGGCCGTGCGGAAAAATCCCGTTCCGAAAAGGCGCGGTCCCTGACTCCATCCGCCGAATCGACTTCGTCCCGGCGGTTGATACGCCGCCAACTCTTGCGCTTCCGCTTGGGTTCGGGCCACCAAATCGGCGACCGAATAAACCTTATCCTCCCAATCCTGGTGGCGATACTGCCCGAAACGATCGATAAACGGGAAGAATCCTTCCGGATACAATCCGTCGGCTCGAAGCGAGGGAGGAAACCCAGCCATCCCCCATTCCGACTGCGGAGGCGCGGGCACCGGCGCCGGATAATCGACGACCGATTGCGGATCGAGAAGGACCGCCCAGTCGGCGGCGATCCGAAACTCGTCGAGCTCAAGCTCGCCAGCGGAATCCGTTCCCGCCGGGCGTTCAAACGTCAGCCCCATCCGGTCAAAGGAGAGGTCGTAATAAAGCGTGGCGTCGGGAGTCGGCTGAGCCCCATCGATCTCCGGATCGAGCCAAACGTCGATCCGATCGTCTCCGGGCCCAAAACCGATTTTCACCACGACCAACCGGGTGGCCGCACTCCGCGCTCCCATATCGACCGGAGTCCCGGACGGGCCTGCCACGGCCACCATCCGGTCACCCGAATAGGCGATGCGAAACTGCTCGTTCTCGGAGGAAGCCACTCCATTGTAGAGCGAAAAGGCTCCTTCCGTCGGAGTCGTCCCGGTCGAAGTCACCCGCATCAGAAATGAAAGATAAAGAGAATGGCCGTTTCGGGAATTGGAGATCACCCGATCCGCATTGACGAAGTTGCCCAATGGCCCGTTGTTGCCAGTGAGGAAACGGCGGCTGAGGGCGGTGTTGGCGTTGACCGAGAACCGACGATTTCCCGCGGTGACATGCGCGCCGCCCGGCGACGTGGTGTAACCGGGATACAATAAACTGGTCCCGGCCAATTGCACCGCGCTGGCTGTCGTCCCGATCCATGGGCCATCGAATCCGGCGATGATGGGATTCGCCCCCCGAACGATGGAGCTCGCGTAATCGACATTGCGAAATCCGTCGGTGCCGAGCAGTCGGTCGTCGGGGGTTTCAGGAGGCTCCTGGATTTCCAAAAACGGTTCGCGATCGGATTCCAGATAACTATGGAAGATGTATCGATTCGGAACTTCGTCCGAATTTGGCACGGCCGTGGCCGGATCGACTTGCAGACGAAACGCGACGACGTTTCCGGTGGCCGCCTGGTCCCGTACGAAATTGGTCACGTCAAAGGTGAGATATCCGGTCGGTGTTTGGGGAGTCGCCGCGCCCGTGCGAAGAAGGACGACGCCCGGGTTATGGTAATCCGCCGGCACCGGCGATTCGGCTGTCCGATCGAGATACCCCAGGAGGTCGACCTGCAAATCGACAGTTCCTCCCGCCGCCGATTGCACGTTGGTCACACTTGAGGAAGTGCCGAGGGAGACTTTCAAACTGACCTCGCTGCCGGCGGCGATCTTTTGACGGTCAGCCGAGTTGAGTTTGAACGGAATAAACATCCGTCCCTGGTCGGCATCCGTGTTCACCTCACCGACCCAATTCAATCGGTGCGGCGCGGCGATGGTATTCCCTTGTCCATCCCCGTTGTTATCGACCAACACCCGCCCTTCCATGGCGATCGGGGGTCCGGATTGAATCTCCAGGTGCGGTTTCCGAGTCGCGTCGGCATGGGTGTGGAAACTGTAACGATTCGCCAGGGTGTCCGAATTCGGCAACACCGAGGGGGGATCGATCTGCAACCGGAAGATAACCACGTTTCCGGCGGCACTCTCCTCCTGAACGAAATCGGTGACATCGAAACTGCGGTATCCTCCGGGCGACATTTGCGGAGTGATCGCCCCCGCGTGCAACAAGTCCCCGTCCGTCGCCTGGTAATCCGCCGCGAACGGCACGGCGCTGGTTCGGCCCCGGAAACCGAAGATATCAACCCGAAGATCGACCGGACCGCCGCCCGGCACCGCCACATTCGCCACATTTCCGGCCGCGCCATAGGAAATCCGGAGATTGACCCGTCGGCCGGCGGCGATCGCCTGGCGGTCGGCTTCGGTCAACACAAACGGCATGAAATAGCGCCCTTGGTTTACGTCCGTGTCCACCTCCCCGACCCGCGCGACCCCCGCGGCCGAGCCAACGGTATTGCCAAGGCCGTCGCCGTTGGAATCGATTAAAATGCGGCCCGCGTTATGTTCAAAAATGGTCGTCGCCGCCCACCCCGTCGCGGTGGCGCCTCCACAACACACAAGAATCGCGAGAGCGGAAGCTACAGTGGAAAGGAACCGGGATCGCAGATACGTCCCGAAAAGAAAGGTCTGCTGATGAAAGATCATAAAAAGAGCCTCGAAGGGCGATGGGAAAGGGTTTTTCGATCCCCGCCAGTTTACTAGAGGGCGGCCTCTGAAACCAATGTCACTATCTGCCCAAATTCCTTTCAGAACCTGCTCAACCGCTCATTGATTCGGCAGGAATCCAACATTCCGGAGGATTTCAAATTCGACATTAAAGGAGGCCCGTCGGCCCTACGGGCAGGAAATGACAACGGACTTGATAGTAACTGTCATGGAGAAGTGCCGGGAAATCGGATACGATTGGCGCCAGATATCCGTCCCATAGACGGATTGTTTTCTCTCCAACACAACCCACCACTTGGCTGCAGTTATGAACAAAACAAATCTGCCTTCCATCCCTTCAATCGCCCTCTTCACCACCGCCGCCATTCTCGGCTCAGCCTTGGGCGCCGACGCCTCGATCGTGATTTTCGGCCACACCAACGACCGTGTGCTTCGAGACACATCGAATCCCGGCGACAATGTGGGCAATGCCGCCGGCAATCTTCCTCCAACAACCGCCGCCGTGGGCGAGACCGGGACGGACAACGACCAGAGCCGATATTTCCTGCCTTTCGGCGTGTTAACCGCCGAGCAAATCACCGCCATCGCGAACGCCCCGAATGTTCCTGGAGCAATCACCTTGAATATTTCCTTGGGAGAAAAAACGAATGTTAGCGGCTTCAATGTCGACATTTACGGCTTCACCAATCGGACCCAAATCGGTGGTTTTATCTCCGATTACCAGAACCTCAGTGTCACCCTTCTTCATGCGAATGCGGTGACAGCATCCACGCCGAACGGCTTTCTCTCATTTGACATCACCGGATTCGCCAAGAACGAAATCGCCAACGAAAACACGATCCTCGCCTTCCGTTTCCAAGCGAATCCCGGGAATATTTTTCCGATCATGGATACGATTCCCAACCGCTATCTCTTCCACACCGCCGACCACGCCACCAACAAACCGTTCATCGAAGTCATTCCCGAGCCATCGACTTATGCGTTGTTCGGCGGCTTCACGGTCTTGGCCGCGGCGTTGATCCGCCGTCGCGCGAAAAAAACTCCGTCCATTCGGTCGATTTGCTGAACCGGGCCCGGGGACCTGCCCAGGATTCCCCCGCTCAAAACCGCCAAGTCGCTTTCGCGTAGAAATTGCGGGGGACCTCGGCCGGAGTCACGAAATAGTCGAACTGGCGCTCCGGGTGCTGGGACTGGAACAAATTCCTCCCGACCAGGGAGAGTTCCAACTGCTCGTGCGGCCGGATGTAAGCGAGCCGGAAGTCCGCCGTGACGTAGGATGGCGCGTAATGAACCGTATCCACGTAACGGATATGGGTGTCGAGGGAGACGCTCGGCGTGAACTGCAGGGTGGGCCGGAAACTGACTTGATGGACCGGCGAAGATCGTTCCGACGTATCGGTCGGCGGGCTTTCGATGTTCGCGAGCAAAAGCGAATAAGCGACAGCCAGCCGAACCGCCTCGCCCGGGATCATCGCGAGAACGACTTCGCCTCCATAGGTTTCCCCGCGTCCGACGTTTTGAAACGGCAACTCCGCGGCCGGCGGCGGCCCTGGGTTGACTTGCGCGGCCGCCGGATCAATCAGGATCAACCGCCGGTAGTCATTGTAAAAGGTGGCGATGTCGATACTGGTCCGCCGGTTCGGCTGGATGCGGTAACCGATCTCATACGCCCATAGGATCTCGGAGTCCAGGTCCGGGTCACCAACGAATCTCGTTGCCGGCGGACCGGGATCCACTTCCATCGCCATCAAACGCGATCCTTCCATCATGCTCGGGATGCGCACCGCCCTCGAAACCGCCGCCCATACCGTCTGCCGCTCGTCCACTTTCCGAAGCGCCCGGAAATTCGGCTGGAACTCGAATCCGGTGTAATCGTTGTGTTCGACCTTCAGTCCAGTCGTAAGGACCACTTCGTCGGGGATCCATTCGTGATCATTCTGCACAAACACATTGAATAGATTGAATCGTTCCCGCTCGCGCCGGGGTTCAATTTGCCCGCCTTCCCGCAACCGCGCCGTGGCGAAACGGTAACCGCCGCCCCAGATAATCGTGTTGAGATCCCCCGCCTCGAACCGGTGTTGGGCCGAGACATCAAAGGTCGTCAAATAGCCATCCCCGACCGGACCAGCGTCCCGGTCAAACCGGTCGATATAACTCTGGATTTCCAGTTCCGATCCATCGGGCAGCTCCTGGGTCCACCGGCCCAGTAGATTGATATCGTGCGCCGACAGTTCCTGACCGTCGCTCTCGATCACGGTGGCCAAACTCTGAACCGTCAAATGGCGGTTGCCTTCCAAATATCGGTCGGTCCGGAAACCGCCATGCCAGGTTTCCCAAGCGTCGCCCGCCGGAGCGCCGTCAGGCAGCGGAAAATCGTCCGTCGACTGATAACCGCTGAAAACCCGATAATAAACATCCCCTTGCTGTCCGCCATACCGGACCCCCGCCATCGCCCGATGAATGTCGCCCCCGCCGCCGAAGACCGCCACTCCCTGAGTCTCCCGGGCGCTGCGACTGACCACGTTGATCACTCCGTTCACCGCGTTGCTACCCCAGAGAGTCGCCCCCGGTCCCCGGATGACCTCGATCCGATCGAGGTCTTCGAGCATCGGTTGCTGCAAATCCCAAAACACCCCGGAAAACAACGGATTGTAGACCGCCCGACCATCGATCAGCACCAGGAGTTTGTTGGCGTAGAGTTGATTGAATCCGCGGGCCGTGACCGCCCAATTGTTGGCGTTCAGGGCGGCGACGTTCATTCCAGGCACCCCCCGGAGAGCGTCCGGAATCGTGGTCGCCCCACTCCGCCGGATCTCATCCTCGGTCAGCACGTAAATGGCGGCGGCGGCTTCGTTGAGCGGTTGCTCCCGCTTGGAGACCGAGACCACCCGGAGATCAATCAATTCATCCAGGGACAAATCGGCGTATTGGAGAATCGAACCATTCGACGGATTCACCAAAACGCCCGCCCATAGAGTCAACGGCACCACGAAACAAACCATTCGAAACCGGAGGCGGTTCTGTCGGGCAACTTGAGAAAGAGCGATGGATTTCACCCGGGAAGATCTCTTCTCCTGGATTGGTGACCGTCAAGCGAATAAGAGTTTCCCGCCACGTGATTGAACGTGGTGGAAAAAACGACAACCGTCTGTCATTGCGAGGAAGGAGGAACGACTGACGCGGCAATCCACGTTCTGGAAAAGGGGCACGGATCGCTGTTTCGTGGATTGCTTCGTCGGCAAAGCCTCCTCGCAATGACACGACGGTGATCCCACCACGTCTGATTACACCCAGTTTCCCGGCCCAGCTCGCTCCGGTCTTGTCATCTCCCCCCGCCCGCGCTATCCTTGACCACTTATGCAAATGGAAAAACGACACTCTCGCCCGGCGTTCCTCGGTTTTTTCGGTCGCCGGATCGCTTTGGCAGCGGGCCTCGGAACCGGCCTTTTTTCGGCCTGCGCCGCGCAGGAAACACTCGACGAACGGATCGAGTCCGAAAAAGCGACGTTTCGCCTGGTCCAAGTCGTGAATGGCCTCGAAAATCCCTGGGCCGTCGCCTTCCTGCCCGACGACCGGCTCTTGATCACCGAACGCCCGGGTCGCCTCCAACTCTTCGCCGACGGCGAACTGACTGAGATCGAAGGACTGCCCGAGATCACCGCCACGGGGCAAGGCGGGCTGCTCGACGTGATTCTCCACCCCGATTACGAGGAGAACGGCTGGATCTACCTCACTTATTCCGCCACCTACAACGGCGAGGTCGGAACCACCCTTTCCCGGGCGCGCCTCGAGGAAAACCGCCTGACCGATTTCGAAGAGTTGTTTCAAATGAGCTCGCCCGGAAACCGGGGCCAACACTTTGGTTCCCGGCTGGTCTTCGACAACGACGGTTATCTGTTCATGACCATCGGCGACCGCGGGGAACGGTACGAAGCCCAGAACCTCGGTTCCCACCACGGGACCACCCTCCGGCTCAATGACGATGGCACCGCTCCCGACGACAATCCGTTCGCCGACCGCGACGACGCCCTTCCGGAGATCTACAGTTACGGACACCGCAACGCCCAGGGACTCGTCTACGACTCGGAAAACAACCGGTTGTGGCTCAATGAACACGGCCCCCGTGGCGGAGACGAACTTAACCTCGTCAAGGGAGGGGAAAATTACGGCTGGCCCCTCTCCACCTACGGCGAGGAATACCGCGGCGGCGAAATCGGAGTCACCCCCGACGAATTCGAAGGCGGGCCCCATCCGGTTCATCACTGGACTCCGTCGATCGCCGTATCCGGGATGACCCTCTACGACGGCGACGCCTTCCCGGAATGGCGCGGCAACTTGATCGTCGGCGCCCTCCGCCAGCAACACATTCGGCGCGTCGAGCTCGATGGTGAATCCTTCGTCCGCGAAGAAGAACTACTCAAAAACAAAATCGGCCGCATCCGCGACGTCCGCACCGGTCCGGACGGTTTCGTCTATCTCGTCACCGACGAATCCAACGGGGGCGTCTACCGCCTCGAACCGGTCGAGTGACCCCCCGCCCCCTCCGTGGTCGGGTTGGTTCCTCCGCCCGACCACGGCTTTCCACCGCGTTCATTCGCTGCATTCTTTTCCTCAAAAAAACTCGCTTCTCCGGCTGCAAGTCTCTTAAGAAGATGTAGTTTTAACCGATAACCCTGCTTTGATATTATGAATACTTCGACGATTGTTCTGCTCGTGCTGGTGGCGGTCATGGTGATTCTCGCCCTCACCCTCATCAACATTTACAACCGGCTGGTCACCCTCCGCAACCGCTTCAAGAACGCCTTCGCCCAAATCGACGTGCAACTGAAACGGCGCTACGATCTCATCCCGAATCTGGTCGAAACCGCCAAAGGTTACATGAAACATGAGCGGGAAACCCTTGAGGCGGTCATCCAGGCCCGCAACGCCGCGAGCGAAGCCAGCAAAAAAGCCGCGGCCCACCCGGAGGACCCGAACGCGATGAAAAACCTCCTCGGCGCCGAAGCCGGCCTCACCGGCACCCTCGGCCGCCTCTTCGCCTTGTCCGAAGCTTACCCCGATCTCAAGGCCAACCAGAACATGATGCAACTCACCGAGGAGTTGACCTCCACCGAAAACAAAATCTCCTTCGCCCGCCAGGCCTACAACGATTCGGTCATGACCTACAATACCACCCGCGAAACGTTCCCCAACAACATGGTCAGCGGAATGTTCAACTTCCAGGAAGCCCAATTGTTCGAAATCGACCGCGCCCAGGAAGGCCAAGCCCCCAAAATCTCCTTCTGACCCACCCGCGCGAACAATCCGACCACTGACACCCGGCTCCCGAGGCCTCCGGCAGCCGGGCCCAAGCCGTCCCGATGGACTTCTTCGAATCCCAGGATCAAGCCCGGAAGCGGACCGGCCGCCTGATCTTCCTTTACCTGTTCGCGGTCGCCTTGATCGTCGTTTCCGTCTATCTGGTCGTCCTCTTCGCCTGCGAATGGAGCGGCGTCCGGTTCGAGCGACCCCACTTCTTCTGGCACCCCGAGACCTTCTTCGGCGTCAGCGCCGGAGTGATCGGCGTCATCCTCCTCGGCTCGCTCTACCGGATCGTCCAGCTCCGCTCGGGCGGCAGCCGCGTCGCGGAAATGATGGGGGGCCGCCGCGTCAATCCGGGCACCCGGGATCCCGACGAACAGCGGCTGATCAACGTAGTCCAGGAAATGGCAATCGCCTCGGGGACTCCCGTGCCGGAGATTTTCGTCATGGACAACGAGTCCGGCATCAACGCCTTCGCCGCCGGCTATTCCCCCAGCGACGCCGCCGTCGCCGTCACCCGCGGCACCTTGCAAAAGCTTTCCCGCGATGAATTACAAGGGGTGATCGCCCACGAATTCAGCCATATCCTCAATGGCGACATGCGCCTCAACATCCGGCTCATCGGCATCCTCAACGGCATTCTCCTCTTGCACCTCATCGGCTATATCGTCGTCCGCTCCTTCCGCTTCTCCGCCCTCAGCAGCGGACGTTCGAGGGGTGGCAGCGGCAAGGGCGGTGGGGGAGGTCTGATCCTGGTCATCATCCTGGTCGGCCTCGCCTTAATGATTATCGGCTACATCGGCGTCCTCTGCTCCCGAATGATCCAGGCCGCCGTCTCCCGGCAACGCGAATACCTCGCCGACGCCGCCGCGGTCCAGTTCACTCGTAATCCAGGGGGCATCTCCGGAGCCCTCAAAAAGATCGGCGGCGTCCGCCACGGGTCGCGAATCCAGGCCAGCCATGCCATGGAAACCAGCCACATGTTTTTCGCCAACGGCATCACCTCCTCCTTTTCCAACATGTTCGCCACCCATCCGCCCCTGACCAAGCGGATCCAGGCGATCGACCCTTCCTTCGACGGCAAAAGTTGGATCGCTCCCGAAACACCACCCTCCAAACGCCAGAGCTCGAAAAAACAGCAACCCCCGCCCGCGAAGCGCAGCCCATTCGACGCCGTCACCGGCCCGCTGCCGATGAAGCCCGAGGTCCTCCTGGCCACCATCGGCACCCTCGGCGCCGAGAACATCTCCCGCGCCGAACAAATTCTGCGAGAAATACCCGCCGAATTGAAACAGGCCGCCACCGACCCCGTTTCTGCCGAGGCGATCATTTACGCCTTGTTGCTTTCCCCCGAATCCGGACTGCGCGAAAAACAACTCGCGATCGTGACCGCCGGATCCTCCGGAGAAGCCGTCACCACCGAGATCGGACGACTCCAGCCCCTCATCTCCACCCTTCCCCCGCGCACCCGTCTGCCGCTGGTCGACCTCGCCATCCCCGCCCTCCGCCAACTTTCCGCCCGCCAATTCCAATCTTTCCGCGAAACGATCGCCCAACTGATCGCCAGCGACGACCATCTCTCCCTGTTCGAATTTTCCCTGGAAAAGGTCTTGATGCGCCACCTGGAGAATCATTTCAGCGAACAGCGCCGAACCGCCGTCCAATATTACGCCCCAGGCGGCCTCCTCCCCGAATTCTCCATTCTCCTATCCGCGTTGGCCCACGCCGGGGACAAAGAAACCAAACGGGCTTTCGCCGCCGGCCAATCCCGCCTTCCTCAGATTTCCCTCACGTTCCTCGACGAAAAGGACTGCTCTCTCCAAGAAATCGATCAAGCCCTGACCAAACTCGACCTGGCCGCCTTCCCGGTGAAAAAGCGTCTCCTCGACGCCGCCCTGGCCGTGGTCATCTCCGACGGAAAAATCGCCCCCGAGGAGGCCGAATTGATCCGCGCCATCGCCGACAGCCTCGATTGTCCGATGCCCCCGATTTAAATAGGAGCGGTGCGCTTCAGCCGCCGTCCCGGCAGGGCTATTTCATCTAGCCGGAACTCAAGGGCACATTCTTCCTTTGCGCCCTTTGCGGTTAGAGCGATTCTCGAAAATTCCCTAAGAAATCCCGTCGATGAATCTCGGTTTCCAATATGCTTCTCCCGGGGGGGCTCCCGCTCCGTGAAGACCGCATAAATGCGGGACTCCAACCTGACAAGCCGTTCAAGGTTGGAGTCCCGGCTTCGCGGTCTTCGCGCTAGCCCTCCCAGCACAATTTCAGAAAACTTTTGAGAATCGCTCTAAACCTCTGCTTTCCTATCGGATCAATCAGTCGCCGCGCCAAGCAATCTGCGGTTCAAATCCCAGATCCCGCCGTCAGATCAGAACCCGTCGTCGCCGGCTTCGCCCAGTTCCCGTTCAATTTCCGCGATACGTCGCGCTTCGAGTCTCCTCGCCAGGACCAGAGAAACCTCAAACAACAGCCACATCGGCAACGCCACCATCGCCTGGGTCACCGGATCCCAGGTCGGCGTCAAAAGCGCTCCCATGAAGAAAAATCCGACGATCATATATGGCCGCGAAACCGCCAGCTTTTGAGCGCTCACCACCCGCATGTGCACAAGGATGTAGATGATCAGCGGAAATTGAAAACAGAACCCGAGAGCCAAAATCGTCCAAACCAGCAGCCCGTAATACCGGTCGGCCGTCCAGAGGATTTCGAAACCAAGCATGGCGTTCAACCCAATGGAAAACTTCAACGCGTGCGGCACGATGAAACCGTAACTAAACGCAGCCCCGCCGAGAAACAACAGGAACGCCGCGATGCACGCCGGGGTCAACATTTTGACTTCCTCCTTCTTCAAAGCCGGGGCGATGAACCGGGCCAGAAAAAGAATCATAAACGGCAACGACAAGCCCAACCCGCCCAAAAAGCAGATTTGAATCAACACCGAAAAAACGCCCATCGGCGAATTGGTGATCAGGCCCCCGATTTCCAAACCATGCTGGGCTTTCGCCCAATTCAACGGCCAATTCAGTAATCCCGACGCCGTCCTGATCGAGGCACCGACCAGACCGACCGCCACCAGAAAAACCGCCAGGCACTTGAAGAGCGTCCAGCGTAATTCCTCCAGATGGTCAAGAAATCCCATCTGCCCACGCTCTTCCTCCCCGGACGATTCCTCGTCCAGCTCCGGCTCGTTCTCTGTCGGTAAGCTGTTCATCGCGACTCTTCCCTTAGCTTGGAAACAAAAAGAGAGAATGCATCCCGCCAAAATCGCAACTTCCGAATTCGAAAGACCGCTTCAGCCGAAACGAAGCCGAAAGCGAACGGCAGGTTGCCATCCCTTGCTGAGGCGGGTCAGCTCAAAAACTGGCTCTCCTCCTCGTCCAGAAATCTCCCCGCCTCCCCGCAGCTTACCGGGCCAATTCCTTTTCCAAGTCGTCCAGCATCGAGGCGGTGTCTTCCAATAACTCGTCGCCGGTCCTCAGATCGTGGCGAACCGCCAGGACCGCCCGCCGGTATTCCTCTTCGTCGGCGTCGAGTACCGATTGAAACAGCCGCTCCAATGACAAAAGCACATTGTGGTAATAGGGATGCGTCGCGGCCGTCTCGACCCGCAAGACCCGGATCCGGAACTGCAGTTCGTCCTGAAGCCGCGCGCTCGCCCGGTATTGCCACAAATCGTCCGGAAATAGCCGGATGGTGCCGTCGCGGGTGGTAAAAACAAATCCCGACAACTCCACCACCCGGGCCCTCGATTCCCGGGCCGGAGGCATCGGCGATCCGGGCGCCCGCAGCAGTTCGTTCACCCCAACCAGCCACCACGCCTGGGCGTCGGCCGTAGACCGGAGTTGATCGCCGAACGTCGCGGCCAACGACACCATCGGCTCCTCCCCCCGCAGGATTCGAATCAGAAAATTCCGGACCCGTCCTTGGCCCCGCCCTTCCCGCTCCAGGAAAAGCAACAGCCAATACGCCTGCGCGGCCAACTCTTCGTCGATCCCTTCTCCTCGCTGGGCGTTTAAAATCGTCTCCAAGCGCATCGGCCCTTTTTCCACCACCCGTCGGGCGAGCGAATGTCCGTGAGCCGGAATCGCCTGGGCCCGCGCCAAATGCTGACCCGCCAACTCCAGCCAAAGTGGGACCGTGATGGTCCCGGCCGAATACGCTCCGGATAGGTAGGTCAGATACCCTTGCACCACCCCCCGCTCCATCCATGCACGGGTGGTTCGATCACTCCAGGCAACCGAGACATTCACTTCCCCGCTCGGCTGAATCCGCGTCTGAAACGCTGCGGGGGACTCATCCTCGCCCACCGGAAACAGATCGATCCGGACCGGATGGATGATTCCAGCTCCGGAAGGACGGGGCAATATCCGGGAAAATCGAGTGGCGAAAAGCTCGCCGGTCATCGCCACGAACTGGGCGCTCAACATGTCGTCCGCCGTCACCTCGAAGAAGGCGTTGCGAGCGGTCACTCCCGGCGGTTCAGGCAACAAAATTTCCTCATCGGCGACCTCGGCGAAAACCGGAACCACCGTCGCCGCCCATAGCAGGAGGGCCCGAGGGAAAATCGCCTGCCGCCGCCCCTGCGTCACGGAATCACGAGCCTCAAGCTCTCGTCTTCGAGCTCGACCCGTTCCAATCCCGCCCAGCCGGTCCTAAGCTCGTCCGACACGGCGTAACTCGCCACCACGTCGCGGAAAAGACGGTTGCCGAGGAATCCCGGAACCGGGCACGACCCGACATAAACCCGACCGTGGTCGAACGCATAAGTCCCGCCCGACTGGACGAAATTGCCACTGGTCAATCCGTCGAAGGTTCGGCTGGCCCCAAAAACACTCCACCGCAAAGGTGCCCGGATCGTCATTTCACCATCGGCGATCCGAAACCGCGGCGTTCCGGGAACGAGGGTCAGAAAACCGCCGTCGCCGTTGTCGTCCCGTTCAAACTCCTTCGCCGCCGCCCAGCGGTTCAATTCTTCCTCAACCAAGGTCATCCGCCCGGAACGTCCGACCTGCACCGCCGTCTCCTTCGGTTGCCAGGTGTCGTGCGACGCCCCACCCGCTTTTTCTTCCACATAGTAGAGGCGGCCGAGTTCCCGGTCTTCCGGTTCCGGCATTTCACTCACGCGTTCCGGGGCCTGCAATGCCAGAAAGGCCACTGCCCCGATCACTCCCACGATGAGGCTGAGGACCGCGGCGACGGCGATTTCGACCGGTTTCGGTCCTTTGTCTTTATCTGAGGGCTTGGGCATAAATCAATGTCGGTTGGATCGATGGGTTTCGCTGGAGGAAAGGCTCAACCAGCCGTGGCCGAGGTGGTTGCCGCACTCCCCGAATTTCCGCCGGAGGAGGTCGCCGCCGGTTTGGCCGCCGAATCTCCTCCCCCCGCCGCGGCAGGTTTTTCGGCGCTTCCGCCACCTTCCGCCTTGGGCGCGGCTTGGTTCTTATAATCGGTTTGATAAAAACCGGAGCCTTTGAAGATCAACCCCGCCCCAGTCCCGACCAGGCGGCGCAGTCCCTCTTTGGAACAGGCCGGACAAGTGACCAGCCGCTCGGCGAGGATCGATTGAAAGACCTCCATTTGATGACCGCAAAGATCACAGGCGTATTCGTAAGTTGGCATAGGTTGCTGAAAGACTACAAAACTGAAAAAGGAATGTCCGGTTGGTCCGCCCCCCCGGCATCGATGTGACAGAATATAGAGCTGTAAAAATAAAAAACAACAAGCCCCCCGATGAAGAAGGCAAGCGGAAAAAGCGGGGCTCCCACGAAGAGGAAACCGACGAACGCCAGCGTCGGCAGGATCAATCCGAATCCCGCATCGTGCAGCAACCGGAACAACTCCGTGAAGCGGAAGGCTTCCACCAGGTCACCGGTCCGGGCGAACCGATACCATCCCGCCCCCACCAATGGCGGCGCCACGATCATCGCCGGCATGTAGGGAAGATACGCCAACACCCCCGTCCACGGCCGGAATGGCAGGCTCAATATCCACGCGATCAGGAATATGCCGCCCGCCAATCCAAGAAAAATGACGAAATACATCACGCCGGAGATAAATAACTCCCGCCAATCCCGCCATTGCGGCAGATCGAACCGCTCCCCCCGGGCCGCTCCAGCCGCCAATCGCCCGAAATAACCGAAGGCAAAAAAGTGCAAAATCGGCACCGCCATCAGGACCGCCCCGAGAAGGCACTTTCCCAGCCACGCCGAATCGCAAAATAATCGACGGCAAACTTGCTCGAATTCAGGCATAAGCAATACTCTGACGATTTGCGCAAAATAGATCAAGAGCGATGGAGTTCAAAGCAAAATTCGAAAACTACACCCAGCGGGTAGAAGAGGCGATCGACCGCCTCCTCCCTCCCGGCGACACCCGTCCGGAGAGAATCCACCAGGCGATGCGCTACAGCATGCAAGCCGGCGGCAAGAGGCTCCGCCCTGTCCTCTGCCTCGCCGCCGCCGAGATTCTCGACACCCGAACCGACCCCCTCCCGGCCGCCGTCGCCCTCGAATGCGTCCACACCTACTCCTTGATCCATGACGACCTGCCTTGCATGGACGACGGTCTCCTCCGGCGGGGCCAGCCGACCTGCCACCGCCAGTTCGATGAATGGACCGCCGTCCTGGCCGGAGACGCCCTCCTCACGTTCGCATTCGAGTTGATCGGACGGCATTACGCCTCCCAACCCGCCTTGGCCACCGAGTTGGTCCGGGAATTGGCCGAAACCGCCGGCAGTCGTCGCCTGATCGGCGGCCAGGTCGAGGACATCCTGGGCGAAAAATCCGATTACACCGCCGAACAACTCGACTTCATCCACCTGAACAAGACCGCCGCCCTCCTTTCGGCCTCGCTCACCATGGGAGCCCGTATCGCCGGCGGCGATCCCGCCGTCATCGACTTGTTCGGCGAAATCGGTCGCAAATGCGGCGTCGCCTTCCAGATCATCGACGACATCCTCGACGCCACCGGCGACTCCGCATCCCTCGGGAAAACCGCCGGCGGGGACGCCAAAACCGAAAAAACGACCTACATCAAGGTCCACGGGCTCGAAGAATCCCGCCGAATCGCCCGTGCCCTCACCCGCGACGCCGCCGCCCTCTGCGAAACGCTCCCCGGCGACGCCGCCTTTCTCACCACTTTGGTCCGGAAACTCGAACACCGGCTTTCATAACGAGCGTGTCACGGGGATTCCGGTCCTTCGGGTAGCATGCCGGCTTTCGCCGGATGGGTGCCGCGCAAGGGAGGGAAGCGGAGCGGATTTTAGATTTTGGATTTTAGGTTTGGGAAACGTAGCATGCCGGCTTTCGCCGGATGGGTGCCGCGCAAGGGAGGAAAGCGGAGCGGATTTTAGATTTTGGAATTTAGATTTGGGAAACGTAGCATGCCGGCTTTCGCCGGATGAGTGCCGCGCAAGGGACGAAAGCGGATCGGATTTTAGATTTTGGAATTTAGATTCGGGAAACGTAGCATGTCGGCTTTCGCCGGATGAGCGCCGCGCAAGGGACGAAAGCGGGGCGGATTCTAGATTTTGGAATTTAGATTCGGGAAACGTAACATGCCGGCTTTCGCCGGATGAGCGCCGCGCAAGGGAGGGAAGCGGAGCGGATTTTAGATTTTGGATTTTAGGTTTGGGAAACGTAGCATGTCGGCTTTCGCCGGATGGGTGCCGCGCAAAGGAGGAAAGCGGAGCGGATTTTAGATTTTGGAATTTAGATTTGGGAAACGTAGCATGCCGGCTTTCGCCGGATGAGCGCTGCGCAAGGGACGAAGATTGGGAAACCGGGTCATTAGACGAAAGCCCGACGCGACGGGGATCCGATTCTTCGGGTGGCATGCCCGGACCGCATAAATGCGGGACTCCAACTTGCGTCCGCTTCTTCGCGATAACTTCTGAATTCACTCTCTTTTCTTCTTCCAACGGTTGCGGGATGGCGTTCCGCTACTAACTGTTTTACCTTCTTTCTCTTCCTTATTCCAACATGGCGAACGACCAGTCTTTTATCCGTCTGCGGGGTGTCCGGCAGAACAACCTGAAGAATCTCGACCTCGACCTTCCGCTCGGGAAGCTCATCGCCGTCACCGGATTGAGCGGCAGCGGCAAGTCGTCGCTGGTCTTCGAGACGTTGCACGCCGAGGGCCAACGCCGCTACGTCGAAACTTTCAGCCCCTACACCCGCCAGTTCCTCGAACTTCTCGACCGCCCCAAGGTGGAGTCGATCGAGAACATCCCGCCGTCGATCGCCATCGAACAAACCAACACGGTCCGCAACTCCCGCTCCACCGTCGGGACCATGACCGAGCTTTGCGACTTCTTTAAAGTCTGGTTCGCCAGCGCCGCCGAATTATTCGACCCTGTCACCGGCGAGAAAATCGAGGACGACAATCCGTCCAAAATCTGGGAAAAATTGTCGGCTTCCCATCCCGCGGCGGAGATCCTGATCACCTTCCCGGTCGCCAAACCGGAGAATCTCGAACTCTCCGAAATTCTCCAAAACCTCGAGAAACAGGGCTACACCCGGGCCGTCGTCGACGGAAAAGTCGAGCGCTTGGAAAACGTCGAATCCCGCAACTCCAGCGATTCCTCCGCGCTCCCCGGCGACGAACCGTTGTTCGTCATCCAGGACCGCCTCGCCCTCCGCCCCGAGAGCCGGGCTCGTTTCCTCGAAGCGGCCGAAACCGCCCTCCACTACGGCCATGGCGAATTGATCGCCTTCACCAAAGCGGGCGCCCCGCTCGGACGGTTTTGCCAGGGGTTGCAATCCCCGGTGACCCGCCAGAAATTCCGCGCCCCTTCGCCAGCCTTGTTTTCCTTCAACTCCCCCCTCGGCGCCTGCCCGCGCTGCCGCGGGTTCGGACGGATCATCGAAATCGACTACAATCTCGCCGTCCCCGACCAATCGCTCACCCTCCGCGAGGGGGCGATCAAGGCCTGGCAAGGAAGCGTTTACGGCGAGTCCTACAAGGATCTCGTCCGTTTCGCCCGCAAACGGAATCTGCCGCTCGACGTGCCGTTCCGCGACCTCTCCCCGGCCGACCGGAAGTTCGTCATGGAGGGTGAAGATGGATACGGCGAAAACGGCCGCGAATGGCCCGAGGCCTGGTACGGCGTGAAGGGGTTTTTCGATTGGCTCGAAACCAAGACCTACAAGATGCATGTCCGCATCTTCCTCGCCAAATACCGGGCCTACGTCACCTGTCCCGATTGCGGAGGCGGCCGGATGCAGCCGGAGTCGTTGTATTGGAAATGGAACGACAGGACGTTGCCCAAGCTTTACGCCACTCCCATTTCCGAATTGCTCCCCCTCCTGCGCGAGCGCTTCTCCCCGGCCGGCAACCGCCAGGTCGACATCGCCTACGAGTCGATTCTGTCGCGCCTCGGTTACCTCGACCAGGTCGGACTCGGTTACCTGACCCTCGACCGTTCCTCCCGCACGTTGTCGGGAGGCGAGGTCGAGCGGGTCAACCTCACCGCCTGCCTCGGCACCTCGCTGGTCGACACCTTGTTCGTTCTCGACGAGCCGTCGGTCGGACTCCATTGCCGCGACATCGACCGTCTGGTCTCGATCCTCCGGCGGTTGACCGACCAGGGAAACACCGTGGTGGTGGTCGAACACGACGAGGCGATCATCGCCGCCGCCGACCAAATCATCGAGATCGGCCCGCGCCCCGGACGCGAGGGGGGACAACTCGTCTTCCAGGGCGACCGCGAAGCTTTGTTCGCCAGCGGCGAAAGCCTGACCGGCGGCTACCTTTCCGGCCGCCTCCGCATCGATCCTCCGGCCCTCCGCCGCGAGCCGCCCAAGCCGCGCGCCCGGTCGGGCTGGCTGAAGTTTTCCGGCGTATCCAAACACAACATCCGCGATCTCAATGTATCCATTCCGTTGCGACGTTTCGTCTGCCTGAGCGGCGTTTCCGGATCGGGCAAATCGACGTTGCTCAACCACGTCGTTTACGACGGCCTGCTCCGCCATCGCGGACAAAATGCCGAGGACCCTGCCGATATCCGCTCGATCCAGTGCGGCGATACGATCGACGAGGTGGTCCTGGTCGACCAATCCCCGCTCAGCCGGACGCCCCGCTCCAACCCGGTCCTTTACTGCAACGCCTGGGAGGAGATCCGCAAACTCTACGCCTCGACCGAGATCGCCCAGGGATCCGGCCTGACGCCTTCCAGCTTTTCGTTCAACGCCGGCGACGGCCGCTGCGACCATTGCAAGGGCCTCGGCTACGAACGGGTCGAGATGCAGTTTCTCTCCGACGTCTTCGTCACCTGCCCGGTCTGCGAAGGAAGCCGGTTCAAACCGGAGATCCTCGAAGCGACCTGGGAAGGTCGCTCCATCAGCGCGGTGCTGGAGATGACCGTGAACGACGCCCACGCCTTTTTCGACTCCCAACCGAAGATCGCCGCCCGCCTCCAGGCGTTGCGCGAGGTCGGTCTCGGTTACCTGACCCTCGGGCAGCCGTTGAACACACTGTCGGGGGGCGAGTCCCAGCGGCTCAAACTGGTCCGTTACCTGCCGCAACTCGGCAACGGCAAAGCGGTCAACGGCGACGCCCCGCCCGCCCACGCGTTGTTGTTGCTCGACGAACCGACCACCGGTCTCCACCGCGACGACATCCGCCGCCTGATCGGAGTCCTGCAAAAACTGGTCGAGCAGGGTCACTCGCTGGTGGTGATCGAACACCAGACCGATGTCATCAAATCGGCCGACTGGGTGATCGAGATGGGCCCCGAAGCCGGCGCCGGCGGAGGGAAGGTCGTCGCCGCCGGTCCCCCGGAGGAGATCGCCGGAAGCGACGCCCCGACCGCGCGGTTCTTGCAGGCCGCTTTGAACGGGTCCACCGCCGACAGTTTCACCCCCGCCATGGCCGCCGAATCGCCCGCTTCCTTTGGAAGCAATGGCAACGGCGACGCCGCCAGTCACCCGGGCACCTTGCTGGTCTCCGGAGCCCGCGAGCACAATTTGAAAAACATCACCGCGTCGATCCGTCACAAAGAGATCACCGTGATCACCGGAGTTTCGGGCTCCGGAAAATCGTCGCTCGCCTTCGACATCATTTTCGCCGAGGGACAACGCCGCTTCCTCGAATCGATGTCGGCCTACGCCCGGCAGTTCGTCGAGCAACTCCCCCGTCCCGACATGGATTCCCTCACCGGCATCCCGCCCACCGTCGCGATCGAGCAACGGGTCACCACCGGCAATCGCAAATCGACTGTCGCCACCGTCACCGAGGTCGCCCAGTACCTTCGCCTCCTTTACGCCCGGATCGGCGTCCAACACAGTCCGCTCACCGGCGAACCGGTCGCCGCCCTTTCCCAGGCCGCCTTGAACAAACGGCTGGAACAGGTCCTCGCCCAACCCGACGTCCGCAAGATGCGGCAGCTTTACCTCTGCAGTCCGCTGATCCGCGGACGCAAGGGTCACCACCAACCGATCGCCACCTGGATCGCCCAGCACGGTTTCGAAAAGATGCGGGTCGACGGCCGCCTGATCGAGGTCGCCGCCTTCAAGAAGCTCGACCGCTATCGCGAACACGACATCGAAGTGGTGGTCGCCGATCTCGGCTCCGCCGGGGAAGCGTTGAGTCCCGCCGATCTGCGCAAGAAATTGAAGGAGGCGATCACCCTCGGCAAAGGTTCCTGCTGCCTGCTCGATCCGAAGGGAAAGATCCTCACTTGGTTCTCGACCACCCGCACCGATCCGGTCACCGGCGAGGCGTTTCCCGAGCTCGATCCGAAACATTTCTCGTTCAACTCCTCCCGCGGCTGGTGCCCGGAGTGCCGCGGTTACGGACGGCTTTACCCGTGGCTCTTTGAACACGAGGAAGGGGAAACTCCCCTGGTCGACGTCGAGCCGGACTCCACCTGGTCCGACGAAGCTCCGATCTGCGGCACCTGCCAGGGGGAACGGCTCAACCCGGTCAGCCGCGCGGTGAAGTTGTATTTCAATGACAGCTCCGCCCGCTCGCTCCCGGAACTGCTCGAAATGAGCGCCGGCGATCTGGTCGCCTCCCTGCGTCGCCTCCGCCTCGACAAGCGGGGCAAGGCGATCGTCACCGACATCCTTCCCCAAATTGCGGAGCGTCTCCACTTTTTGGATGAAGTCGGTCTCAGCTACCTGAACCTGAGCCGGTCCGCCCAAACCCTCTCCGGCGGCGAAGCCCAGCGGATCCGCCTCGCCGCGCAACTCGGGTCCAACCTCTCCGGCGTCCTCTACGTCCTCGACGAACCGTCCATCGGATTACACGCCCGGGACAACCACCGGCTGATCGACGCCCTGAAGGATCTGCGGGCCAAGGGCAACACCCTCGTGATCGTCGAACACGACGAAGACACCATGCGCCACGCCGACTCCGTGATCGACCTCGGTCCCGCCGCCGGACGGCATGGGGGCGAAATCCTGGCCCAGGGAACCATCGAGGAGATTTCCCGCAACGAGGCGTCGCTGACCGGACGTTATTTAAAGTCAGGGATGCGCCATCCATTGCTCGGCAACTACCGTTCCCTCTCGCCGAAGCCGGGTCCGCGCCAACGCAAGATTTCCGATGACTGGCTCGTCCTGCGGAAACCGGCCCTCCGCAACCTCAAAGGCGACGACCTCTTCCTCCCACTCGGACGGTTGACCATGGTCTGCGGAGTCTCCGGCGCCGGCAAATCGACCTTGGTCCGCGACCTCTTGCTCCCGGCCGTCCGACTGGCGGGCACCGAAAAAGCCGAAACCTTCAAGGGCGGAAACGGCGCCGCTCCGTTCCAAAGCCTGATCAATGGCCATCTGTTCAAAAAGGTGATCGAAGTCGATCAAACCCCGATCGGAAAAACGCCCCGGTCGACCCCCGCCACCTATCTCGGTATTTTCGACCTGATACGGAAAATTTTCGCCACCCTGCCGGAGGCCAAGATGCGCGGCTATCAACCCGGACGTTTCTCCTTCAACACGGCGAACGGCCGTTGCGAAACCTGCCAGGGGGCCGGCCGGATCAAGTTCGAAATGAACTTCCTCCCCGACGCCTTCCTCCCCTGCGAAGATTGCGGCGGCGACCGTTACGGCCCGGAGTTGCGGGAGATCCGCTGGAAAGACAAATCGATCGGCGACGTCCTGCGCATGACCTTCGAGGAAGCCCGTGATTTCTTCGATTTCCACAGCGGCCTCCAGCAAGCCTGTCAGTTGATGGTGGATACGGGACTCGGTTACCTGACTCTCGGGCAAAGCAGCCCCACCCTCTCCGGCGGTGAAGCCCAGCGCCTCAAACTGGTGAGCGAAGTGATGCGCGGCCTCCCGACCTACACGGAAAAGACCCGAGGACTCCAGAGCCGTCACCTCTTCATGTTGGAAGAACCGACGATCGGCCTCCATTTCACGGACTGCGAAAAGTTGATCCGCGTCCTCCACCGCCTGGTGGATCAAGGCCACACCGTGATCGTGATCGAGCACAACCTCGACCTGATCGCCGAAGCCGACTACGTCGTGGAAATCGGCCCCGACGGCGGCGAAGCCGGCGGCCGCATCCTCTACCAAGGCCCCGTCGCCGCCCTCACCCAACGCAAAGCCAGTCCCACCGCACCTTTCCTGAAAACAGTCCTGAAGTAATTCCCGCAAATCGTGAAACAGACATTCCTGTCTGTCCCCTCTAGAAAAAAACCGATTCGCGAACGCTACTTCCACTCCGGCTTGATATCGTAGCCGGCGAGCCACTCCTCGATCGCCTCCTTCTCCGCGATGGCCTGAAAATCGAACCATTCCTGCCGCAGATCCTCATCCTGATGCACCACGTCCTTGAAACGCCGAAACGGCCGCGGCCCGGAGAGTGCGTCGGACAACAGTTTTCGCACGTGTGCTTTCTTTCGGGAGGAGGCGAACCGTTCCATGATCGCAAAACCGGTGCGCGAATCGATCGGTTCGATCTGAATCCAAGCGTCCAAATCCTCATCAACCCTCTCTCGAAGCTCTTCTTCGTCATCGCCGTAGGAAAAAATGACAATGATTTCGCCGGTTCTCTTGTTGAGATAACCCTCGCTCTCCATATCGGAGCTTGAATCCAAGGCGAGTTCCAAAGAATTCCAATCGATCGCGAGGGGTTGAAGCCGAGGATCTTCGTCACCCTCCACCGGATCGACGCCCGGCCCGGCCGCGTTTTCCGAGACCTCTGTTTCGGCCCCCTCCTCTGCCTCGAACTCCGGGCACCCCTGATGTTCAAATGTCAGCAGTCCTGCTCGCGGACTTTTCGCGTTGGCGCAAACTCCCCAGTTAAACGCCAAATCCCCATGCAACGGAACGAAAAAGCGGCAGCCGCCCGAACAATCGGCCCCCTCCTCCCGCTTCCTCTCCCCATACGGCTCAAAATCGGTCGGCAGCTTTCGGCAAACCGCCCACATCCCTTCATGACTGTCGAATTCGTCTTTCATACTCCCCGTTCTTTTTCACTCCCATTGCCGCCCTCGGTCAAACGCATACCTTGAATGGGTCCACATTTTTCCCTTCTGGAAAGATAACGCTGAACGCAACCCAAAGCCTGCGCGACGACGAAAAACCCGACTCGTTTCGCCTCGCTCTTTAAAGGGCATTCCCCTCGCGCCGGGGGACCATGCGCGAGCATGGTGGGGTGTGTCGTCTTCTCCGCTGTAAGACCCTCGAATTCGAAATCCAAGACCGCCCCCCCCACGACGGCACCTTCTCCCGCAGGCAAAATTTTCTTTCCACCTCGGACCGTATTTGTCCGACCTCACCCGGTAAACTGGCCCTCGAAAATGCGGAACCGTCTTCGGCAGTTCCCTCCGAATGGATGCCCGCCCGCCCGCTTCACGCTCGAAACACACTCGACTACCACTCAATCCAACATTCCGCCCCTAAACGACTTGCCAATGGCCAACTCGAGCGCTTTCCTGTTCTCACCATGAAGCTTTCCTACCCGACTCTTCTGTTCCGCCCCGGACAATCGCCCAGCGCCACCCCTTGGCGATGCCGCTTTGCCAAAGAGCCGGTTTGTCAATCTCGCCACCCTGCCGCTACGGAGGCCGGTAACCGCCACCGCCATTTGGCCGGTGTATTACTTTGAACACGCATGTTACTAATCCAATCGATTACAAAACAATGAAAAAACTAGACCTCCCAACACTTCAATCCGCGATCGTCGGCACTTCAGCGGCGTTCCGTGCCCGCACCCGCTTCCAACCTGCCGGTGGTGAAGGCGACAAGGTTTTCCCTCCCACCTACGCGGGCGCGGTTTATGCCGTGGAAGAACGGCGGACCAGGAACGAAAATGGCGAATGGGTTACCACGCCGTGCGTCCTTTTGGACTCCGTTCAGTCTCAGGCCAATCGTTTGGAGGAAGCCCTTCAGCAGGCGATTGATGCGGGCCGCTTCGCCGATTGCCCGATTCCCGTCATCGAGGTGGACTTTTCCGGTGAAGATCTACTCGCGGAAATCGGTGTCATCACCAGTCTCACTGCCCCCCATCGTGCGGCCGACGCCATCCTCAGGGACAGCTTGGTCGCGGCGGGCGACGAAAAGGGCGCCCCCTTCCGTAAGTCGTCTCTCGGAGTGAAGCTCGATCATGTCAGTCTCAACAACGCGACGCCTCTCTATGAGATTTGCCCCACCGCCCTTGTCTTCGGCATTTGGGACTCCACCGGCCCGAAAGGTGGCTTGGGCGCGAAGTTTCAACGGGCGCTCGTTTCTGAAATGGTGGGGGTGAATGCTCAGCTTGGCGTCAAGACCAGCAGCCGAATTGACCCGCTTGAAATTCGTGCTGCGGCACGAGTCGTGAAGTCCAAGGATGGATATGTTTTAGCGAAAGATGAAAAGACGAAGGGGGCTGTATCTCCTTCCGAAGTGAATCATGGCAATATTCCTCCGGATATCGATCGGAAGACCGGCGGCGTCACGATCGACTACGCCGAACAAATCACCGTTCTGTCGCTACCCGCACTCCGCCGCCTGCGGTTCCCGGTCAATGGTGGAAAGCCTACTCCGGAAACCGACGCCGCCGGGCGCACGGTCCTTGCCGCGCTCGGGCTCACCGCCGCCGCGCTGGCCGCCGAAAATGGATACGACTTGCGCTCCCGTTGCCTTCTTTGGCCGACGGAGCCCCTCCAATGGGAACTCCTCAGCCAGCCCGGCGCCGATCCGACGAAGCTGGAAATCACGTCGGACGATGCCATCAAAACGCTCAAGGAGGCCATCGCCGCGGCCGAAAGTGCGGGCCTGACCTGGCGCAAGGAGCCTTTGAAACTGACCCCCGCCCCGCAGTTGGTGGAGCTTCTCCGCCGCAGCCAGGAGATCGCCGTCGAATCGGCCGCAGAGTCTGGGGATTGAGCCATGCTGACACTTGGCATCGAATACCTGACCGGATACGCGGTAGCGACTTCGACCGGCGACCGGACGTTGCCCGAATGGCCCCCTCACCCTGGCCGCATTTTCATGGCCTTGGCCGCCGCCTACTTTGAAACGCGCCCGGACCCTTCCGAAGGCCCGGCCGTTTCTACGTGGGAGAAAGAGGCGGACGCGTTGCGCTGGCTGGAGCGACAGGACGCGCCGAAGATCTTTGCCACGGAATGCGACCGCCGATCGGTAGTGGAGGTTTACGTGAAGCCAAATGATTTCTCGATCTTCGATGAAAGAGGTAAGCCCAGAAGGATTCCCGATCCCTTCGAAGCCAGCCTTAGCGCGAAGCAGAAACAACAGCAAGTTAGTGGCATCAAGGACCTTCTACAGATTTTTCCAAGTTTTCGGAATGGGAAAGAACGCACTTTTCCAAGAGTCCGCCCGCACCAGAGCACGGTGTTCCTCCAATGGCCAAACAGGCCATCCTCGCCCGATATGCGGGTCGCTTTGGAACGGCTTTGCGCGAAAGTGATCCGTATTGGACATTCCTCCTCAATGGTCCGCATGTGGGTGGAGGAGAACGAGCTCCCCGCATCCTTCAACTGGATACCCGAGGAACACGTCGCCACCTCGCGCACTGCCGGGTCCGTTGAGCGGTTGCGTGTCGTCTCGGAAGGGTGTCTTGATTACCTGCGCGACCAATACAACGGCGAAGCGGTGGATCGTTTTTACGATTTCACCGTTCGCATGCAGGCATCCAAAGGGAAGGAGCAAAAACGGATTCAAGCCGAATTCGAAGAAGTCTTTGGCGTTGCGTGGAAGAATAGAAAGTTGCCCTCATCCCGCCGTCCCGTCCTCAGTATGACCCACCCTTACTGTATATCCGAATCCCCGACCACCGATTCCGCGACACCGGTTCAGTCGGTCTTCGATGATCAATTGCTCATCCTCGACAAGCGCGAAGGTCCGGTGCTCGGTTTGGAATCCACCTGGCAACTCCTCAGCGCGCTGCGCGGCGCCATCGAAAAGGCAGCTTCGCCTTCGCCCGAGTGGATCAGCGGCCATCAGGCGGACGGCAGGCCCTCCGAAAAACCACACCTCGCCCTGTTCCCCCTTGGTTTCGTCGGCCACGATCATGCCGACGGACATCTGCTCGGCGTTGCCCTCGCATTTCCGCGAAATATTCCACTCAACGAACGCGGCAAACTCGTCGGCCGTCTGCTATACGACGCTACGGGGATGCCCAAAGACTTATGTTTGACGATGGGCAGACTGGGCGTCTGGACACTCGGTGAAGAACAGCGCCCCGCCCCGCCCCAAGCTTTGCGCGCAAGGACATGGACAGGTCCATCCAAAGTCTGGGCCAGCGTCTCACCGGTAGTGCTGGACAAGCACCCGAAAATTGATCCGCGCAAAGACCGCGGCGGATATCTCGCCGAGGTCGCTGTGATCGTCTCCGCCAGTTGCCGCCGGATCGGTCTTCCGGATCCCGCCGAGATCGACATCGACAAAACATCCTGGCATCGGGGCGCCCCGCAAGCCAAACCCGGGCCGGACGGCTTCCCTCTGATGCCACAGCGGCCGAATGGCCCCAACCGTCGTCAGGTGCATGTCTGGCTGCGCTTCGACCAACCCGTCATCGGCCCGATCCTTCTCGGCTCGGGCCGGTATCGCGGCTACGGCCTATGCAAACCATGGAAACCCCAAACCTGAAAATTCCACTGACTCACTCCCGCTCGCCGACGACATGAATACTCCGATAGACCGTCAACTTCACCACGAGTCCGTGCAACGGGCACTCGCCCTGGGGCGCGGGACCGATCCGTCCGCATTGTCCGAACTCGCATACCTCGCAGGTTTTCCATCCGCCGAGGTCCGACGGCTTGCGGCCTCCGCAATCGGCAAGCTTGCCCCATTCGGGGCCGAACCAGCGACGGCTCTCGCAGCCTTGGTTCCCATTGCTTTTCGCGATCCACACCCGCAAGCCCGGCAATACGCCCTCAAAGCAATAAAAGCGTACGGTGGCGCCGCCCGCGATCACCTACAGGATTTGGACGATCTTTCCCGGAACGAACACGCGAAAGAATACGTGCGCCGCGCCGCCCACTCCGCCGCCACCGCCATTCGCGAGGCGATTCGCCTCGAGCAGGAGAACGCCCGGCACAAATGCGGCCGTTGTGGCCGCGAAGTCAGCCCGGAAGAACACACCCGCAGCCACCAAGCCTTTCAGCGCGTATACTGCGACCCCTGCTTCGACGAAGTCTATCTTGATCGACGAAATTTCGAAACCAAGGTCGAACTCAACAAGACTATCGTCGCCAAAGCCGGGACCCTCGTCCAGTCCGACGGGGAACGGCGAATCGCCGACTGGCTCTCCGCCCAAAACATCGCCTACCGCTACGACGAACGGTTTCGCATCCTGAGCGGCCACGCGATCCGGCCCGACTTTTATCTGCCCGAGCTCGACATCTACATCGAATACTGGGGGATGGATACTACCGACTACAAGATCGGCATGTTCAAGAAGCAGCAACTCTATCAACAAGAGGGCAAGCGGCTCATTTCCCTCTACCCATCCGACAAACCCCGCCTCGACACCGTGCTCCGACAAAAGCTCTCCCTGTTCGGCTTAACCCTTCCACCAGCCCCCGGCGTCGGCCAGCGCTAGCGAGTCAGCCCATCATCATGCACACGAGCTTCCCCACCTTCACCGAATTCTTCCACGACCTCTGGGGATACGACCCTTTCCCTTGGCAGAGCGACCTCGCCAAACGCGCCGTCTCCGGCGAGTGGCCGGACTTCATCGCGGCGCCTACCGGCAGCGGCAAAACCGCCTCTCTTGAGGTGGCGGTTTACGCACTCGCGGCCCAAGCGCACCTGCCCCCAACGGAGCGCAACGCCCCGCGACGGATTTTCTTCATCGTCAACCGCCGAGTGATTGTCGATGAGGCCTTCGAACGTGCCTGCCGCATGACGAACGCTCTCGCGAATCCCGGCACGAATCGCCTCGCGTGCAAGGCGATCGCCGAGGCATTGCTTTCGCTCAATCCGGCGCCCCCGAATGCCAGTGGCTTTCCACGTGTCCCCCTCGACTCAGTGCAGTTGCGCGGAGCCATCTACCGCGATCAACGCTGGGCCCGCTCGCTTCTTCAACCGACGATCATTGCCAGCACCATTGATCAAGTGGGGTCCCGGCTTCTCTTTCGAGGTTACGGCATCACTCCCAATGCGTGCCCCATCCACGCCGCGCTTGTCGCCAATGACGCGCTTTGGTTGCTCGACGAGGCCCACATCGGCAGGCCGTTCGCCGAAACGGTCGAACAAATCCAACACTTCCGCAACCACCATCTCGAACGCCATCCACAGACCGTCCGAGTGCCGGTCTTTCACTGGGTCCAGCTAACCGCCACTCCGCCCCCGAGCGCCAGGAACACACTCCATCTCAGCCCCGCGGACCGCGACCACCCGGTCCTTAACCGCCGACTGACCGCTTCAAAGCCGGCGAAACTCATCGTTTCCGAATCCAAATCCAAAGCGAAGCAGCTCGACGACCTCGCATCCCGCCTGATCGACGAAGCCGTTACAATCATCCAAGAAACCGGCTCGCGTTCGCTCGCGATCATGGTAAACCGGGTCGCTACCGCCCGCCTCGTCGCGGAAAAGCTGCATCTTGAAGTTTCCAGTAAAAAGGCGCGCTTTCGCGCAAACATCACCCTGCTCATCGGCCGCATGCGTCCGATCGAGCGAGACATGGAAACCAGCCGCCTCCAAGCGGCGCTTAAGGCCACAGTGCAACAACAATCGACAGCCGACGATGCCTCCGGTGCGGTCGAGATCGTCGTCGCGACGCAGTGTCTCGAAGTCGGCGCGGATCTGGATTTCGACGCGCTCGTCACAGAATGCGCCAGCCTGGATGCCCTTCGACAACGCTTTGGCCGACTCAATCGCACCGGACGCGACATCTCCGCCCGCGCCACCATCGTCATGCCGGATCATTTGATCGAAACAGATGAAACTCTCGACAAACGCGCACAAAAGGGCGATTTGCTCGATCCCATCTACGGCAACGCCCTTTCCGCTACTTGGAATTGGCTCAATTCCATTGTCGCCGACAACGTCGTGGATTTTGGCCTTGAAGCAATGCAAACGCATTCCGAGCCACTCTTGGCCAAGGCCAGCCAAATCACTCGCCTGAACGCGCCAACCTCCCCCGCCCCGGTCATTTTCCCGGCCTATCTGGACGCATGGGCGCAAACCTCTCCCTTTCCATTTCCGACGCCCGATCCCGCTCACTTTCTGCACGGCAGTCAGTCTAATCGCCCAGATGTGCTGGTCGTCTGGCGGGCTGATCTTTCCCCCGAGGCGACGCCCGAATCGCTTATCCACGACATCAGCTTGTGTTCTCCATCGCAGACAGAAGCCCTGCCTGTTCCGCTCCCTGTGTTTCGTTCGTGGTTCTTTCCGGAGGCGAAAAAGGCGGTCGGAGAGATCGATACCGGCGACCTCTTTTCCGAAGCCAGCGCTGTCGAAACCATTGAAAATGGTTCACGAGAAAGTATTGGCCCCGCGCTTCTCTGGAGGGGGGCGAAGGAAAGTCGCATATTAAAGCACCCAGCCGATGTTTACCCAGGGGCCACCATCGTCATCCCCGCAGCCGTTGGTGGTTGGAGTCAGCTCGGCCATATTCCCGGCGCACCCGCCGATCCGGGGGCCCAAAGGCCGCCCGAAGAGTCCGTGCCCGGCGCCCAATTACACGATATTGACCGCGCCGAAGCCGCTTTTCAGACGAGCAAAGCCAAAGCGGTCCTCCGCATTCATCCCCAGCTCCTCCACGGGATTCAAGGAGGCGAAGCATGGCAGCGCGTCTGTGAATACGCCGCCAGTTCGGAAAAATCTATGCCACGCTCGGAATTGCTTGCCGCCCTGTCGGAAGCATCACGGGACGATCAACTCCCGGAACGTATTCGAAAGACACTCGAAAGACTCGTCGAACTCGACTTCGAGGAAAGTCGCTACGCCGACGAACGCGGTATGGTTTTGGTCACCCGACGACGTTTGGCGAGTGTTCGGGAGCGACTCGATCAAGCCGCCATATTCGAGCAGGCGGAAGATGACCTGGATGACTGGAGCCGCACCGACGCCCCCGAAGCGATCACCTTGAGTTCCCACACCAGGCATGTCGCCGAACTCGCCGAACTCACGGCAAAGGCGCTGGGATTCTCTGAGGCACTTCGAGACGTTTTTCGGACCGCCGCCGAATTGCACGACCTCGGCAAAGCCGATCCGCGTTTCCAAGCCCTCCTTCTCGGCGGCAACCCTCACGCCGCGTATGCTCTTTCGGAACCTCTCGCAAAATCCCCCCGAAAGCGATTGTCGGCCGCCGAGCATGAGCACGCCCGCCGCCGTGCCGGCCTGCCGAAAGGATTCCGGCACGAAATGGCATCCCTCCAAGTCGCGGAAGCGGTCGCCGACGAGAGAATGTCGCATTCCGATATTGATTCGCCAGACCTCGTCCTTCATCTCATCGCGGCCCATCATGGATACGCCCGACCTTTCGCACCTGTGGTCGACGACCCCGAACCGCCCGTTATTTACGCCCCACCAATGAAAGGATTTCTCAGTGTTTCACTGAACACCGAACAACGAGCTTCCAGTCCGTCTCATCGGCTTGATTCCGGAATCTCGGAGCGATTCTGG
This sequence comes from Verruconatronum alginivorum, assembly GCF_056590205.1. Lineage (NCBI taxonomy): Bacteria > Pseudomonadati > Verrucomicrobiota > Opitutia > Opitutales > Verruconatronaceae > Verruconatronum > Verruconatronum alginivorum. The sequence goes on along the minus strand of NZ_JBWPVQ010000001.1, from coordinate 4,082,692 downwards.
CAACTTCTTCGCCAGCAAGACCCATGGGGCCTCGCATACTTGGAAACGCTTCTACGCCTCGCCGACCAACAAGCCAGCGAAGCCGAATCCGAGAGATGGTACGCCGAATCAGACGCCAACCTCCCATCGCCGTCCCAACCATGAACCAACTCCACGAAATCCCGCTTCCCGGCATCGACGGCGCCAATCCTCTCGGCTTTCTAGCCGCACTTGGAACCTGGCGAACGACCGACTCCCTCCATCCCGGCACGCGGATGTATTGGAAGCCGTATGGCGGCCACTGGGCGCCCATCGTGCTCGTTCCAGCGCAACTGTCCCAAGAAGCGCTGTCCCATGCACTGCATGACGGGCTCCTCAAAATGAAAGACCACTCGGCCTTCACGTTCGCTGATAACCTCAAGCTCCAACCAGCTGAGTTTACCGCCCAGGCTAAGAAAGTCATGGAACGTTTTTTCGATGACAACGATCTCGTTTCCGGAGCCTTTCTCGCGGCATTCGGATCCTCCGTCGCGATCAACAATCAAGGCGACATCGAAGATACCGCATTGCGCACGATGAGCGGAGCCGGGCATCAGCACTTCCTTAAAACCATGAACGATCTGGCGTCAATGACCACGCCCGAGCAAATATACAGCGCTCTGTTTGAAGCTTGGAAATATTCCGACGAAAAGGTTGGCTTGCGATGGGACCCCGGCGAAGACAAACGCTACGCTCTAGCTTGGAAAAACCCGAGCACAGACACCACAATGACCCAGCGCGGCGCCAACCGCCTTGCCATCGAAGCCCTGCCTCTTCTACCAACCGCCCCAGTGAACTCCCGTCTCGAAACGACGGGTTTTTCCGGGCACAAAAGCAACGATACCTTCTTCACTTGGCCGATTTGGGATGTGGCGATTCCCTTGGACACCGGACGCTCCCTTCTCGCCCTTCGCGAGTTGCAATCCAAAGACTCCGATCTCGCCGACCTGCGCGCGCGCGGCGTCTCCGCCGTTTTCCGCAGTCAGCGTATCACCATCGGCAAATTTCGCAATTTCACCCCGGCCCGCGCCTTATGACTCGTCCCACTTCGGCCTCGGACTCTTTCCAACCTACAAACAGTTCCATTCCCATGAAAAACAACACCCCCGACGAACACAAATTCTTTGAAAGCAACCCTGAAAGCAGTTCTTCCGACGAACTGATCGACACCGCCCTCCGGATCGGCGAGCTTCGTGCGGAGGTCGAGAAGGTGGCCGGGCAGCCTGTCGCCGAGGGCCATTCGGCAGGAACCCCGCTCGCTTTGCAGGAGGCGTTTTGGCAGCATGTGCTGGATTTCGAAACGGCGCCGCGGATGACTCTCGACCGGCTCCTCTGGGACCGGCGGAAATTCCGCGCGGTCCCAATCCACAAACTGGATACAGAAGAGAAACTTCACCGCACCCTTTGGGAACTGATCAAGGCCCTCGCTTCGACGCGCTATTTCCTCCACTTCACCGACCACCTCAGCGACCGCGAGCTTTACCGACTGCTGGTGGATGAGGTTCTCCCGGAAAAAACATCGATCATGCCGGACGGTTCCGAATGGAACACTCGCTGCCACATGGCCGAGTTTCCCACCCCCGAATTCCCCGAGCCGACCGACTGCTGGCTCGCTTATTACGCCGATGACGAAATCCGGGAGAAATGGGCGCTCGATTTTCCCGAAAGCCCCCTTCCCGCCAAACGGGATCTTCCGTTCGACCGCGACCGGCGCCTCCCCAATCCCGGCTACTAAGACGCCGCCTCCGGCATCAACACCGGCACGATCCGCCTGCCGCTGTGACGATAGATCCGAAAATGCGCGTCCAACGTGAAGACCCGGTCCCCGACGCCATTTTCAACCATCGCAACGAGAGAAGCGTCCGCAAGGGACATGGGGAGATTACCGTATTTCTCCATCAAACCGAAGACCCGCTGCGCTTCATCCTGCAGGCTAAACGGAATCTGAATATAGCCGCTCCCGATCCACTGCCGGACCTGTTGAATGGCCCCGGGCATCCCCTGCAAGAGAAAGCAAGCCTCGGTCAAAACCGGCTCGCATGTCAAAAACGGCGTCTTGAGTGTCGTGAAAGTTGTCCGCACCCAGGAGTGAGAAGATTCCCGGCGATCAAGAAATGAGACCAAAGGCCCGGTATCGAGCAAAAGCCTCTCTCTCACCGCCCGAAACCCTCCATGTATTTCGGATTCGTCGCCAGGTCGGTCACACCGCTGTCGACACACCCGCAGCCGTCCTTCATCAAATCATACGCGGATGGCTCCTCCTCCACAGCTCCGGTTTGCCCGGCCAACTCCCGCTCCAGCGATTCCCGCAACAAAGCCGATTTAGACACCCCCAAACGCTTCGCCCGCTTCTCCAGGCGCACAGCCAATTCGTCCGGAAGTTTTACCGTCAATGTTTTCATGCCAGCAAAGGTATTACCCTTCGCCGCAATCCGCAATACGAAGTTACGTGAAAGTTTGCCTCCTCCCCAACGAAAGGTGCAGGGGCCAAGCTGGCTGCTACAGTGATTTTCCAATTGTCTGAAGTTTTCTCGACACACAGGCTCCGCTCTGAACGCTATTTGCCATCATGTCCGACGATTAACTCGAAATTTCCTACGCGGAAGAACTGGCTCCCCTCGCCGAGATCCTCGGCGAGGTTAAACGCCCGGGCGATTTCTTCGCGGTCGGCGCCATGCAGACGCCAATGCCGCTTCTCCAGGTCGAGGGCGTGGGCGCCGTCTCTTTTCCGGTCCCTGCCGACCAATGCCAAAAACTCATCGCCACCGCCGCCGAACGAGCTCCATACGGTCGGGGCGATCAAACGCTTCACGACGAGTCCGTCCGGAAGGTTTGGCAGATCGCCGCCGACAAAGTCAAACTCGACGGCAAATCTTGGCCGGACACCCTGGAGGTCCTCGTCGCCCGCGTCGAACAGGGTCTCGGCTCACCCGCGGGCAGCATCGAGACCGAGCTTTACAAGCTTCTGGTTTACGACAAGGGCGGGTTCTTCAAGGCTCACCGAGACACCGAGAAAACGGAGGGCATGTTCGGCACCTTGGTCGTCACCCTTCCCTCCGCCCACACCGGCGGCGACCTGCTGATTCGCCATGCCGGCCAGGAGATTCGCGCCGATCTCTCCTCCGACGATCCCGGCGAAATTCGCTTCGCCGCGTTTTACGCCGACTGCGAGCACGAGGTATTACCTGTTGAATCCGGCAACCGCGTATGCCTCGTCTTCAACCTCCTGCACAAGGCCGCCCACCGGAGCTTGCCGGCCGACGCCCCCGATCATCGCGCCGCGACCGAGGCCGCCACGACACAACTCCGCGAATGGACGGATGGCGAGAACGGCCAACACCGGCTTCGCGAAATCTTCCACGCCACTGACAATCACAACGGGATGCCGGTCCCAAAGGAGCCCGGACATTCCTGTCCGGGTAAACAATCCGAATGCCCAAGAAAAAGAAGAAAAAACCAGGCAAGCAAAAGAAGAAGCTGACGCCGGGCGAAGAAGCTCCGCCGGAAAGAAACCATGATCGTGTTTCTCAACGGCAAACAGAAGCGTGTCCGTCGCTCGCCCTCGACCGACACCACGGACGGTGATTCCGTCTGGCGTAATGCCGACCCAATCTGGTTACACCAAAATGAAATGTGGGAACATATGGAATCGTCGTCCGCTTCGGATCAGCATTCCGCCGAGTCCGATGCCGGGAAGGGCAACCGAAAACGATCGACACGCCCGGACGCTGACGACATCCCGTTTTGAGGCAAGTCCCGACAAAAACCGAAATATGAGTCGAGGCAGGGCCCGCGTGAACACGGAACTCCAACAAGTGTGGTCCTTCCGCCTTGGTTCTTTTATCTTTGCGCCTTTTGTGTCTTCTCGCGGCTAAATACTGCCGGTTAAGGATGAAACAGCCTCGCCCCCCGACCGCCCGACTCGGCCCGAAATTCTTCCTTCCCCAATCGACCGGGACCTGTTACACTACGCATCGTCGTCACCCAACGTTTCCCGCTTTCACATCCCGCCATGTCCACGCGACACGCCATCCCTCCGGCTCCGCCCGACGCCATCCCGGCCCGGATGCTCAACGAGTTCGTCTATTGCCCCCGTCTCTTCTATTACGAGTTCGTCGAGGGTTTGTTCGCCCACAACGCCGATACCCTCGCCGGCGCCGCCGCCCACAAACGAGTCGACTCCGGCAAGGGCGACCTGCCGCCCGCAAAGACCAACTCCGATTCGGAAAATGCCCCTTCCGGTAATGATCCGACGGCACACGGGCAAGAGCCTTCGTCCCCGGAAACGATCCACTCCCGCTCGGTTTCCCTGGCCTCGGATCGCCTCGGGGTCACCGCCAAACTCGATCTCGTGGAAATCCAAACCGACGGGAACGGCGACCGCGATTTGTTCTCCGCCATCCGGGTCTGCCCGGTCGACTACAAGGTCGGCTCCCCTCGCGAAGGCGACGATGGCAAGGAACTCTGGGACACCGACAAGATCCAACTCGGTCTTCAGATCCTGCTGCTCCGCGACAACGGTTACCAATGTTCCGAGGGCATCATTTACTACCGCGGCACCCGCCAGCGGGTCCGACTCGAAATGACGCCCGAACTCGAGTCATGGATTCTTCAAAGGATCGCTTCCGCCCGCGCCGCCACCGCCGGTCCGATTCCGCCTCCTCTCGACGACTCCCCCAAATGCCCCCGCTGCTCGCTCGCCACCATCTGCCTCCCCGACGAAACCCGCCTGCTCACGGAGTCGCCGGCGTATCCGGAAGACGAGGACATCACTCCGGCCGAACAGGCCTCTTTCCCCTTCGACCGCGATTTTCCCGCCCCCCGTCTCCCCATTCTCAGTTTCAGTCAGGAATACGCCCTCAAAAACGGCCGCCTTCCCGTCGTCCGCCCCGCCCGGCGCCTCATCGCGGCCAGCGACGAAAAACGCCCCCTCTACCTCAACACCCCCGGCCTTTACGTCGGCCGCAGTTCCGAAGTCCTCACCGTGAAGGACAAGAAGGAAACGATCATGAAGGTCCGCATCAACGACCTTCACCATGTCGCCCTTTTCGGCTCGATCGGCATTTCGACCCCGGTCATCCAAATGCTTTGCCAAAAGGACGTCCCGATCACCTACTTCTCCATGGGAGGTTGGTTTTACGGAATGACCCGCGGACACGGACTCAAAAACGTATTCACCCGCATCGAACAATTCCGCCAGGCCGACGACCCCGCGCTTTGCCTGAACCTCGCGAAAAGTTTCGTCCACGGAAAAATCCGCAACCAACGGACCTTTCTCATGCGGAACCATATCGAAGCCCCGCGCGAAGCGTTGCAAAAACTGCGATACGCCGCCCGAAACTGCTTCGAAGCCGAATCCCTTGAAGAACTGCTCGGAATCGAAGGCGCCGCCGCCCTGACGTTTTTCCAAAACTTCGCCGGAATGATCAAGAACGGCCGCGACGCCGACGCCACCCACGAAGATCAAACCACCTTCACCTTCGACTTCTCCCGACGCAACCGCCGACCGCCGAAGGACGCGGTCAACGCCCTCCTCTCGCTCGGCTACAGCCTCCTCGCCCGCGACTGCACCCTCGCCGCCTACGCCGTGGGCTTTGACCCTTACATCGGTTTCTACCACCAACCCCGTTTCGGTCGCCCCGCCCTCGCCCTCGACCTCATGGAGGAATTCCGTCCCATCGTCGCCGACTCCGTCGTTTTGACCCTCCTGAACAACCGGATTCTGGGACCGCGGGATTTCGTGCAAGCCGGAGATGCCGTCAATCTGACCGCCGGAGGGCGGAAGATCTTTTTCGATTACTACGAAAAACGTCTCAACACCGTCGTGACGCATCCGGTTTTCGACTACAAGGTCAGTTACCGGCGGGCGATCGAGTTGCAATTCCGCCTGCTGGCGAAAACCCTCACCGGCGAAATCGAAGCCTATATCCCGTTCATGACCCGATAACTCTTCGCCTCCAATGAACCGAAGCTGCTTCATCGTGACCTACGACATCTGCGATCCGAAACGACTGCGAAAGGTGTTCCGCACCTGCCGCAATTATGGGGACCACCTTCAATACTCGGTATTTGAATGCGATCTGAATCCTTCGGAAAAGGTGCAATTCGAACGGGAACTTTCTGAAATCATCAACGTCCGCGAAGACCAAGTCCTGTTTATTGCTCTCGGCCCCAGTGAAAGCCGCGGTCGCCGCGACATCTCCGCTCTCGGGAAAGCCTACACGAAAATCGACCAATCCTGCTACGTCGCCTGATTTCGGTTCAAGACTAGAAAAAAATTCCACTTTCCCCGATTCGATGATTCCCTTGAACCCGCACCTGAAGTATAGTTCTTTGACAGCGGGAGGCCGCGAGCGCCAAAGTGGTGCCAAGAACTCCGCCCCCTCTCGCACCACCTGATAATCAATAACTTAGAAGAAAAACGTTTCCGAATTCAGTTTCGCAGAATGTCGCAATCCGCCTCCACGCCGTCTCCGCTCGCAACCATCAGGTCAACCCCTGTGCCTTCAACCACTTCCGCGAGCGGCCCTTCCGCGCTCAGCCGAGCGCGGCTCCATTGAAGCCTGTGTCGTGCCGAAGACTCCCAGCGTTTCTCCGATCCTTCCGCGCTCAGCCGAGCGCGGCTCCATTGAAGCGATGGTACCACGCCGACAACAATGACCCCCTGGAGTCCTTCCGCGCTCAGCCGAGCGCGGCTCCATTGAAGCGATGTATTCCAAGCCGATGGCTTGGTAGATGGAGGTTCCTTCCGCGCTCAGCCGAGCGCGGCTCCATTGAAGCGAGGATGCCATGTGGGTGTGAATCGGAAGGAGGACCCTTCCGCGCTCAGCCGAGCGCGGCTCCATTGAAGCGGTCCGCGATCGCGGTTTCGATCGCCTCGATCTGCTCCTTCCGCGCTCAGCCGAGCGCGGCTCCATTGAAGCAAGTCCCCATGTCGGAGTAGCGCCCGGCCCGCTCGCAACCTTCCGCGCTCAGCCGAGCGCGGCTCCATTGAAGCCTGCCAGCTTAACCCCGATCAAACACGCCGCCATCACCCTTCCGCGCTCAGCCGAGCGCGGCTCCATTGAAGCGACAACCAGGCGCCGGATACCTGCGAATTCCGCCATCCTTCCGCGCTCAGCCGAGCGCGGCTCCATTGAAGCCAGGAAGGCCTCGTCACCGATCTGGTGGCGAGCAGCCTTCCGCGCTCAGCCGAGCGCGGCTCCATTGAAGCCATTGTCTTTCGTGTTTTCGTCATCCATAGTTATTCCCTTCCGCGCTCAGCCGAGCGCGGCTCCATTGAAGCGATGCAGGTGTAGGTATCCATTTCCCACTGACGGGATCCTTCCGCGCTCAGCCGAGCGCGGCTCCATTGAAGCAGGAATGTTAAGGATCTATACTGAAACTATGAACACCCTTCCGCGCTCAGCCGAGCGCGGCTCCATTGAAGCGGACCTTCCCCGCCATCCGTAAAGCTGTCGTTGGCATCCCTTCCGCGCTCAGCCGAGCGCGGCTCCATTGAAGCGACCCCATTCGTCGCGATCTTCGTAGATCGGACCGCCTTCCGCGCTCAGCCGAGCGCGGCTCCATTGAAGCGACACAAGGGGAATCGGCCATGCGGGAGCGGATTTTCCTTCCGCGCTCAGCCGAGCGCGGCTCCATTGAAGCGGGAATGCCGACGACTCAATTCAGGCGGGGTGGTGCTTCCGCGCTCAGCCGAGCGCGGCTCCATTGAAGCGACGGGACCGGCAATGTTTTTTACATGCGGAATGTCCTTCCGCGCTCAGCCGAGCGCGGCTCCATTGAAGCCGGTCCACATCCCTAATACAGTGTCCAGGTCGGTGGCCTTCCGCGCTCAGCCGAGCGCGGCTCCATTGAAGCACCCACCCCGCTGGAATGGTCGACATCGACGCACTCCTTCCGCGCTCAGCCGAGCGCGGCTCCATTGAAGCTGCGGGTTCGGTGGCGGGTTCGGTGGCGGATTCGGACCTTCCGCGCTCAGCCGAGCGCGGCTCCATTGAAGCTCCGTCGGCAGCCTCACCCTGATCGAACTGATCAACCCCTTCCGCGCTCAGCCGAGCGCGGCTCCATTGAAGCCAGGAAATTTGCGAGGGAGATAATCCGGACGGCCCGATCCTTCCGCGCTCAGCCGAGCGCGGCTCCATTGAAGCTTCGGCAAGTTTGGCGGCGCGTTCGGCCTGGCTGGCCCTTCCGCGCTCAGCCGAGCGCGGCTCCATTGAAGCTAGCCTAAAACGTTGAGCGTTGGACTTTTTTCCCTCTCCTTCCGCGCTCAGCCGAGCGCGGCTCCATTGAAGCTTCCTCCCCACATGGGGATGTTTGGTATAGCTTTCCGCCCTTCCGCGCTCAGCCGAGCGCGGCTCCATTGAAGCGGTATGCAAGAATTACTAAAAGTAACTTTAGTAGGACCTTCCGCGCTCAGCCGAGCGCGGCTCCATTGAAGCATTTTCGTAATTTCCGATTTGGTTGTTTTTCTCCGCCTTCCGCGCTCAGCCGAGCGCGGCTCCATTGAAGCAATGATGAACTATGGTTACCACAATGGCAGGATTTATCCTTCCGCGCTCAGCCGAGCGCGGCTCCATTGAAGCCGGCTCCAACCAGGTCGCCCAGGCTTCCCGGTCCTCCCTTCCGCGCTCAGCCGAGCGCGGCTCCATTGAAGCTCGGCGAAGCTTTGGCGCAAGACCATCAACTCGGCGCCTTCCGCGCTCAGCCGAGCGCGGCTCCATTGAAGCACTCCCGTCTTTTGGAAGGGCCGGGGTTGTTTGCACGTCCTTCCGCGCTCAGCCGAGCGCGGCTCCATTGAAGCCTTCCGTTTATTTCTCCCTGCATCGGTTTTCCTCCGTCCTTCCGCGCTCAGCCGAGCGCGGCTCCATTGAAGCGATACGCCGCGCAGGCCTTCGGTGGCGGTGGCCGGGCCTTCCGCGCTCAGCCGAGCGCGGCTCCATTGAAGCAGGAATCACCATCTCAGGAAGCCGCGCCTTCTGCCCCCTTCCGCGCTCAGCCGAGCGCGGCTCCATTGAAGCCGGGCGCCGGATGTGCATGTGATGCGGGCCGTCATCGAGCCTTCCGCGCTCAGCCGAGCGCGGCTCCATTGAAGCGAAGGTAGGGCTTCTCATTGTAAAGCCGATTGGGGTCCTTCCGCGCTCAGCCGAGCGCGGCTCCATTGAAGCCAAACATCCGCGCCGCCGTCGGTGATCCCGAGGGGACCTTCCGCGCTCAGCCGAGCGCGGCTCCATTGAAGCGGCAGAACCAGGGCCTTGTTCCTCCGATGAGCGGGCCCTTCCGCGCTCAGCCGAGCGCGGCTCCATTGAAGCCGAGTCAGCACGGTGATCCCCCGGAAGGCGCTCGACCCCTTCCGCGCTCAGCCGAGCGCGGCTCCATTGAAGCCAGAGTGCGGCATACAACGCCGCTGAGACTACCCCAATCCTTCCGCGCTCAGCCGAGCGCGGCTCCATTGAAGCTCGAAGAGGTCGATCGGGGGGAGTTCCTGCCCGGCCCCTTCCGCGCTCAGCCGAGCGCGGCTCCATTGAAGCTTGCCTACGCGCTTCGGCATCGCGTTCGGCTTGTTCCCCTTCCGCGCTCAGCCGAGCGCGGCTCCATTGAAGCCAGGCTCGGGACCGCATGAGGCCGCGTTGGGCAACCCTTCCGCGCTCAGCCGAGCGCGGCTCCATTGAAGCCCCGTAGGCGTCGATCTGCTCGTCGGTCAGTTGCGGCACCTTCCGCGCTCAGCCGAGCGCGGCTCCATTGAAGCTTTGAGCTGCTTGTGCAGCAGGCCCAGCGCCTTGGTCCTTCCGCGCTCAGCCGAGCGCGGCTCCATTGAAGCCAGGAACCCCGATGGGAGTATCAACAAAGCGCGAGCCCCTTCCGCGCTCAGCCGAGCGCGGCTCCATTGAAGCTGGACTGCTTCCGACAATCTTCTGGAGGAATCCGGAGCCTTCCGCGCTCAGCCGAGCGCGGCTCCATTGAAGCAGATTTTCCGCGACAAAGGCAGTCGACCCAATGGTGCCTTCCGCGCTCAGCCGAGCGCGGCTCCATTGAAGCGTAGCCCGGCTTTCGCCGGTGACTGCCGAGCGTCGGAGGGGCCGCCGTCCTGCAACGCACCGGCTCCGGTTGGTCGTCTTGCTCCTTGGTCGTTCGGGGGTTATGGTAGGGAAACGGCAGGAAATATGAAACGTGCGGCACTCCAAATGGATGCCCGGGTCTCCCGGGCAATTGAGGATTCGACCCGAAAACTGGGCGAATTGATTCTCAAATATTCGGAAAAGACGGGGCGTCCGGCATTTTTCAGCAGCCGGGGCTTATACGGCAGATTGATGGAATGGAGCATGTACGACCCAGCTTTCAAGACGCAGCTATTTCGATTCGTCGATGTATTCCCCGCTTTGCAGTCGCGGGATGAGGTGGAACGGCATTTTAAGGAATACATCGAACCTTACCTCGATCGCGCCCCGCCTCTTCTTCGTTTCGGGTTAAAGGCTTCAACCGCTTCCACTAGGCTTTTGGAGGCGGGGGTGAGCGCCAATATCCATGGAATGGCCCGCTTTTTCATGATCGACAATGAGAAAGATGCGCTCGTCCAAACGCTCAGACAATTGATGCGGCGAGGATTGGCCTTCACCGTCGATTTGCTCGGCGAAACCGTCATCAGCGAAACAGAGGCAGACGCCTATGCCCAAAACTGCGCCGATCTCCTGGAGTTACTTTCCCACGAAACCGTCAGGTTGCGGGAAATAATCCAACCCTTCAATACCCCTTGCGTGAACCTTTCGATCAAGATTTCGGCCCTTTATTCCCAGATCCATCCGGCGGACCCGGAGGATGCGATCTTCCATCTGAAAAAGCGTCTCCGTCCGCTGCTGCGCCGGTCGCGCGAACTCGGGGCGTTCATCAACTTCGACATGGAGCACTACGGCCTGAAGGAGCTCACGCTCGCCCTCTTCCGCTCCTTACTCGCCGAAGAGGAGTTCCGGGGCTTTCGCGATATCGGTATCGCCCTGCAGGCTTACCTGCGCGACACGGAAAAGGATCTCCGGAAATTGATTCATTGGGGCCGCGAACACGGACAACCGTTCACCGTCCGCCTCGTCAAAGGAGCCTATTGGGATTACGAAACCGTGGTCGCACGGCAACGGAATTGGCCGATCCCGGTGTTTCTGCACAAACATGAAACCGATGCCTCCTTCGAACGACTCTCGGTTCTCCTGTTGGAAAATGCTGATTTGATCACCCCAGCCTTCGGCTCGCACAACGTCCGGAGTTTGTCCCACGCCATCACCCAGGCGACGGCCCTCGGCGTCGACAAAGAGGCATTCGAAATCCAGATTCTCCACGGCATGGCCGATCCGTTGGCCCAGGCCTTGCTTCGACTCGGATACCGGGTGCGGGAGTATTGTCCGGTCGGCGACCTCGTTCCCGGGATGGCCTATCTGGTCCGGCGCTTGCTGGAGAACAGTTCCAACGAAGGATTCCTCGCCGCAAGATTCGCCCTCGGGCAAAACGCCGGGGAGCTTTTGAGGAATCCGGCGGAACTAGCCGAATCGGAACAGGAGAACCCGCCCGGACCGTCCGTAGATCGGCCGGCGCGGTTTCAAAACCTCCCTCACCTCGACTTCACCCGAGAGGAGGCGCGGACCGGCTTCCGGAAGGGCCTGGCCAGCGTCCGGGCACAACTCGGCGAAACCTGGTCATTAGTGATCGATGGCAAACGGATAAAAACTCGCGAGACCTTTCCGTCGCTCAGTCCGGCGGATCCGTCGGTCGTCGTCGGCCACGCCGCTCGCGCGGGGGTCGAAGATGCCGAACGGGCGGTGTTGGCCGCCCGCCGCGCGGCCCCCGCCTGGGCTCGGGTTCCCGTCGTCGAACGGGCCGACATCCTGGAGAAAGCGGCAGCATTGATGGAAAAGCTCCGCTTTGAATTCGCAGCGCTGGAAGTTTACGAAGCCGGCAAAAACTGGATCGAAGCGGACGCGGACGTGGCGGAGGCGATCGACTTTTGCCGGTTTTACGCCCATGAAATGCGTCGGCTCGGCAAACCGCGTCTCACCCAGGAGATTCCCGGCGAAGAAAACACCGAGCATTGGCTGCCGCGCGGGACGGGGGTGATCATCGCGCCGTGGAACTTCCCCCTCGCTATTCCTTGCGGGATGACCGCCGCCATGCTGGTCACCGGCAATACAGCGATCATGAAACCAGCGGAGCAGACTCCGATCCTGGGCGCTTGGCTCATGGAGGTCTTCACGGAGGCCGGAGTTCCCCCCGGTGTTTTAAATTTTCTGACCGGTTTCGGCGACGTCGGCGCCTCCCTGGCCAATCATCCCGAGATCGATCTCGTTGCCTTCACCGGTTCCAAAGAAGTCGGACTGGAAATCTGGAAAAATGCGGGAGAAACCCGGGCCGGACAGATCAACTTGAAAAAAGTAATTTGCGAAATGGGAGGCAAAAACGCGATCATCATCGACGCGGACGCGGATCTCGTCGAGGCGGTGCCGGCCGTCGTATATTCGGCTTTTGGATACCAAGGCCAAAAATGCTCGGCATTGTCCCGGCTGATCCTGTTGGACGGAATTTACGAACCGTTCATGGCCCGATTAGTCGAGGCGACCGCCGACTTGAAAATCGGCGACCCGGCGAAACCGTCGACTTTCCTCGGACCGATGATCGACGAAAGGGCGCGTGACAAAATCGCCCGCTACGTCGAGATCGGCCAGGGCGAAGCCACCCTTGTTTTCCAAGGAGAGACTCGGCAATCGAACGGGTTTTATGCGGCGCCCGTCATTTTCGGTGATGTGCCCCCGACGGCCAGGCTGGCCCGGGAGGAGATCTTCGGACCGGTTTTGTCGGTGATCCGTGCCTCCGATCTGGACGAGGCGATCGCTTTCGCCAACGACACCGAGTTTGCTCTTACCGGAGGTATTTTCTCCCGGAGTCCGGCGAATATCGAACGAGCCAAACGGCAAATCAATGTCGGCAACTTCTATATCAACCGGACAATCACCGGAGCGATCGTCGAACGTCAACCTTTCGGCGGTTTTCAGATGTCAGGGAGCGGAACAAAAGCCGGCGGACGGGACTATCTCAAACAGTTTATGTTTCCCCGAACCATCAGCGAGAACCGCCTGCGCCACGGCTTCGCTCCACCGGAGGACCTGGATGGCCCGACGGATTTTCGCAGATAATCGCCGGCGGCGTCATCACGAGAATCACTCCGGCATCACGAAAATCCGGACCGATGGTTCGGCCTGGAGATAACGCTTCGCCAACTCCGTCAGTTCCTCCGCTTCGACCGCCTCGAAATCGGGAACCATCTGGCGCGCCCAATCCAAGCGTTGCGGATACTCCTGCGAACTCGCCATCACCGATTGCAGCCAATACCCGTTGTCCCGCACCGTCGTCCGAAGCGAAGTCACCAACGGTCGCAACGCCCGTTCGGTTTCGTCTTCCGTGACTCCGTTTTCCTGAAGGTCGGCGGCAATCTCCGCCACCACATCCGCGACATCCGTCGCCCGGTCCGGAGCAACTCCGACCAATCCGAAAAACAATCCATAATCCAAATACGTATCGCTCGCCTGACTCACCGCATAGGGACTGTAGGCTTCGCCCATCTCCTCCCGGATCCGCAAACGCATCCGGTCCGAGAAGACCCGGGCCAACACTTGAAGACGGCGGGTGCGCTGAATATCCCAAATATCACTGGTCGGCCAATAAATCGCGACGAATCCATTCGGGATTTCCGACGTGAAACGAAATTCCCGGCTTTCGACGTCCTTCGGGAAGCCGACCTGGCGCAGATCTTCCCGTCCCGGTTTCACCTGCTCCCGTTCCGGCAAAGCACCAAAGGTCGCGGCCACCGCCTCGATCGCGTCTTCCACCGCGAGGTCGCCGACAAGGGATACCTCCAGATACCCGGTAGCCAACGGTTCCTCAAGCCAGGTTCGCACGTCATCCAGGTCCAGCGCCATCACCCGCTCTTCCGGCGGCAAACCGAAACGATGATCCCCGCCCGCGAGGAATCGGGCCACCTCGGATTGAATCACTCCTTCGGGAGTGTGACGGCTCCGCCGGTAGTCCTCCCGCAGCCGATTACGGGCTTGCCGCAACGATTCCGGACGGAAACCGGGTTCGGTCAAATAAGCGGCCGACAACTGAAGCTGCAACAACAGGTCGGCCGGGGTCGTTCCTCCGGAAAGGACGAACGCATCCTGCCCGGCCCGGAAGTCGACCCCGACATTGCGTCCGGCCAATATCCGGCGCAATTCGTCAGCGCTGTGCTCTCCGAGTCCGCCCAAGATGAACGCACTGGAGGCGAGCAAGGCGACGCCTTCCTTCTCCTCCGGCTCCGTCAGACTTCCGCCGCCAAAGCGTACCAACATTTGAATACGGTTGGCTTGGAAATCGGTTCGTTTGACGTTCAACCTCACCCCGTTCGCGAAACGGATCTGGTGCAAATCAAGATCTTCAACGTATTCGTTTTCTTCGATCTCCCCCGCCGGTCCGAAATCGGTGTAGGCGAATTCGAGCTCCGCCACTTCTTCCGGCGGCTCGACTTCGATCGCACGACTCGCTTCGAAGACTTCGAGAATCCGCTCCCGGGCGTCCGGGAGTTGCAGGTTTCCGGTCACAAAAACAAATCGCCCTTCCCCGGCCCACGCTTCCCGCAACGCCTGATGAGCCTCTTCCGCCGAGATCGCTTCCAACGCCGACCGCATCATTTCCAGTTCCATTTCCGGATTGGTGAACACCCGACGGTCGGAGAGCGATCGAATAATCGACTCCGCCAGACTGGGGGAACGCCGGGTCACCGCTTGGCGCGCGGCCTCTTCGTAGGCGTTCAACAACTCCGCCCGGATCTCCCGCACTTCCGCTTCCTGAAAGCCGTGGATCAAGGCCCGGCGCAACTCCTGTTCTGCAATCTTCAACGACGCTTCCCACTCCTCCGGTTCCCCATGCAGACTGATCCCGGCGCTGGTAGCAAAATCGAAAACCTCTCCCGCCGAAGCCGACCCCCGCGAAAACGGAGCGTCTTCCGCCCGGGATAACGTATCCAATCTTCGTGACAACATTTGCATCGCCGCCGCCCGATGCAGATCGCGAATACGCTTTTCTAATGTGTCGGGCTCGAATGAATACGGCTGAACCGTCTGGATCGAGACCCGCGTCGACGACGCTTCCATCTCCGTATGCAAATGCGCATGGATTCCCTCCGAAACGACCTCGCCCATATCGGGCTCCTCCCGGGCCGGCGCCCGCGGTTCGAAGTCGCCGAAATTCTTTTCGATCAATTCCGCCGCGGTATCCGGTTCCACCTCCCCAACGATCACGATCACCGTTCTTTCCGGACGATACCAGGTGTCGTAAAAATCGACGAAATCCTCCCGTTGCAACGCCCGCAAGACCTCCTCGGTCCCGATCGGAAAACGGTCCGGCAAGAGAGCCTCCGGCAGGAGAAAACGATACTCCGCGAGGGCCGTGCGAAACCCGACCGAATCGCGTGACCGCATCTCGCTCAGAATCACACCGCGCTCCGACTCGATTTCCCGCTCTTTGAGCAACATCCGTCCGGCATAATCGCGCAGAACGAGCAACCCTTCGTCGATGGAGGCCGCCTCGGTGTTCGGGAGTTCGATCATGTAGACGGTCCGATCGAAACCGGTGTAGGCGTTGGTGTCCGCGCCGAACGCCATGCCGAGGCGTTGAAAATACTCGACCAACGTCCCGGGACCGAAGTTCTCGGTGCCGTTGAACGCCATGTGTTCCAAATAATGGGCCAACCCCCGCTGTTCTTCCTTCTCCTGCAACGATCCCGCCCGCACGTAGAGCCGAAGACTGATCCGTTCCCGCGGTTCGTTGTTCGGCAGGATCGCGAAACGAACCCCATTTTCGAGTTGCCCCCACTGCACTGCAGGATCGGCCACGATATCGCTGACCTCAAACGGCCATGGCTCCTCGGCGATCGGATCCAATGCCGGTGTTTCGGCGGTGAGCAAAGAAACGGCCGCGAACGGCGCGACCAGGAAGGGGAGTATTTTCCGATAATTATCGTCCATGAGAAAACGCCATTGTAGCATTTTCATCCCGCAACGCAAATCCCGGGATCGGCAATCTCGCGATCAAGCCCGGAGCCCGCCTGTCGTTCGGGTTGGTTCCGCCGCCCGACAGCAGCGGCGGCAGTGATCGGACAAAGGAGAATCAACGCGTCAAGAGTGGGTTAGCCGGTTTTTAGATCGAGATGGGGACCGCAGGAACGCGGGCCCACAACCACCGTGGCACGGACATTCCTGTCTGTGAAAAAACAGGCAGGAATGCCTGTTTCACGAGAAGGGGGCCAGATGAAATAGCCCTGCCGTCAGACCGTCTTCCCAGCCGCCCAGACGAACCGATACGGCTTGGCGGCCCAAATCGGTCCGGCGTAGTCGACTCCGATCCGCGGACTGCGAGTCACTTCCGCCGCCGGTGCCACCACTCCCCGGTCTTCGATCCATAACTCTCCCCGGTCGGTCGCACTGCTTCGATTGTGGTTCTTGCCGATTTCCAAGGCCTTGGTCAAACGGGCCGGTCCCGCCCACTGTCCGGCTCCCCGGATCAAAACCGCCGCCGGATATTCCGCCGGTCCGGTCACGACATTCAACAACCAATGGATCCCGTAACAAAAATAGACATAGAAGACCCCGGGAGGTCCATACATCACCTCCGTCCGTGGAGTCACTCCCCGCCGGGCATGGGAAGCGAGGTCTTCGAAGCCGTCATATGCCTCGACCTCCCAAATCGGCACCGCCACCTCCCGGCCGTCCGACCAACGCCGCACCAGGAATTTCCCCAACAAATCCCGCGTCACCTCCAGCGTCGGCCGGTCGTAAAACCGGGACGACGGAATCATCCGTATCGTTTCTTCGCCCGCTTTCATTTTTCTCGTCAGGCCGTCTTTAAACGTTTCGACCGAAAAGTCGAGCGGCAGGCAAAATCTTCCTTTCTTTTTTGATGTTCTTTCGCCTCCGTCTATAGTCTCCTCCTTTCGTGAGCAAGCACACCACCATTCTCTTCGACCTCGACGGCACGTTGATCGACCATTTCAACGTCATCCATCGTTGCTTCGTCCATACGATGAACGCGCTCGGCCGTCCGGCCCCCACTTACGAGGCGGTGCGGCGAGCCGTCGGCGGAGCGATGGAAAACACCATCCGCCAATTCGTCGACGACGAATCGCACGCCGAGGCGGTCCGGATCTACCGCGACCATTTCAAGGAGATCTTCCTGGAGGATATCACCGTCCTTCCGGGCGTCGAATGGCTCCTGGCCGAACTCAAGGGCCAAGGCAAACGGACCGCCGTCTTCACCAACAAACAAGGCCCCGGCTCGCGCGCCATCTGCGCCCACACCGGCCTCGATCGTCACCTCGACCGGGTGTTCGGATCGCTCGACACCCCCTACCGAAAACCCGACCCGGAGTTCACCCGCCACGTCCTGGCCGAGATGGGAGCAACTCCCGACTCCACCTGCATGGTCGGCGATTCCCCCTGGGACATCCAAACCGCGCGCGCGGTCGGAATGCCGGTTTATTGCGTGACCACCGGCACCCATTCCGCCGAGGAACTTGAGGCGGACGGGGCCGACGCCGTGTTTTCCGATTTCTTCGCCCTCGGCGAATCCGTGTTCGGTCTGGCCCGCGACACGGCGGCTCGTCGTTGATTCCCGGAGGTTCCTTGCCATGAGCGCGCCCGTCATTTCCTCGGTTTGTGTCTTCTGTTCCTCCAGCGACCGGATCGCCCGGCCGTATTTCGACCTGGCCGAATCCCTGGGCCGCTCCCTTGCCGCACGGGACCTGACTCTCGTCTACGGCGGGGGAAGCATCGGTTTGATGGGGGCCCTGGCCCGCGCCGTCGCCCGGGAGCGAGGTTCCATCGTCGGGGTCATTCCGGAATTCATGCGCGCCAAAGAACTCGCTTTCGACGAAGTCGACGAGATGGTGATCACGGAAACCATGCGGGAACGCAAAGCGGAAATGGAAGCACGGTCCGACGCCTTCATCGTCCTCCCCGGCGGTTTCGGCACCTTGGAAGAAGTGGTGGAAATCATCACCCTCAAGCAGTTGGCCCAGCACCACAAACCGATCGTCTTCCTCGATCCCGACGGTTTTTTCGATCCGCTCCTCCAGTTTTTCGACCGGATTTTCGAAGCCAATTTCGCCCGTCCCTTTTACCGCGAGTTTTATAAAGTCGCGCCCTCGATCGACGAGGCTTTCACGTATCTGGACACTTACCAACCGTTCCCTCCGGAAGAGAATTTCTGGCATATCGCCGGACGGGACTAACCCCGCGGCCGAACCCTCGATTCACGATGCGAATGCCATCCATCGACGATTGGAGAAAATGGCAAGGAAGTTTCCCGCGGCTTCCCGCCATTTTCGCGACTCCCAATGCCCGGTTCCCGCAATCCTGGCTCCCCTGGTGGAACGATGCCTCCGTCTCCGCGCTGCTCGAAACCGGCAAGGCCGGCCGCTACACTCTCCTCGCCCCGGCGATCGACCAGCTTCTGCTCTGCGGCGAATCCGAAACTTCCTTCCTCCGCCATGGCCCCGACGGTTTCTCCCCGACCTCGATTCTCCCCGGCCGCCCGCTGCAGACCCTCCGCGCCTGGACCGCGGAAAACCGGATGCCCTGCATCGACGGAATTCCTCCGTTCGCCGGCGGCCTGATCGGCTTTTTTTCTTACGACCTGGTTAGGCTCCTGGAAAAGCTTCCCGCCCGGGCCGCCCGCGATCTCGCCCTGCCGGTCGCCGCGTTCGCCGTGGTCGAACAGGTCTACGTTTACGACCATTTCGATCAAACCCTCTACACCATCGTCGCCCGGTCGGCCGCGGGACTCGATGACGCCGGCCTGACCGCCGCCCATGCCCGCGCCACAGAGGAAGCCAGGGCGATGGTGGAACTTTGGGACCAACGATCCCGCGCGTCGCTTCTTGACGACCACGATCCCGCCTCGGAACCGGCTCCTCCCAGCCCGGCCCGCTTTTCCTTTTCCGAACCGGAATTCATCCAAGCGGTGGAAAAGGTGCAGAACTACATCCGCTCGGGCGACACCTATCAAACCAATCTCTCCGTCCGGGAATCGCGCCCGCTCCACGTCTCGCCGGAAGAAGTTTACGAACAACTCCGCCGCATCAATCCTTCCCCTTACATGGGCCTCCTCCGTCTGCCCGGTTTCTCCCTGGTGTCCGGATCTCCGGAACTCCTGGTCAAACTCCGCGGCGGAACCATCGAGGCCCGCCCGATTGCCGGCACGCGACCGCGGGGCAGCACCCTTTTGGAAGACGAGGACCTCAACCGTGATTTGGTCGCCAACGCCAAGGAACGGGCCGAACACCTGATGCTGGTCGACCTGATCCGCAACGACATCGGCCGCGTCTCCATTTTCGGCAGCGTCCGGGTCAGCGAATTCATGACCGTCGAGACCTACTCGCACGTCATGCACATCGTTTCCCACATAGAGGGACGACTCGCTCCGGGGCTCGACCTATTCGACGTGATCGCCGCCGCCTTTCCCGGTGGGACCATCACCGGCGCCCCGAAAGTGCGCACCATGGAAATCATCGAGGAATTGGAACCGGTCCGCCGGGGCCCCTATACCGGATCGATCGGATGGATCGGTTTCAATGGGGAGATGGAACTCAACATCACCATCCGCACCCTCCTCGCGATGAACGGAGAAGCCCACGTCCAGGCCGGAGCCGGGATCGTGATCGACTCCGTCCCAGCCCGCGAATACCAGGAATCGATCCAGAAGGCCCGTGCCCTCTGGGCCGCTGTCGAAGCCGCTGAAGGGGCCGCGCTGGTCGGCGCCGCCAAGGGTTAACTCAACATGGCACGGATCTATTGCCACGGACGCATCGTCTCCCCAGAGGAGGCCCGGATTTCACCGTTCGACCATGGTTTCCTTTATGGAGCGACCTTGTTCGAAACCTTCCGGACCTTCGGGGGCGAACCGTTTCTGCTGGAAGCCCATGTCACCCGTCTTCTCGCCGGTTGCGGCTGCTATGGCATCCGCCCCGGCCCCGAACTCCTGGTGTCCGGCGGTCCCCCGTTCGAAAGGTTACGTGCGGTTCTTCGCGATCTGCTTCGGGCCAACGGCTTCACCGACGCCATTTTCCGCCTGACCCTCTCGGCGGGGGAATCACCGGCCGGCCTTCCCGGGACCGAATTCGACCGCCCCGGCGAAATCGTTTTCGTCCGCCCGATCCCTCCGCCAACGAAACCCGCCGGGTCAATTTCGCTCCATATTCTGAATACACACCGCACCGAGCCGGAAGTCTTCCCCCGCCCGAAATCGGGCCATTACATGAACTCGATCGTCGGCCTGCGGGAATTACGTCACCGAAACGCCGCTCCAGGCGACGAAGGACTCTTTCTCACCCGGGACGGACGGTTCGCCGAGGGGGTGACGAGCAACCTCTTTCTGCTCTCGGAACGACGTCTGCGAACTCCCCCGCCGGAGACCGGCATTCTCCCCGGCATCACCCGAAACCATCTCCTCGCCCTCGCCCCGGGCCTCGGATTCGAGGTGGCGGAGGAAGAATTGGTTCCCGCCGATCTCACCTCCGACCGAACTGAAGCGGTTTTCATCACCAACTCCGTTCGCGGCCTCGTGCCCGTGAACCGAGTCTGCAACGCCCTCGGCCAACCGATCTGGCAAGGCGATTCCGCCGGCGACGCGAGGGTGCTGCACCTGATCCAAACGCTGGCTCATTTCCCGTGATCACCGGTTCCACGCCACCTCCCGCCGCACCTGCGAACGATCCTCCCGACTTGCTCCGGAGGAACCTGAATATTTGTACTTGGGAAGGGATCGCCGCCCTGCCCCTGGTCTTCCTTTCCCTTCCCGCGAACTTCATTATCGCCGCCCTTCTGACCAAACACTTCGCGTTGGGGGCTGGGTGGTTCGGACTGATCGTCTCGCTGCCGGCCTGGAGCAACGTGCTCCAACTCTCCTTGATCCCACTGCTCTCCAGGTGGATGGACGCCAAACGCCTGACCCTGACCGCCGCCTGGGCTCACCTCGGCTGCTGGCTGGTGTTCGCCCTGGCGCTGCCGTTTCTCCATTTCGAAAACCCGACCCTGGCCGGTCTGGTTTTCCTGATTTTCTTCGCGTTTTCCAGTGTGCTGGCCGCGATTGTCGGAGTCAGTTGGACCTCATGGATCCAGGAATGGATTCCGGGAAAACTCCGCGGAAAATACTTCGGCAACCGCAACCGTCTGATCACCCTCGGAACCATTGCGTTCCTGCTGGCCGTCGGGAAATCGCTCGGTTGGTTCGACGACTCGGTCCTCGGTTACCAACTCATTCTCCTCGGGGCGGTCGGCCTGCGGGGAATCTCGATCATCGGCCAGCACCGGATCCTCGCCTCCGGCAAAACCGTCCGCACCGTCGAACGTTTCCACTGGCGGGACTACCCGAGCATCCTCGGTCAATCTCGCTCCCTGCTAGTATTCATCATTTTCGGCGGCTTGTTCGGGTTCGCGACCAACCTGATCGGGCCGTTCTACATGATTTTCATCTACGAAATCCTCGAGATGTCGGCCACCGAGGTCAGTTGGCTGATCATCATCGCGAGTGCCGGGGGAGCGTTGTCGTTTCCCGGCTGGGGACGGCTTCTCGACAAATACGGCAACAAGCCGGTGATGATCCTCTGTCTCGCGACCTGGCAGACCCAAAACTACCTGTGGTGCATTCTCACCCCCGAAAACGCCTGGCTCCTTTATCCGATGTGGGCCTTCGGCGGCATCGTGTCGGCCGGCTACGTGCTCGGCTCGTTTAACCTGCTCTTGAAACTGATGCCGCCGCGGGCAAAAACCACCGGAATCAGCCTCTACCTGGCCTTCACGTCATTCCTCGGCGCGGTGGCCCCGATCCTGGGAGGACTCTTTTTCACCTGGACCGCGGCCGCCGGCTTCGATCCGTTGCGGACCTACCACGTCTCGTTCCTGATCCAACCGACGCTCTGCCTCGCCGGCTGCCTGATCCTCCTCAAGATCCACGAACCGGAATCGGCCAAAGTCCGCCAGGTCATCGGCGCCATGCGGTCGATGCGTCAGATCGGCGCTCTGGTCGGTCTTCCGTTCCTGGCGAACTACACCTTCCTGAAAACGAAACCCACGCCTCGACCGGCAGGGAAACGAGATCGCGACCTCCGGCAAAAGGAAGAGTGACTGGGCACTTCCGCCAATTGCTTTATTTCCCTAAAAGACCGCCAGATCCGGACGCCGTTCGCACCTCTCCTTCACATAAGTGTCGAAGATTTTTCTCAGCTTTTGGGTCACGGTTTTCTGACCGACCTTGTAATCGATTTTGTCGATTTTCCCCACCGGAACAATTCCCCGGGTAGTGGAAGAAAGGAAGCATTCGGTGAAGTCTCCCAACTGGGGGGAAAACACATTCTCTTCCCGCAGATCGAAGTCCCAGTTGCGGGCCGCCTCTGAAATCAAAATCCGACGGGTCACCCCTTCAAGCAGCCCCGCGCTCACCGGAGGAGTGAGGATCTCCTTCCCGCTGACAAAATAGATGTTCGAAAGGGACGCTTCCGTCACCGCTCCGTCGAGGTTCAACATCACCACATCGTCGGCCCCCCGGGCTTTGGCCTCCCGCAGACAAAGGATGTTATTAAGATAATTCCCGCTCTTCCAGGCCGGATTCAACGTCTTCGGGTGATTCCGGTAGAGACTCTTCGCCAGCGAGAGTTGGAGTCCCTTCCCTTCCGGCTTTTCCACCAAATACTGGACCAAAATCACGAACGAAGGCTTATCCGCCAGGGTCGTGTCGATCCCGATCGGACCCGCGCCACGACTGAGCTGGAAGCGGATATAAACATCCTTCTTCTTTTGAGTCTTTTCGAAAAAAGCCGAGACCGTCCGTCGAATTTCAGTCAACAACACCCCGTCGTCGAACGGCAGGTCCATTTGCAATGCCGTGGCCGACCGGTTCAAGCGTTCCCAATGCTCCTCGAAGGCGAACAGGACCCCGTTGTAGGTGCGCCATACTTCGTAAATGGCGTCTCCGTAAAGAAAGCCCCGGTTCAGAGGACTGATCGACGGTTCCGCGGCGTCGTGCAATCGCCCGTCCGTGTTTGCCTGGATGTAGTTAGTCAAAATAGCCGGATTAAAATGAATACCTCAGTCCAATCTAACAGACCGATTTTTTCACGCAAGATCAGAGCTACGTCCTTTAGCGACAAGCGCTCCGGGAGTTGCCTGATTATTAGCACACCTCCCCGGCCACTCCACGAATACGCATAAAACAAAAATCATCCCGCTATCCCCTCACATTTCCTTTACAAATCAGGGGCGTACTGGTAAAACCCGACAGACCATTCGAGGCAATCAAACACACCCTCCTATTAAGTGACCAAATCGTTAGCCCCAGCCAGTCAACCGAGTTTCCATAACCACGTCATTCTCCTCCTACCCGACGGGGACGAGTCGCTTTTTGTTTCCGAAACACTCGCCGCCGAATCGATTCCGTTTCACACCTGCCTCCGAATCAACGAATTGGCTGAGCTCGCCACCCACCATTCCTTCGGAGCCATTTTGCTTTCCGAAGAAGCCGTCAATACCGAAGCCGCCAACTTGCTGCGCGATCTCCTCCAATCCCAGGAGACCTGGTCCGATCTCCCGCTTCTCCTGATCGCCGGTCCCGACACGAAGCAGAAAAAGATCCCCGCCCTGGAAGGGCTGCGCAAGAACAGCAACATGGTCACCATCCGGCGGCCGGTCCAGGCTGCCACTCTGACCAGTTCCTTGCAAGTCGCCCTCCGCGCCCGCCAACGGCAATACCAGGTCCGCGAACTCCTCGCCCAACGCCACAGCGTCCTGGCCAGCATCAATGATTCCTTCGTGATGGTCGACCGGACTTGGAAATTCGTCTATTTAAACCAAAAGGCCGCCGACATGTACGGCCGGTCCCGGGAATCGCTGATCGGCCAAACCATCTGGGACGCGATTCCCGAACTCGACCGCGCCCCCTACCGCGGCCAGATCGAAGGGGCGTTCGAGAAGCAACAGGAAACGTTGACTGAATTCTACCACGTTCCTTCCCAACGCTGGTTTGAAAACCGGATCTATCCCTCCCGATCCGGCATCTCCATCTTCGCCTCCGACATCACCGAGCGCAAACAGGCCGAGGAAAACCTGCGATACCAACTCGGTATCACCCAGGCGATCACCGACAACGCCGCCGATTCCCTCTTCCTGCTCGATCCCGACGGCCGGGTCACCTTCATGAATCCGGCCGCCGAAAAAACCTTCGGCTGGAAAAAGGAGGAGCTGATCGGCAAGGTCCTGCACGACCACGTCCATTACCACAAAAGCCGGGTGGCCAAGATTGATTGCCCCCTCCACTCCGTCTTCACCTCCGGCCTCACCCTCCGCGACCTGGAGGACCAGTTCCACTGCAAAGACGGCTCCCGGCTTAATGTATCCTGCTCCAACGCCGCCATCATCATCGACGGCCAACCGACCGGATCCGTCCTCGTCGTCCACGACATCACCTACCACAAACTGGCCGAACAACAACTCAAGGCCCTCAATGAAAACCTCGAGTTGCGCGTCGCCGAACGCGCCGCTATCGCCGAGCAACGCGCCGCCCAACTCAGCGCCCTCGCCTCCGAACTCACTCAGACCGAACAACGCGAACGCCGCCGCCTCGCCCACAGTCTTCACGACAACCTCCAACAAATCCTCGTCGCCGCCAAACTTCAGGTCAGCATGATGCGCAACCGAGTCGCCGACGACGGACTTTGCAAGGACATGATCCACGTCGAGGAACTCCTCAACCGGTCCGTCGAAGAGTCGCGCACCCTCACCGTCGAACTCAGCCCGCCGATCCTCTACGACGCCGGCCTTGGCCGCGCGCTCGAATGGCTCGCCCGCCGGATGCAGGACGAACACGGCCTCCGGGTCCTCCTGAATGCCGACCCGGACGCCGAACCGGACGGGGACGATATCCGCGCCTTCCTCTTCCAAGCGGTCCGGGAAGCCTTGTTCAACATCGTCAAACACGCCGGCGTCGAAGAAGCCACCGTCTCCATCGGGCGCGGCGAAAAAGATTCCGTCGTCGTCCAAGTCAAAGACGAAGGGCTCGGGTTTGACCCCAAACCCTCCGACGACAAAAACTTTAGCGACGGCGGCTTCGGCCTCTTCAGCATCCGGGAACGACTTGAATACCTCGGTGGCCGGATGGTGATCACCAGCGCCCGCAACCGCGGAACCTGCGTCTCCCTCTACGTTCCCTTGCGGGAACCTTCCCAGGCGAACCCGGCCGACGTCTCCCAAACCACGGCCGAATTCGATTCCTCAAAAGGACAAACGCCCCCGGTCCGGAAAAAAAGCGCCAACGCGATCCGGGTTCTCCTGGCCGACGACCACAAAATGCTCCGCGACGGCCTCGCCGGACTGCTTCGCGACCAGCCCGACATCGACGTGGTCAGCGAAGCCTCCGACGGCCAGATGGCGATCAAACTCGCCCATGAGACCGACCCGCACGTCGTCATCATGGACGTCACCATGCCTCGCATGAACGGAGTCGAAGCCACCCGTCGCCTCACCTCCGAGCTCCCTCACATCAAAGTGATCGGCCTCTCGATGCACGAGAAAGAGGACATGGCCAACGCCATGCGGGAAGCCGGGGCCGTCAGTTACATAACCAAAGGAGCCCCCTCCGAACTTCTTACCGCCGCCATCCGCGATTGCATGAAGGATGCTCTACCCTCCCCTCCGGCCACCGGCGCCGCCACGGCGGTTTGACCCTCTCCCCTCGGAGAAGCGTTCTGGTCCCCCGAAAAAAACTGGAAAACCTCCTGTTCTACCGTAATTTGACCGGTATGGAACATTACGACTATCCGAAGACCTTGCGGGCCATCTGGGACAAATCCCTCGATTACTACGCCAAAGGCGGCCGGAACGTGAACATGTTTTTCGATGGCGTGCAGCTCGAATTTCTCCGCACCATCGGAGCGACTCCGAACGAGGTCTACGACTTCGTGGAAGATTTTTGCGAACACGGAGAGCCCGATTGGGAAACCTTTCTCCTGATCCAAGCGGTCCGTCGACAATATTTCATCAACGCCCAGGACCGGAAATTCTCCGAATCCACCATCGACATGGACAGCCTCCCGGAGAAGTCCGCCAAAGTCCGGGACATCGAATGGCTTCCCCGGGTGATCGCGAAAGCCTACGCGAAACTCCGGGGCGAAATGCCGACCACCCTGATGTTTTGCTGCGGCGGCGACCGGAATTTCTTCAAGACCCACGACATCCACCCCGCCGATTTCCTCCGAGCCGCCTGGGCCTTCGAAGACAACGAAGACGGCCTGATCGACTGGGTCATCTCCCAAAGCAGCCAGTTCAAAACCTCCGACACCATCGAATGAACCGGTGAAGGCAGGCATTCCCCGCCTGTCCCTCCTCTCAATTGCCGCGCGACGAAATCGGAGGGTCGACGCCGACACGCGGACGGCAGGATGCTCACTGTAGTCGGGTTGGCTCCGCCGCCCGACAGCAGCGGCTGAAACTGTTCTCCCTCTGTTCATGCGGACCTTTTTTTGAGTCCGACGCCGACACGCGGACGGCAGGATGCCATCCCTCTCAGTGGCGAAGAGGTTTTTATGGTATTCGTTCCCCCGGCGCGGTCCGGATCAACGCCGAACGGCCTCGCCCACCAGGTAGCGCAGTCCGATCGTCGGGGCGCGCTGTCCGGCATTGGTTACCCGAAACATCTCCTGCGGCGGAAACTCGTCGGCGAAACTGACTCCGGCGGTCCAAACCGAACCGTTTTCACCCGGTTCGCCCAACCAAACCCGCAGGTTGCCGATTAAATGGTAAAAACCATGCGCGTTGGGCGTCCCGGTGGTCACCGGATGACTCCGGCCCTCGCTGTTTGCGCTGTGCCAGCTGGCCAATCCATAAACTTCCGGACTCCACTCTCCCATCGCCGCCTCGAAGTGACGTTTCTCCGGCAACTCCACGGGCTTCGCCAGAATCCACGAGGCCCGGCGACAGAATTCCTGCGCCTGGCGCAACGTGACTGAATCGACCGGCAAGTCCTCGCCGACGTTGCGGCTCGGATTGGCGTTCATCACCAGACGATACAACCGTTGATTGACCGGATGGGCCGACATTCTCCAGCCCGCGTCTCCCGGAACCGGCAACAAACCTTCCCGCAATAATCCCTGAACCTCGGGCAATGCCCGGTCCGCCGCGGCCAGAAAGCCCAACTCCAAACGAAGATCGGCATCCGCATAACGGCTCCGCGGAAACCGTTCCGCCAAGGGGCCGACCAACGCCTGGGCCGCAGCCACTTTTTCCCGGACCTGGCCGAAATCCCCGGCCCGCACCGCTTCGCGCATCTCGCCAACCACCTGTTGAAGTTGCCGTCCCTGCGGAGCGCTCAACGCGGTTTGCCGGGCGACATCAAGTTCTTCCGACTTCTCGCGGGAGACGAACCGGCTCTGCGGATGTTCCCGGTTGATCTGGTTTTGCAACGCCATTGCCCGCTCGTATTCCTGAGCGGCCCGGGTCCATTCGCCCCGTTCTTCGAAGGATCGGCCGTTGGCTTCGAGCTTCTCCACCTCGCCGCTCATTTCCCCCACTCGCAACGAGTCGATTTTCTGCTGAAGCTCCCCCGCCCGGGCGGTGTCGAAATAAACGCTCCGGCGGGATGCTTCGTTGATCCGAATTTGCAACTGCCGGGCTTCGGTCAGATAAGTGCGGGCGTCGCTCCAACGGTTTTCGGCGATCGCCGCATCCGCTTGCGCTTCCAATTCGCGGCTTCGCTCGTGCCACGGCGCCGCCTCCATCGAAACGACCTCCTGTTGCAGGCGATTTTCCCGCATCGCATCCCGGTAACCGGTGCGGCCATACCGGCGGTTCACATCCCGCTGAAGCTCGAACGCTTCCTGGATCGCCTTCACCGCCTCGGTCAATTCCCCTCTCTCCACCGCTTCTCGCGCCCGTTGCTCGGCAGCCAGGCTGGTTTCGTGCAGTTCTTTCGCCAAAAAACTCGCCAACCGGATTTCCAATTCATCCTGGCGACGACGGTCCGCCGAAGTGGCGCTCGGATTCAGATTATGCTCCCGCTGCAGATCGATCGCCCGGCGCAACAGGTCGAGTTCTTCGCCGGTCGGGTCCCGGTAATTGGCGACGGCATCGAACTGGCGGACCAGCTCCCGGCTCTGCTCAACCAACTCCCGGGTGTCGGTATCGCTCGCCCGGATCGGTCCGGCGTCGGCCGGCCCAGGCCCCCAGGTCGCCCCGAGGTAAAAGACCCAAACGATCAGGGAGATCCCCAGAATACCCATTGCAATGCGCCCCAGCGTCCGAAGGGGCCTCTTGCGGCGAACGATTTTAAAGTGTCCCATGCAAATTTGTGATTGAGGCGAAGCGGATATTGCCAACCTTAGTTAAGCGCGCCCGCCTGCGGCCGCGATTGCCAACGTTAAGACCATGCGATCCTCTTCGTTTTAGTCCAGAACAGTTTATCGTTATCAAAGTTTTCCTCTTGTGCAGCAACAAATAACCATCCTCGCCCCGGGCCTGTTGGGAGCCTCCGTCGCCCTCGCCATCCATCAACGGGGTTTGGCGTCCCGCATCGCCGTCTGGGCCCGCCGCCCCGAAACCCGTCTCGAATTGGAAGCGAAGGAATGGTGCCACTCCGTCCACGCCACCCCGGAAGAGGCTTGCCGGGAGGCCTCCCTGGTAATCATCTGCTCTCCCGTCCACGCGATCGTGCCGTTGGTTCGCGACATCGCCCCAGTCCTCACCCCGGGCACGATCGTGACCGACGTCGGGAGTGTGAAAAGCGAAATTTGCCGTTGGAGCCATGACCTGATGCCGACAGGCCGTTTCTTCGTAGGTTCCCACCCAATGGCCGGTTCCGAAAAAACCGGCATGGACCACGCCACCCCCGATCTGTTCGAAAACCGGCCCTGTTTCGTCACACCCCTGATGGAAAAAACCGACCCGGCGCCCGTGGAAAAGGTGGTCGCTTTCTGGGACGCCCTCGGGGCTCAGGTCAGCACCATCGACCCCGACAAACACGATGAGATCGTCGCCCACATCAGCCATTTGCCCCACGTTTTGGCCTCGGTGTTGTGCAGTTTCCTTCAAACCAAGGATCCCCAATGGCGCAACTTCGCCGGCAACGGCCTCCGCGACACCACCCGCATCGCGGGCGGCAGTCCGACCCTCTGGCGGGAAATCCTCGAACAAAACCAACACGAAGTGGTCCGCTCGATCCGGAAGTTCCAGGACGAACTGGAAGCCTTCCAGGCGGCCTTGAGCAACCAACAGTTCTTCGAGGTGGCCAATTACCTCGAACGGGGAAAAGCCTACCGCGATCGCCTTCGGCCCTGAAAAATGATTGAAAAACGATGAGCGGGATCCAAATCACCCTGATGGCGGCCATCTCCCTCGATGGTTTCATCACCCGTCACGACACGCCCGGAAGCGGGTTCACCTCCCCGGAGGACAAGCGCTTCTTCCACGACAGCGTGCTCGGCTTCGACTCGGTCATCTTCGGATCGGCCAATTACCGGCAGTCCGCCCCATGGATTCGGTCACATTTGCGTAAGGACCAACTGAAAGTGGTGCTCACCCGCGATCCCGGGCGTTTCGCGGACGACGCTATTCCCGGTGAATTAGAATTCACCTCCGCCAGACCGGAGGAAATCGCACGCGACCTCGCCGCCCGGGGTTACCGAAACGCCTGCCTTCTCGGCGGAGGCCAAATATACGGACTCTTCCTCGCGGCCGGAGCCGTCGACGAACTATGGCTGACAATCGAGCCGCTGCTCTTCGGCGAAGGCATCAAACTCGCCGAAACCCGCCTCGATTTCCGCGGGGAGTTGATCGGCATGGAGAAACTCGCCCCCTCGACCCTTCTCCTGAAATACCGCCCAAAGCCGTAGTCGGGGAACTCTAATAAAGTGGCGGGGCCGTCCCGGCTCCGTGCACGAAGCTCCGGGTAGCATCCCCGGCTTTCGCCGGATGTGGGAGCGGCGCGCTTCAGCCCCGCTTCAGCCGCCGTCGTTGGACGGACGGAGTTTGCGGACGATTCCCGTGGCCGACGGTCTTCGGCTAAAGCACGAAGCTCCAGCCAAGACCCCCAAGAACGTCTTAAATCTGGAAATCGATCCGGCCGGAAAGCTCGTGAAGGCCGCATTCCCGTTTCAGGCCGTTGAACCGGGTTTCTTCGGCGGTCATTCCGGCGCCAAGCTTGCTGGAGCTATGCCAGTCGCCGACCGATACATACCCTTGGTCCCAGAGCGGATGGTAAGGGAGACCGTGCTTTTGCAGGTATTGGTAGATGTCGCGGTCGGTCCAATCGATGATCGGGTGGATCTTCGTGACTCTGTTTTGTCGTTGCACCACTTGAAGACTCTGGCGGCTCTGCGCTTGGTTGCGCCGCAAACCGGCCAACCAACCCGTCGCCCCGAGTTCCTGGATAGCCCGGTTCATCGGTTCGACCTTGTTGATGAAATTGTATTTCTCCAGCCCTTCGAGCCCTTGCTCCCACAGTTTCCCGTGAAGCGCCTCCTGTTCGGCGGCGGTCATCGTCGCGTGATACTTTTTGATGTTCAGATCGAGGCGCTGACGCAGCTCTTCGGCGAACCGGTAGGTCTCGGGGAAGAGGTAACCGGTGTCGATGAAAACCACCGGAACGCCGGGCACGACGGAATTGACCAAATGCAACATCACCGCCGCCTGCACCCCGAAACTCGAACTCAAGACCAGCTTGTCGCCGAACTGCTCCGCCGCCCAACGAACCCGCTCCTCGGCGGAGGCGGTCTCCAGCTGCTCGTTCTCCGAAAGAATTTCCGCCACTTCAGTGCCCATACACTCCTAAAGAAGACCCGCGAACCGGATTCGTCAACTTAAATAAAGTATCTAAGGCTATGAACTCAAGATACCGCCCGTGCGTGACCCAGATTTCACAATCCCGCGAGCAACCGCTTCACTTCGTCGCGTTTATCGCGGAGGGCGTCCAATTGACGCCGAGCCCCGGCGACCACGTTTTCCGGGGCTTTGCTGATGAACGACTCGTTGTTCAAGCGCCCTTCGGTCCCGGCGATCTGTTTGTTCAATTGCTCCAATTCCTTTTGCAACCGGTTCTTCTCGGCTTCGACGTCGACCGAACTGGCCAGGTCGAGATACAACGTGCCGAGCGGCGTCACCACCGCCGGAGCCGTGCCTTCGGCTTCCCGGAACTCGATCTCCTTCGCCCCGGCGAGGCGTTTGATTTTGTCGGCGCTCTCCCGGACGATTTTCTCCTGATCGGCGTTCGCCGCCAGGAAGAAGGTGGTGTCCCGCTTGCTGGCGAGATTGTATTCCGCCTTCAAGGCCCGGGCCTGGGTGACCAGTTCCTTCAGCAAACCGACTTCCCGGGCCGCTTCGGTCCGCACTTCCACGCCGCGGGCGGCGAGGGCGGCCTGCAATTCGGCGGCGTTTTCAAGGCGTTGGTTTTGAATGAACTCCCCTTCCCGTCCGTAGCCGATCGAATGCCAGAGTTCCTCGGTGATGAACGGCGCGTAGGGATGCAGCATCAACAAAACCTGCCGGATCACCAGGTCCTGGAGGGCGAGGCAGG
Source organism: Verruconatronum alginivorum (assembly GCF_056590205.1). Lineage (NCBI taxonomy): Bacteria > Pseudomonadati > Verrucomicrobiota > Opitutia > Opitutales > Verruconatronaceae > Verruconatronum > Verruconatronum alginivorum. The sequence goes on along the minus strand of NZ_JBWPVQ010000001.1, from coordinate 4,051,054 downwards.
TGCCTTTCGCTTCTTCGTCCTGGAGCTTCGCCTTGGAAACCTCGACGTACCAGTCGCAGAGGTCGCTCCAGAAGTAGGAGAAAATCCGCTGGGCGGCGGTGTTGAACTCGAAGGCGTCGAGCGCCTGGTCGACGTCGCGGGTGAGGTCGATCAGGCCTTGCAGGATCGCGTGGTCGTCGTTGTCGAGCTTGGCCGGATCGAGGCGGGTGACGATCGTGGCGAGGTCGCTGTTGTCGCCGGTCTCGCCCGACATCTGACGGAACCGGCAGGCGTTCCAGAGTTTGTTGCAGAAATTGCGGCCGGTCTCGACCCGGTCTTCGCTGAAACGGATGTCCTGACCTTGGGGGGCGATCAACACCACTCCGAGGCGGAGGCCGTCGGCGCCGTATTTGGCGATCAGGTCGAGCGGATCGGGGGAGTTGCCGAGCGATTTCGACATTTTCCGGCCCTGGATGTCGCGGATGATCCCGGTGAAATAAACGTCGGTGAACGGTATCCGTTTTTCCACCGGCTCCCCGGGACGCATGAATTCGAGTCCGGCCATGATCATCCGGGCAACCCAGAAGAAAATGATGTCCGGCCCGGTGACCAGGCTGGAGGTCGGATAAAAGAAATCGAGTCCCTGCTCGCGCTGGCGCTCTTCGTCGGGCCAGCCCATGGTGGCGAACGGCCAAAGCCAGGAGGAGGCCCAGGTGTCGAGGACGTCCTCTTCCTGTTCCCAATTCTCGGCGTCGGCGGGCGGTTCGAGGTCGACGTGCCAGTTTTCCGGAGCGGAACGGTCGGCCCCTTTCCGATACCAGACTGGAATGCGGTGCCCCCACCAGAGCTGGCGGCTGATGCACCAGTCCTGGATGTTTTCCAGCCAATGGAGATAGGTTTTCGCCCAACGTTGCGGGTGGAACCGGATCACGCCGTCGCGGACCACCTGTTTCGCCTCCTCGACCGCCGGGTATTTGAGGAACCATTGCTCCGACAACCGCGGTTCGATCGGCACATCGGCGCGCTCGCTGAATCCGACGTTGTTCTCATACGGCTCTTCGGCGACCATCAGACCGAGTTCCTTGAGCTTTTCGGCCGCCTTTTTGCGGGCCTTGAACCGGTCCATTCCGGCGAAATCGGGTCCGGCCAGATCGTTGAGAGTGCCGTCCGGATGGAACACGTCGACGATCTCCAAGCCGTGGCGTTGGCCGATCTCGAAGTCGTTCCGGTCGTGGGCCGGGGTCACTTTGAGAACACCGGTGCCGAATTCGCGGTCGATGTAGGAATCGGCGATGATCGGAATCTCCTTCCGGGGGAAGGGGCGCCAGGCGTGTTTGCCGATCAGGTGTTTGTAACGCTCGTCCTCCGGGTGGACCGCGACGGCGGTGTCGCCCATCAAGGTCTCCGGACGGGTGGTCGAAATTTCCAAGAACTCCCCCGGATGCTCCACGATTTCGTAGCGCATTTTGTAGAGGAGGCCGTTCTGGGGCTTCATGATCACCTCCTCGTCGGAAAGGGCGGTGAGACTGGCGGGGCACCAGTTGACCATCCGTTTGCCCCGGTAAACGTAGCCGCGGCGAAAGAGTTCGACGAAGGCGTGCTGGACCGCCCGACTGTATTCCGGATCGAGGGTGAAGACCTCGCGCTCCCAATCGCAGGAGGCGCCAAGCTTCTTCAATTGCTCGATGATGATCCCGCCGTGCTTCTCCTTCCACTCCCACACCTTTTCGAGAAACTTTTCCCGGCCGAGGTCGCGGCGGGTTTTCTTCTCGCTCTGACGGAGCTCCCGCTCGACCCGGGTCTGGGTGGCGATGCCGGCGTGGTCGGTGCCCGGTTGCCAGAGCACCGCCTTCCCCTGCTGGCGGGCGCGCCGGATCAGGATGTCCTGCAAGGTGTTGTTGAGGACGTGGCCCATAGTGAGGACCCCGGTGACGTTCGGCGGCGGGATCACGATGGAATACGGCTCCTTCTTCGGGTCCGGCCGGCCCGAAAAACAACCGGCCCCGGTCCAGGCGGCATACCATTTCGTTTCGACGTCTTGCGGTTCGTAAGCTTTGGCGATGGTCGACATGTGAAAAGGAAAACGAATAAGCCGACTGGCATCCGGCGCAAAGGGAAAATTGATTTCTTTTCGATCGATTCGGTGGATTGGCCCGGAATTCGCTGGAAAGTTCCCCATGACCGCCGCTTGCGAAAAACTTGCGAAACGGAAGATGTCGCGAAAGATAAGGCTCCTGATGATGCTCGGCCGTATTCATAAACACGCCCGTTCCCGACTCGATTTCCAAGGGGAAACCGATAAAGGGAAACGGTTGGAGCTGTACAAGCGGTTCCTGAAACTCGAACAGGTGATGACTCTCCGCCGCCACCGGGCCGGTGAATCCGGTCTGCGGATCGTCAATCTTTACTCCGAGATCATCGACGTCCTCCTCAAACATCTCTTCACCACCGCCCTGGAGGACTACCGGCGGAAGGGGAACGAGCCCCCCTGTCCGGCCTGCATGATCGCCCTGGGCGGATACGGTCGCGCCGAATTGTCCCCGTTGAGCGACATCGACTTCATGTTCCTTTTTCCGGCCGACGCCAAGGGAAAGGAGGTCAAGGAATTCCAAACTTTCCTCACCGACGGCATCCTTTACCCACTCTGGGATCTCGGACTCAAGGTCGGCCACTCCACCCGAACCATCACCGAGGCGATCGAAGCCGCCCGGGAGAACATCCAGACCAAAACCTCCCTCCTCGAAGCCCGGCTCATCATCGGCTCACCCGGGTTGTTCGACATCTTTCAACACGCCTACAAAAACTTCTACCAAAAGGAGAAACCGCGGGCCTACCTTGAAATGCGCCTGCGCGACCAAGCCGAAAGGCGGCGGCGTTTCGGCGATACGGTGTTTCTTCAGGAGCCCGACATCAAGAACGGGGTCGGCGGCCTCCGCGATTACCAGAACACCCTTTGGATGGCCCGGATAAAATTAGACATCGATCGGGTCGAAGATCTTTCGGAACACAATTATCTGGGTAAAAATGAACAGAGGGAATTCCGCCGCGCCTACGATTTTTTGCTCCGGGTCCGCAACGACCTACACTTCACCCTGAAGCGGCCCTCCGACCTGCTCGACCTCGAAAAACAACCGATCGTCGCCCAACACCTCGGCTACGAGCAAAAGGAGGTTTTCGAGCGGGTCGAGGTCTTCATGCGCGACTACTACCGGCACGCCCAAACGATTTACCGCTACTCCAAACTGCTCGAAAAACGGCTCGCCCTCCGCCCGGCCAACGGCGAAACCGGCAAGGTCACCTTCCGCGACGTCATCGCCGCCCGCAAGGTGGAACGGCAACGGAAATTTGACGGTTTCGTCCTCCGCGGGAGCGAACTCAGCTTCGCCTCCCCGAAGATTTTCAAGGAGGAACGGGAGCGCCTGATCCGGGTTTTCCGCTATTGCCAGCGCTTCAAATGCGCGCCCGATTTCGAATTGGAATCCCTTATCCAGGAATCACTTCCACTTATCACCCGGCAAGTGATCAATTCCCCGAAAGCCAACACCGCCTTCCGCTCGATCCTCCAGGAACCGGGCATGGTCGCCCCAATCCTCAGCCAGATGCACGAACTCGGGGTCCTCGGACGGTTCGTCCCCGAATTCGACCGCCTGACCTGCCTGGTGCAGCACGAGTATTACCACCGCTACACCGCCGACGTCCATACCTTGAACACCATCCGGGAACTCGACGACGTTTACATCCTCAAGGAGCCGAACATGGAGAAATACCGGTCGATCCTCCACGAGTTGAACAACTCCACCCTCCTCTACCTGATCCTTTTCCTCCACGACATCGGCAAAGCCTTCGGCATCGCCGGACACGCCCAATCGGGAGCCAAAATCGCCCCGGTGATCCTCGAACGATTGCAGGTGCCGAGAAAATTTTGGGACTTGATCATCTTTATTATCGAGAATCACCTGATTATGGCACGATTCTGGCAGAAGCACGATATCGATGATCCTGACACCGTCTCTTCTTTCGCCGAACAGGTCGGGGACCTCGAAAAACTCGGGTTCCTCTACGTCCATACTTTTTGCGACGCCCGGGGGACCGCCAACGGACTCTGGAACAGTTACAAAGATTCTCTCCACACCAAACTCTACCAAGGCACCTTCGAAAAGCTCACCTACGGAGATCGTCTCGAACGGTTGAATGAAGAACGAAAAGCCATGACTCTCAACGAGATCAAAGAACGGGTCGGGTCCGGCATCACCGACGAGGAAATCGAGGCGCATTATCGCCAGATGCCCGACCGCTATTTCCTCCACACCGACACTGCCGACATCATCCTCCACATCGAGATGGTCCACCGGCTCTTCGCAAACATCGCCCAGGCCGAATCGACCGAGGCTCTCCTCCCGATCATCGACTGGAACGACGATGTCGATCGCGGCCTGACCGTTGTCGACGTAGTCACCTGGGACCGGGTCGGCCTTTTCTCCAAACTCGCCGGGGCCTTCGCCCGGGCCGGATTGAACATCCTCAGCGCCAAGGCGATCTCCCGGGCCGACCACATCGCCATCGATACCTTCGCCGTCGTCGAACCCAACCAAGGCACCGTCGAAAGCGAAAAGCTAAAGGAGGTCTTCGAAAAAGCCCTCCATGAGGCTCTTCTCACCGACAAAGACCTTCTCCCCGAAATCGAGGCGGCCGCCAAACGACAAAACGCCCGCGCCTGGGGCCGCGAGGAGGAGATCCTCCAGGCTCCCATCCAGGAGAAGATCAAAGTCTACCACGAACTCGCCCTCAACCGCACCGTGGTCGAGGTCCAGGCCAACGACCGGATCGGACTCCTTTACCGGCTCTCCCGGGTTATCTTCAGCCACGGTTTCAACATCTCCTTCGCCCGTATCGCCACCGAGCGCGGCGTCGCCATCGACACGTTTTACATCGAGCGGCGCGCGGAGGTGGAGGCCACCGAGGAGGGAGAACCCGATCTGGTTCAACTTCGGGAAGACCTCACCGCCATCATCGCTCCCAAACGCGAGGAACCCACGGCTCCCGGCGCCTGATTTCGTCCCATGCGTTGCGACATCGCCCCCGACCTGATTCACTCTCTTTATCGGATCAGCAAACTCGCCACGGTTTCACCCTCCGCGCCCGAGGCCCTCGAAGCCGTTTTGCGGGAAGCCCTCCTCCAAACGGGAGCCGACAACGGATCGATTGCCTTGATCAATCCCGACAACGGCCGCCTCCAGATCGAAGTCCACCGCGGTTTGCCCCCCGACTGCGGCGACGCCCCCCTGAAGGTCGGCGAGGGAATCACCGGCTGGGTCGCCCTTCACGGCAAACCGATCCTCGCTCCCGACGTCACGCTCGATCCACGCTACCGCAAAATCCTCGAATCAGTCCGCGCCGAAATGGCCGCCCCGATCGAAGACCGCGGCCAAGTGATCGGCGTCATCAACCTCAACAGCGAACAGGAAGGTGCCTTCGACGAAACGAAACTCGATGCCCTGACCCAGATCGCCGCCGAAACCGCCGCCCTCCTCCGTCAACTTTGGCTGGTCGCCAACCTCAAAACCACCGCGGGCCACCTCGGCGCCGTTCTCACCGTCGGCAAAGGGATCGTCGCCCGCCTCGACCAACGAAAAATTTTCCAAAGCATCACCCGCGAAACCGTCGCCATCAGCGGTTGTCGTCTCTGCGCGATCCACCTCCTCAACGAAGAAGGCACCCTCCTCCTCCCCCAGGCTTCCGCCGGCGGTTCCGGCCGACTCGACCATCCGGTCCTCCCCGTCGGGGAAACTTCGGCCGACGTCGCCATCCACCGCCACAAACAGGTCGAAATCGCCGAGGTCCTCGTCACCGAGGAAGAAGGTCCGCTCCTCGAATTCGCCCAAAACGAGGGTTTGGTCTCCCTTCTCTGCACCCCGATCATTTTCGAAAACCGGGTCCTCGGCACTCTCACCGCCTACACTGGAATTCCCCACCGCTTCAGCAACGACGAGCGCAACCTGTTCGAAGCGATGGCCAGCCTTGGCGCGGTCGCGATCCACAACGCCCGCCTCTACGAACGGGTCTTCCAGAGCGAGGAAACCCTCCGCCGCCGCGAGAAACTGACCACCCTCGGACTGATCGCCGCCGAAATCGCCCACGAGATCCGCAATCCGCTCACCGTCCTCAAACTCCTCTTCCAATCGCTCAACCTGTCTTTCCCCGACGACGACGCCCGTCACAAAGATGTCGAAATCATCGGCGAAAAACTCAACCAGCTCGAAAGCACCGTCGGTCGCGTCCTCTCCTTCGCCCGCCCGGCCGAAGAACCCCACACCCTCTGGCGCCTCGACGAAATCGTCGCCGGAACCTTGCAACTCGTCCGCCTGAAATGCCAACAAGCCGGCATCCTGGTCTCACACAAATCGATCGCCCAGACCCCGCGAGTTCCCGGCGACAAGGGCCAACTCCAACAGGTCCTGCTCAACCTCCTCCTCAACTCCCTCAACGCCGTCGAACCGGGCGGCCGGATCGAACTCCGCACCGGCCCCGAAAAGCGCAACGACGCGCCGGGAGCTTTCTTCGAAGTGGAAGACACCGGCCCCGGCATTCCGACGGAATTGCAACCCGACATTTTCCAATCCCTCCTCACCGGCCACCCCGAAGGGACCGGCCTCGGCCTCGGCATCGTCAAACGGATCGTCGAAAGCCATGGCGGCCAGATCGAACTCGCCCGCACCGGCCCCGACGGCACCGTCATGAAAGTCTGGCTCCCCGCCGAAGAAATCTGATTTTAACCACTAATGGACACTAATGAACACTAATAAAGAACTTATGAAGCCGAATCCTGAGCATGAGAGTCGGCATTTCCCTCTTTTTCCGATTAGTGTTCATTAGTGTTTATTAGTGGTTAAAAATCGCATCCTTTCATGAATCCCAGCCTCGTCCTGTTCGACTTCGACGGCACGCTCGCCGACAGCTTCGAAGCCACCTTCACCATTTGCAACCGGCTCGCTCCGTCCTACGGATTCAAACCGATCGCTCTCGCCGCCGCCCTCGACTTGCGCAACAAGGGCGCCCACGACCTGATCCGCGAGTCCGGCATCCCGATCCGCAAACTTCCTGGCATGGTCCGCACCTTGAAACGCGAACTCCAGCTTCGCATCCCGACCCTGGAACCGCATCCCGGCCTCCACGACGCCCTCGCCTCCCTCCGCGCCCAAGGCCGCCGCCTCGGAATCGTCACATCCAACTCCGCCGAAAACGTCGCCACCTTCCTCGAAAACCACGGCTGGCGCGACTGGTTCGAAACCATCGAGACCGGCTCCACCCTCTTCGGCAAAGGCCGCCTGATCCGCCGCGTCCTCAAACGCGCCCGCCTCGCCCCCGCCGACGCCTGCTACGTCGGCGACGAACAACGCGACATCGAAGCCGCCCGTGACGCCGGAATCCCCGCCATCGCCGTCACCTGGGGCTTCAACGACCGCGAACTCCTCGCCCGCCACTCCCCCGACCACCTCATCGACACCCCCGACGAGTTGAAGAAAATTATGAATGATGAGTTATGAATGATGAATGGGAGGTGGAAATCGAACGTCCCCCAACCGGCGAGGAATTTTCCTTCATAATTCATAACTCATCATTCATAATTCTCTTCAATGAGCGATTCTCTCCATTTGACCCCGGTCGAAGCCCGGGTTCTCGGTTGTTTGCTGGAAAAAGAACGGACCACGCCCGAATATTATCCGTTGACCGCGAACGCCTTGACCAACGCCTGCAACCAGAAGTCCAACCGCCGCCCGGTAATGCTTCTCGAGGAAGCAACCGTGCGCGAAGGGGCCGACGCCCTGCGCGAGAAAAAGTTGGCGATGATGTTCCATGGGGCCGACGCGCGAGTCCCGAAATTCAAACACACCTTGCCGAACGTCTTCGAACTCGACCCCGGCGAGACCGCCATTCTCTGCGAACTTCTCCTCCGGGGTCCCCAAACCCCCGGCGAGTTGCGCGGACGCTGCGAACGGATGCACGCTTTCGCCGACGCCGCCGCCGTCGAAAAAGCACTCCAGTCCTTGATCGAGTATCCGGTGAACGCATTGGTCGCCCGCATGCCCCGCCAACCCGGGCAAAAGGAACAGCGATACGCCCACCTCCTCAGCGGACCGCCGCCCGAAGAAGCGCAAGCGACCTCCGATGAACCGGTGCAAACCGTCTTCACCCCCACTCAGGAACGCCTGGTCCGGCTCGAACAGGAAGTAGGCGAGCTCCGAGCCGAAATCACCGAACTCCGCGCCGAACTCGAACGTTTCCGCAACCAGTTCGAGTGATCAGTCGTCACCGCGGCTCTACCGTCAATAGAAACGGCGCCGCGGCACTCCGATTCACCATCTTCGACAGGGTCGCCTCGTAGACCGCCGACAATCGTTCGCTCCAGGCGACCACCGCCCGGGCTTCCCGGTCTCCTTCCGGATGCCCGGGATATACCACGACACCCAAAATCCCGCCGGGCTCCAACAACGACAACGCCTCCTCCAACGCCGGAACGGTCTCCTCCGCCCGGGTGGTCAGCTGCTTGTCGCCGCCGGGGAGGTAACCGAGATTAAACAAAATCGCCCGGGGCACCCGACCTCCTGCCCCGTTTTCGTTTAAGGCTCGCCGCATTGCGACATGGGAACCGTGAATCAAAGTCATCCGCTCCGCTACCCCCGCTTCTTCCAACCGTCGTCGGGCCACATTCAAAGCCGATTCCTGCACATCGAAACCGATAACCCGTCCGGTCTCGCCGACCCGCTTGGCCAAAAAGAGCGTGTCATGACCGTTTCCGACCGTGGCATCAATCACCAGATCGCCTTCCCGCAAAAAGCGTCCGACCCAAAACTGAGCCAACTCGGTGATTTCCATCGGCCTTTAACTCAAAGATTCCGCCGGACGTCCACCGCCGGATCCAGCTCTCCGCCATCTTCAAAATAGCGGACCAATTGCTCCCCGAAAAACGGTCCCCAAAGCACCCCTTTCGACCCAAGGCCATTGAATATCGCCACCGCCGGATGGGCCGGATGAACCCCGGCCACCGGACGCATGTCACGGACAATCGGTCGCACTCCCGCTTCGTGCCGTTCCACTTCGAGCTCGGATTCGACCAATTCCCCCATTCCCGCCAGGATCTGCTCGCGGGCGGATTCGGTCGGCTCGGTCGTGAGGTCATCCCAACCGTAGGTCGCCCCCGCGCAAAAACGTCCGTCGCCAACCGGCAACAGCCACTTCCCCCGGTTCAACACCCGATCCTCCGGTAACTCCGGTCCCCGCACGGTCAGCACTTCGCCTTTCGCGTGCCGATACGGAATCCAGGAAAAGTACGGATTTCCACTCGCCGCATGCCCTTCACAAAAAACAATCCGTTTCGCCCGGAGGTTCCGCCAAGTGACTCCGGTCGGTTCCACCCCGAGCTCGGCATACGAAACGGTCTCCTCCACCAACGCTCCGCACGCCCGCAACTCGCTCCGAAACGAATCAAGGAGCTTCCGAGTATCGACATGCGCGCCCGAACGACACTCGAAACCACCCCGCTGGGGCCGCACTCCCGGCAGGGCGCAGGCCTCGGGGGGCAACGGTTCAGCGTATTTGGCGAATTCCGGATCGTCGCGCCGCGTCCTCCACTGTTCTTCTTCCGCCTCGGACTGAAAAAAGCGCCAAATGGTCTTTTCCGAATAAAACGATTGGTCCAACTCCCGCTCCCAGGCTCGATAAAACTCCCGGGCGAACGGAAGCATTTCGTCGGCCTTCCAGGTGACCACCAACTTCCGGCCGGTGACCGGATTGACCAATCCCGCCGCCACCCGCGAGGCTCCCGAAGGGTCGTTCCGATCGACGACGCAAACCGTCCGACCTTTCAACAAAAGCAGCCGGGCCAGAATCGATCCGGCCAATCCCTGGCCCACGATCAGATAGTCGAATTCCCGGTTCGTCACGATCATTTGGATACACGAAGACGAAGGCTGTTTAAGACCACCGAGATACTGCTCAACCCCATCGCCGCCGCCGCGTACATCGGATTCAACATCCATCCGAAAACGGGGAAAAAGACCCCCGCCGCCAACGGGATCCCGAGCGAATTGTAAATAAAGGCGAAGAAGAGGTTTTGTTTGATGGTCCGGATGGTTCTCCGCGAGATCTCGATCGCATCGACCACCCCGTGCAAATCGTTTTTCAAGAGAGTCACGTCACTCGCCTCCAAAGCCACATCGGTGCCGCTCCCGATCGCGAATCCCACGTCCGCCTGGGCCAACGCCGGCGCATCGTTGATCCCGTCGCCGACCATCGCCACCCGGGCTCCTTCCTCCTGGAACTCCCGGACCTTCTCGACCTTCTCGTGAGGACGGACATTCGCCATCACCACGTCGATCCCGACTTGATCGGCGATCGCCCGGGCGGTCCGGGCGTTGTCCCCGGTGACCATCACCACTTCTATGCCGAGCCCTTGCATCCGACGGATCGCCTCGGCGGCGTGATCACGGACCGTGTCGGCAACGCCAATGATTCCGGCCAATTCGTCACCGATCCCGACCACCAGGACGGTTTTGCCGGCCTTTTCCAAACTCTCCATTTCAGCTTCCAGCGGAGCGATGTATATCCCCATCTCCTGCATGAAATCGCGGTTGCCCAACAGAATCGCGTCGCGGCCGATCACCGCGGTCACCCCCAACCCCGGATACGCCTGGAAATGCTCCATCGGCTGCATTTCCAACCCGTTTTCTTTCGCGCACGCCACCACCGCCGCCGCCAACGGATGTTCCGACCCGGCTTCCACCGAGGCCGCCAACTTCAACAATCGCTCCTGGGTCATCCCGCCAAACGGGATCGCATCTGTCACCACCGGCTCCCCTTCGGTGATCGTTCCAGTCTTGTCCAAGATCACTTTGGTCAGGTGCTGCACCGTTTCCAACGCTTCCCCGCCACGGATCAAAATCCCTTTTTCCGCCGCTTTCCCCGTCCCGACCATGATCGCGGTCGGAGTCGCCAGTCCGAGGGCGCAGGGACAGGAAATGATCAATACCGATACAAACGCGATCAGGGCGAAAGTCACCGGATCCGCCGGGGCCAGGAAGAGCCACGCCACCAGCGTCACCACCGCGATCAACACCACCGCCGGCACGAAATAACTGCAAATCACGTCCGCCAAACGCGCGATCGGTGGCTTCGAACCTTGGGCGTCCTTCACCATTTGCACGATCTGACTCAGCACGGTGTCCGCACCGACCCGCTTCGCGACAAAGGTAAACGTGCCGGTCTTGTTGATCGTTCCGCCGGTCACTTCGTCCCCCGCCCCCTTCGAAACCGGCATGAATTCGCCGGTGATCATCGATTCGTCGATGGCCGAGTCCCCGTCCTGGATCTCCCCGTCGACCGGAATCCTTTCCCCCGGCCTCACCCGGACCACCTGGCCGACCCGTACCCGGGAAATGGGGACATCCTTTTCACTTCCGTCCTCCCCCACGACTCGGGCGGTCCGCGGTTGCAATCCGATCAGGCGTTTGATCGCGTCCGAGGTCCGCCCCCGGGCCCGATGTTCGATGTAACGGCCGGTGAGGATAAACAACATGATCACCGCCGCCGCTTCGAAATAGGTGTGCGGATTCTTGCCGGCCTCCAACCAGAGCCACGGCGCCGCCACCGCGAAACTGCTGTAAACAAACGCCGCGCCGGTTCCGAGCGCGACCAATGTATTCATGTCGGCCGTCCGGAAAGCCAACGCCCGGAACGCCCCAAGGTAGATCGGCCCGCCGGCCCAGAACAAAACCGGAACAGTCAATGCCAGCAAGATCCAGCCGAGGTGCGGGATGGCGACATTTCCCATCTCCAGCGCCATCACCGGTACCGTGAAAACCGCGGCGATCACCAACCGGGAAAGCTCCGCCCGGCTCGTCCGCCGCTCCTCCCGCTCCAGTTCCTCCGCCTCCTCGGAAATCGCGTGCGGCTCAAACCCGACCGACTCGATCGCATCCTCGAACGCCTTGGGCGAGGCGGTTTCGGGGTCGTAAGCGATTCGGGCCTCGTTGGCGGCGAGATTCACCCGCACGTCCCGCACCCCTTCCACCCGGGCCAGCGCCTTCTCCACCTTGCCGACGCAACCGGCGCAATTCATCCCCCGGATGCCGAGACGGACCGTCTCTTGACTGGTTTTCATGATCCGGTGCTGGACGGTAACACGCCCGATTTCGTCGCCCTCCTCAGGCGGAACCACCGACCGGAACGGCCACCGAACCTTGTTCGAACATCATTTCCGCGATTTGCACCGCATTGAGGGCCGCCCCCTTCCAGAGTTGGTCGCCGACCACCCAAAAGGAGAGTCCGTTCTCGAAAACCATGTCGCGCCGGATGCGACCGACGCCGCATTTCACCTTCTCCGTGTAATGGATCGGCATCGGGTAACGCCGCGCCTCCAAGTCGTCGACCACTTCGCTCCCGGAAAAAGCTTCCAGAGCGGTGCGAGCCTTCGACAAATCGACCGGACGTTCGAACTCGGCGTTGATCGCGATCGAATGGGCCCGCATCACGGGCACCCGAACGCAGGTGGTCGATACCCGCAACTCCGGCAAATTCATGATTTTCCGACCCTCGTTGAGCATCTTCAGCTCTTCCTTGGTGTAACCGTTGTCGGCGAAAGAATCGACCTGCGGCAACACATTGAAAGCGATTTGATAAGGATACACCTGCGCCTTCATCGGCTCCCCCGCCACGTAAGCCCGGATTTGATCATCGAGCTCGCGCATCGCCTCGGCACCGGTCCCGGAGACCGCTTGATAAGTCGCCGCGAAAAACCGTTTCAAGCCGAACTCCTGGTGGAGCGGATAAAGCCCCATCAAGGCAATCGCCGTCGAACAATTCGGATTGGCGATGATTCCGCGGTGCTCCCGCAACGCCTCGCCGTTGATCTCCGGCACCACCAAGGGCACATCCGGTTCCATCCGGAAAGCGGAGCTATTGTCGATCACCAGACATCCCCGCTTGACCGCTTCCGGCCCCAATCTGCGCGAAATATCGCTTCCCGCGCTAAAGATGGCGATATCGAGCCCCTCAAAGACTTCCGGCCGGGCTTCTTCCACCACCCCGGAATAATCCTCATACCGAATCCCTTTCCCGGCCGACCGCGCCGACGCGAACAACCGAATCTCGGCCGCCGGAAACGCCCGCTTCACAAGGAGTCGTAACAACTCCTGCCCCACCGCGCCGGTCGCCCCGACGATTCCTACTTTTAGTTGAATGCCCACTCGATGTTTCTCCTTGGAAAAAGCCCTAAGCGAACACCTCCCCCGCTCAAAGTCAAGGAAGCGCTTCGCGCCGCCCGCATGCGAATCGCATAGACGATAACTGATCGACAATAGCCGATTGCCTCCGACCCCAAGACCCCCTAGCATCGTCATCCAACGTCAATCGCCTAACTTCACCGCGCGAAGTGCGCCACCGCCAGTGTCCATCGTCCACCGTCCATCGTCCATCGTCCATCGCCCATCGGCTACCGGCTGTCGGCTATCGCCCACCGTCCATCGGCCATCGTCCATCATCCATCGCCTATCGGCTATCGTCTATCGGCCATCGTCCATCGTCCATCGCTTATCGTTTATCGTCTATTGTCTATCGTCTATCGTCTATGCGCGCGGAGCGCGCCTCCGCCTCATCCTCACCGCCGCGTGCCTCTTCACCGCCACGGCCGCCGCCGAGCATCCCCGCCTCGAAATGATGGGGTGGGCCACCCACGGCCGGGGAACGACCGGGGGAGCCAATGGAGACACGGTTATCGTCGCCTCCCCCGAGGACTTCGTCGAAGCCATCACCCGCCCGGATCCCCTGACCATTTTAATCCGGGGAACCATCGATCTGTCCACCCTTTCGCCCGCCCATCCGGAATACAAGTCCAACAGACGCTATCACGTCGAATCCGATAAAACCCTCTTCGGCATCGGAGACGATGCCCACATCACCCGCGGCGATCTTCGACTCGACGGCAAAACCAACGTCATCATCCGCAATCTCCGTTTTTCCAAAGCCCCCGACACCGCCCTCGGAATCTCCGGTGGAACCACTCACGTGTGGGTCGACCATAACGACTTCTCCGACAGCGACGACGGTCTCCTGGACATCACCACCGGATCCGACCTGATCACCGTTTCCTGGAACCGGTTTTCTCACCACAACAAGGTCTCGCTGGTCGGGGCCGCCGATCATCAGACCGGCGACCGGGGCCGCCTCCGGGTCACCTTCCACCACAATTGGTTTTCCGGCACCGAACAACGCCACGCCCGGGTCCGCTACGGCAGGGTCCACCTATTCAACAACTACTTCACTGGCATCGAGATCTACGCCATCGGCATTGGAGTCGAGGCTTCGGTCGTCTCCGAAGCGAACTACTTCCATCAAGCCCGCCGCGCCTGGCGTTACTACGACACCGAAGAACAGCCGGGACGGCTCCTCGACACCGGCAGCGTCCTCACCGACATCGGGGTCGACCCCGACCCCAAACCCCGCCCGCCAGTGACCTGGTCGCCCGCCGATTCATACTCGTATCATCTCGATCGAGTCGAAGAAGTCCCCCGATTGGTGCGAAATGGAGCGGGCACCGGCGTCGTCCTCCCCCCGAAACCGTCCCGCTGACCCCCCGGGCTCGGCGCACCTTCGTCATCTCATAACCCCCGGAGGTGCATCGCATTGCATTATGCAAGAATCCGCCATCCCCGGACCATAAAATAAACGTCAAAACGGACATTGCATTATGCAATAAACAGCTAGGGTAGTCCCCCTACTATCATGCGTATCATGTAATATTTTCCATGATACAGTTTCATGATAATTAACATACAACCCCAGCATAATTCCCAGGTGACTGGCTGCTAAGAAATTAGCAAAGACCGCACTTCTGGGGACTTGTTCCGGCGTTTCCAAGAAAAAGCCGGAAAAGAACACCCACCACACCATAAGCTGCTCTTTTTGATCACCTTAAGGAAATCACCCCAAACCCCGCCCCGACTGTCCGCCCCCCAGGGGACATCGCTCGCCTCCGTGCTCCGGATCGCGGACTCCCCCATTAATGAAAACATAGGGAAAACACTGATATTTTTCTTCATCTATTATGAACCAATAATCAGACACTTATGCCATAACCATACTATTCCAGCTTCGATTTACTCTTGCCAGCGGTTGAAAAGATCTCCTAGCTGCTTATCAGGATTTAACTGGAATAAAACACCAGTCTTTCCCTGAGCCCAGCCGTAGGGGAATCAACTAAAGGCTTAAATGAATTATCCATCAGCGATCCAATCAAAAACACTTCACCGTTTTCGGCGAAGTCCTTTTCCGCGGTTGGGAGGGCTCTTCCTCCTGATCTCCATCCTCTTCCAGGTTCAACTGGCCCACGCCGCCGCACCCGATTTCCGCATGACCGGGTGGGCGTCCATCGGATCAGGAACCACTGGAGGAGCCGGCGGCCAGACCATCACGGTCTCCAACGCCTCCCAATTCGTCGCGGCGATCGACCGCCGGGAGCCCTTGATCATCAAAGTCAGCGGCACCATCGACCTCGGCCGTCTCAGCTCCAGCGACCCGAACCATAAGTCGAACGGGCGCTATCATGTCGAATCGAACAAGACCATCGTCGGCATCGGCAACAACGCCCATATCACCGGCGGCGACCTCCGCCTCCATGAAAAGACCAACGTCATCATTCGGAACCTCAAGTTCTCCAGAGCTCCGGATACCGCCCTCGGCCTCTCCGGCGGCACGACCCGGGTCTGGATCGACCACAACCACTTCACCGACAGCGCCGACGGCCTCGTCGACATCACCACCGGTTCCGACCTCATCACCGTCTCGTGGAATTATTTCTCCAATCACAGCAAAGTGAGCCTGGTCGGCAGCAGCGACGGCCACACCGGCGACCGCAACCGGCTCCGCGTCACCTACCACAACAACTATTTCCACGACACCGTCCAACGCCACCCCCGGGTCCGCTACGGCCGGGTCCACGTGTTCAACAACTACTTCACCAACAACAGTTCCTACGCCATCGGCATCGGAGTCGAAGCTCAGATCATCTCCGAATCGAACTACATGGACGGCCCCAACCAGGCTTGGCGCCGCTACGACAGCTCCTCGCAACCCGGCTTTTTCCGGGACACCGGGAGCATCCTGCTCAACATCGGTCGTGATTTGCAGTCGACCAGCGCCAGTGGCATCGATTGGTCTCCCCCTTATTCCTACACCGTGATTCCGGCCAGCCAGGTGCCGGCCATCGTCAAACAATACGCCGGCGTCGGCGTGGTCGATCCATTGAACTTCGACCAATCGCCTCCGTCGCAGCCCGCCGAACCCGATCCCGATTTCGAACCGGCGGATCCCGTCGGCCTGATCGCCCATTATCCGCTCACCGAGGGAAGCGGCACCACGGCCAACGACACCAGCGGATTCGGATCGGCCCTCAATCTCACCCTGTCCGGCGGAGCCCAATGGATCAGCGGCGGAGGAATTTCCTTCCCGGGTGGCAACGCCGTCGTCACCAGCAGCGGATCGAGCGCGAAAATCACCGAACAAATCGCCGCCACCGGCCAGTTCTCCTTCGAAATCTGGGCCAAACCCGGACACCTCAACCAACCCGACGCCGGCACCCATCCTTCCCGGATCGTCACCATCTCGAAGGACAACTCCAACCGCAACTTCATGATCGGCCACGGCGGCCACGGCTACCAGGGCCCCGAACTCGCGGTCCGGTTGCGGACGACCGGCGGATCCGACGACGACAACGGCATGCCCAACATCACCGCCTCGGGCGCCATCTCCAGCGAACTCAGCCACTACGTCGTCACCTTCGACGGAACTACCGTCCGAATCTACCGCGACGGTGAGCTGAAATTGAGCGAAACCCGGGAAGGGACGCTCACCAACTGGGGCTCCGACTTCGCCTTGGTCCTGGGCAACGAACTCGGCAGCGACCGCGGCTGGGTCGGCGAACTTCACGATCTCGCCATCTTCGACAAGGCGCTCAGCGATTCCGAGATCCTCGACCGCTTCAACGGCAACGCGACCGAACGGCCGGAAGAACCGATCACCGAACCTCTCGCCCCGGAAGGTCTGATCGCCTATTATCCACTCACTGAAGGAAGCGGAAACGTCGCTCGCGACGAAAGCGGTTTCGGCTCCTCCCTCGACCTGACCCTCTCCGGCGGTGCCAAATGGCTCCCAGGCGGCGGGGTCTCGTTCCCCGGAGGTGAAGCGGCCCTCACCAGCAGCGGTTCAACCGCCAAGGTCGTCGACCGGATCGCCGAAACCGGACGCCTCAGCGTCGAGGTCTGGGCCAAACCCGGGCATCTTAATCAACCCGACGCCGGCACCCATCCTTCCCGAATCGTCACCATCTCGAAGGACAACTCCAACCGCAACTTCATGATCGGCCACGGCGGCCACGGCTACCAGGGCCCCGAACTCGCGGTCCGGTTGCGGACGACCGGCAGTTCCGACGACGACAACGGCATGCCCAACATCACCGCTTCGGGCGAGGTGTCGAGCGCTCTCAGCCACTACGTCGTCACCTTCGATGGAACCACCGTCCGGATCTACCGCGACGGAGTCCTGAAGCTGAGCGAACAACGTGAAGGGGCCTTGACCAACTGGGGCTCCGACTTCGCCTTGGTCCTCGGGAATGAAATCGGCGGCAACCGCGGCTGGGTCGGTGAAATCCACAGCGTCGCGATCTTCGACAAGGACCTGAGCGCCAATCAAATCCAGGCTCGTTTCTCCGGCGACACCGGCGGCGGAGACAGCCCGGTAATCGGCAGCTATCAGGAATGGCTCACCTCGACCTATGGCGACGGCGACCTCTCGGACACCGCCCTCTCCGGCCCGACCGCCGATCCGGACGGCACCGGGGTTCCGAATCTCATCCGCTACGCTCTCGGCATCGATCCCGCGACCCGCGGAGACGGCCCGATCCACCAGGCGACCGTCGAACGGAATCCGGCCACCGGAGAAAACCACCTGACGATGGAATACAACCGCCGGAAGGGAATCGACGATGTCACCATCATCGTGGAAGCATCGAGCGATCTCCTCAATTGGGAAGCCCTCGGCTCCGACGCGGTCCTCAACGTCGCCACCAACGGCGATCTGGAAACCATCACCGTCCGGGACAAACTCCCGATCAACCAACCGGACCAACGTTTCATGCGAATCCGCGTGAAACTGAAATAACCAAATTAATCTCAACCAAAAAAAGCGATCGAAAGGTCGCTTTTTTTGTGCCATCTCACCCGACTCAACCCCACCCACAGTAGCGAAAACCAACAGACCCGCTCCCGCGCCGGAACCCTCCCCAGCCCCGCAGGGGCGACACCCAACAGCCCAGCCCCGCAGGGGCGACACCCAACAGCCCAGCCCGCAGGGGCGACACCCAACAGCCCAGCCCCGCAGGGGCGACACCCAACAGCCCAGCCCCGCAGGGGCGACACCCAACAGCCCAGCCCGGCAGGGACAACATCCAACAGCCCAGCCCCGCAGGGGCGACATCCAACAGCCCAGGGCAACGCCCTGGGTCAAGGCACCACCACAAAAACCAGCCCTGAAAGGGCGACATCCTCCGCCCCGCCCGCTCCAAACCCCAAAATCAGCCCTTCAACCTCGCCCCATCACTTCCGCCCACACGCGGCCCCTCCCCAGCCCCGCAGGGGCGACATCCAACAGCCCAGGGCAACGCCCTGGGTCCAGGCACCACCACAAAAACCAGCCCTGAAAGGGCGACATTCCTCCGCCCGCCCGCTCCACACCAAAAAACAACCCATCTACCCCGCCCCATCACTTCCGCCCACACGCGGACCCTCTCCAGCCCCGCAGGGGCGACATCCAACAGCCCGGTCCGGGCGGGCCTGATCTTCCGCTTCTGATCACTCTCATCCCCTCTCCCAATGGCTTCGGCGCGTCCCCAAAAAGGGCGCGCTTTTTTTTCAAAAGCCGTCCCTCCCCTGACGCCCCCTCGGGGAGTTCCCCAGCCACAAGCCATCCGATCCCGCCCCCCGCGAACCTTGCCAACGCAACCGCCAAAATGCTAAACTAGCGGCCTCTTGCCTGGAAAATACCGGGATTCAACCGATAACTCGAACCTGATAAGATTATGAAAAATCTAAAATTCACTCCAGTGGTGATCGCATTCCTCGCGTCGTTCGCTCTGCTGTTCACCGGCTGCGAACAACAAGGGCCTTTCGAAGAGGCCGGCGAAGGCGTTGACGAAACGGTCGATGAAACCGGCGATCAATTCGACGACGCGACGAACTAAACGTTCGCACAGCGTTAAGCCACGAAAGCCGCGACCACCGGTCAACCCGGGGGCCGCGGCTTTCTCTTTCAACCCTCGAAAACGTCAATCCCGTCGCTCGAGATACTTACGCACGGTCCGCCGATCGACCCCCAGACGGCGCGCCACCGCCCCGTAATTCCCACAATCACCATACAGGCGGGCGCAATACTCCGTCATCAACTCCACCGCCGTCAATTCCCCCGCCAGCAACCTGGCCGCCAACGGATCCCCCGCCCCCGCACCTTCCTGACGAGCCCGGGCCGGCCGGTATTCCCCTCGGATCACGAGATTCCGAAGACATTGCTCCAACTCCCGGAAATTTCCCGGCCAGGCGTAATCACGGCCCAAACGCCGCACAATCCACCGCTCCGCCTCCGCCCCGAACGCTGCCGCCTCTTCCTCCCCGACGATCCGCCGGGAGGCGAAGATCACCAAATGCTCCAACTCCTCCGGCGAATCGGCCAATTGCTCCCGCAACGACGGCGTCGCCACCAAATCCGAACATAACCGGTAATAAAAATCCTCCCGAAACGTTCCCTCCGCCATTTCCTTCGCCAAATCCCGGTTGGTCGCCGCAATAATCTTTCCGCCGAACACCCTCGTATTTACTTCACCGATACGCTGAAAGGTTCGGTCTTGCAAGACCCGCAACAACTTCACCTGCACCGCCGCATCGACTTCCCCGATTTCATCCAAAAAAACCGTGCCGCACGGGGGACACACCTCCAGCCACCCCGCCCGATCCTGCAAAGCTCCCGTGTAAGCCCCACGGCGATGACCAAACAACTCCGACTCCAACAACGTCGCTGACAACGCCGACAGATTGAGCGGATAAAACGAGCCCGCGAAATCCTCCTCGAACCGTTGGCCCTTCGGATCAAACGGAACGAACCGCGACAACCCGATCGCCCTCGCGACCAACTCCTTACCCGTTCCCGAGGGCCCGGTAATCAGCGTCGCCATGTCCTCCATCCTTGAATACAACGCCTTACGGAAACGCCTAAGATCATGGGTGAAGATCGATTCCCAAACCTTGGCCCGCAACTCCGCCGCCGGACGCGACCGTCCGACCAAATGTCGGAAGATCTGGAAAAACGCCCGTCGGATCTGAAAGAAGAAGGCGAACAAATGATCCGCCCGGTAATCCGCGGCCAACGGTTCCCCCCGCCAAACCATCAACCGGTCCGCTTCCGCCCGAAACCGCCCGAAAAACCCGACCCGCTCAACCGGACGTCCCGCTTCGAGCGCCGCCTCCAACAGGGCGTCGAAATCCCCCGAATAACGATGAAACAAATGAAAAAAACCACCCCCTCGTACAATTCCCGCTGCCGGGCGGTCGGACCCCGCTTCCCCCAGGACTCCCGCAACGAATCGCACAATCCTTCCGCCCGTCTCGCCAACGAAACCACATTCGGATGCTTCTCCAACCAATCGTTCCGCAGATTCCACTCCGCCCCATGTTCCTCAAACTCGCCTCCCAACGCCTCCTTCTCGACCGCGATCCGCTCCTGCCGAAACGGATTACAATAAACCAACCGTCCGATCGCCTCCGCCAACCTCTCCTCTTCCTGGTGCTTCATCGCGAATCACCTAAGACATTTAATGCGCGTCATGCCAGCAAATTTTGCACAAGACGAATCATCATCGACTGCCCGAAACATCCCTAAAACCATCAAGAGAAACAACCTACACAACCACCGAGGTTTTTGGCACGGCAAATGATTAAGACACAGCCGTAATGAAAACCGAATTATCACCGAAATCTCTTCCCTGGTTGCTCACCGCCCAAACGCAGGTGATCGTGACCGATAACGCGGCGAAGCTCGCCCTGATCGGGCTCCTCCAATTTCCCGGACTGATCTCCGGCGACGGCGGCGTCCTGTTGATCAGTTTGATGGCCGGCTTGCTGGTGCTGCCGTTCATTCTCTTCGCCCCGATCGCCGGTTGGGTCACCGACCGCCTTCCCAAGCGGTCGCTGCTGAACGGACTCCTCGTCGCCCAGATCGTCATCGTCGCCTGGATCGGCCTTTGCCTGTCTGCCCGCAATCTCCCCGGGGCGATCGTCGGTTTCGGTTTGCTCGCCTTGCAATCCTGCTTCTTCTCTCCCGCCAAACAAGGGATCCTCAAGGAACTGGTCGGCGAAAAGCGGTTGAGCGTCGCGGTCGGTTGGATGGAGATGCTCGGGATAGCGGCGATCCTCGCCGGGAGCCTCGGCGGAGCCTGGTTGTTCGATCGCTTCACCGCCACCTCCGCCGGCGACCCATGGCAGGGCGCTCTTTGGGCCGTGACGATTCTCGGAGTCGGCGCGGTGGCCGCGTTGGCCGTCTTCCAGCCGGTCGCCCGCACCGAGTCGGTCAGCTCCGAACCGTTCCGCCTCTCCCTTTTCTGGCAACACTTCAGCCAAACCGCCCGCCTCTGGGGACAACGTCCGCTGCGTCTCGCCGCCCTCGGCAACGCCTACTTCTACGCGCTCGGCGGCGTCTTCTACATGACCTTGATCGAACTCGGACGCACCCTCCACGGGGGCAACACCGGGTCCGCCACCGAAGCCGGCATCTTGTTCGCCATCCTCGGCGGGGGCGTTGCCCTCGGCAGCCTCTCCGCCGCCGCCATTTCCCGCAACCGGATCGAGCTCGGCTTGATCCCCCTCGGCAGCATCGCCATGGTGGCGAGTCTTGTCCTCGTCGGTCTTTCCGATCCTTCCTCGCTGCTTTTCCGCGGCGCGATCGGCGCGCTCGGCTTTTCCTCCGGCCTCTTCGTCGTTCCGGTCAACGCTTTCCTTCAAGCCCGCGCCCGCAACGAGCAACGGGGACGGGTGATCGCCGCCAACAACCTTCTCACCAACATCGCCGGGATCGGCGCGGTGATCGTCCAGTATTTACTGAGCCAATACATCGGACTCTCGGTCAGCGGACAATTCCTCTTCCTCGCCCTGCCCGCCTTGATCGTCACCGGTTACATCCTGTTTCTCCTCCCCGACAGTTTCGTCGCCATGCTGGTCCGGATGGCGCTCCGCCGCTTCTACCGAATCCGCCTCCGCGGATTGGAGAATCTGCCGGAAGGGGGCGCCTTGATCACCTGCAACCACGTCTCCTACCTCGACGCCTTGATCGTCCAATCGGCCCTCGACCGTCCGGTCCGTTTCATGGCCTTCTCCGGGCTGCGAGAAAGAGCGTGGATCCGCTTGGCTTTCCGCTGGTTCGCCGTGATCCCGGTCTCCCGGGACAACGCCCGGGCGGGCATTCGCGACGCCGTCGCCGCCGCCCGCGCCGGCGAGCTCGTCTGCATCTTTCCCGAGGGTCAATTGACCCGCACCGGCGGTTTGCAGGGGATCAAAAAGGGTTTTCATCTGATCGCGAAAGGAGCGGACGTCCCGGTGATTCCAGCATGGCTCGACGGACTTTGGGGGAGCTTCTTCTCCTTCTCCGGCGGACGGTTCTTCCGCAAGATGCCCCGTCTCCCGGCCCCACCGGTAACCCTCTCCCTGGGCCGTCCGATCTGCGCCGAAGACGCGACTCCCGAGGCGTTGCAGCAAGCGCTCCTCGACCTCGGCCACGACACCTTCGCCACGCGTCCCGAACTCAGCCGCCACCTCGGACGCGAGGCGGTGATCGCTTTGGCCAAATCCCCGTGGAAGACCGCCTTCATCGACCGTTATCCCACCCGCCGCCCGTTCTCCCGCGCCCTCCTTCTCGCAGTGGCCGCCGCTCTCGCCGCCCGCTGGCGCAAAGCGCACGCGGCGGAGGCGAGAATCGGCATCGCCCTGCCCCCCGGAGCCGGCGCGGCCATCGCCAACCTTGCCTGCCTCCTCGCCGGCAAGACCCCGGTCAATCTCAACTTCACTGTCGGACCCGCCGCATGGGAATCGGCCCTTCGTCTGGGGAAAATCGATACGATTCTCACCGCCCAAGCGTTGCAAAAGAAGGCCGCCCACATTCCGTGGCCGGAAGGCGCTCGCGATCTAACTGAGGAGATCGCCGCCGTCGGCAAACCGGCCGTCCTGCTTCGTCTCGCCGCCGCCTTCGTGCTGCCCGGCCGAATCCTCGCTTCGTTTCTGCGGCTCCCGCGACACGGCGGCAACCGCGAGTGCGCCTTGCTGTTCACCAGCGGTAGTTCGGGAGAACCGAAAGGAGTCGTCCTGACCCACCGCAACATCCTGGGCAACATCCTCCAGATGTCGGAGACCAGCTTCCTATCGCCCCGCGACCGGATCATGGCGACCCTGCCGTTCTTCCACAGCTTCGGCTTCACCGTCACCCTCTGGTGTCCATTGTTGCGCGGCCTCCCGGTGATCACCTATCCGACTCCGCTCGAACCGCGCAAAATCGCCGACGCGATCCGCGAGGAACAGGCGACCGTCTTCCCCGGCACCGCCACCTTCCTCCGCCCTTACTTGAAGAAAGCGACCCCCGAAGACTTCGCCTCCCTCCGGATGATCGTGGCCGGCGCGGAGAAAGTCCCAGCGCCCCTGCTCGACGGATTCGCCGAACGGTTCGCCCTGCCGGTGCTGGAAGGTTACGGCCTGACCGAAACCGCCCCGTGTCTCAGCGTCAACCTCCCTCCCCCTGCCCGCACCCGGGCGAAGGCCGCCGACCAGGTCGCCGGACGCAACGGGTCGGTCGGACGCCTGTTGCCCGGCATCCAAGCACGTATCCTTGATCCCGATACCGGAGCCGAAATTCCGTTTGGCTCCCCCGGTCTACTGCAAGTGAAAGGACCGAACGTATTCGGCGGTTATCTCGACCGTCCCGACCTCACCGCCGAAGCGGTGAAAGACGGCTGGTTCAACACCGGGGACATTGTCCGGTTCGACGAAGACGGCTTCATCCACATCGTCGGGCGCCTCTCCCGTTTCTCCAAAATCGGCGGAGAGATGGTGCCGCACGGCACGGTCGAGGAAACGATCGTCGAAACCCTCGATCTCGGCGACCATGACACCTGTCCGGTGGTGGTGATTGGTATTCCGGAGGAGAGCAAAGGCGAAGAACTCATTCTTCTCACCGCCGTGCCGATCGCCCCCGCCGAATTACGGGAAAAGCTTACGGCGAAAGGACTCCCGAATCTCTGGATCCCGAAAAAGATCCGGACAGTGGATACGATCCCCTTTCTCGGCACCGGCAAACTCGACCTCAAGACCTGCCGCCGCCTCGCCCTGGAACCCGAACCGACCCCCGCATGACATGGACATTGCTACGCCATCTCCGCTTCGCTCCGTCCTGTCCGTGAAAAACAAAGGAGCACGGACATTCCTGTCCGTGACACCAACAGGCAGGAATGCTTGTTCCACCAAAGGAGCACGGACATTGCTACGCCATCTCCGCTTCGCTCCGTCCTGTCCGTGAAAAACAAAGGAGCACGGACATTCCTGTCCGTGACCAACAGGCAGGAATGCCTGTTCCACCAAAGCCAAAGGAGCACGGACATTCCTGTCCGTGATCAACACGCAGCAATGCCTGTTCCACGAACCTACACCCGCCAAACCGCGACTCCTCAATGCTCCGCCAATTCCCGCTCCGGCGGCAGATCCGACAGCTCGATCCCTTCGTTCTTTTCCTTGAAGAAGGTCAAAAGCCAATCGCTCGGGAAAAGGACCGCCGGTTGCCGGTCGGCGTCGAGGGCGACTCGGACTCCGTTGGGAACGATGAGCCGCGACAAATCGACTTCCGGGGTCGCGATCCAGCGGCAAATGGTCCATGGCGCGGCTTCGAGACGGGTTTCGCAATTGTATTCCGCCTCGAGTCGCGCTTGGACCACCTCAAACTGCAGGGGACCGACCGCCCCGAGGAGCGGGATGTTTTGCACCGCCCCGGGAAGTTCGAACGATTGCACCACCCCTTCCTGCATCAACTGATCGAGGCCCGTCCGGAAGCGCTTGAAATTGGACGAAACCGGGTTGTGCAAATACGCGAAACATTCCGGCGCGAACCGGGGAATCTCCCGGTAAACGATCCCCGGTTGATCTGCCAAGGTGTCGCCGATGGCGAATTCCGAGTGACCGACCAAACCGACGATGTCGCCGGCATACGCCTCGTCGACCGTTTCGCGGTCCTGGCCCATCAGCTTGTGGGAACTGGACAGGCGCAGGCGCTTGCCGGTGCGAACATGGACCACGTTCATGTCCCGGGTGAATTTCCCCGAACAAACCCGGACGAAGGCGATCCGGTCTCGGTGCTTCGGGTCCATGTTGGCTTGGATTTTGAATACGAAACCGGAAAACGTCTCATGGTCGGTCGGCACCGGTCCCGAGATAGCCTCGCGGGGAGCCGGAGGCGCCGACATCTTCAAGAAGGTGTCGAGCATCAACTGCACGCCGAAATTGTTGACCGCGCTCCCGAAAAAGACCGGGGTAATCTTTCCGGCCAACACAGCCGAGAGATCGAAATCCTCGCCCGCCATTTCCAGCATCTCCACTTCCTCGGCGACTTTTTCGAAAGTCGTTTCGTCGGTAACCGAGCGAACGAACGGGTCGTCGAGTCCCCGGATCGAAACCGCCGCCCGGTATTTTCCTCCCGGGGTCCGCTCGAACAAATGGACCTTCTTTTCCTGCCGGTCGTAAACGCCCTTGAAGAAACTCCCGTTTCCGATCGGCCAATTCATCGGATAGGCCCCGATCCCGAGGACGCGCTCCAACTCGTCCAAGAGCGCCAACGGCTCGAGGGTCGGACGGTCGCATTTGTTCATGAAGGTAAAAATCGGAATCCCCCGGCGTCGGCAGACTTCGAACAATTTCAAAGTCTGCGACTCGATCCCCTTACCGGCGTCGATCACCATGATCACCGCGTCGACGGCGGTCAGGACCCGATAAGTGTCTTCGGAAAAGTCCTGGTGACCAGGGGTGTCGAGCAAGTTGACCGCGAAGCCGCCGTATTCGAATTGGAGGACGGTCGAACTGACCGAGATGCCCCGCTTGCGTTCGAGTTCCATCCAATCGGAAGTGGTCGACCGCTGGTTTTTGCGCGCCGTCACCGAACCGGCCAAGTGGACCGCCCCCCCGTAAAGGAGGAATTTTTCGGTCAACGTGGTTTTACCCGCGTCCGGGTGGGAAATGATGGCGAACGTCCGCCGCCTGGAAATCTCATCGCGCAAAGACATAAAGCGGCAAACGGTAACCCAAAACCGCCCGAAAACAAGCGCGAATCCACCGCCGCCCGCGTGACACAGACCAAGGCGAGCCGTTTTGTTGATAGGGGTAGGAACGGGGCCGAGGCCCCGCCCCTCCCTCCGAACCGGACGTGCAGATCTCCCGCATCCGGCTCTCCGGTTGATGATTGCTCTTTATCGAGACTGGCACGCTTCCCGATGGGCCCGTTCAAGGCTGAACAATCCCATCTCGGCGAAGTACTTGTTCGGATAGCGCTGGTGGTCGAGTCCGCGGCCGCGGCCTTTGCGCCCGGCACGCTTGCGCAGGATGCTGCGCAAACGCATCCGCACCCAACCGTCCATCCAGACGAAGGTGTTCTTGTGGGCGTCTTTGAAGTACCCGAACCACCCGACCAGCACCGGATTTATCTCCTTGATGATCGCCTTCAGCGAAACGCCATTGGTTCGTTTGGTTTTCGGTCGCAGGGTTGCGCGCAACTTCGTCAGGCTTTTCTGCCGGACATAGCGGTTTCCGTTTTCAAAACGGTAACCGAGGAACTCAAAGCCTTCCCGATGGGTCACCAACCGCGTCTTTTCGGGATGCAACGTAAGCTTGCGCCCGCGAGTCCATTCCGAGGTCGCGGCGAGGGCCATTTCGGCTTCCTCCCTGCTTCGCGCGAGAACCACGAAGTCGTCCGCGTAGCGGATCATCTTGTGGCCCCGGGCAGCGAGCAGGTGGTCGAGTCCGTTCAGATACAGGTTCGCCAGCAGCGGTGAGATCACCGCTCCCTGGGGCGTGCCTTTCTCCGTCGGTTCCCAGTCCTTGAGTTCGTTGACCACTCCTTGTTTCAGGTAGGATTCCAGCAAGTCGAGCACCATCCCGTCGGCCACCTTTTCGCGCACGAGCGCCATGAGCATGTCATGGTCGATCGTGTCGAAGTAGCTTTTGAGGTCGGCGTCGACTATCCATTCGTATCCTTCCTTGAGCAGACCGTCCACTTCCCGAAGCGCGTCTTTGCAGCCGCGTCCGGGACGGAAACCGTAACTGTGGGTCGAGAACCCGATCTCGAAGATCGGTCCGATCACCAGCAGCATCGCCGTTTGGACGATGCGGTCTTCCACGGTCGGGATGCCCAAGGGGCGTTTCTCTTTGCTTCCCGGTTTCGAGATATACACTCGTTTCACCGGGTTCGGTTCATATCGCCCGCTTCTGAGTTTGGCTTCCAGCTTGCCCAACCGAAGGTCGAGTTGCTCGCCATACTGATGCAGGCTGATCTTGTCGACTCCTCCACCGCCCTTGCGGCTTGCCACAATATGCCAGGCATGTTGCAGCGTGCGACGGCTGTAGAGTTTGTCTTTGAGGCTGAACCACTTGCCTCCCTTCACCCCCGATTTGAGGGCTGCCAGCATGGGATCGGTCCAGACCAAAGGGTCGGCTCCGAGTCGTTTGCGCAACTCGCGGGCCTGTCCGTCCTGGATAGCCGTTTCCGGCACTTGCGACGGGGTTGGTCCTTCGGTCATGAGCGACTTCCTTTCATCTTCCTGCCCTCCTTTGCTCCTCCGGAGTTACCCGGATTCATCGCTCCTACGAGGACTCTGACTTCTGATGGGCGACGGGACGTCCGATTTGGCTGAGCGTTGGTAACCCGGTCGCGCTCGTTCCGGGACGGTGTCGGACACAGGTCGGCCTTTCCCATCAGATCTCTCATCTTCATCGCAGACGTCCTTGAATGCATACTATCCCCAACCACCTCCATGCAGCCATGGCAGGGCTTTGCCGTGGGATCCGCCCTCCATGAGTCGCGACTCATTCGTCGCGCGTGCCTTCGCTCAACAACCCGCAGGCTCGGCCCGCATGACGGCCGTATCAGGTTCACTTTCGTTATGGTCTGCATTCTCTCTTTCCGTTGCTCTCCACCCCGCCTCGCGGCGACGCAGTTTCGGTTCGATTCGCGGGCAGCGCACGGTTTGCCCGGAACAGGTCTCGCACCTGTCAGACGTTTGCGACTTGATGACGCACGAGTTCCGCCTTCAGGCGGTCCCCACCTCGACTCAAAGACCGTCTGAAGCCGGAACTTGCTCCCACTGGCAGACGCCCCACCCTTCAATAGCTCACATCGGCTCCAACACCAAGCTCCAGCGATATCGCTTCTCCAGCAACCGATACCGCTCCAGCGTGTCGGGACCGCAACTGCCGGTGCCGACGCCGCGATGGGCGATGTCGATGTTGAGAAAAACCTCTTTCCGCTCCGGCAGTTCGTGGAGATGCACCGCCTTCGTCAAATCCGTCGTGCTGTGGTGCGAGGCGCCGAATCCGAACGGCCGGTCCCCGGTGATCCGGATTCCACGCCCCTTGCTCGCGGTCAATACCAATTCCTCCACCTCCCCGCGCCGTCCGTTTTCCTGCGGCATAATATAGGGAACGAACAAATTCTTCACAGCCGACTGATAACGTCCGTGCAACGCCGAGGATTGGCGATCCGGATAATTCTCCCACGGACCGAGACCGGCCCATTCGACGTTGGCCAACGCCGGCGCCAGGATGAACGCCCACCCGACCCGGGGAACGTCGGTGATTCCGTCGCCGAACCGAACGTCGGTCGCCAGCGAGAGCGTGCCGTCCGCAGCAAGCCGCCACTCCGCGTCCCAAACGATATCGCTCCAATCCTCCCGACCGCTCCCTTCATGACGGGTGACCACGCCGACGGAACCATCCTTAAGTCGCTTCAGGGAGAGATCGACCAAACGGAAGGCGACTCGGTCGAGACCCATTTTCTTCCACCGCCCGAGCGGCTTGTGATGCTGACCGGTCCAGAGTTTGATGCCGTCGTTGTCGAGCGGAGCCCGCCACACTTGCGGGACAGGAGCCCCGGCGAAGCTCTCCCGGTTTTTCCGCCGCAACGACAGCGGAAAACCAGTCGCCGGATCAAATTCGAGGCGCACCTCCCCGGCGGTCAAACGGATCGCCCCGGCGGTTTCTTCCACGTTGACTTCGCCGCCAGCCGAGCCCGCCGACTTCAGCGAGCCCGCTTTGCGACGCGTCCCCCGGCGAATGGACAACTGATCCCACGCGACTTCCTCCCCGCGCTTCAAGCCGGGACTTTCCCGAGCGACCGTGAAACGGATATTCAAAAAGACAGGGATGCCTTCAAGCATCTTCCCCGGCGACCAATCGACCGCCACCCACTCGGACGTCCGGGGAGCGATTTTCAACCGCGGCAAGCGTCCCCGCTGGACCGTCTCGCCTCCGCATTGGAGCTCCCATCCGCCGCGGAGGTGGGTCAGATCGAGAAAGTCATGCCGGTTTTCCACCCGGATCCGTCGGTTCTTGACATCGATGCGAGTCACCGCCACCGGACGATGAAGGAAAGCCAGCTCGCGCATCGCCGGATGAGGAGTGCGGTCGGGGGAAACCAAACCATCGCAAACGAAATTGGCGTCGTTTGGTTGATCGCCGAAATCACCGCCATACGCCCAAAACTCCCGGCCGTCGGGAAGTTTTTTCACCAACCCATGATCGACCCATTCCCAGATGAACCCGCCTTGCAATCCTTTCTCGCGGTATTTCTCGAAGGCCGCCCAATAGTCGGCCAAACTGCCGTTGCTGTTTCCCATCGCGTGGGAATATTCGCAGAGAATCAATGGACGTTCGCCGGCGCGCCGCTCGATCCAATCAACAATATCCGCGATCGGCGGATACATCGGACAGATTAAATCACTGGACGGCTTTCCGCGATCCCAGTCAAGCCGCCCGGCGTTCCGGTTGATCGCCCCTTCGTAGTGAAGCGGACGGCTCGGATCGTAACTCCGCACCCACCCGGCGGCGGCGTCATGGTTCGGCCCGTATCCGCTTTCATTGCCCAGCGACCAGAGGATGATCGAAGGGTGGTTCTTATCCCGAATCACCATCCGCTGCACCCGTTCCAGGAACGCGGCGGTGTAACGTCGATCCCGGCAGATCTCATTGTAAAAGGCGTGCGACTCGATGTTCGCTTCGTCGACCACGTAAAGCCCGTATTCGTCGCAGAGCTCGTACCAACGCGGATCGTTCGGATAATGGGAAGTGCGGACCGCGTTGATGTTATGACGTTTCATCAAAAGAATGTCGCGCAACATCCCTTCTTCGGAAATCGCCTTGCCGGTCCGGTCGTCGTGTTCGTGACGGTTGACCCCTTTGATCATCACTTTCCGGCCATTGACCAACAGGCAACCTTCCCGGACTTCCACCCGCCGAAATCCGGTCCGGACGGCGGCATGCTCTTCCCCGTGGGGAGTCTTCAGCATCAGCTCGACCGTATAAAGGTTCGGCGTCTCCGCGCTCCAAGGATTAACCCGGGCGAACCTTTTGTTCAACCGGGCAACGCCGCCGCGATCCGTTTCCGCGGTCAACGGCTTCTTGAGAACCGCTTTGCCATTCGGGCCGGTGACCCGCACCTCCACCGCGCAACCGGCGGTCGACTCAGCATCGGATCCCGCGTGAACGTCGATCTGAAGATCTCCTTCTCCGGTCGCCGGATCGAAATCGGCGCGAACCGAAAAGTCATCGATCCAAATCCTAGGGGTGCTTCGCAAAAAAACGTCACGGAAAAGCCCCCCCATCCACCATTGGTCCTGATCCTCGATGAAAGTGGCGTCCGACCATTTCACCACGGCCAAAACCAGCTGGTTCTCGCCGCGGGCTTCGACGAACCCGGTCAGGTCGAATTCAGCCGGCAATCGCGAATCCTTGCTCATCCCAACCGGCCGTCCGTTCACGTAGACATAAACCACCGACTCCGCGCCACCGACGTGAAGAACGATCCGTTGTCCCTCCCACTCCTTCGGCAACCGAAAATTCCGCCGGTAAACACCGGTCGGATTTTCCGTCGGCACGTTCGGCGGCAGATCGGGAAACGGCATTTGAACGTTGGTATATTGCGGGTGTCCGTAACCGCACATCGTCCAGCTGAACGGCACTGCAATCTTCTCCCAAACGACGTCTCCCCCGTTCCGGCTCAGGACCGCGGTCGAGACCGCCTCCGGCCGCGGAGCGTAATGGAAATCCCATTCGCCGTTGAGATCGACCTTCCATGGCGACCCGGCAGCGTGCCCCGCCCGAACCGAACGCTTATCCGGAAATCCGGTGAACGTGGCCCGCATCGGCAGCCGGTTCAAGTTGGTCAAGGCGGGCGAAACCCAGGAGCGGCCGCCCCCGGCGGCAAACATCGGCAAGAGATTTTCGGTCATCGGAAACGGATGTATTGAAATCGGTTAAACGTTCGACCCCACCATCATCCGACCAGCCGGTCCGAATCAAGCCTATCCTCCGTGATAACCCGGAGCCGGATGCTACCCGTTTCATCGAGTTTTCACTCGATGAAACCGTCGGCCCCAAGAAACGTCCGAAACCCTTTCCGTCCAACGACGGCGGCTAAAGCGCGCCGCTCCCCTCATCCGGCGAAAGCCGGATGCTACCCGTAGCGTCGAGTTTTCACTCGATGAAACCATCGGCAACGGGAAACGTCCGAACCCCTTTCCGTCCAACGACGGCGGCTGAAGCGCGCCGTTCCCCTCATCCGGCGAAAGCCGGATGCTACCCGTAGCGTCGAGTTTTCACTCGATGAAACCGTCGGCCACAGAAAAGCTCCCCTCATCCGGCGAAAGCCGGATGCTACCCGTAGCGTCGAGTTTTCACTCGATGAAACCGTCGGCCCCAGAAACCGTCCGAAACCCTTTCCGTCCAATGACGGCGGCTGAAGCGCGCCGCTCCCCTCATCCGGCGAAAGCCGGATGCTACCCGTAGCGTCGAGTTTTCACTCGATGAAACCGTCGGCAACGGGAAACGTCCGAAACCCTTTCCGTCCAACGACGGCGGCTGAAGCGCGCCGCTCCCTTCATCCGGCGAAAGCCGGATGCTCGGAGCTTTAAACAGCTCCGGGCGAATCCCAATCAATGGGCCAATTGATACCGCTCGGCGGCCATTTGGGTCAACTCGACCCATTCCTTCCACATCTGACGCAACTCACGGTCCATGTGACGGATTTCCCGCTTCAACTGGCGACGCTTGTCGGATGACGTCTTCTTGAATTCGGTGACCTTGCGGGTCAACACCGCCGCCCGCGCCTCGAAGGCCGTCGCGAGTTGCTCAAGACGAGCCCGCGTCTCGGCCGCCAATTCGTCGACTTCGTGACCGAGTTCAGACAGGTGCTCCATCAACAGCTTCTTATCCTTTTGGACCAGGGTCTTCTGTAAACGGATTTTGTCGACCGTCACCAAATTGGTGGCGATACCGAACTTCGACGCCGTCCAAACCAGCCACTTGGTCGGATCAAAATGATACCAGCGAATGCCGTTCCGATAATCTCCTTCAAAGGCGTGATGGTAGTTGTGATACCCTTCACCGAAGGTCAAGAACGCCAAGACCGCGTTGTCGACCGCGCTCAACTCCTTGGCATAGGTCCTGGAACCGATGGTGTGGGCGAGGGAATTGATGAACCAGGTGCAATGATGCAGGGCGAAGATCCGGAGCACCACCCCGGCGAACAACGCCGCCAACGGATGCATGAACAGGCAGGCGATCCCGAAGACCGCGACGTTCACCACGATCGCCACCGGCAGGTAATAATTGTGCTGGAACATCACCCGCGGATTTTTCATCAAATCCGCCACCCGGCGCTCTTCGAACTCGCGCTTGTAATCAAGCATCCACAGGAGATGGGCATACCAGAACCCTTTCTTGATCGAATATGGGTCCTTGTCGGTGTCGACGTATTTGTGGTGCAACCGGTGGTCGTGCGCCCAACTGAGCGCCGTCCACTGGAAAGCCAGCATCGAGCCCAGAAGGACCGACCATTCGTAGACCGGATGCGCCCGGTAGGACCGATGGGCGAACAACCGGTGATACCCGGCGGTGATCGACAATCCACCAATGATGAACGTCACCAGGAAGACCGCGAGGGCAGCCCAATTCAGATGCCCGACCACGAAGGGAATCATCGCCACCAATAAAACATGGTAGCCCAGGATAAACAGAAAAAAGTCCCAGTTACGAATGCGCATACGAAAAACAAGAATACTCAGAATGGATTGCCCTTCAAGAAGACACACTCTCGCGGAAAGGCAAACAGGTTTTTCCTCAATGGAAAATCAAGCCAACCCTGGGGGCGTCCCCGGAACCTCCCCCCCGGCCCCGCCCCATGTTCGAGCAAGCCTCCCCAACGATTCCTCCCCGAATGGAACCGAAATTTGATTTTACTTGTCGCATGCCGCCTTTTTTTCCCTTAAGGTAGTCTCTTTCAAATGATGGATCTTATCAGCGTTCGAAAGGCCTACCGGTTTTACGCGCCCGTTTACGACTACGTGTTCGGGCGAATCGTCAACGAAGGGCGGCGACTCGCGGTGTCGCGGTTCAACCAAAATCCAGGCGACAAAATTCTTGAAACCGGAGTGGGCACCGGCCTATCCCTTCCGTTTTACAAGCCCCACGTCGAGGTCACCGGAGTCGACGTCAGCCCGGAAATGCTCGAGAAAGCGCGGCGCCGTTTCCAGACACCCAAGCACCCTCACGTCAAAGAACTGCTGGAGATGGACGCCCAGGCCCTGGAGTTCCCCGACAACCATTTCGACGGAGCCGTCGCGATGTATGTCGCCTCGGTCGTCCCGGACCCCCGGGAGATGATGCTCGAAATGTTCCGCGTCACCAAACCAGGAACGCCCGTCCTCGTGGTGAACCATTTCGCCTCCAGCAAACCGTTCCTCAAATCGATGGAAAGCCGGTTGGCCCCGTTCTCCCGCAAACTCGGATTCCAACCCGATTTCTCCCTCGACCATTTCGTCGGCCTCCTCGGGTTCGGACCGGAGAAAGTGACCACCGTCAACGTCGGAGGCTATTGGAAGCTTCTCGAATTCAAATCCCCCATCTCCCACAACGGCCATGTCCACGGCCACAACGGAAAAAACGGAAAGAACGGCCAAAACAGTGTCCGTTCAGTGGCCGACTTGAACGGCAACGGAACCGGCGAACACAAATTGGCCGCGAAGGACGCAAAATCCGCCAAGGACTAGCAACCCACCCCACCGCTCTCAAAAGGGGCACTTTTTCACGCAGATCCCCTCTTGAGAGGGGGGGACCATGCGCGAGCATGGTGGGGTGTGTCGTCCTCACCGCTGTTTCAGCCAACCGAACGCCCGAAACCCCATTCCGGATGGACAAGTGAAATCGGAGGGTTGGCTTCCAGCCGACCTTCTCTTCCAGCCGACCCTCCCTTCCAGCCGACCTGCTTCTGACGCCGACGGCGGACGGCAGGATGCCACCCCTCCCAGCGGAGGCGGCCGTTGTTTCACAGACAAAAACGTCTGTCTATTTCTCTCACCAGTGACACAGACATTCCTGTCTGTCTTCTTCCCCTCTCCCGTCACTTCCCTTTCCTCGTCCGTTTCCACTTTTTCAACGCCCGACCGGTCTTCGACTCTTCCACCGACTCGATCTCATCCGGCGGTCCGGCGAAAATCAACTGACCGCCCCCGGTCCCTCCGTCCGGCCCGAGATCGATCAACCAATCGGCGACATGGATCACGTCGAGGTTGTGCTCGATGATCAAGATCGTGTTGCCCGCGTCCCGCAACCGGAAGAGGAGGTCCATCAACCGCTGGATGTCGATCCAATGCAACCCCGTCGTCGGCTCGTCCAGGATATACAGCGTCTCCCCGCTCTGCCGCTTGCTCAACTCCAACGACAACTTCAACCGCTGCGCCTCCCCGCCGGAAAGCGTCGTCGCCGCTTGCCCGAGTTGCAGGTAATCGAGCCCGACCGCGCTCAACGTCTCCAGCTTCTCCATCACCTTCGGGATGTTCCGGAACAACTCCATCGCCTCCCGCACCGACATCCCCAACACGTCGGCGATGCTGTATCCTTTGAACAACACCTCCAACGTCTCCCGGTTGTAACGCTTCCCCTGACAACTGGGGCATTCCGTGTAGACGTCGGCCAAAAACTGCATGTCGAGTTTGATCGCCCCGTCTCCCTGGCACCGCTCGCAACGCCCGCCCCGGACGTTGAAACTGAACCGGGCCGGCCGGTATCCACGCACCCGGGCCAACGGCGTCTGCGAAAAGACGTCGCGCAACAAATCGAACAACTTCACGAAGGTCGCCGGATTCGACCGCGGACTCCGGCCGATCGGCGACTGGTCGACTTCCACCACCCGGCCGTAATGCTCCCAGCCGGTGATCTTTTGGTGACGCCCGGGAATCGCCTTGGCCCGGTTCAACCGGAAGGCCGCCGCCCGCGCCAGGATGTCGTTGACCAGACTGCTCTTCCCCGACCCCGACACCCCCGTGACACAAGTCATCAACCCGACCGGAAACGAGACGTCCACTTCGCGGAGGTTGTTCTCCGCCGCCCCATGCACCGTCAACCACCGTCCGTCGGGCCGCATCCGCGCCCCTTCCGCGCAGATCGACAGGTCGTGCGCCAGATACGGACCGGTCCGCGAGACCGGTTCCTTCTCGCATTCCTCCGGTGTTCCTTGAAAAAGGATCCTCCCTCCCTCCGGCCCGGCCCCCGGTCCGATTTCGATCAAATGATCCGCGATCCGCATCGTCTCCTCGTCGTGCTCCACCACCAACACCGTGTTCCCCCGCTCCTTCAGGGTCAGCAGGGTCTTCAACAACCGCTCGTTGTCGTGCGGATGCAGCCCGATACTCGGCTCGTCCAACACATAAATCACCCCGACCAACCCCATCCCCAGCTGCGTCGCCAACCGTACCCGCTGGGCCTCCCCGCCGCTCAACGTCCCATGCTCCCGCTGCAACGACAGGTAATCCAACCCGACTTCCCGCAAAAACCCGACCCGCTCCTGCAACCCCCGCAACACTTCCATCACCCCTTCCGGACGCCCTTCCCCGGAAGCGGCCAACCCGGCCAGGAAACCGCCCGCCGCGCCGATGTCGTCCGCGAAAAACTCCGGCAGACTCTTTCCTCCCACCAACACGTGCGAACTGACCGGATTCAATCGCCCCCCGTGGCAAACAGTGCAGAGCTGACTGGTCTGAAACGTGGTCAACCGCGCCCGGAACCCTTCGCTTTTCGATTCCGCCCGCGACTTCTCCAAGTCGGCGATCACCCCGGCAAACGGCTTTTCCTCGGGCGTTTTCTTCCCCCGGCCGACCTTCAGCACGAAGAGCCGCTCCCCTCCGCCATGGATCAAAATACGCCGCACCTCCGGGTCGAGATCCCGCCACGGAACAGTCGGATCGAACGGAATCTGCTCCGCCAACTGCTTCAAGATCGCGTTATGCCGGATAATCAGCGCCTTCCCGCCGATCCGCCACGGCTTGATCGCACCGTTCTTCACCGACTTCGACGGATCCGGCACGATCAGCGACTCCGAAAACCGCATTTCCTGACCAATCCCGCCGCAATTCGGACACGCCCCTTCGGAGTGATTGAACGAAAAATGCCGCGGCGTCAGCGGTTCATAGGTCTCTCCGCAACGAGTGCAGGCTAGATCCTGACTCAACGAGATCTCCCGCCACGGCGAGTCCTTGTCCTCCTGGACCAAGGCGATCGCCCGGTTTCCCCCTTCCCGGAACGCCAGTTCCAGCGAGTCGGCCACCCGGCTGATCTGATCCTCCGCCAGCACGATCCGGTCGATCACGATCTCCACCGACCGATCCCCTTTTCCGGTTTTCAACAACTCGTATTCGTCGAGCGACCGGATCTCCCCGTCGAGCCGGATCCGCTGGAACCCCCGCTGACGCAGCCTCGGCAACTCCTCCCGCAAAATCGATGCCTTGGCATGGAGAAACGGCGCCAGCAAAATCAACCGGCTCCCGAGCGGTTCCTCGAAGATCCGACGGACATTGTCATCGAGCGAACGCTTCTCGATCCGCCCCCCGTCCAACGGACAAAACCTCTCCCCTTCCACCGCCCACAACAACCGGGCGTAGTCCGAAATCTCGGTCACCGTCGCGATGGTGCTCCGCGGCGACCCTCCGCCGGTCCGCTGCTCGATCGCGACCACCGGCGACAACCCATGGATGAAATCGACGTCCGGCCGCCGCATCTGCTCCAAAATCTGCCGGGCCTTGGTCGACAAACTCTCGATGTATTTGCGATACCCCTCCGCGTAAATCGTGTCGAAAGCCAACGACGACTTCCCCGAGCCGCTCACCCCGGTGATCACCACCAGTTTCCCCCGCGGAATCCGCAATTCCAGATTCTGCAAATTGTGCTCCCGGGCTCCTTTGATATGAAGTTCCATAGTTCAATCGATCCAGTCCAAACCCGGTGCGGCGCAACCAACGGTGGCTTGCCTGAACTTGTTTAATGATCTATGGTTACGCCATGAAATCAAGGCCGATACTCTATATCAAACCCGGATGCCCCTGGTGCACCGACGCCCTCTCCTATTTCCAGCGCCAAGGCCTCGACCTCGACGTCAAAGACGTCATCCGCGACAACCAGGCCCGCCAGCGCATGCATGAAATCAGCGGCCAAACCCTGACCCCCACCTTCGAATACGGCGACTTCATCGTCGCCGACTTCGGAGTCGACGAATTCGTCACCGCCACCCGCAAACGCCCCGAAATCCGCCAGGAACTCAACCTAAAAGACTAACCCCCCTCCCCCGCAGCATCCCAACTCCCCGTAACATCCCGCCTTTCGCCGTAGCATCCCCGCTTTCCCCGTAGCATACCGGCTTTCGCCGGATGACCCCATCATCCCAAGCTCCCCGTAACATCCCGCCTTTCGCCGTAGCATCCCGGCTTTCGCCGGATGACCCAGCATCCCAAGCTCCCCGTAACATCCCAAGGCCCGTAGCATCCCGGCTTCCCCGTAGCATACCGGCTTTCGCCGGATGACCCTCGGTGCCCAAGCTCCCCGTAACATCCCAAGGCCCGTAGCATCCCGGCTTCCCCGTAGCATACCGGCTTTCGCCGGATGACCCTCGGTGCCCAAGCCTCCATCGAGTGAAAACTCGATGCTACTCTCCCCGTAGCATCCCGGCTTTCGCCGGATGACCCCGTGCCCAGGCTCCGTCGAGTGAAATCCCAACCTCCGCCCCAATCCATCCTTGCCGAGCAACTCTCTTCACCCCAGACTTTTATCCATATGCTATCCCGCTCCCAATTACCCCGCCTCGACTCGGAATGGTATCAAGGCAACGCCTACGTTTTCTCGACCTATACGATCGAGCACCGTCAAACCGGGTGGCTGAGCGCCGCTTTTCACGCGGCCTTCCGCGAAACACTGCTCCATACGCTGATCCGCTACCACTTGGCGGCTCCCGCCTACTGCCTGATGCCCGACCACATTCACTGGATCGGCGTCGGACTTCACCCAGACTCCGACCAAAGGATTGCGACGCGCTTTCATCGGAGATACCTGCGCCCGTTCCTCGGAACCGCCCGGTGGCAACGCCAACCCCATGACCACGTCCTCCGCGAAAAAGAACGCGAAAAAAACGCATTTTCCTCGACCTGCCATTACGTCCTTCAGAACCCGGTCAGGGCGACATTAGTGACTGAAGCCCAGAAATGGCCATCTCAGGAGCTTTGCTCCCGGGCTACCCGGATCTCTCCCCCTTCGCCGCCGACTATTGGCCAAGGTTTTGGCAAGCGGTAAGCTCCTTGCAAACGCAAACACCCCTCATCACGCGAAGACCCGGTGCCCAAGCCTTCATCGAGTGAAAACTCGATGCTACTCTCCCCGTAGCATCCCGGCTTTCGCCGGATGACCCGGTGCCCAAGCCTCCATCGAGTGAAAACTCGATGCTACTCTCCCCGTAGCATCCCGGCTTTCGCCGGATGACCCGGTGCCCAAGCCCTCATCGAGTGAAAACTCGATGCTACCTCCCGTAGCATCCCGGCTTTCGCCGGATGACCCAGTGCCCAAGCCTTCCATCGAGTGAAAACTCGATCCTACTCCCCATAGCATCCCCGGCTTTCGCCGGATGACCCCGTGCCCAGGCTCCGTCGAGTGAAATCCCAACCTCCGCCCCAATCCATCCTTGCCGAGCAACTCTCTTCACCCCAGACTTTTATCCATATGCTATCCCGCTCCCAATTACCCCGCCTCGACTCGGAATGGTATCAAGGCAACGCCTACGTTTTCTCGACCTATACGATCGAGCACCGTCAAACCGGGTGGCTGAGCGCCGCTTTTCACGCGGCCTTCCGCGAACCCTCGGTGCCCAAGCCTCCATCGAGTGAAAACTCGATGCTGCTATGAGGGTTTCGTGACAAGCGGAAAATGAAACCGTTGTTTGATTTATTTTTCTTAGGACATTCTTAAGATCTGCTTTCTTACCTTAGTTCCCCTAGCGGGGGTTTGGGGGCGGCAATGAGCCCCAATCTTTTGGCCTTTGGAGTTGCCCCCGGAAAGGAATGTCTCTCGTCCCCGGTCCCCTCGAACTGGCCGGGGGGACAAACTGCTATCCGCGCGTGCCTTAGAGGCAGCGCATTATAATTTATGCGACCCCCGGCGAGGCCGGAGGAAAAGAGGGACGGAGCAAGCGGCACAATCTACAGGAACGGATGAAAGTCCAAGCATCGAAACGTGCGCGCTCCACTCCGAAATCGGGTTCGCTTCAGGCAAAAAGATCAAAGAACAAAAAGGGAAGTTGGTTGCCCTCAGCCGACTGCAACCTCGGGCATCCTCAGGCCGAGCTTCTCAGGCGTGGTTTGACCGGTGGCCAACCGCCACAGATCGATGGCGAGCTTGCGGGCGGCCGCGACCGCGATCTTGCGCCGAGACCGGCCGCTGACAAGCTTCTCGACCAACTCGCGCACGGGCGGGTAATCGGGTTGCCATCGCACCATGCGCCAGACCGCTTCGATTAACAGGGCGCGTATTCGCGGATTGCCGTGCTTGTTTATACTCAGATCCCGGGAGGATCCTCCGCTTTGGTGAACCCCGGCACATAATCCGACGAAGCCGGCCACTTGACGCCGGTTCTTAAACCGTCCCCAGTCGCAGATCTCCCGCAGGAGCATCACCCAGGTCAGGGCTCCGATTCCGACCGGCAGAGGCTGTTTAACCTCCTCGACCAGTTCCTTTTTGATGGCCCTTTCCTTCTCGTCGAGCTTCAGCAGAATCTCACGCATTACCTCAAGTTGCTGGACCAGATACTCGGGTAATTCGAGACAGAGATCCTTCCATTTGCGCGGCCCCCACCAACGGCCTTTCACGTGGAATCCCTGCGCCAGCAACGCGCTTCGACCACGTGCCTCCCATCCACTCCGGCTCTTCTTGATCTGATCGCGCAGACGTGATCTCGCCCGCGCCTGTTCTTCCTCCTGGCTTGGCACACGAATGACCGTGAAGGCCTTCTTGTTGCCTCGCAAATAGCGGTCGAGTTGGTCGACCAGCCCCCGCGCATCAAGGTTATCCGTCTTTTGGTTGCGTCCGCCCGCCAGGCTCACCGGGGCAACCACGAAAACGGTGGCTCCCAATTCGGTGAGCTGGCGGTATAATCCATAGCCGCAAGGACCAGCCTCATAACAGGCATAAACCTTCAGGTCGGCGGCCACTAACTTGCCAACGAGGCGAACCAGTTCCTCGTGCTTCAAGCGCAACGGGCGTTGCGGCAAGCTGCCGTCCACCTGTAGGCAAGCCACGCCATCGCGGGCATGAAGATCGATCCCGAGCTTGACCTCCTGCCCATTGGACGAGACGATTCCGTTAATCAATTTGGAGAAGTTATTTTTCGATTGGTTATTCATATCGGGCGACATGTTGGAGAATTCTTTCCCACTTGTCGCCCTCATGTTATCTACTCTCCCCGTAGCATCCCGACTTTCGCCGGATGACCCCGTGCCCAAGCCTTCCATCGAGTGAAAAATCGATGCTACTCCCCGTAGCATCCCTGCTTTCGCCGGATGACCCCAGCGCCCAATCCGTCATCGAGTGAAAACTCGATCCTCCAGCACAAGCCCTCCCGCTCCCCCCCTCGACTTCCTCTCCCCGCTCCCCCCCGCCAAACCGCAAATCCTATTTGCCATTTGACCGCCTTCCCCAATCATTGGGACCAATGTTTGAAAACCTGACGGAAAAACTGGGCGGCGCCTTGCGCAACTTGCGCGGGGTGGGACGTCTCTCCGAGGAGAACATGGGCGAAGCCTTGAAAGAGGTCCGCAACGCTCTCCTCGCCGCCGATGTTCACTTCAAAGTGGCCCGCGAATTCATCGAACGGGTCAAAAGCGAGTGCGAAGGCCGCGAGGTCCTCAAAACCGTCTCGCCCGGCCAACAGGTGGTCAAAATCATCAACGACGAGTTGGTCAAACTCCTCGGCGAAGGCTCCACCGACCTCGCCGCCAAACGCCCCCTCCGCATCATGCTGGTCGGCCTCCACGGCTCCGGCAAAACCACTTCCGCCACCAAACTCGCCCGGCTCCTTAAATCCCGGCACAACTACAACCCCCTCCTGGTCGCCGGCGACGTCTACCGCCCCGCCGCCATCGACCAACTCGAAACCCTCGCCCGCCAGGAATCGATCGAATTCTTCGCCGACCGAGGCAACACCGACGTCCCCGCCATCGGCGAAAAGGGCCTCCAGGCCGCCAAAGACCGCGGCGCCGACGCCATCATTTTCGACACCGCGGGCCGCCTCCAAATCGACGAGGACCTGATCGAGGAAATCAAACGCCTCCGCCAACGGGTCCAACCCGACGAAGTCCTCCTCGTCGCCGACGCCGCGCTCGGCCAGGAAGCCGTCAACGTCGCCCGCCACTTCAACGACGCCGTCCAGCTCACCGGCATCATCATGACGAAACTCGACGGCGACGCCCGGGGCGGAGCCGCCTTGTCGATGAAAAGCGTCACCGGCTGCCCGATCAAATTTGCCGGCACCGGGGAAAAACCGAGCGACTTCGAAGTTTTCCACCCCGACCGGATGGCCTCCCGCATCCTCGGCATGGGCGACG
Source organism: Verruconatronum alginivorum (assembly GCF_056590205.1). Taxonomy (NCBI): domain Bacteria; kingdom Pseudomonadati; phylum Verrucomicrobiota; class Opitutia; order Opitutales; family Verruconatronaceae; genus Verruconatronum; species Verruconatronum alginivorum. Next base: position 4,008,783 of record NZ_JBWPVQ010000001.1, on the reverse strand, counting down.
TCGTCTCCCTGGTCGAACGGGCCGGCGAAACGATCGACCAGGACGAAGCCGAACGCATGGCCGAAAAGATGCGCAAGGCCGACTTCAACCTCGAAGACTTCCTCGCCCAACTCCAACAAGTCAAAAAACTCGGTTCGATGGAGTCGATCATCGGCATGCTCCCCGGCATGAGCGGCGTAAAAGTCGGCGACAACGAAGAAAAACAATTGGTCCGCACCGAAGCGATCATCCGTTCCATGACGATTCAGGAACGCCGCAACCCCAACCTCCTCAACGGCAGTCGCCGCATGCGGGTCGCCCAAGGCTCCGGGACCAAAGTGAGCGACGTCAACCAACTGCTCAAACAATTCGGCCAAATGCGTAAAATGATGAAGGCAATGCGCGGCGGCAAAGGAAAGAAAATGCTCCGCTCCCTCCAATCCCGCATGGGCGGCGGCGGCATGGGCGGCGGCATGCCCGGCGGCCTGAAGTTCTAATCCGACAGCGCCCAAGCCGGAGATTCGCGCTTTAGCCGAAGACCGTCGGCCACCCCTCCAACGACGGCGGCTGAAGCGCGCCGCTCCCCTCATCCGGCGAAAGCCGGATGCTACCCGTAGATAACATGAGGGCGACAAGTGGGAAAGAATTCTCCAACATGTCGCCCGATATGAATAACCAATCGAAAAATAACTTCTCCAAATTGATTAACGGAATCGTCTCGTCCAATGGGCAGGAGGTCAAGCTCGGGATCGATCTTCATGCCCGCGATGGCGTGGCTTGCCTACAGGTGGACGGCAGCTTGCCGCAACGCCCGTTGCGCTTGAAGCACGAGGAACTGGTTCGCCTCGTTGGCAAGTTAGTGGCCGCCGACCTGAAGGTTTATGCCTGTTATGAGGCTGGTCCTTGCGGCTATGGATTATACCGCCAGCTCACCGAATTGGGAGCCACCGTTTTCGTGGTTGCCCCGGTGAGCCTGGCGGGCGGACGCAACCAAAAGACGGATAACCTTGATGCGCGGGGGCTGGTCGACCAACTCGACCGCTATTTGCGAGGCAACAAGAAGGCCTTCACGGTCATTCGTGTGCCAAGCCAGGAGGAAGAACAGGCGCGGGCGAGATCACGTCTGCGCGATCAGATCAAGAAGAGCCGGAGTGGATGGGAGGCACGTGGTCGAAGCGCGTTGCTGGCGCAGGGATTCCACGTGAAAGGCCGTTGGTGGGGGCCGCGCAAATGGAAGGATCTCTGTCTCGAATTACCCGAGTATCTGGTCCAGCAACTTGAGGTAATGCGTGAGATTCTGCTGAAGCTCGACGAGAAGGAAAGGGCCATCAAAAAGGAACTGGTCGAGGAGGTTAAACAGCCTCTGCCGGTCGGAATCGGAGCCCTGACCTGGGTGATGCTCCTGCGGGAGATCTGCGACTGGGGACGGTTTAAGAACCGGCGTCAAGTGGCCGGCTTCGTCGGATTATGTGCCGGGGTTCACCAAAGCGGAGGATCCTCCCGGGATCTGAGTATAAACAAGCACGGCAATCCGCGAATACGCGCCCTGTTAATCGAAGCGGTCTGGCGCATGGTGCGATGGCAACCCGATTACCCGCCCGTGCGCGAGTTGGTCGAGAAGCTTGTCAGCGGCCGGTCTCGGCGCAAGATCGCGGTCGCGGCCGCCCGCAAGCTCGCCATCGATCTGTGGCGGTTGGCCACCGGTCAAACCACGCCTGAGAAGCTCGGCCTGAGGATGCCCGAGGTTGCAGTCGGCTGAGGGCAACCAACTTCCCTTTTTGTTCTTTGATCTTTTTGCCTGAAGCGAACCCGATTTCGGAGTGGAGCGCGCACGTTTCGATGCTTGGACTTTCATCCGTTCCTGTAGATTGTGCCGCTTGCTCCGTCCCTCTTTTCCTCCGGCCTCGCCGGGGGTCGCATAAATTATAATGCGCTGCCTCTAAGGCACGCGCGGATAGCAGTTTGTCCCCCCGGCCAGTTCGAGGGGACCGGGGACGAGAGACATTCCTTTCCGGGGGCAACTCCAAAGGCCAAAAGATTGGGGCTCATTGCCGCCCCCAAACCCCCGCTAGGGGAACTAAGGTAAGAAAGCAGATCTTAAGAATGTCCTAAGAAAAATAAATCAAACAACGGTTTCATTTTCCGCTTGTCACGAAACCCTCATAGCAGCATCGAGTTTTCACTCGATGAAACCCGAGCCCAAGCCGGAGCTTCGTGCTTCAGCCGAAGACCGTCGACCACGGGAATCGTCCGCGAACCCCGTCCCTCCTCCTCCGGACATCCCTTCCCCCTCCGCCTCCCATCTCCGCCTCCCTACGCCATCTCCGAAACCACGGAAAAAACCCGCCCGTCGTCGACCCGCCACGCGGTCAACTTACCTCCCCAAACGCATCCCGAATCGAGCCCCGTCACCATCGCGTCCCGGTAGAACCCGAGCGCGGCCCAATGCCCGAAAAACAGCCGCTTCCCCAAAGGCCGCCGGCGGACGGTGAACCACGGCCGAAGCCCCTCGGGAGCATCCCCGACCGCCCCTTTGTAATCGGCATCAATTCCCCCATCCTCCCCGAGCATCCGCATTCGGGTCATCGCATTAATCACGATCCGGACCCGGTCCATCCCGCCCCAATCGTCGCGCCAAATCCGCGGCTCATCCCCATACATCCCTCGGAAAAACCCAGCCTCCTCCCCCGCATCCCGCAACGCCCCCTCCACCTCCCGGGCCAGCCGCCCCGCTTCCTCCACATCCCACTCCGGCAACAACCCGGCATGTACCAACAGCCAATCCCTCTCCTCGATCAGAAGCGGACGATTCCGCAACCACTCCAGCAACTCCCCGGAATCCCCTCCCTCCAATACATCCGCAAACGTGTCCCGTCTCCGCGGCGGACGCGCCCCCGCCGCCACCGCCAACAAATGCAAATCATGATTCCCCAGCACCGCCCCTGCCCCATGCCGCATCGCCCACCGCAACACCTCCGCCGACGCCGGACCGCCATTTACCAAATCACCGGTGAAAAAGACCCGATCCCTCCCCGCCTCGAAACCCACCCGCTCCAACAACCGCCGGAACGACTCGAAACACCCATGCACATCCCCGATGATGTAGGTCGCCATCCCCCACCGTGATCGCCCCCCCGCCCGCCGATCAACCCTAAAAACACAAACTTTCGACTTTCCACGACCCCCAACCCGTGGGATAAATAATCGCAGAACCAAGAGGATCCCTCCGGAACCACCGACTCCCCGGGAGTCCCCTTCATCATTCATCCCTCATAATTCAAAATTCTCTTTTCCCCGGGGAAGTGACGGGGCGAAGCCTTCCCGGAGAACGGGCTCGCCCGGACCTGAAAGCTCAGGCGATCAACCGCAAAGGGGAGGGAAGGGTCCTTCCCGGTTTTTCCAACACATGGAGGTAGATTTGGGTCGTTTCGATGCTGGCGTGTCCCAGTAGTTCTTGAACGGTTCGGATATCCGTCCCGTTCTCTAGCAAATGAGTCGCGAAACAGTGCCGCAACACATGACTGGTCACCCGCTTGGTGATTCCCACCCGGTCGGCCGTCGCGCTCACCACCCGCTGATATGGCTTCGGCAATCGATGATGACGACGCACGATTCCCGATCGGGGGTCCCTCGACAATTTCCGGGCCGGCCACAACCAAAACCAAGGGAATTTTTCCCCGGCGTTGCCCAACTTTCTTTCCAACGCGTTCGGCAAAGAAACGCCGGGCAATTTTCTTCGCCGGTCCCCATCATGGAGACTCCGGGCAAACTCGACTTGGGCGCGCAACGCGGGGGCCAGCACCTCCGGCAACGGTACCACCCGATCCTTCCCGCCCTTGCCCTGCCGCACCATGATCTGACCACGGTCGAAATCGAGATCCTTGATTCTCAATCGGCAGACCTCGCTCACCCGCAAGCCCGCTCCATACTGCAGTTGCGCCAACAAGCGGCATTCTTCGGGAAAGGCCGCCAACAGGCGTCTCGTCTCATCCTGGGACAAAACAACCGGCAAATACGTGTTCTTCTTCGCCCGCCTGAAGTCCGAAAAGTCGCCCAACTCCTTGCCCATCGTCTCGCGCAACAGAAAAACACAGCCGTTGAGAGCCTGACGCTGCGTCTCATACGCGACCTCACGTTCCACCGCCAGGTAGGTGAGGAAGGAGGCTATGTCCTCCTCGGCGAGGTTCTCCACCACCACTTCCCCGTGAAACCGGAAGAAATCGGTAATCCACTGAAGGTAACTCCGCTCGGTCGCCAAAGCCATGTGACGAACCCGCATCAGCCGCCGCGCCGCCTCGATCCACTTGAGCGCCTCCCCACTCAACACGTTCGCCCTTTCCTGAAACGCCATGTCCCTCCCGGTCTTTTCCGCCGCCACCCGCTCGATCGGCTTCATCGCGCCGCCGCTCGATCCATCGGATTCATTCATTTCCTCGGTCGCCCCACCCTTTTCGGGATCGTTCAACTCCTTGCGCACCGTGGCGTTGACGAAAAACCAGCGGATGCCGGCCTTCCAACGGTCGACCATCCAAGGCGCCGGAGCTTTCGACTCCACCGCGAAATCAATGAACTCGCGGGCCGCTTGAGCAGTCGCCGGTTGGCAATTCCTTTTTAAATACGACAGAAACCACCGAATCGCGATTTCGTGGGACTTGATGATTTGAGGCGGAAGGTCACTCGAGGCCAAAGCGTTCGACCAATTCGTAAAAAATACAGCTTTCATAAAACAACAAATGAACAAATGTTCACCAACAAGGCAAGCGGATTTTTCGCCGGTTTGTCCGCTGGCACCCCCCATAACCCGAATACCGCCAATTCCCGGACTGTCACTTTGCCCGCCGAGCGACGGTTTTCAGCCCCCTCCCCCCGTGTTTCATTTTTTCTGAAATGTGGACTTTTTCCTGGTTGACAATCGGAAAGATCTTTTCTTAAAATCCCTTGCCATCGAGCAAAACCAAAGAGCCAAACACCATGCTTTCCATTTCGCCTCAATCACTTGCAGGCTTCGACCGGATTCCGCCAAAGTTTGAATTTGCTCCTTCCGGGAAAAAGTCCATTTTTGGACGTTAAAAACAACTGTTAGGCAGGATTAAAAAATAAGATGGAAGAAAAGATGAGCCTTGGATTTGCGGGCGTCCAGTTGGCGTCGCTTTTTGCCGTCCTCGCATCCCCTGCGTTTCTATTACAGTCTGAAACGATGGTCTTTTTTGCCGTGGGAATTCCCTCATCAATCGCACTGTGGTTTCTCCAAAGACCAAAGGGGATGCGTCACGCACGAACCAAAGCCGTGCTAAAATGGATACCTCCCGTTTGTTTTTCAATTGTCCTTCTACTAATCTTCGCGAGCTTTGCAGTTTATGCAGCGGTCGTATTTGCATTGATCACGGTTCTTCTCGCGATCAATATTCTTGTCCCGCATTGATGCTAAAATACTTTGCTCATACACATCATCCAATCGGGCATTTAGGCGATCGATCCCACTATCAACCCAACGCACAAAAGAACTGAAGAGCCTAACAAAACGCGGGAGACAACCCGATGGGACCGCGCCGCAATTCGTTTGAGTTTTCGGATTATCGCTCATCGCAGGTCGGGTGTCTCCGCTCCACGTTAGGCAGAGAATAAAGAAGGAATGATTTCCCATGGCTGAGAAGATTACCGTCAATACCATCACGATTCGGTCGCGAGATATGACGGAAGTCGAACTCGAACGAGTTCATGCCGGGTTCGATGAAAACACGATCCGACAAGGACTGAAGATCCAATGCCCGGAACGGTTTGGGACAGTTGCTTCAGTTCGCGATTTGTTTGTTGGGGCCGCTTCGGGGCTCGCTTATAAGAACGGGAATGAATATAATGGCTGGTTCTTTCTTACCGACCTTTTTGTGGAAGAGCAGTATCGCCGCCGAGGAATCGGAAGAAGTTTGCTGAAGATTCTCGAAGAAATTGTACATGCCCAGGGTATTCACACGGTTTGGACATGGACAGCGGGGCACGAAGGGCCAGCATTCTACCGAAGCTTGGGCTACGAAGCCTTTGCCGAACTTGAGAAGTATTATTCCGACGGTGGAAGCAGAATCGCGTTTCAAAAGCAGCTCACCCCCCAAACGAGGCTTGCCTAATCGGGTCCCCACCGCTGACTGACGGATAAGTCAATCAGCAGCAGGTCCCACACCACCCGGCATGCGGGTCCGCACCGGGCGGTTCCGACTAGACCCGGGCTTTTGGCCCGTAGTGAAGAACGATCCATTGTTTGCGTAGATCGGGAACCCCTTGTTTTGTCAGGTAGTCGTTGGTCAGAGCGCGTTGGAGAATGCTGTTGCTGCTCATTCTCCAGTAGCCTTTCCGGCTGCGCGTCGCCCGTTTGGTTTCCTCGGGCGGTATACCCAGGGCGATCAGGCGACGACGGCGCGTCCGCGGCTGCTTCCACTGTTTCCAATAATACAACCTCACCCGCCGACGTATCCATTTATCGAGTGCAAATACCGTTTTGCAGGTATGACTTATCCCGAAGTAATTGAGCCAGCCGGTGACATACCGGCGAAGCTCAAGGATGACGTCCTCGACCCGGCGACCGCGGTTTCGGGAGGTAATCTCCTTGATCCGCAGCTTGAAGCGGGCGAGTGCCTTGTCCGTCCACATGATCTGGCCGCGCTTTCCAAGGCAGAAGCCGAGGAAGGAGCATTGGCGCAGGGGAGCGGCTTTGCTTTTGGTTTGGTTGATCACCAGTTTCAGTTTTCCTTCGATGAATCGCGTCAGGCTCTCTTTCACCCTTTCGGCCGCTTTTACGCTCTTGACCAGGACGAGGAAGTCATCAGCGTAGCGGACAAAACGATGTCCGCGCCGCTCCAACTCCTTGTCGAGCGGGTCGAGCACGATATTGGCCAGCAGGGGCGACAGTGGCCCTCCCTGCGGTACGCCGCAAGGCGTGGCCTCGCGGATTCCCTCGGGCAGCACGACGCCGGCTTGCAGGTAGCGGCGAATCAAGCCAAGGACCAGAGGGTCCCGGACCTTTTCTCGCAGTTGCTCCATAAGCCGGTCGTGGTTGACGGTATCAAAGAAGGATTTGAGGTCGCAATCCACCGCATGGACGCGTCCTTCCTTCCAACAGGCTTCCATCTGTCTCACCGCCTGATGAGCGGATCGGTTGGGACGGAAACCGTAGCTGCTATCGCTGAAGTCGCACTCGAAGAGCGGCCCCAGCACTTGTGCCAACGCCTGTTGAATCCATCGATCCAGCACCGTCGGTATTCCGAGCGGGCGTTCAGACCCGTCCGGTTTCGCAATAAACACCCGGCGCACAGGCGCCGGGCGATAGGTTCCTTTCACCAGCATGAAGCGAAGCCTCGTCCAGTTGGCCCGAAGGAACGCGGGAAACTCCTCGATCGACATCTCGTCGAGACCGGGGGCTCCTTTATTCGCTTTGACCCGTTTCCAGGCCGTATTCAGGTTTTCCCGATCGAGAACTTGCTCCATCAAGGATCGATCTTGAACCCCCTCATGCTTCCCGCCGCGAAGGCTCTCGTGCGACGCGGGCCGTCCGGCTTGAGCGTCTGCCACGTCCTTCGCGGGGTCAGGAGATTCCTCTTCGGTTCGGCCCTTCATGATCGATCAAGACTTCCGGTTTCCAAGTTTAAACGGGCGTATTCCAGCCCCCGGCTTGTTCGCTCACTACTACGACCTCTGCTGACTTCCCGCCGCCTTTTGGGCAGCGGGATCTCCCCAGGTAAGAGCGCGTTGCTTCCCTGCACAACCTCCGCATTTACCTCCACGGACAAACCAAACGACTTCGCTGCGTTGTGCCAGCTCGTCGCCCTGTGTCGGCCTTCTATGCGGTTCTTGTCCATAAGCTCGCAGGTTTCCCAATTAGCCTTTCTCCAGCGGATCGGTTGCCCTTTCCGCCTTGGCCTCAGGTAGTAGTCTCGTCATGATGAGTTTTCATGTTTGGTTTTCCTACAGGGGACTTGCACCCCGTTTACAACGCGCCCATGCTGGGCGCACACAAAACGCCGTAGGCAATCCCGAGAGGCTGCCGCCTCTCAGGATGCCTAGGCTCAATGCCTAGGCTCGACGTTAGGCAGAAGTAAGAAGATGAAATCATTTCTCGAAGTAAAACCGCATCTGTCTCGCGATGGAGCACTTCGTGACATTTACATCAAAGATACAGCAGAAGAAGACTTGGTCGACTTCCTGGATTATGTGGCTACCAATTATCAGCCTCTTCGTTTCGAGGTCGACGGCGAGGAGCGACCGGTGCCGAAATCATACGAGGGGATTAAATTCCTTATCGGCGACCATGCCATTTGCCTCGGGGTTTCCGTTTGTGGGGCAATCGTTAACAATCATTTTTTCATTGAGGAAGACATTGAGTTGGATTTTCGGCCGGAGGATTTTGCGACGCAGGAAGCGTGGGATTGCTTATCTGAGTTCGTCCAAGGTTTAGCCGACCGCCTTAACAAGAAAGCGATCATCACTCACGAGAACTCCCCTGAGTTGGTCATCTGCGAGGTTGAACCGAAAGGGCCGAACCAGTCGGAGCACTCAACAGAATAGGCTGGCGCCTATTCTGCGAGTGTCCTCCACGTTAGACCCAAAATGATTATTCTATTTCGATTCATAATCCTGGCACTCAGCATCTGTGCAGCTTGGATTAGCTCTGGATGCCGGCCCGATACCGAGGGCATCACTCATCTTCACGATCACTCAATTTTTGAACGTGAACTTGTCTCCTCCCTTGAAGAGAATGGATTTTCGATCGTCGCGATGTGGACTAATGCGGAACATCTCCGTGCAATCCCGCCCGAAGTCGTAATCTTGCATGGAGATCTAGACGACGGGGCGAGCCGTTTTACAACCTACTTCGTGGCGGAACGCGAGGACGAAGAAATCGTTTCTGTTCGATATTGGGTGCTTGGCGATGAAGTTGGTGCCCTCACCCTCTTATCGACGCAGGAAGAGATAGCCCGCCCGATTCGATCTGACTTGGGCCGTCGCCTTCCAAACATACTGATCGATGTAGAGATCAGAGGAGACCCTGCCGAGGTTCGGAATGCGGGAGATCAGGAGGTCTAACAAATCGCCGTAGGCAATCCCGAGAGGCTGTCGCCTCTCTCCGTGACTACTTTTTGCGTTGGAGAAATGAATCAGAAGAGAGATAGATCCAGAATGACTGCGTTCATGACGTTGATCATCCTCTTTCTAAACGTGAATATGACTATGTGCGCTTGCGGTCATCTAGATTGGATGTCAGTTCCCGGGAATTTGGCTGTAGCAGGGATGGCATGGTGGGCGTTCTTCTCTGGAAGAGATGAAAGGATCGTAACCAGAACTTTGATATTGGGAGGATGCGTACTCACCGCGATAGCTCTGCTTTTTGGCACATGAGTAGCGGATTCAGCGAGATTGAGAAAGAGGCGCAGAAGCTTTCGGCTCCCGAGAGGGAGCGGCTGGCCCAGAAGCTATTCGAGAGCGTTCACCGGAAGGAACTTACCGAGGTGGACGAGGCGTGGCTCGCTGTTGCGGAGGAGCGCATGAACGCCTATCGGGCCGGCCAAGATCAGGGCATGAGAGAAGCGGATTTCTTCGACCGCGTCCAAAACGACCTCGGATGGAAGTAGTATTTTCCTCAGCCGCGCTTTAAGAAGTCAAAGAAACGGCTGCGTATTACGAAGCCGAAGTTGACGGGCTGGGTAGAGCATTTTTGGCAAAGGTTCGGGATGGGGTTTCTGAGATCAAAGATTTCCCTCATGCTTCGCGAACATCCGGGGCGATTTCAGGCGGCACCTCTCTCGCGCTTTCCCCATGGAATTATTTACCAGATCCAGGGCAACACGATCTTCATTGCCGCCGTCATGCACCTGAAGCGGCAGCCGGGCTACTGGGAAAACCGGTGAGCCAACAAAATCGGAGCCTCAACAGAATAGGCTGGCGCCCATCCCCGCGAGTGTCCTCGACGTCGGTGAGAATATTGATGAAATCAAAACGGTGGATTCATCCTGGCTGGCTCCTCGGAGCGGTGTTATTCGGCCTGGTGGGCGTGGTTACGGCTGCCGGACTATTTGTGTGGGAGTATCCCGGCTCGATTGTAAGGATAGTAAGCGTGAGTTCGACGTCGGTCTTTGTCATCGTCCTCTTCACGTTCGACAGAATGAATCCGCTCGCGGATTATCCTTACGGAGAGAGGCAGTATACTGCGCGAGATGTGGGTGGGCATGTCTGGACGTTCTCGCAAACGCTTTCCGACGTCGATCCTGCAAGCTGGGGTGGCGTATTGCGTGACAATGACCGACAAATCGGCTAACAATGCGATCACGGAAATACGATGGATGGAATAAAGATAGCATTTGAGATCGAAGGATGGACGCTGGCGATCATTCTGGTCGCCCTATTTCTCTGGTTGTGGTCGGTTGTTTCCGTTGCTACCACGAAGACGGAAGATCCACATGATAGAATTGTTTGGCTTCTTATAGTTCTAGTCCTGAATCTTGTCGGAACCCTGCTTTTCTTCTTTTTCGGCCCGGATGAGGGGCAGAAAGCGGATGAGCTCGCAAAATCGGAAGACGCATTAAAGCGACGGGTGAACGGCCCCGGCGATATCTGAAACCAAGGATCGAATCGGGTAGCCGAGAGCATTAACTCTCCCGGCCCCCACACCACAGAACATACGGGTCCGTTTCACGACGGTTTCGAAGAATTAGGAACCAGAGATTAGGCGTTGGCCTTGTCTCCGCACAAGGGGCCGCATGGAACGGCGAGAAGGCGAGGCCCAGGCGCGTTCCATGCACTCTGCCTTCGGGACTTACGGTTAAATCTATCATTTGAGGTCGCACGAATATGTCTGAAATTCTTCCGATAGTCTCTGCCCTGGTGGGGGCAGGCTTGTGCCTGGCTCTGACTTTCAGGGTGTTTTTTAGAGATAATTCAGACTTCTTTGATGCCGTCAGGTTCATTCTCACACCGGATATAATCTCGGCGTTTAAAGGTGAATGGGTTGACGATCAATGGAGTAGTTTAAAGTTCTCTTTATGGATCGTGACAGGTGTCCTCGGTGGAATCGTTGGATTCAACATATTTTGAATCATGGAGGAATCCCAATCGATTCAAGCGTGGGGATTACAATAGTCTTAAATCGCGGCCATTAGAGCGACAAAACAGGACCATGCGTTCCGGATTAACAAACGTGATCAAAAAGAACCTTATCTATTTCTCGGCGATTTGTCTGGGCATTACGCTAGTGGCGCACGTTCGATTTAAATTGGGAATTCTCGATATGGAATTCCGCGAGGCGTTCGGCCTGATTACGGGTTTTTCAGTGTTCATGATGCTGGTCTTTGAACCAATTCTTTTCTCCGAATGGGTGACGAGCAAGATCAAGCGGATTCGAAACGGAATGCTGTTTCTGCGGGGACTGCTTTGCGGATCGGTCGTCTTCTGGATTTGGCTAGTCCTTTATGATTTTGGTTTGAAGTATCCCGGATATGAGATTACCTGATTGTCGGGGGCTGGTTGTTTGCAAATGCAGCAGCGGCATGGGCTGTCTGGTGCAGAGAACCCATTACACCAGCCAGTGGAGAAAAAACGAGTGAAAGGGCGTTCGAGATCAGGCAATAACTATCCCCCATGGAAAACGATTTATGAAAGAATCCCGAACCATCAGCGTTTTGATCGCCCGCCCGCCAGAGGTAGTTTATGCGTTGTTGGCCGAACCGCGGCGGTTTCCGGACTGGAGTGATTTCATCATGGACATTCGACCGGAAGGGGACAATTGGATCGCGACTACCCCCAATGGCTTGGTCACCATCGCTTTCTCCCCGCGAAACGGATACTTCATCGCCGACCATGTGGTGACCGTCGCCCCCGGGGTCGTCGTTGCGGTGCCGATGCGAGTCGTGCCTAACGAAGAAGGAAGCGAAGTGCTTTTTACCGTCCGGCGGTTACCGGACATGACCGACGAACAATTTGAAAATGACCTGCGGATCGTCACCCGAGACCTCTCGAATTTAAAACATTTGCTCGAAACAACTTAAGAACCACAACGAACCCGTTCTCAACCTTCCCTGACAGAATCAACAGCCCCCGCCCCCCACCCTGAGATAACCGTCATTCCGCAATTATCGCATCCTTGCGCGTCGTGCGGCGAAAATCCACCATCTTCGTTTCGCTCCGTTGCGGCTAGATATCTAGACCCCATTCGAAAAGGGTTTCGGGCGTTCGCTTAGCTGAAACAGCGGTGAAGACGACACACCTCACCATGCTCGCGCATGGTCCCCCGGCGCGAGGGGGGGAACTGCTTACAAAAAGATCCCCTTTCTTATGAAACGTTCACTGTTTATACGGCTTGGGGGGCAAATCGGAGGGTTGGCTTCCAGCCGACCTCACCCTGAAACGACGCCGACCGCGGACGGCAGGATGCCATCCCTCCCAGTGGCAAGGAAGTTTCATTCCATGTAAATTCGTCGGGCGCAGCCCGGATATTGGCTCTTGAGAGGGGGGTATGATCCGAGGACATCGGTAACACTTTATCTGAGGACATCGGTGGAGTCCGTCGAGAAGCTGATCTTGAAGGAACGCCGAAAGCACCCGACCTGGGGCCCGAAGAAGATCCGGGATTTGCTTTCAAAGGTGCATGGGATCGAGCGCCCTCAAACGGATCCACCGGATGCTGCGATCGGGCGGCCGATTTTACCTGCATGATGTGATCATCGAGGACCGCGATGCCCTCGAAAGGGGACTTACGTCTGTCGGAAGTCGTGAATTATCGACCGGGACCGCGCCTTTCTGCCCGACAGACCTCTGAAGGACTGGAAGGTTTTCAACGGCCTTGCAGGAATTCACGCACCAGGGGAAAAATCCGGTCGCCGGCGTCCTCCAGGACGTAATGTCCGGCGTCGGCGAAACGATGGACCGCCGCATCAGGGAATTCTTTCCGCCAACGTTCGAGAAAGTCATCGTTGAAGCAGAAGTCCTTCCCTCCCCAACAAATCAACATCGGCGTCTTCCGAAACAACCCGAGGTTTCGTTCGATCTCCAACAGCACCGGGTAAGTCGGGTGATTCGGATCCATTGGAATATCCTGAACAAACCGCAACGTCGCCACTCGGGTCCGCCAACTCCGGTAAGGGCGCAAAAACCCGCGCGCCACCGCCCGGGGCAAGCCTCCTTTCCGCGTCGTCGCCATGAAGGTCGCGGGCCAGGCAAATCCGTTGAAACCACGAATCGCCCAAGGACCGAACCACGGAGCCCGGCAAATGTTGATCCGCCAGGGAATCCGCTGCGACCGGAACGCCGCCGTATTCAAAATAATGATGCGCTTGATCCGGTCCGGGTGCCGGGTGGCGAAGCCCATCCCGATCGCCCCACCCCAATCGTGCAGCACCAAGGTGATGTCGCGCAAATCGAGGTGTTTGACCAGCGCTTCCAGATTTTCGATGTGGTTGATCAGGCGGTAGGGATAGTTCTGCGGTTTGCTGGAAAAGCCACACCCGATGTGGTCGGGCACGACGCAGCGGTAGCCAAAACGACTCAAATCTTTCACCAGATCGCGATAAAAGAACGACCAGGTCGGGTTGCCGTGCAACATCAGCACCGGTTCGCCGCTTCCCTCATCCAAGTAATGCATCCGTTCCTCGCCCAGCGCGAGAGTTTCTCCGGAAAATGGATACAGTTGATCGAACTCCTGGTCTTTGTTCATCGCAAAAAAAGGTTCACCATTCGACCGCCAGCATCATGGAGGAAATCCCGCTTCCGATTCCGAGCAGAGCGGCCTTGTTTCCTTTTTGAATCCGCCCCGCTTCTATCGCCTTGGCCAAGGTGAACGGCAGCGAAACGGAGCCCATGTTTCCGAATTCCGGAAAGGTCGAAAAATCCCGCGACAAATCGAGTCCGAGCGTTTCGAAGAGTTTTAGTCGGTGCATGGAACCGACCTGATGACAAATCACCGAATCGGCCGTTTGTTCGTTCCACCCGGTGACATCCTTGAAGCGGCTCCAGGTGCGGCGGGCGACCTCGACTCCGGCAACCAGCAATTCCTCTGAGTCGGTCGACATCTCCAGGGCGCCGGTGCCGGAGTTATCTCCTTCGCACAACCGATTGTGCTCCGTGGCCGCCTCCCCCGCCCCGCCCAGCAGCCGGGCGGCTTCGGGAGCCAGCGAACGGCGGCAAAGCACCGCCCCGACCGCGCCGGAGCCGATGGTGAGATTGGCGAAAAACGGTTTGATTTCGCGCCGAGTCCATTCCCGGTCCAAGAGCGTCGCCATCGTCCGTTCGACCAAAGGCCCGCCGTTCTCGCCGGACACAACCAAAGCCGCCCGGATTTGTCCCGATTCGATCAACCCGCCGACGAGCGTCATCGCATTGAGGAAGCCGAGGCAGGCGTTGGAAACGTCGAGAAACTGGGTGTGGCGACCGAGCCCGAGTTCGCGGTGGACGTAGGCCGCCGTGGCGGGTTCGAGCCGGTCGCGGCAGACGGCGGCGTGGATGACCAAATCGATCTGTTCGCGCTTCAGGGCGGTTTTCCCCAGAACCGCCTTTCCCGCCTCCGCGCTGGCGGTCGAAGCCGCGGTGCCGGATGGCCAGAACCGCCGTTCGCGAATTCCGGTCATCAACTCCAACCGTCCGGCGGGAAGCTTCAGCCGATCGTAAAGCGGTTTTAGACGCTCTTCGATGTCGCTCGAGGTCCAGCGTTCCGGGGCCAGGCTGTAATCGATCGACTCCAGGACAACATTTTTGAAACGCATCGTTCAACTCTCCTCGGGACGCATCGCCAGCCGAATCACTTCGCCGTCGAAGTAGTTGGAGCCGAGACCGGCGTCGATCACCATTCCGACTCCGTTCATTCCGCTCGACCGAGGGCTCAACAAAAAGACCACGGCGTTGGCGACTTCCTGCGTTTCCAAAGCCCGTTTCCGGAAGGTGATCTTTTCCGCGAACAAATAGCTTTCCAAATACCCCGGGATACCGGCCGAAGCACTGGTCTTCAGGAGCGCGGGATTGACCGTATTGAAACGCACTTCGGAATCCCTGCTGAACGACTTGGCCAGATAGCGCACCGCGCCTTCCAGGGCCGCCTTGATCGGCGACATGTATCCGTAATTTTCGGCGGTCACCAACAGCGACGAAATCCCGATGGCGACGACCGAGGCCTTGGGATCGAGATGGGGTTTGAAGGCCCGGGCGACCTCGACCAGGGAAAAACAGGATATGCCGGTCGCCTGCAGGAAATCCTCGCGTCGCGTTTCGTGAAACGGCTTCCACCCTTCGCTATAATTGGCGAATGCGATCGAATGGACGATCCCATGCAGGGGGCCATGCTTCGCCCCAACTTCCGCCGCCAACCGTTCGATCTCCTCGGGCCGTTCCACGTCGCAAATATAGGTCGGAGCGTCGCCAAGAAGTTTCGCCACCGACTCGCGCCGCGCGGGCGATCGCACGCTGTAAATGACGTTCGCCCCTTCCGCGGTGAGCGTTTTCCCAACGGCATAGGCCACGCTCTTCCGATTGGCCACCCCCATCACCAGGATGTTTTTGTTCTCAAGGTCCAGGAAACTCATGTAAACCGTCCATTATTGCCCGCCCCTCGGACGAAAGACACGCAAAAAAACAGATACTGTCGCTCGAATCTTCGAGGAAGATTCGTTACAATCGGTAGCGATGAAGCCACGCCTTCATCGAAACCACTGACGCCGACACCGACGCCGACTTCGAATCTTCAAGGAAGATTCGCTACAGCCTCAAACCTCCGGCTTATCTTTCTCCTCCACCATCGCCAAACCGAAATCGATCGTCAGAATCTTTTTTCCTTTTCCTTCGATGATTCCACGCAGGAAATGAAATTGGCCGACCGTCTCCGTCAGATTGACTTTGATCGTCAATTCGTCGCCCGGCCGAACGATGTTCTTGAATCTGGCATCCCGAATCCGGGTCAATACCGGGGTCAGCCCTTCCTTCTCGCCGACTGCCGTTTTGGCCAACAGGATCGCCCCGGTCTGGAAGACCGCTTCGCAAAGCAGAACACCCGGCATGATCGGATTCCCCGGGTAATGCCCCTCGAAAAAAGCTTCATCGGCCCGAACCGCCCGCCGGGCGACGGCCTGGGCCTCCCCTACTTCGACGATTTCGTCGACAAACAAAAACGGAGGACGATGCGGGATCGTCCGGTAAACTTCCTCAATGTTGCTCATGATTCAATTCTCCTCGACACCGCCGGAGCACCCGACTTTCGCCGCTCGTTTCAATCCGGAGAGATAACGGTCGACTTTGTTCGCCACGATCACCCCGTAATTGATCGTCCCCAACCAACCGGACATGATAATCCCGACCGATCCGGCGTGATAAAGTCCCGGGAGTTGGTCGGGCAAATCCATCGAAACCTTCAGCCCCTCGAATTTTGTCCCGAACGAGGTCCCGTCCATGTGATGGGTGTAAAATTGGATCGTCCGTGGCGTCGCCGCTTCCAGGTGGTCGAGTTTCGAACGAATATCGGGGATGAACCGTTCCAGGCTCACCAAGGACTCCTCGATCAAGCGGTCTTTTTCAGCTTGGTATTCCTCTTCGGTCAACCGGTTCCAATCTTCGTACCGGCCGTTCAATGACGCGACGATCGCATGCCGGTCGTGCCCGGGGCGTGTATCCGGATAATAGATCGAAAATGTCCGGCTCCGAGTGTGAAGGTCGACCAGTTCCTCGCTGGAGAACTTTTCCGCGTCCGATGTGAACACCAGGTCGCCGATATCGGGGATCGTCTCTCCCTTCTTCAGGCCGAGGTAAACCTGGCAGGAACTGCTGTTGAGCCGCACCGCCCGGGCTTCTTCAACGAACTTCGGCGAAAACTTCTCTTCCCCGGCCAATTTGAAAATCGTGTTCTTGAGGTTGGCGTTGGAGAAAATCGCCTCGCAGCGAATAGTCCGACCATTCGCCACCACCCCGCGGATCCGCCGCCCATCCGGCCCTTCGTCCACCAAAAGCTCTTCCACCAACGAACTCCGGCGGACATCGACTCCATTGCGCTTTAGTTCCGCCAGCATCTTCTTCACCAACGTGTCGGTGCCGCCGGTGAACGTGTAGACCCCCTTGCTCATGAAGTTGGAAAAGACGATTCCGAAGGTGATCGCCGGATCGTCGAGGGTCGATCCGTTGGCATAGGCGATCGGCTCCATCAACAACCGTTTCACGTCATCCCGGCCCGGGAAAAACTCTTCGAATAATTCGCCGGTGGTCCGCTGATCGTTGTCGTAAAAATTCATCGCCCGGAGGGTGGAGAAAAAATTCTCCACGGTTTCGGCGGCAATGCCGAATTCCTCCTGCAGGATCCGAGTGAAGTCGGTCCGGTCGAAAGTCGTCCAAATGTTGAATTGCGGATTTACGAAGCGGACGTTTTTCAACTGGACGATCGAGTCGGCGATTTCCTTGGTCCAATATTTCCGGCACGACTTGATCATTCCCATGGGAAACCCGTGCAATGAAATATCGAAAATGTGCCCCCCTTTCCGCTTGAACCAAGTGGCCAACCCTCCGAGTTGATAATGGTGCTCCAGGAGTAATACCGAGTGACCGCACTTTGCCAGGCAGTTTGCCCCGGTCAAGCCTCCCAAGCCGCTGCCGATCACGATCACGTCGTAATGATCTTTTACTCCTTTCAACATATCCATTACCATTTGGACGGATAGTGGAAGCCCACCGCGGAAAATGCAATGCCACAAAGTCACGGATGAAGCATCGAATCAGGGCTATTTGCCGGAACTCCAATAAGGCGGCCAGATGAAATAGCCCTGACATCGAATGCCTTCAGCGAGGGAACTCGAATCAGACAGTTCCGTCTACGCGGCCGGAACCTTCCGACAGACTCTCCACCCGCCGCTCCGGTCGTGCGGAGGGCGGCGGCGAGGAGCGACGGATTCCGGCAAGCATCACCGCCAACGCCGCGAACATCGCGATCGGCGCAGTCCAGAGCGCGCCGAAAACCGGGAGACCGGGGATGATCGAACTCAGTTGCGGAGACAACGCCACCAGGATGCCCGCTCCGCAGCCGAACAATAAACCGCCCGCGACAAACCCACGAAGAATGTTCACCGGCAAAACCGCCAGAATAATGCAAACCGCGATCGGCCCCAGAAATACCCCCAATAGTTTTTGCGCGATATCGAAAATCTGCCCCAAATGAGCCACCAAGCCGGTCGAGAGTGTCGCCACCAGTCCGATCCCGAAACTCAAGCCGCGGGCGATTTTCAATTTCTCCCGATCCGTCCGGCCGTCCATCATTTTCGGGAGCAAATCCATTTGAATCGCTCCCGAAAGCGCATTGATTCCACTGGTCATGCTGCTCATGGTCGCCCCGAGCAAAGCGGCCAGGATCAGCCCCGCGATTCCGACCGGCAGTTCACTCGCCACAAAAAACGGGAAGACCTGATCGCTGTTTTCCGGCATGGCTTCCGATGGCGAAAACGCGAACCAAGCCGAGAGACTGAGACCGATCACCGCCAACATCAGGAGGATTGCGATCACTCCGGTCACGTTCACGATGAAGGAGCGCCGAATGCTTTCACGGGAGTCCGCGGTCATGTAGCGCTGCAGCGACATTTGGTCGCCCAGATACATCCCAACCGTCGCGAAAAAGGTCCCGAAAATCGCCGACCACGTTGTGATCGGTATCGCGGCATCGAAGGAAAAATCGAACAGCTTCAACCGTCCGGTCTCCCCGAGCGAGGTCCAGGCTTCCGACCAGGAAACCGGGAGGTGAAAGAGAATGAATCCGACCGTGACGAACGATCCCAGGAGGATAACCAACATCTGCAGGGCGTCGGTGATCATGATGCCCCTCAATCCGCCGAACGCCGAATATACCGTGCTGGTCAGCCCGACCAAAAACACAATCGGCCAAAAATACTGCATCCCGATTCCGGTCGCTCCCATGATCGCGATCGCCGGAGCATAAATGAGGGCGGCCATCCAACCGAGACGCATCAGGATGTACAATACACTGGTCACTTTCCGGTTCGCCGCGCCAAACCGTTCCTCGAGAATGGCGTAAGGGGCGGTCCAGGTCTTCCGGGTGAAACGGGGGACGAAAAAATGAACGACAATGAAATACTGAATGACAAATGTGGCGGTGCCGGCGAAGATCACCAACCCGTGGTTCATCACCACGCTCGGGTAGGCCAGAAAGGAAATCCCGCTGAAAAATGTGGCGGTCAGACTGAGGCCGATCACCCCGCTCCCCCACACGCCCGTAAGAGAACTTTTTGAAATGAAGTAATCGTCCGTCCGGGTCTGCCGTCCGCGGGAAAGAATACCGAGGGCCGCCGTCGCCAGCAGGAAGAGAACAATCAGTGCGTAGTCGAGGAAATGAAGCATGTCGTGGGTGTTTTTGGTTCTCGGTTTCCCGTCGAGTTCCAATCTTGCATTCGGATGCATGCACCACAATACTTTTTTCTATGAGTGAGTCTCCCCTTCGTTATCCGCCCGGTTTGTTGGCTGCTTGTTGCCTGCCGTGGAACCCGGACCAGACCTTAAATGAATCCATTTTCCGCCGGTCGATTCGGGGCCTTCTTGCGGGTCTGACCCGGGATCTTTATCTCTTCGGCACGGCGGGCGAAGGGTATGCGGTGACCCGCCAGCAATTCGTCCGGACCTGCGAGATCTTCCGGGAAGAAACCGCTTCTCCCGAGGTTCGGCCGATGATCGGGGTGATCAGCTTATCCCAAGGGGAGATCATGGAACGGATTCGAATCGCCCGCGATCTCGGGTTTTCCGTTTTCCAGATATCGTTGCCCTCCTGGGGGGCGTTGACCCCGACCGAGACCCGTCGATTCTTCCGCGAGGTTTGCGGAAGTTTTCCCGACTGCCGTTTTCTGCATTACAATCTGCTTCGCACCAAGCGACTGGTCACTCCCGAGGAATACGGGATCCTGGCCGACGAGAACCCGAATCTGGTCGCGACCAAGAACAGCACGTCCGACATGGTCCGTATCCGGGGATTGCTCGACCGGGCGCCGAGCCTCACCCATTTCTTCACCGAAGCCGGCTACGCCTACGGCGCCCTGACTGGGAGATGCGGGTTCCTCGCGTCGGTCGCGACGGTAAACTACGCCCGGGCCCGCCAATACCATTCAGCCGGTCAAACCCGCGATTCCTCTGCGTTATTCGCCGCCCAAGGCGACTGGATTCGTTTCACCGAACGATTGGTCGCTCTCGGTCTGCCGGAAGCGCATATGGATGGTGCGTTCGACCAGCTCTTCTGCCGCCTGCACCTGCCGGAGTTTCCTCTTCGACTTCTACCTCCTTACAGCAGCCTCTCGGAGGAAGCTTTCGGGAAATTCCAGGACTTGGTCAGGGAAATGAACCTGACCTCCTGAGCCCCCCAGCGATCGGGGAACCTCAGTTATCGTCCTGGCGCTCGATGCGCATGCGGAAGAAATTATTGCCGTCGACGTCGGCGGGGAAAATCCGTCCATCCGGACCGATCATATCCGCGGTGACGTTGATCGGAATCCACGTTTGCAGATCCCCCGATTGCTCCAAGGTGAGCGCATAGGTGGACGGCACCTCGTAGACCGTCCGGGCCCAAGTCGGACCGATCCGGAGTTCGTCGAACTCGATGGTGCGGTTCCCGCCGCCGAGAAGAGCGACCCGTTCGGCGAACAGGTTGGTCGCGGTGGCGACCTCGAGCAGCCAGGTTTCGGGTTCCTCGGCCGGAAGCGTCTGCGTCTCCGCGTAGTGGCGGAGAAAAACGCGGTCCTGGCCGGAGGCCGACGTCTCGATTTTCAAAACGATCAAATACGAAACATCATTGGCGATGACGTTCGCGCTGGTGGTGGATTGACCGTCGAGACTCAAGGTGATGGCTCCCCCGGTGCTGACACTTACACCGACCACGGTAGTATTCGCCCCCTGGCGCAAAGCGAAGGCATAGCCTCCCTGGTTTCGCCGAACCAGAAAGCTCACAAAATACGTCCGGTCCTCGTCAAAATACAGGAAAGCGTTTGTGCTCAATCCCCGATACGCGGTCGGTTGCCCGCCCGGATCGGCCAACACCAGACTCTTGCCCGTCGCCGGCGGATACCCAACTGGCGCCGGCAAATTGATCGCACCCAACTGAGCCACGCTGTCCGCGTCAAGCTGGGGAGTCGCCTTCCAGGAATCCCGCCAGCCCCCGCCGCCATTCGCCCCGTTCAACTGAGACCCGGGGTAATCGAAACTTTCGTGAACGAAAGGCGCGGCTCGCAGCGAAGCGATCGGCGTCATGGCCAAGACCACGGAAAGAACCGCCAAAAACCGGAGGATCACGTGGCTCAACGGAAGGATGAAGTGGTTGTTTTTCATGAAATGCTGAAGGGAATGGTTGAACTCTGGTTCGAAGAAACCGCTCTTGAATCATTATGCATACACTAGAATGCAACAGTGCGTCAACATGTTTTCCGCCTTGACTCCATGCATGTGCATACGATTCAATGGGAGCAGTGATTATCTTTTCCCGCACCATTCACCGGGCCCTTCCCGCCGCGCTCTACTCCACCTTGGCCGCCCTTTTCCTTCCCTGCGGACCGGCATCCGCATTGGATCTTTCCGTCGAACGACGCCCGCTGCCGGATTTCGGACTGATGCTGAACGAGGACGGCGATTTCTCCTTCACGGACGCCGATCCGGTCCAGGCCGAAGCGAACTTGCGCGCGATGCTCCATACCTTGGCGGAAACGCCGGTGACCACCCTGGTGCATTCGGTCGCCACCGGGTCGGACATCATGCTCTATCCGTCCACGGCCGGAAGCGTCTACGGATGGAGGTTCACCGAAGGAGAAAACCAACCTCCCTGGGACGAACGGATGCCAATACTCCGCGCCAATGTGGAAGCGGAGACCGACGCGGTCCGGATCGCCGGCGAAGCGGCGGCGGATATGGGGCTGTTTTTCATCCCCACCTACCGGATGAACGATTCCCATTTCACCAGTAATCCGATGGAGAATCCGCTGACGGGAGAATTCTGGGTCAATCACCACGAACAATTCACCATCGGCGCTTCCCCCGTCAGTCATCCATCCTATCAATACCTTCTCGATTTCTCGCATCCCGAAGTGCGCGCCTACCGCCTCTCTATTATCCGGGAAGTGATCGAGCGATATGGCGATCTGATGGCCGGCCTGCAGCTCGATTTCATGCGCCATCCCATTTTCTTCCCCCCCGGGACCGCCGGGGAGCGGGCTCCTTTGATGACCGAATTGGTCGCCGCGGTCAGGGAATCTCTCGATGAGGAAAGTCTTCGCCAGGGCAGATTTCTGTCACTGCATGTGAGAGTCCCGCCCTCGTTGCGCAACTGCGACTGGGCCGGGCTCGAAATTGGACGATGGATCGAAGAAGGCCTGGTGGATGTGATCGTGCCCTCTCCAGCCATGACCGTCGCCTTCGATCTCCCGGTCGCCGAGTTTGTCGCCCTCGCGGATCCGCACGATGTGGCGGTCTATCCGGCGATCTTCAACCGCAACCAGTTTTCCTGGCCCTTCCCCCCGGAACCGACCGCCGCAACCTACGCCGCTCCGACCTCCCGGCTCGTCTCCGCCGCCCAGGTCCGAGGGGCCGTATCCAATTATATGTTTCAGGGCGCGACTGGAATCGAGACTTACAACTTCAACCTTCCCCCCACGGCCCTGACCTCCGAAATCCTCGAAGCCGCGGCGAATCCGACCCATGGCGACCGGATTTACGCAGTCACCCCCGCCCACTGGAACGATCATGAGGACGCCTACGAATACCGAAAACAGGTGCCCGTGCCACTCGTCAGCGGCCAGGCGATTCCATTGACGCTGGTTTTGGCGGAAGATTCCGCTCCCGTCGGAGCGCCCGCTCCCCCGACACTCCGGCTCGGCCTCACCGGATACAGCGGCGACACCCTGATTCCTTCGAGGATCGTCCACAGCTCCGCGATCAATCCTACGGCGGGCGTCGCCAACAGCATCGCCGCAGGCGGCTGGAGTTCCGCCCAAATCGCGGAATCACGATATTTCCAGCTGGAGGTGAATACCGGAGGCCTGCCGGTGAAGCTGGGCTCCCTCTCCTTCGCCCAACGTCGGGTGAACGCGAACGCCCCCACCTACATGACCGTCCGCGCGTCGATCGACGGATTCGCGACCCATGTAGTTGTTTTCCAAGGACATATTCCAGCCGACCTGCTTGCCCACGACTACACGTTCGACCTGACCGATATTCCCCTGTTGGATAATTTCACCGGGACGGTGACTTTCCGGATCTACGGGGGATATCATGCGAGCGGAGCGGGTGTCTGGTCCTTGACCAATCACTCCGAATTGGGGGCGATCCAAGTCACCGCCAAGTCGTCCTACTCCATTCTCCTGGAACAATTGGACCCTCAGGGCAACTGGATGCCGATTGAAATCACTCCGGAAATGACCGGTCCCGATGGCCGGATCCTCCGCGAGAACCTGCCGTCAGACGCAACCTTCAGGCTCCGAATCGAACCTCGCGCCCGCTAAGGATCACTCTGCGCTGAAAACCGCCATCTGGACTTCCACCAGCAGCGGCACTTGCCCGGTAAAGAAACGGAGAACCACCGTGTTCTCCCCCACTTGCAGAACGTCGGAGTCCCCAATCGGAACATGGAAATACCATTGCGGTCGCGGCGGGTGGAGATTCACACCCGCCGAACTGGTCGGGCCGGTCACAGACAGCATTCCGGCATCCGCCAACAAACCTTCGAAGACGGTGACTCCGTTGATCTCAACCGTCCCGGTCGGTTCTTGCGCCAAGGCAAACGTCGCGGTCGCTCCGGTTTCACTTGAATGCCCGGTCAGATCCCATCGAGCCAACGCCTGGGCCTCGACCGCCTGCAGGGGACAAGTCAACGCACCCGTCATCACCCCGCCCAGCAAAAATACGGACCGGCACCAAGACCCCGACCTCCAAAATCGTTTTTCCTTCTTCATCCTTCCCGCTTCGACATCAAACGCCGACGTCCCCAAACCACCAATACGCTCAACAAGCCCACCAAGGAAGCGTAAGCCGCCGGTTCAGGAACCACGACCGAATCCCACGTGGTCCCGATGCGGATCTCGTCGAACTCGACGGTTCGATTACTTCCCCCAAACAGGGCGATCCGCTCACCGAGCAAATCCAAGTCCGCGCTCAATTGCAGCAACCAGGATTGCGGCTCGTCCAACGGCAAGTCCTGGGTGTGACTGTATCTCTGGAAGAAAACCTGATCCGGTTCGGAAGCGGAGGTGACGATCTTCGCGACAAACAAATACGAGTGATTGTTGGCGATCAACGTTCCGCTCGTGGCCTGTTCGCTACCCAATCCCATGGTAACCGCGCCCCCCGTGGCCACGGTGAACGAAAGCACGTTGGTGGATGCCCCTTGGCTTAGCCGGAACACAAAACTACCCGAGGTCTTCTGCGCCAAGAAGCTGAGGTAGTAGGTACCGTCGGTGTCGAAATCGATAAAGGAATTCGTCGCCAATCCACGGAAGGCAGAGATCTGACCGCCCGGATCATTCAACATCAGGCTCCTGCCCCCTCCCACGGGATAATTTCCGGGCGCATCCAAACCGGCCGAACCAAGATTCGCCACACTGCTGGTATTCAATTGAGCGGTGCTTTGCCACGCCGTTCGCCACCCGATTCCTCCGTCGGCTTGATTGAGTTGGGAACCGGAATAATCAAACGACTCCTGCACCAACACAACTCCACGGACCGGTGAATGAAGGAGAACGGAAAGGGCAATGACCAGAAAGAAGATGGGTTTCATACTCAATATGTATACATAGACACACACGTGCGTCAATCTTTAATCTCCGGCATGAATGATCCGCCAATGGGTCGCCATCAGGCTGGGATATTCGCCGTGCTCCGTGTTTGCGATCTGGTAATACACGGTCCAAATAGATCCGTCAGGCAATTGCGCGCTGGAAGGGTATCCGAGGTGGCCAGCCCCTTGCGGGACGGCGTTGCTCAAAACGACTTCTTCGTCTACCGACCAACTCCGGCCATGATCTTTGCTGATCGCGGCCCGCTGCCCCATCGGCGCCACCCGGCGACCGTAAACCGCGAGGAGCCAGTCGTTCTCCAATCGAAGAATATGGGCCGGATAACCCCGCATCCCGGTGGCACGCGGTTCCGTCCAAGTCCGCCCCCCGTCTTCACTCTCGATCTGCCGCAGATCGATGTCGGCCCCATCGGCGTAGCGGCTCAAAGCCACGATCCGGCCGTCCGCCGCCTCCACCGCATGCTGCTCGCTCAGGAACGCGTATCGACTTTTCCATGTCTCCGGATTCCGGCGGATCGCCCCGATTTGTTGCCATGTCTTTCCTTGGTCCGTCGACTCGTGGACCGCTTGCCGGACCATCAAGAGCCTTCCGTCCGACAATTGCACGGGGCCGTGCGGTGTGCTCGATGGCATTCGCTGATACGGCCCCCAGGTCTTGCCATGATCGGAGGAAACTTTCGACCAATTGCCGAGCCATTCCGCGCGAATCGTCGGCGAAAGTTTACCGGCGTGTTGCCGATACGGTTCGTAACGGGGCACCGCGGGATTGTCGAACGCGACCGAGGTGAAGAAGGTCAGCATCAAATTCCCATCAGAAAGCAGCACCAAGCCGGCGTCCCGGTCGTCCAGCGGCGTGTTAACGATCACTTCCGGTTCCGACCAGGTTTTTCCGTTGTCGCTGCTTCTGACCAGGTAGGTCTTTCCCCAAGGGCAGACATGCCAATCCCGGTCTCCGCTGAAAACGACCACGAGGTCGCCGTTCTCCGCCCGCACAATCGACGGCCAACCGATGTAGCGGTCGACTTGGCGGGCGATCACCCGCTCCTCCAATATTTCGGCCCACCCTTGTTGCCGAGGCACGGTGGGCTCGAGGACGTCCGCTTCGATCCCGAGCCACCCGACGAAAAGCCCGACCGCCCCCAAGACAGTAAACCGGTTCAGCGCCTTCATTTCGACACTTTCCCGACCGCCTTCGTCTGTTCGGCGTCCCAGAAAACCCGATACAGGGCGTAGTCGTCGAGGTCACCTTTCTTGGAATAGAAAACCGTCATGATCCGCCCGTCGTCCATCTCAAGACTGGCCGGATAACCGCCATCCCAATCCTGCAAGGGGGCCAAAACCAACGGCTCGCCCCAGGTGGCGCCCCGGTCCTCGCTGATTCGCGCGCCGACGCCGAACTGTCCGGACCTCCGGTCGCCATAACTCATCACGATCCGACCGTCACGTAACCTCAAAAGATGCGGGGGAAATTGCCGCGGTTCGGTGACCGCCCCGAGGTCCACCCAAGTCTCGCCGTCATCGGTCGACCGAAACAGCCGGCTGGCCGCGTCCCGCGCCGCCGCCAGCCATTCCCCGTTTCCAAGGTCGAGAATCGCGGTTTCGTTCGTGCCCGTTCCGATCCGCGATCGAATCCGCCACGATCGTCCGTCGTCCTCGCTCACGAGAAAATAGGTCGCCCACGGGCCCGGCCTGTCCCAATAAGAAGTTGAATACATTGCGGCACGGAGACTGCCGTCATCGGCGAGTAGGATGTCGCCGAAGGGAATTAATTCCCGACCGATGGGATCGGTGGGAAACGCGTTTCTCACGACCGTCCAAGTCTCCCCTCCATCGTCGGAACGGCAAATCCACGGCCGGAGAATCTTATCCCGCAAGACGTTCCTCTTAATCGCCCCCGGTTGCTGGACATCGCTCCAGCCTGAAACCAACGCGATGATCTCGCCGTGACGGTTCAGACCGACCGCATGATTCATTCGAACCGTTTGCGGTTCGTGCTCGGTCAGCCGCCCTCTCCAAGTCCAGGTTTCGCCTTGGTCTTCACTTATCCAGCAAGCGACATCCCCCTCCACTTGCCCATGACTCGGTTGATCGAAGCCGGCCAACAATATCGTGCCATCCGGCAAGCGAGTAAGATTCGGCCAACCAGTCACATGATCGACGATTAACTCAGCTTTGCCCGCCGACAGACCGGACTTCATAAACGTCATGACGATGACCATAGCTATCATGGAATACTGCTTGAATCGGGTTGGTTTCATAAACATGGATATGGGTTGGTTGCTCTGTTTGGGACGCGACTCGAACGGTTCAGCGATAGTCGCGGACCGGAAATTCCGCGAGCCCGCTGGCGATTCGAAGATTGGTGATCTGAACCCCATTTGAAACCGCTTGGTTTCCCAACGGATTAACGAACAGAGTCGTAAGTTGCCTGGCCAGGAAGGCGTAAGGGTGTTCGACCAAAATCGCTCGCCGCTCCCGGTTTTCAGGTGTCGAGACGTAGACCGAGAACCGTCCAGCTCCAGGTACATCACTTTGTTCGATCTCGAACTCGATCCGGTGCCACTTTCCTTTTTCCGGCTTGAACTTGCCCTCCACCATCTCGCTTCGTACCCGACCGCCGTCATCGCGCACCGCCGAAGCGAACGCCACGGGCCGATCCGCGGAATCGATCCGCAACCGGAAACCAGTCTGGGCGGCGTCGCCGGGACTGGTGTCGCTCATGACAAATTCGAGGCCCCCCTCATCGGAGGGTAACAAAAAGTCCACCGCCCAATGGATTCTATTTTCAGATTCCAACGACACGCTACGATTCGGCAGTCCGGGCGCTCCCGGGCAAATAGGAAAACTTCCCCGTCCCGCCACTCCGCCGGAAACGCTTCCGAGTTGCAACGCCCGCCCGCTCGCGCCCTGTCCATCCACCGCGACCACAATTCCCTCCCAGTCCGGACCACCGGTCCATGCTCCCGGCCCGGTTTCGGGTTGTCCACGAACATCGCCGAGGATGTATTCAGAAAAATCGATCTGCAGGTGAATTCGCTCGGTTCGATCGGCGCCGGCCGACTCGACCGCAACCGGTTCTAAGTGCTTGAAATCGATGTCGACCTGATTCTCCCCGGTGCTTTCGAGCTTCCAATGAGTTCCCAGGATGCTCGGCCATTCCCCTTCCTGATCCACCTGATAGTAGACGGTCCAAATCGTTCCATCCTCCAGCACCACGCTGGCTGGATACCCCAAGTCCCAACTGGGCGGATACCCAAGTTCCTCCTCGGTTCCGGGATGGTTCTCGGCTATGGAGAGGGTGATCTCGTGGTCGGTCTCCCAGGATCTTCCTCCGTCGCGACTGACGGAAGCAAACTGTCCCTTCGGCGTTTCGTCGCGGCGCCCATACACCGCCACCAGCCATCCGTTCTCCAGCTCAACAATATGGGGCGGATACCCCCGGATATCAGTCTCGAAAGGCACGGACCAGGTCCGACCACCGTCACTGCTGCCGAATTGCCGCAATTTCCGGGCTCGACTCAACACCACAATTTCTCCGTCGGCCCGCTCCACTGGGAAAACTTCGCTCAATCGACCGAACCCTGAGCGAAACCGGGACACCACCCGCCAAGTGACTCCGTCGTCGATCGATTCGGCCACGCCGGCACCGCTCACCATCAGAATCCGCCCGTCGCGCAACTGAATCGGACCATGCGGTGTATGAAAAGGAATCCGGTAGGGATCGCTCCAGGTGGTCCCGCCGTCTTCGCTGCGGACCGCCCACGAACCAAGCCATCGCTGCCGAAGTTCCGGCGAGAGCCCCGCCGCATGAGTGGCATACTGGGCGTAACGCCGTTCGTAAAAGGGACTGTATTCATTGGCGAATGCCACCGAATTGAACCAGGTGACAATCACCGTGCCGCGTTTCGTGACCAGGATGCCCGCGTCACGATCATCGAGCGGCGTATTCGCCAAGGCGACCGGTTGGCTCCAGGTCCGCCCCGCGTCATCGCTATACACCAGATGCGGTTTGCCCCAGGGACATACGTGCCAATCCCGATCCCCCGAATAAACCACCAGAAGCCGTCCACTCGGAAGTTTAGCAATACTCGGCCACCCGAGATATCGTCCTTCCTCTTTGGATACCACCGTTTGATGTAAAATGACCGGTCGATACGGCACATCGGCTACGACCGTCGCCCCCGTCATCACCAAACCGGCGAGCCCCAGGCGCAAGGTTGATTTCCATTTTTTCATCATCCGGACCTCCTCGATATCACTTCGCGGTGTAACCGCCGTCCACCGGAAGCGAAACGCCGGTGATGTAGCCCGCGGCATCGCTCGCGAGAAAGATCACCGCCCCCGCCAAATCGTCGTCGTTGGCCATCCGGCCGAGCATCGTCTGCTTCTCATACCGCTCGAGAAACAACGGATCCTGGTGGTTGAAATAGCCACCCGGGGACAGGTAATTGACCCGGACCCCAAACTTCCCGTAATACGAGGCGAAGTATCGGGTGAGCGACAACATGCCACCTTTGTTAAAAAAATAATCCGGCGGGGCCGTCATCGCCGTCCCCTCATAAAGGAACGGATTCGGGCCGACCACGCCAAGGATCGATCCGATGTTGATAATACTTCCGTTGCGCTGGCGGCACATCTGTTCGCCACATGCCCGGGTGATAGTCAACAGGCCGGTCGCGTTCGCGCGCAAAGACTCTTCCCATTGCTCAATGGAAGCCTCGGGACCGCCCTTAACGACGCGCAGATAAGAATTGTTAACCAAGACGTCGATCCGCCCGAAACGCGTGACGACTCTTTCGACCAGTTCCTTGATCGAAGATTCGGATACGAGATCTAGTCGCTCGGCATGCACCGAATGGCCGCGCTCCGCTTCCTCCCGGGCAATCTCCTGCAATTTGTCGACTCCCCGGGAAGCGATCACCAACGTCGCCCCCGCTTCCGCGAGCCGGGTGGTCAATCCGCGTCCATACAATCCGGCCCCACCGGTCAAAATCACGACCTTGCCCTGCAAATTAAAACGATCGAGAAATGTGCTCATCTCCAAAAATCCTATGGGTCGGTCGGGTTCAGTAGACCCGTGACACGCCGTTGCGCGGGATCGAATGTTTGGCTTCAGATTGACGGAAGGCTCCCAGCGTAGTCTTGAAGTATTCCCCGATTCCAACCACATCAGCTCCGATGTTAAAGAAGCGGTAACCTTCTTTCTCCAACTCCTGATGCGCTCCCATCAGTCCGGCCGACATGGCGAACTTGCCGTTCCGGATCGCCGCCGCTCCGACTTTCCGCCGGGCTTTCAAGACTTCCGGATGACTCAAATTCCCCGCTTCGCCGATCAAATGGCTGAAATCACCCGGACCGAACAAAAGGATGTCGTACCCGTCGACCTCCGCGATCTCATCCACATTCTCCACGCCTTCCGGCGACTCGATTTGCAGGATGATCAGACGCTCGCGGTTGCTATGTTCGATGTAATCATGAATCGAGGTCTGGCAAAACCGGGCGTCGGCGTTTCCTCCGTCGATGGCCCGCCGACCGACCGGATAAAATCGGGTCCATTCGACCACCTGTCTCGCCTCCTTGGCCGAAGTCACATGCGGAACCATAATGCCGGTGGCGTCCGCCTCGAACGGCTTCACGTAGCCACTGTAACTTCCCCGTTCCACCCGGACGATCGTATCCATATCGTGGAGTTTTGCCGCCCGGATCTGGGATTCCAGGTTGAGCCAATCGTTTGGGACATGCTCGTTGCATAACCAGACAGCGTCCAACCCCGCCATACCGCACATCTCGATCACGCGGGGATCGGACAAGTTTATCTTCATTGAAACCGCCGACCCTCCCTCGCGAAGACGTTTCAATACTCTGCTATTTCGTTCAAGTTTCATAAATGTGTGTGTCGTTGAAACTGCAAAATCCCTCCAACGCTCCTCATCCCGGTAGCACGTCGATCGTTTCCGCCGAGAGCTTCGCCAGTTGCCCGCGCAGTTCCGCCAACGAAACCAGTTCTCCCTCCCGTTCCAAAGAGCATTCACCCGCGATCAAAGTGAGCATCAGTTCTTCCGTCTGGGAAAAGGGAAACGGCGGCATTCCGCATCGCAGCATCTCGATAAAGGCCATCATTTGATGCCGGAAGGCGGTGTATGTATCAGTCAGCTTGATACTGATATTCCCTTGGGTTCCGTACAGATGGATAAGCCCGGCGCTCCCGGGAGCTTCCGGTAGAACCGCGATCGTCAAAAGCACGCCATCCGCCCGGGTCACCGTAGCGACCACGGAACTCCGCGATTTCACCATGGATACGGCCTCGATTCCGGGTCCAAGCAACGAATACACCGGCTCGAGGGCATGGATTCCGTAACGCGCCCAG
The DNA here is from genome assembly GCF_056590205.1 of Verruconatronum alginivorum. Lineage (NCBI taxonomy): Bacteria > Pseudomonadati > Verrucomicrobiota > Opitutia > Opitutales > Verruconatronaceae > Verruconatronum > Verruconatronum alginivorum. The sequence goes on along the minus strand of NZ_JBWPVQ010000001.1, from coordinate 3,977,671 downwards.
GATTTCGCGGTGGTAGACGAAACCCAGCGGAGCTCGCCCAAATTTCCCAACCGGTCCTTGAGAGCCGCGACTTCCGGAGCATATCGCAACCCGCTCGAGGATAGGAAAACCTTCCCCGACTCCTGCCAGCGGGCGAATCGCCAAAGGTCGAGAAGGTTGGTCGCCAGCGGCTTGTCGACGAAGACCGGAATATTCGCCTCCACGAAAGGCAAGGCCCGGCGCACGTGATCATCCCCGTCATCGGTGGCGATGATCACCGCGTCGACTTCCCCGATGACATCCTCGGGACGGTTTACCACATGGGCGATCCCCGCCGCGGCGGCCACTTGTGGCGCTTCCTGCGGATCGTCCGTCCAAACATGAGTGACCTCCGCGCCTGGGAGGCCAACCGTACCAGCCGGTTGAGCGTTCAGATAAGCCGGAATCACCGGGTAACGGAGGCCGACCGCCGCCGCCATCGCTTCACGGTCATAACCGTTGATGATTGCCGACCACGAATATGGATGAGCGTTTCCTTCGATCATCCCCAACATCGCGAGGCGGATGGTGCCGTGCGCCTTCACAGGACCACCCTCCTTCCGGTCCTAGCCGATTCCAACGCCGCCAGATTGAACTTGAGGGTCCGAATCCCCTCCTCCAATGAACAGAGGTCGGTCTCCTTGCCACAGGAAGCGTCGATAAACGCCCGGGCTTGCGCGGTGAACAGGGCATCGCGGTCCCCCGTCGGCGCCGCATGCCAGTCCCAGTCCGAATCTCCGTGACGAAGAATGCCCCAGCGTTGTCGATGAAACTCAATCCGCAAACTGCCTTGTTCGCAATGAAGCCAGAGGGTCGATTCGTTGGGGGCCTGAAACTGGTTCAACGCATAACTCACCAGAACCTTTCCGTTTCGAGCCGCCACATGGACGGTGTCTTCCACCTCCACGCCCTCGAGCGCCTGATGCGAAGCGTCGCAATACAGCGAATCCGTCGGCCCGACGCACCATTCAACCGCGTTGGCCAAATGGGTCAGGGCATCCTGAATCGCGCCGCCACCGGTCTCATGACGAGCGTAATAAATATCTCGATACGCCGGACGGAAAGTTGGAAAATGCTGGCCGGCGACAACGTTCACCTGGAGGACCCGTCCAAGATCGCCCATCACCAACCGGGACCGCGCCTCCCGCAACGCCGGCAAAACCCGATAAACGTAAGCCATCGCGACCGCCCGCCCCCGTTGCCCCGCCTCGCGCAACAACTCCTCCGTGCCCTGTTCCGTCGTGCTAAGCGGTTTCTCGATCAAGAGATCCTTGCCCGCTTCCAACACCAGCCGTGCCATTCCCACGTGAAGGTGGGCGGGGGTGCAAATCACCACCCCTCCGGGCTCGAACCGATTCAGGGCCTCCGACAAATCCCCGAACCCCGGCACCCCATACTCTCGCTCCAACCGGTCCCGCAGCGACGTATTATTGTCACATACGGCGGCCGACACTCCTTCGATCCGTTGAAAACATCGAAGATGGCGTTCTCCGATGCTCCCCCCTCCCACGATTAATATTTGAAATTCCGACATCACGAAAACAGCGTCCATCCGACCACTGCTGCAACATGTATGCAGGCGTATTTATGTGCTGTCAATCCCAATTCCTGGCGAAAATCATCCGAGGAGGCACCCATTTGAACGACTCTCTGATTTTGTGGAAAGTCCTTGCACCTACCTGTATACATGGTAATGTTAGCCCAATGAATTCCAACGTCGCCTATGACTTCATCCGGCAGAAGATCCTCGAAGGAGATTTCAAGCCGGGCGAATTTCTTTCCGCTCAAAGCCTTTCCGGGGTGGTCGGAGTCAGCCGGACGCCCGTCCGGGAAGCGCTCCTGCAACTCGAAAACGATGGGTTGGTCGAGATCACCCCCCGCCTGGGGGCCGTAGTGAAGTCGATGAGCTTTTCGGAGTTCAAGGATTTATGCGAACTTCGCCTGGCGTTCGAAACGTTCGCCGCCGGGTTGGCCGCCGAGCGTCACGACCGGGATGACCTGGAGGCGATCAAGGTTTGCCTGGAAGCGATGCGCGAGGTCGCCCACCGGCTCGAGCCCGATTCTCCGGCGGAGGAGTGGCGCATCCTCGGGAAGGAGGATATTCGGTTCCATGTCGCCGTGGTGGAGGCGGCGCACAACGATTTGCTCCTCGAACAGATTCTTCGTTTCCAATTCATCCACCGGGTGGTCTCCCCTTCCAGCATGCCGGGCCAGGAATTGAAGGACGACCGCAACAATCCGGTCGAAGTCTGGGAGAGCCATCTCAAGATTTTCGAAGCGATTCGAAAACGCGACAAACCCCGTGCGGTGGACCGGATGAACGAACACCTCCAAGCCGGGATTGACGTGCAATTGGCCAAGATGCGTAGCCTCAATCCACTCGGTTCGCGGGCAAAACGAGCCGGCCGCCACAGCTTGGCTTATTCCGCCGTCGAGGAGGTCTAAGGACGAGTTCCGCCCTGCGGGGCGGCTGAATGCCGTCCCTCCTGGGTCTCACGCACAAGACCGGTTCATCATTCAGCAGGTATTTAGGGGGTTATTCGGAGCTCATTTGGCTTTATCGCGGGGAAGAAAAAACACCCCACCATGCTCGCGCATGGCCCCCCCTCTCAAGAGCCAATATCCGGGCTGCGCCCGGGGAACAACATGGAATGAAACTTCCTCGCCACTGGGAGGGATGGCATCCTGCCGTCCGCCGTCGGCGTCGTTTCAAGATAAGGTCGGCTGGAAGCCAACCCTCCGATTTAGCCCTGCGACCCGCATGAACAGTAACGTTTCATAAGAGAGGATCTGCGTGAAAAGTTTCCCTCTTGAGCGGTGGGGTGCGTCTCCCGGCGGGTTCGGTCGGCCATCGACCTGTTCGGATGGGATACATTTCGCCGCGAGAATGCACAAAATGCTCAAAGGCAAAGACTTAAACGGAAGGGCCGATTCACCCAACGGGTTACTGGTAATAGTCGGCCTCTTATGAGCTAGCCCATGCTTCTTGTGTATTCTGCGCCTTTTTGCGGCTACTCCAACTGCAGAGTTTAGGTTCATCTCTCCCGTCGCAGCAACGCGGCGACCGCCTGGGCCAGCTGTTCGGTGTGGGTAAGCGAGATCCAGGCGTGGGTGGCCCCAACCTCACGCAAAAGCCTTTCGCCTTGTTCATCGAGGCGGACCAACGGTTCCTGGCGCTCCCCTTTGTAGATGGATATCGATTTCCACCCGAGGGAGGCGCCGATCCCGGTCGTGAAGGCCTTCGAGACCGCCTCCTTCGCGGCGAAACGGGCGGCGAGATGTTTGTGCGGGTGTTTCATCGCCAGGCAATAATCGAGTTCCTCGGCGGTATAGACCCGCTTCAAAAATCGATCGCCCTGACGCTCCATCACCCGGCGTATCCGCTCCACCTCGACAAGGTCGGTTCCCAATCCGACCAAATAACCTCCTTCGGGCAACACCAGGCTCATCGGGTGTTCATCCGGGTTTTCATTTCACGAACCGCTTCGGCGATCCCGGTCGACAAGGCCCGGCTGACGATGCTGTGACCGATATTCAATTCATGCAACCAGGGCAACGTCCGGACTTCTGCGATGTTGACGTAATTGATCCCGTGCCCGGCGTTTACAATCAATCCGAGTTCGTGGGCGAGAGCGGCCCCCCGCCGGAGTTTTTCGAATTCGCGTTTCCGGTTTTCCGAATGGTAATAAGCATTCGCATAAGCTCCGGTGTGCAATTCGATGATCGGCGCCTTCAACCGGGCCGCCGCTTCGATCTGAGCCGGTTCCGGATCGATGAACAAACTTACGTCGATCCCGGTTTCCGCCATCGCTTCGACCACCGGACGAACCCGCTCGACTTGACCGGCGACGTCGAGCCCCCCTTCGGTCGTCACCTCGTCCCGGCTTTCGGGAACGAGGCAAACCGTCTCCGGTCGAATCCGTCGGGCAAAGGCGGTCATTTCAGCCGTGCAGGCCATTTCCAAATTGAGGCGAGTGGCAATGGATTCGCGCAAGCGTTCGATATCGCGGTCCTGAATATGCCGGCGGTCCTCGCGGAGGTGAGCCGTGATACCATCGGCCCCGGCCTGCTCCGCCGCCAAGGCGAGCGCCACCGGATCCGGTTCCACCATTTGACCGCTGCCCCGTTCGTTTTCCCGATAGCGGGCTTGCCGAACCGTGGCGCAATGATCGATGTTGACTCCAAGAAAGATGAGGGAAGACATGACTCGAAGAAAGCCCGGCATCATGACCCCGACCGGGCCACCGGGGCAAGTAAGTTCTCCGGTCCTTTTCAAGTCGCCCGGCAGCCCGCGATGCGGTGAACCCGGATTCCGCCCAGGGCCGCCTTGGGCGAGGCCCTCAGGGTGAAGACGTTCGTTTACGTTTCACTGTCACCAGGCTGATGTCGTCGCCGAAGCGTCGGCCCGAGAAGCGTTCGACGGAATTCAAGATACCTTGATTAAGCTCCTTCGAGGAACGGTTGCGGAGGGTTTTCACCGCATCGGCCAAGCGGTTGCCGGAGAACTCCACCCCCTCATCGTTGGCGGCTTCCGTCACGCCATCGGTGTAGAAAACAAAGGTATGTTCCGGCTCGAACGGAACGATTCGATCTTCGATCACCGCATCGAATAATTCGTTATCGACCAATCCGACCGCGATCCCTTCCGACGCGACCATTTCTGTCACGTGCACTCCCTTCTCGGCATCATAACGGCAGTGCAACGGCAACTCGTGTCCGGCCCGGGCGAAGACCAATTCCCCCTTCTCCACATCGATCACCGCGTAGATCAGGGTGATAAACATGTCCTGCCGCATGTCCGGCGCCATCGCCCGGTTCAATTCGCTTAAGACCCGCGACGGAGAATCGTAAAGCTGGGAGAAGTGACGCAAATGACACCGGCAGATCGTCATCAACAATGAGGCCGGAATTCCTTTCCCCGACACATCCGCGATGACCAGGGCCATCCGGGTCGGCGAAAGGGGGAAAAAATCGTAGAGATCGCCCCCGACTTTTTGAGCCGGGATGTAGACCGCATCCATTTCCAACTCCGGTATCGCCGGATATTCCTTCGGCAAAAGCATCTGCTGGATGTTGCTGGCCAAACTCAAATCGAGATCGAGCTTCTTCTTCTCCAGTTGAAGATTCAGCAGATCGGCGTTGTGAATCGCCAACCCAGCTTGATCCGCGAGGCTTTGCACCAGGGAAAAATCGGTCTCGTTGAACGACATCCCATCGGCCGGGTTGGCAACCGCCAACACTCCGATCAGCCGTCCGCGGAAGACGATCGGGGCGGCGATGATCGACTTCACCACGAGGGCCGGGTCATCGTGACGAACGACCCGCGAATCCTCGGCTCCGTTCTGGACCAGAACCGCCTCCCCTTCTTCGGCCACCATTCCGATCAAACCTTCACCAAAGGGGATCGTCTCCGACTTGAGAATCTGCTCGATGAACTTGGCCCGGGTGATCAACTTCACTTTCGAGCGTTCCGGCAAGGGAGATTGCGGCGGAAAAAGGCCTTCCACGGCGCTCCCTTTCAGCGTCGCCTCCCCGGTCCGTTCGAAAACGCAGGCGCTCAACGCCCCGGTGCTCAAAATCGCGGCGTGGACGATCCGCTGAAAAAGTTCCTCCCGGTTCAACCCTTCTCCCAACGCCTCCACGAGGTCGTGCATGAAATCGACGACCAATTGCTTCTCCTGCTGAATCAACTGCTTCTCTTCATCCAGGCGGGCGATATCTTGTCTGGCCAGGAAGTAAAGGGAGACAAATACGATCGCGAAGGTAACCGCGATAATGAAAAGGAAGACCATAAACGACGAAGAAAGGTCACATACGCTCGACCTGGTTTTTCAAAAAGCCCACAACGTCCTGGAATTTGCTCCGGTTCCGCTCGTCGGCTTCGATCAAATTCTCGTGCGCCTTCAGCACCAGTTTCGCGTTTTCCAGTTCGGCCTTGCCCGAGGCGGTTTCCAATTGAGACGCCTCCTGGGAAAGATCGGTCTGCCGCTCCCCGGAATCGACAGTCATGATCCGATGCAGCCCGAGATTCCGCACCAGTTCCAGATTGCGGGCGCCCAACCGGCACAGAATAATGGTGCCCGGGGGATCGGATCGACGGAGATCGAGGGCGGCCCCGGCGATGATCCCCAGAAAAGTGCTGTCCATACTGGTGCAATCGGCGAAATCGACGATGAACTGACGCTTCCCCGTTGCGATCATCTTGCCGAAAAAATCGCGCAAGGGACCACTGTTCACGAAGGAAACTCTCCCGGTGACCTTCACGATCGCCGGGTCTGAATACACATCCACCAGGAATGCCGATGCTTCGTTTTCGGACATATTCGTCCTTGTAAAAGGCGCCGCATCGGTTGATCGGCCTTTGCGGCGCCGGGTATTTTTGGCTTATCGATTTTCTTTGAGAATCTCCCTCAATACATAAGGAAGAATTCCGCCATGTCGGTAATATTCGATTTCAATTGGAGTATCTATCCGCACCAAAACCGGAACCGTCTCGATCTTTCCATCTTTCCGTTCGATTTCGAGATCGAGTTGCTGACCGGGCTTCAAATCATTTGAGAGTCCCTTCAGCGAGAAAAGTTCCGAGCCGTCGAATCCAAGCGAGCCGGCGTTATGATCCGCCTTGGCGAATTCCAGGGGCAAGACGCCCATGCCGATCAAGTTGCTCCGGTGGATACGTTCGAAACTCTTCGCCACAACCGCCTTCACCCCGAGGAGCCGGGTACCCTTGGCGGCCCAGTCGCGGGAACTGCCCATGCCATAATCTGACCCGGCGAAAACGATCAACGGGTTGCCCCGCTTCTTGTATTCTTCGCAGGCGTCGTGGATCGGCATCACTTGTCCATCCGGCAGCAGCTTGGTGAAACCGCCTTCCTTGCCGTCGGCCAACAGGTTCTTGATCCGGACGTTGGCAAAAGTCCCGCGGGTCATCACACGGTCGTTGCCGCGGCGCGATCCGTAGGAATTGAATTCGACCGGTTTGACCCCTTTCGATTTCAAATATTTTCCGGCCGGGGTGGTCTCGTTGAACGCTCCCGCCGGGGAAATATGGTCGGTGGTCACCGAATCGCCGAGGATCAACAACGGGCGCATCTTGCTGACCGGTTCGATCGGGTTCGTCTCCATCGAGAATCCCTCAAAATATGGGGGATGCTGGATGTAGGTGCTGTTTTCGTCCCACTGGTAAAGCTCGCCGCCGGCGACATCGACCGCGTTCCACTCGGGATTGGCGTCGAGGGTCCGGTATTTTTCCTGGAACATCTCCGGCTTTAATCCACGGTTGATCGCATCCTGAATCTCCTCGCTGGTCGGCCAGATATCCCGGAGGTAAACCGGTTTTCCATCCTTGCCGGTGCCGAGCGGTTCTTTTTCCAAATCGAGGTCGACCCGTCCGGCCAACGCAAACGCCACCACCAGCGGCGGCGACATCAGGAAATTGGCCTTCACGGCGGAGTGGACCCGGGCCTCGAAGTTCCGGTTGCCGGAAAGGACACTGGCCGCGACCAAATTGCCCCGTTCGATCGCTTCTTCGATCGGAGCCGCCAACGGGCCGCTGTTCCCAATGCACGTGGTGCATCCGTAACCGACCAGGTTGAACCCGAGGTGATCGAGGTACTCGTCGAGGCCGGTCTCCTTCAGATAATCGGTCACTACCCGGGAGCCCGGAGCCAAACTGGTTTTCACGTAGGAAGGAACGTTGAGCCCCTTTTCCACCGCCTTTTTCGCCAGGAGTCCCGCCCCGAGCATCACGCTCGGGTTACTGGTATTGGTGCAACTGGTGATGGCGGCGATCAACACCGAACCGTGACCGATCTCGAAGGTCCCTTCCCCGTGCATGTGGACCCGTTCACCTTCCTCGGCTACGTCGGTCGGACGGTTGTTGGCCATTTCAGTTTCACTCCAGATCCGGCCGCCGGTGCCGTCGGCCAACATCGCCTGGCTGCCGGAGCGATGGCGACTCGGCAACTCCTCGGCGGAAAGGGTCACCATCTCGCGCCGCCCGCGGTCGCCCCTGGCGAGACCGAAGCCGCCCTCCAGAGCGGGAGCCTCGAAAAGGGCGTTGAAACGGTCGGCCAAATTCGGCAATTCGATCCGGTCCTGAGGACGCTTCGGCCCCGAGACCGACGGGCGCACCTTCGAGAGATCGAGTTCGAGCACCTTGGTGTAGTCGACCTCCCCTTGACGCGGAATCCCAAACATCCCTTGCGCCTGATAATAATCGCGCACCAGATTCACCTGTTCTTCAGTCCGGCCGGTCGCCCGCATGTATTTCAAACTCTCCTCGTCAATCGGAAAGAACCCGCAGGTGGCGCCGTATTCGGGAGCCATATTGGCGACGGTGGCTCGGTCGGCGACAGTCAAATTTTCCGCCCCTTCGCCAAAGAATTCGACGAATTTGCCGACCACCTTTTCCGCCCGCAGCATTTCGGTGATTCGGAGGGTCATGTCGGTCGCGGTCACTCCCTCCCCCAGCTTGCCGGTTAAATGAACCCCGACCACTTCCGGAGTCAGGAAATAGACCGGCTGACCGAGCATCCCGGCTTCCGCCTCGATTCCGCCGACGCCCCAGCCGAGGATACCGAGTCCGTTGATCATCGTGGTGTGCGAATCGGTTCCGACCAGGGTGTCGGGATACAGGACTTGACCATCCTCCGCCTGCTGACTGAACACAAGGCGAGCGAGGTATTCCAAGTTGACCTGGTGGACGATCCCGATGGCGGGCGGTACCACTCCGAAGGTTTCGAAGGCCTGCTGGCCCCATTTCAGGAACTCGTAGCGCTCGCGGTTGCGGCCAAACTCGATTTTCAAGTTCTCGAGGAAAGCGTTGGGCGTTCCCGCGCGATCGACCTGCACGGAATGGTCGACCACCAGATCGACCGGAACGAGCGGCTCGATCAGCCCCGGCTCCCGGCCGATCTTCGCCACCGCCGACCGCATCGCGGCCAAATCGACCAGCAACGGCACTCCGGTAAAGTCCTGCAACAGGATCCGCGAAACGACGAACGGAATCTCCGTTTTGGCCGGTTGACGCGCGTTCCAGCGGGCCAGACCTTTCACATCCTCTTCAGTCACCCGCTTGCCGTCGCAATTGCGCAGGACGGATTCGAGCACCACGCGCAAACTGACCGGCAGGCGTGAAATGGGACCGAGGCCGCCTTCCTCCAGGGCCGGAAGCGAGTAATAATACCGCTTTTCGCCGGCGCCGGAACCCAAAGTTCGCAAGCTGTTAAGTGGATTGGACGGAGTCTTCATCAATTGGAATCGAACGTGCGTTTCAAGAAATTCGTATCTGTTTAACAATGAACCTTCCCCAACGACCGGCCCGCTTCCGGAGCCGACGCTAAAAAAGGCACCTAGTTTCAAAACATCTAACCGATCAAGGCAAGAGGCAATTCAACAGAAACGCTTTACGGGTCAGGGCTATTTTATCTGGCCTGCCGTTGCCATGCCCGGCGCACCAAAAAAAAAGGATTCCCGGGGGAACCGGGAATCCTTTTGAAAAAACAAACGGTGATTTGATCAACCAGCCGCTTTCGCCTCCAAGGCGGCTTTCGCCTTTTCGACGATCGCTTGGAATGCGACCTCGTCCCTGACGGCGAGATCGGCCAATGCCTTCCGATTGAGTTCGATTCCGGCCTGCTTGAGCCCTTCCTGGAAGCGGCTGTAGCTCATGCCGGCGTCACGGCAGGCCGCGTTGATCCGAACAATCCAAAGGGAACGCCACGTCCGCTTCTTGCGGCGGCGGTCCTTATAGGCATGCTGTAACGCATGGTCGACGGCTTCCTTCGCATAGCGAAAAAGCTTCGATTTATTGCCGCGATAGCCTTTGGCCATCTTGACCATTTTGCGGCGTCTGTCGCGGGAGGCGGGTGAGTTGGTTGCTCTAGGCATGTTTCTTCTCCTTGTTTAGGTTTGGATAGAAACCGGCGGGTCGCCTGGTTATTTTCACCCGGCCGGTTCGAAAAAGACCCCCGCGGTGAACGTTTGTTCCTCGCGAGGGTCGAAAGTGGATGGATTACAGACCGAACGGAAGAGCGGTCTTGATGACCTTCGCCTGACCCGGCGCGACTTCCTTGTCCTGCGAGTTGCGGCGCTTCTGCTTCGGCGTCTTCGACGACATCAAATGCCGTTGCCCCGGGCTTCTCCGCATGACTTTGCCGGATCCGGTGATTTTATAGCGCTTCGCGATAGATTTCTTGGTCTTTTGCATGACTGTAAAAAGTGAAAAGGAAGAAGAGAACCTAATCCCTCCCCCGCTGTAAAGCGAATATTGGAAAAAAGTTAAATTCTCCCTTCTGAAAAATGGAGCCGGCGATGGGACTCGAACCCACAACCTACGGTTTACAAAACCGTTGCTCTGCCAATTGAGCTATGCCGGCATTATCTGTTTGAGAGCCACTTGAACTCTCCCGTCCTTTTCCAGTTCCGAGCAGAACAGGAACAGAACGAAGGAGCTACGATTCCCACCGCGGGGAAAATGTCAAGAGACTCATTGTTTCAATTTTACCGGGCGAACCCCAGCACGCCCTCCCAAATAAACAAAAAACCGATTACCCGCAGTCCCCGCGACGTGTTACAAAGCCAGGATTGCCAATAAAACGCCGGCGGCGACGGCGGATCCGATGACGCCGGCGACGTTCGGTCCCATCGCGTGCATGAGAAGGAAATTATCCGGATCTTCTTCCTGACCGACCTTGTGCACCACCCGGGCCGCCATCGGCACCGCGGATACGCCCGCCGCGCCGATCAACGGATTGATCTGTCCCCCGGTCATTTTACACATCACTTTCCCGATCAGCAATCCGGCCACCGTCCCCAACGAGAAGGCGACCAAACCGAGAACAATGATCCCGACCGTTTCCAGATTCAAAAAGGTCTCCGCCGACAAACGGGACCCGATCCCGAGTCCCAGGAAAATGGTGACGATATTGATCAACTCGTTTTGGGCGGTCTTGGTCAAGCGATCGACCACGCCGCACTCCCGCAACAGATTGCCGAACATCAACATCCCAATCAGGGGAGCGGCGCTCGGCAACAGGAGCGCGGTCAAGGCCAGCAACATGATCGGAAAGGTGATTTTCTCCAAACGGGAGACCGGCCGGAGTTGTTTCATCCGGATTTTCCGTTCCGCCGGACTGGTCACCATACGCATCAGCGGCGGTTGGATTAACGGCACCAAAGCCATGTAGGAATAAGCCGCGACCGCCACCGCCCCCAGGAGTCGGGGCGAGAGCTGCGACGTCAGAAAGATCGAGGTCGGACCGTCGGCCCCGCCGATGATCGCGATCGAAGCGGCGTCGGCCAAACTGAAGTTGATTCCGGGAATGACGTTCAACAAGACCGCGCCCAGGAGAGTGCCGAAGATCCCGAATTGGGCGGCGGCTCCGAGCAAGGCGGTCTTGGGATTCGCCAGCAGCGGTCCGAAATCGGTGAGCGCCCCCACTCCCAAAAAGATGAGCAACGGAAAAAAGGTCGTCTGGATCCCGAGCGTGTAGATGACATCCAGGAAGCCGCCCGGATCGCCGATGCCGGCCAACGGGATATTGGTCAACAAAGCCCCGAAACCGATCGGCAGCAACAAGAGTGGCTCGAACTTCTTGAAGATGGCGAAATACAGCAACAGGAGACCAACTCCCAGCATCACGATTTGCCCGATGGAGTGGATCGGCTCCCCTCCCCGCAACCATTGGTAGATCCCAGTGCTGCGGACAATCTGCGAAATCAATTCGTCGATCGGCGGCAGTTCTTCCCGCACCGCCGGAAACATCCGCAGGTCGACTTCCTGGTCGGGATCAACCACCTCCCCGGCGGCGCCCGCCACCGGGCGCTCTTCCGCAGGTTCATTCTCTTCCACGGCCGAGCGGTTCTGGCCGTGGGCAGGCGGAGAAGCTGGCGCGGGTTCAGGCGCAGCGACGGGAATCTCCGCTTGTTCGGCGGGAGGAGTCTCCGCTTCCACTTCGGCGGATAGCCCGACGGGCCCCGCCAGCGAGAAGAGGAGCAGGAAGACAAAAAGAAACCGCAAGTCCATCGAGGCGATTTTAATTGAGGGTCAGCAGGGTCTGGCCCGGCTCGACTTTATCGCCAGGTTTCACGAAAACCTCGCCCACTTGGCCGTCGCTCGGCGATTTCACATCCATTTCCATTTTCATTGATTCAAGCACCAGCACCGTATCCCCCTTCTTCACCGAAGTGCCGGGGCCGGCCTTGATTGAAATCACCGCCCCGGAAATCGAGGCTTTCACCGGTTCTCCTGCGCCCCGCGGAGCCGAAGGCGCCGCCGCGGCGGCGGCCGGTTTGGTTTCCCGGACCTCAGTGGAAGCGGGTTTTCCGCCCTTGCCGTCCGAGACGGTCACCTCGAATGACCGGCCCTCCACCGTGACCTGATAGGTTTCCGGTCCCCGCGCTGCCGGGGCGGACGCTGCGCCCGCCGGTGGAGCCGGTGGTTGGATCGGTTGGGTCGGATCCTTCTCCGGCGGCAACGGCTGGCCGCGAGTCTCGAAAAAGGCCGGGGCGTAGTTCGGGAAGAGCCCGTAGGTCAAGGCGTCTTCCACCCCGCGATATTTGGAACCGAGTTTCTCTTTGGCTTCCGCTTCGAAACGGGCCATTTCCGGCTCGAGAAGATCGGCGGGACGGCATTCGACGATTTCGTTCTGCGCGATTCCGGCGAGCTTGATCACTTCCGGATCCGGGGCGGTCGGGGTCTTGCCGTATTTCCCGGCCAAAAGATCCTTTGATTCGCGGGTGACGGTTTTGTAACGGCCGTAAAGGACATTGAAGACCGCTTGGGTTCCGACGATCTGAGAGGTCGGGGTCACCAGCGGCGGGTAACCGAAATCCTTCCGCACCCGGGGGATTTCCTCCAAAATCTCATCGATTTTGTCGGCTTGGTTCATCTCCCGGAGTTGCCCTTCCATATTGGTATACATCCCGCCCGGCACTTGAGCGACGAGGATGCGGGCGTCGGCTCCTTTTTGGTCGCCTTCCCACCGGCTGTATTTCTTCCGGACTTCGCGGAAATGCTGGGCGATCCGGAGGAGGACCGGCAAATCGAGTCCGGTATCCCACTCGGACCCGGCCAACGCCGCCACCAGCGATTCGGTCGCCTGGTGCCCGGAAGCTCCGGAAATGGAGCTGATGGAAGTGTCCACGATATCACAACCGGCCTCGATCGCGGCGAGATTGGTCATCGACGCCAACCCGGCGGTGTCGTGGGTGTGCAAATGGACGGGCAAGCCGACCTTCGATTTCAAGCCTTTCACCAACTCCTTGGCGGCGGGCGGCGTGAGGAGACCGGCCATATCTTTGATACAAATCGAATCACATCCCATCTCCTTCAGTTCGATTCCCTGCTGGATGAAGGATTCTGTCGAATGGATCGGACTCGTCGTGTAGGAAATACAACCTTCGGCCCATTGGTTGGCCCGTTTGGTGGCCTGGATCGCGACGGTCAGGTTCCGCAGGTCGTTCAATGCGTCGAAAATCCGGAAGACCTTCACTCCGTTGGCGGCGGCGGTTTTTACGAACGCCTCGACCACGTCATCCGAATAGTGCCGGTAACCGACGATGTTTTGCCCTCGGAGCAGCATCTGCATCCGGGAATTCGGCATCGCTTTACTGAGGGTCCGGATCCGGTCCCAGGGATCTTCGTTCAGAAAACGGATACATGTGTCGAAGGTCGCTCCGCCCCAAGACTCGACCGACCAGAAGCCGGCGCGGTCGATGTCGCTGAGAGCCGGCAACATGTCGTCGATTTTCATCCGGGTCGCGAGCAGCGATTGATGGCCGTCGCGAAGCACGAGTTCGGTGATCTGTAGTTTTCCCATGGATTTTTTTATCGTTACTTTCCAGCCCGGTAGCGATGCACCGCGGCCGAGACGGCCACGATCAGTTTGCGATCGAGATCCGCCCCTTCGTCCCCTTTCGGCGGCGCCGGAGGAGGCGGCACATGCTGACGGCTATACGCCCACTGCGTGCCATACATCATCAGGACCAGAAGTCCTAAAAAAGCGAAAACGATGCTCATCCCCAAGAGCATCACCCATAACGCTTCGTCAAAGAGATACTGTTCCGTATTCAATTCCAACACGTTACAAGGCGGTCCAAGATTCGGCAAGCATCGATCCAGTGAAAATATCCCATGCTGAACTTTTCCCAATCCACGCGTGATCGGAGACGGTTTTTCGCTGGAGAATCGCTCCGGCGAATGCGAACATGGCCGGACGGTCATGCCTTACTTCGATTACAACGCCACCGCCCCCTTGCTTCCCGTCGCCCGGGAGAGTTGGCTGCGGGCTTCGGAGGAATCGTGGCAAAACCCGTCGAGTCCCTACCGCTCTGCGGCCCGCGTCCGCAACCTCCTTGAAGCCGCCCGCGGGCGATTGGCCGGGATCCTCGGCCGCGAACCCGGCGAGGTTGTCTTTAATTCCGGCGCCACCGAGGGGGTAAACGCCGTTTTCGCTTACTGCGCCTCTCGGCCCGACCTCGCCGGACGCGCGGTCTTGATTTCGCCCGTCGAACATCCGTGCGTGGTCGCCGCCGCCGAACGCTTCTTCCCCGGAAGAGTCCGGCGTTGCGAGATCGATCCGTCCGGACGGCTCGATCCCGGGTCGATCGAACGCCGCCTCGGCGCCGAGCCGTTCGCCTTGGTCTCCATCATGGCCGCCAACAACGAGACCGGTATCACGCAACCAGCGGAAGCAGTCTCCACGATCTGTCGCCGAGCGGGTGTCTGGTTCCATTGCGACGCCGCCCAATGGGCCGGAAAACTCCCCTTGCTAGCGATCGGCCCAGGCAGTTTCGTGACGGCGTCGGCCCACAAGTTTGGCGGTCCCAAAGGGTGCGGTTTCCTGCTCGTTCCCGCCGGAGCATCGGAGTTCCACGGTCAAACCGGAGGCGAGCAAGAGCATGGCCTCCGCGCCGGAACCGAAGATTACCCCGCCGTCGCTGCCATGGTGGCCGCACTGGAGGAGGCGGAAATCAGGATCGCTCGCCCCGGCCCGATCGCGGATCGGATTTTCTGGAGGAAAAACTTCGAAGACGAAGTGCGAAAACGAATACCGGAAACGCGACTCGTCGGCGAATCATGCGACCGGCTTTGGAATACGGTTTCCCTCATTCTCCCGACGGGAACTAACGACCGCTGGGTCCGCAAACTCGACCGTCTCGATTTCCAGACGTCCACCGGATCGGCCTGCGCCACCGGCAAGGAAGGTCCTTCCCACGTGCTCGCCGCGCTCGGTTTCCGCCCGGAAGAAGCCCGCCGGGCAGTCCGGATCAGCGCGGGTTGGGAGACGACGGCGGAAGATTGGCGACGGTTGGCCTCCGCGCTGGAAGAAGTGTATCGGGAAATGCGGGACGACGGCCCAGACGGCGCCCCCCTGACGGTGGTGATCCGCCCGTGAGAAATCATTTCGGCCGATGAACGATCCACGCGCCTCCTCCGGTCCCTCCGAGGAAAGACCAGTCCATCCTTTGACGCCCCCTCCTTCGCCCCTTCCCCCGGGCCAGATCGCCGACGATCCCGAGCTCTCCGCGGGCGAAGCGCAAGACCGGATGAAACGAACGTTCCGTTGCGATTTGGTCAAAGGGGCCTGTGGCGGCGTGATCGAAACCGGCTGGCAGGTTTTCGCCCTCCTCCTAGCGGTCCGGGTCTTCGAGGCCTCCGCCGAAGCGAAAGCTTCCATCGCGGCGGCCAGCGCCTATGGGCTGCTGTTGACGCCATTGAGTCTCTTTCTGATCGCCCGGCTCGGTCCGACGGTGGCGAAGGCGGCTTCGTTCTGTTTCTTTGGGGCGGCCGCCGGACTGTTGTTGGCCGTTTTTTCCACCAGTCTCCTTTGGTTCGCGGTGGCGGTCATCGGCTCGGCGATTCTCTTCACCCAGCATGTGCCATTGATGGTTCACATCTATTCCGCCAATTACTCGCCGAAGAGCCGGGGGTCGAAACTGTCCAACAGCATCGTGCTGTCGGTGATCACCGCCGCCCTATTTTCCCATGCGGGTGGAGTTGTTCTCGACCGCGATTTGGCGAATTACCCGTGGCTTCTCGCCACCATGGCGATCGCAGCATTGATCGGCGGGTTTTCCGTCGGCCGGATGCCCTCGACTCCTCTCCCGGCCTCGACCAGTCGCAACCCATTGGCCGACCTGAGCTACGCCTGGAAGGACCGGGTCTTTGGATTGATGCTCACCGTCTGGATGTTGATGGGGCTGGGAAACCTGATCGCCATCCCTCTCCGGGTCGAATACATGGCCAACCCGCGGTTCGAAGTTGAAGCCACCAACGCCCAGATCGCCCTGGTGATCGCGGTGATTCCCTATGTCGCCCGGCTGCTGACCACCCACCTCTGGGGATACCTGTTCGATCGACTCAATTTCGTGGTCGTGCGAACCCTCCTGAACACCTGTTTCCTTATCTCGATCCTGATTTTCTTCAACACCCGCGAAATCTGGCTGCTCGGACTCGCCGGAGCCATCTTCGGAATCGGCACCAGCGGCGGCAACATCGCGTGGAATCTTTGGGTGACCAAGCTCGCCCCGGGCGACAAAGTGGCCAACTACATGAGCGTGCACACCTTCACCACCGGTCTTCGCGGCGTAGTCGCCCCCTACATCGGCTTCCTGCTGATCACCCACTTCACTCCCGGAATTTCCGCCGCCGTTTCAGCCGGCTTGATCACCCTCTCGATCATCTTCCTGATGCCGATGAAAAGCCGTTGGTAAAAAATCGGGCCCGTTCAGGTCCCGACTTCCGTTCAAGTCCCCTCTTCGTGCAGCAATCCAAGGTGCAACTCGGTCCGGCGGGCGGTTTGTTCCGCGTGGGCCCGGCTGTGGGTGACCAAAACCAGACTAGCCGCTTCTTCGGCGCAGACCCGCAACAACAGTTCCATGATCGCCGTCGCCGTGATTTCGTCCAAATTCCCGGTCGGTTCGTCCGCCAAAATCACCCGGGGGTGGTTCATCAACGCCCGCGCCACCGCCACCCGTTGCATTTCCCCGCCCGACAACTGCGACGGCAAATGGTCGATTCGTTCGCCCAACCCGACCCGTTCCAGCAAATCCTTCGCCCGCTGCCGCGCCTGGCGCAACGGCTGGCCCGCGATTCGCGCCGGCATCAGGACGTTGTCCAACGCGTTGATTTCCGGAATCAAGTAAAACGACTGGAAAACCATCCCGATAAAACGCGAGCGAACTTTCGCCATCCGGCCGTGACGCCCGGCCTGGACCGGTTCGCCATCCCACGACAGCGTTCCTCCGTCCCCCCCTTCCAAACCGGCGAGGATGTGGATCAGGGTGGTTTTGCCCGATCCCGAGGAGCCGCGGATACTCAGGCTTTCTCCTCTGAACAACCGTAGGTCGACCCCGCGCAACACCTCGATCCGTTTCTCGCCGCTGCGGAACGATTTCGTGAGGCCGACCGCCTCCAATACCGGTTCACTCATTGCGGAAAGCCTCCGTCGGTTTCATCCGCGACGCGCGGATCGCCGGCAACAATCCGGCCAGGGTGGAAATGATGATCGAACATCCGATGATCACCACGAAATCGGCCCGGGCATAATGCACCGGGATTTCGGTGAAATGGTAAAACCGGCGCAAGGCTTCCTCGCTCTGCGTCAGCCGCGCGAAGGTGTAGACGATGTTGTTGCGGAAATGGAGCACCACCAGGGCGGCGATCACGCCGAAAAAGGTTCCGGCCACCCCGAGGAGGAATCCTTGAAAACAGAAACAGGCCGCGATGTGGCGGGGTTGCGCCCCCAACGCCCCGAGGAGCCCGATTTCCTTGGTCTTCCGGACCACCGTGATCAAAAGCGAGCTGGTGATGGCGAAGGCCGCCACCAAAATAATGAACAACAAAAGGAAAAAGAGGACGTTTTTCTCCAACTGCAGCACGAAGAGAAAGTCGCGGTTGGTGTCGAGCCAGGAGAGCGCGACCAGTCCGGGAGGGAGGATCGCGTTCAACTCGTTGGCCACCCGGTCTGAATCGTAGCCGCGTTCCAGACGAACCGCCACCCCATGCACCCCGTCGCCGAGTCCGTATAAATCCTGCATCAACCGGCGGGTGCCGACCATGGTCCGTTCGTCGACCTGGTGCCAGCCGCTTTCGAAAATCCCGGCGACTTCCAACTCCCTCGGCAACAGAATCTCGTCCCGTTTCAACCGATCCAACATCAACGGCGAATAAACCTCCACCGTCATGCCGACCCGGGCGCCGAGCGAAATCGCCAACCCGGAACTCAGAAAGATCGAATCGTCGTGGAGGTCGTCGAGTTCCCCGATGATGAGGAAATCTTCGATCGGAATCACTTCCTCCTCCGAATCGAGTTCGACGCTGCGGATCATCGGAAAGGCCGGCCGCTGATCCCGCTGGACCATCACCACTCCATGCGCGTAGGGCGAAGCCCTGGCGATTCCCGGATGCCCGGCGACTTGGTCGAGCACTTCCCAGACATCACGCATCACATCCCCGGGCGCCGCCGTCTCAATCGTGATATGACCGCTCGTATCCACGATCTTGGAACGCAACTCCTCGCCGAATCCGTTCATCACGCTCTGCACGATGATCAAAATCATCACCCCGAGCATCACCCCGCAGGTCGAAACGACCGTGAAGAAATGCACCCGTTTTCCCGAGGGAAAGAGTTGCTTAAGGGCCAGATAAAAATGCCAGGGCATAAAACGTGCGACCGTCGTCCCGGCGTCAGGACCGGGCCGGGGCCGGAGCGGCGGTCCGCTTCATTTGCGGAAACAGGATGACGTCGCGGATGCTTTCCGCGCCGGTCAACAGAATCAACAGGCGGTCGATTCCGATTCCCATGCCCCCGGCCGGCGGCATGCCGTGCTCGAGCGCCAACAGGAAATCCTGGTCGACATTCTGGATTTCCTCGCCGGCCTGCGCCTCGAACATTTCCCGCTGCACGAACGGATCGTTCTGCTCGGAATAAGCCGGAGCGATTTCCTGACCGTTGATGCAGAGCTCGAACACGTCGATGGTGCCCGGATCTTCCCGGTTGATCTTCGCCAACGGACAGAGTTCCTTCGGCAAATAGGTGACAAAGGTCGGCTGGATCAAGGTCGGCTCAATCCGCTTTTCGAAGATTTCGTGGGTCACCTCAAAATCCTCCGCGTCGTCGGCCACTTCGAGCCCCATTTCCCGGACCCGCTTCATTTTCTCCTCCCGGCTGTGCGAAAACCAATCGGCGTCGCCGGTCTTTTCCCGGATCAAATCCTTATAGGAACGCTCCGCCCATTCGCCGCCGAGCTCGATCACCTGACCGCTCGGCTGCTCGATCGAGGTGGTGCCGAGCACGTCGCGGCAGAGCGTCTGGACCAAATCCCGGACCAAGGTCATCATCCCGCGGAAGTCGGTGTAGGCTTGATACACCTCCAGCATGGTGAATTCCGGATTGTGACGCCGGGAGAGTCCTTCGTTGCGGAAATTCTTCCCGATCTCATACACCCGGTCGAAGCCTCCGACCAGGAGCCGCTTCAAATAAAGTTCCAACGCGATCCGGAGGAAAAAGTCGCTTCCGAGGGAGTTATGATGAGTGACGAACGGACGGGCCGCCGCCCCGCCCGCGACCCCTTGCAAAACCGGGGTCTCGACTTCCATGAAGTTTCTCTCATCGAGAAATTGACGGATCTTGGCGATAACCTTGCTCCGGATGAAGAAGCGTTGGCGCGAATCCTGGTTCACGATCAGATCGAGATACCGCTGACGGTAAATCTGTTCGCTGTCGGTCAACCCGTGCCACTTCTCCGGCAGCGGGCGCAAAGACTTGCAGACCAAGGTGTAACCGGTGGCCCGAACCGTTACCTCCCCGGTGCGGGTCCGGAAAAGGGCTCCGGAGGCGCCGAGGATGTCGCCGATGTCGAGCCGCTTGAACGCCGCGAACGCCTCGTCGCCGACCTCGTCCCGCTTCAGGTAGATCTGGATCTGCCCCCACATATCCTGGAGCTTCGCGAAAATGCTTTTCCCCATCACCCGCACCACCATCAGGCGACCGGCCACGGCGACCGTCGGCTGCTCCGCCTCTTCCTCGTCGCGGAAGGCGGCGACCGCCTCGGCGGAGGTGTGGGTCGGAGTGAATTCGGCCCGAAACGGATCGAAGCCACCGTCGCGCATTTCGCGCAACTTGCCCAGCCGCATGGCGTAAAGATCGTGCGTGTTATCGGTCGGAGTCTCGTTCATAAAACGGCAACCAATACGTCGAAAGCCCCCGAATATCAAACGGAAACTGACCGGCGATTTCTCCCGCAATACCAAACCGCTTCGACCTGCCTCCAAATGTTTAGTTTTCGAAACAAGGGGTTGACCCAGTCCGTTGCCGCCGTGTGATAAACGGATGCGTATTCACCGCTCCTCCCGGTTTTTCCAATTTTTTTCCATCCCGCTCTGGCTGCTCGTTATCGTGGCCGGCTCCGGGTGCCAAACCATCGGACCGCGGGGCATCGAAGAGGGGCGGCAGGGCTACAATGAGGCCATCCAGCGGACCAACGACGAACAGTTGCTCCTCAATCTGGTGCGGCTCAAATACCGGGACACACCTCTTTTCCTCCAAATCGGCAGCGTCTCGTCCCAGATGCGTCTCGACCTCGGCGCCGATCTTTCCGCCGATTTCCGTTCCCCGGGGCGGGCGTTGGCCGGTTATGGGTCGGGAGCCCGGATCGGGGTCTCCGACACCCCGACCATCTCCTACTCCCCGCTCCAAGGCGAAGATTTCACCGAGCATCTGCTCCGTCCAATTTCCCTGGAATCGGTGCTCCTCCTTTACCATTCCGGCTGGAGCATCGAACGAATCCTGCGCCTGACCGTCCAGCGGATGAACGGTGAGCGGAATGCCGTCAACGCCTCCGGCCCGACCCCCGGCTACCCGCCCCAATTCGAAAATTTCGTCCAAGCCGCCCGCATCCTGCGTTCCCTCCAAATCCGCGATGGCATCGATGTCGGATTCGAAACCGACGGCGGCGCCTCGCCCATCCCTCAACTGTTCGTCATGCCAACCGCCGCCGCATCGGACGATTGGCAAACCCTCGCCGGACTCCTCCGCCTCGACCCGGCGATTCTCCGCTACCCGATACGGAGTGGCACCGCCATCGGCGCGACCGCCCCCGACGCGTTGGTCCTCAATACCCGCTCGTTGATGGGAGTCCTGTATTTCCTGGCGCAGAGCGTCGAGGTTCCCGAGGAACATCGGGCCGGAGGACTCGTGACGATCACCCGATTCGAGGATGGGGTCGAATTCGATTGGACGGAGGTTCTCGGCGATTTGATCCGGATCCGAAGCTCCGCCCGCGCGCCTCGCGGGTCCGCGGTGGCGGTGCGGTATCGCGGGTATTGGTATTATATCGACGACGCCGACCTCGAAGGAAAATCGACTTTCAATCTGGTCTCCCAATTGTTCCAACTCGAGACGGGAACCCACAGCTTGGCCGCTCCAGTGCTCACTCTCCCGCTCGGAGGGTGAGCGCCCGCCCCCCCACGAGGCGTCGGTTCTCCCCTGAAAGCTTCCTGCGGAATCCCCTTCAAACCGCTTCCAATCCGACACTAGATATTTGACCAGATTTACCCTAGCTGGTAAAATGCTCGCTAGGTCAGTGGGAAGAGTCGTTCTCCTCCTGCCGCCTCTCAACTTTATGGTAAACAGTCAAAGAAAACGGACCGCCTTAGGTGTGGCAGGGCTCGATGAGATCCTGGAAGGCGGACTTCCCTCGAACCGCACCTACTTGATTCAGGGAGACCCGGGCGTCGGCAAGACCACGCTCTCCATGCAATTCCTTTTGGAAGGACGCCGCCGAGGCGAAAGTTGTCTCCTTATCTCTCTCGCTGAAACCCGCGACGAACTCGAAGAAATCGTCGCCTCCCACGGATGGTCGTTGGACGGTATCCACCTGTTCGAACTCTCCGCTCTCGAAAAACAACTGGAACTGGAGGCCCAAAGCACCCTTTTCCGCCCGTCGGAGGTCGAGCTGAACCAGACCACCGACATTCTGGTCAAGGAGATCGAACGCATCAAACCGCAACGCCTCGTCTTCGACTCGCTCTCCGAACTCCGCTTGCTCGCCCACGATCCGTTCCGGTTTCGCCGACAGGTCCTGGCGATGAAACAATTCTTCGCCAGCTTCGACGCGACGGTTCTCCTGATCGACGACCGCAGCACGGAAAGCTCCGCCCTTCAGGTCCAGAGCATCGCTCACGGGGTGATCCATCTGGAGGGACTCCCGTTGGAATACGGCGCCCAACGCTACCGCCTGCTGATTCAAAAAATCCGCGGGTCGAAATTCAAAGGGGGATACCACGATTACCGGGTGGAAACCGGCGGCATGCAGGTCTTTCCCCGCCTTGTCGCGGCGGAGCACGCCAACAAACAGAAAGACGAACACGTCAGCTCCGGCATTGCGGGACTCGACCGCCTGCTGCGAGGCGGCCTGGACCGCGGCACCAGCACCCTGATCATGGGGCCCTCCGGGACCGGAAAGTCGACGTTGGCCGGCCACTATCTGCACGCCGCCGCCATCCAAAACCGACGCTCCGCCTACTTCACCTTCGACGAATCGGTCGATTGCTTCATCTCGCGGTGCCAGGTGATCAACCCAAACTTCGCCACGATGGTCGAAAAGGACCTCATCCGGGTCCGCCAGATCGACCCGGCCGAGATTTCGCCCGGCGAGTTCGCCCACTCCATCAAAGACTGCGTCCTCCAAGATGAGGTCCAAATGGTGGTCCTCGACAGCCTGAACGGCTTCCTGAACGCCATGCCCAACGAGAAGCTCCTCAATATCAAACTCCACGAGCTTCTCACTTTTCTCAGCCAACAGCAGGTGACGACCCTCTTGACCGCCACCCAGCACGGCGTCATCTCCGGACCATCGGAAATCGATATCACCTACCTGTCCGACACAGTCATCGTTCTACGCTACTTCGAAGCCCACGGACACGTGCGGCAAGCGATCTCCGTCATCAAGAAACGAACCGGCAGCCACGAACGCTCGTTGCGCGAATTCAAGATCACCGACAAGGGATTGCAGGTCGGCGAACCGCTGACCGAATTCCACGGAGTCCTGACCGGGGTGCCCGAATATTACGGGTCGAGCAAACGGATGATGGAGGAATCGGGTGCCTGAGTCTCTCCGCGCAACTCCCGAGGAACAACGGGTGCTCCTGGTCGCTCCCACCGGAAAAGACGGAGCCCTCGCCCAACAGGTTCTCGGAACTTACGACCTCGATGTCCACCTCTGCGCCTCCCTCCCCGCCCTGTGCGAGGAGGCGCAGCGGGGCGTCGGGGTCATCATGATCGCTGAGGAATCCCTCAATACGGCGGGGATGGCGATGTTCGAGAAATTCCTCGCCGACCAACCCGCCTGGTCCGACCCCCCGATCATCTTCCTGACGAGCCGCTTCTCGGCCTCGGTGCCTCAACAACACCTGCGGATCTTCAATCACAGCGGCAACGTCAACATCCTCGAACGGCCACTCCACGGCCTCGGACTGGTCAGTTCCGTCCAGGTCGCCCTTCGAGCCCGGTTGCGCCAATACCAGGTCCGCAACCTTCTCGACGAACGCGAAACCGTCCTCGCCAGCATCAACGACTCGTTCGCCATGGTCGACCACGACTGGCGTTTCATTTTCGCCAACCGCCGCGCCAGCGAAATGTACGGAGCGCCGGTCGAAGAACTGATCGGCAAGAACAAATGGGAGGTGATCGGCGACGCGGTCGATGACAACTACCGCCGCCACATGGAGATCGCCGCGACCGAAAAACGGGAAGTCAGCATCGAGTTCTTCCACCCTGTCACCCGACGTTGGTATGAGAAGCGCTTTTATCCTTCCGATGGAGGCACCGCCATTTTCGCGACCGACATCACCGAACGGAAAGAAGCCGAGGACCAACTCAAAGCCCTCAACCTGACCTTGGAAAAAAGGGTCGCCGAACGAACCGCCGTCGCCGAACAGAAAAACCGCCAACTACGCGCCCTCGCCTCGGAGTTGACCGAGATCGAACAACGCGAACGGCGGCGGCTCGCCCACATCCTCCACGACAGTATCCAGCAGCTGCTGGTGGCCACGAAGCTGCGGGTCAGCATGCTCCAGAGCCGCGCCACCGAGCCGGAAAACCGGGAAGCCCTTCACGAAATCGACGAATTGATCGGCCGCTCGATCGACGAATCCCGTTCGTTGACCGTCGAACTCAGCCCGCCGATCCTTTATGAGGGCGGACTGGGAAACGCCATCCAGTGGCTCAGCCGCCGAATGGAAAACGACCACCATTTGAGAATCGAACTCGATTGCGACGACGAAATCGCCCCGGCCAGCGACGACATGAAGGCCTTCCTCTTTGAAGCGGTTCGGGAATTTCTCTTCAATGTCATCAAACATTCGGGAGCCAAAGAAGCCGCGGTCACCTTGAAAGCCGCCGCCCCCGGGCTGGGAGTCCTGACCGTCCGCGATTCCGGCGACGGATTCGACCCGTCCCAACAATCATCCCAACAAGGCGGATTCGGCCTTTTCAGCATCCGTGAACGCCTTGAGCTCTACGGCGGCCGGATCGCCATCGACAGCGCCCCTGGCAAAGGCGCGACGATCAGCCTCTTTTTTCCGGTTCAAATCGAGGAGGACTCCCGCCAGCCCTCCACCACCTGCGCCGGCGACGACTCATCCGACGAGGCGTTGACCGAAGGCGAAAAAGCCCTTTCCCGACCGAACGTGATCCGGGTCTTACTGGTTGACGACCACCAGATGGTCCGGGCCGGATTGGCGACCCTCCTCAAGGCCCAAAGCGATATTGAAGTGATCAGCGAGGCGTCCGATGGTCTGATGGCCATCAAAGAAGCCCGGTCGGCCAAGCCGGACGTGATCATCATGGACGTCAACCTGCCCCACTTGAACGGGGTGGAAGCCACCCGGTTGATTCGTTCCGAATTTCCCCACGTCAAGATCATCGGACTTTCGATGCACGAAGAAGAAGACATGGCCCAAAACATGCGGAATGCCGGAGCGTGCGCCTACATCACGAAGGGCGCCGCCTCAGAAACCCTCGCGGCGACCATCCGGTCCTGTTGCGGACGGAATTCCACCGATTGCCTCCCCGCAGCGGCCGGTTGAAACTACACTCCGCAGTTGGAATAGCCGCATAAAAGCGCAAAATACGCAAAACAATGGGATGGCTTCATGAGCGGCCGATTTACCAGTCCCACGGAGGATGACCAGCCCTTCCGCTTAAGTTCCTATTTCTGCCCTTTTGTCCCTTTTCGCGGCTGAATAGAGAGTATCCGAAAAGGTTTTCGGTCGTTCCCTGGTAGTAAAAGCGGAGAAGACAACACACCCCACCATGCTGGCGCATGGTCCCCCCCTCTCAAGAGGGGATCAGCGTAAAAAAGTTCCCCCCTCTTGAGAGCTGGGGACCGCTCGCCAGAGTGGTGGGGTGTGTAGCGGAGCCGATCCGGCGAACGCCAACCCTTTTCGGGACGGGGTCTCAATACTGCTGT
Source organism: Verruconatronum alginivorum (assembly GCF_056590205.1). Classification (NCBI taxonomy): domain Bacteria; kingdom Pseudomonadati; phylum Verrucomicrobiota; class Opitutia; order Opitutales; family Verruconatronaceae; genus Verruconatronum; species Verruconatronum alginivorum. The sequence continues at coordinate 3,952,174 of NZ_JBWPVQ010000001.1, read as the reverse complement.
TTTAAAATTGAAAAAGACCGCGGGACGGATCGGGCCGCATTTTTTCGAAAAACGCACGGTTTCCCGCCTTCCGTCTTGCATCGTGCAACTGATGCTCGCCCTTCGCCCCGCCGCAACCCGCTGAAATTGGGCCATCCCGGTCCGACGCCGCCTTGGCACCATCCTTGCTCCCAGTTCGAGGAATCAACAAATCCACAAACCAAGGAACGATCAAAATGAAAAAAATCAGCTATATCATCGGAGCCGCGCTCCTCGCCACCCCCTTGCTTTCCGCTCAACAAGAGCAACACCGGGAAATGAGCGCCGACCACCGCCAGGCCTTGGAAGAACACCTCGATTGGCAGGAAAAAATCGCCGAAGCCAGGCTCGAACACCTGCAAGCGATGCGGATCCTCGCCGAAACCCAAGCCGCCCTTCTTACTCATGAAGCGGTCCTGGAAAAACACGCGGCCCACGTCGCCCGCCACGGTCGCCACATCGCCCGCCACCAAATGGACCTGCACGAGGGTCAACAAGCCGACGCCGGCGGACAACGCGACGTCGCCCAAACCCACCAGGATCTCCAGGAAGAACACCGGCGCATGGCGGAGCTGCAAAACCAACTCGATCAGCAACACCAACAACTCCTCGATCAAGTGACCTCTTTGGGCGAAGTCCTCCAAAACGTCCGCGGCGCCAAGATGGCCGCCCTCGAAGAAACCCTGGAGGAACCGATCGTCTTCGGCGAACGCCCGGAAGAACGCGATCAAGAAGAGGAGGACAAAACCGAAGAAGAAAAAGACTAACGCAAAGGTTCACCCGATGAGTAGTGGGGTTGGCTTCGCCGCCCCACTTCCACGGTGTTCATAACGGCGAAAACCCTTTCCCCCCGGCCGCGACGACCGACGTTAAACTTCATCCGACGCTCCCGTCCGCCGCCGTCGGGCGGCAAAGCCAACCCGACCACGCAACGCTGACTCATCCAGCGATAGTCGGCATGCTACCACAATCGCTACGTCCCGTCCAAGTCACGTCCCCTCCGAGTCACTTTCTCCACCGGGGACGCATCCGCAACGGAAAGAACCGGATTCGTCGCAACCCAAACACCGTCATCCGCATCAATTGCATTCCGTGCCGGAACCGAGAAATGTTTGTATCCCCATACTCCCGTTGCTTGTAACGCACCGGCACATCCCGGATCCGGAGCCCGAGCAGAGCGGAACCGAACAACAAACTAAAATCGCCGAACGGATCGAAGTCCCCAAATGCTTCCAACCGTTTCATCGCCCGCTGATAGTCCTTCCTTAACATCATCTTGGTGCCGCACAAACTGTCCTTGATCGGTTGGCCCAAAACAAAACTCAACGCCCCCGCGAAAAATCCGTTCCCCAGCAGATTGAGAAATCGCATCGCCTTCGCTTCCATCGGATACACCAAGCGGCTGCCGTTGGCCATTTCCGCCGCCCCACTGGCAATCGCTTCGTAAAACTTCGGCAAATCCTCCGGCGGAGCGGTCAAATCGGCGTCCTGGATCACCACCACCTCCCCCCGCGCCACCGCGAAACCGGACTTCACCGCGTCCCACTTGCCTTTGCCGGGCTGCCGGATCGCGCGGACCAAGTGCGGCCCATCATAAAGATCGACCTCGCGGCGAATCACCTCCCAAGTGTCGTCGACACTGTTCCCTTCGACGAAAACCACTTCGGTCCGCTCGCCCAGGACTGGGATGCGCTCCAACGCCGGGCGAATATTCCCCGCCTCGTTGCGCGCCGGCACCACCACCGAACAAGAGACCGGACCACGGATCTCGGGCCGGATCCGCGGTCGGGCAATCAGGTGTAAAGTGATTCCATACCGGCGAAAATAGGGGCACCTGACCAAAAACCGGTTGGCCACCGAACTTACCAGCGGCCACTCGAACGGAAACAACTGCTCCGTCTGCCGCGACACCACTTCCCACCCGCTCAGTTCGAGCAGATTCTCGATGTCCCGCCCGGAAAGCCAATTATCGGGCGGATGCCGCATGATCGCCCCGACGTCTTCCCCCAACGTCAACGGAAATAACCACAAGGGATTCAACGAAGTCACGTGTAATCGCGTCCTCGCCTCGGCCGCGCGCAGGAGGTTATGGAAAAATCTCTGAATGTCTTCCAGGTGACCCGTCAGGTAATTGGCCACGATGTGATCAAACTTTTCCTCGACCACCCGTTCCTCCGGATCGCCGATTTCAAATTCACACTCCCCATTGTCACTCCGTTTCCTTGCCGCCTGGATCCACTCCGCGCTCGGATCAATGCCCAATCCCCGCGACGGCTTCAAACCTCGCAACAGATCTCCCGACCCACACCCCCAATCCAACACCCGAGCCCCCTCCGGAATATGATGCCGAAAAAGCGCCAACAACTGCCTCTGGAACCCACTCCGCCTCTCCCGCGGCCGCCCTCCTTCCCTTTCCTCCACCGAGGCATACTGATCCGGTAACGTCTCCATCTCCAATCCCGGGCAAAAATACCCCGCATCCCCCCGAAATGGCAAACCGCTCCAAATACAATCGGCCTTTCTACCTGGGCCGCTCGGTCGACACCAACGCATCTGCCGCCTCTTCCGGTCCCGAGTCTCCCGCCTTACAAGTCAGTCGGGAACATGAAAACCGATTTAAAACCAACCCCCAGGGGAAGAACAACAACCACAGTAAAATCAAGTTTTCCCAGAAGAAAATATTCAGCGTAAACAAACTCAAGATATGGAACGAGGTCATAAGGGCCAACCATGCCATCGCAAACCGTCGATACATCAAACAAAACAAAGACGCAGCCTCTGCCAAGGTGACAATAAAAAAACCGATGTTGAACAGGTAAAAAAGGACAGGATTATTAGCGATTGTCAGCCCGAACCGGAAACTATAATAGGAAGGCTGCTGACTTCTGACCAACAACCAGGAACGCAATGCGTCCCCGCTAAAAACCTCGAATCCTCCGTACACGAATCGATGAACGCCGATAAAAGTATAGCAAAGAAGGACCACCAACGTTATCGAAAACAAAAAGAACGAATACTCTTCAACCCTTGATGACTTCGGTTTGCTTGATCCAAGGAAAAATACATCTCCAGCAGGGGCGAAAACCAAAAACAACGTCACGAACAACCAAGCAGCTTGAGCGTGGTTAACAAAATCCCCGAAGCCCTTCGCCAACCCATCGAAAAGCAGAATCATGACAAAAGACAAAAAAGCCCATAAACGAAAGGGAGCTAGCCCCAACGCGGCACCCAGCACCACCGGAACAAATAGGAAAGGGAAAATGGTTCTGAATTCCTCGCTTAAGAAAAATAAGAGAAGTCGCTCTGGAATCAGATGAAAAACTCCGCGAACCTGGTAAAGCTCGGACGGAACAAACGCGGTTGGATGACCGCGAAAAAAAAGGTAAATCCACAACCCGTAGGCGAATATACGAATTAACGCCAAGCCTTGGGGAGCAGCACGTTGATATAGCATAACCTAAAATCAATCTCCCAACCCGGTCGCAACCGGATTAATCGCAACTTCCGCAAGTCGAACCGTTCGAAGGACCTCGCCGGTTTCGGACAACTCTCTCCGCACCAACGCGACGGTTGTCACCATCCCAGAGTATTTCGCGTTATATCCCCGGCCCAATTCCTGTAGCGATTGCTCCAAAAGTCTCCTGGCTTCACCGGAATCCTCCCCAGTCGACCTTTTTCCCAGAGCCGCCAACTTCCGCATAAACGCACGCGGGTTAGCCCCGATTAAACTACCTGCGCAAAGCGAGACTTCCTCGTTTCCTGCCAATTCACCAATGACGTCATGGTATTCGAGCGTGATCGGTCGAGGAGATGAATACATTGTCCAACTCACCAATGGATAAGTCTTTACTGAGATACGGCCGAGTTGAGCAGAAATCAGCAAAATAAGAATCAGGACAATCCCAGCCCGTTGCCATCTTCGGACATTCTGAAAAACCGTCCCCAAATCAAGGCTTCGCCATGCAATTATCAAAAACAGAAGATAAAAAATCAATTCTCCAATTGCGCGAAGAGGATCGGAGATAACAACGTCACTCAACAATGAAGCAATTTTTAACGAAACCAGACCGATGATGATAATGATCGTCGGAAACTGAATAAGTGATTGAAGTTTCGAACCGGCTGGGATTGGCAGGCGATAACGATAGGCATCCATCCGTTTCACTTCGCAAATAACTTTATTTTTCTCAATCAAGCACAAAAAAGCCGCTCCCCCCAATAGAGGAGCGGCTTAAAATGCTATCGAATTAGGCTCAACTGAAGACTATCATTCGTCGTCGTCGCCATCATCATCATCATCATCATCGGAGTCACCATGAACACTGCAAGTCACAGGGCGACCAACATTGCCGATAGTATACACCCCTGTAGAGACCGGACAAGTGGGTACTCCTCCCTTAATGTAACCATCCAACGCGCCGTCTGGAATCGTTGCGTTATCAGCCAAACCTGCCTCAAGGGCATGCTGATCTTTGGCTGATTCAATTTGTCGGAGATTGTTCACGCACGCCTTCTCCTGGGAAGTTTCGCGGACCTTATTGAACGCGGGAATCGCCATGGCGGCCAAAAGACCGATGATGACGACTACGATCATGATTTCCACGAGTGTGAAACCTTTTTTCGATTTTGTAACAACTTTCATGATATACCTTGGTTGATTATTTTTGCAAAACTCCAAATCGGAGTAGGCAAAAGCATTAGGGGGGGCTTAGGGTTTGACAAGGTTTTTCCCTGTCAAAAAGCTGTAAAAACTTGACAAGCGTTGAACGCAAACACTTTAACCCGTTTTCTCGTCAAACCCTGACAACAAGCCATTCCCAGGCAAAATCAAGGATCACCCAAGAGGATGTTTAAGGAAAAGAGGGCGGGCGATCTTAAGAAAGCAGCAGGGGGAATTTCCCAGGGATGGTGGTCGCTACAGAACTCGAATCTGTGACCTCCTGCGTGTGAAGCAGGCGCTCTAACCAACTGAGCTAAGCGACCGTTGGATCCCTTCTAAAAGAGGAGCGCCGGAGAAATTGTCAAGGCTTCTGCCAGCGGTTTTTTTCGTTTTCACTCCGATCCGGGGCGGAAGGCCGCAGTTTTCCCCTGACAACCCCTCCGGCTTCTGTGCTATATTGACCGCTTGAATGACCAGACAACAGTCCCGCCACCGGAAACCCTCGATTGGGGAACGCTTCCCTACTCCGACGCCTGGGACCGGCAACTGCGCCGCCTGCGGGACCGCCAAAACGGCGTGGTCGGGGACGCCTTGATTTTCGTCGAACATCCGCCGGTGTTCACCCTCGGAGTCCGGCGGGGAGCCGATCAACATCTGGTCTGGGACGAAAACCGGCTCCGGCTTTTCGGCATCGATCTCGTCCGGACCAACCGGGGAGGCGACATCACCTATCACGGCCCGGGGCAAATCGTCGGCTATCCGATCCTCGACCTCTCCCATTGGCGGGACTTGCATGGATATCTCCGGCTCCTCGAAGAAACTGTGATCCGCACCGTCGCCCGTTTCGGGCTAGTCGCCGACCGCCGGCCCGGCAAAACCGGCATCTGGCTGGAAGACCGCAAAATCGCCGCCATCGGGGTCGCGGTCAAACAGTGGGTCAGTTGTCACGGATTCGCCCTGAATGCCAACAACGACCTCGAGCCGTTTAATGGCATCGTGCCGTGCGGCATTACCGACGGATCTGTCACGTCCATGCAACGCGAGTTGGGAATAACCGTTGATCTGAACGAGGTCCGATGCATACTGGCCACCGAATTCTGGAAACTTTTCACCGAGACAAAGAAGGATGACTGAACGCAAACCAAACTGGCTCCGGGCGAAACTGCCGAGCAGCCCGGCTTACAAAGAAGTCCGCAACGTCGTTGACACCAACGGCCTGCACACCGTCTGCCAGAGCGCGCAATGCCCGAATCTCGGCGAATGTTGGTCGCGCGGCACCGCCACCGTCATGATCCTCGGCAACGTTTGCACCCGGTCCTGCACCTTCTGCGCCATCGAAACCGGCCGCCCGACCGAACTCGATCTCGGCGAACCGGCCCGCGTCGCCGAATCGGTCCGCAAAATGGATCTCAAGCATTGCGTCATCACCTCCGTCACCCGCGACGAACTCGCCGACGGCGGAGCTTCGGTTTGGGCCGCCACCATCCGGGCCATCCGCTACCGCAACCCCTACACCGCCATCGAAGTCCTGATCCCCGACATGCAAGGCAACCTCGATCACCTCGATATCATCCTCGACGCCAAACCCGACATCCTGAACCACAATGTCGAAACGGTGAAACGGCTTCAAAAAAAGGTTCGGGTCCAGGCCCGCTGGGACCGCTCCGTCTCCATTCTCCGCCATGCCAAAAAGCGGGACTTCGTCACCAAGACCAGCCTGATGCTCGGAGTCGGGGAAACCAAAGACGAGATCCGAGACGCCCTCGAAACGCTCCGCGAAGACGACGTCGACATCCTGACCCTCGGCCAATATCTCCGCCCATCGCCCGACCACCTTCCGGTCGACCGCTGGGTCACCCCGGAAGAATTCGCCGAGTGGAAGGAATTCGGCCTCTCGATCGGCTTCGGCGTCGTCGAATCCGGCCCGTTGGTCCGTTCTTCCTACCGGGCCGACGCCCAATCCGCAAAATACAATTTCCGCCCCCAACCGATCGCCACCGCCTGACGCTTTTCAGATCTTCCTAAGGTAGTGGGGTTGGCTCCGCCGCCCCATTTCCGAGATGATCCTAAACTCCGCAGTTGGAATAGCCGCAAAAAAGCGCAAAATCCGCAAAATGCATGGGTAGCTCATGAGAGGCCGATTACAACCAGTCATCCGTTGGGTGAATCAGCCCGCCGGTTAAGTTCCTATCTTGCGCCTTTTGTGCCTTCTCGCGGCTAAATATTACTGTTTTTATGGTCGATGTGCCGTGAGTTGACCCCGGTCGCCGCGGCCGGGCGGCGGAGCCTCCGCTCTTGAGGATTCTCCAGCCTACGTCAACAAGACCAACGCCACCGCCGCCAAGAGCATCGCCGCCCCGATCGCCCGTCGAACCATCACGCCTCGACCAAGCATACGTTCGTCGTTCATAAACCATTTCCCGATCAAAACGACCAGCACGATGCTCCAGAGACCCCGCGAACTATACAAAATGTTCATCGCCGTCGCCTGCCCCCAGGTCGCCAAACAATAACCGAGCAAAACCCCTTGCGATCCCAGCAACATCGCTCCCGGACCGAGCCACCGCCACCCTCCAGGAGCGACCGAAAAAAGCGGGTTCCGGAAAAATGGCATGAACACGAACGAATACAGGCCGACCAGTCCAAACATCGCCGGTAAAAACCGCCCCGCTCCCCATCCGGGCCCCCATCCTTGGATCAAGACGTCGGTCAGCGCGAAAAAGAGGGACGCCGACAGAGCATACGGCACCGTCGGCCACAACTTCCCGGCCGCCAGGGCCGACTTCCCTCCGCCAAGCAGTCCGAGCGCCGCCGTAGCCAAAAACGCCGCGACCCACCACCCCATCGATACCGTTTCCCCCAGCAACAAGACCGTGATCGCGGCGACGAACAACACCTTGGTCCCCATCAATGGCGTCGCCACCGACACGTCCCCCCGGAATAACGCCAAAAAAGTGAAGATCTGTCCGCAGAAGAAGGTCAATGCGGTCCAAATCGGCAAATGCCAAACCAACCCCTCCGCCATCGGCTCCACCGGAAGCAGCAACAACGGAAACGCCGCCAACGCCATCCCCCAGTTGGAGAAAAAACTGACCCGCCACGGTCCGACCCCAAACGCCATCGCCCGCTTCAACATCAGCGCCGCCACCGCGTAGCCAATCGCCGCCAACAATGGAAGCCAATAAATCGTCATCTCAACCGCCCCCGTCATCGTGACACAGACATTCCTGTCTGTGGAAAAAACAGGCAGGAATGCCTGTTCCACCTTCTCCCGCAACTCCGCCCGGCCCCGTCAATAAGCCGCCGAATTTCGTGTTCACCCGACCAGCGTGTTCAACCGCTCGGAGATCCGCATGAATTCTTCCGGGGCGATCTCCCCGGACGGCACCGGATAGATGTTTTTACTGCGACCATGCTCCATCAAACGAAACTGTCCGTCCGGCGAACTGCCCCGCGGCCGCAAAATCCGCTTCCGCTCCAACAGCAACGCCAGAAACTTTTTCATAATCTCCCCTTCTTCCGCGCCCCAGGCTTCTCCGCCGTCTTCGGCACCATCCGCGCCCTCTGCATCCAGCGGCTCCTCGTATAATGACAAAAACAATCCCTCCGCTGTTTCCCGCTGACGGCGGCCCCGGTCGTCCTTCTCCGGTTCCTTTTTGTAAACCTGGCGCCACCGGCAAAGAAGTTGCCCCACCGGTTCGAACCCTTCATCGTGCGCGTCGGCCACATCGAACCGCTGGAGTTCGTTGTTGTCGTCGAAGGTCAGGTAACTAACGTATGCGTCACCTGCCTCGAACGGTGCGTTCGAAACGCAACAGCGGTGGGAAAATGGTTTAATTTGCCAGAGCATGGTCAATCAAAGTGCGAGATTCAGTTATGATTTCATTTGGCATCGATCCGTCGATGGAGACAACCTCCAATTGCGTCGCAACCGCATGACGACACACCCCACCGCTCTGGCGAGCGGTCCCCCCCTCTCAAGAGGGGAACTTCTCCTCACAGATCCCCTCTTGAGAGGGGGGGACCATGCGCGAGCATGGTGGGGTGTGTTATCCCGTGTTTGCCGGGAGTGGGGTGCGTCTCTCCCAACAACCTCCCCACACCTGAATCCCAACCGCCTTTGAACTTGCCTGCGGAACGCTACATCGCCATCGGAGACGTCCACGGTTGCCACGAGGAACTGGAGGAACTCCTCGCAACCGTCAATCCCGGTCCCCGCGACCAATTGATCATGCTGGGAGATTTGGTCAACAACGGCCCCGACAGCCACCGCGCCGTCACCCTCGCCCGCGAGGCCGGGGCGATCCCCTTGCTCGGCAATCACGAGCACCGGCTCCTCCGCTACCGGCGCGACGGCGATGCAAAAAAACTGAAGAAAGCCGACCGCAGCACCTTGCGCCAGCTCACCGACGAAGATTGGGCTTACCTCGAAACCATGAGACTGACCCACCACGTCCCGGAGTTGGACACGGTGTTCGTCCATGGCGGTTTCCTGCCGGGCCACCCGTGGGAAACCCAATCGCCCGAAGTCGTCACCCGGATCCAGGTGGTCGACAAACGGGGACGCCCCCGCAAACGTTCCAAACGGCCCGAAGCCCCCCATTGGTCGACCCTCTGGCATGGCCCTCCTTTTGTGGTTTACGGGCACACCCCCCGCCCGCAATATAGCCGGCTCGAATGGTCGATCGGGATCGATACCGGTTGCGTTCAAGGCGGTTTTCTGACCGCTTTCATCCTGCCGGCCGGCGAAATCGTCCAGATCCCCGCCCGCCGCCCCTACATTTGAACATGAACGACACGTTTCTTCCTTCCGTCGCCTTGCTGGTGGTCGATTTACAGGATTCCTTCCTGCAAGCGATCCCGGAGGCCCCCGCCCTCCTCCGCCGGTGCGAATTCGCCGTCGAAGCGGCCCGGCTCCTCCAAATCCGGACCTTCTTCACCCTCCAGGTCCCGGAGAAACTCGGCCCGGTCACGCCGTCGCTCGCCCGTTTCGCCGACGACTCCAACACCTTCGCCAAAACCGCCTTTTCCGCCTTGCAGGCTCCCGGCCTGACCGATCTTCTCCGCGAGCACGAAATCGACCACTTGATCCTGGCCGGCCTCGAAACCCCGATCTGCGTTTACCAAACCGCCATCGACGCCGCCAACGAGGAAAAAGCGATGACGGTCCTCACCGATTGTGTCGGACAACGCCGCCTCGAAGACCGCCAACCGGTGCTCGACTCCCTCGCCCGGATCGGTTGCCACTTGCTTCCTTCCGAAACCGTCTTTTACTCAATCCTCGGCGGCGCGGAACATCCGGCCTTCAAGCCGTTCACCGCCCTCGTCAAACAATCGAACCAGTCCCCTACCCCTTCCAAACCATGAGCCAGGAAACCAGCGGCTATTTTTCCGTTCAACATCTGAAGAACCCGTCCCGCTCCCGGGGCGACGCCTTCCGCAGCCTTCTCGTGGTCCGCAAGGTCACCAGCCGGACCGCGAAGAACAACAACCCGTTTCTCCACGTCGAACTCGGCGACAAAACCGGCTCGTTCTCCTTCGTCTGCTTCAACGACAATCCTTTGTTCGACCAGTTGCAAAGCGGGGTCGAGGGCAAAGTGGTGAGCGTCTCCGGCCAGATCGACCATTACCAGGACCGCCTTTCCCCGAAAATCCTCGGCTTCACCTTCCTCACCGACGAGGAACTCCAGGAGCCGGGCCTGATGGAAAACCTCGTCGAATCGTCGCCCGAAGACCTCGGCCGCCTCCTGAACGAGTTCGAAGATTTCATCGCCGCGATCGAACATCCCGGCATCCGCGCGACGGTCGAATCCGCCTTCGCCGAGATCAAGCCGGCCTTCGCCGAATCTTCCGCCGCGATCTCCATGCACCACGCCTACCGGGGCGGCCTCCTCGAACACACCGTTCACCTCGCCCGCGCCTGCCGGGCCCTCCTTCCCTTTTACCCGGAGGTCGATGCCGACCTCGCCATCGCCGGCTGCCTCCTCCACGACGTCGGCAAAGTCCTCGAATACACCGGCCAACTCAGCATCAAAAAAACCCGCCTCGGCATCCTCCAGGGCCACGTGGTCCTCGGCTATCGCCTCGTCCGCAAAGCCGGCATGACCGTTCGGCTCGACAACGACCTTCTCGAACGTCTCGAACACATCGTCCTCAGCCACCAAGGGGAACTCGAATGGGGCGCCGCCGCCATGGCCGCCACCCCCGAAGCGGTCTTCGTCTCGATGATCGACAACCTCGACGCCAAGATGGGAATGGTCCAAAGCGCCCTCCGCCAAACCCAGGACTCGGCGGAATTTTCCGAATACATGCCCGGCTTGAAGGCTCCCGTCCTGACCACTCCCGCCCGGACTCAACCGCCCCCCGAGGCACCGGAAACGGTGGACACGGCGGACACCGCCCCGGAAACCACCACTTCCGACTCCACCGACGGGGAAACTCCCGCCGACGAAACCGTTTCCACCGAACCCGACCCGCTTCGATGCGAATAGCCGTCATCGCCGACACCCACAACCGCCTCCCGGAGTCTCTCCTTCCCCGGCTCGAAAGCGCCGACGAAATCTGGCATCTCGGCGACGTCTGCGACGACGCCATCCTGCTGGAGCTCCAAACCGCCGGGAAACCACTCTATCACGTCCGCGGCAACTGCGACGACAACATGACCTGGCCCCTTACCCGCCTCCTCGAACGCGAAGGCCTCCGTTTCCTGCTGATCCACATTCCGCCCCACGCAATCCCGGACGGCTGCGACGTGGTCCTCCACGGTCACACCCACGTCCCCCGCGACGAAACCATCCGCGGCGTCCGTTTCCTCAATCCCGGCTGCATCACCCGCCCCAACCGCGGCGCCCCCGCCAGCTTCGCCCTCCTCGACGTCGAAGGCGGCCAAATCACCTGGCACCTGACCCTCGTATGAAGCTTCACTGTTTATGCGGGTTGCAGGCCGATCAGGTTTTCGCGCGAAGGAACCGCGTTGCGGTTCGTGGCCCTCGGGTATCGGTCCCCAGGGTAGGCCTCGTTTCCTCGGCTCAACCCTGGGCTGAAGGGCGTAAGCCCGTTGGGCTATGGAACTGCGGCACTGGTGTCGGTCGCCACAAAGTGGCGGAAGGCGTCCCGCCTCCGTGTGCGGTGTTTGGTACGGTGCCGTGGGCTGTGGCTGCTGATCGGGTGGCTGGGGATCGGATCGGGTGGCTTGGGAACCGCACGGAGCCGGGACGGCCCCGCCACTTTGCCTAATACGCCAACGGCGTTTCACCCTCCAGCCCAGGGTTGCCGCGCGAATGCGCGGCTACCCTGGGAATTGGTTGCGGAATGATCTACCCTGAAGGGGTTGCGCCCTGGCGACCGTGCGATGGTGGATCGGACGGGGGCGGAACCGCGTTGCGGTTCAAAGAGGCTCCCCCTCGAAAACCAAGTTTCATTCCATGTTGTTTCCCGGGCGCAGCCCGGATGTTGGCTCCTCTAAACAATCCCCGAAATCAGCCTCCGGGCAGATCCAGCTTGCTTACAGCTTCAGCGCCAGTTCCTGAATCCGCTTGCGCAAGGTGGTGCGAGTGATTCCGAGGATGGCGGAAGCCTTCACCTGATTGCCCTCGGTCTCCCGGAGAGCGCGCGAGATCATCTCCTTCTCGATGGACCGGAGAATGTTTTCGCCCCCTTCGCGCCGCAATTCCGCGTAGAGCGAGTCAAACAGGCCGGACGAATCCTCCCGCGCTCGGCCGATCGTCTCCACGGGCTGCCCGGTCGCCCCCCCAACGGCGGCCGGCGCCGCCGACGCCACCGGAGCCGAAGGCGAAGCGACCGGCAATGGAACCGGCGGCCTCTCCCGAGCCGGCGCCCCCGAAACGGCGGAGGAATTGACCGGTTCCCCGGCTCCATGCAATTCGTTCGGCAAGTCCCGGGCCAGGATCACGTCGCCCTGGGCCATCACGGCACTGCGATAGACGACGTTCTCCAACTCCCGGACATTTCCCGGCCAGCGGTGTTGAGCCAACAAATTCATCGCATCGGCCGCCAGTTTCCGCGCCTGAGTCTTGCCGGAGCGCTCCAGCTTTTGCAGCAGGAAATCGACCAACAACGGCAGATCTTCCATCCGTTCCCGCAAGGGCGGCAGCCGGAGGCGGACCACGTTCAACCGGTAATAAAGGTCCTCCCGAAAGGTGCGGGCGGCGACCATTTCCTCCAAGTCGCGATTGGTGGCGGCAATCACCCGGACGTCGACTTTGATCGTCCCCGAACCCCCGACCCGCTGGATTTCCCCTTCCTGCAAAACCCGGAGGATTTTCGTCTGGGTCGGCAACGCCATATCCCCGATTTCGTCGAGGAAAATGGTGCCGCCGTCGCACTGCTCGAACCGTCCCACCCGCTGACCGGTGGCCCCGGTAAACGCCCCCCGTTCGTGACCGAACAGCTCGCTTTCGATCAGATTTTCCGGAATCGCGGCGCAATTGACCGCCACAAACGGTTTCCGGCTGCGCCCGCTGTGCTGGTGGATGCAACGGGCGACCAACTCCTTGCCGGTGCCGCTCTCGCCGGTCACCAGCACCGTGACATCGCTCGGGGCGACCTGGCCGATCAACTTGAAAACTTGTTGCATCGCTTCCGACTGCCCGACGATGCCCTGTTCGAAATCGTCGCTGTTGAGCACCCGCCCGGAAGTTTTCACCTCCATCAGGCCGCGGCGCGCTTTCAGGCCGCTCTCCGCCAACTGCACCACCTTTTGAACGTCGAACGGTTTTACGATGTAATCGAACGCGCCGAACTTCATCGCCTCAATGGCGGTCTGGGTGGTGCCGTAAGCGGTCATCAGAATCACCACGGCCTGCGGATCAATGGTCCGGGCTCGCTGCAACACCTGGAGCCCGTTCATCCCGCCCATCCGGATATCGAGAAAAATCATTTCGGGCCCGCGGGCCTGCAGGACCTGCAACCCCTCCTCCCCGCTGCCGGCGGTGACGACCCCGTATCCCTGCGCGGACAACACCCGGGCCAGCGAATAGGAAACCTCGTTGTCGTCGTCGATTACAAGAATGTTTGGACTTTTTGCCTCGGTGGTCATAGGTTGTCTAAAATGGTGAATGCGAGCAATCAGCCGCGGAACTCCCGCTCGGGCCGCCCGAAAAATGTCGATCTTCCCAACGTCTAGTTAAAGGTAATGGGCTCTTGGTCAATTCGCTTATTCCGGATCTTCGGCATTGAGTTGGAAGTCCACCTGACTTTTTTCCTCCTTTGGGCGCTCTTTTGCTTCGCCGGATGGTGGGAGGCCGGATGGGCCGGGATCCCCTGGGCGTCCCTGCTCCTGGTGCTGATTTTCACCTGCGTCGTCCTGCACGAACTCGGCCACAGCCTCACCGCCCGCCATTACCGGATTCCGGTTTCGCGGATCCTGTTGCTTCCATTCGGCGGGATGGCCCAGTTCGAACGGATCCCCCGCAATCCCCGCCAGGAAATCCTGATCTCGCTCGCCGGCCCCGCCGTCAACCTGGTCATCGTCATCGCCCTGCTTCCGTGGCTCAGCGTGCCCCTCTGGCCGCCCGCGGCCCTCCCGCTTACCGGTGAAGCGATGATCCACGCGTTGCTTCTGCTGAATGTCATCATGGGCCTTTTCAACCTGTTGCCGATCTTTCCCATGGATGGCGGTCGAGTGTTGCGGGCGTTGCTGGCCATGCGGCTCACTTATTTGAAGGCGACTTCGATCGCCGTCGGACTCGCCAAGGTGCTGGCCGTCACCGGTATTTTTATCGCGGCCTTCAAGTTTCCGAGCCCGCTGCTGATCTGCCTCTTCGCCTTCATTTATCTGGGCGGGGAAATGGAATACCGAATGGTGAAGCGTCGCGAAACCACCAGCGGAATTTTCGTCCGAGACCTGACCCGGAAACATTTTATTTCGATCCCGTCCGGCAGCCCGATGGCCGAAGCGGCCCGGTTGTTCGATGCGTTTCGTCCTGAAGAGCTTCTGGTGATGGACGGCGATATTCCGCGCGGTTACCTGACTACGAAAATGATCCGGGATGCCACCAAACGCGGACAGCTCGACGATCCGGCCGGAGAACATTGCATCCAAAAGTTTTCGGTTCTTCAAGCCGGCTGGCCCCTCGACCCGTTCATCGAAATGATCGCGCAAAGCAGTCAACGGCTCTACCCGGTTTATTCCTTCGGCGGTCTGATCGGCGTCCTCGACACCAAAAATATCGACGCTTTGATCGCCTCGCACCGCCTTCAACACCAGGCCGGCCCGCGTCGCCCTCACGGCGAGCCTGCTCATCCGGTCGCCTCCCGCCCACCGGAAGGATGAAAGAACCGGCCCTCAGCCTGCGCCGGGAAGCACGGCCCTTTCCGCCGAATCCAGCGGAATGGGATGAATTGATCGACGCGCTTGCCCCCGCCGACATCGTCCTCTTGGGCGAGGCCTCCCACGGAACCCACGACTTTTACCACGACCGGGCGATGATCACTTCCCGCTTGATCCGGGAGAAAGGTTTCAACGTCGTCGCCGCCGAAGCCGACTGGCCCGACGCCTACCGCGTCAACCGCTACGTTCGCGGGGAATCCGCCGATCCGGACGCCGGAACCGCCCTGGAAGGCTTCAAGCGTTTCCCGACCTGGATGTGGCGGAACCGGGTCATGGTCGAGTTCGTCGAATGGTTGCGGCACTTCAACGCGGAACAATCCGATCCGGCCTCCCGAGCCGGATTTTACGGCATCGACCTCTACAGTTTGCACGCCTCCATCGACGCGGTGGTCTCCTTTCTCGAGAAACGGGATCCGGCCGCCGCCGCCCGGGCTCGCGACCGCTACGGCTGCTTTGATCATTTCGACGGCGATCCTCAGCGCTACGGCTATCAAACCGCCACCAACCAGGCGAAAAACTGCGAGGAGGAGGTCATCGCCCAATTGGTCGAACTCCGCAAACACGCCGCCGATTTCCTGAAGCACGGCAACCGGGATAACCTGCGTTGCGCCGACGCCGTCTTTTCCGCTCAGCAGAACGCCCGGCTCATCAGCAACGCCGAGGAATACTACCGGTCGATGTTCCAGGGACGCCACGCGACCTGGAATCTGCGCGACACCCACATGGCCGATACCGTGGAAGAACTCCTCGAACACCGCGAGGACCTCGGGTTGCCCACCAAATTGATCGTCTGGGCCCACAACTCCCACCTCGGAGACGCCCGGGCCACCTCGATGGCGAAGCGTGGCGAGATCAACCTCGGCCAAATCCTCCGCCAACGCCACGAAGAGAAGGTCGCCTCCGTCGGCTTCACCACCTACGACGGCAGCGTCACCGCCGCCCCCGACTGGAACAGCCCGACCGAGAGAAAATCGGTCCTACCCGCCCTCCCCGACAGTTGGGAAGCGCTTTTCCACCGCTCCGGCCTGTCCCGCTTCTTTCTCGACCTCCGGGATCCCGGCCCGGAACTCCGCGCCTTGCTTACTCCGGCACGCCTGCAACGAGCGATCGGGGTGATTTACCGTCCCCAAACGGAACGAACGAGCCACTACTACCAGGCGCGCCTCCTCGATCAATTCGACTTCGTCATCCACCTCGACCGCACCGAAGCCGTCGAACCCCTCGACCGCGGCATCCATTGGCAGACCGACGAACTCCCCGAAACCTATCCGTTCACCGCCTGACCGAGACCGCTCTCGACAATCCGCGCCTCCCGACTAGGCTCCGGTTTATGCCTGCACGTCGACCCAAGCCTTCGCCGTTTCCATTGTTCGCTTCCTTCGCCGCCGTTCTCTTCGTTTGTTTTACGCTGGCCGCACCCGGATTGCTCGCCGGCCCAGGGATTTTCTCCTGGGACGAAATCGACGAAATGTATCCGGGAATCAAACACGCCGAAGTGGCGGTCGACGAACCACGCCTGATGAAAATCCAAGCGGTCCGGATCGACCTCACCCAACCGGGAATCCGGGCCCACACCACCGGCCGCGCCGAGAATTGGGGCGAACCGATGCCCGATTATCCGGAACGCCTTATTCGGACCCGCCGCAAGAGCACCCGCGATTACCTGACCGCCCGCCGCGCCGAGGGCATGAATATGGTGATTGCCGTCAACGCCGCCCCCTGGCAACCGTGGGTCAGCCCTTTCATCCACACGTTCGCCGACCGCCTCGGTCTCGCCATCTCCGAGGGAGAGCTCGTTTCCGAAGCCAACAACCGCCCGTCGCTCGTCTTCCTAAAAGATGGAACCGCCCGGATGCAGGCTTCTCCCCCCGAAACTGATCTTTCCGGAATCGTCACCGCCGTTTCCGGTTTCCAATTCGTCCTCAACGATGGCGAACCGACCGGCCAATCCGGGCCTCTCGCCCCCCGCACCGGATACGGGTTATGCGCGGAAAACCGCTTTTTGGTCCTGATGACCATCGATGGGCGTCAACCGACCTTCAGCGACGGCGCGACCCATCGCGAAGTCGGCGAATGGCTCCGTCATTTTGGCTCCTCGCAAGGTATCAACATGGACGGCGGCGGTTCTACCACCCTTGTCCGCTGGAAAAACGGCGATCCCGACAACCCGACCGTCGGCCAAGCCATCCTCCTCAACCGACCGCCCGGCGGCGGCGAGCGCCGCAATGGCAACAACCTCGGGTTCTACTTCGTCGACTGATCCCTCGGCCCGCCCGCGTCAATCCTGCAGGGTTCCCTCTTGGACTGGCAACGGCTCTTCGAGTCGTTCCAGAACTTCGCCGATCAAGTAGATCGAGCCGGTGACCACGACTGTCTCCCCGGGCTCGCCCAAGGCGCAAGTTCCATGCCCGAACGCCTCCTTCACCGTCCGGGATGCCACCAGTCCCGCGAATCCCGGGGGAATCGCGGCCTTCAATTCGGCCACCGGAGTCGCCCGCGATTGATTTGGCTCGAAAAGATAAATCTCCCGGGCGTGCCGGGCGATGACCCCGAGGAGCGCTTCCGCCCGGCTACTGCCCAGGGCACCGGCCGCCACCACCGGGCGCCGTCCGGTTTCCGCCACCAACGCGGCGAGTTGCCGGTCAAGCGCCTCCGCCCCTTGCGGATTGTGCGCCGCTTCAAATATCAGTCGTTTCCCCCCGATTTCGCGGGTCTGCCAACGGGCCGCCCACTCCACCCCGGCCAACCCTTCCGCGACCGCCCGAGTCGGCACCGGTAATGTTTCCCCCAGGGTTTCAAAGACCAAAGTCGCCGTGGCGGCATTGGCCCGTTGGTGTTCTCCGGCCAGGGCCGGCCGCGGCCATCGCTCGGGATCCGCGCCAAACCGCTCCTCCACCGTCACCATGGGAGAGCCCCGTTCGCGGGCGATTCGACGAATCGTCTCGCGCGGCTCGTCCTCCATTCGCCCGACCACCACCGGCTTCCCGGGCTTGATGATACCGGCCTTCTCTCCGGCGATCGCCGCCAGAGTATTGCCCAACTGCTGGCAATGATCCAAACCGATTGACGTAATCACCGAGATCATCGGATCGACCACATTGGTGGCGTCGAGCCGGCCCCCGAGTCCGACTTCAAGGACCGCGACATCGACCTTTTTCCGCCGGAAATGAAGAAACGCCATGGCGGTCATAAACTCGAAAAAGGTCGGGTGATTTTCCGGGACCTCCGCGGCGATCCGCTCCGCCACCTCGCGCAACTCCATGGTGTATCCGACAATTTCTTCCTCGGTCAAAATCTTCCGGTCGACCTGAACCCGCTCCCCCAGGCGAACCAAATGAGGCGAAGTGTAAAGTCCGGTGCGGTATCCGGCGGCCCGGCAGATCGCCTCGCACATCGCCGAAACCGACCCTTTGCCATTGGTCCCGGCCACGTGAATGACTCGCAAGCCCCGCTCCGGGTGACCGAGTCGCTCCACGAAAACCTGCATCCGCTCGATGCCGAATTTCGAACCTTTTCCCTTTAACCCGAAAAGGTAGTCCTTGGCCGCCAGGTAATCCATCGACCCGTCGTCTGAAACCGGTTCAATCCGCCGAGCCTTCGGCCGCGACGGTCGTTTCTTCTTCCACCCGTTTTTTCAAATAAAGGGCGGTCAAAATCGTTTTCAGACGGTCGCGCATTTCCACGCGGCTCACGATCTGATCGACCAAACCGTGGTTCAACAAAAACTCCGCCGTTTGAAAACCTTCCGGCAACGCCTGCTGAGTTGTTTCCTTGACCACCCGCGGTCCGGCGAATCCGATCAAGGCACCCGGCTCCGCGATGATCACGTCGCCGATCGAGGCGAAACTCGCCATCACCCCGCCGTAGGTCGGATTGGTGACTACCGAGATATACGGCAAACCAGCCTTCGCCAAGCGTCCGAGCGCGGCGCAAGTCTTGGCCATTTGCATCAGACTGAGAACGCCCTCCTGCATCCGGGCACCCCCGGAGGCGGAAACCACGATGCAAGGGATCTTCCGCTCGAGGGCCCGCTCAATCGACCGGGTGATCTTTTCTCCGACGACCGCTCCCATGCTGGCTCCCATGAAGCGGAAATCCATCACCGCGACCGAAACCGGAATCCCATGGATCTTGCCGACGCCGCAGAGGACGGCGTCGTTCATCCCGGTCTTTTTTTCGCTTTGCGCCAACTTTTCGTCGTAGTTGGCGGCGCCTTTGAAATCGAGAACGTCGACCGACGCGAGTTCGGCGTCGGTCTCCTCGAAACTCCCGGAATCGAGCAGAAAAGCGAGCCGACGGTGCGGATCGATTGGAAAGTGGTAGCCGCTTTGCGGCACCACCATCTGGTTCTGCTCCAGTTCCTTGTTGAAGATGAATTCACCCGAGACCGGACACTTTTTCCAAAGGCCCTCCGGGATGTTCTTCTTTTTGACCGTGACGGTCGAATACTTCGGCTTGCTGAAAAGGGACATATGTGAAACGGGCACTGACGCCTGAAACTGAACTTTCTTTGCTATCCGTGACCAAACGTTATGACATCTATAAGATCGACGCCCGAGCCGCGCAAGGCGGTCGCACAGGCATTGAGGGTGGAGCCGGTTGTGAAGACGTCGTCCACCAGAATTATTCTACGGCGCGGATTTAAATCGCACTTCTTTCTGATTGCAAAGGCATTTTTGAGGTTACGTTTTCGGCGGTCGCGGTCGAAATGGGTCTGCGATTCGGTATCGACCACCCGTTCCACCACGTCCTTGACCTCCGCCCCGACCGTTAACGCCGCCAATTTTTCGGCGATCAACCGGCTTTGATTGAACCCGCGCTCCCTCCGTTTCCGTGGATGGAGGGGGACGGGAACCAACAACGCACCCCGGGCGAATTCCACCAAACCTTCCGCCTGACAGAATATTCGACCGATGTCTTCGAGCAAATGGACCTGGCCATGGTATTTCAATTCATGCACCAACCGCCGGCCCGGCCCTTTCATCAGAATCGCCGTCCGCGCTTCCCGGAATTCCGGCGAGAGTTCGATGCAATGGGGACACGTCCGTTCGCTTTCCACTTCCCCGAAAAACGGAAAACCGCAGCTCCGACAGGAGGGAGGGCGGGCGATCGTGAGCAATCGGGCGCACGGCGAGCAAATGAAACGATAGCCGCTCGCCTCGTCGGCCGGATCACCGCACCCGACACATGACCGCGGGAAAAACAGGTCGAGCGCCCGGTCGGCGATCCGTTGAACCGCCCGAAAGCCTCCGTCCGTCTCTCCGGCTCGCGTCATCGTCCTGGGGATAAGGTCGGAGACGGGTGCTCCCCGCCCCCTCCGCGTGATTCCGCTCAGTGGCGGAAATGACGGCGGCCGGTAAACACCATCGCGATATTCCGTTCGTTCGCCGCGTCGATCACTTCCTGGTCGCGGACCGATCCGCCCGGTTGCACCGCCGCGGTGGCACCCGCCTCGGCCGCGGCGACCAGGCCGTCGGCAAACGGGAAAAAGGCGTCGGACGCGATCACCGATCCTTTCAGATCGAGGCCCGCCTCCCCGGCCTTCCAAACCGCGATCTTCGAACTGTCGACCCGCGACATCTGTCCCGCGCCGACCCCGAGCGTCCGCTCCGGCCCCGCGTAAACGATCGCATTCGATTTGACGTGCTTCACGACTCGCCAGCCGAATTGAATTCCACGCCACTCTTCTTCAGTCGGCTGCCGCTTGGTCACCACCGTCCAACCGGCTTGTTTTACCGGTTGATCGCGGTCCTGCACCAACACACCGCCGATGACCGACCGCATTTCCTGCAACGAATCGGCGCCGATCCCCCCTTTCACCGTCATCAAACGGAGGTTTTTCTTCTTCCCGAAGATCTCCCGGGCGGCCTCGCTGAATCCGGGTGCGATGATCACCTCGGAAAAAATCTCCCGGATGGCCATGGCCACTTTTTCATCCACCGTCTGATTCATGACGATGATCCCGCCGAAAGGCGCCTGCCGGTCGGTGGCGAAGGCGTTTTCCCAGGCATCGGCCAACGTGTCGGCGCTGGCTACACCGCACGGGTTGGTGTGCTTCAAGATCGCCACCGTCGGACGTTCGAATTCCCCGATCAGGTAAGTCGCGGCGGTGATGTCGATGATGTTGTTGTAGCTGAGTTCCTTCCCCTGCAATTGCTCGAAGTGATCGAAGAAATTGCCGTAAAGGGCGGCCTGCTGGTGCGGATTTTCCCCGTAACGCAGATCTTTCGCTTTCGGCAGAGAAATCTGCCAGGTTTTCGGCAAACCGGACAATTCGTCCGCCTCGGGAGCACCGCTCAGTTCCCCTTGAAGGTAACGCGAGATCGCCTCGTCGTAGGCCGAGGTGCGCCGAAAGACCTTCAAGGCCAACTCCCGGCGGACCTGCTGCAGGGCCTTCGCGTCACCCATCGCCGCCAGGACCCGATCGTAATCGGATGGATCACAGACAACCGTCACGCTCTCATGGTTCTTCGCCGCGCTCCGCAACATGGATGGACCGCCGATGTCGATGTTTTCGATCGCGTCTTCGAAAGTGACGTCCCGCTTGGCGACGGTCTGTTCGAATGGATACAAATTGACCACCACCAAATCGATCAGGGCGATGCCGTTTTCGGCGGCCTGGCGGAGATGATCGTCGTTGTCCCGCCGGCAAAGCAAACCTCCGTGGATCTTCGGATGGAGGGTCTTGACCCGTCCTTCCATGATTTCGGGCGAACCGGTGTGCTCACTGACCTCCGTCACCGGCAAACCGCTCTCGGCCAGCAACCGGGCGGTCCCCCCAGTCGACAACAGCCGATAGCCATGTTTCTCCACCAACGCCTTGGCGAAAGGCGCCAAACCGCTTTTATCGCTCACGGAAAGAAGGGCGAATTTATCCATCCTTCCCTTTCTCTCCCTGAGGCAAATCATAGCAAGCCAAAAGGCAACGAATTGGATCGCGATTCCACGCCCGAAATCCCTCAAGCCCCGAAGGGGCGAAATCCAACAGCCCTGGGCAACGCCCTGGGTGTCCGGCGGTCACCGTAAAAAACAGCCCTGAAAGGGCGACATAGGCTACCGCAATCGAAACGCCGGAAACTCGTCGGAACGAAGGCCGCTCTTGCCTCCCCGGGAGGGATGGTTTGAATCAATCAATGTCCCACACCGCCAACAGGCTGAGACACCTGTTCCGGACGTTCCGCTATCGGAATTACCGGCTCTTTTTCTTCGGCCAATCGATTTCCCTCACCGGACATTGGATGACGCTCGCCGCGATGGGCTGGCTGGTCTACCGCCTCACCGGCGATCCGTTCATGCTCGGATTAATCGGCTTTTGCCTGCACATTCCAACTTTTCTCCTTTCGCCGATGGGTGGGGCGCTGAGCGATCGCCTCGACCGGAGAAAGGTCATGATGGCCTGCTTCACCGTCAACATGACCACCATGCTTCTGCTCGCCACGGTGACCCTCTCCGGTTCCGTCGAGGTCTGGCACGCGTTGACGGCATGCGCGGTGCTCGGAACCACCAAAGCGTTCGAGATGCCGGCCCGTCAGGCGTTGGTAGCCAACGTGGTCGAACACCGGGAAAACCTTTCCAACGCGATCGCCTTGAACTCCTCGGTCTTCCACGGAGCCCGCCTCACCGGACCGATGCTGGCGGGAGGTTTGATCATTCCTTTCGCGGGAGAGTTCGGCGAAGGAATCTGCTTCCTGCTCGACGGACTGAGCTACGTGGCGGCCCTGCTGGCTTTGTCGGCGATTCGAATGAAAAGCACCACCTCCTCCGCCCCGCGCAAGCCATTGTTGACCGAAATCGCCGACGGATTCCGTTACGCCGTCGGATTCGCCCCGGTCAGGGCGTTGTTGATGCTCACCGGAGCGCTCGCTTTCTTCGGCCTTCCCTACTCGACGCTTCTCCCGGTTTTCGCGGAGAAGATCCTCCAAGGCGGCTCGGGAACGTTTGGCATTTTATTATCAGCCGGCGGCATCGGCGCCTTGGGAGGGGCTATTTTCCTCGCTTCGCGCCCCTCCGTCCTCGGCCTCGGACGCCTGATCACCTGGAATGTCGTGGTCTTCGGTCTTTGTATCATCCTGTTCAGTCAATCGACCCGATTGTGGCTTTCGGTGCCGTTGCTGATGGCCGCCGGCTGCGCCAACATCATTGTGATGGTCGGAGCGAACACCGTGATCCAGACATTGGTCGACGACGAACGCCGAGGAAGGGTCATGAGCCTCTTCGGCATGACCTTCATGGGGGCGATGCCGGTCGGCGCACTGCTGTTCGGGAAAGCCGGAAAACTTTTCGGCGTTCCGCCGGTGATCGTCACCGGCGCCTCGATTTGCATCCTCGCCGGCATCGCCTTCGCGATCAGCCTCCCCGCTCTACGCCGCCAGGCCCGTCCCGTTTACGTGGCCCGGGGAATTCTCGCCCCCGAAAGGCCGGCCGACATGCGGTGATTCCCCCGACCTCCGCCCCCCGCGTTCAGCCTTTGACAGGCGCCGGGAGTTGGAAAAGGATACCGGCGCATGACTCTTCCGCCATCGACTTCCGCCGCCCGCGCGCTTGCTCCCGAAACACTGAAAAACTATCGCTCGACCCGTTATAAAGGAGACGATGTGTGCGTGAGCCTTTCCGAGATCGGCCCCCGCGACCAAGTCCGCATCCGGGAGATCTACGATGCGCTACGGGAATTGTTCACCGTGACCGCCGAGTCGACGGCCGACGCCCCCGCCGGCTTCGCCGCAGACGGCAAGGCGGCGGCCCTCATCCGAGCGGCGCGCGATCTCGGAAACGACACCCCCCGGACCTCGCCTGACCTTTGGCAGGCCCTCCACGATATCCGGGGCGGCGCGCTGACCGCCCTCCTCGGCCGTCTTCAGTTGGTGGAGGCCGGGATCTCCGTCGCGGAACAGGCCCGGCCCATTTTCCTGCTCGCCCGGGATCATCTGAAGATCATGCGCAACACCCTCCTGGAAATCGACGATCCGGCCCGTACCCGCGACATGGAGACGAAACCCCATAGCGCGAAACTTCTCGCGGAAAAATGGCGGGACGCCGAAATGTTCGCGGGCGGACGGAAAATCCACTTTCACTTCGAATCCGATTTCGACGGCGACATCTCGGAACGGTGCATCGAATTCGGCAGTCTCGACCGGGTGCTTTACAATCTCGTCAACAACGCCGCCCGGCACGCCTCGGAACCGGTCGTCGGGATCCGTTGTCTGACGATGCCGGGCGAAGGGCAACCGAATCTCCGGTTCGTCGTGGCGAACTCGATCGCCCCGGAGCAAGCGCACGCCCTCAACACTTCCCTCGGCGATTCTCTAGAGGGGATTTTCGCCAACAATTTCAGCACGACCGGATCAGGCCTCGGCCTCGAAATCTGCCGGTTAATCGTGGCGAACGCCTTTGGGGTTCCCACCCCCGACCAAGCCGTCCGCGACGGTTACCTCGGGGCGACGATTCGGCAAAATTCATTTTTGTCATGGTTCCATTGGCCGATCCTGGCCTGACCAAAGGATCAAATCGTGTAATAGGTTCCGCCGTTCCCAATCCCCGAATCCCCCGCCGCTGCCTCCCGCCCGGGAACCCGGGAAAATCCGTTTTACAGTTGTTTAACACGGGGTTTTCTCATTGAGGCAAAGCTACTTGTGTAATCCCAACTCCCCCCGGAATCGACGGCGACAATTTCCAACTTGTTGAATTCCTCAATTTGTTGTTTTTTTTGTATTAAGAAACACCCATGGCGCGAAAAATCAGTTTCATTAATTACAAAGGTGGCGTTGGAAAGACTTCCGTCATCGTCAACCTCGCCGCCTGCTTGGCCCACAAGGGCCACCGGGTCTTATTGGTCGATTTTGACGCCCAATCCAACGCCAGCATTTGGATGATGCGGCTGGAACGATGGAATGTCCTGAACAACCAACCGACCGGTTCGGTTTATTCCATCTTCGATTGTCCGGGCGCCCACCTGCGGGACTCGGTCCAAAAGAGTGTGCTGGAGGACCGCAATGGGGTCAAATTGCTCCCCAATCTCGATCTGATTCCGACCACGTTCCGTCTGATCGATCTGGAACACGAATACAAGGCCGACTCCTCCCGCCCCCCCTACACCATTTTCCGCGACCAGTTGGCGGAGATCGAAGGAGACTACGATTTCATCCTTTTCGATTGCCCCCCCAACGTCCTGCGCGCCTCCCAGTGCGCCATGTTTTCGAGCGACGAAATCTACGTCCCCTCCAATCCCGACGCCCTCAGCCTCATCGGCTTCACCCTTTTCGTCGACAAACTCGTCCAGTTCCAAGAGCTTTCCGCCAGCTTCCGCAAACCCGGCATGAATCCCCCGGCCGAGGTCCAAGGCATCATCTTCAACTCGGTCAAGACAAACGTCGACATCGAGGTACCCAAAATGCGGATGCAATTTCGCCTGAACCAATTCCGGAATCAAAAGAAAGCCGCCCGCAACGCCAAGATTTTCAATACGGTGATCCGCGACGCGATCATCGTGCGCCGGTCGGTGACGCTCGGACTCCCGGTCATCCTCGTCGGACAACAGTCAGCCACCGAAAACGTGGCGGATGACTACCTTCAGCTCACCGACGAATTGATCAACCAAGCCGCCGCCCGCGAATCACTTTCACCCGAACGTTCCGATTCAGTTCAACGTCCATTCTGATCCCCATGAGCAACAAACTTCCCGACCGTCCCGCCTACACCTACACCGCCGACGACTGGAACCAACTCCGAGCCCATTTCATGGGTTCGATCCTCGTCGATATCCATCTCCACAAATTGGCCCAGAACATCGGCCTCTCCTGGCCCGCCAAAGGAAAAGACGAAACCCCCGCGAAATATCTCGAATACAGCTTCGAGGAATTGAGCACCACCTCCACCCTCGCCGCCCAACCGGCCCGCCTCCAACTCCTGCTCGACATCCTGAAGGAGACCGCCTCCTTCGACGATCCTTTCCAGGAGATGATCGACAACTCCCCCGATCCGTCCCAGACGGCGGCCGCCAGCGACAAACTCCTGCTGAAGCTCTCGATCCCGCCCGATTTCCCATTGGAATTCACCGCCCTTTCCCCCGAAACGAAATCGCTTTGCCACGGCGAAGGGGCGGTCACCATCGGACAATGCGTCGCGTTGTTCCAGCGGATGGCCCAAAACGTCATCCTCGGCGGAGAGATCCGTCACCTGTTGAACTGCCTGGCTCACGGAGACGAAGCCGGCCTCGCCTCCTTTCTCCCCCTCCGGGCCGGCGCCCGCGGCCTTCACCTCGCCGAAGCGATCGGGTTGATGATCCGCAACTTGCCCGAAACGGAACGAATCGCCTGCTTGGTCTCGACTTCCGCCACCGCGGAAGCGATTGCCGCGGAAGAAAGCCTGCTCCGGCAAATTCCCCAACTCCTCGAATGGTTTCCCACCGAAGCCATTAAATTGAAAGAAACCGTTTTCATGGAGGAATCCGTGGAACGCTACTTCCACTCCCTCAACGATCCCGCGCTAGAACAAGCCGCCGCGCGCATCGCCCAACACTTTTTCAAACCGCCTCCGCCGGAACCGGTCATTGAAGAAGAAAAGCCGGCCGGTTTATTCCAACGGGTCGCCGGTTTCTTCGGTTCAAAACGATAAAAACCGTCCGGTCCACACACTTCGTCTCATTCACTCGAACACCTTCAGCCATGATCAATCCGATTAAACCATTCTATTCCCGGAAAAACTCGCAACCCAAAGCGGCCCGCGCCGCCAGCGTCACGGAGAATGGGAACCGGTCGGAACGACCCTCCGACGCCCCCCCGTCCGGACGCATGGCTCCCAAATGTCTTCCGCCGTTGAAGAGTCTTCCCAAGCCTCCTGTCCAAAAGAAACTGCGGCTCGTTCTGGAGCGGACCGAGGCGGGCGATTCTTCAACCCTCGTGGTTGAAAACCGGGCTTATCCCGGAGAAAGCGCCCGCGCCGCCGCCTTGAGCGACCGCGAACGCGCCCTGTTTCTCCAGGAGATTGAATTCGAAGAACTCCGCCGCCGGGCCGCGCAAACCGAAAAAATCGGGGCGGAACGGGAGCGCAACCTTCGCGAACTCGAAGCCCTCCTCCGCGCCCGCGAACTCGTCCTCGAAGAACGCGAAAAACGGATGGCCCAATCGTCCGCCTCATCCGAATCGAGCCCGGCCATGGTCGAATTGAAACGGGCTCTCGACCAACGCGAAAAAACCCTCAAGGAAGCCCAACTCGAACTGGAGACCCGGGAAGCCGACATCCGGGCTCGCGAAAAACACCTGCTCGACGCCGACGCCATGATGCGCCTGAAAGAGGAACTCGAACGGCGCGAAGAGGAACTTAAAGCCGGACAACTCGCCCTGCGCGAACGGGAAGAATTCCTCGAACACAGCGAAAACCTCCTTTGCGAAAAGGGACAGATGCTCGTGGAACGGGAAACCCAACTCGATCAGCGCGAAGACGAACTCAACGCCCGACTCAGCGCCGCCGAAACCTGAGCACCACCGTTCTCGCTCCGCTTTCTTAGTCCTTCACTATCCCCCACTCACCGATCCGGCTCCGGCCGGTTCGTTTTTTTATTCACTTCGCAGAAGGAACCGAAGCCATGGCAAAATAATGGATGGCAAAATCATCTCCCGATCCACTACCCTCCTGATCAGCAATGATTCTGCCACCAATAATTTTGTCCAATCCCCGTCTCCCCCGGCCTCCCTGAAAGCCATGGCAAAATCATTTACCGATCCACTACCCTCCTGATCAGCAATGATTCTGCCACCAATAATTTTGTCCAATCCCCGTCTCCCCCGGCCTCCCTGAAAGCCATGGCAAAATCATCTACCGATCCACTGCCCTCCTGATCAGCAATGATTCTGCCACCAATAATTTTGTCCAATCCCCGTCTCCCCCGGCCTCCCTGAAAGCCATGGCAAAATCATGGGTGGCAAAATCATCTCCCGATCCACTGCCCTCCTGATCAGCAATGATTCTGCCCGGCAATGATTTTGTCCAATCCCCGTCTCCCGACTTCCCTTTCTCTCCTTCGTTCCCTTCTGTAAAACCGAACAAATTCGTTCCACAGAAAGAACCAAAGCCTTGGCAAAATCATCTACCGATCCACTGTCCTCCTGATCAGCAATGATTCTGCCCGGCAATGATTTTGTCCAAGCCCCGTCGCCCCCGGCTTCCCTTCCTCTCCTTCGCTCCCTTCTGTCAAACCATCCGTACGCGAAACAGCCGCCATTCGAATCCCTTCGAACGGCGGCCGTTGAATTTAAAAACTATCGACAGTCTCCTGCTTAACCGCGCTGACGACGGAATTTGCTGGTGAACTTTTCGACGCGTCCGGCGGTGTCGATCAAACGCTTTTCGCCGGTGTAGGCCGGATGCGAATCCGAAGTCACGTCGCGAAGCACGACGAAATACTCAACCCCGTCGATGGTCTCCTTGCGGGAGGACCGCATGGTCGACTGAGTCAGAAATCGCTTGCCGGACGACACATCGACGAAGGCGACCGGGTTCAGTTTAGGATGAATATCTTGTTTCACGACGGCTCCGTTGAACGGTTGATTAACCTTGGCGCGCCTTGAAGCGCGGGTTGCTTTTACAAATGACATAAACCCGCCCGCGACGGCGGACAACTTGGCAGTCGGGATGCCGGGTTTTTGCGGACTTCAATGAAGATACAACTTTCATAAGGGGACCAAAGAAGTCCAAAAGGATACCACTGTCAATGAATTGTTGGGGAAATTCGCGAGGAATTTTCCCGATGATCCCCCATCCTCAATTCAACCCCGGATCCTCCGGAGCTTCGGCCTGGACTTTCATTGCGGGACTGACCTCCGCCACGATTTTCTTCCAGAGCCTGGTCCCGTCCTTCTCCTCCAAACGCTCGTTGTCGACCGTCGAAACCACCCACGATTGATGAGCGATCTCCTCCTCCAATTGCCCCTTCCCCCACCCCGCGTAACCGAGGAACGCGCGCACTTCATAACCGCCTTCGGCCAGCAACCGGCGGGCATGTTCCGGGTCGATTCCGTAAGCGAGGCGGAAAACCGACTCCTCCGGCGACCACTTCCACGCCAGGAAAACCAACTCGGCCGCGGCGACCGGCCCCCCTTCATGCAACGGAACCTCCCCCAACGGTTCTCCGGCAAATTCCGGATCGAATTCCCCCAAACTCTTTCCCAGCGATCGATTGAGGATCGTTCCGATCGCCCCGTCTTCGTCCGTGTGGGACGAAATCAATACCACCGTCCGCCGGAAATTCGGGTCGAACAACCCGGGATGGGCCACGACCAAAGCTCCGGAAAGGTTGGATGGCGTGGGGAATGATGGTGTCATACGATGTTCCATTGAAACAAGCCGGCTCCAAGCGAACCGGTCGACTCCAACACAAAATCCGGAATCCGCCGGATCGCAATCCTTTTGATCGGAAGGGAAACCACGAGGACCGACCGGATCTGCGGGATCTCTACGCCGTCCCTTCCGACAACCGCCGTTCCAGCCAGGCGTCGATCGTCTCTGCGCTCGGCGCGGACAGCACCTGCCGCAATCGTTCCGCGTCCCGCCGCGTTTCGTCCAACCGCTCCGGCGACTCCAAGCATTGCCGCATTTCCCGGACCAACGCCCGCGGACTAGCCTCCCCTTGGATGTATTCCGGATACATCGGCTTTTCCAAGAGCAAGTTGCAAATACCGAGATACGGAATTTTGAGCACCATCCGGCCGATCATATAAGTGAACCAATTCACCCGATAAGCGATCACCCCGGGGATCCCCGCCAACGCGCAGGACAAAGACATCGTCCCCGAACTGGTCAAAACCGCCCGCGCTCCGAAACGGCCGTCTTTCTCCCGCAAGTCAATGGCCGCAGCCAAATCAGGCCGACGCTCCAGTTCCGCCTCCAGGATCTGCAGAATCGTCCCATCGGGATACACCACCACCGCCCGCTGCCCCGGCATTTTCCGCCGCAACTCCGCGAACGCATCCAGGAGCACCGGGAAAATCCGCGCCACCGCGATCCGCCGACTCCCCGGCAACAACAACAACGGTCCTTCCGGATCATACCAGAGCGACGGCTCAAAATCGGTCGAAAGAAACGGATGCCCGACGAACTCCACCGGTAGCTCCGTGTCTGAATAACTGCCGACTTCGAACGGAAAAATCACCGCCGCTCCATCGAGCATCCTCGCCATCGAAAACCGGCGCTTTCCCTTCCACGCCCAGATTTGCGGACTGATGTAATACAAGAGCGAGATGCCTCCGCCCCCTTTGCGGGACAAACCTTTCCGGTGCAACTCCCCGGCCAACCGAAGATTGAACCCCGGGTAATCGACGAAACAAACCGCCCGAGGCCGGTATTTCTCGATCCAATCGACCGAAGCCGTGAAGAGTTCCTTCAAATAACGGAGGTTCCGCACGACTTCCACCAGTCCGACCACCGCCGCCTGGGTCATGTCGTATAACACCTGAGCCCCCGCCTCCTCCAGGGCCGGACCGCCCAGCGCGGCGATTTTCAACCCCGGAGACCTGGCCAACAAAGCCCTGACCGCCAAGGCCGCGTGTTGATCGCCGGAGTGTTCCCCCACCACCAGTAACAGGTCAGGCGAACCATCCGTTGGCGGTGGCAATTCGATTCGATGCTTCATCGAGTCCTCCCTCAGGCGCCGCCGCGCCGCAATCCTTCACGGACTTGCTCCGTGATCGTGATCGCCACTTCCAAAGCCGATCGCCCCAGCGCGGCCCCGACTTTCGGATCTGTCGCCTGGCGGATGCTCTCCAAAAACGCCGCCAACTCCAATTTCAACGGCTCGTCCCGCTCGATCGGAATATCCTCCCGCTGCAGCGCCGCGCCGTCTTTCCGAATGAGGTGTCCGCTCTGGTTCATGAAATCGAGGGAAAGATAAGTCGAGGATTGGAAGACCCGCAGCTCCCGCAATTTTTTCAAACTGACCCGACTCGCGTTCAAATTGGCCACGCAACCGTTCTGGAAGACGATTCGGGCATTCGCGATATCTTCAGTCGTCGAGAGGACATTCACTCCGACGCTTTCGATCTTCTCCACCGGCGACTTCACCAACTGGAGAACGATACCGATATCGTGGATCATCAGATCGAGCACCACACCGACCTCCGTTCCGCGCGGCTGGAAGGGAGCCAATCGGTCGGCCATGATATACCGCGGGTGATCAACCGCATTCTCCAAAAAAGCCATCACCGGATTAAAATGCTCGATGTGCCCGACCTGCACGATCCGCTCATGCTTTTTCGCCGCGGAAAGAATCTCTTCCGCTTCCTCCAAGTTGATGCAAAGGGGCTTCTCGATCAACAAATGACAGCCAGCCTCCAGGAGCGGCAACGCCACCTGGCAATGCCGGTCGGTCGGAACCACCACGCTGACCGCATCGCAATGTTTTCCTAACTCCTCCAACGAAGTGAACCGCTCACAGTCATAAAGTCCGGCAACTTCCGCCGCCTTCGCGTCATCCACTTCATACAGTCCGGCCAGCTCACAACCCTCCAATCCGGAATAGATCCGCACATGATGCTGTCCCAAATAACCGGTGCCAGCCACCCCGACCCGTATCTTCTTCTGATTCTGCGCCATGCCTTACAAAGCCGCCCTCCCGAAAAAAGCGCAAGTTTCAAGTCGTGCGTTTCCGCCAGCTTGCGAACAAAAGACGCCACCTTTCCATTCGCGCCCCATCTTCCGCACCGCCTCTCCCCCCAACAAATCCCCTGCAGCGCCGAAAGGGCGAAATCCAACAGCCACAACACCGGCCGGAATCACCTCAAGCCTCGAAGGGGCGAATCCAACAGCCACAAAATCCGCCGGAATCACCTCAAGCCCCGAAGGGGCGAAATCCAGCAGCCCAGGGTAAAGCCCTGGGTCTGACAATCACGTGAAAACCAGCCCTGAAAGGGTGACATACCCTCCCGGCGCAAAGCCATACTGCGTCATCACCGGTTCTTCCCGCACAAAGTCTTCAGTAAAACATACAACATCGCCAAACGCGGCACCGCGACCCCAAGGACTTCGGCGCGGCGAAGGGCTTCGCCCCAGATCGCCTCCACTTCCACTTCCCGCTCCAATTGGAAATCGATCAGGCTCGACGGCTTGTAAGGTCCCATCGAATACGTGACTTCCAACTGACGCCGCAAAAACGTATCCTCGATCTCATGACCAGCCGCCCGGCCGATCGCCTGGATTTCCTTCATCAGTCCCAGGACTTCCCCTTCCATGCCGGACTGCGCCAACAGGGCTCGGGTGTCGATGCCGCCCGCCGCGATCGTCAGACCATTGAACGGCACGTTCCACACGAGTTTCCGCCACCGCGCCGCCGCCAGCGAGTCGGCTATCTGGCACTTTACCCCCGCTTCCGACCACATCTCGCCGAGCAACCGGGTCCGGTCCCGAGGCGCGCCGTCCCGCTCTCCGATCACGATATAACCCGGATAAAAACTTTTCACCACCCCGGGAGCCACCCGGTTCAAGCAAATAAAACAAAGCCCGCCGAGCACCCGCTCACCTCCGAAATGTCGACCGAGAAACTCCTCGTTTCCCAAACCGTTCTGCAACGTCAGGATCAACGTCTCCTCCTTCAACAGCGGCGGAATGATCTCCGGAAGCGACGCGTTCGCCGTCGCCTTCAATGCCACGATCACCAGGTCGCACGGACCTATTTCAGCGGTCGTCCCCGCGGCGGAAGCCGGATGAATGTGAATCACATCTTCCCCCTGCTCGATGCGTAACCCGTCGCGACGCACCGCTTCCAAATCGGATCGCATGAGAAAATGGACCTCGCGCCCGACCCGGGCCAGCAACCCTCCGTAATAACTCCCCACCGCCCCCGAGCCGACGATGGCGATCTTCATTTTTCTCTTCGACGCCCCCATGTGCCCCTCGAATTGACAGAAGAATCCGGGGAGGACAAAACGAAAATGAGTCTCATCCCGACCTGAAAAGCTTTACCCGCCGTCGAATACCCCCTATTGTTCCAAATACTGAGCCATGCCTTACTTCGGCAAAACAGTTTCGATCGAACCGGTGATAGACGACCTCTGCCGGGCGGCCCGCAGAAATGGATTTTCGGTGCGGACCTTGACCGAAGTCGAGGGTCTTCCTTGCCTCGCCTTTTCCCGCCCGGCCCTTCCCGGCAGAAAGACGGTTTACCTTTCAGCCGGAATCCACGGCGACGAACCGGCCGGCCCGCTCGCCCTCCTCGACCTCATCGAAGGAGATCTTTCCCGCGAAGTCGCCTGGAACATTTGTCCGGTTTTAAATCCCACCGGACTCAAGGCCGGGACCCGCAACAATTTCAACGACGTCGACCTCAACCGCGACTACCTTTCGTTGAAACAACCCGAAACCCGGGCTCACGTCGAGTGGTTGAGCGAACTCGACTGGATCGATCTGGCTCTCTTCCTCCACGAAGACTGGGAATCGAACGGCTTTTACGCCTTCGAGCTCAACCCCACCCCGGCCAAGTTCAGCGTCGCCCAAACGATGATCCACGCCGTCACCCCCTATTGTCCCATCGAACACGCTCCTGAAATCGACGGACACCCGATTCGCGGCGGCATCATCACCCCCGGTGAACGCGACCTCCGCCGCACCGACTGGCCCGAGGCCCTATATCTGTTCACCCACCACAACCGGCTCAACTACACGCTGGAGACCCCTTCCTCCTTCGCCCTTCACACCCGGGTCGAAGCCATGCGCGCCGCCGTCACCGCCGCCGTCGAAGCGGTCGCCGACGGCGATTGATCGGCGACCGGCCATGGGCTGGCCACGCGACGACACGAAACATCCACCGCTCCGCCCGAGGAACAACGTGGATGGAACATGGCTTTCGAGGCGGAAGCCTCTTGGCTATTAGACTAGGCTCAAGCCGGGCTCAGACCCCCAACAGCTGCTCCGGGTCCCTCAAACCGAGTCGCGTCACCAGAAATTCCCGCATATCGGCGACCAGAGGCGCCACGAACCGCCGCTCGAATCCCGGAGTCCGGAACTCCAACGAAAACGCGTGCAACGCCTGATGCCGGAGCGGGAGCGCCGCCGCCAATCGCTCCGTCCAACCATGCTCGATAAATTCGAGATACAACGTATCGTCCCGCCCGTAAATCTTATCGGCCACCACCGGATGTCCCAGCCAAAGCGCGTGGGCCCGGATTTGATGTTTCCGCCCGGTCACCGGCGCCACCTTCACCAACGAGAAACCATTCCCCGCAAAAAGCGGCTCGAAATACGTCTCCGCGCTCTGCGAACTGTTCGATCTGCGGACCGTTTGCTTGATGTAAACAGGACTCTCCAAATCCTTGGCCAAATGTTGCTTCACTCGGACCGGTTCCGCCATCTCCCCTTCAAGAATCGCCAGATAAGATTTGTCTACCTGACGGTTCTGAAAGGCCATTTGGGTCAACCGGGCATATTGCCGGTCCTTGGCCATCATCACCAGGCCGCTGGTTTCACGGTCGAGACGATGGACCAGATGAATCGTTTCCAATCCCCGGGATTCCCGACAGGCTCCCACCAGACTCGACCACGGACCGTTTTTCGAAGGATGGCAAACGATGTCGCCCGGCTTGTTCACCAGCAAGAGATGCTCATCCTCGTACAGGACCCACTCCTCCAGCTGCTCCGGCGCGATCAACGGCGCCGACGCACCCTCATTCTCCTCAGCGCCGACTCGCCCGGTCCCCATACCACCACGATTCCTATTCGAATTTTCGTCCATTGATCATTTTCCCTGATGTTGCTCCAACCGGAGCCGCCGCAACACTTTTCCACTCAACCGCGCCGCCAACGACTTCGGCAACAACGAAGAAGTCCCGGCGAGGCATTTGTTCAAATTCCCCGAAACGACCAGACCTTTCTTCCGCCCCAACGCGGCGAGTGCCGCCTCGACCACCTCATCGGCGGTTTGCCCCAGCCGGTCCGAGACCACCGGATGCTCGAAACCGGCCCGGCTGAAGAACTGCGTCGAAGTTGGTCCTGGACAGAGCGCCAACACATCGATCCCGTCCGGTCGCAACTCTTCGCGCAGCCCGAGGCTCCAATGTAACAAAAAAGCCTTGGTCGCTCCGTAGGACGCCATATAGGGCGTCGGCTGGAAGGCGGCGGTCGAGGCGACGTTGAGAATCGCCCCTCCCCGCGCCTTGATTTCCGGCAACAACAGCCCGGTCAGATGGACCACCGCCTTCACGTTGACCTCGATCATGTCGAGGGTATGTTCGAGCCCCGGTTCCGGGAAGTGACCGTAAGCACCGAAGCCGCTGTTGTTGATCAACAGGACTTTACCAGGCCGGTCCGCTAAAAACGCCCCAACCTCGCGCGCGGCGTTCTCCAATTGCTCCCGCCGGCCTAAATCGCACGGGATGTGGCGGAACGGAAAAATCGACGAATTTATCTCCGGTTTTTGCCGAGAAATATTGCAAAAGCCGATATCCCCCCCTAAACTTTGAATTCGGTGAATAAAAGAAGCTCCTATTCCCGAAGAACCCCCGGTCACGACCACTGTTTTTATTCCACGCATAGCGTGCCTCTCTCTGTTGCTGCTCCCCGCATTTTCCATAACGACACCGGTCCGATGTCGGACCACCGTCGTTCACCTAAAACGAAAGGAAGTCAAAAATGAAGAATAATGAGCTAATCATATCCGGACGTCACCTCGAACTCACCGATTCCTTGAAATATTTCGTAACCGAGAAGATGGAGAAACTCTTTCGACACGAAGACCGAATCCTCCGGATTCGCGTCGAATTGGACGCCGAAAGACTCCAGACGAAAGAGATGGTTTTTCGAGCGAAAGGAATCATCGAGATCACCGGCCCGGACATGGTGGCCTCGGAAACATCCGAAGACATGCACAAATCGATCGACCTCCTGGTGAACAAACTCGACCGGATGATCCGGCGGCGCTCACGGCTGAAGAAGGTCAAACGGAACCATCCTCATTCGGTCGAAATCCCGGCGATGCTGCCCAAAGTGGCAACCGCCTGACCACCTTGCTTGCTCAAACCCCGCCGCCTGCCTCGGATCAACCGAGGTCGGCGGCGAGGTCCAGCCCCGAATCGCCGCGAATCCGCGGCACTTATCCGGCTCGGGTGAACCCCGGCCGGATTTTTTTTCATTTTCCGGCAACTTCTTCTTGAAAAGCCCCGCGAACTGCCTCACCTTCTTTCCTTTCTGGAGCACCCGTAGCTCAATTGGATAGAGCGTCTGACTACGGATCAGAAGGTTTGGGGTTCGACTCCCTACGGGTGCGCCATTCAACTTTAAGGACTTATGACCGCAAGGACATGAGTCCTTTTTTTATGCGATTCCGCCTCCGTCTCACGAAATCGGGAAGGCCCCGTCAATGATCGACTCACGCTCCCAAAATCAGCGCGCGCGGTCAGGTGGACCGTCGCTCCTGCGGAGATGATTGTTCCTGGGGCGTAACACGGTTTTGAGCTTCGAGAAGTTCGATCTGCAAAATCAGGGAACGGGGCAGATGGAACGGATCCTTTACGGGTAACGCGACCACATCGTCGATCGGACGACCCTCTCGGTCGAGTTTCTGCCGCCACTCCTTTCGGCCTTCGACCGAAAAATTCGCCAGTGAATAGGCGAGAATCTTGTCATACCAGTCGGAATACACGACCGAATCCGTTTGCGAGTGGGCAAGAAGGACAGCATACAATGCCTCGGTGTGGGGCCACCACAACTTCCGGTCCGCGAAATCCCACCCGGTGGTGGGCCCGCCACTGGCATCCACCGCGAGCAGGATTCCTCCCCCGCACTCCGGGTCCCAGCCCAGTTCGAGATGCCGGAGGATTTGATCGCGGAAGAATTCCATCCGCGAGCGCTCCCCAAACCGGTCATCGAGATACATCTGGAACCAAAGATCCTCGATCACGTGGCCCGGAACCACTGCGGTTCCCGCCGGACCGGGCAGTTCGGATCCATCGATTCGAATCCGCTCCAAAAACAATCCACGGTCCTCCCGATAAAACTTCTTCAAGACCTCGTCCGAGTGACGGCGGGATTGGCGCAAATACTCTTCATTGCCCAACACGAAACCGGCTTCGGCGAAGTTGAGGGAAAACATCATCGGAATTCCGTGGACCCTGCTTCCGGACGGAACCGGATAGGGAAAATGCGGAATTCGATCATGGGGAAGCTCCAAACGGCGCGCGACGCTCTCCGCCGTGCGTATCAACCAAGTCTTCACTTCCTCGTCACCATTGGTGGCTTGAAGGAATTCCGCGAGTCCGTACATCGCGAAACCATCGACATAAATACTGTCGCAACCCTTGAGAGAGTTTCCGGCGCCATCCACGCAAAGACGCCAACCATCAGCACGATCATCCCAGCCTGTTTGAATGGCAAATTCATAAATATGCCGAGCGTAGGTCAACCATTTGGCATCGTTACCAAATTGGTTGTATAATCGACTGAACACCCAGACCGCCCGCCACTGGCTCCAGAGCCATTTGTCCCGGTTAACGATTGTCCCATCGTCCTGGATACAGGTGTTCAACCCTCCCGCGGGATCAAACGCATATTCCTCCCAAAAAGAAAGAACGTCGTCGAACAATAACCGACGAAGATAACCTTCTAAACGCACGGGATTTCTTGAACTGATCGCAGGAGCATCCATTAAAATCAATTCAAGGGAAGAATCCGGAACATGGCGAAATTATTCTCCTCATATGTATGAGGTTCCAACCAATAACGAGAGCGATTGGAAATAATCGTCATTCGTCCATGCCCCCCCCGCATTGCTTCTCATTCATCCCGTTCATTCGGCCGCCAGTGTCCGCATTGCCTCCGCGAGTCTTTCGCCTCGCGAGAATGCCACGATCGTGGGTAAACCATCGAGACAGTTTGAACGGAGTGACTCGCCCCTAAGGAGCGGTTTCAAGCGTGTCTCGCGCCCCCGTGAAGCTCGGGCCTCCCCCCGCTACATAGCCTCGACTGGCTCCGCTGGTCTCCGGACTCACCCAAAATGAAAAAAGCGAGCCTTCCGTGAGTTCAAACCGAAAGCGCACGATCTGCCCAGAAAGGCTTGCCAGATCCGATTGCCCGTTCCATCGAACACGATGAGAAGCGGAATCCCCCCGAATCGGCTCACAATTCTCAGCGGTAAAGGGCTCCACCGGCAAACCTTCTTCGGAAACTATTTCCACTCTTAATTCACCGCGGGTAGCCGTATTCACAAACGCATATTTCCCATCGAAAATGACTGGGCGAGTTATGAGCACTCCCGTCTCTTCCGCATCCATGGAGGCGAATCCATCGCGGCGCAAGACGGCCAGTCCGGTGTGAGCCCGTTCGAAGTCCCCGCCTATTCCCGCACTGCGGCCGCTCACATAAAAGTAAAGCTCGTCGCCGACGACCAGGCACCCGCCGCCCACGGACTGGACGTTCCCCCAATTCCACGCGTCGGGGTCTTCCGAAACACCGATGAACGGTTCCCGCAGAGTCCGGTCCCAATGGAATCCGTCCCGGCTGAACCCAACGAAAACCTGGTTGCGCTTGGGCCTGCCGCTGGTCTCGGGGTCCGGCTGCCCTTGCCAGATGGTAAACAGACCAAGCAACACGCTCTCGTACGCCACCGCGTCCAGATTGTAGATCTCCGGCTGCACGTTGAGCTCCGGGTCGATTGGATCGAGACGATCGGCTCCAATCCAGGCCGTGGCTCCGCTGGCCCATTCCCAATACGGCCCCGTCAAATCCGTGGTATCCCAAAATCTCCGAAAACGACGATCCTCCCCTTCCAAATCGCCCCATCCTTTCACGCTGAAAACCCAGCGTCCACGAAAGGGATCGAAGTAGGCGGTTGTCCGGTCAAAGCTTGGCCCCGCCTGTGCGACTGGTTCCGACCAATGAATGCCATCGGCGGAAAAATGGATAAAGAATCCTCGCCGGGGCGTCTTTTCAAAGCGGAACATTTTGAATCGTTCCCCGGGATCGGCAGCGGAATGATCCAGCCAAACCAGGGAGGAATCGCGTTGATGGTTGTGGACGACATTGGTGCCCGGAACCACATCCAGCTCCGGCTTCCGCCAGTGGATCCCGTCATCGGACACCGCCAAAGCCGTCGAGTGAAGCAGACCGGCCAAATACCACATTTTGAACAACCCATCCTCCGGGTCGTACCAGACTCCATCACTGAAGGGCATCGCGTAGGAGGCGCTGCGACCTTTGCTTTCGCCGAGGCGTTCCCACGGTTCGTCGGGGGTCAGAACCGGGGTGGCGGGATGCCAGACCGGCTTGTGCCAGGTGCGGGTCAAAGTTGATTCCTCGATAAGAAAGTCGTCGACGAACAGCTGTCGCCCTTCGGCGATAGAGATCACTGGCGGAGGCGATTCCAGGTAAGGCACGGGGATTGGATCGAGCGTGAGCGAACTCCGTCTTGGAGGCCAATCGGACGGAAGTTCGATCCCGTTGGGAAGGATCCGCGAATCAGATCCGTTTACCGCGGAACTGCCGTCGCCCACGGGGTCCCAGGTGACCCTGAAAACCGCATAGTCTCTCTCCGGTCCTTTCCGGGAGTAATAAATCGTCATGATTCGTCCACCCGGCAGCTCCACGCTCGCCGGATACCCGCCATCCCGAGCCGGCCTTGATGCAAGAACGTGCGGATCCCCCCAGGTCTTTCCCCGGTCATCACTGATCATGGCCCCGACACCATAATGCCCCTCGCGGCGGTCTCCGTAAGTCAGAACGATTCGTCCGTCGTTCAACTTTAAAAAGTGCGCTGGGTATTGCAATGGCTCGGTCACGGTTCCCAAGTTCTCCCAGGTTTCGCCGTCGTCGTGCGACCGGAAAAGGGTGAGCGCCTCCCCCCGGGAGGCCGCGAGCCATTCCCCCCGGCCAAGAGAGAGTAAGGCCGTCTCGTTGATTTCGGTTCCAATTTCCGAACGAATCCGCCACGAGGTGCCGTCGTCGTCACTCACGACAAAAAATACCTTCCAGGAACTCGGCTCACCCCCGCTCAGAGCCGAGTAAGCGGCCACCCGCAGGCTCCCGTCATCCGCCAGCACGATGTCCCCGAATGGAATCAATTCCCGCCCGGACGGATCCGCCGGAAAAGCGTCCTTCGTAACGTTCCAAGTCACTCCGTCATCTTTCGAATGACAAATCCACGGCCGCAGGATTTTATCCCGAAAGGCGTTTTGCTTCTCCGCTTCGGGTTGTTGGATGTCGCTCCACCCGGAGACCAACGCGACCAACTCCCCGTGACGATTCAATCCCACCGAATGGTTCATACGATTGGTCCGCGGCTCATGCTCCGTTAACCTCCCCCGCAAGCGCCACGTCTTCCCTTCATCGGTGCTCACCCACCCGGCGACATCCCCCTCCACCCGTCCGTGACTCGGCTGATCAAAACCGGCCAGCAAAATAGCGCCATCGGAAAGAACGGTCAGATTCGGCCAGGCGATCACGTGATCGATAATCACCGTTGCGTCATCCGCGACCAACAGCGGACGGGCAAATAACATAAGCATCATAACGAGGGTCGAAAGAGATTTCCACGGGAAGAGCGTTCGTTTCATCATAAGATTCATGTGCTTCTCATTTGCCGGGAAAGGTGTCCCTCGTACCGGTAAAGCCGGGGCCTCCCGCGGCAATGTAACCTCCACTGGCACCGTTGCTATCCGGGGTGACCCAAAACGCATAAAGGGACCCCTCGCTCAAATGAAAACGAAAACGGACCGGTCGTCCGGCGAGCTCCGCCAGGTCCGGTTCTCCCTTCCACCGGACCCGCACTGACGTGGAATCCCCTCGAACCGGCAAACAATTTCCGGAAGTGAATGGCTCAATCGGCCTCCCGTCTTCCGAAAGAATCTCGACTCTCAATTCACTGCGGGTCTTTGTATTCAAAAACATGTGTCCTCCGGAGAAGGTGACCTGACGGGTCGTCAGCACTCCGGTTCCTTCCGTATCCATGGAGGCAAACCCGTCGCGACGGAGGACGGCCATTCCGGCGTATCCTCGCTCCGCCTTTTCCTCGTGGTCCACACCCCGGCAACTAACGTAAAAATGGAGTTCGTCACCGACGACCAGGCAGCCTCCGCCCGCGGATTGGATATTCCCCCAATTCCAGGCGCCGGGATCTTCCGATACGCCGATGAACGGTTCGCGCAACGACCGGTCCCAATGAAAACCGTCCCGGCTGAACCCGACGAAAACCTGGTTTCGTTTCGGCCTGCCGCTGGTCTCCGGGTCCGGCTGCCCCTGCCAGATGTTGAATAACCCGAGCAGGACGCTTTCATAAGCCACGGCGTCCAGATTGTATAATTCGGGTTGGACGTTCAGCTCCGGATCGACCGGGTCGAGGCGGTCGGCTCCAATCCATACCGTGGCCTCGCCGGCCTCCTTCCAGTAAGGGCCTTTCAGATCCGCCGTGTCCCAGAAGCGGCGGTAACGCCGCTCTTCGCCCTCCAGCGGGCTCCACCCCTTGACACTGAACACCCAGCGCTGCCGGAACGGATCGTAAAACACCGTCGAACGATCGAAACACGGGCCGGTCTTCGCTGCCGGGCCGGACCAATGTATCCCATCGGGGGAATAATGAACATAGAATCCCCGGCGAGGCTTCTTTTCAAAACGAAACATCTTGAATCGTTCCATCGGATCAGCGGCGTTATGGTCCAGCCAAACCGTGGAAGAATCCCGGGGACGGTCGAGCACGATATTGGTCCCCGGAACAACCTCCAACTCTGGTTTTCGCCAGTGGATCCCGTCGTCGGAGAGGGCGAGGGCGGTCTTGAATTTCAAACCGGCCAGATACCACATTTTGAACAGCCGGTCTTCCGGATCATACCATACGCCATCGCTGCTGGGCAGGGAATAGGCGGCACTGGGGCCCGAGCCTTCGACCATTCTTTCCCACGGCTTGTCGGGCACCAGCACCGGGGTGGCCGGGTGCCAGACGGGTTTATGCCAGGTGCGGGTCAAGGTCGACTCCTCAATGAGAAAGTCGTCGACGAAGAGCTGTCGTCCTTCGGCGATGGAGATCACCTCCGGAGGAGATTTCAGGTAAGGCACAGGGATCGGATCGAGTGTCAGAGAATCCCGTTTCGGAGGCCAATCAGCGGGAAGTTCGATCCCATTCGGGAGTATCCAGGAAGTGGATTCGCTGGCAAGGGAACTGTCTTCGGCAGCAGCGGGTAAAATCGAAGGCGCCGCCTCGGATCCTTTTTCAGAATGTTTGATCGTCATAATTTTTTCATCATGCAACTTCGGTGCATGAGATTTATACGGTTTGTTGCCGCGGAAGCGGGTTGAGAGGAATCTGCCGCGCGAGGTATCTCCGAATCTGTGACAAGGCCAGTCGACCGGAATCGATTCTCCGGTCGACCGTCGGTCCCGCGATATGCGGCAGCAAACAAATGTTGCGCAACCCTCGCAGGGGTGAATTTCCCGGCAATGGTTCGGTGTGGTAGACATCGAGTCCGATGCGCAACCGCCCTTCCTTAGCCACCCGGACAAGGGCATCCTCATCGACCAATTCAGCCCGGGCTACATTGACGAAAACCCCGTCCCGGAGCGCGCGCAAATGGCTTTCGCGGACGCAGGCATTCGTCCGTTCATTGTGAGCCTCCGCTTCCACCACGATCTCCGCCCATTCGAAGAGTTCGTCCAGGTTCGACATGCGGGTCACCCCATTTCCGACAAACAACTCGTCCGGCGGACCTTCCGAGAAGGCCGCCAACTGGCAGCCGAACGGTTTAAGCATAGGCACCAATGCGCGGGCCACCGCCCCGAACCCATGGATACCGACACGGCGACCGATCAGACTTCTTTCATCGGCGGCTTCCTTCGATTTCCACCCTCCTTCCAAGTGCATGGCCAGGGACCAGTAGGCCGCCCGGCGAAGGCACATC
Organism: Verruconatronum alginivorum; assembly: GCF_056590205.1. Classification (NCBI taxonomy): domain Bacteria; kingdom Pseudomonadati; phylum Verrucomicrobiota; class Opitutia; order Opitutales; family Verruconatronaceae; genus Verruconatronum; species Verruconatronum alginivorum. The sequence goes on along the minus strand of NZ_JBWPVQ010000001.1, from coordinate 3,909,291 downwards.
AACACCAGGAGCAACGCATGTTCCGCCACCACCCTCCCGATGCTCTCTCCCCAGTTGGTGCACCACAATCCGTCTTCGAGAACCGTATCCGAAACTTTTGGACGATGGTCCCCTGCGAGATAACAAAAATACTCCAGCGCCGGAGCAGCGCTTCGCTCAGCAGGCAGGGGAGGCAGACTCCAGCAACCGACAAGCACCCTCGCCTCGGTTTCGTTGAGCAACGCGGTCAATGCTGGCGTATCCCCGGGTGGTGCGAGGATCCGCACCGGCTCTCCCAATCTCCTCAATTCAGCCTCCAATTCGGCGGGAAGAAAATTCTCCCGTTCAAACGGATTCAGGCAGACGAGGATTCCTCCTTTAGAACGGGAAGGGGAATCCTTGCTTCCCCGGAAGGTATTCCAAAGCCCGTCCCTCTTCGAGTCGTCTCCGATCGGTCCGGTTCGGCCGTGTGTAAGATCGTCATACATAATGTCGTCAGAGAAAGCCGCTCACGCGCGGCGGGTTAATCCGTATTCAAATGGATTCGCATCCGCAGAAAAAATCTCTCTTCAACGGAATCCGTCAGCGTTGCCGATAAACGAGGTCCTTCGCCATCATCCGGAAGAGTGGTGAGGATGTATTCTTGCCCTTCCTGCAACTCGGTCCATGTTCCCAGATCGTCTGATCCTTCCAATGTATAGGTTACATCGTCCCCTTCGCCGAACGGCCAACGAAATGTGATTGTGGCAAAGCGATCCCCTCCCCCGTCCACGGCGAGTGAAAAGCGGGGCTCGATCAATTGATGGATCTGGTCAGGATCGAGGTCCGGTCCATTCCCCCCGCCGTTGCCGCCGTTGTCGCCGTTTCCCGTTGGAATTTGCGATGGGATCAGGGAATATCGCAGGGCCGCGTGTCCGCCGGCATTGGGGGTCAAAATGATTTGCAACAGTCCCCGCCGCTGCCCGGCGACTTGCGTCTGGCCGCTGGCCGTCGAATCGCTGACCCCGACGGTCTCGGCGGCGAGGCGCACCAGGCGGGAGGAATCAAACTGAATGGTGACCCCATTCTCCCCTTGCCCGATCCAGACCGCCTCCGCCGAACGAACTTTGGTCTGGGACTCGACATGAATATTGCGAACATACATCCCGCGCGAATGAGATCCCGCGCTAATTCGAGGTCCGAAATATCCGCCGGTGTAAGCGCTGTCGTTGATTTCCACCTCGCCAAGCAGATTGGTATAGTCCGACTCATCTGGATTCCAGCCATACAAAGTGGCCTTCAACAGATTTCCGTTGGCTTCGAAGGAAAGCCTATAATCGACCCCGGACGCAATGCCGGGCACATCAACCCCACCCAATTCCGTGCCGTGGTTGATGTGCGACTGGGGGTCCCGGAAAATCGCCAGGCGCCCGGAAGTGATGATCGCGGCGTAGTAGCCGGCGGAGGTATAACTCAAAGTCTGCGCCCGTCCCATGAACCCGCACCATGTGGCACTTCCAATCAGACGGACGATGCCCGTGGCCCGGAAGTCCGACCAGCGTCCGTTTTCCACGCTCCCGATGGTACCGGTGTAAGGAACGAAGCTGTTTCCTCCGGCGGCGGTGGAAGAAGTCCGCTCCATCCGCAAAGCAAGCTTGTCGGAACCAGGCAGCGTCTGGATCTCGGCGATGCCCAATGAGGGACCGGACCCCGAATACCACCGGACAACCCATCCCTCCTCGAATTCGTTTCCGGCATCCTCTTCGGAAAACGCCTCCAACACCGGGATGATCGGCTGGACCTCCAATTTGCGAAGATACATGCCTCGCCCGTTGGAGCCCGATGCGATTCTCGGACCCAGATATCCGCTCCCATGGACGGTATCCGAAACCTCGACCTGCCCCAGGAGAATCGTATAGTCCTGCTCGTCCGCATCCCACCCAAAGAGTGAAGCCTTCAGCAAAGGTCCCTTCGCATCGAACTTCAGACGATAATCGACTCCGGCTGAAATCGCGGGCAAGGTTGTTCCCACCAATTCGGTCCCCTGATTGATATGCGATTGCGGGTCACGGAAAATCGCCAGGCGGTTTCCTCCTGTATCCACCGCCGCATAGTACCCAGGTGAATTATAGCCCGTCGACTGAGCCCGGCCCAACAATCCCCGCCAGGCGGCGGCCCCGGTTGGACGAATCACCGCGGAGGCGCGGAAATCAGAAAACCGCCCGCCTTCAATCGGACCGAACGATCCGGTGTAGGGAACGAAGCTGTTGCCCCCGGGCGCGGTCGTCCGCTCCATCCGGAGGGCCAACTCGTCCGACCCCGGCAACGGCCCGAATGCGACGATCCCTTCGTTTTGCCCGGCCGCACCAAACCAACTCACCGACCACCCCGACTCAAAGTCGTTGGCCCCATCCGCCTGTGGAAACGCCTGAAGGACGAGAGGCGCGGAGGACTCTTCGAAGAAATCCACCCATTCGCCATTCTGCCGCCGCAGCAGCCCGTCCGGTTTCCCGTCCCTCATCAAAAAGGGAATCTGCTCGACCAACATTCCAACCGCTGTCGGGGAGTTCAGTTGAATGGCGAGATTCTGGCTCACCGTCTCCGCTCCAAACGTGGTGGTTCGATGGATACTCGAGGGAATCGACATAAAGCTGCTGGTGGTCACGAGTTGGCCCGCCGCAGGATCGAAATTTGCCTCCAGGCTCCAGTAATCCGGCCAATCGACCGCCCCGTTACCGAGATCGGCCCGCACCATTTGATTGGTGTCGGCGTGCCAGTTTTCCGACAGAATCATGTTGCCGTATTCCGGGGTCCAGAACATCGACAGCCCGCCGCCGGTCCGGCGTTGCAGCAGATGTGGCAGATCCCTGTTTCGAATCCTCGGAACGTCCGGATCCGGCTTGCCGACATAAACCAGGGCATAATACCCCGGACGGCGCACCGCGATGAATTCATCTCCGAATGTCCGCGTGAAATTCGAAGAGGTGGCGACTGGAAGCCCGGCTTCCAGGATGGTTTCCGGGAAAAACAGGTAATTGTTGGCAAAACGATAGGAAGAAGCCCCGTCCACCGTCCGGACCGGACCATACCAATAATGCTCCAGGCTCTCCTGAATCGCCGCCGCAAAATTGGGGTTTATTCCTCCTTGATGCCAGGCAGCGGCCTCGGGCAAATACGCGGACAACGGCAGCGACCCTCCTCCATACTGGCGTTGAGCCCATGAACCGGGCGTTCGGTGACTGAAGTTGCTCGCCCCTTCCCTCGCCCCGTTCGGCTCCGGCGCCACGGTGTGATTGAACAGATCGAACATTTTTCCCGCCGCCTCCAGGGCGCCCGGGTGCCCGGTCAAACCATGGTACCAAGCGAGATGAGCGGCGGTGATGCCCGAATAAGTCGCGTCCGGGCCATATTCCTCCATGAAATAACCGGTGACCGAGGGGGGATTCAAAACAGGATCGATCATCGCCTCCAGGAAGTCCTGCGCGATCTCGGAATAATCTTCGATCCCGCTTCCTTCATACATGTATTGATGATTCAACACCCAATGAATACTCCGGTTCTCACCGCTCATCCGTGAATGCGGATTGATATCCAGCCCACGGCGCGATCCTTCGGTATATAAATCCCGGAGTTCGGGCCAGGGAAGAAGCGGAGCGGCGATCCCGAAAGCCAGGCGTTCAGTTGGAAACGCGTCACTGGCACTGGTGCGCTCCTGCCCGTTGTGGCTCGACAAGGATTCGGTCTCCCGCAAACGAAGCAAGGTGGAGAACTCCGATAACAGCAATCTCCGGGCGACTCCTTCGTCACCGTAAAACGGATTAAAAGGTTCGTTCAACGAATACGCCGCGGCCAGGGCGACCGCCGGCGCGTGCGAGGCCATCGGATTGGTTTTCGTTTGATTCGCGAAAATATGGCGAAGCGCCGAAAACGCTCCAAAGGGTCCCAACAAATGGATGTTGCGCGGTTCCGCGACCCAGGCTGCCGCATAATCCGCCATGTTGACGGATGGCACCGCGAGGTCCCCGGCGGTCAGATTCTGAACCCAATCATACATCTCGAGCTGAAACCGATGGGGAAAGACGCTGCCATCCGGGGCGACGTGAATCCCTCCTCCGATCGCCTGGGCGGTTTCTATATCGGGACACAAGATTCCGTCGAAACTTCCCCCATGAAAAAAGAAAGTGCCGGGGGTGGTGGCGAGATTGAGCGACCACCGCCAAACCGTTCCTTCATCTCCCGGCGCGACGGGAACATTGAATGTTCCACTCGTGGAAAACGTGGCGAGCACCGGACCGCCCACCCGCGATAATGTCCCGCTGCCCGTTCCTTTGAGCCATACCTGGTAACGCCCGTGACCCGCCACATTGGTGCTCGGCGGTATGTGGGTCGCCGCCCCCGGAGGGATCAACATATAAGCTTCGTTGAACTGATCCGTCCTTGCCGTGGAGATAAACCGGAGCGGCATAATTCCAAATTTAGCCCCGGAATTCAATTGAATGGATACCGATGGGATGCTGACCGAAGTCGCCGCATAGCGGATCTGGTAAACTCCGGCCGGAGCAGCCGGCAAGGAGAACGAAACATTCTTCGAACTGACGCCTTCCCGGTGCAAATTATGATACGACCAATCGACCAGGTTCTCCTCCGCGTCAAAGAAACGGACGATGAGTTTCGCCGGAGAAGTGACTCCCCATGAAATGTTCGATCCGAATTGAAAATCGAGCGTAGCGTTGAAATTCCCTCCGGGATGCACGACGTAAAATGCCAACCCATCCGAACGAAACGGCCCCTCGAAGTTTCCGGCCTGGGCGTTTACCCCACCGGGGAAAGCCAGAAGGCCCGAAACGATCCAAATGACAAATACAAGTAATTTGCTGTGGGTGCCCGAAAAGCGCCCGGCCGGTAATGGGACAGGCCATCTCATTGCTTCGTCCATTTCGCGTGAGTTGAAATATGAAAACCGTGCGCTCCATCCGCCCACTGGGTGAATGGAAAGTAAACTTTTCCCGAACTTCCATGCCTGGAAATCCTGAAACCGGGATCGCAGGCGAGAACGACCAAAGCCATCCCGTCTTTCGGGCCCGGATGAACCTCCCGAATCGCGAACCCCTTGGTTTCCCCATCCGGGTGCTCGACGATCAGCGTGGTCCCGACCCATTCTTCCGCCGGCTCGACGTCGACCACCACGGCATCGTGCGAATCACCGCTGGCCTTCCGGCGGGTTTCGAGGATCCTTCCCGTTGCCCGTCCGCGGCCATTCAATTCCTGTTCGCCATCCCGCAACCGCGTGCCGCCGACCATCGCCAGCTCGACGGGCGAGCCTCCTTGCCGACGGATAAATCCAACCGATCCGGAAAATCGAATCTCCCCTAAGATATGCTCCACATCCGGGTCATCCGCGCTCAGCAGGATGTCTTCCGTCGCTCCGTACCTCAATGAAAGCGCGACCAGCCCCGGACGTTCGATCCGTCGCACTTCCGTGGAAACGGCTTCGCCTCCGCCGGCATGGGGTTCGATAACCGAAACAAAGGTGCTCTCCAGGTTGTTCCCTTCCCGGCGCACCACCATTTTCGGCATCCAATGCTCCATCGCCGCATGATCATTCCACAACCGGTCCCGGGCGTTCCGCGACCACCGCGCCGGCCGCAAGGAGGGAGCCCGTCCGAGAAACAGCTTGCTTTCGCCTTCCTCGCTCACAAACCCCGTCAGCCGGTATCCGGAAATCGGATTTCCCGTATCGACAAACCGGTCCCTTTCAAACCTGGTTTCCCGTGCCTCCAAATGCAGCTCATACCGTCCGCTCGCCACCCGCCCCATCCGGACGTCACGAAGAAACTCATACGGCGGATATCGACCGGCGCCATTTGCCGACGACAGGAGAGTGTCCGCGTTCGCCTCGAGTGAAAGATCGGTGGTATAGGTGGCTTCGTGCAATGCCTCTCCATTGAGAGTGTATTCGTGCCGTTGCCCTCCCGCGACCCGGAACAGGTCCACGTAGTACGTGTCGCCTCCCGGACGTCCCACCATCCAAAATTCCCGTTCATACCGTGAAACCACGCCCGGCCTGACGTTGTGCTGACTCGCCCGCACGATTTGCAGACCGGATGAAACCGGAGCGAAAATCCGGATGTCGCCTCCTCTTTCAACACCCGATCCGTTGAAGTTTCGGGAATCGACCACCACCGTGTTTTGGGCGAGGGTCGATTGCGACCAGCTCCGGATGCGCGAACGGTCGTATCCGAGAAGCGGGATCAGTTCACGTCCCTGGTCGAACAATGCCAGGTTCAGGACGTCATCGTGGATGTGACCGGTGTATTTGGGATGAAACAGCAACCATCCTTGAGCTTTGCCAGTCGAAGTTTCCCGTTCCAGACGGGCCAGCTTCGAGCCGGTAAAAAATCGCGGTTCCGCGGCGGATCTTGAGGTGAGCTGATCCGACGCCCAGGTATCCTGGACCGGCAAGGATCGACCGTTTGGATACACGATCTCGTCGGCCAGCGCGAATGCCCGGTGTAAATGCGGGTTTGCCTCCGCAAGATGCGCGCGCAATTCATCGTTGTCCAACCTTCGTCCGAGGCGGGGTGAAATCATCCCTTCCGGATCGGCCCAATCGGATAGCGCCCGGGCAATGGAATTGATCGACCGGTTGAGCGTTTGCCGATGGTAGGAGAGCGTGACCTCATTGAAGAATCCATCGACCAGGAACTCATCGGCCGCCAGGCTCTCCACCCGCTCCCAGACATCATGGAGGTAATCCGGCTCTCCAAGCACTTTGCCCAGGGCAATCCAATGGGCGAAACCGTAGCCGTCGATATTATGATTCTGGATCGGAAACGAACGCATCCGCTCGATGCTCGACCGGATCATTCCATACTCGATTCGGGCGCCGGCATCCTCTTCCACTTCGGCGGAGAGATGATCCAACGCGTCGGTTTCTCGAATCGTTCGCAAGGCTTCGGCCAGCCTCACCACCGGCTCGACTTCGTCATGCTCCGGCCACGGTCGCCAGACGCCGGCTCCCATCTGCCGCCAGGGCGGCCCGATCGACTCGACCGCACCGGGAGGCGCCCAACGCTGATCGTAGAGCACCACGAAATTCGAATGACGCAGGGCCAATTCATAAAGCACGCGGGCGGCGCCGGCCGGATCGCTTTTTGCGAGTTCCGGCAGACGATCGACGATGTGGGTGATCTGATACATTCGCAGAGTGGGCTCCACGTAACACTTCACCCCATCGCCCCGGGTGATGTAAGGAAACTCGACCGGCAAGCCGCGCTGGTTCCGGAAGACCGATACTCCACTGGTCGGATAACTCCTCTCGTTCGGAAACACCGTTCCGCTTTCGAGACAAACCAATTGATGAGGTTTCTCCGCGCTCCAGCTGAAGCCTCCCCTGCGGTCGCGGCTGTTGTCCTTCGCCGCCGGTGAGCCGACCCGCCAAAAGCCGTTGGATTCCGGCATCATCTCCAACAATCGTTTTGCTTCGCCCGAGGGGCGCCCCCAGGAAACAGGTTTCCGCTCCCTCTCGACCATCGGCGTCAACGCACGGTGCACGGCCGCCCCGGCCCGAATCATCGCCTCGCGATCCATCGCCAGAACCAACCGGCATTGTCCGGAATGGTCGTAAGCCTCGATCGTGTAGCGACCGGGCGCCGCCGGATGAGGATGAATCACATCAACAACCCGTCCGTTCGATTCCACATCCCGGACCTCCATCGGCTTCCGGACTCCATCCGGCCCAAACCAACTCCATTCCCAATCGTCCGCCGCCATCAACTCATCGCTTGTCAGATGAATCCGTTTGGTTTGTGGATCGATAAATTCAAGTTTCACTCCGCTCCCTAGCGTTGGCTCGGCGCTCCCGTCAAACACCAGTTCTCCGTATCGATTCTGGGAATGAGCGAGGTTCCCCATCACATCCCACGACGGCTCCGAACCGACCCGCATGTATCCACGCAGAAGCGGAAACCAACTGCTGACCGGATCCACCCCGGCCCGGTCGCGAATCAGATTGATCCGCCAAACATCGCTCGCACCTGGCGACTCCACCCCGAGTTCCTCGAATGGAATAGTCACTTCAGCCGTCCAGGCCCCGGCGATTCGCCCGACCGTTCCGGTGATCTGAGGGTCCAGGCGTTCGCCTGAATGAATAATACGCCGGACGACGCCGGGCGCCCGCGACGGCGGCTCCGGCGGGCCAAGGACCGTCGTCCGCCCGGTGGCGTCCACCTGGATTTGGACGAAGCGGGGATCGTCCCGCCCCGGAGAGAGCAGAATCCAAACCCGCTCTCCGGCCGGACCGCGTTCGGGGGGACGGTCTGCCCGCAGACGGATATGAAGGTTCGCCTCATCACGGCTGACCGCAAAACTCGTCCGGGTGCCGACCGGGTAAAAGTCGAAAATCGCCCGAAAGTCGCCCGCCTGATCGCCGCCATCCTCCGTTCCCGCGGCGTCCCTTACATGCAAACGCCGGTCCGCCAACGCGGCGTCAATTTCCTCCGAAGCTCCCAAGAGCCGGAGCATTCGTTGCCCCGGCAGAGTTTGGTCGCCTTCCAGGCGAAGGTATCGATCAGGCTCGGGTTGGCTATTTTGTGCATCCGAGTTGGACGAACCCGCCCCGCCGCATCCTGCCAAGACCACTAGAACGATCGATAAGAAAAACGCCTTCATGTATCTTTTATCCAGAGGCCATTCCTCCAGCCCCCTGCCGTCCGGCAGGGAGGGAGGAAATCCAGCCTTCGGTTACCGGCGCAACCGGCGGCGAATGACCACAAGGGCCAATACCCCGAACCCTGCGAACAACGCATAAGCGCGGGGCTCCGGAATAACCGACATTTCGAGGTCCCCGAAAAAGACCTGGCGGTTGTTGGATGCAAAACCGACCCGTGTTCCGACCCGGCCTGCGGTGTAGGTCTCGTCGGTGGCGCTGATACTGCCCAAAAGGGACCAACTGCTCTCGCCTGCATCCCAAATGTGGGCGGTAACCGAAAGCAGACTTCCCACGGCTGAAAAGTCCAGTTTCACGGTGTTTGTCGCGATATTGGAAATCGACATTGAGTTGAGAACGGTCCCCGGATTGAGATGGGCTCCCAATGGATCCCGCGAAATGACCAGTTGATTCTCATTTGAGATTCCCGCCCAATAACCAGTCGTAGCCGTCCTGCTGGTATTGGTTGATCGCATCAAGACTCCGGCGTACATCGATGCCGCTGAACCGCTCGCGACCCCCATCAGGATCGAACCTTGGAAATCATCGAAAATGCTATCTACGCCGGAATACCACATATTAGCCCGGTTCTGATTGGTAACGTCCCTTCGAAAGAGGACTCCATTTGCCGGTGCGCCAGCTGCACCCCACGCCTGGATGCCGCGCATTACGCTAACGTCGCTTACCACATCCGAATTATGGCTCCACCCGGCAGGCAGACCGTCGACGGGTGACTGAAAACTTTCAGACAAGAGTAACTGGGCCGATGCTTCTTGAACCGGCCATAGAACCGCAGCACTGAGCGATAGAATTGATACTAAACGGAGGAAGGGCTTTTTTATTTGAACTTTCATGGTCATTCATCGATTGCGTATGGGTTGTTGTGATGATTAGGGCTTCAAAAGCACCAATCATTGGGTGAAGACGTTTTCAAAAAGGGGCGGCCCCGTTCTCGGGTTGTTCCCAAGGATATTGAGCAGTTCGTCACCATCGAAGGCTTCGACCCGGCCATCGAGAAACGATGCATAAACGCGACCGTTGTAGCGCTTGTCGAGAGGCGGAAAGTAGGTGGTCGTGCTGAAAATAGCTTCCCCTCCTCCGCGTTCATCCCGGCCCGAACGCCAGACGTCGCGAAGAACCATCAGCTGCGACGGATCTGGAATTTGATTGAGATTGACCGGCCGCCGATTCCCGTCCTGCGGCGCGCGCGGCATGGCTCCATAACGATTGGCCCCGTAATTCGTATAATACCAGGGGACCCAGCTTTGAATCGACGGACTGTCGAGTGCCCCTTCGTGCCGGTACCAATCCCCCGCTTTCGGCGCGAAAAAGACCGAGGGATCGCCGATGTATCCCCCCGTAACCAGCAACCGGGTATAAGTGCTTCGCCGCGTGTCGGGCTGACCGGGCAAATTCCGGTCGTCGTCGGCGTACGGAAGCGTGTCGTTGTTCTCCAGGGTGTATGCCAGGAGAGCGACGATGATGGCTCGATGGTTGCTGGCATTCCTTGTGCCGTGCGCCGATTCCCGCACCCGGGACGCTACCGGAATCAAGATCATCGCCAAAATTCCGATGACCGCGATCACCGTCAACAATTCAATGAGGGTGAACCCCCGTCTAACCTTCGCTGCGGCGGGGAAAGCAGCTGAATGATATCGTTTCATAATGCCCGTGTGGAAGGTGACTTCAGAGCGTGTCGCCTAAGATTCTTAAAGTTTCATCATTGCGGTGTCGCCCGATAGAAACGGCGATCGAAACCGCCCGAAGTCAGATCGGTAAACTCGAACACTCCTTCCGCATTGGTCGATTCGATCGCGACATCCTCCCAGTCGGCCAGATCGGTCGACGCGCTGATCACAAAATCCTGATTCGGTTCCCCAAAGACGTTTAACCGAAAGTGCCCCTCGACCGTCATCGGCAGAATTTCGACCCGGAACGGTTCGACGGACTCCACATACTCGGTCACAACCAAGTCCGCGAATAACACCTGCCGGTTGTTGCTGGTGAAGGCCACTCTTGTTCCGATCCGGCCCTGCGTATAGGTGTTGTCCGTTGCGCTGAGACTACCGAGAAAATCCCAATTTTCTGCATCGGCGTTCCACCGCCGGGCCGAAACCGACAACACATTTCCGGCCGCCGAAAAATCGAGTTTAATGGTGTGCGTCGCAATGTTCGAAATCGTCATTGAATTCAGAACGGTGCCGGGATTGAGATGCGCCCCCAGCGGGTCCCTTGAAATGACCAGTTGATTCTCATTCCAAACTCCCGCCCAATAACCGGTTGTGCCCGTACGCTGGAGATTTTGAGCCCGCATGAGAACCCCCGCATACATCGAGGCCGCTGAACCGCTCGCGACACCCATCAGAATCGAGCCCTGGAAATCGTTGAACTGGGGATCCGGATCCACCCCGGCGTACCACATGTTCGCCCGGTTCTGATTGGTCACGTCCCGCCGGAATAAGACTCCGTGGGCGGGCGCCCCCGGCGATCCCCACTCCTGGATCATCCGCGTCACGCCTTCTCCACTCACCTCATCCGAGTTATGCGTCCAGCCAACAGGCAAGCCGCCAATGGGGGATTGAAAGCTTTCGCTCAAAATTACGTCAGCCGCCGATGTTTCCTGAAGCGGCGCTGTAATAACGGCTGCCCCGAGGGCGAAAATCGACAGCAAACCAAGTGGGATACTCCTGACCTCTCTTTTCATGTTTTCTAATGGGTTTTCCGTTGTATTTCGGGTTGGTTTAAAGCCGGGTATCGTTTTCCGGCTCCTTATTTCCTAAAGCTTGGGAACGGCGGATTTTTCCCCCGGTTCATCTTTTTCAGCGGTGGCCAGATCCGGCTCATCAATCGCGATCGGATCATCGATCGACCAGACATCCAGCTTACGCTTGCGCATATCGACAGGACGTCCCGCCAGCAAATCATCCATCATCCGGCACAAAACCCGCGCCTTTTCCATCGAGTCGGCCTCGACATACGCCCAGTTATCCCGTCCACCCCTCGGGCGCCGCCCGCGAATGGCTGCCGAGACAATCAGGAGATCCTCCGGTTGGCGCAATCCCAGGTCATCCATGGCCGTCTGAACCTCCTCGGCAAACGCGGGGGAACCCAGAATCAGGGCATCCGGCTTTTTGCCCGAGGCCCGCCAAAGCCGACGAAAAGAGTCCCAGCCGCCCCCTTTCCAACTATTGTGCCAGTCGGTGCGGATCCATGCCTCCCGGACTTCAAGACCGGCTTCTTTTATGATTCGTTTCACCGCATCCGAATCGGCCGCCTGCTCCGGAAAGAGATACTGCATGGCACAAAACGCGATCTTCCGGCGGCCGTGCTGCCGGGCCACTGACAGTGCCTTGCAAAAAAATGCTTCGAAATCCTCACAGACCCCGTACGGATAATACCGCCCCATGCCAAGCAAAGGGAGATTCAGCTTGTTAACCGCTCCCTCCAGCTCGGGAGAGGGACGACCCGACAGATCGAGTACGCCACTCAGCTTTCCGGCACTCAAATCGCTTAGTAGATCGACCGCACTCAAAGCCGTCGAAGGGTCACCGTTCTCTTTTTGCCCCAGGTAAACCCGGCTTTCGCGTCCCAACTCGGCCAGCGCGGACTGACAGTCCAGAATCGAACCGAGCTCCGCCGATGGAAAGGTCCGGAAATCCAAATCATACAGCAAACCAACAGGGGCCTCCGGCACAATCTGCCTCGACACGAAATAACCGCTCCCCTTGTCCGCTTTCAGCAACCCTTCGTCGACCAACTGAGCCAGCGCCTTGCGAATCGTCGGAACCGATACTCCAAATTCCTTCGCCAAGGCCCCGGTCGAGGGGAGCTTGTAACCGGTCTTCTTCGGAGAACGGAGATGGCGCCGTAAGGCCTCGGCAGCCATTCGGGACGGGGAGATTCGGGGGATTTTCTTATTTGCGAAGGACATGGGCAGATTGGGTTCGCCTGGTTTTATAAAGATAGTCAGTACTTAACAGGATTGTAAAGATTTATTTTCAAGAAATCGTCGGCGGTTTCGGCCAGGCCGATTCCCGAAGTGCCATCAATGAGGCCGGATCGGCCTCCGGATCGGACGTCACGGCGAAGGTTGCGCATAGTCGTCCTCGAAACGAACGGCCATATTTCGCGGTCGGCGTCCGGCGCGCGTCTGTCAGTTCATAGCAGTGGCCCGATTCGGTTGCCCACTCGAATCCGTCTCCCTCGAGCAGGGTCAAAAAAAACCGTTTATTTTCCGCCCCATCCGGACAGATCCTGAAACCGGTTTCCGTCTGCGTCACCCGCCCGGCGGGCAAGCGGAAACGCCACTCGACCGCGTGCTCCTCTTTCGCTTCGAGCGTATCGCGGATCAGTAACCGCCCGGCGCGATCGAGCGCGACTTCACGCGTCCATTTCACCGGATCCGGCAACCGGAGAAAACCGTCCTGACTGGCTCCGAGGCACGCCCATTGCTCCGTCATCCGCACGGGCTGATGCGTGATCGACGGCAACCGGTCCCACTCCCACTCCCCCAGGTAATCGGCATCTTCCTGTCCATCGATCATGAGCGTGCTGTGCGCCATAGACCGCCGGTACCACTGACCGAACCTTTCGTCGTTGTAGGGTCCGGTCCCGCTGTCACAAATCCGGCAACATCCGCCGGCATAAAATATGATTCCTAGCTTCCCCGCATGGGCGTGGGTGGCCTTGCCGACGCAGGTGGACCGCGTGCCGTCAAGCATCACGTAGGCGGCGGCTTCCCCGCGACCGGCTTTCGCCACCGAATACCCAGCCCCTTCGAATACGCGAGCCGTCGGCCGACCGGATTCGGCATCCCCGGCACCGGACATCTGCTCTCCCCAAAAAGCCGCCGCCAACTCCATCAGCGGCCGGGCATTCGCCCGGTACCCGTCGTTCAAGGGCGCGCAGGTCCCGTCCGGCATTACCAGGTGGGCCAGGCTTTCGTGCATCTTCACCATGGCGGCGGTGGAGACCGGCGGTTCGAATCCGTTGCGCTGAGCCAACGCCCACCCTTCCCGGTATTGCATGGCAGAAAGGAGCATGTAACTCGGACTTCCCTCCAGAGACAATCCGTCCGCATCGATCTCCCGGCTGAAATGAAAAGCCAACCGCTCCGCTCCTCGTTTCCGCCATTCACCTGCCCGGTCGCTTTCCCGGAGCACACATCCCAAATAGTACAACGACACCGCCCAAAAGCAGGCATGATTCCCCTCCATTTCCGGCCAGACATCCAAATGGGCCAACAAGACGCGTCCATGATCGTCGAGCAAACCGGCCACTCGTCCGATCTCCTCGTCACTCATGCTTTCCTTTAAAAAGTGAAGCGTCCACAAGAGGTAAAGCGTCCGCGTCGCCGGCTGAAAATCGAACCAGGCGCGAATGTAGGGTCCGGGCGCTCGTCCTTGCGAGGCAAACCGCTGACGTTCTTCCAAAAGGTTCGCCTCCAGGTCCGCCGGTGGGGGATGTTTCTCCATCCAGTCCCACAAATGACGCAGTGCGGTCTCCCGGTATTCCCGTTTGCCCGTCAGCCACCAGGCCCGGGCCAGGCTGGGAAGAATGTAAAGCCGTTGCAGCCACATTGTTTGCTCGATGCTCCCCCAATCGGCCCGCGCCGCAAATTCAAGTCGCCCGAGTTCTCCCCACCGATCCAAGGCCTGTCCGAACACAACCTTCTCGGCGATCTCGAGGTCTCGGAGTGTACCCAAAATATCGATAAAGACGTAGTACCCCCCGCCGTCGAGCGGGAACATTTCAAAGAAGTCGTAGCGTTGGAGCAACCGGTCGTAATCCGGCATTCGCTCTTCCAGTCCCCGGCGAAGCGCGGCTCCTCGTTTCACAATTCCCCCGAAAGTTCCGGGGCCAGACTTCAGGCCATTCTGATTATGAGTCGTCATTTCAGTTCTGCTGTTCGGAAGCGATTTCGCTCAGATCGATCGCATACACCGCCCGATACCCTTCGTGAGTTGAATCGAAGGTGATCCCATTTCCATCAGGGTTCCACCGGGGATGCAGATCGCAGCGGAGATCCCGGATCGGCACCGGCAACGCCGGAAATCGACCGATCTCCCATCCCCGCCGTCGGCCGGTCGAGTAAAGGTAGAGGTGCTGGATCCCATCCGAATCGGGATAGCTGTCGTAAAGAATCGTCGAACCGTCCGGCGATAAACTCATGTGTCCGTCCCGCTGGAAAAATCCTGGATCGACGGCGCGCTTCTCTCCGGTATCGCTCTCCACGAGGTAAAGCTGCTGCCCCTCGGGGCCGTCGCACCAGATTAAGAGCTCCCGGTCATTCTGCCACCAATAATGGGATACGAGGCCAAACGGCATCAGCGGCCGGATCGTTCCCCGTTGCCGGTCGGCGGTGAAGGCAAAAGTCCCCCAGCGCTTGCCGGCGGCATCGGTATTCCGCGCGAGCACAATGAACCGGTCGCCTGATGGATTCAAGGTGACGTGATTGACCAGAATCTTCCGTCCGCCCGGATACCCATCCACTTCCATCGCGGCCTGGATGGTTGCGAGGGAGATCAGCAAACGGGATTCGTTCCGGTCGAGATCGACCACAAAAATTCCGTCGTCGTCCGGAGATAATTCGTCTCGCCGGGGATCCGGACGATTCGCGTAACCGTAGCCGGGGCGGAAGTCGATCAGTCGCTCGAACGAAAACGATAATCCGAAACGGCCATCCCGGCTCACACTGGCCAGGGAACGTTCGATCCGGGACCGGTCGCCGGTGCGGGGATCGAATCGCACCCCGTGACCCGGTTCATCAGGAAGTCCATCATTCCAGAAGAGAGCGTGGTGGCCGCCACCCAGCCATTGAAGAAATGACCCTTGTTGAAAGTTCCAGGTCCGTGTGGTGGCAATCGGATGGAATCCCTCCGGCTCTCCGGCGGGATTAAACCACCCGATCTCGGCCGGATCCGATGCGGTGGGCAACCGGTCGCGAAATCGAACCCGGTGACCAAGGCAGCGTCCGGAGTTGCGAGAAACCGCGGGAAGGTCGTAATAGCCGAAGAAGCAGTGCTGCCCCTCCGGGGAGATCCGGCGCCATGGGAGGTGCCGCGTTTCAATTTCAGGAGGATTGCGCATGTGTATCGCTTGCCAGGTCGTTCCAAACCGCGCGAAGGGAGGCGAGCGGTTCTCCTCGCATCCGGTAATCGCGGTGATAACGCACCCAAAAAAAACTCAGGGTCGGCTCCGATCGCGCCGTATCGATCTGTGCCTCCACCGACTGCCAAAGCCGCAGCAACTGCTGAAGACCGGCTCGTTTCTGTTCCGAATCGATCCATTCCGGATCGCACAGCAGACGTCCCCCGGGGTCGAGCTTCCCAGCTCCCGCCTCGCACCACTCAACCAGGGCCGCCGATGCCGCAATGTAACTGGCGGTGAAGGAGAAGCCTTGTTCGATCAACCGCAACCGGTCGAGGAATTCCCGGCTTTCCGTCAAAATCTCCCGCGCCCGCCGGAGCAGCCCTTCCATTTGCCGCATGAACCCGGCTGGATAAAGCTCTCCTATGTCCGCAAAGCTTCCTCCGCGAGCCGAGGTGTCGCCGGCTTCCATCTCCAGTTCGGACTGGTATTCGTCCCACCTCTGCGCGAACCCATCAAAGTAATCCTGCAACTCCCGGTGAGCCGGTCCGAACGCGGTCCGGCAAAACTCTTCGAACACTTCCCGCCAGTCTTCCCGGGCGTTCCACAGCATTCGACTCAGAACATAAAGATTCGGCGCGCCCGCCCCGAATCCCCATGAAGCCTGCGGACGGTAATACCGAAAGCCTTCCTCATACCACTCGCGCACGGATTCTCCTATCCAGCGGGGAAACAAGCGAATAACACCCGGCCAGGCCCCCTGGTCAAAGTATTCGTAAATGCCCCGGTCGTTTGTCCATCGCTTCAATCCCTTGGCGATGGATCGATCGATTTCCCGGACCCTCCGGTTGCGATACCGACTGCATTGACAACAGAATTGCGCGATGATCATCGGATGCAGTTTCGTCCGTTGCGGCGGGTCGCGGTAAGCACTGTAAACCAGTAACAGCAAGCGCCTGTCCGGAAATTGCTGATACACTCGCTCGGCCACTGCATTGGCGAAGCCGAAGATTCGATCCGTGATGGAACGCCGCGGCATCGCCTCGGTTCCTTCATGGAAGGCCCCGTCATTCCCTTCCTCGCCGGACGGCGCCGGCGGGTCCAGCCGGAGACAGTCGGGGCATTCGCAAAACCCGGCGCCGTCATTCGGGCTGATACTGAGCACCTCAAGCTCGGGACTCTCCCGGAACAAGCGACAGGCATTCTCCGCGACAACCTCGACCACCTCCGGATTCGAGGTGCATGGATGGTTGCCGTGCTTCCCGTTTACAAACTTGTTCTGCCGCGTCCCATTCACCAGTGCGAAATATTCCGGATGGGCTTCCCCGTAGACCCGCGGGTCGAGCAGGCGAACCATCTGGTGCCCGTCTTGCACCCGCCAACCTCCGAAAAGATTCCGCCGTTGCCAAAGCGCGAAGGATTCTTCCAAGGCCGGATCCACCCCGAGTTCGGCCTGCGCCTCCCGGATACTTCTCCATTCCCAAACCGGACCATCGGGCTCCAGTCCACGGAAGACAAAATCCGGCTCGATTTTCCACTCTCCTTCCGGAATCCTGATTTCCTCAAACCTCGGAAGACATTCTCCGGTTGGCCCCGGCCAAACCCATCGGGCTCCGATCCACTCGCGCAACATCCAGTATATCGCCGCCGACCAGCCTCTTTCATCGGAAGCAGTGACACAAACGCGCCCCCCCGCGGCAACAATCTGAAAGGCATCCACCGCGTCGTTCGTTTCACCCGTTCCGAAGCCGCGAAATTCAAGAACTGGATACCCCTTATCGATCAAGGTGATTGTCCGGCCAAGGATCCGGGAAAGGATTTCCTCCAGATCCTCCATCGCCGCCCGGAAATCCCCGGATCCCGGAAGGCGTCCGACATCGAGTGAATCATCGGTAAGCGAAATCCATACAAAAGAACCGCGGGATGATCGAGTATTCATGACAGCGTCCCCACCCGAAACCTCCGCGATCGCATCCGCCCGACGACCTTGGGGGATCCGTTAGAAGTTGCTGAGCAGGGTCCAAGAGACATTGCGAAAAAGGATAAACAATTTCAATCAGTGATTTATTATCCTTGCAAATACTTTACTGGATTGTAAATCTTTTTATTTTCACCAAATCCGAACTCAAATCCGTCCGATTCTCATCCGGCACCCAAATGGACTCGTTACCGTCATTGCAGGTAAACCTCCACGCGCTTCGCGATGTCAAACTAAACGGTTGGGATGAAACAATTGCCGGGAAATGGCACTATCGAGACCTTGCCGCGAATCCGGAATGGCGTCACGGCTGGATCAGCTTTGACGCGATCACGTTCAATCCCGGAGACAATGGCATCTATTGCGGCCTCAATTCCATTGACGGCGATCTCCTTTACCGGTTCCACCCCATCGATCAAACCTTTGTCAGCCTGAACACCCGGCGGTGGACGGATGCCTTTGATTCAAAAATCCACCGGACATTATTACTCAATCCAGCTGACGATTGCTTCTATTTCTCGACGTCACTATTACACGATCTGGACCAGCAAACCGAGGCTCCGGGGGGCAAACTGGTTCGCTACGATTGGCGGAACGACACATACTCAATTCTTTGCATCCCATTTCCTTCTCTATACCTTCAATCAATCGCCTTGGATCCCCAGCGAAGCATCATCTATGGCTTCACCTATCCGGCCGAGTTCTTGTTCCGTTATGATATGACTACCGGGAAAACGCGCATCCTCGGTTATGTGGGAAACGCCTTGCATCTGGCCCAGCCCCACAATTCGGTGGTGGACCGGCATGGATGCCTTTGGGGAACTTGCGCGGAAACGCGGGCTTGGGACGAACGGTCGGGTCCCTGTCCAATAAGGTTATTTAAATACGATCCCGACCATGATCGATTTGTTTGGTTCGAATTTGGCTTGTCTAGAAAATCGGAATGCCGCCAATTAATTCCCGACCCACCCCATGCGAAACTTTCAAATGCCGATTTAAACGAAACTCGGCACAAGGAGGATTATGGTTTTTGCGACAGCATGTCTTACGATGGAGATCGCTATATTTATGCCGGAACAGTAGCCGGGGTTCTTTGCCGAATCGACGTGAAAGATCATCGCGTAGAGAAAATCGCCAATATCATGCAATCCGGCCGGTTCCCCGCGATGAGTTGGGGAAAAGACAATTGCCTCTACGGAGCAGGCGGCATGAAGGGAGAAACAGCCATTTGCCGCTTCAATCCAAACACCGAACATCTGGAGATTTGGGAGGACCTCGTGGATCCTCACAGTGCCGAACGCCCCGCGCGAATCCACGATCTTTGCCTCGACTCCAAAGGAGTGATCTATCTCGCCGAAAACGATAATCACTCCCGCTCCAGTTACCTTTGGTCCGTCCGCCTATCAGATGCCGTGGTTTGACCAACCCATGAGCTAAACTTTTACAATCGGTCGTGAGGCGCCGTCCGATCGATCCATTCTCTATGCGAATCAGAGTTCGCTCAGGTCTCCTCCGCAATTTGGCCCCATCGTCGCCTTGTGAAAGTGCGGAGCAACTGTCCCTGCTTCAGAGATTGCCGGTGACTTCAATTTACCAGCATGTTCCTCCGTTTTCGTTTCGACTCTCAGCAATGAACTCTCATTCTCCCATCATGGCGCTTATCAACCAGTTCGATCTTACCGGCAGCGATATTTGGGTGTTCGGAGGAGCCGGGTACCTGGGCCAACCGACCGTCCGCCTGCTCGCCGAAGCCGGAGCCACCCTCCTTTGCGCCGACCTTGACTCCAAGGCCGCGGATTTCGTCTCCCAGGCCCGGCTTGAGGCGAGCGTGACCCCCGCCAACCTCGACGTCGGCGATTGCGCGGCAACCGAGGGCTTTCTGCAGAAGGCCCTCCAGGAACGCGGAGTCCCCCAAGGCGCGGTGGTCCTTACCTACGGCGCGTCCGGGAAACCGTTGGACGAACTCACTCCCGAGGGATTCGACCAGGTGAATCACGTCGGCCTCACCGCCACTTTCGCCCTATCCCGGACCATCGGCAACGCCATGGCCGAAGCCGGTCGGGGTTCGTTAGTCCTTTTTTCGAGCATGTATGGGACAATCGCCCCCGAACCACGGAATTACCCGCCCCCGCTTTCGCCCAACCCGATCGACTACGGCGTTGGCAAAGCCGGAATCCAAGCAATGACCCGCTACTTTGCCGCCCACTGGGGACGCCGCAACGTCCGATGCAATTGCATCACCCCCGGTCCTTTCCCCTCTCCAGCTCAGCAGAACACAAGTCCGGAGTTCATCCGAAATCTGGCGGAAAAAACACCCCTCGGCCGAATCGGACGGTCGGACGAAATCTCCGGCGCGGTCCTTTTTCTCCTCGCCTCCGCATCCACCTATGTCACCGGCCACACCCTCGCCGTCGACGGCGGTTGGACGGCCTGGTGACCCGTTTTCCATCAACCTGCAATCTGTTCTGCTTCATTGTTCATGCGGGTTGCAGGGCGACAAAATCGGAGGGTTGGCTTCCAGCCGACTTTCTTCTGAAGCCGACGCCGACGCCGACGGCGGACGGCAGGATGCCATCCCTCCCAGTGCAGGGAGGTTTCCCTCTATGATATTCGCCCGGGCGCAGCGGGGATGTAGGCTTCTATGAAATCGGCTCAAAAACGGGGAAAGTGATTCACCCGCCCCTCTCCTTCTTCCCCGAGGTGCGGAGCAAATGTTCGAACGCTTCCGTCAACTCCGCATAGCGAAATCGGAAACCGAGATCCCGCAACCGCGCCGGCACGACCTTCAGGTCGCCGAGAACCGTCTCCTTGGCCATTTCTCCCAAGCTCAATCGTAAGGCGACCGGGGGAACCGCCGCCACCGCGGGCCGTCCGAGAGCTTTGCCCAATGCCCGGACAAACTCCTTGTTTCGCACCGGGTTGGGTGCGACGCCATTCAATACGCCTCGATAACGATCGTCCTCGACCGCCTGCCGCAAAATTCCGGCAATATCGTCGAGCGCGATCCAACTCATCCAACGTTCCCCTTGCCCGATCGGTCCGCCCATACCCGACCGAAACACCGGCAACATCATCGCCAAGGCCCCGCCGCGAGGACTCAACACCATACCGCACCGAATCACCACTTTCCGGATACCGGCCGCATCGACCGGATCAGTCGCGGCCTCCCACTCCCGGCAAACTTCAGCCAGAAACCCGTCGCCCAATTCACTTTCCTCCGTCAGCTCCTCCGACCGCTCGAATCCGTAAGCATTGATTCCCGACATCGACACAAAAACTTCCGGCGGACGTTCCAAATTCGTCACCGTCTCCGCCAGCAATCGGGTTCCCCGCCGACGGCTTTCCAAGATACGTTTACGGCGGTCGGCCGTCCAACGCTTCGCGATCGGTTCCCCGGCGAGATGAACGACGGCATCGACTCCCTCCAAATCCGCCGGGGCGAGTTGTCCCGCTTCCGGGTTCCAACGAATGTCTCCCGAGTCTCCGCGCGACACCTTCCGGACCGTATGGCCCGCCTGACGGAGCAGATCCGTAAGGGCCGAACCAACCAACCCGGTCGCTCCGGTGATCGCGACCACCCGTCCGCTTCGTCCCGTATTTGATCCCCTTTTGTCCGCCATCCGATTCCTTCGTTTCGCTTCCTCTAAAAAATACTCGAATTTCGAGGTAGTCAAAACGGCTTTTTTCCGGTAATTGCCCAACCTTCTTTAAATATGTTCGCTTCGATCCGACGTCCGGCAGGGCTTGGCACCACGCATCGACCGATCCGATTCATTTCGCTCGGTTCATTCGTCGCGGCATTGTTTTGGCTTTTTGCCATCGCCGGTCCGTCCGGCATGGCGACCGACCCGGGGAAAGCCCACGTCTTGCTTTCCCGTCAACATGACCTTCGCGGATTGGTGCTCACTTCATTTTCCGACGCAACTGGAGATCCCGTCGCCCGCCTCAGAATCGACCGGATCTTCGTCGAAAACGAACGCCGCGGATTTCTCCGGATCGGAATTCTCCCGGTCGTCGTCATCCAGGGAGTCCGCCTGCAGTTCCTTTCCGACGAAGCCAACCCCGAGGTGTTGAAGGCGTTCGCCGAAGAGATCGCCCGCGTCACGGACTCGGCCCGCACCGAAGTCCGCGGCTTTTCGTTTGAAAATCAACCGGCCGCATGGCGGATCGAATCGGACCGACTGACGTTTGCTCCGGACAGTTGGCGATTCCCCGGCTCCGCCGTCATTTACGCGGCGGACGGCGCACAAACCGCCCAGCGGGCCGCGATCCATCTCGACGGTCCGGAAGCGGGCTTCCTCGGTTGGACCGATGAATCGGGCCGCCCGTTCCGATGGCCGCTTTCCCAAACTCCCGATCTTTCGTCCAATCTATTTCAACCTAACCAATAACCTATGAAAAAATACCTAACCTATCTCGCGATCGCCGCGGCCTTGCTCCCGTTCCGAGCGTCGGGCCTCGACCAGGATCCCGCCCTCACCGGGGCCCGCGCCCACCTCCACGCCCAGGAATTGATTCAGGCGCGCGACGCCTTCGCCGCCGTCGTCGCCAATGATCCCGGCAACGAAAAAGCCCAGGCGATGCTCGCCATCACCCGGTTCGTAGCCTTATCCGCCGACCCGCGGACAAATCAATTGCTCGACTTCTGGCAAGTCGACTCCGGCGGGCGAGATATCTACAACTGGGAAGCCGACATCATCGAGGGAGCGGAGTTGCCGCCGGCGGGTGCCACCAGCGGACAGCTGCAGCAATTCGTAACCGACGTGATCCTCCAGGAACTTATGGTTACCCAAATGCACCTGGCCCAAATTAACAGCGCGAACTTCACCCTCCGTCTCGTCCCGGAGGATTTCGGACAAACTCCGAACCCATATGGCAACGGCGATTCCGTCGTCGTCGACCGGGCCGATATCCTGGTCCTCCGCGCCGCCCTGAAGGCGGTCGAAGCCGCCCTCCGGCTCGGTATCGCCAGCAACGATCTCAACGTATCCGCCGACGCCATACAAGCCTTGGTGGACACCGAACTGCTGACCCTTGCCCGGCTGCTGGAAGACAACGCTTCGCTCCTCTCCCTAGCCGACGGCCAACAACGGGTTCAGGCCGGCACCGCGCTCACGGAAGCGATCCAACTCTTCAACGCCGCCTCTCCCCTCCTTCGCCAAAGCGGGCGCGACGACCGCCTCTTCGTCCTTGAGGCGGAAGACTGGGAAGCCGAAGAGGAATTCCGGGAAATCCTCGGCAGGATCGAGGAAGCGATGGAAAACCCGATCGACCTCGACGAAAATGAAGGCGAATCTTTTCACGTTTACCTCGCACCGCTCTTCGCCGATAACGCCGTCGACGTCCGTGCCTTGCTGCCCAATTTCGTCGACGATAAGGCAGTGGAGGGGACTCTCCCCGATCCGACTTTCGCCGGAGTGCTGCCCGACTTGACCGCCGCCGCCGTGGAGGAAAGCCTTTGGCGTATCGAAATGTTGCTGACGCTTCGTCCCAACCTCCTGGCCCACCCCCGCGATATCGTGGTCAATCCGGGCGAATCCGCTACCTTCGAAATCGAAGCCGAAGCCGCCCTCCCTCTCTCCTACCAATGGACCGAGAACGGTCAGATCATTCCCGGGGCGAACGAGTCGACCTTGACGCTCGAAAATGTGGATACATCCAAAGCCGGATTATACGCGGTCAATCTCTGGACGACCGCCGGCCTGGAAATCAGCCGTCCCGCCCGTCTCCTGGTCGCGGTCCCGCTCGGCGAAGCTTTGGACGCACCGGAATTGGATTGGGTTAACGGCGGCCACGGATGGGTCGGCCAAACGTTGGACTCCCTGGACGGCGTCGACGCCGCCGAAACCCGACCGGTCGATGGATACGCTCCCGGCTACCTCGACACAACCGTCCAAGGCCCCGGATCGATCAGCTTCTACTGGAAAGTCGACCGGGATTTCGGATGGGGCGGCGGATTCGGCTTCTGGATAAATGGCATCTGGCATGCCGGCCTGCAAAACCACCAGGGCGCTTCGACCACGGGTTGGCAGCACCAATCTTTCCATCTCCCCGAAGGTCTCCACCATCTCCGCTGGAACTATGACATGGGCGAAGGAAGCCGGGGTTGGGTCGATCAGGTTGTCTTCACCGGCGACATCCCACCTCCGGGCGGGTTTCACACCTGGGCTGAGGTTCTACCGGCCGGACAACGCGGTCTTGAGGACGATCCCGGCGGATTCGGTGTGCCCAATCTGTTGCGCTACGCCTTCGCCCTGGATCCCCTTCAACCGGACCGCAGCGGACTGCCGACGGTCGGGCGGACCGTTGAGTTGTTCCATGGCACTCCGATGCACCGCCTCACGCTCACCTATACCCGGCGGAAAGGCGATCCGGATCTCCAATTCCGACCCGAAGCGGCAGACACCCTTGGATTCTGGTACACGATCTATCCACACGAGACCATCATCGACAATGGCGATACCGAAACCGTCATCGTCCACGACGTCCAGTGGATGAATTACCAATCCAGCCGTTTCCTTCGCCTCCGGGTTCTCAACGAACCGGGTTTCTGATCGTCGGCAGTGGGGCGAGCACGCCGGCACGCCGCCCCACCGGGTCCGCCCAGCGCGGCCCCGATATCACGGCCGGGAGGCGACGCGGACCATCTCGCTCCGGAAAGTCCGCGGCGCCAAAAAACCAAAAACGGGTGGCGGACAAAACAGTTGCGCTCCGGTCAATCTGAAATATAAATTGGTCCGATAGACTTGCCTCGTCAGTCCCTTCGGTCGGCGAGCTTTCCCATGCGCCGACTCCTTCTCACATCGATTCTCTTGGTTTTCCTCACTTCCTGCCGCGAAATGGTGGAGAAGGAAGCAGACGAGCAACTCGCCATCGCCGAGCAGGCTCTTCACGAAGGGAATTGGAAGGAGGCGGACAAAGCTTTCCACGAAGCTATTCTGCTCGATCCCGACCGGACCGAAGCCTGGGTCGGACGGGGGATGGCCCTGACCCGATTGGACGGCACCGATGAAGCCCGCTTTCACTACCAGGAAGCCTTACTCATTTATGACAAACGACTTCGTGATGATCCGCTCGACCTCCACCTGATTCGACGGAAAATCATGCTCCTCGTCCTGCTCGACCGTCAGGATGAAGCCCTGGAACTGGCCCGCGAAACCGCGGAAAACCACCCCCATCCAGCCGCCGAGGAGTTGCCCGCCCTAGTCGGACGCCTGACGCAGGAATTCGACGAAATGATTCTGCCGCCCGCGAAAGTCTCCCGCGAGGATTATCCATATCCTTACGCGGACGAGGCACCCTGACCGATCCCGCGGCAAGATCCCGGTCACCCGACGGGTTTAGCTCGCTTACGAATCCGCGTCCTTCACCCCGTCCCGGGCGCCCGCCGCTACCAAATGGGCCTCGTAGACGTCGGCGTCCTCCGGCGCGTCAATCCCGATGGTCGGCTCTTCGCTCAAACCAACCCGAATGGTATAACCGTTCTCCAACGCGCGGAGTTGTTCCAGCTTTTCGATCCGTTCCAGATCACCCGGGGGTAAATGGGTGAACTCTTTCAGAAAATCCTTGGTATACGCATACAATCCGAGATGCCGGTAGACGTGATGGTCGACGAACCAATCTTCCGACAATTCCTTACCGGCGTCCCGGGGATACGGAATCGGAGCCCGCGAGAAATACAAGGCCCGGTCGTTTCGATCCAACACCACCTTCACCTGATTCGGATTAAAGAAATCCTCTTGCCGCGCAAACGGAGTCGCCAGCGTCGCCATGTCGCAATCGCCGGAAATCAACCGACCCAACTCCAGGATCTGCTTCCGGGTGATCAACGGCTCGTCTCCCTGGACATTGATCACGTAATCCGCCCCGACGTTCAAGTTGGCCTCGGCCAACCGATCGGACCCGCTCTGGTGGGTGGTGGCGGTCATCACCGCGGAAAACCCGTTGGTTTCGAGCATGTCGTAAAGGACCCGGTCATCCACCGCGAAAATCAGCGGATATTCGGGACACTGCGAACGAATTCGCTCGGCGACATGCAGCAACAACGGTTTGTTGCGAACCTCGTGCAGCAGCTTGCGCGGGAAACGGGTCGATTCCAGACGGGCGGGGACAATGATCACGGTATCAGCCATAAACCATCACCCTATGCGGTGCTTCGGAGGATTTCAATATCGATGCCACTCGAATCCACCAGATTCGAAGGAACCGATTTCACTTTTCATTGTTCCTCTTGAAGTGCATAATTGAAAACTCCGTCGCCTTCAACATCCTTAAACGCTTCCCTATGATGAAAACCGCCGCCCGACCGCTTGCCCCAACCCCGGAACCCACGGTTCCCGCCCCCACCACTCCCGCCGCCATCCCGGCGACGAAGCCGCCCTCCGACTCCGCGAACCAATCCCGCCTCCGCGACAGCCGGCGATACAACCTTTTCCTGATCCTTTCCCTCGCGACTCTTTTTGTCGTCGTGATCGCCGGGTTGGTGCTCCTGTAGCCTCCGGCTTTATTTATTTAAACCCCGTCCGAAAAGGGTTGGCGTTCACCGGATCGGCTCCGCCCCCCCACCACTCTTGCGAGCGGTCCCCCTCTCTCAAGAGCAAAAATCCGGGCTGCGTCCGGTGAATAATATGGAATGAAACTTGGTTTCCGAGGCGGAGCCTCTTTGGAGTGCTCCGCGTCCTCGCGGAGCTTTGGTGCGCGCGGAAGAGCTCCGGTCGTCGAATGGCTGCCGGGCGCGCAACTGTCAGCTGACCATTCGAAAGCTCCGCGGGGACGCGGAGCACTCCAAAGCGCTTCGCGCGAAAACCGGATCGCCCGGCGCCCCGCATGCACAGTGAAGTTCCATACGAGCAAAAATCCGGGCTGCGCCCGGGGGAACGACATAGAATGAAACTTGGTTTTGAGGCGGAGCCTCTTTGGAGTGCTCCGCGTCCTCGCGGAGCTTTGGTGCGCGCGGAAGAGCTCCGGGCGTCGAATGGCTGCCGGGCGCGCGGCTATCGCTGACCGTTCGAAAGCGGTGCGGGGACGCACCGCACTCCAAAGCGCTTCGCGCGAAAACCGGATCGCCCGGCGCCCCGTATGCACAGTGAAGTTCCATACGAGCAACAATCCGGGCTGCGCCCGGGGGAACGACATAGAATGAAACTTGGTTTTGAGGCGGAGCCTCTTTGGAGTGCTCCGCGTCCTCGCGGAGCTTTGGTGCGCGCGGAAGAGCTCCGGTCGTCGAATGGCTGCCGGGCGCGCAACTGTCAGCTGACCGTTCGAAAGCGGTGCGGGGACGCACCGCACTCCAAAGCGCTTCGCGCGAAAACCGGATCGCCCGGCGCCCCGCATGCACAGTGAAGTTCCATACGAGCAAAAATCCGGGCTGCGCCCGGGGGAACGACATAGAATGAAACTTGGTTTTGAGGCGGAGCCTCTTTGGAGTGCTCCGCGTCCTCGCGGAGCTTTGGTGCGCGCGGAAGAGCTCCGGGCGTCGAATGGCTGCCGGGCGCGCGGCTATCGCTGACCGTTCGAAAGCGGTGCGGGGACGCACCGCACTCCAAAGCGCTTCGCGCGAAAACATGATCGCCCGGCAACCCGTATGCACAGTGAAGTTCCATACGAGGGGACCTGTTTGTGAGCAATTCCCCTCTCCTTTTCGGATACCCTCTATTTGGCGAAGACGGACTCCGGAATGCCTTCCTCCAGCTTGACCGGACTTTCCTCGGGCAACTCCCGGAGAAAGCGATCGACCTTCGCGATGTCGACCGGCGGCGGCAACGGGTAACGGGAGCGGATCTTCTTCTTGATCGAATCCCGGAAATGAGGGAGAACCGCGAAATCGCGCGGATAAGCATCGGTGTCGACCCCGACAAACTCTCCTCGCCGCTCGGCCATATCCAGGACCGTCCTCCATTGGTCGATCGTGGCCAATCCGACCGAATCAACGCCATGGGAGAAGAGGGTCATGAAAATCTCCTCGAACGGTTCGCGGCTTTCCAAATACTTCCGGATCGCCGCCAACGACGGTTCCTTGTTGAAGAACATCCAATAAGGGACCGATCCCGTCCGCGCCGTCCAATACGGCTCCAACAACACGAACGACTCCACCAGCAAGCGATTGCCGACGATCCCCCGCTCGCGATTCAATTCCCGGTGAAAATCGGCCACCACCGGACTGAAATCCTCCGGCATCTCGAAGGATATCGTCTTCACCCGGTAACCGTGCCGGTTGGCGAATCGCCGGATGTCGTCCGCCAATGGCGCGTCGAAACCCCACTCGGCCTCCGGCCGTTCATTATCGGCTTGCGGCGGATCCCAATTCTCGACTTCCGAGTCGTATCGCTTTAAATACCGGCGAACCCGATTGCTTCCGTGCATAAACTCATCGATCTCCGCCCCACCCAACGCGCCAAACTGAAAATGATGCCGCTCCTGCACGGTAATCGTCGGCCACCGCAACGTGCAATTGACCACATAAAGGGTTCCCCCCGGCTCCACATTGCGCAGCAGAAATTGCTCGTAAGCCTTCCCGAGCCGCCGCCGTTTCACCCGGAAATAACACATCCGTTGAACCATCAGACGGTCCTGATTCGGATCGTGCATATGGTGAAGCTCCACATCGGGATTCGCTTCCAAAAAGGCGCGCGCCGGCTCCACCCCCCACTCGATATCTTCCTCAGGTTTGTCCGCGTGCGGCCCCGACCGCCGGACCGGGACCAACACCGTCTGCGGCAACCACGGAATCCCCATCGCCGAACACAAATGGACGTTGGCGCCATTCGAAGACCCGATCATCGCCGCGGGATACTTCC
Source organism: Verruconatronum alginivorum (assembly GCF_056590205.1). Classification (NCBI taxonomy): domain Bacteria; kingdom Pseudomonadati; phylum Verrucomicrobiota; class Opitutia; order Opitutales; family Verruconatronaceae; genus Verruconatronum; species Verruconatronum alginivorum. The sequence goes on along the minus strand of NZ_JBWPVQ010000001.1, from coordinate 3,880,763 downwards.
GCTCCGGATATTGACTCACCGCCCACTCGGCGATCGTGTCCATATTCACCTCGGAAATTTTCGAAGCCGGGACCGCCTCATTCCAGCCGCTCCAGATGTAAACCTGTTCGCGCAGCGCGCGCGGCATGGCGTTGACGAGACTCCCCACCCCCCGCATCGGCGCGATCATTGGCCGAGGAATCACCCCCAGCGCCGGAAAGTCCTCCCGCCGCAGATAAGCCCCAATCGCCCGAAGCATGCCGGACGCCGAATCAAAATTCGCGATCGATCGTTCCGCATTCATACCGCTCCCCCTCCCTTCCTCGCTGAAAGATTGAACGGAATATGGAGATTCGCTGGTTTTGTGTCGTGCATCGCTTCCCTCCGCAGCTAAAACGATGCCAATCTCCCCCCAAAGGAGCCCGGACATTCCTGTCCGGGTATTCGGGAGCATCGGGTTTTCCCTCGACGACAGGGCATCCTTCCCGCAGTGCAGCGTCTCCCCGGTGGGAGTCCCGACTTTAGCCGCATTTTGAGTCGTAGGGACCGCCTAAAGGCGGGACTCCAACTTTCGCCCAGATAAAACCGCCGCCATCTCCAGACCTTGCAACCCCGCACTCCTCGACCGTGCAATCCGCAAGATCAACCCCGACCGCCGTCCAACCGCCGCCAAAGCTCCTCCGCCATCGCCAAATGTCCGAACGACTCCGGATGGACGCGGTCGGCGGCAATCGCCATCGGATGCTGATGCTCCAGGAAACGGTCGAACACCGCCTGCATGTCCACGTATTCGCACCCCGCCTCACCGGCCAAATCCGCCACCGCTCCATTATAGTCCTCACACATCCGCCGCATTGGCTCCTCCCGGTTCGGTTCCACGAAAAAGGCACCGCACAAGACGATCCGCCCGATCCCCGCCGCCCGACTCCGGGCGACCAGATCCCGGTAAGTCTCCCGAAACTCCGCCAACGGCACATGGAACTCCGCCCGCTCCGCCGCGACGAACCCCCGCCAAATATCATTGATCCCGATCATCACTGACAACAGGTCCGGCTGCTCCGCGAGAACCCCCGTATCCCACCGGGCCGCAAGATCGCGGATGGTGTTGCCACTGATCCCGTGATTGACGAACTTCAGTTTCAGATCCGGACGCCGGACCAAGAACAGCGACCGCAGGAACGCGACGTAACCTTGACCGAATGGCGGGAATTGACCCGTCCGTCCGCAATCCGTAATGCTGTCACCGATAAACACCAGTTTCGCTCCCGTTTCCAGATTCATTCGAATGGTTTCAATTCAAACGACTTCCGATAGCAAAACCTTTCCCGCCGCCGCCGGGAGTTTGTTTCCTTGGCCTCCCCTCCCATGATCGGATTCGAAGACGAACTCCGGGCCCCCGCCTCACCGCCCGCCCTGCTCCCCCGGGTCGCCCAGATCTTCGCCCCGGGCGGCCAACTCCAGCACGCCCTCCAACTGGAGCATCGCCCCCAACAGGAGAAAATGGCCCGCGCCGTGGCCGGAGCCTTCGCCAAAAATGCTTCGATCCTGTTCGAAGCCGGCACCGGCGTCGGCAAGAGCCTCGCCTACCTCCTCCCCGGCCTGATCCAATCGGTGGAACAGGAGCGCCCTTTCCTCGTCTCCACCGCCACCATCGCCCTCCAGGAACAGATCCTCCAAAACGACCTCCAAATCTGCCGCCGACTCTTCCAATCGCACCCCGACCTGACCCGCTTCGCCGATTTCAAGGCGGTGTTGCTCCTCGGCAAATCGAACTACCTCTGCCCGACCCGTCTCAGCCAAGCGGTCGCCACCAAAGCCGACCTGTTTCCCGGCCCCGACCAAGACGAACTCCAGCGGATCATCGAATGGTCCTACCGCACCCAGTCCGGCCTCCGCCAGGAACTCAGCCCTTCCCCCACCCCGACCGTCTGGGAATGGGTCAACGCCGACTCCTCCGCCTGCAACCGCCGCACTTGCTCCCCCAAAACCTGTTTTTACCAAAAGGCCCGCGCCGCCGTCCAGGAGGCCAACTTGATCGTCCTCAACCACAGCCTCCTCTTCGCCTTGATCAACGCCGGGATGTCGGAGGCGTTCCGTCCCCCCGGGATTCTGTTTCCCAAAGACTTCCTCGTGCTCGACGAGGCCCACACCGTTCCCGCCATCGCCACCGACCACTTCGGCGCCCGGATCAGTTCCTACGGTCTCGACCGATTGCTCAAATCCCTCTTCAACCCGAGGACCAGCCGCGGCTTTTTCTACCGCTACGGCCAACCGAAACATTGCCGCGCGGTTGAAGAGGCGATCGAAGCCGCCGACGAGTTTTTCGGGTTCATCCGGGAACTCCTCCTGGACCAACGCTCGATCGTCCGGATCCGCCAATCCGACTGGTGCGAACCGTCCCTCGCCGGTCCGCTCCGCAAAGTGATCGACGTCGCCGCCGAACTGGCCGACCTCCTCGAAGACGGACCCGCCCGCAACGAGATGCTCGATCAGAAAAACCGGCTGATGACCTACAACACCGGCATCTCCGAAATGATCGCCCTCAAGGAGGAGGACCATGTCCATTGGCTGGAGCGAAGCGGACAAAAAGGACAAATCGTCACCCTCCGGACCGCACCGCTCGATGTCGCCCCCTACCTCCGCGAAGCGTTGTTTCAACGCAAAACCTCGGTCGTCCTCGCCAGCGCCACCCTCGCCCTCAACCGCGACATGGCCATCTTCCAAAAACAAGCCGGCGCCACCGACATCCCCTCCGCCATCGAAGATTCTCCGTTCGACTACGAACGAAACGTCCGGGTCTTCGTCGCCCGCGACGTCCCGCTCCCGACCCGGGAAAAAGCCCGCCTCTCGATCGACGCGCTCGCCGACTACATCCTGTTCTGCGTCGAAAAAGTCCGCGGCGGCACCTTGGCGCTCTTCACCAGTTACTCCGACATGCGGAAGGTCGCGGAACTGACCGAAGAAGCTTTCGTCCGGGCCGGACGCACCCTCTTCATTCAAGGCCGCGACTACGGCCGCTCCGAAGCGACCCGCCGTTTCAAGGAGGAAGGAAACGCCGTTCTCTTCGGCACCGACAGTTTCTGGACCGGAGTCGACGTGCAAGGCCCGGCCCTATCGCAAGTGATCATCACCCGCCTTCCGTTCGAAAACCCGACCCATCCGGTGGCCGAAGCCAAATGCGAATGGATCCGCGAAAACGGCGGCAATCCATTCGCCGAATACACCCTGCCGGCCTCGCTGATCCAGTTCCGCCAAGGAATCGGCCGGTTAATCCGCAGCAAATCCGACCGCGGCGTAATCACCATCCTCGACTCCCGGGTCCTCCTGAAACAATACGGCCGCCTCTTCCTCTCCTGCCTCCCGGTCACCGACTACCGCGTCCTCACCCGCGAAACCCGCCTCGAACGCTTCCGCCGCTAAGCCATCTTTTCCCGATTGAACACCGCGCGCTGGCAATAGACTGGGGTGGGTTTTGCTTGTTTGCTGGGGTCTATGCCCTGTTTAGAGGAATTTCGGTTGATTTTGTGAATGGTCGGGTCATTGACGATGAGTCCCTATCAGGAACTATTATATGAATCGAAAATATCTTTATAACCCCGCTCTCGGGATCCTCGCCTCGGCCATGCTTGCGGTTCCCGTCAGCGCCAGCGAAACGGTAATTTACGACAGCAATACGGTCGCGAATCTCCACGAAGGGTTCGTAAATCCTAACCAGTATTTTGGGAATTTGATCTCGCTCGGAGCTCCCGCAACCATCTCCTCGATCACTGTGACCCCGGTGCACGTTTCTTCAGTGACCGGTACTCTTACGGTCAGTTTCTTCAGCCTTGATCCGGGGGCTGACGGCATATTTCAGACGGGCGACGATTTGGTCGGCAGCTTCCTCGGCGGTTTCAGTCCGACGGCGGTCACCCTCCAATCTAATGCCCCGGTCACTCTCAGCGGTCCCGGCGTTGAGGTCCCCGCCAACTTTATCTGGGTTATTCATAATCAGGGAACCTCCGCTTCCTGGAGAGCGATCAACGCAGCCGGTTACCAGAATGCCTCTCTTGTAGGAGCCAATCCCGACATTGGCTGGTGGAACAGCGCCGCCCCGACGGAAGGATCTCAAATGCGATTCCTGACCCATGAGGGGCTGCATAATCGGAACTCCGATTTCGCGGTCCGCCTCGAAGGGGTAATTCCGGAACCCTCGACCTATGCCTTCATCGGCGGGCTGTTCGCTCTCATTGGCGCGGTAGCGGTCCGTCGGCGGAAAGCAAAGCGCCCGTCAGCGCCGTATTCAGTTTGACCTGAACGCGAAAAAATCGGCCGCGGCATCGCCGCGGCCGGACGTCAAAAAAAACCTGTGGGTAGACGTCTTTTGCGTCTCACACGAAAGGAGTCCGGACATGGCTTCGCCACCATCCCCGCTTCGCTGAGCGGAGAAGAGTCCGGAAGAGTCACACCAGGATGTCGTCAGGTACCCTCTCGACGCCGTTGGGTCGCACCTTGACGAGGTTGATCCACTCCCTGATGACGTTGGTCGACGCCTTGACGACGTTGGTCGACGCCTTGACGACGTTGGTCGACTCCTTGATGAGCTTGGTCCACACCTTGATGAGCTGGGTCCACATCTCGATGGCGTCGGGTAACACCTTTATGCCGTTGGGCGACTCCTCGACGGCGTTGGGTTACCCCGTGATGGCGTCAGGGTACTTCCTGCCGACGCACGGGAAAAGCCCCAATAAAGGCCCGCCAGATTCATCCCTTCAAGAGCCAGTGCAGAAAAAAACATCGCAATGCTCGGCGTGCCACTTTTTCCGGCATTCTGAGAAACAACAACAATGGCCTGAGCACTTTTGCTTACCAGTTTTATTGCCCGACTGGAATTATTGAGTCGCCTGGTTTTTCCTGGGAGCGCCGGCGTCCCCGCCGGCCTGTGGATAAGAGCCGACGAGGACGTCGGCGTTCCCGGGGAAAGCGCTGGACCACGGCCAATCTTCGGGAGTGGCGCAAAGCCCGGCACTTACCGGGTTTTGATGAATGTAGGCGATGGTCTTCCGGTAGTGATTTTCGTCGCGCATGAAGCGATCCCAATAGTCCCGCATCCACAAGCGATCGGGTTCCGGAATGCGGAGAGACAGGGCCTCATTTTGTCTTAAGATCCAGCGGGCGGTGAATGATTTCCAGCCCTGCACAATGGTTGCGAGATCCTCCAGAGGCTCGACCAAAACGTGGACGTGGTTGGGCATGACGCACCAGGCGTGCAGGACGTAGCGATTCCCATGGAAGTTCAGCCATGAATCCTGTACATAACGGGCTACCTCGGGATGAGCGAGGGCACAGCAACCAATGCCGGAATCAAGCCAGGCTTCGATACGTTTCCTCCGTTCGACTTCCCGTTTATTCTCCGCAAGGTCAGCCAGTTCGACTTCGAGCGATTTGAGTTTGGCCTGCGGAAGACTGTCCGCGAGGCGGTAGGTGATGGATTGGAAAACACCCCAGGCATTCCGGTGGGGAAGATATCCTCGGGAATACCATTCTTTAGACCCGGGAGCGCCGACGTCCCCGTCGGCATTAAAACACGAGTCGGCATGAGAGGAAGGACCGACGGGGACGTCGGCGTTCCCAGGGGCGCTCATGCCTCCTCCTCCGGAACTGGGAAAAGCTGCCGCATCAGGCCTTTCTTGTGGTCCTTCAGGGCTTCGAGCTTTTGGGTTTGCGCCGCGATGAAGTCGTCGAGGATTCCTTGACAGCTGAAATCTCCAGTTTCGCCATGGTTGGCAAAAGCGGCAATCCCAGCTCCTTCAGAAACGCGTTATGCTTCTCGGTCGCCTCCTGAATTCGTTGCTCGATTTCGACCAACTCTCCGTGGGTGGCCGCAAGGTCGATTTCTTCCTCCGCGACAGCGGTGCTGATGTAGCGGGAGATGTTTAGATTGAAATCATTTTTCTCGATCTCATCCATTTCCACCCGCCGGGAATAACGCTTCTCCTCTTTTCGGAACTGGTAGGTGTCGATGATCCGGGCGATGTGCTCCGCCGTCAGCTGGTTCTGGCGCTTGCCTTTCACGAAGTGCTCGGCGGCGTTGATGAAGAGCACGTCGTCGGGCTTCTTGCACTTCTTAAGCACGAGGATGCAAACGGGGATGCCCGTGGAGTAGAATAGGTTCGGAGGTAGGCCAATGACGGTGTCGATGTGGCCGTCCTTGAGCAGCTTGGTGCGGATGCGTTCCTCGGCGCCGCCCCGGAAGAGTACACCGTGGGGCAGGATGATGGCCATCACGCCTTCGTCTTTCAGGTAGTGGAAGCCGTGGAGGAGGAAGGCGAAGTCGGCGGCGGACTTGGGGGCCAGGCCGTGATTCTTGAAGCGAACGTCCTCGCCCAGGGCAGCGGTCGGTTCCCAGCGGTAGCTGAAAGGCGGATTGGCCACGACGGCGTCGAAGCTCGGTGTCTTCGCCGGGTTTAGCTCGCGCAGCATGTCCCACTCGTTGAGGAGGGTGTCGCCGTGGTAGATTTCGAACTCCGTGTCCTTCACCCTGTGCAGCAGCATGTTCATGCGGGCCAGGTTGTAGGTGGTGATGTTCTTTTCCTGTCCGTAGATTTTGCCGATGGTGCCCCCGGCTTCTTCGATGTGCTTGCGGACATTGAGGAGAAGCGAGCCGGAGCCGCAGGCGAAATCGAGCACGCTGTCCAGCCGCTTCTTCGGTCCCTGGTCGGGGGATTGGCTATCGAGGGTGACGATTTCGGAGAGGATGTTCGAAATCTGTTGCGTCGTGTAAAACTCCCCCGCCTTCTTGCCGGACCCGGCGGCGAATTGGCCGATCAGGTATTCGTAGGCATCGCCCAGCGCGTCGATGTCCGTGGAGAACTCGTTGAGGCCCTCGGCGATCTTCTGGATGATGGTGCAGAGCTTGGCGTTGCGGTCGGCGTAGGTCTTGCCCAGCTTCTCGGAGCCGAGATTGATCTCGGAGAAGAGGCCCTGGAAGGTGCTTTGAAAGGACTCGGTCTCGATGTATTTGAAACCCGCCTGGAGCGTGTTCAGCAGCTCGGCATTCTGCGTGCGGGCCAGGTTGGCGATACTGTTCCAGAGGTGCTGCGGCTGGATGACATAATGCACCTTGCGGCGCATCTGCTTTTCGAACTCGGGGATGTCGTCCACGTTGTTGGCATACCAGAGCGCCAGCGGGACCTTGCGGGCGTCCCCGCCGACATCGGGGTAATCCCGCCCCAGCTCCTTCTTTGCCGCCGTCTCGTAGTTGTCCGAGAGGTAACGCAAAAAGAGGAAGGAGAGCATGTAGTCGCGGAAATCGTCCGCGTTCATCGCCCCGCGCAGTTGGTCGGCGATGGCCCAGAGGGTTTTGCCCAGTTGTTTCTGGTTGGATTCGGTCATGTGTTTGGAACAAGAGCGGATTTGGCCATTGTCAGACTATGCATGACTGAGCCCGATAGTAGCTACCACCTCCTCGCTCTCCACATCGTTGACCCAGGAAATCGACGGCCAAATCTTTAAAGCACGGACAATCCCGCTTCCGATGCCGCGAAAGTTTAAGAGATCGGGTGCGAACGAGGACAATAGAACGTTGCGGCTTCGACGAACGCCACGGCGAATTTGGTCGACCGTCAGACTGTTCGGCAGTTTCCCTGGGCTACGAATCTCTATGCGATCATCGAAGATGAACAGTTTTATGGAATCCTTAATGAAGTAGTCGCGATGAATCAACGCATTGACCAGCAGTTCCTCGAAAACCGTTTCCGGCACCTCAAGGCTTCCAGCCTGGTTAAAAGATCCCTCTCCCTGAATTCGCGAATTCCAACGCCTCAAGAAGCCCATGCCCTCCTCGAATTGATCGGGTAAAGCGCCTTCGATCTTCCGGCGGTCGTGCCATTCCGTTGATGCTCGTTCAGTGCCTTTAAACCACTCCGCATCGATCTTCATTTCCGGCAAAAGAATCGGAAGGCGTTTGCGGCTTCCGAACAGGAGCAGCCCAGCCACAGTCACGCGGCCGGAATCCATAAGTTCCAGGTTCTCCAGTGTCCGCTGGTAGGCTTCGCCCTCCTCGCTCCGAGAAGGTGGCGTTTCAGAATATTTCGATTCGTAGAATCTCGCGAAACGGTCGTGGTCAAAATCCTCCAAGGTCGAGGCTGCCACTACCTGGCTTTCCGCATAGAACTTTTCACCCGCTTGAAACAGTCGCGACAACTCCTCGGGGCTTTGGACGCGGCGTTTGTCCGGCCCGTTCTTCACCCAGTACACCCCTTTATTGTCGCAATACGGCTTGGAGGGTCCATCGGGAATCTCAATGACGACGACGATCCCGTCGCTCGTTGGGACCGATTTCGACAGAATGGAGAATGGTGGACGAACTGCGTCCCAAGCGATCTTTGCCATGTCCTCGCCGATTTTTTCCGCTTCGCTACCGCTCAAGCCGAGTATCGTGCCGTCCTTCTCCACGCCCACAAAAATGCGGCCGCCCCCGCTGTTGGCGAAGGCAACAATCTCGCCGGCCATCTTGGCATCGGCCGAGGGCTCCCGTTTGAACTGTCGGGTACTGTCTTCGCCCAGCAAAATCTGGTCCCTTAATTCGAACTCTTCCATAGTTGGTAAATCTCCCTTCTCCGCCTGAAGGCGTCTTCTCCGCCCTCCATCACTGTGACAATGCGCTTCTGGATTTCCTTGTTATCGATACTACCATGTTCAAAGGAGAATTTTTCTCCTTCCTTCCGGCAGACGATAGCCTGGTCCGCATCGCCCAGCACCGGAATATTCGGATTGTGGGTAGCGAAGATGAACTGTGTCAGTTCCTTCCGCTCCAGTAACTGACGTATAAAATGGCTGTAGAGCGTTTCGTTGTCCAGATCGTCCTCGGGCTGATCGACCAGGATGACCGGGTGGCGCTGCAGGTGCATCAGAATGTGCAAGATGACGGTGGCGCGCTGGCCGAGCGAATAGTCTCCCAGCGGCTTGTGTGCGCCTTCTGGATTCTGCTGGAAAACGATGACCGTTTCGTCGGGAGTACGGAAACTCAGAAAGTCCGCCAGATGCTCCAGCAACACCGCACGGACCTTCACCGCAGCATTCTCGCTTATGTGCTTCTCCAGATCCGCGCGGCTCTGATACAGTTCGCGCCCATCGATAAAGGCGTCTTCGATTGCTTCGTAAGAGGTTGCCTGCAAGCCGCAGCCCTTGCACTTGGAGCGGAGGAAATCCCCAAACGCACGGCGTTTGCCTTTGAAGGCTGTCTTAAGCCGAATCTCCGGTGGAAGTTCCGATTCGAGGCGGCGCACCTCAGCTTCCCGTTCCGTGAACCTATCCCGCCAGAAGTCATGCAGCTTGTTGACCGCCGCCCCGAGAAGGTCACGCGCAGCTTGCTCGGTCTTGGCGCGTTGGGCACCAGCCGCCAGCAGTTTCACCAACTGATCGAGCCGGGCCTTCTTCTTGCGGAACAGTTCCAAATCAAGCTGGGGCTCATTCAGGGTTTTTTGAAGTTCGGCTACCTCCTTTTTCATCTCTTCCTGTACTGGTGCCAGTTTCTGAAGAGCCTCGCCCACGGCAGTAAATGCTTCCCGCAAAGTTTGGAGTGCCGCTATCGCCCCCGCTTTGGCCGCATCGGATTTCGCCTTGGCGGAGATGAGATCGCTGGCGATTGACTCGCTTCGCTTGGATTTCAATGTTGGGAAAGCCGCATCGGCATCGTCCCAATCCGCTGATTCCTTGAGGTTCGTGCCCAGCGCCTTCAATGCCTGTTGCCACGCCACGATGGCTTGGCGATCACTATCGAAGAGGGTCATGTCGGCGAGCTTCTTGTCCACGCCCCTGTCCGTGAAGACCTGGAGCAGTGCATCCAGTTCGTTCTTTTCCTTCTGTAGAGCGGCGATCTTCTCGGTGGCCTCCAGCGTTTCTTTCAGTTGGCGTGATGCTTGCCGCACGCCCTCAATCAATGCGGCCTCCTCCTGTGGTCTCGGGTCGAGCCGATCCGCCAGCAGCTTGTCGAGAAAGCTCTCGTCGAAGGACTCCGACCGCGTCGAGAGGTCTTTCTGTCCGAAGTAGAGAATGTCTTTCAGGATCGAACCGGGCGATATGTCGCGAAACGTGCCATCCAGATAAACCGATGGCTGGCCGGTGCGTTCACGTTCCACGCGCACTTCCCGCCCGAAATCATCCACCGCATCCACCACGACCTTGCCCGCCGGAGAAAGCATCCGCTCCACAAGTCCGGACTTGTAGCGCTCGTCGGACACCTCCCGGAAGCCAAGGGCGTGACGAAGGCACTCGATCACCGCCGACTTGCCGTTCCCGCGCGGACCGATCAGGCAATTCAGCGAGGGAGAGAACGGCACGGCAAGCCCGTCCAAGGCACCACCATCAAAACGGACCTGACGCAGAAGCACGGCCTGACGAGGTTCGGGCATTGCGGATCGAACCCGATGCTCATGATCAAAGAGAGCAAACTTGACCGCCTCGAAAGACAGCTCTCCAAGCTTGAGATAGCAGGGCTTGCCCTTTCCGATCTCGTCGATGGCTTTCGGATCGCTGCCTTCGACCTCGGCAGGATAGCAGTGCTTTAGCCACTGCCGCACCAGCAAACGACACGGCCTGCCTTTTCCCGCGCCGTCGTGAGTGCGAACTTTTTGGAAGCCGAGCGTCCGTCGCCGGAAAAACTCGCTTGTTCCCACGTCTGAAAGGCGACCGCCATCGAGTTCGATCCATAGCCCACTAGACTGCTCCACGTGAGCAAAGATGAGAAAGAAGTCTTTATGGTAGCCTTCGAGCTTCTTTATCGTATCGAGAAGACTCAAGGAGGATCGCCCGTTTTCCTTTTCGTATTGCGCGGGGGTTTTACCCTCAAAGGCAATTGTTAGAAATGGATTGATGTGGTCCTGACCGTTTTCCAGCCAGGCATCGGAAAACACAATGAGTGTGTGAATTCCGTTCGCCCCATCGTTGACGGAAAGCTCCACGGCGGGCAAGAGTCCAATCTTCTTCTTTCGTGCGGTGGCCCGGAGAGATTTGAACTCCTCGAAGTCGAACTTGTTGTGGTTGGTAATAATTCCCAAACGGATGCCCGCCTTCTCAAGCGCCTCAACGTAGGAGCTGTTGTAGAAGCTTTCGTCTCCACTGTATCTGAACTCCTTGTCAGCCTTCGTGTGCAGATGAAAATCCACGCGCACCCATTCGGCCCCGCGGGAAAACTGTTTGTCATTCGTTGAAGTCATCTTGCTCATGGTAGGGTCAGGTTCCTGAAACATCCATCCTTCATTGCACCTCCGGGGACGGGAAAAGTTGCTGCATCAGCCCTTTCTTGTGGGTCTTGAGGACTTCGAGCTTTTGGGTTTGGGCTGTGATGAGGTCGTCGAGGGCAGTGAGGCAATCGGCGATGCGTTGTTGTTCGGCGGATTTCGGTACGGTTAGGACGATACTGCTCAGAAACTCTCTGGATAAATTATTGTTTTGGCCTTCGCCTCGCGCATTGATTTTTTCGTGGATCAATGGCTCAAGCAGCCGGAGCAGAGCACGTCCCGCCTTCTTCCTAGCAGTGACTTTTGCGGTTCGTTGATTGATGGTGGCTGGTCCACCGTCCCAGAAAAAGAAGTTGAATCCAGCGGCTCCGGTTAAGCTCAAGAGTAAATCGCCGTTATTAACGCTATACCTATCCAGCTTGTTCGCTCTGATGAATTCATCGGGAATATAAACTTTTCCCTCGTTGGCGTTCTTGTTGTTGATGTCGGTAATCCGGATGACTTGCGTCGCACCTTCTTGTGATTTCACGAAATCGGTTGATTTGAAGGCAAAGCCGTCTTGAAAGTGGACTAAATCATACAGCTTCTCTTCCGCCCAACCCCCAGCATTTTGGAATTCGGGGAAGCGGAGGCGGGGTCGGGTTTCGCCTTCGCGGGGGAAAAGCTGCTGCGTCAGCCCTTTTTTATGGGTCTTGAGCGCGTCCAGTTTCCGCGCTTGCGCGGCGATCAGCTCGTCCACTGAACTCAGGCACTCGGCGATTCTTTGTTGTTCGGGTGCGTCATGTGGAAGAGGCAAGCGAAGGTTCCGCATCCGATTGGCAGAAATACCGAGGACTTTCGCTCCCTGCGCTTCCTTCTGAATCTGAGTGCGAACGCATCCCGATTTGAAGAGATGTCCGCCAAAGCCCAAAGCGATTCGATCCGCTGACCGACGGGCGAGAATGGTGTGCAATCCTGAAACGACACGCTCTCCGTTGAGGCTCACAAGTTCGATGCTCTTGCCAATGTCTGCCATATCCTCGGAAGCATCCGCAAAGATCATGTCGCCCTCAGCGCACAGGTTCCCTTCGCGAACATTGTTTTCCTCGGATTCATTGATGAATGGAACACGCTCCCTCGTGATGTCGAAGTGAGTCGAGAACTTGGTGTGAATGTCACCGTAATGGATGTTCTTAATGGAGCCGACCACGTAGTTCAACTTGTCGCGAGAAAGTGAGGTATTGCCTTTAAATGAATACACTTCGTCCATCGGCACCGATGCCCAAGCTTTCGCTCCACGGAACTCCGGAAACCGTAACTTCGGCACCAGTGAGGTGGGAGCATCCTGCTCCCTTTGATGAGCCTTGGAGCTGGAAGTTCCGGCCACTTTCGTCTTACTGCTCACTTTCGTCTTACCGCTCATGCGCGCTGGGTCCGGAAATGGGTCGCCCCTTCAGGGCTGGGTGGTGTGGGGGCGGTTGTCCCAGGGCGTTGCCCTGGGCTGGGATGTTTCGCCCCGTTGGGGCTGGATTTCGAGATGCTGCGGCTCCAGCCGTGGGTAAGGGTTTCACGGAAGTAGAAATCGTGGGGGCGTGGTCTTTCACCCTCTGGATGAGGCGGATGATCTCGCCCGAGGGAAATTGTGAAACAGATTGTTTCGCAATTGGGTCGTTGGAGAACTCTCGGGTGAAGATCCTCATTGAGAGCAGGTTTCGTGGGGTAGGCCCACCCATTCCCGGGAATTCTGCCTGGAGATCGGTTGCGATGGTTTTAATTCCATCGAATTCGATGGAATTAGAATTTGGGCGGAACTCTAAACCTCTCGAATTCGAGACCTTTAAAAGTGGCGAATTCGCCGTAGTTGGAACCGTCGTCTTACTGCTCATACTCGGTGGGTCCGGAGATGTGTCGCCCCTTCAGGGCTTGTGAATGTGGGGGCGGTTGCCCCAGGGCGTTGCCCTGTCCAGGGTTTCACCCTTCGCTGGTATGCAGTCGCCCCGTTGGGGCTGGAGAGGATTTTGGTGGTTTCCTGACTCATGCCCCTTCCAATTTCTCCGGGTTTTTAAGCGCTTTCTTCTCGTCCGAGGTTAGTCGGCGCTCAACCTTCTTTACATCCTCGGCCGGGGTCAGGGTTTCAGGCCGGATGCCTCGGTTGAGGAGGGTGTGGCGCACAGCGGCGTTGTTGGTGACATGCTCCCGCGAGATCTGGGGTTCGCTGCGCATGTTGTGGGTGCGGGCGTTGTGGATGGTGATTTCTGTAGCGAAATCTTTCGCCTTGAGAATGATCGTCGGGGCGAAGTCGGCGAGCGGGCGGTTGTCGGGCACCCGCCACTGGGCCTTCATATCCTGGGTGCTTTTGCCGAAGAGAGCCTGGTCGCCTTTGCTGCGAATGAGGGCGAAGTTGTCGTTGCCGCCGGTCTGTTCGTAGATGACCTGCGAGAGTTCTTTTTCGGTATCGCTGAGTTTTTTTCGGGCGGAGAGACGCTCGCATTCGAGGAGGCGTTGCTCGATCAGCTCGGCGCGGCGGGTTTGAACGGCGAAATAAGTTTGGGCAAAGGCGATCTCCTGCTTCCTGGGATCCCCGTTTTGAGCGATCAGGTAGCAGGCGTAGCGGGTGAGCATCACGTCGTCGATTTCCCGATGAGTTCCCGAGCCGATTTCAACCATTTTGTTGACGTCAACAAAATGGTCTACCACGCGGTGCCCGGAAACGTCGCAGGCAGTCTTGGCTTTGGTGACGATCTTGAGAAAGTTCCGCCACTCGGTGTAGCCGAGGAGAAACTGAAGATCGCGTGCGAGCCAGAACTCCACGCCGTTCTCTGTCCGCTGGGCGTGGCCTTCGAAGGTCTCGGTCATCATCTGAATCTGGTTGGATTCCATAGGGATAGATAGAAGAGGAATTATTGTTCGTAGGCGCTGAGTCCTGAGATGTCGCGGCCGCCGGCGCGTTTGGTGAGGAGGGGATATAAATCGGCCATGAGGGCGAGTTCGGCCTGGGTGCGGGCTTTCCAGCCGAGGTCGAGAGGGGCCATCAGGTCGCTGAGTTGCTCGCCGTCGAAGATCATGCGGTCGAGGATGCCGTCGACGAAGGTTTGCAGGGCGTCGGTGGAGAGGTGGTGCCGGGTGGCGATGGCGGCGAGTTCCTTTTCGTTCTTCTCCGCCTTGAAGCGGGTGTAGCCGTCGCGGATGGCGGTTTCGCTGAGACCTTCCCCCGCCTTGAGGGTGCTGATGTATTCGGAGATCTCCTCGCGCTCGTTCATGAACTTGGCGTCGGAGCTGATGAGGCCGATGAGCTGCTCGCGGCTCATCTTCTGCTTGCCGGGCTCCTGCTCGGAGAACCGGGCGATGAGGCCCATGATGTAGTCGTAATCGATGACGGCGGAGGCGAAGAGGACGAACTCGAAGTCGATCTGATCGATGGGGGAAGAGCCGACGGGGACGTCGGCGTTCCCGGGTTTTTGCTGGGCTTTGAGGCGCTGGGCGGTCTCCAGATAGGCGCCGCGGAAGCCAAGGAGGTTTTCCTTCGGCAGGATCTGCTCAATGGCGGCGGCGTCTTCTCCGGTGAGATCGGTGTATTGATCGAGCTGGGTTTTGAGGCGCTGGACCTCCTTGAAGTGATTGATGAAGGCGGCGCGGGCGGCGTCGCCCTTGAGATTAGGCACGGCTTCAGGGGCGGTGTCGAGGCCCTGGGATTTCATGAAGGCGTCGAGCTTCTGCACGGCGGTCTCCAGTTTTTGAATAACCACGGGAGCCGGATCCACGAGCCAGATTTGGCGGACCTGTTCGCTGCTCTTTTCCCCGGAGAAAAGGGCGATGGCGGCGTCGACGGCGTCCTGCTGCTGGCGGAAGTCGAGGATGTTGCCGTAGGGTTTGGCGCCGTTGAGCACGCGGTTGGTGCGGGAGAAGGCCTGGATCAGGCCGTGGTGCTTGAGGTTCTTGTCGACGTATAGGGTGTTGAGGTATTTGGAATCGAAGCCGGTGAGCAGCATGTCGACCACGATGGTGATGTCGATTTTCTGCGCGGCGGGGTAATCGGCGTTCGGCCACTGCTGGTCCTTGATGCGCTTTTGCACATCCTGGTAGTAGAGATCGAACTCGGAGATGCGGTGATTCGTGCCGTAGCGGGTATTGTAATCGGCGAGGATGGCTTTGAGCGCGACCTTCTTGCCCTCGGGGTCTTGCTCGTTGTCCTCCTTTTCCTGCGGCAGGTCTTCCTGGATCTGCTTCACATCGGGATCGCCCTCGGCGGGCGGGGAGAAGACGCAGGCGATATTCAACGGGGTCCAGTCGGGATCGGCGGCCTGTTTCGCGGCCTGCATTTCCGCAAAGAGCGCGTGGTATTCAATGGCGTCGTTGATGGAGGAAGTGGCGAGCAGGGCATTGAAGCGGCGTCCGCCGGTGGCGGCGTCATGTTTGCTGAGGATGGCCTCGATGACGGCTTTTTTCGCGGGAGCTTTTGCCGGGAGCGCCGACGTCCCCGTCGGCTCTTTCTCCAATGCCGACGAGGACGTCGGCGTTCCCGGGGTCGGCTTGTAGTAGTCGATGTGGAAGCGGAGGACGTTTCCGTCCTCGATCGCGTGGGTGATGGTGTAGGCGTGGAGCTGTTTCTCGAACAGGTCCTCCGTGGTCCGCATGGAGGCCTGGTCCTCCTCGATCTTCTGCAACGAGGCGTTTTCCTCGAAGATGGGCGTGCCGGTGAAGCCGAAGAGCTGGGCCTTCGGGAAGAACTCTTTGATCGCCTTGTGGTTTTCGCCGAACTGGGAGCGGTGGCACTCGTCGAAGATGAAGGCGACGCGCTTGTTTTTCAGGGACTCCAGGAGCGCGCGAAAGGTGCCGCGCCTGGGAGCGCCGGCGTTCCCGGCTCTTCGGCCATTGCCGACGGGGACGTCGGCGTTCCCAGAGAGCGCGAGGCCGAGCTTCTGGATGGTGGTGACGATGACCTTGTCCGCGTAGTCCTCGGAGAGGAGGCGGCGCACGAGGGCGGCGGTGTTGGTGTTTTCCTCGACGCAGCCTTCCTGGAACTTGTTGAACTCCTCGCGCGTCTGGCGGTCGAGGTCCTTGCGGTCCACGACGAAGAGGCATTTCTCGATGTCGGGGTTGTCCTTGAGAAGGGTGGAGGCCTTGAAGGAGGTGAGCGTCTTGCCGCTGCCGGTGGTGTGCCAGATGAAGCCGTTGCCGCTGTTGTCGTGGATGCACTTCACCATGTGCTTGACCGCATAGACCTGATACGGGCGCATCATGAGGAGCTTTTGCTCGCTGGCGATGAGCACCATGTAACGGCTGAGGGTGGTGCCGAGCGTGCATTTCACGAGAAAGGTGGCGGCGAAGTCGTCGAGGTGGGTAATCTTCTTGTTCGACTCGTCGGCGAACTGGTAGATCGGCAGGAAACGCTCCTCGGCGTTGAAGGCGAAGTGGCGGGCGTTGTTGTTGGCGAAGTAGTAGGTATTGTCGCGGTTGCTGACGAGAAAGAGCTGGAGGAAGCAGAGGAGGGTCTTTGTGTAGCCGTTGCCGGGATCGTTCTTATAATCGACGATCTGCTCCATGGCTCGGCGCGGGTTGATGCCGAGGGTTTTCAGCTCAACCTGGACGCAGGGCACGCCGTTGATGAGGATGAGCACATCGTAGCGATGGTGGCTGTTGTCGGTGTTGATCCGGAGCTGGGTGACGACCTCGTAGTCATTTTTGCACCAGTCGTCGATGTTGACCAACCGATAGTTCAGCGGGGTGCCGTCGTCGCGGGTGAAGGCGTTGATCTGGCGGAGGATTCTGGAAGCGGTGAAGACGTCGGGGGTGACGATCTCGTCGAGCAGGCGGGCGAACTCGCCATCGGTGAGGCGGACGCGGTTGAGGGACTCGAATTTCTGGCGGAAGTTCGCCTCCAGCGCCGCGCGGTCGCGGATGTCGGCCCGGATCGCGTATTTGAGGCCGCGGAGCTTTTCGATGAAAGCGGATTCGATGTCCTGCTCCCGGACCGCGAGGTCGTGACGTTCAGGGCTCGAATTGTAGGTGGAGTTTGAGGCTCTCATCGAATATTGGGGAGGACCTTAGCGCGGCTAACACGCCGTGGACAAATGTTTTTGCCCCCAAATCACGGATTGTTTGAGAAGGCCGGAAGACGTCAGGTCTTGACTCTTGTCAAATGCATATGGCTTTGGCCCTTCCCCGGTATCTGCCAAAGATGGACGCCGATGAATCGCGACGGAGCGAGGCCACTTCGGCGGGCTCAGCTCGCGGTTTCCACCGGACCGCATAAATGCGGAACTCCAACGAGGATGTAGCATGGTTCGAAAGAAGTGGGATTCGTTTGTTGAGTGGCCGGCCCTGGCTCGTCCCACTTTTTCCAAAGCTGGCTACAAGATTTTGCGTTCTTTTGCGCCTCTTTGCGGCGATGAAACTCATGGAGACTAATTGGCCTGACAGGGAAGAAGAGGTTTAAACCGCAAAGGCCGCGAAGAGCGCAAAGGAAAGAATAGAGGTAGCTCCGGCTCGGTTTTCTTCTCTCATCTTCGCGATCTTGGCGACCTTGAGCGAAGCCGGCGGTTTAGAATTCCGGATGGATGAGACGAATGATTTACCACATACGTTGGCTTTGTTTCAGTGTATTCCGTGTGTTCCGTGGTTAATTTCTCTTTTCTGCTCAGCTCTCCGTGATGTAAAGACCGCATAAATGCGGGACTCCAACCTTTTGCGCCGGAATGGGAGAGAAACCAGCCTCACCAGCCTTTGCTTCCTTTGCTTCCTTCTGTTAAATGAATCTCCCCGGCAACCTCAGCATCCAGTCCGGCTGCGGTCGGGCGGCGAAGCCAACCCGACTATGAAAACGCTCGCCAGATCGACCCGACGACACACCCCACCGCTCTGGCGAGCGGTCCCCCCCTCTCAAGAAGGGGAACTTTTTCATGCCGATCCCCTCTTGCGAGGGGGGACCATGCGCCAGCATGGTGGGGTGTGTGAGTAGTGGAATTGGCTTCGCCATGCGGAGCCCATCCTGCGGACCAGACGAAGCTGGTCCCTCCCCGGAAAGGGCGGGTCAACAAAATCGGGGCGTTTCCGAGACTGGCAATTGCGTTTCGCGGTTTTTTTTCCTACTCTCCCACCTTTCCCGTTGAAATCAGTGTCGTTCCAACCGTAAAGAGTCACCTTTTTTGATGAGTTCAGTGCCGTCGCGAGTTCCACAGCATGTCGCCATTATCATGGATGGTAATGGGCGCTGGGCGCGTGAACGCGGCTTGCCCCGGATCGAGGGCCACCGCAATGGTGCCAATTCCGTCAAGGAAATCGTCCGGGCCGCCGCCGACCTCAAGATCCGGCACCTCACCCTCTACGCTTTTTCGGTCGAAAACTGGCAACGGCCGCGCGACGAGGTCGACGGGCTGATGGCGATGCTCGAACAGTTTTTGCGCGATCAGACCAAGGAATTGGTTAAACGGAAGGTCCGTTTCCGCACCATCGGCCGGACCGACGCCCTCCCCGCCGCCGTCCGGGCCCAAATCGACCGGACCCTCGAAGCGACCGCCGCCTTCGACCAGTGGCACCTCAACCTCGCCCTCAACTACGGCGCCCGCACCGAAATGGCCGATGCCTTCAGGGCCTACGGCGAAGCGGTGGCGGCCGGACGCGAGGATCCGACCTCCTGCGACTGGGAGACGGTCAACAAATACCTTTACACCGCCGACCTCCCCGACCCCGACCTGATCATCCGCACCTCCGGCGAAACCCGGTTGAGCAATTTCCTCCTTCTTCAAGGGGCCTATTCCGAGATTTTCTTTTCCCCGGTCCTCTGGCCCGATTTCCGCCGCGACGAATTCCTGCGGGCGATCGAGCATTACGGCACCCGGGAACGCCGTTTCGGCCGCACCGGCGAACAAATTCAACAGGGTTCCGCCCCCTCCTCCCTCGCCATTCCGTGATCAAACGCACCATCAGCACCGTCGTTCTCTGGCTCGCCATCGGCGGGCTTCTTGCTTTTTTCGGGGCGCCCGCCGGCGCGCTGCTGGTGATCTTCCTCGCCGCCACCACCCAATACGAGCTTTACGGAATGCTGCAAAAAAGCGGCTTCCAACCGATGCGCGGCCTCGGGATCGCCCTCGGCATCCTCTATCTCGCCGCCGCCTATCTCGCCCCGGCTTTCCTCGCCAATCCCGCGCTTTACCAGATCGGTTTCAACGGCCTCGCCCTCGCCCTCGTCATCCTCGCCGTCGCCGTCGTGGTCACCAATCCCCCCAACCGGGTCAACACCCTCGTCGCCTCCTTCGCCGGCTTCGTTTACGTCCCGTTTCTGCTCCATTACTTCCTCCTGATCCTCCGGCTCCCGGCCGACGAAACCGCCGGATTGATCCTCGCCTTCTGGGTGGTGGTCCTGGTGAAATTCGCCGACATCGGCGCGTACCTCACCGGCACCTTTCTCGGCCGCAACAAGCTGGCGCCGACCTTGAGTCCGGGCAAAACCTGGGAGGGAGCCGCCGGAGGAGTCGTCATTTCCGCCGCGATGAGCGCCGCCTACGTCTGGTTTTTCCAACGCCAGGGCCTGATCCCGCCCGGCCTCACCCCCGCCACCGCCGCCGTCGCCGCCCTGCCGATCGCCGCCGTTTCCATCGTCTCCGATTTGGTCGAATCGGCTTTCAAACGGACCGCCAACGTCAAGGACTCCGGCCGGACCATTCCCGGCATCGGCGGTTCCTTCGACCTCACCGACAGCCTGATCCTGAGCGCGCCGGTCGCCTACGGCGTTTTACTGATCCTGACCGCCAATTGACCGTCCGCCTCCCATGAGCGATAGGAAACGCATCATTCTTCTGGGGGCGACCGGCTCCATCGGCGCCAGCGCGTTGCGGGTGATCGAGCAAAACCCCGACATCCTCGAACTCGCCGCCATCGCCTGCCACAGCCGTTTCGAGGATCTGGCCGCAATCGCCCGGCGCTTCAACGTCACCGAGGTCGCCGTCTTCGACGAAACCGCCGCCGCCAAAGCCCGCGAATCCGGACTTTTTCCGGCCGGAACGGAAATCCGGTCCGGGTTGTCCGGCCTGACCGAGCTCGCCCTGCTGCCGGAGGGAGACACCGTCTTATCGGCGGTGGTCGGCACCCTCGGACTCCGCCCAACCCTGGCCGCCATCGAGGCCGGGAAACACATCGCCCTGGCCAACAAGGAGATCCTGGTCCTCGCCGGCAAATTCGTCACCGCCGCCGCCGCCCGCCACGGTTCCCGGATCATCCCGGTCGACAGCGAGCACAACGCCATTTTCCAATGCCTCCAGGGGCACCCCCGCGCCGACCTGGCCCGGCTGATCCTGACCGCTTCCGGCGGACCGTTCCTCGACTGGCCCCTCGACCGCCTCGCCGAGGTGACCCCCGCCGAGGCGTTGCGCCATCCGACTTGGGCGATGGGGAGCAAAGTAACCGTCGACTCCGCCACCATGGCCAACAAGGGGCTCGAATTGATCGAAGCCGGCTGGCTCTTCGACGTCGGTCCGGCCGAGGTCGACGTCGTGGTCCATCCCCAAAGCATCGTCCACTCGATGGTCGAATTCCGCGACGGCTCGGTGATTTCCCAACTGAGCCCGACTTCGATGACCTTTCCGATCCAGCACGCCTTACTTCACCCGATCCGTCGTGCGAGCGTCGAAAAGGGACTCGATTTCAGCCAACGGCTCCAGCTCGAATTCCGTCCGGTGGAAGAGGCCCGATATCCTTGCCTTCGGTTGGCCCGCGAAGCGATGGAAACGGGAGGAGTCGCCCCGGCCATCTTCAATGCCGCCAACGAGATCGCGGTGGAGGCCTTCCTGGCCAATCGGCTCCCGTATCTTGAAATACCGGCGCTCATCCGTAATACGTTAGAGCTCTCGAACCATTTTGAACCTTCCGACCTCAATGAAATCCTTGAAGCGGACGCCGCCGCGCGCCGCGAATCCCTTCGTTTCGTGACCGCCCATGCTTGAGTTTATTTTCTCCAATTTCTGGCCCGTCGTCCTGATCATTCTCTTTTTCGGCGGCTCCATCTTCGTCCATGAATGGGGCCACTTTCTCGCCGCCCGCCGCCGCGGCCTGCTGGTGGAGCGTTTCTCGATCGGATTCGGCCCGAAGATCTTTTCCTGGACCCGCAACGGGGTCGAATACCGCCTCTCCTGGCTCCCGCTCGGCGGCTACGTCGCCCTTCCCCAACTGGCGGAAATGTCGGGCATCGAGGGGGAATCGGGCCACGACACCCGGCAACTCCCGCCGCTGAGTTGGTCGGACAAGATGATCGTCTCCGTGATGGGGGCCGTCTTCAACGTCATCTTCGCCATCCTCCTGGCCTGCCTGATCTGGTTCGTCGGCAAACCGACTTCCGAAACCGCCCTCAGCACCGGCGTCGGCTACGTGGTGCCGACCTTCGTCCTGCCCGACGGCACCGAAGTCGAGAGCCCCGCCCGGGAAGCCGGTCTGCAAAAGGGCGATCGAATCGTTTCGATCGACGGCAAACCGGTCACCCAATTCACCGACATTCCCCAACATCTCGCCACCGGCACCGGACGCGACCAGGCGGGCCGCGCGATGGCCCGGTTCGTGATCGAGCGCGACGATGAGTTGATCGAAAAGACGATTTACCCGCGCCTCTACGGCGACGAACGCCTCCGCCAGATCGGGATGGCTCCCCTGCACACCGTGGTCGTCGGCGGATTGATGCGCAACCTCCCGGCGGCGGAGGCGGGGGTCCGGCCGGGAGACGTCCTGGTCGAGATCGACGGAGAAGCGGTCTACTCGTGGGCCCAGGTTCATTCCCACATCCAGGAAAACGCCGAGCGCGACATCGCTTTCACCTTCGAGCGCGAAGACGAGGGCCGGGTGACAATTGCGATGACTCCCGGACGCCGGGAGGTCCGCGAAGGGATGGAAGTGGCCGATGTCGGCATCCAACCGGCCGCGCGGCCCGTTATCCTTTATCCGAATCCGGTCGAACAAGTCACGGACGTGGTCCGCATGACCTTCAACGTTCTCGGCGCCCTCCTCAATCCGGCTTCCGATCTCGGCGCCCGCCACCTGGCCGGACCGGCGGGGATCGCCCGTTTCTTCCACACCGCCGCCTCCATCGATTGGCGGATCGCGGTCTGGGTGGCGGTTTTGGTCAACATCAACCTCGCCATCCTCAATCTCCTGCCGATCCCGGTCCTCGACGGCGGACACATGCTTTACGCCACCATCGCCAAGCTCCGCGGCAAGCCGTTGCCCCCGAACTTCGTCGGCGCTTCCCAAAGTCTGTTCGTCATCGTCCTGCTCTGTTTTATGGTGTATGTGACTTATCATGACATCACCCGCTGGGTCCGCGACGCCGGCCAGGAGCGCTCCTACATCCAGCCGGAAATGGTCGAGGAGGAGAACGGCGGCAACGGCCGCGAAGGAGAGCCACAGTGAGCGACCACCACCTTTCCGCCGCCTCCCTTCCCTACTGCCGCTCGTTGACCCGGACCATCCGGCGCCGCGCCCGCGTGGTGATGATCGGCGACGTCGCCGTCGGGGGGAGCAATCCGATCCGTATCCAGTCGATGACGACGACCGACACCAAGGACGTCGCCGCCACCGTCGCCCAAAGCATCGCCCTGGCCGAAGCCGGTTGCGAGATCGTCCGCATCACCGCCCCGAACGCGACCGCCGCCCGCGCCCTCGGCGACATCCGCCGGGAACTCGACCGGCAAAAGGTGAAGGTCCCGCTGGTCGCCGACATCCATTTCCTCCCCGCCGCCGCGATGGAAGCGGTCGAACATGTCGAAAAGGTCCGGATCAATCCGGGCAACTACGCCGACCGCAAGAAGTTCGCCGTCCGGGAGTATTCCGATTCCGAATACGACGAGGAGCTCGAACGCCTGCACGAAGCTTTTTCCCCGCTGGTGAAGCGCTGCAAGGAACTCGGCCGCTCGATGCGGGTCGGCACCAACCACGGCTCCCTCTCCGACCGGATCATGAACCGCTACGGCGACACCCCGCTCGGGATGGTCGAGTCTGCGCTGGAGTTCCTCCGGATCGCCGAATCGCACGGCTACCGCGACATCATCCTCTCGATGAAGGCGAGCAATCCGAAGGTGATGATCCAGGCTTACCGCCTCCTCGTCGCCCGGATGGACCAGGAGAACATGGATTATCCGCTTCACCTCGGGGTGACCGAAGCGGGCGACGGCGAAGACGGCCGAATCAAGAGCGCCATCGGCATCGGCAGTCTCCTCGCCGACGGCCTCGGCGACACCATCCGGGTCTCGCTCACCGAGGATCCCGTTTACGAAATCCCGGTCGCCCAAGCCCTCGCCCGCCGGATCGAGGCCCAATGGAAATCCGACGACGCGGTCGACGAACCGGCCGAACCATGCAACTTCACCGCCACCCCCTACGAATTTCAGCGTCGCGAAATCCAGCCGTTGACCCTCGGAAACGCCACCGCGGTGGCGACCGCCGAACCGCCCCGAGTTTTGATCCGGTTGACCGAAACCGACTGGCGGGCCGCCGATTTCCCCCAGAAGCTCGCCGCCGCCGCCACCAAACTGAAGGATACGCCGGTGGAGGGATTGATCCTCCCGATCGCCTCCCGCGATCAACTGGATTCCGTCCTCCGGGCGATGACTCCGCTCGCCGGAAAAATCGAAGCGGTGGCGCTCGATTTGGCGCCCGGTTTCGATCTCGAAGAGATCGCGGGACTCGCGCTGCCCAAGTCGTCGCTTTCGTGGATTTTCGTGCGCCGGTTCGAAACCGCCGCCGAAGCCGATAAGTTGGACCGTTTCCTGGGCCTCGCCCGCGACACCGGCGCGATCGCCGCGCTCGATCTTCCCGGCGCGGTTCCGTCGGCCTTCGCCCCGGCGATCCGTTCCGCGACGGAACACGGCCAGCCGCTGATTTTCGCCCTCTCCCGTCCCCTCGGGGAGGTTCATGCGATCGGCGGCTACCGTTCGATGGCGGCGTTTTTGCGCGAACACAACCTCGGCGCCCCGATCTGGATCCGCAACACCGCCGCCAACTCCCTGCAACCGGCCACCGACTTCCTCGGCCACCTCCTGGAAGCGAGCATTTTGAGCGGAAGTCTGCTTTGCGACGGACTCGGCGACATCGTCAGCATCGAAACCGAGACCGATCTCGTTCGCGCCGCCCGGTTGACCTACAATGTCCTGCAAGGAGCCGGAGCGCGGATATCGAAGACGGAATTCGTCGCCTGCCCGAGTTGCGGACGGACCCTGTTCGACCTCCAGACGACCACCCAACGCATCCGTGAAAAAACCGGCCATTTGAAAGGGGTCAAAATCGCGATCATGGGCTGCATCGTCAACGGCCCCGGGGAGATGGCCGACGCCGATTTCGGCTACGTCGGCGGCGCCCCCGGCCGGGTCAATCTCTACGTCGGCAAAGAGTGCGTCCGCTACCACGTCCCCGCCGCCGAAGCCGACGCCCGCCTGATCGACCTGATCAAAGAACACGGCAAATGGATCGAGCCGGAGGTCGCCGTGTGACACAGACATTCCTGTCTGTGACGCGTCCCCGTAGTCGGGTTGGCTCCGCCGCCCGACAGCAGCGGGTTGGAACGTGGACCCCGGGTTTGATTTCGCGCGTCGCCGATGCCCTCGATGGGTTCCGACATATCGGACGCCACAAGGTGGGGCGGCAAAGCCAACCCCACTACGCTGGAGGCGCAATCCGCCGCCCGACAGCAACTGGTTGGGACCATTCCAGCATTGGCGAACCCGTCCTCGCTACATGGAATCCCCGTGATGCAGGAAGACAGGCAGGAATGCCTGTTTCACGCTTCTACTTAATCCAACTCGGAGTCACCGCGCGGGCGTGGCGGGAATGATCGATCTGAATGTGCACTTCGTGCAACTTCGCCTCGAGTTCCGCGAGGCGCTCCACCCGGCCATCCAGGTATTCGTTTAATCGATACCGCGTCGTCTCCAACCGCGCCCGCAATCCGCCGTAACGGCCGTCGATCACTTCCCATCCGAACGGCTTGAAGGTTGCCATCCAAAGATCGCGATGGGCTCGCCTGAGTTCGTCGATCCGTTCGTCGACCGCCGGAATATCCGAGGCGCAAATCTCGCGCAGCGTCTCCCGGTCGCCCGCGGCATACGCCTCCCCGATCCGACGGCGTAAGCCGCATTTCCGCTCCAGCACCCGGCAGAGTTTCGCGGGAAACCGCAGACGCCCGGCTTCCTCGTTCTCCTCAGACGCCGCTTCGAGTTCCTCCGCCAAATTCCGGTAATGCTCCTCGAATGTTTGCGGTTTAACCAACGGATCAAAAATCGCCAGCACAGGGTCTTGCCACAACAACATCTTCCCCAGATTCCCCAAGGAGGGCGGCTCCTCCGGCTGCTCCGGAATATCGACCCAGCTCGCCCGTATCCAATCCTTCAACACACCTCCGCATGCTCCGTGGAAATTCTCCGCCAGCCGATTTTCGTCGACCCCTCCCCGATAGGCGTGCTCCGCATACCGTTGAATCGCCGGGAGCATCGAAAACGGATCGCATTCGCCCCCGTCGTCGCCCCAACCGGTGCAGAACGCCTCCCGCAGACCTTTCTCGCGGGCCGCTCCCATCGCGGCGTCGATGGCGGCGAAGGCATACGGCAAGGCAGCCCAAAATCGGCTCCAGGTCCAGCTGCCGACCGCCAAAACCGGGAGTTTTCCCAGACTGATATGCCGGTCGATCCAATCCCGGTAAAACGCGGGGTCCAGGTGGTAATAATCCCAATACACCAATTGCACGTCGTCTGGGATCGTCTCCTTCACCCAGTCGGGAATTTCAGTCTGCGGATCGTAGTAGGTGTGATTTTTCGACCCGAGCCGGAAATACATGTCGCTCCAGATCATCGGCTTCAATCCGTGGGTCCGACAAATCTCGCCCACTTTTTTCAGGTGATCCTGCAGGATGGCGAACGCGCTCTTCTCCCCGTGCTTTTTCAGAAAATTCCCTTTGCCGATTCCCTGCGCTTCGTCCATTCCCAAGTGAATCCGCCGCGACCGGAAACAGCGGGCCACCGTCGCGATCAACTTTTCAATCAAGCGGTAGGTCTCCTCCTCCTCGGCCATCAGCACCCGTTCGGTGTCGCGGATCCCCGCGTATGCCGGCCATTGCAGGACTTGTTCCAAGTGCGCCAAAGTTTGGATACACGGAATCATTTCGATTCCGAGCGATTCCGCGAAGTGATCCATCTCCCGCAGTTCTTTCTCGCTGTAGGCGCCGCGCAAATATCCCCAGAACGGTTCGCCATCCACCTGGTAGGTGTCTTCCATGTAAAGCATCACCGTGTTGATACCCATCAGGGCGAGCCGGCAAAAAAACGATTTCGCCATCTGCGGGGTCAACACCGCGTTGCGCGACACGTCGATCGTCGCTCCCAAGGTCGTGAACGAGCAGTTTTCGCTTTCCGAAAAAAAATCCGGACCGATCCGGGCACCGAGGATCCGCCCGAGAGCGCGAAAGGCGTCAACCGGCTGACAAAAGCGCACTTCGCAGACTCCGTCCTCCAACCGCGCGGCCCAATTCGTCTCCCCGGCTTCCAGCCGGAATTCCACCAGGATCGTTCCTTCCGCGGAATCGTCGAAGCACTCCGAAAACTCCTCCCGAATCGCCCACAACCCCTTCTCGATTTCAACCGGGACTCCATCCCAATTCACCCGTATTTTGTTTCGAAGATTGTTCATCTTGCTCATAGATTTTTTGGTAGCTCCCCGTTTAAGTTTCAAACCGCTCCAACATGAACGCCCGGGGGTAGCGGCGGAAAAATTGGTGGGGGGTCATTCCGGTGAACTTCTTGAAGGCGCGTTGCAAAGAACAACCGTCTTCGTAGCCGACCGCCACCGCCGCTTCCTCGATGGTATAACGGTTTCGTTTGATCAAATAAAACACCGCGTTCAATCGGCATTCCAGGAGACATTGCCGGTAACTCATGCCCGCCACCTTGTGAAACTCGCGGCTGAAATGCGATTGGCTCATCCCGACCGCCCGGGCGATTTCGCCGGCCGAGACCTTGTTCCAATAATTCTTCCGGATCAGCTCGATCGCCTTTAAAATCCGTTCATCGCCTTTCGCATGAAGATCGACTTGAAGCCGGTCGAGCAACGGGGTCGGCAACTGCTCCACATCCACGTTGCCGGGAGGAAGCGCCTCATAAGCGTTTTTCCCATGAACCCAATATTCCCGTTCGGCCTGCAAGGCGCTCAACTGCTCGGCCTGCTCCAGATAATCGGTGATCACGCCCAGGATGGTTCCCATCTTCGCCAACTCCTGAGGCGGCACCGTCCTCACTGTCGCGACCATTTCACCGAACTCCTTTTCCCCGTATCCATATCGCACACGCAATTCCTCCAAAACACGGGCGGTTTTCTCCGGATCGTCGATAAAGACTTGCCCGATGAAGACGGCACCGACTTGGCGGCCGTCGACTCGAACCGGCAAAATCAGATCGGTCAAGCCGGCGTGGCAGGTATGCAGCAGCGGACGGTCCATCGCTCCGGCCCGTTCGGTCCGCAGATTTTCGGTTTGAATGCATTTCGCATACGCTTCCGGATTGCTCTTCACGAAGTGGCAAAACTTGGAATCGTGGATACAAAGACGGCGCGGGACCCGCAACTTGGGCGACTCATTAAGAAAGAAGCTCAAATCATAAATGCAGATACGCATGCCGGTGAGCTTCTCCAGCTCATCGATCATCGTCTCGAGCGGCGTTTTGGACGCTGGCGGAATGTCGGTTGGAAGGGTGGCCCCGTTCGTTGCCCTCTTTGTTTCCTTGACCATCACTCGCTCGATTCCGGTTCCACCACCAGGCGGATGAACGCTCGATCCAACCCGAGGGACCCGACGATCCGCTCCAGTAAATAGTTCACTCCGGCCTGCTCTTCTTCTCCGAGACTTTCGGTCCGATCGTCCCGCCAATTTCGGAGGTCTTCGGAAACCTCCAACCGCCATTCCGTCCCTTCCGCTTCGCTCGCGATGGGAAACCGGACCACCGCCTCTCCTTGCCGGAACTCGACCTGCGGGAAACGGACCGTCGCCGGCTTCCGCGGATTCAACCCAAACATAAATTTCATCAGGTTCGGCATTCCGTCGTCGACGAACGAAACCGCGTTCCCACTACGCTCCGGATCCTCCAGCTCCC
This sequence comes from Verruconatronum alginivorum, assembly GCF_056590205.1. Classification (NCBI taxonomy): domain Bacteria; kingdom Pseudomonadati; phylum Verrucomicrobiota; class Opitutia; order Opitutales; family Verruconatronaceae; genus Verruconatronum; species Verruconatronum alginivorum. The sequence goes on along the minus strand of NZ_JBWPVQ010000001.1, from coordinate 3,852,475 downwards.
GCGGCGTAAACCATTTCGTCCTCCACCGGACCAATGGACTCAACTGAATGTAACGCAACTTCACCGAATCGACCCGACCCTCGATTCGATATTGCGGGTTGGGAAACTGCCCCCGGAGATAAAGGTTGTTCGCGTCTTCGTCCCAGACGATCAAGCTTCCATCTCCGGCGGTGATCCCGAAGCGAACCCGGTCAAATCGCACCACACCTGGCATCGGGATTCGCCCCGTATCCCAGAGCGTGGCTCCTTCGGCCGATTCGATCCGCGTCCGGATGTAGTGGCCCGGTTGGTACGACGCCCTTACTTTGAAATTCTCCGACGCCCGCATCGGAAGGGCCAGGTCTTCCCGGACGAAATGCCCCTCGTCGTTCCTCGCGGTCAGGACCAAATAGGCGGCGGTGTCCCCGTCTCCCCGGAATACCTCGAGCTGAAGCATCGATGACCCACCCCCCTCGGTGAGGCCGACCGACAACCGTCCATAAGGATTCACCGTTTCGAGATGAAGGTCGAACTCAAGATCGACCGCGGAATCCCCGGAAGCCGGAACCGCCAACAACGCCGCTTGCCGGTTCCCGTGGTATCCAGGATTTCCCGACGAATCGTATTCATAGGTGAAATTCGGTTCGGCGGTGAAGTCGACTTCGAAGAGGTCGGAGGTCGTACCGGAAATCGGCCACGGATCCTCCGCTCCTGGCCGCACCGACGGCGGTTCTTCCGTCCACAGCAGAGGTGGACCGATCACTTGGACGCCGGTCCCGGCGACTTCCGTGACCGGCAGGTCGTCCGGCGAATGCCCCGGCTTCCGGATGGACTCACCGGGTTGCAAAACCGGAACCGGGACTTCCGTCGGTCCGCCCCCGTCGGCCAACTGGAGCCGGACGACGGTCGGAGGCGTGGCAAACGCACCAATGTTCTCGACTCGGAGTTCCCCGGTTTCATCCACTTCCGCCCGCACCACCGGACCGACAAAGTATCGCCCCAGATACTCGTCGATGTATTCGTATAATTCCGCCGGCGCCGCGCCAAAGAAACTGACTCCGGAAGCCTCCGGACTATTGAAACGGACAAAGTGAAGCTGGCGCCGCAGTTCCTGGGGCGTGGTGATCCAGGTCTGTGACAAGCCGAGGCAGATCAGGGACTTTTCGACCAAATCGTGTGTCACGGCCGAAGCCCACCGATTCCGGATACGACTGTAGCCGTTGCGCGCACTGGTTTCATACGCTTCAATCAACACCCGGTCGGCCGCCTCCCGCAGGCCCCGGACCAGTTTCTCCCGGTCAATCATCGGCACCACGTAAGCCGCGATATACAAATCCGGACGCCGTTCGCGGGTCAGCAGCAACGCATCTCCCATCACATCGCGACTTTCGGGCTGTCCGGTGATTTCGTCGATCAGGATGCCGGGCCAATCCCACTCGGAATCCTGCAGCCAATGGTCAGCCATCGTCTCAGGGGTGTTGAATCCCTGATCGAAAGCCCACCGGCCACCCCGCCACCGTTGGGCTCGCACCCCGCGCTCCGTCCAATAGGCGATGTCCTGTCTCCGGTTGACCAATCCTTCCGTCGCATGCTTCGGTTCATGCACCAGCGACCAATGATGAAAATGGAATTCCCGGACGATTGGCGGCAAGATTTCCAAATACGGCTTGTTGGTCGGGTGGTTCGGGGAATGGAAGATGTAGCGGTTGACCTTCCCTTCGGCGTTCGGCAGTGCCTCCTCCTGGCGGATCTGGAACCGGAACGCGACTACCTCCCCCTCGGCCGCCGCCGTATTGACGAACTCGGTGACGTCCAACGAAATGAACCGCTCCACCGGCGTCGCCACGGTCACCACCGCCGGATAAACCAGCGAAACGTGTGTCGCGTCGTAATCCGCGGGACTCGCGGCGACTTCGGTCCGTTCGCGGTAACCATAGAGGTCGACGATCAAATCGATCGTTCCACCATCGACCTCGACGTTCGACGTGTTGCCCGCCGCGCCAAAGAAGAAATTCAAGTTCACCCGGCGACCCGCCGCGACCGCCTGCCGCGCCTCCGCATCGAGAAGAAACGGCCAATAGGCCCGCGCCTGATTCGCGTCGGTTTGAAACTCGCCCACATGGCTCAAATGGTGCGCCGTGTTCACTGAGTCGCCAGTTCCGTCGCGATTCGTATCCAGAATCACACGACCGGCTTCGTGGGCGACCACGACCCAGGTCTCCTCATCGGCCGCCACCGGTTGCGGAAGTCCGCCACAAACCAAACAGACCAGTCCCAACAGTCGGTATGCGAGCATTTTTGATTTTTCGTTCATTGGTTTCCTCCCGGCGTGCGCTTTCCCCCCATTCTACCGAGCGAAGCCGGCCACTCCCAATGATACTTCCGACCCATTTTTCTAACATTTTTTGCGCCCCTCTCCCTGGATGGTCGAAAGAGGCGGACTTTCCCCGCAACCTCCGTCTACCTCCACAACCCAATATCCGCAAAAAATATCATGAATCTTGATAAAGCCCGCCATAGATTTTCCGGGATGGGTTTATTAGACTTCTCCGGCAACTTCCCTGTTCCCGGTTTATCACCATTACGATATGAAACTACAATACCGCCCTCTCCGTCTCCACCTTCTCAGCGTAGTCGCCGTCGCCGCCCTCCTGGCACCCGTTGCAGCCACGGCCAACACGATCATCATCGCCAACCCGCTCGACCGGATGGTCCGCGATACGAATGGCAGCGGAACCGGCGACGCTTTCGGTAACGTGGCCGGAACCCTCGCCCACGTCGGCGAGGTCGGATCGATCGACGGAGAGCAGGGACGCTATTATCTCCCGTTCGGCCTCCTTTCGTCGGAACAAACCGCCGCGATTCTCAACGCGCCGAACACCCCGAATGCCATCACCCTCAATATATCCCTCGGGGAAAAGTCAGGGGTTTCCAATGTCGCGGTCGGTGAGGAGACGCTCAATCTAACGGTCGACATTTACGGCTTCACCAACCGGACCACCCTTGAAGCCAGTCACACCGACTACGAGAATACCTCGGTCGTTCTTTTGCATGGACAGGCGGTCACCACCTCGACGCCAAACGGCTTTCTGAGCTTCGACATCACCGACTTCGCCAAACAGGAAATGGCCGCCGACCACACGATCCTCGCCTTCCGCTTTCAAATCAGCCAACAAAACGCGCTTCCCAATTCCGACGGCCAATGGAACCGTTATATTTTCCATACCGCGGACCACGCCAACAAACCGTACATCGAAGTCATTCCGGAGCCCTCCACCTATGGGTTTCTTCTGGCCACCGCCCTTTTCGGTTTGATTGCCTTTCGCAAGCGGTTGGGAAGCCGCTAAAAAAAAGCGGCGCGCTTGAGCCGTCGTCACCTGGAGCCGTCAGCGACGCTGGTCACTCGGTCACATACCGATCGATTTCACGGATCGCCTGGTCCGTGTCGATCACCCGGGCATAACGGTCGCGGAGGGTGGCGATGGTGGCGTCGTGTAACTCGGGGGTCACCGTCGCGCAGCCGTCGTGGACCAGGCTCACGAGGAACCCGAGGTCGCACGCGGCCCGAATCGTCGTGTCGACACACTCGTTGGTGTAAACACCGACCACAAACAAGGCGTCGATGCCAATATTCTTCAATACGTAAAACAGGTTGGTGGTCGAAAACACCCCACTGGACGTTTTGTTGATGACCATTTCGTCCCCGACGGGCGCTATCTCGGGCAGAAACTCCGCTTCCTTCGATCCCGGCGGGGCCAGGATTCCGAGCCGTTTATGCCCGGCGCTGCGATCGCGTCCGTCCTGGGTGAGCGATTGAATCCGGGTATGGATCACCTCCAAATCGTGCTCCCGGAAATGGCGTTGCAACCGGGCGACGTTTGGCACGACCACTTGATCCAACCGGTCGAAATAATAATCCTGCGCTTCAGGTGAAACGCCGTTCGCCATTCCGTCGGCGAACATCCCGTAGCCACGGGCCGCGTCGAGATATTGCAGATCGATCACCAGCAGAGCAGTGGCATGTTTCTTCAGATTCCGGATGTGTCCCGGATTCTCCACCACCGATTCGTGATACGTTTCGCGAAGGGGATCGATGCTGATTGGATCAATGACCGGTTCACGGTCGGCGGATTTGGATGAGCTCATGAGTTCGATAATTCAGCGGGAGTTAAATTGGCCAAAGTCAAAATAGTTTGAAGGGCGACATTCGCGCCGTCTTCGATGTCCTTCCAGGCGGTCCATTCGGCGGGCGAATGACTCCGCCCCCCTTTGCTTGGAACGAAGATCATTCCGACCGGTGCGACGTGCGACATCACCTGACTGTCGTGCGCCGCTCCGCTCGGCATCCGCAGGGAGGGAAGGTTCAACTCGTTCACGTTCCTCTCGATCGCCTGGATGATCGGGGTCGCGCACGGGACCGGTTCCACCCGGCTGAGGATTTCGAATTCGAACATCAACGAACGGCGCCGTGCCAGCGTCGACAACACCCGGCGGAAACCGTCGTGCAACTCCTCCAGCTTGTCGGGAACAATGTCGCGCACATCGAGCGAAAAGACCACTTCGCCCGGAATCGTGTTCGCCACCCCGGGAATCAAATCGACCTTCCCGATCGTTGCCCGAGCCGCTCCGCTCCCATGTTCTTCAAGAATCCGGGGGATTTCTCCGGCGAATTCCGCCAATCCCATCAACGGATCGCGCCGCATATTCATCGGAGTCGTCCCGGCATGGTTTACCACTCCGCTCAATCGGACCGACCATTTGAACAAACCGGTGATCTGCTCGACCACCCCGATACTGATCCCGGCCTCATCCAGCACCGGCCCTTGCTCAATGTGGACCTCCAGGAAAGCCGCGATCGTGTTCGGATCCCGTCGCGCCGCCAAAACGGCCATCGGCTCGAACCCATGATGCGCCATCGCCTCCGCCAAACTCACTCCATCTAAATCGCGCGCCTGCATGATCCGCTCCGGATCGAGTTCTCCGGTCAGCGCCTCGGATCCGAGCAAACCACCGAAACGGCCTTCCTCGTCACTAAACGCGATCATCTCCACCGGCAACCGGGTCTCGATTTCCTCTTCCTTGATTCGGCGAAGACATTCGAGCCCGACCAAAACCCCGAGCGCTCCGTCCAGTTTCCCTCCGTTGGGAACACTGTCGAGGTGCGATCCGATCAAAATCGACGGCCCTTCGCCGCCGTCGACCCTGCCGGTCACGTTAGCCGCCCCGTCGATCGCCCCCTCGATGCCGGCTTCCTCCAAACGGGTTCTCAACCACTCCCGCCCTTGCATATCGGCGTCGGTGAATGCCATCCGGTAAACCCCGCCATCCTCTTCCTGTCCGATCGCCCCCAACTCCAGAATCTCTTTCTGGAGCCGTGTCATATCGATGCAAATTTTTTCCCGCGTTCTCCCCATATCACAAAAAAAGAGACGGACCTTCATTTCCGCCCATCTCTTTCATTCTGCCTGCAAACAGGTAACGGGGCAACCCCCGATTTGCCCCCGGATTTACCGAGCGCCCCCTACCCTCAAGAAAAGACTTCTCAGACATTCCCCTCTTTGAGAGGGGGACCGCTCGCCAGAGCGGTGGGGTGTGTCCCAGTTCCCCTCTTGAGAGGGGGGGACCATGCGCAAGCATGGTGGGGTGTGTAACCGTCTCTTCTTCAACTGCTAAAACCGCACGATCCCGACACCGGCCTCCGCCAGAATCTCGGCCACCAACGGATCATTCTTGTAATCAACGTGGTATTTGATCGTGCGAATCCCCGCCGCCGCCAAAATCTTCGCGCAACTGATGCACGGGAAATGAGTTACGTAAGCGATCCCCCCGCCGACGTTGATGCCGCGGCGGGCCGCATCTGAAATCGCGTTTTGCTCGGCATGGACCGTCGCTTGTTCGTGACCGTCCCTCACCCGCGAGAGATGAGGCGTGCCCGGCAAAAAACCGTTGTAACCGGCCGCGATGATCCGATTCTTTTCATCCCCCCCGGAAACGATGACACACCCCACATGCAGACGTTCGCAAGCCGACCGCGACGCCAGCAACACGGCGGTCGCCATAAAATAATCATCCCACGACGGCCTTCCCTCCAATCCCGCCGTCACCCCCATGACTTGATCGACCAAACTTTGGACACCCGTCTCCATGCGTCCATTCAGAGCCCTTCCCGGCGAGAGGCAAGCCGTTTCCCGCCCCCCCGCCGATCCAAGCGCTCTTCCCCGGCCCGCTCCATGGCCTTCCGCCTAAAGATTCCCCGAATATTTTTCTTGCCTCATTCGCGTCGATGCCGCTTAGATTCGTCAATTCCTGGTATTTCTCGCGTTCAATCGCGAATTCTATCTTTTTTTGCGGGAATCGTGAAAAAGGGGAGAAACTAGTGATAGAAGTAGGAAATTCTCTTTTGGAAAGTCCAATCACAAACGCAACTATGAAGAAAATAACACCCGCTAAGCAGGGTTTCACCCTGATCGAACTTTTGACCGTTATCGCAATCATTGGCATTCTTGCCTCGATTCTTATCCCGACCGTCGGCCGCGTCCGCGAATCGGCCCGTCGGACGGTTGATGCCAGCAACATCCGCCAGATCGGACAAGCTGCTCTGATCTACGCCAATGACAACCGCGAGCGTCTCCCGCCGCAGAACCTCGGAGCGATGGCCAACGGCGCGTTCCCGAACGGATCCACCACGATCCGGGAATTTGCCGCCGCCCTCGCCCTGAACGGTGGTTTGAACGACGCGCAAATCTGGTATTCCGGCAGTGACTCCCGCCGTCCCAATCCCAATCCGTCGACCGTGTTGAACAACACCCGTCAGAGCTACCATACCGATTTCACGCCAGCCAACGCGAACAACATCTCGTTCCAGGCCTTCACCGGCTTGACCATGGGAATGCGTTCCACTACCCCGATCGCCGTGACTCGTGGTATTCAACAAAACGGCGAGTGGGCCAACACCGAAGCGAGCGTCTACCGCAGAGACGGCGGACACATCGTCTTCTTGGGCGGAAACGTCGCCTTCTACCGGAACCTCCTGAACGACAATCGTCTCGTGGGCGGCACCGGAACCGACGGACGGACTTCCAACATCCTGGAAGCAGTCCAGGCAGCAGCGACCCCGGCGGATCGCCAACTGCTGGCGGTTGGCGCCGGCACCTTCTCGGGTAACGCCGCTGGCAACTAAGCCGCTTCAGTAAAGATTCATTCTTCAAGAGCCAGGTCATCCGACCTGGCTCTTTTTTTATCCGGACTTCCCCTTTCCCCGTTTTCGACTGTCCCTCGCCGCGCCATTCTGCTAAACTTTCTTTTTTTTATTCTTCCGAAACCATGTCTTCAACTACCTACATCATCGGCCACCGCAACCCGGACGCCGATTCCATTTGTTCCGCGATCGCCTACGCCGATTTCAAACAACAGACCGGCGAAAAGCAGTGTGTCGCCGCCCGTTGCGGTATTTCCAACGCCCGCATTGATACGATCTTACAGCGGTTCAACTTCGATCTCCCCCACTTTCTCGGCGATGTGACCCCCCGTCTCCGCGACATCATGACCCGCGATGTCATCAAAATCTCCCCCGGATCGACTTGTGGAGAGGCCCTCGAACTGATCGACAACCACGACATCCGCATCATCCCGGTGGTGGACGAAGAAAATACCTTGGAAGGTTTTGTCTCGGTCTTCCAGCTTGGTGAATTTTTCATCCCGAAACTCCGGGAATTGCGCGAAATGCGCCGGGTCCACGCCGATGTCGCTTCGATCGTCCGGACCCTGAAAGCCCAGGTCCTGAACTTGAACGGGGAAGACCGGGTCGAAGATCTTTTCGTCCGGGTCGGCGCCATGGATATCCGCTCCTTCGGCCGTTTCACCTCCGAAGAAGCGATTCCGCCTGAAAAGAGCATCATCGTCGTCGGCGACCGTTGGGACATCCAACAAAAATCGGTTCAAATCGGCGTCCGTTTGCTGGTGATCACCGGCGGATTGAAGGTTGAGGATGAAGTGATCGATCAGGCTCGCAAACAAGGAGTTAACCTGATCGTCAGCCCCTACGACTCCGCCACCACCGGTTGGTTGATCCGCACCGCCTCCACCATCGATCGTCTGATCGAACGCGACAGCGTCCACTTCGGACCCGACGTGCGGTTGGCCGAAGCCCGGCGCAAGGTCGCCTCAGTCAACAGCTCCGCCTTCATGGTGGTCGACGAATCCCATAAGTTGCTGGGGATCTTCACCAAGACCGACATCCTCAAACCGGTTCCGACCAACATCATTCTGGTCGATCACAACGAGCTCAGCCAAGCCGTGCCCGGAGCCAACGAAGTCAATATCCTCGAGATCGTCGACCATCACCGCCTCGGCAATCTCCATACCCAGCAGCCGATTCTTTTCATCAACGAACCGGTCGGCTCCACCTGTACCATCATCGCCGACCTCTACCGCCGGGAACGCCTCACCCCGTCTCCCCAGATCGCCGGTATCATGATGTCGGGAATCATCTCCGACACCCTCAACCTAAACGGCCCGACCACCACTCAAAAGGATCGCATCATCCTCGACTGGCTGAGCAAAATCGCCGAAGTCGAAGCCGACGACCTGGCCCATCTGATTTTCTCCTCCGGTTCTGTGATCCTCGACAACCCGCCGGAAAAAGTGGTCCGGAGCGATTCCAAAATTTATCAGGAGTTTGGCGTCCGTTTCTGCGTTTCCCAGGTCGAGGAGCTCGGATTCACCAATTTCTGGGACCATTCCGACGCCCTGCTGCAAGCCTTGCGCGATATTCAGGTCAAAGAAGACCTCCTTTTCGCCAGCATGCTGGTCACCGACATCAATAGCCAAAACTCCCTTCTGGCCGTCGCCGGCGACCCGGAGTTCATCGAGCGGATCCCGTATGTCGCTGTCCAGAAAAACGAAATCTTCGATCTTCCGGGAATCGTCAGCCGAAAGAAACAGCTGATTCCCTTCCTGACCGGACTCCTCCGCTCCCTCGGCCTCGGCGTGTCGAGTTAACCGCAGCGGAGGCGGCGCCTGTCCGAAAAGGCTTTGCTTCGGAACGCGGAGCCTGGTGGAAGAGCCGACACACCCCACCATGCTTGCGCATGGTCCCCCCCTCTCAAGAGGGGATCCGCGTGAAAAAATTCCCCTCTTGAGAGGGGTGGGGGTGTCCCAGTTCCCCTCTTGAGAGCGGTGGGGGGTGCCCCGTTCCCCTCTTGAGAGGGGGGGACCGCTCGCCAGAGCGGTGGGGTGTGTCCCCGCGGAATACTCGAGCCGGGAAACCTCAGTTTACTCCACGGCCTCGCAGAATCTCGCTTTGCTCCCGGGCGCTCGTTCGGCGGGAAATGTCCATGGCCACGGTGGCGGCCGATAACAAGGGGCCAAGGTAACGGACTCCCCGGTGTCCCCCCGCCCGCTGCCGCATGAGAGAAAGTCCCATCACCGAAGCGAACGACAGAGCAGGTCGGAGCCAAGGCAAACGCCCGAGTCCCGCCTCCTCCGCGATTTCCGCCCGCTGCCCGACCGCCCCCATGATTTGCCCGCATTCGGCGCGCAAGCGGTCACAGCGGGCAATGATCCGCTGCTTCTTCCTCTCAACCGGACTCAGTTCCTTTTTTGAAAACATTCGTAGTCCTTTTTGAATTCCCGGACGGTGTCGGCGAACGGAATCCGCTGCCGCTTCAAATAACGCCGGAATCCAATGGCGATCCCCGCGAGGGAAAGGGTGTAAAATAACGTCAACCCGATCAAGACCGCCAACTGGGCTCCCTCCCAAAACAAAAACACCAAAGTGACGTTGATCATGATAAATGCCATCGCCCCGCAGAAAATCGCCGCACTCGCCCAGATCAATCCTTGGATCAAACGATGGCGCTCCTCCTGGAGTTCGACCGACATCAACTCCAATCGGCTTCGCAGGATCGCGGCCAAATTCGCGGCAATGGCTCTCAGCAATCCCGCCAAACCGGCGCTGATTTTTTCGCCGCCTTCCATGGTCAATCCTTTCGGTTGAGCAACATGCCGACGATCAAACCGATGCCGGCCGCGATCCCCACCGCCTGATACGGTTTCTGCCGGATCGCCTGATCGGTGGCGGTTGCAGCGTTGACCACGTGATTCTCCGCGGTTTGGTAAGCGTTTTTCAGCCGATCGATTCGCGCCTGCAATTGTTCGCGAAGCTCTTCCACGGTTTCATCCATCTGATGACTGGCGGTTTGCATGATCAAATTTTCCGCTTCGTCGATCATGTCCCGCAGATTCAAAATCAATTCCCGCGGGGTCGGCCGATCATCGGTCTCCGGTTCTTTCACTTTTTCCTTCCTCTGGACCATATCCAAATCCTCAGTTCGCGTTCGAACAAACATAGTCGACTGGAAAGTCGCTCCCAGTCGTGCTATCAAGGTAACAAGGAAGCAAGCCGGTTACAATAAGGGTAAACCTTAATCCTAACTTCGCAGTATGAAAGCCGCAAAAAAGCGCAAAATACACAAAAGCATGGGATAGCTCATGAGAGGTCGGCCTTTCCGCTTAAGTTTCTAATTTTGAGCCTTCTGTGCCTTCTCGCGGCTAAACAGAGGGTATCCGAAAAGGTTTTCGGTCGTTCTCTGGCTGTAACAGCGGGACAACACACCCCACCATGCTCGCGCATGGTCCCCCCCTCTCCAGAGGGGAATTGCTCACAAACAGGCCCCCTTTTGAGAGGAAGGACCGCTCGCAAGAGCGGTGGGGTGTGTAGCGGAGCCGATCCGGCGAACGCTAACCCTCCCTTCTCAAATCGTCGCGCTGTCGCGGCTGGCGAGCTCTTCCCACTCCTCGGTGAACCTTTCGAGGTCGTCGGTCACTTGAGTCAACTCGCGGTTCACCGCCATCGCTTTCCCCGAATCTTCGTAGGTTTCCGGGGCTTCCAGCTGGGCGGTCAGTTCCTTCTGCCTTTTCTCCAAATCCATCACCTTCGCTTCGAGGCGAGCGACTTCTTTTTCCCAGGCCCGGCGGGTGGCCGCTTCCCGCTTCCTCTCTTCGGCTTCCTGGCGCTTTTGATCCTTGCTCTTGAAATGCGGACTACTCGCCGCCGGACCGGAATCCGGCCGTCCATCCGATTGGAGACGGTCTCCGGCGGTCAACGCCGCCCGGGCCGACGAAGCGTCCGTTTTTTGCAGGTAATAGTCGTAATTCCCCGCGTAAAAGGTCGGCTTTCCCGCGTTCACGTGCAGGACGGTGGTCGCCAAGGCCCGGATAAAATGGACGTCGTGACTGATGAAAATCAACGTTCCCTCGAATGGCTCCAGGGCCGTCACTAGCGCATCGATACTCGACATATCGAGGTGGGTCGTCGGCTCGTCCATCAAGAGCAAATTCGGCGGATCGAGCAGTAGTTTTACCAATGCCAACCGGCTTTTTTCCCCTCCGCTCAAGACCCGGACCGGTTTGAAAACGTCTTCTTCCCGAAAAAGAAACGACCCGAGCAAGGTCCGAACGTCTTGCTCCGAGACCACCTGCGGCGAGTCCATCGCCTCCTCCAGCACGGTGCGGCTTTCGTCGAGCATTTCGACCCGTTGCTGGGAATAGTAGCCGACTTTCACATTCAAACCGAGTTCTCGCCGCCCTTCCTGCAACGGTAGCACTCCCGCCAGAATCTTCAGCATAGTCGATTTTCCCGCTCCGTTCGGTCCGACCAAAACCGTCCGTTGGCCCCGCTCCGCTTCGAAGTCGATCCCGCGGTAAACGACCAAATCTCCGTAAGCATGATGGACGTCTTCCAGAGTAATCACTTTTCGCCCGCTTTTCTGGGGCTGGGGAAACCGGAATCGGATTTTCCGGTTCTCCTGAATCGGAGCCTCGATCTTCTCCATCCGGTCGATCTGCTTCAACTTGCTTTGCGCCTGGGAGGCTTTGCTCGCTTTCGCCCCGAACCGGTCGGCGAAGGTCTGCAGGCGCTTAATCTCCCGCTGTTGATTTTCATACGCGGCCTGATGCTGCTCCGCCCGCGCCTCCCGCTGCTCCAAAAAGGAGTCGTAATTCCCCCGGTAACGGTGCAACTGCCCATGCCGTATTTCGATGATACTGTCGGTCAACTGATTGAGAAACTCCCGATCGTGCGAGATCATCAGGATCGCCCCCGGATATTGTTTCAAATAATTCTGAAACCATTGGAGCGTCTCCAAATCGAGGTGGTTGGTCGGTTCGTCGAGCATCAAAAGATCCGGCTCGGTCACCAGCAAACGGGCCAAGTGAGCCCGCATGATCCATCCACCGCTCAGCGTTTTGGCCGGACGGCTGAAATCGGATTCGCGAAAGGCGAGTCCGCCGAGGATCTTCTTCGCCTTCGGCTCCAGATCGAAACCACCGAGATCGGAAAAGCGCTCGCGCGCCTCGTGATAGGCTTCGATATCCTGACTCCTCCCCTCCTCGAAATCCCGGATCATCGAACGCAGCGCCGCCACTTCCGGAGTCGCCGCCGTCGCCAACTCCAGGACGGTTTCGCTTCCGACCGGAGCGCTTTCCTGCGGCAGGAAACCAAGCGTCATCTTCTTCTCGGCGACGATGGTGCCGGCGTCGGGACTATTTTCCCCAAGAATCAGAGAAAACAGGGTCGTCTTTCCAGCGCCATTCGGCCCGACCAACCCGATCCGGTCACTGCGGTTCACTTGAAGGGCGACATCGCGAAACAAAATCCGGTCGCCATAGGCCTTACTGACTTGGGAAAGCGTGAGCATAATTCGAAACCCCTTACACTGGAAGGATCGCGCTCCGAATCAAGCTTGCTTCCACGATTGGGTCGCTTACCCGGATAATACGGGTCCACTTTCCTTTTTAATACAACGGCGACCAACCCAGGCCTTCCGGTCCAACGTAGGTTTCCCATCAGGTTTTCCCCGAGAAAAGGAATCGGAAAAAAACCGACCTCCGCTTGCGTTCCCCCGGTTTTCCCCTCTGTTGGCATTGTTCCGCAATAACCTTTTTCGAACTGAATTATGAGTCTTCGTCCAAACAAAAAGAAGAGCTGGATCCTCGCACTGGCAGCCGCCGTCGCCGTTTGCGCCCTCGCAGCCGCCGTCTATTTCAACTCCTCCGGGAAACAGGAAAACCTGACCTTCCCCGAGTTCGTCCAGAAGCTGGAGGCGGGACAAATCACCGAAGTGAAGATTGTCAGCTCGAACAATCTGCGGAGCAAACTGGAGGGCGAATACGCCGCGAAATCCGGCGCAACCGTCGGCTTCACTTCCCCGGTCCTCCTGCAATACCAATCCGATCTCAGCGGCCTTCTCGCCCAACACGGTTTCGCCGCAATCGAACAAAACAGCGGAGGCGCGTCCCTCCCGCCCCTGATCATCGTTTACATCCTGGTCTTGATCCTCCTCGGCCTTTTCATGGCCCAAATGCTCGGCGTGGTCAACCTCGCCCCGAGCGTCGGCCAACGCATCACCTCGCCGAAAATCCAATTTAAAGACGTGGCGGGAATCGACGACGCCAAAGACGAAATCATGGAGGTGATCAGCCTCATCAAGAAGCGGGCCAGCATCACCCAACTCGGGGGCACCATTCCAAAGGGCATCCTGATGGTTGGTCCTCCGGGCAACGGCAAAACATTGCTGGCCAAAGCGATCGCCACCGAGGCCGGACTTCCTTTCTTCGAGATCAGCGGCTCCTCCTTCGTGGAGAAATACGTCGGCACCGGTGCCGCGAGGGTCCGTTCCTTGTTCAAAAAGGCCCGCAAACAGGCTCCTTGCGTCGTCTTCATCGACGAAATCGACGCCGTCGGCGGCAGTCGCTCCGACAGCGGCGAAGGCGCAGCCCGCGAACACAACCAGACGCTGAACGCCCTCTTGGTGGAGATGGATGGCGCCAGCGGGCGCGAAGGGGTGATCGTGGTCGCGGCCACCAATCGAAAAGAGATCCTCGACAAGGCACTCCTCCGCCCCGGCCGTTTCGACCGCTCCCTCTACATCGGTCTCCCCGACATCAAGGGCCGCGAAGCGATCCTCAAGGTCCACAGCCGCTCCGTGAAACTTTCCTCGGAGATCGATTTCACCGAAATCGCCAAGATGACCCCCGGATTCAGCGGGGCCGAACTGGCCAGTCTGATGAACGAAGCCGCCCTCGCCGCCGGACGCCGGGGGGCCGATTCGATTTCCGCCAGTGATCTCGCCACCGCCCGCGACCGTATTTTGCTCGGCTCCGACAAAAGCGGCAACAAGTTGAACGAGCGCGAAAAATGGCTCACCGCCTACCATGAAGCCGGCCACACCGTGGTGAACCACTTCATGGAACACGGCCAACGGCTGGAGCGGGTGACGATTATTCCCCGGGGAGGAGCGCTCGGCGTCACCTTGATGGTTCCGGAGGAAATGAAATACGGCGAAACCAAATTGAAATTGCTCGACACCATCTGCGTCCTGATGGGAGGCCGTGCCGCCGAAGAAGTTTTCCTGGGGGACATCAGCAGCGGAGCCAGCGGCGACATCGGAGCCGCCACCCGTTACGCCAAGAAAATGGTCTGCGAATGGGGAATGAGCTCCGATATCGGGATGGTCCGCTACGAAAACCGGAGCGACGAATATCTTTCCACCCATGGCAGCGGCGGACGGGCGGTCGAAGAAGAAATCCGTCGGATCATCTCCGCCGAATACGAACGGTCGATCGGGATCATCAAGACCCACCGCGACAAAGTCGTGCGGCTGACCGAGGCCCTCGTTGAACGCGAAACCTTGACGAAAGCGGAAGTCGACGCCTTGATGGCCGAAAGCAGTGAAACGGCTCCCGCCGACGACGCGACTCCGGAAAGCCGGACCGAAGCGTTGACAGTTTAATCCGGAGCGGGATCCGAGCAGATTTCCTCTCCTCCCATGCGAAGGGCGGCTCCAGAGCGAGCCGCCCTTTTTGCTGGGAAGAAAGCGGGGCGGAAGTTCCCGCGTTACCAATCTTGCGGTCGCGCCCGCCCAATTCCGCAGAGCAGACCGACAATTTGCTTTGTCTTCATGCGCCCGGCCAAGGTATGAAGATCGCTTTCATGATTTGGCTTTACCGCATCCTTTTCTTTCCCGTCTTCCTGGTGCTCGCGCCCCATTACTTCCTCCGTATGAAACGCCGGGGAGGTTACCGCAAGGACTTCCAGACCCGATTCGGCCTCATCGATCCCCTTCCCGCCCGCCGCGACGGCGTCAAACGGCTTTGGATCCAGGCGGTCAGCGTCGGGGAAATCCTCGCAGTGACCCCGATCATCCGGCGCCTTCGCGAAGAAAGGAACTACGAAATTTTCCTGACCACGACCACCAGCACCGGTTACGCCCTGGCCAAGGAACGATTGGCGGAGTCGACCATCGGAATCGCCTACTTCCCGCTCGATTTCTGGCCGTTCGTGGCGAAGGCGTGGAAACGGATCGAGCCGGACGCCTGCGTCCTCTTCGAAGCCGAAATCTGGCCCGAACATCTCGCCCAAGCCCGCCGCCGTGAGGTGCCGGTGATCTTGATCAACGCCCGGATGTCCGACCGCACCTTCGCCCGCCTGAACCGTCTCCGACTGTTCGCCGCCGCCATGCTCGACCAATTCACCCTAATTTTGACCGCCTCCGAAGAAGACCGGCATCGATTCCTGACCCTTGGGGCGGACGAAGAACGGACGGTGGTCAGCGGCAACATCAAACTCGACGTCGCCATCGACCCGATCCTCTCCGACCGCGAGCGAACCTCCCTCGGCAAGGAACTGGGCTTGATGGAACCGGGCCGCGACACCTCCCTGATCATCCTCGGCTCCTCCACCTGGCCCGGCGAAGAACGGTCGTTGCTCCGCCTGATGCAGCGGGCCCGCGGCGAAGGAATCGATTGCCGACTGCTGCTGGTCCCGCGCCATGCCGAGCGGCGGGGGGAAATCGCCGAATTGTTAAACGAGTTCCCCTTCACCACCCATTTTCGTTCCGCCGGAGAAGCACCCGGACCGGTCGACGTCGCGGTGGGCGACACCACCGGAGAATTGGTCCGCCTCACCCAGTTGGCCGACCTGGTGTTCGTCGGAAAAAGCCTCCCCCCCAACGACGGGGGGCAAACCCCCATTGAGGCGGCCGCCCTCGGCAAACCGCTGATTTACGGTCCCTATATGAGCAACTTCCGACTGATCGCCCGGGAATTAGTCGATTGCGGCGGGGCGCTGGTCGTCGGCGACGAAATCGACTTCATCGAACACGCTCTCCCCCTGCTCCGCAACGGCTCCAAACGGATCCGAATGGCCAACGCCGCCAAGAGCTGGCACGCCGAAAACCGCGGGGCCACCGACACCACCGTCGGAGCCCTCTCCGAGATCGTCGAACCCGCCACCTAACCGCCATCCAAGGGTGGTCGAGCTGGCAAAAGGGCGTTCGGACTCTGAGTAGGACGGGACACACCCACCGCTCTTTACTGTTCATGCGGGTCGCAGTGCTAAATCGGAGGGTTGGCTTCCAGCCGACCTTATCGTGAAACGACGCCGACGGCCGACGGCAGGATGCCATCCCTCCCAGTGGCGAGGGAGTTTCATTCCACGTTGTTCCCCGGGCGCAACCCGGATTTTTGCTCTCGCGCCGGGGGACCACGTGCCAGCATGGTGGGGCGTGTCGTAGATTACCGGCGTTCGCAGACCCTACCTCCAATGCCAGTCCGCGAAATCCATGAAGCGGTTCCAGTCATATTCGATGAGGTCATGCTTTCCCTCGCGAAGATGGTACCCAATGTGGCCGGTGTGGAGAGGCCGACCGCTGGGGGGAAATTCGTCGGTGCCGACGCCCTTCAATCCGAAAAGCTCGTAAACGGGGCCGGCGTGAACCGCCGACAGGAATTCCCCTTTCGGATCCGCCCACGCATCTTCCGAAGCGCTGGCGACATAAACCAAACGAGGCGCCATCAAGGCGATCAATTGATGCTGATCGACCGGGAGCGCCTCTTCATTTTCGTTAAACTTATCGTAGTTGGCGCAAAACCAGTGCGGAAACGCTCGATTGATCCGTCCGACTCGCTCGCCTTCCAAGCGCCGGGCCAATGCCGCGCCGGTGCAGCCCGAATTATTACTGATGACCAACGCGAACCGTTCGTCTTCGGCCCCGCTCCAAAGTGCGGCCTTTCCGCCTCGCGAGTGTCCCACCACGGCGATCTGTTTTTCATCGATGTCCGGATCGGTCTCGAAGTAATCCATGACCCGGCTCGCCCCCCAGGCCCATGCGGCGATGGTTCCCCAGGCATCGGGTGATCGCGCGCCTGGTCCCGGCTCGAAAATACCGTGCACGCCGTGGCGGAACATCCCGGGCCTGTCCGGCGCGACATCGGCGTTGTGAAACGCCGCCGCCACATAACCCCGTTCGACGATACGTTCCGCCGGCCAAAAAGAGGTTCGATCCTTTCGGGTCGGATCGATGTTCTGTCGACTTCGATTGCAGATAAGCAAAAAAGCGGGGGCCGGTTTGGTGATTTCGTTCGGAATGAAGACGACTAATTCGATCTTACCCTCCCCGCCGGGCCCCGAATAATGAATATCGACCAGCCGCAAAGTCGCCATTCCGTCCATGGCTCCGGCGTCGGTATCCTTCACCTCGAATCGAAGAGTCTCCGGGCGACCGACCGGGGTGCGACCGTATATATGTTCGCGAAAGAGCTCCAACGTCTCCGGACGCCGCGTCTCGTGCCACTCCTCGGGCGTCGCGACCATCGTGCCCGAACGCGTCACAAGCGGATCGGGCAGCGACAAGTCGTTCGCCGCGGACACCGCCGTTACCATGAATATCCCGCCCAATATGATCGCTGCCTCTTTCATAAAACCGCGTGCGACTTCCCCGCAGCCCGGTCGCTTCTTGTGAAAATCGATTCCACCATGGCCTTCGCGAAATCGAAGTCAAAGCGAATGGAGACGGGGCAAAAAAATGCCATTATGAAATTAGATTTTGTTTTTTGATAAAAAAATCGATCGACGAACGAAGATCGATTGCTAATTTCGGAGTATCCGCGCGATTTCGAACGAGTCGCACACCACCTTCATTTCAACGGAGAGACACACCCATGCGAATCGGAACGCCCCGCTTCCCTGTTTTTAAACGCTGCCTGGCCGGATTGAGCTTACTGATCGGCCTCGGCTTTCAATCGACGGGTTTCGCGGGTCCGCCCGAGGCGGTGCTCGCCCGGGATGGACGGGCCGTCCTGCCGGTGGTCGTTGCGGCCGACGCCTCCGAGGAGGTCCGTCACGCGGCCGAGGAGTTGGCCGAACAACTTGGGCGGATCACGGGGGGCGAATTCACCGTCCAGCCGGGCGACGGCCGCAACGGAATCGCCGTCGGAGTGACGGAGGATTTCCCCGCGCTCGACGTGGAAGAGCGGCTCGCGGGCGAGGGTTTGGGGCGGTTGCAACATTACCTGCTCCAGTCGACAAACGACGGCGTCCGGGTGATCGGCGCCACGCCGCAGGCGGTCGTTTTCGCGACGTGGGATCTGCTCCACCGGATCGGCCACCGCCAATATTTCCCCGGTCCCAATTGGGAGGTGGTGCCCCACACGCCGACTCTTTCGATCGCGGTGGACGTGATGGAATCTCCTTCGTTTTACACCCGCGAGATTTGGTCGACCTGGGGGTTGCACGATTTCAACCGCGACCATTACCACGAATGGTTGCGGCGCAATCGGGCGATCGGGTTCAGCCTGCAGGACCGCCATGCGTTTCGGTTGCTTTACGAGCGGCATCGCGAATTCCTCGAAGCCAATCCGCACTACCTCGCCTTGGTCGACGGCGAACGGAAACCCCGGGGAGCGAGAAACAGCGGGGTCAAATTCTGTCTCTCGCAACCGGAGGTCAGGCAATTTATCGTCGCCGATCGGATCACCGAACTGGAGCGAGCCCCGGACGATTCGATCAGTATCGATCCGAGCGATTTCGGTTTCTGGTGCGAATGCGAGGATTGCGCCGCCATGGGAAGCATCAGCGATCAGGTGGTCATTCTCGCCAACGAGGTCGCCGAGGCGGTGGTCGAACGGTTTGGACCCGACCGCTACGTCGGCGTGTTGGCTTACAATTACCACTCTCCCCCACCGGCGTTGACCGTCCATCCGAACGTGATCGTCAGCGTGGCAACCCAATTCATCAAGGGAGGCTTCACCGCCGACGAATTAATCGACGGCTGGCATCGCCAGGGAGCGACGATCGGCGTTTACGAGTATTACTCCCGCAATATCACGACCTACGACCTTCCGGGGCGCGCGCCGGTGACGAACCTCGAGTTCCTCCGCAAAAGCATCCCGGCGTTCCACGACCGAGGGGTCCGGTTCCTGCGCGGCCAGTCAACCGACACCTGGGGCGGCTACGGCCTCGGCTACTATGTGGCCAAGCGATTGATGTGGGACCGTCACGAAGATGTCGATACGATCGTCGACGATTTCCTGACTCGCTCCTTCGGCGAAGCCCGGGAACCGATGGAAGCGTTCTTCGGACTGCTTTACAGCGAACGACCCGTTTTGCTCTCGGAAGATTTGGTCGGCCGGATGTATCGTCATCTCGCGCAAGCGTCGGAGCTGACCGATGATCCCCGGATCCTGGCCCGGATCCACGATCTGGCCCTCTACACCCGCTATGTCGATCTTTACCGCCAGTTCGACGAGGCGGCCGAAGATGAACGGCTGGAAGCGCTCGGGCGGATGCTGAGCCATTCCTACAAGTCGCGTCACTCGATGATGATCCATGTGCGCGCCCGGTGGGCGGCGGCCTTCAGCGCCAGATCGACTTTGGTGCCGCCGGACGAAATGGATTGGGACGTGCCCGAAGGTGAGAATCCGTGGAAACCGGAATCGCTCTACACGGCCGAGGAGATCGACGAACTGATCCGCGACGGCATCGCCCGCCACCAACTGTTCGATTTCGATATGCGGACATTTTCCCGAAACCTGGTTCCGGCGTCGAAGTTTTTGGATACGGTTGCCCAGGCCTCCGCCCGTAGGCATCGGGTGAACGGCTGGGGAACGATGTCGTTTTACACGTGGATCCATGACGCTCCGGCCGAGATCGTTTTGGACGTCACCGGAGGATGGATGCACCAGAACCGCGGCCCGGTCCGCGTCTATCTGATCCCGGATGAAGCGCCGGACGATCTGCCGGTCGACCAAGCCGAAGTGCCTCCCGATGGCGTCACGCGCACGGTGGAATTGCGGACGACTCAGCCGGGGCTCCACCGCATCGAAGTCATCAGCGGCTCGGGCGGCATGGAGATCGCGTGGCAACCGGAGTTGCCTCTGACCTACGAAATGAGCAGCGAAACGAGCGGGGTCCGTCATGTCACCCAACCGTTGACCGCCTATTTCGTGGTCCCCCGGGAGAACGAGCGGGTGGTCGGCTATCTGGAAGGTCCGGCGACCATCCATGACGCCGAGGGGAACAAGGTCTTCGAGCATGAAGGCAATCCCGGCTACTTCGATCTGCCGGTCGCCAACGGCCAGGCCGGCACGGTCTGGAGTATCCGAGGTTACCGGGGAACGCCCCGTTTGTTGAACGTGCCGGCCTACCTCGCCCTCGATCCCCGAGGCTTGCTGGTTCCCGCCGAGTTGATTGATTGAACCGATGTCGACACGGATCCTGGCAGAAGAGAACCGGCTGGAGCAGAAGGCGAAGGCCGTCACCATTTTCGAAGTGGCCCGCCGCGCGAAAGTGGCGCCGAGCACGGTTTCGCTCGTCACCAACGGCAATGGTTTCGTGAGCGATGAAACCCGGGAGGCGGTGGAGGAAGCCATCCGCGAACTCGGCTACATTTCGCGGAGGCGACGCGGCCCATCCCCGGCGGCGACGCGGTCGCTCAAGGGGCTGGATATCCTCGTGGTTTACGTCCACCTCCCGTCCGGACCGACGCCGATGACTGCCAGCACCGTCGGCGTCATCGAAGGCATCAACCATACGTTGGGCCTGCAAAAGATCCGTCCCAGTCTGGTGGCGGCCGCCGGTCACGTGGCGGACGACTTGGTCTTGTTGAGTAGCTTGGAGAGCCGCCAAGTCGACGGCGCGATCCTGGTCGGCATGGGAATGGAAGACCGCGGTTACGCCCAACGGCTGCATGAGGCGGGCATTCCGTTGGCGTTGGTCGGATACCAACCTCCCCGGCCGACGGTCAGCGGAGTGGCGGCCGATTACTACCATGGGAGCCTCCTCGCAATGAGGCATTTGCTGGAGCTCGGTCACCGCCGGATCGGTTTCGCCGGATGGAATCAAACCCATTGGGCGACCGTCGAACGTTTCCGGGCTTATCAAGACGCTCTGGAGGCCGCCGGACAAAAAAATTCCGATCCGCTCCACACCCACGGCGTCGCCGGCGATGCCTTGCGCGACCTCCTGAAAAATCATTTGCGAGCCCGCCTCGACAAAGGACACACGGCCTTCGTCATGGGAGACTCGTTGGCTAAAACCGCGGTGCCGGTACTCGAAGAACTCGGCAAACGTGTCCCCCGGGACGTCTCTGTCGTCGGATTCGACAATCTCGGACTGACCGTCGGCAAGCCCCCGTTGAAGCTCACCACCATCGGATACGACCAGCGCTATCTCGGGGAAACGGCGGTACGAACGCTCCTCGACGTGATCGAATCCCAGGGACGAACCCGCAGCATCACCCGGACCATCGCCACCGAATTCATTCCCGGCGCCACGACGGCCCCCTGCCGCCCCCGCGCCGCGCGACAAAAAAACTAACAGGTGTTAATTTTTTTGTCGCGGTTCATGACTGCTTCTCGTGACAGCCGCAGCCGGATTCCGGTGAGGCCGTTTCGTAGCGGTCGTGCAGTCGGACCCAATCCATCGTCGAGCGTTCGTTGCGCCCAAGCGGAGTCAGGTCGAGGAAGTTGTGGGTCGCGCAGAGGATATCGACTCCGCGGGAATAACAGGAATAGGTGTGGTAAATCCCGCCGTCCGGCTTCCGATAAAAGACGCTGATCCCATGGTGTTCCTCCCCGGCGTCGCTGCCGTCGATCTTTTCAAAATTGTAGAGGATTTCGCCCGACGCGAGGTCCTCCGGTCGGGAAGAAGCGTGAAAATCGTAGTTGAAATCGGTCCCGTTGGATGAAACCCAGGGAAAGCGCCATCCCATCCGTTTCTTGAAGGCCGACAGTTTCTCCAGCGGAGCCCGGGAGACGGCAACCAAGGAAACGTCGTGGTGGGCGAGGTGGAGGTTGACCCCGTCGAAATGGTCGGAGAGGAAGGAGCACCCGTCGCACCCCTCTTCCCAGTCCGGACCGAACATGAAATGGTAAACGATCAACTGGCTGCGGCCGTCGAAGAGATCGTCGAGCGTCCGTTTCCCCGCCGTCGTGTCGAAAACGTATTCCTTATCCACCTTCACCCACGGCAACGCCCGGCGCCGGGCACTGAGTTCGTCCATTCGTTTCGTCAACTCCTTCTCGCGCGCCAGCAGTTCCCGGCGAGCGGCGATCCATTCCTCGCGCCCGACCACCGGATGGTCGGCGAGTTCCTGTTCGGTCGGTATTCTAGCGACTGGCATTTTCCATTTCCTCCGCAATCGTAGTTCCACTTTCCCAGATCGACCGGAAACCGCCGAAAGCCATTCGATCCGGATCGAAAAGGCCGTGGACGGTCGGACATAGTTCTTTCATTCGGGGATCGACCCTTGCCTTGGCGTTGACCTCGTCACGATGTTCCCGCGACTTGTAGGTGATCCAGGCGAAGACGACGGTCTCGTCCTCTTTGGCCCCGACCATCTTCCGGAAGGACAAAGCCTCCGCGATGTCCAAATCATCCCCCACGCATTCGAGGCAATGCAGCGCCCCATGCTCCATCCAGACCTTATCCGCCGCCGACGCCACCCGCCGGTATTCTTCCACTTTGTCCTTCTTCAGGGGAAGAACGAACCCATCCACGTAACCACTCATCCCATTCCTTTCTGCTCGTTGTTTCGGTGTCACGAGAAACTCACGCCCGACAATCTACATACCGTCCGGTATGTTTGTCAACGCGCGGAAATGTGAATTGTTGGAGTCCCGCCTTCAGGGCGGTCCCCACCTCGGCTCAAAGACCGACTAAAGCCGGGACTCCAACAGGGCGAGCCCTAGCCGGCGGCGGCCTGGCCGCGGAAACTGAAAAGCCGTCGGAGAAGAATCCGGCCTCCACCGGATCGGCGGAAGCCTCGTCGTGGAGTCTCATCACCGCGACGCCGGAGGAAGGATTCCAGCTGGCGATCCGGTTGGCGCGGCGGGGGGTCACGGAGGCGCAGCGCGACCGGGAAACGTTGTTTCGGCTGCGCGAGGTTTACTCAAAAAATCACGACGCTCTGATCGCGGCCTCCCGCGTGGTAGCAGTCCATTTCCAGACGATCGCCGCGGCGAACAATCATTGGCGCGGCGATTGAGTCGGGACTCCGCCCGGCGGATTATAAATCGGGCGGAACGGTCGAAAGGGCTTCCTCCACCGTGCTGACTCCCGCCTGGACTTTATACATGCTGTCCTGGTGAAGCGTCTTCATCCCGTTCCGCACGGCGATGCGTTTCAATTCGGCGGTCTCCTTTTCCTGGTTGATCGCATGAATCAGTTCATCGGTGGTCACCATCAATTCATGGATACCGACCCGTCCTTTGTACCCGGAACCTCCGCACACCGAGCACCCTTTCGGATTGGCTTTGTAAATGGTCCCGGTCCAGCCGATCGCTTTTTCCATGATCTTGGCTTCGCGACCTTCCGGTTCGTAGGGAATCCGGCACTTTTTACAGATCCGCCGCATGAGCCGTTGACTGCAGACACAGAGGAGCGACGACGAGATCATGAACGGCTCGATCCCCATGTCGGTCAAACGGGCGACGGTGCCGGGGGCGTCGTTGGTGTGAAGGGTGCTCAGAAGCAAGTGACCGGTGAGGGCGGCCTCGACGGCGATGTTGGCGGTTTCCTTGTCGCGGATTTCCCCGACCAGCACGATATCCGGGTCTTGCCGGAGGAAGGCCCGGAGCGCGTTGGCGAAGGTCAGGCCGATCTGGCGGTTCATCTGCATCTGGTTGATGCCGCTCAAGGTGTATTCGATCGGATCCTCGGCGGTGCGGATCACCAGTTCCGGGGAATTGATTTCATTCAACGCCGAATACAGGGTCATCGATTTCCCCGAGCCAGTCGGTCCGCAGTGGAGAATCATCCCGTAGGGCTGGCGGATGACCTCGCGGTAGCGGGCGAGGTTTTCATCCGAGAATCCCAGCATCGGAAGCGGAAGGGTCGACTTTTCCTTGTCGAGAATACGCATCACCACCCCTTCGCCGTGGTTCAGCGGCGCGGTGGAGACCCGCAAGTCGATGTTGATGTTCTTTTTGGTGAAATGCTTGTAGATGATCCGACCGTCCTGGGGCATCCGCCGTTCGGCGATGTCGAGATTCGACATGATCTTCAAGCGAGCGACCAGCGCCCCGTTGACTTTCCCGGGGAGACGAAGTTTTTCCTGACAAATGCCGTCGATCCGGTAGCGGACAATCACTTCCTTTTCCCACGGTTCAACGTGAATATCGCTCGCCCCGGATTTGAAGGCATCTTCAATGATTCGGTTGGCGAGCTGGATGATCGGTTTGCTCTCCTCGTCCTCCAAATCCTCCGCCGTGACACCACCGCCCGCGTCGGCGAACTCGGCGCCGATCGCATCGACGACATCGTGGAACTCCACTGCCTCCTGCGGTTCCTCGCCTTTGAGTTTGCTCAGGATATCCTTCTCGGGGGCCAGCAACGGCACCACCTTCAATCCCGACATCTCTTCGATGCGACTGGAAACGGCCAGTGCGAACGGATTCGAGAAGGCGACCGAAAGAAACCCATCCAGCATGCTGACCGGGAAAATCTTGTGCTCTTGACAAAATTCGCGGGGAAGTTTCTCGAAAATGTCGGGCTGGTGCCGGCAACGGACGACATTGATCGGGGGCAAGCCGCCGGCCTTGGCCTTGGCCACCATGATCTTGAACGGAGAAATTCCGTACTGATCGTAGAGAAGCTTGTCGAGCGCCTCGCCGCTCATTTCACCCGGAGCCGCAACGATCTCCTCGTGTTGTTCGTCGGTCAGCAACTGCATCACCCGCAGGTGATTGATCACGGTGGTTTGAATACGCCCTAAAGCCATGGTTTCGGTCCTGTGGAAAAATTATCGAGCCTGTTTCGCCTCCTCTTTCACCCGGTCGACGAAATCCGCAATACTGTTCATCGTCGTCGCATACCAGATGATCGGTCCATCGATCCGCTTTTCCCAATAATCCCGGGCCGCCAGGCTGAGGTAATAACTGGTCGCCATAAAGGTGAATCCGTCTTCCCGATCGAACGGCAACGACCAGGTCGCCCAAATCAGTTCGGGGTCGACCATTTCGCGGCACTCCTCCGGCACGATGCAATCGCTGAGTTGGATCAAACCCAGGCCGTATTCCCGGATAACGAACGCGATCAGGTCGGTTTCGCTCACGCTTCCCATCTCCCCCAGGAGAACCGAAAGAAGGTTCGATTGCCGGGTGACACCGTTCTTGAGGAGCTCGAAAAGTCGCTCGTTGGCGGCTTCCAAGTGTTCGATATTGACCAGATTGTGCTCCACCAGGCTGGCTCCCAGAACCCGGTTGGAACGCAATAAAAGGGAACGATGATTACTCATGGGAATTGATTGATCGGAATGAATGTTCAAGGGATCTCCGGCGTCTCCGCCGAAGGAGCGACCGCCCGGTGCGCCCGGACTTCCTCCAGTATCCGTTTTTTCAAGACATCGAGTCCCTCCTCCGAAAGACACGAAATGGGAATCACCTCGACGTCGAACTTCTTGCGAAACGTTTTCAGATTTTCCGCCGACTCCTCTTCGTCCATTTTGTTCGCGACCACCATCCGGGGTTTTTCCAGAAGAACCGGATCGTACAACCGAAGTTCGGTCAGCAGGCTCTCATAATCCTCGGCCGGGTCCCGTTGATCGGTCGCGGCCATGTCGAGCATGAGGAGGAGGATCTTGCAACGTTCGATGTGACGCAGGAAACGGTGCCCGAGGCCGCGGTTTTCACTCGCTCCGGCGATCAGACCGGGGATGTCGGCCAAAAAGACCCGTTCGAACTCCTCCGGATACTCGATCACCCCGATCTGGGGATGGAGGGTGGTGAACGGATAAGCGGCGGTCCGCGGATGAGCCCGGGTGATGAGATTGGTGAGCGAGGACTTCCCGGCGTTCGGATAACCGACCAGGCCGACGTCGGCGATCGTTTTCAGCACCAAACGATAGTCGCCGGTCTCTCCCGGCTCACCGTCGTTGGCCCGGCGCGGGGTCCGGTTGGTGGGGCTCTTGAAGTGAATGTTCCCCCAACCGCCGTTGCCTCCTTTGCAGAGAGTCACCCGCTCCCCTTCTTCCAATAGCTCCGCCACGACCTTTCCCGTCTCCAGATCGGTGACGACCGTGCCGGGCGGGAGTTTCAACACGCAGTCGCTCCCGGCGTGTCCATGCTGGTCGGAGCCACGCCCCGGTTCCCCGTTGCCCGCCTGGTGTTTTGGCTTGAACCGGAAAGCGGTCAAGTCGTTGGTGTTGCCGTCGGCCTCGAGAATCACGTCCCCTCCCCGGCCGCCGTCCCCGCCGTTGGGACCGCCAAACGGCTCAAACTTCTCCCGCCGAAAACTGGCGCATCCGTGCCCTCCGTCACCCGCCTTGACGGCGATTGTCACCTCATCGATAAACATTTCTTGCTTCTCCGCTCCGAAAATTGTGGTTGTTGCCCGTCCAGACTCGATTACGGTGAGTCCGCCTTCGAATGGCGAAGTTTCAAAAATCATCCATCGGGCGAAAACCGAAGGTCAAGCCTGCCAGCAACAAATCAAGCGTCGGAGCAGTCGCAAACCAATCTTTTAAATTCTTTTTAATATGTCTCCGCTCGAATTGACCGGCCGCACCCCCTCCCATGTCCAGCCGTCCCCCCACCATCCGGCGATCCGGATGCATCCGCGGGCGGCGGCGGTCTTTGGGGAATTACAGAGGGCGGCGGCCGTCGACGGCATCCAGATGGAGGCCGTCAGCGCCTTCCGTGACTTCGACCGCCAAGCGGCGATCTGGAATGCGAAATGGACCGGAAAACGGCCGCTGCTCGACCGTTCCGGGCACCCGCTGGATCCCGCGGCGCTCAATCCGGTCGAACTGGCGCACGCCATTTTGGTTTGGTCTGCCCTCCCCGGTGCGAGCCGTCATCATTGGGGATCCGATTTCGACGTGATCGACTCCGCGGCGGTGCCCTCCGGCTACGCTTCCCGTTTGCACCCGGACGAATACGCTGCGAACGGACCGTTTTCCCGGCTCCATCTCTGGCTGGAAGAGAACATGGGGAGATTCGGTTTCTTTTTTCCATATCGAACGGACCGAGGCGGCGTTTCACCCGAACCGTGGCACATCAGCTTCGCCCCGGTGGCCGTTCCGGCCCTCGATCGCCTCACTCCGGGACTGGTTGAGGAATCACTCGGGACCGGAGAGATCGCCGGCATCGAAACCATTCGCCCCCGGCTGGTCGAAATATTCGAACGCTACGTGACCAACATCGATCCGGTTCCCGGCAGTTGAGCGGGGTCACCAATCAAGCCGGGTTTCCTCCGTCGCCGGACCGCCGCTCCGCTTGACGAACTCCTCCGGCTGAATCCCGGCGTCCCCGACGGCAAGGCCGACGACCTGTCGAATGGTGTCGGTCAACGTTTCCGAAGCGGTCGACTTCGTGACATACGCCGCGGCACCCGCGTCCAGAATCGCCGTGGCCATGTCCTCTTTCACATGCATGGAAAGCCCGACCACTTTAATTTCCGGTAATTTGGCGGCCAGCACCCGGGTGGCCTCGATCCCGTTCATCACCGGCATCGAAATATCCATGATCACCACATCCGGGCGCAAACGCTGGGCCAGTTTCAACCCTTCCAATCCGTTTTCAGCCTCGCCCACGACAATCATGTCTTCCTGTTCCCGCAGCAACTCGCGCAGACCTTGCCGCATGATTTTGTGGTCATCGACCAACACCAAACGCACTTGGTTACCGGAACCACGCTCTTCGCAATCGAGCGATGGCGTCTCTTGCGCGGCAACAGGGCGGCGGACGCCCATCGCCTCCTCCCCGAGCCCCTCGGCGGTCCTCGGCTCCAGGGGAGCGACCAGAGTCACCGCCGTGCCATTGCCCGGAGAAGTCTTGATCGTCAGCATCCCGCCGATGTGGTTGGTCCGTTCCCGCAGGCTGAATAACCCGAAACAATCCCCGGAATGCTTCCCGCCGGCCGCCGTCTCCTCCAAACTGAACCCGTTGCCGTGATCCCGCACCTCGATCTGGATCCGTTGCTTGCCAAGAGGTTGAACGGTCACATTGACCTGGTCGACTCCCGCGTGCTTGTAGCAGTTGAACAAAAGCTCGCGCACTGCCTGGAACAAGAAAACCCTTAAGTCGGGCGACGGGCAATCGACGCCCGGATCAGCGAATATCCGCACTTCCAACCGGTGTTTTTCCAACATGCGGCGCGCCAGCCATTCCAACGCAGGGATCAACCCGCCGTCATGCAGGACCGGAGGACTCAACTCCATCGTGATCGAACGGGAGGCCTTGATCGACTCTTCCAAAAGGCTTTCCACTTCCGCCAACGTGGTCGCGGAGGGTTCGTCGGTGATCCGGGCACGAACCCTCTCCATCCCCATTCGGGCGGCCACTAGAAGTTGCTGCAAGTGATCGTGCAAAATCTGCGCCAAACGGCGCCGCTCCTCCTGCTCCACCCGGGTCAACTGCAACGTCAACGCGCCGAGATGGTCCGCCCGTTGCCGCAACGCCTCGTTCAACCGGTTCAACTCCCCCTCCCGGTTCCGGCGCTCGGTGATGTCATGGTAAATGGTCAACAACAAGGTCGACTCTTCGACATCGAAGAGAGAATTGGAGAGCTGAAAAACCCGCCGGGACCCATCCCATAAAGTCAATTCCCGTTCGATCGACCCCGGCATTGTCCTCCGCGAGATTTTCTCCCGGTAGGAGGCTATCGCGGCTTCGGGATCGTCGTAGGTATAGACCACCGAAAAGAGTTTGCCGACCAACTCCTCGCGTGGTTTTCCGATCAACCGGCAATAGGCATCGTTGACCTGAAGAACGATGCCATCCCGATTGATCAGGCGCATCGCGTCCCGCGAGTTTTCCCAAACCAGCTGGAAACGGGTCTGGAGCCTGCGCAGCGCTTCTTCCGCCTTCTTCCGCCGCACGATATTTCGCCCCGCCACCAAAAAACCGCTCGGAACCATCGGATCGTCGTGCAACGCCGTCCCGAAACAAAGAAACGGCAAAAAACACCCGTCACTGCACCGGCACCGCACCTCCAACTCAAAATGGCCGTTGTTCCTCCATTCGCGCAGCGCTTCCACCGCGGCTTTCCGGTCATCCCGGTGGATCAGATCGAAAATCCTCCGCCCGGCCAATTCACCATGGCCATAACCAAACAGCCTCTCCCCAGCGGGACTGATGAAACGGACCACCCCTTTCAGGTCGATCTTGCAGATCATCTCCAGCACATGATCGGTCACCAGGGCAAAATCGTGCTGCAGATGGGCCAACCCTTGACTCGCCGTCCTCTCCCCCGCCCGCGATTCTTCCAGCGTCCCCGCCAGACGGTTCCGCTCCAAAACCACCGCCGCTTGTTCGGCCAAATCCTCCAATGCCCGCCAATCGGTGGGCGAACAGGCCCGCCCCTCCCGGGTTCCGAAAATCAGATAACCGGCCCGCCCGCCACCCGCCGGCACCGCCACCCCGGCCTGCAATGTCAGGCCTTTTTCTTCCGCGACGTCCGCCACGGCCGGAAAACAAGCCCGCATCGCCGCGGCATCGATCCGGGGGCCCGTGGGAAATTGCCAATCCGACTCCACGACATGCGCGACCGGACCATTTTCATGAAACAACAGGGGAAACGGATTATCCGGTTCCCGAACCAGGAGCCACACCGTCTCTCCCTGAAAGATCTGCCGCCCCAATCCCAGCAACCGCAGCAACGCTGGATCGGAAACCTCGCCGGCATATTGCAAATACTCTCTCATGCTCAATGAACGTGGAAGAAGACCGTATTCCCTCCGAAAAGGAAACGGCCTCCCATCTCCTCTTACTTTTTCTAAAGGTAGCGACTATAGAGCCAAAAATGGTTCTGGCAACGCCGAATCCGATTCTTTCAGCCCGGCGCCGCCTGGGTCACAAGCCGAAAACTTTCAGCACCGCCCCCCAGAAATTCGACCAAAACCGCCGGACCGAAAACGCGGCGCCCCGGGTCGAAATTTCCTGGCATAGAAACGCCCCGCCGCCCCCCCGGAACAGATCGTCGAACAACGGATTCCGCCCCCGGTAATACGCCCAAAACGTTTCCGCCCGGACCGAATGGTAGTGTAAATTCGGCGTAAATCCGATCGTCGAGTCCTGGTTGGTCCTCCGCGACCGCCCCCCGCCCTCCACCGAACCGAGTTTCTCCGCCCGCACCCCTCGCTTGCCGCAAACGATCAATCGACACGG
Organism: Verruconatronum alginivorum; assembly: GCF_056590205.1. Classification (NCBI taxonomy): domain Bacteria; kingdom Pseudomonadati; phylum Verrucomicrobiota; class Opitutia; order Opitutales; family Verruconatronaceae; genus Verruconatronum; species Verruconatronum alginivorum. Next base: position 3,822,052 of record NZ_JBWPVQ010000001.1, on the reverse strand, counting down.
GCCATGGAACTCGAAATAACGGAATTGGAACGTCACCCACGCGTGCACCGATAATATCCGCCAATGCCGGTCAATCCGGAGACGCTCCTCCGTCCGCGTCACTACCCCGGCCAAATGGCTCGGCCGCAACACCAACGTCGACCCCGCCGGCAGGTCGACCACCGAAAGCTCCGTCATCGCCTCCTCCTGGGTGGAAAACGTCACAGTCAATTCCTGTTCGCCTGTATTCACCATCTCCGTCAGCTCGATCAACCCGCAGGCCGCGCTGCTGAAAGGTATCCTCCAATCGAATACAAAGCGCGTCCGCCGCCGGAGCGCTTCATCCGAAGCCTGCAGGAATTTTTCCTTCAACACCGCCCGCTCCCCGGGCCCGACCACGACCTCCTGGGAAACCTGGCTCGGACGCGCCTCCAGTCTCCCGCAATCCTCCTCCCGCAACCGGATCGGCTGCCCGAGGCCGATCAACGGCGCCCAGAGATAAAAACAAAAGACTTTCCACAAGGTCGGCCCGCCAAAAAAAACCGCCGCCCCGATTACCAACGGTCCCCGCACCGCCGCCCAACCTTGGGAGGCATACGACAGAACCTCCGACTCCCCCGCTTCCAAACGCTCCCGTTCCCCGCGCAACTCCGCCAGCCGTTGGTCGAGATCCCGCAGATTCGTTTCCGCCGCCTCCAACCGCAGCATCACATCCCGCATCGACCACCCCATCTCCTCCTTCAAGTTCTCCGCCCGGGCGATCCGATCGCGTTCCCAATCCCGGTCTTCCCGCGACCGGAAGAGATTTTCCCAAAAACCGGTCAGCCGCTGGAGGTTCGCCAGCAACCGCTCCGCCCTCCGGTAACGCTCCTGGGCCAACTCCGCCTCGGCCCGAACCGCCTCCAACCGCTGCTCCGCCTCCTCGCGAAGCGCCGTCAGCCGTCCGTAAGTCTCCTGCAACGCCTCCAGCTGGCGCGCCCGGTCCAGCTCAAGATCGAGATGATCCCGCGCGTAAAAAAAGAGCGCGGCGCCAGTGACCGCCAAAACAAACAACAGCATCAGCGGCACCACCCGGCGCCACAGCCAGGACCCGAAATGTATCACCAGCAACCACACTGTTAATTTTTTATTTTTTTACCGATTTTGTTGCGTTTGACGTCACGATTTGCTCTCGTAGTTTATAGAGATCTTCGTTAAGTTTGTAAATCGATCCTTCCATGCACTCTCGTCTTTATAGCAGCGATATCTTCCGGATGGCTTGCCGTCAGTTCGACCTGGCCGCTGATATCATCAACCTCCCCGACACCGTCCGCGAACGGACTAAATACCCGAAGCGCAGCATGGCCGTCGCTTTGCCGGTCCGTCTCGACAGCGGGAAAATGGAAATGTTCGAAGGTTACCGGGTCCAGCACCACCTTTCGCTCGGTCCGACGAAGGGGGGCCTCCGGTTCCACCCGGCGGTGAACATCGGCGAAGTCGCCGCCCTCGCGATGTGGATGAGTTGGAAATGCGCCCTCGCCGGACTCCCCTACGGCGGAGCGAAGGGAGGAGTCGCCTGCGACCCGACCACCCTGAGCCCATCCGAACTGGAACGGCTCTCCCGGCGTTACATGCAGGAAATGATTCCGTTCGTCGGCCCGAATACCGACATCATGGCCCCCGACATGGGGACCAACGAACAGGTGATGGCCTGGATGATGGACACCTACTCCAACCATATCGGCAACTCAGTGCCCGCCGTCGTCACCGGCAAGCCGATCGCTGTCGGCGGCTCCGAGGGCCGCCGGGAAGCCACCGGTCGCGGAGTGGCCCACTTGGTCATCCGCACCCTCGAATCACTCGGCATCGCGGTGAGCGACGCGTCGATCGTGATTCAAGGTTTCGGAAACGTGGGATCCGAAGCCGCCGTCGCCCTCGACGAGTATGGTTGCAAAATCATCGGCATCAGCGACGTCACTGGCGCTTACCACAATCCCCGCGGCATCGACCTGAACGACGCCATCGCCCACGTCCGGTCCCATCGGAACCTCCACGACTGGAAGGGAGGCGAGCTGATTTCCGCCGACGATTTCCTTCAACTCAAGTGCACCGTGCTGGTCCCCGCCGCACTCGAACGAGTGATCACCGAAGAAAACGCCGGAAAACTCCGCTGTCGGATCCTGGCCGAGGCCGCGAACGGACCGACCACCAACGCCGCCGACCGGATCCTCGTCGAACGAGGCGACATCGAGGTCATCCCCGACATTCTGTGCAACTCCGGAGGCGTCATCGTCTCCTACTTCGAGTGGGTCCAGGATCTCCAAAGTATCTTCTGGAGTCGCGAAGAGGTTTTCCAACGGCTCTACGGCATTCTCGACCGGGCCCGCGAAAGCGTCTTGCGTCAACGGGAGAAATACAAACTTCCGCCCCGGCTCGCCGCCCTCACCCTCGGTGTCGGTCGCGTCGCCGACGCCAAAGCCTCCCGCGGTCTCTTCCCGTGATCCCCCTCTCCCGCCCGCTTTCCCGGCGGATGGTTAAAACTTGGTTAAAATGCCCGCGTCGCCGTCAGGCAGCGACCGGGCCGAGTTGATGCTTCCGCATGAAATTTTCCGTAACTTTCCTCGCCTGCCGCTGTCCTTTCGCATTCGATGACGATTTCGCCTCGCATCCGCGCGGCGTGGCGGCCAGCAAATTCCTTTGACAATTAAGCTTGCGGGAGGATGCTAGCCGGAATCGGGGCATCTTCAGCTTTCAAATGGTATGGCAGGCAAAATTTTCGGAGTTTTTTCCAACGACATAGGCATCGATCTCGGGACGGCGAACACCCTCGTCTACGCCAAGGACAAGGGGATTGTCCTGCGTGAGCCGAGCGTGGTCGCCATCAACTCCCACACCCGCAAAGTGATGGCCGTCGGTGCCGACGCCAAGCGGATGCTGGGCCGCACTCCTGGCAACATCACCGCCATCCGCCCGATGAAAGACGGCGTGATCGCAGACTTCGACATCACCGAAGCGATGTTGCGCTACTTCATCAAGAAGGTGAACAACAGCATGGTCGTCCCGCCTCGGGTCGTCGTCGCTGTCCCTTCCGGCATCACCGAAGTCGAAAAACGGGCCGTCCGCGAATCAGCCATCCACGCCGGCGCCCGCGAAGTCCTCCTTCTCGAAGAACCGATGGCCGCCGCCATCGGCGTCGGTCTCCCGGTCGACGAACCGGCCGCCAACATGATCGTCGACATTGGAGGCGGTACTACCGAGGTCGCCATCATCTCCCTTTCCGGCATCGTTTTCTCAAAAAGTATCCGGGTCGGCGGCGACGAAATCGACTCCGCCATCATCAATTACATGAAGCGGGCCTACAATCTCCTGATCGGAGAGCGGACCGCCGAAGAAATTAAAATCCGGATCGGCTCGGCCGCCGAACTCGAGGAGGAACTCACCCTCGAGGTGAAGGGGCGCGATTCCGTCGCCGGATTGCCCAAAACGTTGCACATCACTTCCCAGGAAATCCGCGAAGCCCTCGCCGATACCGTCAACGCGATCGTCGATCTGGTCCGGACCGCCCTCGAACGCTGCCCGCCGGAACTTTCCGCCGACTTGGTCGACCGCGGTTTCGTCCTCGCCGGAGGGGGGGCCATGGTCCGCAACATCGATCGGCTCCTCAGCGACGCCACCGGTCTGCCGGTCATCGTCGCCGACGACCCCCTCAGCGCCGTCGCCAACGGCACCGGCCTCGTCCTCGAGGATCTCAGCTTCGTCCTGGAACATGTCACCCATTATAAGAGTTGATCCCGCTTCCCCGCCGGGGGCGGTCCAACCCGCCCCCGCCTCAGGTTGATCCGGGATCCGGCTCTCTCCCTCGCCGCGCCTCCGCCCACGAATCACCCGATCCAAACCGTTGCAGAAGAAAAACTTTGTCCAGGCCAGACCATTCGCCGTCTTGGGCATTATTCTGCTCACTTGGCTTCTCTTTCCCCCTATTCTCAAATCCTGGCTCGAGTTGAGCTTTTTCCAGATGCAGGCACCCGCCGTGGTCGCCGGTTCGACCGTCCGTGACGTGCAGGATTACTGGGCTCTCCGCTCCAACTCCAAACCGGAGCTGATCGAAGGAATCCGGGATCTGGTCCGCCTCAACGCCGCCTACGAACTCCGCCTCCACGAAAGCGACCAACTCCGCCGCGAAGTCTCCCGCCTGGAGGAAATGCTCGGCCTCCCCTCCCTCCCCGGCTACCGCTACGAAGTCGCCCGCGTCGCCCGTCGCGACATGAATGGCTGGTGGCAACAAATGATCATCCGCAAGGGCGAAGCCGACGGTATCCGGGTCGGATACCCGGTTCTGTTCACCGGAGGAGTTGTCGGCCGGGTCCGCGAAGTCCAACGTCACACCGCCGTCGTCGATCTCGTTTCCAGCCAACATGTCCGCCTCGCCGCCACCATCGAAGGCGAAGAACGCCCGGTCAGTTATCAAGGAGGCATCAATCCTCCCATCCATCCTCCCCGCGGCCGGGTCGAATTTGTCCCTTCCGATATTTCCTTCGATCCCAACCGCCCCCGGAAACTCCTCACCTCCGGCCTCGGCGGCGTCTTCCCGCCCGGTTTTGTCATCGGCCAAATCGGCGGTCTCACCGCCAGCCCGGACGGACTTTTCCAATCCGGCGAAGTCGTTCTCGATCCCCGCCTCAACCGCCTCCGGGAGGTCGCGGTGCTGATTCCCCTCGATGAGGAGAAAAACGAGCGATGAATCCGAAGGTCCGCTGGATCCTCGTGCTTTTCTGCAACCTGCTGCTGATCTGGCTCGTCGGGGAACTCAACCACGGCCTGGCAATCTGGTCCCTCCACGTCTACCTCGGCGGTTTGCTCCTGGTCTTCGGGGTTTTCCACCTCGGCCTCAAACAGGGCCTTCTCGCCAACGGCCTCACCGCGCTCTTCCTCGACGCCGCCAATCCACTCCCTTTCGGCCACACATTCATCCTGATCCTCGTCCTCCACACCATCCTGTTCAGCCTCCGCGGCAATTTCGCCCGCGAAAGTCTCCGCTCCAACCTTCTGATCGCCATCTCCCTGAACCTGATCCTGATGACCGCCCTCGGCCTCTTCGCGGCCGGCGGACCCCATCCGGCCGCCGCCTATTGGGGACGCCTCGGCCTCGACCTGCTTCTCTCCACCATCGTCCTGGCGGTCGTCGCCCCGTGGTTTCTCGCCCTGCAAAGAACCGCTCTTGCCTTCGCCGGGGTCGATCTCGATGCTGAACAGAGAGAGACGGAATGAGCGTTGTCGAAAGCCATAAGAACTACGATCCGAGACTCCGGATTTTTTACGCGATGGTCCTCGCCATCGTCCTTCTTCTGCTGGGCGGACTCGCCAAACTCCAGCTCTTCCAAACCGAACAATACAGCGAACGGGAAAAACAACAAAACCAGCGCCGCGTCCTCTTCCCCGGACCCCGCGGTAATATCTTCGACCGCGAAGAACGGATCCTGGTCGGCAACCAACCCCGCTTTTCCGCCGTGGTCTACCTTGCCGAGCTACGGGCCGAATTCCGCCGCGAATACCTCACCCTTTTTCGCGAATACCGCCAGGCCGGCCTCGAAACCCGGGGGCAAAACCTCGAACTCAAAGCCCGCGCCGCGGTAGTCCAACGCTACCTCGATCAAATCAACGAAATCACCGGCCAAAACCGAACCGTCGACAGCCGCCAACTCAACCTTCACTTCCACCGGCGTCTCCTCCTTCCCTTCCCACTGGTCAGCGATCTTGAGCCCGACGAATACGCCCGCATCATCGAGCAAATCCCACTCGACTCCCGTATCCAGTTATTGACGACAAGCTCCCGCCATTATCCGCAAGGCGAAACCGCCGCCCATATCCTCGGCTTTGTCTCCTCCACCGACGACCTTCCCCGCGGCGACCTGCCGGGCGAACGGCTGATGACCTTCAACATTCACGGCAGCACCGGACGATCCGGCCTCGAACGCTCCTTCAACGAGCACCTGCAAGGGACCACTGGCAGCGAAATTTGGGTCGTCGACCCGAGCGGCTTCCGCTACGGCACCCCGATCTACCGCCGCCTTCCGGTCCAGGGGGGCGACCTGGTGACCAGTATCGACCTCGACCTGCAACGCGTCGCGGAACGCGCCATCGGCGCCCGCGTCGGCGCCGCCGTCGCCATGGACGTCCGCACCGGCGAAGTCCTGGCGATGGCCAGCAAACCGAATTACGATTTAAACGATTTTACCCCTTTTCTTCCCCGCGCCGTCTCCAACCGGATCGAAGAACAAGGGGGGTGGCTCGATCGGGCCACCCAAGGCGTCTATGCCCCCGGATCAACCTTCAAATTGATCACCGCGATGAGCGCCCTCCGGCAGGGGACCATCGATCTCCACACGACCTCCTACTGCGGAGGCCGCTACCAGGTCGGCCAACGATCCTTCCCCTGCCATTCGCGCGCCGGCCACGGAGAAATCGGCTTGATCGACGCGATCCGCACCAGCTGCAACGTTTACTTCTACGAGCATTCCCTCCCCACCGGCATCGAATCAATCGCCGCCGAGGCCCGTCTCTTCGGCCTCCACGAACCGACCGGCATCGAACTTCCCGCCGAAACCCGCCGGATGGTCGTCCCCGACCGGGCCTACAAACGGGAACGCCACGGAATGCCTTGGTTCCCCGGCGACACCGCCAACGTCTCCATCGGCCAAGGCGATCTCTTGGTCACCCCCCTCCAAATGGCCGCCTTCACCGCCTCCCTCGCCCGCGGAGAAACCCGCACCCGACCGACCCTTTTCCGCCAACCCGAAGGTCCGGCCTCCTGGCAACACGCCGACCCCATCGACCTCCCCGCCTCCTATCTCGACACCCTCCGGGCCGGCATGGAAGCCGCCGTGATGAACGGCACCGCCCGTTTCGCCCGCCTTCCCGACATCCGCGTCGCCGGGAAGACCGGCACCGCCCAGGTCCGCGCCCAAGGCGGCACGCTGCACCTGGCATGGTTTATTGGATACGCTCCCGCCGACGATCCCCGCATCGCCGTAGCGGTCATGCTCGAGGGCACCGAACTCGCCGACAATTACGCTGGAGGCACCACCGCCGCCCCGGTCGCCCGGGAACTGATGATCCAATACTTCGAAAAAAACCCGCCCGGCAACCCCCACGTCACGCTCCACTGAGATCGCGCCCGACTTCTCGCTCTCCCGCCGAGCTTCGCCACGCGAAATCAGTCTGAGGCAGGTTCGGCCCGAACAAATCGCTTGCAGATCCGTAGGGAAATGCCGCTTTCCCCGACGTTCGGCCCCGTTGTTTCCTAGCGGTTGATAAGGCGGTGCCCGATGGTTTACCGTCGATTCGTGGGGTAGGCTCTTTTTGGAACGTTTGTCTTCCGGCGACGCCCCTTCCGGTTCGTTTGTTCCGAAGCCATGCCCACGAATCACGACATCATCGTTCGGTCCCATCCCGGCGGCCGAGCCTGGCCCGCTGCGGCGCAACGTTCTGCACCCGTTGGACGAAAAATCGTGCATGTCAGCGCCTCCGAGAGATCCGGCGGTGCCGCCAGAGCCGCTTACCGACTTCACCATACCTTACGTGAGCGTGAGGTAGACTCGCGGATGTTCGTCCTTGAGAAGGAAACCGGAGAACCTGATACTATTCAATACCGGCCGACCCCTGCCGCGCTTCCCAGAATCCAACGGATCCTTCGGAAACATTTCCTCTACCGCGAACAAGCCCGTTACCACCCGACCCGTCCGGCCGGATGCGAACATTTCCGCGATGATCGGTCGCCTTTCGGGGGCGATCTCCTTCGGCAACTTCCCGACTCCGGCCTCCTGAATCTCCACTGGATCTCCGACTTCATCGATTATCGGAAATTCTTTTCGTTTGCGGGAAGCCGCCGACCCATCGTGTGGACCTTGCACGACATGAATCCGTTCACCGGAGGCTGCCACTACGATCTGGGTTGCGGCAAATTCCGGAACGAATGCGGCGCCTGTCCCCAGCTCGGTTCCACCGATCCGGCTGACCTCTCCCATGCGATCCATCGGCGAAAAGCGGACGCCTTGGCCCACCTGTCCCCCGAAAAAATCCGGATTGTAGCCGGGAGTCGCTGGATGGCAAGGGAAGCGGCCAACAGCAGTTTGTTCTCCCGTTTCGACATTCGCATCGTCCACTGCGGGATCGATCCGAAGACGTTTCGTCCGCGGGATGGAGCTTCCTTGCGCGCCGCTCTTGAGATCCCGCCGGAAAGTTTCGTGGTTTTGTTCGCCGCCGACCACCTGAGCAATCGCCGCAAAGGATTCTCCCTGCTCCTCGAAGCACTGCAAACTCTCCCCCCCGACACACCGCTTCACCTGCTCTCCGCCGGAAATGCCGAAGAGGGTTTCGAGACTCCTTTCCCACACATCCACCTCGGCCACATGTCCAGCGATACCTTGCTGTCGCTGTTCTACAGCGCGGGTGATTGTTTTATCATTCCATCAGTCCAGGAGGCTTTCGGTCTGACGGCTCTCGAAGCGATGGCTTGCGGCACCCCGGTCATCGGCTTCGCGGCGGGAGGAATCCCCGACATGATAATCGACGGACAAAATGGTCTGTTGGCCCCGGTCGGCGACGTCGCCGAACTGGCCCGGAAAATCCGTTGGATGATCGACCACCGCGACGCGCTTCCTCGGATGGGGGAAGCAGCCCGTCGCATCACTGTGGAACGGTTTTCCCTTCAACAACAAGCGACCTTGTATTCTAAAATTTATGACGAACTCGAAGACCTCTTCCCGTCCCCGGCGTCAGGCTGAGGCAAAGCCGAAAAAGGTGAAGCCGTCCGTGACTGTGGCGATCCCCACCGGAAACCGCCTCACCTACCTGCGTGAGAGTATCCGCGACGCATTGGATCAGGATTATGAAAACCTCGAGATTCTGATCTCCGACAACGGGTCCACCGACGGCACCCAACAATTCGTCGCCCCTATGGTCGACGCCGACCCTCGCCTCCGCTACCGACGCAACGAAACCCGGGTTCCGATCATCAGCCATTTCAACCAACTCCTCGCCGAAGCATCAGGGGAGTTCTTCGTACTGCTTTCCGACGACGATCGGATCAATCCATCCTTCATCCGGCACTTGGCCGATGGTCTGCTCCGCAACAACCGCGCCACCGTCGCCATTCCGGCGAACGCCGCCATCGACATCGAAGGTAACATCACGCACACACTCCCTCGCTCCCCGAGCCCGGTCCGGGAGGGTATCGATTTCACGATCGACTGGTTGTGGAATCACGACAATCTGCCGGTGTCGAACCTGGTCACGATCATGGCCCGAACGGAATCGATGCGGCGGCTACGCTACCAGCCTTTCACGTGCGGCTTTAATTCCGACAATCTTATTTTCCTCCAACTGGCGCTTGCCGGACAAGTGGTTTTCTGCCCGGAGGCCGTTTTCTACTTTCGCGCCCATCAGTTTCAACAGACTCAAAGAACGCCTTCGAATTCGATCGACGAAGCGGGCCGGGAATTCCGAAGATTCGTCCGCAAAGATCACGCTCTCCAGAACCTGATCCGGTCGCACCACCCCGCCAAACAACGACTGATTTTGGATGGAGTGGATCAAATGACCGCCGAAGCCTACCTGGAGTCCATCAACTTCTTCGAGCGGCCGGGCGATCTCGAAACCATCAAACAACTGATCACCGCCCGGTTCAATCCGGCCTTGGTTCGAACCGTCCTCCGGTTCTATTACAAAGCCTTGCGGGCCCGACTGAATCGGAATCCACCCGAAGTCTCCAGCAATCCGTAGCCCGGGGCCGGTCATGCGGCTTTGCCCCAGGGTTTCTAGGCAATCTTTCGCAACAGCGGAAGGGGAGGAACCCCGATTGAAAGCCGTCTCCACCTCTTGTATTCTCTTTCGCGGACCGAGGGAGCAGGCGAAAGCCGGCTCCGAACTGAAACTTCAACGTCTCAGTCTCCCGATTTTTATGACTCTCAAGAAACAACCCGAGAGGGGAAGTGACGGGGCGAAGCCTGCTCGAAATCAGGATGGGCCGCCTCGCGGAATCGAAATCTAACCACACGAACCACCAACCATCTCTCCTGAGAAATATTATGAAAGTAGTGATCCTATGTGGAGGCAAAGGCACCCGGTTACGCGAAGAAACCGAGTTCCGCCCAAAACCAATGCTGCCGATCGGCAACCGTCCGATCCTCTGGCACATCATGAAAATCTACGCCCACCATGGCTTTAAAGAGTTTATTCTCTGCCTCGGTTACAAGGGTGATATCATCAAGGACTATTTCCGCAACTACATCTGGAATACCTGCGATATCACCCTCCAACTCGGCCATAAACCGGACGCCAAATTTCACAACGGCCACACCGAGGAAGATTGGAGCGTCACCCTCGCCGAGACCGGAGAAAACTCCATGACCGCCTACCGGCTCCGCCAGGTCGAGAAATACCTCGGCGATGACGAGGAGTTCCTCTTCACCTACGGCGACGGCGTCGGCCCAATGAACATTCCGGCATCCATCGACCACCACCGGGCCTCCGGCAAAGCAGTCACCCTCACCGCGGTCCATCCCCCCGGGCGCTTTGGCGAACTGGCAATGCGCCGGGGAACCGAGGTGAGCGGGTTCAACGAAAAACCGCAAGTCGAAGGCGGCTACATCAACGGCGGCTACATGGTCTGCAATCGCGAGATCTTCAACTATCTGCCGGACGACCCGAACATGATGCTCGAACAGGATCCGCTCCGCAATCTCAGCGCCGACGGCAAACTGAACGCCTACCTTCACACGGACTTCTGGCAGCCGATGGATACCTACCAGGAGTTCCTGATGCTCAACCGGATGTGGGACGCCGGCAAAGCGCCCTGGAAAATCTGGGGCCGCGAGGAGAAAGCCTGTCACACCGAAGCCTTCCCCACGCGGCTCGCCCAAACCGGCGTCGTCTGACCGACCATGAATACGATTCCTTACGCACGCACCACCCTTCCGGGGCTGGAGGATTTTTATCGGGGTCGACGAGTTCTCGTCACCGGGCACACCGGCTTCAAGGGTGCCTGGCTCTGTGAGTGGCTCCTGATGCTCGGGGCCGACGTCGCCGGACTCTCACTCGAACCGGACACCGACCCGTCCCTGTTCCGTCAACTCGGACTTGAAAAACGGATGCGCCATCAAATCGGCGACGTCCGCGACGGACGGGCGGTCGCACGGCTCTTGGACGATTGGCAGCCGGACGTCGTCTTCCACCTCGCGGCCCAGCCGCTGGTGCGACGTTCCTACACCGATCCGGTGGAAACTCTGGAGGTCAACTTTCTCGGCACCCTCCGGGTCCTGGAGGCATTGCGGATCCGGAATCGTCCTTGCTCGGCGGTGATGATCACCACCGACAAATGCTACGAAAACACCGGCGTCAAACACGGCTACCGCGAGGATGACAAACTCGGGGGCCACGACCCATACAGCTCCAGCAAAGCCTGCGCCGAACTGGCGGTCAGTTCTTATCGCCGCTCCTTCTTCGGCGGGGAGGATGATCAACCGGGACCAGTCAGAGTGGTCACCACCCGCGCGGGCAATGTCATCGGAGGTGGCGATTGGGCCGCCGACCGGATCGTTCCGGATTGTATCCGGCATTTAATGACGAATACTCCGATTCCGGTCCGCAACCGCCATGCGATCCGCCCCTGGCAACATGTTCTGGAACCACTCGGCGGTTATCTCCATCTCGGCGCACGGATCCATCCGGACAACGACTCCGAGCAGACCGCGGACCACCGGGAGATGGACGCCTTCAATTTCGGTCCCGACTATTCATCGGAACGGACCGTGAAGGAACTCGTCGAGGAACTTCTCCTCCATTGGCCGGGCGACTGGACCGACTACTCGCCGGAATTCGCCCCCCATGAAGCGGCCCTTCTCACCTTGGACATCAGCAAGGCCACCCGGTTGCTCGGTTGGCGTCCACAATGGTCGTTCGAGCAAACCATCGAACAGACCGCTACCTGGTACCGCGCCGCCGCGAGTGGCAACGCCACGGAGATCGCCGCCATGACCCGCGATCAAATCGAAACCTACATGAGCGACGCCTTCGCTCCGGCGGTGATGCCGAACCGAATCCGACGACCGAACGCCGAAGAATATCTCAAACCTGCCTGATCTCTCATCCTTACATCATGAAGTTTATTCCAACCGAAATCGAGGGGGCGTTCATTATCGAATGCGACCCGAAGAGCGACGAACGCGGCTTCTTCGCGCGGGCATTCTGTTCCCGCGAATTCGAAGAGCACGGCCTGAACCCGCGGGTGGCGCAATGCAATATCTGCGTGAACCGAGGCAAAGGAATCCTGCGGGGAATGCACTACCAGGTCGCACCCGCCCTCGAATCGAAATACGTCCGATGCCTCCGCGGCGCGATCTTCGACCAAATCGTCGACCTCCGGCCGGAATCCCCGACGTTCCTTAAACATGTCGGCGTCGAACTGACCGCCGACAATCGCCGGGCCCTCTACGTTCCCCCGATGTGCGGCCACGGCTACCAGACCTTGACCGACGACGCCGAAGTCTTCTATCAGACAGGTGCGTTCTACTCCCCCGAACACGAGCGCGGCGTCCGCTATGACGATCCGTCACTCAAGTTGTCCTGGCCTCTGCCAGTCGAATCCATTTCCGAAAAAGACGCCAACTGGCCGTTGCTCGGTCAAACCATCGAAGCCCCAGTCGACGTTCGAACCGCACAAAACATCGTCTAACCATGTTGCTCATCGATACAGCACTCGCCCGGCGCGCCGCGCAGAACCGCCCGATCCGCGCCGGAATCGTCGGCGCCGGCACCCTCGGCACCGCCATCGTCCACCAGATCATGCGGCACACCCCGGGAATCACCGTGGCCGCCCTCTCCAATCGCCATCTCGAACGAGCGCAACGAGCGTTCGCCCAGGCAGAAGTCACCGAATTCTCCAACGTCCGGACCGTCCCGGAACTCGAACAAAATATCGCCGCCGGCATTCCTTGCTGCACCGACGACCCCTCCCTCCTGTGTGAGGCGGAAGGGATCGACGTGATCCTGGAAGTGACCGGTACGATCGACTTCGCCAGCCGCATCTGCCTCGACGCCTTCGCTCACGGAAAGCCAGTCATTCTCGTCAACGCCGAACTGGAAGCGACTCTCGGCCCGATTTTGAAAAAACGAGCCGATGACGCCGGAGTTCTCTTCAGCGGTTCCGACGGCGACCAACCGGGTGTCACTCTCAATCTCCACCGCTTCGTCCGCGGCATGGGGCTTACTCCCCTCCTCTGCGGAAACATCAAGGGCCTCCAGGACCCCTACCGGACCCCTGCCACCCAGGCAGAGTTCGCTCGCAAATGGGATCAAGGGGCGAATATGGTCACCAGCTTCGCCGATGGCACCAAGATTTCCTTCGAGCAGGCGGCTATCGCCAACGCCACCGGGATGACCGTCACCCGCCGCGGGATGATCGGCCGCGACTTCTCCGGCCACGTCGACGAGCTCACCTCCGCATACGACGCGGACGAACTTGAACAAATCGGAGGTGCGGTCGATTACGTGGTTGGCGCGAAACCCGGTCCGGGCGTCTTCATCTTCGCCAAGTCCGACGACCCATTCGTCCGAAAAAACCTCAAACTCTACAAACTCGGCGACGGTCCGCTCTACAGTTTCTATATTCCTTATCATCTCTGCTTCCTGGAGATCCCGAACTCAATCGCCCGGGTGGTCGACTTCCGGGACCCGGTCATGGCCCCCCTCGGCGCCCCTTCGGTGGAGGTGATCGCCCTGGCCAAAAGGGACCTGAAAGCCGGCGAAACTTTGGACGGCATCGGGGGCTACACGATTTACGGACAGGCGGAAAAGGCGGCGGTTGCCCGCTCCGAAAACCTCCTCCCGATGGGATTGGCGGAAGGCTGCCGCGTGGTTCGCGATATTCCCCGCGACACAGTCTTGACCTTTGACGACCTGGAAGTCCCTCCCGGACGCCTCTGCGACCGTCTGTGGCAGGAACAATGCGCCCTCCTGCCGACCCCGGCGATTACCGAGCCGTTGCCGCAAGCGATCTAATTCCCTCCGGCCTTCGTTTGCGTATTCAAATGTCAACGACCGTTCCGCACTTCATTCTCAAACCCAGGACTGGATGGCAACTAATCGATTGTCGGGAATTGGTCCACTACCGCGACCTATTCTACTTCCTCGTCTGGCGGGATATCAAAGTTCGCTACGCGCAGTCCGTCCTGGGCATCGGATGGGCGGTGATTCAGCCGGTTTTCGCGATGATCATTTTCACGATCATCTTCGGACGACTGGCCAACATCGGTTCCGATGGCGTTCCATACGCCATCTTCAGTTTCACCGCGATGGTTCCGTGGGCCTACTTCTCCAATGCGATGACCGACTCAAGTTCGAGCCTGGTCACCAGCGCGGAGATGCTGAAAAAGATCTACTTTCCTCGTATCATGATTCCGCTTACGGCGGTCATGGCGAAGCTGGTCGATTTCACCATCGCCTTCATTCTTCTGCTGATCCTGATGCCGTTCTTCGGAGTCATGCCGACTTGGAACGTCGTTTTCCTTCCAGTATTGATCCTGCTGATGACCTTGACGGTCGCCGGAATCGGCATGTGGCTCACCGCCCTGGCGATTCAGTTCCGCGACGTCCGCTACGGCATGAACTTCGCCGTGCAACTCCTGATGTACGCGTCCCCGGTCGTTTACTCCGTGACTTTGATCCCGGAACACCTCCGGCTCTTTTACGCTATCAACCCGCTGGTGGGGGTGATCGAGGGATTCCGGTCGGCCCTTCTCGGCACCAACCCGATGCCGTGGGATTACATCGCCTTGGGAGCGATAGTCGCCACCGGTCTCTTCGTCTCCGGCGCATTCTACTTTCGTCGCATGGAGCGCGTCTTCGCCGACGTGGCATGAGCGCCCATCTTCAAAACCTATGACTCCGACCGCGATTCGAGCCGAAAACCTGAGTAAATGCTTCCGCCTGGGACTCCGGGAGGAGATCTCCGACTCGCTGGTTTCGGCCAGTTTAAAATGGGCGAAACAACCGCTCCGCAACTTCCGCTACCTGCGAAGCCTCAGTCGATTCTCCGAAGCGGAGTCGCAGAATCCCGACGTGCTTTGGGCCTTGCGCGACGTCAATTTCGAAATTAAACGGGGGGAAGTCGTCGGCTTCATCGGAAGAAACGGCGCGGGCAAAAGCACGTTACTCAAAGTCCTCTCCCGAATCACCGATCCTTCGCGGGGACAGGTGGAAGTATTCGGACGCGTATCCAGTTTGTTGGAGGTCGGGACTGGTTTTCATCCGGAACTAACCGGTCGGGAGAACGTTTATCTCAACGGCACGATCCTCGGAATGAAGAAACGGGAGATCGACCAGAAGTTCGACGAAATTATTGATTTCTCCGGAGTCCGGCGGTTCATCGACACGCCCGTCAAACGCTATTCCTCGGGGATGATGGTTCGACTTGCCTTCGCCGTCGCCGCTCATTTGGAACCCGAGATCCTGATCGTCGACGAAGTCCTGGCGGTCGGCGACGCCCAGTTTCAGCAAAAGAGCATCGGCAAAATGCAGGACGTCGCCCGGGGCGATGGCCGGACCGTGCTCTTCGTCAGTCACAACATGGGGTGCATCGAACGCCTCTGCCAAAAGGTGATCGTGATGGAGGAAGGCCGGATCAAGATGATCACCGACCCGAAAACCGGCATCCGCGAATACCTGAAACAATGCAGCGAGTCAGTCGACGGAAGTGATATTCGCAACCTGCCACGCGAGGGCGATGGTCGGATCCGTATCAACGGTTTTCGTTTGATGGAGCCGACCGGCGACGAGATCGGAGCCGCCCTCTCCGGCGGTGACCTTTCCCTCGCCATCGGCTACGAATCCGAAGCCTCCGAAATCCGCGGCAACATAGCGGTCGGGGTCAGCGTCCATGCTCTTAATGGCGACCCACTCTTCACCCTTTACAATTACCACACCGGGGACCAGTTCCACCACCTCGACTCCAACGGCGAATTCCATTGCCGCATCCGGCGCCTGCCCTTGAATCCGGGCCGCTACCTCGTTTACGCCCGTGTCGAGTGGGACGCCGACCTGTGCGACTTTCCAACCGAACCGATCGCCTGTTTCGAAGTGGAAGCGGGGGATTTCTATGGAACCGGTAAAGTAACCACCGACCGGGCCTGGTTCCCGTTCAATGTCGACGCCGATTGGAGTTACGCCGGAGGACTTCCCCGGCCATTCACCTCCATCTCCTGAACAGCCACCATGAAAGCAACCGCACCAACCGACGCCCAACCGAGCCCTGCCCCCGGCAGCTTGCTCATCGTCGAAGAAGCGTTGCACACCCTGAAGGGACACTGGTTTGAATACATTCAATCCATCCGCGACGCCTGCCGCGATCGAGGAGATTCCGTATCGGTGATCGCCCACCGTGAGGCCGATCCGATAATTCTCAAAGATTTAAACGCCCTTCCGATCCTGCCGCGATCGGCTTGGGACCGCCGCCAGGATCATCCCAATCCGATCCTTCGTTATCTCGGAGTTTTCCGCCACAACTGGAGCTTATTCCGCGCGGTAGATGCCTATCTGCGCGACTCGCGGAAAAACGACACCATTCTGGCCCCCACCATCCTTATCCATCACTTGATCGCTTGGTCGATCCTCGCCACTAAGTACCGAAAGTCCAAATACAATCGGCTGGTTCTCTTCTTCGTCAACGGCCAGGGCGTTTATCAGGGCCCGCACACCGCCCCCCGTTTTCCCCGGAATCCGAAAACCGCGATGTTCCGCTTCTTCCTCCGCCGACTCCGTCCGCTGGTCGAGACGGGCGAAGTGATACTGGCAGCGGAAACCGAAGGTATGGCCCGCGAGTATCAAAATTTTTGCGGCCTCCCCTTCCGGCTCCTTCCCCACCCGGTTCGATTTCCCGAGGTGAAACCCCGCCGTCCATCCCTCGATGAAAGCGGTCACCGCCTCACGTTCTCGTGTTTCGGTTTCGCCCGCCATGAAAAAGGTTCCGACCTTCTGCAGAACGCCATCCTGGCCATTCGCCAAAAACACCCCGACCGAGACATTCGGTTTGTGGTGCAATGGGTTGACGACTTCCCGATGCCCGATGGCACACCAGTCACTCGTGATCCATTCCTGTTGAACGATCCGGCTGTGACCTTCGTTACTCAAGCGGTCGATGGAGCACGCTACCGGCAATACCTCGCCGAAACCGACGCTATGATTCTCCCGTATCGGGTGAACTCCTATTACGCCCGCGTCTCCCGGGTCGCCATCGAGGCCGCGATTTCCGGCATTCCACTCGTTTACACCCAAGGAACCTGGATGGAAGAAATGGCCCGCGAGTTCGCCGCCGGCATCGGTTTTCAAAACGAGGACGTGGATAGCCTGGTCGACGCGATTCTCCGGATGGCCGACCAGATTACATCATTTCAAGCGAGCGCCGAAGAGCGCCGACACGCCGCACGGAAACAATATTCACCGGATCAATTCCGAACCCGACTCCTCGCGAACCCGGCGCCTTCTCTCCTACGTGGCGAGGCCAACCGCGCACGGTCAAACGATTCATTACTCAATCCCGCGATCCATCGCTCCTGAACCTTCCTCTCATGAAAAAAATACTCGTCACTGGCTCCTCCGGACTGATCGGCTCGGAAGTCTGTTCGTATTTCCACGAACAAGGTTTTCAAGTCTTCGGTCTCGACAACAACCAACGAAAAAAATTCTTCGGACCGCAGGGAGACACCCGCTGGAATCAGCAGCGATTGATCTCCTCGCTGCCGAATTTCGTCCACACGGAGGCCGACATTCGCGACCGCTCCGCCGTCGACGATTTACTTCGCAAAACTCGTCCCGACCTGATCGTTCACACCGCCGCCCAACCGTCCCATGACCTGGCCGCAAAAATTCCGCTGGTCGATTTCGACATCAACGCGGTCGGCACGGTGAATCTCCTGGAAGCCGCCCGCAACCATTGCCGGGAGTCGCCCTTCATCCACATGTCGACCAACAAGGTCTACGGCGACCGGCCCAACCGAATCAAACTCAAGGAACTCAAAACCCGTTGGGAATTCGATGATCCCGCTTTTAACCACGGCATCGCCGAGAACTTTCCCACCGACCAATCCCTTCACTCCCTCTTTGGCGCCTCGAAGGCGGCCGGCGACCTGATGGTCCAGGAATACGGACGATATTTCAACATGCCGACCTGCTGTTTGCGTGGCGGCTGTCTGACCGGTCCGCACCACAGTGGAGTCGAATTGCACGGTTTCCTCAGCTACCTGATCAAATGCAACTTGGAGGGACGGGAATATCAGGTCTACGGATACAAAGGCAAACAAGTCCGGGACAACATCCATGCCCTTGATGTGGTGCGATTCATGCATGCCTTCTTCGAAAACCCGCGACCCGGCGAAGTTTACAATCTCGGTGGTGGCAAGGAGAACTCGTGTTCGATTCTGGAAGCCTTCGATCTGGTCGCCCAATGTTCGGGCCGAGAACAAATCTACACCTATCGCGACGAACACCGGATCGGAGATCACATCTGCTACTACAGCGACCTCCGAAAGATGAAATCCCATTATCCCAAATGGAGTATCACCGTTCCGCTGGAGGAGATCATTCGCCAGATAACCGAAGCATGGCAAACCCGCACCTCTCTCGCGGCCGTCTGAATGAGGTTTCTGATCACCGGAATAGCCGGCTTCGCCGGAAGCACCTTGGCCCGGGCCTTGATCGAGGCGACCGACGGCATCGAGATTATCGGACTCGATAACTTCAGCCGATCCGGGAGCGAGCGCAATCGCTCGGGATTGACGGCCCTCGGCGTTCGGATTCTCCATGGAGACATTCGGAATCCATCCGACCTCGAAGTCCTTCCCAATGTCGATTTCGTCATCGACGCCGCCGCCAACCCCAGCGTCTTGGCCGGAGTTGACGGGCGTACCAGCAGCCGGCAATTGATCGAGCACAACCTCTGGGGGACCGTCAATCTTCTCGAATTCTGCAAAGCCCGGAAAGCCGGTTTCATCCTGCTCAGCACCAGCCGGGTCTATTCCATCCAACCGCTGAACGACATCAAATACGAGGTCAACGACCACCGCTTTCATCCAGTGGAAAATTCCTCCTTTCCGCCCGGTCTCAGTCCTGCCGGAATCGACGAGTCCTACCCGACCCAACCGCCGCTCTCCCTGTATGGCACAACCAAACTCGCCTCCGAGCAACTCGCCCTCGAATACGGATCGGCTTTCGATTTTCCCGCTTGGATCAACCGCTGCGGCGTCCTTGCGGGTGCCGGACAATTCGGACGTCCGGACCAAGGCATCTTCTCGTATTGGATTCACTCATACCGCGAGAAGCGGCCGCTTCGTTACATCGGTTTTGGAGGAAACGGACATCAGGTCCGCGACTGCCTCCATCCCCGCGATCTCGTTCCGGCAATCCGCCGACAACTGGAAGGACCGCAGACGAGCGAACGAGTCTTCAATTTCAGCGGGGGAATCCGCAATTCAATGTCGCTTCGCCAATTGACCGATTGGTGCGAGGCCCGTTTCCCCGGGGGTAATGTCGCCTCCGATCCGGCGCCCCGCGAATTCGACATTCCCTGGATGGTCCTCGACCATGGGCGTGCCAACCGCGAACTGAATTGGCAGCCGCAAACCTCCATCCGGGAAATTCTCCATGAAATCGCCGAGCATGCCGCCAGCCATCCGGACTGGCTCACTGTCTCCGGCGCTTAACCGTCTCCCAGTTCATCACCCATGCTCGAATCCAATGTATCCGCCAACCATCGACACGGCCCGAAGGCCATCCTGGTAGCCGCGCATCCGATCTGGAACGTCCCCCCTTTTTTCAATGCGGCCGCGGAACTCGCCCGGGCCGGCTTTTCGGCGACACTCGTCGGTTATCAAGCCCGCGAACTACCCGAACACGAACGGCTCGAACCCGGATTCGATATTGTCCGGTTGCCGGTCTCATCCCGTCGGATCGGATGGGATAAACTACGCAAGCCGGCCGCCCTCTTCGAATTTCTGATCCGCGCCCGCTCGTTTATCCTTCGGGAGAATCCGGAGGTTCTGATCGCCTTCAACGACCCGGCCTCGATTCTGCAACGCTGCACCGGTCCTCGGAATGTCCGACACCGAGTTAACTGGCTCCTGGAATATCCCGAACTCGAACGCTTCAGCTTGGCCGAACGTCAACTTTTCCGTTTCAGCGCTTCATGCTGGAGCCGGGCGGACGCCATTGTGACCCCGACTGTTTCGCGCCTCGCGCTCCATTTGGCCTTGCGGCCCGACTGCAACGCCCGCCAAACAATGGTGATTCAAAACGCTCCGCGAAGAACCTCCCACGGATCCACCGGAGAACCCCTCTCGGAACGCACCCGCCAAGCGATGCGAATTCTCGCCGACCGCGCCCCCGGAACCATTCGAATCATCTACAGCGGAGCGATTGGCAATCGTTACGGGGCTGACAGTCTGATCCGAGCCGTCGGCTCCTTCCCCCACGGCGTTCATCTGCTTCTTCTCGGACCGAAACATCCTCTCGCCGAATCCGAAGTCGAATCGGCCTTAAGGCAAACCCGGCATCCGGAAAACATCGATTGGATCGACGAGGTCCCCTACCGGGAACTCCCCCACGTGCTCGAGGAAGCCGATGTCGGCTTCGCCACCTACCGGGGCGACACGTTGAACACCCGTTTCTCCGCACCAGGAAAACTCTACGAGTATCTAAAATGCGGTTTGGCCATCCTATCCGACAGCGAATGCTGTATTCGGGCCGAAACGACCGCTGCGGGATGCGGCCTGTTTTTTCCGCGGCCCGTGACCGATGACGGTATCCGGAAATCCATTACATACCTCCTTGAAAACCCGCGGAAGGTTTCCAAAATGAAGGCCGCCGCCCACTCATTGTTCCAATCCACCCTCTGCATGGAAGAACAAGTGACGCCGCTCATCGCCCTCTTGCGCGAATCGATGGCCCAATCCCCCCAATCGGCGCGTCCTGACCTATCCCCCGTCCGCGCCACCCCGGCGACTCTCCTGAACCGTAATCTATGAAAATTCTTTTTATCTTCGGCACTCGACCGGAAGCCATCAAAATGGCTCCGATTCTCAAGGAAGCTCAACGACGGGGACTCTCCCCGGTGGTCTGCATCACGGCCCAACACCGTGAGATGCTCGATCAGGTCCTGCAACTGTTCGATATCGCTCCCGACTTCGATCTCAATGTGATGACGCCGGGCCAAACGCTGTCCGCGCTGACCGCCCGCCTGGTCCGCGAGCTCGACGAGGTTGTATCAAGGGTATCTCCCGATTGGGTGCTGGTCCAGGGAGACACCACGTCGGCGATGGCGGGAGCGTTGGTTTCCTTCTACCATAACATCCGGATTGGTCACGTGGAGGCCGGCCTGCGGACTTACGACAATCGCCGTCCCTTTCCGGAAGAGTTCAACCGTCGGGCCATCGACTTGATCGCCCATGCCTACTTCGCCCCAACCGACGCCACGGCCGACAACTTGATCCGCGAGGGAGTCCTCCCCGAACGAATCCATGTCACCGGCAACACCGTGGTCGACGCTTTGCTGGAGGTCAGCGGCCAACCGTTCGACTGGGACCGCAGCGCATTCCGCGAGATTGACCCGAAGCTTCCGTTGGTCCTCATCACCGCGCACCGCCGGGAGAGTTTTGGAGAACCGTTCCGTCAACTCTGCCTGGCAATCCGCGACTTGGCGATCCGATTCCCTCAAGTGCAATTCGTCTACCCGGTTCACCTCAATCCAAACGTCCAGCAACCTGCCAACGAATTACTGCACGAGGTCGAGAACGTCTGGCTCCTTCCGCCCGCCAGCTACCAGGAATTCGTTCACCTGATGAAGGCATCCTCGCTAATCCTGACCGATTCCGGTGGGATTCAGGAGGAGGGCCCGACCTTCGGGGTTCCCGTTCTGGTCATGCGCGACACCACGGAACGGCCGGAAGGACTGGAAGCCGGTGTCTCCCAATTGGTCGGCACCGACCGGGGCCGAATCGTCCGCGAAGCGAGCGAGGTCCTCCAACAAGTGGTGGAATCACGGCCTCCCGAATTGGCGCCAAATCCATACGGAGACGGCAACGCCGCCGAACGGATCCTCGACGTGATTCTCGATTTCGACGACGTCGGCCGCGACCGAAACAGGCATGTAGAAGCGACCGCGTGGACCGACCGTTGACCCGCAATGCTAAAACGTTCGCATCTTCTCTTGCCGATGTTCTCGTTCCAGGCTCCTTCGGGCGGGCAGTCAAGCCACCTCGAACCGTACCCGCGGAGCCGCCTGCGGATAGCTTTCCTCGCTCCCGAGGATCGCCGAACCGGAACCTATTTCCGATCCCACAATCTGGCCTGCGCGCTTCGTCAACTCGGGCACGACGTGACGGTCTATTCTCAATGCTCGACAAATCGGATACGGAAATCAACCGAACTGCGAGACGGCGTCGCCTACGTGCTCTCGCCCACGGTGCCAGGCAACCGCTGGATTCTTCCCCCGACCAATCCGGCGAACATTCTTCGCCGCTTGCTCACCCGGATCGAACCCGCCGACGTCTATCATCTGTTCCAACCGTTCCCAACCGCCGCCCTCCCGTGGCTCTGGTTGAAGAAACGCCGCCCCGGCCTTTTTGTCTACGACTGGGATGACTTCTGGATCAACGACGAGTTCGGCCTGAAGAGCCCCCGGACTCTTCAAGCCCGATGGACCGCCTGGTGCGTGGGACGCCTGGAAAGAAAACTTCCCGGCGCGAGCCAACTCACCACGGCGGTCAGTCATCCGCTCGCCCGGCTGGCGACAGAGCGTGGAGCACCCGACAGCCGAGTGATTTACAATGGGGTCTGGCCCGTCCCGCTAAAGGACAAGGCTGAATGCCGCTCGGTCCTCGGGTTGAAACCCGATGCGTTTTACGTCGGCTTGATGGGTTGGTCGGGCGAAATCGACTGGTGTCTGGAGGCGATTCGCCAATTCGGCGATGAATTTCCCAATCTTCGTTTGGCGATTACCGGACGCGATCCCTCACATCGGTTACAAGACTTCCCTGAAATCGCCCACCGGGTCGATTACCTGGGTGCGTTGCCGGCGGCAAAATTCGCCCGCTTCAACCCCTCCCTCGACCTCGGTCTGGTTCCGATGCGACGGAGCGATTTCAATCATTATCGCCTCCCCTACAAATTGACCGATCATCTCGCGGGAGGGACGCCGGTGCTCTGTAGCCGGATTGGCGAGGCCGCTCGTCTCACCGACCAGTTGGACGGAATCTTCACCTGCGAAGCCGATCTGCCAGGGTGGCTCGATGGTTTTCGGGAAACCGTCCGCGAACTTCAAGTCAAGGGACCAGATTTCCGCGTATCCACGGAAACACTCTACGAACGATTTTCCTGGCTTCGCATCGCCCGCCAATTAGCCGAATTCTATCAAGGGGAACGAACCGTGAAGTCTGTCATTGATTCTCATTGAATCCGATTTATGCCCACGCGTTCCCATTCCTGGTTAATCCATTCCCGGCGATGAAAATCGGATACGTCACGGATTACGACCCGCTCGATGTCGGCAATTGGTCGGGGACCGGCAGCTTCATGGCCCAAGCCCTGACTCGGCAAGGATTCGACCTCGACTTCATCGGACCACTGGCGCGTCCCCGGGCCCGCTGGCCGATTCTGAAGGCGAAAGGATTCATTTATAATCACGTGCTCCATCGCCGGTATCACTCCGGTCACGATTTGAGCGTTGCCCGGCATTTCGCGGCCACGGTCGATCAGAAGCTTCGCGAGGAGGCCGACGCCGAGCTCATTTTCAGCCCCGGGACCATCCCGATCGCCTTTCTCGAAACCGACAAACCAACCGCGTTTTGGTCCGATGCCACCCACGCCTGCCTGTTCGACTTTTACCCCGAATATTCCAATCTTTCCGCCGAGACCATCCGAGCCGGTCACACCATCGAACAACTCGCCATCGATCGGGCGGGTGCCGTTATTTTCTCGTCGGATTGGGCCGCCCAAAGCGCGGTGCGCGACTATGGAGCCGACCCGCAAAAGGTCCACGTCGTTCCGTTCGGAGCGAATCTCGACCACCCTCCCTCGCCCGATGAGGTCACGGAGACCATCCACCGCAGATCGACCCGTTATTGCAAACTGCTTTTCATTGGAATCGACTGGGAACGCAAAGGAGGGGACACCGCGGTGGCGGTCGCCCGCGAATTGAACCAGATCGGGTTGCCCACCGAATTGACTGTTGTCGGTTGCAATCCGTTTCACAATCGCCGCCAACCCGATTTCGTCCGTTGCGAGGGTTTTCTCAGCAAAGACTCCGAGGATGACGCGGCCCAACTCGAACGGCTTCTCGCCGAATCCCACTTCCTGATCGTGCCGTCGATCGCCGAATGTTACGGCTTGGTCTATTGCGAAGCCAACGCCTATGGGGTTCCTTGTCTCGCCCGGGAGGTCGGCGGGATCCCAACCGTCGTGCGCAATGACATCAATGGCCGTCTCTTCACCCCGGCGGCGGCTCCGGTCGACTACGCCCGGTATGTGGAAAACCTCTTCCGCCACCCCCAGGAATACGTCGACCTCGCCCGCTCCTCCGCCTCCGAATTTCGACACCGACTCAACTGGGAAACCGCCGGAGCCAAGGTCCGCGAAATCCTCCGACCCCTGGCCGCCGCGTAATCAGACGATCATCCGATGCTATTCTCCGACATCCTGATCCAATGGGCGATTTTCGCCATCGTCGTCTTCGTGATGTGGGCTCGCGGCCAACTGACCATCTTCCATCCGACCACCGTCTACCTCGCGTTTCACGCCATCGTATTCTGTATCCGCCCGACACTGATTTACGCCTTCGATTTCGACATGGTCTGGAACTACATCGGTTTCTTCCCAACAGAACCGGAGATGTCGTTCACACTCTATCTCAGCTCGGCCGGCCTGGTCTTCTTTTGCACGGGCTTCGCCCTCGCCACACGGGAACGCGGCCCGAAATTCGTCGAAGCCGAACGAGAATTCACTCCATCGGACCGAAAAGCGTTTTGGACGATGGTCGCCCTCCTCACTCCTCTCGGGATCTTCTCCGTGATCAAAGCCGCGCCGGACGGCGAACATATCGACGGCGTCTTCGTCATGACCGGAACCAGCGGTTATCTGAACGACCTTCAACAAGTCCTCATTCCCATCACCATTTTCATCGCGGTCATGGGACGATGGCGCTGGTACGCCTTTCTGCCACTCATCCTTTTCCTCGGCTACCGGGCGAGCGAAGGATGGGGGCGTTGGACGATCATTCTGACCATTTTCGCGGTCGTCCTCTGCCATACATGGGAAAAAAGGCGGAACATTCCCTCACTGAAATTCCTCCTCCCATTGCCGCTGATTTTCATCCTGTTCGCCAACCTCGGGCTCGACCGCACCTACTTCCAAAATCTGATTTCCGGCAACGTCGAGGAGAGCCGGGACATCCTCGATACTTCCGAGACGTTCGCCGAACGTTTCGACACCCTCGACTTCGCCAACTTCGACTACCTCACCTACATCACGGCGGTTGTCCCGGAACGAACCGACACCTACACCTACGGCACCCAATACCTTCAGCTTTTCACCGAGCCGATTCCCCGTCAGATCTGGAAGAACAAGCCGGTCGGGCCGCCCATCGTCTTCTTCAATCTAAACGACTACGGAAATTTTCTCGGCCTCACCCCATCGTTGGTCGGCGACGGCTGGATGAGTGGCGGTTGGCTCGGAGTGTTCATCACGATGACAGTCGCCGGTTGTCTGCTCGGCCTCGCCTACAACTGGTTCATCCGCAATCAACACAATCTCTATTACGGTTTCATGTTCATCATTCTCAACGCGGTCATCGTTCAATTCTTCCGCGATGGCGGCATCTCTATCTTCAAGTTTCTTCTTTTTTCGTTGTTTCCGATCATCGTCTGGAGATTCCTCGCGATCTATCTCTTCCCCGAGCCCGTTGCGCATCCCGCCGACGAATGGGAAGAGGAATCCGAATACATTTCCGGACCGTATTCGAACCATCCGTCCACCAGGATCGATGGGTAAATCCGATTCAATTCCTATGCGTATCTTGATCATCTGGGGCAATTGGGGTCCCTATCATTACGCCCGCTTCCGGGCTCTTCACGAGCGGGGCAAGGCGTCCGGGGTCGATGTTCACGGACTGGAGCTCTTCCCCTCCAGCGGCGTTTACGATTGGAAGAAACCCCGGAGCCACCCGGCGGTCCATCACCTCAAGGTCGGCGAAAAGGAAACCGAGTTCAATCCGCTCCTGCTCACCCGACATCTGGTGCCTCTTCTTCTGCGCTTACGCTGCGACGTGGTCTTCGTCCCTTCCTACTGGCATTGGTCGCTATTCGCGAACCTCACGGCCCGGCTTCGGGGAGCTCGAATCATCATGATGAACGAAAGCCATGCGGGCACCCAGCGAGCCACCGGGTGGAAAAAGAGCCTTAAACGCCGGATCGTCCGATCGTTTCACGGCGGCTTTGTCGGAGGCACCCCGCACATTGAACATTTCACCAACCTCGGCATGGTTCCGGCGACATTGTTTCCCGGATACGACGCGATCGACAATCGCTATTTCGCGGAGGCCGCCGAGATAGTTCGGCGCGACCCGGCTCCGGTCCGGGAGCGTCTCCAGCTTCCCGACCGTTATTTTCTGAGCCTCGGACGAATGGTGGAAAAAAAGAATCTTCCGGTTCTGGTCGATGCCTTCGCCGCCTTCCGCCGAAAACACCCCAACGATCCCCACCACCTCGTCTTCGTCGGATCCGGCGAGGTGGAGTCGACGCTCCGGCGAACGTGCGAGCGCAACAATCTCCCCATCTTCGACCACCCGGCAAACCAATCGCCGGACAATACCACGGCATCCACTCCCCCGGGCGTCCACTTCTACGGTTTCCGCCAGATCGAGGAGAACCCTTCGTTCTACGCGACAGCCAGCGCCTTCGTCCTACCGAGCGCCTACGAGGAATGGGGGCTGGTGGTCAACGAAGCAATGGCCTGTTCCCTGCCGGTCATCGTTTCCCGCACCGCCGGGTGCGCCGCTGATTTGGTCAAACCGGGGCAAAATGGTTTCACATTCGATCCCGACTCGGTCGAACAACTGGCCGAAGCCCTCACGACTCTCGCCGATGTCGAGACCGCGCGGCAAATGGGAAAACGATCCCGCGAAATCATCCGCGATTGGGGGTGCGAACGCTTCGCCACCGGAGCCCTCCAGGCCGCCTCGGCCGCCGCTCCTCATCTTGTCGCGAACCTGAACCTCTCGCCGATTTCTCCAACATGACCTCAAGATGCCTCCATTCAGCGTCCGCCTGGCGTCCGGCGGCCACACGCTCCGGCCACACCCGCCTGCTCCGTCATCTCCATTTTGTCCAATCTCTGGAAGCACTCCAAGGCGGCGGACTCGGTCGGGCGGCGTTCGAATTGCATGAAGCATTCATCCACGCCGCTTCCGAATCGCAGTTGGTCGCCACCAGCGGAGACAACGCCCCGAATCTTTTGCCGGGCACCCGGGAATACCTGCGGACCGGTCCCGATAAAGCGTTCTTCTCTCCCGGCCTCTGGCGCGAAGCGGACCAACTCCTCGATCAATCCGACGTGATCCACGGACACGGCTTTTATGTATCCACGAACTGGATCTTCGGAAGCAAGGCGCGGCTTCGCCGGAAACCGTTGATCTACCATCCCCATGGTTTCTTCGAACCATGGATCCTGGAGCGTTCTCCCTGGAAAAAACGGATCGCCCACCTCCTCTTCGAGAACAGCAACTTCAAAGCCGCCCGGCTCTGGCGGGCCTTGACGGGCAAGGAAGCCGATCAGATCAAAGCCCAGGGAATCCGCGCGCCGATCGTGGTCGCCCCCAATGGCATCCGCCTCGATCCGTTCACCGACGCCTCCATCAAGCCGCTGCCCAAAGGACGGCGACGCCTCCTTTTCCTCGGCCGCCTCCATCCCAAGAAGGGGATCGCACTATTGCTCAAAAGTTGGGCCGCCCTTCCCCGCCAAAGGCGGGACTGGGAACTCATCCTCGCCGGTCCCGATGAGAACGGTCACTTGGCGGAGCTCAAACAAGTCGTCCGGGAACACGGTTTAAACGACTGCGTCAGTTTCCCCGGTGTCGTGACCGGCGCGAAGAAGATCGCCTTGCTGAAATCCGCCGACCTATTCGCGCTTACCTCCTATTCCGAAGGCTTCTCCGTCGCCATTCTTGAAGCGATGGCCTGCCGGGTTCCGGTCCTCGCCTCCCGGCCCTGTAACTTCCCCGAACTCGCCGCCGACGGCGGGGGATTCGAATGCGATCCGTCTCCCGAATCCGTCACCCGGGCGCTCGACCAAGCGTTATCCGCCGACTCGGTGCAACTTCGTCAACGAGGGGAAGCCGCCTTTACCTTGGTGAAAAAGCGCTACACTTGGGAGGCGATCTCCCGAACAATTCTGGACGCCTGTGAACACCATTGCCGATAACACCCGTTCCGTGCCCTCGGAAACCCGAGTCCGTCTCGATCGCTTCAACGGATCGACGGGGCTTGACCGCGGCCGATCCAAACCGGTCGAGGTTGCCTGGTATTTGGTGAAGACTTTTTTCTTTCTTTCCGCCCTGCCATGGCCGAACACCCTAAAGACCAGATTGCTCCGGATGTTCGGAGCAACGATTGGCCGGGGAGCGGTCATCAAGCCGCGGGTGAACATTCATTTCCCATGGAAGCTTTCCCTCGGCGATCATGTTTGGATCGGCGAGGAGGCCTTCATTCTCAATTTCGAACCCGTGAGGATCGGCAGTCATGTGTGCGTTTCCCAGCGTGCCTTCCTGTGCACCGGTAATCACGATTTCAGAGATCCAACTTTCAAATACAGAAACGCTCCGATCGACTTGATGCCGGGATGCTGGATCGGAGCTCAAACGTTCGTGAGTCCCGGGGTCACGGTCGGCCCGGAGGCAGTCGCCACCGCCGGCTCCATCATCACTCAAAACCTGCCGAGAAGCATGATCTGCTCAGGCAACCCGTGCGTGCCGATCCGGCCGCGCTGGAAAAAATGAAATTCGAAAACATGGATGGCACCAAATGGATTTGCTGTCAGCTCGGTTCGCGGGAGCACTATGCCATTCCGCGCGTGCTGCATCGGGAGGGAGCGCTCTCCCTCTTGTTAACCGACTTCTGGTCGCGACGGCCCGAAACGTTGAACAGTTGGCCCGTCCAGGGTATCAAAAAGCTGGCCGAGCGCCGCCATCCCGACCTCGCCGACGCCCGGATCGAAGATCTCGGATTCGGACGGATCCGCTTCGATGTCCATGCCAAACAGCGCCGATGGCCGGCCTGGGAGACCATCATGCGGCGCAACTACTGGTTCCAACGCGAATTGATCCGGTTGTTGCGACGTTATTACCTCGCCGAGTTGCGCAACGGGCCACCGGGAATCTTCTTCGCCTACAGTTACGCCGCCGGGGAATTGTTCCGCTTCTTCAAGGATCTCGGATGGACCACCCTGCTCGGCCAGATCGATCCGGCGGTGCGGGAAGAGAACATCGTCGCGGCGGAGGTCGCCCGGCACCCGGAACTCAAGACCAGTTGGAAAAGGGCTCCCGTCCGTTATTGGCGGGAATGGGAGAAAGAGATGGAGCTCGCCGACCTCATCCTGGTCAACTCATCCTGGAGCAAACGGGCCTTGCAGGAGAGCGGCCTCCCGGTCGATCGGGTCCGAATCATTCCATTGGCTTACGAAAACCCACCTCGCGGAACTATCGAACGTTCCATCCCGGATCGGTTCGACCGCGACCGTCCGTTGCGAGCGCTCTTCCTCGGCCAGGTCAACCTGAGAAAAGGTCTTGCTTTGGTCCTGGAGGCAATGGACCGCCTTCGGGACGCGCCGGTCGAATTCTGGATGATCGGCCCCTCCGACGTTAAGATCCCGGAACCCTACGCTTCGCTGCCCAACGTGACGTGGAAAGGGGCGGTTTCCCGTTCGCAAACTGTTCGATATTACAAGGAGGCGGACGTCTTTCTCCTCCCGACCCTGTCCGATGGCTTCGCCTTGACCCAACTCGAGGCCCAGGCGTATCGCCTGCCAATTGTCGCCAGTCGTCATTGCGGGGACGTCGTCGAAGATGGTCGCAATGGTGTCGTTCTGGACCCGTTGACCGGCGAGAAATTAAGCGAGATTTTGCAGGGCTTTGTCGCCCACCCGGACCGACTCGAGGCAATGGCGGGAGAGAGCCGGGTCGATGACCGGTTTTCGTTGGACGCCTTGCGCGACAACCTCCGCGAGATCCCGGGATCAATGGTGGCGCGCTCGCAAAAACTTGAAACCCCGATCTGAGTGACACCTGGGGCCGGGGGGCGTTTCCGTTTAGGAATGGAGTCTCGGCGGAGGGAGCATTCCCTTTAGCTCGACAATCATTTTCCCGCTGAGAACGAAGTCGACCCGGTAGTTCTGTTTGACTTGGCGAGTTTTGCCGGCGATCGGCATTTTGACCTGGGTGTCGTAAATCATTTTATCGGAGTTTAGCTCTCCGATAAAACCGTATTCGCACGTTTGCTCCATCATGCCGGCACCCGGCTTGCGGTTCACCTGAAGGGCGAGACCGACCTTTTTGTCCGACGACGTTTTCTTGTTTTCCATTTAAGTTGTCCTTTCCAGTTGAGATTGTTCGATGCCCCATTAATCGGCGGCAAGCTTGACCCGCAGACGCATAATCCGGTTGGTGGATACGTCGACCGGCTTGGCGTCGCGCACCACGATTCTTTCCGCTCCCCCCTGCACCGTCCGGGAGACCGGGATCACGTGGTTCTCGCCGCTGTTCCAATCGGTCAAATCGCCGCTCACCTCCACGCGGTAAACCACTCCTTTCACCCCGGCCGGCCGCGAGAAGGTAAGCGTCAAGTAGCTCCGGCCGTTGATCGCCATCGTGCCCAGGCGAGGCAAACCTTTCCGGGAGGTCTCCCGGGCGTCCTTGTTGAGGGCGTATTGCAACAGGTTGGGGATTCCATTCCCGGTGGCGTCCGCCGTATCGCCGCTCACCATCGGATTGAGTAACTCGGTCGGCGTAAAAGCCGCCGCCCGCCACTCCTCGTAAGAGAGCGGCGATAAGCCGGAAATGAATTCAGCTTCGACATAATTGATGTTGAAGCCCGCGGTGCCGGCGACCACCCGCATCGTCTGCTTTCCTGCCTTCAAGAAGACCCCAGGGACGGTTACCGTCTCCCACATCTGCCATCCTCCCGTGTTCGGGAGATCGAAGCGGATATGCTCCCCCCCATCGAAATCGATCTGCAGATAACATCCGTCCTGCGTGGCGGCCGCGCGTAGGTGGAGGTCATAGAACCCGGCCACCTCCACGTCGACCGTGTATAAGAGCCATTCCCCGGGAGCGATCCAGCCGACGTTGTAGCCTCCGCCTTCATCGGTCGTCGCTTCAAGGTCGACGTATTCCTGGAAACGCAACCCTCCACCCTCGTTAAAGAAACTTGTATCGAAATAGGCGATACCCTGCCCTCCACGGTCGAAAAACGCCGCCGGGATCCGGCCGGGGATTGTCATCGGCACCCCATGGAAGGGGCCCCGCTCCTCTGGCTTTGACTGAATGGGTTGCGTGCCGGGGGGAGCGACCGGACTCCGGCGCAAGAGGTAAGCTTCGCGATTGGTAAATCCATCGCCGTTCACGTCGGCGTTCGGATCGGCTATTGTGGCTGTTGAATAGTCGCCGAAATGCCCGAACCAATACATCTCAAACCAGTTGGGAAGGCCGTCTCCATCGACATCCCCATATTCCGCGTGCAGCTCCATCGGCGCGTCGCCAAAATCCTTCTTCCAATGGCGCCAACATTCGCTGGAAATCGCGGTGATACCGTTGTCCTGGCGGAACGGACGAATGGTAATCGGCTCCGGGAGTTCCAAGTGGAGTTTGACCGAATCGTTCCGGATAAGTTCGACCTCCACCGGACCGGGAGTCACGGGAAATTGCCGCGTAAAAAGTCCGGCGGGAGCATAATAATCGCCCCGGCCCGGAACCCGGACGAACGCCGGTTCCGGAAGAATGGTCAACACTTCGATTACCCCTTCGCTCTCATTGTATTTATTAAACGGATACGATGTCAATCCCCCGGGATATTTCCGAGAAAAAATGTAAACCCGGTCGCGGTCCGGCTCGGGTTGCTCACCGGTTTTCCACCAACGGATAAAGTAGCCCATCAGATCGTAATAGGCGTAGTGGGTGGTCGTGCCCGGCGAGATGTTGGTGTTTTCGTGGTAATCGTTCCAGGTCGTCAATTGCAGAAGGGTGGCCCCGCTGTCGCGCGCCTGCTGCCAGCGTAGACGAAGCTCGTCGGTCCCGGGTCCCCCATGGGTCCAATTGATCCGCGGGTTGTCGTAATTTAAGTAAACCGGCTGCCCCCACTCGGCTCCCGCCGCCGTCACCAAGGGTCCGATCTCTCCGACCTGCATGCTGGGAAGAAACTCGGTCACCGCCGGGAGATGTTGGGCGATCACCGCCGCCGCCAGCACGTTTCCGTTTTGAGGTTCCCAGACGGTTTGGAGACCGTGGTAAAAGGAGCCGAGGTCGAATTGGAAATAAAGCTCCTGCCCGACGATCGCTTCAAGGTTCGCATAAGCGTCCCCCACCAAGGCCCACCCTTCCGGGGTCGTCCGGGCGATGTCGACTTGGTGGCGGTCGCCATTGTAGAGCTGCTCCAGGTAGTGGACCCAAAGAAAAGCGGACTGATACCCGAAAATAATCGGTTTGCCGTCACGACGGGCCAATTTGGGACTGTCGCCATGATGCTCGAGCAGATGGATGATCGTATCCGCGATCGCCTCCGTGAGACCGTTCGGTTGAGGTATCGTATTGGGATCGGGACAGATACTGATTTCAAACGGGTAATCGTTTTCCTCGGCAACTTTGAAGAGCGCGGCCAGGAACTCCTTGGCCTCATTGTCGCCCGCCCACGCGTTGACCGCGAATCCATCGATACCGATCCGCATCGCTCGGCGGATCTGCAGGTCGGCCGACTCCTCCAAAGTCAGGTTGTAAAGGTCGTAGGGAGCCAAAGGAAGGGCCCGATAATCTCCGCCGTTGGAGATCGTTGGATGACCCAGATCAGGATTCCGAGTATGCCAAGCCATCGCCCCACGACCGACATTCATGCTCCCCATGTGGTGGACGAAGACCTTCTTTTCCCGGTCGCCAGCGATGTTCGCTACTTCTTCCGGTTCCTCCTCGGCTGATTCCGCCATCGCCGGGATCGGCCCGATGAGAAAAACCAAAGCGAACACCGCCGCCAGGGAAATCGACCGCGGATCCCGTCGTCCGGGCCGGCCATTTTCGCAACTTTGTCGGTGGGAAGCCATTGTCGGGAACATGATCGACTAGGTGAAACTCACCACCGTATGGGCCGGGCGCCTGCCACCCCGCTTCAGTCGAATCACGACCGGCGGCCTGATGGTTTCCCCTACGCTCGAGTTGCAACAAATCCCCATGCCTCCAATGGGAAAAAAGATGCCGAATTATCAAGTCATTCCATTAAAAATCCCGAGCGAAATTCCGCGTTTTTCGACCTTATCCAACTGATTATCCGTCAATTGGATTGTCCGGAACTTTTTTTGCCCAATTTCCCCGAAAATCAGCCGAGGCAATCACCCCGCCCCGAAAAGCCCGCACCAACCCCCTCCACCCATCCCGATGGAAATCATGTGGGGACAGCGGTGCCCCCCGATCTTCCGCCACTGGGGGTTCGCCCAACCCCTCTTCAATAGATCCGCTGACGACCCGGCCACGAAAACACCCCCCTGCGCGCAAGCGCTCACCCGATGGGCGGGAAACGTCCTCTCACGTAAACTTGGCCTCATCAACCATCGGCCACCTCACCCGGCCGCCAACAAACTCTCCAACCAACTTCCCTCTATGATCTATTTCCTCACCGCCCTCATCGGAATCGCCAGCTGGTACGGACCCGAACTCGAAGGTCGCCCCACCGCCTCCGGGGAGCCGTTTGACCCGGCGGCATTAACCGCCGCCTCCTGGTTCCATCCACTGGGAACGGAACTGGAGGTGACCAACCTCAACAACGGCGCCAGCGTGATCGTCCGGATCAACGACCGGGGCCCCAACCGACGACTGGGGCGTCTGATCGACCTCTCCCAGGCCAGCTTCGAGAAAATCGCGGATCTCGACCATGGCTTGGTCCAGGTCGAAGTCCGACCGGTGGCAGACGAGTGAGTGTGAAACCGGTTTTCGAGGGTGAGTGAGCTGCCGCGTCATCGGTAGGGATGGCACCCCTGCCACCCGCCGTCGCGAAGGCTCCTGGTCCCGGTGGACCGGAAGACCGCCCTCCGATTTCGCGCCCCCGGCCTGCATGATCCACGATTTCTTACCATTCCCCACCCTCGTTCCCCACCCAACTTTGCCGGGTTCCCCCATCCCCTAATTCGTCCGAAGTCGCCTCCCGCCAAAAGGTTCCTCATTTGTATCCAGAATCTGGATTCCATACTCTTAAGGGAATGCACTACTTCCGGACCATCCGATTCAGGATAGTTTGTCCTATTCCGGTTTGCTATTATCCGCAGCGTCAGTGTCGGGAACCACCTGATTGAAGGCTCGTTCTCCAACTGAAGACGCACATGAAAATCACTATTTGGGGAATCAATTACGCACCAGAGCCGACTGGCATAGGACCTTATAATACCGACCTCGCCGAGTATTGCAGCGAGCGCGGTCATGAAGTTCGGGCGGTCACCGGTTTCCCCTACTACCCGCAATGGCGTAAGCCGGAAGATGCGCGGGGCCTCCCCTATCGCCGGGAGTGGCGGAACGGCGTGGAGATCCTCCGCTGCTGGCTCTACGTCCCCCGTCGGCCCAACGCATGGAAGCGGATGGTCCATGAGGCCAGTTTCGTCTTCACCTCGTTCTGGCGTTTTCTTTCAAGTCCCCGCCCCGACGTAGCCTTGGTCGTGAGTCCGCCCTTGTTGCTCGGTGCCGCCGCCTGGCTCGGCTGCCTCCTGAAGCGTTGCCCTTACCAATTTCACGTCCAGGACATGCAACCCGACGCCGCGCTCGCCTTGGGGTTGATCAAACCTGGTCCGCTCACCGCCATTCTCTACCAACTCGAACGTTTCGCCTTCCGCGGCGCCTCAGCCATCAGCGGAATCACCCGCGGCATGTTGAAGATGTTTTCGAAAAAGGGCGTCCCCGAGGAACAGCAGTATCTCTTTCCCAATTGGATTATCCAGCGCTCCCCTGCGACGCCGACCGCAGAGAATCTGCCACACGGCGCCTTCCGTCAGGCCCATGGACTGGCCCCGGACGAATTTCTCGTCCTCTATTCGGGAAATCTCGGCAAGAAACAAGGTCTCGATATCCTCCTCGACGCAGCCAAGGAACTGGATTCAACGGCGAAAAGCCCCAAGGTGGTATTCGTCATCGCGGGCGAAGGCGCGGCCAAAGAGGAATTGCAGACCCGGATCGAGGCCGAAAATCTCCCGGTCCGCCTTCTGCCACTTCAACCAGAACCGATTTTCAAGGCGATGCTGCAGGATGCCGACCTTTGCCTCGTCACCCAACAAAAAGGCGGTGGATCCTTGTTTTTCCCCAGCAAGCTCATCACAATCCTCTCCGCCGCACGCCCCGTGGTGACCGTCGCCGACGACGACAGCGACTTGGCCAATTCAGTCAATGAAGGGAATTTCGGGCGCAATGTCCGCCCCGGAGATCCCACCGCGCTCGCCCGAGCCATCACCGCCCTCGCCTCCAACCCCAGCGAACTCACCGCCATGGCGACAGCAGGATCACGATGGATCCAACCATTCTCACGAAAAAACGTATTGGAGAATTTTCTCCAACACCTGGAAGCCAGATTCAGCGGATCACCACGGTCCGTAAACATGCTGGCCCACCCAACTGATTAGAGAATTAATGGATTCCACTAACTAAAATATACTGGATTTCCTTATAGATAATAACCGGGGGAAATATGATCTAATGAATCGTTTGCGATGAGCCAAACGGCGAGAATTAGTTGTTCACACCGAAGTTTTTTAGGTGGACACCTTCTTGTCCGTTCATTACAAATCCAGGTTCTGCCGGACCATATTTCCCATTTAAATACAAGCCAACAAATGCTCGTTAATAATCCACCAACCTATAGCAGAGGTTCTGATTCCACGAAAACTCAGACCAAGGGGTCCCGAGGTCAAATCCAGGTTTTCCTGGTCGATGATCATCCTTTGGTGCGGACGGGAATCGCCCAACTGATCAATAAGGAGGCCGATATGCACATCTGCGGCGAAGCCGAGGATGCGCCCGACGCCCTGAAGGGGATCGACATGGCCAAACCGGACGTTGTCACCGTCGACATTTCGTTGCGCGGCTACAACGGGATCGAACTGATCAAGAACATCAAGTCCCTCCATCCGGACCTTCCCATTCTGGTGCTTTCAATGCACGAAGAGGGAGTATACGCCCAACGGGCGCTCCGCGCGGGGGCTTTGGCCTATGTCATGAAACAGGAGGCCCCCGACAAGGTTCTTCTCGCGATCCGTCGGATCCTGAAGGGCGACATCTACGTCAGCGAAAAGGTGGGCGTGCAAATGTTGCATCAGATCGTCAATGGCGGGGCCAATCCGCATGGCTCCCCCGTCGATCGCCTCAGCGACCGCGAACTGGAGGTCACCCAATTGATCGGTGAAGGCCGAACCACCCGCGAAATTGCCGCCCACCTCCACGTGAGCGTCAAGACGGTCGAATCGCACCGCGCGAACATCAAGGAGAAACTCGGATTGAAGAACGGTCCGGAACTGATCAAGTTCTGCGTCCAATGGGTTGAGCATCAGGTTTCATGATCACCGCCGAAGACGAAGATGTTCCATCGACAATCACCGCGCGCGCCAGCTCCGCACTTTGTCGTCATGACGTGAAAGAAACGACGGGAATCATTCAAAACTTCCCGATCCCACGGGACACGAGCCGACCTTCGTCGGCCCATGTCTTCCTGATGCAGAATCATCCCTTGATGATTCTGGGGACCAGTTCGTTTCTCAGGGCCCAATCCGACATCCTGGTGGTCGGCTCAGCCAAGACCCCCCAGGAGGCCTTCGGATCGTTGGCCGAATGTCAACCGAACATCATCGTCTTCGAACTGTCGATCACCGGGCCGTTCGAATTCTCCCACTTGAAACGGCTCCGGCGCCTCTATCCGACGATTCCGGTTTTGGCCTATGCCTATCACGAGGAGGTCATCTTCGCCCGCCGCGCCCTCCAGGCCGGCGCGGCAGGATACCTGATGAAAGAGGCGCAGCCCGCCGAACTCGCCACCGCGATCCGGCGCATCCTCGCCGGTGAAACCTATTTATCGGAACGGGTAAAACAACGTATCGAGCGGGAGGATCGGGTCGCCCGGGAAGATCGCTCCAACGACTATCTGAATGGATCGATCGTCAATTCATTGAGCAATCGGGAACTTCAGGTTTTCCAATTTCTCGGCGATGGCCTTTCCCGCGACAGGATCCAACAGGAACTGTCCATCAGCCCGAAAACCTTAAGTGCCATTCTGAGCCGCATTCGACGAAAACTTGGGTTGAAAAGCATGGCCGCCCTGGTGACCTGCGCCTTCCATTGGGCCTATTACGAGGGCGATTTTTCCTGAAACGCTGACCCGAGTTGCTCCCCAAAGGAACTTCGTCCTTCAAAATTCGTGCTTCAGCCGTAGACCGCCGGAACAAGGGAACGAACTCCGACCGCCCCACGTCGACGACTGAAGTGAAGTGCGGCTGACGTGCGTCGCTCCCGGGAGCCCCCGGCCACGGAGAACGTCCCCCCACCCTTCGCCCGGCAAAACAACGGCGGTCGAAACGCGTCACTCCTAACCCCGGACGGGCAGCGCATATTTCGCCCCGGCGCAAAGACGGTTGCCATCCTCACCGGTTCCTTTACCGTAATCTCGGGTATTGGGCGACCGAAGAAACGTCGCACCATTCACTTACCCGTCATTCAGGCACACTTGGATCCATGGAAAACCAACTTCTCACGACCAACCGCAAGGCGCTCACGATCAATCTCGACAGCTTGAAATACGGAACACTGGCCGAGATTGGAGCCGGCCAGGAAACCGCTCGCCACTTCTTCCAAGCCGGGGGGTCGGCCGGAACCATCGCCAAATCGATCTCGGCCTATGACATGAAGTTCAGCGACGAGATTTACGGCAAGTCCGGACGTTACGTCTCCGAGGACCGCCTCTGCCGGATGCTCGAATACGAATACAGATTGCTTCACGAACGTTTGGCCGAAACCCGCGGCGAATCCTCCACCTTTTTCGCCTTCGCCAACACCGTCGCCGCCAAGAGCTATCGCGGGACCCACGAATGCCACGGTTGGCTTGGCATCCGCTTCCAAGCCGAACCGATGGGAAAACCGAGCGACATCGTTATCCACGTCCGCCTGCTCGATCCAGAAAACATCCAGCAACAACACGCCCTGGGCATTATCGGCATCAACCTCATCTACGGCGCATTCTACTTCCAGACCGAACCCGCCCGACTCATCGGTTCGCTCATGGACAACCTCACCCCGAATCGAATCGAGGTCGACCTGATTCGATTCGACGGACCCGCGTTCGCCGAAGTCGACAACCGGATTGTCAGCCTCCAACTGATCCAACAAGGCCTGACCCGGGCGGTCATGTTTTCCTCCGGCGGCGAAGTGGTCCAACCTTCCGAAGTGCTTTACAAAAAGGCCGTTTTCGTCGAACGCGGCAGCTTTCGGCCGGTCACCCATATCAACCTCGACATGCTTCATCGGGGGCTCAAACAGTTTTCCGAAGAACCGGAGGTCCAAGGCGACCAAACCGTGGTGCTGATGGAAATCACCATGCGAAATCTTCTCACCGCCGGCGGCGTCGACCCCGCCGACTTCCTCGCCCGGGTCGACATCCTCTGCGCCCTCGGTTTCAACGTCCTCATATCCGATTATCCCGAGTATTACCGTCTCGCCAGTTACTTCCGGCGCTACACCAAGGCGATGGTTGGTATCGTCCTCGGCATCAACAACCTGGTCGAGGTCCTCGATGAAAAATACTACGAACAACTCGAAGGGGGAATCCTGGAGAGTTTCGGCCGCCTCTTCCGCAACACCGTCCGCCTTTACGTGTATCCAATGCGCAGATATGTTTTGGAACAACACATCACACTCCAGGAAGCCATGGGGGAAAAGCGAAGCCCGGCCCCGCAGGATCTTGAACCCGATGAATTCGTCACCGCCGAGAATCTTCAAGTCTTCCCGCACATTCGACACCTTTACGAACACCTGAAATGCAACGAGGGCATCGTCTCAATCGAAGACTTCGACCCGAATCTGCCTGAACTCTCTTCGCCCCAGATTCTCGAACAGATTCGACAAGGAAAAAGCGACTGGGAGAAGATGGTGCCCCCGGAAGTCGCCCGCCTGGTCAAGGAGCGTCGACTTTTTGGATACGGTTCCAAATCGAACTGACCGAGTCTTTCCAGCCCGGTTCAAACCCGCGGGGCCGGACGCTCGTTCATTTGCCGATACGGTCAATCTCCTCGAGGATTCTCTCCACCGACCACCCGAGAGGAACGAGGTCGTTTTCCTTCAGCCAAGCCGGATTGAATAGCCGAGACATGTAACGCTGCGCGCCATCACACAGGACAGTCACCACTCGACTTCCTTTTCCTCCGACCAACGCCGCCTTCAACGCCCCCGCCACGTTGATTCCGCACGAGGTCCCGAGAAAAAGTCCTTCCTGATGCAGGAGATGGTAGACGAGCTCGATCAACAACCGATCGGGAATCCGGTAAGCCTCGTCGACCGGCGTTCCCTCGACATTTCGAGTTACCCGTCCCTGTCCGATTCCTTCGGCGATCGAGTCGCCGTCATCTGTATCCAAATTTCCGTTGCTAAACCACGACCACATCGAGGCTCCATATGGATCCGCGCACACAACCTTGATGTTCTTATTCTTCTCTTTAAGGAATCGAGAAGTCCCGTTGAGGGTCCCGCCCGTACCGATCGATGCAACGAAATGGGTCACTTTTCCTCCGGTTTGCTCCCATATTTCCGGGCCGGTCGTCCGATAATGAATTCGAGCGTTGGCGGTGTTGTCGAACTGGTTTGCCCAAAACGCGCCCGGAATGCTCTCCGCCAGTCGGGCGGCCACCTTGTTGTAATTTCCTTCCTCCCGGTAGGGGGCAGGCGGCACGGGGCGGACTTCCGCTCCCATCGCACGCAATAAGTCCAGTTTCTCCTGCGACTGGTTGTCGGGGATCACGATGATTGTCTTATAACCTTTCGCATTAGCCACCAAGGTCAGACCGATCCCCGTGTTTCCGGCCGTTCCCTCGACCACGGTGCCCCCCGGTTTCAATAAACCCCTCTCTTCGGCGTCCTCGATCAATCCGAGCGCCGCCCTGTCCTTCACCGAACCGCCCGGATTCAGGAATTCCGCCTTGCCGAGAATCTCACACCCGGTCGCTTCCGACAGGTGGTTCAATCGAATGAGCGGAGTGTTCCCAATGGTTCCACAGAATCCGTGACGGATAGAGTCTTTCATAAGTTTGAATCGAATGGTTAGTCGTCGAAGAGCTGATCATGCTCCGGCCAACGCCCCCAAAGGTCAAGCGTCCAGGCTGGCCCGTGAACTCCCCGGGGGCATCACACTCCCCGTTTTCCGGTATCCCGACGGGCCCAAACCGTATCCAAGGATTACGCCCGGGGGATCACCACTCGCTCCGTCGCCACCGCTCCGGTGTCTTCCTGCCATTCGAGACTCATCTCTCCGAACTGTCCGGGAGCGACATGGAAAAGCAAATACGGATTGGCCGACAGCGCCCGGTGGAATCGGGCGCTTACCACCGCCTCTCCATTCAATTCAGCACTGAAGCGTTCGAGAATCCGCTCCGGTATCACCGCTCCGTCGCTTCCTTTGCGCAATCCAGTCTCCATCGGATGATTGATCAGCGTGCGGACCTCGACCGGCTGACCACGCACTACCCGGTTCGGCGCGCGCACCCTGGCGCGCATGAAATCGGCCGCGTCGAACGAACTCCCCTGACTCAGGCAGCCGCTCACCGTCACCCGGATATCGCGCGATCCCGCCAGCCATTCCCCGCGATTGGTGCGGGCCAAAGCGACAACCGATTGCGATCCATCCAGGCGAACTCTCGTCGAGATCGACGCCTTCCCCGCCATGGGCGAAAACCGAAACTCCGCGATCTCCGGATTCGGATTACCCGTGGCGAACAGGTAGAGCGATTCGACGTAATGGTCCGTCTCCATTGGATGATCCACCCTCACGGACAGATTCACCGCGCTTCCATCCTGCGTGACGGCCGGCAGTTCGAGATGCACCGGTCCGGTCCGGGGGGAATCCCCGTTCAACATCTCGCGGACCACTTCGATCCGCTCCCACGGCGCGCGACTCTGGCCCATCGCCCCCGAAGACAACAGACCGGCGCACGTAAAAATCGCGACTACCCACGGCAGTGCTCGTTTCATGAATGGTAGAAAACGCGTCATCATCCGATAAAGGAACAGCAGAGAGCGAAATGCGCAACCCCTTATGACACCCGCAAGGGACCGCGCACCGCCAGAAAGGCCCCCGCGAAAATCGCCGCAACCGCCAGAAAGGACGGCAGCGCAAGCGTCGAAAATCCGCTCATTCCCTGACCGACCGAACAACCCAGGGCCAACGCGCCGCCGATCCCCATCATTACGCCTCCGCCCGCCGATCGTACCATATCGCCCGGTCGTTCGAAACTCCGGGTCTCAAACGCTCCCGTCGACAGCGAAACCGCCAGCGACCCGAGCAAAACCCCGCCCACCACGGCCACGCCAAACACCATCGGCGTTCCCGTCGACAACATCAGATACTGGATCGAGTCCCCGATCGGCGCCACAAACGTCAGGCTTTCCACCCGAACCGGATCGAAATCATCCGCGCCCAAATGTCCGGTCACCACCCAACCCGCCGGGATCGTCAACCCGACCACCCCCGCCCCCACGGCCTGCCAGGGATGGCGGATCAACTTCAGGCCGACGAGGGCATAAACCGACAGCCCGCCCGCGAGGAGAATGGTCGGCAGCATCCATCCTACGCCCGATGGCATTCCCCACGATTCCAGAACCCCAG
Source organism: Verruconatronum alginivorum (assembly GCF_056590205.1). NCBI lineage: Bacteria > Pseudomonadati > Verrucomicrobiota > Opitutia > Opitutales > Verruconatronaceae > Verruconatronum > Verruconatronum alginivorum. Next base: position 3,779,918 of record NZ_JBWPVQ010000001.1, on the reverse strand, counting down.
GCACCGAAACCACCGGCAACCCCGGCGTAACCATCGTCGCCTCGGCGATCGTCAACCGCCACGACGCCAGAACTCCCGTCAGGGCGGCGTAAGCCGAAATCCCGAGACAAAGAAGGACGACCAGCGATCGCAAGTTTCCGTCGGGCAACAGGACCAACGCCCGAGCGCCGCACCCTCTGGCCACGATCATCCCGTATCCAAAAACCAAACCGCCCACCGGAACGAGCAACCAGGAAAACCCCGGCTGGATATAGATCGATTCCGACAAATCGACGTAACCCAACGCCGCCACAACCTGCGAACCGGCCAAGGCCACCGCCATCGCCAACAAAACCGCCCCGGCCCGTCGCGGATCCTTGTCGCGCCACCATTCACGCAATCCTCCCGAAAAACAGAACTCGATCCGCTGGCCGACCGCCCCGAAAACCAAGCCGATGCCAAACGCCGCCCATAATACCACTACGGTGTGTTCCATATCTCGAAGCCGGCAAATTTCGCGAAAATCGGATCAACCCGCCGGACGCGTCCCCCAGGTGTCCTGCGCGATCGCCGCATACCACGCTTCCGCGTAAAGCGCCTCCCTCTGGCGGAAGTCCGGTGCGGCGGCCAATGGACTCACTCCACCGGATCCCGGCACCTCCCTCAATTCGCCTTGGTGCACTTCGTAAACGCCCGCCACCGTGATCCCCCAATTCGGCGCGATCACACTGTAACAGGTGTTGGTCCAACTCGGTTCCGGCGGCTCTTCGCCCGCCAGGTCCGCCACGACCGCCCGCGCCGTCACCTTCGCCTGAGTGTTCGCCACGAAACCGGATTTCGGCATCGGCGCAGCCTCCACCGCGTCGCCGATGACATAAACCCCAGGGACCGCTTTCGACTCGAATGTCCGCGGATTCACCGGCGTCCAGCCGGTCCCGTCCACCACCCCGGTCCGTTTCGCGATTAATCCCGCTTGTTGCGGCGGAACGACGTTCAAGACCGACGCCCGGTGGATTTCGCCGAATTCGGTTTCGACCTCCAAATTCTCCGCATCGACCCGCACCACCTTTCCGTCGCTCGACCGGCCGACCCACTCGATCATCTCGCCGTAGTTTTCCCTCCAGCCTTCCATAAACAGGCCTTGTTTGGAGAAATTATCCTTCGCGTCGAGAAGCAGGATCTTCGACCGCGGCTTATGCTGCTTGAAATAATGGGCGACCATGCTCACCCGCTCATACGGCCCGGGCGGACAACGGAAAGGATTCTCCGGGGCGACCAGAATAAAGGTTCCACCATCCGGCATGTCGACCAACTGCTGCCGCAGCAAACGCGACTGCGGCCCGGGCTTCCACGCGTGAGGGGCTTTTTCCGCCGCCGCTTCGTCATACCCTTCCAGCGCCCCCCATCGGAAATCGATCCCCGGAGAGAGGATCAAGCGGTCCCATGAAAGTTGTTCTCCATTTCCGAGGGTCAGCCGCCGTCCTTCGGAATCGACATCACCCGCCAAATCATGGATCACCCGCACCCCGTAACGGTTCCGCAATTCGTCGTAACCATGGCCGAGGGTCTCGAACTCCCGCAGTCCGCCCAAATAAAGGTTGGTAAATGGGCAAGTGTAATAGCGGCGCTGGGGTTCGATCAGGACCACTTCGAGGCGGGGAGCCAGGCGTTTAAGGTACTTGGCCGCCGTCGCGCCGCCGAATCCGCCCCCGACAACGACGACACGCTGCCCCGCGCCTCCCCGGGTCGCGTAGAGCGGCATCCCGCAGGCGGCCAACAACGATCCGGCTCCCGCCAATCCCAAATACTTCAATGCCTCGCGGCGATTCATTCCCTTTGCGTTCATAGGTGCCATGTCGAGGGTTGATGGACTCATTCTCTCTCACGCGGGAGAGCGGCAAAATAACTCGCCAGCGCTTTCAATTCTTCGTCGGTGTATCCTTTGACCAGACGCGGCATCACCGTGGCCGCGGGCACTTCGCCATTCTTGAAGGCAAGCAACTGTGTCTGCAAAAACGACTCAGGCATACCGGCGATCGGCGGGATAGCCGTCCGAAGACGCCCGTCCGTCCCATGACAATTCGCGCAAGTAGCCGCAACAAGCGCGATCCTCGCCTCGAACGGGGTCTCCGCCGACGCCCCTTGCGTGGGCTCGGTCGAGCTCCGCAACGAAAGGATGAATGTCGCGCCCCCCAGGGCGATCAGGCCCACGAGAACGACTAAGCGCATAAGAACCTCCCGGATTTCCGCCGAATCACGACGGGGATAGCAGTGGCGGACTTTTTTCTCATAAGGGGCGAGCAAAGCTTTTCCCCGTAAACGGGTCAAGCCTCGGGGCTCATCGGTTCGCACGTTGGAGCGACCGGACGAGATCAATATCACCCATCACCGGGCGGCCTGGAGCGGATCCCGGCGGTTCGAACGCCAAACGAATCACCCAGCCTTCGCTCAGCCCTCCTCCAATTCGACGTTCCAATACGCCAGGTCGAGGAAGTGTTTCCACGATTCGTAGGCGGGACTTTTCAGCACGAAACTGATAAACGGACGCCACTTCGGACGATGCGGTTTTTTCAGGAGCCGCATGTGTGCCTCGTGGGGCAACCGGTTCGCCTTCCGGACGTTGCACGGCACACAGGAACAAACGATGTTTTCCCACGTGGTTTTACCTCCGTAATGTCGCGGAATCACGTGGTCGAGATTCAAATCGCTCCGGTCGAAAGTCTTGCCGCAATACTGGCACTGGTTCTTGTCCCGCTCGAAAACATTGTTGCGGGTGAACTTCACTTCCTTGCGGGGAAGTTTGTCAAACACCGTCAACAAAATGATCTGCGGCATCCGGATCCGGTGCTTCACAGTATGAACGCAATCGATCTCCTCCAACGGCGGATTTTCCCGGGAGAAGTCGATCCAATCCATCAAACTGAAAACCTGGTAACTCTCCTCGGTGGGATGAATCACCTGGGCATGTTCCTGACATAGAAGACTGAACGTTCGTTCCATGCCAATGATGTTGACTGCCTGCCAAAGGCGGTTGAGCACCAACACCTGCGATGAAATAGCCGATTCCATAGCAATTGCCGGAATTGAAAGCAGGTGCCGTGCCTATGTCAAACGCTTCTTCGCGGGAAAGTGCCGCCGCTATTTCATTTGGCCGTTTTGTTGGAGTCCCGGCTTCAGCCGGTCTTCACGCACGGAATCGCTTTTCCAGACGGACCGCATAAATGCGGAACTCCAACAACGTGGCGGAGCATCAAACAACCCGATCCGCTTCAACCGAGCAAATCTTTCACCCGGACCACCTCCCCGGTGCGGATCGATTCGTTGGCGGCGATGCCGACGATCGCCGACGCCACCCCTTCTTCGAAATTCGCGCCGCGGTGATACGGATCGGCGGGAGCTTCGGGATTAAAGATGTCGCGGATGATCAATGGATCGCCGCCGCCATGGCCCCCTTTAGCTTCAGGAATCGGCACTTCATACGGTTTGCCGAACAACGGCCTGACCGTGATCCGCTCCACTTTCTGCCGGTCTTGCTCATGGGCGAGTTCGCTGTCGCTCTGGCCCTTGATGACGTGACCGGTCGCCCAGGTTTCCAATTCGATCCGGCCTTTCTCCCCGGTGAAACTGATTTTGCCCCCTTCATACGGGCTGAACGCGTTCAGACTGTAGCTGAGCTGGACGCCGTCGGTGTATTTGACGACCAATGACATCGAATCGTAAATATCGATGTGATCGCCGAAGACATTGCGGTCCCGGATGTATCCGCTCTCTTTCTCCGCATCGACATACAAATCGACCAACGTCTGCTCCCCCCGCATGTCGATGAAAAACGGGTCTTTGCGATCCCCTTCGCCAAGATAGCGACCGTAACGGGTCCGCTCCTCTTCGCCCCGCGCGATGGCGTTCTCCTTGCCGTAGAACGCCAACCGACCGGAGGCGTAAACGCTCTCGGGAACCGCCCCGAGCCACCAATTGATCAAGTCGAATTGGTGGGTCGCCTTGTGAACCAGCAAACCGCCGGAATTCTCCAGTTTCGCATGCCAGCGCCGGAAATAGTCGGCTCCATGGTAGATATCCAGCACATGGTCGTAGTTGACGTGCAAAACCTTACCGATGACCCCTTCCCGCAGCAATTCATACACCTTAGTCGCCACCGCCGCCCACCGGTAGTTGAACGTGACCCGCACGCTCCGACCGGTCCGTCGAACCGCTTCCTGAATGGCCCGGCACTTCTCCGCGTCGATGGTCAACGGCTTCTCACAAATCACATCGCAACCGCGCTCGACGCTGCGAATGATGTAATCATGGTGGGTCGAATCCATGGTGCAGACGATCACCGCATCCGGTTTTTGCTCGTCCAACATCCGGTCGAACTCGTCGGCTCCATATCCGGCCACATCCGGGTAATCAAACCGCTCGCGCAACCGCTTCCGATGATAATCAACCCGAGTCCGACTCAGATCACAGATCCCGCGAAGCTCCGCGACCTCCCGGTAATCCCCGGCGATCGGATCGAGAAACATGACGGCGCGCCCACCCGCGCCCACGATTACATAAGATTTCCTGGCCATATCGATACGGTAAAACAGTTTCGTTCTCCAGACTGCCGGACAATTTGCCATAAACAACCGACACTTGTTCAATAGTTGAACAAACCGGGATCCCGAACATCCTCAACCGGTCCCCAACTCGATTTAAAGACCGGCTGAAGCCGGGACTCCAACGAAGCAGCCACTCCTCAGCCGCACGGTCTTCACCTAAAGAACGAAGCTCCTACTTCAGCTTCAGCCGTCGCAACCGCAATCCGGGAATACGAATCCGTCTTCATCGATCCGGACCGAAGGAGCGATCGCCACCCAACTCGTCTTCCCGCCGTCCGACAGGGACGCCCCTTTCGCCAGCAAACGTCCGTTCTCGTCCACCCGCACTGTCGTTCCGGGAAAAATCCGTCCGAACGAACCGACTTTCGCTGCGGTCTCCGTAGGCGATGCATGGGCCGGCGGTCCGGGAAAATTTCCGCCGAGAACCCATCCTTCGATCGCATCCGCGTAAAGGGTGAATCGATCGTCCCCCGCGGCCAAGGGTGCGGTCCCCATCACAAACTTCCGAGACCCTTTCGCCCCTTGCCGCTCTTGCCCCTCATCCCTTTGGGTTGCCAATATAACCGTGGAATCCCGCCCGACTCCCACGAGATCTTCCCCCAAACACCACCGCCGTCCGGCCGTCGGTCGCAACATCGGTAACCAAACGCCAACAATCCCACCGACACTTGCGGCCGGATCGAGATGACACCGCACCCGGTCGTCCGGAAACAGAAAATTCACCGTTCCGAGCTGCTCCACCGCCGCCATCACGTTCCGATGAGAGAAACAGATCGGCTTCCCGTTTCCGGTGAATCGAATCGCCTCCCGATCTCCACCGGTTCGCGAGGCGCCGATCAGTCGGGCGACGACTTTCCCCGGCAGAAGGTAAATCAAGCCGATCCAAATCCCAACGCTCCCTCCGGCCTCCTTCCAATCCCGATCCCAATCAACCTTCCGCACCTTCCCAACGTCGCCCTTCGGCAAAACCACCGGAACTTTTCCCGCCAACGTCACCGCCAAATTCGCCGCGACATGCCGGAGATCCGACCTCGCCTCCCAGCCGATTGACGGCTCCGGCATGGTTTTCCGAATACGGCGGGCCACTACGATCGCCGTCGCCAGGAGACGTCCGTCGGTCCACGTCCGTTTTCCGTCAGTCCACCGCCGCCGCCACGGCCGATGGGCCAACATCAGCACCGCCCGGCGACCGATGTTTTCGTTCAACGACGGGCGACGGGCGAACGCCTCCGCGCCGAGATCGCAAAGCGATCGCCGGGTCCGGACGAGCAGGTCTTCGTCCGGCGGAAGGACCGAACCGATCCCCACCCGCAGCGGCGTCCGCCACGGCAAGCCTCGTTTCCCCAAAAACCGGTTTCCGGCATAGGAATAGACCGATCCCCACACGCCGTCGACATACGCCGGCTGAACCACACAACCCGCTTGTCCGGCAAGCACCTTGAAGCCGGGTTTCATGCGTCCGAGAAAACCGGTCTGACTCAATTGGCCTTCGGGAAACATGCAGACCACCGCCCCTTCCTGGAGCTTCGCGATCACTTGACGGAACGCCCCGCGCGGATTCCGCGGCTGGATCGACACCACCCCCATCATCCGCATGAACCAACCGAGCCACCAGATGCGGAAGAGGTATTCGTTCGCCACAAAGTAGATGAATCTTGGATACGCCGCCTGCAACAAAAGGACGTCGACGAATGAGAGGTGGTTACCGACCAACATCACCGGTCCTTTCCGGGGAACGTTTTCCGTGCCAAATGCGGACACCGAATACACCAGCCGGACCACCAGGTAGAGCAGACCACGGAATAACAGCGCCGGCACAAACCAGCGGTTTCTTGGAGGAAGGACCTGCCGCATCACTCCTCCGCCACCGTCACGTCTCCGTCCCCTTCAACGCGGCGAACACGGCCCGCAACCGGTCGTGGTCCTTCTGTCCGGGAGCCGCTTCCACTCCGCTGTTGACGTCGACCGCCGCCGCTCCGCTCGCTTCGACCGCCGCCACCACGTTCGACGGATCGAGCCCCCCGGCAAGGATCCACCGTTTTTCCGGATGGCGTTCCGACCACTCCCGAAAGCGCCCCCAGTCTCCCGTCGCCCCGCTTCCACCGAAACCGTCCGACCGGTAGGTATCGATCAAAAACGTATCCGCAACCGGCAACAACCGCTCCGGAAACGGCTCGCCCGGCGCAATCCGCGGCGCGAGCCAGAGTTTCTCCCGGGATACCGTTTCAGCCCACTCCTCCGCCAAACGCCCGCCTTCCTCCGCCGCGAAATGCAGTTGGAAATAATCGAACCCTTCGTCAACCGCCCGCGCCAATTCTTCCCTTTCCGGACGAACCTGCACATAAACTTTCTTCACCGGACCCAGTCCGTCGGCCAAGGTCCGGTATGCATCCGCCCCGATACACCGGGGAGATTTCGGGTAAAAAATGAAGCCGAGAAATCCCGCCCCGAGACGAACCGCCAGTTCGGCGTCCGGACGCCGGGTGATTCCGCAAACCTTGATTTCGACTCGTGAAAGTGCGCTCATCCTAATTATCAAAGCCGTTCGAACTCCGGCTCCCGGGGATGCCGCCCTTTCAGGGCTGACGTATCAATTTGGACTAATCCCCAGGGCGTTGCCCTGGGCTGTTGGATTTCGCCCCTTCGGGGCTTAAGGCGCACACCCGATTCCCCCGGATGTCGCCCTTTCAGGGCTGACGTGTCAATTTGGACTAATCCCCAGGGCGTTGCCCTGGGCTGTTGGATTTCGCCCCTGCGGGGCTGAAGACGCACACCCGATTCCCCCGGATGTCGCCCTTTCAGGGCTGACGTGTCAATTTGGACTAATCCCCAGGACGTTGCCCTGGGCTGTTGGATTTCGCCCCTGCGGGGCTGAAGGCGCATGCGGAGGGTCCTCTTCATTTCTTCCGCTGCTCGTCCACCGAATCCCCCGCCTTCACCAGGGCTTCCACCAGGGAATCGAGGTTCTGTTGCTCGGCCTCGACCGCGACCCGGATTCCATGCTCCGTCAACTTCCCGCTGGTAATCGGTCCCAAGCTGGCCGCTTTGGGCGGCACGGCGTTAGGGGCCAACTTCAACGACGCCAGCTGTTTCACGAACGAGGTCACCGCCGAGGAACTGGTGAATACGATCCAATCGGCCCCGGCCTCCCGGAAATCCGCCACCACCGGATTTTCCTCCAACGCCGCCAGCTCGGTCCGGTAAACCGGCAACTCGTCGACGATGGCCCGGGCGTTCTGTAGTTGATCCACCAATACCCTTCGATTGCGATTACCGGTCACCACCAAAACCTTCGCGCTGTCGAGACTGTCGGTGGCGATCAGCGCTTCCGCCATCCCTTCGGCGATCGACTTTTCCGCGACCAACTCCACCGCGATCCGGTGTGACTCGATCTCCCGCGCCGTCGCCGTGCCGATCGCCGCGAAACGGACTCCCCCAAGCGCCCGAATGTCGGGATACCGCCGATTGAATTCCTCGAAAAAGTGGCGCACGCCATTGGCGCTGGTGAAAACAATCCATTCGTATCCCCAGAACTCGGCGAAAACTTCGTCGGCGGTCGCGGCATCGACATCCGCCGTGACCGTGACCAACGGGATTTCCAACACCTCCGCCCCGAGCAGTTCGAGCTTCTCCCGAAGTTGGCCCGCCCCCTCCTGATTGCGGGTCACCACCACCCGCCGACCGAACAACGGCCGGTTCTCGAACCACCGCAATCCTTCGTTTCGCGCGGCCACTTCGCCGATCAAGACGATCGCGGGCGAGGTCAGCTTCTTCGCGGCGACTTCCTCGGGCAAACGGCCCACCGTCGAGAAAAGGCTGCGCTGCCGGGGCAGGGTCGCCCATTGAACCACCGCCGCCGGAGTTTCGGGATTCATTCCGCCCGCCAGCAGTTCGCCGACGATCTCCGTCAAACGGCCCATCCCCATGTAAATGCAAAGCGTCGCGTCCAGCCGGGCGAACTCCCGCCATTTCACCGCGAGCCGTTTTTTCTCCGGATCCTCGTGACCGGTCAGAAAGATGAGCGAAGAACTGGTGTTCCGATGGGTCAGCGGGATCCCGGCATAGACCCCGGCCGCCACCCCGGCGGTGATCCCGGGCACGACCTCGAAGAGAATCCCGTCGGCCGCCAAGGCCATCGCCTCTTCTCCGCCGCGGCCGTAAATGTAGGGATCGCCCCCTTTCAGCCGAACGACCTCCTTCCCTTCTTTCGCCTTCGCGACCAGGATCTTCTCGATCTCCGTCTGCGGCACCGAGTGGAATCCCGACTTCTTACCGACATAAATCCGCTCGCAATCAGGTCGGCATCCATCGAGCAAACCGGGGTGAATCAAATAATCATAAACCACCGCATCGGCCCGTTCGAGAAGTTCTCTCGCCCGCACCGTGATCAATCCCGGATCCCCGGAACCGGCCCCGACCAAATAAACCCGACCTCTTTTTCCAGCAGTCGCCATCACAGAAGCCCCTCCACGATGGTGTCGATCGCCGGACCGATTTCCTCCGGTTTCAAATCCGGAAGACAGACCCGCCGATACCCGGTCTTTTCATGAAAGATCTCCAACGCTCCATCGGAAAAATGGGCGGCGAAAGCGGCATGACACCCCCCGCCCAATTTCGAGAGAAACGTCCGCTCGACCGTCACCGCCAAACGGGTCGGTTCATCAAGAAACCGCCGGAATTTTTCGGTCTCCGCCGCGCGGCATTGGACCGCGACCGCGCCCTGACCGACCGCCGGCACCATCTCTTCGGTCGAGAAGGTGCGAAACACCACCCCGGGCCAGGCGTCGATCTTCAACCGGTCCAATCCGGCCCGAGCCAAGACGGTGCCGTCCGCCTCACCATCGGCGATCTTGCGCAAACGGGTTTCGACATTTCCACGGATTTCCCGCCACTCGACTCCCGCAAAGATCCGGGCCGCCTGAGCCCGCCGCCGGGGGCTTCCGGTCGCGAGGAGCGCGGGAGTCGCAACTCCCTCCCGCAAAACCAGGACATCGCGCGGATCGTCGCGCGGCAGAAATCCGGCCAGCGCCAACTCCTCGCTGATGTCGGTCGGCAAATCCTTGGAACTGTGCATCGCCAGATCCGCCTCTCCCCGAAGCAGCGCCTCCTCCAACTCACTGGTGAAAAGTCCCTTGCCTCCCTCCTTCTCCAACGACCAATCCCGTTGCCGGTCTCCGGTAGTCGAAAGCTGGAGCATTTCGAATTCGACGCCGGGCATCTGACGGCGCAAGTGCTGGATCACCATCTCCGTCTGCGCCAAAGCAAGCGGACTTTTTCGGGTGGCAATGATCAATTTCTGGTCGGACACGGTATGAATCTCTCTGGAAGTGAAGAATCCAGAAGAAGAACCCCGAATCCCCCCTGGGGCAAGCGGATTGCGATGAGAGGAAGACGGAGGACGACAAAATCATGGGTGGCAAAATCATTCCTTTGAACCGCAAGCCCCTGTTCGCAAATGATTTTCCCAACAATGATTCTGCCAGTCACTCCAACTTCGCTTCCCTTCGTTCCCTTCTGTGAAACGACCCCGACGCGAAAAAGGGGACGGCTTTCGGCCGTCCCCTTCATAAAACGTGATTTAAAATCCGCTTGTTCTTAACTGAAAGAAGCTTGGACGCCTTTCAGGTTGCGCTTGGCGACCCACGGCATCAGCCCGCGGAGGCGTTGACCGGTCTTTTCGATCTGGTGCTTTTCGCCTTCCTTCAGAAGTTGCTTGTAGTTCTTGAGTCCGCCCTTGTATTCGGCGACCCATTCCTTGGTGAACTTGCCGCTCTGGATTTCCTTCAGGATTTGTTGCATCGCCTTCTTGGTCTGCGCGGTGATGACACGCGGGCCGCGGGTGATGTCGCCGTATTTGGCGGTTTCGGAAATCGAGAAACGCATCCCGGCGATGCCGGACTCGTTCATCAGGTCGACGATCAGCTTCAATTCGTGCAAGCACTCGAAGTAAGCCATTTCCGGCTGGTAACCGGCTTCGACCAGAACCTCGAACCCGGCTTGGACCAATGCCGAGGCACCGCCGCAAAGAACCGCTTGTTCGCCGAAGAGATCGGTTTCGGTCTCTTCCTTGAAGGTGGTTTGCAAGACTCCGGCGCGGGTCGAACCGACTCCCTTGGCCCAGGCCAAGGCGATCTTCTTCGCCTTCTTGGTCGCGTCGTTGTGCACCGCGATGATCGCCGGAACGCCTTTGCCTTCCTTGTATTGGCTGCGAACCACGTGGCCGGGGCCCTTCGGAGCGACCATGATCACATCAACGTCGTCGGCGGTCTTGATCAGACCGTAATGAATCGCCAAACCGTGGCTGAACAAGAGGCACTTGCCGGCGCTGAGGTTGGGAGCGATGTCCTTTTCATAGACGTCGGCCTGGACCATGTCGGGTACGCCGACCATGATGACATCGGCCTCCTTCACGGCTTCCGCCGTGTCGAACACCTTGAAACCGAGCTTTTCCGCGACCGGTCTCGATTTGCTTTTTGGATACAATCCGATAATGACGTTGCAACCGCTCTCCTTCAAATTGAGGGCATGGGCGTGTCCCTGCGAGCCAAAGCCGATGACGGCGAGCGTCTTCCCTTTGAACTGCGACAAGTCTGCATCTTTATCTGTATATACTTTAGCTGGCATAAGGTTCCTTGTGATTCTTGCGGTGCAAAAAAATGATGGGTGGATTCAGCGGCTGAGGGCCAATTTTCCGGTGCGGGCCATGTCTTGAATTTCGTAGGGTTCAAGCAGACCGAGGAAAGCATTGATTTTGCCGTCGTCGCCGGTGATTTCAACGATCATCGAGTCGGAGCTGACGTTGATGATTTTCGCCCGGAAAATGTCGCAGACCTGGATCAGTTCCGAGCGGGACTTCGCGTCGACGCCGATTTTAACCAAAACGAGTTCCCGGTCGACCGCCTGGGCGTCGTTAAAATCGCGGACTTCGACGACGTTGATCAATTTGCGGAGTTGTTTGGTGATCTGGTCGAGGACCTTGTCGTCTCCGCGAACCACTACGGTGATACGGGAAAGGGAAGGATCATGCGTCGGAGCGACGTTGAGCGTGTCGATGTTGAAGCCGCGACCGCTGAACATCCCGGCGACGCGCGCCAAAACGCCAAACTGATTCTCGACTAATACGGATAATGTATGCCTCATGACCTGAAAATGGTGGACGGCGAGGGATTCGAACCCCCGACCCCCTCGGTGTAAACGAGATGCTCTAACCAGCTGAGCTAGCCGTCCGGAAAAACGTCAAACTAAGAGCCATGCGGTTGGCGATAGCAAGAACAAATTTGCCCCCGCGCACGGCTCCCGACAGGGCTTTTTCATCTGGCCGATACCCCCCCTTCCGCGGCGGAGTGATCCTTACCCGAATAACTTCGCCGATCTTCGTTGGAGTTCCGCCTTTATGCGGTACCTCCTGAAAAGACCGCCCAAAGGCGGAACTCCAACAAAACCCTCCTTCTTCCGGGTATTCCGCGTATGCCGTAGTCTCCTCTCCCCCCACTGCCCGCGAACCGACGCCCCCATCGGTAAAAACCTCAGGCCCGGTTGCGACTTTTCCGGCTTGTGCGGGTTCATCCCTATAGGCAGAAACGAGTCTGTCCGGTTTCGTCGAACCTTTTCATTTTATCCACTTCTTGAGAAATCCATTACTTTCATTGTTCCCGCCGGTCCGGCTGGGGCTGATCGGAATGCTCGCCTTGATCAGCGGTTGCTCCACCGCCTATCACCGCGAAAAAGCCGATGAGGAGATGTATGATATTTTGCGCCAGCGCGAAAAGGAGGTGTTCGGCGAGGAGATGGGGTGGCGGATCGAAACCGATTACTCCGAACGCGATCCGGCCGAGATTCCGGCCGACGAGATCGTCGAGGGCCGCCTGACCGAAGGGGAAATTTCCCTCACCCTCAGCGAGGCTCTGGAGATGGCGATCCGCAACAGCCGGGAATTCCAGACCCGCCGTGAAAACCTCTTCCTCGCCGCCCTCGAATATAGCCGCCAACATCACCGGTTCCGCCCGCGTTTCTTCGGTTCGGCCGACGTCAGCGCCACCCGCACCGCCGACGGCGAACGTCGTGGCAACGTCTCCGGCCAAACCGGCGTTTCCCAGCTCCTCCAGACCGGCGGCGAGATCGGAGCGGCGGTCTCCACCGACATCCTCCGTTTTTTCACCGGCGATCCACGCCGCACCACCACCACCTTGATCTCCCTCGACATCGTCCAACCGCTGCTGCGCGGGGCCGGACGCGACATCGTCGCGGAAAACCTCACCCAAGCCGAACGCGAGGTCATTTACGAGATCCGGGCTTTCTCCCAGTTCCAACAGGCCTTCGCCGTCCGCATCGTCGGCAATTACCTCCGGCTGATCCAGCAGCAGGACACCGTCCGCAACGAATACAACACCTACCAAAACCTGATCCGCGGCCGCGAACGAGTCGAAGCGCTCGCCTTCGACCGGGCGAGCGAACTCCAGGCCGACCAGGCCCGCCAGGACGAGTTGCGGGCCCGCAGCCGCTACATTTTCGCGGTCGAGGATTACCTGAACTCCCTCGACCAATTCAAACTGGAGCTCCGCATCCCTCCCGGCTACGAACTCGCCCTCGACGACCAACCGTTGCGCGACCTCGAAAACGCCGGCTTGATCCCGGTCCCTTACACCGAGGCCGAAGCCCTGCAAATCGCCCTCGCCACCCGACTCGATCTCCTGAATGAGATCGACCGCTTCGAGGACGCCAAACGGCGGATCGCCGTGACCGCCAATCAACTCAAACCGGGACTCAATCTCTTCGGCGGCGTCTCCCTCCAATCCGATCCCGACGACTACACCCGTTTCGATCTCAACAACTACCGCGCCGACGTCGGCCTCGCGCTCGATCTTCCGTTCGACCGCCGCATCCAGCGCAACAACTACCGCCAATCGATCATCGCCTTCGAACGCCAGCTCCGCACCCTCGGCCTCGCCATCGACCAGACCCGCAACGATCTGCGCCAGGGCCTCCGGGGTCTTTCTCAAGCCGAGCAAAACTACGCCATCCAGCGCCGCGCGGTCGATCTGGCCGACCGCCGCCTCGACGCCGCCCAACTGCTCCTGCGGGCCGGCAACGCCGAGGTCCGCGACGTCCTCGAAGCCGAGGCGGCCCAGCTCCAGGCCCGCAACGCCCTCACCCGTTCGTTGATCGATTACCACATCGGCCGCTACGCCTTCCTCCGCGACCTCGGCATCCTCGAGACCGACGAAGAAGGGCTCTGGATCCGCGAAGACCTCGCCTACCGGACCGACGACACTCCCGACGGCCCCCCGGAACGCCGCTTGCAAACCGACGCCCCGGTCATCACTCCCGACGAACTTTTCCGCCGGTCATAACTCGAAAACCAGACTTGAACACGGTCCTGCAACTCCTAATCACCACGAATGAAAATTTTAATGTTCAACGGAAATCCCCAGCGTTACTCGCTGCCCCACTCAAACCCACTAATTAGTGTTTATTAGTGATTATTAGTGGTTAACCCACCGGCATTCCGACATCCACCGGAACGATTTCACGATCCATCGTTCTTAATCCCATAACGCATCCGATTCATGAGCGCACCTAAACAACCATCCTCGCCGGTCAAGGGCACCGGTCGTTCCCGCCGTCTTTGGGCCAGCGGAGCGGCGCTGGCCGTTCTCGCCGGCGGACTTTTCTTCGTCGCGCGCAGCGAAAGCGGCAGCACGGAAACCGGTGAATACCACCAGGTCCGCCAAGGCAATATGCTCGTTTCCATTGTCGAGGGAGGCACCTTGCGCTCCGCCAACGAAGTGAGCATCGTCAGCCGGGTCGAGGGCACCACCCGCATTCTTTTCCTCGTCCCGGAGGGAACCCAGGTGGAACGCGGCGACCTCCTGGTCGAACTCGATTCGTCGGAACTCGAGGAGTCGCTCAGCCAGCGCGAGATCGCCTTCGAAGACGCCTTTTCCCGCTTCACCGAGGCCCGGGAAAACCTGAAAATCAAACGGAGCGAAACCGAAAGCGCCATCGCCTTGGCCGAACTCGCCCTGGAATTCGCCAAGACCGACCAGGCCAAATACATCGACGGCGACTGGCCCCAGCAGGAGCGCAATTCCGCCGCTGCCATCCAACTGGCCAAGGAGGAATTGGCCCGGGCCCGCGAGCGTCTCGACTATACCATCGTTCTCGAAGGGAAAGGCTACGCCACCCGTTCCGAACTCCAAGCCGACGAATTGAGCGTGACCCGCCGCGAGATCGAACTCAACCGAGCCGAGGAGGAGGCCCGCCTGCTGCGTCAATACGAACGCCCCCGCCGCCTGCGCCAACTCGAGTCCGACCTCGAACAGGCCAAAGCTTCCCTCGAACGGGCCCGCTCCCGCGCCACCGCCGAATTGAGCCAGGCCGAAGCCACCCTCAACGCCCGCCGCGCCACCTACGAGTTGGAGGAATCCCGGTTGGCCCGGATCCGGCGCCAGTTGCAAAACACCCGGATTCTCGCCCCCCAGGCGGGGTTGGTCGTTTACGGCCGGGTCGGCCGCGAACAAACTCCGATGGAGGAGGGAGCGACCGTCCGGGAGCGCCAGGAAATCATCAAACTGCCCGACCTTTCCCGGATGCTGGCGGAGGTGAAGGTGCACGAGTCGCAGGTTTCTCAGGTCCGCCGGGGACAACTGGCGTTCGTCACCATCGACTCCATCCCCGACCGCCGTTTCCGCGGCCGGGTGCAACGGGTGGCGGTCCTGCCCGACTCCCAGCAGCAATGGCTCAACCCCAACTTGAAGGTTTACACCACCGAGGTATTGATCGAAGACGACCTTCCCGAGATCAACCCCGGCGTCTCCGCCCGGGCCGAAATCGTCGTCAGCCAACTGGAAAACGTGATCCATGTTCCCATCCAGGCGGTGTCGACTTCCCGGGGCGAACGGGTCGTCTTCCGCCAAAACGGATCCCGCACCGAGCAGGTGCCGGTGAAACTCGGGATGTTCAACGACACCCACGTCCACATCGTCGACGGCCTCGGCATTGGCGACCGAATCCGCCTTTCCCCTCCCCGCCGCGCTTTGGATGAAGATTTCCTCCCGCTCGCGATCGGCGACCAGGATGTCGAACGTATCGCCGAAGCCCGCGGGGAAACCGCCGAAACCGAGGCCTCTCCCGCCCGCCCCGACGCCGCCGATGCCTCTCCGGCCGCCCGCCGGGGCGAAGGGGGCGAACCCCGCCAGCGGCGCCGTCCCCAGGAGGGCGATTCCCAAATTTGACGGCGATGGAACCGATCATCCGCATCGACAACGTCCACAAAACCTACCACCTGGGGTCGGTCGAAGTGAAAGCCCTCCGCGGCGTCTCGCTCGAAATCGCCCCTGGTTCCTATTGGGCGATCATGGGCTCCTCCGGATCGGGCAAATCGACTTTGCTCAATCTCCTCGGCTGCCTCGACCGGCCAACCAGCGGACGCTACTTCCTCGGCGGAGACGACGTTTCCGATCTCGACGACGACACCCTTTCGGCCATCCGCGGCCGCCGGCTGGGCTTTGTTTTCCAGTCCTACAACCTGATCGACCAGTTGACCGTCCTGGAGAACATCCACGTCCCGTTGTTTTACCAGAACCAGGATTCGCCGGAAGCGTTTCAACGCTGCGCCGACCTGGCGACCCGGGTCGGCCTCGGCGAACGGTTGAACCACCGTCCGAGTGAACTTTCCGGCGGACAACAGCAACGGGTGGCGATCGCCCGCTCGCTCGCCAACGACCCGCCGGTCATCCTCGCCGACGAACCGACCGGCAACCTCGATTCGCAAACCGAAGACGAGGTCCTCGATTTGATCGACGAACTCCACCGCCAAGGAAAAACCATCATCATGGTCACCCACGACGACCATGTCGCCGACCGCGCCCAATACGTCCTTCACCTGAAAGACGGCTTGATCGACCGCAAGGTGGTCAACCGCCAACCATCTCCCGCCAAAGCCTAACCTTCGATTTCCGGTGTCCTTTCGCCTCCTCAACACCATCCGCCTCGGGATAAAGAATCTCCTCCTCCACAAGATGAGGTCGGCGCTCACCATGCTCGGCATCATCTTCGGAGTCGCCTCGGTGATCGCCATGCTGGCGATCGGCGAAGGAGCCTCCCACGAGGCGCAGGAAGCGATCAAGGGGCTCGGAAGCAACAACGTCATCATCCAGAGCGTCAAACCGCCCGCCGCGGAACAAGCCAGCGGCGGCCAACAGGGAATGGCGGTCGCTTTCGGCCTCACCTACCGCGACGCCGACCGAATCCGGAGCACCATTCCGGGAATCGACGAAGTTTTCCCGATGCGGATTTTCCGCGAAAACGTCCGGTTCGACACCCGGCAGATCCAGGCCCAGGTGACCGGCACCCTCCCTTCCCACCTCGGTTTGCTCAACGCACCGATTCAACGCGGCCGTTTCCTCACCGAATTGGATCAGCACTACCAGCGCAATGTCGCCGTCCTCAGCGAACGTCTCGCCAACCGCCTTTTCGACTTCCGCGAACCGATCGGCAGCGAGATCCGGATCGACTCCCACTATTACCGGGTGGTCGGCGTGGTGGCCGATCCTCCGGGAACCTCGCGCGACGCGAACGCTCCCCGCATTTCCGACGCCGACCACTTCGTTTACATCCCGCTATCCGTCGCCCGCAGCCGTTTCGGCGAATTGATCGTCCGGGCCACCTCCGGCAGCCGCGAATTCGAACAGGTGGAGTTGCACCAAATCACAGTCCGCTTCCACGACGTCACCCAAGTCGAAACCGGCTCCCACCAACTCCGCACCTTGCTCCAGGCCTTCCACGAAAAGAACGACTACGAACTGATCGTCCCGCTGCAGCTCCTCCGGCAAGCCGAGCAAACCAAACGGATCTTCAACATCGTCCTCGGCTCCATCGCCGCCCTCTCCCTCTTGGTCGGCGGGATCGGCATCATGAACATTATGCTGGCGACCGTCACCGAACGAACCCGTGAAATCGGAGTCCGCCGGGCGTTGGGAGCGAAGAAAAAGGACATCGTGACCCAATTCCTGGTCGAGACCGTGGTCCTCTCGGTCGGCGGCGGCATCATCGGCCTCGCCGCCGGGATCCTGATCCCCGTGGTGGTCGCGCATCTGACCAACATGGTCACCATCATCACCCTCCCCTCGCTCCTCCTCGCCTTCGGCATCTCGGTCCTGATCGGCATCGTCTTCGGCCTCTACCCCGCCACCCGCGCCGCCAACATGGACCCGATTGAAGCCCTCAGGCATGAGTGATTTTAGATTTGGGATTGGCGTCCCCGCAGTGATTCCACGGAAAATTTAAAATCCTAAATTTCCCCCTTCACCCTCCGGCCAAAACCGGGCGAAATCCCTTCTCCTCGAAAAACCGGAAAATATCGTCCCGCCGGTCGCCTTGGATTTCAATCACGCCGGCTTTATACGAACCGCCAGTGCCGCACCGTTTGCGGAGTTGGGCGGTCCATTCCTCCAACTCGGCCGGACAAGCCGCCTGCTGAAAACCCCGGGCGGTGGTCACCGTCTTTCCCCCGCGCCCTGCTTTCTCCCGGCGGATCTCCACCCGGCCGCGGTTCTTCTTTGTCGGCTCAACCCTTCTTTCCGACTCCGTCGGCCGCACCGGCGCCGCCTGCGGCAATCCCGTCCCATCCAAGGCGGCAAAAGGATTCTGTCCCAAGCCGTCTCCGCCGCCGACGTCGATCCGTTTTTTCACGCCCATCACCCCTTCTTTCCGTGACGTCCCCCGCAGATCCCGGCCGGGATGTCGGCCTCCCCCGCCAGGAACGACCGGGCCTTGTCGTAACTCCGCCGCTGCAGGAAATGCATCAACTGCGGATCGATTTCCGATCCATGTTCCCGCGCCACGCGGTCCAACTCCCCCAATGAGTAGGTGATCGCGTGGCTATCAGCTTTGCTAATACCACTCTGCAATTGTTCGAGTAATTCCTTAATCTTTTGGTGAATCATTGGGTCATTCTTGCGGTTGAAATCGCTCCCAGTCATACATTGGGAGGATATGCCCAGGCCTTCCCGCTTGTAAAGCAGCAGTCGTTGTTTTATTGTGATCATGGTGGCCGCATAGCGGTAATTCCATGGAGGCCGGACCAGTCCTTCGTTTCTTCACAGTAATTAGAGCAGTTTCATTTTTCCGGAGAATTCAAATAAGACAGGATGAAAATTTCATCATTTGCCAATCGCGCGAATGCAGAGCTGATTGATCGGTACTACGAACAATGGCAGCGGGATCCCGCCGAAGTGGACGCCGGATGGCGCGCGTTCTTCGAAGGTTTCGAACTCGCCCGGGGAAAAAATGGAACGTCCGCGACCTCTCCGAAAAAGGAGGCCAAACAGGCCCGGGTCGCCAGCTTGATCTACGCCTACCGCTCCCTCGGACACAACGCCGCCCACCTCGACCCGCTCGGCCTCCGCCAATTCGATTACCCGCGGCTCCGCCTCCAGGAATTCGGCCTCGGCGAAGAGGACTTTTCCGAACGGTTCTCGATTCCCCACTACCTCGGCGGCCAGGAACTTTCCCTCGGCGAAATCGTCGGCAACCTCCAGGAAACCTACTGCCGGACCATTGGGATCGAATACAACCACATCCAACACAAGGAGGCCCGTCGCTGGTTGCGCGACCGGATGGAGCCGACCTTGAATCGGCCGAATTTCTCCAAGGAAAAGAAGCATCGCATTCTCCGCAAGATCCTCGAAGCGGAGATGTTCGAACACTTCCTCCATACCCGATACGCCGGACAAAAGCGCTTTTCCCTCGAAGGTTCAGAAACGTTGATCCCCTGTCTCGACGCTTTGGTCGAACGCGCCCCCGCCGCCGGAGTCAAGGAGATCGTCATGGGGATGGCCCACCGCGGCCGCCTCAACGTGCTGGCCAACATCATGCAAAAGTCCTACGAGTTCATCTTTCGAGAGTTCTCGGAAAACTACATCCCCAACACCGTCGGCGGCGACGGCGATGTCAAATACCACCTCGGTTACGAATCGATCCGCAAAACCGAAAGCGGCGATCCGGTCAAAATCTTCCTCGCCTCCAACCCAAGCCACCTCGAAGCGGTCGATCCGGTCGTCCAGGGAAACGCCCGGGCCCGTCAGCGTCTGCTCAACGACACCGGCCGCTCCCAGGTCTTGCCGGTGCTCCTCCACGGCGACGCCGCCTTCACCGGCCAGGGGATCGTCGCCGAGGTCCTCAACTTTTCCCAACTCCCCGGCTACCGCACGGGCGGAACCCTCCACATCATCGTCAACAACCAGATCGGTTTCACCACGTTGCCGACCGACGGCCGGTCGACTCCGTATTGCACCGACATGGCCAAGATGATCGAGGCCCCCGTCATCCACGTGAACGGCGACGATCCGCTCGCGGTGATCATGTGCGTCGAAATGGCTCTGGAATTCCGCCAGACCTTCCAACGCGACATCGTCCTCGACATGTATTGCTACCGCAAATACGGTCACAATGAGACCGACGAGCCGATGTTTACCCAGCCGCTCCTCTACCGCTCGATCGCCAAACATCCGCCGGTCAGCGAGGTCCTCAGCCGCCAACTGATCGAAGAGGGCTCGCTCAGCGAGGAAACCTCCCGCAAGATCGGCGCCGAGTTCCAGGAGATCCTCGACCAAGCCTTCGAGAAGGTCACCAAGGAGCGCGAAAGCGGACACCAGGAGCAGAAGTTCGAGGGCTCCCGGGCCGACTTCCAACCTCCCTACTCCTTCAAACCGGTCAAGACCGCCGTCTCCCGGAAGATGCTCGAAAAGGCGCTGAAGGGTTTGACCACCATCCCCGACACCATCCGGATCAACTCCAAAATCAAACGCCAACTCGACACCCGCCGCCGGATGCTCAAGGACGATCTCCCGATCGACTGGGCCACCGGCGAGGCCCTCGCCTTCGCCACCTTGCTCCTCGACGGCACCCCCGTCCGGCTTTCCGGACAGGATAGCGAACGGGGCACCTTCAGCCACCGCCACGCCGCCCTCTACGACATCGAAACCCGCGAGCGGTTCGTCCCGATGCTCAACCTCGACCCCAACCAGGCGATGTTCTGCGTCTACAACTCCCCGCTCTCCGAAGCGGGCGTTCTCGGTTTCGACTTCGGCTACTCCCTCGATTTCCCCCAAATGCTCTGCATCTGGGAGGCCCAGTTCGGCGATTTCGCCAACGGCGCCCAAGTGATCATCGACCAGTTCATCACCACCAGCGAATCGAAGTGGCAACGGGTCAGCGGCATCGTCCTCCTCCTCCCGCACGGATACGAGGGCCAAGGGCCCGAACACTCGTCCGCCCGCCTCGAACGTTTCCTCCAATCCTGCGCCGAGGACAACATCCAGGTCTGCAACGTCACCACCCCCGCCCAGTTGTTCCACCTGCTGCGCCGCCAGATGAAACGCTCCTTCCGGAAGCCGCTCGTCATCATGGCGCCGAAAAGCCTCCTCCGCCACAAGGACGTCGTCTCGACCGCCGACGAATTCACCAACGGCACCTTCCAGGAGGTCCTCGAGGAAAAGGAATCGCCGAAGAAACCGTCCCGATTGATCCTCTGTTCCGGCAAGGTCTACTACGATCTCGCCGACCATCGCGCCAAGGAAAAGATCACCGACACCGCGATCGTCCGCCTGGAACAATTGTATCCGCTCCACACCGACGCTTTGCGGAAGATCTTGAAAAAATACTCCGGCGTGGAAAAACTGATCTGGTGCCAGGAAGAATCACAGAACATGGGCGCCTGGTCGTTCCTCGCTCCGCAACTGGAGGAATTGGCCGGCCGCAAATTCGACTACGTCGGACGCGGCGCCAGCGCCAGCCCGGCCGTTGGCTCCCTGGCCGTCCACAAAATCGAACTCAACGAATTCCTCAACGCCGCATTCAGCAGTTAAACCATGGCTAAAGAAGTAAAAGTTCCTCCGATGGGAGAATCGATCACCGGGGGAGTTCTTTCCGCCTGGCGAGTCAAAGAGGGCGACTGGGTCGAACGCGACCAAATCATCTTCGAACTCGAAACCGACAAAATCACCTCCGAAGGGATGGCCGACGCCTCCGGGAAAATTTCCCTCAAGGTCCAGGAGGGAGACGAGGTCACCATCGGACAAGTGGTCGCCGAGATCGACGAATCGGCTCAGAAAGCGGGCGGTTCCGGCGAATCCCCCGCCCCCGCCGAAGAAAAGAAGGCCGCGCCCGCATCCGGCGAATCCGGCGGCGGAGAACTTCCGCCCGAACTCCGCAAGGGAGTCAATGCCGCGGCGGCCGAGATTTCCCCGGCCGTCCGCCGCCTCGCCGCCGAAACCGGCATCGATCCCTCGACCGTCCAAGGCTCGGGCAAAACCGGCCGGGTCACCAAAGGCGACATGCTCGCCGCCGCGGAGCGACAGGGCGCCCAACCCGACGCCGGCGCAAAACCGGCCCCCGCGGCCGACGTCCCCGCCCCCGCCGAACCGAAACCCGCCGCCGCCCGTTCGACCGCTCCATCCGGCGAACGCCAGACCCGCAAAAAACTTTCCCCGCTCCGCCAGCGGATCGGGCAACGTCTCGTCGCCTCCCAAAAGGAAGCCGCGATCCTAAGCACCTTCAACGAAGTCGATCTCACCGCCGTCAAAGAACTCCGCGCCCGCTACCAGGACCAGTTCGTCAAAAAGCACGGCATCAAGCTCGGCTTCATGTCGTTCTTCATCAAAGCCACCGTCGACGCGCTCAAGGAGATCCCGCAACTCAACTCCCAGCTGGAAGGAGACGTCCTCGTCCAAAACCACTTCTACGACATCGGGGTGGCGGTCTCCTCCGAACGCGGCCTGATGGTTCCGGTCATTCGCGACTGCGACCAACTGAGCATGGCTGAACTGGAACAAGAACTCGCCGCCTACGCCAAAAAAGCCCGGGACGGCAAAATCACCATCGACGACCTCGAAGGCGGTGTGTTCACCATCTCCAACGGCGGCATTTTCGGCTCCCTCCTCTCGACCCCGATCATCAATCCGCCGCAAAGCGGCATCCTCGGCATGCACTCCATTCAGGAGCGCCCCGTCGCCGTCAACGGACAAGTCGAGATCCGTCCCATGATGTATCTCGCCCTCTCCTACGACCACCGCATCGTCGACGGCCGCGAAGCGGTCACCTTCCTGGTTCGGATCAAAAACGCCCTCGAAGACCCCGCCCGCCTCCTCCTCGGCCTGTAAGTCCCGACACCACCGCAAAGGAGCCCGGACATTCCTGTCCGGGCCCCGAAGCATCAAGTTTTCGCTCGGTGACCGGCCGGGCTCTTTCCCGCACAAGCATCCGGCGAAAGCCGGCATGCTACGGAAACCGCAGGAAAGGAACTCGGACGGCAAGTTACACGAAACACCGAAACCTTCCCCTTCAAACCGCTGGACATTTGCTTTTCTTTAGACAGTTATGAATCGATGAATCAGATTGCATTCTCCACCGTGATCCTCCGGCTCACCGGATTCTTTCTCATCTATCAAGTGATCGCCGAACTCTCCGCCTTTCATTTCATCCAGCAGGCGTTTCTGATGGCCGGTCATCTGGAAGAGGGACGGGCGGCCTTTCTCGCGTGGATCATCGCCGGCTATTCCGTGAAGGCCTTGCTGGGCGTCGTATTGGTGATTTTGGCGCCCCGGATCTCCCGGTTGCTGTTCATCGAAGGGGAGAACGTGATCACGGCCGGACAGATCAACGGGACCGCGCTCTTGCAGGTCGGGCTGGCTCTCCTCGGATTCTTTTTCCTGGTCAGATACCTCCCCGCCGTGATCGAGCTCGGCATCGATTGGTTCAGGACCGAAGCGACGGACGGGCGCCGGGGATCCGTCCCTTACTGGCCGTTCCGGGGACCGATCGAAGCGATCACCATGACCTTTTTCGCCTTCCTCCTGATCTTTCGAAACCGAACTATTTGCGACTGGGTGATCCGGGTTTCGAAATAATCGGCCATGCCCAAAAGCGAACCCCGATCCGCCCGCCCTCGACGGCCGTGGCGGACCCTTCGAAACGTCGCCGTGGTCACCCTCGCCGCCGCGATCGGGCTGGTGACGGTCCAACATCTTCGCGCCCAACCGGACCGGGAGGCAATGGAGCCGGCCCGGATGGGCCAACTCGAGGCCGACATGTGGCGTTATTATTATGAACACCGGTGGCTCCGCCTCGGAGCGACCGCGATGCAGGTCGCCTGTTCGCAATACCGGTTTTCCTGGTGGGACGGCGCCCGACTCTCCTTCCACGCCGCCCGCGCCGCGAAACACTTCCGCGCCGACACCGACGATCCCCGCTGCCTCCCGGCCTTGGAACGATACTATGAAATCATCCGTCGCGGACTCGACGGCGAATTCGATCCGGCCGAGGCCGCCCGGCTGGAATTGCTCTGGTGGAAGGAACGCCGCTGGAAAGTCCCCCCGGAGGACTACGCCCGGACCATCGCCCGCCTCACTTCACTGATCCATGGAGCAAGCCAAGAAGATTTGCTCCCGGGCGCCACCGTCCGAGCCCAGGCCATGGCCTACCGCGACGCCCGCCGCGACGGAACCCTGACAACGGAAGACTGGGAACACATCGCCCGCGAGTTGACCCTCGCCTACACGTTTCCATTTCCGACCGAACCACGATACGGCCAATAAACGACCCCATGTGAAACTCCTCCCGCGCCACTGGGAGGGATGGCATCCTGCCGTCCACCGTCGGCACTGTTCCTGTTGGAGTCCCGCATTCATGCGGTCCCGAGCCTCAACAAAAAGACCGGCTGAAGCCGGAACTTGCTCAACAAATCACCGACTCTTCCTCCTTCCGTGTATTCCGAGTATTCCGTGGTTAAAATCTGAACTCCAACAAATCGATCAGATGAAAAGAGCCCAATCCCTCAGATTTATTTAGAATAATTCTTGATATCATTAAAAAGAAGGGTAACTCTTCCCTTTTACGATGCTCGACGGAAAGTCCAAAACAGTGCTCGACGAAGCGTTGGCCGACAACGGCCTGCGGATGACCCGTCAGCGCCAGTTGGTTTACGACGTCCTGATGAAGGAACGGGGGCATCCGACCGCCGAGGATGTTTTGCGGAAGGTGCGCGAGCAGTTGCCTTCCGTTTCGCTGGCAACGGTTTACAATTGCCTCGAAACATTGGTCGAGTGCCGCTTGATCCGTCAGGTCAACCGCGACCGCGACTCCTCCCGCTTTTGCGGCAACCTCAAGGAGCACGGCCATCTTTACTGCAACCATTGCGGCGCGGTCCATGACATCGACCTCTCCGATTCCGTCCTCGACCAACTCGCCTCGGCCGCCGGGACCGGCTATCAGGTCGACCAATTCGAAATCAACTTCCGCGGCCTTTGCCCGGCATGCCAACCCGAACATTCCTCCCGAACTTGATCCGTATCAATTGAACCGCTGCCGAAGTTCGCCTTCCGCCGCAATCCACCGAAGACTCATCCGTTTATTAAGATCACTCCCGGTCACCGAAACCACTTTTTACTATGAACCAGTTGGAAATCAAAAACCTCAACGTCTCCGTCGAAGGAACGCAGATTCTCAAGGACTTCTCCTTGACCGTACCCAAGGGGGAGGTCCACGCCATCATGGGGCCGAACGGCACCGGCAAGAGCACCCTGGCCAAGGCTTTGGCGGGTCACCCGGATTACGAAGTCAATTCCGGCGAGGTTCTCCTCGATGGGGAAAACATCCTCGAAATGGAGCCCGACGAACGCTCCCGCGCCGGTTTGTTCATGGCGTTCCAATACCCGAGCGAGATTCCGGGGGTCAGCATCGCCAACTTCCTTCGCGCCGCCGTTCAGGCCCGCATGGATGAAGGCGAGGAACTCGACGCCACCGGCTATTACCGCCGCCTTTACGAGAAGATGGATCTTCTCCAAATCGACCGCAAATTCACCGCCCGCTCCGTCAACGAGGGGTTCTCCGGCGGTGAAAAGAAGCGCAACGAAATCCTCCAGATGGCGATGCTCGAACCGAAATACGCCATCATGGACGAGACCGACTCCGGACTCGACATCGACGCCCTCCGGATCGTCTCCCACGGAGTCAACACCTTGAAGGGACCCAACCTCGGGATCCTGCTCATCACCCACTACCAACGGATCCTCGAATACATCGTCCCCGACGTCGTCCACGTCATGTGGGACGGACGCATCGTCCGCAGCGGCGACAAACAACTCGCCCTCGAACTCGAGGAAAAGGGTTACGACTGGGTGAAGGAGGAACTGGCCGGAGCCCACTGAGAGGCCCTCCCGCCAACCACCGAATCTTGAACTTGCAACTTCGAACCGCGCCCCGCGCGCGAACGCCATGTCGACCACACCAGATCTAGAAATCCAGACAGACATCGGGAACTTCCTGTATCCCGAAAAACACGCCTACGACGCCGGCATCGGTTTGTCGGAGGAGGTCATCAACTACATCAGCAACGTCAAGGAGGAGCCGGATTGGATCCGCACCTTCCGCCTCGACGCCCTGAACACCTTCCGCAAGAAACCGCTTCCGACCAACTGGGCGACCAAGGACCTCGAAGTCATCGACTTCGACAAGATCCGCTACTACCTGGCCGGCGACCGCGCGCCCAAGAAGTCGTGGGACGACGTGCCCGACGACGTGAAGAAGACCTTCGAGCGGCTCGGCATTCCCGAAAACGAGCGCAAGTTCCTCGCCGGGGTCGAAGCCCAGTTCGACAGCGAGGCGGCCTATTCCAACATCAAGGATACCGTCGCCAAACAGGGAGTCATCTTCGTCGGCAGCACCGAGGGCCTCAAGGAACACCCGGAAATCTTCCGGAAATGGTTCGGCAAGGTCATCCCGACTTCCGACAACAAGTTCAGCGCCCTCAACAGCGCCTGCTTCAGCGGCGGCAGCTTCATCTACGTCCCCCCGGGGGTCAAAGTCAGCCACCCGCTCCAGGCCTACTTCCGGATCAACGCCCAAAACTTCGGCCAGTTCGAGCGGACCTTGATCATCGCCGACGAGGGCTCCGAGGTCACCTACATGGAGGGTTGCACCGCGCCGAAATTCGACACCGCCACCCTCCACAGCGCCGTGGTGGAACTGGTCGCGCTGAAGGGAGCGAAGATCCAATACATCACCGTCCAAAACTGGTCCTCCAACGTCTTCAACCTCGTCACCAAACGAGCCGTCGCCCATGAGGAGGCGGAGGTGAAATGGATCGATTGCAACATCGGCTCCCGGCTCACCATGAAATACCCCGGGGTCGTCCTGAAGGGTCGCAAGGCCCGCGGCGAAGTGCTCAGCATCGCCCTCGCCAACGACGGTCAGCACCAGGACACCGGCGCCAAGATGATCCACGCCGCCGACGAGA
This sequence comes from Verruconatronum alginivorum, assembly GCF_056590205.1. NCBI lineage: Bacteria > Pseudomonadati > Verrucomicrobiota > Opitutia > Opitutales > Verruconatronaceae > Verruconatronum > Verruconatronum alginivorum. Next base: position 3,753,044 of record NZ_JBWPVQ010000001.1, on the reverse strand, counting down.
CCACCAGCAACATCATCTCCAAGAGCATCAGCATCGGCAAGGGCCGCTCGACCTACCGCGGCCTCGTCACCATGCCGAAGCACTTGAAGGGTTGCAAAAACAACACCGAGTGCGACGCGTTGCTCATCAACACCAACTCCCGCACCGACACCTATCCCGCGATCAGCATCCGCGGCGACGGCAACTCCGTGCAACACGAGGCCAGCGTCAGCAAGGTCAGCGCCGAGCAGATCTTCTACATGCAACAGCGCGGCCTCTCCGAGGGACAGGCGATGAGCTTGAGCGTCAACGGCTTCGTCAACGACCTCACCCGCTACTTCCCGATGGAATACAGCGTGGAACTCAAACGCCTGATCGATCTTGAAATGGAAGGCTCCGTGGGCTAGAAGAAATTTTGGATTTTGGAATGCTGATTTTGGATTTGTTTCAATCCAAACCCATCGGGAGCGCAGTGATCCTCTCGCAAATCCAAAATCCGAAATCCAAAATCCAAAATCAGAATTTTTTATCTTGAACTCACAGACTTTGACTCAACCGGAACCAGCCATCAACAATCTGAGCGACCCGCAACTCCTCGACGCCTTCCTGACCCGCCAGGAGGGACTCCCCGCATGGTGGATCGACCAAAAGCGCGAATCCTGGGCCCGTTTCCAGGAGTTGCCGATGCCGACCCGCAAGGACGAGGAGTGGCGCTTCGCCAACGTCAACGCCCTCACACTCGACGGCTTCAGCCTCCCCGGGGAAACCTCCCCCGAGGCCGCTGCCGAACTGCTGGCCCGCTCGAACGAATTGGCCGAAACCGCCGGCAAACTGGTTTTCGCCGGCGACACCCTGCTGGAACACCAGCCGATCAGCGCCGAGCTCGCCGCCAAGGGCGTCATTTGGATGCCGCTCGCCCAGGCGATCGTCGAACATGAAGAGCTGTTGAAAAAACACTTCATGGCCCAGCCGATCAAACTCGGCTCCGAGAAGTTCTCCGCCCTCCACAGCGCCCTTTGCGCCGGGGGCACGTTCCTTTACGTGCCGAAGGGAGTCGAGATCGATCTGCCGCTGGTCGCCCACCACTGGACGAACTCCGGCGAGACCGCCCTCTTCCCCCACACCTTGCTGATCGCCGAAGACAACAGCAAGGTCACCCTGGTCGACTTCTTCGACGCCCACGCGACCGACGCCCGCAACTTCATCTGCGGAGTCAACGACCTCTACGCCGGCTCCGGCGCCAAGGTCTCCTACGTCTGCGCGCAAAACTGGGGCACCCGCAGCATCGCCCTCCAATTGAACTCGACCCAGGCCTTCCGCGACTCGTTCGTCACCTCGCTGAACCTGAACCTCGGCGGCGGCTTCTCCCGCTCCGAGATGCACAACCAGGCCCTCGGCACCGGCGGCCACAGCCAAATGCTGTCGCTCACCGTCGCCAACGAGACCCAAGAGTTCGACCAACGGACCCTGCAAACCCACGTCGCACCGAACACGGTTTCCGACCTGCTCTACAAAAACGCCTTGCTCGACAAAGCCCGGACCCTCTTCTCCGGTTTGATCCGGGTGGAGCCCGACGCGCAAAAGACCGACGCCTACCAGACCAACCGCAATCTCCTCCTCAGTCCTGAAGCGGAAGCCAATTCCCTCCCCGGCCTGGAGATCCTGGCCAACGACGTCAAATGCAGCCACGGTGCCACCACCGGGAAGATCGAGGAAGCCCAACTCTACTACATGCTCGCCCGCGGCATCCCTCCGGAAGTCGCCAAAGAGCTCCTGGTCTTCGGCTTCTTTGACGAAGTTTTGGCGAAACTCGAAAACGACCCGATCGCCGACAAACTCCGCGAAAAGATCCGCACCAAATTCGCCCGGAAGTAGGGAAACCGGCAGGACTGCCGGAAGCAAATCCCCCCGGGCTAACGCTCTCCCAGCAGCCCAAGGTAGGCCAAAAGAAATGAGGCCTACCTTGGTTTTTTTCGTTTACGAATCCCCCGCCATCCGGCGATCCGGCTCCGCCGCCCGATCTGTGTCTGAAACCGACGCCGACGTCGGACGGCAGGATGCCATCCCTCCCAGTGACGGGGGAACCGTTTCGCTGCTCGCCGTAGTCGGGTTGGCTCCGCCGCCCGACAGCAGCGGCCAGCAACACCCCAACCCCATCGATCCCCCGCGTCACAGACAAGCCGCAAAACCCCCGGGCATTTTGACCGCACCGAAAGGTGGGACGACGAAGCCAACCCCACTGCTCACACACCCCACCATGCTGGCGCATGGTCCCCCCCTCTCAAGAGGGGATCGGCGTGAAAAAGTTCCCCTCTAGAGAGGGGGGGACCGCTCGCCAGAGCGGTGGGGTGTGTCATCGGCTGGTTCTGCGAGCGTTTCACAGGGTTGCTGGACAAATCGGAGAGTTGGCTTCCTCCCATCGTCTAGACTATCCCCGATTTTCCAAATCGGGAAATCTCCTTGTTCCCCGCCGCCCTGCCCCCTACGATCCGGCCTCGTATGAACTGCAATCTAATTCTCGCGCTGGACGTCGAAACCAAGGAAGAGGGACTCGCCCTCCTCAAACGCATCGGACCTTCCCTCAAGACCGTCAAAATCGGCCTCCAACTGTTCACCCGCTACGGCCCTCCGTTCGTCGAAGAGGTGGCCGCCCTCGGCTACGACATTTTCCTCGATCTGAAACTGCACGATATCCCCAACACCGTCGCCAAAGCGGTCCAATCCCTCTCGACCCTCCCGATTTCGATGCTCACATTGCACGCCTCCGGCGGCTCCGAGATGATGGCCGCCGCCCACAAGGCCCGCGAATCGTTCCGCCCGGAACTGACCTTGCTCGCCGTCACCGTCCTCACGTCGATGAACGCCGAAGCTCTCGCCGAAACCGGCGTCGCCTCCTCCCCCGAGAGCCAGGTCTCCCTCCTCGCCAGGCTCGCCGAAAAATCCGGCATCGGCGGGCTCGTTTGCTCCCCGCTTGAGATCGAATTGATCCGCCGCGAGCTCGGCCCCGAGCCGGTCCTCGTCACCCCGGGGATCCGCCCCGCCGACAGCTCCGCCGACGAACAAAAACGGATCATGACTCCCCGCCAGGCCGCCTCAGCCGGAGCCAACCATATCGTTGTCGGACGTCCCATCCTGAAAGCGCCCGATCCGGAAAAAGCGGTCCGCGACATCCTCGCCGAAATCGGCTGAACCAACCCTCCCCCTCCCGAGATGGCCAACGCCGCCCTGATCCTCGCCGCGGGACGCGGAACCCGTATCCAAGAATTGGTGGCGGACAAAATCCTCACCCCGCTCGCCGGCCGTCCCGCCTTCCTTTACTCGATCGAAGCCTTCCGCCAGAGCGGCTCGGTCAAAAGGATCGCGATCCTCTATCGCGACGAGTCCCAGCGGACCGTGCTCGCCGACGCCCTCCGCGCCGCGGGCCTTTCCCCGGCGGATTTCACCTGGACCGCCGGGGGAAGCGAACGCTGCGAATCCGTCTTGAACGGACTTCGCGCCCTCCCCGCCGAAACCGATTTGGTCTTCATCCATGACGCCGCCCGCCCTCTCCTCCCTCCGGCGACCATCCGGAAACTCGCCGACACCGCCACCCAAACCGGCGCCGCCTGCCTCGCCCGCCGGGTCACCGACACCATAAAGGTTTCCCCCCAAACGGAAACCTCCACCCCCGCCCCCCTCCAGACCGTCGACCGGTCCAAACTCTGGGCGGTCGAAACCCCGCAGGTTTTCCGCCACGCGCTGATTCTCCAAGCCTACGAACGGACCACCGCCGCCGGAGAACGAATCACCGACGACACCGCCGCGCTGGAGCGTTCCGGCCACCCGGTCGCGCTGGTTGAAAACCCCAATCCGAATCCGAAACTGACCACTCCCGCCGACCTCCGATTCATCGAATATCTGTTAAAATCCCCGACAGAGTCCTTGCAGTAACCGCCTCTCCCGCTCATTTTTGCTCCCTTATGAAAATTGCCATTGGATCCGATCACGCCGGCTTCCGTTACAAGGAGGAGATCAAAAAACATCTCCTCGCCCGCGGCCATGAAGTCCGCGACTACGGCACCGATTCCGCCGAATCGTGCGACTACCCGACCTACATTCGTCCAGTGGCCGAAGCGGTCGCCCGCGGCGAATTCGAGCGCGGCATCGTGCTCGGCGGATCCGGCAACGGCGAGGCGATCGTCGCCAACCGCGTCCGCGGCATCCGCTGCGGCCTTTGCTGGAACCTCGAAAGCGCCAAACTGAACCGCCTCCACAATGACGGCAACGTCCTTTCCCTTGGCGAACGGATGGTCTCCCTCGAGACCGCCCTCGAAATCGTCGACGTCTGGCTCGCGACCGAATTCGAAGGAGGCCGCCACCTTAACCGAATCCGTTTGATCGACGCCTGACCCCCCTCAGCAAATCGGAGGGTTGGCTTCCAGCCGACAAAATTCACCGCCGCAGCTAAGCCAAATCCGACGGTGGACGGCAGGATGCCATCCCTCCCTGTATAACGGCGTCACCAGACAACCTCCCCACTCTTCGCACTTCCTGCCATGAATCTTCGCATCGGACACGGCTACGACATCCACCGGCTCGTTCCCGGACGGAAATGCATCCTCGGCGGCATCGAAATCCCGTCCGAACTCGGCCTCGACGGCCACTCCGACGCCGACTGCCTGACCCACGCCATTTGCGACGCGCTCCTCGGCGCAGCTGCCCTCGCCGACATCGGTCATTATTTTCCGAATACCGACGAACGTTTCCGCGACATCGATTCGCAGAAACTTCTTGAAGAGGTCGTCGTGTTGATCCACGCCGAAGGATATCGCATCCAGAACGTGGACACCACCATCATCGCCGAACGTCCGAAAATCCAGCAACACGTCCCGGCCATGAAGGAGCGACTCGCCCGCACCCTCGACCTTTCCCCCTCCCGCATCGGCATCAAGGCAACAACCAACGAATCCGTCGGCTCGATCGGCCGGGGCGAAGCGATCGCCGCCCACGCCGTCTGTCTCCTCGAAGGTTGACCCGAGGTTCAACCAAAACCGACTTTCACCACTCACCCCGCTGAGTGAATCGACCCTTCCGCTTAAGTTCCTTTTTTGCGCCTTTTGTGCCTTCTCGCGGCTAAATACTACTGCTTTAAGATTCAAGGGCCCCGGGGTCGATCGCCCGGATTGGTGGTCTCCCCCTCCGATTCCGGCGACGGCAGTCCGATCGAGTCCAATCCGTTTTCCCCTTTCTTTTCCCGGATCCCGGCGGTCAGAACGAACCGCAAACAATCTTCAATCGACATGTTGACCGGCTCCACCTGACTCCGTGGAAGAATTACAGTGTATCCTCCCATCTGGTAACTCATCGGCAAATAGACCGCGACTTCCCCCTCCCCGCCGATTTCCGGCGGCAGATCATCGAACGACTCGCAGGTAACCAAACCGAGAAGCTTCTTGTCACCCCCATCGAGCCGAACCAGCACCACCTGACTCATCTGCTGACGGCGCACCGAGGAAAAATAGCCGAGAAAATCCTTTGTCGCCCCGTAAATGCTCTTGATCACCGGAATCCGCTGCATGGTCGCTTCAGCCAACAAATAAAACCGTTTCACCAAATAAGCGTTCAACAACAACCCGAACGAAAAGATAACCCCAACCGCCAGGACCAACCCCATTCCCGGATAATAGCGCACCCGCGGCATCCGCTCGCCTTCTTCCAGGGTTTCCGGATCCGGATCGGGTAAAACCAAGGTGATGATCCCCCGCATCGTCTCTTCCGCCCACCAAGCGAGCAGGAAAATGAGGTATACCGTGATCAAGATCGGTAACAATGCGATCAGTCCCCGAAAAAAGGTCCGAGTGAATTTTGCGAGCATACTCACGACCATTATAATCCTGAACGCCCGTCCCGGCGATCGGATTCTCATTTGAATTCGCGAAGCACCGAACTTCCGTTCCCTCCACCGTTTTTACACTTTTTTCTTTTTCCCCTTGGGTCCAAGCGGCTTACCGAGTAGAATTCCGCCTCATGATTACCGCCTTGGTCGTTTTGGCTGAAGGATTCGAAGAGATCGAAGCCATCACCGTGATTGATATACTGCGCCGCGCCGACATCCAATGTGTCGTCGCCGCGCAGCACGATGGCAAATTCGTCACAGGCAAGACGGGGGTCCAGGTCGTCGCCGACGAACTCCTCGCCGACGTCATCGCTCAAACGTTCGATTTGGTGGTCCTTCCCGGAGGCCCCGGCGCGCGGCATTTGCGCAAAGATCCGGCCATTCTCGACCTCGCCCGCCGCCAAGCCGAACGGGGTGGTCTCCTCGCCGCGATCTGCGCCGCCCCGACCGTCCTGCTCCAAGCCGGAGTCCTCGACGGACACCAATATACCGCCCACCCATCAGTCTCCGCCGATCTCCCCGACATCGTCGCCGAAAAAGCGGTCGTTCAAGACCGCAACATCGTCACCTCCCGCGGCGCCGGCACCGCCGTCAAATTCGCCCTGAAACTGGTCGAGCACCTCTGCGGTCGGACCAAAGCCACCGAAATCCGCAAGGCCATCTGCGCTTGAGACGGGAATACGGTGGCGGCGAAACAACGAACATCCGGTGTTCACCTTTTGGACAATCTTTACTTCCTACCCTTCCCCGACCGATAACGGCATGGAAATTTCAATTCGAGTTCCTTCACCAGGAGCACTCTGGATTTCCGAGGCACCCCCCATCAGCCGAATTCGTCGCTGTAAATTCAAGAGGCCCGTCCCCGACCCGCCCAACCGGACAATCTGCTCCGGAACAAAACCTCGCCCAAAATCCTCAATCACTAGTTTTAGTATCTCCGAATCAACGGCCAATGATATCGCAACCCGGTCCGTCTCGGCGTGCTTGGCAATATTCAACAAAAGCTCACGCGTCACCTCGAACAGGAAGATCCGCAACCACGGCTCTTCCCTTAGGTCCCCGACATTGATGGTGCGCAGGTCAACGTGGAGATTATAACGCTCGCGCGCCCACTCCGCCAGCCATCGCAGCCCCGCCTCAAACCCCTCCTCCAGCAACACCGGTGGAGCGAGTTCCTTGCTCAACGAACGCGAAGTCGAGATCGCCTGGGAGAGCAAATTCTCCACGGCCGCCACTTTCTCCGGACCGCTACCCGGACGACACGCAATAGCCAGCTGAATCTTTGCCGCGACCAGTAATTGCTGAAGATCGTCGTGGAGAACCTGCGCCAAACGGGTTCTCTCCCTACGCTCCACTTCCGTAAGCTCTTTGGCCAAGCGACGCAGTTCCATCGCTCGGCTCTCCGCCACGGCTGTCGTCTCCACCACACGGACTTCCAACCGCTCTTTCAAACGCATTAACTCCTGCTCCACTTCCAACTGACTGGTGATATCCGCGCTCGTCCCAAACCAACGAATCACCCGTCCCTTCCCATCCCTAACTGGCACCGCTCGGGTCAAAAACCAATGATAACTCCCGTCTTTCGCCCGGATGGGGAACGATTCCTCCCAAACCCTCCCCTCCGCTAAGCATTGTGCCCAATTGCGGCTTACCCTTTCGTGATGATCCGCTCGTACAAAACGTTTCCAATCCATATCACTGGTTAATTCCTGAACCATCCCCGAAAACTCGAACCAACGGTGGTTCAACCAAAACACTCGTCCCGCCTCGTCAGCCATCCAAACGATTTCCGCAATATTGTTGGCTAAAGTGGCGAAACGCTCGTCACTCCTCCTGACGAAACGGCGACGAACGATTTCCGTCAACGGAACGGCCATCGTTGTCGCGATGATAGACGTCCAACCCTGCGGAGCGATCCGGACATACCATTCTTCTTCGGGAATGCGGTTAACCTGAACGAAATAAATGTCGCTCAAGATAGCCGCGATCAAACCGGGACCGAGTCCCCCCATGATCGTCGCCGCGACCGTCAGCGGGAGCAAAACCACACTCGGATTTGGCAGACGCCAACCCAACAGCGCCACCCCTTCCAAAACGGCCAAGGCCAAACAGACGGCCAATGGACCGACCACCATCCGATGCACTGGAAATTCCCGTTTCACGATTCCCCTTGATTGGCGGAATGTTACATCCGGCCGATTTCCGCGCAAGTTTGCCGGGGCGATTTCGTTCGCGCACCTTAGTCCTCGCAACACTCTTTTCCCCGGTAGCCGGATTGACCCAGTCGCGAACTCCCTTAACAAATATTCCATGCCGAAAATTCTCATGGCCATGTCGGGCGGCGTCGACAGCAGCGTCGCCGCGCTTCTTCTCAAACAACAGGGAGCGGAAGTCGTCGGCGCCTACATGAAAAACTGGATCAACGAGGAAAACATCCTCGGGGATTGCCCGTGGCAACAGGATATCGAGGACGCCCGGGCCGTTGCCGACACCCTCGGCATTGAATTCCGCGTGGTCAACTTCATCGACGCCTACCGGGAACGGATCGTCGAGTACCTGCTCGACGGATACAAGCGGGGGATCACCCCGAACCCCGACGTGATGTGCAACCGCGAAATGAAGTTCGGGGTTCTGCTCGATTACGCGCTCGACCAAGGCTTTTCCGCCGTGGCCACCGGCCATTACACCCGCAAGGTCAACCTGCCTGACGGCACCGTCGACCTCGCCGAAGGGGTCGACCCGAAGAAGCAACAAGGTTATTTCCTCGCGATGCTCCGCCAGGAACAACTCGCCCGCGCCGAGTTTCCGATCGGCCATCTCAACAAGGCCGAAGTCCGCGAACTGGCGGTCCGACACAAGCTCCCGAATGCCACCAAGAAAGACAGCCAGGGAATCTGCTTCATCGGAAATATCCGGATGGGCGACTTCCTCCGTCATTTCATCCAGGATTCGCCCGGAGAGATCGTCACCGCCGACGGACGGATTGTCGGCAAACACCAAGGCCTCCATCTCTACACGATCGGCCAACGGCGCGGCATCGGGGTGCCCTCCAACACCGACAACGAACATTTCGTGGTGGTCGGCAAGGACTTGGAAAAAAACCACCTGATCGTCGCGTTCGACCGCCCCGAATCCCCCGGGCTCTTCCGCCAAAGCATCGACGTCCACGCGCTTTCCTGGATCAACCGCCCCATCGAATCCGAAACCCGCCTCCTGGCCCGTCCCCGCTACCTCGACCCGCTCCAACCAATAACCTTCCTCCCGACCGGTCCCGGAACCGCTCGGATCACATTCGACGAACCCCAACGCGCCCTCACCGCCGGCCAAGTGATCGCCCTCCACCAAGATGAAGTGATCCTGGGCGGCGGAATTTACGTGTGAAGCAGGCCCCCGGAACAACGCGTCCTCTCCGAAGCGTCAAAGCACAAACGTCTGGAAAACCCGCCTGACTTCCGCCTACCTATTCATTCCTAAAACAGCAGTGTTTAGCCGCGAAAAGGCACAAAAGGCGCAAAAATAAGACCTTAAGCGGTAGGGCCGATTCACCCAACGGGTTACTGCTTAGTCTTAGTCTAAAATCAACCTCTCAGGAGCTACCATGTTTCTTGCGTAGTTTGCGCTTCTTTGCGGCTATTCCAACTGCGGAAGTTTAGGTTCATTCTCCGGAGTGCCGAAGGCGCGGCATCCTACAGCCCGGTCCGCAGGGCCGGGTTGACCTATTATCAGAAGAGGCGGCCTGAAGGGCTGCAATTCGATCAACCCGCCGCCATGGCGCTGCGCCATGCCCGGCGCACCAACAAAAAAGCGCCTCCCCCTTGCGGGAGAGACGCTCGTGAAACGGTGTCGTTTCGGCCGACGGCTGATTACATCATGCCGCCCATGCCGCCCATTCCACCCATGCCGCCCATGTCAGGGGCGCCACCACCGGACTTTTCCTTTTCAGGAATGTCGGTGATCATGCACTCGGTGGTGAGGAGCAGGCCGGCCACCGAAGCGGCGTTCTGCAGCGCGGTGCGGGTGACCTTGGTCGGGTCGACCACCCCGGCTTTCACCAGGTCTTCGTATTGGCCGGTGGCCACGTTGTAACCTTCGTTGCCGGAGCGCTTCAGCACTTCCTGGACGACCAGCGATCCTTCGACGCCGGCGTTGGTGCAGAGCTGGCGCAACGGAGCTTCCACGGCGCGGCGCACGATCTGGGCACCGACCTTTTCGTCGCCTTCCATCTTCAACGATTCCAAGGCTTTCACGGTGCGGAGGAGCGCGACGCTACCGCCGGCGGCAATCCCTTCCTCGACCGCGGCGCGGGTGGCGTGCAACGCATCTTCCACGCGGGCCTTCTTTTCCTTCATCTCCGGCTCGGTGGCGGCTCCAACGTTGATGACCGCGATTCCGCCAGCCAACTTCGCGAGACGCTCCTGGAGCTTTTCGCGATCGTAGTCGGAGGTGGTTTCTTCGATCTGACGACGGATCTGCTTCACCCGGCCTTGGATGTCGGCGGTGGAGCCAGCACCTTCGACGATGGTGGTGTTTTCCTTGGTCACGGTGGCGCGCTTGGTGCGGCCGAGGTCGCTGACCTGGACGTTCTCCAACTTGATGCCGAGGTCTTCGGTCAAGCAGCGTCCGCCGGTGAGCACCGCGATGTCTTCGAGCATCGCTTTGCGGCGGTCGCCGAAACCGGGAGCCTTCACGGCGCAGACGTTAAGCGTGCCGCGCAGCTTGTTGACCACCAGGGCGGCCAAGGCTTCGCCTTCCACGTCCTCGGCGATCACCAGGAGGGGCTTGCCCTGCTTGGCGACATTCTGGAGGAGCGGGAGGAGCTCCTGCAAATTGCCGATTTTCTTCTCGTGGATCAGCACGTAAGCGTCTTCGAGAACCACTTCCATGGTCTCGGTGTTGGTGCAGAAGTAGGGGCTGAGATAGCCCTTGTCGAACTGCATCCCTTCGACCACGTCGAGGGTGGTTTCGATCGACTTCGCTTCTTCAACCGTGATGGTGCCGTCCTTGCCGACCTTGTCCATCGCGTCGGCGATGATCTCGCCGATGGTGGTGTCCCAGTTGGCGGAAACGGTGGCGACCTGACGGACCTCCTCGCGGCTTTCGACCTTCTTGCTGATCTTGCCCAACTCGGCGACCGCGGCGGCGACCGCTTTTTCGATGCCGCGTTGGAGATAGACCGGGTTGCAACCGGAGGTCACGTTCTTGAGGCCTTCGCGGTAGATCGCTTCGGCGAGAACGGTGGCGGTGGTGGTGCCGTCGCCCGCGTTGTCGGAAGTGCGGGAAGCGACTTCGCGGACCATCTGGGCACCCATGTTTTCATAGGGATCGCTCAGCTCGATTTCCTTGGCGACGGTGACGCCGTCCTTGGTGACGGTCGGCGAACCGAATTTCTTGTCGATGACAACGTTGCGGCCTTTCGGTCCGAGCGTTACCTTGACGGCGCGGGAGAGGGCTTCGACCCCCTTGAGCAATTTGGCGCGAGCGGACTCGTCGAATAACAATTGTTTAGCCATATTCTATAATTCCTAGTTTGCTGGTTGAAAAATCAGGCTTGGATGATGCCGAGGATGTCGTCTTCGCGGAGAAGCAGATACTTCTGGCCGTCGATGTTCACATCGGTGCCGCCGTATTTGCTGATCAGCACGCGGTCGCCAACCTTGACCTCAAAGCCCTGAGCTTTGCCGCTTTCGTCTTTCTTGCCGGTGCCGAGAGCGATCACTTCGGCCTCCTGCGGTTTTTCCTTGGCCGAGTCGGGAATGATGATCCCGCCGCGAACCTGCTCGCTTTCTTCAACGTGCTTCACGAGAACGCGGTCCCCGAGAGGCTTAATTTTGCTATTCGCTGCTGTTGTGGTCATATTTCAGTATTGCTGTTTTTACTGTTAGGGAACGACCGGCCGGACGGCGGACTGTCGATGCCGCCCGGACCGGGTAAATTCATCGGAGCGACGATTTAGTCTTTCTTCTTTTCGTCCTCCACGACTTCGAAGTCGGCGTCGACGACGTCTTCCTTCTCCTTGCCACCACCGGCGGACTCCGCGCCGGCAGGACCGTCCTGCGGTCCGCCTTCGCCGCCCGGAGCGCCTTGCGCCGCGCCGGCTTGGCTGTAGATGTCGGCCGCGATATCGCCCATCGCCTTGTTCAGGTTTTCCAAGGCGCCCTTCATCTGCTCGGTGTCGTTCGACTCCAGAGCCTTGCGGGCTTCGTCGAGCTTCGATTCCAAGCCGCCTTTTTTCTCGGCCGGGATCTTGTCACCCAACTCCTTGAGCTGCTTGTCAACCTGATAAACGATGCTGTCGAGTTGGTTGCGGGTTTCGACCGATTCCTTCCGTTTGCGGTCTTCTTCAGCGTGAAGCTCCGCTTCCTTGGTGAGGCGATCGACTTCTTCCGAGGAAAGACCCGACGATCCGGTGATGGTGATCTTCTGATCCTTGCCGGTGCCGACGTCCTTCGCGGAAACGTGAAGGATGCCGTTGGCGTCGATGTCGAACGTGACTTCGATCTGCGGCACGCCGCGGGGGGCGGGAGGAATTCCGTCGAGATGGAAAGTGCCGAGGACTTTGTTGTCCTGGGCCATCGGCCGCTCCCCTTGCAAGACCTTGATCTCGACCGACGGCTGGTTGTCGGCGAAGGTCGAGAAGGTTTGGGTCTTCTTGGTCGGAATGGTGGTGTTCCGCGGTATCATCGGAGTCGATACGCCGCCGGCGGTCTCGATGCCGAGAGTCAACGGCGTCACGTCGAGGAGAAGCACGTCGCGCACTTCGCCCTTGAGGACCGCCCCTTGGATCGCGGCGCCGATCGCCACCACTTCGTCGGGATTGACCCCCTTGTGCGGCTCTTTGCCTCCGAGGTCGCGGACCAGCGAAACCACCTTCGGCACGCGGGTCATGCCGCCGACCAACACCAGTTCGTCGATCTCGCTGGCGCTCAGGCCGGCATCCTTCATGCAATTCTTGAACGGGGGAATGGTCCGCTGGAAAAGGCTGTCGCAAATCTGTTCGAATTTCGAGCGGGTCAACTGGACGTTGAGGTGCTTCGGCCCGCTGGCGTCGGCGGTGATAAACGGCAGATTGATGTCGACGGTCTGCGCGGAGGAGAGCGCGATTTTGGATTTTTCCGCTTCTTCCTTCAAACGCTGCAACGCCATCGGGTCTTTGCGGAGGTCGATCCCCTGCTCCTTCTTGAATTCCTCGACCAACCAATCGATGACGGCGTCGTCCCAATTGTCGCCCCCGAGATGGGTGTCGCCGTTGGTCGCTTTCACTTCGAAAACGCCGTCGCCGATTTCGAGGATCGAAACGTCGAAGGTGCCGCCGCCCAAGTCGTAAACGGCGATCTTCTCGTCCTTCTTCTTATCGAGACCGTAGGCCAGCGAAGCAGCGGTCGGCTCGTTGATGATCCGGAGCACCTCCAAGCCCGCGATCGCGCCGGCGTCCTTGGTCGCTTGACGTTGCGAGTCGTTGAAGTAAGCCGGGACGGTGACCACCGCCTGGGTGATCTTCTCGCCGAGATAGGCTTCGGCATCGGCCTTCATCTTGGCCAGGACGAACGAAGCGATTTGTTCGGGGGCGAAAACTTCGGTCTTGTCGCCGACCTTCACCTCGATAGCGGCGTCGCCGTTCTTGCCCGCGATCACCTTGTAAGGAAGCTTTTGCGCCTCCGCCTTGATCTCCTCGAACTTTCGGCCGATCAGGCGCTTCGCGGAGAAAATGGTGTTTTGCGAATTGGTGACGGCTTGGCGCTTGGCGGCTTGGCCGACCAGGCGCTCCCCGCTCTTGGTGAACGCGACCACCGAAGGAGTGGTGCGCCCGCCTTCGGCGTTGGGGATGACAACTGGCTCGCCTCCCTCCAAAACGGCCATACACGAATTCGTGGTCCCTAAATCTATTCCTAATACTTTGCTCACGCCGCTTTCTAAGCAAAGCATGTGCCAAGCGGTGTCATAACCCAATTAAATTATTCCCAAACAACAATTTAAAAAATTAAATGCGTCCTCTGCCGGCCATTTCCCCTCCGACGAATGAGACAGGATGACACAGAATGACCCCGTTGGCTCCCGAAAGTGGGACATGTGTGTCGCAGCGAAACGGGCGCGTCGTTCGGCCCGTTCCAAGGGTCGGTCGAAAATCCTCGCTTTTTGTTGGAAATGAATGGCACGGTCGGCAGGTTTATAAAGATGAAGGAAAAAAAGGAAGAAGCGGACTACGGGGCGCTGGACTCGCCCTTGATGAGGATCCCGAAGATCGACGTCGCCTCGGTCCGGGACCTGATCGACCTCGGGTTCACTTACCCGGACGAATTATCCGGCCGCTCTCCCGAAGTCCTGTTCGATGAGATCCGGCGGCGTCGTCCGAAGACGCCGGAAACGCGGCTTTTTTATTTCCGCATGGCGGTTTATTTCGCGGAAACTCCCGACCCGGAAGGGCATCGGATGAACCCATGGGCTTGGAAAGATTGATCTTTCGCGCAACCGCGCTACCGTGATACAAGAGACTCCAATCCAAGAACGGAGTGCCCGCTCGCTCCCCTGATCAATGACTGTCGAACTCGAAATCCCCAAACTCATCCCGGTAATGACCCTGCCGGACACGGTCTTCTTTCCCCAAGCGATGTTGCCGCTCCATATATTCGAAGACGCCTACACCCGCATGCTGCAGGATGTCTTGCTTGATCATCGCATGTTCGCGATCAGCGCGGGAATCCCCCCCGGGGAAGCGGCGCCTTCATTCGAAAATCCCCAGCGAATCGCCACCGCCGGAATCATCCGCGCGTGCCGCGAGAATCCCGACGGCACCGCCAACCTCGTCCTCCAAGGCCTCTGCCGCGTGCAGTGTAACCAGATCCTGAGTCCATCCCCTTACCGCTCGGCCGAGATCGAACTTCTTCCCTCCGTGCCCGGAAAGAATCAGGAAACCCTGCTCCGCTTAAAAGGCCGTCTCCTCGGATGTATCGGAGTGAAGCGACGCCTGGGTGGCACGGTTCCTTCCGAAGTGCTCAAATTCCTGAAAAGCATCGAGGAGCCGGACGTCGTAGTCGACCTGGCGGCTTTCGCCCTGTGCGAAGACCATACCTTAAAACAGCGACTCCTGGAAACAGTCGACACCAGCGAACGCCTCGAACTCTTCATCGAGAGTCTCTACCGTGACATCGACGACATCCGCACCCGGCGCAAACTCCAGGGAACCCTCGACGACGACGACGTTTGGATGAATTAAAAGGAACCTGCCCTGGCTCAACCCAAGACAGGAAGAGAAAGTCCCAAAGTTATCTCCTCTTTGGCCTTGACGCGAAAAGGCCTCTGCGAGATTGTTCGCCTTTCGTTCTGTGGACTCATTAAGAGGCGGCCTCAAGGCTCGTTAAAAATGTAACTTAGAACACCTCCTTCGCCGGGATAGCTCAGTTGGTAGAGCAACGGTTTCGTAAACCGTAGGTCGTCGGTTCGAGTCCGATTCCCGGCTCCATTGGAAACAAGCGGAATCCCGCACGGTTAAGCCGATTCCGCGACTGGCCCCCATTCGGACCGCCCCGCGAAGTTCAAACGAAGTCGCCGGAAAGTCCCAAATAATGAGCAATTTTCAGGCAACTTTTTTCCCGGGATTCCCGGGGGGAGGTCCTAGTCTAATCCATCACCGCAAAAGGCACGGCGGCGGCGGCGGCTTGCACCACTTGGGGGTCGGTGGAGCTTTTAGTGATCTGTCGCAAAGCTTCAAGCGATTCAGCCGTGCCCGCCCGGCGCAGGGCGATAATCGCGGCAATCCGATTGTGCAGATCGGCGCTGGTCAATGCCCGGGTCATCAATTGCGGCACCACGGTTTCATTGAAATAAGCCTCGGTCCTCGGAGAACTCCCGTTTTGCACCACTCCGGCCAACAGATCGCTGCTCGCCAGCCAAGTCTGGTCCTCTTCTTCCTGCCTCACCAACTCAACCAACGTGCTGCATTCGAGCGAACGCTGCCCTTGTAGATAACGGTAGAGCGCCATCCGAACCTCCGGATCCCGTTCATGCCGAACAAATTCCAGAATTTCCCGCTGCCCTTCCTCCCCTTCGGCCGAACTCACCAATCCCCATGCCGCCAAGGTGCGAACCTGCGGATTGGCATCGGCCAGGAACGCGACCAAAAAAGCTTGTTCGGCTTTCGGCTTTCTCTCGCGTTCGGCGGAAGCGACCGCCCTCGGTGTCGCTTCCGGATCGCTCCCAACCGTTTCCGAAACTCCGTTTTCCGTCGAAGCGACTGCAACCCGCTCTCCAGTGGTCACGGGGGTCGGTTCAAGGATCTGAGCCTCCTCCTGAGGCTCCAAAGTATAAGCCAGATAAAGCGAACAGAAAGCTGCCGAGGTAATAGCTCCAGCTCCGACCAGTCCAATCACGCGCATTCTGCCGATCATAAGTCTGTCAACCCCTCGTATCTCCCGTTTCGTAGAAATTCATACTGTCAAATACCTCTTCGACGTTCACCGCAGGGCGAAGCTGCCCGAATCGGCGCCAGGCCTCGCGTCGCATCGCGAAGCCCTTCGAATCGAAATCCCCCCTCGCGCTGTAAGCGCCTCCCGGGGGTGATTCTCTGATTCAATTTGTTCCTTATACCACTTCGCCACCACTCGCATCAACGAAAAACCTCCATCCCTCTTGACCTTTTGGCCAAGGGCCGGTTCCCACGAAGTTCGAATCGTCCCCGCTTATGGCGTGTCAATCGGTTCGTCCCGGGGCACCGGAGGAATTCCCGGCTCGCTGTCTTCCGCGGGAGGACAACCGGTGAACACGATCAGCGCCGCCGCCGCTCCCAATGTCAGCAATCCGCTCCGCCCGATCCGCCAGAGCCATTCGGTTTTTCTCTTCATACTTCGCTCCCTTCTTGAACCTTTCTTCTCTCCACGAAGTATACAGGGCGGTGGGGAAATTCGCAATTTTCCGCCGCGTTTAGCGATCGGCCTATTCGTCGCCCCCGCCGTTTTGCCAGGCCCGGGCCGAGTTTCGTTGCCCCGGTTCCTCCGGTCCTTTCAAGAGATCAAACATCGCCGAATCCGTCGAAAGGATCACCGAAACGTTTTCCCGCAGGGAAACTTGATACGTTTCCAAAGTTCGCAGAAACCGGTAGAAATCAGGATCGCGGTTATAGGCGGCCGCGAAGATCTCGATCGCTTCCGCTTCCGCCCGCCCCCGGATCCGCCGGGATTCTTCCATCGCCGCGCTTTCGATGCGGGCCAGCTCCCGTTCCATTTCCCCCAGTTTCCGTTCGGCATTCTTATGGCCGTGACTCCGGAAGCCGGCCGAAATCTTCTGCAGCTCCGCGTTCATCTGGGCATAGACGTTCGATTCGATGTCCCGGGTGTAATTCAATTGCTTGATCAGAATATCTTCCAGGTGAATTCCCAAACGCGCCTCGTCGATCCGCTGGCGAGCCAGGCGAAGAATCCCATCGGTCACCACCGGTCGGCCGGCCAGGTAATTGCCTTGGGCGTCGCGACGGAGTTCCCGGATTTCCCGTCCGAGGGTCGCGATGTCTTCCATCTCCAAATCGAGATCGGCTTCCTCGCCGTCCAGGGTCAACCCGATATCCCGGTCTTCGACCAATATCCGGTTGGAGCTCCGGACCACTTCATAAAGATCGAATCGACCGATCTCGTCGCGGAGCGCCCCTTCGATCAATTGGGACAACCGTTCGTTGGCTCGCTCCACACTCCGGACCCGAGGCAGGAATGCCGCCGCGTCCTCGATCCGCCAACGGGCGGTCACGTTGACGTGGATGGTCCGCCGATCGCTGGTGTAGAGGGTAAATGGAGCACCGTCCCAACGGACCAGGCGTCGCTCAAAGCGATGGAGATCCTGGATAAACGGTTTCTTGAAATGAAGTCCCGCTTCCCGAATCGGCTCCCCCTGGATGTCGCCGAATTGGGTAATCACAACTTGTTCCCATTCACGGACGATGAAGAGCGAATTGAAGGCAAGAAAAACCAGCAGGCCGACCGTCACCGCCCCGCCGATAATCAAAGAGGAGGCCGAAGCGCCCCGGTTCCTGGATGTGAATACCATGTTCATCGGGTCTCCCTTTCTGACAAATTGAGGTGGGGCAAAAGCGAATCAATCTCGCCATCGATTATCGTGATTTTCTGCATGCGGGGAAGGACGTCTTCCATCGCTTCCAGGTAAAGCCGGCTGCGGGTGACGTCACGGGCCAATTCGTAAGCTTCCAGCATCGAAACAAAGCGGTTCGCCTCCCCGCGGGCCAGATTGACCCGCCGTTGCGCGAAACCTTCCGCTTCGAGGATCGTCCGCTGGGCTCGCCCCGCGGCCACCGGAACCCGTTCCTGGTATTCCCTCGCCGCTTCTTCGAAAATGCGTGACGCGTCCTGCTCGGCTTTATTCAGATCGTCGAATGCCGGAACGACTTCTTGCGGGGGACTCACGAACTGCAAATTAACCACGTCGATGTTCACTCCCATCCGGAATTGATCGCTGTATTCCTGGATCATCTCCCGCACCCGCTGCTGAATTTCGCTCCGACCAACGGTCAACACCGGAATGCTGGCCCGGTCCCCCATCACCTCCCGCATGACCGATTGGGAAATATCCCGCAAGGTATCGACCGGATCCTCAACGTTGAACAAATAATCCTCCGGGTCGAGCCGGGTGAACTGCACCGACCATGCCGCCCGCACGATGTTGAGATCGCCGGTCAACATCAGGTTCTCGTCACTGAAATCGCCCTGATGCCCGCTCCGATAACCGAACTCCTCGGTCGAGGAGACTCCGGTCGGCACCTTGTAAACCCGGTCGATGCCGAACGGCAGCTTGGTGTGCAAGCCCGGCGGCGAAGTTTCCACGTATTTGCCAAGCCTCAACACCACCCCTTCCTGCTGGTTGTCGATTTGGTAGAACGTGGTCAACACGGCCGCCAACACGAAAACCGCTCCGGCCAGCCAAACCAGAGTGGCCGCCGGAAACTCGAGTTCCTGATTGTTGGGAAGATCTATTTTCATGATATCGTCACCGACCGGGAGACACTCCGGCACTGGCGCTACCATCATCTCCCATCCCGGGGCCCGGGAGCAAATCTTTTAGAAAAATTCGCCACGCCAACGGCGCTCCGTCACCGCCCGACTACGACAAGAAGGAAGCGGCAAGGCCCAATCCCCCTGCCAGAATCAAGAATCCCCCGACCAGAAACGGCAGGAGTTTCGGGGCCAGCAACACGACCACCGCCAATACCAGCACCGGAATCGCCAACGCCCACGCCACTCCCGTCAACACGATGAATCCCGCGAAAATCAATAGATAAAACGCGATGAACCAGGCAACGAGCTTCGGCGACACGAAGATCAAAATCCCTCCAACAATCACCGCCCCGGCCACCAACCGATCGGCCCCGTGCATAAACATGGCGGCGCCGTTCAACACGATGAAAGTCCCGATCAACAGGAAAAACACTTTCGGAAAGAGCAAAATCACCACTCCCGCCCCCAGCGCCAGACCGCCGTGCAGCCACATCATTCCCAACCAATCCCACTCCATACAGAAATACCTCCCTTAGTTGAGCAATCCCTCTCCATTCCTCGGTCGATCGGCGTCAGCACCGCCGTTTCCGCCAGTCTCCGGCTTCCGAGCGATCCAAAACCGGCACTCGTCCGAAAACTCCCGGACGTCCGCCGGTTCCCGGGCCACTTCGCAACGCAACAAATCCCATTGGTGTTCCCATCCCGCCAAAGCCATGTCCTCCAACACTTCCTCCCGGGTCGGAATATGCATGAAGGTGCAACCGACCGGCGCCTCGTAATATCGGTCGCCCAATTCCTCCAACCGCGGGTCCTGCTCCCCCCTCGCCCAGCGTCCGGCTTCCTCCTCCCAGAAGCTCCGGAACCGCCGGTTGGCCCGGTCGTGGGTCGTGAAGACGAAAAACCCGCCCGGCCGCACCACCCGAAGCACTTCCCCCATTGCCCGTCGCCGCCGCTCCCGGCGCGGGATCTGCATCAGGCCGTTGAATCCGAAAATCACACCGTCGAACTGCCCGTCGCCCACTTCCAAATCGGTGGCGTCACCCGTCCGGAACGAAATCCCATACTCCAACAAACGCGCCAAATGCCGCGCCCGAACCACCATTTCCGGAGCAAAATCGATCCCGGTCAGCCGCCGGAATCCGAGTTCCCACAACCCGATCGCGATCCGGCCCGCCCCACATCCGAGGTCGAGCAACGATTCTTCCCGTCGGAAAACCTGTTGAAAAATCTTCTCCTCCGACAGCCACAACCCCAGCCCCGAAGCCGCCCGGCCGTAATGCTCGACCGCCCGCGGATCGCGAAAATGTCCCTTAACCATCTCCGGTGTCATAAAAAAAACTTGATTTGCCCCGATTTGCTCGTTTTGTTTCTTCCTTTTCTATGAAAGCGATCATCAAGACTCAAGGGAAGCAATTAGCTGTTTCCGAAGGCGACATCTTCTTCGTCGACCGTTACAAGAACACCGAAGCGGGCGCCAAGGTCGAAATCAACGAAGTGCTGGCCCTCGGCGAAGGCGCTGACGCCAAAATCGGCGCCCCCTTGGTGGAAGGAGCTTCCGTCACCGCGACCATCCTCGAGAACAAGCGCGACAAAAAGGTGATCATCTACAAAAAGAAAAAGCGCAAAGGCTACGAGCGCAAACGGGGGCACCGCCAGGAAATCTCCGTCATTAAAATCGACAGCATTCAAGGATAAGCAGCCATGGCTCACAAGAAAGGACAAGGAACTTCCAAGAACGGACGCGATAGCCATAGCAAACGGCTCGGCGTCAAGAAGTACGAAGGAGAACGCGTTCTCGCCGGCAACATCATCATCCGGCAACGCGGCACCAAATTCCACCCGGGCCGCAACGTCGGCCTCGGCCGCGACTTCACCATCTTCGCCCTCTCCGACGGGCACGTGAAGTTCGAAAAGGCCCGCCGCCGGGTCCACGTGGAACCGGCCAACGCCTGATCGGCCCACAGCCAAAATTTCAGCCCCGTTCAACAAACGCTTGGACGGGGCCTTTTTTTTGGCGTTCCCCCACCCCCGTCCCTTTTCATCATTCCTAATTCATAATTCATCATTTTCTTCCCCGTGACCAAAGACTACGATTTCTCCGTGATCGAGCCGACCTGGCAAAAGTTCTGGAAGGAAAACCAGACCGCCAGGGCCGAGGACTCTTCCTCCCGTCCGAAATACTACCTCCTCGACATGTTCCCCTACCCGTCCGGCGCGGGTCTCCACATCGGACACCCGGAGGGTTGGACCGCCACCGACATCGTCGCCCGCTACAAGCGTTCCAAGGGGTTCAACGTTCTCCACCCGATGGGTTGGGACGCTTTCGGTCTCCCCACCGAACAATACGCCATCAAGACCGGCACCCACCCGACCATCACCAACCAGCGGAACATCGAAAACTTCCGCGGCCAGATCGAACGGCTCGGTTTCTTCTACGATTGGTCCCGCGAGATCGACACCACCGATCCGAAATACTACCGCTGGACCCAATGGATTTTCGCCCAGCTCTTCAAAAAGGGGCTCGCCTACGTCGATGAAAAACCGGTATGGTGGTGCCCGGAACTCCGCACCGTCCTCGCCAACGAGGAGGTGATTGACGGTCGGTCCGAACGGGGCAAGCACCCGGTGGAACGCCGCAACCTCCGCCAGTGGGTCCTCAAAATCACCGCCTACGCCGAACGGTTGCTCGAAGACCTCAAGGATCTCGACTGGCCCGACTCGACCAAACGTCAACAGGAGGCCTGGATCGGCCGTTCCGAGGGGGCCGAGGTCGAGTTCGCCCTCGAATCGGGCGACAAACTCCGGATTTTCACCACCCGCCCCGACACCTTGTTCGGCGCCACCTACATGGTGATTGCCCCCGAACATCCGCTGGTCGACAAATTGACCGTGCCGGACAAGCAGGCCGCCGTCGGCGCCTACATCGAACAGGCTGCCCGCAAGAGCGACCTCGACCGGACCGATCTCGCCAAGGACAAGAGCGGCGTTTTCACCGGTTCCTACGCCATCAATCCGGTCAACGGCGAACGCATCCCGGTCTGGATCGCCGACTACGTCCTGATGAGCTACGGCACCGGCGCCATCATGGCCGTCCCGGCCCACGACGAACGCGACTACGAGTTCGCCGACAAATACGGTCTGCCAATTCCGCGGGTGATCGAGGACCCCGACGGTTCCACCGATCTGCCGTTCCCCGGCAAGGGCAAGCTGGTCAACTCCGGATCCTATGACGGCCTCGACTCCGACACCGCCAAAGAGCGGATCACCGCCGACCTCGCCGCCCAAGGGATCGGCGAGGCCAAGATCCAATACAAACTGCGCGACTGGCTCTTCTCCCGCCAACGTTTCTGGGGCGAACCGTTCCCGATCGTCTGGCTGAGCGAAGAGGATTACGCCAAGGTCGGCGACGAACGCAAACCGCCCTCCCCGGTCGCCTTCCGGGCCGACGGCGCCACCCGCTACGCCGTCGCCCTGCCGGAGGATTCCCTCCCGCTCGAACTGCCGCAGGTGGAGTCCTACAAACTCTCCGGCACCGGCGAGAGCCCGCTCGCCGCCATCCCCGAATGGCTCGAGATCTGGTTCAACTGGAAGACCGGCGAATCGGTTCCGGCCAGCCAGCCGAAGCCCGAAGGCGACGCATGGCTCCGCGGCCGCCGCGAGACCAACACCATGCCCCAATGGGCCGGCTCCTGTTGGTATTATCTCCGCTACATGGATCCGCGAAACGACGACCAACTGATCGATCCGAAGAAGGAGGAATATTGGCAAACCCCCGACCTCTACATCGGCGGCGCCGAACACGCCGTCCTCCACCTCTTCTACGCCCGGTTCTGGCACAAGTTCCTTTACGACATCGGCGTCGTCCGCAGCAGGGAACCGTTCCCGAGACTTTTCCACCAGGGGATCATCCTCGGCGAGGACGGACAAAAGATGTCGAAGAGCCTCGGCAACGTGGTCAATCCCGACTCCGTCATCGCCGAATACGGCGCCGACTCCCTCCGCCTCTACGAAATGTTCCTCGGACCGCTCGAAGCGATGAAGCCGTGGAACACCAAGGGGATCGAAGGGGTGTTCCGTTTCCTCCGCAAGACTTGGCGCGAATACATCGACCGCGACGGCAACCGCAACCCGAAGATCTCCGAGGAAAAAGAGGCCGATCCCGAAACCGCCCGGCTCCTGACCGAAACGATCAAGAAGGTCGGCGAGGACATCGAGAATCTCCGGCTCAACACCGCGATTTCGCAAATGATGATCTTCGTCAACCATCTCCAAAAGGTGGATACATTCTCCCTGCCGACCGCCCGCGCCTTCCTCCAACTCCTCGCACCATTCGCTCCCCACATCGCCGAGGAGCTCTGGCAACGGATCGGGGAAACGCCATCGATCGTCGACGCCCCATGGCCGGAGGTGGACGAAAAACTGTTGGAGACCGCCGCCGTAAAAGTCATTTTCCAGGTCAACGGCAAGTACCGCGGCGACGCCATGGTGGCCAAGGACGCCTCCAAAGACGACGTGGTGAAGATCGCCGAATCCCACGACCGGGTCTCCCCGTTCCTGCGCGACACCCAGATCCGCAAAGTGATCTATGTGCCCGGCAAGATCCTCAACCTCGTCGTCGGCTGAGGAAAATCCAACCAGCTGGAGCAGAAGCAAAAATAATTCTGCCAGCCAATTATTTTGTCGTCTCTCTCCCCCGCATGACCTTCCACGATCACATCGTCCTCGTCACCGGCGGCGCCCGGGGCATCGGCCGCGCCTGCGTCGAAGCCTTCGCCACCGCCGGAGCCCGGGTCATCCTGAACTACCGCTCCTCCCGCGACGAAGCCGAAGAAATCGCCGGACGTTTCCCCGGAATGGTCTTCCCGATCCAAGGCGACATGTCCGATGAATCCGACATCGACCGACTCTTCCAACAGGCGACCGACCGATGCGGCGTTCCCGACATCTTGGTCAACAACGCCGGCATCGTGGACCGCGCAAAGTTCCCCGATGCCGGAGCCGACGTCTTCCTCCAACAACTGAATGTTAACGTCGTCGGCCCCTACCTGGTGACCCGCGCCTTCGCCCAGGCGCTCGACAATCAACCTGGAGCCGTGGTCAACATCGGCTCAATGCGGGTCTTCGCCCCCACCAGTCCCCAATATGCCGCCTCGAAAGCGGCCCTCCACAACTTGACCGTCTCCCTGGCGAAAGCCCTCGCCCCGCGAATCCGGGTCAACGCCGTCGCCCCCGGCTTCACCGACACCGACATGCACGCCGGCAACAAAGACCGCCTCGCCGCCGAAGGCGCCGCCTCGTTGTTGAACCGCTACTCAACCCCCGCCGACATCGCCAACGTCGTCCTTTTCCTCGCCTCCCCCCAGGCCAACTCCATCACCGGTCAAATCCTCCTCGCCGACAACGGCCGCACCCTCGCCTGAAAATCACCAAACAAAGGCAGGCGCGCCCACTGGTGTCTGTCCTTGGTTTTCGAGGCGGAGCCTCTTTGGAGTGCTCCGCGTCCCCGCGGAGCTTTCGAGCGTGCGGAAGAGCTTCGTCCGTCGAACGACCATCGAGCGTACGGCAATCGCCGACCATTCAAAAGCGGTGCGGGGACGCACCAGCACTCCAAAGCGCTTCGCGCGAAAACCTGATCGCCCTCCAGTTTGTATGAACAATTGCGCTTCCCCGGCTTCTTTCAAACATCCCGGCCGCATCGGAAACCGCAATTGCCGGTCGACGTATCCGGTGTGTTCGCCGTCCGGGCCGCCACCCGGTAACGGTTGCAATACGAATGGTGACAGAGATACGAACCGCCTTTCATCACCCTGCTGTCACCCTCCGGCGGCCCCTTCGGATTCTCCCGCGAAGCGGTTCGATGAAAGTCCGGGCTAAACCAATCGGCGCACCATTCCCATACGTTTCCCGACACGTTATATAGCCCGTACCCGTTGGCCCGATACGACCGTACCGGCGCTGTCCCGACATATCCGTCCGCGGCCGAATTCCGCACCGGGAACTCTCCCTGCCAGATATTGCATCGATGCCGTCCTTCCGGAGTCAGCTCGTCTCCCCATGGATATTGCTTCTGCACCAATCCGCCCCGGGCCGCGAACTCCCACTCGGCTTCGGTCAACAAACGCTTCCCCGCCCACTCGCAGTATGCGGCGGCGTCGTTCCAGGATATATGCACCGCCGGATGATTCATCCGCTTCCTCACATTGGTTCCCGGACCTTCCGGTCGCAGCCAGCAGGCGCCTTCAACCCCCATCCACCAATCGAGCCCTTCCAGAGGGCGCAAACGCCCTTTCTTCAGCACCGACTTCGGAACCAACAAATGAAAAACATACGACCAACCAAACCGCTCCGCATCCGTCCGGTAACCGGTCGTCTCCACGAACTCGGCAAACTCGGCATTGCTCACCGCGCATCGATCCACCAGGAACGGCCTCAACGTCACCTCCCGGACCGGTCCCTCCCCGTCGGAGACCCAGGCCTCCGGACTCTCGGTCCCCATTAAAAAGGTTCCGCCGTCCAATGCCACCATCCCCGCATCGTCGCGTTGACCCTCCCCCGTGACCGGTTTGATCGAACCCGTCGCGAGCCCCCGTTCCTCCCGTTCCGGAGCCGACGGCACACAACACGATGATTGACCATTCTTTTTCACCTCCGTCAATCTCCCAGAGATCGCCGCCGAAAGTCAACGCCCCGTTAGGCATCGCACGACCGCGACCCCGTTCGGTTCCAACGTCAAAGCATCTTTAATCGCTGCATCGCTCACCAGATCCCTTCCTTCCGGCACCCCAGCCAACCGCACCGCCGCCTCCCCGTGGTTGATCAAAAACCAGAGGCGCTTCCCGTTTCCTTCCCGCCGAACGATCTCGATCCCGGCCGGTACCTTGGGAAGGATGGGCTGAGTCTCACTCAAAGCCACGACGCCCGGAAGCAATTCCTCCGACAGTTCCTCCGTGAAATAGGCGCCCACGTACACCACCCGTCCACGCCCCTGCTCGCGCACCGTGATCGCGGCCTCCCCGGTCAAATGGCGGCCTTCCCACTTCGCCAACGTTTCCGTCCCATCATCCGGCCGCAACACTTCATACCAAACGGTCGCCGTATTCACAATTCCATTCTCGAACCGCAATCCGAGCGGTCTCTTTCCCGGAGCATTCCGTTTGCCGTATTCTTCCACGGTAACTCCCGCCAGCTTCCGTAGAACCCCGGGCAACGGATCGGCGACGATGTTGTTGTTTACGTCGCGCGTCGCGGTCCGGGCGCCGATCACCAGCGTCCCCCCACCCTCGACAAATTCCTCCAGATTCGGCACCCACGCCGGATCGAAGACCGTCCAGTGCGGAATGACGTAAAGCCCGAGTCCCCCGAGGTCGTCCGACGGATGAACGCAGCCGACCGCGAATCCTCGTTCGAAAAACCAGCGGTGCGCCGCCTCCCCGCTTTTCGAAGAACCCGGCAAGCCGAGCGAATAAATCCGATCGGCATCAACGTTGTCCATGTCGCTCCCGGCAATCCCGACGTCCACCTGCACGGAGGTTCCGATCACCTCCGGTCCAATCCGTTTCAACTCTTCTCCCAGCTGAGTCGCTTCCCGGAATCGACGGCGAGGAATGTTGTCGTGATCCAGGATTCCACACCAGTATTGCTCGGCCCCGTGCCGGGCGGTCCGCCAACGGAAGAAAAGCAAGCTGTCGGCTCCCCGGGCGATCGAGGTGTAAGCCATCCGGCGCATCTCACCGGGCTCCGGGTTGTCGTGAAAATATGGGGCTTGCCCGCCCGGACCGGATTGCTGCTCCAAAAGCATGAAATTGCCGCTCCAGGCCCTCGCCCGGTCGAGATTGAAGGCATGACCCGCCGCCCGCGCCTCCGGGTCGAATTCAAAAAACGGATACGAATCGTAGCCAAGGAAATCCAAGTCCCGCCCGAACTCGTCCCGGTAGTCGATATGGCCGAAACAGCCGTTGTGAGTCACAAACCACTTCGGTTGCATCTTCCGGAGAATCTCCACCTGGTCCCGCTGGAAGAGCGTTACCGCGTGGGAGAGAAATCGGAAATAATCGAGCTGATGAGCCGGATTCGGATGTGTCGGCTTGGACAAGCGGGGTGTCGGAACCTCTTCGAAATCCCGATAGGTCTGCGCCCAGAACGCCGTTCCCCACGCCGCGTTCAAGGCGTCGATGTCATCCGCGAACTTTCCCCGGAGAGACCGAATGAATCCTTCCCGGGCGTTCTCCGAATGATCTTCCGAAAAATGGCAATGAAACTCGTTGTCGGTCTGCCAGCCAATGACATGAGGATTGTCGCGGTAATGCTCCGCCATGGCCCGGGTGATTTTCCGGGAATATTCCCGGAACACCGGGCTCGCATGGCTGGCGTGTTGCCGGGATCCGTGCTGCAACGGAACGCCGTGTTCGTCCACCCGCAATACCTCCGGATGACGGACCGTCAACCACCGGGGCGGCGCGGCGGTCGGAGTGCAAAGAATACTGACGATCTCTTGCTCGCCGAGCCGCTCAATCCATTCATCGAACAGCGAAAAGTCGAACACCCCTTCGCTCGGTTCGATCCGGTCCCAGGCGAACTCGGCCAAATGAACGCAATTCCACCCGGCCTCCCGCATCCGGCCCACATCATCGACGCAGGTCGCCGCGTCCCATTGTTCCGGATAATAAGCCGAACCGAAATAAAATCGGCCCAACGCCGCAGGTCGCTTGTGGCAAGGTTCGCTCATAAGGACAACCGGGATAAGAATACCCCGCCACCGGAGCAAGATCATTCCTCCCCCTCCCGCATTCGAGCAGGGCTATTTCATCTGGCCAAGAGCCCAAGCTTCAGCCGGTCCCCACTTTGATTCAAATTCCGGCTGAAGCTGGCTCCACCCGGGAGACGCTTCACCTCGGGAGAGTGATCAGCCAGATGAAATAGCCACCGTAATCCCGCGACATTCCCTGACCCGATCGCGTCAGGGAATGTCGCGGGGGGTTGGGCGGATTCATGCAGCGCCCTAGGCTTTAACGTGCGACTTTCGCCAGTCTTTGCGGTATCCTTCGACGGACGGAAGAGGCCGGTAGCCAAAGGCGAATGCTTTCGAAACAAAAACGCCTTTGCATACGAGCGACCGATGAGAGTCCGGTTGCGGTTTTTCTCCAACCGCATTTTGTGGTTTATTCGACTCAAGCGATGAGCCAACGCACCGACGAGTTATTGCAATTCACCGACCGAGGCATCTATTGCCCGGACGGCGATTTCCATATCGATCCATGGAAACCGGTCGCGCGCGCCGTCATCACTCACGGGCATTCCGACCATGCCCGGAGCGGGCACGACCACTATCTCGCCCACCGTTTGACCGCCCCGATCCTACGGCTCCGCCTCGGCCAACATCTCAGCATCGAATCCCTCGAATACGGCGTTCCGCTCCGGGTCGGTCGAGTCACCGTCACCTTGTTTCCCGCGGGACACGTGCCCGGCTCCGCCCAGGTCCTGATCGAACGCGGGGGCGAACGCTGGGTCGCCGGCGGCGATTACAAGACCCGTTCCGACGGCCTTTCCACCCCGTGGGAACCGGTCCAATGCCACGCCTTCATCACGGAGTCGACGTTCGGACTGCCGATTTACAAATGGCCCGACCCCACCTCCGTGGCCGACGAAATCCGGAAATGGTGGCAATCCAACCGCGAAACCGATCGCACGAGCGTGGTCACCGCCTATTCCCTTGGAAAAGCGCAACGAATCCTCCACATGCTCGGTCCGGTGGCCGATGAGATTTTCGTCCATCCGTCCATCGCTGCGGTTAACTCCGCCTACCGCGACGCCGGACTCCAATTTCGCGACTTTCCGTCTTGGCACGGCGTATCCAAGGAACGGCTACGAGGGGCGATGCTGGTCATGCCCCCGGCCGCCGTCGGCGAAAAACGAAGCGGCATCTTCGCCTCCGCCTCCTTCGCCCATGCCTCCGGCTGGATGGCGGTCCGGGGCAACAAACGGCGCCTCGCCCTCGACCGTGGTTTCGTCGTTTCCGACCACGCCGACTGGACCGAACTCAACCTGGCGGTCCGCGCCACCGGTGCGGAGCGGATCTTCGTCACCCACGGGCAAATCGATCCGTTCGTCCGGTGGCTCCGCGAACAGGGCCGGGACGCCCATCCGGTCCAAACCCGGTTCGTCGGCGAAACGGCCGACGAACCCGCCACGCCCCCGGAGGACGCCCGATGAGGATTCTCACCGATCTCTACTTCGCGCTCGACCGGACCAATAAGACCCAGGAGAAAACCGGGGTGCTGACCGCGTTCTTCCGCGAGGCGCCGCCCGACGAAAAAATATGGGCGCTCGCCCTCCTCACGGGTCGCCGCCCCCGCCGTCAGGTCAGCACGACGTTACTCCGCACCTGGGCCGCCGAAGAAGCGGAGATTCCCGCCTGGCTCTTTGACGAGTGTTACGCGCAAACCGGCGATCTCGCCGAAACCATTGCCCTGCTCCTTCCCGCCCCCGAGGGAGAGCGGGACCGCCCGACCGGCGAATGGATCGAACTTCTCGGCGACTTGAAGCAATACGGCGAAAGCGAACAGCGGCGGCTCTTGGTCGACGCCTGGAAATGCCTTTCCGCATCGGAGCGCCTTGTATTCAATAAGTTGATCACGGGCGAATTCCGCGTCGGGGTTTCCCAGGGGTTGGTCACCCGCGCGCTCGCCGAAGCGACCGGCCTCGACCGAAGTCTGATCGCCCACCATCTCATGGGCCGGTGGAATCCGCGCGACATCCGTTTCGACGAATTGTTTTCCGCCGACGGCAGTCCCCACGACCTCTCCCGTCCCTACCCGTTTTGCCTAGCCCACCCGCTCGAAGAGGAACCGACGTCACTCGGGCCGGTCGACGATTGGTTGATCGAATGGAAATGGGACGGAATCCGGGGACAACTGATCCGGCGAGGGGATGATCTTTTTCTCTGGTCGCGCGGCGAAGAATTGGTCACGGAGCGTTTTCCCGAACTCGGCCAGTTGAGCGGCCTCATCCCCCCCGGAACCGTTTTCGACGGTGAAATCCTCCCCTTCCATGGCCGTCCGCTCGGATTCAACCAACTCCAAACCCGGATCGGCCGCACCCACGTCACCCGCAAGCTCCTCCGGGAAGTTCCGGTCGTTTTCGTGGTTTACGACCTTCTCGAATGGGAGGGCAACGACCTCCGGGAGGCGCCGCTTCAGCTCCGCCGCGAAAAACTCGCCGACTTTTTCGCCACCCTGCCGCCGCGCTCCGGCACCCCGTTGATTTTGCTCTCGGAGGAATTGTCCGTTTCCACTTGGGAGGAAGCCCAAGCCAGGCGCCTCAGCGCGCGCGACCACTTCGCGGAGGGTCTCATGGTCAAGAAGCGGACCGCGCCTTACCCAACCGGGCGACCGAAAGGGATTTGGTGGAAATGGAAAATCGATCCGCTTTCGGTCGACGCGGTCCTGGTTTACGCCCAACCGGGCCACGGCCGCCGCTCCGGTTTGTTCACCGACTACACCTTCGGCGTCTGGGACGGCGACGAACTGGCTCCGTTCGCCAAGGCCTACTCCGGTCTGACCGAAAAAGAAATCCAACATGTGGATACATTTGTCAAACGCCATACCTTGGCAAAGAAGGGCCCCGTTCGAATCGTCCAACCGGACTTGGTTTTCGAAATCGGATTCGTCGATGTCGCCCACTCGAAACGCCACCGGTCCGGGGTCGCGGTCCGTTTTCCCCGCATCCTCCGCTGGCGCCAAGACAAACCCGCCCGGGACGCCGACACTCTCGAACACTTGAAAACCTTGATCCAACTCCCCGAGTCCATCCGCCGTCCCCGCCGGGAGCAACTGGAGTTGTTTTGAGTGGGATGCCCCCGCCGCTTTACTGAAGCATCTACCAGGAATCCGTCCGGAACGGAACCGCTGGGAGACCCGCGCCGTTCGAAAGGGTCGCCTCCGGGGCGTTGCGCCAGGCGTAACGAATCGCGACGGGCGACGGAACTTCATCCGAAACCAATGTCACCGTATCGCGGGCGACGGTCGCCCGGGCCGGATGAA
Organism: Verruconatronum alginivorum; assembly: GCF_056590205.1. NCBI lineage: Bacteria > Pseudomonadati > Verrucomicrobiota > Opitutia > Opitutales > Verruconatronaceae > Verruconatronum > Verruconatronum alginivorum. The sequence goes on along the minus strand of NZ_JBWPVQ010000001.1, from coordinate 3,722,163 downwards.
ACACCTGGTCCTCCCCGGCCAGTTCGAAGCCCCGGACTTCGACCGCCGTTGTCCGTAAGCCGTCGGCCACGTGGTCGAAATAGACCTGCGCCTCGGGCCCATTGAATTCCGCGCGGGAAAATACCGGGCCGCTGTCGATCACATCGAATCCGTAAGTGCGGTTGAGGGCGAGACGGGCCAAACGCCGGCCGACCCGTTTCTTGTCCCGCGGATGGATGTCGTGGACATCCCCGATATCGAGAGTGACCACCTGCCCGGTCGCCGGACGGTTCAACGTTTGAGTCTGCGCCTCCCGCAGGAAAGCCCATCGAGTCTCATCCACTCCGTCCGCCCGGAATTCGGAAAGTTGCACCCAATAGAACGGAAAATCGCCCTGCTGGAATTGCTTCCGCCAATCGTCGATCATCGCGCCGAACAGCTCATGATATTCGTCGTGCCGGGCGGCGTTGCTCTCTCCCTGATACCAAATGGCCCCACGAATCGCGTATGGGACGAGCGGATGGATCATGCCGTTGTAAAGATAGGAAGGAATGTGGCGAGCCTCCACCTCTCGCGGAGCCGTCGGCGCATTCCTGGTAAACTCCCGTCCCGCGGCGGTCGCCTCCTCGCGTTGCTGCTCCCACCGGGCGGTCGCCGTTTCATGTCGAACCAAAGCGCTCTCGTAATTAGCCACGGCCTCCCGGTGGCGATCATGAACAAACTCAAAACGCTCCTCCCCCAATGTCTCCGCGCTAGTCCACGGTTCAACCCGCGTTCCGCCCCAGGCACTCAAAATAATTCCGACCGGCATTCCTTTCGCTCGATGAATGTCCTGGGCGAAAAAATAGCCGACTGCACTGAACTCCCCCACCGTCTCCGGGGTGGCGGCGGTCCAACTCCCCAGGACGTCCGACGACGGTTCCTCGGCCGTCGTCCGCGGAAACTTGAACTCCCGGATCAACGGCCAACTCGCGGTCGCCACTTCGATGTCCAACTCATAGGAGCGATTAAGCCTCCACTCCATGTTCGATTGCCCCGAAGCCAGCCAAACTTCCCCGACCACGACGTCGCTCAAAGTCACCGTTTCCCCGCCGGAAATCACCATTTCCCGCGGCTCCGAGGTCGGTTCCAATGCGTCCAAGGTCACCGTCCAGCGCCCCTCGGAATCGGCCTGGGCGCTCACCGACTGACCGGCGAACGCGACGGTTACGTTCTCGCCCGGCGAGGCGGTCCCCCAAACCGGCACCGGTTTCCCATGCTGCAAGACCGCCCCCTCCTGGAAGATCCCAGCCGGCGAAACCGCACCCGCCACCGAAACGCCCCAAAAGCACGAAAGAAGGAAAGATAAACGAAAGAGACGAATAATCATGGATTTGGGTTTAACGTTGCAGCTACAAAATGGAAAGCGGAAAAATCGTCCCTTGGATCCGTCGGTCATTTCAGGACGCTTCTTCATTCATGTCCAGCATGTGAGGGTCCGGCAGGCCAAGGGTTATTATGGAATACGGCGGGCAGGACGCCGCACCTTCCACGCATCCATAGCCCTACGGGCTTACGCCCTCCAGCCCAGGGTTGAGCCGAGGGAAACGAGGCCTACCCTGGGGACCGATACCCGACGCCACCGAACCGCAACGCGGTTCCGCCCGGCATTCGATCCACAGCGCCAGCACCGCACCAACACACCAGACACGGAGGCGCCTCCGCCACTTTGCAACGATTCACTTCAAGACTGCGGGGGCTCACGAGCTCCCATCTTCGCGCAACCGGCGTCCGTTTTTCCCTTTCGATTTCCCGCCAATTCCTGTTCATTTCCCCCACCACTCGATCATGACTCGTCCTCGCGCCACTTCGCCGCTGCCCGGCAGCAGTCTCCTCCTGAAAAACTCCTCCGAATTCCGGACGGCGTTGCTGGATTGGTATCGCCGACACCATCGGCGCCTTCCATGGCGGGAAACCCAATCGCTCTACCGGACCGTCGTCTCCGAGATGATGCTGCAGCAAACCCGGATCGACACGGCTCTCCCTTACTTCGACCGCTGGATGAAGGCCCTTCCCGATTTCGAAACCCTGGCGGCCGCCTCGGAGGATGAAGTTCTCAAACTCTGGGAGGGGCTCGGTTACTATCGCCGGGTGCGAAACCTCCACCGGTTGGCCCGCGAGATCGTCGCGATCGAGAAGATCCCCGAAACTCCCGAAGCATGGCAAACGTTTCCCGGTATCGGACCGTATTCCGCCGCCGCCATCACCAGCATCGCTTTCCACGCTCCCGCCGCTTGCGTCGATGGAAACGTCGTCCGAGTCCTCGCCCGGCTCATCGGTCACGCGGCTCCCCTGAAGGACACCTCCTCCGCCGCCCGCCTCTTCCAACCTCTCGCCCAGGAGCTCGTGAACCCTTCCGACCCGGGTTCCCACAACCAGGCGATGATGGAACTCGGCGCCACCGTTTGCCAACCAAACCCGGTCTGCGGCCGATGTCCGGTCGCCGTCCATTGCCAAGCCCACCGGGACGGCACCGCCGCCGCCATTCCCCATTTTCCGCCCCGGGCGATGGAAAAACGATCGGTCAGCCGAATCTGGGCCGAGCGCGACGGAAACCTCCTCCTCTCCAAGACCTCCGGGGACTCGCGCCGACTCGCCGATCTCTACGAACTCCCTTCCTTCGAACAGGTCGGCCTTTCTTCGACAGACGCCGCCCGAACCGGAAAATTGCTCCTCAAGAAGACCCGCAGCATCACTCGTTTCACGATCACCGAAAGCATCTTCGCCGTCGACGCGAACTTCCTTCCAACTCAACTCGGCAACGGTCTATCCTGGTTCTCTCTCGATTCTCTCGACCGACTGACCTTCTCCGGTCCGCATCGCCGCTGGATCGATTCCCTTCTCGCCTCGCCCGTCACCCATAATACCGCCGCATGTAAGCGGTGACACCGTCCAAACCGGGAAACAGGCGGCGTTCATCCACGCTCGCCAAATCAAGTTGATCCCTGAAAGCGGCCGCGTCCGAGGCCGGCACCACGTAACGGGTCAGCGCATCCTCCAGACCATGATGCACCAGAAACTCGTCGAGCGACCGGGTCTTGTCCGAGCAAAGGGTGAAGACCGCCGACTGCGCCACGATCCGTGCGTCGAGCGACGGAGGTTCCACCATGCAGGCGAAATTGCGGTCCGAAAAATCGCCCCGAAACAAATCCCACGGACTGAACCGGCCGTCCCGCCCGCACAATTCCCCGAGATTCTCCGTCAGCAAAGCCAGCTCCGGGATCTTGAAATGCCGGTGGACCGCCTTCCAATCGAGCCGCCAAATGACCGGTTCGACGGGCCCTCCCACATCGAGCGTGGCGAAATAGGCCGCCACCAACGGAGAGTAAGTCCAATCCAGCAACCTCGTCGGCAACCCATGATGTTGGGCCACCACCAGAAATTCCCAATCGTTGACCGGGGCATGGGTGAAGTAAGGCCGGGAATAACGGATGAAATTCCGCAGAATATGTTCTTCCAACGGATGTTTGGTCCGGGGCGGGTTGATCCCGCCCAAGCGGTCAAGGCTACTCAACAGCGATCCATGTTTCCGTGGCAATCCCCGGTAAATCCCGCTATCCCGCCGCCGCCCGATCCGCGGGTCCGGCGAGACCGGCGTGAGTTTTTCAATCAACTCATGCAAACTCTTCACCTCGATTTCCCTGACCGCCATACAATTCAGTATGCGGCAAATTTCCTCCCGGCGAAAGAAAGATCCCGATTTTCGTCTCCCCCCGGAGAGCGAGAGAGAAAGAGGAGCTTGCTGGGGAACCGACACACCCCACCATGCTGGCGCATGGTCCCCCCCTCTCAAGAGGGGAACTTCTTTTACGCTGATCCCCTCTTGAGAGGGGGGGACCGCTCGCCAGAGCGGTGGGGCGTGTTCCCTGTTCATGCGGGTCGCAGTGCTAAATCGGCGGGTTGGCTGCCAGCCGACCTTATCTTGAAACGACGCCGACGGCGGACGGCAGGATGCCATCCCTCCCAGTGGCGAGGAAGTTTCATTCCATGTTGTGGGTGGGGTGTGTCGTTATCCTTCAGATGGACCCCAGACGCCAAGATCCCGCAACTGGCGCGTGGCGGCGCCGGCCCAGTCGCGGTTGGCGACCGGGCTCGCGGGACTCGGATGCAGAATCCGACCGATCCGCACCGTTCCTTCCGGACAGACCTTCTCGATCCGTTCTTCGGCGAATCGACCGATTCCGATCACCCACTCCGGATCGAGCGCCTCGATCACGCTTCGCAAATGACGGTCGCAGGCCGCGAACAAGGGAGCGACTTCCCCCGCCGGCAACTTGTCGGGCGTCCGGTTGCGCCCGCTTTCCTCGACGAACGCCAAGGGACAATAGTTCGCCACGAAGTGTTCGCGGAAAAAAACTTCCGCCGTGCCGAAACGTTCCGCGAAAAGCCCCCATACCCGCTTCCCGCTGATCTCCGTCCGGTGACATTCGAAGCCGGTCACCGGCCGCTTCGGATGTTCGCAGGCCGGGCGTCGGACCGTTCCTTGCAACCCGAGCCAATCCCGCACCGCCGTCACTTCGCCGAACGGCACCCCGGTCTGGACCATCCCCCACGGTCCCGGGTTCATTCCCAGGAAAATGACCCGTTTACGGCCGGCCCCATACCGGCGCAAGTATTCATGGTGGATGTCGGCCGCGTATTCGAGCGGATGATACACACATGTCACCGGCTCCGCGAAGCGCAGTCCCACGAGTTCGTCCCGCAGGCGGATCGCCGCTTCGACCAGAAGTTCGCCCGGGTTCATTTCACTCCGGGATCCGACGAAACTTTCATTCCGGGAGCCCGGGCCAGGAGCTTTTCGAGATATTCGCGGGACTCCAGGATCTGCTCCACGGTGAGACGCGGACTCAGCTCCAGAACGTAAACGTGCTCCGGGCGGAAGAACTCGCCGAGCATTTCAAAATCGACCGTGCCGCTTCCCAAGACCTGGTGATCGCGGCCCTCCGCCGATACGTCGTGCAAATGCCAACCACCCAGTTTGGTTTTGTTCTCCTCCAAAAACTGCCGGTGGTTCAACAACCCGAGCCGCTCCTTGATCCTGGCATGACCGGCGTCGTGCCACCAGGCCAGATTCTTGTGATCGCGGGCCTGGGTGAAGAAATCGGGAAAATCGGGATCGAGTGGGAGTTCCTCGCACCCTTCCCGGTTTTCGGCCCCGATGATCACCCCGCAACGCTCGGCGTCGGCGAGGATCTCCTCGAGGCTGGTCCGCAATTGCTCCCAAAACGGGGGCATCTTCTTGCGGACCTTCTGGATCATTTTTTCGGCGGCCTTCCGGTATTTTTCGTCGTCGGCGCCTGCCCCGGGGTTTTTCTCAAGCAAGGTTTTCAGCTTCGAGCTCGGACGCCCCCAGAAGAAACGGACGTTCCCCATGTGGGTCACCATGTAAGGAGCGCCGACTTGTTTGGAGAATTCCAAGGTCCGCCGGGTGTGGCGGAGCCATTGCTGATGCTCCCGGGGATCGGGACTCGACGGGGAATAGAGGTTGGGGGCCGGTTGATTGACACCGGTCGGGAGCGGGCAGAAATTGTGGGTCGAGGAGATTTTGACCAATCCCTCCTCCACCGCTTTAAGGATGCCCGGCACCAGGGTGATCCGGATCCCGTGGCTCAATTCGACATACTCGAAACCGAGATCGGCCATCTCCTTGAGCATTTCGTAGCCGTCCTGGTGGCGACCGGAACACCAACAGGAGGAGAGCGCAATGACCGGGGTCTTTTCAGCCTTCATCTCCAGAGCCCAAAAAAGAAGCTGCCCCTGCCGGGAACCGGGCAAGAGCAGCCACTGGGAAAATCAAATCGCGAACGGTTGGACGTTCGACGGCTGGCTACTGGTTGTAGCGGTTCCGCAACATGTTGGTGAAAGCGGCCACTTTCCGTTTGCGGCGGCGGACTTCGCACGGCTTTTCAAAGTAGCGTTTGGCCCGCACGTCACGGATCACGCCTTCGCGATCCAGCTTTTTCTTCAACCGGCGGATCGCGCGGTCCATGGGCTCACCTTTGCGGATTTTAATTTCAATAGACATACGTTGCTTAACAAAGAATCAATCGGAAACAGAAAACAAGGCCACCAAACGAGGCGTTCGTCAAATGTTTTTTGAAAATGAAAATTGAAGTTGAAGATTTTCCCGCCGCTTCTTGGGTATAAAGGCATGTCTGGCGCCGACCGGGAATTCGTCCACCTTCACGTCCACACCGATTACAGTCTCCTCGACGGAGCCTGCCGGATCGACCGTCTCATGAAGCGGGCCAAAGAGCTCGGCATGAAGGCCCTCGCCTTGACCGACCACGGCAACTTGTTCGGCGCCATCGACTTCTACCGGACCGCCAAGAAGCACGAGATCAAGCCGCTCGTCGGTTGCGAGGTCTACCTGGTTCCGGGTTCCCGGGAGGAGAAACAGGACAAGAGCCAGGCCAAATATTACCACATGGGGCTGCTGGCCAAGAACTTCAAGGGTTACCAGAACCTGATGAAGATCATTTCCGACGCCAACATCCTCGGCTTCTACTACAAACCGCGCACCGACCTCGCCTTCCTCGCCGCCCACGCCGAGGGTCTGATCGGTTTCACCGGCTGCCTCCAGGGGATCGTCCCCCAGCTTCTCCTTCAAGGGAAAGAGGAGGAGGCCCGAAAGATGGTCGGGCAATTCATCGATATTTTCGGCCGGGAGAATTATTTCGTCGAGATCATGGACCACGGGATCCCGGAGCAGCTCAGCTTGATCAAGCCGCTCCTCAAGATCGCCACCGATTTCAACCTGAAAGTGGTTTGCAGCAACGACGTCCACTACGTCCACGACGAGGATTGCACCACCCACGACGCCCTTCTCTGCATCCAAACCGGCTCCAAGGTCGACGACGAGAAGCGGATGCGCTACCCGACCCAGGAGTTTTACCTGAAGTCGCGCGAGGAGATGGAACGCAAGTTCCGCGAGATCCCGGAGTCGATCATCAACACCTCCGCCGTCGCCGAGATGTGCGATCTGCAGATACCATTCGACGAAAACCATTACCCGGTTTTCCAGATGCCTCCGGAGATCAAACTCGAACGGCCCGACTACCTCCGCCATCTCTGCAACGAGGGGCTGAAACAGCGCTACGGGATCGACCCCGCCAAACCCGACGAATGGAAGGATCCCGACCGGGCGAAACTGCTGATGGAGCGAATCGACTACGAGCTCGGCATCATCGCCAAAACCGGCTTCCTCGACTACTTCCTCATCGTCTGGGACTTCATCGACTGGGCCCGCCGCCAGGGTATTCCAGTCGGTCCGGGCCGCGGTTCCGGCGCAGGCTGTCTGGTCGCCTACCTGCTCGGAATCACCGACATCGACCCGATCCGCTTCAAATTGCTTTTCGAGCGGTTCCTCAACCCGGAACGTGTCTCCCCGCCCGACTTCGACATCGATTTCTGCATGCGCCGGCGCGGATTGGTCATCGACTACGTCCGCGACAAATACGGCAAAAACTGCGTCGCTAACATCGCCACCTTCGGCAAATTCGGCGCCAAAATGGTCGTCCGCGACGTCGCCCGGGTCCTGAACCTTCCCTACGCCGAGGCCGACAAAATCGCCAAAATGGTGCCGGACGACCTCAACATCACCTTGGAGGACGCCCTCGAAAAGAGCGCCGAATTCCGCCGGGAGAGCGAGACCAACCCGATCGCTAAAAAAATTCTCGAACATGGTCGGATCATCGAGGGAATGGTCCGCAACGTCGGCACTCACGCCGCCGGCGTCATCATCGCCGACCGCCCGCTCAGCGATTTCGTCCCGCTGGTGGTCCAGGACGGCGCCATCACCACCCAGTTTCCCAAAGGTCCGGTGGAGGATCTCGGGTTGCTGAAGATGGACTTCCTCGGACTGAAGACCTTGACCGTCATCGATGACGCGGTCCAAAACATCCGCGCCACGGAACCGGGTTTCGACATCAACGCGATCAGTTTCGAAGACGAGAAGACCTTTCAACTGCTGAACGAGGGAAAAACCATCGGCGTCTTCCAAATGGAGTCTCCCGGCATGCAAAGCCTTTGCCGGCAGTTCAACCTTTCCCAGATCGACGAGATCATCGCCTTGATCGCCCTCTACCGTCCGGGCCCGATGGAATGGATTCCCGACTACATCCGCGGCAAGAACGACCCATCCACCGTCAAGTTCCCCCATCCCCTTCTCGAGGATGTCTGCCGCGAGACCTACGGGGTCATGGTCTATCAGGAACAGGTCATGGAGGCCGCCAAGATCATCGCCGGCTACTCCCTCGGCGGCGCCGATATTCTCCGGCGCGCCATGGGCAAAAAGAACCCGGCCGTCATGGCCGAACAGCGCGACATCTTCGTCAAGGGAGCCAAGGAACAACACAACATTCCCCGCGACAAAGCCCTCGAAATCTTCGCCATCCTCGAGAAATTCGCCGGCTACGGTTTCAACAAATCCCACTCCGCCGCCTACGCGTTCCTCAGTTACCAAACCGGGTATTTGAAAGCCAACTACCCGGTCCAGTTCATGGCGGCGATCCTCTCCAACGAGCTCGGCAACGCCGACAAACTCCGCCACTTCATCGACGAGTGCGGCGCGATGGGAATCGAGGTCCTCGGTCCGGACATCAACCACTCCCGCCAAAACTTCACCCCGGTCCTCCACCGTTCCAACGGCGATTCTGACAAAGGCCCCGGCGGCAGCATCCGTTTCGGTCTGGCCGCGATCAAGGGGGTCGGCGACGCCGCCGCCGCCCGGATCATCGAGGAGAGGAAGGAGAACGGTCCGTATCAGGATTTCGAAGACTTCATCATCCGGGTCGATTCCCGCGCGGTCAACCGGCGCGTCATCGAATGCCTGATACGTTCCGGCGCCTTCGAGTTCACCGGCATCAACCGCGGCATCCTCCTCGCCGGTCTCGACGGCGTCATGAGCCAGGCCGCCTCCCTCCAACGCGACCGCGACGTCGGCCAGGAATCGTTCTTCGACATGCTGGACACCTCCTCCGCCCCGGCCAACGGAAACGGCAACGGGAACGGCGGCGGCAACCGTCTCGGTTTCGAACCGAGCCATTTCGAGGAGAGCGCGTTCTCCAAGGCCGACATGTTGCGCCATGAAAAGGAGTTGCTCGGTTTCTACGTCTCCGGCCACCCGATGAACGACTTCAACGGCCTCGCCCAGGCGATCAACACCTTTCCGGAGGAGGCGATCCTCCAACAGCCCGACCGAACCGAATTCCGCCTTTGCGGCATCGTCTCCGGCATCACCCGGAAACTCTCCCGCCGTGACAACCGTCCCTGGGCGTTTTTCAACGTCGTCACCCGCGACTCCACCTTGCAGATCAATTACTACGCCGACTCCTACGCCGAGTGCGGCCACCTCCTCGAAGAGGAGAAACCGTTCCTGGTGCAAGGTTCGGTGATGAAACGCGACGACGCCCGCCTGGTCGGCACCACCGCCACCCCCCTCCACGCCGCCCTCCCAGGACTAATCAAACGAATCTGTTGGATTCTCGATCCGAAGAAAGATTGCGCCGGTTTCCTCGAAATCCTCCGGGAAACCCTTGATCGGAGTTACGGCGACACCGTGGTCCAAATCGGTTTTTTGGCCGACTGCAACCACGCCGTCATCGCCGAAACCGGCCGCTCGATGAGCTGGAGCGTCCAACCAATCGACTTCCAGCAACTCCGCGCCCACCCCGCCGTCATCGGCGCCCGCATCGAAACCGCCCCCATGCCCGTCCGCGAACGCACCTGGGGAGGCCGCGCTTCCCGCGCATAAGCGAAGACGCATAGACGATAGCAGATAGACAATAGACGAGATAAAACAGTATCGCCTATCGCCTGCCCCACCGAATTTCCCCTCTTGAGAGGGGGGGACCATGCGCGAGCATGGTGGGGTGTGTTTCCCCTCAAATAGCCGTTCCGCGGCGGGTGCGGCTGGCCGGGAGTCTGATCGTCTCCTCTTCGCCCGCCCGCCAGATCCGGACTTCCGCTTCGCGGCCGGGAGCGGTATCCATCACTTCGTCCAGAAAATCCATCGGAGTCACCGGCACGATGTCGTTGATCTTGATGATCATATCCCCCCGCCGGAAACCGCGTTCCGCCGCTTGGTCCTGCACCGCATTGACCATCAACCCCTGACGGTCGGGCAAATCGAACTCCTCCCGCAGCGCCGGCGTGATCGTCACCACTGACAGCCCCAACACCTGGACCACCTGCTCCGAATCGGCCGGCGGCACGAACTCGAATTCGGCGGGCGCCTGGAAAATACTTTCAGCCACTCGGATCGTCGCTCCCGCCCGCAACGCCAACGCCAATCCGTCGCTCGGTCGGCAATCGACTTCGATCCGCTCCTCCTGACCCGGTACCCGCAAAAAGAGGGATCCGTAGTAAATCCCGCCCCGCATGTCGCGCACCACCAACTCCTCGATCTCCGCTCCCAACGCGTGAAGCAAATTGATCGCCAACTCATGGGTCATCGGCCGCGGCGTCTCGATTTCATGCAACGCCTGCAAGATCGCCTGGGCTTCGGCAAAGCCGATCCAGATCGGAATCGGCCGCCCTTCGTCCTTCTCCCGCAACAAAACCATTGGAGCCCCGGTGATGTGATCCATCCCGACCGTGGCTATCTCCACCGTCCGCAAACCGTCCCGCTCCGCCTCCTCCTCCGGCTCTTCGGCCGCCCCACGGGGGACAAACATCAATCCAAAACAGAGAACGAAGAGAGCCAGGAAGGAAAACGGAGGAGTTGTTCGCATGAAGCAACGATAAGCTTCCCGCGCTCCGATGGAAAGCCCGAATCCAATATTTGCCGACCCGCGTCACCCGCCCCTTGTCTTTGACGATACGTTCGTCATGATCTTCCGCCATGACCACCGATTCGTTTCTCGATCAACATGTTGACGACCTTTGCGACTTTCTCCAAAGACTGCTCCGAATCGACACCTCCAATCCCCCCGGACGGAATTTCACCGATTGCGTCCACTTCCTCGACGCCGAATTGCGCTCCCTCGGATTCACCACCCGGATCCATCCGGTCCCCAACGAATTGCTCCGCCTCACCGTCCCCGATTGCGACATCTACCCCCGCGCCTGCGTGGTCGGCCGCTGGGACGTCGGCGCCCCCCGCACGCTCCATTTCAACGCCCATTACGACGTTGTTCCCGCCGGCGACGGCTGGACCTCCCCGCCATTCGAACCGCATATCCGCGACGGCAAGATCTTCGGCCGAGGCGCCAACGACATGAAAGGCTCGATCGCCGCCCTGATCGGAGCCCTCCGCGCCGTCAAGGAATTGGGCATCCCGCCCGCCCACAATATCGAGGTCGCCTTCGTCCCCGACGAGGAAACCAACAGCCTCCTCGGCACCGGCTTCCTGGTGGAGGAAAAACTGATCGACGCCGACTGGGTGGTCGTCTGCGAAGGGGGACGCCACAACCTGATCGGTTGCGGTCACAATGGCGTCCTCTGGATGGAAGTCACCGTGCAAGGCAAATCCTCCCACGCCGCCCGTCCCCACCTCGGCATCAACGCCCTCGAAAAGGCCGCCGCGCTCATTCTCGAATTCGAATCCTACAAAACGGACCTCCGGCAGCGGGTCTTCACCGCTCCCGGCGGCGACACCTTTTCCCCCACCATCGCCATCGGCGGCGAATCGGCCACCGGCGCCGGCGGCAAGATCAACACCCTCCCGGAAACCTTCAGTTTTACCATCGACCGCCGCATCCTCCCCAACGAAGATATGGATGCCGCCGAACGTGAGCTTCGCGACTTCCTCGACGCCTGCACCCGCAAGATCCCCGACCTCACCCTCCGGATCCGGAAAATCTCTTCCCGCCCACCGAGTCTGATCTCGGAAACGGATTCCCTCCCCCAAACCTTTCAAGAAGCCGCCCGAGCCTACCGGCCCGAAATCGCCTTCGGCATCACCTCCGGTTTCACCGACATGGCCTTCTACGCCAACCAAGCCCGCCTCCCGACCATCGGCTACGGCGTCGCCGGCGAAAACACCCACGGCGTCAACGAATCCGTCGACATCACCGACCTCCTCACCACCGCCAAGATCTACGCCCGCCTGATTAATGAGGCGAAGACGCATAGACGATAGCAGATAGACAATAGACGATTGCCTGAGGATCCATCGCCAGCTAGATCGTCCATCGTCTATCTTCCTCTCTCGCGCCTCCCATCGTCTATCAGCTATCGTCTATCGTCTATCTCCCTATGTCCTGGACCAGCCCGCACAGCACACCGCTCCCGCCGATCGGCCGACGGACCCTCATCATGGGGATCCTCAACGTCACTCCGGATTCCTTCTCCGACGGCGGCTCTTGGATCGCCCCCGCCTCCGCCGTGGCGGCCGCCGAACAGATGGTCGCCGCAGGGGCCGACGTCATCGACATCGGGGGTGAATCGACCCGCCCCGGTTCCACCGTCGTCTCCGCCGACGAAGAGGCCGACCGCGTCCTTCCGGTCATCCGGCTCCTCCGCGAAAGGATGTCCCGCCTCCCGATCTCGATCGACACCTACAAGGCCGAAGTCGCCGCCGCGGCCGTCGACGCCGGAGCCGATATGATCAACGACGTCTGGGGGTTCAAACACGGTCTCGACCCCGCCGCCGTCGCCGAACACTCCGCCGCCTTGGTCCGCGGCGAAACTCCCGGCCCCCTTCCCCCGAGCCCGATGGCCGCCGTCGCCGCCTCCCGCAATTGCCCGGTCTTTCTGATGCACAATCGTCCCAACCGCGACTACGCCGACTTCTGGCCCGAATTCCTCGCCGATCTCCAAACCAGTCTCCACCTCGCCCGCGCCGCCGACATCCCCGACCGCCAAATCTGGCTCGACCCCGGCTTCGGCTTCGGCAAAAGCCCCGAACACAACCTCGAATCCCTCAAACACCTCGACCGCGTCGCCGCCCTCGGTTACCCCGTCCTGCTCGGCACCTCCCGCAAATCGACCATCGGCCTCGTCCTCGACCGTCCCGTCGACCAACGCCTCGAAGGCACCGCCGCCACCGTCGTCTGGGGCATTGCCAAGGGCTGCCACATGGTCCGCGTCCACGACATCGCCCCCATCCGCCTCCACACCCGCATGGCCGACGCCATCCGCACCGGATCGACTGACAAAACACCCAACCCACCTTCATGAACGTGGACCAGGCATTCGGCACCACGTCCAATTTTTCTTTCGGCCCCGATTCGAGCCATTGAGCTCAAATGGCTTGATGTCCATCCAAGTCCCCTCAAGCCTCGGCATCCGAAAGCCCGAGAAACTTAAAAAACATGTGTTTTCCATTTTCCAGCCAAGGGAGGGTTCGCACCCGGATATTGCCGACGGCGCTCGGCTGGTTCCGGCTTCTCTCGGTTCTCGCCTGCACGACGACCGCATTCCTTGTGTCTGCCAACGGTCAGTTTGCGGACGACCCTTCCTTCGCCCCATTGCTGGAAACCGAAGGGACCGCCCAACACCTGGCGGAACAACCGGGACGAGGCATCTTGATTCGCGAGGGCTTCACCAGCGTCGACAATACCGACGTTCCGTCAATGGTTCGACTCCTTTCCAACGGCCGACTCGACCCCACGTTCGAGTCCACCATCTCGGGCGACGGGCCTTTCGTGGTGCATGAAGGCGGAGGAATCATCGCCGTTGCTCATTCGTCGATCACCAGGCTTCTGCCAAATGGAGAAACGGATCCCGATTTTTCTGGTCCGGTGTTTCACCAATTTCCGCCCAACAACCATTCGATTTTGGCTCTCTGCCCCTTGGATGGTTCGGTTGTCTTCTCCAGTTCCGGCCTTGAAGGACATAGTAGCCGATGGTTTCGCTTATACCGCGTCTCGGCCGACGGCATCCTCGATCCCGACTTCGACGTGTCAATCCAATCCCCGTCAGGAACATCACAAGCGATCGCTTCCATTCACATTCACCCGACCGGCAAAGTTTTCATCGGTGGAGACTTCCACACCGTAAACGGCACCCCCAGATCGGGACTCGCGGCACTCTCGCGGACCGGCAGCGTTATTGACGAATTCGCCGTGACGATTGAACATGACTCTTTTGCTCCGCCGCCCAGGGTGAACTCGATTACGATCGCTCCAAACAACCAACTTGTCATTGGAGGAAACTTCGAGCGAGTAAACGGCAGAGCAACGCCGGGGGTGGCTCGGATCGATTTGGCAGGCAATCTCGATCCCATTTTCACCTCCCACTTATTTTCGCAGGGAATGAATTCCATGGTCGTCAGCGGTGTCGCCGTGCGTCCAGACGGACGGGTCATCGTGTCCGGAGTGTTCAGCCGCCCCAATCAAGGAACGAGCCAGATGACCAGTCAAACCGTCCAACTTTCTCCGACGGGAGAACTCGATTCGAGTTTCATCATCCCCTCTTATTCAAGCGCTCCGATCTTGCAAGAGGACGGGAAACTGCTGGCCAGAAGCAGTGGATCGAGCGTTGGAGGGATTCTTCCCCTTGGACTCATCCGAATCAATGAGGACGGCACCTCCGATGACGGCTTTCATGCCAACCTCTCCCGCCGGGCGGACCGGGTGAGGATCGCGGTGCGGCCGGATGGCTCTCTGCTCGTTTGGGAGACCTTCCTGAACCGGGTCAACCGACAACCTATAGGCGGACTCGCGCTCTTGAACGCGGATGGAGATCTTGCACCGGAGTTCCCAAGGCCAGATTTCCCCGATTTCAGAATCAGTTCAATCGAGGCCACCCCCTTGAAGAATGGAGATACCTTGATAATCGGCCCGACGTGGACCGACGACCAATGGCAGATCGCGACTCTTCTCGACCCGGACGGTTATCCGATCCCCGGTTTCTCCATTGGCGGCTCAATGTCCCCAACCCCATCGTCGTTGATCCCGAATGTGTTTTTGCACGAGCTGCCAGATGGTCGGGTCCTGGTTGCCGGCCCCACCCGGTTCAACAACTACGCCGCTCCCCGGTTGTTGATTCTGGACCCGACGCGACGCACCAACGAGAGCGTTTCCCCCACCGGTTTGGAGGTCGTTGAAGCATGGTTTGGCACGGAATCAAATCGCGCGGATGTTACCGCCCGAGTTCAAGATGCGGTGAGCGGAGATACGCTGTCGATCCGGGCGTCCCCACTGGAGCTAGACATTGCGAATCCTCCGGCGGGCTCCCCCCGCATCCTCATGGTCCGGTATCGAAACTCGGCCGGCGTCTTCAACGCTCGGGTCTTGGAAAACGCCACTTTGACGCTTCCATGGCCCATGATCGACTCCGGGGTAGTCGACACCGATTTCGCTCCTCCCCTTTATAATATCCAAACTTTGCAGACCGTAACCGTCGGCCCTGCGGGACAGATTCTGGTCGCCGGGCGATTCTCCACGCCCAGCGGTCTGAGGGAACGGATCCTCCTGCTTTCGCCCCAAGGCGAACTCCTCGAACAATTCGAACCCGGAACATCCTTTTCCTCCTTCTGGCCCCGGCACGCCGCGTTCTTACAGGGAGGCGGAGTTTTGTTATCAGGTAGTTTCCAGGAGTCAGGCTCGACAACAAGCCGCCAGCTCCTCCGTCTCACCTCCAAACTGGATTGGGATCAAACCTATACGCCCCCCACGCTTTCTCCCGCCACCGCCACAATCGCCAGAATGAAAGACGGCAGAATTCTGGTCACTCATGACAACAAGGTGACTTTGCTATCCGCCAATGCGAATTTGCTTACTGAATTCGAATTTCCCCGAGGCCCCATTTCCACCGCGAACCTCATTGGGAACGCTCGACACCATGTCTATATCGCTGGTCACGCCTCATTCACCAACACGGAAAAAAGACACGGGGTTATCCGTCTTTCTTTCGAATCGCCAGACGGACAGCCCCCGGTTTTCACAAGCAACCCAGAGTCCCAACAGCTTCGAATCGGCGAATCCAAGGATCTCTTCGCCGTTCTGCACGACAACGGTCCGATCAGCCTGCAATGGTGGAAAAACGGCACTCCCCTCCTGAATCAAGATGCCCCGATCCTACAATTGAAAACCGTCGGGATCGGAGATACCGGCCAGTATCATTTGACCGCAACCAATCGTTTTGGTACCACCCGCAGCGCCACGGCGATCATCCGGGTGACCGAATCCTACCAGCAATGGGCGGAACACCATGGCCTCCAGGACCCGCTCGACGATCCCGATCATCGCGGCATCCCCAATCTGCTTCGCTACGCCTTCAACCTTCATCGTCACGACCATCGATTACCTTGGAGTATCACCCGTTCGGATCTGGAAATCGTCCTTCCCGGATCGACCGAAAACTTGATGTATTGGATTGAAGACTCCGAGGATCTTCGTTCGTGGAAATCCTATCGCGTGGAAAACTATCCATTTGCGGTCATCACCGAAGATCCCCTCGGTAATCGACACGTCTCCATCGACCTCCCGAGCAACCAAAGACATCATTTCATCAGGTTCAAAGTGGAAATGTCGTGCGACGCGGCGCTTCCCTGAGCCGTTGGGGTCCCGGCTTCAGAAAGGCTTTCCGCGGAACTCCAACAAAGTGGCGGGGCCGTCCCGGCTCCGTGCCAAGCACCAAGCCCAGGCGGACCCGACGGGAGTCATCGAGTGAAAACTCGATGCTACTACGGAGCTGGCCTTCCCCAAAAAGGAGCGGCGCCCTTCAGCTGCCGTCGTCAGCTGTGCCCGGTGGTCTTCGGCTGAAGCACGAAGCTCCAGAATGCGGCGTGCTTCGGTTTTTCCATAGCCCAACGGGCTTACGTCCTCCAGCCCAGGGTTGAGCCGAGGGAAATGAGGCCTACCCTGGGGGCCGATCCCCGATGCCTCGAACCGCAACGCGGTTCCGCCCCCGTGTTATCCACCATCGCATGGAGGCCGGGGCCGCCGTCCCGGCTCCGCGCCGAGCACCAACGCGCCGCCGCGGACCAGACGGAGCCGGCCCCCTCCCGAACCGAAGAAGACCGCATAAATGCGGAACTCCAACCAAGCGCTCAAATGAGAGCGCCGGGGAATGACTCCGCTTTCTCCTTGCGGCCGCTCTCCGAAGCGCGGAAGGTAAATGGCTTTCTTGAATCCGTTCCACACACGGACGTCATGGACAAAATTCATCTCAATAATCTTCGTTTCTTCGGGCGCCATGGAGCGCTGCCCGAGGAGAATGTGCTGGGGCAGACCTACGAGGTCTCCTTGAGCTTCGAACTCGATACCCGCCCGTCCGCCGTTGACGACGACTTGACCAAAACCATCGATTACCGGCAGGCGATCGAGTTGGTCCGCCAAGTGATCACCGGGCCTTCCATCCGGTTGATCGAAACCATCGCCGAACGAATCGCCGATCAACTCCTGCAAGAGTTTCCGCTCGCGGCAGCCGTCACCGTGCGAGTGACCAAACCGCATCCACCGGTCGGCATGGAGATTCCGGGCGTGGCGGTCGAGATCCGCCGAACACGCGACGGCAGCCGATCGTGAGCGATCATCCGGAGAACCGTCCGTCCGTGTCCAACCGGCAGGCGATCATCGCCTTGGGGTCCAACCTCGGTGACCGAGCCGCCCGCTTGAAACAGGCGCTCGATCTGTTGCGCGAATCCCCCGGGGTCCATTCCGTGATCTCCTCCCCGATTCACGAGACCGCCCCCGTCGGCATCGTCGACCAACCTCCCTTCCTCAACATGGTCGCCGGCGTCGAAACCGACCTTTCCCCGGAGGAGCTTATGCGCCTTCTCCTCGACACTGAACAACGGATGGGCCGGATCCGCACCACCCGCTGGGGACCGCGGATCATCGATCTCGACCTGATTTTCTTCGAAAACGAGACCCGCGACTCGCCCGATTTGACCCTGCCGCACCCCCGCTGGGCGGAACGAAGCTTCGTCACCATTCCCTTAAGAGAATTGCTGGCACTCCCCCCGTTCGCCAACCGCCCCGCCTGGACGGATATCCGGCAAAAACTGGCTACGCCAGCGTCTCCCGAATAAACGCCAGATCAGCCTCGTTCAAGTCCCGCGCAACCCCGGCCAAATTACACCGGACTTGGTTTTCGTTGCGAAACCCAGGAATGACACACGCGACTCGCGGCTGATTGAGCACGTAACGCAAGGCGACTCCCGCCAGATCTTCGGTCCGATCGCCGAATCGCTTTTTCAACTTGGCCAACTTTTCTTTGAGCTCACCCAAAGCTTCCCCGGAAAACGCCGCTTTATCCCGGCGATGATCCCCCGGTTCGAAGGAGGGGGGATGCGCCGGATCATATTTGTCGAGCAACCGCGCCTGGGCCAACGGACTGAAGGCGACAAACGAGAGTTCGTATTCCTCCATCAAGCGGGACACCGGCGATCCCGGCCGAACAAACTGGTCGTCCAGAGCATGCGCCCAACTCTGCAAGACCGCAGGGCGAACCACCGGAATCGTCTTCTCGAAATCAGCCGCGCTGTAAGCCGATTGCCCTTTCAAACGGACCTTCCCTTCCTTCACCAATGCCTCCATCGTGGCCGCCGCCTCTTCCAAATAACAATTCCCCGGCCCAAAATCCCCATGGTGGAAGTAATAAAGGTCAAGGTAATCCCTCCGCAGATTGATCAACGATTGCTCGCACTGATGCCGGATATGAGCCGGTTCAAAAGCATGGGCGGCGGTGCCGCGAAAATGCCCGACCTTTGTCGCGATCACGAAATCAGTCGATTTCAAACCAATTCGCTCGAACACCCGGGCCAGCATCCGCTCAGCCCGGCCGTTGCCATAGACATCGGCGTTATCAAAATGATTAACCCCCGAATCGACCGCCAACTTGACCGCCCGGACGACTTCATCCTCGTCCACGTTGGCCCATCCGTTCGGAATCCCGTCGACCCAATTGAGACCACCCATGGTCCAACAACCAAGGGAGATCTCCGATACGGTTACGTCGCTTGCTCCAAGGTGCCGGTATTGCATCCGGTCAGCCTGCGGGCCGAATGGGGCAAGGTCAAGGTTCCACCGGATGGTTCCCGCGAAACTCCTCGCCATAAACCGGCGCCTCTTCCGCGCCTTCCTCCCGACCACCGAACACCGGCGACACCTCCCCGTCCCGCGGATCCTCACGCTGCTCCGGCGGACGGCCCTCCCGGTATTCCGGCGGGTAACCGCCGCGGTATTCGGGCGGATAACTCGGCCCGAGGTCGGGAACGGGTCCCGGTTCGGCATAAAGCGGTGGGCGCGGCATGAACTGATCGATCGGTGTTTGCTCCTGCTCGACATAGGGAGCCACGGCGTCCGTATCCAGACTTCCAACACGGTAAACGGGCGCCTCATTCAACAATGCCTCCATCCGCCCCCCGAATTCATCCTCCGGAATTACGCGCGCCTCCAGGATTTCCTGTTCCGAAAGCGCAAGTCGTAACCCTTCCTCCGCCAAGGTGACCACCTCGGGATGGATGGCGTATTGATACCCCGGAGGCGCGGCCAGATCAGTCTGGGGACGCACCCAAATCAACTCGATCCGCCCTTCCTCAAGGTTGATCACGATATCTTCCACCGTTCCCAAGGCCATCCCATCCTCGGGAAAAACTTCCATGCCGGTCAGCTCTCCGACCATTTGCATCGACTCCCTCGCCGGCTCCGCCATATCCAACGCAGCCGGAACCCCCGCATCCCCCGGCAACGGCCCTGGCTCCGCTTCTCCATAGAGCGGATGTTCCCGCGGAGGTGTTCCGTCGACGGCATCATCCTGGGCGAAAATGGCCGGGGCGCCAATCCCGATTCCCCAACACAAGCCACCGGCTGCCAATATCTTCTTCAAACGTTCCATCCTTCCCTCCTTTCGTTCGGTTCCTCTCGATTATTCAAACTCTACTTTATCCACGAAGCGGGGAATTGAAACCGCCCGGTCCGGATTCCAGATTGACCTCGCGCGGAAGTCCCTTTCCTTTCGCTTGAACATGGATTCCTCCTCCCAGTCCGAGAATGAACCGAACCTTCCGCGGGTCGAGTCGGTCGACGTCGTTCTTCCGCTCGAATCGTCCGAAGATCCGGAAGCGCGCCGGCAAGCCGCCGCGGCCTCCCTCGGCCTCTCCGCCGGCCGGATCGTCGAAACCCGCCTGCGCAAACATTCAATCGACGCCCGGCAACGCCAAATCAAAGTCCAACTCCGCCTCGACGTCGGAATCGACGCCCCGCTTCCGGATGACCCGAAGCCGGTCGCCCGCTATCCATCCGTTGCCCCGGACGCCCCCCGCGTCATCATCGTCGGCTGTGGTCCTGCCGGAATGTTCGCCGCGCTGCGCTGTCTCGAACTGGGAAAAAAGCCGGTCGTCCTCGAACGAGGCAAAGACGCCTCCGCCCGCCGCTTCGATCTCGCTCCGATCCTGCGCAAAGGAACAGTGATCGAAGATTCCAACTACTGTTTCGGCGAGGGAGGAGCCGGCACATTCTCCGACGGCAAACTTTACACCCGCGCCACCAAACGGGGACCGGTCCGCTCCATCTACGAGACCTTCGTCGCCCACGGCGCTCCCGAGCGGATTCTCGTCGACGCCCATCCGCACATCGGCTCCAACCTGCTTCCAAAGGTCGTGATGGCCATCCGCGAAACCATCCGGGCCGCCGGCGGCGAGGTCCATTTCCAATCGAAAGTTTCCGAATTCATCCTCGAAAACAACCGGATGCGCGGGGTGCGCACCACCGACGGTCGCGAGTTCGCCGGAGAGGGAGTGATCCTCGCCACCGGTCATTCCGCCCGCGACATTTACACGTTGCTCCACCGGCAAAACATCCGCCTCGAGCAAAAGGCCTTCGCCCTCGGCGTCCGGATCGAACATCCCCAACCGCTGATCGACAGCCTGCAATACCACTATCCCCGCGGCCAGGAACGCCCGCTTCTCCTACCGGCCGCCAGCTACCGCCTGGCGACCAAGATCGATGGCCGGGGTGTTCACTCCTTCTGCATGTGCCCGGGCGGTTTCATCGTCCCAGCCGCGACCGAAAACGACGAAGTGGTGGTCAACGGAATGAGTCTCGCCCGCCGGGATTCGCCCTTCGCCAACAGCGGAATGGTCGTCACGGTCGAACCCGAAGACACCGCCCCGTTCCAGCGGGAACACGGAGTTCTGGCCGGCATCGCCTTCCAGAAACAGCTCGAACAACAGGCGAAGGCGGCGGCCGGCGGCGGCCAACGCGCTCCCGCTCAGCGAGTGCCCGATTTTCTCCGCGGACGCCCTTCCCGCGATCTGGCGGAAACCAGTTATTTCCCCGGAATCGACCCGGCCCGTCTCGACGAGATTCTGCCCCAATGGATGGTCGACCGCCTCCGCCGCGGCCTCGACCTATTCGGTCGGCAAATGCGCGGATACATCACCCACGAAGCAAATCTGCTCGGCTTCGAAAGCCGGACCAGCTCGCCGGTCCGCATTCCCCGAAACGAGACCACCCTCGAACATCCCGAGATCGCCGGTCTCTACCCATGCGGCGAGGGGGCGGGATTCGCCGGCGGCATCGTCAGCGCCGCCCTCGACGGCATCCGTTGCGCCGAAGCCGCAGCCACCAGGAAACAATAAGAGTCAAGGGGCACAACGGAATACACCGAATACACGGAACGAAAAAAGCAGTTTCAGCCCCCCCCGTTCGTGTCCATTCCTGGGTTGAACAACGGTGTATTTGGATTCACGTCCCCTTTCCGTGTCTTCCGTGTTTTCCGTGGTTAAAATCCCCCTGTTTCCTCTGTCCTGTTTCCTCTTCCGTGGTTAAAATTTCCCTATCCTAATCCCGGCTCCGCCCGATACCCCGTTCCGTGATTCCCCCATCTCTCCCGGGTTGCGACCCGCCCGCATCGCTGGTACAAATGAAGATCATCGGCTCGATTAACACCCGCACAGCGCGATCGATCCAACCACCCATCAGGAAACCTTGTGACATGAAAGACTTCGAAATCAGCAAAATCCTTTCCCTGCTCGCCCGCACCGCCCCCTTCCTCGTGTTCCGTTTTCTCGTGTATTTCGGCATCACCCTCGCCTACGTCCTCGCCACCGGAGCCGGGGCCGGGGTCGGTTACTTCATCGGACGGATCGGCGGCAATCCAGGCGCCTTCAGCGTATGGGGCGGCATCGCCGGTTTCGGGGTCACCAGCGCCATACTGTATTTCATGCGCGAATACATTCTCTATCTGGTGAAAGCCGGCCACATCGCCGTATTGGTGGAGTTGATGCAAGGCAAGGAAATCCCCGGAGGCCGGAGCCAGATCGATTACGCCCAACAGCGGGTCCGCGAACGCTTTGTCCAATCCTCCGTCCTTTTCGGCGTCGACCAACTGATCAAGGGAATCCTGCGACGATTCAACCGAGTCTTTTTCTCAATCGCCTCGTTCATTCCGCTGCCCGGCAGCCAGGGGGTGGTCAAATTCGCCAACACCGTCATCAACAATTCCTTGACGTTCCTCGACGAAGTTATTCTCGCCCACAACCTCCGGACCGAGGCCACCAATCCATGGAGGTCGAGCCAGGACGCCTTGATTCTTTACGCCCAAAACTACAAAGCATTCCTCAAAAACGCCCTTTTTCTCACCCTCGCCATTTGGGTGCTGACTTTCGTCGTCTTCCTGATCGCCCTCGCCCCGGCAGCCGCGATCGTCGCCGTTTTCCCGGGCGCCGCCGGGATCCTTACCTTGATGATCGCGGTGGTCTTCGCCTGGGGCATGAAACAGGCGATCATTGAACCGTTCGGCATGACCGCGTTGATGCAGGTCTTTTTCACCGTCACCGAAGGACAGGAACCGAACCCGGAATGGGACGCCAAGCTCTCCGGCGTCTCCCGGAAATTCGGAGAACTGAAAAGCAAGGCCGCCAGTTGGACCCCGGCAGACGCCGCCACCGACCCGGCCTCCCCCGAACCGCCGCCGCTGGGTGAACCGGGCACCCCCGGTTAATCGGCCGGGGCCGGTTCACTGTTGCGCTCACGCTCTTCTGATTCCGTCGCCTTGCTCATCGCGTTTCGCGCAAGCCGGACGATGTAATACAGCAATCCGATCATGGCCACCAACCCGATCCCATAAAGCCCCCACTCCCACCCTTCGGGGTCACGGTTCACGATTTGCGACAGTCGTCCCACCAACGATCCGACATAAACGTTCACCACCGTGAATGGGATCAACCCGAGGATGCTCGCGCCGAAAAAATCACGCAGCCGAATCTTGGTCAGGCCGAAAAAGTAGTTGGATAGTTTGAATGGAAACCCCGGGACGAGCCGACTCAAGAAAACCACTTTCCAACCTTCCTTCTCCAATCCCTTGTTCAGGATCCGCAGCCGGGGGTGTTCCCTCAAACGAGCGGCGACCTTCTCCCCCAAACAATGCCGGGCAATGAGAAACGCGATCGGAGCACTGATCGCCATCGCCGACAACACCACCAGCAATCCCGGCCAAAAGCCGAAGACGAATCCCGCCCCCAACGTAAAAATCACCGCGGGCACCATGAACAACACGGTCACCACGTAGAGACCGACATAAAGGAGCATCCCCCATTTCCCTTGCTCCTCGAACCACTCCAAAACCGACAACGCCCCTTCCTGGGCCGATTCCGAAAAGGTGAAGACCGCCAACACGATCCCTCCTAACCCCAGGATCCCGACCAAAAAGCCAAACTCCTTCCAATTCAATCCACCCATCACTCCCCCGATTCTAACCAAAACCATCCCCACCACAATCAGGAACTTCTGGCCTCACCGGAATCGCCAGGTGATTGAAAGTGGTGGGAAACCAGGCAACCATCTGTCATTGCGAGGAAGGAGGAACGACTGACGCGGCAATCCACGTTCCGGGAAAGGGGGCACGGATCGCTGTTTCGTGGATTGCTTCGTCGGCGGAGCCTCCTCGCAATGACACGATGGTAATCCCACCACCTCTGATTACACCCGGGTTACTTATGCCGCCCGGGATCGTCCATCGTCTATCAGCTATCGTCTATGCGTCTTCGCCTGCTATCGTCTATTCGCGAAGCGCCCCCCTACGCTTGCCAACCCTTCGCTGCTCCCGCATAACGGTCGGTTTCGTGACACAATATTGGACAGTTCTCGCGGCGGTTTTACCGCTATTCCTCGTGATTTTCGTTGGCGGGGTCATCCGCCGGGCCAATTGGCTGACCGAAGAGGCCGACCACAGCTTGATGCGGATCACGGTGAATCTGTTGGTCCCCGCGCTTATCCTCGACGCCTTGCTGGGCAACCCCGCCCTCGATGATACCCGCAACATCGCGGTGGCCCCCTTGATCGGATTTCTGACCCTGAGCGGGGGCCTCGCGGTCGCTTATCTCGCCGCACCATTGTTCGGCCTCACCGAGCCGCTCCGGCGCAGGACTTTCGCCTTCAGCACCGGCATCTACAACTACGGCTACATTCCGATTCCCCTGGCGGTTCTTTTCTTCGACCGGGAGACTCTCGGGGTCCTCTTCCTCCACAACGTCGGCGTCGAAATCGCGATTTGGACGGTCGCCTTGACCGTCCTGCGCGGCAGCGCAGGGAGCATCACCCGTATTCTTCGTAACCCTCCGATCCTGGCGGTCTTGACCGGATTGATCGTCCACCACGCCGGTCTTTACCCCTACATTCCCCAATTCTTCCTGACCGTCATCCAAATGCTCGGAGCCTCGGCCATCCCTCTGGCACTGCTCCTCATCGGAGCGACCATGGCGGACAACCTCGGGGAATTCGATCCGACCCGAGGAGCCGCGACCGTCCTCGGTGCCTGTGTCCTCCGCCTCGGTCTCCTCGCCGCCGCCTTCCTCGCCTTGGCTTATACCCTGCCGATTTCCAACGAATTGAAACAGGTGATGGTCCTCCAAGCCGCCATGCCAGTCGGGGTGTTCCCTTTGATGATGGTCAAACACTTCGGTGGCCACGTCGCCACCGCGCTTCGAGTCGTCTTCTGGACCTCGTTCATCGGCCTCTTGACGATGCCCCTCTGGCTCCGCCTCGGCCTCGCCTTGATCCAGCCGTAGTAAACCCATGGACTGCCCATCATTCCCGATGAGCACCCATATGAGCAAATATTCGTGTTTTGAGACCTCGACGCCCGCCCGCTCGGTCACGATCCGATTCCGCGCCGTTGCAATAAAGTGCCTTCCAACCGATAAAGGCGCACCAGAGCCCGCCGCACATCGATCAGGGCTTCCACTTCGGCCACTTCGCTGGTCAACAAATCCCGCTGCACCTGGGCGACCTGCAAAACGGTCGAACGCCCGACCCGAAATTTCTCCTCCTCACCGCGCAACACTTCCGCCTGCAACCGCCGGGTCGCCGCGCTCGCTTCCACCTGCTGCATCGCCCGTTCGACTTCCAGCAGGGCTTGCCGGACATCGAGCTCCACCAAATGCTCCAAATTGCGTAAGCTTTCCTCCGCCTGCTGCCGAACGAAACGAGCCCGACGGTCGGTCGAACGCCCTTCGCGATTCCCCCATGCCTGCTCGAATCGCAGGCCGGCGGTCGCATCGTATCCGGGGCCGTCGAGATTCCGGTAGGCCCCGCCGAACGAATCGGAGTATCCGGATTTTCCCAAAGTCACGAACAAGTCGAGCCGTGGCAACAAACCGTTGCGAGTGCGGACTACTTCCAATTCCTGCCGTTCCACCCGGAGCCGCGCTTCCTCCAATTCCGGTCGCCACCGCCGGGCGAGGCTCACATGCGTCTCCGGAGTCTCCAACTCCCACTCCGGCAGACTCGGCAAATCGGCCAACAGCAGCTCGCTCTCCCAAGAGGCCATCGCCGGCCCCGGCATCATCAAACTCAACAACCGCAAGCGGAATTGCTGCCGTCGGCTGCGCGCCTCGATAAAGGCCTGCCGCCGCAACGCCACTTCCGCTTCCACCACGGCCCGCTCCGTGCCGGGTATCTGCCCGATCTCAATCCGCTCTTCCGCGATCTCCCGCTGCCGTTGGGCCAACCCCAGGGATCGCTCGAAAATCTCTTCCTCCCGCTGAGCCAGCAGTAACCCCCAGTACGCCTCCTCCACTTCCGCCACGAATGCTTCGGTGAACCCGCGCAACTCAAATTCCGAGGCCAACGTATCCATTCTCGCCTGACGAATCCCCACCAGATTAGTCTCCGGCCCCCGCCCCCGCAACAAGGCCTGAGTCACCGAGACCCCCATTCGAACCGCCTGTTGTTCGGGCGTCCGGTCCGATTCGGTCCGCAAGTGATTCAACCCGACTTCCACATCGGTTCCACTTGGCAATCGGACGCCGCCTCCGATCTGCCCACGGGTGTCCTCCCCTTCCACCGAAAAGGTATCGCCGGTCGCCCGGGACACCTGCTCCGCCCGTTCCCTCGTATGGGAAATTTCCCCGAAAACATACGGATCGAACACCGCCCGTTCCCGTTCTTCGAACGTTCCGGCGATCAACGGCCCGAGCCGTTGCGCCTGCAACGCCCGATTGTTTTCCAGGGCGATCACCACCGCTTCCTCCAACGAAAGCCGAATCGCCTCCTCCGCCGACACCGCTCCCACGCTCCCCGTCCACAGAATAGCCGCGGCCAAAAACGCCTTCCCGGTGAACGTCCGATGCGACCGTATGGGCCCTTTCGACTCCGACTTCATACTGCTCCAATCCACCATCATTTCCGGTCCCGATGAAAAAATGTATAAACCGCCGGGATAACCAACAGCGTGATCAACGAGGAACTGAAGAGCCCTCCGATGACCGTCCGAGCCAACGGCGCCTGGGCTTCGCCTCCCTCCCCCATCCCGATCGCCAGCGGAGTCAGGGCGAAGATCGTGGTGAGCGAGGTCATCAACACCGGACGCAACCGCCGCCGTCCCGCCTCCTTCACCGCATCGACCACCAACCAGTTTTCCCGCCTGAGCCGGGTCGCCTGGTCGACGATCAGGATCGCGTTGTTCACCACGATTCCCCCCAGCATGATCAATCCGATAAACGACTGCACGTTCAGCGTGGTCCCGGTCACAAACAAAATCAACAACGCCCCGATCGCCGCCAAAGGGACGGAAAACATCACGATGACCGGATCCCGGAAACCTTCGTACAAACAAGCCATCACCATAAAGACCAGCGAAATGGCCAAAACTAGACTGATCACCAATTGAAGAAACGCTTCCTGCTGCTCTTCGTAATCGCCGCCGAGGAAATATCCGTGATAGGCCGGCAACGGAATTTCCTCCAAAGCCGCCCGCACGTCCCGCGCGATCGAACCAAGGTCGCGCCCGGCGACGTTCGCGTTCACATAAGCCACCCGTTGCTGTTCCTTGCGCTCGATCTGAATCGGTCCGGCTTCGAATTCCAGGGTGGCCAAACTTCGGAGAGCCACCGCCCCGTTGGCCGACGGTATTGTCACATCCAATACATCTTCCAGAGTCATCCGCTCCGCGTCGCGCAGGCGGACTTGCATCCGAATTTCGTCCCCGCCTTCGCGGAATTGTCCGGCGGTGGTCCCGCCGACCGCTGTCCGCAGGGTCCGGGCGATCCGGGCGACACTGATCCCGAAATCCGCCGCCCGATCACGGTCGATTCGTATCATTTGTTGGGGTACGCCCGCTTCACGACTCACCCGGACGTCGGTAATTCCCGGGATCTCTTCCATCACATCCCGCGCCCGGGCCGCCAAGGCGTCGAGCGTCGGCAAATCATGGCCGCGCACTTCCACGCTGAGCCGTTCGTCGCCCCCGGCCAGTATCCGCATCACGAAAAGGCCTTGTCCTTCCCGGACCCGGATCGTCACCCCGGGTAAGCCGGTCAATTCGCGCCGCACCGCATCGGCCACTTGTGCGCTCGAACGGGTGCGCTGCGACAACGGGACCAAGGACAACCGCAACTCGCCGCTCGCCGCCGCCCCCGGACGAAACGCCGACGAACCGACGCTGGTCTGACTATTCTGGATCTCGGGAACCAACGGCATGACGATCGCCTCGATCTCCCGCATCTTTTCATCCATCACTTCGAGACGAGTACCCACCGCCATCTCCGCATTGATCCGAACTTCCCCTTCGTCCGCTTCCGGCATGAACTCCTGGCCGATGTGCGGGATTAAAAGGAGGCTTCCGCCCAGTAACAAGAACGCCCCCAACACGACCACCACCCGATGGCCGAGCGCCGCATCCAGGACCCGTCCGTAGCCTTCCTCCAAGCGATGGAATCCTTCCCTCGCCAAATAGGCCATCCGGGCGCCAGCTCCCGTTCCTCCCTCTCCCCGTCCGGTTCCTTCGGGCAACCGGGCCGCGAGCATCGGCACCACCGTCAACGCCACCAGCAACGAACAGACCAGCGAGAAGGCGACCACGAAGGCCAGCTGGCGGAAGATGATGCCCGTCGTTCCTTCCAAAAATACCATCGGCAGGAAAATCACCAATGTGGTCAACGTGCTGGCAATGATCGCCGCCGTCACTTCGCCCGCCCCATTCACCGCCGCTTCCATCGCCGCTTTCTTTTCCCTCTGCCGCAGCCGAAAGATGTTTTCCAGGACCACGATCGAACTGTCGACCATCATCCCGACCCCCAACGCCAATCCGCCAAGGGTCATCAAATTCAACGTCAATCCGTTGAAATAAATCAGGGCGAAGGTCGCGACGATCGAGATCGGAATGGCGGTGGCGATCACCAGCGAACTCAGAAAACTCCGCAAAAAGAAAAGCAGGATCAACACCGCCAAACATCCCCCGGCAGCGATCGACCCGATCAGATTCCGAATCGATCGGGTGATGTATTCGGAGGTGTCCGACACGACGATCAACTGCGCCTGGGCGAAATCGGCATTGATCCGCCGGACTTCCTCATGCACGCCGCGCGCCACTTCCACCGTATTGGTACCGGACTGCTTTCGCACCGCCAGACGGACCCCGGGCTCACCGTTGATCCGGATGATCCGGGTCACTTCCCGGTGGGTTGGTATCACCGTCGCCACTTGCTCCAGATAGACCGGAGCGCGTTCCCGGTACGCCACCACCGTCCGGGATACCTGGTTCAAATCCGTGAAAAGCCCTGGCGCCCGCAGCGTGACTTGATACATTCCGTCGTCGATGTCACCGGCCGGGAGAGTGATATTTCCTTCCCGCAGCGCCTCGGTCAAATCGTCCAATGCCAAATCAAACGCCCTCAAACGATCCGGATCGACTTCGATCCGGATTTCCCGCTCCAGTCCTCCCCAGGTCTCCACCGCCGCCACCCCAGCCACCCGTTCAAGGCGGTGCTGGACGTGTTCGTCGATAAAGGTCCGCAACTCGATCGGATCCATCGAACTCGCCACCCCCAGAAAAAGAATCGGAAACGAGGTCGCATCAAACATCCGGATACGCGGACGGTCGGCTTCGTCCGGCAGGCTCGGAATCACCCGGTCCAATCGGTCACGCACGTCATTGGCCGCGACATCGAGATTCGTCCCCCAGCGGAAACCGACGCTGACGCTGCTCACCCCTTCAGCCGAGGTCGAGGTCATTTCCTCCACCCCCGGCACGGCCGCGATCGCCCGCTCGATCGGACGGGTCAGCAACTCCTCCACTTCATTCGGGCTGGCGTTCTCATAGGTGGTTGAAACCGTCAGGCGCGGCAGCGTCACTTCAGGCATCAAATCGATCGGCAACCGGGCCACCGAAACCACCCCGAGCGTGACCACGATCAGGGTCACCATCGACGTGAAGACCGGACGCCGGACCGTGAATCCGGAAATCCTCATCGATCCATCCTCCCGTTGACCGATGGCGACACCCCTTCCCGTTCGATCACCCGCACCGTCGCTCCATCCGTCAATTGGCCTTGCCCCAAGGTCACGATCCTTCCGGACAACTCGGGCGCCCGAATTTCAACGTATCGTCCATCACGGATACCGGCATCCACCGGAATGAAGCGGGCGACGTCGCCTTCCCCGCCGACTTGGAACACTCCTTCGCGACCGTTCCGGCGCACGATGGAATCCCTCGGCACCGCCATCGATCCGGGAGCTTCGCGAAGTCCGAGCCGGACCCGGGCAAACATCCCCGGCGCGAGCCGTTCGTCGGGATTCTCCACATCAATTTCCACCCGAGCTTGCCGGGACCCGGCCTCAAACACCGGGGCCACCCGGGCCACCGTTCCGGTGAACCGTTCTCCGGGGAACGCATCCACCACCACTTCCGCCTCCTGCCCGCGCCGGAGCAATCCGAAATCGCGCTCAGTCACGAAGATCACCGCCCGCAAGGTCCGCAAACTCACCAAGGATAGGAGCCGTTCGTTGGCGGATACGAATCCTCCTTCGCTGACATAGCGCTCGGCCACCGCCAGATGCTCGTCGTCCGCCTCCCAGTTGGCGCGCACTTCCGCCTGCGATAGCCGCAAACGAGCCATCGCCACCCCCGCCTCCCGTTGAGCCAACGTTCCTCGAGCCACCCGCAACCTGGCTTCCGCCGCGTTCAAACGGGCCTCCGCCGTTTCCAAATCGGCCTCCGCCGCGATCTCGCGTCCCCGCAACACCCGGATCCGCTCCAGTTCCCGGTCGGCGAGCCGAAGTTCGCTTTCCGCCTCCGCCACATTGGCTTCCGCCACTTCGCGCTCCGCTTCTGTTTGCCGCAGTTGTTCGACGAACTCATCCGTATCGAGTCGGGAAACGACTTGCCCCCGCTCCACCCGGTCGCCGATGTCAAACTTCAACTCCAGGATTTGTCCCGGCACCCGGGCCACCACATCGAAACGAGCCCTCGCCTCCAACGACCCGGTGAATCCACGGGTCTCCTGCAGATCCCGGCGCTCCACCGGCGTCACTTCCACCGCCACGGTTCCTCCCCTCGATCCCCCGCCCCGCTCGGCCTGCGCCGGAGTTTCCTCTCCAGTCGACAATCGCCAAAACACCAATCCGATGACGGCGATCAACAAAACGCCCCCGACTACCTTTCCAATCGTTTTTTTCACGTCAAAATTTCTGCTGTAAATCGTCTTAACACCAGTAGTGAACACCGCCCGGCCCAAAAAGCATCGCTCATCTCGGTTTTAACCCCGAAAAAACCTGCGGGTTCCCCCGATCCCTCCAAATCATCCCGAATAAGACAACCGCTCAAATGCCCGGGTCAACGGCCAAAAAGCGATAATCACCGTCGCGAGCAGCATCCGATCCGCTCCATCGCCCGATCCAACGATCATCGCCGCCTGCAGCGGAAACAGCAATCCACTCAACCGCAAGATCGACTGCGACACAACCACCGGCGGTAAATCACCGCCCTCCGGCGTCCGTCCCCGTCG
Organism: Verruconatronum alginivorum; assembly: GCF_056590205.1. Classification (NCBI taxonomy): domain Bacteria; kingdom Pseudomonadati; phylum Verrucomicrobiota; class Opitutia; order Opitutales; family Verruconatronaceae; genus Verruconatronum; species Verruconatronum alginivorum. The sequence goes on along the minus strand of NZ_JBWPVQ010000001.1, from coordinate 3,691,025 downwards.
GTCGGGCAACCGCGGAATCACCCGCAGAGCCACCACCGTCACGAAAACCAACAATACCGCCACCGCCACTTGAGCTGGCCAATCGATCAACGGCGACCACGGAAGGTAAACGAAAAAAGCGACCATCACCACCAACGCCGGCAACGCTCGCTCCACCCAAAACAATCGTCCGATATCGCTCCGATCCTTCAAATGCATCACGGCGACAGCATACCCGAAAACCATCCCGCTCCCCCACCAGGCCAGCGGCGGAACTTCCCCTCCGGTCGCCGCCATCGCGCCCAGGAGAACGGCCAATCCGCGGCAAATCCCCGCGTTCAACGCACCGACTCCGCCCACATTTCGCGTCACCAATCGGTAATTCACCACCGCCAGCCCCAAGCCAACCGCCACCCAACCCGTCTCCCACCCGAGTCGAAACGAAACCCCGAGCCCCGCAGCCGCCAAAAATACCGTCACCAGCACCACCATCATCCCGACCATCCGCCCGCCCCCAATCAAACGGCCCGGGTGGTCGACCCGCCCGGAAACAGCCCCGCGAAACACCCCCAAGAGACGTCCCGCCAGATGCAGCACCACAACGACCCCGATCGCCGCCAACGGGCGCAGCCCCAAAACCATGGAACCGCCGGCCAAAAGAAACCCCGCCAACGGATCCCCCGGGACCGAAAGAAAAAACGACGGTCGAACAACCGCCGCCCATGCCCGCACCGATCTCACTGCCGGTTCATCCGACCAGCGCCCCGGAACGCTCCGGTCCGCTCCTTCCCCGCGACGTGAACAACGACGCCGTGGCAGATAAACTGATGGTATCCTTCGCGCATCTCAAAATCCTGCCACGATCCACGAGCCACTGTCAATCCGGCCGCCCCTGTTGTACAAGTCCCGGCTTAGGTTGGAGTTCCGCATTCATGCGGCCGTTACATTGCCGAAAGACCGCCTGAAGGCGGGACTCCAACCAATCAGGCCGATGAAATCGCCCTGCGCCGCGCCCCAAAGAACCGACAGCGGTAGACCTTGAGGTCGAGTGTCTCAAAAGGGCCGCATCTCAAGCTAGGCCCTGTCCGAAAAGGGGTTCGTTTGCCGAAGCCCGTTCGGTCACGGGCCGTATGGTCGCTTCTTTGGGTTTCATGTGTCAGATTTTCGGGTGTCAGGATAAAAGAAATCTCGGTCCTGAAACCTGAAACCCGACACCTGAAACCTCTTACGGGCTCGTCCGCGCCGCTGACTATGCGAATTCCCGCAGTCACACCCCTTTTCGGATGGGCCCAAGCTAGCCGAGTCTCGTCCGGCGCTCCGTCCCCGATTCCGTTAGTTCAGGAAGGTTTTTGCTCGGACGACTCCTCGGCGGACGCCTTCGGCGGCTGTGCTTCTTCCGATGTCGCCTCCGCGGATTGATCCTCCTGAGGTGGAGCGGCCGGGCTCGCGGCAGCCTCCGGCGTTTCTTCCGCAATTGGCTCGGCGGCCGAAGGACTCTCCGATGCGACCTCCGGCGACGCCGGGGCCTCCACGCCATCGACCGGTTCCTCGGCTTTGGCTTCGGATTGTTCGGTGTCCGCCACCGGCTCTTCCGCCTTCTCCTCCGGTTTCTTGTCCGCCCCGGCTTCCGGCTTGGGAGCCGGTTCCTCGCGACCCGGTTCGGCGATCGGATGCATCGACAAACGGCCGTCCGAATACTCAGTCACGTAGCCTTCCGAAAGCAACCACCGGAGGTCGAGCCCGAGGCGCTTCACCTTTTCCTGGGATTCCGCATCGGGAGCGGGAGCGCTTTCCCCTTCCTGCGGGGTCGGAATGCCTAACAGTTTCTCCGACAACTCACTCGCATGAATTTGATCGTTTTTCTCCAAAAACTCGATCAGGCGCTGCACCGAATCCGAAAAAACCTGATTCGGCTGCCGGAATTTCCGTTTCACCGCACAAACCAGCGAAACTCCTTTCGATCCCTTCTTGTAGATAAAGAAATGTTGGCGACGGAGACGACCGCGCAAGGTATTGGCCGTGTCGAGGGGGAAGCGTTTTTGCAGTTCGACGTAGGCGACCGCATACGGACGGACATCACTCGGCAACTTTTCCACCAATCCCCCGGGGAACCGGACCGTCTTGACGGGATGCACCACCTTGTCTTTGACCTGCCGAATCAGGTAGGAACGCGCTTCCTCCGGCGTTTCTAAAACCTTCTCCTCGCCTTCACCCCCGCCGACAATCTTGTAACGGGTTTGTTTGGTCATGCTCTCCAACCACTTCTGCACCGCTTCTTCATCCTTCACGGTTTCAATGTGGGACCGGAACCGGTCAAACGGCATGTCGGAGAATCGTTCCTGGTGGTATTCCAAAAGGATCGCCTGGTAACGATGGTAATTCGGGGGCCCCAACACGTCGCCGGTCAGATTGCAACGGGCGACAAACTGGAAATTCCCTTTCGGCGCCTCCACTTCGACTTCCTCCACGGTGAAAAACCGATCGAGGTGATTCCGGTAGACATGGTCGATCGCCGCTTCCTCCGACAGAAACGGCACGCCATCCGGAACCGATTGGAAAAATTGACTTCCGCGCTCCCGGTCGCCCCGGAATTTGAGTCCGATTTGATACCGGTCGGGCTTCTCCAAAACCAACCGACTGACCTCGAACAACTCGTAGGTGCGCAACGAATGGCGCATCGCTTGGGTCAGCTTCACCAAAATCGGCTCTTCGGGGAAAATCTGCACCTCAAAGGGAGACTCCCGGAGCAACGCTTGAGCGGTCGGCTCCTCCCTCCGTCCGCCACGAGGCGGAGGTCCACCGCGGGCCGGACGCCCACCTTCGCGGCGATCGGGGGGACCGCGGCGCTCGCCTCGATCCCTCGCCGGACGGCCTTCCCGCGATTCCGGCGGCCGCCGGTCGGGACGACGATCCCCGCCCCCACGACGATCCCCGCCCCGGGGGCGATCCCCTCGTTCGGGCCGGGTCGACGGCTTGGCGGACGATTCGCTCCAGTTCGTCGCGAAATTGAAATTCTGGAGCGCGCTCAGGTCGACCTTCTTCGAGCTATCGTCCTCGGCTGGGCCGCTGTTGTCGGTGGATTTGTCCATGGGTGCTTGGCAGAGAAAGGGAATTGATCAGCAGAACGCTCAACGTGCGAAATTCCGCGAAATGAGGCAAGCGATTTTTAGCGACCGCCGACCCCGTTTCGCCGGGGCCGTCATTGGGCCTGAGGGATGCCCTCGAGCGCAGGGTCGACCATGAAGCGGTCGATGCGCGCCAAAACCCGTTCCTTTCCGAGAACCCGCAACAGGCCGTAGAAGCTCGGGCCCATGCTTCGCCCGGAAACCGCCAGGCGGCAGGCATGGATGTATTCGCCGGTCGAGACCCCGTGCGTTTCAGCCAGCGATTGAACCACCGATTCGAGGTGATCCTCGGTAAAATCATAGGTCCCCTCCAACGCCGCCCGCAATTCGGTCACCCGGCTCCGCGGATCGCCCTTGCGGAAAATTTTCGCGGCGGCCTTTTCGTCGAACGCGTAATCTTCCCGGAAAAAGTAATCGCAGAACTCCGCGAGATCCTCCACCGACCGGAGTTTTTCCTGACACAACGTCAACACTTCGTCGACGTAACCCGCGTCGGCCCCGGCCAACAGGTTCGCCTCCTGGAGCGCGCTCCGACCCATCCCCAGAAAATCCTCGCGGCTCAACTCATGGAGATAACGACTGTTGATGAAGGAGAGTTTCTTTTCGTCGAAACGGGCGTTGTTCTGATTGATCTGCGGCAAATCGAAAATCCGGATGATCTCGTCAATCGGCAAAACCTCCCGGTCGTCCTTCGGCGACCAACCGAGCAGGCAAAGATAATTCCGGACGGCTTCCGGGAGAAACCACCGTTTTCGATAATCCTCGATCAGCGCCCCTTTGTCCCGCTTGCTCATTTTCCCCGGCCCATTCTCCTTCAAAATGAGGGGAATGTGAGCGAAGGTCGGGAGCGGCGCCCCTAAGGCCTTGAAGAGTTCGGTGTGTTTGCTGGTGTTGGACAGGTGGTCTTCCCCGCGGATCACATGGGTGATCTTCATCGTGATGTCGTCGACCACGTTGACCAAATGGAAGACGGGAGAGCCGTCGGAACGGACGACAACAAAATCTTTTTCTTCGGTCCGCTCCACCCGCCCCCGCACCGCGTCCTCGATCACCTGCGGTTCGCCGGAAATCCGGAAGTAACCGGCCCCGTCTTTTTCATAGATACGATCGGCCGCCCGAAGCTTGTCAATGTATTCCTGATAAATCTCCGAGCGTTGGCTCTGGAAATACGGTCCGTAATCTCCGCCGGCGTCCGGACCTTCGTCCCATTGCATGCCGAGCCAGCGCATGCCATCGAAAATGACCTGCAACGCCTCCTCCGTATTCCGCTCCTTGTCGGTATCTTCGATCCGGAGAACAAACGTCCCTCCGGTATGCCTGGCGTAAAGCCAGTTAAACAATGCGGTGCGGGCGCTTCCGATATGGAAGAAGCCGGTTGGACTGGGAGCGAAACGAACGCGTACGTCGGACATTCCCTCAATTTCTAAGTCGAACCCGCCGAAGCGCAAGCACCACGTCGCATCAAAATCAGGTCAGCGCCCCGCCATTTCCTCGAAACCGATCCAATGCCATCGGAATCGAGGTGCTGGTTCCGACGTCGCCCCCGAATCACATTATTCGTCCGCCATCCGCTTGGTCAGCGAACTGAGCAACCGGATCGCAAGGTCTTCGGCATATTCTTCAAGGGTCGGACCGGGCAACTCTTCCTCGACCACCCGGTAACCTCCGGGCGCCGCGGTGATCGTCCGCCGGACCGGACGTTCCCGGAAGTCGTCGATGTTGGTCATCGCCGAACCCATGACCCGGCCGGTCGCCAACTCCTTCGCTTCCGCCCGGAAAACATATCCAGTCGCCGCCCGGGAGTCTGCCACCATCAAAACTTCCACGATCCAATCGGTCTTTTCCCGCATCGCCTCCAGATTCGCGTTCACATCGAGGATGCGCTGGTTCCCGCCACCTTCCGTGCCCCGGCCCGCGGCCTGCACCACCAAATCGGAATCGATCAATCTGACCCCGGCCGCCCCGAAGGGCCGGGCGAAACCTTCGCGAAACTTCCATTCGACGTATTCGGATGAAAAACCGGCGCGCGCCCCGCCATCCTGATATTGACGGAAGGATTCGGATCGGGTGATTTCAACTCCCTCCCCTTGAACTGAAGCCCGGGTCACTTCCCCGGTCGGAAAATGCTCGCCCCGGATTTCACCCGCGGCATGGTCGGCCCTCACTTCCTGGAAAATCTCCGCCGAATCCATCGTCCAGGAGGTCAACTGCGTCCCGAACTGGCGATTGAAGAGAATCGCGACCCGGGGCGACCCCGCCTCGCGATACCGCGTCGAAAATCCCGCAAGCGAAACATCGGACGGCGTCGAGGCCAGGCGGTCAGTCCGGTCCCGCCGCTCCGGAGCGTCCGGATGTCGGGCGACCGGTTCCGCATCCGCCGATGTCGCGGGGCCGATGGCGGTCGCCCGGGCCGGACTCACTTGACCGGGGTCCGTCCGCGTCTCCAACGGACGGGTACACCCGCCGGAAAGTAAGGCCACCGCCACTGTCGCCGTCAACCAAGTCGTTGTGCTTTTCATCGTCCCTCCCTCACTTCAATGTAGTAGTATTCCACGTTGTTGGAGGCGAGCGAACTCTCCCGGTAAGTGGCCACGCCCAAAGGGGGCAAGATCACCCGCTGCCAGGCCGATGGGTTTTCCACCGGCTCCTGTTGTCCACCGAAAAATTGCACGCGACATTCGAGTTGCTGCGGATAATCGGTCCGATTCCGGAACGTGGCGAAGGGCTCCAGGCCGCCGCTTGCGGTCCGGGTCGCCCCATGACGTTCCACCGCGATCCGGCCAGGCCTGCCCCGGGTATTGTCCTGCAGCGAACGGTCGAGGAGAACGACTTGATTGAGGTGGATCGTGGCGTCGGGTGCCCGCGGCGAATCGATCCGCTGGCCGACGGCCGCCCCTTCGCGATGCTGACACCCGGCGAACCACGGGAGCAGGCAAAGACTGAAAATACAAACAACTACGGTAGGTCTGAACATAAGGATTTCGTCTCTCAATGCTGGGTTGATTTCGCCCAAAGGATGACCGCATCCTCCGGGATGGTTTGGGTGACTTCGGAAACGACCGACCCGTCGTCGGCCAAAAATCGGATCGTCGCCTCACTCCCGCGGGCCGTTTTTGGCACGAAAATGGTGTGGACCGTATCCGGCAACGAGGACCAAAAACGAGTATCGGCCCGCGGTTTGGCGTTTTGCGCGACCATCGCCGAGGCGACACCGATCACTCCAAGGCCCCCGGCCACCGCCCCCAACGTGCTCGACGCCCCGTCCATCAGCGGAGCGACGACCATCACGGTTTGCGCGCTCTCGGTCAACGTGGTCCCGATTCGCTCGGCGCTCCTCCTGAATTGAACCTGCCCTTCGAGAATGGCGTCAATCGGTCGAGCTCCCCGGGTCATCGCTTGGAACGCAATATCTTCGGTCGGATAAAACGGCAATTCGTTCCCGTCCAGATACAACATCGCTCCGGTGTCGGTAAATCCCCGCCCTCGAAACAACCGCATCTGATAATGCCCGATCCCGTCGCCGAGTTTTCGGGGAGACTTTCCCGTCTCGGCCACCACCAACAAAACATCGCCCCAGGCCGGTTCCGGATAATCGGGACGAAATTCCCGCAGGGCGGCGAATTCTTCGTCGCGGGTTTGGAAGTCCCCCATCAGATGCGAGGCGTAGGCCGCCATCAAATACATCAGGGCGAAGTCGCAACGATACTGGTGCTCCTCCGCGAACGCGTCCTGGAGGATCGCCCCGTTGAAGACCGCGCGGGCATTGTCATAATCCCCTTCCTTGAGGAACAGGATGCCCCGGTAATAATAGGCCATCGCCCGTTCATACGGTTCCCCCTTGAACTCCTTGTTCTCTTCCTCGTACCAAAGACTCCGCGCCCGCGCCGCTTCCTCGCTCCCGGCATGGGTGATTTCAATTCGGTCGAGCGCGTAATCGAAACTGGCCGCCGCCCGGTCATAGTCACCGAGGACGAGCGCGTGCGTGCCCAATTCCATTTCCCGCAAAACCCGGTTCTCCCGCGAGGAGGTTATGGCCGCGCGAAGGTGCTCCCGCAACTCCGGGGGAACCGTCGCCAGGTAATCCGCCTCATGGGAGGCGAGTTCCCGGCTGACGGCCCCGGGCCCCGGACCGCTCTGGCAGGCACCCCCGATGATCAGGAGGCCCGCCAGCCCGGCGTTCTTAACGGTAGATAATGTCGTCCTGCGAGGCGCGCGCATAATCGTAGATGTTGCTCCAGATGATGGTGCCGTATTCCAGGTCGACCATTTCGAAGGTGATCTGCGTCCAACGTTGCGTCGTACCCGACCGCGAATCGACCGAATCGCGGGTGGCGATCCGCCCCGCCAAACGGAAATCGGCCCCGGCGGTGGCCTGGGTCGTCCGGATCGTTCCGCCATCGGTCACGCCTTCGCGCTTCAACAGCCGTTCGTGCTCGACCATGTCGGCATACTCGCGGCCGACGAAAATCAAGCGCCCGTTGGAGGCCCGGTTCAAATCGACCCGCAACCGGTCGGTGATCAGATTGCGGTTGACCCGCGTTGATCCCTCGTTGCGGAAATACTCCGAATCGATGATGATCCGCGGCGGAGTCGGACGATCGATGAGCGCGGCATGTTGCAAAAGATCCCGCACCATCCGGTCCGCCATCGAAACGATGTCCTGGGACTCCATCCCAACCCCTTGCACCGGTCCCGGAGTGTCGGGCGAATAGTAGGTGGTCGGACGACCGGGGGCATTATTTACGTTGCCGGTCTGGCAACCGGTCAAACCGATTGCCAGCGCCAAGACTGCCAATGTCGCATGTTTCATAGAGTGATGGTCCGTTCCTCCGAACCGCTTTCGGGTTTCGCCTCCGTTTCAACATCCTCTCCCGTTCCCATCGCCGGAGCCACCACCCCGCGCGCCCGCGCCTCGCGGGAAGCGTTGGCGATATGCTGATGGAAAGTATCCTTCAACACGGGGTAAATCTCCATGGTCGCGGAAACCACATCGTTATAATGTTCATTGTGGGAGTGGTTGACATAGAGCCAGACCGAGAGATCGGCGGGATTGTTGAACGACAGGTCGGAGGTCTCGCGGATGAATTCCCATCCCCCGGACGCTTCCACGGCGATTCGCCGCCCCACCGCCGACCCGGCGCGTTGTCCCAGCAAACCTCCGACAAACGGAATCTGCTCCATTGCCATTTGTCCGGCATATGCACCTACGGCCCCGCCGACCGCGGCACCCATCTTCGCATTCACCGCTTTCTCCACCCATTCGGCGACCACACCGTCCGAGGTATAAGGAGCGACATATTCTCCCGCGCTCCCTTCGATCGGAGTCGGGGATTCGAGAGCCTCAGGAGGCAACAGACCGGGACCGGAGGAACAGGCGCCGAAAAGAAGGACCGTCGCAACAAGAATGCCAAAGGAATGGATTCGTTTCATAGAAGATATTACGTTTTGTTTTTGGTTATTGGATTGACCCGATTCCGGCCCGCAGAGCGGAACCGGCTTCGAATTAGCGAAACTTTTACCACAAATAAGCATATATGAATACCCCCTAAATAGGGGGTATTCTGATGGTAAGGACGGGGTTTCCCTGATTGTCAGGTTGATTCCCGGCGCGCCCCTCGCATCAATTCCGCCTGCGACCTCACTCCAAATTTCCGGTAAATCTCCTTCACATAGCCGCCGAGCGTATTCAGCGTGATCCCGAGTTCGGCCGCGATCCTCTTCCGGTGCCGCCCCTCGACCAACAGACGATAGACGGTCCGCTTCTGCGGAGACAGGTTCAGATAGACCTGCTTCCGCGAAAGAGTTCCCGCGGGTTCATTGAAGGCCGGCAACTCCCCCAGCACTACGTCCACGATGGTCCGTTCACGCTCCGTGAACGGGTCCTGGTCCGTTCCCCGATAAAGACCGATCGCGCTCCAACCGCCAAGGGCGAATCGACAGGATAGAATAAACGGGCTTTGATTCGCCTCACGAAGAAGCGGGGAGAGTGCCCTCTCGCCAGTCGACTGCCACGGTGCTTGAAGGTAGGTTGCACATTGGCCGTCCAACGCCGCCACCCCAGGCCCGAAGAACGCCTCGAAACAAAGGTTGCGAGGAACACCCGGACGACGAACAGAGGATGATCCGCCTGAATGGAACGCGGTCCATTCCACCTGGCCCGGTTGAGGGCAATGTCCGGCGAGCCACAACCACCGTCGCGCCGCGACCAATTGACAAAGTCTTTCCAGCAAAACCTCCCGCACCACGCTGCGCCTCTCTTCCGGCGGCCATTTCCCCACCCCCACCCGGACCAATGATCGCAGATCGCTTTCGGACAACTCAAGGGATTGACTAGCCATGGGAAAGAGAACGAAGTGAGCAGAACGCCTCTAAAAACGGATACCCTTTCCATGCTGTCAACCCTCGAATTCAACCCAGGCAAACCGATTCAAACCGATTGGTCCCTCAAGCCTCCGAGCGCCACCTCATCCGGGCGCGCTTCATGGGTGATGCGTGTAAAATCCGGGGCATCCTACCCGGACTGGAAAGACCGGGTCACCCCCAAAAACCATGTTTTCATAACACAATAAACCCGTTGTTTTAGGCATGCATAACACGATGTAATGCCCTGCAGAAATGCCCCAATCTTTACAGCCACTTATTAACTTCACTGTTCATACGGGTTGGAGGTCGTTCCGGTTTTCGCGCGAAGCGCTTTGGAGTGCGGCGCGTCCCCGCACCGCTTTCGAACGGTCAGCGATAGCCGCACTCCCGGCAGCCATTCGACGGTCGAACGTCCTCCGCACGCTCGAAAGCTCCGCGGGGACGCGGAGCACTCCAAAGAGACTCCGTCTCGAAAAGCCAACGTGCATTCCATGTTGCTCCCCGGGCGCAGCCCGGATGTTGACCGGCCCGGCTTGCGTTCGCTCAAACGAGGGCCTCATCACCCGCGGGATGCGCCTCACAACGGAAGATTGATATGATTGCACAAATCGCACATTTTTTGAAAACTCGAAACTTTATCACGGGCGTGACGCTGGGCCTCGCCGGAGCCTTCGTCGCTCCGTCGATGCCCGGACAGAGTCTCGATGATGTGCCCGGCACGGTCATAAGCCACGTCCCGGCTCCTGACCGCTTCCCGGTATCGGGCAACCCGCGCGATCCGGTCTATGTCTCCGACCCCTCGATCGTCGTCATGCCCAACGGCGATTACATCGCCACGCACGCTCATTTCGGCAGTGCCTCAGGCGCCACCGAGTCCGGCCTCACGAGGGTGTTTCGCTCTTCCGACCGGGGCGGAAGCTGGGAGGAAACCGCGGTTCTAAACGACATCCTTCGCGCCAGTCTGTTTTTGCACGAAGGTGTCCTTTACCTGATGGGCGCGGAGGCCGAGGGAAAACCCAATGTTATCCGTCGCTCGACCGACAACGGCGAAACCTGGACTACGGCCACGAGTTCGACAACCGGCCGATTGGGAACGGGAGGACTCGGGACGCCGAACAATCCGGTTCACTTCCACGGCCGTATCTGGAGCGGCGCGACACGTCGCGCGCTGTCGGCGTCCCAGGCATCCGATCTGATGCGGGCTTCGTCATGGTCCCTGAGTAATTCCGCGGGAGCCGATGGCGCCTGGCTGGGAGGAACCTTCATCGACATGACCGAGGGGCAGGTGGTCGCCTCGGAGCAACACGGGGTCGTGGTCATGCCCAAAGTTCGCGCTCTCCCCTACACCGCCTTGTTGCGAGTGAATCCGAGCCAGCCCGGAAACCTGACCTTCGACCCGGAGCACGACTTCGTCGAATTACCCGGAGGGGAGAAAAAGTTCGGCGCGGGCTACGATCCGACGTCCGGAAAGTACTTCGTTTTGAGCAATCCCGTTCTGCCCGCCCATGCCGATCACCCCTCCCTGAGAAGCACGCCGGAGTTGATCCGCAATGCGGCGGCCGTTCTGACGTCGCGCGATCTGTACAATTGGAAAGTGGAGAAAATCTTTCTCTACAGCCCGAACCTGGAGTATGAGGGATTTCAATACATGAACTTCGACTACGACGGCGACGACATGGTCATCGCCTCCCGCACCGCATTCGACGTCGGCGGCAATAAACCGCCACGCGGTCACGATTCGAACTTGCTCACGTTCCACATGCTGGAGGATTTTCGTAATCTGACGCCGGAGCACGTCCTGGTCGCGGACACGGCCAACGACCGGGTGTTGCGCTTTGAGCGGACCCAACACTTGGACGCGCCGCTCGGAAAATTCGCCCTCGGCGCCACGTTCGACGGTCAGCCCCTGAACCGTCCGGGGCGCATGGCGCAGGCACCGACCGGCCGGATCTATATCGAGGAGGAGGGCGGCAGGGTTCTGGAATTCGACGCGGCCGGCAATTTCATAAGTGTTGTGCCGTCCGCTCCGATTGCCTTGCAAAACGGGCCGCTGGAAGTGTTTCAGCCACCTGCCGAGGAAGCATCGTGGGTGCGAAGCGGATCGGGGACCTGGAGCGAACCGTTGAATTGGTATTATTGGAACCGCCCGGACGTCGCGGGGGAAGTCGCCGTTTTCGGCAGCGCCATCACGGCTCCGGCGATGGTAAACGTGAAGTCCACCGACCGCTCCTGGTTTTTCGAAAGAGAAGGCGACGCCCAAGGGTGGGCGACCGCGAACATCAACGACGTGGAAATAACCGGCGGTCTCTTCCGTGGCACGGCGGCCACCAGTGATCCGTGGCTGCACCGGACCGTGGGCAACTTTTCGGGAGACCGTTTCCACACGATCCGGGTCCGCATGCGCGCGGACGTCACCGGCACCGCGCGAGTCGATTTTTTCTGGGGCACGGCGGACGCCGATTCCTTTTCGGGAACCCGCAGGGTGAGCGCCAACTACACCGGCAACGGAGCCTTCCAGGAGGTTGTTTTCAACATGGCCGGCAACACCGACTGGAGCGGAAAGATGATTAGCCGAATTCGCGTTGATCCGCTTAACTCAAGCGCTTTCGTGGATCGGTTGTTTGAAATCGATTCGATCATCGTCGAGGATTCGCAGAAGGACGAAAACCGATATCGCGTATTGTCGGGAATGCGCTTTGACAACGTGAATGGATACACCCTTGTCGGCACCGGTAAATTGAAGCTCGTCCCGGCTGAGAGTATGCCGGCTATCGAGGTAACGCTTGGAAACCATGCCATTGACCTGCCGGTGCGCTTGGACGGTGACCTCGATGTCCACTTGGCAAATCACACATCCCTGATCTTTGGCGAGGCCCCGAAACTCTACGGCAACAAAATGGACGTGCGGGGTGCCGGAACCGTTCATCTGCCCGCCGTCGAGTTGGACGGCGGGGCCGGCATCGGCCTCGACGACGATGCCACGGTGCAGATCGCGGGCGACCTAACCCTCGGCGGCGGCGGTCGGGTGGACATAAACGACGGCCGTCTAATCGTGGACGGCGACTTCATAGGCGGCGATGGCGCCCCGGTTGTCACAGTGAGCCTTGACGGTGGCGAAATCCCGTTGTCGGTTTCGGGAAATGTGACGCTCGAAGCCGAGACCCGCTTGGAGATTTCAATCCCTCCGAATCGGGATTTCGCTCTGGGAGAATCCGTTCAGATCATCGCCTACTCGGGGCAGCGTTCGGGATTATTTCACGACCTTCAGGAAGGAGAAAACATTGAAGGCGACGGACACGTGTTTTCCGTCAGCTATGCCGATGCGGGGGCGATCAGCCTGACCTATCGCGGCATTACCTTCGACGGTTGGATCTCCCGCCAACTCGTCGATGCCGATCAATCGGATCCGCTTGACACCCCGGCCCGTGACGGAGTCGCAAATTTGGTCAAATACATCGTCGGTCAGGCTCCGCTGGACCCTATCGTCCCCTCGCAACGCCCCTCGCTTCAAACCGAAATCATCGACGGAGAACATTATCTTATCCTCGAACAAAAGAGAAATCCCGAAGCGATTTCCGGGGTCATTAACGTCCTGTTCTCCGACGATCTTCTGAACTGGAACGAGGCGGATGGACGAGTAGTCGTCCTGGTGGATACTGACGACTTACTCCGCGTGGCCATCAGGCAGAGCGGCGAATCTCATGGTTTCATGCGCCTGCTGATGCATCTGAAAAGCGACTGATTCTGGGTGCCGCGGAAGGAGTCAGGCCACGCATTCTAACATTTGAAGTTTTCCTCTGTCTTATCAGAACTATCGACTATTTTCCGATGGGGGGCTGATCCGACTGTTCGCCGACTTCGCCATACCCATTCTCAAGCGTTTTGCCAGCCAGTGGCTTGGGATCAACTAGATTCACGCAGGGGCGGGCTGAAAAGAGTTAACTAAGCAGAACTTAAAGAAGTAGACCAGATAAAAAAGCAAGAAAAACAGTATTAAAATTGACGTAATTGCATAAACCAAGGCATGCCAATTACAAAATTTATATTTCTCATATAACTCAATCGAGGATGGCTCAATAGCCTTCTTGTATACACCTGAAAATCGAAATACTATGTAGCTAAAAAAACAATATCCAAGAGCAAACGCAAATAGCTTGGGTTCCCTTTCCATTTCCGGAACTAAATTCCACTCAAGCCGACGCCGCAACATCAATTCTGCCAAAAACTTAAGAGACGCAAAGTTCGCAAGCAGGACAATCCCCATGGTAGCACAGGCTCCGAATCTACGTGAAGCTTGACGACTCCTAACCGCCCAAGAATCGAATCTATAAAGCAAAAACAAAAAGAAGTTGAACACTTTCACCACCCTCCGCAGACTCCAGCAGCCGCAAATCCAGCGCGCCCGAGGTCCGCGAATATTAAATTACCATCCAAAGGAAGAATGAAGCGGGTAGCGAAATCCGAAGGGGATGAAATGCGGTGGGCCATAATGTAGATGGGTTGTATTAGGCGTGATAACACCGGACAGCGGAACGAGAGTCAACCCATGTTTAAAAAAAGCAAACGTTGCCTCCACCGAAATATCCCCTCGGGGCTTTGGACCGCGCGGAAACTGTATTCAATCACATGCGTCCACGGCACGGCCCCTCCGAGAGGAAAATCCGGATTGGAAAGTCGGGATCCTTTACGATGGCAAACGGGCGAGGAGATAGCGGTCGCGGCGGGAGAGGTCTTGTTTCGACTCGATCTCCGCGAAACCGGCCGCGTGGGCGGCGGCGGTGAGGCGGCGATGTTGGTCGATGCCGGTTTCCAGGGCCAGCAGGCCGCCGGGGGCCAGGTGGCGGGGGGCTTCTCGAATGATGCGTTCCAGGTCGGCGCATCCGTCGTCGGGCGCGACCAGGGCTTCACGGGGTTCGAAATCCCGGACTTCCGGCTCGGCGGTCCGCCATTCTTCTTCGGTCAGGTAAGGCGGATTGGATACAATCCAATCGAAGCGTCTCCCCTCTTCCAACGGTTTGAACCAGTCGCCTGGCTCGAATGCGACCCGTTCGTCCAAGCCGTTGGCCCGGGCGTTTTCCCGGGCCAAGGCCAGCGCCTCCGGGCTGCGTTCGATCCCGGTCACGACGGCTTGGGGAAACGCCCGGGCAAGGGCCAGCGTCAACGCCCCGCTTCCGGCGCCGAGGTCGAGAATCGATCCGGGGGGAGGCGGCGGCAGGCGGGCCAATAGGTCGGCCAGTTCTTCGGTTTCGGGACGCGGGATCAACGCCCGGCGATCGACTTGGATCCGGAGTCCGTAGAACTCGACCCACCCCAGGATGTGTTGCAAGGGTTCGCGCCGGGACCGGCGTTTCACCAGGGGACGGATTTTCTCCAGTTCGGCTTCGGTCAAGGGTCGCTCAAATTGCTGGTAAAGTCCCATCCGGCTCAGACCGAGCACGTCGGCCAGAATCCATTCGGCGTCGAGGCGCGGGGTGTCGATCCCGGCCTTTTCAAAAAAACCGGCCGACCGTTGCAAGACCTCGAGGAGGGTGATCATTCAGGGAATCGACGGAGTTAACTTTGGGTCAGCAGCGTCTCGATCTTCTCCTCGTATTCCGCTTTCTGCAGGGCTTCGACCACTTCGTCGAGTTCTCCTTCCATCACTTGGTTCAAGCTGTGGAGGGTGAGGCCGATCCGGTGGTCGGTCAGGCGACTTTGCGGGAAATTGTAAGTGCGAATCCGTTCGCTGCGGTCGCCGGTGCCGATCTGGCTTTTGCGGTTGGCGGCGTATTTAGCCCGTTCTTCCTCTTCCTTCGCTTTCAACAGGCGGGAGCGCAAGACGGTCATCGCCTTCGCTTTGTTCTTCAACTGCGACCGCTCGTCCGAGCAATTGACGATGATCCCGGTCGGTTTGTGAAGGATCTGCACGGCGGAGTCGGTGGTGTTCACCCCTTGTCCTCCCGGGCCACTCGCCCGGCAGACGGAGATTTCGAGATCGTCGGGATTGATTGCGACATCGACCTCCTCCGCCTCCGGTAAAACCGCCACCGTCACCGTCGAGGTGTGGATCCGTCCGTTCGCTTCGGTGTCGGGGACGCGTTGCACCCGGTGAACCCCGCTCTCGAATTTCATCGTCTTGTAAACATCTTGTCCGGTGAGGTGGAAAACCACTTCCTTCATCCCGCCGCGCTCGCTGTAGCTGGCGTGCATCTGTTCGTTGCGCCACCCTTGGGTTTCGGCGAAGCGGGAATACATCCGGTAAAGTTCGGCGGCGAAGAGCGAAGCTTCGTCCCCGCCCGCTCCGGCCCGGATTTCGACGATGGTGTTGCGCGAGTCGGTTTCCTCCGGCGGGATCATTCCGATCAGAATCTGCTGTTTCAACGACTCCTGGCGCTCTTTCATTCCGGGTAACTCCATTTCCGCCAATTCCTTGAGCTCGGAATCCCCGCCCGCGTCGGCGACCATCTCCTCGTGCTCGGCAATTTCAAGGACCAGGCGATCGAGTTCGTCGTAGGCCGCCAGGACCTCCTGCAACTTCTGGTGCTCGCGCGAAACCGCCGCCGCCTTGCGCTGGTCGGAGTAAAAATCGGACGACGCCATTTGCGCGTCGAGTTCCTCGAAGCGTTGGCGGATGGGAAAAATGTCGGGAAGGCCTTTCATGAGCTGAGCGATACGGATTCCGGGAAAGGCTAGAAGTTGAACGGTTCTCGGCCGATTTTCAACCGAGAAGGCGCGAACCATTCATCCTGGATGGACAGTAGGCACCGATTTCAACCACGAATGAACACGAATTCACACGCACGAGGGACTTACTGAAGCACGCTCTTGGGTTGATGCATGATCAGAATGGCGATGAAAAGAGGAGACCGTCTTGCCGGATCCCCTCTTGAGAGGGGGGGACCGCTCGCCAGAGCGGTGGGGTGTGTGAGCGTCTCCTTCCCGCAAGTCACCCCCGTAATGTTCCCAACGCGTTTCCCTCTCTTGGGTTTCGCGAAAGCCCGCCGTCGTCCGATTCGCGTCCCGACTTGAAATGCCCGCGCCACACCGTATGGCGCCCGATCCATCCGGCTCCGACGAGCAGGACGCACAGGGCGACGAACCAATCGCCGTAACGCACGTAAACAGAGGCGCGGTCGACCCAGGCGGGATCCCGGGTTACCGGGAAAACACTCGCCCCCCGGAAGTAGATCGAGCCCCCGTCATCGACCAACACATCATGGATACCCCCGTATTCGTCGATCCATCCGCTCCACCCTCCGTTGCCGCTCCGCAAGACCGGACGCCGCGTCTCCACCGCCCGCAACACCGAATGCGCGGCATGCTGGAACGGCATTCCTTCCTCGCCATACCAACCGTTGTTGGTGACCACCACGAGGAAATCCGCTCCTCCCGCGACCGTGGTCCGGGCCAACCGGGGAAAGACATCTTCGTAACAAACCAACGGTCCGGCCCGGAAATCCCGTCCGGCGATCCCGACCGTGATCGCTTCCGGCGACTGTCCGTGGATGAAACTTCCCTCCAACGGCACGATTTTCGAGATCCATCCGAACAGCGCCGCAAACGGCACATACTCCCCGAAGGGAACCAATTTCCGCTTGTAGTAATGATGCGGCAACACCCCCTCCGCCGGATCGACCGCCACGATGCCGTTGAACCAATCGTCGTTGGGCAACACCCCGACCGATCCGATGATCATCGGCGCTTCCATCTCGGCGGCGATCGCCTCGGTCCACCGACGCATTCCCGGACTGCCGACCACCGGCAGCGGAGTCACTGCCTCCGGCCAAATCACCAGGTCCGGGCGCCGGGGAAATTCTTTGGTCCGCAACGTGGTCCGCTCGATCGTCCGGAGAATTTCTTCGGTCTGGGTCGGATCCCATTTCAAGGTCTGCGGGATATACGGCTGGACGACCGCCGCATGGAACATCTCCTCACGCCCCTCCCCCGCCGCCGGACGAACCGCGTAAAACACTCCGAAGCTCCCCAAAAACAACAAAGCCAGTCCGACAAAAAACTCCGGACAGACCCGCCGCCAACCGATCCCGCGGAAGCGGACCAGCCGATCCACGTAAAAGGCCAAACCGAGGTTGAAGAAGATCAACAGAAACGACACCCCGTAAGCCCCCGTCCAGCCGGACACCTGCAACAAGAGCGGTCGCTGCCAATGACTCGCCGCCAACGGCAACCACGGAAAACCGGTCAGGATGAACGACCGCACATACTCATGCACCACCCAGAGAGCCGCCAAGCCGGTGATCGCCGCCAACCGCAATCCGAACCCTCCGTTCCGGACCCGGGGCAACGTCCACCACGCCGCGAGAAACCAAACGCTGAAATAAAGCGCCAACACCACCGACAAGAGAAAATACCCCCCGAAGGTGACATGCCGGAGCCAGACGATCAGGATCAACCACGACAGCAATCCCCAAACGAAAATCGCCGCCGCCGCCAACTTCAACGGTCGCGGCCGGAACAGCCAAGCGAGCAACGGCACCGCAAAGACATACGCCGCCTCCGCCACGTCGAACGGGGGAAACGCGACGACATAAAGCAGGACCGATAATCCCACCGCTCCCCACGTCCAAACCGACTCCGGAACTTTTCGTTGTTCAATATCCATCAAGATCCATCTTGCCCAAACCCCACAGAGTTTACCCAAAACCGCCCAAACTCAAGGCAAACGGAACGATGGAAGAATCAGGCAACGCACGAATACCGGCGCCCCCGTGAGAAAAGGAACGTCTCCCTTGCCGGAGCAACATTCGGCCCTAGACCAAACTTCTCACGACGCGAAGACCGCATAAATGCGGGACTCCAACAAGGACGCACCTTCGCCCGGATGAACGCCGCTAAAAATCCGTAAAAAACACGTCGGCAGCCGCGCTTTTTCCGGCTAACTTGACTTAGGGCAAGGCTTCTGTTCGAAGTCTCCTCTAAACTGAAACCATGACCGGAGAGACGCGACTGCCATCGAAAGACCACCGGATGACGATTTCGATCGAATCATCTGGACGGGCGCGGCCGGGCGAATCGCCGCTGGTGAGGCTGGCCGCCTTCGCCCTCTTGGCCGTCATGGTGCTCGGCTTGAACTTCCACCTGGTCCTTTTCCAAGCTTACGGCTGGTCGGGCATGTTGATCCAGCAACACGAAGCCACCCGTTCCTGGACCGCCGCCGCGCAACAAACGATCAGCGGCGAATCCCCCTGCGGCGTCTGCCGCCAAGTCGAAAACGCCATCCTCGCCTCCGAATCCTCCGGTTCCGGCGCGAAGTTCGCCGGCGCCTTCTCCTTTTTCTCCTGGCTGCTCGTTTTCCTGAAGAGCAACGATCTCCAACTCCCCTCCCCGCCCACTCCGATTTCCTTCAGCTTGGCCGCGGAAACAATTCCGGCCGACGCCCCGCCTTCCCTCCCCTCCCCGCCCCCGAAGTCAGTAAGAGCCTAGCTCTTTCCCGTGTAGCATCGGGCTTCCCGCCCAGGACCGGGCCTTCCGCCCAGCATCGGCCTTTCCTTGTAGCATCGGGCTTTCGCCCGATGAGAGCCGATGACGAAGCACGAATCCACTGACAACTCCCCCTCAACCGGGGGCAATCGATCCATAACTTTTCCACGGCCCTCCGCGGCCATCTTTTTCCATGCATTTTCCAATTTCATTCCCGGCCAACCGCCGGATCCGCCGCCAAGCGCGCTCCAATCGAGCCTTCACCCTCATCGAACTCCTGACGGTGATCGCCATCATCGGGATCCTCGCCAGCATCCTCATCCCGGTGGTCTCATCGGTCCGGGAAAAGGCCAAAACCGCCCGTTGCGTCAGCAACGTCCGCCAAATCGCCCTCGCCGGCTACCTTTACGCCCAGGACCACGGGGTCTATCCGGGATGGAAATCCGGCACCGACCGCAAGGAGCTGCTCTATCCGTATCTCCACTCCGGAGCCTCCAACCACGACACGGCCGGCGACCAAATCTGGCATTGCCCGAGCAACGACCAACTCGACCGCGAGGCGAGTTACGGCCTCAACACTTACCTGAATTGGCAACCGATCGAACGGGTCCGCCACCCCTCCTCCACCGTCGCGGTGGCCGACGCCGGGATCACCGACGCGTTGCAACCGACGTTGGCGACCCACTTGATGCCCCCCTCCGCCACCACCACCTCCAATATCGGCCGACCCAATCCGCGGCACAACCGCCAGGGCCAGCCGACCGTCAGCGTCGCGTTCATGGACGGCCACGCCCGCTCAATGCGGATGGAAGCTCCCTTCTATCCGGGACTCCCGGGAGAATGGTTCGGCAACGGGATCACCGACCCGGAGGATCCCGCCTACAAGGACGAAATGTGGGACCTGAACTGATGAACCGATCCATCCTCTCAGCCCGCCGACTCCTCGGCGTCGCGCTCGCCGTCGGGCTCGTCACCTCCGTCCTCGCCGCGAACGATCCGGTCGACCAACCGCGCGATTTCTCCGCCGGCAACGCCTTCGACGTGGTCGTCGCCGACGGCCATGTCCACCTGCTCTTCGCCCAACCGGGTCATGGAGACGGCCGGGCGAACCTGAACTTGTTCCACACCCGCTCGGGCGACGGCGGCGCAACGTGGTCTTTGCCGATCCGGATTCCCACCGATCACGCCTCCCCCGGGCGTCACCAACGGGGACACGACCCGCGCCTGGCGGTTTCGGGAGACCATTTGATGGTGCTCTGGACCGCCCAAGGGAAAGGTCCGTGGGGAAGCGGGCCCTTAGCCACCGCCCGATCGAACGACGGCGGCGAAACCTGGACGGCCGGCCCCGGGGTCGGCGGCCGACCGGACGAAGGTTTCCGCTTCCCGGCGGTCAACGCCAACGGCGACGGTTTCCATGCGGTCTGGATTCACGCCGACGGCGACAGCCGGTCCCTCCGTCATGCCAGCCTGCCGCTGGCAGGCGGGCGCTGGTCAGTCAGCTCCACCATCGATCCCCATATTTGCGCCTGCTGTTGGAACAACCTGCAATTCATGCCGGACGGCAACCTGATGGTCCTCTACCGCGATCAAGATCCGAGCGACATGGGAGTCGCGATCGCGAATGACCCCCGAGGAACGGACTGGCGTTTGCTCGGCCACGCGGGCGATTTCGGCTGGGATTTTCCTGGTTGTCCCCATGTCGGCGCCGGCTTAGCCTTTGGAAACGACGCAAACGGAAACGACGTCCTGCTAGCCACGGTCTGGACGGGCCACCCCGACCATGCCGGAGCCTACATCCTCCGCAGCTTGGACGGCGGCGAAAACTGGCGGCGGACGCCGATGCCGGGAAAACCTTTCGCCGGTCCCTGCAATACCGACATCGCCTTCCTCTCCGGAGAACGGGCGGCGGTCGTTTGGGATTCTCCCGAAGAGAACGGCAATCGGATCATCAAGGTCGCAATCAGCGAAGACGCCGGGCAATCATGGAACCATCTCCGCCAGTTGTCGCCGGAAACCGAATACGCCAGCCATCCCCGCGTCGTTCCTCTCGACGGGCGCGTCCTGGTATTCTGGACCGAATCTCCCACCGACGGCCCCGCCCGCCTTCAAATGAGGAACGTAACTCCGTAACACCGAGGCTTCCGCTCGCCGCCCATCAAATTCCCTTAACGGACGGACCTCCCGGGGATCGATACGCTTGCGCTCGTTCCCCAAATCAGAGGTCAAACCCGAGCTCCGAGCTGTTTTTACCGCCCTGATTCACCCTACTTTTCTTTTGGACCGACCAATGCTTAATTTTACCGTGCCCCCTATCGGGGCGCCCCCTGATGGCAGAGGTGGATGACGGACGCTATATTGCCAGCGTGATGAGGAGGAAATGGACAGACGAACAAGAACCAATCGTTTCATCCTTTCCCCTCATCCGGGAGGAGAAAAACAAACCGTAGGAAAGACGGCAGGAGGCCACCGACGGTCGCCGCTATACGGCCGAAGGTTGAGTCGTTGGGAGAGAGAGACGGAGTGAAGAAGGGCAGCCGCCCCGGCGTATAACGCCAGGGCGGCTGCTTCTTTTTCAACATTTCCTTTATTTGTCACCCACCCGTAAATGCCCTTGAAGAATCCGCCATCTCCACCTAAAGTCGGCTGCATTAGTGCGTAGTCGCCTGCAACAGCCTCCATTCGGACTCGCAACCAACCGTTCAGGCGATTCCGCTTCAGACTTATGAAAAAAATAGCCGTCATCAACGGGCCGAACCTCGACCGCCTCGGAAAGCGCGAACCGGACATTTACGGCCGGCAAACCTTGGCCGACCTCGAACAGATGCTCCGCCAAGCTCCCGGCTCCGACCAAAGCGAACTGTTTTTTTTCCAATCGAATCACGAAGGCGCTTTGATCGACAAACTCGGCGAGTTGGCGGATGGAGGTTACGACGGAATCATCATCAATCCGGGCGGACTCACCCACACCAGCGTCGCCTTACGCGACGCGTTGGCCGCGACCGGCATTCCGGCGATCGAAGTGCATATTTCCAATATTTACCAACGCGAAGAATTCCGTCACCGTTCATTAACCGCCCCCTCTTGCCGCGGTGTCATCTCCGGTCTCGGCTTTTTCGGTTACGCGGCCGCCCTCCGCTTCCTGACTTCGAATTGACCCGCATGCCCGATTCACCGACCGAACCGCAGTGGTACGTCTGCCACACAAAACCCCGATGCGAAAAGCGCTTTTCCAACCTCATGGAGATGGAAGGGTATGAATATTACCTTCCCCTTGCATTGAGCGTCCGCCGCTACGGCACCCATACCAAGAAATTCACCAAACCACTCTTCCCCGGCTACGTCTTCGCCAAAATACCCCCGGTCGAAAAACCGAGGGCCCACCAACAGGACCACCTGGTCCGGATGTTGCCCGTGGAAAACGAAGCCACGTTTCTTCGCCAAATCGAAGCGGTCAAGACCCTCATCGGATCCGGCTTAGAGTTGTCCCTCTGCCCGCCACTGGAAAAAGGGATGCGGGTCATCGTCACCGCGGGCCCCCTTTGGGGCGTGGAAGGCATCGTCGACGATCCCAGTAGCCCTCGCGGAATCGTCGTATCTGTCGACATCCTCCAACAAGGAGTGCATGTCCGCCTCTCGCCCGACCACTTGAAAACCGTCGAAGTTTAAAGGCGGGTGCGTCCCCGCACCACCTTCGACTGGCCAGCGACGGCTGCACGCTCGACAACCATTCGACAGCCGGAGCCTTCTCAATCCAGCTCGACCACCAATCTCAGGAAACGTCGGGCATCCCCTTCGGTCGCGCTGGAATCCAAAACCGTTTCCTCAATCACGTCATCGAGCGAATTGTAGGGATGATCCACGCTGCTCCACAAGGATGTCCAATTCTCCAGGTCCACCGACGACTCCACTGTATAAATCAAATCCTCCGCGTCGCGCGACCTCCAAAAGGTGATCGCCAGCATTCCGTCGACCTGAGTCGCCCGGGGGAGCAAGCTCCGCGAATTCTCGTCGGGAGTGCCGCCGAACGCATATTCCAGGAGGTTCACCACCCCGTCCCCGTCGGGATCGGCTGCAGCTCCGCTGATCGCCGAGTTTTCCAACTCATCTGGGAAAAAGAATTGCCGCCAACCATCGAATCCAGCCGGTATCTCACTCGCCGGCAAGATATCGACCGCCCCCCTCGGCCACAATTGATACCCTCCGATGAAAGGGGCCGCGGTCTTGAATTGACTGAAAATCCCCACCACATCGACCGGGTAGGCCGGTTCGGCCATCCATGAAAGATCGGTGAACCGATTTAGATACAGGTCGAGCCCGAGGATTCCGGCCCCATCTGTAACCGTCACCGTACCGTTGGCCCCGGGCATCGCCCACGAACCTCCGGTTTTCGTGATACCGACAATCCGGACCAAACTCCCTTCCAACGTTTCCGGTGCGGCCAATAGTTGGGCGATCGTCTTCACCCGCGGTTCAGGCATGCCCACTGCTCCGAGGAAAAGCAAATCGCTCGGGCCCGACAATTCAATCCGAGTCAGACCGCGTTCCTGACCCACCCGTCCGACGACGCCATATCGGTTCCCGGCCGACGCTTCGATCCCCATTTCGATCATCGACGGATGAAAAACGGCCACACCCGCGGTCTCGTCCTGCATGAAAAAGGAAAATTCCTCGTTGTGGAAAACACCCGAATTGACCGTTGCCACCCCGCCGACCAGGACGGTTTTCCCCAACGCCGACGCCTGCCCGCCCTCATCCACCGCCCGGATCGCCTCCAAGGGGATCAAGGTCCACCCGGCAGGCTTGGCGGCGATCGGTCCCCGTTCTTTCCCGGCTTCCGCCGTTTCGACCGTGATTTCAAACTCACCGAAACTCTCCGGTAGCCCGAATGGCGCCGAGATGAACACTCCCCTCAACTCCACGATTGCCGAATCCCCGGGGCCGATACCAGCACCCGTTATGACCACCACCGTTCCCGCCGCCTCAACATGGGCTTCCGCCAAACCGGGCCCCGAGAGCACTACCTCGTCCGCCGCGCTCCAACCAGCGGGCATCGCCAACTCAAACGACTCAATCACCGCCGTCCCCGTCTCGTTGCCCGATAGAACCACCGCCACCGACTGCGTCTCCCCCGGCATGAATAACGGGCGGCCGAAAAAGGGACTTCCAGGGGTCGCATTGACCACGGCCGCCCTGCCGGGCGAAACCGTACCATTGATCGCCGTTGCGCGAAATTGAATATTATCGAATCGATTATTTCCGGTCGAGGCCGGGGATGCCGGCAAGCCGGTCAGAACTAATCGAAAATAGACGACTCCAGCATCATCCAATTCGGGCATTCCCGAAAAATCAACGGTTCGCAGAGCGTAGCTACCACCCGGCTCCAACGATCCCGCTGGAAGAAACACCTCGCCATCGAGACTCCACCACCATTCGTGGGTGGTGAATCCACTGTTCGATCGCTGGGTCGCATACGAAACCGCTAATCCACCGAAATCGGTCATGTCCAAGGTGAACTGGAGATATCGGCCTTCATTGACCGAATCGACCCCGTTTCGCAAACCGAGATCACGGCCGGCGGGATCGGCATCGAACCGGCCGACCAACGTTCCCGCGAAATCCGTTACGTTTGCCTCGTCCCAATTCGTGGTCAATTCCCCCAGCCCATGACTGACCGCCAACTGGCTTTCCCGCCCCGCGGTCGCCTCGTTGAAGTTCCACCCGGCCAGGAGGTAGGTCTTTCCGCCAATCGTCGGCTGTCCGGTGAAAACCGCCACCTCCGCACCGTTTAAAAAGGGAACAGCCCACGCGGCCATCACCAAACACAGGATCATTCGGTTCATAAGGGGTATTTGTAATCTATTTTGGATACTAAAGAGCTACCGTTTACCGCCGACGACGGTAAACGGCCGCGACCAAGGTCAGCAACCCGAGACCGAACGCATAAGCGCTCGGTTCCGGAATCGCCATCACGGAAAAATCATCGATGCGGACCGTGCTCCCGTTATTGGTTCCGTCCGACAACGCCACTAAACGGAAAAAGACGCTTTCCTGATTATCCAAGCCAGTCAGCTGGGTAAGGTCGGCGCTCCGGAGGCTTCCCGCATGGGTGGAGGTGCTTCCCCAGGAGCCGGACGGAATCGTAAAAGATTCGCCCGCCACCAAAAACTCGTCTCCATCTATGCTGTATTGGAGTTCCCATTCTCCGGGGGAGGACGTACTGCTCCGAATCATCGCCCAACTCAACGAAAGCCCCGAATAGCCGAGGGTGCTCACTTCGAACTGATAAAAGTCACCGGCCGACCAGCGGTTCGAGTTGAGCGACTTTGCCGATCCGTTTCCGACGGGACTGCTCCAGGAGGTCAAAGAATCCGCATGAAAACCAGTCGCCGCGCCATATCCAATATCAGGAGAGATCGGGCCGACCGACGACCCGGTGACGTTTTCCCCGAGGTAATTCTCTTCGAACGTCCAGGAGGCGATCAAGAACGGCGCCGGGGGTTCGGAGGCGATTAGCGTCAAGGCCGGAGAACCGGCAACCAGCAGGAGAAACGGGAAGATCTTCTTCGCGGGGTTCATAGGGGTATATTCGTTTTTTCAATACGTTAAAACCCCTTGATGCGCGGGAAAACGATCCCCGTCAACTCCAAAAAAAAGAAAAAATCAAAAAACCGGAAAATCTCGACAGATCAATCCGACGACTCGTCCGGGAACAGCGCTTCGGTGACTCGAACCAATTCGTCGGCCAATTGTTTGATCCGCTTGTCGAGTTCCTCGTCGATGACATTTTCAGCCCCAAAAACCAACCCGGGCGCATAAACGAAACGGGGCAGCACGAAACTGCGGAAATCGAGCATCAAGCTGTTCAAGAACGACATCCCGCCCATATAGCTGCTCCGACCGCCGGCCGCGCACAACAAACCGACCACTTTTCCGGTCCAGGCCCGACCGGTCAGCTCCACCACATTTTTGGCGGCGGCACTCAGGTCGTAGTTATAAATCGGTGACGCCAACACGATTCCACGGGCTGCGTTCACTTTCTCCGCCAGCGCCTTGGCCGAAGGATGCGAATACGCCGTGGTGCCGTCGCACAACGGCAATTCGAAATCGGCCAGATCGACGAAAGCGGTTTCAGCTCCGGGGAGTTTTTCCTCCAATCGACGCGCCAACAACCGACTTAAACTCCGGGGATGCAAACTGCAACTGATGATCAAATACTTCATGGTAAAATAGCGCCGCGAGATCAGACGAAATCACTGGTCACGAGCAAAACCGTCTCCTCGTCCGCCACCAGTTCGAAATCCCCCGCGAAGGGCAGCAGGAAATTGTCGCCCCGTCGGGCCTCCGCGGGTTCCTGATCTTTCCCGCGAATCGAAATCCGCCCTGACACCAGATGCACCAAACGCGGTTCGCCTCCTCCGGGATAGCTCAAGCTCCGACCCGGCGGCATCCGATACTTGCGAATGACGAACTCCCGGCACTCGGCCAAAACCGCGTCTCCTTCCACCGGTTCCTCCGGTCGCGGCTCAATATCGTCGAAATCGATCGAAGCGAGCGACGCCTCCACGTGCAATTCGCGCGGTTTGCCATCCAGACCGGTCCGCCCCCAATCATAAACCCGGTAGGTGGTGTCGGAATTCTGCTGGATCTCAAGAATCAGGTTTCCGGCGTCGATCGCGTGGATCTGCCCGCTGCGCACCAGGATCGAATGCCCCGCCCGCACCGGGAATCGATGGGACAATTCCTCCACGGTGTTTTCCCGAATGGCTTGTTCGAACCGTTCCCGCGTGGCGCCCCGTTCCAGACCGACGATCAGGTGGGCTCCCGGCACGGCTTCGGCGATATACCAGTTTTCCGTTTTCGGCTCGCCCCCGAGTCGCGGGGCGATCTCCGCCGGAGGATGGACTTGGAGACTCAGCCGGTCCTGGCAATCGAGCCACTTGACCAATACGGGGAACGGTCGGTCAGGGGAAAAATTCGGTCCCATCACCTCTGCCGGTGCCTCTTCGATGACCTGCCGCAACGATTTTCCCCGGGCCGGTCCCCGGGCGATGATCGATTGCGCCTCGGGGCGATCGACGATTTCCCAACTCTCCCCGATCTTTTTGCCAGCCGGTAGCTTGCGTCCGAGAGAGGAGGCGAGTCCTTCCCCTCCCCAGACACGTTCCTGATAAATTGGCTCGAAAAACAGTGGCGATCTCATCAGCGTTCGGTTTTTACATTGTTCTTGGCAAAGCCGTCAATTGACAAAAGGCTGCCCCAACTGAGGTTCATGGCAAAAGCTAAAGCAAAGGAAAAATCTTCAACACCGAGTTTCGACAAACCGCACAGCGGCTGCCGGCCTGTCTGGGCGTGCGTGTTCTTCGTCCTGGCGCTCTGGGCCCTAGTCTCGTTGTGGCATTTCGACCCGGAACAAAGCACCCGTCTTACCACCGACCCGACGGCTGAAAATCTCGGGGGCCGTTTCGGCGCCGAATTAGCCTATTGGAGCTTTTTCCTCCTCGGCGGCGCCGGATGGCTGGTCGCCGCCGGCAGTTTCTACCTGAGCTATATGTTCCTCATCTTCCCCCGGCAACTCGGGGTGCTCAAGGTAGTGGCCCTCTTGACCACCGCACTCGCCACCTCGGTTCTGTTGAGCATGCAGCCGACCCTGTTCCAGGACGCGGAAATCTACCGCCGGGGTTCCGGCGGCGCGGTCGGCAGCCTCGTTTACGAAAACCTCCTCCGCTACAACTTCGGGGTCTTCGGTTCCCTTCTCGCCACCTCCATCGTCAACATTCTTTCCCTGGTTCTCCTTTTCACCAACAACATCGGGGAAGCCGCCCGGAAATTTTTTTTCCATTACGGCGAATGGAAAACCGAGCGGGCCGCCCGGAAAGCCGAGCGTCGTGAGGCCCGCGAAAAGGAGCGGGAATTGAAGCGGGTGGAGAAGGAAAAGGAACGGGAGCGGAAGCGCAAAGAGAAGGAGGAGCGAGCCAAACTCTCCGCCAAAGAGAAGTTGGAACGGGAACTCGAAGGCGACAACCCGATCGAAGTGGCAGCACCCATCCCCGCCGCCAAGCCCAAACCGTCGGCCCGGGCCGCCCGGGCGGCTTCCGCCCGCTCCCCGGCAGTTCCACCTGCCACCACCCTCGAAACCGCCGAGGAACCGGCCGATATTTCCCCGCCGTTGCCCCGCCCGAATCCGAAAGCGATCCCTCCGCCCCAGGTGGAACCGCCCGCCCGCGAGTTGCCGAAGCCAAAAATCATCAAGAGCGAAGCTCCCCGCAAAGCACCGGTGAAACTCCCGGAGCGCCAGGGCGATTACCATTTCCCGACCCTCGATTTGTTGGCCAAACCGGAGCCGGTCGCCACCGACGACCGCGAAAACCACGAGGACCGGGCCAAGGCGCTCATCCACACCCTCGCCACCTTCGGCGTGGAGGCGACCGTCGACGAGATCCACGTCGGACCGGTCATCACCCGTTTCGACATCCTGCCCGCCCCCGGCACCAAGGTTTCCAAGATCCAGGGCCTCGAGAACGACATTGCCATGGGCTTGAAGGCCCTCGCGGTCCGCATCCTCGCCCCGGTCCCGGGCAAAGGCTGCGTCGGGGTCGAAATCCCCAACCGCCAACCGCAACCGGTCTGCCTCCGCGAGATCATCGAATCTGAGGATTGGAGCAGCTCCCGAGCCGAGATTCCGATCGGACTCGGCAAAGACGTCAGCGGCAAGCCGCTGGTCGCCGACCTCACCAAGATGCCCCACCTCCTGATCGCCGGATCCACCGGTTCGGGAAAGACGGTCTGTATCAACAGCATCATCGCTTCCCTGCTTTATCACGCCAGTCCGGAGCAACTGCGGTTTATCATGGTCGATCCGAAGATCGTGGAAATGAAGGTCTTCAACGACCTTCCCCACATGCTGATCCCGGTGGTGACCGAACCGAAAAAGGTTCCCGGCGCCCTCAAATGGCTCCTCACCGAAATGGAGCGCCGCTACCAATGTTTCGCCACAATCGGCGTCCGCAACATCGCCGGATTCCACGCCTATCAGAAAAAAAAGGCGGAACGCGAGAAGGCCGCCCAGGAAGCCGCCGCCGCGGAGCCGAACGAGATCGACGGCAACCTCCCCGAGGCGATCGCCCCGGAAGTCGAACCCGAGGAGGGAATGGAAATCCCGAAAACCCTTCCCTACATCGTCTGCATCATCGACGAGTTGGCCGACTTGATGATGGTCGCTCCGGCCGAAATAGAAACCGGGATCGCCCGCCTCGCCCAGCTCGCCCGGGCCGCCGGCATCCACTTGATCCTCGCGACGCAGCGTCCGTCGGTAAACGTCATCACCGGCGTCATCAAGGCCAACCTCCCCTCCCGGATCTCCTTTAAAGTCGCCTCCAAAGTCGACAGCCGCACCATTCTCGACACCGGCGGCGCCGACACCTTGATCGGCCGGGGAGACATGTTGTTTCTCCCCCCGGGATCCTCGCGCCTGATCCGCTCCCAAGGCGCCTTCGTCTCCGACGACGAAATCACCGACATCGTCGAATTCCTTAAACGAAACGGTCCGCCTCAATTCGCCGAAGAGGTCCAGCGCCAGGTCGATTCCGGCGGAGAAGAGGACGAGGATGGCATGGGGGGCGGCGAGGAAAGCGACGAATTGTTCCAGGACGCCCTCGAAGTCCTGCGCACCACCAAACGGGCCTCGACCTCGATGCTCCAACGGCGTTTGCGCATCGGTTACAACCGCGCCGCACGAATAATGGAACTGATGGAACAACGCGGTGTCGTTGGACCCGAAAACGGATCGAGTCCGCGCGAAATTCTCGTCGATCTCGAATCTTTATGATCGGCGCCAACGCAGTCCCTGTCCGTCGAACCTGTCAACCAACCAAGATCAACACCTTCTTCGATTTTCATTCGCTTTCCCGATTGATCTTCCAGAAGCAAATCCTTTAATCAGCTCTTTATGCAATCCATCGGCGAAAAACTCGAAGAGGCCCGCAAGCGGCGCGGCATTTCCCTCCGCGAAGCTTCCGAGGTAACCAAAATCCGCAGCGAATACCTCGGCGGATTCGAGACCAATTCTTTCGACCTGAACATCCCGGAGGTCTACATCCGGGGTTTTTTGCGCTCCTACGCCAAGTTCCTCAAGCTGAACGGCGATAAAATCATCACCGACTACAACGCCTACAAGATGGGCGAAAGCAAGGTCGCCCGCACGGAAAGCCGCGAATTCCTCGGCCGAATGGATCTCGCCCCCGAATCCGGCGGCGAGTCGGGGAAACCAGCCGACGCCCCGGCGGCCTTCACCCCGCGGCAGCCCCCCGCCCCGGCGAGCGCCACTGAAAGCGGACTGGAATACAACAATTTCGACCGGGCTTCCCTGATCAAAGGAGGTGCCGCCCTGGCCGGCGCCGGTGTCTTGGTCGCCGTCATCATCTTCGTCGTCCTCGCCGTGCTTCGCTCGGGTTCGGACGAACCCGTGACCGCCGCCGAACCGACCCGCGTCGGCGAGGAACTGACCTTGATCGCCAACGGCGGCGACATCCTTTCCGTGACCGTCACCGAGGTCTCCACCCGCCAGGAACTTTTCCGCGGCCCTCTTCCGTCGGGCCAACGGCAACGGATCCCATTCGAGCAACAGACCGAAGTGCGGATTTCCAACTCCGAATTCCTCGACCTCGAACACAACGGCGAACGGGTTCCCCTCGGCGCCCGCCGCGGCCCCGGCCGGATCATTTATCCGCAGAACTGAGGGCGCGTGGCGCGTGGCGCCAAGCGCATAGACGATAGCGGATAGACGATAGACGATCAGGGAGGCCGGGTTCGCGGGCTCTTGCTACCTAGAGGGTATCCGAAAAGGGTTTCGGGCGTTCTGCTTGGCTGAAACAGCGGTGACACACCCCACCATGCTCGCGCATGGTCCCCCCCTCTCAAGAGGGGAACTGCTTACAAAAAGATCCCCTCTTGAGAGGGGGGGGACCGCTCGCTAGAGCGGTGGGGTTTGTTTCCGGGCCGGTCCGGTCACTGCAAACCCTTTTCGGACTGGACCTACCTACTCCCCGCGGTAGGTCATCGCGTGACACAAGGCCACCCCGGCCGCGTCGGCTTCGTCGAGCGCCAAGGTTCGGCCATGGCCGAGCATCCCCATCACCGTCTTGGCCATCTGCTCCTTGCTCGCCCGGCCGACCCCCACCACCGCCTGCTTGACCCGCAACGGGGCGTATTCGAAAACCGGTTTTTCCCCGACTGCCGCCGCCGCGATCGCCGCTCCCCGGGCCGCCCCGAGGATCTGGGCGGTCTGGAAATTCTGGACGTAGATGGTCTGCTCCAACGCCACGTGATCGACCAGATAATCGCGCACGATCCGATCCACGCTCCGGAATATCTCTCCCAAACAATCGGCCATCGTGGCGGTCGACTTCAGACGAAGGGTCCGACTATGCAACAAGACCGCCGGCTTTCCCGGCATAAACTCGATCAGCGCCAACCCGGTTCCCCGCAAACTCGGATCGATCCCGAGCACCTGCCCGCGAAACGGCTTCCGCCGCCCGTCCATCTGAAACGAACCGGCGGAGGGTTGCAGTTTGCCTTCGATTTTGGCTTTCCAGAGATCGCGGACGGATGTGCGGGCCATTGCCCCACTTAAAGAGCAAACTTCCGCCGGAGGGTCAAGGCGCCGGAGCTCACAGCGAGACCGCCAACAACCGGGCCGCCGCCACCACGGTGAACAAAAAGGCCAACCGCTCGAACAAACGTTGCTCGATGTAACCGAGCACGAACCGTCCGGCCAAGGCGCCCCCGAGGACGAACGGAAGCAACTGCAAATTGAAGAACAACGACCCGGTGTTGATGATGTCGAGATTCACCCCAAACGGCACCTTGAAGAGATTGATCACCAGGAAAAAAATCGCCCCGGTCCCCATGAATTCCATCTTCGGCAACCGCATCGCCAACAAATAGAGAACCATGATCGGCCCCGCCGCGTTGGAAACCATGGTGGTAAATCCGGCCGCGATGCCGACCCCGGCCGCGAAGGCCGGATGCTCCGGAACCGGCGGCTCTCCGCCGTGCCGGGCCTTGTAAATCCAAACCCGCCAGATGTGCAATCCCGCCAACGCCACCAACAAAAAACCGGTGATCGCCCCGGTCTCCCGGTCCCCCACCCGGCCGAGAACCAGGAATCCCGCAACCACCCCCGCCGCCGTCCACGGAAACAGCCGCCACAGATAACGCCATTGGGCGTGCCGCCGGTAGTAAAGCACCGCCACCACATCGGCGCAAATCAACATCGGCAGCACCACCCCGACCGCCTGTTTCGGCGGCAAAATGTTCGCGAAAATCGCCACCGCCAGAATCCCGACGCCGCCGATTCCCGTCTTGGAAAAACCGATACAAGCAGCCCCCAGTAAGGCCAAACCCCATTGCCAATACTCCACCGGCAACATTTGCCACCGCCCGCCGACGATGGCAACGGCGAAGTCTCCCGGATTCTTCATCAAACCCAGGCATCGAGTTGACGTTTTAACCAATTTCCATCATTATCTCACAGACTGTGAGGTTCGGACAGCCAACGTCGCCCGCTCACTTCCCCTTTTCAACCAGATGAAAACCGCCAACCCCAAAACAACGGCCCCCCCCAGGGCCCGCCCCCGCCGCATGGAGCGCAATGCACCCGCCGTATCAACATCCGCAGGCGCAAGACCGCTCCAGGAAGGCTTGCGGGTCGAGTTCAAAGCGGCCCGGGACGCACTGCCGGGAAACCTTTTCGACACCGTTTGCGCCTTCCTCAACACCGACGGCGGCACGATCTATCTCGGCATCGAGGACGACGGCAACGTCACGGGTGTCGACGAACGCTCCGTGGCTCGGCTCAAACGCGAAATCGCCGACTGCTCCAACAATCCCCAAAAACTCGATCCCCCTTTCCTGCTTTTCCCGCGGGCTGAGCCATTGGACGGCAAAATCATCATCGTCCTTCATGTTCCTCTCAGCTCGCAGATTCACCGTCACAAAGGGGAAATTTTCCTTCGCAGCGAGGATGGCGACTACCGGGTCAAAGGCACCCATCAACTGGCCGGACTCTTGAATCGCAAACTCGGCATCTTCCCCGAGCAAACCCCCTTGCCCTCGTTTTCGCTGGATGATCTGCGTCCCGAGCTCTTCGACCGGGCCCGCGAACTGATGCGCGCCCGGAACCAAAAGCATCCTTGGCTGGCCCTCGGCGACACCGAACTGCTCCATGTCGCCGGCCTCCTTGCCGAGTCCTCCACCGCGCACACGCCCGTTCTCACCCTCGCCGCCATTCTTCTCTTCGGCAACGACCTCGCCATCCAGCGCGCCGCCCCCGCCTACAAATTCGACTGTCTCCTTCGCCGCCGCAACCTCGACCGCTACGACGACCGGCTTATGATCCGCACCAACCTCATCGACGCCTACGACCTCATGATGGGCTTCGTGGAGCCTCAACGACCCCTTTCATCTCGAAGGGGACATGAGCATCAGCCTGCGAGAGCGCATCTTTCGCGAAGCCATCTCCAACATCATCGCCCACCGCGACTACCGCAACGCCACGCCCGGCCGCCTGCTGATCTACGAGGACCGCGTCGTCCTCGACAACCCCGCAACGCAATATTTCCACCGCCCCATCACGCCCGACAACCTCGCCTCCCACCCGAAAAACCCTTCCCTTTGCAAATTTATGATCCAGCTCGGCCGCTTCGACGAACTGGGCTCCGGCGTGATCAACATCCACAAATACCTCCCCGCCTACACCAGCGGGGCCCACCCCCTCTTCGAAGATACCCGGGAAGGTTTCCGGCTTACCTTGCCGCTAAGACCAGCCATGAAAGCCAGGGCTCAGTCGGGACTAGAGTCGCCAACACGAAGCGATGAGCAAGTCAGTGAGCAAGTCGGTGAGCAAGTCGGTGAGCAAGTAATGGTGATACTCCATGCCGCAGCTCAATCGCCGCGCACGAAAACCGAGCTTCTTAAAGCGGCGGGCCTCGCCTCGGTCTATGTGAATTACAAGCGTCACATTCTGCCCCTACTCGATGCCGGCCTCATCGAGCGCACCCTTCCCGGGAAACCGACCAGCCGCCTGCAAAAATACCGCCTGACAGCAGCCGGGAGAAAGACACTCGAACAACCACGACCACTCTAGCCTCATTAGACTAACCCATAGCGACTATCCCTCGCCACACCGCGCCCGCCACCGTTCGCGGCCGGATTCAGTTCAAAACGATTTCGCTTTGCAAAACGTAGGTGTCGGTCAATTTCGGGCGCTTTTCGACTTGGTCGAGATAATTGAAAAAGTCGTCGGGGGTTTCGAAAAGATGCCCCTTCTCGATGTAACTGTCGGTCGTGAAGGGTGAAAACCCGCGGGGGAAAATCATGTAGCGGGTTTTCATGTAATCCCGGGCATGACCGAGTTCGTCCATCATCCCGGCGGACAACGGGGGGCGCTCCGGATACGGATGGATCGCCACCACGGCATGCACTTTGCCGACATACCAATGAAGGTCCCGATGAACCGTGTAGGCGTAAATCGCCTCCTTGTCGGCCACGGTTTTGAATTCCTTGCCGATTTCCACCGTCTGCGGATCGACCACCACCGCGTATTCCCGGAGGCGGCTGATCACTTGGTCGACCACCGCCCGCATTTCTGGCGTGCCATACGTCATTGAATAACTGACGTAAACCACCCACGGATTCTTCTCGGTCGCCAGTTTATAAAGGCATTCCGGCGGCTCCCCGATCGCCACGACATAGTGGGGAATCCCCATGTATTTCGCCCAATCCTCCGAGAGGGAAACTTCCTCGTTCATCCACGACAGAATCTCGTAAATGGTGTGGTTCCGTTCCTTCAACGCCTTCAGGAACCGGTCGGCCCCGGCCAGAGTTTCCAGCTTCTTTTTGATCACCCATTCCGCGTCGATCAACGTGACGATCAAATCGGGCCGGATGAAGTCGCGGATGATCCGATGGTCCTTGAACTTGCGGTTGATCCGGTTCCACTCGATGGTGGCCGGCGCCCGGACGATCACATGCTCGTATCCGTGGGTGGCGATTTCGAATCCGATCTTCTCATATTCCCGCTCCCGGGTCAGCTCGAAGACGTAATCGGTCGTCCCCAACAAACGTTCCAACGGCTTCTTTCCGTCCTTGGTAAACTCCTTGATCGCGTCGAAGACCTTGATTTGTCGGCCGTTCTGCACGCCGAGCTGAACGACTTGATCGATGTAGGTGGCATCGTCCATGCCCGCCGCCATTCCCGTGACTAAAACTCTCATCCCTTTTCGCTCCGGTTGGTGGGCTCTCTCAGCGGCTCGTCTCTTCGACGGACACCAATTTCCCCCGGACGAACTCCAGACGGGCCCGGGTATAGACGTTTTCCACCGTCCGGTCGAGATACATGGCCGGACGGACGGGGCGAAACCGTCCGTATTGGTCATGCACCCGGACGGTTTCCGTCGTCAGAAACCGTCCTTGGTAAATCCACACCTCCCCTTCCGAATCGGCCGTCCTCCGGGTCACTTTCCGGTCGGGCGCGCCCAAGGCCAGAAAGACCATCTCCGGCGAATAACCGATCTCAACCCGCCCGGCCCGGATCGTCTCCTGCTCATCGGGCGAGAGGGTTTCGAAGAAACTCTGGTTCTGTTGGATCCGTCGTTCGGGGGTAGCCGTCGCGCAACCGCTCAGGCCGACCGCCAACAGGGCGACCAGCAACACTCCGGCCAAACCGCGCGCCGTCCGGCGAAAGCCGGTCTTTTCGTGGGATATTTTCATGGTGATCACGATTGCATTGAATACTACCTGGCGGAACTTTCAATGCCGATCACCCGTCCTTGCGAAAAGGTTACCCGCATCCGTTCCTCCGCCCGGCCCCGGCCGCCGGAACCGACCGATACGCCGCCGCCCATGGCCGATCCGCGGCCGCCGACACTGGTGCCGACACCGACCGACAAACCCGACATGCCGCCCCGGGCGTGATACGACCAAACCAGACGCTCCCCCTCGGCGGTCCGCTCGGTGAAACGGCGGTCCGGTTTCCCGAGGGCAACCAGCACCATCTCCTCGGTAAACCCGAGATCGACCTCCCCCGCCTCGACTTGCGCCCGCTCCTCGGGAGTCAGGCTCTCCATCAGGTCGGCGTGACTCCTCGCCCGGGTTTGCGGAGTGGAACAGGCGGCCAGGAGAGCGACCACCAACATCGAAAAAATCAATTTAATAACCATAGAATGAACTTCAGTTGCGATTGGACACTTGTTGACCCGCGGCCAAACCGGTATCTTGGACACTCGCGGGCGGAATAAGTTGCCCGCCCGGAAACCAATCAGCAACACCGACAGCGAAAAAGAATCATGAAACTGACTTACCTTGGACATTCCTGCGTCTTCATCGAAAGCGGCGACCATCGGTTGATCGTCGATCCGTTTCTCACCGGCAACGACTCCGCCACCGTCTCGGCGGAGGAGGTCAAATGCGACTTCGTGCTCCTCACCCATGGGCACGACGACCATGTCGGCGACACCCCCGACATCGCCCGCCGCAACGATGCCACCATCGTCGCCAACTTCGAAATCGCCCAATACTTCGGCTCCCAAGGCCTGAAAACCCATGGCATGTACCACGGCGGCGCCCATCAATTCCCCTTCGGACGGGTCAAATTCACCATCGCCCATCATGGCTCCAGCCTCGGCTCCGACGCCGGCCGAATCGCCCTCGGCAACCCCGCCGGACTCCTCATCACCATCGATGGAAAAACCATTTACCACGCGGGCGACACCGGACTCTTCCTCGACATGAAGCTGATCGGCGAACTCGACCGCATCGACGTCGCCCTCCTTCCGATCGGAGATAATTTCACCATGGGAATCGCCGACGCCGTCAAAGCGGTCGAGTTCCTGAAACCCCGCATCGCCGTCCCGGTCCACTACGACACCTGGCCGATCATCGCCGCCGACGGCGAAGAGTTCGCCCGCCTCGCGACCGCCGCCGGAGCGACCGGCAAATGCCTCAAACCCGGAGAGTCCCTCGAGCTCTGAGTCATCTTCGCCGTCGCAAGAGGTAGCGGGGTTGGCTCCGCCCCGGCAAAGCCGCCCCCCTCGATCCCCGCCGACGGCTTGAATGGTCGAAAAATCCCGCCCAAATCGCCCTTCCTCGATTAGTGGTTTGAAATCTGGCTTTAGGGACTCAAAATCCGGTCGCATGGGCTATCCATCGCCACCTTCGTTTCTGACCGAGAAAACAATCGACCGGGCCGACCTCGCCGATTCCGGGCAAGCGCTCCTCCGCTGTTACAGCTGGATGCACCTCGCCCGCATCGCCGACAACCGGATTCTCGAACTTTTCCGCCAAGGGCGCATCCGCGGGACCGTCGCCGGCGGCCAAGGCAACGAAGGCTTGGTCGTCCCCATCGCCTTGCTGGCCGACAAGGAAATCGACACCGTCTCCTTCAGCCACCGCGGCCTCGGCGGCAAACTGATCTGGAGCATGGAGCTGGGCGACCACCTCAGCCACTACCTCGCCAACAGCGGCAGCCCCACCCACGCCCGCGAAGGAAACGTCCACTACGGCGATCCTTCGGCCCGCTCTTACCCGATGATCAGCCACCTCGGGGTGATGCCCTCCAACGTCCTCGGCGGCACCGATTCCCAGCGGCGGTTCGACCGCAAGGCCGTCGGTTTCACCTTCTTCGGCGACGGAGCCAGCAGCACCGGCGACATCCACGAATGCATGAACATCGCCACTTTGTTCCGCCTGCCGGTCCTGTTCGTCATCGAAAACAACGAATTCGCCTACTCCACCCCCGTCTGCGAACAATACGCCACCACCGACCTGGTCCGGCGGGCCGCCGCCTACGGCATGGAGGGAATCTCCCTCGACATCGCCGACACCGAACATGTCCTCCGCACTTTGTCCGAAGCGATCGACCGGGTCCGCGAAGATTGCTTTCCGATGTTGATCGAAGCCCGCTCCCTCCGCCTACGGGGCCACGCCGCCTACGACACCTGCGACTACGTCTCCCCGGAATTGGTCGCGGAATGGGAGTCCCGCGACGCCCTGCCCAAACTGCGGGCCCGCCTGGTCGACGCCGGTTTCGAAGATGAGTTGAAACAACGCGAATCGACCTTGGCCGATTTCCTCGAAGAATCGGTCGAAACCGCCTTCCGCCATCCACCGGCGAAACCAAACGGCATGTTCGACGACGCCTTCGCCCCGACCCGCCGGGAAGTCGCTTGGAAAACCGACGGTCCCCGGGAGAAGTTGACCGCCGCCCAAGCTTTGCAACGCGCCCACCGCAAGATTCTCCGCGAATGCCCGGAGTCGATCGTTTTCGGCCAGGACATCGCCACCTACGGCGGCGCCTTCAAGGTCACCGACGGACTCTACAAGGAATTCGGCCGTCAACGCGTAGTCAACACCCCGGTGGCCGAATCCGCCACCACCGGTTACACCATCGGACTCGCCCTCAACGGCCACCGCCCGATCCTGGAGTTTCAATTCGCCGACTTCGCCACCGACGCCACCACCCAGATCATCCTCAACGCCGCCACCTACCATTTCCGCTCCGGCGCCAAAGTCCCCCTCGTTTTCCGCCTCCCGTGCGGCGGCGGACTCACCTTCGGGTCGTTCCATTCCCAGGAGCTCGAAACCCTTTTCCTCCACATGCCCGGGTTGAAAGCCCTCTATCCAAGCACCCCGCAGGACGCCTACAACGCCCTCCTCGCCGCCTACGAGGACGACAACCCGGTCATTTTGTTCGAACACAAAGGCCTCTACCGCCGCCTGAAACAGGAGGTTGGTTTCGATCCCGATTACCGCTCGGTCTGGCAGCCGCGCCAGGTGCTCACCGGCGAAACCGCCACCATCGTCAGCTACGGCGAAATGCTGTTCGAAGCGACCGCCGCCGCGGAGTATTTGAAAACCGAATACGAATACAGTTTCGACCTGTTCGACCTGCGGGCGCTCTCCCCCCTCGATCTCGATCCGATCCGGGAATCCCTCCGCAAAACCCGCCGCCTGGTGGTGGTGCACGAAGGACGGCGCAACGCCGGGTTCGGAGCGGAATTGGTGAGCCGACTCACCGAGGAATTGTTTTTCGAAATGGAGGCCCCGCCCCTCCGCATCGCCTCCGCCGATATCCCGGTGCCGTTTGCACCGGAGCTCGAAGCGGCCTATCGTCCCTCGCGCGATAAAATCATCGAAGCCATCGTCGCCTGGACCGAAGCCTCCGCCTGATGAGACCGACCACCGAAATCACTCATTATCTCCGCCCGTTTTGGGCGGTCCTTCTCCTCCTCGGCCTGTTTCTCGCGGGCTGCGTCACTCCGGGGGAAACCGAGCGACCCGAACGCCTCACCGGCGAAGACGATCCGCTCGCCGCCCCCGGTTTTCAGCTGATCGGGACCATCACCCTGGTCGATCCGGAAGAAGAGATCGCATTGATCCAGGTCCGCTCGGCCTCGACCCGGCTCGCCCCACAAATGGTCTCCCGCAACGAAACCCTCGAAGAAACCGCCCGCCTCGAACCGACCCGTTTCCAACGCGGCCGGACCCTCGGCGCCCGCATCCTCTCCGGCCTCCCCAACGTCGGTGACGAAGTTTACATCCAACCGTAAAAGAACGTGAAACAGACATTCCTGTCTGTCCGAACAGGAGCGTGACACAGACATTCCTGTCTGTTCTTGTCCATCCGGTCTTCACGCCGCACGCTCCAACGCCATTTCCGCGGTCCGGACCCGCAAGTAATCCCCCAACCGACGTTCCCCCACGGACGGCGCGATCGCATCCGCTTTGAACAACTCCTGGAAGAAGGCGAACTTCGCCCGAAACCCGGCGTCATACAGGCCGAACACCGGATGCGCCGCCGCCGCCAGGAGCCCCGGCACCCGCAAGTGCTGGCCGCAACCGGTGTGACGGCAAATCAGCTCTCCAATTTCATAACGGGTGAACACCTCCGGACCGCCCGCTTCCAACACCCGTTCCCCGCCTTCTATCCGATCCAGCAACATCCCTGCCACTTCCTCATGATGGATCGGATTCGTCCGGGATTCGCCCCGGCCAAGAGTGATCGCCACCCCCTTGAACGCCATCCGCAACAGGTCGTCGAACACATTGAAAAAAGCGACCGGCCGCACAATGGTGTGGCTGATTCCGGACACCTCCAACGCGTCCTCGAAGTCCCGGTGGACCCGCACCGGCTCGAATCCGGAGAAACGCTCGTCCCCGAACATGGAAACATAGAGAAAGCGCCGAACCCGATGCCGGACCGCTTGAAGCAGGAGATTCACGTTGCACTCGTAATCGACTTCCCGAAACGAGCGCGGATCACTGCGAAACGGACTCATGCTCTTGCCCAACCCCGAAAAGACCGCATCGACCCCGCGACAACACCCGTCCAACGCCGCCCGATCCCGCGCGTCTCCCACGAACACTTCGTCCGCCAGCTCCTCGACCGCTCTGGCCCGCCGGTCGCTGGAAACCAGCGCCCGCGTCCGCACCCCCATTCCCCTCAATCGAACCAGCGCCGTCCGCCCCACCGATCCGCTCGCCCCCGCCACCAAAACCGTTCGCATTCCGCAACCCTACCGCCGCCCGACCGTTTTCTCAACACCGCCGAAACCAAGTCCCGATTGGCTCCCCTCCTAACCTGCCGAGGCCTTGGCGGCCAAATCCTTTAGTGCCTCCGGAATCATCGGAAATTCCCAATCGAAACCCGCGTCCCGCAGTTTTCCCGGACGAATCCGGCGGCTCTTCAAGATCAACTCGGTCTCGGTCCGAAGAATCACCGCGCCACATTCGAGCATCCATTTCGAAGCGGGCAATCCGATCGAAATTCCGAGACTCTTCCTCAGGGCGGCCATGAAGAAACGGTTGGTGATCGGTTCCGGAGCGGTCACGTTCACCGGGCCCGCCAAATCTCCTTTGACAATGAATTCGATCGCCCGACAAAAATCTTCCACATGTATCCAGGAAACGAATTGCGTCCCGGTTCCCATCTTCCCGCCCAACCCCCACCGGCTCAACCGGGCCAGAACCGGATAGACACTGTTCTCCCCATGACCCAACACCATGCTGGTCCGAAGAATCACCTGACGCTCGACCGCCTCCCGCCACCGTGTCGCTTCCGCCTCCCACGCCCGGCAAACGTCCACCGAAAACCCCGAACCGAACTCCTCGGTTTCCTCGTCCATCGCCCGATCCTCCGCGTAACGGTAGATGGTGGCGCTCGCCGCATTCACCCAAACCCGCGGCGGCGTCGGGCAATCCGTCAAGGCCTCCCCCAGGAGGCGGGTCGGCTCCACCCGGCTTTCCCGAATCGCCCTCCGGTTTTCCGCATGATAACGGCAATCGACCGACCGTCCGCACAAGTTCAAAAGTACGTCGGCCTCAGCCAACGCGCTCTCCCACGGACCCCGCGACCGTCCGTCCCATTGCACCGCCCGCGCGCCAGAGTAAACGCGATCGGGATTCCGACTCAACACACCCACTTCCCAGCCCTTCGCCAAAAAATGCCGGGCCACCGCAGCACTCAGGAATCCGCTTCCCGCAATCAATAAGTTCTTCCTTTTATTCATGTTTAGTCTCTCCAGATTGAGGTTCGATGCCACATCCGGGTTGCGGGGCGCTTTCAAGCTGACGTCTGAGCCGGACTTCATCGGTGAACCCGGCGTCAGTCGACAGAAGATCCCGTCGATTGCGGCTGATCCAATTCCAGAACCGTCCGACGTGGGGCCGCCACTTCGGTTCCGCAAGGCGAATACTCCATGGCCTCCATCTTCGAAGCGCCCAAAGGATCAGGATCCACGCGTTCGTCCCTCGGTAAACCGCCCCCTCGTCGGTGAAGACGACCAGATCCCTGCCCGGCTCATACTTCTCCAAATCAGGAAAATCCTTCCGGGTGACCGGCGACCCCAACGGCCGGAATTCGATTCTCACGTAGGCCGGCTCTTGTTCCACCCACCTGCGGCAACGTTGGCAAAACGAACAGGTTTCATCATAGAAAACAAACAAGGTGTTCATCGCCTCTCCTCCATTACGTCGGTTTATTCCTCGATTCGATAGCCATCGGGCTCGATCGGAGGAGGTGCCGACCGGAGTTCCTGCCGCTGATGAAGCCGGTGGAAGACATACAAGTTGAAGAAGTGCATCGCCCCCAGGACCAAAAGGACCACCCCGATTTTGCCACTGATCGCCTCGAAGATCCCCTCGACCGCCTCCGGCCGCATATCCAGTCGCATGAACAGGGTGATGAAGCCAATGTTGATGAGGTAGAAACCGACCACGAGAAGGTGGTTCACCGAATCACCCAAGCCCTCGTCGCCCCCGAAACTCCGAACCAAAAAGATCCGTCCGTTTCGATGCAACGTCCGGGCCACCCAGACCGTCATGGCAACGCTGATGATCAGATAGATCGTGTAAGTAATCACTGTAGGATTCATAGCTTTATTTTATTTGTATTGTATTTTCAGTATTTACAGAAACTTAGCGACGGAAATATTGTTATTTCCAAGCGGCGTTTCCCGAAGGTCACAAAACCTTCAGGACTTTTGGCAGAATCCGGCTTTGCTCGGATGAGGCGAGTTTCTCCATCACGGTGTTGGCCAAAGAGACGAAATCGGCCAATGCCTCCAACTGACGCCGGAACTCCTTGGCCTCCACCATGCCCAGGCCTTTCGTCTCTTCGATGCACCCTTCAAGCACTCGCTGGGCGGGTTCGGTTTCCCGACGTTTCCGCTCCCGCGCGATCACGCAAAAGATCTTCCAAACCTCTTTTTCAGCGACAAAGTATTCCTTCCGCTCGCCCGGTTTGACCACCCGCTGAACCAACCCCCAGTCGATCAAATCCCGCAAATTGGTGTTGGCGTTCCCGCGGCTGATATTCAGTTCGGCCATGATTTCATCGGTGGAAAGCTCTTTGACCGCCACCAAGAGCAACGCATGGATCATCGCCATGGTCCGATTGATTCCCCATTGGCTCCCCAACGCTCCCCATTGAGCAATAAACCGATCCCGGACTTGGCGAAACTCTTCACTCATGCTTTCGGAAGTTACTGAAAGTTCATA
The DNA here is from genome assembly GCF_056590205.1 of Verruconatronum alginivorum. NCBI lineage: Bacteria > Pseudomonadati > Verrucomicrobiota > Opitutia > Opitutales > Verruconatronaceae > Verruconatronum > Verruconatronum alginivorum. Next base: position 3,648,090 of record NZ_JBWPVQ010000001.1, on the reverse strand, counting down.
CGGAATCAAGTAAAATCTGCCCGAAAGTGCAATCTTCACCGAATCCCGATGAAAAGGCGGGTCAACATGGCGATGGCAAGGAAAGGGAAGTTCCAAAAAAACGGGAAAATCCTATCGCGCCTTTTCGCCCTCGCGCTTGGAAACTCTCTTTCTACCGGCTCTTTTTTGAAGGCGCTCGGCTTCGCAAATGAGATCGGAAAGCTTTTCTCCAAGCGCACGCGCCAGCCGCTCCGCTACGTCGAGCGAAGGATTTCTGAGGCCGCGCTCAACTAGGCCCACGTAAGTCTGGTGCAAGCCTGCGTTCTCTGCGAGACCTTGCCGACTCAATTGCTTTGCCTTCCGGTGCCGTTCGAGCACACGCGCAAATGTCGTCGACAGACCGATCGGTTCGTTCCGCATCGATCCATACTGCGCGAAACAAATCCTTTGACTGCATAAGACAATAGTCTCGACTCGTCACGGTATTCCGCAAACGAATGGCTTGACAGTCGAACCTCGTCGGGACGGAAATGCAACAGTCCCGGTGGCCTTGATCTAAATCTTAAACGACCAGATGCAATGAGTAGAAAAACCGAACCTGCTTTTCTTCACCCGTCAATTTTCGTCGCCATAATCCTGGTGCTATCCCTCCCCAACATCTCATTCTCCGCTTTGACCCACGAGGAGGCGGACGCCATTGTCGAAGCAGAGCAGGCAGCCCATGCCGAGCGCGAAGCGGATAGGCGGAATGAACTCCTTGAGACACCGGCCGTCCAGGAATGGACAATCGATCACGCGGGACACCGGACAATCTTTCGGCAGGTCGCGCCACCAGACAGAACGGCTTCAACTGCCACGGAGGAAACGGGGGGGACGGAGGCGGCCACGGACGATGCTCCTTTTGATCCAGGGCGAAAGTCAATGAACCTCACCTTCTTCGTGACGGTTTTCGATGATGAAATGACCGAAATCCGGGTGGCGCCGCTAGACAACGGCGTCACGGTCCTCAGCAACGTGCCCTTTACCCATCTGCCCGCCATCGAAAGCCTGACTGAGGATGTTTACTATTCGTTTTTCAGTTTCGTGAACAGGGTCGAATCGGACTCAACAAACGAGATGAACCGCCCGGACCCCACGATCTTTACTTCCTCTTCCCCGGAATATGTCGTTTTCTCGGAGTCTGAAGCGGAGGTCTCTCCCGATCTCCTGGAGGCGATCGACGCTCTCCATCGCCACTACCTTCAGAACGAGGCGGATTTCGAAGCGCGAGCTCAGCGGGCGGAATCTCTCAGGGCGGCACATGACCGTTATCGTCAAGCCCACCCGCGAGCTCCTCGAGAGACCGTGGTGAACTTCTTCCCCATCCGGAGCCGAACTCACTCTCAGGACAACAACTAAACCATTTCTGACAAAACGATGAAACGAATCTTTCTCGACTTTGCCTCACTGCCTCTCGCGCGCTTCATTCTGGCCGGACTGGAATTTATCTGGGTCGGCGGAGCCACCGCTTTGCACGGGACAAACCCTCTGAATGAAGAATTGCGGATATCGCGTGATCTCGCCACCGACGCGTTTAGTCTGTCCTGGTGGGGAACCTCCGGCAACACCTACTTCATACAGTTCAGTCCGGACCTGACCTCCGGATGGCAGTATGTGCCGCTGATTGAGCAAGGATTCGGCGACACCGTTGCATGGGGATTTTATATGGCGGGAGAACCAGGCCGGGCGTTCTTTCGTCTTAGGTTTACGGACATCCCCGCCCCGGATCCTTACCTGGCATCCTTTGGTGGGGATGGCATCCCGAGCGGCTGGAAACTCGAAAACGGGCTCGACCCGTTTGCCGATTATTCCGGGCTATCGCCCGATGGGAGCACGCTAACCTATTGGGAGCTTTGGCAGCTTTCGCTCGAAGGCGGAAACGACCCGGCAGAAGCGAACGTAGCTGGCCTCATTGTCTATACCCCATGAGGCCGACGATGAGACAACACAACAAAAGTTTCTTTCAAGCGACACAGAATTTGATGATGCCGACTATCATGAACCGTCACGGAGCACGACTCCTTTTTCTTTCGTCAACTCTCGTGCTGGCTCCGTCCCTTTCGGGCTTCGCGACGTGCGATCAGCTCAAATATCACGGAAAGATTGTTATTGGCAATAATGCGACCCTGGTAGGCGATTCGATTACGGCCAGCCGCTCAAAGGGCGGCTTTTCTGAGTTTTGGCAGGCAGGTATAAGCGATCCCCCGCGTTATTATCTGAGAAAAGAACTCTCAAGCGATCTCACCCATTGCCGGTACTCGGAGGACGAATGTGGTGGAGATGCCACGTCCAGTCGATACGTGGACCAAGGCGCCTGCGAACATGAGATCAACGAAGATGGATACGTCGTATATGTCGGAGATGGGTTCTATGACTGGTATATCAACGATGACGGGTGCGGCGGTGGCGACTACGAGGACACCATTGATATCTGCAACCTGCCGGAGCAGGAACCTCTCTGGAGTGTAAGTTACACGAAAACCGTTAAGACGATAACAGGGACAGGCTGTTCCGGAACCAATCACACGTCGGGCAGCGGCACCGAGACGCTCAAAGACGAATACACCACGAAGCGGCTTATCGGGGTTACGGTTGGCCAACTCCCGCCGTTCGCCGGCTTCGGAAATCCAAACACCGAAACGGGCCAAGGAGACTCCGCTTCCTCCTTCCGGAATCTTGCTTCCAACGAAACAAGTTACGGTCTGCAACGGGCAAAGTATAAGTGGTCATTCGAACCTGACCCAAGCGGAACAACCACGCTGATGTGGATTGAGCGATTTTATCCGGATGACCCGGAAAAAGACCCTGAGGACACCGAGAGGACTTATGTCTATCAGGGAGAAGGTCCCGGACCTGTGGACTCTCCGGTTTACAATCTCATGGAGCCGGATGAGAACGGAACCAAGCAGATCGTCGATAATGCTTTTAGCGCTACTTTCGATCTTTGCCCGGCCGGAACCTATGAACTCATCTTCACCTATCGCGACATCGACAATACGGTGACGGAAAGCGAGCCGGAGATCGTCAAGATCTCTGATGTGTCCAAGCCGGTCACCTTCGTTCGGGAGCGGCCAAAAAGTCAAGTCGATTCGAACCAGTTCCAGACTCCGATCAAAGCGGTCGCCCGCCTGGAGCACTCTGGCAAGGTCGGGGATGACGACGGCGGGAATCCCAACAGTATCAGCTGGTCCGTTTTCATGGGAGCCTATGATAATGGCCGTTCCGCCGGAGCCATTCGGCTTTACTCGGAAAGCCTGACCGCCGCCACATATACCCCTGCCGTGCTTTCTTACAACATGGGTGGGCAACCGGAGATCGACGCCATTTTCGATTCTAGCGGCAATCTCCGTCAAGTCTTCGCCCCGCAAGCCTTGGCGGATATCGTGACCGCTTCAAATTACTATGAGATCAGCTTTTATCACCCGGCCGATGTCGACGGCTTCGATCAGCCATCAGGACTTTACACGCTGAAATCCAATGCCGATGCGTTTTCCATCTGGCGGGTGGACAATCCAGAACCGGCCAATATGACGAAGCTGCGCATGCGGCAAATGGTCGGAAGCAATGGACCGACCCGCCTTTTCTCCTACGATGCCTCCAACAACAAATGGTCTCACGAGACTGGCAACGGCTTGCGCACCCTCTCGCGGGAATCGGCGGTGTCCGGGACCGACCGCGTTCGCACCACCATTGTCAGCGACCCGGTATATGGCGATGTTATGAAGACCGTCGAGACCTTCCGCACTTATTCCTGGGGCGAGGAACGCATCGAGGAAATCCGTGATCCAGATGGACGCGCCCTGACGACCGTTTGGGATTTCTACGCCGATGACACGGATGACGGCTGGCGCTACGGAAAGCTCAAATCCCGCCTCGATCCCACGGGGCACTGGGAGTTTTACGATTACGATCCACTCGGCAGGGTAACCAAAACGATCTCCTCCTGGAAAGGCTCCTCTCTTGCAAATGTCGCCAACGAATCGCTCCATCGCGTCCAGCGGGTCGCTTACTGAGAAGAAGACCTCAACAGCGATGGCTTGCGCGAAGAGGTCCAGCGAACGATCGAAGAAATCGAGGGACAGGAAGTATCCCGCCGCTACCGTGTGGAATGGGGACAAGGGCTCGAAGAACCCAACCCCGAGTGGTCACCCGGCGACCCTTACCTGCCACCCCTGCGCCTCAAGAGCGTATCCAACATCCGGATCGGAATGGTCGGAGGAGATCCCGATCCGGATGATCCCGCGAATCTCACCTCCATGACCCACACCTACACCAGCGGCCTGTGGGAAGGAAGACCGCGCCGCGTGCTGCACCCGAACGGCACGGTGACGCTTTACGATTACTCGCTCGACGGCGCCAATCTCACTTTTCGCCAGTATAATGGCGAGCCGGTTAACGGTGATGCAGAAGTGGACGCGATTCACTCCGGGCGGGTGACCATCACCGTCATCGACGATGCCGGCAACGTGATTTCCGAAACCGAGAAATCCCTTGAAGAGACCGGCGCCGGCCTGATCACCCTCAGCCCCGGCGGAGGCGGCGGTCTCATTCCTGGAGAGCCGGTCACGATGCCCTCTTCCGGCGCGAATACCGTCTATGTCGGGCGCGACGATCTCGGCCAACTGGAGTTCCGCATCTTCGGACGCGATGGCCAAGTAATTGTCGACGAAACCGAAGCGAACTTGTCCGACCAGGCCGACGCCATTGACGACCTGAAAGACCAACTCGGTGGTCTCTGGAACGAACCGACCCTCACGCTCGCCCAGCAGCGCGCTATCATCGCAGCGGTAAAACCGATTGTCGGCATCGACGAGATCGATGCCGGTGTCACGATCAGCAAGCGCATGGTGCAAAGCGCGGACGACTTCGGCCGCCCACTCACCGTTTCCTATCCGCTTGACGGCACAACTGAAACCTTTGTTTACGGAGACTTCGGCGAAATCTCCTCGCACACCGCTCGCGACGGCACAGTGACGTCTAACACTCCCGACGCTCTGGGCCGCATTTACCGAACCACCGGCAACGGCATCACCGAGGAATACAGCCTCGATGGCAATGGTCGCCGCCGCACCGTGACCCGCATCGGCACTGACCAGAGCACCGTTCTGCTCCAGGAAAATGACTTCGACCTGACGGGTGAACTTTCGTGGTCGCAAGACGTCGCCGGAGAAATCACGACCTATACTGAAGAAGCCGACAACGGCCTCTGGAAACGCGAGGTCGAGTTTCCAGACGAGGGAAAACGCACCGATCTCACGTATCCGGACGGAACGCTCTTCAAAGTGGAAGGCTCCGCCGTCGCGCACCGCCAATACGAATATGGAACCACCGCGACCGGCGAACGATGGACGAAGGAAATCCTCCTTCGCGACGGTCCAACCGCGACCGACGAATGGGTAAAATCTTATACAGACATGCTGGGCCGCACGGTCCGCCGCGAATACGCCGACTCCGAGGAGGAAACCTGGGAATACAACAGCCTCGGCCAACTGGTCGCCCATCATGATCCCGACGGTGTCACCCGGCGTTTCGCCTACAATAGCCTCGGCGAACAGGAAATCACGGCCGTAACCATCGATGGGACCACCGCCATTGCCTTCGGTGGAGAGGACCGGATTCGCCGCACGATCCGGCGCGTCCTCTCGGCTGGCCATCCGCAAAACACTCGCGGCGAAGACATCGTCGTGACAATCGAGGAGGCGTGGACGCAAAACAATGTCGATGCCGCCGAAGTCCTCTCCCGCCACGAAGTCACAACCAGCGGCCTGCGCAGCTGGGAGATTCGCGACGGCGCCACCAGCAGCACCGTGGTGGATAACGACTTCTCCGGCTCCATTCCCATCCGCGAAGTCCGGAGCACCCAGCCCGACGGTGGATATTCGATAACGAGGTATGTGGATGGTGAGCTTGCACGCGAAGCCCGCTACGGGGCGGACGATACCCTCCTTCACGAGAACATTCTTACCTATGATGCCCACCGACGGCTGGAGTTCGCGGACGACCTGAGAAATGGACGAACCACGTTTCAATACGATGGGGCCAGCCGCCTCTGGAAAGTGACAACTCCGCCCCCGGCTGATGGACGATCGTCACAGACAACCGAATACAGCTACGACGAAATGGGACGCCAAAACAAAGTCGTTCACCCGGACACCGCCGAGACGCATTTCGAATATTGGCCGAACGGTCAGCTCAAGACAACCTGGGGCGACCGCACCTATCGCGTGGGCTACACCTACGATTTGCAGGGGCGCAAAAAGACGATGACAACCTGGAGGGATCACACCTCCCAAGCGGCCGTCACCACTTGGAATTACCATGTCCAGCGTGGTTGGCTGGAGAACAAGCGCTACCACGACAATACCGGCCCGAATTACACCTACTGGCCCTCAGGCCGCCTCAAAACCCGCACGTGGGCACGACAGGTGAACGGTCAGGACCTCGTCACGACCTACACCTACAATGAGGCAGGCGACCTCTGGACGACTGTCTACAGCGACGGCACTCCCTCAGTCACGCACACTTATAACCGGCTCGGACGGCTAAAAACCACAACCGACGCCGCCGGATTGCTCACTCGCGGCTACACCCCCGCCGGTGCGCTGGAGTATGAAGATTACACCGGGACCGGCCTCCTCTCCGGCGTCAGCGTGGACCGAGGATACGACTCGCAACACCGCCTCCGCCACCTTGCCACTGAAGCCGGCTACGGTGCGACCTACTTGTTCGATTCTGCCGGACGGCTCAGCCAGATCGCGGAAAGCCATCACCGGGCCGATCTCGGCTACGAGACCGGCACGGAGATCCTCGACAGTGTCACCATCCGCCGCGTCGGCACACCACGCCTCCGCCACGAACGCTCCACTGACAGACTCGGCCGCGTCGAGTGGATGAAAACCATCGTGGATGGCGCGACGGTGGTCCGACGCGACTACACGTACAACGTCGCCAACCAGCGCACCATCGTCGAACACGAAGACGGCCGCGCCTGGCATTATGGGTATGACTCGCTCGGGCAGGTCACCGCGGCTCACAAGCGTCTCTCCGGTGATCCGCAATCCAGTAGCCTCCCCGGCTACAGTTTCGGCTACACCTTCGATGAGATCGGAAACCGCGAAACCGCCACCCACAACAGCCGCACAGCTACCTACACGCCCAATCTGCTGAACCAGTATGACGAGCGCACGGTTCCGGGTTACGTGGAGGTGCTCGGCGAGGCTCACGCTTCGGCGACCGTGACGGTGGACGGTCAGGGAACCGATCGCACTGGACGTGACTTCCGCCGAGAGATCGCGGTCGCGAATTCTGGCGGTCCGGTTTACAATAGCGTCGAAGTGGAAGCTGAGTTCGAAAGCCAAATCGTGGATGAAACCCGCCACGCGTTCGTCCCGAAAAACCCTGAGGTTTTCGTTCACGATGCCGATGGCAACCTCGAATCCGACGGCCGCTGGGATTACTTCTGGGACGGCGAGAATAGGCTCCGCGCCATGGTAACGCGTTCAAATGTCGCGACTGCCTTCCCCGATCTCAAGCAACGCCTTGAATTCGCTTACGACTTCCAAGGACGCCGCATCCAGAAAGTAGTGAAGGAATGGGATGCAGGGGCAAATGACTGGCAGCTCGTTAAAGATCTCCGGCTCGTTTACGATGACTGGCTACTCATTGAGGAGCGGGATGCTCTCAACGGCAACGCGGTTATCCGCAGACATGTCTGGGGACCTGACCTCAGCGGTTCAATGCAAGGAGCCGGTGGCGTTGGCGGCTTACTTTGGACCGAGGGACAGCAACAAACCTTTGCTGCATCGGCGGACGCGAACGGAAATGTCGTCGCGTGGGTTAACACGGCAACTCTGGCGCTCGCCGGAAGGGCGGATTACACCCCCTTCGGCGAACCGGTCGTTCAAACCGGTGTGGCGAAGGAGATGCCGTTTGGCTTCAGTAGCAAGTACGAAGACGCCGAGACCGGATTGTTGTATTATGGTTATCGCTACCTCGATCCCAGCACCGGGCATTGGCTCTCGCGAGATCCAATTGAGGAGCAAGGGTCTCTCAATCTGTATGTCTTAGTCGAGAATGATCCTGTGAATAGGGTGGATATGCTTGGTTTATATTCACTTTTATTCGGACACCCTCGTTATGATCAAGGGGGCCTCTTTGATGCCTTTCAAATGGCGATCTCCGGATACGCACCCAAACCGTCGCCTTGGCTTAGGTGGCAGACGCAGTTTGTTCAGAATGCCCATGATCAAGCACTGCTCCTAGGACTTGGAAGATGGATTGAAATCCAACAATACCAAGTCGAAATCGATGAGCTTTATTGCTCCACTAGAGGTCGGAACATCCTCGTCAGTCAGGTTCAATACATGGAAGAAACGATGAGACGTTCGATTGCAGGATTACATAGCTCATCTCCATTGAGAGTTGGCAAGGCGTTTGGCCCAGGGAATGCACTTGTAACCGATCTGGGGAACGTCTATGTAACAAGTTACTTCTTTGGGTTGACGGGGAGGATGCCAGGAGCGGTATTTTTCCATGAAATTACCCACGTTATTAATAGAACATGGGATAACGTAGCTGAGCTTCCAAGCCGCGGTTGGCATGAGGACGCCGAATTATATGAGCTGATGCTGCGGCAAAGTAACGCATTGAGGCTCTTAATTGAAAGTTTCAATGGAACGCGAATCAACCGAGACCTTCGAGACTGCGACCGCATTTGGAGAAGAGACGGAAGAGTACTTGGAGCCCCCTAAGAAAATGAGATCTGGATTCCGAATTCTTACTATTGTCAGCTTTTCTGTGCTTGCCATCCTGTTTATATGGGAAACTTACTGCCGTCAGTACTGGCACAGTTTTAATTCAATTGAGGCTTATGAGGTAAGCTTAGTCATGGATGTATACCGAACATTAAAGAAGGACGAATTACCGGTAAATACGCAGCTTAACGGTCCGTCGCTTCTGGATGTCTGGCCATCCAGATCATCCAGTCTGTATGAAGATTCGTTTACTGCGCTTATTCTAGATCCGGAGCGCGGTGTTTTAGATTCTCATGGCACCCCTTTGCACATTTACCATTTTGATCAGGATACCAACCAAGCGCTTGAAAAAGGTTTGGAGCGGCTTAGCGAACGTTTCGTATTTGCTGTCTGGTCTGCTGGGGAAAATGGAAAGAACGAGTATGGCGCGGGTGATGACATCTTTCGGGGGATTTCCACAGAGGGTGAATTTGAACTTCATCCCTCTGATTGGGTCAGGCTTAAGAGGAATGGTCTAATCTTCAGCCGACTATTTGACAATCACGGGACTCGGGCTCGATGAACTACACGCACAACGCCGCCAATCAGCGCACCATCGTCGCACACGAAGACGGTCGCGCCTGGCATTATGGCTATGACTCGCTCGGCCAGGTGGAATCCGCCGCGAAACGCCTCTCCGCCGACCCGCAATCCGCCATCCTCCCTGGCTACAGCATCGACTATCAATTCGACGACATTGGTAACCGGAAGACGGCCACGCGCAATAACCGGACGGCAACCTACACGCCAAATCTGCTCAACCAGTACGAGGAGCGAATAGTTCCCGGGTACCTTGACGTACTCGGCGAGGCTCACGCCACGGCGACTGTCACCGTGGGCGGACAGCCGACCCAGCGCACTGGCCGGGACTTCCACAGGGAAATCGCGGTCGCGAATTCTGGCGGCTCGGTTTACAATAACGTCGAAGTGGAAGCCGAGTTCGATAGCCAAATTGTGGACGAAACCCGCTACGCGTTCGTCCCGAAGACCCCTGAGGTTCTCGTTCACGATGCCGGTGGGAATCTTTCTCATGACGGCCGCTGGACATATGAATGGGACGCGGAAAATCGCCTCAGTGCGATAGAAACGATTGCAACTGTCGCAAGCGCCTTCCCGGGTCTGAAACAACGCTTGGAGTTCGCCTATGATTTCCAGGGGCGTCGTATCCAGAAGGTCGTGAAGAACTGGGATGTTGGGGCAAATGACTGGGAGTCCGTTAAAGACCTCCGCTTCGTTTACGATGACTGGCTGCTGATCGAGGAGCGGGATGCTCTCAACGGCAACGCTGTTACTCGCAGGCATGTCTGGGGGCCGGACCTCAGCGGTTCAATGCAAGGAGCCGGTGGCGGCGGCGGCTTGCTTTGGACCGAGGGACCGCAGCAGGCCTTTGCGGCAAGCAGTGATGCCAATGGAAACGTGGTTGCTTGGATCAACACCGCCACTTTGGCCGTCGCGGGCCGGGCGGACTACTCGCCGTTTGGGGAGCCCCTGGTCCAAACCGGTGTGGCTAAAGAAATGCCTTTTGGCTTCAGCACAAAGTATCAGGATACCGAGACGGGGCTACTCTACCTATAATACGTACAAAGGGCAATCGGTGGGAAATGGGAAAAATCTATCAGAGGGCCTGGTACAATGTCATGGGCGGACCCCTTGCCGGATTCGTCAGGGCGGCAGAATTTAAGCTTCATTTTCTGGAAAACTCAGGAGCGAAAAAATCCCTGGACATGATGGGGTTCCTTGGAGAACACAGTCCAAATTTCGAAATCTTTTTTAGACAGGAGATTGATTCGGCAATGGCATTCGTAAAGACGCAGTTTGCGGCAATACGATTATCGACCCATAAAATGGCTGTTTCCGAAAATTGGTGTACAAATGCTCAAGCTACCGGTGATTGGGGATTTGCTGTTGGTGGATACCGGTTCGCCGGCGACATTAAAGACGTTGGATGCTGGAGAAATAGTTTCTCTACGACCTTTACCTATCACGTTTCTGACTTCTATGGTTGGGACTATGGAAGCAACACGCGTGGAGGATTGGTTACTGATGGTGAAATGGCTCTACATCACCGTCACGGCATGGCGCGAGAATATCTCGTTTACGGAGCACAATCTTTTAAAGTTTCCTGGCAACAGGGGGATCGACTATTTAGTGGTGCAAAGATTAGTCCGAACCCCAGGTGAGGGACATGTAACGTAGACGGTATTCTATACCATTTCCTTAGAGGGTGAAATAATATGCTTAAAGGATCAAAGAAACTACATTTCACACTTACCATTCTGGCTGCCCTGATTATAGGGCATATCAGTGGACGAGGCTACCAGCACTTTCGTTCCGGGTACTTTTACGAGGAAAATGAGCGCGAAGAGTTGCGTTTCGAGCACGGAAGCCTCACTCGGAAAATTGTTACTGAAAGCGTGGGATTTCCGTTTTTCGTTACGGGCACGTCGATCATTGAATTCGAAGGCCAACCCGGAGTTTCTATTACGTTGTATAGAGCCCGTCGCATCTTCCAGGAGCCAGTGCCGTATGTTCGAAGCGTCACGATGGATGATTGGAATATCCGCTGGGAAGATGGCATATATCGCTATTCATTGGTTTTGGAGCCAATGGACAGCCCTTGACGCAGACACCACCCACTCGTAGAATCAGTCTGTTCAGTGACAAACCACACTCAAAGAAATGAATTCAACTTCAAGAGAAAGCCTTAGGCAATTCCTGCTGGTCGGATCGCTAACGCTCCTTACAACAGCCTCGCTCCATGGGATCGTTCTTGTTTCGGACCAAAGCTTTGTGCTATCCGACGGTTCACAAGCCTCGATAACCATGCAACTCGGGGGGATTGAAACAGAATTCACCCTGTGGGATGAACTTAGCAGCGGCATGCCGCCACACTCCGGGACGTGGAAGGTTAAGCAGTTCACCCACCACCCTCAAGTTTACTATGAAGTAGCGATTGGCGGATTTCCATGGGCTGAGAATCTCGGTTGTGGCGCTTTAATTGACGGTTCGTTAAATTGGCTGGACCTGAACTCACCTCGGGCGGGAATTACTTTAGTCGATTACATTAGGGAGGAAGGAGGTTTCTTTGACACCGACGGATTTCTGGGCATTCGGATGTTTTCGATGGACAGCTTGGACGCCTATTACGGTTGGATCCGGATGGAACATAGCGCAGACCAAGCAACCTTCACAGTGCATGACTGGGCTTGGAACGGAACAGCAGGTGCGCCAATATATGCGGGCGAAATCCCGGGCCAAATCCCCGAACCACGTACAATTACCCTTCTGATGGGGGTCACGGCGTTGATTTCAGCCTTACGCCTGAAACGCCCGATGAGTCGTGAATCGGAATAGAGGTCGCCAGATATTTGTCATTTATTTGCCAAAAAGGAAGAATTTTGCTGCTTTTCCGTTCACTATTCCGCAAGTTATTGATAAGTGTTGCCGCTCAAATTCTCGTCGTATCTTGGTCGGATTGCGGTCGTAGAGTTTTGGGCGTGATTTCCACGGTCTGATCCGAAAAGTTGGCGGGTATTGTCGTAGCATTTACATGATTGCAAAAACGGCAGGCGGGTGATCGCTGTCTTTTAAAACAGTTCGAGCTGTTTTCCGGATGATATTGGTGTTTTTCTCCGGGCCTGGGCTTTCAGGGTGAGGAATCGGTGGGTGCGTGCAAGGGCGTCGATTTCTTTTTCGTGTTCGCGCACGGGTTGTTGGATATTTATTTGAATGTTGAGACCGTAGAGGGCGTTTCGGATGTGTTTGAGTTCGTCATAGAGGTCTTCTCCATGGTGGGCGAAGTGGTCCCGACAGTGGAACAGGGACGAACACGAGGCTGCGAATCAGGTCACCGAGAATCGCAACCCGATGGGCGAGCGACAGACTAAACATCGGGGAGGACGAGACAAGAACCGCCAGGACGCCGACCGGCAAAAGAAGCAGGCGAACCGCCTCCAACGGCCCTTCCCCCACCCGCCGTTCAGCTTCCGCCAGGAATCCGTTGGACAGCCAGAACATCACCACCAGGAAGACGACGCCTGGGCTCCACTCAAATAAAAACAGGATGGCAACCCCCTCCAGGAACGACTTCCAAATCGCGCGCGCCGGAGAAAAACGCCGGTCGCTCAAGAAAAGCAATCGGGATGCGAGGAGGATAAAGAAAGCAGTGAAGTAAGCCGTCATAAAAAAATCGCTACGTTTTCAAAAGTGTTTTCAGCAGGCCTTCGGTTTCACTGAAGAAGGTCACCATTTCGTGGAGAGCGGCGGCGTGAATGTTCTTATGGACCGCGACTTCGCTGATCCCGGTCGCTTCCGCGATTTCCCGCCGGCTCCGGTTTTCCAGCAAATGGAGGAGAATCAGGTAACGGTTCTTCCGCCACGCCGCCATGCCATGGGTGGCAAGGCCCAAGGCGCCGTTGAGAAGCTCCCGCCACGGTCCAAGCTCCCCGGCGAAAGCCAGGCTCCGGGTCGACGTTTTTAAGCGTTCCATTTCATCCCGGGCATCGTGGAAGGCGGGTCCATCCATCTCGAGCGCCCGCACGCGGTTGATCGGCGTGACCAATGATCCGACCGCGACCGAATAACGGACCGCATGCGGATAAATCGCCGCGGATATTCCCAGCAAGTCCCGGAAAAGTCCGGCGGGATCGCCGTAAACCGCTTGGAATTCGTCGCCGAGTGTCAAAGTATAGGGCGAAAGAAGCCCCTCCTTGTTGCGCCGACTGGCTGCGACCAGCGCCTTTTTCAAGTCGGTCTGGAGCTTCCCGCGCTTAAGGGCGGCTCGGGAGGCGACCAGATCCCCGATCACCACTAGCACTTTGTCCGGCATAGGGGCCATCTTTGAATAACCGATGCGGTTAATCAACCCCAAAATTAACCGATTCGGTTATTTTATACAAAAATTAACCAAACCAGTTATTTTTCCTAAAATTAACCGATTTGGTTAATCAATCTTCCGGGCGTTCCCCGGCGGGGGCCATTTTCACCAGTTTCGGATCGAACCGGGCGACGGTCTCGACCAAATCGGCTTGGGCGGCCATCACCTCCTCGATGTTCTTGTAGACCATCGGAACCTCATCCAAACCGGCGGAGATCAGGGTGACCCCTTGAGCGCTCAAGCGGGCTTGGGCGGTCTTCCAATCGAGAGTTTCCCTGGCCCGTTTCCGGGACATGACCCGTCCCGCGCCGTGGGAGGCGGAATGGAGCGAATCGGCATTGCCTTTGCCCCGAACCACGAAAGCGGGACTCGCCATCGAACCGGGAATGATCCCGAGATCACCTTTCCCGGCCGGAGTCGCCCCTTTCCGATGAACCACCACATCGCGTCCAAAATGGCGTTCCTTCCAGGCGAAATTGTGATGGTTTTCCAGATCGAGCAATATCTCCGCGCCGAGATGCTCCGAGATGTGGCGGTGGATGCAGGCGTGATTGGCGGCCGCGTAACGCCCCATCAACTCCATGGCGTTCCAGTATTCGATTCCCTCTTCCGAGTCGAGTTCGAGCCAGGCGAGGTGCTTCAACTCCCGGGGCAACTCCGGGTGCCGGGCCATCGCCCGTTTGCTGTAATGATCCGCAATGAGCGCCCCGGTCCCGCGGCTTCCACTGTGACTGAGCAATGCCAAATAAAACCCGGGCTCAAGATCGAACTGCCGTTCTCCGAGGGTAAACACGCCGAACTCGACGAAATGATTGCCGCTGCCGCTGGTGCCGAGCTGACTCCACGCCTTGTCCTTGTTGGTCCGGGTCACCGGCGAAACGTTCCAATCGGCGTCCATCACCTCATGTTGGCGGCGTGCCTTGAAAGACGCCCCAATGCCGAACCGCGTTTCCCGCTCGATCGCCTGCCGCAACCGAACCACCCCGCGGTCGTCGTGGAGTTCGCGTATCGGCAAATCAAGGACGGTCATTTTGACCCGGCAGGCGATATCGACCCCGACGGCGTAGGGAATGACCGCGTTCTCGGTAGCGAGCACGCCCCCGATCGGCAACCCGTACCCGACGTGCGCGTCCGGCATCAACGCTCCGGCGACCGCTACCGGCAATTCACAGGCGTTGCGCAATTGCTGGACCGACGACTCCTCCAGATCAGTCCCCCACTGGCGCCACGGTGCAGGGCTCTCCCGCGGGCGAAACGATCGGCTCGAATCCATGGCGATGCGTCGGCCGGGTTAACGAAAACTCACGCGCTTTGCAGAAACATCGCGATCGCGTCGACGACTTCCTGCTTTTGCGCGTCGGTCAACTCCGGGAAAATCGGAATGCTGAGACATTCGTCGGCCAAACGTTCGGCCCAGGGAAGGCGCTCACTCCCCTGCCCGGTATAAGCGAAGCAATCCTGGGTGTGGAGCGGCTTCGGGTAGTAAATCTCGCAACCGATTCCCCGGGCGGTCAGGAAGGAGCGGAGGGCGTCGCGCCGGGCGGAAGTCCCGTCGGCACCGCGCACCCGCAGGGTGAACTGGTTCCAGATATGCACCGCATTTTCGGTGGACTCCGGAAGCATAACGACGTTTCCATCCGTATCCGATGGACCAATACTCACGCCATCCAGCGCGCCGAGTCGCTCCTGATAAAAAGCGGCGTTGCGCTGGCGGTTACGATTGTATTCATCGTAGCGTGACAGTTTGACCCGCAAAAACGCCGCCTGCAATGGATCGATCCGGAAGTTTCCGCCGATGAATTTGTGAAAATATTTCGGTTCCATGCCATGGACCCGCAGGATCCTGGCTCGTTCGGCGAGCCGATCGTCATTGGTGGCCAACGCCCCGGCGTCTCCGAGGCACCCGAGATTCTTCGACGGAAAAAAGCTATAAGTCCCGAACGTTCCGACACCGCCGGCCTGACGTCCCTTTCGGGAGGCGCCGAGAGCTTGGGCGGCATCCTCGATCACCGCCAAACCATGTTTGTCCGCCACCGCCATCAACGGTTCGAGGTCCATCATTTCCCCGAACAAATGAACCGGGATAATCGCCTTCGTTTTCGGAGTGACCCGACGGGCGACATCCTCCGCGTCGAGGAAAAATCCGTTTTCAACCGAATCGGCGAAGACCGGCTTGGCCCCGGTCCGCGAAATGCATCCAGCCGTGGCGAAAAAGGTGAACGACGGGCAGATGACCTCATCCCCCGGCCCGATATCCAAGGCCATCAAAGCCAGGAGGATCGCGTCGGTGCCGGAAGAAACCCCCAGAACGTGGCGGGTCCCGGTCAATGGCATCAATTCCCGCTCCAATTGGTCGACCTCGGGCCCCAGGATATAATGCCCGGAATACAACACCCGCTCAGAAGCCGCCTTCAATTCAGCATCCAACGCCCCGTTTTGCCCCTTCAGATCAAGTAATGGAACACTCATCGCCCTCCATCTTTGCCGGAGCCCGCCAAGTGACAAGGACAGATTCAGCCCGCTCCACCGATTTGCCAGCTCCCGGCAATCGGATTAAAATGAGTCAAAAGGAAACAAGCCGAACCCCGACCCGGGGGGCAGGGCTATATTATCTGGCGGCAACCTTCCCCCGCAGTGGGACATTTGCCCTGTTGGAGTCCCGGCTTTAACCGGAATTTGAGTTAAAGTAGAGACCGCCTAAAGGCGGGACTCCAACAGATCGGCCCGATGAAATAGCCCGAACCGGGGCGGAACAAACAAAGATGAACCGTCTACACGAATTCTGGGACCAGTTGCGCAACAGTTTCTGGTTTCTTCCCACCTGCATGGTCTTCATCAGCGGGCTGATTGCCCTCGCCCTGGTCGAAGTCGATTACCGGCTGGAGATCAATTTGGAGGCGAAGTTCACCCGGTTGCTCGCCATCAGCGCCGAAGGAGCCCAAGGGATGCTGCAAGCGATCGCCACCTCGATGATCACGGTAGCCGGGGTCATTTTTTCCATCACCATCCTGATTCTAAATGAAGCATCCACCCAATATTCCCCGCGTATCCTTCGCAATTTCGTCCGCGACCGAAGCAACCAGGTCGTTCTCGGATCATTTCTCGCGATCTTCGTTTACTGCGTGATCGTCCTTCGCTCCATCCATGACCTGGATGCCGAGAAATTCGTTCCTTCCATCGCGGTGCTTGGTGCGGTCGTGTTCGCCTTGGCCGGGATCGGGGTGATGATCTTTTTTATCCACCATATCGCCTACTCGATCCAGGCGAGCACCATCCTCGAACGGGCCGCTGCCGAGACGATGGACGAACTCGACTCCCTTTACCCCCAGGAACTTGGCCAAGGGAGCGACGAAACTTCCTACGAACTTCCCCGTGAACTCGAGAACGAAGCCGGCTGGCTCCCGATCCGGGCCCGGCAAAGCGGTTACCTCAACCACATCGTCCCCGACACCCTGCTCGATTTCGCCGAAAAACACGACACCGTCCTCCGTCTGGAATACCGGATCGGCGAATTCGTCGTCACCGACACTCCCCTTTTCAGCATCCATTCCCGGCGAACGCCGTCCGAGAAGGAGATCGAACAGGTGCTCGACGCCTTATCGATTTCCTGCCACCGGACCATCGAGCAAGATGCCACCTTCGGGATTCGTCAGTTGGTCGACGTCGCCCTGAAGGCCCTTTCGCCGAGTATGAACGACACCACTACCGCGATCATGTGCGTCGATCAATTAACCACCCTTCTGGCCCGTCTTATTCAACGAAAGATTGAATCTCCCTTCAGAATCAAAGACCACCGCCTCCGTCTGATCGTCCCTCGACCCGGTTTCGAGGAACTCCTCGGCACCTGCTTCAATCAGATCCGGGAACATTCCCGCGGAAACGTCGCCATCCTGAACCGTCTGATCGTCGCCCTTCGAACCGTCGCCCCCCTGTCGTTCAACGAATCCCGCCTCGAAGCGCTGCTAACCCAACTCGAACTTCTCCGCCAGACAGTCGAAGCCGACGTCGCCTTCCCCCCGGACAAAAACCGCCTCCTACGCGATCACGACCAAACGGCGAAATCCATCCGCGCCCAAATCGCCCAGAATCAAGTGATCTGATCCAATTGGACGGGCATGGCCGAAATCCACAAGCGTCTTGCCCCGCCCCAACTCGCCGTCTACAAATCGGCTTCGAGTGAAAACCGTCTCCACCATCGTCGGCCTCTTCGCCGGCCTTTTGCTTCTCATCTCCTCCGTCGCCATCTCGGTCGCCGGGGAGCCTTCTTCCTACCGGCGGATCGTATCGATCAATCTTTCCGCCGACGAACTGATCCTCCAATTGGCCGACCCCGACCAGATCGCCGCTCTTTCCCGACTGGCGTCCGACCCCGAGCTCTCCCGCCTGGCAGGTCGCGCCGCCCGTTTCCCCGCCACCGATGGATCGACCGAACAAATCCTCCGCCTCCGGCCCGACATCGTGTTCGCCAGCCAATACACCGCCCCGATCACCTCACGCCTCCTGCAACGGACCGGGGTCCGGGTCGTCCACCTGCCGGAAGCGACCACCCTCGCCGAATGCCGCGAACTGGTCCGGCAGGTCGCCGATATCCTCGGCGTGCCGGAACGGGGCGAATCGCTGATCCGCCAAATGGACGACACTCTCCAACGCATCTCGTCCGCCACCACCCCGGACAGGGCCCGGCCTACCGCCCTTTTGTATAGCCATGGCGGATACACCCGCGGGACGGAAACCCTCGGACACCAAATCCTCGAAGCGGCCGGGTTCGAAAACCACGCCACTTCGTTCGGGATCCAAACCGAAGGAGTCGTTCCCCTCGAAGCGCTCCTGCTTTCGCCGCCCGATTTCCTGATTTTGCTCTCTTATTATCCGGACAACCCGACCCTCGGCGCCCAACTGGTCCGCCATCCGGCTCTCCGCCACCTCCCGGAACAGGTCCGGACCCTGCAAATTCCCCTCGCTTGGACCCTCACCGGCAACAACCTGATCGCCCAAACAATCGAACACCTTTGGCAACAACGGGAGCTCGCCTTCGCCCCCGACTCCCCCGCCCACCCACCACGCCATCCGTGAACGACGCCCCGTCCGATTTCCGCCGCCAATTGACGCTGCCGCTCCTCCTCGGCGTGGCGGTCGTCGCCACCGCGATCCTTTCCCTGACGATCGGCACCGTCTGGCTCTCCCCGCCCGAAGTCCTCCGCTGGCTGTTCGCGGGCGAAGAACCGATGGGAATCGCGGTCCGCGAACTCCGGTTGCCCCGCACCTTGCTGGCCCTGTTGATCGGGGCCGGCCTCGGGCTCGTCGGCGCCGCCCTCCAAGGTTACACCCGCAACCCCCTCGCCGACTCCGGCCTGCTCGGCATTAACGGCGGGGCCGCCCTCGGAGCCGTCGTGGTTTTTTATTCCGGGATCGCCCCGGTCACCGGTTTCGCCCTGGCGGTTCCGGCCGGGGGACTCGCGGGGGCCGCCGCCGCCACCCTCCTGATCGCCTGGCTCGCCGGACGGGTCCGCAGTATCCAAACTTTGATTTTGGCGGGGGTCGCGGTTTCCGCGTTGACCGCCGCCCTCACCTCCCTGGTGTTGAATTTTTCCCCCAATCCGTTCGCCGCCCATGAGATCGTCTTCTGGCTGATGGGATCGGTGGCCGACCGGAGTTGGGATCACCTGGCGTTCGCCACTCCGCTGATGTTGGTCGGAGCCGGACTAATCCTCGCCTGCGGCCGAAGCCTCCAGGCGTTGACCCTCGGGGACGAAACCGCCGCCAGCCTCGGCGTCTCGCTGACCCGACTCCGGTGGATGTTGATCCTCGGTTGCGCCCTGATCGTCGGACCGGCCACGGCGGCCGCCGGAGCGATCGGGTTCGTCGGTTTGGTCGTTCCGCACGTGTTGCGTCCCCTGGTGCGCCACGACCCGGCCCGGTTGTTGATCGCCTCGGCCCTCGGCGGAGCGTTGTTGTTACTCTGGGCCGACATCTTCGTCCGCCTGCTGCCGGTCGAGCAGGAACTCAAACTCGGAGTCGTCACTTCGCTCATCGGCGCTCCGTTCTTCTTTTGGCTCATTTTCCGTCTCCGACGAATGTATCCGTGAAACAATGACTACCGACACGAATACGAACCCACTGTTCGAGGCGACCGGCCTTCAAGTGACGCTCGGGTCGCGCCGAGTGCTCGATTCCGTAAACGTCTCGTTCCGCCGCGGGGAATTATTCGGCATCATCGGAGCCAACGGATCGGGCAAATCGACCTGCCTGCGAGCGATGTTGGAATTGATCCGGCGCGACGCCGGGGCGATCCGTTTCGACGGAACCCCGATCGAAAGTCACTCCATCCGGGAGCGGGCGCGACGGATCGCTTATCTCCCGCAAAACGCCGATTGCCTTTGGCCGATGACCGCCGAACGGGTAGTCATGCTCGGACGCCTTCCGTTTCTCTCCGCCTGGAGCGCCCCCGGCACGGAAGACCGGGCCGCGGTCAAACGAGCGCTTGCCTCCGTCGATGTCGCGGAAGTGGCCGCCCGGCCGGTCACCGAACTCTCGGGCGGCGAACGTTCCCGGGTCTTGCTCGCCCGGGCCCTGGCCGGGGACCCGGAACTACTCTTCGCCGACGAACCATCCAGCGGCCTCGATCCGTTCCACGAACTGCAAATGATGGAATTGTTCCGCGAACACGTCCATTCCCGGGGCATGACGGTGGTGGTGGTTTTGCACAATCTCCCCCTCGCCTCCCGATTCTGCGACCGCCTCCTTCTGTTCGACCAAGGCCGCGTCGCCGCCGTCGGCGAACCCGCCCAGGTGCTCCGTCCCGAAAACCTCGCCCGCGCCTACCAAGTGGAAGCGCAGATCCTCGACATCGCCGGCGACCGCGCCGTCGTCCCCTGGCGACGGTTGCGGAGGTGACCATGCAACTGAGCGGTCCCCCGGCCTTCTCAAGAGGAAAACTTTTTCACGCCAATCCCCTCTTATGCGGGTCGCAGTGCTAAATCGGAGGGTTGGCTTCCAGCCGACCTTCTTTTGAAACGACGCCGACGGCGGACGGCAGGATGCCATCCCTCCCAGTGGAGAGGAAGTTTCATTCCATGTCGTTCCCCGGGCGCAGCCCAAATTACGAAAACGCTCGGCGACACACTCGCTCGCCAATCAAACGCCCGATTTCCATCCCCTCCCCGATCATCTTGCTTACCCGAATCTTGACCTAAAACAAAATTTGACCACTCCCGGGCAATTGATGCGGCGCGGCGCCAATTCAGCTGTGGCAGAATGCCGCCATGTGCCAAAACAAACTAACCGATACTAGTGTCTCACCCGACGGGAGGACGGCGACCCGTTACCGTTGTTGCGGGCAATGCGCCCGCGAAACCGCCCCTAAAGCCGTTCCCCAGAAATCCCATCGCCGGAGCCGACCGATTCGGACCGTCAACGCCGCGCCCCCGCTCCACGTAACCAGGACCTGAACCAACATGTTTTCCCGCGTCATCATCGCCACCGATTTGTCGGAGGCTTCCGACCAAATCGTGGTCAATCTGGGAGGACTCGTTCCGCTCGGCACGCGGGAAATCATCCTGGCCCATGCAATGGACCTTCCTCCCCAGCACATTTCCGCGCCCGGCTTCGATTACAATGAAGCCTTGCGCAACGATTTGAGCCGACGGGCCGAGGCACGGTTGGCCAAACTGCGCGATACCGTCGCCGCCCAGGGATTCGAAGCGAGCGCCCGGATCGTTTACGGCAAACCGTCGGCCGCGATCGAAGCCCTCGCCCGTCAAACCGGAGCTTCATTGGTCATTGCCGGATCGCGGGGTGCCTCCCTGGCCCGGAACATCGTCCTCGGCGAAAGCGCGCTCGACATCCTTCACCATTCCCATGTGCCGGTCTTGCTCAAGCGGTTGGTCAAAACCGACCCCGACGGCGAGCCGCAATACAATCTGGTCTGCCGCGATTTTTCCACGTGGCTCCTTTATGGCGCCGATTTCTCGGCCCAAGCCGATTTCGCCTTCCAGTTCCTGCTCCAGATCGTGAGCTACTGCGGCAGCGCCGTCACCATCCTCCATGTCGGAGAACACGGTCGGTCGGCGTCGGATCCGGAGGCCGCCGTTCGACTTTCCGCGATGAAAACCGCCCTGGAAAACGCCGGAGCCCGCGAGGTCGTCATTCAATTGGGCGAAGGCGACGTCGCCGATCGAATCACCGAAACCACCGAGGCCGCCGCGATTTCCCTCGTCGTGCTCGGCGCCCGCGGCCACGATTCGTCCAAAGAATCGGTGCTCGGCAGCACCAGTCGGGAGGTCGCCCGCCGGGCGCGCGTACCGGTCCTGATCATCCCGCCCGCCACCTGCGTCTTCCCGGCGGCTTCCCGCCCAATCACCGCAGCGGCCCGACCCATCGGCGCCCAAAACCTCGAAGCCCCATCCAGCTGATTTTCCATGAACGTCCTTTTACTGACAGCCTTCGTCGGCTTCGTCCTCGCCACCCTGTTTGTCCTGCTCTTCCTCTACCAAGTCGATAGCCGCAGGTTCAGCAGCAATGAGCGGGAATCCTTGATGCCGCTCCAAGACGAACAATCCCGACCCGCAAATTCCGAACATGAATCCAACGCAAAGTAATCCTTCCCTCGCCAATCCAATGGCGTTCGAAACACCGGTCCAGGAGCCGCCGAAGAATCTTCCGCTCGTCGAAGAAACGAAGGTCGATCGCGCCCATCCGCCCCAGGCGCCGCGCCCGGGACGGATCACCATCGAGTTCAACGACACGGTCGTCCGCTACTTCATGATCGCCTCGGTCTTCTGGGCGCTCGTCGGGATGGCGGTCGGGGTCCTGATCGCCATCCAACTGGCGTTCTGGCCGGCCAATTTCGAAACTTCGTGGCTGTCGTTCGGCCGCCTGCGTCCGTTGCACACCAACGCGGTGATCTTCGCTTTCGTCGGCAACATGATTTTCGCCGGGGTCTATCACTCCACCCAACGGTTGGTCAAAGCCCGGCTCGCCTCCAATTTCCTCACGTGGTTCCACTTTTGGGGTTGGCAATCGATCATCGTCGCCGCCGTCGTCACCCTGCCGCTCGGCTACAGCCGGAGCAAGGAATACGCGGAACTGATCTGGCCGATCGACATCATGGTCGTCCTGGTCTGGCTCGCTTTCGCCTTCAATTTTTTCCTCACCCTGGCCCGCCGCAACGAGCGGTCGCTCTACGTGGCTATCTGGTTCTACATCGCCACCATCATCACGGTGGCCGTCCTTTACGTGGTCAACAACCTCCAGATCCCAACCGGGCTGCTCCACGCCTACCCGGTCTTCGGCGGAGTCCAGGACGCCTTGATCCAATGGTGGTACGGTCACAACGCCGTGGCCTTCTTCCTCACCACCCCGATCCTCGGGATCATGTATTACTACCTGCCGAAGGCGGCCAACCGTCCGGTCTATTCCTACCGGTTGTCGATCATCCACTTCTGGTCGCTGGTCTTCATCTACATCTGGGCCGGCCCCCACCACTTGCTTTACACTTCTCTGCCGGGCTGGCTCCAATCACTCGGGATGCTCTTCAGCGTGATGCTCTGGGCTCCCTCCTGGGGCGGTATGCTCAACGGTCTCCTCACCTTGCGCGGCGCCTGGCACAAGGTCCGGACCGATCCGGTGCTCAAGTTCATGGTGGCGGCGGTCACGTTCTACGGAATGGCCACCTTCGAGGGACCGCTCCTTTCGATCAAAACCATTAACGCCTTGTCGCACTACACCGATTGGACCATCGGCCACGTCCATAGCGCGGCCCTCGGCTGGAACGGTTTCATGGCGGCCGGCATGTTCTACTGGTTGGCCCCCCGTCTCTGGAACACCAAACTCCACTCGACGCCAATGGCCAACTGGCACTTCTGGCTCGGCTTGGTCGGGATTCTCTTCTACACCGCCGCCATGTGGGTCTCCGGCATCACCCAGGGGATGATGCTGCTGGCCACCACCGACGGCGGCAACTCCCTCGCCTATCCGAATTTCGTCGAATCCCTCGCGGCAATTATACCGATGTATTACCTGCGGATCATCGGTGGCGCCCTCTACCTGACCGGCTTCTTCCTCTTCGCCTACAACCTCTACAAAACCATCCGAAGCGGCCGCGCCGTCAACGGAGTCGTCGAGGTCGCCAAGATCGAAAAAGACGCCACCCAGGACCTGAGCGTCGCCCGAGCCTTCTGGAACGCCCCGGTCCTCTACACCTTCCTCCTCCTCATGCTCGCCGCCGGCTGGGCCTTCGGCGGCGACATCACCATGATCGTCTCTCTGGTCCTGCTGATCATTGTCTCGATCGGACTGATCATCCACTTCCAGTCCAAGGGCAAGGAATGGGGCAAATGGTACGACCGCCTGCACGCCAACAGCCTGCCGTTCACCGTCCTGACCCTGGTCGCGGTCCTGATCGGCGGCATCGTTGAAATCGTTCCGATGGTCACCATGAAACGCTCCGGCCCGATCGAAGGGGTGCAACAGGAACTCTACTCGCCGCTCGAATTGGCCGGCCGCGACATCTACGTCCGCGAGGGTTGCTACAACTGCCACTCGCAGTCGGTCCGCCCCTTCCATGCCGAGGTGCTTCGTTACGGCGACTTCTCTCGAATGGGGGACTTCATCTACGATTATCCGTTCCAATGGGGTTCCAAGCGGACCGGTCCCGACCTTCACCGGGTCGGCGGAAAGTATCCGGACGTCTGGCACTTCCACCACATGATGGACGCCCGCTCGACTTCGCCCGGCTCCAACATGCCCAACTATCCGTGGCTCTTCGAACGGCAAACCGACTTTGCCTCGCTCCCGTCGAAACTCCGGGTGATGCGGATTCTCGGGGTCCCCTACAGTCAGGAAATGATCGACAACGCGGTCGCGCTCGCCGAACGGCAAGCCGAGGAAATCGTGGCGAATCTCGCCCGCTCCGGCGAAACCGCCCACGCCGACACCGAGATCATCGCGTTGATCGCCTACCTGCAAAAACTCGGCAAATCCCAGGTCGTCGACGAGGAGACCACCACTCCCTGACACCCGACACCTGACAACCGACAAACACTAGAACGCCATGTGGTCCCGCATCAGTTATACGGAATTCCAGCTTCTTTTTCCGGTCATCGGCTTCTTCATCTTCGCGGCGGTGTTCACCGGCGCGGTGATCCGGGTGGCCCTGATGAAAAAGAATAACGTGAACCATCTCTCCTCACTGCCGTTGGAGGATGACCAATTCCAAAGCGCCAAACCGAACCGCCATGAATCGTAACGACGAAAAACCGGAAAAGTCCCACGACGAGGATTCCGACGAAATCATGCGCGAGCATGTCTACGACGGCATCCAGGAATACGACAAGAAACTGCCGAACTGGTGGTTGATGACCTTCTACGGGGCCATCGTGTTTTCCATCGGCTACTGGTTCTACTTCCACATTGCCGAGGTCGGACGGACTCCCGAACAACGGCTCGCGATTTCCCAAGCGCGGGCCGCCGCCTACGCCGCCAACGCCGGAGGCGGCGGGTTCTCCGCCGAACGGTTGATCGCGATGAGTCTCGAGGACGAGGTCCTCGAACGGGCCAAAAGAAGCTACGCCACCAATTGCGCCGCCTGCCACGGAATCAACGCCGAAGGCGGGATCGGACCGAGCCTCAACGATGGCGAATGGCTCCATGGCGGCATGCCGATGGAAGTGCTCGCTTCGATCCGCGACGGCATTCCCGCCCGAGGAATGCCGGGCTGGAGCTCCTCCCTCGGCTCGACCGGCACCGCCGAACTGACCGCCTTCCTGCTCAGTCTAAATCCGTCGCCCGGGAACGGAGCGGCCCCCGCCGCGGAAACCGCCGAAGAATCCCTTTGAGATGAGCGCGCCTTCGCTGGAATCAGTCACGACCATCTCCGCGGACGGGTCGAGGCAGTTCCTCCACCCGACGGCGCCCCGCGGACGGCTCAACCGGTGGCGGACGGTCGTATTCGGATTGTTGATCCTCGTCTACGTCCTGCCGCCATGGATACCGATCAACGGCGCTCCCGCCATTTTCCTGAATGTGGCGGAGCGCCAGTTCCATCTCTTCGGACTGACCTTCGTCGCGGAAGATGTCTGGCTGATCTTCTTCCTCATCACCGGACTCGGCTTCGGCCTCTTCTACGTCGCGGCCCTGTTCGGACGAGTCTGGTGCGGATGGGCCTGTCCCCAGACGGTCTGGCTCGACGGCATCTACCGCCGGATCGAACGCTGGGTCGAGGGCGACCCCAACCGTCGCCGCAAACTCGACGCCGCACTGTGGACCCGCGAGAAGATCTTCCGCCGCTCGGTGAAACACGGGCTCTACATCGCGGTCTCGTTATTGATCTCGCACATCTTCATTTCCTACTTCGTCTCGATTCCCGGACTCTACGCCATGGTGCAGGCGGCCCCGGTCGAGAACTGGACCGTTTTCCTCTGGGTGTTCGTGATGTCCGGGATCCTCTATTTCAACTTCGCCTGGTTTCGCGAACAGCTTTGCATCGTGATCTGCCCCTACGGCAGATTGCAATCGTCGCTGATCGACGACGACTCGATCGTCGTCGGATACGACGCCAACCGGGGCGAACCGCGGGGGAAGGTCAATACCGCCGGAGCCGGGGACTGCGTCGACTGCCTCCGCTGCGTGAACGTCTGCCCGACCGGCATCGACATCCGGCAAGGGCTGCAAATGGAGTGTATCGGCTGCACCGCCTGCATCGACGAATGCAATGATGTGATGACCCGGATCAAGCGTCCGACCGGCCTGATCCGCCACGCCTCGATGAACGCCCTCGCCGGGGGAAAGACCCGTTTCATCCGGCCGCGCACGCTGGTTTACAGCCTGCTGATGTTGATCGGTGCCTCGGTTTTCTTCTTGTCTCTCTCCCGCCTGGAGCCGTTCACCGCCTCGGTCATCCGCTTTCCGGGCGCACCGTATTACCAGGAAGAAGGCTTGCTCCGCAACCACTTTCAAGTGCGCATCGCGAACAAACGAAACGAAACCACCACCTTCCGGATCACCGTGCACAACGGCGCCGACGGCATCGAGTGGTCACCCGCCAGCGACGCCATCGAACTCGATCCGCTGGCGGAACGGGTCGTCCCCCTTTTCATCACCCTCCCGCGCGACCAACACGGCGGTGGTCAAATGAAACTCAACATCGTCATCGAAGAATCGACCCGCGAACGCCAGATCACCCGACCGGTCTCGTTCCTCGGTCCCAATACCTGATTATATGAAAGCCATCATCGAACACATCGCCAACAAACCGTGGATCCTGATCATCGCCGGCTTCTGCCTGCTCATCAGCGTCTGGACCGTTTTCTTCACCCTCGCCGCCCACAACCAGCCGATCCGCCTCTTGTGAACGGGCTCACGGAACACACCCCACCGCTCTGGCGAGCGGTCCCCCCCTCTCTAGAGGGGGATCCACGGAAGTTCCCCTCTGGAGACCCCCTCTCCAGAGGGGATCCACGGAAGTTCCCCTCTGGAGAGGGGGGGGACCATGCGCAAGCATGGTGGGGTGTGTCCCCCTTTCCATCGCGAAATCCAGACTCCAATAATCGTCTATCAGCTATCGTCTATCGTCTATCGCCTATTCCCCCATGGACCTTTCCGCCGTCAACACTCCACTCGCCGGCTTCGTAGCCGGACTCGTGACCAGCATCCACTGCATCGGGATGTGCGGGCCGTTGGCGTGCGCGATGTTGCCCCGGAAGGAAAACGGCGGGTCGGCCCAGACCTCCATCGCCCTCTACCACGGCTCCCGCGTCCTCTCCTACAGCGCGATCGGTTTGCTGGCCGGGGCGATCGGAGCCACGGTAGCGGGGCTCTTCTCCCTCGGCCTGACCAAGGCCCTTCCCTGGGCCTTCGTCGCCCTCTTCCTCGTCTTCATCTTCGGATGGGAGAAGCGGATTCCGCGAATCCCTTACTTTTCCGCCCTCTTCTTCCGACTCCGGATGCGCGCTGCCCAAATGAAGCGCCCGGTCCTCGCCATGCTGCTCGGCACCTTCACTCCCTTTCTGCCATGCGCCCCATTGTATTTGCTCTTTGGAGTCGCCCTCCTCTCCGGATCCGCCGTCGCCGGCGGACAGATGATGGCCGCCTTCGCGATCGGCACCGCCGCCCCGATGTGGCTCCTCCAGAGCCAATTCCTCCGCTGGCAAGCCCGCTTCGGTCCCGTCGGCATCCGCCGCATGCAACAAACCTTAGCCGTCGTATCCATTCTTCTGATCAGCTGGCGCGCCCTCAGCGTCGGCGAGGCTCCCTCCTCCGCCGAACTCCCCCTCCCGGCCTGCTGCCTCCCGTGACCGTCCCCCTTCATCATTCATAATTCCTAATTCATAATTTCTCTTCCCATGTCCGAGTGCCGCCATTGCCACCTTCCGTTCCAGCCGACCCCCCAGCGTCCGGAGTTCTGCTGTTCCGGTTGCCAATTCGTGTTTCGTTTGATCAACGAAAACGGCTTGGACAAATACTACGAATTGCAGGAGGGCCAGGCCCAGCCGGTCAAACCGACCGTCTTCCAGCCGCGCGACTACGAATGGCTCCGCCGGGCCTGCGCGGAGGCCGAGGAACGTTCCGACAGCCCGAGCCTCGCCCTCGACCTCCAAGGCATTTCCTGCATCGGTTGCGTCTGGCTGATCGAACAACTTTTCGACCGCCACGACGGCGCCCTCGCCATCCAGATCAACTCGGCCCTTGGCCAGATGTGCATCCGTTGGGTCAAGGGCCAGTTCGACGCGGTCGCCTTCGCCCGGGAGGTCCAGTCGTTCGGCTACCTGGTCGCTCCGGCGGCGAAACGGGCCAACAAGGAGAGCCAGTCGCTGGTGCTGAAAATGGGAATCACCGCCGCCCTGGCGATGAACTGCATGTTGTTCACCGTTCCGTTTTATTTCGGAATGGATTCAACTTTTGAATACGCCGCCCAGTTCGCTTTCATGATCTTCTTCTTCGCCACCGCCAGCGTGGTGGTGGGCGGTTCCTATTTCATCCGGCGCAGCATTTTGGCCCTCCGGAGGGGGATCATCCATATCGATCTCCCAATCGCCTTGGGCATCGTGCTCGCCTACGCAGGTTCCATCTACGCCTGGCGGCAGGGCGACCACAGCTTCCTCTACTTCGATTTCGTCTCGATGTTCACCTTCCTGATGTTGGTCGGACGGTGGACGCAACAGCTCGCCATCGAGAAAAACCGCAATTACCTCCTCGGGCTGCGCGACCAACAACAGGAGGTGAATGTGATCGTCTCCAAGCCGGGCAATCCGATCGAAGAAAAGAAACTTCCGATCACCGAGATCTGTCCCGGGATGCGCTACAGCGTCAAATCCGGCCAATACGTCCCGGTCCGGTCCGAGCTTGACTCCAGCGAGGCCACCTTCGGGCTCGAATGGATCAACGGCGAAAGCGACGCCCACGAATCGCGCCGGGGGAATTCCGTGTTGGCCGGAGCGATCAACCTCGGCGGCGCGCCGATCGAGCTGGTGGCCCGCCAGCATTGGAGGGACTCCTTGCTCGCCTCCCTGCTCTCCCATCAACCGAAGGAGAGTCCGCGCTATTTTCTTCTCGAACGAATCATCAAAATTTACCTCGCCGTCGTCATCGCCATCGCGATCGCCGGCTGGAGCACGTGGTCTCTCGTCACCGGCAATCCGTTGATGGCCCTCCAGGTGTTGATCTCGGTGCTGGTGGTTTCCTGCCCCTGCGCGATCGGGGTCGCCTGGCCGTTGGCCGACGAGATGGCGGTCTCCTCCCTGCGGCAACGCGGCGTTTTCGTCCGCGACAACGGCATCTGGCACCGTCTCGCCCGGGTCCGGAAGATCATCTTCGACAAGACCGGCACGCTCACCTTGGAAAACCTCGCGTTGAACAATCCGGAAGTTCTCCGGACGCTCGATCCGGCCACCGGGGAGATGCTTCTGCATCTGGTAGAAAGCAATCTGCATCCGGTCAGCCGATGCATCCGCGAATATTTGCTGGCGGAAGGCATGGACCGCAAATCGCCGGAAATCGCCGCGATTCCGGTCCGGGAAGTCGTCGGTTGCGGCTTGGAAGCGGAAACCGAAGCCGGCGTCTGGCGTCTCGGACGCTCGGGTTGGAGCCGGAGTCCCGGTCCGGCGGATTCCCCTTCGATCGACGGGGAAGGACACGATTGCGAGCTCACCTTGAACGGCCGCCCGGTCGCCTCATTTTCCATCGGGGAAGAGGTCCGCGCCGACGCCGTGGAGGAGATCGCCGCTTGGCAGGCCCGGGGATTTGAGGTTTACATCCTCAGCGGCGACCGCCAGGAGAAGGTCGATCGGATGGGGCGCCGACTCGGTCTTCCGGCGAACCATTGCCTCGGGGAAATGTCCCCGGCCGGCAAGGCCGATTGGGTTCGGGAAATCGACCGGGAGGACACGTTGATGATCGGCGACGGCGCCAACGACAGCTTGGCCTTCGACCTCTCCTGGTGCCGCGGCACCCCGGCAGTGAACCGGGGGATTTTGGAGCAAAAAGCCGATTTTTATTTCCTCGGACGGGGTTTGAGCGGAATTCGCAACCTGTTCGAAACGACGCAAAACCGCGGCAAAACGCTCCGCCGAGTGTTTTCGTTCACCATCACTTACAACCTGGCCGCGATCAGTCTCTGTCTCGTCGGATTGATGAACCCGCTGGTGGCGGCGATCATCATGCCGATGAGTTCGGTGGTCTCGATCAGCTCCGTGATCGTACAAACCAAGATCCGCGAACGACGTTCCGCCCCCGTGCGCGCCATCCGTCCCCCGCTCGCCGCACCCCCGAGGCTCGCGATCGAACGAAGTTGAGCAAAAACCGCGGCTCACATGGATGGTAGCTATCGGATCGTCTCCCTCATCAAATCTTGTCCTTGCCCGGACAAGATTTGGTTATAGCTGATCGAGCCGACCGTTTCCGTTTGCAGGACGGCTCCACCCGAATATATTTTTGGCTTTTGTTCCAAAAATAACGAACGACCTAACTAAACTGACATGAAAATCCGAAATCTCATTTCCAATACACTCGCGATGACGGCCGCCATAATGTTTTTCGCCGCATGCGGCGGAGACACTCAAACAGAGGTCCAACAACGAGCGGCGGACCAGGAAACGGTCCCGGCAGCCACCGAGGGCGAGCCGATCGTCATCACCGGTAACGACCAAATGCGTTTCAGCCCGACTCTGTTCACGGTGCAAGCCGGTGCCGAAGTGGAAATCCTTTTCCGCAACATCGGTCGGATGCCGAAGGAAACCATGGGACACAACCTCGTTTTCCTCGCCAAAGGAGCAAACCACACCCAATTCGCGATGGCGTCGATGCCCCACCGCGACAACGAATACGTCGCCCCCGATTGGGAAGACCGCGTCATCGCCTACACCGCGGTTCTCGGACCGGGCGAAGAAGAAACGTTGACGTTCACCGCTCCGGAGGAACCGGGCGATTATATGTTCGTTTGCTCGTTTCCCGGACACACCCCTGCGGGAATGACCGGGATCATGCGAGTGGAATAAGAAAAATCCGATTTCGTTTAAAAACCGGGCCTTCACCCAACATTCGGCAGGACTTTTCGCCCTGATCGAATATAGTGGGTGAAGGCCTTTTTTTAACAAACGAAGGGAGCGGTGAGTCATGAAAGCGATTTTAGTCCCCATTGATTTTTCCGACGTCACCGCCCGGGTGATGAAGACCACCTTGAGCTTTGCCAAGGACTTGGCCGCGAAGGTTTTCCTCCTCTACGTCGTGCCTCCGCCGATCGTCCTGGCGGGTTACGATCTATCCGCCGACCACATCCCCGATCATTTGCTCCGGGAACAAGAGGAGGCCAAACGCCGACTTACGGCGTGCTGCGACGAATTGAAAGCCGAAGGCATCCACGCCACCGCCCTCACGGTGCAAGGCCCCCCCGTCGAATCGATCCTGCTGATCGCCCGGGAGCGAGAGGCCGACCTTTTGATCATCGGCTCCCACGGCCACGGCGCCTTCTACGAGTTCATCGTCGGAAGCACCGCCCGGGGCGTCCTCCGGGAATTCCCCGGCCCCGTCGTCGTCGTCCCCTGCCGCTCGGCCCAACGCGAGCAACGGGCCGCCTCGTAGGCTGGCGCATGGTCCCCCCTCTCACGAGCGCACGGCGGAGCGCCACCGTAGTCGGGTTGGCTCCGCCGCCCGACCGCACGCAGCGGCCATGGACGACCCGAACGGCGACGATCTTCCGCGTCGACGGCGGGGTTGTCGATCCGGGTTTTCGAACTTCGTGGAAAATGGGGCGGCAGAGCCAACCCCACTACTCACACACCCCACCTTGCTCGCACATGGTCCCCCTCCCAATAGGGGATCGGCATACAGGAACTTCCCCTCTTGAGAGCGGTGGGGTGTGTCGCAGTGCGGATTCAGAACCCGCGGCGGGCGACCGCCAACCGAATCAATTCCTCGTAGCGCGTCGCCGTCCGGGTCCACGAAAAGGTGACGGGGGATATCCCGCTCCGTTTCGGTTTCCGATTGAGGACGCTCTCCACCGCCGCCGCGATTTCGTGCGGTTCGCGGCTCCCGACCAAACGCCCGCGTTCCTCACGATCAATCACTTCGGATATTCCTCCGACATCGGTCGCCACCACCGGAAGGCCGCAGGAGAGAGCTTCCAAAACCACGTTGGGCAAACCTTCATTGTGACTGGTCAACAACAGACAATCGGCAGCCTGCATGTAACGCGCCACCCGGGCCGAAGTTTGCCGTCCGGCGAGAACAACCCGGTCCTCCGTCTCCCAATGGCGAACGGTTGCCCGGACTTCCCGCTCCATCGGCCCGCCTCCGACCATCACCAGAAACCGGGACTTGCGGGGAGCCTTTTTCGTCCACTCCGCATGGGCGGCGACCGTCAACAGCGGATTCTTCACCGCATAGAAATTGCCGACGAACAACACGATTTCCGCGTCGGGGGGCAACCCAAGTTCCTCCCGGGCCGCCGTCCGGTCGCCCGGTTTGAAAACGGCACCATCGACCCCGTTATAAACCGTGTGCAACCGTTCGCTTGGGACGCCCGCCCTTTCCAACCGTCGCCCAAGGTCCCCGCTGCGGGCAATGACCGCCTCCGCCCGACTCAACCCTTCGACGATCAACCGTCGGCGGACCGGCATCTCAAGATAGGAATGCACGTCGGTCCCTTGGACGATCGACACAAAAGGGGTTACCATGCGCCGGGCGATGCGCGCCACCGCCCACGTATCGGGATAGGCCCAAGAGCAAAGAATGACTTCGAAAGGAAACTCCCGGCGAACCGCCTCCACCGCAGGCCCCAAGCCTCGGGCAAAGAGCCGGTGGTTCACCCGGCTGCCGACCTTGGGAATGTAACGAACCGGCGGATACGTCGGTCGAAAGGACTCGTCCTCCAGCCGCGGTACCCTCGTTTTCGCCGCTCCCGGCAACGGAAGGGTCGGTCGGGGGGAAATCACCCGGATGTCGAAAGCCTGCGAGAGGTGTCGCAGCACGATGGCATTGTCGAGTCCGCGATAGGGCTCGGAACGGTCCGGAAAAAGATTGGAGATGAAAAGGAGGCGCATGGGCTTCTCAACCGCACGGAGGCGGGACGCCCCCGCCACTTTGTTTAAGCTCCCGGACATACCGAAAATCACGGAAACGGCCGGCGTCGCCCCGGTGGCCTTCTTCGGCCGCATGGATGATGTTGGTCATTTCGCGAGCGGTGACGAAATGGATTCGGAAACCGTTTTCTTGGCGAAACGCATCCAGAATTTGATGACAAAAACGCTCCATTGGATCGCCAAGAAAAACTTCCATATTCGGAGGGATGCCCCCGTGGGTATGGAGCTTGATGAACACCCAGTCCGGCTGTCCGGCAACATGAATGTCGAGATCGATCCAGAGCCGAAGACGTTCCACGGTGGGCGGATTCATCCGGGAAATCTCGCCGTTTTCGAGCCGAGGAAAAACCGCGGCTTTCCTCCGCCGCCAATTCAAACCCAACGGTCCTTGCACCAACAGCAATTCTCCCGCCGCCGGCCGCCGCCCGACCTGCGCGCGTGTTCCCCGGTCATGCGGCTTCGGGCTACCGCTGCTCGCGGCGTAGTAAATCTGGTTCACGATCTTGGTTTGGGTTCGATCCGGCGCCGAGGGCATCGTGAAGTCGGCGTAACATCCGGCTCCCTCCAACACGGCGAGTTCGTCCAGAACCCCGCAATGCCGTCCGTCCGGATGCGAATGAGCCAATGCCCAATTGCCATGAACGAAACCGAACCTCACGTTTCCTTTGGAATCCCGGGACAACGCTCCATGACGAAGCAGATCCGCCTTTCCGCGTTCCAGTTTTTCCCGCAAACCGGCGGACGTGTCCCGGTCATGATGCAGATGCACCTCGATCTCCGCCCCCGTCTCCCGGCAAAGTTCGCTTAGACGATCCAAAATCTCTTCGTCGTATTGCTCGATCGGATAAAAAAAAGTCTGACGCGGCCCGCACCCGTCGGCGTCTTCGAACTGCCGAATCCGCTTCGGGTAATCGCGCTGCCATCGCGCGACCCGCTCCAGAGCCCCCCGTCGATCAGTGTCGTGCAACGGCTCGAAATGATCGCAAATCGCCAAAACCACATCCGTGACTTCGCCAGAAATCCCCTTCCGTCGCGGACGGCGCAGATATCCCGGCAACCACAAATCGGCCGCCCGCAAACCGGGAATCCGCTCGAGAATTGAAGAACGACTCATCCGTTCCCCTCCCGCCTGATTTCCGACACTTGCCCCGACTCCGAAGCCCTGCCCCAAGCGCCACTCGACGTCCCCGACAGCCACGCGAACAAACCGGACACCGCCATCGCATTGAGAAATAAAAACCCGGCCGGCACCGCCACCCCCTTCGTTCGAATCGTCGGGCGCGCGATCCCGAAAATGCCAAGAGCGAACAAGAGGGTTTGAGCCACGAAACAGGCGAGATAGAACTTGTCCGGAAGAGACACACCCCACCGCCCTGGCGAGCGGTCCCCCCCTCTCAAGAGGGGAACTTCCTGTACGCTGATCCCCTCTTGAGAGGGGGGGACCATGCGCGAGTATGGTGGGGTGTGTCCTCGTTCAACGCCCCTTGGGTTCCCCTCCAAATAGGAAGGCGACAACCCCAAAGCCGCTCCGCTCCCCCACATCAAAAGCAGAAACCACGGCGCGGCCAACCGGAGGTATTTATGCGAGATCAGTTGCCACCAGGCGCGGTTTTGCCATGGCAACAACCACGTCGGATAACGGAACAACATCTGGTAGTTTCCCGCCATCGTCCGCCGCTTGCGAACCCGTTCATGCCGCGTGTCCGGTGCCTGCGGATCCCAAGCCACCGCCTCCGGCTCGAAAACCACCCTATGGCCTTCCGTCAACATCCGCATTGGAACAACCACGTCGTCCAACAACGTATCCATCGGAATGGGACAATACAAACTCCGCCGAATCGCGTAGATCGCTCCGGTGCAGCCGATGGTCGAGCCTAAAGCTCCTTCGGCCCGTCGAATAAACGTTTCCATCTTCCAATAAAAACCGATCCCGTCTCCCGTTCCGCTCGCGGCCCGCTCGATTTTCAGCAGTCCGCTGACGGCTCCCACCCGCGGCTCCGCAAAACGGGCGACCAGCTTCCTGATGGCGTTCGCCTCAAACCGTTGCCTGGCATCGGCAAACACCACGATTTCACCTCCGGCCTCCTCCACTCCCCGGTTGAGACCATGGGCCTTTCCACGCCGGACCGGTTCCGCGACCAGCCGAACCCGGGAATCTTCGAATGCCCGAACTACGTCCTGCGTTCCATCGGTCGACCCGTCGGAAACCACCACGATCTCCAGTTTCCCGGGAGGATAATCCGAGGCCATTAGATTACGAAGTCGCTCTCCCATCCGCTTCTCTTCGTTGAACGCCACCAAGACCACCGAGACCGAAGGCAGGCTTTCTTCCGCAGTCACTCCACCCGTCTCCGCCCTTTTCCGCCGTTTCCAGGAAGCCAGGCCTCCGACGAGCATCGGGTATCCGGCGAATACATACGCCACCACTACCAAGCTGGTCCAGAATACGAGTTCGAGAACGGAGGGTATCATGGCATCGCCTCCTTGCTCAGATATTGAGCATCACATAACGCCAGAAGTAGACGGTCGCCCAGGTCAGCGCCACCATCAAACCGATGTCGACAGGACCAATCCGATTCCAGGTCCCTTTTGCCGGTCGTTCCTCCTCCCCCTCTTCGCCGTCGGAACCTTCAATGGCCACGCCATCGCCCGCGAATCGCAAGCGCGCGGCTGCCGACCCGTCGGAGGCCAACGCCATGACCGGCCTCTCATCAACCACCGAAGTTGCACCCGCTCCGGACTTCCCCAGCGCTTCGGCTGCGCTTTCCTTCTCCCGCTCCAGCAGATGCCGATGGAAGGCGGCGATGGCCGCGACGATCAGGAAGAAATAAGCCCGGAACGCCCAATCGATCATCCACGACGAAATCACAAAGGAGACCAGAAGAACGAACAAAATCCTCCGCACCCGTTCTTCCTCTGGAGTTAAATCGCGAGCGGTCATCAAAGTCCGAATACAACAATAAATGATCCCGCAGAACAAAAATAAGCCCAAATACCCGAGTTGAGATCCGATGTGGACATACGACGAATGGGGAGTCATCGCAAACCGATGCTCCCGATAAAACCCGGCTCGAAAGTTGCCGTATCCGATTCCGGTGGTATTCGCCTCCATCGCTTTCAAGCCATAGTCGAATGCCAGAATTCGACCATAAATCGCCGGATCACTTCGAGCCGAACTCAATTCCGCCATCCGGGGAAGTTGGGTGACCGCCGCCCAACCGACCGTCACCGCACCAATTAAAACCCACATCTGCACAATCTTTGGACGGCGGTAGGCCATTGCCGCGACACCAGTGGCAAAACAAGCCAGAAAGGCTCCCTTCGAGTAGGTCAGATAAATGCAATAAGCCGGAAAAAAGAACAAGGGAATCGCCGCGACCCGAACGAAGATCGGCTGCTTCCAAATCATCAGAAAATAGAGCATCAGGAGTAACGGGCCGACACTGTGGCCGAGGACGTTCGGATTCTCGAAAATCGACAGATTCAGGGAAAGCCTTCCCTTCATTTTGTCATGGGTCAGGCTGTTGCTATCCATGAGATCGATTCCGTATTCACTTCCCAATGCGAATAAAGCGATAGCCATGATCAACCCCGCCCAAAAAAACAGGTAAGTCCGGATCCGTGCGAAGGTCGACAGCGCCAAAGCAGTGACCACATAAAAAGCGAACAAATTGTAAACGCTGCTGAATGTCCCACTTCGATCGGTGGCCGTGAGCACAATCCAGAGGAAATAGGCGAGCATCAGATAGTCGTGGGGCGTCTTAAAAACCTCCTTCAACTTGAACCCCCGCTCGCGAGCGACCATGGCGATCAGGGCAAAAGCCATCACCAAAGTGACCGGACGCAACATCGCCACCCCGGGAATCCACTCCTGGGGACGAATGTAGTAGAGAAACAAAAAAAGAATGACCGATATGAAATCCATCAACCCGATTTGACTAACATCCGGTAAAGATCGGCGTATTCACGCACCATTCTGTCAAGGGAGAAGCGGCTTTCGGCTTTCTCCCGAGCCAACCTTCCCATACGTTTCAATCTATCCGGATCCTTCAGAAGCCGCTCCAGCTCGCTGGCCAATCTCTCCGCCGTCGACAAATCTCCCACCACTCCGTCTATCCCCGATTCAATCGCTTCGGCGCTGCCGCACGACCCGTGCGAAAGCACCGGAACTCCACACGCCATCGCTTCCAGGACGACATTGGCCAACCCTTCATTGACCGAAGGGACCACCAAAAGATCCATCGCAGGATAAAGGGTTTCGAGATTCTCCGAGTGCCCCGGAAGATGAATATGCCTGGATGCGGGACTCATTCGGACCATCTCCCGGATTTTGGTTTCCTCCGGACCCCCGCTCCCGATCATCACCAGGTCGAGCGGATAACCCGCCCTCCGCAGGTCTTCGAACGCCGAGATGAGCAAATCGTGCCGCTTGAACGGCCCGAACCTGCCGACCATTCCAATGACCATCTTCTCCCGGACCCCGAGCCGCTGCCGGGCAAGCGCGATATCGCCTGGGTGGAATCGCGTCGCATCCACCCCATTGACAATTGGCACGATCTTGGCCCGGTCGAACCCCTGCTCAAAAAGCTCGATCGCCAAATGCCTGGACACTGTGTGGATGCGGGCCGCCGCCCGGTAGAAAAGGCGGCGCTCCCAGAGTCGTTTCCCACGCAAATCTTCGGGGGGCAGCTGACTGTGTTCACCGTGAAGGACCGGCACCGAGCGCCCCAGCCTCGTCGCCAAAGCACCGTAGATCAGTGGGCCGAGATTGTGGGTGTGGACAACATCCGGACGAACCAAATGAACGCAATTTCGCAGGCGTCGAACCGTTCCGACGGAAAAACCAGGTTGTTTGGCCAGCACGTGAACGTTCGCCCGCGGGTCCAGCCTCGCCGCCATTCGTCCGCGTTTCTCCAAACAAACGACGTGGATGTCGAACTCTCCCACCAGCCGGTTCGCGACATTGATCAAACCATTCTCCATGCCCCCGACATCCAGGGAAAAAACCACGTGCATCACGCGAAGAGAACCAGCAGCAGTCTTATCTTTCGGCGCCAAACTTCGATGGCCATTTACGGCCGTTTTATTTTCAACGGGCGTCATTTTCGGCCGGTTCCAGAGGGTCTTTCCGGGAGATGAACCGCGTCTTCGTTTGCGGCAATGCGTTCCTGAAGAAACGGATTAACGCCCGGAGACGAAAGAACGGCGGTTCGCCGACTTCATCTCGGACGAAAACGAAGGGCCAAAAAACCAATGAGAACACAATATCCCTCAGAGCGGCGCTGGCTCTCCGTTCGTCATGATACATCCAAGATGTTTGAAAACACCAAAACGAAGCTACCCGCAGCCAGAAAAAAAGATTCCATGGCATGCCGGACTCCTGGCGGTAGGCCTTCAGCAAAACCCGTTTCATATTCGCCCGCATCCGATCACTGTGACAACTCATGTTCCGTCCGTGACGCCGGACGCGTACGAGTGAGTCCGCGATCAAATAGATTCGAAATCGAGCGGCTATCCGAATCCACATATCCCGGTCCTCAGAACTCCGGAGGAATTCGTCGAAACACCCGCATGTTTCAAAGACCTCTCTTCTCGCCACCACGGCGTCCGCCGAAAATCGGGTGCGCATGATAAGGTCCTTTCGGGTGACTTCGCGACCATCGATTTCCTTTCCCCGGCGTCGCGTCGGAATCAAACGGCCATCGATGTCGATCAAAACGGTATTACAGGCGATAACCCCAAATTCGGACGGCAGCCGTTCCATCTCCTCGATGCAACGGGTCAGGAAGCGGGGATCCCACTCGTCATCAGCATCGAGGAACGCCACCAGATCTCCGCGGGCGGAACGAATGCCGGTGTTCCGCGCGGCCGAAAGTCCGGCGTTAGGTTGGAAAACATAGCGCACCCGCTGATCGGATTCGACAAACCGACCGGCCACCGCCGCCGTGTCGTCGGTCGAACCATCGTCCACGATAATCAATTCGAATTGGGCGAACGTTTGCCGGAGAACGGACTCCACCGCCCTCGGCAGGAACGCGGCATAGTTAAAAGCCGGTATGATCACCGTCACCCGAACGTCCCCGCGAAACGGTCCGGGGCCGATTGTGACGACCGCGTCAGAGGACATCAGGCGGTGGATTGTTCGGGCCGGGCGTATTTGCTGTAATAGTCCGGCGAATAATAGTAATACCGGTATTGGCTGTAAATGGAGGAGAAATCGACCCGGTTCAGCACGAATCCAGTGATATTGGCACCGTTCGCCTGAAGGTGGCGGACCGCATCCCGGATGGCATGCATCGGTGTTGACTCGCTCCAAACCACCAGCAGGACACCATCGACGTGCTTCTGCAAAATCGCCGCTTCCGATAAACCCAACACCGGCGGACTGTCGATAATGATTCTCTGGTATTTGGTCCGCAACTCGGCCATCATTTCGCCGAAGCGATCGGAATCAATCAACTCGGCGGCCTTGCCGGTATTGCCTCCGCATGGAAGTAAATCGAGGTTCGGCTCGACCGCAACGCAGGCGTTGTTGACCGAAAGTCCGTCTTCAATCACCCCTCGCAAACCCGGCCTCGAAGAGACACCGGTCGCTCGATGCAATCGGCCGCGATGGAGGTCCGCGTCGAGCAACAAGGTCTTTTCGCCCCGCTGGGCAAGCGACCGGGCCATTTGCAAGGAAACCGTGGTTTTTCCTTCATTCGGCAAGGAGCTCGAAATCAACATCACTTGCGACCCGTTTTCATTCTGTGGAGTCAGCGAAAGATTGGTCCGGATTATCCGAAAATGCTCTTGATATTCCGATTCCCGAGCGGATCCCTCCGGTCCTCCTTCAATATATGGAACCAAACCGAGGGAGGCCAACTTAAGCGAATCCTCCAGTTGCTGCGGATCCGATACCCGGGAGTTGATGAACTCCAAAAAGAACGGAACGCTGATCGCCAAACCGAGCCCCAAGGCAAGCGACATCACCACCAACTTCAGGCGGTTGGGCGAAACCGGAAAATCCCGGTGCTGGAGGTGTCCCATAAACTGGAGTTGCACCCGTTCCTTGTCGGACCAAAAATCGAGTGCACTGATGTGCTTCGTCATTTGATCATGGATACTGGTCCACGCGATTTCCCCGGCGTCGAAGCGGGCAAGATCGTGGAGGTGGCGCTGGTGGCGCCGGGTCACTTCCTGCACTTCTGCGAGACGTCCCTCGAGTTCCGTCCGGCGTTCCCGCAAGTTGACGTATTCCAGCTGGAACCGCTCCATCACCGCTTCGAGCTCCAGTTCCAGCGCTTGGTTGACCCTATCGAGTTGGCGGCGCAACTCGACCATCTTCGGATGCCCATGGAGGTAGGTCGATTCATGCTGCCGGATCTCCCGGTGCAATCTCCGCTGCTCCCGCTCCAATTCCTGCCAGGGTAACATTTGCGGACTCACCATCGAAGGGAGGACGACCTGCGGAACATTGCCAACTCCGTTTCCGGTCTCCGGCAACACCTGACCGATCGCCAAGTGGAGGTTCCGATGGGAAAAACGTTCGTCGGCGATTGAGAGCAGGGCCAGTTGTGTCACCGGATCGGGCTCGGCGTTCGCCATCGCCTCCCTCGCCTGTTCCATCGAAGCCAGACGGCGGTTGACCGCCAACAAGTCCCGGGGAATCTCCCTGAGTTGCTCGAACTCGATGAGCAACTTGTCCATTTCGCTCGCTTCCTTGAAATCGAATTTCTGGGCGAACGCCTTGTCAATTTTCGCGCTGATCTGCTCCAACTCCTCCGAGAAGGACTGGATGATCAGCTCCCGGTTTTCAAACCGCTTTTCCGCCCGGAACCGGAGATACTCGTCGACCATGGTCTCCGTCCAGTCCTGCGCCCATTCCTGGGACATCGGCCAGATTTCCACGACGATGTTTCCCTGAGGGTCGTATTGGGCGGTGATTTTGCGCAGATGGTTCGCGGTAATCCCGGCGCGGGACGCATTCACCCCTAAACGCTTGGCGGTTCTCTCCACCAGATGATCGGATGTGAACTGCCGGAGCAGCGCGCGGTCCGTGTGATCGAGAAAAAGGGCTTCGGACCCGACATTGCGATCCATCGGCCGGTCGAGTCGCTCGACCCGGACCACCGACTTGGCATGGTAGACGGGCTTCGCAAAGGTGTAATAAGCCAAGCCCAACTGGAGCGACAGCGCCACCAGCAGCACCATCAAACGAAGGTGCTTCAGGCCGATCGCCACATAAGCGACCAAAATATCGGCGCTGAAGCCGGACTTGAGGGATGGAAGCATGGAAAATACTTATCTTAGAAACTGAAGAACCGTTCGGGAACCACGATGATATCGTTGTTCTCTAGAATGACGTCCGGTTCGTTGCCGCGCTGAATCTCGACAATATTCACGTCGATTCGTTCCTTCGCTTCGTCACCAATGTCGCGCAAAATGTAAACACGCTTCCGGTTCGCGAACCGCGCGAAGCCGCCGCTGCGCAAGATCGCCGAATAGGCTTTCAACTCCTCGTTGGGAGAGAGTTTCAACGGACCGGGATTGGCGACGTTTCCGGTGACGTAAATCAGGTTCGGCGCGATCGGCACCACGACGATGTCCCCCGGATGCACCGGGACGTCGGTGGCGAGATCGAGCCCTTCCAACATCCCCTGCACGTTGAATTCCTCCACCAATTGTTGGCCGTTGACCAGGCGGAGCAAACGAACACGGGAAAGATCGCCGATCTCCGTGATGCCCCCCGATTGAAGAAGAGTCGTCACCAACGTCGGCCGCGCTCCGTCCGCGATCCGCATCGGCCCTGGCTTCTTAAACTCGCCGGTCAGGAACACCACCGGTTCACTACCCAACGTGCTCATCCGCGAGCGCTCGACCACGACACTGGCCCGGCGAATTTGGCTCTCTTCCAAAGCCGCTTTGATCGCGGCTTCCGCATCGGCGACTTCCTTGCCGGCGACCGAAATCCGCCCGACCCGCGGCATGACGATGTATCCGCCGCGACGGATCGGGAACACGCCGTTGAGCGTTTCGTCTTCGAGCAC
Source organism: Verruconatronum alginivorum (assembly GCF_056590205.1). Classification (NCBI taxonomy): domain Bacteria; kingdom Pseudomonadati; phylum Verrucomicrobiota; class Opitutia; order Opitutales; family Verruconatronaceae; genus Verruconatronum; species Verruconatronum alginivorum. Next base: position 3,605,804 of record NZ_JBWPVQ010000001.1, on the reverse strand, counting down.
GACCACGTCCAATGCGTCGCCGACCGTGAGGAGATCGTCCGGCATCTGACCGAGTTGCATCAATTGGAGCCGTTCGCGGGCGGACCGCAACTGCGACTCGATCGCCTCCAACTCGGCTTGGGCGTTTCTTTCCCGCGCCCGCCAGGCCAACACTTCGCGGTACCAGCGCTCGACCTGCGGACTCATGTCCCCATTTCGGTTCATTTCCTCAAACTGAATCCGGGTATAATTAAGATCGATCCCGTCGGTATTATAATGCCCCAGCTGAGTCCGCGCGTTGACCAGTTTCGTCTGGGAATAATGGAGCTCGCGGTTCCAGCGGGCTCGTTCCGCGACCAAATCGTCGACTTCCTGGCGCGCATCCTCGATCAAATTCCGCCGGCCTTTCACCGTCATTTCGGAATCCCACAATTCCTGGCGACTCGCCCGTTGACGAGGGGCCGGGATCGGCAAGGCATCGTTCAATTCATACATGAAGCCCTCGACATCGTCGTCATCCACCAAGCCAGGAACCTCCACCTCATCATTTAAAAAGGCGCCGTTCGCACCGTTGTCGGCGGCGCGTATCGTCAGAACCGCAAACATCAAAAAAAGCGAGCACAGTATTAATTTCATGAACTGGTGGGTGAATTAGACGGAAGCGTTAGTGAATTTTGTTTCAATTAGAAGTAAAAAAAGTGTCGACTTGAACGAAACCCAGCGGGTTTCAAAAGAATTTAGTCAAAGTGAACATCACAACTTGTTCTTCATAATCGATGTTCGCCCGCTCGACGGTTCGGTCGATGTAACGGTAATGAAGGTCGGCCTGGAGCGTCCGGTGCCTTACCCCCAGGCGCGCGATCCAGGAATCCCGTTCCCCCAAAGTCCGGTCGTCGTAGCGTCGATTTTCATACCCGCCGGTCACGCTGATGCCTCCGTCGACGATTACCGCCGCGGAGAGTCCCGCGTAGGCGCCCCATTCCCGGCCTTCGGCGCCGGGTAGGTCGAGCAGTTCAAACCGGGTCTCCCGGACGCCAGCCCGCGCGGAAATGGTGGAATTCAATTCGTGCTGAATCAGATACGCCCAGGTCTCCTCCAGATCCCGAAATGGTTCCCGGAGCGATTGGCTATAACTGACCTGATGATAAGTAAGGGGAGTAGGCGTATGCCTCAGGCGGACCAGCCACAATCGACCCCGGCGGTCGAAATCTTCCGCCCAGAAATACCCCAACTCCCCCCGCACCGTCAGATAATCCGAGATCGGACCTTCGGCTCCCCCCCGGGCCTGGTGTCCCCAAGGCCCGGAGTTATACCGATTCGCCTCATACGAAACGAAAGGCTTGAAGCGCATGTTCTCCCGCTCCGACACCAACGAGGCCGTGCCACGGTCCCGTGTCCGGGGCGAAAACCGTTCCCGCGGGCCATAATCATACCACCAGTAAGTCCGGCTGAGCCCAAGATTCAACCGGGTTTCAGTCGGCAACATCCGACTCGCCAAAGCCCCGGTCGTGTTCGACCGGGTCACCGTCGTTTCCGCGGCCCCTCGTCTGCGAAAGGGATCCCGGAAAACGTGACGACCCGCCCGATCCTCTTCTTCGAACTCGAACCCAAGTCCAGCCATCGTGTCCGGATAGGCAAAGACCCGGAACCGGTTATAAACTTCCAAATCCCACTCGTCCAAGCGGGCGTCATACCGGATCTCAGCCAGGAAAAGCGGATGATAGGTGAACGCGTGCAGGGGATCGTTGATCCCGAAACCAGCGAGACCGATCTCCCCTTGCCGGGGTAAATACACCAAACGCCCGGCCAAGCCCAGTTGCAACTGCTCGTTGAATTGATAAAAAAGGGCGGCGCTCATCCGGAAAATCGAAATCGTCCGCCCTTCCGTGTCCGTCGGAGTGAGATTCACGTTGTCGGTATATAAAACCGATCCCGATACCGACAGGAGGTCGAAGTAAAGATTGCCGATCTTCACGTCCGCGTCCTCCGGGCGAAGTCTCCGGCTGATCCCGGGCATGAACAAGACCGGGTCCGAGAGCGCCGGACTCTCTAGCCGCACACTCCCCCCACCCAAAGTGCCCCGCCGCGGCTGCACCCCGATATCCCGAAAAAACCCTTCGTCCTCGCTCCAGTTCTCGGACGTCCGAAACGCCTCAGGCGCCTCCCCTCCCGCAACCGAAGGCACCACCGCCAGAGCGGAACTCCCGGTCAATCCCCATATTAGACCGACCGTCGCGACCCAACGGCAGCCGCCGAAGGTCCCCAACCGCAAAAGCGGCTGCCAGCCGCTTTCACATTGCCTGGCACCCCGTGCCTCGACCGTCGACCTCTCCTCCTCTTTCCCCATCGATTATTTGCCCATCTTCGGGATACACCCCGAAATAACGGCCACCACCGCCGCATACTCCTCTTTCCGGCAGGAAAAAGGAAGATAGACAAGCAAACCGACTCCCGGAAGGCCAATTACCACGAGGGACCAAGCGATTCGTGCCTTCCAGGAAATGGGACGGGAAAGAATACTCGCGACGGCGCAGCCAAGCACCATCAACCAGATGATGGCCGCCGCCAAATACATCACCGGCGTGAACTCGGCTCCCCGAAAATCGAATCTGGAAAGAATTTCCGACATTATTGTAAAAAGGATTACCTACAGAAAGAGCTCCGACCTCCCAAAAATTCTTAGGTGCCGCAAAATTCCGGAAACAAATTGCCCTCCTCGGCTTTCACTATGCAAATTTTGCTCCCGTAGACCTTCGCTGAAAAATAAATCGACGGCGTTTCTGACAATTCCGAATCAAATAGCAAGGTTAAAATCATTGAATTTATATTGTTTTTACATTTCCCATTGACAGCCCTCCCCCGAATGCCCACACGTTCAGCCAATGGGATGCTTGTTTCCCAATGACTCGAAGACTGAATTCCCGCCACACCGATGAAATACAACGGCGTCCTAGATAGAAACCGGGTGCAGACCGCCATTCATTTTTGCGTGGATTCGGTGATCTTCGTCGCGGCGTTCTTCATCGGCGCGCTGCTTCGCTTCGGTCCCGAGGATTGGGGCGCCACGTTTTGGTTTTACCTACCGGGCATCCTCGCCGGAGCCCTCCTCTTTTCCTGCTCCACCTACATCGCCGGCATCTACTCGGAACGACACAACGAACAACGAGTAAAACACGCCCTCCGCCTCGCCGCCTGCCTAACAGTCGCGGTGATCATCATGGTCGGCGTCCTCTATGTCTCCGTCCTCACGCCGGTCGGACGAGGCATCCTCTTCATCAGCATTCCGCTAGCTTATACGGGAAGCCTCCTCCATCATTTCGCGATTCTCCGCCGGAAACGAGCCGTGCGCGAACGGGTCGCCCTCCTGGTCAGCGGCCCCGAAGATGAGGTCCAGGCCCAGGAACTGGCGACCCTTTGGGGACGACACGTCCGCTTCCTCGGCGTCATCGACGACTCTTCCCTTCCTTCGTTTTCCGGAATCCGCCGCCTTGGACGAATCGACCGTCTGGTCGACATTGTTAAGCGGGAAAACATCGACCGCCTCCTCTGCACCGACCGCGCCATTAACAACCCCGACCTTTACCGCCAGCTCTCTTCGGCCCGCTATTCGGGAATCGCCGTCACCCCGCTGGTCTCTCTCTGTGAGGAGATCTATCAATGCGTCCCCCTCGAACTGGTCCGCCCGGAATGGCTTCTCCAGGCCAGCAGCCACCCCCATCTATTTTACATTTCCAAACTCAAACGAGCCTTCGACATCACCGTCTCCTCTCTCCTCCTGGTCCTCGCCTCTCCGCTCCTGCTGGCCAGCATGGCCGCCATTCGTCTCACCTCTCGCGGATCGATATTTTACACCCAAACCCGACTCGGCAGGTTCGGTCGCCCCTTCCGGGTGATCAAACTCCGGACCATGCGGACCGATGCCGAATCGAACGGCCCCGCTTGGGCCGGTGGCCCCCGCGACATCCGCCAAACCGCCGTCGGCGGATTCCTTCGGAAATACCGGATCGACGAAATCCCCCAATTTTTGAACATTCTCAAGGGCGAAATGTCATTCGTCGGCCCCCGGCCCGAACGGCCTGAATTCACCGCCGAATTGAATGAAAAAGTCCCCTACTTCGAACAGCGGCTGATGATCCACCCGGGACTAACCGGTTGGGCGCAAGTCAATTACCCCTACGGCGCCTCGGTCGAAGACGCCCGCCGCAAATTGGAATACGACCTTTATTACCTCAAATACATGAGTCTTTTCCTTGACCTGTTCATCCTCCTCGACACCGTTCGCACTGTTCTTTTCGGCGGAGCGCGAGAATTGCCTCCCCCCCTCCGCTTCACCATCGCATCGAATGTCGCATCCAGCGTCCAGTCGGTCCCGGTCGCAAACCGACCGCCGATCTCCGCCTCCCCCGCCGGAGCCGCATCGGCGTTTGTCCGCTAAGGCCGTTCCCCTGATGAACCGTCGGATCTCCTCAAGTGAAACAGACATTCCTGTCTGTCTCCCCCTTCCAAGTCGCCTTCCCGGATCCATCCTCCCATGAGCCAAGAACCGACCATGGAAGAAATCCGCCAACATTTCGAAGTGGAAAAAGAGTTGGCCGACCGCCTCCGCCGCTCCTCCCGAGCCGAACGCCCGGCCCTCTTCGCGACCCTCTACGACGAACTCTTCGCCCGAGTCCCCCATCACGCCCGCTTGCGCCGCCGCGCCACACCCGAAGCCTCGGCCCGCGCGGTCGCCGCCCAATACCGGCTGATCGAACCGCATTTAGCCGGCGTTGAAACATTCTTCGAATTCGCTCCCGGCGACTGCCGGCTGGCTTGGAAAGTCTGTGAACAAGTACCCCACGTGATCGCCGGCGATATTTCCGATCAAACCGGCGACGCGCCCGCCCCCGCCAATTTCCGGCTCCTCATCTACGACGGCTACAACCTCGACCTCCCCGACGCCTCAGTCGACCTCGCCTTCAGCTACCAATTCATCGAACACCTTCACCCCGAGGACGTCCCTCTCCATTTCCAACTCGTCCACCGCCTCCTCAAACCGGGCGGAAAATATATTTTTTCCACCCCCCACCGCTTCTCCGGACCGCACGACATCTCCCGCCACTTCTCCGATGAACCCCAAGGCTTCCACCTGAAAGAATGGACCTACCACGAACTGGCCACCGTCGCCTTAAAAACTGGTTTTTCCCGGTGGAGTTCCTTCCGTATGGGAAAACTCCGAGAATCCATTTGGGCCAACACCTTTACCCTTCTCAGCGAAAGCATCCTTGGAAGGTTGCCCGCCCAGGCCAAACGTAAACTTGCCCGAAAGCCCTTCAACGGCGTAGCAATGGCCGCGTGGAAATAAGTGGTGCCAAGCTTTAAGTCCATTTTCCTTTGAAACAGAGAAACTCGATTCACTCATTTCCAATCAACTTCCATTTTTCCCATCCCGTCTTTACCGCAGTAAAAACCAAACGGCTCAAAGCCTGTCACCACTATAAGGAAGAGTTTTCTTGCTAAGCAATTTACGGAAAATCAACTCGCTACTCACCCCACGTCAGCGGTGGCAAGCCTTTGCACTTCTCGCCCTGATGATAGCGATAGGGGCCATGCAGGTAACTTCGGTGGTTTCGATCCTACCGTTTTTGGTAGTCTTGGCTAATCCCGAAGTGATTGAAACGAACCTCTGGCTTAATCGCGCGTATGAGACCCTTGGCTTCTCCTCTTCAAACTACTTTTTGATTGCGCTCGGATTCATCGTACTCTCGGGCGTTATTATTGTAAATGGATTTTCCGCTCTGGGTATCTGGCTACGAATGAAATATGCGTGGTCGCTGAATGTCTACTTGTCCCGACACCTTCTCGCCCGATATCTCTCCCGCCCCTACCTCTTTTTCCTAAATCGAAATAGTTCCGAATTCGCGAACACGATACTATCCGAAACCAACAAACTCACGAACGGATTCATTCTTCCGCTGCTAGAGTTCCTGACCAAAAGCGTTACGGTTGTCTTTTTATTTATCCTGATGATCGTAGTGGATCCAAAAGTAGCGATCACAGCTACAATTTTTTTCGGAAGTCTCTACTCCACAATCTATATTTTTTTGCGCAGCAAGATGTTCGTTATCGGGAAGGAACGAGTAGTCGCAAACCGATCCCGATTTAAATCGGTCCAAGAAGCATTCGGCACAGTAAAAGAAGTTAAGATCCTCCAACGCGAGAACCATTTCGTCATGGGTTATGAAATCCCCACCAAGCAGGTCAGTCGATTGACGGTCACCGAAGAGTTAATTTCCGAAATGCCTCGATTCGTCTTGGACGCGTTGGCCTTCGGCGGTGTCGTCATTCTCGTTCTTTACCTCCTAATGACGCGAGGAGGAATCGATCAGTTCTTGCCTGTTCTAGGTCTTTACGCTCTGGCCGGATACCGAATGATGCCCGCTCTGCAGGCGGCCTTCGTCGCCTTTTCTAAACTCCGCTTTAACCAAGCGATCGTCGATTTGATTCATAGGGAAGCGAAAGGCGACGAATCATTGGCTCCGGAAGATTTCCCAACCTTAACGGTTGAAACCTCTCCCCGACCGAAAGCCCCGGAAAAATTGCCATTCCAAAAGGCAATCGAACTTAGAAACATTTCTTTTCGCTACCCCGGTGCCGTACGGCCTGCGCTGAGAGACATTTCTTTGCAAATTCCGTACCACTCAAAAGTGGCCTTCTGCGGTGCCACCGGCGCAGGAAAAAGCACGGTTGCGGACATCCTACTTGGACTGCTGGAGGCCCAGAGTGGAACACTCGTCGTCGATGGCTCAATGATTGGCCCACAAAACAGGCGTTCATGGCAAAGAAACATCGGGTATGTTCCTCAAACCATTTATCTGGCCGACAGCACCATCGCCGAAAACATTGCATTCGGCCTTCCGAAAGGGGAAATTGACCGGGAGCGGATTACACAAGCGGCTGAGATCGCCAACATCGCGGAATTCATAGAAAACGAACTACCGAATCGATACGACACTATCGTAGGCGAACGCGGAGTGCGGCTAAGCGGCGGCCAACGGCAGCGAATCGGTATTGCCCGAGCACTTTACAATAACCCGGAACTCCTAGTCCTTGACGAGGCTACCAGCGCCCTGGATGGACTTACTGAAGGAGCTGTGATGGAGGCCGTCCATAACGTCGCCGAAACAAAAACCGTTGTTATAATTGCTCATCGCCTAACTACAGTACGCGACTGCGATCAGATTTTCCTAATGGAGAACGGAACAATTGTCGCCCGCGGCACATACGGCCACTTAATCGAGGAAAATCATCAGTTCAAAAGAATGTCTGGAGAATCACATAGTAAACAAACTTCGACTACTGATTAACCAATCATTCTATCCATAAATGGAACTTTTCTATTACTGCAAGAAGACTAACTTCGGGGATGCCATTAACCCCTGGTTTTGGCCGCACTACATCAATTTCGAATTCACAAAAAACTCCGATCAACTAATGGTGGGGATCGGGACCCTCATTAACAACTGCCTGCCTGAATCATACCGGAAAGTCCATATAGTAGGATCTGGAGCAGGTTACGGAAAATTTGTGCCTGAATTGCGCGAAAACTGGAAGGTGCATTTTGTGCGGGGTCCTATAACCGCAAAGGCCCTCGGGCTTTCCGAAACCACCGCAATTGCTGACCCTGCAATCCTCTTAAATGAACTGATTTCGGTTAACAATGACCGGAAATTTCCATGCGGATTCATGCCACATATCAGTGTTGATTCACCCCGATTGCGTACAGTTGTTGAACAAACCGGTTTTCTTTATATATCTCCTTGTGATGACCCACTACGGGTGATTCATCAAGTAAATCTCTGCGAAAAACTCATTTGCTCTGCCATGCATGGTGCTATTTTAGCGGAAGCCTTGCGGATCCCCTGGTACCCTATAGCCACATCTCATGAAATCCTTAAATCAAAATGGCAAGATTGGTTTCTCTCCATGAATATTAAGGCAGACCTACACAAAGTCCCCAGCATATGGCCCGCCGTCGGAAAAGGTGCCAAGGGAAAATTGGCTGCGTTTGTTAAGGAAGGCTTATTTTCCTATCAACTCCATAAAATCTTTCGTCGAGGTCCGTTTATTTTAGGCTCAGAGTCACACTTGTCCATTCGCAAAGATCAACTCAAAGAAGCCTTGGTGAAGTTCAACAAATACGTTCAAACATTAACTTAAAACATTAGAGACAATGGACCATCACTGATCTTCCGGTATGAGATCACTCCATATATGCATGATTTCCCACAACTTCCCGCCATTCCCGGCGGGAGGAGTGGACGTAAGAATCGCGGACTTGGCATCAGGTATCATTCAGACCGGCCATCGAGTGACGGTTATAGGAATACCACCAAAGGAACGAGGTATCACAAAGGAAACTGTCGAGCAAGTCAACTTAGCCAAAGTCATTCGACTTCCACCAGCCTCGCCAATGTGGCGATGGAGACCTGGAATGGCATGGGATCGAGTTCGCCTCTATCGAAGAATCAAACAAGAACATTCGAATGATCCATTTGATCTTATTGACACGACCGACGGCTATGGATGGTTACCCCTCGGCGGTCCCTCACAGGTCCCCGTTGCTGTCCGATTGGACGCTACACGAACCTACTATGATCATTGCCTCGGCAAGTCCACGGATGAATTTATCAGACGCCTCGAAAAAGCGCATCTCTTGCGAAACCCTTTTTGGGCCGCACCATCCTACCATGCGGCACAAGGCACTAAGGATCTGTTTGGAATCGATCGAGAATGTGAAATCATCCATAATGCAGTTGACACCACTACATTTTCTCCGTGCAGCGAGGACTTGACAGAAAAAGGATTGGTAGTCTTTGCCAATGGAATTGAGCCGAGAAAGGGAGTAAGGGAATTACTGGAATCTTTTAATGATTGGGGTGTAACCCACCCTTACACTCGGTTGCTTCTGATTGGAAGTCATACGTCCCCTCCGGTAGACGGGAAACCCTATCACATCAAATGCCTCGAAGGCGTCAAAGAGACCCTCCGCTCACGAATAGTCTTCGCAGGTCACCAAGACCGGATCAGCGGTGTCCTCCCATGGCTTCGTAAGGCTCAAATCTGCTGCTTCCCGTCCCATATTGAAACTTTTGGAATCGCTCCCTTGGAAGCCATGTCCGTCGGAAAACCAGTAATATATTCGACAACCGGTCCTGGTCCGGAATTAATCGAAGATCATAAATCGGGGTTACTCGCAAACCCTTTTGACGCCAGAGACATTTCAGCTAAGATCACGTATCTTCTCAACCACCCCAAAGTGGGAAGAGAACTTGGACGGCAAGCCCGCATCCGAGCACTGGATAGATTTGATAAAAACAAGTGGATTGAACAAAATATTGAATTTTATCGTAAGTGCATTACGAACTACCCAAAAAATCGAAACGATTCAAGCCAGTGAAATCGGTCTCCCAGCCCTAATACCATTGGTCCCTTTCAAGGGAAATTTCGACTTTGCCGAGAGCATGCATAAGGATGCCGCACCGCAAGAGCATCGTGCTTAAACAATTGGATATCATATCCATTCGAACGCAGCAGCTCTTGTGCCTCAGATTTTTCGCTCTCCGAAAGATGCTTATGCTCGAAAACCACAAGACCTGGATGATATCGCTTAAAATCAAACAACTGGAGAACTTGATAGTCAAACCCCTCAGTATCAACAAACAAGGCATCAACGCTTTCACATAAGTGCTTCTTCAAGAGGCCTCCGAATGATATCGTCTGAACCTCCTCGACAGCAATCCAACCACTCGGGTCAGATGGCATGGTTATCCCGGCGCTCCGGGCCTGCTCCGCAATGTATCCGCTTTGAAAATGCGCCTCGATGCAACTCCTATCAAATGAGGCTAGACCTGAAGCCCAACGGGCGTCGGAAAATGCAACTTTGTACAGCGCCCGGGTCCCACAAACGGCATCGATAGCGGCATTCTCAAAGGTGATACCAGTAAAACCGGTCAAGTTCTTCCTGAGTTTCTTAAAGGCCTCTGCCTGCGGTTCAACCAACACCCCACGCCAGCGGAGGCCCCGAATGACAAGACTAAAGGGATCGTCTCGAAATCCGTCATTGGCTCCGACTTGGACAAAAAAGACATTATGCCGTTTACGTCGCGAGAATGCCTGCAATTCCCGTTCGATCGACGTGCGGGGCCGACAGCGATATTTATAGTATAACGGAAAGAGAACAGGGCTGTGCTCCACCCTATTTCGAATTCGATCCTTAAATTCTCTGCAAAAACTCATAGACCCACGCACTGCGGCTCACGCCAACGATTCTCTCTCCCCAATGAGACTCCTCATCAATTCTCCGTCATCATCGCGACTGCCCCGACGGAGACAAGTCTTATGATTTTCCCTACGATTGATTCTGATTTTCCGAGAGGTGCGGCCATCAAGTTGAAAAGAGTAGGCAAAGAAAGGATTGCATCCTGTTAAGGCGGAAACTTTGCTCGAATTCCAATGCGTCTTTTCAAAGAGAACCGAGTCGCACTCGTCTGCAATTCCCTCGAAGCCTACGCCGGGGTTGAACGACGCACATTGGAATTGGCCTACCATCTTAGGGACCGCGGGCGAGAAGTCGAAATTGTGGCACTTCGAACGACAGGAAAGGTGGCGGATCTTTATCGGGAAGCCGGCTTTTCCGTTCATTTTATTCCGGTCTATCGCTACACGGATCGTATCGTTTTCTCCCCACTCAAACTTCTCCGTTTGGCAGTTTTTTTCCTCCGACGTCGCTACGGCGTGATCGTTGGGATCCAACCGCCATCCCATTATTTTGCCAGATTGGCGGGATTCCCGCCCTTGAACCGAAGGCTCTTTGCTATGGAAAGACTGAGTTTGGAGCAACGCGGCCGCCGATTTCGCACCGCCGACCGACTCCTTCAGAACTGGACGACCCGGATCATTTGCGTCGGATCATTGATGCGAGATCAGCTAATTCAAAACTGCTCGGTTTCGCCTCATAAAGTCTTGGTGGTTAACAACGGAGTTAGCTTGGATAACGACTCGACTCCCGAACCCTCATATTATCGCCTCCTGAAGGACAGTTTCGTTTTCGGATTCGTTGGGCTGCTCGAACAACGGAAGCGCCCGGACCTCATTCTAGGGGCGTTCATTCGCATTGTCGCCACCAACCCTGAATCCAAATTGTTTTTCGTCGGTGACGGGCCCCTCCGGGAACGTCTAGTTGAGTCCGTGACCGCCGAAAATCTTTCAGAAAAGGTTTTTTTCGTCGGGGAACAATTGAATCCCCATAAATTTTATCCCTTATTCGACGCTTTCGTGTTTCCCTCGGTGCTCGAAGGCTTTGGAACAGTCTGGGCCGAGGCCATGACGCACGGTATCCCTGTCATTTGTGCCGATATCCGCCCGATGAACGACTACGTTCGCCACGAAGTTAATGGGTTATTGGCAACGCCAAACGATATCGATTCCCTGGAAGGTCAAATGCGACAATTGCTTTCCGACTACACTCTGCGAAAACGCTTAGGTGAAGCGGGAAGAGCTTATGCTTTAGAAAATTTTGACAAACGGGCTCAGCTGGAAAAGCTGGAAACGGTTTTTTGGCCGGATAATTGATGTCCCTACGACAACCTACTTTTTAACTATTCCCTTCTAAATGACTCTAGCGGACCAGTTTCTTCGCTTCCTGATCGCCGGCAGTGTCGTCGCGGCGGTGGATCTTGCGGGGTATAACGGATTCCTGCGGCACGCCAGGGGGACGCGATTGGCGGCCAGCCTTTTCTCCGTGACCCTCGCGCTGGGTGTGAGCTTCGCCTTGAACCGGAATTGGGTGTTCGCCGAAGCGAACGGCGGAAAATGGCCGGTGGTGGAGTTTCTTATCATCACTCTTGTTTCAGCCTATTGCATTCAATCCCTAGTGGTTCACTCTCTGTCCAAACACTGGAGATTCCCGAAATCAATCGCCCGGAGGATGACGGGAAACGTGATAGATTTCCTCGAACGAAACATTATTAAAGCGGTCGCCATCGGCGCTTCGTTGGTCTGGAATTTCTGCTGGTACCGGTGGTACGTGTTCGCGTGAAAGCCTTCAGCTGTTTTTGGTTCTTGGTTCTTGGTGCTTGGTGCTTGGTTCTTGGTGCTTGGTTCTTGGTGCTTGGTTCTTGGTGCTTGGTTCTTGGTGCTTGGCTCTTGGTGCTTGGCTCTTGGGTTAAGTAGAACGTCCTCTCTGTGACACGGACATTCTTGTCTGTGAAGATCACCGAAAATGAAAAACGGAGAACCAGGACCTATTCGGGTTTTACAGACAGCACAAGGTATTGAGCCCCCAGCGGTAAACGACAGAGCGGGGGCTCAAGCCAACGGAGCCAAGCCAAGGGACGGGGGAAAATGAAGTGAAAGTCGGTCGTCACCGTCCGGAAACCACCCTCTTTCAACAAGCCGCGGGCTTCCACGACACTGAGCGTGATCGCGTCGCGGTCGAAGGGGATCCGTTTCATTACGATCCGGGTGCCGGGATTCCACGGATTGTTTTCCCAAAAGGCGAAGACACCGCCAGGCCGAAGCGACCGCCGCACGTAATCGACCGCCGCCGGACGACCGCCGGGGGGAATGTGATGGAAGACTCCGTTGCAAAAGACCAGATCGAAGCGACCGTCCGGCGTGTATTCGCGTAAGGTCGAGAACCGCACGTTATCCGCTCCGTGGTTCTGCCGGGCGACCTCCAGCGACGCGTCAGAGGGATCGATCCCCACGAAGTCCTCCGGTGAAAAAGCGTCGCGCAAAAAGGGTGTTCCGCTGCCGGTGCCGCAGCCGTAGTCCATGATCTTCTTCGGAGCGATCCCGAGTTCGGCCAGCCGTCGCTCCAGCCATTCGACCCGGTTCCGGGCGAAATAATCCTTCCCTTCCCCGGATACCGAAATGCCTTCCTCCAACGCCGCGTCATAATCCGCTGCGTAGTGGTCGAACTCCGAGGATCGTTGAACCTTTGGTTTCATCCGGAAAAAGTCATTAAAGCTCCAGCAAAGACGCCAAAAAAACTCCAGTCATTCTTTCCGTGTATTCCGAGTATTCCGTGGTCCCCATCCTCCGCATTCAGCGTTCATCGGCCGCGCTTCAATCCCAGCACGCTCACAAAGAAGACCGACAACACCGTCTGCACCCCAAGGGCGGTCAAGGTCGTCCCGGGAATCGCCCAACGCATGGTCCGGGCGTAATCGAGTTCCCCGAATCCGACCGCCCACCATTGCACCACCGCCGTCAAAAGCATCGTCACCCCGAGGACGAACATTGCCCCGCCGATCGCCAGTCCACGCTCGAGGCTGAAGATCTCCAGAAACCGCGCCAGTCCCGGATCAGGCGGCAGCAACCGTTCGTTGATCGCGAACGTCTTGGCGAAGACCGCGAACTGCACCGCCTGATACCCGAGCAAAATCCCCAAACTCGCGAACAAGAGCGTGTGGGCGTCGAAGGTGAACGGCCCCAAGGTCACTCCCGGCAACGCGATGGCATATCCGAGCAGTCCCAACAACATCAGCGCGATCCCCGGCACCAGGAACAACCATCGGGGACTGAAGGCCAAAAAGAAGCGGAGCGTCCGCCAACCGTCCCGCACGGTCCGGAGATGCGGGGCGTGGGACTTCCGTCCATCCGGGTGCAAAATGATCGGACATTCGGCGATCTTCGCCCCGTGCAAACTCGACTTGATGATCATTTCCGTCGCGAACTCCATTCCTTCGCAACGGAGTTCGAGCCGTTCGTACCATTCCTTGGTGAAGCCGCGCAGCCCGCAATAGATGTCGTTGATCGGAGCCCCGAACATTCGCTTGGCCATGAACGAGAATGCCGGATTCCCCAGCCACCGATGACTCCATGGCATCGCCCCCGGACTGACTTTCCCGCCGCCCGCCGGCAATCGGCATCCAGCGACCAAGTCGTATCCTTCCCGCAACTTCTCCAAAAATCCGCTGATTTCCGAAAAATCGTAACTGTCGTCGGCGTCTCCCATGATGATCCACTTCCCCCGGGCCGCCGCGATGCCCCCTTTCAGGGCGTTGCCGTAACCGCGTGCGGCCACGGGAACGACCCGGGCGCCCAGTCGCCGGGCGATTTCCTGCGATCCGTCGGTGCTGCCGTTGTCCGCGACGATCACCTCGCCCCGAATGTCGGCCTTGGCCAAACTGCGGAGCGCTTTTCGCACGCAGACCTCCAACGTATCCGCCTCGTTGAGACACGGCATCACGATCGAAATCTCGATCGGTTCTTCGTTGTGTTGAACTTCGGGTTGATCCTGCACGGCTGTAGTCATTGGCGGTTAATTATGATGAGTTGAAGCGCTTCCGGGTATTCGATTCCATCTCGCCGGATGGGAAGGACATCCGTCACGGTCAACGGTTCCCCCGCTTCCACCGCCCGAGCAAAAAGTTCATGATGGGCTTGCCGCAACCGCTCCGGCACCGAGCGGTCGAGCAACACGCGGCTGATCCCACTCGAAAGGAGATAATTCGTCAAGCCCGCCTCGTCGGCGAATTTCGCCTCGTAACCGCTCCCGGTCCACCCGCTGGTCGCCAGTTCCTTGCTTCCCCGACGAATCGTCGACCCCGGCCGTCTCTCCCGCATGGCGACTTCCGCGATAAACATCCCTTCCCCCCGGGCGTCCGAAACGATCAAAAACTCCCCCGCGCCGCCCGGATCTTCCGTCAACAACAGTTCCGCCGCCGCCCCGAATCCCCCGAAATCCTTCGCGGGCACGAAAAAGGTCTGACCCAAAAACGCCGCCGTCAACGCGCCATAAATCCCGATTTCCGCCAGCCTCCGCTTCAGTCCGTATCGTTCCAACCACCCCGCCAGCCAATCCGCCCCGGCCACCGCGAACAACACCACCGCCGGCAACGCCGGAACCAGATACCGCGGTTCGTAACTCGACGGCACCACGAAATGCAGCGCCAACACCCCAAGCATCACCGCGCCAACGGCCGGCCAGATCGCCCCACCCGTCCGCCAACGTCCGACCAACGTCACCCCGATCCCGACCACTCCGGCCGCCAACAACCCGAAACCGACCGCCTCATAAAGCCTTCCCAAATAATACGGAATCGCCCGCCCCGAATATCCCCACCCCCAGCCGTCCTCCACGAATCCGCCGCTGGTGATCGAATAGGTCATCGCCGCCCACGGTCCGGCGACCGCCACCACAATCACCGCCGGCGCCCAAAACGCACCCCGCCTCAGCCACTCGAACCGCCCCGTCCAACCGAGCACCGCCAACGGCACCAAGGCCAACAAAATCGCGTTCATTTTGGTCAAGATCGCCGCCGCCGCCATCACTCCGAAGCCGATCGCCCAAACCGCCCGCTCCCGTTCCGCGAACCGGGCGAAGCAAAGCGCGGCCGCCAATATGAGAAAAGCGACCGGCATTTCCGCCATCAGACTGGAGGTCGACTGCTGGATCAGCGGTAAACAAAGGAAAATCACCGCGCCCCAGACCGCCTTCGCCGGATGAAACTCCCGCCGCAATATCCAGAAAACCAGCCAAGCCGTCGCCGCCGAGATCACCGCCATCAATCCCATCACCGAAATCCGATGGGGAGTGAACGGAAGGGTCCATGCCGACTGCATCACGTAAAACCCCGGCGGCCAATGGCCGATCGCCACCTTGGGATAGTGCTCGTAATACCGTTCCGCAAACCGCAACGGATGCTCCGGAAATCCCCCCGCCAAGTAATCCCGGACCATCAATCCGGTCACGTAATGGGCCGCTTCGTCCGGATGCGACCCGAATTCGCTCACAAACGCCCCCGCCCGATATTGCCCGGTCAAAGCCAACACCAGAAGGAACAGAAAGCAAACAAGCCCCGCGCTCCAGCCCGGGCCCATGGGGAAACCGCTCTTCATTTTCCGACCTCCGGAATCGAGCACACGGCAAAGGAGAACGGACATTCCTGTCCGTTCAGACCCGGACAGGAATGTCCGGGCTCCTTTGGGCCCGGGCCCATGGGGAAACCGATCTTCATTTTCCGTCCTTAATAGGCCCTCCCTATTCCCCTGTCTAGTCCGGAATCGACCCACGACAATGCACCAAAGGAGAACGGACATTCCTGTCCGTTCATTCTCCGTTCATCCCCGGACAGGAATGTCCGGGTTCCTGTGGCGAGTCCCCAGAGAAATCGAACATTGCCGTCGTCGTTCGCCCGTTTCAGAACCTTCGCATGATTCGATCGCTCCCGGAACTGCTGGCGCTTGCTTTGATCTTCCTGAGCAAGGCCGTCGCCATCTCCTCGGCGGGCGAAGAGTCGACCTACCATGTCGGGCCCGACGCCCCTTTCGTGGCCATCGGCGACGTTCCCTGGGAATCCCTCCGTCCCGGCGACACCGTGTTGATCGACTGGCGACCGGAGCCTTACCGGGAGAAGTGGGTGATCGCCCGCTCCGGCACGGCCGACGCGCCGATCACCGTCCGCGGAGTTCCCGGCCCGGACGGGCAACTTCCGGTGATTGACGGCGATCAGGCCGTCACCCGCCGCGAACTCGATTTCTGGAACCAGGACCGAGGCGTCCTCAAAATCGGCGGTTCCAACATCCCCGCCGACACCGCCCCCGCCCACATTCTCGTCGAAAACCTCGAAATCCGAAACGGACGCCCTCCGTTCACCTTTACCGACTCCAACGGCGCCAAACAAACCTACCGCCCCATGGCCGCCGCCATCCACGTCGAGGCCGGCTCGTTCATCACCATCCGCAACTGCATTCTTATTCAATCGGGCCACGGCATTCTTTCGTCCCATCAAGCCTCCGATCTGTTGATCGAACATTGCCACATCGCCGACAACGGGACCGAAGGGGGGCAATACGAGCACAACGCCTACACGATGTCCCGCCGCGTCACATTCCAGTTCAATTGGTTTGGCCCTCCCCGCGAAGGCTCCCGCGGCGTCAATCTCAAGGATCGTTCCGCCGGAACCGTCATTCGTTACAACCGCATCGAAGGAGGCGGCCGCCAACTCGACTTGGTCGACAGTCCCCATGCCTCCCTCCGCGACGCTCCCGAATACCAATCCACCTTCGTCTACGGAAATCTGCTCATCGCCTCCGGACAGCCGTTTTATCACGTGGTTCATTTCGGAGGCGACAGCGGTCAACTGGAACGCTACCGGTCCGGCGTCCTCTATTTCTACCACAACACCGTCCTATCGCGGCAACGGGGCACCACCCTCCTCTTCCGCCTCACCTCCCCCAACGGCCTGGTCGACGCCTTCAACAACATCATCCACATCGCGGGTGATCCCCGGCACTCCCGCTTGGCCTTGACCACCGGTCCCGGTTCCCTCTTGTTCGGTCATTCGACTGTATTCGAAAACTGGACTCCCCGTCACGGCGCGGGCAACGGCTTTCACCGTAGCGGACCGATCCGCCCCATTCCCGACCCCCGGTTCGCCTCACCCGCCGACGACGATTTCCGTCTTCGCCCCGACTCTTTCGCGCTCCCGGCCGCGAAACCTCTCCCACCTCCCTTGGCCGTCACCCATCCCGTCGAATACGAATACATCCACCCGCAGCAATCAACCCGCCGCCTCGACTGCCCCCTCGCCCCCGGCGCCTTCGGCATCGACAGGCAAAGACCGTAACATCCCGGCTCCCGTAGCATCCCGGCTTTCGCCGGATGTCCCCCCGTCCGGCCCAGGGACGTCGAAAACACCGGTCATCGGGCGAAAGCCCGACGCTACACGCGATCCTTCTACGATACACGCGATCCCTCCCGTAGCATCCCGGCTTTCGCCGGATGTCCCCCCATCTGGCCCAGAGACGTCGAAAACACCGGTCATCGGGCGAAAGCCCGACGCTACACACAGTCCCTCGACGCTACACGCGATCCCTCCCGTAGCATCCCGGCTTTCGCCGGCCCCCATCTGGCCCAGAGACGTCGAAAACACCGGTCATCGGGCGAAAGCCCGACGCTACGTCCGACGATTCATCCGCTCCAGAATAGATTCAGCATTCCGCTCCCAGGTGTGATGGCAAAGAACCGTCTGCCGCGCTTTTTCGCCCAGCCGGGTCCGGCCAACCGGGTCGGTCAACGCCGAGCGCAGGGCGTCCCGCAGGGCCTCCGTCGAATCCGGATCGAAAAGGAGGCCGTCCTCACCGTGGGTCACCACCGTCGCGACCGGCTCGGTCGCCGGGGCCACGGTGGCTTTCGCCTGGGCCATGTATTCAAAAAGCTTGATCGGTGACCGAAACTCGTTGCTGTGCGGAACCACCGCCACATCGAACGCCGCGATGTGACGCCTCACGTCGACATGCGGCACCGCGCCGGTGAAGACAACTTGATCACCCACTCCCAACCGCCGGGCCCGTTCCCGAAGCTCAGCTTCCTCTGGCCCTTCCCCAACCAACACCAAACGCAACTCCGGGTTCCGCCGCGACAAAAACGCGAAGGTCGCCATCAGATTCCCCAATCGGTGCCAGGAGACGAACCACCCGACGAATCCGATTACCGTTTTTCCCTCCAAACCATACTTCCGACGGACCTCACTTCCATCCGCCAATTCCCGGACATCCTCCCGGTGAACCGCATTCGGCAAAACCAGAACTTTGTCCGGCGCGATTCCCATTTGCGTCACCCGCCGCTTCAAATGCGGCGACACCACTGCCACCAAAGTCGCCCGGGAAAATACAAATCGATCCGACCACCTCGCCAGAAGGGAAAGCCAGGGCTGAGGACGAATCCGTTCGTCACCGGCCAACTCGTTCACCTCCACCACCAGAGGAATATTCAGCTTGCGGGCCAAAAGAGCGGTCGAAAAAAGAAAGAACGCATGTCGCTCGTAAATGAAGGCCACCTTTCGCCCTGCCAGAAGGCGACGATTGCGAAAATACGCCGCTCCGTTGTAAGCCAACTCCAGGAACTCGAACGCCACCGCCGGACAATACCGCAGCAACTTGGCAAAGCGCCCTGCCCGAAACGGACTGGACCCGGCGGTTTCCCTCGGATCGTTCCCCGACGGACTGGAGAACACCACGGGGTGTCCCAACGTTTCAAATGCCCGGGCCATCCCGGCGATATGGACCGCCTCGGCCCCGGTCCCCTGGGTCCGGAAGTGAAACAATATCTCGTCCCCCGTCCGCGCCACCGTCCGATCACCTTGCGACGCCGGCTCGGATCCAACCCTTTCTGACTCAGCGCTCGTCATTCCGTCTCGCCCCTTCCCTGCCCGAGATACCGCGGATCGTTCCGGTTGCGCCATGCCCTCCAGGTTGACGCCGCCAACACAGCAACCCCGCGAGGCAACAGCCAAGGGCGTTTCACGTAGCGGGCATTGAAAAGAAAACGCCGCAGATTGCGTCCGAAATACTGCTGCCAAAAATGAGAACGCGGAAAGAAGTGCTTAAACAAAAAGTAATTCGCGAGGTAAACTTCCTCATCGAGTCGGGTCCCTTTCCCACTCGTCTCCGCACGGCAACCGCCGCTCCGCTCGATCAGGTGATCGAGGCAGGCCTCCGGCTCGAACACGATCTCGCCGCCGGCCTTCCAGATCCGCAATCCGGCATCGACATCTTCGAAGATCGCACACCCGGAAAAACGGGCGTCGTATCCACCGATCTTCCGAAGAAACTCGACGTTGATCGAATGATTGCACCCGGAGATCCGGGCCACGCCGCTCCGGAACTCCTTCGCCTGGTAGTCGAAATCCAAATACGACTCAGGGGTTCCGGGAGAAGCTTTCCGCCGATATGGCTCCCAATGGTCGCGTTGACGGACCCGCCCGGTGACCGCTTTGACGCCGTTGGCATGATGGCGCAAATGAGCCGCGAAAAAACCGGCGACCAGGCGCACGTCGTCATCGAGAAAGAGAAGCACCGGCGTTTGAGTTTGGCGGATCGCCTCGTTGCGGGCCGCCGGAAGATTCGGCTCGGCCAACCGCAAGCGGGTCAACTTCCCTTCGCCCTCCCATTCCCGGAGCTGTTCCTCCACTTCGGACTCGTGGACTTCGGTCTGATCCAAGAGAAGAACGGTTTTCGGACGAGGCCGCTGCTCGAAGACATCTTCCAACGTCCGCAGAAGACAGGCGCCCCGACGGTAAGTCGGCACGGCGACCGTGAAGGGGATTCCCGCATCGTCCACTCCGTTGTGCCTGTTCTTCTCATTCTTACCCATTCTTTCGTTCTATCCTTAGTCGTTGTCCGCGAACGCTTCAAGGTTCATGGCAAAGCGGCTCGGAATTTCACCCCGTCCGCGCAAAAAGTATACTCCCCGGTGCAAGAGGCGATTCAATCCTGCTCGCAGAGCCAAACCTCGCCAAGGCGCCCACGGCCGCCATTTTCCCGGAGCCCACTCCGACCGATCCGGCAGGATAACCGGACCCGCGAAACCGGCCGACACCATCGCCTGCCGCAGACTGGTTTCGGTAAATCCGCAGCGGTGGGTCAAATCGACATACCGACTGAAGGCCGCCGTCAATGCCTGCATGTTCGGCGTCCGCACCACCAACCGTCCTCCAACAGCCAACGCCTCGCGCGCCTCCCGCAACAGCCCGACCGCTTCCTCCGCGGGGAAATGCTCCACGATGTCAAACAGGAGGATTAGGCGATATCGTCCCCGGTTTTCCCGCAACCACTCCCGTCCGTCCCGTTCGAAGATCCGCGCCCTTCCTCCCGCGGCGGCGGAGGCGATCTCCACCGACTCTCCACATGTATCCACTCCTTCGATATCCCGGAATCCCGCGGCGTGAAGTCGGCTCAGATGCCAGCCGAATCCGCAGCCCAAATCAAGCACCAGTCCCGCGCGATCCTTCGGCAGCCAGGCGTCCCTTCCATCGAACGGCTCCGCCCGCGCCCAATCCGGAATCGCGTTCCCCATCGCGGCGTAATGCCGGACGTAATCGTCGCTTCCGGTCCTCTCCGGCAACTCATTGTCCACCTTCACGGCCCGTCGAAGCCCGGGAACGCCAGGCGGAAAAACATCCGTTCCGCCCCCGGAACGGTCAATTGCACTTCCCCTCCCGGATGGGTCAACGTTTGCCAGGGAGCCCAAGCCTGGAGATTGGTCGAGGATTGCACCACCAAGGGTATCCCGGGCGGTCCGTAAAGACTCAAGGCGACGTTTCCGTTTTGCTTGCCGATCGTCATTCCCGCCACGGCGAAACGAGTCCGCAAGAGATTGAAGCCGTCGGTGATTTCCAACTCCCAGAAGCCGGCCCGGGAAGGATGGAAAACTCCGGGCGAAAACGTCGCACCGGTGCCGACCGGCGTTCCGTCCTGGATCCATTGATACGTGAACTCGGCTCCGGGCCTTCCTCCCCCTTCAGCCTGGAAGATCAATGAGCCCCCGACGGTCGCCAAAACGACTTCCGGAGCCGAGTCGATCCAGGGCAACACCTGCGGCCAGGAGAGCGCGACCAGGTCGCCGTTCGTTCCGGCGCCGTCGGATCGCCCGGTCACCCAGACCGTGTCGTCGCCCCCGATCGCGAGACGCGTCGGTTCATCCAGGTCGTTCCCCGGCCCGTTGTAACGGTCTTTCCAGATCAAGCGTCCATCGGACGAAAATTTAAGTGTCACAATTTCGCTGATACCGCCGCCGGTCACCGCGCGCCCGGCCACGAACAAATTCCCCAGGCGATCCAACCCGAGGTGGGTGGGAAAAGCGATCCAATCCCCGGCCCCCTTCCAACGGCGGATTCCGGCGCCCTCGCCGGTGTCGGGCCACTCCGTGTCGAAGCTGCCATCGGAGCGATAGCGCAACACTTCGATTTCGGCGGGGGTTCCTTTTCGCTCCGACCGACTGGCCACGAAGATGTCGCCGTCGGCATTGGTCACCAAGGCCATCCCTTGGTCGCTGGCGACGGTCGCCGCCCGGCGGCGCTGGTGCCAGAGTTGCTGGCCCGCCGCCGACCAGGCGACGGTGGAGACCGCGGAATCGCCGCTTCCCACATCAGTCCGACCGGTGGCCACGATTCCTCCCCCAGGCAACCAAGCGATTCCGGCCAGTTCCGCCGTTTCTCCGTTCACACCGGTGAACACCCGGACTCCGGCAGGATTCGGACTCTGCGTCGGCCAGGCACTGGAAAGGGTCCCGTTGCTATTGTATCGCAAGAGCACATACGCAAACCGGCCGTTCTGCCGGGTGGTGTTCCCCCCGACGATCACGCCGCCGTCGGAGGTGGGCAGAAGGGCCATTCCGCGGTCCTCGGCGTTTCCCGTGCCATTGTAAACGGCGGCCCATTGCTGCACCCCGGTCGGCGAATACTTGACCGTGACTATCATCGCGGGCTGTTGCACCCCGGTCGACCGACCGGTCACGAAGACACTCCCATCGGATCCCACCGCGACCGCCAAGGCCTGGTCGTAGCCACTCAAGCGGTTGTAACGACGGATCCCCACTCCGGCCCCGGTATTCGGCCAGGTGGAGCATAACGCTCCCGACGAATCAAATTTCAAGACTATGTAATCGTCGAACGTGTTCAGTCCTTCCGAATACCCGGCGACATACACCGAGCCGTCCGGCCCCACGGCGACCGAAGTGGCCCGGTCATCCCGGTTGATTCCCCCGTCGTAGCGCCGGACTCCCGTTCCGAATCCGACGTCGGGCCAGGCCGACGATGGAGCCCCGTTCGGCCCCATCCGCACCACCACGATGTCGGAAACATTGGTCGCGCCCCGGGAAGCCCCAACGACCACCGCGCCACCGTCGGGCATCGCGGCGATCGCCGCCCCTTGATCCAATCCGTTTCCGGGCCCGTTGTAGCGAAACACGCGCGCCTCCCCGATCGGCTCAATCGCCGCCACCGCGAAAACCGCCTGAATTCCCCAAGCCAGGATACTCAAGAAAGCGCATCTCATTTTTTAAGTCCTTCTATTTGATGGGGGACGACGCCTGACGCAATCGCCAATGGTGAAAATCCGAAGCCATCCGCCCCACCCTCCGGTCAGACATCTTGCAACCACAATTGTGCGACGGTCCGGGCTGAAAACTTTTTCTGGACTTTCGCCTGCCCGGAATCCGCAACGCGTCGTGCTCCCAACTCATTGGCTAGCAATAACTCCAGTTGACCGACCCAATCCTCCGCCTCATCCCCATCGACAAAAAAGACCTCCTCGTTGGTGAAAAACTCGTCGAATGGAGCCCTCCGGGGAACCAACACCGGTACTCCTCGAGCCATCGCCTCGGCCACCGCGATTCCCTGGAACTCCAAGCGCGACGGGACCAACACCGCGGTGGCCGCGCCGATCACGTCGAGCGCCCGAGGGTGGGCGAGATGCCCCAGGCACTCGATGGATCCGCATTCCTTTTCCGACCTCCCGTCCGGGTCCTCTCCGATCGCCACAAACTTCCCATCGATGCCTCTTTCCCCGGCTAACCTGGCAATTCGACCGAATAGGTCCCCTCCTTTCAACCAGGTCAACGGACCGCAAAATACGAACCGGTTTCCCTCACCCAGCCCCGCCGGTCGCTCTCCATCCGGCGAGCCCAGATCCACCGGACACGGGACCAACACCCGGCGCGGCGGCACAAACCCAAAGACTTCTTCCGTCCGGGAAAAAGCGAACCGGCTCGCTCCGGCCCATTCCCGGGCCCGCCCGAGGGTGCTTCGTTCGAACCACCGCATCATGAGCCCTTCCCTCGCTCCCCGGAATCGACAGAGCGAAGCGACGCTATTGTGCAACCGGACCCGAACCGGGATTTTCCCCGCTCCCCAAGGCAACCAACCCTGGAAATCGGGCACCTCGACCAGATCCAGTCCCATCGCCCGATCTTCCTCGATCAATCGACGACGAATCCGCCACCGCGTCACGATCTCGCTCCACCGCCCTCCTTTCCCGCACGGAACCGTCAACACCACTACTCCATCCTGTCCGACGATCCGCTCGGCCGCTCGACCTTCCTCCGCCAACGCCACTACCACCACGTCATGCCCCAACCGGACCAACTCCCGGCCGAGTTGCGAAGTCGCCAGCCCGATGCTCGACGGAGCCGGTTGCAAATAATCCGGACTGATGAACGCGAATCTCACCGGCGAAGGCTCTCCCGAACCACTGGTTGGAGCAACATCAGGGTCACGTAAAGAATGCTCCCCGCCGCCAATCCAACTGCCACGTCGAGCCAACTTTCACCGGCTCCGACCCGCCAGCCGCAGATTCCGGCCCCCGCCGCCGCCGCGCCCGCCGTCCAGACCAACGCCCCGATCGGCAGCCGCACCCCCGCCCGCCTGCTCAAGTAGATCGCACCGGCGATCCCCATCCCCCATTGCCCGCACAACCGGGCGGTCGCCGCTCCCCAGATTCCCCAAACCGGAATCAATCCAATGCACAAAAGGGCAAACCCGACCGCCCCGGCGCAGGCGCATCCGAACACAAACCGGTTCCGTTCCAAACTCGACGCCAACGCCCCGCCCGCCGCGAACAGATGAACCGCCCCGCCCGCCGCCAACACCGCGAACAACGGCCAGGCTCCCGCAAATCCCTCGCCGAACGCCCGCGCAACCACGGGAGCTACCGCCGCCCCGAAGAAGCAAACCGGAAACAGAACAACCGCGAACAGCAGAGTCGACCGCTCGTAGGCAGACTTCAACCGCCCTTCCCCGGCTGGTTCTTTCCTCCCGATCAATCCGGAAAAATGCGGCAGAAAAATCCCGCGAAACAACAGCACCACTTGCGTCAAAGCCGTCGCAAAAACCAGCGCCGACGCATACAACCCAGCCGCCTCCGCCCCCGCCAATCGTTCGAGAAAGACGATCTCCGTCCGCATCCAAACAATCGCCGAAACCGCCGACGCCCCCCAGGTCGCCGCCACGAACCGCTTCACCCGCCGGAGTTCCTCCTCGGCCGGTTCTCCCCTGGACCTCCGGCTTCCCACCGCGACGACGATCGCCACCGCCGGAACCGCCGCAACCAGGAAACCGGCCAATCCACCCGCCACCCCGGCGTATCGCACTCCCGCCCAACCACCGGCCACCACCAAAAACCCCATCGCCACACTTAACCCGGCGTGCCGTCCGAACCATTGGTTCCCTTGCAACCACGCCGGGGCAAACGCTCCGACAACCCCCGCCAAATACAAACCGCCCGCCAAAAAAAACGTCGCCGCCCCGGTAGCGGGCGCCCAGAACAAGACTCCCGCGAACACCGGCAGACCGGTCATCCCCCAGAGAACGCCCCGTCGAATCAGATGGCTCGCCATCGCCTCCGCCTCTTCCTGCCGGCCGCCGGCCCGGTATTCCGCCACGTAACGGGTCACGGCTTGACTCCACCCGGCCGTAACAATCACCGCCGCCAATTCCGCTACCCACAAAAACCACACGAATTCCCCGAAGGCCGTCGGCCCCAATTCCCGGGCCAACAAAAAGAGGGCCGCAAACCGCGCGAACCCGGCGATCCCCGCCGCCGCTCCCCCGAAAAGAAGCTTGCGGGGCAATCCGGATGACAATTCCGGCCGTTCGGTGGATGTTCTCATTGTGGTGCGACGTCGCTGACGGAAACACCCAGCAGAAAAGAAAACCCGGGGCCTGCCGATGAAATTTTTCCGTCCGAAACGCCCGCAGCCTCGTGGATCGCGCGTTTATTCCGTCACCCGGATCCGCATGAAGCCGCGAACGGCGCCCGTCTCGATTTCCGCCACACCGTCGATCCGTTTTGGATCCAGTCGCGACCGCACCGAATATACCTCGTCCACCTGGCGCCAATGCACCAGGTCTTCCGAATACTCCACCACGAAACGGCGGCCGGCTTCGACCGAAAACTCGATCTGCAAAGCCTCGACCGGTTCCTGCCACATGCTGAACGAATCTCCGTAGGCGATCTGTCGGGTCATCAGGTCGCGTTGCGATTTCACCACGCCGACCGATCCGACCCGGACCACATCGGCCCGTTCCTCGTCGGTCATCATCGATAGTCCGGTCGGCCCGTTCACCGCTTGGATAACGAGATGCACCGTTTCCTCGGCCGACATGCGCGAGGTTTCGTCGACATCGTGGACCCGGTAAACGAAGGAATCGGCCCCCGCCGCCACGTCCGGCGAATAATACAAAGTCGAGCCGTTTACCACTCCGCCTTGCTGAATCAACGACTGGCCGTCCGATTGGTAAAGAAACCCGTTCTTCGGCAATTCGGTGATGACAAATTCGATCGTCCGGCCATCCGGATGGAATCCTTCGAGACGGATCTCCTTGAGGTAATTCGGATCCACCCGAACGCCCGTCATCCACTCCGGCCCGTTGACGAGCGACGCATTCAATTCGAAGGGACCATGATCGACCACCTCAATCCCTTCGCCTTCATCGAAACGGAACCATCCGGCCAGTCCGATTTCATTTCCTGTCAGACTTCCCGGATACGATGTCCGGATCGAACCGGTGTTCCGGGCGATGTTCCACATCCGCACCTCGCGGATCTCACCTTGGAACGCTTCGCCGTTCCCGAGATGGGAAGAATCGCGCAACCCGATTCCGTAAAAGAGACCGGTGAAATTCCCGGAACTCCATGGTGTCAGACGTTTTCCCGCACGAATCTCCTGAGCGCGCACCCCATTCAGGAAACCATCGAATATTTCGTTGGCTCGATCGTAACGCACCACCGCATGATTCCACGTTCCAAATTCGACCGTCCCCAGGACCACCGGAGTCATCGAATATAGACCGGGGATGCGCGCCCGCACCTGGCCGTTGGCGGCAACCTCCAACTGACTGTTGCTCCAGCCCGACAGGTTGGCCGCGGTCCGCTCGCTGATCAACACACCGCCCCCGCCAGCTTCCACCCGGAACCATACCTCGATCGTCAGGTCGTCCTGCCGGAAAAGCGGTCGGACATTTCGAGTGAAGACAAACTGATTGTTTCCGTTCAAACGCAACACGGTTCCGGGGAAGGTTGCCACCGGATCGCTCGGCGCCGGATCGACGTTCACTCGGACAACCGCGCTGTTTTCCGAGTAATCGCGCCCGTCGAAAGCCACCACCCGAAACGCGGCAAGCGGTTCGCCCCCGTTCTCGCCGTTGTTGCTATTGTTCACATAAGGCGGCGGCGTGAAGAAAACCGATTCGCCGGGACCGACCATGGTGACCGACGATACCACAGGGGTGCCGTCCTTGGTGAGTTCTCCAAGCAAAATCCGCTCGATCCGGAACGTGAGCGGGCTCCCCGGTTCCCCGACCGCGGCCAGGAGATCGGCGTGCCGGATCTCCAACGGAGTCCCTTCCACCGCGGCGATATCGAGGAGGCCATCGACTACGTTGGGGCGCTCATTAACCCGCTTCACCCGGAACCGAAGGTGCCGCGGACCGAAGACTTCACCCGAAAACCGGGTCTCGTAACCAAGACGGTCAAAATACCCGCCTCCGGCCGGAACGAAGATCACCCGGCGACGGCTATCCGTCACCTCAGCCGGTACCGTGGCAATCCGAGCCCCGGTCGCTCCGTCATGACCATACTGATACAATGCGCCAAAGAGCGGGAGTTCCGTGATGAATGCGTTGCTGAGCGAAGCTCCTTCATGGAACCCCGGCAACTCCACCACGACCGGCGCCGACCGGATGGTGTCGGCCATGTTCAGGTCGGCGAACGACTCGACCCGCTCCCCGCCATGAAAGATCGTCGCGTCCGTGGGAGTTTCGGGATTGGCGACCGCGGAATTCCGGACCGTCGCTCCCGATGCCTCGTCGAAACGATAAAGGAGAGCCAACTTTTCTTCGGTGCCGTTCAAGTAGAGGAACCGTCCCTGCTGGAGCCGGTCATCGGCCACCGCCTTGTGCCAAATCCGCACCTCGTCGATCACTCCCTGGAAAAAATTGTCCGCGGGAAACTGACCGACGTTTGCCTGGCCGCTGCCAAGATGTTGCCGGTCTTCCGCGCCGAACGCATAGAATAAACCGGGCCGGTGCGCCTGGTTGAAGTTGTCGACGATGATCACTTCCCATGGGGCCAATCGATCGCCCGAGACACTCCCTGAAATCACGCCGTTCAAGGATCCGTCCACCCGGCGGGCCAACGGATTGTAGCGGACGGCGGCATGATTCCACTCGCCATAGGTGATCGACCCGAGAGTGATCCCATTGACCAGGGTGTTGGCATCGGCTTCGGGAAGATTCCAAACTCGAGCGCGAACTTCCGCCTGCCCGCCTCCGATGTCGACCACCTCCAACTGACTGTTCTGCCAGCCTCGGTCGATCGTTTCCTGTCCGAGCTCCGTCACCAAAACTCCCGGACCGTCCGCGCGGAACCAGATTTCGATCGTCACCGCCGTGTTACCTTGAAAAAGACCGCTCACATTCGGAGTGCGCACATACTGGTTCGAACCCGGGGACGAATTGATATGCAACGCGGTCCCTCCCAGGATGCTTCGTGCCAAAAGATCGACCGTCACCGTTTCGACGTTCGACTGGATTCCGAGACTTTCCACGTAATACTCAAAGGCATCAAACCCTTCCTGGATGTCCTCGCCGGGATCCGGATTCGGTCCAACCAGCGGGAGGTAAAGGACCCGGCCTTCCGGGATCAACACCGGAGTCCCGCCGACCAATTCGATCTCTTCGCCCCGGTCGCCATTGGCCAACATCCGGAAAAGTTTTCCCTTCTCCGCCGCGGGAGGCGCCGTGATGTAAGCATCGACCTGATTCCCCGCCGGATCATATCCCGTCAAAACGATCTCCGTTTCCAAGCCGTCCAGCGCCAAGACCCGAACCAGCGGTATATCCAACGGACGAAGCCATTCGATCGTCCCGGTCAAGGTCATCCCGGTGTTGGCCGGAGCGGCGACGGCGGAATTGACCACCGTTGTCCCCGAACCTTCGTCAAAACGCCAGTGACCAACCAATCCGAACTCATGGCCGTTCAAACGGGTCCGATGGAGCAGATCCACTTGTTCGGCGGTCCGCGCTACGTTCCAAAAACGGACGTCATTGATATCGCCGTCGAATCCGGCACCAGGAGCGGCCGCGAACGGTTCGCTCGTATTTGCCCACAGGGCGGTGACCACCGACGCCGCCAATTCGCCATCGACGTAAAGGCGCGCGGTCATGCCTTCGAACGTCCCGGCCAAGTGTGTCCAAGAATCCATGACAATCGGAACTCCGCTGTCGACCACCGCGTAACCGAATCCGTTGCCGATCCAAAACTGCCACTGGTCATTCGCGCCGGCAACCAACATAAACCCACGGTTCGAACCGAGCGACCCGACAATATCCCGGCGGGTTCCGGCCCCGTCGCGCACCTTCACCCAGGCCTCGAGAGTGAATCGTTCCGGATTGAGGCCCGCGTTGAAGGGGACCATGCCGGTTCCGTTACCCGTCGGATCGAAACGGACCGAGCTGCCCGACAAACTGGCGATCGGGTCGCCGACCGTGACAACGTCGAACGCATTGGAATCGCCGGTTTCGCTTTGTCCAGTCCGAGTGACCGTGATGACATATCCCGTATCCGGAGGCTCGATCGCCACGGCATGGCCAGTCAACACTCCGTTCACAAACGTGGGCGTCGTCCCTCCGCCACTGACGAACCCGCCTTGGTTCAGCGTCAGATCGACGGTCCCGGTGAAGTCGGTGACTGTATTGCCATACGCATCCCTGGCGGTGATTTGCAGCGCAAACCCCTCCCCGGAAGTTTGCGTGCCGATCGGCCCGCCGCCGTCGGCTTCCACCAGGAAACCGGCGACCGTTCCGTGAACGACATCGAATTCCGAGGAGGTTCCGGAGACGACCGGATCGGGACCGTCAAACTCGGTGGCGGTCAGTTGCAGCGTTTCCGCGAGATACAAGATGGTTTCCGCACTGGCGGGACCGGCAGCTACGCCGTTGGTGAAAGTGACCGTTGCTGGGTATTGCGGTTGGCCGCCATTCGGGCTGGCCGAAGCTCCGGAAAATTGAAGCGTCTTTTCCCCGTCGTAACTGGTCACGATGTTGCCGAACGCATCGACCGCGCGGATTTCGAGGTCAAAGGCTTCGCCCGCCGTCCGCGCCGTCGGGTTCCCGGAATTACCGGTCCCCACCCCGAAGGTTTCTCCCGGGAGCGTCAGCACCAACCCGGCCAAAGCCGCCGGGGTCACTTCCACCGGCTGGGTTCCGTCGGTCAATCCCGCGCTGCTCGCGGTCAGGGTGTGGGTCCCCGCCCGCTCGTCGTAATAACGGAAGGTAACTGTGCTGCTGTTTTCTATAATCACCACTTCCGCCGGAAAAATCGAAAGACCGAATTCGTCGCGGAATTCGCCCAACGGACTGCCGGTTCCGAGCGTAATGGTCAGACCCGCCGGATCCGTCACGATCACCGGGTTCCCAAACTGGTCCTGAAGTTGCAGCACCAGGTTCCCGGGTGTGGTTGTTCCGGCGGCGATGCTGTCGCCCCCGCTGAACGGATCGTTGATAAAAACCAGTTGAGCCGCCGGTCCGGCCACGTAAGTGACCACCGCTTCGGTTTGACTGGCACCGCCGTTCTGCACCGGTTGGCCATCGAGAGTCGCCTCGAAAACCCCGCTGCCGATAAGATCCGGAGACGTAACGGTCGCGCTGTAGGTTCCGTCGCCATGATCCGTAACCGTCCCGATGCTTCCGCTGCCGGAGGCAAGCGTAATCGTAACAATTGCCCCACCCGTCCCCATCGGAGAACCGCCTCCGTCATTCGCGGTGACAATCAAGACTTGGGTGTATCCACCCACGCCGATACTCGAGGCGAGCGGCAGTAGCGTCGAGGCGGCCGCGTCGGCGGAGGCACTCGGAATCGTAATGGCGGCTTCCGCGCCCGCGGAACGGTTGCCCGCGGGATCTTCGGCCTGGAAGACGAAGGTCCGGAGCCCCGGAGTCGCCGGACCCGCAAGGTTCCGGTATTCGATCGTCCGGAGCACGGCTTGGGCTTCGGAATCGGTCATCGGCGAGAAATCGAATTTCTGGATGACAAAAGCCCCCGCCTGGTGGGTGACGTTGACCCGGACTCCTCCGATCAACACATCGAAGAGAAAGGTCGAGCTCCCATCGGCAGCCATCGGTTCTCCGTCGAATAGCAACTGCTCGTCGCCCCCGTCAAGCAATCCGCCCACGGTGATGAACAAATCGGTGACCCAACCCGAATCCTCAACCAGGGTGGCTCGATTGGCGGGATCGGGATTGCTCAGCAATACGGCGGCACCGCCCGGGCTGGTCGCGGCGTAATCGCTCCCCCCGGAGGAGGGATCGAGATCGATCATCGGCGGCGTGGTGTCCGGAACCGGCGTGTGGTTGGCCAGCGGGATCGTGAAACCATCCGCGAGATTTCCAGCGACGTCGCGTAACGCGTTTGTCCCCGGCGGAGCGTAGGTCAATTGTAGTTGATCGTCATAGGCGACACTGGAAATCAGGGCGAGACTCACGGTGTTGGTGCCCGGTATTACCGAAACCGATGCGACCGCGAGAACGAATGGATCCGCTTCCGGATCCGCGGGTGTCACGGTCACCCAGAAACTTCCCGGAGAAGGGGTATCGGAAGCAAGGCCGGACCCGGTTTCAATCAGCGCGAAACTGACGGTGCTGCCGCTCAACGTCCCACTGCCGCTGTCGACCACCGGCGGAGTGGTGTCGATCAGATACCCTTCAGTCTCGTTCGGGATCCGATCGACCAAGGGGTTGGGAATGGTCGCCGTATCCAAAATGCCATGCGATTCGCCAACCCCGATCGCCAGCGGCCCGTCGTATCCGGCCAGGCCATCGACCGTCACATCGAATTGAAGGAACGATCCTCCCGACCCTTCGGTTCCCAATACGCCCGTCACGGATGAAATCACCGGAGTTCCTCCGCCCCCCGCCGCGACAAGGTCGAAACTGTCGGTCGTCACTCCTGTCACCGCTTCGCTGAAGGTCACACGGAATACGACGGTATTGGCGTTGGTTACTTCCGCGACCGGCTCTTCCCGTGAAATGCTGATCACCGTCGGCGGGACCTCGTCGTCCGCCAATCCCGATACAGTAAAGGTGAGCAAATTGGAGATTAAATTGGTGTTCCCCGCTAAATCGACCACCCGTGCCGACGGCAGCCAAACCGTGACGCTTCCATTGACAGACGGCACCAGGTTGAACGTGTAAACGTTGTCGCCGACATAAAAGAGATCGGTCACGGACGCGCCGTTCGAGGCAGCGAAATCCTCCGCAATCAATCCGGTCACAGGTTCGGAAAACGTCACGGTGAATTGCTCGGGTCCGGCTCCGACAATTTCCATGGAGGTGTTTGTCGTACTCAACAGCGCGAGCGGCGGGGTTTGATCATGGACGACCGTGACAACATCGTTGAAGAAGGCGCCGAAATTGTCGATGTAGGTGGCGGAGACGGTCAGGACTCCGTCCGCCAGCGAGCTCAGGTTGAGAGGTTCCAATTCCCATGCCCCGAACGCGTCGACGATCGCCGTGTCGACAATCGTGGCAGATCCATCGGTGATGGCGACGTAAATCACGCTTCCTTCGGGGATATCAAAAACGGTCCCGGAGATCACCACGGCCTGGTTCTCGATCCCATTCAAAACCCCGTCCCCGTCGCCCGCGGAATCGATTGGCGTGGCAATGGAAATCGACGGAGCGCTCAAATCGACGATCAGGTTCGTGGTGACGAGCGCGGAATTCCCCAAGGCGTCGGTTCCCGAAGCTTCGACAACGATCGTGCCCGGCGCGAGCGCATCCTCCGGCGGAACCGTCACCGACCAGGTTCCGTCAGGCTGGACGATCGCGGTGTAAGGTCCTTTGTCGAAGATACCGTCGTCATTGGAATCGATCCGAATCGTGATGATCCCGCCCGGTTCGATGTCGGTGGTGCCGGTGATTTCCGGAGTGGTGGTCCGGGTGCTCGGATTGGTCGTG
The DNA here is from genome assembly GCF_056590205.1 of Verruconatronum alginivorum. NCBI lineage: Bacteria > Pseudomonadati > Verrucomicrobiota > Opitutia > Opitutales > Verruconatronaceae > Verruconatronum > Verruconatronum alginivorum. The sequence goes on along the minus strand of NZ_JBWPVQ010000001.1, from coordinate 3,573,042 downwards.
AAAGCGATTTCCGCGCTCGTCTTAATCGTCACCTCCCGCTCGTCGGTCGCGATGTTGCCGGCCGGATCGGTGGCACGGGCCGTGATGTGCACCAGGCCGTTGAGCCCGGGTCCCGGGAAAGTCCCAGAGGACGGGATCGCGACACCGGTATCGACCGACCAGCTCAAGTCCGACCGGATCACCGTTCTGTATTCAAGATCCGGATTCCCGTCGCCATTTAAATCGAGCTCCAGAATCAACACGGTTCCCGGCGGCAAGCCGTCCGACGAACCGGAAATCACCGGGGACGGATTGCCGATCGTCCCCGTCGGACTATGAATCGATACCGTTGCAAAGGTGTCGATTTGCAATTCGTTTTCGGTAAGATCGAAAACCGTTTCCGCACCCCGGGTCACCGATGCGATCACGTCGTAAACACCATCGTCGAACGAATACGCCGGATCGACCGTCAACGTCCACCAGGTCGGGCCAGACACCAAAATCCCGCCGACGAAGTCGCCAGGTCCGACTTCAATCAAAACGTCGAGCACATCGCCGTCGACTTCGGTCCAGAAGCCGCTGACCGTCGGAGTGTTGTTGTTATTGGTGAGGTGAAACGAAACGACCGGCTTGTTGAGCCCGGTCACCGAAGTGCTGACATCGAAGGCGTTGGTGGCGGTGGCGACGACGCGGGCCCACGGATCCAGACCGCCTTCGGGCAAAAGTCCGGTTTCCGGGGTGGCGGTATCAATGTTGAGGCTCCAAACTCCGCCGAGTTGGACGGTCACGGAATAGATCAAATCGAACACTCCGTCGTTATTCAGGTCGATCTGAATCAACACCGGCGCTCCGGGTGATAGATCGGTGGTGCCGGTGATCAACGGAGTTCGACTGGTCGCCAATCCGGTCGTATCGATGGTGATCTCGGGAGGATCGGCCGCCCCGGTGGTATCGAACGGCTTGGAAGAACTGTCCGGCGTGCTGGGCCGCCCGGTGGCCTGCCCGGTTCCCGCTCCCGCATCGACCACAACCGACAAAATCCCGGTTGCGTCATCCGCCGGTTCCACCACCAAAGTGTAGGTGTCGCCGCTCCCCGAAAACACGCCTTTGGTGCCGTTGGTGACAATCACATCGTCCGCCGTGAAACCGCTCACCGGCTCGGAAAACGTAAACGTGTAAGTCACCGATCCCGTGATGGTCGAAGGAGCATCGTCGGTGATGGTGAGGACGGGATTGGCCAAAAACAATTCCGCCGCTCTGATCCCGGTGAAATTCGTACTTAAGCCGGTGGTAAAAACCGTTACCACCAACGATCCGTTACTGAGAGCCTGCACGGTCGAAGCGTTTAAGGTCGCGGTCCAGGTAGTCGCGGTATTCTTGACAAACGAGTCTGCAGTGACCGTGGTAAATCCGTCCCAAATCTGCAAAGTGAAAGCGGAAGCCGCAGCTCCCTCTAAATCGGATCCACTCACCGTTCCGGTGATGATCAATGGCGAAATATCTCCGACCTCAATCGAATCATCCCCGGCGATTATATTGATCGCAATCGTCCCGGTGGTGGAACTCCCGGTGGTCGTTCCTTGATCCCATCGGAGTGGTTGGGTGATGTTGCCCGCTGTATCCGTATTTTGCACCGACGGCCGGACATCGACATAGTAAATCGACGAAGTATTGCCGAGCTGATTCGCTAGTATTTGACTCCAGTTCCCTCCACTTCCGACGGCTAACGTGTAATCAAAGGTATGCCCGCCGTTCGTATGAACCGTAGCGTATGCGTTGGTCGGATACACACGGAGACGGACCGAGGTCCCTACCGGAAGTTGTGAAAGACCGCTCAGGACCTCATTCGACTGATTCCGTTTGATCGGATTCGGCGTGGTGTTGAAAATTCGCAGAGGGACGGTATCCAATGTAACCGATTGATTCTCGTCGCTGATCACCGTATTCGCCAAAGTCGCGGTGACCGTCAGAACGCCGTCGCTCAAGCGAAGAGGGGACAAAAGATTCAGTCCATCAACGGACCACTCGCCACCGACGATCGGGATGTCATCGACCGCGATGAACTGCCCCGCCCCATCGCGGATCACCAGGTCAACCGAGCTACCGCCGGTGCTCGTGCCGGAAATAGCCACCGAGGTCGCTTCAGTTCGGTTCAACCACGCGTCGCCGGTGCCGGGGCTGTTATCGATTATACCAAAACTGTCCTCCACGGCGGTCGACAGGATCGACGTGATCGACACCGTCGGAACGGTGATCGAGAGAATTTGATGAGCGCTCACCTCCCCGGTGCTGTCGGTGGCCCGGACCCCGGTATCCCCGAGGAAGCCGGCCGGGGGCTTGATTCCGGAAATCGGCGCTGCGTTTAGCGTATTCAATGACCAATTACCACTTTCGTCCGTCGGCACCGAAAAGGTGACGGCGTCGCTCAAGTCCCCATCGTTTCCGGGATCCAGACGCACGATCACAAATCCGCCGGCGTTTTGCGAAGTGCCGGTGATTACCGGAAAAGGATCGCTGCCGAAAGCGGTTTCTCCCCCGTCGATCCCGACAGCCACCACCGGAGCGGTGGTGATTTCGAGAACACCCGTTCCTGCCGCACTCTCCGTTCCCCGATGCACGGAGGCCGTTATCTCATACGTATTCCCCGGCAAAAGAGGTGAAAGCGTCCCTGAGACCGGCGTGGCCGTCGCCAGGTCGAGGGACCAAAAGTTGCCGGTCGGCGAAAGGAGATAAACCGCGCTGCTTCCCTCGATCGTAATTCGCAATTCGTCGCCCGGAATATTGGTCCACGTCCCGGAAAGCACCGGGGTGGTGTTGTTGGTGGAAACGTTTCGCGCGGTCGGTGGATTCAGGGCATCGACACTGGCGGTGTTGCCGGCGGCATCGGTGGCCAACGCGGTGATTTTCGCGTAGCTGGTCAACCCGCCCGAAGGCATCGTTCCCGCGAGAGGCGGGGTCGTCGCAAGGTCGAGCGTCCACTCCCCGTCCATCACCACCACCTGATAGGTGAGGAAGCCGGTCCCCGGATTGTTGTCCGGATCGATGAGAATGGTGATCACCGAACCGTTGGGCAAATTGCTCGTCCCGCTGATCACCGGATGTTCGGCGGAATTAGCCAACAGCGGATTGATCGTCACACTCGGCGGAGTCGCATCGTGCAAAACGGTGGCGACATCGGTCACCGTCACCCCCGCTTCGGTCGTGGCTGACGCGGTGACGGTCAGAATGCCGTCGCTCAATCCCGACAGATCCAATCCGGTCACACTCCAAGCTCCTCCGGCGGCAATCAACGCATTGCCCACCACTGTCGTCGTCCCGTCGGTAATGGACAAAGTCAACGTTCGCCCATCGAGGTAACCACTTGTTCCCGAGACAGTAACATTCGAATTCGTAACGGAGTTAATTGTTCCTCCGCTGATCGGAGTGCTGATCGTCACCCGCGGTCCGGCGGCCACCGGTTGACTGGCCGACATCGGCGGTGTCATGGTGCCGAGGGAATCGAAAGTCGCGTTGCGGTCGTAGTGACGCGGCACCCCGAGAAGGTCGCCGTTGATCGGACCGCTCTGGGTTTGGGTGAACGCCACGTAGCGAACCAGGGTATCTTTGGTGAAACCGGGAATTCCGTTCGGTCCGCGGGGGCCGTAGACTCCGTTCTTGTCCCTCGGTGACGGTTTCGCCAAAACGGCGGCGATGTCTTTAATGGGAATCCTCCAGGAGACGAAGGCGTCGATTTTGCCGTCGTTGCCCAGGTCATTGTTGCCATTCCAGTGCGGATCGGTCGCCGAGGTGACGACCGTCGAGTTGAAATTATGAGCGGTAAACGGATAAATCCCGTTGTTCGGCAACCAACCCGGCGGAAGCGGCGAGGTCGAGGTGGTGTTGGGAGAAATGTTCGCGTCGGTGCCGGGGTCCATCAACCGCACTACCCGCCCGTTGTTTCGGGCATCAACCTGCATGAACAAATCGATTCGACCATCGCCGTTGGCATCCATCCCGACCACCGCCACTCCCCGGAAATTCCCCAGGGAAGTCGGATTGTCGATGCGCAACCGGAAAAGAAGGCTGTCGTCGTCCGGTGACGGAGTGTTGTTGTCGTCGAAAGCGGTGTAAAGCGAGCCGTGAAAATCGTCGCCCACGATGTCGGTATCGGCCGCCCCGGCCTGGCTGTCCCCGGCCGGATCCTGGTTGGTGCCGTACATGATCGCGGTCCAACCCTCTTTTCCACCGATGGCGACGGTGGCTCCAAACGATTGGTTAAGAATCGGATAAAGCAGTGTGAAAACGATAAAACATGCGAAAATCGGACGAAAAACAGGCGTCGGCATACAAAAACGGGTGCTGGCGGAAATTCCCTAAAAAAATTAGGGGAAACCAGTAGCAGGAAAAAAACCGGGAGCAAGGAGGAAAATTCACCCGGTTTTTACCCATGCTCGCCGATTTGCCGACGGATAGGACAATTCGTTTCGCCAAACGGGTATCACAAAGACCGCGTGCCGAGGACCCCGGAGGGCGGAGCTGGGCGGTTCCGCAGTCCGGGGACACGGTCTGAGTCGACCGGTCCGGCAAACAGGCCGCGCCTGATGCCGGCGATGTTCGAAGGCGTTAACAATTTCGCCCTTTCAGGGCTGTCCGTCCTGGGGGATCTCAAAACCCAGGGCGTTGCCCTGGGCTATAGGATTCCGCCCCTTCGGGGCTCGAAACCGACGATCAGCTGGAGTTCGCCTTCCAAATCTTCGGGGCTCGAAACCGACGATGAGTTGGAATTCGTCTTCCCCGTCATGGTTTAGTTGTCCACCCGGATCCGCATGAAGCCGCGCCCTCCGGCCGTCTCGACTTCGGCGATGCCATCGAGGCGGGAGGGATCTTCCGTCGAGACGACCGTGAAGACGTCGTAGACCTGGCTCCAGGTTTGGAGATCTTCGGAGAATTCCACGGTGAACGATCGCCCGCGCTCGATCGAAAAGTCGAGCTGCAAGACTTCCAGCGGTTCATCGAAGGTGGAGACCACGTCTCCGCCCGCCAGATAATAACGGTAGGTTTCCCGCTTCGAGCGGACCAACTGCGTCGAATGGACCCGGACCACGTGAGCCCGCTCCTCGGCAGTCATCATCGCAAGTGACATCGGACCGTTCGAGGACTGAAGCACCAGATTCACCGTCGCCGCCGCCGAAACCCGCGTCGGTTCCAACTGATCGCGAACCACATATTGGAAGGAATCGTCGCCGACTTGACCCGGGCTCGGAACATAAACGACCTGGTTTCCGCTCACCACCGTGTTTTCCCCTTGAATCAGAACCGCACCGCCCGACTGATAAAGCGATCCTCGTTGCGGCAAGCTGGTGATGACAAACTCGATCGCCCGGTTATCCGGATGGAATCCTTCGAGTCGGATCGTCTTGTCAGGAACTTCCTGGGAAGGATCGACCCGAAGAGCGCCGACCCACTCCGGTCCGAACATCAAGGAAGCATCCGTCTGGAACGGCCCGTAATCGGTCACCGTGGTCCCGGTCCCATTGTCGAAGCGATACCAGGCGGCGAGTCCGATTTCATTCCCGGTCAGACTTCCCGGGTAGGAGGTCCGGATCGCTCCGGTGTTGCGCGCAATATTCCAGAGGCGGATTTCCCGAAGTTGGCCGTTGAAGAACGATCCATTGCCGAGATTAACCGGATCGCCCAAGCCGAACCCGTAGAAGAGTCCCGGATGGCCGTTGCTCCACGGCGCCAAGCGATTGCCCGTTCTAGTGTCGGGCGCCCGAACTCCGTTCAAGAAGCCGTCGAACAACTGAGCGGCGCTGTCGAAGCGGATCACCGCGGAGTTCCACGTGCCGAACTCGACTGTGCCGAGAACGATCGGAGTCATGAATGGCATCGACGGGACCCGCGCCCGGACCTGGCCGTTGGCCAATACTTCGAGCTGACTATTGCTCCATTGCGTCCGGTCGGCCCGGGCCCGCTCGCTGATAATGACCCCGGGGCCGTCCGCCCGGAACCACACCTCGATAGTCAGATCGTTCTGCCGGAAAAGCGGGCGGACGTTCTTGGTGTAAACGAACTGGTTGCTCCCTTGCAACCGCAGGGCGGTCGCGGGGAAAGTCGCCACCGGATCGCTCGGGGCCGGGGCCAGATCGACCCGAACCACGGCGGTGTTCTCGGAATAAGCCCGGCCATCGAAAGCGATCACCCGGAACGCGTTGATCGGGCCGTTGTTGTTGACGTTGTTCACGTACGGCGGCGGGGTCCAGACCAGGGTTTCGCCCGGATGAAGCTGAGTCACCATCGGCACCGCCTGGATTCCATCCTTGGTCATCGATCCGATAAAGATCCGCTCGATCCGGAGAGCCACCGTTCCTCCGTCCGGATCACCGACCCCCAGCACATCGGCCAATTCTTCGTAAGTGATCTCCACCGGCGTTCCTTCGATGGCGTTCTGCACCGTCCCGATCGCATTGATCTGAGGCGGAGCGTTGGTTCGATTGACCCGGAACCGGAGGCGTTTCGGTCCGAAAACCTGCCCGCTCCGACGGGTCTCGAATTCGAGGGTGTCGAACGTCCCGCCCCCCGCCGGGCGGAAAATGACCCGGCGATCGGCGTTCGTCACTTGAGTGGGAACATTCGAAATGCGCGTCCCGATCGTGTCGTTCGGACCGCATTGGTAAAGCTCGCCGAACAATGGCAACCGGGTGATCCATGCCGTGGTCGCTCCACTCCCTCCCTCGTGGAATCCGGGGATTTCCAGAACGAATTCCCCTTCGCGGACGGAGTCGACCATGTTCAGATTGGCGAACGATTCCACCCGGAAACCGCCGTTGACGAGCGTCGCGTTGCGAGCCGGGAAGCGGGCTTCGCGGATGATGTTGCCCGACGGCTCGTCGAACCGGTAGAGCGCGACCAGGCGCGGATAATCCGCCAAACGTTCGGGCGCGAGGAAGAGCGAACGGGAAGCGGCGAGGCGAGCGTCCGGAATTGCCTCGTTCCAGATCCGGACTTCATCAATGACGCCTTGAAAATAATTGTTGGTCAACTGGCCGATCGGCCCGCCACTCCCGAGGTGCTGCCGGTCGCGGGCGCCGAAGGCATAAAACAGTCCCGGGCGGGAGGCCTGGTTCCAGGAATCGACGATGATGGTCTCCCACGGAGCCAACCGGTCACCTACCGCGAATCCTTCGCCCGTCCCAAGATTCCGGGTGACCACGCCATCGAGCGCCCCGTCGAGCAGGCGCGAAACCGGATCGTAGCGGACCGCGGCATGGTGCCAGTCGCCGTATTCAATTTCCCCCAGCGCCACTCCGTTCACCAACTTCGTGCTGTCAGCTTCCGGCAAGTTCCAAACGCGCGCCCGCACTTCGGCGCGGCCGCCCCCGATGTCGACGACTTCGAGCTGACTATTTTGCCAGCCTCGGTCGATTTGGTTTTGCCCGAGTTCCGTCACGATGACCCCCGGCCCGAATGCCTGGAACCAAACCTCGATCGTCACCGCGTTGTCGGTGAAATGCGTTTGCAGGTTCGGAGTGATCACGTATTGCTCAAACCACGGCATCGGATTGAGCCAAAGAGCGGTTCCGCCCAACAAGCTGGCCGGTTCGAGATCGATGATCACTTCCTCTACGTCGGACTCGCGCTCGTCGCTGCTGATCACCACGTATTCGAAGGTGTCGAAATCCGCGCCCGGTTCGTCCGGAGCCGCATACAACAACAAACCGGTAACCAGGGTGCGACCACCCGGAGGGACCACGATCAAGTCGCCGCGATCGCCGTTCGGAAGCATTTGATACAACGCCCCTTTCTCCGGAAGTTTGGTGATGTAAACCGTCAGCGGTTGTCCCATCGGATCGTATCCGCCGAGATTGATTTGCACATCCAATCCCTGGATACCGACCACTCGATTCACATCGATTCCCGGGGCGAACCATTCCAGGTCGTTCACCAGATTGAAGAGGCTTAAATTGGCTCCCCCTTGCTCGTCGGCGGTAGTGTTCCCGATGCCTTCGGCCAGGCGCCAATAATGAACCAGGCCAAACTCGAATCCTTGCAACCGGGTCTGCTTCATCGCGTTCAACTGCCCGATGTCGCGAACGACGTTCCAGACCCGGATTTCACTGACATCGCCTCCCCAGAAGTCGCCGGGGGTGGCCGCTCCGTTGGAACCAATCCGGAAGAGACCGCCGGTGTTGGTCAAACTTCCGGTCACATTCTGCTGAGCCGCCAGCACTCCGTCGATATATAGTTTCTTGGTGTTGGTGACGCTGTCGTAGACCGCCGCGACATGGATCCATTCGCCATTGAACGCACCGGAGGCCGCCAGGGTGTTCGATCCGCCGGAGGTCACTCCCCCGGTCACAAACTCGATGTTGCCAGTCAACCCGGAACGGCGAAGTGACCAATCCGTCCCTTTTGCCAGCACCGTCTCATTCGCGACCGGCGCCGGATCGCTGTCGTCGCGGCGGAACCAGACCTCCACCGTCAACGCCTGGCCGAAAATCCCCGGATTCGGCAAAACCACTTCCCCGTATTGATCGACTCCGTTGAAGCGGAGCGCGCTGCCTCCAAAACTGGCCACCGGCGGCACCGCCCCGGTCACTTCGATCAGATGGGTGGCGGATTGACCAACCAATCCATTGTCGGCCGGGGAATCGGGAGTCGCCGTCAACGTCCAGTTTCCGGTCGCCGAATCGGTATAGGTGAAGGTCGCGGTCGTTTGGCCCGCCGGAATCGTCACGCTGATCGGAGCAAACGCCCAGGAACCACTGGAATTACTGGACAACAGGAAGGTTGTTGCCTGCGTCACCGGCGTCGGATCATTCGAAGCGTCGACCACCGTCAGCGTGATCGTGCCGCTCGGGAAACCGGCGGCCGCCGTGGACGGACCGGTCAAAACCAGACCGGCCGGCCCCGCGAAGGCGGTGGCGACCGCACTGCCGATCGGATCGCCGACGAACCCGTCGTGGTTGGCCCCGATGTAAGCGAACATCTCAATCGGTCCGGGAGTCTGAGCGGTCACCGTCGCGGTGTAGAGTCCGCCGCCGATGTCGGCCAAATCACCAAAGGGGAGCGAGGGTTCCTGATCGTCGACATAGAAACTGAGCGAGCTCAACAGACCCGGTAACAGGTTTCCGCCCGCATCCCGCAAAGTGACCTGGAAAACGGCCTGCTCCCCAACCGCCACCAGCGGAGTCAAGGTCTCGATGGTCGAGGTCGGACCATGCGGGAGCCCGAGGCCGACATCAAACGGAGTCGACTCACCGGTGATCGCCGGATCGGCGATCGAAACCACTTCGAGAACAAAGTCGGTTCCAAACTGGGTCGGAGTGAACTCGTACGGAGCCACGCCATCGGTGAAGTTGAGAATCACCACCGTAGACACTCCCTGGACGGTGATTTCGACTTCGTAAGGCCCATTGAGGTCGATGATGCCTCCGTTCGCGTCGAGGGCGACGATCGACGCTTCATATGGGAGGTTGCCGGTCAATTGCCCGGGGAAAGGCGAAAGCCCGGTGCCGAGCACCCCGAAAGCGGCCAACGGCTCCGTGCTGAGTGTCACCGTGACCGTTTGCTCATCGATCATCTGGGAGAAATCGCCCGGCAGCCCGATGTAAGCCGCCACCGTGTAAACTCCCGGATTCAGCGCGTTTTCGACGGCGGAGAAAATCCCAGCCGGATTGACATTCGTCGCGTGCAAGAGAATCCGCTCCCCTTCCGGCAACGGGGTTCCGTTGATTTCGATCAGATAAATGGTGATCGCATCCTCGGTCGTCACCGGATCGCCGTTCGCGTCGCGCAAGGTAACGGTCAACGTGACGTCCTGCCCGGACTCCACCGTCAACGGCGCCGCCGTGAAGGTCGACTCCCCGGCATCCGGTGCCGGAGGCGGAGCCACCACGATGGTCCCCGAGGTGACTGGGGCAAGCACCGGCGAACTGGTGAACTCGAGGGTGATTTCGCCCGCCACCGGGTGATAGAGACCGGCGAAGGTCGCGATGCCGTTGACCGCGGTGACGGTGGTGGTCCCTTGGAGGGTCCCCGGCCCACTGGCCACCGCGACAGTGACTTCGGTGGAATTGTCGGTGGAAATCAGATTCCCGAAAGCGTCCTCAATCCGGATGACCGGTTGGGTGGCGAAGGCGACACCGGTCGTCGCCGTGGCCGACGGTTGGGTGGCGATCGTCAACTGGGCCGCCGCTCCTGGCTGAACGGCGAATTCATTCGATTCCCCGACTTCAATCCCACCCGTGCGGGTCGCAATCAACTCGTAACCGGTGTCGGCGACATCGATCCGGACCGAATGGCTCTCCAACACGCCGTTCACGAAAACCGCGGTCGTTCCCGCTCCGGTGACGAGCGCGTTCTGATTGATCGAGAGATCGACCGTTCCGTCGAATCCGGTCACGGTGTTGCCGAATTGATCCTGGGCGGTGATCCGGATGTCGAAGCTTTCTCCGGCGGTCTGTTGCCCGATCACCCCGCCGCCCGCGGCCTCGACCGCGAACGTATGGAGAGCGGCGGCGTTGACCGTGATTTCATGGGTATCGCTCTGGCCCGCCAAATGCTCGTCCGCCGGCGTTCCACTGACGGTGGCGGTGAGGGTCACCAACCCCGCCAACGTGTCGGTATAGGTGAAGGTGACACTCGACTGGCCTTCGAGGACGGTCACACTGACCGGATCGAAACCGAAACTGCCGCCCGAGTCGCTGGACAAAGTAAACACGGTGTCCGCGGAGACCGCGACCGGGTTGCCATGGAAGTCGACCACGGTCAAGGTGATCAAGCCGCTGATCTCCCCGGCGGTGACGTTGTCCGGCCCGCTCAGAACGATGCCCACCGGACCCTGGGGCGTGGTATCCAACAGGAAAGTGACCCGGAATCCGATGATGTTGTTGAAATTAACCGGATCCTGGCCGTAGACCGTCGGCGCCTCGAGATCGGAAACCACCGACCCGAAATAACCGCCCCGGATAAAGTGATTCGGCGCGAAGCTGACCGTATCGGTCCACTCCCAGATATTACCCGCCATGTCGAACGCTCCGTAGTAGGTGGTCGTCGAACCATACGCGCCGACATCCGTCAGGTTTGCCACGACATTGGCGTAATTGGCGGAGTTCGATCCTCCGGGAGGCGCCTCCGCGACGGGGATCGTATTGCTTTGGGTCGGATAGAGGAAATAGCCATTGTTTCCGTCGTAGTAAGCCGCTTTATACCACTCGTCGTGAGAAGCGACCGCCACCCAGTCGACGCCGTTGACCTGGTCTCCGGAACGGGTCGCCTGGTCGACGATGTTGGAGGTGCCGTCGAAGGTGTAAAACCCGTCCTCAGTGGTGGAAGCGTCCTGAGCTCCGAGCGGTTGTCCGTTCATCAACCAATTAGCGAAGCGGGCCGCGCTGAAAAACGACACATTGTTCACCGGCTTGTTTTCAAAACCGGGCTTCACCACATAGACGTAATCGCCGCTCGAACCGAAACGTTCGATGCCGCCGAAGGGATTCGCGGCCATCGCCGTCTGATAAAGGCCGTGGAGGTCATCGGCCGCCACCGCATTCAAGAACGCGGCGTATTGAGCGTTGGTGACCGGATGTTTCGCGATCTCAAAACCGTAAGCGACCGCACCATAACCGGTGGTGTCGGCCGGATTCCCCTCGTCCCCGACCGGTACTCTCTCGATCGCGATCGGTTCCCAGATGATAAATGACACAGTCGCCGTATCCACCACCGGTTGGCCGCCCAAAAAGGCCGTCAAAGTCGCCGTTTCCGCCAGGTCGCTGGAGCGCAATTCCTGGGTGAACAGCCCCCCGCCCAAACTCTGCAAAACCCCGAGCAAAGTTCCCGCATCGGTAGCCAACGTCACCGCGCCTCCCACGATCTCCGTGTCATTGCCGAAGGCATCCTTCAATTGCACGGATATCAGGGAAACCGAGGTTTCGTCGGCGAGAATCGCCGCCGGGTCGGCGGTCACGGTGGTATTCGCCAACGTGGCAGGTCCGGCGGTGACGGAAATCGGATGCGATCCGTCCTTGCCAGCGAGACCGGCGTCGACCGGGCTCCCCGAGGTCGCGGCAGTGACCGTTTGCGCTCCCGCCATCGTGTCGGTGTAGGTGAAGGTGACTTGCGTCTGGCCTTCCAACACCGTGACCGTCGCCGCAGGCGCGAACGTGACGGCACCGCCCGAGGTCGAACTCAGGGCGAAAATGGTGTCGTCGCTCACCGCCGACGGGTTGCCGTAGGCGTCGACCACCGTCAGGGTGAAATCGGTGCTCGCCTCCCCGGCCGCGACCGTCGCGGGTCCGGTCAAATCAATTTCCGAAGGCGCCGCCGCGTCGACGTCGAATTCGGCGGAGGTCCCGGAGACGACCGGATCGGGACCGTCGAACTCGGTGGCGGTCAGTTGGAGGGTTTCCGCCAGATACAAGGTGACTTCGGCGCTCGCCGGACCGGACGCCACGCCGTTGGCAAAGGTCACGGTCGCCGGATATTGGGGCTGATCGCCGTTCGGACTGGCCGAAGCACCGGAGAATTGAAGGGTCTTCTCCCCGTCGTAACCGGTCACGATGTTACCGAAAGCGTCGACCGCCCGGATTTCGAGATCGAAAGCTTCGCCCGCGGTCCGCGCCGTCGGGGTGCCGGAGTTGCCGGTTCCCACCGCGAAAGTTTCGCCGGGGAGGGTCAGCACCAGCGACGCCAAGGCCGCCGGGGTCACTTCCACCGCTTGGGTCCCGTCGGTCAATCCGGCGCTGCTCGCGGTCAAAGTATGATTCCCCGCCCGCTCGTCGTAATAGCGGAAAGTGACCGTGCTGCTGTTTTCCGCGATCAACACTTCCGCCGGAGAAATCGGATTGCCGAAAGCGTCGCGGAATTCGCCCGCCGGACTACCGGTCCCGAGCGTCACAGTAAGTCCGGCCGGATCGGTCACCGTCACCGGGTTGCCGAATTGGTCCTGGAGTTGCAACACCAGGTCGCCCGGCGTCGTAGTGCCCGCGGTGATACTGTCAACACCGCTGAACGGATCGTTGACGAAGACCAACTGGGTCGCGGGGCCGGCCACGTAATTGACCACCGCTTCGGTTTGGCTCGCCCCGCCGTTTTGCACCGATTGACCTTCGAGGGTCGCCACGAACACGCCGCTGCCGACGAGATTCGGCGAGGTAACAGTCGCGGTGTAAGTCCCGTCGCCGTGATCCGTCACGGTCCCGATACTTCCCGTACCGGAGGCCAGGGTGATCGTCACGGTCGCTCCGCCGACAGAGATCGAGTTACCCCACGCGTCAAAAGCCGTCACCGTCAACACCTGGGTCTCTCCACCGACCGTCAAGGTCGAGCTCAACGGAGCCAGCGTGGAAGCCGCGGCGTAAGGCGCTCCGGGGACCACGGCGAAGGTATTGGAATCACCCTCGCCTCCCCCGCCGGTCGCGGTGAGAACGTATCCGGTATCCGCGACGTCGATCCGCACTTGATGGCCGGTCAAAACTCCGTTGACGAACGCCGGAGTCGTGCCCCCGCCGGTGATGAGCGCCGCCTGGTTCACCGTCAGATCGACCGTCCCTTCGAATCCGGTCACGGTGTTGCCGAATTGATCCTGCGCGGTGATCCGGATCGCGAATGGTTCCCCGGAGGTCTGCTGACCGATCGGCCCGCCGCCGTCAGCCTCGACCAGGAAGGTGTAAACACCGCCAACTCCGACATTGAACGGGGCCGACACGCCGTCGAATCCATCGGCGCTGCCGCCGTCGCCGGTGGCTTTCAGGGTCACCTCGGTTTCAGCCACATTGTAAGTGACGCCACTGATCACCACCGAGCTTTGTCCGATTTCCAGAAGTCCGCCAACCGTCCCCCCGAGATTGCCGGTTCCCGCTTCCCGTTCCAACTCGATGGTCGAGGAGGCGGTTGCCACCACCGGATTCCCGAATTCATCGGCCAGGGTAACGGTGACGTCGAACGGAACGCCCGCCACTTGATTTCCGACCGGAGCGACCACCAACTGGGAGGCAGCCGCCGGGACCACCACGATCGGATGAGCGTCACTCGCCCCCACCAAACCGGCGTCGGCCGGAGTCCCCGCAATCTCGGCGGTCACCACGTGAGGTCCGGCCAAGGTGTCGGTGTAGGTGAAAGTGGTCTGAGATTGGCCTTCGAGCACCGTGACCGCAGCCGACGGGGCGAAGGTGACCACACCGCCCGAGGTCGAGCTCAGGGCAAAAACAGTGTCGTCGCTCACCGCCGACGGATTGCCGTAGGCGTCGACCACCGTCAGCGTGAAATTGGCGCTCGCCACCCCGGCGACCGTTGCGACCGGACCGGTCAGATCGACATCCGCCGGTGCGGCCGAATTGACATCAAACTGGGAGGAGGTTCCGGAGACCACCGGATCGGGACCGTCGAATTCGGTGGCGGTCAGTTGAAGGGTTTCCGCCAGATACAAAATGACTTCCGCGCTCGCCGGACCGCTCGCCACGCCGTTGGCAAAGGTCACGGTCGCCGGATATTGAGGCTGGTCGCCGTTCGGACTGGCCGAAGCTCCCGAGAACTGGAGGCTCTTCTCCCCGTCGTAACCGGTCACGATGTTGCCAAAGGCGTCGACCGCCCGGACTTCGAGATCGAAGGCTTCGCCCGCGGTCCGCGCCGTCGGGGTGCCGGAGTTGCCGGTTCCCACCGCGAAGGTTTCGCCGGGGAGGGTCAGCACCAGCGACGCCAAGGCCGCCGGGGTCACTTCCACCGCTTGGGTCCCGTCGGTCAATCCGGCGCTGCTCGCGGTCAAAGTATGATTCCCCGCCCGTTCGTCGTAATAACGGAACGTGACGGTGCTGCTGTTTTCCGCGATCACCACTTCCGCCGGAGAAATTGAGTCGCCGAATTCGTCGCGGAATTCGCCCGCCGGACTCCCGGTCCCGAGCGTCACGGTAAGTCCGGCCGAATCGGTCACCGTCACCGGGTTGCCGAATTGGTCTTGGAGTTGCAACACCAGATCGCTCGGCGTCGTGGTCCCGGCGGTGATGCTGTCGCCGCCGGTAAACGGATCGTTGATGAAAACCAATTGGGTCGGGGGTCCGGCGACGTAGTTGACCACCGCTTCAGTTTGACTCGCCCCGCCGTTTTGGACCGGTTGCCCGTTGAGGGTCGCCACGAAAACGCCGCTGCCGACTAGATTCGGCGACGTCACGGTCGCGGTGTAGGTTCCGTCGCCGACATCGGTCACACTCCCGATGCTGCCGGTGCCGGAGGCGAATGTAATGGTCACCGTCGCTCCACCGGTCGGCAACGGATTCCCGGCGACATCGCGGGCAGTAACCGTGAGAATCTGGGTGAATCCACCGACCGTGATTGTCGAGCTGATCGGCGTCAGGGTCGATTGAGCCGCGTCGGGAGCGCCGGCGACAACGCTGACGGTGGCGATGGCCGGGAGGGAGACATTGCCCGCTTCGTCTTCGGCCGTGAAAATAATGGTCCGGTCACCGAGGGTGACGACGGTCGCTTCATTGGCATACCGGATGTCGCGGATGATCTCCTGCGCTTGAGCTGCGCTCAGCGACGAATAGTCTACTTTCTGCACGAAGAAAACCCCGCCCAAATAACCGATGTTTACCTGGACACCACCGACGGTGATGTTCGTCGGCAAGGTTCCGGAGCCGTCGGCCGCGACCGTGGTGCCGCCGAAGATGAGCTTCTCATCGACACCGTCCAGAAGACCTGCCACTTCGAGGAAAATGGTCGGGACCTTGTCGGAGTTTTCGACCAGGGTGGCCCCGTCCGCGAGATAAACGGGAAAGCCTCCCGGGCTGGCGACGGTGCGGTGGATCGAGCCGCCGTCCTCCGGATCGAGATCGATGACGGGTGGAGTGGTGTCGGGCACCGGGGCGTTGTTGGTGAGAGTGAAGCTGAAACCCGCGGCGAGGTTGCCGGCGGCGTCGCGCAGGGCATTCGTGCCGGGAGGGGTATAAGTCACTTGAACCACGTGATCATGGGGAATGCTCTGCCCTAAGGTGAGCTGGACGGCGGAACTGGTGGTGTTGACCGCCACCCCGGTGACGGCCGGGGAATAGGTGGTGGTATCTGGCCGGGTGATCAACAAGGTAAAACTGCCCGCCGCGGGGGTGACCGTGGCCAAACCGGAACCTTCCTCGATCACCGGCAAGGTGATTGCGCTGAAAAGGATCGAGCCGGTGTTCACGACCGGAGCGATCGTATCCAGGAAATAACCCTCCACATCGTCCGGGATCGGATCGACCAGGTCATTCTCCGCGGTGTCTTCGATCCCATGGGACGGACCGATTTCGAGGAACAAGGGTCCGTTGTTGACCGAGAGACCGGTGACGGTGACCAGGTATTGCATGTAACCGTCGGTCGGATTCCCGGTTCCGGTGACCCCTTCGACGACATTGATGATCCCTCCCGGGGCACCCGCTCCGGTGAGTTGGAAACTGCCGGTCGTCACTCCTTTCACCGCTTCGCTGAAGCTGACTTTAAAAGTCACAGTCGCGGCGTTGGTGATCTCCGCCAATGGATTTTCCCGCAGAATACTGATCACGGTCGGCGGAATGTTGTCAGGAACCAGATTGGTGACGTTGAAGGTAAGGGTGTTCGAAAGGAGATTCGGATTCCCGGCAACGTCAAAGACCAATCCGGCCGGCAACCAGACCGAAGCGGTGCCGTCGACCGCCGGAACGAAATCAAAAGTATAAACGTTGCCGCCCTGATGCTGGAGGTTTTGGACAGTCGCGCCGTTCGAGGTGTCGAAATCGCTTTCCGTCAGGCCTGTAACCGGCTCATTGAACGTAACCGTCACCTGCACGGAAACCGGGGCGGGGCCGGTGATCGTGGTGGTGGCGGCGCTCAGGACCGCCGGCGGCGGCGTGTTGTCGTGCAACACCGTGGCGACATCCATGAACATCGCCCCGAAGTTGTCGATGTAGGTGGCAGTGACCGTTAACGTGCCATCGGCGAACGCGCTCAAGTTGAGCGGGTCAACCGTCCAGGAGCCATCGCTCTGGACCACGACCGTATCGGCGATAGTCATCGAGCCGTCGGTGATGGTGACATAAATCAAGCCGCCGGCGGGCACGTCGGTGGTGGTTCCGCGAATGACCACGGCGTCGTTTTCGACCCGGTTCAGGATCCCGTCTTCGTTACCCGGAGGCTGATCGATCGGCGTGGTAATGGTGAGGCTCGGCGCGGTGAGGTCGATAATCATCGACGTGGTGGTAACCGCCGGATTGCCGAGAAGATCGGTTCCACTCGCCTGAATCTGAATTAAACCGGGATCGAGCGGATCCGGCACCGTCACTGACCAGGTGCCATCGGGTTGGACCGTGGCGAAGAGGGGGCCGTAATTAAAGATCCCATCGTCGTTCGTATCGATCCAGATCTCGATCTGTTCTCCTGGCTCGATATCGGTGGTTCCCGAAATGACGGGCGTCGGACTGTTGCTGCTCGGGTTGGTGGTGAAGGTGATGTAGGCACTGGTCTTGACGGTCAACTCCTGCTCGGCGACCGCCGTGTTCCCCGCCGCATCTGTTGCGGTGGCGGTGATGTCGATCACCCCGCCGAGTCCGTTGGACGGGAAGGATCCCGACACCGGGGTGGCGGTCTCGGTGTCGACACTCCAGTTGCCATCAACGTCGACGATCGCGAGATAAACCAAATCGGGGGTGCCGTTGCCATTGAGGTCGAGCGAGACGGTGACGATGGTGCCGGCGGGCAGGCCTCCGGAGGTCCCCGAAATGACCGGAGTCGGATCGCCGGTGATCGCGGTCGGTCCGCCGTTGATCGCGATCGTCGCGAAGGTGTCGATGGTCAATTCGTTGTTCGTCAGGTCGGATACACTGTCGCCGCCACGGGTCACGGTGGCGACGACTTCGTAAACGTCGTCCCCCAGAGCAGCGCCGGGAGCGACAGTCAGTGACCAGGTCGTAGGCCCGACGGTGAGATTGCCATTCAGTTCGGAATACGTCACCCCATTGAGGGTGACGCTCAGCACCGCACCCGGCACCTGGGTCCAGGTTCCAGTGACGGTCGGGGTTGGGTTGTTGGTGATTAACGGCTCGACCGCCGGGGTGTTCAAACCGTAAGCCGTCACGGAACCGGCGGCATTGGTCACGGTGCCGCTGACGGCCGACCATGGATTGACTCCCCCCTCGGGCAGCGTTCCGGACGAAGGAACGGCGGTGGCGGTGTTGAGGCTCCAGGTGCCGCCCGCTCCGATCGTGACTTGGTATTCGACCAGGTTATCGCCGTCGTTGTCGAGGTCGACCACCACCGTCACGATAGAGCCGGGTTGCATTTCAGTGGTGGTGCCGGAGATCACCGGAAACGCGTCGGTCGCGAGCGCCGAGGTATTCAAGGTGAGCGTCGGCGGAACCGGCGGCGGTGTGGTGTCGTAAGCCTGGGTGGCGCTCGCCGCGGTGCTCGGACGCCCGGTGTTGAGGCCGGAACCGGCACCCGCGGGGACGCTAACAAGAATATCCCCGGTCGAATTGGCGGGGGGCGTCACCATCAGGGTGTAAGTGGAAGGGTTAACAACGGTGAACGTTCCCTTGGTGCCGTTGGTCACCGCGATGTCACTCGCATCGAAACCAGTGACTCCTTCGGTGAAAGAAAATGTGAACGTGACCGGCCCCGTGGCCGTCCCGGGAACGTTGTCGGTGATCGTCAGGACAGGATCGGCGAGGTTGAGGGTGGCGGGACGGGTGGCGGTCAAGGCCGAAGGATTATCAGGATTTGCCCCTCCTGCGGGAACTCCCGGGATGAAAGCGGTGACAAAAACCGGACCGTTTTTCAACAACCTGACATCGGTCGAGGGGCTGGAGGTGGGAAACGTAGCAGTCCAAGTGCCGGGCGCCGTTCCTGCGGCAACAGCGGTAGTCGATAGCGTCGTGACCCCATCGCTAATTGTGACGGTCACCGTAGCGCCGGTTCGGGTAGTTGTGCCGGAAATCGTCAGGGGAGATATATGCGAAACTCCAATTTGATCAGCGGAGGCAATAGTATTAATAACAAGCGTGTTAACGGTGTTCTCAGCTTGGTTGTGAGCCAAAACCTGAATCGTCAATGGTTGGACAATATTGCCCGCCGCGTCGGTGACATTCCCCGAAATTGCGACAGCGGTTATGGTATAGGTATAAGTCGTCCCACTTGTCAGACTTCCTGCTGCGACCGACCAGGAGTATGGAGCACTTGTCGAAATTGGGACGCCGGTAACAGGTGTAAACGCAGCTCCACCGGTCCGGGTAACGTTCAATGTGGGCGGATTAGGATGAGTGGATGGGTTGGCATGGATGGGAATGTCAGTCGTGCCCGTGATGTTATGAAGGTTATTGTGCCGAATCGGCTTGTTTGTTGTATCGAAAATCCGCGGAGCCACCGTGTCCAACGTCACATTCGAATTGGTCGCACTCGCGGTGGAACCGACCACCGTCGCGGTGATATCGAGACGCCCGTCACTCAGGCTGGTCAGATTCCGTCCGGAAAGGGTCCAGGTCCCAGCGGTGATCGCCGCGTTCCCGGTGACGGTGTTTCCCTTCCAATCCCGAATCACCACGTCGACCGAAGCGCCCCCCGTGGCGGTGCCCTGGATCCGGATGTTGGTCCTTTCGGTCATGTTGATCCAGCTCCCCGAACCGACTTTATTGGCCGTATTGACGATCGCGAAGGTATTGGTCGTCGCGTCGCTGAAAATTCCGGTGATCGTGACCGAAGGGATGGTGATGGTCAGGGTGATGCTGTCGGACACCGTCCCGGTGCTATCGGTGACGCTCACCGAAACCGGCCCGCTCCACCCGCCCGAAGGACGTGTTCCCTGGATCGGCGTCGCGGTCTGGGTGTCGAGGGTCCAGGCTCCACTGCCGTCGGTTACCACCGAAAAGGTCACCCCGTCGATCGTCACCAGCACATAACCGCCGGCGTTTTCCGAAGTGCCGGAGATCACCGGGAAAGCGGTGGTCGCGGTTGTCCCGCTGGTGATCGCGACGGCGACGATCGGAACCGTGACGACTTCAACCTGCCCAGTGCCCTGCACCGATTGCGCGCCGCGCACGACGGTCGCGGTCACCGGATAGGTCTGTCCGGCGACTAGCGGCGTCAAGGCCCCCGAATAAACGGGCGGCGGGGAGGAGAGATTCAGCGTCCAGAAATTGCCGGACGGACTTAATTCGTAAGTCGCCCCGCTGATGGTAACCCGGAGGACATCGCCGGAAATATGGGTCCAGGTGCCGGTGATGGCCGGGGTGGTGTTGCTGGTGACGAGATTGTTCACCGTCGGTGGATTCAAGGCCGTCGCGGTGGTGGTGTTTCCGGCCGCATCGGTGCCGGAGGCGGTGATCAAAGCATAGCTGGTGAGCCCGGCCGCCGGCAGGGAACCGGAAACCGGAATAGCCGTCTGGGTATTGAGTGTCCAGGTTCCGCCAGAGCCGACGACGACTTGATAAGTGACCTGAGGCGTCCCCGGGTTGTTGTCATGGTCGATTACCACCGTGATAACCGAACCGACGGGAAGACTGGTGGTGCCGCTGATGGTCGGACGACCCGCCGAGTTCTGCGCCAACGGGGTGATTTCCAAATCCGGCGACGTCGTATTGAGGTTGACGGTGGTGGAGGCACTGACGGTGATATCCGCGACGGTCGTGGCGCTGGCGCTGACGGTGAGCAGACCGTTGCTGAGCGACGAAAGATTAAGTCCCGTGACGCTCCACCCTCCCCCCGACTGCACGGTGGCGTTCCCCGAGACCGAATCGATCCCATCGGAAACCGTCACGGTAACGGTCCGTCCCTCCAAATAGGCACTCGTTCCGGAGACGGTGACATTGACGCTGGTGGTGGCGTTGAAGAGGGTCCCGCCGACGGGAGTTACGATGCTGATTGAGGGACCTGCCGAAACCGGTTCGCTGGCGCTCATCGGCGGGGTCATGGTTCCCAAGGATTCGAACGTGGCGTTCTTGTCGTAATGGCGCGGCACCCCGAGAAGGTCCCCGTTAATCGGACCGCTCTGGGTCTGGCTGAATGCCACGTAACGGACGAGGGTGTCCTTGTTGAAACCTTGAATGCCGTTCGGACCGCGGGGTCCGTAATTGCCGTTCTTATCCATCGGCGACGGTTTCGCCAGGACGGTGGCGATGTCTTTAAGCGGAATTCGCCACGAAACGAAGGCGTCGATTTTGCCGTCGTTGCCAACGTCGTCGTTGCCATTCCAATGCGGATCGTTGGCGGCCGTGACGGACGCGGAATTGAAGTTCGTCGAGGAAAACGGATAAACCCCGTTGTTGGGGAGCCACCCAACCGGCAAAGGATTCGTTGAAGTCGTGTTCGGCGAGATATTGGCGTCGGTGCCGGGATCCATCAGACGAATGACCCGGCCGTTGTTCCGGGCATCGACCTGCATGAAAATATCGATCCGTCCATCGCCATTGGCGTCCATCCCCACCACCGCGACCCCGCGAAAGTTCCCCGGCGAGCTCGGATTGTCGATCCGCAAACGGAACAACAACGTGTCGTCGTCGGGATTCGAAGTGCCATTGTCGTCGAACGCGGTGTAAAGGGAACCGTGGAAATCGGATCCGATGAGGTCGGTGTCGGCCGCCCCCGCCTGACTGTCCCCGGCGGGGTCCTGGTTCAAACCGTACATGATGGCCGTCCAGCCATCCCTCCCGGCGATATTGACCGCTCCGGCCTGAAGCTGCCATCCCGGCCAGGCCAAAACAAAGGCAAACAAGACCAATCGAGCGAAATGACAAAGGAAATGAGCACTCATGACGGATGAACCTGAGGTGAAATCGAAAGCTGTCTGGACTGGAAAAACGGCCGCATTACTGGATTGACCGGCCAAAATCGCCCCTCGTGATCCCGCCGGTTTTCTGATTTGCCCCTCCTCTACTGACGAGAATTAGCCCTGACGCAATGAAATTTAGGGTCTTCCCCTTATATTTCCTTAAGGGATACCACTACGATTGCGATTGACCCCCATCAAGGCGAATCGGTTCCAAAGGCTGACTTTTCCCATGCAATCTCTGAAAATCGTCCCCGGTCCTCTTCGTAGCATCCCGGCTTTCGCCGGAGGAAGGCCGCGGCAAAATAAGCATCGGGGAAACCCGCCCCAGACCACTGTGCCGGAGATACTTTGGACCCAGCGTGTCATCCGGGAGGTCTGTGGCGCCGTAGGTGCCTGATTCTACAGCCCAGTCCGAAGGGCTGGGTAAACGAAAAAAACGGTCTTCGCGGCCTGACAGGTCGCCACTTCCGACTGGGATGCCGCGCCTTCGCTCTGGAGAATCAACCCGCCTCAATCATCGGCTGCGATGAATTCCAACCGTGCGATCACCGCCCGGTGTTGGGCGCGCTCGCGTCCTTCCACCTCGGCGTCCAACACCCGGAAATCATCGCTCGTGAAGAGATAATCGATCCGCATCCATGGACCAAACAACGAAAGCGGATTTCGCGTCACGCTGGGAAAGGTGAGCCCGTATCCCCGCCCCCGCTCCGCAAAGGCGTCGGTCAAAGTCGCGGCGAACAACCGGCGGACATACCCGTTGGCCGTCGCGTTGAAATCTCCCGCCGCGATCACCGGACGACCTTCCGCCGCAATGATTTCCCCCAACCGTTCCGCCACCTCCACGCGTTCCGCCAACGCCTCCCGGTAACGGCCCCGCCCCTCCCGCGAGTAAATCCCCCCGAGACGCGAGAGTTCATAAAGGAATCCTTGGCCCCGCAACCGCTCCAGGTCGTGCCGGGGAGTTGGCAAATGAACATTGTAAACCATCACCGGTTGCCCCCCGACCTCCAACTCAAACCACGCCGCCGCCGGGGTCCCCCGGAAGACCAACCCTTCGACCAGCCCCGAATCCCGAATCGGGTACCGGCTTACCAGGACGAAATGGGCGTGTTGGACCACGTCCATTCCCGGATCGCCTTGCCGGTGGGCCAACACCGCCCCCCGGCGGGCCGAGACGTCTTGCAACACCATGAGGTCGGGTCGGACCTCCTCCACCAAGCCGAACAAGGTCCGGGTCTGCCGCTGTCCGGCGTTGTTGGCCAACACCGTGATCGTCGTCCCCCCTTCCCCGGCCTCCAGCGGACGCGACCAATGAAACGGCATGAATCCCACAAAAACATAAACCGGCGCCACGGCCAGCAACAGGCAAAGCCGCGGCCAGATCACCGCACTCACCGGCCCGAGCACCGCCACCGGTATCAGCCACAATGCCGGAGGCAACAGCAATACCAAGCTGGAGACCCAATGGCGCTCCCCCACCCACTGGGCCACGCCGAGCCCGAGAAGAAGTCCGCCGACATAACCGATGGCAACAACCGCCAACACCCAGCGCGCCCATCTCAACCAGCGCCGCCACCCGCGCGCCGGATTCTGCGCCGCCCGCGCCACCCGCTCGATCCAACCGAAGGCGTTATCCACCGGTTCGCGATGTTCCGTTTCCATAACCGCCTAAACGCCCGCACATCCGGAGCTGGTTTGTCAAAGGTTAAAAGTCGGCTCGCCCAAGCAGGAGCTTCGTGCTTTAGCCGAAGACCGTCGACCACGAGGACCATCCCCAAAACTCCGCCCGCGCAACGACGGCGGCTAAAGCGCGCCGCTCCTTCCAGAGCCCTAGCCGGAACTAAGCGCTTCAGCCGAAAATCCGTCGGCTGCGGCGACCGCCGCGACCACTCCATCCCTCTCAAATTCCTGCGCCGTGAAGGATCCGATCCAATTCCGTCAACAGCGCCTCGGCGGTATACGGCTTCGGAATGAAATTCCGCACCCCGAAACCCGCCGCCTTCGCGACATTGCCGTTCGCGGCCATTCCACTCGACCCGATGATCTTGACGTCCGGATTGATCGCCTTCAACGCCGCGATCGTCGCCGGACCGTCCATGATCGGCATCGCCATATCGGTCAAGACGACCGCAATTCCTTTCTCCCGGACATAAGCCGCGACCGCCTCGGCCCCGTTGGCGGCCAAAATCACTTGGTAACCGAACCGTTCCAGGGTCTTGCGGGCCACATCCCGGATCGCCGCCTCATCGTCCACCACCAGAATTAACTCCCCCCGCCCACGCGGCAAACCACTCCGCTCGATCGCCACAGTCTCCACCGCTTCCCCGGAGGCGAGTGCCGGCAGGTAAATCTTGAACCGGGCGCCTTTCCCGGGCTCGCTGTAAACGTTGATGAAGCCCCCGTGGCTTTTCACGATGGTCAACACCGTTGAAAGCCCCAATCCGGTTCCTTTGCCCACTTCCTTGGTGGTGAAAAACGGATCGAAGATACTGTTCTGGTTCGCCCGGGGAATTCCTTTTCCGGTGTCCTCCACCCGGATGATCAAATACGGTCCGGGTTTCGATTCCGGGGTCATGCCGGAGTAGACCTCGTCCAACACCGTGTTTTGCAACGAGACCGTCAGCGTCCCACCCTCCGGCATCGCGTCCCGGGCGTTGACACAGAGATTCATCAATACCTGGTGCAGCTGAGTCGCGTCGGCCTCCACCGGCCAGGGAGCCACCGGAGCTTCCACCTGGATCGCGATGTTCTTGGGAAAGGTATCCCGGACCACCCTCTGGATTTCCCGCGCGATTTCCAACACGTCGACTTTGTGCCGTTTCCCCTCCACGCCCCGGGCGAAGGTCAACACTTGGCTCACCAGCGCCGCCCCCCGCTGGGCGTTGGCGGCGATCGTCTCGAAGAGCGCTTGCCGTTGCGGATCGGTCTCCTCATCCCGCAACAAATCGATCCCCATCACGATCGGCGCCAGGATGTTGTTGAGATCATGCGCAATGCCGCCGGCCAGGGTGCCGATGCTTTCGAGACGCTGAGCCCGCAGGAATTGGGTTTCCAGTTTCTTTCGTTCCGTCAAATCGGTGTTGATCGCCAAGATCGATTTCGGCATACCGTGCTCGTCCCGGACCAACGTCCACCGGCCTTCGACCGTCAGCGTCTCCCCGTATTTGCTTCGCTGGGAAATCTCGCCGACCCACTCCCCCTCCCGCAGCGTCGTCTCCGATGCTTTTAAAAACTCCGCCGGATTGCGGTAGATCATTTCCTGGACCGGCTGGCCGATCACTTCTTCCGCCGTCCATCCATACAATCGTTCCGCGCTCTTGTTCCAATAGAGGATCCGGTGCTCCAAATCCCGGACCAGAATCGCGTCCTGCGCCAAATCGAGCAGCGCCGCCTGCTCCCGCACCCGCTCTTCGGCATTGCGCCGGTCCGACAGGTCGGTCATGCCACCGATCATGCGGACCGCCTTTCCTGCCTCGTTCCGGCTGATATGGCCCCGGTCCAGGACGTAGGCGTAACTCCCGTCATTCCGGCGAAAGCGGTATTCCGCGGTCCATGTCTTTTCCTCCCCTTCCAGAGCCTCTTCGATCCCCGCGACCACCACGGACCGGTCATCCGGGTGAATCTGCTCCATCCAAAACTCGATCGTCGGCGGAACGTCCTTTCGGTCATAACGGAACAGATGCTCGATTCCTTCGTTCCACCAAAGCGTCTTCGTCGCGAGATTCCAATCCCAGATGGCGTCGTTGGTCGCCTTGGTGAGCAAGGCAAAGCGTTCCTCGCTTTCCCGGATCGCCTCCCGGTGACGCCGACGCTCGGTCACGTCCCGGAAAAAAACGGTCAGGCCTTCCGGCGAGGGTGACGCTTTCACTTCGAACCATTTCCCGAGCGGAGCGAAAAAACCTTCCACCGTGACACTGGTTTTCTCCCGCACCGCCCGCTCGTAAGCCTTGCGGAATCCCTTCGCCTCCTCCTCCGGAAACTCATCCCACATTTTCCTCCCGAGCAATTGGTCGCGCGGACGTTCCAAAAGTCTTTCCGCTTCCCGGTTGAGATAAGTGAAACGCCATTCCCGGTCCACGGTATGGACCGCATCGGTCATGCTTTCCAACGTGGCGGTGAGCCGGTCCGCCAACCTCGTCGACTCTTCCTGGAGACGCTTGATATCGTCGATGTCGACCGCCGTCCCATACCATTTCACCACGTTTCCGGCCGAATCCCGGACCGGCACCGCCCGGACGTCGAACCAACGGTAGCTGTCGTCTTCCCCCCGGCGTATCCGGTATTCGATCGCGAACGGCGTTCCACGCTCCACCGCCGTCTGCCATCGTTCCAGGCAACGCTCCAGGTCGTCCGGATGGAGCGCCTCCTCCCAAATGAGCGGAGCATTTGTGTTGATTATCCCGGTGTATTCGAAACAACGATCGTTTGCGTAATCGACATTTCCGTCCGCCGAGGCGGTCCAAACGATCATCGGCATCGACTCCGCCAATTGCCGGAAACGGGTTTCACTCGCCGCGAGCGACGCCTCCGCTTTTTTCCGCTCGGTGATATCCTGAACCGCCCCCTGCACCCGAATGATCTCGCCGGATTCGTTCCGCACCGCCTCGCCGATCACCCGGACACATACCGACTCGCCTCGCCGCTCCCGCAAGCACGCCTCCAAATCAAACGGCGTTCCTCCCTGCGCGCAGGCCTCACAGGCCTCCCGGTAACGCTCCCCGTCCTCCGGCACGAACAGTTCCAGCAGCTCCTTCTTGCGCGGGGGTGGTCCTTCCTCCAACCCGTAAATTTCCCGCGTCGCGTCCGACCACCGTTGCTCACCTCCCGGCACTTCGATACTCCAGGCCCCCAACTTCCCCGCTCGCGACGCCATCTGCAAAAACGCCTGGTTCTCCCG
Source organism: Verruconatronum alginivorum (assembly GCF_056590205.1). Taxonomy (NCBI): domain Bacteria; kingdom Pseudomonadati; phylum Verrucomicrobiota; class Opitutia; order Opitutales; family Verruconatronaceae; genus Verruconatronum; species Verruconatronum alginivorum. Next base: position 3,546,427 of record NZ_JBWPVQ010000001.1, on the reverse strand, counting down.
CAACGCTTCCCGGGACGAGAGTTGGTCGAAATGCGAAGCCAGCGCTTCCGCCACCCAATCGATCAACAACCGCTCCTCCAACAAAAACGGCCCGGTCTCTCCTTCCGGGATTTGCTCCCGATAACCGATCCCGACCCGACCGACCACCCCATTCCCCGCTGCGAAGGACTGCTCGATCACTCCCCAGGCATTTTCCCATCCCGGCGTGTCAGCCCGACACTCGCCGAAGGCGACCGAGGCGCATCCATATTCAGAATACTGGAGCCCCCCCAACAGATTTTCCGCCACTCTCCGCAACAACTCGCCGCACGGGGTCTCCGGACCGCGCAAGAGATCCGCCACGTTGTGCATCGCCCGCAATTCCTTCACCCGTTCCCCGAGCGAGTGGATCAGGTGCCGCCGCTCGGTCATATCCCGAAAGGAAATCACCGCCCCGTCGATCCGCCCGTCGTTCCGTTTCACCGGCGCGCAAATATATTCGACCGAAAAAGAACTGCCATCCTTCCGGAAAAACAGCTCGTTCTCCACCCGCCGCGTCTCACCGTCTTTCAAAGTCCGGGTCACCGGACACTGCTCGAAAGGATACTCCCGACCGTCTCCCAAGTGATGGTGGAAGACATCATGCCCCCTTCGCCCGATCAGTTCGCCCGGCGCCCAATCGAGCATCGCCAAAGCCGCCGGATTCTCGAAAACGACCCGTCCCTCCGCGTCGATCCCGAGAATTCCGTCAGCCGTCGACTCCAAAATCATTTCCTGCCGCCGCCAAACCGTCTCCAATCGCGTCTCGACCGTCCGTCGGCTCAGCTCCCCCGATACCCGGGCCGCGAAAATCTGCAACGTCGACAAGACCAACTCGCCGTGCTCCATCGGGGTTTCCGAAAAAACCGCCACCATCCCGATCACCCGCCCCGACTCACCCCGGATCGGAACCCCCGCGTAGGATTCGATGCCGAAATCAACCAGCATCGGATCCTCCGGATACCGCTCCCTCACCGACCGCTCCACCACGAGCGACTCCCCTTTCACCACCGTTTCACACGGCGTGCCGTCGATCTCGTAGCGAACGTCGTCGATCTTTTTCCCGTCGATAAAAAGCGCCTGGGAAAAGACGTCGCCCGGCTGATCCGGATCAACGAGCAAAATGGCCCCACCCTTGACCGACAAAGCCTCGGCGATTTCCCGGGTGAGGTTCTCTAAAAACGCCTCCCCAATCGGCATCGACACCGCCCCCGCCACCTTCAAAATGGTCTCGGCCGCCCGCCTTTGCTCGGTCACATCCCGCGTAACTGAAAGGATCGATCCGATCGATCCGTCCGCTTCCAGAAGCGGCGCGGAATGACTGTCGAACCACCGTTCCCGGCCCTTTAAACCGATCACCCGGTATTGCGCCCGGGTAGTTTCCCCGCGGCAAGCCCGCTGATGCGCCTGTCTGACCGTTTCCCGGTCCGCCGGATGCACCAGGTCCAGTCCGCTTCTGTCCCGCAACTGGTCCAGGTTCTCCGCGTCGATCATTGCCAGACCAGCCCGGTTGACTTCCAACAATCGCCCGTCCAACGAAACGATTTTCACGCATTCCGGCTCGCTCTCCAAAATCGTCCGCAAACGCGCTTCGCTCCGCGCCAACGCCCGCTGAGCCAACATCAGGGAGACCAGGTTGGCCACCGAAACGGCGAAACTCTCCTCCGTATGACTCCACTCCCGCGCCTCTCCGACTTGCTCGACGCAAAGGACCCCCGCCAACCCGTCGGCGACATAAACCGGAGCGTCCAACATCGACGTGATCCCGTTCGGTTTGAGATACAAATCGGTGAACTCCCGCGTCCGGGGATCTTTCCGGGCGTCGTGCGCCGCGATGATCTCCTCCTCCGCCAACGCCCGGAAATAGGAAGGGAAGTCCTTCTCCTTCAGTTCCTGCCCGCTGGAAAGCCGATCCATCGAGGCCTCATACAAACCGAGGCAAACGATCGCCTCCCGCGCCGCACTGAACCGCCAAACACTGACCCGCTCCACATCGAGACCCTTGGCCACCGCCACCGCGATTTCCCGCAAGCCGGCATTCTCATCCGCAGCGTTCCACAACCCGCTCCGTGTCAGTGAAACAAGAGCCGCATGTTGCCGCCGGTACTCTTCATAGGGCTCTATCATCGATAAAAAATCGGCCGACCGCCCAAAAACCTCCGCTAAAACCACGGTGAACGATCAGCTCCATATCTATTTTCTCCCCTCGTCCCCACTTAGCAAGCCCCGACCACCCGCCTGAGGCACATCCCTTCTCGCTATAAGGAATTCACCCTACTACCCCAGGGCCAACTATCGTCTATGCGCGCGCCGAGCGCGCTAAAACCGCCACCGCATTCCCCCGTGCATCATCACCGGTTGCCCGATCGTCACCAAGCCGTCCCCCGTCTCTCCGACCGCGTACATCCGGTCAAACAGGTTCTCCACCCCGACGAACACCGACGAGTCCTCTCCCAACGACCGCGCCGCATACAAGTCGACCAGCCAATAACCGGCTAATCTCCGCGTATTCAAGTCGTCCTCATACTGCGGCCCGACATACCGTCCCTGTAGATCGACCACGACTTCCTCTCCCCAGCGCCATCGCGAACGCAAGGTTGCGGTCCGCTCCGGCGTCTGCGCCAACCGCCTCCCGACCAGCTCCGGCTGTTGCGACGCGCGCCGCACCGTCGGACGCGACAACAACACCCCGGCCGAAACCGTCCAGTCCGGCAGCAAATCGTATCCGGTTTCCAACTCCACCCCGACCACTTCCGCCCGGCCAAGGTTTTGCCGCTGACGCAACGCCCCGCCCGCCGGAGTTTGCCCGACCGTTACATTGGCGATCGGATCCCGCATCTCCGTCCAAAATCCGGATACAAGTCCCCTCCACCGGTCGGTGAACTCGAAATCCGTCCCGGCCTCCACTCCGGTGATCCGTTCCGGATCCAAGCCCGGATTCGCCTGCGTTTCATCCGCCCCGACCCGGAACGGCCGATACAATTCGTTGATCGTCGGCGCCCGGAAGCCTTGGTAAACCGCGGCCCGAACGGATACCGAGTCCGTCACATCCCGCACCACCCCCGCCCGCGGACTGAACACAAACCCGCCCCGCGAATCATATTCGTCCGCCATCGTCACGTTTCCGGTCGCCCGCTGCCATTGCCTCGCCTCCCCATCGTAATTCCGCCAATAATCGAGCCGCGCACCGACCGACAAACGCCAGAATTCATCCGGTTCGAAGGTATTTTCCAGAAACACCCCCGCCAGGGCCTGGGTTCCCCCCGCCATTCGACGATTCTGGAATTCCCCGTTCTGAAAGAAAAAATCTTCGTTGGTCTCCCCGATGACCCATCGCCAATCGGTCGCCCCGGTCAGCCGGTTCCGATCTCCTATCTCTCGCCAAAACTGCCAACCACTCCCCACCACCGTCGCCGGCACATCAAATTGGTCCAATGCCGGGGTCTCCCCGGACCGATCCGCGTTCACTGCCGAAAAGGTGCTGGAAAAAACCGAATGCTCCGCGAACAAGGTCCATTCCCAGCGAACTTCCTCCCATTCCCCGAAATCGAGGCTCGATGAAATGCGCCCCGACCGCGTCTCGTTCCCGGTGTAGGGCGTCCCATTCCCCCGCTCCTCCCAGAACCCGCCCGCCCGCAAAGTCCACAAACTCTCGTTCGCCACCGGCGCCACCGCCGTCCCGGCCACGGTGACACTTCGAGAATCCGCCCTCTGGTCGATCGATCCCCGCTGCTCCGGATGCACCACATGATAACCGTCAGTCGTAAAAAACTGCCCATCGATCCCCAGCATCGCGCTCCCCGCCTCGGTCCCGGCCCGCACTCCCGTCCGCGCCGTCCCCCGCGTCCCGGCAAGCCCTTCCACCGCCACCCCCGGTTCGGGCGGTCGGCTAATCACGTTCACCACCCCCGCCATCGCAGCGTTTCCCCACGCCGTCGAACCACCCCCGCGCACCACTTCGATTCGTTCCACGCTCAAGGCCGGAATCCGGCTCCAGTAAACCCATCCCCCGAACGGATCATTCATCGGAATCCCGTCCTGCAACACCAATGCCCGACTCGCCCCGGTCGGACCGACTCCCCGCAACGAGACGCCTTGCGCGGTCGGATGCGCCACCAAACTGCTCTGCCTCCGAAACAAACTAAACCCCGGTGTCCGCCGCAAAAAATCGTCCACCGTCAATGCCGCCGAATGCCCCACCTCCTCCCGGTCAAACACCGTCACCTGCAACGGCGTCTCTTCCAACGCCCCCGGCCCCCGGCCCGCCGTCACCACCACCGGCTCCAATTCCACCACCTCCGTCCCGACCGCCAACGCCAAAACCAAAAACTCAATACAAAACGCCATCCCCCCATTCTGCCACCCCCGTCCCCGTCCGTCCATCTCCATCGTCTATCTGCGATCGTCTATGCCCCTAAAGTGGGTGAGGCGTCCCGCCTCAGCGCGTGGGTTTCGCCCAGCAGACGGAACCGCCACTCTCTGGGAGGGACCAGTTCCATCTGGTCCGGTAAGCCGGTGCGGCATGGTGCTCGGCACGGAGCCGGGACGGTCCCGTCACTTTGGGAATATACGCCAACGGCGTTTCGTCCTCCAGCCCAGGGTTGCCGCGCGAATGCGGGGCTACCCTGGGTCTCGGTCGCGAGACGATCTACCTCGAAGAGGCTGCGACCTTTCCTTCGTGCGATGATGAATCGAACGCCGGCGGAACCGCGTTGCGGTTCGTGACGTCGGGATCGGCCCCCAGGGTAGGCCTCGCTTCTCTCAGCTCAACCCTGGGCTGGAAGACGTAAGCCCGTTGGGCTATGGAACTTTGGTTCTGATGTGAGAATGTTTGAAACGTTCTTGTCACTGGGAGGGATGGCATCCTGCCGTCCACCGTCGGCACCGGGGTTTTGCCCAGCAGACGGAGCCGCCACTCTGGTCCAGTGAGCCGGTCAGGCTTGGTGCTCGGCACGGAGCCGGGACGGCCCCGCCACTTTGGGAATATACGCCAACGGCGTTTCGTCCTCCAGCCCAGGGTTGCCGCGCGAATGCGGGGCTACCCTGGGTCTCGGTCGCGAGACGATCTACCTCGAAGAGGTTGCGCCCTAGCCCCCGTGCGATGGTGGATCGAACGCCGGCGGAACCGCGTTGCGGTTCGTGACGTCGGGATCGGCCCCCAGGGTAGGCCTCGCTTCCCTCGGCTCAACCTTGGGCTGGAGGACGTAAGCCCGTTGGGCTATGGAACTTTGGTTCTGATGTGAGAATGTTTGAAACGTTCTTGTCACTGGGAGGGATGGCATCCTGCCGTCCACCGTCGGCACCGGGGTTTTGCCCAGTAGACGGAGCCGCCACTCTGGTCCGGTGAGTCGGTCAGGCTTGGTGCTCGGCACGGAGCCGGGACGGCCCCGCCACTTTGGGAATATACGCCAACGGCGTTTCGTCCTCCAGCCCAGGGTTGCCGCGCGAATGCGGGGCTACCCTGGGTCTCGGTCGCGAGACGATCTACCTCGAAGAGGTTGCGCCCAGCCCTTCGTGCGATGATGAATCGAACGCCGGCGGAACCGCGTTGCGGTTCGTGACGTCGGGATCGGCCCCCAGGGTAGGCCTCGCTTCTCTCAGCTCAACCCTGGGCTGGAAGACGTAAGCCCGTTGGGCTATGGAAACTTCGGTTCTGGCATAAGATCCGAAGGCTTCAAAGTGGGTGAGGCGTCCCGCCTCAGCGCGTCGGTTCAGCCTACGGAGCCTAGGGAACCGCACGGAGCCGTGACGGCCCTGCCACTTTGGGAACATACGCCAACGGCGTTTCGTCCTCCAGCCCAGGGTTGCCGCGCGAATGCGGGGGCTACCCTGGGTCTCGGTCGCGAGACGATCTACCTCGAAGAGGTTGCGCCCAACCCTTCGTGCGATGATGAATCGAACGCCGGCGGAACCGCGTTGCGGTTCGTGACGTCGGGATCGGCCCCCAGGGTAGGCCTCGCTTCTCTCAGCTCAACCCTGGGCTGGAAGACGTAAGCCCGTTGGGCTATGGAAACTTTGGTTCTGGCGTACGATCCGAAGGTCCAAAGTGGGTGAGGCGTCCCGCCTCAGTGCGTCGGTTCAGCCTACGGAGCCTTGGGAACCGCACGGAGCCGGGACGGCTCCGTCTGCGCGCTTCGCGCCCCCTGACTCGCGCCTCCGGAAAAACCTTAAACCGGCCGAACGCCCGCCCTCTCATTTGACTGATCCCCCTGCCCGCCGTTCGTTACCACCAAGAAAAACAAAACACTCAACCGATTCGCGACCATGAAGAATACAACGCACGATCCGATCCACCCGCACCGTTTTCACCCGACAAGGGCCCTCGGCGCCACTTGCGCCGCCGCCCTTCTTTTCGCTCCCCTCGCCGCCTCGGCCGAACCGGAGGCCATCGAGGAAGTCGTCGAGGAATCCGTCGAGAGCGAGGAAACCCGATTCCGCGTGGTCCAAATCGTCGAAAACCTCGAACACCCATGGGGAATGGCATGGCTCCCCGACGGTCGCATGATTGTCACCGAACGCCCCGGCCGGATGCACTTGGTCGACCTCGACTCCCGCACCGTCCAGGAACTCGGAGGCCTTCCCGAAATCGACACCGACGAAGACCAATTAACCGCCCCCGAAGGCGGCAACCAGGGCGGCCTCCTCGACGTCGCCGTCCACCCCGACTACGCCAACAACGGCTGGATTTATTTCACGTATTCAAGTCCCGGCGACGATGACTCTGTCATGGGAGACGACGAGCGCGGCACCGGCACCGCCCTCGCCCGCGGCCGGCTCAACGAGGAAGAAAATCGCCTGGAAGAGGTCGAAACCATTTACGCCCAGGTTCCCCGCCGCGACCCGGGCCGTCACTACGGCTCCCGTATCCTCTTCCCCGGCGACGGCACCGTGATCTTTTCAATCGGCGACCGCGGTCTCCGCTTTGTTTCCCAGGATTTAACCGATCCCGGCGGCTCGATGATTCGCATCCGAGAAGACGGTGGCGCGCCCGACGACAACCCGTTCGTCGGCCGCGAACCCGGCAACCTCCGTCCCGAAATCTATTCGTTCGGCCACCGCAACAATCAAGGATTAGCCATGCATCCCGAAACCGGTCAAATCTGGGCAACCGACCACGGCCCTTCGGGCGGCGACCTTCTTTACCGGATTGAAAAAGGGAACAACTACGGCTGGCCCCAGGTCGCCTTTGGCACCGAATACGCAACCGGTGAGCACATTGGGATCGGCCGCGAGGCTCCCGGCGTGACACCCCCGGCCCATTGGTGGAAAGAGTCCCTCGCCCCCTCCGGACTCGCCTTCTACAACGGCGAACATTTCCCCGCTTGGAACGGCCATCTCTTCGCCGGCTTCCTGCTGACCGAACACGTCAGCCGCCTCGTCCTCGACGATGAAGGCCGGGTGGTCCACGAAGAACGTCTCTTTGAAGAAACCATCGGCCGCATCCGCGACGTCCGCCAAGGCCCCGACGGCCTCCTCTACCTCGCCACCGACGAAGAAGAAGGCGGCATCTACCGCTTGGAACCGATTCAGGAAACGCCCGCCCAATTCGGCGCCCCCGACCGCCGCGACCAATAGACCCATTTCCGCCTCCGGCCGAACCTGAGATCCCGGCCCAATCCACGGTGAAAGTTGGAAGTTGGAAGTTGGAAGTTGGAAGTTGAACGTTGAACGTTTTCTTCCGTTCCCGCTTTCCCTCTCTGCCGTTATTCCGGGAAGTTCCCGATGGCCCGGAGGCGGATAAACCGCCGGTCCGATTCGGAGATCGACACAGAATCCCGCACGCGTAAGAGCCCGGGTTCGTCCTCGAGAACCACAATCGTCTCCTCGCTCCAGGCCGAACCGCCTCCAAGGTCGCCCGTCGATTCGACGAGTAGAATAACGTCGTCGGCGCCGGGGTCCCGCTCGACCGTCAGGGTCAGGTAAGGCGCATCGCCTTGACCTTCCGCCTCGATCGAAAGCTGAATTGGCAAATTGGCCCCCGACTCCTTCGCTCCAATTCCCAGCGCGTATTTCACGAGGTTGGCGACCCCATCGCCGAGCGCGGAAGCACCGGGACCACTCGTATCGGGATCCTGGATCTCATCGGCCGTGAAATGCCGGTTACGCCACAGATACCACGACGGCTGCGTGATCTGATAAACGCGCCCGGAAAGACTGACAATGTAAAGTTCCCCGTCCGCATCCTCTCCGAAAGAAACCGGATTCGCAATGGAGCCAAACTCCGCGGTCCAATCATGCACGTCGCCTTCATCGACCATCCCGGATCCATCATAGCGGAAAGACCGGACGAAATCCGCCACATAATCGCCAAAGAAATAATGCCCCTGCAATTGCGGCATCGCGTTCCCGCGATACACGTAACCGCCGCTGATCGACTTCCGTCCGTCGGAAAAATCGTATTCGTAAATTGGATCAACATTACCGGGAGGCCGATTCCCCCCAACTCCGCCAGTCGGCGTTGCAAGCGTGCCTTCGCGGAGGCGCCAGCCGTAATTCTGCCCACCGGGAATGCCCGCGGCCTGGAAATTGACCTCCTCCCGGCTGCTTTGCCCGACATCGGCGATCCATAGGTCTCCGGTCTCACGGTCGAAACTGTTGCGCCAGGGATTACGCAGACCGTAAGCCCAAATCTCGTCCCGGCCATCCATGCCAACAAAAGGGTTGTTCGACGGGACCGCGTAATTACGAGTGGAGTCACCCGGGAAATCGTCGCCATCGACATCAATTCGAAGCATCGAACCGAGCAGGGTCTCCTTGTTCTGACCGTGATTCAACGGATCATGTCCGCTGCCGCCGTCCCCCATCGAAATGTAAAGGAAACCATCCGCCGGGCTGAAATCGAGCCACCCGGCGTTGTGGTTGTCATACGGCTGAGGAACAGTAAGCAAATCTAAAGCGCTGCCAGGCTCGACCGCATACGGAGGAGTGGCGCTTTGCATTCGATAACGACGCACGACCGTGGCCCCGGAGGCATTGGTGTAGTTCACAAAAAAATACCGATTCTCCGCAAACTCCGGATGAAAAGCCAAGCCGAGCAGCCCTTGCTCGCTGGCCGTGGTGATCGGAGAAATCACCAAAAGAGCCCCCGGCAACAGCGCGTTCGCATCCCGATCAAACAAACGAATGCTCCCTCCTTTTTCCAAAACAAACAAATATCGACTCTCATCGGGCGGCGTCGTCACATAAACCGGCTGATTCAAACCCGATACGACCTCACGGGCGATTACCGGACCATAAGCCTCATCCACCCCCGCGACGAATCCAACCGGCCAGAGAAAACCGACCAACACCGAGATCGACACATACAACCGAAGAGCCAAACGGGTTTCAGAAAGCGTTCTCATAGGGACGTTGTAACACCGGGCCAACCAAAAGACAATGCCGAAGCCATTTCCGCCCCCTCTCGAGGGTCCGATTGAAAGTAGTGGGAAAAACAGACAACCATCTGTCATTGCGAGGAAGGAGGAACGACTGACGCGGCAATCCACGTTCCCGGAAGGGGCGCGGGGCGCTGTTTCATGGATTGCTTCGTCGGCGAAGCCTCCTCGCAATGACACGACGGTGATCCCAACACGTCTGATTGCTCCCCCTCTCGAAACAGGGTTATTTCATCTGGGCTATTGTTGGAGTTTCGCGTTGGACGGTCCCCCCCACGACTCAATGACCGGCGAAAGCCGGGGACTCCAACACGGCAGACGCCCCAACCCGGGAGCGGTGTCGGCCAGATGAAATAGCCCTACCTCTCGAAAGTCCCCTGTCAAAAATCCGGGTTTTAATTTGCCTGCCACACAATTCTCATCACCCTGAAGATCATTGAAAATTCCGCTTAAAATGCTTCCGCAGCCGACCGAATCGACCTGCGGCCCAACCTGCCTGCACGCAATCTACCGGCATTTCGGCTTACCCCTGCCGCTCGACCAGATCATCGAAGAAATCCCCGAACACGAGGACGGCGGCACCCTCTCGGTCAACCTCGCCCTCCACGCCCTCAACCACGGATTCAACGCCCGCACCTACTCCTACAATCTGCGCATCTTCGACCCGACCTGGTGGAATCTCGAACCGGAGGAACTGATAGAAAAGCTCACCCTCCGCATCCCGCACCTCACTTCGGACAAACTGATCGAAGCTCACCGGGCCTACATTCAATACCTTCACCAAGGAGGCCGGGTCCGCTTCACCGACCTCACTCCCGAATTCCTCCACCGCCTTCTCCTCCAAGGAGCTCCCATCCTGACCGGTCTGAGCGCCACCTACCTCTACCAGACGGTCCGCGAGTTGCCCGACTCCACGGACGACGACATCGCCGGCTTCCCCGCCGGACATTTCGTCGTAGTCAACGGATTCGACTACGAAAGCCAGGAAGTCTACGTCGCCGATCCCTACCATGATAACCCCTTCAACCCCCAAGGCTCCTACCGGATCGACGTCCACCGCTTCATCAACTCCGTGATGCTCGGCATCATCACCTACGATGCCAACCTCCTCATCCTCACCCCCCGGGAAGAGGGATCGAAATGACCACCGGCAGAAGGACCGGTCGACACGGGGTTGCTGCATTTTCAAAGCGCCGCAGGCTCGCACATCAACGTCAGAATTGACAGTCCACATTCGAGTGCCAGAGAACCATCCGGCACGATTTTTCAGCGCCGCAGGTGCGTCATCCAACAGCCCAGTCCGCAGGGCTGGGTTGGTAATATATATGCAACCGCGGCCTGAATGGCTGCCATTCACCCCCCCACGACCGGCCTTCCCCCCGCAGGCCGGCCCTTCAAGCTGCGGGGAACGGTTATTCCCGTTTATCTGTTGAATCAGGAACCTACGCCGCCAAAGTCATTCCTTGCCGTCAACCACGGTAGCCATGCGAAGGATCTGGCCGACGACTTGTTAACCGTCCATTTCGAAGCCGCGGAGAACTGGCAGCGACTCAACTCGCCATCTTCGCCCCTATCTATCTAATGTAACGATAATGACGCGAAGATGATGCACGCCCCAGCTTATTGGCAATCTCAGCCATGAAGAGGATGCCGGGCCCGTATTCGGGCATGGAGGTGTAGCGAATATTTCCCTGAAGATTCGATGACCGCAGTAGACCCCGCGAGCCCGACGTGCCTTCGATCCGCCATTGCTTCACATTGATCGGTCACTGCTTCTTGTTCCGGTATCAGAGAAAAAGATCATGATTCAACCCCACCCGACTTATCACTGCGGGATACCTTCCCGCCAAATATCCACAGAAAACTGCGTATATCACATCCAACGATCATTAAAATAAAAAACAAAAAAGCCATCCCAATAGAAAAATACATTTCCACCGGATCAATCCCCTTTAAATACAAAGACAAAACCAAAATTACAGAAAAAACAAAACCCCTAAGAGCTACCCGAAACCAAAACCCTAAAATTGGGTTTATTTCGCTCCGTGAACTGAAACACAAAGACAACACAAACGACAGGAAGAAAAACTACAATAACCCGAATCAAAAAATAAAGAAAATCCATCACATCTCAAAACGCAAGAACCCGATGCCCTTACCGAAGATTTATGGTGGATCTCTCGCCGGACGAAACCGAACTGTAGCCCGCATTCGCCTTAAGAAACAACAAAATCATCAATGACTGACAAAAAATAAAAAAAGACAAGGAAACCAAAGTAAATTCCAGCTCAACCAAATCACTGTCTTGATTCAACAGCTGAACTGTATCAACCGGAAAATCTTCAACAAAAAAACCAAAATCGCCCACCGACTCTGACCGTAGGAGAATCCTAGCAATCGAACAAATTAAATTAACCCCAGAAACACAAAACCCAAGAACTGAAAAACACAAAATCTCTCTTTCAAATCTCATATTATCACCAAAATTTCAGTTAATAACACCCCCCAAAATAAAACGATTCCTATCACTTTAGATGTATACCATAGGCATCTACCTTATATTCATCCCTGACAGAATGATCTATCCACCTGAAAACCAATATACTTTCACGACAATCCATCAGGCCGAAACCAGATCCACCGGTTTCCATCCTCCGCCTCATTAGTTCCGTGCCCGACAAAACACTCGCCCCACCTAACAACCATGTTCCCTCGATTAAACAACACCATCGAGTAGAACCAACCCCGGATGCATGGGGTCTGCAATCCGGGAGAGCAATCGACCGCTGGAGTCGCTCCCCTTTACCCCGACTAATCTGTTTCCGAACAAAGGAATTCAGAGATGCAAACCACCAACGAGAATCCCCCAACATACTGTAAAAGAGCGCCCGCTCCGTTTAACACACCGATCACCCAAACTGATATCCAACCAACAATGAAAAGAAACATCAAGACAGTTAGCATAGCGACATCAAACCCAAATCTTTTCTTAATGGCAAAAGCGCCGAAAGCCACCCCTCCACCTAAAACCGCAAGAAAACAGCTCTCCCTATAGATTACCAACCCCGAGCTCACACACGAAATAGACAACAACACATTTAACACTCTCATATTCCAATACATCATTCGAACACGCCGAAATAATTCTTTCCAAACACCTCCAGGCAATGCCCCAGCAGTCAGAAACCCACCCTGGCGAGGCCCTTGATTGCCGCCGCGGCGACTCCTTCTCTCAGGCGGAAAGCCAAGGCCCGACGGCGTCAGAGGTCCAAGTTTCGCGGTGGGCAGCGTGCAGCAGGGTCAGCGACGGAGGCTCGGATTCGTAAAACTAAAACTAAATGGATCACACGTCCTTTTTCATATTTGCAATCTCCGGCTCTTTCGCCCGAAGAACATAAAAGTGAAAAACAATAAAAACCACCAAGCCTCCAAGACATAAAAAACCTAGAAAAACCAAATCCCCAAATAATAGATAAACCAAGAAAGACAACAACGCCATAGCACAGCCGGCCAAGAAAAACCTTACCCGGAACCTTGCTTCAAGCTTAGGATCTCGAAGAAACCGAATCCAAATAAAATCCCCCACCGAAGGATCAACCTTCACCCAAGACGAGGGAATCAACTCATGAGCGATCCAATTTGGGACAAAAAACAAAGGGGCCGCTAACAAAAACATCCACACACTAACCTCAAGCGCTTCCATATAGAACACAAATATCCAAACCAAAATTAATGGAACAGAAAACAAAATCACAATCATGAGTCGGATCTCCATTCGAGTTGCCAACGAAAACCATAAACGGAAGCCGGAAATAAATCTCAGAAAACTACCTAACTTCTATTCATTACCACCAAAACTCAATAAACTTAAATTCATTTAATCAATCCGAGAAGGCCAAAATAAATCAAAAACAAACATCAAAATCAAAACAACCACAATCGAAAACAATGCATCCAAACCATACCCCCTTAAAACCGATGTTATTAAAATCGTGTGAACAATAAAAACAGAATAACAAATACGAATATTCGATTTTTTGCCATTTCTATTCAAACCACTTCCACACAAAAAAACCCCAACCACCTTCTTCAAAAGAAAAAGCCAAACCCCTCCCAAGAGAATTACCGAAACCAAAAAACAATCAAATAAATAAACATTCAAAACAACAACCAAGAGAACAACAAATTGAATAAATATTTCTTTACCTTTCATCCCAAGAAGTTGTTACCGCAATAAAAATTTTCGTGAGCGTCTCCGGAACTTCCGGGGTGGGCGGCTTCGACGGTGGCCGACCTCTACCGTTACCGCTGACAGATCGAGGTTTTCTTCAAGCAAATCAAGCAGGCCCTGCGGCCTTGCGACTTCCTCGGATACCACACAAACGCCGTGCGCTGGCAGGCCTGGTCAGCCTTTTGCAGGATGCCCTGCTGCGTTTCCAATCGTTTGCGAGTGGCTGGGCGCACAGTCTCCTGGGCCTCTTCCCTTTGATCCGCGGCATGGTCTGGGACCGATTCCAACTTCTCGATCTGTTCGAATTCCACGGGACAGCAGGTAGCCGCTGACGAGTGCGGGTCGAGTCCAACCAAGCGCATCTTCCGAATTTCGTCCCCATATTTGCGGGACAGCGCGCGACTTGGATCTAAGAGGCCATGCCAAGGTAAGGGAACATTCATGACAACACTTTTAGAAATGAGCCAGGCACCCCACCTGACTATCAAGAAATTATTTCTAGATAATTGTCATTAAAAGGAAGATTTTTGTCATCATATATATTTCCACTCCGAAATATTAATAATTCTACCCAATTCTCAAAATAGTTGTTCCGAACTGGTGTTGGCATCCACGACATCAGCGCCTCTCTCGGATTTTTGCTAAAATCACCACAAAATACACGCGAGTTATATAAGCAAATAAGTATGAAAGAAAAACGGTTCCCACCAGAACAACAACCGTTATTAGTAAATATGAATAAAATCGACTATCATGTATACCTACATTAATCAACAAAACAACTGATTTAAAAAGAACTAATGCACAATACAATACAATAAACAAAACAGATAAATACCCAACAACACGGGCTATAATTTTCATAATCAAATTTATCGAAATTCAAAAACATCATAAATCCACATCTCTAGAATCGACCCAAGTGCGCCTGTCCCGCCAGCCCCGATTGCACCGGTTCTACTCAACTCGAATCTTGTTATGTCGATCCACGAGACAGAAACTGTGAATCCTGACGGGGTTCGAATTGCGAGGGCTCGGGTGCGCTGCACAAGGGGTTCAAATTTAAACCCAACGCCTCCAACGCCCGCCCCCACGGCGGTAGCGACAATCACTCTACCCAGCCGGTCCTTAAATTCCAGTGGTTGTCCAAGAATCAAAACAGCGAATAGTTCCTTCGCTAACTGATAAGTTGCGCCGCCTCCTGCGCCTGAGGCGATTCCTTTAAGAAGTGCATTCTTTAGCGGGGGAAACAGCTTCAGCGCCAGTCTTCCCCCAATGCCTCCGAAAACGCCGCTGAGCGCGCCTTCCCCCGCTGACAGCGCCAATTGTGCTCCAATATCCGCGAGACTCGGTTCTTTAAATAGACTTGGCTGACTTACAACGGTTAAAGCGGTGTTTACTACTGCTCCGATCGCCATGGAAATCCCAATTTCCTTCAATATAGAGTTCCCGCTCGGATCCACATACATCACCGGATTCGCGTGGGCGTAGAGGTACTTGTGGAGGGAGATGGGATCGGATGAGAACCCTTCGAATGGGTCCATGGTCCAGAAGCGGGCGCGGGCGGGGTCGTAGTAGCGGGCGCGGAGGTAGTAGTGGCCGAGGTCGGGGTCCCATTGTTCGCCGGTGTAGCGGTTGGGATTTGTTGTGTTGCCGGCTTCGGCCAGGTGGATGCCGAAGGCTTCATACCAGTAGCGGTCGGTGATCGTCCCGGTTTCGTCGGCGAGAGCCCAAATCGTGCCTTGGCCCTCGTGGAGGTAATAATGGTGGTTCCATTCACCGAAGCCGGGTCCCGCGAGACGGGATTGGGTCAAAGGAGCGTGACCATAGACATAAACTGCGACCGGGCAAAGAAAGGTTCCGCTCGTGTCGGGCTGCAACTCCTCGACCACCTGGGCGTAGCCGGTGAGGCTGTTGGTGTCGACCAAGTAGACGGTGAGCAAGCCGTCGACCTCTTTGGCGATCCGGTTGCCGTCGGCGTCATACGAGAGGTCGATCACCGTTCCGGAGGCCGTAGTTCGGCGAATCAGGCGGTGACGGAAGTCGTATTGGTCACTGCCGCCGGAAACCGGCGGCGAACCGAGGGTGCTGGAGAGAGTGTTGCCGGCCGCGTCGTAGGTGTCGCTGTCGAGGCGGTCATTGGCGTCGTAGCCGTAGGTTTGCGAGAAAACGCCCGGGAGCGTCGAGACCCGGCTGAGACGGTTGCCGACCAGGTCGTGCGCATAAAGCAAATCGCCGTCGTAGCCGTTCGGATCACCGGCGATCGTTTCACGGGTCAACCGATAGAGGCCGTCGTAAACGAAATCGCGGGTGCGTCCGTCGGATTCGGCGATCCGCGTCCGGTGACCGGCCGCGTTCAGCGTGTAAGTAAAGGAATGGAGCGACTGCCCTCCCCCGTTTGTCGCCGCTAGAGAGGTGAGCCGGTTGAGAGAATTGTAGGTGTAATGCTGGGTGATTCCGGCGGCGGTCGTGATACGCGCCAGGCTGCCGACCGGGTTATAGGCGTATTCGTGCCGAAGGGCTCCTTCACCCGCTCCGTGATCGAGCACGGCTTGGAGGCGGTTGAGGAAATCGTATTCGTATTCGAGATCGAGCCCGGCTTGACTGTCGCTGTGCACACCGGTCAGGTTGCCGGCCTCGTCATAATCGTAGGTCAACGTGCCGTGCGGAGTCTGCTTCGCGACGAGCCGGCCCCGAACGTCGTAGATGAACCCTTCCGCATGGAGCGGGGCGGCCCCGTAGAGGGGGTTACCGAAGACTCGGGCGGAAAGTCGGCGTCCGGTGGCGTCGTAGGTGAAGGTTTCACGGAAGGCGACGTGTGGCAGGACCAGCGACGGATGCGAGGGGTCGGCGGTCCGGGAAATCAGCCGGTCGCGGGAATCGTAGGCAAATGTCGTGGTGTAACCGTTCATGTCCGTCGTCGCCGTCAGGCGGCCAAGGAGATCATGCGAGTATGTCTCTCGCTCCCCGAGTGGCAAGGTCCGGCTAATGCGGCGATTCATTTTATCGAATTTGTAACGAGTCGTCCGCCCGAGGGCGTCGATCTGCGCAATCCGGTTGCCAAAGACGTCGTATTCATAACGCGTCACCGGGCGCGGGGCACCGGGGGCGGGCGAAGGCTGGAAAATAGACACCAACCGGTTGGCAGCGTCGTATTCGAATTCGGTGGTGCGTCCGGCCTGATCCGTTTCAGAAACACGTCGCCCGAGAGTATCGTAGCCGGTTTCGGTCATCGATCCGTCGGGATAAAGGGTGCGGACCGAACGGTTAAGGGCGTCATATTCGAACCGGGTGGTGTGACCGTTGGCGTCGGTGATCGCAACCTGGTTTCCGGCCGCGTCGTATTCATAATGAGTGACGTTACCGAGAGCGTCGATGACTCGGGAACGACGGTTCGAACAGCCGCAATGGTCGTCGTATTCAAATTGGGTCAGATTTCCTCGTTCGTCGGCCGTAGCGATGATCCGGCCGATTCCATCATAAATCGTGTCGGTGGAGGTTCCATCCGGATAGACCGTGGCGATCTGTCGTCCGAGCGCATCGTATTCGTAGGTCGTCACCGCGCCGAGCGCGTCGGTTTCCGTGAGAAGACGGTCCTCGGCGTCGAACGTCGATCGGGTAATCGAGCCATCGGGGTGGATTACTTGGCTACGATTGCCCCGGAGATCGTACTCAAACGTCGTGACGCGACCGAGCGGATCAATCCGCTCCGTTTCCCGGCCGGCGGCATCGTAGGTAATCCGGCTTTCCCCTCCGTCGGGGAAAATTGTGCGAATCAGGCGGGATTGGGCGTCGTAAAAATAGCGGGTCGTCGAATGATCGTCCCCGGACGGATCGGACGGAAAAGTCCCGACAGTGCGAGTCAGTTGATTCCCGCGGCTGTCGAAAGTGAAATGGGTTTCCTGCACAATCAAGCCATCGGTATCACGTATCCGCATGGCGGTTTGATTGCCACGGGCATCATAGTCAAACTCGGTTCGGTTCCCCTCCGGGTCAGTCATCCTGGTGACGTTGCCAATGGTATCATAGGTGAACAGGGTAAGATTCCCGAGCGCGTCCTCCTGACTGAGTAGGTTGCCTCGGGGATCATAGGTGAAACCGGTGACATTTCCCAGCGCATCCGTCAATGTCAGCGGGTTGCCGAAACCGTCGTAACTGTAGCTGGTGGTGTGGGCCACCGGGTTGCCGGCGGCGTCACGGCCGAATTCCGTCTCGGAGGTTAGATTGCCCAGCGCGTCGTAGGTCCGTTCCCGAAGGTTACCCAAGGCGTCGATGGTGCGTATTTCGTTGTCCCTCGAATCGTATTCGCGAAAGGTTTCATTCCCGAGTGGATCGACGGTTCGCACGACATTTCCCCTCAAATCATATTCGTGCAAGGTCGCGTTACCCAGCCGGTCGGTGATGATGTGCTTTCGATTGGGGATGTCGTGCGTAAACGTCATCGCTCGGCTATCGGCATCGATCTGCTCAATCAATCGACCATCGCCATCGTAACCGGCTGCGAGAGCCCGGTTCCCAAGCGGATCGATGATCGTCTCCAACAAGCGTCGTCCCCCGTCGGGATCCGCGGGGTGCGCGACATATTCAAAATAGACCGTTTCTCCAGCCCGGTCGGTGACCGACTCCAAGTATCCATATTCATCATACCCATAGGTGATCGCGGCGCCTTCCGTATCCTCGATCCGGATAATGCGACCGGCGGCATCGCGAATAAACGGGATCGTTTCGCCGCCACTATGGGAAATGCCATTGGAGGAGAAAGTCACAAAGTTCTCGTTGCGATCGGTGAGTTTTCGTAATCCAAAAACACGCTCGATTTCCAGGCGAATTCCTCCCGGGGTCGTGTAAACAAACTCTTCCGGATCGACGCTATTAAAGAAGTCAGTGATATCGACGCCTCCATTCACCCGGTCGATCGGAAAGTTCCCCCCCTGCTTCAGCATCAATTGCCCCACGGACCCGTGAATTGGCCGGAAGGCGATCGAGGCCGCGTACACATTGTAGAACGCCTGCTCAGTCGGCGAATACGCCTCGAACTGCTGAACCTCGTCGCCGACCACGACGGATACGACCCGTTTTCCTCGCGGGCGGATTCCATAAATCGGAATGCCGGTCACCGCCTGGACCCTGACCACATAGTCTTCCCAACCCCGGCCGACTGGGCCGTTCGCATGGACCTGGACGGTTCTGAAATTAAGCTCCCAGTCCGGGCCAAAATCATTCCCAACTCCACCCCGGCTATCATACGAGCGGATGATCTGGATCGGTATCCCCGCCATCGGTTCCCGAAGATCCTCGAACGCGATCTGGAAATGACCGACTTTCATTCCTCCCTCGACGACGACGGAAACCGTCTCGGAGGCCATGGAAAACCCAAAAGGATCGACGGCACGGAGCCGCAGTTCGTAAATCCCGTTGCGCAACAAGGTCGGGTCAAAATCGCCCAAATGAGCCGATCCGTCGGTGGCTCCTACCGGCGCCACCCCGGTCTCGATGGTTCGCCAATCCGCAGGCCCTCCATCAGCCGACCGAACCTGGAGCTCGTAGGAGGAGAGCGCTCCACCCAGCACGAATCCGCGGACCTCGACCGGAGCGGTGACCGTCTCTCCATCAAGGGGAGAAACAATCCTGGCCAGCGGGGCGTCCGCCGAGGAGGCGACGACGGTAATCGATATCGGGTCCGACTCCAGGATTTCCCCGGATAACGTTTCGGCGCGCGCCCGAAGTTCGACCGGGCCGGCAGCGGCTAAAACGTGGTCCGCGACAAATGGCATGGTTTCGGCGATGGCGATCACCTGATCTCCGGCGAGAAACTCGACCGAGGAGATGACGGCCCCGCCGGTCGCCGACGCCCAAAGATTGATCGGTTTGTGCAGGCGGTGCAAAGAACCGTTCCCCGGAGCGGCCAACGTCACGCCAGGGGGCACCGGGGCGACCTCCACCCAGACCGGCTCCGATTCGGTCGTTTGGCCGATCTCATTGCGGGCGACCGCGACGATCTCGTAAGCCCTTTCCGGCATCCCCGCCCATTGAAATTGAAAGATTCCGCTTCCCGTCACCGTGGCAATCGCGACACCGTTCGCCCGGAAGGAAACGGCCTCGACCACGCCGTCCGAATCGGTTGCTTCGGCTCGCAACAAGAATGATTCCCCGAGACGAATCCGCTCGCCATCGGCTTGCGGACGAATCAACGCCACCTGCGGTCCCACCCGATTCGCGGCGGTGACGGCCACCATTATCTCATCGGAAACGACGAATTCTCCATCGGATACCGTAATTCTGAACCGATGCTCCCCCACTCGACTGAACGTCGCCCCGGCCGAACCCGTCGCGGTTCGAATCAAAGTCGCACCTCCGGGACCACCAACATAACTCCAGGAGACCGTCAAGTGACCATCGGGCAAGCCGTCGTCTTCGATCACCGGATGGAAGAGAGCGACCTCACCCAAATCGATCGCCAAGGAGGGCCCGGCGTCAACCATCGGAGGTTGGTTGACCCCTTCCACGACCGTAATCTGAACGGTATCCGAACTTTCCTTATCCCCGTCAAACGCGCGCAGCTCCAAAACATAAACCCCGGTCTCCGGGAACTGCGCTCGAGTCCGCGCGGTATTCGGAGACTCGATCAAAACCGGTGCCGGACCGGAGACCCGGGACCATAAAACCTGAAGCGGACCGGGAACGCCGTCGTCCGAGGCAGCCCCTGCCAAAGTGACAATATTCGACCTCACCACCGTAAGATCCGAGCCGGCGTCGACCTGCGGGGCTTGATTGATGTTCGAAGGATAAACTGTGATCTCGACATGGTCGGCCGCGCTGCCGGTTCCGTCGGTGACGGAGAGACGCAAGAGATACATTCCCGGAACGGAAAAAGCGGCGGTGGTTTCCATGGAATGGGCGTCGGCGAACATCACCTCCGCCGGGCCGGTTACCCGCGTCCATGTGGCAAATAATGGTTGCGGGCCGTCATCCGGATCATAAGCGGTCCCGGCCAAGACCGCGGTGTTTGGCAGAACCACCGCCAGCGCCGTTCCGGCGTTGACCACTGGCGGAAGGTTCTCGGGAGCACTATTGCGTAGATGAATCAACACTTCGGAATGGGAGAGGAGCTCGCCATCCGAAACCGCCAGCCGAAACCGATAACTGCCGAACTCGTCGACATGAACGTCGGTATTGGCGTCATCCGGTCGGAGGATCTCTGCGACTCCCGGGCCGTCCACTTGCGTCCACCCTATCTCCAAATCGGAGCCGACCGGCAGTCCGTCATCCCGAACATAACCGTCGAGCGTGAACGACAAGGTATCCAAGTGCTCCTGCTCAAACCCGGCGAAAACCACCGGGGCCCGGTTGATCGTCGGCATCGGTTTCCCGAACGAGCCAGCCGCATGCAATTCGGCGACTTCGGCCGGAAGAAGACGACGATCATAAACACTCACCTCGTCCAACCGACCGCTGAAAACTTCAGCGAACAATGGCCTTCCACCCATCCAAAAATCACCGGGGGTGGGAACCGCTCCGGGCTCGACCTGGAACGTCTGGTAACCGAGCCCATTCCGGAAGATTCGAAAACGCCCTGCAACGTTGTCATACGTGACCACCCAATGCTGCCACCCTTCGAAAGCGTATATTCCGCTCAATGAATCGACGAAATGCACTTGGCCGTCTGCATCTTTCCACCGAATCCGCAATTGGCGAGCGGTTCCAGCCAACTTTGTGATGGAGAATTCGACCCCGTTATCGCCATACCACCCGGCCAAAACCTGCGTTCCCCCAGTCGAGTTGATCCAAGCCCAGAATTCCACGGAGAATCCGTCCGGCGAACTTCCGACATCGAGACCACCACCGGTCCGGGCGACCAAAAGGCCGTTCTGCAAATTGAACGCCGTGCCAGACATTCCACTGACATACGAAACTGGACCGACCGGATCCGCATGAAACCCGCTGATCAATTCGTTTCCATTTCCGTCGCCGGGCCAATGGGCGCGCAAGCCCGAGAGCGGCACCTCATTTCCATCGGGCCGCCCGACCACCGCTCGCAAGGTATCCCGCGAAACCATGAGTCCGTCGTCTGCGGAAAGCTCCAAGGTATAAATTCCCGGAGCGCCAAATTGGACAGTGGTTTCCACGTGCGTCGGGTTTCCGAAGGTCACCGTGCTCGGACCACTCACTCGCCGCCATTGGGTTCGCAGTTCTCCGCCGAAGGGCAAACCGTCATCGGCGGCGAATCCTCGCAACTCGACGACTTCGCCAGTCGTCCCCACCTCCAAGTCAGGGCCCGCGTCGACGATGGGCGCCAGGTTTTTTCCGGCGACCACCTTCCCGCGCGGCCCCGCATCCGCGATGGCCCAAATCTCAGTCACGTCCAATTGCCGATCATAAACGCTCACCTCATCCAAGCCGCCAATCATCGTATCCGCAAACAATGGACGACCTCCCATCCAAACATCCCCGGTGGTGGGAAATCCCCCCGCTGTAAGGTTCAAGGTCTGAAAATGAGTTCCGCCCCGATAAATCCGCAAACGTCCGGTCGGGGGTTCATAGGCAAAGGCGAAATGCTGCCATCCGTTGGCCGAGTAAATACCAGAACTCGTGTCCAGGGAATGAGCTTGCCCGTTCCCATCGCGCCACCAAATCCGGAAGGTTCGCGCCGTGCCACTCAGTTTCACGATCGAGAATTCCAGCCGGGTGTCCACGTACCAGGCCGTCAGGACATCGGTGCCTCCAGTGGACGAAATCCACGACCAAAACTCCACGGTGAATCCATCGGGCGATTCCCCCACATTCAATTCCCCCGCCGTTCTGGCGACCAGGGCCGAATTTGAAAAATCGAAAGCTTGCCCGACAACTCCCGCCCGGAAGGTGACGGGGCCAACCGCCTCCGCGTCAAAGCCGTTTACCACCTCCCGTCCATCTCCTTCGCCGGGCCAATGGGCCCGCAGTCCAGCGGGTGGGAATAACGCGCCGTCGGCCCATCCGACCACCACTCTGACCGTATCCGTCGCGACCGACCATCCATCATTGGCACTGAGCTCCAGCGTGTAAATGCCGGGTGCCGCAAATTGGACCGTCGTTTCCGGCTGCGACGCATCCCCAAACGTGACCGCCCCCGGCCCGGCAACCCGCCGCCAACGAACCCGCAAATCCGTATCCGCGTCCCGGGAACTCGCGCTGCCCAGGAGGACCCCTTCTTGATCCACGGAATTCAACGCCAAATCATCGCCCGCATCCACCAACGGCGGAAGCCGGGTCCCGACCACCGCTTTTCCTTTCGCCCTTGCTTCGGCTCTCAACCAGATCTCCTCCGGACTAAGCTGCCGATCGAAGACACCTACTTCGTCCAACGATCCAATTAACGTTTCTGTGAAAGGAGAACGTCCCCCCATCCAAAAATCGCCAGTAGTGGGGAAACCTCCTTCGGAAAGATTCAAGGTCTGGAAATGAGTCCCATCCCGGTAGATCCGTAAGCGCCCAGTCGTCGGGTCGTAAACAAACGTGAAGTAATGCCAGCTGTTCGGCGAAAATGCCCCCGAATTCGTATCCAGAAAGTGAGTCACGTTATCGGCATCCCTCCAGCGGACGCGCAAGGAATTGGATGAGTCACCGACTTTCAGGATAGCAAACTCCAATCGGGTGTCAGCATACCAAGCCGTTAAAATCTGATTTCCCACGGTGAAGGTTAGCCTTCCATTAAATTCCACCGTGAAACCGTCCGGTGATTCCCCTACATTGAGTGTCCTCCCTGTTCGAGCGACCAGATAGCCATCAGGTCCTTGCAAAGCTTCACCGATTACGCCAGGCCCAAAGGAGACCTTGCCCACGGACTCCGCGTGCAAGCCACGGACTTCTTCACGTCCGTGACCGTCAAGCGGCCAATAAGCCTGAAGTCCCGATATTTGCGCTTCAGTTGGGGCCGCAACTCCCAGAAGAACCCGCATTGTGGCGCGCGAGATCGCAACACCATCATCGGCAGACAGCTCCAGCACATACACTCCCGCTTCAGAAAATCGCGCTGCTGTTTCAAGTTCCAGATGATTTTCAAACAGCACGTTGCCCGGGCCACTCAGCTTTCTCCATTTGGTCCGCACCCCACCGCCGGATGGCAATCCGTCATCCGCGACAAAACCTCGCAAGATGGCGATGTCCTCTATTGAGTGAAGCGCCTGGTCCGGACCGGCATCCACTGTTGGGGGAGAATTTGCCGCAGTGAGAATCTTCGGTTCGGGACGAGCGACTTGCCAGATCTCCTCTAATCTCAGGGGTCGATCGTAAATGGCAAGCTCATCCATACTGCCATGCAAAACTCCCCCGTTGGGATGACCACCGAAAAAGAAATCCCCGTCGGTCGAGACCCCTGAATTACCGAGACCAGATATCGCCATCCAATGCAACCCGTCCCGAAAGACCCTTAGAACCCCCGATGAACGGGTATAGACCAACGCCCAATGATGCCACTCAGCGTGCCTGTAACTAAGATCAGGAGTATCGAACGTTAGCACGTTACCAGCGTCATCCCTCCAGTAAATGCGCATGTTCCGATTGCCGGCCGCCACCTTTCCAAAACTGAATTGGGTATTCCCGTTCGGCAAATACCAGCCGAAGAATCGATGCGTCCCAACGCTGTGGTCGACCCGGCCCCAAAACTCCACAGAGAAGCCGTCCGGGGATTGACCGACATTCAAACGTCCCTCCGTCGGCACCTCCACGGCCCTTGTTTCAGGACCGAATATAAACCCTTGGTTCACCGGACCGTCTCCATAGAAAACCCGGTCGGTAGGTCGTCCATGAAAACCTCCCACCGAATCCATCACATTCCACTCGCCTCGCCACAGCGCCACCAAGCCCGCCGGGGCAATCGCATCGGAAGGCTGATCGACAGTGACCGTCAACATTCCCGCCCGCCGAACAAGCAGTCCGCTTTCGCCTTGGATTTTGCCCGTAAGTGAAAGGCGATATACCCCCGGGACAGCAAAAGTGGCTTCTGTGATCGGCGAATACTCATCAACAAACGTTACGCCCCCCGGTCCCGAGACTACTTCCCAGAGGACCGAGATATCCGCATTAGGCGGAACATGTCGTGTTGAAATTCGCCCTGCTAATACCACAGGTGCATCCGCCCGCGGCAGATGCAGTGTTCCGCCGGCAAATACCTCCAAGCCCGGCACGAACCGGCAAAACGACCGCGACAATCCGTCGTAAATCGGTTCCAGATCCGCTCCCGTGTCGGCGAAGAAATAATCGGCCCGCGAACTCGCCGAGGCGAGCATCAGGTATTCGTCGGTTCCGCTTCCCAAGCCGACGGAGATGATCCGCATCCCCGAAGCGTGAGCGGCCTGGGCAGCCGTGATGGCGGCGGCGCGGTTGGAAATCCCGTCCGACAACAGCAAGATCACCCATTCCGCCTCCGGACGTCCGTTTGCGATCAACTCGTTCGCCGCGACATTGATTCCCGCATGAATCGAGGTTCCGCCGCCGGCATTAATCGTCTGCACTGCCGCGATCGCCGCGGCATGGTTCGAGGTGAGGGGCATGGTCACCGAGGCGCCTACATCGAACGGCACGACTGCCGCCCGGTCCCCCGGCACCATCCGCTCGATGAACTGCTGCGCGGCCAGCCGGGCGTTGATCATCCGTTCCCCGGCCATCGATCCGGATTTGTCGATCACCATCACCACGTCCAATGGTTGCAACTCCTCCGGACAAGCCACCGTTACTCGCATTTCGTCAAACGCCACCCGGTCTCCTTCCCGGACCGACAGGCGCAAAGTGTATTCACCTGTTTCATAAAAACGCACCTCCGGGGTCAGTGTGTTGGCGTCGCCAATGAATATCCGGGCCCTTCCACTCACTTCCGCCCACGAAACCTGAATAGTCTCCTCCCCTCCTCCGCCGACCGATCCGATTGGCAGCACAATAGCCAGAGGCAACTCGGTGAATAAATCCGGACCAGCGTTCACTTGCAGCGGATCCATTCCGCCGCCGCTTGAGTCCACCACCGTCACGATCATTCGATCGGTTCCGACCATTTCGCCATCGTCCGCCCGCAACTCCAGTTCGTATTCCCCGGCCGCCGAAAAATAAACCCGCCCCCGGAGATCGGCCGGATTCTCAAAGATCGGTGCAACTGGTCCCCGGATGGTTCGCCACTCGGTCGTCAGCACGCCGCCCTCCGGCAAACCATCGTCCTCGACACTTCCGAGCAAATGCAACGGCGGCAGCCGAACCCCGCGCAACGAAACTTCGTCATAATAGACTTCGTTTTCCAAATCGATACCGGAACGGTAAGCCAACAAGCGAACCCGGATCTGGCGGGTCCCGGCCGGCGCCACCCGGGTGTCCGCCAGAAAGCCCCAACTTTCGGTCACGGGCGTCGGCGAAATATCCGAATAGGCCAACGTTTCCCCTCCCTCCGTGCGGTATTCCACTCGAATGCGGGGTTCGTCGTAGCGGACCTTGTCCGCCACCCGATAAGATAACGACAATTCGAACAATTGGCTTCCTTCATCGATCGTCTCGGCGAAAGGCGAGACATCGATCTCCTGCCGCATCTCGGCGATACCACTGGCGGGAGCCCGGAAAACATACTCTCCCTCAGATGCCTCCGGAACGCCGGAATGCCCTCCCAGGACACGTTGCCATACCGCTCCGATCGCCTCCCATCCCGGAACGGCACCTTCCTCGAAAGGCGTTTCCGCTCCTCCATTCTCCAAGAGATTGGCCGTGCGGAGCAAATTGAAATCGACCGTTTGATCGGGACCGGCATCAACCATGGGCGGGTGATTGACCGGCGATCCGAAGCGCACGTTCACTTCGTCAAAACCTTCAAGCTCGCCATCATACGCCGACAGGCGAAAACGATATTCTCCCGGAAGATCGACCTCAACCGCACTCCGCAGACGATCCGGGTGATGGAAAACCGCGCTGCCGGGCCCCGACGTCTGACTCCACTCCACCGCCAACGCCCCGTCCAACGGAAGTCCATCGTCGGTAACGGTTCCCTCCAGCAGGATCACTAACCCGCCTGAATTGATCAAATCCGGACCTGCGTCAACGACCGGCGGTTGGTTGATTAACTCCACCTCGATCACCGTCTCGTCAAAGGCTTCCAGTTCGCCGTCGGTCGCCAACAGTCGGAAACGATGCACGCCCGGCTCGTTGAACGTCACCGTAGTCGCGAGACTCTCCGGATCTTCGATGATCGCCGCCGGTCCCCCGGTCTGGATCCACTGATAAGAGAGCGCTCCGTCCAGGGGAAGCCCATCGTCTTCGACCGATCCGAACAGCCGGGCTTGGGTGTGGAACGGCAGGTGTTGGTCCGGTCCAGCATCGACCATTGGAGGAAGATTTGGAACTGTCTCAACTTGCACCTCAACGTCGTCATGGGCGGCGAGTTCCCCATCGAAAGCCGTCAGACGTAGCCGGTAATTGCCGGGCAACATGATCCGCACATCCGTTTTCGGATCACTCGAATCGCCAAAGGTTACTGCCCCGACATCGCCCTCACTGACACTCCACAGACTCGTCAACAACGCCCCGGTCGGCAAACCGTCATCCGAGATCGTTCCATCCAACGCGACAGTTCGACCCTCGATCATCGAAAAACCATCGCCTGCCGAAACCTCAGGAGCCCGGTTCCATCGGTGAACGGTCACCCGCATTTCATCGAAACCGATCATCTCTCCGTCGAACGCGGACAAGCGTAACAGATACTCCCCCGGCTCGTCGAACGTGGCGACCGCTTCGGCTTGAGTGGGGTCATCGAATCGAACCCGGTCGGAGTTTTCCCCAATGATCCGCCACCGAAAGCTCAACGATTCACCGGCTCCTTCGCCCGACCCGTGCAACAACACCGTTCCCGGTTCGTCCAGAACCCGATCCGGTCCCGCATCGACCCGCGGCGGCATCCGGTCACGTATCATGATAGTCACGACATCCGACGTTCCGGTCGCCCCGCGATCATCGGTCGCAATGGCCCGGAGCGAATGAATCCCGGCCGTCGCTCCATCCCATTGAAACACGAAAGGCGCCTCGACAGATTCCCCCAACCATTCGTCACCGGCGAAAAACTCCACCCGTTCCACCGTGCCATCCGAATCATCGGCGAAAGCGGCGATCTCCACGGAGATCGACTGGGGAAATACCGCGCTGTTGGCGGGATGCATAATCTCCACCGACGGTCGGGCATTTACTTCGATCGTGACCGTGGCCGACTCAGAAGTCCCATAGCCATCGGCCGCGACAAACCGGAATCGGTCAACCCCATAGAATCCCGGTTGCGGAGTGTAGCTCACATTCGGGGCTTCGCCGGCCAGGCTGCCCGACTGAGGCACCTCGACCACCTGAAAGCTCAACGGATCACCGTCGGCATCGGTCGCTGCCAACATGAGATCGACGGTTTCCCCTTCGTGCGTAAAAACCTCCATCGGTTCGGCCACCGGAAGATGATTGAAAAAATGCACGACAACGATCACCTCTCCGTCGCCACTGAACAATTCGCCGTCGAACACCCGATAAGTAAAGCGGTCCTCCCCGAAAAAACCATGGGCTGGGATGTAGGTGAACGTTCCGTCCCCACCCATTTCCAATGCACCATTTTGAGGGTCCGCTACCACTTCGAAAAGCAACGGGTCTCCATCCGGATCCGACGCGTGCAAGGCTACGCTCGCGGTTAGGACGTCGTAACGGACCACGGAAAAGGAGGCGTCGCCCGCCACCGGAGGTTGATTCAGTGGCACCTCCGGTCCCCCGCTGAACCGCAACCGGGCATTACTGTTCAGGGTGAAATCGCGGGCGACGAGACGTCCGCTCAATAGACTGTTCGCATTGAGGATCACCCGTCCTTCCGGCGCCAGGAGCGTACCATGGAATTCAGCGTGACTGTTCAAGTTCACCCCTCCCGTCGCCACGCCGAGCGTCAGCCACTCCGGTCGTTCGGGGTCCCCTAAAACTCCGGTCAATCCCCCGGGAAAAGAACCGGCTTCGATCGTCACCGGTCCCGTGAGCTCCAACACCGCCCCCGCATGCCACTGGATCCGGGTGAAGGTGTAGCGCGCCGTCCCATCCTCCCCACCATGCCCAAGAACGAGCCGAGCGTCCCGCTGCACGTGAAGCTCGCCGTAGGAACCGGGTGGCAGGAAAAACGGATCCGCTCCGTTCGCGAGGGTCAGGTTGCGGATCGTGGAGAAATCTCCGTCGAATGAATCCCCTCGACCCAACCGAATGTTCCGATTGCCGGACGGTGATGGCGGTGCCGCAATCTCCGGAAACTCCGGAGGATCGACCCGGGTCCGGATGGCCTCCAGAAAAGCACCCCCATTGATCCGCGCCCGATAACCGTGCGGACTCGAATCTCCCGCATCATCGACAATGGACAAAACCGTTGCCCCAGGATGAATCTGCAGATCCGGGGTGCCTGGTAAAAGCAAACGCCCTTCTCCGCGAAAACCACTGTTGATATTGAACGGTCGCGGCGCAACCAGGTGGATATCGCCTTCCACCACCCCGCCATTGATTGAAATGTCCTCTCGGATGAGAGCGGCCGGACCGCCGGTTGCCGCGTCCACCGCGGACGCAAACACGAGAGCGGCATGAAGAGAGAAAACGAGGGGCAGCGAACGAATACGGTTCGACATAGGGGTAGTGAGGAATTGGGGTTAAGCTCTTACTAAACGTTCATTAAAACATAAATTCTGACTCGAATGATAACTGCGGATCAAACCCAGGAGGTCAAGGCTGTTTTTAAAGAAAAATTAACATTTTCCATGAACCCAACAATGACCGCCGAGGATTGGGTGATCGGGCGCGGGGTGCTCCCGTCGCTTGGTCGAAACCCGGGATCGGATCCGCTCAGAACGTAATTTCCGTCTGTACCCAGGCTTTGGTGACGTCCGGTCGGCCTTCGCGGCCATCGAAGTAGGCGGCCTTGACCAACGCGCTCAAATGCTGGCCGAAACGGCGGGTGAGTTGAGCGTTCACTTCCTGACCGTAGGTGATGCTTTCGCGGTGGGAAGTGAAATAATGGTACCCGACTCTGCCGTTGACCGAAGCGGGCAACTTCGCCGAGACGTGGGCGTAAATGTCCTGCAAACCGGCGGCCGGCGTGACAAGGAATTGATCGGTCCAACCGTTGAAGGCGTGAAGCGTCGCCAAGGGCGTTTGCACGGCGAAATTACGGTCGCTGCCGAGGAGTTCGTAACCGGCGGTCAAACCGAAACGGTCGACGTCGGTTTGTGCTTCAACGCGGAAATAGGTCACCGAAAAATCGGCCGCCGCCGGATTCGCGTGGTTGTCGACCTGGCGGGCCAACTCCAGGTGGAGCCGGAGAGGGTGCTCCGCGACCGCCAATTCCGGCCGCACCCAGAGCCCAAAGGTATCGCCGGAAACGGCGGGAGCATCGTCGAGGCGGAGAAGATAGACATACGCTCCCATCGCCCCCTCGTTCCCCGGGAGAGGAGCGCGGACATGGCCGAAATAAGACTCGGAGTCCCAACGTCCTTGCGGATGCTCCCGGCCGAACACCCGGTTTACCCGCTCGATGTAACCGGCGGTGAGGGCCGTGGCGGTCGCCGGCTGATAGGTGGCGTAAACGGCGTCGAAGGTCTGTTCGTTTTGCCGCCAGCCGACGTTGCCGATGAACCGGTGGTTGTCCAAAATGATCCGTTGACGTCCCACCCGGGAATCGAACGACCCATGCCGCAGCCGCAGAAAGGCTTGATTGAGCTCGGTGGTTTCGGGATCGGCGATCACCGTTTTGCCGGGCTGATTATTTAAACCGGCTTGATTGTAGGCGTCACCATCGAGGGCGCGGATGTCTTCGAGTTCGATGTATCCGGAAATTGGTAACGCGATATTGGTGCCGTATCCGAGACGGGTTCGGGCGGTCAACGCATGGGATTCGTCGAGTCCGGATTGGTTGGCGAACTCGTAGCGGAGCCGGAGGTCGAAGGAAAATTTTCCTTCGAGAAAAATCTCTTCCCAGATCGGCCGGGACGAGTTGGCGGCCGCCGGTTCGGCGGAAGCGACCGCGGAAGCGGCCGGAAGAGCAAGTGCGAGAAAAAGAGCGGATGCGGGTTTCAGTTTCATTGGGTCGGTGTTGCCACGGTTAACGGTTTGGCGGACAAGAAAAGGGAAAGGAGGGTAAAAACGCAAGGGCCGAGACGTGCTTCTGACGGCGAAAAGCGCTCCCGGCAAACCGGAAACGCTTTCGTCACAACGCAAACTCACGCCTCTTCAGGGCGATCCCTCGCCCATCAACTCCACGCACATCTCGCAACAGGGAACGAAGTCGGGACCGTCTTCTTCGGGAGGATTTTCGGCGGCCGCCAACAAACGGGAGGTGGCGGTGGCAGCCAAAAGAATGAGCACGGGGAGCGCGGGCCAAAAATTTAGTTTCTTGATTTTCATAAGCGATGTGTCGTTTCGACTGTCGGTTGAATAAACTCCAGGCAAACACACCCCACCATGCTTGCGCATGGTCCCCCGGCACGAGGGGATCTATCATAAAATTCCCCTCTTGAGAGGGGGGGACCGCTCGCCAGAGCGGTGGGGTGTGTTTCCCGTTCCTCTCAGATGCCCTCTGGTTCGTTATTCGACTTTCATGATCCCCCGCATTCCGGCGGGAGTGTGGCCGGGGAAGGAACAAACAAACGGATAGTTGCCCGGCTCGGAAGGAGCGGTAAAGGTCAAAGTTTCCTTCTCACCCGGTCCGAGGATCTTGGTCGCGGCGATCACCCGGTCCTTGAAATCGGGGGCCACATACGCGGTCTGGGCGTGTTGCATCGAGGCGTTGGCAAAGGCGAGCGCGTCGACGCTCTTGTCGAGGACCACGAGGTTGTGTCCCATCGTTTCCTTCGGCATCCGGCCGATGTTGTGGAAGGTCAAGACGACCTCGCTTCCGGCCTTGACCGTGAACTCCGTCCGGTCGAATTGCATCCGGTCGTTTCCGGTGATGCGAATTTCACCCGCCGCGGCCGGCTGCGAAGTTCCGCCTGTGACCGCGGTATTGGACTCGCCTCCGCAAGCGGACACAAGAGCCACGGCGGCGATGCAAATCAAGTTTCTGATGTATGATCTCGTTTTCATGATGATTGAGTGTGCCGAAGATACCGGCGCCCGGGCGGTTCTTCATTGACGTAGGTCAAGAAGAGCGATTTTGCCGCCGACGTCCAGTCCGGGAGGTTCCCGAAAACACTGGCTAATAGATATTATAAACATGGATACAAATCGCGCCCCTCTTCCCGCTTCAGCCGAAATCCGTAGGAACCGGAAGAGGAAATTGACCTGCGTCAAGGCGACCCGGTCCCGGCCCCGGTAAATTGATTCCCGACTTCTCGCCGTCGTCTCGGTGAGCATCAAAACCAAAACCAGCCAGACCGATGACTATTAAAAACTATATCCGCACGCTTCCCCGGCGCGCCCTTCTCCTTGCGACCGTAGGCGCACTTGGGTTCGGCGTTTCACAAAGCGACGCCTGCCAAGGTTGCAGCTTGATGCTGACCGACAGGCTCCTGAACGGTGAACAACCGTCGAAACATTCGGAGGAAATGTGGAACTTGATCAACCGGGCCGACGATCCTGCCTCCGCCGAACTCCGGACCAATCTCGCGATGCTTTCCGGCCGCGAAGTCACGCCCGAAATGACTCTCGCCCAAGCCAGCCCGCGCCGGGCCACTCCACCACGGGCACCCCAAGCGGCCGAAGGGACCGAAGCAGCCGCAGCGCCACGCGCAACCGGAGGCCATGCCTTCGACGTCCCGGCCGACCATCCGTTCATCGACATCATCGAGCGCGACCGCAACCTCGGCATCTACGAAACCAGCTACGTCCCGGCGGGAACCGTCCCGAACCGGCGCTTCACCATCACCATGGAAGAAGGTCCGGTCTCGATCGGCAACGGCGTCATCTACGACGGCTTCACCGTGAACGGCACCATCCCGGGGCCGACCTTGATCATGGAGGAAGGCGACATCGTCGAATTGACCGTCGTCAACAAGGGTGAAATCCCCCACGGGGTTTCACTTCATGCCGTCTATACCCAGACCTCCAAATACCTGGGACAAATCGACGGCGGCGAAAGCAAGAGCCACATCTTCCGGGTCAACCACCCCGGCGTCTACATGTATCACTGCGCTCCGGGCGGCCATGCCATCCCGATGCACACCCTCCTCGGTCAATACGGCATGATGGTCGTCAAGCCGAAGAGCAAGCAGTTCAAAATGGACGAAGTGATGGGCCGCGGTCCCGACCTCGAAATCTTCCTCGTCCAACACGAACTCTACTCGACCGGCAAACGGGCCGTCGAAGGCAAGGCCGACTATGTGATGTTCAACGGCGAACTCTTCCGCTACGTCGCCGATCCGATCCGGGCCAAGCCCGGCGATTTCGTCCGGATCTATTTCCTGAACGCCGGTCCCAACATCATCTCCACCTTCCACTTGGTCGGCATCGTCTGGGACTTCGCTTACTGGCAAGGAATGCCCGATCCGGAGAACCTTCTGGTCGGCGGACAAACCGTCCTCGCCGGTCCGAGCGATTCATGGGTAGTTGATTTCCGGGTACCACCCGACGAAGGCAATTATCTGATCGTCACCCACGCCTTCGGTTCCACCACCCGCGGGGCGATCGGCATCCTCAACGCCTCCGCCGACAACGAGCGGTCCCCGACCATCATGGCCGACGGACCTTCCTACTCCGAAGAGGAAATGGAGCGCCGCCTCGAAACCGCGGTCCGCACCATCTCCCCCTTCCGTCCGACCCAGGAGCAGCTCGACAATCCGGTCCGTCTCCTCCCCGGCCAGGACAAGATGCGGATCAGCATCATCGGCAACTCCTTCTACCCGGCCGTGGTGGAAGTTCCGGTCGGCACGACCATCGAATGGACCAACGAGGAGGTTTTCACCTTCCTGTCGGGTGAATTCTCCGGGCTGCATGATGTCCGCACCTTCGAAGGACCGGAAGACTTCTGGTCCCCGATGCTCGGTCACGCCGAGCGCTGGAGCACCACGCTGAATACGCCGGGCACCTACAAATACTTCTGCGTCCCCCATCCTTACATGGAAGGGGTCATCCGGGTAACGGAATAACCGAAAACCAACCAAGGAAACACGAAACATGACCATAAGAAAAACAATCGGAACCACCCTTCTCCTCGGCGCTCTGGCCGTCGGCGGGATTGCGGTGGCCACCGGCTCCGACAAACCGGTCTCGGGCGAATCGGGCATCAGTCCGATCTCCAAGATCGACGCCGAAGCGCTCTGGCGGCAAGACTGCGCCGCCTGTCACGGCCGCGACGGCAAGGGGCAAACCCGCGCCGGCATCCGCGCCGGAGCTCCCGACATGACCGACGCCAAGTTCCATGAAACGGTCTCGGACGAACAGGCGTTCGAATCGGTCAAGGAAGGCAAACTGAGCGAAACCGGCGCCGAATTGAAGAAGCCGTTCGGCAACGACCTGACCGACGAACAGATCAAAGCGATGATCGAATACATGCGCGAATTCGACCCGAAGCACCCCCGCGATACCAGCGAGGCGGCGCTGAAGGCGAACTCCAAACAATAACCAACCACGCGACCGGCGCGGGCCGCGGGGACGGGGGCGATGCCTCCTCTCCCCCGGTCCGGGCCAGGCCGCCCTGCCCCGGGCCTTCGGGCCACCCCTTTCAATTTCCGGTTAATCAATCCGCAAGCGATGAGTCAGCAGACAAAAATCACCCTGGTCCTCACATGCCTCACGTTGGCCTTCCTCGGGCTGGCGGCGGCCTTCATCACCGGCACGTTCGCCCCGGACCGTCCGGCGCCGCAGATCGTGATGGTCGATCGCCAATTTGTGGATACATCGCCGGTCCGGATGAATTACGCGGCCCTCCTCGCCGCCGACGAGGACACCTCCGACTTCTCCTGCAACGCCTGCCACCGCGGCGGCGAACGGGTCGAACTCCAACTCGACGAACTCGGCCGGATCATCCTCCAGGAACACGACTACATCACCTTCCGCCACGGCCATTCCGAAGACAACAACCATTGCTTCAATTGCCACGATCCCGACCAGATGGATCGGCTGCGGACTCCCTACCAGACTTTCAGTTTCGAGGAAAGCAACCTCCTGTGCGCCAGTTGCCACGGCTCCACCTACCGCGATTGGGAAAACAACATCCACGGCCGGACCAGCGGCTATTGGGATCTCTCGCGCGGCGAAAACCATCGTCTCGATTGCACCGAATGCCACGATCCGCACGACCCGGGTTTCCCGCATCTCCAACCGGCCCCGGCGCCGCACTCACTCAAAAACCGCATCCTTCTCAACCCGGAGAACGACAATGATTGACCGCATGTCCGACAACTCCCAACCGGGCAAAGAACCCGGCAACATGGATCGCCGCAGCTTCCTGCGCGTCTCGGCCGGGGCGACCGCCCTCGCCGGGGTCGCCGCCATCGCCGCCGGCCTCGCCCCGCTCCGCGAATTGACCGGAGCGACTTCGATCGAGAAGTTTTTCCAGAAGCATTACAAGGAGATGTCGCCCGAGGACATGGACCGGGTGCTCCGCCGGATCGAGGGAGAGGTGGAACGTCAATACGGCATCCGCCCGCACGTCCGGGATTACCGTCCGATGGACGGCGTCGAATTCGTTTACGCGCTCAACATCAGCCGTTGCATCGGTTGCCGCCGCTGCGTCAACGCCTGCGTCGTCGAGAACAACCAATCTGGCGATCCGGATCTTGAATACATCCGGGTTTTGAAGATGCCGAACGGCACGATGGATCTCAACAAAGGAGACCACAATTACGAGCCGGAATCCGTCCCGGAGGAAGGTCATTTTTACCTGCCGATCCAATGCCACCAGTGCGCCAATCCGTCGTGCGTCAAGGTCTGTCCGGTCAACGCCACCTGGCAGGAGTCCGACGGCATCACGGTGATCGATTACGACTGGTGCATCGGTTGCCGCTACTGCCAGGCCGCTTGTCCCTACTTCGCCCGGCGTTTCAACTTCAAGAAGCCGCGGATACCGAAGGAGCAGCTCAATCCGAACATGTCCTACCTCGGTAACCGTCCCCGCGACGTCGGGGTGATGGAGAAATGCCATCTTTGCATCCAGCGGACGCGAGCCGGCAAATACCCGGCCTGCCTCGAGGTCTGCCCGACCGGCGCCCGAAAGTTCGGCAACATCCTCGACCCGAACAGCGAAGTTTCCCACATCCTGCGGGAGAAACGGGTTTTCGTTTTGAAGGAAGAACAAGGAACCCTTCCCCGGTTCTTCTACTACATGGAGAAATAAATGGACGCCGCACGCAACTATCTCTACTTCCTCCAGCGCTGCATCCGGATCGCCTTCGTCGGCGACTGGCGTTACTACGCCTGGATGGGCGGCCTGACGATCGTCTTCCTGCTCGGGCTCAACGCCTACGCCCAACAACTGGTCGACGGCCTCAGCTTGACCGGGATGACCCAACAGGTTTCATGGGGCGTCTATATCGCCAACTTCACCTTCCTCGTCGGGGTCGCGGCGGCGGCGGTGATGCTGGTGATTCCGGTTTACATCTACAAAAACCGGCATCTCCACGACCTGGTGATCTTCGGGGAATTACTCGCGGTGGCCGCGATCCTGATGTGCCTGGCGTTCGTCACCGTCGACCTCGGC
The DNA here is from genome assembly GCF_056590205.1 of Verruconatronum alginivorum. NCBI lineage: Bacteria > Pseudomonadati > Verrucomicrobiota > Opitutia > Opitutales > Verruconatronaceae > Verruconatronum > Verruconatronum alginivorum. Next base: position 3,510,171 of record NZ_JBWPVQ010000001.1, on the reverse strand, counting down.
CGACCGGACCGCGCCCTTCATCTGGTTCCGGGACTCGGTAAACTCAACTTCCCGGTTTCGATGCTGGCCTGGGACGTGGTGGTGCTCAACGGTTACCTCCTGCTGAACGTCCACATCGTCGGCTATCTTCTGTATTCAAGATATAACAACGACAAACCGCACAAGTGGTTCTACATTCCGTTCGTCTTCATCGCCATCGTTTGGGCGATCTCGATCCACACCGTCACCGCCTTCCTCTTCGTCGGACTCGGAGGCAAGGAGTTCTGGAACCAGGCGATCATCGGTCCCCGGTTCATTGCCTCCGCCTTCGCGGCGGGGCCGGCGTTGATCATTCTCGCCTTGCAGGTCATCCGCTACGTTTCGACCTACAAGGTGACGAACGAAGCCCTCCTGACCCTCCGGTCGATCGTCCAGGTGGCGATGATCATCAACGTCTTCCTGTTGATGAACGAAGTCTTCACCAAGTTCTACTCCGACACCGCCCGGGGAATGTCCGCGAAGTATCTCTACTTCGGTTTGGACGGGGCCAACGCGCTGGTTCCCTGGATCTGGACCGCGATCGCGCTCAACATCGTCGCCTTGGCGATCTTCATGTTGCCGGTCAGCCGGAGCCTCCGCTACCTGAACTTCGCCTGCGTCGCCACCGTAGTTGGAATCTGGATTGAAAAAGGAATGGGCCTGGTGGTCCCGGGCTTCATTCCGACCGCCATCGGCGAGGTGGTGGAATACGGTCCGACCTGGAACGAGGCGATCGTCTCTTTCGGGATTTGGGCCTTCGGCCTGATGGCGTTCACCATTTTCCTTCGGATGAGCATCCCGATCCTGCAAGGAACCATCAACAAGGATAACGAGCCGCGCAACCGTCCGGCTCCCTCCCTCGAACCGGCGAAACCGGAGCCACCGCCCGCGCACGCCGCCACCCTCAACAGCTGAAATCCACGTGTGCCATCCAAATATTTTTGGTCTTCGAAAACTAAACACCGTAGTCGGGTTGGCTCTGCCGCCCGACCGCAGGGTTACCGGCCCCGACGCTTCAAACGAAACAGAAGACGGGGCGGCGGAGCCAACCCCGCTACCATTCACGCAATTGCCAACTCGTTAGTGCCATGACGATGTCCCAACAACTCACCGCCGAAGACGCCCGCCAATCCCTCTCGAACCATGTCGCCGATAAGGGAATGACAATCCACGAAGTGTATGGTCCCGAGATCACTTGGACCAAATTGATGCTCCTGCTTGAGGATCGAACTCTGGTCCGTTATCCGTGCGAAATCGTTTTCGACGCCGACGACCTGATCGAAGGGGAATTCGCCCATGCGACGCAAAAGGGCGAACACCCGGAAGAAGGCTTTGTCATCTATGTTCATCCATTCTTCGCGGTGGAGCCGCACCGGGTGCCGGCGATGGTCCTCTACCATCTGGTGGTGGTCAACTACGGTCCGTTCGCCTCCGCCGAGGACGCCGAAACCTTCGGGGCCGCCGCCCTCGGAATCTCCCGCGACGACTATTACGAAATCCTCTGCGAAGCCGCCGACGAACTGATTCGCTGACAACCTGGAAAACCTGATCACCATGAGAACCACCTCGCGCGCCCTCCGCTCCATTCTCCGGTTTTGCGGGTCGATCAAGCTCGCGATGCTGTTGCTCCTCGCGGTGATCGTCGGCTCGATCGCCGGGACCTTGATCGAATCCCGGTTCGACGCCTCGGTCGCACGGGCCTACGTTTACGACTCCCCGTGGTTCTATGGCTGGCTTTTCCTCCTCTGCGTCAACCTGATCGGCGCGGTGGTCGTCCGCTATCCGTGGAAAGCCCACCAAACCGGTTTCATCATCACCCACGGAGCGATCGTCCTGATCCTGATCGGCGGAGTGATCGGCCGGATCTGGGGAGTCGAGGGACACGTTACCTTGGTCGCCGGAGAGAAGCCGCACGACTTCCTGGTGGTGAACGACCCCCTCCTCCAAGTGCAACGTCCCGGCAACGGCACCGAATCGTTCCGCCTCCGCCTCGATCTTCGGAGACCGACGCCCGACCGCCCGTTCCGCTACCGCTCCGGCGATCTGCGGATTTCCGTCCTGGAGATCGCCGACGAACTCGGCATCCGCGACGTGGTCCGCCCCACCGCCCGCGAAGGAGCTCCGGCGGTGCGCCTCACCTTGACCGGGCCCGAGTTCCCGCACCCGATCGAAAAATGGCTGCTTCAAGGACACGGCCAACCGAACCGCCTGCCGGTCGGCTCCGACCTGATCCGTTTCGCTTCCGCCAACGGTTCCCTTTCCCACGTGGAGGCTCCCGACGGCCACGGCGACGGATGTTGCCCGACCGACGCGGCTTCGTCCAACGGCTCCGCACCCGCCTCCGGCGCTCCCCGCGAATTCACCCTCCGCCACGACGGCGGCGACTCCCTGGTCTGGGTCAACCTCGCCGATCCGACCTCCCCCGCCCAACCGCTCGCGGCCGGGTCGGTGGTTTCTCCTCCCGGGGTCAACTGGACTCTCCGCGTCGACGAAGTGCTGGAGAACGCGGTCGCCCGCGAAGAGCTTCGCCCGCTCGGCGAACCGGGCCTCCGCCGGACCGGCGCCTCGGGGCTCCGGGTCCGTTTCGAGAAGGACGGCGAATCGGTGGAACGCTGGCTCCGGATGGGATCGATGGCGTTCGTCCCGCTCGGCGGCGAAGCGCTGCACGCCGCCTTCGGCTTCCGGATGTATCCGATCGATTTCTCGGTCGCCCTCGACCGGTTCGAGGTCGAGTTCAATCCCGGCACCGACTCCCCCGCCAGCTTCAGCAGCCACCTCCTCTTCACCGACGAATCGGGCGACACCCTCCGGCGGTCGATCTCGATGAACAAGCCGACCACCTTCCCGGAATCGCTCGCCTCCAGTCTCCTCGGCACTTCCTACAAGTTCGCCCAATCGTCCTGGGACGCCAACAACCTCGACCAAACCACCCTCCAGATCATCCGTGATCCAGGTTGGTCCTTGAAGTGGATCGGCTCCCTTCTGTTCTGCGTCGGATTGGTCACCGTTTTCTATCTGAAACCGTATCCACGTTTCCAACGCAACCGGTCCGGTCCGCCGACGACGGAGATCCCTTCGTCCAAAGCCGACGGCCCCGCCGAAGCTCCCCAACCGCGACGCCGCATCCAGCGCCGGGCATTGGTCACCCGATGATCCTTCTCCACCTTCCTCTATGAAACTTCACTGTTTATGCGGGCCGGAGGGCGATCCGGTTTTCGCGCGAAGCGCTTTGGAGTGCGGTGCGTCCCCGCACCGCTTTCGGAATGGTCGGCGACAGTCGCACGCCCGGCAGCCGTTCGACGGGCGGAGTTCTTCCATGCGCTCGAAAGCTCCGCGGGGACGCGGAGCACTCCAAAGAGGCTTCGCCTCAAATCCAAGTTTCATTCCATGTTGTTCCCCGGGCACGGCCCCGGATCTCTTGCTCTTACCGTCATGAAAATCTGGATTTTCGCTCTGCTCGCCACCGCCCTTCTTCTGCCCGAACGGGCGTCCGCCGCACCGGTGACCGAGGCCGGGGAAGCCGCCCGGCTCGCCATCCAATCGGCCGGACGGGCCAAACCGCTCGACACCTTTGCCGCCGAATCGCTTCAATCGATCCACGGTCGCCGCACCGTCGCCCACCCGGTGTCCGGCCAACGGATCGGGGCCACCGAAGCGATCCTTGGCATCTGGCTCGGTGAAAACGGCTGGCGCTCCGCCCCGGTGATCCTCGTCTCCGATCCGGAAATCCGCGAGGAACTCGGACTCCCCCGGGCCCGCCACTTCTCGTTCGACGAATTGATGGCGAATCCCGCGGTCGCCCGCTACTTCTCCGTGGTGGAGGAGAAGCGGTCACGCAAGCAGGCGTTGACTCCGCTCGAACGCGAGGCGGAAGTCATTCTGGGCCGTATCAATCTTTTCAATGCGATCCGCACCGGCCAGGCGATGCGCATCCTCCCCCATCCCGAATCTGCCGGGGAACGTTGGGGAATGCCGCACGAGGCGAAACAATATTATCCGTTGGCGACCGCCGCCGAAGTGGGCGCCGCACTGAGCCGGTTCTCCGGGGCCTACCGGAGCGGCGACCAAACGGAATTCGACGCCGCCTCGGTCGCCTTGGCCGAGCTTCTGCGGAGCCTCGCGCCCGACCATTATCCAACGACGGCGGCGATCGCCCGGGAGGTCCATTACAACCAGACGCATCCCTTCCGGCTCGCGTGGATTTTCTACCTGCTCGGCTTCTTTTTCCTGCTCCCGCGGAAGACCTACAAAATCGGCATGACGCTCTTTTCGATCGGTTTCATGCTGAACGTCTATGGATTCGTCCTCCGCTCCTGGATCGCCGAGCGAGCGCCGGTGACCAACATGTATGAAACGGTGGTCTGGACGGCGCTTTCGCTGGCGATCTTCGCCCTGATTTTCGAGGCGATCTACCGGTCGCGGCTCTACGCCCTTTGCGCGGCTCCGATGGCGGTGTTGGCGTTGATCCTCGCGGACATGTTGCCGACGGTGCTCGATCCGACCATCAATCCGTTGCCCCCGGTCCTCCGGGACAACTTCTGGTTGGTGACCCATGTGGTGACGATCATGATCGGCTACGCGGCCTTCGCCCTGGCGGCGGCGATGGGGCATTACATCCTCGCCCGCTACCTGTTGAAACCGGGCAGCGTCAACGAGCGGTCAGAAGTCCATTACATGCTCGACCGGGTCCTGTATCTCGGAATCATTTTCCTCGCGGCCGGCACCCTTCTCGGAGGAATCTGGGCCTATTACTCCTGGGGCCGCTTCTGGGGCTGGGACCCGAAGGAAACCTGGTCGTTGATCGCGCTCCTCCTCTACATTTTCGCCAACCACGGCAAGTTCGCCGGATGGTGGGGCCATTTCGGGATCGCCGTCGGCGCCTGCCTTTGTTTCCACGGCATTCTGATGACCTGGTACGGAGTGAACTTCGTCCTCGGGGCCGGACTTCACAGCTACGGCTTCGGAGGCGGAGGAACCCATTGGATCGCCTTGGTCGTCGGACTCGACATCCTCTTCGTCGCCACCTGCGTCGCGATCAAAATCCGCCGCGATCGCCGGGAGCATCATTGCGCGCCCGCGGGGGCCGCCTACCACCTGCCGAGCTGACGTCGGATATCGGCCAATACATGGGGAGGAGCTTTGTTGTCGCTTCCCCAACTGCGGGAGATTGTCTTGCCCGACCCATCAAGCAGAACCAAATGAGGAATCCCGCCCGCCTGATTATTGGCGGCGATATCGAGGCCCGCCCGCTGCTCGAAGCTCACCACCGGAAAACCGATTCGGTAATCCCGCATATAACGCTCCATCTGGGCAGCGTCGCGATCGGCACTGATCAAGATCAACTCAAACTCCGGGTGCCACCGGCTCACCTCGTTGTAAAATCGCACCAGTTCCGGAGTGAACTCGCGGCACGGACCGCACCAACTGGCGGAATAGTAGAACGCGAACAAGCGTTTTCCAGTAAGATCGGTGACCGGCACCGGACGCAACCCTTCCGCGCTGGCCCGCAGAAGCCGTCCATTGAGCTGCGCTCCCACGGGACTGTTTCCCACTCCGGCGCTTTCCAAGGTGCGGACGATCTGTTGATCGGCTGCGGTCAGGCTGGCGATTGGATACCGGTAAGTCTGTCCGGCCCGGGAAAAAACGACCACTTCGCCCTCGACCCCGACTACCTTCGCCACAATGGTTTGACCATCCTGATTAGTCCAGGTCCGCTCGTCGAAATAGGAAGCATCGGTGGTCGTCGCGGCAACCGACGTCACGCCAGCCCGCTCTTCGTTGCAACCCGCGAAAAGAAGCAGCGCCAGAGACAGAAAGATCGTGCAAGGGGATTTCATCCCGCCATTCCAACGGAGAACGTCGAAAAACCACAACCTTCAACTGGTAAACCGTTGAACGTAAACCGGCTGAACAGGAGGATCAACTCTCAGGAAACCGGACTTCGGGAGGGCCCCTGCGTTCCTGCCGGGCTAGGTCAAGGATTCCGAGAACGATCAACGCCACACCAGCCACGAAGGCGAACATTGCCACCAACATCGCGGCGGCGAATCGTCCGAGGAACGAAAAAATTTCCCCGAATACCGATTCGCCGAACGAAAAAACACGCGGCTGATCCAAACCGTCAATCGACAACCGGTATTGTCCGGGAGTCTTAATCTCGAAATACCCCACCGAGTTCATTTCCTTTTGTCCGGTCGACACCGACATCGAAAAATTTCCGTCGAACGCCAACGACTCGCCGGTTTCGACTTTTTCCAGGGCAAAGGTCATTCCGGAGGGCAGTTCCTTGCTCACGGAATACGACCGGCCCTCGAAGATCGTCCGATGCTCGTTCCAAAGATAATACCGCCCCGGCTCGTCGACATTGACCACGATCTCGCCGGGCGCTTTGAAGACAACGGCCTCCCGGTCGAACGATTGAATCATCGACACCACCACCCACGCCGGCGCCCCGACCGAAAGAAAGGCCAGCAGAATCCCAAAAAGCAGCTTTTTCATCCCTTTCTTTACCGCAAATCAAACGCCCGGCGGCAACTGGTTTTTCAGTGGTGGCGAGGGGCCATAGGAGCCAAAACCCGCGCTGCACCCGGAGAATAACATGGACTGAAACTTGGTTTCCGAGGCGGAGCCTCTTTGGAGTGCTCCGCGTCCTCGCTGAGCTTTCGAGCGTGCAGAAGACCTCCGGTTGCCGAATGGCTGCCGGGCGCGCGGCCATCGCCGGCCGTTCCGAAAGCGGTGCGGGGACGCACCGCACTCTAAAGCGCTTCGCGCGAAAACCTGATCGCCTCCCACCCGCATGAACAGTGACGCTTGAGCCGCCGTCGATCGGGTCTTCGCCTGAAAGACGAAGCTCCCGCGTCGCTACTTTCCCGCCCTACGCCGCTTCACTCCAAGGAAGGCAACTACCGCCATCCCGAAAAGAAGGGCGGTGGTCTGCGGCTCGGGAATGACGGTGAGATCCCCGATTGAATAGAGGTCGTCGGTGTTCCACGACAGGCCGTTCGCCAAGGCGGGAAGATTGTAGGCACCGAAACTTCCGGTGCTGCTCCCGGCTTCAAACAGACGGAAGGTGTCTCCCAAAACCGGGGTGTAACCCCCCAACAAACTCACGGTCAGTTCTCCCCCGAAAATGAGATTCCCTGAAACATGAATCTCGTCGAATTCACCCGGCGAGGTCAACTCCATGAACGTGATGGAGCCAGACCCCAAGGTCAGATCGCCACCGATCGAAAGAGCGCCGATCGAGTTTCCGGGCGAAAGCATTCCGGAGACCGCAACATTCCCGGCGATGGTGCCATTCCCACGAAGCGCGGCGTTTTCGGAGATGAGCAACCCGTCGTCGAGGGTATGGTCGCCTCCCAAACGCCAGGTGGCGCTCTGGGTGCCGTCGCCGACGACGAAGGCCTGGCCATTGGAAATGGTGGCGCCTTGAGTTGCCAAGGTTCCGCCCGCGAAGGCAAAGCTGTTGCCCGCTCCGACGACCTGCAAGTTCCCGGCATTGACTTGTCCGCCCGATGCCAAGGTGAACGCAGCCGATCCGGCCCCTCCAACGGTCAAGTTTCCAATGACATTCAACTGGCCGTTATGCGAAACTTCGGCATGATTGGTCGCCGCGAAAGCAGTGCCGCTCAACATGAGGTTTCCGGCCGTCAAGAGCCCCCCCTCTTCGATCAAAAGCGAGTTGGACGAACCTTCTCGCCCGACTGTCAAGGTGCCGCCCACGGCCCAAGCCGACCCTACACCGGAGACCGTCGCCTGGTTGTTGTTTGACCCCTCCCAGCTTCCGATCACGACTGTGGAGGCAGAGGCAACGCCGCCGCCGTTGGTCACGGTCAAGGAATTGTTGCTGCCGCGGTTTCCGACGGCGACTTCACCGTTCATCTGCCAAGATCCTCCGCTCACCACCACCGAGTTGTAGCCGCTGGCGGCATCGCGGCCAATACTGCCGACCGCGCTACCCGTGATGAGCGAACCTCCGTCGAAGAGTGTGACTTGGTTGCCCCCGGCTCCCCCGCCGACCACGAGACCTCCACTCAAGGCCCAGGCGGAATCGACGCCGGTGACCGTGACGGAGTTGTTGGCCGAATTCACCCCTTCGCCGAGCCGGGCGTCCGCGGCGGAAACGTGACCGCCGTTTGAAATTGAAAGGGAGTTCTGCCCCATGACCTGCCCCACCCGCAAGGTGCCGGTGAGATTCCACTCGGATCCCGGGTCGGCGATGGACGCGGAACTTGCCCCCGATCCGGTGCCACTCACGGATAGATGGGCGGAGGTCGAATCCACCACCGCGCCTCCGGCAATATTCAACGTTCCCTTTCCATTGAATCCGAGGTCGAACTGGCCGCTACCGGTATTCCAGGTGGTGGAGGCACCGTCGACATTGACCGTTGCGTTAGAACCGGTGGAAGCCGCCACCCGAACCTGGGTCGACCCGGTGTTGCTTCCGCCAAGAATGTTCCAGGTGAAGCCGCGCTCGAATCCAGCGATGTCGAGTCGGCTGGTCGCGATATTCGATCCGTCGAGGGTGTTAAGGGTGGCGGTAGTACCGCCGGTCCCAGCGAGGTTCATGCTGAAAGTCGCGCCGGAATGAACGTTCAACGTTCCCGTGGTCAGAGTTCCGGTGTTCAGGAGAACCGTCGGGTTGGCTCCGGCGCCATTGCCGACTTGCAAGGTATCAGCAACCGTCCAGCCGATTCCATTGCCGATATTGAGCGTGATGGTTCCGCCCGAGGAAAGAAACCGAGCGTTTCCGACCGTCGAGTCGACACCTCCCCAACCGATCGTATAACTGGAGGCGGCCGCGTTGCCATCGAACGTCGCGGTTCCATCGGCGGTCGGCACGGACGAGGTGTTCCAATTCGATCCGGTGTGATAATTTCCCCCGGAGCCGACCCAGTGGGCCGAAGTTTGCCCGTGCGCCGAGATGGCGAAGAAGGCCGAACAAGCGAGGGATAGCCCCCCCGCGACAATGAGATGGGTTGTTTTTTTCATATGGAGGGAAGGTTCAAGAGAGTGACTCGTCGAGGATATGTATTCAGTTTAGCCGGACGCTGAGTCGAAGGAATCGACGTGCGGTCTCGCCGACGGGTGCTGCGTCCCGGTAAACCAAGGTGACGGTTCCGTCACTGTGTTCCTCCACCAGGGCCTCGACCGGTGTCGACGCCCAATCGACGAGGTCGGAAGAGGCCTCCACCGTATACACGATATCCGTGATGTTCCCCGGCCGGGTGAAGGTCAGGGTCAGATAACGGCCTTCGCTACCCTCCACCAGAAGATTCTGGATCGCGCCTGTCGGCAATGAATCGCGGGATGCGACCTCCGGACTGAGCCCGAGGGCGTATTTCATCAGGTTGATCACGCCGTCCCCGGCAGGATTCGCGCCCGGGCCACTGATCTGTTCGTTTCCGAGATCGTCCGGAAACCAATGGGCCCGCCAGGCGTCGAAGCCGCCAGTTTCTCCATCGGATTCAATGATCAGTTTACCGGCCGAATAGAGTTCGGTTGCGTTCCAGAAAAGACCAGCGGGAAGCTCCGGCAAATCGACCATCGAGAATTCCCCTATTTGGGACGCAAGATTCAAAAATTGAAAAGAAACTTCGCCGGTCGGCTGATAACCTTCGACCAACCGAACCGTTAAAATTCCGTCGATCACCGTATCGCCAGTCACAATCAAACGGTCGTATTCGGTTTCTCCCGACCCGGCGATCTCCAACACCAGATCGGAAAACGATTCCAGAATCAAATCGCCGTCGATGGTCAAGGCGCCGAGGGAGTGGCCCGGCATGATCCGCCCGCTGTTCACCACGTCGGCGGTCAAGGTTCCGGCCCCGGCCAGGATCCCGCTGGTCGAGACGACCACTCCGCCCGCCACCGTGTGGGAGTCGGCGCCGATGTACCATACCGCGCACTGCTCGCCATCTCCGATCGTCAGCGGTTCTCCATGAGTGATCACCGCCCTTCCGGTTTCGAGGCGTCCGCCCGAAAAATCGAACGTGCTCCTCCCCTCGTGTTCCACGTAGAGACGGGCGACTTCCATCCGGCCACCATTGAAAAGAACACTCCCTTCGCCGTTGAGACCGACATGCAGTTCGTTATCGACAACGAGTCTTCCGCCGTTGATCTCGATTCGATTGCCGATAGAGCCAGCGGTCGATCCCACCCAAAGATCCCGGGCCACAACCGCGCCGCCATCGTCGATCGACAGGAGATTGTTCGCCCCGCCGTTGCCGACAATCAACAGCGCGCTGGTCGACCAAAGCGAACCCTCGTCTGTCACGGTGGCAATATTACCGGCGCTCTCGGCAAGAGCGCCCAAGAGACTGGAACCGGTAACCGACAACTCCCCGCCGTTACGGATCAGCAGTTGATTGTCTTTTCCCCGATGGCCGACGGTAAACGAATCGTCCGGGGGCGTTCCGACAAACGTCCAACGCGAGCCCGGATCCTCGATCACCACGAGGTTCTCATGACTGGTCGAGGCTTCCCGCCCGAGCCGGACAAAGCCTGCGCTCTGCACCGTCCCCCCGTCGGCGATGCGCAAACTGTTCTGTCCACCAGCTCCCCCCAAGGTCAAGTGCGACGAAAGCTGCCAGGATGAACCCGGGCCAGTAACCAACACCTCATTGCCACTGGCGGCGACCCCTTCCCCGATTCGAGCATCAACACCATTCACAGCGGCCCCGTCGCTGATCACCAGCGAAGTGTCCGGAAACGCCTGGCCGACGCGGAGCGTCCCCGAAAGATTCCACCGCGACCCGGCACCCGAAACGGCGGCGGAACTCCCGGCGGAGGCCGCATGCTCACGCCCGAGATACGCCGCGTTGGTGGATACCACCGCTCCGTCAAGAATGGACAAATGCCCCAAGCCTCTCTGGCCGATGTTCAACGCTCCGCCGCCGCTGTTCCACGTGGTTTCCGGGCCAGTGACAATCACGTCCGCTTGGGAGCGGGCTCCATCGGCAATACTGACAGGCCCGGCCCCGGTGTATTGATGATCTCCCCCGGTCATCCTCCAGGTAAAGGCGCGCTCAAAGTCAGCGATCAATAAGTCGGAACTGGCAATGTTGGAGCCGTTTTCCACCGTCAGGACCGGTCCCGCCGCCGGCACGGAATCGCCCCGCATTTGAAAACGGGCTCCCGGGTGAACCGTCAACGTTCCGACCGTCATTTCGCCGGTGAGCAATTGAACAACCGGATTGGCTCCCGCCCCATTCCCCACCTGGAAAAGGTCGGAGACACTCCAGGTTACCCCGTTTCCGATCGTGAAACCGATCGTTCCAGAGGAAGCCAGAAAACGAGCTCCCTCGGTGGCAGCATCCTCGCCGCCGAAACTCAAGGTGTAGCTCGTCACTGCGGCCCGGTGGTCGAAGACGGCGATATCGGTTTCCCCCGGCACGATTCCGGTGCTCCAGTTGGAACCGGCATTGAAGTTTCCATTGCCTCCGATCCAGGCGGTTTCCGCCTGGAGCAGGGTGGCCGAGCAAGCCAGAACGACCGCCGAGGCGATCAAATATTTGCGGACGGAATCGCCGCGAGTGAATTGGGATTTGGTTTTCATCTGGGTACTTGTTTGGTTGAGACGGATGATCGGGTGAAAATCAGGCGGATATGCAGGCTTCCGTCATTGCCTCCGTTCCTCCACTTCCTCCTTGAGGACCGGCCAAAAGTCAGGACCACTGCCGCCACGGACAGCTCCCACCGCCCAAAAGGCGAGTCCGCCCAACTGAAGATCACGGGCAAGGGCGTATTTGAATTTGAACGATTCCCGGTCTTCATACCAGGCTTGGAAACGGGTGCCGGCGGCGTCCTGAAATTCGAAATACGGAGCTTTGGCGGTATCATCCCATTGGCGGGAGGCTCCGTGCTTCGTCTTCAATTCAAGGAGGGATTCGATATACATGGTCCTTGCCGAAACCCCAACCCCTGCTTCATCGAATTCGAAAACGTTTCCATACATCGGGGCTCCGAAAAGCAATTTCTCCGGGGGAACTCCATCGGCCAGTATCCGCTGCAAATCGCGGCTGACGTCGTTGACCGTCTCTGGACGGTGAATCGGAGCCGTCGCCCCCACCCGTTTCGGATTCCAGGGCCCGGTGTAGTCATAAAACATGACAAACATAAAATCGCTGAACCGGGCGAGGTTTCCATAATCGAGCTCGCCATGCCACGAATGGGGAGCCACCGCGATTCCCAGAATCAAATTATCCCGCCGCATCAACGGAGCGAGCTGCCGCATCAACGAGACCATCGGTTCCCGCGATTGGCGCTCCAAATGTTCGAAATCGACCAGGATCCCGTCGAACTTTTCCTTCCGGGCCAACCCATGGATTTCGCGAACCGCGCGGGTGATCGCCTTTTCGTCCGCCAATAAAGGTTGCGGGGAGAAGGTGCGGACGATCGGAAGGAGGCGGATCTCGTTATCCCGGCAAAAACTCCGATAGGAATCAAAGGAGCCTTGCACGTCGTCGAGCCGGCGCACCTCGCCGTGATCGTCCACCTCGAACCACATCGGACTAACTATGTCCACGGTCCCGACGTTCTCCCGCAGTTCATCGGGAATGGAGGTTCCCGCAGCACGATGCTGGGACATCAACACCAAAGGCTTCTCCATCGGGGGAGCCCCCATCGAACAGGCCGCCAAACCCAATACCGGACACATAACCAACATCGCCGAAGTCAGTCGGCGCATCGAAAAGATCGGGAAAAAAATCTTCATCATAAAATAAGGGCTGCGGTCCGCAGCGGACCACTTTCCTGAGACGAGAAAACAACCAACGAGATAGAGCTCATCAGGCACCACCTTCGAAGTCAATACAATCATAGAACTATTTATTTGAGGCCCAGGAAAACCGAAGAATACCGCCCATCATCCACGTCGCCGATTCAGCCTATAGCCTTAAGTAGAATATAGAAACCTCTAGGGTATCTTCCTGTCCCCATAGTTTTCCGCGACTGGAGTCCGTTCGAACATAAATTAGAACGATCATTGAATTAACCATTGACTTCGCTGGTTTTGTCATCAAAGTTTCCCCTTGTAATGAACCTCAAATCCTATTCCCAGGCCCGGAGGACTCGAACCGGATTTACTCTCATCGAACTTCTGACCGTGATTGCGATCATTGGCATCCTGGCGGCGATCTTGATTCCCGTAGTCGGTTCGGTGCGCGATAGTGCTCGGGGAGCACAATGCCTGAGCAACATTCGCCAAGTCGGGATAACCCTGCTGATGTATGCCGACGACCACAACCGGCTCCTGCCTCCCCCGGTTCAGACCGATAACCAAACTACCTGGAACGAAACCCTGGTAGAAGAAGGGTATCTGGGCAACGAAACCACCGGCAGCGTCTTCGTCTGCCCGAGCTTCGATCCTTACGTATATCCGGACGATCCGGTCGCCCGGAGCCGCGTCTACGGAATGCGCGTCGCCCATTCCAGCGTGAGCGCGACTCCCCAGGGCGGGTCGGCCGAACATCGTCAGACCAATCTCGACGCGTTGACCGATCCGGGCCGTTACGTCCTGATGGGCGACACCTACAGCACCCCCGGCGGAACCCCTTCCCAGTGGTACCTCTTTTACGCGGCCCAAGTGGCGAATGTTTCCACCCCCGCTCTCCATGCCCGCCACAAGGGACGGCTGAATATCGGCTATGCCGATGGCAGTGTCGCCTTGGTCGACCCCGCCGACCTCACCGACCCGAGCCGTCCGAGTTCGGAACGCTTCTCGGTGCGCCTCCAGGATTGAGCTACGGGGATTTCGGTTCTGCGGGTAGCATCCCGGCTTTCGCCGGATGGGCGTTGCGCAGGAGGGAGCTTGGGAGACCGGGTTCATCGGCCGAAAGGCCGACGCTACGGGAATTCCGGTTCTTCGGGTAGCATCCCGGCTTTCGCCGGATGGGGCGCTGCGCAGGAGAGGGAGCTTGGGAGACTGGGTTCATCGGCCGAAAGGCCGACGCTACGGCGATTCCGGTCTTTCTGGGTAGCATGCCGGCTTTCGCCGGATGGGGCGCTGCGCAGGAGAGAGAGCTGGGGAGACCGGGTTCATCGGCCGAAAGGCCGATGCTACGGCGATTCCGGTCTTTCTGGTAGCATCCCGGCTTTCGCCGGATGGGGCGCTGCGCAGGCGAGAGAGCTTGGGAGACCGGGTTCATCGGCCGAAAGGCCGATGCTCCGGCGATTCCGGTTCTTCTGGTAGCATGCCGGCTTTCGCCGGATGGGCGTTGCGCAGGAGAGAGAGCTTGGGAGACCGGGTCATCGGCCGAAAGGCCGACGCTACGGCGATTCCGGTCTTTCTGGTAGCATCCCGGCTTTCGCCGGATGGGCGTTGCGCACGGGCGGGAGCCTGGGAGACCGGGTCATCGGCCGAAAGGCCGATGCATCATCCGGCGAAAGCCGGATGCTACCAGGACGTCCTGCCAGCCACCGGCCTCAATCCCCTCCGGCCGCCGCTTTCAATCGTTCCCGCAAACCTTGATGCAAACACGAGAGCGCCGCGCCAAACGAGAGTCCGTTAATCCCCACCGCCGAACTGACAAGGGAAAACCGCCGGTCTTCGACGTTAAAAACCGCCGTCCGGGCGGCTTGATCAACCACCGCCAACCGATCCGGGGAGAAAAACTGCCCATTCGCGCAGAGAATCACCACTTCCGGATCAAAGAGGTTGGAGATACTGCCGATCATCCGGCCCAGCGACTGGAGAAACAGTGTCATTTCTTTCTCCTCCTGACTGGTTTCCGGCGCGAAATTGATCTCTTTCCGGATCTGCTCAGGTAACAACAATTCGTCCACTTCACCTGCCGCGAAATTGCATCCTCGATACACCCGGCCATTCATGACAAATGCCAAACCATAGGAATAACGCCGACTCGCGCGCCCGACCCCAGTCCACTTCGGATATAGCAGGAGATAAACGAAATCATCACAATCGCGCGCCCGACCGACGTATTTCTCCGCGTAGGCTCCGGAGGTCGTGTCACGCTCCACATAAATGCGCGGACCAAGATGCTTCCGAAGGATTTCACCCAACGGATAATGCTCCCACCCCAGCGAGATCGATTTCAACACCAACCCCGTTTCCGGGTTGACGATGCCCGGGACGCTCGCCGCCAATCCGACCGATTTTTCCGGATCCAACCGAAGCGACTCCGAATATTCCCGAATCAAATCCGGCAACTCCGCCACGAATTCCTCGAAATCCTTGATAATTGGAAACAGGTGCTGGGTCAGAATGTGACCCGCGGCATTGATAAGACAAAGCTTCGGACCAAGCGCATCCAAGTCGAGCCCGACCGCCCAGGCGGACTTCGGACAAATTTCCAACAAGGTCTCCTTCGGACCCGCCCGAGTCGCGGGCATGACGCCACTCTCCCGGATCAAATCCAGCTTCTTCAAATCCTGGATGATATAGGAGACAGTCGACGGACGCAGCTTGGTCACCCGCGCGATCTGCAACTGCGAGAGCGGGGTCTGGTTCGCCAGCAAATGGAGTACGGTCTGACGATTGTGCTGCGCGGCCGTGGCACGGTTCATCTTAAATATTTTCGTCGGCTTTTCGGCGGACTCCGCTGAAAGAATCGACGACGCTGGTTCAAAAGGAAACATCGGACTCCAGGATCGATTTCGCAACCGCCCGAATGGGAGCCAGTCGCATGCACCTTTTTTCACCCTTCAAATCAGGTGTCAAACCATTTGATACCGAACAAAACTAATAACACCAATAAGAAGACTTCAAGCAATGATTTCGGTAGACTTAAGAAAACACAATCAATTCAAATAAAGTTACTTATGAACCCAACAAAGCCCCGCGCAGATTTATTTCAATCGATGAAAAAACACCCCAAAAGAGCTTTGATCCCGCCGAAGTTCATTCCTTCGGAATACTAAACCGATAGATTCCGCGAAATCCTTCGTGGACGGAGTCAATCGACAGGGCCTTCCCCGTCGGATGCCAACGGGGATGAAGGTCGCACCGGGTTTCGCGGATGACCGGGTCGTCCAACTCGCGCGACTTCACCGAACCGAAATCGACGCCCCGCTTCGATTCCAAATCGTAAAGATACAGATGCCGCCTTCCTTCGCGGGGATAACTGTCGTAAACCAGCCGCCGGAGATCTGGTGAGTAACTTTCATGACCGTCATCCACGAAAAAATCCGGATCCACCAACCGATACTCCCGGGTCCGGTCCCGAAACTCGCCGAGCGTGATCCGTCCTTTCGGATCCTTGATCACCATCGCCAGCACTTCGTCGTCGCGCCAATGATAGTGCGACGCGACTCCGCCGTCCCATAAAATAAACGGATCGCTCCCGTCCGCGTTGGCCGTGACCGCCAGCGTCCCGATCGGTGCTGCCTGGGTGTCCGCACTCCCCTGCGATTGCCATCCCCAGTTCCGGACCAAGGCGACGAAACGGGTCCCGCCGGGATTCAGATTCAGGTGGTTGACCAAAATTTTGTTCTCCCCGAAATAAGGCCGGCAGAATTCCCCGAGCACCCGCAACGAGAGCACCAGTTCAGACTTCCCCGATTCGAGGTCGATCCGGAATACGCCGTCACCGGTCGGATGGGCCTCGCCAGCAAATGGATCCGCGATTCCGGCGTAACCGTAACCCGGCCGAAAATCGAACATCCGTTCAAATCCAATGCTCAACGCAAAGCGCCCGCGGGGATCGACGTTGGCCACCGGTCGGGATAACCGCCGCACGATCTTCCCCGCCAAGTCCTGGACGACCCCGACATAGCGCCCGTCTTCCCGCCGGTTATAAATTACCTGATCATCCGGAGCCGCCGGATGCCATTGGAGCATCGCTCCTTGCTGGAAGTTCCACGCGGTCGTTTCGCCAATCTTGTGGAACTCCGTGCTCCCGGCCTCCAGGAACCCGACCTCGGCGACATCCTCCGGCCCCGGCATCTGATCTATAAACCCGACCCGGTGGACCAAATGCCGGTCCCCCCGCCCGCTCCAGGCCGGCAAATCGTAGTATCCAAAAAAACAATGCTCCCCCCCGGGACTCAACCGCTCCAACTTCGCTTCAAGATCCATGATTCGATCAAAGACCGAACAACCGGAAACTCAATTTCATTTCCAAAGAGGGGTCTCATTCTTGAAAGCCCCCTATACCGACGTCTTTCCCGCGGCCCGATAGTTCCTGGGCGACACTCCGTGACGGGCGCGAAACCAATTGGAAAACTGCGACAAATGCCGGAACCCGAGTTCCGCGGCGATGGCCTTCACCGAGACATCGCTCCTCCACAGTTGCTCGCGCGCATAAAGGCTCCGCTGTCGATCCCGGTATTGCGAAGGCGTCGCCCCCAACTCGTGCCGCCATAACCGTTCCAGTTGCCCCGCGGTCAACCCGTACTCCGCCGCGAATTCCTCGCGCGAAAACCCGGCTTGAATGCTCAATCCCGCCAAACGGCGGTGACTCGCCCTCACCCGGGAATCCGCGATAAGAGGCGGGCCGTAGTCAAGTCCAGCCGCCGGCAGCAACCTCAGCAAACTCCGAAACAACCCCACGGTTCGCTCCTGCAATTCCAATTGGTCTTCCAGGGAGAAATCCAGCCGCGAGAGCTGCAGGGATTGGGCCGCGCTCAAACTCCGAATCGCCGCGCAACCGGTCACCTTTGCAAGCGCCCGCACCGCCCCGGCGTCAGGTTTTATCAATACAAAAGGCCTCCCCCGCCACTCCGCCCCATTGCCCGAAGACTCGACCGAAAAATGAAGCGACAAAATCTCTGCATCCCCGGAAAACCGTTGGTTCCTCTCCCCCGGAGTCCCCACCATCCATACTCCATCGGCACTCCGGGCCGCCAGCCGAACCCCCTCCTTCTCCACCTGAACGCTTCCCCGGATCAATTTCCATATCGTCAAAACGTTGCCCAGAAATCGCCCCGATCGTCCGGCGACGGATCCTTGGTAACATCGGGTCAAACGCACCTGCAAATTCCGCCAGCCTCCGGCCTCGGAATGCCTCAGCGGAACCTCCGCGAATTCGGTCATGCATAATTTTATTAACTTTTTTCCGTTTCCTGTAAAGCGTCCCGGTGTGCATCCAGGCGATTTGTGTGCGATGCTCAGTTCCTTGAAATAAACTTTTCAACAAATTGCCAAACGCAGATTCCCCGAGTTATGAGGCTCAAGAAACTGACCACCTACCTTTGCGACGCCTACCGGACCAATTGGGCGTTCGTGAAAATCGAAACCGACTGCGGTCAATACGGCTGGGGGGAAGCGACCCTGGAATACCGGGAAAAGACCGTGCTGCAAGCGGTGCATGAGTTGGAGGGGTCGTTGGCCGGACGGGATCTGCATAACATTGAGGGTTGGTGGCAGGATGCCTACCGGGATGCGTATTGGCGCGGCGGCCCGGTCTTGATGAGCGCCCTTTCGGCGATTGAAATGGCGTTGTGGGATTTGAAGGGCAAAGCTCTTGGCGTCCCGGTTTGGCAACTGCTGGGCGGCAAAGTCCGCGACACGGTTCCTTGCTACGCAAACGCCTGGTTCGCGAACGCCAAATCCGCCGACGAGTTCGCGTCCGCGGCGAAATCAGCCGCCGCAGCGGGCTACAAAGCCTTGAAATGGGATCCGTTCGGATCCGCTTACCGGACCCTTTCGTCACGCGAGCTGAACATTTCCATGAGGGTTGTTGAAGCCGTCAAGGAGGCGGTCGGCACCGCCGCGGAACTGATGGTCGAAGGTCACGGGCGCTTCGAATTGCCGGCGGCCCGCCGGATCGCCCGGGCATTGGAAGACTACGATGTTCTCTGGTTCGAGGAGCCGCTCATCCCGGGGAATCTCGAAAACTATGCCCGGCTTCGCCACGAGACCCGCACTCCGATTTCCATGGGAGAACGCCTTTACAGCCGGTGGGAATTCCGGGAGGTCTTCGAACGAGGCTGCGCCGATTACATCCAACCGGATGTCTCCCATGCCGGCGGAATCTGGGAGTTGCGGAAAATCGCCGCTCTGGCCGAAATCTGGCAAATTCCGTTTTGTCCGCACAACCCATCCGGTCCCATCGCGAACGCCGCCACTCTCCAATTGGCGGCATGCACCCCGAATTTCCCCTATCTGGAAACGATGGCCACCGACGTGGCCTGGCGCAGCGAAGTGGCCCGTGAATCCTGCCACCTGAGAGACGGCCAAATGGTGATTTCCGACGCCCCGGGACTGGGAATCGAAATCGATGAAGACGCGATCGCGGCCCATCCCTATCAAATTCACGGACTGCGTCATTACACCGGCGCCCTGACGGAGATTCGACCGCCGGACGCTCAGTCCACCTTCTCCTCCAAAGACAGGACCGGCGACCATGAATAAACATAGCGTTAACCTCCGGGAAGGCACGGTCGGCTTCGACCAAAAGGGAGGCATCAACTTGATCGCCCTCAACGGCCGGGAACCGTTCCTGCAAACCGAACAGGGGCACTTGTGGGAGGTGGTCATGCAGGAGCCCTCCGACGGCAACATCCTCGGCAAGAAGCATCTGGTGACTTCCGCGACTTCACCGGATCCCACGATCACGGAGACCCCCGACGGCCTTAAATTCGTGTACTCATCTATTGGTGACGAATCCCGCCAGTTTGATGTCGAACTGACAATCGACATCGAAACCCACGGAGATTCGATCTCCATTTCCGCCACTCTAGCGAACCGTGAATCAGCATCGATCGTGCGGGAGATCCATTGCCCAGTGGTTCGTGGAATCGATCCCAAGGCAACGCCGTGCAAGTTGCTCTGGCCCAACGAGGCCGGTGAACGCTACGATGATCCGACTCAAATCCGGGACATGCGGATCACCTATCCCAAGGAAGCTTCGATGCAGTTTGTCGTGGTGGATCGCGGAGATCATGGGCTTTACGTCGGTTCCCATGACTCAAGCTTCCAGGCCACCTACCTCAACGCGTATTATCGGAACCAGGATAGCGCCCTCGATCTCTCAATCACAAAAATACCGTACCTACTCCCGGGTGAAGAATGGAAGTCGGCCCCTTCGTTGATCAGACCTTACCAAGGCCAATGGCACGTCGCGGCGGATTTTTATCGGCGCTGGGCGAACACCTGGTGGAAACCCCTGAAAAGACCGGCCGCCGCCGAGGATTTCCCCGGCTGGCAATTGGTCATCATGAAACAACAGAACGGCGAGATCATCTGGAACTACGATGACATCGACCTCCTCCGAAAGCTCGGCGAGACCAATGGACTGAATTTCCTCGGACTGTTCGGATGGACCGCCGGCGGCCATGACCGGCATTACCCCCGATACATTCCGGATCCGGCGATGGGAGGCGAAAAAGCATTGGCGGAAAACATCCGTCGAGCCCGGGACGCCGGGACGAAGGTGATTTTATATGTGAACGGACAGTTGATGGACGTGCTGGGTGACTTCTTCCCTGGCGACGGAAAGGGAATTGCTTGCCTCAGCGAACGAGGCGAACCGTTTCTGGAAATGTGGCAGAAATACCGGGATGCTCCCGCCCGGGTCCATGCCTACGGATGCCAATCAACGGAGGGATGGCGCGCGATATTGTTGTCGCTGGCCGAACAGGCCCAAAAGCTTGGAGCTTCGGGGATTCTCTATGATCAGATCGGGTCTCCCCGCTGGCCGCTGTGCTTCAGCCGCGAGCATGATCACGATCGTCCAGGGGAGGCCTGTGGTCCGGGTGTCGTGGAAAACCTGCGACAAATCCAGGAACACATGCATCGCATCGACCCGGATTTCCTGATCATGACGGAACATATCTGCGATTGCACCAACATGCACATCGACCTGACCCACGGATCGGGCGCGGGATTTCGGCCGCATGATACGGCATTCCCCGCCCTCTTCCGTTACACGTTTCCCGAATACGTCGTCACTCAGCGCCACAAAACACCCGTCATCGATCCGAAGAGCGCCAACTTCGGGTTGCGTTACGGAATGAGACCGGAAGTGGAATATCGCTATGGCCCGGACCGCTCCTTCGTGGAACATGGCATCCGTCCTTCCTTCAAAGACTACGAAGCGATCTCGGAAAACGAAGGCATCCAAATGATGCAGGACGTCGACCTGGGCGAATCTCTCGCCCACCTCTCGAAACTGATCCGGTTCCAGCGCGACAACCGCGACCTTCTCTGGAGTGGCCGGTTCATCGATACCGTCGGTATCCGGATACAAAACAACCGCCTCCAGGTGACGGCGTTCGAATCGGAAGCCGAAATTGGCATTCTTCTGATGAATCCGACCGATGACACAGAAACACCCGCCTTCGAGTTGCAGCACAAACGCCGGTTGATCGCCGTGTCCAGCCTCGATGGACCCGTCGAAGTGATCGACTCTCCGCTCGCCCCGGGGGAAATCCGCCTCTACAGGTATCGATGAACGAGACGTTTTCACTGAAAGGGAAAGTCGCCTTGGTCACCGGCGCGGGCCGGGGATTGGGACGGTCGATGGCCGTCGCGTTCGCAAAAGCCGGGGCCAGCCTCCTGATCAACGACGGCGGCTCTCCGCAGGAAGCAAACGGCGTGAAAGCCGAGATCGAAAAACTGGGGCAAAGAGCCGTCGTGGTACTGGGGGACGTCAGCGACGAGGTGGATGTCCGTGAACTTTTCGTGACGGTCCGGAAAGAATTTGGCGGCCTGGATATCCTCGTCAACAACGCCGGGATCTCCGAAGACAAAGACATCTTCACCACGACGCTCGACGACTGGAACCGGATGTTAAAAATCAATCTGACCGGCACGTTCCTGTGTTCGAAATTCGCGATGGAGATCATGCGCGAGCAAATGCGAGGACGGATTATCCAAATCAGTTCGGTGACGGGCGAACAAGGGGCGATCAAGGGACATATTCATTATGCGACTACAAAAAGCGGACTGCTCGGGTTCACCAAAACCCTCGCCCGGACCGCCGCGCCGTTCGGAATAACGGTCAACGCGATCGCACCGGGAATCATCGAGACCGATCTACTGCGCAAGGTTCACGGTCCATCCGGCGTCGAACAAATGCGCTCCCAGGTCCCGCTCGGCCTCGGCACTGGAGCGGACGTGGCCTCAACCGCGGTTTTTCTGGCCAGTGATGAGGCCCGCTATATCACCGGCGCCACCTTCGACGTAAACGGAGGCCTTTACTTCAGATAAGATAACGGAACCGAAGTGCTCAGTCCGGGGCGCCGGATCTTCTTATTCAATCAGCAATCGATAAGTTCCATAGGGCTCGAGCTGGACCGGCCAGGTGGTTTGCCAGGTATTCAGGTTGTCTTCAGTATAGATCCAATCACCGGTGACACCGGAAAGATCCAAAGCACCCTCGACCGGTTTCCCTGTAACGTTGGCCATGAGGAGAAGTTTTTCGCCATTGTCCACCCACCACCGAGCCACCACTCCTTCCGGCGCCGGCCCGCTCCACGCAACTTCCGGAGCCGGCGCGCGCGAAAGCAACCAGGGTGACATCTCTTTGACCTGCGTGAACACCGGAACAACGATCTGACTGAACCGTTCGCCATGCAGTCCACTTCCCACCGCGCTCGGCCCCAGACTGCGGTAGCCGGGAATCATGTAAGTGTAGGAATAACCAATCAGCATCGAAGTTCCTCCGATAAGGGATTGCCACGTCATGTTTCTCGCTTGCTCCAGAGTCGGAAAAGCCCGGGGCAAACCGGAATTGAAGGCGTGCGACTCAAAAATTTGCAGGCCAAACGAAAGCGGACGGCGGTTCGCCAAAGCTTGATTGGCCCGGCTCACATTGTGGTAAACGGAGCCAAAACCGAACGGCAACCCCTGATGTCTCGCGATGGGATAGGTGTGCATGCCAATGATATCGGCGGTATCCGAATAATACTCGAAATCCGTCATCATATAGGCGGCGAAAACCGGCCGGTCAGGATCCAGTCGTTTCACCAGCTCATACCGCGCGTTCACCCGTTTCAATTTATACAGGGAATCCTCGTCGCTGATATACCACGCCACCAGGGCCGGGTGCGTGCGGAAGGTCTCAACGATCTCAGTGACAATCGCGTCCGGGTCGTCCGCAAGGTGATCGAGGCCGGCCCGATAAGCAGCAGGGACATGAAACGGGCCGCTCTGGCCGAGTCCAATATCCTTGAGAGAAAAAATCACCCCCAGTCCGAGATTGTGGGCGGCATCCAGATACGCCTGGATCCCATTGAAATTGCCGTTCACGATGCCGTAATTCATCACGGCGTCGAAACAACCGGCCCCGGCGATGTGTTCGAGTTCCGCGATCGCCTTAACCCCTCCGGTGGAACCGACGTTCGTGTTCAGATACAATGCCGTGAAAAGCGTCGGGGTCCCGTTACGGGTGATCCGTTGCTCGTCATCGAGCGCCAGCATGCCGCTAGTGGAATTCTCAAACCGGCGGTACAGCTCAAACGACCTCCCTTCATAGGCAGCTCCGTTTTCAATCCCCCACTTCGGATCAGGATCGAGCCGGATGGTTTCCACCACCCCGGCATCAATAAGCGCAGCCTCAACCGTGAGGATCTCTCCTTCTTCACCGGGCGGAAGCACGAGCGTCACGGTCTGCCGGTTGCCAGTGGGATCGACCGTCGTCTTGTGCAACATTTCGCCATCGTCCCCCCACAGCGTTACCTGAACCGCCAGTTGGACCAAAGTCCTGCCTGTTGGTCGCGGATGCACCCGAAAGGAAAGTTCGATTTCGTCCCCTTCCTCCACCGCCACCGTGCGCATGTGGCCCGGTCGGATCAGTTCCACCACAAGGGCGGGTGGCGACAGCGCCTTGAGGGAAAGATCGTCAAACCAGAAACTTCCGGTCGTGGCCGGAGCCAGCCGGAAAACCGCCTCCAGACGCACCGCCTCGTCCGGCATCGCCGGGGTCACGGAATCGCCGTTCAAGGGAATCGACCGGGCGCTGGTGTAAAGGCTTCCTCCGAGGTTTTCCCAATCTCCGCTGAAACGGGCCGATTCCCACAGGTCCTGGAATGCCCCGGCTTTCCCCAACAACCTGCCCTCCGCGTCGAACCACTCCAACGCCAGGTATCCGCCATAATCTTCCAACGCCCCCAGTCCCCGCCAATCCTCTTCCGCCCGGACTTTCACCGAATAATGAATCCGGTCTCCAGCCTCGAAATGGATCCGCCGCCGCACTTCGACCGCGGTCGGCTCGTCCGTTTCCTTTTCCAACCTCACACTATACGGACCCGTCGCGGCTACCGTTTCATCCAGATAGGCGCCCTCCGAAAAAAGCCAATTGGTCCCTCCGTTGATAAAGGAGTCCAAATAGGGCAACTGCCCCGGCGGACGGTCTTCCCACGGGAGTCGAATCGAGCTGCCCAATACACGATACTCCCGCGAAGGCGATTCGCGGTCCCGCAAGAGAAACGGAATCCATCCCCCCGTACCGGATATCCGGACCCCGGAGTCCGTCCATCCGGTCACGCCATCGGACGCCTCGACCCGGTAAATTTCCCCGGCTTCGGAGTAAAATCCCAAGCCCGCGGCGGGATAAATCGCCGGACCCGCCACGTCGGCCGGATCAAACCCGCCGCCCCCGTTCGTCACTTCAAGGCGAAAAAATTCCCTCGGTTTGTCCCGCGCCGAAAATAGATTGGAAACCGGCTCTCCAGAGCCTTCCACCGCTCCCGTCGCGTTTTGCCACTGAACCAAATCTTCCGACTTCCGCAGTTGATAGGTGAGCCCGGGGGCGGTCGGAAAATCAATCTCCACCGCCGCGAATCGCTCAAACTCCTGTGGAAGATGGGGAACTCGATTATCAATCAAGATGGCATCGACGAAAAAGTCGACCGGCGCATCCGTTCCAGCCGATGGGGAGGCCGCATTCAAAACCCGGATCCAATTGAAGGCATTGATGTTTCCTTGGATGTGCAGGTTTTCAACCTTCGACAAGGGATTCCCCTCCAGATCGAGAAGGGTAATATCGTATCGCAAATCCGCGGGACGCACATCGACCAGAAACCGGTAGAACCGCCCGGAAGTCACTCCCTGCACCCCTGACATCCATGGATCGGAGTCGAGGTATACCATCGCTCCCTCGCTTCGCGCCGCGGCATACACGGCGGTGCCGTCCCCCACGAAGCCAAATTGAATTCCATTCGCCGTGGTGGGCCAATTGGCCAGAACGAAGGTGGACCTCAATGCCAAGGCACTGGGCGAAAAATCGACCCGTCCCGCCACCATCATCGAAAACGGTTCGACAAGAGCGTTTTCACTCGAATTGCCGATGTCGCCGTCGCTGGGAATAAACTTTTTCCTGACTTGGAGCGTCCCCTGGTTCTCCCCTTTGGCCACTCTCAACATCCATTTCCCCTCCGGCGCTGACGAACCGGCGACCACCGCAGTCGCTATCCCTTGATGGCTCGATTCCCAGCCATCCTGCTGGTGAAGCGCTCCAAGGTTGTAAACCGGGGACTCAAACCCGCTGGCCCAAATACTCTCCCCGAAAACGGAGGAGCTTCCAAAAAGGATAATCAAGATGAAAGCAACCTTCCAGGAACTAAGAAAAACGCGAACTCGGTCCATAATATCCCCCCGCAATGAGAGCTCTCCGCCGATCAGCCCGCTGGCCGATCGGCGGCTCACAAAACAATCCAATCAGAAAACAGCTTTTCCGAAAAAGTTCCGCTCAGGGGCCGGACCTCGTGCCGGATCGATACCGGCGAAAGGTGACCAACCCTGCCAATGCGAGACCGCCCAGAAAAAGGGCGTAAGTCGACGGCTCAGGAATGATCTGAAGATCATCGTAGTAAGCGGTCACCTGGCCGGATGCGGTGTTCAAGTTCATCATCCGGATCCATTGGTAGATCTGGTTTCCCGAGCTGATCGCATCGGAATAGGATGAAAGAAGGGAGCCGCCGGAATCCAACAGACGGACGTCGAACCGGGCATCCTCCGGGCGAACATCCACCTCGAATTGGTAGAACACACCCGACACGATCGGTTGAACCCCCTCCATCAGCGGATTGGCATCCAGATGGATCGTGGTCGTGTTGCTGCGAACATACGCGTAAACGTTGGATCCATCTCCGATAAAACCAACCCGAGCGCCATTAGCGGTTGAATCGGTTTGCTGAAAGGTGACGGGAGTATGAAGATTCAGCCCGGTGGAATCAAACTGCACCATCATATAAAAGCTGGCCGAAAACGCGGTCGTTATCGGATCCGGCGTGAAGGCCCGCCGAACCCCCGTGCTCCCGGCGCCGGCGTTCTTTTGCAGCTGCAGCAGTTGGCTTCCCTCCGGAGCCGCCGGATGGGACCCGCCTCCCTCAACAATCGAGCGGCCGCCGGATCCGAATCCACTCCCCCAACCATCCTGCCCGATCACGCTGCCGGTTTCATAGGTCGGCGCCTCAAACCCGGTCGCATAGATAAACTGTCCCTGGACGGATAACGCCGACGCCAGGAAACCCGCCGCAGCCATCCAACTCGTAAGCACTTTATATTTCATCGTATTTCTTTCGTTTTATTTGGGTTTAACAATACCGGTGACACCTCACCCTGAAAACTCGACCGGCTGACTACTATTTCTACTCAACTCGCAACCTGAAAAATCCCCGGTCCCCTTCCACAGGTACCATGAGCGTTGAAACCGGACCTTCCGCTGTCACGACATCCAGTTCGGTAAACGACGTCGTCAGGTCCGGACTCCACTCCACAATGTAGGCGGTCCCTTCCACGCTGTTCCAAGAGAGCTCCATGTTCTCCCCGACACGGGCGATCGCGAGTCTCGGAATTTCCGGCACCGTCGCATGTTCGATAACAAGATTGTCGAAATATACGATAACCTGCCCCGACCCATCGATTGTATTCAAAAGTCGGATCCATTGATAGGTCGGATTTCCACTGGCCTGAACATTGGTGGCGGTGGAAAGCACGTCTCCTTCCAAAGTCATCAGGGTGACATCGAAGACGTCGTTCTCCTCCGGCCTCAGCTCCATCTTGAACCGGTAATATTGTCCCGACACTACCGGTTGAATTCCCGGCGTCTCAGGGTCGGCGTCGAGAAAAATGTCGCCGCTCCCACCCGTGCGGGCCCAGGCATACACGTTCGTTCCGTCGCCGCGAAATCCGACCCTCGCCCCCGACGCCGTCCCAGCCGTCTCCTGAAACGTGACCGGCGCCAACAAGTTGACCGCGGTGGCGTCGAACTGGATCATCGCATCGTAGGTCACAGTAAAGGCGGTGGTGATCGGAGTCGGACTAAATTGCCGTCGAACTCCAGTCGTCCCGCCAATTGCCGTTTTCCATAATTGCAGTAACTGGGTTCCTTCGGTTGCGGGAGGATGTTGCCCCTGAGAATACTCCGCTCCCCCTGTCACAACAAACCGGCCGCCGGAACTGAAGGCACTCTCCCAACCATCCTGAGTCATCACGGCCCCTTCTGCATATAATGGCGGTTCAAAGCTCGTAGCGTAAATCACATCGGCATGAAGCGAAATAGATGTGGATACAATTCCGATCATCGTCACCGAAACGAAACCTGCAAGGGATGTCATACTGGGATACCAATGGTTTCTAATATTTTTCATTGTTTTGGGCGTTTTATGGGTTCAACTTAACATTTTGAATAGGTCTGATTATTACACTCGCGGTCTGATAAGGTTCGAAAGCTATCCTCAGGTTGCTTGAAAACGGGTGGCTCGCTCCATTCAGAAGCAGTTCTCCCTCCGGAAATCCGCTCAAATCGACCGTTGCATCAACGGGACGGCGTCCCGTGTTGGCGGCCAGGAACAAAAAGGAATCCCCCTCTTTCCACCATCGGGCCACAACGCCTTCCGGTTCCGCCTCCACCCAGTTCACGGCTGGCGATTCTTCGGACGAAAGCAGAAAGGGCGAGATATCCCGGGCTTCCCGAAACACCGGAGCGACGATCGTCCGGAACAATTCGTCATGCCGCCCTCCCCGGATCTCGTCTTTGCCCATCGCCCGGTAGCCACGGATCATAAATGTGTAAGAATATCCGAACACCATCTTCGTGCCCGCGATATACGATTGATAGAGCATGTTCCGCAGCTGACTTTCACTCGGAAACGCCCCGGGTAAATCGCGTTCGAAGGCATGGTAATCAAACATTTGAACCCCGTAAGAGAGCAATCTTCGACCCTTCAAATCCGCTCCGGCAGCCTTGGTTCTCTCATAAACCGAGCGGAATCCATAGGGGTGACCCTGCCGTCTTCCAATCGGATAAACGTGCATCCCAACCACGTCGCCGGTATCGATATAATATCCAAAGTCAGTCGTAATATATGCGGCGAAGACGGGATTATACGGATCCAACCGGGAAACCAGCTCGTAACGTTCATTCAGTCGTTTGAGTTTGTAGAGGGAGTCTTCGTCGCTGATGTACCAGCCATACAACGCGGGATGGTCCCGGAACGTCTCGACCAGCTTCGCCGCGAGAGCGTCCGGATCCTCGGATAGATGATCCAGTCCCGCACGGTAACGCTCGGGAACACTGGTCGGACCGCTCTGCCCCAATCCGATATCCTTCAGGCAGAAGACCACTCCCAATCCCACTTCAGCCGCCTTGTCGAGGTAGCGCTGAATGCCGTCCATATCCCCCACCACGATGCCATAGTTCATCACGGCGTCAAAGGCGCCCGCTTCCGCAATATGCTCCAACTCCGCCAACGCCTTCTCCAACTGCGCCTGATCGACCGATGTATTCAAATAGAGGACCCGCGAGAAAACCGGCTCCCCGTCCCGGACCAGCCGATCGTACTCGTCGACCACCATTGTGCCGGCCCGGGGAGGAACCTCTCGGCGAAAGAAGACGAATCGCCGTCCTTCGATGGCCGGCCCTTGCTCCAAGCCCCACTTTACATCCGGATCGAGCCGGACCGGTCCTTCGATTTCGCGGTCGACCAAGGCGATTTCAACGGCGTATTCCCCTTGCGGTGCTTCGGAGGGAATCGGGAAAACCACCCGATGCCAGTCCATGTCACCTGCCCCGAAGATCCGCTCGGTAATCAGTTCGTCACCCGGTCCCCAAAGAGTCACCCGCACCTCCCGGTTGCCCGCATCGCGGCCCTCGAATTGCGGCGCGGTCTGAAACTGAATTTCAATTTCACCTTCCCCCTGTGGCGGAAGCGCCCGTTTGTAGCGCGGCCGCACCACTTCGGCGACCAGAACCGGAGCTGGAATCGGCCGAATTTCGATCGCATCGAAATAAAAGTCCGCGGTCGTGCCGGGAGAAACCTTGAGCACCACATCCACCCGGTCGACGTCCTTCGAAAGGACCGGGGTCACCGAGTCCCCGTTCAAGGGAACTTCCCGGCCAGGCTTGTGCAACCGGCCACCGAGATTCCCCCACTTACCCGGCTCCCGCAACGAGGGACGAATGAGCTGAAAATCACCGGTCTTACCCAAGCGGTTTCCATCCTTGTCGAACCACTCGATCACCATATATCCGCCGTAATCCTCCAGTTCCTGGTAACCGGGCCACGAATCAGGCGACAGAATTTTCGCGGAAAACCAGAGCCGATGTCCGGCAATGAAGGGAATCGAATGACGCGCCTCGACCGGAGGACCTCCCGCGACATGCCGAAGCCGCAGGCTCGATTTTCCGGAAAAAGCGCGGTCGTCGGCCAACTCCGCCCCATCGGTCACCCGCCACTCCCCGATACCCCGGTCAAAGTTTTCCTGAAAAACGTATCGTTCCATATCGCCCTGCCCCAATACGAACCGGCCCAGTGAGAGCGTCAGCACCGCAACGGTGAGAAGAATTTTGTGATTCATGGGATTGTTGAACCGGCTTTATCGACCAATCCAAAACGTCGTCGTGTCACCCGAGGCATATTGAGTGAAGAACTCCGGCCCCAAGGTCTCCACGTGGCCGTCGAGAAAGACCACATTCTGCGATCCTTTGTGGGGCCAAATGAAATTCGGAATGTAGTTCGAGCGGCCCGCCAATCCGTAATACCAACCGGCCGCCGATTCCGACAACGGGGCGCCATCCATCAGATAAGCCATCCGGGTCGGATTCTCCACCTGCGACAGTGTGGAGAAAATCGCACTGGGGCTGCGATGGTCGCTGGTCGCCTCCCGATTGATCGTATACGTCCTCAAAGCATGATCCGATGAAGGACGGAGCATTTGGGACGTGGGACAAGTCAAGACCGTCGTCATCGGCGGGACATTTCCCGCGACTCGCGGATGGAGCGGTAAATCAAGATAATGGGCCAACCCCGGCGAAGGTGCGCTCGGCGAATTGGACGAATTCCCCGCCTCGAAATTCGCGATCACGTAACCGTGGAAAGCGCCATTGTGATCATCCGCGAAAACATGGGCCGCCAGAGCGACCGCCCGCAAATTGCTGGCGCAGGTCGCTTGCTGCGCTGTCGCCCTGACACTCGACGCGACCGGAATCAAAATGGCCGCCAAAATCCCGATGATGGCGATAACCGTCAGGAGTTCGATCAACGTGAAGGCCTCGGCGGTTTTGCCAAACCCGGGCCCGTGTTTCTTAAGAGATCTGAGTCGAGTAACTTTCATAAACTTTAAGGGTGCGATTTTAAGTTTTTGCGTCGCCACTTGGACCGACTGAAAACGACGTTTGAATCCAGAGAGGCTCAGCTACCGATAGAACATCCTGAAATTCATTCAGACGGTCAACCGCGCGTTTATGCAACTTGTTGCTCAAGGAATGGGCGAAGCCCAAGGCCGAATGGCTGGTCCCTCCTGGGGAACGACTTGGAATGCCATCCCAGCCGGTCGAAATCTGTAGCGTTCGCACCGATGGGTCGCCCATCAGCCGCCGTCTTGTGACCCGCCGGGCCAAAGGTCTTCGCCAAAAGCGCGAAAACCTCGGAAGGCCGTCATTTCTTCGCGGGCAAACTGGTCCCGTCGACCCATTCCGAACGGATCAACGTGTCCTGAGCGTGCTCCGTGAGTCCCCGTTCGTTGCCGACCAGGAGCCCGTGCAACATTCGAAGAGCGACCGTAGCGAGGTGGGACGGACGCTGGACCATTCCGGCCGCGCCGGCCAAACGGTGTTTTTCAGTCGGGTTCAAACTGGCGAAACCGATTTCCCGCCCGATGCCTGTTGCCAAATATGCATTTCGGCAGTCGTCGAGCGACGGACCCGCCACCAGGATCGCGTCCCACTTCCCTTTCGCATACCACTCCGCGAATTCTGCCGGCGTCGCCGGTCCCCACATGAGCGGCTGCTGAAACGCCCCGGGGGGTCGCCCGCGCCAAACAGTATACGCTCCGAGGCGCCGCCCGCGGGTGCGAATGTGAGACTCCGGGCTGATGATCAACCCGATCCGCTGGTATCCCCTTGCGGTCACCGCGTTCATCGCGTCGATCATTTCCGCGAAGTGGTCGAACCCGACCCGATGCAATGGCGAGAGCCGGTGACTGAATCCGAGCTCAATCACCGCGAACCGCGACCAATCCAACTCGATGCTTTGCATAGGCACCGAAAGATGCCCCAGGATGACCCCTTGCACGCCCCGATTATACAAAGTCCGGGAAAGCGACCCTTGATCCGCCGTCTTCCTTCTGGTGGTGAAAATGTCGATGCTGTATCCGTAGCTTCTGACATTTTGATGAAGCGCCCCCATGATTTCCCGCACCGTCGCCGAGTCGTCGTCATCGGTGATAAATGCCAGCGAAACCATCGATTCATGCACCACCTTCGCCCGGCGGGCCTGGCCGAGCGCACTGTAAAGCGGGTTGGCGACATATCCCATTTCCCGGGCCAACTCCTGAATTTGCCGGCGCCGGTCCGGCGAAATTTGAGGCGCGTCCCGGAGCGCCCGGGAAACGGTCGAAATGTTCACCCCCGCCCGGGCGGCGATGTCGCGGATGCTGACGTTGCCGGAAGGCTCGGAGTCGTTCATAACCGAATGAAAACTCCGGTTCGCCCCCCGGGGCAACAGGAAAAAGCAGGGGAAAACGCCGAACCCCGGGTTCGCTTTAAGATCGGCATTTGGCTCAGGTTTCGAACAGGCGAATCCCCATGGCGGTGGCGCGAAAACAGAAGTATGCTTATGCCATGAACTTAATACTATTATTGCTCATTCTTTTGCTGCTTTTCGGCGGCGGTGGTTTCTATTTCGGCGGACCGGCGATCGGCGGCAGCGGCATCGGACTGATCCTCCTGATCGCCTTGATCATCTTCCTCGCCGGCGGCTTCCGCTCCCGACCGTAGCAATACCCACGAAGACCGCACCGAACGGAAATCACAGACAGGAATGTCTGTGCCACGTGACACCGGCATTCCTGTCGGTGGGTTTTCCTTACAAGTTCCGGCGCCATCCGATCCAAGTTTCCTTGCATCAGGGGGCCGGGCGGCTACGCTGAATGGCCGTGAACTTCGGTCGTCTTAACCAAGCCGCGTTCGTTGCGCTCGGGGTCGGTCTTCTCGCCGTCGCCTTCCTCACCGGTTGCTCCTTCCGGGCCGAGGGCGAGGGCTTCCGCATTGAATCCCCTCCCCAGGATCCGCCGGACGAAGCGTTTCATTGGTAAGTCCTCCAGCGTTTCCTTTTTCTTTCCTCCGCCATGATCGATGTGAAACCGCTTTCCGGCTCGCGTTACGAAGTGACCGTCAACGCCGCCACCCCCACCCGTCATACCGTGACGCTCACCCCCGAGACCCACGCCCGCCTCGCCGGAGAAGCGACCAGTCCGGCCGAATTGATCCGCATGAGTTTCGAGTTTCTCCTCGAGCGCGAGCCCAACACCTCCATTCTCCGCTCCTTCGACCTTCCCGTCATCGCCACCTATTTCCCCGAATACGAAGCCGAGATCCGGAAGCGATGCGAAAGAGAATGATGAATGAATGAGTGATGAATGATGAGATTGATTGAACCTTGAACCACAAGGGTCTCTCTTTTCATAATCCCGAATTCATCATTCATGATTCTCTTCAAATGAAAGATTATTCCCGCATGTCCCGGGAGGAGCTCATCGAGCGTCTCAAGGTCCTCGAGGAGCGCGCCGCTTCTTCGGCGGCCGACGCCGACGCCCGCAGCACCGAACGGCGACTCCACGAATCGGCCTTGCGCGACAGCGAGCAACGGATCCGGGCCATCGTCAACACCGCCGTCGAGGGGATCATCACCATCGACGACCGTGGCATCATCGAATCGGTCAATCCGGCCGCCGAGAAGATGTTCGGCTACGAGGCCCGGGAACTGGTCGGGCGCAATGTCAACATCCTGATGCCCCCGCCCTACCGTCAGGAACACGACGGCTACATTGCCAATTACCGTAATACCGGACAGGCCAAGATCATTGGAATCGGCCGCGAGGTCCTCGGCCAACGCAAGGATGGCACCGTTTTTCCGATGGATCTCTCGGTCGGCGAGGTCCGATTGGCCAACTGCCGTCTCTTCACAGGCTTCGTCCGCAACATCACCGAACGGAAACGGGCCGAATCCCAATTGGCCGAACTCGCCCAAACGTTGGCCGAGAAAAACCGCGAACTGGAAACGATCGTCTATGTCGCCTCCCACGATTTGCGCTCCCCGTTGGTCAACATCCAGGGCTTCAGCAAGGAACTCGCCGAGGCCTGCTCCCTGATCCAAGCCAAACTTCAATCCGAGGAATTCCGCAAAGCCAACCTCGGCGATGTCGCCACGCTGCTCAACGAGGATGTCCCGGAAGCGATCGAATATATCCTCGCCGGGGTCGCCAAGATCGACGCCCTTCTGACCGGTTTCCTCCGTTTCTCCCGTCTCGGCCGGGCCGCGCTCGAACCGCGCGAGCTCGATTTGAACGAGATGCTGGCCGAGATCGCCCGCACCATGGAGTTCGAGTTGAAACAGGCCTCCGCCTCGCTGGAAATCCTGCCACTCCCCTCCTGCTTCGGCGACCCGACCCAGATCAACCAGGTGTTTTCCAACCTACTCGCCAACGCCATCAAATATTCCGCCCCGGACCGTCCCCCGGAAATCGCCGTTTCCGGTCGGCGCGAAGACGGTTTCTCGGTCTACGCGGTCCGCGACAACGGCATCGGGATCGCCCCGGAGCACCAGGGAAAGGTGTTCGAAATTTTCCACCGCCTCAACCCCGGCGCGGGGGACGGCGAAGGTCTTGGGCTCGCCATCGCCCAAAAAATCCTCGAACGTCACGGAGGACGGATCGAGGTCGAATCGATCCCGGGCGAAGGAAGCACGTTTTTCGTCCGGATCCCCGCCCGCCGCCTTCCGGCCGGGCAGTTGTAAGAAACAAGCATGAAGGAAAAAGATAAAATCGTCATTTTGATCGCCGAGGACGACGCCGGACACACCCGGCTCATCGAGAAGAACCTCGCCCGCGCCGGAGTGAAGGATTCGATCCTCCGTTTCGCCGACGGGCAACAGATCCTCGACTTCCTCTTCCGCCGGGGCCCGGAGCCCCACCACGACGCCACCCAGGCCTACCTCCTGCTCCTCGACATCCGGATGCCGAAAGTCGACGGCACCGAGGTCCTCCGTCAGATCAAAGCCAACGAGGAACTCCGCAAAATGCCGGTCATCATGCTGACCACCACCGAGGACCCCCGCGAGGTCGCCCGTTGCCATGATCTAGGTTGCAACAACTACATCGTGAAACCGGTCGATTACGACAAGTTCGCCGACGCCATCCAAAAGTTAGGGACGTTCATCAATCTCGTCCAGATCCCGCCCGGCCGGCCTTGAGAAACGGAAGATCACCCACGAATAGACACGAATAAACACGAATCCAAAACATCTGCGATTATCTGCGTGATCTGCGGTTAATCCCCCCCCTTTTTACAGATGACCACCGTCACCGCCTCCTCCGCCCGGATCCTGGTCGTCGACGACGATCCGGGCCTGAACCGCCTGATCCAGAAAACGGTCCGCCGGGCCGGCTACGAGGCCACCGCAGCCACCACCGCCGAGGAGGCGATCCGGATGCTCGGCGAGGGCGACGTCGACCTGATGTTGCTCGACCTGAAACTCCCCGACGCCGAGGGAGCCCAACTGATCGACCGCTTGGAGGAGCGCAACCTGCGGGTGCCGTTCATCGTCATCACCGGACAAGGCGACGAACGGGTCGCGGTCCAGATGATGAAACGGGGAGCGAGCGACTACCTGATCAAGGACACCGATTTCCTCCAGTTCCTCCCCTCGGTCATCGACCGGGTCCTCGGTCGTCTCGAAACCGAAAAGGCCCTCGCCGCCCGCATCCGCCAACAGGCTTCCGTCGCCGCCCTCGGCAAAAAGGTCCTCGGCGGCGCCTCCTTCGAGGATCTTCTCCGGGAAACCGCCTCGTTGCTGGTGCAAACCTTCGAGGCCGATTTCAGCCAGGTTTTCGAGCTTACCCCCGACGGCCGTTCGCTTCTCCTGCGGGCCGGACATGGTTGGGAGCGAAAGCAAATCGGACGGATTTCGATCCCGGTCGCCGACACCCCCGCCGGTCTCGCCCTTTCCTCCCTGGAACCGGTCATCGCCACCGACCTCCACGAGGATCCCCGCTTCCAGCTCCCCGCGACCTTCGCCTCCCGGGGAATCACCAGTTCCCTCGCCGCCCCGATTTTCGACCGCGACCGTCCCTACGGCGTCCTCGCGGTCGACACCAGCCGCAAACGCCGCTTCTCCGCCGACGACGTCCATTTCCTCCAATCGTTGGCCAACCTCCTTTCCCAGTCGATCGAACGCCGCCGTGCCGAAAAGGAATTGCTCGAAGTCAGCGGGCGCGAGCAACGGCGGATCGGACAGGATTTGCACGACGGACTCGGCCAACGTCTCACCGGCATCGAATTGATGAGCCACGTTTTGGAGGAGGAACTCGCCGATCTCAACCTTCCCCAAGCGGCCCAAGCCGGACGGATCGCCGAACATGTCCGCGAAGCGATCTCCCAAACCCGCATGCTCGCCCGCGGCCTTTTCCCGGTCCAACTGGAAGACGAGGGCCTGATGGCCGCCCTGCAGGAGCTTTGCTCGTCGGCCGAGAGTCTCTACAACATCAAGTGCCTCTTCGAGTGCGACTCGCCGATTCTGGTCAAGGATAACACCCGCGCCAGCCACCTCTACCGCATCGCCCAGGAAGCGATCAACAACGCGATCAAACACGGCAAACCGTCCCGCATCGTCGTCAGTCTCGGCAAGGTCGACGGCAAACGGACATTGCGAATCACCGACGACGGCCACGGATTCCCGAAAAAACCGGCCGCCGAGGGCCTCGGCCTCCGCATCATGAAACGCCGTGCCGCCATGATCGGCGCCTCCCTCGAAATCCTTCCCTCCAAGCCCACCGGCGTCAGCGTGGTTTGCACTCTCGAAGAAAACTAGCTTCCCAACGACTCATGGCCGCCAAGTCCTCATCATCCACCGCCAGGAAAACGAAGATCCTCATCGTCGACGACCATCCGATGATGCGAGAGGGGCTCGCCCAATTGATCGCCCGCGAAAGCGACCTTGAGGTCTGCGGCGAAGCCGAGGATGCCGCCCAAGCCCTCGCCGCCGTCCGCTCGTTGAAACCGGGGCTCATCCTGATCGATATCACTCTCAGCGGAAAAAACGGACTGGAACTGATCAAGGACATCCAATCTTTCGCCCCCGAGATCCTCATTCTGGTGATCTCCATGCACGACGAATCCCTCTACGCCGAACGGGTCCTCCGCGCCGGGGGTCGCGGTTACGTCATGAAACAGGAGGGGGGCAAAAAGATCATGCAGGCGATTCGCAAGGTCCTCGACGGCCAGATTCACGTGAGCGAGAAGATTTCCGCCCGCATCCTCGACCTCTTTTCCGGCCGCCGCCCCCAAGCCGAGAATTCCCCTCTCGAACGCCTCACCGATCGCGAACTCGAAGTTTTCCAACTGATCGGCCAGGCACTCAGCACCAAGGAGATCGGCGCCCGCCTCAACATCAGCGGCAAAACCGTCGAAGTCCACAAAGGGCACATCAAGGAAAAGCTCGGCCTCGCCAACACCCGCGAACTGATCTCCTACGCCGCCCGCTGGGTCGGCAGCCAAGACTGATGGCCAGAAGCCGCAGGCCGCCGGGCCGCCATAGGCAATTTACCTATATCCGATAGGAAAAAGCGGTTACTCACGGGTGGAATTTAGTCCAATTGGCGCGCAGTGATGGACATGGTATGCTCCGTCCATCCTATGAAATGCACGTCCAAACAAATCCTGAAGAAGATCATCGATTCCGCCACTTACCAAGAGTTCGAGGCGGCGTTTCAGGAGAGCACCGGCCTTCCTCTGACGCTCACTCCGTTGGAGACCTGGGGACTTCCCCAGCACGAGCGCAAGAACGAGAATCCCGTTTGCGCGATTCTCGCCGGTGACCGCCGGGCGTGCTCCGCCTGCCTCGGCACCCAGAAAGAGATTTGCGCCGCCCCGGAAAGCGCTTCGACCACCGTCACCTGCTTCGCCGGATTCCGCGAATCCGCCGTGCCGGTCCGGGTCAACGGAGCCCCGGTCGGTCTGCTCCAATCCGGACAGATCCTCCCCGAGCCCCCCACCCGCGACGGTTTTCTCCGGCTCAAGGAGAAACTAGCTCAAATGGGCGCCCAGATCGACGACGCGGTCCTGGAGGAAACCTATTTCCAATCGACCGCAATGAACGCGCAGCGCTACGAGGCGACGGTCAGTCTTCTCCGCCAGTTCGCCACCCACCTCGAACTGATCGGCAACCGCCTGGTGATGGAAAGCGAAACCACCGAGGCTCCGATCATCCAGCGAGCCCGGGCCTACATCGAAGCCAACTTCTCGGAAAGCATTTCTCTCAAAGAAATCGCCTCCGCCGTGCACACCAGCACGTTCTACTTCTGCAAAGTCTTCCGCAAAGGAACCGGCCTGACCTTCACCGAATACCTGACCCGGGTCCGGATCGAGCACGCCAAGACCCAGCTCACCAATCCGCACCTCCGAATCAGCGAAATCGCCTTCGCGGTCGGCTTCCAATCCCTCTCCCAATTCAACCGCGCCTTCAAAAGCTTCACCGGCCGCTCCCCGACCGAATACCGGTCAAAGGAACAGCCCCGGGCGATGGTGGCGTAAGGGATTCCCACTCTTTGAGCGTTGGGAGTTGAAAGTTGGACGCTTCAACCGGAAAAGGAAGAAAACGCTCAACGTTCAACATTCAACGTTCAAATTGGATGACGGGGGAACTTCAAACTCTGGACGTTGAACGTTGGACGTTGGACGTTGAACGTTGAACGTTGAGAATTGAAAGTTGAACGTTTCCCGGCCTCAGTCCGTCCCGCTCACGGCTTCGTCTTCCCGCGCCCCTTCTTTTTCCGTTTATTCGGATCGTCGAGGGAAAGCCGGTAGAGGGTGTAAACCCCGACGGCGATCAGCAGGAGCAGGGCGACTAGGCCGACGATCGGTTGTTCGTAGCCGAACCCCGTCGCCATGACGACGGCCAATACAACGGCGATAGCGGAGAGAAGTTTCCAATTCATACAGGGAGAAGTTTGTTTGTCGTTGGTTAGTTGAAGCTTCCGATAATCACGATACTGCCCGAAACAAGCCGGTCAAGCAAGCCGCTTCCGAGAGAAGGCATTTAAAACCGCCACTCTTGTCTTTGCGATCTTTGCGTCCTTTGCGGTTAAGTTTCCCTCCTCACACGAACAACTCCGACGGCAACACCAGCGATTCGTGCAACTCGCCGACGCCGGCTTCCAACGGATACCGGAACACCCGGCCTTCGTAATTGCGGAACACGATCTCCTCGTCGGTCAACGATTCGATGTATTGCGGATTGATCGGAACCTTCCCGCCGCCTCCCGGGGCGTCGAT
This sequence comes from Verruconatronum alginivorum, assembly GCF_056590205.1. Classification (NCBI taxonomy): domain Bacteria; kingdom Pseudomonadati; phylum Verrucomicrobiota; class Opitutia; order Opitutales; family Verruconatronaceae; genus Verruconatronum; species Verruconatronum alginivorum. Next base: position 3,471,478 of record NZ_JBWPVQ010000001.1, on the reverse strand, counting down.
GACGAACTGCGGCACCGCGTACCCGGTGGTGTGACCCCGCAAGTTCTGGATGATTTCCAACCCTTTCCTCGGATCGGCCCGCAGATGCGAACTCCCGGTGATCAGGTCGCACTGGTAGAGATAATAAGGCCGGACCCTCATCCGCAACAACCGGTGAACCAGCTCTTGCATCGTTTCGACGTCGTCGTTGACCCCCTTCAACAACACCGACTGGTTCCCCAACGGCACCCCCGTCTTCGCCAGACGGTCGCAAGCTTCTTTCACTTCCAGGGTGCACTCCCGCGGATGGTTGGCATGGATGCTCATCCAGATCGGCTCATGCTTCTCCAGAATCGCGCACAACTCCGGCGTGATCCGCTGGGGCAAAAAGATCGGAATCCGCGACCCGATCCGGATGAATTCCACGTGTTTGATCGCCCGCAACCGGCCCAACAGATAATCGAGCTTCCGATCGGCCAACAACAGCGGATCCCCGCCGCTCAACAGGACGTCCCGCACTTCCGGATGTTCCTCGATGTAGCGGATCGCCCCCTCGAATTCCGGATGGAAATCATACCCCTGACTGTTGCTCACCAACCGGCTCCGCGTGCAATACCGGCAATAGGCGGCGCATCGGTCGGTCACCAAAAAAAGAACCCGGTCCGGATAACGATGCACCAGACCGGGGGTCGGCATGTGCGCGTCCTCGCCGCACGGATCCTTCATCTCCTCCGGCGAAGTCGTCATCTCCTCGATCCGGGGAATCACTTGCCGCCGAATCGGACAGTCGGGATCCTCCCGGTCGATCAGATTGAAAAAATAAGGCGTGATCGCCAGAGCCAACTTCTTGTTCGCGAAGTAACACCCCTGCTTCTCCTCCGGCGTCAATTCGAGATACTTCTCCAACTGCGCCACCGATGTCAGCCGGTTCTTCAGCTGCCACACCCAATCCTTCCAGTTGTTCTCAGGGACATCCTTCCACAATCCCTGTCCTTTAAACCACTCCCTACGGTTTTCCTGGTAAGACATACTTTCGTTTAGCGAAACTTTCATCGAAGCCGAGGTCAATCGTCCCGGCACATTCCCTCCAACTTACAAAAGACCCGGCTAAAACACCAACAATTTGTTTACAGCGCCGCCCGAATACGTTTCCTTGGAACACCATGGCGAAATTGAGAACAGGTGTTCTGGCACTCGAAAACGGAGCAATATTCCGCGGCCTTCCCTTCGGTCACGAAACGACCGTGGTCGGCGAAGCGGTCTTTAACACCAGCATGACTGGCTATCAGGAGGTCCTCACCGACCCGTCCTACTTCGCCCAGATCGTGACGATGACTTCCCCCCAGATCGGGAATTACGGGATCAATCCGGAAGACCAGGAGTCCGACTCCCCCAAAGTCGCCGGGTTCGTCATCCGCGAACTCAGCCCGGTCACCAGCAACTGGCGCAGCCGCCAATCCCTGGAGGATTACCTCAAGGAATACAAAATCCCCGGTCTCCAGGAGATCGACACCCGCGCCGTCACCAAAATGCTCCGGGTCAGCGGCGCCATGAAGGCCTGCCTCAGCACCGAGGAGATCAGCGACGAAGAAGCGATCCAACGCGCCCGCGACTGGACCGGCCTCCTCGGCATCGACTACGTCAAAGAGGTCACCTGCAGCGAACCCTACCAGTGGGATCCCGACGGCACCCAAAGCCTTCCGTTCACCGTCGAAGGGACCAACCTCAACCCGATCCCCCGCCCCCAAAAGGCGTTCCGCGTCGCCGCCTTCGACCTCGGGGCCAAACATTCCATTTTCCGCAAACTCCAAAACCACGGGTTCGACGTCTTCGTCGTCCCGGCCAACGCCTCACCCGAACAGGTCGAGGAACTCCAGCCCGACGGCATCTTCCTCTCCAACGGCCCCGGCGACCCTTCCGCCATCCGGGCGATCCACCAAAACGTCGCCAAATTGATCGAGAAATACCCGACGTTCGGCATTTGCCTCGGGCACCAGGTCGTCACCCATGCCATCGGAGCCGAAACCTTCAAATTGAAATTCGGCCACCGCGGCGGCAACCAGCCGGTCAAGAATCTCGAAACCGGCAAGGTCTCGATCACCTCCCAAAACCACGGATTCGCCGCCGACAGCAAGAGCGTCGAAAAACGGGGAGCCATCGTCACCGAGATCAATCTCAACGACCAGACCGTCGAGGGCCTCCGCCACAAGTCCCTCCCGGTTTTCACCGTCCAATACCACCCGGAAGCGGCCCCCGGCCCCAACGACGCCGACCCGCTGTTCATCGATTTCTACAAACTGATAGAATCTCGCAAAGCCGGCAAAATCTGATCCCCGGCTTCCCCACCGTCTAGCGCTCACAAGCCTTAGCTATCGTCTATCGTCTATTGCCCCGGCCTCCCGGCCGGGGCCCTCTCCCATGCCTAACAGTTTCGGCAAATTGTTCACCATCAGCACTTGGGGCGAAAGCCACGGCGGCGGCATCGGCGTCGTCGTCGACGGCTGCCCTCCCGGCCTCCCCCTCAGCGAGGCCGACATCCAGCCCGAACTCGACCGCCGCCGCCCGGGACAAAGCGATATCGTCACTCCCCGCAAGGAAACCGACCGCGTCACCATCGTTTCCGGCGTCTTCGAAGGAAAAACCACCGGCACCCCGATCGCCATGACCGTGCCGAACGCCGACCAACGGCCCGGTGCCTATGCCGAGATGCGGGACAAATTCCGCCCCTCCCACGCCGACTTCACCTACCAACAGAAATTCGGCATCCGCAACCACGAGGGAGGCGGCCGCTCCTCCGCCCGCGAAACCATCGGCCGGGTCGCCGCCGGCGCCATCGCCCAAAAGATTCTCCGCCTCCAGGGCGACACCGAGATCAGCGCCTTCATCACGCGGGTCCACGATATCGAAATGCCGCCGCTCGAGGCCTTCCCGACCCGCGAAATCGTCGACGCCACCCCGGTCCGCTGCCCCGACCCCGCCACCGCCGAACGGATGATCGCCCGGATCAAAGAGGTCCGCTCGAAAGGCGACTCCGTCGGGGGCGTTATCGAATGCCGCGTCCGCAACCTCCCGGTCGGCCTCGGCGAACCGGTCTTCGACCGCCTCGAAGCCGATCTCGCCAAAGCGATGCTCTCCCTCCCCGCCACCAAGGGGTTCGAGATCGGCAGCGGTTTTGCCGGAACCCAACTCAAGGGCTCCGAACACAACGACTCTTTCACCATCCGCGAGGGACGAGTCCGCACCCGCTCCAACCGCGCCGGCGGGGTCCTCGGCGGCATCAGCAGCGGCGAGGAACTCGTCTTCCGGGTCGCCTTCAAACCGACCGCCACCATTCTTCAACCCCAGCAAACCGTCGACACCGACGGACAGGAAACCGAGTTGATCGGACGCGGCCGCCACGATCCGTGCGTCGTCCCCCGCGCCGTCCCGATCGTCGAGGCGATGACCGCCCTGGTCCTCATCGACCACTGGATGCGTCACGCCGCCCAAACCCAAACCTTCAAATTTTAAGACCATGGCCGAAACACCGTTCATTTATTTCATGCTCGGAGCCCCCGGCTCCGGCCGCCGCGATCTCCTGCTCGATCTCATCCACAATGGGCTCGACAAGGAAGCCCGCCCGCTGGTCCTGATCTCCGACGCCGAGACCGCCCTCGCCGAATTGGAACAACAGGCTGGCGAAAACGTCACCGTCGGCAGTTGGCATTGGGACGGCAACGAAATCAACCTCGTCATCCCCCCCGAGTTCACCCATATCTTCCTGATCGCCGACGGACGGGGCAACCCGGTTGACCAAGTCGAAGCCTTTTCCATCTGGCTCGCCGAACAACCGGTCGAACTCGCCCGCGTCATCACCGTCGTCCACGCCCAACTCGGAGTGGAACACAAGGAACTCCTCCGCTGGTACGAAGCCTGTATCCATTTTTCGGACATCGTCCTGGTCAACCGCCGCGAAGAAGTCCCTCAAAAGTGGCTCAACGAATTCATCGACCACTTCAAAAAGGACCAGCATTACCCGTGTCATTTCGAGCAGGTCAAAGGAAACAAGACCCGCAACCCGGCCCTGATCCTCGAACCCGAACCCCGCCGCATCTCCCTGATTTTCGACGAACTCCCGGTCCTTGAAGAGGACGAAGAGGATGAGGATGCCACCGAAGGGGAAGAAACCGGCGACCCCTACCTCCACCGCCTCCCCTCCGGTCGTCGCGCCAAACAAATCCCCGACATCAACAAATACCTCTGAAGAGAATGATGAAGGCCCGCGGTCCATTGCTGGAGCACAAAGTGGCGGGGCCGTCCCGGCTCCGCGCCGAGCACCAAGCTCCCAACGGACCAGACGGAGCCGGACCGCATAAATGCGGAACTCCAACTAAAGGGTATCCGAAAAGGGTTGCGGCCGTTCGCTTGGCTGAAACAGCGGGGACACACCCCACCATGCTCGCGCATGGTCCCCCCTCTCAAGAGGGGAATGGTTTGCAAAAAGATCCCCTCTTGAGAGGGGGGACCGCTCGCTAGAGCGGTGGGGTGTGTTTCCAGGCCGGTCCGGTCGCTGCGAACCCTTTTCGGACGGGACCCAACTATCGTCCGAAGTCGCCGCGGATTCGTTGGAGTCCCGGCTTCAGCCGGTCTTTTCCTGACAAAGTGGCGGGGGCGTCCCGGCTCCGTGCCGAGCACCAACATTTCCAACGGACCAGACAGAGCCGGACCGCATAAATGCGGAACACCAACTTCCCCCCCATACCGGAACCTTGAACCTTGAACCCGGCCGCTGACTTTCTCCGCATTGCCGACCAATTCAAACTCGGACGCCTCGTCACCGAGCAACCCCATCCGCGGAGCCGTGCGCTGAGCCGCACCGCCTCCCGGTCGATTCCGGAGGCACTCGACTTGCTTTTCGACGTCGACCGCGACGTCCTCGCCACCTTCCACACCTGGGCCGACGGCGACGCCCCGCTCCGTATCGCCACGACCCTCGCCCAACGTCTGCGGGACGGCGGCAAGGTTTTCTTCACCGGTTGCGGCGCCACCGGTCGGCTCAGCATCCAACTCGCCGCCATCTGGCGCGACTTCTGCCAACACCAGGCCGCCGCCCGCGACTGGGAATACCGCGCCTTCAGCGTCATGGCAGGCGGCGACTTCGCCTTGATCAAATCGGTCGAAGGCTTCGAAGATTACACCGCCTTCGGCAAACAACAAATCGAAGACCTCGGCGTTTCCGCCGCCGACACCGTCTTCGCCATCACCGAGGGCGGCGAAACTTCTTTCGTCATCGGAACCGCCTGGCGAGCCGTCGAAGCGGGAGCGAAGGTTCACTTCGTTTACAACAATCCCGACCACCTTCTTCGCGAGACCGTGGAACGCAGCCGCGAAATCATCGACGAGCCAAGGATCGAAAAGATCAACCTCACCACCGGACCGATGGCGATCACCGGTTCCACCCGGATGCAGGCGACCAGCATCCAGCTCTGCGTCATGACCACCCTCCTGGAAATGACCGCCCGCCTCCTCGCCGACGACTCCCCCGCGGCCGTCGCCGAAATCCCCGACGCCTTCCTCCGGTCGTTGGAGGAGATCCACGCCACCCTTCGCTCCGCCCCGGTCCGCGAGGCTCTCGCCCGCCTGGTCGAAACCGAAGAAACCATTTACCGCGCCCACCGCCGCAACAATTACTTCGCCGACCGCCTCGCCATCGACGTCCTCACCGACACCACCGAACGTTCCCCGACGTTCTGCATCCCGGCCTTCAAAAAATTCGACGACCCCGCCGCCTCCGAAAGCTGGTCCTTCCTTTTCCTCCCCGAACCCACCACCTCCGAGGCCTGGCGGTCACTCCTCAAGCGCGACCTTCAGCCGGTCGAATGGTCGAGAGAAACCATCCGCCGCCTGATCGGCGAGGCCGACCTCGACCGTCAGGATCGGATCATGCGGAACATCAGTCGCGACGAAATTCTCCGCTTCCGCATCGGCGCCGACGGCCTTCCCTTCCGCGAATTCCGCCCCGGCGACGGCGCCACCGCCATCCTCACCGCCGACGAACTGCCCGCTCTGACGGATCCCAGCGGCTTTTACCGCCGCCAACTCGAAAGCGCCCACTCCCACGGCGCCACCCCCTCCATCGTTTTTCTCGGCACCTCCGACGCCATCGCCGAACTCGACACCTTCCTCGACTCCTGGACCGTACCCGCGCAACGGATACTCATCCCCCTTCCGTCGGACGATTCCCTCCTGCACGGCCCCCGCCGCGCCGGGGCCAAAATGCTTCTTAACGCCCTCTCCACCGTGACGATGGTCCGCCTCGGCCGGGTGCTCGACAACGTCATGATCTCGGTGGTCCCGGCTAACTTGAAGTTGATCGATCGCTCCATCCGTTACCTCCAAATGCTCACCCCTCTTGATTACGAACAAGCCTGCCTTCTCCTCCACGACTGCCTCGCCTACGTCGCCCCCCGGATGAAATCCGGCCAAACCTATCCCTCCCCCGTCGCCCTCTCCCTCCTCGTCCACCGCCACCAAATCACCTTCCCCGAAGCCGAAACCCGCCTCGCTGAATCCGGCCTCTGATCCCAAAGGCCCAGGGCCGTCCCGGCTCCGCCCGCATGTTATCCCACTCTCCTCCCCCGAAAATTGAACTCGGCATTTTCCGCAGAGTCCTCAATTCTGACCGGGCTCATGAATGATCATCAGGAAGAGGTATTATCGATTTTCAAGGAATCCAAGGCGTTGCTGACCGGGCATTTCGTGCTGAGGTCCGGGCTCCACAGCGAGCATTTTTTCCAATGCGCCCAGGTTTGCCAATACATGAATCATGTCGAAAGACTGGCGGAATTATTGATCCGGCAACTTGAGAACATCGAATTCTCCACCGTCCTAGCTCCGGCCATGGGAGGATTGGTGATTGGCCAGGAAGTGGCCCGCCAGTCCAAATCCCGCTACATCTTCGCCGAGAAAGTGAACGACCGGCTCGCCTTGCGCCGCGGCTTCCGCCTCAGCCCGGGGGAAAAGGTCCTGGTGGTCGAGGATGTCATCACCCGCGGCGGGCGCGCCCAGGAAGCGATCGAGATCGTCCGCCAAGCGGGCGGCACTCCCGCCGGACTGGCGGTCATGGTCGACCGCAGCGACGGAAACACCTCCTTCGACATTCCCTGGTTCAGCCTGATCCGCCTCAGCTTCCCGACCTACCCGGCCGACCAACTCCCCCCGGAGTTGGCCGCCAAACCGGTCGAAAAACCCGGAAGCTGACCGGTCCGACCATATTAAAACGGAGCCCCGCCCCCCGCGTTACGGTCAGTCCCGTTTTGCGCTTCCCACCAACCGCAGGCGTCCCTTCTCCGTTTCGGGAGTGACCGACAACTCCTCGATCCGCCCGTCGACATAACGGACTTCCACGGTGGTATTGTTGGAAGCGTGCAACCGAAAATGGACGTCCCAACCACTCGGCCAGGCTGGAAGGACGAGGATCTCTCCGTCGACTTCCTGCAGCGCCATCAACTGTAGAGCGTGGAGGAGATTGCCGCCGTGACATTGGTCGGGCGTCCAATCGTTGTTCGGCCCCCAATAAATCGGAAACTTGTAATCGACCAACCGGTTTCGGTGCAGCAACAACTCCTCGGCGTGATCGCCCATCCCCAGAAGCGCGGCTTGGGAATCGCTTTGCTGCCAGCCGAAAGCGACCACGTTTTGCCGCTGGAGAAATGTCTCCCGGGCAAGCTCCAGCTCGGGGCGGTTCAACCCAAACAGCCGGAAGGGAAAGACCGCGTAGAGTTCCGGGTTTTCGGAATTCCGCGCCGGCTGGAAGATCTCCTCGGCTCCGGCGAGCGTCACTCGGCCGTCGGTCCCTTCCTGCCTGGGCAGAGGAGGCAACTTCCCCAGGAAATCGCGCCAGAAAGCGCGGGTCTCCTCATTCACCGCCCATTCAGGAAGATCGATCAGCAAGGGAAGAACCCACTTCAATCCGGCGATTTCATTGGCCGGATTCTTCGCCTCCTGGAAAGTCTCCAACGCCTGGGAGGGATAAAACAGGATTCGTCCCTGCTCATCACGGCCGGTGCGTCCATAATAGAAGCGCAGGAATCCTTCCGCCAACGGAACCAATTCGTTCTGTAGAAACTCCCGGTCGCCGGTGTGCTCCCAGAAGTCGAGCATCATCGCCAATAGCTCGAGATTGCCGCTGTAGAAATAACGTATCCATGGACTGCGGACATCCCCCCGCTCTCGTCCGGGACCGCCATAATCGTCGTCTTTATAAGTGCCCCAAAATGTGATCGTTTCCGGAAAATAAGCCCCCCCTTCGATCTCGTAGTAATGTTCTGTCCGATATCGGGCCAGCGGCAGCGCGTCGACGAACATCCCGAACAACGGACGCATCAGATCATAATCCCCACTGGCAAGCATCGGCCAATACATCAGGCGGGTGTTTTGGAACCAGTAAGACCCGCCCCATCGGCGGTAATCGGCGTTGAGACCGTCGTCCGGATGAGCAAACGTGAAGATCGATCCGTTGAACTTGATCGGTTGCGCTCCCCTTCCCCCGGCAGCGCTGAGGAAACGCTGGAGATGCCATTGCTGAGCGAGCAAATCGCGACTGTACGGTTGCGGATCGCGGTAGGTTTGCACACGGGGTTCCCGCTCAGGCAGAACGATCGTCTTCGTCCGGGCGTCCGGATCGTATTGCACCGCGAAGTGGCCCCACTCTCCCAGTGGAAGCACCCCCCGGCCGATATGGGGTTTCGTGGTCCGAAATCGCACAACCCGATCGCCCGGAATGTCGATTTGCAACTCGTCCGTCCGAGCGGGCGTGGTTTTGTCCAAAAACCGGCCGCCCCGGTCCTCCTCGGTCAACCGCACCCAAAATTCCAGCGTGAACGGCTGTTCGAACAACTCCGCCGCGGGCGAATCGATCGACAACGAGGTTTCACCACCGAGTTGCAGGCCATCGATTTTGTCGCCGGTGGAACGGACCGGTCCCTTCACCCTCGCCACCAGGGAAGAATCTCCCGCAACAGGGCGCATTTCCCGCTCCGGAGAACGAAACCGCCAATCGGCGATAAGATTCTCGTCGGCGACCGGCGCGTCGATCGATTCCGCGCGGCGGGCCAGTTCCTCCGCCGAAAGCAACCCGCGGCTCATCCGCATCATCGCCACGCCTCCTTCATATGGAAGGTCCCATCCGGTCGGACCCCCCAAGAGAAACGGCTCCGTGTTGCCCCGCACGATATACGGCGGAACCGGATCCTCCTCCGGAGTGCGGACTCGAACAAACGAACGCTCCCAGAAAGCCGTCCAATACTCGACATGCTCCCTCCAGGCCAAATCCGCCGGCGTTTCCGCCACCTTCTCCGCCAGCGCTTCGATTCCAGCGATCCAATTCTCGACGTCTTGCTCCTGCGCGGTCAGGACCACGATTTCAAAGGCGTGGCGTTTGGACTTCGCCTTCGACTCGATCGCCGGTCCGTTCCGGGCAAAACCGTCACCGGCGAGCCGCCCGCCGAATGTCCGGTAGAGCAACGGGTCACGCCGCTCCGGGAAATCGGCCAGATGTTGCCGCTCGAGGTTACGGGCATACCAACTCCACTCGTTGCGATGATACCAAATCACGGAATCGGCCCCGGTTTCGACCACCACATCGGCACTTTCCACCCGCGGCCCCGAAACCCCCAAGGCGCTGTTGGCTTCGTCTCCCGAAATCGTATTTTCACGGTCACGCCAGACCTCCAAGGCGGCCGTGACCAAGACCGGACTCGTCCCTTCGACTTCGACCCGGACCACCGGGAGATTGGCATCCACCCAAAGGCGTAGCGCGAGCTTATGGTCTCCGTTTTGCAGTAACACCCGGCATGACCCGTCGCGCAGCAGCAAAGCCTGTTCGACCTCCCCGCCGTCGGCAAAGGGATTGGGGGAAAGGGAGACTCTCACCCTTCCCACTTTCAGAAGCCGGTTGATCTCGCTCCAAGCGTCGGTTTTGGAAATATAAAACAGCAGGTCGCCGGATCCATCGACCCAGGCGTTCAATCCGATGTCACCGTTGCCCAGGGGAAACGAATCGGCCGAGCCGTCGCTCGGCTCCATCCAGACAACGTTGTATCGATCGACCGGATTCCCCGAATCGATCGGCACATCGAGCAAACCCAGTCGATCTCCCAGCATGGTTCCTCCCGCGGCCATGAAAAGAAGCCAAAACCATCCGGCTTGCTTAATCATGGGCTCCTCCCGCGATTCTACCGTTCCCGTCGCCAACCATTACCCGCAATCGGGACTTTTCGGTTTCGGGAGTGACCAGCAAATCCTGAATTTGACCGTCAACGTAGCGGACCTCCACCGTGGTGTTGTTGGAAGCGCGCAGACGGAAATGAACGTCCCAATCTTCCGGCCAGGCCGGCAGGACGAGGATTTCTCCGTCCACTTCCTGGAGGAGCATGCTTTGGGCGGTCATGAGAAAATTGCCCGCGTGGCAGCCATCGGGCGCCCAATCGTTGCCGTGCCGCCAGAACGTTGGAAACCGGTAATGATTGCCGCGGCTGCGCGAGAGCAGAAGATCGGTTGCGTCCTCCGTCCGGCCAAGGAGAGCGGCCTGGGTGTCACTTTGTTGCCAGGAAAACGCGGACCGGTTCGTCCGGCGGGCAAAGCTGAGATTCGCCAGCGCCTGGTCCGGATGGCCGATGCCAAAAATTCGAAATGGAAAAATCGAATACAATTCGGGGTTCTCCGAGTTGCGGGCGTCGGAAAATTTTTCCTCGGCCGCGACCAGGACGATACGCCCGTCGGCGAGCTCCCGAGTCGGCAGCGGAGGAAGGATCTCGTATATGGATTTCCAATACGCTCGCGTCTCCTCGTCGACCGCCCAGTCGGGGAGTCCGGCGAGAAGCGGCAGGAGGTAGCGCAAACCGGCGATTTCATTGGCCGGATTGGCCGCGTCCTGATATGTCTCCAGCGCCTGTCCGGGATAGAGGCGGATGAGCCCGTTCTCGTCGCGCTCATGATGCTGATCGTAAAATACGATCACCTCCTTCGCAAACGGGAGATACTTTTCGAGAAGGAAATTCCGATCCCGGGTGTGCTCCCAGTAATCGTGCATCATCGCCAGAACTTCCAGATTTCCGCTGTAGTAATAACGAATCCACGGGTTGTTGATGAATCCGAAACTGTTTTGTCCGTATGAGCCTTCCGCATACGTCCCCCAATACATCATCGTCTCCGGAAAGTAGGCTCCGTCGTGACCGAAATAATGCCGCGTCCGATAACGAGCTAGATCGAGGGCGTTCACATACATGTCGAAAAACGGCATCATCAGCTCATAATCACCGCTGGCGAGCATCGGCCAATACATCAAGCGAGTATTCTGGAGCCAGTAACCGCCCCCCCAACGTCGAAAATCCGCGTTGTAGGCGGCAGAGGCGAAGGTGAAGAGCTGGCCGTTGAACCGGATCGGCATTTCTCCCCTCCCCTGGCCGGCAAACATCATGCGGGTGAGGTGCCATTGCTGCGCCACCAAATCCGGAGTGTATTCGGGAGAGGATGACGCCAATTCCCGTCCGTCCATGTAATGCCGAATAATCCCTTGATCGCCATCGTAAACCACGGCGAGGTGAACCCAACGGCCATACGGAACTTCCGAGTCACTATGAAGCGTGCCCCCGACCAAACGGGAAGTCAGGTTGGGATTCTCACGATAGATAAGATGGGCCACCTGATTGTGGGGGGCTGCCGGAAGAGAGACATAAAACTCGCGGGACCGGTTGCCATCCCCCCGTTCGAGCAAAAATCCGCCTTCACCCGCGTCGGCGAGTTTCACCCAGAATTCGGTGGTGAATGATCCGCTTGTGAGACTGATCGCTGGAGATTGGTCGATCCGGAGCCGGGTCTCCTCCCCAAGCCGAATCCCGCCATCCTCAAGGGTGACTTTCCCCTCGACGACCGCAGTCAAATCACCCTCTCCCGCGACGGGCGAATAGCTCTCCGCCGCCTCATTGAACCGCCAGGCGACAGCCAATCCGTTCCCGTCAGGCACTTGATCCGGACCGGCGAGCGCCCGTTCGCGCAAAACGGATTCGGACACCATCGAGTTACTGATGGCCGCACCACCAAGTATCCCCCGGAACTTGCGTCGATTTTCTCGACTGGCCCCAAGAAAAATCGGTTCCCGGGTCGGCTCCAGCCGACGCACATTGAAGGGTATTTCCTCCGGCGTCCGAATCCGGACGAACGATGTCTCCCAAAATCGGTCCCAATACCGACGGTGAGCGGCCCGCATCGCCTCGATGTCGCTCTCTCGAAACTTCATGGCGAGCCCGCGTATCTCCTCTTTCCACGTATCCACTTCTTTCGGGCGCGAAGTGTGGGCAACGATGGAAAGTCGATGTTCGGTGGCGGGCTCTGCCCGCAAGGTGGCGTCGTCGACGGCCGCGAAACCGTCACCGCGAATCAATCCGCCAAACGTTCTGTCGGCAAGAGGATCCTCGATCGTTCCGATCAACTCCTCCAAATGTTGTTTGCGCAGGTTGTTCTCAAACCAAATCGAGTCGTTCCGGTGGTACCATAGAACCGTATCATCGCCGGTAGCTACCAGCGTATCCGCTCCTTCCAGTTTGCGCTGGTCGATTTCCAATGCGCTGAGGGCCTCATGTCCGGAGAGCGTCCGCGGCTCCGGACGCATAATCTCGAGGGTGGCGGTGACGGCGAACGACTCAGTCCCTTCGGCCTCGACATGGACCAGCGGGTGATTCGCATCAGGCCAAATCAGAAGCTTCTGCCGGGTGTCGTCTTTGGCAAAGACGATCTCGATCCGTCCGTCCGCCAGACGGAGCGCCTGGGTCATTTCGCCACCTTGGAGAAACGGATTCGGGTCGAGCGCGAGACGGATCCGCCCCAGTTTGACCAGCCGATTGATTTGCGTGAGGGCGTCGGCTTTCGCTATGTAGAAACAGATCTCCCCCTTATGGTTCACCCAAACATTCAGGGCTACGTCACCGTTTCCGATCGGCATCGATCCGGCGGAGTTGAAGCTCGGGGAATTCCAAACGAGATCATAGTGGCTGACCTCACGCGGAACACTTTCGGCGAATGAAACGAGGGCGCCGGTGAGAATTCCGGACGCGGCGAGGAGTAAGGTTCGAATAGTCTGCATCGTTGGTAAAGGCAATGGACAAGGTTCCCCAGCAGGCGTTGAAGGCCCCCCGGAAGTTTTATCTGGTCAATAATCCTAACGTTAGGATTGGGATTGCCGTTACTTTGGCCGCGGTAAAAGCGCGATGCAAGAAAAAACAAAAAGACCGTGGGATGGCGAAAGTTGCCTCCAGTCTCCTGACCTAGCCGGCGGACCGGTTCCTTCCCGGAGTTGGTTAAGAAATCGGGAAGCTGACCGGCGGAACACACCCCACCGCTCTGGCGAGCGGTCCCCCCCTCTCAAGAGGGGAACTTCCTGTACGCCGATCCCCTCTTGAGAGGGGGGGACCATGCGCCAGCATGGTGGGGTGTGTTATGAATCGAAACGCCCTACTCCTTCGCCATCTCCGCCGCTTCCTTGGTGAGGCGGGAGATTTTGTCCCAATCGCGGTTCGCCACGAGTTTGCGGTCGAGGAACCAGGAGCCGCCAATCGCCGCCACCATCGGCAGATCCAAATAGCCGCGGGCGTTGTCGATATTAACGCCTCCCAGCGGAATGAACTTCACCCCGGTGTGACCATAGGGGCCGGCCAGGGACTTCAACATCGGAATGCCGCCCGCCGCCTCGGCCGGGAAAAACTTCAACAAATTGCACCCGAGCGATAATCCTTTCTCGACGTCCGACGGCGTCATCACCCCCGGCATGAAGGGCAACTCCAGCGAGATCGCCTTCAACACCACCGATTCGTTGATCCCGGGCGACACCCCGAACTTTGCCCCCGCTTCCAGGGCCTGTTCCACCTGGTAAATATCAAGCAGGGTGCCGGCGCCGACCAGCATCTCGGGAAACTCAGCCCGGATCCGGCGGATCGCCTCCGGGGCGGCTTCGGTCCGAAACGTCACCTCGATCACGTCGACTCCGGCTTCATGCAGCGCGGTGGCCAAAGGCACAGCGTCGTCGGCGTTGTCGATCACGGCGACCGGAACAAGTCGGGTTCTTGAAATCTGCTTCATGGTCATTTTCTTTCTTTTTATTTTCCTTGACTGGTTTTTTTGCGTCGTTTCATATTCTTGGCGAACATTCCGAGCATTGTAAACATGATTCGCCCGTCCAGGAAACGTCCCGTCGCCCAGAGCGGAAAAGAGATGTATGACTTTTCCGTCCTGCGCGAGCTCCGCAAAGGCAAGCAATTAAGCATTGCCGAGGTGGCGGGTCAATCCGGAGTCTCCCCGGCGGTCATCTCCAAACTCGAGCGCAACCAGAGCGTCGCGGAACTCGAGACCTTGTTCCGCTTGAGCCGCGTCTTCGGCATGAGCGCCACCGATTTGCTCGGGTTGGCGGAATCCCGCACCGCCCACAAGGCGACCGCCAGTCGTCACGAGGCGGGCGGGTTCGAGTTCAAAGTCATTCAATACGGCAACCTCCGCGCCCTTCGCGGCACCGCCAAGGCCGGCGCCCAAGTTTCCCGCCCGGAGGTCCACCGCGACGACTACGAGGTCTGCTGGGTCCTTTCCGGCAAAATCCTTTTCCGCCTCCCTTCCGAGGTTCATCCCCTCGGTCCAGGCGAAGCGATCCAGTTCGACGCCATCCTCGACCACACCTACGAGGCCCTCGAGGATTGCGAGCTGATCATCATCCATCTCCGCAAAGACAAACGTTTCTAAAAACCGAACCACCAACAGACGCTATGATCAAAATCAACGAGACACTGAAGCCGTCCGATCTGACCCAAAAACTCCGGAAATTCTGGGAATTGTCCGGCGCCAAGATCGAAAACATCGAGAAGAACTACGACACCGCCAACGGTTCCCCGGTCTTCACCGTCAAGGGGAAATACACCACCCGCGGTTGGACCGAATGGACCCAGGGTTTCCAATACGGTTCGGCGATCCTTCAGTTCGACGCCACCGGAGAATCGTCGTTTCTCGAAAGCGGACGGAAGAACACCCTCAACCTAATGGCTCCCCACCTCACCCACAGCGGGGTCCACGATCATGGGTTCAACAACGTCAGCACCTACGGCAACCTCCTCCGCCTCCTCAACGAAGGGAAAATTGAAGGCGGCGAATGGGAGAAAAACTTCTACGAGCTCGCCCTGAAATGCAGCGCCGCCGTCCAGGCAGGACGCTGGACCACCATCCACGACGGCACCGGCTACATCTGTTCCTTCAACGGACCGCAGTCGCTCTTCGCCGACACCATCCGTTCCCTCCGCTCCCTCGCGATGGGGCACCGGCTCGGCCATGTCATGATGGGCGAAGGGGACGAGGAGATTTCGCTGCTCCGCCGCCTGGTCGAGCACGCCTACAACAACGGCCGTTACAATGTCTATTACGGCGAAGGCCGCGATTCCTACGACATCCGGGGCCGAACCGTCCATGAGAGCATTTTCAACCTGAACGACGGCAACTACCGTTGCCCGAGCTCCCAACAAGGTTTCTCGCCGTTTACCACCTGGACCCGCGGACTCGCCTGGGTGATGTGCGGCTATCCGGAGGAACTCGAGTTCCTCGACACCGTCTCCGACGCCGATCTCGAAAAGATCGGCGACCGCAAGGAAGTCGAAGCGATGATGCTGAAAGGAGCCGAGGCAACCTGCGATTTCTACATCGAGCACACCCCCTCCGACGGTATTCCCTATTGGGATACGGGGGCTCCTAACCTCCACAGGCTCGGCAACTATCTGGATAAACCGGCCGATCCGTTCAACGACCACGAACCCGTGGACAGTTCCGCCGCCGCCATCGCCGCGCAAGGGCTCCTGCGCCTCGGACATTATCTCCAGGGCAAGGGGAAGAAAAAGAAAGGCGCCCGCTACTGGCAGGCCGGTCTTACCGTTTTGGATACGCTTCTCGGCGAACCGTATCTGAGCACCGACCCAAAACATCAAGGGCTACTGCTCCACTCCGTCTATCACCGCCCGAATGGCTGGGATTACATCCCGCCCAAGCAAAAAGTCCCGTGCGGCGAATCGAGCATGTGGGGAGATTACCACGCCCGCGAAGCCGCCCTCTACATCCAACGCGTCATCAACAAGGAACCCTACTACACCTTCTTCGGCGCGAAGCGCTAACGCGCGTTCAAGGTTCAATGGCGCTAACGCGCGTTCAAGGTTCAATGGCGCTAACGCGCGTTCAAGGTTCAATGGTTCAATGTTCAACGTTTCCAAATGCAGTCTTGATGACAGGAACCAAACCCCTGAACCACGAACCTTGAACCACAAACCTTGAACCTTGAACCTTGAACATTTTTTCACCACGAACCTTGAACATCCCTTAGAAATGATTATCGCCGACTTGAACCAAATGGAGGGCCGGACCTTTCCGGCCCGCCGCAGAACCCGCAACCTGGTCGGAGGAGCTTCCCCGATCCAAGCGACCAACTTCGCCATGGGCATGGTGATCCTGGAGCCGAACGGCGGCCAGGTTCCCTGGCACAATCAGGAGCAGGAAGAGATCTATTTTATCGTCGAAGGAAACGGGGAAATCTGTCTCGGTGAGGAACGCCGGGCGATCTCCTCCGGCCAGGCGGTTTACATTCCGACCCAGGTCTTCCACCAACTGACCAACACCGGCGACACGCCGATGAAAATGATCTATTGCTACGGTCCCGCCGGCGACGTCGCCCACTGGAAACAGGAACTCGAAGGCACCCTCCCGAAAGCCGGCATCGACGTCCCCCCCCTCCCCGCCGGCGCCGCCCCACAATGCACGGCGAAACCGGTAAACTAGTTCAAAGTTCAATGGTCAAGGTTCAATGTTGAATTCCGGAAAAATGGCTACAATCGAGCGGTTTGAAGATATCGAGAGCTGGCAGAAAGCCTGCCTGTTAACGCGTGAAATCTACAAGATTTCGAATACGGGAGAATTCGCGCGAGACTATGGGTTGAAGGATCAAATCCGTAGAGCCTCCGTCTCCGTCATGTCGAATATAGCCGAAGGTTTCGAGCGGGGCGGGAACAAAGAGTTCCTTCACTTTCTGTTCATGGCGAAGGCCTCCTGCGGAGAATGCCGCTCCCAACTCTACGTGGCACTCGATGCGGATTTCATCACCCAAGCCGAATTCGATTCCCTTTACCAAATGGCAACTGAAACCAGCGCCAAAATCAGCGGCTTCATACACTACCTGCAACGCTCCGAACTCCGCGGCTCCAAGTTCTCCCCCCGCAACCTTGAGCATTGAACAACCTCCACCTCCCAACCTTGAACTTTGAACATTGAACATTGAACCTTGAACAACTTCCACCCTCCCAACCTTGAACTTTGAACATTGAACGTTGAACCACCTCTCAACCTTGAACCACTAATTAAAACATGATCAAAAAAATCGGCATCATTATGAACGGCGTCACCGGCCGGATGGGGACCAACCAACACCTCATCCGCTCCATCCTCGCCATTGTCAAACAGGGGGGGATCAAGGTCTCCGACGACCTCACCCTCATGCCCGATCCGATCCTCACCGGACGGAACGAAAACAAACTGCGGGCTCTCGCCGAACGGACCGGCGTCGAACGCTTCAGCACCGATCTCGAAAAGGCGCTCGCCGACGACTACAACCAGATTTTCTTCGACGCTTCCTCGACCTTGCTCCGGGCCAAATTCGTCGAGATGGCGGCCAAAGCCAAGAAGGCGATCTATTGCGAGAAGCCGACCGCCGTCACCACCGACGAAGCTCTCCGGCTCGCCAAACTTTGCGAGGACGCAGGCGTCAAGAACGGCGTCGTCCAGGACAAACTCTGGCTCCCCGGCCTCCGGAAATTCAAGATGATCAAGGAGCAAGGGTTCTTCGGCGACATCCTGTCCGTCCGCGGCGAGTTCGGCTACTGGGTTTTCGAGGGTAACGTTTACGACCAACCGGCCCAGCGTCCTTCCTGGAACTACCGGAAGGAAGACGGCGGCGGGATCATCATCGACATGCTCTGCCACTGGCGCTACGTGATCGATAATCTTTTCGGCAACGTGAAGTCGGTCTCCTGCCTCGGGGCCACCCACATTCCGACCCGCTACGACGAACAGGGTAAACCGTACAAAGCGACCGCCGATGACTCGGCCTACGCGACCTTCGAATTGGACAACGGCGTCATTTGTCATTTCAACAGTTCCTGGAACGTCCGCGTCCGCCGCGACGACCTCCTCACCATGCAGGTCGACGGCACCAAGGGCTCCGCCATCGTCGGTTTGCGCAAATGCTGGGTCCAATCTTCCGCCGAAACGCCGAAGCCGGTCTGGAACCCCGACATCGACAGTCCGATCGATTTCTTCGGCGGCTGGCAGGAAGTGCCCGACGCCACCGAATACGACAACGCCTTCAAGATCCAGTGGGAGCTCTTCCTCCGCCACGTCGCCCTCGACGAGCCGTTCCGCTGGACCCTCCGCGAGGGAGCCAAGGGGGTCCAACTCGCCGAGGCCGGACTCGATTCCTGGGAGAAACGGGCCTGGGTCAACCTTCCGAATCTCGATTAAGTCGGAGCCTAAAACCCATTATGAGCAACGACCCATCCACAGCGAACCGGCCCAGGCCGGTCGCCCTGGTGACCGGCGGATCCCGCGGGATCGGCTTCGGCATCGCGGAACATCTGGGCCGCGCCGGATTCGATCTCGTCATCAACGGCATGCGCGAGGCCGCCTCTGTCACGGAAGCGATCTCCAAACTCGAAGAAACCGGCGCCGGGGTTCTCTACTGCCGCGGCGACATCGGCGACAAGGAGGCCCGGACGAACATGCTCGCCGAGGTCCGGAAGCGTTTCGGCCGGCTCAACGTCCTGGTCAACAACGCCGGAATGGCCCCCCGCGAACGGAAGGACATTCTGGACGCCTCCGAGGAGAGCTTCGAGGAAGTGATCAAGGTCAACCTCCAGGGGCCCTACTTCCTGACCCAGGCGGCGGCCAACTGGATGATCGAGCAAAAGAAGGACGACTCCGGTTTCTTCGGTTGCGTCATCAACGTCGGTTCGATCTCGGCCACCGTCGCGTCGGTCAACCGGGGCGAATACTGCATCGCCAAAGCCGGCATCGGAATGGCGACCCTCCTTTGGGCGACCCGCCTCGGGGAGTTCGACCTGCCGGTGTATGAGGTCCGTCCAGGCGTCACCAAAACCGACATGACCGCCGGGGTGACCGACAAATACGACAAGTTGATCGCCGACGGCCTTTGCGTGCAAAAACGCTGGGGTTATCCGGCCGACGTCGCCAAAGCGGTCGCCTCGCTCGCCCGCGGCGACTTCCCCTACTCCACCGGCCAGGTCATCATGGTCGACGGCGGACTGACCATCCCGCGCCTTTAACGCCGACTTGGCGATCCCTCCCGTCGCGACAAGGATGTTTCCCTCGACAAACGAAGGGAACATCCTTCGTTGCCGGGAAACCGTATCCACCGCGAGCCCGCCTCGTCTCCGCATATTTTGCCCTTTTCCCCGCACCAACCGGCGAAAAGCTAATCAAATGCGCAAGAGAAATTAATAAAAAGGCGATTTTGCTTTTCCGATGCCGCTTCTCTCGTTAGAAACCGCCCCTTTGTTTCAATTAAAAATTGTTTTTGCCTTAATCAGCGGGATTACTGATCATACACGATTCTGCCTCAGGTTAAGTAAGTTCATTTATTTTCGATAGCATGCGCCCATTTTCATTTTTAAAGAAAAAGCTCTTCCCATTGAGCTTGCTCGCCGCCCTGTTCCTGACGGGGTGTGAGGTATTCAAGGATGCGCCGCAGACCACCTTCGACGCCCGGGGGCCGGTCGCCCAGGTCCAGCTCGACCTGTTCATGCTGAGCCTGTGGGTCTGCGCCTTCATCTTTGTCGCGGTCGCCTCCGTGCTTCTTTATGCCGTTATTCGCTTCCGTCGCCGTCCCGGGGAAAAGGACAAAGTCATTTCGACGAACGCCCACGGCAATCCTCTGATCGAGATCGGATTGATCTGCGGCTCCGTCCTTCTCCTCGTGATCCTCGCCGTCCCGACCTTCCGTGCCACGGTCTACAGCTACCACATCCCGGAAGAATACGGCGAACCGCTGGAAGTGATCGCGACCGGCTACCAATGGTGGTGGACCTTCGAATATCCTGAATACGGCATCATGACCGCCAACGAAATGGCGATTCCGATCAAGCGCCCGATTCTGGTCCATCTCCGGACGGCCGACGTCATCCACAGCTTCTGGGTGCCGAAGCTGGCGGGAAAACGGGATATGATCCCGCACCGCGCCAACAATCTTTGGCTCTTGGCCGATGAAGTCGGCGAATACCACGGCCAATGCGCCGAATTCTGCGGAACTTCCCACGCCAACATGCTCTTCCGGGTTTTCTCCAAGGAAGAAGCCGACTTCGACGCCTGGGTGGAGAACCAACTCGCCCCGGCACGGCAGCCGCAGACCGAACTCGAGTTGACCGGCCGCAATCTCTTCCAAGGCAAAGGCTGCGTCCAGTGCCACAACATCACCGAAGAGACTCCGCGCCGCGGTTTGGAAGGTCCGGATCTGACTCATTTCGGCAGTCGCACCACCATCGCCGCCGGTTTGCTGACTCTCACCGAGAGCAACCTTTCCCGCTGGTTGCGGGAACCGGAACGGGTCAAACCGGGCAACCTGATGACCGACGCGGTCATGGCCCAGAATTTGACGGAAGCTGAAATCGAGGCCCTCGTCGCCTACCTGATGTCCCTCGAATAATTCCATATTTCCTTCGCAATGCACGAATCATCTTCCACCCATGTCTCTTCCCACGGAGGCGACGACCATCCGCAACGGAGCCAATGGCTCAAACGGCCAACCGCCCAGACCGGAATCGTAAGCTGGCTCACCACCGTCGACCATAAGCGGATCGGCATCATGTATGCCATCGCCGCCCTCTTCTTCCTCCTGGTCGGGGGCATCGAGGCCTTGCTTCTCCGCATCCAGCTGGCCGTCCCGAACAACACCTTCATGGGCGCCGATGCTTTCAATCAGACGTTCACGATGCACGGGACGACCATGATCTTCCTTGCGGTCATGCCGCTGAGCGCCGCGTTCTTCAATTATTTTGTCCCACTGATGATCGGGGCGCGTGACGTCGCCTTCCCCCGCCTGAACGCCTTCAGCCTCTGGATGTTCATCGCCGGCGGCCTTTTCATCAACTCCTCCTGGTTCCTCGCCCATGCCCCGGACATCGGCTGGTTCGGCTACGCTCCGCTCACCTCGAAACAATACAGCCCCGGCCTTGGCACCGACTTCTGGGTCTTCGGTCTCCAGCTCCTCGGGGTAGCCTCGGTGGTCGCCGGCTTGAACTTCGTGGTCACCATCATCAACATGCGAGCGCCCGGGATGAAGATGATGCGCCTGCCGGTTTTCGTCTGGATGACCCTCGTGACCAACTTCCTGATCATCCTCGCCTTCCCGGCCATCACCATCGCCCTCGCCTGCTTGATGATGGACCGTCTGGCCGGCACCGGCTTCTTTGAACCGGCCTTCGGCGGACAACCGATCCTTTGGCAGCACCTGTTCTGGGTCTTTGGTCACCCGGAGGTTTACATTCTGATCCTGCCGGCGATGGGAATCATTTCCGAAATCATCCCGGTCTTCTCCCGCAAACCACTTTTCGGATACGCGATCATCGTATTCTCGGGGATCCTGATCGGGGTGGTCGGTTTCGCGGTCTGGAGCCACCACATGTTCGCCACCGGCCTGAGCCAGGTCGCCTTCCTGGCCTTCGCCTTGACCACCATGGCGATCGCGGTGCCGACGGGGGTCAAGATATTCAACTGGATCGGCACCCTCTGGGGAGCGCAAATCCGCTTCACCACACCGATGCTCTTCGCCTTGGGCTTCATCTGGATGTTCCTGATCGGCGGCTTGAGCGGCATCACCCACTCCGTGGCCCCCGCCAACCTCCAGCACACCGACACCTACTACGTCGTCGCCCACTTCCACTACGTGCTCATCGGCGGCAGCCTCTTCTCCCTGATCGCCGGTTGCTACTACTGGTTCCCGAAAGTCAGCGGCCGGATGATGAGCGAAACGGTCGGAAAAATCGTTTTCTGGATGACCTTCGTCGGCTTCAACGTCGCCTTCCTGCCGATGCACTGGCTCGGTCTCGGCGGCATGCCGCGCCGGATTTACACCTACCAGGACAACATGGGTTGGAACGAATGGAACATGGTCTCCACCATCGGCGCCTTCCTTCTCGGTATCGGCATCTGCGTCTTCATCGGCCAGCTGATCTATTCCGCGCTGAAAGGAAAACCGGCCGGCGACGACCCATGGGACGCGCGGACCCTGGAGTGGACCATTCCCTCCCCTCCCCCGGTATACAACTTCGCCCGCGTGCCGACCGTCACCCACCGCGACGAATTCTGGCACCGGAAACACACGCCTCCCGCGAAATTGCCGCCCGATCAGAAACCGGAGGCGCATGGCATCCACATGCCCGACCAATCCTGGTTCCCCCTGGTGGTCGTCATCGGCGTCCTCGCCGGAGTCTACGGGGTCCTTTACATGGACAAATTCTTTTTCGGGCCGTTCATCGGACTCGCTATCGCCCTCGTTGGCATTTACGGCTGGGCCCTTGAAGGCCCGGGCGGCTACCACATTCATCCGCGGAAAGATCAGAAATGAGCAACCTGGCAGTTGATCAAGAAACCGGGCATCACATGGAGCAAAACAGCACCGGGATCCCAAACAAGAAGCTTTTCATGTGGGCCTTCCTGGCTTCCGACTGCATGTTTTTCGGATGTCTGATCGCCAACCACATCGTTTATCGGAATAATCCGCCGCCGGGCACCCCGGATCCGCGGGCCATCTTCGATATCGAACTGACCTCCGTCAGTACCTTCATCCTGCTGATGAGCAGTTTGATGATGGCGCTGGCGGTGGCGGCGATTGAAAAGAACAACCTGAAGAGCTTTCGCCGATGCATCCTCGCGACCTGCTTCTTCGGGATCCTCTTTCTGAGCGGCCAGGTCTACGAGTTCATTCACTTCGTCAACGACGGCCTGACCCTCCGAAGCAGCCTGTTCGGCTCCACCTTCTACGTGCTGACCGGCACTCACGGGATCCACGTCTTGATCGGGATCATCTGGCTCCTGTCGCTTTATTTCTATTCGTTCTCCGGGCGCCTGACCCACAAGGAAGCGATCGACGTCGAATCGGCCGGTCTTTATTGGCACTTCGTCGACATCGTCTGGATCGTGATCTTCACGGTGGTTTACCTCCTCGAATATGTCTAACCACGGCAAGGCTACTCACATGGAAAAACCTTTTCCCAACAATCCGGAGGATAAGAAGAAGTTCTTCACCTTCATCTATCTCGCCATGATTCTGGCGCTGATCACCGGCGTCGAAATCGTGTTGATCTGGATGCCTCTGCCGCGCTGGTTCCTCTTCTGGTCGCTCGGCATCCTCTCCTTCGTCAAGTTCCTCGGAGTCATCTGGTGGTTCATGCACATGCGGTGGGACCGGGCCTTGATCGCCGTCCTCTTCTTCCTCGGACTGGTGATCGGTGGCGGCACCGCCTTCGTGCTCTGGGCCTTGTTCGTCTGGGACCAGTTTGAACCCGACTGGGAAGCCGAACCTCCTCAAGCACGGCACGAGGTTCCCGCCCTCGTCGAAACGGTGTAACCCTCCTCGGAGGGTTTCCCACCCCGGCCGTCTCGCCTTCAGTGCGGCGGATAACTCAACCGCCGCTAATCCGAAGTCATTGCAGAGATCGCTCGCAAGTGGTAAACGTAATCCCCGATGAATTGGTGGCACTGGCATACGGAACCCGAACTGATCGGCAGTCTTCTGGCGATCGCCTGGCTCTACGCCGTCTACACCGGCCCGTGGCGGTATAAACTTGCCCCCAACACCCCCTACCCGCTCCGCGAAGCAATCTGCTTTTATAGCGGACTGATCCTTTTCTATCTGACCGTCGGCAGCCCCCTCGACTTCATCGGCGAGGTTTACCTGTTCAGCGCCCACATGACCCAGCACATCCTGCTGATGTATCCGGTGCCGATCCTGCTGATCCTCGGTCTGCCCGACTGGCTCACCCGTCCAGTCCTCCGCCGTCCGGTCCCCGGAGGTCTGCTCCGCCTCGGGACCCGACCGGTCGTCGCCGGTTTCATCTTCATCTTCACCCTCTCCGCCTGGCATGTTCCGACCTTCTACGAGGCCGCCCTCCAGCAACGCTGGGTGCACAACCTTGAGCACGTCACCATGTTCGGCTCCGCCTTCCTCGTCTGGTGGCTCGTCTTCACCCGCTCCCGCGACGTCCCCGCACTCCCCCCGGGGCCCCAAATCCTTTTCATCTTCGTTCTTTCGCTCGGAAAAATCCCGGTGGCGACCTACCTCGTTTTTTCCGGCGAAGTCCTGTATCCAACCTACGAATTCGCTCCCCGGATCACCGAATTGAGCGCCATGGACGACCAGATCCTCGGCGGCACCATGAAAGCGGTGCTTGCCAAGTTCGTCGGCATGTTCCTGATCGGATACAGCTTTTACCAATGGAACAAACAACACGAGGAAGAGGAGGCCCGCGAAGCCACCGCGTCCCGCAATCCCTCGCCCCTTCCGCGAGGCTCCCGCGTGGTCTCCTGACTTCGCCCTGAGGAACCCCACTACCGATCATGGAACTCACTTGGGAAATCGCTCTCATCTTCGTTCTGCTCACGTTGACATTGGTCAGTTTCGCGCTCGAAAAACTCCCGGTCGATCTCACCGCCATGACCCTATTCGCGATCCTGATGGCAACGGGATTGATCACGGTCGACCAAGCTTTCAGCGTGTTCTCCAACCCCGCCCCGATCACGGTCGGCGCAATGTTCATCTTAAGCGCCGCCTTGGAACGTAGCGGCGCCATCGACCTCCTCGCGCAACGACTCGAAGGCATCACCCGGATCGGTTACGCCTGGTTCGTCTTCACCATGGTCCTCGGGGTTGCCGCCGTCTCGGCCTTCATCAACAACACTCCCGTGGTCGTCGTCTTCATGCCGGTCGTCCTCGGCTTGGCGCGCACCCTCAACGTTCCCGCCTCCAAATTGCTGATTCCCCTCTCCTACGCCTCGATTTTCGGCGGCACCTGCACGCTCATTGGAACCAGCACCAACCTCCTGGTCAGCGGGGTCGCCCAAGACCGCGGCGAAGCCCCGTTCTCCATGTTCGAAATCGCCTACATCGGCCTCCCCTTGCTGGCGATCGGAGCGGTCTATCTGGTGGTTTTCGGCCGCCGGATTCTTCCCGCCCGCGATACCTTGACCTCCATGCTGAGCGAGGAAGAACGCCGCGAATACCTGACCGAAGCCTTCGTCCAACCAAACTCCCCGATGGTCGGCAAGACCTTGCAGGATGCCGGCATCCTCCGCTCCAGGGGCCTCCGGGTCATCGAAATCGTCCGCCGCGGCGTCGCGGTGCAATCCGACCTGAAAACCGTCGACCTCGAAGCCGGCGACCGCTTGGTGATGGCCTGCCGCCCGGCCGGAATCGCCCACGCCCGTAGCATCGAAGGGGTCGACTTTACCGCCGAAGTCGGTCTCGGACTCGAACAAATCGCCGCCCACGAGGGGATCCTGGTCGAGGCGGTCATCCCCCCCAACTCCGCCGTCATTGGCAAAACGATCCGCGAGCTCAACTTCCGCCAACGCTTCCGCATGACCATCCTCGCTGTCCACCGGCGTGGGGTAAACGTCCGCGAACAGCTCGACACCCTCCGTCTCGACTTCGGAGACACCCTCCTAATGCTCGGCACGGAGCAGGCCGTCCAATACCTGCGCACCAACGAAGACCTCCTCCTCCTCGACAAGCCGCACGTTCCAGCGAATTCCGGACGCGGGAAAATGCCCTTGGTCCTCGCCACCATCGCGGCGGTGGTCCTCACCGCAACACTCACCCCCATCCCGATCGTGATGTCGTCCGTCATCGGCGTCGTCTTCCTCTTTCTTACAGGCTGCATCAAACCGAAAGAGGGTTACGCCGCAATCCAATGGAACCTCCTTTTCCTCATTTTCGGCATGCTGGCCATGGGGATCGCCATGGAAAAATCCGGCACCGCCCTCTTTATCGCCAACTGGATGATCCGCGGAGTCGAACTCTTCGTCGCCGAACCGCTCAAACCCCTCGCGATGCTGGCCTGCGTCTATCTCATCACCACCCTCCTGACGGAGATCCTGACCAATAACGCCGCAGCCGTCTTGATCGCGGTAATCTCTTTCGGCATCGCCGAATCCCTCGGCGTCAGCGTCCGTCCCTTCCTGATCGCCGTGGCCGTAGCCGCCTCCGCCAGTTTCGCCACCCCGATCGGCTACCAGACGAACACCTATGTTTACGGCGTCGGCGGCTATAAATTCTCCGACTTCCTGAAAATCGGCATTCCGCTCAACCTCCTCTACTTCATCGGCTCGATCATCATCATTCCGATCGTCTGGGAATTCTGATCCGACGAATCCCACTTGACAACCAACCAAACCAGACCAGACTTGGTCTGATGAAGATCATCAACATTCAGAACGCCAAAACCCACCTCTCGAAGCTGGTCGAGGAAGCGGCGTCCGGAGAAGAGATCGTGATCGCGAAGGCCGGCAAACCGGTGGTCCGGCTGACCCCGTTCGAGAAACAGGTCGAACCCCGGAAACTCGGGGCGCTCGCCGGTCTCGTCACCGAAACCGAAGGTTGCTGGGATCCCGATCCGGACCTGGAAGACGCCTTCTACGGCTCCGAGGATTCGTCGAAGTGGAACGTCGCCGAGGAGAAGCAACCGTGACTCTCCTCCTCGATTCCCACGCCCTCTTGTGGGCGCTCCACGCTCCCCAGACCTTGCGTCCCGAGGCCCGGGCCGCCATCGAGGATCCAACAAACACCATTTTCTTCAGCTCCGCAACGGCTTGGGAACTGGAATTGAAAGCCGCCAAAGGCAAATTGTCACTGCCGGCAAACTGGATCGACGCCGCCCTCGCCACCGGTTTCCAGGAGCTTCCGGTCTCCTCAACGGATTGCGCCGCCAGCGCCCGCCTTCCCTGGCACCACAACGATCCCTTCGACCGCCTCCTGATCGCCCAATCCACCGCCCGCCGCTGGAAACTCGCCTCCCGCGACAGCCTGATCCGCCTGTATCAAGTCGACATATTGGCGGTTTGAGGTCGGTCCCGCAGCATCCGAAGTTCGTCAGATCGTAGCATCGAGTTTTCACTCGATGGAACAGAGCATACGCCGGAGCTTCGTGCTTCAGCCGAAGACCCGCCGGCCACGGCACAAACGGCGGCTAAAGCGTGGCTAAAGCGCGCCGCTCCTTCATCCGGCGAAAGCCGGATGCTACCGTCACATCGAGGTTTCACTCGATGAAACAGTGCATACGCCGGAGCTTCGTGCTTCAGCCGAAGACCCGTCGGCCACGGCACAAACGGCGGCTAAAGCGCGCCGCTCCTTCATCCGGCGAAAGCCGGATGCTACCGTCACATCGAGGTTTCACTCAATGAAACAGTGCGAAAGCCGGATGCTACCGTAGCATCGAGTTTTCACTCGATGAAACAGTGCGAAAGCCGGATGCTACGCGTTGGTCACCTGCCACCCTCAGAAATCGAAGGTCACCTTTCCATCGGCGATTTTCAGTTTGGCTTCGAAATCTTTGCCGGCTTTCGATTTGAATCCGGTCAAAACTTCCGTTCGGCCCGCGGTCAACAATGCCACGGCGATCTCCGGGGTGATCGGCTTTTGAGCGATGGTTTTCCAAATCACGAACTGGCATCCGTTCTTCCAATTCGAACATCCGTAACCTTTCGTTCCGTCGACGATATCGCCCCCGCAAACCGGACAGGTCCCGATCCGTTCGTCCCCGTTCTGCTTCTTCGCCACTTGGGCGACTTCGTAATCGAGTTTTCCGTCTTTGCCCAAACTCAGGGTGGCGAACAATTTCTTGCCGTTAGGCTGAATCGGATGCGGGGTCAGACTCCGTTTGTGGGACAAGATTTCCCGGGCCAGTTCCGGTGCCAGGGTCAGGCCCCAGACCGATCCCGGCAACACGAATTTGCATCCCGTTTTCCACTCGGAGCAACCGTAGGCCGCCCGTCCCCGGATCACCGGCGCGTTGCATACCGGACACGGCCCGAGGTTGGTGGTGTCGATCGTTTTCTCGGAGGTTTGCCGAAGGATCTCCCGGGTGTATTCGGCGACCTCCGCCATGAAGGTCGCGGGATCGTATTCGCCGCGCTCGATCTGTTTCAGCCGGAATTCCCAGTCACCGGTCAACTCCGGCGATTTCAAACGTTCGTCCTGCACCAGGGAGATCAGACCGCGCCCGAATTCGGTGCTGATCAGGTTCTTCTTCTTCCGTTCGACGAATTTCCGCTGGATCAATACTTCGATGATTGAAGCCCGGGTCGCCGGGGTCCCGACCCCTTTTTCTTTCAACGCTTCTTTCAACGCCTCGTCGGTGACGATTTTCCCGGCGGTTTCCATCAGTTGCAACAAGGTCGCTTCGTTGAACCGTTTTGGCGGCGAGGTCTTGAACGATTGAAGCAACGGTTCGTGCGGATTCGATTCGCCTTCCTGGAAATCGGGCATCTCCTGCGCCGCTTCCGGTTCGTTTCCCTCGCTTTTTCCCTTCCCTTTTCCTTTGCCCTTTCCCTCTTCGTCGTCGGCGTTGTCCGGCCCGGCTTTTCCATACAAAGCCCGCCAACCGGGATCGACCATCACTTTCCCCCGGGCCCGAAACGGGATTTCCCCCGCCAAGGCGTCGACCACGGTCACGGCTTGCACGCAGGGGGGATAAAAGACCGCGATCAACCGGATCACCATCGCGTCGTAAAGTTTCCGTTCGTCGCCGCTCAATCGATCCCCCACCACTTCGGTCGGAAGGATCGCATGGTGGTCGGAGACTTTCTTGTCGTCGACGATCCGTTTGGTGAACGGGAGCCTGGCCAGATCGAGCGCCCCGATTTCGTCCGGTTTCAACCGGCGCAACGCCTCCAACAACGGAGCGATCGTCGGCTGGATGTCGCGGCTGATGTAGCGGCTGTCGGTCCGGGGATAGGTGAGGTGTTTGCTTTCGTAAAGATTCTGGGCGAGCCGGAGCGTCTGGTCGGCGGTGAAACCGTGCATCCGGTTCATGTCCTGCTGGAGCGAGGTGAGATCGTAGAGCTGGGGCGGATTGGCGTTTTCCTTCTTCTTGGTGACCGATTGCACCACCAGCGGATGGGCCTTGGCCGCCTCCATCACCGCTTCCCCTTTGGCAACGTCGTCGAATTTCCCGTCGGTGTGCTTGAAGGTGGCTCCCCGGCAGAGGGTGTGGACCTCCCAATAGTCCTGCGGTTTGAAATACTCGATCTCCAGGTCGCGATTGACAATCATCGCCAGAATCGGGGTCTGCACCCGGCCGATGCTGAGGAGCAGGTTCCGTCTCCCGTATTCGACGGTGAAAAAGCGGGTGGCATTGAGCCCGACGATCCAATCGGCTTCGCTCCGGCACCGGGCCGCATGGTAAAGGCGGTCGAATTTCTCCGCCGGCGCCAGACTGGCGAATCCTTTTTCGATCGCCGAGGCGGTCAGCGAGCTGATCCAGAGCCGGCGGCACGGTTTCCCTTCACAGCCGGTCCAAGTCAGGATGTAACGGAAAATCAACTCCCCTTCGCGCCCGGCATCCGTCGCGCAAACGATTTCGTCGGCTTCCCGGAAGAGGCGTTGAATCGTTCGCAATTGCTCCCCCGCCGACTCCTCGTCGCGGGCTCGCAGTTTGAAAGCTTCCGGCAGGATCGGCAGATCGCTCAGGCGCCACGATTTCCATTCCGGATTGTAATCCTCCGGTTCCTGCAACTCCACCATGTGCCCAAACGCCCAGGTGACGGTCCAACCGTTGCCTTCGAAGTATCCTTTGCCGCGGGAGTCGGCCCCGAGAAATTTCGCGAGATCGCGCGCGACCGACGGCTTTTCGGCGAGAACCACTTTCATCGAACCGTCATCTCCCGCATCATGGAATCGGCACCGGAGCCCGGTTGCCCCGCAGCAATTCGCGATAAATTTCGTTGCGGGTCGCCGGCAATTGGTCGAGTTGGAAACCGGCTTTTTGCACCGCATACGGTCCGAAACGATACGAGGCCGCCAATCTCGGATAGGAAAACTGACCGCGGGTTTCCAGGAACGTTTTGCAAAACCCGAGATAAGCGGTCCCGACGGCGATGTTTTCCTTCCAGTTCCACGCCCGCCGGTGGGATTTGTCCGACACTTCCTTCCAGGCCAACGGTCGCAACTGCATCAATCCGCGGGCGTCGCCGTTCCGCGCCCGAGCGTTGAAACTGCTTTCGGCAGCGATAATCGCGAACACGAAACGGGGATCGAGGTCGTGTTTCGCCGCTTCCTGTTGCACGACTTTCCAGACTTCCTCGCGCGCGATGAACTTCGGGGGGCGTTCCCACCCGGCGTAAAATAAAAACAACAGACCCCACACGACCGTCAATCCGATCAATACGAGTCCTGTCGGCGTTCTGGCCGCCCGCGTGTCGATTTGCAGCATGACTCAGGGAATGAACTCTTTTGGCAGCGGAGAGCGAGCCGAAAATGTCACGGTCCGCCCTTCCGCCGTAAACCGAAGGGCGACTTCGGCCGAATGCAAAAACAGCCGTTTCCGTTTCGTCGCCCGCGCGAACTCCCGGTTCCAGGCGAAGTCGCCGTAGGTCTGGTCGCCGATGATCGGCAGTTTCCGCCGTCCGCACTGCACCCGCAACTGATGGGTCCGGCCGGTCTTCGGTTTCAACTCCAACAGACTCACCGGAATCCGCCCCGGATACGACCGCTCCACCCGAGCCTCGGTTTCGGCCTCCAATCCCCCCTGGGCCCGGGTCCGCAATTGTCCTCCTTCTTTGGATACCTGCAATCGGTCCCGCCAGGTCTGCCTCGGCGGCACCATCGCGCCGAAGACCAGTGCGAAATAGGTTTTCCGCACCCGCCCTTCGGCGAATTCCCGGCGGACCGCATCAACGATTTCCCGCCGCACCGCACACAACAAAATCCCCGAGGTGGCCGAGTCGAGCCGGTTCAACAGCCAAACCTTTCGCCGGTCCTCACCGTCGCCGATTTCGTAACACTCCTCGCCGGAGTCGTAGCGGGCCCGCAACAGCGACCGGGACGCATCCGCCGCCACGTTCGGATGCGACAAAACTCCCGCCGGTTTCTCGAACGCCACCAACCCGCTCGGATCAGTCGCCACGATCCGGACTCCCTTGCCGAGCGGAAGCTCTGTGGCCAACGTCCCCCCCTCATAATTCATAATTCATAATTTTCTTCGGATTTTCTTCACCGGTAGTGAAACCGGATACGAATGGTTTGTTCGTCCCCGAGAACTTCCTTCATGTCGGGCGTCCATTCGCCATACGGTTGCCGCGATGAAATCGCATCCTGGCAGATCAAGGTCGCGATCAAACTGGCGGTAGACCCGAGCACTTCCAACCCGTCGATCCGGCCCGAGGAATCGACCCGGAAGGAGATCATCACCACCGTCCCGACTTCGCCCGAGGGAAGCGAATCCCACGCGAGGATATGCCATTGCCGGACGATGGCGTCGAGCATCCGCGACAGATAGTCCCCGAACTCGCTGAAGTTGGCATCGACCGAAACCGAACCGACCGCAGGAGCCGATCCCCGCCGACTCCCGGTCGGACCTTGGGTGTATTGGGGAAGCCGCGGACGAGGCCGCGGCGTCGCCCGGTCCGGTCTCCGCTCCTCTTCGCCGTCGGTCTCCAAGGGCGAATCGAGCCTCGACCGGTCGCTTTCGGCTTCGCCGGCGCCGAGATCGACCCCTATGACCGGCGACTCCTCCAGATCCGGCGCTTCCGGCGTCACCGGCACGTCAAGTCCTTCCGCTTCCTCGACCGGATCGAACCCCGGAATCGCCCGCTCCGGCAACGGCTCCGGCATCCATCCGGCTTCCTCCCGCATCGCATCCAGTAAATCCTCCATCGGAAGCGGCGGCACGTCCATCCCATCAACCACATTCTGAGTCGGTTCCGGTTCCTCTCCTTCCACGTCGGGCAACGACGGATCCCCCTCCGTCCGCTCCTCCAATTGTCCCGCCTGTTGGTCGCGGTCGGAGAAGAAATCGGTTTCGTCCGGCGGATTCGAAACCACGTCCGGATTGGTCCGGATAAACTCCTCCGGGCGCTCCTCCTCTTCGGCAAAGTCGTCCAGGATCACCTCCAGACGGACTTCTTCCCGGACCGCCGGAGTCCAAGTCCGCGGAAACTCCTCCGGGGCGAACGAAATCAAGGCGGCATGCAACAAGAAGGTCCCCGCAACCCCCAAAAGAATCGGGCCTCCCCGTCCTCCCCAACCGCTTTCCCCCGCCATCCGGGCGGGAGTCACGCCCCGTTGTTCCGACGTCCGCATTCTAGATGAAGAGGGGCAGCATTGGACCCCATCCGCACGACGACACACCCCACCGCTCTAGCGAGCGGTCCCCCCCTCTCAAGAGGGGAACTTTTTCACGCCAATCCCCTCTTGAGAGGGGGGGACCATGCGCGAGCATGGTGGGGTGTGTCGGCTCCACCAGCAGGCACCGGCTATCAACAGCAACTTCCGCCATTCGTGTATATTCGTGTTTATTCGTGGTATAAAACCCCGTCTCCAAAGTCACTCCTTCAACAGACCAAACCGCCGCAGCGCCCGCTTGGTCTCCTCCATTGGTAGACCGATGATGTTCGACAACGATCCCTGGTAATTCCGAATGATCTGCTCGCTGCCTTCCTGAATCCCATAACTTCCGGCCTTGTCGAGCGGGTTCACCTTCTGGAAATAACTGGCGATGGTCGCGTCGTCGAGCTCCTTGAAGGTCACCTCGCTCTCGACCCCTTCCTCGATTTCGAACGGAGCATCGGGGCCCTTGACGAAAAAACCGGTGAAGACGGTGTGAGTCCGTCCGGACAATCGCCGCAGCATTTCCCAGGCTTCGTCGAGGTCGCGCGGTTTGTTCAACACCCGGTCGTCGATGAAAACCGTCGTGTCCGCCGCCAGAACCACCTGCCGCGGAAACCGCTCCGCCACCGCCATTCCTTTCAGGCGAGCGTTGTGCAACACCATCTCCCGCGGTCCGAGCGTGTCGCCCGGGTCTTCCTCCACATCGGCCGGAACCACCGTGAACGGAATGCCGAGCTCCCCGAGCAATTGCGCCCGGCGCGGCGACGCCGAGGCCAGAATCAACGTCATCATCGGATCGTCCGCCATCGCTTAGTTCTCTTCGCCTCCGCGGTCCGCGGGCGCGACTTCCTGATCGGCCAACAACAGACGAACATCCCCTTTGCTCCGGGCGTATTCCAACCGGCTCAGGTTATACCGGTAGACCGCCTCGACCAAATTGTCCTCCGCCACCGCCACCCGGTTTTGGGCGTCGATCACTTCCCGGTTGTCCGCCACCCCTTGCTCGAACCGGATCCGGGCCAACCGGAGTTCCTCTTCCGACAACCGGACGTTCTGCTCCGCCACTCCGACTTGGGCGAGCCGCGAACGCATATCCTGCCACGCCATCAACAGGTCCGACGAGACCTCCTGCTCGATCTGCCGCAGTTCCAAGCGGGTCGCCCGAATCCGCGAGTCGGCCAAGTCCTTGTTCGACCGAATCCGGAATCCTTCGAACAATGGCATGGTCGCCGCGATCCCGATTGTCCAACCGGTGTCGCCGTCGCCGTCCCAGGCAGTCTGACTGACGAATCCGTAATCCCCGAACGCCTGGATCGATGGAAACCGCTCCCAACCCGCCGCGCGGCGCTCCAAGCGGTTTCGCTCCAACTGCGACCGCGCCCGCAAGTATTCGGGACGGTCGGGCAGCACCGCCTCCACCGACACATCCGGCGCATCCCCGGGCAAGTGACGGCTGGCCGCGAAGTCCCCGATCGAGAGCGGCGCCTGAAGGTCGAATTGCAGCAACCGCTTCAGGAGAAGTTCGCTCTCGAACACCACGGTTTCCTGTTGCAACCGGGCCTGTTCGTCAAAAGCCAGCTGGACCTCCGCCCGGGTGACGTCGATTTGGGTCGCCACCCCCACCTCGAATTGATGGCGCGCCAACCGCAACAAGGTTTCCCCGCGCTCGATGTTGGCGCGGATCACTTCGAACCGCCGGAGGTTGCGCAGGTGGGAAAAGTAAACGACGGCAGTGGAGTTGAGCACCTCCTGCAGCAACCGCTGGTGCTCGTATTCGGTCACCTCGACCCCGAGCTTGGCCGCCTGGTAGGAAGCGATCAAAACCGGATCGACCAGCGCCACGCTCCCGGCGAGCCGGGCGTCGAAGCGATTCCCCGGGCGCATCTGGGTCGGAATCCCGGGAGCGTCGAACCCCCGGCCGATATTGACCACCTGACTGCGCGCCTGCGACACCTCCAAGTCGAGCCGGGGAAACAACGGCGAGCGTTCCCGCTGGGCGGTCGCCATCGCCTGTTGCACCGCCTCGCGGTTGAGCAGGACATCGAGATTCTCCGACTCGACCCGCATCAGCGCCCCTCCCAGGGAGATGGTGGACGATTCCCCCGTCTCCCCGACGACCGCCGATGCCGATACCGCCAAAAAACCCGCGATCAGTCCGATTGCCATCGCCCCCCGGTGTGCCCTCATTTTCCGCATCATAATAGCCATCCATCAATGCCCGATGCCCCCGCCAATGTAAAACCGATTCTCTTTTGCTCTGTTTCATCGAGTGAAAACTCGATGCTACGAGTAGCATCCGGCTTTCGCCAGATGAAGGAGCGGCGCGCTCTAGCCGCCGGCAGTGCCGTGGTCGACGGGTCTTCGGCTGAAGCACGAAGCTCCGGCGTATGCTCTACGGGTAGCATCCGGCTTTCGCCGGATGAAGGAGCGGCGCGCTTTAGTCGCCGTCAGTGCCTAGTTTGATGGTCTTCAGCTAAAGCACGAAGCTCCGCCTTATGCTCTGTTTCATCGAGTGAAAACTCGATGCTACGGGAATCAACGTTCTTTCCCGGCTTCTTCCAACTCCGGTTCGCCGGATTCTTCTCCGCCGGAACCTTCCGTCGACTCATCCCCGTCCAGAGCGTCATCGCCCTCGTCCTCGTCGTCGAGGTCGAAATCGATGTCGGCGGGATCGACCTTCAGCGAAAAATTCAAAATCGGCAGGAGGCAGATCAGGCCAATGCAGGTCAGACCCAGGACCGCGTACCCGGCGGCGTCATGCACAAATCCGGCGATGGCATCCGCCCCGTAGTTGTAGGCCCAGGTGGTGAGGAAAAGGCTGCGCAAGAGGTTGGTGAAGACCGCCAGGCAGAGCGCCGCGCCGACCAGCACCACTTTTTTCCAGAACTTGTCGAAGAAGACCGCTCCAAGAAACGAGCCGGCGAACAAACAGGCGGTCAACGAACGGATCCCCGAACAGGCCTCGGCCACGCCGACTTCGCCCCCATTGGGGAGCATCAGGACGTTCCCCCGCTGTTCCAGCGGAAACCCTCCCATTTCGAACACGAACACCACCACGTAGGTCACCTTCCCGAGCAGGAAGAGGTTGAGCCTGCTCTCCACCACCGACACCAGCGGCGCCGAAATCAGCCAAATGAAGGCGACGAAAAGGAAGAGCGACGCGATCTGCACCCGGCGATCGTAGCGGAAGGCTTCCCACCAATTCCGCGGCGCGTTCTCTCCCACGTATCCGGCTGGCGCATACAAAAACAACAGGGGCAACAACACCACTCCGAACCCAAGCGCGATAAAAAGAGAACCGGGATTTGAAGGCCCGGCACCGGCCCGGTAAAACGCGCCGGTGAAAAAGAGGAGGATCCCGCCGGTGATCAGGGTGTAAGCCGCCGCCCGCGCCACAGTTTCCAACCAGGCCGGAAGCAGGCCGCCGGTCGTGATGCTCAACTTCGTCTCCGCCTCGGGGTTGGCCGGCTTACCGGTCACCAACTCCACGATCTTCGCCCAACGGTCGAAAATCACATAGGCCACGAACATCGGCACCAGAAAACCGAACGAGTAATCCTCCCGGGTGTTCCACCAATGCCACTGGTCCCAAATGATGAAGAGCATGAACCCCGCCGCCAACAACAGCGCGAATCGAAAAGAGTCAGGGAATTCCTTGAAGGTGGCGGTGATGGATGGCGTGGACATGTTGCGGCTAAGAAAAATCGTGTGACAGGTAGCGTTTAAAGGAGAGCTTTTCGGCCCATGGAGTCAATGGTTTTGGCTCGGACTACGGTCGCATGACCAAGAGTGATGTGGAGTGATCCCGCGAAATCTCAAACAGAATCGGTTGTTTTTCCTCGCGGGACCGTTCGTAAATTTCCCTGAATTCGTCGAGGGTGCCGACTTTCTCCCGGTTGACCCGGACGATGATGTCATTCGGCTGGAGCCGGGCTTCGGCCGCCGGAAAGGCCCGCTGGGTCCCGATCACCACGAATCCGTCGTCCGCCCGCAACCGCTGCTCGCGGGCATAGGCGCGGGAAACTTTCCGCACACTCAACCCCCAGCTTTCGAAGGCCCACTCCTCCCCGACCCGGCTTTCCAGGCGCTCGGTGGTGACGGTCACCGGGAAAACGTCGGCGCCCCGCCGGACCATGAACTCCATCGAACCGCCCACCGGGTAATTGGCGATCCGGTTCCGGATCGGCGGCAACTGCTCCGGAAAACGTCCGTCCAACGGCTCGCCATCGAGGGTGAGCAAAATATCCCCCGCCCGAAGCCCCGCCTTGTCCCCCGGCGACCGCGGATCGATGCTGGCGACCAACATTCCCTGGTTCGCCCCGATCGCGAAAAATTCTTCCAAATCCTGCAACGGCCCCGCCAGCAACCCGATGTAACTCCGGGTCACTTCGCCTTTTTCGAGCAACTCGGTCACCACCGCCCGGGCCGTGCTGGCCGGCACCGCGAACCCGAGGTTGTTCGAACCGAGGTAACCCCGGGTGTTGATCCCGATCACTTCTCCCCGCGCGGTCACCAACGGCCCCCCGCTGTTGCCGGGATTGATCGCGGCGTCAGTCTGGAGCCAGGTGTTGAAAAAGCCGGTCTCATAGCCGCGGACGCCGTCGGCCCCTTCGAAATACCGGCTGACGTTCGAAATGATTCCCCGCGACACGGTCCGGGTGAGGCCGTTCGGCGTGCCGACCGCGAACACCGTTTTCCCGGGATACAGTTGATCCGAATCCCCGAACTCCGCCGTGGCGAACCGGAGCCCCCTCCGCTCCACTTCCTCCATATCCAATTGGATCAGAGCTAGATCGGTCCAATGGTCCCAGCCGATAAACCGGGCGTTCACCCGTTCGAGGCTCGCCAAAGTCACCGAGATGTCGACCGCCTTGAAACTGACCACATGGGCGTTGGTCACGATATGGCCTTCGGGCGAAATAATCACCCCCGATCCGACCCCGGAAATCGTCTGCGGACGGCCGTTCTGGATCGTCCTCTCCCGCACGTCGATCCGCACCACCGAATCGAGCAAGTTGACAAACTCCCGCTGCCGCACCACGTCGTCTCCCGAGGAGACGACCACGGTCCGACACCCCGCGCCAAAGAGGCCGGGCAACAAACAAACAACCAGCAAACGAAGCCAAGATACGGTCATGGTGAAAAACCCCAGACAACAACTTCATCCAATAGTTGCGAACAAATTCCCCACCCCTTCCCCTCAACTTGGGTCCGGAAAGGAGCCAGGAATGAAGCAAAACTCACTCATTCTCCCGAAAAAGTCGGCTTTCCAATGCTTTTCCAAACGCAGCCAGGTCCTTGCCCCCGTCCACTGCGGCACGATGGACGATACTCCAATCGAGTTTACTATACGCATGAACGGAAAGATTCCGGAATCCAACCGCCCGACGAAGAGATTGTGCCAAATCGGTGTCAATGACTCGCAACTCCGCCAAGGCATCAAAAGCTTCCCCCATGGTTTGTGGCGGCGGATAGTTGGTTCGCGAGATAAAATGGGAAGCCATATCGACGCACAATTGAACCGCCCGCTCCAAAATTCACCGCCAAAATATCCTGCCGGTCGAAATCCCCTGCCAAAGTCCGTGCATCACCAGGACACTTTTCCCGAATCCGCTCCAAGCATCGGCCCAACGAGTCGAGTTTCGCTCGAAACAAATCATCATTTACTGAAAATTCGCGCATTTCGTGCCCTCACATTCACTCTCCAAGTCGGCGCAATGTCCGCTTCCCAACTCCAGGCCTTGCGCATGAGACGCGAGAGTAACGAGGGGTCATCCTTGACCAATACCCGTCCTCGCAAGATCTCACCCAGCAGCGGTCCGCTGGCATTCGACAGATCGACGAGATCGATGGGACGCCCCAATGCGGCGGCAAGTTCTCCAATCAAATGAAACCGGGTTTCGACACTCAGGGATTTATTCCCCGCAACTGCCAAATCAATATCGCTCGTTCCTCGCAAAGACCCCTGCGCAGCCGATCCGAAAAGTATAGCCAATTTAATTTCCGGGACTCGGGCGAGAACATCGCGGATGGATTCTCCGATGTGATTTGCCCCTATCTTCACCTTACGAAATAACCATAACCACCCGCTTAACGTCAAGATTCCCCCATCGCTATCAGCTGTTGGCTATCGTCTATGCGCGCGAAGCGCGCCCGCGCCCCGCCGCCAGAAAGCCGCCGACGAAGAGTTGGATGAAGTGGTAGAGCAGGATCGGGAGGAGGATCAGACTGAGCGCCGGGTTGTCGGCGAAGATGATGTTCCCCATCGGCACGCCGCAGGCCAAGGTCTTTTGGGTTCCGCAAAAGAAAAAACAGAGATAGTCCGGACGCTGAAAACCGAGCATTTTCCCGGCCAACCGGGCCGCCACCATCGCCGTCACGAAGACCACCCCGGCCGCGACTGCCCCCGCCACCAACATCTGCCAGGCGTATTCCAGCCAGACTCCCGCCGCCACCGAATCCGCCAATGCCGCGAAGATCACGAACAACAGGAGGAGACTGCTGAAGATTTCCAAGCCTTTCCGCTGCCCGGCGGAATATTCCCGCAAAAACGGTTTCAACGCCTGCCCCAACAGCAACGGCACCAGTACCAGAATCACGATCTGGCCCAGCATGCTGCCGAGCGGAACCCCGGCCGTCGCCTCCCGCTGCAGGATCCAAGCCATCCAGACCGGCACGATCAAGACCCCGAGACAGTTTGAAAGGGTGCAGTTGAACACCGCTCCTCCGGTGTTTCCGCCCGCCATCGTGGTGAAGAGAGCCGCCGTGGAAACCGTCGTCGGCAGGGCGGCCAGAAAGAGGAAGCCGAGCCGCAGGTTCGGATCGATGACCCAAATCCTCCCCACCGCCTCCACCACCACCAGCATCGCCACCGGAAACACCACGAAGATCATCAGATGCGTCGCCACATGGAGCCGCCAGTTGAGCGCCGCCCGCCCCAACTCCCGCAGCGGCAACAGCGTGCCGCGAATCAGAAAAAGCGCGAA
This sequence comes from Verruconatronum alginivorum, assembly GCF_056590205.1. NCBI lineage: Bacteria > Pseudomonadati > Verrucomicrobiota > Opitutia > Opitutales > Verruconatronaceae > Verruconatronum > Verruconatronum alginivorum. Next base: position 3,432,076 of record NZ_JBWPVQ010000001.1, on the reverse strand, counting down.
GATCGCCAGCTTGGTCGTCCACTCCGTCCGCAAGGGTCCCCCGCTCGCCCCGATTTCAGGCAGCAAAATCCCCAGTCCGGCGACCACGAGGAGCCCGGCGAGAAACCAGTTTTTGGTGAACCACGATACCATCCGGGTTACCTAACCGAACCATCCCCGCCGGGTCCAGCCTCCGTTCCTCCGGTTTTCCGCAAAAACCGACGAACGAGCAACTTCGCCTCCGCCCGTCCTTCCACCCGCAGCGTCCAAATCAGGGCGAAATAGACCGCGATTCCGCCCGGGATCAACAGCCCGATCGCCGCCGCATCCCCGAGTTTCCCCCCTCCGGCCCAGGCCTGCAACACCGGACTCGTCCAGTGAATCACCGTTCCCATCGCCGCCGCCGCCGCCGCCATTTTGACCGCATCGGGCCAGATCGTCCGGATCCGCAACCCGTGACGCCGTCGCGCGAATTGCCATTGCAGGAGGTAGCTCTGGAAAACGATCGAGATCAGATTGGCCAGGGCCAGGCCGAGAATCCCCATCGGTTTCATCAACGCCAGACTGGCCGCGAGGTTGACCAGGAACGAGAGGCCGGCGATCTTGACCGGCGTCCCGGTGTTTTTCACCGAATGGAATCCGCGGGTGGCGAAGGTGGCGATCGAATAAAACGGCAGGGTCAACGCGAACACCGCCAGCACCGGCACCGTCACGGCCGTATCGTCCTCCCCGAACGCCCCCCACTGGAAAAAGAGTCCGAGAATCGGTTCGCTGAGGAGCGCGATCCCGGCGGCCGCCGGCAGGGTGATCAACAGAATCAGGCGCAATCCTTTCCGGTAAACTTCCCCGTATTCCTCCCAGGCCGACCGCACCGCGTGACGCGACAACAACGGGAAAATCACCGTCGCCACCGCAATGGTGAAAATGCCGAGGGGAAACTCCATCAAACGGTTCGCCAGGTAAAGCACCGCCACCCCCGCTTCGTCGACCCCGAAGGCCAGCGATCGCGACACCACGACGTTGACTTGGAAAATCGCCGTCCCGGCCAGCCCGGGCAGCATCAACAGGTAAACTTCCTTCAACCGCGGCGAGGTTTTCAGGTCGGGCTTCGGGCGCCAGCCTTCGCGCATCATCGCCCCGAAGGGAACCGCCATCTGCAAAAAACCGCCAACCAACACCCCGGCGCAAAGATACAACATCCGCCCTTCGTCGGTTTCCGCGAAAACCAAGCCGAATCCACCGAGCGCCACGATCATCGCCAGGTTCAACCAAACCGCCGACAACGCCGGAATCGCGAAGCGATCGAGCACGTTCAACGCCGCCGCCAACACCGCCGCCAAGCAGACGAAGATCAGATAAGGAAAGAGAAAAATCGCCAGGCCGGAACTGACATACCACCGCTCCGGCAAACCCGGGATCCACGGGATCGCCAGGAAGGCCGCGATCCCCGCCACCACCAGCACCGTCGTCACCACGAAAATCCACGAGAAGACTTTACTCAACAGGGCGAACGCCCCTTCCCGCCCCGACCGCTCGATTTCTTCGGTCAGGTTCGGCACCAAAGCCGCCGTCAGCGCCCCTTCCCCCAGCAGACGACGGAACAGATTCGGCAGGGTGAAGGCGAAGAGAAACGCGGAATTGATCGCCGAGGTCCCGAAGACCACGAAGGTCAAAACATCGCGCGCAAAACCGAGCAACCGTGACAAAACGGTGGCGATCGACACGATCCCGATACGTTCCAGACTCCTCGACACGCCCCCAGTTATGTTTCTTTATTTCCTTTTCTAAAAGGAGATTTTTCGTCAGTCTCGCCTGTTCCAAAAAGCTCATGGCACTTATCCAGAAATTAATTGAGAAAATGCAGCGCCATCCGAAACGGATCGTCTTTCCGGAAGGCGCGGACCCCCGAATCCTCCAAGCGGCCCGGCAATTCACCACCCGGCGGATGGGCGTGCCGGTCCTCGTCGGCGACCGAACCCGCATCAAGGAGACCGCCGCCCGCCTCGATATCAGTCTCGACGGTATCCGGATTGTGGAGCCGGAGCGGAGCGACGACTTCGACGACTTCGTCCAGCGGTTCGAAAACCTCCGCCGCTACAAGGGAATCCAAGCTAAGGAGGCCCGGGAGGCGATGAAGAATCCCAACTACTTCGCCATCATGATGCTCGCCACCAGCCAGGTCGACGCGATCGTCTCCGGCGCCACCGCCACCGCCTCCAGCGCCCTCCGGCCGTTGTTCCAAATCATCCCCCGGCAGGATGGCGTCCAAACCGCCTCTTCGATGTTGATCCTCGACCTCGACGACCCGAAATTCGGCCTCGATGGCAGCTTGTTCCTTGCCGACTGCGGGGTCATCCCCGAACCGACGACCGAACAACTGGCCGACATCGCCGTCACCACCGCTCGTCTCGCCCATCACTTGACCAACGGCCATCCGCGAGTCGCCATGCTCAGCTATTCCACCAAGAGCACCACCCGCCGCCATCCGTCGATCCTCAAGATGCAGGCCGCCGCCGAGGCCGCCCGCGAGAAGGCCAAGACCCTCGACATCGCGATGGAGATCGACGGGGAAATGCAGGTCGACGCCGCTCTCGATCCGACCGTCGCCCAGACCAAAGCGGTCGAAGGCAGCGTGGCCGGACAGGCCAACGTCCTGGTGTTCCCAGATCTCAACAGCGGCAATATTTCCGCCAAAATGGTCCAGATGCTCGCCGGTGCCAACACCTTCGGACCGATCATCACCGGCCTCAAAAAACCGGCCGCCGAAATCAGCCGCGGCGCCAGCGCCCACGACATCTTCGGCACCGCCACCATCGTCGGCTGCCAGGCCATCGACCATCGCCTCCTCTACGGTTGACATGATTCCTCCGACTTCCTCCGGCGAAGGCGCCGCCCGCCGCAAATTACAGAAAAGTCCGGTCAACACCGAAACCCGGCGCGTCTTCATCGCAGCCACCCGCCAGAACGACGGCAAGACCACCACCTGCCTCGGTCTCTACGCCGCCCTCCAAAGTCTGTATCCAAGAATCGGATTCATCAAACCGGTCGGCCAACGTTTCGTCGAGGTCAAGGGGCATCACATTGACGAGGACTCCTACCTCCTCGACGCGATTTACAACGTCCGGGTGCCGCTGGAGGAGATGAGCCCGATCGCCGTCGACTCCACGTTCACCCGCCGCTACCTCACCGATCCCGGGGCGATGCACGACGAACTGGTCCACAAGATCTGCCAGGCGTTCGACCGGGTTTCCTGGGAAAAAGACATCACCATTATCGAGGGAACCGGTCACGCCGGAGTCGGCGCGGTCTTCGATCTTTCCAACTCCCGGGTCGCCAAACTGCTGAACGCCAAAGCGGTCATCGTCGCCCAAGGCGGCATCGGTCGTCCAGTCGACGAGATCGCCTTGAACAAGGCCCTCTTCGACCAACAGGGAGTCGAGGTCATCGGAGCGATTCTCAACAAGGTCCAGGCCGACAAAATCGATCTCGTCACCGAATACGCCGGACGCGGCCTCGAACGCCTCGGCATTCCCCTGCTCGGGGTCCTGCCGATTCAAAAAATGCTCGGAGCCCCCAACCTCGCCCAAGTGGTCGAAGAGGTCGACGGACGCTGGATCAACGGCAAGGCCCAAGGCCTCCACGAACGTATCCACCGTTTCGTGATCGGAGCCATGACCGCCCGAGGGATGATCGATTACCTCCAGCCCGGCATCCTGATCATCACTCCCGGCGACCGCGACGACGTGATCCTCTCCGCCATCGCCACCGCCGGCATCTCCGGAAAGAAAGTGATCTCGGGCATCATCCTGACCCGAGACATCATGCCTCATCCGAAAATCATGGAGCTTCTGGCCCAGACCAATATACCGGTCATCGCCGCCGCGCAGGACAGCTACATGATCGCCTCCAAAATCAACCGGATGACGATCAAGACCCAACCGGAGGACTCCGATAAAATCCCTGTCATTAAAAAGATGATACTCGACCACGTGAACATCGACATGATGGTCAAGTCGCTCTGAAGCCCGGCGGCTCGGCGCTTTTTTCAACTATTTCGGCTATTTCGGATCGGGACTTGCTATTTCCCCCGATTGGTCCACCCTCCCTTCACGTCGAGAGTTCCCGCACCGGGCTTCCGGCCGAAGCATCCGCCATGGGAAATGATCTGACCGAACGCATCCTCAAAGTGTTGCAAAACATGCGACACGGCACCCATCTCTGCCATTTTTACCAGACGCCGCAGGACATGCTCGACGTCTTGGTCCCGTATCTGACCGCCGGGTTGGCGCGCAACGAGAAATGCCTCTGGATCGTCGATGGAATCCTAACGGTCGCTCAGGCCGAACAGGCGATGGCCGACGCGGTTCCGGACTGGAAGGAGCGTTCGGAGTCCGGGCAGATCGAAATCGTCGAACACACCGACTGGTACGTGAAAAACGGTTGTTTCGACAGGGCCCGCGTCATCCAACAATTCGTCGACCACGAAGCGACGGCACTGGAGGCGGGTTTCACCGGCTTGCGGGTGACGGGCAACACCGTCTGGGCACAGGATGGCATGTGGTCGGACCTCCTCGAATACGAACGCCATATCGATCAAACCCTCCGCCACCACCGCATATCGGCGGTTTGCACCTACCCCCTGGCGATCTGTTCCGCGGCGGACGTGGTCGACGTCGCCAAAGCCCATGAATTGGTGTTGATCCGCCGCGACGGCGTCTGGGACATCATCGAGAGCGCCACCCTCCGCCACATGCGGCAGGAACTTCGGGAAAACCACGAACGCCTCAAATCATTGACCCATCAAATGGTCCATTTGGAGCAGAAGGAGCGTCGCCGGGTTTCCCAAGCCCTCCACGACGGACTTCAGCAAACCATCGTCGGCACCCAACTGAATTTGGCCCGAGTCAAAGACAGTGCCGGATTCGCCCGGGACGAAGTCATCGACCGAATCGCGGAGTTGCTCGACGAGGCCTTGACCGCCTGCCGCACCCTGACCACCGAAATAAGTCCGCCGATCCTGCACGATCGCGGCCTCCTCCCGGCGCTCCAGTGGCTGAGATCCTGGTTCCAACAGCAGCACGCTCTAACGGTTCACATCCACCTGCCGCCCCATGAACCGCACCTCGGCATCAACGAGCGAGTGACTCTTTTCGAAGTCTGCCGGGAAATGCTTTTCAACGTGGCAAAGCACGCCCACGTCCCCGAAGCCGTCGTCCATCTCCAGAATGTCGCGGGCAACGTCGAACTCTCGGTGCAAGACCAAGGGAACGGATTCGATCCGACCCAATTGGAAAACGAAGCCGTCGGCGACCGCTTCGGATTGTTAAGCATCCGCGAACGACTCGAACTGCTGGGCGGAACCTTGGCCATTAACTCGACCCCCGGTCAAGGCGCCACCCTCACCGCCCAAATCCCCCACCTCGCTCCCATCCCCTCGGACGCACCCGCCTCCCCGGCTCCCGCCCACGCCTCGTAGCCGGAGCTTCGCGCTTCAGCCGAAGACCCCGCTCCTTCATCCGGCGAAAGCCGGATGCTACCGTAGCATCGAGTTTTCACTCGATGAAACAGAGCATAGGCCGGAGCTTCGCTCCTTCATCCGGCGAAAGCCGGATGCTACTGTAGCATCGAGTTTTCACTCGATGAAACAAGAGCATAAGCCGGAGCTTCGCGCTGCAGCCGAAGCCCCCGCTCCCTCATCCGGCGAAAGCCGGATGCTACCGTAGCATCGAGTTTTCACTCGATGAAACAGAGCATAAGCCGGAGCTTCGTGCTTCAGCCGAAGACCCCGCTCCTTCATCCGGCGAAAGCCGGATGCTACCCGTAGCATCGAATTTTCATTCGATGAAACAGAGCATCAGCCGGAGCTTCGTGCTTCAGCCGAAGACCCGTCGGCCACAGCGAGCGACAGCAAACGTCCCCACCCTCATTTTTGTATTGCAGAAGACAATACTTTCAGACGTGGTGAACAGCTTCATTCATATTTCACTTATGGAATTACTTAAGAAAACTGGATTGGTTGCAGCTTTCGTTTCACTTTGGGCCGCTCAAGCAGGGGCCCAATTTGCCATTCCCGGAACCGGGACCGGAGCAATACCCGACAACGACCATGCCGGACTGGTGATTTCATTCGCCGTCCCCGAATTGAACGCCCCTATCCAATCCGTATCGGTTTCAGTCACCCTGGAACACCCACGGGCTGGCGATATCTCACTGGCAATCAATCCTCCCGGGGCGCAGATGCCCGGCCAACCTTTCCTGGTTCAAGTCGGTTCCTCAGAATGGGACACTGTGGGTTCGACAGCGACCTTCAACGGCACCTATGTTTTCGCGGTCGGGGGCGCCGACATCTGGACGGCGGCGGCGGCAACGTCTTCAGGTTCACCCATTTCTCCTGGAACTTACCAGCCCAGTGGCTTCAGCGGAACAGCGGTTACTTTTGATGCCTTCTCGGGTCTCCACGAGACAGCCGAAGGCATCTGGACCTTGCAGGTGAGGGACGTAAATGCCGGTTTCACGGGCAGCGTATCGGCCGCCAGCCTGCACATCACCACCGTTGTGCCGGAACCAAGCACCTACGCCTTGATCGTCGGCATCGGCTTCCTCGGATTCGCACTTTTCCACCGACGCCGCACCCTGCGAAGCTGAACGACCCGATCATCGATTATCACCGCACGCCCGCACGCCCCCCGGGCATGCGGGCGTTCCAACTAAACTACTTCTCAATCAAGCTCTCGCCGGTCATTTCGGCTGGTTTCGGCAGGTCCATCAACTCCAGGATCGTAGGAGCAATGTCGGCCAAACGACCTCCGGAACGGAGTTTCAATCCTTCGCAACCTTCCCCCGCGACGAAGAGTTCCACCGGATTCAACGTGTGGGAGGTGTGCGGTCCGTCGATCGCCGGATCCCATAACTGGTCCGCGTTCCCATGGTCGGCCGTCACCACCGCTTTGCCACCGGTTTCCTTCACCGCCGCCAACACCTCCGCCACGGCGGCGTCCACCGTTTCCACCGCTTGCACTGTCGCTTCCAACGAACCGGTGTGCCCGACCATATCGGGGTTGGCGAAATTCACCACCACCAGTCCATAACGTTTCGACCGGATCGCCTCGCAGGTTTTCGCGGTGACTTCCGCCGCCGACATTTCCGGCTGCCGGTCGTAGGTCGGCACTTTCGGACTCGGCGCCATCGCCCGGTCTTCCAACGGAAATGGCTCTTCGCGGTAGTCGTTGAAGAAAAACGTCACGTGCGGATACTTCTCCGTTTCGGCGCACCGGAACTGCGGAATCCCCCGGTCACTGACGTAACTTCCGAGAATGTTCTTCATCTTCTCGGGCTTCTTGAACAAGACCTCAACCGGCAACCCGGCTTCATAGGCGGTCATCGTGACGAAGAATAGGTCGAGTTTGTTTCCGCGGTCGAATCCTTGGAAACCGGTTTCCACGAACGCCTTCGACAACTCCCGCGGACGGTCCCCCCGGTAGTTGTAAAACAATACACTGTCCCCGTCGCGGATGACTCCGACCGGATTCCCCTCCGGATCGACGATCTGGGTCGGCACCACGAACTCGTCCCCTTTGCGCGAGGAATCGAGCGGATTCCGGTAATATTCCTCGACCGCTTCCCCGGCGCTTTTCGCGGTCTTCTCCACCGAGCGCCCGGTCAGGCAGTTGTAAGCCTTCTCCACCCGCTCCCAGCGGTTGTCCCGGTCCATCGCCCAGAATCGTCCGCTCACGGTGGCGATCCGGCCGACGCCGATCTCCCGGCATTTCGCCTCTACCTGGCGAATGAACTCGATTCCGCTCGACGGACTGGTGTCGCGTCCGTCGGTGAAGGCATGGATGCAAACGTCGGCGACGTTCTCTTCCTTCAAAATTTCCAGCAAGCCATACAGATGGTCGAGCATCCCGTGTACCCCGGCATCGGATACGATTCCCATCAGATGAAAGCGGCTCTTGTTCTTTCTCACCCGCTCCACCGCCGCGGCGAACACCGGGTTCGACTTCACCTGACGTTGCTTCAACGCCTTGTTGATCCGGACCAACTCCTGGTCCACGATGCGGCCGGCCCCGATGTTCTGATGACCGACTTCGCTGTTGCCCATGATTCCGTCCGGCAGACCGACGTCCTCCCCCGAGGCGGCGAGCTCCGTCACCGGATACTTCGCGCGCAACGCGTCGTCGCACGGCGTACGGGCGATTTTCACCGCGTTGAATTTGTCGTGGCCCGACTCGTGGTTCGCGCCCCATCCGTCACGGATGATCAAGACTACTGGTTTATGGTCTGACATAAAATTTTAAAATCTCCCGGCTTGAAACAGACTGGTGAGAATGACGAACCCGCCATACAAAATCAAGAGCAGCGCCCCTTCCTTCCGGCTGACGATTCTTCCGGTAAAAATCAACGGCCAAAGCAACAACGCAAAGAGCAACATCACCGGAAACTCCAGCTGGAACAAATTTCGGTCGACTTCCAACGGACTGATCAGCGCCACCGATCCGCTGACCAAAATCAGATTGAACAGATTCGATCCGACCACGTTTCCCACGCAGAGGTCGGCGTGCCTCCGGATCGCCGCCATAACCGATGTCGCCAATTCCGGCAAACTCGTCCCGACCGCCACCACCGTCAACCCGATCAACGCCTCGCTCACGCCGAACCGTCCGGCCAACTCCACCGAACTTTGCACCAACAACCAGCCCGATCCGCCCAGCGCCGCCGTTCCCAACAAAACCCAAAACAGACTCCCCCCCAACGATGTTTTCCGCAAATCGTCCGCCAGTTCTTCCTCGAATTCGTCTTCCCCTTCCTCCCGCTGCCGCGCCGCCCGCACCAGAAACCAGAGATACCCCACCAAACAGGCGACCAGGATCAAGCCGTCGATTCGTCCCAGCGAGGTCCATGATAAAAATGCGAACAAGAACGAGACGGCGATCAGGATCGGAACGTCGATCCGGATCAGCCGCATGCGGATCGCGATTGGACAGATCAGCGCCGAGATCCCGAGGATCAAACCGATGTTCGCGATGTTGCTCCCGACGATGTTGCCGACCGACAGATCGTAGCTTCCCCGCAGCGATCCGAGCAGCGAGATGAAAAACTCCGGCATCGAGGTCGCCGCCGACACCACCGTCAACCCGATCACCACCGGGCGCACGTTCAACGCCGCCGCCAACCGCACCGCCCCCCGGCAAATCCAATCGCCTCCGGCCGTCAACCCGGCCACCCCGACCGCGAAGACCACCAACAATACCACCAACGGAAGCGACGCGACAAAGTCCCCGAGATTCATACCGGCCTTTCCTCCGTCGAACTCATCTCCGCTCGGTCCGCACGAACAACCAGATCCCGAGCGCCTGGAACGCGAGATTCGGTATCCACAACATCAGGTCGGGACGCAGATGCGGCATTCGTTCAAACCAGGCAATGATGACCATCAACAGATAAAACGTGAGCGCGAGGATCAAAGCGACGAACAAATTCGCCGACGTTTCTTTACGTTGGATCGTGATCCCCAACGGAATCGCCAACATCGCCAACGACAGGATCGCATAAGCCATCGCGAACCGCTCGTGAATCGACATCCGAATCCGGAGCAACGCCAGCCGATGTTCCTCCGTCGGCCCCTCCTCCATCTCGGCCAACACCCGCTGCCGCTCCCGCATCACTTCATTGAAGGTCATGCGGGAGAGTTTCTTCGTCTCGGTTCGCCCTCCGAGAATCTGCTCGAGCGGCAAACGGATGCTGGTCCGCTCGAACTCCAACGGAGGCCGCCCCGCCCGCACTTCCTCCGGATCCCGTTCACTGCGCGCTTCCGAATACCCGTAATCGAGCGACAACAACAACGATTCGGTCCCGGGATCATAATCGAGGTTCGCCTGCTCCGCCTGGATGAATTTCAGCACCCTCCGCTGATCGTCCAATTCCCAAACCCAAACGTCCCGCAGACTCCGGTCCCGCTTTTCCCCGACATACAACACGTATCCCGGAAAATGGTTCACGAAGGTCCGCTCCACGATGAAGCTCAATGGATTGACCCGGATCGCCTGCGCCAGATCCTCCCGGTATTGGGTGCGGGCCTGCGGCGCGTAATGGAAGTTCACCAACACCGCGAAAACCAGTCCGACCAGCGACAAAAAGAAGATCGGCGAAGCGATTTGAAACAAACTCAACCCGGCCGACCGCATCGCGGTGATTTCCCGTTGGGCCGACAACCTCCCCAAAACCAGCAACACCCCCGTCAACATCCCGAGCGGCAACGCGTAAGCCACCACATACGGGATCAACAGCGACACCAGCCGCAACACCAGCCCCAGCCCGAGTTGGCCGTCCGCCACCAAACCGACCACATCCCGCAACACGTTTCCGATCAGCAGCACAAACGCGAACAGGCCAACCGCCATCAGGCTGGCCCCGCAAATGCTTTTGAACAGATACCGGTGGAGAAGATTCATCGGAAAAGGGAGGAGATTGACCGAATATTATCGCCGGAGAAAGCACGAATTCCAGCTTCCCGCCCGCTTTCCTCCTGAATCCGCTCCGTTATCCCAAATGCCGTGCGAACCACGAGGCCGCCAACCGGGCCACTTCCTCCAACGTCCCTTCCTCTTCGAACAAATGCCCCGCCCCCGGCACCACCTTCAATTCCTTTTCGCAGGTCAACTCCTCCAGCGCCCGCTCGTTCAACTTCAACACCTCCGTATCACGCCCACCGACCACGAACAGCGTCGGCGCACTCACCGCCGGCAACGCCGCCCCGGCCAGATCCGGGCGTCCCCCGCGCGAGACCACCGCCCCGCACCGGTCCCGCAGATCGGCCGCCGCCACCAAGGCCGCCCCGCCCCCGGTGCTCGATCCGAAAAACCCTGGAGGCAGCTCCCGCAATTCCGGCTGCCGACCACACCAGTCGACCACCTCCCGCAGTCGACCGGCCAGAAAACCGATATTGAACCGCAGATGCCGCGTCTCCGCCTCCGACGCCTCCTCCTCCCGGGTCAACAGATCGAACAGCAACGTCCCGACGTTCCCTTCCCGGATCACCTCCGCGACAAACCGGTTCCGCGGACTCCTCCGGCTGCTCCCGCTCCCATGCGCGAACACCACCAGTCCCTTCGCCCTCTCCGGCAAAACCAAATCCCCCTCCAAAGCGACATTCCCCACCGGGATCTTCACCTGCTTCTCCGCCATTTTCCCCATCATGAACCTCCCCCCAATCGCCTATCACCTATTGTCTATCGCCTATCGTCTATGCTCCTTCGCCTCCCGGCGAAGAAGCTACGCCGCCCGCCGGTTCCGCCCTTTCTCCAAACATTCCTCCACTTCCCGGTCGGATGTCTGGGAGAAATCCTCATACCATTGTCCGACCGCCAAAAAGTCGTCCGGGGCGATCACCGAGACCACTTCGTTCGACTTCCGTTGCAACACCGGGATCGTCGCCGCCGCGATCGTCGGAACCGCGATCACCACCTCCGCCGCCTGTTTCGCCTGCAACGCTTCGACCGCCGCCATCACCGTCGACCCGGTGGCGACTCCGTCGTCGACCAAGATCACCGTCTTCCCCTTCACCTCGGCAGGCTCCCGTCCTTTCCGGTAAGCCTGGTCCCGCCGTTTCAATTCCCGGATCTCGCGTGCGACCACTTCCTCGATCGCTTCCTCCGGCAATCGCAATTGGGAGACCAGGCGCGCGTTCAGCACCCGAACCCCGCCGCTGGCGATCGCTCCCATCGCCAATTCCTCGTGATCCGGCACCCCGAGTTTCCGCACCAGGAAAACGTCGAGCGGCAGCCTCAACCGGTTCGCCACCTCGAACGCCACCGGCACCCCGCCCCGCGGCAGGCCCAATACGATCGCATTCCTCTTCCCCGCGTGATGCAAAAGCCGCTCCGCCAAAAGCTCCCCGGCCTCCACCCGATCCCTGAACATCAATCTCATTCCATTTCCTTCCTCGCAAAAAATTCCTGGAAAACGCATCCCCCGCTTTCCCCATCCCGTAACATAAACAAAGATCGCCCCCCCGCCAACCCACACCCAAAATCACTCCGCCTTTCCATCGTCTATCGTCTATCAGCTATCGTTTATGCGCACGTAGTGCGCGGTTTCATCCTTCCGCTTCCGCCCACCGGTGCTATAGTGCTCCCTATGAGACATCCGATCTCCCGACTGATCCAAACGTGGCTCCTGCTCGCCCTCGGCGTGCTGGTCAGCGCCCACATCGTGCCCGGAATCCATTACGCCAACGCCCCGACCTTGATCGTCGTCGTCCTCCTCCTGAGTCTCTTGAACGCCGTCCTCAAGCCGATCCTCCTCCTTTTCACCCTCCCGTTTATTGTTTTGACGATGGGAATCGGGATTCTTTTTATTAACGCCTTACTTTTCCTCCTGGTGGGGAGACTGGTGGATGGGTTCCACGTGGCCGGTTTCGGATCGGCTTTCGCCGGCGGCCTGATCATCAGCATCACGACTTTTTTGCTAAACGCCGTTCTTTTCAGCGCTCCGCCGAGCCAACCGACTGAAGGCGGCCCGCGCAAACGGGTGCCGCCGAAGGACGACGACGTAATTGACATTTAAACCCGGGCCTTTCGCCCACCAACCAACCAGTAGATGCCTGATAACGAAACGTACGATCTTGTAGTCATCGGCGGGGGTCCCGCCGGATACGCAGCCGCCATCCGCGCCGGTCAACTCGGCAAAAAAGTGGCCTGCATCGAGGTGGAGCGCGCCGGAGGCACCTGCCTCAATTGGGGCTGCATCCCGAGCAAGGCCCTCCTCAAGAGCGCCGAGCTCTACCTCAAGATCCAAAAGGCCGCCGACTACGGCCTTTCCTGCGACAAAATCGACTACGATTTCCCGAAGATCGTCGCCCGCTCCCGCGGAGTCGCCGACCAGATGGCCAAGGGAATCGAATTCCTGTTCCGCAAAAACAAGGTCGAATACATCGTCGGCCGCGGTCAGGTCAACGTGCCCGGCATGGTTGAGGTCACCGAGGGCAAAGAGAAGGGCCGCTTCCTCAAGACCCGCAACATCCTCCTCGCCACCGGTTGCCACGCCCGCCGCCTCCCCGGACTCCCGGTCGACGGCGAACGGGTCATGACCTCCCGCGAGGCGCTCGCCATCCAAAAACAACCGAAGTCGATCATCATCATCGGCGCCGGCGCGATCGGCGTCGAGTTCGCCTACTTCTTCAACGCTTTCGGCACCAAAGTGACCTTGGTCGAAATGCTCCCCCAACTCCTCCCGGTCGAAGACCAGGAGTGCGCCCGTCTCCTCGAACGTAGTTTCAAAAAACAGGGGATCACTTCCCACACCTCCACCCGCGTCGAAAACATCCAGGTCGAAAAGAAGAAAGTCCGTTGCGATCTGGTCAAAGGCGACAAAACCGAATCGATCGAAGCCGATTCCCTCCTGCTCGCGATCGGGGTCACCCCGAATCTCGACGGGGCCGTTTCCCCCCGGGTGAAACTCGAACTCGACCGCGGCTACCTCAAGGTCGACGACCGCTACCAGACCAGCACCCCGGGCATCTACGCCGCCGGCGACATCATCGGACCGCCCTGGCTCGCCCACACCGCCACTTTCGAGGCGATCCAAGCGGTCAACGGCATCTTCGGCCACAGCAAACCGCGCCGCGTCACCCAATTCCCCGGCTGCACCTACTGCCAACCGCAGGTGGCCAGCCAAGGGCTCACCGAACAGGCCGCCAAGGAAAAGGGGATCAAATACACCGTCGGCAAATTCCCGTTCACCGCCTCCGGCAAGGCGGTCGCCGCCAACGAATCGGAAGGTTTCGTCAAAGTCCTCGCCGGCGAGGACGGCGAGATCATCGGCGCCCACATCATCGGTTCCGAAGCCACCGAATTGATCGCCGAATACGGCTTGGCGATGTCCCTGGAAGTCACCATCGACGAAATCCACGGCACCATCCACGCCCACCCGACCCTCGCCGAAGCCCTCGGCGAAGCCGCCGCCGCCGTCCACGACGAAGCGATCCACATTTAGCGCGCTGGGGGCGCGCTGCGCGCGCATAGACGATAGCCGATAGACGATAGACGATAGAAAGTCCCAATTGTCTATCGGCTATTGTCTATTGTCTACTCCCCCAGAGGGAGCAGACGACAGACTTGCCGCCCCGGGGCGATCACCAGGTCGACGAATGTGTGGTCCTTTCCCGGATGGCCGACCGCCTCCAGACGCCAATGGATCTCCAAGTTCTCGCTCCGCACCGAATGCGGAGCCCGGGGCAACCGAATCTCGAAAAAACGTTCCCCTTCCGTCCCGAGATCTTTCCACTCCAAGGTTTCGACCACCGAACTATCCCGGTCTCCCCGCCCGCTCGTATACCAAAACAACATCAACTCGATCTTGGAAAACGGCTTCGCCCGCTTCCAGACCAACGTCCCCAACAACTCCTGCCTCGGTTCGTAAACCGGCGGCTCCTCAGGCAACACAATCGATATCGGCTCGTTCATTCTCCAGTTTCCCCCTTGGGTTTCGATTCATCTACAGTCCGCAACGTGATAGCCGCGACGTAGCGTAAGCGAAGATGACGAAGCAAAAAGCACAAAAGGCACAAAACAAGGAAGCAAGATCACAGCTCTCTTTTTTGAGTATTTTGCGCCTTTTCGCGGCGATTAACTGTGGCATGCCTCAACCCAAGGGCGTGCTTCAGTAAGTCCTTCATTCGTGTCTATTCGTGTTCATGCTACGCCAACTTCACTTCGTTGCTTCGTGGCTATACATCCGTGTTTAAATGCCGAATCCAGCATCACCGGTGATTGACGGTTTCCCCTGTTTCCCCGACTTCCGGTCCCACCAGCGGCACCACATACAGCGGAAACTCTTCCTTCAAATTCGGCAGCAACCGCACTTTCCCGTCCAACCGCAGTTGATAACGAATCCGATTGCTCGGCGCTTCAAATGAGGGGGGCAACCCTTCTGTCGGCAAAGCGATTTGCGCCGTCCCCCGGACGATCTCGCCGCGATGCGTCGCGATCACCAACTCGCGCAGTAAAAACGTTTTCTTATCGGTCACCCGCCTCGAGTTCTTCCCGCTTCCTTGGGTATAGTCTCCTTCAGTCCGGCCCTCCAGCGCCAACCGAAACTCCCGCACCCGGCCCGCCCCCCGTGAAAATCGCCACGAAACTTCCCAGGTTCCGCCCGGTTTCAAAATCGCCGTCGAGGCCGACACTTCCACTTTCGGACCGAACAACGCCCCAAGCAGGGAATAGAGAAAAGCGAGGGCGATCACCAAACCGATCAATGCGAAGATCGATAGGAAAACAATCGGAAACATCTCGTGTCTTCCGTCCCGCCGCCCTTCCGCCAACAACAGGCCGAGCAGCGTCCAAGTGACCCCATTCCAAAACAGGCCGAAAATCAGGAGACCGACCAACTTCCCCGCCGTCCCCTGTCTCTGCTCCAATCGCACCGGATCGCCTCCGCCACGTTCCACCGGATACGCGGGCAGGCCGAGCAACGATCCTTCCCGCCAGCCTTCCCCGGCCAGCGAATCCCCCGAGCGAACCAGTCCTTTCGACCGCCGCTTCGACCGCAATCCGGCCACGACAATCACCAGACCAACCACCACGAATATCAAGGGCAGAAAAGTCATTGCAACCCAGAGCCCGAGACTTCGGTCCAACACCGCTTCCGTCGGATCGGCCGGGTTGACCCAACCATTGTGCCGAGTGCCCGGCGCATACTCCCGCACCACTTCCCTCGCCCACCCCCGGCTCGATGAAACCGTCATGAATCGCCACGAATCGCTCCGGTAGGTTTCCCCTTCCCACCTATAGGTAAACACGATTTCCGGCCGGTAATTGGTTCCATCCGAGGTCCGGACTGTCTCGACCCGGCTCTCCACGATCACCATCGGGGTTTCAACCCACCCCCGCGCATCGATCATCCGCATCCAGGTTTCCACCGAAAAAAACCAGGTAAACACGAGCCCGACCACAATGAACACCAACCCAAACAGGGACAACCCCAGGCCGCCCGCCGATCTCCGCCCGTTCACTCGTGTTCCCCTCCTCATGTCCAGAGAGATCCAAACTAGGGATGTTTACTCATCAATGACAAGCTGAAGTTTAGTCCCCGGCTGCCTCCCTGGAGTAATCAGAAGTGGTGGGAATCACCGTCGTGTCATTGCGAGGAGGCTCCGCCGACGAAGCAATCCACGAATCAGCGACCCGCACCCCTTTCCCGGAACGTGGATTGCCGCGTCAGTCGTTCCTCCTTCCTCGCAATGACAGACGGTTGTCTGTTTTTCCCACCACTTTCAAACGCGACCCTTCCCCCCGACGTTTGACACTTCCGCCTCCGTCGCGAAGAGAGAAGTCGGAGTTAATAGCCGCAAAAAGGCGCAAAATGCTCAAAAAAGAGGGTCATTTGAAGAAGTCTGTTTCACCGGATGAGTGATCGGTTGACTCAGGGCTGCGAATTCATCTTCCTCTTTTTTGAGCCTTATTGTGTTTTTTCGCGGCTATCCCAATCGCAGAAAATAGGCTAAACGATGAAGCGCCTCAGGGCTTTTGCTCGCCGGCCCAAAGCCGCACCGTGTTCCAAATCCCGCCGACGCTCCGCTGATTCATCACCCGGACCGTGATCTGATGCGTTTCGCCCGGACGGATGAGGTCGGTCGCATCCACCTGGAAGGGAATGTTCCAACCATCGGGACCGATGTTGTGTTGCCCGGCGAATCGACCGTCGATCCAAACCCAAGCGTTTTCCTCGACCCCGTCGAACCAGAGGGCGAGCGCGTCGTAGTCTCCCATGGCCGGGATCTCAACTTCCCGGCGATACCACCCGACTCCTTGATACTGTTCTCCCAGGAAGTGGTGCCAGTGAATGCCGGTTTCGACCTCCATCCAATCCGTCTCGTCATCAGCCGAATCCGGCCATCCTTTCAAATGCCCCACTCTCCATGGATCTTTCCGAAATCTCCACCCTTCGGCGGGAAACTCGAACTCCCACGCCGTTTCGAAGTCCTCCCCGCCCGACTCGGACAACGGACGGTTGGTCTTCCGCGCGAAAGCCCGCTCCCGCATCTCCAACACATGGGACTCTCCCACCGTCTGCAGCAGCAATCGCCCTTCCGCCGTCCGCAAATCGCTTTCATCAACCGTCCGCGCCAAAGCCCGGATCCGCGCCGACCGATCCGCCATACCGCGATCCAGCCATTCCCGCGCCGACTCCGACCCTTCCACATGGATCAGTAAAATCTGATACGCCACGTGGCGTTTCTCCTCCGACACGTCTTCGGATTCAAAAAACGAATACACGTCTTCCAGAAACGCCGCCCGATCCCCGGGGCGTCCGGCATCGTAATGCCGGGCGAATACTTCCAACAACTCCGCTCCGGCCGCACGTTCTTCCTCGTTGGTCTCGCCGAGCAAACGGGCGATCCACCCCACGAATGCTTCGCTCGATCCGAGCCCAAGCCCGAGCAACTTCGGCGACTTCTCGTCGGTGCCTGGATATTCGTCGATCACTTCGCGGTGCATATTGACCACGGCATAACTTTCCCGCCCTTGGTCCAAGGTCACCACGATCGAGTAATACGACGGCTCCGCCCGCTCCAGATACCATGAGACCGCCGGATCGTAACGGGTTCTTCCTCCGGCACCCCACGAGCCGCTTCCGAGATAAGTCACCCCATGCGGGTCGGGCCGACCGGCCCGGATCGGAGAGGTCCGCTTGTAGGTCATGTCGGATTCCTCGAAGACCAGACGGATACCGTTTCGCTCGAAGAGCGGAGCCCATTCCTCCCGGACTTCCCAGTTCCGCTCATATAGATCCCGGTCCGAGGGGAAACCGGCCAAGTAATAATGCGGGATCACGTGCGAAACCCGGCGGCGCTCGGCCAACCGTTTTTCCAACCAATCCGACTGCTCTCCGTCGATCACGTTCGTTTCCGTGTCGAGCGCGATCAAGCTCAGGTAATCTCCGAAATCGAGCACGCCGTAGCCCGGTTGTCCCGGATACGCGAACAACGAGTAGAAAAACGGGGCCGCTTCTTCCCGAATCTCGTCGGTGGCGACGCCGGCCGCTCCGACCGGAAAACGGACTTCCTGGGAAGTGATATTGGCGACGATCGGCAGCACGTTCCCGTCCGCGTCGACCAACGCTCGTTTGGCTACTTCAAACCAGGTTTCCCACCGTTCGAGAGAACCTTCCGGACGATTTCCATAATAGGCTTTCGGGGCCGACCAAAGAGCGAATGCCGGATCGTATTCGTCGATCACATACCGCATCAACCGGATCCAATCATGGGCGTGGCGGGTGTCCCCGGCCGTGGCGAAAACCAGCGGGCCGTCCAACTCCGACGGCATGGTCCGGAACCGGTATTGCCGCTCGAAATCCCCGACCGTAAACCGATACTCCGCGCCGGGGGTCAGATCGGTCAACTCCACCCGGCGAACTTGTCGACGGGAATAGGGAAACTCCACCGAAACGGCTTCCCGCGCCGCCCATTCGTCACTCCCCGCCGGTTTGAAACGAAGAACGGCGGCCGAATCCCCCGGCACCGATTCTTCCACGTGCCAGTCGATCGTCATGGTGGTGGTTGGATCGGTCTGCCAAGTCAGCAGCAAACCGACCGGTTCCTCTCCCGCCCGCAGGGTCGCCCAACCCCCGAGCGTCAAGACGCCCGCGAGCCAATACCGCGTAAACTTGCCCGCCATCACGCGGTCAACGGAAGAAAGTGGGATCTTCGAGGAGAGCGCGCGCCAGAATCTCGTACCCGCTGCCCAGCGGATGACTGGCGTCGCCGAACTCCTCGCTCGGCAACATCGCGGTGGCGTTGTGGGGAATTCCTTCCGCCTCCAGCCACGCGACCATTTCTCCCTTCAATTGCTCGTAACGCTCCAGGCTATCGGGCGTCATCATGTATTTGTTGAAGGGACCGACCAAAATGAAGACCTCGTTGCCGCGACGTTGCAACAGGTTGACCATCTTGCGAAACGAATACCACTGGAACGAGGTTTCGAGATCGATCCACGGAAAATCGGTCACGGTGAAGCCGCCTTGCTGCCACGGAATCGCCGGACTCCGCGGATTTTCGTCGGGCGCCGGAAGTTCCTGAAAGAGAAACCGGAGCGGATTCTCGTTCGGATAAAGGGTCGTATAACTGTGGAAGTCCAAGTTCTCGAAATAGGCCAACCGCAAATGCCGGGCCCAGGAGAAGAAGTTAACCGAGCGTTCGACGATCGAGAAAAACGCTTCTTCGAAGGTCGGATCGTAAACCGGCAGGTTCGGCCAGACTTGAGGAACGAGGTTCGGGTGGTTGAACCGTACCACTTCGTCGGACTGCAAGTCGTGCCGGGTGGAACTCATCCACAACGGATTCAACTGAATCAAGACCTGGCGGTTGCGGACATCCTTTCCGTAATAGCGAACCAATCCATACATCGCCGCCGGATGCAGGCCGTCGAGGCCGATGTTGCCGACCTCTTCCCGCCCGAGTTGCGTGTTGAGATGGGCGGCGAGGGTTTCATTCCGACCGGCATATTGCCCCCAGATCACCGAGTCACCAAGGGTGAGGATCGGATAGTTGGCCGCGGCTTCGTCGATCCAGCGGGAGACCAACCAGTAGTCGTTGCTCAGGTCATACGGGAAACGGAAGTTTTCCCCCGTTTCGAACGAGTCGAACATCGCCCAGAACCGGGGAATGGCCAACACGCCCACCAGGACCAGGACGAAGACCGCCAACCATTCGCGCATCCGCAAACGGAGCGTCTGCGAGCTGAAACGAAAAACTTCTTCCTGGCTCTCGGGTTGACCGGGAGTGGTCGTTTCGAGCCGGGCCGGTTTATCTATCGGTGTTTGAGCAGGCATGGTTAGAACTGGAAGTAGATGAAGGCTTGTTCAGGAGTTCCGGAAATCAGGAACGCCAGGACGTAGAGGATCATGCAGGTCGCCGCGCCGACCCGGACATAAACCGGCTTCAGCACGAGCTGAACGCGGGACTCGTCGAGATACTGAAAGATCCAAATCGCGAAACAGAACGCCAAGGCGAGATAAGGCACTTCTGCCCCGGCGAAGAGCGAGGCCGAGAAAATCTTCCCGATGATCAACCAGGCGTCGCCCAGGCTTTCCGCCCGGAAGAAGACCCAGGTGAGCAAAACGAACGCGAAAACCAGCGCCTGTTTGACGATGTTCGGCGTATGCACCCGATAGGTGGTGGTCTGCTCCAACGCCCGCGTGCACATCCGGCCGATGGCATGGAGAGCCCCCCAGATGACAAAGGTCCAGGCCGCCCCGTGCCAGAGTCCGGAGATCACCATGACCAGGAACATGTTCATGTAGGTGTTCACCGTGCCCCGGCGATTGCCCCCCAAGGGAATGTAAACGTAGTCCTTGAACCAGGACGAAAGACTGATGTGCCATCGTCCCCAGAAATCACCGAGACTATTGGCGAGATAGGGGCGGTTGAAGTTGAGCATCAGGTTGAAGCCCATCATCCGCGCGATACCGCGGGCCATGTCGGTGTAACCGCTGAAATCGAAATAGATCTGCCAGGCGAACAGGAAGGTCGCAAACAGGAGCGTCGCCCCGGTCTGATCCTGCGGGTAGGCGTAAACCGGATCGACATAAAGGGCGAGGTAATCGGCGATCGCCACTTTCTTGAAGAATCCGATCATGAACAGCGTCATGCCGTCGGAGATGTTGTGCCAGGTGATCCGGGCGGTCTTCGCGAATTGCGGCAGGAAGGTCTTCGCCCGTTCGATCGGCCCGGCCACCAACTGCGGGAAGAGCGACACGAAGGTGGCGAACTTGATCAGATTCCGCTCCTTCGGGATCTGGCCGCGGTAAAAGTCGATGGTGTAACTCATCGACTGGAAGGTGTAGAACGAGATACCGACCGGCAAAAGGACGTCGGCCATCGGCACGTCGAGCGGAACTCCGGTCGCCCGGAAAAGGGCGTTCAAATTGTCGGCGAAGAATTGCCCGTATTTGAAGAATCCGAGCAAAAAGAGGTTGTTGCAGATACTGACCGTCAGCCAGAGCTTTTTCCGTTGGCTCCGGTCCATGCAGTGGACCACCGTATAATCCAACAGGGTCGAATAGACGATCAGCAGCAGGTAAAGCGGATTCCACCATCCGTAAAAGAAGTAGGAGGCGGCAAGCAGCAGCGGCAGTTTGAAACGGGTCCCTTTCAACTGCAAATACAGCAGATAGACGACCACGAAGAAGATCAGGAAATGCCAGGTCTGGAATAGCATAGAGAGAGTTCCGGAGTGATATGCTCCCGTCGGAGCCTACGTTAATTGGTGTTAAAAAAAGAAAAACTTAACCTTAATCAATTGGAAAATGAAATGGAGGGCCGGGGCGACGCGGACGAATCTACTTCGTTCCTTCCGACCAATGCTTGTCTTGCAGCATCGCCACGCACATCCGTTGGATTTCCCGCGCGAAGTCAGCCGCTTCCGGGGCTTCGACCGCGACCCGAGCCGCCCGGTTGAACATCTTCAGGGTGAGATACCGGGGACCGGAGAAGCGGTTTTGTCCCACGACGGCGAAACGCTCCAGCTTGTCACTGTGGTAGGCCCACTCCGCTTGTTTCGCCGAGTGCGACAATTGCAGCGAGGCGATCAAGCGGGCATGCAATTCTTCGAGAATCTCCACCGGATCCTCACTGGTCGGCTCGTAATGCACCCAACCGGCGCGGCGGTCGGCGAAGGCGTTGACCATCCGATTGTGATAAGGAACCATCTCCCGAGCGATGGTTCGAAGCGCTTCGACTTGCTCGGCGGATCCGGGGCTTTGTTCGGCGAACTCCCCGGCCTTCCGCTCCACGGTTTGACCGAACTCCTGGTAGGCGCTGGACCGGCGGAATTGGATGACCCCTTCCTCGAACAACCGGTCGGCGCTCAACCGCATCGTCTGCGACTGCCTGGCCGGAGGGGCGTCCCGGTAACCGTTCATCTGGTGGGCGAAGGCATTTCGCACCGAGCAAATCGCCCCGAGACGGGTCGACAAGGTCTCCTGCCGGACCCCTTCCGGGAAATGTTGCTCAAACCGGTCTCCCAGCACGGAGCGAAGCACGTCTTCCGGCACCCGGATCTCTTCCGGAGTCGGATCGAACGCCGGATACAGCCAGTACCGGCTGTGGGAAGCGACCGGCCGACGGGGATCTCCGGTGATCCGGGTAAGCGGATAAATCACCAGGGTCTCGTAAAACTCCAGCGGATCGGCCTCCTGCAGGTCGGGATGGGGAACCGCGAGGTTCGCCGTTCCGTTCGAAATCCAAAACGGCCAAACGTATTCGACTCGTCCGTGCACGATCTCCGCGTCGTCGCGCCGGGTGTCCGTGGCGAACCAAGCCGTCTCCCGATCCTTGCCCTGCAAGACCGCCTTCCAGTTCGCCGGAAATGGCGGCGACCAATCCAAGGTGGTTTCCGCCCCGTCCCCATTCTCGACGCCGGCAAAGATTTCCTGAAACGATTGTTCATACCAGAGGTCGGCTTTCTCGAAGCCGCTGAGATGCACCGCTTCCCCGGCGAAAAGCAAATCAACCGCCGCGATCGCCGCAGAATCCCCGTCGCCGGACACCTGAACCCGCGCCCGCTGCCTTTCCCCCGGGAGAATCATCTGGACCATCGCGGTCCCCTCCCCAAGGAGCATCAGGTAATGCGGGTTGATCGGCAACGGCCGGGCACCGGCGCCGAACTCCGCCGGATTGAACAGAAAATCATCTCCGATGAAGGTCGGAGCAATCAGATGCCGGGCCTCGCCTTCCAACCGCAGGCCGAATCCGTCGAGCAACGGCTCGATCCGAACCGAGGGAGCGCCGTTTTCGAAAACGAAGGCCGCCGCATCGTGGCCGTTCTGCACCAGCACCGCCCGGATCCGCTCCCCGTCATTCTCCTCCAGACGGAGGGTGGCGGCACTGACGGCCGGGCGCCCATCGCGCAATGCGATCAAGCGGGTCCGTTCGTTGAGTTCCCCTTCCGCATCGCGGGTCGCGAAAAAGATCCCTTCCTCAGTCAACGATAGACCGCCGAAGTCGCTCCGGAGCAACGCCGCCCCATCCAGGCTCGGGGTCTCTCCGGACGGGACCGTTTCGAGTTCACCGACCGACGGACCGGCCAGCACCTCCGGCTTCCCCTGGACTTGGCCCGCGAGGAGCATCCACGCGGTCCCGGTCAGGAGAAGGCCGACTAGGTCCCGTCCGAAAAGGGTTCGTAGCGACCGGACCGGCCTGGAAACACACCCCACCGCTCTAGCGAGCGGTCCCCCCCTCTCGAGAGGGGATCTTTTTGTAAGCCATTCCCCTCTTGAGAGGGGGGGACCATGCGCGAGCATGGTGGGGTGTGTCCCCGCTGTTTCAGCCAAGCGAACGGCCGCAACCCTTTTCGGATACCCTCCGACTAAAGTTCGTTTCCGACGGAAAACCATGATGTTCGTATTCAAATCAACAGGACAGGGTTAGTTCGCGTTGCGGGCCAAGCGGAACCCGTAAACATCGAATCCGACGCAAACATCGGCGTAACCGGGTTCCTCCGAATGCCGGTGAAACACCGCCAACCGCTCGCCGCGGGAATCCCAGGCACCGCCCCGCACCACCCGCTCGTCGCCGGACTCCGGGCCGCGGGGGTTGTCGGTGCCATTCGGAACGGCCTCGAAATAGTCGTTGGTCCACTCCCAAACATTGCCAAGGATATCGTGCAATCCCCATGGATTGGCCCGCTTCCGGCCGACCGGACGGGGCTGCCCCCCCGAATTCGCCGCAAACCAGGCGTGATCGCCGAGGCGGTTCGGGTCGTCGCCGAAGAAAAACCGGGTCGTCGTGCCCCCGCGCGCCGCATACTCCCACTCGGCCTCGGTCGGCAACCGGTAGCCGTTGGCTTCGTAATTGATCGACCAATCGTCAAGGTCATAAACCGGCTCCAACCCCTCCTTCTCCGAGAGCGCGTTGCAGAAACGGACCGCGTCCGACCACCGGACCTGCTCGACCGGATTGTTCGGGTTCTTCCGGTTCGACGGATTCTCCCCCATCACCCGCTGGAAGAGTTCCTGGGTGACCGGATATTTCCCAATATAAAACGAATCGACCCGCACTTGGCGGGGCTGCTCCCCTTCGCCCCCCCGGTCGTCGCCCATCCGAAACTCACCGCCCGGAAGCCGGATCATAGCCACGCCGCTTTCCGATTCGACTTCTTCGATTCCGCCGCCCTCCTGGTCGCCTTCGCCTTGGGCCGAGGCCGTCTCCTGCGCTCCGCAACCGGAGAGAAACAGGGTTCCTGCCGCCATGAGGGAAACGGCCGCCGAGCGCTTCAAAAGATTTTCAATCAAAGTGGAGTGTGAGATAAGTGTTTTCATAATTGAAGGATGGTTGTCGGTTGTGTCGTTAAATTGATTTCCAGTCACGGATGGAACGTCGCTCACCACATCCGCGGGGTCCGGTCGTGCCGGATCGTGTTCGGTCGCTGGACATTGCCGTGCCGCAGGTCCCCCGCGAGAGCGGTCGCCGGGGCGAGATCGAAGTAAGGCCGGACCACCGCCTCGCCGCGCCAATCCTCCTCGGCCAGGATTCGGCCGGAGAGCAGTTCGTCGGCCCGCCGCCGGATCTCGAGCAGGGCGTCGCTATCGCCGCCGGCATTTTGGGCCACGGCGAGATTCAAGTCGGTGCGCAATTGCCGGACGGTCTGCCGGTATTGTTGCAGGAGTTCAGTCCGGGTGGCGGCCGCCTGGCGGACTTCCGGGACCCAGCGGTTCAAGACCCGTTGCCGGGAAAGGTCGCCGTTCTTCAGTTCGGAAAACCGGCCGTCGAGCTCGTCACGTGACACCAGCTGATCTCGTTTCTCCACCAATTCCTTGAGCTTCCCCCGGTGCCGGGCGATCGATTCCCCGCCGTTGCCGTTCGCTTCCAAAAATGAGACGAATTCGGCATACTCCTCGATCCGCTGATCTTTCAACGCGAACAGTGCCGCCATATCGTCGGCCCAATTGGCCACGTCTTCCGGGATCTCGGCATAGAATCCGCCCGCCATCACCGTCGGTGAAATGTGCGCCCGATGCATCATGTCGAGGGTCTTGTCGACCGTCGGAAACGTGGTCCAACGTTCCGAAGTCACGAAATTCGCCACCGCGGCGCGCTGCAATGCTTCCTCGGCCCGGGCCCGCCCAAGCGCCTGATGCAGCAGGTCGGAAACCGTCACCAGGTGAAGCGAGGTATCACTGGTCCGCTCGAACGGATAAATCACCGCCGGACTGCCGGAATGCTTCCGAACCGCCTCCACCAACCGGCGGACATCCCCCGCGGTTTCTCCTTCGCCAAAGACCGCCATCCGGGCCGCGTGCTTGTCGCCGTCGCGTCCGGCGACCCGCCAGACCGCCTTGAAGGGAGGCTCCCAACTGCCGTTTCGTTTCGACCAGGTCTTACCTTCTCCGGCCGAGAGCAATCCGACGTACACCGCCCCTTCACCAGACAAATCGACCCGCACGCCATCGCCGTCGCTTGCCTTCCGCAGACGGATCTCCCCGTCCGGAGCAGCCAAAACCGCGATGCCGTTACCTCCCTCCAACATCGCCAAAACATACGACCCGTGACTCAGATTCAGCTCCTCCCCATTGAGGGAACCAACCTCGAAAATCAGGTCGTCGCCCAAACGGTCCGGCGCCACGAAGAATTCAGCATCCGCCCAGACCGACACCGTCTCTCCGTCGGCCAAGGCCAGCGTCAAATGATGCCCGGACTTTTCCGCTCCCTCGAGCAACTCCGCCCGTTCGCTGAACAACTCCACCTTCAGATCGGAACTGAGCGCAAGCGCGGCCTCGCCCCCTTCCGCGAGATAATGCAAGCCCGCCGCCGGGGCCGTCGCGGAGCCATTGTTCCCAGCCTGCCAAACAATTCCAGCCCCCGGGTCCATGTCTTCCTGACGCGGTTCCTCCCGGTCGAATTGCTCCATCGCCACTTCCACCAAGACCGAACGATGGGCCCCCGCCACGTCGACCGCCCGCAACCGCCAAGGGCCCTCCGGCCGGGGAGAATGATTGTAAGCGACCCCGCCGCCATCGGTCGACCAAACCGGAAACGATTGGTATCCCCCTTCGTCAGTGAGCGGACGTCTCTCCCGCCCTTCAACATCGGTTAAAAAGATTCGCGAGCCATCTTGATAAGCGATCGCGCCTCCGTCGGGCGACCAGGCCGGCCGGCTTCCGATAGCCCCTTCGACCACGCTGCGGCTCTCGCCTCCTCCGTTCGCATCGGCCAGGTAAAGCGCACGTTGACCGGTGCCATCGGCTTCGCCTCCGGCGACAAACATCACCGTTGCCCCATCCGGGGAAACCACCGGCCAGGCGCAATTCTCCAATCCGTCTGGACTGATCCGCTCCTCGGAGCCTCCATTCAATCCGCGCCGATAGATCGCCCCGCCACGCTGGAACACGATTCCATCCCCATCAGGCAACCAACTCCCCTGCGAGCCTTCCCCCAGCGGCTCGGCCCGGCTTCCAGGATCGAGTCCGATCACCCAAAGCGCATCCTCTTCCCCTTTCGGAAAGGTAAACAACGCCCGGGTGCCGTCCGGAGAGATCACTGGAGCGGCGGTCTCGCTGGAATGATAGGTCAACTCCCACTCCATCCCGTCGTCGATCATCTTGATCCCGTAAGGAAACCGCGAATACACCACTTTCTCGATCACCGGCTCCAAGCCCGGGTGTTCCGCCCGGGCTGCCACCACCTCCGTCAGCGTCATCCCTTCAATTCGCGAAGAATCAAACGACGCCCGCTGGATCGAAACCGGAGCAACCGTCCGCCGGACTTCACTGCCCTCGCCGCGATCCTGCCAGGCTTCCCCGCCGGTTTGATCGCCGCCACAGCCGACGAAGCCGAAGGAAAGCGCCATCGCCCCGATGACCGACCGAAGCGCCACGCTTCCGACAAAACCATTTCCGTTGTTCCGGTCCTTCGACTTCCTTCCAAATATCATAATTTCAACAAAAGGGATTCAACGACTGACAGACCCGCCTGGTTCTCTTCGTTTAGTCGACTCGGGATGAAGAGAAGGGAGTCAGCGACTTCACATTAAGGGAGTAATCAATTCACCGAGGGGGGATGAGACAACGGGAATTCGTTCAATCGTTGACCAAGGTTTCAACGGTTTCCCGTCGCCTGGAAGTGGCCTAAACACAAGCGTCCCCGGCTTCCCCTCCCGGAGAATCAGTCAATTTGACCGTCACTCCCCCTCTGGCGGTTTCTCCCCCAGCGCCGAACGAAGCCGCTTCAAATCATCCGCCATCCGCTCCACCGTCTCCATCAATTCCGTTTTTGACAGATTCGGCACCGGCAGAGTGTTCAGCTCTTGCATCGTGGTGACAATGATTCCGATGAAAAGGTTCAAAATTGTGAACGTCGCGACGATAATAAATGGAATAAAAAAGCCCCACGCCAGCGGATGTGCCTCCATCACCGGACGGACAATTCCCATCGACCAACTTTCCAAGGTCATGATTTGGAAGAGCGTATAAAGACTCCGTCCCAGCGAGCCGAACCATTCCGGATGAGTCTCTCCGAACAGGTTGGTCGACAAGACACCGGCGGTGAAAAAGAAGATCGCCATCATCATCACCACCCCGCTGAGCCCCGGGATCGAATGAATGAACGCCGCCACCACCCGCCGTAGCGACGGAATCATCGTGAGCAACCGCAACACCCGCAACACCCGCAGCGACCGCAACACCGCCCAAGCCCCGCCCCCGGGCACCAAGGCGACCGCCACCACCAGAAAATCGAACACATTCCAGCCGCTTCGCCAAAACACCCACCGGAAGGCGGCGATCTTCAACCCGAGCTCAACGATGAAGATCGCCAAACAGATCCGGTCGACCAACACCAACCACGGCCCCCACGGACTCGCCATGATCCCCGCATCGGTCTCCAACCCGAGAATCACCGCGTTCACCAGAATCACCACAATCACAAAGGTCTGGATCCGTTTCGACTCCACCCACTGCGCCAACCGCAGCCGCCACGGAGCGATCACCCCATTCCGCCGCAAAAGTTCGACAATATCCTGCTCAGCCATCCCCCGAAGTCACCCGACCAGCCTCACGACTTCAATCCCTTTTTCCAACCGCGGCATCGCCGGAGCCATGTAATCAGAAGTGGTGGGATTACCCATCGTGTCATTGCGAGGAGGCTCCGCCGACGAAGCAATCCACGAAACAGCGACCCGCGCCCCCTTTCCCGGAAGGTGGATTGCCGCGTCAGTCGTTCCTCCCTCCTCGCAATGACAGACGGTTGTCTGTTTTCCCCACCACTTTCAATCGCGCCAGCACCGCCACCTGCCGTCTATCGTTCGTCTGTTCGACAATTGCTATCGTCTATTTGCTATTTGCTATCGTCTATCGCGCGCGAAGCGCGCACCCTGAGGCGTGATTTTCTCTTTCATTTTCGCGGACATCGCCGGGGCGGTCGGCGATTTGGGCGGCCGGTTCACCGCGCTGGACTGGGCGGTCGTTTTCGGCTACTTCCTCGTGACCACTGTCGTCGGCGGTGTGCTCGCAGGCAAACAACAGAACATCAAGGATTTCTTCCTCGCCGGACGAAAACTCCCGTGGCCCGCCGTCTCCGGTTCGGTCATCGCCACCGAGATCAGCGCCATCACTTTCGTCAGCGTCCCGTTCGTCGTCTTCCAGCCGGGAGGCAACTTCACTTACCTCCAACTCGGCCTAGTCGGCGCCCTTCTCGCCCGCCTCGTCGTCGGTTACGTCCTCGTTCCCGCCTATTACAAACGCGAGATCTACAGCCCCTACGACTACATGGGCCACCAACTCGGCCATCGGGTCCGCGCCCTGACCACCGCCCTCTTCTCCCTCGGCGGCATGCTCGCCCAATCCGCCCGGGTCTATCTCACCGCGATCATCCTGTCCCTCGTCCTCCACGAACCGCTCGCCTCGCTCCAAACCGCCACCGGCATTCCCCCGCTGGTCGCCGCCATCGCCATCATCGGCGTCGTATCCATCGGTTGGACTTTGATGGGCGGCATGGCCACCGTCATCTGGACCGATGTCCTGCTTTTCTTCGTTTTCCTCGGCGGAGGCATCGCCGCGCTCGTGACCATCGCCTTCCACGTCCCGGGCGGTTTCACCGAGGTGATCGAACTCGGCCGCGCCGCCGGGAAATTCGAACTCTGGGAATTCAGTTTCAGCCCGACCGAACAATTCACCATCTGGACCGCCGCCATCGCCGCCACCTGGGGCAACATCGGAGCCTACGGCACCGACCAGCTGATGACCCAACGGCTCTTCTGCTGCCGCAACGAACGCGACGCCCGCAAAGCGATCATCGCCAGCTGGGCCGGAATCGGCGTGACCGTCCTGGTCCTCTTCGTCGGCGTCGGTCTCTACGCCTACTACACCCACTTCCCCCTCGAAGGCGAGGCCCTCGCCGCCTACCAGGAAAGCGGCGACCGCATTTTCCCGATTTTCATCCTCACCGTGATCCCTGCCGGAGTCACCGGACTGATCATCGCCGGTATTTTCGCCGCGGCGATCTCCAGCCTCGATTCGATCCTCGCCGCCCTCTCCCAAACCTCCATGTCCGCTTTCTACCTCCCTTGGCGGGAACGCCACCTCGCCCGCTCCGGCGGTCCCGGCCCCGGAGAAGACCGCCGGACCGTCTTCGTCTCCCGCATCATCGTGGTCGTCTGGGGCGTGGTCCTCTGCCTGATGGCCTACGTGGCCCACTTGGCGGCGGGACATTACAACCACCTCCTCGGCCTGGCCCTGAGCATGGCCGGCTACGTCGGCGGCGGATTGATGGCCGGATTTTTCCTCGCCTTCTTCGCGGAACGCCTGAACATCAACGGGCGCGGTTTCCTCTGGTCGGCCCCGATCGGCGTGCTGGCGGTGCTGGCGATCGCCTGGTTCCAACCATGGGCCTATTGGACGGTCGGGATCGGCGCGGCGCTGTTGCTCACCCTCTGGATCGCCACCCTCCTGCAATTGCCCTCCGCCGAACAACGGATCTATCTCCCCAAAACCACCTACCTCCTCCTCGCCCTCCTCGTGGTGCTCGCCCTGAAATGGTGGGGATATCTCCCGGGCGGAACCGATCCCGAAACCGGTTTGGAAATCAAACGCCGGATCGCCTGGCCATGGTATGCGCCGCTCGGCTCGACAATCACCTTTGTCTTCGGTTATCTTTTAGCCGGACCGCGGAAGACCGAGCCCGACCGCGACTGAGTCACCGAAACGAAAGGAGTGTCATGCCAGCAGCACCGCAACCCATCGCCAACCGCCACTGCCAAACCGGAGAAAATCCGCTCTGGGATCCCGCCCACGAAGCGCTCTACTGGACCGACATCCCGGCAGGCAAACTCTACAAACTCGAGCCCCGGACCGGCAAAGTCACCCAAATCTACGACGGCCCGCCGGTCGGCGGCTTCACCCAGCAAGCCGACGGCACCCTCCTCCTTTTCCGCGTCCACGACATCGCCCGGTTTTATCCCGACGGGCACGTGATTCCGCTGATCGAATATCCCCGCGACGGAGCCAACCGCTTCAACGACGTCATCGCCGACCCGGCCGGTCGCGTCTACGCCACCCGCCTCGCCGACGACCCCGAACACGGCGGCCTGATCCGCCTCGATCCCGACGGCACGATCCATCCGCTCTTCACGGGTTGCGCCATCCCGAACGGCATGGGTTTCACCCGTGACGAGAAGACCTTCTATTACACCTGTTCCCCGAACCGGACCCTTTACCGCTTCCGCTACGACCGCGTCACCGGCGAACTCACCGACCGTGAAACGATTTTCGAAGGCCCCGAAGAAGAAGGACTTCCCGACGGCCTGACTATCGACGAAACCGGCCACCTCTGGTCCGCCCGGGCGGGAGGCGGCGCGATCTTCCGTCACTCGCCCGACGGCAAAGTCGTGGACAAAATCCCCCTGCCGGTCGAAATGGTCACCTCCCTCTGTTTCGGCGGCCCCGAAATGGACCGGCTCTACATCACCACCGGCGGCGGCGACCCGGAAAAAGGGACCGACGACGGCGCGCTCTTCACCTACGACCCCGGCTGCCGCGGCCGCCTGGAGTATCGATCCCGCATTCTCCTCGACTGACCCATCGTGACACAGACATTCCTGTCTGTGACCTGTGGTCTGAGCCAATGCGATTGCATGAGCCGAACCTGATTTACTCCGGGTTCGAAACGAATGCGAGAAAGTTGGAAAATGGACTTGCAACCCCATCCCCATGCGACAAGGTAAAAGGCTTTTCCGCTTGGAAAATCGGGGTGTGGCTCAGCTTGGTAGAGCGCTACGTTCGGGACGTAGAGGTCGCAGGTTCGAATCCTGTCACCCCGACCATTTTCCAGAAGCCGAATTCGCATGCCTAAGCCGATTTCGATCCACCCCAAAGTATCGAATCCCTCTTCGTAGCGATGAAGCCAAGCATTCATCGACCCGCCCCTTGGCGCCCGCCGAATCTGCACGACAACACACCCCACCGCTCTGGCGAGCGGTCCCCTCTCCAGAGGGGAACTTTTTCCCGCCGATCCCCTCTTGAAAGAGAGGGACCATACGCAAGCATGGTGGGGTGTGTGATCGCCCTCCTCTTTCTTGGCGGTTGCGCCACACCGGCGTTACATCAATGACCCCCATGTGTTCCTGAGCCCCTACGTTGCCGCGAGCCTCGCCTGGCAACCCCTCTACTGGAGATACCGGAGCCCGGTTCCAACAAACGGCGACCGGATCACTTCGGATCGCCTCAACGGGTTCACCGCCTACACCGGCCTTGGCGTCGCGGTTGGAAGAGCAAAAGGGATCAATGTTTTCGGCGAGGCCGGCGTCGGGGGAACCATGTATCAACGAAACACATACGAAGGATTTCGCAACGATGTATTCGACAACTTCGGATATCTGTCCGTCAAGGTCGGCCTGATGATGCGGTTCTGAGGACTTGCAGCGATCGGACCACCCTGGAAACACACCCCACCACTCTAGCGAGCGGTCCCCCCCTCTCCAGAGGGGAACATTATGATAGATCCCCTCTTGAGAGGGGGGGACCATGCGCAAGCATGGTGGGGTGTGTCATCCCTCTTGAGAGGGAGGGACCGCGGATTCGCGAACTCTTTCGTAATCGGGTTGGCTCCGCCGCCCGACAGCAGCGGCCATGGGTGCCACCAACGGCATTGATCTCCCACGTCGAGGGCGGGGTTGTCGATCCGGGTTTTCGAACTTTTTGGAGAATGGGGCGGCGGAGCCAACCCCACTACTCACACACCCCACCGGTCAAACGACCGGTAGGAGCGATGAAACGACGAGTAGGAATCACAAAACGATCAGTAGGAACGCCCGAAACAACCAGCAGGAACCACGAAATGACCGGTAGGAACCACCAAACGACCGGTAGGAGCGATTAAACCGGCCAGTAGGAACGGCCGAATCATCACCAAAAAGAATCGGCCGACCACCAGAACCGGGATGCCACACCAAGAAAGTTCCGGCGAGAAACAAGCACCAATGCCCCCCGCGAAGCCTCTTCGACATCTTAAATCCAACCGCACCCACCTCCGACCTTCCCCTCCCTCCCTGCTTCCTCTCACCTTCCCTCTCTTCTCCCCTCCCTTCCCCGCTTTGGACGTTGAAAGTTGAACGTTCTCCCCTTTCTCCCCTTTCTCTCCTCCTCCCTTCCTCTCTTCACCTCTCCCCCTCTTTTTTCTTTCCCCCTCAAGGATTTATCTTCTAACTCTCTCCGCATGAACATTTCGCCCCAGTCCGAACGATCCACGACCAGAGAAAGTCCAAAGTTCGAACTTCAAATGTCGAATTATTGCAGGAGGAAGGTTTCGCATATTCGAAATTCTCACTTCCGCATTCGGACCTCTCCTCGCCTCGTCGCCCTCAACCACGAACGCGCCGACGAAGAAAAGCGCGGCTTCATCCGCTGGCTCCGTCCCGATTACCAGGCGCCACACGCCGCGTTCACACAAACTGAATTGGAAGGAACTTCCCAACCAAGCACCAAGAACCAAGAACCAAGAACGGCCAAAGGCTCACAACAAAGAACAGCAATTCCTTGGCCCAAGGAATTAGCTAACCAGATCGCAGCCGTCCGCTTCGCCCTCGAATCCCTCTCCGCCCCAGCCAACGCCCCCGCGATCGCCAAACTTTTTAAAGGTGCTCGCAAGGATCGCATCGAGGCCATCCTCGAAAGCCTCCAAGCCCTCGGCCACGCGCATGAGGTGGAGGATGGGAGGTATTCGGCGTGAAAGACGCCGCATTTAATAAGCCACTCCCCCTCTATTACGTTCAAATCCTATTACTGTGATAAAAGAAATTACCCTAACCGAAGTAGCGTGCTACAAATCACCTGTCCGAATCCAACTAGCTAAGGATGTTTGCCTTTTCTATGGCCTCAATGGATCAGGAAAAAGCACGTTATCTAACTATCTTTATGACCCGAAGAATAAAGAGTTCTCCTTGTGTTCCCATCAGGTAACTGGCGATTTGGATATACTTGTTTATAATCATCAATTTATTGAAGACTACTTCTATGAAGATGGGTCCCTTAAAGGGGTGTTTACTCTTTCCAAAGAGAATAAAGATATTAAAGGTAAGATAAAGATAAAGGAGGGTGAGGAGAAGGAAGCGCTCGACCGGCTAACCCAAAGGACCCAAGCCTCGACTTCGTGCGATTCGAATTACGAGAAAGTTCGTTCTGGTTCGATCGAGAAAGTTTGGGAGATAAAGACCACCTACGCCGGGGGGGATCGCATACTGGAATATTGCATCACAGGCTTAATGCGAAAGGAGCGTCTTTACGATTACTTAAAGCAAATACCTCTTCCAAAAGCTACTCCACCTTATTCGATAGACACACTTAAGGAACGGGCGACTGCTTTATCCGACGAGAATACCAAGCCACTTCCTGAATTTGATGAGATAGTTCTGGGTATCGAATTCGACAATAATCCTCTTCTAGAACGGCCCATACAAGGAAGCAAAGACGGACCAGTTGCAGAATTTATCGAAACGTTGAATAATTCGGATTGGGTCAGTCGAGGACTGTCTTTTGTTCGGGATGTCGAAGATGGTTCTTCGGAATGTCCATTCTGCCAACAGAACACAATAACAAAGGAACTTCTGACTTCGATCAGATCTGTATTCGATGGGAAGTATAATAAAGAACTCGGCCTTCTTTCCACCTACCTCGAGAATTATAAGGAAGCGGTGGAGTTACTTAATTTACCTTCGATCGAGGATTCGCAATTCATTTCGGATGAGGACGGCGAAATATGGAAAGCAAATTCAGAGAAGCTGTTGTCTTTACTTGATGCGAACATTCAAAAGATCAGTAATAAACGCGACAATCCGCAGATTTGCATAAGCTTATCACCGGTATCGGATGCTGTAGCTACGTTAAATAACATTATTAAAAAGATAAATAAAAAGATTATCATTTTTAATTTAGCAATTGCAAATCGTGAAAAATCCTTGAACGAGGTGAAAAATGAGTTCTGGCAACATATGCGGAGGCAGTATGACCAGACGGTGCAATCCGAGGAAAGGGCCCGAAAAGAATATCAATCGGAAAAGAATCAGATCGATAAAGAAATGAGGGATATTAATTCACGCGTATCCCAAATCAGAGAAGACTTACGTGACCTTCGAAAGAAAACAGTAAACGTTGATTCGTGCGTCGACGCAATAAATTCGAGATTGGCGGACCTGGGGGTGCAAGGATTTCGCATTGAAAAATTTTGCGAAACAACGTATAGATTGGCGAGAGATGGTCAAGACGAGGGTGTGTTCCGTTCGCTAAGCGAGGGAGAGAAGACCTTAATAAGTTTCTTGTATTTTATTGAAAGATGTCACGGAACGCTGGACCCTAATCTGCCACAAAAAAATAAAGTAGTTGTCATTGATGATCCAATTTCAAACTTGTCTCATATCTATGTTTTTAATATTGGGCAGTATATAAAGCGAGAGTTTGTCAATAGTGCTACATATTCCCAAGTTGTTGTCCTGACGCATAGCCTGTATTTTTTCTACGAACTGACATTCACCAAAAAGGAGGATCGTGACGCCAGACAGTCATTGCATCGTCTTATAAAGACCGCGAACGGCACGGAAATAAAAGATATGCGGTATGAGGAAATACAAAACGATTATCAAACTTATTGGTCGATCGTGAAGGACTCTACCCAACAACCTGCACTTATAGCTAATTGCATGAGGAACATTATTGAGCACTTCTTTGCATTTGTTCGCAAGAGGGACTTCAATAACGTATTTCAACTTCCCGAGCTTTCCGAGGATAAATTTAAATGTTTTAATCGATACATGAACCGAGAATCGCACTCATTAGGTCAGAATATTTTCGATATTAAGGAGTTTGATTACGCCCATTTTATGGGTGGACTTAAACTTGTTTTCGAGAAATGCGGATACGGCGAGCATTATAAGGCGATGATGAAGTAATACAGAAGGATAACAATGGAATTTCTTGTTAATAAATCAGCACCGAAATCACTTCGAGATGGAATTCGCAGGCTCCGTGACGCGTCCAATGGATTCTGCAGGAGTTGGTTGGATGAACGTCGAGAAGACGCATTCGCGACGAGCCAAGAAGCGATAGAGATCCTCGATCATCTGCAGAATGAGCTTCTTCGGCACCGAGATGAAATGAAGGCCAACTCTACTTTTCGGGGGTCGGCATATGAGAGAGCAATGAACCAAACCATCGGAGACATTGTCTTTTCCCCATCGCCCGAAGACCTTCGTGCCTTCGAATCTCAGCCGCATGGGAGTGGTGCATATCCACCCGGAGCACAGCCAACGCCACTGATACTCGAACACGGCCTGAGTAAACTGAAGCACCGTGCGATTGCCCACATGCGATTCAGTGTTTCGGAAAGTTTAGAGCACGTTATTTTTATTTATACCCGCGCAGGCATGGGGCAGCCTGCTTCTATTGCGCGCATCGACTTATCGGCACTTTGCGATGCGTGCTCCGCTGCAGAAGGAGCTCGAAGAGGCGTCAGGGGGCAGTAACGGAGGCAGACCGAACGAGAGGAAAGAGCCCGACGGGGTTAGGTAACATGAAAGGGGTGCGGGCAAATGGGGTCAAGCGGTGTTTGTTGACTGATTCCACGGGCTCGCGGGACGACTTACCGTGCCTCAGATGCGATTCGGTATAGGTGCCAATCAACGAACAACGGCCTGACCCCCTCTTTCGCCTCCTGCTGAAGAGGTTGAAGGAGAAGCAGAAGGAAACAGGGATAAGGAGAAATAGAGAACATTCTGAACTGCATCAAAGATCAATGACAATCCCAATTAGAATCAGAACCTTCGTTATTCTTTTCCTACTCATAATGGCATGGGGTACTATTGACGACTTGAATGGTCACGTTGAAACGCCGGGGCGTGTATCAGAGGCGGAACCTTCCGGTGTTGTGGTAGGAGAATATGACCTAAAGCCAAAAGTAGTTTATAATACAGACCATGCTGCAATAATTGTAGCAATTTTTGCTCTGATTGTTTCCATGGCATCTTTCTTCTGGCAATATCTAAGGGTAGTTGACGCAGCGTCCTGTACTTTACTCGCCGCAGATATTAATTCGGAAAGAGGAATATTTCAGGTTGCGCTCGCAAATCTCGGCACCAGGGCCTTACTCGTACGCAGTATAGTTGTAGAGGGGTATTTCGATAAGACATTTGTAAGATCGTTCTTCGAGAAAACGGAGGTTCAAAGGGGGGATCTCCCAAAAGTCATCGAAGCAGGCAAAATGGCTTCATGGGATCTATCAACACCGTTGGCAGAGGTCTTGAGGTGCCGAGAACAGGGGGAGGACGAGGAGAATAAAATCTTCTTTTCCGTACAGGTCGTAGCATGGAACGTCAAAGGGAAGCGATTGCTTGGAGAGAAATGTGTCGCAGAGTTTGCTCGTTCCTGCGATGGGAAATCGATTAGACACTCCCTTTACACTGATCGCGCATTTCCGGTGCGGCTCGAAAAATGGCCGAGGAGACGAAGGCTCTGGCGAAAGAATAGCAGACCTCTATTCGATTCCGAGGTCACGACTCGGTCTATTTGAAGAAGCCGAAAGACGTCAAGAAGCCGAAAGACGTCAGGTCTTGATTCTTGACAGATGCGTATTGAATTGGATCTTCGAACGGTGTCCGGTTGGATCGGAGGCATTCGGACGGATCTTACACGACAGGGGCGCTAGGAGATCGCTGGCGAGGCTTGCATGTGGTTTGTAACTGAAACGTGGTTGCATTTGCTGATCGAGTTCAGGTTATTTGCTTCTGGAAAAAATTTTTCCATAATGGCATATCGCCCCGTGGGCGCGCCTGACGGGCTCGTCACGGGGCGTTTGGCGGGCGGGAATTATTTTCTTCCACTCGCCCTTTGGAGAGCAAAGAGCAGCTCCTGCGCCCGGAATCGACCTATGGAAACGTATTCATTTAATGGATTTGGTGCTCGCGGTTTCGGTTCGATTTCGATAAGATCGCAGCGCGATGACGGAGCGGACGAAAGACGTCAGGTCTTGACTCTTGACAGATGCCTCTGAATTCGGCCCTTCTCCGAAGCGGACGAAAGACGTCAGCGGACGGAAGACGTCAGAGCGGACGAAAGACGTCAGGTCTTGACTCTTGACAGATGCCTCTGAATTCGGCCCTTCTCCGAAGCGGACGAAAGACGTCAGCGGACGGAAGACGTCAGGTCTTGACTCTTGGCAGTTGCATGTGGATTCGGCCCTTCTCCGGTAATTTGTCAAAGATCAAGACCTGACGTCTGTGCTTCTCACAGACGCGCTCAGTTTCATTCCATATCTTCCCCCGGGCGCAGCCCGGATCTTTGCTTGTGTGAAATAAATCCGCCCTCCCATCTTCTCCTCGCCGATTCCCCTGCTTATTGCACGGATTTTCCTCACCTGCTTTGAAACCCGAAACGCAATTGCAGGGTCAGCCGAAAGACGTCAGGTCTTGACTCTTGACAGATTTAGTTGAATTCGGGAATCCACCAAGGGGTCAGGGCAAGTATTGGAATATTTTCGCATCTAACCAAGAGAACGCAAACGGGGTCAGGCCGAGTATTTCGATGTCAGTACTGAAATCTCGAGTTACTCAGCCTGACAACGTTTCCCCATCCCCCGCCCGCTTCAGTTGCTTGAGTAGCTTTCCTCGTCCGCCAAGGATTGCCGTCTCCCTGAAGTTATTCAGAGCAGTAGATATGCCATCCATTAGGACTGCGCACTCCTTCTGTTTTGCGGATTTCGGGAAATCACCGCGATACTGCCACTTGTAGTGCACAAAGGCGTTCCTCATTTCGGAAACCCGTTGGACTTGAGAGAGGAGCTGTTTCTCGGGAAGCTCTTTTTGAAACAGCAAATAACAGAGAAGCAATTTTGCCTTGAGATCGGTTCCTCTAATCAAGCTACGCTCATCGTTGTCTGTCCCGCCGACGGCTTCAATATAAATCGCGAGATGACCGTTCAAAGTATGCTCAATCCATGTTGCAAAATACAAGAAAGCTTCGTCAGTATGTCCCTGCTCGCAGAAAGCTTTTGCTTTCTCTAAAAGTGAAGGTGTGTGATCAATAATGGGCTGAAATTCCGCGTCCCGTGTTATCGCGTCCCGAAGGTGTTGTATGAGCTCTGCCTCAAATTCTTCAGGTGAATATTCTTTGCGATCGCCAGAGGCAATTTTCAACTTAAGGAAATGCTCTTTGAAACAAGCTAGCAACTCTTCGCTTAACCCTTCAATATTTTGAGCAAACTCGTCGGGAATTTGTGGCTTCTTCATATCTGCAGGAGTAACAGAAGGTAGATTACGGGGTCAGACTGAGTATTGCGATATCGGTGATTGAAATGTTGAATTACTCAGTCTGACCACGTCCTCCCCTGTTCAGTCCCCAATTTGTGATTCCGCTTCAACGATTCCTATCAAATCAGACACTGGGAAAACGGCGACAACTTCGCCTTGAGCAGTCCGGAGGATAACTACGCCTTCGGTCACTCTGTATATTTCCGACGCCTGCACAGTTATTGTCGTGCGGCCCTTTAGGTAAACGTTATATTTTTTCATAGCGCTTCGAAACTGTCCACCGCCAGGAATAGTGCAACTCAAAAGCGGCCACCTCTGGAGGGAATCCGTTGGGGCGGCGCGTTCGATCCGAGGACATCGGTAACAGTTTACCTGAGGACATCGTTAACACATTCTGAAGGCGATTATGCCTTGGAAGAGAACCGAACCGATGACCGAAAAAGAGAGATTTACCGTATTGGCCCGGACTGGGCGCTTCACGAGAAGTCGGCAAGGGCTCAGGCCTAGTATTGGAGAATTCTGCCTCCAACCAAGTGGTCCATGGAGAGCCGAAAGACGTCAGGTCTTGACTCTTGACAGATGGAGAGCCGAAAGACGTCAGGCAGCCGCCAAGGGGTCAGGCCTAGTATTTGAGTATTTTCGCATCCAACCGAGATCATGCAAGGTCCGCCGGAAGACGTCAGGTCTTGACTCTTGACAGATGGGTCCGCCGGAAGACGTCAGGTCTTGACTCTTGACAGATGGGTCCGCCGGAAGACGTCAGGTCTTGACTCTTGACAGATGCATGTGAATTCGGCCCTTCTCCGGTATTTTGTCAAAGATCAAGACCTGACGGCTGTGCTTCTCACAGACGCGCTCAGTTTCATTCCATATCTTCCCCCGGGCGCAGCCCGGATCTTTGCTTCTGTGAAATAAATCCGCCCTCCCATCTTCTCCTCGCCGATTCCCCTACTTATTGCACGGATTTTCCTCACCTGCTTTGAAACCCGAAACGCAATTGCAGGTTTACGGAAGTAATTACCCGCAACTGGGGCCAACTCAGCTCCCGAATCTAACAGCTTACCCCTGATCGCGGTTGGAGCAAAGCTCCACGGGCAAACGCGTAATCCCCTGAGTTCCGCCTTTAGTTATATTTGTTAGACTTTCACCGGATCACCCACCGCGCGGGCTTTCAGCACACTTCCCGATCATTCCCCCGCCAACCAAAACTTAAAAAAATACCCAATCTCATTTCCCGGGAGCGCTCGCTTCTCGCCGAGCTACTCCCCATTTCATTCCGCCACCTCGCAGGCGAGCTGCAAGGAGGAGCGTGTTTCACTTTTCAACCGGTCGGTGGAGCCATACCTCAGATGATAAACCCATTTTATGAATACGGAGCGGAGCTGGAAGAAATCCCGCCCATGCCTTGGGCCGTGCCGTGAACCGGCTGCGATGATGGCCACGACGACAGAGCTTTACCCACATCAAACAGAAAAGGATACGATCATGAAAACCTCGAACTTCACCGCGAAATGGAAAACCTGGCATTTCGCCCCGCTCGCTGCTCTATGCGCCGTTTGCCTGGCACAACCCGACGCAATGGCCGAGAAGCAGGAAACGGCAACAGGCAACGGAGCGACTGTTTTCGCCTGGGGACAAAATGAATGGGGGAAGTTGGCGGATCCGGACTGGATGGTGGTCACCGAAATAGACGACGTGGTCGCCGTCTCTGCGGGCAACACTCACAGCTTGGGGATAACCCACAGCCTGGCTATGAAATCGGACGGAACAGTTTGGGCCTGGGGACGCAACGACTCTGGTCAGCTTGGCGACGGCACGACCACCATCAGGCAGACGCCGGTGCAAGTCAGCGGCCTGAACGATGCGGTCGGCGTCTCCGCAGGGGATATGCACAGCCTTGCGGTTGAATCAGACGGGACCGTTTGGGCTTGGGGACGCAACACCGATGGCCGTCTTGGCGACGGCACGACTACCGACCGGCACATTTTGGTGCAGGTCGGTGGCCTGACCGATGCAATCGCCGTTTCCGCAGGCAACACCCACAGCCTAGCTTTGAAGTCGGACGGGACCGTCTGGGCCTGGGGATGGAACGGCAACGGTCAGCTTGGCGACGGCACGAGCACCCAAAGACACACCCCGGTCCAGGTAACCGGTTTGACCGACGTGATTGCCGTCTCCGCTGGGAGCATGCACAGCGTGGCGGTGAAATCGGATGGGACCGTCTGGGCCTGGGGAGACAACGGTAGCGGCCAGCTTGGCGACGGCACGACCACGGCTCGAACTACACCGGTACAGGTCAGCGGCCTGAGCGATGCGGTTGCAGTCTCTGGAGGGGAGTGGCACACGCTTGCGGTAAAATCGGACGGGACGGCCTGGGCATGGGGTTGGAACTGGAATGGCCAACTTGGCGATGGGACGACTACCGAGAGGCACGCGCCGGTGCAGGTGAGCGGCCTGAGCGATGCGGTTGCGGTCTCCGCAGGTACCCATTATAACCTTGCGGTGAAATTGGACGGGACGGTCTGGGCTTGGGGAAAGAACGATTTCGGACAGCTTGGTGACGGCACGACCACCGAACGGCACATCCCGATTCAGGTCAGCGGCCTGAGCGACGCGGCGGTCGTTTCCGCAGGGAATCGCCACAGTTTGACGATGAAATCGGATGGAAGCGTCCTGGCCTGGGGATCGGGCGTGCTTGGGACATCGAGAACGACGCCTGTCGTTACCGATGTCACTGATGCGGTCGGCGTCTCCGCAGGGGATATGCACAGCCTTGCGGTTGAATCAGACGGGACCGTTTGGGCTTGGGGACGCAACACCGATGGCCGGCTTGGCGACGGCACGACTACCGAACGGCACACCCCGGTGCAGG
Organism: Verruconatronum alginivorum; assembly: GCF_056590205.1. NCBI lineage: Bacteria > Pseudomonadati > Verrucomicrobiota > Opitutia > Opitutales > Verruconatronaceae > Verruconatronum > Verruconatronum alginivorum. The sequence goes on along the minus strand of NZ_JBWPVQ010000001.1, from coordinate 3,390,448 downwards.
TCAGTGGCCTAAGCGACGCGGTGGCCGTTTCAGCCGGAGTAGGCCACAGCCTTGTGGTGAAATCAGACGGGACAGCTTGGGCCTGGGGTCTCAACGACTTCGGCCAGCTTGGGGACGGTACGACCACCGACAGGCAAACACCTGGGCAGGCCACCGGCCTGAGCGATGCGACTGCCGCTTCCGCAGGGAATCGCCACAGTTTGGCGGCGAAATCGGATGGGACCGTCTGGGCTTGGGGACGCAACGACTTTGGTCAGCTTGGCGACGGCACGACCATCCCGAGACTCGCGCCGGTGCAGGTCAGCGGCCTGAGTGGCGCAACTGCAGTGGCTGCGGGGATATTCCACAGCCTTGCCGTCACGACCGCGATGCCGGCCACCTCGAAACTTCGCCTGGTTGAACTTCTGATCGTAGAGATCGACGAAGTGTTGACCCTTCGCTTTGGCCTTGAGGGCGGCATCGAAGGAGAAACCTGGACCATCCAACGAACCGAAATCCTCACCGGCCCATGGATCGATATCGATTCCGTCATCCTCGGCACCGATGGGATCGGGAACTTTGAAGAGCCGTTGCCGGCATGGAGCTCCGGCTTCTACCGCGCTGTCCGGGCATCGGCCGCACCGTGAAAAGATGCAACAAAACGACAACCATCAGTCCGTAGGAAAATGAGGCACGACGGACGGGGTCAGGCCGTTGTTTGTTGATTTATCGGGAGGGTGCAAGACGGCAACTGAAGGGTTGTCCGGAGCGGGAAGGAGCTGATGAGTGCGGCGGACATGTCCTCAAGGCTTTCGCCAAATGCTGTCACGGCACGGTAGAAATCAACAAACAACGGCCTGACCCCTTTTCCCGTCATCCTTTTCCTGTCATCGCCAGTGCTGTGGTTCATAAGGGCAGACCGAGCGGACGGAAGACGTCAGGTCTTGACTCTTGACAGAGGGGGTAAGCAAAAAAGTGAAATCGAGAAGCGGAGTCGGCAACCAGCAGGTGTCGTAACACCTGAACATGGGGAAACCGAATGGGGTCATTGCTCATATCTCATATTCTGATGCTCTTTTCCCTTCAAAGAACTGGGCCTTCTTCCGGAAATCCAATCTGTCGGCTCAGTATGACATATGAACAATGATCTCTTTTCGGTTCCTCGATTTGACTGTAAAAACCCGATTTCTGATGCTCAAACCAGATTCCCGGGGCAATTTTCAATGACATACGAAGACAATTTACCAAATTGCATTGAGTTTTTCAGCAGAATCAAGTTTTAAGTTCACTCTCCGCTGAATGTCTTGGGTAAGCCGGTCGGAGTGAGCCCTTGAATTAACACGTGACCTGTCGTGCTTCCCGACGATGAATAGAAAAATCTACGATCTCTACAAGCTCCTCGACCAATATGTGGAATCCATTGAAGAGGACGGCGACACCGGCCGCTACCCAAGTTTACCGGAATTCGATCTCTACCCCGATGATTACGTGGCTTTCGCGGAAGAAAATCTGGAACGGTTTGAAGCCGCCAAGAATGAAGCGTCGAAGACAAATGAGCTAATCAGTTGTGTCGCGAATTTGAAAAGAGCATTGAGCGCGCAGATCGAGTGTTTCCTCTTCGCTTACGATCTCCTGCCGCTCGTAAAGTCGAAGAATATTTCGTCAGACAAGAAGTTGAAATTTATCGCGGACATTGGGTTATTCTCCTCGCGGAGTATCAATCGGTTCATGACTCTGCGAAATAAGGTTGAGCATGAATTTCGGAAACCCATCGTTAAAGACATCGAGGCGCTCTTTGATCTGGTCGTTGCCGCGGTTTCCATACTCAGACACGCGATTTCCAATCGCGTCGGCTTGACTAGTTATTACCAAATTTATAATGAGCAGGGACTTGTAGCCGTTGACTTGAATGTTCAATACTCAGAGACTCCGGTTACCATTCATTTCTGTTTCAAGAAATTTCGAAACCCCTTTGATGAAGAGGTTTTAGAAAAAATTACTGATGTTGAGGAGCGAGTGAAGGCGTTAGAAACGAGCGAGAAAATCATCCTCGAAGCTTCCCAAACCGAACCTGATGCTTTCTGCTATTTCCTACGCTGCCTTTTTCTCCTAAAGTCACTTCGTATGTATGGAACGGTAGACCATATCCGTCAGAAACTACGAGTTAGCAGTTGAGTCAAAAGGTGTCAGGGGTCACTTTAGAATCAGCCCACTCCGATACCGGTAGCAAGTTGAAAGACGTCATAGCAAGCCGAAAGACGTCAGAAAGCCGAAAGACGTCAGAAAGCCGAAAGACGTCAGAAAGCCGGCAAGGGGTCAGGCCAACACTGGAGTCATACCGCACCTGACCAGCGTGGACGACGGCTATTCTTCGCGGGAGGGCTATGATCGGGTCAGGGAGTTGGGAGTGGAGATCGTCAGCATCAGTGGATCGAAGGGAAAGAAGCTCCTTGGCGAGGACTGGGACGGGGAGGAGTATCGCCTGGCCCGGGCCGGCCGTTCGGCCGTGGAGTCTTTAATGTTTTGCCTGAAGTATGGCTTCGACTTCGGCCAACTCAGCCGGACAGGCATTGCGGCAGCCCGCGAGGAATTTTTGGAGAAGTGCCTGGCCTACAATGCGTGTCGGACGATCCTGCTGCGAAAGCGAAAACGACGGTGCCAAGTCGCTTGAGCGAGGTCCCCCCGTCATTCCAAACAAAGAACGTCGAAGACGGAGGATCGGTCCTGTACCGATCCTGCTCAATTTGGTTCCAAAACGACGATTCGGACCGTATTCACTGTTTGGTTACTGCCTTTGGGGGTGCCGGATTCCACCCATCCACCAAACATCCATCTTCAATCAAACAATCGCCGCTCGTAAAAACCCTTTTCGGATGGAATCTAGCTAGACCCCATCCGAAAAAGGGTTGGCAGCGACCGGATCGGCCCGGAAACACACCCCACCGCTCTAGCGAGCGGTCCCCCCCTCTCAAGAGGGGAACTTTTTGTAAGCAGTTCCCCTTTGATATTTTTCAACGCCTGTTCGAGGTCCGTCCGAACTTGCTTATGGAACCTAATCTCCACGCCGGGTCATTCCCGCGACCAGTTCGTCGAATGTGAGCATCACCGAAGGATCGGCTTCACCCTCCCGAACTCGCAGTAACACATCGTCATCGGGCACGACATATACCAGAGATTCCAAGCCATGAAGCAACTGAGAAGCCAAAGAGGCCCGCTCCTCCTCCGTCAACTTTGCGGCTTCCGCCGCAATCTCCTGCAGGTTCATGAGGAAGAAGCTTAGGCGGCGCAGAAAAGAATTGGACCGCAGATTTCGCGGATAGACGCAGATGGGGGAGCGGCGTGCTTCAGCCTGCTTCAGCCGCCGGTGTTGGGTGGGCAGAGTTCGGGGGACGATCCCCGTGACCGACGGTCTTCGGCTGAAGCACGAAGCTCCGGCTTGGGACGGGAACCGGATGGGGTCAGGCCGTTGTTTGTTGATTCCTCGACTGCCCTTGACCGGAAGAGATCACTCCAAGGGAAGCGCTGGGTCCTGTCACAGTTAGCGCCAAGTTACAACGTTCGACGTTCAACGTTCAGAGAAAGGTCAGCTCTGTCCTTCGCTTCCTTTGCGTCCTTCTGTTAGATAAATTCCCCTGGTGGCGAATCGGACGGCAGCTGAAGCAGCCGGTCCTTGGGCTTGCAGGCTGGTTGCTGCAGTTGGAGGGGCCGGGGACGGTTGTACCGCTTCTTCCAAAGCGGGCTACATGGCTCTTGAGGTCCGCGGAACCGGGTAATCATTCGGGCTACATATGCAGTTAGTGGAATATACTCTTGACGGAATGCGAGGTCGAGGTGATCGTTGGTCGCAATGGAAGTGGTCAACATCTACAAGTGTCTGTGCGATTTGCAACGACTGCGAATTCTTAACCTGCTGAAGGAGGGGCCCCTGTGCGTATGTCATTTGCAGGAGGTTTTGCAGGAGAACCAGGTGAAGGTCTCAAAGCAACTCGGATACATGAAGAGGCTCGGGATCCTGGAGGCTGCCCGTCAGGGGCCTTGGATGGTCTATAAGCTTCCTGAAAAACCGCATCCCCTCCTCCAGAAAAATCTTGGGTGTCTCCAGGATTGTGCTCGGGAGTATCCTTGCTTCCGCGAGGATCTGAAGTTTCGGGCCAAGGTGATCAAACGCATTCAGCGCGATCGCGGCGATTGCCCTACGGTGGTCCTAAAGGGAATACCCGGTGTGTGAATACGGATCAGAGGTGAACTCTTTCTTGAGATGAAAAAAGCTAAAATACTCATTTTATGCACGGGTAATTCATGCCGGAGCCAAATGGCCGAGGGCATTTTTCGAGAGGCGGCGGAGGGCCGTTTCGAGGTGCATAGCGCCGGTGTGAATCCCGCGGGAAGGATTCATCCCGGAGCAATCAAATACATGGCGGAAATCGGGATCGATATCAGCGGGCAGCGCTCAAAACACGTTGATGAGTTTTTGAATGCAGGTATTGATGTGGTCATTACCGTTTGTGACCACGCGCACGAGTCCTGTCCTGTTTTCCCGGGCGACGCGGATCGCTTCCATTGGAGCTTTGCCGATCCTGCTCATGCGGAAGGATCTGAAGGGGAGGTTCAGGCTGCTTTTCGCCAGACCCGGGATGAGATGCATCGGGTTTTCAAAGCGTTTTCCGCGGGATTTCGCACCGCGTTGAAAACCTGCGGCGGACAGCCGAATGAAGCGACAAGGGGGGCGTGATGAGCGAGTCTATCTCGAAGAGAATGTCGTTTCTCGATCGTTTCCTGACGATCTGGATCTTCGTAGCCATGGCCCTCGGCGTGGCCATCGGATCGTTGATGATCGGTGACCCGGAGGCATTCTTTGCTCCCCTCACGGTCGGTACGACCAATCTTTTGATCGCGGCCGGGTTGATCCTCATGATGTATCCGCCGCTGGCGAAGGTGAAATACGAACAGATGCCGAAGGTTTTCGCGAATCCGCGGGTGCTCGGCCTTTCGCTGGTTCAGAACTGGATCGTGGGGCCGGTATTGATGTTTGTACTGGCGGTGCTCTTTCTCCACAACCACCCGGAGTATATGGTTGGCCTGATTCTGGTGGGCATTGCCCGTTGTATCGCGATGGTGCTTGTCTGGAATCAACTTGCGAAGGGGAATTCTGAATACTGCGCGGGACTCGTCGCGCTGAATAGCGTGTTTCAGATCCTCTTTTTCGGACTCTACGCCTGGATCTTCATCACATGGCTGCCGGGGCTGCTGGGGATCGACCTTTCCGTGGTCCAGGGAATCGGCGGAAAGACGCTGGCGGATGTTACGATCGGGGAGATTTTCCGGAGCGTAATGATCTATCTCGGCATCCCCTTTGCGGCCGGCATTCTTAGCCGCGTAATCTTGATTCCCCTCAAAGGGGCGGAGTGGTACGACACGAAATTCGTGCCTCGAATCTCCCCGATCACCCTGATCGCGTTGCTTTTCACGATTGTCGTGATGTTCATGTTCAAGGGAGATGCGATCGTGAAATTGCCATTGGATGTTTTCCGGATCGCACTCCCTTTGGGCATCTATTTCGTTCTGATGTTTCTGGTCAGCTTCTATATGGGGAAGATGGCTGGCGCTGATTATTCTCGCAGCGCAACTCTCGCTTTCACGGCCTCGGGAAACAATTTTGAACTGGCGATCGCGGTCGCGATCGCGGTGTTCGGAATCACCTCCGGGGTTGCCTTTGCCACAGTCGTCGGTCCGCTGATCGAGGTGCCGGTCCTGATCGGGCTGGTGCATGTGGCCCTCTGGCTCCGCAGAAAGTATTTTGGGCACGACTTGGACCAGTCGAGAGTATTAGTCCCTCCAGTGAAGATAAAGTGTGCCCCGGAGGAAAGATCACTTTCGGATGGATAGGCGGATGTCCGGGACAATGACGCCGAGGGGAAGCGGAAAGCCGCGGGAAGACGTCAGGTCTTGACTCTTGACAGATGCATGTGGATTCGGCCCTTCTCCGGTAATTTGTCAAAGATCAAGACCTGACGTCTTGTGCTTCTTGGAGGGGGGCGGAAGGGGTCGACCTCATCTGAGTACAATCCACAAGACCTGGCCCCTTTGTATGCTATAGTTGATTCTTGCCAGATAGATATGACTTCGGCCCTTCGCCGGTCGTTTGTCGAAGATCAAGGCCCTGGCGTCTTTTGCGTCTGTCCAAATGAACGGCCGGAGGTATTTTTTGTGTCGTCAGGCGGTTTGACAAGGCGAGTGAGGCTTTGCATTGTTTTTCCCATGATTACATCAAAGGTAACAAGTCGCGGCCAAACCACACTGCCAAGGCGAGTGCGGGATGCATTGAAAATCAAGCCCGGGCAGAGCCTTGTGTATGAGGTCGAAGGAGACCGGGTGGTTCTCCATTCCCACCCCGGGGTGCTCGCGTCGTTCGGATCACTGAAGAAGCGGAAAGGCAAAGGGCGGCCGACTTTTCAGGAGGCACGCGCAGCGGCCCGGGTTGAGTGGGCCGAACATGCCGAACGAGAGGGCTCGGACAAGTGAAGTCCTGCCTGGTCGATACCAACGTGATTATCCGCTTTCTCACGGGAGAGCCGGAAAAACGGGCAACCCGCGCGAAGGATCTCTTCGCCGCCAATGAGTCCGGTGAGCTGACTTTGAAAGTGGTCCCTCTCGTGGTGGCCGAAGTTGTCTTCGTCCTCTCGGGCAAGGTTTACGGGTATGATCGGGACGAGGTTGCTTCGGCGCTGATTCCTTTTCTCCAATCTCCCTCCCTGGACGTCGAGAAACGTGACGTGGTGCTGCTCGCGCTGGAACTGTTCCGAAACCATTCAATCGATTATGTCGATGCCTGCCTCGCGGCAGAGGCGCGCTTGGTCGGTCACGCTGTGGCGAGCTTCGATACCGATTTTAAAAAGATCCCGAAGCTGACGCTGAAACATCCTTAACGCCCGCATCCTTTACTCGATGGTCAAGCATCGCCAGCCATTCGATCCGGGTCGTTTTGGCAACCCCGAGTTTCTTCGTCAGAAGAAAGAATACTCCCTGCGCAAACAAGCCGAACAGCTCGGATTTGTCCTCGTTCCCGTCGCCCCCCAGCCCGCATAAACATTGAAGTTTCATAGAAGAAGAAGTGGTGGGATCACCATCGTGTCATTGCGAGGAGGCTCCGCCGACGAAGCAATCCACGAAACAGCGACCCGCGCCCCCTTTCACGGAAGGTGGATTGCCGCGTCAGTCGTTCCTCCTTCTTCGCAATGACCGACGGTTGTCTGTTTTCCCACCGCTTTCAATCGCCCCCATCATTCTTCACCGCTTCTATGGATCGCCCAACCGTTCCCCACCCCGCCTGTTCTTCTCTTCGATCCAGCGGCTCATGAACTCGGTGCTCCGGTGGTGATGGTGACGCAACAAACGCCCGATAAAATGCCGCCGCCGGTCTTTGAGCCCGGTTTCCCTCAACCGTTGCAGTCGCTCGATGAGACGGGGTTTCCATTCCGACGCGGCCAAACGCTCGCGGGCAATGGCAAACCCTTGTTGCCGCACTCGTTCCCATTTCCCGGCGTCTTCATGGATGTCGACCGCGGTCTCGGCAAATGGACCGGCCTCCGCCTCGATCGGACAACCCCAATCGATCGAACCGTTCATCGACTCCGCCGCGATCGGAGTAACAATGGTCGGCGTGCCCGACAAAAAACCGTCAGCGACCTTCCCCTTCTGACCCGCCCCAAAACGCAGCGGCGCCAGATTTACCCGATAACGGCGGAGCGTATCCAAGGCATCTTTCGCCCGACCCAAAACGTGAATCCCATCCCGCTCACGGTGCAACTGCCGGGCTTTCTCCGGTTCATAAGCCCCAAAGATATGCAATTCCGCGGCAGGCAACTTCGCCCGAACCAGCGGCCAGATTTCCCGGCAACACCACTGCACCGCATCCCAGTTGGGCTCGTGCAGATAATTCCCCATCATCACATAATTTTTTCGGGCCGCGAAACAGGGAGCCTCTTCATCCGGTTCCGGCAACATCAGGGGCAGATACGCCAACTGGCTCGATGGCACCTGAAACACCCGTTCGATTAAATCGAGTTCATATTCCGAAATGATCAGACTCAAATCGGACCGAAAAATCGCCGCGATCTCCCGCAGCGCGATGTCGTTACAAAGTTCCAGCTCGCCCCCTTCGACCAACTGCTTTCGGCGGGCTTCACGCAGCGAATGCAAGTCACTCGTGTCAATCACCCGCATCGCCTCGGGACAATTTTTCTCCACCCGCCACCCGAACTGCTCCTCGATCATATAACGATCAAAAACCACCAACTCTGGCCGCAACCCCCGAACCCACGAATCGAACCCCGAATCGTTCACCGCCACTTGTTGACAATCAACCCCGATCGCCCCCAAATCAGCGGCATACGGCGAAGCCATCGCCGCGGTGGCAAAAATCGTCGGCCACCCAGCCTCCCGAAAGGCCCGCAAGAGCTCCAACGTCCGCCCCCCCGCCGCACTCGACCCCGGCTCCGGCCAGGTTTTCCCAATCAACAACGTCCGCATTCCGCAAAATCTCCCCTCTCCCTATCTCAAATCTCAAAACTCAAATCTCACCGGCCCTCGCCGATGATCACCGACGGTCACATCATCTCCAAAATCTGGATCACACGAAAAACGTCAGGTCTTGTCCCTTGACAGCTGTGTATGGAATAGGAGCCTCCCCCGGTGATTTGTCAAAGATCAAGATCTGACGTCTATCACGTCTGTCTGACCCTTCACTTTCCCCTTACGAATTGCTTCCGCAAAACGCGCTTGGTTAAAAGAGCCACCTTTTGAGACCTTGACCCAGCTTGCCAAGCACGGGTTAAAGGTGGGGTAGTAGAGTTTGACGCCTCTGTTATAAATCGCCGCCAAGTAAGAGAACGAACTTTTGGACATCAGCAGCACGTCGCTTTCAATAAAAGCACGCATTGCTATGGTCGCATCTTCCGCAAGTTTCAAGGCGTATCCACGTTTTGTGAACTCTTCGAAATCCAACGGATCACCTTGGGAATGCACGGTCACACGCCAGGCTAGGCCGAGCTGCTGCAGGCTTTCCTCAACACCCGCAATAACACGAAGTATAACGGAGTTTTCGGTATAGCGCATCGAGTTTCTGTTTTTTGCCACATCGCCGCGACGGACATGCACCGCTACCGACAGGCGTGGATCATCCGATTGTTTCGGCCACTCGTATCTGGATGTGAAGATGCTGGTTGAACGATCGAGCAGGTAAGGGTGCCTCCGGTAAAGCCAGAAGCATTGGGGTAAACGGAGGATGACATCTTTGCTCCATTGTGCCCTACCCGCCAGAATGTCCGCGTAACAGATGACGCGGTCCTCGCGTCCACTGACGGACTCCTCGCCTCGCCCCAGATTGAGGAGGTCTTCCCACGCCGAAACGTTGTTGTTATTAACGTGATCAATCGACCGAAATGGCGTATCAACGTAAGTTGCGCCGAAGACATGGGCGAAAAGCAGGCCAGACAATCTTGCCATGGCCTGCATGCCGACGCCATCGAGGCGTCCCGCGATCGTGAACCGCGCATCTGGAGGAAGCAAACCGCGTTCGAGCCGCTTGGCAAAATCATGCGCGAGAAAGTTTTTGTCCGATTTAGGTTCAATTCCAATGGCGAGCTTGGTACGATACCATTTCAATCGGATAGGGTATTCCATGCGGTTCCATTTGCTCATCATGGCCAAAAGCTCGTGCTGTTTTTTTGTCATTTTGTCAGTTATTGTCACTGTGACCTGAAATTGTCATCTTCCGCCTGATTCAATCTCTTGATGTTAATTAGATAGGTTGCACGCTCTAAATATCTGATTTCGGCCGTCAGACGAAAAACGTCAGGTCTTGTCCCTGGACATAGTGTGACGCCACCTCACAATCTTCACGCGGCGTTAACCGGACCGCATGAATGCGGGCGCCAACCGCTTGCTCTGGAACGGGGAGAACGTTCAACACCGCCGCACTGTCGAATCAGGCTGTAGCCGCGAAAAGGCGCAAAATGCTCAAGGTAAATCGTCGAGTCTTCAGGGGAAGACGAAAAACAGGTTGGATGGCGTCCTCATCGTGCGGAGGTTAAATAAGGATGCCAACGTTTGCATCCCTATTGATCAGGGCAAAAGCGAAATAATTTCGCTTTTGGACCTTACCTCACCGGTAAGCGAAACAGGGGGACTTCTCTGGCATCTGCCCTTTTCATTCCAAATCGCTGGCGAGTTCGTTTCTGATCGGAAGTCTGAATTGAATCGGCCTCCGTTCTGCTCCGCCTCGTCCCTCGATGATCATCGCACTACGCACATAGAACGAGCCCCCTTCCCGAACAAGCTGAAATCTGTCGTCCGCAGAATAAGGATCTGACGGCAGGACAGGAAGATACGCAGGAACCAGTTTGTCCAGGTCCTGAGGAAGTTCGCCATTCTCCAGCCTGAACTGCTCTGCCGCAACAGCGATTCGAATGGCTCGAAGAAAAGTCACGGCTCGATTGTCGGATTCCATCACGCGCTCCACTGCAGGGATCGCGATGTTTGCGATTAAGCGGCCATGGATCATCTCGAATCGATCATCCCTCTTATTCCACACAACTTTCACGCGTTCAGAAAACGGCAATGCAGCCACCCGCAGGTACTCCTGCATTTCCCCCAGGTAGAAAGTTTGATCCCTCGCCAACATTCCGCTTAACCGGTAGAGAGTGAAAAACGAGTTTTCTTCCCGCCTATGCCCATCTTCAACGGCGCTTGGGATGTTCCCGGAAAATTGTCGGTAGATCCAGCCACCATAGGCAACTTCCGCTCCGAGTGGCGCCTCCATGCGGGGTCCCTTCTCCAACGCTTTTAGTTTCGTCTGCAGAGAAGAAAGAGCAGAAGAAGAAAGTTCCACCTCGCCGATGATCCGTTCCAGGGCTATTCCTCCGATTGATTCCAGAGCGATCTGCATCATGTGAGAAATCAAGGTGGGCTCCTCGGAAATGTGTTCCGCAATCCGAAGGATGGCCCGAACTGCATCAAAGGCTCGTGTAGTATCCCCATCGGCAGCCGCGACAATCGCTTCAGCTGCCAATATCCGTCCTGCTTCTCTCAAGTTGCTAACATGCAGTATCAGCAAGTCCGATCCTTGGGTAAAATCGAGATCGAAACGAAGGTAAGGAAAAGCTGCCGCCTTCTTGTACAAGTGAATTGCGTTCTTGTTGGCAGACGCAATTTCCCGCATCGACTCCAGGGCCGCCGGGGCAATGGACTCGAATTTTGCGGAAGGCCTCAGGGCCTCTTTCAATTCCTCTATGGGCAGATCTTCAGTCGTCATTTCTGAAAATGCCTGAGCGTAGAGATTCCTGGCATTTTCTGCCGGATCGCGGCCATGCTCATGATATCGGCGATTTACCTCTTCGAGAGTAACGGGAATACCGGCGGCCTCCAGCTCCGCCCACTTCTCAGCCAGGGCGGATTCCGCCTGGGAGCTGTGAACTATCGGCAAGACGGCTCCGATCAGGATCAGAAGTCCGAACCCTCCTCCAACCCAAAGGAGAGATTTCTTCGGTATCCGGGCAGACTTGCACTGGGGCACTTGAGGGTTCATTGGCTTGGAAGGGTAGATCGAGGCATCTGGAAAGCAACGGGAAAGATGTGCCTTGAATCCAGGCAATATCGGGCCTGCGCCCTCTCAAAAACGAAATGATTTCGCTTTTGCCCCTCACTTCACCGCCAAGCGAAAACCCAATCTCAACCTCGCCTCCGTCGTTTTGCAGCTCGATCACTCCTTTGCTACGTAGCCATCATCCTCTTACACCCGACCAAAGCACACTTGAGAATTCATTCAACGAAGAATGCGCTTAAGAGATCGTCCTTCGCCAGCATAACGATAACCGGCGCAGCCAAAGACGTCAGGTCTTGACTCTTGACAGACAAAAGGCATCAGAAACGGTTTTCCGCCCGGTTTCCGCGCATGACGTGTAAACCCACCGCATGACAATATCCGGCGTGCGTTAGCTAGACCCCATCCGAAAAGAGTTGGCAGCGACCGGATCGGCCCGGAAACACACCCCACCGCTCTAGCGAGCGGTCCCCCCCTCTCAAGAGGGGATCTTTTTGTAAGCAGTTCCCCTTTTGAGAGAGGGACCATGCGCGAGCATGGTGGGGTGTGTTGTCTTCCCCGCTGTTACAGTGCCACATATTCCTTCACTGACATCAATGGATTCGCCTCTGTGTCTCTCACCGAGATCCTTATGGCATAAAGACGATTTTGGGTGAAGAGAGTTCTTCGGATCGGTTTTTACGGCATTCTCATTTCCTCTCCCCGAACTATTCATCATGTTCAAGCTGTAACCGAAGCGCCAAACCCAATTGGATAAGTGACACGCCGGGCCTCGATCCCGATCTCTACCAACTGGGTGGGCCAATGACGAACGGCCCGCGGGGGGGACACCCCAAAACGCCGCTCAACGGTTTTGCATTTCAACATTTCGGGAACTCACATCGCTGAGATCGGCTGGAGTCGCCCAGAGCCGGGACGCATGATGGTCGATGATCTCCCCCTTATTATTGAACACTTTGATATCTTGTGATTTTCCGTGGATCGTCAGGAGAATGAAGTGCAGCATCGATTCAGCCCTCTCGAGATACCAGACTTCAGCGGCGTCATGAACCGGCCTTGGCGGCACCCCCCAGGCACCGTCTCCGATATAGACGATCCCGTCCGGATCCTCCTGGCCTCGGAGAATCGGAACGGTCCGCTTGTACGAATGGTCGTGATTCTCAAAGGCGACCCGGACTCCCGCCTCTTCAAACAAAGGCACCCAGTGCTGGCGAATGCTGGTGCTCGCCCGTCCGGTGTAATTGCGGACAGACGGGTAAGCTGGCACATGGTAGATCGGAATCAGATGGGGAACATTGGTCCGTTCACGGAGTTGCTCGGTCAACCACTCCGTCTGGCGACCTTCAATCGGTCCCGAGTGATCGCTGTCGAGAAAGACCCAGGTCATATAATCCCCGAAATCGAGCAGGCCGTAGCCGGGATGTCCCGGAAACGCGAACAGGTTGTAAAAATACGGCGCAATTCGTTCGCGGTATTCATCGGTGTCCTTGTAGGCCTCAACGCCTCCTTCCTGACGAAAATAAGAGCGTCCCAGATAAACCTCGTGGTTCCCGATCGCCGTAAGTGTCGGCACCACGCGACCTCCCTTGGTGATCAAGGTCTCCATCATGACATCGAAGAACTCGTATTCCCGGTAAAGAAAATCCTCTCGGCCGTCGGAATAGGCCAAATCTCCGCCCCAGACGATAAACTCGGGATCAAAACGCATCACCTGCCGGTTGACCTCCTCCATCAAATCCCGACTCATCCGCACATCGCCCCCGACCGCGATACGTATAGGCCGGTCCGGGCTCTCCGGCATCGTCCGGAACTTGTAGAACTGACTGTTAAGCCCCTCTTCGACGTTTTTGATCCGGAAACGATAATCCGTGTCGGGATCGAGTCCCGTAAGTTCCGTGGTATGAACGAAACGATCCGAAAAGGCCATCGGATGACTGCGCGAAGGGACAGTAGTCAGCTCTTCATCGTCCAGGTAACTAAAGGCCACTCCGCCTTCAGCCACTTCTCCCCGCGTGTGCCACTGGATGGTCATCGTCGTAAGCGGATCCCGCTGCCACGATAAATACAGCGCCGCCGGTTCCCGGGTCTCCTCTCGTTTGGGAAACAAGGTCAAATGGGACTTCCCCCGCTTGATATGAAAGCTCCGGTTGTCACTGTCATTGACACCGAGATGGCGTCCGGTGATCGCAAGTGTGAGATGGCCGTCATCCACAAATCTCGGATCCATCGGCACGGGAAAAACCACTTCGGTGCTCGTTCCTCCAGCAGTTTCCTCCGCAGTCCACGTTCCCAGGGAAACCGCATGAATCGCCGCTGCAGGATCGGTCACCAATGAATCCATGCTGTCACCGCCGGCGGGAGCGTTGTCCCAAGTGATCGTCGCCGGATCCCAATCACCGCTACCGGCGCCGGCGATGACCCAAATCTCCAGATCATGGCGCCGCCAATCGTCCTTGACTACCCTCAGGAATCCAGGTTCGACCAAATAATCGGCTCCGGCCTCGCTCAAGTCGAACCGCAGGTAAATCCGTCGGGTTCCCTCCGGCGTGTTCCCGAGTTCAGCCACCAGGCTCTCACCTTCCTGCACTTCCCCGGAGTGCTCTCCACCCCGGATTAAAGCATCGGCTTCCACCTCAAAACTGACGCGGTTCATGTAATGAGGTTGCAATGTCAACTGCGCCCCTCTCAACACCGTCACCCCCAAAAGGGAGGCGATTCCCACTGCGATGATCACTTGATTTTTCATCCTTGATTTCTCACATAAGCGCAAGATTCCTGTCGTTGGCCGCATTCTGAACGAGGCGAGCTGGTTACCCTCAAACCGGCATGCCGATAGAAGAGAAGGCGGAAACCAGCGGCCCCGGTTCCCGGTTGGCCAGCTCCAGTCTTAAATTCCCGGGGCTGCCGAGTCGCAACGAAACGATGACTCAAATCGTTGCAGGGGTCAACGCTGCTCCGGTTGGCCGGATTTTCCTTGCCGCAGGATTTTCAGCGATTCTCCAGAGGTCAGGATGGAAACGCCCATGTAGGGGTGAAAATTTCAACTCCATACCTGAATCAGGCTGTAGCCGCGAAACGACGCAAAATGCTCGCGGTAAATCGTCGAATCTTCAGGGGAAGATTCGCTACAAGACCCCGAGGCACGTTTGACCGCAGATTGAAAATGACTTGTTACTCAGCCCGCCCCCATCCTGGCCTCTGGGCAATGGAGAAGTTCAATCCCAAGACTTGATTTCAATAGCTAGCTAGGTAATCTGGCTGAATGAATGAGATTGAGGTAGGTGCATTTGAAGCGAAGAACCGGCTTTCGGCCTTGGTCGATGAGGCGGCGAAAGGTCAGCGGGTTTGGATCACCAAGCGGGGGAAACGGGTTGCCCTACTCTCTTCGGGACGGGAGTCCGAGCCGAAGGAGACGCCCGAGGAGATTCTCGCCCAATTCAGAAAACTGCGACGGTCGGCGCGCAAAGGCCCTGAGTCGCTCAAATCCCTTATCGAGGAGGGCCGACGTTGAAGCGAATCGTCGCCGACGCCTCTTTTTGCGGGGCCTGGATGCTCCCCGACGAGAGTTCATCGCGGGCCGAGAAAGTACTGGCCGCGCTCCTGCGCGGAGAATTGGAACTGTGGACGCCGGCACTGTGGACTTACGAGCTGGCAAACATGCTCCGTTCGGCCCATCGCCGGAAACGCATGAAAGAGGAGGCGATATCCGACGGTTTGGAATTGCTCGCTAAGGTTCGAGCGAGGCACGTCGATGTTCCGGAAGGATTGACCGTCGAGCGGATCACGCGGCTAGCTCTCCAATTTGATCTGTCAGCCTACGATGCCGCTTATCTGGAACTTGCTGATCGGTTGCGCGCGCCCTTGCATACCGGGGACGTGCGGCTGGCTGATGCAGCCAGAAATCTCAACGTGCTTCCCTGACCTTCAGAGCCCTTGGGGTCGGGACAGCCTCACCTTTCAATCCTTTCGCTGCGTGAATTGGTCCGGAACCGCTTGAATGCGGGAATCCAACCGCTTGCTCTGGAATGGGGAAACGTTCAACACCGCCGCACCGTCGAATCTTCAGGGGAAGATTCGCTACAAGACTCCGAGGCACGTTTGAAGGTCATCACCAAACTCGACGGCGAAGCGGATGTGATTCTCCGCTTCGCTCCGTCATCGGTGCCCGGCGGGGCTGATCTTTTACAATCTCTTGACCGCCACCGGTATTGCGCAATTGGCCAAGAATCGTTTCTCTCTTCAGCACGGCCCGCGCGGGCTCATTTGTTTCAACACTCCCGCGCCGCTTGCCGCAATTTCCGACAATACAGAAAGAGACGGACTATATGACACTGAGAGAAAATCTGCCGGGCAAACACACGATGGTGCGTCCCGATTTCCTTTTCGGGCTCGGGGTTCATCTGGTCGGAAACGGGCTGCTCGTTTTGACCATCTACTACCTCGTCATGGACATCTCTGCCCAGGGCGCCCAAGAGATCCTCGCCTGGGTCATACCGTTCGGCTATGGTTGCTGTTTCTTCGGAGCGCTCTCTCTCGGGGCGGCATTGACCTCCCGGAACCTCACCGCACCTGTCGAGAAGCAAGGTCGTTGGAGCAAATGGCTCATCCGGAGAATCACGCCGTTTGCGAACGGTAGCCGCGCCGGCGCGGCCGGGAAATCGCCGGACACTCGCGCACCTTCCCCCGCCCAAGTGGAACAGGCTCTCCAAGCCGCCCAGACCGCGGACTGGATCCGTTTCAAGGATTTGGGCATGGACTATTTCCGTGAGATCGGTTTCCGGGTGCTGGACCAGCCGCAACGGGCCTGCGGAGTCGATTTCCTCCTATATACGGAGACCGACCTCGATGTCGTGGCCGTGCGTTGCTTGCCTCGCGGGACCAAACGGGTGGATGTGGACCAGGCGCGGACGTTTCATCGCGCGGCCCGACTCGCCGGCGCCAGTCTCGGAGTCGTGCTGACCACCGGGGTGATCGACGAAGAAGCGATCGAATTCGGTCACGCCAACGGGGTCGAGCTGCTCGGCGGACAGGAATTCATCACCCGCGTTTTATTGTTACCCCCGGAAACCGCTCGAAATTTGCTCTCCAAAGTCGAAACCGCCGACGAGAATTGATCGACCGCCCGGCGGTCTCGCTCAGTCCTTCGGCCATCGGCGGCGAAGGCGGGCGGCAGGGAAGCCACCTCTCCAAAGGATTGCTTCCGCGGGCACCTCCCCGCTTCCCCCGGTTATTTTGATGGCGCTTGCATGCCGACCGGCCGGACCGTAGACTTTCTTTCTGTGCCATTCCCATTGAGCCAGCCGGGCGCTAGACGGCAGCCAGTTCTACATTGGGCGCCGATTGCGGTTCTTCTGCTCGCCCTTCTGGCAACCGTTGCGGTCGCCCATCGGTTCGATGTGACCGCGAAGGCGCGGGATCAAGCCCGCTTTGACGGCTTGGCGATTCAGATCAGCGACGCGATCCATGAGCGGGTCAGCGTCTATACGGCGATTCTGCGTAGCGGAACTGCCATGATGGCGAGCCGAGAGGAAGTGACTGAGGAGGAGTTTCGAAAATATGTCGACCGCCTCCGCATTGAGCGAAACTATCCGGGAATCCAAGGCTTCGGATTCGCCCAGCGGGTTCGGCCGGAGGAACGGGAATCGGTGATCGATACCATGCGGGAGGTCCGTCCGAATTTCGATATCCGACCGGAGGGCGTCCGCGAAGAATCGTTCCCGATCGTTTTCCTCGAACCTCAGGATGAGAGAAACCGAGTCGCCATCGGTTACGATATGTTCAGCGAACCGATCCGCCAGGAGGCGATGGCCCGCGCCCGCGACACCGGCCGTCCCGCCGCCTCTGGGCGGGTCACGCTGGTGCAGGAAATCGATCCCGAGAAACAGGCGGGGTTCCTGATCTATACGCCCTCCTACAGTGGCGGCGGCATCCCCGATGAGGTGGAGGAAAGGCGCCGGACCGTGCTTGGTTTTATCTATAGCCCCTTCCGGGCGGATGACCTTTTTGAGGGAATCTTTTCCCCGGCCACTCCGCCCAGCCTATATTTTGAAGTCTACGATGGAACGGAGATCGACGACGCAAATATTCTCCACCGCTCCCGGATCCGGCCGGCGGACCACCCTCTCCTCACCGGCACCTTGCCGATCGAGATCGCGGGGCGACCCTGGACGTTGCGCCTGGTGACAACGCCCCGGTTCGAAAGCGAATCGAGTCAACCTCTCTCCGGTTGGATCCTGGCCGGTGGCGTCGTTCTCAGCGGGATTTTCTTCGTCATCACCCACGCCTTGGCCTCCGCGGTATCGCGAGCCGAGAAGGCACAGCGGCAGGCGATCGCCCAACGGGAAGAATACCACGTGACCTTGGCCAGCATCGGGGACGCCGTCATCGCCACCAACGAGGCCGGAACGATCATCTTCATGAACGCCGTGGCCGAAGAATTAACCGGCATCACCCAGGACCAGGCTCAAGGCAAACCGCTGCGGGAAAATTTCCGGATCGTCCACGAGGAGACGCGCAAGCCGTTGCCCGATCCGGTCGAAGCGGTCCTCAACAACAACCACACGGTCCATATTCCCAACCAATCGCTCCTTCTCGCGGCCGATGGAACGGAAAGGGCGATCGAAGACAGCGCGGCACCAATCCGCGATGCCGCAGGCCGGCTCAAAGGAGCGGTGCTGGTTTTCCGCGACGTCACCAAGAGAAAAACGGCGGAGGAGGAACGGCAAAAGGCGCGCAGCGAATTGGCCGAAATCGAAAGCCGTTTTCGACTCATTGTGGAAAACGCCCGCGATTTCGCCGTTTTCACCTTCGACCGGGACGGGAAAGTCAGTCAATGGACGCCGGGGGCCGAAGTGGTTTTCGGTTATTCCACGGAAGAAATGATCGGCATCGACGTCGGGACTCTCTTCACCCCCGAGGACCGCGCCGCGGGGGTTCCGGCGGAAGAGCGCAAGATCGCGTCCGACACCGGATCGCGCGTGGAAGAGCGCTGGTTGCAACGAAAGGACGGCAGCCGGTTCTTCGCCAGCGCGGCGGTCCGACCGGTCCTCGACGGAGACGGCGCCTTCAACGAGTTCGCCAAAGTTGCCTGGGACATAACCGAACGGAAACGCTGGGAAGAAGAACTGGAAGAGGTGGTGAAAGAACGGACCTTGCTCCTCACCGAAACGGTCTCCGAGCTGGAAGCCTTCTCCTATAGCCTTTCCCATGATCTCCGGGCCCCGCTGCGGGCGATGCAGAGCTTTGCCCAAGCCCTCGAAGAGGACTTCAGCGACCAACTGGGCGAAGTCGGCCAGGATTACATCCGGCGCATCGTCAACTCCGGGCGCAAGCTCGATCAACTGATCCAGGATGTGCTGACCTACAGCCAGGTGAGCCGCGCCGATCCGGTGCTGGATACGATCGACCTCGCGCAATTGATCGACGAAATCGTGAGCCACTACCCGGCGTTGCAGGAACCGCAGGCGAAGATCGAACTCCACCCTCCCCTCCTGCCGGTGCGAGCCCACGCGTCGATGCTCTCCCAATGCCTCTCGAATCTTCTCACCAACGCGGTGAAGTTCGTCCCGCCCGACAGGCGACCGGAAGTCCGGATCACAACCGAACGACGGGAAAAGCGGGTAAGAATCACCGTGGCCGACAACGGCATCGGAATCGCCGACCATCAACACCAACGCATTTTCCAAATGTTCGAGCGGGTCCATAGCGACAAGGAGTTTGAGGGAACGGGCATCGGCTTGGCCATCGTGCAGAAGGCCGCGGAACGCATGGGGGGCGCCGCCGGCGTGGACTCGGAACCAGGAACCGGAAGCCGGTTTTGGATCGACCTGCCGGCCGCCGACTGAATCGCCATGGACACCATCCTCCTGGTCGAAGACAACCCCGACGACATCTTCTTCGTGAAGCGGGCCTTCAAGGCAAACGCCATTTCCCATCCCCTGCAGGTCGTCGAAGACGGCCAGACTGCCATCGACTACCTCAGCGGCGCCGGACCGTTTGGTGATCGCCAAAAACATCCGTTGCCCTCCCTCATCCTGATCGACTTGAAACTCCCCCAACGTCCCGGTCTGGAAGTGCTCGCGTGGATCCACGGGCAACCCCAATTGCAGCATGTCATCGTGATCGTCCTGACGTCCTCCCACCTGCCGGTCGACATCGAGCGCGCCTATGCCTTGGGCGCCCATTCCTTTCTGGTCAAACCTCCCAATTCGCGGCAATTGACCGAATTGATCGCGCTGATCGAACGATATTGGTTGAAATACAACCGGCCGCCTCCCCCGTCGCGACCATCCACCGGTCCGTCCAGCCGACCATAGTCCAGCCACGGGGACGGAGACGGAGGGCGCGAGGTTCACCAAACCCGCCGGTTGACCTGCAACTCCAGGAGATCCTGGGTAGCCTGATCGAAGGCGGCGAGGAAATCGAGTCCGGTACGCTCCTCGATTGCCCGGATGCTGGTGAGGAATTCCGCCGGATCCTCCTTGCCGGAAACCTCCTGCGGAATGATGAACGCAAGGGCCCTCAATCCGTTTTCGTGTTCATCCAGAATCACCTTGAAGCAAGCCTCCGGCACCGCGACCGCCCCACCGCCCAGCCACTGTTTTCCGCTGGCGGGATAAACCGGACCGGTGATCACCCAGACTTCTGAAAACCGGCGGGTGTAACGGCGGATGATCCGCTGCTCCAGATCCCGCCAAACCTGCCGGTTGAGGGCGGGGGTCTGGGGAACGATGTTCGACATAAAAAACGTTTCCGCCTGCGCCGCATCTCCGTGCATGACGGCGATCGCGTAGTTGGGCGCCATGTGGCCGCGATCATATCCGCTGTTGGTGTAAAGCCCCGGGTGAATCCTGGAGCGGGTCCGCGGATCCGGCACGAAACGCTCCGGCCTTTCCCCCGCGTTCATCGAATCCGGGGCAAACGCCCGGTAGGCCACCCAAGCCGGATTCCCTCGGACCTCGTCGTAACCGACGATGTAACCGACGTTTTCCAAAACCCGCAACGGACGAACACTGGCCGGCAATCCTCCGAGAACGTGGGTGCGGTCCCCCTCGTAACGGGCTGTATCGACGGTGAACCCGACATGGAGCGGCACCCGGTCGGCCACGAAATCGAGAACCAACCGGACCTCCACCGGCAAGTGGCGATTCTCCCTCAGCAGATCCAACGCGAGCAGCGTGTAATGCTCCGCCTTCTCCTGGGTCTCGCGTTCCTGCTGCTGATACCAGAGAAACCCCACGCCCCCGCCGATTCCGACCGCCACGATGGTCGCGAAAAACAACCCGAAACTGAACCGCTTCAGCCGTCGAGCCATTCCCCGCGGCCGAAGCGCCCGACCCCGGCCGACTCCGTTGCCCTTACGCCGTCCTCCCGCGCCGCGGCCTCTTGTTTGCTTTGCCGTTTTCACCTCCCCGAATACGTCCGATTCAAGAACCGCTGGCAAGCCCCGCTTCCGGCAACCAGCGACCCATTTCGGACCAGGTATGATGTCAAATCTTGCCTCTTCCCTACCACTGGGAGGGATGGCATCCTGCCGTCCGCCGTCGGCGTCGGGCTCAGACGCAGGTCGGCTGGAAGCCAACCCTCCAATTTGGTCCGCACAGAAGCCATCCAACGTAGTAGGGTTGGCTCCGCCGACCCTACCGTTTGGTCTCCGAAACGCGGGGGCCGACCAATCCCGCCAGCGACGCGTGACATCGAACTTTCGGCCATTCGTCTCTGGCCGCTGCTGTCGGGCGGCGGAGCCAACCCGACTACGAAATGACGTCGCGGAGAACCCGATAATACCTCCCTGCCACTGGGAGGGATGGCATCCTGCCGTCCGCCGTCGGCGTCGGGCTCAGAGGCAGGTCGGCTGGAAGCCAACCCTCCGATTTGGGCCGTACAGAAGCCGTTCAACGTAGTGGGGTTGGCTCCGCCGCCCTACCGTTTGGTGGGCGAAACGCGGGAGCCGACCAATCCCCGGCGACGCGTGAGATCGACCTTTCGGCCATTCGTCTCTGGCCGCTGCTGTCGGGCGGCAGAGCCAACCCGACTACGAAATGACGTCACGGAGAACCCGATAATACCTCCCTGCCACTGGGAGGGATGGCATCCTGCCGTCCGCCGTCGGCGTCGGGCTCAGAGGCAGGTCGGCTGGAAGCCAACCCTCCGATTTGGGCCGCACAGAAGCCGTTCAACGTAGTGGGGTTGGCTCCGCCGCCCTACCGTTTGGTGGCCGAAACGCGGGAGCCGACCAATCCCCCGGGGACGCGTGACATCGAACTTTCGGCCATTCGTCTCTCGCCGCTGCTGTCGGGCGGCGCAGCCAACCCGACTACGAAATGACGTCACGGAGAAGCCAATAATACCTCCCTGCCACTGGGAGGGATGGCATCCTGCCGTCCCCCGTCGGCGTCGGGCTCAGAGGCAGGTCGGCTGGAAGCCAACCGATCCGCCGGCGACGCGTGACATCGAACTTTCGGCCATTCGTCTCTGGCCGCTGCTGTCGGGCGGCAGAGCCAACCCGACTACGAAATGACGTCACGGAGAAGCCAATAATACCTCCCTGCCACTGGGAGGGATGGCATCCTGCCGTCCGCCGTCGGCGTCGGGCTCAGAGGCAGGTCGGCTGGAAGCCAACCCTCCGATTTGGGCCGCACAGAAGCCGTTCAACGTAGTGGGGTTGGCTCCGCCGCCCTACCGTTTGGTCTCCGAAACGCGGGGGCCGACCAATCCCGCCGGCGACGCGTGACATCGAACTTTCGGCCATTCGTCTCTCGCCGCTGCTGTCGGGCGGCAGAGCCAACCCGACTACGAAATGACGTCACGGAGAAGCCAATAATACCTCCCTGCCACTGGGAGGGATGGCATCCTGCCGTCCGCCGTCGGCGTCGGGCTCAGAGGCAGGTCGGCTGGAAGCCAACCCTCCGATTTGGTCCGCACAGAAGCCGTTCAACGTAGTGGGGTTGGCTCCGCCGCCCTCCCGTTTGGTGGCCGAATCGCGGGAGCCGACCGATCCCGCCGGCGACGCGTGACATCGAACTTTCGGCCATTCGTCTCTGGCCGCTGCTGTCGGGCGGCGGAGCCAACCCGACTACGAAATGACGTCGCGTAGACACCAATGAAACCTCCCAAACGAGACAGCCTTCGCTTCACCCGATTCGGCGACCCCAATCGCGAGAAAGCATGGTCCACCCATTTCCTGCGCAACCCGCAATCGTCTCGTCGCCATCCATCCGATACTCCCCCGCCGAGCGACGATAAGAAAACCGAAAACTCGCCCGCGGAAAGCTCATTGAATCGCCCTGCGGTCCCGGGACGCACGGCCAAGATTCCGTTGACCTCCCGGCGTTTCCTTTTCACTCTTGGCCGACGTTCCCGCTCCCTTTTCCGATGATGTATTGCAAACCTTTCCTTGATGTGGCGATCGGACGGCTCCGGTGGCCGCTCCTTCTTCTTTTAGCCGGTGCCGCGATGGTCGCCGGATGCGCCCCGCTCGATGACGAAGGGGGGCGCAACGATGTCCGCTGGGGGACGTCGGCGGTCGGTTCGTCGGGCCACCGGGCCTTGGTCGGCCTCGCCTCGTTGCTCAATCGCGAACTCGACGACCTGAGCATCACGGTGCTGCCGATGCCGGGGGCGATCATGGGGATGCGCAACTACGCCATGGGCGATCTCGACGCTTTTTACGGAGCCGACATCGCCTTCGCGGAACTCGCGACCGACAGCGGCCGGTTTTCCGGATTCGCCCCGAGAATGCGGCGGGCGCCAATCCAATCGTTTTGGGCCTACACCATGGAAATGGGGATCGCGATCGACGCCGGCAACCGGGACTCGATCCAAAGTTGGAGCGATCTGTCCGGCCGACCCGTATTCACCGGACCACGACCGTGGGACACCCGGGCCCACTTGGAGCGCCTGTTCGCCGCCCTCGAAATCGAACATCGTTACGTGGAACTCGATCTCGGCATGGCCGGGTCGCAACTCCGGGGCGGCACGGTGGCGGCCATCGGCATTTACACGACCGGCGAAGGAGACGTCGCCCCATGGGTCGCCGAAGCCGATCTCGCCGCCGATCTCGCGGTGGTGAACCCGAGCCCGGAAGAACGGGAGACCTTGCGGGCGGCCGGTTTCGGCTTAGTCACGGTGGAGACCCGTGCCTTCCGCAGCGGCGAGGAACCGACCGAGGCGGTGTTGTCGCCGTTCTTCTACGGCTTCCACCTCGGCGCCGACTTTTCCGAAGAGACCGTCTATCAGGTCCTGCTCACGATCGAAAAACATGCCCGGGAACTGGCGGCGGCGGACACCGTCTTCCGCCAATTGGCCGCCGACATGCCGGAGTTGCAACGGCGGGGTGTATCCAGCGCGCAAGCACACGCGGAGATCCATCCCGGCCTCGCCCGCTACATGCGGGAGCGGAGCGTATGGGATCCTGCCTGGGACGAACGGGTGGCGGTACTCGATTAACGCACGGAGCCGATGACCGGTCTTTTCTACGTCGCCAGCCTCCTTTATTTCGGGGTTCTGATCGGCTACTTCGCGACCGGCAAAGGAGGCCCGACGATGTTGGCGGTGCTGATGGTGCCGGCCTCGATCGTCATTCTGACGCTCAACGATCTGCGGCGGGGCGAGTTCTATCCCCGACTCCGTCTGCGGGCGCGGCAAGGCGTCGCGGGACTCTACGTCGCGCTGGCGGCCATCCCGTCGGTTTATCTGTTGGTGGAATTCGACGCGATCCGGATCGAGCGACTCGGCATCTGGAATTTGGCCGATCACCTCGCGGCGGGAGCCGTCATCCTGCTCGTCCTGGAATACACCCGCCGAAAATATTTCCCGGTTTTCGTCCTCAATCTCCTCCTCTGCGTGTATGCGGTGTTCGGTTGGCTGGTCCCGGGCTTGTTCCGGCATCCCGGAATCTCGTGGGAACGGTTGAGCAGTTCGCTCGGGTTGGAAATGTCGACCGGCGTTTTCGAACGGTTGCCGCAATTGGGCCTGACCTTGATCGGGTCGTTCCTCTTGCTGCTGGCGGCGCTCCAGGCGTTCGGATGCATCGACACTCTCCTGCGGGCGAGCGGACGCCTGGCGGCGCGCTCGCCCCGGCTCCTCCCCCAGGCCGCCGTGCTCGGATCGTTCGGCGTGGGGGCGGTCAGCGGCAGTGGCGCGGCCAACGCGGCGGCCACGGGGGCGGCGACCATTCCGATGTTGATCCGGGCGGGATTCCCCAAAGCCCGGGCGGCGGCGGTGGAAACGGCTTCATCCCTAGGCGGCCAATTGATGCCGCCCCTGATGGGCATTTCGGCCTTCCTGATGGCGGAGGTCATGGGAGTGAGCTACTTCGACGTGGTGGTGCGGGGATTCGCCCCGGCGATCATCTACTTCGCGGGCGTCGCCCTGGCGGTCCATTTGTTGACCGCCCGCTTCCAAATTCGACCGGTGACGACGGGGATCGAGCGTATCCGATGGTTCGATACCATGCGCCTCTTCGCCTACGTCGGCGCGTTGGTCGCGTTGGTTTGGCTGATGGGATATCTCCGGCTGCCGGCGATGCTCGCGGCCCAACAGGTTTTCCTCGGCTTGTTGGCGGTTCTCACGACGGTGTTTCTGCTGGAGACGCCGGGATCCGTGAAAAAGCGACTTAAATCCCTCCTCGATCCTTACCGGAAACTGATCGGAAACTTCGCGACCACCACGTCGGAGTTGACCATTCTCCTCGCCTCGCTCGGCATCCTGACGGCGGCCTTCACCGTCACCGGCGTGCCGGACAAGGTCGGCGTGCTCCTGATGCAACTCGGGGGATTCCATCCGGTGGCAATGGTGGCGGCGGCCTTCGTATTCGGATATTTGATCGGAATGGGCCTGCCGGTCGCGCCGACCTACATCGTGCTGGCGGTGGTGACGGCCCCGTTTCTCATTCAAGCCGGGATCAATCCATGGGTGGTCCACTTCTTCGCGTTCTTCGTCGCGATCTTCGGGGAATTGTCGCCGCCGACCTCGGTGACGGCGGCGGTCACCGCCCGGATCGCCGAGGCCTCGTTTCTCCGAACGATGTTCCATGCGATCGGCATGGCGTTGCCGCTGTTGATCTTGACCGGAGCGGTCTTCTGCCGTCCGGACCTTGTGCTCGAACCGGGTGTCGCCCAATTGGAGGCGTTCGGTTTCATATTGATCGGAACCGTGGGAATGACCTTCGCGGTCCACGGACGTTTCCGCCGACT
Source organism: Verruconatronum alginivorum (assembly GCF_056590205.1). Lineage (NCBI taxonomy): Bacteria > Pseudomonadati > Verrucomicrobiota > Opitutia > Opitutales > Verruconatronaceae > Verruconatronum > Verruconatronum alginivorum. Next base: position 3,364,675 of record NZ_JBWPVQ010000001.1, on the reverse strand, counting down.
CGGTCCGAAGGGGGATCGCCTGCTGCGGGCAATCCTTGCCGCCCTCGGCTTGGCGGTGATTTTCTTCCCTGTCCCCTATCTGTCGCCGGTCCTGGCCGTTATGATCCTTGCCCTCGTGACTGGCGGATTATGGTCGACGGACAAATGAGAGGTCTTGGAAGTCTCCGCCAGATGACGGCGGACGGCAGGATGCCATCCCTCCCAGTGGTCGCGAGTTTTTCCGAGTGGAATCACAGTGTCAGTAAGCCTTAAACCAGCAGTACTTAGCCGCGAGGAGGCACAAAAGGCGCATAGATGGGCTATCCCATGCTTTTGCGTATTCCGCGCTTTCTTGCGGCTACTCCAACTGCGGAGCTTAGGATAAAAAAAACGCCAAGGCGATCACACCTTGGCGTTTTGCAAATGATACAGGTTTTCGCTCTCAGAGCCGGTCGCTGTTCTTGGCGAGATAAGCGGCGACTCCTTCGGTCGTTCCCTTCATGCCTTCGTCTCCCGCGCGCCATCCGGCCGGGCAGACTTCCCCGTGCGCTTGGTGAAATGCCAGAGCGTCGACCATGCGGAGCATTTCATCCACATCACGGCCGAGCGGAAGGTCGTTGACCACCTGATGCCGGACGACCCCTTCCTCGTCGATCAGGAACGAGGCACGGAAAGCCACCCCGGCGTCCGGGTGCTCGACGTCGTAGGCACGGCAGATCTCGTGTTTCACGTCGGCAATCAGCGGATAACCGACCGCGCCGATCCCGCCCTCCGCGACCGGCGTATTCCGCCAGGCGTTGTGGGTGAATTGCGAATCGATCGAAATCCCGATCACCTGAACGCCGCGCTTGGCGAATTCGGGCACGCGTTTGTGAAACGCGATCAATTCCGACGGACACACGAACGTGAAGTCGAGCGGATAGAAGAAGAGAACCGCCTTCTTGCCTTCGATGTGATCGCTCAGCGTGTATTTATCGACGATCTCCCCGTTGCCGAGAACCGCGGCGGCGGTGAAATCAGGTGCTTTTCGTCCAACTAATACGGCCATAATTTTCTTATAATTGCCCGGCGCAGGCCGCCGGGTGGTTGATGAAAAAGGGACAAGGTAGGGCGCCGGTCGAATGACGCAAGCGACAAATGGGAAAAAGCCGGTGACGCTAGTCGGACGCGACGCGAGTGCATGCCGGACGACGATTGAACGTTCAGTCGAAACCTCGGCTCCCCCTACAACGGCAACCACGAACTCAAGGCCGAGCCGAGATAATAAGGCCAAACCACCAGCGCCAGCACGCCCTGCCAAAAACCCAACTGGAGAAACCCGATCGTGAACAACCAGGCCGCCACCCACAGCAGCCCGGCCGCACTGTGATGCTCGACGTGAATCCCCGCCGACCGATGCGATTCTTTCTCATGTTCCATGCATTCGTGTTAGCGAATCCGCCTCCCCCGCACAAGCCCACGCATCAGCCCTCCACCCGACAAGCGGAGCACAAACCGAAAAAAAGCACCTCGTAACCGGACAGGGCGATTCCCGGAACTTTCGGCAGTGGGACGAATGGCATTGGACAATCGAGGTCGAAGGTCTGCCGGCAACGGTTGCAGATGAAATGAGGATGTTCGTCGCGGGCGACCTTCTCGTAACGGCTCGGCTGGCCAGGATATTGAAGGCCGACCAGATAACCCTCCTCCAGAAGCGCGTTCACCGCGCGGCTCACCGTGGCGAACCCGATCGCGGGAAGCCGCGCCTTCGCCGCCTCCCACAACTCATGCCGCGTCAACGGACGATCCGTCGTCTCCAAAACGGAAACGATGATGTCCCATTGTTTGGTTTTACGTTGCGGCATTTTCTCCACTTTTTCTGTTGCCAAGCAAAAAGCAAGCCCCCAAATGATAATGATAATTCATTATCATTAAGTGCGATTTCTTCCGGCATTTCTATTATCCGTCCCCTTGGTTTTCCCGGGCATGCTCCCGGCGGCATCCGGCGGACCCTATTCCCGCGGACTCGATGATCCGGAGAACGCGTTCGACGCTCCCGTGCCAGGGTTTGTCGGGCCGGGGGGGCTCGGTCGGTCGGCGCCGGAAAACAATTTCGTGAACCCGGTCTTTTTCAGCTGGATTGAAGAGGTGGTCGAATACGCACCCGCCCCGGGGGTCGCCTCGAGTTGGAGCGATTCATCGCGAGTGCTGGGCCCCGTCACCGGCAACCACCTGAACGTCGTCTCCCTCGGCGACCTCAGCGCGACCCAGATCGCCAGCGCGGAGGCGCCCGGCTCAATCACCGTGGCGCTGGGCCGCCCGATCGGCAATCGTTCCGGCGCCGATTTCGTCATCTTCGAAAACGCTTACCGTTCCGCGGGCGGAGCCGGTGTCGCCGGAGAAGTCTTCGCGGAACTGGCCTACGTCGAGGTCTCCAGCAACGGTATCGATTTCGCCCGCTTTCCTTCGCATTCGCTGACTCCGGCCCCGGTCGGCCCGTACGGCACCATCGATCCGACCCGCGTCCGCAATCTCGCCGGCAAGCACCTCAACGCCTACGGCGATTCGTGGGGCACTCCTTTTTTCCTGGAGGATTTACAGGATCATCCACGGGTGCTCGACGGCACGGTCGACCTCGACGCCATCACCCGGGTGCGAATCGTCGATATCCCAGGCAACGGATTCTTCACCGACAGTCTTGGCAATCCAATCTACGACGCCTGGCTGACCACCGGCTCCGGGGGGTTCGACCTCGAGGCGATCGGAGTGATCTCAACACCGATGACTTACGCCGCTTGGATCGCCAACGCGGGAGTCGCGGGCGAGCATGCGGCACCTTCGGCGGATCCATCGGGAAACGGCGTCGCAAATCTTCTCGAATATGCTTCAGGCGGACACCCTCTCCGAACGGGTTTCAAGCCCGGCGATCACGGATTCTCCCTTCACCAAACGGATGGGGAAACGTTTCTCACCCTCCGATTCGTCCGCGACGAACGGGTGACGGATCTGCTCTACGAAGTCCAGGTTTCAACGGATCTGCGATCCTGGGAGACCATCGCCCGGAGCCAGGCGGGAGCCCCGGTCACCAGCGAGCATCCGATCCGGATCGTCGAAGACTCCGCCAGCCCGATCGCCAGCATCGGCGTTCTCCGGCAAGTGGAGGTTTCCGATATCGAACCGCTTTCCGCGGGAAACGCGCGCTTCCTGCGTCTCAAGCTCTCGCTGACCGATGAAGACTGAAGGGCAAGCGACTCTCCCTCGCCGGGCCTTCACCTTGATCGAACTGCTGGTGGTGCTGGCGGTCATCGGAATTCTGGTGGCGATCCTGCTGCCGGTGATCGCGGATGTCCGGCTCAGTGCCCGGATCGCCTACTCGTCGACGACACTCCGGCAATTGGTCGTCGCCAATTTCGCTCATGCCGCCGACAACGGGGGAGCTCTCGCTTTCGCGACCAACGAAAACAACGACAAACGATGGTCGGCGAAATTGATCAACGGCACCTGGGATCGGTCGCGCGGCTACCTCAGTCCCTATCTCGACGCCAACGAACAGGCCTCCTATTGCCCCATTCTGGCCGATCTGCTGAATCTCGGCGCCCCCTCCTTCGAACTGAATACCGGCGGCTTCGGTTACAACAGCGCCTATCTCGGCGGAGTGGAAGGCGTTTTCATGGGACGCCCCTCCGCCCACATCCACCAAATCAGGACCCCTTCCCGGACCATTATGTTCGCCACGACGGCTTACGCGCTCGCCGCCGGAGTACAGGAGTATCCCTTCGTGGAACCTCCGTTCTGGGATTTCGGATACATTTCGGGCCACCGACCTTCCCCTTCCCTCCACTTCCGCGCCCGCGGCCAAGCCATTGTCGCCTGGGCGGACGGACACGTCTCGCTGGAGCTCCCCCAACCACGCCCCCACGGCCACAATCCCCACGGCGGCGACAGCGCCTCGAACGACCTCGGCTGGATCGGACCGGACGACAACAACGGTTTCTGGAATCCGGCCAACTGACATCCCACGCATTCATTTTTCTGATACAAACATGAACATCAATCCCACGATCAAACAAATCGCGCTGCTCGCCGGCGCGGCTCTCGCCACAGGGGCCTCCGCGGCCGCCTCCATCACTTTCAGTTCCGGTTATTTCGGAACCACGGTGCACACCCATCAAGGAACGGGCGTCATCGTCGGATTCGACCGGGCGGCGGATGGCCACCTCTATTACACGACCGACGCCGACTGGAGTTTCGGCGGTTTTCACCGGTGGAACGGCGCGAACCAGACCACTCTCGTCAACGCCAATTCCGATTTCACCGGCTCGAGCGTCGTCGCCATCGGCAATCACGTGTATTACAACACGAGTGATTTCACCGACCAAAAGATTTTCCGCTTCGGGCCGGTTTCCAATGGCAGCCCGACCACCACCCTGATCTCGACCACCCCCAATTCGGGGCTTCACACCCATGACGGAGCCCTTTTCATCACCGGTTCAATCGGATTCGGCACCAACCATATCTACCACAGCACACTCGACGCCCAAGGCGGATTGAATTCCGATCCGGCAACCGATCTCGGCGTAACTTTCGGTTCGTCCGGTCCACTCGCCTTCGACGGGGCGGGAAATCTTTTCTACGCGCCCGGGTTCGGCGATCACAGCATATACCGGTGGTCGGCTGAACAAGTGGCCGCCGCCATCGCCGATCCGGTCGGAAGTCCGCTGCCGACCACGGGAGTACTCTGGGCTAATTACAGCGAACTGTATGGCGACGTCGCTGGAGCCACGGCGATGGCGTTCGATTATCAAGGAGAACTCGCTCTCACTCTCACCAGTTTCGACGCGGCATCCTACCTGGTTCGTTTCGGCATGGATGGCACCGGCCACTGGAGCGGCGGCCATCAGGAGCTCTTGTCGACCACGGACCGCCTCGGCGAACTCCGAAACTTCGACGGTCAGCTCTATTTGGCCGTCGGCGACACCATTCTTCAAGTCATCCCCGAACCGCGGACCTGGGCGTTGCTCTTCGGGCTTTTTGCCGCCGGGGCGGTCTTCGTCACGCGAAGCCGGCAACGAACCACCGCCTGACCCGTATCTTTGCGGCGACGGCCGACCGGGAGGCCGTCGCCGCAGAAAAGGTTCTCTTCCTCCGAGCAGGCCACCCGCCGCCCGGCACTGACGTTCAACGGTTGCGCGTTTTCCCAAACCAATGATTGAAATCGACTCGCCCCTCGATCATCCTTCCCGGTTCCTTATGAAAACTTGCCCGAAGTTCACGTTCGGCGTCGGTGATCGGTTCGCCCATCAAGCCGTCGCTCAATTAAAAGCCTTCGAACTCGCCCGCTCAGCCGGAGCCGAGATCGTTCCCGTTTGGAACAAGTCCAATCGCGAGCACCAGATCATCGGATCCGAACCGTCCGGCACCCGCGAGGCCGCCGACGCCGCGGTCAAACAATTGGGCTGGAAAGAGGATTACCTCCTCGACGCCGACCACATCAACCTCGGGACGGTCGACCGCTTCATCGCGCCGTGCGACTTCTTCACCCTGGACGTCGCCGACGACATCGGCGAGGCCGCCGATCCGACCGACATCTCCGCCTTCATCGACCGCCATCCCGAACTGATCGGCACCATCGAGATCGCCGGGATCGACCAACCGTTCCAGACCACCCGGGAAGATATCGAGAAGGCCGCCCGCCAATTCCTCAAGGCCACCCAAAAGGCCGCCGCGATTTACCAACACATCGTCGAAAAGCGCGGCAAAGACGACTTCGTCACCGAAGTTTCCATGGACGAAACCGACCGGCCCCAGACTCCGCCGGAACTCCTGGTGATTCTGGCCGCCATCGGCGATCTCGGCATTCCGGTGCAAACCATCGCCCCGAAGTTCACCGGCCGTTTCAACAAGGGCGTCGATTACGTCGGCGACCTCGCCAAGTTCGAAAAGGAATTCAACGACGATCTCGCCGTCATCGCCCACGCCATCAAAGCCTACGGCCTTCCGGAAACCTTGAAGTTGTCGGTTCATTCCGGCTCCGATAAATTCTCCCTCTACGCCCCGATCCGCGCCGCCTTGGCCCGAACCGGCGCCGGCCTTCACATCAAAACCGCCGGCACCACCTGGCTGGAGGAAGTGATCGGCCTCGCCGAAGCCGGAGGCGACGCCCTCGAACTGGCGAAAAAAATCTACGCCACCGCCTTGGCAAAAAAGGAAGCGCTCTGCCAGCCCTATGCGACCGTCATCGACATCGACGACGCCAAGCTTCCGAGCGCCGACGAAGTCGCCGGCTGGAGCAGCGACCAATTCACCGGAGCTCTCCGCCACGACCAGAAGAACCCGGCCTACAACCCCCACTTCCGCCAGCTCCTCCACGTCGGCTTCAAAGTCGCCGCCCAACTCGGCGGCACCTATTTGGACGCCCTCAAGAAGAACGCCGACGTGATCGGAAAAAACGTCACCGGCAACCTCTTTGAGCGGCACATGAAGCCGCTATTCCTGTAATCAAAGCAATCCGGCAGCGCGCCGTCAGTGCCGCGGTTGACGGTCTTCGGCTTAAGCACTGCTTCATCGAGTAAAAACTCGATGCTACGGGTAGCATCCGGCTTTCGCCGGATGACCGGAGCGGCGCGCTTCAGCCGCCGTCAGTGCCGTGGTCGACGGTCTTCGGCTGAAGCACGAAGTTCCGGCTTAAGCTCTGTTTCATCGAGTGAAAACTCGATGCTACGGGTAGCATCCGGCTTTCGCCGGATGACCGCAGCGGCGCGCTTCAGCCGCCGTCGTTGCCGAGGTTGAGGGTCTTCGGCTGAAGCACGAAGTTCCGGCTTATGCTCTGTTTCATCGAGTGAAAACTCGATGCTACGGTAGCATCCGGCTTTCGCCGGATGACCGGAGCGGCGCGCTTCAGCCGCCGTCAGTGCCTAGTTTGACGGTCTTCGGCTGAAGCACGAAGTTCCGGCTTATGCTCTGTTTCATCAAGAGAAAACTCGATGCCACGGGTAGCATCCGGCTTTCGCCGGATGACCGGAGCGGCGCGCTTCAGCCGCCGTCGTTAAAGTCCCAACTTTCTCGATACGTATTCTTCGTAAATCCGGTAAAAAACGACCATCGACTCGATGTCGATCCATTCGTCTTTTCCATGGAGGTTTCCCACCAAAGGACGGGACATCACCACCGGAATTCCATGCTCGGAAATGAACCGGGCGTCGCTCCCGCCGTCGTCGCGGATTCTCCGGGCCGGTTCACCGGTCACTTCTTCGGTCACCTGCAAATAGAGCGGATCCGGATCGAGGCGGGTCGCCTCCGAGAAGACGATCACTTCCGTTTCCGCCTGCCCTCCGAGCGCCGCTTTCACCCCTTCCAGAATCGAGGCGGACGTATGGGGAGCCGGAAAGCGGATATCCAAAATCGCCTCCGCGTGGGCCGGCACCCGGTTGATCGTTTCGTTCGCGGTGTGGATTCTGGATACACTGCAAGTCGGATGCCACGTCGTCCCCGACTCGACCAAACCGTCGAAGTAACGCCGAACCCGCTCCAGTCCGGCGATCATTTTCTCCACCGCATTGTCCGCCAACCACGGGCGGGCGGCGTGCCCTTCCCGACCGCTGCTCTTGATCCGGAGATGAAGGATCCCTTTTTCCTCCACCGTGATCGCCGTCACCGATCCGCCATCGGGAATCAACGCCACCCCGCAACGCATCCCCGCCTCGCCGAAGAGATAACCCATCCCGTCCTCGCCGCCGATTTCCTCGTCGGTGGTGACGGCGACCCCGACCGATGCCCCCGGACGCCGCTGCTGCACCGCCCGGTAGAGTTCCAAGAGGATCGCCAGGGCTCCTTTCATATCGCCCGACCCCGGACCGTAAATCCGGCCTTCGCGCACGTGCGACCGGTAAACCGACAGGTCCGGATGGCCGATCACGTCGCAATGGGCGGCGAGCAAAACATCGGGCGTGTCGCAACCTTTCGGGGCGGCCACCAACGACTGCACCCCGGCGTGCTCGAACTCCCGGATCACCGTCCCTTCCATCGACTCCAGATGGTTCTTCACGAACTCATAACAGCGGCGCAGATCGTCCGGCCGCGAGGGAATGCCGGGGATCAACATCAGATCCCGGGTCAACGCCACCAATCGGCTCCGCAAGCGAGTCGTTTCCTCAGTCTCAGTCACGGTCAAACTCCCATAAAATCGATTCCAGGTTTCGCACCGCCCGGAATATTTCCCGCACTTCGTCCAGATCGGCCCCGAGGGCGAGAAACTGCCCTTTCGTGACAAACCCGTCGCGGGTCAGGTTGAAATTGATCGGCAACACCCCGTTCGTCATTCCCGGCCGATACAACAGACAGGCGTCATCAAGCGCCCGCAGGATCAGATCGCTGCCGTAAGGTTGGGCGAACCGGATGTTGCGCATCAGCCAGACTCCTTCGGGCAAAAAGTGCCGCGCCAGCAACGAGGGATAGGTCGCTCCGGTGATCCGGGCGTTCAACTCGCACAAGCGGGCTTCACAACTTCCACCCCGGTCAACCACATGGAAATCGGCGCTCGCCGTCCCCCGGTAGCCTTGCTCGTGCAACCACCGCGCGGCGATTCCCCCCTGGTCGAGCAATTCTTTCCGCAATCCCGGATAGTCCTCCAGATAAGCCGGCGGCGAAACATTCCCTTCATGGACGCTCATCCCGCTCAGGATTTGATCGGTCAAATCGAAGAGCGCCACCCGATCGTCGCCGATGAACATCTGGACGCTGGGCGACCCGAGGAAACGGACGCCTTCGCTTTCCTCCAGCCATCCCTGCATGAGACACGGCCCTTCATAAAACAAATACTCCGGCATCGGATCGACTTCGCCTTCGTCGAAACGGAGCCGCAACATCCCGATTCCCGACGCCCCGACCTGGGCCTTGATCACACCTTGGCGGTATCCTTTTTTCTTCAATTCACCGACCGCCGCCCGCACTTCCGCGTCGTCCCGGACGATGACCGTGTCGAAGACCGGCAGGCCGCGCGAGACGAGGAATTCGTGCAACAAAAACTTGTTGTTCCCCCGATGACTCCCTTCCCGCGAGGCGATCAGCTTTTTCCCGCTCAATTCCGCCAAACGCACCAGCGCGAGATCGGTCACGAATCCGTCGAGCCACTCCGCCGGGTGCTCCCGGACCCGCCTAACCAATTCCGCCGCCCCCTCCGAAAGCGGCCCGTCCCCTTCCCTCAACGAGAGATAATCCGAATGTTTCGCCACCTCCACGTCGGGAATGGAAAGCTTCAACTCCTTTTCAAAATACTCGCACAACCGAGCATCCGGCTTCCCTTCCAAAATCAGCAGATTCTTCCCGCCCTGGAAGATCAGGTCGACGATCGGAATCAACCGGCCGCCGTAGGTTTCGAGCGACCCGACCTCATGACGCAGCACTTCCGTTCCCCGGACGTTGCCGAAAAAGAGGGAAAGCAAATTGGCGACGAACACCGCGTCCCTGTCCCATAAGCGCGGCGCGGCCCCGATCTTCCGTTCGACCGTCAAACCCGTCTCCATCTCCGTTCCCGCCTCGACATTCTCCATAATCCGAATCCGATCCTCCCACATTACGATTTCCAAAACCGTCTCCACAAACTATATCCGCAATTCCCCCGAAAGAAAAGCCCGTTGCCCGTCAACGGCTCCTCCCCTTCATAATTCATTCCCTCCGGCGTTCAAAATTCTCTTCCCGCTTGCCCGACCACCCCCTTCCATGAAAGATTGCCCTCTTATTTTATGAAGACCGACAGCGACACCGTTTCTCTTCCATACGATCCCGAGCTTCTTCCCCGGGAAAAAGCCCGGCACTACATCCCGGCCAGCGACGACGACATCACCGCCATGTTGCAAGCGGTCGGCGCCGGTTCGATGAAGGAGCTTTTCCGTCACATCGATTCCCGCCTCGCCATGCCGGACACCCTCCCCTTGCCCGAGGAACTTGAATACGAGGAGTTGCGGAAACACCTGGTCGATCTCGCAGCCAAAAACCAGATCCGACCTTCCTTCGTCGGCGACGGCCTTCCCCAATACCGCGAGCCGGAAATCACCTCCCACGTCTCCTCCCTGCGCAACCTCACCACTTCCTACACCCCTTACCAACCGGAGCGAAGCCAGGGGACGTTGATGACCCACTGGATTTACCAGTGCGCCCTCGCAATACTCACCGGTTTCGAGGCGATCAACCTCTCCCTCTACGACCGCGCCACCGCCATCTTCGAAGCGATCTGCTGCTCCCTCCGCCTCACCCGCGGCACCGACACCGTCCTCGTCAGCCAAGCCATTTTTCCCGGCGACCTTGAAGTGATCCGGTCGCTCGTCCTCGACACCAAAATCAAGATCGTCGAGGTCCCGGCCCATCCCGCCACCGGCCGGCTCGATCCCGCCGCCGTCCGGGCCCGGGCCGCCGAGATCGGGAGCAATCTCGCCGCCATCGTTTTCCCGCAGGTCAACACCTTCGGCCTCCTCGAGGAAGTCGACGCGTTGACCGATCTCGCCGAGGACCTGAAGGTCAAGAGCGTCGCCGTCATCGACCCGATGCTGCTCGCCACCGGCGGATTGAAACCGCCCGCGAAGTTCGGCCGCAACGGTGCCAACATGTTCGTCGGCGAAGCGCAACATCTCGCCATCGGACCGAATTTCGGCGGTCCCGGACTCGGCCTCTTCGGCGTCCGGCACAATGACAAGGTCCGCAACGACATCCGCGCCACCCCGGGCCGCTACGTCGGCCGCGCCCGCGACCTCGACGGCCGCGATTGCCTAGTGATGGTCCTTTCCACCCGCGAACAACACATCCGCCGCGAGAAAGCGACCTCCAACATTTGCTCCAACCAGGCCTTCCTCGCCACCCTCGCCGGAGCCGCCATCCTCCAACGGGGCGAAAACGGCATGGCCGACGCCTGCCGGACCGGAATGGACCGCGCCCGCCGCGCCGCCGCCCGCCTCGCCTCCCACCCGGGAGTCGCCCTCGCCTTCCCCGAGACGCCCTTCTTCAACGAATTCGTCCTCGCCCTTCCGATTTCCGCCGCCGACTGCATCGCCGCCGGACGCCGCTTCGGCATCCACCCGGGAGTCGACGTCTCCGCCCGGGTCCCCGGCTCCACCGGCAACCACCTCAAACTCTCCTTCTCCGATTGGCAGAGCGACGCCGACCTCGAACTGCTGTTCTCCTTCTTCACCGAAACCTTCGGCCCCGCCACCGACGAACCGGCGACCCCTCCGGCGGAAATCCCCGGCGGACTCCGCCGCGCCGATCCGGTCGGCCTCCCCAATCCCTCACTGGAGGAATTGAAGGCCTATTACAGCGAACTGGCCGATCTCAACATCAGTCCCGACGACGGTTGTTATCCGCTCGGTTCCTGCACGATGAAATACAACCCGCATATTAACGACTATGCGGCGGGCCTCCCCGGTTTCACCAACATCCACCCGCAGGCCGATGTCGACGACGCCCAAGGGTCGTTGGAGATCTTGTACCGCATCCAGGAATGGTTCAAAAAGATCACCGGCCTCGCCGGGGTCACCACCCAACCGGTCGCCGGAGCCCAGGGCGAACTGGTCGGATTGAAACTCTTCCAGGCCTACCACCGCGCCCGGGGCGACACCGGACGCGATCTCATCCTGATCCCGCGCTCCGCCCACGGCACCAATTTCGCCACCGCCACCATGGCCGGCTTCGACAACAAACCGGGCGGTCCCCAATCGGGCGGCATCGTCCTGCTCGACGCCGACGAAACCGGTCAGGTCGAAATGAATTCCCTCCGCGAAAAGGTCGCCGCCTACGGTCCGCGGATCAGCGGCATCATGATCACCAACCCAAACACCGGCGGCATCTTTGAGGCCCGTTTCCGCGAGATTGCCGACCTCATCCACGAGGCGGGCGGATTGGTTTACATGGACGGCGCCAACATGAACGCCATCGCCGGCTGGATCGATCTCGGCAAGATGGGGGTCGACGCGGTCCACAACAATCTCCACAAAACCTGGACCATTCCCCACGGCGGCGGCGGTCCCGGCGACGCCATCGTCGCGGTCAGCGAAAAACTGGTCGATTTCCTCCCGGGCGCCCAAATCATCAAGGAAGGCGACCGCTACGTCCCGGTCGTGCCGAAACAAACCATCGGACCGATGCACCGCCACTGGGGCAACTTCGGGCACAAGATCCGGGCCTACACCTACCTCGCCCGCCTCGGCCGCGACGGCGTCAAACGGATGTCCGCCATGGCGGTCCTTTCCGCCCGCTACGTGGCGAAACAACTCGAAAGCACCTTCCCGTTCCTGCCGCCCCAATCGGAAGAAGCGCCGCGGATGCACGAGTTCATCATCACCCTCCCGGAATCGCTCTTCCAAAAAATCGAAGAAGCCGGTATCCCCCGGGCCAACATCATTCCCCGGGTCGGAAAGCTTTTCCTCGATTTCGGCTACCACGCGCCGACCGTCGCTTTTCCGGAAGTTTTCGGACTGATGATCGAGCCGACCGAAAGCTATACCCGCGCCGAACTCGACCGCTTCTCCGAGACGGTCCGCGAAATCGAGCGCCTCATTTCCGACCACCCGGAGGTGTTGAAGTCCGCTCCCCACTTCACTCCGATCGACCGCGTCGACGAAGTCGCCGCCAACCGCGAACTCACCGTCAGCGAACCAATCCGCGACCTCCCCCGGCTTCCCCCCAACCGGATCCCTCCCCGCGACCTGGTCCGCATGGACCTCGCCGACCTCCGCGCCAAAATCATCGAAGCCGCCGCGATCACGGGCAGAAAACCCATCGAGTGAAAACTCGATGCTACGCTCCTCACTTCCGTAGCATCCCGGCTTTCGCCGGATGACCGTCGCGGGAAGGAACCCATCGAGTGAAAACTCGATGCTACCAGCCAAGCTCCGGCTCGTAGCATCCCGGCTTTCGCCGGATGACGCGTCGCGGGAAGGAATCATCGAGTGAAAACTCGATGCTGCTATGAGGGTTTCGTGACAAGCGGAAAATGAAACCGTTGTTTGATTTATTTTTCTTAGGACATTCTTAAGATCTGCTTTCTTACCTTAGTTCCCCTAGCGGGGGTTTGGGGGCGGCAATGAGCCCCAATCTTTTGGCCTTTGGAGTTGCCCCCGGAAAGGAATGTCTCTCGTCCCCGGTCCCCTCGAACTGGCCGGGGGGACAAACTGCTATCCGCGCGTGCCTTAGAGGCAGCGCATTATAATTTATGCGACCCCCGGCGAGGCCGGAGGAAAAGAGGGACGGAGCAAGCGGCACAATCTACAGGAACGGATGAAAGTCCAAGCATCGAAACGTGCGCGCTCCACTCCGAAATCGGGTTCGCTTCAGGCAAAAAGATCAAAGAACAAAAAGGGAAGTTGGTTGCCCTCAGCCGACTGCAACCTCGGGCATCCTCAGGCCGAGCTTCTCAGGCGTGGTTTGACCGGTGGCCAACCGCCACAGATCGATGGCGAGCTTGCGGGCGGCCGCGACCGCGATCTTGCGCCGAGACCGGCCGCTGACAAGCTTCTCGACCAACTCGCGCACGGGCGGGTAATCGGGTTGCCATCGCACCATGCGCCAGACCGCTTCGATTAACAGGGCGCGTATTCGCGGATTGCCGTGCTTGTTTATACTCAGATCCCGGGAGGATCCTCCGCTTTGGTGAACCCCGGCACATAATCCGACGAAGCCGGCCACTTGACGCCGGTTCTTAAACCGTCCCCAGTCGCAGATCTCCCGCAGGAGCATCACCCAGGTCAGGGCTCCGATTCCGACCGGCAGAGGCTGTTTAACCTCCTCGACCAGTTCCTTTTTGATGGCCCTTTCCTTCTCGTCGAGCTTCAGCAGAATCTCACGCATTACCTCAAGTTGCTGGACCAGATACTCGGGTAATTCGAGACAGAGATCCTTCCATTTGCGCGGCCCCCACCAACGGCCTTTCACGTGGAATCCCTGCGCCAGCAACGCGCTTCGACCACGTGCCTCCCATCCACTCCGGCTCTTCTTGATCTGATCGCGCAGACGTGATCTCGCCCGCGCCTGTTCTTCCTCCTGGCTTGGCACACGAATGACCGTGAAGGCCTTCTTGTTGCCTCGCAAATAGCGGTCGAGTTGGTCGACCAGCCCCCGCGCATCAAGGTTATCCGTCTTTTGGTTGCGTCCGCCCGCCAGGCTCACCGGGGCAACCACGAAAACGGTGGCTCCCAATTCGGTGAGCTGGCGGTATAATCCATAGCCGCAAGGACCAGCCTCATAACAGGCATAAACCTTCAGGTCGGCGGCCACTAACTTGCCAACGAGGCGAACCAGTTCCTCGTGCTTCAAGCGCAACGGGCGTTGCGGCAAGCTGCCGTCCACCTGTAGGCAAGCCACGCCATCGCGGGCATGAAGATCGATCCCGAGCTTGACCTCCTGCCCATTGGACGAGACGATTCCGTTAATCAATTTGGAGAAGTTATTTTTCGATTGGTTATTCATATCGGGCGACATGTTGGAGAATTCTTTCCCACTTGTCGCCCTCATGTTATCTACCAGCCAAGCTCCGGCTCGTAGCATCCCGGCTTTCGCCGGATGACCGTCGCGGGAAGGAACCCATCGAGTGAAAACTCGATGCTGCTATGAGGGTTTCGTGACAAGCGGAAAATGAAACCGTTGTTTGATTTATTTTTCTTAGGACATTCTTAAGATCTGCTTTCTTACCTTAGTTCCCCTAGCGGGGGTTTGGGGGCGGCAATGAGCCCCAATCTTTTGGCCTTTGGAGTTGCCCCCGGAAAGGAATGTCTCTCGTCCCCGGTCCCCTCGAACTGGCCGGGGGGACAAACTGCTATCCGCGCGTGCCTTAGAGGCAGCGCATTATAATTTATGCGACCCCCGGCGAGGCCGGAGGAAAAGAGGGACGGAGCAAGCGGCACAATCTACAGGAACGGATGAAAGTCCAAGCATCGAAACGTGCGCGCTCCACTCCGAAATCGGGTTCGCTTCAGGCAAAAAGATCAAAGAACAAAAAGGGAAGTTGGTTGCCCTCAGCCGACTGCAACCTCGGGCATCCTCAGGCCGAGCTTCTCAGGCGTGGTTTGACCGGTGGCCAACCGCCACAGATCGATGGCGAGCTTGCGGGCGGCCGCGACCGCGATCTTGCGCCGAGACCGGCCGCTGACAAGCTTCTCGACCAACTCGCGCACGGGCGGGTAATCGGGTTGCCATCGCACCATGCGCCAGACCGCTTCGATTAACAGGGCGCGTATTCGCGGATTGCCGTGCTTGTTTATACTCAGATCCCGGGAGGATCCTCCGCTTTGGTGAACCCCGGCACATAATCCGACGAAGCCGGCCACTTGACGCCGGTTCTTAAACCGTCCCCAGTCGCAGATCTCCCGCAGGAGCATCACCCAGGTCAGGGCTCCGATTCCGACCGGCAGAGGCTGTTTAACCTCCTCGACCAGTTCCTTTTTGATGGCCCTTTCCTTCTCGTCGAGCTTCAGCAGAATCTCACGCATTACCTCAAGTTGCTGGACCAGATACTCGGGTAATTCGAGACAGAGATCCTTCCATTTGCGCGGCCCCCACCAACGGCCTTTCACGTGGAATCCCTGCGCCAGCAACGCGCTTCGACCACGTGCCTCCCATCCACTCCGGCTCTTCTTGATCTGATCGCGCAGACGTGATCTCGCCCGCGCCTGTTCTTCCTCCTGGCTTGGCACACGAATGACCGTGAAGGCCTTCTTGTTGCCTCGCAAATAGCGGTCGAGTTGGTCGACCAGCCCCCGCGCATCAAGGTTATCCGTCTTTTGGTTGCGTCCGCCCGCCAGGCTCACCGGGGCAACCACGAAAACGGTGGCTCCCAATTCGGTGAGCTGGCGGTATAATCCATAGCCGCAAGGACCAGCCTCATAACAGGCATAAACCTTCAGGTCGGCGGCCACTAACTTGCCAACGAGGCGAACCAGTTCCTCGTGCTTCAAGCGCAACGGGCGTTGCGGCAAGCTGCCGTCCACCTGTAGGCAAGCCACGCCATCGCGGGCATGAAGATCGATCCCGAGCTTGACCTCCTGCCCATTGGACGAGACGATTCCGTTAATCAATTTGGAGAAGTTATTTTTCGATTGGTTATTCATATCGGGCGACATGTTGGAGAATTCTTTCCCACTTGTCGCCCTCATGTTATCTACCAGCCAAGCTCCGGCTTGTAGCATCCCGGCTTTCGCCGGATGACCGTCGCGGGAAGGAATCATCGAGTGAAAACTCGATGCTACCAGCCAAGCTCCGGCTCGTAGCATCCCGGCTTTCGCCGGATGACCGTCACGCAAAGAGGAACCCATCGAGTGAAAACTCGATGCTACCAATCAAGCTCCGGCTTGTAGCATCCCGGCTTTCGCCGGATGACGCGTCGCACAGAGAGGCATCATCGAGTGAAAACTCGATGCTACGAGGCCGGGCCTCCCCAGCCCTCCTCGAACGCCTTCCATCCCGCCGTTTCTCCGGTTGCCCTTTCCGTCTCGCTCTGCCAAACTCGGGCCATGGGCGAGAAAATCAAATTTTTCGAACAGGTAAACCGCAACTTCGACCGGGCCGCCGCGTTGACCGACCATCCGCCGGGTTTGCTCGAACAAATCAAGTCGTGCAACGGCGTTTACCACATGGCGTTTCCGCTGAAACGCGACGACGGCTCCATCGAGGTGATCCACGGCTGGCGGGCTCAACATAGCTTCCACCGCCTGCCGGTCAAAGGAGGAATCCGCTACGCCCCGATCGCCAACGAAGACGAGGTCGCCGCCCTCGCCGCCCTCATGACTTACAAATGCGCGATCGTCGACGTTCCGTTCGGCGGAGCGAAGGGAGCCGTCCGGATCAATCCCCGGAACTATTCCCAACGTGAACTCGAACATATCACCCGGCGCTACACCCACGAATTGGTTTCCCGCAATCTGATCGGGCCCGGCATCGACGTCCCGGCCCCGGATTACGGGACCGGTCACCAGGAAATGGCCTGGATCGCCGACACCTACGCCGCCCTCACCACCTCCCAGATCGATTCGCTCGCCTGCGTCACCGGCAAACCGGTCACCATGAGCGGCGTCCGCGGCCGGATCGAAGCCACCGGCAAAGGGGTCTTCTTCGGAATCCGCGAAGCCTGCGCCGATCCCGACGACATGAAACAACTCGGTCTCCCGGTCGGAGTCGAGGGGAAGAAAATCGTCGTCCAGGGTCTCGGCAACGTCGGTTACCATGCGGCAAAATTCCTCCAGGAGGCCGGAGCCGTCATCGTCGCCGTGGCCGAATTCGACGGTGCCATCGTCGCCGACTCCGGTCTCGATATCCCCAAACTCCACGCCTTCCGCCAGGAAACCGGCTCGATCATCGGCTTCCCCGGTTCCCGCTCCCTCGCCCAGAGCGGCGACGCCCTCGAACTTCCGTGCGACATCCTGATTCCCGCCGCGCTGGAAAACCAGATCACTGACGAAAACGCCGACCGCATCCAAGCCAAAATCATCGCCGAGGCCGCCAACGGACCGGTCACCGCCGACGCCAGCGCCGCCCTCCACGACCGCGGCGTCCTGATCATTCCCGACACCTACCTCAACGCCGGCGGAGTCACCGTCTCCTATTTCGAATGGGTGAAAAATCTTTCCCGGGTCCGTTTCGGCCGTATGGGCAAACGCTTCGACCAAAGCAACACCCGCAAACTCCTTCAAGAGGTCGAACAACTGACCGGCAAGCGCTTCGATCCCCGGGTCTTCGACGAACTCACCGCCGGGGGCGGCGAAGAAGACCTCGTATTCTCAGGCTTGGAAGAAACGATGGTCGTAGCGTATCAGGAAATTCGTGACCGGCAACGCCACCGCTCCGGCATCGATCTCCGCACCGCCGCCTTCGCCGGAGCAATCGACAAGATCGCCCGCAGCTACACCGAACGCGGGATCTTCCCCTGAAGCTCCGCCGAGCCGCGCCAGATCAATCGTATCCGCATTTAAAATACGATTCTAAATGTAAAATTTTTGATTAATCCTCCTTTTTTAAAATTCTTTATTCCCATTCCGACGTCCCGTTGTTTATCCTCATCGGCCTCTCGGATTGCCCCTCCCGGCGATCCTCTTCACATTGAAAATATCGCCGAATTCCTATGGATTCCGGCTTTTCCTTGACCATCGTTTTTCCCTCAGTCAGAATCACACATCCAACCTGCAAAAAAGTCAGGACCCTCCCCCTGACATCTCTTCCTATTTTCCTTTTTGCCATGTTCGACCGTATTCGATCCCTCCTTGCCCGTTGCCGATTCTTTCGTTCCAGCGTCGCCCGCACATTGACTCTTCTTGCGGCCCTGCTCGCCGCTCCCGTCGCATCCGCGAGCAACCACATGTCGTATTTGATTGGGAACCCCTCCTTCGAGCGGAATTTTGTTCTGACCGGCGACAGCGTATCTCCGGCCAGAGACGGCGTGGCGGTTCAAATGGCGGTCCTCATGGTGACCACCGGCGACGAAATCGCCAGCTACCGTTTCGCCTGGCAACTGCAGATCCAGAATCCAAACGGTTCCTGGTCCCAAGTCGAGTTGGACGGTCCCAACGTCGTTTTCAGTCCGGAGGAAATCGTCATTCTTTCCGCGAACAACGACGATTATCCCGATAGCGCCTTGGTCAATCATCAAGGGTCCCTGGTCCCCGCAGATACCCTCGATCCGTATGCCACCTACCGTGTCGTCGGCCAATTGCGACGCCAACCGTTTTTCGGGGTCTACCACGATGTAGAGGGCCCCCGCAACAGTTCGACCCGCAACCTCTACCACTTCACTAACACCTTCAGCGGAGATGCTTTCCGCAACGTCATCGCCACCGTCAACTCCGTCTCCCTCGACAATCCGTTCCTGCTCGATGGCGCCACCGTCGCCGACAAACGTGGTTTCACGGTCGACGTCGAAACTACCGCCCGGCGGTGGGACAATTACAACTCCGCCATTCACAACACCTCCATCAGTTTTCGCTACCAGGTCGAATTGCGCGATGCCAACTCCGGCTCGGTCATTCCCCTTCAAAACAACACCATCTCCGTTTTAAAATCGATCCCCTCCTACGCGACCACCGGAGGCGGCACGAAAATCCCCTCCACCACCAACTTTTCCGATACACTACATATCCAGCCCCTCCAGCAACTCGACCCGGTCAACGGCGAATACGAACTCACCGTCACCATCACCCACGTCGAACGCCCGTCGCCCCAACTCATCAAGACCGGCAACTCCCGCGATCTCGACGAACTCCAACTTTACCATTTCAACGGCGCCCTCGACTTCAGCGGGATCAGTACGGTCATGAACGACCTCTCCCGCGATCCGCAACCGTCCGTCTCCCCGTCGGGAGGCCATCTGGTGGTCTCCTTCGAGGGAGTCAAGGGACACCTGTCCTATGGCAGTGGATACACCTTTGAAGTCCCTTCATGGATCACACTACGCTTGTTCAGCGACGGCACCGCCTCGGTCCACAGCGTCACGGCACCTTTCTCCGTCGACAGTCCCGTCTCCCCCGACTTCGACGACGCTACGGGTGTCCGCTTCGCCCGCGAGAACCTGAGGCTCAGCGTCAGCGGTCTCGTCGGGGATCTGAACGTCTTCCTGCCACAAGGGATGGGATATTATAGCGATATCCAAATGCGGACGCTCTTCGCGAACCTTTATTCGTCCAACCAAAAGCTCGACGACCAACTTCGACCCGCGGTAACCGCCATCCCCTTCAGTTTCGGCTCGCCCGTCTACATCGTCGAGGAGACCAAACCGGCCGCGATTCAAACGTCCGGACTCGAGTGGCGCGTATCCACCGGAGAATTCCGCCTCAATGGTACCGGTAATGTCCGCTACGTCCGGGAAACCGAACATCAATTCCTCGCCAATTCACCCATTCCCCAAAAAGACCAGATCAAACCGAACAACGCCGGTTACTACGCCTCCGTTTACGGGCTCGACACGCCCCTATATCGGGTAATGGTCGGAGAAGATCAATCCGCCCGCCTTCGGGCCGATTTCCTCTTTCAGGAAGGGAAATTCCGAACCCATTTCCCCTACGGAGCCCTCGTCGCCTTCAATTCCGGCGCACTGTCGATCATTGATGACTCCGTCCAGGGTGGCTCCCTCACCAACGTCGCCCCGCTTCTCCTCGAATACCGGCAGAATTGTCCCGACGACGACTGCGGCGACGGCGCCGAGATCGGCCGGTTCCTGGTCAACGTCCCGACTTTGTTCTTCACTCCCGACGGCGGTCTGATCGGACATGGCGAGCTGATCGACGAACTTCCCGGCGACACCGTTTTGAGCTGGGGTTACATCGACGCGCTCAGTTCTCTGGAAGAAGATGTATTCGCCCACTCCATCCACTCCTTCACCGAAGCGGTGTTCCACCTCACCGGCCATTTCATTCCGGGCAGCGGCGGAACCGACACGGCGAACCACGGCCCGGGGGCGATCCACCTTTCCGCCGTCCACAACGACACACCGACCGAAGTCGCCCGCCCCGGCAGCGCGGAAGACCAAGCCGGCACGCATCACTACGCGGGCGTCAATCTCACCATCGAACACGGATCGATGCTCGGCCTCGCCAACATCGCCGGCAATCTGGTCTCCTACACCCCGCGGGATTGCAACAAATTCTACGCCCGCTTCAGCGGAGTCACCGGCACCCTCGAAGCGACCCCGGGCTCGTTTCCGTCCGAACTCAAACTCTACGGTTACGATTTTACCTTCGATTACTACGGCCTCGGTTTCATCGACAGCGTGACCAATGCCGAACGCAGCTTCACCGCCGGCTCGATGGCGGTCCCTTTCCCTTCCGCCGAGAAGTTTGAGTTCGACGGTCTTTCCTTCACCTGTCTCGGCGCATTGGATACGGCCCGCCTTCCGGAGGGGGGACTCGAAAAACGACTCGCCTACTGGAACGCCGATATCGACGTCGCCGCCCTCAGCTTCGTCACTTCCGATAGTTGCGATCCATCCACCGATTCCTTCGCGATGCTCGGGGTCAGCGCCTACTCCACCCTCATCGACGTCGCCCTCCACGGCGCGATCGGGATCCGTCCCGACGGCGAACTGATCCACCAGAAGTTCTCGCGGGACAATGGGCTCCAAACCGAAATCACCTCACGCCTCCGCCTGCCCAACCGGGTCGAAATGGACGGCCCCGCCGACGAAGTTTATGAGTTGACTGCCATCTCCGACGCTTACTTCAACGACTTCGCCTCTTCTTCCGAGCAACAACAGGGACAAGGCCGCCTCAACTTCGCGGCGAAAATCTCGGTGCCGTTCTTCGAGGATCTTGCGGCGCACGTCCGGACCACCGCCTCAAAGAACTTCAACCCCGACTCCCTCCTCCACCTGATGGGGGGTTGGGAAGAAGCTTCCGCCACCTATTTCACCTCGACTTTCTTCGATCCAACCAACCGCGCCTATCCATCCGGCGTCAGCGAAGCGCTCTATCGCAACGAAAGCGGCGCGGCCGGCGACCCGAAACCGTTTTTGATCGTCGCGCGCCAGGAATGGCTCCGGGTGGTCAAATTCGAATACCCGCTCCAATGGTCCCCGTCGCTCCGCTACTTCACCGCGTTCGAGCCGGA
This sequence comes from Verruconatronum alginivorum, assembly GCF_056590205.1. Taxonomy (NCBI): domain Bacteria; kingdom Pseudomonadati; phylum Verrucomicrobiota; class Opitutia; order Opitutales; family Verruconatronaceae; genus Verruconatronum; species Verruconatronum alginivorum. The sequence continues at coordinate 3,343,150 of NZ_JBWPVQ010000001.1, read as the reverse complement.
AACGGAAAAAGATCTGCTGATCGTCAAGATCGACCACCAACTCGAATACCTCAGCGCCAACAACGCCGAGATCTCCTTCGGGGCCATCTATGACGGCATGCCGCGGATCAACTTGACCAACTTCGTCTTCAACAAGATCGACGAAGGGACCGGCGTCCTCCAAGCGATCACCACCGCCCTCCGGGAGGAAGCGGTCGGCGCATTGGAGAGCGGTCTCGATTCCATGGAACGCCTACTCAACGACCGGGTCGACGAACTCTTGGAAGAGTTCCTCAGCCAGACCGTCGATCCAGTCATCGGATACTTTTTCGAAGGACTCGAAATCGTCTCCACCCAGGTCAACGACATTAACGATTGGAAAAACGAGATCCAAAACACTGCCCACCAATTCCTGATTTCCAACATCGACAATCCTTCCCGCAATATCCGCTACGTCATCAAGGAAATGGCCGGGACGGTCGACGATGCTTCGGCCTTCATCGACGACATCAAGGATGCCCTCGACCGGATCCAACTCGGTCTCCGCACCGTCCACGGCGAGATCTACCGGGTGGAGGGCGGCATCTCCATCGATCCTCCCGCCGTTCCGGACCCTTCCGATACCATCCAGGGGCTTCTCACCTTTGAAAACGACCAATTCCCGATCGTCAGCAACCTCGTTTCCCAATTGATCGCCGAGGTCGCCTCCGAGCTGGGCAGCGAACTCGCCGCGATGCTCAACGACGTCCTCGAAGGCCCGACCGCCGAATTGAACGAGCTGATCAACGAACAGATCGACAAGGTTCGCCCGGCGCTGATCCGGATCACCGAGGTCATCGAAAAGCTCGACGACCGGATCGCCGATCTCCGCAGCCAATTGGACGGCGCCGGCGATTTCGTCGCCGAATTGCGCGCCATCCTCGACGCCGCCGACGCCCAAGTCGTCGCCGCCACCGAACGGCTCAAGGAAACGATCGAAGGTTTCCTGATCGCCGACATCCCGTCACCCGATCAATTCATCGAGTTCACCGAGGAAGAATTGAAACAACGGATCCGGCAGGAGATCCAGGACGAACTCCGCCAACTTGCCTTCATCCGCGAATACCAACTGGTCCTTCGCCAAAAACTCTACGACGTCGATCTCGCGATCAAGGAGGGCATCGACACCGCCTTCGCCCAGGTCAACACCGCCTTGAAGGGATTGGTCGGCGGATACCTCACCCAGATCGACGACCGGATCAACGGCTTCCTCGGCGATCTCGACGAGGTCCTCGGAGCGGGCGAACTCGATGGCTTCGCCCACATCACCGGCGACGCCCTCCGCCTCCTCCGCATCGACGCCTATCTCCAAATGAAGGTGCCGGACGACTTGGAGTTCCGCGGTTACCTCCAAATCAAACAGTTCGAGTCCGACGGCAGCGGCGCCTGCAGTTATGGTCCGACCGGCACCTTGGCCACCGAAATCACCATGGGCGCCTTGGGCGTTCCGGTGAGCTGGATCAGCCCGGGCATGGAGATCGACGTCAACGGCAAGGTCACTTTCACCGACAAACCGGTCGGGCTCGGCGGCAGTCTCGAAATGGTGGCCGGGCAGTTCGGCTTCGAGGCTTTCACCGTCACCGAACTCGGCGCGGCCATGTCATTCGGCAAAACCGAGAATTACCTGGCGGCGAAAGTCGGACTGATCTTCCAGGAATACAGTGTCTTTGGCGGCGTCTTCTTCGGCCGGACCTGCACCATCGAACCGCTCGAGTTGGTCAACCCGCAGGTCGCCGGTCTCCTCGGCGAGCCGCCGTTCACCGGAGCCTACGTTTACGGCGAGGCCCACATTCCGGTCTCGGAAGCATTGCTCGGCATCCCCGCCAGTTGCATGTTCAAGATCACCGCCGGGGTCGGAGCGGGCGCGTTCTACTTCGTCGAAGGCCCGACTTACGGAGGGCAAATCCTCCTCGCGGTCGCGGGCGAAGCCCTCTGCCTGGTCAGCATCAAAGGGGACCTTTCCCTGGTCGGCGTCAAAGTCGCCGACGAGCTCCGCTTCAACGGACGCGGACGAATCTCCGGCAGGGCCGGTTCCTGCCCGTTTTGCGTGAGATTCGGCAAAACTCTCGAACTGGAATACAGCAACGACCGCTGGACCTTCGAGCTCTAACCTCCTCCCACGACATCATCCGCCACTCCTTTTCATTCGCATGATCTCCTTACGCAATCGTCTCCGCCACGTCTTTTCGTTCTTCCTCGCGACGGCCTTTCTCGCCGCCGCCCCGGCGACCGACGCCCAGGACATCGGGTCCAGTGTCGTCACCGCCGCCCTCGGGGTGCCGGGCGACGAAGACAACGATCCCGCCGTTTACCTCACATGGTGGCCGACCGGCGACGCGACCTGGTCGCCGCAACGCTACGCGGTGTATTCGAAAGATGGAGCGCCCGGCGACTCCGCGCCGTTCGAACTGGTCGCCATCGTCGAACCGCAGGTCGACGTGATCGCCGTCAACTTCTCTCTCAACCGCTCCCTCCGGGTCGGCGAGGATCTCGACGCTCTGTCGAACAACATCGATGGCCTTTACGACAAGATCGTCCCGACCGCCGGCATGCAGTTGGCGGAAAAGTTGGCCGCCATCGTCGCCGTCTCCGAATTCGATCCCGAGAGCGCCGAAACCCTCGCCCTCCTGACCCGCCGCCATCCCGCCGCCGCCCTCGTCGCCGGCGTCGGCTTCATCGATTCCATCCCCGAGGGCCAGATCCGCACTTACGAAATCCGCTCTTGCCCGCCGGGGGCCGCTCCCGGCGATTGCGACTTCGTATCCGGACGCGTCGTGGTCGAGGGGGGCAAGATCACCTATCTCCCCGCCCCCGGCGAACCGGTCCATGTCCCGTTCGTCGACGACGACGGCGAGCGAGATCCGCGCGGCAACCTCAACGTCCCGCTGCGCTGGGCCACCCCCGACCCGCTGCGCGAACGGTCGTTCTTCCAATTCGGTTACGATGTCTTCCGGGTCGATCCAGCCACGGCCAAAGATGAAAACTGGGACACCGAGCATCCGGACCGCGACGACTTCCTCGAGTTTCTCAACAACGGTTCCGGCGCCGTCCAACAGATCAACGTCCTTCCCATCCTGGCCGACGAGCTTTTCAGCCCCGCCAACGTGGCCGATCTCAACGCAGATCCCCGCACCTATTTCGTGATCGACGACAACGGCCGCTACGAACCGGGCGGCGAACCGTTCCAGGATGGCGACACTTACTTTTATTTCGTCGCCGGACGCGATCTCCTCGGACGCACCGGCGAGATCTCCATCGGCACCCCGGTCACCGTTTGTTTCCGGATTCCCCCCGCCTCCCCCCGCGGTCTCGAAGTGACCAACCACTACAGCTGGGATGCCGCGTCCGACACCCAGACCCAGGTTTTCAAGGTCACTTGGAACGAAGTCGCTCCCCTCGAGCATGGACCGGAGATCGCCGGATACTGGATTTACCGCTGGGAATCGATCGAGGAAATGCACCAGATGCAGGGCCTCCCGTTTTCTTCCGTTCCAAACGGCAGTCTGACCGGCGGACGTGTCGCCACCGTCCCGGCCGGGGTCACCGAATACATCGATAACGTCGGTCCGCATCCGTTCATCACCTACAGCCGCGAGGGCGATTTGGAAACCGCCCCGATTGTGAACGACGACGAGGCCAACAAGACCTACTGGTACACCGTCCGCGCCATCGACGCCTCGGCTTGCGGCGCCAATGTTTCCGGAAACAGCGCCCCCGCCTACGGAGTGCTGCGCGGACGGGTGGGCCCCGACGCTCCCGGCGGACACGTCGGCGGGGTCTGCGCCGATCCGATCGTTGACTTCCAACGTTTCGGTCCGGGCGAAACCAACGAGGAATTCGTGCAAGGGTTCACCTATCTGGAGATCGGGGTCGATCGCTTCGACGAACAGATCGCCTGGGCCGAGTTCTTCATCGAACCTCTCGCCGACAAGCGCTCTTATCTCGGTCACTTCGAATTCACCGGAAACCGCTTAGTCCACTCGGTGAAGTTGAGAAACGATCGACTCGTCCCCTTCAACCGAATCCAGGCACGACTCTTCGTTCGCGTCGGCACCGCCGACGGAAAAGTCAGCGAAACCGCCACCGGCACCTTCTACATCGGGATCGAGCCCGACCCACAGACCGGCCAGTTCGTCCAACTCTTGGAATTCGCCGCCATGCTTGACCGCAAAGGCGAATGCGACACCCATGAGACGAATCCCGACCCGACGGCCAGCGGACTGGTGAATCCGATCCAAGTCACCCTCAACCTGACCCCCAGGACCGAAGAATGGAAACTCTACCGCCGCATCGGCAACGGTTCCATCTCGATGCTCCGCCAAGGAATCGGCCGCTATGAAGACGATCCCATCGTGACGGTCGAGGACAGCGAACTTCCCTTGAACGGAGGCCAGATCTGCTACTTCCTCCAAGTGTTCGATCGGCACGGCAACCCGAGCGTTCTCCAGCGCATCGGCTGCATCACCGCCACTCCCCGGACTCCCCTGCCGGCTCCGATGCTCAGCCCCGTCCAGCCGCTCGGCGAGGACCCGGCCGAGGCGGGCGCGCGCGTCAAATGGTTCGCGCCGCCGGGCGGAGTTGAACGTTTCGAAATCTGGATACGCTCCGACGTCGAGATCCCGGCGCAGAACATCTCCGGGGATCTCCGCTTGAACGTCCATCCCGAACTCGATCCCGACTTCAGCCTCCGCTACATCCACCATCCCTCGCTCATGGTCTTCCGCTCCTACGTGACCGGACGGGTTGGGGCCAACTTCAGCAGCGGACCGGAATTCCACGCCGATTGGACCGAGAACCTTCAATCCGGAATCGAATACACCGTGGCCGTCCGCGCCGTGGGCGCCGGGGGATCGGTCGGTCCGTGGAGCAACATCGAGACCTTCATTTGGTCCTCCGAAATCGACTTCTCCCAACCGTTCGACCCGGGCGATTGCGTGGTGCCGTGGCCGGTCCGCGGTCTCCCCGGAGTCAACGCCGACTTCCCGGTGAAAGACCCGTCGGAACCGTTCGAGATCGGTCTGCTGGCCGAAATCTTCCCGAAAAACCCTGACGGAAGTCCGGTCTATTCCGGCGGCGCGGTCCGGGTGGGCAAGGTTCGCTTGGGCCGATTCCCCTCCGACCTGCCGAAAAACTGGGACCGACTCCCCGGACCTTCCGAACAAGGCCTCTACCGGATCCCCTACCCGCGCGAAGGGGACCTGCGGAACGTCTTCTATCAGACGCTCGACGGCACCCCTCTACTCAACTTCATGTTGTTCCGCTACCAAGTGCCAAACGACATCTGGCCCTCCGTTTCCGGAGACGTTTACCAAGTCTCGCCGTTGATCGAAGGAATCGCCCACACCGACATCGAATTCGAGGATGGTCCGGCCAAAGCGATCCACGATCCCTACTTCATGTTGATCGAGATTCCGGAGTCCAATCCACAAGACCGGGCCTTCCATCTCTTCTTGAAAGACACCCAGCCCGTCATCAATGGCGCAAGCTACCGCTACTTGGTCGTCCGCTTCGACGACTCCGGCGAGATCGCCCAAGTCATTCCTCTTCCAACCGTAACCGCCAACTGATTTTCCTCCAATGATTCGGCGTCCTTCCACCTCTTCTTCCGCTCGCACGATCCTCAGCGTCGGCGTCGCCGGACTCCTGGCGCCGCTGGCGCTCCCCGCCCAGTCGGCCCCGGGATTCGTTTACGAAACCACCACCGAATTCCATACGGTGGCCGACGTCGACGGCGATGGCCGACCCGATATCGTCGTCGTCGACAAAGAGAGCGGCGAATTCCGAATCGCCGCCCCTTCCTCCGACGGCGGCCTCGTTTGGCGGACCAACCCCGGCCACAGCGGCCTGCGTCCCGTGACCGGATTCTCCGCCGGACGGCTGCTCCAGGACGACCGCGACGTCCTGCTCTTCGCCGAAGCCTTCTCAAATCGAATCCAGTTGGTCGATACACCAACCGACTCGCGTCTGACCGAACCTTTGCTGGTCGTGACCAACTACGTGGGCCCGGCGCTTGTCACCGCGATCAACCTCCCCTCCTCCAACCCGGATTACAACCAAGACTACCTCGACATCGTTTATCACCCCACGCTCCAGAGCGGCGCCTATCCGAACGTCATCGCTCAACTGCGGAATTCCGCCGGAAAACTCCCGTTCGACGATCTAAGCGCCATCGGCGCCAGTGGCACGCCCTACCGGGCCAATCGCATTCTCGTCGAGAACGGAGGCGAGAAACTCTACGGTGTGATGGAGGACTACGAGACCGAATCCATCCTCACTCTTTACAAACCCTCCTCCCCTCCCGATCTGATCGCCACGGCCGATGGGTTGCCGACCGGCGCGGCCTACGTCTATGCCGATTTCAACGGCGACGGGCTCGCCCAATTCATCTTTTTCACCCCCGGTTCAACCACTCTTTACGAAAGCAACTGGGACGGCAGCGAATTGACCCAGCCAAACGACTTCAACTACCCCGAAGAGATCACCGACATTCGCGTGATCGAAACCAGCGGAGCCCCCGAGTTGCTGATCATCCATAGTAAAGGGACCGTCGCCGACCGGGTCGCATATCAAAGCGGCGGCAACCTCTCGGTCGAGGAAACCTTCGATTCCTTCAACGGCGGATTCGTGACCGGCGCCGTCGGGATCGACGACCTGTTGCACCTCTTCATCGGCGACTCTTCCGGCGTATCCAAAGAGTCGATCACATACAAATTCGATGGCTCGAATCACACCGCCATCGACCACCAAAAACTGACTCCCCTGCGAGGCGGTGTCGCTTCCGGGTCGTCGGTGCTGTTGTTCGACTCCCCGCCCCTGACCAATCCCGACGCCCGCCTCCTTTCCCACTACGACGCCGGCGCCTGGACTTCCGTCTTCACCCTCAACGGAGGCAAGGCCGAGGTGGTCAGCGAACGTTTCCGCAGCGCCAGCGAGGGTCTCGGCGACCAACAAACGATCACCATCGACTCGACTCCGTCCATCACCGCCGGAGGCCTCACCAACCAAGTCGGGGACGACCTTTCCCTTCGCTTCCAAGAGAGTCCGGTCGGCAAAGTCACGTCCCAAGTCCAGATCGAACCCCGCAGCGGAGCCTTTCGTTACGCCGTCCGCCCGGAGATCACCGCCACCGGCGACGTATCCAATGTCTTCTACCGTCGCGCCCAGGACGTTGACTGGACGAACTACGCAAGCAACCCGCCGGTGATCACCACCAACACGGTCCTCTACGCCATCGCCACTACCGACGACGGTTTTTCCAACATCGCCCGGGTGGAATACACGTTCACCCAGAATCCCGGCATCCAGGACAGCAACGGAAACGGCCTTCCCGATTTCGTCGCCCTCGCCTACGGTCTCGATCCCCTTGCCGGATCGTTCGACTCGGACGGCGACGGTTTCACCGACTTCGAAGAGATTCTCGCCGGCACCGATCCGAACGATCCCAACAGCAAGCCGGACCGCGCCGATACCACCTTCGAATATCCCAATACGTTCAACCTGACCGCCGCCCCGGCCATCCCGAATCCCGGGGCGGGAAGCGGACACCTCCGCTCCTTCGCCGCCGACGACCCGGATGACAACACCATTCGCCGCACCCGGATGAACGTCCACCAACCAAACGGCTTCGCCCTCGGCAATACCCGCACCGCTTCCACTCCCCTTCTTCCCTATCCGGCGGCGACTTTCCAAGCGTTGGCGATCTCCAATTCCGACCTCTTTGTCGTCGTCAGCACCGAAACCAACTTCCCGGTCGACGACGGTTCCTCCAAAGATTACGGCCGCCAGGTCGCCGCCGCGGTGAACATTCCCAAACAAGCGTTCGAGCCGTTCGTCTATGAAGATTTCGGCGCGCACGGCGGCTACGACGACCTCGCCGCCGAAGCCGCCGCTTGGCGCGCGGCCGCCCTCGCCTATTACGACAGCCTCGAACGACCGTCCGTCACGTTGGATGCGGTCGGGCCGGAATCGACGTTGGGTCTTCTCCTGATCGAACGAATTCTCGGCAACCTTCTTTACGAGCGGGATTTGATTGATCGCACCAACATCACGCTCACTCCGTTCCGGTCCAACGAGACTCCGCTCGCCCCCGGAGCCGAAGACGAAGGTTCCACCCGCAACAGATCCCTCTCCCTGAACGATCTGCTCGCTCTTCAGCGAGACGCCGGAGAAGAAGCATCCAGTTACCGAATTCATTCCGTCGTCAAAACCGTGAACGACGCGGTCGATTCCGCACCGACCGCCAACATCGAGCAGTTGATCGAACTGACCAACCGGCTTTACACCACGAGCGCCACCAACCAAACCGCCGGCTCCCTGCGGCCACCGTTGGAGGCCCTCCGCCGGTTCATCCGGACCGGCACCTTGGAGAACACCGGCTACGACACCGGCTCCACCGCCGCCCAGTTCCCCGCGTCTCTCCTCGCCGATGCGGCCGCCGGAGTGGCAGAGATAGAAGACCTGATCGAAGAACGCACCCGCGAGACCATCTACATTTATTACAGTGGCGCGTCCCAGAGCGCAGGTTGCCCGGTCTGGCAAGAGGTCGTTTTCAATCAAGGAACGTTCAACCCGAACAACCCGATCCTGCTCGGCGAATACGCTTTGATCGACGACCAAGGCCGCCCGTTTCCCGTCGCCCGCGCCTTCCCGCTCACCTCCGGATCGGTCTTCAGGGTCACCGGCTTCCTTGAGCCCGCCGACGCCTGCGGCAACCCGGCCATCGAAGTCATCCCGCAACCTTCCCTGGTGTTCCTGCACAACGCTCCGCCGCAGGACTCCGACGGAAATCTGATTCCCGACTCGATCCAGAATCTTTTCCCGAACGTCACCCTCTCGCCGTTCGCCGACTCCGACGGAAACGGCTACAGCGACCTGCAGGAAATCCTCAGTGGCTCCGATCCGACCGATCCGAAAAGCATCCCGATGGTCAACGGGCAACCGGCGCCGGTCTATGACTTGAGCCCGCCCCCGGTTGCCATCGTTTCGAGCGGCAACGGTTCGTCCGAGATCTCATTCCATTTCCCGGCCGATTTCGCCAAACACATCCAGTTTCAACTCTACAGCAGCGACGACCTCCAGGAGTTTGCCCCGACCGGTCTCCGCGCCACCCAAATCGGCAACGGCAGCCGCCACGAATTGACGATCCCCCAATCCGGCGACGCCGAATTCTACATCTTCCGCATGAGCCTGAAGTAAAGCGGCTGAGGCGTCCCGCCTCACCGACTTCGGCTTTTCAACCTGGAAAGTTCAGTGGATAGCCGCGACGTAGCGTAAGCGAAGATGGCGAAGCAAAAGGCGCAAGATACGCAAAAGAAGAGGCTTATATTGGATATGAAAGTCGCCGGAACGGCGAACCATCCCGACGATGACATCGTATCATTTCTCTTGAAGTGCTGGATTTAGGTTAGAAACAACGCGCTTCAGCCGCCGTCGTGTGACGTGCCGCGCCCGGGGAACAACATGGAATGAAGCTCCACTGGGAGGGATGGCATCCTGCCGTCCGCCGTCGGCGTCGGTTTCAGAAGAAGGTCGGCTGGAAGCCAACCCTCCGATTTGGTCCCTGAACCGGCTGGAGTGCAGTTTTCAACCTAGAAAGGTCAGTGGATAGCCGCGACGTAGCGTAAGCGAAGATGGCGAAGCAAAAGGCGCAAGATATACAAAAAAAGAGGCTTATATTGGATATGAAAGTCGCCGGAAAGGCGAACCATCCCGACGATGACATCGTATCATTTCTCTCTATTCTTGTGTCTTTTCGTGGCTGCTCTAAGTGCTGGATTTAGGTTCAAAGTATGAACATGGAGTCTCAGCCGTTCACCCGGCTGAGACTCACGACGCACTCCAAGTGCTTCGTTTGCGGGAACAGATCGAATGGCTGCACCGATTCGATCCGATAACCGTTTCGGTTGAAAAAACCGAGGTCACGTATCTGCGTGGCCGGATTGCAGGAAACATACACGACCCGCCCCGGACCGAAGGCGAAGAGCTGATTCAAAAAGGCTTCGTCCGATCCTTTCCGCGGCGGGTCGATGATCACCGCCGTTTCCGAAGGAGGAAACTCGATTCCGGCGAAAATCGACGAGGCGTCGCCCGCCAGAAACGAACAGTTCCCCACGCCGTTCGCCTCGGCGTTCTTTTTCGCCCACTGAATCGAGTTCTCGCTGATCTCGACTCCCGCCACCCGTTCGAACCGACCGCTGCACGTCAAGGCGAACAATCCTGATCCGCAATAGGCATCCACCAAATAACGGCAACCTCCGCGCGAAGCCTCCTCCCCGACGTAATCGGTCAACGCCTCTAAAATAAATGGATTGTTCTGGAAAAATTCCCCGGCGAGAAACTGAAAACGCTTCCCCCCGACTTCTTCCGTGACCACCGCACCGGGATCGGTCACCACGCCTTCGACGGCTTCCCGGATCAACAACGTCGCCCCCCGGCGATATCCGGCGGCGTCCGCCCGGACCGCGGCCCGGATCTCCGGCAACGCCTCGTTGATCTTTTCGGTGGCGATCGGACACTGGGGGACGTCGACCAACCGATTCCGGGTTCCACTCCGCAAAAATCCGATTTCCGAAATTTCGCCATCCTTGGGACGATGGAAATGCGGGGTGATTTTGGCCCGGTAACGATACTCCCGCGGGGATCCGATCACTTCGTTGACCGGCGCCTCGATCCCGGCCATCCGGCGCAACAACTCCTCCACCTGCTGCCGTTTCCAACGCAGCTGTTCCGCATATTCAATATGTTGATACTGGCAACCGCCGCAGACGCCGAACAACGGACAACCCGGCTCCACCCGCCGCGGCGACGCCGCCAGCACCTCCACCAGATCGGCCTCGGAGTAATTCTTGTGATTGCGAAAAACGCGGGCCCGCACCTTTTCCCCGGGGATCACTCCCGGAACCATCACCACCCATCCTTCGACGCGGCCCACGCCGAGCCCCATATTCGTCAAGGAGGTGACCTCCATCTCGACGAGGTGGTGATATGGAAAAGGATGATCGTTGAACGGCTTTTTTCTCGCTGACATCGTCTCTTCAGATTTGGTTACCAGTATCACAGCAGCAAGCGGAATCTCCCCGCAAGTCCACAACGTCCATCATCATGTCCGAACCGATCACCAGCCTGCAGAATCCGCGGGTCAAAAACCTGGTCAAACTCCGCGACCGCCGTCACCGCGACCAAACCGGCCGTTTCTTGATCGAAGGATTCCGCGAACTCTCCCGCGCCCTCGCCCGGGAGGTCCCGGTCCGGGAGATCTACTTTTCCCCTGACTGGTTTCTCGGTGAAAACGAACGCCCTCTCCTCGAATCGGCCGCCGCCAAAGGGGTCGAATTGATCGAGCTCTCGAAGCCGGCGTTCGAAAAGTGCTCCTACCGCGACCGCCCTGACGGATTGATCGGCGTCGCCGACCAACGACGTCTTTCCCTCGCGGATCTTAAGTTGAAGCCCGAACCCTTTCTCCTGATCTGTGAAAAGATCGAAAAGCCGGGCAACCTCGGCACCCTCCTCCGGGGTTCCGACGCGGCCGGGGTCGACGCGGTCATCGTCTGCGACCCGGTCACCGACATCTTCAATCCCAACGTGGTCCGGGCCTCGACCGGCGTTTTGTTTTCGGTCCCGGTGGTGGTCACCACCCGCGAGGAGCTCCTCCCCTTCCTGCGCGAACGCGGTATCCGGACTGTGGCGACGACCCCCGACACCGATCTCCTCTACAGCAACGCCGACCTCCGCGGCCCCTTGGCGATCCTGATGGGGAGCGAGCAATACGGACTCACCCCCGAATGGCTCGCCGCCGCCGACGTCAAAGTCCGCATCCCAATGGCCGGCCAAGCCGATTCCCTCAACGTCGCCATGGCCGCCATCATCACCCTCTTCGAAGCCGTCCGCCAAAGGTCTTAAAGTGGCGCGAGGCGTCCCGCCTCCGTTCAGAGCCCAAGTCAGCCACCTCCCAACGGCGGCTGAAGCGCGCCGCTCCCTCCGCAACACCAGCCCCTATGCTGCTCCCCCGTTCTTCAGATGGGCCACCAACTCCTCGACTCCTTCCTCCGTCCCCTTGACCGGACGGTATCCGAGGTCGCGGCGGGCGGCACCGATATTGAAGTAATGGTCCTTCGCCAACTCGACCGCTAAAAAACGGGTCATCGGCGGCTCCCGCCTGATCCGCAACAGCCGGTAAACCGTCTCCAAAGTGGCCCCCACCCGATAGGCGGCGGACAATGAGATCCGCTTCTCCACCGGAGCCACATCGAGGCGTCGAAGCAGGTCGTTGATCCAATCCCACAAAACCACCGGCTCGCCTTGGGAGATGAAATAAGCCTTTCCATCCGCTCGACCCGGCTCATCCAAAGCTTTCTCCGCCAGCAGATGCGCCGAGGCGGCGTTCTCAACGTGGACGATGTCGACTTTGTTGCGACCGTCGCCGACGATCCGCAGACGTCCCGACCTGGCCCGGGCGACCACCCGGGGAATCAAATGGTTGTCCCCGATCCCCCAGATCAAATGCGGACGCAGCGCCACCGTCCGCAAATCGGGTCCGTTGGCCCCGAGCGCCTCCGCTTCCGCCGCCGCCTTCGTTTCCGCATAGTCACAGAGCCACCCGCTCCCATACGGCACGCTTTCGTCCACCCCTTGGAGCGGACCACCGGTGACCACGACGCTCGGGGTGCTGGTATAGATCAGCTTCCGCACCCCGTGCCGTCGGCACCCTTCGATCACATGACGGGTTCCTTCCAGGTTCGTCCGAACAAAATCCTCCCGCGCTCCCCAAATCCCCGCAAGGGCCGCCACATGGTAAACCACCTCCTGCCTCCGGCAGGCCTCGATCACCGCCTCGCGATCCCCGATGTCGGCGCGAATGGTCCGCACTCCCCGCTTTTCCAAATCAGGATGGGAACGCCGCCCCAGAATCGTCACCACGTCCCCTCGATCCAACAGACGGTCCACGATATACCGTCCCAGAAATCCCCCGCCACCTGTCACCAACACATTCATACGCAGATTCAAAGAGCGCCTTCGGTTTCAGGCAAGATCCTCTTCGTCGGAGCCACGGCCATGGGGGCGGCTAAAGCGCGCCGCTTCTTCATCCGGCGAAAGCCGGATGCTACCCGTAGCATCGAGTTTTCACTCGATGAAACAGAAAATAAGCCGGAGCTTCATGCTTCAGCCAAAGACCATCGGCCACGGGAATGTCCGCGAATCTCCGCCTGTCCAACGACGGCGGCTAAAGCGCGCCGCGACTTCATCCGGCGAAAGCCGGATGCTACCCGTAGCATCGAGTTTTCACTCGATGAAACAGAACATAAGCCGGAGCTTCGTGCTTCAGCCAAAGACCATCGGCCACGGGAATGTCCGCGAATCTCCGCCTGTCCAACGACGGCGGCTAAAGCGCGCCGCGACTTCATCCGGCGAAAGCCGGATGCTACCCGTAGGATCGAGTTTTCACTTGATGAAACAGAACATAAGCCGGAGCTTCATGCTTCAGCCGAAGACCGTCGGCCACGGGAATGTCCGCGAATCTCCGTTCGTCCAACGACGGCGGCTAAAGCGCGCCGCTCCTTCATCCGGCGAAAGCCGGATGCTACCGTAGCATCGAGTTTTCACTCGATGAAACAGAACATAAACCGGAGCTTCGTGCTTCAGCCGAAGACCATCGCCCACGGGAATGTCCGCAAACTCCGTTCGTCCAACGACGGCGGCTAAAGCGCGCCGCGACTTCATCCGGCGAAAGTCGGATGCTACCCGTAGCATCGAGTTTTCACTCGATGAAACAGAACATAAGCCGGAGCTTCGTGCTTCAGCCGAAGACCATCGCCCACGGGAATGTCCGCAAACTCCGTTCGTCCAACGACGGCGGCTAAACTGCGCCGCTACTTCATCCGGCGAAAGCCGGATGCTACCCGTAGGATCGAGTTTTCACTTGATGAAACAGAACATAAGCCGGAGCTTCATGCTTCAGCCGAAGACCATCGGCCACAGGATCGCCCGCAAACTCCGTCTGTCCAACGACGGCGCCTAAAGCGCGCCGCTTCTTCATCCGGCGAAAGCCGGATGCTACCTCGTAGCATCGAGTTTTCACTCGATGAAACAGAGCATAAGCCGGAGCTTCGTGCTTTAGCCGAAGACCGGTCGGCCATGGGAATCGTCCGCGAACTCCGTTCGTCCACCGACGGCGGCTAAAGCGCGCCGCTCCAGTCATCCGGCGAAAGCCGGATGCTACCCGGCAAGAGCTCCGTTCACGGTGATCCGTAGATCTTCGTCAGCGTCAAGCGGTGGATCTTGGCGTTATGGCGGACGTCGACCGGCAATTTTTTGCGAAAATAGAACCGTTCGATTCGGACGGTGGCCAGGGTTTCCTCCCCGAGTTTCTTCAATTCCGCAATGAATGCCGCTTGCTCCGCTTTTCGCGGAAAATGGCCGGCTTCGGGTTCCACCACGATCGCCGGTTCCTGGCGTCCGCGCGGGCCGAGGCCGATCAGCGCCGTCCGGAAAACCTTCGGATGCCGGTTGAAAATCGCTTCGCAACAGTCGGTGTAGAGTCGTCCTTCGGCGGTGTCGACACGTTCCGCTTTCCGACCGCAAAACCAGAGCCTTCCCTCCCCATCGAAATAGCCGAGGTCCCCGATCCGGTGCCAAACTCCATCGGCCGACCGAATCTTGGCCGCCGCCGTCTCCTCCGGGAGTCCGTCGTATTCTTCCGTGACCACCGGGCCACGGACCACGATTTCCCCCTTTTCCCCGACGGGCAAAGCTTGGTCGAGGAAATCCTCCCCTTCGGCCCGATCCGAGAGGGGCAATATTTTCACGTCGATTCGCGGAAAGGTTTTCCCGACGCAGGTTCCTTGTCCGCGGTTCGTTGCGGCTTCGGTTTCACCGAGAATCTCCGGGCCGGATATCGAGGCGACCGGCAACGATTCGGTGGCGCCGTAGGGGGTATGAATCTCTCCGTTGGGCAAAATCCGTTTGAAGTCGCGGATCAGTTGCGGAGGAACCGGCGCTCCCGCCATCAGGATCCGTTTCAAACTCGGCAACTGGATCTCCCGCTCAAGGCAATAGCGTCCGATCTTCTTCCAGAGCACCGGCGAACCGAACGTGCTAGTGACACCGCATTGCCGGATCGCTTGGACGATTTTCGCCGGATCGACGGTGGCCGGACGGCTCGGGTTGATTTCGGGGATCACCGCCGTCATCCCGAGAGCCGGATTGAAAAGGGTAAACACCGGCAACATCGGCAAATCGACCTCTCCGGGCTCGATCCGATATTGGTCGCGGATCAACTCCACCTGCGCTTCAAACATCCGATGCTGGTAGCAAACGCCTTTCGCCGGACCGGTCGATCCGGAGGTAAACAGGATCGCTGCCAGATCCTCCCCGCCAGTCGGAGCCATTTCAAACGGCGAAACCGCATCGGGCCCGCTTCGGGTCCGTCCCGTGATTTTCACCGCGATCCGGACGCTGCGGAACGGATTCCGAAAAACCCGGCTGACCCAGATGCCGAGCGGGATGGCCACCAGCGCCTCCGGTTGGGAACGTCGCACGCAATTGAGGAATCCTTTCAACCCCATCCCCGGGTCGATCAAGACCGGGATCGCCCCCATCTTGAAAAGGGCGAAGACCAAAGCGACCAATTCGAGTCCTGGCCGCACCATCACCAATACTCGGGTGCCGCGCCGGATTCCTGCCGCCGCTAACTGATGGCAACGGGCGTCCACTTCCCGGTTGAGTTCCGCGAACGTGAAATCGTCGTAACGGATCGTGCCGGCGCCATCGCGGCCAACCGGAGCTCGCAGCGCCAACTGACCGGAGTGTTCCTCCGCCATTCGCGGCAGAAACCGGGCCACATTAATCCTATCATCCCGCCGGGTAGCACTCGTCATAATCCGTCGTCTCACATTCCCAAAACGACGAATGACTGCTTCCGCTCGGGAAAACAGTCATTCGCAAAAAAATACTCAAGCGGGCCTGCCTGGCCCGAAAAATCAATAATCGTAGTAGGTGAACAAGCCCCAAAGAATTGATGTCTTGTTGCCGCTGATCTCGGCACCCGGATCGACATCGGAACGACGCAACGGAATGGTGGTGTTCGGCGTCTGGGTGTAAGCATGGGTCTGACGCTCATACAAACCACCCGCAATTTTCGTGTGGGAAACATCACCACGATGAGCAGTGCAACCGGATGCGAAAGAAAGCAACACGACCGCCAGAACCAGGAGAGAGAATTTTTTGAACATCGTCGAGCTAGGCTTAACCATTGGTGATATCATCTAAAACAAAAGTATTCGCACCCGAAATCAGCGAGGCAAACAAAAAGTCACCATTCAGTCGCTTTTCCGAATAGGAGCCCGGAAGGCATCGTCACGACGGCGATCCGACTTCCGTCGCGAAACATTCGCAGGGCCGCAGAAGTTCGGCCTGCCAGGGCAGGAGAAGCTCGTCGAGACGCCCCGGTTCGCGGGCGAGGACCGCCATCAGGGAGCGGTTGGCGATCAAACTCGGGTCGATCTTCAACTCCGCCGCCACTTTGTCGCGGGCCGCCTTGATGGTTTCCTGCCGCTTCAACTCCTCCGGGGTGAACGGCTCCGGACGGCCCCGGCTCGGCGGCGGAGGCGGCAGACTGTCGAGTTCCCGCTCTTTCCCCCGCTGGATCGCATGGGTCAACGCCCGGCCGTGCCGACGCCGCAACGATCCCGGAATTCCTTTCAACGGGTCGCCTTTATCCTCCTGGACCGCTTTGGCGATCGCCAACAGGAAGCCGTCATTGATCACCTTGAAATGGGGACGATCCAACTTCTGGGCTTCCGCATCGCGCCAATGCCAGAGTTCATACAAAGTGGTCAGCCCCACCCCGCGCAGGAAACGCGCGCCGGAGACGCGCCAGGCGTTCTCGTCGCGTCCGCCGAAACCGACCGTGCCGGCCGCCACTTGCCACTCGCAACGCTGCCGGTGCCATTCGAGGCGGCCGAGCTCCTTCAGGCGGGCCTCCATCGCGTCGCGCAACTCGAAGAGGTAAAGGACGTCCTGCGCCGCGTAGTCGAGCATCTTCTCGGGCAACGGCCGCTGGGACCAATCGCTTTTCTGATGGGCTTTCGGCAAAACGACGTCGAAATAATGTTCGATCAGCGACCCGAGCCCGATTTTCTCCAGTCCGAGCAGCTGGGCCGCCAAAACCGTGTCGAAAACCTCGCTCGCCCGGAAATCGCAGAGTTCGGCGAGAAGGCGCAGGTCGAAATCGCTGCCGTGCATGATCAGCCGCTTCCCCTCCAAGGTGCGGAACAAGGGACCGAGGTCGAGCCCCGGAGCCAGCGGATCGATCAACACGATTTCCTTTTCCCAGCGGATCTGCAACAGGCAGACCCGGTTGTGGTAGTGGTACATGTTGTCGGCTTCGGTGTCCAAAGCGACCTCGGGTGCCGCCGCGACTCGATCCACCACCTGATCGACCTCCGGCTGAGTGGCAATTAAACGGTATCTCATTATATTGCGTTGCTATAGTGATGGGAAATCCCAAGAAAGAGCAAGTTCCCTAAGCAAAAAAACTAGATGAAGGTAGTGGTTTTATGCAGCGGAGGGGTCGACTCGACCGTCGCCCTCCACGACGCGAGCCAGCGCCATGAGGTGCTGGCCGGTTTCTCCTGCGATTACGGTTCGAAGCACAACCACAAGGAGCTCCCGTTCGCCGAACTCCATTGCCGCCGCCTCGGCATCCCCCACCGGGTGGTCGATCTCGGCTTTATCGGGCAACTTTTCGCCTCCGACCTCCTCCAATCCGGCGGGGAAATCCCCGAAGGCCATTACGAGGAATCCAACATGCGCCAAACCGTGGTCCCGTTTCGCAACGGCATCATGCTCGCCGCCGCCGCCGGTCTCGCCGAAAGCCTCGAGGCCGACGCCATCGTCATCGGAGCCCACGCGGGCGACCATGCCATTTACCCGGATTGCCGGGAATCGTTCATGCGGGCGATGAGCGAGGCGGTCACCGAGGGCACCTACGCCCGCGTCCAAATCCTCCGCCCGTTTATTTCCGAAACCAAAGCCGCCATCGTCGCCCGCGGCGCCCGACTCGGCGTCGATTTCGCCCAAACCTGGTCGTGCTACAAGGGGGGCGACATCCATTGCGGCGCCTGCGGCACCTGCGTGGAACGGCGCGAGGCGTTCGCCCTCGCCGGACTCACCGACCCGATCGCCTATGAGCAGACCGGGCCTCTTCCCTCCGCTCCCCGGAGCTGAGCCGGATCCGCCCGTTTTCCCGGTCCGATTTGCCGCATGTTTGTCACGGAAATATTCCATTCCATCCAAGGCGAAGGCCGTCTGACCGGCATGCCGAGCGTCTTCGTCCGCACCGGCGGCTGCAACCTCCGCTGCAACTGGTGCGACACCCCCTACGCCTCCTGGGAACCGGAGGGAGAAACGCTTTCGCTCGCCGACGTCACCGCCCGGGTGCTGGAGCACTCCTCCCGCCATGTGGTCCTCACCGGCGGGGAGCCGATGATCGCCCCGGAAATCGCCCTTCTCGCCGAACGTCTCCGGGAAGCGGGACGCCATATCACCATCGAAACCGCGGCGACGATTCCACCGCGCGGCATCGCCTGCGACCTCGCCTCCCTCAGTCCGAAACTCTCGAACTCCCGCCCCGACGACCGTCTTTCCGCGACATGGCAAAAGCGCCACGAAGAACTTCGGCTCCAACCCGAGGTCATCCGCGAATGGATCGAGCACTACGACTACCAACTTAAATTCGTGGTCACCGCCGAGGCCGATCTCGGCGAAATCGAGGAATTGATCCGGCAAATCGACCGTCCGATCCCCCCGGAAAACATCCTCCTGATGCCGGAAGGAATCGATCCCGCCACTCTGTCCGCGCGTCAAACCTGGCTGGCCGCCATCTGCCGCGACCGCGGGTACCGCTACTGCCCCCGCCTCCACATCGCCCTCTACGGTAACACCCGCGGCACCTGATACGGCAAAGGAGGGCGGACATTTTTGTCCGTCACAGCCTGTAGGCAACCCGGACAAGACGAAGCGAACCGGAGATGGCGAAGCAACGTCCGGACTCCCTTCCAACACAATGCAACCGGCGCAATAAAGGAGGACGGACATTCCTGTCCGTCATTTCCGGGCGAAACCCGGACAGGAATGTCCGGGCTCCCTTCCAACACACGGAGCCGGGATGGCTCCGCCACTTTTGGGGGTTACAAGATATTCCCGGCCTTCATCGTTTTGGCGGCGGGATGGCGGTCGGCGGCGGCTTCGGCGGCTTTCACAAAGGCGTCGACTTGCTCGCGGGCCATGCCGAGGAATCGGCCTTTGTCGGCCAGGAGTTCCTCCAACTTTTCCCGGCTCAAGCCGACTCGTTGGTCGGCCACCAGGCGCTCCACGAGGTCGTTACGGTCGATCTCGCCGTTGCGCAGGGCGAGGACGGTCGCCACGGCGTGCTCCTTGATCGCCTCGTGCGCCGCTTCGCGTCCGCTCCCGGCCTTCACCGCCTCCATCAGGAAGGTGGTGGTGGCGAGGAATGGGAAATATTTGTCGTTCTCCGCCTCGATCACCGCCGGGAAGGCGTCCATCTGACTCAAAACCGTCAGCACCGTCTCCAATTGTCCGTCGATCGCGAAGAAAGCGTCGGGCAACGCCACCCGGCGAACCACCGAACAAGAAACGTCGCCTTCGTTCCATTGGTCGCCGGCCAACCCGGCGGTCATGGTCAGATACCCGTTGAGAATCGTATGAAATCCGTTGATACGTTCGCAACTCCGGCTGTTCATTTTGTGCGGCATCGCCGAAGAGCCGACCTGCCCTTTGCGGAAACCTTCGCTGGCGAGTTCGTGTCCGGCCATCAACCGCAGGGTCCGGGCAAAGCTGCTCGCCGCCGCGCTGACCTGGAACAACCGGCTCACCACTTCGAAATCGAGGCTCCGCGGATAAACCTGACCGACGCTGCCGAGAGTCCGTTTGAACCCGAGATACCCGATCACCTTCTCTTCCAACTGAGCCGCCTTGGAGGCGTCGCCATCGAAGAGGGTCAATTGATCGAGCTGGGTGCCGACCGCTCCTTTCAACCCGCGCACCGGGTAATGGTGGATCAACTCTTCCAGCGCGTTCACCGCTTCCAACAGCTCCTGACCGAACATCGCCAACCGTTTGCCGAAAGTGGTCGGCTGGGCGGCGACGTTATGGGTCCGGCCGGTGATTACCAGATCGCGGTGCTCGGCGGCCTGACGGGCGAGTCCGAGCAAAACGGCGGTCGCTTTGTCGCGGACGAATTCGAGCGAACGCAAAACCTGGAGTTGCTCCACGTTCTCCGTCAGGTCGCGGCTCGTCATACCTTTATGGATATGCTCGTGTCCGGCCAGCTCGCAAAACTCCTCGATCCGGGCTTTGACGTCGTGCAACGTCACCCGTTCGCGGGCGTCGATCGAGGCGAGGTCGACCTTGTCTTTGACCCGCTCGTAGGCGGCGATGGCATCGGCCGGGATCGGCAATCCGAGGACCCGCTGGGCCTTCATGACCGCGATCCAGAAATCGCGCTCCAGGATCACCCGGCCGCGCGCCGACCAAATCGTCTTCATCGCGGCCGTCGCATAACGCTGGGCCAAAACATTGGGAATCGTTTCCATGGAAGAAAATTATGAATTAGGAATGATGAATTATGAAGGAAATTGAAGAGGAATAATCCGCGAACGGCACTCCATTTCATTATTTTCTTCCCAGGCAACGGATGGCCATTTCGCGCATCACTTCCTCCTGCTGGGTCGACCGGGTGATGATTTCCTCGAACGCGCGGAGGAATTCCTGCTGGAAATCGATCAGCCGTTTCAAGGTAAGTCCCTTGGCTCCCTCGGCCAGGCGCCCGAGATACCAGAGGTTTTGGGAGAACAGATTGTAGGCGCTCTTCTCGCCGGCGGATTCCCCGAACGCGCTCCGGTGGGCGGCGGCGGCCCGTTCGAAACTCGCTTTGTCGAGCCCCCGGTTACCGACTTGGATCTCCCCGGCGTCGAGCAGGATCCGCAACTGAATGAGCAGGCGATTGCGCCCTTGGAGGGTGCTGATCAGCGAACGGGCTTCGTTGCCCGCGAAAAAGTGCCGGTGGAGTGCTTCCAGCGTCCAGGCGAGATCGAGGGAAAAAAAGGCGTCGGCCGCCTCGAAGAAGTTTCCTTCGCCGAAGTTCGGGACCAACTCCATCACCAGTTTTTCCGCCACCTCTCCTTTGTCGGGACCGAGGTAAGCGGCCAGCTTGGCGACTTCTTCGACCAAGAGCCGGGTGTTGCCGTTCAGTTTGCCGATCAACAATTCGACCGCGCCCGGAGTGAAACCGATCCCGTGACGCCGGCCTTCGTCCTGCACCACCTTGGTCAAATCGGTCCCGCTTCCCCGGTCGCCGGCCGCCGCGATCCATTGCAACTCCCCGGCCGATTCGCACCATTTGTAGAAAGCCCGCCGGCGGTCGACCGGGGAGGCGGTGATCAAAACGTCGACCTGCTCCGGATCGACCACGCCCAGGGTTTCCTTGAGGATTTCGACCTGGGCCAACGTCCCCTCCGCCCGTCCCGTCACCGAATCGGCGAAAAAGGTGACGTCCTTCAACCAGACGACTTTCTTGCCGCCGAACATCGGCAACGTGGTGACCGCTTGGACGAACAACCGGACCGCCGCCTCGATTTCGCCGATGTTGTTGGCCGCCCCGTCGATCGTTTCCTGGGAAAACTCGTCGGTGAGTTCGCGCGTCAATTCGGCGAAGACCTCCTTCCCCGTCCGGGTGACGAGAAAATCGTCCGCCCCCGCAATCATCTTGAATGTTTTCTTCGCCATCGTTCGAACTGCTCCGCTCCCCAAGAGAGCACCCTCGCCCGCCCCAAGGCAAGCCATTCCGCCCAAAGTGGCGGGGCCGCCGTCCCGGCTCCGTGCCGAGCATCGGGCCTCCAGCCTCAAACCGCAGCCGTGGCTCTGCGCTGAGGCGGGACGCCTCGCCCACTTTTCCCCAACCCGGCGGTGACTCGTCCGCATTGTCTCCTCGTGCTCTCCTTCTGATCTCCTCGTTTATCGGCTATCTTCCTTGCGTTCCGCGAAAATTCCGCCAACGTTCTCCCTCCATATTCACTCATTGTTTCCGATGAATCCACGACCGGCTTTCCCGCCCGCTCCGCATTCCGCCTCCGCGCTCGCCGCGCGACGCCCTTTGCTTTCCGTTTCCTGATTTCAATGAAATCGCACAACCTCGTCGTCGTCGACGATCTCAAAGACTGGTCGCCCGACTGGACCCATTTCAACGTAGTCACGGCCGAAGACTACCTCACCCGTTCCGAATTCCTCGCCGGCGGCTACCGGATCATCAACCTCTGCCGCAACGACCGCCCGCTCAGCACCGGATATTACATCTCCCTTCTGGCCGAAGCCCGCGGCCACCGGGCGATGCCGACCGCCCGGACCCTCCACAATCTCACCAGCAAACGGATCTACGCCGATGTGCTGGAGGAGTTGAACGCCACCGTCCAAAAGAGTCTCGGACGCATCATCCAGGAGGACTTCGCCTTGAGCGTCTACTTCGGCAAGAACCTCGCCGAACGCCATTCCCTCCTCGCCCAACAGCTCTTTTCCCTCTTCCCGTGCCCCTTGTTCAAAGTGCAGTTTTGCTACAACGACAAGGGATGGGAAATCCAATCGCTCAAACCGATCGGCCTCAACCAGGTCCCACAAACCCACCGATTCAAGGTCAAGGAGGCGATGGACGCCTTTCTCAGCCGCCGCTGGACCCGCGACCGCGAACGGGGCGCCACTACCAACAGCCGTTTCGACATCGCCATCCTCCACGATCCGGAGGAAAAGCAGGCTCCGTCCGACCGCCGGGCGCTCCGGCGTTTCGTCCGCGCCGGTGAAGCCCTCGGCTGTCATGTGGAATTGATCGTCCGCACCGACTACCCCCGCCTGCTGGAATTCGACGGCCTTTTCATCCGCGAAACGACTTCCCTCGACAACCACACCTACCGCTTCGCCGACAAAGCTCAACGCGAGGGCATGGCGGTGATCGACGACCCCGACTCGATCCGCCGCTGCTGCAACAAGGTCTACCTCCACGAGTTGCTACGAAAAAACCGCCTCCCGGTTCCCCGCACCGAGATGCTCTACGACAAAAACGCCGACCAGGTCGCCGCCTCCCTCGGTTTTCCGATGGTGGTCAAAATCCCCGACAGCGCCTTTTCCCTCGGCGTCTTCAAAGTCGAGTCGAAGGAGGAACTCCAAACCACCATCCGCAAGCTCTTCAAAACCTCCGATTTCCTCATCGCCCAGGAGTTCCTCCCGACCGATTTCGACTGGCGGGTCGGCGTCCTCGACGGCGAACCGCTCTTCGTTTGCCGGTATTACATGTCGGACGAACATTGGCAGATCTACAACCACGCCGCATCCGGCAAGACCCAAGGCGGCGGGGCCGACACCTTGCCGATCGAAGAAACACCGCCCGCGGTGATTCAAACCGCCTTGGCCGCCGCCAAGCTGATCGGCAACGGACTCTACGGCGTCGACCTCAAACAACGGGGCGACCAGGTCTTCGTCATCGAAGTCAACGACAACCCCAACATCGACTCCGGAGTCGAAGACCGAATCGACGGCACCGAGATCTACCGCAAAGTGATGCAACATCTCGTCGACCGGATCGAAAAATCCAAACAGCCGCTGCCCGCCAAAAAGTCACCCGCCTAAGGTCTCCGCCCTCCTTTTTTCCCATGCATCTTTTCGAAAAATTCGGCATCGAGCTGGAATACATGATCGTCCGCAAAACCGACGGGCGGGTCGCCCCGGTGGCCGACCAGATCGCCATCGCCCAATGCGGCGAACCGGTCAACGACTGGACCGTCGGGGCGTGCGAACTCTCCAACGAACTGGCCGCCCACGTGGTGGAGCTCAAAACTCCCGCCCCGACCGCCGACTTCGTCCAACTCGAACGCGATTTCACCGCCGCCGTCGCCGAAACCAACGCGATCCTGGCCCCGCTCGATTGCCAGCTTCTCCCCGGCCCCATGCACCCGACCATGGACCCGGCGGTGGAGTCCGCCACCTGGGCTCACGGGAGCCGCGAAATCTACGAGTGCTACGACCGGATCTTCAACTGCCGCGGCCACGGCTGGTTCAATCTCCAAAGCTGCCACATCAACCTGCCGTTCGACGGCGACCGCGAATTCGCCCTCCTCCATTCCGCCATCCTGCTGGTCCTCCCGCTCCTCCCCGCCCTCACCGCCGGAAGTCCTTTCCGCGACGGACGCGCCACCGGCTTCCTCGACACCCGGATCGAGACCTACCGCCTCAACCAACGGCGCTGCCCCGCCATCACCGGCGACATCATTCCGGAAGCGGTTTTCTCCCGCGACGAATACGAGGAGAAAATCCTCCAACCGATCTTCCAACAAATCGCCCCTCTCGATCCCGACCGGCTGCTTCAATACGAATGGCTCAACTCTCGGGGAGCGATCGCCCGGTTCGACCGCAACGCCATCGAGATCCGGCTGCTCGACGTCCAGGAATCTCCCCGGGCCGATCTGGCCCTCGCCCGATTCATCATCGAATCGATCCGTTTTTTGGTCGACCGTCACCCCGAACGGCTCCGTCGCTGGGCGCTCGCCTCGACACCCGCCTCCCGCAAAGAGCAGTTACTCCAAGTGATCCGCACCGGTTTCGCGGCTCCGTTGCAACTGCCCGAACTCACCGAGGCCTTCGCCTTGCCGACGACATGCCGCACCGCCGGCGATTTTTGGCACCATCTCTTCAACGAACTCCCCCGCACCGGTTTCACCGATCAAGATCGCGAGACGATCGCGGCCATCCTGACTCACGGCAACCTCGCCACCCGCCTCCTCGCCCTGACCAGCCCGGCCCCCGACGACTTCACCCCGGTCCTCGACCACCTCGCCCGTTGTTTGAGCGAAAACGAACTCCTTCTCCCCCCCAAAGCTTCACCCTTGGGACGAAGACCAATCGCCCATTAATCATCTACGTCTATTGGCTATCGTCTATTCGGCCGCAGGCCGCAGCGCCTACGATTCCGCCAACGCCTTGTTGTTGATCCGTTTCGTCACTTGCCGGCGAACCCACTCGCCCAAAAAGTCGAGGATCGTCACCAACACCAAAATGAACAGCAAGACCGTGGCGAACCGGTTCCACATGCCGAACTCCTGATACGAATGCAACAACACCCCGATGCCGCCGGCGCCGACGTAGCCGATGATCGCCGCCGACCGGATATTATACTCCAACATCCACAGCGCGTAACTGCAGACCAGCGGCTTCGCGTGCGGCCACATCCCATGCTGGAACGCCTGCACCGGATCCGCCCCGATCGCCCGCAATCCTTTGGCGATGTCCGTGTCGAGAGACTCGAACGTGTCGCTGAAAAATTTTCCTAGGTATCCGATGCTGTAAAAGGTCAACGCGATCACCCCGGCCAACGGGTTCGCCCCGACCACCACCACCGCGATCAAGGCCCAAATCAGACTCGGAATCGTTCGGACCATGTTCATCGACATCCGGGCGCAAATCACCATCCAGCGGGGCGCGATGTTCTGGGACCCGGCCGCCGCCAGGGGAAACGAGATCAAAATGGCGAAAAAGGTCGCCATCACCGCGATTTGGATCGTCTCGCCCAACGCCGCCAACACTTGACGGGTCACCGAGAAATCGGGCGGGAAAAACGCCCCGAGGAAACGGGAGAGATTTTCGAAATAATTGAGGCTCCGCCCCGATCCTTCCATCACCGGACTCGAAACCACCACCGCCAGCAAAAAGACCAGCATGGTGACGTTGAGCGCGTTCAACCGCTCGTACCACTTCAATTCCGGAATCGGCGGCGGCGGAGGGGGCGGATGGATCACCGGATCCGTCCGCCGCGGTTCTTCGACAGGCGGGGAACTCATGATCGCACGTCGCGCAAGCGCCAACCGTCCGGATTCATCGGATCGAGGCTCAAGACCATATCCGCGAAGCGTTCCACCAAATCCGGACTGTGCAGCACGCACAAGACCGTCCGCCGGTTCACCGTCGCTTCCTGACGGAGAATGCCCAACACCCGGCCGGTCAAATAAACATCGAGGTTCGACACCGGCTCGTCGGCCAAAAAGATTTCCGGCTGCTGAAACAACGCCCGGGCGATGGCGGTCCGCTGCTGCTCTCCTCCGGAGATCTCAGCCACCCAGCGCGGGATGCAACGGTTCAATCCGAGGTCGTTCAAAATCGCCGCCGCTTCCCGTTTGTCGCTCCCGGGAAACCCGATCAAGGTCTTCCACCACGGATACCGGCCGAGGCGTCCGCAGAGAACGTTCGACATCACCGTGTTGTTCGGAGTCAGCATCAGGCTCTGGAAAATGATCCCGATCTTCTTCTGGAAATCGAACGGGCGATGACAACAATTCCCCAAACAGCGGTACTCGACCTCCCCTTCCGACGAAGCGACCATCCCGGCGAGACAGGACAAAAAACTCGATTTCCCCACCCCCGACGGTCCGACGATCGCCACGAATTTCCCCCGCGCGATCGAGAGATCGACGTTTCGAAAAAGCCACCGTCCGCCCCGCTCCAAACCGAAGTTGCGCAACCGCAGGTGCGGTTCGTCCGTCTCCGGCTTCACCGCCGGACGCTCCGCCTCCCGGCCCGATCGAGTCGAACCATCGGGAATCGCCGTCGGTGCCGTCGGTGCCACGTTTTCTTTGGTATAAACCATCCCTTTTTTCGACGCGTGTTAGCGGGCGACGTTCCGTGCCAAATCAATGGCTTCGGCGATCCCCTGTAGATGTTCTTCCGCATCCACTTCGATCAACTTCGAAGTGAAGAGTTTGTCTCGCAAGTCCCGATGTTCGTCCGAATTGAACTCCAACAACGCCGCCCGGATCCGCTCCACGTCCTCCTCCTCCAGGCGCGAACTGGCCGCGATGACATGGGTCGGCACCGGCCCTTGCTCCGCCATTTTCCGCAACCGGCCCTTCTGCTGGGGCGTCAAATGCCGGTCTTCGTCGAGCACGTAATAACTGACCGCCCCGGCCTCCGCGTCACCGGCCAACACCCGCTCGATCGCCGAGACGTAGCCGACCCCGTACCAAACATTTCCCTCCCCGAAAAAATCCTCCGGCCGACCGTCCCGGCCAACCAACCCTTTCTTGTGCAAATCCCAAAACGGCACCACGAAACCGGAGGTGCTCGAACGACTCGAAAACGCGACCGGCTTCCCGCGCAAATCGGTCACGTCCTCATACGGTTTCCCCTCCAACGTCACCCAATAACTCATGTAATGCGGATTCCCATCGATCTCACCGGCCAACAACAACTTGCCGATCCCTCGATCCCGCACTTGGACCATCTCCGCCGCACTGATATAGCCGAGATCGATCGTCCCGTTGGCGAATCCCTCCATGATCACCGCCCCGGAGAGCGGTATCATCACGGAAACCGGTCGCCCCAGGCGTTCGCCCAAAAACGCTTCCAACGCCCCCTTCTCCTCCAGCATCCGGTCCGGATCCTTGTCCGGCTTCAACGCGAAGACCAACCGGTCGTCCCCGGGAGAGCATCCCACTAGCAGGACCGACAAAACAAATAGGGCACCGATGCCAAACCATTTAAACATACTCTCACCCGATAAATGAGAATGAGTCTCAACGCAAGAGATTCCTACAAAAAGACAACAGACTCGACACCGCCCGACTTTTCTCCCCATCATGCCCGTCCTCGCTGCCACATATCATCCGCATGAATCCGTCCGCCAACATCTCCGGCGCTTTGCGGCGCTCCCTCCTGCTCAAGGTGATCTCCAAACCGGCCCCGAGCCGCGAGGACGTCGCCTCCGTCATCGAATTGACCGCCGCCAAATTAATCGAATCCCTCCGCGCCCAATCCCTCAGCCTTTACTTGATCGAGAAAGATCAACTCGCGTTCAAACACGTCTACTATTCCCCCTCCCTTTGGGCGGACGATCCGGCCCGCAAGGAAATCTTCGATCAAAAACGGACCAAACTTCTGGCGACCCGCCTCCCGCTCCACGCCGGAATCGTCGGCAAATGCGTCACCTCCGGAAAGCCGCTCTTTTTCCGCACCGGCGAGAACGACGCCGAGATGTT
The DNA here is from genome assembly GCF_056590205.1 of Verruconatronum alginivorum. Lineage (NCBI taxonomy): Bacteria > Pseudomonadati > Verrucomicrobiota > Opitutia > Opitutales > Verruconatronaceae > Verruconatronum > Verruconatronum alginivorum. The sequence goes on along the minus strand of NZ_JBWPVQ010000001.1, from coordinate 3,315,050 downwards.
CTCCCTCGCCGCCCAAACCGGTTTCGAAGTCACCGCCATGCTTACCGTCCCGCTTCGCGGCACCCGGATCATCGGCGCGATCCAATTGATCAATAAGGAAGACGGGGCCCGATCGGCCGACGGATTCACCGAAGGCGACCTCGCCGCCCTGCAGGAGGTGGCCGATTACTCCGCGAGTTTGATCCAACGGATGCTCGATCCCCACCACCAACTCAACCCCGAGGACACCGCCCGTTTCATCGCCCGCTACACCGAAACCCCGCTGGTGACCAGTCCCGACCAAATCGAATTCGACGAAAAACTGATCGAATCGATCGGTGACGCCGTGATCCGGCGCGAGGGCATTCTCCCATACCGTCGGCTTTCCCCGTCCGGAGTCGCCGCCCTCGTCTGCAATCCTCTCGACTACCCGAAACGCGACGGCTTCCAGCACGCCACCGGCCTCCAGGTCGAGGAAATCCAGGTCGCCCCCGCCACCTTGATCGACGCCGTCCTGAAACGTTTCTTCAAAGACGCCCCGGCCGGAGGCCACCGGGAGCCAACCGTCGATATCCGCGAGGTGGCCGACATCCTCGGCAGCGAATTCACCGAACAGGGAGGACGGGAGGTCAGCGCCGCCGAACTCGAAAGCGAGGAATCCGCCCCGATCATCCAACTCGCCAACCGGGTCATCGAAGACGCCTACATCTCCGGCGCCAGCGATATTCACGTCGAACCGCAGGAAAAGGAACTCCTGATCCGCTACCGGATCGACGGCCTTTGCCGTGAAACCATCCGTCTCCCCGGCCGAGTCGCCCCCGCCGTAGTTGCCCGCCTGAAGATCATGGCAAACCTCGACATCGCCGAACGCCGTCTTCCCCAGGATGGACGGATCATCTTCAAGCGCTTCACCAAGAAAAACATCGACGTCGACCTCCGCGTCGCCACCAGTCCGATGAATTTCGGCGAAAAGGTGGTGATGCGGATTCTCGACAAACAAAAATCCGCCCTGCCGCTCCCCGACCTCGGTTTCTCCGCCGAAAACCTCGCCCGCTACCGCTCCGTCCTGCAACAGCCCTACGGGATGATCCTCCACTGCGGTCCGACCGGCTCGGGAAAATCGATGACCCTCTACTCCGCCCTCGGCGAAATCAATTCCCCCGAACTCAACATCCAAACCGCCGAAGACCCGATCGAATACACCCTCCCGGGGATCAACCAACTCCAGGTGAACCGCCAGATCGGCCTCACCTTCGCGTCTGCCCTCCGCTCCTACCTCCGCCAGGATCCTGACATCATCCTGGTCGGCGAAATCCGCGACCGGGAGACCGCCGACATCGCCGTCGAGGCCGCCCTTACCGGACACTTGCTCCTCAGCACCCTCCACACCAACGACGCGCCCGGCACCGTCGCCCGCCTCGGCGACATGGGCATCGAACCGTTCATGGTCTCCTCCTCCCTCCTCTGCGTCTGCTCGCAACGCCTGATGCGCCGCCTCTGCAAAACCTGCCGCGTCCCCTACGAACCCGAAGGCCGCGAACGCGAACTGCTCGAAGCCGCCATCGGCTGGAGCGGCCAGATCTTCCGCGCCGGCGAAGGCGGTTGCGACCGCTGCGGCGGCTCCGGCTACAAAGGCCGCATCGGTATTCACGAGGTCATGACGAACTCCCCCGCCCTGACCGATGCCATCAACGACCGCGCCGAAACCGCCGTCCTCAAACGGATCGCCCGCCAGCACGGGATGAAAACCCTCCACCAGGACAGCCTCTTGAAAGTTCGCGAAGGCTTTTCCTCCATCGAAGAAGCCCTCGCCACCATCCCCCCGGACCAAGCCTGACCCTCGAAACGGCGGAGGTTCGCGCCCGCTGATCAACCCCGAAGCAATTGAACACAAAAGCCTTACAATAGAACTTGTGAATTGTTCGATAATGTCGAATAATTTACACGATGTGGATCCCTCGCTCGCTCGAACCGATTTTGTTAGACCGGGCCGAGACCCGTCCGGCGGTCGTGCTGACTGGGCCGCGACAAACCGGAAAAACTTCGCTGGTCCTGCGCCTCTTTCCAAATCATCATTACACCAGCCTCGACCTCCCCAGTACGGCTGAACAGGCGGAATCGGATCCGGCTGGATTTCTTGCCCGACATCCCGCGAATTGATGGCCGGCGTGGCCGAATCGCTCGCCGGTAGAGCCGCGATTCTCACCCTCGGCGGTTTAGACTAAGCTTCGCGGAGATTCGACGGGGCCGTCCCGAGATTTCCGTTGAGACTTTTGTGCTGCGGGGCGGCTTTCCAGAGCTCCACGAAAATCCTGCGATCGACGCGGCCGGTTTTTTCCAGTCCTATGTGGCCACCTATCTCGAAAGGGACCTCCGCTCCCAGTTGAAGGTCGGCAACCTGAGAGATTTCGAACGCTTTCTCAGGGCCTGCGCGCTTCGAACAGCCCAAGTGCTCAACCGGGCGGAATTGGCCCGCGACGTTGGGATCAGCCCTTCGACCGCGGGAGAGTGACTGTCGGTATTGGAGCGTTCGGGGATGATCGCACTGCTCGAGCCTTGGTTTTCCAATAAGACGAAGAGCCACGTGTGATCACCCAAGTTGCATTTCCAAGACAGCGGATTGTGCGCTTTTTTAATGGGAATCATCACGGAAACCGATCTTCATCTCTCCCCTTTGACGAGCTCCCTTTGGGAAACCACTGTATTCGTGGAACTGCATCGACTCCTGACAGTGCGGCCGGGATGGCAATTGACTTACTGGCGAGACCGCACCAAAGAAGCGGACTTCTTACTTCATCGGGCGGGAAGGTTCCTGCTGGCCGACGCCAAATGGTCGGAGTTTCCATCGGACGGCGGGAGACTTCCCCGGGTGCAGCGCGAATTCGATAAACCGCCATCCGGAGCCCTCGTCTGCCGCTGCCCCCATCCTTTTCCCTTGGGAGACCGCTTGAACGCCGTGCCGCTGGCCGAGATAGCAGGCTTTGTCCAAGAGAACAGCCTTGGGGGAAGCCCGGACTAATTGGATTCTTCCATTCCAAGACCCCTCCCCAAACGCAAAAAGAGGCGGACGCCTTGCGGCATCCGCCCCCTTTTCAGGAAAACTTCCTTTTGCCGAACCTCATGTTACCCGAGGTCCCGCACGGCTTTCACCACCGAGGCGGCTTCGATGCCGAGTTCTTTCATCACGGTGTCGCCCGGAGCGCTGAGACCGAACCGGTCGATCCCGACCACCCGACCGTCGAGGCCGACGTAGCGATACCAGAGGCCGGTCACCCCGGCTTCGATCGCCACCCGCTTGCGGCAGGCCGTCGGCAACACTTGCTCCCGGTAATCGGCGCTCTGACGGTTGAACCGTTCCATGCAGGGAACCGAGACCACCCGGACGCCGTCGCCCAATTCCTTGGCCGCCGCCAAGGCATGCTGCAACTCGCTCCCCGAAGCCAGCAAAATCACCTTGAGATCGCCCTGCTCCTTCCTGGCGACGTAACCGCCCTTCAAGACACCTTCGCGCCGTTCCTTCACCGAAATCTCCTCCAGCGGCGGCAATCCTTGACGGGTCAACGCCAGCAAGGTCGGCCCTTCGGAGTTCGCCACCGCGGCGGCGAAGGCTCCGGCGGTTTCCTCCGGATCGGCCGGACGGATCACGTCGAGACCAGGAATCACCCGCAATCCGGAGACGGTCTCCACCGGTTGGTGGGTCGGACCGTCCTCCCCGACTCCGACGGAATCATGGGTAAAGATGTAAACCACCGGCAACCGGGCCAACGCCGCCAAACGGATCGACGGACGCAGGTAATCGGAAAACACCAGGAAGGTCGCTCCCGAAGCCCGGAAAAGACCGTCGTAAGCGACCCCGTTCATGATCGCCCCCATCGCGTGCTCGCGGATCCCGTAACGGATGTTCCGGCCAGCCGGGGTTTCCGACCCGAAATCGTCGCCATCCTTGATGTAGTTCAGGGTCGATCCATGCAAATCGGCGCTTCCACTGATCAGCAACGGACAAGCCTTCGCGATCGGCTGCAAGACATCCGCCCCGGCCTTCCGGGTGGCGATTTTAGTGCTCTGCGGAAATTCCGGGATTTGCTTCAAGATCTCAACCGCATCAAGCTTCTTGTTCCCGTAACCGCTGTCGAGCAACTCCGCTTTCTCCGGATTCGCCTTCCGCCAGGCGGAGAAACGCTCGGTCCACTCGCGGTGCTCGGCCAACAAGGACTCCTTGTGCGCGGCGAAATATTCTTTCACCTCGTCGGACACGTAGAACGTCTCCTCCGGCAACCCTAATCCCTTACGAGCGCTTTCCGCGAACTTCGCTCCGCCTTCGCCATGACCTTTGCTGGTCCCGGCCACTTCCGGAATCCCCCGGCCGATCTCGGTCTTGGCGATGATCATTTGAGGTTTGCCGGTCGCGGTTTTGGCCCGCTGATACGCCTGCAGGAAAGCGGCCATGTCATGGCCGTCGATCGTCTGCACGTCGAATCCGTAGGCTTCGTAGCGGGCGGCGGTGTCTTCGCTCTGGGTCTGATCCGCCATCGCGTCGAGGGTGACGTCGTTCGAATCATAGATCAGGATCAAGTTATCCAACTTGAAGTGACCGGCGAACGAAGAGGCTTCGGCCGCGATCCCTTCCTGCAAACAACCGTCGCCGGCCAGGACCACCACCTTGTAATCGAAAATCGGATGCTCGCCGGTGTTGAAACGGGCCGCCGCCATCTTGCCGGCGAGGGCCATCCCGACGCCGTTTCCAACTCCCTGGCCGAGCGGACCGGTGGTCGCTTCCACCCCCGGCGCGGCGTCTTCCCGCGGAGCTTCGCCCCATTCCGGATGGCCCGGGGTCTTGCTGTGCAACTTCCGGAAGTTCTTCACCTCCTGCAACGGAAGGTCGTAGCCGGAGAGATGAAGCCAGGTGTAAAGGAACATGCTCCCGTGCCCGGCCGAAAGGACGAAACGGTCGCGATTGATCCAGCGGGGGTCGTCCGGATTGTGCCGCAGGGCATTGCCGTAGAGGACGGCGCCGATTTCGGCGGCACCGAGCGGCAGGCCCAGATGCCCCGAGCTGCAGGCATGGACGGCATCGATCGCGAGCCCACGCGCGATATTCGCGGCCTGGCCCAGGATTTCGGCATTCAATTCACGGGATTTTTCTGTGGTAGCGGACATAATCGAGTTCTTTCTCTCTCCCAAGAGAGTTTAGTTTGAAACAAACGCTCCATTTTTCTTTTTCCTCCCCCGATGGCAAGCATTCGATGGCGGAACTCTCTCCGGGGACCAGGGCTATTTCATTTGTCCGATTTGTTGGAGTCCCGGATTCGGCCGGTTCCCACCTCGGTTCATCCCAGAAAGGTCCGTTGATAGCCGCGACGTAGCGTAAGCGAAGATGGCGAAGCAAAAGGCGCAAGATACGCAAAAGAAGAGGCTTATATTGGATATGAAAGTCGCCGGAACGGCGAACCATCCCTACGATGACATCTTATCATTTCTCTTTATTTTTGTGTCTTTTGCGCCTTTTCGTGGCTGCTCTAAGTGCTGGATTTAGGTTCAAAGACCGGCTGAAGCGGGAACTCCAACAAGGGACCGATCCCCTCTTCCCGACCATTCCTCGAAATAAAAAAAACGGGGAGCCTGGCGACTCCCCGTCTTTCATCGAGAAAACAACTATGAAAAGTAAAAACCGACTTTCCGCCTCAGGTCCGAACCAAGCGCTTTTCTTTGACCTTGGTGGCTTCCTTGCCGATACGGTCGCGCAAGTAGTATAGACGGGCGCGCATCACGACGCTCTCGCGGTCGACTTCGATCTTGTCGATGTTGGGGGAATTCACCGGGAACACCCGCTCGACGCCTTCGCCGTAGGAGATACGGCGAACCGTAAAGGTCTCCTGAATCCCGGATCCGCGCCGGGCGATGACGATACCCGAGAAAATCTGGATGCGCTCCTTTTCACCTTCGCGCACTTTCGTGTGCACCCGCACACCATCGCCCACCTTGAAAGGAGTGATGTCCTTCCGGACCTGGTCCTGGGTAATCTCTTTAACTATGGCTTTCATTGTCGTCTGTTGGTTGAATTAAATCCGGTCTCAGTCGCTTGGTGCGCTCCCGCCGCTGTTCCTGCCTCCACTGCTCGATGCGGGCGTGGTCCCCGCTCAACAAAACCTCGGGCACCTTCATCCCACGATACTCGGCCGGGCGAGTGAATTGCGGAAAAGAGAGCAACTTGTTCTGAAAACTATCCTGCGTCAAGGACTTTTCCTCACCTAAAACGCCGGGAATATAACGGGCCACCGCATCGATGAAAACGGCCGCCGCCAAGGTGCCGTTGGTCAAGACGTAATCCCCGATGCTGATCTCCCGCTCGATGAGCGTTTCCCGCACCCGGTGGTCGACGCCTTCATAATGCCCGCTCAACAAGAGCAGGTGTTTCTTCCCGGCAAACTCCCGGGCGAGCTCCGACGTGAGCGGCTCCCCGTCCGGCGCGAAATAGATCGTGGTGGTCTCCGGACGGCGCAATTCCTCAAAGGCGTCGAAAATCGGCTCCGGTTTCAACAGCATCCCGGCGCCGCCGCCAAACGGACGGTCGTCGGTCACCAGGTGTTTGCCGGTCGCCCAATCCCGCAGATTGTGCACCCCGATCTCGATCAGGCCTCGCTCGACGGCCCGCCCGATCATGCTTTCCGACAAAAATCCGTCGACCATCCGGGGAAAGAGCGTGAGCAGATCGACCTTCATCATTCGTCGCCGGAAACTCGAAAAGCGGGTTTCGCACCCGCTCGTGAGCCCTTGTTGAAAAAAGGGAAAAGTTTCGGTCCGGCGACCGATGCCGCCCGGACCGACTCAATAAAATTTGCCGCTAACCTCGAACTCAGGCGCTCGCGGTTTCCGCTTGCGCGGCGCGGGCCTTCTTGATCAGGGACCGGCTGGTGTCGGTCGGCAGGGCTCCGGTCTTGAGCCAATACTCGGCGCGCTCGAGGTTGAGCTTCAGTTGGTCGCCCTTCGCTTTCGGGCTGTAGGTGCCCAGGATCTCGGCGAACCGGCCGTCGCGGCGGGAACGTGCCTCGGCAACGACAATGCGATAGACCGGGTTGTGCGTGGAACCGGCGCGGGCCAATTTAATCTTCAGTGCCATAATGCTTTGATAGAAAGATTTTCGAAAAAAGAAGGAGATCTTCCGCCTTTTTTTAGTGTTGTCAAGTGACTTTCCTCCCTTTCAGCTCAGCTCTTTATGTTACAAGCAGGAATCGTCGGTTTACCGAATGTTGGCAAGTCCACTCTTTTTAACGCGTTGACCCGGACCCGCAAGGCCGAATCGGCCAATTATCCGTTTTGCACCATCGACCCGAACGTCGGCGTCGTGACCGTGCCGGACGACCGGCTCGCCGCGCTCCAAAAGATCGCCAGGACCAACGTGGTCATCCCGGCCGCGTTCGAGTTCGTCGACATCGCCGGCCTGGTCGCCGGAGCGAGCAAGGGCGAGGGGCTCGGCAACCAATTCCTCGCCAACATCCGCGAGGTCGACGCCATCGTCCATGTGGTCCGCTGCTTCGAAGACCCCGACGTCATCCACAACATGGGCTCAATCGATCCGATCCGCGACATTGAGGTCATCAACACCGAACTGATCCTGGCCGACATCGCCTCCCTCGAAAAGAGGAAGGATAAAGAACAGAAAAAGGCCCGGAGCGGCGACAAAGAGGCGGCCGCCACCATCGCCTTGATCGACAAACTTCTCCCGCACCTCAACGAAAACAAACCGGCGGTGACCTTCCCGATCGCCGACGACGAGGCTCCGGTCCTGCGAAACTTGTTCCTCCTCTCCTCCAAACCGGTCCTCTACGCGGCCAACGTCGCCGAGGGCGACCTCGCCAACGCCACGGAAAACCGCTACGTCCAGGCCGTCGAAAACTACGCCCGCGAACACCACGCCGCCGCCTGCACCGTGATCAGCGCCCGGATCGAGGCCGAACTGATCGACCTCTCCAAGGAGGAGGCGAAGGAATTCCTCGCCGACCTAGGGGTCGACGACTCCGGCGTCTCCAATCTGATTCGCGCCTCCTACGATCTCCTTGGCCTCGCCACCTACTTCACCGCCGGCGAAAAAGAGGTCCGTGCCTGGACCATCACCCGGGGGATGAAAGCCCCCCAGGCCGCGGGGGTGATCCACGGCGATTTCGAAAAAGGATTCATCAAAGCCGAAGTCGTCTCCTACGACGACCTCGTCTCGCTCGGCAGCGTCGCCGCCGCCCGCGAAGCCGGCAAATACCGTCTCGAAGGCAAGGAATACGTCTTCCAGGACGGCGACGTCGCCCTCTTCCGCTTCAACGTCTGAATCGATGAAAACCTGGGTGAAAATCACCATCCTCGTCCTCATTCTCCTCGCCCTTCTCTTCAGCCGGATCCTCTCCTGACCCGGGGCCGAAGAAAATTTTCCCCACCGCAGATTCCGCGGTTTTTGCAGATAAGGCTCCCTCGGCGGGTTCCTTACTGCCATTCGATACGTTCCACGGGGAGTCCGATTTTTTCACACAGGGAAACTTGGCGTTGGTCGCCGGTCACCATCAAATCGACGGACATCAACTCCGCCATCGCCACGTGAAGGATGTCCAATGTTCGGCAGAGGATCTTTTCAGTAAAAGAGAAAGCCAATAGATCCGCTCGTCGCCAGACTTCCGTCCAATCCGGAACCTCCCGCGCAAAACGTCCCGACACCACATCCTCCTCGAAATTTTTCAGCGTTCGATGCATGGCGACAACTTCAATGATGCCTCGCCCGCCGGCGGCCAAAATGGCGTTCTTGAGTTCCGTCATCTGAAGGGGAGTCAACGGCAAGAGACTGGCTTGCTTGGCTTTCGCCTGAACCCAATCGCTACCCGACTCCCAGATGTAGAGTTTTACCAAAGCTCCGGTATCGAGATAGATTTTCGCCACTGCATCGACTCCGAATCAATCGCGATCGCCGTAAATCAGAGAGCTAGCGGTAGTGGCTGTCCGATTCACCGCACCGGCCATTTTGGCCCGGGAGTGCCAATCCACTTCTTCCGGTCGGTCAGACCGTCCACCTCGCGGCGGGTGAAGAAACGCCACAATCTTCCCGTGCGAGGTCCACGCCAGTGCTTCCCCTGTTTCAAGCGTCGCCTTCACATCCTTCGTGCGATGAAGCAGGTCCCGCGTGGTGATCTCTTTCATGTTAGACAACATGTTTAACATTTGTCACCTGTCAAGACGGCAACCCGCGATCCCTTTCCCCCCCAACAACAGCCAGAGAACCAACAGAAATACATCATCAGGCAGCCGACGGTTTCCAGGACGGCGACGTCGCCCTCTTCCGCTTCAACGTCTGAGTCGATGAAAACCTGGGTGAAAATCACCATCCTCGTCCTCATTCTCCTCGCCCTTCTCTTCAGCCGGATCCTCTCCTGACCGGCCGAAGAAGATTTCCCCCACCGCAGATTCCGCGGATTTCCGCAGATCCTAAAAATCCGCAGACTCGCGATCCCCCCGCACCAACCAGAGTGCGAGCAAGGAAACCGTCACCCCGCGACCGTTCTTTTCGCGGCAGACTCATGGACAATACTTTCGCATCCGGGGCGGGGATGAAATAAAAGAACATGATTGGGTAGTTCGTCGGCATTCAGCTCCCGCGATGCGGGAAGCACTTCGGCCAACCGGGGACCGACTTCCCGGAGAACATCGATGAACGCGGCCGCAACATCTCCTCGCTTCAGGTCGCCCACCGCCACGTCCCGGAGACGACCAATCTCATCATTGCCCAATGCCTCCCTCACGCTCTCGTCAGCCAGTATCACAACGCGTCGTTCCACCAGGGAAAAGAAGATCAGCAATCCCGTCCTGTTGACCGTATTGGCCACTGCTCCCAACAAAAACACGTGGGCCGCCGCTTGCCTTACCTCAGCTTCCATCTCGGCCTCACTCACCACCAGAGACCGCAACGCCGGAAACCGGTTGGCCGAAACGCTCCCTGCGACAAATCCCGCGACCACCGCCAAGACCTGCCACCCAAAGGTCACCCCTGCCGTCCATGCTCCAGATGACGCCCAGCCTTGGAGGACATTAACCATTCCCAGCGCCAATAAGCCGAACGCCAAACCGATGATCGATTCCGCCCGGTCATAGCGCCCCGATGCAGTGGCCATCGCGCAGACGACCTCCGCCGAAGTATGGCGTTCGACTTCCGCTACCTGCTGCTCGATCCGCGCCCGATCATCCGAAGATATTGTATTTAATGCGTCCATACGTCCCCTTTACCACCGGCCTGTCGCTCCACCGCCTCCCGAAAATCCCCCACCGCCAAATCCGCCCCGGCTGCCAAACCCACCGCCCCACCCGCGTCCTCCTGAAGAACCATCCGAACAATCCAATTGCTTCAATAGGACGACTCCGCAAATTAAAATGAACCAGAAAAATACGGCTCCAAGGATTAGCAAAACGCCAACGATCAGGACCCACTTGCATTGTTCCTCAGGAAGTATTCTTCCAGGATGTCCCAAGGTGAACCACCCAATGAGGGAACACCCGACCACAATCATCATACCGATCCCCCACAGCGGAAGCGGTGAGGTTTCAAATGGCCGGGTTTCCAGCCGTTCAGCCCACACCGCAAGTCCCGCTGGCGGCGCGCCCTCCGGTCCGACCGCCGCCATCTCCACCAACGCATCGAGTCCGGCGATAATCCCGGCTCCATAATTCCCCCGCGCAAACTCCGGGACCATCCGCTGATTCATAATTCGGCTACAATGCCGATCCCACCCTCGACCCCAGTCGGCTCCCAATTCAATTCGAGCGCTGCGATCACCCAGGCTGACCAAGATCAAAATACCTCGATTGATCAAGCCGTCGTCAGTCACCTTTCCTATCTGCCAATGATCGAACCAGGCCGCGGCGAACTCTTCAATTGAATGTCCCCTCGCGCCATAGGTCGCTTTGGAGTGGATGGTAACGACCACAATCGCAGTATCATACTGATCGAAGGCATCCTCCTGCTGGAATCCCATTCGCTTCCGGTCCGATTCCGACAACACGCCCGCGTAATCCTGAACGAAGCTCCCATCCTCCGGAATCGGTGGAAACATCAAGTTTCCAGAACCTTCAAGGACAAACGCGAAAACGCCAAAAACAACCGAAAAAAGGCAAAGCATTGCATGCATCGGAGGGGCGCATTTTGAATACATCTCCGATATCTTTTCCAGCCCCACCCCAAGGAGCAATCCCAAAAAACGTAAGCGCCTGGCGATAGCACTCGATAGATCAACCGACGGTTACCATCAAATCGACGGCCACTAACTTCACCCCCCCAACAACAGCCAGAGAACCAACAGAAAAAACATCATCAGGCAGCCGACGGTTTCCCGGCGGCGCAGGGCGAACTCGCCGCGCCGGAACATTCCGTGCACCCATAGACTCCCGGCGATCCGCTCCAGCAGGGGATGGAAATCGATCCGCAATTTCTCGGCGCCGACCAAAGCCGATCCGCGCCTCCGACTCCAACGAGAGGTCCGTTCCAACCCCGTCACGATGTCCCCGGGAGGGATATTCACCGGTCTCGCAATTCCACCGATCCGATGCACTCCCCACAACATCCCCACGCCGACCAGGATCGGCCAAAGACTCCCCCAAATCCCGGCCAAACTCGGCTCCCCGGTCTCCAACTCCAACGCGTACCAAGGGATCGCGAAATAAACACCTCCCTTCGCCGCCAACAACGACGCCCCCCACGCTAGGCCCCGCCCCCGCAATCGACCCGTTTCTCCGCCCCCAGCCATCCGCGCCCGAGCCAACAGCCAGAATCGGCCGAGCAACAGCGTCGTCGCCACCGCCGACATCGGCAACAACACCTTCAACCACGGCGCGACCGGTCCGGGTATTTCCGTCGCCAGTTTCATCGCATCCTTGGCGATCGCCCCGCCCATCAGCGGAGCCCCGGCGATGGCCAGCGCCGGCACCAGCAACCCGGCCAGTATCCATCGCCGCGTCTCCGGCCGCAACCCGCCGCCGACCTCGCACACCGCCGCCCCAAGGAAGAGCGATCCTTTCGCGAAGGCATGGTTCAACGCATAAACTCCGAGAACGACCACCGCCGCTTCCCAGGCCGCGGGCTCCGCCAATCCCGCCCCGGCCACCACCAGCATCAGGCCCATCTGACTGATGCTCGAATAGGCCAGCACCGTTTTCATTTCCCGCTGGACCAGTCCGCAAACCACCGCGTAAAAGGCGGTGAACATCCCGAGTCCGACCATCCCGAGACTCCAGCCAGGCAGAGCGACTTCCCCTCCGGGAAAGAGTTGGATCCAACCGAGCAAGCCCGCCTTGATCATCACCCCACTCAAGACCGCGCTCGCCGGGGCCGGAGCCACCGGATGAGCCAGCGGCAGCCAGAGGTGCAGAGGGAAAATCCCCGCTTTCACCCCGAATCCGGCCAGCGCCAAAAAGACGATCAGATTCCGCTGCGACGATTCCGCCACCGCCCGCGAGGCGTCCGCCAACAGATAGGTTTCCGCCCCGGCGACGGCCAACAAGAACGCCCCGATGAGCATCGCCTCGCCGACCACCGCCATGATGATGTAAACCTTCCCCGCCCGCCATCCGTCGTCACTTCTCGAATACACCACCAATCCATAGGCGGAGAAGGTCATCAGTGCGAAGAAGGCATAAAACGAGGGCACGTCCCCCGCCAGCACCAGCCCGAAATTACCCGTCATCGTCAACAGCCAGTAACAGGCGAACGGTCCCGCCGACCGCTCTTTCACGTAGCCGACCGCATAACCGCCGGCGATCAGCCAGAGAGTCGCGGTGAAGAAGAGAAACACCGGTCCGCTGTGCGCCATTCCGAGATGGCTCTCCAGCATCAGCCATCCGAATACATCCGTCCGATCCGCGTCGCCGAACAACGCCAGCAGGAAGGCCGGCACCGCCGCCAGGGGACACATGGCCAACTTCCGTCTCCCTTCCGAGACCGCCGTGACCACCAAAAAGGCCGCCACCAAGGGAACCAATATGACGATCAAGGCGGTCATCTTTCCCCGTAGAGTTGCGCGGCGATTTGTTCCGCCAATTCCAATGGACTGAAGGGTGCGTTGGCAAACACCCCGACGATGATCGAGATTACCGCCGCCGCCATCGTTGGATAGAGCAGCGTCCGCGGCGTCTCCCGGCGGTCTTCACCCCGCGCTTCGAATTCCCGGCCCGCCCCCCGGAACCAGACCGTGTAAAGTATCGGCAGGAAATACCCGGCGTTCAACAGGGTGCTCGCGATCAACACCCACAACACCCAAGGCTGTCCCGCCTGCAATCCTCCTAGACCGAGATACCACTTGCTGACGAATCCCGCCAACGGCGGAAACCCGATCATCCCGAGCGCCGCCACCGTAAAGGCTCCCATCGTCCAGGGCAATCGTCGGCCTAGTCCGGCCATGTCACTGACTTTATGGATACCGGTCGTTTCCGCGACGTTCCCCGCGCAGAAAAAGAGGGTGATTTTCATCAGGCCTTGGTGCACCAGATGCACCAAACTCCCGACCGCCGAGGCCGGACCGAATATCGTCGCCCCCAGCACGATGTAGGCGACTTGACTGACCGTCGAATACGCCAATCTCCGTTTCAGGTCGTCCTGTCCCAACGCCCGCACCGATCCATACAGGATCGTGATCCCGGCCACCACCGCCACCGGAAACAGGAGATCCTGGGCCTCCGCGAAATGAACCCCGAAGACGTCGTAAACCACCCGCAATATCCCGAACGCCCCGGCCTTCACCACCGCCACCGCATGCAACAGGGCGCTCACCGGTGCCGGAGCCACCATCGCCACCGGCAACCATCCGTGCAACGGCACCAGCGCCGCTTTCACGCCCAACGCGAAGACCAGCAGGTAAAAGAGCGTCGCCACCTGCCAACCGCGATCCAGCGCCAACGTCTCCAAGACCCCCGTTTCCCCGAAATCGAACGGTCCCGCCAACGCATGCATCCAAACCACCGCGGCGAACAACGCCGTTCCCCCGGCCATCGTGTAAATCAGATAGGTCCGCCCGGCCCGCAACGCTTCCCGACTGCCGCGATGCACCACCAGCGGATAGGTCACCAGCGTCAGGAATTCGTAGAAAATGAAAAAGGTGATCAGATTCCCGGCCAGCGCGATCCCGACGCTCGCGGTCACGCACATGCTGAAGAACCCGAAGAATCGGTTCCGATGCGGCGAATCCTCCAGATAACCGATCGCGTAAACCGTCGTCACGAACCAGAGCAGACTCGATAGCGTCAGGAAGAGGAGCGACATCAGATCGACCCGCAGCACGAAATCGAAGTCGAACAGGATCTGATAGCGGACCTCATAGCTGTATCCCCGGAAAACCGCTCCGTAAAAGATCACCGCCACCAACACCAGTTTCAATCCGGCCGCCAACAGGTTGAGCGCGATCCGCGTCTTCTGGTTTTCCTCTTTGAGCAAAAAGATCACCAACCCCGCCAGAAACGAGGTCGCGATCACCAGGACCGGCATCCATCCGGAGTCGTTCATCGAACCACCTCCTCCATCCCGGCGGGATCGGCCACTGGCTCGATCAAGAGCATCGGCTCCTGTACCCGCAATCCAATGACGACCGCCGCCAACGCCAGCCCGAGCGTGGTCAACTCCATCGCCAACGGCACCGGCCGCAACACCGGCACGTCCTCGGTCGACCGAAAGGCGTAGGAGAGTATGTGAAACGCATAAGCCGCCGTCAGCAATGCCCCGCCAACCAACGGCGGAATCCACCACCACTGTCCGCTCTCGATCGCCGCCGTCAGCAGCAGCCATTTCGCCACGAACCCGCCGCTGGGCGGCAGCCCGATCAACGTGACGCACGACAACGCGATCGCGAAGGTGGTGACCGGCATCCGGCTGGCGATTCCGTTCATGTCCCGCAGCCGTTCGCTGCCGAGCGCGTACAACACCACCCCCGCCGCCAACAACAGGGCCGCTTTGGCCACGGCGTGTGAAACAAGTTGATACATGCCGCCGGTCCAGGCCGCGAGGGTCCAATCGGTGCCGGTCGCCCCGGTGAGCAGCGGAAACAGCAAAAAGAGGAATCCCATCTGACTCACCGTCGAATAGGCGATGATCAATTTCAACCGTTGTGCCCGCAGCGCCTGGATCGCCCCCCAAATGATTCCGCCCGCCCCGAGCGCTCCCAGCAATTGAGCCGCCCCGGTCGTCGCGATTTCCGGAAAGAGGTCGAACCAGAGCCGCAGCGCCACGTAAAACGGTCCTTTCACCACCACCCCCGACAGCATCGCGCTCCCGGGGCCGATCGCCCCGGAATGGGCGGGCGGCAACCAAAAATGAAAGGGAAAGAGCGACGCCTTCGCCACCACCCCGAACAACAGCAACGCCGCCGCCATCGCCATCAGGGGCGACGGTTCCAACCGCCCGGCCAACTCCCCGAGATCGAGCGTCCCATGCGCGGCATACATCAGCGCAACCCCCAAAAAGAAGGCTAGCGATCCGGGCAGACGGGCGAAATAATACTGGAGCGAGGCCGCCCGGGCCCGGCGGGTTCCAGCCAACGCCGCCATCCCGACCGCCGCCATCCCGACCAACTCCAGGAAGAAGAATATCATCAGGAGGTTAGTCGACAAGAGGAGTCCGTTCAACCCGGTCAACAACGCCAACCAAAGCAGCCAAAACCGCCGCGCCACCCCCGGACGGAGATGCACCTGCTCCAAGCGCAGATAAAACCAGGCATAACCAACCACCGCCAATCCGGCGAAGGCCGCCGTGACCACCAGAATCACACTGAGACCGTCAGCCAGAAATCCGATTTCGGCCGCCGCCATCCATCCTTCCACCGCGATACCGATCCCGCCGCCACCGGCCACCGCGGCCGCCACCGCCGCCGCGATCAGGAAATTTACTCCGGTTGCCCCGACCGCGACCGCCGCGCTCCCCCGGGGGAAAAGGAGGCACGCCAACCAAGCCAAAAACGGGATCAAGACGAGGCTCGCGATCATCGACCGCACCTCGTTTCCCGCTCCCCGGCGATCCCCCGGGCCACCGTCAATCCCCACCACCCGACCATCACCGCGATTCCCCACCCGATCACCGCCGCCGGCCACGCGCCCAAGTCTCCCCGCAACGTCACCAGCACCATCGCAACCGCCAACGCCGCCGCCTGCGCCCCGCCGATCCGCAGTCCGACGGTTTTGCCCAGCAAAAGAACGATCATCCCCAGAAAAAAGAGTCCGACCCCCAGCCCGGCCACGGTCAACCGGAGAGCCGACGGCCGGGGTTCAAACGGAAACGCCGCCAAGGCCCCGGCCAGCGAGTAGGTCAAGAAGAGGGCGGCCCCCGCCGCCCCCGCTCCCAAGATCCACCGCCGGATGGTCAGCCCGTCCGTTCTGTGCCCGCCTTTTCCCATCACATTGTCAATCTCACCTTTATAAAACAGCCCCCTCCGTTTGGCAATGCCTCCCGAAGGCCCGAATTTCAATTCGTTGGAGTTCCGCATTCATGCGGTCCGGGCGTTTGGGAAACATCGACTCCAACGGGATTGAACGTGGTGGGAAAAACAGACAACCGTCTGTCATTGCGAGGAAGGAGGAACGACTGACGCGGCAATCCACGTTCCGAGAAAGGGGGCGCGGGTCGCTGTTTCGTGGATTGCTTCGTCGGCGGAGCCTCCTCGCAATGACACGATGGTGATCCTTTCCCCTTGTTGTTTGCCAAACGGTCCGCTTTATTGATCCTTTTTCCTTTTCTCCTATGAGTCTCGATTCACCAATCGCAACCCACGTCGACGGCAGCGACCATTCCTACTTGGTCGTCGCCGCCAGCTACAACGGCCAACTCGTCGACGCCTTGCTCGAAAACACCGTCGCCACCCTCCGCGCGGCCAACGTCCCCGAGGGAAAAATCGACGTCCTGCGCGTCCCCGGGTCCGGCGAAGTCCCCTATGGGATCCAGCTCGGGATGGAAACCGGCAGCTACGATTGCTGCATCGGCCTCGGCGTCCTCGTCCGCGGCGACACTTTCCATTACCAGCAAATCGCCCAGAGCGTCAGCGACGCCCTCCAGATGGTTTCCCTCAACCATGGGATGCCGGTGGTCAACGGCGTCGTCGTCGCCGAAAACCGGGCCCAAGCCGAGGAGCGGACCACCGGGAAACTGAATCGCGGCAAGGAATTCGCCGCCTGCGCCTTGCAATTGACCGCACTTCGACGGAAGAGAGAACAGAACCATGAGCAGTAATTTATCCAGACGCCGCGAATCACGGATCGCGGCGGTCCAGTTTCTCTACATCTGGGAAGTCAACCGTCCCGACAACCTCACCGAAAGCGTCCGCTCCTTCTTCGAAGGCAAAGACGAGGAGCGCGATTACTACGCTTTCGCCGAGGAACTGATTTTCGGCACGGTCGAGAAAATCGAGGAGGTCGACTCCAAGATCCGTTCCCTCACCCGCAATTGGGACTTCAAACGGATCGCCAAGGTCGACCTCTCCATCCTCCGTCTCGCGGTTTTCGAGATCCTGTTCCGCAAAGACATTCCGCCGATCGTCTCCATCAACGAGGCGATCGACTTGAGCAAACTCCTCTCCAACCACGATGCCAAACGTTTCATCAACGGCATCCTCGACAAATTGAAAGACGAGCTCGACCGGCCTCTCCGCCGGGCCTCCAACGACTGATCCGGACCGATCCTTCGGAGCCGCCGCTCCCTCCTCGCGATGCGCCAGTTCTTTAAAAAGTTCAAAGACGGGTTTTCGAAAACCAGCCAAAACCTCTGGGCCTCCAGCCGGGGGCTTTTCACCGGACGCAAACTCGACGCCGATTCCCTCGAACAACTGGAGGAGGCCCTCTACGCCGCCGATTTCGGGGTCGAAACCACCACCGAAATCATCGACGAAGTCCAGGCCGCCGTGAAACGCGACCGCGACCTCCGCGGACAGGATGTCGCCACCATCGGCTCGACCGTCCTGAAGCGGGTTCTGGAAGGCTCCGAGGGTCAGCTCAAAGAGGCTCCCGCGAAGCCGACCGTCATTTGCCTGATCGGAGTCAACGGCTCCGGCAAGACCACCACCTGCGCCAAACTTGCCCATGCCCTCCGCCAGGACGGCAAGGAGGTTTTGATGGCCGCCTGCGACACCTTCCGGGCCGCCGCCAACGAACAGATCAAAGCGTGGTCGCAACGACTCGACATCGAATTGGTCGCCAGCCACCACGGCGCCGATTCCGCCGCCGTCGCCTTCGACGCCTGGAAGGCCGCCAACAGCCGGGGCAAGGATTACCTGATCCTCGACACCGCCGGCCGCCTCCACACCAAAAGCA
Source organism: Verruconatronum alginivorum (assembly GCF_056590205.1). Taxonomy (NCBI): domain Bacteria; kingdom Pseudomonadati; phylum Verrucomicrobiota; class Opitutia; order Opitutales; family Verruconatronaceae; genus Verruconatronum; species Verruconatronum alginivorum. The sequence goes on along the minus strand of NZ_JBWPVQ010000001.1, from coordinate 3,296,771 downwards.
ACCTGATGGACGAGCTGGCCAAGATCAAACGGGTCCTCCAGAAACAGGATCCGAAGGCCCCCCATTATTCCCTTCTGGTGGTCGACGGCAGCCTCGGTTCCAACTCGATCGAACAGGCGAAAGTCTTCCACAAATCGTTCGGCCTCGACGGCCTGATCGTCACCAAGCTCGACGGCACCAGCCGCGGCGGCGCCCTCGTCGGCACCTTCCGGGAACTGAACCTCCCGATCTTCTTCCTCGGTTTGGGAGAACAGCCCGACGACCTCCAGCCGTATTCGGTCGACACCTACGTCTCCGCCGTCTTCGGCCCCGAAGCCGTCGCTTCATAGGATTCCATCGAAGGACGCCAACGCCATTCTTTCAGCAGCCTTCGGTTAGTCTGTCATTGCGAGGAAGGCGGAACGACTGACGCGGCAATCCACCTTCCGGAAAAGGGGGGCGCGGATCGCTGTTTCGTGGATTGCTTCGTCGGCGGAGCTCCTCGCAATGACACGATGGTAATCCCACCACTTCTGATTAAACCCGCCCCGCCCCTACAACCGGAAATTCCCTTGCCTCCCGAACGGTCCGCTGCTACAAATCGCAGCTCCATAACACTTAACGCTTGTTCCTATTCACATGTCACGACCTGTCACTCTCTTCACCGGCCAATGGGCCGACCTTCCGCTCGCCGAACTCGCCCCCGCCGCCAAGGAAATGGGCTACGACGGCCTCGAACTCGCCTGCTGGGGCGATCATCTTGACGTCGCGCAAGCATCCCAGGATTCCGGATACTGCCGCGAAAAACGGGCGTTCATGGAGAAGAACGGGCTCCAACTGCACGCGATTTCCCACCATTTGGCCGGACAACTCGTCTGCGATCTCAACGACGACGCCCGCTCCGACGCTCTCGCCCCAGCGGAAGTCCGGGGAAATCCCGACAAAAAACGGGAATGGGCCATCGAAACCATGAAACAAGCCGCCCGGGCCGCCAAAAACCTGGGGGTTTCGGTCGTCAACGGCTTCACCGGCTCCCCGATCTGGCACATGCTCTACGCGTTCCCCCCGGTCGGCCAGGATACGATCGAAGCCGGCTTCGCCCGTTTCGCCGAACTCTGGAATCCGATTCTCGACGAGTTCGACAAATGCGGCGTCCGCTTCGCCCTCGAGGTTCATCCAACCGAAATCGCGTTTGACATCATCACCGCCGAACGCGCCCTCAAAGCCCTCGATAACCGGGAATCCTTCGGCTTCAACTTCGACCCGAGCCACCTCCATTGGCAATTCGTCGATCCGGTGCAATTCATCCGCTCTTTCCCCGACCGCATCTATCACGTCCACATGAAGGATGCCATCCGCACCCTCGACGGACGATCCGGCATCCTCGCCTCCCACCTCGACTTCGGCGACGCCGGACGGGGCTGGGACTTCCGCTCCGTGGGCCGGGGCGAGGTCAATTTCGAGGAAATCATCCGCGCCCTCAACCGGATCGGCTACACCGGCCCCCTTTCGGTCGAATGGGAGGACAGCGGCATGGAACGCTTCCACGGCGCCCGTGAATCCTGCGAATACGTCAAGGCAATCGATTTCCAACCGAGCAACCTCGCTTTCGACGCCGCTTTCGAACGCAAATAAATCAACTACCACACTTACATCATCCAGTTATGAACCGAAAACTTCGCATGGGAATGGTCGGCGGCGGCCAAGGGGCTTTCATCGGAGGCGTTCACCGGATCGCGGCCGCCTTGGACAACCAAATCGAACTGGTGGCGGGGGCGTTTTCCTCGAATCCCAAACGCTCCCAGGCCTCCGGCAAAGAACTTCTCCTCAATCCCGACCGGGTCTATCCAGATTACGCCACCATGGCGAAAAAGGAAGCGGCGTTGCCGGACGATCAGCGAATCGACTTCGTCAGCATCGTCACCCCCAACAACTCCCATTTCGACATCGCCAGCACCTTCCTGAAGGCCGGGTTCCACGTCGTTTGCGACAAACCGATGACCTTCGACCTCAAAGAGGCCCGCGCCTTGCGGAAACTGGTGCAAAAATCGGGCAGGATCTTCGCCCTCACCCATAACTACACCGGCTACCCGATGGTCAAGCAGGCCCGGGCGATGGTGGCCAAAAAGCAGATCGGAAAGATCCTGAAAGTTGTCGTCGAGTATCCCCAAGGCTGGCTTCTCGACTCCCCGGAAAAATCGGGGCAAAAACAGGCCTCCTGGCGGACCGATCCGAAACAGGCCGGCGCCTCGCTTTGCATCGGCGACATCGGCACCCACGCCGAAAACCTGGCCCGCTACATCACCGGTCTCGAAATCGACGCGGTCTGCGCGGAATTCACTTCCTTCGGAGCCGGACGCAAACTCGAGGACGATGCCAACCTCCTGATCCGCTACCACGGCGGCGCCAAGGGGATCCTCTACGCCTCGCAGATCTCCGCGGGCGAGGAGAACGGTCTGCGCATCCGTGTTTACGGCGAAAAAGGGGGACTCGAATGGTGTCAGGAAGAACCGAATACACTTCGACTCAAACTCAACGACAAACCCGACCAGATCCTGACTCGGGGAAGCGGCTATCTCGCCAAAGAGGCCCTTGCCGCCTGCCGCACTCCCCCCGGCCACCCGGAGGCATTTCTTGAAGCGTTCGCCAACATCTACCGCGAAGCCGCCCGGGCCATCGCCGACTCCATCGCGGGCCGCAAACCAAAAACTTACGATTTCCCGAACGCCGACGACGGCCTCCTCGGCATGGCCTTCATCGAAACCGCCGTCAAATCCGCCAAATCCACCCAAAAGTGGACCAAGATGCGGAGAGAATTATGAATGATGAGTTACGAGTTATGAAGCTCAACTCCGTCAGTAATAATTCATAACGCAATTGTTGGAGTCCCGCCCTTAGACGGTCCCCACCTCGACTCAAAGACCGAGGTTGACGGTCTTCGGCTGAAGCACGAACTTCCCGCTTAAGCTCTGTTTCATCGAGTAAAAACTCGATGCTGCTATGAGGGTTTCGTGACAAGCGGAAAATGAAACCGTTGTTTGATTTATTTTTCTTAGGACATTCTTAAGATCTGCTTTCTTACCTTAGTTCCCCTAGCGGGGGTTTGGGGGCGGCAATGAGCCCCAATCTTTTGGCCTTTGGAGTTGCCCCCGGAAAGGAATGTCTCTCGTCCCCGGTCCCCTCGAACTGGCCGGGGGGACAAACTGCTATCCGCGCGTGCCTTAGAGGCAGCGCATTATAATTTATGCGACCCCCGGCGAGGCCGGAGGAAAAGAGGGACGGAGCAAGCGGCACAATCTACAGGAACGGATGAAAGTCCAAGCATCGAAACGTGCGCGCTCCACTCCGAAATCGGGTTCGCTTCAGGCAAAAAGATCAAAGAACAAAAAGGGAAGTTGGTTGCCCTCAGCCGACTGCAACCTCGGGCATCCTCAGGCCGAGCTTCTCAGGCGTGGTTTGACCGGTGGCCAACCGCCACAGATCGATGGCGAGCTTGCGGGCGGCCGCGACCGCGATCTTGCGCCGAGACCGGCCGCTGACAAGCTTCTCGACCAACTCGCGCACGGGCGGGTAATCGGGTTGCCATCGCACCATGCGCCAGACCGCTTCGATTAACAGGGCGCGTATTCGCGGATTGCCGTGCTTGTTTATACTCAGATCCCGGGAGGATCCTCCGCTTTGGTGAACCCCGGCACATAATCCGACGAAGCCGGCCACTTGACGCCGGTTCTTAAACCGTCCCCAGTCGCAGATCTCCCGCAGGAGCATCACCCAGGTCAGGGCTCCGATTCCGACCGGCAGAGGCTGTTTAACCTCCTCGACCAGTTCCTTTTTGATGGCCCTTTCCTTCTCGTCGAGCTTCAGCAGAATCTCACGCATTACCTCAAGTTGCTGGACCAGATACTCGGGTAATTCGAGACAGAGATCCTTCCATTTGCGCGGCCCCCACCAACGGCCTTTCACGTGGAATCCCTGCGCCAGCAACGCGCTTCGACCACGTGCCTCCCATCCACTCCGGCTCTTCTTGATCTGATCGCGCAGACGTGATCTCGCCCGCGCCTGTTCTTCCTCCTGGCTTGGCACACGAATGACCGTGAAGGCCTTCTTGTTGCCTCGCAAATAGCGGTCGAGTTGGTCGACCAGCCCCCGCGCATCAAGGTTATCCGTCTTTTGGTTGCGTCCGCCCGCCAGGCTCACCGGGGCAACCACGAAAACGGTGGCTCCCAATTCGGTGAGCTGGCGGTATAATCCATAGCCGCAAGGACCAGCCTCATAACAGGCATAAACCTTCAGGTCGGCGGCCACTAACTTGCCAACGAGGCGAACCAGTTCCTCGTGCTTCAAGCGCAACGGGCGTTGCGGCAAGCTGCCGTCCACCTGTAGGCAAGCCACGCCATCGCGGGCATGAAGATCGATCCCGAGCTTGACCTCCTGCCCATTGGACGAGACGATTCCGTTAATCAATTTGGAGAAGTTATTTTTCGATTGGTTATTCATATCGGGCGACATGTTGGAGAATTCTTTCCCACTTGTCGCCCTCATGTTATCTACGGTAGCATCCGGCTTTCGCCGGATGACTGGAGCGGCGCGCTTCAGGCGCCGTCTGTGCCGAAGTTGACGCTCTTCGGCTGAAGCACGAAGTTCCGGCTTAAGCTCTGGTTCATCGAGTGAAAACTCGATGCTACGGTAGCATCCGGCTTTCGCCGGATGACTGGAGCGGCGCGCTTTGGCCACCGTCAGTGCCGAAGTTGACGGTCTTCGTCTGAAGCACGAAGTTCCGGCTTAATCTCTGGTTCATCGAGTGAAAACTCGATGCTACGGGTAGCATCCCGGCTTTCGCCGGATGACTGGAGCGGCGCGCTTTAGCCGCCGTCTGTGCCGAAGTTGACGCTCTTCGGCTGAAGCACGAACTTCCGGCTTAAGCTCTGCTTCATCGAGTGAAAACTCGATGCTACGCGTAGCATCCGGCTTTCGCCGGATGACTGGAGCGGCGCGCTTTAGCCGCCGTGTGTGCCGAAGTTGACGGCTTTCGGCTGAAGCACGAAGTTCCGGCTTAAGCGCTGTTTCATCGAGTGAAAACTCGATGCTGCTATGAGGGTTTCGTGACAAGCGGAAAATGAAACCGTTGTTTGATTTATTTTTCTTAGGACATTCTTAAGATCTGCTTTCTTACCTTAGTTCCCCTAGCGGGGGTTTGGGGGCGGCAATGAGCCCCAATCTTTTGGCCTTTGGAGTTGCCCCCGGAAAGGAATGTCTCTCGTCCCCGGTCCCCTCGAACTGGCCGGGGGGACAAACTGCTATCCGCGCGTGCCTTAGAGGCAGCGCATTATAATTTATGCGACCCCCGGCGAGGCCGGAGGAAAAGAGGGACGGAGCAAGCGGCACAATCTACAGGAACGGATGAAAGTCCAAGCATCGAAACGTGCGCGCTCCACTCCGAAATCGGGTTCGCTTCAGGCAAAAAGATCAAAGAACAAAAAGGGAAGTTGGTTGCCCTCAGCCGACTGCAACCTCGGGCATCCTCAGGCCGAGCTTCTCAGGCGTGGTTTGACCGGTGGCCAACCGCCACAGATCGATGGCGAGCTTGCGGGCGGCCGCGACCGCGATCTTGCGCCGAGACCGGCCGCTGACAAGCTTCTCGACCAACTCGCGCACGGGCGGGTAATCGGGTTGCCATCGCACCATGCGCCAGACCGCTTCGATTAACAGGGCGCGTATTCGCGGATTGCCGTGCTTGTTTATACTCAGATCCCGGGAGGATCCTCCGCTTTGGTGAACCCCGGCACATAATCCGACGAAGCCGGCCACTTGACGCCGGTTCTTAAACCGTCCCCAGTCGCAGATCTCCCGCAGGAGCATCACCCAGGTCAGGGCTCCGATTCCGACCGGCAGAGGCTGTTTAACCTCCTCGACCAGTTCCTTTTTGATGGCCCTTTCCTTCTCGTCGAGCTTCAGCAGAATCTCACGCATTACCTCAAGTTGCTGGACCAGATACTCGGGTAATTCGAGACAGAGATCCTTCCATTTGCGCGGCCCCCACCAACGGCCTTTCACGTGGAATCCCTGCGCCAGCAACGCGCTTCGACCACGTGCCTCCCATCCACTCCGGCTCTTCTTGATCTGATCGCGCAGACGTGATCTCGCCCGCGCCTGTTCTTCCTCCTGGCTTGGCACACGAATGACCGTGAAGGCCTTCTTGTTGCCTCGCAAATAGCGGTCGAGTTGGTCGACCAGCCCCCGCGCATCAAGGTTATCCGTCTTTTGGTTGCGTCCGCCCGCCAGGCTCACCGGGGCAACCACGAAAACGGTGGCTCCCAATTCGGTGAGCTGGCGGTATAATCCATAGCCGCAAGGACCAGCCTCATAACAGGCATAAACCTTCAGGTCGGCGGCCACTAACTTGCCAACGAGGCGAACCAGTTCCTCGTGCTTCAAGCGCAACGGGCGTTGCGGCAAGCTGCCGTCCACCTGTAGGCAAGCCACGCCATCGCGGGCATGAAGATCGATCCCGAGCTTGACCTCCTGCCCATTGGACGAGACGATTCCGTTAATCAATTTGGAGAAGTTATTTTTCGATTGGTTATTCATATCGGGCGACATGTTGGAGAATTCTTTCCCACTTGTCGCCCTCATGTTATCTACGGGTAGCATCCGGCTTTCGCCGGATGACCGGAGCGGCGCGCTTCAGCCGCCGTCGTTGCCGAGGTCGGCGGTCTTCGGCTGAAGCACGAAGTTCCGGCTTAAGCTCTGGTTCATCGAGTGAAACCCGATGTTACGCGGTAGCATCCGGCTTTCGCCGGATGACTGGAGCGGCGCGCTTCAGGCGCCGTCTGTGCCGAAGTTGACGCTCTTCGGCTGAAGCACGAAGTTCCGGCTTAAGCTCTGCTTCATCGAGTGAAAACTCGATGCTACGCGGTAGCATCGAGTTTTCGCCGGATGACTGAAGCGACTAAAGCCGGAACTCCAACAGGACAGACGCCCCACGGCGGGAAGGGTTATCATCCCTCATTCATAATTCATAACCCATAATCCATCCTTTCTTCTCATCGGTGTCGTCCGTGGCGGATGATGTCGATGACGATCCAAACACTCAATACGGCGGACAAGAGATAGCCGACGATCCCGATCGCCGGGAATCCGAACAGGTAGGGCTGGATGCCGGTGGTGATGATCAGCGACGAGCCGATCAACAGCGAGCCGATGATCACCCCGAGCGTGATCCGGTTGCTCGCGGTATTGAGCGAGTCGCTGACACTCTCCAGCCCTTTGTGGTGGAAATTGACGGTGAGGTCATCGTTCTCGATCCGGCGGAGGATCCGTTCGCACTCCGCGGGCAATTCCTTGATCAACTGAACCGCCGTGCCCACCGCCAGACCGGCGTCCTTCAAAAGCACCCGGAGGCTGTGCCGTTCGCGTTGCAGTTGCCGGATCATCGGTTCCGCCGCCTCCCGGATGTCGAACTCCGGGTCGAGTTGCTCCGCCATTTCCTCGATCGAAAGCACCGCCTTCGCCATCAACGAATAATCCTGCATCACATCGATCCCGTTGCTGCCGAAGATATAGAACAACCTCAAAACCAACGGACCGATTTCCGCCCGCTCCCCCGCCAAATCAAGGTGCTCCCGAAGGGTGAAGGTGATCTCCTTCTCCATCTTCTTCATATCGGTCCGGCTGCTGGAATAAGACAGCCGCGCGGCGATTTGAACGATCCGCTCCGCGTCGTGGTCAAGCGCGGCCATGAACAAATCGGCCAGATGATACCGCATCCGGCGGGTCAATTGACCGGCCATTCCCCAATCGTAAAAACAGATCCGTCCGTCGGGAGTCAGCGCCAGATTACCGGCATGCGGGTCGGCGTGGAAAAACCCGGAGATCAATACTTGGTGCAACAACGAACGAGCCCCGTCGCGGGCGACTTTCCTCGGGTCTCCTCCGGTTGTCACCACTTCGTCGATACGAATGCCGGCCACCTTCTGCATCACCAGCATCCGTTCCGTGGTCAGCGTCTCGAACACCGCCGGAGCGAACACCTGCTCGGGAAAAGCGTTCTCCACGTTGAAGAATCGCATGTTGCGGGCTTCGTTGCGGAAATCGAGTTCCTTGAAGATCGCCGTCCGTAATTCCTGCAAAATCGACGGCAGATCGTAAGGCTTGAGCGTCTCCACCCGCTGGTGGAGTTGACCGACGAACCAGCCGAGGATGTCGAGGTCGGACTCGATCGTCCGGCGGATGTGAGGGCGCTGGATCTTGACGGCCACCTCCTCGCCGGTCCCCTTCAATCGGGCGTAATAGACCTGCGCCAGCGACGCGGCCGCGACCGGCGTTTCGTCGAACGATTCGAAAACCTCGTCCCACCGCCCCCGGAGTTCCTGGAGGGCGACTTCCCGCATCTCCTCGAACGGGTGCGGGCGAACATCCTTTTGCAGTTTCCGCAGCTCGAGAATCAAGGGTTGCGGGATGAAATCGGGGCGAGTGCTAAGAATCTGACCGAATTTCACGAAGGTCGGCCCGAGATCTTCGCAAGCCATCCGCAGCCGCACCCACTCGCCCAAATGCTCCTTCGGCTTCGGAGCGATCCGCCGGATCACCCCGGGATGTCGGTCCAACTGTTGCAACAAGTCGTTGAAACCGTACTTCGCCAGGACGGTGGCGATTTCCTTCGCGCGAACCGCGTTGTTATAGAGGTCGAGAGGATTCAGCACGGGAAGAGAAAGCCGAAAATCGAAGGTCGGAGGTCAGAGTCGAACGTGGGAAAACGCGCAACGGAGGCCGATTCGCGGCCCTCGTGGTGCGTCGGACAAGAGTGCCGGAAGAGAACGCCCTCAAGCCATCGGCGGCGATGGCGGAGCCTTCGGCGGAGGCGCCTTCACTCCCCCTTCGGTCTTAGCCCCGGAAACATCATGCAGATCGCGCGCCGCCTCCTTTTCTTCCAGGACGCTCACCCGCAGTTCGAGTTTCCGGAACTCCTCCTTGCCCACCCATTCGCCTCGGCTGAACATCTGGGCCAGATTGTTGCTGACCTCCTTCTGGGTCCGCTCGAATTCCGCTTTGCCATCTTTGGCGATCTTCTCGGCCATCCGTTCGGCTTCCTCGCGGGTCAACTTCCCCTGCTCGACGAGTTCCTGCAACATCGTCTCCACACGTTCCTTCGTAGTGACCGCGGCGCCGATGCCCGCGAAGACCGTTTTCTTCAAAAGTTCCAACATGATAACTCCTTCTCCAGTTCGGGTTTCGTTTCGCTTAATCTAAGGCCTGCATCGAGCAACATCAAGGTTCCGACGAAAGATCCGGATCCCGTCCGCCGAAATCGATTTCGGATGCATCGTCATCCGCCCCATCTCTTTCGGCGAGCCGTGTTCCCGCGCGGTATTCATCCCGTAATTCTTCCGCCAGAGCCTCTTGCCGCTCGCTGGAGAGATTGGGGGAATTGCGCAGCTCCGTCAAAGCTAATTGCATGAGCGAACGCCGGTCCTCCTCCAACTCGCGCCCGCGGGCGGCGGCCGCCTCATGATCGAGACTCTCCGGATCGACATTCGCCAGCGCCTCCCGCACTTCCTCGCGCTCCGCCTCGAGCTCCCTCAACTGGCGGGCGATCGACTGCAACTCGGGCGATTCCGCCATCGTCTCCCGCCAAAGCTCGGATCCTTCGACCATTTCGACCGGCTCGACCGAAGTTCCCGTCTCGGCATCGTCAACCACCATCAACTGAAGGGGAGGCGGGGCCGTCCGGGTCTGCTCCGTCGGCTCCGTCGGCTCCGCATCAGGATCGCCGCCCGCGGTGGATCCGCTCAACGACAACGTCCGCGTCGCCTCCCCGAATCGAACCAAGACCTCGTTACTGTCGGGATCGTACCCCGTCACGGCGATGCCGTAGCGCTCCCCATGCAACCGCACCCAAAAACTCTCGCCGGTCTCCCGGTCGTGCAGACTGATCTGCGTCTCGTCCGGAAACGACAAAATCCCCCTCCACTCCAGCCGCCCCAGGACTTCCTCCGGCGAAGCCGCCTCCACACGCTCTTCCGCCTCCGGCTCCTCCTGCTGCGCAAACAGCGTCGGGGTCGCCCCGAGCGCGCACGAAACCACCCCCGCCCCCAAGATCAACCGCCGCCATTTCATCTGAATTCCCCTCATAGTCCATTCTCCGTTTCCGATTTAACGTTGCCGAGAAACGCCCGATTTTCAAATGGCGAGGGCGCGTGGCGCGGCCAAAGCGCGCCGCTCCTTCATCCGGCGAAAGCCGGATGCTACCGCCGCATCGAGTTCTCACTCGATGAGACAGAGCATAAGCCGGAGCTTCGTGCTTCAGCCGAAGACCGTCGGACGCGGGGGACGTCCCCAGACTCCGCCAACCTAACGACGGCGGCCAAAGCGCGCCGCTCCTTCATCCGGCGAAAGCCGGATGCTACCGCCGCATCGAGTTTTCACTCGATGAGACAGAGCATAAGCCGGAGCTTCGTGCTTCAGCCGAAGACCGTCGGACGCGGGGGACGTCCCCAGACTCCGCCAACCTAACGACGGCGGCCAAAGCGCGCCGATCCTTCATCCGGCGAAAGCCGGATGCTACCGCGTAACATCGAGTTTTCACTCGATGAAACAGAGCATAAGTGGAGCTTCGTGCTTCAGCCGAAGACCGTCGGACGCGGGGGACGTCCCCAAACTCCGCCAACCTAACGACGGCGGCCAAAGCGCGCCGAGGCTTCATCCGGCGAAAGCCGGATGCTACCGCGTAGCATCGAGTTTTCACTCGATGAAACAGAGCATAAGTGGAGCTTCGTGCTTCAGCCGAAGACCGTCGGACGCGGGGGACGTCCCCAAACTCCGCCAACCTGACGCCGGCGGCTTAAGCGCGCCGATCCTTCATCCGGCGAAAGCCGGATGCTACCGCGTAGCATCGAGTTTTCACTCGATGAAACAGAGCATAAGTGGAGCTTCGTGCTTCAACCGAAGACCGTCGGACGCGGGGGACGTCCCCAAACTCCGCCAACCTAACGACGGCGGCCAAAGCGCGCCGCTCCTTCATCCGGCGAAAGCCGGATGCTACCGCGTAGCATCGAGTTTTCACTCGATGAGACAGAGCTTAAGCCGCGGCTATAGCGAGCCGCTCGTTTCGTCCCTTTCCATTTCAGCCTTTCCGTCTTTTCCCTTTTTCGTATTTGTTTCTCCATGCGAAAACAGAAGTGGCTGAACAAACAGGTCTTCGGGTGGGCGATGTTCGATTTCGCCAACCAGGCGTTCACTTTGGTGATCCTGACCACCATGTTCCAAGTTTACTTCGTCGAATACATCGTCGAGGACGATCCTTCGCTCGGACGGCGTTTGTGGGCGATGTGCGGGATCGTCACCCAACTGGCGATTATTTTCGCCGCGCCCGTCATCGGGGCAATGGCCGATTTCTCCGGGGCGAAAAAGCGACTGCTTTTCGTCACCTACGCCGGTTGCGTGGTGTTCACTGTCATGCTGGGACTGATACCGCCAGGCGCTCTCGCCGCCGGAATCACCGTATTCATTTTAGCCTACTTGTTTTACGCCGCCGGGGAAAACTTCCTCGCCTCGTTTTTGCCGGAATTGGCCCCGCACCGGGTGATGGGGCGGGTCTCGGCGTTCGGCTGGACCCTCGGCTATATCGGAGGGCTTCTTTGCCTGACGGGAGCCGTCATCATCACCACCCTCTGGCCAGGGGCGACCGGTTACCGGATCGTCAGCGTCTGGGCCGGACTTTTCTTCCTCGGTGCCGCGATTCCAACTTTCCTATGGCTGAGGGAAAAGAAACAACCGGAAACCATGCCGCCCGGACAAACCTATTTCACCATCGGATTTTTCCGGCTGGCCGAAACTTTTCGGTCGCTACGCGATTACCAATGGTTGTTCCGCTTCGTCGCGATTCTGACCGTCTACCTGGCCGGGATGCAGGCGGTCTATTGGTTCGCCGGCTCCTTGATGCGCAGCTTGGGCTTCGACGAATTGAAAATGGGACTTTTCGTGCTCCAACTGACCGTGACCGCGATCATCGGAGCCATTTTCACCGCCCGTTTCCAAGACTCCATCGGCACCCGCAACTTCATCCTCGGCTGCATTCTCCTTTGGGGAGTCACCATCGTCTGTGTCGGTTTCGCCGACCGGGAATGGATGTTCTGGGTGGTCGGCAACTTCATCGGCCTTGGCATCGGCGCTCTCGGCACTTCGAGTCGGGCGATGGTGGGTCTATTGAGCCCGGAACACAAGGCGGCGGAATTTTTTGGATTTTACGGCTTCGCCCACAAGCTTTCCGCTATCCTGGCGCTCGGCTGGATCGGCCTGGGGGAAACGTTTTTCCCCGATCGATTCCCGGTAATCGTCGCCTCGACCGGAATCTTTTTTGTGATCGGCTTTGCCGCGTTGCTGACCTTGAACGAGAAAGCCGGTCGGATCGCCGCGCTCAAAGCCGAACGTAATTTCCGGCGGCGGGCGCTTTGACGGCGTCCAACCCTACGCTCAACGGGTCAACACTTGCCCGGTCTGCGATGAGGGCATCGTTGCCTTATGCTCCCAATCCTGACTCGACGAAGAGCTGGCGCCCAAATATAACCCGGCGCCGGCAACGATCAGACAGATGAGGAGAGCGAAGATTGTCGCGGTATCTTTTTCTTCCATGTTCTAAAACCTTTGGTTGAGGATTTGAGGCCACCCACGATCAGAGAGAAGCGACGCGACCTTTATTGATTTAGACCCCGCCTAAGGTGGATCTGTTCATTTGGATTCCGGCATCCCAGTTCAGGCAGGGGCGGCAGGAAGTCATACTTATTTAATTCTCCCTTTATTCTCAGAAAAACAAACACCGGAAATGGGTTAAAAGTCGCATCAAATCAGGGTCCTGCAGACCGGTCGCAAACAAACTCTCTGCAACTCGCAATAAAACGTAAAAGTCGAAAAGAAGCGCCGATCCCGTTCCCGCACTACCTCCCAACCTATGGAAACCCCGAGGGGAGCCCTGAGGGAGAAGAAAGAAATCGTCTGCTATCCGGCCTCCAATCGGCTTGCGGAAAGAGGAACAAACCTTTAAACCTACCTGAACCCATGGGAAATCGGATGCCTTTCAACTCGACGGCGACGGCGGAGTCCGCTTTGGCGATCTCGGCCGTTGGAGTTTCCCTCTTGGCGGGTGGGCTCCTGAACGCTCCCTGGTTGGTTTTCGCGGCGCTGCTTCCGTTGGTCTTGCTCGTGCGCCCCGGCGTTTTCCTTGCCGCATCCGGACTTGGATTGATCGGAATCGGAATCTTGATCGCCTCAACCCAAACCGGAGACACCGCTTCGGCGGAACATCCTCTCTTCATTTGGCTGCTCCTAATCGCGGCGATGATCGCCTCGGTCGGTTTGACCGCTTTTCTTTCCCGGCGGCAACTCGCCGAAAGCGACACGCCGTCCACCGCCGAGGCAACCGTCGCCTACCATGACCACACCGTCCGCCATCTGATCGAAAAAGCGCCCTTTGGAATCTATCTGATCGATTCCGACTTTAAACTGGTTCAAATCAGCGACGGCGCTAAGAAGGTTTTTGAAGGCGTCGATCCCTTGATCGGACGGGACTTCGAAGAAGTTTTGCGATTGATCTGGAAAGAACCCTACGCAAGCAACGGGCTGGAACGTTTCCGTCGCACCCTCGAAACCGGCGAACCTTACTCCGCCCACAACGCTCCCGGAATTCGACTCGATGATCCCGCCCCCGAGTCGTTCGATTGGCGGGTCGAACGAATCACACTCCCCGATGGCCGCCCGGGATTGGTCTGTTATTTCTACGACCTCAGCGAACTAAAGACCATCGAAGCGGAAGTCCGTCACCGCGCCGAACAATTCGAAACCCTATTCAATGCCGCCCCGCTCGGCGTCTACTTGGTCGACGCCGACTTCCGCCTCTCCCACGCCAACCCAATCGCCCAACGAACTTTAGCGGAAGTTCCGGGCGGCGTAATCGGACGGGACTTCGAAGAACTCACCCGGGCCGTGTGGCCGTCCCCCCGGGCCGACGAAATCCTCCGAGTTTTCCGCCACACCTTGGAGACGGGTGAAGCCTACCATTCGGGTGAAATGGAAGAAGTTCGGGCCGACCGGGGAGTCACGGAGTGCTACGAATGGCAAACTGAACGCATCCTTCTCCCGGACGGTCGCAACGGCGTGGTTGCCTATTTCCGAGACATCTCCGAACAAGTGAAAGCCCGGCGGGGCATCACCGAATCGGAAGCCCGTTACCGAACACTCTTCGACTCGATCGACGAAGGTTTCTGCATTCTCGAGGTGGTCTTCGACGAAGGTGAAATCCCAATCGATTATCGCTACCTTTCCGTCAATCCTTCCTTTGAAAAGCAAACAGGCATCAAGAATGCCGTCGGTAAAACGATCCGCGAACTCATTCCGGATTTCGATGGCCCCTGGTTCGGGATCTACGGAAAAGTCGCCGTTACCGGAGAGCCGACCCGCTTCGTCGAATACGCGGAGGCGATGAACCGTTGGTTCGACCTCTACGCGTTTCGAGTCGGGACTCCCGCGGACCGAAAGGTCGCGGTTCTTTTCACCGATATCACCGAACGGAAAAAAGCCGAAGCCGCGTTGGCTCACCTGACCGAAAAAACCGACCGCGAACGGCGACTCTACGACACCATCATCAACAGCACGCCGGACTTGGTCTATGTCTTCAGCCTCGATTATCGATTCACGTTCGTCAATCGGGCCTTATTGAACATGTGGGGCCGGACCCTCGAAGATTCGCTCGGGAAATCCTTGTTGGAGATCGGCTACGAGCCGTGGCATGCGACGATGCACGAACGAGAGATCGACCAAGTCGTGGCCACCAAAAAACCGATCCGGGGGGAGGTCCCGTTCCCCCACGCCGTCCTTGGCGAACGGATTTACGATTACATCTTCGTTCCCGTGTTCAACGAAGCTGGCGAGGTCGAATTGATTGCCGGCACCACCCGTGACATCACCGAACGTAAACGAGCGGAAGACGCTCTCGCTGAAGCTCGGGAAAACCTGGCCACCCACGCCGCGACCCTGGAAAAGACAGTCGCCGAACGAACCGAACGACTCCGTGAAACCGTGGCCGAACTCGAACACTTCTCCTACACCATCACCCACGACATGCGAGCGCCGCTGCGGGCGATGCAGGCCTTCAGCGAAATCCTGAAGGAGGATTACCGGCACCGACTCGACGACGAGGGCCGCGACTTTCTTCGTCGCATCATCGAAGCGGCGCATCGGATGGATAACCTCATCACCGATTCCCTCAATTACGCCAAGGCAATCCAATCCGAATTGCTTCTCGAACCAGTGGATCCCGCGAAACTCCTGCGAGGTATGATCGAATCGTATCCACAATTCCAATCACCCCGCGCCGAAATTAAGCTTCGCGAGCCGTTTCCCTCCGTCATCGCCAACGCCGCCGGCCTCACCCAATGCTTCTCCAACCTCCTCGGCAACGCGATCAAGTTCGTCGACGACAACACCGTTCCCCGGATCGAGGTTTGGCCCGAAGACCATGGCGACACCGTTCGCCTTTGGTTCGAAGACAACGGCATAGGAATTCCACCCGACCAACACGAGCGGGTCTTCACGATGTTCCAACGGCTCAGCAAAGAGATTGAAGGAACGGGGGTCGGCCTCGCCCTCGTCCGAAAGGTGGTGGAGCGAATGCGGGGCTCGGTCGGGGTCGAATCATCTCCCGGAGAAGGCAGCCGGTTCTGGATCGAATTGAACAAAGCTTCTCCCTCCCTATCACCATGACTTCCCCAACCTCCCGTGCCCCCATTCTTTACGTCGAAGACGAGGAAAACGATGTGCTCCTCTTGAAACTCGCCTTCAAGCGGGCCAGCTTGGACACCCCGATCCAAACCGTTTCGGACGGCGGAAGGGCGATGGCCTACCTCCGCGGCGAAGGCGATTTCTCCGATCGCGCAAAGCATCCCCTCCCCGGTTTGGTCCTGCTCGATTTGAACCTCCCCCAACAGGATGGTTTTACGATTCTGGAACGGATCCGGACCGAGGAAAGCTTCCCCCCGATCCCGGTGGTCGTCTTCTCTTCCTCGGACCACCCGGCCGACCGCGCGCGCGCGGAACAACTTGGGGCCGCCGCCTACTCCGTGAAACCGTCCAGGATCGACCAATTGATCGACTTCGCCACCACGCTCCACGCGCAATGGCTTGTCACCGACTGACGCCGCCCGCCCGAACAGCCCACACCCTCGTCACCAGACCAGCAATCCGCCGGCGAAGGTGAATCCGGCGCCGACCGAGCAAAAGATGATCCGGTCGCCCGGGTTGAAAATCTCCTCTTCGGCCGCCCAGCCGAGGGCCATCGAAACCGATGCCGCGGAAGTGTTGCCGTATTTACCGATCGTGACCACGAACTTCTCGAACGGAATGCCGACCCGCTTGCTCACCGCCCGCAGGATCCGCTCGTTCGCTTGGTGGGGCACGATCCACGAAACGTCGTCGGCCGTCATGTTCTGGCGCTTCAACGTCTCCTCAATGATGTCCGAAAAAGCGATCACCGCTTGTTTGAACACCACCGGACCGTTCATCGACAGGTAAAACAGGTCGAGGTTCGCCGGGTCGGGCAACGGCATCCGGGCTCCTCCGCCACTGCGTTGGATCGCGTCGAAGTACTTGGCGTCGCCGCTCAATTGCATCCGCCCCAGCCGGTGGCCTCCTTCGGCTCCCGTGAGAATCGCCGCGCCCGCGCCGTCGCCGAACAGGAAAGCGGTGGCATGGTCCTTCGGATTGGTGATCCGCGAGAGCAACTCCGCCGTGACCACCAAAACCTTTTCGGCGCTGCCGCCTTGAATCAGCGCCCGGCCGACCTCCAAGGCATACAACCAACCGGAACAGGCGGCGTTCAGATCGAACGCGAGAGCCTTCGAAGCACCCAGAGCCCGAGCCAGCGCGCTGGCGGCGCTCGGCACCGGTTGGTCGGGGAGGATCGTCGCCACGATGATCCCGTCGATCTCGGCCGCCTTCATTCCGGCCTGTTGAAGCGCGTGTTCGACGGCGATGGTCGAGAGGCTGGTGGCTGATTCGTTTTCCCCCGCGTAGTAACGTTGCTCGATGCCGGTGATCCGGATGATTTCCTCCTCGGTCATGTCCGGGAAGGCTTTCAAAATCTCTTTGTTCGACCGAATGGTCTTCGGAACCGCATAACCGATCCCGGCCACGCAGACGGTTTCGTCGACCGGTTTTCCCGCCTCCGACCGTGGCGCCGGAGCTTTTTCCGGAGCGGCCTGGGAAGAGCGGAGATAGGCCAACACGTCGTCACCCGAGACCCGTCCGCCGGGACCGGTTGCCTCGATGCCGGTGATTTGATCGGGATCGAGTCCGTTTTCGCGGGCCAGTTTGGCCGCCCGCGGCGTCCAGAGCGGGCCAGCTTTCGGGGCCGGGGTCGAAGTGGTTTCCGGGGCCGGAGCCGCCGTCTTTCGCGGAGCCCGCCCGTTGCCATCGCCGTTGCCGCTGGACTGTTTCTCCGGGGTGGTTGTCGATTGGGATGGGGCGGCCAAAATGCTGTCGGCCGAACCGGCGGCGATGGTTTCGGCGGGAGTGGCGTCGACGTCGTCGACCGCCAGGTGTTTCAAGCTGCCATCGCGGGTTTCCAAACGGAGAAACGGACCGCCGGAGGCGAGGATGTCGCCGGCGCGGCAGAACACCTTTTTCACTTCGCCATCGCAGGGGGCTTCGTAGTCGAAAACCGATTTGTCGCTCTCGAATTCGGCGATTCGTTCGCCCTTCGCGATGGCGGCCCCGGGTTGGACGAAAATGTCGATCAAGGTCAACTCGCTGACCGTGGCTCCCATGGAAGGAACCGGAATATCGATGATGAAGGAACTCATGCTTGTTTGCCTGGTGTCACTCGGATCAAAAGCGGTTGTTCTACGCCGCCGAAGTGGATTGGTCAACCTTTCGGCTCATCCCGCCGCCGCGGCCGGAGGTCAGCCACGGCAGAGTTTCCACAGCTCGACGCATTTTGCAATCAGCGAGGGGAGTTCGCTCAGCGGCACCATATTGGGACCGTCGGAGATGGCCGCGTCGGGATCGGGATGGGTTTCGAGAAACAATCCATCGGCTCCGGCCGCCAACGCCGCGCGGGCCAACGGCGGCACGAATTCCCGCTGGCCGGAGCTTTTTCCGCCGCCGCCCCCCGGGAGTTGGACGCTGTGGGTGGCGTCGAAGATCACCGGATGGCCGTTGCCTTTCATGATCGGAAACCCGCGCATGTCGACCACCAGGTTTTGGTAGCCGAAGGTGGTGCCCCGTTCGGTTTGCCAGATTTCCGCGGCGCCTCCTTCTTCCAGTTTTCCGCAGACGTAGCGCATGTCGCCAGGCGAGAGAAATTGGCCTTTTTTCACGTTCACCGTCCGGCCGGATCGGGCCGCTTCCAACAACAGATCGGTTTGTCGGCAAAGAAAAGCGGGGATTTGCAGGACGTCGCAGACCTCCGCCACCCGCTCGACTTGGTCGCGTTCGTGGATGTCGGTCACCACCGGGAAACGGTATTCGCGCGAAACCATCGCCAGCAGTTCCAACCCCGCCTCCATTCCGGTCCCGCGGTCCCCGGCGAGGGACGTCCGATTGGCTTTGTCAAAGGAACCTTTGAAAATGATGGTCAACTCCGGTTGTTCGTCGCGGATCCCGGACAGAACTTCGGCGACCGCCCGGCAGGTCTTCTCGTTTTCCAGCGAGCACGGCCCGGCCAGCAGGAGCAGTTTTTCGGTATCGTGGATCACGGCGAATCAGCTCCGACGATGTTTGAGCGAGGCTTCGATGAAGGCGGCGAAAAGCGGGTGGGCCTTGTTCGGTTTCGATTGGAACTCCGGGTGGGATTGCACCGCGACGAACCAGGGATGCTCCTTCAACTCCACGATCTCGACCAACGAGCGGTCGGGGTTGATGCCGGAGAAGACCATGCCCTTTTCTTCCAGCGCGGCCATGTATTTGTTGTTGAATTCGTAACGGTGGCGATGGCGCTCCCGCACTTCCTTCTCGCCGTAGGCCTTGGCCGCCAGAGTTCCTTCCTTCAAGGTGCAGGCGTAGGTGCCGAGGCGCATGTTGGCCCCTTTGGTAAGCAGACCTTTTTGGTCAGACATCAGATCGATGACCGGATCGGGCGTCTCCGCGTCGAATTCGGTGCTGTTGGCCCGGGTCAAGCCGGCGACGTTGCGGGCGAACTCGATCACCGCCACCTGCATTCCGAGGCAGAGGCCGAAGTACGGGATCTTCTTTTCCCGGGCGTAACGGGCGGCGATGATCTTCCCCTCGGTTCCGCGGTCACCGAAGCCACCCGGAACCAAAATTCCGTCCAACCCTTCGAGACGGCTTTCCCCGTCGGTTCCTTCCAACGTTTCGGCGTCGATCCGGACCACCTCGACCCGGCAATCGTTGGCGATGCCGCCATGGGTGAGGGACTCGTAGATCGATTTGTAGGCGTCCTGCAATTCGATGTATTTGCCGACGACCCCGACCCGGACCTGATTGGCCGGATTCTTGAGGCGGCGCAGGATGTCGAGCCAGTCGTTCATCGGACGGAACGGGGCGTCGAGGGCGAGGTGTTCGACGACCAGATCGTCCAACTTCTCCTGCTGGAGCAGCACCGGCAGTTCGTAAATGGAAAACTCGACGTCCATCTCCTCGATCACCGCCCGGACCGGGATATTGCAGAAAAGACTCAATTTCTGGCGCAACTCGTCGTTCAACGGATGTTCGCAGCGGCAAATCAGGATGTCCGGCTGGATCCCGATCTCGCGCAGTTTCGCCACGCTCTGCTGGCTCGGCTTGGTCTTCAACTCCCCGGCGGCCCGCAGGAATGGCACCAAGGTCACGTGGATGAACAAGGTGTCCCGCGATCCGACTTCGAGGGCAAATTGCCGCATCGCTTCGAGGAACGGCAGGCCTTCGATGTCCCCGGTCGTTCCGCCGATTTCGGTGATCAACACGTCGACATCCTTGCCCGACTCGTAAATGCGGGCCTTGATCTCGTTGGTCACATGGGGGATGACCTGCACCGTCGCCCCGAGGTAATCGCCCCGGCGCTCCTTTTGAATGACCGACTCGTAGATTTGCCCGGAAGTGAGGTTGTTGAAACGGGAAAGTTTTCCTGAGGTAAACCGCTCGTAGTGGCCCAAGTCGAGGTCGGTCTCCGCCCCGTCGTCGAGCACGTAAACCTCGCCATGCTGGAACGGGTTCATCGTGCCCGGATCGACATTCAGATAGGGGTCGAACTTCTGGATCTTCACCGACAAGCCGCGATGCTCCAGAAGAGCGCCCAACGCCGCCGCCGTTAGACCTTTACCCAATGAAGAGACGACCCCCCCGGTCAGGAAAATATACTTCATGAAAGGTAATCAGGAGAATCTCTGGCAAATGACAAGAAAAAGTCGGACCGGACCGAAAGGTTTGCCGGGAACCGCGGCGGAATCAGGCGAACAAAAACCATCCGCCCACCAGCATCACCAGCGCGGCCACCACCCCGACAATCATCAGCCATAGACCGAACCGAAAAATCTTTTCGGCGATCACCACGCAGCCCGCCAAAAATATCACGCTGACCACCAGGATCAACCAAAGCGGCTCTCCCTCGAACAATCCAAAATATCGGCCCACCCATCCCATCGCCGACCGTGATACCGCAACCGAACACCGGATTCAACCCCCGGATTACTAATCTCCGGATCCCTCGACCGGGGCGAGCGCCAGAATTGTCGAGATCATCCGCTCGGTATCTCCCGCTTTCGGCAGAAAATCAGCGGCGCCCGCTTCGATCATCGACCGGGCCGTGGTAGGATCGTCCTGGACCGATAATCCAATGACTGTCACCTCCGGAAAAGCGCGCCGAATCTCGCGGGTCGCCTCGATGCCGTTCATCCGCGGCATGTTCAGATCCATGAGCACGACGTCGGGCGAAGTCACTTTGACCGCCTCCACCGCCATGGCGCCGTCCGCCGCCTCCCCGACGACCAACAGGCGCCGGTCGCCATTGATGATATTGGCGATTCCCTCCCGGACGATCGCGTGGTCATCGACCACCAGCACCCGAATGCGGAGATCGGTGCTAATGGCCGCCCGCTGTTGCTCGCGGGCGGGCGCCGGACGAAACGACCGGGCGACGTCCGCGGTGATTCCCGTCGTGAGCGACTCCCGTAGCGGAATTTTCAATTCCACCCGAGTCCCCCGCCTTGGCGAAGACTCGATCGTCATCGATCCCCCCAATGCCGTAAGCCGCTCCCGGATACTGAAAAGGCCGAATCCTCCAACCGGCCGCCGCCGGGCGATTGAATCTACGTGGAATCCCTGGCCGTCATCGACGATCGCAATCTCCAAAAAACCTTCGGTCTCGCCCACCGAGACCCTCGCCTCGTCAACCGCGGCATACTTGGCGACATTGAACAACAGTTCCCGCACGCATTCGAACAGCAAAGCCCGGATGTCGTCACTCAAGGGATGCCTTTTCCCTTTATCTTCGATGATCACGGTCAAGTCGTGCCGTTGTTTCATTTCCGACGCCAGCCAATGGAGGGCCGGCACCAAACCGCCTTCGTAAAGCGTGGGCGGACGCAATTGCCGGGTGAGATCCCGCGCCGCCTCGACCGCCTCGCCGATCCAACCAGCCGCCTTCCTTACCGCCTCCTTGCTCTCCGGCTCCGCCGCCTGGCGCTCAAGCACCTCCATCTGCATGTTGGCGGCGACCAACAACTGCTGCAAATCGTCGTGCAGGAGTGCCGCCAGGCGCTTGCGTTCGCGCTGTTCGGCCGACGCCAATTCCGCCGCCAAATGGCGCAAGCGATCCGTCAACTCCTCAAGCTCCGCCGTCCGTTCGATCACCCTATGCTCCAAAGTCTCGCTGAAACGACGCAACGCTTGCTCACTCTCCCGCAAGGCCCGCTCCCCGTCCGCCCGTTCGGTGATATCGGCGCTCGTCCCGACGATCCCCAAATAATCGCCATCCGCGGAAAAACGAGGACGCCCCCAGGACTCGATCCTGCGCCAACGCCCCGATCCGTCGCGAACCCGAACTTCAGCGTGGAACGGAGACTTCCGCTCGATACAACGAACGAACTCCCGGGTGTAGGCTTCGGCATCGTCCGGATGCATCAGGATTTTCCACTCTCCCCCGCGCATCTGCTCCCGGGTCACCTTAAAAAACTCGCAAAAGGTCCGGTTGACGAATTCCTGTTCCCCCTTCGCATCGTGCACCCAGACGATGAGCGGAAGGCCATCGGCCATCGCGCGAAACCGTTTCTCGCTTTCCTGGATCCGCTGCTGGGCCAAGGCATGGGCCGAAACATCGACGAAAAAGCAAACCACTCCCCGCCTTCCGTCAGCCAACGTGACCCGATGGATACTCCAGTCGTAATACTGCGTCCCTTCATGCCCCGCCAGGGCTCCTCGGAACGTCGGAGCAAAATACGACTCCCCCGAGTCAAGAGTTACGAGGAAGCGGTGCGCGATCGTTTCCGCCTCCTCCTTCTCCATGATCATTCCCAAAACTTCCTTCAAGTCGGCTCCGATCAAGCGTGACGCGCCGCGAAACACCGGTTTGGCCCCTTCGTTGACTTCAACCATGCGGAGGTTCTCATCGACCAGATACATCCCGAAGGGAGCTTTGCCAAAAACCTCCGCGCGGAAAGCTTCCGTGGCATCCGAAACCTGTTCGGCCTTTTTCAAGTCATCGATGTCCGTCGTGGTGCCATACCATTTCGCAATTTGGTCGCCATGCCGCGACGGCAACGCCCGGCTCAAGAACCAACGGGCAGACCCGTCGACCATGACCAATCGGTGCTCAATCTGATAGGCTCCTCCCGTGGCGGTCGCATTTCGCCACGCATTGACCGTCGCATCGAGATCCGCCTCATGGAGGACCTGCTCCCAATTCCAATTCCCATCCTGGCAATAACGAAAGCCTGCGAATTGCTTCACCCGGTCATTGAAATAATCGACCGTCCCATCGGCCTGCGCGGTCCAGACGAACTGCGGCATCGCGTCGGCCAAACTGCGGAACCTCTCCTCGCTCCAAAGCAATTCCCTCTCCGTCTTGCGCCGACGCAACGCGGTCCAAACGCGGTCGGCGGTCTCGCGAACCAACCTCGTCTCTTCATCCCGCCAAATCCGCGGAACGGCTCGGTGAGCGTAGAGAACCGCGACCAATCGATTTTCCGCGACCACCGGCACGTAGACCGCCGCCCGCGCCCCGAGGCGGCCAAGCACTTCACGCACCACGCCTTGCCCGGATCCATCCAACGCCTCCCGATCATTCGTCACAAACGGTTCTCCTGCGGAAAGCCGCGAAAGAAAATCGGCGCCGAATGCCTCCCAATGGCGGTTCGCCTCCAAACCGGACAGGCGCTCGGAATGCCATTCCGCTCCAGCCGCAGCGTCGTCGCTTTTGTCGGCGATCACAAAAAAACCGACCCCGTCAGCGCCCAGAACTTCGCCGAGGGGGCGACAAACGGATAAGATCGTCGCGGCCAATTCACCCGACTTCCGCAAAAGATCGCTCAACTCCAATAAAAATTTCTCGCGCCGTTCGCCCAAGACCCGCTCCGTCGTTTCTACCGCCAGATGCAACATGCCGGCGATTCCGCCATCGTCGTCCCGGAGAGGACTCAATCCCCAATCCAACCATGCTTCTTCCTGGGTCGAGTTACGGCGGAGCAAAAAACGGCTGTCTTTCAAAAAGACCGATTCCCCGGCGAGGCACTTGTCCACGGCCGGCCCCAAAACCTCCATCGCATCCGGCCAAAGCGAGGCGAGGGGCCTCCCCAGGTTTTCCTTTTTTCCGCCGAGAAGAGCGGCATAGGCGTCATTAAAAACCGCCGCCTGCTCCGCCCCCCAAAAAACCGCGGCGGGAGCATGCGTCCCCATCACGATTTCGGCCGCCTGACGAAGCGAATTCGACCAGTTTTTCAATGGCCCCAACGGAGTAGCGTCCCAATCGATCTCACTCGAAAAAATCTTGTTTCGTCGTTCTGTCATGCGGCCCCCGGCCTTGGTTCACACCGATCCCGGAAAGCCGGTCGACCGAACCTCCGAAACGGATTCGGTACTATGGTCCGCACTGGCCAGAGGTCAACGAACAAGTCGCACCTGAACGACAAATCAAGCGGCGATGCGGGAGAGCTTCGGTTCGCGACCGAAAATCTTCAACGCCTCTTCGCCACTCACTTCTTCCTCGTCCAACAGACGCTGCGCCAACTGGTCGAGTTCCGCGCGATGTTCCTTCAACAACGTCAGGGCCCGTCCGTAGGTCTCTCGTAAAATCCGCCGGATTTCCTCATCGGCCTTCTCCGCCGTCGCTTCACTGAACTCGCGCGCGTGCGACATCTCCTCTCCGAGGAAAACCTGCCGGTCGCCGTCGCCGAGGTGCATCTGATCGAGGGCCTTGCTCATTCCGTATTCCACCACCATCTTGCGAGCCAACTTCGTCGCTTGGTGCAGATCGTGGGTCGCGCCGCTGGTCGCCGTCGAGAAGACCAACTCCTCCGCCGCCCGACCGCCCATCATCACCGCCAGATGGTCCAACACGTATTCCTGACGATAGATGTATTTCTCTTCCTCCGGCAATTGCTGGGTCACTCCCATCGATTGGCCGCGGGGCACAATGGTGATTTTCTCAATCGGGTCGGCCGTGGAACTTAGAATACTGACCGCCGCGTGTCCGGCTTCGTGATACGCCAGCAGTTTCAAATCTTCTTCGCTAAGATAAACTCCTTCGCGTTTCCGGCCGAGGACGATCCGGTCGCGGGCCGCGTCGATGTCGGAGTTTTCGATCAAATCCTTATTGGCCAGCGTCGCGTTCAAGGCCGCCTCGTTCAAGAGATTCTCCAAGTCGGCCCCGCTGAAACCGGGGGTCGCCCGGGCCACCCGTTCCAGGTCGACCTCCTCGGCGAGGCGACGTTTGCGGGCATGGATTTTCAAAATCATCAGTCGGCTCGGCCGGGTCGGCAGATTCACCGTGACCTGACGGTCGAAACGACCGGGACGCAACAACGCCGGATCCAGGACGTCGGGCCGGTTAGTGGCCGCCATCACCACCACGTTTTCATTTTCCTCAAAACCATCCATCTCGCTCAACAACTGGTTGAGCGTCTGCTCCCGCTCGTCATGCCCCCCGCCGACCCCGGCCCCGCGGCGTCGTCCGACGGAATCGAGTTCGTCGATGAAGATGATGCTCGGCGACGCCTTCTTCGCTTCCTCGAACATTTTCCGCACCCTGGAAGCCCCGATCCCGACGAACATCTCGACGAAATCCGATCCGCTGGTGCTGAAGAACGGCACGTCCGCCTCCCCCGCCACCGCCCGGGCCAGCAGCGTTTTCCCCGTGCCCGGCGGTCCGACCAACAACACCCCTTTCGGAATCACCCCGCCGAGGCGCTTGAAATGCTTCGGATTCTTCAAAAACTCGACCGTATGGCGCAACTCGTCCTTGGCCCCTTCGGTGCCGGCCACGTCGTCGAATCCGACCTGCGCCTTGCTCTTGTCGAACAAACGCGCCCGGCTTTGGCCGATCGAAAGCATCCCCTGACCGCGGTTGCGCATTTGCGAAAAGAGGAAGAATCCGATCAGCAGCAAAAAGAGGAACGGCGTCATATAAAGGAGGATCATTCCCCACCCCATTCCCGGCTCGGCCCGCACCTCCAATTCCACTTCGTGCCGCTCGATCAGGGCGAGCAATTCGTCGTCGCCGACCGCCGGAACGCGGGTTTGAAAAACTTCGACCGACACACTCTCGTCGCCAACCGTTTTCTCGATCGGCGATTCGAATTCGCCTTGGATTTCGTTGCCGGTCAGAACCACCTCCCGGACGTTTCCTTCCCGCAGCTCGGTTTTGAAGCGGTTGTAATTGACTGTCTCCGCCTCCTCTCCGCCGAACGGCCGAAGCAGGAAGAAGCCGACGATCAACAGCAACA
Source organism: Verruconatronum alginivorum (assembly GCF_056590205.1). Lineage (NCBI taxonomy): Bacteria > Pseudomonadati > Verrucomicrobiota > Opitutia > Opitutales > Verruconatronaceae > Verruconatronum > Verruconatronum alginivorum. The sequence goes on along the minus strand of NZ_JBWPVQ010000001.1, from coordinate 3,270,873 downwards.
GCAGCCAAACGAAGATGCCCTTGCCGGCCCCCGGCTGGGCGGGCGGCGAAGAATGTTGCGGGTCGTGATCCGGATGATTGGCCATAACGATTCGACGGAGCCGCATCCACCGGGATCGGCTCCTTCATCCGTTATCGTATCCGTCCGCCGCCGTTCGGGCAAACGGGCGAGGCCCCGCTCAGGGCTTTCCCGAGGTCCCGCCCCGGGGCGGGAAACTCACTCGACTTCGACGACGACCTGGATTTCGACCGTCGAGCGGAGCGGCAGACCGGCGACCGCCACGGCGGCCCGGGCGTGTTTCCCCTTTTCCCCGAGGACGGCCGCGAACAGATCGGAAGCGCCGTTGATCACCTTTGGGCTGTCGGCGAAATCGGCGGTGGCGTTGACGAAGCCGTTCACCATCACCACCCGTTTCACCGCATCCAACGTCCCCAACGCGCCTTGGATCGCCGCCAAAGTATTCAAGGCCGCAACCTTCGCCGCCTCGTAAGCCGTCTCGACCGTCTGCTCCGCCCCGACCTGGCCCGCATGGGTGATCGCGCCATCCTTCATCGCCAGCGTGCCGGAGATATACAGCAGATTCCCCGTCCGCACCGCCGGAACGTAATTCCCCGCCGGCTTCGGCGCCGGAGGCAGTTCAAGTCCAAGTTCCTTCAATTTCGCTTCAACGCTCATTTAAACCATTCGTTACCCGAATCCTCCCCGATGCGCAATCTTCTCGTTGCGGATCGCATCGCTCAAAGACCTTCACACCCATCGAAAAGCGACCTGCCACCCACCGGAAAACAGCCTCCGGCCCCTCCCATCCCTTCCCCCACTCCCGGCGCTCCGCCCCCCACCTTCACGACATTCCCTGACCCGATCGGGTCAGGGAATGTCGTGGAGGCGGGGATCAAATCCGGCGTTTCGAATTGACTCACAATAGCTTGAGGAAGATTAACCGGCAGATCAGGCCAGGGCCGATTGAAATCAATCCGTTCTTCCGGTTGGCCTTCGCCCAACAACGTTTTGGCGCGTTGCCTCACTTCCCGGCCCCGGCGTTTGCTTTTTTCTTTTGCTTGCCGACTTTTTCCGTGAGTAAGTAGCCCGACAACATGGATTTCACCCTCGACAGCCACAAACCGGCCTCCTCGTTTCCCCCGATCGATTTCGAAGCGGAACTGAACGAGGAGCAATTCGCCGCCGCGACCGCCCCTCTCGGCCCCGCTCTGGTGCTGGCCGGAGCCGGTTCCGGCAAAACCCGCACCTTGACCTTCCGGGTCGCCTGGCTCCTGAAAGAAGGGATGCGCCCGGGAGAGATCCTCCTGCTGACCTTCACCAACAAAGCCGCCCGCGAAATGCTCTCGCGGGTGGAGGATTTGACCGGCGTTCCCGGCCACCGCTTCTGGGGAGGAACCTTCCACCACATCGGCCAGAAGATCCTCCGCATGCACGGCGAGCATATCGGTTTCGGGAAGAACTACACCATCCTCGACGCGGGCGACGCCGAATCGTTCATGAACGAAACCGTCCGCGAGATCGACCCCGGGTTCTTTAAGGACAAAGCCAACCCGAAGGCCCGGCTCCTCGGCGAGATTTACAGCATGGCCCGCAACACCTGCCTGGGAACCGCCGACGCCATCAAGAAATATTACTCCTACTTGGCCGACATCACCGACCGCGCCAGCGTTTTCTTCGAGGCCTACCAGAAACGAAAACTCGCCCAGCAGGTCGCCGACTATGACGACCTCCTCGAATACCTGCTCAAGATCCTCGAAGAGAATCCCGATCTCCGCGAGTATTACCAAAAGCGTTTTCAATACCTCCTCGTCGACGAATACCAGGACACCAACGTCCTCCAGGCCCGCATCGTCGATTTGTTCGCCGCCCACCACCGGGTGATGGCGGTCGGCGACGACGCCCAATGCATCTACTCCTGGCGCGGAGCGGATTTCACAAACATCCAAACTTTCCCCGAACGCCACCCCGGCACCACCATTTACAAGATCGAGGTCAACTACCGGAGTTCCCCAGAGATCCTCAACCTCGCCAACGGCGTCCTCGTCAACCAGGCCCCCGGCACCGGCTTCAAGAAGGAACTCCGCGCGGTCCGCGACAGCCGCGTCCGGCCCTACGTCGTCTCCGCCCTCGATCCCCGCGAACAGGCCGCTTTCGTGATCAAACGGATTTCCGGCCTGGTCGACGAGGGGTACAACCTCTCCGACATCGCCATCCTCTACCGGGCTCATTACCAATCGGTCGACCTGCAAATGGAACTGGTCCGCCAACGGATCCCGTTTCAAATCACCAGCGGCGTCCGCTTCTTCGAACAGGCCCACATTCGCGACCTGGTCGCCCAACTCCGGTTCATTTACAACCAAAAGGACGAAACTTCGTTTCAACGCGTCTCCTCCCTCCTTCCCAAGATCGGGGCCAAGACTTCAACCAAACTCCACTCGCTCGCCGCCAAGCTGGCCGCCGACCAAAAGATCCCGATCGTCGAAGCCCTCGCGGCCGATGCGGTCGTCAAAAAGGTTCCGGCCGCCGCCCGCGAGGATTGGCCGAATCTGATCTGGTCCCTCCGCGACATGGCCTCCGCCGCCGACAAACGCCCTCCTTCCGAAGTGGTCCAAATCGGGATGGACGGCTGGTACGGCGACTACCTCCGGGGCGCCTACAACAACTACCCGTCCCGGCTCGACGATCTCAAGAGTCTCGTCGGCTTCGCCGAAAAGTTCGAGGAGATGCAGGACTTGCTCGCCCAACTGGTCCTGCTCAACTCCGAAACTTCTTCCGATTCGGTCGAAGAGGAGGAGCATCGCCTCCGCCTCACCACCGTCCACCAGGCCAAGGGTCTCGAATTCCCGGTCGTCTTCATGATCGGCCTCGGAGAGGGGTTGTTCCCGTTGCGCCGCGCCATGGAAGCCGGCGACGTCGAGGAAGAGCGCCGGCTGTTCTACGTGGCCGTCACCCGCGCCAAGGACGAACTCTACCTTTCCTACCCGAAATTCGTCCCCAACGGCCCGCCGATGGGTTTCAACCCAAGCCGTTTCCTCCAGGAATTACCCGATCATCTTTATGAAGTCATCCGCATTCGCCTTCCTCGCTGGTAAGACCGGCCTCTGGATCCTTCTCGCCTGTTTCCTCCTGCCGCACCTGCTCGCCGCGGCGGAAATCAAGATCACCCGGATCTCGGCCGAATACCGGGACGCCCGCCAGTTCTACCGGATTTCGGAATTCTTCACCGAACGCGAAAACACCGGCCACCAGGTCATCCTCCGCACCCAACCGGAGGAACGCGCCGGTTACTACATCACAGTCAAACTCCGTCGGTATCCGTACCGTCGCGACACCGTCGAGGAAGCGATCCGGCTGGAGATCATCATGCCCGGCGACGTCGAGCCGACCACTTTCACCTTTCCCCTCGGACCGGCCTCCCGGCGCAATCCTTTGATCCTGGTCGGCCTCACCGGCGACCATTGGCCCGACCCCTCGGCCCATCCGCTCGCTTGGCGCATCTCCTTCTTCGACGCCGACGAAAACCTGGTCGCCCGTCACCAGAGTTTTCTTTGGAGCAAGTAAATCGATTTCTTCCGTGGCCGAAACTCGATCCTCCTGGTCCCGGTGGCAGCGGTTCCCGCCGATCGATGGCGGCTTCTCCGAATCCTGCCTGAAGGAACTCCTCGACGGCGGACAGGCTTTCCGCTGGAACCGCCAGGACGACGGTCTCTGGCTCGGCCAATGGGACGACTGCGTCTGCCGCCTCCGCCGCGAACCGGACGGACAACTTTCCTGGTCGGCCCCCTCCTCCCTCCGACAAACCGTCGCCGAAAAACTCCCCGGATATTTCGCCCTCGACCGCGATTGGACCGACCTTCGCGACCGCCTCCCCTGGCGCAGCGACGCCCACCTTGCCCGTTGCATCGAACTCTTCCCCGGCCTGCGGATCCTCCGCCAGCCGTTGACCGAAAGCTTGCTCGGCTTCCTTTGCAGCGCCACCAAACAGATCGTCCAGATCAAGCAGATGTGCCACAACCTGGCCCTCGCCCTCGGTCCCGAAGTCGCCCCGGGATTCCACGCCCTGCCGAGCTGGCCCACCCTTGCCACGGCCCCGGAGGAAATATTGCGCCGATGCGGACTCGGCTTCCGCGCCCGCTACATCCGGGCGACCGCCCTCCTGCTCGCCGAAGCCCCGGATATGATCCAAAACCTGGATACGCTCCCCTACCACGAAGCCCGCGAACGCCTGATCCGGCTTCCCGGCGTCGGCGAAAAAGTCGCCGACTGCATCCTCCTGTTCGGAGCCGGACGCCTGGAGTCGTTCCCGGTTGACGTCTGGATTCTCCGGGTGATGGAGAACCGCTACGACCTCCACGGTTGGACCACCACCCAGATCGCCCACTTCGGCCGGACCCACTTCGGTCCCCTCGCCGGCTACGCCCAACAATTCCTCTTCGCCGCCGAAAGAAGGAAACCACCAATGGACACGAATAAACACTAATGCAAAACCGACTGAAGCCAGTTTCTGCGAGGAAAGTTGATGTGAATTTAATTCGTGTTCATTCGTGTCCATTCGTGGTTCCCCCCGAGCAACAGATTAGTGCCGATTAGTGATTATTAGTGGTTAACCAATTTTTTCTCTCCGAACCTAACCAACCATGGACATCACCCGTTTCGATTTCCACCTCCCGGAAGATCTCATCGCCCAAACGCCGGCCGCCGTCCGCGACCAAAGCCGCCTGATGGTGGTCGACCGGAAAACACGCTCCTTCTCTCACCGGACCTTCGCCGAGATCGTCGATTTCCTACCGCCCGGCGCCACCCTCTTCCGCAACAACGCCAGCGTCCTGCCCGCCCGTCTCCGCGGCCACCGGCCGACCGGTGGCCAGGTCGAATGCCTTCTGCTCAATCCGTCCGATGCCCCGGACCACTGGTGGTGCCTGGTCAAACCGGGACGCAAGCTCCCCGCCGGCAGCCGATTCGAACAGCCGGACGCATGGCGAGCCGAAGTCGTCGAGGTCGTCGACGATGGACGCAAACTGATCCGGTTCGAGACCGCCAATTCCGCCGCCGACTTTCTGAGCGTCGTCAACCGCGTCGGCGAGATGCCGCTTCCTCCTTATATCCGCCGCGAGAAAAACGACCGACGCACCGAGGCCGACCGCGAGCGTTATCAAACGGTCTACGCCCGTCCCGACAAACAAGTCGCCGCCGCCGCCCCGACCGCCGGACTCCACTTCACCCCGGAGTTGCAAGCCGAGTGCCTCCGCCGCGGCTTCTCCTTCGCCGACCTCACCCTGCACATCGGACTCGGGACGTTCCAACCGATCAAGACCGAGCAGGTCGAGGAACACGCGATCCACCACGAAATCTACGAGATTCCGCCGGAAACCCAAAAACTCCTCCGGGCCGCCCCTCCCCCCGCCCGGGTCGCCATCGGCACCACCGTCACCCGCGCCACTGAGGATTACCTGCGCAAAACGTCAGACGATGTGGATACAAACGTCCCCTATGTCAACGAAGCCGACATCTACATTTACCCTCCCCGGAAATTCGCCGGAGTCGACGCGCTGATCACCAACTTCCACCTCCCCCGCTCCTCCCTCCTTTGTTTGGTGAGCGCCTTCCTTTCCCCGGGCGAAACCGACGGCGTCGACTGGCTCCTCGATCTTTACGCGGAAGCGATCCGCGAACGTTACCGCTTCTTCAGCTACGGCGACGCCATGCTCATCCTCTGACCCCGTGACACAGACATCCCTGTCTGTTCCTATCCCACCTCCCGCTCACAAAAAAACCGGCGCCCCCGCAAAAAGGACACCGGTCTTTTAGAAAGTCCGTAAATGGTTGCCCGGCAAGGACTCGAACCTTGACAAACGGTACCAAAAACCGTTGTGCTACCATTACACCACCAGGCAATTGAAGAAACAAAAATAAGCAACGCCCCCGGCGATAGTCAAGCCCTTCACGGCAACCAATTCGAAAAAATCGAAAAAACGGTCTTCGACCTTCTTACCCAACCCCGGTTTCTCCGCTCCTGCGAGATTCCCCGCACAGATGTCAAGCAAACCGTTGACACTCCCTTCTCCATGCTTACTTTCAAGCCTTTCCCGTGGAGAATCCCGGGAAAAAATTCAATACAAACAAGGTAACATTGGATGGCAAAAGCAATCGCAAAAAAGAGAGGTAAACGAGTCGCCTCTTCCGCAAAGAAGAGCACGCAGCTCGTATACGCCTTCGGGAAGAAGACCGACGGCAATGGCAAGATGAAGGCACTCCTCGGTGGCAAGGGCGCGAACCTCGCCGAGATGTCACGCATCGGCCTGCCTGTTCCTCCGGGCTTCACCATAACGACGGAAGTCTGCAACGCCTTCTACGAAAACAACCGGGCCTTCCCCCAAGGATTGGAAGACCAGGTCAACAAGGCGATCGTGGAGGTCGAAAAGGAGACCGGAAAGAAGTTCGGCGACGCGAAGAATCCGCTCCTCTTCTCCGTCCGCTCCGGCGCCCGCGATTCCATGCCGGGGATGATGGACACCATCCTGAACCTCGGACTCAACGACAAAACGGTCGAAGCCCTCGCCGCCAAATCCGGCAACTCCCGCTTCGCCTACGATTGCTACCGCCGCTTCATCCAGATGTACGGCGACGTCGTAATGGGAGTCCAACCCAAAGACGAACACGACCACGAGCCGTTCGATGAAGTGATGTCCGCCCTCAAAAAGGAAGTCGGCGTCAAGATCGACACCGACCTCACCACCGATCACCTCCTCGAATTGATCAACCGCTACAAAGCCCTGATCAAAAAGTGGACCGGCGACAGCTTCCCGCAGGATGTCTCCAAGCAGCTTTACGGAGCGGTCGGCGCCGTATTCAGTTCCTGGAACAACGACCGCGCTATCCTCTATCGCCGCAAATACAAGATCCCCCACGAGTGGGGCACCGCCGTCAACGTCCAGGCCATGGTCTTCGGCAACAGCGGCGACACTTCCGCCACCGGCGTCGCCTTCACCCGCGACCCCGCCACCGGCGACAACGTATTCTACGGCGAATACCTGATCAACGCCCAAGGTGAAGACGTGGTGGCCGGTGTCCGGACTCCCCATCCGATCGCGAAGCTCAAAGAAGAAATGCCGCATGCTTACGACGAACTCGACAAGATCCGGAAGAAGCTCGAAAAGCACTTCAAGGACATGCAGGACTTCGAGTTCACCGTCGAAGAAGACAAACTCTACATGCTGCAAACCCGCAACGGCAAACGGACCGGCCTCGCCGCCATCCGCATCGCCACCGAAATGGTGAAGCAGCGCTTGATCGACTGGAAGACCGCCGTCGGCCGCATTCCCGCGGAGTCGGTCTCCAGCCTCCTGGTTCCGATCTTCGACATGGATGCCCGGAAAAAGGTGAAGGTGATCGGCACCGGCCTTCCCGCCGGCCCCGGAGCCGCCTCCGGCAAGATCGTCTTCAGCGCCTCCGAAGCCGAACGTCTCAGCGACAAGGGCGAACGCGTCGTCCTCTGCCGCGTCGAAACTTCCCCGGAAGACCTCCGGGGCATGCTCGCCGCCGAAGGGATCCTGACCTCGCGAGGAGGCGTCAGCTCCCACGCCGCCCTCGTCGCCCGCCAAATGGGCAAGGTCTGCGTCTGCGGCGCCGATAGCATCGTCATCGATTACAAGCGCAAGACTCTCACCGCCGGTTCGGTTGTCCTGAAGGAATTCGACGACATCTCGATCGACGGCACCACCGGGGAAGTTTTCGCCGGATACGTTCCGACCGCGCCTTCCGAAGTCAACCAGGTGCTCGCCGGAAAATTGAAGGCCGATAAGAGCTACACCTACCAAATCTTCGACCAGGTGATGAAGTGGGCCGACCGCGCCCGCAAGCTCGGCATCCGGACCAACTCCGACACCCCGGGCCAGGCCGCGCAAGCGATCGCCCTCGGCGCGGAAGGGATCGGCCTTTGCCGGACCGAACACATGTTCTTCGAAGGCGACCGGATCACCGCCATGCGCGAAATGATCATCGCCCAGAACGACAAGGACCGCCAAGCCGCTCTCAAGAAGTTGCTGCCGCACCAGCGGTCCGACTTCGCCGGTCTCTTCAAAGCGATGAAGGGCTACCCGGTGACGATCCGTCTGCTCGACCCGCCGTTGCACGAGTTCCTCCCGCACGACGACACTTCCATCCGGGCCTTGGCCGAGAAGTTGGAGATCCCGCAGGAAGCGATCGTCGAACGGGTCAAGGCTCTCCACGAGCAAAACCCGATGCTCGGACACCGCGGTTGCCGCCTCGGCATCAGCTATCCGGAAATCACCGAAATGCAGGCTCGCGCCATCTTCGAAGCGGCCGCCCAGGTGATGAAGCTGAAAAACGCGCCAAAGGTGGTTCCCGAAGTGATGGTCCCGCTCGTCGGATACCCGGGGGAATTGAAGAACCAGGTCGAAATCATCCACCGCGTGGCCGCCGAGGTCATGGAAAAGAAAAAGGTGAAGATCGACTACCTCGTCGGAACCATGATCGAGGTGCCGCGCGCGGCTCTCGTCGCCGACCAGATCGCCGAAACCGCCGAATTCTTCAGCTTCGGCACCAACGACCTGACCCAGACGACCCTCGGCATGAGCCGCGACGACTCCGGCAACTTCCTCCGCCTCTACCAGAACGAGGAAATCCTGCCGGCCAATCCGTTCGCCTCGGTCGACACCGCCGGCGTCGGTTCGCTGATGAAGCTCGCGATCGAGAAGGGCCGCAAGTCCCGCAAGAAGATCAAGCTCGGCATCTGCGGCGAACACGGCGGAGATCCGGACTCGGTGAAGTTCTGTCACGAAATCGGTCTCGATTACGTCAGCTGCTCGCCGAACCGCGTGCCGGTCGCCCGCCTCGCCGCCGCCCAAGCGGCCCTCGGGGTGTAAGCGACCTGCAGACGTCCTAACGTTTCGAATACATCGGGGCGAATTCCGCAAAACGGGATTCGCCCCTTTTTCGTCCCTGACCGTGACACAGACATTCCTGTCTGTGGTCATCGAGTGAAAATTCGATGCTACGATGCCAAGCCCAGGACATCCGTAGCATCCCGGCTTTCGCCGGATGACCGTCGCGAGGAGGAAACCCATCGAGTGAAAACTCGATACTACGCGGCCAAGCCCCGAACTTCAGTAGCATCCCGGCTTTCGCCGGATGACCGTCGCGGGGAGGGAACCCATCGAGTGAAAATTCGATGCTACGATGCCAAGCCCAGGACATCCGTAGCATCCCGGCTTTCGCCGGATGACCGTCGCGAGGAGGAAACCCATCGAGTGAAAACTCGATACTACGCGGCCAAGCCCCGAACTTCAGTAGCATCCCGGCTTTCGCCGGATGACCGTCGCGGGGAGGGAACCCATCGAGTGAAAACTCGATGCTACGCGGCCAAGCCCCGGACATCCGTAGCATCCCGGCTTTCGCCGGATGACCGTCGCGAGGAGGAAACCCATCGAGTGAAAACTCGATACTACGCGGCCAAGCACCAAACTTCCGTAGCATCCCGGCTTTCGCCGGATGACCGTCACGGGGAGGGAACCCATCGAGTGAAAACTCGATGCTGCTATGAGGGTTTCGTGACAAGCGGAAAATGAAACCGTTGTTTGATTTATTTTTCTTAGGACATTCTTAAGATCTGCTTTCTTACCTTAGTTCCCCTAGCGGGGGTTTGGGGGCGGCAATGAGCCCCAATCTTTTGGCCTTTGGAGTTGCCCCCGGAAAGGAATGTCTCTCGTCCCCGGTCCCCTCGAACTGGCCGGGGGGACAAACTGCTATCCGCGCGTGCCTTAGAGGCAGCGCATTATAATTTATGCGACCCCCGGCGAGGCCGGAGGAAAAGAGGGACGGAGCAAGCGGCACAATCTACAGGAACGGATGAAAGTCCAAGCATCGAAACGTGCGCGCTCCACTCCGAAATCGGGTTCGCTTCAGGCAAAAAGATCAAAGAACAAAAAGGGAAGTTGGTTGCCCTCAGCCGACTGCAACCTCGGGCATCCTCAGGCCGAGCTTCTCAGGCGTGGTTTGACCGGTGGCCAACCGCCACAGATCGATGGCGAGCTTGCGGGCGGCCGCGACCGCGATCTTGCGCCGAGACCGGCCGCTGACAAGCTTCTCGACCAACTCGCGCACGGGCGGGTAATCGGGTTGCCATCGCACCATGCGCCAGACCGCTTCGATTAACAGGGCGCGTATTCGCGGATTGCCGTGCTTGTTTATACTCAGATCCCGGGAGGATCCTCCGCTTTGGTGAACCCCGGCACATAATCCGACGAAGCCGGCCACTTGACGCCGGTTCTTAAACCGTCCCCAGTCGCAGATCTCCCGCAGGAGCATCACCCAGGTCAGGGCTCCGATTCCGACCGGCAGAGGCTGTTTAACCTCCTCGACCAGTTCCTTTTTGATGGCCCTTTCCTTCTCGTCGAGCTTCAGCAGAATCTCACGCATTACCTCAAGTTGCTGGACCAGATACTCGGGTAATTCGAGACAGAGATCCTTCCATTTGCGCGGCCCCCACCAACGGCCTTTCACGTGGAATCCCTGCGCCAGCAACGCGCTTCGACCACGTGCCTCCCATCCACTCCGGCTCTTCTTGATCTGATCGCGCAGACGTGATCTCGCCCGCGCCTGTTCTTCCTCCTGGCTTGGCACACGAATGACCGTGAAGGCCTTCTTGTTGCCTCGCAAATAGCGGTCGAGTTGGTCGACCAGCCCCCGCGCATCAAGGTTATCCGTCTTTTGGTTGCGTCCGCCCGCCAGGCTCACCGGGGCAACCACGAAAACGGTGGCTCCCAATTCGGTGAGCTGGCGGTATAATCCATAGCCGCAAGGACCAGCCTCATAACAGGCATAAACCTTCAGGTCGGCGGCCACTAACTTGCCAACGAGGCGAACCAGTTCCTCGTGCTTCAAGCGCAACGGGCGTTGCGGCAAGCTGCCGTCCACCTGTAGGCAAGCCACGCCATCGCGGGCATGAAGATCGATCCCGAGCTTGACCTCCTGCCCATTGGACGAGACGATTCCGTTAATCAATTTGGAGAAGTTATTTTTCGATTGGTTATTCATATCGGGCGACATGTTGGAGAATTCTTTCCCACTTGTCGCCCTCATGTTATCTACGCGGCCAAGCCCCGGGCATCCGTAGCATCCCGGCCTTCGCCGGATGACCCCTCGCGGGGAGGGAACCCATCGAGTGAAAACCCGATGCTACGATGCCAAGCCCCGGACATCCGTAGCATCCCGGCTTTCGCCGGATGAACGTCGCGGGGAGGGACCCATCGAGTGAAAACTCGATGCTACTATGCCAAGCCCCGGACATCCGTAGCATCCCGGCTTTCGCCGGATGACCGTCGCGGGGAGGGAACCCATCGAGTGAAAACTCGATGCTACGCGGCCAAGCCCCGGGCATCCGTAGCATCCCGGCTTTCGCCGGATGAACGTCGCGGGGAGGGACCCATCGAGTGAAAACTCGATGCTACTATACCAAGCCCCGGGCATCCGTAGCATCCCGGCCTTCGCCGGATGACCCTCGCGGGGAGGAGATTCATCGAGTGAAAACTCGATGCTACGATTCCAAGCCCCGGACATCCGTAGCATCCCGGCTTTCGCCGGATGATGATGCGGCAGGTCTTGCTCGGAGCGTGGAGGAGACGGGGATCAATTCCGCATGACTCGATTTGCCGGGCGAAGAAAGGATCAGGCAATTCTCGGCGACCGCGGGGCGGCGGGGGGTCGGAATAAGGCGATTCCGTTCGGCGCCAACGGGGTTTGCTCTGATAGGCGCGGAAGGAATTGATGAACTCTTGCGAACGGCGGGGAGCGCGGGAAACCAAGAGCCACACACAGACATTCCTGTCTGTGCCTCTTCACAGAAAAAACAGGCAGGAATGCCTGTTCCACCCCCTTGGCAGAAATGCGCCCGCTCCTACTCCGTCGTTACGATCTTCCCATCGCGCATCCGCAATGGGACGTCACAGCGGTCGGCAACCGCCGGATTATGAGTCACCACGACCAACACCCGGTTCTCCTCCCGGGCCAATCGCACCAACAAATCCGCCACGCGCTCGGTGTTGGCGGCATCCAGGTTACCGGTCGGTTCATCGGCTAAAATAATCGGCGGCGCATTCGCCAGGGCTCGGGCAACCGCCACCCGTTGCTGTTCCCCTCCGGAGAGATGGTTCGCCCGTCGTCCGGCCTTTTCCGCCAACCCCACCCGTTCCAATAGTGCCCAAGCCCGTTCCTGCCGTTCTCGCTTCCCCCCCCACCCCAATCGCTCCATTGGGAGCATCACGTTTTCCAGAGCGGTAAATTCCGTCAGCAGGAAATGAAATTGGAACACAAACCCGATTTTCTCCAACCGGACCCGAGTCCGCAACGGATCCGCGGCATCCGAGTAATCAACACCGCCAATCCGAATCCCCCCGGAGTCTGGACGGTCCAACAGACCTAGTGAATAAAGCAGCGTGCTTTTCCCACATCCGGAAGGACCTGCGATCGAATAACTTTTCCCACCAAACAAATCGAGCGTCACCCCGCGAACCGCATGCACCCGCGATTCATCCGCTCCTAAATACCGGTGCAAATCGACGCACGAAAGCACCGCTCCCTCGTCCGCTGCTCCCCCTTCGACCTCCGGTTGCGGTTTCGCCATGCTCATACCGATGCGTTCCGTATCACATCCCCCGGTTCCAGTCGCGCCGCCCGACGGGCGGGCAACACCGTCGCCAATGCCACCACCACGGCGGTGATTCCCGCCGCCCAGAGATAATGGGAAATCGACCAATTCACCACGAACGAATCCGTCGCGAATATTCCCCGAATCCGGATCGGTATCCGCGATACCAATTCAGTCAACACCGCGCCAAGTATCCACCCCAAAAGAACCCCGGCCCCGAGAATCATCCCCCCTTGCCAAAGGAAAATCCGCACAATATCGCCGCGTCCGAATCCGCCTGACCGCAGCACCGCAATCTCCCGGGTCTTTTCCATCACAATCATCGCCAACGTATTGAACATTCCGATACCAGAAATAAGAATGATCGTGACGACCGTCAGCCCCGACGAGATCCGCAACGCCCGGAACACCTCCAACCAAGCCTGCTCACGTTCCTCCCAGCCATAGGCGAAATGTCCGACCACTTCCTCCATCCGGGCCGCATCGCGAGCCGCCCGACCCGGATCCCGCAGATTCACCTGGAGGAAGGAAGCTCCGAACGGACGCCGTAAAAGCGAGCGCGCCTCAGGCAGGTGCAGATACACCCGGAAGCGGTCGATGTCGCGCACCCCCGTTTCGTAAATCCCCGCCACCCGGTAACGGCGTCGCTCATCCGGCGTTTCCATCACAAAACTATCCCCGACCTGCAACTGCATCCGCTGGGCCAGAATCGCCCCGATCAAAATCCCTTGGGGATTTTCCTCGAAGCGCTGGAGACTTCCCCGGACCAACTGACTTCCCAAATCGCTCGCCGCCAAGTGATCCTCCAATCGCACCCCATACACCTGAACCGTTTCCTGCCGGAACGAAGTCCGCATCCTCGCGGAACCTTCCAAAATCTCCGACACGGCGGTTACGTTGGCGAATTCCAATAACGCCTCCCTGACCGTTCCGGGTTCGGCGACGCCTTCCACGTAGTGTCGCGCCCCACGATGGGCGATTTGGAATCCACTGCCGCTCTCCCCGCCTCCCACCTCCATGGTCCGCAGGGTATCTTGAAATGAGTCGCGCACTTGAATCGCCCCGCTCGTCCCCAAGATCGTCCGGACGAAAAAACGTTCGAACCCGGTAGTCTGCGCCTGAGTCAGAATGAAAAAAGCCACCCCAAGGGCGATTCCCCCGAGACTCATCAGCATGGCCCGCTTCTTCGCCAGCAGAAAACGGAAGGCAATGCGTGCTTCAATCGGCATGGTCACTTGATCCGAATCCGATCACCATCCCGCAATCGGTCGAGATTCTCCACCACCACTCGCTCCCCATCCTCCAATCCCGCGAGTATCTCGACCCGGTTCAAACTCACGAATCCCGGCGTGACTTCCCGTGCCTCCACCCGATCACCTCGAACGACGAAAACTTCGCGGCCGAGCAATGCGCGGCGGGGAATCGTCAACGCATCCGCCCGTTCACCCACGATGATGCTCACTTCCCCGGTAATCCCCGGAGCCATGAGTTCCTCCGGCATGTCGACTTCCAGATGAACCGTATACCGCTGGGTCATCGGATCCGCGGCCGGCAACACCTTCGAGACGGTTCCCGGGAAAAGCCGGGAACCATAGCCGAGAAATCGAACTGTCGCCGGTTGCCCCACTCGGACTCCGGCAAAATTTTCCTCGCTCAACGTCGCTTCGATCACCCGCTCCCGCGAAAGAATCCGGGCGACGACCGCCCGCGGCACCACCACATCGCCAGGGTGGGCCATCAACTCCACCACATCCCCCGCGACCGGGGAATGGAGCATCGTCTTCTCCAACTCCCGCTCCAAACGGCGGAATTCGTTTCGCAACACCGCGATTCTCCGGCGCTCCGCGATCTCCTCCCGCCGAATCTCATCGCTCAATCGCGCCACCCGGCGGCGTTGTTGCTCGATCTCCTTCGCCGAAAACCGTGTTGGCTCCCCCTCCCGCCTCGTCAATTCGTCGCGGGCTTCCTCCAAATCATGTCGCAGAAGGGATCCGACTTCCGCCAACGCCGCTTCCGCGTCCAAATCGATCGTCACTCGTTCGAGAGCACGCCGGACATCGGTGTCGTCGAGCCAAAGCGCCCAATCGCCTGGAAAAACCTCTCCCCCAAGTTCCAATCGGCTTTCGACAATCTCTCCGCCCGTCTCGGACCGCAACTCAACCGTCCGGAAGGACGTCAATGTCACCACACCGGAGACCGCACTGACCGCGGTTCCCCGTTCCACCGCGGCGACCTGGACCTCCGTCCGCATCACCTGGGCTCCGCCCCAGCCCAATGCGAGAAGGAGGGCAGCCACCACTGGAGCTCCCCCCATCCATCGCCACTTTTGCCGGTTGTTCATGATTATTTATCTTTTTTTATCTACTGCCCAGACCGTAAACAATCGGATCGAGACCCGCTTCCGACAAATATTCAGCCACCGCCATCAGATACTCCACCCGTTGACCTGCTGTTTCCGCCTCCGCTTCCAAGTGACTGACTCGAATTCTCATCATATCCAATTCGGAAACAAGACCTTGCTCCCAATCTTCCATTGTTTCAGACAGCTCCCTCGCGCTGAGTTCCAAACGAGCTTCCGAAATCTCTAAAGCCAGCGATGCCCAACGGATGGTGTCGGTCAGATTTTCCATGTTGACCACCCATTCCACCTCCTGCCGTTGCCGCCGTTGCCGCTCCAGCCGTTCCCGAGCCGCCGCCGCCCTCCTCCGGCCTTGGGATTCAAATCCGTCGAAGATACTCCAAGTCACCTCCACCCCTCCGAAATACACCGTGCGGTCAATATTTCCCCGATCGAACACCGCCACTTGATCCTGCGCGACGCCCGCGATCAACTGGAGCGATGGACGGTCCCGCGCCCGCTCCACTGTCCGCTGTTCGGCAGCCTGCCGGACCCGCTGATCCGCCAACCGTTCCCTTGGTCGCTCCCCTTCCGTGCGCGCCACTTCCACCGGCGGCATCCCCTTGACGACGGGCAATGACGGAACTCCGATCGCCTCTCCATCCAGCGGCAGATCAATCGGCCCGCCGCTGAGGGATTCCAAGGCGCCGATCCGCCGAACCAAATCCGCTTCCGCCCGCCGCAAATGAAGCCGGGCCTCCTCCGCCGCCAACCGGACCCGGGTTCGCTCCTCGGCGGTAATTCCCCCATCCTGAAATTGATGATCGGCCGATCTCACCTCGCTTTCGGCCAAATCGCGTCGGGATTCCACAAGCCGGACTCCCAACTGCTGCAACCGAATATCCAAATACGCTCCCCGAATCTGCAATGCGAGAAGACGATAGACCTCCTCCCGATTGGCTTCGGCCATCGCCGTCCGAATCCGACCGATCCGCCGATTCGCTTCCGTGGCACCCCACTGGAAAACCGGCTGACGAACCGTCAAAGCCGCTTGCGGCTGATAAAAACTCCGCGTCCGGTCAAAATCATCCCGATCTTCCAACCTTCCCGTGTAACGGAAGGTGCCAGCGACGGATGGATAACGGCCCGACGCCAACGCTCGCTCCTCGCCCCGGGCTTCGTCGACTCGGAAGTTCTCCTCAACCATCCGCCAGGAACGCCCCATCGACTCCTCCAAAATCCGGTGCAACTCAGGAAAGAACGTCTCCGGCAACAACGGCGAGGACTCGGTCGCCACCAAAGAACCAGCATGAAACAGTGTGCCCGCCATTATCAAAGCGAGGTAGCGAAACGGCGAAGAGACCGTTATTTGCCGGGGAAAAGTCTGAAGCGGAACACCTCGCATAGAGATCCCTTCTACGCTACCGCCGCCCCGCTGATTCCCTCGGGACGCGAAACTGAAATACCGAAAACATCGTTCGAAGATCACTCGCCACGCCAGAAACCGCCAGCCAAAACCTTTTCCTTATTCCCCATCACTGCAAAGACGCGACATCCCCCAAACGCCGAAGCCTGCAGGAGGAGTCGAGCGCCCCCGTAGTCGGGTTGGCTCCGCCGCCCGACCGCAGCGGGCGAAGAACAACCGAACGAACGCCCACCTCGCGGTTCGCAGGCGAGGTCGTGGATCCCGAGATTTTCGAACATCCCGCAGAATGGGGCGGCAAAGCCAACCCCACTACTTTTCCGCGAATAAAGGGGCCTGAGAGAAGCAAACGACGAAGGGGACTGGCCGCTCGCGCAACCAGTCCCCTGGATTCATTTGAATTGAACTCTACTCCGATCAGCTTACGGAACCGCCGGAGGATTCGGATCCGGATTATAAGCCGGCGGTTCACCCATATCCGTCGGAGGAGGCGTATTGCTGGTGTCGGCGCCGCCGCCACCACCGCCACCCCCGCCACAACCGGTCCCGAGACCGACGACCAACGAGAGGAGGGCACATACCGCAAACAGCCCGTTCGAAACCTTCTTAGTTTTCATATATTCTGAATTATTTGGTTAAGCGCCGATCACTGGCCGTTCACTGGAAGCGGAATCCAAGCTTGACCGTTCCAGACTTGGAACTGCCGGTTCTTGGAATTTCCACCCTTGGTGTAGTAGAGCCACTGCCCGCGTTTATCGCTGTAGAAGAACGGATACAGGTCAGGGCGGGTCCAGAGCCAATCTTGTTGGACATGATCCCACATCCACATGCCGTGGGGATACCCCTGGCCCGTCACATACAACCATCCATGCTCCTGGTGATTGATCCATCCGGCCGGATTATTGTATTTGAAGTGGCGATCATCGAAGACGCCCAACCAGGTTGAAGTCTTCACGGTATGCAGGCTCGGATTAGCGATTCCGAAGAAACAACCATTTCCACTGAACCGGCGCTCGAACAAACCGTGATTCCCCTCGACGATGAACTGGGCGGCCTCCGCAATATTCCTGCTGAGGGACCCGACTTCGTTCGGAACGATATCCTTGTCCAGCAAGAGCAGAATCAAGGCCGCACGCTTAATCTCGTTCTCATACGAAGCGATCGTGCCGGTCATTCCCCCGTTGGTGCCGTTACCGTTGCCGTTATCCGTTCCAACAATGAGCATCGTCAGATAGGAGATCTTTCCAATGCTGGCGATCCGCTGTTCCTCCGTGACGCGCTGATCGGCACTTCTCCAGCTTCGGCCGAGGTTGTTACTCCAGACCAAGTGGAGCAATTCCCCGGGTGTCAACTGGGAGTTGGCCCGGCCATGGCGGAGTCGGAACTCGTCCAACTCCAACACATGATCGACCAAGAACGGCAAATTGGCTGGGACCGTGCCCGAAACCGGTCCGAGGATAGCAATCCCGTCGATCAAGTGATCCACCGTCGGATAATCACCCAATACCGTAATGTAGGTGGCGATCACCCAGCGGACGACCTCGAAGTCCGGATCGGTCATCACGTCGGCGACCACCTGGCCGCGAGTCCATTGGTTATTGTCCAACCGGGTCACATAATAAACCAACTCCGCACGGCTCGGCGCCCGTCCCTGAGTCGGGCTGGCCAACGGCCCCCCGCGCAACAAATCCGAATAGATCTGCGTCACGAACGCCACGTTGTTGTCCGGCGCTGCCGGATTACCCACGATGACCCCCAGCGGTTGCACCGTGATGGTGACTTCCTGGGCATAACTGACATTGCCACGGCTATCCACCACGATGGCGGAAATCGTCCGCTCGCCGGTTTGGCTCGGCAACCAATCGGCCCGGAAGAATTGCTGGGTCAATTGAGGCCGCAGCAAGGTCGGACCAGTCAAAGGCTCACCGTCGACGAGAACCGTCACGGAGTCGACGGCAACACCCTGAGGCATGGAATACTCCACACGGATCGGCACCGGCCGGGCTCCAGTCGGCTGACTGCCGATCAAAGCGACCGTGAAATACGACCCGTCAAGAGGCGACGCGATGGTCGCAGTCATATCGAAGCCCGAAACCGTGAGCTGAGCATCCGTGGAGCGAACCGTGTTTCCGTTGACGTCGACCGCCAAGGCATACAACTGATAGTTGCCGCTGGCATTCGGTGTCCAATTGATCCGGAAACGGTTTGGAATGGCCCCCTCGACCTCATCTTCCTCACCGATGAATCGACCATTGGCGAAGAATCGGACGGAACTGAGAGCGGCACCTTGAGGATTGCCTTGCAAGGTCAGGACGACGGTTTGCCCGCGGCCGATCTCAGAAGCGTTCACCGACAAGGTTGGTTGCAATGCCCGGGGTCCGCCGGTCGACGGGACCACCGTCAACTCGATCGGACTCGAGGCCCGCACATTACCGGCATTGTCACGGGCGACGGCGATGATCTCGTATTCTCCGGCACCGACTCCCGCGAAGTCAGTCACCCGACTCCAGTAAGTCGTTCCAGGGAACTGAGTCGCCAAACCGAAGGAACGTCCGTTTGCATAGAACTCCACGCTGGAAATCCCATGTTGGCCGTCGGCCGTCGCCGTAAAGAGCACATCCGAAGTCGTCGTCACCGAATCGTCGCCCGAGGGCTCGATGATCGAGACGGTCGGCCCGGACCCACTGGTCGCATTCACCTGAACATTGATCGATTGAGACGAAACACCGGTGAGACCAGCGGAGTCGGTCGCCCGCATGGAAATCGAGCGGTTACCGGACTGCGTCGGCACCCAGGTGAACTGGTAGGAACTGCTGTCGCCAACCCGCTCCCCTTCCCCGATCAGCTGATCATTGGCGTAAAACTCCACCAACGTCACCGAATCGAAGTCGTCTGTGGCGGTTCCCTCCAGGAACACCGGCTGACCGACGGTCGCCGTGGTGTTGCCATTCGGTTGCACCATATTCACTACCGGGGCGTTGTTGGCATCGACACTTACGTCGATCGAATTCGTCAACACCCGATGCCCCAGAGCGTCGGTGGAGATGGCGACCACGGTGTAGTCTCCCCGCACCGCCGGCGTCCAGTTGGCACTGAACGGAGCTTCGTCATCGTCGGCGATCACGGCGCCGTTCGCATAGAATTCGACCGAGGTGATCGCGGTGCCTCCCGCCGGTTGGACCGACAAGTTGATCGACTGACCACGCTTGATTTGAGTCGCGGAGGCCGTCAAAGTCGCGGGCGAAGCCGGCGTTCCTTCAACGGAGCTCACAGTGAGTTCGACCGGTGAGGACGCCGTCACGTTGTTGTTGTCGTCCTTCGCCACCGCCACGATCTCATAACTACCGGCCCCCAGGTCACTGAAGTTACCGTTGGTGGTCCAGAGGTTCGAACCCAAGGTGGCAGGAGCGTCGACCCGGGTCATGAACTCGCCATTGGCGTAGAAATCAACCCAGTCGATGGTGCCATCGCTATCGACGACCCTCGCCGTGAAGACAACGTCCGACTTGGTGGTCGCGGTGGTGTCTCCCGAAGGTGCGACGATGGTCACAGTCGGAGCCGCCCCGGAGGTCGAATTGACTTGAACCGTCACGTTTTCGGTCGAAACGCCGGTCAACCCGGCAGAGTCGGTCGCCCGAACGGTGATCGCTCTCGCCCCGGCCTGGCTCGGTGTCCAAGTGAGATTGTAGACGTCGGTGTTGCCGACCCGCTCCCCTTCGCCGATCACTTGACCGTTGGCGATGAACTCGACCAAGGCGACCGTATCGAACTCGTCCGTCGCATTGGCCCGGAGGAAAACCGGCTGACCGACCGTCGCCGTGGTGTTACCGTTCGGCTGAATCAGGCTCACCACCGGTGCGTTGTTCGCGGTCACGCTCAACGAGAGACCATTGGTCAAAACCCGGTTGCCGAGTGCGTCTGTCGCGATCGCCACCAAGCTGAATTCACCACTCGCGCTCGGAGTCCAGCTGACGCTGTAAGGAGCTTCGTCATCGTCGCCGATCGGCAAGCCGTTCGCGAAGAATTCGACTTCCGTGATCGCGGTTCCACCGGCGGGCTGAACCGACAACAGAACACTTTGCCCGCGCTTGATGGTGCCGGCCGAAGCGGTCAACGCCGGTTGCGGAGCTGCAGGTCCCGTCGCGGAAGTGACGCTGAGATCAACGGAGGAAGATGCGGTCATGTTGCTGGAATTGTCCCGGGCAACTGCCACGATTTCGTAACTACCCGGTCCGAGCAGGGCGAAATCCGTCGTCATCGTCCAAGTGGACGCGCCCGCTGCGGCGGGAGAAGCTGATCCCAGGAGTCCGCCATTCGCGAAGAATTCGACCGAAGTGATGGTTCCATCGCTATCGGTGGCACGTGCGGTAAACAACACGTCCGAATTGGTCGTCACCGAGTCATCCCCGGAGGGTTGAAGAATGGTGACAGTCGGAGCCGAACCGGCCGTTGCCTGAACCACAACCGTCCGAGTGGAGGTCGTCTTCGTTTGATTCAGATTATTGGTCGCCCGGACGAAGACCTGGTAGGTTCCAGTCGTCTGCGGAGTCCAAGTCAGGAGGTAACGATCGCTGTCACCCACCCGCTCGCCTTCTCCGATCACCGCACCGTTGGCAAGGAATTCGACTTGGGAAATCGAACCTTCGGCAAAGGAAGCGGTGGCTTCCATGAAGAGCGGTTGCCCCGGGCGTCCAATCAAGGAGTTATCAGCCGGACGCACGAAGACCACCGGGAAATCGGCAGACGGATCCGGATCGCTTCCATTGACGGTGACGGTCGTGGAGCCAATGCCAGTATTGCCATGGTTATCCCGGGCTACCGCGACCACGTTATAGAGACCAGCCACATTGGTCGTCCAGGATATAGCAAACGGCGCCCCTTCGGCTTCTCCGATCCGTTGGCCGTTGGCGAAGAACTCGACCGAGGTAATCGTGCCATCCGAATCGGACGCGGTCGCCATCAACTGAGTGCTTTGTCCGCGATAGAATGAAGACGGAACGGCTTCGACGGAAACAGTCGGAGGAAGTCCAATGCTTGAGGTGACCGACAATTCAATCACACCTGAAGAAGCGGAGTTTCCACTCGTGTCGGTCGCGATCGCCGTCAATTCATACGAACCTGAGGAGATCTCGTCGAAGGTGTAATTCAACACCCACTGCTCGCTGGCATGCTCCCGAACGGCGGAACCGAGCAAGAGACCATTGAGGTAGAATTTCACCCCGGCCACCGGATTCGTTCCACGCAGGACCCGGGCCGAAAGAGGCACGGTCGATGCTTTCGTGACGGTCGAATCATCTTCAGGATTCAGAATACTCACGCTGGGAGGACTACCGGCGGCCTCGGTTACCCGAACCTCCAGGTCCGCGGATTTCGACGTGCCGCCGACCGAGTCGCCCACCGACACTCCCAGAACATAGAATCCGGTCGAAGTGGGATTCCACGTGAATGTATACTTATTAGTTCCGGGGAAGCGCTCGGCGGTGCCAATCTGCTGACCCTCGGATTCGATCACCACGCTGGTGATTTGCAGCAGCGGATCGGGTGAATAGGCTTCGATCGTAAACGGCAGGGGACGTCCGAGCTTTGCCTCCACCATGCCATCGGCCGGATCCGGATCCAAGAGGACCACAATCGGCTTCGGCGTCAGGAGGGAGATCAAAAGCGGATCGGAAGACATCCGATTCAACGCGCCGTCTTCCACGATAGCTACGATGCTGTAGGCTCCAGGTGTCTTGAGCGAAAAATCAACATCGAGTTCCCAAAGTCCAGTGTCAGCATTGAAGGTTCCCATTCCAATGCTCGATCCGTTGGCGAAATACTCGACCGAATTCGCACCGTAAATGTCATTGGTCACTTCCGAGCCGAAAACCAACGTTTCAGTCGTGAGAACTTCCAAGGGTGCCACGCCCGGAGTCCAACTCGGGGTGACGATCTCAATCGAGGGCGCCGGATCAATCACCGGGCTGACGATCACCACCTGATTGTCGGTGCGACCTTGGCCCTGTTGGGTATCCACCGCCCGGGCAAACACAGTCAGACCCCCGATCTGCTCCGATGTCGGAATCCATTCCAATCGGAAAATCGAACTTGTCCCAACCCGGACCGCTTGGCCGAGCAAGAATTCTTCGGAACCGAGGAGGCCGTAGATTCTGACCGAGGTCAAAGAAGCTGCTTGATTGGTCGTGCTCGCTTCGACTTCGAAGAAGTAGCTTTGTCCCACGGTAGCCCGGTCCAGCGAAGTCGGGCGCTTCCAGGTCACTACCGGAGCCGGCGGCGAAAGGACCGACAAAATCGCTTCGTTGGACGCCGCGGTATTCCCGGTCGCGTCGCGGACGATCGCCGTGATCGAGTAACGCCCCGGATTGGTCGGAGTGAAAAGAGCGCGGTTCGGGAAATCGGGATCATTGGCAATCCGGACGCCATCGACGTAGAAACGGACGGCGGAACCGGTTTCTTCATCAATGCCCAACTGATTCTCGGGATCGGAAGGGAAAGACTGAATGGTCGCGGTTTGCCCCAGAGTAATCGTCGTGGGGGTCAAGGTAATCGTCACCGCCGGGCGTCCACTCGACGGAGGAACGACATTGAAGGTCACCGGATCAGAGATTGTCCGATTCCCATTCCCGTCAATCGCGATCGCATACACTTGCACAGGGCCGCTCACGCTCGGAGCGGTGAAGCGTCCGAAATACGTCCCACTCGGGCCACTCATGATCTCGCCGAAGGGATCGTTCAATCCGCCGGTTCCGGCTCGAACGCCGTTGGCATAGATCTCCACCGACTGGATAACTCCCGGAACCGGAGTTCCAGTGAGCGGATCCACGTCACCCCCATCGAAGGCGCGAATGTTGAACATTCGGTCCGACCCATAGGTGATGTTTTCGGAATCCATCGTGAGATTCACCAGTGGGGCCACCCCTTGGACCGGAGTGAAAGCCGATCCGATGCGACGGTCCACCATGAAAACGTCCCGTTTCGAATTACCGTCAAGCGGAATCTGGTTCGATTTTCCGAATATAAAACCTGCTGTGTTGTGAGCATCTGACGCGAACACGACGTAACGTCCGTCACGACTCATCGCGATCCCACGGGAAGACGGAACCTCATAACTGCCCACGATTCCTATCGTCTGCTGGCCGAACTTACTGCGGGTGACCCGCTCGTTTCCGTTCGCCAACGCAGCTTCGGCAGTCGCATTCCCCGGAAGGTTGATTGTGGGAACGGAGGTATAGCCCGCACCCGATTCGATGATTTCGATCCGGGCAATCGCGCCGTTTTCCACGACGGCCAACGCCGCCGCTCCCGTTCCACCGCCGCCGGATATTTCGACGGGGGCCATCAAAAGAATGTCATCGGTATAGCCCGATCCCCCATCGGTCACCACGATCTCGCGGATCCCGGTGTCCCGAATATAAAGATCAGAGGTTCCGTTGGTATCCGCATAATTGCGGATCCAATCAACCGTTCCCAACACCGCTTCAGCCTCCGCGCCGGTCGCGGTCGGAGAGGATGAGTGGATCACCACGTCGGGCGGCGACATATATCCGGCCCCGGGATCGAGAATTATGAATCTCGAAATTCCACCTGAAGCATTCAGCAGCACCTGGGCTTCGGCTCCTATCGCGGGATCGCCCCCGATCAACTCGACGGTTGGGGGTTGGGTATAGCCGGACCCACCCTCAATGACCTCCACTTCGGTCAAACGGCCTTCGTCATCGAAGGTCGGATTCAAAACAACTCCGCCCGCGTCGGGCGAAGGGTCGTTGATGATGACTTCCGTGTCGTCATCATACCCAATTCCCCCATTGATCACGGTGACAGCGGTCACCCGTCCTCCTGTAATCGTGACCGATGCGGCCGCTGCCTGACCGGTTCCGGTCGGATCAACGATACTAACCGAAGGACCATAATTTTCACCAGATTCGATTACTTGGATGGAAGAAACCCCCGTGATGAAAGTTTCGAAAATAACCTGGTCCGAACGAACCACGAATTCAGGCTGAAGATTTCCCGCCTCTGTGCGATATCCGATGAAACGTCCGTTCCCACTTATAATTGGTCCCAACGCTTCACTGTCTGCAAACGAGTCGTCAAAACTCCGGGATACGAGCGACAAAGAAACATTGCCGACTTGATCTCGCGGGTCCCCCTGGGATACCTGACGGTTCACCACGTAAACCTGGGAGGTCCCCCAATTATTGAAAGAACCGTCGGGGGCCTCAATATTGGACGCGCGGGAAGCGAATGCCACGTAGCGACCATCAAAACTGACCGCCGGATCGAACGAATCACGATTCAACTGCTCATCCGACTCCCAGTTATAAGAAATCCGGGTGAGCTCTCCGGTGCTGACGGTTTTCGCATAGATCTCAGAAAAGGTAGTGGTCTTTCCTGGCACCAGATTGGTGGCGAAAGAACGGAAGACGATCGTCGATCCATCTCCGCTAATCGCGGGTTGGGTGCTGGAATTGTTTCCGATGTAACCCTCTGGAGATACACTGGCCATATTGATTCCATTGAACATCCCGTTTACCAGATTGACGTAGAAAACATCCCGACGGTTGTTCGTGTCACCGGGAACCAAATTCGAAGCATCGGACTCGAACGCAACAATGGAGCCATCCTCGCTAATGGTCGGGTAAAAGCTTCCCCCGTTCGCTTGACTCCCGTCATGGGCAAGGCTCACCCGCGTCGTGATGCCGGTATTTCCGTCGTATACGAAAACATCTGTGTGCTGGTTTGTGTCGGTATTTCCGATTCCGGAAATGAGATTAGTCGCCGACGACTCATAAGCCACAAATCTTCCATCCGCACTGATCACAGCATTCCGACTCTCTTGATTCCCTGCGACATTCCCCAACTGAGAGATCATGATCACTTGGCCAGTGATATTATCCCGTCGATAGATCTGAGCGATGCCTTCTGGCGCGGATGGTGACGAAACCAAGTTCGTTGCCTCCGATTGAAAAACCACATAACGTCCGTCCGCGCTGATGCTCGGATCTTCGCTCAACTCGTTCGCGTCGCCGCCGGTTTGATAATCATTGGACACCCGACTCACCTGCGGCCGATCCATCGAACGGATTGTCACCCGTGCGGTGCCGGTGGTGAAAACGCTTGGATACGAAGTATCAACATTTGAATCGGGAGGACCGTCGGTTACCCGGATTCGAGCCAACAAGAAATAAGTTCCAGAGAAGTTGCTCGGGAGAGCGTTCGTCCGTCGACGACGCGCCTCGAATGGGGGAACCGGTTGTCCCGAAGGCCCCGCTTCGTCCGCCGTGGAATCGAAGAAATCGATCAGGTAATTGTTTTCGTTCTCTGGATCGCCATCAGTGGAAAGATAAACCGAAACCCGAAAACGTTGGGGACCATTTGGAGGACTTGAAGTATTTGTCCGAGCGTAACGCACCGTATAGACAATCGGGTCGTCCGGATTTAATTCCACATGTTGGTCCCCCTGAAGGGTGACCGACCGGACATGCAGGTTTCCTCCATAGGAAAGGCCGGCGCCGAAGAAGACGGCCAAGCAACCGGCGACCGCCACCTTCCATAGCTTTTTCGAAACTGATTTTAGGTATGTATCCATTTGTAAAAATCCCTGCTTATACTGAAAGCGATTGAGTTGTCCCCGGTGCAGTCACCCCGTCGAGAGTCGACCCGGGAGACGAACGGAATTCGGCCATCCAAGCGGATAGGTCCGAATCAAAATAGGAATGAACGTCCCCAGTGGAACGGAAAGAAATTGGCGAAAAAAAACGTGCGGAAATCATGGTGAATAAAACAACGGCTTGCCCCCTCAGAAAACGGTCCGCCGCGAAGAAACCGATTCGAAAATCCCGTCGAAATCGAGCGGAAAATCGTTCAGTCTCCTTCTCGACAAATCGGCAAATCGACGTTGAAACACTGAATCGAAGCCCCCAAAACACGGAACATGAGTTGGACTGCCGGTGTTTTGAAGCGACGGAACAGAGGAAGAAACGGAGATTTGCATAGATTCGTCAGTCGTTTTTCGAGGCGATTACCTTGAACTCCAGATGGACTGTCAAGGACAATTGGAGTGGTTTTTCCCGGCGAAGTTCCAAAGAATTCAAATGGAGGTGAGTAAAAAATCCGGCGACCGCGAACTTCCGTCTACCGATCCCGGCACGCCCGATCCACGGTTTTTATTGCACGGATTCCTTTTGTCGCAACAATCCTCCCCCATCCTTCACCTTCAATGCCGTTTCCTCGCCATGTCGAAAACCTGATCGCCTCGTTCCGTGGAATGCCCCCGGACCGGAGCCGGTCGCGTCCGCGGGAAACCGTGGCAATGAATCAACTGGTCTCCGGCATCCTCGAAAAACACCGGATCGGATTGCCCTCCCTCGAGGAAACCATTTCCACCCATTGGCCGACCCTCGTCGGCCCGGCCAACGCCCAATTCGTCCATCTCCTGAAAATCGAGGAGGGCCGCCGCGTCCTGGTCGCCGTCACCGATCCAATCATCCGCCAGGAACTGTTCTTCCACCGCAAACTTATCCTGGAACGGATCCGGGCACTCCCCGGTTGCCGCGACATCCGCGAACTCACCCTCCGGGCCGGATGATCTCCCGGAGCGAATCTTCCCCGAAGATTCGCTACGGCCATCGATGAGACGTGGCTTCATCGCTACAAATCCTCCGATCCCCCATCTTTTCGCGTGCGGGATCAATTTCCACTTGCACAAAGGTTCTTTTTAAACTCTTTTGGGAAATTGCGTCAGGAGCCCGTATCCCTAAAGAGCGTGCTCCCGCGACTGGTCCGCCTCGGCGGGCTCCAGCGGTGAATCCGGCTTCCGGGCTGGGCTCACGGGCTTGTCACCAAGCTCCCAAAGTCGTGCACTTCAACTAAACATGCCAGAAAAGATTCAGAAACAAGAAATCATCTCTCAGTTCAAAATCAACGATTCGGACACCGGCTCGAGCGAGGTCCAAATCGCCCTGCTCACCGCGCGGATCAATTCGCTCACCGAGCACCTCCGGACCCACCGGAAGGATTTTCACTCCCGGCGCGGCCTGATCGCGATGGCCAGCCGCCGGAGAAAGCTGCTTGATTACGTCAAGCGCCACGACCTGCCGAAGTACACCGAGCTCCTCCAGAAGCTTAATCTTCGCAAGTAAACCAATTGAAGTCATCCCGGCAGATCATGCCCGGCAGGCGACCCGTTTGACGCGTCGCCCCGCCGGGCATGATCTTTTTGTATTACCGGAGATGGCTTAGCGGATCCCCTTTCGTGATTTTCCATCATTTCTGAGGAAACGAGAGGGCTTGTAGACAACCTGCAGAAATAAAAGGAAAACAATGAACCAGAAACATAACGTCACCATCGAGGAACTGGGCATCACCCTCTCGACCGGAACTCTCGCCCAACTCGCCAGCGGCGCCGTCACCGTCTCCCTCGGGGAAACGGTGCTCTTCGTCTCGGCCACCGCCTCCCAGAACCTGCGCCCCGGCCAGGATTTCTTCCCTCTCACCGTCGATTACCGAGAAAAATACTCGGCGGCCGGCCGTTTCCCCGGCGGCTACTTTAAACGGGAGGGCCGGCCCAGCGAAAAGGAGATCCTCACGTCCCGTCTCTGCGACCGTCCGTTGCGCCCCCTCTTCCCGAAGGGTTTCCTCAACGAGGTCCAGGTGATCGGCTTCTGCCTGTCGCTCGATCTCATCAACGAGCCGGATGTCCTCATGATCAACGGCGCTTCCGCCGCCATGATGATCTCCGATATTCCCTGGAACGGCCCCGTCGCCGCGGTCCGGGTCGGCGAAGTCGACGGCGAGTTCGTGGTCAACCCGACCATCGAACAACAATACGATTCCACCCTCGATTTGATCTACGTCGGCACCGAATCCGAGATGTTGATGATCGAAGGGAGCGCCGACCAAATGCCGGAAGACCGGTTCGTCGAGGCCCTCGAATTCGCCCATAAGGCGATCCAGCCGATCATCGCCGGAATCCGCAAGCTGGCCGAACTCGCCGGCAAACCGAAGCGCGAATTCCCTCTCGTCACCGGCGACGACCGGGTCACCGCCATCGTCCGCCGCGAAGCGAGCGAGAAACTGGTCACCGCCGTCTTCAACGACAAGAAGGAAGATCGCTCCCGCGCCGTCAGCAAAGTGATGGAAGAGACCGCCGAAGTGGTGAAGTCGGAACTCGGCGAAGAGAATTTCGACCCGAACGCCATTCGCATCGCCTTCGAGGAGTTGCAGGAAGAAGTTTACCGCTCCAACATCCTCGACCACGGCAAACGGGTCGACGGGCGCGGTCCGGGCGACCTCCGGGAAATCCTTTCCGAAGTCGGCGTATTGCCGCGGGTCCATGGTTCCGCCCTTTTCTCTCGGGGCGAAACCCAAGCGTTGGTGGTAGCGACCCTCGGCGCGTCGCGCGACGCGCAGGACCTTGACGCCTTGACCGGTGGGGCGAAAACGAAATCGTTCATCCTCCATTACAACTTCCCGCCGTTCTCGGTCGGTGAAGCCGGTCGTTTCATCGGCCCCGGCCGCCGCGAAATCGGCCACGGCGCGCTCGCCGAACGTTCCCTCCTCCAAGTGATCCCGGCGGAAGACATCTTCCCCTACTCGATCCGCTTGGTTTCCGAAGTCATGGCCTCCAACGGTTCCACCTCGATGGCCTCGATCTGCGGCGGATGTTTGGCCCTGATGGACGCCGGGGTGCCGATCCTGGCTCCGGTCGCGGGTATTTCGGTCGGCTTGGTCACCGAGAAAGATGACTCCGGCAAGATCACGAAACACAAGTTGCTGACCGACATCCTCGGCGCCGAAGACCATTTCGGCGACATGGACTTCAAGTTGGCCGGCACCAACGAAGGGATCACCGGTTTCCAGCTCGACCTGAAGATTTCCGGTCTTCCGTTCGACCTCGCCAAAACGGCCATTGCCCAGGCCCGCGAAGCCCGGCTCGCCATCCTCACCCGGATGCTGGCCGCCATCGCCGAGCCGCGGGGCGAACTCAACCCGTATGCGCCGCGGATCCACACCATCCAGATCGATCCCGACAAGATCGGCGCGTTGATTGGTCCCGGCGGAAAAAACATCCGTCGGATCACCGAGACGACCGGCGCCACCATCGACATCGCCGAAGACAACAGCGGAAAGGTCTTCATCTACAGCAACAACAAGCAGGCGATGGAGCGGGCGATCGAAGAAGTGGAGTTGGTCTCCGCCGAAATCACCCCGGGCCGCATCTACCGGGGCGTGGTCCGGAGCATCAAGGATTTCGGCTGTTTCGTCGAAGTTCTCCCGGGACGCGAAGGCCTCGTCCACATCTCCGAACTGGCCGACTTCCGGGTCAAGAAGACCGAGGATGTCGCCAAACTCGGCGATGAAATGTGGGTCAAGTGCGTCGGCATCGACGAAAAAGGCCGGGTCCGCCTGAGCCGCAAAGAAGCGATGGCCGACCGCGCCGCCAAAGAAGAAGGAGAAGCCTCCCCGGAAGGCGAAGCCCAGTAACAGCTGTTTCCATTCATTCTTAATCATCAAGACCGGCCGTTCGCGGCCGGTCTTTTTTTTCGCCCCATTCAACCGTAAAACCAGCAGCATTTAGACCCCGTCCGAAAAGGGTTTGCAGCGACCGGACCGGCCTGGAAACACACCCCACCGCTCTAGCGAGCGGTCCCCCCCCTCTCAAGAGGGGATCTTTTTGTAAGCCATTCCCCTCTTGAGAGGGGGGGACCATGCGCGAGCATGGTGGGGTGTGTTGTCTTCCCCGCTGCTACAGCTTGGGATCGACCGAAAACCTTTTCGGATACCCGCTATTCAGCCGCGAGAAGGCACAAAAGGCGCAAAGATAAATACTTAAGCGGAAGGACCAGCCATCCTCCCCTCCCTCCCCATCTACCATCTGCGCCCATCTGCGAAATCTGCGGTTCCCCCTCCCCTCCGAGATCCGCGGTTCCCCCTCCCCTCCGACATCTACGGTTCCCTTAAAGCTTTACCTCTCAGCCCCGGGGCGCTTGTATGTTTCACTTTCCGCATATTCCACATGAAAAAACCGGATTCACCACTGAAAGTATTGATCGTCGGCTCCGGAGGCCGTGAACACACCCTCGCTTCGCTGTGCCGCAAAAGCCCCTTTTGCCGCGAGGTGATCGCCGCCCCGGGCAACGGAGGAATGGCCGCCGAGATCGATTGCTTTCCCGTGGCCGCGGACGATGTCGACGGCTTGGTCGCGCTCGCCGTCCGCGAAAAGGTCGACTTCGTGGTGGTCGGCCCGGAGGTTCCGCTCAGTCTCGGCTTGGTCGACGCTTTGGCCGAAAAGGAGATTCCCGCCTACGGCCCCCGCAAAGATGGCGCCCGGCTCGAAGCGAGCAAGATCTTCACGAAGGACCTGTTGATCAAATACAACATCCCGACCGCAGCCGGACGGAGTTTCCGCCACGTCGACACCGCCCTCGACTACCTCCGCGGCCACTCCTTCCCGGTGGTCATCAAAGCCGACGGACTCGCCGCGGGCAAAGGGGTGATCATCGCCGACGACTTTGAACACGCGGCCGAAACCGTCCGGGGCATGCTGGAAGGAAACACCTTTGGCGCGAGCGGCAGCTGGGTCCTGATCGAGGAATGTCTCCAGGGCGAGGAAGCGTCGATCCATTTGATGGTCTCCGGCTCCGACTTCATCGTCCTGCCCACCAGCCAGGACCACAAACGCGCCGGCGAAAACGACACCGGTCCGAACACCGGCGGCATGGGCGCCTACTCCCCGGCCGAATTGGTCGACGAGAAAACTCTCCGCAACATCATCGAAACGGTGGCCCGCCCCAGCGTCGACGCGATCGCCTCCGAAGGTATCCAATTCGTCGGGACCCTTTACATCGGCATCATGCTGACCAAGGAGGGCCCCCAGGTTTTGGAATTCAACACCCGATTCGGCGATCCGGAAACCCAGGTCATTCTTCCCCGCTTGAAGACCGATCTCCTCCATTTGATGCACGCCTGCACCGAAGGGTATCTCTCCGAAATCCCACTCGCGGTGAAACCCGATTACTCGCTCTGCGTCGTCCTCGCGGCCGGAGGTTACCCGGGGGACTACCGCAAAGGGGATGAGATCACCCTCCCCGCCGACGTCCCGGCGAAGTCCGCCATTTACCACGCCGGCACCACCCTCTCTTCGGAAGGAACGGTCGTCACCAACGGCGGCCGGGTGCTCGGCGTCACCGCGATGGCCTCCTCGCTCCGGGAAGCGGCCGACGCGGCCTACGCCCTTTGCGACAAAATTACGTTTGCGTCCAAGTATGCCCGACGGGATATTGGAGCCAAACAATTGAATCGCTGATCCATACCATTGAAGACCGTTTCGCACATAACCTTCGGCTTGTTCTGCGCTTTTTGTTTTCTCTCGGCGGCCTCCGGATTGACCGCCCAGACCGAGCGCGGCACGCTGGACCTTTCGGACCCGGAACTCTTTCCGCCGGAGTTTTTCCCGGCGCTCGATGAGACTTCCCGGGACGAACTTCTGCTGGCCGGGTTGAAGAGCCTTTTCCCCCAACGGATCCTCACCGATCCTCCCGAGCTCGATCTCCCCGAAGCCGAACCACCCGTCATCCGGGAGATCGAACCAAACGGTGTTTACCTGCGGGTGAAACACCTTCCCTCCGCCCTCCCGGCCATCGAAGAGGCGCTCGACCGCCCCCTTCTCATCCTCGATCTGCGGTTCCTCTCCGCCGACCTCGAATCGACTCTCGACCTCGGCGCGATGCTCACCCGCCGCGCGAGTTTCAGTCTGGCTCGCGCCGGCACCTACCCGGCGGCGGCCGAACATCTGGCCAACGCCTTGTTCACCATCGACGGACGCCGCCTCCGCGACTCCGACCAAACCGTTTTCACGCTTTCCAACCACGAAACCCGCG
The DNA here is from genome assembly GCF_056590205.1 of Verruconatronum alginivorum. Lineage (NCBI taxonomy): Bacteria > Pseudomonadati > Verrucomicrobiota > Opitutia > Opitutales > Verruconatronaceae > Verruconatronum > Verruconatronum alginivorum. Next base: position 3,238,567 of record NZ_JBWPVQ010000001.1, on the reverse strand, counting down.
GCCCGCTCGAAGCCCTCCTCGCCCAACTCAAGGAGGACGGCGAAGTCATTTCCGTCGGAACCTCGTCTCCCGGCCAGACCGCCGCCTTCGAGCCGTTTCCCGGCACCGAGTCTTACTACATCATCCGCGGTGAGATCCGTCCGGTTAACCAAGAATCCCTCGTGACGTCCGGTTTCGTTCCCCGGGTGCGAATTTCGGTCGATCCGACCGACGACCTGATCGGCTACGAAGCCCTCAACGACGACGTTTCCCTGGACGATCTCGTGCAAACCCGCGAATCCCGTCCCCGTTTCGACGAGGGCCGGTTGATGCGGGAACACGCCCCGCTCCCCGGCCTGACGGAAGAGCCAGCCAACGACGAGGAACGGCCCGACGTCGCTCCCGATCCGATTCTCCGCGGAGCGCTGAATATCGTGAAAGCGCTCCAGGCCTTGGGGGAAATCGGCCACTGACTTCCAACCTCCCCACCGTCGATCCACATGGCGCAACAATCGAATCAAATCCTTTGCATTTGCACCGCGAACATCTGCCGCAGCCCGATGGCGGAACGCCTGCTCGCCCACGCCCTCGCCGCCGAAGATGAACCGCTCCGGTCCCTCTCGGTCGTCTCCGCCGGGGTCGCCGCCTGCCTGGGGGAAGAGGCCTCCCCCAACGCCAAAGCCGCGATGAAGAAGGTCGGGCTGTCGCTCACCGACCACCAGAGCCAGCCGGTCACCCGGGAGTTGCTTGAATCGTCGTTGGTCGCTCTCTGTATGACCGAGAGCCACCGCGCCCTCCTCTCCTACCATTTCGATCCCCTCCCCACCGACGTTTACCTGATGCGGGAATTCCTTCCGCCCGAAACCGCCGGCGAGATCCCCGATCCTTACGGTATGGATCTTCGCGCCTACGAGGCCTGCCGCGACAGCATGGTCGAGGCGATCCCCTCCGTGATCCGGTTCATCCGGGAACTCGTCGCCAGCAAGAACGGTTAAGCCAAACTTTATATGCATATGACAGACACTGCCAAAAGCCTGCCGGCCGCCCGGCTCGAAAGCTATGATTCCGAGATTCACCAGGCGATCGCCTCCGAACTCGAACGGCAACAAAACCACATCGAGCTCATCGCCTCCGAGAACTTCACCCTGCCCGCGGTGATGGAAGCCCAGGGAAGCGTATTGACGAACAAATACGCCGAGGGTTATCCCGGCAAACGTTGGTATGGAGGTTGTGAATACGTCGACATCGTCGAACGCCTCGCCATCGAGCGGGCCAAGTCCCTCTTCGGAGCCGACCACGCCAACGTCCAACCGCACTCGGGCAGCCAGGCCAACACCGCCGTCTATCTGGCAACCCTCAAGCCGGGCGACAAGATTCTCACCATGAATCTCAGCCACGGCGGCCACCTGACCCACGGCCATCCGAACAACTTCAGCGGACAGTTCTTCAATGTCGTCAGCTACGGCGTCAGCCAAGAAGACGAACGGATCAACTACGACGAGATCGCCGAGGTCGCCCAACGCGAAAAGCCGAAGATGATCACCGTCGGCGCCTCCGCCTACTCCCGGGTGATCGACTTCGCCCGAATGGGCGAAATCGCCCGTTCCTGCGGCGCCCTCCTGCTGGCCGACATCGCCCACATCGCGGGACTGGTCGCCGCCGGAATCCACCCGTCGCCCGTCCCCCACGCCGACTTCGTCACCACCACCACCCACAAGACCTTGCGCGGCCCCCGGGGCGGCCTGATCCTCTGCCGCCAGGAGCATGCCAAGGCGATCGATTCCGCCGTCTTCCCGGGCGTCCAAGGGGGACCGCTGATGCATGTGATCGCCGCCAAAGCGGTCTGTTTCAAACAAGCCGCAGCCGACGATTTCCGCGGCTACCAACAACAAATCGTCTCCAATGCCAAAGCGATGGCGGCGGCGATGACCGCCCGGGGATTCCGGGTGGTGAGCGGCGGCACCGACAATCATCTGATGATGATCGATCTCCGCGACAAGAACCCGGATCTGACCGGCAAGAAGGCCCAGGAAACCCTAGATCGGGCGAACATCACCTGCAACAAGAACACCATTCCATTCGAAACCCGCAGCCCCTTCCAGGCCAGCGGCATTCGCCTCGGCACCCCGGCGGTCACCAGCCGCGGCATGAAGGAGGCGGAAATGGAACGGATCGTCACCGCCATCGACCTGGTCCTTTCGAATCCCGACGACGACGCCAAGATCGCCGAGGCCCGCGAAATCGCCCTCGACCTCTGCCGCGCCTTCCCGTTGCCGTATTGAAGACAGGAGAACGGACTTTCCAGCCCGTTATTGCCGATCTGCGGGGCCGAACAAATCGGCCCGCAGGTCCTTCAGAAACGGAAAATCGGCGCGGCAACGGGCGACCGATTCGGCGTCCGCCTCCGCCTTGATCCACCCTTCCTCGGCACCCAATTCCGCAACCACTTCGCCTTGTGGGGCGATGATCGTGCTCGACCCCGGGTATTCAAGTTTCGGATCGCGTCCGCAACGGTTCACCCCGACTACCCACGCCTGGTTCTCGATCGCCCGGGCCCGCAAAAGGGTCCGCCAATGCTCCACCCTCGAACTCGGCCAGTTCGCGATCACCACGAACATTCCAGCCCCCCGGCGGGTCGCCACCCGGAAGAGCTCGGGGAACCTGAGGTCGTAACAAATCAACGGATACACCTCCAAACCCTCCTCCGCCCGCCAGGAAACCGGCGACTGCCCCGATTCGTAAAACCGGTCCTCCCCGGCATAACTGAACGGATGCATCTTTCGGTAACGCACCCGTTCCGTTCCGCGCGGATCGATCACCACCGACTCGTTGCAACCCCGTCCGCCGTTCCCCCGGCAAACCATTCCCGCGAGAACGTTCACTTCGTGACGTCGGGCGAGGTCCGTTAGAAAACAAAACGTTTCCCCCCGCTCCTCCTCGGCTATCGCCGCCACGTTCATGCTGAAACCCGTGGCGAACATTTCCGGCAACACGACCAATGATCCCGCCTCCGGCCTCACGGAGACCATCAATTCCTCCACCCGGCCAAAATTGGCCCGCTTATCCTCCCAGGCCAAATCCCACTGCAAGCCGACGATCTTCATGGGAGAAAATAATGAATTAGGGATGATGAATTAGGAAGAGTTTCATCATTCATCATTCATCATTTTCTTCGCCATTCATGCTGGCGTTTCCAAAGCAACTGCTCCGCCGCCAACGGGCCCCACGATCCCGCGGCGTAGGTTTCCATCCCTCGGCAGCCGAGGGTTTGCCACGCTTCCAAAATCGGCGACATGATCTTCCACGAGGCCTCCGTTTCGTCGCCGCGGATGAAGAGCGTGCCGTCCCCGATCATCGCATCGAGAATCAACCGCTCGTAGGCTTCCGGCGTATTCGACCCGTAGGTGGTCTTATAACGGAAATGCATCTTCACCGGCTGGGTCCGGGTCTCCAGGCCGGGGATTTTCGAGTTCATCAAAAGCGTCACGCCTTCGTCCGGCTGGATTTGCATCACCATCGTGTTCGGCGCGAGGTCGAATCGATCGGCCTCGCTGAAAAGAATCCCCGGGGGGCGCTTGAACTGGACCGCGATTTCACTGACCCGCCGGGCCATCCGTTTGCCCGAGCGCATATAGAAAGGAACTCCTTCCCACCGCCAATTGTTGATCGACAACCGGAGGGCCGCATAGGTTTCGGTGGCGGAACGAGGATCGACTCCCGCCTCTTGCGTGTAGCCCGGCACCTTTTTACCCCCGACCAATCCTTCGGTGTATTGGGCGCGGACCACGTCGCCGGCGTCAGGCTTCGGATTCAACGGCTGGATCGCCTGGAGGAGTTTCACTTTTTCGTCCCGGATCGCTTCCGGATCGAGCGACACGGGCGGCTCCATCGCGGTTAAACTGAGCAGCTGCATCGTATGGTTCTGGATCATGTCCCGCATCGCGCCGCTTTGCTCATAGTAACCGCCCCGCGTCCCAACCCCGAGATCTTCCGCCACGGTGATCTGGACGCACTCGACGTAGCGCCGGTTCCAGATCGGTTCGAAGATCGAATTGGCGAACCGCTGCACCAAAAGGTCCTGCACCGTTTCCTTACCCAGGTAGTGGTCAATCCGATACACTTGCTGTTCGTCGAACTGATCGGTGATCACCCGGTTCAACTCCCGGGCCGAAGCCAGGTCGCGGCCGAACGGTTTCTCGACGACCACCTTCGAAGCGTAACGGGTATGCAGATGCCGCCGGGCCAGTCCGGACGCCCCGAGGTTCTCCAGGATCGGCTTGAAAACAGACGGCGGAGTCGAGACATAGAAAACCGCCTGCATCTCCCGTCCGAGTTGTTTTTCAATGGCGTCGATCCGCTCATTGAGCTGACGAAATGCCTCCAAATCGTCATACCCTCCGGAAAAATAGGAGGATTGCGCCTCGACCCGCCCCCAAATTTCCGCGGTGAGGTCCCGACGGGAATATTGGCGGATCGACTCGACGTTCGCCTGGTGAAACGCCTCGTCCGACATCTCTTTGCGTCCAAAGCCAATCAAATGGAAGTCCGCCGGGAGGAGATTGTCGCAACTGAGATTGTACAACGCCGGCACCAGTTTGCGTGACGTAAGGTCGCCCGACGCGCCAAAAATAACAATGATGGTCGGCGGTGCCCCACGATGTTTACTGAGTCCCTGCAAGAACGGATGCCGGTCGGAGGTGGAACTGATCATAGTGCTGAAATTGGAAAAGTCGCTAATCGCCGACGCCCCCGCTCTGTGCGAAACAACGCCGATAAATCGGCAAGCCTCCAATCTCCCTCCCCGGATGACAAGAGTAAAAAAACGCTCTCCACTTCCTTCGCACCTCCTTCGAAATCGCCCGGAAAGCCTCCGGCAATTTTATCCGACGACAGACGCATCCGGACGATCCATCGTCGGTTCCGGTGAATGCAGCCCTTCCACCGCGTGGATTCGCACGCCCTTTTTTCTTCCGCGGACTTGAATTTCCCCGAGCGACCGAGTCCGAACTTCCCCCGCAATCAACCGTTGGACCTCCTCCGAGACCAGGATCTGTTCGCCGAAGGCCTTCGTCTCCCCTTCGAGTCGGGCGGCCAAATTGACCGGATCGCCGATCACGGTGAACTCCAACTTCCGACCGGGTGAACCCATGTTTCCAACCATCGCTTCGCCCGCCCCGATCCCCACTCCGATTCGGAAAACCGGTTTTCCCTCCTCCTCCCAACGGCGATTCAGCATTTCCAATTTTTCCCGCATCGCCAAGGAGGCGCGGACCGCGCAGCGAGCATCTTCCGCTTCGCCCCGCGTCTGGATCCCTCCCCAAACCGCCATCACCGCATCGCCGACGAACTTATCCAGCGTTCCCCCGTGGTCGAATACGCAATCGACCCAGGCGGCCAGGTATTCATTCAACTGCGACACGAAAGCTTCCGGATCTTCCGCCTCTTCCGTCAACGTCGTGAATCCCCGGATATCGCTAAAAAGAATCACGCAATGTTTGCGCCTTCCAACCGCCACCCGTTCGTATTCCTCCGGATGAGCGATCAGATAGCGAGCCACATCCGATGACACGAAGGTCCCAAAGGTCCGGCTCAACCGCCGCTTTTCCATTTGCTCGACCGTCAACTGGATCGCCAGGCCTGAAACTCCGGCACCGAAAAACGCCAGATACGGATGCGGGAATGCCACGACCAAACCGAAACCAACGAACAATCCATAGGTGCCCGCGACCGCGCCAGCCCCGGCCACGATCATCCCCGCGAATTTCACCCAATGGGCGCCCCGCCAGAGCAGAATCAACCCGGTTCCTGCCATGCCCGCCAAAAGCGTCAACCCCCTCTTGAACCAGAGCGGCGGCTCGCGCAAAAACGTTTGATCCAAGAGCATCGCAACGCTGTTGGCATGAATCTCCACTCCAGCCATCGACCCCATCGGAGTCATATGCACGTCGTGCATAAACCCAGCCGTCGCCCCGATCAAGACGACCTTGTCGCGGAAGAATTCGCCCCTCCGAAAATTCCAATCCCAATACCGGTCATGGAAAACATGCGACACCGGAAACTGCGGAAACGTCCTCGACGGACCGGCGTATCGGATCATCCGCGTTTCCCGCCAACCCGGAATCACCACCTGGGGCTCGAACTTCCGGGCCGCCATCGCCGGAAACGAAACCAACTTCGGCTCTTCCGCCAACGGTTCGGCCCGAATGCCGGAAACCAACGCCGGAGTCGTCTCAAAAAAGGCCCGCCGCACCCGTCCGTCGAAATCTTTCGGATAACGGACAAACCCAGCGAAGTCCGTCCAATCCTCCTCGGGAAATAACGTCGCCGACGGCCGGTTCAACTCGGTCCTTCCCAAGGTCGCGTCCGTATCTTCGAAACTGAATCCGATCACCACCCGCTCCCGGTGACGCAACAAAGCCTCGCGGAATCGGGCGTCATCTTCCTCCCCGTAGATGCTCGGTCCGAGAAACAAAATATCGAACGCCACCACCCGGGCTCCAGCCTCCACCAAACGATCGAGCAACATCCCGTGGACCTCTCTCGGCCACGGCCATTCGGTCAGGAGTTCCAAGTCCGGGTAAGCTTCGAGTTCGTCTTCGAAAAACTCCATCGATTCGGAATCGATTCCGAGGACGACGATATCCTCCCGCGGCGGAATCGCCCCCCTCTTTTTGAAGAGCCAATCGATCATCGCCCCTTCGAGCCGACCTTGCACCACTTCCCAGGGGACGCCCGGGAGAGCGAGCAAGCCGAAGGCGAATCCCAATACGAGAATCGCCGCCTTGGATCGAGACCGTTTCATGCGTGGCATCCGTTGAAGCGCAATCGGAAGTATGCAAAAACAGATTGCTGGATTCTTCGCCACGATCGAGCCTTTTTGTTGCCGGCCAAACCCTTTGCCGACTTTTAACCTTCCCCCGGTATCGGTTTGCCTTTAACAATTGAAGGACCTTTTCCAACAGTGCATGACGGCTTCCGCCCAAGCATCCCATCAGATTTCCGCTCTTCGCATTCGCCCGAGCGACCCGGCATCCATTTTCCCATGAAGAACTCCGATCTCCCGGCACCCAATTACGACGAAACTCGCGTCCGTCCCTTCGACCTCCCCGATCCTCTGGTCGTCGCCGGGCGGCCACTCTCCAGTGCGACCGAATGGACGGAACGCCGCCGCCCGGAAATCCTGAATCTCTTTGCCCGTCATGTCTATGGCCGGACTCCCGATCTTCCATTCGAGACGACTTTCACTTCGTTACAGCAAAGCGACGAAATCATCCCGAACTGCCTTCTGGAGGAAATCGAACTCACCGTCACCACCTCCCGTGGGAAACTAAAAGCGACCATCCTGCTCGCCCTTCCCTCCGACAGTGCCAATCCTTTTCCCACATTCATCAGCTTGAATTTCCACGGCAATCAAACCGCCCATCCCTCCCCTTTCATCACCGTCACCGACAAATGGGTTCGCGCAGTGGAATCGATGGAGACCGCGGGAAACCGGGCCACTGAAAAGAGCCGCGGCAAGAGCCAATCCCGCTGGCCGTTCGAAGAAATCACTGCCCGCGGCTACGCGGTCGTGATGGCATATTGCGGCGACTTCGATCCGGATTTCGACGACGGTTTTCAAAACGGCGCGCATCCTCTTTTCTACCGTCCCGGCCAGACCTCCCCCGCCCCCGACGAATGGGGAACGATCGGGGCCTGGTCCTGGGGAATGAGCCGCATGGCCGACTACGTCGAATCGGACTCCCGCCTCGACCCGCGCCGGATCATCTCCGTCGGCCATTCCCGCCTCGGCAAAACCGCGCTCTGGGCGGCCGCCCGGGACCCGAGGTTCGCAATGGCGATTTCGAACAATTCCGGATGCGTCGGCGCCTCCCTCTCCCGCCGGAATTTCGGCGAAACGGTCGAGGTGATCAACCAAAACTTCCCCCACTGGTTTTGCGGCGACTTCAAACAATATGGTGGAAACGAGGAGGCCCTGCCTCTCGACCAACACATGTTGCTCGCCCTGATCGCTCCCCGGCCCCTTTACATCGCCAGTGCGTCCGGCGACCTCTGGGCCGACCCCCGGGGCGAGTGGATCAGCGCGACCGAAGCGGCCAAGGTGTATTCATTTCTCGGACACCCATGCGAGAATCTAACCAAAATGCCCGCCCCCGGCGAGGCCGTCTACGGCCCCGTGAGTTACCACCTCCGCGAAGGAAAACACGACATCACTCTCTGGGACTGGCGCCACTTCATGAACGCCGCCGACCGGTTCCTTCCGTCGGCCGGCCGCAAGGCGTAAGCGGGAGCTTCGTGCTTCAGCCGAAGGCCGTCGGCCAAGGCGAACGTTTCCAAATTGACGCACCGCCCACAACGGCGGCTGAAGCGCACCGCTCCTTCATCCGGCGAAAGCCGGGATGCTACCCCGTAGCATCGAGTTTTCACTCGATGAGACAGAGCTTAAGCCGGAGCTTCGTGCTTCAGCCGAAGACCGTCGGACACGGCGAACGTTTCCAAATTGACGGACCGCCCAACGACGGCGGCTGAAGCGCACCGATCCTTCATCCGGCGAAAGCCGGGATGCTACCCCGTAGATAACATGAGGGCGACAAGTGGGAAAGAATTCTCCAACATGTCGCCCGATATGAATAACCAATCGAAAAATAACTTCTCCAAATTGATTAACGGAATCGTCTCGTCCAATGGGCAGGAGGTCAAGCTCGGGATCGATCTTCATGCCCGCGATGGCGTGGCTTGCCTACAGGTGGACGGCAGCTTGCCGCAACGCCCGTTGCGCTTGAAGCACGAGGAACTGGTTCGCCTCGTTGGCAAGTTAGTGGCCGCCGACCTGAAGGTTTATGCCTGTTATGAGGCTGGTCCTTGCGGCTATGGATTATACCGCCAGCTCACCGAATTGGGAGCCACCGTTTTCGTGGTTGCCCCGGTGAGCCTGGCGGGCGGACGCAACCAAAAGACGGATAACCTTGATGCGCGGGGGCTGGTCGACCAACTCGACCGCTATTTGCGAGGCAACAAGAAGGCCTTCACGGTCATTCGTGTGCCAAGCCAGGAGGAAGAACAGGCGCGGGCGAGATCACGTCTGCGCGATCAGATCAAGAAGAGCCGGAGTGGATGGGAGGCACGTGGTCGAAGCGCGTTGCTGGCGCAGGGATTCCACGTGAAAGGCCGTTGGTGGGGGCCGCGCAAATGGAAGGATCTCTGTCTCGAATTACCCGAGTATCTGGTCCAGCAACTTGAGGTAATGCGTGAGATTCTGCTGAAGCTCGACGAGAAGGAAAGGGCCATCAAAAAGGAACTGGTCGAGGAGGTTAAACAGCCTCTGCCGGTCGGAATCGGAGCCCTGACCTGGGTGATGCTCCTGCGGGAGATCTGCGACTGGGGACGGTTTAAGAACCGGCGTCAAGTGGCCGGCTTCGTCGGATTATGTGCCGGGGTTCACCAAAGCGGAGGATCCTCCCGGGATCTGAGTATAAACAAGCACGGCAATCCGCGAATACGCGCCCTGTTAATCGAAGCGGTCTGGCGCATGGTGCGATGGCAACCCGATTACCCGCCCGTGCGCGAGTTGGTCGAGAAGCTTGTCAGCGGCCGGTCTCGGCGCAAGATCGCGGTCGCGGCCGCCCGCAAGCTCGCCATCGATCTGTGGCGGTTGGCCACCGGTCAAACCACGCCTGAGAAGCTCGGCCTGAGGATGCCCGAGGTTGCAGTCGGCTGAGGGCAACCAACTTCCCTTTTTGTTCTTTGATCTTTTTGCCTGAAGCGAACCCGATTTCGGAGTGGAGCGCGCACGTTTCGATGCTTGGACTTTCATCCGTTCCTGTAGATTGTGCCGCTTGCTCCGTCCCTCTTTTCCTCCGGCCTCGCCGGGGGTCGCATAAATTATAATGCGCTGCCTCTAAGGCACGCGCGGATAGCAGTTTGTCCCCCCGGCCAGTTCGAGGGGACCGGGGACGAGAGACATTCCTTTCCGGGGGCAACTCCAAAGGCCAAAAGATTGGGGCTCATTGCCGCCCCCAAACCCCCGCTAGGGGAACTAAGGTAAGAAAGCAGATCTTAAGAATGTCCTAAGAAAAATAAATCAAACAACGGTTTCATTTTCCGCTTGTCACGAAACCCTCATAGCAGCATCGAGTTTTCACTCGATGAAACAGAGCATAAGCCGGAGCTTCGTGCTTTAGCCGAAGACCGTCGGACACGGCGAACGTTTCCAAATTGACGGACCGCCCAACGACGGCGGCTGAAGCGCACCGATCCTTCATCCGGCGAAAGCCGGGATGCTACCCCGTAGATAACATGAGGGCGACAAGTGGGAAAGAATTCTCCAACATGTCGCCCGATATGAATAACCAATCGAAAAATAACTTCTCCAAATTGATTAACGGAATCGTCTCGTCCAATGGGCAGGAGGTCAAGCTCGGGATCGATCTTCATGCCCGCGATGGCGTGGCTTGCCTACAGGTGGACGGCAGCTTGCCGCAACGCCCGTTGCGCTTGAAGCACGAGGAACTGGTTCGCCTCGTTGGCAAGTTAGTGGCCGCCGACCTGAAGGTTTATGCCTGTTATGAGGCTGGTCCTTGCGGCTATGGATTATACCGCCAGCTCACCGAATTGGGAGCCACCGTTTTCGTGGTTGCCCCGGTGAGCCTGGCGGGCGGACGCAACCAAAAGACGGATAACCTTGATGCGCGGGGGCTGGTCGACCAACTCGACCGCTATTTGCGAGGCAACAAGAAGGCCTTCACGGTCATTCGTGTGCCAAGCCAGGAGGAAGAACAGGCGCGGGCGAGATCACGTCTGCGCGATCAGATCAAGAAGAGCCGGAGTGGATGGGAGGCACGTGGTCGAAGCGCGTTGCTGGCGCAGGGATTCCACGTGAAAGGCCGTTGGTGGGGGCCGCGCAAATGGAAGGATCTCTGTCTCGAATTACCCGAGTATCTGGTCCAGCAACTTGAGGTAATGCGTGAGATTCTGCTGAAGCTCGACGAGAAGGAAAGGGCCATCAAAAAGGAACTGGTCGAGGAGGTTAAACAGCCTCTGCCGGTCGGAATCGGAGCCCTGACCTGGGTGATGCTCCTGCGGGAGATCTGCGACTGGGGACGGTTTAAGAACCGGCGTCAAGTGGCCGGCTTCGTCGGATTATGTGCCGGGGTTCACCAAAGCGGAGGATCCTCCCGGGATCTGAGTATAAACAAGCACGGCAATCCGCGAATACGCGCCCTGTTAATCGAAGCGGTCTGGCGCATGGTGCGATGGCAACCCGATTACCCGCCCGTGCGCGAGTTGGTCGAGAAGCTTGTCAGCGGCCGGTCTCGGCGCAAGATCGCGGTCGCGGCCGCCCGCAAGCTCGCCATCGATCTGTGGCGGTTGGCCACCGGTCAAACCACGCCTGAGAAGCTCGGCCTGAGGATGCCCGAGGTTGCAGTCGGCTGAGGGCAACCAACTTCCCTTTTTGTTCTTTGATCTTTTTGCCTGAAGCGAACCCGATTTCGGAGTGGAGCGCGCACGTTTCGATGCTTGGACTTTCATCCGTTCCTGTAGATTGTGCCGCTTGCTCCGTCCCTCTTTTCCTCCGGCCTCGCCGGGGGTCGCATAAATTATAATGCGCTGCCTCTAAGGCACGCGCGGATAGCAGTTTGTCCCCCCGGCCAGTTCGAGGGGACCGGGGACGAGAGACATTCCTTTCCGGGGGCAACTCCAAAGGCCAAAAGATTGGGGCTCATTGCCGCCCCCAAACCCCCGCTAGGGGAACTAAGGTAAGAAAGCAGATCTTAAGAATGTCCTAAGAAAAATAAATCAAACAACGGTTTCATTTTCCGCTTGTCACGAAACCCTCATAGCAGCATCGAGTTTTCACTCGATGAGACAGAGCTTAAGCCGGAGCTTCGTGCTTCAGCCGAAGACCATCGGACACGGCGAAAGTTTCCAAATTGACGCACCTCCCACGACGGCGGCTGAAGCGCACCGATCCTTCATCCGGCGAAAGCCGGATGCTACCCCAGCATCGAGTTTTCACTCGATAAGACAGAGCTTAAGCCGGAGCTTCGTGCTTTAGCCGAAGACCATCGGACACGGCGAACGTTTCCAAATTGACGCACCTCCCACGACGGCGGCTGAAGCGCGCCGCTCGTGGTTTCAACGCGCCAGTCTTTAGATCGAATCGATGATCGAATTCAGCGTCGCGCTCGGCCGGAGAGCGGCGAAACATTTGGTATCGTCGGGTTGATAATAACCGCCGATGTCGACCGGCTTTCCTTGCACCGCGATCAACTCGTCGACGATGGTCTTTTCCGCGGCGGTTAATTTCTCAGCCACCGCGGTGAAGGTTTTCTTCAATTCCGCATCGTCGTTTTGCGCGGCCAACGCCTTCGCCCAATACAGGGCGAGATAAAAATGACTGCCCCGATTATCTATTCCCCCGACCCGGCGGGTGGGCGATTTGTTGTTCTGGAGGAAATCGGTGTTCGCCTGGTCGAGCGCGGCCGCCAAAACCTTCGCCTTGGCGTTCTTGAACGTCTCCGCCAAGTGCTCCAACGAAACCGCCAATGCGAGGAACTCGCCGAGCGAATCCCAGCGGAGATAGTTTTCCTCCAGGAATTGCTGGACGTGCTTCGGAGCCGATCCGCCGGCTCCTGTCTCGAACAGGCCGCCCCCTTTCATCAAGGGAACGATCGACAGCATTTTCGCGCTGGTGCCGACTTCCAGGATCGGGAAAAGATCGGTCAGATAATCGCGGAGCACGTTGCCGGTAACCGAGATGGTGTCCTTCCCTTCTTTGAGCCGCTCCAGACTGAACTGACACGCGTCGGCCGGGGCGAGGATCCGGATATCGAGGCCCTCGGTGTCATGGTTCGGCAGAAACTTTTCCACCTTGGCGATGATTTGCGCGTCATGGGCGCGGTCTTTGTTGAGCCAGAAAACAGCAGGATCGCCGGTGGCCCGGGCGCGCTTGACCGCCAACTTCACCCAATCTTCCACCGAATCGTGTTTGGTCTGACACGCCCGCCAGATGTCGCCTTGCTCCACCTGGTGCTCCAGCAACGTCTTGCCCGAGGCGTCGACCACCCGGATCACTCCATCTCCCGGGGCTTCGAAGGTTTTGTCGTGCGAACCGTATTCCTCCGCCTTGCGGGCCATCAGTCCGACGTTGGAGACCGATCCCATCGTGCGGGGATCGAACGCCCCATGCTTCTTGCAAAAATCGATGGTGGTTTGGTAAACGCCGGCGTAACAACGGTCCGGGATCACCGCGAGGGCATCCTGCAACTTCCCTTCAGAGTTCCACATCTGACCGGAACTACGGATCATCGCCGGCATCGAGGCATCGATGATCACATCGCTCGGCACATGGAGATTGGTGATCCCCTTGTCGGAATTCACCATCGCGATTCCCGGTCCATCCTTCAAAGCGGCTTGAATATCGGCCTCGATCTCGGTCTTTTTCTCGGCCGGCAACGACCCGATCCGGGACAATAGATCGCCGAACCCGTTGTTCAAATTGACTCCGAGCTCCTTCAAGGTTCCGGCATGTTTCTCCACCAGATCGGCGAAAAACGCCCGGACTCCGTGTCCAAAGATGATCGGATCGGAAACCTTCATCATGGTCGCCTTCAGATGGAGGGAAAAAAGAATCCCTTCCTTCTTGGCCACCTCGACCTGTTCCTTCAGGAAGGTCAGCAACGCCTGCTTCCGCATGAAGGTGGCGTCGAGGATCTCGCTCGCTTCAAGGGCGATTTTTTCCTTCAACACGGTGGTCGACCCGTCGCCCGAAACGAATTCGATCCGCACCGTGGTGGCCTCCGGCACGGTCACGGAAGTTTCGTTGGCGAAGAAGTCGCCATCGCTCATGTGGGCCACCCGAGTCTTGGAATCGGCCGACCATTTCCCCATCGAATGAGGATGCTGGCGGGCATACTCCTTGACCGCCCGCGGCGCCCGCCGGTCGGAATTGCCTTCGCGCAGGACCGGGTTGACGGCACTTCCCATCGCCCGGTTGTAACGGGCGCGGATTTCTTTTTCCTCGTCGGTCTTCGGATCCGCCGGGAACTCCGGCAGGGCGAACCCTTTGCCCTGGAGTTCGGCCACGGCGGCGCGCAACTGCGGGACCGAAGCGCTGATGTTGGGCAATTTGATGATGTTGGTCTCGGGGTCTTGGGTCATTTTCCCCAAATTTCCGAGGGCGTCTTCGACCCGTTGATCTTCGGGCAGCAAATTTCTGAACTGGGCCAGAATCCGGCCCGCGAGTGAAATATCCGGAGTTTCGACGGCGATCCCGGCCTGTCCCGTGTAGGCCTGGACGATCGGCAGAAGCGAATACGTGGCGAGCGCGGGCGCTTCATCGGTTTTGGTGTAATGGATAGTCGGCTTCGAAGACATAATCAGGAATCAATTGTTAAAAGGAAGAAGAGTGCCCGCCCCCGGAAACGGGGTCAAAATCATTTTTTGTCCCGCCAAAGCACGTCCGCTTATTCCTCGCTCATTTCCCGCAAAGGAGCACGGACATTCCTGTCCGTTTACTTCTCAACCGCTCCCGGACAGGAATGTCCGGGCTCCTTTGACTCCCCGCTCAGAACGGACATTGCTTCGCCATCCCCGCTTCGCTCCGTCCCGTCCGTTTGTTCCCCCGCCCATTTCCCGCAAAGGAGAACGGACATTCCTGTCCGTTTACTTCTCAACCGCTCCCGGACAGGAATGATCCGGGCTCCTTTACTTCTCCCAGAACAGATAGCTCCCGGAACAAAGCCCCGCCTTTTCCGGATTTTTCCGAATGTATTCGCAACTGCGGCGGAGGTGCCGCTCATTGCGAACCATGCGATCCCAATACCCCTCCTGCCATAACGACCCGGAACGCTGGAGGATGCGGTTCATCTCACGGGCTGAATAGCCCTTCCAGCTCTGAACCAGTTTTTCCAACCGGGTTTCGCTGTTTAACCTGACAACCACATGCACGTGATTCGGCATAACGACGAAGTTTTCCAACTCATAACGGTCCCCGTCGAAATGGTGCAGACAACTTGCGACAATTTCGGAGCAATCCGGACGAGTGAGGAGGCATTCGCCCATGCCGGAGTCGAGCCACTCTTCAAGGCGCGCGGGAAATCGCTGGTAATACTCGACCGTCACAGACGCCGACCATGGCGGCGCGTGTCGGGCGAGCCATGCGGCTTGCTCCTCCTTCCATAGAGCGAGCCTCGCTGCAGGCAACGAATCGGCCAGCCTCCATGTCAGGAAGAAGAGCCGTCCCGGCTGTTGCCAATGGGGAAGGTTGCGCTGATGGATATCGATCGGAGCGTAAGGATTGAACCAAGGGGTAGCAGTCGTCATAGCAATCAGTTAAAGGAGAACAGACACTCCTGTCCATTCGGTTTTCATTAAAAACCAAATTTGCATAAAACATCAACTAAAAACAAAGGAGAACGGACATTCCTGTCCGTTTGCTTCTCAACCGCACCCGGACAGGAATGTCCGGGCTCCATTATCGGCTGCAAGGACGGAGACCACGCGGAACGACCGAGGCAAAGCAATGTCCGGGCTCCTGTATTAGCCGGTGCCTTAGCGAACGTGGGCGGATCTGATAGTCGTCCGATAAAAATCGACGACTGCCCATGCTGCCTGCAAGATCGATCCGCCTTCAGAGAAAGCGCCTGCCATGACATTCGCCACCGAGACGCTCCAGGAGATCGCCCATCAGCACCTGTTCAATCAGTTTTGGCTGACTTTGTTTTTCGTGATTCCAATGGTGCTGGTCGCACGGGCGGTGGTTGCCGGTAGCCGCTACTCCGCCATTTTAATCATCGTCGTCTTCGGTTTGGTCATGGGGTTTCTCCTGGTCCAAACCGGCGTCTCCGAGGCCGGGCTGCGCGACTTCCCGATGCTCGGGATGATCGCCCAATCAACCATCGTCGCCCTCGCCGCGTCATTCTTTGTCGGCGGTCAACAACTGCGCCGGATCCTCGCCGGCCGAGAACTCCCTCCGGATGAGAGCGTCATATACTCCAACGAAGAGATATTCTTCGGGACGGCCCGCACCCAGGTCGTCTTCATCGCCCGGGCTTTCTTTCTCTTGCTCGGCATCGAAGCCTTGACCCGGACAATCGCCGGGACGGTCCCGGACACTTCTCTGGCGCGGTATTACCCGTTGATCGCCTACATGGGACTGGTGATCGCGGTGATTCTGATCGATCACAAGGCGACCATCCAGAACAAGCGGACCTATCTCCGGAAAGGGATCCTCGAGATGGGGGCGATCATCTCGGTATTGCTGCTTGGATATTTAATTGCGGTGACAATTCGTCCGCTGATCGCATTGCCCCAGATTTTCTTCGTGATGTTAATCGCCGCCGGCTTGGGGGCGGCCCTGCATAAATGGACGCATGGTCCCGCGGTCCGTTGCCTCTTGTTCGCCGGAATTCCCGTGGTACTTGCCGCGAATTTCGTGATCGGCGGTTCCAGGATGGGCGAGGCATTCGCCCTCACCGGGATGAACGCGGTCCTCGCTTACGGATTTTTCGGTCAAATCCTCTGGATGTTCGGGGGTATCGCCCTTCTCATCTTGATCGGCAAAACGGACGCGGTGCGTAACCTGGCCCCGGCGATGGCGGGCGGTCTTTCCCACGCCGGTTTGACCGGAGCCTGCACGGCCGGAGACCTCGGCGAAACCGCCGCCAAACGGGCGCCGATCATGATCAACATTCCGTTTTTCGGACACGTTTTCGTCTTTTCCATTCTGGCCTTGAGCGTCGACCGCGGAGGTTTGTTGTGGGGACCTTCGCTCCTCGTAGCGGCGGTGGGTGTCGGTCTGACCGCAAGATCGCTGATGCAAATCCGGCGAGCTGACGGAAACGATCGGGAGGAAGTGAAGGCGTTGATGCAATTTTGCTTCGGCTGGCAATTGTGCGCCGTTTTTTGCGGACTGCTCATCCTATGGGCGGCCAGGCTGCCCATCGATCACGCCCTGATGGCCACCAGTTCGTCGCTCTCCCATTTCGGACTTTTCGCGGCGATCCAGGAAGGGATGGCCGGGGAGGCTGCGGCGGGATTGATCGCCTTCGTCTTCGCGATGCCGTTTCTCGTCCACCCGGTGGTCTTTTTCCTATTCGGCCGGGCCATGGAGCGAGACGGCCACATGCACAGACCGTCCGTCTTTATCGCCGCCGCCATCGGCTTGATCGGTGTCGGCCTCTTCCTGACGATTTGATCCTCACCCGCGCAGGAAAGCCACGAGCTCGTCCCGACTAGGACTGCGGGCTTCGCGCACGAAGTATCCGGCGGTGGCGCAACCGAGGGAGAGACAATGTCCGACTGGGGCCCCCGACAGCAAACCAAGACAATATCCGGCGTTGAAGCGATCGCCCACTCCGGTATTTTTCATGGGATTCACACAGCGCAAGGATTCCGCCACATGGCATTCCGCCTTCGACGCCGCCACCGCAAAGGCCTTCCGATGGACCACCAGAGTGGAAAGGTCGAGAGCGATTCGAAGCTGTTCCGCCAGTTTCGTCACTTCCTCCGGATCGGGGTCGGCCGATGTTTCCGGCAATCCACGCAGGCGCGCCATGACGTTCGCCTCGTTGCCATTCAATCCGAGAGTCACCGTGCCATAACGCCCGAACTCCCGCATCGTTTCCAACATCTCGGAGATATCGTTGGCGGACCGTCCCGACGGATCGACCAAATCAAAGAAGAACTGCTTCGGCGTGGCCAGGCCCGAGTAAACCCGTTGTAATAACTCCCGCCAGACAGCTGTCATATGCGGATACAGACTCCAATTGGTCAAGGCGATTACGCCAGCTTCGTCACAGGCTTTCGAATACGCTCCTTCGGCGGCCGCGCGAGTCACGCTCTCCGGAGTGAATTCGCCCAGTTGTTGGACGGCGCTGAACATCAGTTTTCCATCCGCGAACTCGAAGGCCAAGGTCCGGCCCGGCTCTCTCCCCCAACTATGGACAGACCGAAAACCCTCCACCACCGATTCAAAGGCCGGGTGGACCGGTTCCCCGAGGGTCGCGAAACAATCAACCGGCACCCCGAGATGGGCCAAACCATCGCCGAGATTGATCGCGCAACCTCCGGGATGGGTAGCCTCGACCACAATCTCCCGCAGAGTACTCGACCCGGCCGAGGCTGCGAGGTTGTCCGCGAAGGTGGCGATCGAAGGCACCGCTCGAAACTCGGCGAGCGAAATCCGTTCCGCCACCACTTTGATCATTTCGTCGACAAAACCGTCGAATCCGACCACCGCCGATGCCGGCGTAGCCGGAACCTGCTCCAGGGCGTCCAAGGCGAGTTGTTTCGTATCCATTCGAAATTTAGGAAAAAAGATATTTCCACAGAAGAAAGCGAAGGGGATAGAAGAAGGCTCTTTGACAAAATCATTGGAGGCAAAATCATTCCCGAGCCTCAGACAATTGATTCTTTCACCAAGTAATTCTGTCCTTTCGCTTCCTCCGCTTCCTTCTGTGAGTGAATTCCAGGCTGAATCTTTGAGATGGACCCTTTGACAAAATCATTGGAGGCAAAATCATTCCCGAGCCTCGGACAAATGATTCTGTCACCAAATAATTCTGTCCTTTCGCTTCCTCCGCTACCTTCTGTGAGTGAATTCCAGGCTGAATCCTTGAGATGGACCCTTTGACAAAATCATTGGAGGCAAAATCATTCCCGAGCCTCAGACAAATGATTCTGTCACCAAATGATTCTGTCCTTCCCGACCTTCTGGCTAGCCCTTGATCAATGCATTTCCACCTGCACGTGCCCCAAACCGCCCCGCAGGTAATGGAAATGAACGTTCGGGTGATCGGCCAGCAACGACATCGGCACCGACGAATCAGGGATATTTTCCGAAATCATCAACGCCGTCAGCCGGATGCCGAATGGGTTGTCGTGGATACCGGGGTGCCAGATCGAAACTTTGTCGGACTTCCAGGTTTCCACCGGACCCACCGTCGCCGCATGAGTCGGCACCAGGTTGACGTTGCCGCCGCCGCTGGTTCGAGCGTTCTGCGAGATCGTCACCGGGTGCAGTTTCACTTCCCGGGTGCCGAGCTTGCGGTATTCCTCCGGCGATGGAGGCGCGTCTTTATATTGCCCTTTCCGCTCAACCGGATCATTGAACGCCCAATGCTTGATCTCTCCTTGCCCGCCTTGCATGACCGCGCAACGGATCGAATCATAACTCCGGCTGTAGACCGACAAATCCCCGGTCGGAAAATGCAGGTTTTCATCGGCGATCCGGAGTTTCTCGTCCATCAGGTCAAAACACATCGTCTTGTCGCACCGGGCGAACGACAACGGATGCGAGAGCCCTACCGGCTCCCCATCGATGATCCACTCGTCCATTCCCCAGAAATGGGCGCCGTGTTTCTTCAAATCGAGTCCGAGCGAATTCACCAGGCGAGCCACGAGCGGCAATTGCTCGGTCG
This sequence comes from Verruconatronum alginivorum, assembly GCF_056590205.1. Classification (NCBI taxonomy): domain Bacteria; kingdom Pseudomonadati; phylum Verrucomicrobiota; class Opitutia; order Opitutales; family Verruconatronaceae; genus Verruconatronum; species Verruconatronum alginivorum. The sequence continues at coordinate 3,219,167 of NZ_JBWPVQ010000001.1, read as the reverse complement.
GACCGATAGGGCCGCAAATACCGACCGGATTGTCCGGTGTGCTTTGTTTCCAGGCCTCGATATATTCGAGCGCCTCGGCCAGAAAGAAGTCCTGCACCGTATCATAAAAGTGGATCGTGAAACCGGGACGGCTCATCGTCCGGAGTTTCTGCTCATCGACCCGGGCCGCGTCTTCTAAAATCGCCGTGTCCAGCGTCGTGTAATCCCACCAGTCCGGTGCCAGTTTGCTCAGTGCTCGTGCCATATCTTCGTTTCTACGTTGGGTTCAGGTAAATCCCAAAGGAACGTGGATCCACGCATTGAAAAAAACGTGCTTCTCCCAGCACTTCAGCGTCTTCCAGCGAACCTTCGGCATTCGGAGATTCTTTTCCGTTTCCATCCGGATGACAAGATTTCTGCAAAGACGGTAGAAAAAAACAATTGTATTATGGTGATCCCCTCCCGGAAACGGCATGGTTTGGCCGAAAGTTTTTATCGAAACGTTGAAAGACGGTTCTACTCGTCGTCCCTCACAACTCGGCCAACGCAGAGCGCCATTGGCGGACGCGGTCGCGCTGATTGAGGCGATCGGCTAACAAAATGCCATCGCGCAACAGCGGGCGCCTGATCTCCGACGGAAGTCGCGGCATCGCCAGCAATATTTCATACAAAGCCAAAGCGGGACGGTGCTCGTTCATCGCCGAAAGGCGGTCAGCCACTTCCTTGACCGCCCCCACCTGCATCGATGAAAACGGAGCGGCGTCGACCACGCGCCCCAAGGTTCGGACCGCATCCCGTCGCTGCCGGGCCTCCATTTGGACCTCCGCCACCGCGAGGGCGAGCGCCGGATCCGGTCGGACCGCCCAGGCGGCTTTTCCCTTTTCCAAGGCCTCAGCCTGTTTGCCGGCGGCCCGCAGAAGTATTATTTGCCGCAAGACCGCGTAAGCCGACCACTCATCCCGATCCCCCTCCAGCTGTTTGTCCAGCGGCACGGCGAACGGACGATAAAGCGGATCCCCGACCAAGACCCCTTGCCAACTGAAGGCCCGGATCGAGAACGCCGCGGCATCCCCGACGTTTTCCCCGGCCAACAGTCGCTCCAAAAACAGGTCCGGACGGTGGCTCAGCGCCAAAAAAGGTTCGTAAACATTGCCCAGGGTCACCGCCGCCCCCCGCGCCACCAAGGGACCGACCCACCCGTCCGTAGTTGACCGAACGGTCCGCGCTGAAAAACTGTGAATATGCATCGCGACTGCCCCGGGGGGGAATCGGAAATCGTCCAGCAGGAAAGGTCCCCCGGCGTTGTTCGCATACCAGCCGAAATAAAGAGCCGGCGCGTCAAAGCGGGACTCGATCGGAAAAATCCCCCGGGGTTCGTGCCGGGCGGTTTCGAATCCCTCCTTTTCAATTCGGTCCGCCACGGCCGCCAACCAAACATCTCCGTCGGCGTGCGGACCGGTCAAATCGACGTAAGCCCGCCCCCGTAATCCACGCGCTTCCGCCTGGAGCGCCGAGTCGACCAGCGCCATCGCATCCGCCGCGGTCGGTCCGTCCAACCGCGCCACCTTGATCACGGCGGCGACCTGCGCCGGGTGGGGTTGGCGATTCTCATACAGCGGGTTGTCGATGAATCCGATGATCGGCGCCCGGACCGCCATCAAAGCCAACTCCGAATCGACCGAAGCCGCATTGGTGCGGAATTCCTCCCGAATCGCCTGCTCCATCTCCGGAGTGACCCGCTCGGGGTCATGGCGGATCCTCAATGGAACCCCGCGGCAGAGCACCAGGTAGGAGATCCGGTGCCCCTCGATCACACTCCGGTTACGTCCTTCCGCGTCAGGCAGACGAGAATACATGCCCGCAAACCACCCGCCTTCGAAGAGTTTCTCCTCCAGAGGATTTTGGATGGTCTCCAGAAATTGCTGACGAGTGATCGTCTCGCCCGCGGGGGCCCGTATCGTCACGATGTTTTCCAGCGGAATCCCCCGCCGTTCGGCGTAATGGCGCCCGATCCGCATGGAATCGGGATCGCGTTCATTGACCACGATCACGACCCGCGAGGCTAAATCGTCGGTCTCCCCCCAAAGGAAACCGCCGAAAAACCCTGAAACCAGAAAGAAAGCAAGGAACGAAAAGACGATGGAGGAGCGGCGGAACCGTCCGCCCGACGTCTCATTCGTTCTCTTCTTCGTCGCCCTCTTCGTCACCGTCGTCGTCATCATCATCGTCCGCATCTCGCGACGAATGATGTCCTTTGTCCGGTTTGGCCGTTGCCAGGTCATCCGGATCGTTCCAGCGGAGTTTCCGCCGGTTGGCCGGCAGCGGGGAAACCATCGCACTGATGTTCCGCCCGGCCAGGCGCGGCGGAGCGTCGGGAACGCCGATTTGGTTCAAATCGGTGATGGCCCGGGTGACGTTTTCAAAACCGAGCTCTTTGTGCTCCATTTCGCGGCCACGGAAACTGAGAGTCAGTTTCACCTTGTTCCCCTTGAACAAAAATTCTTCGGCGTGCCGGAGTTTCGTCATGTAATCGTGCTCGCCGATTTTGACCCGAAATTTGACTTCTTTGATCTTCGTCGAGCCGGCCTTGCTGTCCTTGGTCTTCTTGCTCTGCTCGTACATGTACTTGCCGAAATCGAGAATCCGGCAAACGGGAGGATTCGCGTTCGCGGAAATCTCCACCAAGTCGTATCCGACCTGACGCGCCAGCTGGATGGCTTTTTCGGTCGGCATGATTCCAATCTGATCCCCTTTAGGTCCGATGACCCTCACTTCTCTCGCGCGGATGCGCTCATTGCGGCGGGGGCCGCGTTGAAAGGGCCGGCGCCCACGAAACGGTGCTTGTCTTGCCATTCAGTAATATTTCAGGTTTTCGTTTTCTCGCTGATTTTTCGTTGCGAAATGCGGCTCACCGCGAGCCGCCGTAAATGGGAATCAGATAAAAGGTTGGATGAAATTCCGCCCCCGTGGGCAGAACAGATTGTAATCTAAAACAACTATGTTCGATTTCCGGGGTCATTTTCAAGCCATTTCGAGCTTCCACCGGCACGGAGGAAGGAAATCGGCCCGGGACGCGAAGCCTTTCGTCGGGCCGGGAGAAAAATCGGCATGGGCAGCAAGAACGTCAAAGGCTGAAACTTTCGCCGCACGAGCAACTCGCTTTGGCGTTGGGGTTGGAGAACTTGAAGCCGCCGGCGACCATTTTGTCGGAGTAATCAAGGACCGTTCCCTTTAAATAAAGGGCGCTCTTGCTGTCTACCACCACTTGGACCCCGGCCGACCGGACCAGGATGTCGCCATCGCGCCCTGACTCGACGAACTTCATTTTATAGGAAAGCCCGTTGCACCCGCCGCCGGTGATGGCGAGACGCAACAAACGGTCGCCGCCCTCCCGTTCGATCAGGCGGGTCACCTTTTCCCCGGCGGCCGGAGTCAACCGAACCAGGCGCTCGTCCGCTTCCCGGATGCGCACGGCCGAAGGCGTTGTTTCAACGGTGTTCTGCATATTCAAACCAACAGTATCAAGGAAACCTCCCCCACGTTCAAGCCCAAGGAAGAGAAAGCAGCCGGTGGACCGCAGATGGGCGCGGATAGCCGCAGATGACGAATGGGGAATGGGAACACACCCCACCGCTCTCAAGGAGGGGAACTTTTTTTCGCGGATCCCCTCTCGAGAGGGGGGAGCATGTGCCAGCATGGTGGGGTGTGTGAGTCGGGGTCGCTCCCCCCCGCCACCCGATTATTGACCGAAACTCCCCTTTTTTAGCAGTTTCGGCCGATTTTCATGAAAAAATGAATCTTATCACTTTTCAGAATACATAACACAAAAACCACAACAACAATAGCTTACAGAGGACATAAATCCTCTCCCCCTCGCTGCGATCCGTTTTTGGTAAAAATTTTCTCTTTTCATCCGGCCATTTGTAATATCGAGTTTACGGCCGGCCAAAAATCAGCGGGGCCGCGTCTTATTTTGAACAAAGCAACGTCAACCAACTCTCACTTTCCTATGAAGATACATCAGCCCGGACTTCCTGAAGCGCAAGGCCTCTATCATCCGAGCCAGGAACACGACTCCTGCGGCGTCGGTTTCCTCTGTCATCTGAAAGGCGAGAAATCCCACGATCTGATCGAGGGGGCGTTGGAAATGTGCCTCAACATGGACCACCGCGGCGGTTGCGGCTGCGACCCGCAAACCGGAGACGGCGCCGGGATCTTCATGCAGTTGCCCCACCGCTTCTTTCAGGAGGTCGCTCCCGAATGCGGCATTGATCTTCCGGAAGAGGGCTTTTACGCGGTCGGTTTCGTGTTCCTCCCTCAGGACAAGGAAGCCTGCGCCGAATTCATGGCCAATGTCGAACAAACCGTCCGGCGCGAGGGCCAGACCGTTCTCGGTTGGCGCGACGTCCCGGTGGTCAGCAAACTCCTCGGCAAAGCCTCCCGCGAGTGCGAGCCGCTGATGAAACAGATATTCATCGGCCGTTCCCGCGATTTGGAGGATGTCATGGCGTTCGAACGGAAACTTTACGTGATCCGCCGGATCTCCACCGACCGCAACCGCTACCAGGGAGCCAACGGCAGCGAACATTTCTACTTCTCCTGCCTCTCCTCCCGCACCATCGTCTATAAAGGGATGCTCACCACCGGGCAACTCCCCGAATATTTCCCCGACCTCCACCACCCGGCGATGGAAACCGCCATGGCGCTGGTCCACTCCCGCTTTTCGACCAACACCTTCCCAAGCTGGCCGCGGGCCCAACCGTTCCGCTACATGTGCCACAACGGGGAAATCAACACCATGCGGGGCAACTCCAACTGGATGCAGGCCCGCCAACGCCTCCTCGACAGCGGCGTCCTCGGACGCGACCTCGAAAAGATCCTCCCGATCATCCGCGAGGACGGCTCCGACTCCGCCATGTTCGACAACTGCCTGGAGTTCCTCGTCCTCTCCGGACGGCCCCTCCCGCAGGCGATCATGATGATGATCCCCGAGCCGTGGGAAAACCACCAGCACATGTCCGCGGCCAAGAAGGCGTTTTACGAGTATCACGCCTGCTTGATGGAGCCATGGGACGGCCCCGCCTCGATCGCGTTTTGCGACGGCGTTTCGATCGGTGCCATCCTCGACCGCAACGGCCTCCGCCCTTCCCGGTTCTACGTCACCAACAAGGATCTCGTCATCATGGCCTCCGAGGTCGGCGTCCTGCCGGTCGATCCGTCGACCGTCATTCGCAAGGGCCGGCTCCAACCGGGCCGGATGTTCCTGGTCGACACCAGCAAGGGCCGGATCGTCGACGACGAAGAGGTGAAGGAAGAGATCGCGGGAAATTGCCCCTACGCCAAGTGGCTGGAGGAAAACCGGGTCTTCTTCGACGACCTTCCGGAAAGACGGGAAAAGGACCCCCTTACCGGCGAAAAACTGCTCCGCCAGCAACGGGCCTTCGGCTACACGTTCGAGGACAAACGTTTCATCCTCGGTCCGACCGCCGAAACCGCCGCCCAACCGCTCGGCTCCATGGGCAATGACACGCCTCTGGCGATCCTCTCCGACCAGCCGCAGCTCCTTTATAACTACTTCAAGCAATTGTTCGCCCAGGTGACCAATCCCGCGATCGACCCGATCCGCGAGGAATTGATCACCGCCAGCGTCTCGTTCATCGGTTCCGAAAACGACCTCCTCCATCCCGGCCCGGAAAACTGCCGGATGATCCGGTTGGAAAACCCGATCATCGGCAACGACGAACTGGCCAAACTCCGCCACATCGAGCTCGACGGTTTCCGCTCCACCACCATCCCGATCCTCTGGGACGCGAAAGCGACCGATCGCGGCCTCGCCGACGGACATCTGCCCGGCCACGCCGACAATCCGCACCTGAGCGTCGACGACGACGAGGACGCCGCCCTCACCCGGCGCGGCCACCGGCTCGAAGACGCCCTCGAACGGGTCTTCGAAGCCGCCGACCTCGCCATCCGCGACGGCATCAACCTCCTGATCCTTTCCGACCGCAACGTCTCGACCAAAAAGGCTCCGATTCCGGCCCTGCTCGCCGTGGCTGGACTCCACCACCACCTGATCCGCGAGGGCACCCGCACCAAGGTAGCGATCATCCTCGAATCGGCCGAACCGCGCGAGGTCCATCACTTCGCCGTCCTGCTCGGCTACGGGGTCAACGCGGTCAACCCGTGGCTCGCCCTCGACACCCTCCGCGCCATGTGCGCCGACAAGGAAATCGACATGGACGCCCAGGCCGCCCAGGAACGTTTCCTCAAGGCCTCCATCAAGGGCGTCGTCAAGACCATGTCCAAGATGGGGATCTCCACCGTCGCCAGCTACCGCGGCGCCCAGATCTTCGAGGCGATCGGACTCAACCACGAGGTGATCGACAAGTATTTCACCTGGACCGCCTCCCGCGTCGAAGGCATCGGCCTCGACGTCATCGCCAATGAAGTCCGGATGCGCCATCGCAAAGGTTTCGCCTCCCGCGAGATCGACGACGGCACCCTCGACCCCGGCGGCGTCTACCAATGGCGGGCCGGAGGCGAACGCCACTTGTTCAACCCGCAGACGATCCACTTGCTGCAACAAGCCACCCGTCTCGGCGACTACGAGGTCTTCCGCCAATATTCCCAATTGATCGACGACCAATCGCGCGATTTCTACACCTTGCGCGGTTTGATGGAATTCAAGGCCGATCCCGGCCGGGCCATTCCGTTGGAAGAGGTCGAATCCGTCGAAAGCATCATGCGCCGCTTCAAAACCGGCGCCATGTCCTACGGCTCGATTTCGAAGGAAGCTCATGAGGCCCTCGCGGTCGCGATGAATCGGATCGGCGGCAAATCCAACACCGGCGAAGGGGGCGAGGATCCCGAGCGGTTCACCTGGACCAATGAACGGGGCGATTCCAAGAAGTCGGCGATCAAACAAATCGCCAGCGGCCGGTTCGGGGTCACCAGCCATTACCTGGTGAACGCCGAAGAGCTCCAGATCAAGATCTCCCAAGGGGCCAAGCCGGGCGAAGGGGGCGAGCTCCCCGGCCACAAGGTGCTGCCGCAGATCGCCAAGGTCCGGGGCACCACCCCGGGGGTCGGACTGATCTCGCCGCCGCCGCACCACGACATTTACTCGATCGAGGACATGGCCGAGCTGATCCACGATCTGAAGAACGCCAACGTCAACGCCCGGGTCAACGTCAAGCTGGTCTCCGAGGTCGGCGTCGGCACCATCGCCGCCGGGGTCGCCAAGGCCAAGGCCGACGTGATCCTGATCTCCGGCTACGACGGCGGCACCGGGGCCAGCCCGCGCTCCTCGATCCAACACGCCGGTTGCCCGTGGGAACTCGGTTTGGCTGAAACCAACCAAACCCTCCTCCTCAACGACCTCCGCAGCCGGGTGGTGCTCGAAACCGACGGCCAGCTGAAAACCGGCCGTGACGTCGCCATCGCCTGCTTGCTCGGAGCCGAGGAATTCGGCTTCGCCACCGCGCCGCTGGTTTCCCTCGGCTGCCTGATGATGCGGGTCTGTCACAAGAACACCTGCCCGGTCGGAGTCGCCACCCAGGACGAACGCCTCCGGGCCAAGTTCAACGGCGCCGCCGACAACGTGGTCAACTTCATGCGCTTCGTCGCCGAACAGCTCCGCGAAGTCATGGCCCAACTCGGTTTCCGGACGATCAACGAAATGGTCGGCCGCGCCGACCGCCTCGAAATGCGCCGGGCCATCGACCACTGGAAGGCCAAGGGTCTCGATTACTCGAAGATCCTTTACCGCCCGCGGGTCCCCCCCGGCGTCGGCACCTGGTGCCAAAAGCCGCAGGACCACCTCCTCGACCGGTCGCTCGACCAGACCCAATTGCTGGAAATCTGCCGCCCGGCCATCGAACGGGGCGAAAAGGTCACCGCCGAACTCCCGATCGTCAACATCAACCGGGTGGTCGGCACTATCACCGGCGCGGAAATCAGCCGGCGCCACGGAGCCGAAGGTCTTCCCGAAGACACCATCCACCTGAAGTTCAAGGGAACCGCCGGACAAAGCCTCGGCGCATTCTGCCCGAAGGGGATGACCCTCGAACTCGAAGGCGACGCCAACGACTACGTCGGCAAAGGAGTCTGCGGAGCGAAAATCATCGTCTATCCACCGAAAAATTCCGCACCCGAATTCGTCGCCGACGAAAACATCATCATCGGCAACGTCGCCTTCTACGGCGCCACTGCCGGCGAAGCCTACATCTGCGGGATGGCCGGCGAACGCTTCTGCGTCCGCAACAGCGGCGTCCACGCGGTGATCGAGGGGATCGGCGACCACGGTTGCGAATACATGACCGGCGGCAGCGTCACCATCCTCGGCCCGACCGGACGGAATTTCGCGGCCGGCATGAGCGGCGGGATCGCCTACGTCTACGACCGCGAGGGCGATTTTGCCACCAAGCTTAACCCGGCAATGGTCCGGATGTATCCGCTGAGCGAATGCGAGGACGAGGAGATCGCCGAGGTCAAGGGACGCATCGAGCGCCACCAAATCCTGACCGGCAGCGGAAACGCCGCCGCCCTCCTGGCCGATTGGCCACGGACTCTGACTCTCATCCAGAAAGTCCTCCCGGTCGACTACGAGCGGGTCCTCATCGCCCTCAAGCGGGCCAAGGAAAACGGACTCGAAGGCGACGAAGCCACCCTGGCCGCCTTCGAGGAAAACGCCAAAGTGGGCCACTAAGAACGACCCGCCTCTCCACCAACCGAAAAGAGACTACATTCCATGGGCAAACCTACAGGATTCCTCGAAGTTCAACGCCAAACCATTCCCGACCGCTCCCCCACCGAGCGGGTCAAGGATTGGAAAGAAATCCATGAACACCCGACCGAAGGTCTGGTGCGCGATCAAGCCTCCCGTTGCATGGATTGCGGCACGCCGTATTGCCACACCGGCATCCTCATCAGCGGCATGGCCAGCGGCTGTCCGATCAACAATCTGATCCCGGAGTTCAACGACCTCGTCTACCGCAACCGCTGGCGCGAGGCCCTCGACCGCCTCCGGAAGACCAACAATTTCCCGGAGTTCACCGGACGGGTCTGCCCCGCCCCGTGCGAAGGTTCCTGCGTCCTCGGTTCCATCGAGCCGCCGGTCACCATCAAGAACATCGAGGCTTCCATCATCGACCGCGGCTGGGAAGAGGGTTGGCTCAAGCCGCGTCCCCCGCAAAAGCGGACCGGCAAGAAAGTCGCCGTCATCGGCTCCGGCCCTGCCGGCCTATCCTGCGCCGACCAATTGAACCAGGCCGGCCACCGGGTGGTAGTGTTTGAACGGGCCGACCGTCCCGGCGGCCTCCTCATGTATGGAATTCCCAACATGAAACTCGACAAACGGGAAGTGGTCGAACGCCGCCTCCAGTTGATGCGCGACGAAGGGATCGAATTCAAAACCGGCGTCAACATCGGCGCCGACGGCCAATGGACCGTCGAACGTCTTCGCCAGGAGTTCCACTCGGTCGTCCTCTGCTGCGGCGCCACCCAGCCCCGCGATCTCCCGATCGAAGGCCGCGACGCCGAAGGGGTCCATTTCGCGATGGAGTTCCTCACCGCCAACACCAAACACCAACTCGACCACAACTTCGACGGGACCAATCCCGATCTGAACGCGACCGGCAAAGAGGTGGTGGTGATCGGCGGCGGCGACACCGGCACCGATTGCGTCGGCACCAGCCTGCGCCAGGGTTGCAAAAACGTGATCCAACTCGAGATCATGCCGCAACCTCCCCTCCAACGGGCCGGCAACAACCCGTGGCCGGAGTGGCCGAAGGTTTACAAAATGGACTACGGCCAGGAAGAAGCGGCCGCCCTCCAAGGGAAGGATCCGCGCCATTACCTGGTGATGACCAAACGCTTCATCAAAGACGAAAACGGCCGCCTCGCCGGACTGGAAATCGTCGAGATCAAGTGGGGCAAAGACGCCCAGGGCCGTTTCGTGCCGCAGGAAGTCGACGGTTCCCTCCGGACGATTCCGTGCCAGTTGGCACTCCTCGCCATGGGCTTCCTCGGACCGGAGCAAGGGGTGGTCAAGCAATTCGGCTTGGAAACCGACCCTCGGAGCAACGTCAAAGCCGAGCACGGCGCCTTTACGACCAACGTGGCCGGCGTCTTCGCCGCCGGTGATATGCGCCGGGGTCAATCGCTGGTCGTCTGGGCGATCAACGAAGGCCGCGCCGCCGCCCGCGAATGCGACCGCTACCTGATGGGCAAGACCCGTCTCCCGTAAAATCGCCGAAGGAAGCCGACTCGACGAAGGCGCCGATTCGCCCGGCATCCCCGTAGTCGGGTTGGCTCCGCCGCCCGACCGCAGCGGCCTCAGGACGACCAAACGCCCTCCGTCTCTCGCGTCACGGGAGAGGGTGACGACGCCCGACTTTCGAACACCCCGAATAAGGGGGCGGCCAAGCCACCCCCACTACTTTGCTTTGGGACAGGCTCCGACACACACCCCACCGCTCTGGCGAGCGGTCCCCCCCTCTCAAGAGGGGAACTTCCTTTACGCCGATCCCCTCTAGAGAGGGGGGGACCATGCGCCAGCATGGTGGGGTGTATTACCGGCTTCTTCGGCCCCCGATCAGCTATCGTCTATCACCCCGGCTGATTATCCCGGGCGTAATTCGAAACGGAGGTGAACAATTGGTGTCCGAAATCGGCGATCGTCAGCAGAACGTTCTGCAAGTCCCGGTCGGAAAACTCCACTTTCCCGCCTTCGTTGAAACTCTTCGAATAAGCCTCCAAGACGCTCGGCTGACGCCACATCGCGCCGACCGGAGTCCCTTCTTTCGCCCGCTTGAATTCGAGTTCCAACACCCCTTGGTCGTTGACCTGCTGCTTCTGCACGATTCCGCCGTTCTGAACCAAGGCGTGCAACGCGAACCCGAACGAGGCCAGCGCGTCTTCGAGCTCGCACATCACCCCATATTCTTCTTCCAAGCGGTTGAACTTCTGGTCGAACGGCGCTTTCACAAACTCCTGCTGCTGCTGCTGGGCCCGTTGCTGGGCCTCGGGTCCGAGATTGCCGAAATCCTTGTTCGCCTTCACCAACGCCAGGAAAAAGTGGACGTTATGGAGGCAGCTCGCCGCCAGATTCAACGAATCGTTTAAAATCTGACAGAAGAGCAGATCCCGGCCATACGCCTGCATCTGCTCGAAATTCCGGTGGAGCGGCGCGGCCGGCATCACCCGGGTCGCCTCGGCATGGGCATTGTAACCCTCTTCCTTTACATTCTCCCGCGAGGCCAAGCTGAAAGCGAGCATGTCGAGGTGACGTTGCACCCCCATCATGAATTGCTCGGCGATTTGCTGCAGGTTCACTTCCCGGGATTGTCCCCCCGGATTCGGCTGATTGGCTTGTTCGGACATATCGTTTGGTTGAAATTTTAAATCAAATAATCCCCTCCACCCTCCCAGAAAACGCCCCCCGGACGCAAGGCCAGAAAGCGCCCCCGTTCGCCGCGTCAGGACTATCTGATCTTCGGAAACGACACCCTTCATCCGGCGAAAGCCGGATGCTACCCGTAGATAACATGAGGGCGACAAGTGGGAAAGAATTCTCCAACATGTCGCCCGATATGAATAACCAATCGAAAAATAACTTCTCCAAATTGATTAACGGAATCGTCTCGTCCAATGGGCAGGAGGTCAAGCTCGGGATCGATCTTCATGCCCGCGATGGCGTGGCTTGCCTACAGGTGGACGGCAGCTTGCCGCAACGCCCGTTGCGCTTGAAGCACGAGGAACTGGTTCGCCTCGTTGGCAAGTTAGTGGCCGCCGACCTGAAGGTTTATGCCTGTTATGAGGCTGGTCCTTGCGGCTATGGATTATACCGCCAGCTCACCGAATTGGGAGCCACCGTTTTCGTGGTTGCCCCGGTGAGCCTGGCGGGCGGACGCAACCAAAAGACGGATAACCTTGATGCGCGGGGGCTGGTCGACCAACTCGACCGCTATTTGCGAGGCAACAAGAAGGCCTTCACGGTCATTCGTGTGCCAAGCCAGGAGGAAGAACAGGCGCGGGCGAGATCACGTCTGCGCGATCAGATCAAGAAGAGCCGGAGTGGATGGGAGGCACGTGGTCGAAGCGCGTTGCTGGCGCAGGGATTCCACGTGAAAGGCCGTTGGTGGGGGCCGCGCAAATGGAAGGATCTCTGTCTCGAATTACCCGAGTATCTGGTCCAGCAACTTGAGGTAATGCGTGAGATTCTGCTGAAGCTCGACGAGAAGGAAAGGGCCATCAAAAAGGAACTGGTCGAGGAGGTTAAACAGCCTCTGCCGGTCGGAATCGGAGCCCTGACCTGGGTGATGCTCCTGCGGGAGATCTGCGACTGGGGACGGTTTAAGAACCGGCGTCAAGTGGCCGGCTTCGTCGGATTATGTGCCGGGGTTCACCAAAGCGGAGGATCCTCCCGGGATCTGAGTATAAACAAGCACGGCAATCCGCGAATACGCGCCCTGTTAATCGAAGCGGTCTGGCGCATGGTGCGATGGCAACCCGATTACCCGCCCGTGCGCGAGTTGGTCGAGAAGCTTGTCAGCGGCCGGTCTCGGCGCAAGATCGCGGTCGCGGCCGCCCGCAAGCTCGCCATCGATCTGTGGCGGTTGGCCACCGGTCAAACCACGCCTGAGAAGCTCGGCCTGAGGATGCCCGAGGTTGCAGTCGGCTGAGGGCAACCAACTTCCCTTTTTGTTCTTTGATCTTTTTGCCTGAAGCGAACCCGATTTCGGAGTGGAGCGCGCACGTTTCGATGCTTGGACTTTCATCCGTTCCTGTAGATTGTGCCGCTTGCTCCGTCCCTCTTTTCCTCCGGCCTCGCCGGGGGTCGCATAAATTATAATGCGCTGCCTCTAAGGCACGCGCGGATAGCAGTTTGTCCCCCCGGCCAGTTCGAGGGGACCGGGGACGAGAGACATTCCTTTCCGGGGGCAACTCCAAAGGCCAAAAGATTGGGGCTCATTGCCGCCCCCAAACCCCCGCTAGGGGAACTAAGGTAAGAAAGCAGATCTTAAGAATGTCCTAAGAAAAATAAATCAAACAACGGTTTCATTTTCCGCTTGTCACGAAACCCTCATAGCAGCATCGAGTTTTCACTCGATGAAACAGAGCCCAAGCCGGAGCTTCGTGCTTTAGCCGAAGACCATAGTCGGGTTGGCTCCGCCGCCCGACAGCAGCGGCTGAGATCTTCCGGAAAAAACGGGTGTCGTCCGTCGCCGCTGGGGTCGGAAAGGTCCCGGCGTTGCGAACATCCCGGAAAACGGGGCGGCGAAGCCAACCCCGCTACGTCAAACGGCTTCTGTGCACGGTCAAATCGGAGGATTGCCTCCCAGTCGATCTTCTTCTGAGCCCGACGGCGGACGGCAGGATACCATCCCTCCCAGCTTTCCTCATCCTTCCCTCCCCTTCGCTCCCTTCTGTGAAAAAATCCGATTCACCCGTCGCTGGCTGCCAAGGCGAATTCCACCGCCCGCGCGAAACTCCGGCCGTCCGCGATTCCTTTCCCGGCGATGTCGAAGGCGGTTCCATGATCCGGACTGGTTCGCAAAAACGGCAAGCCCAAGGTCAAATTGACCGACTCCTCGAAATCAACCGTCTTCAACGGGGCCAACCCTTGGTCGTGATACAACGCCACCACCACGTCGAGCTCGCCCCGCAACGCCCGCCAAAAGACCGTGTCGCCCGGCAACGTCCGGGAGAGTCCCGGCCAATCGCGACGCAGTTCATCAAGCCACGGATCAATCCGCTCCTTTTCTTCGCTGCCAAGCAAACCGTCCTCCCCGGCGTGCGGATTCAACCCACAGACTCCGATCCGGACCGCCCGCCCGATCCCGCACAACTCCCCCAACCTTCCGGCCGCTCCGACCGCCCGGGCCAACGCGCCGTGATCCAGCCGCCGCGACACTTCCGCCAGCGGAATATGCCACGTGGCCAACACCACCCGCAGTTTCCCCCCGGCGAAAGCCATCACCGGTTCCCCGCCCCAGCGGGCCGCGAAAAACTCGGTCTGGCCGGGAAACGCAAAGCCGACCCGCTGCATCCAGATTTTGCTTACGGGGCCAGTCACCGCCGCCCCGGCTCGGCCTTCGACGCAAAAACGGGCCGCGACCTCCAACGCCTCCAACGCCACCCGCGCTCCGGCTTCGGTCGGACGACCGGGGGTCAGGCAAAAATCGTCGGAACCGACCGGCACCTGTTCGAATCCGGCGAACTCCGCCGCCTCTTTCAACCACGAACGGGGCCCGACGAGAATCGTCCGCGACGCCATCTCCGGATAAGCACCCGCCCAACCCCGGACGATCTCCGGTCCGACCCCGGCCGGGTCCCCGCAGGCGATAACGATTCTTCCAGCCATTCCCAGTCTCTCCTACCCTTCTCCTCGCTCCGGCCGGGCAAACCCACGTTTTCCCACGGTGAAAAACCGCAGAAACTTTTCCCCTTCGGCCGTCTTCGCCAAACCTTCCGCCAAGGCGGCGGCGGCTGTTTCCCGAGGATTGCTCCCCCGTTCGTAAACCGCCGAGAAACACCGCTTGATGTCGGCGACCACTTCCCGGGAAAACCCGCGACGGCGCATCCCGACCAAATTCAATCCAGCCAAACGATTCCGTTCCGCCACCATTGTGAAAGGGGGGAGATCGAAGGTGATCGAAGCATTCCCGCCCAGCATCACTCCCTCTCCGATCCGGCAAAACTGATGAACCCCCGCCCCGCCCCCGACGAACGTGAAGTCACCGACTTCCACATACCCGGCCAACATCACCGCGTTGGCCAGGACCACCCGTTCCCCCAGCACCCCATCGTGGGCGACGTGACTCCCCGCCATCAAATAGCACCGGGGACCGATCACCGTCCGTTCCCCGTCCCTGGCCGACCGGCTGACCGTGACCATCTCCCGGATCACCGTCCCGTCGCCGATCGTCACTCCCGATTCCCTGGCCGCATCGAATCCAAGATCCTGGGGTTCCCCGCCGATCACCGCGCCGGAATGAACCACCACCCCTTCGCCCAAACCCGTTCCCTTCCGCAAAACGACATGGGGGCCGATCCGGCACCCCGCCCCAAGGACCACACCGTCCTCAAGAATTGAATACGGACCGATCTCGCAATCCTCCGGAACGATCGTCCCGCGGCCGACAATGGCAGTTGAATGTATCATACTAAAAAGAAAAATTTATAAACCACGAATGGACACGAATGAACACGAATTCCATGAGAAAAAGCGTTCTTCATTCGTGTCCATTCGTGTTCATTCGTGGTTAAAAACTCATATCTACTCCGACCGAAACAACTCCATTTGCGCGTCGGATATCATGTCATAATTCTTCAAAACCCGGATCATTTCCATCGCTTCCGTCCCGAGGGATTCCCGCCCCCCGTCGATCCGGGCGACGATTTCCGAAAGCATCGACCGGAACGAAAGCATTCCGTCGATTCCCCGTTCGCGCAACCACGCGATGGTTTCTCCGCGCCACGGTTCCGCCGGAGGAAAAGCTGGCACCAACAACAACCGCGGCACCTTCTCCCCGTCCTCCTCCTCGTCGCGCGCCATTGCCTCCGTCGGGACCACGATCGTTTCCCGCTTCCCCAAACCTTGCTGCACCAACCTGGCCAACTTCGGCCCGCTCCGGATCACCCCCGGCGAGATCCGGACCGTCGGCCAGTTTCGGATCACCACCACCGCCCGCCGGATCAGCCGAAGCTCACTGCTGAAGACCATGAACGAGGCTTCCCCGGTACCCGATTCCTTTATCGGATTCATCACCAGCAAAAACCGGTCCTCCTCCCGGTCCGACTTCTTTTTCTCTCCCTCGCCTCCACGCAATCGACGCACCAGGAATCCGTTTCCCTCGAAATACTCCCGCACGATTGTCTCGTCGATCCTCGCCATGACGCGCGGTCCTCCCGAGGCTCAGCTACGGGCCCCGAACTCCCTCCACAGAAAGGCGACCAAATCGACCTCCACGTCGGTCCAGGTCACCGCTTGTCCTATCGCCTCCATACCAACGAACCGCAAACGCCCTCCGCGGACTTTCTTGTCCCGCTTCATCGCCTCCATCAATCGCCCCATCGGCAGCGGCCCCCGCAACTCCGTCGGCAACCCGTAGAGTTCGACCAACTCCCGCACCAGTTCCACTTCCTCGCGAGTCAGCTTCTTTTTCTCCTGCGACAACCGCGCCGCCATCACCAAACCGAGTCCGACCGCCTCGCCATGCAGGTAATCGCCGTAACCGGCCACCTGCTCGACCGCATGGGCGAAGGTGTGACCGAGATTCAACAAAGCCCGTCCCCCGCTCGCCGCCTGTTCCTTCTCGTCCGCCGCCACGATCTCGGCTTTGATTTCGCAACACCGCCGAATCACCTCGGCCAGCCCCGGCATCCCCGGTTCCAGCCGTCCTCCGGCCACCAACCGACCGAATAAATCGGCGTCGGCCAACATCCCGTATTTGATCACCTCCGCCATCCCGGCGCTGAATTCACGGGCCGGCAAGGTCCCCAGCAAATCGGTGTCGATGAAGACCGCCCGGGGATGATGAAACGCCCCGGCCAGATTTTTACCGGCCTTCAGATTGATCCCGGTTTTCCCGCCGACTGAACTGTCGACCATCGCCAGCAGCGTAGTGGGAACCTGAATATAATCGATTCCGCGCAAATAAGTCGCCGCCGCGAATCCGCCCAAATCGCCGATCACTCCCCCGCCGAACACCACCAGCACCCCGCTCCGCTCCATTTTGTGGCCGGCCAAAAAGTCATAGACCGCTTCCAAGTGAGCCACCGACTTCGTCGTCTCCCCGGCGGGCAACGTCAGACACGGCAGCCCGCCGCAAGCCTCGCTCAGAAAATCGCGATGCGCGGTCGCCACGTTCTCGTCGGTCACCACCGCCGCCCGCCGACCTTCCGCCGCGAATTTCGCGACGATTTCCCGCAGCGCCTCCCGCTGGCCCGCCCCGATCGCGATCGGATAACTCCGCTCCGCCAGCTCCACTTGTAAAGCCTCTGTCATACGCTCCTTAAAAGCGGAACTTCGCCCCCAGGTCGAAGAAAAACAGCCATCCGCGGGTGGAGTTGAACAAAATCATCGGCGAATAAATCCGTCCCAATGTGAAAAGGCCGCCGCCCCTTCCGGGAACGGCGGCCACCAAAACCAACCACAAGCAGGGAACCGACTAGAACACTTGATTCACCCGAAGGCGGAGGAAGGAGCGTTCCTCATCGGTGATCGGATCCGGGCTCCGGTAAGTCTGGGTGATCGTGCCATCCTCATGGTCAATGGTTTCCACATGGACGGCCCCGCCGGCGATCCAACCTTCCAGGTCAAGCGCGGCATCCACCGAGTAGGAGATATCCAACGGATTCTGCTGCCGGGTGAAGGTAATCGTGAGATATTCCTCCCCGTTCACCTCGGTGATGCCGGGTTCCGGCAGGATACTGCGATCCGCCGTCAACGGGTGACCGCCGAGCGCGTATTCCATCAGATTATGAATACCGTCGCCATCGGGGTCGGCGAACGGTCCGCTGATTTCCTCCGCATCCCAATCCTCGGGCGAGAAACGCTCTTTCTTCCAGGTCGTGAAAGGAAGTTCATCGTAAACCTGGATGAACGGGCGGTTTCCGCTGGGGTTGTTGGCCGAGTGAAACAGATACCGGTTGAACGCCTGATCGACAAACGGCAACGCGTCCGGATGATTGATTTGCAAACGGAAGGCAAGAATGTTGCCGTTGGCGATCTCCTGTTTCGCGAAGGCGGTGATGTCGTAGGAATAATAGCCGGTCGAGCTCATTCCCGAAGCCGGCGAATGCAGGACTTCGACGCCAGAGGCATGATAATCGGCAGCCGTGGCGGTGAGACTGGTCCGGTTGTTGAAACCGACAATTTCCACCCGAAGATCGGTGGTCGGCACCGGCCATTCGGGATAAATCGCGAGCCGGGGAGCCGGATTACTGGGATTGGTCTGGCTGTGCAGGAGATAGCGGTTAAAGGCACCATCCGCGTAGGGCAAGGCGTCCGCCCGATCGATTTGCAGACGGAAAGCGACCAATTCCCCCGCGGCGCTTTGCTCCTTGACGAAGTCGGTGACATCGAACGTGTGGATGCCACCCGACGACGTCGGATGTAGCGCGCGCGCTTGCAGAAGAACCACCGCCTCGTTGTCATAGTCCGCCGGTTGCGGGGCGCCGGGCTCCCGTCCAACAAAACCATACAGATCGATATTTAAATCGATGATCTCCTCGTCGACGTTTAATCCGGTCACGTTGGTCGCCGTGCCGAAGGAGAACGACAAATTGACCCGTTCGCCATTCGCGACCGCGTCCCGTTGCTCCTGAGTCAGGGTGAACGGCATGAAATACCGCGATTGGTCGACATCCTGGGTGTGCTCACCGACCCGGATCAAGGTGTCCGGACCGTCGACGGTATCGCCTATCCCATTGCCGGTAGTATCGCGAATGCTCCTGCCTTGCCCGTTTTCTTCCACTTGAATGGAAGGATCCCCGTCCAGGAAAAGACCCATGACCGCCGTACGGAGCCCGAAGAACAAATTCAACGTCACCGCTTCGGCCTCTTCGATCGATGCGATGTCCATGCTGTCCAACTGAAACGGAAGGTACCAACGGGATTGGCCCACATCCTGGGTGTACTCACCCACCCGGCCCAGAGTATCCCCTCCGCTGTCGATCGTATCCCCCTCACCGTCACCGGTGGTGTCGGCGATGTTCCGATGGTGTTGGGCCCCGGCGGTGATGTTCGGCTCTTTCGGGTAGATCCGCAGACGGGGATGGCGGGTGGCGGTATCATTTGCCCGACTGTGGATCCGATAGCGGTTGACGATCCCATCCGTGTTGGGCAGGGCATCCGGAGGATCTATTTGGAGTCGAAAAGCGACAACCGGCCCAAAAGCGCTCTGGGCCTTCACGAATTCAGTGACATCGTAAACTCGAATGCCGGTCGCCGTGGCCGGGGTAATCGCTCCGGCATGCAGAAGGACGACATCCGGATTCTGATAATCCGCGGCCACCGGTATTTCCGAGGTCCGCTCGAGGAAGCCGAAGATATCCAACTTCAAATCGGTCGAAACTCCGTTCACATTGACATTCGCTACGTTACTGAAAGCACCATAAGAAATGGCGAGTTCGACCCGCCCTCCCTGGGCCACCGCCTCCCGCTCTTCAGTAGAGAGAACGAAAGGGATAAACGGGCGCCCTTGGTCCCTGTCTGACGGATTGGTGAGAACCTCGCCCACCTCCCAAATCTGGACCCCGGACGACTGCACGGCATCGCCGTCGCCATTGCCGTTCGTGTCCCGGATATTCGCTCCGGTAGGATGGCTGACGACGACGACCGGTTCCACCTCCTGGGCGTGAAGTAAACCGGTGATTCCCAGACAAAGACCGGCGCCGACCGCCCATTTAGAAAAGCGGGTCAGGCACGACGAACCGGCCGCAACCGCGTGTTGGATGGATTGTATCATTATTTTTTGGGTTAGAGTTGGGTGTTCGGATTTTCAGGATTTTCCGGTCCAGCGCCGAACCTTTGGAGAGCACGACTCGCGCTGGTTTACCGCGCCCTCCAGTCTACGCTTTCCGGCTCATTTCCCTCAATGGCAGTTTCTGCCAAATTGACTGGCAAACAATGCTAAAACCCCTCCTATTAGGGTTCACCACAAGCCGAAGCGGAAGTCACCCGGATGCATTTTGATCGACTCCCCGTCGTTTCCTTAAAGCCAATCCACCCCCATCAGGACCCCATCGCCCCCTCTTCCCATTCCGCGACCGATCCATTTTCCCTCGCAAAAATCGGCGGGGGCATGAACTATCACAAATGAAGATATAAAATCCCATAGATATTTCCCGCGCGGTGCGATAATTTAGAGACAAGCTCAACGAGCCCCCGACAGACGACAGCAGCAACACACCACATGGACGAACACCCAACAGGCCCGACTTACGATGTCGTAGTGTATGGCGCCACCTCGGCCGGAGTGGTCGCGGCGGTGCAAGCTTCCCGCAGAGGACATTCCGTGATCCTGATCGAACCATCCACCCACCTCGGCGGCATGACCACCAGCGGCCTGGGCATGACCGATCACGGGCACAGCGGCACCATCGGGGGCATCTCCCGCGAGTTCTATCGCCGACTCCGCCGCCACTACGAACAACCCGAGGCCTGGAAGGGTTCCCAACCGACTTTGCCCGCCGGGGACGCGATGTTCACCTTCGAGCCGAAAGTCGCCAGCCGGATTTTCCAGGATATGTTGCAGGAAGCCGAGGTGCCGGTTGTGTTGGAAGAACGCCTCCGCCTGGATCCGGACTCGGTCGAGAAACGCGACGGACGGATCGTCTCGATCCGCATGGAAAGCGGACGCACCTACCGGGGGCGGTTTTTCATGGACGCCACGTATGAAGGAGACCTCCTCGCCATGGCCGGGGTTTCCTACACGGTTGGCCGCGAAGGCAACGCGACTTACGAGGAGGAATTGAACGGCGTCCAGACCGGACGGGACCATTTCCACCAATTCGACGCCCCGGTCGATCCTTACCGGATCCCCGGAGACCGCACGAGCGGACTCCTTCCCGGAATCGAAGCCGAGCCGCCCGCCCCCGACGGCACCGGGGACGCCCGGATGCAGGCCTACTGCTACCGGCTTTGCCTGACCGACGATCCGACCAACCGGGTCGCCATCCCGAAGCCGGACGGTTACGACCCGCTGGACCACGAACTTCTGTTGCGCGCCATCCTCGCCGGAGCCATCCAACAAAAGTGGATGCAGCGGACCAACCTCCCATTCACCCAAGCGCGGATGCCGAATGGGAAAACCGACTCCAACAACGTCGGCCCGGTCTCCTTCGACTTCATCGGCATGAACTACGAGTATCCGGAGGCCGGTTACGAAAAACGGGAACAAATCGCCGCCGCCCACCGCACCTACCAAACGGGCCTGCTGTGGTTTCTCGGAAATGACCCGCGGGTGCCGGTCGAAGTTCGCGAAGCGATGGCCCGCTGGGGACTCCCCGCCGACGAATTCACCGACAACGGACACTGGCCTCCCCAACTCTACGTCCGCGAAGGTCGCCGCATGATTGGGGAACATGTGATGACCGAGCACGACTGCGTCCGGCGCAATCCGATCTCCGACCCCGTCGGCATCGGATCCTATGCGATGGACTCCCACCACGTCCAACGCTACGTCACCGCCGAGGGATATGTCCGCAACGAAGGCGACGTGCAGGTCAATACCGGCGGACCTTACCCGATCAGCTACCGCTCGATCATCCCGAAGCGATCGGAATGCCGTAATCTTTTCGTGCCGGTTTGCATCTCTTCCGCCCACATCGCCTTCGGCTCGATCCGGATGGAGCCGGTATTCATGATCCTGGGACACTCCGCGGCCACCGCCGCCTCCCTCGCCCTCGCCGAAGACCTGGACGTCCAGGACGTCGATTATACCAAGCTGGAACGGGAACTTTCCCGGGAAGACCAGCGCATCGACCTGAACGATACCCAGGAGGTCACCGGCGAACGCTCGGGAAATCCGGCCCCGATCCACTATTGACCAGATTCCGACCAAACATTGCCCTATGAACAAATCCACCCAGTCCTCATGCCGCGCGGGGTTCACCTTAATTGAGCTTCTCACGGTCATCGCCATCATCGGCATTCTCGCCGCCATTCTGATCCCGGTAGTGGGGAAAGTCCGCGAATCCGCCCGCGCCAGCGTCTGCCTCTCGAACCTCCGGCAACTTCACGTCGCGATCATGCTGACCGCCGAAGAGAACAACGAGCGTTTTCCGCTGGGAGCGTCGGGTTCCGGGCCTGATCTCGAAAACTGGCATCGCCGGATCGCCCCCTTTCTAGATTCAGATTTCACTGAGAGAAACACCGACATTTTCATTTGCCCCGCCGATGAAGCTCCTTTCGCGGGGCTCATTAGCTACGGCATGAGCAATCGTCTACGCGGCGAGATCCCGCTCTCCCAGATCTTCAACAACGTCATCATCCTCACCGACGGCGCGAGCACGATCCTCAACATCCGCACCGACGGGCTCAATCAACACGTCGTCATGCGCCATTCGCACGCCACCAACGTCGTCCATTTCCAAGGGAACGCCGCCCGGATGAGCGAGCTGCCGACGCGGACCGAAGTTCCCGAGCTCTGGAATCCTTTCTGATCCTCTCCGCCGACCGGCTATGCAGCATCTGTTCCTGGCCTTGACCGGCCTACTCCTGGTCGCGTCCTTCTTCACCTGGAAAAGCCTCCCCGACCAACGGAGCGACGTGCCTGTCCTCCATTGGGTGACCGACCCCCATCCCGCGCGCCAGGAACAAATCGATGGATTCATGCGATGGTTGGAGCAAAACGACCACCCCCGCATGCACCTCCGGTTGGACGCCGCGAATAACGAGATCTCGAAAAAACTGATCCAATCGGTCTCCGGAGTCGCCGGCGAAATCGTCGATTGTTACCGGGGGAAACGGGATCTGATCCTTTTCCACAACCTCAGCACACTGAAAGACGTCACCGAGGACGCCCGGAGACTCGGCTTCGGTCCCGATTCCACGTATCCGGCGATGGAAGGGGCCATCATGATCGATGGTCGCCAATACGGTTATCCCCGGAACGTCAGCACCTTCATGTTCTGGGTCAACCGGAAGACCTTCGAAGACCTCGGCATGGCCCCCCCTCCGCACCGCTGGGACTTCGACACCTTCGAACGGATCGGCAAAGAGTTCGTCGCCCGGGCCAACGCCGGCAATCCCCGTCACCGCACCTTTTTCGCCCTCCCCGACCAAAGCGATCCGATGACTCTGGTCACCATCATGAATCGGAGCCAGGGTCTCAGCACCTTCAACGAAACCATGACCGCTTCGATCGTCGACGATCCGCGGATGGTCGAAGTGCTCGAGCGGATTTACCAATGGACCTTCGTCGACCGCCTGATCCCGAGCGCCGCCGACCGGGCCGCCTTCACCAGCGGGGCCGGTTTCGGCGGAGCGAGCCTCCACCTCTTCCGCGAGGGACGCATAGGCATGATCATGATGGGACGCTTCGCGGTGACCCAATTCCGCCAGTTCCCCGAGCCGCTCTCCTTCTCCGTCAGCGAACCTCCCGCCAAAGAATTTCCCAACTCCCTGGTGGTGGGAGTTATCCCGACCGTCTACGCCGGGGCCCGCCACCGCGATTTGGCGGTCTACTTTCTCGCCTACCTGGCGAGCGAGGAATACAACCTGCAAATCGTCCGCGACGGCGACGGGCTTCCGCCCAACCCGATCTTCACGGAACATGAGGAATTCCTCCGCCCGCCCAACCATCCCAACGAATGGGGGATCCACGAGATCTTCGCCACCGCCGCCCGCGAGATCGCGATTCCCCTCGACCACAACTACTACATTCTTCCTTCCACCGCCTCCCGCATCCAACTCCGGGCCTTCGACCTTTTCATCAATAACCGGATCACCGCCGCCGACGCCGCCCGGATGATGCAGGAGGAAATCAACCGCGAGATCATCCGCGTCCTCGAAGAACGGCCCGCGCTCCGCGAACGCCACGAGGCCGCTTCGCAACGGCAACGGGAAATCGAAACCCTCCTCGCCCGCGGCGAACCGGTCCCGCTCAGTTGGATCGACAATCCATATCACCGCGCCTATTACCAGAAGATGGGCTGGGCCGATCCATCGTTGTGAATACTCTCGACTCCAATCAAACCACGGGCGCCTCCCCCTCCCCCGCTCCCAAGGGTCTCCTTCCGGAAGGCGGCCTGAACCATCCCCCGAAACGGAAATTCATTCCGGGAAAAACCGAACGACGGCAGATTCTGACCGGCGTGATCTTCATCTCGCCCAACCTTCTCGGCTTCCTCGCCTTCACCTGCATTCCCCTCGTCGCCAGTTTCGTGATGGCGTTCACCAACTGGGATCTCCAACAGCACAACATGTTCCGCGACGATCGGGTCCGGTTCATCGGTATCCAGAATTTCATCCGCCTTTTCCAGGACATCCACTTCTGGCAATACCTCGGAAACACCCTCTTCCTGATGCTGGTGATTCCGTTCGGCATCGCCGGCAGTCTCGGGGCCGCCCTCCTCCTCTTCAAAGCACCCCAGGATGGCTACAATGGGTCCCTGCTCCGCCTCTTCCTCACGTTGGTCAGCATCGTCGCCGCCTTGATGCTGGCTGCCTTGGGAATGGGTTTGAGCGGTTTCGCCGTCCTGCTCTGCGGCCTGTTCGGACTGATCCTCACCGGCGGAATCGCCGGCGGCACCACCCTTTACCGCACGTTGTTCTATCTCCCCCATTTCACTCAAGGGGTCGCCATCTACATCCTCTGGAAAAAACTCTACGAACCCCAAAACGGGCCGATCAATCTCTATCTCCGCCCGCTCCTGGAGAGAGTCGAGTCCATCCAATCGTATTTACCAAATGGATACGGCGTGGCCGGTCTTTTGCTCTTCACCGTCGTGATGGTGGCCATCGCCGGATGGGGGGGCCGGCGTTTGCTTCGAGCCTGGATTGACTCCGACCTCGGCAGCGGATCGCTGATTCTCGGGACCGGTTTCATCGGCATCGCCTTTTTCCTCGCCTATCGTTGGCTCTCCCCCTCCGGCTGGCATTGGCTTCCCATGGTCGCCTGCGCCGTGGTCGCCATCTGGATCGCGCTCGACCTCCGGGGACGCTCCCGCTTCGAAGCGACCCATCTGTTCAAAGGGTATGGCGACGCACTGGTCGGAGGATTCGTTCTCATGACGGTGCTGGTCATCGTTCTCGGATTGGGGATCGCCGCCCACCGTCTGCCGGAGTTGGCTGCCCAGGGATTGGAACCACCGGCTTGGATCGCGGATTACCACTGGGCGAAACCTTCCCTGATGATGATGAGCCTCTGGGCGGCGATCGGCTCGAACAACATGATCCTTTACCTCGCCGGTCTCTCCAACATCCCACCCGAACTCTACGAAGCGGCCGACATTGACGGCGCGGGAAAGTGGGACAAGTTTCGCGCGATCACGTGGCCGCAACTCGCCCCGGTCACCTTTTTCATCGTGATCATGAGCGTGATCTACGGCTTGCAAGGCGGTTTCGAGATGGCCCGGGCGATGACCCAAGGGGGACCAGCCGGGGCGACCACCACGCTGAGTTATTACATCTATTCCGAAGGATTCGAAACCGGCCGGCTCGGCTACGCCTCCGCGGTGGCCTGGATCCTCTTCGTCATGGTCTTTACCGCGACCCTGCTCAACTGGCGCGTCGGGAGCCGCCACCTGAACGACTGACCCATCTCCATGAAAGGCGAACGAAAAGACTCCTCCCTCTTCGCATGCGTCCGCTGGCACGTCCTCCTGGCCGGATTGAGTATCCTCATGATGCTCCCGTTCCTCTGGATGATCCTGACCAGTCTCAAACCGCTCACCGAGGTCGACGCGGAAAGTTGGATACCGCAGGTCTGGCAATGGGGCAACTACCGGGAGGTCTTCGAGATCATTCCGTTCGCCCGTTTTTATTGGAACAGCATTTTCATCGCGGCCTTCATCACCTTCCTCCAAGTGTTGACCAGCTCGATGGCCGCCTACAGCTTTGCCCGCCTCCGCTGGCGAGGCCGCGACACCGTTTTCCTGCTTTATTTGGCAACGATGATGCTGCCCGGGATCGTGATGATCGTCCCGACCTATGCGATCATGATCGAATTGGGCCTGGTCGACACTTACATCGGCCTGATCCTTCCGGCGGCCTTCACCGCCTTCGGCACCTTCCTCCTCCGGCAATTCATGCTCGGAATCCCTGTGTCGCTCGACGAAGCGGCCCACATCGACGGTGCCAGCCATTGGCAGATTTTCTGGCATGTGATCATGCCGCTCTCCCGTCCGGGCCTGATCACCTTGACGATTTTCTCCTTCATGGGAAATTTCAACAGCTTCTTCTGGCCGTTGGTCATGCTCCGAACGGTGGAAAAATACACCCTGCCGATCGGTCTCCTCTATTTCGACTCCAGCCGGGGCCAATCCACCCATCTCCTGATGGCCGCCGTCACCATGGCGGTTATTCCGATGATCATCGGTTTCGTCCTCCTGCAAAAGCAACTGATCCGCGGCATCCAACTCGGCGCGGTCAAGGGATAATCCCCACCGAATCAACCGTCCACCGCCGTCGGTTTAGCGCACCGCCCGCTGCAGTTCCGCCTTTCCCGCGGGCCGAACGGGTAACGCGAGAGAAAGTTCTCCCCAAGAAAGCCGCAAATCATCGCCGCTCCGGTTCATTTCCGCTTTCCGGACCGACCGTTCCCGGTCGTCCGACTCCCCTCGCCCGACCATTCCCACCGCCAGACCGACCGCCGCCTCTTCCATGTCGCGGAGCGGAAACTCCTTCTCCCGGCCGGAATACAACACGAGATCGAGCCACGCCGTCTCCTCATCACGCCCCACCTCCCAATGGCCTTTCAAATCGCCCAAAACCGCATACCGGGAAATCAGTTCCAAGGTCATCCCGTCGTGCTCGACTACGATGGCCTCGTCCAACACGGACGGCGCCGCCATCCGGATCTCCCGGGCGCTCCCCCCGAATTCGAACCGCACCCGCAGGTCACCGGCGGAGAATACCCCGTTTTCGATCGGATCGAAATGAAGATGGGTCCGTCCACCATCCAAGGCGAAATTGATCCCCGCGACCACCCGCCCTTTCGATTGAGCACTGAAAAACTGGGCGGCGGCGAAATCATAGCCGTCCCGCAAGAAGCGAAGGTGCAGGTAGGACGGGGACTCGACGGTTCCCCAATAGGCCAACAATGATCGCCGCTGGTTCCACAAATCACCGCGGTTGACGCTCCCGATCGTGTAACGCTCGGCCAACCAGGTGGTCCCAACCACCGGTGGATTCCCTTTCTCGAAAACCTGCACCACCTCCCGCGGTTCGGTCCATTGATGAAAATAATGCGCCAGATCCGGGGGACACTGATGCTGCCTGCGGTGGGCGTTGAGAGAAGGGCGACCTTCGTTCCCCTCCACATCCGGGGACGCGGCCTCGAGGAGCATCACCCGTCGGCCTTCCGATAAAAGCGTCCGGTAATTCCGGCTGTGGGGCCCCGCCCATTGACCGGTCGGCGGATGGAAGCGGATGGCGATCTCCTTCCAGGCGATCCGGTAAACGTCTTCCACTTGCGAGCGGATCTCGGGATCGCGGACGTATTTGAGCATTCGGAAGAGTTCGTTCAAAGCGACAAGGGTATAGGTTGGACTGTTGAATTCGGTGAAACCACCTTCCTCCAGGGTATACTCGTAGAACCGATTCCAACGCTCCCGGGCATACGTCTGTAGATCCTCCAATCCGAAGGTGTCCCCAACCAACAGCGTCACGAGCGCCCCCATGATCGCGATATTGGTGTAATCCGGACCGACGTCCCGCTTTCGGATCGAATAGGCCGCCCGCTGCAGGGCGGCGTCGATCTTTCCGCGGAGTTCGACCGGGATCTCTTCCGCGTGACTCAAACGGATCTCCAGCAACGAAGCGCCGATGAAATCGGCCCAGTTCCAATCCGGACGGAGCATCTCATCAAGCGATTCCTCCAGGTAATACGGCCAGATGCCAAAAGTCGGTTGGGCCGGATCGGTCTCCTGCAAAGTCAACACGCGTTCGACGATGGCGAATCCCCGCTCGAGATTGGCCGGTTCGCCCGAATCGATCAAGGCGACCGCGTAATGCATGCTCTGCCTCGTATCGTGCACCACCCCTTCCGACAATCCCGTGTGATAATGGGGGGCGGTGAGCCGCCGACTCACCATGTTTTCCGCCTCGTTAAAACGCTCCCCCATCCGGTCCAACCCCCTGCCGAGCCGGTCCCGCTGCGCGGGGTTCAAAGGAAAAATATCGGTGTTTACCATAGAATTGTACGTCTCGACGCCTACACCGTCTTCCGAGGAGGCACCGAGGGCGGAAACCGCCAGTTGGAGACCAAGCAGGGCTCCGACGATGCCCGGCCATCGGCCTCGACGGATGAAATCCCTCACAATTTCCGGATGGAATTACCGGTTTGAAAAGAACCGAGCAACTGCTGGCTGGGGACTTTCGTCTCCCCCTTTGTCACCAACCTCATCAACATGTCACCCGCCGCCCGCCCGGCATCATACCGGTCGTAGGTCATTCCTCCGGTGAACGGCATGTATGCTGCAGGCTGGCGAGCTTCAATGTCGCACCCGGCCAGGGAAATGTCCTCCGGCACCCGGAGACAGTTTTCCGTGGCCGGACGGTTCAACCACGCGAGCGAAGATCCAGCCCCAAGAATCAGCGCCGTGAGCTTTTTCGAGCGAATTTCACCATCGACGTTCGTGGATGCTCCTTCGACGATTCGTTCGGGCTGAAGGCCGGCTTCGTTCATTCCGGCCAGATATCCCATGTAGCGGTCGACGAAGCTGAAATGCATTCCAGGCAGGAGTTGGGTCTTGCTTTGCTCCGGCTTGGCCTCGGGCGCGGTTGCCTCACTCCCCCTCCGTTCGTAGACCCGCCAGAGGCGCTCCGGCCAATGAAAGGCGATCCGCTTATGTCCGAGCTCGACCAAATTCCTCGTAATGATCCGGCCGACTTCCATCTCGTTGCGCTGGAGACAGTTTTCCGGCCGGAAATTGCCGTTGTCCCACCAGACGATCGGAACCCCCGACCGCTTCAGCCACTCGGCCTGCGGGGTGACATGGGCGTGTTGCACGACGAAAGCGTCGTAAAAATGTTCCTGCAAGATCTTGGGAATCTCCGGACTATCGGGGTCGTCGATCTCCTCCAATTCCATCAGACCGAGATGATAGTTTTCCTCGAGCAGCCGATGGCTCAATCCAATGAGGAACGGGTAAACGGAATAGTTGGAAATCTCCCCGGTGTATCGGTTGAAATTCCACGTCAGAAACCCGATCATCGAATTCCGAGGCGACCTCATCAACTGGGCCGCTCGATTGGGACGATAGTTCAAGTCCCGCGCCATCTCCATCACCTTCTGAACGGTCGACTCCCGGTAGAGGTGACTCTTGTCCCGGTTGATAATATCCGAAATCGTCTTGATCGAGAGGCCGGATTTTTCGGCCATCATTTTCAAGCTCGGTCTGCCATTGGTGGTAAGGCTCATGGTCTCTGGTCAGTTTACGGCGTTCGAGAATCCTCGGGTTCCCGCGGAAATTGGTTCAAACGAATCATTCGAATTTGACCCATCGAAAGTCCTTCGGCAATCACAGGTTGCAAATCCCCCCGATTTCCTGGGAGAATTTCCCGTTACTTTCGTCTTTCCCCACTCCACGCTCATTTCCAACGTTAGGATTGCTGATTTCACCGCTTTCGCAACAAAAAAAACGCCCGCTTTTTCAGCGGGCGTTTCAAGTGTCATTGAACTGGGAGAGTTGGCCTCCTGCCGCCCCTTTCCCCGATGGCTTTAACTAAGTGCCCGTCCGAATAGGGTTAGCGTTCACCGGATCGGCTCCACTACACACTTCACCGCTCTTGCGAGCAATTCTCCCCTTTCGAGAGGGAACCTGTTTGTGAGCAATTCCCCTCTTGAGAGGGGGGGACCATGCGCGAGCATGGTGGGGTGTGTTGCCTTCCCCGCTGTTACAGCCAGGGAACGACCGGAAACCTTTTCGGACACGCTCTAACTAAGTGCCCGCTTCGCCCCGGCACCCCGGCGCCGACGCAGCGCGGCCAAACCAAGCACCAAGATCCCGGCAATCGCGGCGTAGGTCGAAGGCTCAGGGATCGCCGCCAACCGGATCGATTCGATTTCACCGATCGAAAGCGCTCCCGCTCCGCCACTGGTTTCGCCGTAGAGGCGAAAATCATCCATGAGACCATTGAAGCCGCGAAGTTCGTCCTCTGCATTGCCTACGACCAACCGGTCTCGATTCGCCATGGTACCGGGAGCATTACTTCCGGCAGTGCTTCCCAGCAGAGTCACCTCGGTATCGATTCCACCGATGAAGAAGTTGATTCGTTGTGAAGCTGTGGCGATCGTCCCATCGAAAGTCGCCGCAAAAAAGACCCATTCGTTGGTCGCGGTGTAAGCCAGGTCCGACACACGGACGCCACCGCCCGCTCCCAACACCAGATGTCCCGGTGTCCCTCCGACTGAATGACCGAAAAGCTGAAATTCCCCGGCGCCAAAATCGAGCAACCGAGCCCCTCCTCCAATGGTGGTCTCCGTTTTAAACCATCCAGTGACAGTAAACGAACGGAGGTTCGAATACGCTGCCTGACTGATAGTCGGATTCCTCGCGACGGCGGTCGAACCGTCGCTCAAATCCAAAGCGTGATCACCGGGCAACCCCGAGACTCCCGAGTTCAGCGCGAAGGCGGCATTTCCGCTCAGAGTCAGGTCAGATATTCCGGCGCTCTCGCTGCCCAGGTTAGTCACGGTCGTGCCACTGCCTTCGTTGAAACTGTAGCGCAGCAACAATTGTTGCGCGCCGGCGGTCGAGGCGAAAAGAAGCAGTGAGGCGGAGAGGCCGAGCAGGGGAAGTCGAATCAATGGAGTTTTCATAAGATCATCGAATGGGTTAAACGTTAGGATTTTGAATTGAATCGAATCGCCTCCCCCACTCTCCGGCGAACCTTTTGAATGACACGCGTTACATCGGGCTTGAAATCTCCCGTCGTTTTCCGTCTCATGCCGCCATGCCCGATCACCCTCCCCCGCCTCGCCCCGCCTCGGTCACCGATGTCGCCCTCCACGCCGGCGTTTCCCGCGCCACCGTCTCCCGGGTGCTCCGGCGGATGGACAATGTCTCTCCGCAGACGGTCGAGCGGGTTCTCGCCTCGGCCAAGGCGTTGGACTACACCCCGAATCCTCTAATGCAGACCTTGCTGACCGGTGTCCGGCGGCAACGGCCCGAGCGACGGTCGAATCTCGCCTGGATTCTCAATTACGATCCGGTCGCCACCGGCAAGGCGTTCAAGGAGTGGAATCCGACCCAACTCCTGTTCAATGCCGCCAACCACCGCGCGGCCGAACTCGGTTTCGGCCTCGACCCGGTGCAAGTCAACCAGCCGGGGCTCGACGCCGGACGGATCGACACCATCCTGCGGACGCGTCACATCGGCGGAGCGATCATCGCTCCCCTCCTCGACCCGGGGCCACTGCCGGAGTTTCCTTGGGAGGCCTACCCTGCTGTCCATATCGGACGCTCCCTCACCACCCCGGCCGTCCACTACGTTGCCCAGGACTTCCATCACGCCATCGGCCGGGTCCTCGCCGAACTCGAAGCCCGGGGCTACCGCCGCCTGGGATTCCTCGGCCAATCCTCCATGGAGGAACGCCGTGAACGGATTCCGTTGTTGCATTTCAAAGCCAGGCGGCCCGACTTGCCCGCGACGCGGTGGATCGCCCCGGAGGTCCGTTCGAACTGGACTCCGGAAGAGACCGATGCCTGGTTGTCCCAGCACCGGCCCGATGCGGTGATCATCGAATCCGCCGCGCTATTCCCGATCATCCTTGCCACCGGCCGGAAGATTCCCGAAGACCTGGGAGTCGTCACCTTGAGCTGGTGGCCGATGCACCCGGATTGCGCGGGAATCCGCAACTCGTTCGAAGCGATCGGCGCCGCCGCCGTCGACGTGCTGACCGCCCACATTCACCGCAACGAGCGGGGCCTGCCGAGGTTCGTCAAGAGTTTGCAGGTGGATGGCGACTGGGTCGAAGGAAACAGCCTGGTGAGCAATAAATGAGTTACCAGATCCAACCGCCCCCGCCCGTCACCCGTGACTGGCCAACGTTTCGGCGTTGAGATCGATCCCGAAGGGGGCCGCATTAACCCCGGCCAGATCGATCATCCCGTGCTCGATCCGGATTCGAACGCCAAAGAACGGATCGGGAACGAATAGATCCGGATCGGCTACGGCCGCCGCCGCCGCCATCGCCCGGGGAAAACCGGCCATTCCCGCGAAATGATGATGACCGTTCCTCTCCACGTCGCCATTCCCCAACGCCGCCTGCACCGCCAGATCCTGAGGCAAGGCCACCGGACCGATGTTCGACAGGTCCTCCCCTGAAGTCAGCCAGAGCTTACCTGGCTCCAACCGCCGGCGCATCGCCACCAAACACGCATTCCGCAAGCCCTTGAAAACTCCCTTGCAGTTCCGATGACTGACGCCGGCGTATCCCGCCGCCACCGCAGCAGGGAACCCCGAAAGATCCCCGTCTCCTTCATCCATAATCACCGGGGCCGGTTCCGGCCAGGCTTCCACCGGCGAACAATCGAAACGATCCCGGGGGAACGGTTGCTCGATGAACCGCAAATGTTCGAAAAAACGATTGAGGTTAGGCCTCTCCAACACCTTTGCCCCGAATTCCCGAAACGCCTCACGCGTCGGAAACCGCTCGTCGCCATCCAAGGTAAAAGAAAATTGCCCCCGGATGGTGCCGACGACGACGGAGGAAATCTCCTCCAGTCGGGCAATGTCCCGGGCAGGATCGCCCCCGACCTTGATCTTGAAACTTCGCAGGCCATACCGGGAAATATTGTCCATCAGCGAGACCGGAAAACCGTCGTCCGGGCGCTCCGCGACCTCCGCGTCGGTCAAGGGATCCTCCAATCCGATGGTATGCCGGACGGTTATTCGCGGGAGCGGTTGATCCGGAAGCAGGTTTTTCAAACGGGCACCGGACAACGAAGGATCCAGCACGCCAAGATCGATTCCCATTCCCGCATCTCCCCGCAACAAACGCCATAAAGGAACCCGCTTTTGCCTGGAATACGCGTCCAACATCGCCCGCTCAATCAACGAAGTCCCGAAGTGGGCCAAGAGCGGCGGCCATCCTTCGGAAGAAGCCACGGCCGACTGGGCTTCCCATAACGCCCTCCAACCGGCGAACGGGGTCCCGAAAGCGGGAAGAGCTAAGGCGTTCTCGACCGCGACCAGGACCACGTCGAACAATTCGTCTTCCTCCTCGTCAAAGGGACGCGGAAGCTCATTCCGGAACCATCGCGGGAGAAGATGGTCGGCGGCGAAACCCGTCTCGATTCCCGCCCCCGTCTCCAACGTGACCTTCAGCAACAAGTGGGTGACTTCCCTCTTGGCGAGCATTCCGTAACGAAACGGAATCCGAGCCCCCAACCGGATCGGAAAAGTCTCAACGTCGCGGATTTTCATCGGAGACCTATCGTTTTCACCGACCCCCGGAATCCCGGCTCCATTGCTCTATGCTCGTCTTTAATCATCCTCACTCCCATTTCCGCTCCAACAATCCCGAATGATCCAAGGAACGGCATACTATCATGAATGTAAACGTTAGGACTGAATCACAAGCCTTTTTTAAGCAGAGCCGGGATTCCCCTTCTCTCCGCTCCCCCCAATCCGCCTCCGAAACCCCTAATTTCTTCCGCGATACGGAACTCGCCCGGGGCTTCGCCGCTCTGTAACACACCAAGGAACCGCCCGGCGGGGCGTTTTTTCTTGTGTTGCCACCCACGGAATGTGAACGTTGTAATCAACCTCGCACCAAATATGATCACCCGGACTCTTCTTTCAGCGCTTTTCGTTTCCATGTTCACGCCTTCCTTGTTCCCGTCACCCGACTGGTCCTCCCTGCGGGACCATCCCCGGTTGTTGTTCACCCAGGAAGATGAGATCCGCGTGCGGGAAACCGCCGAGCGGAAACCGCTCTTACGGGATCTCCTCGCCATTGTGGCCGACGAGGCCCGGACCGGCCTCGAGGAACCGGTGATCCGCCGCCGCCTCGACGACCCCCGCGCCAGCGAACAACGAATGAAGGCCGAGCGCCGGGCCGCGATGTTCCGGATCTTCAACATGGGCGTCACTTTGCGCATGACCGAGGACGACGACCTGGCCGACCAACTGGCCGAACG
Source organism: Verruconatronum alginivorum (assembly GCF_056590205.1). Lineage (NCBI taxonomy): Bacteria > Pseudomonadati > Verrucomicrobiota > Opitutia > Opitutales > Verruconatronaceae > Verruconatronum > Verruconatronum alginivorum. The sequence continues at coordinate 3,185,366 of NZ_JBWPVQ010000001.1, read as the reverse complement.
GATCAAGGAGGAATTGCTCGCCGCCGCCGGTTTCCGCGACTGGTATCCGTCCCATTTCCTGAACATCGGGGAAATGGGTGCGCTCATGGCCATCGGTTACGACTGGATCCACGACCGGCTCACCGAGGAGGAACGCCAAACCATCGTCGATGGAATCGTCCGCCACGCCTTGCGCCCCGGCCTGGAGGCCTACGAGGCCCGCCGCTGGTTCTTCACCCGGGGCGACACCAACTGGAACCAGGTCTGCAACGCCGGACTGGTTCTTTCCGCCCTCGCGGTCGCCGACCACGAGCCGGAACTCGCATCCAAAATCATCGGACACGCGGTCGAATCGATCCAGGCGCCGATGGAGCATTTCCTCCCCGACGGCGCCTGGGACGAGGGTCCGACTTACTGGGCCTATGGCGCCACCTACAACGCCTTGATGCTCGCCGGACTCCGCACCGCCCTCGACGATTTGCAAGGTTTGGAAGATGCGGATGGATACGAAGCGATGGGCAAGTCCGGCGCCTTCCACATCCACGCGGTCGGACCGTCCAATCTGTATTTTAATTTTGGAGACGCCAAACCGGTCGCCTTTTTCACCCCGGTTCTCTTCTGGCTCGCCCAGGAATTCGATCGCCCTGCCTATGCGTTCAACCAACGCCAGGTGGTGGCCCGCGACCTTGAACGGATGCGCGACGGGCGTCTCATGGAAGAGGATACGCTCGACCGTTTCCTCGCCCTGCTGGTGGTCTGGTTCACCGACGCGGGCGCGAAGGTCACCTACGACGATCTTCCCCTCGACGGCTATTTCAGGGGCCGGGCCGAAGTCGCCGCCATGCGGAGTTCCTGGGACGATCCCGACGCGCTTTACCTCGCCTTCAAGGGGGGCGAAAACGGGGTGGCGCACGGCCATCTCGATATCGGCACGTTCGTCTTCGACGCGCTCGGAGTTCGCTGGGCGTTGAACCTCGGCGCGGAGTCCTACGAGTTGCCGGGCTACTGGGAACGCCATCAGGAGGGACGACGCTGGGATTATTTCCGACTCTCCAACCGCGGGCACAACACCATCACGATCGACGACAAAAACCAACGCGTCGGCGTCCGGACCCGGGTGACCGAATTCCACTCCGAACCGCAAAACAGTCACGCCATCATTGACCTGAGCCCCGCCTACGCCGGCCAGGCCGAATCGGTGCACCGCGGCTTCGCCATGCTCGAGCGGAAGCAGATCCTCATCCAGGACTGGGTGCGAGGGGCCGAAGCCGGCGCGACCTTCCGGTGGGCCATGATCACCGCCGCGGAGATTGAACTGGACGGCAACCGCGCCCTCCTCCGGCAGGATGGAAAAAAACTGGAAGCGACGATCCTCGAACCGGCGGAGGCCGCGTTCAAAATCCGCTCCACCAATCCCCACGAACTCGACGAAGCGGCCCACCCCGAGGAGCGGACCAACGACGGAACCGCCATGCTGGCGATCGAAATCGAAGCCCGCGACGGGCAACCAATCGAACTTACCGTCCTGTTGACCCCGCTAAAGGATGGCGAAGCTTCCTTCCGCCCGGACTTCCGCCTCGAGGTGCCGGACCACAAATAAGTCTCCTTACAGCCAAATGATCAAAATCGATCCCTCGAATACTGTCGCCCCGTTCCGGGCGCCTTGGAAAAACTGCATCGCTGTCGGCCGCGCCTACGAACTCCTGCGCCACGACACCCTCGACCATCTCCGGATGGCCCAGCAGAAGTTGAAATACAACTACTGCCGATTCCATGGCATCTTCCACGACGACATGGCGGCAGTCCGGCGTCGACCCGACGGTTCCCTCGCCTTCCAATGGCACCAGGTCGACAAGGTCTACGACGCGTTGCTCGGGATGGGTCTGCGTCCGTTCGTGGAACTTAACCCGATGCCCGCCGCCCTCGCTTCCGGGACCCAGACTATTTTTGAATGGAGGATGAATGTCTCCCCTCCGAAACAATGGGAGGAATGGGGCGAACTGGTCCGCGCCTTCACCCGCCACCTGGTCTCCCGCTACGGCATCGCCGAGGTCCGCCAATGGTTCTTCGAGGTCTGGAACGAACCAAATCTGCAAGGTTTCTGGTCCGGCACCAAAGAGGAATACTGGCGGCTTTACGAGATCAGCGCCCGCGAAATCAAAGCGGTCGACGCCGCGCTCCGGGTCGGAGGTCCGGCCAGCTCCAAAGGCTCCTGGGTCACCGACTTAATCGACCATTGCGTCGATCACAACCTCCCCCTGGATTTCGTTTCCACTCATTATTACCCGCAGGACGTTTACAACAAACTCGGCGGCGAACCGGGCGCCCCGGAGGAGGGCGGCGACTTTTTCATCCGCCGGGTGAAGGAGGTGAAAGCCGAGGTGCGAGCTTCCCGTCTCCCCGATCTGGAATTGCATTTTACCGAGTGGAACACCCTCTACGCGGAATCCCCGGATGCGGTCAGCTGGACCAACAACAGCGCCGTCGACGCCGCCTTCGGAGCGCCGCTGATCGTCCGAATCTGCACCGAACTCGACCACTCCGTCGATACCCTTTGCTATTGGATCGCCTCTGATATCTTCGAAGAAGCCGGATTGCCGCACAGCGCCTTCGATTCCACCTACGGCTACATCAATATCCACGGCCATCCCAAGGCTCACTTCCACGCTTTCGAGTTCCTCGCTCGGATGACCGGTCCGCGGCTCTCCGTCGAAACCGGGTCGCCGATTCCGGGTCACGGCACCGTGATCTCCACCACGGATGGCGAAACCGTTCGCGTCCTCCTCGCCTTCGATCGTCCGGCCGCCGAGGGCTCGGTTTGGCAAGACGAAATTCGCCTCCCTTGGCCCGACTCCGAAGCGCCGGTCGTCGTCGCCAGCCGGATAGCTCCCGGGACGGGAAGCGCTTTCGAAACCTGGGTCCGCCTCGGGCGTCCTCAGAATCTCACGACAACCACCGAACGCCTCCTCCGCTCCCACAGCCAGCCCGCCGTCGAGTTGATCGCAACCACTCCGTCCGATCGGGAAATCCGCGTCCCGTTCCAACTCCGCGCCGGCGAGGTTCTCCTCTTCGAGATCGAACGCCGGGAACCGGTCGCCCTGAAAAAAGGCCGGTCGAAAGCCGAAGTGGAAGCCTGGGACCAGTTCATGAACGACCCTTCCCGCAAGTAGTCTTTTCTAACCAAAGCTCCGCAGGTGGAATGGCCGCAAAGAAGAGCAAGAAACGCAAAAAAGCACGGGATAGGGTGAACCTCCTTCGATGAACGAATTACAGGCCCAAATCGGAGGGTTGGCTTCCAGCCGACCTTCTGCTCAGACCGATGCCGACGGCGGACGGCAGGATGCCATCCCTCCCAGTGACGAAGAATCCAAGTTCAGTCTTTGCGACTTTTGTGCCTTTTTGCGGCAAGAATCCTTCGTTTAAGAGTATAAACAACCCAGCCAAACCAACCCATCGTCAAGGACGCTCCCCGATATGCGTAATCTCTCGATTCTCCTCCTCGCAGCCCTCTCTTGGAGCGGGCTGCCTTTCACCCTCCACGCCAGCGTTCCCGACTACACCGACCGCCTCGAACGACTCGGCAATCCGTTCACCAGTCGCTTCGGTTCGCCAACCGGCGCGTTCAACGATCCTCAGAAAATCTTCGAACTGATCCATCGCGACGGTCAGGTCTGGATCGCCGGCGGTTCCTCCGACAACCGCGGGGGAACCGACCTATGGTCCTGGGTCCCGGAGGAATCCCGCTTCAACCTCGCGATCCATCGCACCCACCAGGAGGAGTTCAAACAGTTCCGGATTTTCGACGACCTGCTCCTGGTCAACGACGAGGACCACGACCGGGTCGGAGCGAACATCCATTTCTATCGGGATGGCGAGTGGCACGTCCGTTTTCTCAACCTCGCCCAGCAGAATCCCCTCCCTGACTGGGACATCGCCGCCTCCGGTCACAACCGCGACGCCTACTACTTCGACGGCAAATTCATCGCCACCACCACCCGCACCGGTGACCAGTTCATTCAGGTCTCCATCAGCGAGGATTACGGCGAAACCTGGCGCCTCGCCACCGCCGACACCGGGACGATCAACTTCAACGTCCAACGTTACATCGAATTCGACGGCAAAGTCTACGCCATGCCCTCGAAAGAGGGAAATCCGATCTATCGCTTCCCCGGCTCCAACGGACATGACTTCGAAAAGGTTTACGACAACATGGACGCCGCCGGATTCCCGGAAAGCTACTGGCTCAGCAACCCGCTGGAGTTCGTCAATCCCCGGAGCTTCTTCCATGTTTACGAGCGCCAATTCGCCGACTCCGTTTTCTACGTCGTCTCCAACCGCCTCTGGCGCATCACCCAAATGGAGCCCCAGGTGCAAGTTTCGCAAGTCACCTTCACCGGCGTTCCCGGCGTCGCCGCCAACCGGGTCGCCTACGTGGCGCACCCGCGCGACGGCGTGTTGCGCGCGCTCGTCAACGACCCGATCAACTCCGGCCCGAACCAGGGCCGCTTCCTCGCCCGCCTCCTCGAAACCACCGACGGCACCAACTGGAGCGAAGCCTTCCGCGTGGTCACTCCGAGCGCCGGAGCTCGCGCCCAACGGATCGATCAACTCGACTCCGAATTCTACCTCTCCTTCGACCCCGGCCTTTACCAAAGCAATATTGAAGGAGCCTCCTATGTCGACCGCGGCTCCATCTACCGCATTTCCCTCGCCGAAGTCCCCCGCCCCAGCGCCAAAGCCCTCTCCTTCGCCCGGATCCGGCTCAACTGGCGGGACCAGACCGACGGCGCCGCCGGATGGGAAATCCAACGGCGCGATCCAGGCCAGGAATCCTGGAATCCCCTCGCCGCGACCGTAGCCGCGGAACGCTCCTTCGAGGACACCGGTCTGACCGCGAACTCCCGCTACATCTATCGCGTCCGCGCGCTCTTCGGCGACGGAACCGCCTCGGATTGGTCGCTTCCGGTCTCCGCGCTCACCGGACCGGATTACCTGCTTCCTCCGTCCGCCGACGCCTTCGTCGTGGGCGGAAATCCAGATAACAACTACGGCCACCACCAATTTCTCAATGTCAAACAGCACGGCAGCCGCAAAGCCTACCTCCGCTTCGACATCCGCGACCTGGACGAACCACTACGACGCGCGGCTCTCCGGATGACATTCCATCGCCTCGACTGGGCCTCCGGCGATCTCGCCAACGGGATGGTTTTCCGCCTCTACGCCCTCAACCCGGGAACCACCCCCGGCAATGGCAAACTGGGAGAAAACTGGGGCGAAACCGAGATCACCTGGAACAACGCTCCGGCCAACCAGACCGGCAGCGGCAACCTTCTTCTCACCGGGTCCGGAACCGCCAACGGCGGCCAGGCCCGCTTCATCATGGATGTCACCGTCCCGGGCGACTTCCAAGTCGGAGACTCCGTTTACTTCGAAAGCCAGGCCTTGCTCGAATTCCTCAACAACGCCCCCCGCGGTCCGGTCACGTTCGCCCTCACCCGGATGACCGGCGGGTCCGGCAGCAACAGCGAATTCGCCTCCCGCGAACACAACCTCCCGGACCATCGCCCGCAGCTGATCACGGTAGCCGAATCCGCCCTGCCACCCCCGCCTCCCTCCAACCTTGCAGCCGCACCCATCTCCCCGACCGAAGTCGATCTGGCCTGGACTTCCCCGAACGATGCCTTCGACTCCTTCGAAATCGTCCGGCGCAGCGGACTCTCCCCCTGGGAGCCGGTCGCCTCCCTTCAGCCGCCGACGAACTCCTTCTCCGACCAAAACTTGATCGGACTCACTCCCTACACTTACCGGATCCGTGCCCGCAGCCTGGCCGGCGCGTCCGAGTGGTCGAACGAGGTTTCCATCATCACCGCCGAGGCGCCCCGCCGGTATGCTCCCGTCTCGCTCGCCGACTGGCGTTTCAACGAAGCCGCCGGAACCACCGCCCTAGACCGGTCCGGCAACGGCGCTCATTTCCACTTCGCCTCCCTCCCTTCCTGGACCGACGATCCGGCCCGCGGACACGTTGTCGAACTCGATGGCGGCGTCGCCGCCGAAGCGGAGGTCCACGGCCTGCTCGACAATTTGGATACACTCACTCTCGCCGCCTGGGTCCGTCCGGAGAGCCTTGACGACTCCAATCGTTTTCTTCTCTCCAAACGGACCACCGCCTCGACTCCGACTTTCTCCCTCTTCTTCGGCAGCGGAAACCGGCTCTACGTCGACCTCGCTTCCAGCGGAAACCGGATCTCGACCAACCAGGTTTTCTCCAACAACCAATGGTACCACATCGCGGTCGTCTTCAACGGCAACTATCCGGCCGCGGAACGCGCCCGCATCTACGTCAACGGCCAACTCGACCGGACCGGCTCCATCACCGCCTCCCGGCTTCCTTCCAACTCCGCCCCGGTGACCCTGGCCAAGGCCCAGGCCGACGCCAACCCGACCTTCGCCGGACGCCTCTCCGCGATCAACCTCTTCCCCGAAGCCCACGGCCCGGCGGTGGTCCGGGCGATCATGGATGCCAGCCAGATCCCGGGCCACGGCGCGATGCTGCCGCCGCTCCGGGCGACCGGCAGCGACGGTTCCACCCGCTCGCCCAACGAAGCGATCGACTACGACGACCCTTCCAGCCGATGGGCCGCCGAGGGACCCGGCCAGTGGCTCCAGGTCGACCTCGGTTCGGTGGTTCCGGTCCAGGCGGTCTCCATCGCCTGGTTCAACGGCCACCAGCGACGATCCTTTTTCAACCTCTCCGTCAGCACCGACGGCGAATCCTTCACCCAGGTTTTCGATGGCTCCAGCAGCGGCACGACCGAGCAACCGGAGCTGTATTCATTCGACCGGATCGACGCCCGCTTCGTCCGGATGACCGGTTTCGGAAACAGCTCGAACAACTGGAACACCCTCTACGCCATTCGCATCTTCGCCGGCGAACCCGAACCTCCCACCGGCGCCTTCGGCGGCTTTTCCCGCTGGCTCGAAACCTATTTCACCTCCGCGGAACGAAATGATCCCCTCCGTTCGGATCCGGCCGCCTCCCTCCTGAACGACGGCGTCGCCAACCTCGTGAAATACCACCTCGGACTCGATCCCCGGGTCGATCGCTCCGCCGGCCTTCCGGTCCTCCGCCATTCTCCCGACTCCGGAAAGGCGACCTTCAGCTACTGGCGCGCCGTCACCGCCCGCGGCACCACCGGCACCGTGCAATGGTCTTCCGACCTCTCCTCCTGGTCGAGCGAAGGAATCATCGAAAGGATCACGGAACGGGTCGGCAACCAGGAACATGTCGAAGCCGAGATCACCCAGGACGATTCAGCCCAACTCTTCCTCCGTCTGAAAGTCACCGCCGAATGATTCCAACCTTCCAGCCGGGACCGCGCCCCCATCAAAATCGGAGGGTTGGCTTCCAGCCGACCGAACACGGCGGTCACGCCGCAACCGATGCCAACGCCGGGCGGCAGGATGCCACCCCTCCCGGTAATCTCCCAACACCACCACCAAATCGGAGGGTTGGCTTCCAGCCGACCACCAGTGCCTCCGCTTCAGCAGGAGACATACTCACCGCAGGACGGCAGGATGCCATCCCTCCCAGGCAAAAATCCCTTTTCCCGCAAAAAATCAGCCCCGGCTCCGCCAAACGAGTTAATGTGAACGTTAGGATTTGCATTGACTCTTTTCCGTCGGACTCTCAGTCTCCCAGGCACCTTATGACGCCCTCCGGTCTCCCTTCGCATATTGTGCTTCGATGAATCGTTTTCACCTCCTTCTGATCGTCCTGCTTTTTCAGGCGCTTCCCCTTTTCGCGACGACCCAGGGCTCTACTTCCGGACACTGGCGGTTCGAGGCGGATCCGGGATTCGCGAACGATTCCGGTCCCCATGGTCTCTCTCTCGGCACGACCGGTTCGGCTCCCTCCGCCCACCCCCTGCCGTCATCCGGCGGGGGTGCCGCTTTCCCCCGAACCCTGGCCGATCCGCCGGTGCAGAATCACCAAGCCGCCTCGTTCGCCGGTTCCGGGAATTTCCTGCGCGAACATAACTCCGCGTTGGCGACCCCGGAGAGTTTCACGATCGAGGCCCTCGTCCGCCGGACGGCGACTTCATCGCAATCCCTCTACATCGCCGCCCGCTGGGAGTTTTCCGACAACGCCAACCAACGCTCATGGGGTCTCGCCGTCGCCGGCTCGAATCCCCCCGCGGGCACCTCGCCCGGCGAATTGTTTCTCCTCGCCAGCCCCGACGGCCAAACGTTGACCGTCATCGGTTCGGGCCTGCCCCTCCCTCCTCACACCGATAGCTACGTCGCCGCGAGCTTCGCCCCGGGGCAGGTCCGCTTCATGTATCGAAATCTCGAGGACGGCTCCGGCCTGGTCACCACCGAGGTCAGCCACGATCTTCCGAGTCTCCACCCCGGCACCGGGGCCTTCACCATCGGCGCCTACGACCGAAACCGCCAGCGATGGATCGGCCTGATCGATGAGGTTCGCCTCTCCTCCTCCGTCCGGCAACCCGGCGAACTGCTGGTTGACGGGGAGCCATCGGCGCCGCCCCCGCTCTTCGTCACCGAACCGGGCGACTACTTGGGTTTTGTCCGCGTCAAGCTGGAGACGCACTCCCCCGCGCATGAGATTCGCTTCACCTTGGATGGCTCCATGCCGGACGATTCTTCCGAACTCTACACGGCGCCGATTCAAATCGAACAGACCACCACGGTCCGGGCGCGCGCTTTCTTGACCGAACTCGCCCCCAGCCCCGCTGTTTCCGGAACCTTCACCATCCGCCCGTTTCCCCTCCTCGGCCACGTCCGCCCGCGTCCTTCCAAAGAGATCCACTCCTCCATGTGGTCCATCGGAACCGAGACCCTCGACCGCGGTTTCGCGGTTTACGAACACTACCGAGAGTATCTCGGCAACCTCGGCGCCAAATCGAACCGCGTCCAGGCCGGATGGGCTCGCACGGAACAATCTCCCGGAGTTTATGATTGGGATTGGCTCGACGAACCGGTTTTCGATGCCATCGCCCGAGGGGTCCGGCCCTGGATGAACGTCTCCTACGGCAATCCCATTTATCCCGGGGGCGGCGAGGCCCGGCTCTTCGGCGGCGCGCCGACGTCCGAGGTCGCCAAGGCGGCCTGGGACGCGTGGCTGGCGGCGATGGTTGAACGTTACCAGGATGTCATCCACGAATGGGAGATCTGGAACGAGCCGGTCGGCCATGTCTCCCTCGCCGACTATACCGACCTCTACATCCGCTCGGCCGAAATTATCCGGGGAATTCAACCGGAGGCCCGCCTTATCGCCATCGCCTTCGCCGGCATCAATTTCTCCTTCCTCAACGGTTTCCTGAGCAACCTCGAAGAAGTCGACAAACTCCACCTCGTCGACGAAATCAGCTACCACCAATACGTGCTCAACCCGGAGCAGCATTACAACGACGTCCAAAGACTGCGCGACGACATCGCGGCATACGACCCGCGGATCACCATCCGGCAGGGCGAAAACGGAGCCCCCTCCCGCCGGGGCGGCTTCGGGGCGTTGACCAACTTCGACTGGACCGAACAAACCCAGGCCAAATGGAATCTGCGCCGCATGATGGGCGACCACGGACGCGGAATCCCCAACAGCCTCTTCGCCATCGCGGACATGCAGTACGACAGCGCCAACAACGACAAAGGCATTCTCCTCACCGACCCGGTCACACAGGAGGTCATCCGCCCGAAAGAGGCCTACCACGCGGCCCAGCACGTGTATTCGATTTTCGACCACACCATCGGCCTCGGGTCCGGCTGGCCGGTGAGCCACAACGGTCCCTCCAGCCTCAATGTCTTCCGTCACGAACACCCGGACGGACGCCGGCTGATCACGGCCTGGATCGGCGGTTCCACCCCGGCCCACAATCGACCCTTCAACGACTACACATTCACACTCCCCGCCGCCGGGTTCGAGGATCCGGTCTGGGTCGATTTGCGGACAGGAAATATCCACGCTTTCCCCGCGGATTCCATTACTTTCTCCGAGGACCAGTTGGTCCTCTCGGAGGTCCCGGTCTACGATTCACCCATCCTCATCGCCGAGCGTTCGCTGGTGCTCAGACCCTACGATCAATGGGCGGCGGAAGAATTTACGGCCGCCCAATACCGAGATCCTTCCATTTCTTCGACGCTCGCGTCACCGGCCGGGCGACCGAACCTCCTCCGTTTCGCCTTTTCCTTGCCCGACTCCGCCCCCGTCGTCCGCGTCACCGAAGACGACCGCTTGAGCCTCTCCTTTTTCCGGGCCCATCCGGACCTCACCTATGAAATCCACGTATCCACCGACCTGATTCACTGGAACCACGTCGCCACCGATCCGGGCAATGCCGGAGAGATCGCGACCTGGACCAGCGAGGCACTGGACGACCGGAAATTCGTCCGGGTCGAAATCAAGACTCCCTGACTCAGGCCGGTGACGGTCAAAACCTGAACACCTAACATTTATGCTCATGAAATCCCTCCATAATTCCGCCCGCCGAGCGTGGCTCGGCCTTACCATGCTCTGCGCCGCCGCGGCCACCGTCGCGACCGCCGCGCCCGCCATCGAGGACTCGTTCCTCCAAACATCGTGGCGGAACCAAACCGTAACCATCGACCTCGCCGGATCGGCTTCCCCGCGCGCGGAGATCGTCCTCTCCGCGACGCTCTACGAGGATGCCGAGGCATCCCGCCCGGTCCGGGAGTTTTCCCCAAAAACTTTCTCCGCCGACGAAAACGGTTCGTGGTCGGGCAGCCTCGCGACTTCCCTCGATGGTCTGGAAACCTGGACCCGGCAATCCCCGGACCTCTATTACTACGTGGCCGAAGCCACGGTCGACGGTGAGACCGCTGCGACTGGTGCCCGCCGGGTCGGACTCCGGGAGATCTGGATCGAGGACGGCCAGTTCATTCTCAACGGCGACCCCGTCACCGTGGTCGACGATGTCTGGGCGATGTACGCGATCCCTCAGGATCACGACGAAGCCGTCCTCGCGATGCAACAGGTGCAGGCGATGGGGTTCTCGGGCGCCCGCCTGCACCGCCCCGAGCATCTCAAGGCCGCCGATGAAACCGGGATCGTTTCGATCACCAACGTCGGCAGCTTCGTCCGTCTCAACATCTGGGACCCCCGGTCCGGCCTGACCCGGATGGATGGCGACGAACGCCGCGAAGAGGTCGCTCAACGGATCCGAGATCTCCGGGAGCACCCCTCCATCATCGCCTGGTCGTCCGCCGCCCCCTACAGTCTCGCCGCGATGCACCCGGAATACACCGGCCAGGACTTCAATACCTGGGACCACTTTCCGCTGAACCGCTTCTTCGGACCTCCCCGCGAGGGGCAGGAGATCTTCCGCGAACTGGTCGAAATGGCCGTCGAGATCGATCCGACCCGCGCCGTCGCTTCCCACAACGGCCCCTTCTCTCCGATCCAGGTTTCGACCCTCTACCTGTGCGACAACCTCGATTTGCAGGAGCGCGAGGAATTCTACGATTTCTGGTTCCGTTCCGGACCCGACCGCAATGTTGTCTGGCCGTCCGAGGTCGGCGTCCCGTTCGCCGGACACCAGTTCATCCGCTACATCGCCCACCAAATGCCCCAGGGCGGCGTCTGGCCCAAGATTCATCTCGAGAACCTCGCCCGCCTGGTCGGCCCGGAGGCCTACCGCGAAGAAGAGGACGCCAACTTCTCCCGTTGGGGCCGCCACACGTTCTATCAACTGATGGGATGGCCCGCCTCTCAACGGCTCTATGCGATCAACATCGAAAACGTCCTCCGCTCCTACCGCACCTACGGGGTCAACTTCTCCACCCACCACGTCTTCCGCGAAAACGCCTACAACATCCACGCGATCCAACCGAGCGAAGACCGCAAAGGGCTGACCCACGCGTTTCCAAATGTCGAATACGACGAACCGGGCCCGGCCGCCCAGGCTTACCTCCGGGCGGTGATGCCGGTTCTTGGATACATCGGAGGTCCAGACTCGTTCTTCACCCACAAGGATCATCTCTTCTTCGCCGGCGACGAGGTTCGCAAGGCCTACATCGTCGTCAACGACTTCGACTCGCCCGCCGAGATCGACGTCGTCTGGAATCTGCGCGATCCCGACGGAAATAGCGTTGAATCGGGCGAAATCCGGGGAACGGTTGGCGCGGGACGCCGCGCGCTCACCGATTTCCCGATCGAATTCCAAGCCCCCGAGGTCAGCGAACGGACCGCCTTCACCCTCGAAGTGAAGCCGGCCAACGCAGAGTACATCCCCGCCCGGACCAAGCTCGACGACACCTTCGCGATCACCGTTTTCCCGGAGCACACCACTCCGGAAATCGAATTCGACGGCGACATCTGGACCGTGAACATCAGCGACGACTACACCCACGAGTCCCCCCAGTTTTTCATCAATCGCGACAACCAGGAGATGCTTCGGGCGGCCGGCATCGACGCGAAACTGGTCCAGGGGATGGCCACCTTCGAATACCATGGCTACAACCCCGACGCCGCGATGGTCCTCCACCGCCAGGTCAACCGGCGCGGCGCCGATCCGCTTCCGCAACGCATTCGCTCGGAGGAAGGGTATCCGAAGCCTGGTGACATCCTGATCATCCCCCGCGCCACCCTTCCGACCGGACAAGGCGACCGGGAACTCGTCCTGCGGACGTTGAAGGCGATGAACTTCGACCAATTGGTCCGCGATGGCCTCCGGGTGGTGGTCTTCGAACAGCCGTTGAACAACATCCTCGGCATCCAGACCGAGAGCATCCGTCCCCGCCGCGCGTTTATCGCCGCCGAGGGACACCCGGTCTTCGAGGGTCTGACCGATTCCGATCTCAGCTACTGGAGCGGCTCCTCCGATCTCGACCCGGCGATCACTCCCTACAGTGCCACCGAACAGCGCTGGCCGGAACGGGTCTGGCATACTTCCAACACCAACGCCGTCGCCTCCCGCACCCTCGTGCGTCCCCAGGTCGGGGCCGCCCGCGCCCTCGCGGTCAGCGGATTCGACCTCCAGGAGAGCCCGTTGCTGGAAGTCGCCATCGGCAAAGGCCGCATCATCTTCTGCCAGTTCGACGTGACCAACCGCTATGGCAAAGACCCCGCCGCCACCCGCCTGGTCGACAACCTGTTCGCCTACCTCACGAGCGCGCCGGAGGCCGCCCCGAACCGTTCCGAGATCGTCACCCTCGATCCGGACGCCGAAGGGGTTTCCCTCTTGCAACCGTTCTTCCGCGGCGCGGTTCCGGAAGGTGAAGACGGCTGGGGAATCACCCAGGGGGAACTCTTCAATCGCGAGGCGATCTACAACAACAACCAGATCACCCGCAACCTTCCCGACCGCGAATTCCCCGTTCTCGCGGAAACGGAAAACGAGCATGGTTATCCATCGGTCATCCGCCGCGAAGGCGATAAGTTCGCCACCACCTTCCACCCGGATCTCTTCGAGACGGGCTGGATGAAGCGGAAGGCCGCCTGGATCCATGCCGCCCTGCGCATCAACCAGGGGGGCGGCTCCGACGAAGGTCCCGGCCTCCGCCATCACGGACAATCCCTCCCGCTCTACCCGTACGAGTGGGTCGAGGAATTCGTCCATCCCTACACGTCCAACATCTGGTAATCAGCAATCGAATACAAATTAATCGCTATGGGATTTTATAACTGGACAGCATTCTGGCGTCCCCTGGCCTTCGGTGCACTTTGCCTTGTCCCCGTCGCTTCCGCCACCGCAGCGAGCCCGGTCGCTCCGGAAGAATGGGAACTTCCGGAAGAACACCTGCGGGACAACGGTTTCCGCGGCGACGTGATTCTAAACGCCTGGTGGGAAGCGCGGGCTTCCGAGGACGCGCCCCTCGAACGGATCGCGATCCCCGAGGCGTGGGGTCCGTATTCGGGATATACTTACAGCCGCAATATCGACCTCCCGGAGGGCTGGGAGTCGCGGCGGCTGGTCCTCGAAGTCGACAACTTCTCCGAGGATGGTTCCGTCTATTGGAACGGTGAACGGATCGCCGAGGTCCGGGCAGTCGCTCCACTGGTCCTGATCGAAGTGCCGGAGGAACTGATCACCGATGGCCCCCAGCGCCTGAGCATCACCACCGGCCTTGTCCGGGGCGATGTCTGGCTTTTCAGCTTCCCCCGGGGCGAGACCGCCATTGATGACACTTACATCACCACCTCCTACCGCGACAGGGAGGTCAACATCGACCTCGCCGGCCGCGCGGCGCCCGCCAGCGGAGTCCGACCGGTCGTCCGGATCTTCGACGACGCCGAAACCAGCAACCTCGTCCTCACCCTCGAAGCCGATCAACCGATCGTCGCCGATGAGCGGGGCCAATGGAAAACCTCCCTCCGCAAACCATGGGAGAACCCCCGCCTCTGGTCCCAATGGGATCCGAATCTCTACTGGTACACGGTCGAATTGATCGACGAAAACGGGGCCACCACCGACAAGGTCCTCCCCCGCCGTTTCGGCTTCCGCGAGGTCTGGCAGGAGGGGAAACAAATGGTCCTCAACGGCGTCCCTCTCCATTTCTCCGGCGACATGTGGGCCTGGTTGCTCGGCGCCACCAACACCACCCGGGAACAGGCCTGGTCGGTGATGGAAGCGATGAAAGACATCGGCATCCACTCCGGTTGGCGGGTCCGCGCCAACGTCGGTCTCGAAGCGGCCGACGAACTCGGAATGATCCTCTCCTACCAAATCATCGGGGGCCTGAACATCCCCCTCGACATCGCCCCGGCTCTCCGTCCCGGCGAGGCCGGCGACGACGGGGGTGACCACATGCTGGTCGCCGGCGATCTCGCCGCCTACCGGGAGAGCCAGGAGCGCCTGGACCGGGTGATCCGCCGCTGGCGCGAACATCCGTCGATCATGAGTTGGTTGATTGGCTCACCCTGGAGCCGGTTCACCCTCCACTCGGAGTTGCAGGGAGTCGTCCGCAATCCGTGGGATTACTGGCCGGGGAATCAGAATCCGGAAAACAACCGTCTCCGCTACCACCGGGCCGACCGTTCCCACGAATTCGTCCGGCGCCTCGATCCCCATCGTCCGGTCGCCGCCCAGAACCAACCGGACGTTCCGCTCGAATTCTCCACCCGTTACCTCTGCGACGATCTCGATCTCCAGGAACGGGAACAGTTCTTCAAACATTACTCCGAAGGCCCGAGCGAAAAGGTGCTCTGGCCGAGCGAATTCGGCATGCCGTTCCATGGCCACCAGTTCCTTCGCCGCTCCCCCCATCAGATGCCGCAATCCGCCATCTACCCGGCGATCCATATTGAAAACGCGGCCCGCCTGTTCGGCGACGAGGTGTTCCTCCAGGAGAGCGACGGCGCCCTGCGACGGTGGCATCGGACTCCCTACTACGGCCATGTTCCTTCCGAACCGTATCAGCGATTGACCGCCGAAAACGTCGAACGCGTCTGGCGCGGATGGCGCACCGCCGGCGTCAGCGGCCAGGCCCACTGGATCCTGCGCGAGGGCTACACCCTTTCCGATCGACGCACCTCCGAGGAACGGATCGGCGCGCCCCATCACCGCGATCCCCGCCGCCCCGGCCTCAGCCGGGTGACCGGCAACATGCACAATCCGCCAGGCAGCACCTTCCCGCTCCCCGGCGTCGACACCCGGCTCAAGGGAGGCGAGGCCTACTACCGCGGCATCGCTCCTCTGCTCGCCTACATCGGCGGCGGGGAGGGCAATGTCTACAACAAGGATCATCTCTTTTATGCCGGCGACACCGTCAAAAAACAGGTCGTGGTCCTGAGCGACTACCATGACCGGTTCGAACTCCGCGGTACCTGGCAACTGACCAACGAGAGCGGATCGACCCTCAAGGAGGACGACCTCCGATTGACCGTCGAACCCGGAATGCGCGCACTCGACCGCCTGCCGATCCGCTTCGACCTCCCGGATGTCGACGAACGAACCGAATTCACTTTCCGGATACAAATGGAAACCGACGAACCGCGCCAATCGCACCTGGAGGACGAGTTCACCTTCACCGCGTTCCCCCGGCACCGCCCGAGCGACTGGACTTTCGGCGGCCGGGTCTGGTACGCCCACCCGGGACCGAACAACGAACTGCGCGAGATGCTCCAGTCCGCCGGCATCCGAAACGCCCGCCGCCTGCCGGACGTCGCCTCGATCCAGGCGGGCGAAGCCGAATTGCCCGGAGCCGACGACCTGCTGGTGATTCCCCGGCGTTTCTTCGTCGACGCCCAGCGAGATCACGAATTCGAAAACGAGCGCCTGATCCGGGCCATCGATCTTGACCACCTGGTCGAGGAAGGACTCCGGCTTCTCGTATTGGAACAAGATGTGGAAAATCTCTTCGGGATGAAAACCGAACACGTCCGCCCGCGCCGCGTCTTCAAGGCCGCCCCCGGCCACCCCGCCTTCGACGGCCTCGGCCCCCGCGACCTCACCTACTGGTCCGGCAAGAGCAACCTCGATCCCCATGGCGAAGTCGGGGCGATCACCTCCAGTCTGAAAAAGTTTCCGGATCGTATTTGGCATGTCACGACGGAAAACGCCGTCGCCACCCGGACCTTGATCCGCCCGCAGACCGGCTCGGTCCGGGCGCTGGCGGTCTCCGGTTTCAACCTGCACGAAAGCCCGCTGTTGGAGGTCACCCGCGGCCACGGACGGATGATTTTCTGCATGCTCGACGTCAGCAACCGCTACGGCACCGATCCGGCCGCCACCCGGATCGTCGACAACCTGCTCCATTACCTGGCGAACGCGGAGCGGCCCGATCCGGAGCGAAGCGAGATCGCCCATCATCCGGTCGACGACTCCAAGGTGGTCGAGCGCGCCAATACCTTCCGGGCCGAACGTCCTGACGGTGAAGACGGCTGGGGTATCACCCGGGGGGAACTCTTCTTCCGCGATTCGATATACGAAAACAACTGGATCACCCGCCGCCTTCCTCACGGGCGGATCGCGGTCTTCGCGGAAACGAAAGAAGCGGAACTGCCCGCCGTCATCCGGCGCGACTCCTCGACCGGCCTCTTCGAAACCACCCTCGACGAGAGCGATTTCGAAACCGGCTGGAGCCGCAAAAAAATCGGCCTGGTCCGCGCGGCCCTGGTGGTGAATCAAAACGGCAGCCGCCTCGACGGCCCGTCACTGACTCTCCACGGAAACCGCGTCGCCCTCTACCCCCACCGCTGGGTCGACGGCTTCGTCCATCCCTACACCGCCGCCGGCTGGTGAGAAGGATCCAATGGGTCAGGCCGACGAACTCGCGTCGGCCTTGTACCCGCGGAGACCATACAGGGCGATCACCAGGAAACAGACCAGGGGAACGACGTAGGCAAAGTGAATGCCAAACATGTCCGACACCTGGCCCTGGATCGCCGTCAAAACGGCGCCGCCGATGATCGCCATGATCAGGCCGGAGGCACCGATCTTCGTCGCTTCGCCGAGTCCATGCAAAGCCAGTCCGTAGATCGTCGGGAACATCAATGACATACAGGCCGAGATCCCGACCAGCGCGTACACTCCCGTATAACCTTCGCTCGTCATCACCACGACCGACAAACCGACCCCGGCCACCGCCAGCACCCACAAGAGCGTGTGGGGAGCGATGACCTTCATCAAGGCGGTGCAGACGAACCGACTGATCGAGAAGAGTATGATCGACGCGAGATAGTAATTCGCCGCCGCCGCCTCCCGCAGATCCAGGTTTTCCTGAACGTATCGGATGGTGAATGACCAGACACCGATCTGCGCTCCGACGTAAAAGAACTGGGCGATCACGCCGTAACAATAATGGCGCGTCCGGAACAACCGTTTGAGAGTCGCCTTGAGCGATACCTTTCCGATCGCCTCCGAGCCCTCGGGGAAACGGGTCAGCGCAATCACCAGCCAGACACCGATGATGATCAAAGCGATTGTGACATATGGCGTCATCACCGCGTTCAGTTCGACTTGCTGGATCTCCCGCAACGCGGCCGGCTCCATCGCCCGTCGCTCCTCCTCCCCCGCGATGTCGAGATGTGACAAAATAAAGACCTGCCCGATAATCACCCCGGTGATCGAACCGATCGGGTTGAACGACTGCGCCAGGTTCAACCGTTGTGTCGCCGATCGCTCGGGCCCCATCGCGATCACATACGGATTGGCTGACGTCTCAAGAATCGACAAGCCCGCCGCCAACACGAACAGGGCCACCAGGAAGTGACCGTAAACCATCGTCTGACTGGCGGGGTAAAACAACAACGCCCCGGCGGCGAAGGTTCCCAATCCGAGCAGAACGCCCGCCTTGTAGGAATAGCGCCGGATGAACAGAGCGGCCGGCAGGGCCAGGCAAAAATACGATCCGTAAAAGGCGACCTGAATCCAGGAGGTCTGAAAATCCGTCATGCTCATGATCCGGCGGAACGTCGCGAGCAAGACGTCGGTCATGTTGTTCGCCAACCCCCAGAGCGCGAAGCAGCTGGTAAGCAACACGAAGGCCAACCAATATTTCCGGGGCACCAACGCGACTCCCTCGGAAGGGGCATCAGTCGCGGGTTCTTTTTCAGGGAGAGTATTCATAATTTGAGGAAAGAATTTCGAAGATCGACCGCTTTCGGGGCGGATTTTTTCTGCCTTCAGCTTCCAGATGAAAGAAGCTGTCTATCAACCAAAAGCCAAACTGTCCACCTGTTTTGCACAAATCGACGCTTGCCACCTAGTCAGTCCCAACGTTTACATTAAGGGATCAAAATACAAGTCCAATTCGCCCAAGGTCGCAATATTCGAAGTCGGTCCGCTTGGCCTTCGCTTGAATGATTCCCATGAATTCAAATGTCTCACATCATCATCTGGTCTCGGCCCCGGCCAACGGAATTGACGACGCCGCTCCTGCCTTGCAGGCGGCGATTGACCGATATCCTTCCATATTCGTCCCGCCCGGCCTCTACCGACTCAACCGGGCCCTTCGAATCCCCTCGGAACGCCATTTACAGGCGGATCCCGAAGCCCGTTTCATCCTCGCCGATGGCGCCTGCACCCAACGGGATGACTACCTTCTTACCAACGCCGATCCGGCGGGCGGCAACCGATCGATCGAAATCAGAGGGGGCATTTGGAACGGCAACAACCGGGGAAACCCCCGGGTTCCGGGCGATCTTTTTGCCAACGGTTACACCGGATGCATGTTCCATTTCGAAAATGTCCGGGGACTCAAAATCGATGATCTCACCCTCGAAAACGCCGAGGCCTATTTCCTCCGGATAACCGCCGTCCGGGATTTCGCCTTCACCTCCATCCGCTTCGCCTCCACGAATCCACGTCCCAACAACGACGGCATTCATTTAGGCGGAGATTGCGAAGATGGCCTGATCCGCGACATCGCAGGACTGCATCCCGGCGTCACCGGCGACGATCTGGTCGCCCTCAACGCCGACGACGCGCTCACCCGGACGGAGGTCCGCGGGATGCGATGCGGCCCGATCCGCCGGATCCGGATCGAAAAGCTCCGGGCGGAGGATTGTCACAGTTTCGTCCGCCTGCTCAGCGTTGCCTCTCCGATTGAGGACGTCACCATCCACGGCATCGAAGGCTCCTGCTCGATCGCGGCGATCAACTGCGATGGCGCCCGGGGCTGCCGGGTGCCGCTTTTCGACGAAGCCAACCCGCCCTTCCCGGACGGCGTCGGATCTTTGCGGAACATCCGGATCCGCAACCTCCGGGTGGCCAAATCAAAATCCAATGAGATCCCCCTATTGACGCTGCACACCCGGATGGACCAGTTTCTCATCGAAGATTTCCTCCGTCTGCACGACGACGCCACCGACACCCCCACCTTCCAACTCGCCCACGTTCCGGGAACCGTCATCGATTTCGACGGCGAGGTTTTCACCGCGTCCGAAAATCAATCCTTCGTATCCAACGCCCGATCCATTCAACGCATCTCGTTGACGCGCCCGCCCGGGAATGCTCCCGTGGATGCCTCCGCCGGGTAATCCACGCACCCATTATCTCACCACATGAACAGACCAAAAAACATGTCCCCATTCGCGTTCGTCACGCTCGTGCTGGCTCTCTTCGCCTGCCTCCCCCCCTCCGTTTCCTCCGCGAGCGAATATTGGGTTAGTCCCGATGGCAACAACAACAATCCCGGCACTTTCGAACAACCGTTCCGGACGATTCGCCATGCCTTGCAGCAGGCAATCCAACCAGGCGACACTGTCACCGTCCGCGAAGGGGTTTACCGCAACGAACACGCCCAGTTCCGGGGAAGCGGGACTCCCGGCAACCCGATCACCCTCCAGGCCGAACCAGGGGCCAAGGTCATCCTCAAAGGATCCACTCCGGTCGATCCCGCCACCTGGGTGCATCATGAAGGAAACATCTACAAGGCTCCCTGGAGTTTCTATTTTGGCTCCTACGATCCCCGCTACCTGGATCCAAACGTAAGCGACCCACCGCACCGCGGCAACAAGCCGCAAAACCGTTTCTTCATGGACGGTGCGATTATGGAGGAAGTGCCGCGCCTCGATTGGATGAAGGAAAACAGCTACTACATCGACCCTGAATCCTCCGGGCGGATGGTCTATGTCTGGCTTCCCGGAGGCGCCCATCCAGCTAACCATCTGATGGAAGGAACCTCCCAGAGCAACCCCCTGATCGCGAGCTGGGGCAACAGCCATCTCGTCATCCGCGGCCTGCAACTCGTGCATCTCGCCAGCGGATCCCAGCAAAACGCCGCCATGCGTATCCGCCGGCCTTACGGTGGAACGCCGGGCACCCACGGCGACCACATCCTGATCGAGGACGTATCCGTCTCCTGGATGGCCGGAACCGCTTTCTCCATCGCCGGGAGCCACCATACCGTCCGTCGTCTTGAACTTAACGACAACGGCCAAAATGGCCCTCACATTGCCGCCTGTCACGACAGCTACTTTGAGGACATCACCTACAAACGGAACAATCGCCATCCCGGCAAGGAATTCGACATCGGCTGGGAAGCGGTCATGAAGATCGCCTCCAGCCGCCGCAATGTCTTCAACCGCGTCTACTCCGCCGAAAACAATGGCATGGGTTGGTGGGTGGACGGCCCCCGCTGCCACGACAACGTTCTCATGAACAGCGTCATCCGCGACAACGTCGCACAAGGCATCCGCATTGAGATCGCCTTTCGCACCACCGTGCGCGACACGCTCATTTACGGAAACGGCGGTGCCGGCCTGGCGATCGCTGCCTCGATCGGAAACGTCATCGAAAACAACACCTTCTGGGGCCAGCCCGACTCCGCCCTGGAGTTGACCAGCTACATCGCTCGCTGGAGCGAAGGTTGGGAAATGAGCGCCTACGCCAACACGATCCGCAACAACATCGTCGTCGACAATCAAAACCTCCGCTACGCCAAGAGCTGGGTCGTCCTCCGCGATGCCAAAGACACCAGCGACAACCTGCCCGAAGTTTACGGGGAACTCCCGGACATTCCCTACGCTCCCAATATCTCGGACTACAACCTCTTCTTCCTGAGTCCCAATCACCCCTATCTCGGCGACGAGTTCTTCATCACCGGCGGCATCCGCTCCCGCACCTTGGCGGAGCATCAGTCGCACGGCCTCGAGCTCAACTCGATCTGGGCCGATCCCCGCTTCGCCGACCCGGCGCGGAAGGATTTCCGTCTTCTCGCCGCCAGTCCGGCCCGGGACGCCGGCCACGATGGCAGCGACCTCGGCGCTTTCCCTTACGAGGCTGGCGCGCTCGCCCCGCCAACGCATCTCCAGGTTCGCGACCTCAGCGCCGACGAGATCGAATTGCAATGGAACTACACTCCGGGTGAGGAAGAGGGATTCCGGATTGAACGCTCGGCCGACGGCGCCCCCTTCGAAGGGATCGCGACGCTCAACGCCGCCGCCCGCTCCTACTCCGACTCCGGCCTGCCCTCCGCCGCCTACCAATACCGCGTTCTCGCCTTCAACGCCGACGGTGAATCCAATCCCTCCAATGTCGCCTCCATCACCACCGGGGCGGAGATCCTGACCCTCGTTTCCGTCGCTGACGCTTTCGTCCGGGATGGCACCTACGCAAATAACAACTACGGATCGGTCTCACCCCTCGAAATAAAGCAATCGGGCGGAGCTGTCGGATTCACCCGCCAGGGGTTCATCAAAATGAATCTCGAAGAGATCGACACCATCGCCTCGGTCACCCTTCGCCTCTTTGCCCGGATGAGCGACTCGGCCTCCTGCAACATCACCATTCGCGGAATGACCGTCGCCTCCTGGGATGAGTCGACGATCACCTGGAACAACAAACCCTCCTTCGGCGCGGCGCTCACCGAACCCCAAACCGTCACCGGCACCACCGGTCTCTGGTATGAGTTCGACGTCACCGAGTATGTTCGCTCCCGCCACGACGCGGGGGAAAGCTTCGTCAGTTTCGCGGTGATCGCCGAACAGTCGGTGATTCCCAACGTGCTGATCAACTCCCGGCAGGCAGCGGACCACCATCCCCACTTGATCGTCCGCTACTTCCCGGAGACGCCCGCCCGGACTTGGGAAGCCTGGCGCGAGGCCCACTTCACCGAAGACCAGCTGACCGACGAATCGATCAGCGGCGACTCCGCCACCCCGGAGGGCGACCAGGTTTCTAATTTGCTCAAGTATTATCTCGGACTCCACCCGTGGGAACCGGCCACCGGAATCTTTACCCAGGCCCTTGAGAGCAACGGCGAAACGTTCACGGTTCGCTACTGGCGCTCGCGTGAAGCCCCGGATGTCGATGCCCTCCTCCGCTGGTCGCCCGATCTCGCCTCCTGGGAGACGTCCGGAATCACGACCACCGTCCTCGAGACCACGGAGACCCACGAGCACATCGAAGCCGAGATCGAAGCTTCAGGCCACGACCGCCTCTTCGTTCACCTCCGCGCCAGCCGTCCTCAGTGAATGCGCACGATCGAGCCTTTCATGACTCCTCTCTTTTTTGTGCATCTTGCGCTTCTTCGCGGCTCCCTTAGAAACACGATCTCTCCTTCTCCATGCATTCTTTCGGCCGCTGGAAGCTCCACGCCCTCTTCACCTCCCTCCTCGCCGCGGCCCTTTCCGCTAACGCCCACAGCGACCCCGAATCACCCGAAGGTTTCGCCTTCCCGCACGACACCGGCTACCTCGCCCTGACACCTGAACGGTTTGGAGTCGTCGGCGACGGATCGGCCGACGACACCGCTGCGATCTCCGAGGGAATCGAGACCGCCCGGCGCCAAGGCTCCGTCCTGCTGATTCCGCCCGGCACTTACCGCGTCACCGACACGGTCCGTTTGCCCAAGGGAATGCGCATCATCGGCTACGGCGAGGAGCGACCGACCTTCCTTCTCTCAGCCAACACCCCCGGCTGGGACGGAGACCGGCGGAAAGCGGTGATCGACTTCGCCCCCCAGGAGGGCTTGCAGGGAAACGACACCTTCTACTCCGCCGTCGACAACATCGACATCCGGATCGAGAAAGGAAACCCTTCCGCCACCGCCATCCGTTTCGACGCCGCCCAGGGATGCTACCTGCGGGACATCGACATGCACCTT
Source organism: Verruconatronum alginivorum (assembly GCF_056590205.1). NCBI lineage: Bacteria > Pseudomonadati > Verrucomicrobiota > Opitutia > Opitutales > Verruconatronaceae > Verruconatronum > Verruconatronum alginivorum. The sequence continues at coordinate 3,161,861 of NZ_JBWPVQ010000001.1, read as the reverse complement.
TCTCCGGGCAACACCGGAATCGAACGGCTCGGCAGCGAGATCACCAATGTCCGCATCTTCGGCGGCGACTACGGAATCCGTGGAGGAACCGTCAGTTGGCAAACCTTGATCCTCGACTCCACCTTCGACGGCCAGGCGGTCTCCGCTCTGGAGGTCAACGCCGTTGGCCCCACTCTGATCCGGTGCGTCATCCGCAACACCCCGAGGGGTATCGTCACCCGCCCGGGTCAAGTCGAGCGCATCTACATCGAAGATTCCCGCTTCGAAAACGTCGCTGCCGCCCTCATCGAGTTCGACCACCGCAACAGCGGCCAGCAACAGGCCTTTATCGTCGACTCCGCTTTTGCCAGTGTCCCCACCTTGATCAAAGCCCGAGGCGGCGCGACCCTCTCCGGCCCCCCCCTGGAACGGTTCTTCGTCAGCCGGGCAACTCACGGGGTTCACCTGGAACTCCCCGGAGAGCCGAGCCCAGTCGAACAACGCATCGAAGGCATCCGTCCCCTCCAGGCCCTGCCCGCCCTCTCCGCGAGCGACATTCCTCCCTTTCCTGCTCCCGACTCCTGGACTTGCGTGACCCGATTTGGTGCGGCGGGAGACGGTGAAACCAACGATACTGAAGCCCTCCGGAAAGCCGTCGCCCAAGCCGACACCCTTTACTTTCCCCGGGGTCGCTACCTGATCAGCGACACCCTCGAACTCCGGCCCCAGACGAATCTGATCGGCCTGCACCCCCGCTCGGTCCAGATCGTCCTCGCGGCAGGCACCCCCGGCTTCGAGGATCCGCAAAATCCCCTCCCCATGGTCCGCACCCCCGCGGATGGAACCAACTTCATCGCCGGCATCGGGTTCTTCCCTCGCCTCAACCCCGGCGCCCTCGCCCTCCACTGGCAATCCGGGCCGGAAAGCTACCTCGGCGATTTCTGGATCAACTGGGCGGACCGGGATCTCCCGCGCGGTCGCGGCCAGGCGCTCGGTCTTTGGATCGAGGGAGGTGGAGGCGTGTTCAAGAACATCTGCATGTCGCATTTCGCTCCTCCAACCAGTCTCAAAATCACCGATACATCTGTTCCCGGTCGCATGTATCTGGTCTCTCTGGAACACAAGGAAGGCACGGAAATGATCCTGCGAAACGTCCGGAACTGGGAGTTTTACGGACTGCAAACCGAACACGCCCAATGCGATCGCGAGGAGGAGGATTCTCTTCCGATCCTAATGGAAAACTGTCACAACATCCTCTTCGCCAATCTCTATCTTTACCGCACCTCCGCCACCCGGCGGGAACCGCTCTACGGCATCAAAGCCGACGCCATATCCAATATCGAAATACGCGGCCTCCGCAACTTCAGCCTCAGCCGTTTTCCCGCCCGCTATACGCTCTGGACTCCGAATGAAAACATCGCCGCCACCCAAAAAGAAGCCGCCCTTCTGCGCTTCGGAAGCTTCCAGCGGATCTCCTTGACTCGTCCACCGCAGACTCTCTCGACAGACACGGTCCCCTGAGCGGGCCGGAAGGACCAAATCGGAGGGTTGGCTTCCAGCCGACCTTCTTCTGAAACCGACGCCGACGGCGGACGGCAGGATGCCATCCCTCCCAGTGGCGAGAAAGTTTCATGCCACGTTGTTCCCCGGGCTCATGAAACTTCACTGTCCATGCGGGTTGGAGGGCGATCAGGTTTTCGCGCGAAGCGCTTTGGAGTGCTGGTGCGTCCCCGCACCGCTTTCGGAATGGTCGGCGGTGGCCGCGCGCTCGAAAGTTATTCGACGGTCGGAACCCTTCCGCGCGCACGAAAGCTCCGCGGAGACGCGGAGCACTCCAAAGAGGCTCCGCCTCGAATCTTCCGGGAAGATTCACCACTATTTCAATTTGAATTCCAATCTTTTTCTAGACATCGGCCCGAGCCCTGTCTAGAAGTATTTCCTAACGTTCACAAAAGACGGGGATTCACCCGGTTTTCGTCAATTTCAGCCCGATTTTCACTCGGTCCGCGCCCTCCGGGATATCCGCACCGCTTCGAAGACCGGACGTGAATCCGAAAACCGTGCGGGCGATCCCGTCAAACGCCCGGCACACGCCTATTATGCAAACTTGGAACCGCGACCACATTCCCACTCCTTCGAATGCCCAACTGAAATGGCAGGAAGCCGCCTTCGGGATGTTTTGCCATTTTGGCATCAATACCTTTCACAGCAAGGAATGGAGCGCCGGACAGCTTCCGCCGGAGAGCTTCCATCCGAGTCGCTTCGACCCGGCCCAATGGGTCGACGCCGCCAGGCGGGCGGGCATGCAATACCTCATTCTCACCGCCAAACATCACGATGGCTTCTGCCTCTGGCCGACCGCCACTACCGCCTACTCGGTCGCGTCCTCCTCTTGTCGTTTTGACGTGGTGGGCGAAGTCGCCAAAGCCTGCGAGGCCGGCGGACTCCACTTCGGGCTCTACCTTTCGCCCTGGGACCGAAACGCCGCCTGCTACGGGGATGCGAAGGCTTACGACGATTTCTACCTTGCCCAAATGACGGAGCTTTGCACCCGCTACGGCGAACTCTTCGAGATCTGGCTCGATGGCGCCGGTTCCGAGGGCCGCACCTACGATTGGGAGCGCATCATGGGAGTGATCGACCTCCATCAACCGGGGGCGATCGTCTTCAACATGGGCCGCCCGACCATTCGCTGGATTGGCAACGAAGACGGACTCGCCGCCGATCCCTGTCTTTACGCGGTCAGCGAAACCGCCCAATCCGCCTTCACCGATGAGACCGAGGCCCGCGGTCCCCTCCAATATATGCCGCCGGAGTGCGACGTCGCGATCCGCCGGAACTGGTTCTGGCAGGACGACGATCTCCACACCTTAAAGAGCCGCGATCACCTTCTCGCCATCCTGTATCGATCGATCGGTTACGGTGCGAACCTCCTGCTCAATCTCGGACCCAACCGCGATGGTCTCCTCGACTCCGCCGACGTCGCCCGTCTTCACGAAGCGACCGACGAAATCGGTCGACGCTTCGCACGGCCCACCACCCTCGATTGGCGACCGGTCGAAGGGGGGTTCAAGTGCCGACTACCCTCCCCGGCCCCGTTCGATCACATCGTTCTCCGGGAAGAAATATCCCAGGGCCAAAGGATCTACGGCTACCGTCTCCTCGATGGAGAAACAGGAGAGGAAATCGCCGCGGGCAAGACCATCGGCCAACAGAAATGGCACGCCTTTCCGCAACGGAAGATCTCCTCCTTGCAACTCCTCCTCCTTCCCGAATGCGCGGCGGATGCCACCATGAAACCGGGCGAGCTCCACCTGACCGGGTCCGAAACCGCGCCCGATCCGGGCCCGTCTCTCGATTACGGCGAATGGGGACAAAAAGCGGATCCCCGCGATGCGGTCGTTCAACCGTGGCGACCGTCCACTCAACCTCCCCTTCAGACCAATGTTTAAATCACCGATTCGACTCCACGCTCTTGGTCTGGTTCTACTTATCGTCATGTCCTGTAATTCAAACGCCTCGCCCGACGATTATCTGACCTTCCCGGCGGAGTTCACCAAGGAGAACCTCCAAGGCTACCTCCGGGAAGACCACCCCCGCATCCTCGCCACCACCGAAGACTGGAAACGGATCCAGCGTCATTTGGAGTCGAGTCCCGAACTCCAGGCGCTCCATGCCGCGTTGCGGACCACCGCCGATGGGATGATGGATCTCCCGGTCGCGGAATATCATGTGGAAGGACGCCGCCTGCTCGACGTCTCCCGGGCCGTAGTAAAGCGGGTGCTGACCCTCGGAGTCATTTACCGCCTCGATGGAGAGGAACGTCACTTCGAGCGGGCTCGGGAAGAACTCTTGAACGCCGCCGGTTTCCCAAATTGGAATCCGTCCCATTTTTTGGATACGGCGGAAATGACCTTCGCGGTGGCCGTCGGTTACGACTGGCTCTACCATGATCTCTCGGAAATTGACCGCGCCACCCTGCGCCGCGCGATCATCGAAAAGGGGCTGCGGCCCGGACTCGGCGAGCATCGGTGGAAGCACGGGAACAACAACTGGAACCAGGTCTGTTACTCCGGGATGATGGCGGGAGCCCTGGCCGTCGCCGACCACGAGCCGGAACTGACCGTCGGATTTCTGCAAGAGACCTTTGCCAACATTCATCGTCCGCTCGACGCCGCCCGCCCACACGGAGCCTACCCCGAAGGCCCCGGTTATTGGAGTTACGGGACCCATTACCAGGTCATTCTTCTTTCCGTCCTCAGGTCGGCGCTGGGGGAAACCTGGAATCTCGAAAATTATCCCGCCTTCCAGGAAACCGCCACTTTCATCAACGTGGTCATCGGACCGACCGGACGCTACTTCAACTACGCCACCGGTGGCGACGGGGTTGAGTCTCAGCCGGCTCTCCACTGGTTCGCCCGGGAAGCCGGGAACATCGGCCTCGACGCCCGCGAACGAGAGCGGCTCGACCCGGCGAACCCGCCCTCGATCGCTCCGGACCGGCATTCTGACCGCTTTCAACCACTCGCCATGCTTTGGCTCGATCCGGAGCTCGCCGACGTCGACGCCGAGGAGCTGCCGCTGCATTGGCTCGGCGACGGCCACAACCCCATCGCTGTGCACCGGACTTCCTGGGACAACAACGCCCTCTTCATCGGCATCAAAGGCGGCAAGCCTTCCGTCAACCACGGCCAAATGGATATCGGTTCGTTCGTCCTCGACTGGCAAGGGGTGCGCTGGACGAGCGATCTCGGCATGCAGGACTACCATGCGCTCGAATCCCGCGGGATGACCATCTGGGATCGGTCCCAAAATTCGGACCGCTGGAAGGTTTTTCGTTACAACACGTTCAGTCACAATACCCTCGTCATCGACGGCCGGCAGCAACGGGTCGACGAATTCGCGCCGATCCTTCGCTTCTCGGACGCCACCGACGCTCCGTTCACCGTCATCGACATGACTCCCGTCTACAAAGACTCCATCGAGCGGGCGATCCGGGGCGCCCGCATCGTCGACGACCGGTTTCTCCTCCTCTATGACGAAATCCAGGGACTCGCCGAAAACCAGACCGTCCGTTGGGGTATGTTGACCGAAGCCGAGGTCGAACTCGACGGCGGGAAGGCGATCCTGCGGAACAAAGGTCGAACCATCCATGCCCGACTCCTCTCGCCGGAAGGGGCCGCCTTCGAAATCGTCGATACCGCGACGCCTCCCAACGAGTGGGACGCCCCAAACCCCGGCACCCGGATGCTGGCCCTCTTCACAAACGGAACCGGCCCGACCACCGACATCCGCGTCGTGTTTTCCGAAGAACCTTTATCCGCCGACGAACTCGAAAACCTGAATGGCGTCCCCCCTCCTCTCGAATGGTAAGGCTGAATCAGAGACGGAGGGACCGGACTCCAACCTAACTCGTCACCCATTAACTCGAGGCAATAGCAGTCATAATTTATGAATACAACGAACCACCACCGAGCCCATCCTCTCCTCCTGATTGGCCTGACCGCTTTTTCGCTACTTTGCGGAATGAGCCTTGCCTACGGCGATCGCCAATTCACCGTGGCGGGCGATCATCCAAATGCCTCCGATGCCAATCCCGGCACCACCGAGGAACCGTGGAAAACCCTCTCCCACGCCGCGACCCAGGTTGAGTCCGGCGACACCGTCCATGTCCTCCCCGGCGTTTATGCCGAAAGCGTCACGCTCCGTGGCAGTGACGGACATGCCCAGCGGGTGCCGCCGATCCGGTTCGTCGCATCCGGCGACGGACCCGCCATCCTCGATGGGGGGATCGCGATCACGGCGGACGATGTGACCCCGACCGATGTTCCCGGCGTTTTTCGTTGGGACGCTCCTGAGCCGCTGATCCGGATCGGGGTCAACCGTGCCGCCCGTCCCGTTGCCTGGGTCATCTGGGAAGGGAAGCGCCTCCTGCTCCACGAACCGGGCGAAGTCGGGGCCGAAGAGACCTACCATTTTTCGCGTCATCCGGATCACGTCCTGATCAACCTCGGTCGTGACGAATGGCCGCGCGACGAGTCCGTAATCGTCAAATTCCGCCGTCACGGTTTCCTCGTGGAAAACTTCCCGAACGTCGAGATCTCCGGCTTCGAGTTCCGTCACCACGCGGCCAACAGCATCGAATTCAACGGCACCACCGGCGGCGTGATCGAGGATTGCCACATCATCCAACCGAACCTGCACGGGATCTATCTCAACAACGCCCGCAACGTCACCGTGCGCAGAAACCGGATCTTCGAACCGCATGCCTGGGGCACCAACCTCAAAGGACAGGGCCACCTGGTCGAGGAAAACATGTTCCAGAACAGCGGCACCCGCAACGAAACCGCCGGCGAAATCTGGGTCGGAGTCCTGAAATTCAATGGCGGCTCCTACATCACCGCCCGGCACAACTTCCTCGCCGACCGCATGCCTTCCGAAGTCCACGTCGGCGATCAGGTCCAGAAGAACCACCATGTCTTTGGCGGCATCTGGGGCGACATCCATTGCTACGACAACCGGATCTATGGCAACTCCGTCGCCCGTCAGGGTCACACCGGGATCTACCTCGAGTTCCTGACCAACCGCGCCACCGTCATGTGGAACATCATGCAGGACAACCCGGTCGGGATCTCCACCCGCCAATCGGCCGGCAACATCATCCGGCAAAACTGGATCTTCGACACCGTCGCCCAATGGGGCCGCGACTCCGTCGATTTCGACAACATGCCGACTTTCGCCAACCGCCCCGTTGACCATCCGGAGTGGGCCCGCGAACGTCTCGACGGCATCAATCTCTACCAGACCGCCAACGCCCGGGCTTCCAAGAACAACATCGTCCTCGACAATCTGCTCCAACTCACCGGCCGCCCGATCTCGATACCGGTTCCCCGCGACATGGACCGGGCCACCCGGGAGGATGTCGCCCGCTACATGGTGATCGATCCATCGGAGGTCCCGACCAATCAGATCCTCGACATCGATTACCGGACCGTGGCCGATTCGTTCCAATCCCCGCTGAACAACGTGGTCGACCGCAATCTCTACGTCTGGAACGAGGAACAGGCCTTTGCCGGCTTCTCCTGGTTCCTCGACGGCCAGGTCGACACCTTCGAAGAATACCAGGAAGCGACCGGCCTCGACGTCAACAGCAAGCTGGGCGACTTCGGCCCTTCCGACATCGGACTGCAAGTCGGCTGGACCCTCCAGGCTGACAGCCGCAAGCCGGACCTCCCCCTCGCCTTCGACTACGATGGCGGAGCGGAACGGGCGATCCCGGTCGGACGCGCCATTTGGGCCCGCGGCATCTGGGTCGATGGACCACCCGAGCCGTATTCCTGGTTCCGCGCGGCCGGCACTTCGACCGACGTCGGCCCCGGCCCGAACCTCCAGCGCTTCAGCGATCCCGACTGGCGCCGCGATCCGCGTCAATGGACCCGCCACCCGCTCGCCCGCTCCGGCATGCGCGCCCTCGCCGTCACCAATGCCGGCAATCCCAACCGGATCCCGGAAGGCGGACTCGGCTGGCGCAGCGTGAACATCCCGGTCATCGAAGGCCTCAAAATGGAGATCGCCCTCCACCTCCAGGGCATCGACATCCGTCCGGCCGATCCCGAGAAGGGAGCCGAGGTGGTCGTCGTATTCACAAACTGGACCGGCCACGACAAGCAACACGTTTACCTGGTCGGCGGTGACGCCGGATCCGACCTGACTTCCGGCACCTTCGACTGGACCGAAGTCCGCGAAACGGTCCGTGTCCCCGAAGGCGCGAAACGGATGATGGTCTACATCGGGATGCACCCGGCGACCGGCACCCTCGTTTTCGACGACTTCGAAATGGGGATGGTTCTTCCCGAGGAACTCGCTGAAAGGGCTCAACGATGAAAAAACAGATCCTTCCTCTCCTCGCCCTCGCGGCGCTGCTCTTTGCGCAGGCGATCCGGGCCGCTGATTCGTCAGCGGCCGCGGAGTCGCCACTGCTCGGATACCGGGTGGTGGCGTTGATCGATGACGGTTTCCATCCCGAGGAAACCCCGCAGCCGATCGAACACTGGGAGTCCCTTGGAGCGGAAGTGATCATCGCGGGTACCCGCACCGGGATCGCCCGGGCCGCCTTCGGTCCGTTGCGTCTGGAGATGACGAAGACAGTCGAAGAGATTTCCCTCGACGAGATCGACGCGATCTTCGTCCCGGGGGGAATCTCTCCGGCAAAATTGCGGGAAAACGAAGCCGTGCTCGACCTCGTCCGCCTCGCGAGCGAAGCCGGGAAACTGCTCGCCGCGATCTGCCACGGCCCGCAGGTGCTGATCAGCGCCGGGGTCCTGGAAGGGCGCAAGGCGACTTGCGTCACGGTCGCGGCCCGCGATTACTTCGACGTCCGCGATGAATTGATCGCGGCCGGGGCCACCTACCTCGACCAGCCGGTCGTGGTCGACGAGAATATCGTCACTTCCCGAATTCCCGACGACGTGCCTTATTTCAAAAAGGCCGTCGCCGAAGCGCTCGCCGCCCGCGACCGACGCTAAACCGATCCCTCCCGGAATGCCGATCCAAGCCCGTTTGTTTCAACGACTCCCTGGAAAAGCCCTCCTCTTCGCGCTCGCCACCCTGTTGACCGGGGTGGCGACGCAAGGGAACAGCCCTCCCCCGCTCCCCGAAACCGGGGCCTGGATCGGCGACTTCGGTCATTCCAACCTCTCCCCCATCGCCTTGCTCAACCCGACAGGCGAAGACTTCACCGTCACCCTCCACCGCTACAACTGGGTCTTCCCGGGACGCTGGAACCACCGGACCCCGTTGCTCACCGTAACCGGTCCGGACGGGAAGGAGCTCTTTTCGGAGATCGTGGAAACGGATGAGGAAGGAGTCTCCGTTTCCATCCCCGGAGGCGGACCCGGTGTTTACCGGGTCCAGGTCCGGATCCCGAGCCTGAACTACTGGCACATCACCACGTCACTCCCGCGAGCGGTCTCAGTGCAGGGAGTTCCCTCCCTCGGCCGCCAGGATGGACGGACCTGGTTCCGGGTCTCCCCCAAGGTGCCGCGCACCTGGTATTTTTTCGTTCCCGAAGGAACCCCGTTTTTCACCTTGCGGTCGATCAGCAACACCAGCCGTTCCCAACGGGAAGACCATGCCTTGATCATCCGAAGTCCGCGCGGACAACGGATCGCCGGGCTTTGGGATCAACCGAATCCCACCGTGCGCGACGGCGAGATCGTCGCCGGACGGGACCACTTTTTAGAGGAGGAAGCCCACGTGGTCGTGGAGCCCGGCAGCGACGGACGCTTCTGGAGCATCGAGGTCGGGATGGGCGATTCCCACATCTGGTCGTCCTTCGAGTTCGCCCTCGAAGGGGTGCCCCCATATCTCTCCCAGGCGCCGGAGATGTGGTTTCACCCCGAAACCGGCGAGATCGCCAGACCACTGGTTTACGATGACGAGCCTTTCGTCCGCAAAGACCTTCCGCCAGCCGCCAAGCGGGAGCGTCCGTACATGGATTACTGGATGGCCTCTCCCTCCCTCGGCGACAATGCCTCCAACCAACTCCGGACGCCTTCCCGGCTCGCCTTCTGGAATCCCGAGGGACGCGAGCTGCGACTGGTCCTCCGCGACTACATCCCCCTCGCCCCGGAGAACGCCAACTTCGCCCGGGTCCGGATTCTCGCTCCGGGCAACAGCCGGCCCGAACACGATGCCCGGGAGGCGATCACCCACGGCCGTCCGTTCGTCCACTCCTTCGCGTTCACCGGAGTCCGCTTCGTAGATGTCGACCTGATCGACCGGTTTTGGGCCTACACGTATCCAGCGACTCCAGCGGTCCTCGTTGGCCAGGAACTCAGCGATGGCTGGCAACGTCTTCATCTCGAAACCAGCACCCATCGCCACTGGTTTTTCCAGGTGCCGCGCGGAACCCGCCAATTCACCGTCCGCATCCATGCCCTCTATCCCCACGATGTCGTCGATTTCGCGGTCAACGCCCCCGACCGGACCATCGCCCGCCTCTACTCGCGACGGGGCGAACAGGTGATCGACGTCCCGCCCGGACTCGACGGGCGCATTTGGCATTTTTCCGTCCAGGCCGGAAGTTCGACCCGTTTCTTCCCCGGACCGGATGTTCCCCGCCCTCTGGTGGTTCCTTTCGATCTCGACCTCCACGGAGTGCCTGCGTTACTCGCTCCGACCTGGGGGCAATGGTTTGATCCAAACAAAGAAATGCATGTCGACTTTGATTGAACAAATTCCCGGCCTGATTTACGGCTGCGATTACAATCCCGAGCAATGGCCCGAATCGATCGTCGAGGAGGATGTCCACCTCATGAACGAAGCCGGAGTCAATCTCGTCAATGTCGGCATCTTTTCCTGGGCGCTCACCAATCCCGCCCCGGGCGAATTTCGCTTCAATTGGCTGGAGCGGATTCTCGACCAGTTGCATCAAGGGGGCATCTCCGTCAACCTCGCCACCGGCACCGCCTCCCCTCCCGCCTGGCTGACCCTGCGCTATCCGGAGATCCTGCCGGTCACCCGCGAAGGCGTCGTACTGCACCACGGATCGCGTCAGAACTACACGCCCAACAGCCGGGCCTACCGGGAACACAGCGAAGCACTCACGGAAGCGATTGCGGGCCATTTCAAAGCCCACCCGGCGTTGGTGATGTGGCATCCAAACAACGAATACATGTGCCACGTCCACTCTTCCCACGGCCCGGAGGACGACCGCGCGTTCCGGATCTGGCTGCGGGACAAGTATGGATCCCTCGACACCCTCAACCAAGCATGGAACACCCGTTTCTGGAGCCAGATCTACTACGACTGGGAAGAGATCCACACCCCGAAAGCGACCCCAGCCTTCATCAACCCGAGCCACGAGCTGGACTTCAAACGTTTCATGAGCGCGGCCAATCAGGCTTGCTTTGAGGCGGAGAAAGCAATCCTGAAAAAACACACCCCGGAGATCCCGGTGGTGACCAATTTCATGAACAGCTTCCAGTCGGCCGACCTCTTTCACTGGGAACCGTCGATCGAGATCGCCGCCCTCGACTCGTATCCGGATCCCAATCCTGCGGTACCGAACCAGAATGCTCCATTCGATCTCGACATGATGCGTTCCCTGAAACGGGGCAAGCCGTTCATGCTGATGGAACAGGCGACCGACTACGTGAACTGGCGGCAGATCAACCACCGCAAAGGCCCGGGGGTGATGCGCCTTTGGAGCCTGCAGGCCGTCGCCCGAGGAGCGGACGCGATCCAGTTTTTCCAATGGCGGCAATCCCTCGCCGGCGCAGAGCGTTTCCACAGCTCGATGATCCCGCCGGTCCACCCCCGGCCCAATGCCACCTTCGACGCGGTGCGCGGCCTCGGCGCCGATCTCAACCGCCTCGCCCCGCTCGCGGGCAGCCTGATCGAGGCCGAGTGCGCGATCCTCTTTGACTGGGAAACCTGGTGGGCGCTCAGCCAACAAGCCCTACCGCGCGACTTCGACTATTTCTCGATCGTCAAAGACTTCCATGACGCCTTCCACGCGCTCAACATCCCGGTCGACCTCATCCCTCCTGGAGCCGACCTTTCCCGCTACAAAATTGTGGTCGCCCCGTCTCTGTTCCTTCTCGCCGAAGAAGAGGCGATTTCCATTTTCAACTACGTCGAATACGGCGGTTACTTCCTCGCCGGCTTCTTCACCGGAGTCAGCGACCGGAACAACCGGGTCTTTCAGGGAGGCTTCCCGGGCCACCTGCAGAAGCTCCTCGGCTTATGGGTCGAAAACTGGGAGCCGTTGGAAACCCTCGACGGTATTTCAGTAACACTGGATGACGGACGCGAGATCCCGGCCGGCTACTTCTCGGAACGGGTTCACCTCGAAGGCGCCCACGCCATCGGCACGTTCAAGGACGGTCCCTTCCCCGGGCTCCCCGCCGTCACTTCCCACGGATTCGGACGGGGCATCGCCTCCTACCTCGCCACCCGGCCGACACCTTCGTTCTACCAGGAAACCCTCGCGGAATTGACAGAGCGGTTTGGAATCAGGCGTCCCCCCGTCGAAGCGCCCGCCCGGGTCGAGGTGACTGTTCGCCGCCGAAACTCGGAACAATTCCTCTGTATTCTTAACCACAACGATGAGCCCGTCACGGCCACCCTGACCGACGTCTCCGGCACCGACCTCCTGACCGGCAATCACTGCACCGAGAAAGTCACCATTCCCGCCAAGGACGCAGCCATCATTCGCTGCGATTAACATTATGAATTCGTATTCGAAACCCGAACACTCTCGACCGGAAACCCCTTCCACCGTCGCCGAATCCCTTGCCCGCTGGCAACACGACCGCTTCGGAATGTCGCTCCATTTTGGATTATACTCGGTGGCGGCCCGCGGCGAATGGGTCCAGTCCCTGGAGGAAATGTCCGACGACGACTACCGCCGTTATTTCAACACCTTCAACCCGGAGCCGGGCTGGGCGGCGGCGTGGGCCCGCATGGCCAAACAAGCTGGCGCCCGCTACGCCGTTCTCACCACCAAGCACCACGACGGATTCTGCCTCTTCGATTCCAAATTGACCGAGTACAAGGCGACCAACACCCCCGCCAAACGCGACCTGGTCCGCGAATGGGTCGACGCGGTCCGGGCCGAGGGCCTCGCGGTCGGTCTCTATTATTCTCTCGTCGACTGGCATCATCCGGATTACCCCGCCACCGGCGACCGGCAACATCCGTTGCGCCGCCATCCCGACGCCCCGGCCCGCGATGCCAAAGGCGACTGGTCCCGCTACGTCGCCTACCTGCACGGGCAACTGATCGAACTCTGCTCCAATTATGGACGCATCGATTCCTTGGTCGTCGACTTTTCCTATTGGGATTTCCAGGGCGAGAAATGGGGAGCCACCGAAATCCAGCGGAAACTCCGGGAATTGCAACCCCACCTTCTCCTCAACGACCGCTGGAGCAACGAGGCCCGTAAACGCATCCCGCGTCCGTCCTACGCGGGCGAATACGACCAAACTGAACAGAACATCCCCCAGAATTGCCTGCGCGACGACGCGGGAGAACCGATGCCGTGGGAAGGCTGGTTTACGCTCACCAATTCCTGGTGCTTCAGCGCGACCGACAATCTCTGGAAAACGCCCGCGACCATTATCCGGGCCCTGGTCAATTGCGTATCCAAAGATGGCAATCTCCTTCTCAACGTTTCCCCCGACGGACGGGGGCGGGTTCCGGAGAAAGCCCGCGAGATCCTCCATGAGATCGGCGCCTGGTTGCGGCTCAACGAGGACTCGATCCGCGGAACCGGCTCCGCTTCGCTGCCGAAACCGGAATGGGGGCGATACACCCAAAAAGGGGACACTCTTTTCGCCCATTTGCTTGAACCGCAAATCGGCCACATCGCCCTGCCCGGATTGCGGGGGCGCGTCGCCAATGGCCGGTTGCTCGCGAACAACGCCGCGGTCCTCCTGACTGACTTCTGGAACCTCGGCACCCAAACCTTCGATGGACCGGACGACATCTTCTTTAACTTCGCCCAGCCGGTAGCCGGGACTTTTCCCCTCCCCGATCCGATCGACACCGTGGTCGCCTTCGACCTCCTTCCCGACGACCAGGCGGCCGATGAACGCCGCCGCATCGATGCACAACGCGACGAATATCTCCGCCAACGCAACCCGGTGTGACCTGTTCCTAACCATGGACCACCACGATATCACCTTCGCCATTCTCAAGCGGACGGCAGGATGCCATCCCTCCCAGTTGCGCGAACCGAAGACCAAATCGGAGGGTTGGCTTCCAGCCGACCAAATCCAACGCCCGTCGGCCGCATGCGACTTGAATGGAACCCACTGAACCAGCATCCATGACTCCCCCACGCTTCACATTTCATTCCGGCGATCCGGATCCGATCCTCCACCGCGATAGTCCCGGGGCTGAGGACAATCGCTACGGCTTCGAGGGCGGCACGGTTTTGCATCAGAAGGACGGATACCACTTGTTTACCGCCGAAATCATCGCAGCTCCCAAAGTCGTCCCGACCCGTCTCGCCCATTGGCATAGCGCCAATGGCAAGGAATTCCGCCGCATATCAACATTATTTGCCTCAACCGGAGACTTCACCGGGACCGACCCCCGCGCGTCCCTGTGGAGCCCGATGCCGTTCTTCAATGCAGATGAGAACCGCTGGAATCTCTTCTACGTCGCCTATCACGCCGCCCCCAACACCACGACGGCGCATCTCCTCAATCACGCCGGGCGGATCATCCGCGCCCGATCGCTCACCCCCGGCCCGGAGGGTCTCGGCGGTCCCTACGAGGAAGTCGACATCATCCTGAAGCCGGGCCCGGAGTCCGACCCATGGGAGGGGTTGCAAGGCGTCGATTCCTTTTTCCTCTTCCCCACGGGCGAAACCTGGCATGCGTTCTACGGCAGTTGCCACACCCAGAATGTACCCTGCGACTGGTGGGGCGTCGGACTCGCCACCGCCCCTGCAATGAGCGGCCCCTGGACCCGCTGTTCGGAGCGCAATCCAGTCCTCCTCGATGCCAAATTCGCCGAGAACCCGATCGTGACCCGGCTTGAGGACGGCTGGTATGTGACCCTATACGACGCCACCATTCACGGCACGTTCGGAATCGCAACCTCCCGCGACGGAGTCCATTGGAATCCCGGAGCCTTGCTCGATTTCCCCCGGGGAACCTTCCCCTGGCTCGCCACGATGCGAACCCCGCTTTGCCTCCTGCCGGAACCCGATGGCAGCTATCTTCTCTATTTCACCAGCTACGACCGCACCGACGGAGTCGCCGCGGAGGAACCGCACTACCATGATGGATTCGGCACCGTTGGCCGGATGCGCTTGAACCGAACAGATTAAACTTCCTTGCACATATGAACCCACCACGCTTCGCCTTCCACTCCGGTGATCCGGATCCGATTCTCCACCGCCGGAGTCCTGGCGCCGAAGATAATGCGTTCGGCTTCGAAGGGGGAACCATCCTCCGCCAGGATGACGGTCTCCACCTTTTCACTACGGAGATGTATGGGAAGCCAAAGTGGATCCCGACCCGATTCGGCCACTGGCACAGCCCGGATGGCCGCAGCTTCACCCGGCGCTCCACCCTCTTCACTTCCACGGCGGTTTTCGATGGCACGGATCCCCGGGCCTCCCTCTGGAGTCCGATGCCGTTTTTCAACGAAGCGGAGAACCGATGGAATCTCTTCTACGTCTGCTATCGCTCCAAGCCGAACACCGCGGACGTCCACTGGCTCCACCACCACGGAAGGATCATGCGAGCCCGCTCGACCGTCGAGGGCAAGGGAGGTCTCGGAGGACCTTACCAGGACGTCGGTATCGTGCTGGAGCCCGGCCCGGAATCCGAGCCGTGGGAGGGGCTTCAAGGGGTCGACTCGTTCTACGCCTTCCCCACCGGCAACAACCAATGGCACGCCTTCTACGGAAGCTGCCACACCCAGAAACGCCCGATCGAATGGTGGGGTGTCGGCCTGGCCGAAGCCCCCGCTCTGCAAGGCCCATGGACCCGTTGTCCGGACTTGAATCCGGTCGCGCTCGATCCCCGCTTCGCCGAGAATCCGATCGTCACCCGGCTCGACGATGGATGGTTCGTCGCGATTTACGATTCGACGATTTCCGGTTCGTTCGGGATCGCCACCTCGCGCGATGGCGTTCACTGGAATCCAGGTGCGATCGTGGAGTTTCCGCCCGAAGCCATCCCGTGGCTGGCGGTGATGCGGACTCCGCTCTGTTTGTTGCCCGAACCCACCGGCGATTTCATGCTCTATTTCACCGGTTACGACAGCGCCGGAGACGCGGCGGCCGAAGATTGTTTCAACAGCGACGCTTTCGGCGCGATCGGCCGGATGCGCCTGAAGAGAATCCAGTGACCCAAACTATGAATACATTTTATTGCAACCCGCTCCCATTGCCCGATTACCCGCGGGGGGTCTGGTGCCGTCCCTCACGCCAGGGAAACTCCTACGGTTGGATGCACGCCACCCGTTCCCATTTTCGCGAAGCCGCCGATCCCACCGCGCTCTACCATGATGGCACCTGGTATCTCTATGTCTCGGCGGGAGCCGTTTACACCAGCCGCGATTTCGAGCACTGGGAACACCATACGCTCCCGGAATTGCCGGATGATTACGACCCACGGGTCTTCACCTGGAGGAGCAAATTCTACCTGACCGCCAGCCGGGCTCCGGTCTGGGAGGGCGATTCGCCGCTCGGTCCGTGGAAGCCGCTCGGCCCGGTTCTTCTTCCCGACGGATCCCCGGTTTACACCGGAAAGTCTTCCGCCGATTGGGGGGCGCCGGCCTGGTTGCACGACGACGACGGACGGCTTTACGCCTACTGGGGGATCGGCGAGCCGGGCATTTTTGTCGCGGAGGCCGATCCCGTGAATCCCGCCCGCTTACTCACCGAGCCCGAGATCATCTTCGCCTACGATCCGGCCCATCGTTGGGAGCGGTTCGGCGACCTCAACGAAGACGCCTCCACCAGCTACGTGGAGGGACCGTGGGTATTCAAACGGCAAGGACGATATTTTGTGGTTTACGCGGCCCCCGGCACCGAATGGAAAACCTACGCGATGGGTTACTACTACTCCGATTCCCCGACCGGACCGTTCCACTACCACGAGGGCAATCCGTTCATTCTCAAAACCGATGGCTTCGTGCATGGCACCGGCCACGGCTGCGTCTCCTCCGGACCGAACGATGAGTGGTGGTGCTTCTACACCTGCCTGGTGCGCAGCGAACACAACTTCGAGCGACGCGTCGGCGTCGACCGCCTTCATTTCAATGCCGAAAACCATATCGCTCCGGTCAAAGTCACCGAGTCTCCGCAATTCCTCGACGGCCGGCCCGGTTTGATCCCCGTCAGCGTCAACCGGCACACCCGCGCCTCCAGCCACACCCCCGGCCGCGAGCCCGTTTTCGCCAACGACCACGTCCAGCGGACCTGGTGGGAACCGGCGCCCGACGATTCCGCTCCATGGATCGAAATCGATCTGGTCGCCTCCTTCTCCGCATCCGCCGTCCGGCTCTGCTGGCACGAAAGCGGCCTCGATTACGACGATCCCCAACGGCGCCCGGTCCCGGTCAAATGGCGGCTCCTCGGACGAAACGAACCGGGGGCGGATTGGCGAATCCTGCATGACGCGACCGACAACGACACGGATTTCCTGATCGACATCCGTCACTTCGATCCTGTCACCGTCCGGCAAATACGCCTCGAACTGATCCGGTCAAAAACCGGTCCCCGCATCGGCATCACCGACCTGACCGTTTTCGCCGATGACGCTCAGATCCCTCCAGCAAGATAAACAAAAACATGACCACTCACACGAAACCCAACGGTCCACGTGAATTTCCGGACCAAATCGGAGGGTTGCCTTCCAGCCGACCAAACACGGCGACCACACCGCAACCGACGACGACACCGGGCGGCAGGATGCCACCCCTCCCAGTGACCTCCCGACACCACCGCCAAATCGGAGGGTTGGCTTCCAGCCGACCAAACACGGCGGTCACGCCGCTACTGACGCCGACGCCGGGCGGCAGGATGCCACCCCTCCCAGTGACCTCCCGACATCACCACCAAATCGGAGCGTTGGCTTCCAGCCGACCAAACACGGCGACCACGCCGCAGCTGACGACGACACCGGGCGGCAGAATGCCACCCCTCCCAGTGACCTCACGGCACCACCGCCAAATCGGAGGGTTGGCTTCCAGCCGACCAAACACGGCGGTCACGCCGCAACTGACGACGACGGCGGGCGGCAGGATGCCACCCCTCCCAGTGACCTCACGGCACCACCGCCAAATCGGAGGGTTGGCTTCCAGCCGACCTCATCCAAAGTTCGCCCCCGGATTCTCGCATTTGAATTCCAGCTTTCTCGCTGGAGCACTGCTCTCATGCCTGCTACTCTTCACCACGACCGCCGATTCGCGGACGCTGCACGTGGCCGTCGATCATCCGGCGGCCAGCGATCAAAACCCCGGAACCGACGCGGAACCGTGGAAAACCCTGACTCACGCCGCCACCCAGGTTCGCCCGGGCGATACAGTCCATGTCCATCCCGGGATCTATCGAGAAACCCTCACGTTGGATGGCCGGCAAGACGAACCGGACCGCCGGTCAGGCCGGATTCAATTCCTCGCCGCCGGTGACGGACCGGTCGTCCTGGAAGGATCGTATCAACTGAATAGTGACGCCGTTTCACCCACGGACACCCTCAACGTTTTCCGCTGGGAACCGCCGGAGCCGTTCACTCCGCTCGGGGTCAACCGACCCGCCCGGCCGATGGCCTGGGTTTTCCTCGGGACCGAGCGTCTCATCCTGAAACAGGGCAATCAGGTCGCTCCGGAAGAAGATCACCATTTCACCCGCGGCAGCGATCACGTCCTGATCAACCTGGGGTCCGCCGACTGGCCGGACGATGCCGATGTCCGCGTCTCTGCCGTAGGCTACGGCGTGGTGCTCCGCAACATCGCGAACGTCACCATCCGCGGCTTTGAGTTTCACGAGCACGCAGCCAATGCGATCGAACTTTTCAATACGGACGGAGTGATCATCGAGGATTGTCATATCATCCGTCCTAACATGCACGGAGTCTATATGAACCGCGCGCGATCGCTCACCTTCCGCCGCAACCGAGTCTTCGAGCCGAACGCCTGGGGCTCCAATTTCAAGGGGCAGGGACACATGATCGAGGAGAACATGTTCCAGACCACCGGCACCCGCAATGAACCGGCCGCCGAACCGTGGGTCGGCGTCCTCAAATTCAACGGCGGCTCCTATCACACGGTGCGTCACAATTTCATCGCCGACCGCCCCGCCTCGGAGGTTCCACTCGGCAACCATGTCCGCCGCACCGCATTCGTCTTCGGCGGGATCTGGGGGGATGTCCACTGCTATTACAACCGCATCTACGGCAACTCCGTCGCCCGCATCGGCCACACCGGGATCTACCTCGAATACATGACCAACCACGCCAACGTCATGTGGAACGTCCTGCAGGACAACCCGACCGGAATTTCCACCCGTCTCACCTCCAACAACATCGTCCGGCAAAACTGGGTCTTCGACACCGCCGCCCTTTGGGGTCGCGAATCGGTCGATTTCGACAACATGCCGACCTTCCCCGGGCGGCCGGTCGACCACCCGGAATGGGCTCGCGAACGTCTCGACGGCATCGCCCTTCTCCAGACCGCGATGCATCCCCCGCATCCTCCGTCATATAACAACACAATAACCGACAACCTCATCCAGACCATCGGCCGGCCCGTCAACATTCCCGTGCCGAGCCGCATGGACCGGGCCACCCGCGAGGATGTCGCGCGCTACTCGGTGATGGATCCGGACGACGTGGTCGACAATCTCGTCCTGGAGGACTTCGACTACAAAGCCTTCGCCCAATCGTTCAATTCCCCCCTGAACAACTTCGTCGACCGCAACCTCTACAATTGGACCGAGGAACGCGCCCTGGCCGGCTTCGCCTGGTATCTCGACGGGCAGATCGATTCATTTGAAGATTACCGGGACGCGACCGGCCTCGACCCGAACGGAGCCCACGGGGATTTCACCCCGGCCGACATCGGTCTGAACGTCGGTTGGACGGTGCAGGACGGGAGCCGCAAACCCGACCTCCCCCTCGGCTTCGACTTCGACGGCGGCGCGGAACGGGCCGTCCCGGTTTCCCCGGCCGTCTGGGGACGAGGCATCTGGCTCGATGACCAGCCGGAGGTCTACTCCTGGTATCGTGCCGCCAACACCTCCGCCGCCCCGGGCCCGGGTCATCGCGGACGCCTCGCCTATGAACAAGATTGGCGCACCGACCCGCGGCAATGGACCCGTGCGCCGGCGGTACGCACCGGCCTGCGGGCGCTCGGCGTCGTCAATCCCGATAACGCCTCCCGCATTCCCGGAGGCGGCCTCGGCTGGCGCACCCCGTCGATTCCGGTCACCGAGGGCATTGTGATGAACGTCAGCGCCCATCTCAAGGCAACCGAGATCGATCCGGTCGATCCGGAGAAAGGAATCGAAGCGGTTGTTGTATTCACAAACTGGACGGGACACACCGTCGCCCGCGTCGACCTGGCCAACGACGACCTCCGCTCCGGCACCTATGACTGGACCAAAGTCGCGAAGGAAGTCCCGGTTCCGGCGGGGGCGAAACGGATGTTCCTCTATTTCGGCCTCCATCCCGCCACCGGCAGCCTCTTGATCGACGACGTCTCCTACGGCATGATTCTCCCGGAAGAAATGGCGGCAATGAAACACTGACGCCACCGCCGGGCGGCAGGATGCCGACTTCGATGTAGCGGGGTTGGCTTTGCCGCCCCGCCTCCTTGAGTTAAAGTTAACTCAATCTTCTCATTGTTTGTTTGCTCCGGGATTCCTAACGTTTAAATTATGAATTCGATATTCGCCTCTCCCCACCTCACAGTTACCACCCTTCGCCGGTCGTTGGCCGTGCTCTGCATCGCCGGCCTAGCCGCTTCGCCCACCTCCGCCGTCCTGATCAGCGATAACTTCAGCACCGCAGCATCGCTGGACAACTACACCCAAACAGCCGGACGCGAATCGTTTAATCACAACTCTACCGATGGCTGGCTCGTTCCTACCACCAACGGCCAGGTATCCGCCTGGGGTTACACCAACTCGATCGGCACCTTCAATTCACTCGGACGCATTGAGTTGTCAGTCGACTTTCTCACCTCGTCGTTAACGCAAAACATTAATTTCAACGCGGCCGGGTTAGGCGTTACCAACAGCAACTCCAGCGTCTACGCCGGTTCCTACACCGGTTTTGAGATGACCGCCCGGACACTCGATAATGGCAATACCATTTTGCGCTTCCGCAACGACGGCAGCGGAACCGTAGGTCAAGCAGTTTCCGATGAGTTTACCCTCAGCGGGAACGCCTGGCATACCCTCACCTTCTCAATCGAGCTTATCGGGACTGATCTCTGGGTAGCAGGCAGCGTGTTCGAACGGGAAAATCCCAGCAGCTCCCTCGCATCAATCACCCCCACTTTAGCGGGCCGTAGTTTCGATAACGATGCCGCTCTCTTCGCCGGTTTCGCGGGAGGCATCAACGGCGGCCCAACCAACCCGGACCGCGGGGTCGCGGCCATCGACAACTTTCTCGTCGCCGTTCCTGAACCCAGCACCTACGCCTTGATCTTCGGCGGCTTGGCACTCGGTTTCGCCGGCTACTGGCGCCGGCGCAAAGGGTAACGCCCGCCGGGTTCCTCACGAATCCTCTCAACCTGACGGCTGCCGTCATGTCCTGGTTGTCAGGGCCTGACTGCAGTCGTTTTGATTATTGCAACCGCAACCGGCTCGAAACCTTCGCCGTTCCTATCCGGTCCAACAGCACCTTCCTCGTTTATGGCCTACCGCAATCTACGATCCATTCTCTGCCTCTGCTCAACTCTCCTGGCACCGCTCACGACCGTGACCGGATCCACCCTCGACGGACTCCAGGCAAACCATCCGCGCCTGCTTTTCCCCGCCGAACGCGAAGCGGAGCTCAAGGCCCTCGCCGCCACCGATCCTCTTCTCGCCGAACTGATCGAGATCGTGCGCGACGAGGCGATCGCCGGCCTGAACGAACCGGTCATCCGCCGCCGCCTCGACGATCCTTCAGCCAGCGAACAGCGCATGAAGGATGAGCGCCGGTCCGCCATGTACCGCATCTTCAACATGGGAGTAACCCTGCGAATGACGGATGATGTGGATCTCGCCCAGCAGATGGCGGACCGGATCAAGACCGAACTTCTGACCGCGGCCGGATTTTCGAATTGGTATCCGTCCCATTTCCTGAACATCGGCGAAATGAGCGCCCTCATGGCGGTCGGCTACGATTGGATTTACGATTACCTGACTCCGGCCGAACGCCAAACCATCGTCGATGGCATCGTCCGCAACGGACTCAATCCCGGTCTCCACGCCTACGCCAATCCCTCCCAGTATCACAACTGGCCCAACCGGAACAACAATTGGAACCAGGTGTGCAACGCCGGTCTTGTCCTCGCGGCTTTGGCGGTCGCCGATAAAGAACCGGAAATCGCTGCTGAAATCATCGACAAGGCGGTCGTTTCCATCCGCCATTCCATGGCCAATTACGTTCCCGACGGCGCCTGGGACGAGGGGCCGACCTACTGGACCTACGGCACCACCTACGCCGCCCTGATGTTGAGCGGCCTCCGAACCGCCCTCGACGATCTCCGCGGCATCGAAAATTTGCCCGGTTACGAAGCGATGGGGAAATCCGGGGCATTCCACATCCAGACGATCGGCCCGCAAAATCTTTTCTTCAACTTCGGGGATTCCAAGGCGATCGCCTTTTTCTCACCTGTCCTGTTCTCCCTCGCCCAGGAATTCGATCAACCCGCCTACGCCTTCTACCAGCGCCGCGTCGCCGCCAATGACATTCCCCGGATGCGGAGCGGCGAACTCATGCAGGTCGATACGCTCGACCGTTTTCTCGCTCTTCTCGTGACGTGGTACGACGAATCCGGGCAAAACATTTCCTACGACGACCTTCCCCTCGACCAGCATTTCCGGGGAGCTGCCGCCGTCGGCGCGATGCGGGGGGAATGGGAGGACCCCCATGCCACCTACCTCGGATTCAAAGGAGGCGACAATCAGGCCGACCACGGCCACATGGATATCGGAACATTCGTCCTGGACGCCGAGGGTGTTCGTTGGGGCTTGAATCTCGGAGCGGAGAGTTACGAATTGCCCGGTTACTGGGAACGCCATGAGGGCGGACGACGCTGGAATTACTACCGGCTAAACAACCGAGGGCACAATACCCTCACCATTAACAACCGACTCCAGAGAGCCAACGCCAGGGTGACGATGGGCGCGTTCGAGTCGTCTCCCGACCTGGCCTACGCCAATATCGACATGACCGCCGCCTATTCAGGTCAAGCCAGCTCCGTTCGGCGCGGCTACGCGATGCTCGAACGCCGCGCCGTCCTCATCCAGGACCGCATCAGCGGCCTCGCCACCGGCGACGCCGTGCGCTGGGGAATGATCACTCCCGCCAATATCGAACTCCAGGGAACCACCGCCATCCTGACCCAGGATGGGAAAACCCTGGAGGCCCGGATTCTTGAACCCGAAGGAGCCGAGTTCTCCGAACTCTCAACCAATCCCCACGATTATCCGAACGCCCACCCGGATGAAAGAACTAACGAAGGCACCACGATGCTGGCGGTGGAACTGACCGGCGAGGCCGACGCGACGATGGATCTGGTCGTCCTGCTGACCCCCATCCGCGATGGAGCCGACCCGATGGAAAATACGGACTTCAGACCTCTCGATCCGCCTCCTCCCAGTGTTCCGGACGGCGCTGGAGCCCTCCGCCGCTCCCCCGAAGCCAACGCTTTTGTCCGAGCCGGAACCCACCAACATACCAACCAGATGACCGGAACCGCCAAGGAGAATCTCCGGGTGAAAATCGAGACCAGCGGCGTTCCGGGAAATTTCACCCGGGAATCGTTCATTCGCTTCCGACTCGATGAAATCGACGGCTCGGTGACCGGGGCGAACATCCGTCTCCATCCGACCCAGGCCCCCGGGATTTCC
Source organism: Verruconatronum alginivorum (assembly GCF_056590205.1). Classification (NCBI taxonomy): domain Bacteria; kingdom Pseudomonadati; phylum Verrucomicrobiota; class Opitutia; order Opitutales; family Verruconatronaceae; genus Verruconatronum; species Verruconatronum alginivorum. Next base: position 3,138,289 of record NZ_JBWPVQ010000001.1, on the reverse strand, counting down.
AATTTCATCGCCATCGCTGGAAATAATTGGGAAGAAAATACTATCACCTTCGCCAATCGCCCCAATTACGGGTTCGCGTTTGACCAATGGACGCCGGTCGCCGGCGAGCCGTCTGAAATCGATGTCAGTGACGCCGTCCTGAACGCGATCAACAACGGCAACACCACAATCTCTTTCGCCATCACCGCCGCCGCCTACCACGAAAGCAACATTCAATATGCCACCACCCACCACCCCGACGCGAGCCTGCATCCGGAGATCGTCTTTTTCCTGGCGCCTACCGTCGAGGCCTCCGCCCCGCAACCGTTCGCCCATGAATTCGGCGAGGTCCCGGGAAGATTCGAACTCGTTCGCAACATCCCCACCGGCTCCCTGACAGTGCATTATCTCCTGGGCGGCACCGCCACCTTCGGCGAAGACTATCTTCCGGTCGCTCTTTCCGCGACGTTCGAAGAGGGAGAGTCGGTTGTTTCGGTCGTGATCAAGCCGATCGACGACGACATGGTGGAGGGAGACGAAACAGTGATCCTCACCTTGCAACCATCCTCCGAATACGCCGTCGGCCCGGAGGGAACAGCGACTATTATCATCCGCGACCGGCCCATGGATGACTGGCGATTCCGTCACGGCATGACCGATCGGGAAGAAGTCCAATCCGACGCAGATCTTGTCGGTGACGGTGTCACCACGCTCCTCCGCTACGCTCTCGGACTTGGCCCGAACGAACCGGCCCGCCACCGTCTTCCCCGAGTTTCACTCGGTGGAAGCGAAGGCGACTCCCGTTCGTTGATTTTCAACTTCCAGCGTCCATCCCCCCCACCCTCCGATCTCACCTACACCATTCAACAAAGTATCGATCTCAATCAGTGGACCTCCGTTCCCGCTGAGTTCATTACGGTAACTCCCGATGACGATGGCACGGAAGAAATGCACGTCATTATCCCCGAGGCGGAGGTAAAGACTTTCCTCCGGTTGAAAGCAGAGCAGCTTTAACTAGGTCCCGTCCGAAAAGGGTTCGCAGCGACCGGACCGGCCCAGAAACACACCCCACCGCTCTAGCGAGCGGTCCCCCCTCTCAAGAGGGGATCTTTTTGTAAGCCATTCCCCTCTTGAGAGGGGGGACCATGCGCGAGCATGGTGGGGTGTGTCCCCGCTGTTTCAGCCAAGCGAACGGCCGCAACCCTTTTCGGATACCCTCTAACTACCTCCCTTCATTACCAGACCGCCGCCGTGTAGGGATGGATAAAGTTTCCGTGCCAATGGACCGGATACAGGGCTTCGTCGTCTCCGTGATACTGCAAGCCCGGCCCTTTGGTCGTGCTCCCGCCCTGGTTGACTACGAGCGCGCTGTGGAGGAACATCGCTTTCTGCCGTCCCCACCCGGTGGCGAAATGATCCGGGCTCAAGGTTGTTTCAAACATTCCCGAGCGTTCGTCACGGCGAACCATCACCGGTCGTTCGCTATCCGCGGAATCTTCGTCGAACACCGGAATGCGCAGATCCGGTGCCTCGCGGGTGATCCAGTCATCGGTGTAGATCGATTCGCGGAAGAAGAGTTCGGCCCGGGTGATCCCCCAGCCCGCCTCACCGGAAGGGCGCGCCCCGCGGTAGACTGGGGCCCGCGCTTCAACCCCGGGAGCATCTTCAGCAACTACCGTGATTCGGCCGCGGCCGGGATCAGGTGACGGCGCCGTATCCAAATAGTCGATCATCCTCCCCATGAGCCGGGTCGCCACCGGATCAATTCCAAAGCGGTTGCTGACGTCGAGCTGGGAAAAGAGGATCCGTCCACGTCCCTTGGCCACTTCCAGCAACGGACTCTCCTGGAGATCGAATCCACTGACGAGCAATGCCCGGGCAGCGCCTTCCTGGGGACGGAGCAGGGTCCGGGTGGCGACGGAGTTTTCGTTTGAGACTTTCCAAATCCGATTGGGAAAGCGTCTCAGCTCCGGAGTGTTCCGCTCAGGAACATCCGGTTGCAGGTCGCTGGCTCCGGTCCAGAAGTGAAAATCGGTGTCTTCGAACCCGGCGAGGATCGGATGGCCCTTCGCGGCGATGAACGCCCGCCGGGGACGGACGTCCTCCGTCCGGAGACCGAGCAGATTTCCCACGTCCTGCTCAAATACCAGGACCCGAAGACCGCCGTTGATACGGGCGTCGAACCTGAACCGTTCCCATACCTGCTCGGCAACGGAAGGTCCGCCATCCGCCGGGGGATGAAAAGCCCCGCGTAAGACAACCACCAGGTCGTCGGCCTGGGGACCGGGACCACTTGCCCCTACGTCGAGTAGAGTCACATCAAGCCCGGAATCGCCAACCCAACCGTCGCGGTCTTCGCCGATCACCCAAACCCGCCGCCCGGGCTGGGCGATCCTGGGCGCCTCGACGGGAAATACGGTGAACGCGAACGTGTCATCCAGCGATCCTCTGACATCGGCCGTCAGGGAAACCGAGAGCGTCAGGTCCGTCCGCTCCGAAACTTCGGGCATCGTCAACTCGAGGGAAAAGGCATCCAGCGCCCGGGCGCCCGGATCGACTTGCCCGTCGAGTTCTCCCGAGGCTACGACTTCTCCATCCACGTCCCGCGTCAATCTCCACTCGCCGGCAAGTGGAATGGCGCGATGGTAATCGTTAAGCACCGCCACGGTCTTGGTCACGGTCGCGCCGCTTTCAAAAAGGTGGTCTTTATTGAAAACCCGTGTGCCCGGCCCGCCTCCGATGTAGGCCATCAGCGGCGAGACTCCGCGCAGATAGGCTTCACCTCCGGCCAGGGCGGTATCGACTCCCGGCAGGGGGAAGGAGTCCCGGCTGACGTGGCCCCCGGTGACGCTGCGGCCCGGACGGCGGGGATCCACTTCGGTCGGAATGTTCAACCGCTCCCCGACTTCAGTGATTTCAGTGGAGGGGGTGAATCCTTCGCGCAGAACCCAATGAGCGAGCGTATTGATCCCGGCCGAGCGCCATCCCCGCCAGGCATGAGCAACGTTCTCCGCGGTCAGCCGCTGGTACACCGGCGACTCCCGATGCCAATAATAATCGCGCCGATGCCAATGCGGCAGACGACCCTCAGGTTCTTCGAGATACACGGAATCCCCGAAAAGGCGGGCGGCGTTTTCCACGTGAATCGCCGGATAATTCGGCCCCTGCGGCATTTGGTGGGGACTGCGACGAATGAACTGGTGCCCCGGAAACGGCATACCGGCTTCCGAAGGCATCAGGACTTTCTCGCTCTCATTCTCCATGAAATGAACGAAAAACATCTCCCGCTCCTGGAGATCGAGATCGTCGCACAAATAACGGGTCGAGAACTCCACCTCGACGTCCGGCTGATTCTGGGCCGCCACCGGACGATGCGGATCGATGCCGCGAACAAAGTCGGCCGTCAAACTGGCGGCCAGGTAGCGGCGGCGGTTGCTCTCGATCGCTTCCTCGTTACTGTTTCCCGGCCAGAAGCGCCACGGCTCTTCCGTCAACCCCTGACGCGTACTATCCAGGGTGATACGGCTCCATGGAGAGCGTATCGACCAGTTGAGGACGGACGGATGCTCGCGCCAACGCTTGATGACTTTGGTCAAGCGCGCCTTGCTCGCCTCGTACATCTCGCGGTCGCCGCCAGTGAAGTCGGCGTCCCCGCCGGCATCCCCCGCCTCGTCCCGGCCGAGGGCGGGTACCACCTCCATCGGGACATCCAGCCCGCCCAAGGTCGCCTGAGCGATAATTACACCAACCTCATCGGCGGCGGAGAAGGCGGTGTCACTCGACAACCGGGCCGTGCCCATCAAACCGACGTCACGAAACATCCGCATCGTGGCCACCGCCTGCTCGTGCATCTGAATGCGGGGACCCATCGTCCGCGGCCAATTGTCGCCGTTGAAAAACAGCGGCACGCCATTCATCATAAACTTCCGATCTTCGATCCAAACCTCGCGAAAACCGAACCGCCGCGGCAAAACCTCGTCCACCAGACGGCCTCCGGCATCATGCAACTCCACCGTATACCAGTAAAGATTGGGCTCCCAGGGCGACCACAAATTCGGATTCGCCCAATCCCCCCGGACGATCCCGCTCCACCGGCCTTCACCGTCGGCGATCAGCGGCTCTCCGGCAAAAGTCTTTACCCGGTCGGTGGCCCCGGCGTCGGCAAAGATGTGGACCGTCGGGGTGACCCGCTCCCCGGGGCCGGCCTTCCCCTCCAATTCGACCGCCACAGCCATTTCGCGAAAGGAGGGAATGATATAGCTGTCGTGAATTCTTTTTGTGGATACGGGAAAGCTGCGCAGCCAGACATCATCGCCGATGACATCGGCCTCCACGATGATCTCCTGCCTTCCTTCCCGCAGCAAGTCGCGTCCCACCGGGAATTCCACGAACCGCTCGGCGTATTGCCGATACGGAATTTGACCGAGAAGATGCCCGTTCCAGTAAACCTTGCCGCCCGAGTTCAGGTTCCCGACCTCGAGGATCAATTCCCGCTCCATCCATCCGCGGGGGAGTTCGACTTCCCGGCGATGGGTGTATTCCGCCGGCCGGTCGATGTTCCACGGCGATTCCGGAACCCGGCCGCGCGCGACCTCATCCCGCTCCGGATGACGTCCCTCCCACCATCCGTTGAGAATCACGTCGCCGCGCAGGCCGTTGTCGCGCAAGTGTTCCTCGGGCAATACCCATTCTTCGGCGCTGATGACACCTCCGGCCCTCAGATCGGCGAATCCACCCGCGAGGAGGCAAAGGAGGAAAATGGGACCGCGGGCCGAGGCCGCCGAGAGTTTAAATGAATTTCGAATCGATTTGAGCATCAGAAGAAAGGCCGTCCAGGCGAAGAGGTCCGAGGTTGTTTGATATTAACGTTAGGATCCGGGATCATTCGATCCGTGCAACCTGAAAATCGGTTGGGCGTTGACCTTATTCAAGTTAACATTAACCCTGACTCTCGATGAGTTCCCATAAAACGACGCTGAAGGAGATCGCGCAAACGCTCGGGGTATCCGTCATGTCGGTTTCCCGGGCCTTGCGCGACGCTCCCGGGGTCAGCGAGTCGCTCCGCGACAAGGTGAGGAAGACGGCGGCGCGGCTGGATTACCACCCGGACCCCGTGCTCGGAGCGCTGGTGGCTTACCGGAGAAATAAAGCGCCCACCCGTCGGTTCGACCAACTGGCTTTTCTCACCCACATGGAGACCGAATGGGGCTGGAAAGAGGCGCCGTATATTCTCTCTTTCTTTGAAGGAGCCCGGGAGGCGGCAGCCAGGATCGGGTATAGCCTGGAACCATTCTGGCTGAAAAAGGATGGAATGACCCCGGGCCGGGCCGGCTCCGTGTTGTATCACCGCGGGATTCGAGGAGTCCTGGTCGCCCCGATGCCCTCCGCCATCCGAAGGGCGCGTCTCGGGATCGGCTGGGAGCGATTCGCCGCCGTCGGACTTGGAAACTCGCTCGAATACCCTGGGCTGGACAGGGTCATCACCGATTTCCATCAGAATACCCAGGTCGCGTGCCATTATCTGCGGCGAATGGGATACCGGAACATCGGACTCGGCTTGAGCTTCATCGCCGACGCCCGCCATCAACACGAGATCACCAACGCTTTCCTTGGAGAACAGTTGCGCTACCCGTTCAGCGGCAACGTCCCGCCGATCACTTGGCGTCGGACGGATATGGAAGCACTCAAACAGTGGTTCGAGGCCCATCAGCCGGACGTCCTTCTGACCAACCGCCCCGGCGAGATGGATCAGCTGCGGCAAAGCCTCCCCCTGGAAATCCGGAATAATCTGAAGATCTATTACCTGAGCCTTTACGAATCCGACCCACCGGCGCTGGCGGGTATCGTCGAACCCCTCCGTGAACTCGGCGCCCGTGCCGCCGAACTACTCCACACGTCCCTCCTCAACGGTCGCATGGGCGTCCCGAACGCCCCCATGAAAGTCCGGGTCGCCGGTCGCTGGCGGGAGTGAGGCCGGCCGGAAAATAGTGGTCCGAATCTGGTACGGCGTAAACGCCAACAACAGATCCGTCTCCATCTTCTCCTTACACTCGCCATTGAACTCCGCGCCCCCCGAGCACCACCCTTCGGCGCAACTCAAGTGGATCGACCCGGAGGCCCCCGCCACTTCGTGCCAACGGACCAGCCAGGCGCCGTTCACCAATGGCTTGACCCACGCCGGGACGACGTTGCCGGAGTTCGCCACGACCTCGAAGGGAGCCGGCAACGGAGATCCGGCATACGGCACCGGAGACGTAAAACAGACATCGGCCAAACTCGCCGGCTGACGCTCGAGCGGAAGATCGGCCGCATAAAATCCGAGGACAAAGCGCATCCGGTGACTCCCCTGGTCCGTATGAACCGGAGCATCCTCCAAGCGGGTCAGGTGCGCAGGCCAAACCACCCCATGCCCCTCCCGTCCGGTCACTTTGGGGCTCCGCACCAAGCTCACACCCACCGCTCCATCGCGCACGCACGCCCCGTAATTCGACTCGCTCAAAACACAAAGTCCTCTCCGCTCGCCTTCCTCGAAAACCGCCAGGTAGCGGCTGAAGGGAACCTCCCAGGCGGCCTCGGCCACAAGCCCCTCTTCCAGCTGAGGACGGAGCACACTCCCAAACGGCGCCCCGAAGCGGGCGCTCCGGGCGTTGTAACCGGTCGGCAAATACAACTTCACCAAACATTCGGTTTCCCGCCAATCGAGATCGACCTCCACATGCAATTCGGGGCTGCCAGGTTCCAGCAAAAAGCGGACGCGTCCATGGCTGCCCAATCCGATCTTTCGGCTCACCTCAAACCCCGCCCGGGCTCCATCCCGAACTTCCGTCACCGTCACCGGCTCCAGGCAGGTGGTGCCAAGCGCAAGCACATGTCGGTCAATGTCCCAGGCATCGAAAGCGGCGGCATGATCGGGATAGGTCATCAAAGCCCCGAAATGTTCCCCAATCCGCGCCATCCCCTCGGGCCAGCGCAACTCCGAAATGTGCCCCGCCTCATCCAGCGAAAACGTAACCAGTCCGTTACTTACGGTTCGGTTCGCAACCGACACCGCCTGCACTTCCAAGCCAGTCGCCTCGCCGATCGCCACCCCGCTCAACGGCGGCAACCCAATAGACCGGCCGTCGGCCAAAAGATGGCGGACGGATCGGGCATGCGGGTTGAACAAGCACTCGGATTCTCCGGATTCGGCTTCCAGGGCCGCAACCGCGGATCCCACCACCGACTCGGCCAACCCCCGGGCCTCGGGCACGCCTTCCTCATACACATCCCAGACCGAACTTCCCGGAATGTAATCGTGAAACTGCGAAAAAATGAGCCGCTTCCAGGCATGTTCCAGATCGACCGTCCGCCCCAGCCGGGCAGCGACCGCCTCGCCGCATTGCAACGCCCGTTCCAACGCCCGAAAACTTTCCTTCACCGCCCGATGGGTCGTGAAGGTGCCGCGGTGGTATTCAAGATAACACTCGCCCTGATGCACCGGCAACTCCTCACGCCTGGATTCCAGCCGCCGGAAAAACGCTTCCGGATGATCCCACCCGATCTCCGGCATCGTCGGCAAGGCGCTCAATCGCCGGGCCCGTTCGCACATTTCGGCAGTCGGTCCTCCACCGCCATCCCCGTGTCCGGTCGGCATCAAAAACTCTTCGTGGAGATCGGCCTGCTGATTTCCGTACATCCCTTTCTTGATCTCGCCTACGTTCATCGTGCAGACGTATCCAATATCCTGACTCACGTGCGCCAGCACTTCCGAACCGTCGTGACCGCGCCAAACAAAGCTGCTATGAGGGAAACGGTTGATGGCGTTCCAGGTCATTTTCGTCGTGAAGAAATAATCGACCCCGGTCAGCCGCATGATCTGCGGCAAACATGCGGAGTAGCCAAACACATCCGGCAACCAGACCAATGGCGACGGTTCCCCTCGGAGTTCCACAAATCCCGCCTGCCCGATCTCCAGGCTCCGGGCGAGGGCTTCGCCGCAGGCGATCATCGTATCCGATTCGACATACATCGCGCCCGTCGCCTCCCATTGGCCGGATTGGATCCGCTCCTTCACCCGCTCAAACAGCCGCGGATCGCGACGGGCGACCGCCTCGTAGCTGGCGGGCTGGCTGTAGGCGAATCGAAATTCCGGATACTCTTCCATCAAACGGTTGGCGGTGGCAAAGGTGTGCACCGCCTTGAGTTCCCCCATCCGTTCCGGCCAAAGCCAGACCAGATCGATATGGGCATGCCCTGTCGCCACGCAACGGGCAAAGGTTTTGTCCATCCGGAGCTCCGCGTAAGCCTCGGTCAAAACCGCCCGCATGGCCGGAATCCCCTCGGCGTCGAGCGCGTCCAACGCCCGGTCCAACAGCCGGAGCAGTCGACGGTAGTAGGGAGGCATGCTGTCCAAGCGATCCTGCAATCCGAACATCGCCGGTTTCGCCGCCAATGTAGGGTTTTCCCTCCGCCGCAAATCGAGCATCAACTCCACCAAACAGTGCAAATCGTGATACCCCGCCCAGGCGCCCTCATCCCGCCGAACCAGCCGGGCGCCTTCATGATAGGCGCCGCGCCGCAGCATCGGTTTCTGGTTGGGATGCCAGATCGCGCTCTGAATACAATTACTCTCGATCCAAAGCTCGGATGCCCCAGCTGGCAGGCGACAGAATTTGTGCGCCACGTCGAAGCCAAAATACGCCTCCCCGCCGATGTAGAGCGTCGCCTCGCTTTGCTCCTCGAAATGCAACCATAACGGCTCGCCGCCCGCTTCGCCTTCCGGCACCGTAAGCCGATACCACCGCTGATCGAATAACCGGCCCCAGAACGTGCCGCGCTCCACCGGACTCAATGGCTCGCGAATCGCTTCCGCATAAGGGCGATGCTCCGGTCCCGCCGGAGTCGCCTCGCAGGAGAGCTCGCAAACCGGCCGCCAAATCTGAGCCTCCAGGCGTTGGACGGCGGAGATCGCGCGGTTATGGACCAGGGTGAGAAGATTGGATTTTGGCAGCATGGTTCACGTGGTGAATAAATCGATACATTGAAACAGAGCCAGAGAAACCTCCAGAGAAAAGCGAGGAGCCCAACCTCGGCGGGATGGCATCCTGACAAGTGTTACGGATTGGCCGGTGGTGTCAGGCCCCGGATGTAAACCGGTTCCTCGCCGGCTTCGATGGTGATGTGTCCATTGGCGTCGGCCTTCACCACCTGGCGCTCCCGCAAATACATGTCGTAAACCACGACCTCGTCGGACTGGGTGCGGAAGGTCATGGGGACCGGTTCCTGCCAGGCAACCCACCGGTCGGACCGGCCGTGTCTCACATCACTTTGAAAAGCCCACAGGACGACGACATTTTCTTCGTCCCACTTGCCGATCCGGTAGGCGCGGGCCGCGGTCTTCTCGTCTCCGCCAACCCGCTCGATGCTGAACGGCATCACGTAGCGAAAATCAACCCCCAACAAAACGTCGCCAAAGACCATTTGCGAAACCCACGGCAAGGTGAGCGTGCCATCGCGCCGATACCAGTTCGGATGAAAACTGAAATGCTTGACCACGTTTTCCGACATCGCCGCCACCCGGCTGGTCACCGCCTGCGCGGCCATCCGCCGCTCCGAAATACGCCGCCAGCCGCCAACCCGCCACGGTTCCTCCGGGTTCCAGCGTTCGTCGGCCTCGTGACTCTCGTTGATCTCCTGTTGGGAACGCAGGCGCCCTTCTTCACGCAACCCTCCCCCGGAACCGGTCTCCGTGTTCCAAATCGGCAGCAGCTTCCCTTCACGAATCATCGGGTTGCGCAACAACGCGACGTGCATCGGCATGTTGTTGATCGGCGTTTCCCGCTGGATACTCCCCATCTCTTCATAAAAATGACCCGCGAGGATCTCACTGTAATTGAGGATGCCGAGATCGATCAACCGCTCCACGTAATCGAGATGGTGGCCCGGGGAAATGGTCAGCCCGGCGACCCGCATCCGGCCGTCGGTCCGGCGGGTCTCCTCGTAAAAAATGCGGTGCACCTTGACCAGGTTTTCCGGGGTGTCAGCCCAACGGTATTCCGCGTTCGGCTCGTTCCACGCTTCCAGCACCGCGAGAACGCCGGAACCGTCGTCAAAACGATCGACGATCGCCCGCACGTAGTTGCGCATGTCATCCCAGTCGTCCGGTGCCCATTGGCTGCCATGAATCGCCCGGTTCAAATTCGGTTTGTCGGTCGTCCAGGGAGGATTGCCGTCGCTGACGAGCACCATCCGTCCCCCGTAATCCTTGATCTCCTCGAACCGGCGGTCGATCGCGCCCCAGTTCCAGACATCGGGCTCCGGTTGGACCCGCGACCAATGATAAAATTGCCGATACCATTTAAATCCCGGCAAGATCGGGGCGTCCCCGATGGCATGCGTCCCCAACGGAAAGTGATCCGGCAACTCGGCGGCGCGCCGCGCAGGCGCGTAAGCGACATTCAGCCGCGCCTCGGCCGAGTCTCCAGCGCGAAACGTGAACGTGTGGATCCCATACGGAATCTCCGGTTCGAAGGATATTTCGCCCTGCCCGCCCTCCACCAGCACTCCATCCAACACGGACTCGTTTTCTTTTTCCGTGATCCAATCGAAATGAGCCACCCGGATGCGGCCGTCCCACTCCTCTCCGGTTCCCGCATCGATCCGGAGAACAATCCGGGGTGGCGATTCAGCTGTGAACGCATTATCCTGCACTTCAGATGCTGCCTCGATTTTCAGTCCTTCCGCGGAAGCGTCGGCCGGGATCCCGGCCAGGACCAACGAAGCGAGGGAGAGTGAAGAAAGAGCCTGAAACAATGTTATTTTGTCCATTCCAGCGATTGATGTGAACGTTGGGACTTTCCTCAAGTCTTTTTATCTTACCGGCGACGCGACTGGCTCCGGTCTACCCCGTGACGAGTGAGACGGTGGCGAATGCTCGCGGAGCCAGTTCCACCGTCCGGTCGACGGCTCCCGCCTGGATCCGGACCGTGCGGGCGGCGTGATGCGGATTCGCCAGCATCAGCCTGATCGATCCGTCCGGATTTCTGAATCCGACCGAAAACGCGGAATGGCTTCCCGCCAAGCGCAAAACCTCCGCGCCTTTTTTCACCCCATGGGCCAGATGCTTCATCAGGTAAAATTCCGGGTTGCGAGTGACCTTCCCATCGGCATCGACCGTGATCATGCTGTTCTGCGTCCACCCCCAGGTGCTTTCCCCGCCGGGTGCCAAAATCATATTCCAATACACATAGGCACTCGCCCCATTGTGGAAATAATTCCAAATGATATCGAACAGGTAAAAGAGATAATTCCACGGATTCGATCCGTCTCCGCATTCGTTTTCGGTTTGAATCAATCTCACGTCCGGCCAGGCCGACCGGGTGCGCTGCACCACCCCTTTCGCGGCCCATTGGTATCCGAGTCCCGAGATGTAACGCCGGGCCCCCGGATCGCTCAGGAGGGTGTCCGCCCAGGCCGCATACGATTCTTCGCCATACGTGGAGAACGCCCACCCGTGATACTGTCCCTTTTCCATGGTACCCGCCCAAATCTCACAATCGACTTTTTCCCGCTCGAACAACGGGCCGAGATGATCGCGGATAAAATCGCGCATCTGGGCACCGGTCCAGAGGCACGAGGGAAATTTATGGTCCGAACGCGGCTCGTTTTGCACGTGCAATTGCCGGACCGAAAACCCTTCGGCTTCCGCCGCCCGGACAAACTTCAAGAGGTAACGGGCATAACAGGCATGGACCTCCGGATCATCGCGAAGCTGGCTTCCGTTGTAACGGCGCCGGACTTTCATCCAATCCGGCGGGCTCCAGGGCGAAGCGAAGAGCTCCAAATTTGGATTCACCTCCTGGGCCGCCCGGATATACGGAAAAAGGCACCCCCGGTCCCGGTCCAATGAAAACGATCGCAACGCAAAATCATCCGGCTCATCGGCCAGCGAATACCAGCTCAACGCGTAGTCGCTGGCACCGATCGGCATGCGGCAAAAAGAAAACCCACACCCGTCCTCTCCGAACAAATCCCCCAAAACCTCCGTCCGCGTGTCGTCCGGCAACCGCTGGAGTTCCACCGCCCCCAGTTCGTTGAAACACCCCCCGAAACCAAGCAGCGGGTGCGGATGCGTCCCCTCGATCCGCAATTCGGCCGTCGCGGGCACAGTCCCCTCCTCCCGGCTGCCCGGTGTTTTTTGAACCCAGGGCTCCTGGGCAGTGCTTTCAATCAGCGCAAAGTGGCAATTGTCCATATTCATAAATTCAATCATCCGATCTGGATCGATTCGGACAAAGCATCCTTACAATCCGCCAACTGTCTTCAACATCCTTTCCTTGCGGTAACTATAACCATCCAGGTGGCCGGATGGCTCCGTCCAGACATTCAAAACGGTCGACCCGAGCCACTGAATTTCTCCACGCCTCGCTGCTCAATGGCCGCGCAGGCGTTCCAGAGCCCCATGAAAGTCCGGGCGCCAGACGCTGGGAGGGTAGCTTAAATCCTTCACTTGGCCACAAACGTTATAGTTAACCCATCGAAACCGTTGCCCTATCAGGTATCGTTCCATCAACATCTGGGTTCATAAGGCTCCGTTTGCCAAATATCAGACCGGCAAAAGCCATTTCTCGATTGAAGAAAAACTAGCTCTAATTTGCAGCTTCATCTAACCGAAACCCGAAACCCAGAACACTGAAACTATGCACTTCAAAAACACGACTCCATCCCTCATCCTAAGCAGTGGCCTCAGCCTGTTCGCTGCTTCCCTGCTCTCCGCCCAAGTTTCGTTCTACAATGATTTTACCTCCGACGGCTTTCCCAATCAGTCGAACATGACTTTAAACACGGCGGAAGGGACATTGACATCGTCCTTCACCACCGAATCCGATGCAGTTCAGGTGGCCTACGGCACGGAACAGTTCTCCAACGCGGCCAACAGTTCTTTTACTTTATTCACGACGTTTCAAGTTTCCGAAATTGCTCCCCATGGAAACCTCAGGGGCGATCAAACTATTGCATTCGGGGTTTTCGCAACAGACCCGGGCCTTTCCGGAGGAGCGGCCAACCCATACCTTCTCGCCGATTGGACGTTCGCTTCCAATACTCCCGCGAACACTGGGCGTCTGCGGCTATTACACCTGGATGGTTCCAATCCGCAGCAAGGCTCGTTGGGTTCAGCCAATGATAATGCTCATGCGAATTTCGCCGCGACCCTGAATACGACCTACACCCTGCGATTCGACGCGGTCAGCCTTGGAGGTAACATGTATGACATCACCCTCAGTCTTTTCGATGCCAATGGACAAATCGGCACCGCCGCTTCGGCATCTAATTACATCGCCCCAACCGAGCCCGGCGGTGGATACTACATGGGCATCAGAACACGGATGCCACAAAACAACGAAACCACGACTGTAAACTTCCATGACTTCGCCGCCATTCCCGAGCCGGGCACCTATGCCCTCATCTTCGGAGGCCTGGTCCTTGCCGGTGCCCTCTTCCGCAGGAATCGGCAGAATCGCCCATGATTTATTCAGGCATTTTGATCTGATTATCCAGCCTGCCGGGAACTTCTTCCGGCAGGCTTTTTCTTGAAACCATATCATGCTCGTCCGCTCCTTCCTTTCCTTCACCATCCTTTGTTTCGGTTTTTTGAACATCGCCGGCGCCCAATCGGTCCAAAACGGCGATTTCTCCTCCTGGACCGGAGGATCACCCACCTCCTGGGAAGCGATAGACGGAATCCGGACCACCCGGGTTTCCGGCTGGGATGGGGACGCGGCACGATTGGGACTCAACTCCGGCGCCAGTGTCACCGCCGCGCTCCGACAGGTGATGTCCGGCTCCTTCAGTGACCGCTTCGAAGTGGCCTTCGACTTCACCCAAACCACCAGTGGAACCGAGCGGGGAGCTAACCTCACCCTGAGACAGGGCACTTCCACGCCTCTCCTGAGCTGGCGCGTCGGTCCCGATGGCGCGGTGGAAACCTTCGACGGAAGCAGCTGGCGCTCTCTCACCCCACCCCAGTCGATTCTCGCCAACGATCTTTCCGATATCGACCTCGATCGGGTCTACCGGGTCACCATCACCGGCTCTCTTCAGAATGGCGTCTACCGGCTCCGCGTCGAATCGGTCGGGACCGGATCCATGCTCGTCGATTCGACCGGTCTTACCCACTGGCAGTCCAACCCCGTCGGTCAATCCCTGAACCGGTTGAGCTTCGAGCGGGGACGCAGCGGAGGGGACTATATCGTGGACAATGTGGCCATCCGGATTCCCGCCGCACATGAAATCGACGATGGCAGCCCCGAGGATCCGATCGGAAGCAACGGCGAGCATCCATTCCTCCTTTTTTCCGCCGACGACCTGCCCGATCTCCGCGCGCGCGCCTCCCGGGAACCCTGGACCAGCATGGCCTCCGACGCGATCGACCGGGCTCATAACCTTTCCTACGACCCCTCCCTCCCCGGCGGCTACAGGGCCCGGGTGTTGAGACTCAAGGAGGTCGTCGCCGCCCTTTCCCTGGCCGTCATCGTCGATGACCAAACCGAGTCTTCCTTTTACGCGGAACGCTTCCAACATCAATTGACCACCGGCCTGACCCATCTCTCCCAAAACCGTCCGACCAACGACTGGGATGGCAACACTCCCGTCGGGAGTCTCCTCTTCGACGCCATCCTCGCCCTCGACGTCTTTCATAACCACTTGGCCGAATCCGAACTGGCGGAACTTCAGTCTCTCCTCGATACCTGGGTTCCGAGCATCAGCCGCTGGGAACCGAGCCCGCAGGCAGTCGCGGCGCTCTGGGCGCTCTACCGCGGCGATGCAACCGCCTATGCCAGCAACCGAGCCGCCTACTTGGACCGGCTTTTCCAAAACTTCACCGCCGATGGCGTGTATGTTGCCGGCACCAACTACGCCCTGGCCCGATTCACCTTTTACGATCGCGAACAAAAGCACCTCCTCCTCGACATCATGCGTCGCCACGACGAAATCCCGGCCCACCGTGAGGAATTGATCCGCCGCGGCTATGAATGGATTTTTGGATACGCCATGGCTCCCCACGGATGGAACCATGTTTTCGGAGACAGCTCACCCAACCGGCGTGTCCACGGTGCTCTTCACTATCCGCGAAATTCACCCACCGCGGTGTACCGCGCCAAACGGTTTTCCACCGACGCCCAGGCTTACGCAAATTACCACCTCCTCGAACCGATTCCCTTCGGCGGACTGATTTACTACGTCCTGTATGTCGAAAATCTGGACACGGTCCCGCCTCAGGTCGCTCCCAGCCGGATCTTCGCCGACGGCGGCGCCTGGCTGCAAACCGACAACGGTTCTTTCGGTTCCCTTTCCGGGGCGATGTGGAACGCCACCAGGGAAGAAGGCCACAGCCATAAGGAGACCAACGCGCTCAGCCTGGTCGCCTATGACGAACTCCTCCTGAGCAACTCCGGCTACGCCGGCTGGGGATCCGGCGATTCCGGTTTCTCCTGGACCTACATCAACAACCGGGCCATCAGCGGCAACACCGTCCTGATCAACTACCCGATCACCGACGCCCGCAACGCTCCTTCCACCAACGACCACCACCAAAAACGGGGAGCGGGCATTTCCCGCAGCCTTCTCTCCGGCGAGGTCGACTACGCCAAAGGTGATTCTGGAAACGCATTGCCGAACGGAAAGCATTTCCGCCATTTTTCCTTCGTCCACCCGCTCGACGGAATGCCCGGCTATTGGGTCGTGCTCGACGAGGTCCAGGGAAATAGCGGAGCCACCACCACCCACGCCGCCTGGCATCCTTACTCCGAGAATCTCGATACCATCTCTCCCGGCGAACACTTCCGCGCCCATTGCCAGCAATTTTCCGAGAATGGCGTCACCCTCCATATCCATCTGAGCAACCAGCCCGCCCAGATCCAAATCCTCGAAGGCCTGATCGCCCACTTCAATGACCTCAGTTTTGTGGGAGACTTCCTCTACAACACCTACTCACTCAATCCGGAAAGGTATGTCCGCTTTGGGACCATTCTTTTGCCCGAAGCCCCCGATGGGCCCGTGCCGGCCTTCAGCCGGGAAAGCGGCGCCAACTGGCAAGCCAGCCGCCTTTCCTGGCCGGACGGCTCCGTTGATTACTGGGTCGTCACCTCGAACAATCAAACCGCCACCGTCGGGCCAATCGAATTTCGCGGCAAAAGCGCCTGGTTCCGCCTCTCCCCTTCCGGCCAGATCAAACGAAAACTTCTGATCGAAGGAGACAGCTTCTCGCCTGCGAACGACGACCCCGCCTGGTTCTCCGCTCCCGAACCCGGCACCTTCTACTCGGGCCCGGATCAATTTACCTTGAGCAATCCCAATTCGACTCCCTGGCAAATTCAAAAGCCAGGAATCAACCGCCTCCACGGCAGCGACGGCGCCCGGCTGGAATCCGGCCCAACCGGGCTTCCGCTCTCCGCAGACGCGACCGGAACGTTCAGCGTCAACCGTCCTCGTCTCCCTCTGGTCGGTCTTCAACTCAGCTCAGGCCACATTCATCTCCAGGCCTCCGCTCTCGATCCGACCGGCACCTACCAGTGGCAATCGTCCTCCAATCTCACCACCTGGACCCCGCTCGGAACCGTTATCGAAGGGAAATCCACGTCGGCGTATAACCTCCCGCCCGCCGAAGACCGCCGGTTCTTCCGCCTGCAAAGATCACTCAATTGAGTGTGTGCAGTCGAATAGCGGCGGCGATGATCGGCTTGACCCATTCAGCGGCCCCGGAGAGATCGGCGGGGGCGGTGACCGACCAAAAAAATTCCCCCGATAAAAATCTGCAGCACAATGATAACGACGGAGCCTTCCGGGTTTATCACCGGGGCTTCAAATGCTGAAACAACTCGGCGCTCGGTTCCACCCCGAGGCCCGGACCATCCGGCAGGGTGAAAAAGCCGCCGTCGCAACTCATGTTTCCGGTGATGAAGTGAAGGTTTTTATCAAAGATGGAATGCTGGTATTCGTGATAACTGACATTCCCCAGGGCGGCCGTAAGATGTAAACTCGCCGCCTGAAAAATACCGATACCGATGCTGGCATGCGGCATCACTTCACAATTGAAAGCGGTGGCCAGCTGAGCGATTTGCCAAAAGGCGGTGATGCCGGTGCGACCCATTTCGGGCTGAATCACATCCATACAACCATGGGTGAATCGCGGCCGAAATTCATGCACCGTCCTCAGTTCTTCTCCAATGCCGACCGGCGTGCTCACCGATCGCACCACCCGGGCCTGTCCTTCGATATCTTCCGGTCTCACCGGCGCCTCCGCCACATGCAGGTCATACGGCTCCAGCTGGCGAATCAGCTCAATCGCCCGCCCGGGGGTATGTTTCCAATGCATATCGACCAGAATCTTAACCTTCGGTCCCAGGGCCTCTCGAAGTGCCTTCATTTCTTCAATCACTCCTTCGTGGGAAACCGCCGCGGCAAACTTGATCGCCTCAAATCCTTTCCCCACCCACTCCCGGGCCAACTCGACCCGGGCATCCAGATCCGGTTTCGGCAAACCGGAAACATAGGCCGGGATCGAAGTCGTCCGCCTCCCCCCAAGCAGATGGCAAACCGGCATATCGGATAGTTTTCCCTTGAGATCCCAAATAGCGATGTCGAGTGCGGCCAGCGCGTCGTGATAGAAACCACCAAAAAAACCACGCACCCGCATTCCGTCATAAAGGTCTTCGTAAATCGGCACCACGTCCTGAGGGTCGCGGCCAATCACCAGCGGCCCGACCACTTCATCAATGATGGTGGCGGATACCTCGGGACCGACGAAGGAAACACACTCCCCCCAACCGACCGTGCCATCGGTCGAGGTCACCTTGACCAACAGCGACTGGTCCGCGGTATTGTAGATGCTCCGGTTTCCCGGTCGCACAAAATATCCCTTTCCGTTCGCGGACACTCCTTTTTCCAACTTGCCCAGGTAAGGCTCGTCGCGGGGAATGAGCGCGATGAAGGTTTCAACGTTTTCGATTTGCTGTTTCATCATAGTCACTTCACCGGGTGGAGCGATGCGCCACCATCGACGTAAAGGGTTTCCCCCGTGATATACGAGGCCCGGGCCGATGCGAGGAAGACCACCGCATCGGCGATTTCATCCACACGCCCCAGTCGACCAAAGGGGATCTTGCGCAACGCCCGCTCCCCCCGCTCCGGTTCCGCCTGGATTTGTTTTGCCGCCATGCCGGCGTCGATGATTCCGGGCGCGACGGCGTTCACCCGAATGCCGGCCTCCGCCAACTCCAGGGCGAGATTTCGCATCAGCATCTTCAGCCCCGCCTTGCTGACCGTATAAGCCGCCGTATTCAGCAACGGAGCGGAGTCCTGCCAGGAGCTGATAAATATCATCGAACCTCCGCCCCGCGCGACCATCCCACGAGCGACCTTTTGAGCCAGGAGGAAATTTCCGGTCAAATTGATTTCAAGAACACGCCGCCATTCGTCTTCCCCCAACTCGATCAGCGGGTTCGAATGGGTAATCCCGGCGCTCGCGACCAAAATATCGGGAGCGAACGTATTCACAATCTCATCCATCGTACCCGGATTGGTCATATCGAGCCGGGCGATCCCCGGACCTTCCTGCTGATCCGTCCCCAGAACCTCACATCCCTCCGCCGCGAATGCCCGGACAATGGCTCCGCCGATGTCGCCAGCCGCACCGGTGACGAGACATTTTTTTCCTTTCAATTCCAGATTCATAATCACTTAACGAAAGATGATAAACAGACCGACCACGACAGCGGCCCAGACTCCCCACCAGATACGAAAATCCTTAATCCCGCCATATTCTTTTCGATCCGCCTCCGGCAAGCGCATGAAAGATTTATCCCAAGTAACGAGGCGTTTCTCCGCCGTCGAAGGTGCGGTAAAAAAGGAGACTCCAACAATCAGGATCAGGCTGAACACGAAACTGAAAAACGCCCGGTTGAGAAATGGCGCCACGGCGGCCGCAATCGCGCCATCCGCATAAGCCGAGAGCACCCGCAATCCGATGCCGAACAGCATGCCCGCCACCAAGGTAACCGTCGCTCCCTTCGGTGTCGCTCCGCGCCAGAGCATGCCGACCACAAAGATCACTCCGATCGGGGGCGCGAAAAAGGCCGCCATGTCCTGAATGTAAATGAACAAACCTTTCTCAAAGACGACGATAAAGGGAGCCCAAGCCATCCCCAAAAGGAGAAAGCCAGCGGTCGCATATTGCCCCACCCGCACCATCCTGGCCTGCGGAGCGTCAGGCCGGAAGAATCGCTGATAAAAATCGATGGTGAAGATGGTGGAGGCGCTGTTCAGAACACTGGATACGGTCGACATGATCGCGGCTGCCATCGCTGCCAGCACGATTGCTCCCATCCAGTTTGGCAGGAGATCCTGCACCAGCGTGGAGAAAACCTGGTCACGAGGCAGATCCGCGCCGTAGATCGCAAATGCCATCATCCCGGGAAAAACCACCAGCAACGGTATCGCCGCCTTCATCATTCCGGTTAGAATAATCCCCATCCGGCAATCCCATTCCGAACGGGCTCCAAAGGCGCGCTGAATATAAAACTGATTGGTGCAGGCATACCAGATGCCGAGTGATAACCATAAAGTGAATACACCGGTCCACGGTGCAAACGGATGATCGGCACTGTGCAACAGATGGGTCCTCCCCGCGTCCGCCTCCCGGTTGATTTCCCACATTTCGCTCCAGCCTCCAGCCGTTCGCAAGGCCAGCCAGGAGACCATCGTCCCTCCGACTACCAGAATGACCACTTGCACGACGTCGGTCCAGACCACCGCCTTGAGGCCTCCTTTGATGCTGTAGATCCCGGTCACCAGGGCCACCAGAAGAATGCCACCGATGAAATAAGGACTGATCCCGCCATCGTCCAGCATCACCGGCTGGCCGGGCTGGAGGTAGTTATGGATAATAAGTCCCCCGGCGTAAAGCGCACCCGCCAGGAGAACCAATACCAGGTGAATCGTGGAGAGAGCGGCGAAGATGATCCGGGTGGTGCTGTCGTAGCGCTGCTCCAGAAATTGGGGAAGCGTATAGATCTTCGCCCGGAAATAATACGGAATGAAGATAAAAAGCAGCAGACTGAGAGAAGCCAGCGACATCCATTCCCAATTAGCCGGGGCCATTCCGAAGATGTAGGCGGCGCCGACCATGCCGATAAAATGTTCGGTGGAAATATTCGATCCCACCATCGACATGCCGACCGCATACCAGGGAAGTTTTCGACCAGCCAGAAAGTAAGCCTCCGCCGTCTCCTCCTTCCGCCTGGAAGCAAGAAGCCCGACCACCAGGATGAACAAAAAATAACCGGCGAGTATTGCCAGCGCCGTGAAATTGAGGTTGTTCATTTCGACTTCAATTCAGGAGCCAGGATGGCATACAACTCCTCAAAAATGGCGTCGAAATGCGCGTCCGACTGAAAACCGGGAGCGCGCGAACCGGTCGATTGCAACGCCCCCCGGAGGCGGAGAATCTGCTTTTCGAAATAAATGATTTGCTCCACGTCCTGGCGGATGTGATTGAGAATCATAAGTAGCAGATTGTGAATACGAACTGCCTCCGTCCGCTCCCCCGCCAGAAGCGCATCCCAGGCCCTGCGGTAAAGATCTGTCATCGAGGCCCCGGGCATCAGTCCCACACACCCGCGGCGATAACTCTCGATCAACTGAAACGCGGCGTTTCCCATAAAAATCCTCGCCTTCCCCTCCGAAAGTTCGAGAAGGCGGGAGATCGTCGGACCCGGGGGGCGATTCTCAACTTTGTAAATCACTTCCGTGTCAACATTCTGCGCGATCGACCACAAAGCCTCGGGAGGAATGGCCACGCCGGTCTGATCCGGAGCATATTGGACCATGACGGGAATGCTTACGGCCTGAGCCACTTCGGTCATGTGGGCCACAAGCCGGGCCGCTGAAGGTTTCAGGAAAAACGGCGGCAACAACATCAGGCAATCAGCGCCCATAGCCTCCCACTGACGAGCCCGCGCGACCGCCAGGTTGGTGGCGTGATCCGTCACGGAGACGATCAATGGAATCCCCGCCGCACGCGCCGCCGGCACCGCGGCCTCGACCATACGGACGCGCTCATCGTCATTTAATTTGTAATACTCGCCGGCTATGCCAAAAAGCGTTGCCGCATGCGCGCCCTGTCGCGCCATCCAATGGATCACGCGGGCGAGGTCGTCGAGATCGACGCCGCCTCCGGCATCAAACGGACATGGGATAATCGGGCAGACGCCCGATATCGCGGCGGAGGAAATAGTCGAATCGGTATCAGGTATCTTCATACAATCAGGTTCACGGCTCATCTGAAATCAGTTGGTAATAAAAATCGAGTCCTTCAAGCGCGTCCACGGCCCGCTCCCGGATTGGGCCAGACGGCAGAGTGGAGATCCACACCATGGCGGACTTCATGTCGTGCAAGGCCCATTGATGAAAAACCGACAGGGCCGCTTCGGCTTGGATCTCGCTCGCCGTAATCTCTTCGAAAACCAGGCGCGCTGCCTCGGACGGATCGCTTTGGGCATAGGTGAAGGCAGCCCGCGCCATCCATTCATCCCGCTGGTCACTCTGAGGCTGCTCGTTGATCCAATCGTATGCTGCCAGCAGGTCTGCTTTCGCCCATTGAACGACGATGTTGCCAATCGCTCCCGGGGCGGTTTGGTCCATACCATGTTCTTCGGCGAGTTGGATCGCACCTGCCGGGTCGCTCTCAGCGAGATAGCTGGCCACCAGCGCCATGGCCCGATTCCTTTCCCGGGAATCCCGCATACAACTGGCCCACTGCAACGCGCCGGCGGGATCGTGGTTTGTCCATCCCAGGAGAACCTGGCGCAAAATTGTATCACGCAGCGCGGCCGGCCGCAGGGCGAACGCATAATCCGCCGCCGCGGCTGGATCGTCCGAGAGCCATTCGCGAAGCAGGCCGGAGAGAACTCCGTCGCGATGCGTGGCGTGCCCGGACTGGAGATGCCGATCGAATGCCCCCGGGAAATCGAACGGGCCATGGTCTTCCACGAACATGGTCTCCACAGGGAATTGACCGGAAACCCCGTGGCCGGATTCGGGATCAGGAGACTCAATCGGTCCGGAAATGCCAGATCGAACAGCGTCATCGGAGTTCGGCCTCTCCAGATGGGACAATACCAGGTAGAGGCCGCACGCCCCAGCAGCCAGCGCGGTCAAGATCTGCCCCACCGGGCGAACAGCGGTTCGCCCGGTGAGGCCACGTTGAAAAATCCGGCTCACCAAGTGTTGTCACATGTTGCCGTGTTACCCGCGGGATCATAGGTGAAGGACGAGTGCGTGACACCATCGACGCAGGCGGTCGTCCGGGCCGGGTTGGACGCCGACGCGTTCGTGAGAATCGTTGCGACCCCATTCCCCCCGGTGACCCCGGATTTCGTTTCGGAAATCGCGCCGGAGAATACGATCGTCACCGTGGCCCCGGAAACAGGAGCGCCCTGATTATCAAGGATCGTCACCACTGCCTCGGCTTTCGATTGCCCTCCCCCCTGGTTTTTCCGTTCGGCCTGAATGGAGCTGACATGCATGGTTGTCGCCTCCTCGACCACTTCTTCCAACTTCCACTCCTGGTTGGCGGTGTCGGCAAAGGCCCATTGTTGCACATTGGCGCCGTCGGCGGTCGAGGCCGCCTCCACCTCAAGGGACTTGCCACTATGCACCGGCGTGATCCGGAAATAATCGCCGTCGGTCGGAGTGAAGGTGAAACGTTGGCTGTCGCTTTCAGCCCACGTCCAAATGATGACATTGGCTCCGTCAGCCGTGGATTCGCCTTCGACATCCAGCGATTTCCCGCTCTGCACACCAAGGATTTGATGCTCCGCATTTCCGAGATGCGTCACCACCCACTCCTGGTTGGCTCCGTCGTTGGCGGTCCATTGCCGGACATTGGCGCCGTCCGTCGTGGCGTTGTCGGCCACCTCCAGAACCTTTCCGCTGTGGCGGGCGATGATGGTGTATGTACCCGAATCAATGATACTCGGCTCGGCGCTGGTGGTAGCACTGGCCTCGCCGGAGTTGGCGCTTTCACCGTCGGCGTTGACCGCGCTCACCACGTAATAGTAGGTCGTTGACGCGGTCAAACCGATGTCGCCGTAGCTCGTCGACGTGATCCCTGTGGCGATCGTCGTGTAAGATCCGCCACTGGTAGTGGAGCGCTTCACGTTGTAACTCTCCGCCCCGGTCGAGGAGCTCCACGACAGATTGATCGCTGACGCTGAGACCGCGATCGCGCTCAACCCGGTCGGCGTCTCTGGCGGCGTGGGTAACGTTTCGGTTGTCGCGGCCGCCTCATTGGAGTTGGCACTTTCACCAGCGGCATTGACCGCACTCACCACGTAATAATAGGTCGTCCCGGAGTCCAGACCTGTGTCATTGTGACTTGTCGTGGTGACACCGGTGGCGATCGTCACGTAGGCCCCGCCACTGGAGCTGGAGCGTTTTACGTTGTAACTTTCCGCGCCGGCCGACGTGTTCCATGACAGGTCGATGGCTGACGTTGAGGCGGCGGTCGCGATCAAATCGGTTGGCGTTTCGGGCGGCGTGGGTTCCGCTTCAGTAGTCGCGGTGGCCTCGTTGGAAACGTCGCTTTCGCCGTCGGCATTAACCGCACTGACCACGTAATGGTAGGTCGTTCCGGCATCAAGATCGGTATCGGCGAAGCTCGTTGTGGTCACGCCGCTGGCGACCGTTGTGTAAGGCCCGCCGCTGGTAGCCGAACGTTTGACGTTGTAACTGTCCGCGCCGATCGACGCTGTCCACGACAGGTCGATCTGACTGCTGGAGACCGTCGTGGCATTCAAGGCCGTCGGGGCGTCGGGACCGGAGGCCGGGGGATTGGCGTTGTACCAAAAGGCGAGGTTGTGGTAATCAAACCGTCCTCCATGATCAAGCCCGGCGGCGCCGAGTCCGAACATCGGCCCCTGAAGCGGACTGCCGATCGCGATCGATACTGTTTGCGAATGCTGGTTGGCGTCCGTGAGCGTGAAGCTCAATGTCAACTCGCCGTTCGCGTCATAGGTTCCGGTTGTTCGCAGATGATAGGTGGTTCCGACTCCGCCGTTCGTTTTATTCAATCCGCTCCATGACTGACTCACAAGCGTTGAACCGTCGATCCCCTGCCGGATTCGGATCTGATTCTGCTCCACCATATACACCGCCGAATAGAAGTCAGTGCCATTGGAGTTAACGGATCCGTTCGCGTTTGGATTGCCCAGGACGACAAGTCCAAAACGGTTCCAGTCGCCGTTGCCCCCGTTGGCGAAGGTGACGTCGCTTTCGAGGGTGAAGTCCTCTCCTGCGGCAAAATCCGCAATCTCCAAAACCGCCGCGCTGTTCGTCCAGGTGCCATTTGTCGAGCGGAAGCGGACCGCGCTGGCCTGACTCGTCCAATCCCCGGGCCGGTCGGTCTGGAGAAGCACCTCGTCGCCCCGTCCCGGATCCGTGCCGAATAACAGGTTGAAGCCATCCGCAAAGGATTCGGTGGTGGCGGCGGCCTCATTGGAGTTGCCGCTTTCGCCTTCGGCATTGACCGCGGTGACCACGTAGTAATAGGTAGTCGAGTCACTCAAGCCGATGTCGCTGTAGCTCGTCGACGTCACCCCTGTTGCGATCGTTGCGTAAGGCCCTCCGCTCGTCGAGGAGCGCTTAACGTTGTAACTGTCGGCGCCTGAAGAAGAAGTCCATGACAGGTCAACGGCTGAAGACGAGACCGCGGTCGCGATCAGATCGGCCGGCGGCTCGGGCGGCGTGGGGTCCGACTGGGTGGTTGCGCCGGCCTCGCTTGAATTGGCGCTTTCACCATAGGCATTTACCGCGCTGACCACGTAGTAATAGGTCGTGGAGGCGCTCAAACCAAGGTCGCTGTGATTAGTCGTGCTCACGCCGGAGGCGACCGTGGCGTAAGGCCCACCGCTGGTGGTCGATCTCTTGACGTTGTAGCTGTCCGCTCCCGTGGAGCCCGACCACGCCAAGTCGATCACTGACGACGAAACAGCGGTTGCGTCCAGATCGGTTGGCGTCGCGGGCGCTACGGGTTCCGCTTCGGTCGTCGCGGCGGCCTCGTTGGAGTTGGCACTTTCGCCATCAGTGTTGACCGCGCTAACCACGTAGTAATAAGTCGTGGAGGCATCCAGTCCGGTGTCGCCGTAACTCGTAGTCGTTACGCCGGTGGCGATCGTCGTGTAAGGCCCGCCACTGGTCGTCGAACGTTTCACATTATAACTGTCCGCTCCGGAAGAAGCATTCCAGGACAGATTGATGCCGGAGGTGGAGACGGCGACCGCACTCACATTCGTCGGAGCGTTAGGACCAGCGCCCGGCGGATTGTCGTGGGTCCAGAAGGTGAGATTGCGGAAATCGTAACGTCCGCCTGTGTTTAGCGAGGTTCCCGCCGGACCGAACATGGGGCCGTGATGAGGATTCGCGATGACAGTGCTGATCGTTTGCGAATGGTTGTTCGCGTCCGTCATCGTGAAACTCAAGGTCAGGACCCCATTCACGTCATACGTTCCGGTGGTGCTCAGATGATAGGTGGTGCCCACCCCATTGGATCGATTGAGCCCTCCCCAGGCTTGGCTGACGAGCGTGGTCCCGTCGAGTCCGCTTCGGATCCGGATCTGGTTTTGCTCCACCATATACACCGGGGCATAGAAATTCTTGCCACTGGAGACGAACGGCTCTCCGGCATAAGGACGATGCTCGGGACCGAGGACCACGAACCCAAAACGGTTCCAGTTTCCGCTTCCGCCATGGGCAAAGGTGACATCCGACTCCATGGTGAAGTCCTGGGAGTCAGTGTAGTTGGAAATGAAAGCGGGACTGGCACTGTCAGCCCACGTGCCGGCGTTCGAATCAAATCGAAACGCGGTCGGCTGGTCTCCCCAATCCGATTCGCGATCCGTGAAAAACAGACTTCCGCTGACCCGGCCCGGATCCGATCCAAGACTCAGGGATATGGGAGCCTCAAATCTCTCAAATAACTTGCCATACCAGAATCGCAGGTTGTGGAAATCATACTTGCCACCATAACTCATCGAAGTCCCCGCAATCCCAAAAAACTTGCCGTCGATGGGAGATTGAATCTCCGCGCTGATCGTTTGGGAATGGTTGTTCGCATCGGTCATGGTGAAGGTCAGGGTCAGAGTGCCCATCGCATCGTAGGCCCCGGTTGTGCGCAGGTGGTAGGTCGTACCGACTCCGCCGTTGCTTTTGTTCAACCCTGTCCATGGTTCGC
This sequence comes from Verruconatronum alginivorum, assembly GCF_056590205.1. Taxonomy (NCBI): domain Bacteria; kingdom Pseudomonadati; phylum Verrucomicrobiota; class Opitutia; order Opitutales; family Verruconatronaceae; genus Verruconatronum; species Verruconatronum alginivorum. Next base: position 3,112,044 of record NZ_JBWPVQ010000001.1, on the reverse strand, counting down.
TCACCAAGGTGGCTCCATCCAGGCCCTGACGAATCCGGATTTGTCCTTGCTCGACCATATAGACCGGCGCGTAGTAATCGCTCCCGCCCGCGTCGAATCCCCCTGCCCCGTCTTCTTCCCCGAGGACGACCTGACCAAACCGGTTCCAATCCCCGATCCCTCCATCCGTCAGAGTGACATCCGTCTCGATCGTGAAGTCCGTGGCGGAAGCCGCGTTCGAAATGTAGGCGACCTTAGCACTATCGGTCCAGGTACCGGCGTCCGAATCAAAGCGAAGCGCGGTCGATTCCAACGACCAGTCCTGGGGACGCGCGCTATACAGGTCCTCGCCGTCGTCACGGCCGGAATCGGACCCGAACTCCAACCCCAGCGGAGAACCGAGCGGAATAATAATCGTCCTTGGAGCGACATCGAAAAGACGGGCGATCTCCCCATCTTCATACTCGACCTCGATCATAGCGAGCGAAGGATTCTGGGGTTCCCTCTCCCCCCGGAATGCTCCGATGCTGGGAAGATCCTCCGCAAAGCGAAGCAAGCCGAAGAAGTCGTGCCGGACCTCACCAGTCCCATGACCGGCGGTCCCGGTTATGTTCAGGGAATTCTCGACAGGCAGGCTGTAATCCCCCCATTCCGCGCCGGGAAACACCGGCCATTCCGGAGGCAGCCAGCTATCCGTCCCGGTGTCCCGGGCATTGCGTTCCAGGATGTCATTGCCCAGATGCTGCCCCCCCTGGAAGACCTGCATGATGAGGTTGTTGGCGACGATCTGCTGGCGGTTCTGCAACGGCTGCCAATGGGTTCCCCGGTCGTCGCCGCCTTCCACGGTGCTCATCGATCTCGTCCCAACCCAGCCTTGCATCGCCGGCAATTGATTGTTCGCTCCGTCGATCGTATTGTGAAAAATCCGCGTCCGGTCACTGCTCCAGGTGAGAATCCCCGCGCGGAACCACACCGGTCCCGGTCTCAGATCTCTGGATACGTTGTTCGCGATCAGATGCGGGCCGGGAGAAGCTTCCACCGCCAGGGCGGTCGCGTAGGCACTGAGAAAACGGTTCCCCTCCAGGCGGTTGTTGTAATGTTCCCAATCCAGCCAGAGACCCGGGCCGTGTCCTCCGGCAACCGTGTTGTATCGAATGACCGCATTGGTCAAACGGAAGACTTTTATCGCTCCTGATTCCCAGAACGGAGGATACCCGGCCCAGTTTGTATTGCCAATATGGTTATGCTCCAGAATCAGCCGTCCGCGACCGGGAGCGGGGTAAACCTGGTTCTCGGGTGTCAGATTATGCGAAGATCCCGTGGCCCCGATCCCGAGGTTTCCCATGTTCAAAACCCAGTTGTTGCGCACCACAATCGGAGCGCTGCTTTGATCCATCCCCGCGAGCCGGACACCGATTCCCCGGACCTCGCCATCCCGCACCAGGCAACCTTCGAGCAGCGACCCCTGCCCTGCCAACTCGACCATCGGGACCTGTTGAAAATGGGCTCCATGGCGGATGTCAAAACCCCGCACATGGACATACTCACCTGTCACATTCAAATGAATCGCGGTCCGGGCCGCCAAATCCATCTCCACCAGATTCGGGTCGGCGTCGTTCGCCAAACGCACATACACACCGCGGTCCACTCCGGATGTGGGCATCGGTCCGAGGACCATGTATTCATCGATAAAATCATCAGCCGTGCCCGACGGAGGTTGCGAAAGGTCAGCCGGTTCGACCGCGGTCGCATACCAACTCGGCATGCCGCGCCCCGCACGTACCCGGAAATTCAGGTCATTTCGGTGGGTGGTGTCCAATTGAAACACCACATGGTTCCACCCTTCCGCCAAAGGAAAATTATCCCAGTTGTCCCCCTCTCCCCAGTTCCGATCGGCCAAAGGCTGTTCGTGAACCTGCAAATCGAGATCAACGAAGTGATTCATCACCGGAACCAACTCGCCATTCACCCAGGTGCGAAACTGATTTCTTTGGGAGCCCAGCCCGACTCCAGTGATCCTCCCGGCGCGAAAACCGGATCCGAAATAAACCTCCCCGGTGACCGGCTGCGGGAAATCCGGATGCCAACCGCCGAAGTCACCCGGTTCCACCCAGATCCAGGTTGAAAGCCAGAAAATCGCCGGACGAGCCGCCGCTCCGAACTCATCGCCAAGACGGATCTGTCCCTCGGTATTGGTGCTGATCCGGCTCCAGGTCGCCCCGAATTGCTGGGTGTTCTCCACCGGAAGAAGCTGATCCTTCAGATCAATCTCGAAAAAGTTTTGCGAGGAACGATTCAACACAACTTCGTTCGCCTGCAACTGTCCGGGATGATCGCGCTCGATCAGCAATTCGCCATCGGCGGAAACCAGACCGAGTTGTTGGGTGAAGAGATCGGCCCGGTACACCCCCGGCCATTCAGTCGTCTCCGTCCAGGAGTTGGCCGGGAAAGGATTGTTGCCCGTGATCACCGGCATTTGCCCATCGACCCCGCGAACTCCTTCAATCCGGATCGGAGCGGCCGCCGTTCCGTTGGCGGAAATCGTCACCGCCTCCCGATAGATCCCGGGATAAACATGGATCACCGTTCCGGCCGTCGCCCGGCTCACCGCCTCGTTGATCGTCGCCAACGGCTCGTTCATCGTTCCCGGGTTGCTGTCGCTGGCATTCGGCGCGAGTTGATTCACCACCAGATCCGGATTCGGCGTGTTGCGAATCGGCGCCGGACCGCTCTGCGCGGGAACCACCCATTGCGGCTCGCCCGGCGTCTTGAAATACCAATTACGCACTTCGTGTGATGCTTTCCCGAATACCGCCTGGGAGAAATCCTCTACGTTCCCATTGGGAAGATCGGTTATCTCATTCATCGGAAAGTTGATCACCCAATGCCCGGCCGGCGTCACCTCCACGTCATTGGTGGCCTGCCGGTAATGCACCTCCACCCCCGGCGCGGCCTCCAGGAGCACGCGCTCCCCGTCGGGAGTAATTACCATCGGCAGCAACGGGGGGTTATCAGGGATATTTTCAGCTGGAGGAGGAAGGTTATGAGAAGCGATCGACGAGGAACCAAACAAGAAAGCGCCCAGAGCAAGGCCAAGAAGAGGGTTTTTCATATGTATCCGTTTTTTGAGTTTACCGGCCACCAAGCAGCGGTGGTGATGGAATGAAAGCCTCGATACCCGATGAAGACGATCCCCTCGCACCGTTAACTATAACCTATTGAACTATTAATTATCAGTTTTGCTTTCCACCGGACAGGGAGGGCGAGCACTCCCAAAGGGCTGTGCGTCGAAAGGCAATCGCCATTCAATATTTCGCGCGAAGCGCCTTGGAGTGCGGGGCGTCCTCGCACCGCTTTTCGACTCCACGGCGCGGGTAGGTCCCTACGGCAATCTCCCCAACCTTCGAACCGATCCATTTCGCTCGAAAGCGCGGCCAGGCTCGTTTCTCAGCCAATCAAAGTTTCAGTCCCAGATCACCATGAGTTGAAAACGAATTCCGCTGAAGAGAACGCCACCTCTTTCCCTCCCCTTACCCCGCTCTTGTGCCGCCCGGGGTTGACGACGGGCGCATCCTGAACGCTTCTTCGGAAGGTCACCCTGCGAACGACTTGGGCTCCCGAATCGCTTCCGGAAGACTAGCTCCTTGTTCGATCAGTTTGTCGCGCACTACATCGTAAGGCACCTCGCCGGGATTACCCCGGTGGCTTCGCGCCGCAATGGCGGCGGCGATCCCGCCGGCTTGTCCGATGGCCATGGAAATCGGAGTCACCCGGAAGGCGGCGGACGCTTCATGAGTGGCGCTGATGCAGCGTCCGACCACCAGCAGATTTTCCGGGCTCAGGGGAAGCAGGGCACGATAAGGGATCTCGTAAGCGGCCTCGGGACGCAGGTGGACAGAATCGGTTTGAATCCCGCCGGGTGAATGGATATCAATCGGATAACCGCCCCGGGCAATTGGGTCGGGGAAATTTTTTTCATGGATCAGGTCTTCGGCGGTGATCTGGTAGCGCCCCAGAATGTGACGGGATTCGCGGACACCGATTTTGGGCGCGGTATCCATTCGGAGAGCGTTTTCGAAACCAGGGCAATATTTTTTAAGGAAGGCGAAAATTTGCGCGCACTGGCGGCGGCCGACCGACTCCGCCTGGCTCAGTTGCCAGGGATCGGTGGCATCAAATCCCTGGACCCGTGACGTGTTGAAAATGAGCACGCCGGGGGTAGCGGTCTCGAAAAAGAGCACGTTATCGCGCGGTACATCGACCTCTCCGCTTTCGCGGGCGGCGATCCAGGCTTTCTTAAAACCTCCAAGACTAATCCGGGGAGATTTGTCGAGGCGCGCCAAGCCCTCTTCCTGGCCCTGCGGCCAGTCGAAATCTTCGGGGTTGGATTTCACGTAATCTCGGAGAGCCTCGCAGTTTACGTTGCCCACCTTTAGGTTCATCGTCATCGGCTGGGCGCATTGATCGCCTTTTCGCCCGAAGGTGAATGCGGTGCCGGCCCGGGCAGCAAGGTCGGCGTCGCCGGTCGCATCGATATAAGTATGGGCCTGAAGGTGGCTCAGGCCGGCCTTGTTGCAGACAACTATGCCGGTGATGCGGCCGCCCTCGGGGGCCCGTTCCACGGCGGCCAGCTGGGTGTGGTAGAGCACGGAAGCGCCGACCTCCGAAAGCATCGTTTCCAGTTCAATCTTGAGGGCTTCGCTGTCGAAGGGGGTGACTGTGCTGCAATAGGTCGTGGAGTCGGAGATGTGCCCGGGGCTGGCTCCGGCGTTGACGAGTCTGCGGATCAATTCCTCAGGGATCCCGCGCACGAGTTGTTCGCCGGCCCCGTTGTGAAAACTCATCATCGGGCCGACCCCCATTGATGTCAGTGAACCGCCTAAAAAGCCCTGCTCTTCGATCAGCAACGTGCGCGCACCCTCTCGTGCGGCGGCGATCGCGGCGACACTGCCGGAGACGCCGCCGCCCGTGATGATAACATCGTAGGCGGCTGTCTTCGTAATGGTCACCTTGTATTTGCTCGGTGTATTTGTATTCAAAATTCGGTGTATGTTGGTCAGTTCTCAAGTGTAATCCTGAGGATTATCTTGGTAGCGGATTGGACTGCCGCATGAGATCGACTGCGATGGGGCGACCGGCGATGGCGGGATATTCCGGGAACTCCACATCGAGGACGATTGGATCGCGGCCGGTTGATGCGGCGGGACTGAGGGTAATCCGTAGTTGGGTGATTTTTTGGGTGGGATTACTGACCACGATTTGGTTCACCGCCGCCGGAGTATGACGCCATTGCACCAGGCTGGGAGCGTCGACCTGGACTGTGCGACCGTCTGGCAGGCTGAGGGTTCCGGCGCCCCGGAAGACGGCTTGGACCAGATCACCGGACGGGCTGATGACGGCTTGGATTTCCGGAGTGTTCATTAGGATGCGAGGTGCTTCGTTCTCGCGGAATGTGTCCAGATCCTTTGCAAAGCGTTCGGGAGCGACCAGGTAGGCATAGTGGCCGGGGGCAGAGGCGGATGCTTTGCCGTGCTCAATCCAGGCCGTAAAGATGTCGCCGGATACGGATTGGGTGCTTCCCCGGCGGCGATCCACATCGCGCCAGCGGCCGGTCCGGTGGTCAACCCGAGCCTGGAAGTGGCCGCCGTCGAGATGGAGGTAGAGGATGTCGTCGTGACGGATCCAGTCGCTTCCCCGTTCTACGGACCCGCCACGGGCATGGCATTGATTGAGAGTCGTCACCAGAGGCGATGCTCCATCTTCCGAATAGATGCCGGCACCGAGGCAGACGACTGTATCGCCTTGGAAGAACCAGGCGCGATGAGCCCTCACGCCGAGGCGGTCGAGTGTCATGGCGGCAAGACCGTCCCTGGCATCTCCCGCCCCGCCGGCGAAGGCGTCGCCGCCGTGTGCGCCGCGCCCCCACGGGTGGGTCGGCAGGGGGCGATCGGGACGATAAGCGTTTGTCACGCCGGGGACATGCCGCCAATCCCAAAGCGGGGCAATGTTTTTGTATTCCTCTCCATGGCGGAGAATGGCCGTCGCTCCGTCGCCAAGATGTGTGCCTTGCTCATTTTCACCGTTGCCCGACTCGGTGCCGAGGGTTCGGGTTGAGGACATGCGAACGGAGAAATAGAAACCGGGCCGTGTTTGACTGACGAAGTCAGAACGCCAGAAGACGCGAAAGCGGCTGGGGGCGTCTTCGGGGAAATCACCGCCGCGGAGGCGGCGGGCCAAGGCGGCGAGTTCGCACGCGCGCGGTCCTCCGAGCGAGGCGAGCTGTTCGGCGGCGGGCGCGAGGGTGGCTGCGGTGATATCGACACGGGTGATCTCTCGACCGACCACAGTGAAGTCCCAGGCTTGGCCACGCAGCATGCCTTGCTGACCATCGAGAAGGAATGCAGTGAGGCGGTCGAGGGTTTCGGGTTTGAAGGCGAAGCGGGTGCCGTGCGTTACTGCAGCGAGTCGCGCTGCATCGGAGGTGAAGGTGTTTCCATAACCGCCGCTGTAGAGCTGGGGGCCATGCTGGTGGAAACTGAAATCTGCCTGAATGCCCTCGCCGGTGGTGATGCGCAATTCGCGCTCGATCCGACGGACGTAGCGTTCGACGCGCTCCGAATCGCCTTCCAGGCAAGCGCCGATAATCTGGAGTTGCGCTTGCCAAAGGAGATTTTGTCCGGTTGCCGGTTTACCCGCGTAGAAGAGTTCGCCGTCAGGTCCGACCGGGCGGCGGAGGATGGCCAGGCCGCGCTCCAGAGCTTCGGGTTCAAGATCGTCGGCGAATGCGAGCAACAGGTTGCCGATCAAGCGAGGAACGCCGATGGTGTCGTGCCACGTTTGGGCGGAGCGCGGATTGAGCCGTAACCAGGCTTTGAGGGCACGGAAAGCGGGTTCCGTTGCGCCCGCTTCGAGGAGCTTATTTGCTCGATGGAGATGGGCGAGTGCGGGGAAGACGGCGGTGTCGGGATCATCGGTGTAACGGAGGTCTTCCCAGGTGCCGTCAGCTTGCAGGGTGGCTCCGGTGGTTTCGAGGTCGGGATGGTCGCCTGGGATCTCCATCGGAGCGGGGTGGGTGCGAAGATTGTGGGCCAGGCGATCCAGATCGCGTTCGGCGTTTGATGGGAGCATGTCGGCCGGTGGGGGTGCGGCTTGAATTGCGGTGACCGGTGCGGCCAATCCGATGACGGAGACCGCGACCACAAACCGGGTAAAGCGGGCGTAGCGGCTGATCAATGACCGAGGCATTGCAAATGACATCAGCGGTTCATGGATGGAGTCTCTCATAAGTTTCGTTTCAAGAAAGTTCGGACTGATTCCGGATTCGGTCGAGAAGGCAGGAAAGTCCGATTTGGATCACGGCGCCTGCAGGATACCACCAAAAGAAGGCGATGCCCGCATGCTTCAGGAAGAAGACGCCTGCGACAGCGGCGAAGGTTCCGATGAAAATATGGCTTGGACGGGTTCGACCGCGCAAGGCGAGCCAGGCGATTCCCAAAAGGGCACCGAAGACATAGCCAGGTACGGAGAGTCCCATCCGGAGCAACCCTTGGTCGAGTTTGGCATGGAACAGCATAGCGAGGCCGCAGAGAATCCCTCCCCAAAATACGAGGCCCCAGCGCGAGGCACGCAAAAGGTCCTTATCCGACCATGAGCTAGTGCCTTTGATTGCGGGAAGGGCGCTCTGCACACTGATCTGTGAAAGTGCGGTCAGGGCGGAATCCAAGGTGGTGATTCCGGCGGCAAAAAGTGCGGCGATGAGCAGCCCGGAGAGTCCGACCGGGAGTTGTTCCAAGACAAAAAGCGGAAAGACACGGTCGGGCTCCCGGAGCAGGAGTTCGGCCGTTTCCGGTGAAGGCGGGGCAATACTATGAAACGCAAAAATGCCGAGTCCCACGATGAGCATCAGATACGTCGTGACCACGCCGACGGCGGACCAGCGGACGGCTCGTTTGGCCGCTTTAGCATCCCGACAGCACAGTGCGCGCTGGGTCACCACTTGATCGACCGCATTCGCGCTGAGCTCGAAAATGCTGGCACCGATCAGGCCAACCCAGAGGGTGAAGGTTTTTCGGGGATCGAGGGAGAGATCCCAAAAGACCAGTTTGGCTTGGGCGTCGGCGGCGCTTAAGATGCCAACCAACCCACCCGGAATCGCATCGAACAGCCAGGCAACGGAGACCAGTCCGCCAAGAATAAAGATGCCGAATTGGAGAACATCGGTCCAAATGACGGTGGTGACCCCGCCAAACCAGGCCCAAAGGACGGCAAACGCTCCGATGATCCAGATGCAGGCGGACAGCGGCAGATCGGTGATGACGCTTAAGATCAGAGCCGTGGATAGCAAACGGATCGCCTGACTTAGGACGGCGCCGACTACAAACAACATTCGCCCCAGGTGGCCCACGCTTGAGCCGAGCCTCTGCCCGATGTAGTCGTAGGGACTGTAAACGTTGGCGGCGTAGTAAGGGCCGATAAACCAATGGGCCATCAGGAAATTACCAAGGATGAATCCGATGGTAATCTGGACGTAACGCAGATCGCCGCCGACGGCGTAGATCGCAGCGGGCACGGCGATGAAAGTGAGGGCGCTTGTTTTTGTCGCAATCAGTGAAGCGGAAACCGCCCACCAAGGGATGTCGCGACCTCCCCGAAAAAAACCGTCCAGAGTGTCGGCCCCTTTGGCCTTGAGTCGGTGACCGAACCAAGTGGTGAAAGCAAGAAATCCGATTAATACGGCCCAATCGATGCGGGAGTCCACGAGTGTTTTGGTCGAATTCTTTAAAAAAAAGAAGCCCGCCCCGGGACGCAAGGCGGGCTTCGCAGAAGGGATGCTGAATGTCCAATCCTAGCGTCGAAAACGGCGCCGTGCCACCAACCCCATTACCATGAGCCCGAGAATAGCGGCGTAGGTAGACGGCTCTGGAATAGCCGTGAGGGTCAGTTGCGGTTCAAACGCGTTGGTGCTTGATCCAATGAAGTAGCGTGGGCCGTCGACGAGAAGTCCGCCGGCGATCGCCTCGTCAAGGTTTAACCGCAGCGCGAGGTATTGGGATCCGTTTCCGTCGTAGTTGGCGTTCAGGAAGCCGAGGAGAGTGTTGTTCGCGGCGGCGCTGGTGGTCACATTGCGTCCGGCGCCAGCCGTTTCTGAAGTGCCGAGGCTGGCCTGGAGAAGAGTATCACCAGCGGGGGCCGATCCGGCGGTGCCTTGAAAATACCACGAGATGTCGATTGCGGTGTTGGATTGGATACCGAGAATGTAGGCATCCATGTTCGGGGTCGGAGAGTTCTGCGGAACGATACGCAGGCTCAATGAGGCGTTGTCGAAGAATTCACCTGCGGCCAGCGCCGGCAATTCAAAAAAGAGAATACCGACCGAGGCGTATTGATTGCCGGACGTGGAATCGTAACCGGCAACCACCGCGGAATCGTTTTGGCGGCTGACTTCGAGGACGCTGTTGTCCGCTTGAGTCGAGCGAATGCTCGCGTCATCCAAATGGGATGAAATAACCGGTAGGGCGCTCGCGCTGGCCGTGAAAACCACAAGGGCAGTGCCGAGGAGGGTGTTTAGGCGGTGTAATGGCATATTTTTCTGTTGGGTTGCATTTGTTTTAAGACGATTCGAGTTATTCATGCTTGAAGGCTGCCTGTAAATGGTGACGCTACTCAACCGTTGAGTGAACCTGAGAAAAAAATGACCTTGGCCCGGATCGGCCGGGCCTGCGGACTTTCGGCCTCCGGGGTCTCGTTGGCATTGCGGGAGCATCCGAGCATCCCGAAGGCGACCCGCGAGCGGGTTCGGCAGGTGGCGGATGCTTTGGGTTACGCACCGAACCGGGCATTATCTCGCCTTATGAGCGAGATTCGAAAACCGGAGAAACCGGTCTTTAAGGAACTTTTGGCCTATCTTTACGACAAAGTGGCGGGCTATCGCGACTTTTGGCCGGTGTCGATGGAGGCGGGTATCCGTCAACGGGCGGAAGCTATGGGATACGGTGTTGAGCGATTTGATCTGGAGTCCAAGCTTCCGGGAGCGGCAGTACTGACGCGGCAACTCCGGGCGCGGGGGATTCGGGGTGTGATTGTTTCGCCGGTCCGCTCGGTCGACTTCCGGGTCGACCTCGACTGGTCGCAGTTTGGGACGGTGGCGGTCGGTTATTCATTGCAGAGTCCGGCGCACCACCGGGTCGGCCGCGACATTCTGCACGGACTTAAACGAGTTTACGCGGAGTTGCGGTCAAGAGGTTACCGGCGCATTGGTCTGGTCGGAGTGATGAGCCAGGAGGCACGGATGGACCGGGCGATCCTGGCGTTGCATTTATTGGAACAGACGATGGGAGAATCGGCGGATCGGGTCGACGTGCTTTTCGGCGAAGAAACGATCGATCCGGACGATTTCGCAAACTGGTTGGATCGGGAAAATCCAGATGTTATCGTCTCCCAGCGGCACGAAGTCCCTGAAATGTTGCGGTCGCTCGGGTATCATCTACCCGAGGATATCGGATTCTGCCTCCTCAATACTCCGTCGGAGACGGGGCCGATTACCGGTGTTTATCCGCACTACGAGCGTATCGGTGCGGTGGCGGTGGAGCAGGTGGCCGCTTTGATCGAGCGGGATGCGCTGGGACTGCCCGATAACCCGTTTACGGTCCTGGTCGATGGCCGGTGGCGGAGGGGGACGACCCTGCTGAAAAAAGTGAAGGTCTAGCAGAACGTTTATGAGACTGTCATGGTCGCGGCGAACATGAGCACTCCTGAAAAAATGAATAACACTTGCATGAGACACAGTTGCTCCAACCTTCCACTGCCTGGAATGTTGGAGTTCCGCATTTATACGGCTTCCCTCTAGCGGCGGGATTTTCTCAGGAGAATCTTGAGACGCTTTCAACCAGCGAGATTCCGCCGATGCCAATCCGCACGACTGTCCCTCAAGCTTTGGCTTGCTCCCGGGCATGAGAGCGGGCGTGTTTCCTGGTCGACTACAAGACCCGGTTATTCTCCATCACCTTGCCGTAATAGGTGGCGCTGAATTTCGGTGTTCGCTTTTGCGTTTCATAATCGACGTGGACCAACCCAAAACGGGGCGCGTAGCCGGATGTCCATTCGAAGTTATCCATGAAACTCCAGTAGAAATATCCGCTTACTTCACGTCCATCACGGATAGCTCGATGCAAATTTTGCAGATAAAGGCGGATGTATTGCACGCGGCTGACGTCACGAATCTCCCCCTTTTCGTCCGGCGCTTCGCCCTCTAAAGCCGAACCGTTCTCTGAAATGTAATAATTCTGGGCACCGTAAAGGGTGTCGCAAAAATTGAGGCTCCAATAAAGAGCCTGCGGAACGATCGGGCTCATCCGGTCCCGCGGAAAATTATTGTCAAACCCCATGAACTGGGAACGACCGTCGGGCCCGGGACGGTGAAATCCGGCGCCGTAGAGATTGAGCCCCAGAAAGTCGATCTTCGCGTTGATCAACTCCATGTCCCCCTCGCGCACGTCGGGACCGTCATCACCCTGGGCTGCGAGGAACTCCGGCGGATACTCTCCCTGCAAGAGAGGTTGCAGCTGGCGTCCGTTCAATTCATGAAAATGCTCGCGGGCGACGGTAATGCACTCCTCATCCTCGATGGCCGGAGCGACCACCTGAATATTGGCGGCCAAGCCGACGAGCGAATCGGGCCGGGCCAACTCCCGGATGACCTGGGCAGCAGTCCCATGCACTAAAAAGCCGTGGTGCCACGCATTGTTGACATTCTTTCGCGACTCCTGCCGGAACGGAGCGTGTTTCCCACGATCATACCCGAGCTCGATGAAGCAGACGTATTCATTGATCGTGAACCACCGGGAGACGCGATCGCCGATCCTCCCAACGATCGCCCGGGCGTAATGCTCGAACGCCCCGACAACATCACGATTCACCCAGCCCCCCTTTTCCTCCAGGGCCATCGGCAAATCCCAGTGAAAGAGCGTCACCCAGGGTTCAATTCCATTTTCCAACAGGCAGTCGATCACCCGCTCGTAAAAGTCGAGTCCGGCCTCGTTGACTTCATGATCGCCGTTGGGGCAGACGCGGGGCCATCCGGTCGACAAGCGAAAATGCTTCAACCCCAACTCCCGCATCAACGCGATATCCTTTGGATAGCGGTGATAAAAATCGCATGCCACCTTCGGGGTGTCGCTTCCGAGGATGCGGCCGGGCTCGGCGGAAAAATGGTCCCATATCGAGGGACCGCGACCATCTTCATCCCAAGCTCCCTCGATTTGAGTGGAGGCGGTGGCGGCCCCCCAGACGAAGCCTGAAGGGAAGGCAAATTGAGCCGGATCAGAAGGAAGACCGGAAGGATGTGAGGAGGTTGTACTCATTCGCTGTTATTCGTTGAATTGAACCCTTTTGTGGGGAATAGGGATGCCTATTTGATTTCGACCCTTACCCGGATAAAGCCGCGGGCGGCATTCTCCGGCAAAACCGCTTCTATGGTGACGCGGTCGAAATCTTCATCGACGATCTCGCGGTTGCTTTCGAAAACACGTTCGGTGCCACCGGACCAATCAGCGAGGTCCTCGGTCGCTTCGGGGATATAAGCAATATCGTCGGCGTCCACTCGTTCGAGATACGTCAGCGTCAAGGTTTCTTCCTCGACATCCATCGACATCAAATCACTCCAGACCACCGGCGTCTTCGCATCTACGCCGAAGGCATACTTCAGGAGATTGGCAATGCCGTCTCCCACGGGAGTGGCGAACGGACCGCTGATCTCCGGGTTGTCCAATTCTTCCGTCTCAAACTGATCCAGCCGCCAATCGTCGAAACTTACGACCGCCTCCTCCTCGATATCCATGGTCAACTGAAGGTTCCGGAATGCATAACGCCCGCCATGCTGAAGGGATGTTCCGGCCGGGCCAAACATCGCACCTTCCAATGGAGTGGCGGTGGTCCAATTCACGGTCTGCGAATGGCCGTTGGCATCGGTCATTGTGAAATACAGGGTCAGCCCCCCGTCGGCGTCATACAGACCTTCCATCTTCAAATGGTAGGTCGTGCCGACGCCGCCATTCGCTTTGTTCAGTCCGTTCCACGACTGGGAGACCAACGTCGCTTGGTCCAGCCCCTGCCGGATCCGGATCTGGCCTTGCTCGACCATATACATGCCCACATAAAAATCGGAACTCCCCGACGAGAGGGTCACGCCCTCGTACGGCTCATGACTTCCGAGGACCAGCAGTCCGAACCGATTCCAGTTTCCAGTCCCGCCATGATCCATCCGAACATCCGACTCCACCGCGAAATCGCGACCAGCCTGGTAATTCCCGACATAGGCCGGCATCGCGGAATCGGTCCATGTCCCGGCACTGGATTGAAAGCGGAGGGCATCCGACACCGCCGACCACGATTCCGGGCGGTCCGAATAAAGACGGCTGCCGTCTTCCCGTTCGCCCGTAGTTCCAAAATCAATACTGAACGGAGCAAAAAACGGTTCGAAGTTGAGCAAATCACCCGAAGCCATTGCAAAATCCCGAACCTTCCAAACCGGGCCACCAACGGATCGATGACGAACGCCCAATCCAAGCCGGTCTCCGAGAGAATCGATCCCCTCCAAGACACCGCTCACGGTCTCGACTCGTCCCCGTTCATCTACCAGTCGCCCGTCAAAGTGGAGATCGGAATCGACAAAGGTTCCGCGGAAATCGATTGTGTAATTTCGTCCGGCACGAGCCTGGATCCTCTCCACTTCCGTTTCCGCCAGAATCGCTCCGTCCATCCCCTGGCGAACCGTGATGCGAGCGCCTCCGACGGCATTGGGCAACCATTGAAAACTGAGATAACTCGACGGATCGTCCGGGTGAAAATCCTGGGGATCGGCTTTGCCCATCAAGACCAGCCCGATCGCGGAATCGTGCGACCCCGAAGGATTCTCCTCCAGCGTCATCCGCATCCGGACCCCAAAACTGGTAGCGGTGGAAAAATTGGATACACGAGTGGTCAGCAACGAATTCCGGTAATCCTCCGAAGCGGCCGACACTACGGCTCCATCCTCGGCCAGGGTCCACTCTTCCGAAAAATTGGCCGCGAATCCGTCGAGAGAATCGCGCCCGGCATCGTCGCCAAAGGCGAAAACAAAGGGCCATTGGATGGACGGGACATCCAAACTCCGCTCCAAAACTTCATACAACCGGGCCATCTCTCCATCGATGTATTCCACTTCGATCCGCGCGGCGGCGGGGTCGAAAGGTTCGCGTTCCGCACGGAACGCGCCGACGCTTCGCCCATCCGCCGCAAAACGGAGGAGACCGTGAAAGTCGTGACGAACCTGGTCCGCACCGTAAGCTTCGGAGCCGGTCACGCTGAGCCAGCTTTCGACCGGCAACCGGTAGTCGCCGCGGGATGCTCCGGGAAACTCGGGCCAACCGTCGGGCAGCCACTCGTGATTGGTGGTGTCGATGGCGTTCCGGTCAATGATGTCATTGTTGCGCCGTTGAATCGCAAAGTCCGACTTCATGATGAGGTTGTTGACGATCGTTTGCTGACGGTTCTGCAACGGCTGCCAATGGGTGCCGCGGTCGTCGCCCCCTTCTACGGTATGGATCGCGCCGGATCCGGTTCGTCCCTGCCAGGCGGGCAACGGGTTGTCGGCGCCGTCGATCGAGTTGTGCAGGATCCGGGTCCGGTCGCTGCTCCAGGTCAGGACTCCGCTGCGAAACCAGACCGGCCCGGGGCGAAGATCGTGCGAGACATTGTTCACGATCAAGTTCGGGCCGGGCGAGGCCTCAATTCCAAATCCCATGGCATATCCATTGAGAATTCGGTTCCCCTCCAGGCGGTTGTTGTAATGTTCCCAGTCGAGCCAGATGGCGGGTCCGTGACCTCCTTCGATGGTATTGTATCGAATAATGGCGTTGGTCAGGCGGAAGAGTTTCATCCCCCCCGATTCCCACATCGCTGGATACACTCCCCAGTTGGTGTTGCCGACGTGGTTGTGTTCCAGAATCAACCGTCCCCGTCCGGGTGCCGGATAAACCTGGTTTTGGCTGGTAAGATTGTTGGAACTTCCGGTCGCTCCGATGCCGAGGTTCCCCATATCGAGGACCCAGTTGTTGCGCATCACGATCGGAGCGCTGCTCTGGTTCATTCCCCAAAGAACGGCCCCCAAGCCACGGACTTCCCCCTCGCGAACCAAACAACCTTCCAGGAGTGTCCCTTGATTCCCCAGGCGAACCAGCGGAACTTGCTGGAATTGAGCGCCGTGACGAATCTCAAACCCGCGCACCTGCACAAATTCACCGTTCACATCCACCAAGGAGTCGGTCCTGGCGGCGCCGTCCATTTCGGCGTCATTCGGATCTTCGCCGTCCGCCAGGCGGGCGTAGACTCCGCGATCGAGACCGGTCGTCGGAAAGGGGCCGAGAATCATGACTTCGTCGATATAGTCGTCGGCCGTACCCGGGGGACGTTGCGACAAATCCTCCGGCTCGACCGCGGACCCGATCCACGACGGCATGTAGCGTCCCGAACGGAAGCGAAAGGTCATATCCCATGGACGGACCGTTGTATCCAATTGAAACACCACCCGGTTCCATCCTTCCTGAAGCGGAAAGTTTTCCCAGACGTCTCCCGTTCCGTAGTTGCGCGATGACCCGGGCTCCTCATGCACCTGCGTGTTCGGATCCCGCAGGTGACGCATGGCCGGAATCAGATTCCCATCAACCCAGACCCGGTACTGGTTTCGTTGGGTGCCGTTTTGCACCCCGGTGATACGTCCCGCCCGGAATCCGTCGGCCACGTAAACCTCGCCGGAAATTGGTTGCGGCATATCGGGGTGCCATCCATGAAAATCTCCCGGTTCGACCCAGATCCAGGTGGAAATCCAGAAGATCGCGTTCCGGGCGTCGGATCCGTATTCATCTTCCAATCGCAAAAAGCCGTCGTTATCGGCGCTGACCCGTCGCCACTCGGAGCCGAACTGCTGGGTCCCTTCAACCGGAGCCAACTGCCCGGCCGGGGCAATATCGAGGAACTCGACCGAGGAACGGTTCAAAGCGACTTCATTTTCCCCGAGTTGCGTCGGATGATCCCGCTCGATCAAAAGATTGCCACCTTTCGAAATCGTGCCCATGAGGTTGTGGATCATGTCGGCCCGAAAAACTCCGGGCCATTCGATCGTCTCCTGCCAGGCGTTGTTGGGGAAAAGATTATTTCCCGAGATAACCGGCATTGCGCCGTCCTCCCCACGCACCCCTTCAAAGCGAATCGGGGCGGCGGCGGTTCCGTTCTTATTGACAACCATCCGCTCCCGGTACACCCCCGGGTAGACATGAACCACCGAACCGGCCGCAGCTCGATTAATTGCTTCGCCGATGCTGAGCAGAGGTTGTCCAATCGTCCCCGCATTGCTGTCACTGGCATTGCCGGCCAACTGGTTCACCACCAGGTCGGGGTTTGGCGTATTCCGGATCGGAGCCGGTCCAGTCTGCGGAGGAACGACAAACTGGGGTTCTCCCGGTGTCTTGAAATACCAATTACGAAGCTCCCCCGCCGGGCGATTGAAAATGGCTTGAGAAAATGCCTCCACACTCTGATTGGGAAGATCGATTATCTCCTCGAGCGGGAAATTGATTAGCCAGTGGCCCGCCGGGGTAACCTCCACGCTGTTCGAGTCTTCCAGGTAACGGACTTGAACCCCCGGAGCCGCTTCCAGCAAAACGCGTTCACCCTCGGGAGTGACCACCATCGGCCACAACGGCGGATTATCCGGGATGTTCTCCGCGGGAGGCGGCAGCCGGGCGTCGGCCAGGTTCGATCCAACCAGCAAACAAAAGCTCGCGAGCCAGAAAGCGGCGTGCTCTACAGGTCGATTCAGTCGGAAAAAACTCGGCTTCAGAAAAAACATGGCAATAAATTAAGATACTGTTAACCCGGAACTGCGTGGTCGCACCGGGAGGGATGACATCTAGCCGTCCGCCGTTATAGTCGTTGCTATTGCACTGGTGGTCGGCTGGAAGCCAACCCTCCGACGCCCACCAGCCCATATAACTGCCAATTTGATAGGAGCGAGTTTTCGCCCCATAAGTTCCGGCAATTCGAAAAAGGGAAAGCCCTCCTGTCCCCAGGAGGGCTCTATACTCTAACCCTATCTAATTATTCGCGACCCTAACGCGAATAAAGGCTCTGGCGGCGGACTCTCCCACGACGGCTTCCACCGTCACCAGTTCGAAGTCCTCGTCGTCCGGATCCGGGATACGGTCCACTTCCGAAACTTCCAAATCCCAGGAAACCAGATCGGAAGTCGCTTCCGGAAGATACTCGATATCTTCCGCCCCGATCCGCTCCGGATACACGAGGCGAAGCACTCCTTCGTCCACTTCCATGACGACCAGATCTTTGGTCGAGACCGGGGTCATCGGATCGAACCCGAAGGCATACTTCAACAAGTTCGCGATGCCATCTCCGGCCGGAGCCGCCAGAGGTCCGCTGATACTGTCGTCCGTCAGGTCGTCGCCGGAGAAGTGCGATCCCCGCCAGTCGGCATAGGTCACGCCCTCGCTCGGAAGTTCCGGGAGCTGCGGCTCGTCCTCGCCGAACCAGAGGCGCAGGTCGTGGTAATCGTAGCGGTTACTCCAGCTTAGACCGGTTCCGCCGAAGCCAAAGGCAGGGCCGTGCACTGGGTTCGTGTCCACATAACTGATCGTCTGGGAATGGCCATTCGCATCCGTCACGGTAAACGAAATCGTCAGGTGGCCGCTGGCGTTGTAGGTTCCAGTGGTCCGCATAACGTAAGTCGTGCCCCGACCGCCATTTTGATGATTCAATCCCTCCCATGCCTCTCCCACGAGAGTGCTTCCATTGATGCCTTTCCGGATACGCATGTGACCCTGACGGGTTCCCCCGGGTTGTCCCATCATGATCATCGGATTATACATCGATGTGTTGGTGGAGACGAACAACTGGCCATCATACGGACGGTGTTCCGGCCCGAGAACTGTCATCCCGAAGCGCTCCCAGTCACCGGTGTTACCCTCCTCATCCAGCGTGACATGCGCCTCCATGGTGAAGTCAACTCCAGGCTGATAGTTCGAAATCTGGAGCACGTTGGCCGTATCCACCCAGCCCGAGCCATTCGTGTTATGCTGGCGAATTGCCGTGGGTTGCAGACGCCAGTCGCCGGGACGGTCGGAGTAAAAACTGGCCCCGTCATTGCGGAGTTCGCCACTGCCGAGATGCCAGGCAACCGGAGCCGCCACCGGGTCAAAGTTCGCCCTGGAGCCCGCGACCATGATCAACTCATGGAAGTCCCAGACCGCGTCGTCATCCGCCGAGTGCCTGGCGCCAAATCCGACGCGATTACCGAGATTGAGCGGTCCCTCCATCACCCCGGTCAACCGGGCCGACCCTCCACTTTCGTCCGACAAGATGGCAACAAACCGCAGGTCGGTGACTTCATCTCCCGTGACGTCTCCAAAGAAACCCCTGAACTCCAGAGTGTAGGTCGTATCGAGCTGAGTAACCGGCGGGGAATCGAGATCGGCGAACGCGGTCTCCGCCAGAATCGCCCCATCCAGTCCTTGCCGCAGAACGATCCGGCCACCTTCGGCGGGATTCGGCAACCACTGGAAGCTCAGGTACGTTTGGTCATCGTCCGCATCGAAGACTTCGGGATCGGCATCGCCGAAGAGAATCAATCCCGGCCCGGAGGAGTGAACATCCGACGTCAAGCTGGTCAGAGTCAGCCGGGTCCGCAGGCCAAAGCTCTCCTTGTCGAAGTTGCCTAAGCGAGTCGCGAGAAGGGCGTTCGTGTAATCACTTGAACCCGCGCTCAGGCGAACTTCGGTTTCGCCCAACGACCATTCCGACGAGTTTGTGCCCCGGAAGTCCGCGAGTCCATCCAATCCGGACACACTGCCAAACCGGTAAGCAAAAGGCCAGTTGATCGAGGGATCGGTCACCGGTTCCGGAACATCCCCAAGGCTCAACGCGTAATCGTGAAAATCGAATATCGCGGGCCCGCCGGCGTTCGAGTGACCAATCAAACCGAAAACATTTCCATGCCTCGGTCCCGTGACCGTGCCGGTCACCTGCTGGCTGTGGCCGCCCTCGTGGGTGAGGGTGAACACAATCGTAAGGTTGCCATCCTCGTCATAGGTGCCGGCGGTATGCACGGTGAATTTCGTTCCCAGGCCGGAGCCCGTGCCCGAAGGCCCGGTCCAGGCCGCGCTGGCGCCGCTCAACGTACTCGTCGCCCCCTGGCGAATGCTCATCGAGTTCTGATAAGGCAGAAATACCGCGCTGAAAAACTCCAGGCTTCCCACCGTATTGAAAGGAGAATAAGTATCATGCGGCCCACCTAGCATGATCACGCCGGCCCGATGCCAGGGTTCAGCGGCGGACCCCGATGCGGTAAGCGTGAAAGTCGTCTCTATCTCAAAATCCTGCGCCGGATGATAATTGCTCAGGATGGTCGTCGCCCCGCTGTTGGTATATTGACCCACCGTGGCCGTCGACTGAAACCGCAGCGCGTCTTCGATCAACGTCCACTCTTGCGGTCGACCGGTAAAGAAGAGGCCGTCCTTGCCATCCTTCTCTGCCTCGTTTCCAAAATCGAGTTCGACCGGCGCCTCAAATTCGGCGTAATCGAACACCCATTTGTTGACCAAAGCGAAGGCATTGAAGTCCCAGGCCGCGTTCTCACCGGAACGATGGCGCGCGCCAAAGCCGAAGCGGTTGCCTTCGATCGGATCTTCAATCAAACCGGTGAATGAGACTTCCCTATCAGCGTCGGAAACCTTGGCGAAAAACTCCACGTCGCCATCTTCATTGTATTCACCCCAGAACTCAAAATCGACCGTGGCGCCCTGCGCGAACACCGGGGCATCCGCCACACCGTCAAGATCGAGGTCAGCAAACACGGTGCCATTCATTCCCTGACGAACGACCAGGCTGCCCGCTCCACCGGTGGACGAAGCTACCCACTGAAAGCTGTAAAAACTGCTGTCGTCGGCTTCGTCGAAATTCGCGTAAGCCGTGTCACCCAAAAACACCAGTCCGGTCCGGTTTTCCCCACCGGCGGCGAGACTGGCGATCGTCGTGCGCAGTCCCAGGTAAAACGGTTCCCCCGCGGTGTGATTCAATACCCGCGCGGTGGCCAGGCTGTTCTGATAATCTGGGCTCCCCGCGGTGAGGCGAAGGGCCGCCGCACGAAGACTCCAGTCTTCCTCCAGGTTCTTCCGGAAACTCTCGCCATCGTTTCGGCCGCTCAGGGAGCCGAACATAAACGTGCTCGGCTTGTTAATAAAGGGATCCTCCACCAGTTCGAGCGGCTCGCCGTGAACGGTCATGGTGAGATCGAGGAAATCGAATTCGTGGTCGAAGTCAGGATGATCAAATCCACGACCTCCGATCCCAAAGAGATTTCCATGCACCGGCTGCGTGATTGGGTCGGTCGAAATCGTTTGGGAATGCCCCCCACCCGTGACCGTGAAAGAAAGGACCAAGGCACCGGTCTGGTCGTATTCCCCGTCGGCCCGTAACGTAAACGTCTCCCCGATACCCCCTTCTGCCGTAAACTGACTCGGGTGCGGGCCGCCCCAGATTGCCTGCTTGAGAATCGTTCCGTTGAATCCACGGCGAATCATGATCACCGATTCGCTCATGTTCATCGCCGGCCACCAGGATACACTGTAAAACCCTTGATCCGAGGTAGTGTTGAAAGGAGTGCTTTCACTGTGCGGCCCCCCCAGGACAACCAGCCCGGCCCGAATCGCTTCCGGCCATTCGAACTTGGTCAACACCATGTCTGCTTCCAAGGTAAAATCCTGCCGCTCCAGGTAATCCTCCGCCACATACACGGCGCTGCTGGAAAGCTGACTTCCGGAAAGGGGACGATATTTTAGGCTATTGTCCTGGAGGGTGAAGACTTCCGGTTCCGCCGGACTGATATGGAGTTCGGAACCATCGCTTTGGCCGGTGCCAGTTCCGAAATCGAGGGCAAAAACGGTTTCGGAGTCCGAAGCCGACAATTGCAAATACGAGAGGCCGAGGGCCAAGGCGACGACTGCCAACGGGCGGGCCGCCTTTTTAAAGGAGAGATTCATAAGGAGCTTTTTTTATTGTGTTTGAGGATTAAGGTTGGGTGAAGAGAAAGGCGCGCATCACCGCTGGGGGAAGCTGATGACCTCCCGGTAGTCATGGAGATGCCCGCTACGGAAACCGAGTTCGCCGAGACGCTCCGGCCCCGCCGCTTCGACGTGTCCGTCAAGGAAAGCAAGGTGAGCTCGCCCGTTGTGGCGAAGGTGGATGGAGGCCTCGCTGTTGGAGTCCAGGCTGTCGAGGCGGAAATACGGAGATCCATCCTCCCGGCCCGCGCCCATGACGGTTTCGCCGAGCAACACGACGCGACTGGGAGTTTCGACGGTGTTGAAGTTGAATCTCACAAATGAGCCACCTCCGAAAATGTTGTTGCGGGATCCATACTCGGCGATCGCTTCCGGGGTCATGATCATCCCATACGCGCTCCGCCAGCCGTAAATATCGTTGCCGATCTCATACCGCGAGTCATCCACGGCATTATCGATCTCAGCGCACTGGAGGGTGCTCCAATCGGCAGGAATAATCCCCGCGTTCCGCAACTCGACCGGCCATACCGGGTAAACCCCGGTGAACGCCCCGTAAAGACGGGTGGTCATCACCCCGTCGTGCTCGTTGATCCAGACCTGCAGCCCCATTCCGGTCTCCCGGATATTGGAAAGACATTGCGTGGCACGAGCTCGCTCGCGGACCGAACCGACCACAGGTATTAAGATCGCCGCAAGGATGCCGATAATGGCAATCACCGTCAGCAATTCAATCAGTGTAAAGGCTCCCAAGTTTCGTTTTTTCATATCTAAGAAATGGATGTTTTTTTTCCTCTGTCGGTGGGATGTTGTTCCCCCCAAAAAGCCGGATTGCAGCAAACGAACACTTAATGTGAACGGTTACATCCTCCACCAATTTCACCGATCAGGTCAACTTGATTAGACTGGATTTAAGCGTTAACTATAACGTCGCGATGCGGAGAAAGGTATCCAAGCAGGGAAAGAAATCCCGGTTCCGGCGGGGGCGAAACGGATGTTCCTCTATTTCGGCCTCCATCCCGCCACCGGCAGTCTGTTGATCGACGACGTCTCCTACGGCATGGTTCTGCCAGAGGAGAAGGCCGTTCGCCTAACCTCCTCCACCGAGTAATGCAACCGAACCCGGGCAACCGCGTGCCTCCTTTCCACACGAGCTCCCCTCCCGGGTTCGCCTTTCACCGGACCTGCCCGGGCGAAGAAGGCCTCAGCGGACCGTATGAGGACGTTGCCGTTGTCCTTGAACCCGGCTCCGATTCAGATCCGTGGGAACAAAACCTATTCTTTGTTTCAAAACCATAAAGAATATTGCTCCCTACTTTCGCTTCTGGGAAAACCCGGAATGTACCGCACTTAACCGCCTCCCATCGCGCGCCGCATTCTACCCTTTCGCTGATCAGCGACCCTTTCGGGGTTGACCTTCAGCCTTCCGATACTCGCGTGGGGTCATTCCTTTATACTGACGAAAAGCATGCGCAAAGTGCTGGCTGGAGCTGAATCCCTGCTCCAACGCTATCGCGGTAATTGAGGCATCGGTATCCGCCAACAGGCGGCAGCCGCGCTCCAGTCGGACATTCAGGATGAAGCGTCGAGGCGAAACCCCCAGGTCGCGCTGAAAACAGCGCCGCAGGTGCGACTCCGAAATGCCCGCCGCTCGAGCCAGCTCACCCAGTTGCCAGTCCCGCTCCGGCTGGCACTCAATCAGGTAACAAGCGCGGGTGGTCGCCGGATGGTAAAGCTCACTCCGACCACCCTCCTCCGGCACCAGCAACCGTGTAGCCGCCAACACCAGCCGCTCAATCGCCAACCGCAACCCGGCCGAGCGCCAGGCCCGAGCCCCCGTCACTTCCTGCAACAAATCACTGAAAGCCCGCTCCACTCCACCGGCCCTCGGCGCCACAAAATGATCGGTGCGCTCCCAGACGGCCAACCACTCCCGCTGCTGCTTCCCCAACATTCCAATATCGATCCCCGCAAACAGGATATGATGCTCTCCGTTCGGGGGCTGGATCAACCAGTGCTCCACCCCGGGCCCCACCGCTAGAAAGTGGCTTTCTTTGAGCGTATAATCCATCCCCGCCACACTCCAGCACGTGGTCCCGGAGACCTGCAAGTAGAACTCCCAAACGGGGTGCCGGTGCGGCGCGATACGCCAATGCTCGGGCAGCCACTGCTCGCCACAATGCGTTAAACCCGGCACTGCCGTATCCGGCGCCTCCGCGTGGAATCCCGCAATAAGGCCCTTAGGCCGCAAAAAAGAGAAAGGTGATAAATGATCTTTAATGAGCGATATACGACCATTTCTGCGCGTTGCTCGCAAGCCTCCAGCTACCGCCTCTGTTATTCTTTGCTCATACTCAAGAGCCTTTTCTTGAAAACCGATCAAACCGCTCACTCTACAATAGACATGTCTCCCTTATCGATTGGCCTGCTCGGCGCTGGCAACATCTGGAACCTGCACAAACGCGCCTTCTCCGAACGCCCCGACCTACTCCGCCTCGCTGCTCTCTATGACCCAGTCCTGGGCAATGCCCAGCGCGCCTGCACCGAATTCCCCGATGCCGTCATCTGCGGTTCCGCCGAGGAACTCCTTCAGCGCCAGGACATTGATGCCGTCCTTATCCTCACCACCCATGCCCAGCACCACCCGCTCGCCCTCGCCGCTTTGCATTCCGGCCACCATGTTCTCGTGGAAAAGCCCATGGCCTGCTCACTCGCCCAAGCCGAGGAAATGGCCGTCGCCGCCCGCAAAACCGGAAAAATGCTAATGGTGGGTCAATGCCAACGTTACCACACCAGTTACGCTGGGATCCGCCGCATTATAAAGTCCGGCGAGATCGGGCGCATTCACGCGATCCGCTTCGACTCCATGCAGGGCCTCGTAGCCAACCAGCTCCTGCCCTCCAGCCATTGGCTTTGCGACGGCAAAGAGGCCGGCGGCGGCATCATCCTCTCGGTTTGTGTTCACCGTATCGACCTCTGCCGCTACCTCGTGGGCGAGGTCAAGCGCGTCTGCGCCCTCACCCGCACTTCCACCACCCACTTTCGCAATGGAGCCGAAGACTATGCTTGCGCCCTACTCGAATTCTCCAACGGAGCCATCGGCGAAATGTTTGGCACCTACTCCGGCTTCCGCATGCCCTATGGCGAAGGCCTCATGATTTTCGGAGAAGAGGGAACTATTCATGCCCAGCCCAACGGGGGTGACTACAACGCACCTGCGGTTTACGCCTCAAGGAAAAATCCGGGCACGCCCGACAAAAACAGCTGGCTCGCCCAATACCGTGGCTTCACCCCAGTCCCACCCGACACCGACGCCTTTGATAATGCCGACAGCATGGTCAATCAGCTCACACACTTTGCCGATTGTATTCGCACCGGCCAGACCCCGCTCAGCTGTGCTCAAGACAATCTCGGCACCATGCGGACGATTGACGCCCTCTACAAATCCGCCCGCACCGGCTGCTGGGGCGAAGTTTAAAGGAACATGAACCAACCCTTCACATTAACATCTGAATACAACAAAAAATGGCCCATTTTAAAATTTCCCTCAACATGGAATACTGCCGCAGCGCGGACAAAAGCTTCGAAGATGGCGTCCGGATCGCCGCCGAGATCGGTTACGAATACATAGAGCCTATGGTCCACACCGGCTGGGAACTTCTCAGTGAAGTTCACTACTTCCACTCCTACTCGATGGAAGAGGATAACCTCCTCATGAAGGAAATCTGCAACCGCCACGGCATCAAAGTCGCCAGCCTAAGCGGCCACAGCCCCCTCATGAAACCCGAAGCCGCCATCGACCGCCTCACCCGATCCATCGAACTGGCCGATGCCGTCGGAGCCCGATGGGTCAACTCCGACGAAATGATTAAGCCCGACTGGATGGACGATGAATTCGCCCACCAAGTCATGCGCTATACCCTCACCCGAGTGAGCCAAGTCGCCGCACGCCACAAAATTTACGTCTGCATCGAGCCTCACGGCATCTATACAAAATCCGCCGACGGTCTACTCCGCATCGTCAACCTCGTCAAATCTCCCTGGATCGCCGTCAACTGGGACACAGGCAACTCCTACCTCGCCGGAATCGAAGACCCCTATGAGGGTCTCGAAAGAGTCCGCGATCACGTCCGCCACGTCCACGCCAAAGACATTAGCTTCGAGCAAAGCAGCCGCGAAAAAGGCAAAGTCACCGGCACCCCCGTCGGCTGCGCCTGCGGCGAAGGCGTCGTGGACTGGGAACGCGTGATCCAGATTCTCGCACCCCTCGACCGCGAGATTTTTCTCAGCGTCGAATGCGGCAGAATTGACGAAGCGGAACGCAGCCTGACCTTCATGAAGAAGCTCCTCAAACAATAACCTTCGCCTTCAACTTTCGATCCATTTACCATCCACCATGCACCTCGTACAGCACGGCCCCCAGTTCCGCTTCCTCTCCAGCGACATCGAAGTCGGACTTTACGAAAGCAGCGATACCTACAAACCCCACTTCCGCCAGCTCCGCTCACCTGCGGGCCAGGCACTCATCGTTTGCCAGCCCCACGACCACATTCATCACAAAGGCTGCTTCTTCGGCCTGCAAACCAAGGAATTCAACTTCTGGGAGGAAGCACCACACCCTGATAATCCGACACCTCCGGGACGCCAAACCAACCGCGAAACTCGGATCGAACAAGCCGAAGGCCCTGAGGTTTCCCTCCATCAAACACTCCACTGGGAGGGAGTGGACGGCACCCCCGTTTTCAACGAAACCCGCCACCTCAGCGCCCAGCACAGTGCCGAAGGGATCAGTTGGACCTGGCACACCCGCCTCACCGCATTACGCGACACCATCCTCATTCTCAGCCCATGGAGCATGGACAACGGACGCGGCCAAAAAGTCAGCTATCACGGTCTTGGTTTCCGCCTCCTGCGGGACTTCAGCGGCATGGGCGGAAACACGATCCAACTCGACGGCCAACCCGCCACCTTCGCCGACGCCCTTGGCACCAGCCCACACAAAGTCACCTACATTGGCAGCCTGGACGGGCGCCACCCCGTCCGCCGCATCGCCCTCAACTTCTCCCAAGCCCGGGCCGATCCGATTTTCATTTTGGAAAACCCCTTCGCCTGGTTCTCCAGCGGGCCCGCAAATCTGAAAACCCAGACCATTCCAACCGACGAAATCTGGGAGCAAACCTACCGCTTCACCATCGCAGACATACCTCCCTCGCCTTAAGCTTGTCAAAGCGCCTGATATCCGCAACCTCGGCAACCGAAAGGTGACCGAGGGCAACCGCGCACCATGTCGTGTGAAGAGACCTGAGGGGGGACGAAACAGTGATCCTCACTTTGCAACCATCCTCCGAATACGCTGTCAGCCCGGAGGGAACTGCGACTTCTATGAAACTTCACTGTCCATGCGGGTTGCAGGGCTAAATCGGAGGGTTGGCTTCCAGCCGACCTCACCCAGAAACGACGCCGACGGCGGACGGCAGGATGCCATCCCTCCCAGTGGCGAGGAAATTTCATTCTACGTTGTTCCCCGGGCGCAGCCCGGATTTTTACTCTTATCATCCGCGACCGACCCGCCGGGGCCGGAAAACGCCGTATCCCGCCGACCAAATACCTTGGCAACTCCGAATATCACACGCGAAAAGGGCTCTCCCGCATGGGAGAGCCCTTCTTGATCGCTTAACCCTTTATTCCTTATTTTTCCTCAACCCTGACCCGGAGAAAGGCTCGGGGCGCTCCTTCGGCAACTACTGCCTCGACCGTCACCAACTCGAATTCAGCGTCGTCTGGATCGACGCTCCGGTTGACTTCGTCCACTTGGGCGGCGTCCCATCCAACCAGATCTACCGACGCTTCCGGAATGTATTCAATATCCTGGGCTCCGATTCGCTCCGGATAGACCAGGCGCAAAGTGCCATTATCGAATTCGTAAGCGACGAGATCATTAGTCGTGATGGGCGTCAGCGCATCGAACCCGAAGGCATACTTCAACAGATTCGCCACGCCGTCGCCGGCGGGAGTCCCGAGAGGCCCGCTGATCGACGGATCGTTCAGGTCCGCTTCGCTTTCGAAGTTCGCCTGGCGCCAGTCCTCGAAGGTCGGTCCCGCCGGAGGTTCGGCCGGTCCGGCCAACGCTTCCAACCGGATCGCTTCGATTTCGCTCCTCGCGAGGGCCGCGCCGCCGCTGACCGGCAGCGTGAACACGCGAAGGTCGTCGAAATACCCGTTAAACGCCCGGTCCCGATTGTTGTTATTTCCAATTTGAATCCGGCTGGTGTTTACGTCCGGAAGGTTCACTCCCGCCGAATGAGCCAGGGAAACTTCTTCATCGCTATTTCCGATGTAGAAATTCACCCGGCCATCCACGCCATTATACGTGATCGCCACGAACACCCATTCCTGGGTCGCATTGTAAACCGCCGGCGTGGTGATGGTTGTGACGGTATTCTCCGGATTGTTAAGTTGAATGGTCCACGCCCCGGTCTGGTTCGCGAACACCTGCATGTTCGCGCCGCCGAGGTCGATGAAGCGAGCGCCCCCACCGATGGGATCACTCCCGCCGGTCTTGAACCAACCTGAGACGGTGAACGATTGAAACCGGTCGTTGTCGAAGGCATTGCCTTCCCCGGTTCTGCCGACCGGCCCCAGTCCTCCCATGCTGACGGAGGAGGTGAAATCGAGCGCCCGGTCATGCGGCAAGCCGGAAACGCCGGAGCCCGCGGGCCCGAGCAGGTCAGTCGGCTGAAGGGTCTGAGTCAACATGTGAAGCTCCGACTGCGGGCGGATCCCAAGGTTAGGTACCCGAGTCGCATATCCCTCAACGGTTTCCGTGAACGTGTAGTGCAGCGTCGGAACGGCGTCCCATCTCCAACTGTAGGTGTGGAAATCCCAGGTCGCGCTTTCACCTTCGGCATGGGCGCCATGCCGAAACCGAAACGGTTCCTTTCCGCAAACGGTCCGTTGATCGTCCCCGCGACCGAAGCCGCGCCACCATTCCCGTCGCGAATGCGGCCTTCGAAGGCCAGGTTCGCACCTTCGTCGACATAAGCTCCGGCGAATTCCAACACGTAACGCTGACCGGAAACGATCACCGGCGGATTGTCCAACCCGGAGAAATCCGTGCGGGCGATCTCTGTCCCGTTCAGCCCGTGACGCACCACCAGAGCGGCGTCTCCTTCCAACGTGAAGCTCAGATAAGTCGAATCGTCGGCGGCATCGAAGACTTCGATGTTTTCATCCGCAAAAAGAATCATCCCGGCCCGGGGGGCGTCGCCCGCCAAATTACCGACGGTCATCTCGGACCGCAGCACGAAGTCGATTCCAGGATGGTAGACATTCGTGACGCGGGTGGTGGCCGCCGCGACCCCCGCTTCCGCCGAGGAAGCGGTGATGCTAGCGGAGCTTTCCTCCAGCGTCCAATGATTGGCGTTGCTGGTCGCGAAATCGATCAGATCATCCTGGCTGCCACCGGTGCCGAAGCTGTAGCGGAATGGCCAAGTGACGCCCGGATCGGCTGGCGGCGGAGGAGGCTCGCCCAAGCTGAGCGAGAAGTTGTGGTAGTCCACCACGGTGTCCAACCCGCCCTGCAAACGCATCCCGGGGCCGAACAGGTTGCCCGTCACCGGATTCTCGATCACCGCCGTAATGCTCTGCGAGTGATTGGCCGAATCGGTCATGGTGAAGGTCAGGGTGAGATCCCCGGCTTCGTCGTATTCGCCGGACGCCTCAAACGTATAGCGGGCACCTGGCTGATCGTCTCCGGTCCATGGCACCGAAGAGACCAAAGTCCCTCCCCCCAGTCCGTTGCGGATTTGCAGGGAGTTATCCCGAATGAAATAAGTCACGCTGTAGTAACCAGCGTCGCTCCCCACGCTGAACGGGGAAGCCGGATTATACGGTCCGCCAAGCACCACAAAACCAATACGGTTGAAGTCCTGGGTCGGACGTGATTGCACGGTGACTTCCGAGGAGAGATAAAAATCCTGGCGTTCGTGATAATCACCAATCCAAGCCACAGCGGCGGAATTGGTCAGGCTGCTTGCTCCAGGAACGATCCGAAGCGCGTCATCCTGAAGACTCCAGTCCTGGGTGCGCTGGGAGATGAGGAGCGGCAGCGAGTCGTGCAATCCCAACTGACCGGGCTCGGTCCCGAACTGCCACGTGAAGCCCGATTCCACCGGACGGAAGTCCAGGAACAGCGGGTCGTTGAGCCAACGGATCGACCGCAGGTCCCACACCGAATTCTCGGTCGCCCGGTGCCGCACCCCGAAGCCAAAACGGTTGCCCTCGGGAAGCGTGGCGAGCGAGCCGGAGACGACCGCCCGGCCACCGGCCGAATCATTTAGGCTGACCGTGATGCCCACGCCGCCCTGGTCATTGTGAAAGGCGTATGCATCGAGTCGATACATCAGCCCGGAAGTCGCGGTCGGAGGGTTGGGCAGGTCGGAAAAGTCCACACGGGCGACTTCGGTTCCGCTGGTCATGCCTTGGCGAATCACCAGGCTGCCGCCTTGGGCGTTGGCCATCTCCCATTGGGCGGTATAAAAGGTGGAGTCGTTCGCTGGATCAAAGACCTGACGATCCTTGTCTCCAAACAACACCAACGCCACCCGGGTGTCGCCGGCGTTCGACGCGATGTCGTTCAAGGCGAATTCGGTCCCGAGGAAGAAATCCCGGCCGGATTCAAAGTTGAAGACCCGAGTGGTGGCGAAGGAATTGTGGTAGGCGGACTCGGTCGTGGCGAGACGGTGGGCTTGCGGTTGCAACGACCAGTCGTCCGGCATGTTCCGGGCGAAGGAGCTACCATCATGCCGCCCGGACGCGGAACCAAGGTTGCGAGTGAAGGGGGCGAGAACCGCCGGATCCTCGACCAATGGGCCCGGCTCGTCGCCGAGAGTCACCTTCAGGCCGCTGTAGTCGACCTGCGGACGGGCGCCGGCCGGGATGTCGCGCAAGCGGCCACCGATCCCGAAAAGATTGCCTTCGATTGGATTGAGGATTTCGGCGGTGATCGACTGGGTGAAACTGTTGCTGTCGGTGACGGTAAAAGTCAGGGTCAAGGCGCCGGTCTCGTCATACACCCCTTCGGCTTTGATCTCATAGGGTTGATTGAGGCCCCCCGGGGTCCCGTCGGGCTTCCGTCCTTCCCAAACCGTCGTGGCGAGATCCGGGCCATGATACCCTTCGCGGATCACGAGATGCGATTCCATCCCATTGTCCAGAGGGACCCACATCAATCCGTAAAACCCGCTGTCAGTCAAACTGTCGAAGGGGGCTGAAACCGGGTCATGCGGGCCGCCGAGCACGGCCAATCCCATCCGGTAATCGCCGACCTGGTTGTAACGTCGCAGAGTGAGGGTCGATTCGACGGTGAAATCCTGGCGGGAGACGTAATCCTCGATCGCGGCGAAGGCGGTCGTCGTGGTGAAGGAGGAGGAACCGGGCTGCAAACGGAGTGCGTCGCTTTGCAACGTGAATTCACCCGGGAGTCGGCGGAGCAGATCGGATTGATCGACCATTCCCGAGCCGGTGCCGAAATTCAGATCGATATCGCCGGTGAACTCGGCGTAATCGAAACGCCAACCATCCATGTCGACCCCGGTGAATCCCAGGTTTTCTCCGGCCGAATCGAGCCAAATGTTATCCACGAACATGGTCTGATTCGGGTTGGAGTGCGCTCCGACCAGCACATGGGAAATGCTTTCATTCTGATAATCCCCCGCCCGGAAGGAGAAGGCGTCGACGACCATTTCCTCGAGTTCGTAGCTCAACCGATCGGCGGTGGTGGCATTCTCGCCCCCGGTGTTCAAGTACACCTGGAAAAAATCGCTGGAAGAGCGGTCGACCACGAGCCAGAGGTTGTACCAAAGCCCCGGCAGCAGGGACGCGACCGTGTGGTAGTTTTCTCCGTCCCGCACCTGGAGGTCAAGCGTGCCGTCACCCGCGCTTTGCACTCGGGTTTCGACCAAAAAGGATCCGGCCGGGAAATGGTCGTCGGTGGCCGGATTATGGGCGAGACCGAAACTCGACCAGTTGGCGGAGGTGCCGGCCTTGAATTGCAGAAAATAAGTGGCGACTCCGTCTCCCGCGCCGAGTTGGCCCGCGGCGGGAAGCGGCCGCGAACCGGTCCGATGGTTGTTGGCCCAACCAGCGGCGAGAAATCTATTGCCGCCTTCAGCGGCGATCTGAATCAGGCCGCTGCCGTTGTGCGCCACCCAGGGGGATTGAACGTTGCCGGTGTTATAACTCTCGAAGTTGTCGACCAATTGCCAGGCGGCGTCGGACGAAAGAGGCGTCATCAGCCCGCCGGCGAGAAAACCGGCGGCGACGAAGCCTCGAATGGCGGTGAAGAGGGATTTGTTCATGGTTGAGCGAATAGAGAATAAGGGTTGAGAGAGAAAAGTCCGAAGACTCTCCGGATAGGTTAGGTGATGGATGCGCGAAATCCGGGGAAAGGTTGCCCCGGACTTCGATCAGTTCTGTGGAAAACTGATGATGTCGTTGGTGGTTTCACCGAAACCACTGACCATTCCCAGCTCTCCGAGCCGGGCCGGGTCGCAGGCTTCGACGTGTCCATCGAGGAAGAACACGTTGGCCCGCCCGCCGTGGCGCAAATGAATGGCTCCGTTGGCGGGAGCACTGGTCGATTCGAGCCGGAAGCGGGAGTAGCCGGTCCCTCCATCCATGGTATCAGCCAACAGGATGTAGCGAGTGGGATCCGGAATGTTGTTGTAATTGATGACCCAGCGGGTCTGGCCCGGAGAACCGAAAACCGTCGTGAATTCGCCGTTTTCGTTGTCGAACATGTTCAGACCGAAACCGGCCCGCCAAGCCCAGAGGAGATCCACTTCGGTGTCAGGATTATTCAATCCAGTGTAGGCGGACGGACAATGGAAAACCCCTTGGCTGTCGACGATCCCGGCTTGGACGAGCTGGGCCGGCCATGGGGTGATCCCGGAACCTGTTCCCGCCGTCGCCAACTGAAAATGATTTTCCTCCATGAACATGTAAAGCGACATGCCGGATTGCCGGATGTTGGAAATACACTTCGAGGCGCGGGCGCTTTCTCGGACCGTGCCGACCACCGGAATAAGGATGGCCGCAAGGATGCCGATGATCGCGATGACCGTAAGCAGCTCGATTAAGGTGAAGGCACGGGTTTTTAGGCTGTTCATAATCGATAGGGTTGAATTTAGAGCATTGAGTTCGCGGATGAATTTCCCGGAATGAGAACTACCATCTTATGTAAACGTTAGGATGTAAAGGGAAAAATTCTGCAAATCGCCGATTTTCCTCCCGAATCGCCTTCCCCACTTCAGACCACTCGTTCCGCCCGCAGTTCCCCTCCGGAACCCGCGTGGGGTTCCTCCACGAAAATCTCGAAACAGCCTCCCGCCCGCTTCCGGGAAGGGAATTCGACCCCGTCGAACGTGAATCGATAATCCGGTCCTTCCGCCATCGTCACCAGCACCACCCGGAGCCGGCGTTCAGGATTCGGTAACCACTTCAGCTCCGCTCGAAGCGAATGATGGGAGTCTTCATTCCGGAGATTCCGAATCCGCAGATCAAATCCGCCAGTGATCGTTCCGGGACGATGGTAGGCCGCGAAGAAATTCAGCACCGGACAGGACAAGCCGCCGAATTGGTGCCACCCGGCGCCCCGTCCTCCTTCCACGATGAAATGTTCAAAGCATTGGTAGGTCTCGCCGGTTTCCTTTTCCCAGAGCCGAAGCGCCGTCGAAGCGATCTTCCAGGCCAGATCCCCCCGCCCGGCATCCAACAAGGATTTCCACAAAAACCACTGGTGGGGGAACCAAACCGCTCCATTCCAATACCCGTCCCTCCGATAATAAGGAGCCGATCGCGCCACGCCGGTCAACCCGAACGGGGTCCACAACTCCTTCTCCGATTCCAAATGTCCGACCAAAATCCCTTCAATCTCGGGGGAACAGGTTCCAGAAACCAGCGGCGAGACCCCATCCAATCCCATGTTGAGGTTGCACCCTTCCCCATCCCGCAGGAAACCGACGACCCGTCCCTCGGAGTCGTGCTCCGTATAAGAAAAGTATCCCGCCTCAGCATCCCAGGCGTGCTCGGACAACGCCCGGGTGAACGTTCTCTCATCTTCCCGGAACTCATTTTCGTCCTCCCCCAATTCGGCGGCGGCCATTCGGAGAATTCGGGCCGTCCGAATCGCATGGGCGGTGGTAACCGCCGGAGCGACCCGGGCCGTGAGCTTCCGCGCATGGACTTCCTTTTGCGCCGGATAATCATCCCAACCGCCCGAGTTGTAAAAGTAATCCCACGTCCGTAGAAGGCCGGACGGCATCCTTGTGACCGATCGAGGGTCGCGACCGACGAGAAAACGGTGATATTGCCGCAATCGCGGGAAAAAATGCCGCAGCAATTCTTCCGAACCGTTTCGATTCCAGATTTCGAGAAAGAGATAAAATTGCGAGGGAACCGGCGATCCATGGTGGACGAAGGCCGCCTGCGGATCCCCGGGTTCGGTCATATACGCGTTCAAACAATCAATGGCCCGGTCCGGATCGAGTTCCAAAAGGCCCATACCGACGAAGCCGGAATCCCAAGTGTACAAGGAATCCCAATACTTTCCCGGAGGATAATGCCGGATCCAACCGTTTTTGATCCGAACCGGATATACGACGTTGCACAACGTGGTCGCAGCCATCAGGTCTTGGCTCAATCGAAACTCCTCCCCGGAGGGATTTCCCGATATGACGCTGGCCCGCCCGGACATCTTTTCGACGTATTTCCCCTTGGCCTCCCGGTCCATCCCCCGAAATCGCTCCAGCATCCGAGCCACCTCGTCCCCGTCGGCTCCACGGCATACAAAACCGAAATGGACGGATTCGCCCCCGGGGGCAATCGGTATGGGACGAATGAATACATTCGTAAAATGACCCTCGCCATCCGAAGTGAATTCACCGAGAACGTGATCGTGCGCGGTGCGTCGAAGGATCTGATCGAGGTCACGACAGTGAAATTCCCGAACAACACTTTCTTCTCCCTCCCAGGCCAGTCCGTACGGTGCTTCCACATCCGGGTATTGAAGGATTAATGACAATCGGGATGGCCCGCGTTCGATCGACGGCGCATGTCGCCAGACCACCGGCTCGAACCGTAAATCGTCGCGCCGATCCGACGGCACCGCCGCTATGCCATCTAAATGGATCTCCACCCCCGAGGATACCGCCGTCACCTTCAGTTGAATGCCGGACTCCATCTCCCCGGCTCCCAGCGGGAGGTCGATCGTTCGAAAGTTTCCGTCTCCTGGAAGGTCGACCTCCCGGAAACGAATCAGCCCGCCGATCCGGATCTTTGCGCTCGCGCCCGCCGCCACCCGGTAACGGATCACCAGCGTCCCGCCGCCGCCCACTCCCGGGAAGCGGTATTCCGCCGAATCGCCTGAAGATAGCCCGAATCCGCGCCCCAGGAAATGGCCGTCCACCGCCCCATGCCCCACCTCCTCGCCGATCAGGCGGCAATCCGGAGTGATTCCATGATCGGCGTCCGCCGTGGCCAGACGGATTTCCCGATAATCAAGCCCTTGGATCCACGATCCGCCTGCAGGAAGGCTCACCTTCATCGGCCGCACCGGCGTTTCATCATACGGCCGGAGCGGCGGAAAATGGATCGAGGCCATCTGATGCAGCGCGAGATTCTGCCAGGAGGCCGTGCGGTTGACCATCCGGGTGCGAACCAGATAAGCCTCATCCTCCATGCGACAGTAGGAGATGTCCGCATACAGTTGGTCTTTCCAGATCAACTGATGACGGTAGGTAAAAAAGGAATAATCGGAGGCGGACGCCCATGGATGGCAGTCCCCTTCCCAATTCACGTTCGGAAGCGAGACACTGCGACGGTAAAGGGCGGGAAAGACGCTGAGATCAAATCGAAGACCTTTCGCCGGATCGGGAATGTGCGAGAGACCCGCATACTTTTTCGTGTAAGGCCCCCAGTTCGGCAGCCGCAGATCGTGCGTGCCCACCAGCTTCGAAACCGGATAAGTAACAGGTGACAACTCAACGTCGTCCGCTCGAAATGAATCAACTGTAGGCATAACTGCTGGATGCGAAAATACGGAGGCAATTATGAAGGACCGCTGGAAAACCACCAAGTGTATCCATTCCTCGCGTCACCGCGCAACTTCGATTGGCGTTCCGGAGTCTCATGCGTTCATCGTTGCCGTACGCGCAGCCGGAGAAAACCTTTGGACGAATCTTCCGGCAAAGCGGCCTCAACCGTGACCCGGTCGAATTCCTCATCTTCACCGGTCCGTCCGGTTTCGATCAAATACGGTGGCCCCGCCTTCCATTCGACCAGATCGGTCGAAACTTCCGGGGAATAAATCAAATCCGGGACGGTCGTTCGTTCCAAATAAACCATCGAGAATCCATCTCCGCCGTTCCCGTATCCGAACAGATCGTCGAGCACCACCCGCTCCCAGGCGCTGAATCCGAAGGCGTAACGCAACAGATTCTCCACTCCGTCACCGGCCGGAGCCGCCCGGGCCCCACTGATGGCGGGATCGTTGAGATCGCCTCCCGCGAAATTCTCCTTGCGCCATCCTTCGAACGACACCGGCTCCGGCTCGAAGAGCGCTTCCCGCCGGATCGCGTCGAGATCGCTTGGAATCAGTGCCGCCGCCGATCCGGTGGTTTCCGCGTAGAACCGCATGTCGTCCAGGTAACCGTGGAAGGCACGCCCCCGGTCCAACGAACGGTTGCCGATCACCAGCCGGCTCAAGGAGACGTCTCCGAAATTGAGGTTTCCAATCGAACCGACCCGGGTTACCGACTCTTCCTTGCCGCCCCGGTAAAAATCGAGTTGCCCCGCCGGCCCATTGTAAACGATCGCATAAAACACCCACTCCTGGGTAGCCTGGAAGGCGTGATCGCTGACATGGTTCCGGCTGTCGTTCATTTGCACGTTGATCGAACCGGGTAGCTGGTTATCCCCGAGCACCTGCAGATTTCCTCCGCCCAGATCCCACAAGCGGGCGACTCCCCCGTAAGGAGTTGTTCCGGCGGTGCGAAACCAACCCGTGAGGGAAAATGACTCAAAGGTCGTGTTCGACGAAAAGGCCTGGGCTCCGATGGCGATCGGACCGTTTCCTCCCATCGCCACCGCTCCACTGAAATCCAGCGCCCGCGTCCCCGCCCGCCCCGAAACCCCACTGCCGTCGGGTCCGAGAAGGTTCACGGTGTTGTTGGAAAAATTCCTCATCGTCAGGTCCGAGTTACCGCGCGTTCCGACGTTGGGAGTGGTCGAACCAACGGCTTCATCGAACGGGTAATGCAGGAGCGGGGTCACCTCCCGACTCCAGCTGACGCTCCGGAAGTCCCAGACGGTTCCCTCGGAGACGTCGCTTTTTCCCCCGAATCCAAATCGGTTCATTCCGGCAAAGGGACCCGCAACGGTCCCAACGACTTCCGCCCGCCGGCCGTGCGGATCGACGAGGGAAGCTACAAATTCGAGCGTATTCCCACCATCCACGATACTCCCGCGAAACTCGAAAGTCATCGGGACGCCGAGTCCGGCTTCGGGATCGGAGGCGGAGGGAGATGCCGGTGGATTGGGCAAATCCGCGAAGTCGGTCCGGGCGAGTTCCACGCCATCCATACCCCGCACGACCGCGATATAGGCTCCGCCCGAGGCGTTCGGCCTCCATTGAAAGGTCAGGTAGGAATCGGGATCCCGGGGGTCAAACGACTCGAAATCACCCTCGCCGAACAAGACCAAACCGGCCCGCGCGCCGAGATCACCCGCCGCCAGCGCCGACAGGCTCGCCTCGGCGCGAATCACGAAATCGGTGGGCGGAAATCCGGGATTGCCGACACGGACGGTGCTCAACGAGATCTCTCCGGCTTGGGGTCCGGCTCCCAAGCGGACCGACTCCGATTCCAAGGTCCACGATCCTTGATTGTTGCGGGTGAAATCCCCGCCATCATCGCGCCCCTCCGCTTCGCCGAACCGGTATTCGAACGGCCATTGAATCGCGGCGAGATCGACCAGTACTTCCTCGACTTCATACAGGCGAACCGTCTCTCCGTTGTTAAACTCCGCCTCGATCATCGCCGAGGAGGGATCGCGAGGCCCCCACTCTCCACGAAAAGCGCCGACGCTGCGACCATCGCCGTCGAACCGGAGCAATCCGAAAAAGTCGTGCCGGACTTGGGTCGTCCCGTGATCCAGCGTTCCCGATATCGTCAAGCTATTGTCCAGCGGCAACCGGTAGTTGCCCCGGTCGCCTTCCGGAAACACGGGCCACTCGTCCGGAAGCCAATCGGCGTTGGCGACATCCCGGGCGTTCCGGTCGACCAGATCGGTCGAGCGGCTTTGAATCCCCTGGTTGACCCCCATCATCAGATTATTCGCGATCGTCTGGCTCCGGTTTTGCAACGGGACGAATCGGGTGCCCCGGTCGTCTCCCCCTTCCACCGTGGCGATGGCCTGGGTCCCGGACCGCCCTTGCCAGGCCGGCAATGGATTGTTCCGGCCGTCGATCGTGTTGTGCATGATGAGCGTCCGGTCGCTGCTCCAGGTCAGAACTCCGCTCCTGAACCAGGCGGGGCCCGGTCGCAGATTCACGGATACATTGTTGGCCACCAGATGCGGACCGGGCGACGCTTCGACTCCGACCGCGAGGGCGTATCCGTCGATGACCCGGTTTCCCTCGATCCGGTTGTTATAATGCTCCCAATCGAGCCAGATCGCCGGTCCGTGCCCCCCTTTGAAGGTGTTGTAACGGATGTGGGATCCGCTCAACCGGAACACTTTCATTCCGCCCGACTCGTCCATCGAGACGTAACCCGCCCAATTGGCGTTTTCGATATGGTTGTGCTCCAGGATCGTCCGACCCCGGCCCGGGATCGGGTCGTTCAGATTTTCCTCGGTCAGAAAAGCGCTTCCGCCAGTGGCGCCGAGCCCGAGATTCCCCATGTTGATCACCCAGTTGTTCCGGATAATGATCGGAGGATCATGCTGGTCCATGTCGCGCAAATACACGCCGAGACCGCGCACCTCCCCGTCCCGCACCAGACAGCCTTCCAGGAGAGATCCCATCCCCTCCACCTGAACCATCGCCGTCTGTTGATAATGGGCTCCATGACGCACCTCGAATCCCCGAAACTGGACAAAGTCTCCCACCAAATGGACCATATGGTCGCGCCGGGCCGACAAATCCATTTCGGCCTGGTTCGGATCGGCGTCACCCGAGAGGCGGACATAAACCGCCCGTTCCGTGCCCGAGGTTGGGAACGGCCCCAGCACCATGTATTCGTCGATATATTGGTTCGAGACGCCGCTGACCGGTGGCTCCGACAGATTCGCGGGCGCGTCGGCGGAGGCGATCCAATTCGGCATACCACGTCCCGCCCGGATCCTGAAATCAAGCAAATCGGGTCGATAGGAGGTGTCCATTTGGAACACCACGTGATTCCAGCCTTCCGACAATGGAAAACTGTTCCACACATCGCCGAACCCATAGTTCCGGGCCGAAACCGGTTCGCGATGAAGCTGTTGATTCAGATCGTCGAAATAGCGCATCACCGGGACCCGTTCGCCATCAACCCAGATCCGGTATTGGTTGCGCTGCCAGTGCATCGGCCCGCCGGTCATCCGTCCGGCCCGAAAGCCCGCGGCCACATAGGCCTCCCCGGCCACCGGAACCGGCGCGTCCGGATCGAGCGAGTCGCGGTCGCCCGGCTCGACCCAGATCCAGGTCGACATCCAAATGATCGCCTCACCAGCCGGCTCCGTCCCATACACCTGACCGAAACGAATGAACCCGTCCCCATCCGTCGCCACCCGCTGCCAGGTAGCGCCAAACTGGGAAGTCCCTTCCTCCGGAACCAGTTCGGACTGCCTGCTGACATCAAGAAATCCCCGCGACGACCGACTCAGGGCCACTTCGTTTTCCCCCAGCTCGTGCGGCAAATCCCGCTCGATCAACCATTCGCCGCCGTTCGAAACCGTTCCGAGGACGTTGGTGAAGAGATTCGCCCGGTAAACGCCGGGCCACTCCGGTTCCGGCGTCCAGGCGTTCGCCGGAAAAGGATCATTTCCGGTTACCACCGGCATCGAGCCGTCTGCCCCCCGCACCCCTTCAATGCGGATCGGAGCGGCCTCGGTCCCGCTCGCGTTCACCGTCACCCGTTCCCGGTAAATCCCCGGATAAACATGAATCACCGTGCCCGGCCCCGCCCGGCCGACCGCTTCCCCGATCGTGGCCAACGGCTGATCCATGGTCCCCGGGTTGCCGTCGCTGGCGTTGGGCGCCTCCCGGTCGACCACCAGGTCGGGACCGGGCGTGTTGCGGATCGGAGCCGGTCCGGTCTGGGCCGGCACGATCCATTCCGGTTCGCCCGGCGTCTTGAAATACCAATTGCGCAGATCGGCGGCCGAACGGCCGAACACCGCCTGGGCAAACGCCTCCGCCCCGCCGGCGGGCAAATCCTGGATCTCGTCCAATGGAAAATTGATCAGCCAGTGCCCGGCCGGCGTCACCTCGACTTCATTTCGATCCGCGACGAAACGGACCTCTACCCCCGGGGCCGCCTCCAACAAGACCCGTTCCCCTTCGGGAGTGATCACCGCTGGCTGCAACGGCAGATGCTCCGGAAGATTCGGCTCCGGATTCGGCAAACGATTCGCGGAGGTATCCACCGGAAAATGAACCAAGCCGAACAGACCAAGAACCAGGAACGCCCGCAAGGAGGCACGCGCTGACGACAGAAAACCGGGACGTTTCAGAAAAACCATGAGAACTGGTGGGTTGAGGATAATCGTTGGAACGACACCCGCGGGAAACAATC
The DNA here is from genome assembly GCF_056590205.1 of Verruconatronum alginivorum. Classification (NCBI taxonomy): domain Bacteria; kingdom Pseudomonadati; phylum Verrucomicrobiota; class Opitutia; order Opitutales; family Verruconatronaceae; genus Verruconatronum; species Verruconatronum alginivorum. Next base: position 3,072,134 of record NZ_JBWPVQ010000001.1, on the reverse strand, counting down.
GGTTCCCCCTCGGCATTATCGCCCTCCGCAATGTAAACGTTAGGAATAATGAAGATTGACCCGATCCCGACGCAACAAAAAAAGTTCTACCCTACCCGAAGAAGGCCAACTTTCGTTGGTCGCGGGATACACTCAGCTCCGTTCCACCCGAAGGCTCACCACTTCATACGGACGGAATTGAATCGGATCCCCATCCCCGAGCCACGCTTGTTCGGCCTGTCCACGGGCGTCGCATCGGGCCGCGCGCCAACCTTCCCTCAGGCGGATTTTCGATTCGCCCCGGCGCCCGAGAGTTTCATGCAACCGCATCACCCAACGTCCCGCTTCCAGCGGCCGCGCCCAAGCCGGCTGCAACGAATCCCCGCCCGTCAATCCTAACCACCCGCAATCTTTCCCGCCCCCATCGTATTCGACGAAGGGCGTGAACAGGATATCGGCCAGCGCGGCCGCCTGGGCTTCCCGCGGAAGGCAGGTGTCATACAAACCGATGGCAAGGCGGACCCGATGACGTCCCTGGTCCGAAAATGGCTCGGCCGGCGCCCCCGCCCGCAGTGCCTTGGGCAAGACCGGTCCGTAACGGTTATCCTCGCCGGTGATCCGCGCGCTTCGGAGAAGACTGACCGACAGCAATCCTTCGCGACAACTGAAACCGTATTTCGCTTCCGTCGCCACAAACAATCCTTCCCGCTCCCCGTCGTCGCAAACCGCCGCCCATCGGCTGCCGGGAACTTCCCACTGCGCCTCGTCGGCGATTCTGCCTGACTGTTGGGACCGGATCACACTGCCAAAGGGTTGGCCGAACCGAGCCATACTTCCGCTGTAACCGGTTGGAAACGCCACTTTTAAAAGCGTTTCCTTCTCCCGCCAATCAATGTCGTAGTCCACCCGCAGAGCACCGCTTCCGCTTTCCAGCGAATAACGGGTCGCGATCCGGCTCCCCTCTCCGACCGACCGTTCGAAGGTGATCGCCGCGCGATGGGTTTCGTTTTCAACCGTCCTCCGAACAGGTCCGTCGACCGGCCGCCCCAGCGACATGGTCTGACGATCGATCTCCCAAGCGTCGTAACAATGCGCCCGATCCGGCATCAGAAACAGGGCTCCCGCTCCTTCCCGAATCGCCAGGCGACGGCCCTCCACGACGAGTTCCGCGATGTTTCCGTTTTCATCGAACACGGCCCGGACCATCCCGTTGTCGAGCCAGTCTTCCCCGGAGCGCACCTCCGCGATATCGACGACCGGCTCCAGTTCGCCAACCGGCTTTCCGGTCAACGGCGGCAATCGATAAACCACATTCTCGCGCCCTTCTCCCCCGGGACCAATCCAATTCCTCGCGAACGGCAACGGATTGAAGACCGCTTTCCCTTTCGCTCCCTCCGTTTCCAGCTCCAGCTTGGTCTGCCGCCAGGCATTCTCACCGATCGTCCGCAATTCCGGAATCCCTTCGGCATAAACTTCCCAGATTGAGCTCCCCGGGATGTGGTCATGGAACTGGGCGAAAATGACCCGCCGCCACATCTCCTCATCGATCGGTTGCCCGGAACCGGCACACCGGGCCGCTTCCAACACTTGAAGTCCCCGTTCCGCTGCCCGAAAGACCTCCTTCAAATCGCCATGGGTCGTAAAAATCCCTCGATGGTATTCGAGCAAAAGTTCCCCCTGATACCTCGGCAGACGGTCCTCTTGTTCCCGGAGTCGATCGAAAAACGGTTCAGCCAAGCCCCACTCCCCCTTCGGAAGTCCGGCCAGTTCGCCGAGGCGCCGCACCCGTTCGCACATTTCCGCGGTCGGGCCTCCCCCGCCATCGCCAAATCCGGTCGGCAACAAAACTTCGTCATGCACGTCGGCCTGGCGATAGGCATCCGCTGCCGCCCGCAACTCCCCGGCGGTCGCCTGCCCGTTCACCCCGACTCCCTGGGTCAAATAGGCCAGCACTTCGCTCCCATCGTTTCCCTTCCAGACAAAACTGCTATAAGGAAAACGAGTCAACGCGCCCCAGGTCAGCTTCGTAGTGAAAAAGTAATCGACGCCCGCCAGCTTCATCAATTGCGGCAAACAGGCCGAGAACCCGAAGGTATCCGGCAACCAGAGAGATCGGGAAGGTTTCCCCGAAATTTCGCGGAATCCATCCTGCCCGATCAAAAATGCCCGCAACAACGCCTCCCCGCACGGCAGCAACGTGTCGGACTCGACGTCCAATCCCCCGGTCGCCTCCCATCGCCCGTCACCGATCCGCTGCTTCACCCGATCGTAAAGGGCCGGATTCGCCTTTTGCACCGCCCGGTAGCAAAACGGCTGACTGAAACTGAAACGCAATTCCGGATACCGGTCCATCAAATGATCGACGGTCGCCCACGTATGGACGGCCTTGGCCGTCCCGATCCGCTCCGGCCACAACCACACCAAATCGAGGTGGGCATGTCCGACAAAAGTCGCCCGGAGCCGGGCATCCGCCGCCGCGAAATCCCGGTAAACGGCCCGCAACGCCCGCCGAAATTCCGCCAACCCCTCAAGGTCGAGCCGATCGACCGCCTCATCCAACCGTCGCAGCAACCTCCGCTGCATCGGAAGCATTTCCTCCATCGGCGGCTGATAACCGATCGCCTCCGGCGGATTGCCGGGCAACGCGCTGCTCTGCTCCGCCATCAGACAATCGTAAAGCACCGTGAAGTCGTGATAGCCCCCCCAGGCTTCCTCGTTTCTCCGAACCAGAAAACCTCCCTCCAACCGGCTTCCCCGGGCTCCGATCGCCGTCGTTCCCGGATGCCAGGTCGCCGAATGGACCAAATGGCTTTCCATCCAAACCTCCCGGGTCCCGGCCGGAAGCGGGGCGTAGCGATGGGCGACATCAAAACCGCAATAAGGAACTCCGTCGATGTAAGCCGTCGCCTCCGCCTGGTCCCGCCAATGCAAAAAGACCGGTTCAGAGCCGGAGACCGACGGCAGTTCGAGGCGAAACCAGCGCTGCTCGAACAACTCTCCCCACTGATGGGGATACTCCTGGATCTCGCCGCGCGGCAACCGGACCGCCTCCTCCCAGGAAACGGCTCCGGTTTGCCCGGAGGTTTCCTCGCAGCGGAGCGGTTCCGCGCCCCCCCAAATCATCCGCTCGAGACGCTCGACCGTCGCCTTCAAACGAGGCGGAACCAACTGAAGAAAGGAATGTTTCGGCAACATCAGTAAAAACAATCGTCAATGTGAACGTTAGGATCAAGACAGGCAGGCGAACGGAAGTCGAGACCGGAAATTCAAAAAGCGCACGGCCACAGCCCCGCGCGTTAATTTATTGGGCTTGGCAATCGGCAGGGGACCCCGCTCTCCTTCAACCCAACAAGTGGGGCTTCAAATCGCCGAAACAGCATTCACCGAACAAAGGACCCTTCCCTGATGCAACATGGAGGTGAGGGCGGGAATCGAACCCGCGTATAGGAGTTTTGCAGACTCCGGCCTTACCACTTGGCTACCTCACCTGATGTCGACTCGCCTTAAAAGGGTGCGTCGTAAAAAGATCAAAGGTTTGCGCGTTTCGGGGAGGTTTCAAGTTTTTTCTTCCAGATTTCCGCCTCCGTCCGATATTGCCGGGGAGACAACCCCGTCTCCTGCTTGAACTTTTTCGAAAAATAATACACCGATCCGAACCCAGCCGCTTCCGCGACTTCGGTCACGGATAGAGAGGAAGACCGCAAAAAATCACAGGCCCGGTTGATCCGGATCCGCAACAGGTAACCGGCAGGTCCATATCCAGTCTCCTTCTTGAACGCTTGCCGGAAAAGGGAATAACTCAGCCCCACTTCCCGGGCGACTTCCGGCATGGAGAACGTTTCGCCCATCCGGTTCAACAGGATCCGCTGAGCCCGGTGAATCTTATCCCGCAACCGTTCTTTCGCCGAAACCTCCCCCAACCCACCCAACCGCAGGAGCGCCAGCAGAGTCGCCACCTGCGTCGCCCCAACGTCCCGGCAACCCGGATCGTCCCGTCGGCTCCACAACCGGATCGACTCGAAACAGTTCAACACATGAGAATCGTCCCCAACCGCGATCACCTCAGTTTCGTCCGGCAAAAACCGTCCGACCAACGCATCGGCCAATTCTCCCCGGAAACCAATCCATTGCTCCGTCCACCCGGTTGCCGGATCGGGCCAATAGGAATGCCAGACTCCTTTCCGGACAACCAACAGGTGTCCGGCCCCGACCGGAACCGTCCGATCGAGCCGTTCGCTTTGAAAAAAGCCACGGCCATCTGTCAAAAAGAGCAATTGATGCTCCGGCAAAACTCTCCCCCGCTCCACCGAAAACAGGTAGGCGCCGGGATGGCCCGCCGGAGGATACTCCCCGCCGGGTGGAACAGTCTGCTTTCCAACGTCGATCAGATCAATCCCCCATCCAATAGAGTTTGGTTGCGGAGGAAGATAACGAATATTGGACACCGAATCATCCCGGGACATTTCGCGACAACATCATACGAGCCGAAGGATGTCAAAAAAGATAAAAACAAGGTCATTTCCTCCATTTTATTTTTCATCCGTTCTTGCTACCTTAACGGCCCGGACAGACCCGAAAAACCAACCAAGGACAAGACCGATGAACGCTTTTGAACTCGCGAAGGAACGTTACCAGGAAATCGGCGTCGACGTGGATGCCGCGCTCGACCGCCTCGCCCGCGTGGCGATTTCGATCCATTGCTGGCAAGGGGACGATGTCGGCGGATTCGAAAACCCGGGAGGCGAACTCGGCAGCGGACTGGCGGTCACCGGCAACTACCCCGGAAAGGCAAGGACGATCCCGGAGTTACAGGACGACCTGACCGCGGCCGTCAGTTTGATCCCGGGAAAACACCGCCTCAACCTCCACGCGATTTACGGCGACTTCAGCACCGGTCCCGCCGACCGCGACGCCATCGAGGTGAAACACTTCCAGGGTTGGATCGACTGGTGCAAGTCCCATGACCTCGGCCTCGATTTCAACCCGACTTGTTTTTCCCATGACAAGGCTGACGACGGTTTAACCTTGTCCCACCCCGATCAGGCCATCCGCGATTTCTGGATCGAACATTGCAAGCGCTCCCGGACGATCGGGGCCGAGATGGGAAAACAACTCGGCTCGCCAACCGTCACAAACATTTGGATACCCGATGGCTACAAAGATCTGCCGGCCGACCGCTTCGCTCCGCGCGCCCGTTTGTCGGAGAGCCTTGACCGGATTCTCGCCGAGAAACTCGACTCCGCCCACAATCTGGATGCGGTGGAGAGCAAGTTATTCGGCATCGGTTCGGAATCGTTCGTGGTCGGTTCCCATGAGTTTTACCTCGGCTATGCGGTCAAAAACCAAACACTGCTCTGCCTTGACGCCGGGCACTTCCATCCGACCGAAGGGATTGCCGACAAGATCTCCTCGGTGTTGCAATTCGTCCCGAAACTTCTCCTGCACGTCAGCCGGGGCGTCCGGTGGGACAGTGACCACGTCGTGATCCTCGACGATCTGACCCGGGCAGTGATGGAGGAAATCGTCCGCTGCGATGCTCTGGAGCGGACGCATATCGGACTCGATTTCTTCGACGCCAGCATCAACCGGATCGCGGCCTGGGTGATCGGAACCCGCGCCGCCCAAAAGGCGCTCCTGCTGGCTCTGCTTGAACCACGGCAACGTCTCCGCCAGGCGGAGGCGGAAGGGGACTTCACCACTCGCCTGGCAACGATGGAGGCATTGAAAGTGATGCCTTTCGGCGAAATCTGGGAGGAATTCTGCCGTCGCCAGGATACCCCCGGCGAAAATCAATGGCTCGCCGAAGTGAAGCGTTACGAAAACGAGACTCTTTCCAAACGCTGAGACGGCACCGCCGTTTTTGGAACCGCAGATTTCGCTGATTTCCGCAGATCAGAGGATTGGATGAAGCAACTCCTCTCTCCAGATCAGCGCCCATCTGCGAAAATCTGCGGTTCCTCTCTCCTGTGATCTGCGGGCGCCATGTAATCAGACGTGGTGGGATCACCGTCGTGTCATTGCGAGGAGGCTCCGCCGACGAAGCAATCCACGAAACAGCGACCCGCGCCCCCTTTCCCGGAACGTGGATTGCGCGTCAGTCGTTCCTCCTTCCTCGCAATGACAGACGGTTGTCTGTTTTTCCCACCACGTTCAATCGCACCCGGGCATTTCGAATTGCCTAAATTGAGATTGACACCCGGCAAGACTTTAGGAAAAGTCAAACTTTCCAGCGAGCTCGCCCCACCTTCCCCTCTCAGGATTCGTGGACGATCTTTCCTCCCAACCCACAAAATAAAATGAATGCGATCCCTGCTCTCCCAGCATCCTCGCGGGCATGGTCTGCCCGCCTGTCCATCGGACTCCTGTTGATTCCCCTCTTTCATGGTTCCCCGGCTTCCGCAACCCCGGGAATCGAAATCCTCTCGACCGAAGGACGGGTCTCGAACTTCGCGACCGTCGACGTCAGCGGCCGGTGTCCGATCAATGCAACCGCCTCGACCAACGGTCCGCAGGTCCGTCCGTTCGCCACGAACGTCCCGGTCGCCTGGAATCCGAACGCGCCGGCGTATTCCTTTCTCTTCGAAGAAATAACCTCTGCCGGCGGCGGAGTTCGATGCGAATGCCCGGGCAATTGGAACTGGACCTACTCGACGATCGGGACCGCTTGGAGCTGGAATCGCGTCGCCGTGCGCGGCGGCCTCGGCGGATCGGGTATGGAGATCGACTGGAACAACAACCAATATGCCCGCGCCAAGAATGATGGCATGCCGTTTTTGGCCCGGGCCGACTCTGATTTCCGGGCCGAAATCGACTTTGAAATCACCGGGTTCCTCCCGGGGACGCCGGTCGAGGTCTATTACCGGTATTCTTTCTCCAACAACTGGAACGAACAACACGAAGCGGTCGGCGAGGATCCCAACCGCTCCTATCTTCGAAACCTGGAACTACGGGTTCCGGGGGGGACTTTTTGGGATCTTTGGCCCAATAGCCCGGGCGACACCGGCCTGATGGAGGATTCGGGCTCGATCACGATGACCGCCGGCGAGATTTACACCTTCGTCTTCAGCGCCGACGGCATTTCTCAAGTGTTGGCCCCGGGCAGACCGAATCCACCCGCCTGGAGGATGTTTTGCGAAACGGAAATCTGGAACGACGTTTCAGGTGCGTTCACGTCTGGGACGCTGACCCTTTCGCTCGTCCCCCTCCCTCCTCCGCCCCAACCGCCTCCGCCGGTCATCCTTTATTCCCTGGACATCGGCTCCGCCCAGGAAGCAAGCCTCGGGGGCACGTTCGATCCGGGCGACCTGTATCCCCAACGATTCTTCCAGGGACAGAACGCCTCCCTGTATCGAAATGACGCGTCGCTCTTCAACGGGACCGATCCCTGGCCGACTCCATCGAATTCCGCCTCCTTCGCGCCAGTGGCGGACGGAGACGATCCGTCAGACGTGAGAGGCCAATTTTTCAATATCAACGGCACCGCGTTTCTCCCCTTCGACCTCGCCCAATACATGGAAACGGCAGGGATCACCGCGGGACCGATCGGGTGGAGCCAGCTTTACCTCGCTTTTCCGGACGTCCTCTCCTGCGTCGATTCCCCGCTTTACGTATTGGTTTCCTTCGATGACGACGGGCTGGCTCCGTTCACGGCGGATCCGCAAAACGGTCCCGGAGGAGCGCCGTTTAACAGCTCCTCCCCCGACTTCGGCGAACCGTTCGGCCAGGAGCTGCGACGGGACGAAGTCCTGCAACTCCGGCTCCTTCTTGGCGGTTCCGGGGTACCCCCGACGGTCGTCGAGGAACGACAATTCAGCGAATCCGTCCTGGACCCCGACCTCATGCCGGATCCGGCGCCGAACGATTCGACCAACAACAACGACATCAACGCGCTGGCCGTGCTCGGCGGCGAACGCCCCTCTTCGTGCGGCGATTTCTGGTATTTCACCGTCGACAGCGAAGCGCATTACGGCCTCGATCCGGGAACGATTTACGTCCAGGGAAGTTCCGGCTCGTTCCGCCCCGCGATCCTCCCCTCCCATCTCGGATTGCCCCGCGGCGTCGATATCAATGCCTTCGATTTCGCTTGGGTTACGGGAGCGGAGGAAGGCGAAATTCGACTCGGAGTCATCTTCAGCGTCGCGATGAATAAACCGCATTTCCCGGAAAACGAATCGGCCGGACTGCTCCCGGGTATGATCTACGTTTCCGCCTTGGATGGAACCCACCGTCCGTTTTTGGATGCTCCACTCGACGGCGACATCGATGCGCTTGCGGTTTTCCGTCAACCGTTCGTCAGCCCTCCGTTGATTTTCACGGAGAACCTCCCGGATGGATACGTCGGCAGCTATTACAGCGTCCAACTCGAAGCATCGGGCGGCATGGCCGGTTTGTTCAACTGGAGCCTCGCCGGTAGTTCCCTTCCGGCCGGTCTCAACCTCGACCCGCAAAGCGGAACCATCACCGGCACTCCAACCGCGGTCGGTGACTACACCGTGACCATCGAAGTGGAATCGGGCACCGCCGGATCAAACGCCCGAACCTACATGTTGACGATTCAACCTTCCGCGGCCCCTCCCTCCATCACCACCCAGTTTCTCTCGCCCGGATTCGTCGGAGCGATCTTCCAAGGAGAAATCGAAACCTCCGGAGGAGCCACCCCCCTCCGCTTCGATGTCACCTCCGGAGCACTTCCCCCAGGGCTCACCCTGAACGTCCTGAACGGTCGGATCAACGGTGTCCCCACCGAAGAGGGGACCTTCGACTTCACCATCGAGACCGAAGACAATCTGGGGCGAACGGACAGCCGGGCCCTCGACCTCGAGGTTTTTTCCGCTCCCCCCGAAGCGCCGGTCATCACTACCGCAGCCCTTCCGAACGGACGGGTTGGCGACCCCTATAACTTCAGCCTGAATGCCACCGGAGGGTCGGAACCTTACACTTGGGGCTGGATGAGTGGATTGCCGGACGGACTCGACCTCGCATCGGACGGCACGATAACCGGAACCCCGACGGCAGCCCAACAGGTTGCGTCGATTCAGGTCTTCGTTTTCGACACCAACTTCCAACAAAACGTCGCCATTCTCCACATGGGGATCTTGCCGGCCACCTCCCAGGGAGCCACACCTCCGCTCTTCACACTTCCAGTGGGCCCCTTCCATCTTGATCGGGACGATCCTTGGAGCCACACCCTCGGCGTCTCCGGCGGAGAACCTCCGCTGTCCTTCTCGCTGATGGCCGGATCCTTGCCGACCGGACTGACCTTGAACGGCCTGACCGGAACGATTTCCGGCGTCCCAACACAAAACGGCGACCAGCGGGTCGCCATCGTCGTGGAAGACGCGCTGGGAGACTTCGATACCGTATCCGTCGACATTCATGTCCGGGATCCGGGCCCCCAAGGCTACCCGGCCTGGAAAGCGTTCCACGATGTCCTGTCCGACGGTGTCAGCCAAGATGGCGACAATTATCCTCCGATGGGAGAATACTACTTCGGTCTCGACCCGAATAGTTGGGACGCCCCCGGGTATTGGGGAATCGAACCGGTTTCCGGATACGGCCCCGACTATTGGCGGGTTCGGGTTCCCTCCCGGGGAGTCCCGGACGTGGGCGTCGAACGGGAAATCTTCGATTTCTCAAATCACACCTGGAACCGGCTCAGTACCGACCTGTTCGTGCCTGGAAACAAGACCATGGTTCGCCTGCGGTTTTACGAAAAGTAAAAAATACGGGCGTGCCAAAATTTCAAGAACCGCAGATATCGCTGATTTCCGCAGATAAGAGGATGAGGACCGAAAGAAGCAGCCCCTCTCTCCGGATCTGCGCCCATCTGCGATATCTGCGGTTCCTCTCTCCTATGATCTGCGGTTCCCATTGAAAAGGGGGTCGCTTTTCGCGCATCTCGGTTTAATCTATGCGGAACTATAACCCATGGTCGGCGTTTCATTCGCTTGACCACTCGATTGAAACGTTCTCGCACCCGGACTCTCCATGGACATTAAACTCCCTCCCCACTTGGCATGGCAACCGATCTCCGGCAATCAATGGACCGCCGCCCATGCCCGCCACCTTTGCCGTCGCGCCGGTTGGTCCGCCCGGTCGGACCAAGTGGAAGCCGTCCTGCGGGCCGGACCGGCGACCGCCGTCCGCCGGATGTTCCAGACCCCACCTTCCATGCCGATCCCCGACCGGATCACCGAAGCGGAACGACGCCGTCCCGAAGACCAACAAAGGGCCCGTCAGGCCACCGACCCGGAGGAACGCCTGCGAATCCAACGTGAAATTCGCCAGCGCGATTACGGCGCGTTCCAGGAGTTGGCGACCGACTGGCTGCAATTCGCCAGCGACCCGAAAAACGCGCCCTACGAAAAGTGGGTGACGTTTCTGCAAAATGTTTTCGTGGTCTCGTTCGACACTGTCCGCAATCCGACCGCGATCTACCAACACCATGAGTTGCTTCGCCGCAATGGCTTGGGCTCCTATAGGGACCTCTGCCGGGCCGTTTCCCGCTCCCCGGCGATGATGCAGTATTTGAACTTAACCCAAAGCCGCGCCTCCGCTCCCAACGAGAATTTCGCCCGCGAATTATTCGAACTCTTCATCCTCGGCGAGGGCAACTACACCGAAACCGACGTCAAGGAGGCGGCTCGGGCCTTCACCGGCTACCGCCTCCGGGATGGCGAATTCTACCTCGCCCCAGGGCAGCAAGACCGGTCCCAGAAAACGATTTTCGGACGCACGGGCCGATGGAACGGCGACGATGTGATCCGCCTAGCCCTGGAGCAACCGGCAGGCTCGACCTTCCTGCCTGCGGAAATGTGCCGGTTCTACCTCACCGACCAACCGCTCCCGGCTCCTCATATCGCCGAACTCGGCAAAATCTGGCGCCAGGCCGATTTCGATCTCGGCCTCCTCCTCCAACGCTTTTTCACCAGCCGGCTTTTTTACGACGAGCAGTTTCGCGGCAATCTGATCAAGAGCCCCCTTCAGTTCCACCTCGGCCTCGTCCAGGACCTTCACCTGACCGTTCCGCCGTTTCCCCGTTCGGTTCTGGTCAGTTACCGTCAAATGGGACAACAAATCTATCATCCGCCGAACGTCCGGGGATGGGTCGGCGGCCAACTCTGGATCAATTCCTCCACCTTGAGCGCCCGCCGCAATCTGGTCGAAACCCTCTTCCAGCCCGTCAACGAAGACCGCCTCAACGCCGACGAACAAGCCGCCCTGAGGGCCGCCCGCCAGCGGGGAACCGTCACGCTCGCCGTCACCCGGGAGCGCCTCGCCCAAATGGCCGAAGCCGAATCCGATCGGGTCGCGCAACGCTTCATCGACGCCTTTCTCCCGTTCCCGGCCACCGCCGATTACCGGAAGACCCTCGTCGCTTATCTCGAAAACGGCCCCGGCAACCGCGTCAACCGCATCCAAACCGCCGCAATGGCGCTCCTTCAATCTCCCGAATACAATCTCTGCTAACCGCGCGAGCGACGAACCTCCATGAAAACCACACCGTTCACCCGACGCGAATTCATCACCACCAGCGGCCGCGGCCTCGGCCTTCTCGCCTTCAGCCAATGGGCGCCCCTTTTTCTCACCCAAAGCGCCCTCGCTGGAGCTCCCCGCGCCGAAAAAGACCGCACCATCCTGGTCCTGGTCCAACTAGCGGGTGGTAATGACGGATTGAATACATGTATCCCGTATGAAAGCAGCCGCTACTACGAACTCCGGCCGACCCTCGCCATCCGCAAACAATCCGCCCTAAGACTGACCGGCGAACTCGGCCTTCACGAATCGTGCGCTCCGATGCATGAGTTGTTGAAAGAGGGCAAGCTGTCGATCATTCAAAACGTCGGTTACCCGAATCCGAACCGGAGCCACTTCCGCTCGACCGAGATTTGGGAAACCGCCAGCGACAGCGACCGATTCGCCCGCACCGGCTGGCTGGGGCGCTTTTTCGACAATGCCTGCGCGGGCACCCCGCAAGAAAGTTCACCGGTCGGGATGCATGTCGGGAACGAAGTCCCCCAAGCCTTCCTCGCCGACCGGCCCCATGCCTTGCACGGAATCAGCGCCGGTAGACGCAACCGCCGCCAGCACGAGGAGACCGTCAAACTCCTCGGCTCCCTCCTCCAATCCTCGCCCCCCGATGGCAACCCCAACGGCACGTTCCTCCAACACACGATGATGAACGCCCTCGCCACCGACAACCGGGTGCAGAGGATTCTGGAATCGCAGCGGTCCCGGGTCACGTATCCGAACAACACCTTTGGCCAATCGCTCTCCGCCATCGCCTCCCTGATCGCCGGCGGCATGGAGACCCGCGTCTATTTCGCCAGCCTCGGCGGTTTCGACACCCACAGCAACCAGGCGACCAACCACGCCAACCTGCTCCGCACCCTCTCCGCCGGATTGAGTGCCTTCCAGCAAGATTTGGAACAACGGAAACTTGACGACCAAGTGGTGACCATGACCTTTTCCGAATTCGGCCGCCGCCCCAACGAAAACGACAGCGCCGGCACCGACCACGGCACCGCCGCCCCACTCTTCGTGATGGGGTCCAAGATCAAAGGCGGCCTGATCGGCGGCGCCCCCGACCTCGACATCGAGCGCAACGCCGACCTGCGATACTCGGTCGATTTCCGCCAGGTTTACAGCACCATCCTCGACCGCTGGCTCGACTGCGACTCCCAACGCATCCTCGGCCGCACCTTTGACCCGATCCCGTTTTTGTGACCAAAGAACACGAAGCTCCCGGTAGCATCCCGGCTTTCGCCGGATGAGGGAGCGGCGCGCTTCAGCCGCCGTCGTTGCACGCGCGGATTCGGCGGATCCCCCCCTTGCCCGACGGTCTTCGGCTAAAGCACGAAGCTCCTGGCAGCATCCCGGCTTTCGCCGGATGAAGGAGCGGCGCGCTTCAGCCGCCGTCGTTGGACACGCGGATTCGACGAACGCCACCTTCGCCCGACGGTCTTCGGCTAAAGCACGAAGCTCCTGGCAGCATCCCGGCTTTCGCCGGATGAAGGAGCGGCGCGCTTCAGCCGCCGTCGTTGCACGCGCGGATTCGACGGATGTCCCCCTGGCCGACGGTCTTCGGCTAAAGCCACGAAGCTCGCCCGCCTCCGATTCTTTTCGTCCCCGCCATTGACATTTGGCGGGCGCTCCGTGACAGAATATTTTCCAGCAAACGGAGAGGCCGCAACGGATGAGCTGGAACAAAAAAGACCTGATAACCATCGAGGAACTAACCCGGGAAGAATTGGACACGATCTTCCGGGTCACCGCCTCGTTTAAAAAGATTTTAAACAAAGGAGGTCGCGTCCCCGCCCTCATGGGGAAAACGGTGGTCAACCTCTTCCTCGAACCGAGCACCCGAACCCGGGTCGCCTTCGAGATGGCGGCCAAACGCCTGGCCGCCGACATCATCCTGGTTAACGCCCCAGCCAGTAGCGTAGTGAAAGGCGAAACCCTCCGCGACACCGCCCAAAACATCCAGGCGCTCAACGCCGACTTGATCGTCCTGCGCCACAGCGCCGCCGGAGCTCCGCTCTATTTGAGCAACGTGGTCGACATCCCGGTCATCAATGCCGGCGACGGCGCCCACGAGCACCCGACCCAGGCCCTCCTCGACTGCTTCACCATGCAGGAACACCTCGGCGACCTGAAGGGGCGCAAGGTCACCATCCTCGGCGACATCGTCTTCAGCCGGGTCGCCCGCTCCAACATCTGGGCCCTCGGCAAACTCGGCGCCGAAGTCACGCTGGTCGGCCCGTCGACCCTCGTCCCGGAATGCCTCACCTCCCTCGGTGCCAAAGTCTGCCACGACCTCAAAAACGCCCTCGCCGACGCCGAAGCAGTCATGCTCCTGCGCATCCAGCACGAGCGGCAGAGCTCGACCCACTTTCCCTCGCTCGGCGAATACACCAGCATGTTCGGCCTCAACAAGACCCGCGCCTCCTGGCTCAAGCCGAACGCGATCATCATGCACCCGGGCCCGATCAACCGCGGCGTCGAAATCGACTCCGACCTGGCCGACTCTACCCAATCGGTCATTCTCCAGCAGGTCACCAACGGCATCGCCGTCCGGATGGCCGTCCTTTACCTTTGTTCCGGCGGATCGCCCGACGCACTGAAAGAATATGAGAATGCATAAACCGCTTTGGATCCGAAACGGCCGGGTCATCGACCCCTCCCGGCAAATCGACGAAACCCGCGACCTGTTCGTCCTGAACGGCAAACTCGCCGACTCCCTTCCGGACGACCAGCACGAAAAATGCCGGGAAATCGACGCCACCGGCAAAATCGTCTGTCCGGGGCTGATCGACATCCACGTCCACTTCCGCGAGCCCGGCCAGACTCACAAGGAAACGATCCTCACCGGCTCCCAGGCCGCCGCCGCAGGCGGTTTCACCACGGTGGTCTGCATGCCGAACACTTCCCCGCCCGCCGACAACGCCGGCACCATCCAATACATCATGGACACCATCCGGCGCGACGCCGTGGTCAACGTCCTCCCGACCGGTTGCATCACCGTCGGCATGGCTGGCGACCACCTCGCCCCGATCGGCTCCCTGAAAAAAGCCGGCGTGGTCGCCATCACCGACGACGGCAAATGCGTCCAAAACAACGAAATCATGCGGCGCGCCGTCGAATACGCCAAAATGTTCGACCTCGTCGTCATGGACCATTGCCAGGACGAAAGCCTGACCGAAGAGGCCGTCATGAACGAAGGGGCCTGGTCGACCCGCCTCGGTCTCAAAGGCTGGCCCGCCGCCGCCGAAGACGTGATCGTCTCGCGCAACGTGATTTTGTCGACCCTCACCGGCGCCCACATCCACATGCAGCACGTCAGCTCCGGCAACGCGGTCGACATCCTCCGCCGGGCCAAACAGCGCGGCGTCCGGGTGACCGCGGAAGCCTCGCCCCACCACATCTCGTTGACTGACGAGTGCCTGCGCACCTACAACACTAATTACAAGATGAACCCGCCGCTCCGGACCGAGGCCGACCGCCTCGCCCTGATCGAAGGATTGAAGGACGGGACTCTCGACCTGATCGCCACCGACCACGCTCCGCACACCAATTACGAAAAAGACCGCGAATTCGACTACGCTCCCTTTGGGATCATTGGCTTGGAAACCTCCCTGGCGGTGACGCTCGAAACGCTCTATCACTCGGGGGAAATGGGCTTGAGCGACCTTCTCGCTTTGATGACCCACAAACCGGCGGCGTTGATCAAGTCCGACCGCGGTACCCTCGCCCCCGGCGCCATCGGCGACGTCACGATCTTCGATCCGGACGAAAAGTGGGAGTTCACGAACAAGGAGATTCACAGCCAATCCGCCAACTCCCCCTGGCTTGGCAAGACCCTGACCGGCCGAGTCAAATACACCATCGTCGCCGGCCGGGTAGTGTTCCAGTCCTGATGGCGACCCATCAGGACCGCAAAACATTTGCCCCTGCAACCCGCACCTTCGGCGCTTGAGCGGCGGCGGTGTTCTCCCAACCGTTTCGAACCCCCGAAGGGGGGACATCCAACAGCCCAGGGCAACGCCCTGGGTTTCCGTCATCCACGGAACGCGAGCCCTGAAGGGGCGGCATTCCCGACGGCCGACGCATATTCCGCCCTTTCAGGGCTCCCCTTTTTTTGTCGGTAAATACCCAGGGCGTTACCCTGGGCTATAGCATTTCGCACCTTCGGCGCTTCCGCGACGTTGGATACCCTCTTCGGGGCTTGCGCGACGTAGAATACCGCACCTTCGGCGCTTGAGTGACGTAGCATGCTGGACCTTCGGTGCTGGCGCGACTGCGGCGGTGTTCTCCCAGCCGTTTCGAACCCCCGAAGGGGGGACATCCAACAGCCCAGGGCAACGCCCTGGGTTCCCGTCATCCACGGAACGCGAGCCCTGAAGGGGCGGCATTCCCGACGGCCGACGCCTATGTCGCCCCTTCAGGGCTCCCCTTTTTCTTCGATCCCACCCCAGGGCGTTGCCCTGGGCTATAGGATACCGCACCTTCGGCGCTTGGGCGACGTAGGACGCACCTACGCTATAGGCGGCCTCCTCCCCACCGCACCCTCAAAACGACCCGCAACATTTTTTAATTTTCTTCTTGAATTCCCTTCGGATTCATGGATTGTGTTGGGTCGTGAATCGAAAGGTTCATGATATCATGGTTTCTCCCGCCTAGCGGGAGTTTTGGGGTAACTAAGAAAGCAGTGGGCGGGTCGCTTTAGGGGTAGGGCGACCCGCCTTTTTCTTTGCCCGTTTTCCTCGCTCGTTTCCACCCGCCCCGCCCCCGCCCTCGCCGTCGGTTTGTCCCCTTCCCTTGACGATTCCACTCCTTTTGCCACATTGCCGATAGCCGATATCCGGTTTCCTTCCCGCATGAAAGATTTTTTCCGCTTGTTCAACCTCCTGATCCTCCTGATCCTCCTGGTCGCCGCCTCCCCAATCGCGGTCGCCCAGTCGACTCCCCTGCTCGACGGCCTCGAAACCACGGCCGCCGACGGCGCCTACAAGGTGCCGCCGTCGCCGATCCCCGAAATCATCGACGCTCCCCGGACGCCGGCTATTTCAATCAGCCCCGACCGCTCCACCCTCGCCTTGCTCGGACGGCAAAACCTTCCGCCGATCGAAGACCTCGCCCAACCCGAACTGGCGCTGGCCGGAAGTCGGATCAATCCGCGAACGAACGGTCCGAGCCGGGCCTTCTTCTTCCGCTCCATCACCCTCCAACGGGTCTCCGACGGAACCCACCGCGAAATAGATTTTCCGGGCGAACCGCGCCTGGGAACTCCGGTCTGGTCGCCGGACGGAGGGAAAATTGCCTTCACCAACACCGTCGACAACGGCATCGAACTCTGGGTGCTCGACATCGGCTCAGGCGAGCTCCGCCGATTGATCGGTCCGGAATTGAACGCCACCCGGGGCTCTCCGTTCGCCTGGGCTCCCGACGGCCGTTCCCTGCTGGTCCAACTCGTCCCGCCCGACCGCGGAGACCCCCCCTCGCCGGTCGAAGTCGCCACCGGACCGGTGATCCAGGAAAACCTCGGTCCGGCCGCCCCGGTTCGGACCTACCAGGATCTCCTGTCAAACCGGCACGACGAGGCGATGTTCGATTATTATTTCACCAGCCAACTCGCGTGGGTTCCGGCGGAAGGAGGGCCCGCTACTCCGATTGGTGAACCGGGAATCATCAGCGGCATCCAGATCTCCCCCGACGGCCGGTTCATTATCGAGCACCGCACCAAGCGCCCCTACAGCTACCAGGCCCCGGCATTCGCCTTCGCCGGCGAAATCAACGTCCTCGACCGCGACGGCCAACTCGTCCACCAAGTCCACGACCGGCCGACGGTTACCCTGCCCCCGATCGGCCGCGACATGGTCAATACCGGACCCCGGCGCATTCAATGGCGGGGCGACGCCGACGCCACGTTGATCTGGACCGAGGCGATGGACGGCGGCAACGCCCGGGCGGACGCGGAAGTCCGGGACCGGGTTTTCGCTTTAAACGCTCCGTTCGATGGCGAACCCGCTGTCGTCATCGATCTCGACCAACGGTTCTCCGGCATCACTTGGGGACGCGAAGATCTGGCTTTGGTCCGGTCTTTTTGGCAGACCACCAGCCGGACCAAAACCCACATCATCGATCCCTCCCGCCCCGACGCCGAACCCCGCCTTCTCTGGGACCGGTCGGCCGAAGACCGCTACGGCGATCCGGGAACTCCGGTCACCGAACCGGGCGACGCCGGGCGTTCCTTGTTGGTGTTCGGCGAAGACGGGGAATCGATTTTCCTGCGGGGCAGCGGCGCTTCCGAACGGGGAGACTTCCCCTTCCTCGACCGGTTGGACCTGACGACCGGAGAAACGGAACGACTTTGGCAGTCGGCCGAAACCGACTACGAATACGTGGTCGTCCTGCTCGACAACCGGGGCGATTCGCTGCTGACCCGGCGCGAATCGGGCGAGGATCCGCCGAACTATTTCGTGCGGGAGCGAGCGACCGACTCGATGCGGCGCTTGACCGACTTCCCCGATCCGGCCCCGCAGTTGGCCGGGATCCGGCAGGAAATCATCACTTACCGCCGGGACGACGGCGTCCTGTTGAGCGCCCGCCTGTTGACTCCGCCGGGATACGATCCCGAAGTCGACGGCCCGTTGCCGGTTCTGTTTTGGGCGTATCCGCGGGAATTCCGGGACGCCGACGCCGCCAGCCAGATCGCCGATTCCCCCAACCGCTTCAGCCGCCCCTGGGGGTCATCGCACCTCTTCATGTTGACCCAAGGCTACGCGATCCTCGACGGCGCGGCGGTCCCGATCATCGGGGTCGGCGACGAAGAACCGAACGACACCTACATCGAGCAACTAGTCTCCAGCGCCCGCGCCGCCATCGAGAAAGTGGTGGAAATGGGAGTCGGCGACCCGAAGCGACTCGCGGTCGGCGGCCATTCTTACGGGGCCTTCATGGCGGCCAACCTTCTGGCCCACTCCGACATCTTCCATGCCGGAATCGCCCGCTCCGGCGCTTACAACCGGACCTTGACCCCCTTCGGCTTCCAAGCGGAACCCCGCTCGTTCTGGGAGGCCCGGGAGGTCTATTTGCAGATCAGTCCGTTCAACTACGCCCACCAAATCGAGGCGCCGATGCTCCTCATCCACGGGGCGGAAGACAACAACGCCGGGACCTATCCGATCCAGAGCGAACGGATGTTCCAAGCCTTAAAAGGACACGGCGCGGTGGCCCGCCTGGTGATGTTGCCCCACGAAAGCCACGGCTACGTCGCCCGCGAATCGGTCCTCCACGTCCTCGCCGAAACGATCGAGTGGCTCGAACGCCACGTCAAATACCGGGACGGCGGATAAGAAATACTCGGCCTGACCCCTTCCGCTGTTCCTAAAAGGACTGCGAAGGACGGAGGTTCGAGAAAGGAGCCCGGACATTCCTGTCCGGGTACGCTGAGCGGAGGAGAGTCCTGGAGAGGGCGGGGTCGAGTGAAAACGGACAGGAAAATACGTTCTCCCTTATAGCGATGAAGCCATGACTTCATCGATTCTCCCCAGATCCGCGCATTGGGGTCGCCCAACTGTCAAGAGTCAAGACCTGACGTCTTCCGTCTGACCCGGTGGCCCGCCTGGTGATGTTGCCCCACGAAAGCCACGGCTACGTCGCCCGCGAATCGGTCCTCCACGTCCTCGCCGAAACGATCGAGTGGCTCGAACGCCACGTCAAATACCGGGACGGCGGATAAGAAATACTCGGCCTGCCCCCTTCCGCTGTTCCTAAAAAGACTGCGAAGGACGGAGTTTCGAGAAAGGAGCCCGGACATTCCAGTCCGGGTATACTGAGCGGAGGAGAGTCCTGGAGAGGGCGGGGTCGAGTGAAAACGGACAGGAAAGTCCGTTCTCCCTTATAGCGATGAAGCCATGACTTCATCGATTCTCCCCAGATCCGCGTCTCGGGGTCGCCCAACTGTCATGAGTCAAGACCTGACGTCTTTCGTCTGACCTGACGTCTTCCGTCCGCCCTTGACATGGTTAGCGTATGTGCTAACTTTCTGTTCCGAAATGCGGACGGTTGAATTTTATCGCAAGGCATCGGGAGCCTGTCCGGTAGAGGAATTTTTAGATTCTCTCGATCCGAAGCAGGCACAGAAAATTGCGTGGGTTCTGCAGTTGGTCCGCGATCTTCCCAGACCGCCGAAACAATACTTCAAGAAGCTTGTTGGGACAGAACTTTGGGAAGTTCGTGCCGAATTTGGCGCCAACGCCTTTCGGCTGCTTGGCTTTTATAATGGACCCAGCCTTGTGGTGCTCACAAGCGGGTTTGCCAAGAAAACACAAAAAACTCCCCGGCGCGAAATCGAGACGGCGGAGAGCAGAATGAAGGAATATTTTTCAAGAAAAAGGTAATCATGGACGATCTGGATAAATACATTCAAAACAGAAAAGAACGTGACCCGGCTTTTGCGGAAGGTTACGAAGCAGGCTACCAGGAATTTCTGGTTGGCATCCTTCTCAAGGAGGCCCGTGAAAGTGCCGGCGTGACGCAGGAAGAGCTGGCAAACGCAATCCACTCCAAAAAGTCCGTCATTTCCCGCCTCGAGAACCAGGCAAGCGACGCTCGAGTCTCCACCCTTCGAAAGGTTGCAAACGCACTGGGCAAAGAGTTGGTGATCGAGTTGCGTGATCCTCGGTCGAGAAAACCTCGAAGGAAAACTCCCCAAAAGCGCAAACCCAAGGTGCCCGCGTAAGTCCGTTATCTTGGGAAGGCCGGTCCCGGCCAGCTCTTCGAGTGGCAGACGGGAAAGACGTCAGCAGACGCGAAAGACGTCAGGTCTTGATCTTTGAGGAATCACCGGGGGAAGATCCATTTCATACGCATCTGTCAAGAGTCAAGACCTGCCGTCTTCCGTCTGCTCTCTGAAAATGCTCTCACGGACCCCTTACGTGATCTCGGGTGGATGCGAAAAACTTAAATACTAGGCCTGACCCGTTGGCGGCTCCCCATTTGCCTACGCCCGAGAGGCATGGAGCTACCACCCGGCCCTCACGTGGGGGTATTCGTGCAATTTCCCATCGGTGGTCAGTAAGAGAAGCCGTTCCAGCCTGGCCGTGGCGGTGAGCACGCGGTCCGCCGGGTCCGCGTGAAAGTCGCCAGGCAGGGAATACGCCTCCTCCATAATATCGAGGCTCAGGGGCAGAACCTGCCACCCGTTCTCCTCTACGGCCTGACGAAACCACGTCTTCCAATGACAGGGTAAAGTGATCCGGCCCCGCTCCTGAAGGCAGGCCAGTTCCGCCGCCGATATAACCGAAACGCTCACCTCCCGAGCTTCGGAAATTAACCGGCGGGTGGTTTCCCGCACGCAATCGGCGTTCTGGCTCAGGAACAATATGGCGCACGTATCCAACAGGATATTCACTTGTGCATCTCCCAGGTATTTTCGTCGATTGCCGGTTCGGTCAAGTCTCCGTGAACCTCCACGGTGCCTTTCGCCCATCCGATTCGCGTCCGATGCCGCCGCTCCCCGGCGGCAACGTCTCTCGAAGGAACTATCCTTGCCACAGGGACATTCCGTTTGCAGAGAATGACCTCTCCGCCCTTCTCCACCTCATCCACCAAAGCGGACAGCTTGGTCTTCGCCTCGCTAACATTCATCGACTTCATAGTCCACAACTAGACCATGTTTACGACTATGTCAATGACCCGCAGGAGGGCGATTGATTTGGAAGAACAGTCGGGGGTCAGCCCTCAAGACGCACTTCCTGTGCGTGCGGTTGGCCCAATTACCGCGTAAAGATTGGGAGTCGAAGAGCCCGCCCTGAGCCCGCGGAAGAGCCCCTGCCCTGAGCCCGTCGAAGGGGCTCCTGAAAATGCTCTCATGAACCCCTTGCATGATCTCGGTTGGATGCGAAAACACTCAAATACTAGGCCTGACCCCTTGGCGGCTGCCTTCTTGACAAGCCCAGTATACTGACCAAGCTAGTCAGATATGAACTCGGAGAGATCATGGAAGCTGGAGGAGGCGAAGGCGCGTTTTAGCGAGGTTGTGCGCCTTGCCCGGAATGCGCCTCAGCATGTTACCGTGCGCGGGCGAAAATCGGCTGTCATCCTTTCCGAGGAGCTTTACGAAAAACTGCGCCCGGAATCAAAGACCCCGCTCTCCGTATTGGTGCGGGAGTCCCCCCTGAAGGAAGTGGAGTTCGGTCAGCCCGGCAAGCCCATGCCGGTGCGGGAGGTCGATCTGTGAGGGGCTGGCTCCTCGACACCAACGTCCTGTCTGAGCTGCGAAAAACGCATTGCAAGCCATCTGTCCGCCGATGGGTCGATACCAGGCGTCCGGGAGAGCTGTTTCTGAGCACCGTCACTTTCGCGGAGATTCGTTTTGGCATCGCCCGTTTGCCTGACCCCGCGCGACGGCACGAACTCGACCATTGGTTGGATGCCGACCTTAGGCCCTGGTTTAGCGGACGCATTCTCGAAATTACCGAGGATGTCATCCTGCGCTGGCGGGAAATGGTCGAGCGCGGACGCAAGAGCGGCCATACTTTCAGCCAACCTGACCTGTTCATTGCCGCGACAGCCGACCTTCATAACCTCTGCGTCGCCACCCGCAACGAGAACGACTTCACCTCCACAGGCGTCGCGGTGGTAAACCCCTGGCATCCCGCTTGAGCCTCTCGCCGCGGGCGCAGAAAGGGGCCAGGTCTAGCATGTGAGTATCTCTGGCAGTCCCTAAGTGGCTGGTTTTGGGTGACCCCCGACAAAACAGAAAGCTGACCCTTTTTTCGCCCCCTAATACGGAAACCAGAAAGCTGACCCCTTTTCTGCCCCTTTATAGCGATGCCCCCATGACTTCATCGATTCTCCCCAGATCCGCGCCTCGGGGTCGCCCAACTGTCAAGAGTCAAGACCTGACGTCTTCCGTCCGCTTGACGTTTTTCGTCTGCCTGACGTTTTTCGTCTGCCTGACGTTTTTCGTCTGCCCATCTGTCAAGAGCCAAGACCTGACGTTTTTCGTCTGCCCGACGTTTTTCGTCTGCCCTGACGTCTTTCGGCTGCTCCCAAAAAGAATAGCGGAGCAAGCCGTCGGTGTGTGTGGTCAGAAGAGAGGCTAAAAATAGCGGTTTCGACCTCTCATGCCGAAGTGTTCGATCGAAATCAAGACAGTTCGGACGAGTCTTAGCATGGCTTGCTCCGCCAATTAATATGGCACTGACAATTCCTTCTTTTTCAAGAGAATTTTTAGGTGATCGGTCCAGTTCCAATTGAAAAACCAACTATGTAGGCCGATATACGCCTGAAAATCAGCTTTCTCGGAGACGCTCGCCCATGGGGTTGCCGCGCTAACCAGCTTGGCCTTCTCGGATTCGTTCAATACCGGACAGGAAACTAAATCAAGCAAAAGGTGAATGGATTCCGAAAACTGCGTGGGATCCAATCTACGAATAATCTGATACGATTCCTCACTAGCGTCCAGCTAAGGGGCCACCTCGGATTTGTAAGTAACGGATTTTCATGATCTAAAGAGGTGAGTTTGTTGTGACGCATTTGAAGCTTGGTCTGGTGTTCGGGGCGGGCTTATTGAGACTGGCCTCATGAACGAAGGCCGTCTCATTTTCACCCAAGTAATGGATACGCTGCACCGCGAGCAGTTTGAGCGTTGCGTTGCTCTCTACCCGATGCCTCGCCAGAGTCGGGGAATGAGCGCACGTGACCAATTCCTGGCAATGGCATTTGCGCAGATCACATTTCGCGAAGGATTGCGTGATATCGAAGCTTGTTTACGTAACAGTCAACATCTCTACGCCATGGGAATTCGGGGCAACATCACCCGAACCAACATTGCTTACGCGAACGAGTTTCGGGATTGGCGAATTTATGAAGCGCTCGGCCAAATTCTCATTCGTAAGGCGCGCCGCCTTTACGTCAACGAGCCGAACGGCTTGGAGATGGATGAGATGGTTTACGCGGTTGACGCCTCGACTATCGACCTGTGCCTTTCTATTTTCCCGTGGGCGAAGTTCAGAAGAACGAAGGCGGCGATCAAGCTGCATACCCAGATCGATCTTGCCGGCTCGATCCCTGTGTTCATCAGCATTACCGATGGATCAATTCATGACGTCAACTTTCTCGATCGCATGGCATTTGAGGAGGGAAGCATCTATGTTTTTGATCGTGCCTACCTGGATTTCGCCCGCCTTTTCCGTATCCATCTGGCTGGTGCATTCTTCGTTATTCGCAGTAAATCCAATACCCGATTCACCGTGTGTGAATCTCGGCAGGTTGATAAATCCACTGGTCTCAGATGCGATCAAGTGATCGTCTTGCGGACGAAAAAGGGAAAACGGGATTACCCTGACCGCCTTCGCCGTATTTCTTATTTCGATACCGAAACAAACAAGCGCCTGACATTCCTTACAAACAATTTAACGTTGCCTGCGTTAACCATCGCCGCGATTTACAAGAGCCGCTGGCGGATCGAACTCTTCTTCAAATGGATCAAGCAGAATCTTCGAATAAAAGCATTCTACGGAACCAGTGACAACGCGGTGCGCACCCAGATATGGATCGCCACGTGCGTCTACCTCATGGTGGCCTGTCTCAATAAGGTCCATGGACTCGATGAAAGTCTCAGCCGAATTCTACAAATCTTGAGCGTCAACGTATTTCAGAAGACCCCTATGAATCAGCTATTTGCAAACTATAATAACGGAAAACCCGCGAATGATATTTCGAACCAACTGGTATTCAAGGACTTTTAACTGGACGCTAGTGACGATTCCTGAACAAGTTCGTCGCGAAACTCTAAAAGTGCAGTCGACCTCTCAATTACGTAGATCAGGCTGACAATCTCGAAATATCCTAACCGTTTAAACTCTTGTGGGTCGTTAGGCCTTATAACTCGAAAACGGTCAATTGCCGCCCTGATCAACCGAGAGTCGACTTCCGAAAAACACTTACTCCTCGACCATGCAATCAAAAGATTCATCGTCTCAACCGAAGCAGCTCTACCTATGGCATATTCGATCGTTGATGAAATTTCGTAACTTAACCTATCAAAAACTACAACTGCTTCAGCTCCACTGAACTGTTCGAGAGCTTCTTCAACCTCAAGTATAATCTTAGCTAATCGAATTGATGATGAAACCTTGAGGTCGAGCCGAAAACAGTAAAATGAGAAATCAATGATTAGGACCAGAGCTCCAGTATCCTTATCACCCGAACGTCGCATACCTCTAATTATATTCTCCAGCGAAGCCAATAAAAATGCCGAAATCTGATTAAATGGGGCGTTGCACGTCTTGATAACGGACCTAAAATGATTTACCTCTACACGGAAGCGCCGTAGCAAACCTTCCGATATTCTTCGGGAGAAGTCACCCAAGTAGTCAGATATCTCAACCTTTGCGGAACTTGATTCCGAGAGGAAAGGCGCTCTTACAAACTTAGACTTGGATAAATTCATATAAAGCTTATATGATTCAAGCTCCCGAATTGCCACGTCTTGATAAACCTTCAATACAGATTCGGATAGGTAGAAAAAGAAAGTATCATCAATATATCGCATGTAAGAAAAATCGCGACCATGCTCATATCCATGCTCCCTCATTCTCATTATAATATTAGAATCAACCCT
This sequence comes from Verruconatronum alginivorum, assembly GCF_056590205.1. Lineage (NCBI taxonomy): Bacteria > Pseudomonadati > Verrucomicrobiota > Opitutia > Opitutales > Verruconatronaceae > Verruconatronum > Verruconatronum alginivorum. The sequence continues at coordinate 3,047,023 of NZ_JBWPVQ010000001.1, read as the reverse complement.
CTGGAGAATGATCTCCGCGAATATTCTACACAACTCGGGACCAACAATAAGCCCGTTTGTCTCATTGAAGTTGACGCGTTGAACCAAGCTGTCAAATCGCGCGTCAAAACTCTCGCGCATCCGCTTATATGCACGCCTTTTCGCCTCATGCTTTCCTCGAACTGCCCATCCTATTGTATGAGTATATATACTAGGAAAGCACTTTAAAATATCAGATTTAAACAGCAGGGGAAATTTTCGTTCAATATCCCCAAACTCTTCAGATTCATAAAACTTGTACAGGTGAGAGTATCTACTATATGCAAAATAAGATGATGTGTAGGCCGTGTTCTCCGAAATCTCCTCGACTTTATCATCTGGCTCTTCCGATACTTGAGCAGATCGTTTGAAATAGCGTTTTGCTATTTTCTTCGGACTTCGAAGAGAATACGCGCTTCTACCGCAAATTCCAGCTATCACGCCATCAAAATCTCGGTAGAAGGCCGCAATTTCAACAGCATGCGCCGGATGGATCAAGAAAAGAGATCGTGTTGCATCTAGTGATTGGCTGATCTCAAATTGATACGGAATTGTCGGCTTCGGACTATCAGGCATGAGTCGGGCTAATATTGCTGGGACATTCTTGCGCCTAAGCCGCGACGCGTAGTTATAACTACCCCAATTCGAGTATAAAATAGGGGTCTCAAAAGGAGCAACATCAGTCAGGAGGCATCGTTCAGTATCCGACTGTTTTATCTGAAAACTAGACATTGCACCAAGCCCGTTTAATTTGCCGGAGCCTTTCATGGGAAAAGACCCAGGATTGACCGCGAACCCACGATGAAAAAAAAGAGATCTTCCGGATCTCATGAAGTTGATTGGAATCCAGGTTATTACGCAGGTTTATGCTGAGAGAGTATATGGGTGATAGTAACATTCCAGCAAGATATCGATCTAGGTCTTTTAACTGATCTTGAATTTTATTCTCATCACACATCCGATAGGTATTTTTTATTCCAGAATGGATGGTCGTATTACGATCCATATCTAAAATCAAGGATCCGCCAGTAATAAAACGTAACCGATCTCGAAAAAGAAAGAAGTCCTGAGTTCTTGCGAAATCGCAAATTGCACATGCCACTCGCTGCTTGAACTTTTTGATCTTCCTATTCGATATAGAGACCGAAAATGGCTTAGAAAGATCAAAGCAATAGCCTAGAAAGGCAAAGTTACTTGCTGAAGGGAAGTCAATTTTGGATGTCTTATTCCGATTTAGAAGAAGGCCATTTGGCAATGCGTTTTTAACGAAGGAAAGAATTTCATTGTGACCTGCCCCATGTATAAGGCAAATATCATCGATGTAGCGAAAGTAAAAGGTTATTCTTTTGTTTTCGGATAGAGCAGAATCGAATTCAACCAAAGCCAGCTCGGCCAAGCTCGAGCTAATCGGGAGCCCCCGCGGCAAGCCCACCTCTCCGAACGCTAACCGCAGGAAATTAAGCAGATTAGATAGATGCAAGATTACGGGTGAGTTTTTTAATATAAATTTCGGCAATTTATTAATTAAACCTTCTAAGCAGATAGATTGAAAGAAATCCGCTATATCGGACCGAATTAATCTCCCCTCTTGTTCAGATTTGAGAGTCGATATCAAGCGGCGGATTTCCGTATTCCTGTCTCCGATTCTTGGATGAAACGCGGATCGGATAATGGCATCCGTTCTTCTGAGGCATATTGAGTCATAGAGCGTATCGGCAGTGTATGTCACTGTTCCGTTTTTCTTCATTCTCCGAATTTGCTGAACTGCGCAATTTGAGGAGTAGAATGAGCGGGAGACCCTGTCGAGTTCACCGGAAATGTCTGAGACGTTCAGCCGAAATCGATAAAGATCGCTATTTTTAAAGCATCCATGCAGCTCATTGGGGCGGTATCCTAAATGCGAAACGTCGGAAAATATTTTCATAACGAAGCAAGGGAGACAATCTACGCGGTATATCTACCGTCCTCTACCGCATGCGCGTGGCCGAGGGCTTGGAGGCTTTCGAGAATGGCTTCGATGCGGTCTTTACGGGCGGCTTTAAAGAGTTTGGCGATGGCGGTGGCGTCGGCGGGGGCGGACATAGTGGCCAGAGCCGAGCGAACGGCGGCGATCTGGTCGGGCAATGACTTTGGGAAAGCCATTGCCGTTCTTGGTTCTTTGTTCTTGGTGCTTTGTTTGCCAGCGGCGGCTACGCCTTCGATCTCTTGTTGCTGACCTTTGACCTCTGACTTCTGTCCTCTGGCCTGATACTCCGGCCGGAGCCAGCGGATGTGGCCGCGTTTTTCTTCTTCGGCGCGGGCGTGATTGAGGGCGACGAGGCGGGTGAGGATCTCCTCCTCGGACAGATCGGCGGGACCGTTCGACCCGCTCAGGTCAGGCCAGCCGTAGGCTTCGGCGACGGCGGCGTCGAGGTCGTCGTGGAGTTGTTTGAGGATGGAGATGAGGCCTTGTTCGTGGATGGTCTTTTCTTTGGCGGAGAGGGTGCCGCCGGAGCGGAGCTTTTCCAGGACGTTGTAGATGCCCGTCATCGTCAGATCGGGGTGAGCCGCCTGCCGGGATTTGCGGTGCGCGTCCAGCGCCTCGCCGAGTTTGCGGATGCGGGTTCTTTGCGTGTCCGTGCAATCGGGGAAGGGGAACGGCTTGAAGGTGCGGTTGTGTTGATAACGGGTATCATTGCCCATTCCGAGGCGACCGCCGACTGTGGTAGCCCAGAGCACATGAATTGAGGAAGAGAGAATGCCCAAAACAAAGGCGTCGTCAGCGACGATAGCGACAACGGAGGTGTCAGGAACGGTCGCCGGGGCAAGAAACTGAAACGTGAAGAACTTCGCTGTTCGTGGGACCGAGATATACCGGCGAACCGATTTCAAAGCTTCCCGAAGGTCCGGAATCGGCCGAGTAAAGAGCCACCAATTCCGCCTCCGTTCCTCGACGGGATTTTGATCCCGTTCCGGCTTTACTCGATCCAGTACCCACTGGAACAGTTCAGGAGAGGCCTCCTGGGCTTCATTCAACGAGCGCGGGTAGAAGTCGATGATGAGGGCACGACGGTCCTTCTGCGTCAGATCGCGAGCGATTTTGAATGGCTTTAAAATGTCCGAATGGTCTTCAGGCTTCACCCCCATAGCTCGGAGGTCATCCTGCTGCACAAGAAATCCCTGCCCGAGAGGATACATGCCAGTGAATGCAAGACCTTGATTTGATTCCAATTCGTGACATGAGCCAAAATCGATTCCGAGTTTGAGGTCGGAATGAATCTCGCCCCAACCCGTGCTCAGAGTCACTTCGTGCTCCCCTTCCTCGACCTCCCTTTCTTCCGTTACTAAAGAAAGCTGGCCGACGCCGTGGTCTCGCGACGCGACGGTCATGGCAATTCGAACCGCTGCGCCTTCTGCTGAATCAACCCAAGGATGGTCAGGTATCGCAAAGAGAATGCGAACCGGACACTTCGAGTCGGAGAGGTAGGCTTCGATGCACTTTCGATTGAATGATTGCGAAATCGAGTTTGTGGTTATGAAACCAAATCGAGCGATCTTGCCATCCCTGAGGAGTTTGGCGGCTTGGTTCCACCAAAACATCACGAAGTCCCAGCCGCCTGGATCATCAGCTTTCCATGCTTGCCGAACGGCTTCGACATACCCTCGGCCGAGCGCGTCGTACATCCGCTTGTTTCCGATGAAGGGCGGGTTGCCGACGATGAAGTCGGCCTGGGGCCAGGCGGCGGGGCGGGGGTTTTCGTAGCTGTAAATCGGGAGTTGGGCGTGTTCGTCGGGAACGGGGCGACCGGTGACGGGGTGCGGTTTGGTGGTGCGGCCGTCCCAGTGGGTCTTGGGGCGGCCGGATTCATCGCGGACAATTTGTTTGTCGTCGTACGCGAGGATGGCGTCGCGGGCCTCGATGTTTTTCGCGTCTTCCAGGACCGGCTCGCTGACGGTTTTGACGTCGCCGGCGGTGCGGAGGTGCCATTGGAGGTAGCCGATCCAGAGGACGAGTTCGGCGATGACGGCGGCGCGGGGGTTGATCTCAATGCCGCGCATCTGGCTGGGGCGGACGGTGGCGGTGTCCATTTCGAGGCTGCGGTTGCCGCCGAAGCGTTCCAGGGTGTCGAGCACTTCGCCTTCGAGGCGTTTGAGGTGTTCGAGGGTGACGTAGAGGAAGTTGCCGGTGCCGCAGGCGGGGTCGAGCACGCGGATGTGACAGAGCTGGCGATGGAATTTTTCGATCTCGGCCAGGGCTTGTTTTTCTTTGCCTGAGTTGGCGAGCTGGGCGGCCGCCGCCTGCACGGCCTGCCAGTCGGCGCGGAGGGGCTCGATGACGGTCGGGAGGACGAGGCGCTCGACGTAGGCGCGCGGGGTGTAGTGGGCGCCGAGTTTGTGGCGTTCGGTCGGGTCGAGGGCGCGCTCCAGGAGGGTGCCGAAGATGGCGGGCTCGACGTCGCGCCAGTCGGCTTTGGCGGCTTCGATGAGGAGTTCGAGCTGGTCGTCGGTGATGGCCAGGGCGCGGGGCTCCCGGAAGAGGCCGCCGTTGAAGCGGAGGAGTTTTTGGCGAAACCACATCACCGGGAAGAACTCGCCGGTGTCCATCGCCTTCCAGAGTTGTGCGAGCATGGAGGGGACGATTTGCACCTGGCCGCGGAGGCTTTTGAGCATTTCGCCAAAACCGCCTTTGGGGAGGAGCTCCACGTCCTCGGCGAACATGGTGAAGATGCAGCGCATCAGGAAATAGGCGGCCAGTTGCGGATCGTGTCCGTCGGCCTCCAGCGACTTGGCGAGGGCGGCGAGTTTGGCCGCGACCTCGCGGGTGACGGCGGCGGTGCGCCGGGCCGGGTCGAGGGAGAGCGGATCGGTCCAGACGAGGCGGAGCCGCTCGCGGATCTCGGGACGGCGGAGGTCGGTCAGCAGAAAGCGGTGGGAGCCGGCCGGGAACGGAGTGTAGGCACCGCCGGTGCGGCTGAATTCGGCGTAGATTTCGAAGGTGTGGCCGACATCGACCACGATCAGGAACGGGGGGCGTCCTTCGGTCGGCGGGAGGTGGCGGATGTAGCGCTCGGCCTGGTGCTTCGCCTTGAGGAGAACCTGGTCGAAACCGGCGCTCCCCCGGTGACCGTGTCCCTTCCGGCGCTTGGCTTCGCGCTCGCGTCCCGCTTCGGAGAGGGCGGCCTCGTCCTTTCGTTCGACTCCCTGTTTGGTTTCGAGAACAAAGCAGCCCCGACGGTAGAAATCGATGAAACCGTAGGAGGTTTTGGCGGCCTTGTCGTCGGCGACCGGTATCCGCCGTTCGAAGACGTAGGCGTTCTCCTGGTCTTCCGGCGTGGTCGGATCCGGCTGGGGAACGCCGAGGATGGTGCAGAGCTCGGAAAGGAAGAGTTGATAATTGGCCCGTTCCGAGGCCCCCGACTTCGACCACCGGGCGATGAAGGCGTCGACCAGGTCGTCGGCACCGGCCGCTGGCGAACGTCCACGGTCCGGGCCATCCTCACCGAGAGGATTGGGGGACAAGGTGTTCTGGCCGTTCGGGTTCTTCATGCCGAAGCGAAGCCTACGGATCAACCGGGAAAGATAAAGACGAAATCCGGGACTTTTCACAGAAGGGAGCAAAGGGGAAGGAAGGGGAACAATATGGAATCAAACTTCCTCGCCACTGGGAGGGATGGCATCCTGCCGTCCGCCGTTGGCGTCGTTGCAGGATAAGGTCGGCTGGAAGCCAACCCTCCGATTTAGCCCTGCAACCCGCATGAACAGTGAAGTTCATAAGAGGGAGCGAAGGGGAAGGACGGGGGGCAGGGAGGATTGAAAGAAGGGACGAGTGGTGAAGGCGAACGCGGCAGGTCATCGAGCGAAAGCTCGATGCTACGGTGACCGCGGCTGAAGCGCGCGGCTCCCTCATCTGCGCCTATCTGCGAAATCTGCGGTTCAATCTTCCCCCGAATCGATCTCTGTGGTTAATCATTCGTTCCGTCGTGGTCAAGCGCCGTCCGCTACGCCTCGATTTCCAACTCCAAAATTTCGCCGCCGATCCGGTCGACCACGAGGCGTCCGGCAGGTGTCAGGATCAGCCGGGCTCCGGCGCGAACGGCCAGTTCCTCCCGAACCAGCCTCTCCAGGTAGGCGTTCAATTCCGCCGACGGCTCGGCCGCGAACCGTCGGCGCCACTCCTGCAGATCGACGCCGCGGTTGAGCCGCAGTCCGAAAATCAGATAATCGGTCGCCAACAATCCGTCGTTGAGCAACTGGACTTGTTCGTCCGACCGAACTCCCTCCCGGAGTCGCTCCAGCCAGAGGTTTAAGTTGGCGATGTTGGAGGAACGCCGTCCCCGGTATTGGGAGGCACCCACCGGACCGAGCCCGATCCACTCGCCCATGCCCCAAGTATTTAAATTATGGAGACATTCCCGTCCCGGTTTGGCGTAATTGGAAATCTCATACTGCTGGAATCCCGCCTCTCCGAGCACCTCCCACGCGGTGTGGTAAAAGGCGATCTCGGTCTCCTCGCTCCGGGAGATCTGCCCCTTGGAGAGCTGGATATACAGGGCGGTATCCTCCTCGAATGTGAGGCAATACGTCGACAGGTGGTCCGGCCCGAGGGCTACCGCCTCCCGGAGATCGAGCCGCCATTCCTCGGCGGTTTGTCCCGGCAGGGCGAACATCAGGTCGAGATTGACGTTTCCGAATCCGTTCGCCCGTAGCCGTTCATACGCCTCGAACACCTTTTCCCGACGGTGCATCCGGCCGAGCGCGTCCAACAAACGGGGCTGGAAACTCTGGGCTCCCAGGGAGATCCGGGTGACGCCGATCTCATGCAACGCTTCGAGCCGCTCCTCTTTCACGCAACCGGGAGTCATCTCCACCGACCACTCGACCGGCGCGTCGGCCATGGCTCCACGCAAGATTCCACCCAAGCGGCGAATCTGCGCCGGAGGCAACAACCCCGGGGTTCCTCCCCCCCAGAAGACCGATTCGACCGGCAGCGGGGTTTCGAGCAGTTCCAACTCCCGGGCGATGCCGTCGACATACCGATCAAAATCCCCCCGGCCCGGTTTCTCCTGATAAAACGCGCAAAAATCGCAGGTCGACGAGCAAAACGGCACATGCACGTAAAGCCCGAGCCCCCGGGTGTCCGAGAGCCCCGGATTGATCGCACGGACCGTCTCGGAAACCATTTCCATCCGCTACCCCTTACCGATTCCGGCGGATTTGTCACCTTCTTCCCGCAAAATCCTCCCCCGCCCCCAAGGGGTTATCTCATCTGACCGGGACGATCTTCGGTCGCGGATGAATCCGTATTGAAATCGGCGGGGGCCGGGCTTACCATAAGTCATTTATCCGGCGAACCCCGGAACAACGATCCCAACTAACGACTTGTGAAACCTGGCATACGCATCAAGTTTGTCGGCATTCTGATGCTTGCGACCCTCCTGCCCCTCGCCGTGGCGGTCACCGCCGTTTATGTGCTCGGCAACAAGTATTACCGGCAATCTTCCGGCGAGATTTTCCAGAACCGGGCGAGGGAGATGGCCAACTATTTGGTCCTCGCGATCAACGGCCACACCGGTTCCCTCCAGGATCACGTCGCCTTGTCCGACTTCTACCGCGCGGTCGAGGCTCTCAATGAAGAACGTCGCCAGCAGCCGGAGGAGGTTTTTTGGTCGGAGCTCACCGCGATCGAACGGGAATGGCAGGATCTTCCGCCAGACAGTCCGATCATCGAGGATCTCGTCACCAACGAACTCGCCCGGCAATTGCGGAGCTTCCAGCGGATCTCCCCTCTTTTCGCCGAAATCTTCGTCACCGATTCCGTCGGACGAATGGTGGCGACCACCGGCAAAACCACCAATTATTGGCATGCATTCAAACCTTGGTGGCAGGTGGGAATTCGAAAACCGTTCAAAGACTCCCATGTGGAAGGAATCAATTACGACGAAAGCGCCGGGGTCTACTCCTTCGACCTGGTGATTCCGATCCGAGACTGGCGGAATCCCGAAGCTCCGGCCGCCGGAGTGATCAAGGCGGTGGTCAACGCTTCCCCCATCTTTGTGGAACTCACCGAGGAGGCGGCGGCCGCGGCCGATTGGCAACTGGTTCTGGAGGATGGCACCATTCTGTTTGGTCCGCCCCCGGTGGAAGGGCGCATCCCGGACCGGGCCCGCGACACGCTGCTCGAATTCGAATCGGGCTGGATGCTCCGCCGTCTGCGCGATGGGGCGGAACGGCAAATGGTCGGTTTCACTCCGCTTCCGTGGCGGTCGAATATAGCGGCCGACCGCCCTTCCGCGGAACGCCCGGGAAATCCGGACCCAAGCCGGGCCATCGAAGCGATCTTGGAACGTCTGGGTAACGACGGCCCTTGGGATGCCGGATCCTGGGCTCCGAGCCAACGCATCTTCGTCCTGGTCCATGAGGAAGCCGCGCTCGTCCTGGCGCCGATCCGCAACCAACTACTCCTGATCAGCGGTACCGGTGCGCTCTTCGTCCTGGCCTGTTTCTTCGTCGGCCTTTATCTCGCCCAATACCATATCATCCGGCCGATCAACCTCCTGCAGGCCGCCGCCGGCAGCATCGCCTCCTCGGCCAAACTGGAACGCCTCCGCGGAATTCCCGCCTCCGCCGAAGGTGGCAGTCCCCTCGATCCGGAAACCCGCAAACTCCTCAACCGGGTCCAAGGTTTCAAATCCGAAGACGAACTCGGAGAACTCGCCCGCGACTTCAACGCGATGGCCCAACGGGTCCTGAGTTACCACGCCCATCTGGAAGCGGCGATCAACGACAAAATCGCCGAGATCCAAGGGGATTTGGTGATCGCCCGCGAATTCCAGGAAGCGCTGATGCCACGCGAATACCCGAAGGTCCCCGACCTTGATCGCTCCGATTCGCTCAGCCTGAAATTCAACCACATTTATCAACCGGCCAGCACGGTCGGGGGCGATTTCTTCAACGTGATCAAACTCGGCCCCGACCGGGCCGGCATCTTCATCGCCGATGTGATGGGACACGGCTCCCGTTCCGCGCTGGTCACCGCGATCGTCGCCACCCTTCTCCACGACCTCGCCCCGAAAGCCAGCGACCCGGCCCAATTCATGGCCGCCCTGAACCGGCATTTCCACCACCTGATTCAACACAGCAAACAGGTGATCTTCGTCACCGCCTTTTACCTGGTGATCGACACCGCGGAAAAACGGGCCACCTACGCCTCCGCCGGACATCCGCCTCCTTTACTCATCCAACGCCACAAAGGGACGATCAAACCGCTTCTCCACGCGATGCAAAACGACACGGCCCTGGGATTACTCGAAGAAAGCACCTACGGCTGTTTCAGCCGCCCCATCCATGACGACGACCTGTTCCTTCTCTTCACCGACGGCCTGTTCGAAGCCCTCAACCCGAAGGGCGAGGAATTCGGAATTCAAAAACTGATCGACGTCGTCAACCGCAACATGGAGTTCAGCGCCGGAGAACTCGGTCGGCGCATCCTCGAAACCGTCCGCCGCTACAGCGGCTTCGCGGCCCAAGGCGACGACATCTGCCTGGTCACCGTCGAAGTCCATGCGCCGGACAAAACCGACCCCGATGCCGAGGCCGGCACCGGGAGTCAGGCCGAATCCGGCCGAAAAACTCAATTCTGAGCCCCGGCCGGGTAAAAGCGCGCCCATTTCTGCCGGCGCTTCGATCTTTCCGAGATCCGGCGGCGGGCCAAATGACTCGACAACGTCACCGCCGTCAGGACCTGGTCGGCTTCGCGCAGATACGGTTTCATCACCCGCGAGCCGCGTCGGTCCGCCATGGCCATCAATTCGTAAATCTCCTCCAGGCGGACCACCCGAGCCGCGGTTTGCTCCAAATGCTGCTCCACTGCCTCCTCGATGTCCGGGGGCGACAGGTTTCTTGTCACTTCCGGGAGAATCAGCATCCACTGCTTCTCCCTTCGATACAACTCCCGCAGCTCGGCCATGAAAAAATGTCGTAACGGTTTCAAATCCACCTCCTTTTTTTGAATTTGCACCTCGATTCACCCCAGCCCACGACCGGGCGGGCGAACGTTCCAGTTGTTTCCATATCGGGACCATGTTAGCGCATCGGAGAGGTTTCGGACAATCAGGTCTCCGACCGCTGACCATCACAGAAAAACCTGATTGATTGACTCGGGGTAAACGCGGGTAAATCCGGTCCGAACCTGATGCTCCGTTCAGACCTCCGGCGCGCTTCCTCCGCTTGCCATGGATCGTCCCGACGGCTCTACTCGTTGGCATGCAATGGGAAAAACTCGTGCAACTCGCTCAGGAGGTCATCGACGAAACGATCGGCGGCCTCCCCGAGGCGGTGAAAAGCCATGCTACCGGCCTCCCGCTCTCCTTTGAAGAGGCACCGTCGCACGAAGTGCAGGAAGAAGGAATCGAAGAAGACACCCTCGGGCTGTTCGTCGGCGAGTCCCTGGAAAACGTCGGGGCGACTCTCTCCCCGATGCCGGCGCAAATCCTCCTCTTTCTCCGCAACATCTGGGACTTCGCCGAACGCGACCCGGACCTCTACCGGGAGGAGGTCCGGATCACTTTCCTCCACGAACTCGGCCACTATTTCGGCTGGGACGAGGAGGATCTGTTCCACCGCGACCTGGATTGACTCGGATCGACCCGCCTCACTTCACCGGCGCGCAGGCCGGACAATAGCGGAAATCCGGATTCTCCGCCAAGGCCGCCTCGCTCACCGGAAACAGGCGGTGGCAATCGTCGTCCAGACAATTGATCAAAACCGCCCCACTCGCTCCGGTGTGGGCGCAAACGGCGATCGGCTCCGGCGGTTCGTCGGTCACCGGGACCGTCATCCGTTCGTCGAAAACGAAACATTCGCCTTCCCAATGGTCGGTCCCGACTTGTTTCCCGTAGGTGAGGATCCCGCCATCGAGTTGATACACCTCCCGAAAACCTTCCCGCCGAAACAACGCCGACGCCTTTTCGCAACGGATTCCCCCGGTGCAATACATCAGCACCTTTTTATCCTTCAGGTGACCGTAATCGCGCAACGCCGCCGGCAGATCCCGGAAATTACGGATCGACGGGCAAATCGCGTTTTTGAAACGGCCGACCGCCGACTCATAGTCGTTGCGCACGTCGAACAGGACGACGTCCTCTTCGTCGAGGACCCGTTTCCATTCTTCCGGCGACAGATGGTTTTCCGGTTCGGACTTCAGATCGAACGGTTCCTCGACCCCGAGGGTGACGATCTCCTTGCGGGCCTTGACCGACAACCGCTTGAACGGAACGTTTTCCGACCGGTCGATCTTGAACGGCATGTCGGCGAACAACGGATGATTCGCGCACCAGGCTTGATATTCATCCGCCGCCTCCGCCGAACCGCCCAAGGTCCCGTTGATCCCCTCCTCCGCGACCAACACCCGCCCCTTCAGTCCGAGTCCGCGACAAAGGTCCGCATGCTCCGCCGCGAACGCCTCCGGGTCCGGAATGCGGACGTATTTGTAATAAAGCAGAACAATGTAATCGGTTTTCATCCTAAACTAAACGAGTGGAGCCTGCCGGAGGAACTACACACCCCACCATGCTTGCGCATGGTCCCCCCCTCTCAAGAGGGGATCCGCAAGAAAAAGTTCCCCTCTTGAAAGGGTAAAAAAGTTCCCCTCTGGAGAGGGGGGGACCGCTCGCCAGAGCGGTGGGGTGTGTCTCCCGTTCCCCTCTTGAGAGGGGGGGACCGCTCGCCAGAGCGGTGGGGTGTGTCCCGTGCAAATCCATCGCCAAACCACCCCCGCCGACCTTCGCCCCAGTTCCCCCTTCATATCTATTCGTCTCCATCCCTGGCTAAAAACAGCATCCTATTCCCTATCCCCTATTCCACGTTCAGAATCTGCTCCCGGATCCGCTCCAACTCATTTTTGCACTCGATCACTTCGCGCGAAATGGCGCTGTCGGCCGCCTTGCTCCCGATGGTGTTGAACTCCCGTCCGATCTCCTGCAACAAGAACTCGAACTTCCGTCCCACCGGATTCTCCGCCTCCAAAAACTCCGCGAACTGCCCGAAATGGCTTTCCAACCGGGTCACTTCCTCGGAAATGTCGCAACGGTCGGCGAAAATCGCGATCTCCTTCAAGACCCGCTCGTCTTCCAGCGAAAACTCCAACCCGCTCGCCCGCAGACGTTTCAACAAGGTTTCCCGGTAATCGACCACCGCGCCGCCGGCGGTTTCCCGGATCCGGCCCAATCGCTCCCGCAATTCCCCGGCCCGGTTCGCCAAATCCTGCCGGATCGCCTCCCCTTCTCGTTCCCGCATGGCGACCATTTCCGCCGCCGCCTGATCGACCGCCGCCAACAACGGTTCTTCGACCGCCTCCGCCTCGGGCGCTCCGGTCCGGTTCCGCAGAGAAACCGCGATGTCGAGCAACAGTTTCGCGTCGGGTTCAAACGGCACTTTCAGCTTCTCGCCGAGGCGGGCGAGCTCAACCAAGGCCTTTTCGATTTCCACGGCCGGAAACATCTCCGCCTCCCCTCCGCCCGGCGCCTCCAAGGTCACCGAGACGTTCAATCGCCCCCGGAAGACCCGTTTGCGCAAAACCTCCCCGACCGCCGGTTCCAACCGCTGCCACTCGCGCGGCATCGATATCGCGATGTCGAGATTCTTCCGGTTGACCGATCCGATCTCCACCACCAGACGCGGCGAACCGCCCCCTTCGACGGCCGCTCGGCCGTAACCGGTCATGCTCCGGATCATGGCGCTTTTCCTTCCAGGATGCGCGCCGCCTGCTGAACGTCCTTGTCGCCGCGGCCGCTGAGGTTCAACACCACGATTTTGTCGCGGCTCAACTCCGGCGCCCGTTTCAACACGTAAGCCGCCCCGTGCGACGACTCCAGCGCGGGAATGATTCCTTCGAAGCGAGCCAGGCGGGTGAAGGCGTCGAGTGCCTCCGCATCGGTGGCATAGGCGAAATCGATCCGGTTGCGGTCGCGATAATACGCGTGTTCCGGTCCGATCGCCGCGTAGTCGAGTCCGGCCGAGACCGAATGGGTCAACTCGATCTGGCCGTCGCCGTTTTGCAAAATGAACGTCTTGCAGCCTTGCAGCACCCCGAGGCGCCCCCCTTCGAAGCGGGCGGCGTGTTCCCCGGCGGTCAGGCTCCGTCCGCCGGCTTCGACGCCGACCAAACGGACCGACGGCTCGTCGAGAAACTCGAAAAACGCCCCGATCGCGTTGCTGCCGCCGCCGACGCAGGCGACGATTTCGTCCGGCAACCGCCCTTCCCGTTTCAAAATTTCCTCCCGGGTCTCGGTTCCGATGACCTTGTGAAAATCGCGGACCATCATCGGATACGGGTGCGAACCGAGGGCCGAACCGAGAATGTAATGGCTTTCGCGGACGTTCGTCACCCAGTCGCGCATCGCCTCGTTGATCGCCTCTTTCAAGGTCTTCTGCCCGGCCTCGACCCCACGGACTTCCGCACCGCAAAGACGCATCCGGTAAACGTTCAAGGCCTGGCGCTCCATGTCGACCGCCCCCATGTAGATCACGCATTGCAGCCCGAGTTTGGCGCAAACTGAAGCGGTCGCGATCCCGTGCTGACCGGCCCCGGTCTCGGCGATCACCCGTTTCTTGCCCATCCGTTTTGCCAGCAAAGCCTGCCCGAGGGCGTTGTTGATCTTGTGGGCGCCAGTGTGGAGGAGATCCTCCCGCTTGAAATAGATTTTGGCCCCGCCCAATTCTTCGGTCAGGCGTTCGGCGAAATAGAGCTCGGTCGGCCGGCCGGCGTATTCCTTGAGCAACCGGTTCAGTTCCGCTTGAAACGCCGGATCCTTTTTCGCTTCCTCGTAGGCCGTGGTCAGCTCGTAAAGAGCGGTCATCAAGGTCTCCGGAACATACATTCCACCATAGGGACCGAAATGTCCGCGCTCATCCGGCAGTTCATGGCGCGCCCCGCGCCCCTCCACAACGTTCAACGACATAAGGGATCACTATGGGAGGTCGCTCTGAAAAGTGAAATTTTAAAATCCGAAATCTGCCGACCGGATCCGACCGGGAAATCGATCCGCGGCGATCATTCCCGCTTCGGGGACGTAATCAGAAGTGGTAGGATTACCATCGTGTCATTGCGAGGAGGCTCCGCCGACGAAGCAATCCACGAAACAGCGATCCGTGCCCCCTTTCCCGGAACGTGGATTGCCGCGTCAGTCGTTCCTCCTTCCTCGCAATGACAGATGGTTGTCTGTTTTTCCCACCACTTTCAATCGCGCCCCCCCGGCTTCGCAACCGCCGGCAATTCCCTTTGCTTCCGACCTCATCCGGGCTATTGTTATGAACTTATGAAGATCTTTTCCGCATTGCCGAAGTTGCTCGCCCTCCTCCTCGCCCTGCTGATCGCCGCCGCCGGAGCGTGGGCGAAAGAGCCGGAATGGCGGACCTGGACCAGCGGGGAAGGAGCCGAAATCGAAGCTTACCTGAAGGAGGTCCGCCCCGAGGGGCTCGTCATCGTCCGCCGCGACGGGCGCGAATTCACCGCCCCCGCCTCCCGCTTCTCCGCCGAAGACCGGGCCTACGTCACCGCCTGGCTGGAAGCGAAACTGCCGAGCGCAACCGAGTTCCGCGGACTCGACTTCACCGCGGTCGAACTCCCGAATCGCTACACCATCGAAAATGTCCAAAATGTCCGACCGACCGGCCGCGAACCGGTGGAAGCGGGAGCGATCCGGACCATTCTCCAATTCCACGACATCCCCGCCGGAACCGAACTCGCCGAGGCGCTCGCCGCCCGGAAACAGGACGCCGACCTCGCCATTCCGCCGCGCGACCTGATCAATGCCTTGGGCAGCCTCCCGGTCGAGGCGGAAATCATCATTCCCCGTCCCGGGCAAGAGGGCGCCTGGCAAATCGACCAGGCGGCGATCCAAACCGCCATCACCTGGAACCTGCCCGTGATCGTGGCCTACCGTCCCCTGATGGAACCCGAAACTCCCGAAGAAGTCGGCGTCGCGGTCGGCTTCGACCGGCGCAATCTCTTCCTGCTCGAACCGCGCGGCGGCCGTTCCCCGAATCGACTGGATCTGCGCGACTTCGAATTTCAATTCGCATACGCCGTGATTCTGTTTCCCCAAGCCCAACCGCTCGCCCACACCCCCGCCGCGGAAGAAGCGGAAGGTCCTCCCCAGGAACTTTTGAGCCGGATTTCGTCGCTGCTCCGGGAAGCCTCCAGCTTCGACCCGGAAGCAGTCGTCGCCACCCTGGAGGAAGCCGGACTCCGGGTCACCCTGCGCGACGTCAACCGCAGCGATTACCGGACCCAGCTGGGCCAAACCCGCAGTTTCGCCCGGAGCGGCGGCCTGCCCTTGATCGACGCTTCCCTCGACGGCGGCAACGTGGTGATCGCCCCGGTCGAAACCGGCGGCGGCACCGGTCTCGCCCTGCTCTACGGCCGGACCGACGACGGCTATCGCGCGGTGGAATTCGCCCCCGACCAAACCTTCCGCCGGGCGCCGGTCTCGCGGGCCGACCTCGCCCGACGTTGGATCACCCGGGTCGACCGCACCTACCGACTAGACATGATCGAGATCACCGTCCGACGATGATCCCCGAGGGAGAAATCACGAACCGGAAACCTGAAATCCTTTGACCCGGTCCACCTCCCGCCTTATCCAATACCTTTTAATTCAATGGACAAGACCACTCAGGATCTCCTCGACTCCTACCGGCATCATGGCGGCATCAACCACATGGATGGGCCGAATCTGCCCTCGCGAGAACGGGTCGACCGTCTCGCCAACGATCTGATGCACCTTCTCTTTCCCGGTTATTACGAGGAGAGGACATTGACCAAACAGGAGTTCGACGAGGCTCTCGCCGACCGTCTCGAAGTCCTGCATGAGAATCTGGCGGCGGAGATCGGCAAATGCCTCTGCTTCCGGAAGGATCCTACGAATGAAACCACCGGAGAATTGGAAGCGGGCCAGATTCTCCGCTCCCTTCCCAAAATCCGGGGTCTCCTGCTCACCGACGTCGAAGCCGCTTACGTGGGGGACCCGGCCGCGACCAGTTACGAGGAAATCATCCTCGCCTATCCATGCGTCCTGGCGATCGCCCTCTACCGGGTGGCCCACGTCGCCTATCTCCGCGACATCCCACTCTTCCCGCGGATGCTTACCGAGTACGCCCACCAACGCACCGGCATCGATATCCATCCCGGCGCGGAAATCGGTTCCCACTTTTTCATCGACCACGGCACCGGCGTGGTGATCGGCGAAACCGCCACCATCGGCTCCCATGTGAAACTTTACCAAGGTGTCACCCTCGGAGCCCGCTCCTTCAAAGTCGATACCTCCGGCAAGCTGATCAAAGGCATCAAGCGCCATCCGAACATCGAGGACAACGTCACCGTCTATTCCGGAGCCACCATCCTCGGCGGCGACACCCGGGTCGGGGCCAACTCCGTGGTCGGCGCCAACGTCTGGTTGATGCAGTCGATTCCCCCCAACAGCCTCGCCTTCTACCAGGGGGAAAACCTGCAGATCCGCGGTCGCGACAAACAAGACGCGGTCGAAAAGCCCTGACCGCCCCCGCGCCATTTTGATTCCAACTCCGATGAACGTCTCCTTCACCAAAATGCAGGGCGCCGGCAACGACTTCGTCGTTTTCGACAACCTCGACGGACGCCTCTCCCTTTCCATCGAACAAATCCGCCACCTGTGCGACCGCCGCTTCGGCGTCGGGGCCGACGGTCTCATCCTGTTGGAAAAAGCGCCGGAGCCCGACCTCGACGCCCGGATGATCTATTACAATTCCGACGGCTCCCGCGGGGAAATGTGCGGCAACGGCGCCCGCTGCTTCACCGCCTTCGCCCTATCGCGCGGCGTCGGTCACGATGGCTGCGTCCGCTTCCTCAGCGACGCCGGACGGATGGCCGCCACCGAATCCGACCAACTATACACCATTCAAATGACCCCGCCGGTCGATTTGAAACAAGAGGTGAAACTCACCCTCCGCAAGGAAGGCGAAACAATCGTCCACTACGTCAACACCGGCGTTCCCCATGTGGTCAAATTCGTCCCCGACATCGCCGCCGTCGACATCATGGCCGAAGGAGCCGAGTTGCGCCGCCACGAAGCCTTCGCCCCCAAAGGAGCCAACGCCAACTTCGCCCAGCTTCCCGGGGCCGACGGTATCATCCCGATCCGCACGTTCGAGCGCGGAGTCGAAGCCGAAACCCTCGCCTGCGGCACCGGAGTCACCGCGACCGCGATCCTCGCCCACCTCATCCACGGCATCCCGAAACCGGTCCGCCTCAAGGTGGCCGGCGGCGACATCCTCTCGGTCGACTTCCAAGGCGACGCCGCCCACCTCCACGACGTGACCCTCACCGGCCCGGCCCGGACGGTCTTCGAAGGAACCATCGCCCTCGCCTGACCGCCGTAGATCGAGTTTTCACTCGATGACGGCGGAAAACCGGCCTGCATGCGTGGCGTTTACGGAGCGAGTCGGTAGCATCGAGTTTTCACTCGATGACGGCGGAAAACCGGCCGGCATGCGTGGCGTTGGCGGAGCAAGTCGGTAGCATCGAGTTTTCACTCGATGACGGCGGAAAACCGGCCGGCATGCGTGGCGTTGGCGGAGCAAGTCGGTAGATAACATGAGGGCGACAAGTGGGAAAGAATTCTCCAACATGTCGCCCGATATGAATAACCAATCGAAAAATAACTTCTCCAAATTGATTAACGGAATCGTCTCGTCCAATGGGCAGGAGGTCAAGCTCGGGATCGATCTTCATGCCCGCGATGGCGTGGCTTGCCTACAGGTGGACGGCAGCTTGCCGCAACGCCCGTTGCGCTTGAAGCACGAGGAACTGGTTCGCCTCGTTGGCAAGTTAGTGGCCGCCGACCTGAAGGTTTATGCCTGTTATGAGGCTGGTCCTTGCGGCTATGGATTATACCGCCAGCTCACCGAATTGGGAGCCACCGTTTTCGTGGTTGCCCCGGTGAGCCTGGCGGGCGGACGCAACCAAAAGACGGATAACCTTGATGCGCGGGGGCTGGTCGACCAACTCGACCGCTATTTGCGAGGCAACAAGAAGGCCTTCACGGTCATTCGTGTGCCAAGCCAGGAGGAAGAACAGGCGCGGGCGAGATCACGTCTGCGCGATCAGATCAAGAAGAGCCGGAGTGGATGGGAGGCACGTGGTCGAAGCGCGTTGCTGGCGCAGGGATTCCACGTGAAAGGCCGTTGGTGGGGGCCGCGCAAATGGAAGGATCTCTGTCTCGAATTACCCGAGTATCTGGTCCAGCAACTTGAGGTAATGCGTGAGATTCTGCTGAAGCTCGACGAGAAGGAAAGGGCCATCAAAAAGGAACTGGTCGAGGAGGTTAAACAGCCTCTGCCGGTCGGAATCGGAGCCCTGACCTGGGTGATGCTCCTGCGGGAGATCTGCGACTGGGGACGGTTTAAGAACCGGCGTCAAGTGGCCGGCTTCGTCGGATTATGTGCCGGGGTTCACCAAAGCGGAGGATCCTCCCGGGATCTGAGTATAAACAAGCACGGCAATCCGCGAATACGCGCCCTGTTAATCGAAGCGGTCTGGCGCATGGTGCGATGGCAACCCGATTACCCGCCCGTGCGCGAGTTGGTCGAGAAGCTTGTCAGCGGCCGGTCTCGGCGCAAGATCGCGGTCGCGGCCGCCCGCAAGCTCGCCATCGATCTGTGGCGGTTGGCCACCGGTCAAACCACGCCTGAGAAGCTCGGCCTGAGGATGCCCGAGGTTGCAGTCGGCTGAGGGCAACCAACTTCCCTTTTTGTTCTTTGATCTTTTTGCCTGAAGCGAACCCGATTTCGGAGTGGAGCGCGCACGTTTCGATGCTTGGACTTTCATCCGTTCCTGTAGATTGTGCCGCTTGCTCCGTCCCTCTTTTCCTCCGGCCTCGCCGGGGGTCGCATAAATTATAATGCGCTGCCTCTAAGGCACGCGCGGATAGCAGTTTGTCCCCCCGGCCAGTTCGAGGGGACCGGGGACGAGAGACATTCCTTTCCGGGGGCAACTCCAAAGGCCAAAAGATTGGGGCTCATTGCCGCCCCCAAACCCCCGCTAGGGGAACTAAGGTAAGAAAGCAGATCTTAAGAATGTCCTAAGAAAAATAAATCAAACAACGGTTTCATTTTCCGCTTGTCACGAAACCCTCATAGCAGCATCGAGTTTTCACTCGATGACCGCGGAAAACCGGCCTGCATGCGTGGCGTTTACGGAGCGAGTCGGTAGCATCGAGTTTTCACTCGATGACGGCGGACAACCGGCCGGCCGGCTCCCAACGCGGTCACCTCAGCGAAGCCACCACGGCGGCGTCGCTGAAGGGAATCTTCTTTCCCTGGATCAATTGATACGCTTCGTGGCCTTTGCCCGCGACGACCAAAAGATCACCCTCGCGGGTGCCGCGGTAGGCTTCCCGGATCGCGCGCTCGCGGTCGGCTTCGACTTCCGGACGAGGGGCTTCCACGAACCCTTCCAAGATATCGGCGATGATTCGCTCCGGGTCTTCCGTTCGCGGGTTGTCGGAGGTCACCCAGCAGACATCCGCCCCTTCGGCGGCGATTCGGCCCATGATCGGACGTTTGCCGCGGTCGCGGTCGCCGCCGCAACCGAACACCAGATGGATCCGTCCACGGGTAAGTTTTCGGCAATTCTCCACCAGATTGGCGAGTCCGTCGGGATTATGAGCGAAATCGACGATCGCCGTCGCCCCGTTCGGCAACAAGGTCCGCTCCATCCGCCCCGCGACCGGGAGGAATCCCGGCACCCGCGCCACCGCCGGAGCGAGATCGCGTCCGAGCCCGTGCAACACCGCGAAGGCGGCGAGAATGTTGTCGACCTGAAATCGGCCGATCAACGGACTCTCGATCGGATATTCCTTCTCGCCGGCGACCAACACAAACCGCGTTCCGGCGGGCGAACAATCGATCCGTTCCGCCCGGACTTCCGCCCCGGCCGCGCCCCGGGAACTGTAACGGACCACCCGGCCCGCGCAGGCGCCGGCGAAGGAGTCGGCCGCCGGATCGTCGCCGTTGATCACCCCGACCCCCGCTTTCCCGAGGGCCAAAAACAATTTCCGTTTGGCCTCCCCGTAGGCTTCGGCCGACCCATGAAAATCGAGATGGTCGCGGGTAAGATTGGTTAACACTCCCGCCCTGAACCGGAGTTTCGCCACCCGGTCGAGGGCCAAGGAATGGGAGGAGACTTCCATCGTCGCGGAAGCCACTCCTTGGTCGACCAGGCCTCGCAACCTTCGGGCGATGACGTGGGCCAAATCGGTGGTGTATTCCCCTTCCTCCACTTTTTGGCCGTCGACGAAAACCCCGAGCGTCCCCATGCTGGCCGCCTTCGCCCCACCCGTCCAGAGCAGGTGGGCGCAGAGCTGGGAGGTGGTGGTTTTCCCGTTGGTGCCGGTCACCCCGACCAAGTCGAGCGCCTCATCCGGCAACCCATACAGCCGGCGGGCGACCGCCGCGAACGCCACCCGGGCGTTGGCCACTTCCAACTGCGGAAGGGCGACGTCCGGCAAGATCTTTTCAACGATCAACCCGACCGCCCCGCGCCGGACCGCCTCCGGCACATGCGACCTTCCGTCCTCCCAGGTGTTGTAACTCAGATACTCGTCGATGACGGCGAACAGGCATCCTTCGACCACTTCGTGCGAGCGGCAGGCGATGCCGTTGACCACCGTTCCTTGCCCCCGTCCGGAGCCGATTCCGAGCCATCCGCGGATTTCCTCCAAACGGGCCGGAGAGGAAACGGCGGCGTGTGAATTGTCATTTTTTCCAGTCATGATCGATCCTCCTACCAGCATGAGGCGGCCGAATTAAAAGCCGATATTATTTGCTGCCAAATCTCCATCCATAAGCCACAATCCCTCTTCTCTTCATGGAACTCTCCACCAAACTCCAGGCGCTGCAAAAACGAATCGGCTATCGTTTCCGCAATCCCGCTCTGCTGCGCGAAAGCCTGATCCACCCGTCCTATCTTCAGGAAAACCCGAACGAACCAGGCAACAACCAACGGCTCGAATTCCTCGGGGACGCCGTGCTCGACCTGATCCTTTCCGAGCGGCTGTTCGCCCTCTTTCCCAACGAGCGTGAAGGAACCCTCACCCAGCACCGGGCCATTTTGGCCAAAGGAATATTCCTCAGCGACCTCGCCCGCAACCTTGGCCTCGACGAATGCTTGCTGATGGGGCGTTCCGAAATTCAGAGCCAGGGAAACCAACGGGCCTCGACCCTCGAAGACGCCTTCGAAGCACTGGTCGGGGCGATCTACCTCGACAGCGACCTCCCGACCGCCCGCCGGGCCGTCCTCTCCTGGTATGGCGACATCGGCCAGCAACTACTCGCTTACACCGCCCTGAGCAATCCGAAGGGCCGCCTCCAGGAATTGGTCCAGCCGACCCTCGGCAACGAGGCGATCCGCTACGTGGTCAGCCGCGAAGAGGGCCAGGCCCACGACCGCCGGTTCGAGGTCCAGCTGTTCATCCAGGACGAACTTCTCGCCTCCGGGACCGGCAAATCGAAAAAGGAGGCGGAGGAAAAGGCGGCCGCTTCCGCGCTCCAGCAGTGGACAAAACGGCAAAACGAGGTTTGATTGCCTCCTTTTCCTCCCGTGGCTAAAGCAACCCAACGGAAGTCCGTTCGCCCCGAGCCGTTTGCGCCGCCGGCCGCCTTCGCCCGCGAGGCCATCCGTAAGATCCTCGTCACCGGGGTGAGCCCGCCCGCGCTTCCGGCCGTCGTGGTCGAGTTTCTCGCCGCCCGCCGGGGCGCCCCCGCCATTCTGGTCGTCGCCGACCGCCGGACCGCCGACCAAACGCTGGAGGATCTGGCCTTTTTCGCCGCTTTGTCCGAACGCGACTTGGCCGTGGAACCGCTCTTGCTGCCGGAACGGGAGATTCGGGGGAGCGACGACGGACGGCGCGATTTCGACATCGAAATCGACCGGCTTTCGGTCTTGAGCCGTCTCAAACAGGAACGCGATTTCCCCGGCTCCAGCCGCAACCTGGTCGTCGTCACCACCCCGCTCGCCCTCCTCCAGGGAGTGCCGTCGGCCGAGGAGGTGGGCCGTCAGGAGGTCGTGTTGCGGGCGGGCCAGACGCAGAAGTTTTCCGCCTTGGTCGATACGTTGCGCTCCCTCAACTACGATTGCGAAATCCTCTGCGAATCCCCGGGCGAATACGCGGTCCGCGGCGGCATCGTCGATCTTTACCCGGTGACCGCCACCGCGCCGGTCCGGATCGATTTCTTCGGCGACCAGATCGAAGAGATCCGGCGGTTCGATCCGGCGACCCAACGTTCCGGCGAAAAGCTCGACCAGGTGGTGATCAGCGCCTCCCCCACCGCCCTCCCCGCCGCCCGCACCACCGGCATCACCGACCACCTCGGCCCCCGGGTCCACTGGATCCTCCACGAACCGGTCCGCCTCGAGGAATTGGTCGAATCCCTCTGGAACGAATCCGACCCCGGCGCCCTCCTCCATTCGCTCGACGGACTCCAGCGGATCCGTCAGAAAACCGACGACACCTGGCTCGGGTTGGCCGACCTCGAGCTCTCCAGTCCGTTGTTCGGCGCCGACGCGATCGAGCTCGCCTACGCCACCGAGCCGTTGGCTAACTACCGGACTTTCACCGCCTCCAACGAGGTCGGCGAAGACCGGCTTTTCAGCGAACAACAGGCCCGCATCCAATTCCTCCGCCAACTCCGGCGCTGGGAGGCCGACAACTACGCGGTTTTTTTGGTCACCAACAATGAGGGCGAAGAAGAACGCCTGCGCGAAATCATCGCCGAGGATGCCAAACTCGCCGACTTCGCCCCGGAATTCCTCCGCGGCCATTTGCACGAGGGCTTCCGAATTCTCTTCGACAAGGAAAGCGCCGCCCTCTCCTGGCCAAAGGCCGCCGGTCGCGCCGGGGTGGTGGTCGCTTCCGACAGCGAGATTTTCGGACGCTACCGCCAGCGCCGGACCACCGCCCGCACCCGGGCCACCGTCAACCGCAGCCAGGTCGATCAACTGCTCGATTTTTCCGAATTGGTCGAGGGCGACCATCTGGTCCATCTACAACACGGCATCTGCATCTTCCGCGGCATCGGCAAAATCGAGTCGCGCGGACAGATCCGCGAAATGATTTCGATCGAGTTCGCCGATGCGGTCATGCTCCATGTGCCGTTGCACGAGAGCCACCTGTTGAGCCGTTACGTCGGCCTGACCAAGGCCCGCCCGACGCTCGGACGGATCGGTTCGAAGCAATGGGAGAAAACCCGGCGGGCCGCCGAACGGGGCATCCTCGACATGGCCGCCGACCTTCTCGCCCTCCAGGCGAAGCGGGAGTCGCTCCAAGGCTTCGCCTTCCCTCAGGACAACACCTGGCAACGCGAGTTCGAAAACGCCTTCCTCTTCGAGGAAACCCCCGACCAACTTCGCGCGATCAACGAAGCCAAAGAGGATATGGAGGAGGCCCGTCCGATGGACCGCCTCCTCTGCGGCGACGTCGGCTTCGGCAAAACCGAGGTCGCGATCCGGGCCGCCTTCAAAGCGGTGATGGGAGGAAAACAGGTCGTCATTTTGGTCCCGACCACCGTGCTGGCCCAGCAACATTTCCGCACCTTCCGCGAACGGATGGCCGACTACCCCGTGGTGGTCGAGATGCTCAGCCGGTTCCGCACTCCTTCCCAAAAAGCGAAGATCCACGCCGGCCTCCAGACCGGACAAATCGATATCGTGGTCGGCACCCACACCTTGTTCGGCAAGGACATCCGCTTCGCCGACCTCGGGTTGGTGGTGATCGACGAGGAACACCGGTTCGGCGTCCGGCAAAAGGAGAATTTAAAACAACTCCGCGCCACCGTCGACGTTCTCTCGATGAGCGCCACCCCGATCCCCCGGACCCTCTACATGGCCCTCACCGGCGCCCGCGATCTGAGCGTCATCGAAACCGCCCCGGTCAACCGCCTTCCGGTGAAAACGATCGTCAAAAACTACGACGACAAACTGGTCACCGAAGCCCTCCGCTACGAAATCCGGCGCGGGGGCCAGGTTTTCTATCTCCACAACCGGGTCACCTCCATCGAGGCCGTCGCCCAACGGCTCCAGGAACTGGTCCCGGAAGCCCGGGTGGTGGTCGGACACGGCCAAATGAGCGAACACCAGCTGGAGCGGATCATGACCGATTTCGTCGACGGCCGTTACGACGTTTTAGTCTGCACCACCATCATCGAGTCGGGCATCGACATCCCCAACTGCAACACGATCATCATCGAAGCCGCCGACCGCTTCGGATTGGCGCAGCTTTACCAGATCCGGGGCCGGGTCGGGCGTTTCACCCACCAGGCCTACGCCTATCTCCTCCTCCAACGCCACGGCCGGGTCCTCGACCTGGCCCGCAAGCGATTGGCGACCCTCCGGCAGAACACCCAGCTCGGCGCCGGTTTCCGGATCGCCATGCGCGACCTCGAACTCCGGGGAGCCGGCAACCTCCTCGGTGCCGCCCAGAGCGGTCACATCGCCGGAGTCGGTTTCGAACTCTACTGCCAGCTTCTCCGCCAAAGCATCGGACGCCTCAAGGGCGAAGAACAGGCGGTCACCCTTCGCGCCACCTTGAAACTCGATTTCGTCTTCTTCGGCGAGGGGGACGCCGAATCCGACACCGGTTCCCGCTACGAGGACGCCTACACCGTGCTCAAACGCGCAGACCTCGGCGAATCCGCCCCGCTGATTCAAGCCCGGATTCCGCTCGACTACATTGACGAAACCCGTCTCCGAATCGATTTCTACCGGCAATACGCCTTGGCCGAAACCCTCAAGCAAGTCGACGAGGTCGAAGCTTCCATGAAGGATCGGTTCGGCCCCCTTCCCGAACCGGTGGTCGCCCTCGGACTGGCCACCCGTGTCCGCTGCCTCGCGGAGAAAAAGGGAATTCTGTCAGTCGAAACCGAGGGAAACCTCCTCAAATGCCTCCGCGCCTCCGGCCAGAAAGAAGATTTCGTGAAAGTCGGACAACGCTTTCCCCGCTTGACCCGACCGAAGCCCCTCCTACGCTTGCAGGAAATCATCACTTTTCTTCAACGAATCTGACATGCCCACTTTTTTGCGGTTTTTCACCATATTCACCTTCCTGTTCGGTCTGGCCCTCTCCGCAACCGCCACCGTCCCGGGAACTCCCGTTAATCCCGGCGCCTTGGTCCCGGGCGGCCTGCCCGCGCCCCAAGCCCAACAACGTTCCGGCGAAATGCAGGTCGCCAACGGCATCGCCGCGATCGTCGAAGACCGGATCATCACCATCGACGAGGTCCAACGCGAAATCGCCCTCCTCATCCCCCAACTTCAACGCGACGCCCGCAACGAAGCCGAGTTCCAACAACAACTCCGCACCCTTTGGGACGAAGTCGTCCACAGCCTCGTCGACCGGGTTCTGATCGTGAAACACTTTCGCAAGGAAGGTTACCAAATCCCCCGGAGTTTTCTCGAAAACGAGCTCAAGGAATTGATCCGCCAGGATTTCGACGGCGACCGCGGACGTTTCCTCCAATACCTGAACAGCCAGGGCATTTCCGTCCGGGACTTCCGCCGCGACCTCGAAGAACGGATCATCGTCCAATACATGCGGAGCCAGATGCGACGTTCCGAGTCGATCGTCAGCCCCGAACGGATGGAACGCTTTTACGAGGAAAAGAAGCACACCTTTTACCAGGACGAAGCGGTCCACCTCCGGATCATCCAACTGACGTCGTTGACCAACGAAAGCCAAGACGTCCTGCTGCAAACGGCCGAAACCATCGAGCGCCGCCTGGCCGAAGGCGATTCCTTCGCCGACCTCGCCCGCCGTTACAGCCAGGACCGCCGCCGCCGCGAAGGGGGCAGCTGGGGCTGGATCAAGACCGACGAACTCCGCGAAGACTGGAAGGACATCATCGCCGCCCTCGCCGTCGGCGAAGCTTCCGACCCGATTTCCGCCCGCGAAGGAATCTACATCCTCTACGTCGAAGACCGCCGCGAAGCCGGCATCCAACCGATCCACGAAGTCCGCGACGAGATCGAAACGATCCTCGCCAGCCAAATGGCCCGCGAAGCCCAAACCCGCTGGTTGGAACGCCTCCGCCGCAACGCCTACGTCCGGTTCTACCTGTAAAAAGGGTTCTGGTGTCAGGCATTAAGGGATTCAGGTGAGGGCTTGAGTAACACACTGAATCCCTGACACCTGAATCCCCGACACCCGGACGCCTGACACCCGACACCCCTGCCCCTCTACCGAAACCCCGCTTCGCCTTCGCGATGCAGGCGCGGGCCTTTCACGGTGAGCTTTTCCGCCGCCTTATCGGCGGGGACCTGCGGGCAACTGTCGACCCACGTCCCTTGCGGACGGGCCCATTCCACCGCGTTGGCGATTACCCGCTGAATGGTCGGATTGTGGTAAATCGGATAAGTCTCGTGCCCCGGACTGAAATAGAAAATCTTCCCGTTCCCCCGCCGCCAACAGCAGCCGCTCCGGAAAACATCGCCCCCCTCGAACCATGAAATGAAGACCTGCTCGTCCGCCGGAGGAATCGCAAACGGCTCGCCATACATTTCAGACTGCTCGACTTCAAAATAACGGTCGATCCCGGCCGCGATCGGATGGCCCGGATTGCACACCCAAACCCGCTCCTTCTCCCCGGCCTCCCGCCAGGTCAGCGAACAGGTGGTCCCCATCAACCGTTTGAAAATTTTGGCGTAATGCCCGGAATGAAGGACGATCAATCCCATCCCCTCCAAAACCCGCTTCTGGACCCGGTCCACCACTTCATCCGAAACCGCCCGATGGGCGGCGTGACCCCACCAGGTCAATACATCGGTCTCCGCCAACCGCTCCGCCGTCAATCCATGCTCCGGCTCCTGCAATGTGGCGGTGCTCACCTCCAGGTTTTCCCGCTGACGCAAACCATCGGCGATTACCGTGTGCATCCCATCCGGATAAATCCCGGCAACGGTCTCGTTCTTCTGCTCATGAACGTTCTCTCCCCAAACAACAACGCGAATTTTATTCATCCATTCCACCCTAGGGCATTCATCGGATTTTTTCCATCCGGTTTTTTTACATCATTTTTGCAAAATCCAAACGACTTTTTGCTGGCCCAAAGTAGGGCAAACACCCTACCTTTAAAAATGTGACAGCCCCCGTTATGTATTCCCCGAATCATTTGAGGAGTTTAGCAGTCAATGACAGGCCCCAGGAACGTCTGGAGCGCCTCGGCCCAACCGCGCTCAGCGACACGGAGCTGCTCGCGATGCTCCTGCGCAGCGGCAGCCGCGACCTCGATGTAATGGGGCTCGCCACCCAGGTCATCAGCGAGTCAGGCTCGCTGGCGGGGCTTCTGAAGTGGCAGGAAACCGACTTTCGCCGCCTCAAAGGCATCGGCAAAGTGAAAGCATTGCAACTGATCACCGTGATGGAGATCGCTAAACGGGTCCTCTCCCAACAAGGCGGCGGACAACCCATTCTCAACACCCCGGAACTGATTTTCGCCCACTTCCGGCCAATCGCCGCCGGACTCGACGTCGAGAAATTCTGGGTGCTTTGCCTCAACCGGAAAAACGTCCTGATCAAACGGGTCGAAGTCACCTCCGGCACCGCCAGCAGCAGCCTGGTCCATCCCCGGGAAGTTTTCCGCGAAGCGATCCGCCTCGGCGCCCTCGCCATCGTCGGCGTCCACAACCACCCGAGCGGCGACCCGAGCCCGAGCTCCGCCGACATCCAGGTGACCCGCCAACTCCGGGAAGCCTCCCGCACCGTCGGGATCGATTTCCTCGACCACATCATCGTCGGCGACGCCTCCTGCGACCCTCGCGGCCGCGGTTTTTACAGTTTCCACGAAGCAGGGCTCCTGTAATTAAAAAATTCCGCAGAAAACACTTGGCATACGAACCTTCGTCGGTAGCTTAAGACCTTTCCCAATCGGTGGGATATCCAAGTGGCTAAAGGATGCAGACTGTAAATCTGCCGGGGTTTCCCCTTCGTTGGTTCGAATCCGACTCCCACCACCACTTTAGAAAAGGCGATCTTCTCGAAGATCGCCTTTTTTCGTGCCCTCAGCAAGGATCAGAACGGAGATTTCGGAGCGGAAGCGGAAGCGACCTGGCATTTGATCGAAGAAGGCCGAGGCGGTGGCCCCACCTTGGATTGGATCTGGCGGACGGCTTGGGTGAAAGCGGATGACCGCACCACGAACGAGCCGCTGCCCAGGATTCCTCCGCTGCGGTTCGGAACGGAGTTGGCCTGGCGCATGAACGGATATTTCGTCGGCACTGACGTGCGTTACGTGACCCGGCAAACAAGGACGGCGCCTTTCGAAACGGAAACCCCGAGCTACACGCTCGTCGGCGTTGGCGCTGGCAGATGGGAAGTCTCTCCAGCTCGCCCGGCGTCTCACCCGGCACCGCCACAACGATGATCAAGTCTTTGGCGGAGTTCTTGCGTTTTCTCGACGACAAACACCTTCAGCCGGGGGCGCAGGTGACGGTGAAACAAAGGGACGATGTCGGAGGAATTCTCCGTCTGGCTCGGAGTCGGCCGCGCGGAGAGATCACCCTCAGCTTGGCGGTCGCCGAAAAACTGCAAGTGGAGACGGTTTGAGTCCCCGGAGGGTTCACTGAGAAACCCATGGCCATCCGGTTGAACGAATTCGAACTTCGGCCCCTCACCTCGGTTGCCTCGGACCGAGTGTGCACGGTTGGGTGCCCTTAGCCGGAAATTGCCGCTTGACAATCCACTCATTTGAACCTTTATTTATTCCCATATGAACCAACCCCCTAAAAAACAAATTTCTCCCGCCCCCGACCAAGTCGAGGAACCGGCGGTTGTTTACGCCTACAATGTTCGCCCGGGTCGCCGGCCGAAACGACCGGTGGTCACTGGGGTCGCCCAAGTGGTGGAGCGGATCCAGGCCGGTTTGCCGATGTCGGAATTTGAGGCGCTCCGGGATCTCCTTGATTTAACCGGCGAAGAATTGGCCGAAAAACTGGCGATTTCACGCAGCACCCTGGCCCGCCGCAAGAAGAGCGGGAGGTTCGACCGCGAGGAATCGGATCGCCTGGTGCGCTTCGCCCGCCTTTTCTCCCGGGCCGTCGAAGTATTGGGCGGCGAGGAGGCCGCACGCGATTGGCTGAAGACTCCCGCCCGCGCCCTCGGTTTCACCACTCCCCTCACCTTCGCGGAAACGGAGGCGGGTGCCCGGGAGGTCGAAAACGTCCTCGGCCGAATCGAATACGGCGTCTTTTCCTGATGCCCCTCACGGTTTGGCGAATCGTCCCTGAGAGCCAGGCCAATACCGCCTTCGATGGCGAGGGAGCCCGGCTGTTCGGCGGCCGCTGGAACAGTCCCGGCACCCGGATGGTTTACACCGCCGAAAGCCGCGCCTTGGCCGCGCTCGAGACTTTGGTGCATCTCACGCCCCAGACATTGGGACGAAGACTCCTGTTGATCGGATTGGAAATCGACGAATCCTGGGTCGAATCCGTCGACGTCAACGACCTGCCACCGGATTGGCAGGCTCCGATCATTCCGCAATCCACCCGGAAACCGGGCGACGAATGGATTGCCGCTGGTCGATCACCAGTCATGCGGGTCCCCAGCGTCATCATCCCGGAAGAATTCAACTACCTCCTCAATCCCGCCCACTCCGTCTTCTCAAGCTGGCGAATCGTCGACAAAACCCCGTTCTGCTTCGATCCGCGTCTGGCCGAAGCAAAAGGCCTCGCTCCATACCCCCCCCAATGCCAAATCGGAGGGTTGGCTTCCCAGCCGACCTATCCCTGAGAACGACGCCGACGGCGGACGGCAGGATGCCATCCCTCCCAGTGGAGAGCCCGAAAGAAGGGAAAGCCTACCCGGCCGCGAGCATCTCCGACAAACCGGATCCGCGCGAAACCTTCCGGCCTACCGCCGCCACTAGAACATCCTCGCCACTCCAAACTTCCACTCGCTTCCGGGCCCGGCTGATCGCGGTGTAAACCAACTCGCGGGTGAGAATCCGCGAATCGTGCGCCGGAAAGATCGTCAGGACTTCGTCAAACTCCGAGCCTTGCGCCTTGTGGACGGTCATGGCAAACGCCGGTTCGGCCGACGGCAACCGCAGCGGCGACACCTTTCGGATCGAACCATCTTCGTTGCGGAAATAAGCCATCAACTTCCTCTCCTCGTCCTCCAGCAACACCCCCAGATCACCATTGAACAACCGGAGAGCGTAATCGTTTTCCGTCACCATCAGCGGTCGTCCCGGGAAATTCCGCCGACCGGGAAGGATCACCCCTTCCTCCCGCAAAATCTCTTCCACCAGCGTATTCAAACTCTCCTTACCATAAGGACCCTGACGAAGGGCGGTCAATATCTGGAACCGCCCGAACGCCTCCAACGCTTCCCCTGGATCGGTCTTCCTGACAAACTCCCCGAACCGCTCCAACACCACGGGCCGCAACGCCTCCTTGAGATCCGCCGGAGCCGGAAGCTCCCGCCACGCGACGTCGCCACCAACCGCCCTGTCGTTGCGCAATATTTCCAAAGTCGCTGAGGGATCGCCTTGGCGGACGGCTTCGCACACCCGGAAGATTCCACTTTCGTTTCCAAACCGGTAATTCCGTTCGAGCAAGGTGACCGCTCCTTCCAATGGCGCCCGTCTTTCGGCGTCCTCCCCGATCGCCGCCTCGACGATTCCACCCAAAACCGATCCCGCTTCGACCGAGGCCAATTGGTCTTTGTCCCCCAACATCACCACCCGGCAGGCCGACGGCAGGGCGTCGAACAACTTCGCCATCAAAGGCAAATCGACCATCGACGCTTCATCGAGGATCACCAGGTCGGCGGGCAACGGATTGTTGGCGTCGTGACGAAAGTAAACCGAACCGGGAACCGCTCCGAGCACCCGGTGGATCGTCGAAGCTTCCTGCGCCTCCAGTCGGGCGCGCACCGCTTCCGGACATTCGATCCTCCCCAATCCAGACCGCAAACTCTCCGCCAACCGCGCCGCCGCTTTTCCGGTCGGGGCCGCCAAATGAATCGCCAGCTCCGGGTTTTGCTCCAAGAAAAGTATCAGGATTTTCAACACAGTTGTCGTCTTCCCGGTTCCGGGTCCCCCCGAGATCAGCGAAAACCCGCGCATCCAGGCGTTGCGCGCCGCCGCCTTTTGCTCCGGCGCCTCCGGAAACAATTCCTCCAGTCGCCGCTCCACTTCCACCGGCAACGAGTCGGCTCGAACCGCCGATCTCTCCCGCAGTTTCTCCGCGAAGCGTTTCTCATACAACCAATACCGTTGCAGATAGAGCTTTCCGCCCTCGGTCAACAAGAGCGGTTTGGCCTCACCCGGAGATCCGACCGCCGGAGACTTTCGCAGTCCTTCCCGCCAGAATGCGAGATCCGGCCAATCGTTCACCGGAGCTTCCTCCGCGTTGTCCCACTCGGGAGCCCGTGTCAGATCCAGGAACACTCGTCCGCGGCGTAGTTGATAACTCGCCACCGCCGCCGCGACTCCGGCCAGGTCTTCGCGCCCGATCCCCCGTCCCGCGACGAACCGGGCGAACCGGCGGTCGAGGTCGCCGAATGCGGGAGATTGAAGGATTTCGTCTAAATCAATTGTCATCGCGTCGCCTCCGTTCGCAGTTCCGTTTCCTCCAGCAAATTCTCCCGCATCGCCCGCACCGTTTCCAGCGACGGTCGATCATAAAACACCCCCGTCTGACCCTCTCCTGTGTCGATTCCGCGCAGGAATAAATAATACACTCCGCCGAAATGCCGCTCGTAATCGTAATCCGCCAACGTGCAACTCAGATGACGATCGAGCGCCAACGTGTAGAGGTGATATTGAAGATAATAAAAGTTGCCGCTCATCGCTTCGCGCAAGGCCTTCCCGTCGTAAGCGGACCGATCCGCCCCGAGCCAATTCGATTTCCAATCAACCAGGAAATACCGGCCTCCGTGGCGGACCACCAGGTCAATGAAGCCGGTCATGTATCCATGAACCGGATCGAAATCGAGTCGTCCCAATCCGCGCCGGAAGTTTTCCGGCACTTGGCTCGCCCCGAACATCTCCGCCAACTTTCCCGGGGACATTCGCTTCACCGGGAAGTAAAACGGCGCTTCCACCAACCGGTCGCTCCATCCGATTTCTCCAAGTTTCAATTGCCCCGGCAACTGGAGGTTCATCAGATCCCGGAGGGTCGCCCCGACCACCGGAGCATACGCCGGATCGAATCGATAAAAACCCAAATAACGCGCGACCTTCTCCCCGAATTCGTCCGGTTGGGTGAAATCGATTTCTTCGAGCAATCCATGGAAAAAGTTTCCGGCCTTCGCTCCTTTCGGGAAATTGAAGATCGACGGTCCCGGGGACTCCTCCCCCTCCTTGACCGCGCCCGCCCCGGCCGGGGCCAGTTCCGGCAACGCGTCCCGGTCGGGCGCCTCCTCATGCGCCCGGGAGACCAAACCGCTGAAACTCGTGATCAACGGAGCCGACGAAAAACTGCCTTCAAATATCCGCGCCGCCAACCGTTCGCCCGCGGGCCGCGGAATCCGCCACTCCGTCGGCCCGGTCAACGCGATCGGTCGATGAAGCGCGGCCGCCGCGTTTCCGCCGAGTGTTTCGAACGCGGCGAGCGCGGTATCCGGACCGCCCGCCGCTCCGCAACCGAACGCCTGGGCCAACGCGCAATTGTCCGCCTTCGCCGAATCGCGGGTCACCGCCCAAAAAAGATAACACCGGTTGCGCGCCCGGGTGACTCCGACGTAAAGGAGTCGGATCGCCTCCGCCAATTGCTCGCGCCGGAAGGCCTCTACGTTCGCCGGATCGGGCTCCGGACGCAAATCCCAGGTCAGACGGTCGCCGTTGTTTCGATCATGGAAGAGAATATCGCGTCCATTGTTTCGGCCGACCACGTTGGTCCAATTGAAGGGGCAAAAGACCACCGGATATTCCAAGCCCTTGCTCCGGTGGATCGTCACGATCTGCACCGCCTTCTCGTCCTTCTCCAAGCGGATCACATAACTGTCGCCATCCCCTTCGCTCCGCTCGCTCTGCTCCCGCAACCAACGGGTGAGCGTGTTCGGCGTCAACATCCGCTCGTATTCGGCGGCGTGCAAACATTCGGCGATGTGTTGGTAATTCGTCACCATCCGCTCTCCGTCGCGCAACCGCAGCAGCCGCGCGGAAACCCCCTCTCCCGCCATGAAACTCCGGAACATCCGCATGAATCCATGCCGTCCCCATGCCTCCTGCCACCCGTGGAATCGCTCGGTCAACTCCTGCCACTCCGATTCGTTTTGATCGACCTCATGAATCTCCGACGCACCATATCCAAAAAGTGGCGACGCCAGACAGCTTTTCACCAATCCGTTCTTATGCGGCTCCAGAATCGCCGTCAGCAACCGGAGCAAATGCTCCGCCTCCTCGGTCTGCAAAACCGACCGATCCGTCCGGACCACCGCCGGAATTCCGGTTTCGACCAGGCGCTCCCGCACCCGCTCGGCTTCCCGGTTGGTCCTGACCAGAATGGCGATGTCGCCCGGTTCGAGCGACTCGGCGTTCCGCTTCACCTCGCCTCCCAAGAGGAGACGGATTTCGTTCAACATCTGGTCGAGAATCCGTTCCTTGGCAGGACCGACCGCCAGCGCTTCGCCGTCATCGCCGGTGACGCAAGCCAATTGCAACGGCTCGGGAGCCAGTCCGCTCGTACCGAGATCGAGTTCCGATCCGGCCTTTCCGTCGGACGGATCCACCGGGAAAAAGGCGATTTCGGGAAAGACAAAGGTCTCGTCGTGACGGGAGAAAAGCTGGTTCGCACCTTCCACGAGTTCCCGGTCGGACCGCCAATTCGTGCCGAGGGTAAACCTTCCATTCGCCTTCTCCCTCGCCTTCAGGTAGGTGAAAATATCGGCGCCCCGAAAACCGTAGATCGCCTGTTTCGGATCGCCGATCAGATAAAGCACATGCTCCCCGACTCCGAAAACCCGGTAAAAGATCTCCCATTGCACCGGGTCAGTATCCTGGAATTCATCGATCAACGCCGCCGAAAACCGCCGCCCGATCGCCCGGGCCAGTCCATCGCCCCCCGACCCTCTCAATCCTTCGTAAAGGCGGGTGAGGAGGTCGTCGAAGGTGATCACGTTGCGACGCTTCTTCGCTTCAGCCAGCCCATCCCGGGATAGATCCATAAACCGAATACGGGCCAATCGAACAAACGCCTCGATCAATTCCTCCAGTTCCGCGCATTTCTCGAAAAACGGATGCGCCGGGGTCACCTTGTTCTTCTTGGTCTTCTCTTCCAACCGACGGGCGGACAAACCCATCAACGCCCCCCAGACGGTTGGTGAAAGCGGCCCGTCGCCCGCCAGTTCCTCCAACTCCCGGAGTATCGTCTCGATCACAGCGGTTGGGTATCCATCTTTCTGATTCACCGACAACGCTTTGGTCTCCAGGAGCACCGCACCGATCGTGTCCCGGTCCGATCGCCACAAGCCGCGCAACTCCTCTGTCAGATCGGTCACACGGTCCCGGCATTGCTCGAAGGAAAACGTCTCCTTCTCCGTCAAAATCTCCAACTCCGGGTGCCGCGAGATCTTCCGCAGCAAATCGACCAAGACCTCCGGTGAAAGTCTCCCTCTCGCCTGCAACCAAACCACCAACGAACCGACGTCCGGCGAGGCGGTGTAAAAACATTTCCGCCAAAAATCCTCCGCCGTCTCCCGCCAAACCGACTCCGCGTCGGTCGAGAGCTCGACATCGAAGAGCGCCCCGGTTTCGAAGGCGTTTTCCCTCAACATCCGTTGGCAGAAACCGTGAATGGTGAAAATCGCCGCTTCGTCGAATCCGAGCAACGCGTTCTTCAAACTGCGGATCGCCGCCGTCTTCCGCTCTTCCGCGGCTTCGACAAATGTCGCCAGGGCGGGATCTTCGGTCGGTCGGCCTTCCTCCAACAGAATCACCGCTTCGCGGATCCGCGAACGCACCCGGTCGCGGAGCTCCTGGGTCGCGGCTTCGGTGAAGGTCACCACCAGAATCCGGTCGAGGGAATACCCTTTCTCCGCCACCAATCGAACCACCATCCCGGCGATCGCGAAGGTCTTTCCGGTTCCGGCGCTCGCCTCGATCAATGTAATGCCCGGATCGATACTGTTTCTTCCGACTTCGAAATGTTCGCTCATCGTTTTCCTCCTTCTCCGACCGCTGCATCGGCTTGAAAGAATCCTTGAAAGAGGGCGACCGCCATGGCCACGAAATCATCGCCGATCGCATCTTCCTCCCGTCCGCGCCAGCAATGCGCGACCCAGGTATTCTCCATCTCGCAACTCCGGAAGTCGCTCGGTTCGACGAATTGCGTCCAGGCCGCCTCCATCGCGCTTTCCC
The DNA here is from genome assembly GCF_056590205.1 of Verruconatronum alginivorum. Taxonomy (NCBI): domain Bacteria; kingdom Pseudomonadati; phylum Verrucomicrobiota; class Opitutia; order Opitutales; family Verruconatronaceae; genus Verruconatronum; species Verruconatronum alginivorum. The sequence goes on along the minus strand of NZ_JBWPVQ010000001.1, from coordinate 3,011,641 downwards.
GGTCACCTTTCTTTTCCATCGTTTCGCAGAAGATCCACGCGGTGTCGGCGAAGAACGGCAGCGGCTCTCGCAGACCCCGCCAATAATATCCGAGCAGCGCCTCCAGTCGCTCCCGAGCCTCCTCTTGAGCGATGGGGTCCAACTCGAAAACGTCGTCTTCCCCGACCAAAACGGTCCGTTCGCTCTCTCCCGCCGCGCAGGCCGCCAAATGGTAAATCCAGGCGGCCACCCTGTCCTTGGCCTTGATCTTCGCCGGACGGTAGGAGACCAACCGCCCGCCGACGAACGGTCCGATCTCGCCCCGCAGATGGAAATCCCCCAGAGCGAGGTCGACCGCGCGGTTCTCCTTCGGAGCGTCGGGGCCGATCACTTCCACCAAACGTTCGGCGAACTTCTCGGCCGCGAGTTCGATCGACCGGCAGGCGGCCCGGCCGGGAGTTCCGAGCGGTGCCTGCCCGCGGGCTTGCAACCGCTCCCATTCGTGCGGCTCGCGTTTTTCGAGGATCCCGTCGACCGCCTCCTTCTTGAGGCTGTATTGATCGAGTGGATTCACTTCGAAGATCTCCGAATCCTCCAAGGCGGCTTCATCTTGAGGAAAACGCATTCCGAGACGCTCCTTGATGAAATATTCCGACGGGTTTCGAAAGAACCGGACGAGTTGCTGGACCGAGACCGTGCGTGCCTCCGGTTCCGGTTCGGAGAGTGCCTCGGTCATGAACGGCGGCGGGGGGATTTGTTCGCCGGTCAAACTCCGGCAGGCGGCTTCGTTTTCCCGCGAATAACTGAAGAAGCGTCCCCCGGTGAAATAATCGGGATGAAACGGTTGCAACCGGTGACGGCGAACCAAAAACCTGCGAGCATCCTTTCCCTCGGGAAACGCGCAAACCCGGTCGAGGTGGTCGAGCAGTTCGCTGACCAGGACCGACGGGGGAGCTTCGGTGAGATCGCGGGGCGATTGGCCGGAGTAACTGATCAGCAGCGTGCCCCGCACCGACAGCAACGTTTCCAGGAAAAGATAACGGTCGTCTTCCCTCACCGACCGGTCGCCAGTCCGGTGGTCGTCCCGCATCCGGTCGAACCCGAGTTGCTGCTGCCGCCGGGGAAAGGCATCGTCGTTCATTCCGAGCAGACAGACGAGCCGGGCCGGAATGGTCCGCATCGGTTGCAGCGTGCAGAAGGTGACGCCGCCGCTCAGGAATCCGCCACCGGGGGCTTTCTCCTCGATCGTGTTTTCGAGAAAATGCCGGATCACCTCCAGCGAAACTTCGTCCGCAACCTTCGCCGCCTCGGCGGTCCGTTTCAATCCTCCGAGCGTTCCCCGGATCACATCGACCTCCCGGACCGTCTCTTCGATCCCGGCAAACAACTCCTCCAGGATTTCCGACAGCGTCGAACACCACGCCTCCAACGACCGGCGCCCGGTCAACTTCTCGCGCGATCGAAATAGAAAATCGAATACACCGAGGAAGCGGTCGAGCAGTTGGATGTTTCCACCTTCGATTTCGTCGAACGGAAAACATCCGTCGAACGAGGTCGCCCGCTCCTCCGAGAATTCCCGCATCGCGTATCCGAGCAACCATTGGTCGATGCCGTTTCGCCAAGTGGTTTCGGCCACCGGCGGGAGTCCCTGGCTTTGCCGATGCTCGGCATCGATGCCCCATCGGATGCCGGTGGATTGGATCCAGACGCGCAGACTGTTCACTTCCCGGTCCGTCAAACCGAAACGAAGTCGGAATGGCGGACTTTCCAGCAACGCGACCACCTCCCGGGCCCCGAACCGGCCTTTGGCCAATTCCAGCAAGCGGAACCATACGTCGATGGCGTGATGCGAGGACCGGGGGCGACGATCGACCACCGAAAACGGGATCTTCTCCCCTCCGCCCCCGGTGGCGCCAAACACCGCCTGGATGTATGGGGCGTAGGCCTCGATGTCGGGAATCATCACCAAAACATCCCGCGGCCGGAGTTCAGGATCGTGGGCGAATCGTTCCAGCAATTGGTCCCGCAACACTTCGATCTCCCGCATCGGCCCTTGACACGAATGCACCTGGATCGAACCATCGTCCGGATCGACTTCGAGCCGCTCGCCACCGTCCGCTTCCCGGTCGGTCAGGGTCAAAATGTCCTCTTGCAAGCGCGCCAGCAGCGAACCGCCCTCCGGCGGCTGAAAGCATTCCCGGTCGTCCGCCTGCTGGAAGCCGGCGTCGATCAACAGATTGAGCAAATCCTGGCCTTGCCGTCCGAGGGAAGCGACCAATGGGTGCCCTTCTTCCAAATAACAGGTCCGCGCCGCATCCCGCTCCGCCATCCGGGCCTGTTGTTTTTTCGAGACCAAATCGCCCCAATATTGATCGGTCGGTTGCAGGAGAAAAAGATGCAACTCCCCGTGAAAGGAATAGGTGCGAAAGACATCCAAGAACAGCGGCGGCAGCGACGACACCCCGAACACGCAAAGCCGGGACGGGACCGACCCGGGCTCACCCGGCGACCGGCGGAGTTGTTGCCAGGCATGCGCCAGATGCAACTCGTCGCCCGATTCCGCCACCAATTCCCGCCAGAGGACCGCCTGCCAGTCTTCTTCCAACTCCCCCCGCTCCCATGCGATCAACCAATCGGGACGGTACATCAGATACTGGTCGAACAGATTGGCCACGCGATCGGCCAATTGGAGCCGTTTCAACAGGTCGTCTCCCTCCAGATAGCGCGCGATCGGCCGAAACCGGTGGTCCTCCCGAAACGCATGCAACAGACGGTAAACTTTCCAAACCATCGTCGCCCGTTGGAACCCCGGAGCTCCTTTCCATTCCGCCACAAACGCCGCGAGCAGATCCTCCACCGCTTCCCGGGGAAACGGAAAACGGACGTTCAGGCAGATGCCGAGCGCATCGGCCAACTGCAGCGAAAGCCACCGTCCCATCCCCCGGCTTTGCACCAATACCTTTTCCTCCGCGAACGGATCGCCGGATCCCCGCCGCAAGACCGCGGCCAGGCGTTCCGCGAGGTCTTCCATTCGATTGCCGGTGTGCAAATATAACTGAGCTTCCTTCATTCGACCTCCATTCTAACCCCTCCCCCCGGACATCCGCTGACCGAGCCTCCCGGAAATCAAAAAAAAAGATTCCTTACGATCGTCCCCAATGCGAGGAAATTTAAATCATGCGCCGCGAGACCGCCTTGTGGGAATAACCGTTTTCCTGCCGGGGTGCGTCCTGCAAATCGACCGTGATCATCGTTTCGGGATGGGCGTGACCGAGGATGTCAACGAATCCGGGGGTCTCCCGCCCGTCGATTTGGTTCAGCAAGGAGTCAGAAAGTGGGTGAGGCGTCCCGCCTCAGTGCTTGGGTTCAGCCTGCCGGGGGGCGAGAAGGGGGTCAGTCCAAGCTTCTAACATTTGATTGTTTTCTCCAATGTTTCATCAGAGCTACAACTGTTTTCCCGTGAGTGCTCGCCGACTTCGCCGTCCCTCTACTCAGGCGTTTTGCCAGCCAACGGTTTGGGGTCAAAGCACTTTTGTGAATTTGCGTGGACTGACCCCTTCGCCCCCTTATAACGATTTCTCCCTCCCGGACGCCGGCGCAGACCTCGTGGGCGCGCTTGGCGTCGTTGTGCTTGGCCGTGTCGACAATCGCGAAGCGGGGCAACAGGTTTTGAGGATCGAGCCGCAGGTGGAGTTTGGCGGCGGCTTTGCGGCGGCGGTGGCGAGCCCAATCCACGCAATTGGCGACGAGTTGGATCGTCGAGGAATCGACCACGTGGATGGTGCGCCGGAAGCGGCGGGCCAGCCCCCGGGATTGGCCCGCGCCAAAACGCGGCTGGATGGTTTGCAGGTGCGTCATGACTTGCCAGAAGAGTTTCTCGGCAAATGCGGCGTCACGTTCGCGGTTGGCATGGGAAAAGGCGTTGCGACTCGGCGCCACCGCTCCACGGATGCGGCCGAGACTACGCGCATGATGGCGCAGGCCGTCGCAGACGTCATTGAGACTTATGGCGTGGACCAGTTGCGCGTAAAGCATTGCCACCACCTGGCTCCAAACGGTGAAGGTACGGGCCTTCCCGGCGTTCCACACTCTCGGGCGAGCGTCGGAACCAAATGCCCCGGAATGAAGTTGCACAGTTGGGCGAGCACGCTAGCTTTACCTTTGGTTGGAGTTGTCCTTTTCTTCGGTTTTCTTTTCATACAACCGAACGGATTATCCGATCGGAGAAACCGTGGCCAGCTCCAACCGCTTTTATCCCGCACCCGCAACCAAAACGAAAATGTCAGTAGATTACGAATACATTTATCGGGGAGTCTTATGGGATGACTGTGAAAATATATTTATATCGCATCCGAAACCGTTGTGAATGCTAAAACCCAATGCTATTTGGCGAAACCAGATCACCATATAATCCATCAAAAACTACTCTCCTTGACCTTCATTTCTCCGCACATCTCCTTTATAAAAAACAAGAAAATAGAGGATGTCAAAAACCGGAATCACGAAGGAAAAAGGCGGTATCCATGAAAAAAAAGCAGTAACAAGTACAAGGCTATTGTCTTCTCGAATCCAAACCCCAACATAATACACACAACTAACAACACAACAAACACTGGAGCAATTCTTACCAATATAATAACTTGCGACCGGAAGGTTCGGTACATTGGATGAGTCATCGACTTAACGAAAACATAAGCCCATGTCACAACAAAACACAAAGCAGTTCCACCGACGGTGTCCATTATTCTATTAGAAAATCATACCCTCTATACATGGTTTCACCGGCACTCGAAACCTGAATAATATTGAGTGCAACAGCTCCTGCCTTATCTATGTTACTTCCTCCGGAAATCATAAATTGAGTTGACCACATATTAGCCGCCATCGATTGCTCGAATCGAGGCAGGGAACTAAATGACTGAGTTCCAGGGCTGGATGCACCAATTCGACTGATTGCAGCTCCACCGACGGCGGTCAGTGCCGCCGAACGACTTAAGGATCCTAGCATTCGAGACAACCGAAGGTCACATGGATCATAGGCACCCATATCAGCATATGGATTCATAAAAGGATTCAAACCATCGGCCCAAGCATAGTAACCCGATTGAGCGCCTTGTCCGGCCGCGCCCCACTCATCCGCTCCCCAAGTAAAGGGGTTCCACCAAGTGGCCAGACCAAAGGGATCCCAATATAGGATAGGATTGTTTCCCACATACCCGTAGAGGTTCGGGCCCTCGGGTAAAAACTCGGCATACCCTAACGGATCCCGGCTGATCCAGCGGCCGGTGGTCGCGTCGTAGGCGCGGAAGGGGGCGAGGTGGAGGCCGGTCGGGTGATGGATGAAATGGCCGGTGAAACCGAAATCGAGATCGAAACTCCCGGAAACGGTCTCAATATCGCCCCAAAGGGAGTACTCGTAGCGGGCGACCAGGGCGCCTTGGTCGTCGACGACTTCACGGATGCTGCCGAGGTGGTCGGTGCGGTAGGTGTAGGTTCCGGCGGACGGACCGGCGACTATTTCCACGCCTTGGGAATAGAATCATTTGGCGACCGTCCCGCCGTTCGTGCCCGAACGTTCTTCGGCGATCGCGAGACCGTCCCAGAGGAAACGGCGGTCGGCGGTCGTCTGCCAGGTTTCCGCAAGTTCGTCCCACTCCTTTTCGACGATGCGGACCCGTCGCCAGAGCCCGTCGTAGGTGAACTCCGAGCGGGTCTGTCTGACCCGTTCGACGGCGATGAGGCGGTTCTCCGCGTCCCATTCGTAATGGGTGGTCTCCGTCGCGGTTTCGCGGGTTACCAGGTTTCCGTTCAAATCGTGGGTCAGGAAGGTCTGGCCGGCATAGCCGATGCTCACTTCGTAAAAACGGGTGATGCTGTTTTCGGAATAATCTTCGGCGGTGATTTCGACTTCGTGGATTCCTGGGGGAAGCTCCAGCCAGGCTTCGAACTCGGTTTGGTGGCGCATTTTCGCCTCGTGTCCGGCTATCCAGACCTGCCCGGGTTCGTCGATCGTCCCGGCGAAACGGACCGGACCGGTCCCATGTTCGGTGAGTTGGTTCAATCCGTTATAGCGAACAGGGATCAACCCGTTGCCGTCCTTCTCCTCCGCGGTGCGGTTACCCGCCCGGTCGTATTGCCAGGTTCGCTTTTCCATCACGGTTTCCGAAGGGTCTTTTCGCACGGCGCCAGTCAGTTGATTCGCCGAATCATACCCGAAATGCCAGGTCTGATCAACCATCCCGGAGCGTTCCTATCGACAACCAATTGAGGCAATCCCGAGGCATTCTTATTTTGCTGTTTGTCGCAGCCCAGATAAGGCACCACCTCCAAATGCCAGCATTAATAAGCTTACTCGTATTTCTTCCGGCTCCCAAAATCCACGAGTAACACCGCCAAGGCCGAGAGCGAGACACATTAGGGCGCCCAGTTGGATTGTGGGACGAGGAGATTTCAATAAACAAAAAGGAGTTGCGCTAAATGGGTGTTCGATCCTTCCGTGGATTTCCTCAACATATGCCACCCAAGAACTTACAATGAAGAAAATAACAATGAAGACAAATACGTGAACCAAATATGGAATATAATCATTTGATACCCCTACCAATACCCCTTGAATGAAGGACAATAATATCAAAATCAACTTAAGATAAATCATGTTTCTAATGTGAAAAACCAAAAGTCACTCCAAACAAGACAATTGCTCCGCGTCCATATGAAATGGTTGGTCCGTCAACTGAAAAGTGTGGAAGAAATTCATTGGAGCTTCAAGCCAAAGCGAGGAACCTTGAAATCGATCACATTCCGAATCACTTTGAATTGGCGAAGGCTGCAGTCACCCCCTATTCCATAATCAAGCGAGGCGTAAAATTCCATCGGCCACCCTTTCTTCAGAAGCCAACCGTCCTGCTAAACCAAAAATCACGCAATTCATCTACATCAACCACTTTCTATGTATCCACGGAGCTATTAATTGAGAGATCATATGAAACAAAAAAAGAACAAAAAACACATAACCTTTATGAACAGAAAATATATAATCTCCGGGTATAATATATACACCAATTACATACAACACTAACCCAAAAACGGGAAGACCTGAAGGCCCGACACCAGACAGGTTCTTTTTTATGGTTAATCGAAGTGAAATCGAATCAATGAGAATCCCCAAAAAACAAAACGCAAAACCCAAAAGATAGAGCAATCCAATCATGGATGATAAACCCTCTGCCCAATAAAAGTTTTTACCCACCCCCCAAGATCCCGGAATGGGCTTCAGGGATGACGTGGCAGCAGTTTGAGTGATTGAGTTCTGGAAGCGATATCCTTGCTGTGCTGATCCCGACGTCCACCAATTTCTAAAACTGCTGCCGCCGGTCATTACCCAGTCGCCTGACCGCAAACTTGACATTCCTTGGGGCCCCCAATGTGTGACCGCTTGCATACCACCTCGTGCTGCTCCTTGAGGCAAAATAAAGGCTGCTGTGGCTGATGCAAATGCAGCTTGCCCCAAGCCGTGACTAAATTTTGTCGACCAGTCGCACGGATCATAAAAACCAGAGAAGAGGTTAGGATCAAAAACGCCAAACAACCCGTTCATGGCTGCGGCCGTGCTGATGCCATCTGCATAAGCGGCGGCTCCTCCTAAAGCGCCTTGTCCGGCAGCTCCCCACTCATCCGCTCCCCAAGTAAAGGGGTTCCACCAAGTGGCCAGACCAAAGGGATCCCAATATAGGATAGGATTGTTTCCGACATACCCGTATAGGTTCGGGCCCTCAGGTAAAAACTCGGCATTCCCTACCGGATCCCGGCTGATCCAGCGGCCGGTGGTCGCGTCGTAGGCGCGGAAGGGGGCGAGGTGGAGGCCGGTTGGGTGGTGGAGGAAATGGCCGGTGAAAGCGAAGTCGAGATCGAAGCTCCCGGAAACCGTTTCGATTTCGCCCCAAGGAGAGTAGTTGAAACGGGCCACCAAATCGCCTTGGTCGTCGATGACTTCCCGGATGCTGCCGAGGTGGTCGGTGCGGTAGGTGTAGGTTCCGGCGGACGACCCGGTCACAATTTCCACGCCTTGGGAATAAAATCGTTTGACGACCGTCCCGCCGTTGGTGCCCGAACGTTCTTCGGCGATCGCGAGACCGTCCCAAAGGAAACGGCGGTCGGCGGTCGTCTGCCGGGTTTCCGCAAGTTCGTCCCATTCCTTTTCGACGATGCGGACCGACTGACGGATTCCACAGGTTCGCGCCGATGATAGTGAGAGAAACGGGAGGGCTGTTCTGAAACTGCTCCTATTTCTGCTCTGGGTCATTCTTTTGCCACCTTAGCCAATGTTCACCAAAGAGACAGCCGATCAAAAAGCAGATGTAGCCAATTGGAAGTAATAAAATCATCCGTAAAATGATATTTAGGTGCTCCCAAGCCACCAGTCCGAACAGGCATATTCCAAAAAATAATCCCCCCACGATCCCCCCGAACCAACGTGCTTTCTTAACCGTATTCATTTATCGAATTAAAGTTGAAGCGTTTCGAACAATAAATATTCCAGGAAAAGGCGTTCGGCTAATATTTAAGCCAGTTGTCGATACTCGTACTACCGCTTGTGTGGAAGCAGCACCTTGTAAACTGGCAAGTGTTGGAGAAGTAAAACGCGTCAAATACGTCCCGGTGCCGTAGAGCCCACGAGTGCTAGCCGCGATTCCGCCCGTTGTATTAATTCCAAGACCACCAGAGGATGACGTAAAGTGATAAAGGTATTTGGGCGTCCTATAAAGATTACCAATAGCGCCGCCCCCCGCAGTGGTGGCAGCAGCAAAACCAACTTGCCCAAGGAACTGCGATGCTCCCGTCCCCTTGTCTAGGCAGGGGTCATATATTCCAGCCCTCACTAGCGTCCAGTTAAAAGTCCTTGAATACCAGTTGGTTCGAAATATCATTCGCGGGTTTTCCGTTATTATAGTTTGCAAATAGCTGATTCATAGGGGTCTTCTGAAATACGTTGACGCTCAAGATTTGTAGAATTCGGCTGAGACTTTCATCGAGTCCATGGACCTTATTGAGACAGGCCACCATGAGGTAGACGCACGTGGCGATCCATATCTGGGTGCGCACCGCGTTGTCACTGGTTCCGTAGAATGCTTTTATTCGAAGATTCTGCTTGATCCATTTGAAGAAGAGTTCGATCCGCCAGCGGCTCTTGTAAATCGCGGCGATGGTTAACGCAGGCAACGTTAAATTGTTTGTAAGGAATGTCAGGCGCTTGTTTGTTTCGGTATCGAAATAAGAAATACGGCGAAGGCGGTCAGGGTAATCCCGTTTTCCCTTTTTCGTCCGCAAGACGATCACTTGATCGCATCTGAGACCAGTGGATTTATCAACCTGCCGAGATTCACACACGGTGAATCGGGTATTGGATTTACTGCGAATAACGAAGAATGCACCAGCCAGATGGATACGGAAAAGGCGGGCGAAATCCAGGTAGGCACGATCAAAAACATAGATGCTTCCCTCCTCAAATGCCATGCGATCGAGAAAGTTGACGTCATGAATTGATCCATCGGTAATGCTGATGAACACAGGGATCGAGCCGGCAAGATCGATCTGGGTATGCAGCTTGATCGCCGCCTTCGTTCTTCTGAACTTCGCCCACGGGAAAATAGAAAGGCACAGGTCGATAGTCGAGGCGTCAACCGCGTAAACCATCTCATCCATCTCCAAGCCGTTCGGCTCGTTGACGTAAAGGCGGCGCGCCTTACGAATGAGAATTTGGCCGAGCGCTTCATAAATTCGCCAATCCCGAAACTCGTTCGCGTAAGCAATGTTGGTTCGGGTGATGTTGCCCCGAATTCCCATGGCGTAGAGATGTTGACTGTTACGTAAACAAGCTTCGATATCACGCAATCCTTCGCGAAATGTGATCTGCGCAAATGCCATTGCCAGGAATTGGTCACGTGCGCTCATTCCCCGACTCTGGCGAGGCATCGGGTAGAGAGCAACGCAACGCTCAAACTGCTCGCGGTGCAGCGTATCCATTACTTGGGTGAAAATGAGACGGCCTTCGTTCATGAGGCCAGTCTCAATAAGCCCGCCCCGAACACCAGACCAAGCTTCAAATGCGTCACAACAAACTCACCTCTTTAGATCATGAAAATCCGTTACTTACAAATCCGAGGTGGCCCCTTAGCTGGACGCTAGTGTCCAGCCCTCATAAAGGGATTTGCTCCAGGTATAAAGCCGTCAACGTAAGCAGCAGCTCCTTTGCCCGCACCTTCGGCAGTCGCACCCCACTCGGCGGAACTATCGAACGGATTCCAAGGATTCTCACCCGGATTTCCCGGCAACCCCCAAGTGAAAGGGTTCCACAAGTTCCACAAGCCGGTCGGATCAACATAAGTTAACGGGGAGTTGCGGCCGTATGCATATCGATGGAATCCGTCCGGTCCGAATTCCTCCACCGGATCCCGGCTGATCCAGCGGCCGGTGGTCGCGTCGTAGGCGCGGAAGGGGGCGAGGTGGAGGCCGGCCGGGTGGTGGATGAAATGGCCGGTGAATCCGAAATCGAGATCGAAACTCCCGGAAACGGTCTCAATATCGCCCCAAAGGGAATACTCGTAGCGGGCGACCAGGGCGCCTTGGTCGTCGACGACTTCACGGATGCTGCCGAGATGATCGGTACGGTAGGTGTAGGTTCCGGCGGACGACCCGGTCACAATTTCCACGCCTTGGGAATAAAATTGTTTGTCGACCGTCCCGCCGTTCGTGCCCGAACGTTCTTCGGCGATCGCGAGACCGTCCCAGAGGAAACGGCGGTCGGCGGTCGGCTGCCAGGTTTCCGTAAGTTCGTCCCACTCCTTTTCGACGATGCGGACCCGTCGCCAGAGCCCGTCGTAGGTGAACTCCGAGCGGGTCTGACCGACCCGCTCGACGGCGATGAGGCGGTTCTCCGCGTCCCATTCGTAATGAGTGGTCTCCGTCGCGGTTGCGCGGGTTACCAGGTTTCCGTTCAAATCGTGGGTCAGGAAGGTCTGGCCGGCATAGCCGATGCTCACTTCGTAAAAATGGGTGATGCTGTTTTCGGAGTAATCTTCGGCGGTGATTTCGACTTCGTGGATTCCAGGGGAAAGTTCCACCCAGGCTTCGAACTCCGTTTGATGGCGCATTTTCGCCTCGTGTCCGGCTACCCAGACCTGCCCGAGTTCGTTAATCATGAATCGAAAGTCTCAGCATTATAGATGGTTTTTGCTGTTATTATTTTTATTGCTCCTACTAACCACCCATACAAGGGCCGACCCTAGACATGGTATTCCCGAAATATAAATCAAAATAAAGAAAGTCTTGTCTAAATTATGCTGCGCAAGCATATCTCTGAAAAATATAAAAACTATCAATATAGAGAAAAACAAAACGAACTGCAACCGAAACAAAACTTTCCCTAAACGCTCCATAAATATAAGTTTCCACGAAATAAACCATTATATCTTGTGATTAATACTGATCAAAAACTTGCCTTGCCGTCTCATACCTTAAATACATGGTCGCCGATATTGTGGTAAGCCCGCTTGTAACGGATCCCACCGTGCTCAGACCGGATGTGGCCACTGCGCCTAAGGGGGTTAATCCCAATGATGATAATCCCAAACTTCCCCTCACACTTAGGCCAAGAGCCTGCCAACTGCCTGCGGTCGCTAGAAAAACCGACACATCACGTGTTGTACCCCCGATTATCCGGCTCCATTGAACTGCTGTATCACACTCGTTATACTGACCACTAAACCAATTCCCAAACGGGTTCACCCCATCCCAGAATGCGGCATTTCCTTGGTAAGCGCCCTGTCCTGCCGCTCCCCACTCATCCGCTCCCCAAGTAAAGGGATTCCACCAAGTGGCCAGGCCAAAGGGATCCCAATATAGGATAGGATTGTTTCCCACATACCCGTATAGGTTCGGGCCCTCGGGTAAAAACTCGGCATACCCTAACGGATCCCGGCTGATCCAGCGGCCGGTGGTCGCGTCGTAGGCGCGGAAGGGGGCGAGGTGGAGGCCGGTCGGGTGGTGGATGAAATGGCCGGTGAAACCGAAATCGAGATCGAAACTCCCGGAAACGGTCTCGATCTCGCCCCAAAGGGAATACTCGTAGCGGGCGACCAGGGCGCCTTGGTCGTCGACAACTTCACGGATGCTGCCGAGATGGTCGGTACGGTAGGTGTAGGTTCCGGCGGACGACCCGGTCACGATTTCCACGCCTTGGGAATAGAATCGCTTGTCGACCGTCCCGCCGTTGGTGCCCGAACGTTCTTCGGCGATCGCGAGACCGTCCCAGAGGAAACGGCGGTCGGCGGTCGGCTGCCAGGTTTCCGTAAGTTCGTCCCACTCCTTTTCGACGATGCGGACCCGTCGCCAGAGCCCATCGTAGGTGAACTCCGAGCGGGTCTGGCCGACCCGTTCGACGGCGATGAGGCGGTTCTCCGCGTCCCATTCGTAATGAGTGGTCTCCGTCGCGGTTTCGCGGGTTACCAGGTTTCCGCTCAAATCGTGGGTCAGGAAGGTCTGGCCTGCATAGCCGATGCTCACTTCGTAAAAACGGGTGATGCTGTTTTCGGAATAATCTTCGGCGGTGATTTCGACTTCGTGGATTCCTGGGGGAAGCTCCAGCCAGGCTTCGAACTCGGTTTGGTGGCGCATCTTCGCCTCGTGTCCGGCTACCCAGACCTGCCCGGGTTCGTCGATCGTTCCGGCGAAACGGACCGGACCGGTCCCATGTTCGGTGAGTTGGTTCAACCCGTTATAGCGAACCGGAATCAACCCGTTGCCGTCCTTCTCCTCCGCGATGCGGTTGCCGGCCCGGTCATAGTGCCAGGTTCGCTCTTCCATCACGGTTTCTGAAGGGTCTTTTCGCACGGCGCCAGTCAGTTGATTCGCCGAATCATACCCGAAATGCCAGGTCTGATCAACCATCCCGGAGCGTTCCCGGGTCCATTGATTGATGATCCCGTCCGCGGTGTACTGAAACAGGTGGGCGGCGTGGACACTTTGATCGGCCCGGCGGTGCTCCATTCGCTCCAAACGCCGGTCTTCATGGTTCGGGCGGTAGCTGAAGTGGGTGCTCTGCCCCCCGGGAAGATCGATGGAGCTGATTTGATTCGTTTGGTTGAGCGGGTGATAGGTGAAGAGACCGAGGTTGTTCTCTTCCCAGGCGAGGCGTCCGAGCGAATCGAAATCGCGTGCCGCGACGTTCGCGGCGCCATTGATGGTTCGACCGGTGCGGCGGCCGAGTTGGTCATACGAATACTCGATCACGGAATCCGGCAACGGCCCGGAGACGGTGGCCAAACGGCCTGCGCCGGGAGTCTGGCCATCGAAAGGATGGTAGGTCCATGTGGTGACCCCGGCGCCATCCGTCAGCGTCGATAGCCTCAGGAAGTGCGGATCCCATCCGTAACTTACGGATGGAGTCGGGTGAATCGCCCCGGTGTAAGTGATTGTGTCGAGGGTGTCGTCGAGATGGTAGACGTATTCGGTGGTTTGCCCCAAGGCGTCGGTGATCGCGGTCAGCCGGCCGTTGTGGGGGTCGTAGATGTATTGGACCTCCGAACCATCGGGATAAATCTTCCGGGTCACCCGCCCCTGGAGATCATATCGCCAGCGGGTGGTGTTGCCGTTGGGATCGATCAGGCGGTTGACGGCTCCGCAGGAGCAATAGTCGTATTGGGTGATGCGCCCTTCCGGATCGGTCTCCACCATGAGTTGGCGGTTCCCATTGTGGAGGAAGGTGGTGGTGCGCCCCTCGCGATCCGTGTAGGACGCCAAGTCGAGGCGATGATAGGTCCGCTCCTCAAAGGTGGCGTCGGGATAAGTGATACGAGTCAAGCGGTCGAGATCGTCATAATCGAAGGTCCGGACGTGGCCTTCGGAGTCGGTGACGGAGCGGACACGACCGGCGGCGTCGTAGGTAAAAATGAGATGGGCTCCCGAAACGGGACCGTCGATCCGGTAAAGATATCCGTAGCCGCTCGGCGTGTCCTGGAGCGGATCAAAGTCGAGGCGGTGGTCGTAGGTGTAAACGACGGTCTCGCTGCGCGGATTGGTGAATGTCAAGAGTTGTCCCCGGCTGTTCCAGGTATAGGTGCCGGTCTCTCCGGAGCCGCCGGTTTGAGTTCCGGGCCGATGGTCGACGTAGCCGTCGAACACGACCAGCGTTTCCCAATTCGAACCGACCTTTTGCCGGACTTCGATGAGGTCGATGTCGTTGGGGGCATAAATAAATTCCGTCTCCCGGCCGACCGGATCAATGGCCCGCGTCCGGAAGCCGAGGTCGTTGTAGGCGAATTGGGAAATCTGGGAGATGCCCGTGGTCATTGGAATGACCACCTCCTCGAGCGTTACCTCATTAAACGAGATTCCCATTCCCAGGGAGGGCCCGTTGTCGTCCATCGCCCTTGCTATTTTTGAAACGAGGGCGGTTGGGCCGACGACAGTCGGATTACTCTGACCTTGATAGTTGTAATAAATCCGGTGTTCCAAGGGCGGCTTTTCGGATTCCAGAATGGATTCGGACCGGTGCCAGTCACTTGAGTGCAGCCATTGATAAATATGGGCTTTGGAGTAGTCGAGCTCGGACAGGTCCGCCATTTCGCGCATCGCTCGAGGATCCCAATAAAAGGTGTTCCGCCAATACCGGGTATGCAAGGGTGTGTCGTATCCTCGAATACCGATGACGCCATCGAGGGAGCTTGTAACGGACTCACTGCCGGGCCAGGGAACAGGGAACTCATCGGGGGAAATCCCGGGTGCCGCAGGCCGGTACTCGACCCGCCGTTTCAGTCCCATGGGATCGACAACTTCAAGCCAACGGATGGTATCATATCCCCAGAAATCATCAGCGACTTCCCCGTAGTCGAAGAGCGTCTCGCCATAAGGAGTGGTCAGCTTCTCGATGAAATCGGTGTTGGGACCGGTACCGGCATAGGTAAAGACGGATTCGATCCCTTCCGGGTCGGTGATCTTCGACAACCGTCCCTGGGCGTCGTATTCCATCGACGCCTCGCGGCCGAAGGGATCACGGACCTTGGTGATCTTCAAGGAATCGGTGGGGTGGTCGTAAAACAGTTCGGTTTCCTGACCCAACGCATCCCGCACTTTATGAAGGCGGAATTGGCTGTCGTAAACGAACTCCCGCGTGTTGCCCTGGGGATCCGTCCGCAAGGTTAGAAAGATCCGTCGTTGGCTGGCCGTCACCCCGTCGGAATGGTCGAACAGGTCAACCGTGCCGTCCGGATGGGTCAAGCGATAGGAGTCGCTCCCGGTCCGCTCCAGCAGGTTCCGGGATTTCCGCTGGCGGGGGAAGAAGCCGGTTTCCGGACCGGTGGAGGTAAAATACTCGTAAGGTTCCGCACCGCCGCCGGACAAGTAGTGTTTGACCGCGCCATAGGGCTGACTCGGGTTGTCGATGATGGCGGAAATCCAGTCGAAGGTCCATTTTGGTCCCAAGTTCGGGTAAGCGAACACGGATGGCTGGTTGAGATCCCTCTGGTTGTACCGGACCGTGAAAGCGACCGGCAGACCGACCGGCGGCTGGTAGGCGACCGGCGTATCCAGGATATTGAGACTCACCGCCAGCAAATGGATGTTCCAAACCGCCATCCCGCGTCCGGAACCTCCGCAACCGACGGAGTGGTCGCCCGGCCCGATATCATCCGTTTCATAGCCGAAAACATAGCCGCGCCCCCAGACGTTTTCCGCGGTCCCTTGAACCAGCCGGCTCCATCCGGATGGAAGCGGCCCGCCGTCGTCCGGAACCAGGAAATATCCGCTCGCCTCGTCTTCGATGGCGTCGAGGGTGACCCACAAGGCGTCGTGAAAAGTGCCGTCCTCGACATGGTAGCGACCGTTCCGATAATCCGTGATCGCGGCGAAGTGACCGCTTTTCCAGTGGACGAGCGCCGGAAGCGGGATGACGGCGCCGGTCGAACGTTGGGCGGGCCGCAAGGGGATCCCGGCTTCGTCCGCCCATTGCTGGTTTCGCCAGAGGGAGGTCCCCTGTTGGGTGGATTCCGCCGCGAGGATCACCTCGCGATTCGGCCTCAGGGGGTCGAACCGCGCGTAAATCCGGTCGAGCGCCATCGGCCCGCACCGGAATGCGATTTCGGGTCGGACGTGCATCGTATGCAAGCCCATCCGGGCTCCGGCGACCAATTCGGTGGCGACCCCGCCGATCGGCCGCGTTTCCAGTTGGGCGAAAAACCCTTCCATGGTCTCGAAACGCCCGAGCTTGGAATTGAGAAGGAGGAACTCCCCGATGGCGCGGTCCGCCAACCCCTTCGCCCGCGGATGCGTCTCCGTCTCAAGCGCGCTCCAGGCGGTCTCGAAGGCGTCCAAAGCCCGTGAAAAATATCCTTCGCGGTAATAAATCAGACCGAGATTCAAACGTAACGTCGGATTCCACGGGGAGTTCGGATGGGCCGCGAGATAACCTTCGAGATCCTCGAGCAAACCGATGATCCCCTCCGAAAACGGCTCCAACGCAGCGAAATCACGCAGCACCGACTCCAACGCGGCGTTTTCAGCGGCGGCGGGAACGCCTCCCACCGGCCACAACGGCTCGGAAAACACGCGGAAAGCGGCGATTTCAGCGGTGTCCGGATTTTCCGGAAGCGTTCGACTGAACGGCAACTCCGGCACGGTCGCATGACAAACGGCGCTCGCGGCGACGGTCGCGAGCGCACCGACCAAAAGAAAAAGACGGGGAGGGATCATGAGCGAAAGAGAATTAGAAGAAAAAACGAAAACCGAACGACTCAGGGAAGAAGGATCGCCGAAGCCGGCGAGGTCAACGAAATGGCTGGTGGCGTGATGTCGCTCGGATCGGGGGCCGGAGGAGTTGGCGGGACGACCGGAAGTCCCAGTTTATAGGCGATACCGTCGAAAATCCCATCCCCCGAGGTGTCGGGATTGAACGGGTCGGAACCGATCAGATACTCCTCGTAAACGCTGAGGCCGTCACCGTCGAGGTCGCTTCTCATGAGCGCCGACCCGGGGTCATCCGTATGGCGCAACCGGAGGAAAAGCCGGTCAGCGGTTGTCGCGAATCCCCATTGGATCGGATCGTCCTTGCCCGCCTCGAAAACGGGAACGAGATTCCAACCGACCAAATCGGACGATTGCTCGACGAAATAAAAGGTGGAGTCGGTGCCCCACCACGAAAGGAGAAAAGTCTCGCCGACGGGGTCGTGGGTAATCTCCAAACCGGAATTCAGCAAACCGGGAACCGGAGGGCTCGCCGGAAGAAGGCATGCCGCCAACAGGAACGGGAGCAAAAAGAGAGCGCGGTGGTTCATCGGGAAGAAAAACGGGGGTTAACGGATTTTCCAGAAGTTAAGGATAGTTTCTGAAGGTTGGAGCGGATTGGCCTGGTGCCAAGCCTCTCGAGCCTCCCGAAGTTTCTCCTCGCGGTGGAAGCGGGAAACAAGCTCGGCTTGGTTGACGTAAAAGTAGCGGTGGAGAGCGTCCATTTCCTCGTAAAGCGATTCCGGCACTGCCTCCTCCGTATCCACATACAGGATATATTCGGGAACGTTCCCCGCCAGAAAGTCGACGGGAAGATCGACTGAAACCACCTTCGGCGTGTAAACGAACCCGGCCCCGGCTGCTTCCTCGGCCCTCGCCGCCTCTTCCGTCGAATCGATGTTCCGCACCAGGAAAAGCGTCGTCCAGATATAGTTTTCGTCGGAAAAAGAGCCAATCGGGGGCAAATAGTTAAAATCGAGGTTGCTGAATACCGTGAATGTCCGGCCATCCCCGTCCCTCCAAATGATTTCCGTGATCGAACGATCAAACACCACCGCAGACAGACTTAACGTCCGGTTAACCCGCGAATCCGGAACCTCCTCGCTTGCAGAAGCCCCCGCCGATACCGCATCCTGCAGGTCCGCAGGCGAATCCAGCGACGGACTTGGCGGGATGAAAGCCGGTCGCGCCACCCGCCGGAAGATCAATTTCGCCGAACCGTCCCCGACCTCCCATTCACCGAGGGCGGGAACCTCCAGCAAGGCTTCCCGACGCCGCAACTCCCGCTCCGAACGTTCGGTCATTTCGGTCTCGATTAGCATGTCGGCTTCATGCTGAGAAATGGCAGAAACCGAGCTTGTGCCAAAACTAACGAAGACGGAAAACGCGAAAGAAAATGTGAAAACGGGGCAATGAGTGAAATTTATCAAGGGAGTCAGGTTGGAAGATCGTGCCGGGAGTAAGCCGAGCGCGTGAAGAGTTGTCAACCACTAAACCCAACAAAATGCTAGACATGTCCAGTCGCCCTAAATCATGCACTTGAATATGATCCCCCCTCTACGGGATGGCTGTCAGGATAAAAAAAGCAGACGCGAAATTGCTCGCCAAGGAGTTGGGCGAGGCGATCCGTGTCCGGCGAAAGGCGATAGGCATTCCGCAGGACGAGCTGGCATGGCGCGTCAATACCCATCGCGCCTACCTGGGGGCAATCGAACGCGGCGAGCAAAACATCACAGTCTACACGTTGGTCAATATAGCGAAGGCTTTGAAGGCCAAACCGTCCGATCTCCTGCGGGATCTCGGCCGATAATTCGAGGCGGATAACGCCTTGGTTTGATAGCGGTCGGCGGCCTCATTGGAGGCGCCTGCGGAGACCTCGCTTACGGCGCCTCTATTTCTCTGCTAAAAAAATCAGGACCCTCCCTGGCAACCTACACCTTGGCGACCGCCATCGGCGTGGCCTGCGTCTTCCTCTATTTCGCACTCGTGATTGGCCTGATGATCGTATTCCCCGCCTTGGACGGTTAACATCGAACCACGATTTAGAATCTCGACCACCCCTTCAATTGCGGATGGTCGGGACATTTCTGTTGCCTGAGGCAAGCTCTGTCGCCATTTTGATGATACCGAGCTTCCCACATGACACCTGAACACATACCGGTCCTTGGCCCCAACCAGCGCCGCTTAGTCGGCTTCACGATTTCGTTCGCTTGCTTCCTTCTGATCATCGGCCTGATCGCCTTTTCCATCGACCGGCTCGGTCAGTTGGTGTCCACCTTTTCGTCACTCCTGTGGCCGTTGGCGGTCGCCGGCGTGTTGGCGCTAATGTTGCGCCCCCTCGTCTTTCTGTTGCAAACGCACCTGCGGGTGGGACCGCTCGTAGCCGTTCTGATCCTCTACGCCGTTTGCGGGATCGCCGGCATCACCTTTCTGGCCTTGTTGCTGCCGATCGTCGTCGCCCAAGCCCGAGATTTAGTGGTGCTCGTTCCCCAACTGGTCGGCGAAGCGATCGAATACCTGCAAACCAACGTACCCCTCTGGGCCAATACGTTCGCCGCCGATCACCAGGAATGGCATGACACCCTCCAGGACAACATTGACCGCCTCATGGAGAACCTCAGCGGCTGGTTGTTGACCGCCGCTCCCGGGCTCGCGGCCGCGGGCGGAATGGTGCTGGCCGTCGTCGGAATCGCCGCCGGCCTGGCCATCATCCCGGTCTACCTTTTCTTCTTCCTCCAATCGCAGCGCGACCCGACGGAGAATCTCCACGAAGCCCTGCCGTTTCTGAAACCGGCAACCCGCAACGACGTCGTTTTTCTCGCCCGGGAATTCGTCGCGATCATCGTCGCATTTTTCCGCGGCCAACTCTTGATCGCCATGATCGTCGGCGTCCTTCTCGCGATCGGCTTCACCGTCGTCGGCTTGCGGTTCAGCATAATCCTCGGCTTGATCCTCGGACTTATCAATATCGTCCCTTATCTGGGATTCATTCTCGGCCTAGTGATCACCATCCCCATCGCGCTTCTTCAGCCGGACGGCGGGATCCTCCTAGCCGGACTGGTCGCGGGCGTCTTCCTGCTGGTTCAAACCGCCGAAAGCCTTTTAATCACCCCAAAGATCATGGGGGACCAAACCGGCCTTCATCCGGTGGTCATCATCATCGCCATCTTCTTTTGGGGGACGGCTCTCGGCGGTCTTCTCGGCATGATCCTCGCCATTCCCCTGACCGCTTTTTTCGTCACCGCCTGGCGCCTGGCCAAACTCAAATACATCCGCGAGATCGCGTGACCGAAAGGCCCCCGGTGGTGAAATCAGGCCCCGCGGGACCGCCCACGGACTGTTTTTCGACGCTCCCCAAGAATAGTGTTTACAGTCATGCCGCACGACGCATAAGGTTTTGTCATGAAGCCCCTTACCCTACTTCTTGCCTTATCTGGCCTGATTGCCTTCGCTTCGCTTGCGACGCCTTCGAACAACAGCGAATCGTACCGAACTTTCACTGACAATCAGGGACGAACAATCCGGGCGGTCGTGGTGCGAGCCGGACCGGAGCACGTCTGGATTAGACGGGACGACGGCCGAACATTCCAAATCCAACGAACCGTCCTTAGCGAAACCGACCGCCGCTTCGTTTCCAGCTGGGAACGGAGTCGCGCCCTTCAGGCCGAAAATGCCGTCGAATTCACCGTCCGCCGCTTCGCCGATGGCCAAGAAAGCGCCTCGACGGAATCGACCCGGACGACGAATTCACGTTTTGGATACATTGTCACCATCACCAACAATACCACCTACGATCTCGATGGACTCCAAGTCCACTACCGCTTTTTCGCCCTCCGGGGATCGCTCAACCAAACCGGGCAAAACCGGCCGCTGGAAAGACACGCCGGCTCAACGGCCATCGCGCTTCTGCCCCCCCGCCAAACCTACGAGTTCCGCACCCAAGCGCTCACCCTCACTTCCACAAACCTGAAGCCAGGCTGGCATTACACCAACACCAACCGGCGGAGGACTGACGACTCCCTCGGAGGTATTTGGATCCGTGTCTTGGACGGCAACGAAATCGTCGCCGAGTTCTCCAGTCCGTCCCGCCTGAGAGAGACGGAAACCTGGTGATCCCAATCACTCTTCCCTATCGCTCTTCCACCCGCTCCGCCCCAAACGGAGATCCCCGATCGCTTGCAGCTGAAATCCTTCCACCTCGGACCGAAGCACCACGATGTTTTCCCCATGGACCAGCGGCAAAATCGGTAAATCCCTCCGCCAAAGAGCCAACACCTCTTCATAAATCTCCTGGCGTGCCCGGAGATCGGTCTGCCGTCGTCCGGCCAGCAACAACCCGTCCATTTCCGGGTTTCGGTAAAACGCGAAGTTCGACGCCGATCCGGGTTCCGCCGCCCAACTACCAAAAAAGATACTGAGGAAATTATCCGGATCGCCGTTGTCGCCAATCCAACCGATCAACCCCATTTCGTAATCCCCGGACCTAAGCGTATCCAAATGGCTCTTGAAATCGCGGGCGACCACCTCGACGGGGATCCCCACCCGCTCCAAATCCCGGCGGATCAACGAAGCCGCGCGAACCGAATCGGGGAAATAACTGCGCGGCGCCGTCATCACATGCAAGCGCAGGGGCCGCGTCCACCGTTCGCCGAACTTCCCCAAAATCTCCCGCGCCGTCTCCGGATCATACGGAATTTCCTCGATCGCCTCCGGCCGCCCCAAAAATCCCGGAGGCAATGGGTAATCGGCCACTCGCCCCGCGCCATCCAAGGCCACCTCGGCCAATGCCCTCCGATTGATCGCCTGCGCGATCGCCAGGCGGATTTCCGGCTCCGCCAACCGATCCGCAAAGCCACTGAACGTCAAATACCCGACGTTCATTCCCGGCTCGCGGTAAACCGTAAAACGTTCGTCGGCCACTAATCCCGGCAACTCCGCCGGTTGAATCCCATCCAGACCGTGGACCTGTCCGTTCCGCAACTCCAACACCCGGACCGTATTGTCGGGCACCACTTTGAACATCAATCGCGAAAAGGCGGCCGGCTCCCCCCAATAATCCGGATTCCGCTCCAGGATAATCGATTCATTTGGCGACCACCGGACGAATCGGTAAGGCCCGGTCCCGACCGGATTTCGCGCCACGGCGACTCCAAAGCGCTCAAACGAAGCGGGGCTTAACAAATAAGCGGGGAAAATCGCCAACGAGTAGAGCAGCGAAGCATTCGGCTCACTGAGCCGGAATTCGAGCGTCATTGGACCAGTCGCTTCAACCGCCTCGACCTCCTGGTATAGATAATTCCAATACTGGAAATTCGCTCCCGGAAGGTGCCCCGGGTGGTCGGGATCCATCTGCCGGTGAAACGAAAAGGCCGCCGCTTCCGCATCCAGAGGAGTCCCATCGTGAAAACGAACGCCCTCACGCAAATGAAAAACGTAGCGAAGTCCGTCCTCGGAAATTTGATACGACTCCGCCAGGGCCGGCTCGATCTCCAGGGTCCCGCTGCGAAACCGCACCAAGCCTTCGCAAATCTGGGAAAGCGTGTTCACACTCTCCCCATCGTCAACATCCGCCGGATCGAGTTTCTGGGCATCGCTCCCCCGGGCGAAAATGAAAATCTCCGGTTCCTCCGTGCCAGCTTGAGGCCCGCATCCCGAAAAAATGACCGAAGCGCTCAAAAGGGCCAGCACCGTCCCGATCCACCGCCGGAGTCCCGTGGCGTTCATATCTGACTCTTGACCGGCTCCCTCGCCCAGTGAAATGTGACCAGTTTTTCGATTTCCGGATGCAGGCTGTGATGCACCGGGCATGTCAGCGCCGCACGCTCAAGGAGGCGGTTCGGATCGGCCGATTCCGGAATCGGCATCCAGAATTCGGTGCAAAGGCGTCGAATCCGCCGGGGAGTCTCCTGTGCCATCTCTTTGGATACGACGACCCGCATGCCTTGCAAGTCCCAGCCATGGCGTTCGGCAACAATCCCCATGATGGTCGCCATGCATGTGCCGAGTGCGGTGGCGACCAGATCGGTCGGAGAAAACGACTCTCCCCGACCGTGATTATCGACCGGCGCATCGGTCGAAAGTTTGGCCCCGGAAGGACCGTGCGCGGCCACGCACCGCAGGCCGCCTTCGTAGATCATCTCCATTCTTACCATAGGTATTCGTGCTCGTAGATTCAGGTTATTGAGTCGTTACCGTTCGTTCGATATCTCGCCACGGAGATCGGCTAAAACTTCATCCACCGACCGGATTCGGTCAGCGGGGAAAAAACTGTTTACCCGAGTGATGATTTGTTGGATGATTCCATCTGGGCACGAAGCTCCGCCGGTTAGGAGAATCCGGACCGGATCGCCGGTTCCGGCAAGAAACGGACGCTCCTCCATCGCCTCGGCGCCGCCCCCGCTCTTGCCGCCCGGATCGAAATGGTAATGTGACACGCGGGATGGCGAGAGAATATTTCTCTCCGATTGGATGTAAAACGTTCGGTCCCCGAGTTGTTCCCGGCACAATCGGAACAACTGATACGTATTGGAACTGTTTTTTCCACCCGCTACCACGGCGAAATCGGGCTCCATCGCCAAAGCCTTCTGTAAGGCATCCTGATTGACCTGGGTGGCATAACAAAGCGTATCCCCCTTGCTGTTGCCATTCAGCCGCCGCCCCGCCTCTTCGTTGCCGAATTTCCGGGTGAGGACCTCTTCAAAATAGGAGATAATGCCGAGGGTTTCGTTTCTCAAGAGCGTGGTCTGGTTGACTACAGCGATCCGCTCCAGATCCCGCCGAGGATCGAATCCGGCGGTGTGGCGCCCGGCCAACCGGGCAAACAGGCGTTGTTTCGTCACGGGATCCTCCGCCAGGATTACCTCGCCAAGCCACTCCGCCTCCTCCCGATTCCGCACGATCACAGCAGGGCCGCTCCGCGCGGCGTTTGAAAACGTCGCCTTTGTCTCTTCGTGCTCGGCTTTCCCATGAATGATCACCGTGTAACCTTCCTGCCCGAAACGATTCGCCGCTTTCCAGACTTTTTCCACCAGCATACAGGTTGCGTCGTAGCGATTGATCGCGATACCTTTTTCGATCAGCCGCACCTTATCCTCGTCGGTCGCGCCGAAAGCCGGAATAATCACCACATCTTCCTTGCGCAACGTATCCCACAGCGGAACCCCGGTCCGTTCGTCCACCAGCGGCTTCCCTTTATCCGACTGCAGATAACGGAGACCGCGAGCCCGCAGATCGTCGTTCACAAACGGATTGTGAATCAGCTCGCTCAGCATGTAAACCGGCCGCCCCGGATTTTCGGCGATGCTTTCATACGCCCGCTCGATCGCGTTCTGCACGCCGAGGCAAAACCCGAAGTGACTGGGCAAAAGATAGGAGACCGCTCCAAAATCGAGCAACGCCGGGGAAGTGGACGATCGTTCGTTCACCCGTTTCAACTCCTTAATAGCCCGGCATAAGGCGCTCTGGTAAAGGGAAGCCGAACGTCGGTCGATGTCATAAACCGACCGGTTCCGCTGCTTTTCCGGACGGAAACGATAGATGTAATCGTGCGCCGCCTTTCGCAGATAAGGAATCCGAACCACATGTGGATCGATAACATCGAAAATCCGGTGAATCTCCCGCGAAAAACCGCCCGGATTCTCGACCAGTCCCCGCCGGATTTCCTCCAGGGAAAAGAAGGCGGCGGTCGAAGATTCGTCGAAATCGGCTGAATTGACTTGAGAGAAAAACACCGCTATCGGAAGGGACACCCCCACCCCACCCCCGGTTTCGGCCTCCACTTCGAACATCCGGATCGGATCTTGGGAAATCGGTCCAAGCTCTCGACGAACCGCCTCTTCGGCGGACTCGTCCGCCGTGACCTTTCCGACCATGGCCGCGGACCAAACCCCGCCAACGCCGTCCAATCGCCGCAACAAAGCTTGGTTGCTTTCGTTGAAAAGCATCGCAACCACCTGCCGTGAACCGGTATCCGGCCGCATCTCTGAAATCTCGTCACGCATTAAAGCATAGAGAATGAATCGATTTCCCGGAAAATCACAAGAATTGCCCGGTGAAAACCGACCGGCATAGACGCCCAATCGCAGCGGCGGATACCACTTCTCCCGAAACCTCCCTCCGTGTAGTCCGAAGCCTTCCTGCAAGGCCATCCCCGGCTTCGACCTACGGGAGCCAGGGATATTTCCGGAAATCGGGTTTCCGCTTTTCGAGAAAGGCTTGTTTTCCTTCCGACCCTTCCTCGCTCATGTAATACAGCAAGGTGGCGTTGCCGGCGAGTTCCTGCAGGCCGGACTGTCCGTCGCAATCGGCGTTGAATGCGGATTTGAGGCAGCGAATCGCGATCGGACTCTTCTCCAGAATCTCCCGGGCCCAAGTCACCCCTTCCTCCTCCAGCGATTCGATTGGGACCACCTTGTTGACCAGCCCCATCTCCAGGGCTTCCTGGGCGTTGTATTGACGACACAAATACCAGATCTCCCGGGCCTTCTTCTGCCCGACGATCCGGGCGAGATAACTCGATCCGAAACCGCCGTCGAAACTGCCGACCTTCGGTCCGGTTTGACCGAAGATTGCGTTGTCGGCCGCGATGCTGAGGTCGCAAATCACGTGCAAAACGTGGCCGCCCCCGATCGCGTAACCGGCGACCAAGGCGATCACCACTTTCGGCATCGAACGGATCAACTTCTGGAGATCGAGCACGTTGAGCCGGGGGACCCCCTGGTCGTCGACGTAGCCGGCGGTGCCGCGGATCCCTTGATCCCCTCCCGAGCAAAAAGCATATTTGCCGTCGGTGTGCGGCCCGGCCCCCGTCAGGAGCACCACCCCGACGCGCGGGTCCTCCCGGGCGTCGAGGAATGCGTCGATCATTTCGTGCACCGTCCGTGGCCGGAAAGCGTTCCGCTTCTCCGGACGATTGATCGTCACTTTGGCGATGCCATCCGCCTTGTGATAAAGGATATCCTCGTACTTTTTGACTTCCTGCCAGCGCATGGTCCGTTTTCCGGCAACCGAATTATCCGTGGTTTCCATTCCGAGAACCGGTCGGCGCCGGACGGCCGATGCCGAAGGCTTCGAATCCGATTTTACGCAGAGCCTCCAAATCGAGGATATTCCGGCCGTCGAAGATGAAGGCAGGCTTCATCATCGACTTGAAAATCCGCTCGTAATCGAGGGTTTTGAATGCGTCCCACTCGGTGAGAATCGCGATCGCATGAGCCCCCTCGGCGGCCTTGTACGGATCGTCGACCATTTCGATCGAGGCATTGGGAGAACCATCCGGATTCGTTTCCGCCAGCTTCAAATCTCGGAACACCTGTTCCTTCGGCACCTTCGGATCATACACCGACAAGGAGGCCCGCTCCTGCAGCAAATCGTTGCAAACGTAAATCGCGGCGGACTCGCGGGTGTCGTTGGTGTCCTTTTTGAAAGCGAAGCCAAAGATGGCGATTTTCTTTCCGGAGACCGTGTTGAAGAGCGCCTTCACGATCCTTTCGGAGAAACGGTGCTTCTGGTAATCGTTCATTTTGACCACCTGTTCCCAGTAATTGGCCACGTCGGGAAGGCCGAAGTGATGGCAGAGGTAAACCAGGTTCAAAATGTCTTTTTGGAAACAGGAACCGCCGAACCCAACCGACGCCTTCAGGAAGCGCGGTCCGATCCGCTGGTCGAGCCCGATGGCGAATGCGACTTCGTCGACGTCGGCTCCGGTCGCCTCACACAGGGCGGAGATCGAATTGATCGACGAAATCCGTTGGGCGAGGAAGGCGTTGGCGGTCAGTTTCGAAAGCTCCGACGACCAAAGATTGGTCTTAATGATTTTATCTTCAGGAACCCAAGTCGCGTAGATGGAGGCCAGTTTTTCGACCGCGGCGTGGCCTTCCGGACTGGTTTCACCGCCGATCAGGACCCGGTCGGGATTCTCCAAATCGGCGATCGCTGTTCCCTCCGCGAGAAATTCCGGATTGGAAAGTACTTGGAAACGCGCCCCGCCGCATTCGCTGGCCCCGAGGATGCGCTTGATCGACTCGGCGGTCCTCACCGGCAACGTGCTCTTCTCCACCACGATCTTCGGTGAATCGGCCACCTCGCAAATCCGACGGGCGCAGCTCTCGACGTATTTCAAATCCGAGGCGCGTCCCGCCCCGATCCCGTAAGTCTTGGTCGGAGTGTTGACCGAGACGAAAATGATGTCGGCTTCGCGAATACCGGCGTCGACGTCGCTCGAAAAGAAAAGATTCCGGCCCCGGGCCGAACGGACGACCTCGTCGAGCCCCGGTTCGAAAACCGGAAGATTATCCGAATTCCAGGCGTCGATCCGCTGGGAATTGATATCGACCACCGTCACCTTCACATGGGGCGCCTTAGCGGCGATCATCGCCATCGTCGGTCCCCCCACATACCCTGCACCAATACAACAAATGTTCATAGATAACGGAAACCATAACAAAACCAGCCGGCCAATGGAAGGATAGAAAAGACGAGGACTGCGGGATTGGTTTGAGATTGGATCCCGATGCTTCCCGCCGTAGTCGGGTTGGCTTTGCCGCCCGACGAGCAGCGGCCGGGAGGCTGGTCGACGTTTGACATTGGGCGTCGCAGGCGGAGCCAATGGTCTCCCGGGTTGTCGGACAACACACTGTGGGGCGGCGAAGCCAACCCCGCTACGTCGGACGTGAAACCGCCCGCGCCAGCCCTCCCACTTCCGCGAAGCGCCGGGCGGCTTCGCGCAGATCGTCGGCGGACAACACTCCGAAGCTCAAACGGACAAAATGCCGTTTCGGATTCTCTCCGAAGCAAAGATCGCCCGGAACGTACAACACTCCATGGTCGAGCGCCTCTCGGCAGAACGGCGAATCGATCCCGGTATCGATCCCGCGCGGCCCTTCCAGCCAAAGATAAAGTCCGCCGCCGGGAACCGTCCAACGCCACCCTTCTTCGGACAAACCCGCCTCCGATAACGCTCCGTGCAGCGCCTGCATTTTCCCGTGATAATGGGTCCGGAGCATGGACAGATAACGGTCAAAATGACCGCCTGCCACCACCTCCTCCATGATCGCTTGCGCAAAATTCGCCGTCCCGAAGTCGTGCTGGCCTTTAAGAAAAAGAATCCGGTCCAACCAATCGGTATCCGTGCAAACACCGAACCCGACCTTAAGGCCAGTGGCGAACGGCTTGGTCAGGGTCCCCAGATAAAGTCGCGGAAAACCGTCGAACGCCTCGAGGGCCAACACACTCCGGCTCGCACACGCTTTCTCGAAATAAAGTTCCCGGTAAGCGGCGTCTTCGAGAATCGGGAGAAAAAGATCCCGTTTGCGCAAAACCTCGGCCACACCGATCTTCTCCGCTTCGGTCAAACTTCTCGACGACGGGTTCCCGTAGTACCCTTGCAAATACACCGCTTTCAACCGGCTCAAACTTCCCTCCCGATCCATACGGTCGAGTAGTTCGTCCAAAGCGGTGGTGTCGAGTTCCCCTTTTGCGTCGACCGGAAGATTCCGAACCTCCGCCCCGAGCCCGCGCAAGACATCGAGGTAAACGAAATAAGTCGGCTTTTCCACCAGGACGATGTCGCCGGGATCGCACAAAACCTGGGTCGCCAAGGCCAAGCCTTGCTGGGAACCGTTGGTGATGAACACCCGCGCCGCATCCAGGGCGGCGCCTTTACGCTGGTCCTGACCGCACACCCGCTCGGCGAGCATTTCGCGCAACCGGGGCCGGCCTTGGTTGGTGCCGTATTGCAGGCAGTCGGGTGGGCCCGGACGGCTGAGCAATTCCCGCACCACCTCACCCACCGGATCGACCGGCAGAGTCGCCGTGTCAGTGAAACCGGCGGCGAGCGAAAGCAGTCCGGGAGACTCGAGCGCCGTGGTCATCAAACGGGTGATGGCCGGCGGGGAGAGACGCTCGCCGCATTTGGAAAAAACAGGCCCTCGTTTCCGGACTTCCTGCATAATCGGATTCGATAAAGAAAAAAGGCCGGGAGATCATCCCGGCCCGCGTGATCAGGCAACCGCGCCGGCAGGATCGCCGGAGGGCCCGAGCTCTTCCCTCCGTTTCTTTTCCTTCTCCTGCTCGGTCTTTTCGCGAGGCTTTTCTTCCGGCGCCACGATCTGGGCTTTCTGGACCGGCGACCGGATTTCGCCATACTCCAGAAGCTCGTGCACATGCTTCCCTTCGATCGTCTCGTGGGTCAGCAACGCCTCGGCGATCGCGTCGAGCGCGGTCCGCTTTTCCACGATGATCTCGGTGGCACGATCGTATTGATCCTTGATGATCTTCTTGATCTCCTCGTCGATCAACCGAGCCGTTTCTTCACTGTAATTCTGGGTGCGTGAAATCTCACGACCGAGGAAAACGGTGTCCTGGTTGTCGCCGAGAGCCACCGGCCCGAGCGGGCTCATGCCCCAATCGCACACCATGTGGCGGGCGATCTTGGTCGCCTGCTTGATGTCTCCGCTGGCGCCGCTGCTGACGTCGCCCAACACCACCTCCTCGGCGATGCGGCCTCCCATGATGCTGCAAACCTGGTTCAACATCCGGCGCTTCGAGTAATTATACGTGTCCTTCGACGGCAGGAACATCGTGCTGCCGAGGCTTTGTCCGCGCGGGATAATCGTCACCTTGTGCAACGGCAGCGAACCGTCGTCGACCACAGCTTGCACGAGGGCGTGCCCGGCTTCGTGGTATGCGACAAGTTTCTTGTCGTCCTCGTCCATGATCCGCCGGCGTTCCCTCCCGAACTGAATCTTCTCGCGGGCCTCCTCGATATCGCTCATCTCCACCCGCTTTTTCTTGTAGCGGGCGGCGGTCAGGGCGCCTTCATTCAGCAGGTTCGCCAAATCGGCCCCCGAAAGCCCCGGCGTCGCCCGGGCGATGGTCTTGAGGCACACGGTATCGGCGAGCGCGATCTTCTTGGCATGGACCCGTAAAACCTGTTCCCGGCCGTTCACGTCGGGCAGGTCGATCATGACCTGACGATCGAAACGTCCCGGACGGAGCAACGCGGCATCGAGCACGTCGGGCCGGTTGGTCGCGGCGATGATGATGACGCCTTCGTGTCCGTCGAAACCGTCCATCTCCACCAGCAACGAATTCAACGTCTGCTCGCGTTCGTCGTTGCCGCCCCCGACTCCGGCGCCACGCTGGCGGCCGACCGCGTCGATTTCGTCAATGAAGACGATGCAGGGGGCGTTCTTGCGGCCCTGTTCAAACATATCACGCACCCGGCTGGCGCCCACCCCGACGAACATTTCGACGAAGTCGGAACCGCTGATGCTGAAAAAGGGAACATCGGCCTCGCCGGCCACCGCCTTAGCCAAGAGGGTCTTGCCGGTGCCCGGAGGCCCAACCATCAAAATGCCCTTCGGAATCCGGCCGCCGATTTTTTGAAAACGTTTCGGATCTTTCAGAAAATCGACGATTTCACTGACTTCCTGTTTCGCTTCGTCGCACCCGGCCACGTCGGCGAAGGTCAACTTCTCCCGGTCACGGGTCAGCATCTTTGCCTTGCTTTTGCCGAAGCTCATCGCTCCCCGGCCGGCCGAGCGGAGTTGGCGGACGAACAGGAAATAAAGCAGGGCGATGATCAGGATGAACGGCAGAATCCCGATCATGATATCCATCATGATGGTGCTGGACGGTTCCTCCAAAAACAACCCGGTCTGCTGAAGGCGATGAAGATTTTCGTCGGTGAGACGCCCTTTCGCTTCAAAGGTGACCACCTGCCCGTCGGCCTGCCGCATTTCGCCACGGATAACGGTCCAATCACGCCCGCCGCGCGGTTCGGCCTTGATGACGCCGCCCACGATGCGGCCGTCGTCGGCGGCTTCGAGAACGTTGGTGAGACGAACCGTTTGATCGGCGCGTTCGCTGCCCGCGCTCATCATGAACAAGACGACGATCACGGAGAAAATACCGAGCCAGATGAGAAACACTTTCGGCTGGTAACGCTCCGGAGGAGTCGGCTTGAGGGGGCGCTTGGGCTTTTGCTGTTCAGATTCAGACATTTGGTGAGTAAAAAATGTGAGCTTGTTTGGTGCTTAAACTGCCTTGCCGCAACTGTATGTCAACCGCACAACCTCTTTTGTGCCGGGTTTCACCTTCGAATTCTCCGCCGGCGGCAAAGCGGGCACCCAAAGGATTTCACTGCCGGATACGACCACCGGCAGCGAACATCGTTCCGCCGCAGGTATCTTCCGGTCTCCAAAAATATCCTGGAGCTTCCGGGACCCTGGCGAACCAAGTGGCCGATAGCGGTCACCCGCCAGCCAGTGACGAACCGAAAGCCGCTCCCCGCGCCACGCACAGTAAGCGGTGGTGCGGCTCTCCACCCGTCCCGATAAAATACTGGAAAACCGGCCAGAGTCGAGGGGAAAAACCCGCGCCTCCAAGCTCCCGCCCCCCGGAAGACAGATCGTGCCGATCGTCGGCAACGGCCACGGATGCCCGAACAGAGGCTCGCCCGGAGCGGGCCGGACGGTTTTGCGGACTTTCCGTTCGCCATCGAGTTCGACGAACGTTCGGTCGTCCCCGGCACTCATCCGACAGCTTCTTCCCGCCGCTGCATCCTCCAGCAAACGGTCGAATGCCGCCTTGGCCAGGTGGCCCGCCAGTCCCTCCGCAACAAGCCACGCCCGCAACGCCCGCCGCAACAAAGCCACCGGTTTGCCCGCGAGTGGTCCGAGGTCGTAGGGCTCCCCTTTCTCCGGCGGCGGCATCAGCTCCCTCCACCAAACCTCCAAGGCCTCGTCATCTTCCTCCAACAACTCCCGCGAGGCCGCCGCCCCAACTTCCAAATCGGACGGCGAATGCCGCCGCCACGCAGGCAACACGTCGAGGCGGATCCGGTTGCGATAGTAATCCCGGCCGTCATTGCTCGCGTCCCGGCAAAACGGAATGCCGAGTTCCTCCATCGCCGTCCGGATCTCCGTTCCGGAAATCCCCAACAACGGCCGCAACCGAACCTGCCCGTCCGGAAACCGATGCACCGGCCGGGGCGCCGCCAGCCCGGCGGTGCCGCTCCCGCGCGACAACCGCATCAACTGACTCTCCGCGATGTCGTCGCGTTGATGCCCGAGAAAAAGCGGAACGGGCTCTCCACCGAAAGCCTCTGCGAAAAACCGAAATCGCGCCTCCCGGGCATCGTTTTCGCTCGGACAACCTTCCGACTCGTCCCGCTCCCAAGCACCCGTCCGAAACGCCATCCCCAACGCCCGAGCCACCTCCCCGACGAACTCCGCCTCCCGCGTCGAATGTTCCCCCCGGAGCCGGTGATCGAAATGAAGCACGGTCAGGTGTTCGCGCCACCCCGGCAAATGCGCCCAGAGCAACAACAACAACGTGAGTGAATCCGCCCCGCCGGAACAGGCGACCCCCGCCCGCTCGGGTCCGGGCCGGGAATCCAGCCAGTGCAAAACCGTCTCGTGGAGCGAATCGATGGGAAACCGTCGGGCGAGTTCAACCGCCCGTTCCGACCACTGGACTTCCCCGCCGCTCACCCCATTTCCTCCGCCGTATCAACCGGTCTTCGCCGGCCCCATGAATTCCGCCCCGAACCACCGCTGCAACACCGCCGGAATCTTCACCCGTCCGTCGGGCTGCACGTTGTTCTCCAAAATTGCGGCCAACACCCGCGGCACCGCCAGCGCCGATCCGTTCAAGGTATGCACCGGCTCCACGCGTCCGTCGGCGTCGCGGAAACGAATGCCCGCCCGCCGGGCCTGGAACGCCTCGAAATTGCTGCAGCTCGAGACCTCCAGCCAACGTTGCTGACCGGCCGCCCACACTTCCAAATCGTATTTCTTGGTCTGGGTGAACCCGAGATCCCCGGTGCACATCAACAACACCCGGTACGGGAGCTCCAGCTTCCGCAGCAGCTTCTCCGCCTCCTCCCGCAAGCTTTCCAATTCATCGTAGCTCCGGTCGGGATGAACCCACTTCACCGCCTCGACCTTGTCAAACTGGTGCAATCGGTTCAGCCCGCGGACGTCCTTCCCATGACTCCCGGCTTCGCGGCGAAAACAGGGGGAATACGCGCAAATCTTCACCGGCAAGTCGGCTTCCGGAATGATCTCGTCGCGGAAAAAATTGGTGACCGGCACCTCGGCGGTCGGAATCGCATAGAGAGACTCCGTGACCGTTTCATACATCTGCCCCTCCTTGTCGGGCAACTGCCCGGTCGCGGTGGCGCTCGCTTCATTGACCATCAACGGCGGCGCAATCTCGGTGTAACCGGCGGCCCGCGCCTCCTCCAGGAAAAACTGGATCAACGACCGGACCAACCGCGCCCCATCTCCCACGTAAAACGGAAACCCGGCTCCTGTCACTTTGCTGCCCCGGTTGAAATCGAAACACTGGGAGAACCACGGCAGGTCGTAGTGCGCGACCGCGTGGGCCGAAGCGGCTTCCGGTTCGCCCCAAGTCGAGTGCACCACGTTGCCCGACGGATCCGGGGCGACCGGCACGCTCGGGTGCGGTAGGTTTGGCACGCTCAGGACCGCCCGGCGCCACTTCTCCTCGACTTCCCGCAACCCGGCCTCTTTCTCCTTCACGGCGGCGGCGACCTTCTTCATCTCCTGCACCTTGGCGATGAACTCCGGAGAACCCTTCGGCAAGGCGGCCATCTCCTTGTTGGCGGCCTTCTGGCGCGAGCGGAGTTGCTCCACTTCCGCCAACTGGGAGCGCCACAACGCGTCCGTTTCCAAAACAGCGTCGAGATCGCAATCGTTCCCCTTCGCGCGAATCGCCTCCCGCACCTTCTCCGGTTGTTCCCGCAACAATTTCGTGTCGATCATAAAGCGTTCCACAATCCGCAAATCAGAAGTCGAAGCAAGGGAAAATACGGAACAGAAAGAGGCGGAGGCGTCCCGCCTCCGTGCGGCGCCAACGTCCCCCGGCATACGAAGAAACCGCAGTCCCCGGGCTCTGCCCGGAGGCGGGACGCGCCGCCCCTTTGGGGGACCTCCGGTCCGATTTCATAATTTCTCATCTTTTTGTTTGCATTACCCGGCGAGACGAATTCTATGAGTTCCTTTCACGCTCAGGTGGTGGAATTGGTAGACACGTACGCTTGAGGGGCGTATGCCGAAAGGTGTAGGGGTTCGAGTCCCCTCCTGAGCACCATCCCCCTTCCCCGGAACTCTTTCCGGGAACCTCAATATTCCGCCAGAACGGCTTGGTCCGTTTCCGAATTCCGGACCTCCCCCAACCATTCGCCCGCGCGCTCCCCCGCCAAACGACGGACCGCCCAGACCGCGTGCGCCCGCACCATCGGTTCCTCATGCGATGCCAGGCGGACCAACAACGTCATGATCTCCGCCACCTCCTCTTCCGAAACCGGCGCCGTTCGGTCGCGCAGATTTCCGGCCACGACACAGGCGTTACGCAGCAATCCGCGCCACTTCAGCCGTTTGATCGGGGTCCTGGCGAAAACCCGGCTGAAATCCTCCCGCGACATCCCGAGGATTTCCACCAAGCTCAACGCCGCCAAATGGGAGCGCTGATGCAACAACAATTGTTTCCCCTCCCGGGCGAACCGGTTCCACGGGCAGACGTCGAGGCAGATGTCACATCCGAAAATCCGCGTTCCGATTTTCGATCGCAACTCCCGGGGAATGATTCCCTTGTTTTCGATCGTCTGATAGGAAATGCAAAGCCGGGCGTCGACCACCCCCGGTCGCGAGATCGCCTCGGTCGGACAGGCTTCCATACAACGGGTGCAACCGCCGCAGAAAAGCCCGACGTCGCCCGACGCGGGATCGTTTCGTGACCCGAATCCCAAATTCTCCAGCGGCTTGTCGGGACGAAACGGATACCGACTCAGGATCGCCGACAGAAAGAGCCAGTTGCCATGGGTCCGCGAGATCAACATCCCGTTCTTCCCCTGCCATCCCAAGCCCGCTCGCGCGGCCAGGCCGCGTTCCATCATCGGGCCGGTATCGACGTAATAACGGTAATCCTGGCTCGAATGGCCGGTTTCTTCCTCGATCAACCGTCCCGCGTCGACCAGCGCCTTCTTGATGGTGTCATGATAATCCTCATACAACGCGTATTTCGCCCATCGTTCCTGGTTGCGGGCGACGTCGTCGGAAGGAAGGTAATTGACGCCCAACAGGATCACCGAACGGACCCCGGGCAGGACCAGATCGGGATCGAGCCGTTTATCCTTCGCCCGCTCGATCCAAGCCATATCGGCCTGATCGCCCCGTTCGAGCCAATCCAGGAAACGCCCCCGATATGGTTCCGGCACCCGACCGGCCGCAGCGAACCGGACTTCATCGAACCCGAGTTCGAGAAGCCGGTCGCGAAAACGTTCCTGATCGAAGGCCATCCCCCCAACCAACGCTTCCGGCCCTATTTCGCAAGCTCAAAGGCCCGCATCGTTGGAGCCCGCATTCATGCGGTCTTCCCATCATGAAAAGACCGACTAAAGCCGGAGCTCCAACCAGGCAACCGCTTCTCCAAGGCGACCCATTCGTCTGAGCCGCTTCGTTGGAGTCCCGCATTCATGCGGTCTTTACGTCATGGAAAGACCGGCTAAAGCCGGAACTCCAACAAGGGCGCCGTTACTCGACCTCCAAGCCGAAGTAATTCGCGGCGTTGCGGTAGCAAATGTCGCGCACCATGTTGCCGAGCAACTTGATGTCGCGGGGCAATTCGCCGTTGTCGACGTCGCGCCCGATCAGGTTGCAGAGGATACGCCGGAAGTATTCGTGCCTCGAATACGAAAGGAAACTCCGGGAATCGGTCAACATCCCGACGAACCGGCTCAGCAAGCCGAGATTCGACAGGGCGTTCATCTGCCACTCCATCGCTTCCTTCTGATCGAGATGCCACCATCCACTGCCAAATTGCATCTTGCCCGGAATACTTCCGTCCTGGAAGTTCCCGATCATCGTCGCAAACAGATAGTTGTCGGCGGGATTGAGATTATAAAGAATCGTTTTCGGCAACTCGCCGCTGCGGTCGAGAAGATCAAGGTAACGGCCAAGGACCCGGGCTTGGGAAAAGTCGCCGATCGAATCGAAGCCGGTGTCCGGTCCGAGCTTGCGGAACAGCCGGGTGTTGTTGTTGCGCATCGCCCCGAGGTGAAGCTGTTTGGTCCAACCTTTCTTCGCGTCGAGACGTCCGGAATAAACCATCAGATAAGTCCGGAATTTCTCAATCGCCAAATTATCAAGTCCGCTGCCGCCGCGAGCCCGGCGGTAGATCTTCGCGGCTTCTTCGTCGGAGCATTCCTCGGCGAAACAACGTTCCAGGCCGTGATCGGAGAGCCGTCCACCGATCGAGTGGAAGAAATCATGCCGTTTGCCCAACGCGTCCAAAAAGCCGGACAATTCGCCGCAATCGACGCCGCTCGCTTCCGCGAGTTTGTCGACCCAGGCGTTAAAAACTTCGGGCTGGTCGACCGTCAACGCCTTGTCGGGACGGAAGGTCGGATACATCCGCGTCCCCTTCTCGGCGTTGACCTTTTGGTGATGCTCCAGGGAGTCGATCGGATCGTCGGTGGTGCAGACGACCTTCACCCGCATTGTCTCGAAGATCCCGCGGACCGACATTTCCGGGGTGGCGAGTTGCTCGTTGGCCTGCTCCCAAATCCGTGGCGCGCTTTCTTCGTTCAGCAATTCATCGATGCCGAAGAACCGCTTCAGCTCCAGGTGGGTCCAGTGGTAAAGCGGATTCCGCAAGGTGTGCGGCACGGTCCGGGCCCAAGCGAGGAACTTGTCGTAATCGGACGCGTCACCGGTGCAATACTTCTCCTCGACGCCGTTGGCCCGCATGGCGCGCCATTTGTAATGGTCGCCGGCGAGCCAGATCGAATAGAGATTCGGGAATTGCTTGTTCTCCGCCACTTCCGCCGGAGGCAAATGGCAGTGGTAGTCGAAAATCGGCTCCTGGCTGGCGTATCCATGAAACAGTTCCCGGCCGGTGTCGGTCTGGAGGAGAAAGTCGTCGGTGATAAATGTCTTCATACAATGCTCGGTTTGATTGATCGCGCCCGCGAATCAGCCGGACCCGCGGGCGACGTCAAAGAATGAATGACCGGATCAGATCGTCATCGCGGCGAATCCGCCGTCGACCACGATCTCCGTTCCGGTCATGAAGGAACCGGCCCCTTCCGAGGCCAGCAACAAGGTGGCCCCGATCAACTCCTTTGCTTCGCCGAAGCGTTTCATCGGGGTGTGCCCCATGATCGATTCGACCCGCTCCGGAGTGAGCACCTTGCGGTTTTGTTCGGCCGGGAAAAAGCCGGGGACGATGGTGTTGACCCGGATTTTCCTGGTCGCCCATTCGCGGGCCAGATTCTTCGAGAGATTGTGGACCGCCGCCTTGGTCATCGAATAGGTGAAGACGCGCGACAACGGAATCACCCCCGACATCGAACCAATGTTGATGATCGAAGCCGGTTCGCCCCGGTCGACAAAATACCGTCCGAAGACCTGGCAGGCCAGGACGACCGACTTCAAGTTCACTTGGAAAATCCGGTCGAATTCGTCTTCCGGAATATCGAGAAACGGCGTCGCCGCGTTCACCCCGGCGCCGTTCACCAGGATATCGATCTTACCCGATTTCTCCACGACGGTTTTCAACAGCCCTTCGAGGCTTTCCCGGGTAGTGACGTCCGAAGCGAGGAACCAGGCCTTGCCGCCGGCTTCGCCGATCCGTTTCAATCGGGCGTCGGCTTTTTCCTGGCTACGGCCGACCAACACCACTTCGGCGCCCGCCTTGGCCAAACCTTCGGCCATGGTGCCGCAAAGTTCGCCGGTGCCGCCGATCACGACGGCGGTTTTTCCTTCGAGAGAAAATACTTCCTTTAAAAACGATTCGTTCATAACAAAAAGAGATAAAAACGGCGCCAACTCCGTTACTGCGCCGGCGCCGTGCGTGCGATTTGGTCAGGCGATCAGCGGACGACGCGGGCTCCCCCGCCGCCGACCAATTTCTCCACCTCGGACTTGTTGGCCATCGAGGTGTCGCCCGGCGTGGTCATCGCCAACGCGCCGTGGGCCGCGCCGAATTCGACCGCCTTTTTCGGATCGCCGTATTCGAGGAAACCGTAGATCAGCCCCGAAGCGAAGCTGTCGCCGCCGCCGACCCGGTCGAGGATCTCGAGGTTTTCGCGGTGGGTCGCTTCGTAGAACTCGCCGTCGGCCCAGCAAATGGCGCCCCAATCGTTGATCGTGGCAGTCTTCACGGTGCGGAGAGTGGTGGCGGTCACCTTGAAATTCGGAAACTCCTGGGTCGCCCGACGGATCATCGCCTTGAAGTTGTCGACTTCGATCGCGGAGATGTTCTCGTCAACCCCTTCCACCTCGAACCCGAGGCAGGCGGTGAAATCTTCTTCGTTCCCGATCATGACGTCGACGTTCTTGGCAATCCGGCGATTTACTTCCTGCGCCTTGGCTTGCCCGCCGATCGCCTTCCAAAGCGAAGGACGGTAGTTCAAATCGTAGGAGACGATCACCCCGTGCTTCTTGGCGGCGGCGGTCGCTTCTTCGGTCAGCGCGGCCGCGCTTTCGGAAAGCGCGGCGAAGATGCCGCCGGTGTGGAACCAGCGGACCCCCTGGCGTCCGAAAAGATCATCCCAATCGACGTCGCCAGGCTTCATCTGGGAGACGGCGGTATTGCCGCGGTCGGGAATGCCGACGGCGCCGCGGATGCCGAAGCCGCGCTCGGTGAAATTGAGGCCGTTGCGGACCTTGCGGCCGACGCCGTCGTAGGGGACCCACTTGATGTTCGAGGTGTCGACCCCGCCTTGCAGGATGAAATCCTCGATCAACCGGCCGACGTCGTTGTCGGCGAACGCGGTCACCACGCCGGTGCGGAGGCCGAAGCAACGGCGGAGACCGCGGGCGACGTTGTATTCGCCGCCGCCCTCCCAGGCTTGGAAGGTCCGGGCGGTGCGGACGCGCCCTTCGCCCGGATCGAGACGGAGCATGATTTCGCCGAGCGAAACCAGGTCGTACTTACATTGATCGGCAGGTTTGATGTCTAGTTTGGCCATGATAAATGAATCTTTTGGTCTTAATGGTTTCTGTCTTCGGCGGACGTTCCGTTATTTCGCCTGCTTGAGTTGGTCGATTTTCCACGGCTCGGCGCCGCACTCGGATGCGATCTCGCCGAACGCCTCTATTTCGGCGCGGGAGAAAAGCAGTCCGCCCTCTTCCTGACAGCGCTTGGCGCTTTGGGCTTCGATCTGCCCGGGCAGGACGCAGTTTTCGTTGCCGCCGGAGAAAATGTCCTCCAACACCGCCTTCAAGTTCTCCCCTTGGGACCGCCCCTTGGCGAAATCACTGCCGGCGAGGGCCTCGGGATGGATCACCTGGAAGAAGAAACAGGGAGTGTGCTTGTCCCCGTCTTCGGCCCAGCGGCTGCGCAGAGTCGGAAGGGAACCGCCGATCAGGCCGCCGAACAACTCGTTGATCAACGACAACCCGTAACCCTTGTGGGCTCCGAACGGCAACAGGGCGACCGCCTTGGAGGCGTCGGTCGTCGGATTGCCGTCGGCGTCGACCGCCGCGTTCGGCGGCAGGGCTTTTCCTTCGCGCTTGAACTGTTGGACCCGGCCCATCGCCACCACGGAAGTCGCCCAATCGATGACGACCGGATAACCGACCGCATCCTGGGTCGGGAACCCCCACGAATGCGGGTTGGTCCCGAGGGTTGCCTTCTTTCCGAGAAACGGCACCACTTCGGCGAGGGCCGCGGTGCAATT
The DNA here is from genome assembly GCF_056590205.1 of Verruconatronum alginivorum. Lineage (NCBI taxonomy): Bacteria > Pseudomonadati > Verrucomicrobiota > Opitutia > Opitutales > Verruconatronaceae > Verruconatronum > Verruconatronum alginivorum. The sequence continues at coordinate 2,972,178 of NZ_JBWPVQ010000001.1, read as the reverse complement.
GGTGTAGGCGATGTATCCGCGGCGGGCGGCATCCATCACGTAACCACCGCCCCAGAGATAATGGAAGGCATTGTCGACCGAGACTTGTCCGATCCCGTATTTGTCGGCGAGCTCGATGCAACGGTCCATCGCCCGGTAGGCGACGGATTGTCCGAGTTTCTTGTTGGCGTTCCACACTTGGGTGGCGCCGAAACGGCTGGGCAACTCCTCGATCTCGGCACCCGGGACGCAGCCTTGGGAACCGCTTCCGAAGAGATGGTCGAGATGGAGGGCCTTGATCGCGTTGTGGGTGCGGATCCCGTGGCGGGCGGCCTCCGCGCAAAAGCGGGCGGCGTCGGCCGCTTCATCGGCGGTGAAACCGCGATGGCGGTAGGCCTTTTCGACCAACTCGTTGTGGGCCGATTCGGAAACGACGAAATACGTGTCAGACATGTTCGGTGATTGGTAAGTGGACGGCTTCTTCGGCAGACTAGAACTTGTTGGCTTGGGCGACGGCGGGTTCGCCCTTGAGCAAGTTGATCAGGTTTTGCGTGGCCATGGTCGCCTGGCGGCCGACGCTCTCATGGGTCCGCGAACCGATGTGCGGGGTGAGAACGGTGTTCGGCGTCGAGAACAACGGATGGTCGGCCGGAGGCGGTTCGGTGTCGAGCACGTCGGCTCCGTACCCTCCGACCTGGCCGCTGTTAAGGCCATCGACCATGGCGGCCGTATCCACCAACTCGCCACGGGCGCAGTTGAGGATCACCACTCCCTTTTTCATCTTGGCGATGCTGTGGGCGCTGACCATGTGGCGGGTTTGTTCGGTCAAGTTGGTGTGGAGGCTGATGATGTCGGCGGTGATCAACACCTTCTCCGCCGAATCGGCCCGCTCGATTTCATGCTCGGAAGCGAAGGCTTCGTCCCAATAAAGATCGTAGGCGATGATGGTCATGCCGAAGGCGCGGGCCCGTTTCGCCACTTCCTTGCCGATGCGTCCGAGACCGACGATGCCGATCTTCTTGCCCGCCAGTTCATGGCCGGTGAGACGTTTCCATTGGCCGCCGCGGACGTAGTTGCACTCGGTGACGATGTGGCGGTAGAGGGCGAGGAGGAGGCCGAAGGTATGTTCGGCGACTGTGGTGTGGTTGACCCCCGGGCAGAAGCCGATCGGGATCTTCTTGGCGGTGGCGGTCTCGACATCGATTTTGTCGAGGCCGATGCCGTATTTGCTGATCACCCGCAAACGGGGCAGCGATTTCTCGATCACCTTCGCGGTGATTTCGTCGTCGCCGCAAAGAAATCCGTCGAACTCCCCCGCCAATTCGAGCATCCGCGATTCCGGCAACGGACCGCGTTCGCGCACGATTTCATAGCCGGCCGATTCGAGCAGGCGATGATGGTCGCCCGGCGTATCTTGAAACGAAGTGGTGGTGAGGAGGATTCTGTCCATAATAAAGGTTGGAAAAATCTAAAAAGATACGGGGGCGAAGGAGGCCAAGGCAAGCCTGTTCAACGAAGGGCCGTTCAATCGTTGACGAAAGAAGCGGCGGTTTCGACGGCCATTATTCGCCGTGGATCGAGACGACGACCGACCGGCGATGCGAACTGGCGCGATGTTCCCAGAGAAAGATCCCTTGCCAGGTCCCGAGCACCATCCGCGATTGATTGAATGGAATCACTTCGGCAGTACGAGTCAGCGCCATCTTGATATGGCTCGGCATGTCGTCGGGGCCTTCCATCGTATGCTCGAAATGGGGGTCGTTCTCGGGAACGAGACGTTCCAGCCAATTTTCGAGATCGCTCCGGGCGCTCGGATCGGCGTTCTCCATGATCACAAGGCTGCAACTGGTATGTCGGCAGAAAACCGTTACGTTGCCAATGGTGAAACCGGATTTCTTGAGTTCCTCGGCGACGCGGCTGGTGATTTCGTAAGTCCCCTTCCCTCGGGTCGGGATTTCAATGGTGGCTTGATGAAAAGACATGAATTCGTGCGGATCGCTTGGCGAAATCGGCGGCGGTCATCGACCGCCGCCGAGATGAATGAAAACCCCGGAAGGACGACTCAGGCCTTCGGCCGGATCATGTCCATCGGATCGAGCGCTTTATCGAGGGTAGCCTCGTCGAGCAGTCTTTTCTCCAAAACGACCTCGCGCAAGGTTTTGTTTTCCGCGAACGCCTGCTTTGCGACCGCCGCGGCGGCATCGTATCCGATGTGCGGATTCAAAGCGGTGACCAGCATAAGCGAGCGTTTGACCAAGGCCTCGCATTGCTCTTCGTCGACTTCCAGTCCCGCGACGCATTGCTTGGCGAAAACGGTCGCTCCGTTCGCGAGACAGGTGACCGCTTCGTGGATGGAATGCGCGATCAGCGGGATGGTGACGTTGAGCTCGAAATGTCCGTCGCGGCCGCACATGGCGACCGTGTTGGAAAGGCCCATCACGTAGATTCCGACTTGAACCAACATTTCGCTCATCACCGGATTCACTTTGCCCGGCATGATCGAGGAACCGGGCTGGGTGGCCGGGAGACGGATTTCGCCGAGACCGGACCGGGGCCCGGACCCAAGCAAGCGGATATCGTTCGCGACCTTGGTCAGACTGGCGGCGATGGTGGTCAACTCTCCCGCCACTTCAACGCAGTCGTCGCGCCCTCCCTGGGCCTCGAAATGGTTGTCGGCTTCGCGGAAAGCGATCCCGGTTTCCTCGCTCAGAATACGGCAGACCTTGCCGGGAAACTCCGGGTGGCAATTGATCCCGGTCCCGACCGCCGTTCCCCCGATGGCGAGTTCGGCCAACAATTCCACCGAGCGGCGGGCACGGGCGGCCCCCTTGCGGACCTGGGCGGCGTAACCGGAAAACTCCTGGCCGAGCGTCAATGGAGTCGCATCCATCAGGTGGGTGCGGCCGATCTTCACGATCTTCTCCCAGGCCTTCGCCTTTTTATCCAATTCCCCGGCCAGCAGGTCGAGGGCCGGGACGAGTTTCTCCTGGATGGCGACGGCGGCGCTCACGTGGAGGACGGTTGGAATGATGTCGTTCGACGACTGTCCCATGTTGACGTCGTCGTTGGGATGGACCGGTTTCTTGGAACCGACCGGTTCTCCCGCCAGTTGGGAGGCCCGGTTCGAAATCACCTCGTTGATGTTCATGTTGGACGAAGTCCCGGAACCGGTCTGAAAAACGTCCACCGGAAAATGGTCGTAGAGACTCCCCTCCACCACTTCTCGAGCCGCTTGGCGGATCAAGTCGGCCTTCGCCTTGTCGAGTCGGCCGAGTTCCTCGTTAGCGGTCGCACATGCCGCTTTGACCAGTCCGAGTCCGCGGATGAAGCCGTCCGGCATTCTGCGGCCGCTGACCGGGAAATTCAGGACTGCGCGTTGAGTGGAGGCGCCATACAGTGCCGAATCCGGCACTTGCATTTCGCCCATGGAGTCTTTTTCCGTTCTCATGTTTTGCGATATATGAATGTCAAAGGTTCGCGGAACCCTAAGTATCAATCATGAGAAAGCTTGGAAAGCATATTCCCTGCTTTCGTTCGCAAAAAGAGACACCCCGCCGCAACGGGGTGATCGCACCGGGAGTGTTCGGGCCGAAAAAGATTCAGCGGCCGGCGCGCGCCCGCGGACCTTCGATCGCCGGGATAATATGATCCGGCTGAGAGCGGGGGTCCGGAGTCGACACTGGACGTTCGAGGATCCGCACCGGGAATTCAAGCAACCGGTCGCCCCGCTGGATTTCCACTTCGACGTAGTTGCCGACCCGCTCAAAGAAACTGGCGTTCCGCACATCGTCGACCCGGCGGATCGCCACCCCCCCGACACGAATCAACCGATCGCCCGCCTTGAAACCTTCGCGATCCGTCGGTGCGCCGTTCGGGATTGCGTCGACCACCACGAAACGACCTTCTTGCCGGGTCACCTCCTCGCGAAGATCGACCCCGATCCAGCCATGGGTCACCTTGCCGGAAAACAGAAGCTCGTCCCGCACGCTGACCAACGCCCGAGCCGGCAGCAAATAGGAAGATCCAACCTCCGGCAAGGAAGCGACCATCATCCCGACCAACCGGCCATTGAGATCGACCACCGGGGAACCCCCTTCTCCGGGATGGGCGGGAATGTTGACCCGTAAGTAAGTGACAGGGAAAACCCGTTGCGAAAAACTGCTCTCATGCCCGGTCACCATCCCAAGGCTCGGCGACGGTTCGAATTCGAGGGGACAGGTGATGGCCAGAACCAACGAGCCGGGACGGGGCTTGCCGTGGTGGGCCGAAACGGGGAAATAGGAAAACTCTTCCGGAAGAACCATCAACTGCAGGAGCGAAATGTTGGTCTCCGGGTCGCTACCGATATGGTCGGCGGCGTATTGGACCCCGTTCAATTCCACCCAGACCCGGATCGCGTTCATCGCGACGCTGGCATTGGTTAAAATATGTCCCTCCCGACTGATGAAGAAACCGGTTCCGACCCGCAGGGAAACGACCTTTTCCCCCGACCCGTCCACCTCCTCGGCGGAGGCCTTCACCCGCACCACCCCGTCGATTTGGTTCGAGATGATCTCGGTGATCCGGCGTTGCAGGTTCAGAAAGTCACCATCTTGAGCGGCCACCGGAGCGGCCGGAAGGAGCAAACAAAAGGCGCAGCCGACCATAAGCAGGTTGGCGAACCGGCGTAAAAAAACGAGAGGCATCGGCGGTTAAAATTCCAGCGTCACCGCGCCGCGCCCCAGACTACCCGGAGAGGCCGTGAACGCGTTGACGACATAATAAGCCGAGCGATCCGCCGCTCCGACGAAGGTCTCGGTTTCCGCCACCGTGCGGAAATTTTCTTGCGCCACCCGCGCGACTTCCGGTCGCAACACATCTTCGACGAATCGGGCGTCGGTCCGCCGGGGCGCCGGTGCCTCGGACTCGCCGACTTCGGCGACCTCCACCGGCTCGTTGACAGCGGCTACTTCCGCGATGGCCAAATCCGATCCCGACAATGGCGATTTGATCTCAGCCAGATCGAAACCACCTTCGATTCCGGGATCGACCGGAAAAGTCACCATCATCGCCGCCGCGAAGATCGCAGCGGCCGAAATCGGGGCCAATACGGCGAATTTCGGAAGGGTGAAGAAGGCCCGGACCCGTTCCCAGCGGGAAGGGGTCATCAAAGCCTGCAACTGCTTCTGTTTCAGCTCCCGTTCGAAACCGTCCCAGAATTCCGGGCGCGGTCTCTCCAATCGCTTCAGCTGAAGCAACTCTTCGACAGTCAATTGCTTTCTGGAGGAATGACGAATTTCCTTCATAGTTTTACGATATGTAGGACTGCAATTTCGATTGAAGCTGCTGCTTCGCGTAATGCAGACGGGATCGCACGGTGCCGACCGAGCAATTCATGATTTCGGCAATTTCCTGATGACTTAATGACTCAATTTCAAACAAAACAACCACGGTCCTATGCTTGATAGACAAAGTTTGCAGCGCTTCGTTCAATTTTTCCTGAAGTTCCCGCAACGCTCCCTCCCGGGGAAGACTGCTCTTGGCGGTCAATGCCTCCAAAATCTCTTCGGGCGCCAACTCCTCGTTGATCGTCTCGAAGCTGAAAAAACGCCGCAGCCGGTTCCGTCGGAGATAGGTGTAAGTGGAATTCACCCCGATCCGATAAATCCAAGTGAAAAAGGAGGAATTCCCCTTGAACCGGCTAATCGATTGAAATGCCTTGATAAACGTGTCCTGGGTCAGGTCGGCGGCATCCTCCCGATTGGCGGTCAGGTTATAAATGATGCCGAATAGACGCTCGCGGTATTTCAGGATCAAATGATCGAACGCGTCGACGTCCCCCGCCTGGACGCGTTGGACGATCACGGCATCCGAGTCGGCTTCTTCCTGATGCAGCGAGTCCTGATGCGCCGAATCGGCGGAAATAGCTTTGGAAACTGGCCGGGAGAGCTCCATTGTTCGAGATAAGAATGAACACGATTTTCCATTCTTTCAAACACAAACTGGGAACCGTGTATCGGAGAATCAGCGGCGCAAGTCGTCGATCTGCGCCACCAACCGCTGGTTGATTTGCAACAATAGACGGGTCGGCGCCTCCTCCGGCACTTCGGCCAGCGCGGTCTCCGCGGCGGCAGTCTCACGCAATGCCGCCTCGACCACTTCGTCGTATACCCCGAGTTCCAGCATTTCGGCCGCCCTCCGCTCGATCGTTTCCTCCGAACCGCTCCGCAAATCCTGTTCCAGCGCCTTGCGGCCTTTCGGGTCGAGTTTCTCCATCAAAAGGATAATCGGCAGGGTCCGCTTTCCGCTCTGTAAATCTGTCCCGAGGGTCTTGCCGGCATTCTCCTCTTTCCCGAAAAAATCGACCAAATCATCGTAAATCTGGTAAGCAACCCCGAGTCGGCGCCCGAACTCGGCGACCGCCGAAACATACGATTTCGCCAACCCGGTCAAATGGGCTCCCAATCGACAGGAAACGGAAAACAGTTCCGCCGTTTTTAAATCGACGATCCGGTAATAATCCTCTTTCGACAGGTCTCCGCCGGTTTGCCGGAGGGTTTGGGCGATCTCCCCCGCACAAACCCGGCGGGTCGCGATCGAAACCTGACGGCAGACCTCGGCGTCGGGAAAACGAGTCGAAAGATTGACCGCCTGAGCGAAAAGGGCGTCGCCGAGCAGGACCGTTGTGGAAGGCCCGAATTTCCGGGCGGCGGTGGTCCGGTTATGCCGGGTGGAGGCCGAATCCAGGATATCGTCGTGAACGAGAGTCGCCAAATGGACCATCTCCACCACGGCGGCCAGCCTCACCAGATCTTCGCGCACTTCCCCCGACTGCTGCCAACCACCCAAAAACACCAGGGAAGCCCGGATCCGCTTGCCGCCGGCCGCCATGCAATATTTCGCCAGATCCCGGATCTCCGGCTCAAACTGCTCCGTCTCCGCCTCGAGATGCCTCTCCAAAGCCGCGAGATGAGGACCGAGCAAGGACCGCAACGATGTCAAATCCCGTTTTCGCACTTCCCCCCGGGCCACTTTACTGCTTGCAAGCATGCTGTCAGATTATCGAAGATTTTCACTGAGATTACAAACGATCCATCCTGAAGAAGGGATGATCCGATAGCAATTTCCAATTTTTCGCGTCGACGGGAAAATCCTTCGCGTCCGAATCCGTCCTCTCGCTTCCTATGACAGACAATCCTTGGCTCATCCTCATCGGCCTCCTCGCGGCCGCTTATTTCTTTAAACTTTGGCTCGACGACCTCAAAGCGGACCGGGCCGGAACGCCCAACCCGAACGCCTTTCCCGGCGCGACTCCCGCTCCCCGTATCGCGATCGTCATCGCCATCACGGGCGCGCTGGTAATCCTCGCGGCCGAAACCGGCGGAGAATACGCCCTCGGTATCGTCGGCGAACAATCAAACATCACCCTGTTTTTCGCCTTGTTCACCCTCGCCGCCGCATTCGTAGAGGAACTCATTTTCCGCGGTTTCCTGGTCATCCCGAACAAAGGACGGCCGTTACTGATAGGCAGTATTCTCTTCTTTTCCATCCTCTTCGCCTTGGCCCACCCGTTTCTATGGAACTGGGAGGAAGGCGGTCTCGCGTTTGATTTTTCGGAGAAAGCCTGGTTCAGCACGACCATCGTCTTCATTAATTCGCTCTGGTTTTACACGGTCCGCTTTCTCCCGGTGAATCCGCGCCACTCCCTGCTCCCCTGCATCCTGGCCCATTTTTCCAGCAACCTCGGCGTCATTCTGATCAAAGCCTGGCAAGGGCATTTGATCGGATGGTTCTGATCCAGCCGAGTGAATCTCAAAACAAAGGTATTTAGCCGCGAAAAGGCGCAAGAGGCGCAAAGATAAGGCCTTAAGCGGAAAAGCCGATTCGTTCAACAGGTGCCTGGCTGTAATCGGTCTCTCATGAGTTACCCCATGCTTTTTTGCGTATTCTGCGCTTATTTGCGGCTATCCAACTGTGGAGTTAAGGATAAAGAGCGGTAGCGCGGAGGCGGACAGAAAAAAGGCGAATCGGCCAACCGATTCGCCTTTTCAAAAACTCCAATCAATTTAACCGAAACATCCTTATGGAGTAAGCCATCCCCGGGACCGCCGGGGAGCCGGTTCCGGCGTCCCCTCAACTTCCGGCGCGGGCTCAACTTCCGGCGCGGGCTGGACTTCCGGAGCGGCGTCGGTATCTCGATTTTCTTCGATCGCCCGAGGTTCTTCGGCCGCCGGTGCCTCGTTCGGTACCCCATTCTCCGGGACCGGTTGTGTTTCCACCGTCGGTTCGACGGTTTCGCCCTCGGCTTCCTCTGCCGCAGGCTCCGCACCGTTGCCCACTCCGTCAGCTTCGTCCACCGGCGCCGCTTCCGGTTCCCGTGCCACACCGTTCACGGGCGCCGGCTCCTCCCCGTTCGCCGGGGGGACTTCGTCCGGCGCCACCGTCTCTTCGGCTGTCGCTGAAGGCAAAGCGGCGGACGGACGAGTTTCCCCAGGGAACATCTCAATTTCCGGACGGTAGCCGGGGATTTCATCCCGGCGAAGGCCCATCCGATGAATCATCCGAGGATCCACGATTTCTTCAAAGGTGCTCCCTTCCGGACTCAAGGTCCGAGCGGTCAAAAAGATAATCAGATTCCGTTGCTCATACTCAGTGCTCTTCGACCGGAAGAGACGCCCGACTCCAGGAACTGAACCAAGGCCGGGCACTCTGGTTTCATTCACCGCCTCGTCTTCCTGCAACAATCCACCGATTGCCACAGTGTAACCGTCCCGGATGCTGACGAAACTTCTCGCGTTCCGCGTGACCCGAATCGGATAACTCGCGCCGAAATATGGCACGGTTCCGCCAAAGCTGCTGACGTCCGGCTCGACCTCCAGATTGATGAACCCTGCATTGTTGACCTGCGGAGTCACCTCCAACCGAATTCCGATATCAACCGTCTGGTATTCACCGGCCTCATACCCTCCGGTCTGAGGATTGAACCGCGGAAGAACCAACGGGTATTCCTGTCCGATATGAATCCGTGCCGGCTTGTTGTTGAGCGTCACCACGGTCGGATTCGACACCAGCTTGATTCCCTCGCTGCCGCGCAAAGCGCTCAACAGGAGGTTGAATTGCTGGGCGGAAAAGACGGCCGTCGTCAACCGGCTGGTTCCGGCGTCCGAACCACCGGTCACCTGGGAACCAGTGCCAATGTTCCGCTCCCTCCGGTATTCATGAGTGACCGGGCCGGCCGACACTTGATAACCGTCCAGCGACGCCCAATTCAGTCCGATGTTTTCAAAATTCTGATGGGTGGTCTCAACAAATTTCGTTTCAATCATTACCTGCGGATTCGGTCGGTCCAACTCCGCGATAACCGCCTCGATCCGTTGCAGATTGGCCAAACGCTCGGTAATGATCAGCGCATTGCTGCGACGGTCAATTTGGATTCGCCCTCCAGCGCCGGTGTTCACCATCGGAGCGATACTGCCGATGATTTCGTTGGCCTGGGCGTAGTTGAGAATGGTGACCCGGGTCTGGGGCGGTTCCTGGCGCAACGCCTCCAAACTCACCACCTTGATAATATTGCCATCCTCAATGTGAGTAAAACCGACCGGAGAAAGGACCACGTCGAAGACCTGCCTCCAGGTCACATTCCGCAGCTTAATAGAAGTCCGTCCCTGCAAAGTCTCCGGAACCACCAGGTTCAATTCGAATACGTCCGCCACCAATCGCAAAATGGTGCGGATCTCCTCGTTCGGGAAATCGACGGTAATGGTTTCCCGTTGGGCGTCCAATTCGACGGTCGAACTCGCGGCCGGGCCGTCGAGATCGAAAGTCATCGCGGGCTCTTCTTCCTCCACCTCAGGTTCGGTGGTCTCGGGCTCCGGTTCACCCTCCTCAGTTTCGGCTTCCTGCTCCGGAACCTCCTCCTCCCTCGCCAACTCCTCACCGTTGGTCCGGACCGGTTCGTCCGTCTCCCGGGTATCATTCTCTGGAGGAGGGGATTGGTCGGCGCGACCGGCTGGCATGCCTTGAGGGCGGTAGGGAGTCGCTGGCGCGGTTTCAGCCTGCCGTTCTTCGACCCGCTGATCGGGTTCCTGTTGGGCGGTGGCCGAGGGCCGCAACGTCACCGCCAACCCGAGGGCGGCCGTGACGGTGAACATGGATGCTATAAGGAGACGTATTTTCATGTTTATTGGATTGATTTGGAGAGGACCTCTTCGTTGAGCCGAAGGAAAAACGCCCGGGAATCAATATTGATGACTTCCACCCTGTAGTTTCTTCCTTGATACCTGACTGCCAGAAAATCCCCTCCCTTGACGCGCCGTTCGCCAAACAGCAAATGGATCTCGCTGCCGAATTGCATGACGCCGGTCGGACGGATTTGAGCGGCGAGACGTTGCAAGATCTCCCGGTCCGACAAAGACGGCACTCCCCCGTTGCGCTCGGCAACGCCGTCCACCGCCGGCCGTCGCACCGGCATCGGTCCGAAGAACGGATCCGGAACCTCGGCGAATCGCCCCTGGATCTCCTCGAAGGAAACGACTTGAAATCGTTCCGCCCGGGCCAGGACGGCCTCCCGGGCCTCCGGTTCAGATATCTGCTGCGCGGACATCGTTGGCCCGACCGCAAGCACAGCGGCGGCTAAACCCCAAATTCTCATGTTCAGTTTCATGGCGTTCCGAGTAACTCAAAGTTCATGGTAAGGGAAATGTCTCGCCCGCCCTCCGCGGACCGCTGGAGCGTGACCTCCTTCAACGAATAGAAATGCTGGCCCCGCTCCAAGGCGTTCAGGAACTCCGCCACTTGATGGAATTCGCCGGACACATTCATCGAATACCCCACCCGGGAAAAGAGGGGCTCGGGAGCGGGCGCCGCCCGGCGACCTCGCGCGGCGGGGGCGGCCGCCGCCGGCCTGGGACGCACCGTCGCTTGCTGCTGCAACGCGGTGATTCGGACTCCTGTCAAAGCTTCCAAGCGGTAAAAGTATCGGTAGTTCGTGGCCAATTCCGCAGGGCGTATCAGCCTTTCCCTGACATCTTGCGTAAGCAATTCAGCATTTTCAAGATGTGTTTCCAAATTTACAGAGTTTTTAAACACGTTGACTTCCATCTGCTTCCAGCGGCGCTCCGTGTCCATCAACTCATGCTCCAGATCATCGTTCGCCGTACCCCTGAAATAAATACAGAGTATCAAAACAACTGATACAAACCCAGCCGCGAAGGCGATCGGGAACGCCTTTACCCATCTTAATATATCCTGACCGGTCATTGACTTTCCTCCTCTTCGCTTTCTTCCACCTTGTCCGTGATTCGCAACCTCAGCCCGAACGCCATCCGATTCCCCTCGCGGGTCGGAACCAGCGAAGTGGGCACGGCCTCCACGACCTGCCGTTCGAGAAACGACGGTTCGTGGAACACATTCAGATAATCGGTGATTACGCTCGCCGCCGCCTCCGGAGTTGCCCGGATCGACCCGTTGACGAGCACCTGCTTCGCCCCGCCGGGACCGTCTCCGGATTGATAACGGATCGAGGTCAGGGTGATGTCGGGTTGGGTCCCCTCGCCCAACGCCACCAGAAACGAGGACAACTCCAGCGATTGTTCCAGATAGTCGGCGACTTCGTTGATGAAGCGCCGGGCGGTGCCGAAGGAGCGATCGAGTTGGATCGCCTGGCGGTTGCGGGCGGTTTCCATCGCGATCTTGGCCTCGACCCCTTCGATCTCGTTGCGCAGGCTGAGCCGATTAATTTCCTGGAACGCCAACAGGAGCCCCAGAACCATCATCACCAAAAGACTTACCCCGTTGACGAAGAACGAGGTCCGAATGACTTTGACGTCCGGCAGTCTTTCGACCTCCCGGAAGTCCGGCCGCCATGCCGGCATCACTTGCTTGTTTTTGCGCCCAGATCTCATACCTTGACCTCCGTGTTGATCATCATCCCCAGCAACCCGAGCGGACGGGTTTGACGTACCGCCGCTTCCGTCTCGGCACACGAAAGCTCCGACTGTTTCAAGAGGCCCGGCAAATCGAGATCGAGTTCGCTCATCCCCAGCGAAGCCGCGAATGTCCCGGTAAGCCAGAGCAACTTGGCCGGCAACAGCGTGCAGAGAATCCGGGTGATCGATTGTCCCGTCTGCACTTCGTAAAAGCCGATCATCGACTGAATCTCACGCAGCAACCGGTCGATCAGCCGCGGCCCCATCTCCCGGAAGTCGAAACTGTCCGAATAGAATAGCTTCCGCGCGGCCGCCTCATCTTTCAGCCCGAGCTCCTGCCGAACTCCCGCCACCATCGTGTTTAAACCGAGCGGCAACGGACGGGCCGACTCCACCCGGTTACTGCTTAGAATGAAGACGTGGGAAACCTCTTCCCCGATCTCAAGGACCAAAGTCGGCTCTTCCAAATTCCGTGCCCGCAGCACCGAAAGCAAGAGGCCGATGGTGGCGACCGAACCGATCTCCAACCGCAGAGGATAGACCCCCGCATCCACCAGGAAATCCTGCGCTTCCCTGAACTGTTCGTGAGGCGCCCCGCAGATAAAGAGTTCCCGCTGCACCCGTCCACCCGTCGCGAACTCCAGGCCATCGTCGGCGAACAAAACCTGCAACGCATGATCGCTCGGACTCACCCGCAGCTGATTGGCCAAAACACTTTCCAACGTGCTCACCTCCCCCGGCCGGGAAGGATCGGTCAACGCGCAATTCCGGAGCACCCTCGACTTCGGGTAAACGGAACAATGGGCGCGCATCAGCCCACCAGCCGCTGCCCCGGAAAATTCCTGGACGATTCCTTTCAACTCCTCGGCCGGAACCGGGGGGACCTCCTGGATCGCTTCGATCACATCTCCGGCGCCGCCGCTGACGACTTTCGCCAGGCGCACCGAAAAATCCGTGCGTTCCAGATAAAAACTTGTATTATTCGATGCCATGTCTCGTTTTGCCGATCCTCACGCCGCCGCTGTTCCGGCTCCCCTCCCGACGAGGACAAAAAAGCGACGTGAAGACCGCGGGGAACTTTCTCGAAATCTTGTCGCGGGGAGCCTTCATGATGGGGGCGAAGCTAACGACTTTAAACTCACCCCCACAAGACAAAAATCAGCCGCCAGCCCGCTTCTGGAGTAAAATCAATGTTAAAACATACCGTCTGGATCCTCCCTCTCCTCGCCTCCCTCCCGACCTCCGTCGAGGCCCATTTTCTTTGGAAAATCGAGACCGAAACTCCGAGCTTCCTCTACGGCACCGTCCACTCCTCGGACTCCACCGTCAGCGACTTACCTCCTGAGGTATCCACCAGCCTGAGACGCTCCTCGACCTTCCATCCGGAACTCGAATTCTCCCCGCAAAACATCGGACTTTTGACCGCTGCGATCTTCGCCAGCGGCACGAGAAACCTTCAGGAAGAACTCTCCCCTAAACTGTGGGAGAGGACCTTGCGAAACGCCCGGCGACTCGGTTTTCCGGCGCCAATGCTCCGACAAGTCCCGGTCCAACTCGCGCCGCTGCTGTTCAGCAGCCCCCCGGAGGCCGATTTCGAACGGATCGTCGACATCCAAGTCTACCGGCAGGCGATCGAACACGGCCTCGCCTTCCACGCGCTGGAAACCGTGGAGGAGCAAGTGGGAGTGTTCCGCTCCCTGTCCCGGGAAGCCGCCACGACCATGCTCGAAGAGTCCCTTGACGAATTCGAACAAGGATTCCCCTCTCAGGATAAAATCCTCCGTCTCTACCGCGAGGGCGACATCGAGGCCCTCTTTTCATTCGTTCAAGAGGAATTGAGCCGGACAGGCTTGCCCGAATTCGCCGAAAAACTGCTCGACCGGCGCAACGACCGGATGGTGGAACGCCTCCTGCCCTTCGTCGAAAAAGGGGGAGCCTTCGTGGCAGTCGGAGTCGCCCACATGCCGGGGGAATCCGGAATCATCGAACAACTCGAGCGTAAAGGGTACCGCATCTCCCGGATCGAACTCTGAGGCGCCGGCAACTGCCACGCAAAATCCGTCGAAAATCCCCCGTTTGTACAGAACAAAAGAACCCCTCCTCGAAGGGGTTCTTTGTGGTCAAACCAAATTGGTTTCGGTCGTCCTACCGCCGGGACGGCTGGCGTTTCGCCATTCCGTCCACCGGGAACGCGCTACCAGGTGCGCTTCTTATGGCGATTTGCCTTCGAGCGTTTGCGGCGCTTGTGCTTGGCAATTTTGAGACGACGTTTCTTCTTGAGATTACCCATATAGACTTACTGTGTGAGAAAAAGGATTGAATTTGCAGCCCCACGGACCCCTTGTAAAGTCCTTTTTGCAGAAAAATCCTCCGTCGTCGGTCCTTCGCGGCATTTTCGACGAACCGAGGCGGCCGATACCGCAAATAGCGGTTGCCAAACCGTCGGGGAAATGGCCAAACTCTCCGCCGTATGACTTCTATCATAGACATCCGAGCAAGAGAAATTCTCGATTCGCGGGGCAATCCCACCGTCGAAGTCGACGTGCAACTCGCCGACGGCACCGTCGGCCGGGCCGCCGTCCCCTCCGGTGCGAGCACCGGGGAACACGAAGCGCTCGAATTGCGCGACGGCTCCCTCACCGCGAAACTTCGCGGCCGGGGCATCGACGGAAAACGCTACCTCGGCAAAGGGGTTCTCAAAGCCGTTGAAAACGTCCATAAGCTGATCGCCCCGGCCCTCGAAGGCCTCGACGCGACCGACCAATTGCTTATCGACCAGACGATGCTGCAACTCGACGGCACCAGCACCAAGAAAAAGCTCGGGGCCAACGCCATCCTCGGCGTCTCCCTCGCCACCGCCCACGCCGCCGCCGCCTCCGTCGGTCTCCCCCTCTATAAATACCTCGGCGGACCGAACGCCAAAGTTCTGCCGGTGCCGATGATGAACATCATGAACGGCGGCGCCCACTCCGACGCCCCGATCGACATCCAGGAATTCATGATCATGCCCAAAGGGGCCGACACCTTCCGGGACGCGCTCCGGATGGGAACCGAAATCTTCCACGCCCTCAAGAGCGTCCTCAAAGGCAAAGGCCTCTCCACCTCGATCGGCGACGAAGGCGGCTTCGCGCCGAAACTCGCCTCCAACGAGGAAGCCCTCGAAGTGATCGCCCTCGCCGTCAAAAAGGCCGGTTATAAACTGGGCAAGGAGATCTTCCTCGCCCTCGACGTCGCCTCTTCCGAGTTCTACGACGCCAAGACCAAAAAATACATCTTCAAGAAATCCGACGGCGCCGTGCGGGACGCCCAGGAAATGATCGCCTTCTACCAGGATCTGCAGAAGCGCTACCCGATCATTTCCATCGAGGACGGCTTCGCCGAAAACGATTGGACCGGCTGGAAGGAAATGACCGACGCGATGGGTCACGACACCCAACTCGTCGGCGACGACCTGTTCGTCACCAACACCAGCTTCCTGAAGAAGGGGATCGAACAAGGCGTCGCCAACTCGATCCTGGTGAAGGTGAACCAAATCGGTTCCCTGACCGAAACCTTCGACGCGGTCGAAATGGCCAAGGAGGCCCGTTACACTTCAGTTATCTCCCACCGTTCCGGAGAAACCGAAGACACCACCATCGCCGATATCGCGGTGGCGACCAATGCCGGTCAGATCAAGACCGGTTCACTCTGCCGGACCGACCGGGTTTGCAAATACAACCAATTGCTGCGGATCGAGGAAGAACTCGGCCGCAACGCCATCTACGGCGGAAAACTGTAATTCCTCCCTCGCGGCGCGCTCCGGTCCCTGCCGGAGCGCGCTCTTGCGCCCACCAACGAACGGGCCGAAAGGTCCGTTTTCTTTTTTTTAGGAGAATCGTTCTTTTTTTTATCCACCCCGGTGGACCCGCACACTGTCCCTGAGGGATTCCCCATCCCCTCCGCCACCAGCGGCTTGCGTAATTCCCCCCGCCCCGTCTCAGGGGCTCCCTGATGAAAATCGTCAGGCTCAGCCCATGGGGAAACCGATTCTTTTCATTTCGATCAACCTGACCATGAGCGAGTTGCTTTCCCCTATCCCCTTTTTGCTTGTGAGCGATCCGTTTGATTGATTTTTTAGAAGACAGTGGCAGATTTACCTGACCCGCAACCGTGGGAGTTACTTAAATGAGCAACTTTGATTTTGAAGGTTTTTCTGAGGGCGAATGGGAGGACCGGGGCGACCTGGCTTGGAACGAGTTCGATTGGGAGCGCTACCTGCGTTCCCAGGACAAAGTCTTCCGTCGTTACCTCGAACTTTACACCCAACAGAAGGGAAGATCCGATCGGCTCGACCGGGTCGCCCAGCTGATGGGCTGGGACACGGATGAATGGGCTGGAAACGACTTCCTCTCCGAGGACGATGACACCGAGGAAAATCCGCTCGACGACAACGACGATCTCGACGATCCCTACACCCTCCACAAGCATCCGATTTTCATCGCCACAAAATCGCTCTATCTCGACGTGCAAGCCCGCTGGCTCGATCTGCTTGGGGCCGGGAACCTTTCGATGCCCCCGGCGGTGGCAGCCGGCTACCAGGCCTCCCTCTACATCGGAGAAAGCAATGCGATCGCCGCGATCCATGCCCTCGACATGGGCGATTACGCGATGGCCGTCTGCCAGTTCAAGCGGGCTTTGGCCGACTTGAACCGCTCGTTCCAATTACTCGATCGTCTTTCGCTTTCCCAATCCGAAACGACCGAACAATATCGCAAAGAAGCCGTTTGCCGCCTTTTCGACTTGCGCGAAATCTGGCTCCGGGTCATGCAATATTGCCGGGAAGAAGTGGATCGCCGCATTCGCGGCGACGACTGAGTTCACTCCCTTCAGTTTCGTATGGAAAGCTACTGCAAGCCTATCAAAGCTTGTCCGGACCGCCGCTCATTGCGAGCTCCCCTGCGCGCCCTTCTAAAAAAGGCGGCGCGGGGGGATGCCAAGGCTTACCACGCCTTGACCGGACTTTATTTCGACCTGATCTCCGAGCACCTTTACTTGTGCAACTTCGACCGGAACCAGGCGCTGCAAAAGACGGAAATGCTCCTCCGGGAAGGATGGAAACAACTACCGTATCTCAAGCGACTCTCCGATTGGGAACGATTCCTGGCCTGCGGGTTAATGGGCGTCGACGTTAGCGGAGCCTACTCCGACCAACCCCGCCCCCAAGCCTTGATCGAGCTCGACAGCGAAGCGAAATTCGCCTTGGTCGCCTTCGATTTGGAAAACTGGAGCTACCGATGGCTGAGTCTCGCCTTGCGGGTCGCTCCCAGGGAATTGCAACAGATCCTTTTCGAAGCCCGGTGCAAACTGTTGAAGGTCGATTTGAACCAAACCCATCGCAAGACCCGTCGCTGCCTCCAACTGGTCTCCGCCGACCTCGACGGTCAACTGAAACCTGGTCAGCGACGCCAGGTGTTGGAAAAACTTTGCTCCTGCCCCGAAACGAAGTCGTTCAAGTCGAGGTGGCTCGACTACCGATGCCAATTGATCGAACTCCGGCAACAGATCCGCCTTTCGACCGAAGACCGCGACACCTTTCTGACCGATCTCGGCCCCACCCTGCTGTCCGGCGAAATGGCGCATCCCTCCATCACCGCCCGAGTCCGCAATCTATTCTCCTTTAAGGAAATCGAGTCCACCCAACTGGTCGCCCGGAATTTCCGCTACGGCCGCTGAGTTTCACCGGGAACAGGAAATTACGCAGGGCTATTTCACGGGTTTGACAACCTCCCGAATCCGCCAAACGATGAAACGATGCCGAAACGAGCCGTTTTGTTGGTGAATCTGGGATCTCCGCGATCGACCGAGGTCGCGGACGTCAGGGCTTATTTGAAAGAGTTCCTGTCGGACACCCGCGTGTTCGACGCTCCTTCCCCAATCCGGGAATACATTCTCTACGCCAAGGTGCTGCCGTTCCGTCCCAAAAAAACGGCCGAAGCCTACTCGAAGATCTGGACCCCGGAAGGTTCCCCGTTGATGGTCACGAGCCGCAACCTCCAGGCGAAACTCCAGGAACAAGTCGACATTCCGGTGGAAATCGCCATGCGCTACCAGGAGCCTTCCATTCGGTCGGCGATCGACCGTTTCCGCGCCGACGGGATCGAGGAACTATTCCTCGTTCCACTCTATCCCCACTACGCCATGTCGAGCTACGAAACCGTCGTGGTCAAAGTCCGGCAAGAGATCGCCGCGCGAGCCCCCGGGATCAAACTCGACGTCCTGCCCCCTTTTTACGCGGAGTCCGATTACATCGAGGCGTTGCACGAATCGGCCAAGGCCTACCTGGAAAAGGATTACGACCATATCCTCTTCAGTTTCCATGGCGTGCCGCAACGGCATCTCCGGAAAGGGGATCCGTCGAAAGCCCATTGCTTGACCGCCCCCGACTGCTGCAATTCGTGCAGCCCGGTTCATGAAGTTTGTTACCGGGCCCAGTGCCTCCGGACCGTGAAAGAGTTCGCCCTGCGAGCCGGCCTTCCCGAGGGGAAATACAGCACCTGCTTCCAGTCCCGGTTCGGCCGGGAACCGTGGCTGCAACCGTACACCGACGAGGAACTCGAACGTTTCGGCCGGGAAGGAAAGATCAAGAAATTGCTGGTGATCTGTCCGGCTTTCGTCACCGACTGCCTCGAAACGCTCGAGGAGATCGCGATGGCCGGCAAAGAGACCTTCTTCGAAGCCGGGGGCAAGGAATTCACCCAAATCCCGTGCCTGAACGAGCATCCGGCTTGGATTAAATTTCTTCGCACCCGAATCCAGCGGTTCCTCGAACGGGCCGAAAAGGGGGATCTGCCGCAGGCGCAGACGGAACAGACGGCTACGACGGCCTGACCCACCTCGATCATGGCGGATCCGAATCCAACACCGACAGACCGTCGGAAGGACCGCGCCCCTTGGTTTCGCCTCCACCCGGCAAGCGGCGTCGCCATCCTCCTCCTCGACAACCTGTTTTTCGGGGTCAAGATGATGACGGCCGGTCTCGGGATGCCGATTACCGCCACCCTCGCCTTTTGGACGACCCTCATTTCGGTCTGGTTCATCCAGCGGAAAATCGCCGGAGAGAATCGCCGCGCCTGCTTCCTCAAAGCTCTGGGCGCCGGGGTCGTGGCCGGTCTCCCATTCTCGATCGCGGGGACCGTCGTCGGTTCCTGGGTAATCATCAATTCCGGGTTGTCACCTTGGCGCGGATTAATCCAGTCGAAAAAATGAGCGAAGGCGTACGCATCGACCGTTGGCTCTGGGCGACCCGGATCTTTAAAACCCGCCCGCAAGCCACCGAAGCCTGCCAGGGGGAACACGTGAAAATCGACGGCCTCAACGCCAAACCTTCCCGTCAAATCCGGCCCGGCGACGTGATCGAAATCCGCCGCCCGGATATCGTGAAGACGGTGCGGGTCAAAGACTTGGCGGTAAAACGGGTCGGCGCCGGAGTCGTGGACCGGCTTCTGGAAGACTTGACGCCCCCCTCCGAATACGAGCGGCAAAAGGAGTTCCGGACCGCGAGCATCGCCAAACGGGAACGCGGGACCGGTCGACCGACCAAAAAGGAACGCCGCGAAACCGATCGCTTGCTCGGAACAGATTTTTTCGACTAAAGGCCCTTCGTAACTTTCGTGACTAAAGAACCACATTCTTTCGCCTCCCTCATCCGTTGGCTGGTTCCGCTTTTCCTATTTCTCGGTGGAGGTTGCGCCACCATCGGACCGTCCGAGCCTCCCCCGCCCCTTGAGGCGGAGGACTTCGAAACAGTGGAATCCGGTTTCCACATCAGCGTCCGCGAGGGGACCGTTCGTTATCAAGCTACCCTCGATGTCACCTCCCCCCTGGACCAACCCCGCTTTCTCGACATCCGCTACGAGAACCCCGAGGATCCGCAGAACCCACATCGCGAGCTTCTCCAACTCGACCCCGGCACCGACCAACTCCGCTTGGAATCGCCTCCGCTGCGAGGCCTGGAAGCCGGGCGATTTTATTGGATCGAAATTGAAATTTTCGACGACCCGGCCGCGACCGAGCCACTGGACCGTCACGAAATCCGGATCTATTCGACGATCGATACCCGTCGGCACGGACGATAAACCTCCGAATGGCGACGCGCGGAGCCGGGACGACCCCGCCACTTTGTTGCCCCTCACATTCAATTTAGCTCACGTAAGGATTGCCAACGGCCGGATTGCTTTTAACCTATCGAAGTTGCCCAAGTTAAATTATTCACTCCAAGGAGGCGTCGTTTATGAAGGTTCATTTGTATTTGTCGTTGATCCCCGAGTCGCTGGTTTTTTCCATGCTCGATCCCCAGGCTTTCGGCCGTTACCTCGCCCTCGGGGCAGACCGCCGAACCCAAGGCCAAGCGATCTTCCTCGAGGTGGATCCGGCCGCGGTGACCGAAATCCCTGACTTGGGCGTGTTGCGCGAACACTGCAAGCCGCATTCCGACGGACAACCTCACAAATCGAGCTACGTGACCATCTACCGCGCCCTCGAACGCGTCCCGATCACCGCCCTCGGCGCTCTCCACCTGGTCACCCGGAACGGTGCCGTCCTCGAAATCAAACGCGCCGCCGCTCTACCGGAACCGGGGCCGGAGCGTTTCCATCTCTACCAGGAATTCGTTCCGGTCAATCCACTGGTCTCCTCCCGCCTCAGTCCCGCCGATTTCGGAGCCTACATCACGCGGCCGAACCAACCGGTCTTCGTCCCCCGCATTATTTTCGGAGAACTCGGATCCGGACCGCTCGCCGACGACCCGGACAGCGCCGTAAATACCCTTCCGTATCGAAATCTAGCCCAAGTCCGCTCCTGTTTTCGCGAATTGAAAAATCGCCCCGACAAAAAAGCGAAAATCGTGGAGCGCAAAATGGAGCACGATTTGCCGTTCTGGATGATGACCGGCGGCTTCTTCGTCGCGGACCAAAGCGGTGCCGTCCACTATCCGATGCCATCCGAGGAGGAACTGCGCGGCTCGAATTTCAATTGGTGGAGTTCCGCCCGGGCGGTCGAAGTTTTGTGATCGTGCCCGGTCGGCAGACCGCGGATTGCCTCTTCAGAGAACTTCGAGGGTGAACGGGGCGAAGTATTCTTCGCCTTCGATTTTCACCTGGGCCCAGAGTGTGTAGGTTCCCGCTTTATCCGCGTAAAACATAAACGGGATTTGCGGCGCGACCGGATCAAGCTTTTGCTCGAGTCCTTCCTGAAGCGGGTGCATGTGGGCAAATCCGCTCCGTTCCGGATCAAACGCGACGATGTGGGTCCAAGCCCCCATCACCGGCTCCAAAGTGGCCGGTTTCCCTTCGGTCAAGTTGCGGACGTCGAAGGTCAGGATCGTCGGCCGACGCACCCGAACTCCCCCCTCCGGCAGGTTCAATCGAAAATGATAATCCTCAAGGGTGGCCTCCAAACGAAAATCGGTGCCGGGGCCCACTCCACCGGTCACATCCAAATCCTCGACCGCTTGCACCGCCCGTCCGGTCACCACCGGCACCACTTCGCCAAAAAAGCGGTAATTGCCCCCGTGGCGCGGGGTGAATGAAAAAACGAATTCTCCCGGAACCGCCGTCGGTTGTGGATGTTTGTGCTGATAATCCCCCAGCGTCGGGTCCACGATGAGCAGATGGAACTTTTCGGTGTGTTTTTCCTCCAGCTCCGAAATCGAGACCGCCCGCCCCCCCGGCCGTTCGAGCGCGACGGTCACCCTCGCTTCCCGTCCGGCTTCGAGCGGACCGTTCGCCACCAAACGCATCCGGATCGGCGACCGCCCCTGGCTCACCTGCATGAAACCAATGCTGCTCGCCTCGCATAATTCCGGCGAGGTGTCTCCGGTCGCCTCCCGCAAAAACGCGGCCGGCCGCTCGGGGGCGATATCCGGAAGAAAATGAAAAAACAGGTAGATCGCCGCCATCAGGGCGGTTATCCGGATCACCCGCCCCCGGGTCTTCTGCGGCGGGGCGTAAGTCGTTGGTTTAGGCTCCTCCATCTTCCTCCCGCGCGTCCATCTGTTTGAGGCGATCCAGGAAATCACCGACCATCCAATTCGATCCGAAAACCCGATGCCGGATCGTTCCGGTCTCGTCGACCAACATCGTCCCCAAGGTGTGCGACTCGAACCCGACTTCGGGATCGATCAGAATCCCAAACTGCGTCATCAAATTGGCGATCGCCGTGTCGGGACCGGTCAAAAACGAGAAATTGGAGGTGTCGATGCCATGATTTTCGGCGTATTCCCGCAAGACTCCGGGGGTATCGTAATCCGGATCGAGAGTAATTGAAATCAGTTCGAAATTCTCGATTCCGGCTTCACGGGCCGACTGCTGGAGTTGGATCATCCGCTGGGTGGCCGCCGGACACATCGCGGGGGACGGGCATCGGGTGTAAATGAAATTAATCACCACCCGCTTTCCCCGATAGCGGTTGATTTGCACGACGTTGCCGGTCTGGTCGTAAAGGGCGAATGCGGGCATCACTTCGCCGACTTCCCGGAAAGCCCGGGAGCCGCGGATGATCGTGTCTTCCATCAATTGACGTCCCGTCCGGTCGACGATCCCTTCCGCCATCCGATCCACCTTCCAGATCCGCTCCAAACGGAGCGCCCCGGAATGCTCGACCAACCGCGCGCGGATCACCGTCCCGGCTTCGGCGTTGGCCAGGTCGCCGGGCGAAACCCGGAACTCGGTCGTTCCGGCCGGCAGAGTCCGCGGAATATCCCCGTGCCGAACCAGCAACACCCGGCCTTCCGGAAACACTTCGAGGATCTCCCCTTCGAAAGCGACTCCCGGTTGACCGTCGTTGGCGTTTGGATTTGGACAACCGCCGAAGAACAAGACGGAAAGGAGCAGGACGAAACCCACGGCGGAAATCGGGATCCGCCGCTTCGATGCAATCTTGGTGGGGACGTTCGGAGACATATTTCGCCAAACTACCCCACCCCCCTCCCGGAACGAAAGCAAAATCGACCTTTTCGCTCCAAACGGAACCTCCTTTGAAGCCCGGCTGTCGGGTAACTGGAGCAATATTAATAAAAAGTCCGCAATTCTTGTCCGGTATTTGCCTAAAAAATAAATTGCCTTAACTCTAACCGTTTCCTGACATTAGCCCTTTTTCGACTTTTCCGCGATGGCGTCGTTTTCATTTCCACATAGAACCTCCGGTTACAAGCCGGTTTTGGCCTGGTTTTGCGCCTTCGCACTGCTGTGGACCATCCTCTTGCTCAAGGCGGGCGGCTTCACCACCAGCATCCATGCGGGAATGGTTTTCCTCGATTGGCCCCTTTCCCACGGGTCGGTCAACCCGGAGGGCTGGATGTTCGACCGCGACATGCGGGCGGAGCACAGCCACCGGTTGCTCGGGGCCAAAGTCGGCCTGCTGGTGACGGTGATTTTCGTCTGGCTGCTGATCCGGGAAGACCGCCGGTGGCTGCGATGGCTCGGAGCGGCCGCCCTCCTGCTGGTGATCGTCCAAGGGTTGGTCGGCGGGGCCCGGGTGGTTTTCGACCAACTCAACACCCAGGCCGACCACAACCTGGTCGCCCAGACCTTCCGGGTAATCCACGCCTGCCTCGCCCAGATTTTCTTCTGTCTCCTCGGCACCATCGCCATCGCCGCCTCCCGCCCCTGGATCGAACGAAAGGCCGGGCTCCGCTCGCCGGTGGAAAATTCCGTACGCCTCGCCGGGATAGTCGCCTGCGTGGCGATTTTCCTCCAGCTGATCGTCGGCGCCCTGGTCCGCCACAACTACGCGGCCTTGGCCATTCCGACTTTCCCTTGGAGCAGCCATTTGAACACGCTCCTCCCGCTCGCCTGGAGCTTTCCGGTCACGATCCATTTCATTCATCGGGTCGGAGCGATCCTCGTGACCGCCGCCCTGCTTTTCTTCGCGTGGAAGCTCTGGCGCTCTCCCGCGACCGGCCGGGGCTACGCGTTGGGCGCGAGCGCGCTGGTGCTGATGCTCGCCTTCCAAATTTTCCTCGGCGCACTGACGGTGTTGACCTCCAAGAATGAGTATGTAGCAACTCTACATATGTTATTGGGCGCATTCATGCTGGCCGCCACCTGGCTTTTGACCTTTGCCTGCTACCGACTGCCGTTGAACGACGGCCCCGGGGCGGACACGGTTCGGCAAAACGCGCCCGCGAATCCGGAACCAACCGGAAGCGTCGCCACCCAGCCGAGCCGATGAGAATATCCGAGATGAAAGAGACCGCCCCTCCGCACGTTTCCGAGGGGACCAGGCCATGGAAGGCGACGGCCGGGGCCTACCTTGAGCTGACCAAGCCGCGCTTGAGCATGCTTTCCGTGATCACCGCCCTGGTCGGCTATCTCGCCGCCCGGCCCGACGGCGCTTTCGCCGGGATTTTCCATGTAGCTCTCGGCACGGCTCTCGCCGCCGGAGGGGCCGCCGCGCTGAACCAATGGCGGGAAAGGAAGACCGACGCCCGGATGAACCGGACCATGACCCGTCCCATCCCATCCGGCCACGTGGCTCCCTGGCAAGCCGCGATTTGGGGCGCCCTGCTTTCGCTCGCCGGGATCGGCCACCTCCTTTTCTGGGTCAACATTCCAGCCGCCGCGCTGGCCGCCGCGACCATCGGAATCTACGTCTGGATCTACACCCCGATGAAACGCAATTCCAGACTCAGCCTGGAAGTCGGCGCGGTG
The DNA here is from genome assembly GCF_056590205.1 of Verruconatronum alginivorum. Classification (NCBI taxonomy): domain Bacteria; kingdom Pseudomonadati; phylum Verrucomicrobiota; class Opitutia; order Opitutales; family Verruconatronaceae; genus Verruconatronum; species Verruconatronum alginivorum. The sequence continues at coordinate 2,947,607 of NZ_JBWPVQ010000001.1, read as the reverse complement.
GCCGGCGCCTTGCCTCCCCTCATCGGGTGGGCCGCGGCCGAAGGCCAAATCACCCCGCTCGGCTGGATTCTCTTCGGCATCCTGTTTCTCTGGCAGATCCCCCACTTTTTGGCGATCGCCTGGCTCTATCGTGACGATTACGCCGCCGTGAATTTCCCGATGCTGACCGTCATCGACCGCACCGGAAACCGGGCCGCCCACCATGCGTTCTGGTATTGCCTCGGCCTGTTGGTGGTTTCGATCCTCCCGTATTTCCTCGGTTTTAACTCCCTTTTCTACCTCGTTCCCGCACTCCTCCTCGGGGTGTATTTTGTCTGGACCACCTGGCTGTTCCGGACCCGCGCCGACCGCGATCTGACCGCCCGGCGGGTCTTCCACACCTCGATCTCCTACCTGCCCGCTCTGCTGGCGGTCCTGGTGATCGACCGATGGCTGCTTGCCTGATCGAACGATGAATCTTGATATCTTCCCTCCCGTGAACGCCGCGCTCAATTCGCTGGCGTTCCTCTGCCTGACCGCCGGGTATTATTTCATTCGGTTCCGCAACGATCAAACGACCCACCGGAAATTCATGGTGGCGGCGTTGACCGCTTCAGCGGTTTTCCTCGCCAGTTACCTGACCTACCATTTCCTGAAAGACGGAGTCCACACCCGCATCGGGGCCACGGGGGGGATCGCTTACTTTTATTACATCATGCTGATCTCCCACGTTTTGTTGGCGATGATCAACCTTCCGTTGATTCTGGTCACCGTTGGACTTGCGATCAAAGGCCGGAACACGGCCCATCGGAAATGGGCGAGGTGGACCTTCCCGATCTGGTATTACGTGTCGATCACCGGCGTCCTGGTTTACTTTTTCCTCTACCACTGGTTCCCCGGCGAGCGGATCTGACTTCGAGCCTCTGCCCGCACCCATCGTCTGCTTGCCATTGCCTAAATTCCAAGTCGATCGCCGGGGGGCTCGTCAGGTCCCTGCCCGTGCGCCATCGCCTCAACCGTAACATGCTTTCTCATTGCTTGTAACAGGGCTTTCTGCTCGTCTACCTCCATGAGGCGAATGGTCCTTTCGCTCGGATGGTATATGCTGCTGCAGCAAGCCCCCGCATTCGGGGACTGTTCACTCACCACGCTCGGCCTGCGCCCGGTGAACGACGGCGGAATCGGATTTTACCAAGGATTTCGAACCGGCCTCTACCCGCACGGCGCCAATAATCCTCCTCAACTTCACCTTGCGGCGGGCCTGGCGATCGCGGAGGAAATTGTACCACGTGACAGCAGTGGTTTTTCGGATCCGACAAATGGCCGGATCGTCCTGATCTCGGTCGGCATGTCCAACACCACGCAGGAGTTTTCGGTTTTCAAGCAGATGGCCGACGCCGACCCCGCGAAAAACCCACGCCTCGTCATCGTCGACGGAGCGCAGGGGAGCAGGCCGGCGCCGGATTGGACCAGCCCGACCGCGAACACCTGGAATGTGGTGGATCAACGGCTGGCCGAAAGCGGCGTCACACCGGCCCAGGTGCAGGTCGCATGGATCAAGCAGGCGCGGCGGCGACCACAGGATATCGGAGGCTTTCCTGAGCATGCGGAGGTGTTAAGCAACGATCTCGGCCTGATCGTGCGGGCGCTCAAAACCCGCTATCCAAACGTCAGGATCGCTTACCTCAGCAGCCGGACACGCGCCTACACCTTAAACCTCGCGACCTCGAACCCGGAACCGTTTGCCTACGAGTCCGGGTTCTCCGTCAAATGGCTGCTCGAGCGGCAAATGGACGGTTCGCCGGCCTTGAACTTCAATCCGGCCGAAGGACAGGTGCGGGCACCATGGCTCACCTGGGGACCGTATCTCTGGATCGACGGCACCAATCCGCGCTCGGATGGGCAGGTCTGGCTCTGTTCGGATGTCGGCGGCGATTTTTTCCATCCTTCGCAGGCGGGCCGGCAGAAAGTGGCGCGTCAGCTCACGGCATTTTTCAAAACGGATCCGACGGCGGCGCCGTGGTATTTGCGGCCGACCAACTCTCCTCCCCAAGTGACGCTCTCCGCCAGCGCGACGTCCGGAATCTCACCGCTTGCCGTGGAGTTCACCGCGACAGCCTCGTCGGCGAATGGCCCTATCACCGAATTCGCCTGGACATTCGACGACGGCGGAAGTTCGCTCGCCCCAAACCCCACGAAATTTTTCCCGACTCCCGGCTCATATAGGGTGCGCCTGACCGTAAGCGACAGTGCCGGGAACTCCGCCAAGAGGGACATTCAGATCAAGGTGGGCGCAGATTACGAATCGTGGAGCGGGCTGGTCTTCGCAGACACTGCGGGCGGCGAGCGGCTGGACGATCCGGATGGAGACGGAAGCGTGAACTTGCTGGAGTATGGCTTCGGCACGAATCCGCACGACGCCAATCTGCCGCCCCTGATGTTTTCGCTCTTGGAACCGGACCGGATAGAACTCATCTACCGGCGTGTTACATACGCGAGCGATCTGGAATACGTTACCGAGACGGCGGCCAATCCATCGGGACCTTGGTCGTCCGACGGGGTTTCGGAAGAGGTTCATTCGCTCAACACTATGACCGAGACGGTGAGGGTGACAACTCCTGCCGCCGGACAGGCACGGTTTATGCGCATCCGCCTTGTGCGGACCGAGTAAACTCCGCCCCGGGATTCCCCGCGGGCGGAGTTTTTGGTAGAGTCGCCGGAACCGATCCGGCGCGCGCGGAAACTTACAAAAGATCGGCGACCATCGCCTTCTCTTCCTTCAGTTCGTTCACGGTCGCCTCGATCTTCGACCGGCTGAAGTCGTTCAACGGCACGTCCTGGACGATCTCCCACTTCGATCCGTCGCTGCGGATCGGGAACGAGGTGATCAAATCCTTCTCGATGCCATAGCTGCCGTCGGAGCAGACCGCGACGCTAAACCAATCCCCCTTCGGAGTCGGCCGGGTGAGCGAGCGGACAGTGTCGACCACGGAGTTGGCGGCGGAAGCGGCCGAAGAAGCGCCGCGGGCTTTAATAATTGCCGCACCACGTTGTTGGACGGTCGGGATGAAATTTTCCTCAAACCAGCTCTCGTCGCCGATCACCTCCGTCGCCGGTTTTCCGCCGATCCTGGTGTTGTAGAAATCCGGATACATCGTGGAGGAATGATTCCCCCAAATCGCCAGATTCGAAACTTCGGTAACGTCGACCCCGGCCTTCATCGCCAACTGGGTCTTGGCCCGGTTCTCATCGAGACGGGTCATCGCGAACCAGCGGTCGCGCGGGAGGTCACCGCCATTATTCATAGCGATCAGGCAATTGGTGTTACACGGATTCCCAACCACCAGGACCCGGGCGTCGGAAGCGGCGTTCTTAGCGATCGCCTCACCCTGGCCGGTGAAGATCTTTCCATTGATGTTGAGCAGATCCTTCCGCTCCATTCCGGCCTTCCGGGGAACACTGCCGACGAGGAGCGCCCAGTTGACTCCGCTAAAACCTTCGTTGAGGTCGGCGGTCGGCACCACTTTCTTAAGAAGCGGAAAGGCACAGTCCTGCAGTTCCATAACGACCCCTTCCAGGGCCCCGAGGGCCGGCGGGATCTCGATCAAATGCAATTCGACCGGCTGGTCGTCCCCGAACATCGATCCGGAGGCAATTCTAAACAGAAGGGAATAGCCGATTTGCCCGGCTGCCCCTGTTACGGCTACGCGTATTGGTTTTTTCATGAGTCAAACTTGCAGGTTAACAAACTCCCACTTCTAGCACCGCCGGTCCGCCCCTTCAATCAAATTGCGTTCCGGATTCGGCGAATCAGGCGGAAACGAAGCGACACTCCAGCCGCTTATAAGCGCTGCGAATGAGGGCTTCCGTCGTTTCCCAATCGATACAACCGTCGGTGATCGAAACGCCATACTGAAGCGACTCCTTCGGCTGGGGAAACGGCTGACTTCCCGCCTTCAAATTGCTTTCCACCATCAAACCGATGATCGAGGAGTTGCCGGCCTCGATCTGACGCAGGGTATCGTCCGCGACCGTCGGCTGGTTTTGCGGATCCTTGCCGCTGTTGGCATGGCTGCAATCGATCATGACCGCCCTCGGCAGTTTCGCCTTTTCCAGGAGCTCCTCCGCCTCCCGCACCGACTCCGGATCGTAGTTCGACCCCGCGCGTCCCCCGCGGAGGATGACGTGGCAATACGGGTTACCACGGGTCGTCACCGCCGAGGCCTGGCCTTCGTGGTTGATCCCGAGAAAAGTCTGGGGGCCGCTCGCCGCCCGGATCGCATTGATCGCGGTCAAAATGTCGCCGTCGGTCCCGTTCTTGAATCCAAGCGGCATCGACAAGCCGGAAGCCATCTGCCGGTGGGTCTGCGACTCCGTCGTCCGGGCGCCGATCGCCGACCAGCTGATCAAATCGGCGATGTATTGCGGAGTGATCGGATCAAGCAACTCGGTCGCGGTCGGCAAACCGAGGTCGATCACATCCCGCAAAAAAGTCCGAGCCAACTTCAAGCCGCCGACAATGTCGCAACTGTTGTCGAGTCGGGGATCCATGATCAGCCCCTTCCAGCCGATGGTGGTTCGGGGCTTCTCGAAATAAACCCGCATCACCAGGCAGATCCGGTCGGAAACCTCCTTCGACAACTTCGCCAGCCGGCGTCCGTAATCCAGACCGGCTTCGACATCATGGATCGAGCACGGCCCGACCACGAATAGAAGGCGCTTGTCGTCGCCGAAAATGATCCGGTTGATCTCCTTCCGGCTGCGGCTGACGAAATCCGCCTCCGCCTCCGATTTGGATATGGCGGTTTTTAATTCGACCGGCGTCGGCAGCGCATTGGTCGCGAGAACATTGATATCAGTGACTTTTTCCACGGTAAGACCCCTAAATAAAAAGAGGCGCGAATATCGCACCCCTTGCGCGGCCGGTAAAGCCTTTTTGGCAAAAGAAAGGCGGGTCGCCTACCCCTAAACGACCCGCCAGCTGCTTTCTTTCTTAGTTACCCCAAAACCCCGCTATGCGGGGAAAATTGACTATGCTCTGAGAGTAGCCCGAACCACCCCCGACAGTCAATAACTTTTCGGAAATTTTTTGTCTTTCTTCTCCTTTTCCGGAAGAGTATTCGGCATGTCTCGTTTGAACATCAGCATCGGCCGTCCGGCCGCCTGGATCGAGGTCACCGGGGAAGACAGTTTCAACTTTCTCCAGGGCCAATCCACCAACGATCTGAGGAGCCCGGCCCCTCGCCCGGCCACCTACGTCCTCTGGCTCGACCGCAAGGGCAAGGTCCTCGCCGACAGCTTCGTCCTCCAGGACGCCGAAGACCGCTTCTACCTTTTCAGTTACCATTCCCCGGCCGACTCCATCATCGAACGCCTGGAGGCGTTCATCATCGCCGACGACGTCGCCCTGCGGGACATGACTCCCCACGCCGTCTCGGCAGCGGTTTGGGGCGAAGGCCTCCCCGACGCACTCGCGGGATTGGGGGTCGAACGCCCCGACGCCGGATCGTTCCTCCGCGTCGGCCACCGGTTCCTCCTCCCGGGCCGCCGGTCGGCCCGCCTCCCGAATCTCGACTTTCTCGTCGTCGGCCCCGACAACGAAGAGGCGATCGGAGCCCTTTCGTCGGCCGTCCTCAACGCCGGCGGCGACCTCGTCGGCGGCGAAGTCCTCGAACGCGAACGAATCGAGTCGGCGATTCCGAGCGTCCCCTGGGACGTCGGCCCCACCGATCTGCCCCAGGAAGGAAATCTCGATGACGCCGCGATCTCCTATAATAAAGGATGCTACCTGGGACAGGAGGTCATGGCTCGTATCCGTTCCATGGGACAAGTCCGCCGGACGCTCGCCTCCGTCAGCCTCCCCCGGCAACCAGAGACCAATCCGACGCCTCTCTTCCATGGATCCAAAGAAGTCGGAAGTCTTCGGACCACCACCCTTTCCGCCCCGTTCGTGGGATTGGCACTGATCCGGACCGATCTTCCCGAAACGGCCGCTCAACTCGCCTCGAAACCGGACGGCCCGGCGGAAATCAAAATTCTGAATACATGAGCGATTTTCCCATGGACCCTTCCGAAACCGACAAAATCGCCTTGATTTTCCGCAATCTGGGGGCGGATGAAACCGCCGCGGAGACCATGGCCAGACAGCTTCTGAAGCGCGCCGAGCAGATGGCGGAGGAGCGCTCAGTGAGCCGCGTTGACACGTTAAATTACCTGCTGAAAGTTGCGATCGCCGGGCGCGAAGGACGGGTTTTTGAAGGAGACCCGCCCGCCAATGGCACAACCATGCGGGATTGAAGGGGAAAAGTTTTTGTAAAAACGTTCATTTAGTATTGACCTAAATATCCTTTTCTTCCTGTCTTTCGTCATCACCTTTGCAGATAAACCCAATAAGGAGTCATTGAATGAACAAAGCTGAGCTGATTGCAGAAGTACAAAAGAATCTCGGAAGCGATGCCTCGAAGGCCGCTGCCGAACGCGCCGTGGATTCGGTCCTCGAAGCCATCAAGAAAGGCGTGAAGAAAGACAAGAACGTCCAGCTGATCGGCTTCGGCACGTTCAGCGTCGCCAAGCGCGCCGCTCGCGAAGGGGTCAATCCCCGGACCAAGGAAAAGATCAAGATCAAGGCTTCCAAGACCGTGAAGTTCAAGCCGGGTGCCGGCCTGAAGGCCGCCGTCTGATCGGATTTCGACTTTCCAAACAAAGAACCCGCCGGCAACCGCCTGCGGGTTTTTTGTTTACCCTCCCCGCACCTCTCCGGCCACGGAGGCGAAACACGTCGCGATCTTCGCCCGCTGGTCCATCGCGACCATCGTCACCCCTCCGGCCATCAAGGCCGCCCCGACCAACTGGATTTCCCCGAATCCCGCCAAGGACGGCCAGCCCATCGAGGCCGCCAGCGGCACGTAAACCAAAGCCCCTTGACTCACCAGGGCTCCCAGCGCGAACGCGGCCAGGCCGCCGTGCGAAAGGCCCGCCAGCCGGATCCAACCTAGCCCCGCCGCCCAAGCGATCAGCAACGGTGTCACGATCCCAAGGAAGACCAGGTGCATGAATGCGACGATCATGAAGCGGTTCGTCGCCAGATCGAACAATCCCGGCCACGCCGCCAACGCCTGGAGGCCCATTTTCATGAACCAGAACCCGACCGCCAACACCGCCAAACCGTGGGCCGTTCCCGACAAACCGCTCCAATTTTGAGTTCGGCGCAACCCATCGGCCAAAAGAAAACCGCCGATCAATTGGGCAATTCCCCCGGCGGAGGCCACCGGGAAAATCCATCCGGGAGCGAAAACCGGATACACCGAGAGGGAGAACGTCAGCAGGCAACCGCCCAGAAGCCACCCGAACGCCCGGCGAAATCGCGTGGCTCCCTCCACCCGTCCCCGTTCTTCCATGCCAGCCAGCAGGACCGCCAAGAGGAAGAACAAGAACCAGCCATTGTACTGGAAATGCAGGTAATATCCGACCGCCAGCCCGTGCCAGGGAGTGTTCGCCAGTTCGGTCGCCATGATCGGGCCCAAAGCCAACGGTCCCAAACCAGAGCCGAGCATGAACCAGCAAGCCGTCACCAAATAAGGCCGGGCCAAGGGCCCCGACCGATGGTCCCGCAACATTTTAAACAGAAATGCCGCCGCGCAAAACATGTGCATCGTGGAGAAAAAGATGCTGACCCATCCGTAACCTTGGATGGGAAAACTCACCAAGATCCCGACGACAGCGACTTGCGTCAGGAGAAACAGGCGCCAATACCCGGCCACCTTATCGACCGGAATGAAGAACCGCACCGCGAGAGCGAAGAACGCATTGTAGATCCAACCTAGAAACGCAATGTGGGAATGGGCGTGAAGGAAATTCCCGTAGTTGAATCCGGCGATCGGCCAGACCAATTGCATCCGCAGCAGCAGCCCGAGCAGGGCGGCAATCGCAAAAAACGCCCAGGAAATCAAAAACATCCGCCAAGCGACCACCGTCGGCGAAACAACCTGCTTCCCGACCGTCGCCACACTTTGCTCCCATGAAATTGACGCGCTTTCCGACACGCGAACACCATACGGTCACCCCGTCCGGCCCGCTCCGCATCCATTGCCCGCCCCTCGGCGTTTTTTAAGATCGCCCGCCCCGCAACCCCATCCGGTATCCGACCGCCACCGCCACCAGACAAAGCACCAAGGTCGCCCCGAGATACAACACCGCCCGCCCCGGCTCTCCATCCCGGAAATAAACGGCAGTCGCCAAACTGAACAGCGAATACGTGGTAAAACCTCCGCAGACCCCGGTCATCCAAAATTGCCGCATCTCCGGGGACGCGGGAAATCGCCCGCCGGGCCCCGTCACCGCGGCAATCCACCCGATGGCGAAGGAGCCGAGGACATTGACCGCCAGGATCCCGAACGGAAAGCCCTCTCCGGCCAAGCCCGCCACCGCCGACGCCACGATCAACCGCGCCGCTCCTCCGATACCGGACCCCAAGGCGACCCACCCCGCCGTTCTCATCCCGGGATTCATTTTATCCAGGCGTTGATCGCCTCCCCCACCCAAATCCCGGCCCAAACCGCCGCCAGACAGAGAACCGCCGTTCCCAGCCAATTGCCGGCCGCCCGTCCCCAATCCTCCTTTTCCAGAAACGCCCACGTGTTTAACGCGTAAGATGACACGGTCGTATAGCCGCCGAGCACCCCCAACGCCAATAACAAACCGATTTCCTCTCCGGTCAATCCGAAGCCCCCCGGCCACCGAACCGTCGCCGCCACGCCGATCGCCCATGCGCCGGTGACGTTGACCACCAAGGTGCCCCACGGAAATCCTTCTCCGGCCCGGCGAGCCACTTGCAAAGTCAGCCAATGACGCCCCAAGCCCCCCACGGCGCTTCCGACGAAAACCAATCCCACGGCGACAAATGAGATTCCGATCACCCGGAAACCTTGACCCGCCCCCACCGAAGATTCAAGAACGCAAAATCGGCCCGCCATCCAACCCTGGAAGGCTCCCTTGTTGGAGCCGGCATTTAGGCGGTCCGGGCATCATCCGCATTTCCCCCAAATCCCAAAAACCACTTGCTCCCACCCGCCAAACAGGACTTGATTTCAAAGATTCGCTATCTTACCACGAGATAAATGCAGGTTCCACACATCACACTGACGCCGCCCTCCACCACCCCTGCGGCCACGTGTGTTCCGACTGTTCCTGCCCGCCGACCCGGCGTCGTCCGGCCGTCGGTTTTCACCAAGAATTTTGACGCGATCGAATGATTCCTATACCTGACAACGCCCCGTTCACGCCCGAGCAACGCACGTGGCTGAACCAGTTCCTGCCTTCCACCACCGCCGACCAACGGCAGTGGCTCTGCGGTTTCTTCGCCGGATACCAATATTCCCTCACCGGCGGTCTTCCCGGCGCAACGGCCCCCGGCGCCACCGCCGCGATCGCGGGCGCGGGCGGCAAAGTCCCGGTCACCGTCCTTTTCGGCACCGAGTCCGGCAATTCGGAGGCGTTGGCCGATCAAGCCCGGAAGGAACTGGCGAAACGGGGCTTCAAGGTCGCGCTCAAGGACATGGGCGACACCGACCCCGCCGATCTCGCCGGCACCAAAAACCTTTTGGTCATCGTCAGCACGTGGGGCGAAGGGGATCCTCCGGAACGGGCCGTGGAATTCCACACCAAGTTCATGAAAGGCGACGCCATCGACCTGAAGAAGACCCGTTTCTCGGTCTGCGGTCTCGGCGACACCAGCTACAACGAGTTCTGCAAGATGGGGAAAGATTTCGACGCCCGCCTCGAAGCGTTGGGCGCGACCCGCCTCGTCGATCGCGCCGATTGCGACGTCGATTACGAACCGCCGTTCCGGAAATGGTTCGACGCCGTGCTCGACGCCCTCGGCGACGCCACCGAATCCGCCGCCCCCGCTCCGGCCGCCGCCCCGCCGTCCATCGCCGCGCCCGGCGCTCCAGCCGCCGCGGCGCCATGGAGCAAGGCCAACCCGTTCCACTCGGAATTACTGGAGCGAATCAATCTCAACGGCACCGGCTCCGCCAAGGAAACGTGCCACCTCGAATTTTCCCTCGAAGGTTCCGGAATCACCTACCTGCCGGGCGATTCCCTTTGCGTGAAACCTCGCAACTGCCCCGACGTGATCGACCAATTGATCGAGGCCACCCACTTCGCCGGAGACGAGGAGATCAACCGGGCCGACGGCAGCGCCGGTCCGCTCCGCCAAGTCCTGATCGAGGAACTCGACAGCACCACCCTCAGCCGGAAAGTGGTGCAGGAATACGCCAAACTGACCGGCGTCGAGAGCGTCCAAAAGATCGCCGAGGATGCCAAGTTGTTGCGCGAATATTGCGACGGCCGCCAGATCGTCGATCTGTTCGCCGACCATCCGGCTCCCGCCCTCGCCCCCCAGCAGTTGGCCAACATTCTCCGGCTGCTGCCGCCGCGCCTGTATTCGATCGCCTCCAGCCAACGGGCCCACCCCGAAGAGGTCCACCTCACCGTCGGCGCGGTCCGCTACCAGACGTTCGGACGCGACCGCAAAGGGGTCGCCTCCACCTACCTCGCCGACCGCGTCAAGATCGGCGAAACCGTCCCGGTCTACGTCCATGCCAACAACCGATTCCGCCTGCCGGAAGATCCGTCCCGGCCGATCATCATGGTCGGCCCCGGCACCGGCATCGCCCCGTTCCGCGCTTTCGTCGAGGAGCGGGCCGCGACCAACGCCCCGGGCAAAAACTGGCTCTTCTTCGGCGACCAACATTTCACCTACGATTTCCTCTACCAGCTGGAGTGGCAGGATTACCTCAAGGAGGGGGTCCTGACCCGGATGGATGTCGCCTTCTCCCGCGACGCTCCGGAGAAGGTCTACGTCCAACACCGGATGCGCGAACATGGCCGCGACATCTTCCAATGGCTGGAAGAGGGAGCCCACTTCTACGTCTGCGGCGACGCCCTGCGGATGGCCAAGGACGTGCATGACGCGCTCCAGGAAATCGTGGCCGAACACGGAAAAATGAATACGGCCGAAGCCGGCGAATACCTGACCCGGCTCACCAAGGAAAAACGCTACCAGCGCGACGTCTACTGAGTCCGCGCTCCAATCCATTTCAAACGATGAACGACATCGCCACTGACCTTTCCAAACTGCACAAGAACGAGACGATCAAGCACGAGAGCCGCTTTCTTCGCGGCAATCTCGCCGCCGAGTTGGCCGACTCGGTCACCGGAGCCGTCTCCGCCGACACGACCCAGTTGACCAAATTCCACGGAATCTACCAACAGGACGACCGTGACATCCGGGCCGAGCGCCGCAAAAAGAAGTTGGAGCCGGCTTATTCCTTCATGGCCCGCGTCCGCGTCCCGGGCGGCGTCTGCACTCCGGAACAATGGCTTCAGCTCGACCGCATCGCAGACGAGCGCGCCAACGGCACCTTGCGGATCACCACCCGCCAGGCCTTCCAATTTCACGGCATCATCAAGAGCAACCTCAAGCCCGCTATCCGGGCGATCAACGACGCCTTGCTCGACACCATCGCGGCCTGCGGCGACGTCAACCGCAACGTGATGTGCAACCCGAATCCGTTCCAATCGGAACACCATGCCGAGGTTCTCGAGGTTTCGCGCGCGATCAGCGAACACTTGCTCCCGAAAACCCGCGCCTACCACGAGATCTGGCTCGACGGCGAACGCGTCGAAGGTCTCGGCGGCAACGGGGCCGAGGAACACGAACCGGTTTACGGCAAGACCTACCTGCCCCGGAAATTCAAGATCGTCGTCGCCGTTCCCCCGAGCAACGACGTCGACATCTTCGCCCACGACCTCGGCTACATCGCGATCATCGAAGAGGGCAAAATCGTCGGTTACAACATCACCGTCGGCGGCGGTCTCGGCATGACCCACGGCAAGGAGGAAACGTATCCACGGACCGCCGACGTCATGGGTTTCTGCCGTCCCGATCAAGTGGTTGAGGTCGCCGAAAAAGTGGTCATTGCCCAGCGCGATCACGGCGACCGCACCGACCGGGCTCACGCCCGCCTCAAATACACCATCGACGATCATGGCATCGATTGGTTCCGCAACGAGGTCGAGAAGCATCTCGGCTACAAACTCGAAGAACCGCGCCCGTTCCAATTCACCAGCCGCGGCGACCGCTATGGCTGGATCACCGGCACCGACGGCAAGGAACATCTGACGTTGTTCATCCAAAACGGCCGGGTGAAGGATACCGCCGATTGCCGGTTGAAAACCGGTCTGCGCGAGATCGCCAAGGTCCACCAAGGAGACTTTCGGCTGACCGCCAACCAAAACCTGATCATCGGCGGAGTCGCCCCGGCAAAGAAAAAGGCAATCGAGAAGCTCCTCCGGGAGCACAACATCGGCGATACCGCCACCCTGTCCGCGATGCGGCTCAATTCGGTCGCCTGCGTCGCCTTGCCGACTTGCGGCCTCGCCCTCGCCGAGAGCGAACGCTACCTGCCCGATTTGGTCACTGAACTCGAGGAGGTCCTCGACTCCTGTGGTCTGCGCGACGACGAGATCGTCATCCGGATGACCGGTTGTCCCAACGGTTGCGCCCGTCCGTATCTGGCGGAGATCGGCTTGGTCGGCAAGAATCCCCGGACCTACAACCTTTACCTCGGCGCTTCCTTCACCGGCGAACGGCTGAACAAACTCTACCGCGCCGACGTCAAAGATCACGAACTGCCCGGCATTCTCCGCCCGATCCTCGAGGATTACGCCAGGAATCGGGAGGAAGGGGAACGGTTCGGCGATTTCACCATCCGCCGCGGCTATGTCAAAGCGACCCGCGAGGGTAAGGATTTCCACAAGGAAATCCAATGAGGCCGGCCACCACCTCACTCCCCGTGCTCGATGGCTCCGGTGCCAAACCGGACGTCGCAGCCGGCCCCCGACCCATTCACCCACCGCACAAGGACAAACACATGGGATACATACACGAAACGATCGAGGGTCTGAAACGAAGCAGTCCCGGCCAAAGCGAATTCTACCAAGCTGCCGAAGAGGTGCTGGATTCCCTCAAGTTGATTCTGGAGGCCGACCGACGATACGCCGAACACGGCATCATCGAACGCCTCGTCGAACCGGAGCGTCAAATCATGTTCCGGGTCACTTGGACCAATGACCAAGGGAAGATCCAGGTCAACAAAGGCTACCGAGTCCAATTCAGCTCCGCCCTCGGTCCCTTCAAAGGCGGGCTTCGTTTCCACAAGAACGTCACCGCCGGGGTGATCAAGTTTCTCGGCTTCGAACAGATCTTCAAGAACGCCCTCACCGGACTTCCCCTCGGCGGGGCGAAGGGGGGTGCCGATTTCGACCCGAAAGGAAAATCCGACGCCGAAATCATGCGGTTCTGCCAGTCATTCATGACCGAGCTGCACCACCACATCGGACCGGTCATCGATGTTCCCGCCGGCGATATCGGGGTCGGCGCCAAAGAGATTGGCTATTTGTTCGGCACCTACCGGCGATTGACCCGGCGGTTCGACGGAACGATCTCCGGAAAAGGTCTTGAATGGGGGGGATCGATCGGCCGCAAAGAAGCAACCGGCTACGGTTGCATCTACTTCGCCGAAGATATGTTGCGCTCCCGCGACAAGACCCTCAAAGGCATGCGTTGCCTGGTCTCCGGAGCCGGCAACGTGGCGATCTACACCATCGAAAAACTCTACCAGCTCGGAGCCATTCCGGTGACCTGCTCCGACTCCACCGGAACCATCTTTCACCCATCGGGAATCGATCTCGCCTGGCTGAAGGAATTAAAAGAAGCCCGGCGAGGTTCCCTCACGGAATACCGCGACCGCCATCCCGACGCGGAATTCACCCCGATCGACGAGTATCCCGACGACGGCCACGCCGTCTGGCGTTACGAGGGATCGGCCGCCTTCCCGAGCGCCACCCAAAATGAAGTGACCGGAGCCGACGCCGAGGCGATGTTGAACAACGGCGTGATCTGCGTGGCCGAAGGAGCCAATATGCCGACCACCCCGGAAGCGATCGACAAATTCCTCGAAGCCAGGATCGCCTTCGGTCCCGGCAAGGCCGCCAACGCCGGCGGCGTCGCCACCAGCCAAATGGAGATGCAGCAAAACGCCGGCTTCACCCAATGGTCTTTTCAAAACGTCGACGCCCGTCTCCGCGAAATCATGACCGGCATCCACCGCCGGGCCAGCCAAACCGCCGAAGAGTTCGGGGAGCCGCACAACCTGATCCTCGGTGCCAACATCGCCGGTTTCCGCCGCGTCGCCGACGCCATGATCGCCCAAGGCGTCGGCTGAACCACCGCGCGCTCCCGAAAGAGCCCGGACAATCTCGTCCGGGCCACCAATCAGGTCCCTCCGGGCAGAACATGACGGAGGTCCGCGAAGCGTTTTTCGAGGACCTCGACCATCGGTTGCTGCGGCTCATCCAACTTTTCAATACAAATCCGCAGCATCGATATCAACCCGAGGTAATCCTGGACTGAAATATACTCCGGTCCGATTCCGGCCGTCGGCGGGACGCCTTCAGGCAACGAAGCGTCGGTCTGGTTGTGGTAATTTCCCAATGGAAGGCAGGCGCAAGTAGCTTGATAACCGAACGCCGAAAACGCCGTGGCCTCGCACGTCCCCCCAGGCATCAGTTTGCATTGCCAGCGAAAATCGGGGTGGTCGCGCTCGTATTCCCGCAGGATCCGGCTCAACCGATTGGTCAGGTCCGGACTGAACACGCTGGCCCGATCGCCCACCCGCAAGATCGGACCGCCCCCGATCGGAGATTCCGGAAAACTCCGCGAGTTTTCCAAACAGATCAACCGCGCGTCCGCCGGAACGGTCCCGCTCTTCGCCGCCCCGATCGCCCCTAGAAAGCCGCACTCTTCCGCCAAAGTCAGCAACACCCCGACATGGGAGAAGCCTTTCCTCCGCCGCATGACATCCAACACCGACAATGCCGCCGCCGCCCCGGCCAAATCGTCGCAGGCCGGAGCATAGAAAATCCCTTTCGCGACGACCGGTCTCCCGCCCCGTCCCCGCAACCGCCACCGACCGATGTCCCCGATCCGAAGGGTCGATTTCTTTCGGGTCAATTCCACTATAACCGTCCGAAACGGATTCGTCGGAGCAAACTCGACGATCCGTCCGTAATGCACCCGATCTTCTCCGTCGAACAACTCCACTTCCTTCCCCATGAAACATTCGTTCTTAACCCCACCGCGAAATTCCAGAAGCAGCCGGCCGTCGTCGAGGATTTCCCGGATCACAAATGCCGGATGATCGAGGTGGGCGGTCACGAAGACCGGAGCCCTTCCGGCGGCCTTGCCCGACTTCACTTCCGTCTGGGTAATGAGCAAGTTCCCGTGTTCGTCCCGGGTCAAACGGAGCTTCTTACGGCGCGCCACCCATTTCACCACCCAGGCCACCACGCGGTCTTCCCGGCCGGAGGCGGTGGGGATTCCGCACAATTCATGCAACACATTCAGCTTCGGGTCGTTTCTCATAGCGGGTCTCCGAAACCTGCACCGAGTCCCGCCGGAAGTCGAGTCAAACCAACCCGAGCTGCATCCGTCCTTCCTCACTGATCATCTCCTGACTCCAAGGCGGCTCCCACACCAACGCAACGCACGCTTCCGCCACCCCGGCGACCGACTCCGCCTTTTCCCGCACCTCCGCCTGGATCACCGGTCCCATCCCGCAGGCCGGCGTCGTCAAAGTCATCACGATTTCCGCCCGCCATTTCCGTCCCTCGATCTCGACCACGTCGCACGAATAGATCAAACCGAGATCGACGATGTTGATCGGAATTTCCGGATCATAAACGGTCTTCAAATGCGCCCACACCATTTCGGCGTCGGGCGCCCGAGAGGATAACGAACGATTTTCCATGCTCCCACTTTCCCATGGTCCCTCCCCCGCCGTCATTGAGGCAAATCAAGACCGGGAACTTTCCTCCGCTTGCCTCCGCCTCCGGTGGCCGGTATCGTCTCCCCATGATCTACCGTCGACTCGGCAAATCCGGACTGCAAATCAGCGCGCTCTCCTACGGAGCCTGGGTGACTTTCGCCCAACAGATCGACGACGGCGTCGCCGAACAATGCATGACCACCGCCTACGACGCCGGAGTCAACTTTTTCGACAACGCCGAGGTTTACGCCGACGGCAAAGCCGAAGAGATGATGGGCCGCATCCTCCGCAAGACCGGTTGGCGCCGCGACAGTTACATTATCTCCAGCAAAGTCTTTTGGGGAGGCGACCGTCCCACCCAAAACGGACTTTCCCGCAAACATGTCGTCGAGGCCTGTCACGCCGCCCTCCGCCGCTTCCAGACCGATCACCTCGACCTGTATTTTTGCCACCGGCCCGACCCCGAAACCCCGATCGAGGAAACGGTCCGCGCGATGTCCGACCTGGTCACCCAAGGAAAAATCCTCTACTGGGGCACCTCCGAATGGGGAGCCCGCGAAATCACCGAGGCCTGGGGAATCGCCCGCCAATACAACCTGGTCCCCCCGACCATGGAGCAACCGCAATACAATCTTCTTTACCGGACCAACGTCGAAAAGAACCTGAAGCCGGTCTTCGAACAATTCGGAATCGGCTCCACCGTCTGGTCCCCCCTCGCCTCGGGCCTCCTCACCGGCAAATACAACGACCAACTTCCCGACGGCACCCGGATTTCGCTCAAAGGCTACGAATGGCTTCGCGAACGCTTCACCGACGAACAAGCCAAATCCAAAATCGCCAAGGTGAAAGAACTCGGTAAAATCGCCGCCGAGCTCGACACGAATCTGCCCCGCCTCGCCCTCGCCTGGTGTTTGAAGAACCCCCACGTGAGCACCGTCATCACCGGCGCCTCCAAGCCCGAACAGGTCGCCGACAACATGCAGGCCGTCGATCTGATCGACAAACTCACCCCCGAGGTGATGCAGCGGATCGAGGCGGTGACGCAAAACCAGCCTGGCGCCGGGTCATGAGACGGCGGATCGTCAAGACCGCCGCATACGGCGGCGGATGACAATGCCGAGGGCCAAAACCCCGATGATCGCCGCATAAGTTCCGGGCTCGGGAATCGTGGTGACAAGCAGGTTGTCCATCTCGAAACGCCCGAGATTCGTAGTGCCGCTACTCCCATCCGAATTGAACATACGCAGATTGACCCGGCGAATGCCACTGTTGCTACCTGTGCCGGCGACACTCACGACCGGTTCGGAAAGGGGATTGGTGGTATCAAGCCAGAGGGAAGTGGCCTGGGTGCCCGCGTCAAAACCGACCATCACCCGATACGTGGTATTCAGAACCAAATCCTGGTTATGGAAGGTGAACCCCCCTCCGAGCTGCGAAGAAGGAGAAACCCCGAGCTGGAAGGTGTTCGCAGCCGACCCCGCTTGGATGCCGACGAATCCCCGATGGTGGCTCCCATCTCCGCTGGCAAACGAGAAAAAACCGGGACGGACATCCGCCGCGGTTAGCGGCGCCTGGAAAACCGTAAAATCGAAAATACCATAGATCATGCCTGTGGTCACGGCATCCGCCGAACCCCAAATACTCCGCACGACGTTATTGATCCGGGTGGTAGTGGTCCAATCGAAGTAGGCGGCATTATTCGCGACCACGATGTGATCGGATGGGTCATCACTCGTTGGCGAATTCGGTCCGCGGCCCCATGAGCCCTGCCCGGCCAATGGCCCGGGGTCATAGCTGAAAACATCGTAAATAAGAACCTTTCCGCTTGCGAGGGAGGTAACAAAAAGAAAAGCACAGGATGCAATTGCGAGTGAAACTTTTTTCATATGGTTCATGGTCAACGCTGGTTAGATGTTTGCTGCGGGTCCGTGTGGAATGGCCCGAATTCAATCTTCCCGGACCGACCGGCACAACGAACCCGGCACTCAAATCGTTGAAAGCAATCTTCCAGGACTCGGACTCGGGATCGGACGAAATCCCGGTCCACGGCCTTGCGTTTTTCAACGATTCGAGTGCGGGACGTCTCGGTTTTGCGCCACGGAGAGGTTCTCATTCCAACGGGGATCGCCACCCGTCGATACTCCAAAATCCTTTCAGACCTGACCATGAATATTCAATCCTCCAAAAAAATGGATTCGTCGCCTCTGCCAAAAACTGTCGTCCCAGCCTTAGGAGCCCTCCTCGCGGGATTGCTGTTCCTCCAACCAGCCCATGCGGACTTCGCGCTGCTGGATGATTTCCAAAGCTACAACGCCGGCGACGTCACGGTCCGGGCCAGTCCGCCGTGGACCGCCCACCAGGGAACCGGACTCTTCACCATCCTCGAAGAACGCGGCAACAGGTTCCTCGGCTACGGTTGGGACGCTGGCTTCCGGGCCGGTTCCCGCATGCTGCCGCAAAGCCTGCGAATCCACCCTGGAAGCGAAGGAACCGTGTTTCTACAAATCCGGGCGGGAGAATTCACCCCGGGTTCACAGGAGACGGCCCATTTCGGTCTGACTACGGACGTCGATGTCAATTCCCATGCTCCCGCGACTGACTTCCGAGTCGAAATGCGGATGCGTCCCGGGCCGAGTCCCATCGAGCATTATCTCGACGCCCGCGACGGCTCGGAATGGCGTAATTTGACCACCATCGCGCGCAACTCCTGGTACAACATCTGGCTCGAAATCGACCGGACCGACGGCGATTCGTTTCGAATCTACCTCAATACCGGCACCGCAAACGCCTCCGCCGGGGATTTGCTCAGTTTCGATCACAACGGCACGAGCATCTCCCGTTTCGCCTTCCGCGACGACGGGGAAAGCACCGATGTGCTCGACAGTTTCACCGCCTATGGCCACGGCACCGGCAACCGCGAGATGCACCTCGACAATATCTGGATCGATCCCACTGGCCCCAACTTCGAGTTCAAAGGACAACATCTGGACGCCTGGCAATTCGCCTATGCTCCCCTGCAGGGAAATTTCCACCTGCTCCTCGGAAGCGATATGGGACGGGTCAGCGACGCCGATCTGCTGCGTTACGATGCCGCGAGCTTCCCTCTGCAACCTGACGCCTTGCGCTATCAATTCACGACTCCCGGTTTCCTCTCGAATACAGCCGTTGCCTCCGTCGATAACTACCAGAACCGGCAGGACTTTTCCCTTCAGGCTGAAATGACCTTGGCACAATTGGCCAACATCGGACCGGAGCGGGTCGGACTAGCGGTGCTCGGTCGGCCTCACACTCCGATAGACGAACCGTTCCTGCCGACGCAGGACGATGATTTTTACGGCCTCGTCTGGATGCCGGCACACACTATCGAGGAGTCCCTCCTTCAGATCAGACTTGGCTTCGATGGCGATATTCTGGCCGAGGCGACATGGCAGGGTCTGCATCCTCACGGTCCCAATACGAACCGGGGGATCGGCACCCGCTATACCCTCCTGGCGGAGGGGAATTATGACGCGAGCGGCATCCTTACCCTCTCCTTCACCTTGACCGACGCCAACGGAACCAGTCAAACCATCACCTACTCCACCCTGAACCCGAGGGAAGGAAATCTCTTCGGGGTCGGCGGTCGGCTCTCCGGTTCTGCCAACATTGTCGTCGATTATCACGATCTGAAACTGACTCTCGGTGATGATCCGGCTCCGATCACCGATCCGGCTTTGCACCGCCCATTCAGCTTTGCCTTCGGTTCCGCCGATGGGCGCGACTCCGGCGAGCAATTGCCCAAAAATCTCCCCGGCGAATGGTCCTTGCAAGAGGACGCCCTTCGCCTGACCGCCCAAAACGGATCCTACCAGTCCTCCCTCGCGGCCGGATGGGTGTTCAATCATGAGGCGGGCGAAAATTTCGGTCTGAGCATGTCCGCGACCTTACAAAGCCTGACCCAGACGGCCGACAACAAACTCGGGCTGGTGCTTTTCGGAGCCACCGATCGCGAAGTCTTCGATGCCACCGATGACAGCACTTACTACACGGTCCAATGGAATCCCGATGCCCTCTCCGGTGGGGTGCTCGCCTTTCGCGAAGGAATGACAGGAACCGTCCTGGCCAGTCTCGATCTGGCCGACCTGAATGCTCCTCCACGCTTTGAGGTCGGATCAACCTACCGGATCGAAGCGAACGCGTTCTACCGGCAAAACGGCAATCTCCTGTTGGTGGCCCGCCTCAAAGACCCGGCCGGCCGAACCGCCCAATTGGTCAGCGAGCTGGAACAACCGCCCTCCGGCAGCCGTTTCGGTTTCGGCGCTTCGCACCGGGCGCCGGACAACGCGGCCTGGGATATTCACACGTTCGAGATGGGCACCCCCAATCCAGACCTCATTGAGGAGGCCCCGCATTCCGGCAGCGACGTGGTGATCGGCAAGGCGCAACAAGGCGCAGTCGACTACGGCTACTTCACGAACGTCGCCGGGAATCGGGTCGGCAGCCTCGGCGACGACGGGAGCATCCGTCATGAAAACGCCGTAATGAGTTTCACTCTGCCAAACGTGCCGAAGGACAAATTGGTTCGCTTTGACCTGACCCTCACCCGCATCGGCAGTCGCAACGGAGTTCCCGTTCATCTTTACGGCCTGCTCCCCGACAACCCCGCTCTCTATGGCGACGGTTCCATCACGGCC
The DNA here is from genome assembly GCF_056590205.1 of Verruconatronum alginivorum. Taxonomy (NCBI): domain Bacteria; kingdom Pseudomonadati; phylum Verrucomicrobiota; class Opitutia; order Opitutales; family Verruconatronaceae; genus Verruconatronum; species Verruconatronum alginivorum. The sequence continues at coordinate 2,927,065 of NZ_JBWPVQ010000001.1, read as the reverse complement.
GCCAATGATGGAGTCGATGTCTGGTGGGACGGTTCCGAGCTCGACTCCCGGCCCGGCCTGATCGGCGGTGCCTGGGCCAACGTCGTGCCGCAAGACGCCCCCGAAGGCGCCAGTTACACGCAGGACGTCACCGGCTTTATCCTCTCGCTCTATGACGCAAACGGCCCGATCCAGGAAAAGGTCTATTTCCGCTTGAGCCCCGGAGTAACCATCTCCTCGGGGAACCGTTTGCGCACGGAGATCCAGCAACGGGTAGGACAGGCGGATTCCCCCCGGCTCACCTACACCGTCTTCCCACCGGCGGAACCCGATGCGTTCGACGTCATCGAATGGCCGTTCAACTTCGCTTTCGGCAGCGGCAGCGAACGGGATCCCGGTCATGTTTTCGCCAAAACGATCCCGGACGAATGGTCGCTTCAAACCGAAGCCCTTCGCCTGACTCCCCTCGGCGGCGACTTTCGCAACTCATTCGCCACGTCATGGGTTCACAACTACGAGCCCAACGATCCGTTCGGCCTCACCTTGCGCGCTACGCTGGCCGATTTTTCCACCTCCGGCGACAACCGCGTCGCCCTGGTGCTCTTCGGGGATCCGGACCGACAGGTTCTGGAGGGCGAGGATGGAACAGGCAGCGCTTATTATACGTTCCAATGGAACCCCCACCCGACTTCTGGCGGAAGTCTCTCCCTCCGCCAAGGCATGAACGGACCCGTCCTTGCCCACGTCGACCTCTCCGGATTGACCGACCCGCCCGCCGCGGTGATCGGCATGAGCTATGATCTTGAGGTCAATGCATTGTATCGTGCAAACGGCAATCTCCTGCTTTACGCGGCCCTCACCGACGCCGTCGGCCGGACGGCCCGGGTGGTGGCCGAGATCGAGGATCCGCTGCAAGGCAACCGGTTCGGATTCGGGGCCTGGCACCGGACCACGGAGAACGCGGTCTGGGATTTCGAGGCATTCGCCATGGACTCCCCCGAACTCGGAGCCATCGCCACCTATACCAACAACGACCGTGTCATAGGCAAAGCCCACGATACCGGAACGTTCCGGAGCTACTACGTCGAAGGAGGAGAAAACCGGGTCGGAAGCGTCGGCCCCTCGAACAATCGCCGCCATGAGAACGCCATCGTCGGATTCGCGTTGCCCGATGTGGAAAAAGAAAGACTCGTCCGGTTTGATATCACCCTCACCCGCATCGGCACCCAGAACGCCGTCCCGGTCGACCTCTACGGCCTCCTTCCGGCGAATCCGGCGACCTACTCCGACGGCTCGATCACCCCCGCCAACGACGGCGTCGATGTCTGGTGGGAAGGCCCGGCCCTCGATGATCGTTCGGGATTGATCGGCGCTTCCTGGCAAACGCTCATTCCGCAGGGATCGGCCGCCGGGGCGAGTTTCACGCAGGACGTCACGGACTTCATTCTCTCGCTCTATGACGAAAACGGGCCAATCCAGGAGAAGGTCTACTTCCGGTTGAGCCCGGGGGTGACGATTGCCCTGAACAACCTGAGTCGGACCGACGTCCAGCAGGCCAAAAACCAACCCGACTCGCCGCGGTTGACCTACACGATCTTCCCGCCCGCAGAGCCGGATCCCGTCACCATATTCCCGATACACTACGCTTTCGGCGCGTCGGAAGGACGCGATGGCGTGGTCGACTTCACCCGGAATCTTCCAAGCGATTGGGAACTGTCAACGACTTCGCTGCGATTGAGCGCCGCCGACGCCAGCATCCACAGCTCCCTGAACACAACCCGGGTCGCCGGAGTCGAGCCGGGCATCGATTTCGGCATCCGAAGCCGGGTCACTCTGACCAGCCTGGGAAGCGGCGCCAGCGACAACCGGGTGGGACTGGTTCTGTTTGGCCGCGAAAACCAAAATCAATTCGATGCCGCAGACGAATTCTCCTACTACACGTTCCAATGGATCCCGAACTCCGCGGCAGGCGCAAGCATCGCAGTCCGCCAGGGGATGGACGGGCCGATCATCAGCCAGACGAGCTTATCGGGTTTAACCGGCGCTCCGGTAACGAACGTTGGAATGACCTACACATTGGATTTCCGCGCCAGTTACAATTCGTCCGGCGACCTGAACTTCCTTGGCATATTCACCGATGCCAACGGAGGAAGGGCCGAGGTGAACGGCTCCATTGCTGGGGCCGCATTGGCCAACCGGACCCGCTTCGGTTTCGGTGCCCGCCATAGCGCCAACCAAAACCCGATTTGGGATTTCCATGACCTGACCATGATCCCGGGGTGGCAATTCCAATATGAAAGCCTGACCGCCCCCTTCGAATACGAATTCGGTTCGGCTCCGGGAAAATCCAGCGGCTCGGAACTCCTGCTTGATCGCCCGCAAGACTGGATTCTTCGAGAAAACGACCTCCGCTTCGAGCACACGGACTCGCTCAACACCTACGTCTCGACTTCCGCGGTGGCCTCCGTTTCCCACTACGTAGCCGGGCAGGATTTCAACCTCCAGACGGAGTTCACGCTCGAACAGCTCAATTCAGCGATGTTCCATCGGATCGGATTCGCGGTATTGGGGAGGCCCCACCACGTCTACGACCAGCCTTTCAAGGGAGAAGACGATGCCTACTACGCCCTATCATGGCTGCCCTCCGGTTCCCTGCGGATCAATCGAGGCATGAGCGGAACGGAAATTCAGCGCGAAAACCTCGCGGTTCCAGTGGTGCCGGGCGACCGCTACACCTTGACCGCGGAGGGCGTTTATCTCACGAACGGAGACTTGGAACTGACGTTTACCGTGATCCACGACGGAGTGCCCTACTCTGTTTCCACCACCATCGCTGATCCCATCACCGGAAACGTTTTCGGTTTGGTGAACCGGACGAGGGCCAACGAAAATCCCCGGTTCAACTATCACACCTTCTCCATGAATGTGGGAGAAGCCCCGGAAATCCCAGGAGATTCCACGTATGAAGGGTGGCGGGCCTTTTGGTTCACCGGCCCGGGCGAGATGGACGACTCCATCAGCGGCCCGGCCGCCTCCCCGGCTGGAGACAGCGTAGCCAACCTCGTCAAATACGCGATGGGCCTCGATCCGAAAGCCCCCGTGGCCAGTAGCGACCTTTTTTCAACTGAAATCGTCGACGGCCAATTGCAGATGACCTACATCGAGCGAACCGATGTCCAGGATATTGAATACATTGTAGAAGTGTCGTCCGATTTGCTCTCCTGGAACAGCGGGGAAAACCACGTCATCGAAGTCAACCGGCTGAGCGTTGGCGAAAACCTCGCCGACGTTACGGTGGAAGCCGTGCTTCCTCCAGGCGCATCCCGGGGCTTCATGCAGTTGAAGATTCAGATGAAATAGGCCCAACGGTCTTTCGTCCGCCAGCCCTGGGTTGAGCCGAGTGAAACGAGGCCTACCCAGGAAAAACGCCCCCCACATCCATGTTGTGCTCCCCGGGCGTAGCGCGGGATGTTGGCTTCTACAAAACTTCACTGTTCACCCGGGTTCAGGATGATCCGGCTTTCGCGCGAAGCGCTTGGGAGTGCGGTGCGTCCCCGCACCGCTTTCGAAATGGTCGACGATGGCCGCACGCTCGAAAGCTCCGCGAGGACGCGAAGCACTCAAAGAGGCTCCGCCTCGGAAACGCGGTTTCGCCCTGATGAAACTTCACTGTCCACGCCGGCTGGGAGGGCGAAATCGGAGGGTTGGCTTCCAGCCGACCTTCTCCTGAAGCCGACGCCGATGGCGGACGGCAGGATGCCATCCCCTCCCAGTGGCGGGGAGTCTTTCATTTCATGTGGTTCACTTGGCGCGGCCCGGATGTTGGCTTCTAAAAAACCTAACTGTTCATGCGTGTTTCAGAGCGACGAAATCGGAGGGTTGGCTTCCAGCCGACCTTCTCCTGAAGCCGACGCCGATGGCGGACGGCAGGATGCCATCCCTCCCAGTGGCGGGGAGTGTTTCATTTCAGGTTGTTTCCCCTGGCGCGGCCCGGATGTTGGCTTCTTAAAAACCTAACTGTTCATGCGTGTTTCAGAGCGACGAAATCGGAGGGTTGGCTTCCAGCCGACCTTCTCCTGAAGCCGACGCCGACGGCGGACGGCAGGATGCCATCCCTCCCAGTGGCGGGGAGCGTTTCATTTCAGGTTGTTTCCCCTGGCGCGGCCCGGATGTTGGCTTCTTAAAAACCTAACTGTTCATGCGTGTTTCAGAGCGACGAAATCGGAGGGTTGGCTTCCAGCCGACCTTCTCCTGAAGCCGACGCCGACGGCGGACGGCAGGATGCCATCCCTCCCAGTGCGGGGAGCGTTTCATTTCAGGTTGTTTCCCCTGGCGCTGCCCGGATGTTGGCTTCTTAAAAACCTAACTGTTCATGCGGGTTGCAGGATGACAAAATCGGAGGGTTGGCTTCCAGCCGACCTTCTCCTAGAGCCGACGGCGACGGCGGACGGCAGGATGCCATCCCCTCCCAGTGGCGGGCAGGTTTCATTCCATGTGGTTCACTTGGCGCGGCCCGGACCTTGGCGCCTTTGAACTTCACTGCGCCGATGGCCAATCAAGGATTGAACAGACTCGTATTGAAGGTGATCACTTCGCTTCGGGTCTCACCATATCCGCTCTGAAAGCCCATCTGACCCATCCGGTTGACATCAGCCATTTCTACATGGCCGTCCAGGAAAAAGACATTGGCGCGGCGGTTGTGCCGCAAACTGATTGCATCGCCGCTGGCCGTAATCGAACTAATCCGCATCCGGGTATTGCCCGTGGAACTTTCCAGGGAATCGGCCATCAGTGGATACCGGGACGGCTCGCCCACGTGCTCGGTGTTCAGAACCCACAACTGGATGGTCGGCTGGCCGAAACCGCCTTGCACAGTCCGCTCCGATCCGGGCGGCCGAAAGATCAGAGGATTGGAAATCATGAATATCCCGTATCCGGCACGAAACGCCCAGGCATCGTCGCCACCGCCCGGCGGACTGCCCCCCGCGGTCGGATTGTAGATATCGTTCAAGCCATGCTTGCCAACAGGACAGAAAATGACTTCCCGGTCCGAAATCAACCCGGCCTCCTCCAGTCGCTCCGGCCAGAGACTCCCGGGAGCACCTCCCCCTCCGCTTCGCGCACGGATCTCACCGCCATCACTCTCCGCCAAAATCAAAAGCCCCATCCCGCATTGTCGAATATTGGACGAGCAGACGGCCGCCCGCGCGCTTTCGCGGACACGGCCGACAACCGGAATCAAAATCGAGGCGAGAATTCCGATGATCGCAATCACCGTCAAAAGCTCAATCAAGGTGAATCCTCCGACAGCCGCTCTCTGAAACTCTTTTCTTTTCATAACCGTATTTTGGAACAAGGGGAATTGAAAAACTAGTCACACTACACTCGCCCCCACCCGGCTTCTCAATCGCCCGGTTGCTCGAATCGTTGAATCCGCACCCCCCAGCCGACCGAGGTAGAAAGAAAATCCTCGCGATTCAACGATTCGAGCCCCACCAGTCTTAGCATAGAGGCTCCCACCCTCTTTGATCTTTTCTTGAAACATCCTCCTCTTCTTCTTTGTCCTGACGCAAACAGGTTTTTCATGAGCATAAATCCATTTCTTTCGGGCGCCCTCCTGCTTTCAGCCCTTCTTGCCGCAACCGGGCAGCTTTCAGCCGCTGTGATCGAAGTCCGTGACGACGTGGCAGGTCCCACTCCCGAAGTTCTTGGCTACAACCTCGGCAGCTTCATGCCCGGGAGCAACACCGCCGACTGGTGGCGCTACTCCCGCGCATCCGGTGCGCGGATGTTTCTCTCACCTTCCCATTTCAACACCCCCGCCTCGGGGCGCTTCGGCGACCACCAGGTCGTCGACCAGGATTCTTTCGTCAACCGCAGGAACGCGCTGCGCGACGACCCGCTAAACCTCGAGTTCATCAACTGGAGCGAGGTCCAAAACCGGTTCGGTACCGCTTTGAGCGGAAACAACACCATTCTTCCACAATACGCCTTCGAAGCGATTCAACGACATGGTGGCACCCCGATGGGACAAGTGACCTTGGGCACCAGTTGGTATTCAAGCGACGATGATTGGAAGGATAAATGGATCGCCTGGCGGACCTATTACTCGATCGTCTTCCACATGGCGCGCGAGTTCGGCGCGGAGCGCTTCACCGCATTCAATGAACCGAACCATCCCGGGACCTTCATCGAGACTGGCCCCTGGATGTCCCGCGTCCGACTCGCTTCAGACGCCACCCAGAGCGCGATCGAGGATGTCAATCGCATCTATGGGACGACCCTCACAGCCCGATTCGTGGCTCCCGTCACCGCCAACGGCACCGGCTCCGCCTACACCAACTATGGCAGCCCAGCGGTCCAAAGCCAACACACCAATTTCCTCGACCAGGTTGATTCCTCCTACCGGCTATTCGATCTGTTCGCTTACCAGCAATACGCGACGGCTGCCTCCAGCTTCGTCTCCGCCCTCAATACGGTTCGCAATAACGTGGCCGCCGACCTCCCGGCAACGTCCGATCCGTTACGGTTCACTCTAACGGAATATAACGTCCATACCGGTGCCAATTACGACTCCCGGACAGACACGCCGGACACGCTCATCAAGGCGATCCAGTTCGCCAGCGTCACCAGCCAATTGATGCGCCACGGCCTCGATGAGTTCTACGCTTTCAAGTTCGGTATGACCGCCTACCCCTCTTCCCGAAATTTCCCGGTGCAGAAGAACGGCATGCTCTACCTCGACAATGACCACGCACCCCACAACTACGGAACCATGACCCAGGGCGCCGAAGTCTACCGCCTCTTCAACAAAGCATTCGCCCCCGGACGCCATCGGCTCGTCGTCAACGTTTCCGGAACCGGCTCCGCTAGCCTGGACGTCCAGGCCAGCCACGACCCGGAGACCGGCTTTTACTACGTCTTTTCCATCAACGAAGGCACCAGCGGAATCCCGTTCGACCTGGATGTCTCCGCCTTGGGAATCCCCGAGGGGAACGAGGTCATCATCGAAGACGTCAGCCAATGGCGCCGCGGCACGATCCGATCGCTGGAGCGGGTTGAAAACGGCAGCCTCTCCCCCGGCAATCAACCCGGAAGGACCGTCTGGCTGATCACCATCCCCACCCTCCCGCAACGAACGGGATCGGATCATTCCAATATCCTCCGTATTCCGGTCAGCCACGACACCACGGTCCGGGACGGCAGCCACGCCGACTCTTCGACCCTGGGGGGCGAACCGGCCGCCTGGGCGCGCAACCACGCCACCGACGCCAGCGAACGGAGCGCCGCGTTTTTCCAGTTCGACCTTCCCCATGACTGGAATCCGAACGACCTCCAGTTGGCCATTATCGAACTGAGCGTTGCCCCCATCGACGGAGGCAGCGACTCCATCCATGCTCATCTCTACGGAATAGACCATCATGACTGGACCGAATCAAACCTGACCTGGAATACCGCGGCAAACTTGCGCAACAACCACCTGATCGGAAACCGGATACGTCACGGTGTCGTCACCGGCGCCGGAGAGAGCGCCCACATCCTCGGCCAGCTCACCGCCAGCGGCGGTTACACCACCCGATTGGTCGATGTCACCGATTACCTGATACGGCAGGAGAACGGAAAGGCCAGTTTCATGATCACCCAGGACCCGCGGTGGAATGTGGACATCCATGTCGACGAAATCCCGGAAAGGTGGGATGACCTCGTCCAGGGAGATGACCAGCCCGACGGCATGCGCATCCGCACGAAAGAGGCGGATGGAGGGGGCGCCAGTCTCCTCCTGATCCGCTCCCTCCCCACGCAGGAGATCATCGGGACTCCCCGCCCGATCCACGCCAACCCCGGCTCCACCCCCGACGGCTCCGGCACTGCCAACTCCGTCGGAAGGCGCAACGTCGTCGATCCGGAGACCGGACTTCCTCGCCACGACGGCCATTCCAGCGCCCAGAGTGAATTCACCTATCCCACAACCGCTTTCGTCGGAAAAACCGGGGACATCCCCCACGCGCGCATGGTGTCCACGGTTCTGTTTTTTGAATTACCCGCGGTCTCCTCGCCGGAAGCCATTGACCACGCGACATTCTCCGCCGTTCGAATCGACGAAGGGAGACAGACCGGCCCTGGCAACGTCGACATTTACGGACTCGGCTTCGCCTCCGCCTCGACCATCTTCAGCGACCATTGGTTTGCCGGGGCAGAAGACGAAAGCGCCGGCTGGGGCGTGCCGTCGGTAGTGAAAATCCAGAACAACTTTCTCCTCTCGGGAGACCAGACCACCACGGGCCGGATCCCGACCAGCGACGAAGCCAACCAGCAACTGACCGCGTTCGTCCGCAGCCTCTATGCGGCGGGAGCGCAGGGCGGAGATTTCGCCGTCATCCGCCTCTCCTACGACATTGACCAGAATCCAAACACCGGCAACATCCAGCGATTCGTCTTTGCCCCACCGGCGGCCGGCGAGAACGAAAACGACCCGATACTGACCCTTTATATCGTGGAAGACGAAATCCTCGAAAACACCTTCGCCGCCTGGCAACGAGACAACTTCACCCAGCCAGAACGCGACGACCCGGCGATCAGCGGACCGACCGCCACCCCGGCCGGCGACGGAGTCGAAAACCTCCTCAAGTTCGCGCTCGGCCTGCCGGCAAAAACGATGGCCGCCGGCAGAGACCTGCCCCAACCCGCGCTCCACGGCGACGAACTGCGACTCACGTTCCAACGTCCCAAGGGACTCGTCGGCCTCGAGTACATCGTGGAGGTCTCGGAGGATCTCGCCCAATGGTCCAGCGGAATGACTCATGTCGAAGAGTTGCCCCGGGAAGAGACCGCCGATCATGAAATTCTCACATTTCGGGCGGTCCCCCGGGACGGCGCAACCCGCACCTTCATTCGCCTCCGCGTCGAACAGAACGGACCGGAGTCGTGAGAAGGAGTTTTTCCCCTTTCGTCTTATCACTCGAATTGTTGAAAACAACTTGCTCCCCGCACCCTCCCACCTAGCCTCTCTTCGTGGCTTCACAGGTGACGATGAAGGACGTGGCTGAGAAAGCGGGGGTTCACCACTCGACCGTTTCTCTCTGCCTGAAGAACAGCCCCCAGATCTCGGAGGCAACGAAGAAACGGGTCGCGGCAGCGGTGCGCCAACTTGGCTATCGGCCGCATCCATACCTCAGCACCCTGATGCAAACCCGGCGCCGGGGAAAGGTCGGCAATGCCTCGGAGGTCATCGCCTTTGTTACCCTTTCGTCCGACGAAGAGGGAGGCGACGGCAGGATCTGGATGCCCGAACTCACCTCCTGTATCGACCAGGCCCGGCAACAGGCCCAATCGCGCGGATACAGGCTCGAGGAATTCGAGTTTTCCCTCGATAAGACCTCTCCTAAACGAATGGGAGACATCCTCTACGCCCGCGGAATCCAAGGTGTGATCCTGGCTCCACTGCAACGCCCCAGGAAGACCCTCGACTGGCAGTGGGACCGCTTCTCCGTGGTCGCCCTGGGGCCAAGCCTGCAGGAACCTCGCGTCCATCGCGTTCGCCACCATCACTTCCAAGCCATGTTCACCGCGATGGAACAGGCCCGGCATCTCGGTTACAAACGAGTCGGTCTCGCCTTGAAGGAGGAGACGAACCGTAAGCTCGGTCAACGCTGGCTCGGACCCTACTTGATCCAACAACTCCTCCAAAAGGTCGAACGTCCCCCGGAACCGCTCCTGGCCACCGCCTGGAACCGGGATACCCTGCTGACTTGGCTCAAAGCGAATCAGCCCGATGCGATCATCGTGATCAACACAACCCAGACCATGGCATGGTTGTCCGCCGGCGGCTACCGGGTTCCGCAGGATGTCGGCCTGATCAGTCTCAGCGTTCCGAATGGCGGCCCCCAAACCGGCATTTATCAGGACTGGCCCACCCAGGGAAGACGGGCCACTTCGTTGCTCCTCAGTCTAATGGAAGACAACTCCCACGGATTGAACGATCATCCGACCCTCCTGCTGGTCAGCAGTCTATGGAATCCCGGAAAAACCGTGCTCCAGTGCTGCCCTCCCGCCGACCACCCGCCGACCGCCATGGACCGGCTCAAAACCTAGGTCCGACCGTGAAATCAAAGCACATCACACTCAAAGACGTATCCAAAAAAGCCGGCGTTCACCCCTCGACCGTCTCGCTTTGCTTGAACAACAGCAGTCTCGTCGCGGAGAAAACCAAAAACCACGTCCTAAATATCGCCCGGGAACTCGGTTATCGCCCTCACCCCCATTTGAGCGCGCTGATGCGGAGCCGACGATTGAAGAACGACGATGTCGCATCGCCAACCCTCGGCTTCGTCACTTTCCATCCAACTAAAGACGGTTGGAAAAAACGGCTTCCCGCGCTCCGGCAGGCCATGGATGGCGCCCGCCGAAAAGCGCACGCGCGCGGATTTCAATTGGAGGAAGTCTGGCTTCCCTTGAGTGAAATCTCCGCGGAGAAAGTAACCGACGCCCTCCAGTCGCGGAACATCTCCGGAGCCCTGCTCGCCCCTCTTCCGACCCAGATCGCCACCTTGGATTGGCCATGGGACCGTTTCGCGACCGTCGCAATCGGCTCCAGCCTGCGAGAACCACGCCTCCACCGGGTCCGCGGCAATCATTTCGGCTCCCTGCACCTGGCGATGAGCGAATGCCACCGCCTCGGTTACCGCAGGCCCGGTCTCGCGTTGCCCGAAGAGGTCAACCGCCGGATGGATTACCGCTGGCTGGCTTCCTACCTCGTGAATCAAACCGGACTCAACCTGGATGACCGCCCCCGGCCGTTTTGCACAGACGACTGGACGAAAGAATCGTTCCTCCAATGGGTCCGCGGCGAACGTCCGGACGTGATCATTTCCTGCCGCAGCACGGAGCCGCTCCGATGGTTGCGGTCAGCGGGTTATTCCATCCCCGAAGATATCGGGTTCGTCAAACTCAGCATCCCCTCGCTGCGCAGCAAACTCTCCGGCATCTACGAAAACTGGGAACTCCAGGGAGAGTCCGGAACGATGGTTTTGATCGACTTATTGACCGACAACGAATTCGGGCTTCAGGATTCTCCCGTCATCTCCATCGTCGACAATACCTGGAATCCCGGCACGACTCTCCGACGAGTCGATTGAGTGCGTTTCAACGATGTGAGAACCGCCTCGTTTGCGACCTGGAGAAGGACATCCTTTTCTCGGATTGAATGACGATGCCAGAGACCAGTCCACTCGCGTGCTGCCTGGCTGTTGACTCGGACGGGTGCGTATTCGACAGCATGCGGATCAAACAGGAATCGTGTTTCATCCCCCGCTTGATTGAAACATGGGGCTTACAGGATTACGCCACCCTGATTACCCGTGAGGCGCTCCATCTGAATCTCTATTCCAGGCATCGGGGCGAAAACCGTTTTGCCGCGTTGCTGATCCTGTTTGAGAACCTTCGCGACGATCCTTCCCTTCAGGGCTCCCCGCTGACGGCAATCGATCTCACTCCCCTCCGCAAATGGATAAACTCCGCGACCGATCTCTCGGCCAACTCCCTCTCCGCCGCGATCGCCCAAGAGGATGCCCCGATTCTCCGTGACGCCCTGCATTGGTCCGTCGCCGTGAATTCGGCGGTGGCAATGCTTCCTCCAGTCACCGCATTTCCCCAAGCAGAAACGGCGCTCCGGGAGGCCCGCGAATCCTGCTGGATCCATGTGGTCTCCTCCGCCAACCACGAAGCCCTCTCCCGAGAGTGGAGTGAGGCGGGCCTCATCGGATTGGTCCATTCCCTCAATGGACAGGAAGAGGGCCGAAAGGTGGAGGTTCTCCGGAAGGCCGCCGCCAGATTCCGCGGCGAACGAGTTCTGATGGTAGGAGACGCTCCCGCGGACCAACAGGCGGCCACCGATGCCGGCGTCCTGTTTTTCCCAATACGACCAGGCAAGGAAAACGACGACTGGCGGTTTCTGAAACAAGAAATCCTTCCCCAATTCGTCCGGCAACAAACCATAATTCGTGCTTTGCATGCGCACGTGAGGGATTGGCAAAACTCCATGGGAATCACCGAGATCTCCCTGGCCGCAACAACAGCATTAAACAAAACTTCATGAGTTCATCCACGATACAATCCGCGGAAAAGGAAACCTGGGTCGACCAGGCAATGGGGCGTCTCTCGTTGGAACAAAAGGTAGGACAATTGATGGTCTTTCCGTTCTACAGCCATGTCATCACGCCCGATGTGGTCGACCTCATCAAAAATCACCACGCCGGAGGTTTGCGCATCTGTCAGAAATTCCACCCGGGATCCGCCGAAGGCCGAACAAACAAAAAACAAAAAGAGTTTCTGAAACGTTCCAGCCATGGCCCCAGCCCGGTGACTTACGACCGGCCCGCCGGCCTCGAACGAATCTCCTGCACTCCGAAGGAATACGCCTCCGCCTTGAATGAGTTGCGGGATATCGCCATGGAGCGGGACGCCGCCATCCCGATCCACACCACGTTCGACCAGGAAGGCGAAGGAGCCGATTTCCTGTTCGCCCAACGGCTCTTTCCTTTTCCCATGGGTCTGCGCAATTCCGGCGATCCGTCGCTCGCCTACCGCGTGGCCCGGGCGATCGGACTGCAAAGCCGCGCCCTCGGAGCCAATATGATCCACTCCCCGGTTCTCGATGTGAACACAAACAAGAGGAATCCGGAGATCGGTCCACGCGCCTACAGCGATGATCCCGAGGAGGTAATCCGCTACGCGAGGGAAACATTGCGGGGATTCCGCGAAACGGGAATCATCGCCACCGCCAAACACTTTCCCGGCCGCGGCGCCTCCGACACCGACGCCCACTTCGGCCTCCCGGTCATCGACCTCGACGGCGAATCCATGCGCCGGATACACATTGAACCCTACCGCGTCCTGATCCGGGAGGGTCTGCCGGCCGTCATGGCCGCCTTTACCGCCTACCCCGGCCTCGGTGCCGACGACACCCCCGGAGCCACTTCCAAGGCTATCATCCGGGAACTACTCCGGGAAGAACTTGGGTTCGAAGGAGTGATCACCACGGACAATATCGAGATGGGCGGTCTGCTGGAAAAATTCGAGATCGGCGAAGCCGTCCTGCGATGCCTGCAAGCCGGATGCGACCTTGTCCTCTGCCGCGCTTATACCCCCGTTCGTATTCACATTTTAAAGACGATCATCCACGCCGTTCGCGAGGGGCTACATGCTGAAAACGACCTCGACCTGTCGGTTCGACGCATTTTGCGCATGCGATGGGATATGGGCCTGGCAGCGGACGGCGGCAAAGTAGACCCCGAGGCAGCCGCCGCCCCGTTCGACTTTCCGGAGGTCAAACAAACCGCGATTGACGCGGCGCGCCAATCGATCCTTCTTCAGCGGGACCGCGATCGATTGCTCCCGCTCAATCCGGGTCAAAAGATTCTGCTGGTCGAACAAGCGCACCACTTTCACCGCTTCATCAACAATTCCTACAGTCATCCCGGCATGTTCTGGCAGGAAATGCGCCGGCATTCCGACAATGTTTCCGTGGTCCTCGTGGAAGAAGGAGTCACCGACCTCGACCGGGAAGCGGTCCGGAGGCGGCTCGACTGGCCGGATATTATCGTCGCGACTTCCTATTACAACTATCGCACCGGCGCCGTGATGCTCCCGCTCCTCGATGAATTGAGGGCAACCGGCAAACCGGTCGTCATCCTCACCAATACGCCTTATTCCCACTTTGGCGCGCCGGAGGAATTTCCCACCGTGGTGGTTTGTTACTGCCCGTCCGGACGGGAAAACATCCAGGTCGCGGCCGAAGTCCTCTTCGGGAAACACCAGGCCACATCCCAGATCCACTCTCCTGTATGACTCACTTTTTCCGCCGACTCACCCACCCGATTCTCGGAATGGCAACGCTTGCCTGCCTCACACTCCCTTCATTGCGGGCGCAAAGTTCCAACGAAATCGAATGGACTCGCAAGCCGGATCAGCCTTGGAGCAGTTCCCCCGTGCGGACGCTCGAAGATCTCCAGCGCTTCGAAGCGCGCGACACTTCGCCGCGCCTCTCCCGTTTCGGGGGAAATACAAACGGTCAGCGCCACGACGCCACCGGATTCTTCCGAACCGCAAAAATCGACGGACGTTGGTGGACGATCGATCCGGACGGGTATCCATACATCCATATCGGCCTCACGTCGATCAGGCCCACCCGTCACCAGATGTCGCGACCGTATTTCGAACAAAACTTCGGGTCGAATGAACGATGGGCGGAGCAGACAATCAACCTGATGCGGGACCTCGGTTTCAACGAAATCGGACGCTGGTCGCGCATTGAACTTTTAAACGCGGTCGAAAACCGCCTCCCCTACACCACCTCGCTCACCTTCATGGGCGATTTCGGACGAAAACTGGAGATCACCCGCCCGAGTTACGGTCACTTGCTCTATCCTTCCGGCATCATTCCGGTGTTCCATCCGGAGTTCGAAGCTTTCGCCTTCGAATACGCCCGCGAACAGACCGCCGAAATGAAGGAAGACCCGTGGCTGGTCGGCCATTTCACCGACAACGAGCTCCCGGTCCCGCGCAACCTGTTGACCAACACCCTGAAAGCCGACCCGGAAGACGAGGCCCTGGGCGCCACCATCCGGCAGGCCTGGAAATGGTTCCGGGAACGGCGCGGCGAGGATGCCGGAATCGACGCCGTCACCGACGAGGACAACCTCGACTGGCTCGGCGTCGTCATGGACCGCTATTACGCCATCACCACCGCGGCCCTCCGGAAATACGCGCCCAACCACATGAACCTCGGTTCACGCCTCCACGGGGCCGGCCCCCATATCGACCAGGTCGTGGCCGCGGCCGGACGTCACCTCGACATCATTTCCATCAATTATTACAATGTTTGGGCACCGGCCGCCCCGCATATCACCCGCTGGCGGGAAAACGCCGAGGCTCCGGTTCTGATCACTGAATTTTACATTAAAGGCGTCGACGCCGCGGAAGAGTTCGGCCTAAAGAACGAACTCGGCGCCGGATGGATCGTCAAAACCCAGGAAGACCGGGGCCGATGGTATCAAAACTTCACCCTCGCCGCCCTGGAAGCCCCCAACATCGTCGGCTGGCAATACTTCAAATACGCCGACGAGGCGGACGACAGCAACAAAGGAATCCTCGATCCTCGCTATGAACGGCACACCGGCCTCACCGAAGCGATGGCACCAATCCATCGCAACGCCTACGATCTGGTGGACTACTTCGACCGGAAATAAGTTGAGATCTGTAGTCAGTCCTCCGGGTAACGACGGTCGTCCCATCTTCCTGACAGTCCACACCGAAGGGTTTAAAACGAAAAGTAGAAAGCTGACCCCTTTGCGGCCTTGACCCCTTTGCGGCCTTTCGCGCTCCTCGCATTGATTTAACAGATTCGGCGTAAGAAGCCGGGGATTTCATTGCCGACCGCCAAGGTCGGTTGCCGATGGTATCGTGGACGAAGGCGAACTCGTGGCCGAGAACCTTTTGGCCGGTCGGACGATAGCGCGTGGCCGATTCGAGCTGACCGAAGGGGTCGTATGTTAATTCAAGGGCACGGGAGAGGATTCCCCGTTGCAAGGTTCGTTTTGTCAAGAGTCAAGACCTGACGTCTCCCGGGCTCCCGTTGCAAGCGTCGTTTTGTCAAGAGTCAAGACCTGACGTCTTCCGGGCTCCTGACGTCTTCCGGGCTCCGACGCCTTCCGGGCTCCCGAAAATCATATGGCGCCAATTTCGCAAAAATGGTCCGTCTTAATTTGGGCCGTAACATGGAGTCGTCAACCGTCAAGACCTGACGTCTTCCAGGCTCCTTTGATCCTTTTCGCCCTGCCAGCGCATACTAGGCCTGACCCCTTGCGGATCTCCTTGAGTGGCAACAGCTGGCCCTAGCGTAACTCCTTCCTGCCGGATTTCCTAACGCTTACTGGAAGTCTATCATCATCCATTGAAATAACTCTAAAAATCTCCCATCCGGAATGTGGGCTTCCCGGTAGACTCTTCGAAACGAAGAAGAGGTAGTGATTTCCTTCACTAACCCTTAATCTATCACGCTCGTGATACCATTTTCGATAGCCATAAATCGACAGTCTTATGGATGTTCCTTCAATACTTTCTTTCTTTGGTTCCTTAAAAATCTTTTTTAGCTCAACCGTAACCCAAACGCCCTCGTCATTGGCTATTTCACCTATAAAAACCAAACTAACGTCCCTTGCCTCTGGAAAGATCTCAACTATTTCGGCAAACTCCTGCGCAAATGAAGAACTGTCCTCACTCACCTTTTCATTCGCCCAAATAGACAACCCAATCACACAAAGCGTGACTATAATAGCCCCCACCGTAATTTTAGTAACTTTCACGAAAAAATGTGCTAGCACCATCCGTTGCTGTCTGATATTGATGAGCGACACGCCATCTCACCTCTGCAACCACTTCACCAGTCCTGCTGTCTTTGACTTGGGTGATCGATTGTTGAATATAATGACGTGGAAATGCTTGCTGGAGACCGCCTTGGTGCAAAATAAACCCAGGAGCATCACCGAACTTTGCTGACCAGATCGAATGCCCCCCTCTTACCCTTTGTTCTGTCCATTCAGGATCTATCTGTTTATTCCAATCACGAGGATTTGTCATATACCCCCCTAGCCCGGTCCAGTTTTGACTATCCCACCAGACGCCCCCAGTTCCAACTGGGTCAGGTTCAAATTCAGCTGGTGGGCCTAGCTGTCCACCTACATAGCGGATTACCCGTGCCTGTTGAGATATTGTAACGTCTTCAGGTTTATAACAGCGCTCCAGTTCCAAATCAAAACGGACCTCATACCGGAAAAAATGCATCTGTCCCTCCTTCCCTATTAAGGGCATAAGTCCGGTTACATCAAATCGTTCTACACGAGCTGGCGGCGGCGGGGAATGTAACCCTAGAAAATCCCACCGATTCACCGGATCATTACCGACAAATGCATACACATTTAATCCACCCTCTTCCTCAATCGGATCCCGATTCAAAAATCGCCCAATACTGGGGCTGTAGTATCTGAAGCCGTAATAATACAGGCCGGTCTCCACGTCGACGAATTTGGAGCTGAAACGCAACGGGTTCGCCTGGGCCATCGGGCCGGTGGCGCGGAGGGCTTCACCGAAGGGGCCGTATTCGTAGCGGGCGGCTTCAGTGCCGTCGAGGGCGGAGATCAGGATCGCAACGTTGCCGTTGCCATCGGATTGGGCGAAGTAGAAGGCGTCGTTATTGGTGTGGTCGCGCAGGCCGAGGAGGGCGCCGGGGGTGGCGGTCAGTTTATAATCGCCGTGTTCGGAGGGTCCCCAGAGGTAGCTGCGGATTAGGCTGTCCGCTTCGTCGATCTCGGCCAGGAGGTTCCAGCCGTTGTAAAGGTAACGGATAGCCGACACCGGCACGAAATCGTTGGTGACGTCGTCCCACTGCGAGACCGATTTGCGAATGCGCCGTCCGTCGGAATCGTAAGAGAAGTCGAGGCGTTGGCGCACCAGCGACGGCGGGAGGCCGGGGCGGGTTTCCATCCGAACCAATCGGTTTTCGGCGTTCCAAATGTAATTCCAGCGGCCGTCCTGGACCAGGTTGCCGTCGGTGTCGTAATCGAACGACTCCGGGGTTTCGACTACGAAGACTTTTCGTTCGGCGTCGGAAACGTGGTTCTTCGGTTCGACTCCATCTTCGATTTTCACGCCTCGAATTTGGATGGTTTCGTGAACCGGGCCAGGACCGTTATTGACCGGATATTCGGCGTAAAAGAGAGCGTCCTGCCGAAGAGTCGGTCGTTGATCGACCGTCACAGTGGCGTCGGGATCGGCCGTGCCGAGGATATGGATGATTCCCGGGACGTCGCGCTTCTCGTATTGGTTCAATAGGTTCGGTGTGTAGGCAGATGGGGTTACGTTGCGGACCGCCAACGTCCGGTTCCCAATAGTGTCGTGGGTGAAAGCGAAGTCGTGGCCGAGAAGCTTTTGGCCGTTCGGACGATGGCGCCTGGCCGATTCGAGCTGTCCGAGGGGGTCGTATTTCCAACGCCAATAATTATCGTCCTCAGTCGTGACCTGCTGGCGCTGGTTGGCCGCGTTGTAATCGTAAACGAAGGAGGCGGCCGATGAGCCGATCGAAACGAGGCGATTAATGGCGTCGCGCTGGCGGGTCACCTCATGCCGCAAGGTCTGGTCATGATAGAACTTGGTGTTGGCGATCATCCGCGAATTCGGCTCGCTGGTGAAATCCGCCCGGACCGGAAGGGCCGGAACGGTCAAATCCGATACGGAGGCAATATGAGGCCGCCCGGTCGCGTAGTCAATCTCCTGGGCGACGATGATTGTCGAACCTTCTTTGAGGGAAATGCTGGTCAATCGGTTAAGACTGTCCGAATAGTCCCGGCGCAGGGTGAACCCGGCCAGGATGCCGTCGGTCCATTCTTCCTCCTCCAATTGCCAATGGCCCGCGTAGGTGAAGGTCCGAGCCGAGACCAACGTATTGTCTCGGGTTTCGGTGACCGATTCCCGGAGACCCCGGCGGTCATATTCGATTTCGACGTCGGCGGCGCGGAGTTCCGGATCGATGGTCTGGTCGTCGTAAGTGATCGACCGGAGTTCTCCAGCCGTGGTATAACCGTAGGTAGTAATCGCGCCGCGATTCCAGCTACGTGTCTTCAAGCGGCCCAGCGCATCGTAGGTGTAAACCGTTTTCATGTTATCGTGGCCGATCTTCTCGGTGAGCCATTCTCGTTCGGCATCATAAACCCATGTGGTGTTCGCCTCGATCGTTCCTTCCTGATCGCCGGGAACGTCGTAATCCCGCCAGGTTTTCATGGTGCGCATCCGGCCTTGGGCGTCATAGGTGTACTCCACCGGAAACGTGCGGCTGCCGGAGACCCGCCTGACCTGGCCGGTCGGCCAGTAGGTGGTCAATGTCTCGGTGTTGTCCGGATGAATCGTTTTGTTCCGGCGGCCGCGTTCGTCATATTCGAATTCGGTGACCTGTGGGACCCAGCCGACTTCCGAGCGGGAGGGATCAGGATCGGGCGTGGCGACGGTCTTGACTTGGTCATCGTTTAAATAGGTGTATTCGGTGGAGCCGTTGCGGGCGTCGATGGTCCGCCAGAGGCGTCCGTGAGGGTCGTATTGGAAGGTGGTTTCCTCCAGTTGCTGGTCGTTGGCGTCGTATTCCACGACGGATTGCAGCCGGTCGTCCTGGAAAATTTCGAGCCGGTAACTGTCGTCGGCCCGGTTGGTCCGGACCGTCCGCCCTCCCTGCCCGTCGAGAGTGATTTCGGTGTGAGTGGTCACGCCGAAGTCGGTCTGCCATGACTCCAAGCCGGAGACGGCGCGTTCGGAAACACGGACGGTTTCGGTGGCGTTAACGGTGCCGTCCTTCGTCCAGACGGTCGTGGTGGAGCGGTGGCGACCGAGACTGGCGACCACTTCATTGGTGGTTCGGGTGATGCGGGCGACCCCGCCCTTTTCGCTCTCCACGTCCCAGTTAGCGGGATCGATGGTTTGGGCGATGTCGACCACAGTGTATTCCTGTTCGCCGAGTTCGTTGTAGGCGAACAGCGTAATTTCGACCTCCGGGCCGGTGGTTTCGGGAGAAGGTCCGCGGTAAACGCGGACCAACTGTCCTTTGGCGTTGAAGGTCCGGGACTCGATGGCTCCGTCGGGGTGTTCGGTTCGAACTTGCTGGCCGAGCATGTTGCGGTAAGTCGCAACCCACTCTTCCCCGCTTCCGCCAAGGACATGCCGGATTTCCCTACTCCAGGTTTCGTTGCCGGCGGCGACTCCATAATCGTTTTCCACCCAGCGGGGCGCCGCCGTCCCCATAATTTCCTTGGAACGTCCGTCACGGAAACTCACTTGAATCAACTCGCCGCCGTCCGGAAAGGCCGTGGTCCGGACCCATCCTTCCGTCTCCTGATCCAATGCTTCGGAATAGACGATTCGCGAAGGTAATCCGAGCGCATTCTCTGACCAGACCAGGCGCCCGGCCCGGTCGTAATGGCGTCGCTCGATTTCAATCGCCTCCGGCGTCCCTTTCTGACGGATCGTCCCGATCCTCCGCCCGGCCGCATCGAGTTCGTAGTTGAGAGTCACGCCCGCGCGTTGGGTCCAGTTGAGCCTTCCGATGAGATCGTATCCGTTTTCCGTGACAACTCCGTCGCGTCCTTTGTGCCAACGCAGGTGACCGCAACAGGTGAACTCCCTTTCCTCGATCGCACCATCGAGATGGAGAATCTCGGTCGGACGGCCGAAGTCATCCCAAACAGTCGCTTCCTCGTCAAGGACCAGCACGTCCGGCTGCCCGGGCGCGACATGGAAGGTTCTCCGCCAACGCAGGTGACCGGCGGAGCTGGCGAGGCGCTCGCTCCTCGTCCCCCGCACGATGTCGGTGCGGGCCGCGTTCGGGACGCCCGAACGGACAACATCCGTATGGAGCCCGTTCGCGGAGGTATGTTGGTGAAGGATGATGGTGCCGTCCGGATGATCCGTTTGGTACAGCCTCCCGGCGTGATTGCCGCCCATGCC
The DNA here is from genome assembly GCF_056590205.1 of Verruconatronum alginivorum. Classification (NCBI taxonomy): domain Bacteria; kingdom Pseudomonadati; phylum Verrucomicrobiota; class Opitutia; order Opitutales; family Verruconatronaceae; genus Verruconatronum; species Verruconatronum alginivorum. The sequence goes on along the minus strand of NZ_JBWPVQ010000001.1, from coordinate 2,906,545 downwards.
ATGGTAGTAATGAACCGTCTCCAGGTTCCCGGTCGCGTCCCACATTCCGCCGGAAGCGGCGACCCGAATTTCCGAGATCCGAATGAAGGTCTCGCTTCCGATGATTTCCGGTTTTCCCCATTCGATTCGATACCTCCGGGAAATTTCAATCGTCGATCCGTCGTCCACCACGGACTCGACCGTTCGAACCAGGGAGTCAGCATAGTTGTCGCCGTTCAAATCAGCGGTGTCATGGAAACGCTCCCACAACCGGTAGGGACCGACCGGTTCATCGTTCTCGTCCAAATGCGAATCCTTGAAGACCGACTTCCGTTCCGTCAGGCGTCCCGCTCCGTCGTATCCGTAAATCTCCCACGATCCCCCGGTCTCGCGGCGGGATTTCACGCGGCCATCGTCGTGGTAAGTCCATTTGGTGACGAGTTCCGGCCCCGCGTCAGTCCCCTCGGGGGCCACGGTTCGCTTGGTCTTGCCCATCCCCCAGTCGAAACGGTCGAACACCGTTTCCTCATGGTAGCGCACGGTCCCGTCATCTTCCGAGATCACCTGCGTCTCCGTCCGGCGGGTCCGCAAGGCGTTCCACCGCTCCGTTTTCGAACTCCAGGACAAGGCGGTTCCCCCGGAAAAGCCGTTCGCCATCTTCCAACCGCCTTCGCTGCCGGATTTTTCGTATTCGAATTGCCACACCCGCGTTTCCACGCCGTCGCCGTCCTTCTCGGTCACCCGCAGGACGTAATCATCCAGACCGGCGCCGGGAGAGACTTTCTCGACCACATATTCCCGAAAATGGCCCGAATGGTTCGGATGATGGAAACGGACGGTGTAACGCCGGTCCGGTTCGACCGAGTCCCGCTCGATCACCACCTCCCCGTCGGGAGCGGTGAACGAAAGCCCACCTCCCCAACCGGTTTGGTCGACGACTTGGACATCGTTCGACACATTCCAATTCAGCGCCGCCGGAGTCGAAAGATTCTCCCGGGGAACGGAAGCGCGCAGCCCGATATGCCCCGCATCCGGCTTTTCCGTTCCCGCCCCCAGTTCCCAACGGAACCACATACTCCCCGTCCCGCCGCTCGCGCTTCCGAAGGTGCAACTCCCGCCACCGCAGCCCGAGCCACAACATTCCCCCTCGTCCTCGGGAGGAGTGAAATCCGGTTCGATCACGATGCGGTGACCTAACAATCTCCAGCCAAATTGCCAACCCTCCGGATTCACGCAGGGCGGAAAAGCTGGAGGCATCTCGTCTTCCGGATAAGTGAATGGGGAAAGCCAATGACTCCCGGCCGAAATTGTTTTCCAAACCCGGTATCGGCCGTCGGCGGTGACGGGCGGTGCGTTATCTCCCGGGCCGCTTCCCAACGGATCGACTTTCAAAAGCACGTGTGCTCTTCCCTGATAGGAACTCAAATCAGCTGAAATCTTAAAGCGAGCGACATACACGTAGGCGTAATGCCGACCCTCAGCTTCGTAACTTTCAACAAGAACCTCCCATGGGAATCCGAGCGGAGGAACCCAGCCGTTGTAGTCCCACCAGGCATAAGCCAATCCTTTTGCGCCTTCACAAGTTAAAGAGTCGGCCCCACCGAACCGCATCTGCTCATCAACCTGAAAAATAGCGATCGGTGGCGATAGAACCTTCATACTATCAATGTATTGTTGAATCGTCTCCAAAGATCCTTCGGGATCAGCTTGGATTGCTGTATCCATGATTTTCGGAAAATCCAAGGATGTTAATTCATCAAAAAATGAAGTCTCGTTGATTTCTTCTTTTAGAAATTCAGAGAAAATGCCCGTAATTTGTCCCCAAAACACGTCGCGAAGCGCCTTAACCAACTCAACCCGTCGTTCCCGAAACTTGGCGTCTTCCGCGTAAAACCGGTCGTTCGGATAACTCGGCGGCAACGCTCCGCTCAAGCAGGCCGGCCACGAAATGGAATTCGCCATACTCGAATCCCGTTCCGCCAAATACTGCCACCTCGCCTGGTAATCCCGCATCGCCTTGGCGATCGGAAAATCGGACGTATCCGCAGAGCTCTTACTTGAACCCAGGGCCATGAAGGCGACGCACAACAGACAAACAAGGCCAATTCGCGACTTCAATTCGGCGAATTTGGGGAAAAGAGGGGAGATTCTCATGGAAAAATCGGCGTTTGAATTTTCGCGGGCAATCAATCTTCGGAATCAAAACGGCAGAAACACCACCATCTCCACCGCTTCATCGGCACCAGCTCCTGTCACGGTGATTCCATGCGGATTGCGGCCTTCGAGATAGGCTTGAAGAACGGAGACATTCGGATCGCCCGGGGAGTCGTCGGAACCGGCGTAGGAAGTCAGGTCTCCGAACCAATTCATCTCCCACCAATCGGGGAGGCCGTCGCCGTCGGTGTCCTCGGAATCATTGAAGCGCAGCCGGGCGAACAGGCGATCCGCATTCCCGCGTCACCGCCGACTCCGTTTCAGGCGGACGCTCTGGCAAATCGGGCGGCGCCACCCGCTTGAAAACCACCTTCCGAACACCTCCGTCGACCTCGACCTCCCGGGTCTCCAAAACCTGGAAGTCGAGTTCTGTCCAATATGATTCAACTGCTCCGCCGAGCAGAGAGCTGGTTAACGGAAAGACTAATAGAAGAACTAAGGCGAACTGCTTCATGATGGGTCAAATGGACGGAGTAGGTGGAGATTCACAGAAAGCGCAATCCTGAAACATGGAGAAAAGAACAAACGATTAATGCTTAACAAGAGGCAATCAGTTCCTAATGGGGCCGTCAAAAAAGTAGACCCACCACAAGGCCTATGCTCATGAAGCATAATCAAGGCGACCAATTCTGGCAATGTCAAGCATGTGAAGTTCACATGCGCATGAAAAAGACGTCAACTAGCCTGGGAAAAAATGTGCTGGGTCCGAAGATACGTGAAATCCGAATGCGGATGAATCCGTCGGTGTCTCAGGGCGATCTGTCAGCGCGATTGATGATCCGCGGCATCAACCTCAATCAAAGTGCGATTTCCCGGATCGAGAACCAAGATCGTTATTTGATGGATTATGAATTACTTGAAATCGCCAAAGCTCTAAAGGTACCAATCCAACATTTGCTCGATCGATAGGGGGGGCGACAACCTTCAAGTGGGTGTTCTTTCCTTCTTCGAACTCAATTGGATTTCACACCCCCCCAAAAAAACGAAAAAGCAGGCCTCCTTCCGGGGGCCTGCTTTCGTCTTATTGCCAATCACCCAAACCAATCAATTGCCGCGACGGCCTTCGCCGCGCGGGCGCTGCTCTTCCCGGTCACCGGGGCCCGCTGGGCGCTGCCCCCGTTCGGCGGGACGTTGACCTCGCTCCGCCGGACGTTCGCCACGTTCCTCGGCGAGCTCTCCGCGCCGCTCCCCTCCTTGACGACGCATCTCCCCGCGCCGTTCCTCCAAATGCTTCTCCCACGTTTCCCGTTGCTCCTCGCTCAGAACCTCGTTCACCGCGCGTTCCACCCGAGGACGAACCCGCTGGGCCGCTTCCCGGCGTTCCTCGCCGGATAGGTTGCGCAGGTGCTCCGCCTGCCGCCGGAAGATGTTCTCCAACGCTTCCTTTTGCTCGTCCGACAAACCGAGGACCCGGTCCATTTGTTCGAGTCTCTGCTCGACCCGCTGCTCGGCCATGTCTCCACGGTCCCCGCCACCGCGCTGCCCCCGCTCACCGGGCGCTCCCTGCGCGTGCATCTGCGAAGCGAAAACCGCACACCCGAGAACCAAAACCGCCACGAACGTTTTTTTCATAAGAAATAATTCCTGCTGATTGTTTTTTCAATGATCCGAAACCTCTCGGACCCACCTCATTCAACACCGAAGGGGAACCCGTGGTTTCATCCCGAGGATGCCGGAGGAAGCCTCCCGGCCGGGTCCGACCAAAATCCTTCATTTTTTGCGTGTCTTCACGGCCGATTTTTGGGATGAATCTTCTTTTATGGCCTTGAATCCGTTCACCAGCAATCTCATCGCCGACGTCGGCATCAGCATGGGCGATGAGGGCAAGGGGCGCCTGATCTCCGAAATCGCCGAGGAGCTTCGGCAATCGACCCGCCGCGCGGACTGCGTAGCGATGGTCCTCAAGGTGAACGGCGGCGCCAACTCCGGCCACACCGCCGCCGGCCTGAAACTCAACCTCCTCCCGGCCGGGGTGGTCGAAAAACAGGTCCCCTATCTCGCCCTCGGCAGCGGCGTCGTAGCCGACCCGCGCAAAATCTGGTGGGAAGCCCGCCCGCTCGAGGAACGGGGGTTCGACGTCCTCTCCCGCCTCGCGATCGACGAGCGCACCATGGTCTCCGACCTCTCCCACCGCCTGCTCGACCTGGCCTGGGAGCATTACCGGGTCCATGTCCTGAAGGAAGAACCAAGAGGTTCCACCGGACGAGGAATCTCCCCTTCCTACCGCGACGAAACCGGGCAATGGCAAATTTACTTCGCCGATTTCCGCGGTCCCCGCGAGGTGTTCGAAAAGCGATTGATCCAACGGATGGACCGTGCCCTCGCCTGCATCCGCCATGTTTGCCAGGTCGACGCCGAGGCTTGGGATGGCTTCTTTGATATTCTCACCCAGGCGGAAACCCGGGCCAACGCCGAGAGCATCGAACGCGGGTCGTTTCCCGCCGACGAATTCGACTTCCGTCGTTTCATGGGGAAGGATCCATTCACCCTCGACAACCGCGAGCTGGTCGAGACCTACTGGTCGGCCGGTTTCGGCCTCCGCGAACAGGTCCGCGACGTCCGGGAACTGATCCTCCAAGCCATCCGCGACGACCGCTATGTTCTGGGCGAATTCGGCCAATCCTACTGGCTCGATAAACGCCACGGTTTTTCCCCGAACGTCACCGCCTCCCACACCTTCACCCCGGAATTTTTCCTCTCCGGTGGCATCCCGATCCAACCGATCCACACCATCGGCGCCGCCAAGGCCTACGACACGAAGGTCGGCACCCACACCTTCATCACCCGGATGGACGACGCCCACCCCCTCAGCGTCATCCTGAAGAAGCTCGAATACGGGACCTCGACCGGCCGCCAGCGAATGGTCGGATGGTTCGACGCGATCGAGAAGGGAGACGCCCTTCGCTACGCCGGATTCCAGTGCATGGCGATCAATAAGCTCGACGCGCTCACCCATCAAGGCGATTGGCGCGACGACTTGCTTGTCTGCACGGCCTACCGCGATTCCGACGGAAACCTCCTCAGGCACGTTCCCCGCCGAAATTCGTTGCACCAGACCCTTCAACCGGTCTACACCCGCTACGCCGGTTGGAACGAAGACATTTCCCACGTCCGCAGCTTCGAGCAACTCCCGCCGAACGCCAAACGCTATGTCGCGGGCATGTTCCGCCATACCTTGGAAACCGCGTTCGATGGCGGCAAATGGCCCCGGGAATTACCCAACCTCCGCTACATCGGGGTCGGGCCGAATCCGTCGCAAATCATCAAGGACGTCCCCGCTCCCCAGGATCTCCTCACCGAGTTCGGTCCAAGCGACTGAGCCCACCTTGTGACACGGGCATTCCTGCCGGTGAATTTCGTTTCATCCTTAATGCAGGCAGTATTCAGCCGCGAGAAGGCACAAAAGACGCAAGATAGGAACTTAAACGGAAGGGGCCGATTCACCCAACGGGTGACTGGTAATAATCGACTTCTCATAATCTATCTCATGCTTTTCGCGTATTTTGCGCTTTTTCGCGGCTATACCCACTGCGGAGAATAAGTTCATAAAAAAAAGTCCCGGACTGAACGGCCTTCAGGATTTCCCCGCTTGACCGTCCCATCCGGGACTTTTCGTTTGTTGAACTTTTCGGCGGCGCCCTACTTCTTCGTTTGGGCGGTTTTCTTCCGCTTCACGTAAGCTTGGCGACGACGTTTCTTGATTTCTTTATTATATTGTTTGCCCATAAAGAGCTGATTCGTCTCTCCAAACCGGACGAAGGTCAAGATCTTCCTGAACTTCCGTTGCCGGTTTTCATCTCTTCATGACGGGTGCCGTTGCCCCTGATTTTCACCGGAGGCCCCAGAATCGATTCCGATAAGCCGGACATCACCGAACAAATCGCGATGCCGGGCACCTCGCCGGTCCAGACGTCGAGCTTCACGACCGCGTTTCCGGAAAGTTGCGGGAGATCTTCCTTCAACTGCTGGTAAACGATGTCGGTGTCGGGCAAAACGACCAATTTCTTGAATCCCCGGTGCAACTCCGCGTCGGTCAACGGCGCCATCAACGCCGGCGTCCTCCACGCCCCGGCGGTTTCGAGAATGTCGTCCTTGAGCGATTTCACCTTCTCCAAAGGCAAGACCGCCGTGCCGACCAACTCGTCGAACCACTCTTCCACCAACTCGTGCGGCCGCAATTCGGGAGTCGTTTCCTCCTCCTCGGGTAGCCGCTCGCGCCGGGCGCTTTCGATGATATTCCGGGCCAATTCCGGCAAACGTCCTATCAGCTTGTCGAGACGGTTTTCGTCCACCCCGGTCGCCAACAGCGCCGCCCGCAATTGCCGGATGTCCTCCTGGATTCCGTCCGGGTCGACGTCCGCCGCCGCTTTCAACCACGGCATCGAATCGAACTCTTCCTGCAACCGGGCGCAAAACATCCCGGCGTCCTTCCGCAGGTCGCGCTCCAATTGCACCTGCGTCTGATGGACCACCCACTGGACTTCCTCTTCGAAAGCGACCCGCAGACTATGGAAGGTCCGGTTCGAGGTCTCCACCAATCGCTTGCGCAAACGGTTGAGATAAATCGTCCGGTAAACCCACAGCGCTCCGGGGGTCAACAATCCGGCTATCGCCAACCCGGCGGAAAGCGCGGTCCCCGCGCCGAGCAACATCATCGCCCCGCCCAGGAACAACAGCCCGCCGAATCCCATCGCCGCCCAGGTCTTCGCCGTGGGAAGTTTTTCCAAACCTTCCTCCAGCGCGTCGTAAACCTGACAGAAACAGTCGAGCGATTCGTGCGGCAGCCATCCTTTCGACGGCTCCGGCGGCCCGGCCAACGTTTCGTCCGGCGCCACCTGGAAGGCCGGATAATACTTTCTCGCCAGGATCGACAGGCTGCCCATATCGATCTCCTCCAACAACTGGTTGCGATAGATATCAACCGCCTGGGAGAACGACTCCTGGCTCCGGTAGCAAATGATCTCGGTGATTTGGTCGAGCGACATTTTCAGCGCCTCGGTGTAATCCGCGAAATCCTTTTGAACCGTCCGCTGCAGGTGACGCCGCTCCTTTCGGGCACGTCCCCGCGAAACCGGCACCTTCCAGCTCTCCAACGGAGAGGGCGGCGGCTCGGGAATCTGCTCCGCGAAATCCTGCGGCCCCAACGGCTCGTCCGATCCGCCCAGGTAAAGCGCCTGACCGACCACCATCGCCGGTTCCGCGCTCCGGACCCGGGCGCCGATCGCGGCCCGCTTCTCCTCTTCGGCGACAAGCTTGGTCATCAGCGATTCTGTCAGGCTGATGATTCGCTCCCGCTGAGGAATCCACGTGCGCACTCCCAGCGCCGCCAACACCCCCTGCGAAAGGGGCGCGGAGAACCGGTCGATCGGAAACTCGTCGAGATCATCGCTATCCCCGTTGGGAAGATCATCCTTCGGCGTCTCCCGGAAGATTCCCAGGGAATCGGCCAACGACTCTCCGCCCTGAATCAACAGGCGGAGAAAAGCGGCGTATTGGCGCGAGACCTCGGCACTTTCGAGTTCCGCGAAATCGGTGTCTTTTTCGACCGCCACGAAGAAGGTCGACACCCGGCTGCGCAAGTCAGGATGCTCATCCAGAAAACTCCGGCAACGCTCCACCTCCGCCGCCTTCATTGGAGAAGTCAACATGAGGGAGATACGAAGGTCGTCCGAATGTCGTAACAGAAAACTGATCACATTCGAGAACCCCCGCGACAGCGTCGGACTGGCCGCTACGATCGAGACCGGCCCGCGCCGGGCCCGGGCGGCCTCGTCGATGAGGGAGGACAGAGTCCTATCCTCTTCGATCGACCGCAACCGGACATCGCCTCCGAAATCACATGCCGTCCAATGCCAGAGCTCCGGCTGAGCAGCCGTCTGCTTGCGAGCACAGTGGCGGACTTTCCGCCACAGCTCTTTGGATAATAAAAACAGCATGGTTCATTACTCCTGCAGAAGAAACTCAGCCCCACCGCGCTTGTGCCATTCCTGAATCCATTCCGGGAATCGCCAGTCGGACCATGCCTTCTTCCTCTTCGACTCCTCGACCTTTTCCTCGGTATCCAAATCGAGGATATTCGAAAGGTTTTCATACCCTTCGTAATTGGTCGGCAACTCCCCTTCGATCATTCGCAGAATCGAGAGCGAGAAGCTGCTGCTGTTCATGTTCGGAATCGCCCGTGGGGCGTATCCAAACGCATGGGTGAAGAGCGAATTGAGATAGGTCTTCGGATTCGGCAGATTCAGCCGCTCGAATGCCACCTCCGCATCGTCCATCCGGCAGATGCAATAATTGTAGCGGGCCGGCTCGAAGCTGTCCGCGCGGGCCTTGCCCGACAACACCGGGAAGAAGGCCGCCCGATCCGCGTAACCCGAGAAGAGGCTCTTCAAGGTCGCGTCCGCGTCACCCTTCTGCATCCGCAGATAACGCCGGATCCCCTCCCACACCGAGGTCGACTCGATCGCCGGACGGAAGATACGCGACTCCGCCGCCTCGAACGAGGAGCGCAACCCGAGCATCAGATCTTCCAAGTGGTCCATGACAGAGCCATCGGTCACCGCTTGGTCGAAGGTCAACGTCCGCGTGCTGGTCCGGTCCGGGCAAAGTTGGGCGACCAACGTCTTGAACGACTCGGAAAGCGAGCTGTTGCCGTGCCCCTTCCAATTCTGCAGGACGTAACTCTGGGCCGCTTCCCGCCGCATCATTTCCGTGTCCGGTCCGACCCGGCTCGACAACAGCGGTTCGACGAAGACCTTTTCGATGTCGGCCATCCGTTCGAGAACCCCCTGGCGCATCCCGAGTTGAATCCCGTCCCCGCGGAACGCTTCGTTGCGTTCGTGCTGCACGATATTAAAGAAGCGCCGAGCACACTCGTCACCGGTGATCAGCTTCCGCGCGACCGTCAAGGCGAGCAAGCGGCTCCGGAAGAGCGCCAGCGCCTGGTCGAGCATGATGTATCCGCAGTAGGCCCGGCCCTTGTTCTGATACTCTTCGAGCAAATCGGAAAGCTCGTCGTTCCCGGCATAACGGGTCATCAACCAACGGCGCACCTTCGACGGATAGTTTTCCTGATGGGTGGCCAACAACGCTTCGAATTGACGACTCAAGCCGCCCGACGCGAAGAGAGCCTCTTCGAGTTCTTCCCGTTGCTCGGCGTTGGTCGCGATCTGGGCGTTCACCGCGTCGACCAATTGCGCCAGCAAATGCTGGAAACTGCCGAAGGAAACCGGCCGGTCTTCCGCCTGACCGAGGAAATCCTCCACGATATTTTCCAAAGCTCCATCAAGGCGCTCAAGGAAGGAGTTGATCCGCTCCTGGGCCTTTTCGGAATCGGGCTGATACCAGCTTTCCAGATACCGGTCGGCGTCCGCCTTCGACGCTTCCCATATCTCGACGAACTCGTCCTTTTCTCCTGGACGCTTGTCGGTCTCCGGAAGGAACGACCGCGCTTCCGGCAGGAAATGCGAATCGAGGCGCGACCATTGGATCTCGTTGAAGAACCGGCTTCGGCTCGCTTCGCAGCGTTCCGGATCGATGTGCTTGAAGCTCTCCGACGCCAGCTTGTCCGCGACCTGGTGACGAATCAACGACAACACCCGATCCTTCGGAATCTCGATATTCATCAACCCCAATCGGCAGAAATTGTTCGGCCGCCCCGGGAAATCACTGTCCCAGGATGTGACGTTCTGAGACTGCTCGTCCACCGCGCGTCCGATCTGCTCCTGGTAGGCGCCGGTCGTATAGATCAACGCGTGGAACCGGGCAACGAATTCGATGTATTCGTTGAAGTGCTGGAGTTTGTATCCATTATCATTGGACGCTCCGACGAGTGCGATCTTGAAGAACGGTTTCGAGTCGAAGGCGTCTTCCGATATCCGACACCGCCCCACCCAGCGGACCCAGTTGCGCAAGGCGACTTGCCGCCCGTGCTCGGTTTGCAGAAGCGTCAATTCGGCCAAGGCGTGTTCGGTGTTCCGCTTTTGCGCGCTCACCTTCCGCGGATCGAGCTCGTTCGCATCCTGGCCGGTGTAGCAGACGTCTCCGAGCATGAACACCCCGTGGATCATCGCCTTCGGGAGGGCGGTCCGGATCAACAACGCGATGTCAGCGACACTGCCACTGCACGTTCCGCCGGCCAGAAGCCCGAAGACATACACCGAGACGCTCTTCTCGTCGACCAAGTGGCGCAGGTGCGGATCGAGCGCTTCCTTCTTCTTACGTAGCGCCTCGACTTCCTGCTTCAACCGCTCGTCGAGTCGGATGTCCATGCAGCGCATGTGCAACAGCAACCGCCCGAGCGCGCGAATCCCCCCGGCCCCGACTCCGGCGTCATTCACCGGCGGGATCCAGGGTTCGTCGTCTTGATCAAACGACCACCACTTTTTGAAGTTTTCCCGGACGATCTCTTTATTCGCCCCGCGGTGCTTGGTGAAGGTCTCGACCGCGGCCCGCCCGGTCAGTCCCTGCGTGCTATAGACATAGGAACCGATGTTGCGGTCGACCCCGGTCTCTGGCGTCACTTCCGAAGTGATGATGAAGTAACTCAAGAAGTCGTTCGCCAGGTTCTTGTTGCCATCGCCATGGATCAGCGCCTTCAACCGCGAGACAATCTTGGCCCCCGTCGACCCGAGCCCGATGAAGATCGTCGGGCGGATCGTATCGGTGAAATCGGCCAGACCTACTCCGTGGCCATTGCCGTTTCCATTGCCATTACCATTGCCGTTGCGGCGGCCATGACCATTGCCGTTGCCATTGCCGTTTCCATTACCATTTCCGTTTCCGTAACCGCCATATCCATGGCCGTTGCCGTTCCCGTTTCCGTTGCCGTTTCCGTTGTGAATCATAGTTTTCCTGATTAAGTTCTTACTTTAGCGAGAGTTTGCTTCTTCCTGTTCGCAAATGTTGTTGCCTTGCCGTTGGTTAATTTCGCGCGCTGCTTCGTCGAGGAGGGTTTGACTTGTCGTTTCCGCGGTTGGCACCACTTTAAGCGCTCACCGGCAATCTCATAAGTGTCGCCATCCCGCAAAATCCGTCCCCGTCCCACCTTGGCCCGCTCTTCGCTGCCTGGGTTGGTGAGGCTGGTCTGTTTTTCGATTTTGAATATTTCATTGCCCGCCAACGGTCGGATGCAGTAACTGGCCGCCGCCGGCGCACGCTCAATCAGAGCGATGTGTCCTCTCGTCCCATCCGCCTTCGGCAGGCGGATATCGGAATCCATCGCCGACCCGATCGTCACCGATCGCTTCGGCCAGAAATACCGCGTCCAATTCTGATGAGTCGACATGTGCAAGGGATACGTCCGCATCCCAACCAACTTCGGCCCTTTCTGAGGCGCCAGCATCGGCCGCAGGATAAAGGGCACCACAATCAACACCCAGATAAGAATCCCGGCGGCCACCGCGATCGCCGCCTTCTGCCACATCGGCATCGGAGGAACCACCGACAAAACCACCGGATCAACGTTTGAAGTCACATTTCCCTGCCGGTTGGTGACCGACAAGACCACCGCGTATTGTCCCGCTTCCTCATAGGTATGGGTCGGGTTCCGCTCGGTCGAAGTATTGCCATCACCAAAGTCCCAATGGTAGCTGACGCCGTCGCCATCCGAATTGTCGGTAAAGCGGACCGTCAACGGAAACGTGCCGGAGGTAGCCGAACTCGCAAAGGCCACCCGGATCAATTCCGGTTTTTGCCCCAGGATCTCGTCGGATTCCTCGAAATATGCCTCCGTATCAGGAACATGGATGCGATGGGTCACGACCACATGGCCGGACCGGTCGGATTCCCATTCCCATTCGGATCCTTCCCCGATCGACTCTCCCTCGACAATCCACTCGTGCCTCCACCCATCTTCCGTCTCATTCGCCGTGAAGGTGACAGCATCACCCTCCGTGAATACCCTGGAGCGGATCGCGAAGCCGGTATCCGGCACCACTTCCACCGGCGGGTGAATGAAGACGCGGTCGGATTGCCGCGCGAACCCACCAGGGCCTTCCACGGTGTGGACGATCTGAAGCAAGCCGTGCCGCTCCGAAACCCATTCCACCCGGTGGCCTTCCAGGGTAGTCTCGCCATTAATCACCCAGCGGTGATTCCAATCCGAATCGGTTTCATCCGCCGCGAACACCACCGGTTCGCCGAAGGTTACTTCCGCCGGTTCGATCGAGAAATCCGCGACCGGAGGCAACGGCAGAATATTGACCGTTCGCTCCACCGTTTCCCGCTCTTCCCCGCGTCCGACCGTCAAAGCGATAGACAAATCACCGGCTCCTTCAGCGGAGATGGAGGGCGACCGTTGATCGGAGACCACCTCCCCATTAATGGTCCATTCCCAGGTTTCGGGATTCCCCCCCGACAAATCCTCCAGACGAATAGTGTCGCCGATCCGGAGACGTTCCGGACTCCAGCGGAAATCCGCCGTCAATGGAATGTCCGGCGCCACCTCGACGAAATCTGTCTTGGTCTCACGGGCCTCGCCACCGGGACCAACCGCCACCAACGTGACCTCGTAAACTCCGTCTTCCCGATATTGATGCTCCGGATTCGCTCCCGTCGCAGTGGTTCCATCCCCAAAGTCCCAAAGATACTCCGTCACCCGGCCACCTCTGCCGGTAAATTCGAACTGGATCGTTTCGCCGACCTTCAACTGACGCGGATGGGCGACGAAATCGGCGGCCGGAGGAGGTTCCGGCACCGGGATGTCGGTCGTCCCGGGAGGTTGCGGCTCGTGAATGACCCAGGAAGGCGGCTGCTCCGCCGGATCGAATTCCAGGGTGATCCAATAAACGTAACTTTGTTCATGCCGGCTCACCAGCCCTTCGTAAACCGGCTGGAGTTCCTGCCAGCTGCGATACTGGCGTGACCAATTGTTCTCGCCATCGGAAAAGACCAGGATGCTGACGAAGCGGTAATTTTCGTCGGAGGCCCGGACCTCTTCCATCGCCTCGGCGACGGTATCATAAAGCCGCGTCGGACCTTCCGGCACGAAGTTCCTTTTGAAGAAATCGGCGAAATGCGTCTTCGCCTGCGGAGTCATCGTTTCCCACCGCGCCGGTTCACTCGCGGTGCGCGAGAAGAAGACCAGCCGGACCTCCGTGTCTTCGGGCAACTGAGCCGCATGCTCGGTGATCGCTCGCCGAATCGGCTCCGTCAGCCCGTAAGAAATGATCGACCCCGAACGATCGACCACATAATAAAACAAACCTCGATCCTGGTTGGACTCGGCTCCCAAGACTGAGAGCCCGTTCACCAGGAACAACCATACGCCCAACAATGAGAGGGCGAACCTCCGTGGAGACTTTTGACGAAACATGCCATTGATTATAGATTCCGGTTTCCCTCCGGCAAGGGGCTTCCCGCCCTCCCCGACTTGACACCTCCAGACGGAACCCTTCGAAATCAATCAATCACGCTTCATCGGTCAAAAAAGACTACCCAACCAAACCAAACAAACAAAACCACTTACGAAATATTTTATGTATTCAAAAAATGAATTCATGCTCCAAATATTTCCCGCCACTGAGGCCTTTCATGGGTCACCAACAATGCTTCTACCGAGCTGGACCCTACGGTATTCCCCGGGGGGTCCACTAGATGACTTGCCCATGATCAATCAGCCTTACGATCCGTCCGCTTAAAATCCGGGGACTCCCCGCCCCCCGAAACGTCCACCGACAATCCCGCCAATTGTATCCACAGAACAAACACAAACCACACTTTAACCTCGCTTCATTCCTCGACTTCCGCAATTTGAATAGCCGGAAAAAGCGCAAAATACGCAAAAAGGATGGGATCGTTCATAAGAGGCCGATCATCACCAGTCACCCGTTGGGTGAAACGACCCTTCCGATTAGGTTTCCGATTTGTGCCTTTTGTGCCTTCTCACGGCTATATACTGCTGTTTGTAAGCTCCATACAGAATTCCCCGCAAGCGGGCATCGTCATCTCGGTCTTCGCGGCTCTCCGGGATGCAGCCTGTTAGTTCAAGGAGGAGCAGACCAGACCTCCGGGGCAGGAAACCGGGCAGAAAAAAACCGGGCACCCGTCCGCGGAAACAGACGAAATGCACCGGTTTGGTTTTAAGAGAGCAACCGAAGGGTCAGCGTTGATCCATCGGGACGTAGGCGCGGCTTGTCGGGCCTTGGTAGATTTGCCGCGGACGATTGATCCGGCCTTTCGGATTGGACGCGACTTCCTTCCAATTCGCGATCCACCCCGGCATCCGGCCCATCGCGAACATGACGGTGAACATCTCCAGCGGAATCCCGACGGCGCGCATGATGATTCCACTGTAAAAATCAACGTTCGGATAGAGCTTCCGTTCGAGGAAATAACTGTCATTCAACGCCGCCTTCTCCAAATTCCGGGCGATATCCAATAACGGATCCTCCAAACCGAGCGAATTCAACACCCGCTCGCACATCGCACCGATGATCTTGGCCCGTGGGTCATAGTTTTTGTAAACCCGATGCCCGAAGCCCATCAGACGCTTGCCACTGACTCCACTCTTGGCGTCCTCGATGAAACGGGACCCATCGTCACCGTCGGCATGAATCTCCTGGAGCATCTGGAGGACCGCGACATTGGCTCCTCCGTGCAGCGGGCCCCAGAGAGCGGAGATCCCGGCCGCGACCGAGGCAAACAGATTCGCGCCGCTGGAGGCCACCATTCTCACCGTGGACGTGCTGCAGTTTTGCTCATGGTCGGCATGCAACAGCAGGAGGAGATTCAGGGCGTCGGTCACCTCCTGGCTCGGAGTGTATTCCGCATACGGCTTGGAGAACATCATGTGCAGGAAGTTCTGGGCGTAGCCGAGGTCCGGACGGGGATAAATGAACGGGAGATTTTCCCTCATCCGGTAGGTCATCGCGGCGATCGTGCGCACCTTGGAAAGAGCCACCGTGGCGGCCCGGTCGAAGTTCTCCAGATCCTGGGCCCGGTCATTGGTCGCCAAATCCGGGTAATAACACGCGAGCGAACTAAGCATCGCACTCAGAATCGCCATCGGGGCGCCGTCATTCGGAAAACCTTCGAAGTGGTGCTGCATCGCCACCGGCACCGGGGCATGTTCGCTTAACAACTCCGAGAAACGCTGGCGCTCCACCGGGTTCGGCAACTCGCCATAGAGGATCAGATAAGCGGTCTCTCCGAAATTGGAATTCTGCGCCAATTCCTCGATCGGGTAACCGCGATAGCGCAGAACTCCGTGCTCACCATCGATGAAGGTGATTTCGCTCTGACACGAGCCGGTGTTCCCGTATCCCTCGTCGTAAGTGATGTATCCAGTGTCGGCGCGAAGCGTCCGGCAATCGATGGCGCGTTCGCCTTCGGTGCCAATGATAATCGGGTATTCGACCTCCGTTCCGTCGATGTTAATGCGAGCTGTTTTTGACATGTTCTTCATTCAGAGTGATTAATCGATTGGCTGGCTCTCGGGCAAAGATGCATTAATGGGGGTTCCCCATCACGGCTTCAACAAAATTCCGGTAGATGGCCAACCCGTTCGCCTGGCTTTTCTCAGGATGGAACTGGGTGGCGAAACACCTTCCCTTTTGAATTCCACTGACGAATTCCCCACCGTAATCGGTGGTGCACAACGTGATGCTCCGGTCGTCCGGCGCCACATAATAACTGTGCACGAAATAAAATTGCTCCCCCTCGCTCCGAAGCCCCGCCCGCAAAGGCGAATCGTCCCGGACGAATCGCGCCTCGTTCCAGCCCATGTGCGGAATCTTGAACTGCCGCGGCAAATTAAAGCGCAACACCTTTCCCGGAAATATCCCCAATCCCGGATCTTCCGCCTCCTCCGAATATTCGAAAAGCGCCTGCAACCCGAGGCAAATCCCCAAGTATGGCCGATCTCCCGCGATCCACTCCTTCAGCGCTCCCTCCAAACCGACCCGGCGCAACGCCTTCACGCAATCTCCCAAAGCGCCCTGCCCCGGAAAGACGATCCCATCAGCCCCGGCCAACTCGTCGGCCTCGGACACGATACGCGGCGTCGACCCGACGAACTCCAGCGCCTTGCAAACGCTCCGGAGGTTCCCCATTCCATAATCGACGACAGCTATGTCCGGTTGTTTCATGTTGGTATCTTCCCGAAACCGCCCAGCTTACCGACCGGCCAAACCGCTTCGCAAGACTTTTGAGGGCAAAACTGACCGGAGGGGCGTGCGCTCGAAAGTCCCCCGGAAAAAAAGGCGAAATTTGGGTTGCGGCGCTCCCGGACTCTGCTCTAGTTGTTTTCCTTTATTCCGAGCAAAACTCATTGCCGAGGTGGCGGAATTGGCAGACGCGCTAGATTCAGGTTCTAGTGCCTTCACGGGCGTAGGGGTTCAAGTCCCCTCCTCGGCACCAGTTTGGAAGATCAGTTGCCTGGAAACCCGCAACTTGCTTTCGCCCGCCAACCCGAAAAACAGCCTCTCTGTAGCGACGAAGCCACGCTTTCATCGAATGATCCCCCACCCAAACAACCAGTAAATTGGTCAGAGTTCAGAACGTGACGTTTCCTGAGCGACCCGGAGAGCCTGCAGGATTGGGGGCTGAGACATGTCGTTCGATCACTGAGGCACGTCATTCGTTCGCTGAGGCAAGTCATTCGATCGCTAAAACAAGTTGTTCGATCGCAGTGCCATGTCGTTTAGCCGCTGAGATATGTCGTCTTATCATTAAGGCATGTCGTTCAATGGCTGAGGCAGGCCGTTCTGTCCTTGAGGAATGTTGTTTTGCTGTTCGGGTATGTCGTTGTCGCCGGCGGCGGGGTAGCGGCAATATGAGCAGTTTCCGGAGCCGCGCGGCATCACACCACGTTCAACCATCCCGTGCGTTGCGGTCGGGCGGCAAAGCCCGGCAAAGCCAACCCGACTACGGATACACCTTGGGGGCACGCGGGATTGACAGTGCCCCCCAAACACCGATAATGGTTCCGGTCTTTAGCGGGCCCCTTATAAGCCAAATCAACTCACACATGAAATCCATCATTAAATGTTTCCTCGGCTCCGGACTGGCCGCCTGCTTCGCAGTTTCGGCAAGTGCCCAGGCACACCTCACCTTCAGCGGCGGGAGCGGCGAACCGCTTAGTATCACCCTCACGGCTCCCATCACCTACACGGTCAGCCCTTTTCCGTGGACCGATCCCGATCTTGGCCCTTATTTCGTTTTTGAGCGGGTGGGGAACATCCTCCCAAGCGGTCTTATCAGCAGCGGGTTGGAATACTCAATCAACGATGGGCCTAGAGAGACGGTCAATCAATATGCGTCAGGGTTGGACCGCATCGACTTTACCGAAGAAGACCTGGTTGGGGCGGGGCCTAACATGGTTCAACTGTGGCCGGGCGACGTCATCACTTTATTCAGCGGTACCATTACAACCTACGGGCCGTTTGCAGCCGCGGCTCCGCCGGATGGGTTTTACGACTCATACATTGCGACCGAGAACGGAGATCGACTCTCGGAGAACGGGGACAGCGTCTCTCCCTATTTCTTCTTCGGTAGTGGTAATGGCGGGACCATTCCCCAAGGCGCCGGCAGCAATTCCCGGGGCATTCCGTTTGTATCCACGGTTTACATACCTGAATCGTTCGACGGACAAATCTCCAATGTGTGGCTTCACCTCGATGGGCTGGATCACAATTTTGCGGGAGCGCTTGCGGCGCGTCTGGTGCATCCGAATGGCGTCACAAGTATTGACCTTTTCCAACGTCCGGGATGGGGGACCGGCAACAGTCTCGGCTATGATTCGGCCTTCGCGGCTGTCAACCGTTACACCTTTTCCGACAGTGGAACGCCGCTGTTCAATATGGCCCCGCCCCCCATTATTCCCTCCGGCACGTATCTGCCCTCGTCAAATCCGAATACGCCCGGCAGCGCCCCGGCCACACCGTATATGTATACCCCCACTTCTTTCGCAGAGACATTCAACGGTATGAGCGCCAGCGGCACCTGGACTCTTATCATTGAAAGTTTTGAGGCCGGTAACACGGGCTCGTTGGCAGGATGGACCCTGACTTTCGAGTCTCCACGACCGACGCCTTTCCGCCTGACGCTGGAACATTCGACAGACCTGAAAGTTTGGACGCCGGTCGAGATCACGCCGGAGATGTTGACCGAGGAAGGCGCGGTCGATCATGCCGTAACCGGCACAACCGGTTTCTTCCGCATGCGGATCGAATGAGCTGACGGTGTGCGGAGGAAAGCAAACAGGGTCAGGCCTCAGTAAGTAGGTGACCGCTTTACCATGGAGCGTGAACCCTTCGCTGCTTCTCTTCACCGAGTTAGAGAAACCGTGCGGACGAAACCCGCCACCAGATTTATCTACCTTTAACACTTTTTTCCATCCGTCCACATGTTTTCCTTCAACTTTCGAATGGTTCTAGGCAGGTGTCATTCAATCCTGATTTTATGAAAAAACCACTTTTAATCGTCTGCACGTTTCTTCTTCTGGCCGCCGCGGGTGGAGCCCTCCTCTACAACTGGATTTTGGGTGAAACCCAAGAGGCGAGCGGACCCGCCACCGCCGTTCCTATCGCGGCGACGGAACCGTCGTCCTTGGGGGAAGTCCGCCAGGTATTTGAAATTGTGCAGGCAGGTTCGGTGGCCCGTTACATCATATTTGAGGAGCTGCGGGGGCAACCGGTTGACGTCGTTGGCAGCACCAGCGAGGTGGCGGGGCAGTTTCTCGTCGACCTGAACAATCTCTCCACCGCGCAACTCGGCACGATCCGAGTCAACGCGCGGACCTTCGTGAGCGACGAGGAACGGCGCGATCGCGCCACTCGTAACCGTATCCTGAATACGGACGATCATGAGTTCATCACGTTCACGCCATCCAAACTGGAGGGGCTGCCCGGCTCCGTCAGCGTGGCCGAGACGGTTTCGTTTATTGCCCATGGCGATCTCACCATCCGGGACGTCGTTCGACCGGCAGCTTTCGAAATTGTTTTGACCGTGAGCTCGCCGGACCTCCTCACAGGAGAAGCGAAGACGAAGGTGAGCCGTCGCGATTACGGGCTGATCGTGCCGAACCTCCCTTTTATCGCCAACGTGGCCGATGAGGTGCGCCTGGAGTTTGCTGGGGAGTTTCATTTGAAGACTGTGGAGGCATTGCCCAAGCAGGAAGAGACCTCTCTATAGTCAAAGGCGGAATCCGTTAGGATCAGCCCTGTCGCCTGGGCGGAAATTGTCTCGGTAAGACAGGGGGCCAGGGGAAAGACGTCTGCCAGGCGGGGGAAGGTCGGGTGAGCGTCGACATGTCGCCTGGATGGCAAGTTCAGCCATGTCCGAGCACTCCAGGAAGCCGAGTTGAAACGGGATTCACGTTTCCGGACCGCGCGACATCACACCACGTTCAAACCGTCCCCGCCCGTTGCGGTCGTGCGGCAAAGCCGGGCAAAGCCAACCCGCCTGCGAGAACACCGCGGGGGCCGAGTTACCCTACGTCGTCGAGAAAATCCCCGACGACATCATGGTGAGACGCAACCTCACAATCTTTACACGGCGTTAACCGGACCAAATGAAATGCGGGCTCCAACCTCTTGCTCTGGAATCGTCTCTGTGTTTCTTATTCTTGAGCCTTTGTGCTTTCTCGCGGCTAGCTCAATTGAAGAATGTAGGTTAATCGTCGAATCTTCAGGGGAGGACCAAGGCGTGTTTGACCGCGGATCACCCGCGTCGTTGTAACATGATTTGGCAGTAGCGAACGTAATCGCCTTCCAATTGCGTTCCATCAATCGCGTCGGTAACCGGACCTGCCCAATCGAAAATCGCCCCCGAGCCGGGCGGAAGAAATTCTCGCTTCTTTTCGGCTTGCCCGGGTCACTGGAAACCGTTTCCTCGCGGTGACGTCAATCCATGAACCGTTCCTTCATCCCCTCCTTTCACCATCCGGTCGTCCTGCCGGAATGGCCAGCCGAAGCTGTTCCTCCACTTTATCCCTATCTGAACGGCGGACAGTGGATCGATAGCGACTTTCGCCAGTCGCCGGATCCGCTGCGGGGTTATTGCTGGGACTCGAACTCCTTGAAGGATCCATTGGAACCGCTGCAATGCTATGCGGTTTTGCCCGTTGCGGCCACCCTCGAGTCTGGGATGGTCGACGGACTGGATAGCTTGGGGCGACCGGGATCGGTTTTGACCGTCAACGGACCCGTCTCCCTGCGCCTCGATTTCGGCGTCGAAGTCGCCGCCTGGCTCGAATTCGAAAGTGACAACCTAAACGGTGACATCCAACTCTCGGTCAGCGAATACAATCGTCCGGGCGTCGTCAACGCGGGCGCCCAAAGTCCCCGCAAAACGGCAACCCCCGAACGGGTCGGCAACACCTGGCGGCTTCGGTTGAACGATTTTCTTTACGAAGGCGTCCGGTTTGGCTGGGTTCACGTCAACTCCTGCCCCCGGCCGTGGAAACTGCGTAACTTCCGAGCCGTCTGCCAAATCAAACCGGTCAATTATCAAGGATCTTTCCAAAGCAACCAACCGGTGCTCGATCGAATCTGGGAGACCGGGGCCTACTCCGTGAAGCTAAACCTGCAAGTGGATCACCTCGGCTCGATCCTGGCCGAGCGTGGCGATCGTCATTCCTGGACAGGCGACGCCTACGTCGCCCAAGCCGCTTCCCTCGCCGCCTTCGGCAATTTCTCCACTGTCCGCATGAATACCGAAAGGATGCGCGACGACGACAACGGCATCGAAACCTACGCCCTTTACTGGATACAACTGCTGGCCGACTACATCCGCTGGTCCGGAGATCGCCCCTTTTGGGAGAGCCAAATGACACGGGTGGCCGCTAAACTCGCCCACGCGGCGGGAGTTGCGGCGGGGGTTGGTTTCCATGGTTATCGGGCCTTTTGCGGACACGACGACCGATTGGGGGCCTTCGCCGAAGAGACCCCTCCGGGCAACCTCCGCCTTTATCGCTATCTGGCCCGGCGGTCGGCCACCGAAGTCATCGCGCTCCTCGAAGCTTTCCCCCCAAACGAATCGGGGAACGACGTCCGCCGGACGGCGGAGGCCCTCATCGCTACCGTGGATCATCTCAATGCGGCCGATATCGACGAGCCCGGTCTCCACGACGGCACCGAAGCTCTGCTCGCCGGGGTTGTCGCGGATCCCCGGGCGCGCCTCCGTCTCGCAAAACGTCTTTACGGCAATCCGATCCACGCGGTCTCCTACTCTCCGTTCAATAACTATTTCGTGCTTCAAGCTATGGCCATGGCCGAACGGTGGGAAGCCGCCGGAGCCTTGCTCGACCGTTGCTGGGGTGGAATGCTGCGCCTCGGAGCGACCACCTTCTGGGAGAGCTTCCGCCCGGAGTGGCTCGATTGCATGAACCCCAACGACCCTGTTTTCTGCGGGACGCACGGCTACACCAGCCTTTGCCATCCGTGGAGCGCCGGGCCGACCCGATGGTTGACCGACCACCTGCTCGGCGTCACCCCGACGGCCCCGGGGTTTTCCTTGGTCCGGGTTTCCCCTTCCAACGGCCTCGCCTCAGAGGTTACGGGATGCCTCCCCACGCCCCACGGCGAAATCCGGATTCACCGAGCCGATGGAAATATCCACATATTCCTTCCCGAAGGCATCCGAGGAAGGGGCCCCGGAGGAGAAGAACTGACTTCGGGGGAGAACCGGCTCAAGGAACCCGGCCGCCCGCGTTCGTTTTTTCTTTCCGGTTTCGAATGGCGGCATGACTGGGAATGGCTGACCGACAG
Organism: Verruconatronum alginivorum; assembly: GCF_056590205.1. NCBI lineage: Bacteria > Pseudomonadati > Verrucomicrobiota > Opitutia > Opitutales > Verruconatronaceae > Verruconatronum > Verruconatronum alginivorum. Next base: position 2,884,646 of record NZ_JBWPVQ010000001.1, on the reverse strand, counting down.
CGAACCGTATTCTGAATTGGACGACGAATGGGCATGGATCGCCTTCGCCGCCGGACCGAACGGCGAGGACCTCAGCGAACGCCTGCAGGAATTCGGAATCAAGGTCGTAGCGGACTTAGCCGAGGACATTCCCCGCGAAAACGTGACGCTCCCGGGTGGTATTTTCTCGCGCAGTTCCCTGGCCCGCCGGGAGCCCTGGCCAGAACAAACGGAAGCATCCCTTCTCCTGCGCGGCGCGCTGCGCGGACGAAACCCCACCCCCTGCCAGCAAACAGTGCGAGTCCGCGTCGCCGGAAATCTTTCCGCCATCGAGGAAGTCGCGCTCTACTTCGCCGACCCGCGCAATGAAGGAGTGATCGTTTCCGTCGAAGTCCTCACCGACCCCGAGCGACGCCTCGTGCTCCCCGTGCGAAAGGTCGAGGGTCACCCGACAGGCCAGGTGCTTCGGTTCCGTCCGCAGGGGGACTTCCTCCTGCGAATCTCCAATCGCATCGATCGGCCGGATGCGAGCCTGAGCGGAATCGCGTTTCACCGAAACGCAACATCAGGCCCGGTGAATATCATGGGATGAAACTGGCTTTCGAGGCGGAGCCTCTTTGGAGGAAGTGCTCCGCGTCCCCGGGGAGCTTTGGTGCGGGCGGAAGAGGTCCGACCGTCGATGGCTGTCGAGCGCAAGGCCATCGTCGGCAATTCGAAAGCGGTAGCGGGGACGCACCAGCTACTCCAAAGCGCTTCGCGCGAAAACCTGATCGCCCGCCAACCCATTTCATTTTTCATCCAAGCAAAAATCCGGACTACGCCCAGGGAATGCCATAGAATGAAACTTCGGTTTCGAGGCGGAGCCTCTTTGGTGCTCCGCGTCCTCGCGGAGCTTTAGTGCGGGCGGAAGAGGTCCGACCGCCGGATGGCTTCCGAGCGCACGGCCATCGTCGGCCATTCCGAAAAGCGGTGCGGGGACGCACCAGCACTCCAAAGCGCTTCGCGCGAAAACCTGAACGCCTTTCAGCCCTTTGATTCATCGACTCCAAACCCTCGCCACTTCCCGCGAGCCGATCCGAAAACTGGGAAAATAATTGACTACCCCCGACATAAATCGTTTTATATAAAAAAATCACCTTTTCGCCGGAACGTCTCCGGTGATTTCCCGGACAAATCGAGTTATCAACCAAGCACCTCTATGAGATCCTTTCTCGTCTTTTTTTTCCTCGGTCTCGGTTCCTTTTTCATCACTTTCTCATCGGCCGCGACCGACGACGCCTCCGACAACTTCAATCGGGCCAACGGCACCAATCTCGGCTTCACTTCAGGCGGGGCATACCCTTGGCGGGCGACACCGACCCCCGACGGGACGGCGCCCATGCTCGAGAACGGCCGCCTGACCTTCGTCAGCAACCGCGGCGCTTCCTCGTCCGGGCTGGGAGGAATGGCGGCGACCGTCGACCGGATCAAAGTCGAGGATGTGCGAATCGCCTTTGACCTCGACATCGAAACCGCCCCCGCAAACGCATGGTTCGGAATCACCTGGCGCCAAATCGGGAAGGGATTCGACCTGAGCGGCTACTCTCTGATCATTTTTCCTTCCGGCCAATGGACATTGTTTGGCCCCAGTCTCACTCCGGTCCTAGCCCAAGGAACCGTCGGCAACCGGATCGGCCAGGGTGCGATGCGCGTCGAAGTCGAAAGCGTCGGTTCCATCCACCGGGTCCGCTTCGACGGATCCCAAGTCGCGCAGGTTCAACACGCCGGAAGCGCCTACGCCCGGGTTTCCTTGGTGAGCCTCCATACCGACGCCGAGGATGGCAATGGGCAGTTTCGCCGCACCGTCGACAACCTCGAGATCGAAAACCTCCGTTCCTTCGGCCCCTCGTTCCCGACCTTTCGGTCATCCGACACCGCCACCGCCGACCGTCTCAACCGCTTTTTTCGTTACCACTACGGCTATGTCCTCAATCCCGGGCCGATACGCGGCGTCCAACAAAGCAACTGGCGCGGGTGGAACACCATCTCCACCCTGTGGCTCGACACCGCCGCGCATCCTTCGGGTCCCCACGACATCAACGCGGAGCTCCGCCACAATCTGCTCAATATCCCGCTCGACGACGAGGGTTATGTCTTCACTTATGATCCCGCCTCCCCCGCCGGCTTTTTCTTCCCAACCATCGGGTGGCCGTTTCCCACCTACGCCAATTCCGGCACCGAATCGAACGTCGAACTCGGGCGGCGGGGCAAAGCCTACCTATGGGATCAACGGGACAACACGGTCGGATGGACCATTTCGGGCCATTCCGCCTCGACGCCGAACTCCCCGGGCTGGCGGATCCAAGGCAGTGGACCAGTCACCGTTTCCTCCCCGGCAATTAGCGGCAGCGGAACGTTTCTCAGCCCCTGGAATCCCTATCGTCCCATCGAAACGTTCCATTCCCCCTACCTGGCCCTGCTCGGCGTTCCGGCGGAATACGAGGTGACGGTCCAATGGCGGCTCCAGGGGCAATCCGGTTGGCCGTCCGAAAACCAAGTCGTCTCGCCCCCGCCCGCCCAGTCCGGCACGACCAACCGCTACATTCCGATGTATCGTCACCCTCAGTGGTACGGTCCCTCCGAAACCAACCGCAACGTCATTCAGTTGCGCATGGTCATCAGTCGCGTGGGAGGAGGTCCGGTCGACGTCACCCTCCGCCGCCTGCAATCCCATTACGACACCCGCCACGCCACCAACAATTCCCATTTCGTCCTCGGATCGGCCCGCTACTACAACTGGACGGGAGACGAGGACTTCCTGGTCGCCAACCTCGAACGGATGCGCGCCGCCATGGATCATCTACACACCGGATTAAAGGGAGCTTCGCTCGGTTTGCTGGAGGTAAACTACGTCGGCCACGACGGACGTCCCGGGGAATTCCGCCAGGATTTCGGACGTGGGATCGGCTCGAATTATTACGACCTCCTTCCTTTCGGCCACCGCGACGCCTACAGCACCGCCTACTACCTGGGCGCCGTCGACGCCATGGCGGAAATCGAGGCCTACGTCGAAAACCGGGGCGGCCTCGGCCTCCCTCCGCCCGCGAAATCCGCCTCCGCCCTGACCGGCCTCGCCGCCGGCATCCGCGACGCCGTCAACGCCTACTTTTGGAACGCGTCGGCCGGACGGTTCGTCGGGACCGTCGACACCACCGACACCCCCCACGACTACGGTTTCACCTTGGTCAATCTCGAAGGGCTCTATTACGGTTTCGGAACTCCCTCCCAACGGGAGCAGGTCTACGACTGGCTCGACGGCATCCGCACCGTCAGCGGCGACACCAGCCAGGGGAGCGACATCTATTCCTGGCGATTCGCCCCCCGCGCCAGCACTCTCAAGAACAACACCTACTACAACTGGATCTGGCCGACTTCCAACCGAACCCGCCCGTTCGGCGACCAAGTCCAGGACGGCGGGACCGCCCTTTACCTTTCCTATTTCGACATCATGAACCGCCTCGAAATCCGCGGGCCGGACGACGCTTACGCACGGTTGGCGGACATCGCGGCCTGGTTCGAGGAGGTCGAAACCGAAGGGGGATACCTCGCCTATTACCAGACCCGTCCCGGGACCGTCCAAGGGGACATCGAAAACGGTCAGGGCGAGGGAGGACTCGGCCTTCATTTGGAATTTGTCGAGTCGACGATGGTGCCGACGACCTTCCTCTACGGCATCCTCGGAATCGACGCGGGGCCCGGCAAACTGACGATCGCTCCCCGGCTCCCCTCCTCGCTGGAATGGGCCGGAATCGACAACCTTCACTACCGCGGAGACCTCTGGCACATCGAGGTCGATCGCACCGGACCGCGGATCGAGATCACCCGCGCCTCCCCCGGCGACGGCGACCTCCAGCTGCTCTTGGCCAACCTGCCCCCCGACACCTCTTTCCGTATCGGGTCGTCCACCACCTTCACCACCAATGAAATCGGGGAAGCGGAAATCGCGTTAACCTTTCTCCAGGGCGAAACCGTTGTCATCCAACCGGCCGACGCGCCCGAGCCACCGCCGCCGCCGCCTCCCGCGTGGACCCGGATCCTGTTTTCCGACAATTTCCTCACCACGATTTCCCCTCCCGGAGATACCGACAACCTCGCCGCCAACATCGGCGCCGAAGGTGGACGCCAGGGCGGCGGTCTCGTCACCGAAATAAACCCCGCCGGTTTCGGCTATACCGTCTACGGCCAAACAACGTTCTCCCCAGGAAACGGCTGGGATCTCCGCGCCCAGGACAATTGGCCCGCCACGGGACCCATCGACACTTACACCCTGCGGTACCGTAACGATGCCGCCGGAGCGTGGTCGACCGTCACCCCGAACCTTGGATTCATCAACAACGGCACTCCGTACCAAATTGAAAACCTCGACTACCGTATCCAGATTCAGGTGACACATGCCCACGCCGATCCCAATCACGTGAATGACCGTTGGGCCGGAGTGAGCTTCGGCCAACAGCCGGATGTCCGCTTCCCGGCCTTCGCCGCGAACGGCGGGGTGATCGTTTACCCGTCCGGCGATTTCCAGGTTTTCGCCAATGGCGGGGTGGCTGCCGCCGGTTCCGTTCCCCTCGCTTCAAATGGAGCCTATCGGATCGATCTCAGAATATTGGAAGGGATGGGCACCCTCCATGTGAATGGCACGCTCGCCGCGGACGCGATCGATCTGGCGGGCATCACCCCGGCGTGGATCGGCCTGAGCGGATTTTCGGAAAACAATCCGTCGATATTCGGTTCAGCCCAATTCCGGTTCGACGATTTCACCATCTCCACCCTCGGCGATCCGGAAGAATCGACGGGATACGACCAATGGGTGGTCGACCAATGGGGCGAACCGATTCCGGGCATCACCGGGCCTTACGACGATCCGGACGGCGACGGCCTGGTCAATCTCGTCGAATACGCCTTGGCCCGGGATCCCCTCACCCCGGACGCCGTCAATCCGCTCGAGACCACGATCCAATCGCTCCCGGACGGCGACCATTTCGTTCTCACCTACCGGCGTCGCCTCGACGCGGAAGACGTCACGGTATTTCCGCAGTTCTCTCCCGACCTCCTGGAATGGGTCCCGGCGAACGCGGTGGACGCCACTCTCCATTTCGACTTCGCCACGGGAGCAACCGATCCCGAGGGGGTCTGGGAGGAAATCATCGCGACCGACCGCGAACCGATCGACCACTCCCAGCGCCGGTTCTACCGCCTGCAAGTGGAACCCGCCACCCCCTGAACCTCGCGATTCCCGCCCTTTCCCCAACCCTTCATAAACCGATTCCTAAAAATCCTTTCCCCTTGACGAAACCGACATAAAACGTTTCATATATTCCGTCAGGCTTTCACTTCAAACCATCGAAACACCATGCGCATCCCTACCATCCTTCGCACCGGAGCCGTGTCGCTCGCGGTATTCGGCCTCTCCATCCCAGCCGGAGCCCAGTCGTTCTCGACCGATATTTTCACGGATAACTTCCTCACGGCGATCACCCCTCCGGGAGAGACGACCAACCTCGCCACCAATATCGGTTCCGAGGGGGGGCGACAAGGCGGGGGTATTGTCACTCAAATCAACCCGGCTGGTTTCACCTACTCGGTTTACGGGCAAACCAATTTTACCACGGGCAACGGTTGGGACCTCCGCGCCCAGGAAAACTGGCCTGCCGCCGAGCCGATCGACACCCACACTCTGCGCTTCCGCAACGATATGGTGAATTGGTCGACGGTCAGCCCCAACCTTGGTTTCGTGAATAACGGCACCCCGTTCCAAATTGAAAACCTGAATTACCGTATCCAGGTTCAGGTGACACACGCCCATCCCGATCCCGACCGGTTGAACGACCGCTGGGCCGGCCTCAGCTTCGGCCAACAACCGGATGTCCGATTCCCGGCTTTCGCGGCGAACGGCGGCGTGATCATCTATCCTTCCGGCGACTTCCAAGTGTTTGCCAACGGCGGAGCCGCTGGCGGAGGGACCGCCACCGTAACACCCAACGGAGCCTATCACCTCGACCTCAAAGTAACTGAAGGGATCGGAACTCTCCGGGTCAACGGCGAGTTGCTGGCCGAATCGTTAGACCTCACCGAAGTCACTCCCGCCTGGATCGGCCTGACCGGCTTCTCAGAAAACAACGTCTTGGTCTTCGCCTCCGCGCAATTCCGCTTCGACAACTTCATCATCTCCACGCTCGGCCCTGACACCATCAATTACGACACCTGGGCGGCCGGCATTTGGGAGGAACCCTCGGAAGGGATCACGGGGCGCTGGGATGACCCGGACGGCGACGGGCTGGTCAATTTCCTCGAATACGCCTTGGCCCGCGACCCTCTCTCCCCGGACCGCACGGATCTGGTCGACGTCTCGACTCCATCCGAAGCCGGCGGAGGGTTCGCCATCACCTACCGCCAACGCGCCGATATGGAGGACGCCGCGGTCTTCCCGCAAAAGTCCTCCGATTTGATCACCTGGGTGCCGGCGACCGCCGCGGAGGTTGACACTCATTTCGACTTGGCGGAAGGCGCTGTGGATCCCGACGGCATCTGGGAAGAGATCATCGCCACCGATCGAGACGAAGCCGCCACCATCGGACGAAGATTCTACCGGCTGTGGGTGGAAGAGATTGAACCGTGATTTCCGGCTTGGCCTATTCCGGGAGATTCAAATGGCTCACCCTTATCAGCGGTTTGAAACCTCACGTCCGGATGAATTGCGCGATATCGTAAATCAAACTCCAGTGGCCTACTGGCCGCTTGGAGTTATCGAACACCATGGCTGGCACCTGCCTGTGGGATTCGATGGACTCAAGGCCGACCGAATTTGTTGTCGACTCGCCGAACGCACGGGCGGAGTGATTTTGCCGATCATGTGGTGGGGCGCCCTCGGCGGCCACGACGCATTCCCCTGGACCTTTTACCAGGAGCCGACGGCAACCGCCCGCATCCTCAAGGATACCTGCGCCAAACTCCCCGCATTGGGATTTCGCGCGGTGGTTCTCCTTGCCGGACATTATCCCTGGCAGGAAATCCTCAATGACGTGATGCCCCCAATCAGGCGAGCGTATCCGGAAACCCTTTTCCTTTACGGATCCGAAGTAAGCCTCGGGGAAACTGTCGGAGTCCGGATGGAAGGCGACCACGCCGCCCGTTGGGAGACCACCTACGGCCTCGCACTCCTGCCCGAGCACGTGCGAATGGAGGCATTGGTCTCCCATACCGAACCGGTTTGGAGCAAGGACCGCCAAATGCCGGATCCGGCGACCTGGCCCGATTCGATGATCGACCCCCGGCATCCTCTCTTCGCCCAATACGGCGAAGATCCCCGCGCTACCGCCGACGCCGCGACCGGCCGGAAATTGCTGGACCGATTCTATGACTCGATCGCCGAACGTATTCAGTCTCACATGACAAACCTTCCGTCCTCATGACCGCCGACGCCACCCACTCTTCCGCTCCAGGTCCCCTGCCCGTCCTGCCAACCGTCTTCGATTCTTCCGGCAAGATTTTGTTGGAGGCCCTCGGCCCCCAACTCGAGTTCGCGATCCAGTGTGGCATTCGCCTGGTTTGCCTTCCCGCCTTCGGGAGTGAATTCTACAAACTCGCCGACAACGAACGGGAGCGCCTGATCCGGGCGGCGATCGACGGAGCAAACGGCCGGATCGGGGTCGTCGTGCAATGCAACCATGTTTACAGCCCCTGGGCGGCGAATCTCGCCAAACAAGCCGAAGAACTCGGCGCTTCGATGATCGCCACCGCCCTCCCCCGCAATCTGCCCGCTTCCGACGACGCCCTGCGCTCCCATGCGGAAACCGTGGCTCAAGCCACCTCGCTCCCGGTCATCCTCCAGGATTGGAACCCCGCGGGCGCTTCCATTTCCGCCAAAGATGTCGCTCGCGTCGCCGAAACTTGTTCCAACCTTGCCTTCTTGAAACTGGAGGAACCGGCAATCGCCGACAAATGCGCCGCCATCCGGACCCTGACAAAAAACCGCGTGCGGGTCCTCTCGGGCTGGGGTGGGCTCTATCTTCAAGAACAACTGGACGCCGGGATCGCCGGGGTGATGCCCGGACTTCCCCTACTGGATGTCTTTCAAGCCATCTGGCGAGCCCATCTGAAAGGGGACGCCGCGCGGGTCTACCGTCTCCATGCCCTGTTGCTCCCTTACATCCAGTTCAGCCTCCGGAATCTCGAATGGTTCCACCATTGCGAAAAGGCCCTGGCCAAACAACGGGGACTCCTCCCCAACGGTCATGTCCGCTCGCCGACGATCTCCCTCGCCGCTCCGGAACGGTCCTATTTGGCTCGTTTGATCGATCGCCTCCTGGACGCACTGACCGAGGAAGGCTTTTCACGACAACCGCTTCGCTCCACCTCCAGCTAACAAATTCCATCCATGCCCACCAACGATTCGCCCTCCGATTCCCCCGTCGCCCTCGTCACCGGTTCCTCCAGCGGCATCGGCGCCGCCATCGCCCGCCGCCTCGCCGCGGAAGGGTATCACACCCTGATCAATGGACGCACCGAAAGCAAAACCGCGCACGCCGTCCTCGATTCCATCCGCGGAAACGGCGGCTCAGCCTCATTGGCCATCGCCGATCTGTCCGACGTCAACGCCATCCGCACGATGTTCACCCGCATTCGCGAGGAATTCGGCCGGATCGACGTGCTGGTCAACAACGCCGGTATTTGCCCGTTCCGCGAATGGCACGAGATAACCGAAGAGGACTGGGACCTCACCCACCACACCAATCTCCGGAGCGGGTTCTTCTGCACCCAGGAAGCGGCCCGCCTGATGGTCGAACGGAAAACCCGCGGACGCATCATCGCCATCAGTTCCATCTCCGCCCTCAAAGGCGGGACCATCCAATCCCACTACTGCCCGACCAAAGGGGGACAAATTTCCATGATGAACGCCTTCGCTGTCTGCCTCGGCTCCCACGGCATCACCTGCAACTCCGTCCTTCCGGGAACCATCGAAACTCCGATCAACGCCGAATACCTCGCGGTTCCCGCCAACCGTCAAAACCTTGAAAAACAAACCTGCGTCGGCTACATCGGCATGCCCGACGACGTCGCGGGCGTGGTCGCGTTTCTCGCCCGGCCCGAAGCCCGCTACATCACCGGCGCCGCAATCCTGGTCGACGGCGGCGAAATGATTCACCACCTGTAAACAACGTGAGACAGACATTCCTGTCTGTCATAAACCCACTCCCGATCATGACCACCACCCACTACACCGTCCGACTCTTCCCGACCGCCACCATCGACGTTCCCGCTCCGGAAGTTTTCTGGATGGAACGTTTCGCCGACTGGACCTCCCTTCGCTTCATCATGGCGGTGATCCAAGGGGGCGGCAAAACGATCGTCCTCAACACCGGCTTCCCGGAGAACATCGCTCCCCTCGCCCAGGCCTGGAGCGATTTTCTCGGACCCCGCGCCCAGCTGGAACGCCCCGACGAATGGCGGCCCGCCGTCGCCCTCCCGGCCGCCGGGATCGATCCGGCGAGTGTCGACTTTGTCCTCGTTTCGCCGATACAACTCTACGCCACCGGCAACCTCCGCCTCTTCTCCAACGCGCAGTTCTGTTTCTCAAAACGGGGCTGGATTGAAGATTTGATCGCCCACGAATACCGTCACCACGTGCCCCGCCAGGGCTGCATCTCCGACGACGATTTTTTCTGGCTCCTCGGCCCCGCCCACGACCGGCTCATGCTGCTCGCCGATGAACTCGAACTCCTACCCGGCCTGCGCTGCAAATGGGTCGGAGCCCACCACCGCTCCTCCTTCGCGGTCGAAGTGGACACCGCCAAGGGAACGGTGATCCTCTCCGACGCCGCCTTTCATTTGGAGAACCTCGAAAAGGACATTCCCATCGGCATCGCGGAGAGCATCATCGAGGCCCATCACGCCTATGCTCACTTCCGCCGGACCGCCGACATCTTCGTTCCACTCTACGATCCGCTCAACGCCGAACGTTTCCCGGAGGGCGTCGTCGCCTGATCCCGCCATCCGCTCCCACGATCCCTCATGAAAATCACCCGCATCCGCGTCACCAACCTGCGGTTCTCCCGCACCCCCGACACGCTGAAAAAGAACCTTTGCACGCCGACCTCGAAATTCCGCGGCGAACGGGATGCCGGGCGCAAATGGTTCGGTCCATGCGCCTTGGCGCTGGTCGAAGTCGAGACCGACAACGGATTGACCGGCCACGGAACGATCGGCGGATTCACCAGCGCGGGCCGCGACATCGTCGAGACCTATCTCGCCCCGCTGGCGATCGGTGAATCGCCGTTCGACGTCGAGATGCTGCAAGACAAGATGTACCGGGCCACCATCCGCTTCGGCCGCAAAGGCGTGGTGGTCGCGGCGATCAGCGCGATCGACATCGCCTGCTGGGACCTGATCGGCAAATTCCTGAAACAACCGGTTTACCGGTTGCTCGGCGGCGCCACCAAGGAACGAGTCCGCGCCTATGCCAGCCGCCTCTACGCGCTGGAGGATCTCGACCTTCTCGCGGAGGAGGCCCGCGGCTACGTGGCCGAGGGTTTCACCGCCCTCAAACAGCGTTTCGGATTCGGCCCGGCCGACGGTCCGGAGGGGATGCGCCGCAACGTCGAGTTGATCCGCACCGTCCGCGAAGCGGTCGGCGACGACATCGAACTCGCCGCCGACGCCTACATGGGTTGGGACCTCCCCTACGCGGTCGAAATGGAACGTCGTCTGCGGCCCTACGGCCTCTCCTGGATCGAAGAACCGTTTCCTCCCGACGAACTCGGCCACTACGTCGAACTCCGCCGCAAAGCGGAAACCCGGATCAGCCATGGCGAACACGAGGCGACGATTTACGGCTTCAAGCAACTCATCGATCTCGGCACCGCCGACATCCTCCAGCCCGACGCCAACCGGGTCGGAGGGATCACCGCGATGAAAAAGATCTGCGCCCTGGCCGAGGCCGCCGGACTGCCGATCTTCCCGCACTCCAACGAAGCCCACAATTTCCACGTCATTGTTTCCCAAAACAATTGCCCGCTGGTCGAATATTTCCCTGACGTCGAACCCGATACCGGAAACGAACTTTTCTGGAAAATCTTCACCGGCGAACCTCGGGCGGAAGACGGTCACCTTCGTCCCAACGACCGCTCCGGCCTCGGAATCGAAATCAACCCCGAAGCGGTCGCCGAATACCGCATCGACTCCACGTCCTGAATACCATCGGTTTGGCACACGGCTTGGGCACCCCATGAGGGCGTGCCTGCCCGATCTCTTGGCACCGTGCGACTACAAAACCCCACCTTGCCATATGAGATTCAGAAACTCCTCGTAGGGCAAGATCCGGATACCTTCGTCCGTGACGCGCGGCCGCTCTTCCAAGCAAACGACGATCAATTCCCGCACCTCCGGGTACTCCTTCTTGAATTCCAACAGATGACGAAGATCCCGACTCTGCAGGCGGGACTTGCCTTTTACTTCGATCGCCACTGCCGCGTCGCCGAGAACGAAATCCACTTCGATGCCACTCGAAAGCCGCCAATAGGCAATGTCCAAATCACGCGCCACGCACCGCTGGTAAACGGAAAGTTCATGAAATATCCAATTCTCAAATGCCTTGCCGAAGACCTCGCCCCCCTCTGAGATTCTACCCCGTCTAGCCAAATGATTCACGACTCCAACGTCACGAAAGTAAAACTTGGGAGCATGCTGAACCCGCCTTTTCGCCCGACGGGTAAAGGCAGGAACAAACGCCCCGAGAAGCGTATCTTCCAAAATCTCATAATACCCCCGTACGGTCGAAGCCGCGACCGCGCATTCGCGAGCCACGTTGCTGAAATTCGTCACCTCGGTATCGCCAATGGCCGCCACTCTCAAAAAGTCGGAAAATACGGGTAGATTCCGGGTCACTCCTTCGTCCAGAATTTCCTCCTTCAGATAGACATCAACATAGGCCGAGATTCGCTCCTCCGCCGAATCGACAAGATAGTGCGGCGGTAGCGGGCCGTGATTGAGCATCCGCGCCAGCGAAAAATCACCACCGATTTCCCGTGCGGAAAGCCCGAGTAACTCACGCCTCAATGCCCGCCCCCCCAGCAGATTGGCATGACCGCGCCTCACCTTTCGGGCACTGGACCCGCACAGAACAAAACGCCGTGAGTCGGCTTCCTGCAACAGAAAGTGCACCTCGTCCAGGAGCGCGGGCACTTTCTGGATCTCGTCAATAATCACCACCGTGCCCTCCGCCAAGGCTCTCAACTCCTGACGAAGCCGGGCCGGCTCCCGCTCGAACTTCATCCGGACATCCGTTTGCAGCAAATCGATACAATAGCCGTCCGAAAACCGCTTCTTCAGTAGAGTCGTCTTCCCGGTCTGACGGGGGCCCCATAGAAAAAAAGTCTCTTCCGGAAACGCAATCGGTGAATTTCGGTGTTCATGCAATCAATTTACATGAAATTTGATTGCGATACACTGAAAAATCCTTCCCCCCGGCACTTTAAATTTTGCGTGAAGCCATCGCCCGGATTAAAAACCGTTCTACCTTTCAAACACGTATTCCCCCGCCCGGTCGAAGATCCGGGCCCCTTCGGGGGCGGACTGCAACTGCCATCCGGTGGGAAGACGGATCGGCAATGCTTCGACCGGATCGGAGGGCAACCGGAGAATGATCCGGTCCGCTTCGGCGGTGATATCCATTCGCTCCCCCCGGTAACGCATGCCGTGGAGCGTCAGCGAGGGAACCTCGGAGGGAAGTCGCGGATCGATCCGCAACGCCTCCGGCATCGGCTCGATGCCGAGGAACCCGAGGACCACGATCGCGGGCAAGAGGCTGGTTTCAAAAAATTCGGCGTCGATTCCGATCCCCCCGGCGACGTTGGCCCCTTGCAGCACCGGACCACCCGGACCGCCTTCGCTGTAAAATGCCCGGTAGCCACCGGCTTCGTGAACCCGGCTGTCCCACACCATGATAGCTTGCAAACGCTTCCAGGCGTCGTCGGGACCGTAAACTTTCAGCCGGGCCCAGATGTCGTAAAAGGAAAATCCGAGGACCGCCCCGCCGTCCTGCACCTGACCGCCGAACGGAATTCGTTCCGGCATGTTCCAAGCCTGACCATACCACCAGACGTTCCGTTTGGTGGTGGAGCGGGGAGCGAACTCCCAGAAGTAAATGTCCTCGCCGGTCGATGTATCCCCTTCGATGATACGGCGGCCGTCGATCCAATCCATGATCGAGCGCGCCCGCTCCGGGGTCGCCACCCCATACCAGATCGCGTCGAGATTGAGGAAAACGAAGCCGTAATCGTGCTTGTTTCCGTCCCGGTCAATCACCCCGAAATACCGCTCGTTTTCCGCGTCCCAGAACAATTCGTTGTATCTCTCCTTGACCCGTGCCGCCTGCGCGCGCAGGTCTTCCGGGTCGAGGCGATCGGCGCCTCCCGGAATCTGCCAGCCCGGATTGTTCGCCACGGCTTCCTCCAGGTCGGCCATCGCCAGGAGACTCGCGTGGTATTGCGCCGTGGCGTAGGCGTCGTCCCAGCCGAACGGCAGGAGATCGAAATAATTGTTGCCGATTCCGCGCCCGGGGGAAAAGACCTTGTTGCCCGCCTCGTCCGGGACGAAGGAAGGCAATCCATCATTGCCAGGCCACGGATTGCGGATGTGACCGAACTCCCGGCCACCCATCACCGTGTCCAGGTAACGCAGGGCGAGCCGCAGCTTCGGCATCTGCCGCTGAAGAAAGTCGAGGTCGCCGGTCCAACGGAAATAATGGCCGCTCGCCAGGATGTAAATCGGGTTGTTGTGCTGCTTGCGGGTGTCGTAAGCCGTGAAGATCGAATCGATCCTAAAACGCACCCCGCTCTCCCCGGGACTCAGGTTAAACCGGAGTCGGACGATCTCGCCCTCCCACTCCGGGTGGGTGTACATCGTCATCAAATCGTGACGCGCGCTCGAAAGATTTTCATGATCTTCCGTCTGCCACCTTGGAATGTAGACCCGCCGCCGAGGCGAAAAACCGTCATCCCCCTCCCGCATCCATTCAACGTAGGGAAGGCGTCCATGCGGCGCTTCGCCGTCGCGCGTCCAACGGATTTGGAGAAATGGAGACTGATCTGCGCGGATGGTGACATCCGCCGGGGTCGCCAACGTCGGCGAACGTTCCGTCGTCCGCAATTCCCAGGCGCCGTCGACGATTCCGCCCGATTCAAGACCCGTCAATTCCCAGCCCTCCAGCGCCCGGTCTCCGATGTGTTTCTCAGCCCCGGGCGTATGCCTCATCAACATCCCCAAGAGGTCCCACTCCGGTCGCTCGTGCTGGAAATGCCACCCGGCGGTCAAATCCTGGAAGCGCCCCACCACCCCGCCGGTCGCTTCGTCGGTCGCCGGAATCTGGATCCAATACGGAAACGGCCAGCCGTGGTCATGGGTGTGAGAAAAATGCTGATGGGTGTGCACGTAACCCTCGGGATGGACCTGGATCGCCAGCAGATCGTTGCGATGGACTTCCTGGATCGACTTCCCCCGGCGTCCGTCCAGAGCGGAATCGAGCCAGAGATCGGCCTTCATCAAATACTCCTTGTTGAACACCACCCAGTCGTTGTGAAGACGGTTCACGAAGTGATAATGAAGGAAGCGATTGAGGGCGTCCGCCGTCGCCGGATCATCGGCGGCGGAAAAACGTGGGAACGTATGATCGTCAGTCTCGGACATGGTTTTCGGAGCGGGTTCGCAGGCGACCGGACCGGCGACGAAAACCGCGGCAGCGACGACGCAGGCGGAGGATAAACGGGTCGGCTTCATATAAAACGTTACATACGAAAGCAAGGCTTGCTACGATTGTCAACGCCGTTGCTAAATAACAGACGTCAATCCGCGAGGGAACGTTCCCGTTTTCTCCGTTTCAAATCAATTGTCGATTTTTACTGGACCCATGCCCGTTTCACTGAAAGACGTAGCCGCCCACGCGAAAGTTTCCCCGGCGACAGTTTCCGGCGTGTTGAACCGCCGGAGCTATTGCTGGGCTTCCGAAAAAACCGCCGAACGGGTGATGCGCAGCGTCCGCGAACTCGGCTACGTCCCGAACCGGGCGGCGCGAGGCCTGCGGACCAGCAAATTCATGACGGTCGGGTTGATCCTCCCCGATCTCACCAACCCGTTCAACGCGATGCTCGCCCGGGTCACCACCGAACGTCTGAACCGGATCGGCTATTCCCTCGTGATCGAGGACAATATGGCCAGCCTGGAACACGAACGGCGGTCCTACGAGCGCATCCTCGAACGCCAGGTCGACGGGGTCTTCCTCACCGTCATCGATCCAATGGCATTCTTGAAGAAAATGGGACCCCGCAAACCCCTCCCGAAACCAACCGTGGTAATCGGCGGCCCGGTGCCCCCGAAGATGAACCTCGATCTGGTCGAGTCGGATTACGCCCCGGGACTGTCGGAAGCGGTCCAACATCTGGTCGCCCACGGGCACACCCGCATCGCCTTCTTCGGCGGACGGATCGGGGGCGTCACCGTCGACAGCGTCCGCCTGCGGATCATTGAAAAGGTTTTCACCGAGCACGGACTCACCCTCGACCCGCGCCTGCAATTGAATTCCGACGTCACCCTCTCCAACGCCTTCGACGTTTTCGACCGATTCCTGAAAGACACCCCGAAGTCGGCTTGGCCCACCGCGATCCTCGCCTTAAACGACCTCGTCGCCCTGGCGATCGAAGGGGCCGCCCAGCGGCACGGTCTCCGCGTCCCGGAGAACCTTTCGATCGTCGGAATGGACGACATCGAACTCGCCCGCTACCTCCCTACCCCTTTGTCGACTATTTCCCACTCCCTCGAAGAGGTCATGGACCGGGCGGTCGAATTGATGATCGCCCGGATCGACGCCAGCGAGCCGTTGCCCCCCTCCAAAGTCACTTTCCCAACCAAATTCATCGCCCGGGATTCCACTGGTCCCGCACCTCGACCACCGACTGGCTGATTCGCCGTCCGCCAGCCCAAAAAATGTTCCCGCCAAGGCTTGACACGATCCTATATGTATCGTTTTATATGCAGACTGACGTTAACCTTTGATCCCACGCAAGACCCATGAAAACTTCCCGACCCTCTTCCTCATCCTCCGCTTTCACCTTGATCGAACTCCTTACCGTCATCGCGATCATCGGCATTCTCGCGGCAATTCTGATACCAACCGTCGGTAAAGTCCGCGAATCGGCCCGGGCTTCGCAATCAGTCTCCAACATCCGTCAGTTGAACCTCGCCGCCCAGCTTTACGCCAACGACTACGGTTTCTTCCCGGGCACCAACCCGAATGGCGACGCCAACAACCATTTCTGGGGACACGACATGCAGAGTTACGTGGAGCCGGTGGAATCATTCGGGGAAAGCAATGGGAATTCCATCTGGTTCGCTCCGAATCTGCTGACCCGCCATTCGCAGGTTTCCAATCCGAATCTCACCAGCTACGGTATGAACGCCTGGCTTTACCGGGCGGCCGGCTCCGGGGCTCGCGCCCGGGTCAGCCCCGATACCGTCCCCAACGCCAGCCGCAAGACCATGGTGATGGAATCCTTGTGGGTGGCTGGCGGGTTTTTCGACGCCGAGCCGACCGCCTACCGTTTCCAGGCCTGGCGCGGCCAGAGTCCCGGCAACGAACAGGATCTCAACGTCGGCTTCGTCGACGGACACGTGGAACGCCTCAAGATCGACGATCTGCTGAGAGACGGAGACAATAGCGACTACTGGGGTGTGATGGTCTACGGCCAATGATTCCTCGGATCCATCCCCCCGCTTTCACCCATGCGACAATCTTTGCTGTTCTTCCTTCCACTGATTTTCGTCTTCCCCACAATCTCCGCCGGTGAGGTCCGAGGTGAAGAGGTCGCTTCGTCGCCCGCCACCGTCCGGATCGCCGCGCTACAAATCAAACCCAGGGAGGGTCATTCTCCGGCGGAAGACGCCGCCGCTTACATCCGGAGAGCGGCCGAGGACGGCGCCGATCTGGTCGTATTTCCGGAATACCATCTCGGCTTCACCACCATCCCGGGACCCGCGACCGATATCGTCTCCCGGGCCACCGCCGAGGCCGGTGTCTATGTGATCATCGGCGCACTCGATGGGGAAGACCCGAACGGTGCTTTCCACAACACCGCCCTTTTGTTCGACCGTTCCGGAAAAATCGCCGGACGCTACGACAAGACCCATGCCGCGGTCGGCGAACCGCCGTTCTTCTGGCCCGCCACCGGCAACGAACTGGAATCGAGAATGACACCGGGAAATTCCTTTCCGGTCTTTCATACCGACTTCGGAACCGTCGGGATCTTTACGTGCTACGACGGTTACTTCCCGGAAGTCCCAAACATCCTTTCCCTTCAGGGGGCGGAAATCCTCGTCTGGATCAACGGCCGGGCCGGTTCAATCGAGGATTTCATGGTGCGGACTATAACCTACCAAACGTATACCGCACTCGTCGCGACCAACACCTCGCACGGCTACGGAACCACCATCGCCACGTTTCCGGCGACCATCCTCGCCCACGCCCCGACTCCGGAAGACGACTACATAATCGCCGACGTCGATCTCGACCACCTGCGGCTTTTCCGCCGGAACAGCCGCGTCTTCCACCAGCGCCGACCCGAGATCTACACGCCCCTCACCGAAGGCCATCGTCCTTGGAAAGACGCCTCCACGATCTCCACCGCCCGTTAATCAACCGATTTCTTTCACGCTATGAATCCATCATCCACCCGTTCGGCCCTTCCCCGCAAAGACTCCCGCATCAACGGCCTGCCTCATGGCGTCAACGCCGAAGAGGAAAACGCCCTCTGGGGCGACGGCGGCGGATGGCTCCGCCCCCGCGACCATGTCCGTTGGTTGTCCCATTTCATCACCTTGGAATTCGGTCTTTCCCGGATGCTCGCCGGCTGGATCCCCGCTTGCGGGAACCTCGACTGGAAGATCGAGCTCCCCCGCTTCCTCTTCGAAAACATGCAACACGCCCGCCGCCTGCGGGAACGGATGGAAGAGCTCCCCGGCGGTGTCGGCCGGGTCGATTCCCACCCGAGCATCGCCCGATTCCTCGATAGCATCGGACCGGCCGACCACGGGGCCGCCTTCGTCCATGCCTTGTTCCACCAGATCCTCCCGGCCCTCGACCGCGCCTACCGGACGTATCAGGAACGTTGTGACGCAGTCTTCGACGCCCCGACGCTTTACATTCTCCGCGGCATCCTCGCCGAGAAACGGGACCAACTCGACTGGGCCCGGCCCTTTTTCAGCAGTCAACCGATGGCCGGATGGAATCCCGACCAATCGCGTCCTTATCTCGAACACGTGCAGGCATGTCTCACTCGCCTCGGGGCGTTGACTCCGGACGGATTCACCCGCGCCGACGATCTGCCCGTCTCGCCGGTCACCGACCCGGCCGGCCCTTTCCCGAAAACTCGAAGCAACGATCCGCGCCTGAAGCTGCGGCCCACCATTCCGAACGAACTCCAGGGAAATCCGGTCCACGGCACCTTGCGCGAAATCGTCTACCACGACGCCACCGAATGGCAGGTCATCGATCCGATGTGCGAAATCTTCCACGGGATGCCCGACATGCCCTTCGACTTCTTCGTCGATTTCTCCCGTCACATCTGGGACGAATGCCGCCATTCCCGGATGGGCCTGCGCCGTCTGGTGGAACTCGGTTTCGACCCTTTCCGCGATTTTGAATGGTGCGCCGGAAGCGAACGTTCGGCATCCCTGGCTGAATATTTCCTCGGACTCACCCTGGTCGGCGAAGCCTGTAGTTTCACCCGGAAAAAAGGCAGCATTCCATTCTTCCTGAAAAACGGCGATACCCGGAGCGCCATGCTTCCCGAAGTGGACTGTGTGGACGAGCAACTGCATGTCAGCTTCGGCCATAAGTGGGCCGCCAGGATCTTCGAAACCGCCTACGGCCATGTCGCGCCCAAAGACGAAATGGCGCGCGACGCTCGGGCCAAAATTCTGCAAGGAGTCCTCGACAACCCGAACGACCACGGCGCGGCCAAAGAATATCTGATGAGCCTCGACGAAGAATCCCGCAACGACCTGGTAAATTCCTTTTCCGGGTTCTGCGGCGCGATTGAGTTCAAACTCGATCTCACGATCCGCTGATCGCAGTGGCGCCCCGCGTCTTCCCGCGGAGCTTTCGGGAGCGGAGGAGGTAGACCCCCTCGATAAACAAATTCGCGCCGGACGAAACGAACGCCCGCCAAAGCGGTGCGGGGACGCACCAGCACTCCAAAGCGCTTCGCGCAAAACGATGACGGACCTCCACTTTTCCGAGGCGCAGCCTCTTTGGTGCTCCGCGTCCGCGCGGAGCTTTCCGGAAGCGGCGAAGGTCACCCCCTCGAAAAACAAATTCGCGCCTGACAAAACCAACGCCCCCCGCCAAAGCGGTGCGAGGACGCACCAGCACTCCAAAGCGCTTCGCGCAAAACGATAACGGACCTCCACTTTTCCGAGGCGCAGCCTCTTTGGAGTGCTCCGCGTCCGCGCGGAGCTTTCCGGAAGCGGCGAAGGTCACCCCCTCGATAAACAAATTCGCGCCTGACAAAACCAACGCCCCCCGCCAAAGCGGTGCGAGGACGCACCAGCACTCCAAAGCGCTTCGCGCAAAACGATAACGGACCTCCACTTTTCCGAGGCGCAGCCTCTTTGGAGTGCTCCGCGTCCCCGCAGGCGAATGGAAAGGGTAGCGAATGGCTGGAGGGGAAATCGTAGGCGGTCGAAGCACTTGGTGCTGCAACAAAGCGCAACATTTCCTTGCAAACATTGAACATACACCAAACAATGCCCTCCATGACCACCGCCCCTTGGCCCCATGCCCCGCCCCATTGCTTTGAGAAGGGAAGCACCTATATCGTCACCGCCGGCACGCTTCATAAACAGCGGTTTTTTAATACGCCGGAAAAGCTGAATCTACTCCGCGATACGACCTTCGAATTTGCGTCCAACTATACTCTTTCCCTGCAAGCCTGGAGTTTTCTCGCCAATCATTATCATATAATTGCGAGTACAGCATGTTGCGTTGCCGGTTTTGACTTCGCGGTTTTCTTGAGACATTTACACCGGGAACTGGGGCTTCGCCTCAACAAGGTGGACCGAACGCCCGCACGACAAGTAATGTATCAATACCGGGATACGGCTCTCACCTTTGAAAGATCGTGGCTGGCACGATTGCACTATGTTCACTTCAATCCGGTGCGACACGGCTTGGTGCGGGTCGCCCGGGATTATCCCTGGTGCTCCGCCGCGTGGTTTGAGACAAATGCGAGCCCGGCATTTGTGAAGACGGTTTATTCGTTCAAGATCGATCAGGTGAATGTTCCAGATGACTTTTAAATCGCACGATCTATAAAACGGATTATTCGTGCGTGGATGGGCGGATGCGGATGGTTGGAGAGGTGTCGCGGGGGTGAAATCGTGGATGACCAAAGCGGTGCGAGGACGCACACGCACTCCAAAGCGCTTCGCGCGAAAAAGGAAAAAAACCGCCCCTTAATCGGCCACCGCCACCGGGCCGCGCGCCTCCAATTGACGACGGTTTTCCTCCGCCCGTTCACGGGAAATCGGATAGAACCACATCAGTCCGATCGCCCCGGCCAGGCCGAGAACCTGGACTCCGATCATCAGGTTCTTCATCGTCAAGGCTACGTCCGGCGAAAGCCCCTCGGCGCGCGCCGTCCCGGCGTCGAATCCGGATAACGTGAGCAAGGCGCCTCCTATAACGGCGGTCAACGCCTGCGCCAGCTTCAGCGCGAATCCCTTGACCGCGCTGAACATCCCTTCGCGCCGCCGCCCCGACCGCAAGTCATCGTCGTCGCACACGTCGGCCACCATCGAGTCAACCATCAACCAGCATCCTTGGAATCCAAGGAAACCGACGATCGCCGCCGCAAACATCATCCACGGCCAACGCGGATCGATAGCGAACCAATTGAAAACCGAACCACCCAATGCCAACAACAACCCGAACATCATCGCCCGCCGCTTGCTGGTCCGTCGCGAGACCCAGGCGATCAAAAAAATACTCAAATACGAGACCGTCACCCCGAGCGTGATCAACCACCCCTGAAAATTGCCAAACGCCACCCGGTCGCCGTCGAAGACGTAATAAATCAACAAGAACGGGAAAATCCCGTTGGCCGAGAACAAGGCCAGGATGACGACAGTATAGGCCACGAAGACGATCAGGAAGGCCCGGTTGGTGAAGGTATAACAAATCGCCGGAATCAACCGGATCGCGGGTTGCGCGACGACCGCCAAATTCTCCCGGCACCCAAAGACCGGCATCAATCCGGCCGCGATCACCAGCACCGCCAATCCTCCGCTGATCGCGAACGCCCCGACCGCTTCGTTCGGAAAAACTTCGAGATTGGTCAACCGGTAGAGCCACCCGCCCGCCATCGACCCGATCAAACCGATATACATCCGCCAGGCGATCACCCGGGTCCGCTCATCGTAATGGGGCGTCAATTCGTATCCAAGCGCCGTATACGGCACCACAAAGAAGGTATAGGTCACCGCCAGAAGACTCCCGGTAAACGCCAGATAAAGGAACGGCATGTTGAGATACCACTCCGCACCGATCGTCTCCAATCCAGGCGGCGTCCAAAGGAACGGCAACATCAGAGCCGACCCGATGACTCCGAAAAACATGAACGGTCGGCGGCGCCCCCAGCGGGTCTTCGCATTGTCGGACAAATTGCCAATCCACGGATCGGTGATGGCGTCGACGAACCGGGGAAGAAAGAGGGCGATCCCCGCCAACCAAGCGGACAAACCGAAGAAATCGACGTAAATAATCATGCCCAACGCCACCAGCGTGTTGAACATGAAATTATCCGCCAACCCGCCGAAACCCCAGAAAATCCGGGTCCGGAGCGGAACGGTCACCGGCGGAGATTCGTCGTTGGTTTCCACGGTTCGAGATTCCTTAGGCTTCGCCTCCATCCATAGCCCGGCGAATCAACTCAATCTTGCCCGTGTGTCCGAATGAAACGAGCGAATAACGGTCAACCCAACCTGGAACGGCTTCACCACGAGCCCGACGAAAGATCCAGTCGTTCGCCTTCCCCGGGCGCCCCTCCTGGACGGTCGCGGAAAACTCCAAGGGCCCAACTTGGCAAAGCTCGCCATCGGGATGATGATGCGGGCCAAGGAGATTGCGTAGTGTTCCATAAAAAACAATCTCCAACACGGCTCCCGCCTCCCGACGGCCGTCCAGAGGCAACCGCACCTCGTACGGCTCAACCGACAAAGAACCGATCTTGTTTCCGCCTACCCGGACTTCCGCCACCGGACAATCGAGGTTCTCCAATCGCAGATACCAATCCCCGGCCCCCATCTCCGGTAGTTGACAACTCCACCGCAGCCGCCCGGCATAAAACGGCAGGCCCTGGGAAAGGGTATCTCCCGCCCGGAGAGCACCCGGTTCGCATAATTCCAAATCGTCGCCCGCCAAGCGATGGGTCTGGATCGGCGGCAGCCCGAACTGCGCCCAAAGTGACGACAAACCTTCGTCGCCGTTGAAACGTCGGGACAGATGAGGGATATTCGCCTCTCCGTTGCCACTGGATTGCGGCTCCCCGTTCAACATCCGTCCGGTCACGGAGAAATCGCCGATCAAGTAAACAGACTCGATCTCCGTCCCATAACGGGCAAACGGATCTTCCACGCGGGTCAGATCGCCGTGCTGGAAATCCGGATACGTCACTTCGATTTCGTTTTGTCCCGACTTTAACAGCCCGGTGATCTCCACCGGATGCCAACGGAAGTCCCGCCAAAACCGGGTCGAATCGGGCCGGACCACCTGACCGTTCACCCGGATCGTCGCCCGATCCGGATACTCGACTACCAGCCTGACTTCGCGCCCGATCACCGAGGGGGCCGCCTGGAAACGGTATCGCAGGGCCAGCGGACCGTCGTAAGCCGTCGAGTTAAGATATTCCTGCAGTCCAATCACCGGAACCTCGGAGTCGCTCCATGAATCGTCGCCTTTCTTGAAGAGAGCGAAGTCGAGGGTCCACGCGTTTTCATCCATTCGCTCGACCTTCCACACTTCGGGGGCCAAGACCTTCCGCTCCACCGGGACGCTCCGGGTTACCTTCACGGGTCGTCGCGAACGGTCGGCCGGGGCTTGCCGCAGCCAAAGGAGATGCCCTTCGGCCGGCGCAAACGGCAGATCGACCCGAAGGCCGGTCCCATCCGCCGAAGGAAGGGTTTTTAAACAGGCGCTTTCCCCGGAAACCGGATCCAGCCGCTCCACTCCACCCCAAACACCGCGCAACTCCACCGCCGCAGCGAATTCCGCGGTCAATCGACTGGTGTTGACCAGATAAACCAGGCGGTCCCCGTCGTCCAGATCCCGGACGTGCGCGTAAAGGCGCCGGCGGTTTTCCCGCGACAGACCGGGGAGATCGACCGGAGCGGGACGCTCGCGCTCGAGACAATCGCCCAGCTCCGTTGGATTGACTGCCGGCACCCGGTCCAGGAAATCGCGCAACCGGTCGGAGGGTCGACCCTCGAGCAATGCCGGACGATCACCGACCGTCCAAATCTTGCCCCCTTGCCGCTCGTACGTTTCCAACAACTCCAAAGTTTTCTCCGCCAATGTCAGCATCGAGGGGAGAACAATCGTCCGGTAAGCCATCTGCCCGACCCACAGCACCGGTTCGCCTTCCTCGACCCGGGCATCCTCGGCCAGGATCGTTTCATCTCCAAGGTCGAAGCCGCGTTGCGCCGCCAACAGCGCGGCGATCGTCTCGTTGAAATCCTTGTCGAGCTTCTCGATGCGTCGACTCGACTCCGGCGTCGCCGGATCCAGATTCCAATCGAGGAGGCGTTCGAAGTTCTCCGGCTTGAGCGCCGATTCCCAGGCGGCGAACACCGACTCTCCCGGGTGCAGCAGGAGCGTGTCCGCCTGAAACTTCCCTTGCTGCAAAGCGGCGCAAAGACGGCTCAACGGTTCGTCCACCTCCCGGTTCAACGGCCACCATGGCTGCTGGTAGAAAATGTTCTGCGGATAATCCCGTTTCCGGCATCCGCTCATCGTATAAAGCGACAAATGGGGATTCAACAGATTCACCCCGAGCGCCAATTGGGCGGTGGCGATCCAATACCGATCCAGGAAAGAAAGCGATCCTCCCGTGCATCCGTATAGTTCGCTCAACATCCGGGGCTTGCCAAACTGGTTCACCACGCTCTGGCATTGCTTGAAGGTGACGGCATGCTCGGCGTGCCTTCCCAGATGATCCACCCCGGGGATTTCCATGTGCCGGTAATTCGGCATGATCATCACCCCCCAGGTCTGTTGCCCGTAAAGGGTGTCCTCCAGGATAAAATGACCGGTCAACGGAATCCCCCGTTGATCACACCAGTCGCCGAGCTGGGCGGTGAAGTTCTCTTCGAACAACCGGTTCGCCGTCCGATAATAATGCAGCCGGAATTCGGTCGCGCCGGGGCCGTCCCGGTAAAGAAGATGAAGCTTCGGCAACGGGTCGTATCCGAAACGCTGCCGGAAGGCAGCCGGAAGTTGCGGCGTGAACGGCAGAGCCCCCTCCGGGATCCGCATTCGGAAGACCGCGTTCGGCTCGTCCGTGAAAGCCCCGGCAATCGTTCCGCCAAAATCCTCGCCATAACGCTGGTGGTACGGCTCGTAGGCGTCTTCCAAAAACTTCGCCATCGCCCCGCGATGCATCAGACCGGCGTAACAGGTGCCGTTGAACCAATCATGGCCGAGCGGAGCCGTCCATACGTAGATCTGCAAACCGTCCCGAGGCTCCCCCAATGGCTCGCTATGCTCCGGCACCGGGTCAGCGGACGGACGGGCGATCAACACCTTCATCCGGAAATCCGGATTCGCCAGTGGAACCGTGCCCCCGCTGTAACCGCTGGGCCATTTGTCTTCGTCGTAAAGCCAAACCTTGATACCACGCTTCTTGGCGTGCTCGATCGTCGCGTCGACCGCGGCGAACCATTCCTCCCCGAGATACGGAGTCGTCAGTCCGATCCGGCTGTGGACGAACACCCCGCCCCACCCGGCGGCGACCATCTCGTCGATCTGACGGCAAATCTCGTCCGGCTCCATCCATTCATTCCAACTGTAAAACGGAACCGGACGGTCCAGCGCATGGGGAGAGCGAAATCGTTCGAGGTCGAAAGCGGGCCCGGAAGCGCGCAGCGAAAAAACGTTTTCGGAAAATGGGACAGCTCGCATTTCGGAAATCATAACACGGAAAAGAATGATGAAAAATGCCGATTGACTTGTCCACATAAATCGTTTTATATCGAGAAAAATCGCTTCCTATCCTTTCTTCCCAACATGAAAACAACACAAAAAAAATCGATTCGCCTGGGCGGCGTTGTCGCCGTTCTTTCCGGCCTCTTCCTCGCCTCAGGACACGCGCAGGTCTTCCCGACACTGCTTTTCTCGGATAACTTCTACACCGGCATCGCCGCACCGGGCGACACCACCAACCTCAACACCAATATCGGCGCCACCGGTGGCCGACAAGGAGGGTGGCTGGTGACTGATGTTAATTCGAACGGCTTCGGCTACGATGTCTTTGGCAAGACCACCTTCACCAACGGTAATGGATGGGATCTCCGATCCCAGGAGAACTGGCCCAATTCAACCAATCCCGTCGACCAATACACCCTGCGGTTCCGGGATAACGAGGCTGGCCAATGGTCCTCGATCTCTCCGCAGATCGGATTCGGCACTTACTTCCAGGACAACAGCTACCGCATTCAGGTGCAACTCGTTCACGCTCACCTTGATCCAACCGGAATCAACGACCGGTGGGCCGGAATTGTTTTCGGCGTGCAGCCCGAGGTGCGTTTCCCGGCTTTTGTCGGCAATGGAGGGGTGACAATTACCCCGCACGGAGCGGTCACGGTTTTCGCTGACGGCGTCGCCATCGGCGGCGGATCGGTCACGCCCCCGCAAAACGGGGCCTTCGATCTTGACTTGCGCGTGCTGAATAATGTCGGAGAGCTCTTCGTCAACGGCTCCTCGCTGGCTTCCGGCCTCGACTTCTCCAATATCACGCCGTCAGTAGTCTCGCTCGTCGCTTTGGCCGGCACTGATCCCGACGTCTTCTCGTCGACGCAGGTCCGCTTCGACAACTTCGCCGTCTCAACTATTCCGGAACCTTCCACTTACGCGATGATCGGAGGGTTGCTGGCTCTCGGCGCCGCCGGTCTCTGGCGCAGGCGCCGCCGCCGCTCGTAAGCCTTCTCTAGATCACCCAACCCCCGGTCGAACCACCCTCGACCGGGGGTTTCTTTTTTCGCCGCATTGTCTCGGAGAAATGGCGCGAAGACCGGTCCGAGTTTTTCCACCAAATTCCCCTTCGAATGATGTCAGCTTGTTATCCGGGGGATCAGAAACCGGGGCCGGATTTGACCCCGCACCTAATCCTCGCCGCCATCGACGAACACAAACCCCACCTCCTGGGCCTCTCCGCCCTGCTCACCACCCCCATGCCCGCGATGAAGGAAACTGTCGCCGCCATCCGCAAGGCCGGCCACACCCAACTGAAGATCCTCGTCGGCGGAACCCCGATCACGATTCCTACGCCGCCGAAATCGGAGCCGACGGCTACTCGCGCGACGCCGCCAGCGCCGTCGATGCCGCCCGCGAAGCATTGGCCGTATAATCAAAATCCCAAGCACCCGCTCCCAATGAAATTCACCAAACTCGCCAATCCCGTCGACCTGATTTACGGGAACGCGCCTCATCCGATCACCACCCGCCACGGAATGGTGATCGGCGGAGGAACGGTGTATCCGGAACTCAACTTCACACTTCCCGATATCGATATCCGCAAGGAATCGATGCCCGCCGTCGCCGGCACTACGAACAGATCGTGACCGATGCCCTCGAACGGGCCGCGGAACTCGAGATCCCCGGCGTGGTGCTCGAATTTGAAACGCTTCCGCCAATGACCGAGTTTCCCGACCTCGGGATGGAGGTGGTCGAAATCCTCCTCCAGGGAATCGAACACGCCCACGACAAATACGGATTAAAGGGGGCGTCGCGTTGCACCCCGAACGACAACCGCGAATTTGTCCGGCCCCCGGTCATGCGTAGCGGCCGCTATCTCGACGCCATGCTCGAGCTTTTCGACCGGTCCGCCGCGGCCGGCACCGAATTCCTCAGTATCGAGAGCGTCGGGGGTAAAGAGGTGCACGACGACGCCTTGGTCAACGGCGACCTTCGCGCGGTGATCTTCGCCTTATTCGTCCTCGGAACACACGACATGAAATTCCTCTGGCATCACATCGTCGCCATCGCCAACAAGCATGGAATCCACGCCGCCGGCGACACCGCCTGCGGCTTCGGCAATACCGCGCGCCTCCGGCAGATGACTCGCCAACGGCTCCGTGGCCAACGAACAACGGCGCTACGGCGACAACGTCCTTTCCCGTATCGACCACGCCACTACCCAGAGAGGCGCTTGCCCCAAAATGCAATCGGCCCTAGTATTTAAAATTATAAGTTCACGTATTTACTCTCTGGGGTTTTCTGGCTGACGCGGACCTTTGTCCAAACGAAAGGCATTGCGTCCTGATTGTAAGCAGCGATAAATCGCTCAATTGCTTCGCTGAGGCTGCGGACGTTCCGGAAACTGGCTCCCCTCAAGGCGCCTCGGCTCAAAATACTGAACCAAGCTTCAATCTGATTGATCCAAGAGGCATGGGTCGGAGTGAAGTGAAAATGGACATGGGGGTGTTTCTGACGCCAAGGATGATCCTCTTTGAGCTTGTGGACGCTGAGGTTGTCGAGAACCAGATGGATCTCCTTTCCCGGATACTGCGCCACGGCCATGTCGAGAAAGTGCAGGAACTCGTCCCTTCTTTTCTTCGGAAAGCATTTGCCCAAGACTTGGCCCGTGGCGACGTCCAGGGCGGCGAACAAGTTTGTGGTCCCGTGCCGCTTGTATTCGTGGGCAAATCCCGTGAGGGAACGGCCGTCGGGCATTTTCAGCCAGCCCTGCTGTCTTTCAAGCGCCTGAATGCACGGCTTTTCGTCGATTGACAAGACGACCGCATTGACTGGAGGGCCGAGGTAAAGACCAATGATATCGGCGCTCTTCGCGGCAAATTCCGGATCGGTCGAAACGCACCAAGAGCGGCGGCGCTGCAGGTTGATTCCAAGCGCACGCAGTTCTTTCCACACCGCATCCGGCCTTATTCCCAGCGACTCTCCCAGCAACCGCCCGTTCCAACGGGCATAACCCGACGGAGGGTCTTCATCCAGCTTGGCGAGAATCTTCGTCCGTATTTCTTCGCGCCTATGTGGTCCAGGCGGCCGACCCGGCCTGAAGTCATCATGCAGCCCCTCCATGCCTTCGCTCTCGAAACGGACTCGCCATTTGCTCACCGTGGCCGGCCGAATCTCCAGCTCCGAAGCGATTTGCAGGTTGCTCTTCCCGGCACTGGCCTTCAACACGATTCGAGCGCGATCCGCATATCTACGCTGGACACGGGGGCCACTCACCAGTGATTCCAGCTCCTTGCGCTCGGAATCCGATAAGGTAATTTTCGCCGATGGTCTTGCCATGGCGCAATTGGTAGTTAATTCGCTGACTTTTTCAAGTAAATACTAGTCAAAAACGCGCTCGAACCGTTGATCGAACGGCTGTGCCGCCAGGCCGGGATCGACCCGAGCGGAATCACCGAAGGAATCGCGGCCGGCAACACCGTTATGTTGCACAGCCTCACCGGCAACCGCCTGAGCGGCTTCGCCTCCTATCCGTTCAAACCGGAGTTCCTCGAAGCCAAGACCGTCTCATCCGCGAGCCTCGGGTTTTCCACCGAATTCTCCCTGAAACTGGCCGACAACCTCGGCCCATTTGTCGGAGCCGATATCACCGCGGGCGCCCTCGCCTCCGGCATCCTCGAACTCGACCGCCCCGCCCTGCTGATCGATTTCGGCACCAACGGGGAGATTTTACTAAAAACCCGCAACGGTTTTCTCGCCACCTTCACCGCCGCCGGCCCCGCCTTCGAAGGAGGACGCCTAACTGCGGCGCGCCTGCGGCGAAAAACGTGATCTCATCTCTCACCCGCGAAGCGGGCCGCTGGTCCTTCCTATTATCCGGCGACGACAAGCGAGCCCGCCCCTCGGCGATTTCGGGAGCCGCCTATGTCGACTTCCTCGCGCTCGCCCGGGCGGACGGATTGCTGGGGCCGATGGGACGTTTCGAAGCGAACCATCCCGAAGTCGAGGAGCGAGATGGCCCCGACGGCCTCCAGCGCCTGGTGACGATCCACCGAAAACTCTTCGTCTCCGAAACCGACGTCGCCGAACTGATCCAGGCCAAAGCCGCCATCGCGGCCGGCGTGATGACGCTCCTGGAGGTGGCCGATCTCCGGCCTGCCGACTTAGAGAGGTTCTTCAACGCCGGCGGATTCGGTTACCACCTCGACCGCCAACACGCCATCGAATCGCTTCAGTCCACCGCCCAAGTGATCGAGCTCAACCAAATCGAATCCTTCGACGACCACTTCATCGACTGCATGCGGGACCCCAAATAGCGGTAGCCAGATCCCCGCTTCGCCTTGTTGACTCCTAGTCAACCGTTGCAAAAAAAAGATTGACGACCCTACTGGTTTCGCCTGAATCGGTCCAATCAACTCCAACTATCTCGTTCCCCCCCGGCCCCTTGGCTCCAACCCCTTTTTCGGCTTCCTGATCGGTCGCCCAAAAACACGACAATAACCAAAAACCGAATACACATATGGAACCTCGATTCTGGATGATTTCAAACCGGGCCGAAGAACGGCCGCGCCCCCGGAGCGGACGACGCCTCGGTCCCGTCCGCCTCCGCCAACGGGGCGAAGGAACCCTCGGCATGCGCCTTTCCGACGAATTGACTTACTGGATCGCCGAAGCTTCGTCGGCCGGGAAACTCGACCAAATGGCTTCATGGGAAAAGGTCAATGAAGCCACCTTCAAAGCCAGCCTGATCGAAGAAGCCAAACAATTTCCCAAAATCGTCGACCCGGCCGAGCACGAAAAAGAGAAACACGTGAATCTGTTCATTCATGGATACAACGTTTCCTGGGAGGACGCTGCCCGCCGCTACGCCCAGCTCTGCCGCGATCTGTTCAGCGGCGACGCCGGTCTCGGGCTCAGCATCTTCTTTACCTGGCCCTCGGATGGAATGGTGACGAATTATTACTCCGACCGGCGCGACGCCCGTCGCTCGGCGGACCACCTCGCCGAGGTTTTGAACAACCTCTACGATTACCTCGCGGCCCAGCAGGAAATCATCGATCCCGACAAGCGCTGCCGGGCCAAGACCTCAGTGATCGCCCACAGCATGGGGAACTTCGTTCTCCAGCACGCCATGAGCCACTGCTGGGTTCACAACAACCGGCCACTCTCGGTCTCCCTGATCAATCAACTGATCATGGTGGCGGCCGACGTCGACAATGACATCTTCAAAAGCGGCGAGCTCCATGGGGCCAGCGACGGCGATCCGATGGCCCAACTCTCCTACCGGATCACTTCCCTTTTCACCGGACGCGATCCGGTTTTAGGACTTTCAGCCGGCATGAAACACTTTGGGAAGCGTCGCTTGGGCCGCAGCGGGATCGACCGTCGGTTCCCGATCCCCGACAACGTCTGTGATATCGATTGCAGCTCACTCATTCCCGCCGGCGCGAGAAACATCCACTCGGCCTACTTCGAGTCCCCCGAAGTGATCCAGTTGATGCGGGAACTCCTGCGAGGAGTCGATCGCCATGTCCTCGCCGGCAACCGCGACGCCATCGAACTGCACGCCACCGCGTGATTTAATCGCGGAGTCCAAACCGCTCCCCCGCGCAAACACAGGGGAGCGGCCCCGCCCCCTCAAGCAGCCTCTTCGGATCGCCTGGAGTCGAGATAATGATGGGTCACCGGATCCACCTGGCTCGCGAGCCATTCAGCCATCCGTTCCTCCTCGTCCAGGATATCCTCGCAAATCCGGGCGATATCAGGAAGTCCGGCTCGCTCGGCGGCCGAGATCAGCGACTTGTAACACGCGATCTCGAAGTGTTCGGTTGCATATTCCGCCAGAGTATTTTTGACCAGTTCGTCCCGATACATCCCCGTCATCGCTCCGTTCATTTTCCCCATTACCGTCCCCATCGCCGATTTCCCCTTGGCCGGACTGGCGTCCAATGATTCCAGGCATCCCTTCAGCCGCTCGGCCTGTGAACGAGTCTCCTCCAAGTGCTCCTGCAAGCGCTCATGCATCCACGGAACCTCCTCCGCATCCTTCGCATGCTTGGCGAGAATCTCCTCGATGGCCGTTTCCATCGCATACGCATCCTGCAGCCACGTGATCACATCATCTCTATCGCTCATTGTCTTTCCTTTGGTTTGGTTCGTTCCTGTTCGATTCGTTCGATAAGCTAACCACGAAACGCCTTTCCCCCATCGGGAGACTCCACGATTCTCTTATCGGGTTTCCGATGAAATCCGTTCGCGCGGCCTCCCCCAAAGTTCTTTTTTGATCACCCGATTGTCCAAAGTTCAGCAGCCCGCTGGTCATCCAAAACAAAAAACAACCCTTCCGGATCAACTGCACTTATCGCTCTCCACCAACTAGATACACACTCACAATACCTTCGCGCCACCCCCCGTAGCCCCCTCATCCGGGAAAACATGGTACAGCCGATGCTTGAATCGGTCCTGCAATGATTTCCAAATCCACGAAGAAACAACAACACGCCAAACCGGCCCACACGGGTCCCAAAGACAACTGCACTCCCACGATGCGGTTTTCCCGCGCCGAACTCCGGGAACGGCTGGCAATGACGATCGATCAAATCGGGTTCTCCCCCGGCGTTAACAAAGTCATGGAGGAGGCCGCCGTTTTCACCGTCGAAGATCTCGTGCTACAGACCAGCCAAACCTTGCGCCGGTGGCGCGGCCTGGGCCAAGCGCGGATTCGTGAAATTGAAAACCGGATACACTCCATCGGACTCACCTTGGGCATGCATACCGAAATCGAAACGCTCCGAATGACCGTCGACCTCCTGGATATCCCAGGGCCGGTCGAATTCGAACTTA
Organism: Verruconatronum alginivorum; assembly: GCF_056590205.1. Classification (NCBI taxonomy): domain Bacteria; kingdom Pseudomonadati; phylum Verrucomicrobiota; class Opitutia; order Opitutales; family Verruconatronaceae; genus Verruconatronum; species Verruconatronum alginivorum. The sequence continues at coordinate 2,852,557 of NZ_JBWPVQ010000001.1, read as the reverse complement.
TCGAAGCTCGCCCCGATTGGTTCGAACCGCGGCCCACCCATCAGACGGCAAAGGCCGGGTGAGGTTTCGTATTTATAGAATCATGACAAAACGACCCTGGCGGTCCCTGTCGCCGAATCCGTTATCTTTACTTCTTCCTATATGAAACATGGTTTTCTCATCGACATGGATGGTGTTATCTACAAAGGCTCGACACAAATTCCCGGGGCCATTGAATTCATCCATCAAATACAAACGCGGAAAATCCCCTTCCTCTTCGTCACCAACAACAGCCAAAGAACCCGACGGGACATCGCGACGAAACTCGTTCGAATGGGTTTCAAAGTAACCGAAAACGACGTTTTCACCTGCGCCATGGCCACGGCCCGTTTCCTCGCGGCCCAAAATCCGTCCGGCACCGCTTACGTCATTGGCGAGGGCGGTCTGCTCCAGGCCATGCACCGCAACGGCTTCGCCATCGTCGACCACCACCCCGACTATGTGGTGGTCGGCGAGGGTCGAACCTATAACATGGAAAACATCGAGGCGGCGGTGAATATGATCAACGCCGGGGCCAAACTAATCGCCACCAACCTCGATCCCAATTGTCCGACGGCCGACGGCAGTCGCCCGGGGTGCGGTGCGATGGTTTCCATGCTCGAAGCCGCCACCGGCGCCAAGGCATTCAGTGTGGGCAAACCGAGTCCGGTGATCCTGCGGGAGGCCCGCAAGGAGTTGAAACTCCGCACCGGCGAAGTCACCATCATTGGCGACACCATGGAAACCGACATCCTCGGCGGGGTCCAGATGGGGTATCGGACGATCCTCGTCCTGAGCGGCGGCACGAAACGGGAGGACCTCTCCCGTTTCGCCTACCGACCGGACATCGTCGTCCCGTCCATCGCTTCGCTCTGCGCCGAGGAGTTTTTCGCGGCAGACGGGCTCGCCTCTCCCCCGCCGACAATGCTTGCGGTCTAAAACCACCCGCAGGAGTCAGTCGAGCCAATAGTTTTTCGCCAGCCGCCGGTATTCGGCCGTCTGGCGATCTTCCCAGGTTCGGTCACGCCCGAGTTCGGCGGCGAGGAGCCGAGCTGTTTCCGCCGCGGCCTCCGCGCTCGCCCGGGCGTCGAGAAAGAGCGCCCGGGTGCGGCGGGCGAGGACGTCTTCGACCGTCCTCGCCATCTCATGGCGGGCCGCCCAGACTACTTGCGCCTTCACATAAGGGAGACGCTCATGAAGGGATTGGCTCAAGTCTGAACTCCCGGCGACCAGACTCCTCACTTGCTCCGCGTCACTGCCGTAAACCGCCCACGGCTCCTGCCCCGAGACTTGCGTAGTCCAGCCATGGATACGAAGGTCGACCGTGCGACACGGGCGGCTTTCCATTCCGGCCACTTGTTGCGCCCGGCTGAGGACGTCGTCGGCCATTTTCCGATACGTCGTCCATTTTCCACCGGTGACCGAGACCACCCCTCCCGGGGAAACGACAACAGTGTGATCCCGCGAAAGCCGGGAAGTCGACCGCCGTCCTCTCACCGGAGCCGACACCAAAGGACGAAGTCCGGAGAACAGGGAGAGGACGTCGTCGCGCGCCGGAGCCTTCCGAAGGTATTTCGCCGCATGTTCCAGGAGAAATCCGACCTCCTCTTTGGTCGAACGCGGCTCGATCGGAATATCGTCTACCGGGACATCCGTCGTTCCCACGATCAACCGATCGTGCCACGGAAGCGCGAACAAAACCCGGCCATCGTCCGTCTTCGGAACCATTAAAGCGTCGTCCCCCGGTTGAAACTCCCGGGGCAGAACCAGATGACTCCCTTGACTCGCCACCAGCATCGGCTTGACCGCTTCATCCTCCATCCGCCGGACCCCATCGCAGTAAACTCCGGTGGCATTGATGACGCAACGAGCGCGCACCGCAAACTCCCGGCCACCCTCCTCGTCGCGCACCTCGACTCCGACAATCCGCTCCCCTTCCCGGAGAAACCCGACGACCTTGGCGTAATTCACCAACACCCCTCCCAATTCGGTCGCCGTTTGGGCCAGATTGACGGCGAGCCGACCGTCGTCGAACTGCCCGTCAAAATAAAGGATCCCGCCGCGGAGCCCTTTGGGATTGACCGTCGGCAATCGCCGAAGAGTTTCCTCGCGGGAAAGCACCCGCGATCGGCCGAACCCGAGTTTCCCGGCCAAACGATCGTAGACGGTCAAGCCGACTCCATAGAAGCCCTTCTCGTGCCAATGATAGGCGGGAATCACGAAACCGAGGGACCGGGCGACGTGGGGCGCGTTGCGACAAACGAGACTCCGCTCGCGCAACGCGTCGACCACCAACCCGATGTTTCCCTGCCTCAAATAACGCACCCCGCCATGGAGTAGTTTGGTGCTGCGACTGGAGGTTCCTTTAGCGAAATCGGACTGTTCGACCAACACCACCCGGTAGCCGCGCGACGCCGCATCGACAGCAACCCCTAATCCGGTCGCCCCTCCTCCGATGACCACGAAGTCCCACGGTTCCGACTCCTGCCCCAATCGCTCCAAGTTTTCTTCCCGTCGCATGATGCCGTTGTTAGGTCTATTTCTCCGGTTTTACATCGTCGTCCGAACCCTCGGACTCTGCCACGAAATTATAACCGATCGAAATGAGATGCCCCCCGATCCGGCGATAGGCGTTCAGGAGGTCGATGAAGAAGGAACTGCCATCCAGATTCTCGGGGTGGCGATGTTGCAACGCCGCATAATGTTCCTGCTGGAAACAAAGGTACATTTCTTTGGCGACATCCTTCTCCGCTAGTATCCGGCGGGCCAGGGCTCCGTTGCGCGTGGCGAGCAAGTTGATCGCCATTTCGAAACGATGGAGAACATGGTCGGCGAAGCGGCAGAGACGCTTTTCGTCTTCCGGAGAGACGTAAACCGACTGTCCCTCCCGCTTGATCACCTGATGACAAAGGTTCCGGTCGACGATATCGCCGATCGACTCGAGTTCGCTGGTGAAACTGAGCAATGCCATCTGCAATCTGCCATCCCGGGCCCCCATCGATTCCTCGCTGAGACGGACCAAATAGGCCTTGATCTCGTTGTTCATGTCATCGATTTGATTGTCTCCCTGCTGGATTTGCCGGGCCATCGCGGCATTACGGGTTGAAAAGCAGAGAAGGAAGTTCTCCAACAGCGTCTTGACCTCCGATGCCATCAACAGAGTCTGCCGCGTGGCGTTGGCGAGCGCCATCGAGGGACTCTCCAACGCCGCCGGATCGAGGTAATTCTCCCGCCGCCGCAACAGCCGGACTCCATCATCCGGCTCCGGAATCATCCGCGTCACCAATCGATAAACTCCGTGGACGATCGGCAAACCGAGCAAGGCCACCAGGACATTAAACGCGGTATGAAAATTGGCCGCTTGCCGCGGAGCATGGCCCGGAGTCTCCGCCCACAGCGGGGCCACTTGAGCAAAAAACACGAAAAGAATTCCAGCCATCGCCGCCTTCAGAAGGAAATTCGCCGCGCCGAGGCGTCGCCCCTCCAAAGTCGGCCAACCGGCGAGCAAAGCGGTGCCGGCCACCCCGAGGTTCGCTCCGAGAACGATGGTGAGCAGAAAGTCGAGTCCCCCAAGCCCTCCCTGGACCAAGGCGATCGCCAACCCGATCGCCGCCGTGGAACTTTGCAACAGGAACGCCATCAGCGCGGCGATCAACAAGAGGGCCAACGGATAATCCCGCAAGATGGAAAGGATTTGTCCAAAGGCACCATCCGGGGGAATGGCCGCCGCGGTCGAGGAGATTAAAAAAATCCCCATGAAAATGAATCCGAGCGCCAGGAGACATTGGCCGATGCCTCGAATCAACTCGCTCTTCATAAACTGAAAGGCGACCAGCCCGGCGACCAGGAAGATCGCGAACGCGTCCGCCACTCTGAACGCGAGCATTTGCACCATCACGGTCATTCCAATATTCGCCCCCAGAAATACCGCCAACATCCGGTCTGCGGTCAAGTCACCGCTGCGCAACATCCGCACCGCCACCAGCGCCAGGGTGGTCGACGAAGGCGCCACTGTCGCGACACAGATCCCCGCCGCGAAGGCCCGCAACCTTCGGGCCGTCATCCGATGCAGCCAGGCCACCAGATTTTGGCCAAACAACCGGTCGAATCCTTTCCGCAAAAAACGAGCTCCGAAAAGGATCAGCGCGACACCCGCCAGAATGTTGAAAAAGCCGAATTCACCGCCTGGAAGAGCCGCGACGCCCATAACCCGGCCTCCTGTGAATAGCCCCGCCATCTGAACACCGGTCACCATCTCTGAGATATAGAAAACAAAAACCGGCGGCCGACCGCAAATATTCCTTTGCGAAACTTGGACATAATTGGAAGTCCGAATCGACCCGCGGCGATGCTCCCTTTCCCCTGCCCTCCCGTATTCGTTCCCCTAGGTGGGGATCAGGCTCACACCCGTATTCACTCTTTTACCTTTGTGTTACATTTTTTCGAATTGGCTACACTGCGACCGGTGCAGCCGTCAGACGACGAGAGCAAAAGGGAAAAACACTGTGATGCGAGGAACACAAACGGAACCGACCGATCCATTTCACCCGGACGAAATCGCGGAGCCATTGGAGGCGTCGCCGAAAACGCAAACCTACGACCGGACCGATGATCGGAGCGTGGTCGCCCTATATCTGGGAGATATCGGCAAGATTCCGTTGATCACTCCTCAGCAGGAAGTGGAGTTGGCGGCGAAGATCAAACAAGGAGATAACGACGCCCGGGACCTGATGATCCGGTCGAATCTCCGATTGGTCGTCAAGATCGCCCATGATTACACCAACTGCGGCCTCCCGCTGGCCGACCTGATCAGCGAAGGGAACCTCGGCCTCATCAAGGCGGTGGAACGGTTCGATCCGCAAAAGGGCGGAAAATTGAGTACATACGCCTCCTGGTGGATCAAACAACGGATCAAACGGGCCCTCGCCAACCAGAGCAAAACGATTCGGCTGCCGGTACATTTGTCGGAGCGGATCGCCAAGATGCGGAAAGCCTCCGCCAAACTGTTCGAGGAACTCGGCCGCCAACCGACCGACGAAGAGATCGCGGCCGAAGTCGACCTGCCGGTGCACAAGGTGGCCCACCTCAAATCGGTCAGCACCCGGCCAACCTCCCTGGACGCTCCCGTCGGGGAAGAGGAGAACACCAAACTCGGCGACTTGGTCGGCGATGAAAACGCCCCGACTCCCGCTGAGGCTCTGGTCGACAAAAACCTCCAGGACGACGTGAACGAAATCCTCAGCCAATTGACCGAACGGGAGGCCCGGGTGATCCGGCTCCGCTTCGGACTCGACGGAAGTCCTCCCCGAACCTTGGAAGAAATCGGCAAAACCTTTGGCATCACCCGGGAACGCATCCGCCAACTCCAAAACATCGCTTTGTCGCAGATGCGTCGCCGCCTCGCCGAGCTGGAACGCCAATCGACCACCGACGAAATCGAAGAAGAACGGAAGATCCGCCGGAAAATGGAAATCCTTCAGGAATTTTTCGAACGAAACGTCAAAGGATCGAACGGAACCCCCTGAACTGACTGAGCCGGTTTCTCAGATCAACCGCTCTTCCAAGGTCATCGGCGATATCGTGATATCGCCAAAAAGGCCCCTCCGAAGAAGGGCCTTTTCTGGTTGGAATAATGAATGTTTCTCTGTGGAACCGATCAACCGGCCTCGCCGCCGGCCTGGGCGGCTTCCGCCGGGACTTCCTCGGCGCCAAACGGGAACTTGATTCGCAGATTGCGAATCTTCGGCAGCCCGGTTCCGGCAGGAATCAGGTTACCCATAATCACGTTTTCCTTGAAGCCCTTCAGTTCGTCCGCCTTGCCGAGAGTCGAGGCGTCGGTGAGGACGCGGGTCGTCTCCTGGAAGGAAGCGGCCGAAATGAAGCTTTCGGTTTCGATCGAAGCCTTGGTGATACCGAGCAGGATCGGCTCGCCTTCGGCCGGTTTACCCCCGGCTTCGACGATCCGCTGGTTCTCTTCCATGAAGATGCCGCGGTCAATCTGCTCGCCCCAGAACCACTCGGAGTCGCCCGGATCGGTCACCCGGACCTTCCGGAGCATCTGCCGGATGATCAACTCAATGTGCTTGTCGTTGATCGTCACCCCTTGGAGACGATAGACTTCCTGCACCTCGGAGATCAGGTATTCGTGCAAGGCGTTCGGCCCGAGGACCTCCAGGATCTCATGCGGATCGGCCGATCCGTCGGTGAGATGCTGCCCCTTGTGGACGATGTCCCCCAGCTGGACGATGATCTGCTTGCCGTGCGGAATGAGGTGCTCCTCTTCCTGGCCGGTCTCCTGGTTGGTCACGATCAGCCGCTTTTTGCCGCGGACCGTTGTTCCCATGGAAACAACGCCGTCGATCTTCGCCATCTCGGTCGCTTCCTTCGGACGGCGGGCTTCGAAGAGCTCGGCGACCCGCGGGAGACCCCCGGTGATGTCTTTGGTCTTGGAGGCCTGACGCGGCGTCTTGGCGAGCAAGGCGCCCGGAGAAATGATGTCCCCTTCGGCCACGACCACCTGCGCCCCGGTCGGAATCGAGTAAGTGGCGAGCACTTCGTCCCGATCGCTGCGGATTTCGACCTGCGGGTTGAGGTCTTCGCGGTGTTCGGTGATCACGGTGGCGATTCGGCCGGTGCTCTCGTCGAGTTCCCGCTTGATCGTCACGCCCGGGATCATGTCCTTGAAGCCGATCTTACCCGGTTTTTCGGAGAGAACCGGGATGTTATACGGATCCCACATCGCCAAAACCTGGCCCTTCTCGATGGTCCCGCCATCGGCGACGGTCAAAACCGAACCGACGACGATGTTGTAGATTTCGAGTTCGCGGTCGTTCTCGTCGAGGATCTGGATGACACCGGTCTTATTGAGAACGATGCTCGATCCTTCAGCGGTCGACACGAGACGGAGCCCCTTGTAGCGGACGGTGCCGGTGTTGCGGACGCGGATTTCCGGCGTCTTGAACACCTGGCTGGCGATCCCCCCGACGTGGAAGGTCCGCATGGTCAGCTGGGTTCCCGGCTCACCGATCGACTGGGCGGCGATGATCCCGACGGAGGTTCCGGCCTCGACCATCTTGTTGGTCGCCGGGTTGATCCCGTAAGATTTCGCGCAAACGCCGTGCTTGCTGCGGTCGGTCAACGGAGACATTACCTTGACCCGCTCGACGCCGGCATCTTCCAGCTTCAAAGCGGTTTCTTCGGTGATGAGCTCGCCGCTCTTGACCAGCAGTTCCGACGGATTGAGCGGGTTGTTGATGTCGTCACAGGAGCAACGGCCGATGATCCGTTCACGGAGGCTGACGATTTCCTCGTCGCCTTCGTAGATCGCCTTTTTCCAGATACCGTCGCGCGAACCGTCGTCTTCCTGGGTGATGATCACGTCCATCGCCACGTCGCAAAGCTTACGGGTCAGGTAACCGGCATCCGCGGTCTTGAGCGCGGTGTCGGCCAGCCCCTTCCGGGCGCCGTGGGTCGAGATGAAGTATTCCAACACGGTCAGACCTTCGCGGAACGAGGAAAGAATCGGACGTTCGATGATTTCGCCGGACGGCTTGGCCATCAATCCGCGAGTTCCGCAGAGCTGACGCACCTGCTGGCGGTTACCCCGGGCTCCGGAATCCATCATGAGGAAGACCGGGTTGATCTCGGGCCGTCCGCGGTTGGACTCGAGCCGCTCGAACACCGCCTTGGCGATTTCGTCGGTGGCACCGGTCCAGATGTCGATGATCTTGTTGTAACGCTCGCCCGGAGTAATGATCCCCCGGCGATATTGACCTTCGACTTCCTCGATCTTCTTGCGGGCGGAAGCGGTGATTTCCGGTTTGTTTTCCGGAATGATCATGTCGTCGATCCCGATCGAGATACCGGCCTGGGTGGCGATGGCGAAGCCGAGTTCCTTCAAGGCGTCGAGCGTTTCGACGGTCTTTTCCGGAGTGGCGTTGCGGGTGGTCTGGAGAATGACGTCCCCCAGTTTCCCCTTCGGCACCGGGAAGTTGATGAAACCGAGCTCGCGGGGCCAGATCTGGTTGAAAATGACCCGGCCGACGGTGGTGCGAATGACCTTCTTGTCCTTGTTGCCGAACACGGTCTCGATGCCGTAGTCGGGATTCGGGAAATCGATCCAGTCGTGCTTGGTGAGAACGCCGTCGATCTCGGCGAGGAGAACTTCCTTCACATCCGCGGCGAACGGCACGCGCTCGCCTTTCTCGATCTTCTTCCGCGGCTCCAGGGTCAGGTAATACGACCCGAGAACGATGTCCTGCGACGGCGTGAGGATCGGATTTCCGCTCGACGGCGAGAAGATGTTGTGGGTCGACATCATCAGGAGCTTGCACTCCATGATCGCTTCCAGGGAGAGCGGCACGTGGACCGCCATTTGGTCCCCGTCGAAGTCGGCGTTGTAAGCGGTACAAACCAGCGGGTGAACCCGGATGGCCTCCCCTTCGATCAACACCGGCTCGAACGCCTGGATCGACAGACGGTGGAGGGTCGGCGCGCGGTTCAGCAACACCGGATGCCCCTTGGTCACCTCTTCGAGGATGTCCCAGACCTCCGGCGACTGCTTCTCGATCATCTTGCGGGCGCCGCGGACGGTGTGGACGAACCCGAGCTCCTTCAAACGGCGGATGATGAACGGTTCGAACAAAACCAACGCCATCTTCTTCGGAAGACCGCACTGGTGGAGTTTCAACTCCGGTCCGATGACGATCACCGAACGGCCGGAATAGTCGACCCGCTTTCCGAGGAGATTTTGACGGAAACGGCCTTGTTTCCCCTTGAGCATGTCGCTCAGGGACTTCAACGGACGGTTGCCGGCTCCGGTCACCGCCCGGCCATGACGGCCGTTGTCGAAGAGCGCGTCGACCGCCTCCTGCAACATCCGCTTTTCATTGTGGATGATGACGTCCGGAGTCTTGAGTTGGAGGAGGTTCTTCAACCGGTTGTTCCGGTTAATGACGCGACGGTAAAGGTCGTTCAAATCGGAAGTGGCGAAACGGCCGCCTTCCAACGGAACCAGCGGACGCAGGTCCGGCGGGATGACCGGCAGCACTTCGAGGACCATCCAGTCGGGCGAGCTCTGGGACTTGATGAAGCCCTGGATCACCTTCAACCGCTTCGAAACCTTCTTCTTGATCTGCTTCGAACGGGTGTTGCGCAAAGCGTCCTGCAACTCGATCACCAGCGGTTCGAGTTCCATCTTCGCCAACACGTCGCGGATCGCCTCGGCGCCCATCTTGGCGACAAACGCGTCGTCGCCGTATTCGTCGAGGGCCTGAGAATATTCGGTCTCCGTCAGCAACTGCTTTTCTTCCAACGGAGTGCGGCCCGGGTCGACCACCATGTAGTTCTCGTAGTAAATGACCCGTTCGAGGTTGCGGGCGGTCATGTCGAGCATCAAACCGATGCGGCTCGGCATGCTCTTCAGAAACCAGATGTGGGTGACCGGCACCGCCAACTCGATGTGCCCCATCCGCTCGCGGCGGACGCGGGAAACGGTCACTTCCACGCCGCAACGGTCGCAGATGACGTCCTTGTATTTAATCCGCTTATACTTTCCGCAGGCGCATTCGTAGTCGCGGACCGGACCGAAGATCCGTTGGCAGAATAGACCGCCCGGCTCCGGCTTGAAGGTCCGGTAGTTGATGGTCTCCGGGTTCTTTACTTCCCCTTTTGACCAGGAGCGGATCGTATCCGGCGAAGCCACCGCGATGGTGACGCAGTCGAAAGCCGCCTCATCACGGTCGAATCCGAGAACCTGTCTTGCTTCTTCAGTGCTCATTCTTGTGTCTCCTGTCTCCCTTACAGTCCCTGCTGCGAAAGCGCGTCCTGACGGCTCATCCGAATGTCGAGCCCCAGACTTTGCATTTCCTTCATCAAAACGTTAAACGATTGCGGCGTGCCGGCGTGGAGGGAATTGTCCCCCTTGACGAGCGCCTCGTAGATCTTGGTGCGCCCCTGGACGTCGTCCGACTTCACCGTGAGGAGTTCCTGCAGGGTGTAGGCGGCTCCATAAGCTTCGAGCGCCCAAACCTCCATTTCCCCGAAACGTTGGCCGCCATACTGCGCCTTTCCGCCCAACGGCTGCTGGGTGATGAGCGAGTAAGGACCGACCGCGCGAGCGTGGATCTTGCTCGAAACCAAGTGGTTGAGCTTCATCATGTAGATGTAGCCGACGACCACTTCCTGGTCGAGCTTCCGTCCGGTGCGGCCGTCGTAAAGGACGCTCTTCCCGGAATCGGGAAGCTCCGCCTTCCGGAGATAATCCCGGACCGCCGTTTCCGGCGCCCCGTCGAACACCGGAGTCGCCACCTTCACGCCGAGCTTCTTACAGGCCCACCCCATGTGGGTCTCGAGCACCTGTCCGACGTTCATCCGGGAAGGCACCCCTAGCGGATTGAGACAGATTTCCAGCGGAGTGCCGTCCGGCAGGTACGGCATGTCTTCCTCGGCCACGATCCGGGCCACGACGCCCTTGTTCCCGTGGCGTCCGGCCATCTTGTCGCCGACCTGGAGCTTGCTCTTCTTGGCGATGTGGATCTTCACCTGCTTGATGACACCTTGTTCGATGTCGTCGCCGGACTCGATGCTGGTGACCTTCCGCTCCTTGTCCGCTTCCAGTTCGTCGAACTTGCTTTGGAAGGAACTGATGATCTCCATGATCTTGATCCGGACCGGCGAAGGATCGATTTCGATGTGCTTCGCCACCGCCGCGAGTTTACGCAGCAAGGTCTTGGTGATTTTCCGGTTGGCGGGGATGATCACCTCGCCGGTGTCGGAATTGACCACGTCGAGCGGGATCTTTTCCCCGAGAAGAATGTTGGACAACGACTCGGTCAGCCCCTCGCGGAGCTTGTCCATCTGGGTCCGGTATTCCTCGTTGATCTGCTTGATCTGACGACGGCGGTCGGAGGGACTGAGCTTCTCCTTCTCGGAATCGAGACGGCTCGAAACCTTCACGTCCATCACGATGCCGGTCACGCCGGAGGGAACCACCAGGGAGGTGTCCTTCACGTCGGCGGCCTTTTCCCCGAAGATTGCACGGAGGAGTTTTTCTTCCGGCGCCAGTTCGGTTTCGCTCTTCGGCGTGATTTTCCCGACCAGGATGTCGCCCGGCTTCACCTCGGCCCCGACGCGGATCACCCCATCGTGGTTGAGGTTCTTCAACGCTTCCTCCCCGACGTTCGGGATGTCACGGGTAATTTCTTCCGGTCCGAGCTTGGTGTCACGGGCGGTCACTTCGAACTCCTCGACGTGGATCGAGGTGAAGATGTCCTCCTTTTGGACCTTCTCGCTGATCAGGATCGCGTCCTCGAAATTGTAACCGTTCCACGGCATGAACCCGACCAGGACGTTGCGTCCGAGGGCGAGTTCCCCCGCTTCGGTGCAAGCGCCGTCGGCGATGATGTCGCCTTCCTTGACCTTGTCGCCCTTCTTGATGATCGGCTTTTGGCTGAAGCAGGTGCCCGCGTTGGACCGCATGAACTTCCGCAGTTCATAAACCGTGATGCCTACCTTCGGGTCGCTCTTCGGGTTCCGCTCGAAACGGGCGGGCAAAGTGCCATCGCGGCTGACCACGATCCGGCGGGAGTCGACCGACGCGACGATGCCGTCTTCGGTCGCAATTACCACCGTCTTCGAGTCGCGGGCGACCCGCTCTTCGATCCCGGTGCCGACCAGCGGGGATTCGGCCTTCAACAGCGGCACCCCTTGGCGTTGCATGTTCGAACCCATCAACGCACGGTTGGCGTCGTCGTGCTCGAGGAACGGAATCAATCCGGCCGCGATCGAGACCAATTGCTTCGGCGACACGTCCATGTAGTCGACCTCGGAGGGCTCAACTTCAAGGAAGTCCCCGCGGCAACGGACGGTCACCTTGCCGATAAACTTGCCGTCTTCCGCCACTTCGGAATTGGCCTGGGCGATCACCATCGGCTCTTCCTGGTCGGCGTTGAGATACTCGACCTCGTCGGTGACCCGGCCGTTTTTGCAGCGGCGATACGGAGTCTCGATGAATCCGAATTCGTTGATCCGCGAGTAAATGCTCAGCGAGTTGATCAAACCGATGTTCGGACCTTCCGGCGTTTCGATCGGACAAATCCGGCCGTAGTGCGACGGATGGACGTCGCGGACCTCGAAACCGGCCCGTTCCCGGTTCAAGCCACCCGGTCCCAAGGCGCTCAAACGGCGCTTGTGGGTGATTTCCGCCAGCGGGTTGATCTGGTCCATGAACTGCGACAGCTGGCTGCGGGCGAAGAAATCGCGCACCACCGTGCTCAACGCTTTCGGGTTGATCAACTTCTGCGGCGTGATCGAATCCGCGCTTTGATCGTAAAGGGTCATCCGCTCGCGGACCAAACGCTCGGTGCGGGCCAAGCCGATCCGGCATTGGTTGGCGAGCAACTCGCCGACGGTGCGGACACGGCGGCTGCCGAGATGGTCGATGTCGTCCACGAAACCTTCGCCCTTCTTCAGGCGGATCAGATACTTGGTCGCCTCAACCACGTCGCCGGCGCCGATGGTGCGCTCGTCGAGATCAGTCTTCAGATTGAGCTTCTGGTTGATCTTGTAACGCCCCACCCGGCCGAGATCGTAACGCTTCGGATCGAAGAACAACCGCTTCAACAACGCCTTGGCATTGGTGGTGGTCGGCGGCTCACCCGGACGGAGCCGCTTGTAAATTTCCTTGAGGGCTTCCTCCTCGTTACGGGTTGGATCCTTTTTCAGCGCCCGGACAATCGCCCCTTCGTCAACGGTGGTATCAATCACCCGGAGGGTCGGAATGCCGCTCTTTTCGAACTGGCGGACGATCGCCTTGGTCAACGGCTCGAAGGCCCGCGCGATCACCACGCCCTTCTGGGCGTCAATCGCGTCTTCGATCAACACGAAAGAGCTGACGTTGTCGAAGCCGAGTGCTTCCGAGGTGCTCAACTCGCGGACCTCGTAAAACAAATTCAGGATGTCGATGTCGGAGCTGTAGCCGATCGCCCGCAGCAACGTGGTGATCAGGAACTTCCGACGACGGCGGCGGCGATCGAGATAGACGTAAAGCAGATCGTTGTTGTCAAACTGCACTTCGAGCCAGGTCCCGCGGTCCGGAATGATCCGGTAGGAGAAAAGCATCTTCCCGGTGGTGTGCGGCGCCATTTCGAAGGCGATGCCGGGCGACCGGTGCAACTGGCTGACCACCACGCGCTCGGCGCCGTTGATGATGAACGACCCGCGTCCGGAAATCACCGGGAGCTCTCCCATGTAGATCTCCTCGTCCTTGATGAAATCCTCCTCGCGCAGGCGGAGCTTGACGTAAAGGGAGACTGAATAGGTCAACCCTTCGCGAATGCACTCGATCTCGGAGCTCTTCGGTCCGACGATGTTGTAGGAGAGATACTCCAGGACGCAGCGCCCGTCATAACTCTCGATCGGGAACACTTCGCGAAAAACCGCTTCCAGCCCCGCGACCTGGCGCTGGGTCGCCGGCACTTCCATCTGCAGGAATTCCCGATAGGAATCCAACTGATTTTGAATCAGATTAGGTGGAGCAATGACCTCCTTCAGTTTACCAAAATTAATGCGGTTGGACATACGAACCCTTTACGACTGAGTTTGGAATGGAAATGCAAAAAGCGGCCCGCCCGCGCTCGGGCAGGTGCCGCAGAAATAAACGGAACTGGATGGAGACGCGGGCAAAAAATGCCGCGTCTTCGAAAACGCCCCCGCGGCCACGCGGGCCGGAAGCGACTTCGAAGACACGGCACATGACGAAAAAACACGAAGCATCCGCTGACAGAAAATTTGAAATCGGGGAGCCCCCTCGCGAAAGAATTTCCACAAGCGGAACCAAGTACCCTTAGTGAAGAAACCCGAAAGAGCAAGCAGGAAATCACCCCTGTTCCGAAGACCAGGAAAATGCTTTCCACTGCCCATTCTCTTGCCGGCTGACTTCAAAATTCGATTTTCTTACCCAGTAGATGCTCGCGTGATTTTTCGTGTGACGTGTCTCAGATAGGAAACTCGCGGACGGTCTTACTTAATTTCGACCTTGGCCCCGGCTGCTTCCAGCTTGGTCTTGAGAGCTTCGGCCTCTTCCTTGGTGGTGCCTTCCTTGACAGGTTTCGGCGCACCTTCGACGAGGTCCTTCGCTTCCTTGAGGCCCAAACCGGTGGCGGCGCGGACTTCCTTAATGGCGGCGATCTTGTTGGTACCGGCGGCGACGAGGATGACGTCGAATTCGGTCTTTTCCTCAGCCGGAGCAGCGGCACCACCGCCAGCGGCGGGAGCTGCGGCCACGGCAGCGGGAGCGGCGGCGCTGACGCCCCACTTTTCTTCGAGGTCCTTCACGAGACCGGCGATTTCCAACACGGACTGAGCGCTGAGCCAGTCGATGACTTGTTCTTTGGTGATTTCAGGCATGTTCTTTTTCTCCGTGAACGGCTAGTGTCCCGGAATGGGAACGTTTAAGGACCGAAGCCCCTAACCGGATTCTTTGGATGGTTGAGTTTCGAGCGACGCCACTCGGACGCCGCCCAAAAATTGGTTACAATTACGCGTCGCCCTTCTCGGACTTCGCTTTCAGGACGTTCAACAGGGAGACCGGTCCGGCAGCCAGGACGGTGACCGTCCGCTGCGCCGGCTGGTTGAAGAGACCGAGCAACTGGGCCTTCAAGACCTCCAGGCTCGGAAGCTCCGCCAGGTCCTTCACATCCTGCTCGCTGAGGGTGCGGTCGCCCAGGACGCCGACCTTGACGGCCAGCTTCTTCTTGTCGTCGGTGAACCGCTTCAGGATTTTGGCCACGCCGGACGGGTTCTTGCCGCCCAGGACCATCGCGGTCGGGCCAGCCAGCCACTCTTCCAGGTCGGGCATGTTGCGGGACTTCGCCACCACATTGAAGATGCGGTTCTTGACCACATGGAACTCCGCTTCCTCCTGCCGCAGTTCCCCGCGCAGTTCCGCGATTTCCGACACATTGACGGTGGTGAAATCGGCGAGGAAAACAAAGTCGGATTTGTCGAGGTGACTCGACACCTCTTCGACGAGATACTTCTTTTCGGGTCTCATGGATGGTCCTGATTAAAACTGGTTGAATTCGGAATTATCGACCCGGACGCCCGGGCTCATCGTGGAAGAAACCGTCATGCTCAGAATGTAACGGCCTTTCACTCCCGACGGACGGGCTTTGCCGACGGCGTTCAACACCGAGTTGGCGTTTTCCAAAAGTTTCTCCGGCGCGAACGAGCGTTTGCCGACGGCGACGCCGATATTGGCGGTCTTGTCGAGTTTGAACTCGACCCGTCCGGCCTTCACTTCCTTGAGAGCCTGGACGACGTTGTCGGTGACGGTGCCGGCCTTCGGGTTCGGCATCAAACCGCGAGGACCGAGGATCCGGGCCAAGGTCCGAATTTCCCGCATGGCGTCAGGAGTCGCGACGGCGACGTCGAAGTCCATCCACCCTTCGCTGATCTTATCCATGTATTCCTTCAACCCGGCGTAATCGGCGCCAGCTTCAAGAGCGGCTTCCGGATTTTCGGTGAAGACCAGGACACGGACCGACTTTCCGCTTCCGTGCGGAAGACCAACGGTGCCGCGGACCATCTGGTCGCTCTGCCGGGGATCGACTCCGAGATGGAAGGAAAGCTCCACCGTTTCGTCGAACTTGGCGGGAGGAAGCTTGGAAAGAACTTCAAGGGCATCTTTGAGCGGGTACGGCTTGGTCAACTCGGCCGCCTTCAGAGCGTTTCTATAACGTTTGCTAGTTTTCTTCATGTTGAATTGCAGTGCGAACGCCGGGTTAGGGCTCCTGCGGGTGAGTCGTTCGCGAACGGAAATTCCGCCAGCGAACCGTGATTGAACCAAATTAGTCGATGACCTCCAAGCCCATGCTGCGGGCGGTGCCGGCGATGATCTTGACCGCCTGTTCCTCGTCGGCGGCGTTCAGATCCTTCTTCTTGGTCTTGACGATCTCCTTCAGCTGGGCGCGGGTCACCTTGCCGACCTTGTCCCGGTTGGGGACGGCCGAACCCTTGGCGATCCCGGCGGCCTTCTTCAAAAGAGCGGCGGCGGGAGGCGACTTGAGGATGAAGGAGAAGGACTTGTCAGCGTAAACCGTGATGACCACCGGGAAGATGGTCCCGGCCTGGTCCTTGGTGCGAGCGTTGAACTCCTTACAGAAGCCCATGATGTTCACCCCTTGCGCACCGAGCGCGGGACCCACCGGGGGAGCCGGATTGGCTGCTCCAGCCGGGAGTTGGAGGCGAATGTAACCTTTGATTTTCTTTGCCATGACGTGTTAACTCGTAATTCTTTCGACTTGCCAATACTCCAGCTCGACGGGAGTGAATCGGCCAAAAATAGACACGGATACCTTGAGTTTGCCCCGCTCCGGATCGATTTCGTCGATCCGGCCGGTGAGATTGAGGAACGGGCCGTCCGTGATTTTGACCTCCTCGCCGATCTCGTATTGCACCTTTGGCACTTCCTTGCCGAGCGCCTGCTCCATCTGCCCGCGGATATGCTCGATCTCGGCCTGGCGCAATGGTGTCGGCCGGTCGCCGCCGACCATCCCGATCACACCGTTGGTCTCCCGGATGAAATACCACGGTTTATTCAGGAGCTTTCCGCCTTCGTCGTAGAGACGGGCCTCCACGAAGACGTAACACGGATAAAACTTCCGGGTCCGCTGGCTTTTCTTGCCTTGCTTCACCTCGGTGACCACTTCGGTCGGAACCAGCACCTCGCCGACAAATTCTTCGAGGTCCTCGATCTTCTTGAACTTGTCGAGGTACTGCTTAACCTGGCCTTCCTTGCCGGAAAGCGTCTGAACGACGTACCACTTCATTCCGTTGCCGCCGGTCTTGCTGTCTGAGGAATCGCTCATACTCGGCCGGTCACCAATTCGGTGAAGAGATACACCACCTGAAACAGGGAGAAATCGGCGATACTGATAAAGATACCCAGGATGATGACCGCGACGATCACCACGATGGTCGAGTCCTTCAACTCCGTCCGGGTCGGCCATGTGGCCTTCTTCAGTTCGTTAATGGTCTCCCCCGCAAAGATCCGGGTGCTGCGGAATGGGTTTTTCATAAAAAAATGGCAGGACAGGAGGGACTCGAACCCCCAACCGACGGTTTTGGAGACCGCTACTCTACCAATTGAGCTACTGTCCTATTTGTATCTGTTCCGGCAACGACAGGGCCGAAGCTCCCCGGGAGGAGCTTCGGCACTTTTGTCTTAAAAAGCGATTCGCTTACTTGAGAATCTCGGTCACCCGACCGGCCCCGATGGTGCGACCACCTTCGCGGATGGCGAAGCGCTGGCCCTTTTCCATCGCGATCGGAACGATGAGGTTGATCTGCAGGTTGGTGTTGTCACCCGGCATCACCATCTCGACGCCTTCCGGCAAGTCGATTGTCCCGGTCACGTCGGTGGTCCGGAAGTAGAACTGCGGGCGGTATCCGTTGAAGAACGGAGTGTGGCGGCCGCCTTCTTCCTTCGACAAGACGTAAATCTCGGCGCGGGCCTGGGTGTGCGGATTGATCGACTTCGGAGCGGCGAGAACCTGGCCGCGCTCGATGGCGTCCTTTTCAACCCCGCGGAGAAGAACCCCCACGTTGTCGCCGGCTTGACCCCGGTCGAGCATCTTGCGGAACATTTCCACACCGGTGACGACGGTGGTCTTGGTGTCGGTGATGCCAACGATCTCGATGGTATCGCCAACCTTGACTACGCCACGCTCGATACGGCCGGTGGCCACTGTGCCACGACCGGTGATCGAGAACACGTCTTCGACCGACATCAGGAACGGCTTGTCGATTTCACGCTCCGGCTCCGGAATGTCCTTGTCGATCGCGTCCATCAACGCCTGGATCGCGGCCTTGCCTTCGTCCTTGCCTTCGAGGGCGGCGGTGGCGGATCCGCGGACGATGGTGATGTCGTCTCCCGGGAATTCATACTTCGAGAGGAGCTCGCGGATTTCCATCTCGACGAGTTCCAAAAGCTCGGGGTCGTCGATGAGGTCGACCTTGTTCAAGAACACCACGATGTTCGGCACACCGACCTGGCGGGCCAACAGGATGTGCTCGCGGGTCTGCGGCATCGGTCCGTCGGAGGCGCTCACGACGAGGATCGCGCCATCCATCTGGGCGGCGCCGGTGATCATGTTCTTCACGAAGTCGGCGTGACCCGGGCAGTCGACGTGCGCGTAGTGACGGTTGTCCGACTCGTATTCTACGTGCGAAACCGCAATGGTGACGATCTTCGAAGCGTCGCGCACGGTGCCGCCCTTTGCGATATCGGTGTAGGACTTGACCTCAGCCAGACCCTTGCCGGCCTGCACCGCCAGAATGGACGCGGTCAGCGTAGTTTTGCCATGGTCAACGTGACCGATGGTCCCGACGTTAACGTGCGGCTTCGTTCTTTCGAATGTTCCTTTAGCCATTTGCGTTTATTGATGTTGGTTATGTGCTTGTAGAGAAGAACTGCGGACGCCCGGATCCTTCGAAGATGGAGCCCTCGACCGGACTTGAACCGGTGACCTCGTCCTTACCAAGGACGTGCTCTGCCAGCTGAGCTACGAGGGCGACAACCTTCCAAGGCGAGCTGGAAAATTGGATATAAAGAGTGAACATTTGCGAACGGAGAGAAATCCGTCAATAGCGAACTGAAAGTTTTTCGCGGAAACTCTCGGTTTTGTTCCACCCCACCGAAATCACCCCCCTGCCCATCGTGTCCGGGGCGAGACTCCGATTCCTCCGCAAGATAGCAAGCCTCGAATTCGACCCGCCTGAGAAATTTCGTCAAACCCCGGCACCGTTTTCGTCTCAGGGCTATTTCATCTGGCTGACTCGTTGGAGTCCCGCCCTCAGGCAGTTCCCACCTCGACTCGAAAACCGGCTAAAGCCGGGACTCCGACAGGGGCAGACGCCCCACGGCAGGGAGAGCTACCAGCCAGTTGAAATATTCCCCGTTTTCGTCTTCAAACTCCCCAAGAAAAGATTGCCGTTGTCGCAATTCTTCGTTTTGATGGAAAACCTTTTCCATTCGGGACGCCAACATTTCATGGATACAGCCGATCCTTTTTCTATCTCCTCCGAGAAACCATGGTTTTCACCCCGGGCGTTCGCGCTCGTTTTTCTTACGGTCTCCCTGCTTCCAGCCGTGGCATTCGGTCAGGTCACCGTCGAGGAACCCCGCCGCCCCGACGCCTTTCCACGCCCCGAACAGCTCCGGATGCTCACCATCGAGGAATTGGCCGATTTGACGATCACCACCCCCGCACGACGCCCCGAACCGATCCGCACCACCCCTTCCGCCGTCTCCGTCGTCACCGCCGAAGACATCAACCGGGGCGGAGCGATGAATCTGCCCGACAGCCTCCGCCTCGCCACCGGCGTCCACGTAGCCCGGGCCAGTAACAATAATTGGGCGGTCGGCATCCGGGGCTTCAATCTCACCACCACCAACAAGCTTCTGGTGGTCCAGGACGGCCGCAGCCTTTACTCCCCGCTTTTTTCCGGAGTCTTCTGGGACGTCCAGAATCCGATGATCGAAGACATCGACCGGATCGAGGTGGTCCGCGGCCCCGGCGCCACCCTCTGGGGAGCCAACGCCGTCAACGGCATCATTAACATCATCACCCGCAGTTCCGAAGAAACCCAGGGCCTCCTCGTATCAGGAGGAGCCGGCAGCGTCGAACGCGGCTACGGCGCCGCCCGCTACGGAGGGCAAATCAACGAAAACACGTGGTACCGGGTTTACGGCACCGGATGGGAACGGGACGACATCGTCGCCATCGACGGTTCCTCCGTGGATGACCGGCGCCGCCTCGGGCAAGGGGGCTTCCGCATCGACTCCCGACCCGCCCCCGAAACACTTTGGACCTTCCAAGGCGACATTTACGACGGCCGGTTCGACCGGACCGGCCTCGACCCGATCGAGGTGAGCGGCGCCAACATCCTCGCCCGATGGACCTACTCCAACGAGGACGACCGCAGCCTCTCCATCCAAGCCTATTACGACCGGGTCGAACGGTTCATCCCTGGCACGGGCGGGGAGGAAAGGGATACGTTCGACGTCGAATTTCAACATCGCTTCCCCCTCGGCGAACGGAACGATCTGACTTGGGGGGGCGGAATCCGGATTTCCGGCGACGACGTCGAAAATAGTCCCTCCCTCGCTTTCCTTCCGGAAAGCCGAACGGTTCGCGTCTTCGACGCCTTCATCCAGGACCGGATTTCCATCATCCCGGACCGGCTCGACCTGACCATTGGCACCAAGCTGGAACACAATTCTTTCACCGGCTTCGAATTCCAACCGAGCAGCCGCCTCGCCTGGATGCCCCACGACCGTCACATGGTTTGGGCCGCGCTCTCCCGCGCCGTCCGCACCCCTTCCCGGATCGATTCCGACATCCACACCTTCAATCCGCTGACCGGCGATCTGATCCTCCGCGGAAACCCCGATTTCGAGTCCGAGCGCCTCGTCGCCACCGAACTCGGCTACCGGGTGCGGCCGGCGACGCCCACCCCCGTCACCATCGATCTGGCCCTGTTTCACCACGAATACGAAAACCTCCGGAGCTTCGAGGGCCAGGATCCGATCATCCTCGGCAACGAATTGCGCGGACGTTCCCATGGCTTCGAAGTCTCCGCCAACTACCAACTCTCCGAATGGTGGCGGGTCACCAGCGGCTACAGCCGCCTCCACCGGCGGGTGCGGGCCGAGGCGGGCAGCACCGACGATCCCGCCGCCCGCGGAGCCGAAGGCAACGACCCCCGGCATATCCTTTTCATCCACTCCGCCCTCGATGCCGGAGATCATTGGCTTTTCGATGCGGTGGTCCGCCATGTCGGCACCCTGCCAAATCCCCCGGTCCCCTCCTACACCGAACTCGACCTCCGGCTCGGCTACCGGCCCTACGACTCCCTCGAACTCTCTCTCACCGGACGAAACCTCCTCCAATCCTATCAACGTGAGTTCGGCGTCGAGCGCGCCGTGCCAAGAAGCTTTTTCGTTCGGGCCAAATGGGACCTTTAATCAAACGAACGCAACTCCGTCCGCCCAACGCGGATCGGCTCCGTCTGTTTCGAATCCTCGGCGCGACGACCCTCTTTCTGCTGCTGATTTCCACAGGGCGGGCTCAGACCGACCAACGGGAATACGCCATCAAAGCAGCCTACATCTTCCACTTCACCCAATTCATCGAATGGCCGCCCGAAGCCCTCCCGAATGCCGCCGAACCGATTCGGGTCGGTGTCGTCCGCCCGAATCCGTTTGGCGGGCTTCTCGAAGAAATACTCCGGGACCAAAAGGTCCACGACCGCCCGATCGAAGTCGTCGACGTCCGGACTCCCGGGGACGCCGAAGGCTGCCAGATTCTCTTCATTCCCCAAGCTTCCGGAGCCGCCGGACGACGGCTGGTCGCCGAACTCTCCGGATCACCGATCCTCCTGATCGGGGAAGAATCCGAGTTCGTTTTCCACGGGGGAATGATCGCCCTGGTCCGGGAGGGGAGCCGGATTGGGATTCTAATCAATCGGGACACCCTGCGGGAAAGCAACCTGAACGCCAGTTCGCGCCTCCTCCGTCTGGCGAGGATCGTGGAGGACCGTTCGGATTCATGAAGCGATTTAGCGAACTTTCCATCCGGGCGAAGCTGATCCGCATCATCGTGACGACCACGGCGGCCGTCCTTCTTCCTTCGGCGGGACTGACCGTGCTCATCGACTACTTCCTCCTGCGCCAGGTCACCACCCGGAACCTTGGAATCCTCGCGGAAACCGTCGCCTACAGCAGCACCGCCGCCCTCGCCTTCGACGATCCGGACGACGCCTCCCGGATCCTCCAGTCCCTCCAGGCCGAACCGAACATCCGAAAATCCATCCTCTACGACACCCAAGGTCTCGTCTTCGCCACCTACCCACTTCATCTCGATCTGGTCGAACCGCTTCCCTCAGACCCCTACGAAGGACCCGATTTCACCCAACGAATGCTGGTTTATCACATCCGGGTCTCCGAAGGGGGCACCGACCTGGGTTGGCTCCTGATTCACTACGATTTGGGTGCCCTGCGGGGCCGCCTCGCGGTCTACCTGATGATCAGCGCCTCCCTGGCCACCATCGCCCTCTTCGCCGCCTACCTCCTATCCACCGTTTTCCAAGAGCGAATCTCCCGTCCGATCCTCACCCTGGAAAACGCCGCCCGCGCCGTCTCCGACCGCCACGACTACAATCTCCGGGCCCCGAAGACCAGCGACGACGAAATCGGTTCGTTGACCGACGCCTTCAACGAAATGCTCGAGCAAATCGCCGCCAAAGAAAACGCCCTTCGAATCAGCGAGGAACGCCTCCGCATCGCGGTGGAAGCTTCCCGGCTCGGCGTCTGGGACTGGGACCTTGCGACCAGCCAGGCCAACTGGCTGGGCCCCATCTACGAGGAAGTCGGTTTCCCCCAAAAAGTCCCCCGCCAATCCCCCACCCCTTTCTACGACGCCATCCATCCCGACGACCGGGCCCGGGTCGAGGAAGCCGCCCGGGCCGCCCGCCAAGGCGGAATTTACGAATCCGATTTCCGGTTGCGCATTCCCGGCAGCGGCGAAATCCGCCACATGCGATCGTTGGGACGCACCTTCACCGATCCGGACGGAACCCCCGCCCGCATGGTCGGCGTCCTGATCGACGTCACCGACCTCCGCGCCGCCGAAGCCGAGATCCGCGAACTCAATCGGACACTCGAGGAACGGGTCATCGAACGAACCGCCGAACTCCGCCGCGCCCTCAACGAGATCGAGTCCTTTAACTACTCCGTTTCCCACGACCTCCGCGCTCCATTGCGCGGCATCAACGGCTTCAGCGTGGCGCTGCTCGAAGATTACTACGACCGCCTCGACGACACCGGCAGAGATTTCCTCCGGCGAATCGTCGCCTCCTGCAAGCGCATGAGCCAATTGATCGACGACCTCCTCGAACTATCCAGGGTCACCCGCCAGGAAATGCGCCGGGAACAGGTCGATCTCTCCCAAGTCGCCGCCGAGACCATCCGGTCGCTCCGCGCGGGCGATCCGGCGCGCGACGTCGAAGTCGTCATCGAACCCGACCTCCACGCGAACGGCGATCCCGGTCTCCTGCCGATCGTTCTCGAAAACCTTTTGCAAAACGCCTGGAAATTCACCTCCCGCAAACCGGCCGCCCGAATCGAAGTCGGAAAAACCGAGACCAATGGACGCACCGTATTCTTCGTCCGCGACAACGGCGCCGGTTTCGACATGCAATTCTCCGACCAACTATTCGGCGTCTTCCATCGCCTCCACAAGAGCAGCGAATTTGAAGGGACCGGCATCGGCCTCGCCACCGTCCATCGCATCCTCGAACGCCACGGCGGCGAGATTTGGGCGACCGGAAAACTTGACCAAGGTGCAACTTTTCACTTCACTGTGGGTTAACATCGGCAGAGCACCATGAATCGCAATACCATTCTTTTAGTCGAAGATAATCCCGACGACGAAGCGCTTGCTCTGCGGGCCTTTCGCAAAAACAACATCGTCAACGAAGTATTGGTCGCCCGCGACGGGGTCGAAGCTCTCGACATGCTGCACGGCACCCATGATCCAGCCGATACCTCTTCGGTCGGAACAATTTCCCCGACCGTCATTCTCCTCGACTTGAAATTGCCTAAAATCGACGGGCTGGAGGTTTTGCGACGGATCCGCGCCAATGCCTCCACTTCTATGCTTCCGGTCGTCGTCTTGACCACCTCCTCGGAAGAACGGGACGTCGTCGAAAGCTATCGCCTCGGCAGCAACAGCTACGTCCGCAAACCGGTCGACTTCACCGAATTCATGGAAGCGGTCCGCAAACTGGGGGCGTATTGGCTGCTCCTCAACCAACCCCCTCCACACTTCCCGCGGCCTCGTTGACACCAGCCGCCTCTCCCCTCCGGCCCCGCCGTCTATCGTCCATCGCCTATGCGCGCGAAGCGAGCTCCGCGAGCTCGAACAACTCCTCGCCCCCGGCCGGTCCGGCCGCGATGAGGTTCCGCAGGAACTTTTCGCGGTGCAACGGGCAAATCCCACTTCGTTCGATTCCCTCCAAATGCTGAGGCGTTCCATACCCTTTGTTCGAATCGAATCCATAGTCCGGATACTGTTCATGGTGGCGCATCATCAAACGGTCCCGGGTCACCTTGGCCACGATCGACGACGCCGCGATCGCGAACGACCGCCCATCCCCTTTCACCACCGCCGTGTGCGGATAAAAAAACGGCTTCAGCGGCCGCCCATCGACCAGGATCATCGGACGACTGCGCACTTCACGGTACTGCTGTTCACAATAAAACAAATCCCCCGGCTCCACCTCCTGCCAGGCTCCCGGCGAACATCCGACCTCGGCCAATACCAAATCGAGCGCCCGCCGCATCGCCAGACGGGTCGCTCCGAGGATATTTTCATCCGCGATCTCCTCCACACTCGCCACCCCCGGCGCGAAAACCACTCCCCCCGCCTCGCGACAACGCTCCAGGCGCAACAAAGCATCCTCCCGCTTTTCCGGGGTCAGTTCCTTCGAATCCCGCACGAACCGGCGCACCGACCGGCAGGCGGCGCTTTCATAAAATTCGCGAGTCACCAGGCAGGCCGCCGCCACCACCGGCCCGGCCAGGGCTCCCCGACCGGCTTCGTCCACCCCGATCAACGCCGTCGTTTCGTTTCCGAGACACTTCCGGTCAAAGGCGATGAGTTGCGGACGTTTCATCGAACCACTCCCTATTTCCGTTCGTAAGCCGGTTTCAACGGCGGCAACTCGATCTCCCCGGTTTTCCCGGCCGCCGCCACCACTTCATGGGCGGTGCGGAAATGAAGCTTCGCGAAATCGCGCAACGCCTGGGCCCCGAATTTTTCCACAATCTTCACTCCCTGGGCTCGCACCTGGGCACTCGCCCCCTTAAATAACTTCTCTCCAAACCGGTCGGAGAGTTTCTCCATCTGGCGCAAATACTCCGCCCGGGCCACGATCGAGGCGGCGGCCACCACCGGATCCGATTCCGCCTTGGTCTCCATCCGCAAATCGAAATCGCTTCGCTTGAAATACCGCTGCACCAACGGTTGTTTGCTGAACTGGTCGAGCATTCCCCACGGCACCCACTTCTCCGCCAACGCCTGTTCCAACGCCTTCGAGTGCTGCCACGCCAACAACAGGTTCAAATTGGCCCGCGGCTTGCCCATCAACTCATTGTATTTCGGCATCCCGCAGAACATCACCTTCGCCACGACCCCGCGAGTCTCAGTGATCATCTTGGCAAACCGCACGATCTGGGCATCCCCGATCTTTTTGCTGTCCCGAATGCCCGCCGACCGCCAGGCGTCGATCGCCGGTTTGTCCGCGATCACGCAGGCGGAAACCACCGGACCAAAGAAATCCCCTTTCCCGCTTTCATCCAACCCGGCATGCGGTTCGAACCACTCCGGGCGCAACACCTCGTCGTATCCGAACTTCACCGATCCGGTCACTTCCGGCTCCAGCACGTCGACCACAAACGCCTCGGTCTCTTTTCCCTGGATCACGATCTTGCCGCTCTCGTAAGCGACCAAATTGACTTTCGGCCCCTTATACGCGAACCGGGCGTAAGCGACCTCGTACGGTTCCCACGACTTGCGCTCGCAGACGATTCGTAACCGCTCCATCTGCTCCGGATTCAGCTTTTCGGTGTAAATGGTGATTTTTTTCGGAGCATCAACCTCCGGCGCGCTCGGCTTTCGTTTCTTCATTCGCAAACCTCAGGGAGCGATCATTGCCCCCGAAGTCAATAGCGCAAGCCGGATCCACCCCCCTGCCGCCTTTCCTTGCCCGCTCAACATCCGCCCGGGATCAGATACCGTCCCCCACCCGCCCGGCACCCCCTTCCCAAAACCACCCCGCCTCCCGAACTCGCACCCCCACCAAAACCTCACCAAACCCCCACCAAAACCTCACCAAAACCCCGCGCCTCCCGCTCCTCCCTCCCGCGACAATCCCTGACCCGATCGGATCAAGGATTGTCGCGGGAGGAAATCCAAGCGCCCCCACCCACGTTGGGCTCTTTTCATCCTCGGCTTCATGAATTTCACTCTCCATGGGCGTTGGGATGCGACGAAATCGGAGGGTTGGTTTCCCCGACCTTCTATAACAGAGCGATCCGATTTTCGCGCGAAGCGCTATGGAGTGCTGGTGCGTCCCCGCACCGCTTTCCGACTGGTCGGCGATGGCCGCGCATTCGACAGTCATTCGACAGCCAAGGCTCTCCCACGCCCCCCGCGAAGGAGATCCCCAGACAGAGCCCGGATGTTGGCTCGATAGGAGTTCACCTACATGCGTGCCGTATCCCTCCCAGCGTCCCCCTTCAATATCACTCGACCCAATCCCCCTCCGCGCCTCGCTCCAACTCCAGCAAGCGCCGCTTCCGCTCGATCCCCCAGCGGTAACCGGCCAAATCGCCGTTCCCCCGGATTACCCGGTGACACGGAATCACGATTGCCACCCGGTTCCGGGCGCAAGCGCTCGCGACCGCCCGGTTCGCCCCTGGATGTCCAACCGCCGCCGCCACCTCCGAATAGGAACGGGTCGTCCCCGCCGGAATGGTTTGAAGGTATTTCCAGACTTTTATCTGAAGAGCCGTTCCCCACACATCGAGAGGAAGATCCGGCACTCCACCTGACTGCCCCAAAAACGCCGACAACGCCTCCATCCACCGGTGAAACTCGCCCTGCTCTTCCTCCGGCATCTCGGTCAGCTTCGCTTCGGGAAACTCCGCCACCAAAGTATCCAACATCTCCGCCCGGTCGTCCCCGATCTGCAAAAAACAGATTCCCCGATCGGTCGCCCCGATCATCACTTCCCCCAACGCAGTTTCTCCCGAAGCGAACGAGATCTCCAACCCCCGACCCCGCTTCCGGTATTCGCCAGGCGTCATTCCAAGATGCGAATTCACCTTCTCGTAAACCCGGCTCGCCGATCCGAATCCGGCTTCGTAGACCGCTTGCGTGACCGATTCCCCCATCCGCAGTCCCCCCTTCAATTTCCGCAACCGGCACGACTCCTGAAACTCCCGCGGACTCACCCCGACCACTTCCTTGAACGACCGCTGGAAATGCGCCGGACTCATCCCGGCCTGCACCGCCAGCGTCTCCAAAGTCAGCGACTCTTCGCACCGTTCCTCGATGTAACGCGCCAAGTCCCGCATCAGAGTTCCATCCCAGCTTTTACCTCGACTCTTCATCTCTTCATCGTTTGCCCCTCGACTATGCCATAAAACCATTCGCGGCAATATCCGTTTCTTGCGAGAAGATCTAACCGGCAGGGCTTTTATGTTCTCGGTGGTTGGGTCCTGACGATCGAGATGGGTGAGATTGCAACTGCGGCACCGTTCGCAAAAGTCAGCGAGGCTTTTTTTATGCAGCGCCGCGAGGGGGATGGCGACTTGTTGCAGAGTGACGAGGATACAAGAGCATTGTGTCCTCCGAGGCGATGTTCGCATTCGCCAATGGTGCACTTCATCCACAAATCACTGGTGCATTTTGCCCGCAGAATGACACTTTATCGCCTTGGCCTTGTTGGCCGGACGCAAGAACCTCGCCGAGATGCAGCGTTACGGCCAGGTCCTGACGCCCGCCCAACGCCGATAGCTGATTCGGCCCTCAGCCAAATGACAAGACGGTGCTCCTAAAAGCACTTGAGAAATGATTCGCCCAACCGCTCCGCGACGTCAACCGAACCCCATGAATGCAAACATCATCCTTTACTTTGAAATTCAACCGAATAGGCGCGAAATACTCAAAAATTGAGCGCGCCAGGGGCGGGCACCCTGCATTCTTTCACGAAGAAGGACTGGTGAGAAAGGCGATCACAAATCTCAACTCTTCCGCCCGGCTAAACGGCGCCGCCGGAGAACAAACGCCCCGCCCAAGGCGAAGAGGCCCGCGATCCCGGCGACCGTGGAAGGCTCTGGGATGACGGTGACAGAGTATTCATCGAAGTGTGCAAACCTGTCATTCGCGGCAAAATGCGTCCTTAAGCCGGGTGAGCCGACCAGATGGGGGTCTTCGTCAATTACCGAAATCGTGTGACTGAAGTCGTCACTGATAAAGGTGAACTCCAACGCAGCGCCGACGACCGAAAAAGTGATGGTATAAGTTGAGTTGTTGGTCAGGAGAAACTCGGGAATTGTTTGCACGGCCAGGAAATTGGCGTTTTCCGGCCCGCGCGAGAAGTTCCGCCGAATGTACATTTGGAGCTGCCCTTGGTCGGGGCGGATGAAGGCAAAGTAACCGGCTGCTTGAGCAGTCCCACCCGGATTGGTTCCATCCCAGCGAGCGATTAAACCAATCTGAGTCCCGGCCGCGGTGACGTTCGCACTCTGAAACGTTGCTGAAATCTGGTAATCTGTCCAAAGGCTCGTAGCGTTGTCGAGAGTCCCCTCGCCATTCCACAATGGAGTTTCATTGTTGGTAAAGAGAGCGGTCGTACTCCAGTTATGTGCCGTCCGTCCAAGGCGGTAGGTGTCATCACTACCGTAGGCCGCATCGGCTTGAGGATTGTTGCTCACCAGCGTCCAACCCGGAACCGGTTGCCCCCCGGTCCCTCCCGTGAAATCAGTCGAATAAAGGATTGCTCCCTGTTCGTTCTGGGCATCGGCGGGAGGCGCTAAGAAAAATCCCGCGACGGCAAAGGAGGCAATCGCGAAGCCGTGAAAAGGACGAGGGGTCAGATTGAATTTGGTCATAATGAGTATTGTGGATTTGTTGTTTGGAGAAAATAAGTAAAACCTTATAGCACTAAATGCTATAACGGTATAGCGGGCACCCCTTGTGTCAACGATTATTTTACCCAGCCTCGCGACGCCGATGGCAATGCTCGCGGATGGGCTTGCCCCTGGCCGAGCCTACGCGTTCAATCCCCGGTTTCATCAATGTCCCGTCCAATTCGAAAATGTCCACTTCCGCCGCGACAGCAGAATTAAACTTCCGGCAGCGGGCCGGCTATCACGCGTTGCGCGGAGTGTTGTTCGCCCTCCGGGCGTTGAGCGTCCGGCAATGCGTCAGGATCGGTTCCGGACTCGGCTCGGCGGCGTTCCGCTTCATGAAAAAGCGTCGCCGCACGGTGATCCACAATCTCCGGATCGTGTTCGGCGGCCAAAAGGACTGGGATGAATGCGAAGAGATCGCGCGGGAGGTTTTCCGCCGAACAGGGGCCAATATCATCGGCGGACTTCGCGGGGGATTTCTCCCCTCGGAACGCCGCGCCGAGGTGGTCGAGATGCGGGGCCAGCAGCACGCCCGCGCCGCGTTGGCGGAAGGGCGCGGGGTGATCGTTCTTCTCGGGCACATGGGTCCGTGGGAAATTCTCGCTCAAGTCGGTGACTTACTTTTCGACCGCGCTCCTTTCGGAACACTCTACCGGCCGATCGACAACGCCTCGGTCGACGCCTTGGTCCGGGCGGAGCGGGCGAAACGTGGCGCGCAGCTTTTTTCCCGCAAAGATGGCTGGGCCGGACCGATCGGACTTTTGCGGGAGGGCGGAGCCTTGGCGGTCCTGGCCGACCAGCGGGCGGGCGGCGCCGGGGTTCCCGCCCCGTTCTTCGGCCGCGAGGTCCTCACCACCCGACTTCCGTTCATTCTCCATAAAAAAACCGGCGCTCCCTTGGTACCGGTCTCCGCCCGCACGGTCGCCCCGGGAAAATGGATCATCGAAGCCCACGCTCCGATCTTTCCCGGCCGCGAAGGCATGGACAACCGCGACGTCTTCACCCGCCACTGCAACCACGCATTGGAGACCGCGCTCCGCGACAGCATTGAGGATGTCTTCTGGTTTCACCGCCGCTTCCGCCCCGAAGCCAACCGCTTTTTCCCGCCGCCGGGTGCGACCGCGTCCCCAACGCCCGTCCGCCGGGTATTGGTCGTTCTTCCGGACGATCCCGAGGCCGCCCGAGCCGTCTGCGAGGCCCTCGACCGCCATGCCGAGTCTCGTCCGGGATTGGCGTTGATCCTTGCCGGAAAACAGCTCCCCGCCGGAACCGTCCATGAGACCCTTTTGGTCGAATCGATGCCTTCGCCCGATCTTTCCCAACGTGTTGAAGAAATGGATCGTAGCGGACCGGTGGGGATCGACGGCGCCCTCCTCCTGACGACCGCCCATCTTTCGTCCTGGTGCCGGGGCATCGACCAAGCCGGCATCGACCGAGTTTTCGCCTGCGGCGACCACCCGCTCCCCCGGGGAGTCCACGCCAGTTTTCTCTTCCCTCCCAACCCCCACGATTCGAGCGCATGGCAATCGATTTTCGAAACGATGAGCGCTTCGTCTTCAATCAAGGCGGAATAATCAGCCGAGCCGGCCCTGTCACCAACTCGCCGTCGCACAGAATCCTCGCCCGCAATCCTCCACTCCCTTTCAGCCGCTCTTCCGTTCCCGGACGAAAGGCGGAGTCCATCCAATAACAGGGACGACACTCCTCCACCCCTTCGAACAGGATGCCTTGCAACTCGAACCGACGGCCGATCCATAGGTTGAGGTCGATCCCTTCCGTGATCACATTGCGTCGGGTGTCAGCCGAAGTCTTGTCACGCCCGAATTCCAACGCCTTGCGCAATGCCACGAAGACTTCCCAAGCGAAGAAGGTGATTTGTCCCTTATAATTATCCTTGAATTCAAAAAAGCGATCGCCTTCGATCCCCCGCCCCGCCCGGCAAACGATGCGGTCCGCCTCCACCACGGGGTGCGTTCCGGCCGGTTTGCCGTGATGCCCGAAGTAATTGTGCCCGGGCGACAGATAGAGGTGGCGAATGCGCGCGTTCACCCGGCCGACTCCGCAACCGAATGTTCCGCCCGCGGATCGACCCAGACCGGCGGTTTTTCGGGATAAAACTCCTTTTTCCAGATCGGCACCCGCGCTTTGATTTCGTCGATGATGTAACGGCAAGCGGCGAAGGCGGAGTCGCGATGATCGGAGGCCACTCCGATCCAAACCGCCGTATCGCCGATGGCCAAATCACCGACCCGATGGATGCAATGGGCCGCGCGCAAACCAAACTTCGCGGTCGCTTCTTCCAAAATGCGCTCCCCCTCGGCCTCCGCCAATGGACCGAACGCCTGATAGGTCAACGCTTCGACCGAAGCGCCGCGATGGTGGTCCCGTACCCATCCCTCAAATACCGCGAGCGCACCCGCGGAGGGATGGAGAACCTGCTTCCGGGCCACAACCGGATCGATCGGTTCGCTGGCGAGGTGAAATCGCGTATCCATCGTCCGTTTACCCTCCCGCCATCGGCGGAAGAAAGACCAATTCGTCCCCGGGGCGCAAGCGGGCGTCCCAACCCGCGAACTCCTGGTTCACCGCCACTTGGAGCGAATCGCTCGACCAGCGAAAGCCATACGCTTTCTGCAAGCGCCGATAAACCGACTCCGGGGTCGCACCGGTTTCGACGTCCAAGGTCTCGCCGTCGCACCCGCGTTGGTCGCGAAGTCCGGCAAAATAGAGGATGTAAATTCGTATCATTGGATCAATCGGTTCTTATGAAAGGACGCAATCTCCCCGCACTTGATCACGTTCCTCCGGCGTATTGACGTTCTGGAGCGCCCGCGGATCGGGAAGGTCGAGGAGAGGGAGATCGAGTTGAATCAAAATCTTGCGGGGACAGCGTATGTCGCGGGCGAGGCAATCCACCAAAAGCATGGCGGCCTTCGGTTCGTAAATGGCGCACAACGGCTCCGGCAACCCGTCCCCGGAACTGCGGAACGCCGTGACCAACCCGCCGGGATCGCGCGCGGAAACGAGAGCCCGAAGCGCTTCCCGGGTGAGATAGGGGAGATCGCAGGCGACGACCAACCACGCCGCTCCGGGATGCTCGGCCATGGCCGAAACAATTCCATCCAACGGTCCGACACTGCCATACCGGTCATAAAGCGGACGCGCGTCGACATCCGGCGGCAACGCCTGTCCGGGTCGCACGGATACCATCACTTCGTCGCAAAACTCCCGCAACACCGTTCCGGTCCAAGCCAGCTGACTCGACCCGTGGTAATCCAGCCCCCCCTTGTCGCACCCCATTCGCCGACTCCGCCCTCCCCCGAGGACCAATCCATATAATGGTGCCTTCATAACCGGGGCGCCTGATAATCTCCGCTCCGTCCCCCGCGTTTCTCGATGATCCGGATATTGCGGACCATGATCTCGGGCGACAGCGCCTTGCACATGTCGATCACCGTCAGCGCGGCGACGGAGACCGCCGTCAACGCCTCCATCTCCACCCCGGTCTTCCCGGAGGTCTTCGCTTCCGCTTCCAACCAAAGAATATCGCTTCCCTCCCGGCCCGAGGTGAACCGGCAATCTTCCAAGGCGAGACCGTGGCAAAGCGGAATCAGATCCGGCGTTTTCTTGGCCGCCAGGACTCCGGCCAAAAACGCCGTCTGCAAGACCGGTCCTTTCGGACCTTGGATCTCGTCCCCGGCAAAGGCGGCGGCCACCGGCCCGGGCAAGACCAGCTCGGCCCGCGCCCGCGCCATCCGCCGGGTGATCGTTTTTTCTCCGATGTCGACCATCGTGGCCCGGAGATTTTCATCGATATGAGTAAAAGTAGACATGGTCGTCCGTAGATTGAAGTCCCCCGGACTCTAGCAGACGCCGTGCCAACCTCCGAACTACAGCCAGTTCCAAAACGGGACGTTCGTGCCGGGCGCAAATAGATCGGCCTCCGCCGCGAGTTCCACGAAGCCATCCGAATCGAGCACCGATAGATAATCCCCGGAATTCACCGGCGGTCGGGGAATTCCCACAACCCGCCCCTCCTTTCCGATTTCTTTTTTGACCGCCAAATACCAAACCAACGGATTGGGAAAACGCACCTCCTTCGCAAGGGAGATCGTTTCCGGCCGGCTTCGTTCTCCGCCGCTCAAAATCTCCAACGCCGGAATCAAATAGCGGTGGGCGCACACCAGTGTCGAGAGCGGATTCCCGGGCAAACCGAAGACCGGCTTGCCGTTCGAAGTGACTCCAAACCAGAGCGGCTTCCCGGGTTTCTGCGCGACGCGGTGAAAAAGTTCGCGCACCCCGAGCGCGACCAGTTCCCGCGCGACATGGTCCCGTCGTCCCTTGGAAACGCCGCCGCTCAACACGAAGAGATCCGATTCGGCCAACGGCTTTCGCATCGCCTCGCGCATCGCCTCCGGGTCATCCGGGAACAGACATCGCTCGACTTCCACCCCGCCCCATCGTTTCAAAACGGCTTCCAAGGCGTATCCATTCGACGCGAAAATTTGATGGTCTTCGATCGGTTCCCCGGGGAGGACGAGTTCGTCGCCGGTGGCCGCGACCGTCACTTTCACCCGCGGCGAAACTTCCAGAAAAGCTTTTCCACAGGAGGCCGCCGCGCCCAACTCCCGCGATCCGATCCGCCGTCCGGGCCGCAGCACCGCCGCGCCCGCCCTGCCATCCGCCCCCCGGAGATGCACGCAATCCCCGGCAACCGACTCCTCCTCCAATAGGAAAACGACTTCGTTTCCTTCGCCGCGCGTTTCTTCATAAGGGATCACGCAGTCGACGCCGGACGGCATCGCGGCGCCGGTCATCACTTCCACGCACTCCCCGCGCCCGACCGCGTCTCCCGCGCGTTCCCCCGCCGCCTGTCGCCGGGCCACCCGAAAGCGGCGGATCCCTTCACGCCAATCCCGCGAAACGATCGCGTAACCATCCATCGTCACGCGGTCAAACGGCGGCGCGTCCCGGGGAAGCGAAACCACTTCCCGCAACACCCGTCCGACCGTTTCCTCCAACGGCAAACGCACCGGCGGCAGTGCGGCGAGGTGCTCTTTCATGACGAGGTCGGCGGCGTGCGGCGTGATCATGGCCGGAGTAACTGGCACGAATCCGGCTAAAAGACAAACCGGCAGTTTCCACCGAACCGCGAAACGCCCACTCAACTTCAACAGGCTCTCTTCTCAACGACGTCGCAAAATTTATGCCTTTTCCTTCAGCAACCGACTCCCGGAATCGCCCGCTGCGCGACCTGCGGATCTCCTTGACGGATCGCTGCAATCTGCGTTGCACCTATTGCATGCCACGGGAGATTTTCGGGGCCGATTACCCGTTTCTGCGACAGGAGGAGTGGCTGACGGAGACCGAGCTAAACGATCTCGTCGGAGCCTTCACGCGTCTTGGAGTCAGGAAGGTGAGATTGACCGGAGGCGAGCCACTACTGCGCCCCGGACTGATCAATTTGATCCACGGCCTGCGCCGCTTTCCCGAGATCGAAGATCTCGCCCTCACCACCAACGGCTTCCGCCTCGCCAAGCTGGCCCCCGCGCTCCGGGGCGCCGGACTCCACCGCGTCACCGTCAGCCTCGACGCCATAGGCCCGGAGATTTCCGGGAAGATGAATGGCGTCGGCCATTCCCCGGAGCCGGTCCTCGCCGGGATCGAGGCCGCCCGTTCGGCTGGCCTTCCGGTCAAAGTCAACATGGTGGTGGAGCGCGGAGTAAACGACGGCGAGATCCTCCCGATGGCCCGCTACTTCAAATCGATCGGCGTCCCCCTGCGTTTCATCGAGTTTATGGATACGGGCAACCACACCGGATGGAACCTCGACCGGGTCGTCAGCGGAAAGGAAATCGTCGCCCGTCTCGCCCGCGAATTCGAGTTCGAACCGGTCGATCTCACTTCGCGGCGGGAGGTGGCCAAACGTTACCGCTACGCCGATGGTTCCGGAGAGTTCGGCCTGATCACTTCCGTCACCCAACCTTTCTGCGGCGGCTGCACCCGCGCCCGGATTTCCGCCGACGGCAAACTCTACACCTGCCTCTTCGCCAACACCGGACTCGACTTGAAACATTTCATGCGGGCTCCCGGCTACACCCACGGTTCGCTCCACCGCCTGCTGGCCCGCCACTGGGGCCGCCGCGACGACCGCTACTCCGAGTTGCGCAACTCCGCGCCTCCCGTCGCCCGGAAAGTGGAGATGTCCTACATCGGCGGATGATTCCTTAAAAATTTCCCGCGACCGCCTCGCTCAGTCCGAGAAAGGTCTCTTCCATGATGGAGAGCTTCCGGTCGCTGGCGTGACAAATCCCCCACTGCCGCTTCAATTTCCGCCGCCCCAAACCGATCCGAACGAGGCTTCGTTGGTTGATCTCGTTTTCCACGATCCATCCCGCGAGGAAACTGATCCCGTAATTGACCTTCACCAACTCCTTGATCGCCTCCATGCTGCCGAGCTCGATGTAGTTCCTCAACGCGACCCGGTTCTGACGGAAAAACCGTTCGATCAACTCAAAGGTCAAACTTCCTTGATTGTACAAAACCAGACGTTGCTGGGCAATTTGATCCATCCGAACCGAACTTTTCTGTACAAACGGATGAATCGGCGAGGCGACCATCACCAATTCGTCGGCGAAGAGCGGAACCATCGAAACGTCGTTCATCTTGCCGGGATCGATGATGATCGCGAGATCGACCTCCCGCCTCCGCACATGTTCGACCAGCTTAGGTGTATCCGCTGGAACAATACTGAGGACGCAGTCGGGAAAACTTTCGTTGAACTCCCGCAATACTTGCGGGAGGATGTATTGGCAGGCCGTCGTGCTCGCCCCGATGCGGAGCCGGCCCCGCCCCCATCCGTCCCGTTCCCGGATACGTGACCGTGCGCTTTCCATCTGATGGAGAATGGCTTGCGCCTGACGGTAAAACTCTTCGCCCTCCCGGGTGATGTGAATCTTCCGACCGATCCGGTCGACCAACTGACAACCGAGGTCCTCCTCCAGGTTCTTCACCGAATGGCTGATCGCCGACTGGGTGAGACTCAACTCGCGGGCGGTCTCAGTGAAGCTTTCCGTTTGCACCAACGTGCAGAAGGCGAGGAGCTGGCGACTGTCGATCGTTCGAAACATGAATCGAATTCATTATCGGCATGAAAGGATTCATTCTGTTTATTTTCAAATTCGGTATGGTCAATGCTATTTCCGGCGGCGATGACGGAAACAGCTGCCAAGGTCAGACCGGGCGAACGTCCCAAACGTCGGAGCGACACGATCCACTTCGGCTACGTGCGCCTGCTCGATGCCGCGCCGATCCTCGTCGCCGAAGCCCTTGGCATGTTCCGGGAGGCCGGACTGAAAGTCCAACTCCACCGGGAGGCCGGTTGGGCGACGATCCGGGACAAACTGACGTTCGGCAGTCTGGACGTCGCGCAAACATTGAGCCCGATGCCGTTCGTGATGCGTCTCGGGATTGGAGTGATCCCGACCGACGCGATCGCCGGAATGATCCTGAACAGCAACGGCAACGCCATCACTCTTTCCTCCCGCCTGAAGCTCGAGGGAGTCTATGACGGAGCTTCTTTGAAGCGCTACCTCCGGCGGGGCCATGCTCCCCGGAAACCGGTTTTCGGAGTGGTCTCGCTCCAGTCGTCCCACCACTTCATCTTGTGCCGCTGGCTGGAGCAGCACGGAATCGATGTTCGAACGGATGTGATCATCGCCGTCCTTCCTCCGGGCCAGATGCCGGGCATTCTCGCCGCGGACAACATAGACGGGTTCAGCGCGGGCGAGCCATGGAATTCGGTCGCCATCGCCGAAGGCCATGGCTGGGCCGCCGCCACCGGGGCAGAACTCGCCCCCGGTTATCCCGAAAAAGTGCTCACGACTTCCGCACGATTCTGCGCGTATTCCCCCGACGAATACGCCCGTCTGATCCGCGCTTTGGAAACGGCCTGCGCCTTTTGCGAAGTCGCGGATAACCGGAGCGAGATCCTCCGCGTCCTTGCCAGAAAGGATGCGCTCGACTGCCCGGAGTCGATCCTCGCCCGCGGTTGGGGCGAGGGTTTTCTCCCAAGCGGATCCGCCCCGTTCATCCGCTTCCATGGGGACGGCATGAACCGGCCCGGCCGGGACCGGGGCCAACTCGTCTTCGACGATCTCCGCCGTCACGTCGCCGACGAAAAGCTTCAGACTTCCGGCGCCGATCTGATCCGCCGCACTTACCGGGAGGACCTTTACGATCAGGTCATCACCGCCGAAAGCGCCCCGGCCACCGCCCGTCCGCGTTAACCACTTCCACTATGAAAGACACGAAATTCAGAATCCTCGACCTCAACAATCCGCGCATCCGGACGCTCCATTTCACCTGGTTCGCCTTCTTCCTGACGTTCGTCGTCTGGTTCAACCACGCCCCGCTGGTGGTGGCGATCACCGAGTCGCTCGACCTCAACGACGCCCAATGGCGGGCGATCCTGATTCTCAACGTGGCGCTCACGATTCCGGCCCGCATCGTCATCGGCATGCTGGTCGACCGCTTCGGTCCGCGGGCGACGTTCAGCGGATTGCTCATGATTTCGGGCGGACTCTGTTGTTTCTTCGCCTTGGCCCAATCTTTCGAACAACTCGCCCTCGCCCGTTTTCTCATGGGATTCGTCGGAGCGGGCTTCGTCATCGGAATCCGCATGGTGGGGGAATGGTTTCCCGCCCGTCAGGTCGGTCTGGCCGAAGGGATTTACGGCGGATGGGGCAACTTCGGTTCCGCCGCCGCCGCCATGGTCCTGCCCACCCTCGCCCTCCTGTTCGGCGGGGAGAACGGCTGGCGTTACTCTCTCCTGATCACCGCGGCGATCGTCTTCGCCTACGGTTTCATCTACTATCGATCCGTCCGCAACACCCCGAAAGGTTCGACCTATTTCAAACCAAAAAAGACCGGCGGGCTTGAGGTCACGTCGCCCCGCGATTTCTACCTCCTGATCGCGATGAACATCCCGATGTTCCTCGCCCTCGGCGTCCTGACCTGGCGTCTTTCCCCGACCGGCGTCGGATTGCTGGGAGCGGTCGCGACGAACGCGATGTACCTCATCCTCGCCGGACTATTTTTCTTCCAGACCAGCCAGATCTACCGGGTCAACCGCGAGATGCTGAAGAATCCGGATTCGATCCCGGAGATGCACCGCTACCGTTTCAGCCAGGTGGCCGCCCTCAACGTCAACTACTTCGTCACCTTCGGTTCCGAATTGGCCGTCGTCTCGATGCTGCCGTTCTTCTTCATCAGCACCTTCGGTCTCGATCCGGTGCACGCCGGACTGCTGGCCGGGAGTTTCGCGTTCATGAACCTGGTCGCCCGGCCGAGCGGAGGTATTCTGAGTGATCGATTCGGCCGTCGCGGGACGATGCTGATCCTGATTTTGGGACTGGCCGTCGGTTACCTGACGATGAGCCAGATCAACAGCAACTGGGCTCTGCCGGCGGCGATCGCCATCACCATGATGTGCTCGTTCTTCGTCCAGGCCGGGGAAGGCGCCGTCTTCGCCATGGTCCCGTTGATCCAGCGCCGCATGACCGGACAAATCGCCGGGATGGCAGGCGCCTACGGCAACGTCGGCGCGGTCTGCTTCCTCACCGTTTACTCGTTCGTCGACGCCTCCACATTCTTCATGGTCATCGCCGGATCTTCCGTGATAGCTTTTCTCGCTTCCTTGGTTTTGAAGGAACCTTCCGGCCACGTGGCGGAGGTCATGCCGGACGGCACCGTCCAGCTGATCGAGGTAAGTTGATCAACATCATGGATACAACCCGGCATCAACACGACGACCTTGCCATCCGCTACGGCCAAGCCAGCTTGGCCGGGCGGAAGGAGGTCAACGAAGATTGCCTGGGAATCCGGATACCCGACGACGACGCCTTGAAAGCCAAAGGATTCGCCGTGATCATCGCCGACGGCGTCTCCGCCGCCGAGGCCGGACGGGAGGCGGGCGAGATCTGCGTGCAAGGGTTTCTGAGCGATTACTTCAGCACCCCCGACACCTGGCAGGTCAAGACCGCCGGACATCGAGTTCTTTCTTCCTTGAACCGCTGGCTCTTTGGGAAGGGGCAGGTCTTCGCCGAAGAGCATAAAGGATACGTCTGCGCCATGAGCGCGGTCGTCGTCAAATCCCGTTCCGCCCATCTGTTCCACGTCGGGGACACCCGCGTTTACCGGTTGTTCGACGGTTCTCTGGAGCTCCTGACCGAGGATCACCACACTTGGGTTTCCGCGAACACCCGGTATCTCGCCCGGGCGATGGGACGGTCGTTGGATCTGAACATCGACTACCGCCGGGTATCTCTGCAACCGGGCGACGCCCTCTTCCTTTGCACCGACGGTGTCCATGACGTCATCGACGGCGACGAATTGTTGCAATTCCTCAAAGCCGACGACGACGATCTCGACGGAGTCTGCGCCCGAATCGCGACCCGAGCGCTGGAGAAAGGGAGTCCCGACAACATTAGTTGCCAGATCGTCCGCCTCGACCGGCTCCCGGGCCCCGACGCCGCGGATGTTTACGCCGAACTGGGGAAACTCCCGTTCCCGCCTCCCCTGGAGCCCGGCATGAAACTGGACGGCTATCTTGTCGAACAGATCCTCGACGAGAGCCCCCGCAGCCAACTCTATCTGGTCCGCGACACCGAGACCAACGAGCGGGCCGTGATGAAGACTCCTTCCGCCCGTTTCAATGACGACGCCGCCTACATCGAACGGTTCATCCTGGAGGAATGGATCGGCTCCCGGATCGCCAGTCCCAAGTTGGTGAAGGTCGTTCCCAAACGAAGAAGTCCGCAGTTTCTCTTTTACCTGATGGAGCCGCTCGAAGGCCGGACGCTGACCGAATGGATCCGGTCACACCCGCGTCCCGAAATCGGCTCGGTGATCGAGATCGTCGGTCAGATCATCGACGGCCTCAGAGCCCTGCACCGCCGGGAAACCCTCCACCAGGACCTCAAGCCGGACAACATCATCGTCAGCTCCGACGGAACCGTAAAGATCATCGACTTCGGATCCGCCCATGTGGCCGGCGTCCATGAAACCAATGTGCCCTTCGAGCGAAGAACCGAACTCGGCACCCGTCGTTATTCCGCCCCTGAATACGCCCTCGGCCGCCGACCCTCCCCCCGGTCCGATCTCTTTTCCCTCGGCATCGTCACCTACGAACTCCTCACCGGCGGCGAGGCCCACCCTCTGGGCTCGAAGTTCGAAAAGGCCCAAGGCCTCCGGGAGTTCGCCGCCCTGCAATATCAACCGGCCTCCCGCCTGAACCCGATGGTTCCACCCTGGCTCGACGCGGCCCTGGAAAAAGCGCTCGCCATCAATCCGGAACGCCGTCACGAAGCCCTCTCCGAATTCCTCGCCGACATCAGCCATCCGAACCCCACGCTCTTGAAGGAAGCCGACCTCCCCCTCATCGAACGCCGCCCCCTTCTGTTTTGGAAGACCCTCTCCACCCTATTGACCACCCTCGTCGTCATCCTCCTGATCCTCTTGGCGAACCAATAAGCTTCCTTCGATCTCGCCGAATTCCCACGACCACAAACCCACAAAGTAGTGGGGTTGGCTCTGCCGC
Organism: Verruconatronum alginivorum; assembly: GCF_056590205.1. Classification (NCBI taxonomy): domain Bacteria; kingdom Pseudomonadati; phylum Verrucomicrobiota; class Opitutia; order Opitutales; family Verruconatronaceae; genus Verruconatronum; species Verruconatronum alginivorum. Next base: position 2,812,178 of record NZ_JBWPVQ010000001.1, on the reverse strand, counting down.
CCCATTTCCCTGGTGCTCGATAATCCAAAATCATCGACTTCGCTCTCGACGCGGGTGGCCGTCGTCGTTTGGACCGTCCTTAGCCGCCGCGGTCGGGCGGCGGAGCCAACCCGACCACGGGGATACTCGCCGAATCGGCTCAACGACACACCCCACCGCTCTCAAGAGGGGAACTCCTTATACGCCGATCCCCTCTTGAGGGGGGGACCATTCGCAAGCATGGTGGGGTGTGTCGGTGCCTCCAACAAAGTAGTGGGGTTGGCTCTGCCGCCCCATTTCCGTGGTGCTCCGATAATCCGCAATCCTCGACTTCGCTCTCGACGCGGGAGGCCGTCGTCGTTTGGCCTTCCTTAGCCGCCGCGGCCGGGCGGCGGAGCCAACCCGACTACGGGTAGACTCGACGAATCGGCTCAACGACACACCTCACCGCTCTGGCGAGCGGTCCCCCCATGCGCCAGCATGGTGGGGTGTGTTTCTTTCCCCATTCATGAATTCCATTCATAACCCGAATGAATATCACGAGTTGAGCTAATTTAACCATTTCCGCTCCTTGGCACGCATCCGGCTATGACCTGGTATCATGAACGGGTCATTCACTTCCGAACAGAAACAATACCTCGATGGATTCTTCACCGGATTGAACCAAAGGGGGGGCCGCACCTCGGAAAGACGCCCCCATCCCGCCTCACCTGCGGCGCCAAACACCTCCGCCGATACCGAGGAGACCGTCTACGGCACGCCGGTGGACGATCTCGTGAAAGAGGAACGGATCAAACTGGAGCGAAACGGTCTCGATATCTGGGAAACCATCGTAACCGATTCGGAAGCAGACCGCTTCCCGACGGGCGACGATCTTTTTCGCTACAAGTTCCATGGATTGTTTCACGTCACACCTGCGCAGGATTCGTTCATGCTCCGCTGCCGGATTCCGGGATGCGTGCTCAAGTCTCATCAATTGACCGGACTCGCGGAGATCGCGGAGGATTGGGGCGGAGGTTACGCCGACATCACCACCCGCGGGAATTTCCAGATCCGCGAAATCATGCCGAAAAACACCGTGTCGACGTTGATTAAACTCGACGAACTCGGTCTCACTTCCAAAGGTTCCGGGGCCGACAATGTGCGCAACATCACCGCGAGTCCGACCACCGGATTCGATCCGGATGAAATCATCGATGTCATGCCCTTCGCCAAGGCGATGCACCATTACATCCTCAACCATCGCGAGCTCTACGGCCTCCCCCGCAAATTCAACATCGCGTTCGACAACGGCGGTCGCGTTTCCGCCTGCGCCGATACCAACGACATCGCATTCTACGCGGTCAGAGTTGGCGAAAACCGGAGCGTTCCTCCGGGCGTTTACTTCCGGGTCCAACTTTGCGGTATCACCGGCCACAAGCAATTCGCCAGCGACTGCGGGCTGCTTATCGACCCCTCCCAGGCGGTCCCGCTGGCCGCCGCCATGATTCGCGTCTTCATCGAACATGGCGACCGCACCAATCGAAAAAAGGCCCGCCTGAAATATTTGGTCGACCGTTGGGGAACCGACAAATTCCTCGAAGAGACCGCGCGAAAACTTCCGTTCGAACTCACCCGGTTTCCCCTCGACCAATGCGAACCGCGCGGTCCCACTTTCCCCCACGGACATGTCGGGATCTACGATCAAAAAGGGGACAACCTGAACTACATCGGAATCGTCATTCCCGTCGGTCGGATGCTCCCGGGACAAATGAAGGCGATCGCATCCATCGCCGACCGATTCGGCTCCGGCGAGGTTCGCCTCACGGTCTGGCAAAACCTGATCATTCCCGGCATCGCCGACGCCGACTTGCCCCAAGTGAAAGAGGCGATCCTCGAAGCCGGATTCCATTATTCAACCACGGCGGTTTCCGGCGGACTAGTCGCCTGCACCGGCAACACCGGCTGCAAATTCGCCTCCTCCAACACCAAGGGCCAGGCGGTCGAACTCGCCCGTTTCCTCGAAGATCGAATCGACCTCGACCAACCGATCAACATCCACCTGACCGGCTGCCCCCACTCCTGCGCCCAACACTACGTCGGCGACATCGGTTTGATCGCGACCAAGGTCAAATCCGGAGAAACCTCCGTCGAGGGTTACCACGTCGTCCTCGGCGGCGGAGTCGACGAACGCCAGGCGATCGCCCATGAGGTATTCCAATCGATTTCGTTCGCCGACTTGAAGGAACTGATTTTCCACATTCTCAAAACGTATCTGGCCCATCGGAAGGAACAGGAAACATTCTGGCAGTTCAACCGTCGCCACTCGGCCGAGGAATTGAAACGCCTGTTCAGCCCGGCTCCGTATCCATCCAACTGATTCAACCACGATGCCCGTCACCGAAGAGTCTTTGATCGACCGTCTCCTGACCGAGCAGGCCAAACTGGAAACACCGGTCGGCCTCTTCTCCGAGCGTCACGATGGCGCGGAACCGTCGCTCGCCCGTTACTACAAACAGTTGATCCCACTCTCCCGTCCCGGATCGGGCGAACAGTATGGTTTTCAAGTCGACCTCGACAAATGCACCGGTTGCAAGGCTTGCGTTTCGGCCTGCCACAGTCTGAACGGATTGGACGACGAGGAAACCTGGCGCGATGTCGGTATCCTGCACGGAGGAACTCCGGCCGAACCGTATCAGCAAACCGTCACCACCGCCTGCCACCATTGCGCCGACCCCGCTTGTCTGAACGGTTGTCCGGTCCTGGCCTATGAGAAAGATCCGATCACCGGCATCGTCCGGCACCTCGACGATCAATGCATCGGCTGCCAGTATTGCGTCCTGAAATGCCCCTACGACGTGCCGAAGTATTCCAAGGCGCTCGGCATCGTCCGCAAATGCGACATGTGTCACGGCCGCCTCGCCGACGGCGAAGCCCCGGCCTGCGTGCAAGCTTGTCCGACCGAGGCGATCCGCATCAACATTGTCAATACAGAGGAACTGACCCGCGACGCCCGCCGCGACCGTCGTTTCCTTCCCGGCGCGCCGTCTCCCGACTACACCGTTCCGACCACCCGCTACGTCACGAAACGGACGATTCCCGAAAATGTCCGGGGAGGCGATAACACCGCTCTTCGACCGGAGCATGCCCACTTCCCGTTGGTGTTCATGCTTACCTTGACTCAGCTGTCCGTCGGACTCTTCACCGTTTCCCTCGGCACGGGCTCCGGCCCGGTCGGAACGGTCGCGAATGGATCCGCCTTCCTCGTTCTCCTCCTCGGCCTCGCCGCCTCCACCGCCCACCTCGGTCAACCGCTCGGCGCCTGGCGCGCTTTCCTCAACCTCCGGCGTTCGTGGCTGAGCCGAGAGATCGTCGGGTTCGGTCTTCTGGCCGGCGTCGCCGCGGCCTACACGATCGCCCCGTGGATCGGTCTTCTTTCCGACTCGCAAATTCAACTCCTCGGTCTCGGCACCGTCGCCACCGGTTGGCTGGGAGTGTTCTGCTCGATCATGATCTACCACGACACCCGCCGGGAGGCATGGCGTTTCCCGGTCAGCGCGGCTAAATTCTTCGGAACAACCGCCGGACTGGGCTTAACGAGCTTCCTCGCCATCTCAGCCGTCATCGGCGAGGCTACCGACCAAGGCGTCCTGACCGTTGCCGCAGTCGCTCTCCTTTCCGCCAAACTCGCCTTCGAAGCAGGCCGCCTCCGTTTCGCCTTCGGGCTCCCTTTCGATTCCCGCCGGAAATCCGCGCAGTTGATGCTGAAGCCTCTCCGCCACCTGACCACGGCCCGGTTCTCGGCCGGTGTCGCGGGAATTTTCTTCCTCTTAGTCGCCGCCTTCCTGCCCGGTTCCCCGCTAATTCCGATGGTCGCGGGCGTCGGCTTTCTCCTCGTAACCGTCGGCGAACTACTCGAACGAACTCTTTACTTCAAAGCGGTGGTCGCGCCGAAGATGCCTGGAAGTTTCTAACACTCGAAAAATCGACATGGATCTCGTCCAGACCCTCAAAGATCACTTGCAACTCCGCCGCCGCGAGGGGGTGTTGACCGACCGTCTCGTGCAGGATCCCGGAGCGTTCGGTCTCGGCAGAGTCCCGCGCGCCGCCAAGCCGGACGCCACCGTCCCGAGCGTTTGCGGGTTTTGCTCGACCGGGTGTTCGTTGAAGATCCATTTACAAAACGGAGAAGCGGTCAACTTGAGTCCAAATTCCGAATACCCGGTGAACCTCGGCATGGCCTGTCCGAAGGGATGGGAAGCGCTGGCTCCGTTGTCGGCCGGCGATCGGCTGACCATGCCTCTGCTCAAAGACAACCAAGGCCGTCTCGCGGAGGTTCCATGGTCCACCGCGCTGGAGGCGTTCACGACCCGGTTTAAATCGATCCAATCCCAACACGGCAACGGGTCCGTCGCCTATCTCAGCACCGGTCAAATCGTCACGGAAGAGATGGCCTTTCTCGGCGCCTTGGCGAAATTCGGCATGGGTATCCTCCATGGCGACGGCAATACCCGCCAATGCATGGCAACTGCCGTCGCCGCCTACAAACAATCGTTCGGGTTCGACGCCCCGCCCTACACCTACCAGGACTTCGAAGAATCGGATCTGCTCGTCTTCGTCGGGGCCAATCCTTGCATCGCCCACCCGATCATGTGGCAACGGGTCATGCGGAATCCCAACAATCCGGAGATCGTCGTGATCGATCCGCGTAGAACCGAAACGGCGATGGCCGCCACCCGGCACCTTCCGCTCCGTCCCAAATCCGACCTGATTCTCTTCTACGGACTCGCCAAATGCATCGTCGACCTCGGTTTGATCGACCGGGCTTACATCCGGGATCACACCGCTGACTTCGAGGCGTTCGCCGAATTCCTCCAAGACTACGATCTCGAAACGGTCTCCCGGCAAACCGGCGTATCCACAGAACAGATTCATTCGTTGGCCCACATGATCGGCGACGGCCGACGAGTCTCCTTCTGGTGGACGATGGGGGTCAACCAAAGCTACGAAGGGGTCCGCGTCGCCCAGGCGATCATCAATCTCGCTTTGATGACCGGCAACATCGGGCGTCCCGGAACCGGCGCCAATTCGATCACCGGCCAGTGCAATGCGATGGGCTCCCGGCTTTTCAGCAACACCACCAATTTGCTCGGCGGACGCAACTTCACCGATCCCCTCCACCGCGAGACCGTCGCCCGGCGACTCAGCATCGCGGTCGGCTCCATTCCCGACCAGCCAAGCTTGGCTTACGACCAGATCATCGACGGCATCGAGAGCGGCGCGATCAAGGGATTGTGGATCATCGCGACCAACACCGCCCACTCCTGGATCAACCAGACGCGCTTCCGCCGCCTCCGGGAGAAGCTCGATTTCCTGGTGGTCCAGGACATGTATTACAGCACCGACTCCGCCCTCCTGGCCGATCTCGTTCTGCCCGCCGCCGGATGGGGAGAGAAGGACGGAACCTTCATCAACTCGGAACGCCGCATCGGCCGGACCCGCCGGGTCAGGAAGGCACCCGGACAAGCGTTGTCGGACTTCCGGATTTTCCAATTGATCGCCCACAAATGGGGATGCGCCGAACCGTTCGAGGAATGGAAATCGCCCGAAGCGGTTTTCCAGATCCTGAAACGCTTGAGCCGAGGTCAACCTTGCGACATCACCGGCATCCGCGACTATGACCACCTCGACGCCGAGGGGGGCATCCAATGGCCCTACCCCGATGGGTCCCCAGCACCCGCCAAGCATCGGCGGTTGTTCGAGGATGGAAACTTTTACTTTCCCGACCGCCGGGCTCGTTTTCATTTCGAAGCCCCCCGGAAGATGCCGGAAGCTCCCGACCGAAGATTCCCCCTGCTCCTCCTGACCGGCCGGGGAACCTCCTCCCAATGGCACACCCAGACCCGCACCGCGAAATCGGATGTCCTGCGCAAGTTGTATCCGGAAAGTATTTACGTGGAAATCAATCCCGCCGACGCCCGCGCCAGAGGGATCGCCGACAATGACACCGTCGCGGTGAGTTCCCGGCGCGGCCGCATCGAAGCGCGGGCCGTTCTCCGCGAAACCGTCCAACCCGGCCAGGTTTTTATCCCGATGCATTACGTCGAAACCAACGAACTCACCTTGGATTCTTTCGATCCGTATTCCCGCCAACCCTCCTACAAGGCCTGCGCCGTCCAAGTCGACGCAGTCCCTTATAAACGAACTTTAAAATCATGAACGCACCAACTTCCAACGTTCCTTACATTCCCGACAATGCCCCGTTCTCCATCGAACAACGGGCCTGGCTCAACGGCTTTCTCGCCGGAATGTATTCAGAAAGTCCCGCCACCGCGACGACCGATGGACCAGTGGCCGCCGTCCGGCCGGTGACCATCCTCGTCGGCTCCCAAACCGGCACCGCCGAGGCCGTCGGGAAGCAGGCGGCCAAACGCCTGAAGTCGCTGGGATGCGACCCGAAAGTCGTCGTCATGACCGACAGCTCGGTCGAGGCCCTCAAGGAGACGGCGACGCTCCTGTTGATCACCAGCACCTACGGCGACGGTGAGCCGCCCGACAACGCCCGGAACCTCCACGCCGCCCTGATGGCGGAAGAGGTCCCGCGTTTGGAGCACCTTGAATACGCCGTGCTCGGCCTGGGCGATTCGTCCTACCCCGATTTCTGCCAATGCAGCCGCGACTTCGATCGGCGGTTGGAGGAACTCGGAGCCAAACGGATCGTTCCCACCATCGAGTGCGATGTCGACACCGACGAGCCATTCGAACAATGGATACGTTCCCTGGAGGCTCCGCTCGGCGAAGAAGGCACGCTCGGCCCCGGACCGGCCCAAGAGGATACGCCGACCAAGGAAACGGAATGGTCGAAGAAGAATCCGTTTCCCGCCACTCTGTTGAAGAGTGTGAACCTGAATAAACCGGGGTCGGCCAAAGAAACCTATCACGTTGAAATCTCCCTCGCCGGTTCCGGTCTCGATTACGAAGTCGGCGACGCGCTCGGAGTCGTTCCGGTAAATTGCCCGGAGTTGGTGGAGTCTATTCTCGAACTCACCGCGCTGACCGGGGACGAACCGGTTTCGCCAAGGACGGAGGAAAAGCCAATTCCGTTGCGGGAGGCGCTCCAGAACCACTTCGACCTCCGCTCCTTGAATCTCCCCTTGATCCAAGCCTATTTGAAACTGGTGGAGGATCCCGAACTGGCCGAGATCGCCGCGGATAAAACCCAATTGACCGACTACCTGTGGGGACGCGAAGTCTATGATTTGATCGCCCGCCGTCCCCAAGCCTTCGCCTCCCCCGAAGCCCTCACCGGATTTCTCCGGATACTGCAACCGCGGCTTTATTCAATTTCATCGAGTCCGAAGGCCCATCCGGGAGAAGTTCATCTGACGGTGGGAAGAGTCCATTACGAAACCCACGGTCGGGAGCGGAAAGGCGTCTGCTCGACCTATCTGGCCGAGCGGGTGCCGGTCGGCGAAACCATTCGGGTCTATCGCCACACCAACCACAATTTCCGTCTGCCGGAGGATGACTCCGTTCCGGTGGTGATGATCGGTCCCGGCACCGGAATCGCCCCATTTCGGGCATTCCTGGAGGAACGCGAAGCCCGGAAAGCGAAAGGCCCGAACTGGCTCTTCTTCGGCGATCAACATATGGCGACCGATTTCCTTTACGAAGACCAGATCGACGCCTGGTTGAAATCGGGATTATTAACCCGATTCGACACCGCTTTTTCCCGCGATCAGAAGGAGAAAGTCTATGTGCAGGATCGTATCCTTGAGGCCCGGGACGAATTAGCCAAATGGATCGAAAACGGGGCCTGCATTTATGTCTGCGGCGACGCCCGGCGCATGGCCCGCGACGTCGACGCCGCCTTGCACAAAGTTTGCGAATTTGCCGGACGAACTCCCGAACAGGCGGCGGCGTTCATCGAAACACTCAAGAAGGAAAAGCGGTATCAGCGGGACGCCTATTGAAACCACGGATCCGTTCTTCAATAGCCGAATCGAACCCGGATTTGTACAATAAAGAAGGCCGTCCAATCAGGACGGCCTTCTTATCTAAATCGAATGAAAACGACGCGAATTATTTCTTCTTCGCCTTGCCCCGACGTTTGGTCGGCGCCGCCTTGGTATCACCTTCGGCTTTCACGTATTTGGCGACGGTCAACGGGCTGACACCAATGGTCCGGGCGATCGCCGCATTGGTCTTGCCAGCGGCTTTCAATTGGCGGATCTGATCGATAGTTTCCGGAGTAAGACCCCGCCCGCGGGAGCTCTTCCCCTTGCTGCGTTCACCTTGATCGATCTCTTGCAACGCCTTGATAAACTCCCGGCGGCTCTTGAACCCGAACTGTTCATGGGCGGTGGCGACCTTCTTATAATCTTCGAGGATCGCTTTCGCTTTCTCCTGTTGTTCCAAGACCTTCTTAGCTTCAGAATAATTCATAAGCAATCACTGATACGCACTCGACATGCATTCGTCAAACATAAATTAATGGCAAAGATAAATCCGTCGACCCTCGGCAAAAAGAATCTTCCGGCAGTATTTGATCGCTTAAAATCGATATCGGTATCGTTATATTTCCGCGCGGAAGCTTCCGATTTCCGCGATGTTTCGGCCTATTACGCTTCTTGATTCAATAGACCAAATTAGCACCAAAATCGGGAATTCTACCCGCCTCGACATCTTTTGCCCACTGATCCAACCGGCCGCGATCCATCGACCAAAATGAGCGGCAAAGCCGAAAATATTCCAAAACGGTTTCCCGTTCGCCCGCCACCAGGAGATCCCTTGCCAGGCTCATGTTAGGCCCAAACGTATTCATCTGCGGCGACCCCGGGCTCCGTCCCGCTGCCAACAAATGAGTCTTCGCTGTTTCGATGTCGCCATCTCGAATGGCGAGACGGCCGAGGACTACATGGGAATCCTGCACCGCATTTCCGTAATTCCAATCTCTCGTGAATTTCGCCGACAACTCTTCCAGCCTCAACGCATGGCGTCGAGCCTCCTCAAATTTGCCGATATTGAATCCCTCTTTGGCGACAGCGTTCAATGCGTAAAATTCTTCACGTTCCGTCGTCGCGGCAGCGAGTTCCTTGACGGCAGCATCGTAGCGTCCCTGCACAGTCATAGGTATGCCCATATCGCACGCCACAAATAAGAACAGACAACCCGCCAACATAAAAAGGTGTTTTTCTCTCATCCGATGCTTTTATCCCTGGTTGTAATGGGCGCCCTTCGCACCGCCGTCCGGGGAAAAGGCGAAACCAAGCCCGATCGGCAGGCCCGGCCACTCTTCTCCAGCCCTTCCTTGCCCTATCGAATGGGATGGCTCTGGCGGAAGCCGTTGAGAATGAGGTTGATTCCGGGAGTCCATAAGCCGACACGATGACTTCATTTACTATAAATGGCGAACATTAACGAAACTCCGATCTTTCCTACGATGGCACGGATTGGTAAGAAAAAAGACCAGTTTCAGATTCGGGAGCACCTTGACGCCCGGGTCCATGGCTGTGCCATAGAAGCCAACATCCGGGCTGCGCCCGGATTCAAGGCGGAGCCTCTTGGAGTTCTCCGCGTCCCCGCGGAGCTTTCGAGCGCGTTATCTATAGGTTTCGACGGTCACGATTTGTCGGACCGACGTGCGCCGCCACGAAAAAAAGACGAAGCGGATGACGCTTCGCCGACGGCGCTAACTCAGCTGTGTTGTCGTCGGGCGAGGCCCGATGCCACGCACGAACCGCTCGCATCAACAGGTCCGCCCGCCCGGGGCTGGGCGGACGGAAAGGCGGGCGGGATTATGCCGCCTGGTCCTTGGTGAATTCGTCGTACTGGCGTTTGGCCTCTTCCTTGGAAAGGCCGTATTTCTCCTGGAGCTTGCCGATGATCTCATCCTTGCGTCCTTCGACAACGTCGAGGTCATCATCGGTCAGCTTGCCCCAGCGGGTTTTCATTTTCCCTTTGAGCTGCTTCCAGTTTCCCTTCATCCGATCTTCGTTCATTACGGTTTCCTCCTCTTTTGATGTTCTTCTTAACTCCTGGGGACCATGCCCCCGCTTGCTTTTACTCTCCGGCCAGTCGGGCGTTTTGACAAGGGACGCGCCCTGCCCGAGCGATGTTCGCCCGTCGGCGGCTACGGCTGGAGGTCGACCTGGATCCGCCAGAATGCCAAAGATCCTGCCGGGAGCTGTTCGTCGCGGAAGGTGTGCCGCGCCCACGGGAGCGGTTCGCGACCGGTCTCGAAGACCGTCTCCCAAGTGGCGAGATCGGTGGACCGTTGAATCGTGGACGGAAAGCCGAAAAGGCTGCTGAAGCCGATATCGGCCGAACTCCGGGCGTTTGCCAGAGCTTCCAACGAGACCCGCGGTGGGTGCTCTTTCTGCGCGAGCAAATTCGGCTCCTCCCAGATGTTGAGGAGGTAACGGAAAGCCGCCGGCAGCCGTGCCCGCCATGCCGCCTCGTTATGGCCGTGACCGCAGCCGATGACGTGCAACAGGTCGGCGTTGGGAGCGTATCCTTGCTTCAGATACATGTCGTAGGCGTTCCAGCCCGGATCCCACATGCTGGCGCCCTCGGTGGTGCCCCAGTCGAGGTATTTTACGATCTTCTTTTTTTCACGGGAAGCGAGCTGCGCCATGTAATTCGGGGAGGTCCAATAGGCGGGTGAAAGAATCCCGACCTTGCCGAACGCATCGAAATCACGGCCCAGGTAAGTGGAGATAACGCCGCCCATCGAGGAGCCGGCGGTAAAGGTGTTCGCGGGACCGGTGAGCGTCCGGTAATCCGCGTCGGTCGCCGGGAGCACGTCGTGGATGAGGTAAGCCGCGTATTTGTCCCCCACCCCGGCGGAGCCCTGGTAGCTGTCGACCGGCGGGAGGTATTCGCGGACGCGGTTGGGGCTGTTGTCGATGCCGACGATGATGGTTTCGCGCATCCGGCCCTCACGGATTTCGCGGGTCGCCGTCGCATCGGCCGACCAGGAGCCGAACGGACCGCCGGGATCGAAGACATTTTGGCCATCGTGCAAGTAGATCACCGGATATCGGCGCGTGGTGTTTTCGGTGTAGCCGCGGGGAAGATAAATCCGGACAGTCCGCGACGGAATTTCGGAATAGCTGGAATCGACGATGCGGGTGACAATCCGCGGCGGGCTGACGGTTGGAGGTGGCGGGTAGTTGAAGACCTGTTTATCCTGCAGCCACAACACGTCGAGAGTCGTGTAGTAATTATTTAAACCGTAGCCCGGATTGGTGCTATTGTCCCAGAGGCCGGCGCCATTGTGGAGCACAAACTCGATGCCTTCGCCCGCCTCGCCGATGCCGGAAAGTTTGTAACGGTGTTCGCCTTCGGTGCGCCCGGGCCCGACACGATCCATGGGAAGAGTGACCCAATCCGTTCCGCGACGGTAGTGGAGGAAGGCCTGCGTCCAGGTGGAGTGGTAAAAGATAGTTTTGCCCTGGTAAGGCGCATCCGGTTGCGCCGGCACCTGACGCGTCTGCACTGGGGTAAGATCAACGCTGTTGGAGGCGATGCAGTAGGCGGTGCTCGCGGTATTGCGGGAGATGAGTTTGTACTGGAGCTCAGTGCCTGCCTGAACCGCAATATCGGCGACCCAGATGTCGCCGGGGGTCCAGCGGAGCTTCACCGCCCGGGTGACATCCCATGCCCCCAGGTCCGGGTGATCGCCGAGGACGAAGAGGCTCACGCCGGGACTGACGGACTCGGTATGAGAGAATGCCATCGGCACCCGGAGCGGACTTGCCGCTTCGGCGGAAAGGATGACGGCGAGGAGGAAGGCGAAAACGGCGAAGCGGCAGGAGAACCCTTTGCGGCGGCGAAGATCGTGGGGAACTGGAGCGTTTGGATGGAGAAGCATTCTCCGCGAGCGTAGATGCCCGGAGCGCTTTGCCAAGATTATTGGACGGTGATGGGGGGTGGAGCGCCCGCAACCCCATGTATCTGGGGCTCCTTTTCGGATTAGTTGCCTGGGCTTTTGTCTTGGGGGGACCTGCTGGCGTTCGCGCCACACCTGCTGTAGATGAACCGATTTCAGATCGAACCCGAGGAACGCGCGCTTTCGGTGATTTTCCGAAAGGAATACTTGACTTACCGGAACCGGGTGAGACGGTAATTGTGAAAGGGAGGTCTGAGTCACAAACGATAGCACAATTCCTCTTATCCCTTAACGTGGTGGACGATAACCGATCTCGCGCTAAAAATCCTGAAGAAGGTTCGCCTTGTTTCGGATCGACATTACCGATCAGATCAGTCTGTCCCGTTTGCAGGTTGGTCTCCAGCGTTTCCTGAAAAGCATAACGAAATGAGTTTGGGGTTTCAGCCCGCCAGCGACGCTCAGGAAATCCATCTTGGTGCATCTTCTTCAAACTCGTGATGCAATCCCATCGCCGCATCATGGCTCCCGTCATCACCAACCTAATTTACGAGCTAAGTAGAGCCGGCGATGCCTTGTGGTCATTGGTTCCGCCATACTCATGTCCACGGAACTCCAGGCGGTCATACAAAAAGACTTTGTCCAGATGGCGGCGGACGAACGACAAAGTAAACGTAACTACGGCGCAAAATAAAGAAGCATTGGCTGACGCGATTTCCTCACTCGTTCAGAATCACCACCAGTCGGAGAAACCTCCTTCCGTCGGCCCCTGTCACATCAGTTGAATCCACGACTCGCATTCTCTGCCCGTCGTTGTTTTCATGCAGGTGGACGCGTGAGTCATAGAGGATCTCACTCCAGTCGATGAGGTCCCGGGAGGCTTGCACCAGATAAACCAAGTCGGTTTTCAAGGCATCGCGGCGGAAGGATAAGGCCAGCCTCTCGCCGGTCAGTTGCACCTGAGGAAGTGCTTTGCGGCTCAATTCGCCCGCGGAAATCTCCAGGGCGTAACGCAGCAAGTTCGGAATTCCTTCGCCATAAGGATCGGTTCCTGGGGCCGAGAGGTCAGCATCGGCCGGATTCGAGAAAAAGCGCTGTACCCACGCGCCATAACTATCGAAGCTCTCAACTCCGGATGTCACCAGGATCTCACCCAGGCGCAACTGAGCTCGCGGACCGCTCCCGCCACCGAGCGAATAGTATTTCCAACGCAATTGAACATAATCTTGGTTTTCAATTTCAAGCGGCAGGCTTATCGGGCCAATCACCTGCGAGTGCCCGGCCTCCGGATGGCGGACATATTCCACCGGCTGACCTGCGTCGTCCAACAGGTCGATAAAGGCTGCCTCCTCTCCCAAGCGATATTGCAGCCGAATGGCGTAAGGGCGGCTATTGGGAGCGACGGTGCCACCGGTCCACACCACCTGGATGTTCTCCTGATCCAGCGTGTTCAGTGCGAGGATAGCCGATCCTACGAAGCCGGCGTCGGGATGCTCTTGAGCATTGGATGTATTTATGAATGCTATACCTGCCTCGCCCAACCCGTTGATTCGACTGCGGCTGGCGAGGTTGTAAGGAAGTCCCCAGTGCGAATCCATTGGGACGTTTAGCCCTGGATCCTTCTGCTGAGTCTGCTCCAAGATCATATGAGCCGGATAGGTGCCGGCCGCCGCTTGGGAACTCCAATAGCTAAAGCGGAACGGTCCGGCAGAAAGATAATGGGGCGTGGGAATCCAATCCCCCGGTTCCTCCTGGTCCGGTTCAAAGATGGCGGTGAGGGCGACATCCTCATGCAAGGTCAGCCGCAACAGAGGCTCCATTTCTGGACGCCCCTGCCAACCCGCGAAGCGAAAGCCGGGTTTCGGGAGGGCTTCGACCTCGACCGGAATGTCGTGAAAGTAAATACCGGTCCAAGGGTATGGTTGTGAAGGATCTTCCAAGGCCGCGATTTTTTCATCGACGATGAGGGTGTTGATCCGAATCAAACCGGAACGCGCATCACTAACATCCAGCCTCACTTCGCTTATTCCGCTCAGGGAGAAGAACTCGACGATATGCTGGCGTTGAAAATCAGGACGATACCGGCCAAAGTTTCGCATCCGTTCAATGTTCGCTTCCCACTGCTCAACGGACTCGATCCTCTTCCACCGTGGAATATGGCTGGGCATTTCGCTGGCAATCCGATCCTGGTAAATCTCCAGCATGGGCAGCGTGTTACGAGGGTGCAGGGTAGTATTGAGATGGTCGGCGAAGCGAAGAACGAAACGCTCCCCAAACTCCCGACTTCCCAAAAGCGATTCGAACAGAAAGGTTACCCCCGGGTCCCAGCCTTCACCCTCAGTCGCCCAAGTCAGACCATTCCGGTCGTTCCTCGAACGGATCCCCCACCCTCTGTCCGTGTCCCAGAGAATCCAGCGCCAGCGCCCGTCATGTCTGCCCGCGCCGGGTTCGAAGGAGGGGCGGCTTACCCTCCACTGAGCGATGTTGTTTCGGGGCCAGTCCCTGTTGTCGAAGAAGATTTGCGCGCAGTAGTAGTCGATGTAATTATCGACATCCATAAGCGCTTCCACCTGAGCAAAAGTTTCGCCTTCGTTCAGGTCGTTTTGTGCGACGAATTCAAGCAGCCCGAGGTAGTGGTCCATGCTCCCCGACTGAACGACCAGATTGTCTGAAATCATGGTGACCCGATCGAGCGCTTCCTCGGGCACTCCGTGGTGCACGTAAAAAAAAGTATCATCCAGGTTCTCGCGGATATTATGGATCCCCCAATACTCTCCATTGAGAAAAAGAACTGCGGGGCGGTAGGCCCGCACGTCGAGCCCCATCTTGCCGCCAAGGCCGGTCATGAAGCCGTCGCGTAACATGGAGAGGTGATCATCCTGGCCACTGGGGCGCAGCAGAAACCGCTGAAAGCTCGCAGGACCTGAGTCGCCAAAGAATGGATATTCGAAGGAGGAGGTACCGTAGCTATTTCTTGCATACAATCGGAGAGACTTTGCCGGACGATAGCGAGTGGCATTGCCTTGGACTCGCACCCCTGCATCCTGCGAGATCAGAAGCCGGCCATCGTCCTCAAAAAACTCGATATGCACGGGCCTCTCCCACTCGCGGCCGCTTTGCGCATAATTGGAGCTCGACCAGTGAACGCCATCATAAAGGCTTCCTGGCACATAGATGCCGATATCGGGATCGAAGAAATTGGCCGCATCCGTGACCAGCGAGAAAACGGGCAATGAACCTGTAAGGTTCAGCCCGACAAAGAATGTTCGGGAAACGACTTCGCTTGGAATGTAGCCGGGCATGACAGCCATAGCCCGTATGACCGATGCTTTGGGAACGTCAGCATCCAGCGGCTCCTGCCAACCGTGCTCCGGAAGAGTGGTCGGTATGTTTGCGATGAGATTCGGCTCTCCCTCGCGCGATCGAACGAGAATCGGCCCATCCACCCGCTGATCGGAACTGATCCATGGCGGCGCGCCGTCTGTTCTGGCGTAAACGAGGTCGTGACCTTCATCCGGGACAAATGTCAGCTCAAACGAATCCGCATAAAACCCCGCCGCATGAGAAAATCGTGGTGGGGGCGTGACGCCGAGGTAGGCTTCAGAAAGATTTGCTGCTCCTGGCGTCGGCTCTGCGAAGAAAAACCATTGGCGGTCAAAGCCGGCCTTTCGACCGACAGAGATATCTGTGGGGATCTCGCGTGGCGCCATCTCATCTCGCTTGACCCCCTGAGCATCATACAAGGTCAATTCCTCACCCCCTGCCTTGATACTGAAGTTCGTGTGCAGCGAGAGGCCGATGCGCTGAAAACGAACCTTATCCATTTGGAATGTCCCTGCTCCGGCGAGAGCCCAACGAGATGTTCCCGCCGTACTGTGGGACTCATATTCAACCTCGACCTTCTCCCATTCCGGAGAGATCTCCACCTCCCATTCCCCATCATCACCGCCCGCGGAAAATCGCAGGAGAGAGACACCCGCTATAGATCGAACCCAAAAGCTCAGCCGATAACGCTCTCCCACCACATGATCCGGCTTTTCCCGCTGCAGGCTACCCTCTCCCGATTCCGGCAAGTCTGGATCTGTCGCCACAACCTCCACCACGTAGCTTCCGCTGGGAGCGCTTGGAATGTTCCGGACAATTGCTTGATGATTTCCCGAAGCGTTCCATCCACTGGGTGGCGACGCTCCATCTTTATCCTCTTCGAAATCACAATTAATGCCCGGTAAAGGAGTCTCCAGAATCTCCTGCAGTCGGTCCTTTCCCGACGCCCAAATTAGCAGATAGGCGCCTGACCCGACGGTGACCTCTGGAAATCGCCATTTCCAGGGATTTCCATAGCTGTCCGACAACGCCCAACCCGCCAGGTCCACTGGCTGGCTGCCCGCATTGTAGAGTTCGATCCAGTCCTCAAAATCACCGTCTTCGTCGGCAATCGTGGAGCTGTTCGAAGCCATCACCTCATTGATGGAGACATCGCCTTTGAGTGCCACCACGTGGAACGAGAAAAGCAGGCAAAGCGACAGGAGAAGCCTGAAAGGCAGCGCCAACCACAGGGAAAGGACGACGTTGTTCATAAAACTTGGGAGTCACCGGAGAGACCGATGCCGGGAAAGAACAGAATACCAACGCCGGCCCGTAGCAGCAATGGGAAACGGACACTCAGGCAACAAAATGGAAGAATCCCCGATTTTTCGTCTCGCTGCGTCACCGCGCCTCGGAGCGTATTTCTCCCTGGAGGAAGATGCCGACACAGCGTCTGTCCGACTCCGCAGCTCGGTCAAAAGACACTTCAGAAAGTTTCCCCATCGGCCTCTTCCTTCAAGACGAACTGGTCGCTATTGGTGAGCACCTCCTGTCTCATGGGCACCGATCGCGATGCCTATGTTAATTGAGATCCGGGTGAAGGCATTGTGGCTGGTGAATGGCGTCAAATGCGGACGCAATCGCACTGGGCCAAGCAGGAATATCCGCTGGCGGAAACCGGTGATTTGGTGATGGGGGGGTGGAGCGGCGGGGTCAGTTGACCCCGACTGAAGGAATGAAAAAGGCGAAGGTCGTCCCCTCTCGTTCTTCATCCTATACTTTTTCGCCCCACGTCGAGGCCGTGTGCCGATTTGTTAGCCCGGTTATCTTCGGCTGCCAACGCGCTTGAATCGCCACATCTTTTTATTTGACGTGACAACTAAATCATCGCCTGCAATCAGTACATCGGTCCAAACGACTGTCACCGGGGTTCCAAATAGCTCCACTCCCTTTCTTATAGAGTCTTGGTCAATGCGAAACCACTTACCAATCGCAACTTCATCACGCTCCAGTCCCCGATAAGTCATGATAAAGTTTTGATTGGAGAGGAACTCCACAGGATACTTACTCCCGACAGGGAGCCATCGTCCAACTATCGGATCTTCAACCGACGATTGACACGCTACAAGAATCAGGAGGCAGGCGATCAAGCTTACGAGCGCACCTTTGCGCATTGGATGCTGGGGACTACGAGTCATAAACCCATCCCTTCCTGAGCCCGTCGGAGAAGAGCCTCGATGCGTAATCCTCCGCCGTTAGCCTCCGAAAGTTACTCTTTCGTTCGACGTCGCCCGCACGCTCAGCCTCCGCGTAGGACCTGACAATCGCATTTCGCTCTCCCGAATGCACACGCATTAGTTTCCGCATGAGGTCACGCTGGTTCATAAATCCACTCTACTCTCGACTGACAGTCGTTCTTAGCGCCCAAAGATTGCCTTTTTTCCCGAAAAGACAATTTCAAAGCTTGGACGGGAGGAGAAAGCTTCGCTCAATTTTTCCCGGAAAAGTGAACTATCAATATAAATCATGAGTTATAAATGGTCACGCGATCCCCGGTTTTCCGGGGAAAAGCAGGGAGTCGGCTGATCCGGGTTGGAACTTTTCTCGTGGGGGATACTTAGCCCACGGACCGGGGCTGGTGGAAGACGAAAGCGTAATTTTTGAGGCGGAGTGGGTTGAATGGGGCGATAAAGGCGTGGGGGGAATCGCTGGCGTGGGGAGTCGATGAATGCGTGGCTTCATCGCTACAAAAGTGACCGCTGACCCTGCACAGGGAGTCGATGAAGGCGTGGCTTCATCGCTACTAAATGACTGCCCGGCATGGATTGACTCGCTGGCGCTCGGGGCTTCGCCCCAACCCTTCGGGTTGCCCATCTCCGCTCGCGGGCTCGCTCCGTCGAACCAAGGTTCTCATCCAAGCCAGCCCGCTGCTTTTGCTCCGCAAAATGGCTGCCCGGCATGGATTCGAACCATGACAAACAGAGTCAGAGTCTGTCGTGCTACCATTACACCACCAGGCAAGAGAGGTCCTTCAAACAAGCCGATTTCACCCGGAAATGGAAGTCCTTTTTTAATTTTTCCTTCTCTATCGGGGAATTCCGGGCGGGCAAAACGTCCCTGCCTCCACCCAAAAAGATCCTCCTTCCCCGGGTCGATTCACGTTGCCAAATACCCGAGTGCGGTTTCACTCAAAATCCGATATGCACCCGCTCAAGCTGCTGCTAACGCTTTCCATCGCGCTCAACGTCGGATTCATCACCCTTCTTCTCCTCTATGCGGCCAGTTCCCCAACGGACCGCGCGGCGGCCGAGCGGACGACCGGCGAAGTCGCCTCTCCGGAAGAAGCCACGCGTCCGGAGGGTGCTGAAATGTCGGCCGCCGCCGCCGAATACCGCCGGTTGCTGCAAACCTTGCGAACCGCCGGTTTGCCGGAAAACGAAATCCGCCGGATTCTTCGCGGGGTCGCCACCAGCGATTGGCGGGATGGCGCCCGCCGCTTGCGCGAGGAACTGCATGGAGACGATTCCTTTTGGACCCCGGCCGGATCGGCCTTCCAGGATGGCGAGGTGCCGGTGGAGTTCAAACGCCAAGCGGTCGAGCTTCGCCGCGAATGGGAAACAGTCGTGACCGACCTGACCGGTGCTTTCCAATGGATCGATCCCTGGACCCAGATCCTCGAACCCAATTTCCCGGATCTTTCCGCCGAACAACGGCGGATCGTCACGATGCTCGAAGAAGATTACCGGCTCTTACGTTTGGAGATCGAAAACCGTTCCCGGTTTGGGGGACAATTACCCGAGGACCGCGAAGCTCTCCGCTTGTTGCAGGAGGAACGACGAGAGGACCTCCGGGCGTACTTGTCCGAGGAAGAACTGGAGGAATACGAATTGAGGAACTCGCAAACCGCCGGAATGCTGCGCCGCGAATTGACCTTTTTCAATCCGACCGAAGAGGAATTCCGCTCCATATTCCGGTTTTGGCGGGATTCCGAGGAGACGTTGCCCGCCGATTTCTGGGAAGCTTTGGAGGGAGACGAAAGTCGTCTGCGTGATATTCTTGGCGAAGATCGGTTCGCCGATTTCCAACGAACCACGGATCCCGATTATCAACAACTGGCCGAACTCGCGGTGCGGCTCGACATTTCCCGCTCCCGGGTCAACGAGGTCTTCGCCCTCCGGGAATTTGTTGAGCAGCAGCAAGTCGCGATCCAGGACGACGACGAGCTCACGTGGGAGGAGCGGCGGGAATCTCTGCAGCTCTTGGCAAGCGAAGCCCGCCGCCTCGTCCGCGAGTCACTCGGATCGACCGCCTCCGATATCTATTTCGCCGGGGGCGGCCGCTGGATCCACCGGATCGAACAAAACCTTGCGGCGATGGGAAGCCCGCCCCTCCCCGAGTGAGCCTCCGGCAAAGTGACGCCGGCGGCGGGCGGCATGACGTTCTTCCCACCGAGGAGGCCGACGGTTCGGATCGAAAAAGGGCCGGCCCTTTCCGGACCGGCCCCCTCGATTGAAGTCTGGCAGAATCAGCGGTTAGCCGCCGGCGCCTGACCCCCTTGCGGATGCCCCTGCCCCTGACCGGGCTGATGCCCCGGTTGCGCCTGGGGTGGAGTTTGGCGTTGCTGCTGGAGTTGGATGAACTCCTGTTGAAGGGCCATGAAATTCTGGGCGAGCTCCATCCGTTCATCAATGATGTCATTCACCTCGGGCTCGACCTCCGCCATGGCGGCGATCAATTCGTGTTGATAGCGTCCGCGGGCTTCCTGCATCTCCGGATCGCTCATGAGCTGACCTTCGATTGGAGCGAGTTGCCGCTTTACCAGAGCATGGCGTTCGAGGAGTTGATCCAATTCCGCCTTTTTCGCGGTGTCCAACTCGTCCGCATTCCCATTGATATCTTCGATCTTCCCCAGGAGCTGCGCGTGCTTTTCAACCTGCTCTTCGAGCCCGGGGGCCCGTTCTTTCGCTTTATCGTTAAAAGCGGTTTCGTAATCGATCAAGAGTTGGCGGACGTCTTCCGACAAAAGAGCCTCCTGATGAATGTCGTTCAATCGGACGGAAATTGTCTCCAGTTCGCCATGCAATTCTTCCAACTGGCTTTGCATTTCGGCCAATTCGGTTTCCGAGACCTGGTTTTGCTCCTGTTGAGGCGGCTGGGCTGGTTGCAAGCTCGGTTGAGCAGGTTGAGCGGAGGCGGTCAGCCCCATGGTCATGACACCACCGGCCAGGAGGAGAGTGAGTTTCGTTCTCTTCATAGTTGTTTTAACTTTTGTTTCAGTTCGTATTCGTTTTCTCCGCACACTTACGAAGGGAGAGACCCTGTCGTGGTTCCTTCGTCAGGAGCGGACGAATTGGCTTTTCGCAAGTCGCATGCCAAGTCGAAGGCAAACGTTCGAAATCGGGCCCGAAGCCGCCTCCCATCAGACCTGAAACCGTGCGTTTCCTATGCACCGAAACGCCTCGGCTACTCGTCGCCCATGTGTCAAATCCGCACATGAGTCGTCCGGTCACATTCCCGCGACCGCTATCCCGCCGCCTCACTCGAGGTAACGGTAGAGCGTCCTTCTGCCCATGCCGAGGACTTCCGCCGTTCGCCGTTTGTTGCCGTCGAGCCGTCGCAACACCGACCGGATGTAGCGTTTCTTCATCTCCTCCAACGTCGGGATTTCACCCCCTTCGAAAAACGAGGGGGATTCGTCCAGTGCGCCGGTCGTCCCGATCTCGGCATTGCGCCTCACCCTTTCAGGGAGATCCTCCGGTTCGATCGGACCGCTCCCGCCGAATGCCACCGCCCGTTTCACGATGTTTTGCAGCTCCCGGACATTTCCCGGAAATGGATACCGTCGCAGCAGATCGATCGCCGGTGCGGAGAACCCGATCCCACCACTGTCATCGACTTTCGAATACAAACCAAAAAACCTCGCGGCAAGTTGCTCGATATCCTCGCCGCGACGACGCAACGGAGGCACTTCGATCTGGAAGGCTTCCAACCGGTAATAAAGATCCTGGCGGAATCCACCGGCCGCCACCTCCTCCTCCAAATCGGTGTTGGTGGCGACCACCACCCGGACATCCACCTCCGTTTCCCGATCCGCGCCAACCGGCCGAATTCTCCCTTCCTGCAACACCCGGAGTAGCTTCGCCTGCATCGACATCGGCAATTCCGTGACTTCGTCCAAAAAGAGAATTCCACCATCCGCTTCGGCAAACAATCCTTTCCGCGCCCGCGCGGCGCCGGTGAACGCCCCGGGCAGGTGCCCGAACAATTCGCTTTCCAGAAGGTTTTCCGGAATACTGGCGCAGTTGACCGGGACAAACGGTCCGGACCGGCGATCGCTTTCCGCGTGCAACGCCTGCGCCACCAGTTCCTTGCCCACTCCACTTTCGCCCAGGATCACCACCGGTCCCTCCGCCCGGCCGATTTGCTGGATTTGCCGATACAGTCTACGCATCGGAGGAGAGTCCCCGATCAAACCATGAAAGGCATCCCCGGTGGTCCATGCTTCGAATCGGCGGACAGTTTGCTTCAACCGGCGCAGCTCCAAAGCCCGTTCCACGGCGATCATCAAATGATCGAGGTCGAGAGGCTTGGTCAGGAAATTGTCCGCGCCTGCCTTCAACGCCTCCACCGCCTGGGGAATCGTGCCGAACGCGGTCACGATCAAAATGGCCGGCGATTCCGGCATTCGCCGGATGTCCCGCAGCAGGGTGATACCGTCCGCGCCCGGCAGACGCAGATCGGTGACAATCAGGTCCGGCCGGCACTTCGCCCAAGTCTCCAACGCTTCCTCGGCGCTGCCGACGGCTTGGACTTCGTATCCGGCGTCCGAGATCTCATCGACCAACATTTCCCGGAGGTTCGGGTCGTCCTCGACCACCAGGATCCGCTCCCGTTTTTTCGTCACTTTCTCCGTCATCCTTCCAAAAGGGGCAGCCGCAACCGGAAAGCGGCGCCGCCGAGTTTCGATTCATCCACGACCACGGTTCCTTCGTTTTCGTCGACAACCTGTTGCACGATGGCCAGACCGAGGCCGCTCCCGTGCTGCGAGGCACGGGTGGTGAAAAACGGCTCAAAGATTCGAGCGCGCAACTCCTCCGGGACGCCTCGCCCATCGTCTTCGACCACGATCTCCGCCCACCCGGCGCGCTCCCGCCAACTCGCCACCACGCGTTGAACGCCGACGGCCTGCCGCGCGTTCCTCAGCAGATTGATGATCGCCAGTTTCATCCGCACCGGATTCACCCGGATGGAGGGCGACGGCTCGCACCCTTCGCATTCGATCGACGGACCGGGCTCGGCTCCGACCACCGCCGCGGCCTGGCGCAACAATTGGTTCACCTTAACCACCCGGGTTTGACTATCGTGCGACCGACCGAATTCCAGGAGCTGCCGCACGATCTGCTCCATCCGTCGAACTTCCCCGCGGATCGCCTCCAAAGTCGTCCGGCAATGGTCGGGCAGATCTTTCGCCCGCAACGCCCTTTGGGCCTTCCCATCGACCACGCTCAACGGCGTCCCCAATTCATGGGCCACCCCGGCGGAGACCTGCCCGATCGCCGCCAGATTCTCTGTCTTTTGCAACCGCCTTTCCAACTCCGCCTCCGAAGCCCGGCGGCGCCGAATCTCGACCTCCGCCTCCTCGATCGAATCAAGCATCCGGTTGAATGAAGCGGCGAGCGCGGCGATCTCCGAAGGCCCCCGGCAGCGGGCGCGATGCCGACGATCCCCCGTTTTCACTTTCCCCATCGCATCCCGGAGATCGACCAGACTCCGCCCGATCGCGCCTTGGTAACCAATGAAAATAATCCCGAGCATTCCCCCCGCCCCCAAAACCAAAAACAGCGCCGCCGCTTCCCGCATCCGACCGACTTGATCGAGCATTTCCCGATGGAGACGAGAGATCTGCAGCAATCCCAGAAACTCGCCTTCCGAACCTGCCAATGGCACGAAATAAGAGTAAACCGGTTCGCCCGCCATTTCCCCATACTCGCCGCCATGATCCTCGCGCGCCACCAGTTCAAACAGGTCGGCCTCGATCATCGCCGGGGCCGCCCCGGGACTGCTGGTTGCCACCATCACTCCCTCGTCGTCATACAGAAACGCACCGTATACCCGCCCGATCTTAAGGACCGCGTCGAGCGAATGCTCCAACGTTCCCTGCCGCCGCCGCTCCAACGCCCGGGCCACGGGAGCCTCCAGACTTCGGGCGATCAACTCGACGTCTTCCTGCATCCGCTGCCGCCCCCACTCTTCCAGCCGACCGAAAACCACCAGCCCGAATCCGACCGCGAAGAGCAACATCGGCACGAACACGAACAGGATCAGACGGACCGGGAGGCTGCACCGTCGAAAAAAACCGATCCAAAACTCCACGCCGCCACCCTACCGAGCTCCCTCCAGTCGCGTCAAACAAACCTTCCCCTACGCCAGCGCCGGCAACGTTTGTTTCAAGCGCAAAACCGGCTCGAACAAATCACCGTATCGCTCGACTCGTTCGATGACCTCCTCCGCTTCAAACACCAAGGCATCCGCGTGCCCCGACCGCACCGCTTCCTCGAGCTCATCCCAGCGGATCGGAGTCGAGACGGTCGGCCGATCCTTCGCCCGCAACGAATAGACTCCGACCGTCGTCTTGTGCCGGTCGTTCTGACTCCAATCGATCAACACCTTGCCCCGCCGCAAATTTTTCGCCATCTTCGAAACCACTTGTTTCGGATGCACCTTCTCCAAGGTCCGCGCGATCGAATGGGCAAACGGTTTCGTCTCATCATAAGTCGTGCGGGTGTTCAACGGCACGTAAACCTGCAACCCCTTCGATCCCGACGTTTTCACAAAACCTTCCAGCCCGAGATGCGTCAGGGCCTCGCGCAGCCAAAGGGCGACCTGACCGCACTCCAAAACCCCGGTTCCCTCCCCGGGATCCAAATCGAAGGCCAACGTGGTCGGCCGGTCGATGTCACTCGCTTTCGAAAGAGAGGGGTGCAATTCGAGGTCCGCCAGGTTCGCCGCCCAGATCAAAGTCTCGATACCGTTCGCCAAACAATAGTCGATCTTTTTCCTGGCGCTTCGCCCCGCGATCGAGGCGGTCTCCACCCACCCGGGCCGATGGGACGGGCATTGCTTTTCATAAAAAAAACCGCCGGTGACCCCGTTGGGATACCGTTTCAAGGTCAAAGGCCGGTCCTTCAGATGCGGCAACACGACCGGAGCGATCCGCCGGTAATAATCAATGACGTCCGCCTTGGTGAATCCAACCTGCGGATACAGAACTTTATCAAGGTTGGAGACTTCCAACGTGCGTCTCCCGATTTTCACCCGTTCCCGGACAGCCATCCCAAAAATTCCCTCCCGATCGCCTTCTTGTCAAACGCGGTCGCCCACGACGACCGGTCGATGGCAAAATGCAAACGCCTCCCCCTTCCGCGCGTGCATTTTGCACCCCCGCGAAAGATCGCCCTTCCGCTCAAAACCACCAGACCAATCAAAACGCATTCCGCATTCCCAAGCGGAATCGGGCGCGATCAACTCACTTTTCGAACGGATTGGCATACGATAAGCTAAAACCCGTCCCGGCTGACCACAGCATACTCAAAATCCTCTCCCACCCGTCGCTCCTATGAGAAGAGCAACAACCGGGAAAAAACATCGATATGATCAAACGCGAAACATTTTTAATTTCTGGAGCGACCGCCGCCCTCAGCCTGGGGTTCGCCGTCGCCCTACCCGCGAGCGTGACCGGAGGGGCCGAGGTCCAGGACCGCGGCGACCAAACCGAAACCCGCCCTTGGGGAGAGGATTTTTCCGAGACCGAACCATCCCGACCCCAAGCCGATGAATTCGGAACTCCGCCTCGGCGGGAAGGGCCGGAGTGGGATGCCCGCCAAGAGCGTGGCGTCGCCCGGCCTACGCCCCCGGCCACCCGTCCGATCGATCCGGGCGCGGCCCCCCGGCAACCCGCCGCCTACGGACGGCCAGGACAAGACCAGGCCGAACAGGATGGCCTCGCCCATCGCCCGGCCACCGATGTGATGAATCGGACGGTGGAGAACCACTTGGGCGAGGAACTGGGACAGATCGACGATATCGTCATCGACGCCAACACCGGGCGAATTGAATTCCTCGCCGTCGGCCCCGGCGAACCCACTCGTATTGTCCCGCCCCAGGCCTTCCGCTCCGACGCGGCGGAAGATCGATTGACTCTGAACATCACGGGAGACCAATGGGAACAAGCCCCGACGATCCGTCGCGATGATCTGGCGAACCTCGCCCAGGACGAAAGCGCTCGCCCGATTCACGAGTTTTACGGAACCGAAGGCGGACCCGCCGACCGGACCGGAGCACGGGCCGCGGCCGGACCTCGCTCACAACAACCGGCCACCACCGGGCGCATCCCCGGCCAACCGGCAGAATCCCGCGCCGAACCAAGCCCGCTCCCCTCGGACCGCGCTGAAGTCCATCCCGACGTCGCCGAAGGCCGTGAATTCGGAGCCCGGGGTGCGAGAGCCGAACACCACGAAGACGAAATGGCCCACGAGCAGGATTGGCAGGAAACCCGTGAATTTGGAGCGCGCCCGGAACGGACCGAAGCCCCCAGGAGACCGGCTTTGCGCAATCCCCGCTTCCACCACAGCCAAAGAGGAGGCGAGCGTGACACGCGTCACGCCGAGACCTTGACTCCGCGGGAGAACGACTCCGGGGAATTCGGCGCCCCCCGCGACCGCGGGCGCGAGTGGCAAGCCCAACGCCTCGGGCAGGAAAACCGGCTTCGGTGGATCGGCGACCTGATCGGCCAGTCCGTCAGCGACCAAGACAACCAACCAGTCGGCCAGATCTCCGATTTCATCCTCGACCTCCGGACGGCCCAGGTGCACCACGCGATTCTTTCGTACGACCAACAGCAATACGCCATCCCCCAGGGGTCGTTTCGCGTCGACGATCAAGATCGGGTGTTCATCCGGACATCCCTCGAAGACCTCCAGCGCTCGCCCCCCTATGAGCAACGGCAGGCCCGGATGCGACCCCACCAGACTTTCCGCTACGATCCGGCGACAACCTCCGAATACGGCGCTCCCGAACCGAGGCGCTATCAACCCAGCCGCCCTTGACGAACGAAGTATGACGGAGAAGACAAACAATTTGGAGGTCGATACGACCTCCGAGGTCAGGAGAGAGGCCAGGGAGAGACGACTGGCTCGCGGGTCGGATTACATGGAGGACCCGACCCGGTAAAGAGCCGGTCATGAGACAAAAGAAGGCGTGGAAGGAGAGAGCCCGCCTTCCGAAAGGGGCGCCTCCCGCAAGGGGGGCGCCTCCTCTTTTCCCCGCGACCCCGCTCGGCGCTCCAGCTGGCAAATTGCATGTCCTCCCCCCGCTTTTTGCACCGTCTCCGACCCACCGAGTCCGCCCAAGCCCGCATAAACACCCGCCCAGGCCTACTGGCACGAAGCATGCTATGGGACAAGGAGATAACGCGGTTCAATCAACACGCAGTTCTTCCGGGCCGGTCTCCGGTCCTTCTTCACACGCGAAAGGAGTCATTATGTTAGGTTATGCCATTACTTTTCTCATCATCGCCATCATCGCGGCCATTCTCGGTTTCGGCGGTGTCGCCGGGACTGCCGCCACCATCGCCCGGGTTTTGTTTTTCATCTTCCTCGTCCTCTTCGTCGTATCGTTGGTTTTCGGACGCAAACCTCCAATCGGTTGACGAGCGTCCCCGGAAAAGCGCCAGGAGTTCCCTGGCAGGGAACTCCGGATACGAACCGAACTACTACTGAACTCTTAACCAAATCCATCAGACGATAACTCATGAAGATACCGACCAAACGAAAGACCGATCCGGAAAAAGTTCTGAAGGCGATCCGCCAGATGATCGAGGAAGTCGAGGAGGCTTATTCGAAACGGGGTGATGACGCACTGGATACGCAGCAGATCTCCGAATTGAAGGACAAAATCCAGGGCGGGCTCAATCGCCTTCGCGAACATTACAGCCAACTCGGAGGACGGGTAAGCGACTACTATTCCGAAGCCGAAAACCGTCTCCGGGGGTATTACGACGAAGTCGAGGACCGCATTCGCCACGGGGCCGAGACGACCGACGAGACCTTGCGAGCCCATCCCTACCAAATGGCCACGATCACATTTGGGTTAGGCATCGTCGTCGGTGCCCTGTTGCGCATGGGACGCTCGGACTAAGCCCACACCCGCGTTCGCCATCGATCCGGAGGGGAGCAAGCCGCCCGCGGCACTCCCCCCGCCGATGGCGATTTCACGTCCGGCCGCGACCCGCGGCGGATCACTTCCACGGATTCGTCCGATCCCAATCGCACACATGAACAACCACGGCAAGATCAAGATCTTTTTCTTCGAGGTCCATCCGCTCATGATCCTGGGCGTAAAGGCATTGATCGAAAAGGACGAAAACCTCGAGCTCTGCGGCCATACCAACAAACACGAAACGCTGATTGATGACGCCGGCTCGGCCGCCGCCGACGTAGTCATTCTCGACCTCCCCCTCTACGCTCCGAACAACCTGGATTTCATCCGCAAGGTTCGACGGGCCCTTCCCGACATCGCCCTCGTAGTCCTGTCAGTGCACGCCGAAGCCGATTATGCCACTAAGGCCCAGGACGCAGGGGCCGATGGATACGTCCTGAAATCGGAAGAACCGGAGCATGTTCTTCAAGCGGTTCGAGCCGCCGCCAACGGCGAAAAATACATCAGCCCGAAAGTTCGGCGGCCCGGCCAGGCGGTCCGTCCCCCCAGCGATTCGCCCATCAATCTACTTTCGGAGGAAGAATTCCGGATCCTCCAACTGGTCGGCAAAGGCCGCACCAATCGCCAGATCGCCGAAGAACTCGACTCCCCGGCGAAGGATATCGAAAGGAGGACCGAGACCATTCAAGATAAACTCGGCCTCTCCAACCCCGTGGAACTCCTCCAGTTCGCTTTCCATTGGGTCCATCATGAAGGCGGTTTCTCCTGACCTCCCCCGAATGCATATTGCATCCGCCCTCCTCCAACAGTTTGCAACCTGCACGCCAGACCACGCAAACACGAAAAACTTAAAGCACTGAAATACAGCAAGTTAATGTAATTAAACCTGATTGGCACGCGCAATGCTTTAAACCAATCCGAAACAGTAATCTCCCGGCCGGATGCGAATTCAGGCCTGGATCAACCCAATGATTCAAACGAAAGCATCAAGTATGAAAACACCAAAGTTAATGATCACAGCAGGGGCCTTGAGCGTCTTCAGCTTTAGCCTGTTGACCGCCGAAACGGTGGACCAGGACCGCGTCGACCTCCAGGAAAACCAGCAGCAGGAAGAATACGGCGCCGCGGACCACCGCGACGACCAACGTGCCCAAGCAGGCGAACGCGAGTTCGAAGGCGTCCGCGCCAGCGAAATTCAGGGGAGCCGCGTGGTGAACGCCGACGGCGACCGGCTCGGCACCGTGCAGGATCTCACCGTCCAACTCGAAGATGGCAGCTTCTCCTACGCGATCGTCGCGGCCGGAGGATTCCTCGGAATCGGAGGCGACTTGCGTCCCGTTCCTCCCGGCGCCTTCCAAGTCCGGGACATCACTCTCGGACACGAAGTCGTTCTCGACATGAGCCGCGACGAGTGGGACCAAGCTCCGCGCATCGACCGCGACCGGCTCCACGAGCTGACCGATGAAAACGCCGGACGGGAGATCTACGAGTTCTACGGCCAGGACTGGGAAGGCCGCCAACAGGATCGCCGCGAATTCGCCGGTGCCGACCGCGACCGCCAGGAGCAGGCCGACGAAGCCGACGAGCAAGTCCGCCGTGATGAAGATCTGGATACGGAAATCGACGACGACCAGACCGACTACGGCGCGCCTCGCCGCGACCGCGAATTGCACGAACAACAACAACAGCCCGGCATGCAACGGGGCGAAGCGACCGACCGGGACCGGGAAGGAGACCGCGCCGAATTGACCCGTGATCGTGAACAGGATCGCGGCGGCCGCCTCTTTGGATCGGACGACCTGAAACCGGCCGACCAAATCAACCTCTCGAGCGACTTGCTGAACGCGCGGATCGAGAACGAGCAAGGTGAAAGAATCGGGGAACTCACCGACTTCATCATCGACCTCGAAGACGGAACGATCGCCTTCGCGATCGTCACCGCCGAAGAAGGAGGCGTGCTCGCCCGCGACGACCAGGAATATGCGATCTCGCCGAAGGCGTTCGAGATCCGCGACAACCGTCTGGTCCTGAATGTCTCGCAAGACGACTTCCGCGAAGCGGAACCACTCTCGCGCGACCGGATGCAAGCCCAGATCGACGAGCAAGGACAAACCGGAGCCGATGACGCCCGGCAGTCTCCACAACTCTTCCGTTACAGCGATCGCGACACCAGCCCCGGAGTGTTCGGTGCCCCGGGCCGCGACCGCGACGACGATCAAACTGAGCAACAGGATCAGCAAGAGGTCGACCAGGAGGAGCAACCCGCCGCGCAAACCCAGGAGCCCGCGCTGGAACCTGATCTGCGGGACGACGATTACCGCCGGATGGGGCAACCGCATGAACCCGGCCAACCCGGCATGACCGGACGCCAGTTCGAAAACCGGTAACCGCAGGTCCGAATCGAAACGATTATCAACCAACGAAAAAAACGATGAACATCAATCGATCGAAGAACAAACGGTGGCTGGCCACCGCTGCGGCTGTATCCAGCTCAATCTTCCTCTTCGCCGCCTGCGAACCGCGGGACGATCAACAAGTGGAAGGTCCGGCCGAGGAAACACCGACCTACGGCGCCCCCGACCGCGACACCACCGCTCCGGCCGACACCGAGACCGGCGCAGGCCAGGATCAAGGTCAGGAACAGGATCAATGGTAACGCCGTAACCCGGCAATCACCTGGGCGCGCCGCCATTCCCGACCAGAGGGGGCGGCGCGTTCCGCCGTACGGAATGCCCCACCGAACAACCCGGAGTTCGGGCCCGGGCAATTCCTGAAACGGCGCATCGGGATTCGCACCATTCAAAGGCGGTTCATCAGAACCGCCTTTTCCCGTATCGGGATTTGGGATAACATTTCCCTCCAAAGCCGAATGGAAGGTCGCCATTCGAAGGCGTCCACCTTCGACGGCGAAAACTTTCCGACCGCGCTGAAAAACGCCATGCGAATTCTCATCATAGACGACGAAGCCAACATCCGCCGCACCACCGCGATGGTTCTCGAAACACAGGGGCACGAAGTGATTGAGGCTCCTGACTCCACCCGCGCCCGCCGCATGGTGGAAAAACATAATTTCGACGTGGCGTTTCTCGACCTGAAACTCGGCGCCGAAAACGGACTCGATTTACTCCCCGAACTCCTGAAAATCGAACCCCGCCTGCTAGTCGTTGTTTTCACCGCCTACGCCTCCCTGGAAACCGCCATTCAAGCGATCAAAAACGGGGCTTATGACTACATCGCCAAACCGTTCACCCCCGAGCAGATCCGCCAGGTCTTCCGCAAAATCGAAAACACCCGTCGCCTCGAAACCCGGGTGGCCGAACTCGAAGCCCGCATCTCCGATTCTTCCCCGGCCGTCGATTTCCAAACCACCGAACCGGCGATGAAACGGCTGCAAAACCTCGCCTTGAAGGCCGCCGAAACTCCGGCCACCATCCTCATCCTTGGCGAAAGCGGCACCGGAAAAAGTATCCTCGCCCGCGCCATCCACCAAAACAGCCCCCGCAGGGAGAACGCCTTTGTCACCGTCAATTGCCCCAGCCTTTCCCGGGAGTTGCTCGAAAGTGAAATGTTCGGCCACGTCAAAGGAGCCTACACCGGCGCGGTGGGAGACACTTGGGGAAAGGTCGCCGTGGCCGACGGCGGCACGTTGTTTCTCGACGAAATCGGAGAAATGCCGATCGAGATCCAACCGAAACTCCTCCGCCTTCTCCAGGAGAAAGAATACGAACGGGTCGGCGATCCGAAACCGCGGCGGGCCAATGTCCGGGTCATCGCCGCCACCAACCGCAAACTCGAACAGGCGATCAAAGACGGCGTCTTCCGCGAGGATCTCTATTATCGGCTCAACGTCATCACCCTCGAAATCCCTCCCTTGCGCCAACGGATGGGCGATCTCCCCCACATCGCCGAAAACCAGCTTCGTTTCTTCTCGGCCCAACTCGGCAAAAAAATCGTCGGCTTCAGCGACGATGCCGCCGCGGCCTTGCGCGGATATTCGTTTCCCGGAAACCTCCGCGAACTAGCGAACGCGATCGAACGGGCGGTCATCCTTTCCAACGGCCCGTTGATCGAAATCGACGACTTGCCCGATCACATGCGCGGCAAAGAGGCCTCCAGCGTCGACCTCGGCGCCTTGGTCTCGCTCGATGAATTGGAAAAGGAACACATCAAACGGATCCTCGACAAAACCACCAGTCTCGAACAGGCGGCCCACGTCCTCGGGATTGATCCGGCCACCCTCTACCGCAAACGCAAGAAGTTGAAATTAATGACTTCATAACCGGGGCCCCCACCCGCCTCCGGAGATGCCTATTTCCCCCCACCCAGTCCACCTGCTCCGGCGCGCTTGGCAAAGAATTCCGTTCGCCGACTCCAGCCAACTCATCCGCCCCCGAGTCCTCGCGGCACTCTGCTTCCTTGCCTTCCTTTTCCTCATCGCCGGATTAGCCTCCCTCCGGCTCACCAACCACGCCGAACAAGCTGTCGCCACTCAACACGAGGAGCATTACCCCACCGTCGTCGCACTCGAGAAAATCAAACAAGCGGCGGGCCGCCTCACCGGAGCGGTCGTCATGCAACTGGCCGGTCGCGAAGCCGAAGGTTATGCCATCTTCCACCAAAACGCCGAGATCCTCACCGAGAACCTGAACCTCCTCGCCAACCTCCCCCCATCTCCGCAACGCGACCCCTACCTCGCCCGCCTCCGGGAGCAGGTCAACGTCCTTCTCTCCGAAAGCGAACGGCTCATCGGCCAGGGAGATCCACGCACGTCCGCCGCCGCGGGCTACTCCCAATTACTCACGTCCCGCGTGATGGAGATCGGCGAAACCACCGACCGAATCATCACCGCCCAACGGTTCGCGATGTCCAACACCCTTCTCTCCCTCCGGCAACAGGGGCACCGCGCCACCATGCTTTGGTGGCTCGGAATGGCCCTCGGAGGCGGCGCATGCGTGCTAGGCTACTTCTACCTCCGCCAACGGATCTTCCTGCCCGCCGATGCCCTCACCCGGGCCATTCACATGGTTGGCGACGGCGAACTCGATCAAATGGTCCCGGTGACTTCGGCCGACGAAATGGGTCGTCTCTCCCTGGCCTTCAATCAGATGACCAACCAGCTTCGCGCGACCCGAAAAGGGACCACCGAACAGATGATGCGCCTTCACCGGACGATGGAAACCACCCTCGCCTCCTTCCCCAACGCCTTCTTCGTCCTCGGCAAAGACCGCAATATCGAACTGCGTAATCCCGCCGCCGACAAACTCGCCGTCCAACTCTTTCTAGAAGGACAGGCCAAACTCCCGCCGGTGATCTACGAACACATCGACCGCGTCCTGGAAACCCGTCAAAACTACCTCCCCGGCAACCTGAAAGACGCCCTCAACCTCCGCATCGACAACGAAGACAAATTTTTCCTGCCCCGCGTCCTCCTCCTTCTCGACGAACGGGGTGACACGTTCGGCGTCGCCGTGGTCCTTGAAGACGTCACCCACCAACGTCTCCTCGACGACGTCAAAACCAATCTTCTTTCCACCGTCAGCCACGAACTGAAAACGCCTCTGACCAGCGTGCGGATGGCGCTCCATCTCCTCGTCGACGAATCGGTCGGCCCGCTGAACCCGCCCCAACTTGAACTTCTCTCCACCGCCAAAGAAGATTCCGAGCGGCTCCTGCGGACCTTGAACAATCTCCTCGACCTCACCCGCCTCGAAGAAGCGGAACCCCAACTCGAACTGGGTAAACGATCCGCCGACGAAATCATCCGCGCGGTGGCCGCGATGGTTCAGGAAGGCCTCGAAAACCAAGGATTGCACCTGGTCATCGAAGCCGACGACGATCTCCCCTCGCTCGAAGTCGACATGGAGAAACTCAAACACATCTTCTCCAATTTCGTCACCAACGCCCTCAAACACTCGCCACCCGGCGGCAAAGTGACCATCCGGGTCCGTCATGTAGTGGACGACCAAATACGATTCAGCGTCATTGACGAAGGCCCCGGCATTCCGAAGGAACACCAGGAACGGATTTTCGAAAAATTCTACCGGGTCCCGGGTCAATCCCGCACCGGAGCCGGCCTAGGCCTCTCGATCGCCCGGGAACTCGCCCTTCTTCACCGCGGCAGCATCGGCGTCATTTCCGAACCCGGCAAAGGCGCCGAGTTCTTCCTCGACCTTCCCGCCCTCCCGCAAGAAAGCGTTTTGTAAGGCAAGCTTCCCGTGACACAGACATTCCTGTCTGTCTCTGAAACTTGGTGTCGAATCATCCTCAGCCGTCCCGCTTTCCTCGCCGGAAACTCGACGGCGTCTCTCCGGTAATCGCCACAAACCGGCGATTAAAATGGGAGATGCTTTGAAACCCGCAGGCCAAGGCAATTTCAGTGACCGGTTGGCGGGTGGTTCGCAGCAACTCGCCCGCCCGTTCCACGCGGATCCGCGTCAGATAATCGACGAAGCGCACCCCGGTGTTTTTATGAAACAACGTGCAAAAATGCTCCCGGCTCATCCCCGCCTGCTCCGCCAAAAGAGTCAGTGAAATCGGCTCCGGATAATGGTTGCGGATGTAGTTGCAGGCCTTGCGGACCGGAGGCGCCAATTGATCTACCGGGGGAAGCAAATGTTCTTCCAATTGTCCCGCCAAACCGGATACAGACCATTCCAACACCCGGATCGCCGAGGCGAAATCCTCTTCCGTCAATATCGTCGCCGAGCCCACCAATGCCTCCAGGTCCGCCGCCACCACTTTCTGCCCCACTCTCTCCAAGGCATGCCGCCACCGGTTGAGGCTCCGTTGGTCCCAGCCCTGCGTCGCCACCTGGCCGATCAACAAATAACCGAAAATCTCACCGCCAATGCGCAACGGAATCGAGACTTCCCGCAGTCCCGCGACACAGACCGCCCCGCACGAGCGCCCGGGCATCTTTTTCTCTCCCGGCAACAAAACTCCCTCCTGAATCGTTTGCCCACACAAACGCCCCCGGTCCCGGTCCTCGCGCATCCAGACACAAACCGCCGGCGCCGGGGCAGATCCTTCGATCGCCACTTCGACCCCGAGCGGCGTCGCGAAGCGGACCGGCACCCCCGTGGCCATCGAAAAGTCACGCAGGTAAGCCTCCACTTTGGAGGTCTTCAACAACCGCTCGGCCAAGGCTTGCCGGATGATTCTAGGCATGGTTTTCAGAGCTAATCCCCGGGCAAACGCAGCGTCAAACGCTACTTGCCTTTTTTTAAGATCAATTTCCGCATGGTTTTCTCAAAATCGGCGCAGCATCCCTTCGTCGGATCTGTTAGATTTTCGCCGTTATGAATAATTCCGAACTCAAGAACGAATCCGTCGCGAAGAAGCTTCCTTACAAGGTGCCGGCCGAAGTGGCCGAAGTCCTCGCCGCTTGCCCGAATTTTCTCACGGCCAACAGCAAGGACGACCTGATCGAACTCGCGGTACGGGACGCCAACGAACTCGGCTTCCACGAAGTCGCCTACGATGTCCCCGGCAAAGGCCGGGTCGTGGAGGCCACCGTGTGCCGGGTCAGCAACGGGATCGCCGCCAACTACCTCGAGCCGTATATGCGGCGGCGCGATCCGGACTGCATGTTCATCGGAGACGATCAGCCGACCAATAAACCGACCTACCAAAAGACCTTCAACGCCGATTTCGACGAGGTCCGTCAAGCGACTTTCGATTGGCTGAAAACCCAGGAACTGGCGGTTTTCCCGTTCATCGCCGGCATGCCGGGCAAAGGGATGGACGCCATCGTGGTCGCTCCCTCCAACGCCGGATTCTTCGCCCTCGGTCTCGCGATGCTGCAAGGAATCCTCGCCCAGGACGAAGTCCCGGAAGGATTCTCCCCGAAAGCGGTCATCTATGTCGCGCCGCCGTTCCGCCACACCCACTTCAAGGGCAAACAGGTCGTCGTCCACAACCGCCGGAGCCAATTGCACGAACTTTTCAGCTACAACCTCTATCCCGGACCGAGCGCCAAGAAAGGGATTTACGGGGTGCTGCTGAATCTGGGTGAAAGCGAAAATTGGCTCACCATGCACTGCTCCACCGTGCAAGTGGTGACCCCCTACGACAACAAAGTGGTCATCTCCCACGAAGGTGCCAGCGGCGGGGGCAAGAGCGAGATGCTCGAACAGGCCCACCGCGAACGCGACGCCCGTCTCCTTCTCGGGAAGAACATTATCACCGGGGAAGCCCGCTACGCCACCTTGCCACGGAGTTGCGAACTCCGCCCGGTGACGGATGACATGGCCCTTTGCCATCCTTCCCTCAACAAGGGCCGCGGCAAACTCTCCCTGATGGACGCTGAAAACGCCTGGTTCGTCCGGGTGAACCACATCACCCATTATGGAATCGATCCGGCCCTGGAGGAGATGACCATCCATCCGAAAAAGCCGCTCCTTTTCCTCAGCATCCAGGCCAAACCCGACAGCACCGCCTTGATCTGGGAACACATCGAAGACGCTCCCGGGCAACGTTGCCCGAATCCCCGGGTGGTTGTGCCACGCTCCATCGTCCCCGGCATCGTCAATGGCCCGGTCGACGTCGATGTGCGGAGCTTCGGCGTGCGGACTCCGCCCTGCACCCGGGAAAATCCGACCTACGGGATCATCGGACTTCTCCACGTGCTCCCGCCGGCCTTGGCCTGGCTCTGGCGCTTGACCGCTCCCCGCGGCCATGCCAATCCGAGCATCGTCCAGACCGAGGGAATGTCGTCCGAAGGGGTCGGCTCCTACTGGCCGTTCGCCACCGGCCGCCGGGTCGACCAGGCCAACCTTTTGCTCACCCAGATTCTGGATACACCCGAGGTGAAATACATCCTCACTCCGAATCAACACATCGGAGCCTGGGCCGTGAGCTTTATGCCGCAATGGATCGCCCGCGAATTCATCGCCCGCCGCGGCAGCGCCCGGTTCAACAGAAGCCAGACCACTCCCGCCCGTTGTCCGCTACTCGGCTACGCCTTGAAGCCGATCACGATCGAAGGACGGGTCATCGGCCCGTGGTTCCTCGAAGTCGACAAACAGCCGGAGGTCGGCGAAGCCGCCTACGACGCCGGCGCGGAAATCCTGAACGACTTCTTCCACCAGGAACTCCGCCAGTTCCTCGATGACGATCTCCATCCGCTCGGAAAGAAGATCATCGAGGCCTGCCTGAACGGCGCGACCCTCTCCGACTACGAGGCCCTCATCGAAGGAGATACCCTCTCGGAGGATTGATCTTCCGATACCGGTAGAGAATCAAACCAGCAAGAGCCGCATCCACAAAAGGTGCGGCTCTTTTTTGTTATTCCGAGACTCGTTCGTCGAGCGCAGCCGCGGAAGCGCTCTCGACAGGTGAGGGCCGGAAAAAGCGGGATTCCGCGAACACTCCCGGATCCGAAGTTTCCGCCCACTTGGCCACCACATCCGCCAACTCGCACAAATCCTCCAGGGCCACCGGTTTCACCAAATACCAATCCGCCCCCTGTTGATAGGTGCGCGCGATATCCCCGGAACTCTGCGAGGAAGTAAATACCGCCACCCGCAAGTCATGCAAAAAGGGTTGCCGCCCCACCCAGTCGAGCACCGCGAAACCGTCTTTCCGAGGCATCTTCAAGTCTAGGAGCAACAGGTGGGGAGAGACTTCCCCCTCGAGCTCCAGATCGGCCAAAAAGCCGATCGCCTCCTCGCCGTCGTTCAAAATGATCAGGTCGACCCGATCGGCACACGTGGACGAAAAGGCCCGCCGCAGCAGGAACTGATCGTCTTCGTTATCATCCACACTCAGAATCAAAGGCTTGCTCATAATTTCTCATTCACGGGAAACTCCACCACGAACCGGGTGCCGTGCATCACCTTCGGATCGATCTCCACGCCACCCCCCATTCGCTCCATCGATTTTTTCACAATGGCCAAACCGACACCCGTTCCGGGATAAGTCAGTTCGTCGCGGTGCAACCGCTGAAAAACGTTAAAGACCGCATCCCGGTGATCGGAGCTGATTCCAATCCCGTTGTCCTGGATGGCAATCCGAATCCGTCCGGCGGACCGCTCGGCCGCGATCTCGATCCGAGGCGCCACCCCGGGAGCGACGAACTTCAACGCATTCCCCAGCAAATTCGTAAAAACTTGCTCCAGTAACGTCCGATGCCCCCTCACCGTCGGTAGCGGAGCGACTTCGATCCGAGCCCCCTTGCTTTCGATTTCCGGCGCCAGGTCACTCCGGACATCGCCCACGAGATCGTTCAAATCCACCGGCTCCCATTCAAGTTCCAGATGGCTCAACTTCGCGTATTCGAGCAGATCGTTGATCAAATCGTCCATCCGCGAGGTCGCCTGGAGGACCCGGCGCGACACCATTTGCCCTTCTTCATCGAAACAATGGCCGTAATCTTCGGTGAGAACCCGGGTGTATCCATAAATGGCCCGCAACGGCGCACGCAGATCATGGGCGATCGTATAACAAACGCCCTCGAGGGATTCCACGCTTTCCTTCAAATGCAGGGTCCGTTTCGCCACCAACTGTTCGAGTTTTTCCTCCGCCCGCTTTTGCGTCTCGATATCGAAACAACCGCCGATGAATCCCTGAAAAGTCTCGTCCGGTCCGAACCGCGGCACCCCTCGATCGAGCACCCATCGATATTCGCCGGTATGATGCCGCATCCGATATTCCATTTCAAACGGTCGCCGCGCTTCAAAAGCCGAAGCGAGCACCTTCGCACAACGCTCGTAATCGTCGGGATGCAGGTTTTCCATCCAACCCGCCCCCAGCTCCTTCACCATCGGACGTCCCACGAAATCGAGCCAGCCTTTATTAAAATAGTTGCACATCCCGTCCGGTCCGGCCACCCAGATCAACACCGGCGACGCATCGGCCATGGTGCGGAATCGCTCCTCGCTCTCCCGTAACTTTTCTTCAGCCGCCTTCCGGTCGCTGATGTCGGCCCGGATCGCGACAAATTGCGTCGGGCGCCCCCGATCATCGAGGTAAGGAACGATTGTGGTGTCGACCCAATAAAACGTCCCGTCTTTGGCCCGGTTCTTCAATTCCCCCTTCCAAACGTTGCCGGCGCGGATCGTCCGCCACAACTCCCGGATGAATTCCTTCGAATGATGCCCGGAATTGATGATCCGGTGGTCCTTGCCAATCAACTCCTCCCGTGAATATTTCGAAATGGCGCAGAACTTGTCGTTGACGTATGTGATCTTCCCCTGCGGATCCGTCACCGCCACAATGGCATGCTCGTCGAGCGCCGTCCGCAAATCGTCGAGCTCGCGGATCGTCCGCCTCGCCTCCTCTTCCGCCCGCTTCCGCCAGGTGATGTCTCGGGTGAAACAGCGGGTATGGACGAACTTGCCGTTCTCATACAACGTATTCGAGGTGATCAACACATGTTTGATCGACCCGTCCTTGCACCGCAGTCGCGCCTCTTGACCGTCGACCGGTTCCCCGCGCTTCAAGCGCGCCAGGATGTCGGAAATCACCGGAGCATCGACATGGAAATCGGCGATCGACCGCCCGATGTATTCGTCCGACGAATACCCAAGCATTTCCAACTCCGCCCGGTTCGCCTTTAAAATCCGTCCGTCGCCGCCAACCCAATGCAATCCTACCCCGCCGTTCTCAAAAAAGTCGGCCAACAACTCCTCTCTCCGCCGCAGCTCCCGTTCCACTCTCTTCCGCCCGGTGATGTCCCGCGCGATCTTCGAAGCCCCCACGACCTGTCCACCGGCATCTTTCACCGGCGAAATGGTCAACGAGACCTCCACCGTCGATCCATCTTTGCGGACCCGGACCGTCTCGAACGGTTCAACCCGCTCGCCGGCCCGCACCTTGGTCAAAATCCGGTCTTCCTCGCCCAGACGTTCCTCCGGAATGATGACGGTGATCGATCGCCCGATCATCTCCTCGGCGGCATAGCCGAAAATCCGCTCCGCCGCCCGGTTCCAACTGGTAACGCCCCCCCTCAGGTCTTTGCTGATGATCGCATCGTTCGACGAATCGACAATCGCCGCCAATAAATCCGCGCTCGACGGCGCGCCCGGCGAGAACGCCGCGGCGTCGCGGCCAGTTGATTGCGTTTCTACCCCCATGATCAAAAGAAAAACACCCTAATTCCTCGACGCCCTCAACTGACGCCATCGAAAATCTCTAACGATATTTAGGCGAAACGCAACCCCTTGTCTCAGGAAGTCCCGGATGCCCGCTTACGGTTTTTGCCGGAGTCTGAGCGCCCCCGCAGCGAGGATGATGGCCTTTCCATTCCCGGCCTTTGGCATTTTGCGAGACCCCTCCCTCCCCACCATGCAGATCGCAACCCCGGCACCCCACCCCTTTGGGTAAAGGCGGCGCGGCGGCCCCCCTGATTCCTTTGGTATAACTCCTGCTCGACCTCCAATATGAAAACCATTGGAAAATTAACAGCCATCCTCACCGTCGCCGCGGCCGGATGGATCTTCCCAGCCCCCACCCTTCTCGGGCAACCCGAATCCGAGCGTCGATCCCAGCCTTCATCGGAGCGTGAAGCGAATCCGCCGGTGCCTCAGCGGCATTACCAACAACAGATGGGTCTCGTTCAGGCCCCCGATCAAATCCAGCTCCAACTCGAACAAGCGATGATCAACGCCGGGATCTCCGGCGACCAGGCCCGTGAAATCGCGGAAAAGGCAACCCCGGACCTTGCCCGCCCCAACCAGGATCCGGAAGAACTCCAATCCAGGATTGAGGAAATCCTGACCGAAGCCGGAATCGATGCTGAAAAGGCCCGGGAAGATTCCGAAAAACTCGCCGAACGGTTCACGTATTTGCTGAACCCGGAACTCGAACGGAAATTCCTCGAACCGCCCGCGTCCCGGGAAGGAAACGAGCGGGAAGACCGACGGCAATCACCGGATTGAGCTTGCGCCCGGCCGGCGGTTGGCGGACAACCACCGGTGAATGCACCGCTCGACCTCCACCGCTTCGACCACCGACCGACCGCGCCGGCCGAGCCGGGCTAACGATTTGCTTAAAATCGCCGTCATCGGTGCGTGGCTGGTGGCACTCCCCGCCGCGTTCAGTCAATTCATTTGGACTGATCCGGGAAACCAACCTTGGCCGCCCGGCGAGGAAATCATCTTCAACCTCGTTTGGAACTGGGAGGACGAAGATTGGTTTTACGTCGAAAGCCCGGCGAGCGCATCCGGTTCGATGACAGTGACCATGCAAAAGATCGAAACGGCTCCCGAGTGGGAATTTTCCGCTCTCCCCGCCTTCGACTTCTGGACTCTGGACGAACCGGCGGCTTGGAACGCGTTATGGGAGGACGAGAATTTGCTCCTTTTCACTCTCGCTCTTTTGATATGGCTGGAAGGATCCGGTTTCGAATTGGCCTCTGGCCACGCCACCCCGTCGCCGACCGTCCCCGAACCGACCAGCTTCGCCTTCGGCGCCGGATTACTCGCACTGGCCACGGCGATGCTGCTCAGACGTAGACGGACAAACTACGTTTCGCTCACGTAAATCGGCCCCGCAAGGTCCAAACGCCGAACTTGACCTTTCGGTTGCGGTCCGTTTCTTTACGTCCATCGATTGAATGGGGGCCAGCCAGACGCATGGCCTTCGCCGTCGTGGAAGGGTGGCAGAGTGGTCGATTGCGGCGGTCTTGAAAACCGCTGAGCCGCAAGGTTCCGGGGGTTCGAATCCCTCCCCTTCCGCCAGTTTCAAGGCTCTGCCGCGAAAAATGCGGGAAGAGGGAGGAGATGAGAACCTCGGTTCGACGGAGCGCAGCGCAGATGGGGCGGCCGCAGGTCGGTCCGCAGGACTTCGCGGAGCGAACCCAATCCCTCCCCTTCCGCCATTCGGCTCGAAACACGAACTTTCGTTATACGGCCAAACGTGGGCCATTTTCCGTAACCAAGCTGCTTCAATGGCGATGTTCCGACCCAGGATTTCGACCAACATCAAATATGCAATTGACAGAATATTTGATTCATCGAATTTTCGCGGCATGAAATTCGTTAAGGTCTACCAGTGCTTATGCGATGAGACGCGATTGCGGATCTTGAATCTACTCCTGGCCGGGCCGATGTGTGTCTGTCATTTCAGCGAAGTGCTGGATGTTCCGCAGCCTAAGGTTTCGCGACATTTGAAGGCCCTGCGGGAAGCCGGGGCGCTGGAAACCGAGCGCTGCTACAACTGGACGATCTGCCGCCTGCCGGAGACGCCGGGGACCTTGCTGGAAACCAATTTGAAATGCCTCCAGGATTTACGCACCGAAGATCCGGTTTTTGGGAAAGATTTGAAAAAACGCGAGGCCCTGATGAAGCGGTTGACGGCGAAAGCCGATGAAATGCCGAAGGCGATGCGCTGTCTGATCGAAGGCTGTTAACCCGACCGATTCAATGATGGGAGCTCTGAAAATGCACGATTCTGAGATGTGCGGAAGAAGGCGAAAAATTTAGGTGATGAAAATCGGAATCAATGGTTTTGGGAGAATGGGTCGTTTGGCCTTACGAGCCGGGTGGAAGCGGCCGGATATCGAGTTTGTCCATATCAATGAACCGAATACGGACGTTGTTGGAATGGCCCACTTGCTTGAGTTCGACTCGGTTCACGGGCGTTGGGACGTGCCGGTGAAAACCCGGAACGAGAGCCTGGAGATCGCCGAAAAGGCGGTCGGCGTTTCCCGTTCCAAGATTCCGGGCGACGTCCCCTGGAAGGAGGCGGGAGTCGATCTCGTCCTGGAGTGCTCCGGGAAATTCCGCACGCGCGAAACACTCGATCCGTATTTCGGGGCCGGTGTGAAGAAAGTCATCGTCGCCGCGCCGGTCAAAGAAGGCGCACTGAACATCGTCTTCGGCATCAATGATCATGATTATGATCCGGCCCGGCACGACCTGTTGACCGCGGCCTCCTGCACCACGAATTGCCTCGCCCCGGTCGTGAAGGTCATCCGCGACGGCCTCGGGATCCGACACGGCGTGATCACGACAATCCACGACATGACGAACACCCAGACGATTATCGACGCCCCCCACAAGGACCTTAGGCGGGCGCGGGCGGCGAGTCTTTCCCTCATCCCGACCACCACCGGGTCCGCGACGGCCATCACGATGATCTACCCGGAACTGAAGGGAAAACTCAATGGCCTGGCGGTGAGGGTTCCGTTGCTGAACGCCTCCCTGACCGATTGTGTGTTCGAGGTGGAGCGACCGACCACCATCGAGGAGGTGAACGGGCTGCTGAAACAAGCGGCGGAAGGAGAACTGCAAGGAATTCTTGGATACGAGGAGCGCCCGCTGGTGTCGGTCGATTTCAAGGGCGACCCTCGCTCGGCGATCATCGACACCCTCTCCACCATGGTCATCGACGGCACCCAGGTAAAAATCCTCGCCTGGTACGACAACGAATGGGGGTAT
Source organism: Verruconatronum alginivorum (assembly GCF_056590205.1). Classification (NCBI taxonomy): domain Bacteria; kingdom Pseudomonadati; phylum Verrucomicrobiota; class Opitutia; order Opitutales; family Verruconatronaceae; genus Verruconatronum; species Verruconatronum alginivorum. The sequence goes on along the minus strand of NZ_JBWPVQ010000001.1, from coordinate 2,769,428 downwards.
GTGAACCGGATGGTGGAGCTGGCTGCGAAGGTCGCAAAACTGGAGCCTTAATTCAGGCGCATGTCCGCAATTCGAAACTACGCCCTCGTCACCGCCGCTTATTGGGGGTTTACCCTCACCGACGGGGCCTTGCGCATGCTGGTGCTCCTGCACTTTCACCAGTTGGGATACACTCCCCTGCAGCTGGCTTTTCTGTTCTTGCTTTACGAATTTTTCGGGATCGTCACCAATCTTTTCGGGGGATGGGTCGGTGCGAGGCTCGGACTGAAGGTCACGCTGTTCGCCGGACTGGCGCTGCAGATTTTCGCTCTCGGAATGCTGGCGATGCTCGATCCGGGCTGGACGATGGCGGTTTCGGTCGCCTACGTCATGGCGGCTCAGTCGCTCTCCGGCATCGCCAAAGACCTGACGAAAATGAGCTCCAAGAGCGCCATCAAAACGGTGGTGCCGGAGGAAGCGCAGGGGACGTTGTTCAAATGGGTGGCGCTCCTGACGGGATCAAAAAACGCGCTCAAGGGAATCGGTTTTTTTCTCGGTGGTCTCCTGCTGACCACGGTCGGATTCGCCGGAGCGCTTTGGATAATGGCCGGGGGTTTGCTGCTGGTGTTACTGCTCGCGGTGCTCTCCTTGCCGCGGGAGATCGGCAGAGCGAAAACTAAGCACAAATTCGCCTCCGTTTTTTCCCACTCGCGGGAGATCAATATCCTCTCCGCGGCGCGATTTTTTCTTTTCTCGTCCCGGGACGCCTGGTTTGTGGTCGGGCTTCCGATCTTCCTGACCACCACCCTCGGCTGGGGATTCGCCCAGACGGGCGGCTACATGGCTTTATGGGTGATCGGTTACGGGATCGTGCAGTCGTTCGCGCCGCGCATCGTGGGCCGGGAGTTGGCTGGGCACCCCGGCTTCGGCAACCAGGCGATGCAATGGGCGTTGTTTCTCCTACCGATTCCGGCGGTCATCGCCATCGCGTTGGCCGCCGGATTTTTCCCAGCTCCGGCGGTCCTGGGCGGGTTGGTGCTCTTTGGTATCGTCTTTGCCGTCAACTCGTCGCTGCACTCCTACCTGATCGTCTCCTATGCGGAAGGCGACCGGGTGGCGATGAATGTCGGCTTCTACTACATGGCCAATGCGGGCGGGCGACTGGCGGGCACCGTACTATCCGGGCTTGTTTTCCAATGGTACGGCCTGATCGGGTGCCTTTGGGTCGCGACCATCCTCATTTTTGCCTCCAGCCTCCTCGCGTCGCTCCTGCCGAAAACACCGCCCGCCCGCGAGTCCCGCGCGACAGAAGAGGCTCAAAATCTGGCCGAAGGCTAAAGTCCTCTTTGGCGGACGAGGCGCCCGCGAATCAGCGGCCTTCGCATCGGGTCAAGTCGGCCAAAATCCTCGCCGTTCATGCCGGTTACAAAGCGACGCATTGGTCCAGCCGCCCTAACGCTGAAAATGACGCCGACGGCGGAGAAGGCCCAAACCAAAAGTGCAAACCGCCGCGATCAAAGCGAACGCGGACGGTTCCGGGATCGCGGTGAAATTCGCTTCCACGCCATACATCGCCTCAACGGGCAAAACAAGCTCCTCAAGGATTTCCACCGTGAGGATTCCCGCGAGGGAATCGAAATGGATACCGAAGTAATTCAAATAAAGCGGATCTCCACTCATTCCTTCCGGATTCCCGATGAATCCGTTGACCAAGCTCAGCCCATTCAGCGGAGTGTGTTGAGAAAACAGGTTGGTGAATACCAACCTGACGGATCCTGGCGCGAGTATCATCGGTTCGTTGACCTGGTTGCCCTCCGCCAAAAATAAATTAAAGCTATTTTTACAACTTTCGGGGAATAGACAGGCCGTCGTCGCTTCTGCTGTAATGGGAGGAAATCCCATGAAAACATCTCTCCCTCTCCTTCCTCGCTTGTTTCCCCTGTTGTCCTTTCTCTTCCTCGCTCCCGCAGGCAGCTCGTCCATCGAAGCGAACGAGCCCCCTCACCACAACGTCACATGGAGCGGCAGCAGCATCGACCACAACTGGGGCAATCCGCTTCGCTGGAGCGGTCTCCCGGGCGGTTACGACTACCCCAATAACGACGCCGGCGGCCTGTTCAACGTTACCATATCCAATAGCGGCACCCAGAACGTGCCTGGAGATTCCGGTCAGGGCGTGACGATTCGACGCCTGATCCACGAGGGGGGCCTTTTACGACTCGACCATGATCTCACTTTGACTGACGGAGGTTCCTTCCGCTTCGGAGCCAATCTCACCGGTCCCGGCTCCCTGACGTTGGAGCAGGGGGAGTCCATCTGGGAGTGGGGTGAATTCAGTGGCGCGGGTGCCTTCGTCATATCCGAGGGAGCCACCTTCGGCATCCAGGATTGGTTCAGCGGAAATCGCTCGTTGAACCGCCCGATGATCAACCATGGCACGATTCACGCGGGAGGAAGGGTCACCATGGGCGCGGGGCTTTTGACCAATGCCGCGGGAGCGACCTTCACCTCCCATGACTGGGCCGGCTCATGGCACAGCATCCTGAACGAGGGAACATTGGACAAACTCGGCGCGGCGGAGACGCACTTGAATATTTTAGGCCAAGGTTCTTTTACCAATAGAGGGGTGGTAAACATCTATGAAGGGACGTTGCGAGTAAGCGCCGGCCCTCAAGGCACCCCCGACGGCTCATGGAACGTGGCGCCAGGCGCGACCCTCCGGTTCAATGGCGGCATCCACCCGCTCGGCGATTCGAGCCTGATCGGTGCGGGCAAGATCGAGAGCGACAACGGCACGCAAATCACGACCTCCGGCCCGCTCGAAATCGGCCACCTTCAGGTCCAGGCGAGCAACGTAACGTTGAACAACCCCGCGCCGGAGGCTCCGCGTCAAATGAAAGCGGACAACTTCACCATGAGCGGGGGAACCGTCACAGTGAATTCCCAGTTGCAGGTGGGCGGCCTCACCTGGTCGGTCGGCACATTGGCGGGCGCGGGCGAAATCGTCATTCCCGCGGAAGGCGTTGCCACGATCAGTCCCGCAAGCAATCCCAAGACTCTGAGCGGAACGGTGCGAAGCGGCGGCTCCACCACCTGGTCCACCGCCCAAAATCTCTCGAACGGCATCTCCGGCAACGGACATTTCATCAATGAGGAAACGGGAGCGTTTGAAGCACAGGTTCTCAATCTGCCGACGGGTCCGATTTCTTTCGCGCCTCGTTTCACCAACCATGGTTTCTTCTCGAAGACCGAGAGCGGAGTCGCCCTGTTCTCCGGTGAGTTCAACAATCACGGCACCATCCATCACAACCAGGGGACGCTGGCCTTATCAGGCGGCGGTGCTCTCGGAGGAACGATTTCGATCGAAGCCCCGGATTTCGAACTACGCTCAGGAATCTACACAGCCCAGGATGACTTGCTCATCACCGCAGGGGCGAATGACTCCGGCTGGCTGGTCCTCGCGCCCACGATCGGAGTGAATCATGCGACACTCGTGATCGGGTCCGACGCAGAACAAACTGTAACCGTTCCGCAAATACGGCTGCGCGCGGGCACGATCAAAGGCCCCGGCACCCTTCAGATTTCAAACCAAGCCACGTGGAATGAGACGTTGGTCGACGCGGGCGCTCGACTGCTGGTGGCCAAGGAGGCCTCGCTCGATCTTCTCACCAGCAACAACGCCAAACGTCTCACGGGAGACCTGACCAACCAGGGTGAAGTAACGTGGACGACAATCGGAGGAACCGGAGCGGCCGCGAACGTTGTCGGAACAGGTCATGTCACCAACGAGACGGACGGGAGTTTTAGTATTCAAACGGCAACGACGTTCGCGCCTCGTTTCACCAACCACGGATCGATCGTGAAAGTCAGCGCGGGGACGACGACCTTTCGCCATCCGCAATTCGCCAGCACCGGATCCATTCAAGTCGATCAAGGCATCCTCGCCTTCAATCCCGAGATTGCAATCAACGGAGCGGAGTCAACGTTCGGCGGGCGTTTGCATCTGGCGACCGGGAGCGAAATTCACCTGAAGGGTTCCGGGCATTTCCCGGGCATCTACCGACTCGGGGCCGATCTGGAGGTTACCGGAATCAACGATGGCCCGGCAGGAAGCATCCTGCTGGCTCCAGTGATTGGTCAGGACGCGGCCACCTTGTATGTGGGGACCGAAGTGGGAGACGAAATCAGCCTCCCGAGAATCGGCCTCCGCTCCCAGACCCTCCAAGGTCCCGGCACCCTGAAGCTGACCGAAGCAGCCGATTGGCATGAGACCCACATCAGCGCCGCCGCGCGAGTGGTCGTCGACGAGGGCGCCATCCTCACCCTCGTCACCAGCAACAACGCAAAATCACTCGCGGGCACCCTGACGAATCATGGCAGGGTGATTTGGGTCCCCACCGGAGGCTTTGATTTCGCCCGCAACATCAACGGAGCGGGCCATTTTATAAATCAAGCCGGCGGGGTCTTCGAGGCACTGGCGGCAAATACGTTCTCACCCAATTTCACCAACGCCGGGACGTTCGTTCGCTCCGGCACGGGTTCTTCCGTTTTCAATGGGCTGTTTACCAATGAAGGCACCGTGCAGGTGAAATCGGGCACCCTGACCCTGGCCAACGCCGGATCCAAAATCGAAGGCGAGTTATCAAGCAAATGGATGGTGGGCGATCCGGAGCATCCGACCGTGGCAGCGATCCTCAATCTCCCCTCCGGCTCCAATATCACCTCCATCGCCTCTGGAGGAGAAATCACCTTGGCTGGAGTGAACGCCGGTTTTTCCGCGGCCAACGGTCTCACCCTGAACAATGGCGATCTCCGGCTGCTGGCTGGCAGCAACTTCACCCGAAACACCTTCACGAACGTCGGGCAGCTTCGCGTCGAAGGCGGAATCTTTCATTCGGAAAACTTTATCAATAGTGGCACGATCTCGGGTTTCGGATCCTTCCCTCATGCGATCAGCAACTCCGGCACAATCACCGCGGACGGACCCGCCGGCCTGACTCTTGAGGGCGGGCTCAACGGCGCGTCCGGCGAACTCCTCATTTCCGACGACTCGAACGCCGCCGTCGGAGCCACATCTTCGACGGGTGGCTTGCACCTCGCGGGCGGCGAGCTCACTCTCGGCAGCCACGCGATCACGGTCCACACCGATTACACAAACACCGCGTTCGGCAGCGGCAACGACTTCAACCCCCGCGCCGGCGTCACCGGCAGCGGGGAAATCCTGGCTCCCGCCGGCATAACCCAAATCCTCCAGGGCGCGGGAATTTCGAACGGGGATACGGCCACGCCGATCCTCGATTTTGGAGCCTTCCGCACCGGCGGAGAAAGCCAGACAACCTTCACGATCTCCCACGATGGTCCAGGGACAACGGTTCTGCGAGGCGCAGTGAAAACCACCGGCGTCAACAACTCTTCGATCTCGGTTCATGCGGTGGATTGGGTAGCACATCCGGGAGGAGAATCGGAACCGGTTACAGTGAGCTTCGAAAGCCAAACCGTAGGCGAATTGCAGGGACAATCCATCTCGATCATCAACAATTTCGACAATGTCGCCGATCAGACCTTGTCGCTGACGGCGCGGATTTTCCGGCCGGCCCAGCCGGAAATACTGACGCCATCGGTGGTGGACTTCGGAATCGTCCGATTGGGAGACGCAATACCCGTGGCCCCTCTTTCGATTCACAATTCCGCTCCCGCCGACGGTTTCTCCGAGCGACTCACGGTATTGCCAGATACCACGGGCGATGTCTCGCTCACCGGGTCGATTTCTTTGCTCGGACCGGATCAGACGAGTTCACTGGATCTTCAGGCCGCCCTCGATATTTCCGAACCGGGACCCAGAACCGGGTCGATCCTGCTGGCCTTCCAGACCGACGGGCGGGGAAATCCGGAGGGATTGTTGCCGCCTACCAGCGGCCTCGAACCGGCCTCGCTGGACGTCACCGCCGAAGTGAGTCTGACGGCAACCGTCCATCACTGGGCGGCTCCGCAGTTATCACTCGAGCAAGGCGATGTCGGGTTTTATCACGATGAATCTTTGGAAATGTGGATCATCGATTTTGGCATCGTTCCCCACCAGGCACCTCCCCAATGGATCTTTCTCGAACTCGGCAACGAGATGAAAGATCCGGACTACCAGGATCGCTTGCGGGTGGAATTCGTAGGGACGGTATCCGGTAAGTTCGGACTCGATCCGATTCAAGCGCTTCCCATCGAAGGAATCGCGCCAGGGGGCCACACCGGTTTCATCGGCGGCCTTCAAACGAGCGAGACCGGCACGTTTTTCCAGACCTTCACAATCAATCTTGCTTCAGTCAACGAGGCGGGATCGACGGAGATGTCTCCACTTCACATCGGCATGCGCGCTCGCGTGGTCAAGGTGGGCGAACCGGTAGTTTGGGGCAGCAAGTGGTTTGACGCAAGGGCGTTTCGCCGACCGATCACGGAGATCGTCGCGGGGGGTCACCACAATCTCGCGCGGACCGTGGACGGGAAGCTGGTCGCCTGGGGTCGAAACAACCACGGCCAAAGCCGAGTGCCTCCAACTCTCGGTGAAGTCCGAGCCGTCGCCGCCAACGATCTGCACACGATCGCGCTCCGAACAGACGGGACCTTGCTTTCCTGGGGCCATCCGCATGCCGCGCATTCGGCCCTGCAAAATCTGACCCGCGTCACGGCGGTCGCGGCGGGTTCGCGAGGAATTGTCGCATTGCGGGATAACGGACGTGTTACCATTGCCGAGACAGGAGGAGCTTTCGGCGAATCCTTTGGAATCTCTGATGTGACCGCCGTGGCGGTCGGCAAAGACTTCTTCTTCGGCCTTGATCGAAATGGAGTGGCATTCCGATGGATCGGGCATCATCCATTTGACCATGTCGCCACGGAGGCGGTGTCGATCGCGGCGGGTGATCATCATTATGTGATTCTCAAACAGGACGGGACGGTGGTGACGGTGGGCGATGCGCCGATCGAGGAAGACTATGGCCAATTCCTGGTACCGGTTGGCCTCAACGACGTAATCCAGATCGCGGCCGGCGCGCACCACACGCTTGCCCTCACCGCAGATGGCACCGTGGTCGGATGGGGAATGAACGATGCCGGACAGGCATCCGTTCCCGAGGACCTGGGGGAAGTGATCGCCATTGCCGCCGGCCGACATCATAGTTTGGCTTTAACCGCGACGGGGCAGCTGATCGCTTGGGGAGACAATCAGTGGGGGCAGTCGCTTATGCCCCACCAGATGACCGGGCTGATGCAAATCGAAGCGGGTTTCGCGTACACCACCTTCCTCGGACAAGGAGGCAGCCACGCGACTTTCGGTTGTCCCGAAGGAGGTACGGCGGTGGAACCGCCGCCGCTCCCCGATGACCTCGTTCAAATCTCTTCCGGCTCCCATCACACCATTGGACTCCGAAGAGATGGTACGGTCGTCGTGTGGCAGGATTTTGACGCCCCCTTCCTGCCGAACCAAAAACCATATCTGCAGGTCCCTTTAGGGCTTCGGGATGTCGCGGCGGTTTCCGCGGGCTATGTGCATAATCTTGCCTTGAAGAATGACGGCACCGTGATCGCGTGGGGGCTCGACAACGATGGCCAGGCCACGGTGCCGCCTGAAGCCGCCAGCGGTATAATAGCGATTTCCGCCGGTGCCTTCCACAATGTGGTCCTCAGATCCGACGGGACGATTTTCAGCTGGGGTTGGGAGCAAGAGTCGGGAGGCCCGGTTGGGCATGGAGTCACCAAGGTATCGGCCGGAATTAATCATTCGGTCGTCCTGCAATCGTCCGGCACGGCCTGGGCCTGGGGCGATCCCAGCAATGCCAAGACCAATGGCCCCGGCAATGGAAATCTAGTCGATGTCCAAGCCGGGGGAACATTCAGCCTTCTGAGAAAAGCGGATGGCTCCTATCAGGTCTGGGGCTTTGGACCGCCCGCCTTCCTGCCGGACAATCTCCAAGAAAGCTTTGGAACCACCGTCGGATACGACTTTGCCGCCACATTAGTCGAAGCCAAACCCGCACCGGCAGCCCCCATGATCACGGCCACCCAAACAGACGGCGCGCTCTATTTCGACCGCGACTTCGGCAAATGGGTGCTGGATTTTGGAATCGTGCCGGTCGGCGACGATTCGCGGGCTGCGACTCTTTGGCTGACGAACCTACCCTCCCCCGCGCCCGCCCAGGAGCACCTGCTGGCTTTGATCGACAGCTCCGGACTCTCGCGTTTCGTCTTCGACGGACCATCCACGTCGCCGGAAGACGGACTAACGGCCGGGGAGGCGGTGGAATTCGTAGTGAGCCTGCCGACGACCTCCGACGCCGGGTTGATTGAAGAGACGCTCCAGATCTCCGCCTTCTCCCTCGAGCAGTCGCCCATGGGTCTGCCGGTCGCCGCCCCGCTCCCAATGGTGCAAGTGGTGATGCGCGCACGGGTGCTGTCATCCGGACAACCGGTGATCTGGGGGACAACCCGATTCGATTCCCGCGACTTTCAGAAGCCGCTGGTTTCGGTCACCGCCGGCGCTCGACATAACCTCGGAATCAACACCGACGGAACGCTCGTCGCCTGGGGCAACAATAGTCACAGTCAAATCCAGCCACCTCAAAATCTGGGAACCATCATTGCCGCGGCCGGCGGGGAGGAACACTCGATCCTGCTTCGGTCGGATGGATCGGTGGTGACCATAGGACAATTCTCAGCCGCCAGGCCCGATCTTGCCGCGACTCTTTCTAACATCAAGGCCGTCGCGGCCGGTCCCGCGTCCTCCGCGGTTGTCAGAACGAATGGCACGATAGCACTCTGGGGCACCTTTGGCTCCATAATTGAAGCCGAAGGAGTCACGGGAGCGCATGCGGTGGCTCTCACCCAACACCGTATCGCGGTGTTGCGCCAGGACGGCTCATTCGGGACGAATTCGCTACCGCCCACCTCTTCCAGTTGGGGTTGGACTGAACCGGGATTGATCTCCGCCATCGATGCGGGAGATCAATTTTATTTGCTTCTAACTCCCACCGGGGGAGTCTTTACCATCGTCTACGATGGAAATCCAATGATAACACCTGTGGACGTGGGCACCGGCGTCAGTGCCATTGCCGCCGGGGCCAACCACTGCCTCGCTCTCAAGGCCGATGGCACAGTGGTGGCCTGGGGGGATAATTCGCACGGCCAATGCAATGTCCCCGCCGATCTGGCCGATGTCATCGCCATCGCCGCGGGAAAACGGCATAGCGTGGCGATCAAAAGCGACGGTGCCGTGGTGACTTGGGGGGCGAATGAAACCGGTGAGACATTGACCCCCGATCAATTGCACGATGTGGCCCTGATCTCAGCCGGAACGCACCAACACGTCCTGGTCCGGTCCGACGGCACCGTCTTGAGCTGGGGACCCGTCAGCGATTTCACTCCTCCCGACCTCAACGATGTCGTCGGCGCCGCTTCGGGTCATACACATGGGGTGGTCTTGCGGAAAGACGGAACCGTCACCGCGTGGGGCTATGGCTTTCTTGGTCAAGTCCAGCCTCCGTTCGATCTCCGGGGCGTCACCGCACTCAGCAGCGGCGCCCATCACACCCTGGCACTGAAAAACAGCGGTGAGATCATCGCATGGGGATCGAACAGCCACGGCCAAAGCCAAGTCCCTCAGCATCCGCTTTCGGCCACCGCCGTCGCCGCCGCCGCATACCATTCCGTCGCTCGTTTTGATACCGACTCGTTTTTTGGCTGGGGCGACAATTCCAACGGCCAAATCCCCTACCTTCCACAAGGCTCCACGCCGTCCATCATTCAGATTGCCACAGGATCCACCCACACCGCCGCCTTGCGCGCCAATGGAACCGTGACCGTCTGGCCTCCATCCCACGGGCCCGCCCCACACTTGAATCACGATTTCGTCGAAATCGCCCTCGGAAATGGTTACAGCTTCGGAAGAAAGAGCGACGGCTCCGTCATCGGCTGGGGGTCCTCGATCGATCCACGAATGTTCCTCCCGGCGGAGTTGCGTGATGTTATTGCATTATCCAGTAAAGACTCGGTCAACATCGCCCTCATCCCACCCGTCGATTCCGGCAACCAATCGCCCTATCAAACCTGGGCCGGCTTTCACGGTCTCACCGGCGAAGACGCAGCGCCCTTGGCCAACCCGGCTCGTGATGGTTTGGCGAATCTTCTCAAATTCGCCTTCAATCTCGACCCGAAGAAATCCGATGCGGCTCCCATCCACCCGCATTTGCTCGAAGGACCCCACCCGAAGCTCTTCGGCGCTCCCCGCGTCGAGCTCGTCGGTGATCGACTTCGCATCTACTTCATACGTCCGATAGGAGGAAACGGAGTGACGGTCGCGCCGTTGTTCACCGGCACCCTCGCCGTTCCCACGCACCAATGGACTCCGCCGCAATCGGTCGTGGTCCTCGACGCGGCTGGAGACTACGAGCTTTGCTACGCCGACGACCCTTCCGAGGGTGCGACCAGCGCCAGATTCGGACGGGTGGTCGTCACGGTCCCCTGATCCACCGGACAGCCGTTCAATCCACCGGATTTCGATGCCGCGGCGACCTCACTCGCCCCGCGGCTTTTTGCCCGCCACGCTTAGTTCGTCACCATCTTCACCGGGGCGCTTCTTCTTCCCGTCCACCAGACCTTTTTCCTCGAAGACGACCAAATCGTCGGCGTTCATGTGACCGATCACCCGGCCGTCGTCGAGAATGTTGGTTTCCTTGGTTTGAAGGCGCTTGAACATCCGGTAGAGATCGATTGTTCCCCCGATGCTGAACCAGACCGTGGATACGAGACCGATGATGGCGGTCACCACGATGTTGGAGATGAAGAACCAGTTCACCCAATAGTTGTCCGGCCACGGGCTGATCATATTCCACAACACGATTACCAGCCACGATCCGAACGCCCAACCGAGCGTGTAAATCAACACCGATATCGAGAGGATCCGGTCGCCCCGGGTGAATTGCTGGTCGATTCCCGAGAGAGTCTTGAAGATCGCTTTCGGACTGCGGAAACCGGGAGGCGAGATCGGACGTTTTTCCTTTTGCTCGTCGTTGACCGCGTATTCGCCGCGGTGCAACATCCGATCCATATTGAAATCCTCCTTACAAGTCAGCAACGACAGGCCGACGTAGGCCAAAATGGCGGTGATCATCGTCAGGAAGTAAATTTCCTGTCCGTTCATGAAGAACCGGTCCCCCGTGACCCGCCACAGGATGATCGGCTCCATCGGTCGCGAAATCATCTCCACCGTATTGCTGATGAAGACGAGCAAATCCGGATGTTTTTCCAAGGCCGGGTAAATCTTGCCGGCCCAATAATTCATCATGACGAAACCGATCAGCGCCAAGCTCGAACCGGTGATCATCGCCCCCCAAGCACCGGCTGCGGTTCCCTTTTTCCAATACAAACCTCCGATGATACAGGAACCGGCCCCGCCGAGATAAATACTCCCGGTGAGCGCAAAAAACATGAGAATGTAAGTGACTTGTCCGAAATACAAACTGAAGAAAAAGGCATAAACCGCCACTAATGTTATGATTAGTCGCAAAAGCCATAAATGCTGCCGGGGAGAGAATGATTTCTTCCGACATGGCAGGACGATATCTTGCACCACGATCGACCCCCAGGAGTGAAGATAGGTCGAGTCGGTGCTGATCATCAGAAAGATCATCACGGCGCAAAAGGCCCCGAGCACCCCGATCGGCAGGATTTCCCGCAGCGCCATCGGCACCCGCATCTGCTTGTAAATGGTGTTGTAAACTTGGTTGGCCGCCGGATCCTCCTCGGCCACCCGGGCCTGCCAGAGGGCAAGGATCTCGGAATCGAAACGGTTCTCGGCCGCCCCCTCCGGAGCATAGGACCGGGCCGTGTCTTCCAAGGCCATCCAGGAGAGCTGTTCGTGGGTCACGGCCGCCCGGTCGGCGAAATTAGCGTGATTGAAATAGGTGTAGGCCGCCACCGCGAGGATGATCACCATCAGCCCGGAGAATCCCGCCCGCCAGGTCCCGAGGATCCGCCCCATCTTCTGTTCGTGGGCGCTCTTGGCCGCCGCATTGTATCCCTGCGTCCCCGACCAAGACATCGTCCCGTAGATCGAGGAAAAGATGCCGACGAAAACGAAGAAGAGGTTGAAGTCCCGCAGGTTGTAGGTATCGAACGGATTGAGCATCGAGTAACCCGGCTCGCGGTCGAGGAGCGCCGGAGTCATTTCATACCACCACGAGAATCCGAAAAAGATCGCAATCACCACCGCCAGATACATCGGATAGCTCAGGATCCCCATGATGCAGTCGGATGTCATGATGGTCAGCTGGCCGCCGAGGGTGGTGATGACGACCGCAATGGTCAAAAACACCACCATCAGCACCGCGAAGGTCGGCCACTCGAAACCGAAGACGGAGATGTGGAGGGGCAAATCGAGGAAATAGACCAAAAACCGGGCGCCGACCGCAGGAAATAGGCCGTAGTTGATGATTCCGGAAAGCGACTGAAGCGAACCGGCGAAAATCCGGAACCGCTTGCTGTAACGAATCTCATAAAACTGTCCCATCGTCATCGCGCGCGTTTCGCGGTAGCGATAGGTCAGAAATCCGGTGAGGGTGAAGACCAACGCGATCGGCGTCACCAAGGTGGTCCAGAATCCGATCGCGAACCCGGAGGCGTAATACCGCTCGAAAATCGCGACCACCGAGATCAACCCCATCGCCGCCTCCCCCGACGAAACGGCGACCACATATCGGCCGGCCACCCGCCTCGCGGCGAGAAAATCCGCGACCCCGGTGACATAACGCCGGGTATACATCGAAATTGCGGCGACCATCAGCATCGGCACGCAAACTATTAACCAGTCGATCGTATGCATTATCAGTGGATTCTGTTTCACCTCCCACCGCCCGATTCCAATCGCGCCGACGGGATTGGAGCGGATGCCAACAGAAAACCGCCGACCACGCCACCAAAAATTTGTAGGAACAAATTTCCCCTCCCGACCTCCCTCCCCGTCCGAGCCCGCCCCTTCGCCTCTTCATTCGGCTCCCCGAGTGGCATCCCATCCCAACTGCATCACTCCGTAAGTTTCCCTTCTATCTTTTGAGTTCGCTTTCCCCCCACATCGTCCCTAAAGCAAACGCCCATGAAACTCTTCGCTTCCTTTCTCGGTCTCGTCCTGCTGTCCCCTTTCTTCCTTTCCGCCCAGCCCGCCAATGATATGGAGCGCTTCTCCAGCCATTGGAACCGGATCATCCAATCGGTCCAATCCGAGGAGGTCACCGTCCGGTTGCTCGAGGCGAAGGGACTGCCCGACGAGCTCCTCGGCCTCGAGATCAATCTGCTTCTCGGCGACCATGGGTCCCTCCGCCTGAAAGGAACGTGGCGCGAAAACCGGTTCGAACTCGCCCGGCAAGGAGACGAACTTTGGATCTACCTCCCGGAAAAGGAATTCGGCGTGCGGGGCAAAAACTCCGTCCCACCGTTCGCGGCCGACCCCGATTACCTTCGCCAGATCCGTCTCGACTCCCTGCTCCGCCTGCCAGCCACCCCCGCCCAAATCCAACTGCTGCCGCTTCTTTTCAATGTTTCCTCCTCCGGCGGTGAAGACGGGGGCGAGGCTTTTGCCGTTTCCTCCACCGAGTTCACCCGCTCTCTCCTCGGGATCACCGGAGTGAACACCCGCTGGTCGTTCCCCGCATCGGGAACCTTCCCTCTGGAGACGTCCCTGAGCTACGGCGGCGTCGAGCTCCGCCTCGCGCTGGACGCACGTCCCCCCGAGCCGGAATCCGCTCCTTTCGACCTCGGCCCGGAACGCGAAGCGCACGTCACCGATGTCGCGTTGAGCCATCTCGTTGATTTCATCCGCGTCGCGTCCGACCGCCTGCGCAACCGCGGCCGGGAATTCGTCCGTCGCGAAATAGTGCTGGCCACCCACGGCAAAGGGCGATTATCGAAACGCGACGGCGTGCTGGTCCTCTATCTCGAAGGCTCCCCCGAAGAAATGGGCGAGCAACATGGGGTCCTCCTCCGCGAACAGGTCCGCCACGTCATGGACACCGTCCTCTATGGAGTCGGCGTCGGCAGCAGCTTCATCCGCGGCAGTTGGTTCTTCGGCGACATCGAGGAAGCCCAGGCCCGCCTGCTCCCCCACATGAATCCCGCCTACTTACGGGAAATGGATGCGTTGGCCGCCGCCGGCGGTTTCCACCGCGAAGAGGTCCGGTTGGCCAATTTCTTCCCCGAACTCTTCCATTGCAGCGGGTTCGCCATGTTCGACGAAGCTACCGCCGACGGCATGCTTTACCACGGCCGCATCCTAGACTACATTTCCGGACTCGGACTGGAGGAACAGGCGGTTCTGATGGTGGTTAATCCAGATGATGGATACAGCTGGCTCAACGTCGGCTACGCCGGTTTCACCGGGACCGTCACCGCCATGAACGAAAAGGGAGTCGCCATCGGAGAGATGGGCGGCGCCGGCTGGGGCGATTGGGACGGAAAACCGATGGCCCAGTTAATGCGCGAGGTGATGGAGCGGGCCGCGACCGTCGAGGAGGGTATCGCCATCTTCGCGAACAATCCCCGCACCTGCGAATACTACTACGTCTTGTCCCAGGCCAACCCAAACCACGCCGTCGGTATCTATGCCACCCCGGAAAAGCTCGAATTGGTCCTTCCGGGCGAAGCGCATCCCCTCCTCCCCCGCCCACTCCCGTCCACCGTGATGTTGTCATCCGGAAACCGGTACACCAATCTCGTCGACCGGGTCGAAAGCGGATTTGGCCGGATCGGCCCCAGCGAGGCATGGGAGCTGATGGCCCGCCCGGTCGCGATGAACAGCAACATCCAAACCGCACTTTTCCGCCCGGAGACCCTCGATCTCTGGATTGCCAACGCCGACCACCGAAACGTCGCCTCCGCCCGCGAACCGGCCCGATTCAACCTCCGTGGTTTGCTGGCCGAATTCCAAACCGAGAAAAACTGATCATGCTCCGCCGAACCCGCAACCTCCTCGTCCTCCTCCTCCTCGCCACCGTGTCCGCTCGCCTTTTCGGCGCGCCCGAATTACCCGCCGCTGACCACGATCAAATCCACCACGACATTTCCGGCGCAACCGGCGACTTCATCGCCATGATGACCCGGATGCCCGACGTCGACGGGATCTCTCGCTTCGCCGTCGAGTTCCCCTCCCCCGTGGTTTCGGATTACCCCGAAAACAACCGCGTCATCGGCGAAGTTTTCCTTCCGGCCGCCGGAGCGCAACGCGGCGCCCCTCTCGTCCTCCTCCATATCCTCAACGGCAACTTCACCTTGGAACGACTCGTCGCCCTCGAAATGGCCCAGGCCGGCGTCCCGTCGTTTTGGTTCAAACTTCCCTTCTACGGCGATCGCCGACCGCAAAGTTTCTCCTCTTCCCGACCGATCGACCCGGTCCAATTGATGCAACTCATCGATCAGGGCAGCGTCGATTTTCGGCGGGCCTGTGACTTCATGGCCCTTTGGCAAACGGATCCCTCCGGCACCGTCAATGTCGCCGGCATCAGCATGGGGGGAATCCTCTCCTTTTATTTCGCATCGATCGAACCCCGGATCGGAAAAATCAGCTCGATCATGGCCGGCGGCGACCTCTGGGGAATCATCCAAACCGCCAACGAAACCCGGCAACTCCGCGACACCTTCACCACCCTCGACGCCGATACCCAGCGATTGGTCCGCCAGGAATTGAGCCGCCGCGATCCACTCGAAGTGGCCCCCCGACTCCGCCCCAAAGCCGAAGCCGGAAAGATCCTGATGATCAACGCCGCCGAAGACGAAGTGATCCCACGGATACACGCCGAACAATTAGGCGACGCCCTCGGCATCCGTGAAGAAATTGTCTGGATGGAAGGGGTCGGCCATTACTCCATGGCGGCCCGCCTCGGGGAGATCATCGACCTTCTCGCCGAGTTTCTCACCCACCCATCGGCTGATCCGGTTTCGCCCGCCCCGACCGCGACACCCGCCGCCGACGAACCCGATTCAGTGATCCTCACGCGCTTCCTCGTCCACGCCGGCCAACTGATCAGCCCTTCCGCCGCGATCCGGGAGGCCCAGGTCCTCGACCTGAAATTCAGCTGGCAGCCGGAAAACGGCGCCGCCCGATCCGGTTCCCTTCAATGGAAACGCGCCGGCGACGCCCGCCATGCCCTCCACTTTCGCTCGCCGGAATGGGGCAGCTTCGCCTTTGGACAATCGGAACAACCATGGGTGTTCCTCGAACCCCTCAATACCCTCCTTCTCGGAGAAGAAGCCGTCGATGGCTCCCCCCTTATCGGCGACGCGGGAAACAGCCTCCGACTCAAACTGCAATTATTTTCCAACCTCCTCCAATACGGCCTCCGCGTGCCCGGCCTCCTCGAAGAATTCGGCTCCCTTGAAAGCGACCGCACCGCCGACCAAACCCGGATCACCTACAATCTAAAACGCCGCCCGATCCAAATCACCCTCGATTACGAGCCTGCGACCCAACGATACACCGGCTGCGTGATCAAGATCGACAACGACATCCTCACCATCGACATCGCTACCATGAAAACCGAGACCGCCGCCCGTCCCTCTCATTTCGCGCCACCCCCTGCCCGCGAAACCCTCCCCGTCACCTCCCTTTACCTCCGCCACACCCTCGCCCTCCTCCTCCAAATCGCGGACGACAAAATCACCTTTGGAAGAATGTGATACACACCACTTCCCGCCGAAGCGCGACCGCAATAACTCGAACAAAATCATTCTCCGCAAAATCGCCACCAATGATTCTATCCTGAAACACTCCCACAGGACAAAATCATGGGTGGCAAAATCATTGCCGCGTCCAGACCTGTTTGAAAATGATTCTGCCAACCATGATTCTGTCCAGAAACAGCCCTCCACCGCCTTCCCACGCTCAGGACAAATCATTCCCGGCAAAATCCTTGCCGCGTAAAAATGATTCTGCCAACCATAATTCTGTCCAAGAACACCCTCCACCCCCTTCCCCTCTCGGGACAAAATCATTGCCACGTCCAGACCGTTTAAAAAATGATTCTGCCACCCATGATTCTGTCCGAAAACACCCGCCCTCAGCCTACTCCCCGCTCCGACAAATTTGCCCCGACAAAATCATTGCTGATCAGGCTAAGGGCGAATAATTTTTCCAACAAAACATTCTATTACTAACCCCGACCCTCGAAAAATGCCCCTTAAATCTACCCCTGCGATCCGTCGCATTCAGCAAGATACTTTTCATCAGATCGACCGCGAAGTCATGCGGCACGCGTTCGACATCCACAATAAACTCGGCCGGTTTTGCGACGAATTGATCTATCGCAATGCCATGAGCGACCGATGTGAAAAAAGTGGTCTGGAGGTTCAACGGGAAGTTCCGCTCCTTGCCACATTCCGCGATTTCACGAAATCTTATTACATCGACCTTCTCATCGAATCCGGAGCTCTCTATGAGCTCAAGGCCTGTCACAGGTTTTCGCCAAACCATCAGAAACAAGCAATCCATTACTTGATTCTCGCCGGCCTCCATCACGGCAAGCTCATCAACTTTCATCCGGAATCCGTCGAATACCGATTCGTCTCAACCCAAGTCGATCTCTCCAACCGAGCCCCGCTTCAGCTCAATCTTGATAATTGGAACGGATTCGATCGTCCCAGCCAGGCATTTCTCGATGTCGTGTCCTACATCATCCGTCACTGGGGGACGTTCCTCGACATTAGTTTGTACATGGAAGCGGCCTTCCACTTCCTATCCCCGCAAGGAACACGAATCGCCCCAGTTGAGATCGAGTTTGAAGGCACCCGCCTCGGAACCCAGGAAATGCCCCTGCTTGACGATGAAACCACTTGGCGCATAACCTCCTTCCAGCGACCGACGAGTCACCAAAGGCATTTTCGTCGCCTCCTGACCCACACCGGGCTCAGAAGGGTCCATTGGGTCAACATCCAATCGAACATCGTCGCCTTCGAAACAATCGAAAGACAAAACCTCCACTGATCGGCGGGGTTCCACCGAAGAGTTCAAATTGACAAAACGATCAGCCGGGAAAACCATGGCTGTCCATTCATTTGATCCGACCAGTTCGTCCGACATCATGAAAATTTCATTGGCCGTTTTCACTCTTTTGCTCACCACCATCACCGCCTGGGCCGACCTGAAGCGCTTCGTCGCAAAGACGGACGACAGTTTCCGCTATGAAATCGTCCATGAAACCCGTATCGGCGGAGCCACCGCCTATACGTTGCAACTAACCAGCCAAACATGGGACGGCGAACCTTGGAAGCATTGGGTCCACGTCATGAGACCCGCCGAAATCAAACACCCCGGCAAAGCGGTTCTCATGATCGCCGGCGGTTCCAACCGGGCCGAACCGCCAAAGCTTTCCCCCGAACTCCGCCTCATTGCCAACGCCTCCCAACAACTCGGCGTCCCCGTCGCCATCGTCAATCAAATCCCCAACCAACCCCTCTTCGGCGGTTTGACCGAAGATCACGCGATCGCCCACACCATGATCCAATACCTCGAAACCGGCGACATCGAGCGAGTCCTCCTTCTGCCGATGGTCAGATCCGCCGTCCGGGCGATGGATATGGTCTCCGATCTCCTCGATAAGGCGGACACCCCCGTCGACCAATTTATCCTCGGCGGCGCCTCGAAACGGGGCTGGACCACCTACCTCGCCGCCGCCGTCGACGATCGAGTCATCGGCGCCGCCCCCTTGGTGATCGACATGCTCGACATCCCCGCCCAAATGAGAAAACAGGAGCTCGCCTACGGCCAAAGCCTCAGCCCTCAAATCAGCCCCTACACCGAACGCGGCCTGATCGATCAACTCGACACTCCGGCCGGACGCCGCCTCCTTGAAGTCGTCGATCCATTCGCCTACCGCGACCGCTTGACCGTTCCGAAACTCCTCCTCCTCGGCACCAACGACCCGTTTTGGACGCTCGACGCCGCCAACCTATATTACGACAAACTCCCCGGCGTCACCTATCTCGCCTACGCCGCCAACGCCGGCCACGGCTTGAATCTTTCTATTTATCCCACCTTGATCGCCTTCTTCGACGCCGTCCTCCGCGGCGGTTCCCTCGCCGACTTCGAATGGACCCTGGCCGATGACGGATCCACCACCGTCCGTTGGTCCGATGAAAACGCCGAGCTCCTCCTCTGGCAGGCAACCAGCCCCAACCTCGACTTCCGAAAGGCCGAATGGACCTCCACCCCACTCACCGGGAACAGCGAGCTCACCGTTCAACCCGACCGCCCCGTCGAAGGTTACCTCGCCTACTACGTCCAAGCCAATTTCCCCGCCCGCGGCACCACCGCCCCTTACCACCTGACCACCCAAATCACCCTCCTCCAAGCGGAGTAAACAGACCGTCCTACAAAGGAGGACGGCCCCGCGCCTACCGCAACTCCACCATCTGGTGACAGGCGAACCGCGGGACCTCGATCGTCAAACGCTCCCCCTCCCTCCTTACCGGAAGCTCCTGCCCCCCCGGAACCATCTTCGCCTCCGTCACCCCGGCCGGGAGACGCAACGTCACCGCCACCTCATGCAACGGCGGCAGATCCTCAATCACCTCCACGCTGCGCCCACCCGCGGCATTGCCCCCCGACAACTGCATCACTCCACCCCGGCTTACTGTCGGCGCATACAACAAGTGCAACACATAACGGTCTTCCTCGTCCTGCTTCGTCAGCGTAACCCGGGCGGTCGAGGGCAAATCGGTCTCCAACGTCAACTCATCCGCCAGGAAACTCCGCAACGCTTTCACGATAAATTCTCGATACGCCACCGCCCCATACGCCCGATAATGCCGGAAAACCGGATGGGAGAAATAAAGGATGTTGCCATGCCTCACTCCGCAATCGAACCCGGACGGCTCCAACCGATTTGGCGTATGTTGATGACTGCAGAAATGCTCCCAGGTCCGGTTAAAATACGGATCGAAAATCTCGCCCAACGACACGCCATCGGTCACCCGAATCCGGTGCGACCGCTCATACATGATCTGCGGCATATCCACAAAATGGGGACGAAGCTCCGCCTTCGGCAGAATATAATCGTGCCCCCGATTCGGTTCCTTCTCCGAAGGGTGCCACGGACTCAATCCACTGTATTCCGCTCCCAAATCGAACGCGAATTCGTCCCGGTCCCGCCACAATCCGCTTTCCCCGGATAACACCAGTTTCCCTCCTCCGGCCAAATACGCATCAAGCTTTTCCTTCAAGGAACGATCGATCCGAATGTCGTCCGGCAACAGGATCGCCTTGTATCCGGAAAATTCCATCTCCCGGTCGATCAACCCGAACAAAAAGTGGCTCTCCAACAAGACCCGCCCCGCCCCGTCGTCCGGCGCATTTTCGCGGAAAGTGCCGTTCTCCGCCTCGCTCGACAAAACCGCCAAATCGAAAACCTGCCGTGCCCCCCCACACCATGGCTCCTTCGCCCGCACTTCCCGGAAAGCCTCGCCGATGATCGCATAGGTCGACCGGTCGAGTTCGCCCGCCGGATGCAACTGGTCGCCGACACTGCATTTGGCTCCAAACGCCAACATCGCCGCGCACTCATAACGCAACGCGTTTGGATGTTTGTAACCGCCGAACTCCCCCCAGGTGGTGTGAAACTTCCCGGTCATTCCCAGAAAATCGAACGGCAGATTGCAGGTGTATTTGGCCGATGTCGGAAAGTGATCGTACCCCCATCCGCCCGTCGGCAACGACTCCAGTTCCAAGTGACTGAAATACGGCAGAATCCCCCGCTGCCCGCGCGGAATGTGCCCGGCGTTATGAAAAACCGGCATGTCGTCCCGCCCGACCCGTGCTGCCTCCGTGGTCGCCCGGTAATACTTTTCCAATGCCCGGCGCGACGACTCGATCCGGTCCTCCTCCTTTTCCGGATCGAGACCGTTTTCCCGCATGAATTCCAAACTCCAGCGACCGCACGACTGACGCTGGGAAATGATATCGAGAAAAATGCCGTCGCAATCCGGAAACATCCCGACCACTTCGCGGATCTGCTCCACCAGATAATCGAGATACGGACTATGGAAATCCATCATATGAAAACCGGCGTCCAACGTCCCCCGTGCCCAGCCGGTGTAACGCCCATCCTTGTCGACCTCCCTCCATTCCGGATGATCGTGCGACGCCAGATTGTCGACCCCGGCGGAGAGATAAATCGGCGCATTGATCCCGGCCTCTTTGGTCGCCTCGTATTGCGCCCGCAACAAGTCGTATTCAAGATTCGGATGCCGCTGGCCGACCTCGGTCGGATGATAACTCCACCCATGATGGCACTTGGCGAACAAAGTGATCGAATCGACCGCCGCCTCCCGCAACGTCTCCTGCCAGGCCTTCTTGTCGAAGGCGCTCCCGATCCCGGGAACGTGCGGCGAAGTATGGAAATCCAGATGGACCTGGCGAAACCGAAGGGAGTGCGGGAACTTTGACATACCCGAAATCCTGCCAGAGTCGAGCTTGCCCGACAATGGACGAATGCTTAATTGTTTGTGCATGTTTTATTCCAGTCGCCTTCCTCAAACCACCGTCGGTCCGGTCCGCCAGAACCTCCTCATCCTGATCCGCCACCGGACTCGCCTCGATTCCTGGGCCCACCCCGACCTGCGAGCTCCCTACTGGCGAATCTACTGGAATGAATATCCGGGGGCCTCAATCTTCCACTCCGGAGTCGAGATTCCCCTTCTCCCCGACCGGATCATCCTCATCCCCCCGGAAACCTCATTCGCCAGTTCCAACCGCGCACCGGTCACGCACAATTATGTGCATTTTCTCACTGCCCAGCGATGGAACGCCGCCGCCCCCGTTTTATTCTCCGCGACCAGTACCGACCGGAAGGCCTTTCTGGCCCTATTCCAGGAACCATCGAATTCGACCGCCGATTGGAAAACGATCGCGTTCACGGCCGAAATCCTCGGACGCCTCCCCCCGGCCGGATGGATGACGACCATCGATCCCGAGGAACGCGTTTCGCGAGCGATTCGGATCATCGAAGAACACAGCCCGGCCATTGTCCCGGTCACCCGTCTGGCCCGAACCGCCGGGATGACCGCGAACTCCTTCGTCCGCCTCTTCCGGGAGCAAACCGGGACGACCCCCGCGCGGTTCGCCCGCGAACGCCGGCTCGACCTCGCTTGCCTGTTGCTTCACCACAGTTCCCGCACCATCGACGAAATCGCCGTCACCTGCGGTTTCTGCGACCGCTATCACTTCACCCGGGCCTTCACTACCGCCCGCCGCTGCTCCCCCGCAGCCTTCCGACGCCAAGCCCGTTGGACTTGACTCCGCCTCATTCGGTCACACGTCGGCGACGGAGGAGGATCACTGCAAGAAAAACCCCCGCGGCCAGACCGAACATGCGAGGTTCCGGAATCGCGGTGAGAATGATTTCGTCCGGCGCATAAGTTAACGAAAAGGTCCAACCGTCATACCCTTCGATCGTCCGGACCTGACCGTCGTTCCATCCGTCGAACGTCCCGGTCCGGGAACTATATCCAGAGAGGATCACATACTCCCCCGCGACCGGCCCATCGAGGAAGTTCAAATCCAAGGCGGTGCCCGATTGAAGCGCGAGAGTGGCCGCGGCACCGGCACCGCTGGCCGCGAAATACAAACGATCGTGATCTCCCGGATTGAGCAAATCCAAACGGAGCGTGGAATCCGCTTGAAAATCGACAAGCTGATCGAAGAACGTGAGGGCTCCCGTCTCGCCGACCCGTCCCGGATTGACCACGGCGTTCTCCAGCATCCGGATGGGCATACCGAAAGCGTCAGGCGAGCCGCCGGCAATCGAAACATTTCCGATCGTTCCATTCCCGGTCAAGGTAGCCGTGGAGCCTTCACCCCCAACCCAAAGGTAAAACCCTCTGCCCGCATGGTTTCCATCCATGATCAGCGTACCGCCATAAATTTCGGTTCGACTGCCTCGATCCACTAACAGCCCCGCATCAACCGTGAGGCTGCCAGTCATGTCCGAAGACATTCTCAGGTCATTGACCTCTCCTCTCACCACAGTGCCTTGGTATCCACCGGTCAGGATGGTGTCACCTGATCCCCCAAACTGAACGGTGAGGCTTGAGCCGCCGGTTCGATGCAATTGGGCATTCAAAATCAGTGGATTCGCCGAGTTGTTGACGATGTCCCCGGTCGCTCCGTCCCCCACAAAATGAAGAAAGCTCCCGGGATTGATGGTAACAGCGCCAGCCCCCTCCTCCACATAAATGCCCGTCAAGTGTGCGATATTCCTAATTCCTCCCGTCGAAAGCGTATAATTATGCGGAGTCCCAGAACCAGACAACCCTCGGAACGTCAACGAATGTGCGGATGTGCTCGGGTTGATGCTGATGTTTTGATTTGCGGTTCCGGTCGCGTCGAAGCTGGCCCCAAGAGAGGCACTCGGCACACCATTCGTCCAGTTTTCAGCAACGTGCCAGTTACCGCTTTCGGCACCGGTCCAACTCGTCTGCGTCTGGGCCATCGCCGACAGCGCGAATCCGTTGAGCAGGGTGAGGCCCATTGCGAAGCGGAGCATTATCGTTTTTTGTAGGGTCTTCATATCATCCTTGGGTTTCAATGTTTGGGATCGTTGGTTGATTTCGAGAATCCGGAAGACAGAGTGATATGTTTGAATTCCCCCGACAAAGCTTCTGGCTTCAAACGTTGAATTCGGAAGCGAAGCGTAGATAACATGAGGGCGACAAGTGGGAAAGAATTCTCCAACATGTCGCCCGATATGAATAACCAATCGAAAAATAACTTCTCCAAATTGATTAACGGAATCGTCTCGTCCAATGGGCAGGAGGTCAAGCTCGGGATCGATCTTCATGCCCGCGATGGCGTGGCTTGCCTACAGGTGGACGGCAGCTTGCCGCAACGCCCGTTGCGCTTGAAGCACGAGGAACTGGTTCGCCTCGTTGGCAAGTTAGTGGCCGCCGACCTGAAGGTTTATGCCTGTTATGAGGCTGGTCCTTGCGGCTATGGATTATACCGCCAGCTCACCGAATTGGGAGCCACCGTTTTCGTGGTTGCCCCGGTGAGCCTGGCGGGCGGACGCAACCAAAAGACGGATAACCTTGATGCGCGGGGGCTGGTCGACCAACTCGACCGCTATTTGCGAGGCAACAAGAAGGCCTTCACGGTCATTCGTGTGCCAAGCCAGGAGGAAGAACAGGCGCGGGCGAGATCACGTCTGCGCGATCAGATCAAGAAGAGCCGGAGTGGATGGGAGGCACGTGGTCGAAGCGCGTTGCTGGCGCAGGGATTCCACGTGAAAGGCCGTTGGTGGGGGCCGCGCAAATGGAAGGATCTCTGTCTCGAATTACCCGAGTATCTGGTCCAGCAACTTGAGGTAATGCGTGAGATTCTGCTGAAGCTCGACGAGAAGGAAAGGGCCATCAAAAAGGAACTGGTCGAGGAGGTTAAACAGCCTCTGCCGGTCGGAATCGGAGCCCTGACCTGGGTGATGCTCCTGCGGGAGATCTGCGACTGGGGACGGTTTAAGAACCGGCGTCAAGTGGCCGGCTTCGTCGGATTATGTGCCGGGGTTCACCAAAGCGGAGGATCCTCCCGGGATCTGAGTATAAACAAGCACGGCAATCCGCGAATACGCGCCCTGTTAATCGAAGCGGTCTGGCGCATGGTGCGATGGCAACCCGATTACCCGCCCGTGCGCGAGTTGGTCGAGAAGCTTGTCAGCGGCCGGTCTCGGCGCAAGATCGCGGTCGCGGCCGCCCGCAAGCTCGCCATCGATCTGTGGCGGTTGGCCACCGGTCAAACCACGCCTGAGAAGCTCGGCCTGAGGATGCCCGAGGTTGCAGTCGGCTGAGGGCAACCAACTTCCCTTTTTGTTCTTTGATCTTTTTGCCTGAAGCGAACCCGATTTCGGAGTGGAGCGCGCACGTTTCGATGCTTGGACTTTCATCCGTTCCTGTAGATTGTGCCGCTTGCTCCGTCCCTCTTTTCCTCCGGCCTCGCCGGGGGTCGCATAAATTATAATGCGCTGCCTCTAAGGCACGCGCGGATAGCAGTTTGTCCCCCCGGCCAGTTCGAGGGGACCGGGGACGAGAGACATTCCTTTCCGGGGGCAACTCCAAAGGCCAAAAGATTGGGGCTCATTGCCGCCCCCAAACCCCCGCTAGGGGAACTAAGGTAAGAAAGCAGATCTTAAGAATGTCCTAAGAAAAATAAATCAAACAACGGTTTCATTTTCCGCTTGTCACGAAACCCTCATAGCAGCATCGAGTTTTCACTCGATGGGATTTATTCCAGCGCACACGCAGGAGCTTCGTGCTTTAGCCGAAGAACGTCGGGCACGGGGATCGTCCATAAACTTCGCCCGCCCAACGACGGCGGCTGAAGCGCGCCGCTCCCTCGCGAAACCCTAATAGAGATCGTCCGCTGGTCGCAACGAGACCGGTCTCCAGATCCCGAAGGATCCGCGGGACGCATGGACGCGCACCACAAGAAGGTTTTCGCGTCCGGCGCGGACCAAATGAGGCGGAACCTCCACGGAGAACGGCGCATCCCACAGCTGGCTCACCGGACGGCCTTCCGACTCTACCGAATGCTCCCCGACTTGGGTGCCGTTAAAGAAAACCCACGCTTGCTCATCGACCCCGTCAAACTGGATATCCACGGTTTGACCTCGCCAGTTTTCCGGAACCTCGAAGACGGTGGCGTACCAGCCATACCCGAGAAAATCGCCGATTCCGGTAGCGTCCAAATGCGCGGGGACTTGGACTTCGGTCCAAATCGATTCGTCAATCCGAAGTTCCGGTTCCCACCCCACCCGGACTCGCAACCCTTTCGTCGTCGCCTCGGTATCGGGCGAATACCACCCTTCCGCAAGTCCGACGTCCTCCGCGTCCTTCCGGAAATACCACGTCTCCCATGGCTGGAGCCCGGAGGAGCTTCCATTGGAAGCCACCGCCGCGATTTCATCGAAATCCCCTTCGAACAGCTTGTTGAAATCGACCCGTCGGGTCTCCACCATCGAGGCTGCCACCAGATCAGAAATGAACATCCCTTCATGGGCGCGCCGGAATTCGATCAATTCCTTCAGATCGGCCCGGGCCGCTTCGAATTGTTCCCGGTCGTCGGTCGGCACTTCCCCGTTGCGGCCAAGTTTTCCGAAGAAACGGGCGGCCAGGCGGGCGTGCTCCAGACCAGCCTTCAGGAATCGCACCCGCTCGACGAATTCGGACCGGGAATCCCGCGAGGCCGCCTTCTCGGCTTCGTCCAACAACGCCCTCGCGCGCACGAAGACCGATGGCGGATACATCCGGTTCGCGGCGGTCGGATTGTTCCATCCGAGTCCACCGAAAGGAGCGTCGGTCCGCGAATACTCCTCCCAAAAATCGAAATACTTCTCCACCGCGCCGGCCGCAGGTCCGAAACCGGAGAAAAACTCTTTCCGCAAATCGGCGAGTTCCCGCTCGGGATCGACCGCCAAACGCATGTGCACGTAATACATCGGCGCGGAGGCCCCCCAATGGGCCAGCCAACTGACGTCGAATCCGACCATGCCGTTGCGGGCGGCGAATTGGAACATATCCCCGGCCTGCCAGGTGCTGAGGTGGGGCATGATGTATCCGCCCAGCATAAAGTTCGGCCGGTAACCGAGAGTCAGACCGCGGTCGTTCCATCCGCGCCATTGTTCCTTGTTCCAGGCATGCGCCTCGTCCGTCATCGGATAAAAAGTGATGTCGCGATTGCCCCACGGCACATAATCGCCATACACCCCTTCGAGTCGGAGATCGTCCGAAACCGGAGCCGGCAGGTAATTCCAATAAAGGTGGGTGGTCACGATGACGTCCGGATTACGCTGCACCGCCAGATCGTGGACCTTTTTCCAGAAGCGGGCGTAGCGGTCGGACACCAGCGGTTCGTAGCGGGCGAAATCGGGTTGGTCGACCGGCCGGTCCCAGGCCTTGCAATCCGGACATTGGCAGAAAACCCGGTCGTCGACGTCGGAGAGCCGCAAAATATCACCGCCGTCCCAGATCTCTTCCACAAGGAAGCGATGCACGTCCGGGTTCGAAACGCAGAGGGAAACCTCCCGCCGTTGGCGTTCCGTCGCGCCGGGGGCCGGTCCCCGCTCCCCGTCCTCGCGCATCATAAAAAATTCCGGGTGACGGTCGCCATACCGGTTCCACAATCCGGTGAAGGAATGCCCGACGTGCGGCTTGCGTTCGGAAAACCCGACTCGGTGCCTCGCCAGATGCGCATGGGTGGCGGTGGAATAAGTTTCCGCCCCTTTCGGGGTAAACGAGAGGCGCGCCCGGTCCGCATCGAGAACCACGGTACCGTTGACAACCTCGTCGACATACCAAGTGCGAAAACGGCGGAAGGCGAAGGTCGGCTCGATGGTTTCGTCCAGTCCGCCTTGGATCCCCACGGTGTCGGCCGACGGCACGAACACGCCGAGATCGCCGGGCCAAAGCCAGAGAACACCGGTCGCCCGTTCCAACACTTCGTAAACGCCATACAAGGTTCCCCGAAGAAAAGGATCGGCGTTGTTGCGGGTGGTTCGGTTGAAGACAGGACCGACCCGGGTATCGCGTCCGACGATAAAGAAGTCCCGGCCGTCGGCGAGCAACCGAAAGGCGTCGGGATTCAATTCGTTCGGGTCGATTCCGACTTTCGCCGCGGCCCGGGTGCCGCCGATGAAGATCCGACCTAGATCAAATCCGCTCGGCAAGTCGGATTCCTTCACCACATTGAGGGTGACCCCGGTCGCCTTCGCGATGTGCGCGACCAACTCCTCGGCCGCGTAATCAAGAATTGAATACGAGTCGTCGGGAATCACCACCACCGCCCGGGCCTCGCCGTCGCGGACGAACTCAACATCCCCTTCCACCGGGCGAAACCGGTTTTCCGCCGGACTTTCGGCACAGCCGGAAAGGAGGCCGAGCAATAAGATGGCAAAGGTGGCGATGCGGGTCGGTTCTTTGAACAAATAAGATATCGGAGACATAAGCGGGTTTTACGTGACGGGATTTCTCGGATCAGTTTTTTGCTAAAAAAAGAGTGCCCGACTCCACCCGCGAAACAAGGGGTTTACATTCAACCGTTGAAACAGAATCTTGGCCACCCGCAATTTTGAACAGAAGGAAGCAAAGAAGAACGAAGGAGAAGCGAAACAGGAGCTCAGTATAGGGAAATACGTTTTTATCCACTGAAAATCCGGCTTCTCCGCTTCCTTCCCTACCTTCTGTAAACCCTCTGTGTTTATGCGGGTTGTAGAGCAAAGATCGGAGGGTTGGCTTCCAGCCGACCTTACCCTGAAACGACGGCGACGGCGGACGGCAGGATGCCATCCCTCCCAGTGGCGGGAAAATTCATTCCATGTAAATCCGTCCCTTCTTCGCTTCCTTCCCTACCTTCTGTAAGAAAAACGGCTTATCCCGCCACGATGTCGCGGGTCGTTCCGGCCTGCACCCAACGGCCCTGGATGGTGATCGTGCGGGGCCATTTCGGAATCCCCCTCATGTTGAGGTAGATTTCGTTCGCCAACATGTCGACGGCGGTCGAGCCCATCACGTATTCGTTTTGATCGATCCCGCTGATCCCCGGACGGTGGGCCTTGTGGTGCAAGTCGATGTAACCAACCTCGTCCGGCACGCTGACTCCCATTTTGTCCAACCATTCCAGGATCTGGAGGTGGTAGCCGTCGGCCACGATCGCATCGGGCCGCCTCCGCATGAACCATTTCTCGAAGGTGGGAAACTCCAATTGAGCCGAGACCAATGGTGCGAAGCTCCCGCCTTTGTTCCGCCCAGTGGTTTGCAACACATGCCCGAGTTCCCAGGCGCGCCGCACCGAATCGTTCGCCCGGGTCGAGAGGCACGTGGCGATCCGATGGTAACCTCGCTTCCGGAGTTGTTCGAAGGCCAGGGCGATCCCGCTGAAGTGATCGAACGCGATCCGATGAAGACAGGGCTTGGCCAAGGTGTAACCCATCGCCACCGCCGACAGTGAATTCCAATCGAGATTGAGCGTGGCGCCGGAATCGTGAAACGAATAAACGATCACCCCGTCGACGTTTCTTGCCCGCAGGATTTCATTCAACCGAGCCTCGCTACCGATCCCCCCGACCAAGGGAAACTCCTCGAAAGTATATCCGAGTTGGGCGGCCCGTTCTTTGGCCCCGTGCAGAATCGGCGAAACTTCCCGCCGACGCGGATCGACCTTCGGGGTCACCAAACCGATACTGACCAACGGCAGATTCTGACTCCCCCGGACCGTGGTCATCAGTTGAGCCAACTTGGGATTCGGCCGGTAACCCAGATTCTGCGCCGCCCGATGGACCTTTTCCCGCGTTGAGTCGGCCAGACGAGGATCGTTCCGCAACGCCAAGGAGGCGGTCGAAACCGAAACCCCGGCCGCCGTGGCAACGTCCTTAAGGACCACACGATCAATCGTCTTGTATCCCATGGAAATTCAACAATTGAATGGAAGCTTTGGGACGGACGGTCTCGACGTCAACGCCATCCGCACCATCCCGGTCGGGAGGCGGTTCATCCCACAGGTTTTGCGATTTTCGGTTACGGGTTTGAGTTCCGGTTTCATGCGGCCCAATTATGAACGCACTGTTCATGCGGGTTGCGGAGCGAAGAAATCGGAGGGTTGGCTTCCAGCCGACCTTCTTCTGAAACCGACGGCGGACGGCAGGATGCCATCCCTCCCAGTGGTGGGGAAGTTTCGTTCCAGGTCCTTCCTCGGCGCAGCCCGGATGTCGGCTTGTGAAAAGGAAAATTCCGCTCTCCTTCAGTGTCGGCCTTTGGCCCTTTCGCCGGGACCGCATAAATGCGGAACTCCAACGCACCGCGGCAATCCGGGGGACACGCGTTCGCGAAGGTCCCACCTACCTTGATCTGAACTTCCTCTCCCCTTACGGGATGTAAGTCTGCTGCCAGAACGACGAGTTGATATCGTTGTACGGCTCAAAATCCTCCTCGGCAAAACGCTCCACGTGACCATCGAGAAAAACGATGTTCACCCGTTCGCCGTGAGGCCAAAGGAAATGCCATGAGGCACTGTTCAATGGGGTGTCGGTGGTGAGCGGCCGAAGATAACCCGTCGGACCCCCGCTCGACTTGCGGGCCGTTGAAACGATTCCATCGGCGAACTTGACCAATTGACTCGGGGTATGGGCCATTTCCACATTTTTCAAAAAATACCTACCATTAAAAGGGTTATTATCGATACCATCGTTGGCACGCGTGGTGTTTCGATTCACCGAGTAGTTCGCCGCCCAGCGATTGGTGCTCGGGTTCGTCATATTCGACCCGGGACAAGTGAACACGGTCGGTGCCGGCAACCCTTCCTGATTCTCAAGCCAGGTCAAATCAAAGTAAGGCCACATTCCATCGGTCCGGCTCTCGGTCCAAAGAGTCGTGTCAATGGGGCGCCCGCCGTTGTCGTTCGCATAGAGATGATACCCGGTGGATAGCTGGCGCAAGTTCGACACGCACTGGGCCGTCCTCGCGCTGTCGCGGACCCGGCCCACCACGGGAATCAGGATGGCCGCCAGAATACCGATAATAGCGATCACCGTCAGAAGCTCGATCAGGGTGAAAGCGGCTGTTTTGGGATTGGTTTGGGATCTGTAGTTCATAATGACTTTCTTTTTTGAGATGCCTTTGCAACGGCCAATTGATCGGCCCGCCAAGCGAAAAGTTGAGGAGAAGTTTCTACGCACCATCCAACTCACATCCGGGGGTGCGGTCAATTTCACCGATTTCAATCGTTGAACAAATGAGACCCACCCCACCCTGCTCGCCGGTGCAATGGTGGGGTGTTCCCAAAACAAAAGGAGGACGGGCCTGCAGGCCCGCCCTCCTTGATCAGGAGCGTGGTCGATCGTTTCCCCGTCGGGATCAATCGCTCTCGCTCACCCCCAGCCGAAGAAACCGACGATCCGTTCCGGAGACGGCGACATCATCGACATAAGTGACGGTATCCACGCCTTCCTCACTGGTCGTGAGCATATCCCCGGTTCCCGGCACCCACTCAATCAAATCGGTCGAAACTTCGACCCAATAATCAACCCCGACGATGCCGGACGGCCGATCGAACGACAGCGTGAGGTATTCCTCCCCCTCCACCTCGAGCAACCCTTCCAGAAGATGAATCACCCCGGGTGCCAACGGATCGAGGCCCAAGGCATACTCCAGCAGATTGACGATGCCATCGCCATCCGGATCAGCCATCGGGCCACTGATGCTTTCGTCTCCGTAATCCTCTCCGAACACGTCTTGCGCCCATTGGGCGTAACCGGAAATCGGCGCCACCGGATCCCATGCGGCCACCCCGACGTGGGGACGTTGCCCGGAGACGGTGTGCACCACGACGGCGACCGCATTCCCGGGAGCCGCCGGATCATACTGATAGATCGTGCCGGAACTATCATGGACGTAGAAGATCTTGCCTGAAGCCGTCCGGGAGATCCCATAGGTCCGCCGTTGCGAAACAGTGGTGCCTTCGGCCTCCACCAAAACGGTCAGCGTCCCCGGCGTGAAGGTCTCGCCATCAAAGGTGAAGTCCAACGACCCGAGTTGGTGAGCGGCATATCCGGTGAAATAGAGAATCTTATTCTCCAGATCGAGCGCGATCCCGTAATGGTCCACATCCTCGAAGTTTTCCGCTGGAACAAAGAGATCCGCCACCGGTTGATGGGTTTGGGTGACGACATTGGTCATGTAAAGCCAGGAGTCGTTGGCATTGACCGTCAAGACATGGTCTTCGTCGAGAACGGCGATGCCGATCGTCCGAGGCGCCGGGTTCGGTTCGCCCATGCTTGGATTCGGTTGACCGAGGTAAACGACATCTCCGCCAGTCTCAAGATCGGCAACGAAGAGACCCGAATGCCACTCCGAGAAGAAAAGTCGCCCGTTCGCTTCATCGACTTCGACGAACTGGACGCGGAAGGCATCGTTGACGAACTCCGAGGGACGCTCGACGAAAAGTTGGGCGCCGTCGCCGTTGCGGGCGGCGCGCCAGACACCTCCCGCCTGGTGGGCCTGGCCTCCACCGAGATCGGCCCAGTAGATGTAATCTTCGGTCATGGTCAACCCAAGGGGCTTACCGTTCATCGTGGTCCCCCCTTCGCCGGTGCCGTCAAAAACGACCCGGATATTCTCCCCGTTCTGATCCGAGCCCATGATCCGCGCATCGCCTCCGGATTCGGTGCTTCCCCAATAGAGCACAGGGTAGGGAAGGGGATCTGCCGGCGCGATGTTGGTGAGGATCGTGATACTGGAGATGTCGGCGTGTTCGCCTGTGGCTCCCCAATGACCCGTATTCCCCAGAGCAATACGCCGGGTTTCCCCGGTCCGGCTCGCATCCAGTGCACCGACACCGATCGACGTCCACTCATCCTCCGGATCCAGCCGGTAAAAAATCTCGTATTGCAAAGCGATCGGATCGAAATCCAAGGCCAACCAAAGCGGCTCATCCCGGGACTGCTCCTCGAAGAGAGTGTAGGCTGGAATACTCTCCGAATGGGTGCCAAAGGCCAAGCCCCAGAGTCGCACAACATTCGCTGCGGTACGGCCAAACCGCATTTCCGCAACCTGGCCTTCCGTGTCGGTGACAAACCGGAAGCGTAACGATTCGGTCGCGGTTCCTCCACCAAATGCAAAACTTCTGATCTCTACTTCGTAACGAAGCGGATCGACGATCGCCCCGGTGAAAACGCTGGCCTGAGCGGCGTGCGTTTCCCGAACCCGAAATGCCCCGTCGCCGGTAGTGAACGAGCTGATGAACGCGTTGAAGCCAGCCGACTCGGCCCAGGTATCCGGCGCTTCACTTCCGATGTTCACCGTATCATACACCGACGTGTCGGCGACCTCGCTGAATCGCCACTCATAAAGCGCATTTGGCGTCGGAGGCACCTCCTCCACGACTTGATCGACCACGATGTATCCGATTTCCAGGAATTCGGATCCGGTCAGATGCCCCCGGGTGCTGATCGCGACCGTTTCGGCCCGCCGAGCGACATTGAAGTCGCTGGTCCCCACCCCGATCGATGTCCAGGGATCTTCGGTTCCAAAACGATAAAAGACTTCGTATTCCTCATTGACCTCATCGAAGTCCAACGCCATCCACAACGACCCGTTGGATCCGTTGTAACTGTTGCTGGTGAACAAAATCTCCCTTGGAATGTCCGTCCCGGAAAATGCTCCCCCGGAAATCGAGACTTCGTTGCTGGCGTCCCGTCGGAGGGTCATGTTCACGACATTATTGTGGGTGGAGGTGTAAAAACCAAAATCGGCCCCTTCGCCAACCGTGCCTCCGGAAAACGAAAAGGCTGGGATTTCCACCTCCATTCGCATCGGAGTCTGATGTTGACCAGTGACAAAGGTGCTTCGCTGCGTTTCCTGGGTGTCCTCGATCCGGAGAACGCCGGTTCCGGTGGTGGCGGCATTGAAGTTGCCGCTCGAAGACGACACCCCGGGCCGGTAAACCCACGTTTCTTCCGGATTCCAACTTCCGGAATTGATGGTCTCTTCGATGCCGGTTCCTTGGGGCTCGTCGAAATGCCACTCGCCGAGCGGTCCCGCCACCGAGACGGAGAGGGTACAGGTAAAAGCCGCCGCCGCGACCGACAAGCGGGGCAATAGGTTGAATAACTTCATTATCTTCATAGTTTGGCGGTTCTCTCGCAGGTTGTGTTTGATTGGGTAAGGCCGATACAAATCGTATATCCTAAATTCGAGGGCCGACCCTAGACTGCAACGGAGCAATTCACGACTGCCGCATATTAAAACGTTGAAAGCGCATAACCGGGCGGACAGGGTCCCACCGCCCTCATGGCAATTTCTCCACCTTCAGCCGGAGAAACCGGCGCCCGGTCCCCGAGACCGCTTGGTCATCGCGGTAGGTCACGGTTTCCACTTCCTCGTCGACGCTGGATAGATATTCGCCTTGGCCCGCCGTCCAGACGGAAAGATCGTTCGATACCTCCACCTCGTAGCAGATGTCTTCGATGCCAACCGGTCGCCGGTAAGTCAGCGTCAAAAAATCCTCGCCGTCGACCCGCTCCACCGATTCAAAGACATCGGCCACTCCCGGGACCAAGGGATTCAACCCAAGGGCGTATTCCAGTAAATTGACGATCCCGTCGCCGTCGGGATCGGCCATCGGACCGGAGATCGCCGGGTCATGAATAGCGTCGCCGAACCACCTCCACGCCCATCCGGCGTAACCGTCGACTTCGCCGGGATCGTCCGGCACGCCGGGCAACTGCGGAACGCTGGGGAAAATCCGGACGAGGTCGACATCAACGTATTCGTTTCCAGTCTGCCCGGTGAAATCCCCTCCATGCCCAATTCCCGCTTTTGCCGCGATCCGCCCTTCCTGGGTGGCGCCGGTCCCGGTCGAGATCCAAGCGCCTCCGACTTCCGTCTTATAGAAAATCTCGTAGGTATGGTCCGACGGATCGAATTCGATCGCCAGCCAGAAGCTTTCGGTATGAGTGTTACTGGTGAACAACGTCACCGGCGCGACCGAGGTTCCGGAGCCGAAGCTCAAGCCCTCGATTTGAATCAACGGCGATGCGGCGCTGCCGTTCCGCGAGAGCCGCACTTCGACGACGTTACCATCGGTGATCGTATCGAATCCGAGGCGCACCCACTCGTTGGTGGTCGATCCGGAAAACCGGAACCCCCTGATCTTCATCTCCGCCCGGACCGGTCCTTGTCGCTCGCCGATTTCGAAGGTGCTTTTCTTCCCTCCTCCCGAGCCTTGAATCCGATACGCTCCGTCCCCGGTGGTTCGGGAGGCATGCGGCGAATGGATTTCCACCCCCCAGGTCCCTTCCAAAGTTCCCGTATTCAAAGTTTGGTGAAGGGGGGTCCCGAGCGGCTCCTCGAAATGCCACTCTCCCAACGGCTCCTCGCCCAGGACGTAAACAAACAGTTCCTCCAAGTTGATCCGGCGATGTTCCACCCGGGAAGCCGCCACCAAATCGGCGATGAACAGGTGTTCGTGCTTGCGACGAAACCGGATCAACTCTCCCAATGCCTCGCGGGCGGTCTGAAGCGCCTCCGGATCTTCCGGCACCGCCCCCTGCGACCCAAGGGTTCCGATAAATCCGACCGAAAGCCGAGCGTGTTCAAGCCCGGCTTGCAGGAAACGGACCCGTTGCAGGTACTCGGGCCGACCATCCGCCGCGGCCAAGGTCTCCGCCTGCTCCAGCAAATCGACCGCCGGAAGAAACGATGCGGGCGGATAAAGCGAGTTGGCCGTGGTCGGATTGTTCCAACCGACTCCGCCAAGCGGCGCCTCGTCCCGGGAGTAATCCTCCCAATAATCGAAATACTCTTCCACCAAACCCGCCGCCGGACCGAAGGCCGAGAAGAACTCCGACCGAAGGTCGACGATTTCACGGGTCGGATCGACCGAGAGGCGCATGTGGATGTAGAGCATCGGTCCCCTCACCGCCCAATCGCCCCAGAGGCTGCTCATGTCGTAGCCGGCGAGTCCGTTCGCCGCGACGAACTTGAACATCTCCCCCGCCTGCCAGGTGCTGAGATGCGGCATCACATAACCGCCGAGCAAGTAATTCGGCCGATACCCGACCGTCGCCCCACGCCCGACCCATCCCAGCCATTGCTGCTGGTTCCACTGGTGGGCCGCTTCGCTCATCGGATAATAGGTGATCGCACGGTTCCCCCATGGCACGTAGTCGCTGTAAATGCCGGTCAGATCGAAGTCGGTCACCGGAGCCGGCAGGTGATTCCAATAGAGGTGGCTGGTCACCGTAACGTTCGGATTCACCTGAACCGCGAGATCGCGCACCGTTTTCCAAAAACGGGCGTAACGGTCCGACACCAAGGGATCGAACTGCGCGAATCCCGGTTGATCGGCCGCCACGTCCCAAGAGAGACAGACGCTGCAGTGGCAAAAGACCGCCTCGTCGACTTCCCCCAGCCGCAGGATGTCCCCTCCGTCCCAGACTTCCTCCACGATGAACTGATGCAGGTCGGGATTCGAAACGCACATCGCCGCCTCGCCGCCAGGCACCGCCGGTCCGCGTTGGCCATCCTCCCGAAGCATGAACCACTCCGGGTGTTGCGCGCCATACTGGTTCCACCATCCGGTGAAAAAATGCCCGACCAGCGGCTTTCTTTTCGTGAAGGCGACCCGGTGCCTTCCGAGATAGGCGTGCATCGCTTCGGAGTAGGCCGACAATCCGTTTTTTGAATACGACAAAGCCGCCCGCAACGGATGGGCCGTTTCCCGGCCTTCCACCAGATCGTCGATATGCCAGGTCCGAAACCGCCGAAACGCGATCGCCGGTTCGACCACTTCATTTAACTCCTCCGTCACCGCCAGCGTCGCCGCTTCCGGGACCACCGTCCCGAGCTCTCCCGGCCAAAGCCAGAGAACCCCCGCGTAACGTTCGAGTAGTTCGTAAACACCATACAGAGTCGGCCGATGCAACGGGGCCGCTTTGTTGAGCGAGGAGGTGTCGAACAACCTGCCGTCCGCTTCATCCCGGCCCGCGACATACAAATCGCGCCCGACGGAGCGCAAGGCGAAGGCGTCGTCCGGCAACACAGCGACGTCGATCCCGGCGTCCGCCGCAGCCACCGTTTCCCCCAGAAAGATCCGGCTCAACTCCGGATCAAGAGCGCCGGCGGTCGACTCCGCCACAATGTCGAGGGTGACCCCGGTCGCCCGGGCGATGTGCCCCACCAATTCCTCCGCGGCATACGCCGCCACCGGCGTCGGCGAATCAGCGGTCACCACCACCGCCCGGGCCACACCGTTCTCCACGAAATAAATTTCCGGTTCGAAATCCGACGTCACCGTCAAGACCGTCGCCCCGGGGCCGTAATCGACCCAAAAGGTAAATCCTTCATACCCGCCGACCGACCGTCCGACTCCATTCTCCCATCCCGCAAACTCACCCATCAGGTTCTGATATCCGGCCAGGAGGAGGTATTCCCCGGGGATCGCCTTCCCTCCGGTAAAACCGATCTCCAGTCCGACTCCCGCGCCGTCCGTCGAGAGAGAAAGCGACGGCGGCGCGTTGACCTCCTCAAACTCCAGCCGGTCGTGTCTTCCCGGGTGGGCCAGGTCCATCCGAAGTTTCGATCCGGAAAGAAACTGCAACGTCTGGTCGACGACCGTCAATGTTCCGGTCTCGCCCGGCCGCCCCGGGGCAACGACCCCTTGATCCCGGATTTGAAACGTCATGCTCGCTCCCATTCCGATTCTCCCCCGGCCAGTCAACATCGCCGGGGAACCTTCCCCGCCCACCCAAAGACGGTAATTGCCCCCGGGATGCGTGCCATCCAACACCAGCGTTCCACCGAACACTTCAGTCCATTGCCCCCGGTTCATCGCCAAACCTTCGGCTACGACCACCATTCCCGTCATCGTCGGGGCGAGCCGAATCCGGTTGACCTCCGGATCGACGACCACGCCCAGATAACCGCCGGTCAACAACACGGTCCCCGCGCCATCGAACTCGATGGTGAGGTTGCTCCCGCCCGTCCGGTGCAGCCGCCCGTCGAGCGTCAACGGATTCGCCGAGTCGTTGACCACATAAGCGGTGGCGTCATCCCCGACGAAGCGAAAGAAACTCCCGACATCAATGATGTGCGCCCCGGAGCCCTCCCCGACATAGATGCCGGTCAAATCCCGGAGTTGGAAAATACCTCCGAGGGAAATCGTATAATCAACCGGCGGCCCCCCGCCTATTCCCGGCCCCGGAAACGAAAGAAAGCGAGCCGACCGCGACGAAGAAACCGCAATGTCGCCGTTCGCTACCCCTTCGGCGGGGAAAACCGCCCCTCTCTCGGCGGTCGGCACACCATCGGACCAATTGCCGACGGTGGTCCCGTCCCAGACCGAATTGACCGCCCCGGTCCAAGTGGTGTCGGCGGCCGCGGCAAGACCAGCGACGCAAAAAACGAAAAGGCCGGCGGCCAAACCCGATACCTTGAAAAGTGAGGAGAAACTCATAAAACAACGGCTCGACGGCTTCATGAACCAGGGTTTGTTTCGGGGATTCGTTGACACCCCGGTCATCATTCGACCGTTCGAGCCTCCAATCCAACCGATCCTGCCAGCCCTGTAAAACCTTCCCCCTTCAAACGTTGAACGACCGATTCCGATTCCCCGCCTCCCTGGCTCGGAGTTCAGGGGAAAAATCTCCAATTCCGGAGTTTTCAATCCCCCTTCCTTCACTAATGTCAGAGAAATGCACTCACCTGCCCACGACCAAACGAAACCGAACGCAACGCACTCCGCCGAACAAATCGCGGAAGCGGCCCGGCAATTGCCTGTTTCCGGACGCTACGACGTGATCGTCTGCGGTGGTGGCCCGGCCGGTATCGGAGCCGCCCTGGCCGCCGCCCGCGCCGGCGCTTCGACCGCGTTGATCGAATTCCACGGTTGCCTCGGCGGGGTCTGGACTTCCGGCATGCTCTGCAACATCATCGACACCAACAACAAGACCGGCATCATCCAGGAGATTCTCCAAAAACTCGACGCACGCGGCGCCCAACTCGCTCCCCGATATTACGACGTCGAGGCGCTGAAACTGCTTCTCGAAGAGGAATGCACGGCTGCCGGCGTCGACATTCTCCTTCACACCCAACTGGTCGAAGCCTTCGTCCAGGGAAACCGCCTTTCCGCCGTGATTACCGAAAACCGGTCCGGTCGCCAAGCCTGGACCGGCAAAGTTTTCATCGACGCCACCGGCGACGGCATCCTCGCCGAAAGAGCCGGTTGCAGCTACGATCTCGGCCATCCCGAGACCGGGGAAATCCAACCGATGAGTTTGATGGCCCTCATCACCGGCATCGACGGCAAAGAACTGCAACGACACGGCTTCGTCCGCAACCCCCGCCCCGAACCCAACGCGCCGGTGATCGACCACAAGGGGAAATTTGCCGCGGCCCTCAAAGAAGCCGGCATCGAATCGAGCTATTCCCGTCCCTCGCTCTTCCCGATCCGCGACGACCTCGTCGCCATGATGGCCAATCACGAATACGGCATCCAAAGCGACGACGCCAGAGGGATCACCGCGGCCACCATCCGCGCGCGCGCCGAGGTCAACCGCATCGTCGACTCCCTCCGCTCCCTCGGCGGTTGCTGGGCCAACGTCCGCCTCGCCCAAACCGCCGAACAAATCGGCATCCGCGAGGGCAAACGAATTCACGGCTTGTATCAGTTAAGCAAAGACGACGTCACTTCCGGCGCCCGCTTCGAGGACGCGGTCTGCGAATCGGCTTTCGGCGTCGACATCCACGCCACCAAGAAATCAGACGGCGGTGGTTATTCGAACCAGGGATTGAAGGCCCAACCCTACCAAATCCCCTTCCGCTCGTTGGTCGCAAAAGACATCGAAGGGCTCTTGATGGCCGGCCGCTGCATCAGCGGCGACTTCTTCGCCCACGCCAGCTACCGGGTAACCGGCAATGCCGTAGCGATGGGCGAAGCCGCCGGAAAGGCCGCCGCCCACGCCGCCCGCAAAAACATTTCGACCCACGCCCTCCGCTGGGCGGACGTCGCCGCCACCACTGGATAAAAATCCTCCCCGCCCCCCCGTGACACAGACATTCCTGTCTGTGCTCCACCAACAGAGATTCCTCCCGTGGTCGGGTTGGCTCCGCCGCCCGACTCGCGGGGAGGATGTTGATCCCCACGACTTTCG
This sequence comes from Verruconatronum alginivorum, assembly GCF_056590205.1. Taxonomy (NCBI): domain Bacteria; kingdom Pseudomonadati; phylum Verrucomicrobiota; class Opitutia; order Opitutales; family Verruconatronaceae; genus Verruconatronum; species Verruconatronum alginivorum. The sequence continues at coordinate 2,729,745 of NZ_JBWPVQ010000001.1, read as the reverse complement.
AAGACGCCAAAAAATGGGGCGGCAAAGCCAACCCCACTACTTTAAACAAATCCGCTCAATAAAGCTGCGGCGCCTCACCGACCGACAGGACAGCCGCGCCTCCACGCTCCCCTTTCTTCTTCTTTGACCATCCGGGCAGAACCTCCTCCTCGGCCTCGAACAATTCGTCGATCACCGCCCGGGCGGTGGCGATCGAATTCACCAGGGGATCCATCGCCAAGGCCCGCACCAACAACCCGCGGTCTCTCTTCACGATGGCCTCCACCGTCAATTCATGGACGTCGAGGATCTGCATTTGCAGCGCCCGCAGCCCATACGGAAAATCCCCCACCGGCAACGGACGCGGACCGCTTCCATCAAGCCGGCACTCCATCTCCAGAAAAGCGTCCGGCGAAAGATTGCCGACCGCCCGTCCGCCCCCGTCGACGCAGTCGTGATTGGACCGATTGATGAAATAGGTTCGACCATCTCCGGTAATCATGGTGTTCATGATGTCGGTCGCATGATCCGGTTTGTATTGAGAATGAAACGACTCCATCGTCTTCGCCCCCGATAGGTAATCGTCGATTTCATTCCACATCGCCGCCGTTCTTTCCTCCCGCTCGTCACAATCGAAAATCGATAGTGGCGGGATCGGCTCCTGAATGGCCGCCCGCCCCTGGTAAAACGGCACATACTCTTTGGTGTGCCCGGTGCAGGTCGGGACCGCCCCAAACACGTCGGCCAATTGGGCCGTAATGAAATTGTTGAAACGGGCCTTCGCATACCCTTGGTCCTTCTCCGTCTCAGCCATCCGCCGAAACGCTTCATGAATTTCCGGGAGAACATCCCGCCCGTCGAGTTCGGCCCGCAACATCCAGGTGAAGTGATTGACCCCGGCGATCCGCATATCGAAACGATCCATCGCCGTCTCGTCCCGGCCAATCAATTTCAAATAACTCAGCTTCTTGTGCGGCAGATGATGCGAGTCGCACAACGCGAACGATTTGGTCCGGGTATGCCGCATCAATCCGATTCCCATGATCGCCGACGGATTGATGTAATTAATCAACCACGCCTCAGGGCAAATCTCCTCAACCGCCTCCGCGATTCTCAGGATTTCGGGAAACTCCCGCATCGCCCGAAACACTCCACCCGGCCCGATCGTATCGCCCGAACACATCCGGATCCCATACTTGGCCGAAATCCGGCAGTCGATCCGGCGGTAATGCGCGTTGCGAATCGCAAAACTGAGCACCACGAAATCGGCCCCGGGCAAAGCGTCACGAAAATCCGGATACCCTTCGACCGCCGTCCCCGACCCGCTGCTTTCCGCCGCCAATCTGGCCAATCGCACCATCCGGTCAAGATTGGCCGGATCGGTGTCGACCAACGCCAACTCGCCTCCCTTCAATCCGGAAAGATGGTTCATCGACCAAATAGCCTGACGACCGAAAAACAAACTACCCGCTCCCACGATAACGATTTTAGGCTTTGTGTTGCTCATACATGGAACACTAGACTAGCCATTTCATCTTTACCGATAGGATAATTGTGGTTTGATTAGCACTGATGTTGCACATCGATCCACGCTTGATCGTCTTTCGCCCGACCAACCCCGCCGCGCCAAACCTGCCGTTGCGGGTCCGTTCGGTCGGGCGTAGCGGAGTTGCCGCCGGCTGGGTGGAGCCTCCGCGCCGCGCGAAGTGGTTCGCCGAACTCTACTGGGGGATTGAGGGAGTCGGTGAGTTCCGAGTGGAAGATCGCTGGATGCGTTTGGAACGGGAGACGATCTTCATCTACCGCCCCGGGGAAATCCATCACCTGCGCGCGGTTTCCGAACGATGGCGGTTCTGCTGGATCACCTTCGACCATCCCGACTGTCTCCGCTGGATCGAAGGATTCGGTTTAAACGGACGGATCCATTCGGCAGGGGAATGTCCGCAAACGGTTTTTGTCGAGATCGCGTCCGCGCTCCGCGCCTGCACGGCGGAAGGAGAACGGACTGCCGCCCACCTGGCTCATTCTCTCCTTATGAAGGCTTCGGCAAATCCTCCGCCGGCCTCGCCCGGCACCCTTCCCGCCCGGGCCAAGACGTTGATGGACCGGCTCTTCTGCGACCCCGCCATCGGGATCAACGAGATCGCCGACCGCCTCCAGGTCCATCGCACCACCCTATTCCGCCAATTCACCGCCAGTCACGAACTGAAACCATCCGCCTACCTGCACAACCTCCGGGTCCAGCGCGGCCTCGCCCTTCTCCGCGAAAGCGCGGCTCCGATCCACGAAATCGCCCGCGCCGCCGGTTTCGCCGACCCGAATTATTTCTCCCGCGCGATCCGCGAAGCCACCTCCCTCAGTCCAAGGGAGTTTCGCGAAAGCTAACTGACCCGTAGCGAATCTTTCTCGAAGATTCGACCGATGAACCAATCGATGAAGGCGTGGCTTCGACCGTGCGGATCATTATCGGATTTACAGCTTCGCCTCCGTTTCCCATCATTTTCTCATCCTCATGAATCGATTGGCTGTTTTCATCTATATCCTCATCGGCCTTGGAATCTTTCTCTGGTTCCAGAGAGAGGAACTCGGGCTCACCCAGACCGAGGGATCGACGTCTTTCAGGTCCGAGCCCAGACCGCCCACTCCATCCGGAGAGGCCTATTTCATCATCCGACACAAAGTGAAACCGGGCGGCTACATCGGTTGGCACCAGACCGAACGCAACAATTTGACCGGCAGCCCCGTCCAAACCCGCCAATCGTCGAATTTCTATTTCGTCTGCACCGAGGTCGGGAGCAGCGCCGAACGAATTTTCCTCGTTTCCGAGAGCGTCTTCAATATGGAACGCGCGGGCAACATTCTCCCCTGGAGCCAGGTCCGGACCTTCACCGAAGTCACATCGATGGAAGAACCGGAACTGCCGCCCAGTTTCGAATTCCGCCGCCGGGACCGGTGACCGTCCCAGCCATTTCGCCTGCGGACTGTCCGGTCAAAAAATCGCGCCTTTACCCCGCGCCGTTTCTCGTCATCTTTGATCCATTCAATCCATGGCCACCGATGACATCACGGAACGCGTGAACACCCCCGATTGGGAGTCGTTTCACCATATCGACAACGTCCGCATCCAAGCGCTCCGCCCGCTGATCCCTCCGGCGATCCTGATCGAAGAACATCCGCTGAACGAACAGGAAGCGACCCGGATCCGCGGCCAACGCCAGGCGATCGCCGAAGTCCTCCTCGGCCGCGACGACCGCCTCCTCGTCATTGTCGGCCCCTGCTCGATCCACGACACCGAAGCCGCCCTCCAATACGCCCGCCGACTCAAAACTCTTTCCGACCGTCACGAAAAAGAACTCCTGATCATCATGCGGGTCTATTTCGAAAAACCCCGAACCGTGGTCGGATGGAAGGGCTTGATCAACGACCCGTTTCTCGACGACAGCTTCCAAATCAACAAAGGGCTCCGCCTCGCCCGCCAACTTCTCCTCGACATCATCGACCTCGGCCTTCCCACCGCGACTGAATTTCTGGATACGCTCATCCCCCAATTCATTGCCGACGTGGTCTCCTGGGCGGCGATCGGAGCACGCACCACCGAAAGCCAGGTCCACCGCGAACTTTCTTCGGGGCTTTCCATGCCGGTCGGATTCAAGAACGGCACCGGGGGCAACGTCCAGATCGCCATCGACGCCATCCGCTCCGCCCGCAATCCCCACTGGTTTCCCTCGGTGACCAAACAAGGGGTGGCCGCCATTTTCTCGACCACCGGAAACGAAACCGGCCACCTCATCCTCCGCGGCGGCGCCCGCACCGGCACCAACTACGAAGCCCCCCAAATCGCCGAAGCGGTCGCCGCGCTCGAAGCCTCCGGCCTCCCCCCTTACCTGATGGTCGACTGCAGCCATGGCAACAGCAACAAAGACTATCGCCGCCAGCCGGTCGTCGCCGCCGAAATCGCCCGCCAAATCGCCGAAGGCAACCGCCACCTCTGCGGCGTCATGCTGGAAAGCTTCCTCGTCGAAGGCCGCCAGGACCTCACCGCAGACAAACAAAACCTCACCTTCGGCCAAAGCATCACCGACGCCTGCATCTCCCTCGAAACCACCGAAGAAGTCCTCGCCACTCTCGCCCAAGCCATCACCCGCCGCCGAAAACAACTTCCCCAATAAAAGAAAGTGGGGAAAGCGTCCCGCCTCAGCACATCCGAGTCAGCCCCCTTCTTCCGCCCCCCCTTGCGCGCGCCCCCCTGCGGCGACTCCTATGGCGCAGTGCTCGCCTCGAGCCGCGCCAGAAATTCCATGGCCGCCGAAGCGGAAAGACCGCACATGTCCGCGGAGGGCCTCAACCCGACGCAGACGGCCGGACGCTCAGGCTTGCCGAACAGCGCGCACCGGTTGTCCGGCGTCAGTTGCACACACCGAACCCCCGCCGGCTTCCCTCCCGGCATCCCCGGGATCGGCGAACTGATCGACGGCGCAATACAACACGCCCCACATCCGACCCGACATTCCATCCCCCGAACATGCACCCCACGTCCCCGTCCCCGCAAGACCGATCCCCCTCACCCGTGTTTTTCCCTCGTCCTCGCCCGGGTTGCTCGCGCAATTTCCTGGGTCCAATGGAGAGCATATTCGCCAAACTCCTCATTCTCGAATGCCAAGAAAACCCGGCGTCGCGTTTGCTCGTCTCGCCCCGGGGACCGTTAACCATCGGCTGCTTGAAGCCTCTTTTCAAGAATGGGATCCATGAGATCCCGCTGGCGGACGCCCGGGAGCAGTTGGGCCAGCTACTCGCCGAGCACGCCAACAGCCCGGAATTCGAGATTGCCACCGACGACGTCCGCGTCCTCGCCCGGCGGGAATTACGCGAATGGATCCGCCGCGGACTGCTCGTCGAACGCGGAGGCAGCCCGCAAGCAGCCCTGAGCCAGTCTCAGGGCAACGCCGCTCACTCCCCCTCCGCCAGAAGGAAATCGCACAGCTTCTGAACAGTCTCCAAGGCCCCTCGCGCGTCGGCCTCATTTGGCAACCCGGATTCCAAAGATCCAGGAAGCGCATCGGGGTATCGGGTCGGAATGTAGAATCGGTCCAACAAAACCAGAGCCTCCTCAAGTTCGCCAGGGAGCGGTTCGCGGCGCACTTCGAACCAGATCGGTCAGCTTGTGAGTTCGCGGCAAATGACCCGCGAGAAATGTTGCCTTCAAAAGTTTCTCAGCTGCCTGTTGGGCGTGGAAGCACCCCTGATTCCAAATCCCGGCTTCGATTGCCAACCGCGCCATCGCCATATCTTCTTCGGAAAAATGCAGCCAGCGCGGCTCAAGCGGCATATAGATCCTTCCCTTTGGCTTCGATCTCGTCGGTATAAAATCCGCCCTGCGCTCTAAGCTGATCGATCTCTATGGGAGTATAGACCACCAGATCGACCCCGACCCCCGGACGGAGCTTCCGAATCCACCATGCCAACCGGTCATAGAAACGCAGTTCGCTCTCCTGGACAATACATAGGTCGATGTCAGACCATTCTCCAACCGTCTCGTCCGACGCGGCGGACCCGAACAAGATCACCCGGCGAACCGAGGGCTCCTCAGAAATAAGCCGCACCATCCGCTCCAGTTCGTTTTTGATCTCCTGCTGCCGGTCCATACCCAAGCCCAAGATTCAAACCGGTTCACGGCATGATCTCAACTTTAAATCCCTATTTGCCATTAGCGATTCGTTTCAAAAGAGCAGGAAGCCGACAGCAACCTGATCCCATCCCTCCGACAAGGCTACTAATTTAGTATATTTTAGTAATTTCTTGCCACCCCCCCTTGGATCTACTAATTTTCACTAATTTAGCAGAAAACTAGCACTCGACAATGCGCATTCCTGAAACACCACCGAGGCTGACCGAACTGCTGGCTGAATTCGGGAGACGACCAGAGCGGCTCAAGGACGTTTTGTCGCTGATGCAGAAGACTCCGCCCCGGAAGGACTATCTTCACTGGGACAAGCTTCGGCGGTGCCCGCCGCCCGCCGGAATGAGTCATCGGGAATGGTGGATGCTGTTGAAAATGTCCCGACTGGAAGCACTCAAATCGATTCCATTGATGGACCAGGTGGGACAACCATTTCAATTTGCCGTGCCGGAGTCGGTCATGGAGGCGCTGCATGAGATCGATCTTGGAGCCGGTTGCACCATTAGTCTTCCCGAACCGATTACCAACCCGCACACCCGCGACCGTTATGTGGTGAGTTCTCTCATGGAAGAGGCCATCGCCTCCAGCCAACTCGAGGGCGCCGCAACCACGCGCGAGGTGGCGAAGGAGATGATCCGCACCGGTCGTAAGCCGCGCGATACGAGCGAGCGGATGATCCTGAACAACTACAGCACTATGGGGAAAATCCGGGAACTGAAGAATTCCCGGCTTTCGCCGGACCTCGTCTTTGAAATCCACCGGATGGTGACAGACCAGACGTTGGACAATCCGACCGCCGCAGGACGCTTTCGCCGACCGGATGAGAAATGCGTCGTGGCCGACGACGAAGGCAATGTTTACCACGACCCGCCGCCAGCCGACGAGTTGCCCGCGCGGATGGAGGCCATGTGCGCCTTTGCCAACGCAGAAACGCCCGACCGTTTTGTCCACCCTGCGGTCAGAGCGATCATCTTGCACTTCTGGCTGGCTTACGATCATCCCTTCGTGGACGGCAACGGGCGCACGGCGAGAGCGCTCTTCTATTGGGCGATGCTCCACCGGGGTTACTGGCTGTTCGAGTTCATTTCGATCTCCAAAATTCTGCGAAAAGCGCCGATGCAATACGTCCGCTCCTTTCTTTATACGGAAACGGACAACAACGACCTGACGTATTTCCTCCTTTCCCAAACTGAAGTGATCCGGCGAGCGGTCGGCGAATTGGACGCCTACATTGAGCGGAAGACATCAGAGATCCGGGAGGTCGAGACCCATATGCGGGCGCTTGATCTTTTCAACCACCGTCAAGTGGCCCTGATTCGCCACGCCCTCAATCATCCGGGACAACGCTACACGTTCCGCAGCCACCAGAAAAGCCACAACGTGGCGTATCAAACTGCACGCACCGACCTGCTGGATCTCGGCCAAGCCGCGCTACTGGAACAGCGGAAAAAAGGGAATCGAACCCTCTTCATCTCTCCCCCCGATTTATCCGACCGCCTCCTGAAACTCGAAAAAGAAGCCGCCGGACGGACGTAAGACCCTGGACATGGTCCCCGCAGTTGCGATGGCACGGCAGGAGGGATTCGAACCCCCGACCCGCGGATTAGAAATCCGCTGCTCTATCCGACTGAGCTACTGCCGCATCTCTTTATCAACCAAGCGCTTCTTTGACCAGACCCCTGCGAGGTGTTTCTAGGCATTTTAGGCACCCGGAAGGAGCAAGAAAATCCAGCGGGGAAAAAAGGTCAAGCTGTCGTTTCCAGCGGGATCCGGCTTTATCTGCGATCACCCGCGTCATCTGCGGTTGAATCTCTCATTCCGGTTGCTCAGTCACTCAGACTGGTCGCGGCGGAGGAGGCGGTCTTTCATTAAAATCAGGTCGTCGATGATCGAGTATAAGCAGGGAATCAGGATCATCGTGATCAACGAGGCGAACATCAGGCCGAAGATGATCGATTGGGCCATCGGGGCCAGAAACTCTTCCTGGCCCCGGGTCGCGAAAGCGAGGGTCGCCAGGCCGCCGATGGTGGTGGCGGTGGTCAGGAAGATCGGACGAAAGCGGATCCGGCCGCTCACGATGATCGAATGCCAACGGGCCCGGCCGGTGCTGCCGTGGCGTCGTCCGTTGGCCGAGGGATGCTCCCGGCGAAACCGATTGATGAAATCGACGAAGACCACCGAGTTGTTGACCACGATCCCGGCGAGGGCGATCGTCCCCATGATCGCCATCAGACCGAGCGGTTGCCCCATCAACAACAGGCCACCAATCACCCCGATCACCCCGAATGGGATAACCGCCATCACCATCAGCGGTTGCAAAAACGAATTGAAGATCACCGCCAGGATCACGTAGATCAACATCATGGCCAGGAGCGCCGCGAATTGCATCGCCTCGATGCTCCGTTCGGTGTCCTCGCTCTCCCCCGCCACCCGCAACCGGTAGCCGGGATAACGTTCCTCGAACTCCGCCAGCCACGGCATCATTTCCCGCTCCACCTCGCGCGCGGTGATCGCCCGAGTATCGAGGTCGGCGGTCACCCGGACCATCCGTTGCTGGTTCCTTCGATTGATCCGGGCGATCCCACTGGTTTTGGTCACCTCAGTCACCGAATGCAACGGGATCAACCGTCCGTCGGGAGTCGGAATCCGCAGACCAGCCAGGATCTCGGGATCGTTTTGAAAACGTTCGTCCATCATCACCCGCAAACGGACTTCGTCGTTCCCCCAGCGGACCCGGGCGGCTTCGATTCCTCTGTATGCGCCTTGCAAATACATTCCGACATCCCGGGCCGAGAGCCCTTCCTCGGCCGCCCTCTCCTCGTCCAACCGGTAAACGAATTCCGGCTGCCCGGCTGTGTAATTATTGGCGATGTTGGTCACCCCGTCGACTTGGGCCAACCGCAGTTCGAGTTCGGCCGCGATTTCGCGCAACACCTCAAACGACTCGCCGAGGATCTCGACGTTCACCGGCAAACCGACCGGCGGCCCGCCCCCTTCCGAGGCGGCCGTCGCGGTGACGAATTCCGGAAATCGATTCACGATCCGCTGCAGGTGGCGTTCGATTTCGGAGGGACGACGTGCCGCCGGATTCTGCTCGTCGACGTCGACGGTGACCATCGCCAGGTTGGCGCCGTATTGAAGAAATTGATTCGTCTGCTCCAGCCGGGCTCCGATCTGCGTGACCAACCCCGCCAGGTCGTTTTCGGGCAACTCCGCCGCGATCGCCTGCTCCAGCCGGATCACCACCTCCTCGGTCTGGTCGAGCGAATAGTTCGAGGGCAAATCGACTTTTACGAATATCCGGTCGGCGTAATCCGATTCAAACAACTGGAATCGCAATACCCCCGCCCAAATCACCACGCCGCCGGCGGCCAGCAGGGCCACGAAGCCCAGCGACACCCAATACCGCCGCCGCAAACAAAGGACCAGCAAATGAGTGTAGGTCTCGATCACTCCTCCCATGATCCGGTCGACCGCCACCCGCAGTTCGGCGTAGGTCAAACTGATATGCAGATAAAGGCGCCGCATCAAAGGCGGGCGCTCCCGCAACTTCGCTTCCAACTCCTTGACGGTCGCCGGGTGACGCACGAAGTCCGACATATGGCTCGGCAGGACCACAAAGGCTTGCACCAAGGAAAAGACCAGTCCAGCGATCACCACCACCGGCACGACCGCCAGGAACTTGCCGATGATTCCTTCCCCGAGGATCAACGGCAGAAACGCCGCCACCGTCGTCGACACACTTCCGACCACCGGCCAGATCACCTCCTGCGTTCCCCGCACCGCCGCTTCCACCCGCGACAGACCCGCCTCGTAATACCGGTAAATGTTTTCCGCGATCACCAACGCGTCGTCGACGATCATCCCGATCGCCATGATCATCGCGAAGAGTGACAGAAGATTGATCGACTCCCCCCGCCAATACAAAACCAGAAAGGTTCCCGCGAACGAGATCGGCAATCCGATCGCGATCAGCACCGCCACCCGCCAGTTCAACAACATCACCAACAGGACGGTCACGATCACCAAAGCTTGGATACCGCTCTCCAGGACGGTTTGAATCCGGACGTCGATGTATTTCGTGGTGTCGGTGACGATCCGTCCCTCCACTCCCTCCGGAGCCTGTTGCATCACCCGGTCGAAAACGGCGGTGACCGCCGCCGCCGTCTGCAACGCGTCCGCCCCGCGCCGCTTGATCACCGTGAAGGTGAGGCCCGGTTCCAAGTTGACCCGTCCCCGCCAGGTCTCCCGTTCCGGCGATTCCTTGAAGGTGGCGATATCGCGCAACCGCACCAGCCCTCCGGTCGACGCGACCATCAATTCATCGAGATCCTCCGGCGATCGAATCTCCCCGTCGAGCCGAACGATCCGTTCCCCGGCCGCGCTGCGCAAGCGACCGCCAGTCCAGTTCCGGCTCTGGTCCCCGACAACTTGGGCGACCTGGTTGAACCCGAGCGCCGCCAACTCCGCCCGAAACGGATCGACTTCGATCCAAAGCTCCCGAGGGCCGAGCCCGGCCACCAAAACCTCCGAAACGCCCCGCACCACTTTCAGTTCCCGCTCCAACCGGTCGAAGACCGCCCGCTCCGCCGTCAGGTCGAAACCCGGGGGGAAAGTGATCCCGAAGGTGAGGAGCGGCAACGGAATATCGAAGATTTCCGCCAATGGTTCCTCGGCGGTTGGCGGCAGTTCCGGGCGGGCCATCGAGACCTCCTGACGGACCTCGTTGAGAATCGGTTCGAGGTCGTTGATCGAGGGATCGATTTCGAGGAAAATCGTCGAGAAATTATTCTGGGAAGACGACATCACGTTGAGCAGGCCGCTCACCCCGGCGACCCGTTCCTCGATCGGAATCGTCACCAGCTGCTCCATGTCCTCCGGCAGACTGGTGGTGGCGTCGACGGTAAAAATCCGTATGTAGTTCGTCGATACGTCCGGGAAAATGTCACGCGGGATCCGGGTCGCGGCGGCGAAGATCCCGCCGACCAGCAACGCGACGACGATGATGTTCACCGCCACCCGGTTTTCGACACTCCAACGCGCGATATTCATCTAAACGATCCCCTCGTTGACCGGCCGCGGGTTCTCACCGGACAATCAAGGTTTCTCCCTCGCTTATCCCGGAAAGCACCGGATAAAACCCGTCGACTTCGCGCCCGAGTTCGAGTTCCCTCAACACACCCTCGCCATCCGCCCAAATCTCGACCAACGCCCGGCGTCCTTCGAAACGGACGGCCGAGGCCGGGACGAATAAGGCGTCGGCGTACCTCGTAATGACCGTCCGAATACGCCCTTGGGCTCCCGCCGGAAGCCGACCGTCGGCGTTCGGCGCCTTCGCTTCGATCAAAAACAAGCCGTTGCTCGGATCCGCCGCCCGTCCGACCGAGGCGACCGCCGCCTGGAACGTCTCGCCGGGGAAGGCGGTCAACGTCAGCCGGAGTTCCTCCCCCGACCGGAACGAACCGAGTTCGAGATCGCTCACATAAAAACGAATACGCAACGGATCGAGGGTGACCAAACTAAAGAGCCCTTGGTTGACGTTCACCGAATCCCCCGTCTCCACCAACCGCTGGTTCACGTGGCCGGCGAACGGCGCCCGGATCTCGTGCCGGGCGAGCAATTCCTCCTGGCGCCGCAACTCGGAACGCAAGCGGTCCAATTCCCGTTCCTGGACCTCCGCCTGTGCCCGGGCCTCTTCCGCCTGGGTCTCGGGGATGGCGGCGGTTTCCCGGAGGCGATCCGCCTCCCGCGCCCGTCGTTGGAACTCGCGCAATTGCGCCTCCCCGGCGTCCACCGCCGCCCGGGCCGATTCCAAGCCCAAGCGGGCGAGCGTCGGATCGAGCCGCAGCAAGACCTCCCCCTCTTCCACCACGTCGCCGACATCGACCGCTATTTCCACCACCCGTCCCGAAACCTCGGCCGCCACTGAGGCCCGCCGGTCCGGTTGCAACCGCACCGCGAACGAACGCTCCCGGAAACGATCCATTCGCTCGACGTTGGCCAACATCGGCTCCGGCGGCACCAACTCCGCCCGCTCCTGTTCCAGTCGGATTTCCAGGGCCCGTGCCGCGAAATAATGCCGGATGGCGGCGCCGGTCACTACCAGGATGATTGCCGCGAAGGTGAAACCGAGAAGCGCCCGTTTGGTGTGCCGAGAGAGCATGGCTGAAGGAGATTGACGGAGAAACGAGGAGGCTGAAAACGACGGGTCGGATGACCTGGGAGGTCGAAGCCAACCCTCAGTTCCGCCGTCCGTTCTTCAATTGATCGAGCGCGGCGAGGACATCCTCCGCCTGTTTCGCCGTCGAAGCCCGCAGATCTCTCCAGACCACCTGGCCGTCGCGGATCAGAAACGCCTGTCGGCTGGCGAACGCCCCCCGTTTCGGCACCCCGAACGCGTCGACGACTTTTCCATCTTCGTCGGCCAGCAGCGGAAACGGCAGGTTATGCGCCGTCTGGAACCTCTTCTGAGCCGCAACCGAATCCATGCTGACCCCGACAACCTGCACCCCCTTCTCCTGGAGAACCGCGAACTCGTCCCGCAGACTGCACGCCTGGGCGGTGCATCCGGGGGTGTTGGCTCTCGGATAAAAGAAAACCAGCACAAAGCCCTCGCGGTAAAGATCGCCAAGCGCCACGGTTTGACCGTCCTGGTCGACCGCCTCCACCTGCGGCGCCGGAGCCCCTAATTCCAGCGGAGCGCCATGAACGCCCACGAACGGCACGAAGGAGGCCAAAAACAGAAGAAGCTTCTTCATAATTCTCCCTAACTAGATCAACCCCGGGCACATCGCAAATCCTTTTCATGCGGTAAAATTGCGGGAGCTTCGTGCTTTAGCCGAAGACCGTCGGAGTCAGCAACCGGGCCAAGCGCCCCCTCCGATGAAAACCACGAAAGATCCTCGTCACTGGGAGGGATGGCATCCTGCCGTCCGCCGTCGGCGTCGGGCTCAGAAGAAGGTCGGCTGGAAGCCAACCCTCCGATTTGGCCCAGCGATCCGCATAAACACAAATATTGCATATGGCGACATTGGAGCCTGATCTTGATGGTTTTCGCCGCTGCGCTGGGGCGACGAAGCCAGTCCCACCTCGACATTCCGGGTTTTCCCTAGGCTGGGGCGGTTGCGAAATCAGTCGAATCGGGCGACTGGTAAAAATATGAACGGACAAGGTTCCACCGGAAACGTCATCGCCGCCCTCGCCAGTTTCTTCATCCCCGGCTTGGGCCAACTACTGCAGGGACGGGTCATCCTCGCCTTGGCCCAATTTCTTTTGGCCGCCGTCCTTTGGGTGATCTTCCTCGGCTGGATCATCCACATCTGGTCGATCATCGACGCCGCCCTTTACCGGCGCGAAACCGCGGTGTGAGTTCGTAATGCGTTTGACCTGATCCGGATTTCTGGCAGACAGCAGAATCGCGAAGTTCACGGTTTTGCTGACATTCATCCTCACTTTTTTCACCCGGCGTCCATGGTGGGCGCTTTCCTTGACGACCGGGGTTTGCCTGCTGCTCTGGGTGGCCGGGACGCAGTTGCAGACCCGGAGCGGCATCGATTCTGTGCTCGACGCCCGGGGCGGGCAACGAGAGGCGTTCGAGCGGGCCCGCGAGATCGGGGAGATCGAACGAACCCTCTTCATCGACGTCGAACATCGGCCGATTTTTTCCACCGAAGGGTTGTCGCTGGTGCGGGATTTGACCGACGCCTTCATCGCCTCCGGCGACATCCGGGCGGTGAAGAGCTTGACCCACTCGGTGATGCCGGTCCGGCGCGGTTTTTCCTTTTCTTTCGAAGCGCTGATCCCTCCCCCGCCGTGGGACGACTTCCAACTGGCCGCGCTCGAAGAACTCTGCCTCCAACATCCGTTGATCCGCAATGTCATGGTCTCCGCCGACGGAAACCGGGCGTTGGTCGCGGTGGAATACCACGCCTCCGCCTTCGAGCGGTCGACCCCGGCGGAGTTGCGGGATCGAGCGCAAGAGATCCTGGATACATTCGAACAAGGCGAAACGCGGCTGCGAATGATCGGACTTCCGTTCGCGGAACTCGAAATGCGGGAGGCGGTGAAGGTCGACTCGTTCCTTCTTTTCGGCGGGGCGTTGCTGCTGGCCGCCGTCATCCTTCGGGTCGCCTTCCTCGGCTGGGGAATGGCGGGCTCGCTCCTGTTGATTCACTTGATTTATCTCTCGATCCTGCCGGGACTCAGCCGCGTGGCCGGTTATCAACCGGAGCCGTTCGCGCTCGCCCTTTTTCCGTTGCTGGGGGCGATCCAATTGACCTTGCTGGCCCACCTGGGCACCGCCCTCCTCCGGAATTCAGTGTGGGAAGGAAGCCGGAGAACCGCCTTGGAACGGGCGATCGCCGAGACTGGAAAGGCCTGTTTGTTCGCTACCCTGACCACGATGGCCGGGTTTCTCGCGCTCACGGTTTCACCGACGGAATCAGTCCGGGAACTCGGCTTCTGGGGAGCCGCCGGGGTCGGGACCGGTTTCCTTTTCACCTTCGGACCGGGGGTCGCGGTGCTGGCCGTGACCGGAGGTCGGCGACGCGGTCTGGAACCGTCGGCGGCCGACCGGCGATTGCGCTCAACCGAAGCGCGGTGGCGGAACGTCGCGGAGAACCTGGCTCAATGGATCGAAGGCCATCGGTCGGCCCCGGTCGCGGGGGCGCTTCTGCTCGCGACCATCGCGGGGCCGGGGCTGTTGCTGCTTCAACCGGATGTACGGCTGGAGAGTTTTCTTCCGCGGGGTAGTCAAATCGAAGAAGCGGTTCGGATCGCCGATGCCGAATACGGCGGACTGCATGTCGCCCAGATCGATTTCGACTCCGGCCGCGCGGGGGGAATCACCGAGCGGGATTTCCTGGAGTTCGTCTGGGAAATCCACCGGCGGGCGGAGTCGATCCCGGAAGTGACGGCGGTTTATTCGTATCCACAAGTTCTGACAGTCCTCAATCAAGTCTGGCGTGGCGGCGACCCGGAGGCGCTCCGGTTGCCGGACGAGCCGTGGTTGCTGGGGATGTTCACGGGGGGATTGGAGGCGTTCGACCTGCCGTTTTTGGGGGCGGTGGCCGATGAGGAACGGCGGACCGCCTTCATGATCTTGCGGATGCCTTCCCTTTCGTCCGCCCGTTATCTGGAGATCGTGGAGCAGATTCTGGCGGCGGCCAGAGGTTCGGCTCCGACCGGGACGACCATCGAGGCGGGCGGGATCGTCCATGAGTTTCTCGCCTCCGACCAGGCGGTGGTGAGGGCTCAATTGCTCAGCAGTTTGACGGTGATCGCCGCGGTGGCGGTGTTGTTGCTGGTGTTGTGGCGGAACCCGGTCTTGATGGCGAAAGGGCTGGCGGTCACTCTGCTGCCGGTCGGCACGATGCTCGGCTTTGCCGGTTACTTCGGGATTCCGCTCAACGCGATCACGGTGATGGCCGGGGCGATCGCCGCCGGGATCGCGGTGGACGACGCGGTCCATTTCATCACCTGTTGGCGGGATGTCCGGGGGCGGTCCGGCGATTCGCGGGCGGCGGTCGCTGAAGCGATTTTCACGAAAGGACCGCCGATTTTCTTCACCAGTCTGATCCTGATCGGGGTATTTCTGCTGCTTGGTCTTTCGGCGTTTCAACCGGTGGCCCACCTCGGCCTGATGACCGCCTCCGCACTGGTCCTGACCCTGCCGGCAATCCTGATCCTCCTGCCAATCCTACTGAACCGCAGATTGTTTTTAACCGCAGATGGGCGCAGATAGGCGCAGATGCACAGCAGTTATTTTTGCTTTAACTTTTGGAACAAGATTAAATCATGGCAAGATGGAGAAATACCCCCTTGCGAAGCTTACGTTTGAGATCATTGGCTCGGCGATGAAGGTGTTGAATACCTTGAAGCCAGGTTTGGACGAACGACTCTACGAACGGGCTTTGATTATCGAATTGCGTAACCGAGGCCATCATGTGGATCAGCAAACCCCCTATCCTGTTTTCTACGAAGGAGAGGAAATCGGAAAATTGATCCCTGATCTAATCGTCGATCATGCCGTCATCGTGGACACCAAGGTCGTCACCGCGTTCAACGAAACCCATATGGCTCAAATGATCGGCTATCTCGCCACAACCAACTTGTCTCTCGCCTTGCTCCTCAACTTTAAAGAAGCCCAACTCCAATGGAAACGCGTGGTGCGGAGCTGAGCAAAAGAAAATATCTGCGCTTATCTGCGCCCATCTGCGGTTAACTTTCCAGTGTATCCGCAGTTCCCTTTCCCGAGCCATCCGCGGTGGGTTTTCCTTTATCCGCGGTTTATTTCTTTCAGGAAGGCGTGGAGGTTTTTGGCCATATTGGGGCCGATGCCGGGGACGGCGGCGATCTCTTCGGGGGTGGCTTTGCGGAGGCGGTCGATGGAGCGGAAGTGTTCGAGAAGAGCGGCGCGGCGGACTTTGCCGAGGCCGGGGAAATCGTCGAGGACCGATTCCCGGAGGAGACGGCTGCGGAGGTCGGCGTTGAAGGTGTTGGCGAAGCGGTGGGCTTCGTCGCGGACCCGTTGCAACAGGCGGAGGCCGGGGTCGCGTTCCGGGAGGTTCAACGGTTCCCGTTCGTCGGAAAAGATGATGGTCTCCTCCTTCTTGGCCAATCCGATCAGCGGCGGGGGTTGGAGTCCGAGAATGAAAAAAGCCTTGTTGGCCGCGCCGACCTGGCCCTTCCCTCCGTCGATCACCACCAAGTCGGGAAAGGGACGTCCCTCTTCGGCGAGCCGTCGGTAGCGGCGGCCGACGACTTCCTCCATCGCCCGGAAATCGTCGTTGCCGATGAAGCTCTTGATCTTGTAGCGCCGGTAATTGTTTTTGTCGGGTCGCCCGTCGGCGAAGCTGACCATTGAGGCGACGACGAACGTGCCCGAGATGTGAGAGATGTCGAAACATTCGATCCGCGTCGGCAGGCCGGGCAACGCGAGTGCCTCCTGCAAGCGCTCCATCGCCGCGTTCCGGGAGTCGAGCACCAGCGGATCGCGGGCGAATTTCCGGGACTTTTCCAACGTCTTCTCAAGCGAGAAAACGATGTCCCGCAATTGCGCCGCCTTTTCGAATTCCTGGCGCTCGGCGGCAGAGGTCATTTCTTCCCGCAGGCTTTCCAACCACTCCCGGCTTTTCCCTTCGAGAAATTCGCAGGCGGCCTCGATTCGCTCGCGGTATTCGGCCGGGGTCACCAGGTTGGGAAACCCGAACAACTCGGACCGAACGTCACCATAAAGCTGATACCGACCATCGGGCTGCTTCTGCGGAATGACGTCGGCGAGCAATACCCCGAACTTCTTGCGGAGTTCGGACAGCGTCCGCCGCAGAGGTCCGGAATGGGCGAACGGCCCGAAGTAGCGCGATCCGTCTTCCTTCCGGAAACGGGTCAGCCGGAATCGGGGGATGTCGGCGTTGAGGTCGACCCGGACCATGAGGAAACGTTTGTCGTCGGTGAACTCGGTGTTGTAACGCGGCTTCCATTCCTTGATCAACTTTCCCTCGAGGAGGAGCGCCTCGGTTTCGCTCTTCACTTCCAGAATTTCGAAATCGCTGATCACGTCGACCAACGCCCGAATCTTCGGTTGCAGGGTGAAACGTCGGGAGGCCTGGAAGTAAGTCGAAACCCGTTTTTTCAACGACTTCGCCTTGCCGACGTAGATGATCCGTCCCAACCGATCCTTCATCAGGTACACGCCGGGACCGTCGGGCAGGCGCCTCACTTTCTCTTTAATCCGACTGGAGTCCCCGGCTGACATCTAGGTGAAAACAGTAAGGTTGTATCCTTTTCCCTCCTCCCGGCAACTCCTTCGGCCGGTTTTCCCGTCGGCGGTTTGATTGGGCGGGCTTATTCGTAGCGGATCTTCCGCGAAGATTCGACGACCCCGGGCGAAAGTCGATGAAGGCGCGGCTTCATCGCTACAAAAGAGATGAGATCTTTTCATGAATCTCCCCCGGTTTGTGCTTCATTTACCGGCCTTCTTGGGCCATAGTTTTCCGTCTATGAAAGGACTTGGAACCAAAGCTGTTCACGCCGGGCAATCGGCCGATCCAACCACCGCTTCCCGCGCGGTCCCGATCTATCAGACGACCAGTTACGTCTTCCGCGACACGGAGCACGCGGCGAACCTTTTCGGCTTGAAGGAGCTCGGCAACATCTACACCCGGATCATGAATCCGACCACCGATGTCTTCGAGCAACGGGTCGCCGCCCTTGAAGGGGGCGTCGCTTCCCTCGCCCACGCCAGCGGCCAGGCGGCCATCACCAACGCCGTCCTCAACATCTGCGGCCACGGCGACCACATGGTCTCGGTTTCCCAGCTCTACGGCGGCACCTACAACCTGTTCCACTACACCTTGCCAAAAATGGGGATCGAGGTCTCCTTCGTCGACGCCGACGACCCGGACGCCTTCCGCAAGGCGATCAAACCAAACACCAAGCTGATTTTCGGCGAGACCCTCGGCAATCCCCGCCTGAACGTCTTCCCGGTCGAGGAAGTGGCCAAAATCGCCAACGAGGCCGGAGTTCCGTTGATCCTCGACAATACCGTCCTCACCCCGATCCTGCACCGGCCGTTCGACTGGGGCGCCCATGTGGTGGTCCATAGCGCGACCAAATACATCGGTGGCCACGGCACCTCGATCGGCGGCATCGTGGTCGACGGCGGCAATTTCAACTGGGGCAACGGCAACTTCCCCGGCTTCACCGAGCCCGACCAGAGTTACCACGGTCTCGTCCATTGGGACGCCTTCAAGGAGTTCCCGCCGGCCGGAGGCGCCAATGTCGCCTACATCCTGAAAATGCGCCTCCAGTTCCTCCGCGACACGGGAGGATGCATTTCCCCCTTCAACTCCTTCCTGATGCTGCAGGGATTGGAAACCCTCCACCTCCGGATGGCCCGTCATTGCGAAAACGCGTTGAAGGTCGCCCAATATCTCGAAAGCCACGACGAGGTCAGCTGGGTCAATTATCCGGGACTCAAATCGAGCCCCTACCACGACCAGGCGAAAAAATATCTTTCCGGCCAATTCGGCGCCCTCATCGGGTTCGGCATCAAGGGGGGAATGGAAGCCGGACGCAAGTTCATCGAGAAGTTGAAGCTATTCAGTCACTTGGCCAACATCGGCGACGCCAAATCGCTCGCCATCCACCCGGCCAGCACCACCCATTCGCAATTGACCGCGGAAGAACAGGTGAGCTCGGGGGTCTCCGAAGATTACGTGCGGCTCTCGATCGGGATCGAAGATTACGAGGATATCGAAGCCGATATCGCGCAGGCGCTTACCAAGTAAGGCCGAGTTCGCGGGTCGACGGAGGGGAGTCGCGTTCTTCCCTCCGTTTTTATCCGGCGCAGGTTTCCAGGCCGTGACCGGCTTGACTCGCTCCGGCGCGCCCGCCTATAAAACCGGGATGCAAGAATCGCGCCCACATCGATCCGCACCGAAAACTCCGCCAACGTCCGCGACATGATCTCCGCCATCGCTTCCCAAGCCATGACCAGCCGTTTTCTGCCGCCCGACTTCAATCCAGAGGGGAAGATCGCCCTCCTCGCCGGCAAGGGCCGTTATCCGGATTTGGTCGCGGCCGCCATCCGGCGCCTCCAGATGCCGTTCTGCCTGGTCGGCTTCGAAGACGAAACCCAAGGGCATCTGATCGACTCCTTTCCATCCGACGAACGCCGGATGGTGAAAGTCGGCCAGCTCGGTAAAATGTTGAAATCGCTCGCCCAACTCGGGGCGACCCAGGCGATCATGGCCGGCCAGATCACCCCGCGCCGTTTGTTCAACGGACTCCATCCGGACCTCCGTGCCCTCACCATTTTGGCGACATTGAAGGAACGGAACGCGGAAACGATCTTCGGGGCGATCGCCCGGGAGATGGAAGGCATCGGCGTTCCGCTCCTCGACGCCCGCTCTTTTCTCGACGATCATTTGGCGACCGCCGGGATGATGACCCGCAACCGAAAGGCGATCGACCCGGGCCACCTGGAACACGGCATCCGAATCGCCAAGGAAGTCGCCCGCCTCGACATCGGCCAGGGAGTGGTCGTTTGCAAGGGAACGGTGCTGGTGGTCGAAGGTTTCGACGGCACCGACGCCATGCTCCGGCGGGCCGGCAGTTTCAAAACCGACGAGAAAATCTTCGTCAAAACGGTGAAACCGCAACAGGACTACCGTTTCGACGTCCCGGTGTTCGGTTTGCATACACTCGATGTGTTGCTCGAAGCCGACATCCGCTCCGTCGCCCTGGAAGCGGAGAAAACGGTGATGCTCGACAAGCCGGAGGTTCTCGAAAAAGCCAACAAACACGGCATCCGGATTTTCGGCTACGAAGCGGAGTAATAACGGCGGGACGATCGGCACCGTCGAATCTCCTACGGAAAATCGGAGGGTTGGCCCAGCCGACCTTCTTCTGAGGCTGGTGGACGGCAGGATGCCATCCCTCCCAGTGGTGGGGAGCACGTCGCCAGTCGCCGTAGTCGGGTTGGCTCCGCCGCCCGACCGCAACGGCCAAAACCGTCCGAAGTCCATTTGACGTCGAGCGTCAAAATCAGACTCCAAAAGTCCCGGGCATTTCGACCACATCGGAAATGGGGCGGCAAAGCCAACCCCACTACGCGATATCTGGGTTTATCCAAATTACAGGGTCAAATCGGAGGGTTGGCTTCCCAGCCGACCTTGTCCTGAGGCCGGCGCCGACGCCAGACGACAGGATACCATCCATCCCAGTAGCCAGCGCAGGTCCTAGTCCCTGTGGAAAACCGGGGGGCGGGGAAAAAATATGTCACCCCGTTTGTGCCGTAAGTTGCCGGGCTCTTGCCCTAGTATGTTCAGGTGGGTGCTCTTCCGACTTTTCCCGCCGTCCGATTTACGGCCTGGCGATCCAAGTCTGGAGGCAAGCTCCCATAATTATCAATACGGTTGAGAGCGGATCAACAACTCCACGAACACCACAGGGTGACGATGATGATCCTAGTAGGTAAGCTCGCAGGGTCAACCGGCATTTGCCGATTTCCCGCCGATTTTCCCGAAATAAGCCGGGACGATAACCATTCGTAGCCCGGCTTGTTTCGTCCCGATTTCGTCAAGGAATCCAGAAATCGGCTTGCGCCGCCTTGCCCCAACTGCGCGAGCTGAGCGGACTGTTCTTCCCGGTCTGGACGTCGAGGACCATCAACGTGCTGCTGTTCGAAGTCCGCGCGGTGTAAATGAGATGACGACCGTCGTTGGTCCAGACCGGCTCGACGGCGTCGCCCGGGCCCTGCGTCATGAAACGGCTTTCGCGGCGCGACGAATCATAGACCGCGACCGCGAAACGCCCGCTGACCGCGGCCGTGAAGGCGATCAGGTTCGGATCCCGGGGATTCCAGTCCGGCTCCGCGCAATAACCGCTGATGTTGGTCGGGATCCGGGTCATGTTGCCTCCGGACGCCGGAATGGTGAAGAGCTGGGGACGGCCGTCGCGGTCGGAAGCGAAGACGATCCGGGATCCGTCGGGCGACCACGATGGGGAGGAGGCGACGGCGTTGCTGCGGGTGAGCCGGCGGATCTGCTTCCCTTCGCGGTTGCTCACATAAAGTTCGGGATGGCCTTCGCCGGACAAAATCATTGCGACGCGGCGTCCGTCCGGACTGAACCTGGCACCGGTGTTGGTCCCGCGGATCGAAACGAAGGGCACCCGGGTCCGGTTGGCGACGTCGATCGCGAAGATATCCGGGAATCCGGACCGGAAATAGGAGGTGTAAAGAATCCGCTGCCCATCCGGCGACCAGCGCGGACCGACCGAATCCGACCCGTCGCGGGTCATCTGGCGCACTTCGGTCAGAAACAGATCGGAGAGATACACCTCCTTGGAGCCGGTCCGTTCCCCGACGAAGGCGAGTTGCCCGGCGAAGAAACCGGGTTGGCCCGAAGTCTTCGCCACCGCCCGGTCGGCGGCGCGGTAAAGGGCGTTGAGTTGGCTGGTACCGGTAACGGTTTCCTGGAATTGTGACTGCAACGGATTGCCCGACGAAATATCGAGGCTGACCCGGTTGCCTCCGGCGCTCCGGAAGGTGAAAACGAAGCTCGCGCCGGAACGCTCCCGGACCACCCGGTAACCCCCGTGCACCCCGAAAGCCCGTTCGGCGGCTTGGCGGAGCGTTTGGTCGTCGGACGAAATCAACACCGGGATCACCCCGCGGGCGCCACCTTGGACATCGATCCGGCCGATGTCGATTTCCTGGGCGCCGACCGGGGTCGCGAAGAAGCCGACGGAGGCGAGAGCGAGGACAAAAAAGAGGGATTTTAACGAAAATGGTTTCATGAGACGGATGTTGGAAGTGATAGAAACGGTTTTCTGAGACTTGGAGCGCTTCCTCGCTTTACAAGGAAGACGATTCCATGAAATTTAGCACCTGCCTGTTCCACAGACAGGGCCGCATCTTTAGGGTTCGGTCCCGCCGCGACAATTCAATTTCGCGGTCGGCCCGGATATTCCGTAAATTTTACCAGAATGACAGCAGAAGACATCAAAAGCTCGTTGAAGCAGGTGAAATATCCCGGTTTCAGCCGCGACATCCTTTCCTTCGGCTTGGTCCAAGCCGTCGACTTCACCGACGGCAACGCGACGGTCCGCCTCTCGGTCACCACCTCCGACCCGAAGGTGCCGACCCAAATCAAACGCGATGTCGAAACGGTCGTCGGCAACCTGGACGGGGTCCGCAACGTCACCGTCGAACTGGCGGTCACCGCGCCAAAAACCCCGCCCCCGGCCGCCTCCGGCGCCCAGGGGATCGTCAACAAAATGCCCGGCGTCCGCTTCGCCGTCGCCATCGCCAGCGGCAAAGGTGGAGTCGGCAAATCGACCTTCGCCGTCAACATCGCCTGCGCCATGGAATCGCTCCTCCGCGGCACCGGCCGGGTCGGCTTGATGGACTGCGACATCTACGGGCCATCGGTCCCCCTGATGATCGGCATCCGCGGCCGGCCCGAGATCGACGAAAACACCATCCTGCCGTTGGAAAACTTCGGGGTGAAGGTGATGTCGATGGGTTTCCTCGTCGACGAAGACTCCCCGGTCGTCTGGCGGGGACCGATGATCATGAAAACGATCCAGCAATTCGCCCAAAATGTCCGCTGGGGCGAACTCGAAGTCCTCGTGATCGACCTCCCTCCCGGCACCGGCGACGCCCAACTCTCGCTGGTCCAGACCATTCCGCTGGATGGAGCGGTCATCGTCACGACTCCGCAGGCCGCCGCCTATAACGTGGCCCGCCGGGGAGCCCTGATGTTCGAAAAGGTCAACGTCCCGCTGATCGGCGTCGCCGAAAACATGAGTTACCTGGAACACCCGGCCACCGGCGAAAAAACCCGCGTCTTCGGCGAAGGGGGCGGTGCCCGAACCGCCGAGGCGCTCGGAACCGCCTTCCTCGGCGAACTTCCCCTCCACCCCGGAATCCGCGAAGGCGGCGACGCCGGCGTCCCGGTGGTGGTCGGCGCCCCGGACAGTCCGGCGGCCAAAGCTTTTTTCCAAATGGCGGAGTCGATCCTTCAAAAACTGGAAACCCGAACGAATTGACAGAAGGAGACTTGTTCGGCATATTGAAGGGCACAGGCGGCTTCCTCCTCCGGGAAACCCATCCACCCCCGATCTTCCATTCTACGAGCCTCCTCTCTCTTGACAATGAAAGCGAACAGCGTTGGAATCAATCGCATGATTTCCTACATGGGGACGGGAGCTCCTTTCATGCGCATTTGTAGCCGCCCTTATGACGAATAAGACGAAAAAGGACCGGCCTGAAGAAGACTTCATCAAGCAATCCAGCCTTTACCAGGAGTTCCTGGCGGAGCGCGAGGAGATCTTAAAGTACAAATGGTTGGAATCGGAGAAGGTCGGCTACGACATTGGATTCGAGCGCGCCCTGCTTGATTGGATCCGCAAATACCGCGACAACTGGCGGGAAAGCCGCCGGGCCGCCACCCGCAAGCCGGGTCGCGAACATCCTTCCCGGGAGTAAAGGCGCTTCAAGCGACGCCTCCAGCCTGTGCACGAAAAAGGCCGCGGTCTCCCGCGGCCTTTTATTAACACACGATGAAAACTGGCTGGATTACTTGATCTCGCGGTGGACGGTGTGCCGCCGCAGATGCGGATTGAACTTCTTTTTTTCCACCCGCTCCGGCTGGAGCTTCTTGTTGCGCGTGGTCATGTAACGCGAAACAGGTTTGCCCTCCTTGCGGGCCTCGGTGCATTCCAGTGTAACAATATCTCTTGGCATGGCTTAAAAAGTTAAAAGGGAAAACAGAAACAGTTCCCCCGCCCCTTGCAACCATAATCGGAAAAAAGATTCCCTCTCTTCTCCCCGTAGCGATGAAGCCCCGCCTTCATCGATCCCCCCCTGCCGCCACCTTCTCCCCCTGCCGCCCCAAATCCACAACTACAAAAAGGTAAACTTTCGCCTTTCCTCCACCCCCGACCCGTGGGATAAATAAAGTCAGTAAAAACAAGATCCCTTCCGGATCCACGACTCCCCCGCTTTCCTCGCCGGAAACCCGGGAATCGCCCTCATCATTCATCCTTCATAATTCTCCTCCCCGGGGAAGTGACGGGGCGAAGCCTTCCCGATTCGATCGCCCAATCCGGACAGCTGCCGCCATTTCCCCACGTAGCGGGGTTAGCTCCGCCGCCCCGTCTCCCGCCACGCCCGAAACGCTCGACGCGATTCCTCCGCCACTAACCCGAGACACCACCGCCTGACCCGCCCCCTTCCCATCCCAATCCTCGGGCGGCCAAGCCTGGCCAAGTTTAACCCGACCACAGAAATCTTCCCTGACGGACGGAACGCCCCGATAACTCACTCGACGCCGAACACAGCCGCCGTTTCCCCAAGTAGCGGGGTTGGCTCCGCCGCCCCGTCTCCCGCCACGCCCGAAACGCCGACGCGAGTTCCTCCGCCACCAACCCCCGACACCACCGCCGAAGCGATCCCTTTCCATCCCAATCTTCGGACGGCTTAGGCGGGCGAAACCAACCCGACAACCGAAACTTTCTCGCCACGGCAGGACTTCAAGCGTCGTCCCGATCCGAGCGCCATCCGATAGGACCGCCGCCAACCATTGCTCCACTCCATTTCATTTCCCTACCGCGAGTTTCGCTTTTCCTCGAACACGTGAGTTTCGCTTTTTACCGCAGAATGCGAAACTCCCCTTCTCATGAACAAGCATTGACGATTCCCATATCAGTCGCTAAATCAGATACTTAAAAAGGAAAAACTCAATTCGTCCCCCTTTCCACCCGATCTCGATGAAACCAGATCTCCTCAAAAAACATCTTCACAAAAAGCGAAACTGAGTTTCGCAGTCTATACTGTTAGCCAGAAGATGATGGATCAAATTATTGAAGAAGCTAATAACCTTTGGAATGCAGGTAAATCTGCAGAAGCAATTGATCTTCTTACGCCCTTGAATGAAGGCGGAAATCTTCGGGCGAAGGCAAGTCTCGGCCTGATTTTATGCCACCATTTTGAGGGCGGACACTTCCCTAAATTAGAGATTGGATCGAAAATGTTAATGGAGGCATGTGAGTCAGGCGAGCCTTCATCCTGCCACAATCTGGGAACGCTCTGGCTCGGCGGAAAACCAGCAATCGGCCACGACATGAAAATGGCTGCCTTTTATTACCTGAAGGCGAAAGAGCTGGGTGCCGCGATTGCGGACGACGACTTTTACAGGCGTTGGGAGCGAATACTAAACGGCTAACAAGTCGGAGATGGCAACCGGATTGTCGCGCTCCGCAATTCGCAAAAGCGCCAGGACTCCAAACGCCACAAGTCCGGTGCCATTCCTCGACGTTCGAGAATATGAAAAGTAAAGTTTCGGCGTTGATTGCCGCATTCGGAGTGTTTCTTCTTCAAGGATGTTCCGGGAAGATTTCTGAAGCAGAAGCGATCCAGATTGCGGGATCGTTTTTGGAGGAGAATGGCTATTCGCCTCGGGAGACTTTAGAGATAAGAATGATATGGAAAGATGGAGCGTGGCAGGGCACAGTCCGGCCTGTAAGCGACAGTGATATCCAGAATACAATAAATTGGCCGATCTATATTGAGGTAACCCGCAATGGAAAGGTTTCTGGACTAATGTAGGCTATTTCGACGAACCTAGAATTCGAATCGGGTAGCCGGGAGCATTAACTCTCCCGGCCCCCACACCACCGGACATACGGGTCCGTATCACGGCGGTTCCGAAGAATCAGGGACCAGATACTAGACCTTGGCCTTGTCTCCATATTTGAAGGTCACCCATAATTTGCTCAGGGATTGAACCCCTTGCTTTTCCAGATAGCGGTCGTTGAGTGCCAGGTTCACCAGACTGTTGCGCGACATTCGCCAATAGCCCTTGCGGGAGCGCGAGGCGAGCTTTACCCGGTCTTTGGGTACACCGAGTCTAATGAGCATTCTCCGCCGCGTGCGCGGCCGCTTCCAGTCTTTCCAGTAGCACAGACGCACTCGCCTGCGGATCCACTGGTCCCACTGCAAGACCTCCTTGTATGAGAGGCCTAGCTTGAAGTAATGAAACCAACCCACGCAGTAGCGCCGAAGCTCAAGGAGGCGCTGCCTCATCGAGATACCTCGACTGCGGGCGGTGATCTCCTGTATCCGAAGTTTGAATCTCCGGGCGGCCTTATCGGTCCGCTGGATTTTCTTCCCGTGGATACTGAACCCCAGGAAGGCGCACTCCTTCAAAGGAGCGACCCGGCTCTTGTCGTTGTTCACCAGCAGCTTCAGTTTCCCTTCCACATATTCCCGAACTTCGCTCATGACGCTAAGCGCCTCGGTCTGGGTGCGGGCGAGGATAAGGAAGTCATCCGCGTAGCGGGCAAACGGCAGGTGCATCGCCTCGATTTCCCGATCGAGCGGGTCGAGCATAACGTTGGCGAGCAAAGGAGAAAGCGGGCCGCCTTGCGGGACGCCTTTAAGTGTTTTCTCCGTGCTGCCGTCGTCGTGCCGGATACCTGCACGCAGGTATTTGCCGATCAGGGCGAGGACGCGCTTGTCCCGAATTCGTCTGCCCAACTGGTGCATCAACAGGTCGTGGTTTACCATGTCGAAGTAAGACTTCAAATCGCAGTCCACTCCCCAACGGTATCCATCTTGACTCGCCTGGCTCAGCCGCTCGACGGCGGCGTGAGCCTGACGCCCGTATCTGAAGCCATAACTGCCTTCGCTGAATTCCACATCAAAGATGGGATTGAGGATTTGGGCTATGGCTTGCTGGATCACCCGGTCCAGAACGGTCGGTATGCCCAGAGGGCGTTCGCTTCCGTCCGGTTTGGGAATCCAGACTCGTTTTACCGCAGCGGGGGCATACCGCCCTTCCCGGATCTGCTCCAGTATCCTCGGCAGGTGAGCCCGCGCAAACGCCGGGAACTCGGCGACCGACATGTTGTCGATCCCCGGCGCCCCTTTGTTCGAGCGAACGCGTTTCCACGCCGTTTCAACATTGGATTGATCCAGAATCCGCTCCAGCAGGTTTTCCTGTGGAACTTGGTTCTCCACGGAAGATGCCGCATGATCACTCACAGGCACCTCCGGTTGTTTCCACTTCTTCGGTTCGGTCCTTCACCACACCTGAGGCCTCCGGTCCATTTCACTGGACGGGTCACCCGTCGGCAGCTACTCCCGGCTCGTTCGATGCGGCTACTACGACCTCGGCTGACTCCTCGCCTTCCAACGCGACCATTGCTGGCCGCGCCGCCACGCCTTGACGGTAGATTGAAACCGGCGCGGCATGAAGACGAGGCCTCCCCGGGTAAGAGCACGTTGTTCCGATGCACAACCCCGCGGTTTACCTCCGGCAGTGAACTCAGGGCTTCGCTGTGTTGTGCCAGCTTACCCGTGCCGTCGGCCTTGTACCGCGTTTCTGTACGTGGGCTCACATCTTTGACATAGGCTTCCTCCCCACGGAGCCTCGCGACTCCGCAGTTGCCATAATCTAGTTTCATTTGTTGAGTTGAGTTCATGAAACAGGGGACTTTAACCCCATCACAACGTGCCCATGCCGGGCACACACAAGTCGGAGGACTCAACGAGAGGGGCTGACGCCCCTCTCGCGAGTCTCCTCGACGTTCTCCCCGGAAGATAAAGATGAATTTCCCCGGAGATTCGGACGCCCAACAGAGGAAGCGATCGCCCTCGATTGAGGAAGAAAGAAAATTTGATTCCGGAACCCTGAGCACTCGGAGAATCCGGGATGAACCAAGAAAAAATAACCTTACAGAATGGATACCGAACAGATTGGCCCCTTGGCGAATCGGGATTTCACGGATATTCGGAGAGCGATTGGAGAACCAGTCGGAGATGGCAACCGGATTATCGCGCTCCGCAATTCGTTAAAGTCCAGGACTCCAAACGCCACAAGTCCGGTGCCATTCCTAGTCGTTCTGGACATATGATACTCAATCTAAGAAGACTCCTAGGAATGATCGGTATTATCTACGTAGGGTTTACCATTTTTCTTACTCCTACGCGTGGTATTGTTGCGACCCGCATCAGTTCTGAGGCGCTTCAACAAATCCAAGAAACATCAGATTTTGAAGATGAAACAAAGAGGATTGAGCGACAGCTTGAGGTTATTGCCAGTGAGATAGAAATGAATCAGCACTGGCGTCTTATAGATTTGACAGTAGTCTTCTTCCTGTCGCTTTGCCTCGCCTCAATAAAAGACCGACCAGAACAAGGCACGGGAGGTAATGCGATTTAGCCGCGTCGCAATTCGCATTAGGTTCCGGATCTTCGAGAGTCACAAGTCGCATACCTCCGTTTGACGTTCGAAATACAAATGAAACCGGAAGACATTGATTTGGATCTGCTGGAATTCATCGCGAACGATGAGCCGTGGCATATCCTGTGCCCGGTTTTCTATTACAGATATCCATCACCAGAAGCATTTGTCCACAGAATCAAGAAACTGGAAGAAGAAGGATATTTGAGATTCCTTCAGTCGCCTTCTCCAAGTGAGGGCGGATTACTGGAGGAAGCGCGAAGAAATGAATTCTGGCAGGAAGAGGATGTCACGGATGGTCCCTGGTGGGACGTGATCGCGACTGAACGGGGGTTTGCCCTCGTGAAAGACCGATTCGAACAAGGCGGAGATGCCAACAGCGTGAAGCCGCGCCGCCAGAGCGAACGCCATTAGCGCTGTGCCATTCCTCGACGTTCTGCGAAAGATGATAATATATGGATACTGATATCTCTGATATCTATTGGCGGCTAATTGATCTCGCCTTCAAGATTGATGACAAGACTGACTTTTACTGGTATTTTTATGTTGGAGCAAATATAGCCATAATCGGATGGATGGTCACAAAAGGTAAGCTGATAGGATGGAAGGCACGAATCATCGGTTTCTTTGGGTATGGAATGTTTCTTTTTATGAGTTTTTCCGCGCTTAACGCTGCATATACACACTACGATATCGTGGTTTCCGATATTCGAATGTTATCCGCGCAAGCGACCGATTCATTTGGTGAATTAGCTACAGTGAGTTCGGCCATTGATTTACCCTACAGCAATAAAGTGATCAAACTGTACGGAATTCATTTATCCGGAAGCCTTCTCATGCTTGGGATAATTCTCCTCTATGGATCGCCATGGAAATCAAGAGCAGAACCAGGCGAGGGAGACAATTCCGAGTAGCGCTGCCGCGCTACTCTCCATGTCTCCTCTTTACGTTCGGTCAAAAAATTAGATGGAGATCGTTTGGGCAGTCATAGGAATAGGAATCGTGATCACGCTGTTGGTTTCTAGCGCACCCGGGATTGCGCTGATCGACTGGATGATCCGGCGGTATCTGAAATTCAGAGGCAAAACGGATGCGCTGAGGGAGCTTGAGGAAGATGGCAATATTCCCCGATTTCGAATTCTGGCCAAGACCTCTTTTGAAAGAAAGTCTCAGGCGATACTTTTGTTGGTGGCTGTCGTAGCCTCGCTACTGATTCTTTCGGTTTATTATGGATATATGCTTTCCCCTCGATAATTATGGAGACCGAGCAAACCGGACCGATCGGGATAGAACCGGCCCTCGCGGGCCGGCCCCCCCACACCACCACTCATACGGGTCCGTAAGTGGCGGTTCGGCTGATTCGAGGCAGGTCAATCCCAAGGAATAACCAGACCGAGCTTTTCGAAGTAGCGATTGGGCATCGCAATCATCACCCATTTCACCTGGCTCATCCGCCAGCAGCCTTTGCTGGCGCTGCCAGTTTTGACGGCATAGTCGCGGGATATTCCCAGTCCGAGCAGATGCCTGACCCGAGTTCGAGGATTCTTCCAATGCTTCCATTGCAAGCTCCGCAGTCGTCGTCGTATCCAGTTTGCCAATCCCGTCAGGCGGGAGCGCGACTCGGCGATGCCGTAGTAGCCCCACCAGCCTTTCAGGTAGGTGACCAGTTCGTCGATGACTTGTCTCAGGGAACGGCCGCGGGTTCGGGAGGTAATCTCCTTTACCCGCTCCTTGAAGCGCTTGATCGATTTCCAGTGGATGCTAATCAGCGGCTTCTGACGAGAGTTTGTCAGGCTGAAGCCGAGATACTTGCTTTGCCACGGTCGTGCGATGGCGCTTTTCTCTTCATTAACCACCAGACGGAGTCGCCGGGTGATGAAGGTGGTGATGCTGCGCTTGACTCGCTGGGCCGCTTCGGCGCTGCGAACGTAGATGACACAATCGTCCGCGTAACGCACGAACTTCAGCCCGCGCTTCTCCAGCTCTTTGTCCAGTTCGTCCAGGACAATGTTGCTGAGCAACGGGGACAAAGGTCCGCCCTGCGGCGTCCCCTCGTCTCCCGGTTCGACCAGCCCTCCCACCATCGTTCCCGAGGTGAGGAAGGCGCGGATGAGTTTAAGCACCCGCTTGTCTTTGATTTTGGTGGCCAACCGGCTCATAAGCCGGTCGTGGTTTACGCGATCGAAGAACTTCGAGAGATCGATGTCCACGACGTAGCGGTATCCAGCTGCCAGATACTCCTGACAGCGCCGGATCGCCTGGCGTTGGCCGCGTCCGGGACGAAATCCGAAACTGTTTTCGGAAAACGTGTGGTCCCAGATGTGGTTGAGCACTTGGGCGACCGCTTGTTGCACCATCCGGTCGAGAGCGGTCGGGATGCCCAGCAGGCGGACCCCTCCATCCGGCTTGTCGATCTCCTTTCGGCGGACCGGCAAGGGCTGGTAGGTTCCGTTAAGCAGGCTCTCTCTGATCTCGTCCCAGTGGCGTTTGGTGTAGCCCTTGAGTTGGCCGACAGTCATGCCGTCCACCCCGGGGGCTCCCTTGTTTCGTTTCACGCGCTGGAGCGCGTTCTGCATGTTGGTCCGTTCGAGGATCGATTCCATCAGTCGGACTTGACCTGTCGGGCTTTCGCTCAGGCGCGACGCTATGAAAGCTTCAACTGACAGTTGCTCTTCTTCCATAAGACGCTCCGGCTACTTGCCGCTTTCATTTACCCGGACCGTTCGGTACGGGCACCGTTCGGGCCTTCGTCGGGGTGAGACCTCCGGTTGGTTCTTCGTCGGACGGGTAACCCGTCGGCGACTACTCCCGGCTCGTTTCCACCGCTTACTATGCCCTCTGCTGACTTCCCCGCCATGTCGACCTCGCTCGCGCTCGGCCCAGTCCCCCCAGAGGGCGGGGACGGTGGAGGGGATCTCCCGGGGTGAACCCATGATCTGTTCGCACACGAGCACCGGCTCTACGTTCCTAGCCATTCGACAGATAGAGGACTTCATCCTGCGTTGCGGACTCGTCCCGGCGTCGGACCGCCTAAACCGGTTTCTTTTCGTTACCCCATGCGTTTGCGATACACGCGCTTTGCGTGCGGCCTCCTTCAATACGTCCGTTGCCGGACGCACCTTGCCGTTCGCTATCCCCTTCGCCTCTGTCAGGCTGGGGTTGAGACTTGAACTTGATAACTGTGTCTGCACTATCATTTTCTCACTCTTGAGATCACGGGCCGTGCCCGGCACACAACCAGGCGCCGTAGGCAATGGGTGTTCCGCTCCGCTCCACACCCACGCCTAGGCTTCACGTTGGGCAGAAGATCTATACCTGAATTATGTTGCCGCTTGAATCTGGTGTGAAATTCTTCATCATGAGATACTTCAGCAGCTTTGTAGAGTTGTCTCAGTTGGCGATCCCAGGTGCGTTTCTGGTATGCATGGTGCTAATCCTCACCTCATGCAGTGCGATAAAAGAAGATGAGTCTGTTGAATTTTATGATCGTGATTACATCATAATGATTGGCGTTCGAAGCGATCCGCCATATTCGGATCTTTCAATTGGGCAAAGATTTGGCATTAACAAAGATCTAGGTGTGTTCGGGCTAGGTCCTTTGGGCGAGCAAGAGTTCGGTGTGCTTGATGCCTATTTCGATGGTGAGCCCGGAAGGAAATTCTCGAAAGGAGGATGGATATTTCCAACAAATGCTTCCAGGTTTGAGATGAAAGGAACTTTAAACGTAGATTTGATCGTGCTCGTGCTAGGGAAGAGGCAAGAAGGCGAGCGCAAATTGATACACAAAGACGTCCTTGAAAAAACGAGTGACCTCGGATGGACGTTCGATTTACCATAAATTTCAGCCCGTGATCACACCAGTTGCGGGATGGCCAATCACGTGCTAATCCAGATTCGTAATCACTCCGGAAAGAAGGAGCCCAACCAGTCAGTGGACTCAACGAGATGGGCTAGCGCCCATCTCGTTGAGTCACTTCGACGTTGGGCAGATGAAATGAAAAGAAGACCTGCAATCCTCCTCCTATCTGCATTCGGAATCGCAGCTGTGATTGCCCTTGTAGCCTACGCAAGATCTATGGCACCGCACCCAACAAGGGAGCAGGTTTCGGACACTTGGATTGGTTTTGCCGACGATAATTTATACCTCTTTCGACTTACTCTTGAAGCTGACGGAAGCGGGCTTTGTGGATACACCTTTGTTCGCGAGCCTGCCGGATTATATCGCGTTGATGGATGGAGTCTGTCCGGGTATTCGATTGAAATAGATTTGATTCCAGTGGATCCGAGAGCTGAGCCGATTTGGATGAAAGGGACAACCATCGGACACCACTTAAACCTAGAGATTGGCGGGAAAGAACTCCGCTGGAAACGAAAGCTCCGAATGTACCGCGAATCAGAAGTCATTGAGAGACGGGAGAAGATTCAAGAGCGAATGAACAGCCATGGGCTCGACTAAAGGTAGGCCCAACCAGGCGGAGCACTCAACAGAATGGACTGGCGCCTATTCTGCGAGTGTCCTTCACGTTCTGCAAAAAATGATTATTCGGTGGAAAACCATTAAGGAACATCGAGACCGATACTTTGTAGAATACGTACCGGCGTGCGATTCCATGTTTCTCGCTTCCTTGAGTCTCGTCTATATCCAACCTGTTATGGAAAAGCAGACGGTGGTCGACAACATTGAAAAGGAATTCGATCATTGGTTAGAGCGATTCCCCGTGCCCCTCATGGTCAGCGCGTGGGACTTCAAAGGGGACGGGATAGAATTTCCGGACATTCACACTGAGCGATTTCTCAGCGGTTATTCAGATTTGGCCGGATCAGTCGTCCGCACTTGGGGAACTTTTAAAGATTCCGACTTCCCGGAAGAAACGAAATCCATTGAGCACAGGCTATCAGCCTACTCGGAACTTGAAGCTATTACGGCAGCAGAGATTCAAGAGAAAGCAGATGCTCACCGAAGAATGGTTAGAGTCGGCTGGTGGATGGTCTTTATTTGGGCTGTGGTGATACCATCTATGCTGGCGATACTCGGATTCTTTAATCTTTTCTATGTGGGAGCTATCGC
The DNA here is from genome assembly GCF_056590205.1 of Verruconatronum alginivorum. Classification (NCBI taxonomy): domain Bacteria; kingdom Pseudomonadati; phylum Verrucomicrobiota; class Opitutia; order Opitutales; family Verruconatronaceae; genus Verruconatronum; species Verruconatronum alginivorum. The sequence continues at coordinate 2,696,267 of NZ_JBWPVQ010000001.1, read as the reverse complement.
ATTAGCCTACAGCCTCTATAGGGCCGTGAGAAAGACGCTCGAGATGACCGGACTCAAGAAACGGTCAAGGCGAATGGAGGAGAAGGAGCGTGAAGAAACCGATATGCGGCACCATCATTATCACTGCAAGAAGAACCCAGAAGGATTTATGCGCTTGAAGATCGAGAACTTTGAGCGAGACGAAATCGAACGAATTCGGAAGGAGTCGCAAGAAATCCGATAAGTAAGCAGAACCAATCGGAGCACTCAACAGAATAGGCTGGCGCCTATTCTGCGAGTGTCCTCGACGTTCGGTGAAAGAAAAATGGAAAATAAAAGAAATATTCTATTCTCGATTTTTGTAACGTGGTTCTGGGTTGCCATTCCCACTGTCGTATTGTCGCTCATCTTTGCGGCGTTTTTGAACAAGGACGCTTTTCTTTATAAGATTAAGGGGGGCACAGTCTATCATGCTCAATTGGATCGATACGCCGAACAAAATATTGATTTTATTAAATACGGATTGCTTATATCTTTGGTAATTTCGCAAGCACTTGTTGTCTCTGACATAACCGGGAGGAAATCGGGGCCTCACTCGGAGACGGACGACTTATAGTATTACAAATGACCGAATCGGGTAGCCGGAAGCATTAACTCTCCCGGCCCCCACACCACCGGACATACGGGTCCGTATCACGGCGGTTCCTAACCAGACGATCCGCCGAAGCGAATCGTCCCACGGAACACGGTTCTCCTCGCAAGAAGTCGCACGATGACTCGCAGACTCTCACGGTTGGTCCCGCACGTTAAGTTCGGTCCTTCACCACTCCTGAGGCCTCCGGTCCATTGGTCCGGCTCGCTTCGCGCCCGGTCTTGTCGACCTTCGGCCTCGGAACACTGGACGGGTTACCCGTCGGCAGCTACTCCCGGCTCGTTCGATGCGGCTACTACGACCTCGGCTGACTCCTCGACGGACAACCGGCCCATTGCTGGACCGGCGGCAATGCCTTGACGGTAGATTGAAACCGGCATTGCGCCCCATCGAGGCCTCCCCGGGTAAGAGCACGTTGTTCCGATGCACAACCCCGCGGTTTACCTCCGGCAATGAACTCAGGGCTTCGCTGTTTTAGCCAGCTTACCCGTCCCGTCGGCCTTGTACCGCGTTGTTCCGGCTCGCTTCGCGCCCGGTCTTGTCGGCCTTCGGCCTCGGAACTGTCCGTGGGCTCACATCTTTGACATAGGCTTCCTCCCCACGGAGCCTCGCGACTCCGCAGTTGCCATAATCTAGTTTTATGGGGACTTTAACCCCATCACAACGTGCCCATGCCGAGCACACACAAATCGGTAGACTCAACGAGATGGGCTGGCGCCCATCTCGCGAGTCACCTCGACGTTGGGCAGAATAAAATGAACTGGCAGGCAATAAACGAAGGGATTATTACGGGCGTCGCGGCATCCATTGTAATCGCCGTTTCGATCCTTTCTCGTGATTTTATTCGCGATTGGCTTTTAAGGCTTCGCATAAGACGGACCCTTCAAAAGCTTTCTTTTGGTAGCGGTTTTATTGGAGTACATCTTGAAATTTCAAATTATGTTGGAATTCCTTTGACTGTGAGAGGGGTTGATTTGGTTACCGACTCGCACGATATCGTTTTAGCCCCACGAACGAAATAGTCCCCGCCGCCCCACGGAAGAAAGAAAAATTAACAAAGGAGCAGCAGAAGAGGATTCAGAAGGGCGAAGAAGTGCTCGTTTCTTCAACAATTTCTTTTGGAAATGCCTGGCAGACCGAAAGACATCCAAGCGGTTTTGTCCAAATTCGTTCGTTTACCTCCGGTCGCTGGGTGCTCTCACCGGAAATCACCCCCAAGCCCGAGGTTGAATTCTTTAAGTTCAAGATAGAAGTAGAATACGTTTCATATCTGGGAGCGACAACTATCCTTCTTATTGAAGTGGATAAGGACGTGCAGATGTTTAAAAAGATGACGGACTCAATTTTCGCCCAGCTAACTTCGGGGTCATTTAACTTGGCACGACGGAGATTCCGTCTACCCCCGATTCAAGACTTCCCGGAACAACCGGAAGCCCAACAAGCCAGCGATGGCAACGCCGAGAAGCCGCGCCGTGTTGAGCGTGAGTCATAGGCGGCGTGCCATGTTTCGACGTTGGGCAGAAGAAAATGAATAAGCAGACCCAAGGCGACGAGACTTATGATCTTCATCGGCCCGAGACTTTCGATCTTGGTGTTCGTGAGACTGCGTGCGAATTAATCGCGCTCTTTTTTGCCGACAAGCCCGTCCATCAACTGGTCGCGAAGCACAATTTCGAAGGCATTCTCATGAATTATAGCGAGTATCGTGATGGGCGCATTATTAAACTATTAATTGAAATTGCTACTGCCTTTCGGGTGACGAGTTGGCGCCTACGGTCGAATAAGGAAAAGAAGAATGCTGCCGCCTATGTTGGAATGCTATTTGAGGGCGAGGATTCGGATGGTGTCAGCCTGACGATGCACGAAGCGTGCAATAAGATCATTCATGCCGACGAGTTTGCGTTCGAGATGAAGGATATTCGCGGGGCGAGATTGGCTTATTTGAAGGGAAATATTATTGTCGGTGGCATGAAGGGCAAGAGGGAATGGACCGCTTCACTTTGGATCCCGGAGTTCTGTAATATCGCTCTCTTAATGCCCGATGCAGGCACCGACGTACCCTTTTAGAAAATCGGGCCCAACCAATCGGCTCATGCAACCGCGAGAGGCTGCCGCCTCTCACGGCGCATAGCCTCCACGTTCGTGGAAAATGAATTGAAAATATCCTAGTCCCGAACATCTTAGGAATTATGGCGACACTCGAAGAAGAAATACTGAAGCTGCCCAAGTTAGAGAAAATCAGAATCATGGAGAAGATCTGGACCGATTTGTCCCAAGAGGATGATCAGTTTGAAATCCCTTCTTGGCATGCCCGGGAGTTGGAGGATACCGAGCGCCGGGTTGAGGAAGGGAAAGAACATTTTGAAGACTGGAGCGAAGCCAAGCGAAGACTGCGTGAGTCATGAGGCTTCGGATTCTCTCGGCAGCATCACGTGACCTTCTCCGAGGGAAGCGCTTTTATGAAAAGCAAGCCGATGGACTCGGTGACTATTTTCTGGACTCTCTTTTCTCCGATATTGATTCGCTGATCGTTTACGCCGGAATCCATCGAAAACTTCGAGGGTATTTTTGTCTTCTCGCGAAGCGGTTCCCGTATGCGGTCTACTATCGTATCGAAGCTGAGGAAATTCGTGTTTTCAGGGTCTTAGACTGCCGACAGGATCCCTTGAAAACCACGCGTGCGTTACCGATCCGCGAATCGGGTAGCCGGGAGCATTAACTCTCCCGGCCCCCACACCACCGGACATACGGGTCCGTATCACGGCGGTTCCGAAGAATCAGGGACCAGAGACTAGACCTTGGCGTTGTCGATCTCGGAACACTGGACGGGGCTCCAGTCGGCAGTTACTCCCGGCTCGTTCGATGCGGCTACTACGACCTCGGCTGACTCCTCGCCTTCCAACGCGACCATTGCTGGACGCGCCGCCACGCCTTGACGGTAGATTGAAACCGGCGCGGCAAAGACGAGGTCTCCCCGGGTAAGAGCACGTTGTTCCGATGCACAACCCCGCGGTTTACCTACAGCAGTGAACTCGGGACTCGGCTCTTGTGGTCATGTCGCTTCGCTCGGTACGCTGTGTTGTGCCAGCTCATCCGTGCCGTCGGCCTTATACCGCGTTGTTCCGGCTCGCTTCGCGCCCGGTCTTGTCGGCCTTCGGCCTCGGAACTGTCCGTGGGCTCACATCTTTGACATAGGCTTCCTTCCCACGGAGCCTCACAACTCCGCAGTTGCCATAATCTAGTTTCAGTTGTTGAGTTGAGTTCATGACGCCGTGAAGCGGAGATGGCGAAGCAACAGGGGACTTTAACCCCATCACAACGTGCCCATGCCGAGCACACACAAATCGGCGTAAGCAATCCCGAGAGGCTGGCGCCTCTTAGGATGCCTGGCCTCGACGTTAGGTGGAAAGATTCGATGAAATGATAAAGCGACTATGGCGCCATCAGCTCACTCCGTTCTGGCACAGAGTGCTTGTATTTGTCTTCGTTTTTTACTCCATCCAGATGACCGCGACGCTCTTCATACCGCGAACCCAGAGATTGAAAGAAGGTGGACATTCTGCCCTGGAAGGATTTTATATGATTTCTCCCCTCCTGATTGGAGTGATTGCGTTCCTGATATTCCTGCCGAAGACTGGAAACGAATCCTCCTTTGGCATTTGGCGAAGCGTAGGGCGGATTTGGATGCCGATTCGTTATTTGATTATGAATGCGTTTGTAGTGGGGGTCTATGCCCTCGGTCTGGCGGTCGAGAAATGGATCACCTAAAATCAGGCGGGGCGTTCGCGATGAAATGATAACGAAATCATTCGTGCTTTTTTCGCTGATCGGTGCACTCGTCCTAATCTTGATCGCCGGATGTGGCAGACCTTTCCAGAGTATTGTTCGTTTCGAGTTTGAATCTGGCTTCACAGGGCTAATCAAGATCGTAGAGACTGAGGATGCGCCGCCGTTAGATAAGATTGATGGAAAATATGTCATTCATGTACCATATCCGGGCCTCGTCGAGATTCCGTCAATTCGACAGTTCGATCGGGGAATCCGCGCTGGATTGAGAGTGCCCGCCCTCCAGGATTTGCTGCTCAACGTCTGGAGGGCGGTTTTGACTTTTTGATTTCTCCACCGGAAGGCATAATTTGGGCGTTGGTTGGGACTCATAATGACCATAATTTCTATCACCGGAACCAAGAACTCGTTGAGGTCCATTTTGAGAAGCAATTTGCGGATCGAAGCAAGTCAGAGGAGTAGCGGAAAATTGGCCGGCGTAGGACCACGAACAATACGCCTCTCTCAACAAAATGAGTGCCGCTCATTCTGCGAGTGAGCTCGCGATTCTTGGAATTATTTTTATGGAAGCAAAAAGAAAGAAAAAAGTATTCTCTTCTTCAGAGGTTAGTTGCTGCTTTGGCGTGTTGCCTCTTTTTGACCGCCGGAATCGCCGGACTGATCCTCGGATTTAACTGGATCATTGGAATGATTTTCTTGGCAGCATTCATCGGGATTTTAGGCCCCACCGCGGCGGAAAGCACCGGTGGATTTTTGGAATTCGTCGTCGGCCTTTTCGAACTGCTTGCCGAAGGAGCGGTGACGATCCTCGAAGGAATTGGGTCTATCTTCTCGGGCTTGGGATGAAAACCTAAACTTGAGGTTGTCCGAAAAGGTTTTCCGTCGTTCCCTGGCTGTAACAGCGGGGAAGACAACACACCCCACCATGCTCGCGCATGGTCCCCCCCTCTCAAGAGGGGATCGGCGTGAAAGAGTTCCCCCCTCGCGCCGGGGGACCGCTCGCAAGAGCGGTGGGGTGTGTAGCGGAGACGATCCGGCGAACGCCAACCCTTTTCGGACGGGGTCAAACTAGGGTCCGTGCGACTGACTGACGATCGGAAGAATGAGATTACGTCATAAATCCAGTGTTATTGTTTACACCATGCTGGTTGTACTTTCGCTGCCTGGTATTGCTATCGCGGATGCGTTACAGTCTGACGGAGCTGCTCGGTTATTGATGTTGGGCGTCGGCTTGATCGTATTCCTGGTCCTTGGACTCGTCTTCGTCTGGACATTTCTTCTGACAAAAGTCGAGCTTTTCGAAACGGCATTGGTAATTACCACTCCTTTTTCGAAAAAAAGATGGAGGATACCAGAAGACATCCGTGCGATTACTGATGGAGGTGATTTCTACATGATTGAATTTTCCGGGGACGACGGCTCCTACAAATTCGCATCCGGTCGATATCGGACGAACGAAGGTGGTCCCTGGGAGGTCCTATCGAGCTTCGTCTCAACCGCCCGCACCTCCGCCAAACAACAAACGGGAAATGCCGGCGCCGAGAAGTCACCCGGCGAATTTCGATAGTCGTCAACGACGTGACTCGTTGACGGTAACTTGAAGCGGACGTCGCTTCGGCGCAAGCCGGGGGCTACTAGCCACAACCAACCATTGCTATGCCACGATATTTGATTTCAGTGCACCGTCCCAATGATTACGATCATTCCTCGTCGTTGGATGAGATCGCTCGGCGCGATATCGATGCGCTCAACGAGGAAATCAAAGATGCCGGAGTCCGGGTCTTCGTGGGCGGGCTCCGTCCGCCAAACCAAGCACGATGTTTCCGCCCGCAAGCGAATGGCGATGTTCTTTTGAGCGAAGGGGCGTGCGTGGCAGCCTCCGAATACCTGGATGGTTTTTGGATTCTCGAATGCGACCATATCGATGACGCGTTGGAATGGGCGCGCAAAGCCGCAGTCGCGTGCCGGGGTGCCACCGAGATTCGTCCGTTTTATTGAAATGGAGGACGCCGCGTGGATGCGCGGGAGATGACTTGAGCCTCAATAGCCTCCGCTGCTCGGCTTTTCGATCAAGGGAAGACGGACGCCGCGGCGGAAGAGGGTCACTTGGCCGGTGCTGGACGAAATCACAATCGAGATACAATCGGTCGCCAAGGAGATCGAGGCGGCGGCGGCGTGGCGGGCTCCCAGCCCACTCGGCAGCGAATGGTAATAATCGGGGGCGTGAATCAAACTCCCCGCCGACAACACCACACCGTCTCCACGGATCACGAAGGCACCGTCCATGCAGGAGAACTCTTTCAACGTCTCGTCCATGAACGGATTGGTGACGTTCCTATCCTCCTCCTTGTATCCGAAAAACGGATTTAAAACCAGCGGCTTGGTCATTTCGGCCACCCGCTCGCTGTCTCCCAGGACAAACAGCGATCCGACCGGACGGCCCTCCCGGCCTTCCACCGCCAGTTCGGTGGCGATCGCCAGGACACGCTCCAGCACTTCCGGCTTCACGTCGTTCGGGAGAATGTCGGCTTGTTCGTGGAACAGGACCTGAAACTCCTTCTCGACGTCGAGCACCACGATCGTATCGAATTGGTTGCTACCGGGGATCCCACCCACGCAGCAAAGCCGGTCGGTGAACCGGATCAACCCGCGGGTCAGTCCGACCAGCACCGAACTACGCAATTGGGACAGCCGTTGCCGGGAAAACGACCGGACCTGGATGGTCGCCGCCACCTGTTTCTGATTGAGCACCAGCTCCGACGCGGTACGGGTCACGAGAATGGTCCGGTGTTCGGGAAACCATTGCGACGCCTCCATGCCGGTGGTCAGGGTGTCACCGAAAATGATCATCGCCGAGCAGCGGCTCCCTTTGGCGATCTTCTCCGCCTGCCGGAAAATCAACCGGTTCATCCGGCTCTTCTCCGCCTGCACCGGTTTCGCCACCACCCCACCGACCGCCACCATCATCCGATCGTAAAGTCCGTCCAGATCCGGGGCGTCGACCAGTTCGTCGACAACGTCCTTTTCTTTGACCAACCGGGCGATCGAAGCGAGCATTTGCAGGTAATCCCGCTCCCCTTCTCCGGCGATCAACAGAAAGACGAGGCGCACTTTCTCATGCTCCTTGAAGCCGTCGTAGTGGATTCCGGTTTCGCTCCGGCCGACCGCGAACACATAACGCCGCGGCATTTTGATTCGAATATGGGGCAGGGCCACCCCATTACCGAGGTAGGTGGTCATGGTGTTCTCCCGTTTCATCAGGGCGCTCAACAGATCGTCTTTGTCGAGGTCCTTGAAACGGGTGACGGAGACGCTCAAAAGCTCCTCAAGAGCCCCTTTGAGATCGTGGCTCTTGAGGTCGATGATTCGACCGCGGGTGATGAATTTATCGAGGCGCATTCGCTCTTGTTCGGTCGCGCGACGGACCGGGGAACGGGACGGAAACTACCGGTGACCTAAACCCAAACTAACGCTCCCACTCCAGCGCGCCCTTCTTGATTTCATACAAGAGGCCGAGAACGAGGAGGAAAATGAAGAATAGGACCGGAAGTAAAATCGGAATCGACGCCGCCAGGAAGTCGCGGAAAACCAAAACCCATGGAATCAGGAAAACAATTTCCACATCGAAAAGAATGAACAGCATCGCTGTCACGTAAAACTTCACCGAGAAACGGACCGATGTTTTTTCGCTCGGGGTGGCGATCCCGCATTCGTAGGCGGTATCCTTGATCCTATTTTTCGCGGCCCGCTGCCCGAAGAGGGTGCTTGCGCCGAGGATGATCACGGCGAGCGTCGCCGCGAACAGGATCTGGACCAGGATCGGAAAAAAATCGCCAAGTAACATCTGTCCACTAGGGAAACCGCCCGGAGCGCTGATTTCAAGTTGTTTTCCCGCCTCCCGGGGCAATTTCCGTTAAAAAACTCCTGAAAACCGCCGTTTCTCCGAGATCACTCCCGCCACCGCCGCCAATCCCGGTCCGGACGGCCCAGATTGAGTTGCGCCGCGTATTCCACCAGCGAGATCCCTTCGTCCAACTCTTCGAACCGGCGTTCGCTCCTCCGGTCGTTGATTTTCCGGTACATCCTCGAATCGAGCGCCACCGGATCCGCGCCCAATAAAACGATCGGATCCGAAGCGGCGTAGAGCGAACGGAAGGTCGGTCCTCCGACGAATTGATACCGTTCGAGACTCGTTATGGTGAAGAGCCAACTTTCGGCCAACTCCGGGATCGCCGCCATCTCCGCCACCGCCGCCGCGCCGCTCGCCTGACTCTGAAAAAACCGGGAGGTGTTGCTCGCGTTCCAGAGGGTGGCGTTCACCAAGGCGCCATTGACCCCCAAGACCGGATGGTCGGAGTAGACCGGCAGGTTGATCCAAAAATCGGCCTCCAGCCACAACATCGCGGCCAGATAACTATGGCGATCCATCACATCCTGCTCAAAGGAATGCTGGCGCCGCACCCCGGCGCCGGCCTCCCGGCGGGGCGGGAGCGGACTGTCGTAGAACCACTCCTCGTCGAAATACCCGCCTCCTTCGAGGATATAGACCGGATGCTCGTCGAACCTCGGCTTCCCCTCCCCGAGTTCGGTCAACAATCCACTTTGCCGCATCCGGTGGAGGCTCTTATCCACCAGAAAGATATTCTCCCGCTCGAATCCCCGGGCCACCAATGCCTCAATCACCCCGCGCACCAACGGAACCGGCGTCGCGAGGCCCGGACCGGAGTTGGTGTAAACCTTCAATCCGACCCGGCCTTTTCGGCCCGGACGAACCGGTTCTTCCCGCTGCTCCTCGAAGGCGGCGAACAAATCCTCGACCGTCGCCCGGTAACTATCCGGTGAAAAATCCTCCAACCGGTTCTCCAAAATCGGCGCTCCCGGCGTCACCCCCGCCTCCGCGACCGTATCCAACCGGGTAGCGCCGCACAACACGACGGCGGCGATCAACGCTGGACGCTTGACACGACCCACCGCCCGGAAAAGTCTCTTTCGATGTCCGCTGGTAAAGTTCATTTGCAATCGGTTGGTTGGCTTCCGCTCCTGGCCATTCTCCTGTTCGTTGCCGTCGGATGCACCAACCCAGACACCAGAGTCGAACAAAAGTTTGGCGAAGCCCAGCAAAAACTCGACGCGGGAGAAACCGGCGAAGCCGTCCAAATCCTCGAAGAACTCCACCAGCAGTTCCCCGAGCGACTCGACGTCGTCGAATTCCTCGCCTTCGTCCGCCTCGACGACAATGACCCGGGCGGCGCCGCGGACGCCTTCATCAAAGCTTTCGAACTTGCCCCGGCCCGCTCCGAATTTCTCCTTTACGCCGCCCAGGCCCGCGAAGAAGACGGCGATTTCCAGCAAGCCGGCGCCCATTACCGGGTGTATCTGACCGATCATCTCGATGATTCCGCCGCCTGGCAGGAACTCGGTCGCCTGGAGGAACGCCGCGGCCGTCTCCCCGACGCGATCGACGCCTACCGCCGCGCCTACAACCTCCGGCCTTCCGCCGGGACCGCCGCCGAAATCGGCGACCTGTTCCTTCGGCTCCGCAACCTGGCCCAGGCCCACCAATGGTTCCGTGCCTCCTTCGAACACGGAGAAATCCCCCCCGCCAAGGCGTTGCTCGGGCTTCTCCGGGTCAGCATGGAGGAGGAAAACTGGGACCGGGCTCAAGAACTCGTCCAAGAGCTCGACCGCCATCATCCCGGCCGTCTCGACGCCACCGAATTCGCTCAAACCCGCGATGAACTCCGCCGCTGGCGCGAATCGATCGAGGAAATGGAACGCCTCCGGGTAGAGCAGGCGGAACGAGCCGCCCGCCGCCAGGCCGAAGAGGAACAACGCGAAGAGGAGGAACGTCTCGCCCGCGAGCAAGCCGAAGCGGAGGCCGAGGCCGAGGCCGAACGCCAACGCCAAGCCCGGCGCGAGGCCGAACGCGAGACCGTCGAAGACGAAGAAACAGATCCCGATCCGGAACCTGAAGCCGATCCCGAGCCCCTGGCTCCCGCCCAACCCGGCCACGACGCATTGGTCGCGGAAGCGTCCCGGCTCTTCGAAGAGGGTCGCCACAACGCCGCCGCCCGCACCTATTGGCGGGCGCTCAGCGACGACGATTCCGCCGCCCAGACCTGGTTCGACCTTTCCCGCGCCCTGTTGGCCGCCGAAGCTTGGAACGACGCCGAACTCACTGCCCTCGAAGCCATCCGCCGCGACCCCGAGCGCCAGGTCTTCCACTTGCATTATCTGAATGTAATCCGGGAAACCCAACCGGTCCGGGTCTATCTCCGCGAACTCGAACGAGTCCACCAACTCTTCCCCCGCAATCCCGAAGTGGTCCTCGCCCTCGCCAACACCTACGCCCGCAGCCAACACTCCCATCAGGAGGCGATCCGGTACTACCACCTCTTCCTCCGCCTCGCCCCCACCGATCCCCGCCGCGAACAAGTGGAACAATCGATCCACCGCCTGAATCCCTAAAGTGGCGGGGCCGTCCCGGCTCCGGGCAGTTCCCCGGGCTCCGCAAGCTAAACCGACGCACTGAGGCGGGACGCCTCACCCAACTTTTCTCTTTCCCCGTGCCCCGAAATCTCTTCTCTTCCTTGTTCGCCGATCACGCATGCCGATCATCAAGAAAACTTGCATCGAGGACATCAAAGCGAGGGTAAGCCTATACGACGTGGTTTCCTCGACGGTTGCCTTGCGCAAGGCCGGCTCCTCCTGGAAGGGGCTCAGCCCGTTCACCCAGGAGAAAACCCCGTCGTTTTTCGTCTCCCCCGACCGAGGGATCTACAAATGCTTCAGCAGCGGGAAGGCGGGTGACATTTTCACCTTTGTCATGGAGACCGAGCGGCTCACCTTCTACGAAGCCGCCGAAACCATCGCCGGACGGTTCGGGATCGAGCTCGAATACGAGGAAGGAGGCGCCCCGGCCGAGTCCCGCTCCCTCCGCCAGGAACTGTTCGCCACCCACGAAATCGCCACCGATTACTTTCACCAGGCGCTCCTCGACACCAACGGCGCGGCCGAACAAACCCGGCGCTACTGGGAGGAAAAACGGGCGTTCCCCCTTTCCCTCGCCGAGGAGTTCAAAATCGGCCTCGCCCCGCTCGACGGACGCAACCTGGTCGACCGATGCCTCAAGAAAGGGATCTCCCTCGAAGCGCTCAAAGATTCCGGCCTTTTTTATCAACGCGGCAGCCGCCTGGCCGCCTCGTCCCTGATGCCCCGCTTCCGCGGCCGACTGATGATCCCGATCCGCGACCACCAGGGCCGCGTCATCGCCTTCACCGCCCGCCAACTCGACATCACTCCCCAAGACGACCCCTCCCACGACGCGAAATACATCAACTCCCCCGAAACCCCGCTCTTTAACAAATCCCACGTTCTGTTCGGACTCGACCGCGCCCGGATGGCCGCCGACGAGGAGAAACCGTTCCTCCTGGTGGAAGGCCAGCTCGACGCCCTCCGCTGCTGGCACAGCGGCCTCCCGACGGCGGTCGCCCCCCAGGGAACCGCCATCACCGAACACCAGCTCCTCCTCCTGCGGCGCTATTCTTCCCGGATCGATTGCCTGCTCGACGGCGATTCCGCCGGACAGAAAGCCGCCCTCCGGCTCCTGCCGCTGGCGCTTAAACTCGGCCTAGAAGCCCGCTTCTTCGTTCTTCCCGCCGGGCTCGATCCGGACACCCTCCTTCAGGAAGGGGGCCTCAAAGCCTGGGAGGAACTATCGGCCTCACCGGTCTCGGCGATGGGGTTCGCCGCCTCGGCGATCCTCCCCAACCCCCGCGAGGCCTCGCCCCAGCAGAAGGCCGGCGCCGCCAACCGGTTTTTCGAAGTGATCGCCTCCTCGGAATCCGAAATCGCCCGCTCGGAATACCTCCGCGAAGTCGCCGCCCTTCTCAAACTCGACCACGACAGCCTCCTTCATGATTTCACCCGGCACCTCGCGGCCAAACAACTCCAGCGCCGCCCCGCCGCCCCCCGGACGGCCGAACCCGAGCCCGCCGACCCCGAACCGGCCAAAAAACTGACCAGCGTCGAGGAAAGCCTCCTCCTCCTTTGCCTCCACCACGAGGAATTGGGCCAGCCGTTGGCCAATATGATCGAACCCGACTGGATTTCCGCCGACACCATGGCGGGCCGCCTCCTCAACCGCGCCCTCGCCGAGTTCGAACACGATATGTGGCAAGGCCCCGAAAGTCTGGAACAATTGGCCGAGACACAGGACGAACGAAGCTTCATCTACTCGTTAACATTCAACAAACCTGATTTTGAAAATCCTGTCACCATCGCGAATGAAGCCGTTCAACGGCTCTATCGAAATGCGCTGACCCGCAAAATACGTGAAATTGAACTTGAAATTGCGAACAAATCGGCGACATTGGACGCTGCCGTAATTCTGCTGCAGCGCAAAAGGAACGAGTATCACCGGAAGCTCCTGCAGCCGCCGCGGCTATAGGAACAGGATCGCCCGCGGATCCCCTATTTCAAATTTTATGGCTCGGAAGAACACGAAAAACGAAACGGAAAGCAACGCGCCTGACGTCGAAAACGCCAGCGAACCCGCACAGGTTGCTATCAATGAGAAGATCAGACTTCTGATCCGTCTCTCGAAGGAGCAAGGCTACCTCACCTTCAGCGATATCAACAACGCGCTTCCGGATAACGTTGATTCCCCTGAGGAGATCGAAAACGTCATCGCCATCCTCGAGAACCTCGAGATCGAAATTCTCGATCCGGACGAAGTCGACAACTACAAGGCCCGCCAGGACGAAACCGAGGAGGAGGAGGTCAAGTCCTCCCAATACGACATCCTCGACGATCCCGTCCGGATGTATCTCAAGCAGATGGGCCAGGTCCCCCTCCTGACCCGCGAACAGGAGGTCGAAATCTCCAAACGGATCGAACAGGCCGAGTCCGACGCTCAGGACGCCCTCTTCGCCAGCGGCATCAGCGGACGCTTCCACTGCGACCTCGCGGAAAAGCTGCTCAAACGCGAAGAACGTTTCGACCGGGTGGTCTTCGACAAACGGATCGAGAGCCGCGAAGCCTACTTCCGCGTCCTCCCCAAACTGCTGGAAGACACCCAGAAGGCCGAAGCCAACGCCCAGAAAGCTTGGGAAGACCAACTCGCCGCCACCGATCCGTCCGAAAAGAAGAAGGCTCTCACCCGCTTTCGCCGCCACGAGACCATCCTGAAGGGCTACTTCCGCAAGTTCTGCTTCAAATTGAAGGTTTTCGAGGATTTCCTCCAGGAGCTTTCGCCGGTCACCCACGAGATCGCCCGGATCACCGACAATCTCGAAGCGGCCAAAAATCCCCGGACCAAACGGGACAGCCTGATCGACGTCGTCCCGCTCAAGGCCCGGCTCATCGAAATCGAGGCCGAATTCCGGGTCGCCCCCGAGGCAATGGTCGCTTCCCTGCGCGACGTCCGCCGCAGCATGCGCGAAGCCCACAAGGCGAAGACGGAGATGGTCGAAGCCAACCTCCGCCTCGTCATCAGCATCGCCAAGAAATACACCAACCGCGGCCTTTCCTTCCTCGATTTGATCCAGGAAGGCAACATGGGCCTGATGAAAGCGGTCGAAAAGTTCGAATATCGCCGCGGCTACAAGTTCTCCACCTACGCCACCTGGTGGATCCGCCAGGCCATCACCCGCTCGATCGCCGACCAGGCCCGGACCATCCGCATCCCGGTCCACATGATCGAAACCCTCAATAAGGTGATGCAGGTGCAAAAACAACTTCTCCAGGAACTCGGCCACGAACCGACCCCGGAAGAGGTGGCCGAGGAGATGCAACTCCCGGTCGAACGCGTCCAATCGATCATGAAAATGGCCCAGCAGCCGATCAGCCTGCAAAGCCCGGTCGGCGACGGTGACGACACCAATTTCGGCGATTTCATCGAGGACAAAGGGGCCGAGAACCCCTACGACATGACCGCCTTCAGCCTCCTGCGCGAGAAGATCATGGACGTCCTCGACAGCCTCACCGAACGCGAACGCCGGGTCCTTTCCCTCCGCTTCGGCTTGGTCGACGGCTACAGCCGCACCCTCGAAGAGGTCGGCAAGCAGTTCAAGGTCACCCGCGAACGGATTCGCCAGATCGAGGCCAAGGCGTTGCGCAAGATGCGCCACCCGACCCGGATCCGCCAACTCCACGGCTTCTTCGACGCCGACCAGATGGAGAGTTCCCTGGTCGCCCTCAAGAAGGCGTTGAAGAACTGATCGCATCCGCTCAAGCGGCGGAATTTTGTTTGTTTTCCGGAAAACCGGCGGAAGAACCCTTCCGCCGGTTTTTTCGTTTTCGAAACTCGCCACCCGCGACGGTGTTTTACTCGGAAGTAACGTCCGGCGCCACGGTGGCGCACGGCATCCATCAATCCGCAGTGAACATCCCATGAAAGTCCTTTTCGCACTCATCGCCGCCGCCCTTCTGACCGGCGGCGCCACGTTGTCACTCAACGCTCAGGAACGCCCCGTCCGCGATCGCGGCGACGACGGCCCCCGGATGTCGCCCGAAGAACGCCGCGAACGCTGGGAACAGATGCGCGGCCGGTTCGCCGAAGATCGACGCGGCGGCGAAGAAGCCCGCTCCCCACAGGAACGTGAAGTTCCTGAACGCTACCTCGACCAACTTGAGTTCCGCTCGATTCTTTCGATGGACGGCGTCACCCAATTCACCTTGCGCAACCCCTTCGAAAACAACCGGACCCTCGTCCTGACCGAAGAAGAAGGCCGCAACGGGATCGAAGTGGTCGAGTTCGACGCCGCCAACAGCGCCCTGACCCTCCGTCACGAAGACGAAACCCGCACCCTTTATCTGCAATCCTCCCGGGTCGCCGAGATGACCCGCGATCCGGCCGAAGAGGAACGGGAACGCCGCCGCGAGCTCTGGGAAGCCCGCCGCGAACGCTTCCAGGAGTTCCGCGCCACTTGGGAAGCCGCCGCCGAGCACTCCCCCGAGTTGCGGGAAATCGAAGGCCAGATGCGCGAACTCGCCGGCGAATTCCGTGAAACGTTCGGCGCACTCCGCGAAGCCGAACCGGGCACCCCCGAACATCAGGCCTTGGTGGAACGCGGCCGCGAATTGCGCGAGGAATTCCGTCTTCTCGGCGAATACTCGCTCCTCCACGTCAAACAAAACCCGGCTTTCAGCGAGGACGACGCCCAAATGCTCGAACAAATGCAGGGAATGATGATGCGCGGCATGGCCCAGCGCCAACGCGGAGGCGGTGGAGCTGGAGCTGGAGGCGAAGGCCGCCGCGGCCCCGGCCGGTAATCGGCAGAATTTGAAAATGGGTGCGACCGCGGAAATCGCGGACGAATCCGGAAGAGGTGTCAGGTGTCAGAGGTTCGGGTTTCAGGGCAAACGAATACTTCTCCCCAACACCGACACCCGACACCTGACATCCGGGCTTTGGCTGGCGCCATGTAATCAGAAGTGGTGGAATCACCGTCGTGTCATTGCGAGGAGGCTCTGCGACAAAGCAATCCACGAAACAGCGACCCGCGCCCCCTTTCCCGGAAGGTGGATTGCCGGGGCAGTCGTTCCTCCTTCCTCGCAATGACAGACGGTTGTCTGTTTTTCCCAATCGCGCCCACCCCTGAAACCTGCGAAGATTAGTGATTTAATTTCTTCCGGTCTTCCGCTATGATCCCGGACTTGTGAGCGAGAAGACTATTTTCACCAAGATCATCGACCGTGAGATCCCCGCCGACATCGTCCTCGAAGACGATCGGTGCATCGTTATCCGTGACATCGAGCCGCAGGCTCCGGTCCACCTTCTGGTCATTCCGAAAAAACCGGTTCCCCGCGTCGCGGCGGCGGAGGCCCAGGACGAAGCTTTGCTCGGACACCTCCTTCTAATCGCCGCCGAAGCCGCCCGCAAAACCGGCATCGGCGATGGATTCCGGGTCGCGATCAACAGCGGGAAACGGGCCGGTGAAACCGTTCCCCATCTCCATGTTCACGTGCTGGGTGGCCGCGACCTTCGCTGGCCTCCAGGTTGAGACATCGCCCCTCCCGGTCATGGAGCTCACCGAGCACCCTTTCTTCCAGTCTTTCCCCCCGGAAATCCGCCGAACCCTCATCGCGGCCGCCACGGTCGACCCGTATTCGGAACCGGCATACTTGTTCCACGAAGACGATCCCTCCGACTCCCTTTTCCTGATCCTCGAGGGCGAGATCACTCTACTGAAAGCGGATACGGGCAACCGGCCTGTCGCGGTCGCCACCCTTGGCGTCGGAGAGTATTTCGGCGAACTCGGAGTCCTCGATGGGAGTCCCCGCAGCACCGGGGCCCAAGTCACACCCCCAACCACCCTCGCCCGCATCCGCGGAACCGTCTTGAACGAGGCCCTCGCCGGCGCTCCTCCCGAAACGTTCCGAACGATTTTTGCCCGGATCAGCCAAAACCTCCGGGCCACCAACGACCTCCTGCTCGCCGCCACAATCCGCCAGGAGAAGATGGCGCTCGTCGGGGAAATGGCCAGCGGCATCATTCACGACTTCCGCACCCCGTTCACCGTCATCGCCCTCGCCCGGGAGATGATCGAACGCCGGCACGACGACCCGGAGACCGGCCGCTATTGCAAAATGATCGACCAACAAATCGATCAGATGACCGCCATGATGAACGAACTCCTCGAATTCGCCCGCGGTCCGGCCCAAATCGAACGAAAACCGGTCCGACTCGCCGATCTGTTTACTCAATTCGAAGCCCAAAACCGCCTCGCGCTCGGCGACAAACCGATCGATTTCGTGGTAAAGCCCCCCGGGGCCGAGACGATCATCCAATGCGACGCCGGAAAACTCCTGCGCGTCCTGCAAAACCTTTTTAACAACGCCGCCGACGCCCTCGGGAATTCCCCTGGCCAAATCACTCTCTCCGTCTCCAGCGACGACAAAGCCACGGTGATCTCCCTGGCCGACACCGGTCCCGGCATCCCCGAACCGATCCGAGCGACGTTGTTCGAACCATTCGTCACCCGGAACAAAGCGAACGGCACCGGTCTCGGCCTGGCCATCGTCCGCTCCGTTATCGAAGCCCACGACGGCGAAATCACCTTCGAAACCGCCGACGGCCGGGGAACCACTTTTTGGATCCGCCTTCCAGCCTACTCCGACGGCTGACAGGGACCCTCGGTTTGGCGCGGATGAGCGCGGATCAGATCATCCCCTCGAACCGGCCATCGACCTTCTTCACCACCAACCGCTTCAGCTCCATCATCATCAACAGAGCCGAAAGTTCATGGGAAGGGCGTTCCGTCTTCGCCGCCAACTGATCAAGACTCATCGCTTCCCCGTTTTGCAGCCAACGGAGGATCCCCGCCTCTTCCTCCGGCAACTCCGCCATCCTCGATGTCTGCTCCCCGTCGGCGACAGGAACCGCCATCGGCCGCATCCCCTGCAGGTAGTTCAACTCCTCCAAAATATCGTCGACGCCGCGGCACAGGATGGCACCGTCGCGCAACAGCTGGTGGCACCCGGCACTGGTGCTCTGATCGATCCGGCCCGGAACCGCGAACAACAGCCGACCCTGCTCCCCGGCGAAACGGGCGGTGATCATGCTCCCGCCACTGGCGTCCGACTCCACTACGATCACAGCGTCGGAAAGTCCGGAGACCACCCGGTTGCGCATCGGGAAACTCTGCCGATCGGCTCGGCGACCGAACGGGAACTCCGAATAAATCGCCCCCTCCGCCGCCACCCGCCGGTAAAGATCGAGGTTCTCCGGGGGGTAAATGATATCGAGCCCGCACCCGAGCACCGCGACCGTCCGTCCGCCCGCCTCCAACGCCCCCTGGTGGGCGAAGGTGTCGATCCCCCGCGCCAGACCGCTGACGATGCAAAATCCGGCCCGGGCCAACTCCGAAGCCAACTTTTTCGCCACCGCCTGACCATACAACGTGGTCCGACGGCTCCCGACGATCGCCACCGCCGGCGGCACGGCATCGTAGTCCCCTTTTCGATACAAACCGATCGGCGGATCATGAATTTCCCTCAACAACGCCGGATAATCCGGATCGTGACAAGTGACGAACGTCACCCCCGCCTTGGCCAAGAGCCCCTCCTCCTTCTCCAGATTCCAATGCCGGGGCCATTCCTGCAAGGTGGCGACGATCACCCGTCCCACCCCTTTCACCTTCTCCAAACTCGCCGCCGGAGCGCCCAAAACCGCCACCGGATCATTCCCGAACGTCTCGAGCAACCGGTTCAACGTAACCGGACCGATGTGGGGCAACCCGTTCAACACCATAAACGCCTGCCGTGGGGTAAGATCTGTAACCATATCCCTCACTGTTGAAAAACTCCCCTCGGAAAGCAATGCTTTCCTCACGCCGAACGTTGGAGTCCCGCATCCAGACGGTCTTCTGCACGGTGAAAAACCGGCTGAAGCCGGAACTCCAACATCCACTGATGAATCGCCTTGGTTGGAGTCCCGCATTCATGCGGTCTGCGCCCGGTGCAACAGCCGCCGTTAAATTTTCATTTCCTCATTCGCAATTCGCTTTCGATCTTTCAATGTAGGGCGATGGCATTGTTGAGTCTCCTGGATGTGAGTATCGGTTTCGGCGGTCCCCAGCTGTTGGACGGCGTGAACCTGCAGATCGAACGCGGCGAGCGGGTCTGTCTGGTCGGGCGTAACGGAGCCGGCAAGTCGACCCTTATGAAAGTGATCGCCGGCGATCTGAAGCCGGACACCGGGCAATGCTTCCTCCAAAGCGGCGAACGGATCGCCCGCCTCCAACAGGAAGTGCCCGACCAACTCGCCGGGACCGTCCGCGAAGTGGTCGACGCCGGGGGAGACCCCCACGACTGGGAGCGCGAGTTGCGGATCGATTCCTTGATCGAACAGGCCGAGCTCGACCCCGCCGCCGAGTTCAACACCCTTTCCGCCGGACTGAAACGCCGGGTGACGCTGGTCCAGGGATTGGTCGACGACCCGGCTTTGCTCCTGCTCGACGAACCGACCAACCACCTCGACATCGACTCGATCGCCTGGCTGGAAAAATTTTTGGTCGGATTCGACGGCGCCCTCTTGTTCGTCACCCACGACCGGATGTTCCTGCGCCGACTCGCCACCCGCATCCTCGAACTCGACCGGGGACGGATCACCGATTGGTCATGCGACTACGACACCTTCCTCGAACGAAAGGAGGCTCTCCTCGAAGCCGAAGCCAAACAACAGGCGGTCTTCGACAAAAAACTCGCCCAAGAGGAGGCGTGGCTGCGGCAAGGAATCAAAGCCCGCCGCACCCGCAACGAGGGCCGGGTCCGGGCGTTGAAAGCGATGCGCGAAGAGCGGCGCGCCCGACGGGAAGTCGTCGGCAAGGTCGAAGCCCAGACCCAGGCGGTCGCGGTTTCCGGCCAAAAAGTGGTCACGGTGGAAAACGTCTCCTTCCGCTTCGGCGATCAAACCATCGTCGACGATTTCTCCACCGTCATCACCCGGGGCGACAAGATCGGGATCGTCGGTCCGAACGGCGTCGGCAAAACCACCTTGTTGCAACTCCTCCTCGGGAAACGTCTCCCGCAGCAAGGGAGCGTCATCCTCGGTACCAATCTCCAAGTCGCCTACTTCGATCAGTTGCGCGAACAACTCGACGAAGAAAAGACGGTGCAAGACAACGTCGCCGACGGCAACGAGACCGTCACGATCAACGGCAAAAGCCGTCACGTCATCAGCTACCTCCAAGACTTCCTCTTTCTCCCCGACCGCGCCCGCAGTCCGGTGAAAACCCTTTCCGGCGGCGAACGCAACCGTCTCCTCCTCGCCCGTCTCTTCACTCGGCCCGCCAACCTCCTGGTCCTCGACGAACCGACCAACGACCTCGACGCCGAAACCCTTGAGCTCCTCGAAGAACTCCTGGTCGACTACTCCGGCACCCTGCTTCTGGTCAGCCACGACCGCGCGTTTTTGAACAACGTCGCCACCAGCCTACTGGTCCTCGAAGGGAACGGCGTGATCACCGAATCGATCGGCGGCTACGACGATTACCTCCGCCAAAAGGAACGGCAGGCGGCCGCCCGGCAAAGTCCGCCGCCCACCGACGCGACCGCCGCCAAGGAAGATTCGAAGACCGCCAAAGGCGCCCGCCCCGGACGCCCCCGCCGGTTTTCCAACCGCGAACGCCGGGAGCTGGAGGAACTCCCCGCCCGCATCGAAGAATTGGAGAAACGGCAGAAAGAACTGAGCGAAGCCCTCGCCGACCCCGCCCTTTACCAGGCCGGCGGCGACGCGGTGATCGAACAACAAACCGAACTCGACGCGGTCGAGAAACAACTCGAAGAAGCGATTGCCCGCTGGGAAGAACTCGAAACCCTCTGCGCCGAACTCGAAGGCGCTTGACGGGTTATTCTCCGCTTCGCTCCGAAGATGGGTCGCCACGCTCGGTAGTGTGCGTTTCCCCGACCAGTTTTTGCGCGAAGCGCTTTGGAGTGCGGTGCGTCCCCGCACCGCTTTCGAATGGCCGGCGATGACCGCGCGCTCGACAGTCATCCGACGGTCGGGGCTCTTCCGCGCGCATGAAAGCTCCGCGGGGACGCGGAGCACTCCAAAGAGGCTCCGCCTCAAAAGCCAAGTTTCACTCCATGTTGTTCGCCGTGCTCCCCCGGATCACCGCCAAAAACGGCGCTAGATACCGGCGAGCCTTGTACGGACCGATCCCGGGCAATTCCGTCGCCGTTTCGGCGTTTTCCGGTTTCGCGGTGGCCAACGCCCGCAGGGTGAGATTTGGAAAAATCGTGTAGGCCGGAACCCCGGCCGCCGTCGCCATTTCCTGACGTTTTTCCTTCAACGCCTCAAACAAGGGTTCGTCCTCCCGTTTCAACGGCCACGCCACCGGGCCATCCGCCGCCGACCGACCGCCGCCGCTTTTCTTCGAATCGCCTCCTGCCCGCCGTTTCGGCCAAACCATCCGGCACGGCCGCAACCCGCGCATCACCGCATCCCCTTTTTCCGTGAGAGTCAGCAACGGATAATCCCCGACCTCGACCTGGATCCAGCCTTCGTTTTCCATTTCCCGGAAAAGGTCGTTCAAATAGGCGCTTCCTTCCTCTTTCAATAACCCGTAAGTCGAGAGCTGGTCGAGATTCGCCTCTAAAATTTCCTTGGCCCGGCTACCGAGCAACATCTGGATGATCTTGCTCCGGCCGAACCGTCCGGCCCATTCCCCGTCGCGCTTCCACGACATCCGGGCGATCCCGCTCAGTGCCTTTTTGACGATCACCGCCTCCTCGGGAGTGGCTTCGCGCTTACGGACTCCCTCCCGGGTGGAGCAGCTGTCGCAATGCCCACACGACTCGCTCTCGGTCTCTCCGAAATATTGGAGCACCCACTCCTGACGGCAGGTCCGGGAATAGGCGAGGTCGATCATCGCCTTCAACTTGGCCCGATCACGCCGCTCCTTTTCCTCCAGGGCGGCGGTGTCGAGTTTCAGGTTCGCGGAACTGGTCTTCGGATTAACCAACCGGGTGCCGCGGACTCGCTTCCCGGGGATGTCGAAACGCTCCACGAACCCTTGGCGGGCGAGGATCGAGAGACAGGTCGAAACCGCCATCGAATTCGATTCCCCCATCTCCTCGGCCAAGTCGTTGACCGAAATCGCCACCTCTCCTTTCGCATCGGCCTGACGGCGGAGCGTTTCGTAGGTTTCCTCGATCAACTCGCGGCCCGGGTTGTTGCCGTCGATGAAAAACTCCTGGATCCGGGTGTCGGCAAAATTAAACAACAGCTCGCAAACCGCCGGACCGCCGTCGCGGCCCGCCCGCCCCGCTTCCTGGTAATACGCCTCGACGCTCCCGGGCACCTCGAAATGGACGACGAACCGGATATCGGCCCGGTCTATCCCCATCCCGAAGGCGTTGGTCGCGACCGCCACATTTTTCCGGCGGCTGAGGAATTCGTTCTGAGCACGCTCCCGGGTCTCGTCGTCCATCCCGCCGTGATAGGCGATCACGGACACCCCTTCCGCCCCGAGCGCCTCGCTGACTTCGTCGACCCGTTTCCGGCTCGCGCAATAGACGATGCCGGTCCCGTGCTGCCGGATCAGATCCTTCAACCGCTCGTATTTTTCGCTCTCGCCCCCGACATGGCGGACGCCGAGGAAGAGATTCGGCCGCGAAAAACCGGTGACGAACTGGGCCGGTTCGCGCAACTGGAGATGGGTCAGGATGTCCGACCGCACCTCCGGGGTCGCGGTCGCGGTGAAGGCCGCCACTTGCGGACGCCCCAATTTGCCGAGCGATTGCCCGACCCGCAGGTAATCCGGCCGGAAATCGTGGCCCCATTGCGACAAACAGTGGGCTTCGTCGACGGCCACGAAAGAGATTTTCGCCTCCGCCACCGCCCGGGTGAACGACTCGCTGCGAAACCGCTCCGGGGCGATGTAAACCAGTTTGTAATCGCCCCGGACCATTCCCTGAATCCGTTCCCGCTGTTCGGCGTAGCCGACGGTGCTGTTGATCATGGTGGCGGCGATCCCCCGTTGCACGAGGGCGTCGACCTGGTCTTTCATTAAGGCGATCAACGGCGACACCACCAGTGCCACCCCTTCCCGCACCAGCGCCGGTAGTTGGTAACAAAGCGATTTACCGCCGCCGGTGGGCATCACCACCAACGCGTCCCGGCCATCGATCAACGCTTGGACGACGTCCTTCTGCGCATGACGAAACTCCGGAAAACCGAAATAGTGTTCCAAAGCCTTCTCAGGTCCAAGATCGGGGGAGGTTGCCACAGACATGAAATTATGTATACCTCACCCCCGACCCGATTCGCCAGAAAATAATCACGCGAACCGCAGATGGCTCTGAGAAAGAGAACCGCAGATGGGCGCGGATATCCGCAGATGAAATTTACAGACGATTGCTCTCGATGATCTTGCGCTTGACCGTTTCCCAGGATTCCCCGCGCAGACCGCGGGGATCGGGCTCCAGCTCGGCGTCATCGAAAAAGGAGATCGATTTCTGCAAGGCCCAAAGGCTTCCGTTCGGATACTTCCGCTGCCAGAACGAAAACATTTCGTCGCGAGAAAAGCGATCGAGCAACTCGGCATAATCCCAAAAATCCTTCTTGCTCCCACGATTCGCGATCGCGTTCAATTTCATCGCCGCCAAATCCTCCAGCGCAAACATTCGGACGCCTTCGAAATTATCAAGCTCACCCAAGCGCGGATAACAATGGGCGATGAAATCCGTTTTGACGCCCGCGATTACTCCCCGGACCGTATTTCGGCTCACGTCCGCTTCCCGGAGATCATAGGTCTTCCTCAAATGTTCCCCCAACTCCGACGACTCGAACGGACGCTCCGTGAACAAATCCAAGTCCACCGATTCCCGATGGCCGAACCTGAGAGCCAAAGCCGTCCCGCCGACCAAGGCAAAGGATCGAAGGGCTCCATCCTCCATCAGGCGCCGGAGAAGATCCAACATCGATGCCGAAACCGTTTCGAGGTGGAGCATGCTCACTGATCCCAAGTCGCGCCGTCCCGACGCCAGGCCCGGAACGCTTCTCGCGGAAGATCGAATTGGCCGGCGAAAAACGCGACCGTTTTGCGGTCGAGCGCCGGAGCCTCCAGCAACGCCGTCTTGACCCTCTCCGGTCCGTAATGGCCCCACGCCGCGCGCACATCCTCCCGGGTCCCGCGGTCCATGATACGGCCGATCAGGAACCGGGAGTGTTTGTCCAGATCCACGGAACTCCGGTCCACATCCCAAAAAAGATGATCGGAAAGCCGTTCCAAAAAAAGCGAATCCGTCATACTTCCCACATTGGGACTTTTGCCGTCTTTGACAAGGGGAGAGATTCCGCTCTCACCGGCCGGGGATTCGGCCGTCGAGGAGGCCGCGGGTGCGGTCGCGGATCTGGTCGCCGACCCGTTCTTCGGCTTGTTCGCGGAGTTTGTCGGCTTCGCCGCGGACCCGGTTGGCGAGTTCCGCTTTGCCGGCCGCCATCAGGGCGTCGGCGAAATCCTGGTCGCTGAAATGGACCCGGGGATTTCTCAACGACCCGCTGAGGGCGAGCGGCACCATCAACTCCTCGATCGAGGTCTCGCCCGCCTGGGCCACGCTGAGCCGAGTGTTCCGGATGGTCACGTCGACGGGAAGATCGAGCGAGGCGAGGCTCCAGCTTCCTTTCGATTGAAGGTCGAGGGTTCCCCCTTGCATCGGCGACTTGCCGGAAAACTTCAGTCCGCCGGCCACCGAATCGACCGCCAGGCCGCGGTATACCATTTCCAAGGTGTTCGGTTGCTCCCGGTCCATCAGCGACGCGAACCGGGCGTCGAAGATCATGCGCTCTTCGCTCGAACGGACCGCCACCCGCGGGGCTTCGTCGACGAGCGAGGGATGGGTCGAAAGGTGCTCGGCGACCACGTCGAGGGTCTCGTCCGGCATCCCCTTGACCCGCATCCGTTCCGCCGTCGCCTGGGAGATCAACAAGGTCGGCGCCCCTTTCAGCAGATGGGAGGCGACCGCGTTCCGGTAGCCTTCCTCCCGCAAACGCCGCAATCGGGCGGCTTCGTCTTCGACCGCCGCCGGATCATCTCCCTCGGCGACTTCCGGACCGGAAACCCGTTCCAGCCACTCCGCCACTTGGGCGAGACGTTCCCGCCACTTCTGCGCTTCCTGCAAATAATCCTCCAAGGTCTTTGCATCGTCCGCCGACGGTTTCTCCTTCGACGGCCTTTCCTTCGGCAACGGCCGCGTCAACCGCCCCGGCAGCCGCCGGTCCTCGCCGGTGGAGGCGTCCACCACGCGGAGGCGCTCAATGTGCATCCGTTTACGCAACAGGTCGGCATGGCTGATGTCGGCTTCCAGCAATTCGGCCCGGAAAAGATCAGTCCGGAGGTTCTTCGGATCGCTGACCGCCAACCCCGTGAGGGTCATCCGCCCTTCCCGCAACCGGAGTTCAGCCCGTTCGAGATCAACGGTCGCCCCGTTGGCCCGTTCCAAATTACTTTGCACCACGTAACCGACGATCTGGTCGCTGGTGAAAAGGGCGGCCGTCACTGCGAGCGCAACCGCCAGCCCGGCGCAAACTACCCCGAGCGGTCGAATCAACCCGACCTTCCGCTCCGCCAGAATTTCCTGGTAGGTCTTTTTCCCGTGTCCGCCACCGATGAAAATGAAAACGAACGTTTTCACCCACCATTTCTGATTGAACCGTTTCCACGACTCGGAAGATTCGTCGAGCGAAGCCATTTTCCGGCGGAAAGCCCGCACCGCCCGGATCGTCGCGAAGCCGAAACCGATCCCGAAGATCACCCCGACGACCAAGCCGCCGGTGGTGACGTAATACTCGAAACCGAAGAGGGCCAAAACGGGGGCATTGACCATTGCCGCGAACAGCCCTTCGGTCGGACCCTCCAACAGAATCCGGCCGATCCCGAAGGTCACCGGCAACAAGGGGATCGAAAGCAGTCCGGCGATCAGGGCGGTCACCCCGATCAACGCCAGGTTGGCGTTGAGGAGAATCGCCGCGACGAACAAAAAGGCCAACATTCCGGGGGCCTGAAAGAATCCCGGCATGAAGCCGAGCAACGCGCCGATCACGGCGGCGGTCATCAGTTGGGCCGGGGTGGCGGTGCCCCGGAAAATTTTGCCGAGTTTACGTGTGGGAATCATGACGAGAGGGAAAACCGGTTTTCAACGTTTGCCGAACTTCTCCGACGGCCGAACCCGTCGGAAGTTCCCCCCACGCAAAGAAGTTTTCCACCGAAAGGCGAGCCCGAAGAACGAAATCGCCTGGTCACCGCCCGGCCGCTGCGTTCGGGCGGCGAGCCGCCCCGATCACCAGGGCTCCGGGGTCTTACCCTTCCACCCAGTTCAAGAAGGCGCGCAATCCGCCGGGCATGAATCCGACGGTCCGTCGTTTCTCGTCCCCTTCCGGTCCGATCAAAACGATGGTCGGAAAACCGCGGATGTCGTATTCCTGCTGGAGCCGGCGGTTCTGCTCGACGATTTCCCGGGGTTGTTCGATACCCCGCGGAAAATCCAACTCCAGCAATACGAGGTTCTCGTTGGCGTAACGCTTGAACACGGCGTCATCGAAAACTTCCGACTTCATCCGCATGCAGGGAGGGCACCAATCGGATCCCGTAAAGTTGACCAACACCGGTTGATCCCGCTCCGCCGCGAGTTCCATGGCCTTCCGGTAATCGGTCAGCCATTCGACTGCTTGAACCTCGCCGGAAAATCCGTTCTCAACTCCGGCGCCATTTACCGCTGCTTGGGAGGATGCCGAGGTGCCGGCTTCGGGAGGCCGCTCGCAACCGACCCAAAAGAGAATCGCCGCAGCTGAGGAAAGAATGACCAGTCGTTTTGAGAAAACCATGATAACAGATAATGTAGAAAAGTTCCGCGGGCTCGCAAGCCCGTTCCCGGCTTATCCCGCATTTATCGGGCCAACTTTTTTTGAAACATCCGCCACTCCCGGGAGTATGGGGCCTCGACCTCCACCGCTGACTCACCGTCGGGAAACCGCAGTGCGTGGAGATGCAGGAAAACGCCGGTCGCCGGCAACAACGGAACCAGTTTCGGGGGAACCGGCGTCGCCGTCCGCCCCCGGGCGTTGCCGTATAGAGGATCGCCGAGCAGAGGGATTCCGGCCTCGGAGGCGTGCAAGCGGACTTGGTGGAATCGGTCGTATTCCGATTCCGATTCCCACAACTCGCAATGGCCGAACGTTTCCACCCGGCGGAACTTGGTGGCGGTCTTTTTCCCGGTCGAATGGGAGACGAGCGCGAGCGGTTTCTCCCGGTGGATCGCCAACGGCAACTCGCAGGCGAGTTCCGCCGCCTCCGGTTTCGCCGCGGTGAAAAACCGGTAGCGGAAGAGGAATTGCGACGACCCCATCGCGTTCTTCAATTCCGCGCGTCCGGCGGAATTTTTGGCCAGAAGCAGCACGCCCGAGGCGTCGCGGTCGAGCAGGTTGAGCGAAGCGCAGGCCTCGAGCCCGAGTCGTTCGAACTGGGCCACCCCCTCCCCGATCCGCTGGTTGATGACGGTCAGGATCGACTTCGGACCTCCCCCGAGGCGGGTATCCTGAAAGGCGGGCAGTCCGGCCGGTTTGGCCAACGCGATGGCGTTCGCCGAATCCCGGAGCAGCGGAATCCTCAGCGGGGTTTCCGCGAGAGTGCCGGGCGGAAAACTGATGTAATCATGATCCGTGCTCATCAATCCTTCGGCTCCGGGAAAGGCGTTTTCGGAAAATAGACAACCCCCGCGGCACTAGGTGCGGCACGGGGGCTGTCGGGATGGGAGGAGGAAATTGGTTTAGGCGGAAGCGAAAATGGATTTCGCGAACTTCGCCTTCTGGCGGTGGGCCACGTTGGCGTGAATCACCTTGGTCTTGGCCGCCTTGTCGAGGGCCGAAACGTAACGGACAGCCGCCGCTTTCTTTTCTTCAGCACCTTCGGCGGAATCCACGGTCCGGCGGAGAGTCCTGAGACGGCTTTTGATCGCACGGTTTTCTTGCGTGCGGCGCTCCGTCTTGCGCATGTTCTTAATCGCTGTCTTGGTATTGGCCATAATCGAAAGATAATGAAAAATGCTTCAATCCCCTCCCGAGTCAAGAGGGTTTTTCCGAAAAATTGTTAGTCCAAAAGCTCATAAGCCGGATTCTGTCTCCCTCCCCTCTCGGAGAAGGCGGCATCCATTTCTCTAGGCCGCTCGCGCGGCGCTCCCCGCCGAAGCGGGGTGCAACTCACCCGGAACGTCGATGGACGGGCCGTCCGCGTTCCCTATTTGGTCTTGCACCAGACTGGGTTTACCCTGCCCCCTCGGTCACCCTCGGGGCGGTGGGCTCTTACCCCACCTTTTCACCCTTACCCGTTTCAAAGCTCGAAGTTTGAAATTCGAATTTGTCACAGGCGGTATTTTCTCTGTGGCACTGGCCGTCGCCTCGCCTTGACGCGAGACGCCCTCGTTTTCACAAGGAGTCCTGCCCTGCGGTGTCCGGACTTTCCTCTACCTTCCACGAGGAAAGGCAGCGAACGCCACGGCTTTCAGACTAACGGGGCGAATATACGATCCGCCCGCAGCTGTCGCAAGTCGTAATTTTACCCCGTTCGCGGACTTGGGCATCGACTTCCCCCGAGACCCGGAGATGGCACCCTTGGCAGGTCCGGTCGTTCACCGGGACCACCACCGGAAACTTCACCATGCGGGCCGTCCGGTCATAGGCGGCGAGAAAGGAAGGGTTCTCCACTTGGCCCCGGGCTTCTTCGACCGACGCCCGCTGCGCTTCCAACTCCTTGCGGCAGTTCTCTTCGCGGGCTTTGTGCTTGGCGATCTTCTCCTCCAATTGCCCAATCACCGCCGCGAAATCCTTTTCGATCTCCGCCACTTTGGCTTTTTCCTCGTCCAATTCGAGCAACACCCCGATCCCCTGCTCTTCGAGGGCGCCGATTTTGGTCTTGGTGGTTTCGATCTCGTGGGTGAGGGCTTGGTATTCCTCGTTCTTTTTCACCTGGAGTTGCTGGTTCCGGTAACGGGTCACCTGCTCCTCGGCGGCGGCCATTTGGGAATCGAGGTCTTTGCGGCTCACCTCGAGTTGGCGGACCTTGGCTTTGGTCCCGTCGAGCTTCTCCTTCTCCGCCTCGATTTTCTTTTCCACCGCCCGGATTTCTCCGGGAATGGCGGCGAGTTGTTGTTCGATCTCCAACCGCCGGGCGTCGCGGTCCTGCAGGATGAGAAGTTTCTCGATATTCGGGTCGACCATGCTGCGGGATTTGTAGGGCCGCCGGACCCCGCCTTCAACGCAAATCTCCGGACCGCGGAAGATTTCAAAAAGATTCAGGACCGCAGATCACGCGGATTTCCGCAGATAAAGATGGAGATGGTTGGAGTTCATTCCCCAGCCGGGACGATCAGCGCCATTTTCTTGATCGAATCGAAGTGCCGCCGGTTCCTGGTGATCAAAGGACGATCGAACGCCAAGGCAACGGCGGCGATCCACAAATCATTTTGGCCGACTCCGCGATACACGGCCCCCTTTCCCTCCTGAAGCTCCGTGCAGAGCCGGGCATAACTCATCAAAACGGGAGCCGGGTCTAGTAACGGAATGCCGATTTGCAAAAAATCTTCCACGGTTCGCAAGTCATGCCCGGCACGGACGGCTCCATGCCAAAACTCCCCGAGCACGATCCATGGTATCCCGAAAACTTTTGATTCATTTTTCCGCGCGAGGTCCAGCGCCCACGGCTGCCGTCGCCACAAACCGACCAGGAACGTCGTATCGGCGATCAAATCCATGGATCCGATTTTTCACTCGACCGGGTTTCAATGGATTCCTCGAGAATAGAATCACGAACCGGATCGTCGGGAGCCCGCTTCTCCACAAACCGAACCATAGCCCCCAGAGTGCCGGCTTCCGGGACGACACGCTTCACCACTTTCGAAAACGAATCGCTCGGCGACCGTTTCCAGGATTTCAGCCTCCGATAAGCTTCATCATCCAGCGTGATGGTCTTCATGTTATCATTCATGCATACACGAATCCGAATGTCAAACGGCTTACCGCGGACCGACGGCAGATCTCAGGACTATTTCATCCTAGCCGATTTGCTGGAGAGACCGAGGTCGATCAGATGTAATACATCTCCTCCTCGCCGGCGGTCAGGCTTTGGAGGGTGATGCTTTGCAGGCGTTTGGTCAGCGCTTCCTGCGCGTCGCGCCAGGCACGGGCGACGGCGCGACCGGAGTCGCCGGCTTCGTCCAGGTTCATTTCCAATAGTTCCCCGTCGATCACTTTCGCGATACTATATAAGGTCACTTCCTCGGGCGAATGGGCCAGAGCATATCCGCCGAGTTTGCCGCGCCGACTGGTGATCAATCCGCCGTTGCGGAGCTCCGCGAGAATCTGCGCCAGGTAATTGGCCGGGATTTTTTCCCGGTTGGCCAGGGTCTCGATGTGGGAAAGTTCCTGACTCCCCCAGACTTTGGCGAGTTGCACCAGCACCCGGCAGGCGTATTCGACTTTAACCGAAAGCTTCACGTTTTCAGAACCTTGGCGGTTTATCTTTAGTTTCAAACTAAAAATGCTTAATAATCGGATTCCCCCTGAAAAAAAAGTTGTGAAATCCCCCATTTCAACGACAGTCTTTAGGATTAGAAAAAAGCCTTGGCTATGGACGAAAACGAGATCAATCCCGCAAACCCGGCCGAATCGACGCCGGAACCGACCAATTCCGATTACAGCGCCGCCAATATCCAGAAGCTGGAGGGACTCGAGGGCGTCCGCAAACGTCCCGACATGTATATCGGCGACACCGGCGAGCGCGGCCTCCACCATTGCGTTTACGAGGTGGTCGACAACTCCATCGACGAGGCTCTCGCGGGACATTGCAGCCGGATCACGGTGACGATCCACCTCGACGGTTCCTGCTCGATCGAGGACGATGGCCGCGGCATTCCGGTCGACATCCACCCGAAATACCAGATCCCGGCGCTCGAACTCGTGTTGACCAACCTCCACGCCGGCGGGAAATTCGGCAAGGGGGCCTACGTCGTCTCCGGCGGTCTCCACGGGGTCGGAGCCAAGTGCGTCAACGCCGTCTCCGAATGGTTCGAAGCGGAGGTCCGCCGCGAGGGGAAGATCCACCACATGCGGTTCGAACAAGGAAAAACCGTCTCCAAACTGGCCATAATTGGCGAGACCAAGAAGACCGGCACCCAGATCACGTTCAAGCCGGACGCCGAGATCTTCTCGACCCTCGATTTCAATTACGACGTCCTCGCCAAACGCCTCCGGGAACTCGCCTTCCTCAACGCCGGCATCGTCATTCTTCTCAAGGACGAACGCTCTGAAAAAGAGGAGACGTTCAACTTCAACGAGGGCATCTCCGAGTTCGTCCGCTACCTCAACCGCAACAAGGACATCCAGCACCCCGATCCGATCACCTTCAACGGCAAACACGTTCCCGATCCGGAACATCCCGAACTCGCCACGGTGGTCGACGTCTCGATGCAGTATAACGGCACCTACAACGAGCAGATCTACGCCTACGCCAACTCCATCTTCAACATCGAAGGTGGCACCCACCTCTCCGGCTTCCGCACCGCCCTCACCCGGGTGATCAACACCTACGCCAAAAGCAACGGACTTCTCAAGGACAAGGATCCGAGCATCTCCGGCGAAGACGCCCGCGAAGGTCTCACCGCCGTCATTTCGGTCAAAATCCCCGAGCCGCGCTTCGAGGGCCAGACCAAGACCAAACTCTCCAACGGCGAGGTCGACGGCATCGTCCAGAAGATTGTCGGCGAGGAACTGAAATATTACTTCGAAACCAACCCGCAAATCGCCAAGCGGGTCATCGACAAGAGCCTCAACGCCGCCCGCGCCCGCGAGGCCGCCCGCAAAGCCCGCGAAACCGTCCGCAAGAGCGCCATGAGCGGCGGCGGACTCCCGGGCAAACTGGCCGATTGCTCCTCCCGCGATCCGGCCCAGACCGAGCTTTACATCGTGGAGGGCGATTCCGCCGGCGGTTCCGCCAAACAGGGCCGCGACCGCCGCACCCAGGCGATCCTCCCGATTCGCGGAAAACTGATCAACGTCGAAAAGGCCCGGCTCGACAAGGTCCTCTCCAACGAGGAGATCCGGACCATCATCACCGCCTCCGGCACCGGGATCGGCGACCATGAAGGCGAAGGCTCGTTCGACGTCAGCAAGGCGCGTTACCACAAGATCATCATCATGACGGACGCCGACGTCGACGGCTCCCACATCCGCACTTTATTGCTGACGTTCATCTTCCGGCAAATGCGCGGCCTGATCGAAAACGGCTACGTTTACATCGCCCAGCCTCCCCTTTACAAAATCAAGCGCCGCCGCCGCGAGCAATACGTCGACAACGACGAGCAGCTCAACAAGATCCTTCTCGAACTCGGCAGCGAAGAGGCCCAGTTGACCCGCCTCGCCGACGGCCACCGTTTCACTCCGGAACAGGTCGAAAAGATCGTCGATTGTCTCCAGCAGCTCGAACGGCTCGGGGTCGGCATCCAACGCTACGGGGCCAGCCTCTCCGAGTATCTTTCCAACCACAAGCCGGACACTCTTCAACTGCCGAAGTACCTCGCCCGGATCCGGGTCGGCAACCGCGAGGAATTCCGCTTCATGCACACCGACGAGGACCTCTCGGCCTTCAACACCGAGTTCCAGCTCCAGGGCGACGTTTTCGACCTCCCGGAACAGCAGGTCTTCGAAAACGAGGAGGGAATCAAGGTCAACCAGCGGATCAGCATCCACGAGATTTTCGAATCGAGTCAAATGACCAAGGTCATGAAGGAACTCGCCTCGGCCGGACTCGATGTCGAAGGTTTCGCCGAATCCGAGGAACCGCGTTACACCCTCACCGAAAACGCCGGACAAAAAAGCGAAAGCGTGATTCCGATCAGCTCGATCATGGAAATTATCAACCAGATCCGCCAATCCGGCCGCAAGGGACTCAGCATCCAGCGCTACAAGGGTCTGGGGGAAATGAACCCGAAACAACTCTACGAGACCACGATGGACCCGGAAAAGCGGCGCCTGCTCAAGGTCGACATCACCGACGCCGCCCGCGCCGACGAATTGTTCACCATCCTGATGGGCGAAGAAGTGGCCCCTCGCCGCACCTTCATCGAAGACAACGCCCTCAACGTTTCCTACCTGGACGTGTAAGCCCGGGTTCGGGTGTCGGGTTTCAGAATTCAGTAGTTGAATGAATGTATCTAACCAGGAGATTCCGGTCACGAAAATGACCAAACCAATGGAGGAGCGATCCTTCCATCGGGTCGAGGATCTGCTTGTGTATCGACGACTCTGCGACCTCCATTTGGAAATCTGCGCCTTGAGCCACCGCTGGCCGCCATCCGAAAAATTCGAACTGGGCGCTCAAATCCGACGTTCGTCGAACAGCGCCCCCTCCCAACTGGCCGAAAAAAACGACGACCGGCATATCCGGAACAAGGTCGAAGGAGTAAACCGCGCCCGCGGCGAGACCGCCGAAACCATCCACCATCTTTATATTGCCTTACGCAAAAACTACATCGACGAGGAAACCTACAACGGATTTCGCGACCAATACCGGGAGTGCATCCGCATGTTGAACGGCTTGGAGCGTAAGCTGGAACAGAAACTTCCCGCCTCCGACCGCCGCTGGTCCACTTCCGGCACCCCCTCAAACTCCACCCCCTGACACCCGACACCCGACACCCGACACCTGACACCTGACACCTGACACCTTTTTGCCATGGACACGCCAAGCGACCGCCAGACCAATACCAACATCACCGACATCATGCAGACGGCCTACATCGATTATTCGATGTCGGTCATCATCAGTCGGGCTCTTCCGGACGTCCGCGACGGTTTCAAACCGGTCCACCGCCGGGTCCTTTACGCGATGTTCCGCGAGGGTCTGCTGCACAACCGGCCGTTCGACAAGTGCGCAGGGGTGGTCGGGGAAGTGTTGAAAAACTACCACCCCCACGGCGACAGTTCCGTTTACGACACCCTCGTCCGGATGGCCCAGAGCTGGGTGATGCGCTACCCGTTGATCGAGCCGCAGGGGAACTTCGGTTCCGTCGACGGCGATCCTCCCGCCGCCTACCGCTACACCGAGTGCCGTCTCCAGCCGATCGCCGAAGAACTCCTGCGCAACATCGACGAAGACACCGTCGACTTCGTCCCCAACTACAAGGAATCGACCACCGAGCCGTCCGTCCTCCCCGCCGCCCTGCCGAACCTGCTGATGAACGGTTCCACCGGGATCGCGGTCGGGATGACCACCAACATTCCCCCGCACAATCTCGACGAACTGATCGAAGTGATCTGCGCGATGATCGACAACCCGGCGATCACCATCGACGAGATCATGGGGATCATGCCCGGACCCGACTTCCCGACCGGAGGCAGCGCCTACGGCCGCGCCGGCATCGAGTCCTACATGAAGACCGGCCGCGGCATCGTCCGCGTCCGCGGCCGCGCCACCGTCGAGCCGATGGACAACGACCGGGAGATGATCATCATCACCGAGCTCCCCTACAACGTCAACCGCGCCACCCTCGTCACCAAGATCGCCGAGCTCGTCCGCGAAAAGGTCCTCGACGGGGTCAGCGACCTGCGTGACGAATCCGACGAAAACACCCGGGTGGTGATCGAGCTCAAACGGGGCGAAGTGGCCCGCGTCACCATCAACAAACTTTACAAGCACACCCAGCTCGAAAACTCCTTCGGCGTCATCCTGCTCGCCCTCGACCAGCGGCGCCCGAAGCAGATGAACATCAAGGAAATGCTCGAATGCTACGTCGAGCACCGCCGCGATGTCGTTTTCCGCCGGACCAAGTTCCAGCTTCGCAAGGCCGAGGACCGGGCCCACATCCTCGAGGGCTACAAGATCGCCCTCGACAACCTCGACGATTTCGTCCGGATCATCCGCGCCTCCGCCAACCGCGATGAGGCCCGCGACGCCTTGCGCGCCAAATACCCGTTGTCCGAGCGCCAGGCCAACGCCATCCTCGACCTCCGCCTCTACCAGCTCACCGGTCTCGAGCGCGAGAAGATCGAAGCCGAATACGCCGAATTGATGGCCCTGATCGCGGAACTCCGCTCGATCCTCGAAAACGAGGCGAAGCTCCTTCAGGTGATCAAGGACGAATTGCTCGCCCTCAAGGAAAAATACAGCAGCCCCCGCCGGACCGAACTCCTCGACGACGAAGGGCAGTTCCGGATGGAGGATGTCATTCCGAACGAGGGTTGCATCATCACCGTCTCCCACGAAGGCTTCATCAAACGGACCGAGATCACCGCCTACCGCTCCCAGAAACGGGGCGGCAAGGGCATCATCGGCTCCGGCTCCTACGAGTCCGACTTCATCGAGCACCTTTTCACCGCGAGCACCCACGACACGATCATGTTCTTCATGACCAACGGGCGCCTCTACGTGGAGAAGGTTTACGACATCCCGGAAGGGTCCCGCACCTCCAAGGGTCGCTCGCTGGCCAATGTCCTTTCGTTGCAAAAGGACGAAAAGATCGCCGCGATGCTCACCATCAAGGAATTTTCCGCCGACCACCACCTGGTCATGGTCACCCGCAACGGCGTCGCCAAGAAGACCAACCTCAACGCCTACGTCAACTACCGCAAAGGCGGCCTGATCGGCATCAACATCGACGAAGGCGACCGACTGGTGAACGTCCGCCTGACAAGCGGCAACGACGAGATCGTCATCATCACCCACAACGGGATGTCGATCCGTTTCCACGAAAACGATCTGCGCGACCAGGGCCGCGCCACCCGCGGGGTCCGGGGGATCCGGTTGAAAAAGGGAGATTTCGTCGAAACCTTCGAAGTGGTTTCCCAGGAAGCGACTCTCCTCATCGCCGGGGAAAACGGCTTGGCCAAGCGGACTCCATTCGACGAGTACCGCCTTCAATCCCGCGGCGGCAGCGGCATCATCGCCATCCGTTCCGCCAACGTCGCCGGGGCGCTCGCGGTGATGGAGGAAGACGAAGTGGTCTGCCTGACTTCGACCGGTCAAACCATCCGGTGCCCGGTCAAGGACATCCGAGTGATCGGCCGAACCACCCGCGGAGTGAAACTGGTCGACCTCGACGGCAAGGAACGCCTCATCGGCATCGCCCGCATCATCGAGGTCTCGGAAGAGGAAGCCTGATAAAGGAGGACGGACATTCCTGTCCGTCCCAAAACGGGCTGGAAAGCCCGTTCTCCTTTGCATTCCGCTACATTGTGACGCCGCCGCCTTCGGTGCGGCGGACGACCCAATGGCTCCAGAGGGCGAGGACCATGACCGCCACGCCTACGATTACATGATTCCAAAGCGCCGCCGCGATCCCGGCGAATCCAAACAAAAACGGACTCACCACCAACCAGAGGCCCAACACAAAGTTGACCCAGCTTAACCCGCCGTAACGGGGCGGCATCACCATTCGGAGCGTCGCGAACAACACGACCAAGCCCCCCACCGCGACGCTATTCCAGAGGGGCTGGTTCAACAATGACACACCGAGTCCGAACGGAGAGATGATCAACCACAACCCGACGATGATCTCCAATCCGTTGGCCGTTCGCAGCTGCTGTAGATTCGTTTGTCCCATTTCATCCTCCCGCTTGAATTCATACCAACGATCCCTTCAACCTAGCCCGGAGAAGGGATCCCGACAACCGCCCGCCCCACCCTTTTTTACATCTTTTTGCCCCCAACCACTCCCTGCCCCCTATGGAAAGGAGACGCCGTTGGGTGTAAAATCACCCAGCATGACAAATCCGTTCTCCTCATCCTCCCTCTCCCTTTTGGTCGTCGACGACGAACCTCCGATCCGGACCTTGATCGGTTGCTTTTTCCGCTCGAAAGGAATGCGGGTTTTCGAAGCCGCCGACGGCAGGGACGCACTCAATTTGGTCGACGAGAAACGGCTCCGTCCCGATTGCGTCATTACCGACTTGATGATGCCCCGCGTCGATGGCCTGCAACTGCTCAGCGAACTGCGCCGAAAACTCCCCGACCTTCCCGCCCTGGTGATTTCAGGTTTCTACAAAGACGAAGTGACGCTGGGCCAAGTGCTCAACCGGCGCACGCGATTTCTCCCCAAGCCGTTCGACTTGAAATCGCTGGGACAGTCGGTCGAAAGCCTGCTCGCCGACACACGGCGAGCTTCGCCGCCTCCGCTCGGGTCAAAATTCCCCTCCCCTTCGATCACCAACCGAGCACGCTCGCAAAAAGCAGAGGCGCCACAATCGAGGCGTCCGACTCGATGATATGTTTGGGGGTATCTCTGCCGAGTTTGCCCCAAGTGATCTTTTCGTTCGGCACCGCCCCCGAGTAGGAGCCATAGCTGGTAGTCGAATCGCTGATCTGACAAAAATACCCCCACAACGGCACATCCGTCCGCCGCAAATCCTGGTGGAGCATCGGCACCACGCAGATCGGAAAATCGCCCGCGATCCCTCCGCCGATTTGGAAAAACCCGATCGATGACTTCGGCGAGGTTTCCATGTACCAGTCGGCCAACGACCGCATGTATTCGATCCCGGTCTTCACGGTGTGGACGTTTTTCACATCCCCCGAAATACAATGGCCGGTGTACATATTGCCGAGCGTCGAATCCTCCCAACCCGGCACGAACATCGGCAAATTCTTCTCCATCGCCGCCCAAAGCCAACTGTCCTTCCGGTCGATCTGAAACGACTTCTGCAACTCCTCGTTTCGCAGGACCTTGAACATGAACTCGTGCGGGAAATAGCGTTCCCCGGCCCGATCGGCCTTCTCCCACTCTTCCAGCACCGCCGTCTCAATCCGGCGCATCGCTTCCATTTCCGGAATGCAGGTGTCGGTCACCCGGTTCATGTGCCGCTCCAGCAGGGCCTCCTCGTCCGCCGGAGTAAGATCCCGGTAATTCGGGACCCGCTCGTAGAAATCGTGGGCGACAAGATTAAAAACATCCTCCTCCAGATTGGCCCCGGTGCAGCTGATAGCCTGGACCTTCCCTTGGCGAATCATCTCCGCGAGGGAGAGTCCGAGCTCAGCCGTGCTCATCGCACCGGCCAACGTGACCAGCATTGAACCGCCTCCGTCGAGATGCCGCTTATACCCTTCGGCCGCATCGACCAAAGCAGCGGCATTGAAGTGCCGGAAATGATGTTTGATAAACTTGGAAATAGATCCGTCGGACATACCGGGATACCTTGGAAGAAAAACCGTCCGGAGCAATTCATTTTCATGATTTTACCCACGCACGGTCTCAGGCCGTCCATCGTCTATGCGTCTTCGCCCGCCTCGCCTACCATCGTTCCCGGCGTCCCCAACCGCGACTACCCTCCACCCGGGACAATCCGCGTAACATCCGTTCCAAAAACTCCGGATCCTCCTCCTCGAATGACGGATGTTTCCGGGCCTCCATCAGGGCGTACTCCATCACGAGCGCGAATTCATCGCGGAGTGCCTGGTGGGCTTCCCGCAAAAGACGGTGATCGTCCGTGTTGGGATCCGTTTCCCTCAGGGCGCGGAAACTGTCGCGGAAAGCGACCCCCAACTCCTCGAACTGCCGCTGAATTTCCCGCAATTCCGGCGATCCTTCCGCTGCCTCTTCCCAGATAACCCGGAACTGGTCGTATTGCTCCCGCCGCTCCTGCCAAACGATCCGACGGCGCTCCCAACTCCAGTCTTCCTCGAACTCGTCGTCCGCGATCACCCGGGCGGGCTCCAATCGAAGCGTTCTCTCCTGACCCGTCTCATGCCGCAAGGTCAATTCCTCGGTCTTCCGGTCAAAGCGAACCACTTCGATCCCGTAACGGCCCTCCTCTTCCGAAACTATAAAACTCCGGTTCTCGAATTCGTTCCGCAGACTGAACTGGGTGACGCCGCCAACCGTCAGGATCGACCGGAATTGCAACTGCTCCAAATAGTCGTTCGGACGCGGTCCGTTCGGTTGCCGCACCTCCAATCCCCGGCCCATGTCCTGCAAACGCTCCCGGCGCTCGGCTTCCGACCCGGCCCGCAATTGCTGCCATCTCTCCCGCCGTTCCTCCGGAGTCAGCCGTAATTCCCGGTCCCCGTCGCCGGACGGAGAGCCACTCTCCCCGAACAGGGCCGGCGCGCCAAAAAGCCACGCCGAGATCGAAAGGGTCGCCAAAACGGATAGAATTTTGCTCATAGCTGAAAAAGATCGAGGAATCACCTTCCGGTGTTTTCGATCGCCTTTCAAACGCATCACCAATTTCCCGATTTTGCAACCCGGAAGCGGGGCTAACGGTTCCTTTCGGGCTCGCTTGAAAGTGGTGGAAAAAACAGACAACCGTCTGTCATTGCGAGGAAGGAGGAACGACTGACGCGGCAATCCACCTTCCGGGAAAGCGCGCGCGGGTCGCTGTTTCGTGGATTGCTTCGTCGGCGGAGCCTCCTCGCAATGACACGACGGTGATCCCACCACTTCTGATTACACCCGTTCCTCCCGACAGGTCCCCGGTCAAGACTTCCGCGAGGGATGGGCCGGATCCGGCAAACTGGATCCTCGAACGACCAGTTCCGGGTAGAACACCAAACGGTTCTCCTCCCGCGGCACGCCTTCCAACGTGTCGATCAAAAGATCGGCGGCCGCGCGGCCCATGCGGCGTTGCGGTTGCCGGACGGAGGTCAAACTGGGAGTCAGAGCCTCCGCGGGCCAGACGTCGTCGTAACCGACCAGCGTCAGATCCCGCCCTGGCTTCAGGTCCTGCTCCAACAGTGCCCGCATCACCCCGATCGCGATGGAATCCCCAGTCGTCAGGATCGCTTCGGGAGCTCCGCCTTTTTGCAACTGCTCACGAACCAACTGGGACGCCGTCTCCACGAATCCAAGAGGTCCCTCCTGGGCGGCGACGATCGGCAGCAACAACGGATCGGGCACACCGGCTTCCAACAGACGGCCGGTCATTCCCGCCACCCGTTGCTCCATAATCGGCAACCCCTGGGGACCGACCACGATCCAGACCCGGGTCGCCCCCCGGCGACAAACATGGTCCGCGGCGAGCCATCCGCCCTGGTAATTGTCCCCAGTCACGCAGCCGATGGCCGGGTGATCGATTTCGCGTCCGACCAGGACGATTTTCGTGCCATCGTCGGCCAAAGACCGGATCATTTCGTCACTCAGCTTCCGGCGGGTGCTCCCGATCACCACCATCGCGTCGATCCCCTGTCCTCCGACCGCCTGCTTGATGAATGACAGTGGCGCGCTCTTGTTTTGAAACACCGAAATCAAAATCCGGTATCCTCGTTCTTCCGCCTGGCTTTCAAAACTCTCAGCGAGCGTCGCGCTCAGGGTGTCGTGCAGATAACCGAGACAAAGCAAAATCAGTTTCCGCCGAGGGCTCGCCAATTGGGAGGCGAAAAAGTTCGGCCGGTAATTCAACCGTTCGGCCGCTTCCAGGATACGCGCCCGGATTTCCGGCCGAAAGCGGGCTGCCCGCGGAATGTCGCGCAAGGTGGCGCTGACCGTCGATTTGTCGACACCGACCGCCCGCGCGATATCTTCCAAGGTAACTTTTCCGGTCGAAT
Source organism: Verruconatronum alginivorum (assembly GCF_056590205.1). Taxonomy (NCBI): domain Bacteria; kingdom Pseudomonadati; phylum Verrucomicrobiota; class Opitutia; order Opitutales; family Verruconatronaceae; genus Verruconatronum; species Verruconatronum alginivorum. The sequence goes on along the minus strand of NZ_JBWPVQ010000001.1, from coordinate 2,655,821 downwards.
CCATCGTTCCTTCCATCGTCGCCTCCATCACCCCTGATGTCCAGCCCACAAGCACCCGAATCTCGATCGAGGAGAATCTACTCCCAGGCTGCGCGCGGGGAACAAACATGGGAATGAAACTCCCTCGCCACTGGGAGGGATGGCATCCTGCCGTCCGCCGTCGGCGTCGGGCTCAGAAGAAGGTCGGCTGGAAGCCAACCCTCCGATTTGGTTGCCCTTCAACCTGTATGAACAGTGAAGATTCAGAGAAAAGCGATTCCTCAGTTCCCGCGCCGACTTCAGATGTAGCGGAGCCAACCCGACTACGGCAATGCCCCCAAAGTGCTTCCCTCATCTGCGTCCATCTGCGCCCATCTGCGGTTTCCCTCTTCCCTCATTCCCTTCTCTACCAATCCCGATTCAACAGGTCGTCATAGCGCAGGACGTATTTGTCTTCCCAATCGATGTTGAAATGCACCCATGGTTCGCCCGTTTCCAGCCGGGCGAGCCAGGCGGTCAGATACCGTTTGAAACGGGCCACGTTCACCACGTTGTTTTTGCCAATCCCCTCCGCCCAGGCGATAAATCCGTCCAATTCCCCCCGGACCGCCTCCCCCCGCTGATATCGGTCGAACACGGTCTTCCAGCGCAGCAGATATTCCGCCCAGATCTCCAAATCGCGGACCAACGACTCGCCGGGCAACGCTTCCCGCAGTCGACGGGCCGCCTCGACGACTTCCCGGTACGGTTCCATCCCCGTGCGCAACAGCAGGGAACGCGGGACCGGGACCAAACACGGTCCCGAGCTTAACTGAAGTTCGCGGAGCCGAGCATACAACGCCTCTGCCTCCGGCACCGCCCCGTCGAACAAACGGGCGAAGGCCGTCTCGGCCGCCGATTCGTCCTCTCCATAGGCCGCCTTCGCCATCATCCAGTAATTCAAACCGTAAGCGGTCCAATTCGTCAGATGAAATTGGGTCATGATCCCGTCGGCCCCGTTCTCCGCCAAGGCGCGCATCTCGCCAAAGACCGTCCGGTGATGAATCATCGGCAACGAGAGGTAAAAGTTCACCCCCATGTAATACTCGTAAATGATCACCAAACCTCCTTCCTTCGCGGCGTCCCAGCGACGGAGGGCTTCAAGATAGCGGCGGTTGACCGGACACGAAGGGTCGTCGATGGCGTGATTGATGCAACGCCAGTAGAGAGCCACCTGCACCTCCATGTTTTCCCGGAGCCGGAATCCGCGGGCCGGGTTGAGGTAGTTCACATACGCGACGAAACTCACCTCCAAATCGGGCCGCTCCCGGTGGATCCGTCCGGCGACGTCCCCGACCAGGTCCTGATAAAGATCCTGGGCCTGGTAGACATGTTCGGAAACGCAAAACAGCTCCCCCTTCCGTTCCTTGTCGTAAAACTCCGCGCACGATTCGCACTCGCACCAACCGAAGCCGTCGTTGGGAATCAGACTGATCGAATTCAGCTCCGGATGGGCTCCGGCGTAATCCAACATTCGTCGGGAGAGTTCCGCCCGGAGATCCGGTTGGGTGACGCACAGTTGTTTGCTGAGAAACAAATCGGTGTCCCCCGCCTCGGCCGCGATCCGTTTTCCGTCGATAACCGCGAAATATTCCGGGCGCTCCTGGCCGTATTCCTTGAGGGGAACGAAGTAATCGAAGTTATGGTGCCCACTCTGAATGGTGATCCCGCGGGCCCGGTAATACGCCTTCATTTCCGGACTGAAGAGATCGTAAAACTTCATCCAGGTAAGCAACAGATTGAGCCGATTGCGGGCCATCCAATCGGCGAGACGGAAGTTATTCCAGTCGGGCGGAAACTCCTGGATCAACCCCCGCTTCTTTAAAAAGGGCGTCCGCTCCCCGACGACCGTCCCCTCCTCCAAAACCAACCGGCCAACCGGAACGACCCGGTCCCGCCCCGGCTCAAAGAAACAAAATCCAAGGCGTTCCTCGGCGAACGTATACACCGAATAAAGAATCTCCACCGGAGTCGCGCCGGCGAACACCAGCCGGTTCCCCTCGACCCGCACGGAATATCCGGCGTCCGGAATCATCGAAAATTCGATCTGGACCGTCCCCTCCGAAGCGGACCGGATCCCGAGGCTCCGCTCGAGAAACGAGAATAACTCATCCCTGGCCAACGCCAGAGTTTCCTGCTGCGGGAACTGCAAATGGACCGTGGTGTCCTTGGATAAAATCATAAAACAAAGCCGGGTGACGATGTTCCGGCTCTTCGCGAAAAACAAAAAAACACGAAATCCGGAAAATCTTTTTGACTCTCAAAAGAACCTAGTCTTTCTTCTAGGTCAAGCGCTTGTCCAAGCTGGAGATCATAAAACCGCAATTTCCTTGAATTGACAAGCATAACCACCTGAAAAACCAACCCGAACAGTCTCCCATGAAAGCACTGAAACTCTCCCTCCTCGGGCTTCTGGCCCTGCCCGTGTGCCTGACGGCCGCGACCATCGTCGTCGACGATTTCAATCATTACGCCGACACCGCCGATTTGAAGACGGTTTGGATCCCGATTCTCGCCGCTTCCAATGCCGACGGACCTTTCCTCGCGACCGGAGCCGGCGTCGACGGCTCCCACGCCATGCGCCACGCCATCAATTGGAACGCGGGAGCCGCCGCCCAGGTCCGGCGTTTGATGTCGAGCCCCTATCTCGATCTCCGTTGGGCCGACACCGTTTCGGTCCGCGCCCGGGTCGCCAGCGCCGCCCCATTGGCCGCCGCCACCCAGATGACCGTCCGGATCGAAGGGACCAACGGCGGGGAGTGGCAAACCCGGAACACCGCCGCAATCACCATCGACAACGAATCGTGGGCCACTTTTGATTTCCAAATCAACTCCACCGATCTCGAACGGGTCGCCGGCGGGGGCACCCTGCAAGACGCGTTGTTCGAAGTACGGGCCTTCCGCCTCCGGTTCACGAATTCCAGCGGAAGCGGCGAGCAAGACGTCTATGTCGACCGCCTCTCCGTCCTGGGCGAGGCGTTCCCTGATGTCGCCTTCGAATTGGTGCCGGAGCAATCCGACGAAGGAGCCGACTGGACCCGGCTCGAAATCACCCCCCAGCAATTGACCACCGAAGGGACGCTCCTTCAGGCCGATTCTCCCCGCAACGCCCATTACCGTCTCCGGATCGCGCCGGTCAAATGAACCGACGATCAATCAGGACTCCAGCCACAACTTCGTAACGAAAACGATCATGAAATCCTTATTTTTCTCCACCGCCCTCCTCGCTTCTTCCACCTCGCTGATGGCCGCCCCATTGGTCATCGACGATTTCAATTACAACAACGTGACCGAGCTCCGGGCCAATTGGATCCACGGCGGCGCCGCCTCGACTTCCGGAGCGCCGTTCTTTGTGGAAGGCGGCGGCGTGGACGGAACAAACGCCATGCGCCACTTCATGAATTGGGCCAACAATGCCGCGGCCGCCTGGCTACACCGAAGCTTCCCCAGCGGCACCCTGGACCTCAGCGAGTTCACCGCGATTTCAGTGATGTCCTACGTCATTCCCCGCCCCACCTTCACTCAAACGGAATTCGATCCGCAATTCCGCGTCCGGATCACCGGTGCCAACGGAGCGGAGTGGCAGACCAAGATCGATGCGGCCCATACCATCGACATCTCCGCATGGGACAGCTTCGTGTTTCCTTTGAACGAAGAGGTAATGGAACGAGTGAGCGGTCAGGGATCATTGGTCGAAGCTCTCGTGAACGTCACCAACATCCAACTCCGTTTCACCAACGAGAGCACCAGTGGCCACGAGATCGTCTACATCGACGACCTCATCGCTCTCGCCCGCGTCCCCGAACCGGCCGAATGGGTCCTCGAGTTCTCCACCGATCTGGCAAACTGGGACACCATCGAACTCACCCCGGAGATGATCAGCAACACCGGCGCCATCCGTCGCCCGGACGGCGGAGACCGCGGTTTCTACCGGATGCGGATCCTTTCGGAAGAATGATTCCACCAATCGACTAACCTCTTCGAATCAACTCAACTCTCTGGAAAAATCCAATGAAACACAGCTTGAAACTTCTCGCTCTTCTCCTTCTCCCCTGCTCGCTGGCCGCCTCGCCGTTGGTCATCGATGACTTCAACTCGTATGGAAACAGCACCCAACTCAACGCTGTTTGGACCCGCGCCTCGCCATTTGGCGCATCGACATCCGGTCATCCGTTCTGGGTCGGAAGCGGCGGGCCGGATGGATCACACGCTATGCGTCATTTCGTCAATTGGGGGTCTGGGTCAACCGCGCTCGTCCAACGCAGCTTCACTTCCGGACAGCTCGATCTCACCGGCTTCACCGCCATCTCGGTGATGTCCTACATCATTCCCCGCCCAGATCACGACGCGCCTACATTGCCTGCTCAATTCGGCATTATCCTCACCGGTGCGAACGGAGCAGCATGGCAGACCACGGCCTCCGCGTCTTCTACCCTCGCGACCACCAGTTGGGATTCCTTCGTCTTCGCTCTTAACGAGAGCGACATGGAACGGATCGGCGGGACGGGCACGCTTGCCGGAACCTTGGCGGACGTCACGAACTTTCAATTCCGTTTCACCAACGCGAGCGGAAGCGGCCATCAAATCGCCTACATCGACAACCTGGTCGCCATTCCCGAGCCAAGCACTTTGGCGGCGATCCTGGGGGGAGCCGGGCTGATGGTGGTTCTCGTCCGCCGCCGGTTCGTCCAGCGTATTTGATTAACCAACCACCACCATCCACCAACTTAACCAAGGAAAACCTATGACCGCGAAACCCACTCGCCCTACCGCCCGCCGGGCCTTCACCTTGATCGAACTCCTCACCGTCATCGCCATCATCGGCATTTTGGCGGCGATCCTCATTCCGGTCGTCGGCACCGTGCGCGAAAGCGCCCGCGCCACGACTTGCTTGTCCACGTTGCGCCAGTTCTGGCTGGCCAACGAGGTCTGGGCCGACGATTACGGCAATGACCGCTATCTTCCCTGGTCGGATCCGAGTTCGGGGGCCGAATGGTTCGCGAACGCCGCGTATCAATCGATCCTTTTCCAGGACCGGGAGGTCGACGGATACCGGGATTGGCCGCTGGACATGGCCTGCCCCAGCGCCTCTTGGGCGAAAGAACGAGCCGAGGCACTCCGCCCGGGAACCCCCGGAACGTCGATCGCCCGCATGTATGCCTACAACTCCGAGGGCGTCCGGTCCTCCAATATCCGATTCTTCTCCCGAGCCCGAGTGGTCGAGCCCAACCAGAGCGTGATGTTCGTCGACGCCAATAGTTGGCACATGCAACGCGCCGGATCGAATGCCTGGACCGGTTCCGACGCCGGCTCGCCGCCCAACTCCGTCTCCTACCGTCACAACGGTTCCGCCAATGCCGTCTTCTTCAGCGGCCGCGCCGAACGGTTCAACCAGAACGTTCTCGGCAATCACGAAGAATACTGGTCGATCATCGACTGATCCTTGGACGACGCATCTTGCGATGCCCCGTCCCGTTTTTCTGAATACTCAAGCGCCCGCGGCTCAGCTGGCGGGCGCTTGAATCGTTTATGGATTTCCACAATAACCTTCCTCCAATGATAAACGCTCCCACTGCCATCCGCCTCCTTCGGCTCGCCTGCCTCTCGGCAGCCTGCGCCCTGGCGCCCCTCTCCGCCGTAAGCCAAGCCGCACCATCACCGAGTTCAAGCGGCTCCCAATTTATCGTCTCCAAGCCGCTGCCGATGGTCGACCTCCCCATCAACATCGTCTTGAAGAATCAATCCGGCCCGGCCGATCTCCACTTCACCGTCACCCGAGAGGGATCGGACGAGCCGATCTTCACGAACACCGGCGTCGAAATGGACGGCGGCATCGGCATCGAGTTCACTCCCGACGAAACCGGTTACTACCTGGTCCGCGCCGAAAGGTCCGGCGATGAATCCTCCGAATGGACCCACCGCTTTCCTGTGGTGTATCGGGATTTCCACTTCATGATCTGGCCGCCGCTGCGCCCCGACGAAACGGAACTGCGCAATCTCGCCACCAGCGTCATGGTCGTCCAGGCCCAACGCGAAACCCAAGCCGTCGAAGCCTGGCGCCAACGGGGTTCGAACGTGCTCGGCGCCGCCTTTGTCGGAGCCCGGCAAATCGACACCACCAAGAGCGACGAAGAGAACATCCGGATGCTGGTCGACACTTGGTCGGCCCGGATCGGCGACACTGACGGCATCTGGATCGACGAATTCGGGGGCTACCCGAACGAGACCGGTTTCCGCAAAACCGCCGTCATGAACGAGGCCCTCCGCCAATTCCGCGAGAAACACCCGGACGCGAAAATCTATCTCGCGGTCGCCGGCGCCCTTCTGCCGGAACTGGCCGCCGGAATGCGCTCCGCCGGAGTGATCGCCCAATTGGAGGTCTATCAACCATGGATCACCGCCGCCTTCGGCACCCACCGGTTTTACGATTACATCGACCAACGAATCCACGTCGCCCGGCACACCGATTTGATCGGCGAGGTCGACCATGACCACGCCGCGGTGATCTTCATCGGGATCGACGGGGTCCACGGCGCCATCACCAAACCGGAATTGGAAGACTCGATCCGCCATATCCGCAAACAGGCCCCCGAGATGCCGGGCATCGCGTTCTACTCCTCCCGCCAAGCCAACGCCTGGCTGGCCGATCAAGGGATGCGCGCCTTCGCCAACGATTTGGTCGAACGCTACTTCGTCCAGCCGGTCCTCGATCTCGGGGCCGTCTGGCTCAAGGAGACCTCCCCCCAAGCGGGCGAGGAGAACACCGTCCAGGTCCGGGTCCACAACATCGGCGGTATGCGGGCCGACCACGTCGAACTCGAACTCCACGTCGAATCGGTCGCCACCGGCGAACGCCAAAAGGCCGGCGCGACCACCATCGACACCATCGGCACCGGTTTCACGCGCCTGCGCGACGAATCCCTCCAGGGAACGGAATTCCGCTACGTCGACATCGACGGGCGGGGCGTTCCGGTTTTCAACTTCGACGGCATCGTCTTCCGCGACCGCGTCATCGCCGACATTCCCTGGACCCCGGAGGCCCCGGGCGCCTACATCCTTTACGTCACCCTCAAAGCACAGGATGGCGTCACCATTCTCGACGGAATCAGCGAACGCCGCGTCACCGTCCGGCAATGATGGCTCCGACACACCCCACCATGCTCGCGCATGGTCCCCCCCTCTCAAGAGGGGATCAGCCTACACGAAGTTCCCCTCTAGAGAGGGGGGGACCGCTCGCCAGAGCGGTGGGGTGTGTCCCCAGTTCCCCTCTTGAAAGCAATCGTCTATCCCTTGAGAGATCCACAATCCGCAGTCCAAAATCCAAAACCCAGAATCCAGAATCCAGAATCCAAAACCCGATGTCACACTCAATCCATAAACCAACCCGCGCATTAGCCACCGCCGCCCTCCTCGGATTATCTTTAACCGCCTGTTCCTCTCACGCCGAAACGCCACCCGCCGCGGAACCGGAGCCTTACATCTTTCACCACTGGGATATGCGACTGGATGGCCCGATCACCCACGTCACCGAGGGGTTGTGGCTGTCCAACCGGTCGCCCTCGACCGAACTCCAGGAGGAGATCCAAACCTGGCTCGACCGCGGAGTGATCCCGCAACGCTGGCGCGGCGGCACCTGGTCCTATGAACAAGGTTTCAATACCCCCGAAACACTCGCGCAGCATTGGGCCGAACCGGCCGCCGACGGTTGGCCCGGCATCGTGATCGACGAAATCACCGTAAACGAAGACGTCCGCACCGTCGCCGGTCCGGCCTTGATCCGCTTGCGGGAACTCCAGCCCGATCTCCACATCGCCGTTTACATCGTGCCGGGAATCACCAACGAGCACTTCATTCGCGGTTTGCAGGAGGCGGCCGACAGCGTCCTCGTCGAAGCCTACCTCCCCAACGCCAGAAACGCCTACGGGATGATCCGACGCCGGGCCGACTCGATCGTCGAAAACGACTTGATGCCGAAATCGGTCATCGTCCTCGGCTTCGGTCCGGAATGGATCACCACCCAACGGGAACTCCGCCGTCAGTTGCACTTCCTCCGCCACACCTACCCCGACATGCGGGGCGTCGCCGTCTATGGACACTTGAACGACTTCAACACCGACTGGTTCGAACCCGAATTGCACCGTTTCTACACCGCCCCGGTCCTGCATGTGGCCGACATCGGCGAGGGCCGCGCCCAGGTCCAAAACATCAGCCGCTCCCCTTCCCCGGAGATCCAAATGCATTTCGCGGCGAAACCGGGCGACACTTCCCGAACCTCCGCCGTCACCGTCCGGGCACTACAACCGGGACAATCCACCGAGATCCGTTCGCCCCGCGGCTTCCCCCATCCACTCACCGTGTTCCACGAAAACTATTCCGTCCTCGGCCCCGTCCCGACATGGGGCGAGGAACCGGCCTATCTCCGTGAAGGTGCCAACGCCCCATGGCCAACCGCCGACTTCGGATCGGTCCGCGAGATCACCGAACCGGCCGAGGGATGGGAACTCCACCGCAACGACGATGGCCACATCGAATCCGCCACCCTCCCGCTCGACTTGGCGGAAGGCGGAAGTATCGATTTTTCCGCGACAATCCACCCCGATCGGATCTCCCTTTACGGTCCATTCGAAATCCGCCTCGAAGATTCCGACGGCAAGTCGAAGTTTTCGCTCGGCCTCCGCCGCAACGAGAACGAGCGCAACGCGTATTGGCATTTCGAAACCACCGGCGACGAATCGGTCACGGTGACCGAAGGGATCGCTTATGAAATAGCCAGCCACATGCGTCACAAAATCCGGGTCTTCCATTCGGCCGGCGACCACCTCCGCGTCGCCCTCTTCGATCCAGAGAACAACACGACTCTCTGGGACAGCGGCACCCTCCCCTTCGCCGGCACCCTCCGTTTCGACCAACTCCGCTTGACCGTGAGCGGCAACGCCGAAACCTCCGAGATCGCCTGGCAACCAGACGGCAGTCTCCTGATGCGCAGTTCGCCCCGGGCCCCCAATGCCCCGACCGAACTAACCCTCACCGACATCCGCCTAAAATCCGAGTAAGAAGATTCAACCACGAATGGACACGAATAAAGAAATCCTAACAGGGAGCCGCATTCCCGAATAGCATCCAGTTGCAAGCCTTCAGATGTTTTCTTCATTAGTGTCCATTAGTGTTTATTAGTGGTTAACCTGTATTCATTCCCTCGATGACCACCGAGATCATCCTCTCAAAGCCGCTCCCGGTCGCGGGGCAACCGGTCGATATCGTTCTGGCGAACGGCGACGATTCCGCCGAGATCACCTTCACGATCGAAACCGAAACCGGCGATGCTATCGCCGCCGACGTCTCCGCGATCACCACCGACGAAGGCCCGGGCGTTCGTTTCACCCCGCCCGACACCGGCTATTACACGGTCCGGGCGACCGGTCCAGACGGCACCGCCGCCGGCGAACCGAAACGGTTTCCCGTCGTCCATCGCGACCTCCATTTCCTCCTCTGGCCTCCGGTCAATCCGGAGGAAACCGGCCTTCGTCTGTTCGGCACCGTGGTCGTGGTCAAAGAGGCCGCGCGGAATCCCGATCTGGTGCGGCATTGGCGACGCCGGGGAGCCAAGGTTCTCGGCGAGGCCCACACCAAAGTCCGGCGCATCGACCTCGCCCACAGCGGCGAGCAAAATGTCCGGATGTTGCTCGACGGTTGGTGCGCGGCGGCCGAGGGAGCCGACGGAATCTACATCGACGAATTGAGCGGATTCCCGAACGAGGCCGGCCACCGGAAGGCCCGGATCATGAGCGAAGCGCTGAAACGCTTCCGCGACAAATATCCCCAAGCCCTCCTCTACGTCGCGGTCGCCGGAGCTCCGTTACCAGAACTCGCCTGCGGCATCCGGATCGCGGGCGGCATCGGAATCCTCGAAGTTTACCAGCAATGGATCGTCTCGGCCTTCGGCGCCCACCGGTTCTACGATTACATCGACCAACGCATCCAGGTCGCCCGCCACACTGACTTGCTCCACGAGCCCGGCAAACGCCACGGGGCGTTGATCTACATCGGGATGGACGGCCTCCACGGTGCGATCACCAAAGGCGAGCTGGAGGATTCGGTCCGCTACATCAAAAAACAGGCCCCCGAGATGCCCGGCATCGCGTTTTACGCCTCCTCCCGCACCGAACAATGGCTCGCCGACACCGGCATGCGGGCATTCGGCGAGGAACTTTGCGAACGCTACTACGTCCGCCCGGTCATCGACCTCGGCGACCTCTGGCTGGAACAAACCGCCCCCCGGACCGGCGAACCGAACAAGGTCCATCTCCGGGTCCACAACCTCGGCGGCATGCGGGCGCGGGAGGTCGAGATCGATCTCTTCGCCACTTGCGCGGCGACCGGCGAACGGGAACAGGTCGGCACCGTCTCCCTCGCGACGATCGGCACCGGCCACGACGAGTTGATCGATCCGTCGCTCGAAAGAACCGCTTACCGTTCAGAGAAAATCGACGGGCTCGACGTGCCGGTTTTCAGCTACAAAGGCGTCGTCTTCCGCGACCGGGTCCTCGCCTCCTTCGACTGGACGCCCCGCGCCGCGGGCGCCCACACCTTACAAGCCGTTCTCCGCCCGAAACCAGGCGTCACCATGCTCGACGGCGTCCGCGAACGCCAGGTCGTGGTCGGAACAACCTGACCCGCCCCTCGGTCCTTTTAACTCCGTCTTTCAACCTAAATCCAGCACTTAGAGCAGCCACGAAAACGCACAAAAGACACAAAAATAAAGAGAAATGATAAGATGTTATCGTAGGGATGGTTCGCCGTTCCGGCGACTTTCATATCCAATATAAGCCTCTTCTTTTGCGTATCTTGCGCCTTTTGCTTCGCCATCTTCGCTTACGCTACGTCGCGGCTATCAACTGACCTTTCTAGGTTCAAAATTCATGACCAATTCCACCACCCGTCTTGGCCTTTCCTTCCTCGGCACCGCAGCCCTCCTCGGCGCGCTTTTCCTGCCGTCCGCCGCTTCCGGCACGTCCCAATCCCCTTTCATGTTCCATCATTGGGACATGCGCCTCGACGGTCCGGTGGAACATGTCACCGAAGGTCTCTGGCTCACCGCCCGCTCCCCCTCCACCCCCTTGGCTGCCGAAATCCAGGAATGGCTCTCCCGCGGGGTGATGCCGCAACGGTGGCGCGGCGGCAAATGGGCGTTCGACAATGGCTACAATACCGCCGAATCCCTCGCGGCCCATTGGGCCGAACCGTTCGCCGCTGGCTGGCCCGGCATTGTCATCGACGAAATCACCGCCGACAACGCCTTTCGCGAAGTCGCGGGCGAAGCCTTGATCAAGACCCGGGAGCTCGCCCCCGATCTTTACATCGCCGTCTACGTGGTGCCGGAAATCTACAATGCCAGCCTGATCCATGGTCTCCAACAAGCAGCCGACAGCGTGCTGGTGGAGGCTTACCTGAACAGCGCCCGGCGCGCCTACTCGATGATCCGAACCCGGGCCGACTCCATCGTCCAGCACGACCTGATGGACAAATCGATCATCATCCTCGGCCTCGGCCGCGACTGGATCACCACCCCGAACGAGCTCCGACGGCAGCTCCATTTCCTCCGCTACGAATACCCGACCATGAAAGGGGTCGGCTTCTTCGGCGACCTGACCGACCCGATGGCCCTTTGGCTCGAAGGGGAGTTGCATCGCTTTTACACCGCTCCGGTCCTCCACGTCGCTCCGACCGGCAACGGCGGCCTCCTGATCACCAACATCGGCCTCACCAACTCCCCCGCCACCCAAATCAAACTGGCGGCCGGCCCGCAAAACCTCGACGACACCCGCACCTTGTCGGTCCCGGCGCTGGCCTTCAACCAAACCCACGAGACCGCCGCCCCAAACGGCTTCGCCTGGGCGCTCCCGCATTTCGGCGCATCCCTTTCCGTGATCGGACCGCCCCTCCTCTGGGGCAGCGAACCGCCTTACTTGCGGGCGGGAACGGAAACGCCCTGGCCCGCTTCGGTCTTCCACTCGTTCCAACAGATCAATCAGCAGCCCGCCGACTGGACGGTCCACACCAACGACCTCGGCAACATCGAATCGGCCACCATGGCGATCGATCCCTCGGAGGGCCGCGGCATCGAGTTTCGCGCCACCTTCCAAACCGGTCAGGTCTCCCGCTACGGCCCGATCGAAATCACCCTGGAAGACTCCACCGGCGACTCCTCCGCCTCGCTGCGTTTCACCCGTAGCGACGGCGAAACCAACGGTTATTGGGAATTCCGGGCGACCAACACCGAAGCACTCCCTTTCACCGAAGGTTTGGGCGAACTCGGTCGCAACCACGACTCGGTGGAACTCCGCCTCTTTTATCGTCCGTCGGAATACTTCCGCGTCGGCCTCTATGAACCGAATACCGACCAACCCCGCTGGGATACCGGATTCATTCCAATGGAAGGCGAAGCCCGTTTCAACCAACTCCGGTTCACCGTCAACGCCCGCCAATCGACCGCCGACATTTCCTGGACCGGCCCAAACAATCTCTTCCTGCGGAGCTCCCCACCCAGTCCCAACGCCTCCACCGCCGTCACACTCTCCAACATCACCTATGGAGTCGTCGAATGGACCCCGGAGCTAGACGCCGCGTTCGAACTTTTCCTCGACCGTCCATCCGGTGCGGGCGGTTGGCACCCGGACCATCTCACGCCCGAGATGGTCCAGCCCGGAGGATCCATCCTGACTCCTCCGATGATTCTCGACCACGGTTTCCGCCTCCGGATTGAGACCGGAGCCGATTGAAGGCAACCGTCCGCCCCCTTCCCTCTCCGCCGCCGCGCAATCTCAAAGGCCCTCGAAATGCAAGGTTGAATTTTTACCCCGGCCGGTGAATACTGCCGTCAATCAAGTATCTAAATTAAAACGCAAGCGCCCCCGCCGCCGAAACCGCATTCTTAAAGCGTCCGGCGGCGCCGGGGAATCGATTTGATTGATCCAGCGAACCGGTATGTTCCTCATGTTATTACAAGGCGGCGGAACGGATGGCATGAACGCCGTCTGGGCCATCTTCTTTTCCGCGCTGCTGGGCGCGATTTTCACCGCCATCCTCGTCTGGGTCCTGACCGTCCGCAATCGCAAGCTGGAACAGGAGCGCTCCAAAGCCACCCTCTTCTACGCGAGCAAAGAAGCCGAACTGGCGGCCCGCGAAATTAAAAACAAAGCCGAGATCGAGATCGAAAAAAAATGGACCGAACTCCGCCGCGAGGAAGACCGCGCCCGGCTGGACATCGACCGCCGCCAATCCGACCTCGCGGGCCGCGAACAGAACTTCAACGCCCAATACACCCAATTTGAAACCAACCGGGAGCGTTTCGAACGGGAAACGGCTTCCCTTAAAGAGGGTCGCCAACGACTCGGCAGAATGATCCGCACCTACCGCCGCCAATTGGAGGAGGTCGCGAAACTCACCGTCGAAGAAGCCCGCAAACAACTCCTCGACGAGGTCGAACAAGAGTGCCAGGACGAAATCCGCCACTACCGGAAGGAGCTCCTGGAAAAATCCCAAAAGGATCTCGAAACCGAAGCCGCCAAGACGTTGATCACCGTGATGCAACGGATCGCCGCCCGCCCCAACAACGACGCCCTGGCCGCCGTCGTCGCCCTCCCCCACGAGGAAATGAAGGGCCGCATCATCGGCCGCGAGGGCCGCAACATCAAATGTTTCGAGGCCGCCACCGGCACTACCTTGTTGATCGACGAGACCCCCGACACCCTGCTGATTTCCTGTTTCGATCCGGTCCGCCGGGAGGTCGCCAAAATCGCCCTCGAAGCCCTCATCGCCGATGGACGCATCCACCCGGCCAGCATTGAAGAGGCGATCGCCCAAGCCCAGGAAAAGGTCGACCAAGAGGTGATCCGCTACGGGGAAGAAGCCGTCGACAAACTGAAATTGACCGGCGTCCACCACGCCGTCCTCACCCAATTAGGTCGCCTCAAATACCGTTATTCCCTCAACCAGAACGTCCTCGACCACTCCGTCGAAGTGGCCTTCCTCAGCTCGATGATCGCCTCCGAAATGGGTCTCGACCCGGTGATCGCAAAGCGGGCCGGTCTTTTCCACGACATCGGCAAAGCGGTCGACCAGGAATACGAAGGAAGCCATGCCACGGTCGGCGCCGACCTTCTCCGGCGCCATGGGGAACCGGCCGCCGTGGTGAATGCCGTCGCCGCCCACCATGAGGAGGTTCCCCCCGAAACTCCCTACGCCGGCCTCCTCATCGTCGCCGACACCCTTTCAGCGGTTCGACCCGGCGCCCGCGCCGAAGCCCAGGGCAATTACCTTCTCCGCCTCGAACGCCTGGAACAACTCGCCTGCAATCTCCCCGGCGTCCTCGAAGCCTACGCCATCCAAGCCGGCCGCGAAATCCGCGTCATCGTCTCCCCAACCGAAGTCGACGACGAGGAAGCCCGCAAAATGGCCCGAACCATCCGCACCCGGATCGAAGAAGAGCTCCAATACCCCAGCGTAATCAAAGTCACCGTCATCCGCGAACAACGCTACAGCGAAACCGCCAAGTGACCTCAAAGTGGGTGAGGCGTCTCGCCTTGTAACATTTCGTAGTCGGGTTGGCTCTGCCGCCCGACAGCAGCGGCCGGGGACTGTCGTATTGAAGGGGATGTCACGCGTCGCGGGCGGAGTCGATGATCTTGGCGCGCATCCGGCGTCTCGGAAATGGGGCGGCAAAGCCAACACCACTACATGGAAAACCCTCCACAGACAGGAATGTCTGTGCCACCCTCTCGCCCTCAGCCTTCCTCCGGCTCCTCCAGCATCCGCAGGAACTCCTCTTCGCCGATCACGGCCACGCCGAGCTTGGTCGCTTTTTCCAATTTCGACCCGGCATCCTCCCCAGCCAGGACGAAATCGGTCTTTTTACTGACACTACCGCTAACCCGTCCCCCGGCGGCCTCGACCTTCCCGGCGGCTTGGTCGCGGGTCAGCGTCGGTAGTTTGCCGGTCAATACAAAGGTTTTCCCAGCGAAAACGGCCGAACCGCCCTCCACCGTCCCCCGCTCTTCCTGCATCCGCACCCCGGCCTCCTTCAACCGGAACACCACGTCGCGGTTGCGCGGTTCGGCGAAATAGGCGACGATGCTCCGGGCGACCGTCTCACCAATACCACTGATCGCCACCAACTCCTCCTCCTTCGCGTCGGCCAACTTCTCCAAATCGCCGAGCGCATGGGCCAAATCCTTTGAAACCGTCGCCCCGACGTATTGGATCCCGAGTCCGTGCAACACCCGCCAGAGTTCCCGTTCCTTGCTCGCCGCGATCGCCCCGACCAGTTTTTCCGACGACCGCTGGGCGAACTTTTCCAACGTCAGCAGATCCTCGACCCGAAGAGCATAAAGGTCCGGGATGTCCCGCACCAACTCGCGACCGACCAACTGGTCGACCACCGCCTCGCCAAGGCCTTCGATGTCCATGCATTGGCGGGAGGCGAAATGCTGCAACCGCCGCCGCACCTGGGAAGGACAACTCAAATTCGGACAACGCGTCGCCACTTCCCCCGGCAACCGGATCGCTTCAGTGTCGCAAACCGGACAACGGCTCGGAAAACGGAACGGCTCCACACCGGGAGCCCGCTTCGCCGTCACCACTTCGACCACCGCCGGGATGATCTCCCCGGCTTTTTCCACCAGCACGTAATCCCCAATCCGGACATCCTTCCGGGCGATTTCATCGGCGTTGTGCAGCGTCGCCCGGGAAACCGTCGTCCCGGCCAGCAAGACCGGTTCCAACTCCGCCACCGGAGTCAGCGCCCCGGTGCGACCGACGTTGATACTGATGTTGGCCACCCGGGTTTCGGCCCGGTCGGGGGCGAATTTATACGAGATCGCCCAACGCGGCGCCTTCGACGTCACCCCGGCCTCCTCCTGCCGGGCGATCGAGTCGAGCTTGATCACCGCCCCGTCGGTCGGATAGGCGAATGCTTCGCGCAAACGGTCGAGCTCCTCCACCGCCTGCCAAATTGCTTCGAATTCGCGGACCCGCCAATACCGTTCCACGCTCGGCAATTTCCACCGGCGGATTGACTCATGAATGTCGTGCTGATGCTCGAAGATCTCCGGTTCGCAATACCCGCACCCGTACAGCACGATCTCGAGCCGCCGTTGCGCCACTTCCTTCGGATCGAGCAACTTGACCGTGCCGGCGGTCAGGTTCCGCGGATTGGCATACAACGGCAAACCCGCCTCCTCCCGGCCCCGGTTGATCCGCCGGAACTCCTCCGTCTCCATGAAAACCTCGCCCCGGATCTCGATCACCTCCGGCAGGTTTTCCCCTTCCAACCTCCGCGGCAACGTCCGGATCGTCGCCACGTTTTGCGTGATGTCGTCTCCTTCGACCCCATTGCCCCGGGTCACCGCCCGGACGAAATGGCCCCGTTCATAGGTCAAACTGACCGCAACCCCATCGATCTTTGGCTCGATCACATACTCCAGATCCTCGACCGAAAAGAGCCGGACCAGCCGGTTGTGAAACGCGCGCAGCTCCTCCTGGCTGTAGGTGTTGTCGAGACTCCGCATCGGCTGCCGGTGACGATAAGAGGCGAACTCCTCCAGCCGGTCGTCCCCCACCTGCACCCCGGGTGAATCGGGGGCCGCCAACTCCGGGTGCTTCGCCTCCAGGTCGAGCAACTCCCGCTTCAGCCGGTCATACTCGAAATCGCTGATCTCGGGCTCGGCCCGGCGGTAGTAAAGTTCATCGTGCCGGGCGATGCTCCGGCGCAACTCCTGAATACGTGTGACGGCTGACTCGGACTCCATGACGGTCTTTCTTAAATGGATTCAAAGAAAATTCCAGCAGGTTCCGGTAAAACGGCCAAAACCGGTAAGCCGTCACCGCCACGATCGCCCCAAGGGTATCGGCCACCCAATCGTAAAACGCGGTGTAGCGGGCCGGATTGAAACTCTGCCGAAACTCGTCCGCGAACCCGAAAGCCGAGGTGATGACGATCGCCAACAACGCCGCCCGCCGCCGGTTCATCCAATGCGGCAAGCTCCGGTAAACCAAAGTCGCGATCAATCCGAACACAAAGAAATGCCCCACCTTGTCGACATGGGAAAAGCTCAAACCGCCGGGCACCGACGGCCCCTGGGTGCCGGAGCTCCAAATGATGGTTGCCATCACCGCCAACGGCCAGAACGCCCGGTAAAGGATCACGTCCCCGCCCATTTGCCTCGGTCTATCCATGGAAAAGAATATGAATGATGAATTAGAAATGATGAGGTGGTAGGAAATGGGGCTGACAACTGATGCGACGATAGACAACAAAAAAAATGTAAATGTGCTTTCATCATCCATAATTCCACCCTCATAATCCACTTCGTGTTTTTCCTGCTTTTCTTCACCCTAGCCCTAGCCCCGGCCGCCGAACGCGATGCCGATCAACTCGTCGCTTGGCTTCTGGCCGACGGCCGCAACCTCGACTCGATTCCCTTTTCCGAAGTGGTCCAGGCCGCCACCGGAAAGCAAGTGATGCCGTTCGACCCCGAAGATCCCGGCGACCAACGGGTGGCCGGAGAGATCGCCGCCGCCCTCGACGCCCTCCTGCTGGAAATCAATCGCCCCGACCATCCGATCCATCAAGTCGGACGAATCAACGAAGTGAGCGGCCACCTGGAAGACATTTTATTGGAGAAGCTGAACGCCCGCTCTGGTTTCGCCGCCACCTACGCCCCGACCGTCACTGGACGCACCCAACGCTCCGGCTACCCCGACCTACGTCTCCTGGACGAACCGACCGGACGGATCTTCTACCTCGACCCCAAGCTCTACGCCGACGGCAGCGAGCGGAGCACCTTCCGCACCTTTTACTACGAGCCGAAAGTCGCGACCAACAAGATCACCGACGACGCCACCCACCTGATCACCGGCATCGCCCACGGCGGCCGCGACTCCGCTGGCAACTGGATCTTCCTCCGCTGGAACCTGATCGACCTCCACGACTTCCGCGTCCGCCTCAAAGCCGAGTTCCAAGCCAGCAACCGCGACCTCTACCGCCAAGAAGCCATCATCGCCGAAAGCACCCCGCAGACAATAGAACCGCAGATTTCGCAGATAACCGCAGATGAATGAAATCCGCTGGCGTCACCCAGCACTCCCCTTCGCGATCTTTGCGCCCTTGGCGGTTAAATCTTCGTCTCTATCCGCGCCCATCTGCGCCCATCTGCGGTTCAAAATCCGTACGCATCATCCTTGACAAACGTACGTCTTCTCAAGAGATTTCAATTATGCCGGTTTCGAGCACCAAACTGCGGGAGAACATCTACGTCTTGTTGGACGAAGTCTTGGAAACGGGCAAGCCGTTAGAGGTTACCCGGAAAGGCCGCAAACTCCTCATCGTGCCCGAGCCTCCGTCGTCGAAGCTGGCCCGGTTGCCGCAGCGTCCGACGATTCAAGGCGATCCGGAAAGCCTGATCCACTTGGATTGGTCGAACGAATGGAAACCGTGATCGCCCTCGACACCCATGCGGTGGTTTGGCTGCACGCCGGGGAGATCCGACTCTTCCCGCCCCCACTCCAGAGCCTGCTCGACGCCAGTCCCTTGATCGTCTGCCCGATGGTCATTCTCGAGCTCGAATATCTGCGGGAAATCAACCGGTTGACCGTCTCCGCAGATCAAATCCTGACCGATTTGACCGCCGAACTGGCTCTCCGGGTCTGCGACCACCCGTTCCCCGCGATCATCCGCACCGCCCTCGCCCAAACCTGGACCCGCGACCCGTTCGACCGCATCATCGTCGCCCACTCCCTCGCCACCGGCACCCAGCTCGTCACCAAAGACGAAACGATCCACGCCCACTGCCCAACCGCCATCTGGGACTGAAGATTACCGCGCTTCCCCACCGTAGTGGGGTTGGCTCCGCCGTGTGGCGGCCGAAACGCCAAGAGCCTATCGCCCCCCTTCGAAGCGCGACATCAAAATGGTCCGATCATCCCCAGCCAAGGCTGTCGGGCGGCAAAGCCAACCCGACTACGGCAATCATCCTTCACGATCTTCGCGCCCCTTGCGGTTAAATCTCCAGCCTTCATCCGCGCCCATCTGTGCCCATCTGCGGTTCCCCTCTCCCCTTCCAGTGCCTCTTCTTTACCGCAAGATCCGGTCGAAGATATCCGGGATCGGGATCCGCGGCCGTTCGCGTTCGGGTTGCGGTTCGCCATTCTCGGGCTCTTCCGCCCGCCCGCCGGGTGCGACGAAACGGAGAACGGTGTCGATCACCATACGATAGAAGAACGAAGCGTCCGGATTGGCGGGGGTTCCCCGGATCGCGAAATCGCGACGCATCTTCCGGTAGCCGAGGTCGTCCTGCTCCTGACCGAGCATCCGGGCGCTTTCCAACAAACGCTCCAACGGTCCCCGCGCCCCGAGTTGCAGTTCGATCGTCATCGGCTGACGCAAGAACCCGACGTTCTCCCGATGATCGATCCGGCCCGCCCCCCGCAAATGAATTTCCGGCGACAACACCCGCAGGTTGCGCACCACGATGTTCAGGTCCTCACCCCGCTCCGCCGATAACGTCAGCTCCTCATACGGCATGTTCGAAAGCCGCCGGGCGATGTCCGACACTGCCGCCGCATCCCGGCCCAACGCCCCGAACAGGACCGACGCCGCCATCCCGACTTCCGCCAACGGATTCTCCGAATACAACAACCGGATAATCCCGCCGCCGCTCTGCAAGCGCAATTGGAACCGGATCCGATCGATCAAATCGAGCAGGTTGATCCCTTCCCCGGATATCTCCGCCGCGACGCCGAACAACCCTTCCAAGGTCGGCGGACGCCCGGGTTGCAACTGACGGAACAAATCGCCCGCCGCCAACTCCGGCGCCTCCATCGTTCCTTCCAACACATACGGCCGCTCCTCCTCCGCCAGGAAACGGACCCGCGCGTCGACCCGCACCGGACTGTCCAAAAACACCGCCCGCAACGCGCTCACCACCGCGCCCGCGTCGACCTGCAATTCCCCGCGCAGGTTCTCCATCCCGTATTCCTCCTGCAAACGGACATCGGCGATCTCCAACTCGATCCGACCTTCGAACCCCGCCCACACCGGCACGTCGTCCCGCCCTTCGACCGGCACCGGTGGTTGCCCCGGACCGGCCTCCTCGACCGGCGCCGAAAAACCGGAGGCGACCGCCAACGCGTCGTTCACCGCCAAACGGTCTCCGGAAACCATCAGCGCGAACCGGCTCAATTCTTCCCCCAAACTCAACCGCCCCGCCACCCGCACGTCCGACGGAGCCGTCCCTTCGATCCGCACCGGCAAATCCAGTTCCCACACATCCGTCTCGACTTCCCGGGCGCTCCCGCCGAAAACCACCCGCGGCAACCGCACCCCTTCGTCCCGGCTGACCAGATCGCGCAAAGTACCGTTCAATTGCACCGCCATTCGCTCGCCGAGTGCCGCTTCCGCTTCAACCGCCAGGACGCCCGCCGACAGGTTGTTCATCCCCTGCAGCGCCGGCTGACCGAGCAACCGGGCCAGATCCGCCTGCAACTCCGCCCGGGCCGATCCCGCCGGCCCGTCGAAAGCGGCCTCCCCGGAGGCGACCGTTTGCCCGTTTTGCAGGATCCGCCACGGCGCCAATGTCGCCCGCGCCTCGCCGTCCTGGAACGATCCGCCTCCTTCGATTTCCACCGAGAGCCCGACCAACATCGGGTCGCCCTCCGACAAAACCCCGAACTCCGGCACGCGGAGCGGTTCGGTCAATTGAAAGAAAATCCCTCCCCCTTCGGCGCTGACCAGCAACCGCCCGGTGGCGTTCCCTCCCCGCACCGCCATTTCCGGCGCCCCGGCCTGGAGAAAAAGATTCGCCCATTCCACCGGTAGTCCGCGGATCGTCACTTCCGCCAGGTCCATGCGTTCATCGGCACCCTCCAGTTGCTCGGTCAGCCGGTTGTAACGGACCTCCTGGAAATTCCGCGCTTCGAGCAGATCGTTGCCTTCCCCGTCCCGGAGCCGCACCAGCAGCTCGCCGAGCCGGAAGCTTTGCTCGTCCATCCGCAAATCGAACCGCGAGTTCAACGCGAACCCACCGAGTTCGCGCAACTCCTCCGCCACCAGACCGAGGTCGTCCACCGTCACTCCGAGTTCCCCTTTTAAATCGAGAATCTCTCCGGCGATTCCATAGGTAAAACTCCCCCCGCCGCGCGCCGCGAACGCCGGCAGTTCCACCCCTTCGAAAAAGACCGCCAATTGCTCCCGGTCGACCTCGATTTCCCAGCTTCCTTCCAAAACCCCTTCCCGGTGCAGATAGGTCGCGTCGACCGAAACCAACGTCGACAGATCCGGCCGGTCCCCGGCCTCCTGGTTCACCAATAACCGCCCGAAATGGGCCTGGTATTCCTCCCCTTCATCGGTGGCCAACAGCAGAACCTCCGCCCGGATGCCTTCCCCCGGTGCCGCCTGCGCTCCCCGCACCGACACCTGACCGAGCAAACGGGCCCGCTCGATCCGCCCCCGGTCCGCTTGAAACACCGTCAACGTTCCGTCGAGCTCCAACCCGGCGAAAAGCGGCAACGCCCCGGGCGCCCGCAAATCGCCCGCCAAGTGCAATTCTCCTTCCCGTCCCGGCGCGAAGCCGCCACCGGTCAGCACGAAATCGCTCCGCATCGGCTCCGCCCCGGTCCCGGGCAGGAGCAGTTCTCCCTCCACCCGAAGGTTGTCGAGATACAACGGCATCGGAAGCTCCATCTGACGCAAAATCCCTTCGAACGGCTCCGGATCCTCCGTCGGTTCCATCCGCGAAAGGTCGAGGGCCACCCCGGTCATCAAAACATCCCCCAACCGAAGTTCCCGCCGGAAAATCAAATCCGACAGCGACAACTCCGCCTCCAGCCCCCCGACCCGGTAGGAAGCGTCGGGCTGTTGAAAAACCACCCCGCGCGCCTCGGTCCGGTTCCACCCGACCCGTAGATAATCCAACTCCAACGACTCCCCCGGACCGGTCGCCACCACCCGCGTCGCGATCCCCCGCTGCACTCCCGGCAACATCAGAACGCCCACGGCCGCGACCAGCAAAACCGCCACCGCCAACAACACAACCCCACCAATCTTAAGCGCTTTCACAATAAACCCTTAAACCAAACATTCACCCGGAAGCAAGATTCCCTCTCTGCCCCCAATATACCCCCACCACCGAAAAATCGCAGAGACGAACCGCAGTTAATCAACCGCAGATGGGCGCAGATAACCGCAGATAAAAGACCGGATGCCCTGTGACGGTGGATGAATCGCGCCGCTCCTTATCTGCGTATATCCGCGAAATCTGCGGTTAACTCGCTGCGGAGCCAAAGTAGTGAGGCTGCTCCGGCTCCGTTTTTCGCGGTGGGCGCTTTATGGAAGGGTGATGAGGAGACGGACAAAAACGCCTTTGGCCGGATCGGAGGGAGCGATTGTTGATGACCAGTAATGATAGGCCTCATCCTCTCCTTCGCTGTGAATATTGGCGGGCAGGCCGACGTTGAAATTGGAGAGATCCTGCGTGGCCTGGAGGGTGAACGGAACCCAGGATGCCTCTTTTGCCGTTCGGAATGAAAAGGTCACCGCTCCTTCTTCTTCGACCTCCATGGTGAAAATGGGGGGGACTGCATTGGAGGAGGGATCGTTGCCGAGCAGATACTGGAGAATGTTCGGGCGTCCGTTTCTCGACGCGTCGTCAAACGGACCGCGTGCGTCCGCCGGCAGATCAAATCCGGCGATCCAATCCGCGAACGGATCCAGACTGCCGCTACCTTCGCCCACGGTTAGCGTGGCAGCGGTGCTGGTCAAGATCTCCCCGCCGATGGTCACGATGACGTGATAGCTGCCGACATCGGATTCCGCGGTGGCGGGGATGACGAGTTCCTGGGCGGTGGCTCCGGGGATCGGGTCGTCGTTGTGGAACCACTGGTAGGCGGGCGTGCCGCCGCCGACCCAGGCAACGGAGAAGGCGGCGCGTTCGCCGGGCGCCACCGTGAGAGAGCGAGGCTGGCCAACAATGGCAAACTCGCCATCGTAGCGGGTGGTCACGCGAATAAGACGGCGGGGGGAGTTTAGCCCAACGAGGATGTTTTCCTGTGCATCGCGGGCGATGGACCGACCGGAGCCGGTGGTGACAAAGGGGCCGAATGTTTGGTCCACCTTTCCATCGGCGGCGGACAACCGGACAAACGCGCGCCAGGTTTCGCTGCCCGCCGTGAAGGTAAAATCGCCCGTCGCATAAGCTTCGGCACCAATCACGACGACCCCATAGGCCGGACCCCAGCTTGCTAGTTCATGAACATAGCTGTTGTCGAGGGATCCGTCGGAGTTGAGGCGCGTGACAAACCGGCGATTAGAGACATTGTCGACCGAAGTGAAATCTCCGGCGATCCAATATTTTCCGTCAGAGGCACGCTGGACGCTGCGCGGGATGGCACTCAACGAAGGAGCGGAGAAGGAGGGATCCGCGGTGCCGGCGGGCATGAGGCGGATGACTCCGCCAAGGTTATGGAGACCAATCAGCTTGCCGTCAGCTTGGAGATGAAGGCCATGGGACTGGCGTCCGTTGAAACCGGCGGCACCGGCGTTTGCCGCGTAGGTGGTGTCGATGGCGCCATCCGCAAGCGAAACACGGCGGATCGACGGCTGCCCGAAGGCGACAAATCCGGCAATGTAGGCATCGGTGTCGTTGATCTCGATCCAGTTGGTGAGCATCGTGCCGGCGGTGAACGTGCCATCGGTGACGCCGTCGGGATGGAGCCGCCGGTAACCGCCGGTGGTGCCGGTACCCCAGCCGACGAGAAGTTTGCCGTCGGGCTGTTCGACGATGGTATTGACCTGCGAGGGAAAGGTCGGGTTTGTTTCCAGGTCAACCAGCGTGCCATCGGCTTCGATGATTGCGAAGCGACTGCGGGGTTGCCCGCCGAAGCTGGTAAAGCCGCCTCCCACAGCGATGCGGCCGGAAGAGAGGGGGGTGATGACGGTGATATCTCCATTGGGTGCCTGACCGATGTCCAATGTGGGATCGAGGTCGCCGATGATGGCTGAGACGGAAAGAGCGACCGATTGGCTGGTGGCCGAGCCAAGAGAGTTGGTCACCACGACATGGTAAAAGCCAACGTCCGTTGCGGAGGTTCCGGTGATGACGAGCGTGGCGGCGTTGGCACCGGGGACGATTTCGTCGTCGTGGAACCACTGATAGCTCAGCTCTCCCGCGCCGATGGCTTCGACGACAAAGGCGGCACTGCCGCCGGGCGCGGCGGTGACGGCGGCGGGCGGGGTCAGGATGACTGGTTCGGCGAGCACGATGAGACGAGCGGACAAACTCATTTCCTCCGAACCGGTGTCGGTGTTGGTTACGAGAACGGTGTAGAAACCATCATCGTCACGGGTGAGTCCGGTTAGTGTAAGGGTGTCGCTCGTGGCGCCGGGGAGAACCACGCCGTCGTGGAACCATTGATACGTCACCGCGCCGTCCGCGTAGACATCTACGGAGAACTCAGCGGTTCCGTCGAGATCGGCCACCACCGGGGCGGGCTGACGCAGGATGGCGAGGTCGGTCGCGTCGATGGTGAGGATGCCGAGGCGGTTGGCGCTGGGGCCGCTGCCGCCGGCAAGCGTGGTGAACGCGCCCCCGACATAGGCGCGGCCATCCGGCATCGCGAGCAGGGTGTGGACATTGCTATTGGTGTTGCCCGGTCGGAAGAACGGATCGACGGAGCCGTCAGGCCGGAGCATCACGAGGCGCTGACCGGCGATGTTGGAACCGATGCCCGGCCAGGACTGGAAGGTGCCTCCGAGGAGAATCTTGCCCCCGGGAAGGAGTTGCAGGGCAAAAACGTTGTGACTGGTGTTAACGGATGAGTGGGCGGTGAACGACGTGTCAACGGTTCCATCCGGATGGAGACGCGCGATCTTCCGGTACGCGGGATTCGAGCCCCCAGCATTATTGAAATCGCCCCCGACGAGGAGCTTGCCGTTGGGCTGGAGGGCGACGGCGCGCACAAAGTAGTCGAACGTCGCGCGGGTGGCGTTGTAAGCGGCGTCGAGGGTGCCGTCGGGCAGGATACGGACGAAGTAGGACGTGTTGTTGACTCCATGGACGGCGCCGAAGGCTCCGCCGACGTAGAGGACATCGCCCGGGCCTTCGAGGAGAGTGTAAACGGCGCTATTGGGTCCGCTGCCGCCAACCCAGGTAGGGTCAGGCGTGCCATCGGGCAGGAGGCGGAACAGGGTGCCGAGATTAACTCCGTTGTAGGTGCCGGAACCGACATTGACGATGATCCGGCCATCGCCGAGCGTCCACAGCGCAGTGACCGTCGCGCTCGGTCCGACGCCGCCGTCGTTGAACGAGGTATCCACGCTGCCGTCGAGTTTCAAACGGACCAGGCGGTTGCGACCGGAATTGAAGGCATTGGTGAACTGACCGCCGACGATCACCTTACCGTCGGGCTGCACGGCGATACCGTTGACGTTGCTGTTGAAGCCGCCGTGGTTGAGACCGGGGACCTGGGTTCCTGTTTCGGGATCGAGGAAAGCGAAACGGTTGGCGGAGGCCCCGCCGATGGTCGTGAAGGTGCCTCCGACGACGAGCACGCCATCAGGACGGCGCAAGACATGGTTTACCTGGCCGCTGGTGGCGTTGGCCTGGAAGGTCGTGATGCGGGCGCCGGTGATGGTGTTGACCGTGATTTCCACGGGGTCGGTGCTGAAGTGGCCGAAGGCGTTGCTCACAAAAACCGAGTAGAAGCCGGCTTCGCCCGGCTGGACGTTGGTCAAGGCGAGCGAAGAACCGTCCGCCCCCGGGATGTCCACTCCGTTAAGCCGCCACTGGTAAGCGATCGGGGTGGCCCCATCGACCTCCACAGTAAGGGTGTGATTTTCACCCGTGAGAAGATCTGCCGCGACGGGCGCCACAAGCAGTTCGGGCGCGCCGAAAAGGGAAACATGAATCGGTTGGCTGAAGATCGTGCCGGAGTCGTTGACCAGGCGCACGGTATAAACGCCGGTCATGGTTGCATCGAGGTCGGCAAGGGAAAGTGTGGCGCCGGTCGCGCCGGGAATCTCATCCCCGTCGAGAAACCATTGATAACTGACAGCTGTGCTGCCGTGGGCGTGAACGCTCAGGGTAATATCACCGCCGGGAGATTCCTGACGCGAAAGACTCTGGCGCAGGATGGCCAGATCGGGTTCCTGCGCGAAAACGCGAACCGGACCGGAACCCAGGCCGGTGTAACCCTGGAAGGCGGTGGCGTCACCGGAATTGACGAGGAAAACGTAGCCCGGAAGGTAAAGGGCGGAATTGATGTTGAGGGAGAAAACGATGCTGCCGGTGAAACTGGTTGTAGCGTGATAATCCAGATCGCGCGCGCCGGTCGGGAGGAGGCGGATGTGCCCGCGGGCCGACTGGCCCGCGAACTGGGTGAACTGGCCGGTCGCGATAAGTTTGCCGTCCGGCTGCAGGGCGACAGCGAAGATCCGGTCATTGAAAGTCCCAGCCGAGGTGTAAACCGGGTCTGGCGTGCCGTCGGGAAGGAGGATCCGGAGCGTCCGGTTGCTATTCCAGCTCGTCACCACCACGATTCGCCCGTCCGACAGGCGGTCCATGAATTCAACACTATCGGTAAAAGCTGGGAAGTCCGCCATGATCTGACCGCGCCGGTCGAGCCGGACAAGACGCAAGTAGGGCGTGCCGCCAAAGTCACCGCGAATGTAGGCGGTGCCCTCCACCCCGCCGATCAGGCCCTGCGGAGTGAGAGTCATGCCGGTCGCGTAGTCGGGGTCCAGGGTGCCGTCGTAGCGAATCAGAGCGACGCGGCTGACGGGGACTCCGCCGATGTTGTTGAACTGTCCGCTGACGAGGTAGCCGCGGCCGGGGAGTTCGGCGAGTCCGTTGATGGTGGAATCGAAGCCGCCGAAGAGAGGGAAAGTCGGATCGTCCTCAAGCGTGATCGGATCAAAGCGGCGCAGCCGCTGGTTGGCGGCGGTGTTGCTCCCGGCAACGTTGCCGGCCACGATCAGGCGGCCCTCCTCGTCGATGAGGTGAAATCGCGGGGAGAACTGTTGTTGGGTGGGCAGGCCGGCACTGAGGCCGCGCATGCCGAGAGGATTGCCATCGACATCCATGCGGGCGATCCACGAAGGTGCCGAGGTGCGTACGCGCAGGATGGTTCCATCCGCGAGCAAGTGCATGTGTCCGCCGTCGGTGACTTCCGGCTCGTAGGTGAGGTCGAACTCGCCATCGATGCGCTCGGTCCGCACTTCTACGTTTGCGGTTTGACTCGTGGCGACGCCGCGATCCCCGGTGACCACCACATGGTAAGCACCCGCGTCGTCCACGGTGAGATCGGAAAGCACGAGAGTCGGACTGGTCGCGCCGGGGAGTAACGTTTCCCCGTGAAACCACTGGTAGGTCAAATTATCCCCCACGGCAAAGACTTCGAGCGTGACGCTCCCGCCGACGAAGTTACCCCGGCCGACTGGTTGATCCACGATAACGGTTTCCGGTCTCCAATCGAAGCCGGTGAGGTCGAGGCGGTAGAGTTTGGTGACGGTGCTGTAGGACGCGCTCACAATCTCGCTCAAAAGGATAAAAAGCGTGTCCCCATGGCGCTCGATGCGCTCCGGAATCTGGACGCCGATAACGTTCGTGTCCGGCCAGACGGGGAAGGTGAGCTGGAGACCGTCGGTCGGCAGGTCCTGCCAGGAAAGGCCGCCCGTGGCTGAAAACAACAGACGAGAAGTTTGGGTGCGGGTGAAGAGCAGTTGACCGTCGCCGCTGAGATTGCCGCTCATGCCCGGGGGCTGCCCGGCGCCCGTCCGCCAGGTCGCGCCCGCGTCGGAGGTGGTGTGGACAACCGAGCTGGAGGAGACGCCGGGGACGATGAAGGTCAATGAGTCGCCCGTGCGGGTGAGACGCCCGCCATCGGAGCCGGAAAAGGGCGAAGTCGGCGTCCAGGTTAGGCCGCCGTCGGTCGTCACGTGCGGACCGCCGCTCAACGGGCGCATGGCGAAGACCTTGCCGTCCACCACGGCGAGCGAGGCAGGGGCACCCAAACCGCCAAAACCCGTCGTACGCTGCGTCCAGGACTGGCCATCCGCCGACACCCACACGCCGCCAAGCTGGGCGATGCTGTAGTAAAGCGAACTGACGGGATCGAAAACCACGTCGTCGATCGCGCCAAAGCTGCCGAGCTGCGCCGGAGGCGGAAAACCGCTGGTCGACCCCTGTTGCCAGGCGGTGGTCCCGGGAGTGAGACGGTGAAGGTAATTGAACGCCGCGTCGCCGCTCGATCCTGAAACCCAGACCTCGCCATTGGCGAAGCGCAGGGCGTTGAGCCCGTTTGCATCCGTTAAAGAGTAGCCGGCTCCCGCCACCGTGTTGATCGGTGTGAAGGTCGTTCCCCCATCCTCACTCACTACCACGCCGGAACCGTCCGGCCCGGCCAGGGCATAGAGGCGGGTTCCGTCGCTAATAATGCCGTCGCGGGAGGAGACGAGCGTGGCATCAACGTTGTCGGTGATGTCCTCCCATGTTTGGGCGTGGCTGTTTGCGCAAAGGATAAGGAGGGAAGAAAGGAGGATACGAGCGGATATCGTCATTCTGAGACAGAGCATGAAATTTGTGGCTTGGCATCCAGAGAACGATGGATCGTTGCCTCTAAGATGATCGTGAAGGGGAGGATCTTACGAAAAATGCGGAGGCAGGGTATCCCCTGAATAGGGGAATCTCCTTATATTTTGTTCGGGGCGTGGCTAATTTTGGTTGGACGCTTGGTTGGAATTGCTCAAAAAGGATTTGACTGCGTCAAAACCATTGCCCGGATCATGAAAACGACGAGGATTCACGTTCGCCTGCCGAGGCTGCCACCCCTGACGATTATGGCAGCCGCCTTACTGATTGGTTTGACGGTGACGGCCGGCGTCACGTTTCTGGCCCTGGACCGGCCGTGGGTGGGATTGCAGCTGTCGGGAGACCCTTCGGGAGGTGTGGTGGTCCGACGCGCGGAGGGCCCGGGCGCGGCCATACCGGTTGGCACCGTGATTTCAGAGGTCGCGGGAGCGAGGGATTCCATGGTGTTGGAGCCGTTGGATCTGGTCGCAGAGCCTGATGGCGCGATGGGAACGTATGCGATTTATCGCCGCTTTTTGGAGCGCCAGGAGCGCCTTTCGCGGATACAAGAGTCGGCGGAGATTGTTTTTACTGGAAGCGATGGAGTCCGGCATATCGTACATCCGGTGCGGGAAGGCCGCCCGATAGGTTCTTTGCCGGTCGAGTTTTGGGTGCAGGTTTTTGTGGGCTGCGCGGGATGGTTGGTGGCGGCGAGTGTTTTTGCGTTTCGATCGCGGGACATGAGCGCGCGTTACTTATTGCTGAGCGGCGCAGCTACCCTCACCTTCGCGCCATTGGCCGCGGTTTATAGTACGCGGGAAATGGCGCTGCCGGGGATGTTGTTCCAGTGGTTGAACGATCTGAACTTTTTGGGAGGCAGCTTGTTTGCGGGGAGTTTTGTCGCCCTTCTGCTGCATTATCCGAGACGTATTGCTCCGGCCTGGATCGGGGCGGGAATCGTGTTGTTGTATATCGGCTGGTTTTTGGCTCAACAAGCGGAGGTGTTTGAGTCGATGACATTTGCCCGGCGCTTTCTGGTGATGGTTGGGGTCATCTCGACCTTCGCGCTCGCCGCGGTCCATTGGGCTCGGACCGGAAAAGATCCAGTCAGCCGGGCGGTGCTGCAATGGTTTTTGATTTCGTGGATGGCGGGCACGCTGCTTTTTGCACTTTTCATTCTCCTCCCCCAGCTATTCGGAGTCGATACGTCTCCACTTCAAGGATACGCCTTTTTGCTGTTCTTGCTGGTGTATGGCGGATTGGCGTTCGGGATCTTACGTTTCCGGCTTTTCGAGTTGGGCGATTGGTGGAGGCGAATCGTGGTCTGGACGGCGACGGTGCTACTGTTGATCGTATTGGACCTCGTTTTTGTCATGCGGCTGCATCTTTCCTCCGAGTTGTCGCTCAGTTTGGCCCTGTTGGTCTGTGGGCTTTTCTGGCTTCCCGCGCGCGCGTTCGTATGGCGGCGTCTGGTTGAACGGCGCCGCATTCGGCCGGAGGATCTCTTTGGACAAGTGATGAACGTGGCTCTCGCTCCTCCCGGCGATGCGGATCAGCCGGAGCGATGGGAGCGCTTGTTGCGGGAAGTTTTTAATCCGTTGAAAATCGAACCGGGCGACGAACGCATTGACAAAGTCCTGGCCATGGGAGACGGCATGGTCATGAAAGTGCCGGGGATCCCCCCAATCCCGCCGCTGCGGATGGAATTTGCCGGGGGTGGCCGCCGACTGTTTTCGCCCCGGGATGTCGCTTTGGCCCAAGAGCTGACCACGATGTTGAGGCATGCCACCGAAAGCCGTGCCGCCTATGAGAAAGGAGTCGCGGCGGAACGGCAGCGGATCGCCCGCGATATGCATGACAACATCGGTGCTCAATTAATGGCCGCCCTTCATCGGCGCGACACGGACGGAAAAGACGCCACGATCCGGGAGACGCTGACGGAGTTTCGCGACATTATTAACGATGCGTCAGGGTCCGGGAGCACCTTCGAGGAAACGTTCGCTGAGATCCGCTATGAAACCGGCGAGCGATTGGCTGGCGCCGGAATCTCTCTTTCCTGGACGAGTTCTGTGAGGGAATCGCTTCCGCTGAACCCAAGAAAGCGTCATGCCTTGCGCTCCATCGTGAGAGAGGCGGTGAGCAACATCATCAAACATTCCGGAGCCTCCTCCGCCGGAATCAATCTCAGCCGGCGCCGCGAAACCCTTTGTCTGGAGATCGTAGACAATGGGACCGGCTTTGACCCGACGACGCAGAGGACAGGCAATGGTCTTACCAACATGCGCACGCGTGTAGCGGATTTAGGCGGGAAGTTGCGGATTGAGAGTCGCGACGGGGCGTTCGGTTTGATTGCAGAACTGCCATGTCATGAGATTTTGGAGCGGACGATATGAAACACGTGCTCATTGTCGAAGATGTCAGAGAAACGCGGAAGTGGCTGGCGGCGATCGTTAGCGAAGCGTTCCCGGGATGTTTTATGACCGAGGCGCCGGATCAGAGGGAGGGGTTGCGGTTGGCGAAAACGTCCGTTTTCGATTTGGCCCTGATTGATCTCGGCTTGCCTGATGGGTCCGGATTCGACGTGCTTCGTCATTTGCGAGCGCAAAGCCCGGGCACGGCGTGTGTCATCGTTACGGTGCTGGGGGACGATGCGAATATCGTGGCCGCCTTGTCCGCTGGTGCCGGGGGTTACCTGCTAAAAGAAAATGCGCCGGAAATCTTGAAACGGCAGTT
Source organism: Verruconatronum alginivorum (assembly GCF_056590205.1). Classification (NCBI taxonomy): domain Bacteria; kingdom Pseudomonadati; phylum Verrucomicrobiota; class Opitutia; order Opitutales; family Verruconatronaceae; genus Verruconatronum; species Verruconatronum alginivorum. Next base: position 2,624,454 of record NZ_JBWPVQ010000001.1, on the reverse strand, counting down.
GTTGCAACTCGCGGACGGCGAGCCGGTATTGTCTCCTGCGATCGCACGCCGAATCATGGACCACTTTCGGTTGACCGGGCCCGCGACGAACTGTGACAGCGCACTAAGTCTGCGCGAAAAAGAAGTACTGAGCCTGATTTCGCGGGGACTGCGCAACCGCGACGTGGCGCAGCATTTGGGGATCGCTGACTGCACGGTCGCCAGTCACGTCAAAGCGATCTATCGAAAGCTCGGTATCTCGAGCCGGGCCGAAGCCTCCTGGCATGCCACCCGGCTTGGTTTGTAGTCACGAATGCACGGTTGGAATTTTGCGGAACAGGTAGCATCACCACGACAAACAGCGAACCGCAGATGGGCGCAGATTTTCGCAGATAAAAAGACCGGATGCACTGTGACGGCGGATAAATCACGCCGCTCCTCAGCTATCTGCGTATATCTGCGAAATCTGCGGTTAATTATCTGCAGTTCCTGAGTATCCGCGGTTCGTATTCTACTCGTCGGCGAGTTCGACGTTGATCCGGCGGCCTTTGATCCGGATGCCGTCGAGCTTTTCCATGACGGTATAAACATGCTCTTCGGAGATGTTCACGAAGAGATGTTTGTCGAAGACCGCGATCGCTCCGATGATGTCGCCTTTCAATCCGGTCATGCCGGTGATGGCGCCGACGATTTCGCCCGGTCCGATCTTCATCCGGCGTCCGGCGTTGATGAAGAGGCGGCGCCAGCCTTCCTCGGCCCGGCCGCGGCGCGCGGGGCGTTCCGGGCGTTCGAACCGATCCGATTCGTCCGCGCCTTTCGCTTTTCCTTTTTTCCCTTTTTCCTTGGCCGACTTCCCTTTCTCCCGACCGGCTTTCGGCGGGGCGTCTTCGACGATTTCCTCCCCGGGAGCCGACTCAGCGCCGATCATCTGGTGAATCAGGGCCGATGAAATATCGGTCGGAGCGAAGCCTTGATCGAGGAGCCGGTCGATCAGGCCGTCGTATTTGCGGTAACTGCCGGAGACGAGCAACCCGCGCAAACGGTCGAAAAACTGGTTGGTCCGCTTCTCCTCGACTTCGTCGAGGGAGGGAACCCGCTCGCGACGGATTTTCATCTTCGTCGAGCGCATGATGTTTTGCAGACGGTAGATTTCGCGTCCTTCGACGAAAGTGATCGCGCGGCCCGATTTGCCCGCCCGTCCGGTCCGGCCGATCCGGTGGACGTAATCTTCGCCGTCGTTCGGGAGGTCGTAGTTGAACACCACCTCCACGTTCTCCACGTCGATGCCGCGGGCCGCCACGTCGGTGGCGATCAGGAACTCCAGTTTCCCCTGGCGGAACCGGTTCATCACCCGTTCGCGCCCGGTCTGGTTGATGTCCCCGTGCAAACGGTCGGCGGAGTAACCGCGGGCCAGCAGGTGTTCGGTCAATTGATCGACCATCACCTTGGTGCTGCAAAAAATGATCCCGAGTTTGATGTCGTTGAGGTCGATCAAGCGGGTCAGAACTTCGACTTTCGACCGGCGGGCGACTTCATAATAGATCTGCTCGATGGCCGGAACCGAGAGCGGTTTGTCCTCGATCTTGATCGTTTCCGGCGAATCAGTGTGGGTTTTGATCAGATCCCGGATCGCCTTCGGGAGCGTCGCCGAGAAGAAGACGGTCTGCCTCTGCTCGGGAGCCCGTTCGAGGATGAAAGCGATATCGTCGCGGAAGCCCATGTCGAGCATCCGGTCGGCTTCGTCGAGGATCACCATCTTCAGCTTGTCGAGCTTCATGGTCCCCTTCTCGATGTGGTCCATCACCCGGCCGGGGGTGCCGATGACCATCTGCACCCCGCTCCGCAAGGCGCGCAGTTGGCGGTCGTAGGCGGTGCCGCCGTAAATCGGAATAGAGTGGAAACCGCGGGAAAACGCGGCGAGCCGGTTGACCTCCTCGGCCACCTGCACCGCCAGTTCGCGGGTCGGGCAGAGGACCAGGACTTGCAGGTCGTTCGACTTGAAGTCGATCCGCTCGATCGCCGGTATGCCGAAGGCCGCGGTCTTGCCGGAGCCGGTGTGGGATTGTCCCACCAGGTCGACTCCCCGCATCAGCGGGGGAATCGCCGCCGATTGGATCGGCGAGGCTTCTTCGAAGCCCATTTTGGCCACTGCCTGCAAGATTGAGGGAGATAGCCCCAGTTCGGTAAACGGTTTCTTTTCCATTGGATTCTTGTCCAGACGTTTGCACCGACCACGCGAGAGTCAAGAGTGGAACCGCAGATGGGCGCAGATAGCCGCAGATAAGAAGAGGCTCAGGAACCGGATTTTTTAACAGAAGGGAGCGAAGGGGGAAGAAGAACTAGAGCTGTCTTCCTTTGCTTCCTCTTTTCGCGCGGAGCGCTTTGGAGTGCGGTGCGTCCCCGCACCGCTTTCGGAATGGTCGGAGGTAGCCGCGCGCTCGACAGTCATCCGACGGCCGGAGCTATTCCGCGCGCACGAAAGCTCCGCGGGGACGCGGAGCACTCCAAAGAGGCTCCGCCTCGAAAGCCAAGTTTCACTCGATGTTGTTCCCCGCAGCCCGAATGTTGGCTTCTGTGGAAACAGCAGTGGATTGAGGGAAATTCTGCTTTCTTTACCCGCCGAAGTATTCGCGCAGGGCGCCGAAGAATCGTATCAGGAAATAAATGACCCCAACGGTCATCAGGCCGAGGAAAACCCAGGGGGCGATCCGGTTGATGCGGGAGAGGTCCTCCCCTTTTCCTTCGGGGACTTCATCCTCGTCCTCCTCCTTCCACTCGAAATCGTCTTCTTCGTCGTCGTGTTCTTCGTGCAACGGCATGACTGGGATGAGCTACGGGTTTTCTTAAGGCTCGCCGCCTTCGCCGCCGAGTTCGATCAGGGTGCGGAGGGAGGCGAAGGTGTCTTTTAAATCGGAAACGCCGCCCATGCCGCCGATGACCGACTCGAAGAGATCGCGTTTCTTTTCCTTCAATCCCTGGATCCGCTCTTCAACCGTGCCCCCGGTGACGATGCGGTAAACGAAGACCGTATTGGTTTGACCAATACGGTGGACCCGGTCGATCGCCTGGGCTTCCACCGCCGGGTTCCACCAGGGGTCGAGAAGGAAAACATAGTCGGCGGCGTGGAGCGTGATCCCGGTGCCGCCGGCGCGGAGACTGATCAACATGATCGCCGGGCCGTCGTAGGATTGGAACTCCTCGACGGGCGCCTGGCGGTCGGTCGTGGCACCGGTCAGGGTGAAGCGTTTGATTTGGGGATGGGCCAGATCCAGGGCCTGGCTGACCCGGTTCAGCAGCGCGACGAACTGACTGAAAATCACCACCTTGTGGCCGCCATCGACCACCGCCGAGAGGTTTTCCAACAGGAGCTGGATCTTGCCGCTTTCCTCCCACGGATCGTTCGACCACGGGAGTAGGCCGGGGTCGCAACAGACTTGGCGCAGGCGGGTCAACAGCGAGAAGAGTCCGAAGGAACGTTCCCGCATGGTGTCGGACAGGTCGTCTCCCAACCGGTTGAGCCCTTCGCGGCAGATGCGGCCGTATTCGTTGCGCTGGCGGTCGGTGAGCGGGGCGGTCAGGGTGCTCTCAATCTTCGGCGGCAACTCGGCGGCCACTTTTTGTTTGGTCCGCCGCAGGACGAAGGGAGCGACCTGCGCCCGGAGGCGGCGGAGGAAATTCTCGGGATCGGCGGCGAGCGCGGCTTCGAAACCGGCCCGCGACCCGAGAAGATCGGGCATCAGGAAATGGAAGAGCGACCAGAGGTCGAGTTGCCGGTTCTCCAGCGGCGTGCCGGTCAGAGCCAGGCGGTGTTTCGCCTGGATCGAGGAGCAGCATCGGGCGATTTTGGCTTCGGGATTCTTGATCAATTGTCCCTCGTCCAAAACAGCGTAGCCAAATTCGACCTTCTTCAACAGGTCGGAGTGACGGCGCAACTGGGTGTAGCTGGCGAGCCAGATCCCCGGCGCGGCGTCGTCGTCGGCGAAGGTGCAACCGCTTTTCAACACATGGACCGGCATGTCCGGCAGGAAACGGGCGAACTCGCCTTGCCAAACCGGGATCACGCTCGCCGGGGCGACCACCAGATGCCGGACCGGCTCGACCGGACGGGAGCCGATCAGGGCGATCACCTGGACCGTTTTCCCCAATCCCATTTCGTCGGCCAGCAACGGATGGCAATCGCAGTCGCACAGGTGGGCCATCCATTGCACCCCTTGGCGTTGGTAATTGCGGAGATGGTCCGGGAGATTGGAAAGTTTGCGCGGAGTCGAAAGGAGTTGTTTGCGCCATGCCTCGACCTCCGGATCGGCCTGGATGTCGATCCGGTTTTCGGCGAAGAGCGACATCAAGAGGTATTTCGGGATCGTCTGCTCTTTTTTCGAGGTGGTTTTTCCCTTCCAATCGCGGACCGCCTCCGACTTTTCCCGGCTGAGTTGAACGAAACCCATTTCGGGCAAAAGGACCGTCTCGCCGTTCCCCTTCAACAAGGCTTCGGCGTCCTTCCTGGAGAGCATTTTCTCGCCGGCCCGGAAGATCCACTCCAAAGTGAGCACCCCGCTCGAATCGCCCCGGCGGACCTGGGCCCGGGCCTCCACTTCGACCGGTTTCACCCGCTCCTGGAGCTTGGTCACCGACGGATCCATTTCGATCCGGAAGAATTTCTGCCAGGTTTTGACATCCTGCTTCAAGAACCCTTGGATGTTTGGAACTTCCTCCAAGACATAGCGTTGGGAGTCGTTGCAAAAACGAAAATGAGCTTTGCGCGACAACGAGGCGAGGCGGATCACCGCTTCCCGTTCGGAGGCGACCAGGTGGCCGTTGCTCCCATGGCCGAGCGCCGGGATGCGGACGCCGTCCTCCCCGACCCAATGCCCTTCGAAAACGAGTCCGGCCGGTTCGACGCTGAATTTCAGGTGCAACTCCCGGCCCGGGGCCTCCTCCTTTTTCACCTCGGCGAGGCGTTCCTCCAACCGCCGGACCCCTTCGGGCGGTTCCTCGGCGTCGGCCGGCAGCGGGGAAATTTCATCAATCACCATCTCTTCGATCTCGTAGAGACCGGCGATGGCGAGAGCCTGGCCGAGGGTGTTTTCCTCGACGGACGCCCGGGTCGAGGGGCGTTGGTTGCTCCAATCGATGACGGCGTAACACTCCTTGCCGTCGAGTTTGGAGTGGATGATGGCGTCGTTCTCGCCGAGTTCGATCTCGCGCACCATCCCCTCGCGGTAAAGCCGCCGGCCCATCTCGAGGCTCCGCCCCGGGAAGAACGGTTCCCAACTCCGGGTCAGCTTGTTGAACCAGAACTCCAGGGCGTTCAGGTTGTAAACTCTCTTGGGGCCGTGTGTCTGCATGGAAGCCTTCATAGTCTCCAAAATCGGAGGGTTGGTTCAAATTATTTTTTCCGAAAGGAGGCGAATTTCCCCGCCGGAGACTGGACATCAACGGTTTGTTGCGTTCTGTTTTCCGCTTCCCCCGGGCGGCGCGGACGATTCCTTTCGTTTCTAAACCGGCGGGGTTTTGACAGATTTCCTTCGATTCCCATATTCAACCGGCAAATGTTCGATTTTCTCTCACTGGGCGACCGCTCCTGGCTCTGGGCCGGCACGGCGCTTTACACCATCGGGTTCGTCTTCGCCCTGTCGTTCCTGGTGCGCGCCCGGACCCATTCGCGTCCGGCGCTTTTCGCGATCGTCCTGGCCGGGTTCACCGCCCAAACCATCGGACTTTACCTGCGCGGCCTCGAGATCGGCAGTTGCCCGCTCGGAAACACCTTCGAGATCATCCAATTCGTCGTCTGGTCGCTGGTCCTCCTTTACATGGCGGTCGGACCGGTCTTCCGGATGAGCCTGCTCGGCTTCTTCACCTCCGGCCTCGCCGCCGCCCTCGGAGTGCTTTCGCTATCGATCCCGGATTGGGACATCGGCCGCCGGGAACATGTCCTCGGTCCCAACGTCTGGATCGAACTCCATGCCGCGCTGGCGATTTTCAGCTACGGGGTCTTCGCCCTCCTCTCCCTGACCGCCGCGATGTATTTGGTGCAGAATTACAGTTTGAAACGGAAGAAACTGAAAGGGATGTCCCCGTTCCTCCCGTCGTTGATCCAACTCGACCAAATGATCCTGCGGCTCCTCCTGACCGGCGTGGCGATCCTGACCGCGTCGCTCGTCCTCGGCTCGATCTACTGGGCGCGCGATATCGGCACGGTCGATTGGCCGAAGATGACCGTCACCATCGGAATTTGGGTTGCCTACCTGGTCCTGGCTTGGCTCCGTTGGCGCCGCCGGGTCGTCGCCCACACGCTAGCTTGGACCTGCATCCTCCTTTTCGTAGTCGCCCTCGCTTCAATCTGGCCGGTCACCGCCAGCCATTTCACCACCGAGGCCCCGGAAGAAGTGAGCCATCCGGGAACTTTTTTCAATACCCGGAACTTCATCGCCGTGGTCGGGTTGGCTCCGCCGCCCGACAACAGCGGCGTGAGCGACCGGCCGAAGATGGTGCCGCACGTCGATGATCGAATGGGCAGGTTTCCCGACGCTCGGACCCTTTCGGAAGGTGGGGCGGCGGAGCCAACCCCACTACGAGGGACGATGACACGTAAGTGGTCTTCCTTCCTTCCCGTGCCGAAGGGGAAATACTCAAATGCCGACTCTCTAGCCTGACATGCAGCGAGCGACAGGATCCATCATCAACCTCGGGGCCAGCCACCAGACCGCTCCGATCGAAATCCGCGAAAAATTCGCCATCCCGGCGGACCGGATCAGCGAGCTTTACCGCAAGTTGAAAGCGCTTCCCGGCGTCGGCGAAGTCGCTTTGCTCAACACCTGCAACCGGACCGAGCTCTACGCCGTCACCCACGACGGCCAAGGGGCGGCGGCCTTGCGGGAGACGTTTTGCCACGCCCAGCAACTCGCCCCGGAAGCGCTCGACCGCTACGGCTTCGAGCGGCGCGACGGCGACGCGGTCCGCCACCTGTTCGACGTCGCCTCCGGACTCGATTCGCTGGTGATCGGCGAGACCGAGATCCTCGGCCAGGTGAAAGCCGCCTATTCGACCGCCACCGAGGAGAACGCCTTGGGGCCGTTGCTAAATCGATTGTTCCAGAAAAGTTTTCAATCGGCCAAATGGGTCCGCACCCACACCTCGATCGGGAAAGGCCAGGTCAGCGTCGGGACCGTCGCGGTCGACTTGGCGCTCAAGATTTTCGGCGATCTCGCCACCTGCAAGATCCTCGTCGTCGGCGCCGGTGAGATCAGCGAACGGACCATCACCGCCCTGAAAAGCCGGGGCGCCACGAAGTTAACCGTCTGCAACCGCACCGATCACAAGGCGATGGATCTGGCCAACCAATACGGGGGCAACGCCCTTCCCTACGAACAGTTCCGCGGCGCCCTCGGCCAGTTCGACATCGTGATCTGCTCCACTTCGTCGCCCGATCCGATCATCACCCGCGACCTCCTCCGTCCGGCAATGCGGAGCCGGAGTTACGAACCGCTTTTCCTGATCGACCTCGCCCTCCCCCGCGACGTCGAGGGAGCCGCGTCGGATTTAGAAAACGTCTTTCTCTACAACATCGACGACCTCTCCCAAATCGCCGAGGAAAACCTCGCCGCTCGCCGCGCCGAACTCGCCCGCTGCCAGGAAATCCTCGCCCGCCGCGCCGAACACTTCTGGAAAAGCGTCGCCCCACAGGATTCCCACAGAAGGTAGCAAAGAATACAAAAGGGAAAAACCTCACTCACGGGATTCATCACTCCGCTTTCAGGATAAATTAGTGTTCATTAGTGTTTATTAGTGGTTAAAAAACTCCCCGAACCGGATTCAAGTTCCCCCCTTTCCCTCTTGCCTGTCTCCGGCTCCGGGTGTAGTCGTACGCTATGAAAGTCGCGGTATTCAGCACCAAGGTTTACGACCGGGAATTTCTCGACCAAGCCAACCGGGAGGCCGGCCACGCCCTCACTTATCTGGAGGTGAAACTCACCGCCAAAACCGCGTCGCTCGCCGACGGATTTCCAGCCGTCGCCGCCTTCGTCAACGACGTCCTCGACGCCGAAGTGCTCGAGATCCTCGCCCAGGGAGGCACCCGCTTGATCGCCCTCCGGTCGGCCGGCTTCAACCATGTCGACCTCAACGCCGCCGAGAAACTCGGCCTCGCCGTTGTCCGGGTGCCCGCCTACTCCCCGCACGCCGTCGCCGAACACACCCTCGCCCTCATCCTGACCTTGAACCGGAAAACCCACCGCGCCTTCAATCGGGTGCGCGAGGGGAATTTCGCCTTGGACGGCCTCCTTGGTTTCGACCTCCACGGGAAAACCGCCGGAGTGGTCGGCACCGGAAAGATCGGCGCTCTCGTCGCCCGTTCCTTGCACGCCCTCGGCTGCCGCGTCCTCGCCCACGACCCGAATCCTGACCCGGACCTGGAACGACTCGGCGTGCAAAACGTCGAGTTGGATCCCCTCCTGCGCGAATCCGACCTCGTGACCCTGCATTGTCCGCTCACCCCCGACACCCACCACCTGATCGACGGAAAAGCACTCGATCAAATGAAGCCGGGCGTCATGTTGATCAACACCAGCCGGGGCGGACTCGTCGACACCTGCGCGGTCATTGAGGGGTTGAAGTCGCGAAAAATCGGATACCTCGGTCTCGACGTTTACGAAGAGGAAGGCGACCTTTTCTTCGAGGACTTGTCGGAAAAAGTGATCCAGGACGACATCTTCATGCGGCTCCTGACCTTCCCGAATGTCCTGATCACCGGCCACCAGGCTTTCTTCACCCGCGAGGCAGTGCAAAACATCGCCGCCACCACCATCGACAACATCACCGCCTTTGAAATCGGCCGCGTGGAAAACGCCGTCCATCCGGAACGGATGATCGCCCGATAGAGCCGGATGCAATCGATGGAGAAGGAACCGCAAAAAACGGATAGATATCCGAACCCCAACCTGTTAACTTGGTCCCGATGAATCTGGTGGTTGGCAATCGGGACGGGCACGAAAAGCGGCAAATGCCGTCGCCTCCGATTGCGGTCACAGACCGAAAACTTTTCGGAGTTCGCGTCCGGCGCAAGGCCGGAGCGGCTTCGAAACGAGCGGCCGGAGGCGACCGGTTTTCGGCTGCGATCAGCATCGATACATGAAGAAACTCACCCTTGTTGCCTTGACGCTCGGCCTCATCGGCCTAGTCACGCCCATTCTCATCGGTGTCCCGGGGTTGCCGCTGGCGGCGAACATCACCCTCGGCATCTTTTTGATGGCGGCCATCTTCTGGATCCTGGAGCCGATTCCGATTTACGCCACCTCGATGCTGGTGATTTTCCTCCAGATCCTGCTCCTGAGCGTGCAGGGACCGATTGTCCAGTTGGCGGACGTCCCGGCGGTGCATCCGGAACCGGTGGCGGAACAGGTCTGGGAGATCCCGGCCGCCGCCCTCGACGCCGACAACCGGATCTTTCTCCTGCAACCGGACAACCAGGTCCGACCCGCCCGGGTGCAGATCCGGGAGGAACTCAACGGCCGGGTCCAGGTGAGCGCCGCCGAACTTAACGCCGAGGTTTCCGTCGTCACCGACGCGACCCACTGGATCACCGGTTTCCGTCCTCCGAGTTATACTACTTTTCTGAATACGCTGGCCAATCCGATCATCATCCTCTTCCTCGGGGGATTCGTCCTGGCCGCCGCGGCGGTGAAATACGAGCTCGACCGCAACATCACCCGGATCATTCTCCGCCCGTTCGGCCGCCGGCCGATCTTCATCGCGATGGGGTTGATGCTGGTCACGGCGATGTTGTCGGCCTTCATGAGCAACACCGCCACCACCGCCATGATGATGACCGTGGTGATTCCGATCGTCGCCCAACTCAAACCGGAAGACCGCTTCCGCATCGGAATCGCGCTCGCCGTTCCGTTCGCCGCCAACATCGGGGGGATCGCCACCCCGATCGGCACCCCGCCGAACGCGGTGGTCATCGGCGCCCTCCAGTCGCGCGGTATCAACATTCCCTTTACCGACTGGATGCAGATGGCGGTGCCGCTGGTCCTCCTGATGCTCCTCTTCACCTGGTGGCTTCTGATGAAGCTTTATCCGCCGATGCAAAGGGAGGTCCATGTCGACCTTTCCGGAAAATTCAACCGGTCGCCGAAGGCATTCGTCCTTTACATCGTCTTCGCCACCACGGTGATTCTCTGGATGACCGAAGCGGTCCACGGGATCTCCAGCAACGTGGTCGCCTTCCTCCCGATCGCCGTCCTCCCCGCTTGCCGGGTCTTGGAGAAGGACGACATCCGCGGACTTTCCTGGGAAGTTCTCTGGCTGATGGCCGGGGGCATTTCGCTCGGCATTTCGATGAAAGACACCGGCCTCGCCGAGTGGTTCATTTCGCAAATCGGGTGGGACGCCCTCGGCGCGCTCGGCGTGCTGACGGTCTTCGGCTTGGTCGCCCTCGGTCTTTCGAACTTCATTTCGAACACCGTCGCCGCGACCTTGTTGATCCCGTTGGCGATCAGCTTGGCCGCCACCGGCGTTCTGGGCGACAACCTCGCCCTGCTGGTGATCGCGGTGGTGATCGCCGTGGCCTGCAGCCACGGGATGGCCCTTCCGATCTCGACTCCTCCGAACGCGATCGCCATGAGCACCGGCTTGGTCCGGACCGCCGACATGGCGAAAGCCGGCGTGATAATCGGGATTGTCGGCGTGATTTTTGCCATTATCCTTTCCCGCATCTACTGGCCGCATGTGTTGTGATCCGGTCGAAAAACCTCAACCGAAACGAGTATGAGCAAGATCCACATCTTATGCGTCGACGACGAAATCGACGTCCTTGAAGCGGTCGCCCGCGACCTAGCCCCGATCGAAGAATGCTTCCATGTCGAAACCGTTGCCTCCGCCAAGGAAGCGCGGGAAACAATCGACCGGATCAAAGCCGCCAAAGGAAACGAAGTCGGCCTGATCTTCTGCGACCACATCATGCCCGGCGAACGGGGCGTCGACCTCCTGGTGGAGCTGAGCCGGCGGCCCGAAACCGCCGACACCAAAAAGGTCCTCTTCACCGGACAGGCCGGACTCGAAGATACCGTCACCGCGATCAACAAAGCCGGCATCCGGTATTACCTCGACAAACCATGGACCCAGGAGCGGTTGCTGGAAGTCGCGAGGGAGTTGCTGACCGATTACGTGATCGAGAAAAACATCGATCCGCTCCCGTTCATGAAATGCCTGGATGCGGTCCGCCTGTCGGAACACCTCCACAAGCGCGACCGTTGGTGAGACCGTATCCATTGGATTGATTCAGTGGCCGAATCCGACAACTCCAACCGCCGGGGAACGTTGGCGGCGATCCAGGAAGTGATCGCCGCCGATCCGACGCTGGCAGGCTCCGTCGTCAGCTTCGAAAAGGGAACCACCCTCTTCAAGGAAGGGGACAACCCCCGAAAGCTCCTCCTGATCATCGAAGGAAGCGTCGCCCTCCGCAAACGAAACGACGCGGGGGAAAACATCGAAGTCGACCACCTCGAAGGGCAGTTGCTCGGGATCGTATCCTACATCTCGCGACAACCGGTCTATGTCACGGCGGTGGCCGCCACGTCGGTCCGCGCCATCATCTTCACCTGGGACCAATTCGAGAAGCTTCGCGAAACGTATCCGGATCTTTACCACCATCTTTACCACGTCACGGAACGCAACCTCGCCTTCCGCTATCGCGGCGTCGTCCAACTCCATCTCAAAATCGCCACGATCAACCGCGAACTCGAGCAGGAGCGGGCGGACCTGAAGGCGGCGCTGGCGGAACTCCGCCAGACCCGCAATCGCTTGGTCCACCAGGAAAAACTGGCGACCTTGGGCCAACTCACCGCCGGCCTCGCCCACGAATTGAACAACCCGATCGGCGCATTGAGCCGTTCTGTCGAGTATCTGCGGGAAAGCATCCGCCAAGCCATCGCCCATCCGGCCCGCGATGCCGACCTCGCGATTCGGCTCTGGGAAGCTGGCTTGAGCAGCGCGGTGCCCGACAGCATGCAACGCCGGACCCGGATGGAATCCCTCGAAAACCGCTTTCCCGATTTCCCCCGCCCCCTGCTCCGTCGGCTCGCGATCGTGCCGGACGATCTCCTGCAGCTCGCTTTCAACGGAAGCGGATGGAAAAAGCCCCAAATAACCGAAGAAACCGCCCTGCAGGCGCTCCTCCATTTCGAAACGGGCTACTACCTGCGCTCCATCGGACTCGGAGCCGACCGGATCAGTCGCCTGGTGGTCAGCCTCCGCAACTACAACCGGGGCAGAACCGACGCGACCGAGCCCGTCGACATCCGCGCCGGGATCCAGGACACCCTGGTCATCGTCGGAAACCGTCTCAAAGACGTCGATACGGACCTTCGACTGGCGGAGACCCCTCCGGTTTCCGGGAATTCCGGAGAGCTCAACCAAGTCTGGACCAATCTGATCGTCAACGCCTGTGACGCGATGAACGATCAAGGAAAACTGGTGATCGCCTGCGGCACCGAGGAAAACGGCTGGGCATACGTCAGCATCACCGACAGCGGCCCCGGCCTCCCTCCCGGGTTTGTTGAAAAAATCTTCGAACCGAACTTCACCACCAAGACCAACGCCACCCATTTCGGCCTGGGCCTCGGCCTCGCGATTTCCCGAGAAATCATCCAGAAACACGGCGGCGAACTCACCGCCCACAACGCCCCCGAAGGGGGCGCCGTTTTCAAGGCTACTCTCCCGCCCGCCCCGTGATGTCCGACAACCCACGGAACCGCCCGCGACGCCCGACATCAAACCTCCACCCATCGTCCCAACCGCAGCTGTCGGGCGGCAGAGCCAACCCGACTACGGCAAACATCCGGCGAAAGCCGGGATTCAGCGCAGACTTCCCCGTAACATCGAGTTTTCACTCGATGGCCCCGTCGTCTCCCCCCGTAGTGGGGTTGGCTCCGCCGCCCCACCTTGTGGCGTCCGATACTCCGGCAACCCACGGAACCGCCCGCGACGCCCGACATCCAACCTCCACCCATCGTCCAAGCCGCAGCTGTCGGGCGGCAGAGCCAACCCGACTACGGCGAACATCCGGCGAAGCCGGGATTCAGCGCGGACTTCCCCGTAACATCGAGTTTTCACTCGATGGCCCCGTCGTTTCCCCCCGTAGTGGGGTTGGCTCCGCCGCCCCACCTTGTGGCGTCCGATACTCCGGCAACCCACGGAACCGCCCGCGACGCCCGACATCAAACCTCCACCCATCGTCCCAACCGCAGCTGTCGGGCGGCAGAGCCAACCCGACTACGGCAAACATCCGGCGAAAGCCGGGATTCAGCGCGGACTTCCCCGTAACATCGAGTTTTCACTCGATGGCCCCGTCGTTTCCCCCCGTAGTGGGGTTGGCTCCGCCGCCCCACCTTGTGGCGTCCGATACTCCGGCAACCCACGGAACCGCCCGCGACGCCCGACATCAAGCCTCCACCCATCGTTCAAGCCGCAGCTGTCGGGCGGCGAAGCCAACCCGACTACGGCGAACATCCGGCGAAAGCCGGGATTCAGCGCAGACTTCCCCGTAACATCGAGTTTTCACTCGATGGTCCCTCGCCGTCTCCCCCCGTAGTGGGGTTGGCTCCGCCGCCCCACCCCGTGGCGTCCGATACTCCGACAACCCACGCGACCAACCCGCGACGCCCGACATCAAACCTCCACCCATCGTCCCAACCGCAGCTGTCGGGCGGCGAAGCCAATCCGACTACAGCGAACATCCGGCGAAAGCCGGGATGTTACCTCATTGCCGAACCCCTGAGCACCGCATTTCCGGGCAGCCTCCGCCGTTCACAACGAACTGTCGTAAAGTTTCTCGTAACCGGCGGCGGCCTTTTCCCAGGAAAAATCTTTGGCCATCGCCCGCTGGATCGTCTGATCCATCCGCTTCTTGTCTTCGTGCAATGCCTTCGCCCGCTCCAATCCGTCGGCGAATCCGGTCCGGGTCGGCGGGAACGAAATACCCGTTCCTTCTTTCGGATGGGCGTCGACGTCGATCACGGTGTCCGCCAATCCTCCCACCCGGCTGGCCAACGGCAGGGTTCCGTAACGCATGCTGTACATTTGATTCAACCCGCACGGCTCGAAGATCGACGGCATCAGAAAGAAATCGGATCCGGCTTCGATCCAATGACTCAATTTCTCGTTCATCCCGGTGTTGACGCTGACCACCTCCGGATGAGCCTGGGCCAACTCCGCCAACCAACGTTCGTAATCCGGATTCCCACTCCCGAGAAGAATCAAACGGCTGTCCGTCGTCAGGAAAAAATCGATACAGGCCCGCAGCAACTCCGTCCCTTTTTGCTCGGCGAACCGGCAGATCATTCCGAATACCGGACCTTTCCCTTTCGGCTTCAGTTTCAACTCCTTCAACAACCGCTTCTGACAGTCCGCCTTGCCCGACAGGTCCTTGGCGGAGTATTTCGCGGGCAAAAACTTGTCTTTTTCCGGATTCCAGATGTCGTAATCGATGCCGTTCAACTGACAGAACAGATCGTCTTTTCTGGTCGCCAACACCCCTTCGAGTCCGCAACCGAACTCCGGAGTCAGGATCTCCCGGCAATAGGTCGGACTGACCGTCGTGATCCAGTCGGAGAAGAGGATGCCCGCTTTCAGGAAGTTGACCTGCCCGTAATACTCGAGCCCGTCGACGCCGCGCAATTCGTCAGGAAACCCGGTCAATGGAAACACCCGCATCGGATAGATCCCCTGGAAAGCAAGGTTATGAATCGTGAAAATGGTCTTGCCCGCCAGAAACGCCCCGCGCCGCCGTTCTTCGATCCGGAGCAGCAACGGGGTCAGGGCGGTCTGCCAATCGTGGCAATGCACGATGTCGGCCTTGAACCGGAGGTGGCTCAACACCTCGACGATCGCCTTGGCAAAAAAGATGAACCGTTCCGCGTTGTCTTCGTAATCGCGGGCCGGAGTGCCGTAGGGAAACCGCCGGTCGAACCATTCGTCGCGACAAATCAGGTACAACGTCCGGTTCTTGCCGAGCTTCTTCGCCAACACCTCTCCCCGGAAAACCTGGTCGCCCATCTCGATCCCGAGCGAATGAATCCGGGTGGCGTCGGCCAGCTCGGGCCGCTCCAGAACCGCCCGGTAACCCGGCAAGAAGACCGCCACTTCATGCCCGCGCTGAGCGAGCGCTTCAGTCAAGGCCCCGACCGCGTCGGCCAGCCCCCCGGTCTTTACGAATGGAAACAACTCGCTTGCGGCATGGACGATCTTCATGAACACTAATGATGAAGACAGAACACCTTCTATATCAAACCAAAAGAATGCCGCATGACCGCTCGTAATCGAATCCTCCAGTTGCTCCGCCGCAAAGATTACCTGCCCCTCCAGAAATCCGAGATCGTCTCCCGCCTCGCCGGCAAGAAGAAGGAGAAGGCGGAGGTCGAACGAATCCTCGACGAATTGCTTCTCCAGGGCGAAATCGTCCGCATCAAAAAGAACTGCCTGGTCCTCCCCGACGACGCCAACCTGGTCAGTGGTCGCATCGTCTTCCGCCAGAGCGGCTCCGCCCTGCTGATCGCCGAAGCCCAGGAAGGGAAGAAACCGGTCCCGCCGATCAACATCCGGGGCGAGGACACTTGGGTCGCCATGCACAACGACCGGGTTCTCGTCCGCCTCGAAGATCCCCCGCGCAACCGTCGGCCGCGTTACGAGCGTCCCGACGGAAACGAGCGCTACGGGCGGGTCATCCGCATCCTCGAACGGGCCCGCACCACCGTCACCGGTTGTCTCCAAAAAACCAAGTTCTTCTACTTCGTCATCCCCGACGACCCCCGGATTATCCAGGACATCTACGTCCCCGCTCCGGCCAACCTCGACGTCAAACCCCGGCCGGAGGTCGGCGACAAGGTCGTCGTCCGCCTCCAGGAATGGAAACAGCGCCACGTCAATCCCGAGGGCGAGATCATCGAGGTCCTCGGCAAAAACCAGGAACCGAGAGCCGAGCTCAAAGCGGTTTTCCGCAAATACGATCTCGACCTGACCTTCCCCGAAGCGGTCGAAAAGGAGGTCGCCAAACTGCCCGACGTCGTCCGCAAGCGTGACCTGAAGGGCCGCTACGACATGCGGGACGTTTTCACCTTCACCATCGACCCCGACGACGCCAAGGATTTCGACGACGCCTTGTCGATCGAGGAACTCCCGAACGGCGACATGCGGATCGGCATCCACATCGCCGACGTCGGCGCCTACGTCAAACCGGAATCCGCCCTCGACAAAGAGGCCAAACGGCGGGGCAACTCCACCTATTTGGTCGGGACCGTCATCCCGATGCTTCCACACAAGCTGTCCAATGGCCTCTGCAGCCTGAAGGAGGACGAGGACCGCCTGACCAAGAGCACCTTTTTGACTTTCACCAAGAACGGGAAGATCAAGGACAGCGCCTTCGCCAACAGCGTGATCCGCAGCAACAAGCGTCTCACCTACCGCCAGGCCTACGCCTTCCTGAAAGAGGACAACCTGAAGAAAATCCGCGCCGTCCCCCTTCCCCCGGCCCACCAAACCGGTTCGACCGGCCGGGCGTTGACCGATCTCACGGACGACGAGTTGTCCGCCCTGCAACAAGGAGTCCGTCAACTCTGGAAAATCGCCTCCGTCGTCCGCAAATCCCGCATGGCCACCGGAAGCCTCGACCTCGACGTCCCCGAGGTGAAGATCTTCGTCGACCCCGACGGTTACGCCGACCGGATCGAAACGATCGAATACGACGAAACCCACCAATTGATCGAGGAATTCATGCTCCTCGCCAACGAGGCGGTCGCCACGGTCCTGACCCGCGCCCGGATCCCGTCGCTTTACCGGGTCCACGAAAAACCGCTGGAGGACAAGCTCAACGACTACCGCGAATTGCTCGGCACCTTCGGCATCAAAGTCGGCGACCTCTCGAAACGGGGCGAGATCCGCAAGGCGTTGCAGATGGTCAAAGCCCACCCCCAGAGCCACACCTTACGGGTGCAGTTTCTCCGCAGTCTCCAACGCGCCCGCTACATGGCGAAGCCGCTCGGACACTATGGGTTGAACAAGAAAAACTACACCCACTTCACCTCCCCGATCCGCCGGTATTCCGACTTGGTGGTCCACCGGATTTTCGAATCGTATCTGGAAAAACATCTCGGCGAAGGCGGTCTCGGGCCTAAACTGCGGCACTACACCCAGGCCGAACTCGACCGGATGGGCGATCATCTCACCATCACGGAGCAAAACAGCACCGAAGCGGAGCGCGACCATGTGAAACTGAAGTTGCTCGAGTTCTTCGAACGGGAACTCGGGAAAAAGGAGCGCCAGAAATTCGACGCGATCATCGCCGACGTCCGCAACCACGGCATGTTCGTCGAACTGATGGGATCCCAAGCCTACGGCCTGATCCACATCTCGACCCTGCGCGACGACCTCTATTCGATCACTCCCGACGGCACCGCGTTGAAAGGACGCCGCCGAAAAAAGAAATACGAAATCGGCCAAAAGATCCAAGTGGTGACGGAACGAGTCGACCGGTTCAAACGCCAAATCGATTTTCGCCTGGCCTGAGCCACACCACCAGCCCGGGGGACGGAGGAATCCCGCCCAAAGTTGGGTGAATCCGTCCCCTTTTTGGTTGCCGGATTCGCAAGTTGAATTATTCATTAACAGGGTGCGAACAACGGCACGTCCGATCCTATTTCATCGGCACGGCCGGACGGCTCCAAACAACCATAAATATGACACATTCAAACGTACTTGCGATCATCATGGGAGGCGGACGCGGCACCCGCCTCAGTCCTCTCACCAAACAGCGCGCCAAACCCGCCGTCCCCCTCGCCGGCAAGTACCGTCTGGTCGACATCCCCATCAGCAACTGCCTCAACTCCGGCATCAACCGGATCTTCGTCCTCACCCAGTTCCACACCGCCTCCCTCCACCGGCACATTCAAAACACCTACAAGTTCGACCCGTTCGGCGGCGGTTTTGTCGACATCCTTTCGGCCGAACAAACCGAGTTGAAGGAGTCGTGGTACCAAGGCACCGCCGACGCCGTCCGGCAAAACCTCCTCCACTTCGACGACCATGGCTACGATTACGTGGTCATCCTTTCCGGCGACCAACTCTACCGCCTCGACGTCGGCGACATCGTCCGCCAACACATCGAATCGGAAGCCGAAATCACCCTCGCCGCCAAAGCCTTCCCGGCCGCCAAGGTCAAGGGCCTCGGCCTGATGCGCGTCGCCGACAACCTCGATGTCCTGGAATTCGTCGAAAAACCGACCGACCCCAAAATCATCAATAGCCTCGCGATGAGCGACGAGCTGCAGAAACAGCTGAAAGATCCGGGCAACCAGAAACATTGCCTCGCCTCCATGGGGATCTACGTGTTCGACAAACAAACCCTGATCGATTCGCTCGACAACGAGATGAAGGATTTCGGCAAGGAGGTCATCCCCTCCCTCCTCGGAAAGACCAAGTTGAAGGCCTACGTTTTCGACGATTACTGGGAAGACATCGGCACGGTCCACTCCTTCTTCGAAGCCAATCTCCAGCTCACCGACCCAATCCCGCCGTTTAACTTCTTCCTCCCCGGCCAACCGATCTACACCCACGCCCGCTATCTCCCGGGCTCCAAGGTCAACCGGTGCGAATGCGAACGGGTCGTCATGTGCGACGGCTGCATCATCAACGACGCCAAACTCACCCGTTGCGTAATCGGACACCGCTCCAAAGTCGACGCCGGCACCGTGCTGAAAAACGTCGTCATGATGGGCGCCGATTACTTCGAAACCCTCGAGGAGATCGCCGACAACCGCCGCAACGGTCTTCCCCCGGTCGGGATCGGCAAGAATTGCCGGATCGAGAACTCGATCATCGACAAAAACGCCCGGATCGGCGACAATGTCACCTTGAGCCCGGCCGGGAAACCCGACCTCTTCGAGACGGACGGCATCGTGGTCCGCGATGGAGTCCTCACGGTGCTCAAGAACGCGATCATTCCCAACAACACCACCGTGTAACCGCTCCCGTATGAATAAAATCCTCATCTGCACCGACGGTTCCCACTACGGCAACATCTGTTGTGAATACGGCGGATGGCTCGCCGAACGGCTCAAGCTTCCGGTCGAGCTGCTCTACGTCACCGACCTCCGCCAATTCGAAGTTCCGCTGATCGCCGACTTGAGCGGCAGCCTCGGCATCCAGCCCTACCAGGCGATCCTCGGCCAACTCCAGGAGCTCGAAGGGAAAAAGGCGGAGGTGATTCTCGCCGGAGCCAAAGAAAGCGTCAAAGCCCAGTTCCCCGGAGCGACGATGCACGCCACCCACAAGACCGGCCTCCTGGTCGACTCGCTCGGGGAGTTCGAGAAGGAAGCCGAGTTCGTCCTTCTCGGCAAACGGGGTGAACGCTCCGGTTTCGCCACCGAACACCTCGGCTCCACCGTGGAACGGGTCGTCCGGGCGAGCAAGAAACCGTGCCTCGTCACTTCCCGCAGTTTCCGTCCGATCAAGAAGATGCTTTTGGCCTACGACGGCGGGAAAAGCTGCGAAAAAGCCGCCGAGTATCTGGCGAACTCCCCGGCCTTCAAAGACATCGAACTTCACATCGTGATCGTCGCCGAGGACTCCGGCAAAGAGGAAAGCGCCCTCGCCCATCTCCGCCGCGCCGAAGACCGGCTGAAAACCGCCGGCTACAACACCGCCTGCCACATGCTCCACGGAGTCCCCGAAGAAGCGATCGCCGAGTATATCGCCGCCCGCAACATCAATCTCCTGATCATGGGCGCCTACGGCCGCGGCCGCATCCGTCATCTCTTCATCGGCAGCACCACCACCGAGATGATCCGCCGCTGCCTCGTGCCGGTCATGCTCTTCCGCTGAGGCGCGGGGCGCCTCTTCAGCGGAAGAGCATGACGATAGACGATAGACGATTGCGAGAAATCGGCACCCTCTGGCGAGCAATCGTCTATCGTCTATTGGCTATCGTCTATGCGCGCAGCGCTCCGCCCAGCGCCCGCCCGCGCTTGATTTATCCCCTATCATCTATTCTATCGTTTAACATCATGCGCAGAATTCTCCATCGTCTATTGGCTATCGGCTATTGTCTATGCGCGTAGCGCCTCGTCTATGTGCTCCGCGCCAACAGCATCCGTCCATACGCTCGGTTGCCGACTAAACCAGTCGGAGAGCAATTTGATCCGCGAACAACTGGAGGAACGAGGCTACCGCGTCGTTCCGTTCGGCGACTCCGCCGACCTCGCGGTGATCAACACCTGCACCGTCACCAATCTCGCCGACGCCAAATGCCGCAACGCCATCCGGTCGTTCACCCGGAAAAACCCCGACGCCTTCGTCGCGGTCGTCGGTTGCTACTCCCAGATGGGTTACAAGGCCGTCGCGGAAATCCCCGGAGTCGACCTCATCCTCGGCAATCAGGATAAACTGAGCCTCCTCGACTACGTCGACCTCGGCAAAAACGATCGTCCACTGATCGTTCGCGACCGGATCGACAAAACCGACTTCACCATCGCCTTCGCGGGCGACACCCCGTTTCCGAAACGCGCCAACCTGAAGGTGCAGGATGGCTGCGACTTCATGTGCTCGTTCTGCATCATCCCATTCGCGCGCGGCCGCGGCCGCAGCCGGGAACTCGACAACCTCCTCGACGAAGCCCGCAACCTGGTCGCCCGCGGCGTCCGCG
Organism: Verruconatronum alginivorum; assembly: GCF_056590205.1. Taxonomy (NCBI): domain Bacteria; kingdom Pseudomonadati; phylum Verrucomicrobiota; class Opitutia; order Opitutales; family Verruconatronaceae; genus Verruconatronum; species Verruconatronum alginivorum. The sequence goes on along the minus strand of NZ_JBWPVQ010000001.1, from coordinate 2,603,786 downwards.
AACTGGTTCTCACCGGCGTCAACATCGGCACCTACGATTTCGACGGCCACGACATCCTCGCCGTGGTCGACCGGCTCGACCGCATCCCCGGCCTCGATCGAATCCGGATCAGCAGCATCGAACCGACCACCATCCCGGTCGAACTGTTCGACCGGATGAACGATCCCGCCCATGCCCTCCTGCCGTTCCTTCACATTCCCCTGCAATCCGGCTGCGACCGCATCCTCCGGGAAATGCGCCGCAAGTATTCTATTTCCGAATACCTGGAGTTCATTCACCACGCCGTCGAAAACGTCACCGATCTCTATCTCGGCACCGACATTATGGTCGGCTTCCCGGGTGAAACCGAAGAGGAGTTCGAGGAGACCTGCCGTGTGTTCACCGAAAACCCGTTCGCCTTCTGCCACGTCTTCTCCTACTCCGAACGCGACGGCACCCCCGCCGCCCGCTCGACCGATCAAGTTCCGATTCCCGAGCGGGCCCGCCGCAGCGCCCACCTCCGCCGCCTCAGCGCCAACCGCCGTCACGACTTCTACGCCCGCCACCTCGGGCGAACCATGCGAGTCCTGTTCGAAGATCCGAAACCAGGACTCTGGCCGGGCTACACCGACAACTACATCCGGGTGGTTCTCGAAACGAGCACTCTCCCCGATCCCACACTCGACCTGACCAACCGCACCGCTTCAGTGCGGCTGGAACGGATCAGCGCCGACTTCGTCGAAGGCTCGCTGGTCGAACTCTTCGACCAACCCGGATTTCAGGAATGTTCAGGGATCAGGAATTCAGAAAACCTCCCACCGGAAGCCTGAAACCTGACACCTGACACCTTACTGCAATTCGACTACCACGTGGTGCACGCTGCCTTGATGATAGAGAACCACCAGATTCCGACCATCCTGGACCAAATCGCGGGCGTTCTCCACGTCGCCCGCCGGTTGACCGTTGATCTGGATGATCACCGCTCCCGGCGGAAATACCTGGGCGTGCGGCGTTCCCTCCGCCACTTCCGTGACGACGAGGCCGCTGATCTCAGCGGGAAGGCCTAACTGCTCCCGCATTTCCGGCGATAGCGGCGCCACCATCACTCCGGGCAACAATTCATTCCCTTCGATGCGAGGCTCCTCCCGCGAACGCCGGTCCGGGGAATCCTCCAGGTTGCCCAACGTCGCCTCCAGACTCACCCGTTCGCCGTCCCGCAGCACCCCCAGCTCCACTGTCGTTCCCGGCCGCCGCTGGCCGACCTCCAGCCGGAGCTCGCCCGCCGTCCGGACCCTTTTCCCGTTCACCTGCACCACCAAATCACCGTCGCGAATCCCGGCCAGGCTCGCCGGGCTGCCGTCAATCACGTCAATTACCCGCGCCCCATCCAAATCTTCCCCGCCGTTGCGGGGAGGAGCCCCGAATTCGACCGGCATCCCCGGGTGGGTATCCCGGAGCGACACCCCAAGATAACCTCGTTGCACCTCGCCGAATTCGATCAGATCACGCATCACATCCCGCGCCATGTTGATTGGAATGGCGAATCCGATCCCGACGTTTCCGCCCCCGGGCGAGGCGATCGCAGTGTTGATACCGACCACCCGCCCCCAGGAATCGACCAATGGTCCACCGGAGTTGCCGATGTTCATTGACGCATCGGTCTGCAAAAAGTCTTCGTATCCTTCCTCGCCCAAAATTCCGATTCCAGTCCGGCCCCGGGCGGAAATGATCCCGGACGTGACCGCATGCCCGATCCCCAACGCGTTGCCGAGGGCGAAGACGACATCCCCGACCTCGATCTGGTCACTGTCCGCCAACACCGCCGCCACGTATTCCCGTCCGGCTTCCCCGTTCAAACGCAAGACCGCGATATCGGTGGCGGCGTCCCGCCCAACGATCTCCGCCTCCAACTGCCCGTAATTGGCGAATTGAACGATGATTTCGTCGGCCCCTTCGACCACATGGTTGTTGGTCAACACGAATCCTTCCGGGGAGACCACTACCCCCGAGCCAACGCCACGTTGCATCCGTTCCTCCTCCCCGGCGAAAAAGCGGCGGAGATCGCCCAAAGCATCCTCTTCCACGGTCCGTTGCGAATAAACACTGACTACGGCGGGCAGTACCCCTTTCAGCATCCCGGAATAGCTGTTGACGACGGCTGTCTCCTCGCGGTCGATCGGTGTGTCGTCGATTCTTAAACTCAGTTCGATCTCTTCGTTCGATCCCGTGCATCCGAGCGGGAACAGAACGGCGCTACAGAGCAAAAACGGTATTGATATTCTCATCGTCTCCTTGGTCAGTCGTTGGTCGGCCAGTCAGCCGGGCGGATGGGCCATAGAGAGCGCCCGGCTCATTCCCAAAGACTATACTCCTTTTCGCGCCCTCCGCCCATCGGGCCACGGGTGGATCGCCGCTTGGTGAAAAGCATTACACCCCGCCAGCATTGCCAAGGGAAATCCCTCGGGGCATTCCCGCCCTTTCCCTGGAACAGACATTCCCGTCCGTGAAAAAACAGGCAACCATGCCTGTTTCACCGTCGCCCCCTACATCACCTGCCCGAGCGACAACAGATCGTCCGGTTCGGCGATCGTCACCCGGTGACCTTGCACTTCGATCGTGCCGCGATTCTTGAGGAATTTCAACAACCGCGAAAGCGATTCACTGGTGCACCCGAGATGACTCGCCAACACCTGCCATGTCACCGGAATCTGCACTTCCTGCCCCCGGTCCGGCGGCATCTTGCCACTGAGCCGGAGCAAATAAAGGGAGAACCGGGCCTCGACGTTCTTCAAGGTCAGATCGTCGACCAATGTCACCAGATGCCGCAACTGGGTTCCGGTCGACGCCAGCAATCGCATCCCGAGACGGGGATTCCGCATCATCTGTTCGCCGAAATCCTTGAACGGCACCAACACCACCTCGCTCGGCCGCTCCGCCTGGACCGATGCCGGAAACGCCCGACCGTCCCCCATCGCCGCTTCCCCGAACGATTCGCCAGGCCCAACCATCCGCAATACCTGCTCCTTGCCGGACACATTCGAGCGGAAAATCTTCAACACCCCGTTCCGAACAATGTAAAACCCGCGGTAGGTCTCCCCTTCCCGAAACAACATTTCGCCTTTGGAGAGCTGCCGGAGTTGACAGAGGTCGGCGATCGGCTCCAAGTCTTCCTGGGGAAGCCCGGCGAAGATCACCGACATCTGGAGGGCCACTTCGATTTGCCGATGTTTCGAACTGCGGGTCTTGATGGTCATGGTCATAACGTTCCGGCGCGAAGACACCTCGCGTCCAGGAATGCCAGCCATTTTACCTAAAATCGGGGCACACGGCCACGCGTCCATTGCCCATGACTCCGCATCCCTTGCCCGGGACGCTCCTTCGTCAACCCGCCTCCGACGGTCGCGACACCGCCCGCTTCCAGACAACCCAGAGGTTGACCGCCAGCCAAACCGAACTGACCGCGACCAACGCGGTCGCCCCCGCCATCAGCCCCCGATGATCGAACCCCGTCGCCACGATCACCCCGACCGTCCCGGCGACATAGACTCCCAACTGGAGGACCGCCGAGACCGTCGGCACCAGGTCCCGGACGTTCGGCACCCGAACCCGCCCCGCCACTTCACTGAATTTCTGCAACCAGATCATGAACGGAACGATCTTGTAAAGAAAGGCTTGGATCAGCAGCCCCAGACAACCGAGTATAAAAACCGCCCCATAGACAATCACCAGACGGTTATGGGTCAACGGATCGAGAATCCCGTTGCCGAAGCCGACCACCAACCCGAGGATCACCGTCGCCCCCAGGGCCGCGAAGCCAACCGCCGCAAACCGCATCGGGAATTCGATTTTCCGAACCTCCAACTGCCGCGACGGCGTCGAACGCACCCGATTGCGCTTCTGATAGATCACCGCCACTTGCCACAGACAAGCCCCGATGCCACCGACCAACACCAATAACGCCGCCTGCCCCACCCTTGGCAAAGCTTCGAATGCGGTCGTCACTCCCCAGCCGATCAAGCCGACATGGATCATCCAAAACCCCCACGCCACCGGCTTCAGCGAATAACCGTGCGACAACAGAAACATCGGCAGCAACTTCAATCCGACCCCGACGATCACGCAGAAAATCCACCCGACGAATCCCGCCTGCGCATGCAACTTCAAAAAGGTCAGGTGCGACACATCGATCATCGGATAAACCAGATGGATGCTCAAAAACAACCCGAGCATCACCGTCACCAACAGATAAATCACCGCCGCATACAAATACCGTGCCGTCCATGTCCAAGTCTTCACCTGCCGGTAAGTCACCAACATGTTCCACACGAACAACGCGAAACCGAGCCACAACACCGAGGCGAAACTATGCAACGGCCAATCGAGCCGCCCCCACCAAAAACAGGCGATCATTCCGATCGCCCCGGGCACGTAAAATCCAAGTTGCCACCACGCCAACCTCTCGCTCCCAATCCGAACATCCAACACCACCGGGATAAATTGAAACAGCACCCCGAAAATCGTCAGATTAACCCAACCCAGGATCGCCAAATGCACCCACGCCAGAAATCGGGTGTTGGCGAAAAATCCGGTCCATTCGCCATAATGCCAAACACTCCATCCGGCGAGAAATAGAAAGGAAAGCAACCCTCCCGCCAAATAGGTGTAAACCAACGTTCGGGAGGGCGCGTTCTTCGGACGCAAGGCTACCGGTGCGGACATCATCGAGGAGGAAACGACCGCGACTTCCTCACGAACGGCGCCAGATTCGGACCTGCCAATAATCCTCTTCGATCTGGGCAGTCCGGTAAGCGTAGCCTCGCTCAACCAATACGTCGAAAAGCATCACCGGATTCCGGTGGTGATGCACCAACAAAACTTCCCCATACACCACCGACTCCAACGCCGCCAAGACCTCCTCCATCGGTTCCGGCGGTTCCAATCCGCGCACATCGAGCTCGCGGATCCCTCCCCCGCCGACTGTCGTTTCCTCGTCGTCCTCCACAGCCTCGTCCTCTTCGTCGAACTCCTCTTGAAAAAAGAAAATCTCCCAGAGCGTCTCCGGCCCCGACGCCACCTGCCGGCCCCAATGCTGATATCCCTTGCGGGCCATCACTCCGAACAAAGGCAACGGCTCGAACGGCGCGATCAATTTCAAAACATCCCCGGCGCCCAGTCCCGCGACAGTCCCCATGATCTTGGTAAACGGATCCTCACCCGTCGCGAGGATTCCCCGCACGTCGAGTTCGTGAATCCGGTCCTCCCCGACCTTCTTTAAAAGATCGGGAACATCCTCGTCCTCCTCCATTGCTCCACTCACTGTTCGATCCGGGCTCCTTTGGGATTCAAATTTCATCCGCACACTTTAAAGGATCAGCCTCCGCCAGTCTTTGATCCAGGTCAAATCCGTTATGCCTTCGCAAACACCGTCGACCACGGCACTGACGGCGGCTGAAGCGCGCCGCTCCAGTCATCCGGCGAAAGCCGGATGCTACCCGTAGCATCGAGTTTTCACTCGATGAGACAGAGCATACGCCGGAACTTCGCGCTTGAGCCGAAGACCGTCGCCCACGGGAACGTCCCCCACCCCCACCAGTCAAACAACGGCGGCTGAAGCGCGCCGCTCCTCCATCCGGCGAAAACCGGATGCCACCCCGTAGCATCGAGTTTTCACTCGATGAGACAGAGCCTAAGCCGGAGCGCTTCGCGCTTAAGCCCAAACTCCAACGGGGAGCAACCTCACACAGGCCGCCCCACCTGACTCACACCAGTTCACAGGCGCCGCCGGCGCAGGCGACGACGTCTTTCAACGCGGTTTCGTCGCTCTTCTCCTGCAATTGAGTGTAATCGACGGGAACGTATTTCAACCGGTTCCATTTCGCGATGTCGTCTTCCGTCGCCACTTCCTCCCGGGGGGCTTGCACATACGTCTTGTCCCCGCTGTAGGGCAACAACGCCACTCCGGTGAAATACTCGCGGTTCTCCCAAATGAATTCCGCCACCGCATCCCACTCCTCCGGCTTCACCGTGCAGGTGTTCGAAACGTTGTGGTCCAACCCCGGCGCGAAGGCTTCGTGCGCCCGCCCCGCCTGTACCCAATGCTTCTGGACGAATTTGACGTAGCCCAAAAACTCCACCGCCCCGACGTCGTCGCGGAAGATCGCCCCTTCCGGCGCTTCCACCGGAAAGGTCAACACGTCGTCGGTGTCGGGTTGATACACCGACGGCTCCGCCATGTGCGGATTCGCCCGCCGCATATGCTGGAACACCGGGTCCTTCCGATTGCACTGCACCCGGCGGAAATACCGCTTGGCATGATGCGGATGAATCCCCGATCCGGTCTCCAGCAACAACGACGCCGTTCCTTCCGGCTTCACGCAGGTCACCCGCGCCGCCCGCCGGATCCCGAGCGCCTCCGCCACCACGGCGTTGGCTTGCTTGCAGATCCGCGCCCCCTTCTCCAGGATACGGGCGTTCAAAAACATCGCGGGGTTATCGAGTATTCCACAAATGGATACGCCAAGCAACGCCTCCCGCTCGTTGAGGTAACGGCTGACCGCCCCGAGATACGGGATCTCCGTGTAGGAGGCCTGGACCGTTCCGATCACCGCCGCCCAGAAACAAGCGCGGTAGAAGTCCATTTCCTCCTCCGCCTTCGCCGCGTTGATGGTGGTCAGATTGCACATCTGCCATCCTGACAAAAACACGTCGCCGTCGAGGTCACCAAGATATCCGAGCGCCCGCAAACGCTCCTTCTCCGTCTCCTCCAAGGCGCCGCGCAAGATCGGATTCAAACCGATTTCACAACACGGGTTGCAGCCGTAATCGAGGTCGTTGGTGAAATAAAACCCGGGCTCCCCGAACTCCTTTTGACTCTCGAACAGGCGCAGGAAATCCTCCTTGCTCCCGGCCTTCCGCTCGATCACCGCCGAGTTGTTGGAGGCGGACCGTTGCGGATTGGTTTCGAACCAATCGCCGGTTTTCGCTCCCATCATGTCGGTGTCGTCCGCGGAAAAGAGACAGATCGTCGCCGACCGGCGGACGCCGCCCGACAACACCGCCCGGGCGACATGCATGCAAATGTCGTAGGCTTCAATCGACTTCAATCGTCGGCCGGATGCTTTTTGCAGGATCTTCTCCACCGCAGCCAAGGCCCGCTTCAACGGCAGATGCCCAGGGGCCTTTCCTCCAGAGGTGCGCAGAGGCGCGCCTCGGGGACGGATCTTGGTGAAGTTGTATTCGATTTTCTGTCCGTTCAGGAACGACCGGAACAACGCGTCCAAGGCGTCGGCCCATCCTTCGATGGTGTCTTCAACGGTAAAATGCCAGACCGGGAGATCCATGTCCTGAATACGTTTCGGAAATACCGGCAACCGGGCGACATGGTGTTTTTGCACGGAAAAACCGCAACCGCAGCCGGCCAACAACAGATAAAAATATTCCCGGAAGAATTCGATCCGGTCGGTCGCGCTGAAACAACAGTTGAACATCCGGGCGTGCGCCGCCAAAACGGCTTCGCCACCGAACTGCAACGACCGCATCGAGGGCAACACCCGCTTCTCCTTCACTCCGCCGAAGGCTTCGTCCAGGACATCACCGAGTGTCTTTTTCCCGAACAACTCGAACAAATCCTCGTCGACCGGACCGAAGATCGGATCTTCCTTCGCCAGACGCGCCATCACCCGACCAAGACTCCGGCGGCTTTTCTGCCGTCCGATCTTGGTCGCGTGCATCGTCGCCACCCGATCCACCGCTTCGCCGAAGGTTTCCCGGCGGCCGAGGTCGGCGCGGTAACGGGCGTATTTCGAGACCGCGATATAGTCGCTCAACCCGTTTTCCTTGTAGCGGTTGATCCGCAACTCCGCTTTTTTCTCGCGGTAGAGAATGTAGGAGCGGGCGACTTCCCACTCCCCTTCCGCCGCGATCGCCTTTTCCACCGTATCCTGGATCTCCTCGATCGCCGGATTCCGGCCGCTGAGGTAAACCAGTTCCAGCATCTGACTGGTCCGCTGGGTGATCGTCATCACTTTCAAAAAATCCTCCGCCTCCAACCCGTAACACTTCGACGCGTCGCTGCGGTGGGGATTGGGCGCGCCATTGTGCCGCACGTCGTAAAAGGCGAGGGCGATCGCCCGGCTGATTTTTGAGGCGTCCCACGGAACGCTGTTTCCGTCGCGTTTAATGACCGCGCGCTGGTCGAAGGAAATCGCCCGGTATCTTTTTCCGGGCAGCTTGATGGTGAGAGTCTCGTTCTCCATGAAATAATGAATCCTGGTCGGTTAAAAGGGTCTCCAGCCGAAGATCTCGGGCTGAGCGGAAACAACGAGAATACCCCCGGAAAAACCCCGAAACCTTGATCTAGATCAAGTTTTCGAGGGTCGGCGAAGTTTCACGGAAGGGCGGCGGATCGCATCGGTTCTTGAGCTGCATCAAAGCCAAATGTTCCGCTCCGTGACAGACTTCACCGGTGAAACCGGATTCTTCAACCATCCCTTGGTTCGCTCCTCTTGTGCGGAATTTGCACAGAAGAGGGCAAATGCTGCTGAGATCTCCTCACCCGCCTGTGCGAAACTTCACTCCCGGTCGAGAACGGCCGGCCACTGGAATTTAACATGACACCGATCTGCCATCCATCGCCTTCCGCCGCAACGTCCGCAGGCCCCGCCAACGCCGGGTTCGATCTCGCGTTGGCCCGCAAATACAGCAAGCCGGGCCCCCGCTACACCTCCTACCCGACCGCGCTCCAGTTCAGCGACGATTGCGACACCGGACTCCTGATCGAAGACATCCGTTCCGCCCGCGATTCCTCGGCTCCGCTCTCCATTTACTTCCACCTCCCCTTTTGCGAAACCAGTTGTTGGTTCTGCGGTTGCACCAAAGTGATCACCCGCGACCGCTCCGCCGCCGACCGCTACCTCGACTATCTGGAAAAGGAGATCGCCCTCACCCGCGATTTGCTCAACCCCGCCCGCGAGGTGGTCCAACTCCATTTCGGCGGCGGCACCCCGACCTTTCTCACTCCCGCCCAACTCCGCCGCCTCGGCGCGATGATCCATGGCGCCTTCCGTTTCGCCCCCGACGCCGAGTGCGGGGTCGAGATCGATCCCCGGCGCCTCAGCCGCGACCACATCGCCGCCCTCCGCGAAATCGGTTTCAACCGTGCCTCCCTCGGGGTCCAGGACAACGACCCGGTGGTGCAAAAGGCGATCAACCGGATCCAGCCGCCGGAACAAACCGAGGAGACCATCGACTGGTTGCGCGCCGAGGGTTTCACCTCGATCAACATCGACCTGATCTACGGCCTCCCCCACCAGACTCCCGAGTCGTTCGCCCGGACCCTCGACGATGTCCTCGGCTATGCCCCCGACCGGTTCGCCATCTTCAGCTACGCCCACGTTCCCTGGATCAAACCGGCCCAGAAAATTTTCGACAAACGGAACAACCTTCCCGATTCCGAAACGAAGCTGGCAATATTCAACCAGGTCACCGAACGTCTGACCGGCGCCGGCTACCGCTACATCGGCATGGACCACTTCGCCCTTGAGGAGGACCCGCTGTCGGTCGCCCAACGCGAAGGGACCTTGCATCGCAATTTCCAAGGTTACAGCACCATGTCGGGAGCCGACATCTACAGCTTCGGCATGTCGGCGATCTCCCAGACTCAAAACGTCTATCGGCAAAACGAGAAGGACCTGCCCGCCTACTTCGCCGCCCTCGACGCCGGCCGCCTCCCGGTCTCCAAGGGCTACGTTCTCACTCCCGACGACCAGATCCGGCGGGAAACCATTATGCGGTTGATGTGCGATCTGCGCCTCGAATACGCCCCGATGTCCCGTCGTCTCGGGCTCGATTTCACCAGCTATTTCGCCTCCGAGATCGCCGCCCTCGAACCATTCGAAGCCGACGGCCTCCTCGAACGGACTCCCGACGGCATCTACACTACCCCGACCGGACGCTTCTTTATCCGCAACATCGCGATGTGCTTCGACGCCTACCTCCAGCAAAAGGAGAGTCGTTTTTCCAAAACCGTTTAACCGATGCAATCGATCGCCGTTATTGGAGCAGGAGTCACCGGCCTCACCGCCGCCTTTATGCTGAAACAAAAGGGACACCGGGTCCGCGTCTTCGAACGCCAGGGGCGGGCTGGCGGAATGATCCGATCCGAACGCACCGACGGTTTCCTCGTCGAACAGGGTCCGCAGTCCCTCCTCGACAAAGGGCCGGCCCTCCAAACTTTCCTGAAAGACCTCGGCCTCGCCCGCAAACGGATCGAACCAAACCCCGCAGCCGCCAACCGCTACATCGTCAAGGGTGGCGAACTGAAACCGCTGCCCACCTCGCCGAGGACGTTTCTCACCAACAACCTTTTCTCGGTCCGCGGCAAACTCCGGTTGCTCATGGAGCCGTTGATTCCGTCGCAACAAGACGACGAGATCGAGGAATCGCTCGCCGAATTCGTCGAACGCCGCCTCGGCCGGGAGGTGCTGAATTACGCCGTCGATCCGTTCGTCTCCGGCATCTTCGCGGGCGACGCCGAGTACCTCTCCGCCCGCCATTCCTTTCCCGGACTGGTCAACATGGAACGCGAATACGGTTCCTTGTTTAAAGGCCGAATCCAACGGAAAAAAGAAGCCGCCGCCAAGCCTCGCCTTTTCTCCTTAAGCGACGGGGTCGGCGAGATCCCCGCCGCCCTCGCTGCCGCCCTCCGCGACGAACTCTCCCTCAACGCCCGGGTCGCCCAGGTCTCCTTTGGCAAACGCTGGCAGGTCGCCTGGGAGAACGAAGGCGACCGGATCATCGAAACCTTCGACCAAATTCTGGTCTGCACCCCCGCCCACAGCCTTCCGGCAATCAGCGGCGCCACGGGATCCGACATCGACGCCCGGCCGCTCGGCGAACTCCCTTACACCCCGGTCTCGGTACTCGCCCTCGGCTTCCGCCGTTCGCACGTCCTCCATCCACTCGACGGTTTCGGCGCGCTCGTCCCGAGTCACGAAAAACTCCCAATGCTCGGCATCGGTTTCGCCTCCTCCTTATTTTCCGACCGGGCTCCGAAGGATCACGCGCTCCTTTACGTCTATGTCGGCGGCGCCCGCCAACCCGCCTTGGCCGCCAAACCGACCGCCGAAATCCTCCGCTCGGTCGCGCCTCATCTCGAATCGCTCCTCGGCATCATCGGACGTCCCGTTTTCACCCGCCACACCTACCTGGAAAAGGGAATCCCGCAATACAACCTCGGACACGACCGCTTTCTCGCCTTTCTCAAGACGACTGAAGAAACGAACCCCGGCTTGTATTTTGCCGGCAACTACAGAAACGGTATCTCCGTTGGAGAGTGCATCTCCTCCGGCATCGAAGCCGCCACCCGGATCGGACAAATCCACGCCTGAATCCCGCCCGCGACAATTCCATGGACGAAGATATCTCAGATCCGATCAATCTCTTCCAGAGTTGGCTCCGCGACGCGGGCGAATGCGGCCTGCGCGAACCGGGAGCGATGGCCCTCGCGACCTGCTCCCCGGGCGGCAAACCTTCCGTCCGCATGCTTCTCCTGAAAGGGGTCGATTCGCGCGGGTTCGTTTTCTATACCAACCTCAACAGTCCGAAAGCGGCCGACCTCATCGCCAACCCGGTCGCCTCCCTCTGTTTTTACTGGATGCCCCTCGGCCGCCAGGTCCGGATCGAAGGCCGAGTGGAACCGGTGACCGACCGCGAGGCCGACGCCTACTTCGCGACCCGCCCCCGCCTCAGCCAACTCGGCGCCTGGGCCTCCCGCCAATCCTCTCCCCAGACCGGCGCTCTCGAGCTCGAACAAGAGGTCGCCAAAGTCGCCGCCCGGTTCGGTTTCGCGAAAATCCCCCGCCCTCCGTTCTGGTCCGGCTTCCGGCTTCTCCCCGAGTCGATCGAATTCTGGCGCGAGAAACCGTTCCGCCGCCACGACCGCACCGTGTATTCAAAAAACGGAGACGCATGGGCCTCCACCCGTCTCTTCCCCTGAGAACCGAACCTCTCTCCCGCCGCCATGCCATACCGTATTTGCAAAACCTTCACCATCGAAAGCGGACACCTCCTGTCGAAGAACCGCGACAATTGCCGCTTTCCGCACGGCCACTCGCGTACGGTGGAAGTCGTGTTGGAAGCCGACGAACTCGACGAAAACGACATGGTCTGCGACTTGAAACTGGTCAAGGAAACCCTCGCCACGGTGCTCGACCGGTTCGACCACGCCCTCTGCGTCAACACCGCCGACCCAAACTTCCCCGTCCTCAAGAGAACCTACGGAAACCGGGTCATCGAATTTCAACAGACCGATCCGACCAGCGAAGTGATGGTCAAAATCTTTTACGAACACCTGAAACGAACCCTCAAGACCTACGCCGCGACCCCCGAGAAACGTTATCCGTTCTCGGACCGCATCCGCATCGTCAAGGTCCGCCTCAGCGAAACCAAATCAAGCTGGGCCGAATACTACGCATAACCACCAAAAGAATACAGCAATGAAACTGAAACGTATCAACCTTTGGCCCCTCCTCCCCTTCGCCATCATCGCCCTCGCCCTCCTGGTCGCCCAATTCGTCCCGGAAGTCGCCGCGGCTTGTCAGGCTTTCGAATAGACAAACCGCCACGGTCGCCTCATCCGACGGCCGCCTCGATGCCGAGGGTTTCGACCATCAGGGTGAACATGTCGGTGTTCTTGTGAAACGCCTTGAGCTTCTCGCTACCCGGACCGAGCGCCGCCAATTCGACGTGATCCGAGGTGTGGCCGTTTCCGACCCAACCGATATCGGTGTGGTTCGCTAGAATTTGCCCCATGATCGCCGACGCACGATTCATCCGGCTGTAGGGTACCCGGTATTCCTCGCGGTAAAACTTTTTCAATAATTCGGCATCCTCCGCCGGGATTTCCAACCGGGTGGCTTCATGGGCCGCTTCGACGATCGCCTCCACCGAGCTCTCGGCGTCGAGTTGTGACAGCATCGCCCACTGGCTCGCCCGAAAATCGGCCAAAACACCGAAGTTACGCTCGCCGCCCTGCGATCCGGAACTCAAACCCGGATTGGCGTTCCCATGGTCGGTGGTGATAATCACCAACGTGTCGCCATGCGTCTCCGCGAACTCGACCGCCACCGCGACCGCATCATCAAAGGCGATCTGATCGTAGAGCAACGCCCCGATGTCGTTGGAGTGCGCGCCATGGTCGATCCGGGCGCCTTCGATCTGCACGACGAAACCTTCGGGCCGCCGGTTCAACTTTTCCAATCCGACCCGAGTCATCTCGGCCAGACTCGGCACGTTCTCCCTGGCACTCTCGTCGTTGAGCCGATCCAATTCAAACGGCATCGACTGGGCAGTGAAAAGGCCGAGCACCGGGTCGTCGGTTCCGCGGGTCGCCTCCAGTTCCTTCCGGTTCTCGACATAATCGTAGCCGATCTCCTTGAACTCGCCGACGAGGTCCCGGCCATCTTCCCGCCGATCGCTTTGGAAAAAGTGGCGCCCGCCCCCGAGCATCAGGTCGATCCGGCGGTCAAAATATTGTTCGGCGATCAACGGCTGCTCCCCGCGGGAATTGACATTTGCCGCGAATCCGGCCGGGGTCGCATGCGTGACCGGCGTGGTGGTGATCAAACCGGTCGCCTTCCCCGCATCCCTCGCCACCTCCAGGATCGTCCGATGGTGGGTGCCGTCGGGAGCAATATTGAGCGAACCGTTGTTCACCCGGTGCCCTCCGCCCCATGCCGCCGCGGCCGCGGCGGAATCAGTCACGATCGAGTTGGCCGAGGCGGTCTCCATCAAAGCCCGTTTGACCTTTTCCTCTTCATACAAACGGATCCAATGGGAAGGCCGTCCGTCCCGCCACCGGATGAATTGGTCAACGAAACTGAGCGTGCCACTACTCATCCCATCGCTGACCAGGAAAATAACGTTACGGGCTTTGCCGGAAGTCGCGACGGCGGACGGAGTGCCGCGGAGGAGACTGGCCCCTCCAATGAAAAACGAAGAAACGACTCCGGCTTGGAGGAACTTTCTGCGATTCATGCCGGAAGGCTAGCGGCGCATTTATGAGGGTCAAGGGTTTCCACCCCCCGGGTGATCCGCGCCCCTCAGAGGGCGCCAACAACCGGTATAATAAGTTCACGCGAACTAAAAAAAACGTAAAAAACGACGGAGCAGGGCTATTTCATCTGGCCGATGAACTTCCGGCGGTGGAGCGTCTGCCCTGTTGGAGTTCCGCCTAAAGCCGGTTTCTAGATCGAGGTGGGGACCGCCTGAAGGCGGGACTCCAACAAATCAACCAGATGAATCGCCCTGCGACGGGCACCTCACACCAATCCCGGTCTTGACCCGGTTTCGGTTCGTTGCGAGCCTTGCTCGATGTGCCAAACTCCCGCCCCAGGAGCCCGGCATCGACTCTTATTATGAAATCAACCTCGCTGCCTCAAGTCCTCTGCGTCTGCCTGACCCTTCTTCTAGGTCATGCCCTCCCCATCGTCGCCTCCCCCCTGGCCAGTGCCATCGGACAACCCGGCTGGACTCTCTCCACCGGCGGAAACGCCAACTGGACCGCCCAATCCTCCGTCGCTTTGTCCGGCGGACAAGCCGCCCGCAGTGGTCAAATCGGTCATAATCAGGAGAGCTGGATGGAAACCACCCTCCCCGGACCCGGCCTTTTGCGCTTTTGGTGGAAGGTTTCATCCGAACCCGGTTTCGACTTCCTCGGGTTTTACCTCGATGGAACCTTACAGGATCAAATCGGAGGCGAAGTAAATTGGACCCAACAGACTTACTTGCTGCCCAACAGCCAAAACGTCGTCCGCTGGCGCTATTTCAAAGATCCAAGCGTTTCCCAAGGGATGGACGCCGGATTCGTCGACGACGTGACCTACACCCAATTCGCCGGCCCCGGCAAAATCGAGGTCACCGATTCGATCGCCCCGGGCGACGATCTCCTCGTTCCCTTCGGGCAAACCAGTCTCGGCGTCACCCGCACCGAGACCATCCGGATCCGGAATACCGACCCCGACCACCCGTTGGTCATCACCCGAATCCAACTCCGTCCCACCGAAAACGGCACCTCCTCCTTCGCAACGGCGTCGCAGGAGACCAAGTCCACCGCGACCCACGCCGACGACGAACCCGTCGCCGCCTCGAGCGCCCCTCCACCTCCCGACCGCCCCGGCCGCCGCGACCCGGGCCCGGACTGGTCCCGCCCCCACCAGCCGTCCAGCATCATCGTCCGCTACAAAGAGGGAACCGCCATCCAAGCCCGCGCCTCTCTTCATCAGGCGCTCGGCGGGTCGGTCGCCCGACGGATGCAACGCCTTCCCCTCGAGGTCGTCGAACTCCCTCCCCAAGCCGATCCCCGCGCCATGGCCGCCGCCTATGCGAGGAACCCGGCAGTCGCCTACGCCGAACCAAATTACCGGATCCGCTTGAACCAGATCCCTAACGATCCTTCCTTTCCTTCCCAATGGAGCCTCCGCAACACCGGGCAATCGGGCGGACTCCCGGGGGCGGACATTTCCGCGCTGCAAGCATGGCAATACACGACTGGTAGCCCCGAAATCGTCGTGGCGATCATCGACAGCGGCGTCGATTACAACCACCCCGACCTCGCCGCCAACATGTGGGTCAATCCCAATCCAACGTTCAACGATATCCACGGAGCCCGATGGACCTCCGGCAACGGAAACGTCACCAGTGGAGATCCAATGGACGACCATGGGCACGGCACCCATGTCGCCGGCATCGTTGGAGCCGTCGCCAACAACGGCATCGGCATCGCCGGAGTCGCTCCAAACGTCAGACTCATGGCCCTTAAGTTTCTCGCCTCCAACGGCGAGGGCTACACCTCCGACGCCATCGCCGCCCTCGAATACGCGATCGATCAAGGTGCCCATATCACCAACAACTCCTGGGGAGGCGGCAGTCACTCCAACGCCCTGCGCGACATGATCGCGGCCGCCGCCGACGCCAACCAACTGTTCATCGCCGCCGCCGGCAACGACGGCACCAATAACGACACCACTCCCTCCTATCCCGCCTCCTACAACCTTCCCAACGTCATCTCGGTCGCCAACAGCACCCGCACCGACGCCCGCTCATCCCTCAGCAACTACGGAGCCTCCACCGTCCACCTGGCCGCCCCCGGAACCGCCATCCTCAGCACCCTCCGGGGCGGCGGCTACGGAACCATGTCCGGCACGTCGATGGCCGCCCCCCATGTCGCGGGAGTCGCCGCCCTCATTTTGTCGCTCACCCCGGACGCCGGTTTCGCCGAGGTCAAGGAGACCATCCTCGGGAGCGTCACCCCACTCCCGCACTGGACGTCACAGGTCATCAGCGGCGGCCGGCTCAACGCCGCCGAAGCCTTGCGCCACACTTTCGCCGATTTCCGCCTGACCGGATTGCCGGCCTTTCCTTTCACCCTTCCGGCCGGCCGTTCCCTCCTCATCGAGGTCGCCTACCAACCGATCACCGCCGCCTTCCACGAAGCAATCGTCGCCATCGAAAGCCTTGACCCGAACCAGGCGGAAACCTTCGTCCATTTGACCGGCACCGCCGTGGCCGACGACCTGGAGGTGGTGGAGGAAGCCGGAATGAGTTTTGAAGGACTCACGGGCGGACCTTTCCTTCCCGCGTCGATCACCTACACGTTGCGAAACAACGGAGCCCAAACAATCTCGTGGGCCGCGTCAACCACCGCCGCATGGCTCTCCGTTTCCCCGCCTTCCGGCTCTTTGTCCCCCGGAGCGGAAACCGCCGTCTCGATAGCCGTCAACTCCGCCGCCGACACCCTCTCCGAGGGCTTGCACGAGAAAGCCGTCGTCTTCGCCAACCCGACCACCGGCTTCTCCGCGGAGCGTCGCGCCTCGTTGCAAGTGCTGCCGGTCCCGGGACAACTGGTCATCACCGACTCCATCTCGCCCTCCGACGACGGGTGGCTCCCCTTCCCCCAGACCACCCCGGGAGAGGGCCTCGAAGAATATGTCACTCTTCACAACATCGATGCGTCGAACGCGATCCGAATAACAGACGTCACCCTCCTCGGCACGTATCGGGAAGACTTCACCGCCGCGGCCCCGCTCCACTGGCACGAACTCCCGCTCGACGGCTGGAGTATCGCCAACAATCGCTACCGGGCCACGAAACCCGGATTTTCCGGCTTCCTGCAAGCCACCTACACCGGAGAAGTCTGGGCCAACGGAGTCTTCGAAACCAGAGTCGGACGCCAAGGTTCGAGTTTCCCGTCCGCCATCCTTCTTCTTCGCGCCTCCCCCGACTTCGATCTCAACCGGGAGGAAGGAAGCGCGATCCTCCTCGGTGTCGCGGGGGACGGGTATTATTTTGTCGCCCGTTACTTCGACGGACTTTTCAGCTGGATCCAACCTTGGACCGAAGCAAACGCCCTTCTCACCGGGAGCAACGCGAACAACATCGTGACGGTCAATCTCAACCACGACCACCTCCACCTCTTCACCAACGACCAATTGATCTGGTCCGGGGTCATCCCCGGCCCCTTCCGCGCCGGCCGTGTCGGCCTGGCCGGCCACACCACCCCGGCCTACCCGACCACTCACTTTTTCGACTACATCGACATCCGCGAACCGATCGCGACCGGCCTTCTCGCAGTCGACCCCTGCCAAAGCTGGCACAACGCCCATCCGGTTTCGACCGAGATTCTCAGCCCGGACCGATCCTCCTCCAAAAGCGAGAAGCCACCCGCCGAAAAACCGGTATCAGACGACCCTGTCATCACGTATTCGGACATTCGCGACAGACAGGAAACGTTCCGCCTCCCGAGCTCGCTCTCCCTTCCGTTCACGATCCCCGCAGGCGGCGAACACATCCTGCCCATCCGATTCAATCCCGACGGAGAAACAGCTGCCTCCCGGATTCTGCGAATCAACAGCAACGATCCCACTCAACCGGTGACCGATCTCCAGCTCTCCGGATCTTCGCTCCTGGATGATTTGATCGTTTCACCCCTGGGAACGGTTTCAGCCGCCGGACCGATCGGCGGCCCCTTCCCTCCGGTTAGCGCGCCACCGCTCCTTCACAACACGGGAACTACCTCCCTCTCTTGGACAATAGGAACCCTTCCGGCGTGGATCACCGTGACCCCCCCTTCCGGCACCTTGCTTCCGGGCGCCTACGCCGCGATCGAGTTGACCATCAACTCCGCCGCCGACCTCCTCCCCCAAGGAAACCACTCCGACGTGATCCAAGTCGTGAATACCAACACCGGCTTCGCCCGAAACATCCCCATCACCCTTGAAGTCCGCCCCACCCTTTGCCAAGCCGTAAAGGCTTGCGGTCTCACCTGGACCACGGGCGGCAGCCAGCCGTGGTTCGGACAATACAAAACCACCTTCCGAAGTTCCTCCGCCGCCCAAAGCGGATTGATCGGCAACAACCAATCGAGTTGGATCGCGACTTCCGTCCAAGGCCCCGGCCGAATCGAATTCTGGTGGAAAGTGTCCTCGGAGTTGCACTACGATTTCCTCACCTTCCAGATCAACGGCGCCACCCACTCCGAAATCTCCGGTGAAGTCGATTGGCACAAGATTGTAGCCGAGGTGCCGGAGGGAACGCATGCGTTCCGCTGGGAGTTCGAAAAGGACGTCACCATCGCCGCCGGCGCCGACGCCGGATGGCTCGACGAAGTCACTTGGACGCCAATTCCTTCCCGTCGGGAAATCGCCCTGGCCGCGGAAACCGTCGGTTTCGGCGTCGTCAATGTGGGGGAAACCGCCCTCCGCTCTCTCCGCATCAACAACCCGGGAAATTCAACCCTGACCATTCAAGGGATCTCCCTGCCGGACGGCTACGCCGCCAACTGGACCCAACACACCATCGCCCCAGGCTCCTACCGCGATCTGGAAATCACCTTCGCTCCAGCAACACCCGGAGAATATCCCGGCACCCTCACCTTTACCACCGATGCCACCCACGGTCCTAATGAAGTGGCGATCACCGGCACCGCCATGCCCGTCGGCCAACCGTTCGAACTGGCCAACGAACAAATCCTCCCCGGCCTCGCCGCTTCCGCCGGAGAAAAGATCCGCTTCCTCATCGACGTTCCACCTGGCCGCGAATTTCTCGAAGTCCGGATCTTCGGCGGTGCCGGCGACGCCGACCTCTACGTCCGGCACGCCTCCCCCCCTTCCCTCACCCTCTGGGACTACGCCCCCCTGCTGGTCGGCAATAAGGAAACCGTCCGGATCGACAATCCAGCTGAAGGCCCGTGGCATTTCCTGGTGCATGCCTTCGCCGATTTCTCCAATCTCTCGATCACCGCCCGTTATCCGACCCTCCACCTTTCCGGCTGGGCCGACTGGATCGGGCTCCCCCAAAATCAGCAAGGACTCCTCGACCGCCATGGTCCGCTCAATCTTACCACTCTCCATGGCTACGCCTTTGGACGCGACCCCCGCCAGTTGACCGCCGCCGATCTTCCCCGCATTGAAACAACGGAAGGCATGAGCGACCGAGTGCGCCTGGTCTACCGACTTCAAACCGCCGCACCCGAAATATCGGTGACGCTCGAATCCACCGCCGACCTCGAAACCTGGACCCTCGCCACCCCGGTTGAAACCAATGTCCTCGACGACAATCGCGGCGTGGAAACCCGCGAAGCCATTTTCGACGCCGCACATAACACCTCCCTCTTCCTCCGCGCTCGTATCCACTACGAAACGACAACTGAATAAAACAACGGAAGGACCGATCCCCGCCGTAGTCGGGTTGGCTCCGCCGCCCGACAGCAGCGGCCGAAGACGGTGACCAAAAGTGCGATGTCACGCGTCGCCGACGAGATCGGATCGCTTCTCGGGCAGCAAAACCAACCCCACTACGGGCTTCTGTGATTAGACTATGCGGTTTGCGGTGCCAAATCGGAGGGTTGGCTTCCAGCCGACCTTCTCCTGAGACCGACGCCGACGGCGGACGGCAGGATGCCATTCCTCCCAGTGGCGGAGAACCCCTTGGGCTGTTCTAATCAACTTCATTGCCGTAATCGGGTTGGCTCCGCCGCCCGACGACAGTTCGATGTCACGCGGTCGCCGACGAGAACGGTCGCCTTTTCCCGTTTCGTGCACCGAACGGTGGGCGGCAAAGCCAACCCCACTCCGTTGAACGGCTTCTCACGATCTCCTTTACCTCGGAAAAAATCCGAGCGTTCGCAATTGCTCCTCCAACACCGGAACATCGCTCCGGTTGACCGCAATCCGCCAGCCTTCAACCTTCAACGCCAATTTCCGCAATACCGGATCGCGGGCAAATGCGTTCCGCACTTCCACATTTTCCGGCACCCGGAAAACCACCCAGCCGGTTTCTTGGGCCAAGGCCGGCTCTTCCTTCTCCAAATCCTGGAGAAAATTTTCCCACGTCGGCGGAAACTCTTCCGGCAACCGCTGACGGAACTGCCGGACGTGCTGCGCCACTTCCTTCGTCGTGGCACATCCTTTCAAAAAACTCGTCCGGGTCATCTTATACAAACCCGGCCCCACCGGCACCATATATTCCCGCAAGATCCCATCCGTCACCGGATCGATCCGCTCCCCATACACATGCAACCGGTCCGGGGCGAATTCGAGTTTGGTCCCGCTCGTCTCCAACTCGGGAAGATCGAGTTGCTCGGTCTGTCCGAACGCATACGCACCGAGGGCCGTCAGACGCAATGCCTTCACTCCCTCGAACGGCGATAGATACAAGTTGTTCCCCGCGTGGAAACGCTCGTTTCTCGGCTCGGTATAGGCGACCTCCACCAACCCCAACGCGGCGAGACCGAGCGCCAAACCGCTGAAGAGCGGCCACGTCACGGCCTCGGCCATGTTATCCCGGTCAATATAGAGCCGTTTTTTGTAGTAAAAATTGTTCCTCTGATGATCCTCGGCCTGAAACTGGAACGAATAGTAATTGAAAAAACAGCCGGTCTGCTCCCGATATCGGCAATAGACCACCACCTGCCGCTTCGTCACCCATTGATCCTTTGGCACCTCCCCGAAGATCGCGAGAAACCCGTCCAACACCTCCTCGCTGCACTCGGGCTCCGCGTAGGCGTGCTCGGGGCGAAGATGGGGCAGCAGTTTTTGCAGCACCCACGCGGGAGCCCCGCCCAACGCCTCGACGATCCCCCGCAGAAAGGTCCCCGGATCGATTTTGGCGTCCGCCAGCAGTTCCTTGCTCGAGTCCGGCAAAACTTCATCGATGAAATCGACCAAAAACTGATGACGGAAAAACGGGAATTTCGGCGAGTAGGTGACGTCCGGATACAGTTCCCCGCCCCCGGTCAGCCCGGCGAGCTTCTTCAAGACCGCCCGGGCGACCGCTCCATTCGTATTCCGGGTCAACGCTCCCCGCCGCAGCATCTCGGCCACGATCACGCAATCCTGCAGGGCATGGGCCGAGCAATCGAAGACTCGCCATTTCTCCTTCTGCGCCTCCGGCGGGAATCCCCGACCAACCAGATAGTAACCTTCCGGCTTGGGAAAATAAGCCCCGAGCCAAGCCCGCACCGCCGGCGGCACCGCGACCCAAAATTCCGACCGATCAACCTCCCGCGAGTAGTATTGGTATCCCGCGGGCCAAAGAACCAGCAGTTCAAGGCCTTTCTGCAGAAGAAACGGCGGCTCATAGCTGTAGCTTCTGGATTTCTCCCATTTCGGATTGGAGTACGCGATTCCCCAGTCCACCCGATCTTCAAGCTGCGTGAGAGAAATCTTGTCCTCCCAAATAAGGACTTCCAACACCTGCCTCAACAGAGTCGGCAAACGCTCGATGAAGAGCGACATCCGATCCGGAGAATCCACCAATTCAATAAGCGTTTGCACGAGAACCCCCTTCGCCGGGATCCGGCCACCCGGGTCGATGCCGAGCGCGGTGGCGGCCGCCGGATAGACGGATGCGAGAGCGGACTTATGGTAAAAGCTCACGAACAACTCCCGCAACGGATCATTGACGTTCTTCGGAAGCTCTCTTGAAAATTCCATCGGTTACCTCCAACTCCTTTCGTTTCGCTTCCTCACGCTGTGTTGAACAACGAGTCGATGTCCGACTCGGTCAATTGTTTCAGCGCGGAACTGTCGGTGGTGACGATCTGGTCGACCAACTCCTTCTTTTGCGATTGCAACTTCTGAATCTTCTCCTCAATCGTCCCCCGGGTAATCAGCCGGTAGGTGAAAACCGTATTCTGTTGGCCGATACGATGGGCCCGGTCGACCGCCTGCGATTCGGCCGAGGTGTTCCACCACGGATCGAGAATGAAAACGGAATCGGCGGCGGTCAGATTCAACCCGACCCCGCCCGTCTTCAGGGTCATCACGAAAACCAGAATCCGCGGATCCTTTTGAAACCGCTCCACCAGACTCTGACGATCGTGGGTCGCTCCGGTCATGGTGAGGTGACCGATCCCCCGCTCGCCCAGCGCTTCGCTCACTTGCTCGACCCCGGCCAAAAAGTTAGTGAAGACCAAACACTTGTGCCCATTGGCGATCGCCTCGTCGACCGCTTCCAATAAACGTTCCGTTTTCGCCGAGGCGATCCGTCCGTCGGTCTTCGCTTCGGGGATGGTCGCGATCTGACGCAACTCCAGCAGCGCTTCCAAAATCGCGAATTGGCTCTTGGCCAACCCGTGCCGGTCGATCTCCCCGCGAATCACTTCCTGGTAAAACCGGCGCCGCGTTTCGTAATGGGCTTTCTGCTCGTCGTTCATGTCGACGTAAAGCACCTGTTCCACCTTCGGCGGCAATTCCTTCAACACCTCCGATTTCAACCGCCGCAGGATGAACGGATAGATCTTCCGCCTCAATTCCTCCGCCGCCTCCGGGTCACGCTGCTTCTGGATCGGCTGACCGTAGTCGCGGTCGAACTCCGCCCGCGAAGCGAACATCGCTGGGTTCAAGAATCGAAAAAGTGAATACAATTCGCCGAGGTTGTTCTCGATCGGCGTTCCCGAAAGCGCCAAACGAAACTCCGCCTTCAAGGTGTAAACCGCCTGGGTCGTCTGGGTCTGCCTGTTCTTGATGTTCTGGGACTCATCGAGAACCACCGCATGAAACTCCTCGGCGGAGATCGCCTCCACGTCCGACCGGAGGGTGCCGTAGGTGGTTAAAATGACCGAATGCTCCCGCGCCTTGGCCCAATCCCGCTCCGGACCGTAATGCTGGCAAAACACTAAATCGGGGGCGAATTTTTCCAGTTCGGCGGTCCAGTTGAAAAGCAAACTCCGGGGCATCACGAAGAGGCTCGGCTTTTTCACCTTCGGATAGATCCGACTGAAGAGAGCGATCGCCTGCACCGTCTTCCCCAAACCCATGTCGTCGGCCAGGCAACCTCCGAGGCGGTGGGCGTGGAGATAATCGAGCCAGCGCAAACCGTAGGTTTGATACGGCCGGAGGTCGCCTTTGAACCGCGGCGTCGGCACCTTCCGTTCGTCCAAGGTGTTGATTCCCCGGAAGACATCGCGCGACTTCACCAACGGCGCGGAGACGGCCGCGTCGTCGATCAAATCGTCGATCATCGGGAGGTCGAAAAACGAAGCCCGGACCACCCCTTGTTTCTTCTTTTTGAAGAGACGGTTCAACCGCGCCATGTAGTTGCCGTCGACCACCGCCTGGTTTCCGTCGGACAGCTGAATGTAGGCGTTTTTCTTGAATTGGGCGATCGCGTCGAGAAGCGAAATCCGCTCGCCTTCGATCTCCAGCGTAGCGTCGCCTTCGAGGAAATCGATCCCGCTGCTCAGGTTGAGATGCAACTTCGGTTTGGCATGGACGATCTTGTAGCGGCGCAGCTTCTCCGCCCCGAAAATCGCGAAACGAGCAGCGTAATTCGCCAACACGCTGCCGAGAAATTCGCGGGCTAAATCCGCCCCTAGCGTGATCGTCTCAGTCTCTTCGTCGATGTCGAAAAAACCCCGGTCGGTCTTCACCTTTCGATTCAACCGACGGATCTCCTTCAACAGTTCCTCCCGCGCCGCATGGGCTCCGGCGTATTCGACGTCGCCGATTTGAAACGCCCGGCCCGAAGGATCGATCTTCACCATCCGGGAGATATCATAATCGCGCAGAAATCCGGCGGGAAGGCCGGGCACGGTGTAAGTCGCTTCCAACAACAGGTTGTCGTCCCGGTCGACTTCACGGAAAATCAAGGCCGGCTTCGCCTCCTCCGCCTCCCCCTCGTCCGCCGCGAATCCTTCGATCTCGACCGAGGCCAACGGGAAATTGGAGGCGAACAGGGTCAGGAACAACGCCAACTGCGACAGCGGGACCCGGTCATTGAAAAGTCCGGCCGCCGCGTAAGCCGGACCGATCGGCTCGATCCGGTAAAGCCGTCCGCCATCGAGCAAGGCCTCCCCCGAAACCGGCGTTGGCGCGTCGAGTTCGATTCGGTCGCCGTCGGGAGCATGCAGCGTCAGTCTCGTCCGAAAAACCTTCTCCTCTTCCTCCGGCGTCGCCCGGAGTCCGGCCCGCATCACCCCCGGAATACGCTCGATCGGCCGCATCTCCCCGTCGACCAAGCCGGACGATCGCCAGAGAAAGGGGATCAACCCCGGATGGGCGGCCAAGTCGACTCCTTCTTCAATCTCCCCGTCATCTCCCCAAGCGAAAGCCTCTTCCCCAAACTCCCGGGCTTGATTCCAGGCTTTGATCAACGACCGCACCGTGCCCGAATAGGGCAAGTGATCCGGAAAAACCGCTTTCCCGGCGGAATCAACCAACCGAAGCAGAACCCGCGAAGGGGGCTCGACCACCAATTGGGGAACGACTTCGGCCGCCGCCCGGGTCTGACTGGAGAAATCCCGGCGCGGTCGCTTCAACAACTCGAAAATCCGGGCCTCCATCGGTCAGGTCTTTCCCTCGGCAACCGGTAATCAAGATTGCGCGACCGTTTCTTCCCGCGGTTTCTCTTCTCCGCCGTTGCCGTTGCCGGACTCCTGGAGGAGCTTGTATTCCACGGAATCGCGCAACGCTTCCCAACTGGCTTCGATGATGTTGTCGCTCACCCCGACGGTTCCCCAGATTTCCTGGCCGTCGCTCGACTCGATCAACACCCGGGTCCGGGCGCCGGCCCCTTCCTTGCTGTCGAGGATCCTCACCTTGAAATCGCGCAACTGGACGTCCTTGATCTGCGGATACGCGCTTTCCAACGCCAGCCGCAAAGCCTTGTCCATCGCCCCGACCGGCCCCTTCCCTTCGGCCACGGTATGGATGGTTTCGCCATTGACCCGGATCTTGACCGTCGCCTCGGAAATGAGGCTTTCTTCGCCGTTTCGCATCTCGACGATCACCCGGTAGCTTTCCAATTCGAAAAAGTCGCGCTGCTGCTTCAGCCATTTCGCCAACAACAGCTTGAAAGAAGCGTCGGCCGCCTCGTATTCGTATCCTCGATACTCCAGGGCCTTGAGTTCCTCCAGCATCTCCTTCATCGCCGGACTCTTTTCGTCGAGGTGCAGCCCGAATTCCTTCGCCTTCATCATGACGCTGCTACGTCCAGACATGTCGGAGATCAAAACCCGCTGCCGGTTGCCGACCAACGCCGGATCGATGTGCTCGTAACTCCGGGCGACCTTCTGGGCCGCGTTGGCATGCACCCCGCCCTTGTGGGCGAAGGCCGAGGCCCCGACGAACGGCGCGGTGGTGTCGGATCGTTTGTTGGCCAGATCGTCGACGAATAGGGAAAGTTCCCGGAGTTTGCTCAGATTGCGGCCGCAGTGGACCGGATGCCCCATCTTCAGGGCCAAATTCGGGATGATCGAGGTGAGATTCGCGTTGCCGGTCCGTTCGCCGAATCCGTTCATCGTCCCTTGGACCATCACCGCGCCCGCTTCCACCCCAGCCAGCGAAACGGCGACGCCGAGACCGGAGTCGTCGTGACAATGCATCCCGACCGAGGCCCCCGGGAAACGTTTTTTCACCGCCCCGGTGATTTCGGCGACCTCCCGGACCAATTTCCCGCCATTGGTGTCACAAAGGGCGACATAACTCGCCCCGCCCTCCAGCGCCCGGGCAAGGGTGGCGAGGGCATATTCCGGATCGTCGACGTAACCATCGAAAAAGTGCTCGGCGTCATAGACCACCTCGCGACCATGATCGACCAGAAACCGGACCGACTCCCCGATCATGTTCAAGTTCTCCTCCGGGGTGGTCCGCAGAACCTCGGTGACATGGAGAAGCCAACTCTTGCCGAAAATCGTCACCACCGGGGTCTCGGCTTCGAGGAGCAATTTCAGTTGCGGATCATCCTCCACTCGGACCTTCGCCCGACGGGTCGACCCGAACGCCGCCACCTTGGCGTGCTTGAGCTTCAATTTCTTGGCCGCCTCGAAAAAAGCCATATCCCGCGGATTCGACCCCGGCCAACCGCCTTCGATGTAATCGACGCCGAATTGATCGAGTTTTTCGGTAATTCGAATCTTATCCGTGACCGAAAAGGAGATCCCCTCTCCCTGCGTTCCATCGCGCAACGTGGTGTCGTAGATAATGACGGCTTCTTTGTTCATCGGCTTAAAAAGGAGCACCCAATAGGAAAGAATCGGAAAAGACAAAAAAAAACAACAGGAGGAAAAAGGAGCAGCGTGCTTCAGCCGCTGTCGCGAAACGTCCGGAGTTCAGAAGTGTTCACATGCCGACAATCTTCGGCTAAAGCACGAAGCTCCTCCACTAAGCTCCCTCCCACTCCGCCTCAGAAAATAAACCGCTCCCAACTGCCGCAGCGTTCTTTGATCGGACCTTTCGGGAGGCTTAGCAGGATCAGGGCGATTCCGGCGACGGCCGCGCTGGCGATTTCGGCGGTCCCTGCGCCGGACAAAAGCCAGGGGGCCACGACCGTCCAGACCCCGAGGGGGATGTTCGCGAAGCGGGCGGCGCGGGCGACTTCGCCGAAGGCGACCACCGCGACCGTGATCACGAGGGCACCGGTCAAAAAGTGGCTGTTGGCGGCCGCTTCGCCCGTCCCGAACACCGCCGGCGAGACCATCAGCCAAACCCCGAGCGCGAACGACGCCAGCAGGGTCCACGGGAAGGTCACTCCCCACAACATCGCCGGGATAATCTGCGTCAACGGAGCGTTGGGCGGCGGCGTCCGGGTATCGCGGACGTCGCCGGGAAGACCTTCCCCTTGCACGATCAGTTTCCAGAATCCATGTCCTTCACCCCGTTTGGTTTGAATGAATTGCAGGGTCGCCACGACCTCCCCGAGCGCCAACGGCACCATCGCCAACATCAGGAACGCCGTCAGCAGGCAAAACATGCACCAGTATCCGACCAACACCGGCATCATCGTGACGAGCACCAAATGGGTAACTCCCAACGGGATCACCAGCAGCCCGAACACCAACACCGTCGACGGATTGGTCCGCCACCGGTCTTTCAATCCCATAAAGGCCAATAACATCTCGAACGTGTAGGCGTAGGCCCCCAGACCGGCGTCCGATACCGGAAAGGCTTCCGAAACGTCCGAGGTCAAGACTTCGACCGTCCCGTCACCGAAGACCGGGTCCCAGGCCCAGTCGATGTAACCGAGTTGATAAGCCGCCAAATACCGCGAAATGAACCATCCGCCGACGGCCAGCACCACCATCGGCATCCGCTGGACCCACGCCGACGGATTGTAGCTCCACCCGGGCGGCATCTCGGGTCCCGGCTTCCGGAACAACACCGACCCCGGCACGTCGGGGATCAAGATGGTCAACGCGATCACCAGGACGCCGACGATCGTGTTGTTCAGATAAATGACCGCCTCCGGGGCCTCGAAAATGAGCGGGGCGAGGTTCAGCCAGGCTCCGACCGCAAACGCCGCCCAGGGAGCCCACAACCGGCGGGGCGACAACGACAACCAGCCGAACAGAATCAACAGAAGGCCGCTCAAAAAGTCGCTGACTACAAAAATCCCCTGGCTTTGGTAACCGAAACTGAACGGACTGACCAGCAGCCAGAATCCGAGCAGCATCACCGTATAATGCACCCAGAGGAACCGCTGGAAGTGCTGCTCGTGCTGCTGGAATTTACCCCCTTCCACTCGTCCGCCCCCCCTTCTCGCCGGAGTCGCCGGTCAACCGGCTTTCTTCCGCAGATGCGACGGCACGTCGAGCTTGTTGGCTTCGTACCAACCGATCGGATCCCGCTTCAATCCTTCCACCATGCGCGGAAGCGTTTCCTCCAGGGAATGTTTCGGCTCCCAGCCGAGAAGACTCCGCGCCCGCGAGATATCGAGTTCGTAGTGGTCATCGGCCAAGTCGATCATCCACGGTTTGATAAACGGATCGCCGGTGTGGGTTTTGTCCTGCAACCAGGCCCCCGTTTTCGCCAGCGGTTTCGGAATGTGGTTGGTGTTCCACGCCTTGCCATGGAGCAGTTCCCCGAAGCGGTTCTGCAACTCCCGGTAACTGAGCGTCCGGTCTTCGCCGATCAAGAAGACCTCCTCGTCCGGCAAGGCCGCCCGACGGTCGACGATCCGTTCCACCGCCTCGACCACGTCCTCCAGATGCACAAACGCCTGCCCCTTCTCCAGGTCGCCCGGGTAGAACTTCGAAGTCATCTGGCGCTCGTAGATCCGCTGGATCTGGTGCGCGATCGGAATGGAATGGCAACCGTCGTCATAGACGCCGGCGATCCGGGCGATAACCGTCCGCATCGACCCCCGCTCCCGTTGAATCACCGCCTCGGTCTCTTCCTTCGATTGCGGGTAATCCCATTTCGACTTCACCGGCGAGCTTTCGTTGATCGGTTTTCCCGGTTCGGTCGGCGCGTGAACCAGCATAGTGCTGGAAAAGAAAAACTGTTCCACATCGAGCTCCTGCAATTGCCTCAACAATCGCTCAGTCCCCCGCACCGTGACTTTGTCGTAAAGCGGACTCGATCGCTCGGAGAAGCTGTAGTAGGCGGCCAAATGAATCACCGACGCGATCCGCGACCCGCACTTGGCCCGGACTTCCTTCAGTCCGCCCCGGACGCTATCGTCCGAAGTCAAGTCGACCTTGAAGTAGCCGGAATACGGCGACTCGGACGGTGCCCCGACGATATCGAAACCGACCACCTGGTAACGGTCGGCCAATTTCCGGGCGATGGCGGTCCCCAACAATCCCCCGGCTCCCGTGATCAAAACGACTTCCTTGGCTTTCAGCATATTCCTCTTCCCCCCGTTTGCTTAAAACGTACCTGCCAAAAACCTCCCCGCAATGAAACCGCCCCTGAACACCTCCTCGGGAAAACCACGAATTCCAAAGTGGCGAGGCGTCCCGCCTAACGTGTGCTGGAAGAGCACAGCAGCCGTTTAACGTAATGGGGTTGGCTCCGCCGTCCCACCGTTTGGCGTCCGAAACGCGGGAGCCAATCGATCCCATCGGCGACGTGTGACATTGAACTTTCGGCCAATCGTCTTCGGCCGCTGCTGTCGGGCGGCAAAGCCAACCCGACTACGGCGACATTCTTCCCCGCCACTGGGAGGGATGGCATCCTGCCGTCCGCCGTCGGCAACGCGTCTCAGCAGATGGTCGGCTGGCAGCCAACCCTCCGATTTCGCCGCACAGAAAGCCGTTTAAGGTAGTGGGGTTGGCTTTGCCGCCCCACCGTTTGGCGTCCGAAACGCGGGAGCCAATCGATCCTATCGACGACGCGCGACATTGAACTTTCGGCCAATCGTCTTCGGCCGCTGCTGTCGGGCGGCAAAGCCAACCCGACTACGGCGACATTCTTCCCCGCCACTGGGAGGGATGGCATCCTGCCGTCCGCCGCCCGCGTCCGCGCCAGAAGAAGGTCGGCTGGCAGCCAACCCTCCGATTTCGCCGCACAGAAAGCCGTTTAAGGTAGTGGGGTTGGCTTTGCCGCCCCACTGTTTGGTGTCCGAAACGCGGGAGCCAATCGATCCCATCGGCGACGTGTGACATTGAACTTTCGGCCAATCGTCTTCGGCCGCTGCTGTCGGGCGGCAAAGCCAACCCGACTACGGCGACATTCTTCCCCGCCACTGGGAGGGATGGCATCCTGCCGTCCGCCGCCCGCGTCCGCGCCTTACGCCTCAGCCACTCTTGGCGTGAGCCGCAATGAACTCCTGGATCGCGGCGGTGTCGGCGGCGATGGGGTGTTTGCGGATCTCGCGGCTACGCAACTCCTCCAGCGACGGGTGGGTCGGCTCCAGGTTGATCGCCTCTTTCAAGGTCTCCGGAAATTTCGCCGGGTGGGCCGTCGATAATACCACGGTCGTTCTTTCCGGATCGATTTCCTTGAACCCGCAGGCGGTGTGGGGGTCCGCCACGTACCCGTATTTTCGATACAGATCCGAGATCACTCCCGGGATTTCCTCGTCGGTCATCCGGGTCGCGCGAAAGATATCGGCGCGGAAATCCGCGAAGACGAATTCACCGCCGGCCTTCAAGGTCGCCATGATCTCCCGCACCCGGACCGGGTCGCAATCCACGGCATAATACAGAAACCGCTCGAAATTGGAGGCCACTTGGATGTCCATCGACGGGGCCAGACTCGGTTGGACATCCCCGGTCTTGTAGGTGCCGGTGGTGAACAACCGGTAAAGAATGTCGTTTTGGTTGGTCGCAATTTTGAATCCGCGGACCGGCAATCCCATTTTCTGCGCCAACCATCCGGCGAAGATGTTGCCGAAGTTGCCGGTCGGCACCACGAACTCGACGTTTTCCCGCTTCTCCTCCGGCAACCGGAAGTATGCGTAAATGTAATACACGCATTGGGCGAGGATCCGGGCGAGGTTGATCGAGTTGATCGCCGACAACCCGTATTTCCGGCCGAACTCGGCGTCGCCGAAGGTCTCCTTCAACGCCGCCTGGGCTTCATCGAAACTTCCCTCGATCGCCAGCGGGAAAACGTTGTCCGCCCCGGTGCAGGTCATCTGGCGCTCCTGCAACGGCGAGACCCGCCCGTTGGGATAGAGGATGAAAATATTGACTCCCTCTTTCCCCAACAAGCCGTGGATCGCGGCGGCCCCGGTGTCGCCCGAAGTCGCCCCAAGGACGTTGATCGGCTTGCCGGTCCGGCGGATCTGCTCTTCGTAAAGATTGCCGAGCAGTTGCAGGGCGAAGTCCTTGAAGGCGAGCGTCGGACCGTGGAACAGCTCCAACACGAAGAGCCCTTCGTCCAGCCGGACCAGCGGAGCGACCTCGGGATGGTCGAATTTCGAGTAGGAGCGCTCGACCACCGCCCGTAAGTCGGCCTCCGGGATATCGTCCGCGAAATGCCGGAAAAACCTGTAACAGAGTTCCGGATACGGCAAATTCTCCCACTCCTGCAGCTCCCCGGACACATCCGGCAACCGTTCCGGCAAAAACAATCCTCCGTCCGGCGCCAGACCGACGGAGACGGCTTCAGTGAACGTATGCGGACGGGTTTGCCCCCGGGTGCTGATATACATGGGAAAGAAACTACAATTTAAACGCCGAGTGGACGATCTGGGCGGCTTCGTCGGCGCGGTCGAGGTCGAGGACAACGGAGATTTTGATCTCGGAGGTGCTGATCATCTGAATGTTGATCCCGCGACTGGCGAGGGTCTTGAAGAGCGTGGTCGCCACCCCGGAATGTGTCCGCATGCCGACGCCGACCACCGAGAGTTTGGCGATCTCGTCGGCGACTTCCACCTTCCCGCCGCCGATTCGTTCGAACACGGCCGAGACGGCGGCCTTGGCCCGTTCGCCGTCGTCGCGGGGAACGGTGAAGGTGAGGTTCGCCACCCCGCCGCGGCCGACGTTTTGCACGATCATGTCGACCACCACTCCGGCGTCCGAAAGGGCCTGGAAGATGTCGGCGGCCGTCCCCGGCTTGTCGGGGAGATTGCTCACCGTCACTTTTTTCTGGTTCTTGTCAACCGCGACGCCACGCACGACGACGTCTTCCATTGATGCGACTTCTTCTTTCACGATAGTTCCTGGATTGTCGTTAAAACTCGATCTGACTTCAAACAGCACGCCGTATTTTTTGGCGAATTCCACCGAACGGGCTTGCATCACTTTCGATCCGAGGCTGGCCAATTCCAACATTTCGTCGTAACTGATTTCTTCCAGTTTCCGGGCGTCCGGCACGATCCGGGGATCCGCCGTGTAAACGCCGTCGACGTCGGTGAAGATCTGGCAAAGATCGGCGTTGAGCGAACTCGCCAAGGCGATGGCGCTGAGGTCGGAGCCGCCCCGCCCGAGGGTGGTGATCTGGCCTTCGGCGGAGATCCCCTGGAACCCGGCGACGATCACCACTTCGCCCCGTTTGAGAGGGTCTTCGATGCTGCCGCTGGCGATGCTCATGATCCGCGCCCGGGTGTGGGCGAGATCGGTGGTGATGCCGGCCTGGGCTCCGGTACGGGAAACCGCCGGAACTCCGATCGCGTGCAGGGCCATTGCGGTCAGGGCGATCGTCTCCTGTTCCCCGACCGCCAGGAGCATGTCCATCTCGCGATCATTGGGAACCGGGTTGAGCGAGAGGGCCCGCTCGACCAATTCGTTGGTGACGCCCGACCGGGCGGAAACGACCACAATCACTTCGTGCCCTTCGTCGACCACCTTCTTGACGCGCGCCGCGACATTGCGGATCCGGTCGAGATCACCCACCGAACTGCCGCCGTATTTTTGGACTATCCGTGCCATATCGTTGATTATTCGCTGTAATTGGCGATGCGCAAAAAGAGTGGTTTTTCCAATACACTGGACAATTCGCCCAGCTTTTTCACGGTTTCCTGGATGTCCCGCTCGTTGGTCTGATGGGTGGTGAGGATCAACGAGGCCGATTTGTCGTCGGCCCGGTCCTTCTGCAGGACGGTGGCGATGCTGACGCTTCGCTCCGCCATCACCGCCGCGACCTGGGCCAACACCCCGGGGGCGTCCTTGACCGTCAACCGCAGATAATATTCGCCGCGGAGATTCTCCAGGGGCAGGATGCCGCACGGCGTATCCGCCACGCGGATATCATCCTCCTCCTCGGCCGGAAGCGGCACCCGGTCGCCGCGAAGCAAAAGAACCGCGTCGGCAATGTCGCTGATCACCGAACTGGCGGTGGCGTCCTGCCCCGCCCCGCGCCCGACATAGAGTGTGGTGCCAACCACGTCGCCGGTCACGGAAACGCCGTTGAAGGGACCTCCGAGATTGGCGAGGACGTTTTGGCGGGAGACCAGCGACGGGCGGACGCTGATGAAGAGTTTGTTGGTTTCGAAGTCGCGTTCAATGGCGGCCAGCAGCTTGATACTGTAGCCGAGCGCGCCGGTCTGGCGGATGTCCTCCTGGGTGATCTGACGGATTCCCTCGACCAGCATCTCGTCGTATTTGACCCATTTGCCATGGGCGAGGAAGGCGAGAATGACCGCCTTGTGGGCGGTGTCCCAGCCGTCGAGGTCGAGCGATTCGTCGGCCTCCACGTAGCCGAGCTTGCGGGCCTCGCCGAGAATGGCTTCGAAAGAGGCTCCCTCCCGCTCCATCCGGGTCAGGATGTAGTTGCAGGTGCCGTTGAGGATGCCGTAGATCAGCTTGAAGCCGTTGGCCACCAATCCCTCGCGCAACGCCTTGATGATTGGAATACCGCCGGCGACGCTCGCTTCGAAGAAGAAATGGCCGCCCCCCTTGCGGGCGGTGGCGAAAATCTCTTCGCCGTGTTCGCAGAGGAGCGCCTTGTTGGCGGAGACGACGATTTTGCCCCGCTCCAGCGCGGCCAAAGTCACCTCCCGCGCGAATCCGGTGCCGCCCATCAGCTCGCACACGATGTCGATCGACGGATCGGTCGCCACGCTCATCGAGTCGAGGGTCAACTTCTCCGAAGGGATCGCCACCGGGCGCTCCTTGTTTAAGTCCCGGACCGCCGCCTTGGCCAATTCCAGGCTGGCGCCCAGGCGCGATTCCAGCCGGCGGCGGTTTCCTTCGATGTGTTTCCACACCCCTTGTCCGACGGTTCCCAGGCCGATAAACCCGATTCTGATGGCTTTGCTTTCCATTTCAACTACCTCACTCTGCTTTCGGCGGCACACCGCCTTTTTTTCGCACGAAACGATTTTCGGTGCCGTTTAGCAACCTTTGAATGTTGGACCGGTGCCGCACGATGATGAAGACCGCCAGCAGGAGGCTGGCGTAAACCAACAGCGGGGGATTGCCGAGGACCAGGTTCGATACCGGCAGGCTGACCGCGAAGAGGATCGACGCGAGCGACACATACCGGGCGGCCGAAAAGGTGGCTAACCAAACCAACAGCCCGATCAACACCACCCACGGCATGATCACGATCAGCCCGCCCATTGCGGTCGCCACCCCTTTGCCTCCTTTGCCCCGGAGAAACACCGAGAAACTGTGGCCGACGATCGCCGCGGCGAGACCGGTCAGGGCCACGGCGAAGACCGCGTTGAGATCCTCCCATGGCAGAAAGCGGGCCCATCCGGCGGCGACCGCCCCTTTTAAGAAATCGAGGAAAAACACCAGGCGGCCCGCCTTCTTGCCGACCACCCGACCGACGTTGGTCGCCCCGGGATTGCCGCTTCCTTCCTTCAGGATGTTCACCCCGTGGGCCCGGGCGACCAGGTAGCCGAACGGGATCGCCCCGAGCAGATAGCCGGCCACGGCAGCCAGAACGATCGCCACGGTGAGAGTCATCGGTTGGGAGAGTTCGGCGGAACCCGGACCGGACGCGAAAGCGCCAGCCGGTCCCGCCGGTCAAGGGATGTTTAGAACCGGACCAGGCGGGCGTTCCGGATCGCCTCGTGTCCGTTGATTTCGGCCATCGCCTCCGGACTGGGCGCGCTGTCGAGATTGATCACAGTCATCGCGGTGCCGCCCTGTTCGGTCCGACTGAGCGACATCCCGGCGATGTTGACCTTGTCCTTGCCGAGCAAATTTCCGATCACCCCGACGATGCCGGGTTCGTCCCGGTTCTCGAGGACCAACAGGAAACCGACCGGATTGGCCTCCACTTCCCGCCCGTTGATGGTGACCAAACGGGCAAGGTTGGCGGTGCCGATCAAGGTCCCGGCGGCGGAATAGGTATTGCCGTCGGCCGCGATCGCCTCGACTTGGACGAGTTCGGTGTAGTCGCTTTCCTGGGTCGACTTCACCACCTCGAGTTGAATCCCGAGACGGTCGAGCAAGACCGGAGCGTTGACGAAATTGACCTCGTCCCCGCTGATCTCGGCCAAATATCCTTTGACGGTGCTACGGGTGAGCGAATTGGCGTCGAGTTCAACCACCTTGCCCCAATAAGTGAACTTCAGGCGCTCGACGGCGTCCGGGGAAATCTGCTGGACCAGAGTGCCGAGGCGGGCGCCGAGCTCCAGATAAGGCCCGAGAGCCTTCAAGGTGGCCGCGTCGATCGAAGGCATGTTGACCGCGTTGCGGATCACGCCGCCGGCCAACGCTTCGGCGAGGGCTTCGGCCACTTCGACGCCGACGCTTTCCTGGGCTTCCTTGGTGGAGGCACCGAGATGCGGAGTGAGGACGACGTTTTCCATCTTTCGCAACGGACTATCCTCCGCCAGGGGCTCCTCTTCGAAAACGTCGAGTCCGGCGGCGGCGACTTTGCCCGATTCGAGCGCCTGGATCAACGCACTCTCCTTAATGATCCCGCCGCGGGCGCAATTGAACACCCGGACTCCGTCTTTCATTTTCTCGAAAGCTGCTTCGTCGAGCATATAGCGGGTGGAATCGGTCAACGGCATGTGAACCGTGATGTAGTCCGCCGCCTTCAACAAATTGTCGAGGCTAACCGCCTCCACTTCGAGCGCCTTGGCCCGATTCGCGGTCAGATACGGATCGAAAGCGATCACCCGCATCCGGAACGCCTTCGCCCGTTTGGCGACCTCCGCCCCGATGCGTCCGAGACCGATCACTCCGAGCGTTTTTTCCCGCAACTCGCTTCCGGGGAATTTCTTCCGGGCCCATTTTCCGTCGCGCATCGAGGCCGCCGCCTGAGGGACCGGCCGGGCTCCGCAAAGCAGGTGGGTGAAGGTCAACTCCGCCGTAGCGACGGTGTTGCCGCTCGGGGTGTTCAGCACGACGATCCCGCGATTGGTGGCCGCCTCGACGTCGATATTATCGACCCCGACCCCCGCCCGTCCGACCGCTTTCAACAACGGTGCCGCCGCGATCACTTCGGCGGTGATCCTGGTCTCACTCCGCACCGCGATGGCATGGACATCCTTGACGAGTTCCAGGACTTGCTCCGGCGAGGAGCCATAGGCTTCGATCACCTCGAACCCCTCCTGATTCCGGAGAAATTCGACACCCTTCGGGGAGATCTGGTCTGCTACTAGTACTTTCATGGTAAAGGGTTGATTTAAAAACCCCTCCCCCATGAAACGCAAGCGGGGAATCCGGGAACGTCGGCGAACCCCAAAAACTTCAACCACGAATGGACACGAATGAACACGAATGAAAAGAGCCAATCCGACTCCTTCCCCATCCTGCCCGGAGCATCAACTCTTATTCCCCATTAGTGTTCATTAGTGTTTATTAGTGGTTAAAACCGAACTTCTCGACCAACCTCGTCAACAGCCCCGCACGGGGGACCATTTCTTCCTCTCCTTTTCCTAAGTCGCGGACTTTCACCGAGCGTTGAGCGATTTCCTCTTCGCCGTAGATCAGGGCGATTCGGGCACCGGACTGATCGGCTTGCTTGAATTGTTTGCCGAATCCGGTCTGCTTCAGGGCGTATTCCACCCGGTAACCGGCTTCGCGCAACAAATACAGGTCGCCCAAAGCCACCTTCCGCTCCTCCGCTCCGCCGATCACCAGATAAATGTCCGGAGCGGTCACATACTTCGGCGAAAGCCCCCGCTCGGCGAGCAACTCCGCCAACACGACGTCACCGATCGCAAACCCGACCGCCGGCAGGTCCGCCCGGCTGACCTTCCCCAGCAGGTGGTCGTAACGTCCGCCTCCGGCCAAGGCCCGCAACTCCCCCTTCCGGTCGAATGCCTCGAAGACGAAGCCGGTGTAATAGGCCAACCCCCGAACCACCCCGAGGTCGATTTCGACGAATTTCTTCAATCCCATCGCCTCCAACCCGGCCAACAAGGTCCGCCAATCGGCCAAACGGCCGTTCAATCCTTCGCGAATCTCCCCTTCGCCGGCGACTTCGCCGAGGAAACGTTCCATTTCCTCCAGGGTGCGGATTTGCCGCAACTCCCCGATCTTGCCCCAGAATTCTCCGACCCGGTCGCCGAAAAAGGGACGGAGCTTCTCCAGCGCCACTTCCTCCGGCTCCCGCCCGACTTTGTCGACCACCGTGAGAACCCCGGCCACCGCCGCTTCGTCGAGTCCCCATCCGCGCAAATAATAAAACCAGAGGTCGCGGTCGCTCAGCCGGACGTAAAAATCATCCGACCCCAAGCCGAAGGCGGTGAGCGATTGGACCAGCAGCGCGATCAACTCGATCTCCGCCTCCGGTCCGGCCTCCCCGACGATGTCGGCGTTGAATTGGTAAAACGCCCGCAAACGGCCCCGTTGCTGGCGTTCGTAACGGTATTGCTCCCCGATGGAAAACCACTTCACCGGGCGTTTCAGGCTGTTGGCCCGGGCACCGACCAAACGAGCCAGGCTCGGGGTCATCTCCGGGCGGAGGGCGACTTCCCGGCCGCCGCGGTCGGCAAAGGAAAAAAGCTGGCTGACGATTTCGTCGCCCGATTTCACCCGGAACAAGTCCAGCGGTTCCAACACCGGCGCGTCGTATTCGGCGAACCCGAAACGGTTCGCCGTCATCCGCCACGAGCGGAAAAAATGGTTACGGAGAGCGCACTGCTCCGGATAGAATTCGCGGAACCCCGGTAAAGTCTCAAACATGCGGACAGAGAAAGCCTTCCACCCCCAAGAGGGAAGGAAAAAAACTCCCCTATCTTATTTGACGTTGTCCGGATCGAGATTCTTCATGCGCGCCTTGAGCACTTTGCCCGCCTTGAACTTCACCACCGCACGGGTCGGAATCAACACATCGGTTTCCGGCTTGTTGGGGTTGCGCCCGATGCGGGACTTGCGCACTTGAACTTCGAAAACACCGAAGTTTCTCAATTCGACATTGTGGCCGCTCGCCAAAGCGTCCGCAATGGTGTCCAATGTCAACTGGACCGCGTCACGAATATCCTTCTGCGGAATCCCGGTCTTCTGATAGATTTGCAGGACGATGTCGCGTTTCGTTAGATTCTCAGCCATATGTCGGGTTTCGTTGATGTGTTACAATTGTTTCGCAGACCACTATAAGTTACTCATAATCCACCGATTGCGTCAATCGGAAACCAATAAAAGTTAGCACGCGCACTGAATGAGCCAAAAAGACGACCAAAATCCGCTCGAAGAGATCCAAAAACAGATGCAGGAGATGTTCAAAAACACCGACATCTCCTCCATTTTCAGCCAGATGGGCGCCATGTCGGGAGCCGGACGCCCGGACCCGGGCGGCTCCGGCGGTTCCGGCTCGGGCGATCCGGAGGATGACGAGGCCCGCCGGGAAACGTTGCGCCGCATCCGCGAGTTCAACCTCAAACCCCGCGAGATCCGCGATTTCCTCGACCGCTTCGTCATCCGCCAGAACGAGGCGAAAAAGGTCCTCTCCGTCGCCATCTGCGACCACTACAACCACGTCCGCCGCTGCATCCAGAATCCCGATCTGGCCGAGAAGGATTACGCGAAACAGAACATCGTCCTGCTAGGACCGACCGGCGTCGGCAAAACCTACTTGATGCGCTGCATCTCCCGCCTCATCGGCGTGCCGTTCGTCAAAGCCGACGCCACCAAGTTCTCCGAAACCGGCTACGTCGGCCATGACGCCGAGGATCTCGTCCGCGACCTCGTCAAAGCGGCCAACGGCGATGTCGAACTCGCCCAATACGGGATCATCTACGTCGACGAAATCGACAAGATCGCCAGCGCCCCGTCGGCCTCCGGCGGCGGCCACCGCGACGTCTCCGGCCGCGGCGTCCAGATCAACCTCCTCAAACTGATGGAGGAAACCGACGTCAATCTCTTCAGCCAAACCGACATCATGGGCCAGATGCAGGCAATGATGAGCATGCAGCGGGGCGGCAAGACGGGCAAGAAAACCATCAACACCCGCCACATCCTCTTCATCGTCAGCGGGGCCTTCGACACCTTGGCCGAACAGATCAAACGCCGGGTCGAAAGCTCCCAGATCGGGTTCGCCAAAGCGGTCGGCGACGGCCGGGACGACACCGACTTCCTGAAACTGGTCCAGACCCCCGACTTCATCAAATACGGTTTCGAACCCGAATTCATCGGCCGCCTCCCGGTCCGGGTCAGTTGCGAACCGCTCAACCGAAGCGATCTCGAAAAAATTCTCGTCCAATCGGAAGGGAGCATCCTCAGCCAATACCGCTCCGACTTCAAAGGCTACGAAATCGACCTCAACATCGACGCCGGGGCCGTCCGCGAAATCGCCGCCCAGGCGGAAACCGAAAAGACCGGCGCCCGGGCCTTGATGACTGTCCTCGAACGAACCTTCCGCGGTTTCAAATTCGAGCTGCCTTCCACTTCCATCCGACAGGTCACCATCGACCGCGACGCCGTGCTCGAGCCGGAAAACGCCCTCAAGAAAATCCTTCGCGAGAGTCAATCCGAACAGCGCGCGGTCCTCGCCCGCGAGGTCGAGAAGTTCGCGGACCGTTTCAAAGCCGAACATGGGATCACCATCCAATTCACCGCCGAAGCGACCGACAAACTGGTCGACATCAGTCTCGCCGAGGAAAAAACGATCCGCGCCCTTTGCGAAGCCCGATTCCACGATTTCCACCACGGTCTGAAACTGATCTCCCGCAACACCGGCCGGACCGAATTCATCATCGACCCCGCCGTCGTCGAAGCACCCGACCAGGAACTCTCCCGCTGGGTCCTCGAAACCTACCGCCCGACCGAAAAATGAAGCGTTGGATCAACCAGAACCTTGGCCCGAGCCCGTTGGAGGAGCCAACACACCCCACCATGCTCGCGCATGGTCCCCCCCTCTCCAGAGGGGATCATTTTCACACAGTTCCCCTCTTGAGAGGGGGGGACCGCTCGCGAGAGCGGTGGGGTGTGTCCCCAGTTCCTTCGAGTTTCCTTACTGGTTAAAATCCCACCTCCCAGAATGAAACCTCCACAAACTTCGCCCGATCCCGTCGCCGTCAACTCGATGTTCGGCCGCATCGCCCGTCGCTACGACGCCGCCAATCATCTGCTCAGCGGGGGCGTCGATCATTGGTGGCGGCGACGCCTCATCCGGGAGGTCGTCCGGCGTCGGCCCGGCGTCGTGGTCGACCTCGCCACCGGCAGCGGCGACGTCGTTTTCGCGTTGAAAAAGGCGCTCCCGGCGGAGACCAGAATCACCGGCCTCGACTTCTGCGAGCCGATGCTGGCCGAAGCGGAAAAGAAAAAAGCGAGCGATCCCCGTTTCCACGACCTGGAGTTCCGCCAGGGCGACATCC
Organism: Verruconatronum alginivorum; assembly: GCF_056590205.1. Lineage (NCBI taxonomy): Bacteria > Pseudomonadati > Verrucomicrobiota > Opitutia > Opitutales > Verruconatronaceae > Verruconatronum > Verruconatronum alginivorum. The sequence continues at coordinate 2,563,421 of NZ_JBWPVQ010000001.1, read as the reverse complement.
TCGACCTCCCGCTCCCCGACGCATCCGCCGATGTCGTCACCATCGCCTTCGGTTTCCGCAACCTGGCCGACCGCCACCGGGGCCTCCTCGAAATGAAACGAATCCTCCGACCCGGAGGCACTCTACTGATCCTCGAATTCACCCAACCGGTCCGGCCGCTCCGGCCGTTTTATTACTTCTACCTCAACCGGATCCTCCCTCCCTTCGCCGGCTGGATCTCCGGCGACCGCGCCGCCTACGACTACCTGAACAACTCCATTGAGGCCTTCCCCGACAAAGCCGCCCTCCGCAAAGAAATCGCCGCCGCCGGCCTCACCGACGTCACCGCCACCGGCCTCACCGGCTCCATCGTCGCCATCCACCAAGGAACGGTCCCCTCGCCCTGAAACTCGCCGGGGGTCCATCCATCGTCCATCGTCTATCAGCTATCGTCTATGCACGCGAAGCGTGCCCGCGCGCTCAGCTGAACGACTTCCCGCATCCGCAGGTATTGCTGGCGTTCGGATTGATGATCTCGAATCCCTTCCCGTGCAATCCGTCGTCGAATTTCACCGAGCAGCCGTTCAGGTAAACCGCGCTGGCCGGATCGATCAGGATCCTCACCCCGCCGCTTTCCACGACTTCGTCGTCCGGTTTCGGCTCGTCAAAGGACATTCCGTATTCGAACCCCGAACAACCGCCGCTCTCCACAAACACCCGCAAGAACCGGGAATCATCCCCCAGCTTCTCCCGCATGGCCTTCACTTGGGCCGCAGCCGTCTCAGTCAACGTAATCATCCCGGTAACTTAGAATGAACGCCCCGATTCTGTCAACCGACGCCCACTCCCCAATCCCCAATCCCCCAATCCAAAATTCCTCCCCCCGGCCCCCCCTCCGGGTTCTCCCCCCGCAAGAATCGGGCCATTTCTTCGACTCCCGGGTCGCACGGCCGGGGCGTTTCGAATATAGTCACTCTGAACCACGATGAACAGGAACCTTCCCGCAATTACATCTCTCCTTCCCTTACTCTCTGATGGCCAACGCCTCCCGCAGGTCCATCCGAAAGATTCGAGGCGACGTTCCTGAATATCCTTTTCACCCTTTCCCGCCCCCGCTAAACTTCCGACAAATTTTTCGCAGCATTCTCTATGCCTTTTCCGAGCAACAGCCTTCAGCAAGTCCAGAAGCAGACCCAGCAATTGGTGCTGGCCCCGCAACTGCGCCAATCCCTGAAGATCCTCCAAGTCCAATCCCTCGACCTCCGCGCCGCCATCCAGGAAGAACTGCAAAGCAATCCCCTCCTCGAAGAACTTCCGATGAACACCCCGAGCCTCGAGGCCGACACCGCCCCCGACGCCCAGGCTTCCTCCAACGGCGACGGAGACGGCAAGGACCAGGTGGAACGCGATGTCGAAATCCTCAACCAACTCGACGACGACTGGCGCGACTTCTATTCCCAAAACGGACGCAACAACGAACTCTCCCAGGACGCCCTCAAAAAACGGCAACACTTCTTCGACTCCCTCGTCAGCGAGACGTCCCTCCAGGAACACCTGATGGGACAGGCCGACCTCTCCGATTGCACCGCCGCCCAACGCCAGGCGATCGAATACCTGATCGGAAACCTCGACAACCGCGGCTTCCTCGCCGCCCCTTTGTCCGAGATCGCCCTCTTTTCCGGACTTTCCCCCGACGATCTCGAAACCGGCTGGAACATCCTCAAAACGTTCGACCCGCCCGGCATCGGCGCCGCCGACCTGAAGGACTGCCTCATCATCCAGCTCAAACAAAACGGCAAGGAAAACTCCATCGCCGCCCGGATCATCCAGGACCATTTCGACGCCCTTCTCCGCCGCCGCATCCCCGAGATCGCCCGCAAACTCGGGATCGACGTTTCCGAGGTCGAAAGCGCCGTCGAAGAGATCGCCGCCCTCGACCCCGCCCCCGGCCGCCGCTTCGGCGAGGACAACAACCGGGTCATCGTCCCCGACGTCACCGTCGAAAAAATCGGCGACGAATGGACCATCATCCTCAACAACGACTACATTCCCAAGCTCCGCATCAGCAACACCTACAAGGAAATGATCGCCGCCGGCCGCCTCTCCCGCAAAGAGAAGGAATACATCCACGAAAAGATGCGTTCCGGCAAATTCCTCATCAGTTCGATCGAACAACGCCAACAAACCATCGAAAAAATCACCCGCGAAATCCTCCGGGTCCAACGCGATTTCTTCGAAGAGGGTGTCGCCAAACTCCGCCCCCTCACCATGACCCAGGTCGCCGAAGAGGTCGGCGTCCACGAAACCACCGTCAGCCGGGCCATCGCCAACAAATACATCCAAACCCCCCACGGCGTTTTCGAATTCAAATTCTTCTTCACTCCCGGCTACCAGGCCGGCAACGGCGAAGCGGTTTCCAACAAAACCATCAAGGAAATGATCGCCCACCTGATCGAAACCGAACCGCCTACCAAACCGCTCAGCGACGAAAAAATCATGAACATCCTGGCGGAGAAAGACATCAAAATCGCCCGCCGCACCGTCGCCAAATACCGCGAGTCCATGGGCATCCTCGCCACCAGCCTCCGCCGCCATTACCGGTGAGCCATCCTTTTCTCCGTTCTTCACGCGTTCCCGTTAGCGTCTCGTCCTGATTCGTGTCTATTCGTGTTCATTCGTGGTTGAAAATCCCACGGCCTTCTCCTTTCCGCCGATGATCCAATTTTCCCTCCTCTCGTTTCCCGTCCGCATCCATTGGACCTTCGGCGTCATGGCCCTCTTTATCGGAGGCGCTCTCCGCGTCCGCAACCCCGAGGATTGGACCCCCGTCCTGATTGCCGTGGCGGTGATCTTCGTCTCGATCCTAGTCCACGAACTCGGACACGCCCTCGCCGGACGGAAGTTCGGCGCCCGCCCCCACATCCTGCTGCACTCCATGGGCGGCCTCTGCTACCTCCCCGGCGGACGGTTCAGCCGTGGCCAAAGCATCCTCGTCAGCCTCGCCGGACCGGCGGCCGGGTTCGCCCTCGCCGTCCTCACTTGGGTGGTGTTCCAAGCGACCACGCCGCAACATCCCCTGGTGGTCCTCGCCTTCAGCTACAGCCTTTTCATCAACATCATCTGGACGATCCTCAATTTGATGCCGATCCTCCCGCTCGACGGCGGCCAGGTCCTCCGCGACCTCCTCGGCCCCTCCAAGCTCCAACTGACCCGCTCGATCGGATTCGTCGCCGCCGCCCTCCTCTGCCTCGTCGCCCTTTATTTCGGCTTCTTCATCGCCGCGATCATCGCCGCCATCCTCGCCTTCCTCAATTTCAAGGGCAACGCCCCCGTCGAAGGCGGCGTCATCCGGGAAGCCCCACCCGCCGACACTCACCGCCACCGCTAGACTCCCGGCTTCAGACCGCCGATTCCTCGGCCAAGAGCAGTGCCTCTCCCCAGCCCAACGGGCTTTCGCCCTCCAGCCCAGGGTTAGCCGAATGAAATGAGGCCTACCATCGGTTCGCCGATCCCTCGTCCAAACCAGTGCCTCTGCCTGGCCCAACGGGCTTTCGCCCTCCAGCCCAGGGTTAGCCGAATGAAATGAAGCATACCCTGGGTTTCGCCGATCCCTCGTCCAAACCAGTGCCTCTGCCTGGCCCAACGGGCTTTCGCCCTCCAGCCCAGGGTTGGCCGAATGAAATGAGGCCTACCCTGGATTCGCCGATCCCTCGTCCAAAACCTGCTCTCAGCCTAGCCCAACGGGCTTTCGCCCTCCAGCCCAGGGTTGGCCGAATGAAATGAGGCCTACCCTGGATTCGCCGATCCCTCGTCCATAACCTGATCTCAGCCTAGCCCAACGGGCTTTCGCCCTCCAGCCCAGGGTTGGCCGAATGAAATGAGGCCTACCCTGGATTCGCCGATTCCTCGTCCAAAACCTGCTCTCAGCCTAGCCCAACGGGCTTTCGCCCTCCAGCCCAGGGTTGGCCGAATGAAATGAGGCCTACCCTAGGTTCGCGGTCCCCATTCCATGAACCGCAACGCGGTTCCGCCGAAACACGTTGGCATAGCGCAGACCGCATCAATGCGGAACTCCAACACTCCGGCCAAATCGGCCCGACGAAATATTTCCGTCTCGACAATCGAGCGATCTTGACTCCACGCCGGAATCGGCCAGAAAGAATCCTCATCTTGAATTTGCCTTCGCAAATGTTGTTTTTTCGCTCGACCCGGAACATTTCCCGGTCGACCCCCCGTCTCACCCGGAAAGACTAGGTCCATTTCCTTCGCATTTCTTGCCATCGCCGTGAGCCGTTTTTCCCGTCGTTTTCACTCAGCTTCCTTGTATAAGCATGTCCAACGAGACCCAGACGCAGACTAAATCCAACGTGGTGATCCGCTTCGCCGGCGATTCCGGCGACGGCATCCAGCTGACCGGCACCCAATTCACCACCGCCGCGGCCATCGCGGGCAACGACCTCGCGACGTTCCCCGACTTCCCCGCCGAAATCCGCGCTCCGGCCGGAACCCTCGCTGGCGTCTCCGGATTCCAACTCCACTTCGGCAGCCAGGAGATCTTCACCTCCGGCGACCTCGCCGACGTGCTGGTGGTCATGAACGCCGCCGCCCTGAAGGGGAATCTCAACATGCTCAAAAAGGGGGGCATCATCATCGCCAACGAGGATGGCTTCGACGCCAAGAACCTCCGCCTCGCCAAATACAACGAGGATGAGAACCCCCTCAACGACAAACGTCTCGAGGACTACCTCCTCTACCGGGTCCCCGTCACCAAACTGACCCGCACCTGCCTCAAAGACTCCAAATCGGGCGCCGGGCTCAGTCTCAAGGAGATGGACCGCTGCAAAAACATGTTCGTCCTCGGCCTGTTGTTCTACATGTACAACCGGCCCCTCGACTTCACCATCAACCAACTCCAGAAGAAGTTCGCCAAGAAACCGGAAGTGGCCGAGGCCAACGCCGAGGTGCTCAAAGCCGGTTACAGTTTCGGCGACACCATCGAAATCCAACACGGCCGGTTCGAAATCAAAGCCGCTCCGCTCCCGGCCGGCAAATACCGGAGCATCATGGGGAACCAAGCCACCGCCTACGGGCTCGTCGCCGCCGCCCTCCAGGCCAAACTCCGGCTCTTCTACGCCACTTACCCGATCACCCCGGCCACCGACATCCTCCACGAATTGGCCCGTCACAAGAATTTCGGCGTGATCACCTCCCAGGCCGAGGACGAAATCGCCGCCGTCGCCTCCGCCATCGGAGCCGCTTTCGGCGGAAGCCTCGCCGTCACCGCTTCGGCCGGTCCCGGCATCGCCCTCAAGACCGAAGCGATCGCCCTCGCCATCATGTACGAGATCCCGCTGGTCATCTGCAACGTCCAGCGCGGCGGTCCTTCCACCGGTCTTCCGACCAAGATGGAACAGGCCGACCTCATGCAGGCAATCTACGGCCGCGCCGGGGAAGCCCCCCTCGCCGTCGTCGCCTCCTCCACTCCGTCCGATTGCTTCGAAGCCGCCTTCGAGGCCTGCCGGATTGCGGTCGAACACATGACCCCGGTTTTCCTTCTCAGCGACGGCTACCTCGCCAACGGCGCCGAACCGTGGCGCTACCCGAAAGCCGCCGACCTCCCGGAGATCCATCCGAAGTTCGCCGTCCCGGAGGATGCCAAGGATGGCGTTTTCTTCCCCTACGACCGCGACGAACGCCTTGTCCGCAAATGGGCCATCCCCGGCACTCCCAAACTCGAACACCGCATCGGCGGTCTCGAAAAGGAGGACCGCACCGGCGCCATTTCGGCCGATCCGGACAACCACGAGAAAATGGTCAAACTCCGCCAACAGAAGATCGACAACATCGCCCTTTCCATCCCGGAACAGGAACTCGACTCCGGTCCAGCCACCGGCGATCTCCTCGTCCTCGGCTGGGGCTCCACCTACGGCACCATTAAGACGGCCCTCATCCAACTGCGGGAAGAAGGGGTCGACGTCGCCCACGTCCATCTCCGCCATCTCAATCCATTCCCGCGCAACCTCGGCGAACTGCTCCGCAATTACAAACACATCCTTGTTCCCGAACACAACAACGGACAACTGGTCCGCATCGTCCGCGACAAGTTCCTCGTCCCGGCCATTCCGTTTAACAAAATCAAGGGCCAACCGTTCACGGTCGGCGAAATGAAAAACCGCATCTGGGAAATCCTCCGGGGGGAATCCAAATAATCCGCGCCATGTCACAAAGCGACACTCTGACCAAAAAAGACGCCACGCCCGCTCCCGGCTCCTTCACCAGCCAGGACCTCGTCTCCGACCAGGACATCCGTTGGTGTCCCGGTTGCGGCGACTACTCGATCCTCAAACAGGTCCAAAAAGTCCTGCCCGAGTTCGGCCTCCAGAAGGAAAACATCGTCTTCGTCTCCGGCATCGGCTGCTCCTCCCGCTTCCCCTACTACATGGCGACCTACGGGATGCATTCCATCCACGGCCGGGCCACCGCGGTCGCCACCGGATTGAAGATCACCCGCCCGGAGCTCAGCGTCTGGGTGATCAGCGGCGACGGCGACTCCCTCTCCATCGGGGGGAACCACTTCATCCACACCCTTCGGAAGAACCCTGACATCAACCTGATCCTGTTCAACAACCAGATCTACGGGTTGACCAAGGGACAATTCTCCCCCACCTCCCCCCTCGGCAAAGTGACCAAATCGAGTCCGATGGGGTCGGTCGAACACCCGTTCAACCCGGCCGCCCTCGCCCTCGGGGCCGACGCCACCTTCGTCGCCCGCTCCCTCGACCGCGACCCCGTCCACCAACAAGAGATGATCCGCCGGGCTCACGCCCACAAGGGAACTTCACTCCTCGAGGTGTATCAGAATTGCAATGTCTTCAACGACGGCGCCTTCCTTACCTTCACCGACCGCGCCACCAAAAGCGACAGCGCCATCATGGTGGAACACGGCCAACCGCTCCTCTTCGGTGAAAGCCGCCGCAAAGGCATCCGCATCGATGGTTGCGGCCGCCCCCGGGTAGTCGATCTCGACACCGAAGGACTCTCCGAATCCGATCTCTGGATACACGACGAAAAGGATCTCTTCAAAGCGAGCCTACTCGCCCGCTTCTTCGGCGATCCCAACGCGGAGGACGGCCTCCCCCGTCCCTTCGGCGTCCTCTACGCCATCGAGCGCACTTGCCTGGAAGTGATGGTCCACGACCAACTCGCCCGCGCCACCGAACGCTCCGGCCCCGGCGACCTCGACAAACTCCTCCAAGGCGACGCCACCTGGGAGATCCGTTAAAGGAATCCCCAAGAGGACGGACCTTCTTGTCCGTCTTTCATCGGCTGAAAAGCCGATGCTACCCTTCCGCCCAAAGGAGGACGGACATTGCTACGCCATCTCCGCTTCGCTCCGTCCTGTCCGTCTTTTCATCGGCTGAAAAGCCGATGCTACGGGCCTCTCCGTTGGAGGTTCGATCACGAACACTCTTCGGAGCCGGCTTTTAGCCCGACGGGCTTTCGCCCTTCAGCCCAGGGTTGAGCCGAATGCAATGAGGCCTACCCTGGGTTCGGCCCGCGAAAATCACGAACCGCAACGCGGTTCCGCCCTTCCCTTCGCCGGATGACCATCGTCCCCCCTCCCGACCCCGCCCATTTTTACGTTTGTTTTACCCTTCCGCGATCGTAATCACTTGAATTACACTATCTTACGTGTCACCTTTATCCCACTCCCGCAAAGGATGGACGCGACAAACCACCGGTTTATCCGCGCTGCCCCTACGGATTTCCCAATCAGTCCAAAACCAAGATCCAAACGAACAATGATAACTCGAACGAGAATCCTCTCCCTGGCCACCGGCCTCCTCACCCTTGCCTCCCTCGCTTCTTCCCCCGCCCCGATCCATGCCGCGGAGTGGAGTTGGGCGAACCACTTCGGTGGATCCTTCGGCGGCCTTCTCACCCACGACGTTCACGTCGACCCCGCGGGAAACTCCTATGTAACCGGCCTGTTCGCCGGTTCGGTCGACCTCGGCGCAATCACCCTCGGATCCATCGGCCCCACCGACATCTTCATCGCGAAGGTCGATCCCCAAGGAAATGTTCTTTGGGCCAACCAGGCCGGAGGCTGGGGCGCCGACGCCGGCCACGGAATTGCCACCGATGCCGACGGCAACGTCTACGTCACCGGCGTATTCCAGGGAAGTGCCAACTTCGGATCCACTGACTCCGTGAACGGCAGCGGAAACGACAATCTTTTCCTGGCCAAATACAGCTCCGCCGGACAACTCCTCTGGGTTCGATCCGCCGGAGGCAATGGCCTCGACCGCGGCTACGGCGTCGCCGTCGACTCCGCCGGCAATCCACACATCACCGGGATGTTTTCCAGCACGGCCAATTTCGGAGGAATCTCCTTAAGCAGCCCGGGCGGATCCGACATTTTCGTGGCCGCCTACGACCCGTCCGGCTCGATCCAATGGGCCGCCCGCGCCGGCTCCAGTTCATTCGGGGCCGAAGCCGAGGCCGGACGGGCCATCGCGGTCAATGCTGACGGACAGATCTTCGTCGCCGGACATTTCAACGGCAACGCCTCCTTCGGCAGCCACCTTCTCTCCTCGGCCGGAGGACAGGACGCCTTCGTCGCCAGCTTCGATCCCGCCACCCACACTTGGAACTGGGCCGTCCGCGGCGGTGGCTCCGGCAATGACCTGATCACCCGTCTCGCCCTCGATCCCGCCGGCAATCCGGTCGTTTCCGGCGTCTTCACCGGCACCGCCAACTTCCAGGGAACCACCCTGACCAGCGACTGGGCAGGTGGCTCGTTCAACGAAGATTTCTTTCTCGCCCGTTACACAACCGATGGCCAACTCGACTGGGCCCGGAAAAACCCGGGAACCGGATACTTCCGCGGCGATGGTTTGAGCGTCGACCCCGAGGGCAACATCTACGTAGCCGGCTCGTTCGCGGGAACCGTCACCATCGGTGAAGACATCCTCTCCAGCACCGGCTTCGAAGACTTCTACGTCGCCCGCTTCGACCTCGACGGCACCCCCGACTGGGCCATCCATGTCCCCGGCACCAGCTACATGATCGTCGGCGGACTCGGCACCGATGCGGTCGGCAACCTCTACGCCGGTGGATGGTTCCAGGGAGCCATCGCCTTCGACGACCTGGCGCTCGTCCACTCCGGCGGATCCGACAGTTTCCTCGCCAAACTCCAACTCGCCCCCGACCCGATCCCGACCGACGACGACCTGATCATCGATTTCGTGATTCGCCCCGGTTCGGATGTCAACCCGATCTCCCGCCGAGCCAATGGCGTCCTGCCGACCGCCATTCTCGGTTCCGCCGATCTCGACGTTTCATCGATCGATCTCTCCACGGTTTCGATTTGGCGGGCGGACGGCATTGGCGGCATCCTTCCCCCCGCCGCCCATTCTTATGAACAGGATAACCTCCTGATGCGCTTCAATATCAGCGCCTTGGTCGACACTCTCGAACTCGACGGTTTGACCCGCAACGCCATCGTGGAGATAGTGGTCAGCGGAGCCCTTCTCGACGGAACGGCCTTCGAAGGCAGCGACACGATCACGATTCGGCAGTAATCCAGCCGAAGCGTCCGAAGACGGCGGAGCCTTCCCGGCTCCGCTTTTTTTTGCCACCCTCAAAATCAAACCATTCATGAAACCGACGATCATCGCCCCCAACCAAAAAGAATTCTTCGACTTCGGCGGCCTTGCCGTCCAATGGAAAATCGACGGCCCCGAGACCGGCGACCGCTTTTCCGTCGTCCACCACCCGATCGCCCCCCGCGCCCTCGCCGCTCCCCTGCACTATCACCACAACGAGGATGAATATTCCTTTGTCCTCAAAGGCCGGCTCGGTGCCTTACTCGGCGAGGAAGTGGTCACCGCCGGACCGGGAACGTGGGTCTACAAGCCCCGCCACCAATGGCACACCTTCTGGAACGCCGGCGACGAACCGTGCGAAATCATCGAAATCATCTCACCCGCCGGCTTCGAAGACTTCTTCCGCGAAGTCTCCGCCGCCTGGGGCGACACGGCGGCCTTCGCCCGCATTAGCCAAAAATACCACCTCGACATGGACTTCCCCAGCATCCCCACCCTCTGCCAACGCTTCGGCCTGACCTTCCCGAAGTTATGACCCACCACGTTTATGGATTCGAATGCCTGGAGGCACTCTTCCGGGCGGTGACCCTTTTTCGCGGCTGGTTCCCGGCAGAATGATTCGGGCGGTTCGGTTTGCGCAACTGAAACCGCGCGATCTCCTTTTGGAACTCGTAAAGTTCGCCGAGCTCGCGGAGGACTTTGTCGATCGATCTATTCTTCATCTGTTCTCTTCAGTGCTTCGATGTCGGCCTGATCGATAGTTGAGCCTCGTTGATTCTTCAGCCAAATGAGATCGTCTTTGGTGGCAACGCGAACCACGCCGGTCCCCTTTGATGAAATAGTCGCCCAATCCGGCTTGCTGGCGTTCGTAAAAATCAATTCCCTCCTCAAGATCCTGGCGAGCCGATGCGAGAAGCCGTATTCGCATGGTCAACGGGCGCGAAGATCGTGCTTGATGTCATCCCACTCGAGGATTTCCTCGCGCCCTTCCTCGACGGCCTTGAGCCGTTCGTCCAGAAGCTTTCTGTGCCACTCGGGCACCGGGACGGCTTCCTCCTGGTTGCGCAGATCTTCCCAAAGAACTTCGATGATCTGAAGTTTCTCGTTCAGCGGAAGTTTCATTTAGCTCAGCGATGCTCATAACAGGAAACGGTAGGGCGGGTCTGGGCGGGTTTCAATTTATCTCGGCAGATGCCTCCTTTGTCCTCCTGGCGTCGACGGATGGCCGGTCCTCGGGCATCCCGGTCCTCGGAGATCAGACGTTCGCGGATTTTAGCCCATTCGATCCCGCGATCTCCCGAATGCTGTCATGGTTTTCCCCCGGATGAGTTGAGAATTTCACCAAGGATCTTCTTGATCCGGTGAACTAAACGGATCTGAATTCCCCGATGAAGCCGAAGCATTTCACCCTCGCCCATTCGTCGCTCGCCTGCGCCTCCTCCGGCACCGGGGTCGTCGCCGTCTTCCGCCGTCGTGGATCGGCCCAGCTCGAAGTAGGATGCTTTCTCGTGGACCGCTTCTGCCTGGGCGTGACGGATGCGTGGCACGAGGTAATCGACGAGGCCGAACTTCCGAAAATGAAAAAACGCCTCTTCGGAGAGAACTTGGTGGAAAAGGACGGTGCCTGGGGGCGCAAATTCGTGGAAGGGGCGGTCGATTATGCCCGCCAATTGGGATTCAAGCCCCACCGCGATTTCAAAAAAGCGGCGCGCGTTTTCGATGGAGTCTCGGGGGCGGACTGCGACGAAACCTTCGTTTTCGGCCATGACGGCAAGCCGTTCTACATCGCGTCAAACGAGGAATCACCGGAAACGACAAAGCGGATCATTCGTCATCTGACGGCTCGATGCGGCGAAGAGCACTTCAACTGCCTGGTGCCGCTCCTTGAAGAAGATACCCTAACCGAGCGCGTAAATGACCTCTTGCAGGAGGCCCAAGAGGGTCGCCTCGATACGGCCGAAACCAGTCTAAAAGATTTGCTCGAAAAACACCCTGACTCCGGCGTCGTTCATTTCGCCCTGGGCGCGATTGCGGCGTTGCGCGACGACCACAGAGCCGCCCTGCCTTATTTCAACGAAGCGGTCCGGCTGAGTCCGGACATGGCTGAAGCTTGGTACAACAAAGGAATCTGCCATCAAAAGCTCATCCAGTTCGTCCCCATGACTCGCGCTCTCCAAAAGGCTTTGGAACTAGCCGATCCGGACGATGAATTCATCGACTCAGCGCGGAATCTGATCGGCATTGTTACGAAAATGGCGCGAGATGACTTCGACATAGATCTGGAGACCTATCTCGCCGGAGGAGCTTTTTTTGATCGGGCGTTCGCCAAAATGAAGGAAGGGAAGTGGGAGGAAGCGCTGACCGATCTGCGGGAATCGGCGCGGATCAATCCCCGCAGCCACCAAGCCTTTGGCAACATGGGAACCTGCCTCATCCAATTGGACCGCATCAGAGAAGCGCGCGAATCGCTCGAGAAAGCCCTGAAGCTGGACCCTACGTATCAACCGGCGCAGCACAACTTAAGACTTCTTGAAGGCGTGGATGAAAACAACCCCGGGAAACCGAGCGGACTGATTAAGATCGTCAACGACGGGCGGTTCGATTGACGCGCCGCGAAGATCTCCAGACGCCGGAGCCGGCGATGCGACCACCTCGGTCAATGCCGGTTCGAGTCCATTAACCATCGGTTACGACGACCAAAAAATTTTTCCGCGAACTGCCTTCGGCCGCAGCCCGCCTGAAGCTTCTTCTCCCGCGACATCGACCTTTTCCATCGAAGCATCCGCTTGTTCGTGGCAAACATCCGCTTTTGCACCCACGCAAGCCACATTTCAGCCCATCTCACCCGTTTTTGTCCCTGAAACACCCGCGTTTTCCGTCGGCGGACGGACTTTCTGGAGCGAAGCAGTGAGGTTTCTCGGGAAAGCGCCGGCTTTTCGCGGGGCAACAGCCACTTTCTTCCTCAAACAAGCGACTCTTCGACCTCCGCAAGCGACTTTTCCGGGCATCGAATCCACTTTCCAGTAACGACTCCATGATCGAGCAGAACGACGTTAAGCCTGTCAGCGGTCGGTTAAACCCCACCACTAAGGAACGATTCAAAACCAACCACCTTGAGAAGCGGGAGCGGGTGTTGACGGTGCCGGTGACCCCAGCCCTTCAAATGCCGAGGGCACCACCATCATAGTGATCCCGGCGAAGAGCAGTCGAAGTCCCAAAGGCAACTCATAGCCCCCCCGTCGGCTCCTGTTATTTCGACCGCGCATGTGAGGATTGTATAAATTGTGGATTCCCGCCAAACGCCCAAACATCGTGCTCCCGCTCTTCTGCCAGCGAGATTCCCGAAACACCAAACTGCGCCAAGGCGTGTGCGTCTTTCAAATGACGAGCGATTGCGTCACCGTGAACCGCCAGGACAAAGTATCTGGTCCATCCGTTGGGAATGGGCTTTCCCAGTGCGAGGACGATTTGCCCAATCGCCTTATAGAGTTTCTGCTCGGGTTGGCCTGAGGAGGCGCCTTCCACCTCCACGATCAAGAGAGTCCTTTTCTCTGGATGAAACGCGACAATGTCGCGATCACCGAGAACGCTGGGAAAACCGTTGTCGGCAAACCATTGAGCCCGATTGCCAACGATCTCGACACCCAGTTCGGCCGCTGTCTCTCGCACTCGCTGTGCGCTGAGGACCATCTCCTTTTGCCGCTGCTTTGCCTCCTCAGAGCGGCGCGCGCCACCGGTCCGACCTTCCTCAGACGGGTCAATGTCCATCATCACGACCCAGCCGGCGGCTGGTGAGCAATACCGGCGAATGAACTCAAGTTTCACTTCAGGCTGGAACATGGGATGGGGATTCCGGAGTCGAGGCAATGGCTTTCCCTTCCTGCACACCTGAGGCAAATAAGCCGATTAGGCTTTCTTCGATCTGCCGCCAAGGCTGCTGAAGATCGATGGTCGCAATGCGAATACTGTGCCGATTGTGGAGGGTGAAAGAGTGATCGAACTGGTAACCATTTGTTGGGTAGAGCAGCATCCCTTCCACGTGTTCCCAGCCGGCCTCGACGGCTTTGTTCGTGAGGTAGGCGTGGAGTTGGTAAAGGTGGCCAGACCGGAATCGGAGGGCGTCGTAGCGAGAAACGAGCGCCTCCTGGTAGTATTTACAATCGAGGATTAGCTTTCGGTCGAGCCAGACGATTGTCACATCGGTGATCATTCTCGGAAGCAGCAGGGCAGCTCCGCCTCCATCATCGGCCGCGCTCCAGTCGATGTGCATTGCAGAGACAGCGGCGCCTGAAAGCCGGCGACCCGCAAAGTTTCGCACAAAGTCTTCAAAGACCTTGGCCATGCCTCAAAGCCTTCTCCATTGCCGGCCACAGTTCGTCGAGGCGATCAAAGAACTCAGCCTCCTCCAAATAACACAGGGAGTATCGCACCCCCTCTACCAGCTCCGCAAAACCTTCGGGCACCTCCTGCCCCTCCCCTCGCGCCTGCTCTCTGTAGCGAACCGTTTCCGGATGATCGGAAGGAAGGAGAAATTCGATTAAGCGCTGGGACGGCTTTGCCATGATTGCGGCAGCAGGCCACATCCAGATGTTGAGCCTGATCTGTAACATTCGGCCGGAGCGTTTCCGGAGGCTGATCGCAAGGAGCTCGTGAGGATTCTCTGCCTCCTCACGCAGCACCCCTATAACCCTTGCAAAATAATCCAGCACCGGATCCGGCTGGCGATCCGGGAAGAGCTTGTCAAACGGAGATCCGTAGCCACCTGTTGGATGCGTGGCCCAAAGATGCGCCTGGTGGGAAAATTCGATAGCATCGCCATCGATGGCAGCACGAATCTTCGGGAGCCATTCCACATAGTCGCGGGCATTTTTGACTTTGGCCGAGAGGCCTTTATTTTCCGCAAACGCGAGGTTTTTCCCATCTGTGGCAATCCACCTACGTGGACAGGCCCAGAACATCCCCATCGTGAGCATCGCCATTCCGACGTTAGGCAGACGCAGGCACTGGTTCATCAGGTTCGTGTCGAGGTCGGTCGGCTCAGCCGCCATAATGTGGCGAAAAAACTTCCAGAGCAGCGGGACGTGCTCGGGAGACCGGAGCTTCGCATACGGCATGAACCAGGAGTTCTGGGCATTTGCGTTCGGTATTCCGTGAAAGTCGTCCGGAAGACCGGAGGCCAATTTCCACTCCTCCTTGAGCACCGCCCACAACTCCCGCCGATTCGCCACCGTCGTCCCACGGTTGAAGTTGGCGAGAAAGGTGAACGGATCGATCTCCTTGAGATCAAAAGTGGAATCGTCCGGCCCTTGGTCGGCGATCTTAGTGGTCTTCAGACCCCGGGCCTTCATCTGGGCGATCAAATCGACCAGCTCCCGGTTGCGGTCTTCGTATGCAACTAGCCGTTTTGCGGCTTCCTCGTAAATTGGGATCCAAGTGAACATGGCTTCTTTCCAAGTGGGGAGCGAATTCAGTCTTACAATTCGGCAAACTGGCCAGCAGCCGCCGATGAACCAATGGGATCTCTATAGCAATAGCGCGCCTGGTTTTTGGCAAGCCCGAGATGATGACGAGCTTAGTGTGTGAGACGAGTTTCGACCCCTGATCCGCTCTCGGCGTCGTCGCAAGGCTCCGAGAGCAGACCTGAGGAGCCTCGTTTCAACAGGGTTACTCCGCGAGGGGGAAGAACTTACTTTAGTGGATTATAGTGGAAGAGCACTTCGAGAGTTCAAGGCCACGGTTCCCAGCGGAGAGCTTAAGTTCAATGGCCGCTTTTATTCAATGAGTGCTCTGGCGAGCAATCTGCTAAAGCAGGCAGCCGATATGAAAGCAATTTCCGTTCGTGGCCCGACTCATTGGGCAAACGCCGAGGGGACCACCGTCATGGAGCTTTGGAAACAGCTGACTGGCAGGCACAATGACCGGTGACACCAATATCACCCGCCTCCTCTCTCCCTCCTGCTTCACTACATCCAGTCGTCGGCGCGCACAGCGCCAGCTTGAGGCCGCAGGAGCGCGATTCAGCTCCTCGCTGACTCGATATTCTTACCGAAACCGCGAAAGTCCGCAGCAGGAAGCATCAGCTCCCCTTTCTCGGATCGCGCTGTCACCATCAGAATCATCTCTCGAATACTCCCATAGAGCATGGATGTTCCGTTTACGTGGACCATCCTCGCAATCTGTTCCTCGGGATACTCCGGGTGTACTTCAAAAAACCCTACTGCACAGACCCGGCCCGCATAGGCGAATGGTTTCTGGTCCGACGAATCGATTGTCAGCCACATCTCAATCCTCCAGAACCGCTGGTTATCTTTGTCGACGCCGCATACTACTCTTGGAGTAAACTCGGCTTCGGCTTCGAATGTTCCCTGATCGCGAACGGTAATGGTTACTTCGCGAAAAAATGATCGTCTAAGCTGTAGCGGCGAGTGCATCCTCTTCCTCTATATTGATTTGACACGTTGTAAGACGGCCTCCACCGGCAAGACGGGTTCGGCCTTGTTGCCTTTGCGGCGGCCCACTGAATGGCACTCCTAACGGGTCGTCCACGAAGTGCGGCTCCATATGCCAGCTTGCGGAGGGAATTTCCGCCATCCAAACATTCGTGTCGTGCATAACCACCTCAGGGGATCGGCACACGTCATCTGAAAAACTTTCGTTCAACAGCGCTACGCTTAAAATTCTGCTTCTTACCGGCGACGGCCATGCCAATGCGCCGCCCCACCATTCGGTCATCGGAATCTTACCGTGGCTCTTCACCAGGTGCACTACAATTTCATGAAGCTCCTGGCGAGTTTCAGCAGTCATTGTGCTAAATAGCATCTTCTCAAGAAGCGCCACGGCTTCGGCTGAAAATGCAGGATCGTCTGTCTTTTTCCGAATCAATTCGTCGCTGCTTCTGTCCTGGATCAGTCCTTGCTCCCAGCGTTTCACGCTCGCCACACCAACGCCTATGTGTTTGGCGAATGCCTCTTGGGTCATCTTAAGTGCCTTGCGGCGCTCTATGATTTCATCAGCAGTAAGTAGATTATGCTTGCGTTGGTAGGCGACGCGAACGGCTCTCACTAAACCTTCAGCATCACCTTCCGCCATTATTTCAAAGCTACATTTCTTGCATCTGGTCAGGATGGCCTCGACTTCGAATTTTTCGCCTCGAAGCTCCTCAGTAACATTCATTTTGGCTTTCTGCCAAATATCTCCTTCGGCATCGCACGAAGGACAGGAGGGTGGCAGATTGTTGCTATTCTGGTTGGTCTTCATGGCAGTCCACGAAAAAGAAGGAAATCGTTTCTTCCATCTTCAAATCGGTCGGATTCTTGTGCGTTTTTTTCTTAACCGCAAACTTCAGATAGACTTTTGTGCCGAGAAGGTCGCTATCCCAGGCGTATGCCCACAGTTCACAGTTCTTAATCTCCGGTTCATAGCTGAGTTGGGGAGGTCGGCTTCCGGCGTAGTGCTGGACCGGGTCTTTCTCGATAAGTTCTTCCAGTAGCTTTTCCACCGCCTCCCAGAGTTCCCTCTCTGTGGCAATGTCCAAAAACTCGAAGGCTTGTGTCAGGTGCTTGCGAATCGGCCAGCGGTTACCGGCGCGGAGCCCTTGCAAAGCGTCTCGGGGCTTGTTCCAAAGTTCACGGGAGCCAGGTCGTTCTTGGTGTGTCGCCATCTCATCACGTCCATAAGGTATCATATGATACGAAGGAAGAAAGCTCGGCAAGGGGAATTTTGCCAAGAAAGACCAAGCAATGAGCATAAATGATTCTCTTCTTATTCATTACAAAAAACTTACGAAACTTTTAAAAAAAGTGTCAACTTGGTTTCCACCGCCATGAACAGCACACTCAAGCAAGGTGTGGCGCTTCATCCGGGTTATCACTGGGGCGTTTGGCCAGCGCCATCGGGCAAGCTGCATATTCTTGGTCGCTTGCCTGCAACCACTCAAGCCAAATTGACGGCGGCGGAGAGCATCTCCGTGGGAAAGAAGCCTTTTGTGGCTTATCAAGATCCGGATGACGGTGTTGCCAACTTGTTTTGATCTGGCGGCCCGTGCGCTGAAAGCCAAGGTGGCGGGCGAATCTTTGGATCGCTTCGGCCCGATTGGTTGGACCGCGTCCGATGGCGGCGAGGAATTGCTTTTGCAAAAAGGTTGGCTCGGTGATCATTGATGTTTCTCGTGAGCAGGCACAGGCGCCCTCCCCAGTTGTCCAGGACGCCACGCCGGACCGCCGTCCTCAGGGCCATCCAAACGGATTTCGGTGGCGTGGCTTCTGCCTACCTGAAGGGCTCTGGCCAAGGCTGCGATGGCATCGGCCCGGTCGCGCGGTTCCCCATCCGCGAATACATCACGAACGCATGCGAGCAAGGCTTCAACAGGGATCTCCTCGCTGCTGGCTGGACGCTCCGGGGTTGGACGGGGAGAGGCCGGGGGGTTCCGGATCCAGGTCCCTCGCGCCTTCTCAAGGGTGCCCTGCCTCAAGAGACCGTTGATGATCGAGGTGGTGGCTTTGTGAATGCGGACTCCGGTCCGACGGAAAGTCTTCCCGAGGCCTACGCCGTCGCAGAGAAAAACGCCGCGATTGCCGCTTTGCGCGACGATCATCGGGCCGCCCTCTCTTTTTCAACAATGCGGTCCGGCTGAGTCCGGACATGGCTGAAGCTTGGTACAACAAAGGAATCTGCCATCAAAAGCTCATCCAGTTCGTCCCCATGACTCGCGCTCTCCAAAAGGCTTTGGAACTAGCCGATCCGGACGATGAATTCATCGACTCAGCGCGGAATCTGATCGGCATTGTTACGAAAATGGCGCGAGATGACTTCGACATAGATCTGGAGACCTATCTCGCCGGAGGAGCTCTTTTTGATCGGGCGTTCGCCAAAATGAAGGAAGGGAAGTGGGAGGAAGCGCTGACCGACCTGCGGGAATCGGCGCGGATCAATCCCCGCAGCCACCAAGCCTATGGCAACATGGGAACCTGCCTCATCCAATTGGACCGCATCAGAGAAGCGCGCGAATCGCTCGAGAAAGCCCTGAAGCTGGACCCTATGTATCAACCGGCGCAGCACAACTTAAGACTTCTTGAAGGCGTGGATGAAAACAACCCCGGGAAACCGAGCGGACTGATTAAGATCGTCAACGACGGGCGGTTCGATTGACGCGCCGCGGAGATCTCCAGACGCCGGAGCCAGCAAAAAGACAAAGGAAAGACAATGATTGCCGCACTCCAGGGCGGTCTTAAAGGAGGCGGGCGCGTTCTATGGGGTAGGAGATGAAGGTTTCTTCGATGAGGGTTCCGATGCGGGCGATTGAGTCCTGGAGGCCGACGGCGTAGTCGCGGAGGTTTCGTTCGAGGATTTCGTCGATGATCGTGTAGTCGAGTTCGGCGCGGAGTTTGCCGAGCGCCCGGATGACTGAGTTGCCGGAGGTCGTGTCCTGGCCGGCGCAGATCTCGCGCAGGGCCAGTTCGGCCTGAATAATGCAAAAGTGGATACTTTTGGGGAATTCAAGGTCGAGCAGAAGGTATTCGAGGACGCGTTGGCCGGTGATCTGTCCTCGTTTGCTGCGCCGGAAGGCTTCAAAGGCGGAGGAGGAACGGAGAACGGCGATCCATTGCACGAGGTCGGTCACGGGGGTGACGCGTCTGTCCTCGTGGAGAAGGGTGACGCTTTTGGCTTCGATGAGGCGGGCCATGTTGTCGGCCCGTTCGAGGTATTGTCCGAGGCGAAAGAAGTTCCAGCCGGTCGAACGGGGCATGGCGGATTCGGTGGCGCCGAAGAAGAGGTGGATGGAGGCTTTGAGCCGGTTCAGGTATTCGTTTCCGCCGATTCGCTGGTAGTCTTCGTAGGAGGCGCGGTGGATGCGGAGGTAGGTGCGGTTGATCTGTTCCCACATCTCGGAGGAGATTTGCTCGCGTCCGGAGCGGGCGTTTTCCCTCGCGTGGGAGATCGAGGAGACGATGGAGCTCGGATTGATCCGGTCGAAGATCATGAACTCGATCACATTTGGCTCATCGGCCTGGGGGTAGCGGGACCGGAAGAGGTCTTCGCCTCCGAACACGCGAACGATCGGAAGCCATGCGTCGGGCGGTTCCATTTCGACGACACCCGCGATATCGAGCATGAGGCTGCTGTTGACGTCGAGCAGGCGGGCGGTGCATTCGGCCCGTTCGGCGTAGCGGGAAAGCCAAAAGAGGTGATCGGCGACTCGGCAGAGCATGGTTACTCCCTCCCTCCGTTGGGAAAAGGTTCGGAGCGCCGGGACTGGAACTGGGCGAAATCCGTATTCATACGATAATGGTTTCCGGTTGTTCTTCCTGGGCGGGGCGCTGCCGATCGGTCAGAACCCACGTGTCTTTGCTTCCTCCGCCCTGGCTCGAGTTCACGACCAGCGATCCTTTGCGCAGCGCGACGCGGGTCAGGCCGCCGGGGACGATCCGGACACGGTCGCCGTTGATGACGTAGGGACGCAGATCGACGTGGCGGCCTTCGATACGGTTGTCGCAGACGGTGGGGCTGCGGGAAAGGGAGATGGTGGGTTGCGCGATGAAGTTGCGCGGGTTTTTCTGAATCATGTTTCGGAAGCTCTCGATTTCCTCCTGGCTCGCATGCGGCCCGATCAGCATGCCGTAGCCGCCGGCCTCGTTGACGCTTTTCACCACCAGCTTGTCGAGGTTGGCGAGAATGTGGGAGCGTTCTTCCGGATTGATGGCCTGATAGGTTTCGATGTTGGCGAGTTTGGGATCCTCCTGAAGATAAAAACGTATCATCTCCGGGACGTAGGCATAGACGGCTTTGTCGTCGGCGACCCCTGTTCCGATCGGATTGGAGAGGGCGACATTGCCCTTGCTGAATGCTTCGAAAAGGCCGGGAACTCCCAGCATGGAATCGGAACGAAAGACGAGGGGATCGAGAAAGTCGTCATCGATGCGGCGATAGATGACATCGACCTGGGCGAGGCCTCGCACCGTTTTGATGTAGACCTTTTCATTCATGACGATCAGGTCGGATCCCTGGACGATTTGGATCCCCATCTGGCGGGCGAGAAAGGCATGCTCGAAGTAGGCGGAATTAAACGAGCCCGGCGTGAGCAGGACGACCGTCGGTTCCTCGACCTGGCGCGGTGAGAGGTGCGTGAGCATCTCGAGCAGATGCTGGCAGTATTGTTCTACTGGACTGACGGAGTAATGGCGGATGAGGTTGGGGAAAACCCGTTTCATCGTCTGCCGGTTCTCCAGCACATAAGAGACCCCGGAAGGGGAGCGTAGGTTATCTTCCAGAACCTGGTAGGCGCCATCCGGGGAGCGGATGAGATCGCACCCGTTCAAGTGGACATAAAGGTTGCGCGGCATAGGGCACCCGACGAGCTCCCGGCGGAAGAATTTGCAGGATTCGACCATCTCCCGCGGAATGATCTTTTCCTTAAGGATCTTTTGTGGACCGTAGATATCCGCGAGGAAATGGTTCAGCGCGACTATCCGTTGGGCCAGCCCTTCCTCCAGGCGTCTCCATTCCTCGGCGGGGATGATCCGGGGCAGGCAGTCGAAGGGGAAAATCCGTTCGGTTCCTTCGTTGTTGTTGTAGACGGTGAAGGTGACGCCGCGGCGGAGAAAGGATTGCGCCGCCACTTCGCATTTGCCCATCAGCTCGTCGGGAGTCAGTTCGAGCAGACGCTGGTGGAGTTTCCGGTAATGGGGTCGGACCGATCCGTCCGTCGCAAACATTTCGTCGAAGAATCCATCGATTCCATAGTTTTCGAAGAGATTGGGCGAAGATGTCGACATGGCCACGAAGAAAGGATTCAGCAGGTTTGGTGCCGAACGAAGCTATTATGCCTGAGAAGTGCAGAAATAGTCAAAACTCAATTCCCGGCTGGACAAACGTGGGCACATTTGAGCCAGGTGCTGATTCCTTCTTACGTCTCCTTTGGCGGAGCGGAATGCAGCGATGTTGTCCTCGGTGTGGATCGAATCTTCGGGGAAGATCCGCTACGGTCGAATCTCCGGGGGAGATTCGCTACGGGAACGGCGACGCCGGATGTTTCCATCCTGCTCAGGGGATCTCGCTGATTTCGAGGCGGACCTCGAGCCGGGACGACGTGGAGGCGGGACCGATGAAGTCACCTTGCAAGGGAGCAACGGCGGCCGGGTCGAGGCCGACCGCGGTGGGGATGAAATGGCGATCGGCGAGGATGCCATTGGTCGGGTCGAATCCTTTCCATCCGGCTCCGGGAAGATAAACCTCCGCCCAGGCATGCATGGAGCCTTGGGCGCGGTTGATCCTGATTTCGCCGGGGGCCGCGGGCGGATCGTAGTGATAACCGCTGACGAAACGAGCCGCCAGACCGAGGGTGCGGCAGATTGCGATGAAGAGCAGGGCCATATCGCGGCAAGAGCCACGGGCGAGGCGAATCGTCTCTTCCGGTGTTTGCACCCCCTCCTCGTCACGGCGCTGGTAGGCGATGGTCTGGCCGATCCGGTGATTGATCGCCCAGAGGAGGCCGACGGTTTCACCTCCTCCCTCCAGCTCCGGCGTCAACTGCCGGATCCATTCCGCGACCCCGGTCGAGCCGGGGACGGGAGTATCGATATAGGGCGCCAGAACGATGCGGTCGCCGGGCTGGTAATGGAAGGGAAAGGAGGTGGCGTGCTCGGCGAGAAGGAAGTCGAAAGGATTCCCCTCATGACTGGCGAGGCGGATCCGGCAGTCGAACTCGAGGAGGTCGCTTTCCTGGGCGCCGAAATCGATCGCGAGGACGACGTTGTTGAAAACATCTCTGACCCATCGGCGGGACGCGGAAGCGGGGATTGTCTCCACAGTCATCGATTCCACGGTGAGCAGAGCTGTTTCCAGGGGGCGAAGGAAGAGAAGATGATCGCTGAAACGAACGATCTGGTCGTAGCGGTAGCGGGTTCGGTGCCGAATAAAAAGTTTCATCGTTTGTTATCGGATAACGTCCCTGGCGACGGGAGGCAAGCCGCCGCGTCGCCCGCGCCCCGTTCGACCGAAACCATGACCTGGAGGCGTTGGTCGAGGGCGCCCTTGTAGGTTCCCCGCATCGGCGCCACATCGGTGTAGTCGCGCCCGGTCGCCACGACCACATGACGTTCCCCCGCGGCCTGGTTGTTTGTCGGATCGAGGCCCCACCAGTATCCGACGGGGAGATACACCTCAACCCAGGCGTGGCTGGCGGCGGCGCCCACGAGACCAGGAGTTTGGCCGGCAGGATCGAACGGCTCGATGTATCCGCTGACATAACGGGCGGGAAGACCGGCCCGTCTCAGAATGGCCAGCATGAGGTGGGCAAAGTCCTGGCAAACGCCTCGTTTCTTTCGGAGGACGTCCCGCAGCGGAGTGGTGATCTCGGTTACCCCCGGGACGTAATCGAACGTATCGTAGATCCACCGGTTTAATTCCAGAAGTGATTTTCCCACGGGGTCGGCCTCCCGGAAAAAGCTGCATCGCAAGCGGGCGACTTCGTCCAACGGGGTCAGCGCGGAGGGCTGGAGGAAATCGAAGAGCCGGTTCATGTCTTCCCGGTAGAGCTGACGAGCCTCGGCAAAAGTGAGGCTGAGCACAGGTTCCGGGATCGCGAACGCGGTTGTTTCCACCTCGGCGATCGCGGTCACGTCGACCGCATGGTGTCGAAAAGGGATCGAGAAATATTCCACGAAATTGCCGAAGTAATCGACGTAATGGTCAACCCGGGTTGCCGGGTTGATACGCAATTCCCGATGGAGCACGCGCTGGGTGTGGGTATTGCGCGGCCAAATACGCAGCTCGGCGAATGATTCCGAGGCCGGAGAAGAGTATTCGTAACGGGTTGTATGAGAGATCCGGAAACGCATGGGTGTTCGGGAGCGAAGGAGGAATTTCAAAGATCGAACAAAGTGGCCTCCCTGGCAAACATGTGTTGGTGACTGAAAAAAATGTCCTCGATCTGTTCGTGCAACAACTGGATTTGCTTTGTCAGAACGCCGGTCACTTCGCCCAACCGATCCGGAGAGAGCTCAGGTCCGATTTCGCCCTCACCCGCATCGAGGCCCGGGACGGTAGGCGGGAGTAGTTCTCCCAGAGGAAGGGTTTCCACTTCCGCGATCAATCCGGTCAGGTCGCGCAGCACCTGTTCCCCGGGAGAAGCGGGGCGAGTGACCCGGGCCAGAGCGGTATGAAGGGAGGTAAGGGAAAAATGAAGGGAGCCGGGATTGGTTGGGTTGACCAGCAACAACGCCGCGACGCGGTCGAGGTAAGCGCGGGAGCGATATTGACGGCGGTAGGCATCGAGGGAGGCGAAAATGCGTAGCAGGGCGGTCAGGTCGGCGCTTTCCTGTCCGGCGGAGCGAAAGGTTTCGACGACTCGCGGAAGCGCGAAGGAAAGGAGGGCAAGACCGCCCTCTGCCCGTTCCAGCGCGAGACCGGCCTGATAGAAATGCCAGCCGTCGTCATGACTCATCGTGCGGTGCAACAGACCATTGAAGCGGGCGATATCATTGACAGCGGCGAAGCTCGCATCGCGCACGAGGATTCGGTCCTTTGGGCGGCGGGCTGCGTGACGAAGGCGGGTGGTCATTTCTTCGAGCGCCTGCCAGCATTCCGGGCTGACGGTGTCGCGAACGCTCTCCAGATTTCGTCGCGCGGCCAGGAGGCAGGCATGGACTGAGGCTGGCTCTTCAGCATCGAGGAGCAGGCCGGATGAAATGGTCAGGGTTTCGCCGGGAGGTTGCCGCCGGTCGGCGAGGCTGGTTTGACCGGTGGCGGTCGCGATCGCCTGAAGGAGTGGCCAATAGCTGCGTTGTTCCGCCCGTCCGAGTTGATCCCAGCGCAGGTTTTCCAGGATGTGAAGATGGCGGGCTGTGCTCTCCGCCCGTTCCAGGTATCGACCGGACCAATACAATGCCTCGGCCATTCGGCTGCCGAGAGAGAACCGTTCCGCCGATCCGCCCGACGGGCGAGTGGCGCGCGGCGTCGCGGCGGTGACAGGGATCCAGGTATCCTTCAACCCGCGGGCCAGGAGTCCGTATCCCTCCCTCCCCTCCTCTGCGCGGATGATGCGGGTGAGACCGCCAGGCATTACCGCCGGCTGGCTGCCCAGGATGAAGAAAACCCGCAGAGATGTCTCGACCGGGGCAAATCCCCCCTTGGTTTTCCAGGCCGGAAGAGTCGAAAGAGGGCCTGTGTCCTGCGCAACAAACCGTTCCGGATGACGGCGTGCTTCCTGTTCGACCTGACGCCTGCGACGGCCCGGATCTCCGGCGGGGGGACCGTGCAGGGGAAGCAATCGCATCCGATCGAGGGAGGCGATAGCGAAATCGCGCTGGTTGCGGTCGGCGAGGTCATAGGTCTTCACTGTTTTCAGGATGGATCTTTCGCCGAGGTAAAACCCGATAATCCGATCCATGTAGCGCAGGATGGCCCGGTTGTCGGCCACGCTCGCGCCGAGCCCGTTGGCCATGGCCACATTGCCGTCGCGCACCACGTTGACGAGACCGGGCACGCCGGAAAAGGCGGGGTGTGGCACCGAGACAGGGTCGACTGTCGAGGAATCGATTCGCCGAAAGATCGTGTCGACCCTTTCCAGACCATGAATCGTTTTGAGAAAGACAGCCCGGTCCCGCACCAGCAGATCGCCCGGGTGCGCCATCGAGATCCCCATGTGCCGCGCCAGAAAACCGTCCTCGAACGCGATTGGCCCGGTGTCGCCCCGCGTCAGGAGAAGGACATGCGGGTTCGGCTTGTTCGACTGGCCGCGCAGCGCTTCCAGGAGAAGGGTGCTGAAAGAGGCGACCGGCGCCACCGGCATGGTTTCAAACAATTCGGGGAAAAACTGCGCGAGCATTCTCCGGTTCTGCAGCACGTAGGAGACACCGTAGGTGGTCCCGAGATGATGGTCGGTGACCAGCCATTCTCCGTCGGCCGTGCGCACGAGGTCGAAAGCGCCAAAGACACAGGGACCGCTCGCGGTCGGCGGGATCCCGCTAAACTGGCGGTGGAACTGCGGATCCCGCAGGACCACGTCGCATGGGATCATTCGTTCCCGGAGAATCCGTTGCTCTCCGTGAACGTCGGCCACGTAATGATTGAGCGCCTGGGCACGCTGCAGTATCCCCTGCGCCAGGATTTCCCATTCCCCGCTGGAAAACAGGCGTGGAAAGAGGTCGAGCCGCCAGGGGGATTCGCGTCGCTTTTCGGACGATACGGTGGGATCCAGTCCCATCTCGGAGGCGGCTCGATCGAGGCGCGCCTGTTTTCGGCGCAACTCCGAGGGCGGGGATTTTTTCAGGGCCTCGACGACCGGGTCGTAGTCCGGCAAAGTCGCGCCGCCTTCAGCAATCGCTTCATCAGATCGGCTTCGCGGGTAGGTGCGAAACGGCGCAAAAGTCGCCCCGACGCCCGGGCGTTTCGCCGGCTCGCGTCCCGTTTGCCTGGAAATATTACCATCCTTCGCTTCCAAGCCTCCATACGGTAGGGATCTCCCGGCAACGCTTCGAGGTTAATTTTCCGCGACATTGCCCGGGAAGCGCCAACCAAACGCCCCCTCATCTAGCCTTTATCATGGTCAACGGGTCTTAATCTCCCTACCAGACGAACTTCGTCGTCCGGGTCTTTTCTTCCAGCAGATCGGTCAATTCGCGGGCGGCGGTTTCTTCCATGAAGCGGATCCGGATCGAGTGACCGGCGGGGTCCGAACCGGCGGTGTCGGCGGTCACCGCCGCCATTCCCCAGCGGCGGTCGAACGGATTCCGAGTCATCGAAACGACTTGAATCCGCGAATGGCGGACCACGCTCTGCCGCTTCACCAACCAACCGCTGCGAAAGGCGACCGCCGTCGGAGTGACCGCCCATCCGGCATACCGGAAATACCCACGGGCATACCCGAACGCCACCGGCACGAAAACCAATACCGCCAACGCCAACGTGCCGCCGGTCCACGTTAAAAAGAGTCCAGCCAAAGCGAGCGCGATCAGCCGCACCCGGAACATCCGCTTCCAGGTCCTCGGATGGAGCGAACGCCACTCGAGTTCCTCCCACTCGACTTCCGGTTGCACTTCGCGCAACACCCGGGCCGCTTCCCGTTCCGGCAGGATCGGGGCCAGCCAGCGCAAACTCGCGGGGTTCTCCTCGGTCCCGGACAAACCAGCCGTCTCCACTTTCAGCGAAACCCGGCGACACAACCGATGGAGCGGATTCGCCCGGAATCCGATCAATTGAATCCGGTGTTTCGGAATGGTGATCGCCACCCGGGTGAACAATCCATACTCCGCCCGCACCTGCTTTGAGTCGACGCTCAACGTGTAACCATAGTAACGAATAATTGAATACACCACCGACAACAGCGCCAGGACCGAGAGAATGACCAAAAAGATCCCCACCCCGATCCCGAACCACCCGAACGGGCCCAGCCCTTCGATGATCTCGGTCGGAGCCCGGCGGGTGAACCGGTCGATCCACCCGAGCAATACCGGCAACATTTGCTCCGCGATCCGTCCTTGAAAGAAGAATCCGAGCAAGGCCGCCACCAGGACCATCCCTCGATTCGAGACGAGCCCGTGCCGGATCAATTCCCCCAGACCAAGACGCAGAATCCGTCGCCGCTCTTCCCGAACCGGTTTCTCCACCGCCTTCTCCGCGTCCTCCGCCCCCTCCTCGCTTTCTCCGTCGCTCCCAATGCTTTCGACACGACTTTCGACAATCGCCGTCTCGCCCTTGGCCCGCTCCACCCGATCGTGCAATTCATCGATTTCGCGCTGCGCCAGCGCCTCCATCACCGCCTCCGCCTCGCTTCCACTCGCCGACTCCAACTGCATGCCGCTCACGCCGAAAAGCCGGTGGGCCGGATTCCTCAGAATGTTGATGTTCTGCACCTTCTCATACGCGATGTGCCGAACGTTTCGATACAACCAGCCTTGCTCGACCACCAACTCTTCGGCGGTAAACCGATAGCGATATCGGAAGTAGCGGATCAGGGCCAACCCGATCGATACCGAGAGCATCGTCCCGAGGAAAAAATACAGAAAAGGACCCCGCGCCGCGATCGCCCCGGCGATGATCGGAAACAACAGCCTGCGGACCGCTCCGGCGATATGGAACAGACAGGCGACCGGATGTTGCCGCCGCCATGGCGCCTCCTCCGGAACCGCCGGAATCGGGTTGGATTCAGGCGACTCGATCATCGGTCTTCCGGTCGAGCAAATGATCCCGCAACTTGGGCGCGAGTTCCTGGGAAAGTCCGTTCAAGGTGACCAGCGCAAAACGAGTCCCCGCCGTATGCACGACCAGATCCGACACCCCGTAACCGCGTTGCAACGGTCCTTGCGAAATGTCGGTGTGCTGAATCCGCGTCTTCGGCACGATCGTCTCCATTTTCCAAAACACCCCGCCCCGAATGATCAGGCAATCTTCCTTCAAACAATAAAAAATCCGCCGGTAACTTACCTTCGGCCAAACCCATGAATAGATACCCAACACCGGAAACAAACCCAACCACAACCCGAACGCCACCAGTCGCGGAGTCCGCCCGACGTCCGCCCCGAACTGGAAAAACATCAACGCGAAAAAGGCGATGACAATCATCACCGCCGACCCGATCGCCATATTGATCCGCCCGAGCGGAATCGAGTTCGGGTCGACATGATGAAATTCCCCGTCCGCCACGGATTCGACGGAAACCGGTATGGGGGGTGGCGATTGCGATAAGTTATCTTCCATGAGACAGAGAGACCATCATGACGCCCCGATCCCCGGAATGCAACGCGGGAGAAGGCCATGAGAAAATCGTTGCCGGGCATTCGTTGATAGGGGTAGGAACGGGGCCGAGGCCCCGCCCCTCCCTCCGAACCGGACGTGCAGATCTCCCGCATCCGGCTCTCCGGTTGATGATTGCTCTTTATCGAGACTGGCACGCTTCCCGATGGGCCCGTTCAAGGCTGAACAATCCCATCTCGGCGAAGTACTTGTTCGGATAGCGCTGGTGGTCGAGTCCGCGGCCGCGGCCTTTGCGCCCGGCACGCTTGCGCAGGATGCTGCGCAAACGCATCCGCACCCAACCGTCCATCCAGACGAAGGTGTTCTTGTGGGCGTCTTTGAAGTACCCGAACCACCCGACCAGCACCGGATTTATCTCCTTGATGATCGCCTTCAGCGAAACGCCATTGGTTCGTTTGGTTTTCGGTCGCAGGGTTGCGCGCAACTTCGTCAGGCTTTTCTGCCGGACATAGCGGTTTCCGTTTTCAAAACGGTAACCGAGGAACTCAAAGCCTTCCCGATGGGTCACCAACCGCGTCTTTTCGGGATGCAACGTAAGCTTGCGCCCGCGAGTCCATTCCGAGGTCGCGGCGAGGGCCATTTCGGCTTCCTCCCTGCTTCGCGCGAGAACCACGAAGTCGTCCGCGTAGCGGATCATCTTGTGGCCCCGGGCAGCGAGCAGGTGGTCGAGTCCGTTCAGATACAGGTTCGCCAGCAGCGGTGAGATCACCGCTCCCTGGGGCGTGCCTTTCTCCGTCGGTTCCCAGTCCTTGAGTTCGTTGACCACTCCTTGTTTCAGGTAGGATTCCAGCAAGTCGAGCACCATCCCGTCGGCCACCTTTTCGCGCACGAGCGCCATGAGCATGTCATGGTCGATCGTGTCGAAGTAGCTTTTGAGGTCGGCGTCGACTATCCATTCGTATCCTTCCTTGAGCAGACCGTCCACTTCCCGAAGCGCGTCTTTGCAGCCGCGTCCGGGACGGAAACCGTAACTGTGGGTCGAGAACCCGATCTCGAAGATCGGTCCGATCACCAGCAGCATCGCCGTTTGGACGATGCGGTCTTCCACGGTCGGGATGCCCAAGGGGCGTTTCTCTTTGCTTCCCGGTTTCGAGATATACACTCGTTTCACCGGGTTCGGTTCATATCGCCCGCTTCTGAGTTTGGCTTCCAGCTTGCCCAACCGAAGGTCGAGTTGCTCGCCATACTGATGCAGGCTGATCTTGTCGACTCCTCCACCGCCCTTGCGGCTTGCCACAATATGCCAGGCATGTTGCAGCGTGCGACGGCTGTAGAGTTTGTCTTTGAGGCTGAACCACTTGCCTCCCTTCACCCCCGATTTGAGGGCTGCCAGCATGGGATCGGTCCAGACCAAAGGGTCGGCTCCGAGTCGTTTGCGCAACTCGCGGGCCTGTCCGTCCTGGATAGCCGTTTCCGGCACTTGCGACGGGGTTGGTCCTTCGGTCATGAGCGACTTCCTTTCATCTTCCTGCCCTCCTTTGCTCCTCCGGAGTTACCCGGATTCATCGCTCCTACGAGGACTCTGACTTCTGATGGGCGACGGGACGTCCGATTTGGCTGAGCGTTGGTAACCCGGTCGCGCTCGTTCCGGGACGGTGTCGGACACAGGTCGGCCTTTCCCATCAGATCTCTCATCTTCATCGCAGACGTCCTTGAATGCATACTATCCCCAACCACCTCCATGCAGCCATGGCAGGGCTTTGCCGTGGGATCCGCCCTCCATGAGTCGCGACTCATTCGTCGCGCGTGCCTTCGCTCAACAACCCGCAGGCTCGGCCCGCATGACGGCCGTATCAGGTTCACTTTCGTTATGGTCTGCATTCTCTCTTTCCGTTGCTCTCCACCCCGCCTCGCGGCGACGCAGTTTCGGTTCGATTCGCGGGCAGCGCACGGTTTGCCCGGAACAGGTCTCGCACCTGTCAGACGTTTGCGACTTGATGACGCACGAGTCCCGCCTTCAGGCGGTCCCCCCCTCCCGACTCAAAGACCGGCTAAAGCCGGGACTCCAACAGGGCCGGCCCCGCCACTTCACAGAATACGCCCCAACGCTTCCCGTTGAATTTCGCGAAAAGTGCAGTTCATTTCCCGCAATTTCTTCTGAAACCGCGACCGCCTTTCCTCGTCGGCGAATTCGAATCCCATCAATGCCCGCCCGACTCGTTCGCCGCTGTAACTGTAGTTAAAATAACAGACATTGGTCATATCGGCGACCCCGGCCAAAAAGTCGTGCAGGGCGCCGGGCCGTTCGGGGAACTCCAATTTGATGAAAAACGGCAGCCGCATCATCCGGGCCCGGTAATGGATGATCCGGAACTCCACGTCTTCCTGGCCGGTGACGTCTTCATACCGGATGCCGCCTTCCTGCAGTTTCCGCTCCATCGCCGCATGCACCGGTCCCGCCGCGTCGAAGCCGATCACCGGCCATCCGCGTTCCGGATCGACCTTGCCGTATTGGAACTCCACGATGTTGAGCCCGTCCAGATACTCCTCCAAAAGCCGCAGCATCGAACCGGATTCCTCGGAAATCTCGAACCGGAGATACCGCCGCCGGGCGCCCCCGATTCCAGCATGCCGGGCGATCACGCCGAGTTGGGCGAAATCGACGTTCGCCCCGCAGACGACCGCGAGCGCCCGTTTCCCTTCCAACTGGTCCCGCTGCTGCAACAACCCGGCCAAACCCATCGCCCCCGACGGTTCCGGCACGCACCGGCGCGTCTCCCACAAGACCTGAATCGCCGCGCTCACTTCGTCGTTGCTGACCGTGATCAACTCGTCGAGCAACTCCCGGCAAAGGGGATACGTCAGATCCCCCGCCCGCTTCACCGCCGTGCCGTCGCAAAAAACGTCGACATAGTCGAGCGTCACCGGCGCCCCCGCTGCAAACGCCGCCGCCATCGAGGCTTGGTCGCGCCCCTCGACCCCGACGATCCGCATCCCGGGCCAATAGGTCCGCAACCAACACGCCACCGCCGCCGCCATGCCCCCTCCCCCGATCTGCAAGTAAACCACGTCGAACGGGCCTTCCCCCGACATCACGATTTCGTCAGCCAGCGTCCCTTGTCCCCCCATGGTCGCGATATGATCGTAAGGGTGGACGAACACCCGGTCGCCGAGCGCCGCCGCCTCATGCGCCGCTTTCGAAGCGGCATCGTAAGTGTCGCCGGTGAGAATCACCTCCACCGCCTCCCCTCCGTGCAGCCGCACCGCCGTCTGCTTCATCTTCGGAGTCGAAACCGGCATATAAATCGCGGCCCGCGTTTGCAACCTCCGGGCGGCCATCGCCACGCCTTGGGCATGGTTCCCCGCGGAGGCGGCGATCACCCCCCGCGAGCGTTCCTCCGCGGTAAGCAAGGCCATCCGGTTGTAGGCGCCCCGCCATTTGTAGGAATGGATCGGTGACAAATCCTCCCGTTTCAGAAACACCTCCGCTCCCGACGAAGGCACCTCGATCCTCTCCAACGGCGTCGAAGCCCCCACCGCATACACCCGCTGCCGCGCCATCAATATTTCCTGAACCAATCGCTCTCTCATGCCTGCCTATTCGCTAGGCCCGATCCTCCCCCACGTCAATCCACGGTTATATCCGATCCGTTGGAGTCCCGCATTCATGCGGTCCCTCCTGCAAAGACCGGCTGAAGCCGGAACTCCAACAAACACATCGTCAATCCACGGTTATATCCGATTCGTTGGAGTCCCGCATTCATGCGGTCTCCCCTGCAAAGGCCGGCTAAAGCCGGAACTCCAACGCAAACACCGTCAATCCACGGTCATAGCCGATCCGTCGGAGCCCCGCATTCATGCGGTCCCTCTGCTGAGACCGGCTAAAGCCGGAACTCCAACAAACGCCAACACATCACCCATCGTCTATCGTCTATCAGCTATCGTCTATGCGCGCCCCGCGCGCTCTGCGCCACAGTCAACGGCGGAAAGTCCGCGTGCAATGCCACCGTTCCGGTCCGTTCCAGGATCCCCCGGGCTTCCCCTTGCAATGCACGCCACCGGTCCCAATCGTAATCGGGAGCGAACGCGATCTGCCGCAGCAAACTCCGCCATTCCAGATAGGCCCGCTCGACATCGCCGGGTCGCAACAACTCCCCCGACTTCAACCGTTTCCCCGCCGGATTGAAATCCAACTCCCGCAACACTTCCGCCGCCCCGTCCCCATAATCGGGCGGCACCCCTTCCTCCAAATACCCGGCGTATTCTCCTCTCGGATACGTCTCCCGGGAGACGCTGCCCAACCGCGACCCACGCGCCACTTCTTCCTCCGAAAACCGGAAACCGGCCCGGAGGTTGGCGATGTCGTAAACCAATTCGTCGATCGGATATGTCTCGTCCTCCAAGGCCGCCGCGATCGCCAGCCCGTCCCCTTCGTAAAAGAAACTGAATACAATCCCCCGCCGGGTCGGCGCCCCTTCCCGGTCGACCAACTTCAATTGCCGCCAAGCCAGCGCGGGCGAACGCCGCCGCATCTCGCCGCCCGAACAAATCTCCAACTGATCGCAACTCCGGCACGCTTCCGGATACTCCCGGCGCTCGGGAGGCGACAAGAGCAACGCCTCTTCCGAATCCCGCCACCCTTCCACGGGTCGCTCCGAAAAATCGAGGCGAACGCTCAGGGTGTTCTTCCTCTCCACTATCTCGCGAACATCTCCGCCGCCGCTCACCGACGGGACCAACGGCACCACCCGCTCCCGGAACTCGGCTTCCGGCATGAACCGGGCGACGTCGATTTTCCGTTCCCGGAGTTTGCGCCGCAATCCTTTCGCCACTTGCACCCGGCCGGTATCCTCCGGATCCCGCGTCGCCACTGGTATTTCCCGTCCGTAACGCCGACCCCGCTCTCCTTCCGGTCCGGTCAAACGACAGAGATTGCCTTCGCCGACTCCGTCGAGGGTCGCCGCCACTTCCAACGCCGGACGCCATCGTCCGTTTCGAAAAACCTTCGCCTCTCCCAAGGTTCCCGCCGTCGGTGCCGCCGGTTTCGGCTCCCACCGCCCGCGGGAATTTTGCATTTCCAACACCGCCGTCTGCGCGAACCGCGCCCGCTCGGCGTCGACCCACAATCCACAGGGCCGCGTCCCGGTCCGGAGACTGTGCTCCACCCCGAGCGTGACCGGCTCCACGCTGAAGAGGCGCTCGCAGGCGTTGACCGCCTCGGCGAAGGGCTTCCGCCCTTGCTCCGCCGCCCCTTGCATGACTCCGACCAGACTCGGCCAATCGACCCGGCGCGACCGTTGCAAATAGAGCGGACGGGCGTCGCTCAAGCGGGGACGGCCGGGGGCGACCAAAACGTATCCAACTTCATCGAGTCCCCGGCGCCCCGCCCGTCCGAACATTTGCAGCAACTCATCCGGTCGGATCTCTTCGTGAAAATGATGGACCCGGTATTCGCGGTCGCTCACCAGCACCGACCGCATCGAAAAATTGATCCCGGCGGCGAGACCGGTCGTCGCCACCACGATCCGGAGTTGCCCGGCCTTGGCCAAAGGTTCGATCAATCCGGCGCGCTGGCGGTAACTCAATCCACTGTGGTGATACGCGATGCGGCGGCTCAACATCTTGCCCAACCGATCCCCAGCCAGATGCCGCTGCTCCGGCGTCAACACCAGCGGGTCCTCGATCGGATAAGCGGCGGCAAACATCCGGGCCAGCTGTTCGGCTCCCTTGCGTTGCGGCGCGAAAATCAGGATCGGACCGAGGTCGGCCTTCAAGGCCCGCGCCACCATGCGGGGCCAGAATCCGGTGATCTTGTTCGACACCTTTTCATGGATGCTTTCGAGAAAAACCTCCTCCTGCGGCACCGGGCGTTCCTCATGCGAGACCAGCACCGCCGTTCGTCCGATCCGGCGGAGCCATTCGACCACGTGCTCGGGATTCCCCACGCTGCCGCTCAACAGCAACAACTGGGTACCGGGAGGGAGGAGCGCCAGCGCCAGTTCGTAGCTCGTCCCCCGCGATTTGTCGCCGAGCATCTGGTATTCGTCGACGACGAACAATCCCGGCCCTTTCCGTTTCAAAAATTTCGATTTCTGGGTCTCGAGGGTGGCGACGACCACCTTCGCGTCGAGGTTCTCGGCGACATCCCCGGTGGAAATGCCGACATCCCACCCCCGCGCCCGCCATTCATGGAGTTTGTCGTTGGCGAGAGCCCGGGTCGGCACGGTGAAGACCGCCTGACGATCGAAACCGCCCTCCACCAACAATTCAAAGATGTAGGTCTTTCCGGCGCCGGTCGGAGCATGCACCACCACGTCATCCCCTCGCCGCAACGCGCGCAAAGCGTCCTGCTGCCAGAGATCCGGCACCTGGAGACTGATTTCGAGAGTATTCACCGGGATGATCCTTGCCCGGTCTAATCTCCCCCAAACCACCCCGAGAGCAAGACCGGAACTCACTTTCCCCACCCGCCGAGAAACTCCCTCCTATTCCGTCGAGCGGATCGAGACAGGCGCCTAACGCAATATGGCCTCGCCGATCCGCTTCAAACGCGAAACGTCGCGGCCGCTTGAATTCCGTTTCGCACCGCTTCGATCGCTTCCAGGTGATGGTTCCGAAACTCCGGAATGGTCGGCTTCCAAGGGGTCTGCAAGAAACCTTTCAAGCGCTCGGGCGCCAAGCGGGAAAGACAATACTCCACCATCTTGGGGAAATTATCGGAATACGAAAAATTGCTCCCGGTCGGCACTTGATCGAATCCATGGGCGTCGAAATCCAGGTATGGCGCGACCCGCGGAAGGCTTTGGTCGAACTTCTCCCCGTAATACCAATTGCTCTGCAAGACCGAACGGGGCATTTTCTCCAAAAAGGCCTCCGGGTGGTTCCAATAATAATCCGACCAAACCCACGCCCGCGCCTGTCGTTTCTCCACCTGATCGACCAGAAACAGCAAATCGTGCCACCAGAGATCGAACTGACGGATGACCGCGTAGTCGTTGAACCGCTGATGCTCGGCCGTTTCCTCGTCCATCCCGATATGAACGAAACGGGGCCGGTCGAAAAGCTCGATCACATCCGCGATCACGTTCTCGCAAACCTGGTAGTATTCTTTGGTGGATACGCGCCGATGGTATTCTCCGAGCCAGGTGTCATGGGTGGCGGAGAAGTTCAGTTTCGGAATCGGTTCGAGTCCGATCCCGCGCAGGCGCGCCAGTTCCTCTTGTAATTTGGCGACCGGCCAAGCGCCCTTGACGGCGATATCGGGTTGCGACGGAAACTCGATACCGTCGCCGACGTCGATCACCACCATGTTCATCCCGGCCGCGGCCATCGCCTCGGTCAACTCCCGCCAAAGGACGTCTTCGCACCGAAGATAGGGACGATACCCCCGCACCTCCCTCTCCGGAGCAATCCGGTCCTCCCACATGTTGTAACTCAAATGCAGCAAGTTGCCCCAAATGAGCGGTTCCTTCAAATTCCCTCGCGCCATAATCCAACAATGATTTACCTCCACCGACCCGGCGAGCCTCTATTCATCAAACGCCTTAGACCATAAAACAACAATGCGCTCCCGCTCCTCCGCAAAGGAGCGGCGCGCTTCAGCCGCCGTCGTTGCACGTCCGCATCTCCGGCCCCTTGCCTGACGGTCGCTCCTCAGGTAAGGGTTCCCTCGGGGAACGGAATGCCAGAAAGCTTGTAACACTTCTCCATCACCGCCACCCGCCGCCGGATCGCTTCCGGGGTGATTTCCTGCGCTTTTCCCTCCCGGAGGATTCCATAAAGCTTGTCGTAAAGGTCGAGGGTCGGTTGGTTGGCGGGGGTCCCGCCCGCGCCGGAGTCGGCTCCGTCGACCGATTTCCACGCACCGGTTTCCCACTGCTTTTCTTCGCTGTTGTAGCTCCGATCGGGAGTCGGGTTCAAATCGAGCTTGCGCTCCGGCATCGACGACCAATCGACCCACTTCCACTCCAATTCCGAGGCGGTTCCACGCAATCCGCCCGAGGTGCCGCAAACGAACCAGCGGTCCTGCGGATACGCCGCGGTGCAAAACAGCTCGATCTCAATCGTCGGCGCGTCTTTTCCGCGAAGAATGATTTTCACCTCGTCTTCAGCTTCCCCGAGCGCCATCGAACGACGTAATTCGCAGGAGACTTCAGGTTCGCCCGGACCAAACAATTCCAATGCGTGGTCGAGCGGGTGCGGGGCGTTATTATAGAGCTGCCCGCCACCCCAATGACGAGAAGTCTGCCAATCCCAACGGCGGCTGAAGCCGTGCCAAGCGGACCGAATGAAAGTGATCCGCCCAAGCCGTCCACTCCGGCACACTTCCAACACCTTCTGGAAATCCGGTTCGAGCCGGCGTTGTTGGAAGGCCTGCAACACTTTGCCCGACCGCTTCGAGGCCGCGATCATCGCGTCGACATCGGCCGTGGTGAAACCGAACGGTTTTTCGCACAAAACGTGTTTCCCGGCCTCCAAGGCGGCGATCGCCTGGCGGGCGTGAAACTTGTTGGGGGAAGCCACGATCACCAGATCAACGTCCGGATCCGACCAGACCTCCTCCGGTTTATCGCAAGCTTTCGCCTCCGGAAAATCATCGTGTTTCCGGCGCTCGGGCAACGGATCGTAGACCGCCGCCACCGTGAAACGATCACGCATTCCGCGAATCGCCTTGGCATGGATGCCGTATCCGCTCCGGCCGAAACCGAGGATACCGACTTTAATTGGATTGGTGTTCATATGTGTGAAATCAAACTACCCGGACGCTTCCCCCCGCGCCGCGTCAACGGTTTCGTCATGCAGAAATACCCGCCGAAAGCTGTATTGATCGTGTCGATACCAGGTAAGAATTTTACATGCGCCCCCGGCCCGAGTGAAGAAATCGGCGCGTTCAACCAGGACTGGAGCGCCGGGACGGATTTCCAGGAGCTTCGCCAACTCCTTCCCCACCGCGTCGGCTCGAAGTTCGAAAGCGGTTCGCTGAATCGGTTCCGGCTGCTTCCGGCCCCAGACCGCTTGGAAATCGAATTCAGCCAAATCCTCCCGGTCGAAACGTTGGGCATAAGGAGTCGCCACCCAACCCTCGTCGACCGCGATCGGCACCCCGTCCAATCGGTCCACCCGCCGAAATCGCAGAACCTCGGTTGACCGTTCAATTTCCAAATCCACCGCCAATCCATCGGACGCCGTCTCCCACCGGCACTCCAACACCTCCCGATGCATCCGTTCCGCCTTCAACTTCACAAACTCCGTAAACGAGGCGCGCGTCGGCCAAGCCCGGCCCGGATTCGGGCTCACGTAGGTGCCCGACCCCCGACGCCGACGCACCAGCGAATTCTTCTCCAGCTCCTTGATGGCCAACCGAACCGTGGTCCGGGACAACTTCTTGGTCTCCACGATCGAAAGCTCCGGAGGTAAACGTTCCCCGGCCTTCAATTCCCCCGACCGAATCGCCTCCTCGAACTCCGCCGCCAACTGGCGGTAAGCGACACCGGCTCGGTCTTTCGTCTTGGTTCCCCCCATATCGATAAGTTGTTACTACAATTTCACGACATGATGTCAAGCGAGACCGGGTAGGGCCCGCAATGAACGCGGCTCTCCAACACAGGAGAACGGGCTTTCCAGCCCGTTTGAAGCCGCGGACCAGACGGAGCTGACCCTCCCCGAGACCGGACAATAACCGCATGAATGCGGGTACTCCAACAGGCGGATGAAATCGCGGTGCCCCCTCATCGACCACTCCACCGCGCGACGCCGCCATCGATTTCCAGCTGCGTTCCGAACTCTTCGCTCAGCCGCTTCAATTCCACCAACGGTTCGACAACATCCGTCAACTTCGGCCAACCGCGCTCTTCCGGAGGCTTGCCGAAACCGAGCGAAATCGGGTAAAACTCTAATGCCGCCAGCACCCCCTTCCGCATCGTCCATCGGGCAACCACCGAATGCCACACCTTTGGGTTCATCCCCAATCCCACGCGTCCGCTCTGACTCCGCACTCGCATCGCCTCGGAACCTGTCGCCGAAGAATCGATACGATACTGTTCGTAAAAATCAGCCGGCTGATACGGAACCGATTCGTTCTGAAAAATGAAATTACCCAAACTGTAAAAGATCGGGCGTCCCCGGTATACTTCGACACCCCGCAAAATATGCGGCCCGTGACCGATCACCGCGTCGGCTCCGGCATCAATACAAGACCGGGCCGCCTCGATGAGAAAATCGGCCGGGTGATCCTTTCGGTTTCCCCGCATTTCATGGGAATGGAGGCTCACCAATACCAACCCCGCCGTCCGCCGCGCCGCCGCGACCCCCTGGTGCAACCGTTCCAGATCTCCGGCATGCGCCCGCGTGAACATCCCTTCCTCTCCACCCTCGCCCACCTCCTCGAACAAGTGCGAACCGAACCGGACGGTCCCGGAGGGATCGGGGAGATCAAAGCCTTCCTTCACCCGCAGGTTCCGCCGCTCGTTGATTCCGCAGGCCTCCGCCAAGACCTGGATTTCTTTGATCCGTTTTCTGGATACACGGAAACCCTCGGCGAACCTGAGCGGGTTCACTCCCGGACGACCTGACACGTCGGGCCGTGGATTCCCCGCGATCCACGATTCGTGAAACGAGGAGGCCGCCGCCAGACACGCCACCCGTCCTCCCGCGCAATCGAGAAATGCGGGCGAGGCGGCTTCCGGCAGATCGCGTCCCGCACCGGCGTGGGCCCACCCCTTTCGCTCCAGATTATCCCGAGTCGCGAGCAATCCTCCATGCGAGTAGTCGAGCGTGTGGTTGTTGGCCCAGGTCAGGAGGTTAAACCCATACCTCCGCAGATCGTCGAGCGATTCCGGCCCGGTGGTCGCCCACGTTCCGCCGCTCTGGGCCGAAGGAAAACCTTCGGTCCGCCGCACCACCACCTCCAGGTTCGTAAAGCGGACGTCCGCCTCCCCCATCAGCTCCGCCAATGCCGCCGCATCGGTGTCACCGGGCGACAAACGGCGCGTAATGAAAGAGTCGCCCGTCGCCGTCAGTTTGAATTCGCCCGGATTCATTCGTATTCAACAGGTAATTACAAGAGCGCTGCGGCCTGCGTGAGCTTCCAGAGTTTCGCCCAACCCTGCTCCAGACTCGAAGGCTCCAGATACTCGTCGCGGGTATGGATGTTCTCCCCAATCACGAAGCCCGTGCAAAGCGCGGGTATTCCTTCATGCAACAACCAATTCGCGTTGGTGCCGCTGATCGTTTCCGACAACGGCAGGTTAAGCTCCGCATGGACTTCCCGCACGCATTGGGCGAGCGGATGGGAAGCGTCGATATGTCCGGCTGGCCGCCATCCGATTCGTTCGATTTCGACCGAGACATCGGGGATCGCCGCCGCGAACTTCTCCAGCGATTCCGGCGCCGCCGCACAGAGCCAGTTCAGTCGCTCCGGATCGACCGATCGCAAATCAAGAAGGAAAACCGCCTCTTCGGCGATCGCATTCACGGTGGTTCCCCCTTCCAAACGTCCGACGTTGTAACTGAGTTCCTCCCGCTTCCAGGGCGCGAAATCCTTCAGCCGCGCGATCCATTCGCATGCCACATGGAGGGCGCTCGGCTCTCCGAATTTCCCCCAACTGTGACCGCCAGGCACTTTGAACCTCACCCGAAACCGTACGCTTCCGACCGCCTGCCGGGTCATATGGACCATCGACAAATCGAGGATGAGACCTTGGCGCAACCTTCCCTTCAATTGCCGAGTCACCTCCTTGATGCCGCGCAGATCCCCCTGCCCCTCTTCGCCCACGGTGAACGACAGAATCAACGGCAGCGGTTTCCCCAAAGCGACAAGCCGTTTGGCCAATACCATCAACATGGCGCACGCCGCGGTGTTGTCCTTAATTCCCGGACAATACCACCGTTCCCCCTCCTCCCGCACCGTCAAACGTTCGTCGGAAAAAACGGTGTCGGTATGGGCGTCGATCAAAGTCATCCGATCGCAACCGGGATCCAGGTCGACCCAAAGATTATGGATTTCGTCCCTTCGCACATGGCTCACCCCATGTTCGGCCAACCACTTTTCGATGAAATCGACCCGTTTCTCCTCCCGTCCGGTCGGCGCCCCGATCTGGACCAACTCCCTTAAGGTCGTTTTCACCAACGCCACATCCTCCGCCAACGCATTCGCATCCATGAGGAAGTTGTTACTACAATTCTCAAGGGAGATGTCAAAACAAAGAAGCCCCCGACCCGAACCAAACGGAGTTCCCCGTAACATCGAGTTTTCACTCGATGGTTCCCCCCCTTTCACGACGCTCATCCGGCGAAAGCCGGGATGCTACGAACCGGCGTAGCATCGAGTTTTCACTCGATGACTCCCCCCTTTCATGAGGTTCATCCGGCGAAAGCCGGGATGCTACGAACCGGCGTAGCATCGAGTTTTCACTCGATGATTCCCCCTTCCACAACGTTCATCCAGCGAAAGCCGGGATGCTACGAATACGGCGTAGCATCGAGTTTTCAATCGATGATCCACCCTTCCCCGCCGCTCATCCGGCGAAAGCCGGATGCTACGAACCGGCGTAGCATCGAGTTTTCACTCGATGATTCCACCCTCACGCTTTCTTCCGGCGCGCGATTACGCGATCCAGGCTCCAACATCCGGATCCGAGCACCCAAAGGGTCAGCGAAATCGAAAAGAAATACATCACGTGATGCCGCGGGAACAATTCGCCCGCCCCGAGGAGGGCGATCCCGATGGTAAATACCAGCACCGTCAATACGCCGGCGGCAACCCGGCTAAACAAGCCGAGCACCAGCAACGCACCGAAAACCAACTCCACCCAGGGCAACGCATAACCGTAAGGAACCATCACGAAATCCGGCAACCAAGCCGGGTTGCGTCCTTGAAACGCGTCTCCCCGGTAAAAACTGCCAAGTCCGTTCCTCACTTCCCCGCTCACTTTATCAAAACCGGCCACGGCCATGAACCAACCGATCGTCAGACGGTTGAAAAACAAGAGCCTGGGTAGCGCCGCTGTCCTCTCCGAATCCGTCTTCATCCGGCAGCTCCAGCCGTCACCCCGTAGGTTTCCACCCCATCGGTTGCCGCGCTGGCATACAGTTTCGGCTCGATCCCGGTGGCTGCCCGATAACTTCGGGCAACTTCCACCAGGAATTTGTCCAACTCATCCGCCTCTACCAACGCGACGGCGCAACCTCCGAAACCGGCTCCCGTCATACGGGCGCCGATACATCCAGGGGCGGCCAGGGCGGCTTCGACCATCGCGTCGAGCTCGCGGCAGGAGACTTCGTAATCATCGCGGAGACTTTCGTGACTGCTCACCATCAGTTTCCCAAGGAGAGCGGGATCGCCCGCTTTCATGGCGGCCGCCGCCTGAACAGTCCGCTCGTTCTCCGAAATCACATGGCGCGCCCGCCGATAATTCACCGGCCCGACCTCGTCTTTCGCCGCTTCCAACATTTCCAGCGAGGCGTCGCGAAGGCTGTTCACCGAGAGCACCTCTGACGCGGCTTCGCACTGCGCCCGGCGCTCGTTGTAGGCCGATCCGGCCAAGGTCCGGGCCTTGCCGGTATCGAGAACCACCACCAAGGCGCCCGCCGGCAACGGAATCGCTTCACTTTCCAACGAGCGGCAATCAATCAACAGGGCGTGACCGGCCTTCCCTTCGGCCGAAGCCAGATGATCCATCATCCCGCACTTCACCCCAACCCACTCCACCTCGGCTTTGTGACAAATCACCGCCATTCGCTTGGCCTCCCATTCAAGTTCGCCGACGGCGGCGAAAGCCCCGGCAGTCGCCAGTTCGAAGGAGGCCGACGACGAAAGCCCCGCTCCAATGGGAATATCGGAAAGCGAGATCCCTTCCCACCCGTCCAATTGGGGAAAACGTTGGCTCATCGACCACGCGACACCCCGGAGATAGTCCGCCCATGGGGCGGAACCTTCCCCGGCCTTTTCGATCGAAGCCAGGACAAACTCGTCGGAATCGCCGAAGTCACCGGAGCGAAGAATGATCCGGCTGTCGTTGCGCCGCCGCACCGCCAGCCAGGTGGCCCGCTCAATGGCCAACGGCATCACAAACCCATCATTGTAATCGGTATGCTCGCCGATGAGATTCACCCGCCCCGGCGCGCGGACCAGAAACTCCGGGTCGGTACCAAATTGCTTCCTGAAGGCCTGGATAACGTTTTCTCTCATGCCCCGAAATCATCGGGAAACGGAGCCGCATTGGAAGAATAAAATTTGCCCGGAAAGGCCCCGTCTTCACGTGGACCAGGCACCCCTGCCTGTTGTTCACGGACAAACATGTCCGTGCTCCTTTCCCATAGATCCCTGCTTTCGTCCGACGACACGTCGCCAAACTGAGCAGTCCCGCTCAACCAACGACTTTAGCGACCTTTCCCGCATGGGCAGCCGCTTTCACACCATAGGTCTCCGCCTCGGAGTCCGATTCCATTTTCGGACGAACCGCCGGCGTGACTTTCCCGTCCCTGGCCACCCACTCGATCCGGGTAAGATCCCCGACCTTCCGCCGGACCGAACCGCGGACCGCCAGGAAGTTAGCGGGCATCCCGGGGGCGATCGGGGTTTCATCGGCGATCCAAACCGCCGAGCGACTCGTCGCCATCGCCAGGAGCTCATCGGCTGGCAACCCCGCTTCCTGCATGATCTCCAACTCCCGGATCAACCCGCCTCCAAAGGGAACTCCCGGCCTTCCCGCGTCGGACCCCGCCAAAATCCGGACGCCATTCCCATACGCGTAACGCAACAGTTTCGCATGCTGCTCCAACACGTGTCCGAGATGCTCCCGGACGCCATCACTCAGCCCGCAGCAGGCGGCATGGTCCAGCTTCGCCCGGAGCGGTGCGAAAACCGGGGTCCAAACCAGTCGCTTCTCCCCCAGCAAATCCATGGTCTTCTCCGACATGCAATAACCGTGTTCGATGAAATCGGCCCCGGCCTCCACCGCCGCGCGCGTCCCTTCATCTCCCCTACACTCGGCGATGACCACTTTGCCGTGCTCATGGGCTATCTGCACCGCCAGACGCAATTCCGTCCACCCAAATCGGCAACCCGGCGGAACTTCCACCGTCTCGCAATCGATCACACTCGATAAAACCAACCGAATAAACTGAATCCGCGGGTCGTCCACCAGACGGCGGACCGCCCGGGCCACTCCTTCGCGGTCTCCTTCCACCACCCCGCCGAGGCATCGGCATTCGCTGCCCAAGCTCACCCCGCGACCGGCGGTCAAAACCATCGGGTAACCTTCCCGCCCGGTTGAGGCCTTCTCCATGGCAATCCCGACTCCAAACGGATCGCCCATGTCCCGCACCAATCCGACTCCGGACAAAAACGCGGTCTTCAACCGCCGGAACGCCGCCTCCTGTTCGACCGCCGACGGCTGATCCAGGGAGCGGATTCGCGCGCCCGGATCGAGAGGCCACGGCTCCAAGGAAAGATGGACCCGGGCATCAACCATCAAAGGGAGTAACGAATAGTGCAGCAAATCGAACACCTCGACGCCGATTTCGCGTTTCGGAAATTCGACCAACGGCGTCACCGACACGAATTTCCCTTGTTTCACTTCAAGGATGCGCGCCGAGAAATTTCGTTTCTCCGGATCGAATACCCGGCCGCAGATAACATAATAGTGCGAATTGACGGGAGCGTTCATTGGCAGGTCAAGGTGGTGAAGTCCCCGCCGGGCCGGTCGTCCTTCGCTTCGAGCGAACCTGAGGCAACCTCCACTGCGGAAACAAGTGGTTCATCAGGCCACCAGTGTAGGCCCAAATCCCCCGCCCGCCTCCGCATCGATTGCCCAAGGGAACGCGGGTCTTGTATCATCAACCACCGCCCCCAAACCAAAGTGGCTCGGGGCGTCCCGCCTCAGCACCGAGCAGAAGCCACACTCCCGAACCACACGGAGGCGGGGACGCCTCCGCCACTTTGTCCCCCTTACCCGGAAAAGAACTCGTGCAACTCCCGCACCACTTCCACGAACCGTTCGGCCTCTTCCAGTGTATTATAAAGATAAAAACTGGCCCGGGCCGTCGATGGCACTCCCAGCTTTTTCATCAGCGGTTGGGTGCAATGATTGCCGCCTCGCAAGGCGATACCTTTCTGGTCGGCGAAGGTGACGATGTCATGGGCATGAACGTCGTCGAAATGGAAGCTGACGATTCCCGCCCGCTCGTCGGTCGGACCGAACAATCGGATTCCCGGC
Organism: Verruconatronum alginivorum; assembly: GCF_056590205.1. Lineage (NCBI taxonomy): Bacteria > Pseudomonadati > Verrucomicrobiota > Opitutia > Opitutales > Verruconatronaceae > Verruconatronum > Verruconatronum alginivorum. The sequence continues at coordinate 2,518,927 of NZ_JBWPVQ010000001.1, read as the reverse complement.
AACCTCGCCAACTCCCGGGCAGCGTAATCGGCCAAGGCGTGACCATGCTCCAAGATGTTCGCCCGACCGACCGATTCCAAATAATTCATCGCCGCCGCCAACCCGATCACTTCGGCGATCGGCGGAGTCCCCGCCTCGAACCGGTGCGGCGCGTTCTTGTAACTGCTTTTCTGATACTCGACCGATGAAATCATTTCTCCGCCGCCATGGTACGGCGGCATCGCGTCGAGCAATTCCCGACGTCCCCAGAGAACTCCGATGCCGGTCGGACCACACATTTTATGTCCCGAAAAGGCGAGGAAATCGCACCCGATCGAGCCGACGTCCAGCGGACCGTGTCCGGCGCTTTGGGCGGCGTCGACGAAGGTGGTGATCCCTTTCGCCCGGGCCAACGCGGAGAGCTCGGCCACCGGATTGATCACTCCGAGCGAATTCGAGATGTGGGTGAAGGCGAACATCTTCACCCCGGAATGCAGCAACCGGTCAGCTTGGGCGAGATCGAGCCGGCCGTCGTCGCCCGTGATCGGCCAAAACTCCAGCTTCGCCTTCTTCCGCTGGGCCAACAATTGCCACGGCACCAAGTTGCTGTGGTGCTCCAATTCGGTCAGGAGAATCGTATCCCCTTCCCGCAAAAACGCCTCCCCCCAACTGTGAGCCAACAGGTTGATCGCCTCGGTCGTGCCCCGGGTGAAGACGATTTCGTGCGCGTCGCCCGCGCCAATGAACTGGGCCGCCCGTTCCCGCGCCTCTTCGAAGGCGACGGTGGCCCGATGACTCAAGGCGTGGATCCCGCGGTGGACGTTGGCGTTGTCGTTCTGGTAATAATCCGACAAAGCCGCCAAGACCTGACGGGGCTTCTGGGTGGTCGCGGCGTTGTCGAGATAGATCAGCGGATGTCCGTGGACCTGTTGGCCCAAAATCGGAAAATCTTCCCGGAAAGCCGCGATGGCGGATGATGGACGCACGCTCATTCCTCTTCGGTCCGGACTTTGGCCTCGTCGCCCTCCAACGCCGCCAACGCGGCGTGCCAGGCGAGAGTGGCGCATTTGATCCGGGCGGGAAACTGGTGGACCCCGGCGAACGCCGACATATCGGTCAACTCGGCCGGATCCGCCTCGCCGGTCGTCAGCAAGTGATGGAACTCCGCAAAGAGTTTCTTCGCCTCCTCGGCGCTCTTCCCCTTCATCATCGAGGTCATCACCGAACCGGACGCCTTGGAGATCGCGCACCCCTGCCCTTGGAAGGCAATATCCTCGATCTGATCCCCCTTCAATTTAAGGAAGACGGTGAACTGGTCGCCGCACACCGGATTGTCCCCGGCGGCGGTACGGTCCGGATCCTCCAACCGCCGAAAATTCCGCGGTCGCCGGTTGTGATCGAGAATGACTGTCTGGTAGAGCTCAGTGAGATCCATTCTCAACAAGATAGACGGTCACTGTCGCTTTGCAATGCCAGATCGATGCGTGACGCGATTTCTTAAGGGGCGTAGTCGGGTTGGCTTCGCCGCCCGACCGCAGCCGGCCGGAGACGACCGAAATCCCTCGATCTCCGCGTCGAGGGCGGATCGATGATTCCAGGCGTTTCGAAGACTTCGGAGAATGGGGCGGCAAAGCCAACCCCACTACTTGGAATACATCAGAAAACCTGTGAACGCCGCATGCATTCGGCTTTTCCCCCTCGTAGGCGGATTGGCTTCGCCGCCCGGCCGCAGCGGCCGGAGACCGACCGAAATTCCTCGACCTCCCGCGTCGAGGGCGGGTCGATGATCCACGGGTGTTTCGAACGCTTCGGAGAATGGGGCGGCAAAGCCAACCCCACTACTTGGGAGACATCAGAAAACCTGTGAACGCCGCATGAATTCGGCTTTTCCCCCTCGTAGTCGGGTTGGCTTCACCGCCCGGCCGCAGCGGCCGGAGACGACCGAAATCCCTCGATCTCCCGCGTCAAGGGCGAGTCGATGATTCCAAGCGTTTCGAACGCTTCGGAGAATGGGGCGGCAAAGCCAACCCCACTACTTCAGCAATCCGCAAAGGTGGCGGACGCGTGCCGGCTCCCCCACTTTGTCGCTCTTAACCCTTGTAAATCCGCAACAAGGCGTCGGCCATGTCGGACGGGGTGGCGGCAATTTCGACGTTGGCGTCGCGGAGGGCAGCGATCTTCGCTTCGGCGGTCCCTTCTCCACCGGAAACGATCGCTCCCGCGTGACCCATCCGGCGGCCCGGAGGAGCGGTGGTCCCCGCGATGAATGCCGCGACCGGTTTCTTGACGTGCTGCTTGATGTAAGCGGCCGCCTCTTCTTCCGCGCTGCCGCCGATCTCGCCGATCATAATGATCGCGTCGGTGTCGGGGTCTTCGTTGAAGAGCTTGATGCAGTCGGTGTGGCTGGTGCCGTTGACCGGGTCGCCCCCGATGCCGATGCAGGTCGATTGACCGTGTCCGCGGGTGGTCAATTGCCAGACCGCCTCGTAGGTAAGGGTCCCGGAACGGGAAACCACGCCCACTTTACCCGGCTTGTGGATGTAGCCCGGCATGATGCCGATCTTGCACTCGCCGGGAGTGATAATACCCGGACAGTTGGGTCCGATCAAACGGGTCTTGGTCGTCTTGAGCTTGGCTTTCACCTCGGTCATATCGCGGACCGGGATCCCTTCGGTGATGCAGACCACCAGTCCGATCCCGGCGTCGATCGCTTCGAGGATGGAATCGGCGGCGAACGGAGGGGGGACGAAAATGACCGAAACATCGGCGCCGGTTTCCCGGACGGCCTGTTGCACGGTGTCGAACACCGGGACCTTATCTTCGAACCGGCTGCCGCCCCGGCCCGGAGTAACGCCGGCGACCAGATTGGTGCCGTAGTCGAGACATTGCTTGGCGTGGAAAGAGCCGGCTTTACCGGTGATCCCCTGAACGAGGATGCGCGAATTTTTGTTAACCAGGACGCTCATGAGCTGAAATTTTTCGTAGTGAAGAAGTAATTACAAGGGAAGACCCGGAACCCGATCAGCCTTTGGCGACCAATTCCACGATTTGCCGGGCGGCGTCGCTGAGGCTGTCCGCCGGCACGATCGCCAGACCGCTCTCGGCGAGCAATTTTTTGCCGGCGTCAACATTGGTGCCTTCCAGACGGACCACCAACGGACGGTCGAGCTCCACCGCCTTGGCCGCCTCGATGATCCCGGTCGCGATCACGTCGCACTTCATGATGCCGCCGAAGATGTTGACCAAAATCCCCTTCACGTTGGCGTCGCTCAGGATGATCTTGAAAGCTTGAGTCACCTGCTCGGCGGTGGCTCCCCCGCCGACATCGAGGAAGTTCGCCGGAGCTCCGCCGAAGTGCTTGATGATGTCCATCGTCGCCATGGCGAGACCGGCGCCGTTGACCATGCAGGCGATGTTTCCATCGAGAGCGATGTAATTGAGATTGTACTTCGAAGCCTCGATCTCCTTCGAATCCTCCTCGTTCAAATCGCGGTAGGCGACGATGTCCGGACGGCGGAACAAGGCGTTGTCATCGAAATTCGCCTTCCCATCGAGGGCGAGAAGCCGACCGTCGGGAGTGGTGACCAACGGATTGATTTCGATCAAGGAGGCGTCCTTTTCCCAAAAGAGCCGATACAGATTCGCCAAAAGTTTGACGCATTGCTTCACTTGATCGTCGGCGAAACCGAGTTCGTAAGCAACCTGCCGGGCCTGATACGGTTTCAAACCGAGGGTCGGATCCACGACCACCTTGACAATTTTCTCCGGCGTCTCGGCGGCGACGGTTTCGATGTCGACGCCCCCTTCGGTGGAAGCGATCACCACGGGGCAGGAAGTCGCCCGGTCCATCACGATCGCCAAGTAATATTCCTTGGCGATATCGGAGGCTTCGGTGAAGTAAACAGTCTGCACCATCCGCCCGTCGGGACCGGTCTGATGGGTGACCAAGGTGTTACCGAGCATCTTGCGGGCGAGTTCCTGGGCCTCCTCGCGGGATTTCACCAATTTGACGCCCCCCTTCAAGCCATCGACAAAAGTCCCCTTCCCGCGCCCGCCGGCGTGGATCTGGGCTTTCACCACCGTCGTTCCCTGGGGCAATTTCTCGAGGGCCACCGGAAATTCCTCCAGGCTTTTCCCGACATAACCTTCGGGGACCGGAATCCCGTATTGTGCAAAAAGTTCTTTGGCTTGATACTCGTGTATATTCATGGAGACGTGATGTCAGACAATAGGAGCCCGACACTTAAAAACACCCTGTCCCCATACGCAACGAAAAACCGCAATCCCGGAAAAGGATGCCAAAGCCCCCGCCGTAGCATCGAGTTTTCACTCGATGATTCCCCCTTTCACGACATTCATCCGGCGAAAGCCGGGATGCTACGAATGTCGGCGTAGCATCGAGTTTTCACTCGATGATCCCCCCTTCCACGGCGCTCATCCGGCGAAGGCCGGGATGCTACGAATGCCGCCGTAGCACGACTTTTCACTCAATTATTCCCCCTGCCACGGCGTTCATCCGGCGAAAGCCGGGATGCTACGAATGCCGGCGTAGCATCGAGTTTTTCACTCGATGATTCCCCCTTTCACAACGCCTCATCCGGCGAAAGCCGGGATGCTACGAACACCGGCGTAGCATCGACTTTTCACTCGATGATTCCCCACCTCCCACGACACTCATCCGGCGAAGGCCGGGATGCTACGATTATTCGTCCAACGTGAATCCCACCTCGACCGTCACCTGCCAATGCGCGACTTTGCCCTCTTCGAGATGACCGCGGGTTTCGACGACTCGGAACCAACGCATGTTGCGCACGGTTTTCGAGGCCCGGGCGATCGCGTTTTTGACCGCTTCGTCGGTGCCTTGCGGCGAGGAGCCGACCAAGGTAATGATTTTATAGATGTGATCGCTCATAATTGAATCCTCCAGGGTGTAGTTGGTTCAGGTTCACCCGTATGGACTTACCCTACTCCTCCCCCTCTTGCATGGCAAGGGAGATATCCCTCCCGACGATTTCCTGCCTCGACGCGCATAGGGATTGCCTTACGACGTCATGTGACCGAATATTCGCGCCATGTGGTTATCTACCTCTGACTATTACGAAGACGGACGGCGTTACTCCATCCAAGAGCTCGGCGCCCTCATTTACCCGCTCGATACATTGATCGATATGGTCCGAAGTCTGACGCCCGCCGGCGCCTTCGAGCAACCGATCCTCCGCCGGATGGAGACGACGGAGGCGATTTTCGCGATTTACCAATTGTTCCATGCTCTCCTTGAGGACACCCCCATTCCCGAAGAGGGCCATCCCGGATATCAAGAGGCCTTGGTCGATGAGATCCTTTCCCACATGCACGCCTGCATCGAATTGGAACTCGAAGTGGCCGGTTCGGTCGACGAAAGCGACGAAAGCCGACGCATCGCCTGGGAAACATTTCTCAAACACATCCCCGAGTGCGACGACGAAGGCAGGCCTTTTCAGGAAGCCTGGCTCGAATCCCATGGAGTTGCCCCGGACGCCCCCACTCCCTTCCTTTCTCCGGCCCTCGACTCCAACAGCTGGAGAGATCTCATCGAGATCATCGCGGGGGAATTCCTGGCCGACCGCGATTGGGAACTGGAAGCCCTCCTTGATCGTTCCCTCGACGATACCGCCCACCTCCGCGAAATGATGGGCCTCGACCTGGATCGAGTCCACCGCCTTCCCCATACTCCCAGCCCGGAAGAACTCGCCCGCGCAACCGAATACCTGAATGCATTGAACGACGCCTTTTCCGCGACCTTGGAGGAGAATGTTGACTGAATGGCATGCGAGAAGGATGGGAACGGCTGGAGCCGACCGGAGGAGCCGACACACCCCACCATGCTTGCGCATGGTCCCCCCCTCTCAAGAGGGGATCGGCGTGAAAAAGTTCCCCTCTTGAGAGGGGGGGACCGCTCGCCAGAGCGGTGGGGTGTGTCGTGAGAGTCCGCCGAGCCCCAGAATGGCGTCCGACTACCGGCAGGCAGCCAAGGCCTTTACCAGCCAAGGATAGGCGATGCGCTCCTGTTCGAGCCGAAGATTCGGGGCGAGGCGGTTGTCCCGAAGGTCGTTGTAAAGAGCGTTCTCCTCCGGGGTCAGCCGAGAAAGATCGCGACGGATCGGTTGGGGTTCATCTCCCCAAAGATCGCGAAAGGTTTCAAAGGTCCTTCGATCCATGAGAAGAGATTCGGCATGGGGAAGGTGGATACGGAGTTGGTCGAGAATCGCGAAACCGTGGGTGTCGATGTCCCCCCAGTAAAGGACACGGCACCGCGCGAGCCAGGCCGCCTCCGCGAGCGTCGCCCAGCCGTATCCGGAGCCGAAAACCACGAGGCTGTCGGGGAGATCGGGGAAAGCGAGGAAGTTGATTTCGTTTTCGGTAATAAAGACCCGGCCCACCTCCGGTTCCAAGAGGGCGAAGGACTCGGCGTCCAGGGTGAGATCCCGGCCGACGCGGCCGGGAAGAACGCTGCTTCCTGTATCCAAAGTCCGGAACCTGATCCGTTCCGGCCGGCCGCGGAATCCGTAGCGTCGGTTAAAACCGGCAGCGCCCACGGCCGAGGGATCGATGGCCTCCGCCGGCAGCGCGAGGTCGAGCCACTCGGTCAACACTTTACGGCGCGCTTCCACAAACTTGGTGTGGACGCCGGAGACCGGCAGTTGCCGAAGATAGATGCCGGGCCGCGGATTCGCCCGCACCCACTCGACGATGTCGAGCAACCGTTCCCAATCGGCGTGCAACTCGAGCGCTCCCATCGGGCGACGGGCCAACCAGGGAAGTAGAACGGGGAGACGGGACCGGGTCGCTTCCAGCAGAAACTGGAATCGCGTCCATTCCCGGCGAACGCCGAGGAATCGGACCAGTTCCTCCAGGCTGCGGAAAACCGCCGCGGCGGGAACCAGATTTCTCCCGAAAAGGCGATGGGTGGATTGTCGCCAATCTATGGATACCTCCTCCTGCTTCTCCCATTCGACGATCCACATATGGACGCTGGAAAAATCGGCGGCGAACTCGCGGGATGTCGGCCCTTTCAGGGGGATCTGCAGCGGGAAGACCGGCTCCTCCGGAGGCTCGACCTCAGCGGCCAGAATGTCGCCCCGATCCCAGCGCTTCCGCAGGCGGGCGCGAAGGCTTGAAAGCGTCGTCCATGTCTGCCCAACCGAATCCTTCATCTTCGCCCCAACGGAGGACGGACATTCCTGTCTGTCCCTAAATACCGCACCGGCAGGAATGCCGGTGTCACGTGAGACAGACATTCCTGTCTGTCCACCGGCAAGAACCCCGGTGCCGCATCAACCGCCTCATGCCTTTCATTCCGGACGATCATCACGAGAGAGCTTTGGCCTTTTCCTCCCGGTACGCTTCGATCGATAAATTGCGCAAACGGGAGGAACCACTGTCTTCATTGTGGACGAAGCCGACCGAGGCGACGTAGGGCTCGATGATGTGGATCTTCTGCAACGGGGTGACGATGAGCAACTGGAGGTTGAGTTGCTGGAAAAGGCGCAAGCCGTATTGGGCGGACTCGTCGGAACCGCGGCCGAAGGCTTCGTCGATGACGACAAAACGGAACGACCGGGAACGGACCCTCCCCCACTCCAGGCCGAACTGGTAGGCGAGGCTGGCGGCGAGAATGGTGTAGGCGAGTTTTTCCTTTTGACCGCCCGACTTGCCCCCGGAATCGGAGTAATGTTCGTATTCCTTGTCGTCCTCGCGCCATCGTTCGCTGGCGGCGAAGGTGAACCAGTTGCGGACATCGGTCACTTTTCGGGTCCATCGGCGGTCGAGCTCGGTCTGGCCTTCGCGTCCGCGGAATCGCTCGATGATCCGTTTCACCTGGAGAAACTTGGCCTCGGAATACTGGGCGTCTTCGGAACCGGTCAGGGCGCCCTCGGTGCAGGCGCGCAACTCCGATTGGAAATCGCGGATGTCGGCGTCGGGCGCGGGTTGCGCCTCCAGGACGATGTAACGAGCCGGACTGTAATCGATCTCGGCGAGGGATTGGTTGATCCGGCCGACCCGTTCCTTGATCGATTCGCGGACCCGGCTCAGATGGGCGTGGAAGTTGGCGATTTCCCGGATGGTATTCTGGTTGAGCAACTCCTTGAACCGGGCCTCGAAACGGGGGAGATCGTCGGCCTGGAGCCGGTCCAGCATTTCGCGAAATTCCCCGGCCGACTCCATCGCGGGATCGATCTCCTGGGTTTCCACCGGATAGGCCTCGCAGTAACCTTTCATCGCGACCAGCACCTTGTCGCGGACCCGGCCGACCGCTTTGTCTTTGTCGTCGATCCGGCCTTGCAGCCATTCACGAACGTCGCGCTCGCGGTTGTCGCACGATTCGACGGTGAGAAGATGTTCGCCGAGCGCCTCGGCGCACATCTTCGCGAGGGAGTCGGAACGGGCGGTCAATTCGGCGGGATCGGTCTGTTGAAGGAGCCCCGATGTTTCCTGCCGCAAAGCTTCGGCGCTTCGCTTCTTCTCCTGTGTCACGCCGAGCTGGATACGCGTTTCCGAAAGTTTCTTCTCGGATTCCGCGATCCCGCGGCGGATCTCCGTTAATCGGACGTTGAGTTCGCGCAGGATGTCGGAAGCCCCTTCCAGCCGCCGTCGCTCGTCGGCCAGGTCCTGGATTTCCTTTGCCGGGGTTTCCCAATCGATTTCCCGGAAATCGCGGTATTCTTCCAAACGAGTGAGGGTGAGAAGCCGTTGCTGGAGTTGTTTTTGTTCCGTCTGGGTTTTCCCGATACGCGCGGCGACCTGGGCGAGTTCCGCTTCGAGGCGTTCCTGTTGCGATTCGAGGGCGGCGATCTTGGCGGCGTTGCTCCAGCCGAGCACGTAGCGGCTGCGGTCCTCGAGACGGTGGCGGTCGTCCTTTTCGTGGCGTTCGCCCGGCATCTTCACCTGGCCGGAACGGGTAATGGCCCGGGTTTCGCGGCGAAATTGTTCCTGGGTGGCGCAACAGGCGATGTCGAAGCGTTGGGACAACTCGCGCTCCAACCAATCGTAGTAGGGAGAGTCGGGTTTGATTCCGACCTTGCGGACGAGGGAATCCGGGTGCAGCTCGTAGGTTTCGCCGCGCCGCGGTTCCCGAATCCGGAAATAGACGAGACGTCCGCGCAGGTGGGTCCGATCGACCCATTCGACCACCCGGGGGTAGTGCCTTTCCGGCACGAGGAGCGAGAGGCCGAAGTTGTGCAACAGCCGTTCGGCCGCGCCTTCCCAGTCCTTTTCGTCGTCGCGCACTTGCAGAAGTTCGCCCGCGAACGGCATGTCGCCGGGGGCCAGGCCGAGTTCCTGGCAGAGGGTTTCGCGGATCCGGATCTGCCCGGACGGAATGTTGCTTTGACGGGCCTTCAAGCTGGCGATCTCGGAGGAAAGTTTCCCGTTCTCGTCGCGGCCTTGCTTGAGGGTGACGCTGTCCTCGGTGATCCGATTTTGGAGATCGGTTTCGCGGTGGGATGCCTCCTGCTTGTGCGATTCGATCCGGCGGTGTTGGGCAATGAAGGCGTTCTCGTCGCGCGCCTCCGGTTCGTCCAGCGTCTGGACGAGATCGGCGTAACGTTTCGCTTTGTCGCGGCGGCGGTCCCGCTCCTGCTCGAGCTGTTTGATCTCGATGGCGAGACGCTCCAGGCGGTCGCCGCCGTTGTCGGAAATCTGTTGGCGCAGTTCGGACTCGGCGTTGCGGCCGATCGAGATCTCCTCGTCGATGGCCGCCACCCGGCGCTCCTGTTTTTCCTCCTCCTCGGCCAGATTGCCGATGCGCCTGGCCAAAAGGTCGATCTTCAGTGTGGCGAAATACGGGCGAAGCCAATCGCGGGCTTCGCGCAACGCGACCACTTCGGCGCTCAACTCGGTGTGACGGTCGCAATCGGCAACCAACGGCGTGAGAAAACCGACTTGCCGCTTCGCCTTCAGCACCGCTTCGTGAGCCCGGTCGAGATCGTCAAAGTGACCGATGAGCGCGGCGATTCGGGGTTCGACCTCGAACGGTTCGAGCATGTGGCCGCGGACGAAATCGGTCAGGTTGCCGACGGATTTCATTGAAACCGTTTGGTGGAAGAGGTCGAGCGCCTGTTCGTTTTCGATGCCAAACCGCCGCCGGAACCACGCGCCGTAGGGCGGAAAGCTGTCGAAGACCTCGGCCCCGCCCGAGCGAAGTTTCTTACGCAATTGGTTGATGTCGGAACCGAATTTGGAGAAGTCGGCGGCGATGCCCAACTGACTTTCGGCGGTGACGTAAAAGCGCGCCGGTTGCCCCTGCGGATCCTTGAGCCAAAAGACGCAGGCGAGAGTCACCGTCTGGGCGTATCCAGGATTCTCGAACACCGCGAGGATCACCGAGTAGGTGTTATGGTCCCGCAAACCGACTGGACGGGCGACTCCGGTGGTCTCATTTCGTTCCGAACGGTAGTAGCCGAGGACATACGAACGGAGCGAGCGCTCCTTGAAATCGGCCCCAGCGGCCTTGTTGTAGGCGACCCGGTGCGCCGGAACGAGCAACGTGGTGACGGCGTCGACCAAAGTCGATTTGCCCGATCCGATCTCGCCGGTGACCAGCGCGTTTCGGCCCTCCGGGGTGAGACTCCAAACCCGGCCGTCGAAGGTCCCCCAGTTGAACAATTCGAGGCGCTTCAGGCGAAACCCGGTCAAGGTGTCGTCCGTGGCGAAATCCAGGGAAAGCGGGTCGGCGTCGATCTGGTTGAGGCTACGTTCCATGTTGCGGGGGACAATCGCACGCGAAAGGCGGTCGGGTTTCAACCATCAAATGATGGCGCTTGACGTCCGGCCACGACGTAATAACCGTAATTACATATGAAAACCACGGTCAAGGTGACGCGCATCGGAAACTCCCGCGGAATCCGACTGAGCAAGAGGCTTTTACAGCGATACGGCATCGAGGAAAGCTTGATCCTGGAGGAGACGGAGGACGCCATCGTTCTCAAGCCGGCGCGAAGCAAACAGTCGACTTGGGAGGAGACCTACAAATCCATGGCCAAAGAGGCGGAGGATTGGAGCGATTGGGAGGCCCTGGCCGACGAAGGGGTCGCGGATGAAGATTGAGCGGTTTGCGATCCACTGGGTCAACCTCGATCCGGTGATCGAATCGGAAATCAACAAGACCCGTCCGGTCGTGATCGTGAGCGACAACCTCATGAACACGCACCTGGAAACGGTCGTCGGTTGTCCACTCACCTCCCGGCTCCATCCCCAGTGGCGGACCCGGATTCAAGTCCAGTGCGACGGACGTCCCGCCGAGATCGCGGTCGATCAAATCCGCCCCCTCAGCAAACGCCGGATCTTGTCCCGAATCGATCAACTCTCCCCGGAGAAAGCCGACGAATTGCGCGGGAAGATCCGCGAAATGTATGGCTGAACGAGCTCTATGATTCGGCGCTCTCCGACGAATCCGCGCATTGCCGGCGGTATTCCTCCAACCGGGAGTCGAGTTCGGAAAGCCACTGGGCGTCGACAAAGGCCTTGATGATTCGCCTGACCTCGTAGGAAGGCGGTTGGGAGGAGCCGGGGGTGACCTTCATTTTCCGGAGAAACCCGAGGTCGACGATCTTGTTCAAATGGGTTTCGACCTGGTCCACGAGCCGGGCTTCGTTGCTGTTCTCCGGCAGAAAAAGACGCAAGGTTTCCGCGATCTCCTCGCGGGTGAGAACCAGGCGGGTCTCGCCGCCGCCGGCGTCGGACTCCGCCAACTTCTTCCGGAGCAGCGCGAGGAGCAGACTGACGGGAAACGTGAGTTGCCGCCGGGCCACCAGGCGGGGACGCTTCGCCGTGGTGGCCGGTTCTTCCTCGTCGGCCGGTTCGCGGGAGCGGAGGAAGGCGTAACCTTCGGCCTCGTCCAAGATGAGCTCGAGATCGAGCACCCGAACGTAGTCGCGGACCTGCGGCTGCAATTGAAGCAACTGACCCCAGACGGTCGGATCGTTTTCCTGGTAAACCACGCCCTTCAAGAGCGGAATCACCACGGCGGACAATTCGGCTTCGGTCTGGGCCGAGTCTTCCGGAGACTGGAACGGATTCGTCATGAGATTCATCGGACAAAAATGACCCGCGGAAGTCGAGCGGTCTTCCGGACGGTCCGTCCGTCGTTGGCCGTGGTTTCCCAGGAGAGGCATTCTTCGGCGGACTCATCGATGGTTGCCCGAAAACTGCCGGATCCGAGGTCGAGATAGGTGACCAACTCGGCCAATCCGTGCTCCAGGGGACGTTTCTCCACGAGTTCGCCGAGGGTGATCTGGGAGCTTTCCTGGAGAAGTTGACGGATGTGGCGCGACAAGGCGGCTTTGTCGACCACCTCTTGGGAAAAGAGCGCGGCGGCGTCGACATCCTCCCCGGTCGCGGCGAGAACGGTGTCGGCCAGGTCCGGCTTGAAGGCTGGTTTATAAAGAGGTCGCTCGAAGGGCAATTCGATCGAGGCGCCGGTTTCGGCGATTTCCATAAACGTACCGGCGGGAGCGTTCTCGCGCACCGCCAGCGACTTCGCCTCGATGCCGTGCAACAGATCCATGATCCGGCGGTTTTCGAGCCAGGCCTGGTCGTCGAGAAAACGGCGGAGTTGCCGCGACAACTCGGCCACGGTTCGTTGGGTGTGTTCGCCGGCCTCCAACCAATCGTAGTGAACCCGGCGCAAACGCGGATCCGGTTCCGTCGCCCCGATCGCCGGATGTTCCAAAATCCTTTCAAGGAGCCCGGTCAATTCCTCCTGCCGCCGGCTCGACATCAGGAAATCCCAGAACGCGTGAAAACTCTTTCCCTGGTCGGAATCGGCGATCGCGTCCCGTTCGCCCATGATCTCTTCGAGCAACGCCGCCTTTCCCCCCTCCCAGAGGGCGATTCGCTCCCGAACCCGCCGGTCGAGTTGGCGGAAGTTTTGCTCCACCTCGCGGAAATCGGTCAGAAGTTCGCGCGCCATCTGGGTGAATTGCTGAAACCGGTCGCGCAAGGCGGTGTCGTCGAGGAGCGGCGCCTCCCCTTCCAGCACCTGGGCGATCTCGGCGTCGATCGCGTCGCGGCGCTTTTGCAATTCGGCGACGCGAACCTGCGGATCGGTCTCGGTTCCCTCGGCCATCTGGCGGAGCAATTCGAACAACGTGAGGAGCCGCGATTCCGTCCCGACGAACGACCGCGCCTCCAACGATGCCAGCCAGGCGATCGCCCGCTCGGTGGCCGGGGCGAGATCGAAAAACGGCTCGTCCGAATCGTGACGGTAATATTTCCGCAACCATCCCTTTTCGGGAGCCGCCCAATCGTTAAGGTATTCCCGGGCCGCTTTGGGAAACGCCGATTCCCCGAGCCGTTCGCGCAATGCGTAGAGCTCATCCTCCAAAACCTCCCGCAAGTCCGCCTCCGCGATGATCCGCACATTGGGCGCGACAAACACCTTGTTGAAAAAGGAAATGATCAACGGCGCATGATCCGAACGCAACAACCGCCACGCCGGATGAGTCCGCCGGAGGAAGTCGAGGCTCTCGAAAGTCATTTCCCTCATAACAGCCAAGATCCAGGCTGGGCCTCGGGAACAACGTAAAATGAAACTACCGCATCCCTGGGAGGGATGGCATCCTGCCGTCCGCTGTCGGCCTCGACCTCGGAAAAAGGTCGGCCGGAAGCCACCCCTCCGACTTGGCCACCATGCAACCGCCATAAACAATGAAGTTCCATATGAAGGAACATCCGACGGGAAACCAAAGCCGGACTCAATGCTCAAATGCGATTCACGCCCTCACTCCAAGGGCTGTTTCACCCGCCCGATTTGTAGCAGCGTTGGAGTCCCGCATTTATGCGGTCTCCGTCCGGTACAGGGAGAGACCAGCTCCGTCTGGTCCCCGGGAAACTTGGTGCTCCGCACGGAGCCGGGACGGCCCCGCCACTTCCTTAAAGACCCTCGATCCCGCGGTCTTCGTCCAGACCGCCGTTAGGCCGCGGTCACGCTGCCTTTCTCTTCCCCGACATCCGTCGGCATGACTCCGCGCAACGGCGGCAGGCTTCGACGCATTCGTCCATGTCGCCGACCCGCTCGCAGTCATCCGCGCACCGCTCGCAGATTTCGGCGCACACTCCGCACGTCAATTCATGGCGGGGGGAGTTCCGCAGCATGAAGTTCGCCGACGTCGCGCAAATTTCCGCGCAATCGAGCATCAACCGAAAATGCTCCGGCGCGACATGCTCGCCTCCCTCCTCCAAACAATGCGTCGAAGCCATGCTCAGACAGACATCCCGGCAATTGCCGCATGCCTCGACGCAATGTTTCAGTTCCTCGCTCAAATGTTTCAAATGATGCATATGGCCCCCCTTCCGTTTGTTTTCTTTGGAGATTCGAAAACCCCAGCCTCGCCCAAAGACGCTCCGTTCGCAATGGGACCAACCGCCCATTCCCCCCTCATGGATTCCACGATCTCCAAACGACGCTCAATATCGAGCGAAAGCTCGACGCTACCCGTAGCATCCCGGCTTTCGCCGGATGACCGCCAGAGTCAGCCGTCCTTCACCCCGCCGCCCTGACCAAACGACGCCCAATCATCGAGCGAAAGCTCGACGCTACCCGTAGCATCCCGGCTTTCGCCGGATGACCGCCGGAGTCAGCTGTCCTTCACGCCACCCTGACCAAACGACGCCCAATCATCGAGCGAAAGCTCGACGCTCCCGTAGCATCCCGGCTTTCGCCGGATGACCGCCGGAGTCAGCCGTCCTTCACGCCGCCCTGCCCAAACGACGCTCAATCATCGAGCGAAAGCTCGACGCTACCCGTAGCATCCCGGCTTTCGCCGGATGACCGCCGGAGTCAGCCGTCCTTCACGCCGCCCTGACCAAACAACGCCCAATCATCAAGCGAAAGCTCGACGCTACCCGTAGCATCCCGGCTTTCGCCGGATGACCGCTAGAGTCAGCTGTCCTTCACTCCGCCCTGACCAAATGACGCCCCGTCCAATCGCTTGCCCCATTTCGATCTCTTCGATCACCCCTCAAAGATTCGGCCTCGCAGCTTCATCTTTTGCAATCACGTAACCCATGCTTCGATACGCGGGGAGCTGTTGCGATACATGCTGGCCATGAGAGGGAGCCGTTCATCCAGATAGTCATAAATCAGGACGTTGTCTTTCCCGGGGAAAGCCCGGTAGAGAAAACCTGCGTATTGAACCAGGCGTCCCTTGAAATGAAATCGGCATCGTGAGAAGAACGTCTTTTCCCGGCTTCAGCTTCCGCCGCAGGAACTTTTTTGTGGCCTTGGGCAATCACACCTGCCGTAAATAAAGCGTTTTCAAAGCGACTACCCGGATTGATCGAGGTTCAGCCATAGTCAGATCCTGCGGTCAGGAAAAAACTTCATTTCACAATCCAAACGTTGTTCGCGGCTGTCCTTCCGGCAAATGATGCTCGCGGTGAGTCCCGTGCGAATCGGATTTTTTAAGAAAAATCCCATCAGGCCATTGACAACCGCTCCAAAAATCGCTCTTTTGAACCCTTTCATTGCCCGGTAGCTCAGTGGTAGAGCAGGTGACTGTTAATCACTTGGTCGTAGGTTCGAATCCTACCCGGGCAGCCATTTTCAATCAAACGACTTACGGATTTTCGGCCGTAGGTCGTTTTTTTTGGAGTGTCCGGGAAATGTCCGGTCCTGACGGTCGTCGCCGCCTCCTCGTGCGTCCGGCGCCTTACCCAACCACTCCATGTATTGCGTGGGGCCGACGATGGACATCTGATCGACGATTGAGGCGCGACCGGCGAGATGACCCGCCCCATGGGAACCCCTTCATCGAAAAGTCGCGGAAAGACCCTGAGTCACCTTCATCCGACCCAGCTGCCAGATGGTAGATTGGAGATTGGGCATTCCACCGGCAGACCTACGGGAACTTAAGGGGATTTATTGTCCCATTTCGGAAGACAAGGGGACATCATTAATTATTAATAATCAATATTTTACGATTTACTTTTAGAGGGAATCGCCCATTGTTCAGTCAATCCTGGGACCATCAGAGATATCAGAGTTTCGGCGACCGAATGGTTGTCCGCCCTCTCCCGATGGTCCCGGGAGGGGGCTTTTTTTTACCCCATGCGGAACGGCAACCGCTGATAACTACCGGTCGGACCCCGCCGCACCGTCGAATGAAACGGGCGGACCCGGACAGTGGGATGGCAAAGGAGGGTGAGCGGTCCGCAGGCGACGTCAGATCGGCCGGTGCAACTCCGGCGCCTGCGGGCAAATAGCGAGCCCATGCCGTGCCTGCCACGGAGGTGGGCTCCGGTGCGTATCCGGTATTCCCTCAAGTGTGGGGCTGTACCGCGGGGATGGCGACAAGCCGACCGGATACGAACAGCGAAGGGCGACACGGATTCCTCAGTTTGAGCCATGTCTCGCGATCACCGACCCCCTACCCTCCGGGGTAGGGGGCGGTGTGCTCGGACGAGCCGTTGTCCTCGAATGTGCCATGTCTTGCGATCGATTGGATGGTCCGATAGCAAAGGTTTCCGGCGTGACGGGCGAATCAAACACGAGAGCGGATCGGATAGGACGAAGAACCGGATAGGGGCGGAGGGCGAACGAGAGTGGAGGCCGGGGCCGGACAGCACAAGTTCGAGGGCCAGGGCCAGGGCCGAAAGGCGCAGTTCGAGGGCCAGGGCCGGAGAAGTGAGGATCGCCGCCCTCATCGCCAACTGCTCCCCTCCAATCAACCCTGCCCGAGTTTTGCGTTGAGACCATCGCGTTCTCCCTCTCTACCCTGATTTTGGAGACGGTCTCAGGCCCCCCTCTGAATCACTACGCCGATGAGAGTGACCGATCCCGTGAATCCGCTGGCCCGTGGACTCCATTTGCGCACGATCCTTCCCAGTCGAGCCCAATTCTCGGACCGGGCAAAACCCTCCCGGAAAACACCCTCAAAAACCGGAAAAAATGTCCTACTTTTTGTCCTTTTAGCGGGCTGGCGGGCCGCCAAAACCGGGTTTTCAGGGTTCCAACGGAAAAACAGGGTGACATTTCCGCGGCGTCCGTGCATTTCGGGGGTTAAGGGAATCCCCCAAAAACCCCATTTTCGGGCCCTTTTTTGTGAACCTCACATCAGGTTCACGCAAGGTTCACGCCCCGGCAGCCCTCTTTTTTCGGCCGATCAGTCCGTGCTTTTCCCGGATATTCTGCACCGTGGTGGTGGAGATTCCGAACTCCCGGACCACCTCCGGCCCGGTCGAACCGGACTGCAACGCCGCCACCACCCGAGACTCCAGCTCCGGGGTCACGTCGGTGCGGGAACGCCTCGCCCCGGAGACCGCCCGCAGATCCACGATCAGGTCCTCCATCGAGGAATACCCGAACTTCTCCGGGAGCCTCCTCAGCTCCTCGATCTTCGCCTGGTAGATCTCCTCCTCCAGCTCGGCGACCTGAATCACCACATCCTCGGCTCCCGACCAACCCCTCGTGGCGCACGTCTGTCGCGACCGGGCAGCCGGAAGATCCGCGAGCCGGGCCGATTCGATCATGGCGCCCACCTTGGTCCCGGGAAGCGATAAGTGGATGGCGAGGACACCGGGCAATAAAGAGGGGGCCATAAGGAAAGCGGACGAAGGAAGGCGTTTTCGAGTCAAAGAGCCGGAATAGGAGGCAGGTAAGAAAGGTATCGGCTAAATCCTCACCTCTTCGCCCAACCTCCGGGACGCGTGCTTCAAAGCGATCCATTTTTTTGTTTCGTTCATTTTTGTTGGCCGGTATAACCGGCAAATATGATTGTCCGACATCAGTGCGGCCAACGCGTCCGGGTCCGCCTCAACCAGTTTCGACGCGGACCGGTCTGTCCGACATGCCGAAAGCCAATCGATCCGCCGTGGGGTCGCATCCGCCGCCTCCTCATGTCTTGGTTTACCTTTCGACTCCGTTCCCGCCCCGCCGCCCCGTCTTTCACCGAAATCGAACAAATCCTCGCCCGGCTCGCGACCCACGCCTGGCGACCCCACCGTCTCCCGGACGACGCCTCCTTTCTCCTTGGGCCTCAGACGTTGTTTGCGCGGAGCGATCTCGAAGGGGAAGCCGAAGTCTTCTACTCGCACGCCCGCGCCTGGGCTCCGGGGTTTGACGTGCCGTTTCTCCGGCCCCGGGTGGTCGTCGAGGATCACGTCCAGGCGGCGGGAGCGTTCGAGGTCGATTCCTCTGGTTTCGTCACCGTGAAGATCGCTCCCCATCTGCTGAGGGAAACCAAGCTTCGGCACCTGGTGCTCGCCCACGAGATCTGTCACCACCTGTTGGAGCACGCCGGACTGGCGGATCGAAACAACACGGCCCTGAACGAACGTATGACCGACCTGGCGATGTTCGTATGCGGCTTCGGCCAAATCGCCATGAATGGATGGGCGGTCTCCCAGCTCTCTTCCGAGAGGGTCGGATACCTCGACCCGGACGAGCGGGAATTCGCCCACGATTGGGTTCTCTCGGCCCGTCTGAACAACAACCTCGGCGGAGTCGACGCCCCGACCAATCCCCTTCCAGGCCTTTCCCTGAAACTTCCCCTCAAGTCTTCGCCGGATCTAGCCGAACTCGAATTCCGGAACCGAATCCCAGATCAAAGGGTGAGGGAGCGCCACCTGCGATTCTACAGAAGTAGGTTTCCCGATGAGTCGGAAGAGTCCCTTATCGAAAGGATCTTGGACGATTACGAGCGGGATCGCCGGTGACCTTCGCCTGCGGTGAACCTCAGGTATGCGGAGCGGCTGGAGGCAATCGAGCGCCGCCCGCGACGGCTGAAAGGCCGGGAGTAGATCGGGATCCCCGGGGAAACGGCGTTCCAGGAAAGTCCCCTATCGCCCCCGCCACCCTTTGCTTTCGACGGTAGCGTTTCAAACGCGACCGTTCCGAATTCCTGAAATGAAGCCGAATGGAGCCGAATCAAGGCCAATACATTTTTATGTTCGACCTCCATCACCCGGGCAAGATCCCGGGAATCAGCCACCAGGTCGCCGGCGACAAGCCGGACGATCTCGCCCTCGTTTTTTGTTTTTCTTCTTTCATGGGTTTTAGCGCCTATCCCACAATTGCGGCTTTCCTCGACATTCCTTCTTCGATCATCCAATCTCCGACCTGATGGAACCCCGCGCCAAGCGACGTTTCTCGTGGATCGAACTCTTCGTCCTCCTCGGCGTCCTCGCCGTCGCGGCCGCCATCTTCTCGACCCATCACGGACGGGTCAGGAGCCCGGGAATGCGGTCGGTCGACGCCTCCAACATCCGCAGCATTGCCATTAGCTCCCTGATCTACGCGGAAGACCACGGCGGAAAGCTGCCGGGGCTGGGTCTGAACCAGGTAGGCGAAATCGCCGAAGGGTCCACCACGCCGAATCTTCATGCGATCGCCGCCGCGCTGGCCCGTCACGGATATCTGAACGACGCCCATGCCTGGATCTCCACTTACGACCGTCATCCGGAGATCAGGCGGGACGACCTCGACTTCGTGCTGTCGCACGAGGATCCCCGGATCCTGTCGCCGGAATTCGCCGCATCCCCCCTGAGCTTCCAATTCGTCGCCGGGCTCAAGATTGGCATGCATTCGTCCACCCCGATCGTCTTCACCCGGGGACTCCGGCCCGACGGAAGGTGGGACCGCGACCGCCACGTCGGCGTCTACGGCGGGGACGGCGGCCACATCGTCTTCCTGGGCGGAAACATGGGCTTTTATGAAGACCTGCGGCACCCGGACCGAAACTTGAAAACTCCCGTTGGCAGTTCCACAACCAACATCCTGGAAACCATCGACGCCCGCGCCCAGATCTTCAGCGATCCAGCCACCGCGACAGGTAGGCTTGATGGAATGCCCGGGGTTGCACCACGCGAGTGACATGGCGGAGCCCCCAACCGCTCGGTAGCGAATCTTGCCTCGCCCGCGAACCGATTTCGGTGTGAAGTCGAACAATGCCAGCGGTCCAGCAGCTCCTGTTTCCTGATCCAAGGCCGTTGGTCGATCGCCTCGGTCGTGACTTCTTCCTGTCGCTCCCAGCGAGTCCGGGCGTCTATGTGATACGTGATGCACACGAGGCCCCCATTTACATCGGCAAAGCAAAAAACCTCCGCCAACGTCTCAGGGCCTACCGGGTGGCGAATCCGGGGCGAATGAAGCGTCGTCATCTCCGGTTGCTGGGAGCGGCGGTAGCCATAGACGTCGAGTTGTGCAACGACGAAGATGCGGCATTGGCTCGGGAGGCGGAACTGATCTTGTTGCACCGACCCCGCTTCAACCGGGCGGGGACGTGGCCGGTTTCTCCCCGTTACGTCGGTTGGCGGATGATCGAATCGTCCGTCGAACTCATCGTGACCGAACAGCTTGAAGAGGGCTGGATGGGCGCTGGCCCGTTTGGGAGTGGCGGTGCCCGAAGGTATCGGGCAGCCTCGGTTCGGCTGATCTGGTTTCTGGCGCATCCCGGCGATTCCGTGGAGAAAATGCCCTTCGGTTGGATTTACGGGCGGCTTGGTGAAAACGCGCAAGTGGATGTGGGCGGCGAGCGGGAACGAATCCTCGCCATCATTCAAGCGCTGGCCGATAGTTCAACTGAAGCCCTGTCTATTGCGGTGAGGTCGATGATCGAAGGAGAGCGCCGGAGTTTCGTTGTCGAACTCGTTGATGAGGATCTGAAGCGACTCGGTCGATTTGCAGGCGACCCGTAGGGAGGGCGGCGCCCGAAAGCGGTGTCCCATTACTTATTCGAGATTGGCCGGATTCGAATTTGCTCCCGTGGAAGATTCACCGCGTGGATCGTCTTGCTCCCGTTCGGTTTTGGTTGTTACCATGCTCCCATGTCCGAAGCCAAACTTTCCGCGCACCGCGTCCTGTTTTTCGTTGGAGACCTGTACGAAGACATTGAGCTGTGGTATCCGCTCTACCGCTTCCAGGAGGCCGGAGCCAAGACCGTCATCGCCGGAGAGTCCCTCGACACCTTTTCCGGCAAAAACGGTTATCCCTGCCGGGCCGAAGTCCTGATCGATGACATGCGGGAGGCGGATTTCACCGCACTGCTGATACCTGGCGGTTTCATGCCCGACAAACTTCGGCGCAACCCCAAGGTTCTTGAACTCACCCGCGAGTTCGATGCGGCGGGCAAATTGATCGGAATGATCTGCCATGCCGGCTGGATTCCGATCTCGGCGGGAATCCTCAAGGGCCGTACCGTCACCAGTACGCCGGGGATCAAAGATGACATCATCAATGCCGGAGCCAAGTGGGTCGATGAACCGGTGGTGCGGGATGGAAACCTCGTATCGGCCCGGCGCCCGCCCGATCTTCCGGCCTTCGGAGAGGCACTGGTCGCCTGTCTGGCGGAAGTTTCGGCGTGAGGGCAGCCTTGGGGGCATGATCCCGCCATCCAACCTGTTTGCAGAATCCCCGATCGTCTGCCGGAGGAGCTGGTTCAGACCCTGCATACTGCCGGCAACGTGCGAGCAACTTTTCGATCTCTCTGGCAGAGGATGGACCGAGAGCTGTCGGAGGGGGACGAGTGGCAAATTGTGGATGCCTTCGCCGAGAAGCTGAGAATTACGGATTGGTCCGCCTGGCGGGAGGATCCGGGTGAATGACCGGCTCCTGCAGAATATGGACTTCATGGAGGCGGGCAGTCAAAAGGTAATCCCTTTTGCTTGCTCCTAAATGCGTTTATCTGTCAGTTTCCCGGATGTGTCAACGATGGTGGTTCAAGCCGTTCATATTGCTGATCTTCAACTCTTAACTCCACTTTAACCGTCCGCTGAACCCGGCCGATGCAAGACGTATTCCATTTTAGAGAGAAGCTCATCGAAGAATATTCGAGCTTTTCGCGCAGCTTCACGAAGATTGCTGCCACTGACATCGCGGATTACGTGGAAGCGGAATATGCCAAAGGTCGCTATTGGCCCGAGCCGCTTATCCAGATTAATCCGAACTATCTGCGGGCGCAGGATGTCGAGGAGCTCGTGGCCGATGGTAGCCTTCACCCGGCTTGTGCGGATCTCTTTCGCCTGAAAAATGCCAACGGTGCCTCTCATCCCCTGCGCCTCTTCCAACACCAGCAGGAAGCCTTGTCAAAGGCGGCGAACGGCGAAAGCTATGTGGTTACGACCGGGACAGGATCCGGTAAATCGCTCGCTTTTTTTGTTCCGATTATAGATCGCATTCTGAGAAACAAGTCGTCCGATCCAGAGAAGCGGACCCGTGCGATCGTCATCTATCCTATGAATGCACTGGCCAACAGCCAACTGGAGGAAGTGCACAAGTTCCTGTCAAACCTCGGGGAGGGCCAACAGCCACTGACGGTGGAACGTTACACCGGTCAGGAGGACGCGAGCATCCGGAATCGCATCGCACAAAATCCTCCCGACATCCTGCTGACCAACTTCATGATGCTGGAGTTGATCCTCACTCGCTATGAGCCTATCGACCGGCAGGTGGTGGAGCATTGTCGCGGGCTGGAGTTCCTGGTGCTAGACGAATTGCATACCTACCGGGGCCGCCAAGGGGCCGATGTCGCCTTGTTGGTTCGTCGGCTGCGCGAGCGCTTCGACGCCACGAACCTCATCTGCATCGGAACCTCGGCGACTATGTCCAGCACCGGTTCCCAGGAGGACCGTAAGAAGACGGTCGCCACCGTGGCCTCGAAACTGTTCGGCCAGGAGATTCCCGCCTCCAATGTCATCGGAGAAACTCTTGAACGGACGACTAACAAGCACGAGAGCCTGAAGTCGATCCGACCCCGGTTGCACGACCGTTTAAATTCACCCGACTTCTCCTGGACCAGCGCCGATGCATTTTCCAACGACCCCCTTGCGATCTGGGTCGAACTCAATCTCGGCCTTTCCTTGTCCGACCATACCGGACCCCAGCGCGCCCAACCAATCTCCGTAACCGACGCCGCCGCTCGCCTCGCCAGGGATGCAGGCGTTGAGGTGGCCGATGCCAGGAAAGCTCTGCAGAAGTTTCTTATCGCTGCCCAGGGACTGCAAACTGGCGAGGGTCGGGCTCCTTTCGCGTTTAAACTCCATCAGTTCATCAGCGGCCCAGGCAAGGTTCACTGCACGCTGGAGCCCGACGGTCAGCGTTTGGTGACGCTGGATACCCAGCGCTTTGCGCCGAACAAGCAGGAGGAGAAAATCTTCCTCTTCAGCACACACTTTTGTCGTGAGTGTGGTCAGGAGTATCATCCGGTTTGGGAAGACTCGGAAAATCAGCCCAGCTTCACTCCCCGCGAAATCGACGATGTCGGCACCGAGGATCGTGATGAGCGTTCCGGATTTCTCGCTCCTATCCGTACCGGCCAGGAGTTTCAGGGCAAGATCACCGACTATCCGGATACGTGGATAGACAACTCGAAGGACGAGCCAAAAATCAAATCCAGCTACCGCGCAGCCCGCCCGGTTGGAGTCCGAGTGAATTCAACGGGAAGTAAAGGCGACGGCCGTCAATACTGGTTCATCCCAGGCAAATTCCGCTTTTGCCTAAACTGCGGTCAGCTCCACGAGGCTTATGGACGCGACATCAATCGTCTCTCGGGACTGTCCGGCGAAGGTCGGTCATCCGCCACCACAATTCTTACACTGTCCACCCTTCGTCAGCTCTTCGCGGAGCAAGACGGTGTTTCGGAGACAGACGACTCGCGAAAGTTGTTGGGGTTTACGGACAATCGACAGGATGCCGCGCTCCAGGCGGGTCACTTCAACGACTTCATTTTCCTCCTGATCTTGCGGGCCGGCCTTATCGGCGGGCTGAAGCGGCACCAAGGCGTCCTGACCGAGGAGAGGCTAAGCGAGGCCGTGTTCGACGCCCTCGGATTCGGTCAGGCCGATCCGGGCGTGCTGAGTGAATATCTTCGCGATCCAACTTTGGTCGGCCTCGGTTTGAAGCAGGCCCAGCAGGCCCTTCGTTTTGTGATCGGTTACCGGCTCATCCGTGACCTGAGAAAGGGGTGGCGCTACAACAACCCCAATCTCGATCAACTGAAGCTGCTTAAAATCAGTTACGACAGTCTGGACGAGTTTTCCAATCATGAGGACTTGTTCAAAGGCGACAAAATCCTGGCCCGCCTCACCCCCGCTGAACGTTCCGCCTTCGCTCGCCTCGTGTTCGATGAACTGGTCCGAAATCTTTGCGTCGAGTCCCGCTTCCTTGATGGGATGGAGCACGAGCGCATTCGGAGCGCCATCTACAATTTTCTGACCGAACGCTGGTCTTTCGGGAACGACGAAGTCCTGGCGACCACCAAGTATCTGATTCTCGATAAGCGCCCAGACAGCAAGGGGCGCCAACGTCATGAGCTGGTCGGGGGTGGTCCCGGTTCCCGTCTGGTTCGCCTGCTGAAATATGCCGGCTTCTGGAAAGAGTCCGCACTGGCCGAGGAGGTCGATCACCTTTCCCGCCCGGAGTTGGTCACGCTAATCCGCTCGTTCCTCAAGGCGGCCGAAGCCTATGGATACGTTCAGAGGCAGGGCCTCGACAACAACAAGCTGACCGGTTGGACCCTGAAATCCTCCGCACTCCAATGGGTGCTGACGCTCGACCAGTCCGACGGGGAAGAAATCACCCGAAACGTATTTTTCCGCCAGCTCTACCTTGCCATCTCCGAGGTGCTCGCATCGCCGGCACATCCGCTCTTCGATTTCGAGGCTCATGAGCATACCGCGCAGGTGGAACCCGATAAACGTAAGGTTCTCGAACAGCGTTTCCGACGCAACGAACGGGACATCGCGGAATGGGGCAACGAACCGGAGAACAAGGGGCCGCTGCCGGCGTTGCCCGTCCTTTACTGTTCTCCGACGATGGAGTTAGGAGTGGATATCTCCTCCCTCAACACCGTTTACCTGCGAAACATGCCCCCCACGCCGGCAAACTATGCCCAAAGAAGCGGGCGCGCCGGTCGTTCCGGCCAAGCCGCACTCGTGGTGACATATTGCGCCGCAATGAGTCCCCATGACCAGTGGTTTTTTCATCACGCCAGCGACATGGTCCACGGTATCGTCAAAGCCCCGACACTGGAACTCTCCAACCGCGACCTCGTCGAAAGTCATCTGCACGCCGTTTGTTTGGCTGGCCAATGTGGAATACGAGCTGGATACCAGCATCGCGCCTCTCCTGGATCTAGAAGATCCGAAAAAACCGATCATCACCGCCCTGCGGGAACGCTTCCAGGATCCGATGGTGCAGCAGCGGGCGCGTGAACAGGTCCAGCGCGTCCTCGGCCAGATCGCCGGTGAACTCACCCCTGAGAACGCTCCCTGGTTCGGCCCCGATTTTGCGGACCAGGTGATCCGAAAAAGTCCGGAAGCCTTCGAAGCCGCCTTCGAACGTTGGCGCGCCCTTTACGATGGGGTGCAATTCCAGATGAAGGCCGCCGCCAAAATCATCCAAAGTCCCGCCACCAGTCAGAAAGATCGGGAGAACGCCAACCGTCGCTATCAGGATGCCAAAAACCAGTTTTCACTCCTGCTCCGATCGGGCAGCCAGAACAACGACTTTTACACCTTCCGCTATCTTGCCAGCCAAGGCTTCCTTCCCGGTTACAATTTTCCCCGGTTGCCCCTGATGGCATGGATTCCCTCTCAGGGTCGCAAGCGCAACGGCAAAGACGACCGGGGTAGTATGGTCAGCCGGCCCCGTTTCCTCGCGCTATCCGAATTCGGACCGCTGAGTCTCATTTACCACGAGGGCCGCATGTTCCGGGTCGAACGGGCCAAACTCAATATACACAGCTCCGACTCCATTTCTTCCGATTCCAATTTAACCACCATCAGCGCCCGTGTGTGTGCCGATTGCGGATATGGTCACCTAGGGGACGATGCCAACCCCGAGCCACTGTCTGATGTCTGCGAACATTGCAACCAACTCCTCGGCGACGAGGGCCGCATCAACAGCCTTTACCGTATCGAAACCGTCGAGACGCGAATGCAGGAACGCATCTCCGTTAATGAAGAGGAACGCCAGCGCCAAGGCTTCGAACTTCAGACCACTTACCGCTTCATGCCCGGTCCGGGTGGTTTGACCGAGGTCTTTCATTCCGAAGCCATCCACGCCGCCAATCCTGTCGCCAGGTTGACGTATTCACCGGCCGCACGCATCTGGCGGATCAACAAAGGCTGGCGTCGCCGCAAAGATAAGAAACAGCTCGGGTTTGTGATCAATCCGATCACCGGCAAGTGGAGCAAAAAAGACAGCCCTGACGATGCACATGACCCCCAGGATCCACCAGAGAAAATAGACCAGAAAGAACCGACTCAACTCATCGTCCCATTCGTTGAGGATCATCGAAACATACTGATCCTAACTCCGCGAACCTCGTTGTCGGAGAAGGCCATGGCCACCCTCCAATCGGCCCTGAAACGCGGGATCACCCAGACCTTCCAGATCGAAGAATCCGAGCTTGTCGTCGAAGCTCTTCCTGACCGTAACAACCGTAAGGCTCTTCTCTTCTACGAGGCCGCCGAAGGTGGCGCCGGGGTCCTTAGCCGAATCGCCCAGGATTCCGCCCAACTCAGTATTGTGGCCCGCGCCGCGCTGGAAATCATGCATTTCAATTTGCCCGATGCGTCCTTCACGGCAGAAAACCTCACCTCCCACGAACAACACACCCCGGCGGGTGACCGCATCTGCGAGGCCGGCTGTTATCAATGCCTGTTGTCTTACTACAACCAGCCCGACCACGACTTGATCAATCGCCGCGATTCGAGCGCCCAGGCTCTGCTCACCCAGCTGGCCAACGGCTCGGTCTCCAGGGCCAGATCAGGGACGCGGTCCGGCTCCGACGGCGACGGTCTTGCTCCGTGGCTGGCGGCTCTCAACAGTCTCAACTTACGCACGCCCGACGACACCAGCGTATCCCTTCGGGATGGCCGGTGGACGGCCGACGCTCTTTATAAATCCGCCCGCGCTCTCGTGTTCCTATCTCCGCCGGATCCCGAATTGTCGGCTTACGCTGGCGAACGCGGATTCACCTCGATCGTTTTTCCTGCTGATAACGGGGAATGGCCCGCCACGTTCGCGGCCCACCCAACCGTTTTTGGTCCCCTCAACGGCAACGCTCCATGACTTCCGCTTCAATAGCCGCCTTCACGCCTGGTTCTCTTATCCGTGCCCGCGGTCGCGAATGGGTGGTTCAACCTGGTTCTTCCGCCTCCGCCCTTCACCTGCGCCCCCTCGGTGGCTCCGACGAGGACATCACCACGCTCCTGCCTGAGCTGGAATGGGAAGCGCCGACCACGGCCAGTTTTCCGGAACCCGATCCGACTCTGCGCGGCAACCACACCGCCGCCCTGCTCCTGCGCGACGCCCTCCAGCTCAAACTTCGAACCGGGGCCGGCCCTTTCCGCTCCTTTGGCAATATCGCCGTCGAACCCCGCGCCTACCAGCTGGTCCCTCTGCTGATGGCCTTGCGCCTACCGACGGTGCGGCTCCTCGTTGCCGATGACGTTGGCATCGGCAAAACCATCGAAGCCGGACTCATCGTTCGGGAACTCTACGACCGCGGCGAGATCAGCCGCTTTGCCGTTCTATGTCCGCCTCACCTGGTGGAGCAATGGCAGTCCGAACTGGAGCGTCACTTTCACTTCCATGCGGCCGCACTTACCTCCGCCAACGTGACTCGGTTGAGAAAAAATCTCCCCCGCGGCGTTTCCCTCTTCGAACACTACCCGGTTGTCGTCGTCAGTCTCGACTACATCAAGAGCGACCGTCACCGCGCCCACTTCCTGTCCATCGCCCCGGAGTGCATTGTGGTGGACGAGGCGCACACCTGCTCAACGGGAGGGAAGGGAAAGCAACTCCGTTACGAATTGCTGCAACAGCTGGCTGAGGACGAGGAGCGCCACCTCATCCTCCTCACGGCCACACCGCACTCAGGCGACGATAGCGCTTTCCACAACCTGCTTTCTCTCCTTCGCAAAGATTTCGCCGGGCTGGCTGATGGTAATGAGGCGAACCGTCGTCGCCTGCGCGAAGATCTCGCCCGCCACTTTGTTCAACGCCGCCGCAAAGACATCGAAGAGTGGCAGGATGTCAGCGTCTTTCCGCGACGGCTGACCACCGAAGTTACTTACAACCTGACCGGCGAATGGGGAGATTTCTTCGATGCCGTGCAAGACTATTGCGTTCATCTTGCCGAGCGGGCCGAATCCAGTGATGGCACCGCCCGTCACATGATCTGGTACGCGACCCTCGCCCTCCTGCGTTGCGTGGCCTCCTCACCCGCCGCCGCCGAGCGTGCTCTAAATACCCGCCTCACGGGCACCTTGGAGGAGATGCAGGCCCTGGCCGATGAAGAGCGGCTTAATGATGGCGATGGCGCCGACCTGACCTCGAACGATCTCGAACCGGCCGGCGCGCTCGACGACACCGACTCCCTCCATTCCCTGATCGCCCAGGCCCAAAATCTCAGCGGCCAGAAGGGGGACCCGAAACTCAAGGCGTTGGTCGCCCATTTGCGGGAACTTCTCAAGGAGGGCATTCGCCCCGTCGTCTTCTGCCGCTATATCGCAACCGCCAAATACGTGGCCGCCGAACTGAAGGCTCATTTCAAAAAAGCTTCAGTCGATGCCGTCACCGGAGAATACACGCCGGAGGAACGCGAGGTTCGCGTGCAGGAACTCGCCGAGGCCGACCAACCGATCCTGGTCGCCTCTGACTGCCTTTCCGAAGGGATCAATCTCCAACACGGCTTCACCGCCGTCATTCATTACGACCTGGCTTGGAATCCCACCCGGCACGAACAGCGCGAGGGCCGGGTGGACCGATTCGGCCAACGAGCAAAAGAAGTTCGATGCACCATGCTCTACGGCCAGGATAACCCCGTCGATGGTTTCATCTTCAATGTCATCCTGCGCAAGGCGGAGTCCATCCGCCGCGAACTCGGGGTTCTCGTGCCCCTGCCTCAGGATGAACGGCGGATCAACCAGGCGATGATCAAGGCCGCTTTGCTCAAGCGCAACCGTACCCGTGATCGCAAGCAACTGGAGTTTACCCTCGACGAAAGTATCGCCGCCGACCTCGAACCGCTCGTCACCGCATGGGAGGATGCACTTGAAAAAGCCCGGGCAAACCGGACCGTTTTCGCCCAGCGCCGCCTTCGCCCCGAGGAGGTGCTTCCGGAATGGCAGAAGCAACTCCAGCTGATTGGCGACGAAACCTCGATCGAGCGCTTCGTGAGCAACGCCTGCGCCCGCCTTGGCGCCCCGTTGGAGCCTGCCCGTCAGGCATGGCGCTTTTTGCCCCGACACTTTCCCGTCTCCTTGCGCGAACGTCTGGCCGAGGAAAAGCTGGATCGGGAGCTTGCCATTGACTTCCGTTATCCGCCCAAATCCCAGGCTCAATTCATCCATCGTACCCATCCGCTTGTCTCGATCCTGGCCGACACCCTCCTGGAAGGCGCCCTTCAGGACGCCTCGCCGCTCGCCGCCCGCTGCGCCGCCACCGTCTGCGGCGATGTTCAGGTGGTCACGACTCTTTTTCTATTACGACTTCGCCACCAACTCACCTACAGGAAGCGGTCCGACTCCCGCAGCCTCATGGCGGAAGAAACGGTCGCGATCGCGCTGGAGGGGCGACAGGAGCCGCGCTGGCTGGAGGACGATGACGTCATTCGCCTTCTTGAGGTCAAACCGAGCGGCAATTTGAGCGATGCCGCCGCCACTCGCGAAATCGAAACGGCTCTCGCCTTTTTCCGGGACAACACTCCGCGTCTGGAAGCTCTCGCCCGCCAGCGGGCCGAAGCTCTCCTTCAGGATCATCGCCGCGTCCGTCAGGCCGCCCGCGATGTCGGCAGCTACGAAGTCAGCCCATGCCTTCCTGTGGATGTCATCGGCGTTTACGTGCTTCTTCCAGATCAGCTGTAAATTTGTATGGAAAAAACATACGACTGCATGGTAGAACCATACAATGAACCCGCTGAACGTTTTGTTTCCGAAGACCCGAGCCGAAGTGATTCGGCTTCTCTTTGCCGATCCGGAGCGCTCCCTGCACCTGCGGGAGTTGGCTCGCCTGAGCGGATTGTCCATCGGCAGTCTCCAGGGGGAAGTGAGCAAATTGAGCGACGCCGCGTTACTCCTCGAGCACCGCGATGGGAACCGGCTCTACTTTCGGGCCAACCGCGATCATCCGCTCTATCCGGAACTTCGAGGAATCTCCATCAAGACAACCGGGCTGCGCGAGCAACTGGCGGAGGCGCTGGCCGACCTTCCGGGAATCGAACTGGCCTTTGTTTTCGGTTCCTTCGCCTCAGGCGAGGCCGATGCCCAGAGCGACATCGATCTTTTTCTTATCGGTTCAGTCGGTCTGCGAAAAGTTGCTCCTCGGCTCCGTCCGGTGACCGAGGCGATCGGCCGGGAAATCAATCCCTACGTCATCGCAAAAGCCTCGTTTGCGGAGAAGATTCGCGCCCAAGATGCGTTCGCGCTGAACGTCCTCCAATCCCCGAAACTCTGGATTATCGGGCACGAACATGAGCTTGAAGAACTGGCAAAATAACGGCTGGCTTCGTCCGCACAAGACCACCCGCTCCCAGGTGACGGACCTCTTCGCGATCGCGGATCGCGACCTGGAGGATGCCCGCACGGCCCGTCTCAGCACCGACTGGCAATTCGGTATCGCCTACAACGCGGCGCTCAAGCTTTGCACAATTCTCGTCTACGCGGAAGGTTACCGCCCGGAACGTGCCCTCGCTCATTACCGGACCTTGCAGGCCCTTCCCCTGATCCTTGGCCCCGAACGTCGCAACGACGCCGACTATCTCGACGCCTGCCGGAGCAAGCGAAACACTGTCGAGTATGACATGGTCGGCCAAACCAGCGCCGAAGAAGCCCGTGAACTGATCGAATTTGCCGCGGAACTCCGCGATGATGTCCTCCAGTGGCTCCGCCAAAAGCACCCGCATCTGCTCCCGCCCTCCTCATAATTCATCCCTCATCCTTCATCCTTCTCTTCCGTGTCCCGCCGTTCCACAGATTCTCTCATCTTCGACACCCTCCGACTGGAGGGCGGACTTTTCGTCCCCGCCTTGCTCGAAAAGGCGGCGCGGGGCGAACACACCGAGCAAAAGTCGGCCGACTACCGACTTCCCAAAGGCCTCAGCCTTGCAGACGAACAGGGACGCGCCTTCCGGATTGCCGGCGCCCTTTGGAAGGCCTTCCAACCCGTGCGCGAGCGAACGGATGTCGATACTCACCGCGCCACGCTCGGCTTTGCCTCTGAACTCCTGCGCGACGCCCTCGGCTATGCAGACTTTTCCGGTGTCGCCGAGCCCGTCGATCTGAGCGGTCGCCTTTATCCGATTCACGCCCTGGTTCGCGGGCGGGTGCCGGTGGTGGTCGCTCCCCACGATCTCGAGTTGGATACGCCCGACGAAAGGTTCGCCGTTATCGGCTCCGGCAGTCGCCGCAAATCCGCCTACCAGCTCGCCCAGCAGTTTCTCAACGCCAACGCGGATTGCACCTGGGCGCTCGTCACCAACGGACTCCAACTGCGCCTCCTCCGCGATGCCGACACTCTGACGCGACCGGCCTACCTGGAGTTTGATCTTGAAACCATTCTCCGCGACGGCGGGCGCTACGCCGATTTCGCCGCTTTCTGGCGTCTGCTCCACGCCAGCAGGGCCGGTGAGCCCTCCACGGCTGGCAGCGACTGCGCCTGGGAACGATGGAAACAGGAAGGGGAGGCCCAGGGCGAACGGGTGCGGGCAGGTCTTCGGGTGGGCGTTACCCACGCGCTGCTGGCGCTCGGAGACGGGTTCCTGCAACACCGGGACAACGACGCCCTCCGCCGCCGCTTGGAATCGGGCGAGCTCAGCGTGGATGGCTATTTCCAGCAACTCCTTCGCCTCGTTTACCGCTTCCTCTTCCTCTTCACCGTGGAAGAACGAGGTCTGCTCCACGCGCCCGACGATTCAACTGAGGCCCGTCAGGCCCGCGATCTCTACGCCCAAGGCTATGCCATGCGCCGCCTGCGCAACCGGGCGCTTCGCCGCGCCGGCTTCGACCGCTTCGCCGACCGTTGGGCAGCTGTTCGCATCACCTTTCGTGGCCTCGCGACCGGCGAACCGCGCTTGGCCTTACCGGCTCTCGGAGGCCTCTTCGCACCCACTCAATGCCCCGATCTCGACGCGGCCAATCTGGACAACCGAGCACTCCTCACCGTCATGCGCCACCTCCGCTGGTCGTCCGGCACCGGCATGCTAACGGCGGTCGACTACCGGAACAGGGGGCCTGAGGAATTCGGTTCCGTTTACGAAAGCCTCCTCGAACTTGTCCCCACCGTTGATATTCCTACCCGGCGCTTCGGCTTTGTCGGCCTGACCGATGAAGGGAGCAGCGACGGCAACGCCCGCAAAATGTCGGGCAGCTACTACACCCCCGATTCCCTTGTGGAAGAGCTTCTCGACAGCGCCCTCGATCCGGTCATCGCGGAACGAATCGCGGCTCGCTCCGACGATCCCACTCGCGCCGTGCTGGATATCGCTGTCATCGATCCAGCTTGCGGATCCGGCCATTTCCTTCTCGGAGCGGCCCGTCGCCTGGCGGAGAAATTGGCCGAACTGCGAGCCATCGAAGGAGCCGTCCAACCGACCGATTACCGCCATGCCCTGCGCGAGGTTATCGCCCACTGTATTTACGGAGTGGACCGCAACCCGATGGCCCTTGAACTTGCCCGCACCACCCTTTGGCTGGAAGGGTATGAGCCGGGACAGCCGCTGTCCTTTCTCGATCACCACCTCGTCTGCGGAGACGCACTCCTCGGCTTTACCGACTTCAAACAGCTCGAAGCGGGCATTTCAGGCGAAGCTTTCAAAGCACTCTCCGGCGACGATAAAAAGATTTGCAAAAATCTGGCCGCCGAAAACCGCTTCGCTCTCAAGGAGCTCGAAAAACGACTCAAGGATAAAAACGTTCGGCTGTTCAACGACAAGGATTTTGAAGATGTCTTTGCCGCCCTCCAGAAACTGGAGGAGATGCCCGACGAGACGACGAGCGAAGTCGCGGCCAAGGAAGCCGCCCACACCGCATTTCTCGCTCGGGCCGCCGACAGTCCCCTCGCACATGCGGCAGATCTTGCGATCGCCGCCTACCTCACGCCGAAAGACTCGACTGAAAACAGCGCTGCTTGCCCCACTACTCGAACCCTTCTCGAAGTCCTCTTTCCGGAAAATGACACAACGCGCCCGGCTGCGAAACTCGCCCATGCCCAGGCTCTCTGCCGCGAGGCACGTGTGTTGCATTGGCCACTGGCCTTCGCCCATATCTTCGGACGCGGAGGTTTCGACTGTGTGCTGGGTAACCCCCCGTGGGAGAGGATCAAGCTCCAAGAAAAAGAATATTTCGCCTCTCGTCATGCCGGAATCGCCACCGCCCAAAACAAGGCCGCCCGCGACCGACTCATCACGGGCCTGCGTAAGGGCAATGAAGCGGAACGACGCCTTCACCAGAATTTCATCTCCGCCCGGCGCCTGACCGAGGCCGCCAGCGTCTTTGCGCATGTTTCCGGAAAGGATGGCGGCCGCTTTCCACTTACAGGAGTGGGTGACGTTAATACCTATGCACTTTTCGCCGAAACGATCAGTCAACTCACCCGCGATAGTGGCCGCGCTGGGTTTATTGTTCCCACGGGTATCGCTACAGATGACACGACTAAAGCCTTTTTCGCCTATCTGGCCGAAAGCGCCCGGTTAGTGTGTCTGCTATCCTTTGAAAACGAGGCTTTCATCTTTCCCGCCGTTCATCATGCATTTAAATTTTGCCTGCTGGTGTTTGGAGGAGTTGGCGCTGTGCAAAGCTCCGAGTTCATCTTCTTTATCCGGTATATCGAGCAGCTCGAAAACCCGGAACGTCGCTTCACCCTCACCGCAGCCGATTTCCGTCTCATCAATCCCAATACGCGTACATGCCCGGTCTTTCGCTCTCAGGCTGATGCCGAACTGACCAAGAAGATCTACCGACGTGTTCCTGTTCTCATTGAGGACAGCCGTGAGGGTGAACCGGAAGTCAATCCATGGGGCATCTCATTTTCGTCAATGCTTCACATGTCGAACGACAGTCAGCTCTTCCTCGACGATCCAATAGCGGATGCTTTGCCGCTCTACGAAGCGAAACTGATGCACCAATTTGATCACCGCTGGGCGACCTATTGGACGGATGAGAGCGGACAAATCGACAATATTGATGTCCCAGCGGAACGAAAGGCCGAGCCTGACTATGCCGTTCGGCCCCGCTATTGGGTGCGTGAACGCGATGTTCTGGGGCGTATCGCCCGTGCTCCTAGTATCCTGTAACATTTAAAACTTCGGATATAGTCGGCAGAGTTTCGTTCGGGCTTTCTCAGTGCTAAATTGCCAATTGACCAAGGTGTCGCGGTTGTTACGTTCGCGTTCCCAAGCCGCTGCTTGGGTTCTCATCTCATCGATTTCAGATATTCGTCGATTTAGACACTGGGACTTGAGAACGCTAAACTCGATCTCCGCGATGTTCAGCCAACTCCCATGTTTTGGGGTGAAATGGAGTTCCAGACGACGAGCAAGTGCCCGAGCCCTCTGGGGTTCAAATGCGACATAGAAGGAGGCAAGCGTGTGGGTGTTGAGGTTGTCCATTACCAAGCGAACCTTTTCGGCGTTTGGATATTTTTCGACCAGCAAGAATTCAATGAAGGCGGCCCAGTCCTTAGCGGTCCGGCGTTCTGTGATCGTAACGTAGCGACGTCCCCGCAGCGGCTCCACCGCTATGAAAATCTGGGCAACACCGTTTCGCACGTACTCATGGTCGATCAATTGTGGGTGTCCCGGCGCCATAGGAATGGGCGCGGCCACTTCTCCGATCAACTGTTGTGAGGATTCATCCATGCAGACCACAGGATAAAGCGGATCGTACGGCCGGTGATACAGATCGAGGACATCCTCCATGCAAGCTACAAATTCCGGATTTCGATCCGGCGGAATCTTCCAGTATTTGCTCAGGTGAGGCTTAAGTTCGTTTTTTTTAGTGTCCGTTGAATTGTCATCACGGAAACTTCTGGAGCGATCTCAAGTTCGACTACCTTCTCGGCCAACAGGCGCATTGTCCAGCGCTTGCGACCATCCGGCGCAGCCGAACAGGCCAGCGCCGTCAGGCGTGCTTCAAAGGCGCCATCGAAAGTGACTTCTCGTGGCGTGCATCGCGGCCGCGGCTCAAGCGCGGCCTCGATGCCCTCCTCAACAAAGCGCTGTTTTACATGTTCGATGGTGCGCGAAGTCACACCCAGCGCCTTGGCAACCTCCACGACCGTCCACGGTTTTTCCTTCGATGCGTAATCGCACAGAAGCAGGGCACGCGCATGAATGAACTTGCGGGCCGTTCCCTTGCCTTTTCTGGTCAGAGTCTCCAGGTGTTGGCGTTCTTCGCCAGTAAGAGTCACTCGGTATCTTTTGGCCATTCACCCAAGATCAATGACCGAGGAGAAATGTCAATTTGCGAAATTGTTTGTGTTACAAGATACTAGGGCAATCATCAAAGCCTGGTTGGCCAAAGACGAAGCTGCCCTTCTCGCCGCATGCGCCATCTGGCTCGATGCTTCCCACGAAGAAGATGATCTTGCCGGATTTTTCCTTACAAGCGCCCGCCAACGGGTGATCGCCGCCGGAGGACAGCGT
Source organism: Verruconatronum alginivorum (assembly GCF_056590205.1). Classification (NCBI taxonomy): domain Bacteria; kingdom Pseudomonadati; phylum Verrucomicrobiota; class Opitutia; order Opitutales; family Verruconatronaceae; genus Verruconatronum; species Verruconatronum alginivorum. Next base: position 2,483,327 of record NZ_JBWPVQ010000001.1, on the reverse strand, counting down.
TTCGAAGCCCTCCCGTCGAAGGAAACCGACTGGAGGAGCAAGAAAACAGTCAATGAGGCTAGGGCTTGGCCAGCCCTCACCGAGGACGATCTCAGACACCTTCACTCTGATGACGTCCTGGAGACCGTTGTCCGCAACATTCTCGACCAACGCAGTCCCCGCTGGTTGATGGGCTGGCGCGACATCACCAACGCAACCAATGAACGAACGGTTATCGCCAGCGTCTTGCCGAGGGTGGGCGTTAACCACAAGATGCCCCTTATTCGCTTTGAATCCCAAACATCTGGGCGACTGGCTGCTACATTTTTAGGAAATCTCGATGCACTGTGTTTGGATTTTGTCGCTCGTCAGAAGATTGGCGGGACGTCCCTTACCTATCACTATTTTAAACAATTTCCGATTCTCCCTCCTACCGCCTACAGCGAAGCCGATCTCGCCTACATCGTCCCCCGGGTGCTGGAGTTGACCTACACCTCGCATGACCTCGCTCAGTGGGCGGAGGATCTCGGATACCATGGAGATCCCTTTATCTTCGACCCCGACCGCCGCGCCATCCTCCGCGCCGAACTGGATGCCTATTACGCCCGCCTCTACGGCCTCACTCGCGACGAACTCCGCTACATTCTTGACCCCTCCGATACTCACGGTGCCGATTACCCCACCGAAACCTTCCGCGGCCTCAAAAACAACGACATCAAAAACTACGGACACTACCGCACCCAACGACTCGTCCTTGAGGCCTGGGATACGCTTGAGGAGGTTTCAATAGTCGACGTTCCCGTTCCCGCACAAACCCGTCGCCCGGAGATGTCAGAACAGGATCATCTCATTGAGCTGATTCCGGCGCTACTTCGGGAGGGAGAAGACGACCGACTGGAATGGGAAACGTTCGTTCAGGCCGTGAGTCTCCTCGCCGATCCAATGAAGCTCCGGCAAAATTGTGACGGGGATGATCTGTCGCTGGCTGACGAGTGGCTGAAATCGAATCCACCGGGCTTCAATGTCGGGGCGGTTCTGCCGACTATCCGCGTCCTCGGAGCAGAAAACCTTCGTCTTGAACAAGCTGGAGCTCAACGTTTTCTCAAGTTAGCACATTCGAACGCGCCTATATCGGAACCAGCGGTCGAGAAGGATGCTCAGATGGTAATGCGCATTATCAGGACTTCGTCCGTGATTCTGCCCTTCGAACCCGACAGCGATAAACTAAGTGAAAGCTTCGATGCGCTTGAGGAGGCACTTGCTTGAGATTATGGATATTCAAAGTGAGTTCCCGTTTGTCCAGGCACCCGTTTCGTTGAACCCGACCCCCTCTCGATCGGACCCTGCCATCTGGGTCGAGACGCTGGCGATCTACAAAGCACTGCCAGCTAATCCAACGAACGAATTGCGCACGATGCGTTTGCGCCGGGGTATCAACATCCTTTGGGCGGAACCGGGCGCCCAACGTGGAAAGGAAAAACCTCGCTCCAAAGTCTCCGGTCACGCCACAGGCAAGACGACGTTTTCGCGACTTCTCCGCTACGTTCTCGGCGATGGGAATTTCGGGAACGACCCTTTCAGGAACGCCTTCCGCACCAAGTTTACCCAAGGGTGGGCTTTGGCTGAGGTGTGGGCGGGAGAATCCCGCTGGTTGGTTGGGAGACCGCTCGGCGTCGGCCCACAATCATTTGCCATTCCGGACGGGAGCATCTCGCAATTGAGCGACAAACCAACCGCACCGCAGGGCGGTTGGCACGATTACCTGGGAGCCATCGATCATATCGTGTTCGCGGGAATGAAGGGTCGCGAACTGCCATCATCAGGCGAGCAGATCGGGTGGCCTATGCTGCTTCAGTGGCTCACCCGCGACCAGGAAAGCCGATACTCGGGGCTCCTTGCCTGGCGCAGTCCGGCAAGCCAATCCACGAGCGTTGAGCTTCAGGAGTCGGAGAAAGAAAACGTCGTAAGGTTCTCCCTGGGACTCGCGTCGGAGGAAGAGCAAAGGATGATGCGTCAGTTCGCCAATGCCTCCCGCGACCACAAAACTGCGGTAGGACGGCGCGGGGCGCTCGACTACCAACTCCGTACCGACATCGAGCGGTTGGCCGATCTTCTGGGGATTGAAATATCGTTGGAATCGCCTCTGCCCGAGGAACTGGTGACCCAGCGTCTCTTAAATCTGGAAAACGAATCGGCCACTCTCAAACGCAAGCCGGAGGATGACGCGGAACTGCAAAAGCTGCGCCGGCAACTGCGCGAAGCGGAAGAGGCGACGAAAACGGCCAATGTTCGTTGGACCGATGCAAAGGAATCCGCGGCCGCGATCGAAGAAGAGATTCGATTCAAGGAAGGTCAGATCAAGGATGAGGAGCGAACGCACAAGGCGAGGGGTTGGAAGCCCTTTCGGGGGTTTTGCTCCCAATTCCTGACCGAGGAGGTTCGACAAGAGTGCCGGTACGCGCGTACCCGCTCTGATGAAGCTCTTGACGCTGAACTGGAGAAGGTGCGGGCGGAAGCGAATCCGTTAAAATACCAGAAGGCTATTCTTGACCGTGATGTGATGCGGTTCTTTCAAGAGTTGCAGGCACGGCAAACAGCGGAAGCCACCCTGCGAGCTAAAATGGAGATCGCCGAGAAGCGATACTTGCCGGATCTGCAGCGTGCTTCAACTCTCGATGACCGGGGGACGCGAGCGAAAGTTCTGAAAGATAACCTGCTCCAAGCACAAGGTAACCGGGAACAAAATGAAGACCGTATCTCTCGCCTAGCTTCCCTTAAAGAAGATCTCGACAAGAAATTGGAAACCGAAAAGGTCCAACATCGGGGAAGAATGGCCGATTTTTCGGAGCTTTATCGTTTCGTGGTGAAGGAACTCTTGGGCGACGAAGTCGACGCGGGCGTCGATTGGTCAGGCAAATCGATCGCTCCTTACGTGAACTATCATGGCAGATTGGACAGTGCCGCCCTGGAAACGGTCCGACTTCTCGCCTTCGACGTCACCGCACTGATCGACTCCTATATTCGAGACGCGGCCTACCTCCCTCGTTTTCTCCTCCACGACAGCCCCCGCGAAGCGGACCTCTCCGTCGACATCTACCACAGCCTATTCTGGCTCATGGCGAGGTTGGAGCACGAGGCCGGAAAAACTCCACCTTTCCAATACATAATTACCACAACCGAGCCGCCACCGGAGAACATCCGCAAAGCCCCTTGGCTGCTCCACCCGGTCCTCCGCACGACGGAAGCCTCGGAGCGGTTTCTGGGGGTGGATTTGTAGTTTCTCCTCAATGTCGATGGGGAAATGGATTTCGAACACACCCGATAACCGCCTCTCATGGATATCTCGCTCGCCGACCTCTATACCGCCTACCGAAAGGCCAAGAAGGAAGCATTCAGCGACACGAATTGCGCCCATGGGCTGAAGTTTGCGGCATATGAGGAGAAGCTCGGGGCCAATCTCTCCCGACTCCGCCGAATTCTCAATCAGACGAAGCCCAAATGGCAGGTCGACAGCAATTTCCTGGGAAGTGCCACGTGTATTCCCAAATCGGTGACGATGCCAAAACCAACCGGCAAGGGGCCGACCATCCATTGTCAATCGATCGATCCACTGGAGCAGTGGAATCGTCTTTGCAGTTCAACAAATCGTGCAACCGCTGACTTTCGTCCTGTTATCGACGCATCAGTCGATTTCATGGTGATTGCCGCGCTGTGGATTCTTGAAGTGGGCCATCTTTACGACGAGAAGCTCGATACGCGCTACGCGGTCGGAAACCGCCTTCGCCGCTGGCGCCCCAAGCCGCACGTTCCCGCCGGCACTCCAGGGGAGTTGAACCAAATCTCTCCCGACCTTTTCCAACCCTATTTCACAGCCTACGGAAAGTGGCGCACCGCTGGCTTGCAAGCGATGCGCCGGGAGCTGGCCAGCGAGCACCGGATCGTCGCCGTGACGATGGACCTGAAGCGTTTTTATCATCAGGTCGATGCCGCCTTCCTTCTTCACGAGGATTACCTGAAGGAAGTAGGAATCGTCCTCACCGATGACCAGCGCGCCTTCACGCAGCAGATGATCGATTCCTTCGCCACCTGGAACGAGGAGGCGAACGGGCAATTTCGATGTGAGGCACGCGGCCTCCCGGTGGGACTGACGGCGTCGAGCTTAATCGCGAATGTGCTGCTACGAGAATTTGACCGGACAGTCGTGTCGCGGCTGGACCCCAGTTACTACGCCCGCTACGTGGACGACGTTTTTCTGGTCCTCCGCCACTCGGACCCGTTCCCTGACGGCAACGCCTTCTTGAGTTGGCTTGGCGAACGTCTCGCCCCAATGGTCACCGCCCGGCTCACGGATGACGGCGATCCTGCTGGCGACGGTCCGGCACTTCAGGTCAACCTCCCGTACGCTGATGGCTCCGATCTTCTGTTCGTGGGAAAAAAACAGAAGATTTTCCAACTCGAAGGACGCCACGGGGTCAACCTGATCGTCCACATCGAAGAACAGATCAAAAAGCAAACCAGCGAGCACCGCAACCTGCCCTGGTTACCCGATACGGAGGGTGGCATGGTGCATCGAGCTCTGTTGGTAACGCCGGATGCGACATTGGATGCCGACGCACTCCGAAAGGCCGACGCGGTAACATTACGCCGCTCCGGCTTTGCGATGCTGCTGGGGGATGTCGAAGCCCATGTCCGCGATCTCGATCCGGGCTCATGGACGAACTTACGCCACGAATTTTATGGTTTGGCCGAACGTCACCTTCTGACCCCGAATGCCTTCTTCGACTATTCGCGGTATTTCCCCCGGATCGTTGGTATCATGGCGACGTGCGGCGACTGGGACGCTGCCGAGCGATTCGTATCGGGACTGAAGTCTCTCCTCGATGCCCTGCTGAGAACCTGTCGTCACGATAACCGGCGCCTTGGCAAGTGCCTGAAAGCAGCACGTGTGACCTTAGCAGCGCGGCTGAGTGAAGCCGTCCTGCAGTCCATTCCACGGGAAGAGAGGTCAGCCTTTCTGTTGTTACGGAATATCCGCACGACGCTCTCGGCCAGATTCGAGGGGCCGAAGACGAGCAAGGAAATCACTACGGCATGTAAACGGCTGGTCAATCTCGATTGGAGCCGCTTCTCCTATGCCTGCCGTTGGCTGGAAGCGACCAAGGCCGAGACGTCGCCGGCCCGGCCAAAACAACCGGACGTGCGGGCGATTCTCCCGTTCGAAGCGATCCAGATCTTTCGTGATGCCGCAGATCTGCCAAGACCTTACTGGCCAGCATTGGCATTCCCGACACGACCGATTCCCCTGCGGGAACTAACCGCCCGGGCGCCATCGTTGCTGTTCGACAGCGTTACATTCAGCACGGTCGTGCGGGGCCTCCGTGGAAATTGGATGCCTGAGCGACATGGGCTGATTAGATTCCACACAGAAGCCGGAACGGATAATTTCTTCATTCCCGGGCGGAACACGGGTAATCCTCGTATCGCAATTACCAGCACCAAAGTCAGCGATTCTGAATGGGCGGCCGCTGCCGACGGAAGGCCGAGCTTAACTCTGGATCGTTACCGAAAGCTGAATGCTATTTTGGACGCAGTCGTGAATTGCCGTGAACGGCCCACGCACCTCATTCTCCCGGAGTGCTGCCTTCCCACGCGCTGGGCGATGAATATGGCGGGAAAAGTCGTATCGCGAGGTGTCTCACTAATTGCGGGCTTGGAGTATCGGGAGGATATCACAGACTCCGATGCGCTACACAATGAGGTACTCGTCGCTCTACAAACCACCTATCCCGGGTACACGACCGGTCTTTTCTTTCATCAACCCAAACGTCAACCGGCTTGGCAGGAGTCTCGCTTACTGGGCGATAATCACGGAAAAGCCTTGGCGGACCCATCGGCTCAAAGCCTCAACCACCCGGTATTCAATCACCGGGGATTTTGCTTCGGCATCTTAATTTGCAGTGAACTCACAGACATCGAAAACCGAAGGCGTTTTCAAGGGCAAGTGGACGCCCTATTCATCCCCGAATGGAATCAGGACGTCGAATCTTTTGCCGCGCTTGTCGAGTCGGCCGCACTCGATGTCCATGCGTACATCGTCCAGGCCAACAACGGTCGTTTCGGCGATAGTCGGATGCGTGCTCCGATGAAGGTTCATTACCGCCGTGATCTTATCCGGGTGAAGGGAGGCCTTAACGACTATTTCGTCGTCGGTGAGATCAACTACCCAGCCCTCCGGCAATTTCAGTCACATGCAATCCCACCGACCGGGCCGAGCGTCCTCTTCAAACCTTTCCCGATTGGCTTTCCAGCACGGCTATCGCCGATGAGAAAAACGACTCCGTTATGACTATTATCGATAAAATCAAAGAAGCGGACACTCGCAATGATTTAGCGACAGTGATGTCGCTGCTTGGAGATCTCCTCGAGACAGGCTTTGATCGCTCCATCAAATCCACGATGGAAGGAGCAAAATCCTTCCTCAAAGACGGTGTGTTTTCGTCGCGATACGAATCAACCTTTTGGACTTCGGAGCTACCAACGAAGTTCGGGGAACGCTTCGCTTCCCATCCGCTATATGCCCGCCGGTTTTGGGGCAGCCTGTTCCGCCGGGCCGAAAACGAGACCCCGTTGTTAAAGGAATTCGCCCGGACCTGCCCGGATGCCTTGGAGGAGGCAGTGCGGCGGCATCGAGTTTTCTTCGATGGCGCTTGGCCACTCATGTATTCGATTTTAAAAGAAAACGGGCTTATGTCCTTCGCGGACGACTGCGAGACAATCCGCACCCTGAAGCAAGATAGCGAGAACCATCTGGAAAATTTTGATCCTCTGCTTAAAAAAATCAGCGCTGAAACCCTCGTGGTGCATTTTGGGGTGTGGCTGGAAAAAAAGTATTTTGAGGAGCCAGATGAGCGATGGTTCAGCTTCAAACTTAATGAGCACATCGAAGTGCTTCATGAATGCCTAAAGCGGATTAGCGTCATCCAAGGGCGCGCCCCTGGACGAGACAAGGAGATCGTCGAAATTGAAAAGCTCATAACGGATGTTCTTTCACGTCTTCGCAAGAAGCCTGAAACGCCACTCGACTCCGAGCGACTATTTGAAGCAGTGGAGGACTGGCTTTCGGTTGAACACATTATCGAGATGTTCTCCGCTCATGGTTGGACACTTTACCGATCGCCGAGAGTTCACGTGCGCGCAAATAACGCTGCCCAAGCCGACGCGTGGGAACTCAACAAGGAGAAGTTCCACGCAATGGATTCGTTCGAAACATGGGCTCCACTTAGCGAACGCGAGTTTCATCACTTGGAGAAGTGCCTGAGCCAAGCCCCAAACCCTGCATCAGGAAACACGGATTGGTGTATCTACACTTCTCAAAGGTTTTTGGCCAGGCATTGTGGAAGAAATGTGACGGAGGCGGCGGAGGACCAGATGGGCTTCAGTGTGACTGAGGCGCTCCGAGTCCTGCTCGCGAACAAAGCCTGTTACGATTTGACGTTCGTGGAGCCTCGGACGACCGCGAAAGCAAACGGTGGTGACTATCTGGATTCGTTCGGCCTCCGGGCGAGTCGGCGCGATTTGGAAGCAACGCGACGAGGAGAGAAGACGATGTTGCGTTGTTTTCCAATTGAGCCGAGGAATTTTAAGGTGATTGTGGATCGAGCTCGGGAATTTCCCGCAACCGCAGACATTCCAGCTGGGCGGATTCGAGAAATTTACGACTGTTTTGCCCAGAATATCCATGGTGATAAGATTGAGTTGAAAGACAAATTGATCCTGCAGAACCAGCATTGCGATTTGTTCCTGCGGCGCATCTTTTCGGCCGACGTGAAGACGGCTCTCTATAATCACTTGTTCACACGGTTTCCAAAAAAGATCGCGTCTCGGCTGGAAAGCTCGGTAAACGAGATATTTGAGTCTCGTGGCTTCACAACCCTGCTTAATGAAAAGCTCGGGAAAGATGGTGAGATTGACGTATTGGCATACCGCGACAGCACACTTTTTCTAATTGAGACGAAGGCCACTCGCATTCGCGCAACCTCCAGCGAAATCTGGCCCGTGAGGGAAAGCTTTTTAAAGGGGGCCAATCAGTTGGAACGAATCGTAGGCATCCTTCCCGACCACTGGAGCAGACTTCATGAAAGGCTGGGGGCACCCGTGGACCTTGGAGACGTTCGGATCATCCCAATGCTGGTCTCGAATAGCCTTGAATTCGATCACTTGTATTTCGGTGAATCGCTAAAAATCAGTTCCTTTGAGTTGGAAATGGCGTTCGCCGACAACTGGCCAGCGGCTTGTTCCTTGCGGGCATCCCATGTGCTGCGATTTTCCCCCGAGCAGATAGATCCGGCTGAATTGGGGGCCTACATGGAAACCCTCACCGAGGAGGACATTGCGCGGTATCGCCTCTACGATTCCGAGGCTCCGTCGGTCGATGAACTGATCGCCTGCATTGAAGAGTCACGTTTCTGGGCCAAGGTCCTGGGGCGGAAGATGGCATTGACACCCTTGGCTAAAAAGTAGAGATTAATCGCGTTCAGGTTTCCCCGCGAACCCGTGTGGTTCTCAACAACCGGGAAAACCATGAACACGAAAAACATATTCTCTTCACGTCCGGCATCCATGTCGGACCCTGTTTCTTATTGTCCGCAGGTTATCCTGCTATCGCTGAACTGGACCCGCGACAAAGACCCACGCCTGCCTCTCGGTCACGCCAGTATTTTGGCCGCTCTCGAAGAGGCAGGCCGAGATGCTGAATCCATCGTCGTCGCGGTCAATGGCGCCGTTGATATTGAGGCGATCACTGATCAAATCCTTGCCATAACAAACCGAAGCCCGGGAAGAGCTGTTGATCTCGGAATCGGGGCCTATGTGTGGGGAGAACCGACTCTCCAGGCGCTTCTGCCGCTGCTGCGGCGGAGGGGCTTCACCGGCCGCATCATATTGGGCGGGCCGCAAATCTCCTTCATGGAAAGCGGGTTTGAGGAAAAATATCCAGACGCCGATATCTTCGTCCGGGGGAGCGGCGAGAAAGCCCTGCTTGCGATCACCTCCTCAGCCGAGCCGACATCGTTTCCCGGTGTGCTCTACGCGGGAAACATCACTCAGGTAACCAGTGCCGCCGCCGAGCTTGAAACATTGCCCTCCCCATGGCTGCAACACGATTGGGAAAAGGAACCCCTGCGATTTGTGCGTTTCGAGACCATGCGTGGCTGTCCCTACTCATGCAGCTTTTGCCAACACCGAGCTCCCAAACAAGGGCCTCGGCTTAGTCATCTTCCCGAATCGCGTATCATGAAGGAAATTGCCCTGTTTTGCGACCAACAGGTCAAATCCATCGCCGTGCTCGACCCGATCTTCAATATCTCGCCGATGGCGACGCGGGTATTAAACGCCTTTGTTGAGCGCCACTTCAAGGGCCGCATCTCGCTTCAATGCCGCGCCGAAATCATCACTCCGGAATTCCTGGCGGCGGCGCGCCAGCTGAACGTGACGTTGGAATTCGGCCTCCAGACAATCCATGACGCGGAGTCTATGGCGACCAACCGTCGGAACAAGATCGCCGCAGTAGATCGGGCTCTGAGTGAGGTACGACGTCTGAAGATAGACCACGAGGTATCGCTAATTTTTGGACTTCCGAATCAGACTTTGGCTTCATTCAAAGAAACGGTGGCGTGGTGCCTGGAGCGCCGGGTCCCCGTGATCAAGGCCTTCCCCCTCATGCTGCTCCGCGGAACCCAGTTGGAGCTGGATGCACCCCGGTGGAAACTGCGCCAGTCGAATCACGCCATCCCGTTTGTGATCTCTTCGACGACCTTTGATGAGGATGACTGGGAACAAATGAACGCGATCTCCGCAGCTTTGCGTGAAACTGAAGGTTGCCATCCGGCATGCATCGATAACCTGCTTTCCAGGATTGACATCAGTGCAGACGCGTCACGATGGTCACCGATGAATTAGTCGGGGATAGGCAGCACTTGGCTCCCAAATCTGACGACGTATTTCCGAATGAACGCCCTTGAACGAACTCTGATTGAGAAGGCCGGTTACGACAACGGCTGGGAGATTGTGGTCGAGAGCACGCCAATGCAGGTAGTGCTCAGTTCCGCTTTGCACCGATCCCGCGCAACCGTCGTTCGTGATAAGGCCGGCAGATGGCTGTTGAACGTCCCCGCCGGAGCCTTGACGCATGAACTCGCCCGGGCCGAACCAAGCCACCGATTGGAAGGAGAGCAGTTTCGTGCCGACGACGATGCTCAATTGGGGCGACTCCTCCGGCACGCCGCCCGCTTGGCCCGATCATTGCCCAACTTGCCGGAGGTTCGGTTTGCCGCAGCTGTGGAGCGTGAACTGGCAGCAACCGGTCCAGCCGCCACCGAAGTAGAGCGCATCGTCCGGCAAAGGATCGGGCAGGACGTTTTCCGCGAGAGTCTGATTGACTATTGGGGCGGGGCTTGTGCCGTGACGGGAATCGCCCTTTTAGATCTACTCCGGGCCAGTCATCTCAAACCATGGGCGGCCTGCGAAACCGACGAAGACCGTCTGAACGTGTATAACGGGTTTCTTCTATCAGCACACCTCGATGCCCTGTTTGACCGTGGTCTGATCACGTTCGACGACGACGGGGGAGTTAGATACTCCACACGGGTTGATGCCACAATTCGCTCCGAACTGGGTATGGCTCGTCCTCAACGCCTTCGCTGGCTTGCCCCCGGGCACAAACAGTTTCTCCAGTGGCACCGCGATTACATTTTCTTGATCTGAAGGTCATATGAGCAACGATCCTTGGGACAACTTTCTCGATCCAGATATTTTGCGGCCGCGCCTACTCCAGGCATCCGTCTTCATTTCCGCATTTGAAGTGCTCAAGGGCGCGATCATTGACAGGATCGTTAGCTTCTACACCGACCACCCCACGGAGGCCTTCCGATTGAGCCCAGAATATGAACACGACGTGTTGTCGCGCTGAACAAAAGTCGACTGTACGCAAGTTTACTGTGGTTGAAAGAAATGAAAGCTGTCACCGAAGACGACATTGACGGGTTCAAGCGCGTGAAAGACTGCAGAATCGCCTCGCTCACAAATTACCGGAGGTAATGTTTGATAAGGGACTACCGGAGAATTTTGTGGAGATTTTCGGGGAAATGATCCGCCTACTTCGGAAGATCGAAGTTTGGTGGGTCATCAACCAGGACGTCGGCATGAATCCGGAATTTCACGGAAAAGTAGTTGAGGAGAAGGACGTTTTACCCGGAACTGTGATGATGATGCAGGTAATGATTGATGTCGCCCTTGGACCTGATGATAAGGCCCGCTTCTATCTGGACGAAATGAGAAAACGTAATCCTGGCAATCGATCTTCGTCCGTGTGAACTGTTGCCTGAACTGGAAGCTCTGTCGGAAAATCCGCAGGTCCTTTGTTTCACTGTCATGGAGACGTTTGGCCGTCGTCTTCTCGCATGTATGGCTTAAAGAACTCGTAGTCGATTTCGAAGGTCAGCTTCTCCCGAAGCCCGATCCGTTCCTTCACCAAAAGTTCAATCAACGCCTGACCATCGATCAACTCGATCGGCGGAGCGCCGTCCCGCACGGCTTCTCGTTTGGCATCCTCCGAGAATATCCCGGTGGTAATCATGATCCCCTTATCGGCCCGACCGATCATGGCGTTGCGCAGATCGCCCACCTGCGCCCGGGAGACCGTCCCCTTGTAGCGTTTGCACTGAAAAATGACCTTGAAGCTGACGAAGGGGTTCACCTGCAGCACCCCAAAACCGTCGATTCCGTCGTCCTTCCCGGCCGCGGTCACGATCAGCTTTTCGAAGCCGTAGACCCGCAGGATGTATTTGCTCAGGTTCTCAAAACCGCCGGGAGTCAGATTTCGCAAGACTCCCAGCAGTTCGGTCCGGTATTCCTCTTCTTCACTTGCCCCGTCCGAATCCGGCACCACCGCAGGTAGTGGATCTTCGGTCGACGCGGCGCTTGCCGCATCACCTTTCGCGGCTCGGGCTTCGGCGTGGATCGCCACCCATTTCTTGAAAATCCGCTGCCCCTGCTCGGCTGTAAGATGAGTTCGCTTACCCTTCTCGGAAAGTTTCCAGATGCCTCGCTTCTCTGCGCTGATCAGTCCCTCCCAGACCAAATATTGGCGGGCCCAGCAAACTTGGTTGTGGAAGCGCGGCACTCCGGATTCGGTCGTCTCTTCGCGTTTTTCGTCCGGTATTTTCTGTTTCTCCCCGATCAATTCAGACACCTCTTGGGGTGTGCCGGAGTCTCCCAACTCCCGAAGAGCGTCGAGCAACGGCCCCATCCAGCGAGTGAATTCGGCTTTTCTCTGTTTTGCGGCAGGCATGTCTTCTACAGTCGGTGATTGCGAATCCCCCAGCAAAAGCTGTCACGCCGCAAGCTGGAATGGCAAGGGGAAACATCTGTGCCCGGCCGGGCCGGGCCTGCGGAAAGACAACCGAAGGGCCACCGGGGAGCGGGTCGCCGTTGCGTCTCTGAAAAACGAACACAGCTTCGTTTTTTATGGAGCGGGCGGCGGCCACGAGGCGCCATCCGCTCATGCGCGGAATGTCGGAGAAATCCCTGCCGCTGAAGGCCTGGCCGTTGACTTCAGGCATCTTTTCCGGGGCGATCGACGCAAGTCCGCCCTCCGACCCGAGGCCTCCCATCCGACGGGTCAAATTGACCTTTCGGTTAGAAAGTCAGTCCGGTCCGCATCCGCCTTATCACCGCTCCAAAAACTGAAACAACTTCCAAATCCGTGTCATAAAAAGGTGAGCAGATAATCGTTATCTCTCAAGCCGCCGGTGGATACGCGACCGCATCCGCCGGCGGCTTTCTTGCGTACGGTCACAAACCCATAACGAAAGGAGCCACAGGAAAATGGCTGTAATCATCGAAAGTTCATACGGCAAAACGATCGGCTTGCCCGGCTACTCCTCGCACAAGTTCACGCTTTCGATCAAAACGGAGGTGAACGATCTTTCCCGGATCGGCGCCGAAGCGGAGCGAATTTACGCCCTGTTGCAAAAGGCGGTTGATGACCAAATGGTCAACACGGGGTATGTCCCGCCGGGGACCAACGGCAACGGAAACGGATCCACCAACGCCAACGGAAATGGCAACGGTGCCGGCGATCACTGGAACTGTTCCGACAAACAACGCGACCTGATCCTGAAGATCGTCGACGAAAACGATCTGGATAAAAAGGAGGTCGACGAACTGGCCCGGGTACGTTTCGGAGCCGGCGTGAAGGAACTCAACAAGCTCTCCGCCAGCGGGCTGATCGACGAACTGCTGGAGAAATACGCCGTCGGCCATGGCAACGGACGGCGGCCCGCTCCCCGGAAGCGAGCCGGTTACGTGGGAAGGGGGCGGGGATGATCCGGTTTTCCGATACGCATCCGGGCAAGTCCCCGGAGGTGCCGGAACAGGAGCGCCTGGAACTTCCCTACATCTCCCCGTCGTCGATCAAATCGTATCTCGCCTGCCCGCTGAAGTTCTACTTCGAGAAGGTGTTGCGCCTGCCCCGGCCGACCTCGCCCAGCCTGCATCTCGGAAAGGCGGTGCATGAGGCTCTGCGGCGCCATCATCTGTCGCTCTGGCGGGAGGAGGGACTGACCACCGGCCAAATCATCGAAAGCTACCAACGCGCCTTCGAGCGGTTGGAGCGGGAAGAGGCGGTCAAGTTCAAGGACGAGGACCAAAGGGCCGCCTGCCTGGCCACCGGGGAGCGGGTCGTGACCGCCTACCTCGACAACGAAACCGTTTCATTTCTGACGGAAAGGCCGGCGGGCGTCGAAGTGCGATTGGAGGAGTCGATTCCGGATCTGCCGGTGCCCCTCCATGGGATCCTTGATTTGGTTCGGCCGGGCAACATTCCGGTCGACTTCAAGACCGCCGCGTCGACTCCTTCCGATTTGGAATTGGAGGCGTTCCAGCATGAGATCCAGACCACGGCCTATACTCTGATGCTGGAGGAGGCGACGGGATCGCCCGTCACGGGGATGGAACTGATCTGGTTGATCAAAACCAAGACTCCGAAAATCATCCGGCACGTGATGCCGCCGCCATCCAACGGGCAACGTCGCCGTTTTGTTTCCTTGGCGAAAATTGTCTGTGAAAGCATCGAAGCGGACCGGTTCCACCCGCAGCCGGGACAACATTGTGCATGGTGCCCTTATCGGGCCGAATGCGGAGAATGGACGGGAGGTGGGCGATGAACCTTTGGAGTCGCCGCCCGATCGACCCTGCCATCGTTGGAGGCTTCGGATTGATCCTGCTGTCGGCGGGATGCACCCCGGAGCCGCCGGACCTGGGGCCGTTCGCCGAGGCGATCAAGTGGCTGGGCGTCTGCCTGGTTCTCAGTTCGCTGATCTGGGCGATCGGGATCGTTCTATTCGGACGGTCGAGAAAGTAAGAGAGGGGGCGCCATGGGATTGATTGTCCGCCTTATCCTGTTGCTGGCCGTCGCCGGTCTGGCGGGAGGGGTCCTCGCGTGGAGCTTCGCCGAACTGTTCGCTACCGCCCGGGAGATCCTGGTTCCGTTCGTCCTCCTTTCGGCGGCGATCCTCGCCGCCGCGCTCGGATACCTGGTTTCGACGTTCCGGCGTCGATAGGCCGGGTGTCAGCCACAACCAAACGAAATACGCCTATGAATCCGCAAGCCATGCTGAACGCGGCCCTGGCCATCCTGGTCATCGGAATCCTCTTCGGGGTTCTGCTCGGGATGTCGGGGCTGGTCCTGCCGCTGGTCGTCATCGCCGGAGTCATCGTCGGAGGAAAAATCCTCCTGCCGCTGATCTTCCGCAAGGAGTGACGGCCCGGCCGTCCGGGGAAACCCCCGGAAAACCGAAACCCGCGGCGTTCCTTCCGCCCCGGCGGCGGGGACGCCCCAACCGAAAGAGACAGAAACATCATGATCGATTTGCCCAAGGAAGAACTGACGGAGGCCCTGAAAGGGTTCCGCCTGCTCAAACGAAAGAAGGGCGCGAGCAAGACGCCCCTGGCCGTCCAGGTGGAGCGAACCGAGGAGAGGATCCGCCTCTCCGCCCTCCGCCTCGACCACGCCATGAGTTACGTCCTGCCGGTATCCGGCCGGTCGATACCGGTGAAACCGTTCGGCCTGAACGCCGACCACCTGGAAGGAGCCGTCAAGGCGGCCGACCGGAAAAGCGTGATCCGGATCGACCCGGAGGGAAAGGTCGTCCTCTACCTGACCAAGGGAGTGGAGATCGAACGAGCGTTCTACGCGACGGCCGACGAACCGGTTCCGGAAACCGGCCCCGAGGAAGGGACCGACGTCCCGCTCTCGGAAGAAGTGATGGCGACGGTGGCCGAGGCGACCGTCTGCGCTTCCACCGACGAGAGCCGTTATCTCCTCAACGGCGTTTACCTCGCCCCCGGAGAAATCGCCGCCACCAACGGGCGCAAGCTCTACCTCCGCAAGACGCCGGCCCTTCCCCTGCCGGAGGACGGGGTCATTCTCCCGCTACACCCGGCGTTGAAGGTGTTCGTTTCTGGAGGAAGCGCCCTCTTCCGCCTCGGCCCGAAGCCGGAGAAGGAGGGACTCGACCGGCGCTTCCGGCTGACCGCCGGTCCGTGGAGCTGGAGCGCCTTCCTGGTCAACGGCAGATATCCCAACTACCGGCAGGTCCTCCCGAGGGAGGATGAATCGCGCATCCGGATCGCCCTCGCCGAGGAGGACGCGCTGAAGCTGGTGGAAATCCTCCCCAACCTGCCGGGAGCGAAGGAGAGCGACGCCCCGGTGACCCTGGAGGTTCGGGAGAGGGAAGTGGCTGTGGTCGCCGAGGCGGAGGGAACGTCGAACCGGATCGTTTTGGAGGCGACCCGGGCTCCGGCCGGGACCCCGGAAACGGCGGTCCGCTTCAACCGGTGGTTCTTCCGGGAATCCCTCCAGTTGGGTTTCCGGACGGCGGCGGTGAAGGACGAACTGAACTGCGTCGTGATGGAGGACCGGGAGCGGTCCCGGACTTTCCTCTGGATGCCGCTGCGGCCCAGCGTGGCGGAGCGGGAGACTTCGGTGGCCGCGACGCGGGCGGCTCCAGCTCGAACGCCGGAAACCGCCTCCGCCGCCCCCGCCCCGGAAAGCGAACCCGAACCGACGCCCCCCAACCGGCTCCGTCCGGAAACGGCGGATACGCCGGTTCCCTACCGCAACGAAAGGAACCAACCAACCATGCAAAGAACGGACCACGATCCAAACGGACGGGAGACGATCCCGGCCAACCGGCTGAACCGAAACGGAACGAACGGAAACGGCGCCCACGGAAGCCACCACGCCCACGGAACCAACGGAGCCCATGGTTCCAATGGAAGCAACGGAACCAACGGCGACCGGGAGGAGATGCCCGCCGATCCGCTGGCGCGGGCCCGGGAGGGAATCGGCCGCCTGCGCGAAACGCTCCGTGAACTCAACGCGGTGCTGCAGGAGGTCAACGCCTCCCTGCGCGAGGCCGAGCGCGACCACAAGGCGCTGGAGCGGGAACACCGCGGTCTGCGCAAAAACCTGCGCGGCTTACAGGCCCTCGACGTCTGAGACGAAACCGAAATCCATGACCCGAACCGGGCCGCCTTCCCCTCTTTTGCGGGTAGGCGGCCCTTTTCGCGTCCCCGCGCCCATGAAAGAACACAACATGTCCAAACGCCAACCGGGCCTTTTTTCGGTCCCGCACATCAAGGCGATGGCGGTCGGCGAAGCGGAGGTCTTCGACCGGCGATGCGGCTCCTCCGAAGAGGTCGCCCGCATCTGGCACGCAACCGTCGCCGCCGAGCCGATCTACGACCCGGAGAAGGAGTTCTTCGCCGTCTTCTGCGTGAACCGGAAGAACCGGCTGAAAAGTTTCCAGATCGTCTCGATCGGAACCCTGTCCAGTTCTCTGGTCCATCCCCGCGAAGTGTTGCGTCCGGCGATCGCCCACGCGGCCGCCGCCATCGTCGTCGCCCACAACCACCCGAGCGGGGACGCCGCCCCGAGCAGCGCCGACATCCAGGTCACCCGCCAGTTGCGGGAAGCCTGCCGCTCGGTCGGGATCGACCTGCTCGACCACGTGATCGTCGGCGACCCGCGCCACCACCCGGGCGGCCCGGGACATTACTCGTTCCGGGAGGCCGGATTGATTTAGGGGCCGCCTCCTCCGGGTTTTTCCGAAGAGAGGCCGGCCCAACGCGAACCGAAGGAGAAAAACCGATGCAGACGATAAACATCAGCCACCACGCGCCGGCCCTTGCCGGAATGTCCGAACGTCACCGGATTTCGGTGACGGAGGTGATCGACCGGATCATCCGTCACGGGATCGACCGCGAATACCACCTCTTCGACTGGAGCCCCCGCCCCGGCGGGGAAGCGACCGCCAGGCCGGCGGAGACCGAGACGAGCGTCCCCGAACCGTTTCCGGAAACCCGGGAGCGGCGAAGCGCTTAAAAGAGGAACCACAAAACACCGGTCCTTCGGCGGGATGAGATCCCGGCGGAGGGCCGTCCCTTTTCAACAATCGAACACCCACCGAACAACCGAACAACCGAACAACGAACCATCAACGAACCACCAATGGAAAGGAACCACGAGATGAGACCAACCAACCCGAAAAAATCAAAACCGAAACGCCGCTTCGAGGAGGACGGCGTTTTCTACATCGGCGCGATCGAGAACGGCCGCCGGACGACCCGGCTGCTTTGTTTCCGCAACCGCCTCACCCGGGCGGTGGGCGCCTCCGCCCGGTTTTCCCGGGAGGAAGCCTGGCGGCGTTCCCGCCGTCTGCCCGTGCCGGTCCCGGCGGGAGGAACCGCCCGATGAGCCGGCTTTCCCTGGCCCAAGCGACCGGGGCGCCGCTGCAGGAGGGAGAGGAGACTTTTTACGACAACCTCGTCCGGGCGATCCGGGTCGAGGGGGAAGTCTTCTACTACCGCCGCTCCGACCATTACCGCGACTGGATCGAGGTCTTCGCCCGCACCGGGGAAAGCCTCGGCGGATTCCGGACCATCGCCCACTTCCGCGAAGCCTGCGGCGCGGCGGTCCAACGGCCCCGTCTGCCGAACACCGACGCCGGGCGCGCCCTTCACCGGGAGCTCTCGCCGCTGGTCGGCCACCGGATCGTCGGAATCGAAATCTTGGAAGCGACCGACTGCCTGATGCCGTATTCGGTCCTGCTGATCGACGACGGCCGCGAGGTGGTCATCCAGTCCGACCCGGAAGGCAACGACGGCGGATTCCCGAAGGTGGTCCAACCCGAATGAATCCCGCCCGCGAACAACGAACACAACAACCATCGACATCAAAAATCATGCAACAACATCCTAATACCACTGAAACCGCCGCCCGGCAGGCCGGGCCGCTGAACCAGGCCACACTCGTCTGCGGCCTGATCGCCGGCCTGCTTTTCGGGCTCATGTTCCTGTTCTTCAGCGTGGCGCCGCATCCCGCGCCGGGCTCCCCGCTCGATGTGGCGATGAGCCTCGCCATGCTGGCCATGCTCGGGCTGGTCCTCGCCTCCCTGGCGACCGGCATCACCGCATTCTGCACCGGCCGGTGGGTCAAACAGGACGTCATCGGAGTGAGCGTCTCCGGATGCGTCATCCTCGGCGTACTCTTCTCCGTAGCGGTCGCCGCCTCCATGCCATGAATACATCCGACAACCCGCAACTGCTCGACGTCCTCCGCCGCGAGGGCGTTCTGATCAACGTCTCGGTCCGTTACTGGAGGGCGCAGATCAAACTGCGTCCGCAGGACCTGGGACTGGAGGACACCCGGATTTCCCACCGGCTGATCTCCCTGGGACACAAGAAACTCCTGCCGAAGGAAGCCTTCGCCCCGTTCGCCCTGCTGGAGAGCCGGGCTCACGCGCTGGTGGAAGGGGCGACCTTTCCCTTCCTGGGAGGGATCGCCCGCTTCCTCCCCAACGCCCAGGTGGCGGCGGCCCGGGAGAAACTCGAAGTGATGCAGCAGGAGTTTCTGACCGAAAAGGCCCGCTTTGTCGGGGAATACGAACACTGGCAGCAAACCTCCGTCGCCGAGTGGAGCGACTTCGCCGAAAAAACCGGAGTCGACACCCGGCGCCTGCTGCCGACCATCCAGGCAGCCTTTCCCGCACCGGACCGGGTGGCCGGATCCTTCGGCTTCGAAATCCGCCTCTTCCAGATCGCCCTGCCGGAAAGCCTGCGGGAGGAGGCGGTCAGCTTCGCCGAACAGGAGGCGATCGTTGCGGTCCGCGAACAGGTCGCCCGGGAGGCGGCCCGCGACCTGCGCCGCGACACCGAGCGCTTCGTCGGCGAATGCGTCGCCACCCTGCGCGAACAGACCGCCGAGCTCTGCGCCGAAATGCTGGAATCGATGAACACCGGCAAGACCGACGGGGTCCACCAACGGACCTTGAACCGGCTGGTCAAGTTCATCGACGAGTTCAAGGGGCTCAACTTCGCCGGGGACACCGAACTGGAGGAGCAATTGGAGAACGCCCGGCGCGAGCTGCTGTCGCGCACCGCCGAGCAATACCGCGACAGCGCCTACGCCCGCCGCCAGCTGGTGACCGGGCTCACCGCCCTGAAGGACCGCGCCCGGGAAATGGTTCGGGCCGACGCCCGCGAGGTGGTGGAGCGCTTCGGGGAGATGGGCAAACGCAAATTCCACTTCGCCGCCTGAGCGGAAGGAAAGGATACGGCCCCGTAAAACAACCCAACCAACAGGAGGGGCAGCCGGGCGACCACGCAGGCTGCCCCTTCTTCATTTTCCCAACCAAACATCCATAAACCAACCAACAGAAAGGAATCCAGATTATGGAACAAACCACCCTGTATTACCGGGCCGGCGGCTCGGACAAAGTCTACCAGGCGAGCCTGGTGGAAAAGGACGGCGGATTCGTCGTCGACTTCGCCTACGGGCGCCGGGGATCGGCCCTGAAAACCGGCACGAAAACCCCGGCCTCGGTCGATTACGGCCAGGCGAAGAAAATCTTCGACTCGCTGGTCCGGCAGAAGACGGCCAAAGGCTACACCCCCGGGGAGGACGGCGCGCCCTACCGCCAGACCGGGAATGAGAACCGCTCCAGCGGGATCGCCTGCCAGCTCCTGCACCCGGTGGAGGACGAAGAGGAAGCGAACCGGCTGCTGGCCGACCCAACCTACTGCCTGCAGGAGAAACACGACGGACGGCGGCTGCTGGTCCGCAAGGAAGGGAACACCATCGAGGGGATCAACCGGCGGGGGTTGACCGTCGCCCTGGCGGTTCCGCTCTTCGAAGCGGTCCGCGCCCTTCCGGGCGACTGCCTGCTCGACGGCGAAGCGCTGGGGGAGACCCTGGTGGTCTTCGACCTTCTTCGCTCCGACGGAGCCGAGGTGGGAAAACTTCCCTACAGTTACCGGCTGACCTTGTTGCAGGCGCTCGTTGCGGAAAAAACGACAGGCCCGCTGCAACGGGTTGAAACGGTCTTCGAGCGGGTTTCCAAGGACACCTTCGTCGAAGCGCTCCGCCGGAAAGGGGCAGAAGGGGTGGTATTCAAAAACCTCGACGCCCCCTACACCCCGGGGCGGGAAGGCCACCGCCACCAGTTCAAATACAAGTTCGTCGAGACCGCCTCCTTCATCGCGGCGGGTCCCAATGGCGGGAAGCAGAGTGTCGGCCTCCAGCTCTACCGGGGCGACGCGCTGATCCCGGCGGGCAACGTGACCATTCCGCCCAACGCCCCGGTGCCTCCGCCCGGGACGGTGGTCGAGGTCCGTTACCTCTACGCCTTCCCGGAGAGCGGATCGGTCTGCCAACCGGTGTATTTGGGAAGTCGCGACGACATCGCGCCGGACGAATGCACGGTCGATCAACTGAAATACAAAACGGAGGCGCGGCGGGCCATCGCGGTCTGAGGCGCCGCCTCCACAAACGAAAGGAAAACCATGTCGCATTTCACCACCGTCCACACCGAGATCCGGGACATCGAAGCCCTCCGGGACGCCTGCGCTGAACTCCGCCTGCCGCTGGAGGACGCCGCCGAAGCCCGTGGCTACGCCAACGCCCGGATGAAGGCCGACCACGTGATCCGGCTCAAAGGGCCCTACGACGTCGCCGTCACCCGCCACGGCCGCGGCTACAGCCTGACCGCCGATTGGTGGAACGGCCACGTCGAAAAGGAAGCCGGGGCGAACTTCGGAAAACTGGTCCAGCTCTACGCCACTCACAAGGTGATGCGGGAAGCCCGCAAACGAGGCCACCGGGTCAGCCGCCGCTGCGAACAGGACGGGTCGATCCGGCTCGTCGTCCAGGGAGGTGGCTGGTCGTGAACACCGGAACCAAGAGCGTCGAAATCACCGTCCGCCCCGACGGCCAACTGGAGATGGAGGCTAACGGTTTCGCCGGGGCCGACTGCGAGAAGGCCACCCGCTTCCTGGAGCAAGCCCTCGGCTGGCAGACCAACCGCCGGCGCAAGCCGGAGTATTACCGGACCAACACGATGAAAACCGAACGCCGCCAGCGGCTGGGAGGAGATCGATCGTGAAGGCGGCCCTGCTGGTCGAACCGACCGGGGAAGTGATCGGCCTCCACACCGAGCTGGTCCCCCTCGCCTCCCTCGGGAAGATGGAGGTGCGGCGGGCCACCTCCTTGGAGTTCAACGAAGCGATCCAGGAGTGGCAAGTGAAGGAACCCGATTGCGGCGCGATCTATTACAGCCACCCCAGCCGGGAAAAATGCTTGGAGTGGGAGCGCCGGACCTTCAGCCGCTCCCGGAACCTGCGCGAGTTGAAGAAACAACGAATCGAACGAACCTGATGAAAGAAAAAATAACCGCCTACGTCCGGGCCGGATACGCCGGTCTTTTCCTCCTCTCCCACGAGGAGGCCAGGGTCGAGGCCGAAATCAAAGCGGTGGCCGACGAACTCGACGGCCGCCTCCACGCCTGGTCGGCGACTTCCGGCCTGGCCGACGTCACCGCCGGGACCGTGATCGACTGTCCAGATCCCTTGGAAGTATTGGAGCGCATTGAGGAACTGCCCGAACGGAGCATCGTCTTGTTGCGCGACTTCCACCCGTTCCTCGACGATCCGAACCCGGTCTTGGTGAGGAAATTAAAAGAAGTGCTGGCGGGTTGCCGGCGGGAGGGACGGACGCTCGCCCTGGTCGGTTGCCGCTGCCGGCTGCCGCCCGAACTCGAACGCGAGATCGCCCTGGTGGAGTTCGCCCTGCCGGGAAAGGAGGCGTTGGTCCGGGTCCTGGAGGGGATCGTCTCCTCGGCCAATTTGTCACCCGCGGATGACACCGACCGGATCCTCGACGCGGCCAGCGGACTGACCACCCTGGAGGCGGAAAACGCCATGGCCTTGTCGGTGGTGGAAACCGGCGGGGTCTCTCCCGCGGTCGTTACCCGGGAGAAAGCCAACGTTTTCAAGAAGAACGGCCTGCTGGAGATCGTCCCGGTCCGGGAGACCCTGGACGACATCGGAGGGCTGGAGGTATTGAAAGAGTGGTTGCTCAAACGCCGGGAAGCCTTCGGCGCCCCGGCCCGCGAATACGGGCTCCCCGCCCCCAAGGGCCTGCTGGTGACCGGCATTCCCGGCACCGGCAAGAGCATGACCGCCAAGGCGACCGCCTCGGTCTTCGGGCTGCCGCTGTTGCGCCTCGATGTGGGCAAGATCTTCGGCGGCTTGGTGGGACAAAGCGAAGGCAACCTGCGCTCGGTCATCCAGACGGCCGAGGCGATGGCCCCGTGCGTCCTGATGGTTGACGAACTGGAGAAAGGCCTTTCCGGCTCCAAATCCTCCGGCTCGACCGACGGCGGAACCTCCGCCCGGGTCTTCGGTGGGTTTTTAAGCTGGATGCAGGAGAAGACCAAACCGGTCTTCGTGGTGGCCACCGCCAACGACGTATCCCAGCTTCCGCCCGAAATGCTCCGCAAGGGCAGGTTCGACAACCTATTCTTCGTCGACTTGCCCGACGAAGCGGAGCGCCGGGCGATCTGGGCGATCCAGATCCGCCGTTACCGCCGCGACCCGGCAGCGTTCGATCTCGGGCGCCTCGCCGAAATCTCCGCCGGGATGACCGGTTCGGAGATCGAGCAGGCCTTCGTGGAAGCGTTGTACGCTGGCTTCGCCGAAGGGAAGGAGCCGACCCTCCCGCTGATCGAACAGGTCGTCTCGGGGAGCGTCCCGCTCTCGAAGACGATGGCCGAACAGATCGAAGCCCTGCGGAGTTGGGCCAAGACCCGCGCCCAGTTCGCCACCGCCCGGCCGAAGGCCGATAGCCGCAAGCCACGGAAGATCACCGTCGGGATCGGAAGGAATTGAGCCCTTCCGGTTCCGGGCACAAAAGGCCGCCTGTCACCGGGCGGTCTTTTTTTAGCTGCGGGGGCAGCTTGGCCCATTTGAATTCGTTAATCCACTGGAATATATTGAATTCTCAATTCCGGTCGGAATGCAGCACTATAGTTCACCGAGTAAAACGCCCCGGTGTGACCGACCCAACTCGCTGTCGACCGAATGTAAAGTCCTGCGTTGTCACCCGGATTGTCGATCCAGTCCTGCACTACGTCCCTCGATAGGGTGATGACGATTTCCTCGACTTGGGGTTGGGCGGTCCATGTTCCGCCTCCCATCAGGTCTTCGTAATCGACTTCCGGGTCGCCAAACAGCCCGCCCCCGGCCCACGAGGTGTCGGAGTTTCCTGGTTCTCCCCTGGCCAGAAAAGCCGCGGCCGGCTCCCCGGTGGCGGCGGGAGCGTTAATCCCCGTCCCGGGGATCCATCCCGCATTGGCCGCCGCGACCTTGTAGATGCTAAAATCAAAGGGATCCAAGTCCAGGTTGGTCGCCGCCGCCACAAACAACCTCAACTCGACCGCATAAACGGATTCGACTTCACTCTGCAAAGAAGCGAGGTCAAACCGCAAGAGCGAGCCATAGTCTCTTCCGATGACCAAGGTCGGCCCGCCTCCCCAGTTGGTTTCCGGTTGCGCGTCCCGCATGAAAACTGAACCGGCACCGGTATAAGGGGAACCGGTGAAATCGTCGGCTCCCTGCCGGAATACCGCCGTCTGCAGGTTCTCCGGAACCGGCTCCTCATAATCGATTCTCAAGCGGAGGAATCTCCGCTCCCGATCAGTTACAGTGACGGCGTCCACCAAGCGCACGTTTCTCTCGCCATTCACATCTTCCGCAACTGCGACTTCCGAGGCGACCTCCTCCCATGAAATCAAGTCGTCCGAAGCTTCTAGGCGCAACTCCACGCCGGCGCGACCGACCGGATGCGGAAAACGCAACGCCAGGAAGTCCACACCCCCTTCCGTCACCATTTCGGTCGCAGGGAGACTTCCCGCCGCAGAAGCGTAAGGCGAAAGGCCCAAAACAAATTTGATGATGTTGGCCACACCGTCGCCAGCTGGCTCATCCAAAGGCCCCTGCTGCCCAGCCTCAATTCCTTCGGCGGCAACCCAATCGTTGTATGAGAATGTCGGATCTCCCGGGACGATCGTCAGCTTGGGCCGCAGTTCCCACAGTTCCGAATCGCCTCCTCCATAGGCCACCGAATAGAAGTCGCCGGTATCCCCGGTCCATCCGGACGGCTGGGCGACTTGCGACCTAAACACCAGGCCGGCATTCGCTTCGGGATTCCTGATCCAGCTCATGACCAGATCGGCCGGAAGAGTGATCTCCGTCTCCCGGAGTTCATTAAGTCGTTGCCACGTGAAGCTGGCGACCGGGTCCAGATCGTAATCCTCGCCAGGGGAGTAACCAAAGTTCACCCCACCAGCCCACGGGATATCGGGATCGCCGGATTCACCTCGGGCCAGGAATGCCGGAGCGGGCTCGCCGGGAGCGGCCGCCGTGTTGTTACCGGTCCCCGGAATCCACGTGGCATTTGCCGCCGAGACGACATGAACCGTCACCGGAATCTCCAGAAAAGCCCCGGAAATCGGACGGTGTTTCAGCGTCAACGTTACGGTCTCGATTCCTTCGACAACACCTTCAAGCGCGGATAGGTCAAAACGGAGGAGCGATTTATAGTCCCGCCCGAAGACCAGATTGTTCGCCATCCCCCAATTGGCTTCCGGCGCGCCGTTTCGGAGCATTGTGGAAGTGGCCCCGGTATAAGGTGTTCCGGTGTAATCATTCAAGCCTTGCTGGAAACTCAACGATTCCGGAAGTTCGGAAAACGCGATCAAAGGGCTGGCCAGCCCGGCGATAAAGAGCGAGAAAAGATATCTGCTGTTCTTGGTGATCATAGGGTGCAACTCTGTCTCGGGTTAATGTGAATACTCGCCGCCTTCGATTCCATTGTATTGGGAAAACGGACAAGACCGGTGTGACGATCATTAACCCAGCTTGGCGGAGGCGGGTCAAGAACCCCAACCTTTCCCGGCACACAAAACTGTAACGCTTTCACCGTCTCCCGGTTCGCATGATGTGATCGTATCCATTTTTCAAATCCATCGGATTTGTTTCGGGTCGCCTCTCTGTTCGGTTACAGTTTTCAGGCACCGTCCCCTCCAGCCTTCTTGATCGAAGCACCGCGGGTCGTCACTCTCAGCCGTCGTAGGGAGTCGCACGTGTCCCCATCCTTGCCATCATCACTTAAGTTACTTGTTTGCCATGCCTGTCTACTGGGGAGATTTACACAATCACTGCGCCGTCAGTTACGGATCGGGAACCGCTTTCCGAACCGTGGACAACGCCCGGCAGCATCTCGACTTTTGCTCGGTCACCGGCCACGCTTTTGGCCGGACATGCCGATGGATCTCCGGGGAAATTCGTCACCTTCCCCAGTTACGAATGGCATTCCATGAAATTCGGAGATCACAATTGCTACTCGAGCACCAGCCAACTTCCCTTGTTCGACGGTCCCGACCCGGCCGCGATTCACCGACGACTGAAAGATGCGGGCCGCGAAACGATCCTGTTGCCCCACCACATCGGCTACCGACAAGAATTTCGCGGCGCGAATTGGGACTGCTTCGATTCCACCGGTCGCCCTTGATCGAGATCTATTCGAATCATGGATCCAGCGCGGTCGACGATTCGCCTTACGAATACCATCACAGCATGGGTCCACGAGTCGGGCTGTCGACGGCAAGATATGGTTTGGCCGCAGGACACCGTTTCGGATTCTATGCCAGCACAGACAGTCACGACGGCTTTCCGGGCCACTATGGCCACGGCAGGGTCGGCGTCATCGCTGATCGGCTGGACCGTCGGAGTCTTTGGGACGCCCTCCGGGCTCCACGCACCATCGCCTCCACGGGCGCGAACATCATCGGTCTCATGACCTTGGACGGCGCGGGCATTGGGCAGATCGTCCGCCACCGTCCAATCCTCCCACTTAGGATCGAACTTGAAGGAACGGACACGATCGATCAGCTTGACCTCATTGAAGGAGCCGGGGGAAGCTGGCGGGTGCCACCATTGCCGGTTTCCGATCGTCGATTCCGCCCGCTTTTCGGTCGCTGTAAGATTAGGATCGAAATGGGATGGGGGCGGGGGATCAATCCGTCAACCTGGAACGTGGAGGCAGCGGTTCTCCACGGTCGCCTGATCAAAGCCACGCCCTTTTCCGGTCCAGCTGGCCAACCCAACCGGGACGATGAGCCTGCGAACCGAATTATGGGTGCTGATGATCGAGCCGTACAATGGACTTGCCGGACGATTCCGAATCCAGCTGGCGGGATGGGAGGTATCCATTTTGATGCGGGGGGACCTCACAATGTCGTTTTGGAGATTGACGGGACCATGGAGACGGTTCTCCGAATCGACACCGGAACTCACCAATTGAAACTGAGTCTCGCGGAGCTGCTATCCGGTTCGGTTGCGGAATATGTCGACGGATTCGATTCCCCGGTCATCAAGGTGCATCGGGCCGTTCCCGAAAACGAGTTCACCTGTCATCTCGAAATGGATTTTGAACGAAGCTCTGATGCACATGACTTCCTCTACCTTCGCTTACGGCAATCGGATGGCCAGGTCGCTTGGTTCAGCCCGATTTGGTATGAGTGAACGAATGCTTTCAAAGTTGATTCAGTTCGACCACCAAACGGAGAAACCGACGCTCGGCAGACGCTATTTCCTCCGGATCCACCATCCGAACGAGTTGCACGCCATCCGGCAACTCTTCGAGAATCTCAAAGACCGAATCGACCTCCTGCCAGTTCTCCAAATCCTGTGATCGCTCCAAGCGGAACTCCACCCCTGCCCGCCCGAAGGGTCGTCGAAATTGGAGAGCGATAGCCTTCCCGCCCCCTGTTTCGGTCATCGTCGCCACCGGCATTCCGGCCACGGATACCTCCATCGCCGGAAGACCAAGTGCGAACTTCATGAGATTCGAAATACCATCCCCTGCCGGATAGTCCAAGGGATCCCGCCTTTCCGCTGGAATGCCTTCAGCCACCGCCCATTCCAAAAATGAAATTCCCGACAAGCCCCACCCGACTATCGTGAGTTTCGGCCGCGCTTCAATCACCCCTTGATTATCCGAATAAAAATCTCCGGTGTCGCCGGTCCATCCATCCGGCAGGCTTTCCCGCGATCTCAAGACCAACCCCGCATTCGTACCCGGATTTTGAATCCACTCCATAACGATCTCCGGAGGAAGAGCGATCTCCGAATGCCGGATCGCATCGCCGGGATACCACGTGAACTCCCCCGCCGGCTCGGGATCATAGTCGCCCGGAGTCTGACCAAACCGGCCTCCACTGCCCCAGGGGAAATCCGCTTCGCCCGGCATCCCCCGCGCCCAAAAGTCCGGGGCGGGTTCGCCCGGAGCCGCCGGGTGGTTATTTCCCCCGCCCGGAATCCATCCGGCATTTTCCCGGGCAAGGATATGGACGGTCGCTGCGATCTCCGAATTCCCGGTCCTGGGCCGATGGGTCAGCGTCAAAGTCGCTTCCTGAATCCCTTCCAAACCTTCGAGCGACGACAGGTCGAACCGGAGAAGGGTCTTGTAATCGCGACCAAAAATCAGATTCACCGCGGCACCCCAGTTGATCTCGGGGGCTCCATTCCTGAGGAAAGTGGAATCCGTGCCCGAATACGTGTCCCCTCTGAAGTCGGCCGTTCCGTCCTGGAAGACAAAGGTGCGGGTAACCGGCACCACCTTTTGCACGCGATAATTTCCAGCCGGTCCGCTGAAGAACAACGTCCCTTCCCCTTCCTTCACTTCGCTCAAGCTTACATGCGAAACCCCGTCCTTCCGCACTTCCCATCGGCCAGGACTCAAATCGGTCAACAAAATCTTCCGGTCATCCGGGCCGGTCACCTGAAACTCCACCGGATCGTCGATCCAACGGGAATCCCGGCTGAATCCGACGCTCCATTCACCAACCTCTACCAGGGTCACCCGTTCGAAATCGTTCAGATCGACCCCGAGGAGGTTCTCCTGATCACGGTCCATGACCTGCAATACATTCAGGAAATAATTCTCCTCCTTTGGAAGCACGGGTGAGACCTCGATTCGCCATTCTCCCCGTTCGTTGGCCGGGTCCGGAATGCCCGGTTCGTTTTCGTAGTTCGTCCCGAATACCCAAAACTCCTTTCCCGGACCGCCGACCGGCACGATCTCCAAATTGTCTGGCTCCGGTTTCAAGGTGAAATTCACCAGTTTCCCTCGATCTCCGTCTTTCGTCCGGCGAATGGTCGTCACCGGTCCGGCGATTTCCGGCTCCTCGATACTGTGCAACAACCAGTATTTCTTGAAGTCAGGATTTGTTGATACAACTTTATCATGCACGATCAAGGCCGCCGGAATTTCCGCGTCTTTGAAATTCAGGAAGACGAATGCGCGTCGAACTTCGCTCACCTTGTCACTGTAAGCGTCGGTAATGTCCCCTTTCAGGTAACTATATTCCGGCTCCAGGAAATCCGGGCCGAAACCATGGGCAAGGATTTCACCGGTCTTGTAATCCAAATTCAACAAATCATCCAGATTCATGGGAGCCCTCCAACCATCCCCCGGCGTGCGTTGCCCTCCATCGTTGTCCACGTAATCGGTCCGATGCGCCCCGCCATAGCTGTGCGAGGGAAACAACTCGTCGGGATCGTAAACAAGGAGACTGTTGTGCGCGATGGTCCGCTTGGCGTAATTTTTGTTGTGCGGACTGTTGTATTGCGCCCCATCCCCCGAGGATCCGTTGTACACCCCGGAATCAATCGCGAGCGGGCCTTGATGAAAAATCTGGAATGATCCGCCGTCCAGGTGCTGGTGGTTCAAGAAATTATAAGCGTTCACTTTCATTTCGGCGATGACGCTATCCCCGCCCCATCCCGTTCGCGCCACCATCCACCCAAACGGGAATCCCGAGTATTGAGTCAAGGGAAGATCCGTCGGCACCCGGACTCCCAGGCTTGTATCCCTCCAGAGAAACTCGAACAGTTTGTCATGGCTTTCAATCGACGGTTGGGCCAGGTACTCGAAGTTGACGTATTCATCCTGGTAATAATTGGCGGCGAGCATCGCCGCCATCCCCATGCCAAAACGTCTGTCGCGGCGGGGACTAAAATCTCCGGAGGGCAGGACTTGGCCGTCTGGACGCCTGCGGTAGATGAACGTATACGGTATGTGTTGTTGATTCTCGTCGAAGACGTTGCCGGCCCCCATCCGGTCGTAAATCCATGTCGTGTAAAGATCGGCCGCCAATCTCACCCGATCGTAGTTCAGGCCTTGATGATAGGCCCGACCGGGATAGAACCAATTTCGCACGGGCACATGTTCCCCCAGGAGGCGAACGGAAACCCGCTCGTACATGTCGGGGTATTCATCGTAAATGGCAATGCCTGCGGACAACATATCCCTCATCAACATCCATTCCGAAACGTGGCCGACCACCGAACTTCCACGGGTCGGCGGATATCCGGATTCGAGGCTTTGGGCCAATCGCACCAATTCGGCGATGAAGCCTTGCTTTTCGCTTTCCGTCAAAAGATCGTAACACCAATCATACACGATCGCCCCCGTCACCATCCGGCGACCGGCGGCCCGCGCAATGTCGCCGACGTCTGTCGGGTATTCGGTTTCCTGCAAGAGAGTCAACGCCGCATCCACCGCGCTGCGACCGACCGCCTGGTCCCCGTGGATGAGATACAACAAGGAATCTAATTCCACCCGCACCGCCGTGCCGCGTTGGTCGAGGTAATAGCGCCAGGTTCCGGGATCGAATCCTCCATCCTCGTTTTGACTCCGTTCGTTGAGCTCCGCCCATACCCGGGAGAGCTCCGGGTCGTTCATTCGTTGGGCCAGTTCCGGGAGGTGGACATCCCGCAGGAACAATCTGGGACGACCCGGTGGTGGAACCGGGATCGGGACGCCATTCACCTCCGTCCAGTCGGTGATCGGCGGTTCGGGTTCCGCCGGTTCCGGAACGGTTTCTGAATACACGATCGTCAACTCAGGCCGGACACTCGCCCCCGCCGATCCGTAATTCGATGAATAAAAAGTTCTCGGGTTTCCCTCCCAGTCGGCCACCGTCCGGAAAAAAAGGCCGGCGTTCGGATCGTCTCCGTTGATCCACTCCCAGACCACTTCCGGCGGCAGTTCGAGAGTGATCGGCTGAATCGCCGACGACGGCACCCACTCACCAGTCGCGACCAATCCGCCATAGTCGCCCGCGTCCACCCCGAAAATCCCACCGCTGGCCCAGGGCGTGTCCGATTGGCCCGGCTCCCCCTTGGCCTTGAACGCCGCCGCCGGTTCGCCGGGGTGCGCCAGCGATCCCGATCGTTCCCCTGGTATCCAATTCGCGTTGGCGACGGCCACCCGATAAAGGCTGAAAGGGATCGGGGCGCCATCTGTGTTGGCGGCGAAATGAAGTTTCAGAGAGGCCGACTTCACCGTTCCGACCATTCCCTCCAGATGGGAGAGATCGAAACGCAAGAGGGACAAATAATCCCTTCCGATGATCAACGTGTTCGCCTTACCCCAATTGGTTTCGGGGTTGGCTCGTCGCATCAGGAGCGAACTCGTGCCGACGTAAGGCGTCCCGGTGAAATCCTCCGCCCCCTGACGGAAGACGACGGTCTGGTCTTCGGCCGCAACCAGGCGCGTCCCCCATGCCAGCGACAACAGAACAACCGCGAGGGCGGCTCCAGATAATTTCTTCATGGCTGATCCTTTGTATTTCGGAGCCGCATTGACCTCGCGGCCAATGCTTCTCATTCGGGCGATTTCAGTGCCGCCCGTATATGCTCGACCACCGATTTCGCCAGATAGCGCGACCCGGCCGCGGAAAAATGGACGTCTCCTCGTTTCTGAAACTCCCGCAACCGTTTCTCCAAATGGGCATGCAAATCGTTGATCGCAACTCCATTTTCGATCATGATAGCGTGCGCGATCCGATTAAGTTCAATCTCTCCGTGGGCGGGAACACCGGGCGCCTCTTCAGGGATATGAGTGGTGTTGGCCCAAATCAATTTCGCCCCGGTCTCGCGAAGCCGACGGACCAATTCAGTGAGATTCTCGGCATAAATCTCGGAGTTGCTCACCGGTTCACCCTCCAGGTCCCATCTGCCGTCCTTGATGTGTTTCAAATCATGGATACCGAAATTGAAATGAATCACCGCCCAATTGCCGTCACCGAGCCATTGGTCAAGAAACTGAATCCCCCGCGCCGATTCGCCTCCGTTCGCCGGAATCCTGTGAACGTTGGCTTCCCCCGCCAGCATTTCCCTGACCGGAAGCGTGTAACCGATCGAAATCGAATCCCCGATCAGAAGAATCCTCGGAAGAGCGGGATCGTCCCGGACGTAAGTCATGGCTTCGTTCATCCGCAAATTCCAACGGATCGACCGGTACCATTCCGCTTCTTCCGAAGGCTTGCCCTCAAGAAATTCATCCGCCTGGCGAATCCGTTCCTCCCGGGTGAGTTCCTGCCCCTCCATCGCTACCGGCGCGACGTACAGGGCTGGGAAAACGACCAGCGCCGCCACGAACCATCGGGTAAAAGTATGCATGTTATTTCTTTCTAATCAGGGTTATTTCGCCAGAGGGTGCTTCGAAATAAAGTAGCCGATCCGATTCACCGACAGGAAGATCGTCGAGGTGAACCTCACCATTGATTCGGACTTGCCAATAGCCTTCCTTGAGATCGGTAAACAAGACCTTATAGGTCGTCTCCCGCCCTTCCAAAATGAGGGCGGCCTTTTCGTCGATCACTTCCGCCGTCGCCCCGAATACCACCACTCGATCCGCAACCCGGACCGCCGTGACACCGGTTCCAGTCAATTTCTCCACTTCCAGGAGTTCTGTCTGATCCCGGTCCATCACTTGCATGACGTTCAGGAAATAATCTTCCTTGGCAGGATGCCGGGGAGTTAGTTCAACCCGCCACGCCCCCCGCTCGTTCGCGACATCGGGACTCCGGGTCGGCTCGTTCTCGTAGTTGGTCCCGAAAACCCAAAACTCCTTGCCCGGGCCCCCGATCGGAGTCAGCACGGCATTCTCGACTTCCGGCAAAAGAGTATGGTTCACTAATTTCCCCCGGTCGTCGTTTTTGGTCCGCGTAATCGTCGTCACCCGTCCTTCGATTTCCGGCTCCTCGATGCTGTGCAAGAGCCAATATTTCTGAAACTCCGGATTCCTTGAAACGACCCGGTCAAATACAACGAAGGCCGCCGGAACTTCATCGTTTTTCAAATTCAGGAACACAAAGGAGCGGACGACCTTCTCCACTTTGTCACTGTAGGCTTCGGTGATATCGCCTTTCAAATAGGAGTAATCCGGAGCCATCCCATCGGGACCAAACCCATGCCCGAGAACCTCGCCGGTCTTGTAGTCCT
This sequence comes from Verruconatronum alginivorum, assembly GCF_056590205.1. Classification (NCBI taxonomy): domain Bacteria; kingdom Pseudomonadati; phylum Verrucomicrobiota; class Opitutia; order Opitutales; family Verruconatronaceae; genus Verruconatronum; species Verruconatronum alginivorum. The sequence continues at coordinate 2,450,600 of NZ_JBWPVQ010000001.1, read as the reverse complement.
TGTTCAGCATTTCCTCCAGCGTCCGGGGTCCCCTCCATCCATCGCCCGGCAAACGCTGGCCTCCGTCGTTGTCGGCAAACGGCGTGCGATGCGCCCCGCCGTAGTTGTGCGACTCGAAGACTTCGTCGGGATCGAAGATCAAAAGGCTGTTATGGGCGATCGTCCGTTTAAAGTAGTTCTTGTTATGCGGGCTGTTGTATTGCATGCCGTTGCCGGAAGTCCCGGTGTAGATGCCCGAGTCAATCGCCAACGGCCCCTTGTGATAGATCTGGAACGCTCCCGCATCCTGATGCTGATGATTGAGGAAGTTGTAAACATTGACCTTGAATTCTGCGATGACACCACTGTCCCCCCAATCGGTTCGAGCGATCATCCACCCAAACGGAAAACCGAAATAACGAGTCAAAGGAAGTTCCCGGTAATTGCGAGCATCCAGCAGCGTGTCCCGCCAAAGGAACTCAAAGATCCGTTCATGGCTGGCGAGCCTCGGACGTTTCACGAACTCATAATTACTGTATTCATCCTGATAATATCCTGCGGACAACATCGCCGCCGCGCCGACGACCTGGGGCGCGCCGCTGGTGGGGTTATGGTCGCCACTGGCCAGGAATTGTCCATCAGGACGACGTCGATAGAAAAAGGAATGAACCAAGTGTCGCTGGTCGGGATGGAAGATGTTGCCGGCTCCCATCCGATCGAAGATCCAGGTCGCATAAAGATCGGGCGCCATGCGAACCCGATCGTAATTCGGCCCCTGGTGATACGTGTGCCCGGGGTAAAACCAATTTCGCACCGGCACATGTTCCCGGAAGATTCGGCCCGCGGTCAGTTCGTACATCTCGGGAAATTCGTCGTAAATCGCGATCGCCGCTGAGATCAGATCCCTCAGAATCATCCATTCCGAAGAGTGACCGACCACCGAGCTTTGCCTCACCGGCGGATACCCGCATTCCAATGTCTTGGCCAAGCGAACAAATTCCTCGACGAAGGCCTCTTTTTCACCGGCGGTCAGCAAGTCATAACACCAGTCGTAAACTATCGCTCCGGTCACCATCAGACGTCCGGATGCGCGGGCGATATCGCCGAGTTCGGGAGGATATACCGTGTCTTGCATCAATTGTAACGCTGTCTTGATCGCAGCCCTTCCCTCCTCCCGATCTCCGCTCATCAAATAACGGAGGGCATCGATCTCCGCCTGAACCGAATCTCCGCGCTGTTCCAAATAATACCGCCAATCACGCGGCGCATCCTCCGGCAATACGTCCTCGCTCATACGGATCAATTCCTGCCAAACCTGGCTAAGAATCGGATCCGACATACGCCGCTCGAGATCCGCAATATGCGCACTCCGCAGGTAAAGTCGCGGCCGCTCCTTCGGGGGAATCGGAATCGAGACTCCGTCGACAGTTTTCCATTCCAAGGGAGGATTTCTCTCCGCCTCTTCGCCCAACGTTCTTTCCACACCCGCTAGTTTTTCTATTTCCATCTTTTCAATCACTCCCCGATACAATCGATAATCACGAATCCTTCCTTGAAAGGCGTCGTTGGCCCTTCGCCCGATACACTGCTGGTTTTCGTGTTCCGCGAGATAAACAACCCCGCTCTCGATTCCCATCAGAATTCCATTCAGGTAAAATCGGACGTCCCCGACGTGCTCGCCGTCTCCCTCGCCCCTCCCCCGGCTCTCAAAAACCACGCTCAGGTGATGCCATTCCCCGTCGCGGACATTCGCCCTCGGGCGGGCATTGCTCTGGGACCGCCGGTTGTATGTGGCAAACGAATACTCCGGCGCCGCCCATGCCATCGAAAGTCCGAAGCCGCTGGAATTACGCAACGGCCGGAAAATCATCGATGGCGTAGGGCGTTCGGTCTTGATCCAAGTCGCAATCGTAAAGGATCCGTCCGGGAAATAGCCGCGGGGAGTGATAAAGCCTTGCGTGGAACCGTCGAAACTCGCAGCCCCGCCCGCTTCATCCGCGACGAATTGCGGTTCGATATCGTAGGGAAGAAGGTGCAATCCATTGCCCGAGATGTCCCGGCCGAGATTCTCCGGCGAATCAAATGGATAATGCGCGATAAGTCGGTCTCCCAAAAGACCGGAAGTTGAAATTCCGGAAAATAGGGTGGCACACAGAAGGGACTTCAGAAGCGTCATGATCCGTTGTTTTTATCCGGTCCCCCGAAATCGGGTCAACCGCCAAGCCAACGATCAACCGCCAAAACTGTAACGCTTTCGAGGGGATGGCGTGACTCCGCCCCCGGCCTCGATTGAATGGGACACATGGAAAAGCCAAACATTCTCTACCTTCATTCCCATGACACCGGCCGGTTTCTCCAACCGTATGGTTTTCCGGTGGCGACCCCACGTCTGCAGCAACTGGCCGAAGAGGGCGTGCTTTTCCGCCAGGCTTTCACGGCCTCGCCAACTTGCTCGCCGAGCCGCGGAGCGTTGCTCACCGGCATGTATCCACATTGCAATGGTTTGATCGGCCTGACCCACCGCGGATTCCGACTGAATGATCTCAACCAACACCTGGCCCCCTACCTTCGACGCCATGGCTACCGGACCGCCCTGGCCGGCGTGCAACACGAAGCCCCCCGGCCGGATATGGAGGCCGGCGGCTACGAGGAAATCGTCTGCCGTCGCGGACCGGCCGAAGGAGTGGCGGAGGCCGCCGCCCGCTACCTCCAACGACCGGCCCACGATCAACCTTTCTTTCTGAGCGTGGGGTTCTTTGAAACCCATCGCCCCTTCCCCCTCCGTCCCGCTTCATGTGATCCGCGCTATTGCCAGCCTTTACCGGGTTATCCCGACACTCCGGCCCTTCGCCAGGACATGGCGGACTTTCACGGATCCGTCGAGTTGCTCGATCGATCGATCGGAATCGTTTTGGCCGCACTCGAAAATACCGGATTGGCCGGAGAAACCATCGTGATTTTCACCACCGATCATGGCATGGCGTTCCCCCTGATGAAATGCAATGTCACCGACGGTGGCCTCGGCGTCTCCTTAATCGTCCGTGGCCCCAACGGTTTCGGAGGGGGCAAAGTCGTCGATGCCCTGGTATCGCAGATCGACATTTTCCCGACCCTTTGCGAATGCGCCGACATTCATCGGCCGGATTGGCTCCAAGGCGTATCCATCGCGCCAATCGTCCAGGGAAAAGCTCGGGAAATCCGCGACCGGATCTTCGCCGAGGTCAATTTCCACGTTCTTTACGATCCGCAGCGCTGCGTTCGAACGAAACGCTGGAAATATGTTCGCCGCTTTGAAGCGTCAAAAAAGCCGGTCCCGTCCGACATCGATGCCGGCCCCAGCAAGGAGTTCTTCCTGGATTCCGGGTTGGCCGACCGAGACCTTCCGCTGGAAGGACTCTACGACCTTTTTTTCGATCCTTTTGAGAATAATAACCGAGCCGAAGATCCCGTATGCAGTGACATTCTCAGGGAGCTGAGGGATTCCCTGACCAATTGGATGAAGGAAACAGAAGACCCGATTCTCGACGGTCCGGTGAACCCGCCTCCCGGAGCGATTCTGACCCCAATGTGACCGCCAAGGCTCCCACGCCTGCCGACCTGTGGTCAAAAGCGTTACAGTTTTGAGTTTAAGGATCGGTCACGCGCCTTGACGCCGTGATTGCCGATGTTCAAATTTTCCGTATGAACCACGACCTTCTTTACCCTCGCCATCCGCGACGGATGGTCTTCTCCCGGACCTCCGCCTTCACCTTGATCGAACTGCTAACTGTCATCGCAATCATCGGTATTCTCGCCGCGATCCTGATTCCGGTTGTCGGCACCGTCCGTCAATCCGCTCGCCAATCCCAGAACATCGCGATCATCCGGGAACTGGGAATGGCATGCTTGATCTATGCCAACGACAACGGCGGGAAGCTTCCCGAGACCACTTATGCCGGGGGTGGCGACCTCCACACCACCGGCCCGTGGTTGAACGCCGATTCCGGTCCCCGTCGGTTGATCAGCACCCAATGGGACGGGGGAACGGGTCATACCGACTATCTGCCCGGCCCCGATGCCTTTTACGGCCCATTCACTCCGCGCCTCGACGACGAGCGAGCCCCGAACGAATTCGCACGACACAACAGCAACACCATGATCATGGGATACATTTACTACTCCCTTCCCGCCCTGGATGGCGGCGATCCTCCACGGGGCGGAGCGGGCAACGGTTTATGGAACGACCGCGTCGACAATGCCCAAGCCCACCATGGGACCGTCATTTTCTCCGACATGACCACCGCCAACCTTGTCGACCGGAGCGGATTCAACGGACGATTGTGCACGGCCGTCCATCTCAACGGCAGCGTGAGCACCTACACCTTCGAACAAATGAACAAAGCGGCCAGTTGGGTCGACCGGATCCGGATCCTTTCGGGAGTCGCGGCCGATTATCCGCACCTTCAATAACAGCTCCATGCCCAACGCCGGTTTTTCACCCGGAACCACGTCCGGCGGCTCCGATCCTGTTTCCTTCCGTGGTCAACTCCGCGACCGATTCCGCGACGGTCTCTTGCACGACACGCTCCCCTTCTGGTTTCCCCGTTCGGTCGACAAGGACCACGGTGGATATTTTACCTGCTTCGACCAGGACGGAACCCTCCTGCAAAACGACAAGTCGGTCTGGTTCCAAGGACGCATGGCCTGGATGTTGTCGACCGTGTATTCAACCGTCGAACGACGACCCGAATGGCTCGAAGCCGCCCGGTCCGGCATCGAGTTTCTTAACCAGTATTGTTTTGACACCGACGGCAGGATGTTCTTTTCCGTCACCCGCGACGGACGACCGTTGAGGAAACGCAGATACGTCTTCTCCGAATGCTTCGCGATAATCGCTTTTGCCTCATTCGGCAGGGCATCAGGGCAAGAACGATATGTCAGACAGGCCGAAGCGCTGCTGGAGAACACCCTGAAATTCCAGGACACCCCAGGGGTGCTCGAACCCAAGGTAAACCCGGAAACCCGCCCCCAGAAGGGTCTCGCGACTCCCATGATTCTGCTGGTCACCGCCCAGGAACTTCGAAAATGCAGCAACCACCCGCTCTGCCAGGAATTGATTGATTCTTGCATCCGCGAAATCCAAAGGGATTTTCTCAAGCCGGAATTCGAATGTCTGCTGGAGACGACCGGGCCAATGGGCGAATTCTACGACACACTCGAAGGAAGATGCGTGAATCCGGGACACTCCCTGGAAGCGGGCTGGTTCATCCTCGAAGAGGCACGGCTCCGCGACGGTGCGCCCGACCTGGTGGCACTCGGAACCCGTATCATTGACTGGTCCTTGCAATTGGGTTGGGATTCCGAATACGGAGGAATCTATTATTTCCGCGATGCCCGTCGCCTCCCCTGCACCGAGTATTGGCACGACATGAAATTCTGGTGGCCGCATACGGAAGCGATTATCGCCGCCCTGCTCGCATGGAAGATGACCGGAAGCGAGCGATTCGCCGACTGGCTAAGCAAACTTTACGATTGGAGTTACGCCCACTTTCCCGACCCCGACCACGGAGAATGGTTCGGCTATCTGCATCGCGACGGGAGCCTCTCATCCCGCGTGAAGGGCACCATGTTCAAAGGGTGTTTCCACCTTCCGCGCATGCAATGGTATTGCTGGCAACGCCTGGAAGAACCGCGGCCGACTGGAGGGGCCGACTCCAGTCGGCAGACGTTTGAAAAAAAATAACCTCAAGGCAGTTTTCTCAGACGAACTTCACCGCCGGACAGCATCGCGATCGGCAGACGCGCAAACCCTTCGCGATCGACTAGAAGTTCGACTTCGCTCCCATCCTCCCCGATTATTGCCAACCGCGGCGCAGCGGCGATCTTAACCCGCGTGTCCACGTTGGCCCGCACCGTCCATTCTCCTGCCCCGACCTTCTGCACGAGGCCCAATCCGGGAATCCGCGCCCGGTCCCCCGGTTGGGTCGCCAGGATCAGGTAGTGCTCGTTTGCCTTCACTCCCTCGATCCGGTCGAGAATCAACCTGTCCTTCGCCACATACGACGTGATCCACCCAATCGGCGTTTGATCCGCCTCAGCGATGACCAATCGGCCTTCGAACACCCGACTTCCGTTTTCGGCCCGAGCCGGCACCGCCGAAATTTCATTTGGCCAAAAGGCCTTCAAGGTATTGCCCCGCCTCACCTCTTCCACTTGTAACCTCCCTGCGGATACGGTTTGCCGATCAAATTCCAACAAGGTTCCTCCCTCGACCGTCTCGGTCGCCTCAATCGTGAAAAATTCATTGCTGGAATATGGAAGCACCGCGTCTTCTGGCGACTCGAACACCACCCCTTGCCCGCGCAACATCGCAGCCGGGGGCAGGTCTGCGTTGATCAGGACAGTCCGGGGAGAAACGGCTTTCACTTCCGCCTCCCAGGCCGGCCGGGATAACTCCAAAACGATCCCGTCGGTTTCCAGGCGGGTTCCTTCGCTCAGCATCAAACCGATTACCGTCCCCTCGGAATCCCATCGGATGAAACCCCGCTTGCCGCGCAGTTCGCCTTCCGGGGTTCTCAGCGAGGATTCTTCCGATCGTCCCGCGAAAATCGCATCCCGCCCGCCTCCCGCATGGCGGATCACCAGACCCACGTCACCGGAATCCAGCCCATCCATCAAACGGACCTGCGAAATCGGCCAGACATCTTCCGTGGAGACTTGACTGACCGTGACAAAGCGGCTCCGAAGAAGCTCATCTTCCGCTTGATCGGCCTCCTGCCGACGGGCAATCACCACATCCTGGGAGCGTCCGGCGGTCTGGGTCGGCGTCTTGCCCGTTATAACCGTATGACCGTCCGGATTCAACATCGTCACTTTCTTGCGGTGCTTCTGGTCGTGCAGCAGCCACTCGGCATGCCAATCCGATCCGCTGCGGGCGGCCCGGACATCCCAAATAAAACCGTATCCGTTTCCCGGGTCCGGGTTCCAATTATGGGACGCCAATTCCTCCCCCGGAATCCCGACGTTGCGGATCGTCCCGGATCCGACTTCGAGCCGCTCCCCCCAACTCTTGCCCGGCTGATTGAAACTCGCCTCGACCTGATCGGGATTCCCAAGTGCTGCCAGCGTCCATACACCTTCGATCCGGTCCGGCGAAACGTTTTCCAATCGAAGCGCTTCGACGTCCGGATTATCGACGAAGGGAACGTTCCAAACGTAATCGTGCCTACGACCGCCATCGACCCAGAAGAGATCGACAAAATATCCCTGCCCCGCCAAGAGATCCACAATCCAGGTCTGACGTCGATAATCCTCGAGTTTAACGTCCGGCCATTGCTCCGGATTCGCCATCTCGATCAACTGGGCCGGTCCATACGGGACATACCCATCGATCCGTGCCGGCGGCGTATGTTGGGCGGGCGGAACCGCGTTCCCGGGAATCGGTTCCGGCAAGTTTTCATCGACCACAACCATCTTGTGGGCCACCGACTGAACACCCCAGCCACGATGATCCGGCGTGCCGGCTAATTTATATCCGTATTCACCTGTCAACGACATCCCGTGGGAGTACAAGGAGAGCGCCATCTGATCGTTGTGGGTGTGCGACGCCGCCGCCCCGCCACGAATAAAGAGGGCCCTCTGGTCCAACCCGTCTCCGCTCCGGAGAATAGCCAGACGCTTCTGCCCCGTCACGATCGATTCATTCTCACGAAGGTCCGCCGGGATTTCCTCCCGACTCATGTCGGGCGCGGGAAGGCTCCCCCATTGGCTCGGACCGAATTCGAGAATCCCCTCGCGCAGATACCGGGGACTGTTCCGGACAGATTCCGGTATGTCCCAATAAAGCCGTCGACACAGTCTTCGCCACTCGGGATTCCCAGTGGAATGGTAAAACTCTTTCAAATAGATCACCCTCTGCCGCCACAACAAGGACCGAGTGGGATCCTCCGGCCGGGTGGTCTCCGTCACTTCCGGCGTAAACCGGTCGGCGGGCGCGTCCCCATACTGAGATTGTCGGTAGAGTGTTGTTAGCCGGTAAAGGGAGGCGACCACCGTATTGAACCAGGCCCGGTCATCCCCGAACTTCAATCGATTGGAATACTTCTCAGGATCGGGAAACTTCTCCGGAGCCCCATAATTCTCCGGACGATAGTTCTTGAGCGGGGTCAGGAGACGGCTCCCGTAAATCCGGCCCAAATACGCGTAGGTGGAGCTCAGCTCGTAATACTCGCCATCGCGGTCGATCGTGTTGTCGATGAGGCCGAACGCAGCTTCGATGCCGCACTCGATCTCCTCGGGGTATCCGAAAAGAACGGCTTGCGTCAACAGACTGGCAAACGCCGAAATAGCATGATTCTGGAAGCTGTTCCGGCGATCGACATACCATTTTTCAAATACGGAAAAATAGTGTTGTTCGATATTCTCAAAGACCGTCAATTCCCGGTTTCCAGCCGATCGACCCGCCGCGGTCTCGTGCCTGCCTACCAAATCAAACGCCATCGCGGACGCCATCATCCGGCTGTTCGCCACATTCCCGGCGTATAAAAAGAACCCATATCCGGGAGGCACCGGATGCGGCCAATCGATCGGCCCGTCCTGCTCCGGCCGCACCGATCGCATCGTCGCCATTCGATCGAGAATCAGCAATGCCCGCTCCGCGTAGGCGTCCCGGCCCGTCAACATGTAGGCGATCGCCAGATTATCGACCGCCTCGTGCAGCACCCGGATGACATGAGCGTTCCAGACGCCCTTGAAGTAGAAAACTTTGCCATCCTCGGGCCGAATCCATCCGCGGCCATCGTCGTAATATCTCTCCCCCGGCCCCTGGTCGCCGTAGATGTCTCCGGTATGGGGCGACTCGACCACAAACGGGCGATCGATCGACGTCTCCCCATCCCGCCCCCACCAAGACCACGGCTTGTCGACCTTGGGATCCCCAGCGAATCCATACGCAAAGACCGCATCCGGAGCCGGAAAGAGAGCGACCACTTCATCCCAACTCCGCCCGACCCATTTATCCGCTTCCCGGATGAACTGGCCGGCCAACTCTCCAGCCGCCGGATCTGTCCTCGCCGTTTCCCGAACTTGAACGATCTCTTCCGGCGTGTATAACAGATTACGAACCGGCACGACATCGCGGGAGGCCGTCGCACCGAAACCGGATCCGCAGTTCATCGTCATCAGTAACAGAATCCCGCCGATCCCAATTCCTTTCATACCTTCGCCGTTCATGAGATCCGGTCATAGATTTCCGGCGTGATTCCGGCTTCCAGTCTTCGGCCCTGGAAATAATTATCCAAATTCGCCAAAGCGAAATCCCCACAATTCGGATACCTATCGGTGGTGGGCCCGGCGGTATGCGGAAGGAGGGTGACGTGACGGAGCCCCCGAAGGATGCTGTTCGAGCATAATGGCTCCGGCTCAAACACATCCAAGCCGATCGCGACGTCCCCGCGGCAGGCGAGTTCCTCAATCGCTCCGGGAGCGACGACCGCCCCCCTTCCGACGTTGATGAAGGTTGCGCCCGGCTGCAAACCGAGGAGGATTCCCCGGGTGACAGAATGCTCGGTCACCGGCGTCCATGCTTCGGCTTCGATCACAACGTCGTTGCGGGCAAAGAGCGATTCCAAATCGTCGGCCCGAACGGCGTTCCGTTCCTCGAAAACCGCCTTCGGCACACCGGTCGAATAAAACTCCAACTTGCAATCGAAGGGAGCGAGAATGCGCTGCAGCTGACGTGCCACCGCCCCGAATCCATGGATACCGACCGAACGCCCCGACAAACTCTTGCTCGACCATTTCTGGGCACCCTCCCACTTTCTCTCTACATGCATCTCCAATGTGTGGCGGGTCATTCCGCGCAACGAGGACAAAACAAGCATCAATGCACATTCGGCCACCGAGACGGCGGCCACCTCCCCCCAGTTCGTCACCCGGCCTCCGTCTTCGATAAAGCCGCGCCCAATCTTGTTGCGCACCGATCCACAAACATAGCAAAAATATTTCAGAGATGGACAGTCGGCCACGATCTCATCGCTAATCTGGGGCATCCCCCACGCCCCGACAATAACCTCCGGCTGGCAGTCCATCAGCCGGGACCTCCATTCATCGAAAGGCAATTCCGGAGGAATAAACCAAGACACCTCATCGTGTCCCAGGGAAATCGGACCGCCGATATGCCCAAAGAATAACGTATATTCTTTCTTCGTAAGACACCAGGCCACGGTGCGCTGACGGGGCCTCTCCTCACCGGTCGGAGCGTCGTTCCCCGGACGGCCCTGAAGAAAATCGATCTGCGGTTGGTTAGATGAACTGCTCATAAATTATCCTGCTTTGTCCTGATCCGTATATTCGTTCTTTTGAGACCAGTCTCCGGGCTAGCCCGGAGCAATTCCTCTTCTACCTTATTGTCCCGGTCTTCTCCTGAGGCGTGTCTGCCCAAGGAACACATGATCCCACCGATTAGAAGAAGAATGCCGGCCAGGCAGATGATGCTAAACCGCCCTTGCCAACCGTTTGGCAGAATCAACAATAGGAATATAAACCCGCCGATCGCCGATGTGAACGCCCCGATCAACCGAAGCTGGCGCAGATCATTCGCTCCTCCGATTTCCTCTTCGAAATTTACCGGGTGATACATTTTCTCGAAGAATCCTGCAACTTGGCTCCGATACCGCTCGGAGGTGCCCGCCCAGAACAACCCCGACAGGAGAAACGCCGCGCCCCCGACCCCGATGTTGACAAAAACTTTCGTCTGGAAGTTCCACGAGAGATCGAAGATCGCTGCGAGGACCGACGGCAACAATCCGCACACCGCCGAGAAGATCGCCGCCCAACCCGGCACTCTCCTCACAAAGAGTCCCGCCAGCATCGGGACCGCCAGAGGGACGCCGAGCATCGCCACGACGTTCAACATCACTTCAAACATTCCCCGACCTCCAATTGCCGAAAAATAAACCGCGGTGAGTATGATGATAAATCCGAAGATCAGGGAGAAGACGCGCCCGAGCACGAGCTGCCCCCGCTCATCACGCGGGGTTCTTCCCAAAGCCCTGCACAGCGCCGGATAGACATCCCGCACAAAGATAGCAGCGTTTCGATTCACCCCGCTGTCGATCGAACTCATTGTCGCCGAAAACATCGCCACCACGATCAGGCCCGTAAGGCCCACCGGCAAAACCATGAGACTCGCCACGGCAAAGGCCGCTTCCGACGGATCGTTCAGTTGCGCCCCCATCGTCATCACTTCGGCTTCAAACATCAGTCTCGAAACCATCGGCGGGATAAACCAAAAAATCGACCCGATGCTCATCATAGCAAAAGCTAGGAAGGCTGCCTTTCGGGCTTCCTTCCCGTCTTTGACCGAAAAATACCGTTGCGCGGAAACGATGGTGTTACTCAAACCGGCCTGACTGATGATCATCGCCGCCGCCCAGGCGAAGGTGAATTGCGCCAACGGAAAATCCCCCGCGGAATTGATCATGCTGAATTCCGACTGCAACCCGGCTCCCTCGATCGCCCCCAAAAAGCCCGAAATCCCGCCGACTTTCACCAGGCAAAGGACGGTGATCAATACGGTCAACGGCATCATGATCAAACTCTGCACGAAATCCGTCGCCATCACCGCCCAACTGCCGCCGACCGTGGAATAAAGGATAACGACCGCTCCCACCACCACGATGACATGCCAAACCTCGAAACCGAAGATCGCGGAGGTGAAGATCGCCATCGCCCATAGCTGAAGCCCTCCACCGAGAAGGGAGGTCAACACCCCGAATCCGGCGTAAAATTGCTGGGTAAAGACACCGTAACGCATCCGGATCACCTCCGGTCCGGTTATCGCACGAAGCTGCCTGAACCACGGGGCGAACACGAAGAAAGCCGCCAAAAAACCAAGGGCATTGCCAATGTAGATCACCGCCACGCTCCAGCCCGCATTGTAGGCAACACCCGAGGCACCGGTAAACGTATAGGCGCTGATCCCGGCCATAAAAGCGCTTGATCCGACGAGCCACCAGGTTCCCCGGCATCCGTTCCGGAAGAAATCGCTGATGTTGGAATTGAAACGCCGGAATGCGAGGCCGATCCCGAGGAGAAAAACGAGATACACTCCAATGACCACCGCTTCCACTATCCTGTTCGGCTCATCCATGGCGGTCAAAAACTTCCCCCGGTGGTATCGATGTTGGACTTGAAGCCGGGCCCACCGGCACCGACGTATCCATGACTCGCCCCGGATGAATCGGGGCTAACCCAAAAAGCGTAAAATCCGCCATCATTCAAACGAAACCGGAAGCGCACCGGCCTTCCTTGGAACTCCGACAAATCTTCGCCACTCCTCCACTCGACCTTCATCTTCGTTCCGTCGCCGGTCACAGGCACGGCCTCCTCCAGGGTGAACCCTTCGATCGGACGGCCGTGCTCGTCGAGGACTTCTACGGTTAGCGCCCCCTGCGGAATCTTGGCATTCACAAACAAATGCCGGCCCTCCGAAAATCTAACCAATCGGGTCGTCAGTTCTCCAACCTCCCCACCCGCACCCATGGACGCAAAACCGTCGCGCCGCAACTTCGCGACTCCAGTGGCCCCATTGTAATAAAACCGGTTCCGGCTCCTCAAATCGGGGTCCTGGTTTCCACTGTATCCAATATAGTAAAACCAGAGTTCGTCGCCGACGACTGTGCAAATCCCGCCGACCGATTGAATATAAGCCCGCTCCCAATCCCCCGGCCTCCGGGAGGCCGGGATAAACGCCTCGCGGTTCGGACGGTCCCAATGAAATCCATCGCGGCTAAAGGAGAGCATCAACTCCGTGATCTTCGGCACGCCGGTTTTCTCCGCCTCGCGGTTGTGGGGTCCGAGATGGATCTGGTGAAACCCGATCATCAAACTTTCGTAGGCCACAGCGTCGAAGTTATACAATTGAGGGGTGTCCCCAATTTCCGGATCGGGAAGATCGAGCCGATCCGCCCGAAGCCAACGCACTTGCTCGGGAAGCGAGGCTCCTTCGAACAAGTCCGAATGCTCGCTGTAATTCCGCGCCCGCCCCATCTCCCCGCGGCCGGCCCGCAAGCTGTAAACCCATTTTTGCCGGAAGGGATTGAAAAAGATGGTCGACCGGTCTCCCATCCCCCCGGTCTTCACCGGCTCCTTCCAATAGATTCCGTCGGAGGAGGTCGAAATGAATGCGTTCTTTTCCCTGCTGTAGGGCCGGACGAATAACTTGAAACGTTCGTCGGGATTCGCGGCGTCATGGTCGAGCCAAACAATACTTGAATCGGGCCGGATCTCCGGCAAAAGCGCGTTCGTCCCCGGAACAATATCCAGGACGGGCCGCTCCCATTGAATGCCGTCCAGGCTGGTCGCATACGCCAAATTCCCCAGCCAACCGGCCTCATACCACATCTTGAAGAGTCCGTCCTGGGGATCCCACCAAACCCCGCCACTTTTGGGCGCCGCTCCCGGAATATCTTCTGAATCGAAGTTGGTCCGCTCGAGTTCCGTTTCCGGATAAAGCACCGGATTGCCGACATATTTTTCGGGTTTGTGAAAGGTCCGGACCAGATTCGTCTCTTCGATCAAAAAGTCGTCCACAAACAATTGCCGGCCGATGTCGATCGGAATGACCGGCGGTTTCTCCTCCAAATACGGCACCGGCAGCGGATCAAAACCATAGGCCATCATGTTCGTTCGACTTCGGGGGTTCCGCTCCAGAACAATTCCATTATACAATTCTTCGAAGATCGCCGTATTCACGCCGGTCGCTTTATCGACGAGGATTCTTAACTCCGAACCGCTCGAAACCAGTTCGCCCGCCAACAGATCCGCCTCGTTGATACGACTCAGCAAGATTTCCTTCTCTTTTTGCCGACCCCGATCGTAAATGATGAGGATGGTGCCGTCGACGGCTTCCACCGCGTCCGGATACGAAACTCCATCACGCTCATCCAAAATCAGCCCCTCCGACCAACTGCCGCCATCGTCGGTTGAAACGAAGGCCATCAACCGGGACCTTCCGGCATCCCCCCCGAGCGCCCCATGCTTGACCAGCAATAGATTCCCGGAGCTCAACCGCGAAAGAAAATGACGGGAGCGGGTATGCTGGATGGCAGATTCGCGGAACTCGCTCCAGCTCATGCCGCCGTCGCTGGAAAACGCCTCGACCATTCCGTCCCGGGTCCGATGCAACAGCCACAGTCTCCCATCCCGAAGTTCGACGACGTTATATTCGTTGACGTCACGGCCCGGAACTTCAATCGATCCACCGTGATGAAACGTGTCACCATCATCGAATGACAAAAGGGGCCGGGAAGGGAAAGCCGAGTTCCAGGATCCCGTCGGCCAAAGCCACGCGCCATTCGACAGGACAGTCGGCTTGTTGAAATTATTCAGTTCCCGCCAGACCAGGCGGGGTTCACTCCAAGCCGGGTCTTCCCGGTGCGATTCATCGGTGGTGATGGCCCACATCCGGCTGTCAGTTCCCCGCAGCCCATTCGGATACTCATTCCAGAAGAACCACAGAACACCATCGGGGTCATGCCAAAGCCCGGGGTCGGAGGCCCGGTGGGGTGGATCGACGACGACCTTCAATTCCGACCAGATCCCTCCTCCATCGGAAGAAGTCTTCAAGAGGACATAGTTTTCCTCTCCTTCTCCGAAACCACCTCCATACCACGCCGCCCAAAGCCGACCATTCGGAGCCACCTCGATGCTCGGAGCGCCTTGGAACATCCGAGTATCCGCGGCATACGCGGCCCCGGGCACCGTGATGATCCGAGGGCGTTCCAATTGGCAAGGGTCCGGCGGGGTCCGGATCACCTCGGGAACATATCCGGAAACGTTCAACGGCGTTCGCATCCCCGTAACCAATGCCCCGATCTCATATTGATTGAGTGCCCCGCTGAAAACCGCCAACTCCGCGACCTTCCCCCGATAGGTTCCGCTCCCGCGGTTTCCGAGATGCAACTGGCCCGCTCCGACGGGATTGTAATTCACGTTTTCAACGATCCTCGGAAGGCACCCATTCGTGAATAAGGTGGCGGTGCCCTTCACATTCCCAATCTCATCCGGCAGGCCGACGGCCTCGAACGTCAATGCCAGGTGGGTCCATTCATCGCCCGGAAGTTTCGCAAAGGGCCGGATCCGGCGATGCCCGCCTTCGTGCATGATGTAAAAACTGCATTCCCCGTCGGCGTCGATTTCCATGCTGTAGCCCCGCCCGCTTTGTGACCGGATCAGGCTCTGTCTTCCGACGGGTGCGTCCGGCTTCAGCCAGATCGAAACGGTGAACGAACCTTCGGGGAAAAGGACCTCTCCTCCGACCACTCCCTGATTTCCGTCGAAATAAATCGCCCCCTCCGAAACTCCGCCCAAAACGCTGAGAGGTGGCGAATCTCCCGACGCAACCTCAAGGTCAAATCCTTGTCCCGATCGGTCCATTAGAAATCCCTCTCCTTCCGCGAACGGGAAATACGCGACTAATTCCGGCTGCCTGAAAGAATTTCCCCGGCAGGATATCACCGCGGCCAATACAACAAATATGACGACTGAAAACTTCATTTCCGGAAATAAATGGCGCTAAAAAGGCCGCGCCCTTTTGGCTCCGGCTTGCCTCTAATCGGACCTGAACCGGCATCCCGAGTCAAGGACGCCACCCGCCAACCGGGACAAAACTGTAACGCTTTTGCCTGGAGCCGCCGCACAGTTGCTTCGTCGCAAGCGGCAGAACCAGGATGGCATGTCGCTTACTGCCTTGCGGAGGAAATCCGCCGTTTTCCTTTTCCGACCACCGAACTTCCCTTCGCTTGAATCACACTTCCATGGACCTCCACCGCGGGATCCACCAGAATGGCTTTGAACGGGGTTTCGCCCCGATAGAAATCAAGCAACGCTTCAAACGAACGACCACCCATTTCCTCGAAGTCCAACCGAAACAAGTCGAACGGCTGCGAATATCCACTGACTACCGGCGTGGATGAACAGATCATCACCGACAAATCCTGGGGAATCAAAACCCCGGCTCGGTCAAAGAAGGGTTTGATCGCCGCGAGCAACTCTTCGCCAACCACCAGCATGGCCGTTACGCCGCTCTCTCGAATCGCCTCACGCCCTCTTTCCAACGCCTCGGCGGTTTCATCCACATAAACCGGGACAACTGCGCAACCGCCGTGTTCTGCAGCGGCCAACTCGCATCCCCGTAGACGGTCCCAGAAATAGGATCCGTGATGGCTGGGACGAAGGAGCACCCCGATCCGCCGATGCCCCTTGCCGATAAACTCGGATGCGGCCGTGTGTCCGATGCCAACATTGTTGAAGTTGACAGAGACCATCCGGGTGAATTCGCAATCATCATACACCGCGACCACCGGCATCCATTTTGAAAGCAACCTCGTGGCCAGGTCGCCGACTTTCGCCGAAAAGATTCGCCGAATGATGATCGCACCTTGAGCGTTGGAGTGGATTATTTGTTTAACGATCGACTCTTCAACTTCCTCCTCGCCCGAGCCGTGATCGACGAAGTAATCGACGGCCACTCCCAACCTTTTCGCGGCATTAAAAATACCCCGAGCCGTATGGCAGGTGGCAAAATCCGAGACGCCGGCAACCCGATCCTCGGCTTTCCCGGAACGCTCCTCTTCGGACAGGACCACAACAACCGCAATACGACGAATATCCGAAGTATTCCGAATCGAAGTCGAAACCTTTGCCTGCCAGCCCGCCCGCGAGGGAAGAAAACCGGATGCTTCCCTACCCGATCGATTCAAACTTACGAGGGCGCGCTCTCGAAAATCGGCCGTCAGATAATGCCCGCTCCGATCACGCACCTCAACGACTTGGCGCTGGACGAGCGCCCGAAGCGCCTTCGCCGCCGTCGGCGTCGAAACCTGCCATTTGCGCATAATCTCCCGATGCGAGATGAATTTCTCGCTTGGCAAGTAATTCCCACTCGCCATCTCAGCAAGCAAGGCTCTCGCTAACCGCTCTGGTAATTGAGGCTTCATTTACGGGGAATGAGTCAGGTTGGTCCTTGAGGCCTTCTTAATGCCGGACCGACTTCACCAAAGCCCTACTCAAAACGCAAGATATAACCCCGGAGGTTTCGACACCTCTTTTTCCACCTAACCCGCTCGACTTCCTTCCATATCGCGGGATCCATTGAAACCCGGCCCTCCAGCCGCGACGTATCCACGACTTGCCCCGGCGGAATCAGGAGCAACCCAAAAGGAATAAAGCCGCCCATTCTCCAGAGAAAAACGGAACCGGACGGGACGCCCCCGCAGCTCCGCCAAGTCAGCGACTCCGCGCCATCCTGCCATTACCCGAGTGGAATCGACGGAAATCCGTTCACTATTCTCCAAGTAAAACGGAGAAATTACATTTCCTTCAACGTCCAAGACTTCGACTTGGAGTTTCCCGTCGGAACATGCGACGTTGACAAACAAACGACTTCCGTCGAACACCACCGGCCTGGTTGTCAGGACTCCGCCTCCATGCCCGGCGTTCATGGATGCGAATCCATCCCGACGCAGTTTGGCGATTCCAGTGCCGCCGTTGGAATACATCCCGTTTAGCATCCAATCGGGATGAGTATTCGAAGAGTCGCCACTGAATCCCGAATAATAAAACCAGAGTTCATCCCCCATCACAAGACAGACCCCACCAACGGACTGCACATAGCCACGGTCCCAGTCGCCCGGTTTACGAGTGGCTTCGATAAAGGTGGTTCGGTCGGGACGATCCCAATGAAATCCATCCCGGCTATAAGCGAGATTCAATTCAGTGATCTTCGGAGCCCCCTCCGCCATGCAAACTCGATTGTGAGGCCCCCGATGAATCTGGTAAAAGCCAAGCATCAAGCTCTCATAAGCCACAGCGTCCAGGTTATACAGTTGCGCCCCATCTCCAATTTCCGGATCAACGGGATCGAGCCGGTCGGCCTTCGTCCAAAATACTAAATCCTCGTCGGTCCACTTCGCTCCCTTCAGGAAGTCATCATGTTCGCGGTAAAAACGGGCCCGCCCCCCCGGGACCCCCAAGCGTCCGCTGGATCGGACGCTATAAACCCATTTTCGGCGGAAAGGATTATAAAACATGGTACTGCGATCCCCTAATTCCCCCGTTGCCACTGGAGCGCTCCACTCGATACCGTCGGGAGAAACCATGCTAAATCCAGGAGAAACCGCTCCCCCGGGACCACGCAGAAACATTTTGAACCGCTCCGCAGGATTATCCGTGTCGTGATCGAGAAAAACGGTGGTCGAATCAGGTCGAAGACTGAACAAGAGGCCGTTGGTTTCAGGATGGACCGGCATTGAAGGGCGCTCCCAGTGAATCCCGTCCCCACTGGTAGCATATGCCATGGTGCCGAGCCATCCAGCTTCATACCACATTTTGAAGATACGGTCCTTAGGATCCCACCAAACGCCTCCTCCTTTGGGAGCAGCGACCGCCAGCCCGCGCTGCTTTTCCAAGTCGGTCTCCGGATGCAAGACCGGATTTCCTTCGAATTTACGAGCCTGGTGATATTCACGCCGCAAGCTGGTCTCCTCCACGAGAAAATCGTCAACAAACAGTTGGCGGCCAACATCGATAGGAACCACCTCGGGTCGATTTCCCAGATACGGAACGGGCATCGGATCCCGGGACCGGGGATCGATGTCAACCGGCGGCCAACTCTCCGGAATACGGATCCCGTTCGGTAGTGTTTCGCCGGCTTGAACCCGCGGCCCGCGAACACCACCTTCTACGGTGACACGAGGGGATCGTAAAACTGAGGCCCCGCCCCCTGCCATGCTGACTGCCAATCCGGCAGCAGCGGCCATCCCTCTCTTAACAAATTGCCGGCGACTGAAATTCTCCATAAGCAAAACCATAGAATGTAATCGAAACTGGCAACAACGCCGTTTTCATGTTATAGCAACATATGGCCTTCGGATGAACGTCGGTTACCCCACTATCCGACAGACCGGGCGGGAAAGTTCCGCAATCGCTTCCATTTGACGCAACCCGGCCCTTTTTCCTTTGGGGGGAGATGCCGGCGTATCCGGGGCACCGGGGAGGAGTTGCTTTCGTTTCAAACATTTAGTCTATGTTCCAGCTAACGAACCCTGACAAGCCGCAAAGCATGATTCCGGCCCCTCCCGGACGGGGGTGGAAACGCTGGAACTGGAACGGACCCACGGAAGTTCTCCTATCGGTGGATACCTTCCAAATCAAACACCGGCGGAATCCGGTCCCCCGGGATCCATCGGCGACGACATGGACGGTGGTCCCGTTATTGGCCGCGGGTTCGGAAGCGCCGGGCAAACGAAGGCCGGGCTTGGTCCGGAGCACCCGGTTGGAGCGCCCAGCCTCCCGAGTCGCCGGTCTGGACGCCCATGGCGGACGGCTGCGGGTGACGGTCGAAGACCAAGGTAAAGGGATCGAGGATCCCGATGGCGGCTCCGTCGGCGACGGCTCCGGAATCCGCCACATTCGCGAACAACTTCTGCCCCTGGGCGGAGAGGTCCGGATCGATTCCCGGCGGGGACGGGGAACCCGCGTCGAACTGGTCCTTCCGCTCGATCAGGCCATGGCCGAAAGCCCTCCCCCCGGGACAAAGGATGGAAAGCGGCCCGCCCCGGACTCCGCGTGTTCCGCCTAGCGGAGTTTCGCCAGGTGGGGGGAAGTCCCTATTGCCTAACGGAAAGCGGATCCGCTATTCTCCGTTTTGACATTTTTTTTAAAAAGCGTCCCGCCGCCCGTCCTCCCGGTTCGGGGGACCCGGACTTCGCAGTGGAAAACCTCGAAACGATATTGCTGGTCGAAGACGACGAGGCGGTGGCGACGATGATGTCGTTGATGCTCGCCCGTTTCGGTTACGAGGTGATCCGGGCCGCCAATGCCGCCCAAGGCTGGAGGATATGGGAGGAATCCGACCGCCGCTTCGACGTCCTGATCACCGATCTGATCATGCCCGGCCCCCTCTCCGGACGGGAACTGGCCAGACGCGCCAGGAAAGCCGATCCCCGCCTGGCCGTGATCCTGATGAGCGGATACCGCGGCGACGCTCTCGCGGGCGAAGACCATCTGGCCGATTGCGAGGTCTTCCTGCCGAAACCGTTCACCGCGCCCACCCTCTCCGCCGCCCTCCGCGAAGCGGTCGGAAAAGCCGGCCCGCCGTAGCCGCGCAAATTCGCCCGCGCAAGCTTCCCTGGTGATTGCGTCCTCCGCTTCATCGTTTTATCTTAAAATCCGACTAACCTTTTTCCAGATGCACGATTGTGTCCCGCGCCGCGATGGATCGGACCAGATAATTTTTCAAACCCGCCCGCCGTGAAACCCGAACCTCCAAGCGACCCCGGCCTTTCACCACCCGTCGCCCCGGATTGGGAACCGCTTTTGGAGGCGGCCCCGATGCCTTTGGCATTGGTCCAAGGAAGAAGGTTCGTTTTGACCCGAGCAAACGCCGCCTTCTGCCGCCAGATGGGAACCGCCAGGAGCAAATTGATCGGGCGGCGCTTCGCGGGAAGTTTTCCCGAGATCGACGAATGTCAATCTCCCCTGGAGCGCACGGCGCAGACCGGGGAACCGCAGCGGTGCGTGATTCCCGCCGACGGAAACGCAGGAGGCCTGATCTGGAACTTTTGGCCGATCCCGCCCGCCGAGGGGGCGGACGAGACCCCGGGAATCCTGATCCAGGCGATTCCCTTGCCCCCGATTTCCTCCGGGGAGATGCAGAAGGCGGGCGGCTCGAACTCGGCCGCCAACGACGCCCCGTCCGCCGCGGGACCCGCCGCCGACACCCTGCGCAGACAGAACGCCTTGCTGGAGGCCCTGGTGGAGAGCGTGCCCGACGGCGTCCTGATCGTTTCCCGCGAAGGAAGGATGCTGTTTTTCAACGAACGCTTCGCCGAAATGTGGAACCTCCCACCGGAGGTCCTCCGGACCGGGTTGGACGAAGCCGCCTTGGAACGGGCCGCCGGGCAAACGGCCGACCCGACCGGTTTTTTGGCCGGCGTCGGCCGGATCTACGGCGACTCCTTCCACCCGCCGGTCCGCGGGGAGTTGGCGATGGCCGACGGCCGGGTGTTCGACCGCTACGGAGCCCGGATCTGCAAGGGCGGGGTCCATTACGGCTGGGTCTGGACCTTCCGGGACATCACCGAGGCCAGGCGGGCGGAGGAGAGCTTGCGCGAAAGCGAACGCCGGCTCCGGGAATTAAGTGGTTCTTTGGAAAAACGGGTAACCGAACGGACCGCCGCCCTGGAAGAGAACACCGTCCGGCTGCGCGGTCTCGCCGCGGAACTCATTTCGGCCGAACAGCGGGAACGCAGACGCCTGGCCACCCTCTTGCACGACGACCTCCAGCAACTGCTGATCGCGATCCGGATGCAGCTCGAACGGGCAGGCAAACAACCGGAGGAGGAACGGGCCGAAGCGGTCCGGCTGGCAACCTCCTGGATCGACGAAGCCATCGCTTCCACCCGGAACCTGACCCAGGATTTGAAGCCCCCCGCCCTCTTCGAAGGGGGTTTGGTCCCCGGCCTGCGCTGGCTGGCCGACCGGGTGCGCGAACGCCACGGACTCGAAGTGGCCGTCGAAGGCGGGGAAGAGCTATCCGAAGCGACGGACGAAACGAAGGCGCTCCTGTTCGACTGCGTCCGCGAACTCCTTTTGAACGTGGTGAAATACGCCGGGATCGGCCGGGCGGCGGTCTCGGTTTCCGAATCCGACGGAACGTTGGCGGTGGAGGTGGAGGACCGGGGCGGCGGATTCGATCCAGAGGAGATTTCCGGCGGAGCGGCCCGGGGGTTCGGACTCTTCAGCATCCGGGAACGATTGGGAGCCCTGGGGGGAGCGATGACCGTGGAATCCGGCAAAGGCCGTGGCACCCGGGTCCGCCTCGAAGTCCCGGCGGAAGCCGCTCCGGGGAAAACGCCGCTTCCCAGGGAGAACGGACCGGGCATTTCCTCAGGAAGTCCGCCGTCGCATCCTTCGGTGCCGGTCCTCCTGGTGGACGACCACCATCTGGTCCGGCAGGGAATCGCCTCAATCCTTGAAGGAGAGGAACGGATTCGCATCGTGGGGGAGGCCTCCGACGGACTCGAGGCGCTGCAGGCGGTGGAGAAATACCGCCCCCGGATCGTCCTAATGGATATCAACATGCCCCGGATGAACGGCCTCGAAGCCACCCGGCAGATCAAGAGCCGCTGGCCGGAGACCACCGTAATCGCCCTCTCCTTCCACAACGACGCCGCCTTGGTCGACGCGATGCGCCTCGCTGGGGCATCCGCTTTCCTCTGCAAGAGCGGAGACGCTCGAGAAGTGATCGCCACCGTCCTCGACCTCGCCGAAGCGACGTAAGGGAACCGGACGGAAGACCGCCTCCCCGGCGACCGAAAATCCTTGCAAGTTCCGGAAGACTCTCCTACTATGAGTCCCATAATCAACTTTTCCCCGCATAGCGGGGTTTTGGGGTAACTAAGAAAGCAGCTGGCGGGTCGTTTAGGGGTAGGCGACCCGCCTTTTCTTTGGGCGGAAACGACGCCCGCGGTTGTCACCGTGAGTGACATTTTCCCGGGGGATTTCTTCCGGGCTCGGGGCCATCGGTTCAGATCCACCATCTCACCGTTCGCCGGTCAACCAGATAGGCCTCCCCGAAACCGACCGACAACGCCAGCTTTGTCGGACTATGATTTCGCCCGGAAAGAGTTGGTGTCGCTTGGAACATTCATCTTTCCCTGAGAAGCCGCAAAGGAGGATTCTTCATGGCCCGCGGAGCCAACGGCTTATCCAAGGGCCGCAAACCAGTGGGTCCTTCAGTTCGGAAAAGATCTCCCAAACTTTTTGCCGATAACGGCGACAGAGTGCTTCGTTGGCCGGGTTGGCGGCCAGGTTTCTCATTTCAAACGGGTCGGTTTCCAGGTCGTAGCATTCGTCGATATCGGTGGCGTTCCAGACGTATTTGTACTTTCGGTCCCGGATCATCCGCTGGCAATAAAGTCCGAACTGTTGGCCGTTGTAAGTACTGAAGGCGTATTGCCAAGGGTCGCGAGCCGACTGACTCCGCAACTGCGGAAGAAAACTGCGGCCTTGATAACAATCCGGCGCGGGAAGCCCGACCAGATCGAGGATCGTTACCGGGAGATCCAGGTAATGGCTGACGAAATCCTGGCAGGCCGCCCCGGACCGGATCATGCCGTCCCAGCGGATCACCATCGGCACGCGGACTTCTTCTTCATACATCACGTAATGCTTGTCCATCATCCGGTGGCTCCCGGCGGCATCGCCATGATCGGTGGTATAAATGATGAGGGTGTCTTCGGTCAGGCCCTTTTCCTCGAGATGCCGGATGACTCTCCCGATCGCATCGTCGACTTGCGTGATGATGCCGTAATAACCGGACAGATAGATCGACCATTCCCTCCAGGTCCAATGCTCGATCCCCCAATTGCGCAGTTGCTGCCGTTGAATGAACGGCTTGCCTTCAAGATCGTCCTCGAAGTTTGGCCATGGGGGAATAGACTCCGGTGGATACATGGAGGCAAACGGCTCCGCTGGAACGCAAGGTAAATGCGGCTCGGAGAAATCGAGCCGGATATGCCACGGTTCGTCTCCGCCGTTTAAGGTATCTATTTTTTTCCTACAAAGGGCGGCCAACACATGGGTGTGACATTCGTCCACCGGCAAGGTTTCGTAGGCGCCGACCGGGAACTCGGGCCAAGGATGGGTCGGAACGGGATACTTCGTCTCCTTGTGGGGAGTTGTAAAATTGTCATTCGGAGGATCCTCGAAGCTTTCGAATCCGAACGCGGTCGGATCGAGTTCTGGATGGACATGCCACTTCCCAAGGTAGGCGGTCCGATAGCCGGCGGCGCGCAACTGCCGCACCCAGATTGGATGTTCGGGTGAAAGGACGCCGACCGGAAGCGAACCGCCGGGACCGAAATTCCACAATCCTTCATGCACTTCGGGCATGACGCCGGACAAAAACGTCTGCCGGGCCGGACAACAGACCGGCAAAGGGGTGTAAGCCGAATCGAATCGCATTCCCTGCGCCGCCAACCGGTCGAGATGGGGCGTCTGAACGATCGGATTGCCGGTAAACCCGAGCGAATCGTAGCGTTGTTGATCGACGTTGATGATCAAAATGTTGGGATATCGGTTCATCCTATGGCCGTCTTGCGACTGGTGGTATCGGTATGTATCGTACGTGATTTCAAACTTCCGGATGGCTCGATTATCATGCCATGACCAGCGGCTGGGTGGCCAGACCGGTTGGCACCAATTGGAAATCGTCCGACCAATTAGCGCCTTCAGAACGGAACTGCTCCGGACCGATACTCGGTTGTTCAAGCGGAACAAGATGGAGGGGGCCGAACGTGTTTCGACGGGTGAGCACCCACTCCACTACCACCTGCCCTTCGTCGTTCACCAGTCCATCGAGATCGCACGCGAACGGCCGCCACGGGAGAATCCGCGAGGTGCCGTCATTGGGATGCCGGACCACAAGCGTCGCCGCTCCCATCGGGTTGAGTTCGATCCTTCGCGCCTTCCCGACCTCGACTCGCAACGCAATCCGTCCCGTGTAAAAGGGAAGTCCGTAGCGGGTCCAATCACCGACCGACAAACAGGAAGGCAACTCCGTAAGGGCGACTTTCCCATCCGAAGCATCCACCCCGAAATCGCCCAAAAGGTAGATCGCTTCGATGTCGGTCCCCTTCCGGAATTCCCGCGACAATACCAATTCGTTCGCTCCCTCCCGGAGAAGGCCTTCGGGAATGGGAACGATCCGGAAACAGGGATCGATGAACCAATCGGTTTCCGCGGGCACCTCCAAAGCGACCCCGTTACAAAAGATCCGCTGAGCCTCCGGTTCCTCGATCAGAAGACGGACCGGGGTATTCGGAATCCTCCTGACTTCGAAACCGAACCGGAGCCGGACCGGCGTTCCCTTCGCCGATGCCTTCTCCTTCCCCCTCGCCCACGGTTGCACCATCTGCCCCCCGCGGACCGACGTCCCGAGGCGCTCGGACAGTTTTTGTTCCACCCTCAGGACTTCCTCCTTTGCCTCCCACGGTCCATCGCCCACCGAAAACTCGGCCAAATCCAAGACCGCGATATTCGGTTCGTCCAACCGGCATTCGAAAGGCCCTTCGAGCGATCGCTCCTCTCCTTCGACCGACACCGCCGGGCTTTTCGCCTCAGGAACTTCGGCGCCGCAGAGGAAAAACCGTTCTTGCAAGGGATGGAAATCAGTCGTCCATGACACCTCGCCGCTCCCCTCCTCGGCCTCCACCGCGATTGCCTCACCGGTCAGGCAGTTCAGCTCAGTCACTGGTCCGGATCCAACGGCCCGAATGCGCACGTCCGTCCGGGATTCGGTATCCGAAGGGTTGAGTAGCGCGACAATCCGGCGATTCTCTGCGACCCTCACCTGACAAAACAGCCCTTCCCCAAAGGCGTTCAATTTCAATTCATCGGCCACCACGCTCGCCGACCGAACGGCTCCGGCAAGCGCCTCCCCTTCCAGCGGCACCACGTCGGATTTATCCCGCAAACGGATTGCCTCGCTCGACGGCGAGCAGTCGAGATGGTCCGGCGCCGGACCGGCGAAAATCACCGTCCCCCCGGCTCCCCGCAACCGGGCCAGCAATTCCAGGGTAGTTCGCCGCATGGTTTCCATACCCGCCACCACCACCGCACGGTAGCGCATCTTGCCGAGGGCCAGATAACCGGCCTCCTCATCGACCGACCCGCGCTCCGCCAGATGGGCTTCGTCCCCGTAATCGAAATCTACCTGGGAACCGCAGAGCCAGGTAAAGACTTTCCGATACACTTCTTCCAACTCCAGCACATGCGGATCGACCGCTCCGAGCCAGGTCGCCCAGCCTGGGCGGATTTGCCCCCAGAGGCTTTCCACCGGGCTGATCACCAGCACATCGCAGAGCGGACGTCCCGTCTGCAGAAGCAAATGCATCCGGCTGAAATAAGTTTCCACCACCGCGTATTCCGGATGCCAGACGGATTGGAACGAGATGCTGGCCGGATAATCGCGCTTCGCCTCACCGGCCATCGAATACCAGCTCAAATGGTGACAACGGAGGTTGATTCCGAAAAGGGCCTGCCAATCTCCGATCCGTTTGTGGTCCAGGAAATCGGTCTGCCATCCGGAGCAACCGTAGAGTTCGGACAATAACCACGGTCGACCCATCTGCCGGGCGACCGAGGCCAGCTGTTTGACCACCCAATAGCTTTCGTTCCGCAGATTCAAAATATCGACCCCCGGATAATCGAGAAATTCGTAATACCGCATCATCGAACCGCATGGCACCGCTTGGGCGGTCAACGAATCCTCATGGAGGACGTGCCCGGTGAGAACCAACCCGAGGTCCTGGCAGCGCCGCTGCATCGGGCGCGCCCAATTCTCCAGAAAGAGCCGCTGGCAGAGCTCCATGTAGGCCCATTTTACCGGAGACAATTTGAAACCTCGTCGACAAAGGAACAACTCCGGCAGGCGCTCACGCAGATCGTATCCAAAAGTTTCGAGGAATTCTTCCCAGAGCTTTGGCGTCCATGGAATCACCCAGGCCGGATTCTGCACTCCCGGTTGCCCGTGAGTATCGCAGAACACGAAGCCGCGATGCGGCTCATCGGTAAAGATTCCTTTGATGCTGCGTCCCAGCCGATCGCCGCAATGTTTCTTGTAAGTGTCGTGGGTAACCTGGAGAAAATGTTCGGTCGCCTCGGCGCACATCGTGTCGAGGTAGGCTTGGCCGTTGTAAAAGGAGTGCGGCTCCATCTCCTCCCAGGCGAAAAGGAGGAGCGACCGGCCCGGCGCCGCCTCGCCGCGATACCCGACCGATTCGTATTCTCCGAGTGCCAGTCCCTCGACTTCGGCGGAAAAGGCTCCCGCGAAATGTTCTTCGTCAGGCCAGCTCGGTTTCTCGCCGGGAGCGGCCATCGTCAGGCGGAGGTATTTCATTCGGTGACGCCTCTCGCGGGTTGCCAATCCCCCCGCCGATCCGCTGGGCCACCGGTCCTCGTCGTAGAGCCATGCCTCCATCCCGATCTTTTCGGACTCGTCGGCGCAGGCAATGATGCAGCGGAACCATTCCTCGCCGAGGTATTCGGTTTTCAAACCGGTTCGCGAATGCATGAAATAGCCGCCCATTCCCATCTCCTTGAAGATGCGGGCCTGGCGGATCAATTCGTCCGGTTCGAGTTTGCCGTTCCAGCTCCAGAACGGTTTCCCCCGCAAATCGGCCGAGGGATCGTTCCATTCTTTCCAAAAGGCTTGGTCCATAGGAATCCAACCGGCCTTTTCGCCGTTGACGGCGAACTGGATCCGGAACCGTGAGAAGAGAAATCATTGTTGCCGAGTTGCATCGATCCCCTCCGGCGTGACCCTCAGAATGTCGACCGCGCCGCCGGGGAACCGGAGTTCCACGATAAACTTTTCGCCCTCGCCTCGTGTTGAGATCTCCGGCAATTCCTCTTCCGGATCCGCCGCCAGGAGGAGGGTGACGAAGCCGGGGTTCACCGCGTTCGTCGTCGCCTTTAAAACCGGATTCTGGGTCCGCTCACCGGCGATGCCGGCCTCCAGCGAGAGAGAGTCCCCGCGATGCCGAAGAAAATGAACGTGCAGTTGCGCACCCCGTCTGCTCCCGGTGACCACCGCTCGTCCGTTGGTCTGATCCACCTCAAAGGTGTTTTCCGGAGCGGTTTGCAGGAGCCAGGTAAAATCATGCCGGGAATCGTCCTTCTTCATCTCGTCGACCACGAGCAGATACGGGTGGGGCGCCCGCGCAAAAACCATGTGCCGGATCGCCTGCCGTAGCCCGACCCGTCGGCGATAGGCGTGGGCCGCGTCACCGGTCACATGCACGAAATCCCCCAGGTCCTCGAATGCCAGAAGCCGCCCTTGCACCGCCGCGGCACCGCCATCAGTGTCCTGTCCGACTCCGTTGATAAGAATCGCATTGTGGTCGGAGGTCTTTCCTCGATGAGCCCCGGGGTCGATGGCGAGCCTTTCGCCACGCGCATAGAAGGTGAAGGTGTTTTCATCCCCATGGTTCCATACGCCCGTGATCCCCTCCCCCGAGGTGAAAGTCACCATTGAATCAAGGGCGTCCCATCCGTCGCGAATCGTGACCTGGCCCCGCGCAAAACGTCGGCTCAAAGGAAGGCCTGCCTCGCCCGGATGCTGCGGCTCGAGTTGTGGGTCCATCCAAAGGTAGACATACGGAACAGCGATCCCGCTGTGGCGCCCGCCGCTGCCGTAGCTGCCATCCCCCTCCTGGCCGAGCATAAGGTTCCACCCCCAAAGGCCCACCCGGTCACGGTAGCGCTGGATCAGGTGGAAAACAGTCCCACCCGGCATCAACGAATCACTGCTTTGGTTGAGCGGTATGACACCGCCCCCCCAGGGGCGCACTTGCCAAAGCACGTAGTCCGGCACGAGCGCGATGGAGCGGAATTCATCGATCAGGTTCGGTCCGCCGGCTCGCTCCAGCGCCACTGCGAACGGCAGCGAGTGCTGCAAACCATAGGCGGTATAGGCGATCCCCTCGTAACTGGCGCCCGTTTCATCCTTCGAATACTTGAAGTAGGCTCGCACCCGCTCTTCCGCACGAGTCGTCCAATCGGGTCGGTCGCCCAACACCAGCGCGCAAAGTCCCATGCCTCCATGAGCCACGCCATTCCAATTGTGCGCCGCCCGTCGACGCTCGTCATGCCCCCAGAACGCCGTCTTCGAGTTCTCGAACAGCCAATTCCCCAGGTCCTCGATCCGCTCCAGGACCACTTTCCGCTGATCGTCGTCCATGGCGGGATAAAGCCAATCGTAGCCGACGGCGAAGGCGTTGGCCGCGTCGCCGACCGCCAAGGCATCATTGAAACTGGAAAAGAGCGCCGCATCCGACTGGGCCGCCGCGGCGGCCAACACCTTCGCGCCGTGCCGGAGAAATCTTTCTTCGCCAGTCAAGTGACCCGCCAGCGCCAGGGTCGACACTTCGGTGGAGAGAACCCTGCCCGCCAGCTGAACCCGAAAATTGGCCTGGAAACTGTAAGGCTCCACCGGAATCTCGAGAAATTCCTCGGCATGGCGAAGCAGTAAGTCGAAAACGGGTGCTCCGGCTTCCGTTTCTTTTTTCTCCAACAACTGCGGCAAATCCTCCAAGGTGAAGAAGAGCCTCGGGTGGTTGCCGCTCTCCGACCGGGCAACTGCAGCGAGGCCAAGCCAAGAAAAGAAAAGGAAGGTCGTGGTAAACAGAGTCAACAGTGCTGGGCGTTTCATAGGCTTGGTGGCGGAATCCTCGGGCCGATCCCCGAGAGTGGCGGTTGAAGTTGAAGAGAGGTCCGGGTGATGGGGGGGTGGCACGGAATCCCGTGCGGGGCTCCAGAGGGAGATCATACAGGCCGCCAGGATTCCCGCGATCCCTATGCCGACCAGGAAGTCGGTCGATCCGAAGCCGACGCGACTGAATCGAAAGGTTGAGGAATCGCCGGAGCCTTCCGTCATTGCGGAACGCGTCCCCAGAAGGGGTCGTTGACATCCGTGGAAAGGGTCGTCGGATCCAGTCGCTCCACGTGTCCATCAGCGAACGCAATGTTCGCCATCCCGCCATGGATCCCGCCGGGAAGGTGTTGGCCGTTGTAAAGCGGGCCGATCGTGGACCGGTGCCCCCCGCCTCCGAACTGGCTGTCGCCGATTAACGCGACAAGCGAAGGGTCACGCGCCCACTCGAAGGACCGCACCGCGCCGGAGGGCACGGAATGCCAATAAAAGGAGAGAAGATAATGATTCGCCCCGTAACTGGAACCGGCCATCGGGGAATAACGATAGGTGTTGACACCGGCAGGACAAAAGAACATCGAGTCGCCGTTGTTGTCCATAAACGTCTCCATCTCCCGCTCCGTCAGATAGGGATGGATTTCGTAAAGCCATGCGAAACCGTCGGGATAGGGAGCGAGCCGGGAGGCTGGGGAACGGCCGTTTTCTTCGGCGAAAAGCAGCATCGTCATGGCCAACTCCCGAACCTGCGACTGGCATTGAGTCGTCCGGGCGGAGTCCCGGACGCGGCCGACGACGGGAATCAAAATGGCCGCCAAAATTCCAATAATCGCGATTACGGTTAAGAGCTCGATCAATGTGAAGCCACCTCTGTCGTTGCGTGACTTGGTGGTATCGAAGAAAGCTTGCATCATAATGTTCGTCCGTTGGGTCATTTAGTTAAACAATTTCCGTGGGAAAAATTCCGGTGAAGGGTTGAAATGGATGGGTTTTAATCAAAATAGAAGCCGATCTTTCGTCGCGGGACAAGCCTCCAGTCGTTTTATTCGTAAAGTGAACTTGCATTCCACCCCGACCGGGAAATGCTTGAAAACCGATGGCACCTGGCGGAGAGAGAATTTTGATGCGACATGTCGCGGAACGTGCCGGGGTCTCCCGGATGACTGTTTCGCTGGCGTTGCGTAACGACCCGAGCCTCCCGCCCTCGACCCGCCGTCGGATTCAGGCGCTGGCCAAGGAAATGGGCTATCGGCCGAACCCGCTGATCTCAGCGCTGATGGGGAATCTGCGGGCCAGCCGAACGTCATCGCCACAACTTGTCGTCGCCTTCGTCAGCGCGTTTCGGACGAAACACGGATGGAAAGCCTCGCCGATTTACGAGCGCTACTACAAAGGCGCGATCAAGCGAGCCGGCACCTTGGGAATCGACCTGCAACACTTTTGGTTGAACGCTCCGGACTTGAAGCCGGGCCGGCTCACAAAGGTCCTCCAATACCGGGGCATTTCAGGTTTGCTCATTTGTCCGATCCCCAATGCCGGCGGTACTCTTCCCATCGATTGGGAAAACTTCACCTCGGTCGCTCTCGGATACTCCCTGGCCTCCCCTTCGCTCCACCGCGCCTGCAGCAATCACTCCCAAGTGATGAGAACGATCATCGAAAAACTGGTGGCGCTCGGCTATCGAAAGATCGGGCTTTGCGCGCTCAAGGGGTCGGACGCTCGGACACAAGGCTCCTGGATCGCACAGTACTTGTATCAACATTGTCACGTTTTCAACATGTCTCCGCTACCGATCGGCCTGTTCGACGATTGGACTGATAGCCGGCCGATCCTCGATTGGGTTCGCCAGGCCCGCCCGGACGTGGTGATTTCGAGTTCGCCGATCGTCCGGGAGTGGCTGGAGGAAGCAGGTTTTGGGATTCCGGAAAACATCGGCTTCGTGCTCGCCGACGTTTCCGATACCGACCGGCCTTGCGCCGGAACCGACCAGCGTCCCGAGTGGGTGGGCGCGGCATCCATCGATCTGCTTGTCGGACAGCTTTATGTAAACGAACCCGGCATTCCCGCGGAACCACGGACCACCCTCATCGATTGCCGTTGGTGCGATGGTCCGACCGTCAAACGTTTGAGAGCTTAGCGCTCCTTGCCCGCTTCTTCTTCCAAACCCGTTTTACGGGGAAAGCTAACGAAAGCTTGTCGCCCGGGCACGATGTCATTGTGATTTCGGAGGTAAGTCCGAAAGATAGACCCATCCTGTTACTTTCGGATCCCCTCCATAGAAGAAACAACAATGAAGGCTGATTTTGCACTTCGCCTCCGTGCGCCTTTCTCACCCCGACCATGTTCCGGAGCGACGGCGCGAAAACTTTCCGGTATGACCGACGATTTACACGCATCAACCACCAAAACAAACCAAACCACATGAAAGTAAGTTTTTCTCTTCGCCAAATTACGGACTGGCTGATGTTGGCCGGCGTTCTCGGTTTCGCCTCATCCGTCTCGGCTCAATCGACGTTTCACGACAATTTCACTCGCGGCGCCGGACCGGTGGGCGGGCAATGGTCGCACATCAGTGTTGAGGGGCAGGTTTGGGGCGACTGGCAGATCGCCGGGACGCAAACCGAGGCCGTGAGCGCCGCGGCGGGACAAAGCGGTATGGTCCACACCGGCCTCGCGCTCTTCGAAGAACCTTTTATGGCGCAGGCGGACTTCTGGACGACTACGGCGCGCTGGTACGGGGTCATTTTTCATGCCGACCCGCAGAATATCGCCAGCCACTGGATCTTTCGGATTCAGCCTGGCACGAGCGCTGTGCAACTGTTGAGATTCGTCGACGGAGCCGTCCAAACGCCACTATCCGTTAATACGACGGTCTCTCCGGCGTTGACGCCGACCGGCAATTACCGGCTGCAGGTGCGCGGGACGGCCAACGGCAACGTAGAGGTTCGCCTCTTCGACGGAAACAGCGGGGCCGAATTGTGGAATGCCACCCGCACCCTCACCGCCGGAATCCCCGAAGGCGGCGGCTACGCGGGCGTTTATGCGGGCGGCAGCGGCGTCCGGGCGGTGAACTTCTCCCTCGTCGTCGGAGAAACTGAAACCGGCCCCGGCCTCACCCATTCCTTTCAGGATGATTTCGACCGGGCCGATAGTATGAATTTCGGTCCGCACTGGGAGCCGACCTCCGAGTGGGTTTTGCGAGATGCCACCGCGCAACGGGCGCCCAGCAACCTCGGCATGCTTCATTACACCGGCGCGGAACTCAGCCATCCCTTCCAAGTTGAAACCCAAGTGCGCGGACCGGACTTCGGCTGGCGCGGGATTGTGTTCCATCGCGATGGAGAGAATAGTTTCGTCTTCCGGCTTTCGGTCGCCAACGGCGGCCGCTGGCAGATTCTGCGCGAACCCGGTCCGGTGGTTCTGAGTACCGGAACGTTTGGCTTTGAGGCCGACGTTTACTACCGCCTCGCCGTTGAGAGCGCCGGCGAAGGCGAACCTTATCGTTTCACCATCCACGAGGTCGATGAAGAGGGCACCGTCGGCGACCAAGTCATGGTGAGGACCATAGCCTTCGCGAACTTTGCGGACAGTCAGGGAGGCACAGCCGGCATTTTCACCAATGGACCGGTCCAAAGCAACTGGTTTTCCTTGAGAACCGGACCGGAAGCCGGGGCGGATTACCTGGCGTGGCTCGACGAGCATTTCGAGGATGTGCTCGCCGATGAAGCGGCCCTGACCGCCGATTCGGACGGCGACGGAATCCCCAACGCCCTGGAATACGCACTCGATCTCGATCCCAAGACGCCGAACAGACGAGGCTTGCCCAACGCGATCAGCGGTACCGAAGGATTGACCCTCGAGTTCACCCGCCGCATCGGGGGAGACGCTCGCTATTCGGTCCAAGCCTCCAACGACCTGCAGGAATGGACGGAAATCGCCTCGCTGGCTCCGCGGGCCGACGAATGGGACGGAGACGCAACCGTCCGCGAATCGGAGGAGGACGGACGCATCGAAGTCGAAGTAGACGACCTCGCCGAGGGCGCTACCTCGACTCGCCGTTTCATGCGATTGGTGGTCACGGTCGACGGCGTCGAAGTGCCGGCCGAGCCGGTTTATTACGAAGAACTCGTTTTCGAGGAGCGGATCGTTCTGGACGAATCTTCCTGGGCCTGGAACACTGCCCCGTGGGATCAGGAAAAGATCCTCTCGGTGAATGGCTTTCAATATGCGATCTATTGGAACTCGAACAGCGTCCTCACGATTGCCCGGCGGGATTTGAGCGACGACTCGGTTCAGACGGTCACCTTTCCCGGGGAATCCCTCTGGATCGACAATCCCCACTATAGCACCGCTCTCGGCGTGAGCGAATCCGATGGTCGCCTTCATCTCTCCTACGGCCAATGGGTCAGCTCACTCAACTATATCCGGTCGGTCCCGGACTTCCTGACCAATCCGCCGTCGACGATCGAACGGTCGCATTTCGGCGTGCGCGAGTCGATGGTCGGCACGCAGGAAAACACCGTCACCTACCCCCGCTTTTTCAACGGACAGGACGGCACTCTCTTTTTCCTTTACCGGAGCGGAGGATCCGGAAACGGAGCCAGTTATCTCAACCGATACGACTCCACGACCGGCAGTTGGGCGCGAGTCGGTATGCTCTTTTCCAATACAGGCAACTTCACCTCCAGCGAATGCGGTAGCTCCAACAGCCGTAACGCCTATGAAAACGACATCATCGTCGATTCCAACGGACGCATCCATATCACCTGGGTCTTCCGGGAAGGATCGGGAACCTACACCAACCACGATCTGCACTACGCCTACAGCGATGACGACGGCAACACCTGGCGCAACAACGACGGCCTCCTGATCGCGGACCTGGCCGCCAATGATCCGATCAGGATCGACGATCCCGGTATCGTCGTGGCCGAACTCTCGTGCGGTATGGGGATCATCAATACCGGTGCCATGGTCGTGGACAGTTTCGGCCAGCCCCACGTCGTTCTGGTCCAGTCGACGTTCTTTTCGAACATCGGCTCGGTCAACCTGCACCACCGCCATTACTGGCGAAACCCAGATGGGTCCTGGTCGGCCCAATGGATCGATGACGTCGACGTAATTCGCGGCAGCCGTCCCCGCGGCGCGCTCGCGGTCGATCCCTTGGACAATCTCCACTATTTCTTTTTCGAGGGAGACGTCCTCAAATACTACACCGCGAAAGCGGATGACGGATGGACCGGCTGGAGCGGACGGAATCTCGCCCGCGGCGGCAGTGGCGAAGGTTTCCGATACGACCGGCGTCTCTGGGCGGAAACCGGCCGGATCGAGTTTCCTATCGTCCGCGGGGATCCCGAAATCTTTGAGTTGCAGATCCTGAAATGGATCGAACCCGAACTCCCGTAAACGACTCCACCCTTAACCACAAAAAAAACAACAGTCATGAAAGTTGCATTCTCTTTTTGTCGCGGCAAGCGCCTCCTGATCCTGGTCGGCCTACTGAGCCTGGTTGTGCCGGTTTCGGCTCAAGTGACGTTTCAGGACAATTTTAACCGCTCCCCCGGACCGGTCGGTGACGACTGGTTGAATTTCACTACGGAGGAATGGCGAATCGCGCTGAACGGGATCGAGGCAGTGAGCGGAGGAGGAATTACCGGAATGGTCCACACCGGATTGACGCTCTCGGACAAACCTTTTCTGGTGCAGGCAGACTTCTGGTCGGGCGAAGCACGCTGGTATGGGCTCATCTTCCATGCGGATCCGCTGAATCCCTCCAGCCATTGGCTTTTCAGGATTCAATCCGGAACCAGCGCTGTTCAACTGTTAAGGTTCACCAATGGGGTGGTCGCCCAGAACGCGATCAATACGACGATCTCCCCGGCATTGACGACCACCGGGGATTATCAACTCCAAGTGATTGCTCCGGCCAGCGGCAACGTCGAGCTCCGCCTTTTCGACGGAAATACCGGAAGTCAACTCTGGTTTGGCAGCCATAACATCACCGCCGGAATTCCGGAAGGAGGCGGTCTTGCCGGACTTTATGCGGCTAACAGCACGGTCCGGGCGGATAACTTCTACATGGAAGTGATCCCGGAACCCGCGACCGTCGGGATGGTCCTGGGACTCGCCGCCTTGTTTGGTGTTTTCGGCTACCGGCGTCTGCGCAGCAAACCCCGAAATTAATTGAATAAGATCCATCGCCCGTTATGCCCCGCCGAGGCGAAACGCGTGCCCCCCTATTGTTTCGTTTGATGGCTACGGCTTTCCGCCTCGACTGGCAAACGGTAGCAACACTTCTGCCGCACGCCTTCAATGAAGAAAGGAACGCCTCCGCTTAAGACTCCTTCAATGTTAAAACTGAAGACTCTGTTCGCGATGATCGGTTGGTTGACCGCCGCGAGCGCGTTTTTGATTGGGGTGCTTTACCTTTTTGGGTGGTTTTTTCGGCCGGACATCCACACGGGTCCGGCAACGCCCGAGCCCGAATCCCTGGCCCAAGTGGAGAAAAGCCGGGATATGTCGTTCGATTCCGAGAACCCGCCGGTCCTCCATGTGGACGTCGACTATTCTGAAGGAGAAGCCGGAGCCTGGTTTCCCAGAGGAGAATCCCCTTTCCTCGCGGAGTTGGTGGAGGAAGGACGTCTGCCGCCCGTGGCCGAGCGAGTCGGGCCGGAACCGACGGTGATGACCGGGCGGGACGGCACCGGCAACTACGGCGGCACTTGGTACCGCGTTGCTGTCTCGGAAGCTGACGTCGGGGTGATCTCGTGGCGGCTCGCCGGGGCGATGCTCCTGCGGTGGTCGCCAATGGGATATCCGTTGAAGCCGCATTTGGCACGCGGGTGGGAAGCCTCCGAGGACCGGCGCAAGTATATCGTGCACCTGCGCCGCGGCATCCGGTGGTCGGACGGGCATCCTTTCACGGCCCGGGACATCGAGTATTGGTGGCGCCACGAAGTCGAGCATTTCGATCAACGGCCACTCCCAATGTTGGTCCGGGGAGAACTGGGTGAAATCGAAGCCCTCGACGATTACACGGTCCGGTTCACCTTCCCCCACCCGAACGGAGTCTTCCCGGAACGGTTGGCGAAGTACGAATTCTGGGCGCCGGAGCATTTCCTCCGTCCGTTCCATCCGGATTTGGGCGATCCCGAAATGATCCGGGCGATGATGCGGGTGCAGGGAGTCATCAGCCCGCGGGCCGCTTATTTCCGGTTGAAGAGTTTCCGCAACCCGGAGCACCCCCGCCTCTGGCCGTGGGTGCCGCGGACCTACCAGGGGACCCCGCCCTATGATTTCGTCCGCAATCCCTATTACTGGGTGGTCGATATCGAAGGGAACCAACTTCCCTACGTCGACCGGGTGCTCTTCGACATCCGTTCCGAGGGGATGATTTCAGTGACGGCGGCTTCGGGAGACATCACCATGCAGTTGCGCAACATCCGCTACGACGATTACACGCTCTACATGAACGAACGGGAGCGGAACAACTATGATGTTTACCACTGGTTCCAAGGATCGGTTTCTACCTTCGTGGTCTTTCCAAACCTCAACCGCCGAATCGACCCGGCGCGCCCCGAAACCAAATGGAAGCACCAGTTGCTCAATGACAGACGGTTCCGGCAGGCGCTTTCGCTCGGAATAAACCGTGAGGAAATCATCACCGCCGAATTCCACGGGGAAACCGAACCGGCCCAGCTGGATCCGGGCCCCCAGTCGTTTTTCCATCACCCGGGCCTGTTCAAAAGCTTCACCGAATTCGATCCCGAACGGGCCAACGCCTTGTTGGACGAGATCGGCCTGACGCGGCGCGACCGCGAAGGCTACCGCACCTTTCCCGACGGCACCCGGATGACGTTCTATCTCCATGTAACCGACTTTTCCGGCGTGGGCCCCTCGCCTTTTCTTACAACCCACTGGTCCGAACTCGGGGTGCGAGTGATCTTGCAGGACCGCGCCCGCAATCTATTTCGGCGCCAACAGTTGGCCTTCGAACATGACTTGACCGTCTGGACCGGCGAAAGCGAATTTTACCCGTTGGTCGAGCCGCGGAATTTCGTCCCGGTCGTGCGACACTCCTTTCTCGCACCCGCATACGCTTTTTGGTACATGCTCGGCGGCCTTTACGGCAATCCGGAGGCGGCTACCCGACCGGGCGCCATCGAACCGCCGCTGGATCATCCGCTCCGCCGGGCGATGGAGGTTCTGGACGAGGCGGTGGGAGCGGCAACGCTCGAAGAACAAAGGGCAATATTCAACGAAGTCCTGGAAATCGCCGCCGAGAACGTTTGGAGCATCAACATCAGCACGGCTCCACCGCAGTTGGTAATCGTCCAAAACGGTTTCCGCAACGTCCCGGCCAATGCGATTTCCGGATACACGTTCAACACCCCCGCCAACGCCGGGATCGAAACCTACTTCTTCGACCATCCTTTCGATTCGCCCGGCGCGATCGCGGCGATGAAACGGTCGATGGTCGAAGTCCGGCCCAATCCGCGGATGTCGCTCCGGGTGGAATTCTCGGAGGAAGGGGAACGGACCGTGGCGTCCCCCGCCCGGGACTTCGTCAGCTTCGCGCTCAAAACGCTGATCTGGGGATCGGTCCTTCTCGGAGGACTCTTGCTGGCGGTAAAACATCCGTTCATCGGCCGACGTTTCATCATTCTCATTCCGACCTTGCTGGTGATCTCCATCGCCACCTACACGATCATCCAGTTGCCGCCGGGTGATTTCATCCAGGCCCGCATCCTCGAACTGGAGATGGAAGGAGATAGTGCAGCGATCCAGGAGATCAAGGAACTGCGGGATCTGTTTCATCTGGACGACCCAGTGGCGGTCCGCTATCTCCGCTGGCTCGGCCTTCCGTGGTTTCTCAGTTTCGATTCCGCCGATAAGGGACTGTTGCAAGGAAGTCTCGGACGATCGATGGAGGACACGCGGCAAGTGAACGACGTGGTCGGCGACCGGATTTTGCTCACGGTGGTTATCTCGGTTATCACCGTTTTGTTCACCTGGGCGATGGCGATCCCAATCGGAATCTATTCCGCCGTGCGACAGTATTCGTTCGGGGACTACATCTTCACCCTGATCGGATTTATCGGAATGTGTATTCCGAACTTCCTCCTCGCGTTGATCCTGATGTACGTCAGCGCCACCGTTTTCGACGCGCAGGTGAGCGGGCTATTCTCGCCGGAATTCGCGGCCCAGCCGGAATGGAACTGGGCGAAATTCAACGACCTGATGAAACACATTTGGATTCCGGTGATCGTGCTTGGGACCGCGGGGACGGCCTGGATGATCCGGGTGATGCGGGGCAATCTCCTCGACGAGTTACGCAAACCGTATGTAGTGACGGCCCGCGCCAAAGGGGTGCGACCGATGAAGCTGTTGTTCAAATACCCGGTTCGGATGGCCCTCAATCCGTTCGTCTCCGGCATTGGAAGCATTTTCCCGCAACTTATTTCGGGCGGGGCGATCGTGGCGATCGTGTTGAGTCTGCCGATGGTCGGACCTCTGCTGTTGAGCGCCTT
This sequence comes from Verruconatronum alginivorum, assembly GCF_056590205.1. NCBI lineage: Bacteria > Pseudomonadati > Verrucomicrobiota > Opitutia > Opitutales > Verruconatronaceae > Verruconatronum > Verruconatronum alginivorum. The sequence continues at coordinate 2,411,840 of NZ_JBWPVQ010000001.1, read as the reverse complement.
AATGACGCAAGACATGTATTTGGCAGGTTCGATGCTAATGGTTTTGAGTTTGCTGACGGTGTTCGGAACCTTGGTAAGCGACCTTCTGCTGATGTGGATCGATCCCCGCATCCGGATGGGAGGCAGCAGATAGTCGGATTGCCTTCACCTATCAGTCGTCAGCGGAATCGATCCCGACCGGTGCATTGCGGTTCGGCCCCGGAGAAACCGGGTTGGAACAGTCGGATCCCACCCGCCGACGGGCCCACAGCAGGAAAATGCCGACACTGATCACCCCGAGCGAAACCGCCAAAATCTGCAAACGGCCTCCCAACGGATTGGGAAAGATCAGAAAAGAGAGGATGAACACCCCGAGAACGACGGCTAACGTTCCAATGAGTTTCAATTGTTGGGCATCATTGGCGGTCCCGATCTCCGTTTCAAAGTCAACCGGGGTTCGGGTGCGGACAAAAAACTCGTCGACCTGAGCTTGCTCCGCGGCCGGTCGCTTCCAATAAAAAGGGATGGTCGCAAGGTATGCGACCACCCCAACCACGCTGATCACGACGACCGTCAAATGGACTGGAATATCCATCAGACCGGTTTGCCCCAGGAAAAACGAGGTCATTGAAACCGATGCGCCCACCCCAAACGTGAACCAACCGGACCACATCGGCGTCCCCCGCACAAAAATCCCCATGAAAAGCGGAAGGAGCATAGGAACGAGGACCAGTCCGACCATTTTCAGAAAAATCTCGAACACCCCGATGGTTTGATTCACCCGCGAAATAAGAAGGGCAAGCGCGATGAGACAGATCCCGAGGCCGGAGGTAAAACAGCGTCCCAGGCGGAGCAAGTATTTCGGATCCTCGCTCGGAATGTTTCCCAGCAACCGCATCAACGCGGGATAACCGTTTCGAACGAATACGGCGGAGTTCGCGTTCAATGCGGTGTCGAGAGTGCTCATTTGCGCGGAAAACATGGCGACCACCATCAACGGCACGAAACCATTGGGAAGCAGTTGCATGCTCATGAACGCGTAAGAAACGTCGGTCGGGTTCGGCACCCCCAATCCTTCGATCTCCGCGGCGAAGAGCAGGCGGGCGACCATCGGAGGAATAAAGAAAACCGCCATGCCGATGACGCTAACCACCATCGCCAGCAGTGCCGCTTTCCGCGCGTGCCGGCCGTCCTTGCAGGAAAAATAGCGCTGACTCCCCATGATGCCGAGAATCGCGTATATCTGGATGACCCCGACGCCAATCAACCAACTGAATCCGTAATTCCCCCCTTCCCCGCCTCGCGTCACCATGGCGAAGTCGTTCTGCAAGCCTTGAGATTTGACCGCCCCGAAAAACCCTTCGAATCCCCCGATGAGTTGCAGCGAAAGGATGGCCATCAACAGTGCCATCGAAAAGAGCACCAACCCCTGGAGAAAGTCGGCCGCCAGGATCGCCCAATTTCCTCCGAGCAGGGTGTAGAACACCACCACCAGTCCGGTGACGAAAATCACCCGTTCGATTGGAAAATGAAAGATGGTCGAGGCAAAGAGGGAGAGTTGGTAGAGCCCCAACGCCCCCATCATCACCACCATCACGATGCTGTAATAAGTAAAGAACTGCTGAAAACTGACACCGAAGCGGTCCCGGACCATCTCCGCAAACGTCGTCACCCGCGCCTGACGATACCAGGCGGCTATTCCCAGAAACAACAGCAGATAACAGACGGTGTTGACCACATAGATCCAATGGATACTGAAACCGGAACGGTAAGCGACCCCCGCGTTCGCAATGAATGTCTGGGTACTGATCCCGCTCATCACGATACTCATCCCGACCAGCCACCACGAACTGCGGGAACCGGCGCGGAAGTAGTCGGTATCGTCTTTGTTGAGCCGTTTGAAAATAAACCCGAGGCTCAACAAAAAGAGAAAGTAAACTCCGATTACGAGATAACTAAGTGAATTGGCGTGGACGGTTTCCATCAAAAAAGCTGCCCGGCCTCGATGATCTGCGACTCAGCGTCGGCTCAGTTTATAGTTGAAGCTTGGCGATCGGAGGCTGTACCAAGGACAAAGCCAGCCAGCCTTGGGGCCCGAATCGTCATAATAAATATGATACACCCCGTCTTCCTGGTCAACCACCGCTTCCCGGACGTTGCATAGGTCACAATCGCCCGGACCCTGGCCATGCGAAAATCCCAGCCCGTGGTTCCGGGCGGGAAGTCGGAGGGGGCCCGTCGGACGCCCGTCGTGATAGCTGGTGTCCGGCGAATGGATCGTTAAAGCGGTCATGTAAAAGTTGATCGGGTACGACCAAAACCCAAGCGGCTTATCCCCTCCAAAGCAAGAATCAAGTGTCGCAAATCCGAAATCTATCCCGAACGAATCCAGCACCGGATATCGCTATTGCTTGTAGAAAACGACCTTTGCCGAAAAACCAAAACGGTTTGTCGCAAATTCGAAATCGAAACCGTGGCGGGATTGGGCGAAAAGCCCGCTGCCCTTCGCGACCCAACAGAGTTTGCGAAAGGGCCACACTCCCGTCTTCATGTTGAAGGAGCGGCGCCCTTACGGATCGATCGCGTACACTCTGAAATTGCGATAACGAGCCTCCGTCGGTTCCATCTGACGAAAACCTATCTTGCCACCGCCATGGATCGGCCCCGCACGCTGCCCATCATCAACAAAATCGATGATGGTTCGGCCATCGACAGACATTTGAATCCGTCCTCCTTTTTTCCTTAAGACCACCTCATGAACCGTGCCTTCTTCCCCATATGTCGGAATACCGATAGGGCCATTGGCGAGAAGATAGAATCCGTAATTTTTCCGGAGATGGGACACAGGTCGGGCACTGGCGTGATAGGAAATGTGATAATTGTCAATATCGCCTTTGACATATTGCCTAAAATCACCATTGCGCGTATCTAATACCGGGTCGAAAAGGTCTTCACCGTTCCTTCCCTCCGCCGAAAAGAAGATGATACATAGCCCGCTTCGGCCAAGCATCTCGATTTCCCATTCGGCCTGAAAATCTTCAGGAAAATCTTCGGGGCACCAGAACACGAAATGCCCGTCAGGTCCCTGGGGTCGCTTGGATTTCATCGCCATCCATCCATCGGAAAAATCGATTTCTCCCTGCCCTTCCAAAACCCAACCCTCCACGTCAACGCCCCGGGCAAGATCGTTTTCATAAAGAAGTTGGCCTCGATTCTCCTTATGAGAGAACTCGGGGAGATCATCGACGCCCAACAATGGGTCGAAAAATCTCCAGAAATCTTTTCCCACAACCTCCCGCAGGTTCGCGGTCTCAAACAGATCCGCCGAGACTCGAATATCCGCGACCGCGAATCGCTCCACATGCACGATGACTTCCTCCGCGTTCCCAACAGGCAACGGCTGACTCCTGCCCACAAGGTACGGCGTGCCGTTCAGGAAAGCGTTGATATCGCCCCGCTCTCCATCCCAATAAAGCGCAAAATGATGCCATTCCGGTCCGGGAAACTCGGGCAGGTGAAGTCGGATATGTCGTTCAAAGACCACCTCCCTTTCCCCTTCCCATTCCACAAAGACGGTAACCATTTCGCTTCGAGCTTGGAAGTAGACCTCGAGCGCACCAGGCAGTGTAACGAGGGTTTCCCGGACCGGCTCCGCTTCCGACCCACTTTGGTAATACGCATCCGTCCGAAACCAGAACATGACGGATCCCTTTCCTGCAAGCGGCGTCTCCAAGTCACCTTTTACGACCGCTGGCCCATTCAAGCCTTTGAATCCGGGAACAGAATCCCGGGGTCCCTTCACCCTCTTCAGGCCGGACTCCCCGAGCACTTTGGTCGCCCCCGCTCCCATTATTTCAATTGGGTCCTCCTCAGTCGTTCCGGACCCATTGCTTGGCGGATTAAAGTCCTCCGCGGGCTTGCCTCCGATGAGAGGAATTTCCGGCGCTTTCGCGTAGAAGACAATCTCCCGACCCTCGGTTCCCCCCCCACGATCAGCGAGCATAAAAAAACCAAAGACGTTTTCCGCGGCATTAAAAGGAGCAGCAAACGTCATAATTCCAATTGATAGAAAAACCGAAACATATCTCATATCATCAATAAAGTGAGAACACCGAAGGCGTTGGATTGTGTATCCGACTCTTGAAAAGCAGTTTATCTTTATACTTGGGTTAGGGAGAAAAACGAAGCCAACAATACCGCCTGGCGCGGATGCCAATAAAAAGGGTTACTTCAATCAAAAGCAAGACTCATTCTCGTGCCGGCCCCGTCGAAAATGTAACCTGATGTGGTGGGATCACCATCGTGTCATTGCGAGGAGGCTCCGCCGACGAAGCAATCCACGAAACAGCGGCCCGCGCCCCCTTTACAGGAACGTGAATTGCCGCGTCAGTCGCTTCTCCTTCCTCGCAATGACAGACCGTTGTCTGTTCTTCCCACCACTTTCAATCGCGCCCCCGTCGAGCCCCTCAAGGCAGGAAAATGTCGCATCCAATCCGGACGCAACCTTCAGCCGCCACCAATGACCGCGATCCGGCAGTCCCTCCGATAGAGATCACTCTCCGACGCCCGGTGGCTTTGAGTCTATCGAAGCGAGAAAAGTCCCCGGAGTTTTCCCGGTGTGGCGTTTGAAGACCCGGTAAAAATACGGAAGGTCGTTGAAGCCCGCTTCCAGGGCGGCATAGAGGATGTGCCCGGTTTGCCGCAATCGTTCCGTGGCATAGCTGAGCCGTTTTTCCGTGAGATATTCGATCGGCGTTTTCCCGGTGCGGGCCTTGAAAAGAGTGCTAAAACGCCGGGTGGACAATCCACAGAGCTCCGCCAAATCCCTTACTTGAATCGCTTCGTCGAACCGGTTGTCGAGGTATTCCAGAACCCCTTCGAGGTCGTGTTCATGCCGGGTCCGTTCCTTGCCAAAACCAGCTTTTAACAGGAAGCGCCGCAAGTTCACCAGGAGGTCCAACAAGGCGGCATGGGACGACGCGGCGCTCTCATCGGTGGGAGCAAACCGTTCGCGCAGCAGCGTTTTCAAAATACCCCGGATCAGATTTCGCTGGTAACTGTTGCCAATCCCCAGTGGCTTCATCGCCGGAAAAACCGCCCGAAAGTCCTTCTCCAAATCCCTCAGCAAATCGTTCTTCCTCGTCGCATCCTCATTCCAACAGGCGATCACCAAGGTAAGCGGATCCTCCGCGACATCGACAAAGCGATGATTCTCGCCGGCCGGCAGAAAAATAAGGTCGTGCCGCTGGATCGGAGCCCGTAGCCGCGGACGTTCGAGCACCCCGCTTCCCACCGCGACCCAACAGAGTTTATGGAAAGGCCAAACCCCCATCTCCATGTTGAAGGAACTGGCGTGATGGCTCTCGAACACCGCGATTCCCCATGGCGGAAAAACGACGTCCTCGGGACGGTTGCGACGACTCACTTCCAAGGCTGACATAACGATCTACCGGGTTACGAAACCACCGATTTCCGAAAAATACAATCGTGAACGGCCGGTTTGGCCAAGACTCAATCGTCGGGTGGCGCTATTGTTATCTCGAAGGATAATTCTGCTTATGGACGCCGCCACCACTCCCGTATTCGCCCTGCCCCCCGACGTTTTTCCCGAGGAAGTGATGCGGGCTCTCGGTGTGACGTTGGACGGACGGCCGATCAAGAAACGGATCGTCCGGTTGGCCGATGAAGTCGCGGAGGCGGTTCGTCTCCATGCCAAACCCCGGATCGCCGTACGGGAGTTTGGCCCGGCGCGCCTGCTTTCCCTTTTCCCTCGCTCATCCTTTCTCACCCGTCAAATGGATCCGGCCTCGGTCGCGGCAACTGTCGCAGGGACGGTGGGCGCGGAATTCCAGAAATTCTGCGTGAACCATCCGGACCCCTGGTTCCGGCATGCCTTGAGCGCGGGAGCGACCGCCCTGGCCCGCCGCTTGCTGAAGGACAGTCAAATCCTGCTCGAAAACCGGCACCCCGGACTGACCGCCGGCGCGGTCCTTTCGCCCGGAAACGGCGGCCTGCCGCTCCGTTTTCAACGAACCCTTTTCGAACTCCTCCCGCCGAAAATCGCCGGAATCACCTTTGATTCGGAAACCCTGGCGATGCAGCCGCTGGCAAGTGTCAGCGGAATCGTCGGCGTCGGGGCCTACACCCGCCGGACCGGTTCACCCTGCCGGACTTGTCCATCCGGTAGTTGCGGCCTCCGAGAGGAACCGTTCGCTCAGGCCCCCCGAAATTCACTGACTGAGGCAAAATCCTGACTATGACTATGAATTCAATTGAACTGATCGAGCGGGTTCTCCGCATGGAAAAGGGCGACCGCATTCCGTTTTGCCCCGCCATCTACGAGCACAAGGGGTTCCTTATCGGAAAAACCCCTTCGGAGATTTGCCGCGACAAGGACCTTCTCGTCCAGGGGCTTCTGGCCGAATACGAACGTTACCAGCCGGATTTTCTCACCGTCGGAATCGATGTTTACAACGTCGAGGCGGAGGCGCTCGGCTGCAAAATAGTTTATTTCGACGACTCCCCCGACGTGCCCGGAGTCGAAAGCAATCCGGTCCGGGAACCGAGCGACCTCGACAAGCTCGGCATTCCCGATCCGACCCGTGACGGCCGAATGCCTCTTTACCTGGAGGCCGCCAAAGAACTCCATCAATTGCTCGGCGACAGGGTAAAAATCCGAGGCGCCATCACCGGTCCCTTCTCCCTCGCGTCGGAGTTGCTCGGAGCGGAAAACTTCATCGTCATGACGATGCAGGATCCGCAATATACCCGGCGCCTGATGGAATTCACCGCCCGGGTGGCGGCGGAGTTCGGCAAAGCGTTCATCGCCCTCGGCCTCGATCCGATCATCTTCGATTCACGGGCGATGCCGCCACTCTGCTCGCCCCAGATTTTCCAGGATGTCGTCTCCAAAGTCTATAAGCGGATCCTGATCCCGGAACTGAAGAACGCCGGCGCCAAAAACATCCCGCTCATCATCGGGGGAGACACCACCCCGATTCTCGACGCCATCATCGATACCGGCGCCACCCAGATCCTCTGCGACTTCGAGGGCGACATCGAGCTGTTCAAACGAAAAGCTCTCGCGAACAAACTCCCGATGCGGGTCAATGTCGACCCTCGACTGCTCCACCTGGGACCGATTGAAAAAATTCAGGACTTCACCATGAATATCCTGAACAAATGCTGGGATCACCCGGGCTTCATCCTCGGCACCGGCGTCGCCGCCTACGATTGCCCGCCCGAACATCTCATGGCGGTCAAGGAATGCCTCGACAATGATTACAAAAACTGGGAGCCCAAAGCCCCTCTCTACAAACAGAAAAAAGAGGAGGTCGAGGCAATCGTCAGCGACGATGCTCCCCAATACGCCGACGATCTCGAACCGGTCCTGCGCGAAATGGCCGAAGCCATCGAAGAGGGAGAGGAAGAAGACGTTCCCGAATTGGTCGAAGAAGCATTGGAGGAAGGGATCGATCCGGTCGAGATCGTCAACCGCGCCATGATTCCCGCCATGGAAATCATCGGCTACCGGTTCGGCAAAAAGGATCTCTTCGTCCCGGAAATGTTGATCGCCGCCCGGGCCATGAGCGCCGGACTGAAAATCCTTCGACCGTTGATCGCCGAGACCGGACAAAAGCCGGTTGGCCGCGTGCTGCTCGGAACCGTCAAAGGCGACATCCACGACATCGGAAAAAACCTCGTCGGCATGATGCTGGAGGGAGCCGGTTTCGAAATCGTCGATCTCGGAGTGAACGTCCCGGTGGAGAAATTCATCGCCGCCTTGAAGGAGCACGATATTCACATCATCGGGATGTCCGCCCTGCTGACCACCACCATGAACTACATGGGCAAAGTCATCGAAGGTCTGAAGGAAGCGGGCATGCGCGATACCACCAAGGTCCTGATCGGAGGCGCGCCGATCAACGAGAAGTTTTGCGAAAAGATCGGCGCGGATTACTACGCGGAGTCCGCCGCGGATGGCGTCATCGTCGCCAAACGGGCCCTGGCCGACCTCCAGGAAATCGGACTGGTTCCGGCATGATCTACTCGCTGGAAAAGTGGATGAAGGAGAAGGCGTTTGGCTGCCAGATGTGCGGCCAGTGCATCCTCTCCCACACCCGGCTCATCTGCCCGATGAACTGCCCGAAGGGACTGCGCAACGGTCCTTGCGGAGGAACGCTCGACGGCAAGTGCGAGGTGGTTCCCGAGATGGACTGCGTCTGGACGCGGATCGAAGTGAAGAAGGACCAGGGCAAGAAGTTCACCGTCCACCAGCCATTGAACCGGTCACTCGTCGACACCGCCAGCTATGTCAATTTCTTCACCGGTAAAGACCGGCCAACCCGGCTTCCCAAAGAGCCGCGCAACACCCTTCACATTCCCGCCGACTCCGATTTGTCGCGGAAAATGCATCGGCAGGAGTTCGTGGTGACGCTCGAAATCGCCTCCCCTCGCAAGACCGAGGGACTGAAGAAAGTTGCGGCGATCATGGAACGCGTGGCCGGTCGTGTCGATGCCGTGAATACAACCACCAACGCCGGCGGCAAGCCCTCCCTCCATTCGACCGAAACCGGCAAGGTGGTGATGGAGCACGGGGTGGAGTCGGTCATCCAGTTTTGCGGACGCGATCACACGCCGGACGACTTCCTCCGGGAGATGGAGCAGGCCATCGAAATGGGTTACAAAAACTTCCTCCTCCTGACCGGCGACTGGCTTCCGGACGTGGAACGAAAGACCGACCAGCAAACCTGGTTTCCGATGGACAGCTCGCAGATGGTTTTCGCCATCAATGAGCGGCTCGAAAGTTTTCGCGAGCGGTCGGAAATCGTCCCCTACATCGGGGTCGCCGCGAACCCGTTCTCCACCCCTTTGAACGTGAGCGTGGAGCGTCTCGCGCTCAAACGCCTGGCCGGAGCCCGCTTTTGCCAGACCCAGGCGGTCACCGATGTCGGGGTCTTCCGCACCTGGTATCAAGCGGTCAGACAGGGCCGCGAACACGAAGCCAAACTCACGATTCCCTCGATCCCGCTGATCGGCAATCGCCGTGCCTTCGACATTCTTTGCCGCCTGCCGGGAGTCTATGTCAGCCCCGAGCTTCACGCCGCTGTCGAACAAGCGGAGGATTTGCCCCGCGCCGGTTACGAATGGGCCCTGAAAACCGCCGAAGGCGTGGTCGCCGCCGGGGCCGCCGGCGTCCATGTGATGAATTTCGGCATGCCTCCCGAATGGATCGAAGAATACCTGGTCGCCGTCCGCGAACGGGCGATCGATACGAGAGCCGCCACCACCTCCAACTAACGTCGCTTCACATGAAAACCGCCACCACGATCATTTCCTCCAAATCCCATCGGGCCCGCATCGCGCCCGACCGCAAGACTGTCGTCATCGGCGAGCGTTGCAACGCCCTCGGCTACAGACGGGTGCGCGAGACCGTCGCCCGCGGCGAATGGGACGAAGTCACCAACCGCGCCGTGGAGCAGTTCGAAACCGGGGCCGGTATCATCAATGTCAATATGGTCGGCCTCGATATTCCGGAGAAGGTCCTTCTGCCGATCGCCGTGAGCGCGATTCGATCGAAGGTGGATTGTCCGCTTTCGCTCGACTTCGGCGACCCGGAGGCGCTCAATGCCGCCTTGGGCAAAGTGGAGGGGCGATGCCTGATTAACTCCGTGTCCGGAGAAGAGGAAAAGCTTCACCAGATTCTGGAAATCGCCAAAAAGCACAACGCCGCCATGATCGCGATGACCTCCGACGACGAAGGCATTCCCTACACTCCGGAGGGGCGCCTTAAATGCGCGTTAAAAATCCTCGAAGCCGGGGAAAAATACGGCTTCACGATCGACGACTTCATCTTCGATTGTATTGCCATCGGGGTGGCGACCGATGTCGGGGCCGGTCGTTGCACCATGGAAACCATGCGCCTGATCCGCCGGGAACTCGGAGCCAACATCACCCTCGGCGCCTCCAACGTCAGCTTTGGCATGCCCAAACGCAAGACGTTGGACGCCTACTACCTGGCGATCGCCATCAGCCATGGAATGAACGCCCCCCTGACCGACATCACCCACCCCGCTTTGAAATGGGCGATCCTGGCCGCCGACACCACCACCGGCACCGATAAGCTCGGCATGAAGTTCATCAAAGAGTCGCGCAAAGAGAAGAAAGAACGGGAAGAAGCGGCCGCCCAGCCAGTCCCGCAACTCTCCTGAACAAACAGTATCATGAAAACCTGGATACAGTGCTCGGGCTACTTTTCCGAGACCGCCCGCATCACCCGGCATTGGCTGGCCATCGAAAAAGCAGCCGTCACCGCCATCACGGACCGCCCCCCGCCATCCGGGGAAACCGTTCTGTTCGCGGATCGCGAGGTTTACCTCTGCCCGCTCCTGAGCGACACCCATGTTCACTTCTATATGGACCCTTGGCCGCTCGAACCGGCGCTGCGAGCCAAGCCGGGTTCCGGTGATTTTGAAACGGAAGTTCGAAACGGCATCGCACGGGTCAAGGCGGCCCACCGTCGCGGTTTCGGCTTTCTGCGGGATTTGGGGGACCCCCACGGAATCAACCTGGAGGTGAAACGGCGTCTGCTGGCCGGGACCGAATCCGCCCCCGAACTCCAGGTGGCTGGACCCGCCATCCATCGTCCGAAAAAATACGGACGCTTTCTCGGGGTCTGCCGCGAAAGCCTGAACGATGTGCTGCGGTTCATCGACGAACTGGTTGAACGAGACGGGGTTGATTTCATCAAAGTGGTCACGACCGGCATCGTCGATTTCGCCACGAAACAGGTGAAGCAGGCACCGCAATACACCGCGGAGGAATTACGGACCGTGGTCGCCCACGCCGGGAAACTCGGACGGAAGGTCGCCTCCCATTGTTCGGGAAATAACGGGGTCGATATCAACATCGCTGGCGGCGTCCCGTTTATCGAACATGCCTATTTCGCCGACGAGCGGCAGATCGAGCGGTTGGCCGAAACCGGCCAATTCTGGACGCCGACCTTCGCGCCGGTTTACCAGCAAGGGGCGAACGAGAGCTGTGGTTGGGATTTCAACACACGGAAGGCGATCGACGAAATCCTCGAGGAGCACGGCCGGCGTCTGGCGCAGGGCCATGCGGCCGGCGTCAGGATTCTCGCCGGATCCGACGCCGGCAGTCCGGGGGTGGAAATCGGTGACGGCCTGCTAATCGAACTGGAGAACATGACGCGAAACCTCCGCCCCGAGGAGGTGCTTCGCATCGCCACCGCGGCCAATGCCGATGCCTGCGATACCCACCACTACACCGGTCGCATCGCCGTCGGTGGGCCTGCCTCCTTCATCGTTTGCGAAAAAGCCCCCTGGCGGGATATCGGTATTCTGCGCCAATCTTCGGCCGTCTTCGTCGATGGAGCATCGGTCAACCGAGAGGAAACATGCATTCCATCCAACTAGATTCTCCCCAAAATCTCGCCGACCACCTGCGCGCCCAGCGCATCCCGCTCAAAATGTCGTGCGGGGGCAACGGATCGTGCCGGACCTGCCGTGTCCTAGTGGACGGAGAACCAGTGCTGGCCTGCCAAACCCGGCTCGAGAGGGGGTGTTACGATCTGACCGTCCCGCCATCCGGGGGAAGCAGCATAAATATCCAGATCGATCTCGACAGCCTGGCCGGCGATTGCCCTCCTGTGACGAAAAGGCTGCAACGATGGAAGGTCACTCTTCCCCCGCCGGATGAGTTCCCCCATCGCTCTAACCGCTGGCGTCTGGAGAAGGCGCTCGGCAAGCGAGCCTTATCCCCCCTTTTTTTCCGCGACCTGTCCCACGATCGCCTTCAAGGATCATTGGACATCTACGAATTCGACGACGAGCCCCTCTCCCTGGCTGACGAGGAACGGAAATTTTTTGCCTTTGCCATCGACATCGGCACCACGACAGTGGCCGCCGCCCTGCTCGATCTGGAAACCGGCGAGACCGTCGATGCCCTGGGGCGCTTGAACCGCCAATATTCCTATGCCGAGGACCTGGTGGCGCGGATCTCCTTCTGCCGCACCCCGGAGTTGCTGGAGGAAATGCGCGACCTGATTTTGCGGCATACTTTGGCCCCTCTCCTGCGCGGACTGCTCAAGCAAAACGGCGTCCGAAACGACGATCTCCTGACGAGCGTCATTTCCGGCAACGCCACGATGATCCATCTCCTGCTCGGGCTCGACCCGACCGGGATGGGAGGCTGGCCCTTCAACGGCATCGATTATGCCCCGGATCCGATCGCCGCCGTCACCTGCCGCCTGCCGGGCCGGACGCTGGAATTTGTTCCTTCGGCCTCGGCCTACGTGGGCGGCGACATCATCAGCGGCCTCCAATATCTCGATTTCGAATACGCCCCCGACCGGACGCTCTTCGTCGACCTGGGCACGAACGCGGAAATCGCGCTGAAAGCCAACGGCAAACTTTATTGTTCGGCCGTTCCCGCCGGTCCCTCGTTCGAAGGAGGCGGCCTTGCCTGCGGTATCAGCGCCATTCCCGGCGCCATCGAAAAAGTCTGGAACGACGGCGAGGAAATCCATTGGAGCACAATCCATAACGAACCCGCCGCCGGTCTCTGCGGATCCGGTGTGATCTCCTTCGTGGCGGCGGCCTTCCGCGCCGGCATCCTGCGCAAGAAAGGACGCTTTGCCAGACGCCATCCAAAAGTAGAACGCAAGATCCTGCTCGGCGAGGAGGAGAAGGTGTATTCGCTGACCGATGACATCTACGTCAGCGAAACCGACATCAGCACATTCCTCCAAGCCAAAGCGGCGGTGTTCTCCGGAATCATCACCCTCTGCCGCGTGGCGGAGATCGAAATCAACAATTTGAAAAAAGTTTACCTCGCCGGAAACTTCGGTCGGAGGGTCGACCTCCGCGACTTGATAGACATCGGCATTCTTCCTCCTCTACCGGAAGAGGCGATCGAAGTCTGCGGGAACACTTCCCTCAAAGGAGCGATCAACGCCGCCGTGGATGCCGACGCCCGCCCCCGGATGGACCGCCTCATTCAGCAGCTCCATTTCGTGGAGCTCAACGAGCAACCAAATTTTCAGAACGACTTCATCAACGCCCTTTTCATCCCCCACTTAACCCTCGATTTTCGTTTGACGGATAACACGACCTCCAAGTGAGCGAGAATCTCTCAGCGGGTTGGAAGGCCAGGAAGGGAACTTCCGCGACGGCACCGTCATCGTGACCCTCGGGATTGAACTCGCCGGCGGTCCCTTGATGGCCCCTGGCTGCACCATCCTCGGGAAAGGCGTGTGATCTACAACTACGAGTCCCCGGCCAGACGCCTGCTGCGCTTCGTCGAACGAAACGGGATCGCGGTCCTCAACGTGACCGACTCCCGCGAGGAAGACGAACAGGGGATCCACCTCCACGCAACCTCGCTCCTGAAGGACGCCTTCCGTGAACTGCCAACCGGTCACATCGGCCGGGAGGACGAGGGGTAGGCGATGGCCACCAAGACCAGGCTCTTCGACCGGATGCTCCGCCCTTGGGAGATCACCGGAGGCGAACGCCATCTCCTTCCACCTCTTTGTTCTATTCCAAGTCGACCGTTATGATCCTGATTCGTCGTATTTCGGCTCTCCTTCGGGTTTACGGTTTTCCTTCCGGCGTCTGTGCTTTTTGAGGACAATGTTGAAGATTCCCCAGACAGAACCGGCGAGGGCAAGGGGAACCCAAATCCAGAGGACGTAGTCGGCCCACCATACTTCGAACCGGGCCAGTGATTGCCCGAGAGAGGTCGGTAGGGGAATGAGAGATCGAAAAGCCGGTGCCAGGAAAACGGGCCAGAAGGTGAGAGAAGCCCAAGCGAAAAAGAGGATGGTAATCCGGATTAACCGTATGAGGGTAGGAAAAGTATGGCACAACGCCTGCCAGATGGTGCGAGGGACCTCGCGGAAAACAAATCGGGGAATTCCGATGATCATTTTCCTTGAGAGGCAATCGATTGTGGAGAGGATATTTTCTTCGGTTGGAATTGTCGGACACGGGGGGTCGGGTGCTGCTCCTTCACCTAAGCCATCGTTTGCGACGAGGAAAAAACCTTGGCAGTTGGAGCATTCGATCTGGGTGTTGGCCGAATCAAACGGGAGATCCGCAATGGTATCGCAGTAAGGGCATTTAACCCCGAAAGAGTCGATTGTCTTGCTCATATTCAGAAGTTCTCGGCTGGTCAGCAATTGGAGGCCGGGGGCAAGAATAGCAGTGGCCACGGTTCAAGCCTTCATACCTAGTGGAAGGTTCGTGTAACCTGATAAATAATCAAGGACTTGTCAGTTCCTATCGTGACATGGAGCCCGTCGTTGGATTCATAGAACCAACGACGTCCGTCCATGGATGGTTTTAGTTCAGGAATCCCGTAACTGTCGATAAAGCGCTGGGCGAACGCCTGAGCATCCATTTCGCCGCTTCCAAACAGACTGCTCACAACTTCGGGGCTTAAGCCGAAACTGGTCACCCTCCAGTGCTGGTCGGCCTGGATGTAGCTGGACCCGCTCCAGTCAATTACCCTGAACTCTACTCCATTTCCTTGCTGGATTGGGCGGATCGCCTCGATTCGGAAAACTTGTGCTCCAGATGGAGATGGCACTTCCGACAACAGTTCCATGAAACGGATCTGCGCCGCTTCGATTCTCATTCCCAGCCGCAGGCCCCGAAAAACAAAGCGAGGGTAATTCGCAGGCGTTGTTGCTGTCTCAGGCGGGGCCTCCAGACCAACGGTGATTTTGGCGTTACCATATAAGTCACCTGGTTCCGGGCGAGGCGGGGGCACAGCGGTGTAAGGTCCTTGCCGCGAGATAGGTGCCCTGGGGGCGGCAATCGAAGTTCGAGGCGCCTGCCCCTTGCCTGCGAAAAGTTCCGACTCAAGACCGCTGACGTCGATCCAACGGGTCCTGAGCAAGATTATCTCATCGGGTCCCTGCGAGGTTTCGGTGAGCAGGAATCGCTGAAGTTGTTCCGGGGCTTCCATCGCCAACCGCCAGATTTCCGAATCAATGGAAAGATCGAATTCGTTGAGAGCACCGGCCCGGATAAACAGCGCCACCCTTTCCTCATCGGCATTTTTGATTGCTTCCAGCCAACCCTCTTCGTCAAAACCGATCTTGGCGACTTGAAGTTCCAGGAGTGCCCGCTGCGGATCCTCGAGGGACTGGCCGCTCGCTTCCAGCCGTAACCGCGCCACCTCATGACTGTCCAACGGCGATTTCTCAAGAAGTGCACCGAGGATTAGAGAATCATCGTGGCGCATGGCGTGGAGAAAAGGAGTCGTTCCATCGCTGGCATTCATGGTCGGCAGGACTCCAGCGTATAGGAAGCGTTCGACCGATTGAAGGTCGCCTTTTGAAATCGCAAGGATCAATCCGTCCACGTTCACCTCGTAACCGGCGGCAAACAAGTGAAGTTGCGTGATCTTTTCGCTCGGAACCTCATCCTCACAGGCCAGAAACGCGCCCAGCGCCATCCCGGGTCCCTGTAGCAGCAGGCGGGAGATATTTGACCATTCCACTTGAATCGCTTCGGCGATGATTCCCGCTTGGCAGTACCCGGCGATCACCGTCTGGTCCGCCTCTCTCTTTAGTGCGTCCAGCAGGCCATCCACGGTTGGAAGGTGTCCGGACAAGAAGAGATTTATACGGGCAGCTTTAGGTGGGGCGAGATTTTCCCCGCGTTCCAAGATTGTGAATGCGGACAGGACGCTACGGGGAATGGAATCAAAGGTACCCTCCAGGACGAGATCAACAGCTTTCTGAGTCCGCCAGTCGAGGCTGGTCGAACTCCTTGCCAGGAGACTGACAAGCTCTCGATCACCTTCAATGAGCGCCCACCAGAGGGGGGAAAGTCGATCGCCGGTATGATCACGCTCCGTCGGGGAGGCCCCTGCCGTAAGAAGGACTTCGCACAGTTCCAGGCGTTCCCGGCGGACGGCCTCGGAAAGCAGGCGCAGCCCGTCGTGGGTGACCGCTGATGGATCCATCCCGTAATCCAAGAGCAACTCCAACAAAGAACGACTGCCGCTTTTAATCGCCGTATGAAGGGCATGGCTTTGGGTAGCCTCGCTTACGAACAAATCGGATGCCAGGAAAAGACCGGTCATTCGGAGGTCTCGTGAGCCAACGACCGCCAGGAAACCGTCTTCGCTGAATTCGTGGCCGGCATCCAGCAACATCACATATGCGGCGTCTCGCTCCGATAGCGAGGCGAGCGGAATCCTGAATTCCCGGCCATCGTCTCGAAGAACATCGACCGACTCTCCGCTCAAGCCGACAAATGATCCGCGTATACGTCTTCCTTCGCGATCCTCCCATTGGCGAAATCGTGCTTCGGCCATTCGTCTTCCAAGGTCTTCCCTTTGCTGAGCAACACGCTGATAGAGGTGGGCTAGGCGCTCTTCTCCCTGGCGAACCAATTCTCTTCCCTGAGCCATCCGTTGTTCTCCGGAACGGCGGATAGCTGCGTTATCAATGACCCTGCCATCAAGGGCGGATCGGGTGTCGGGAGTTTCGACCATTCGCCGTCCCTCCTCGATCATCCGTTCCCCTTGCTCGATTTGACGGTTCGCCCCGAGTTGTTCCTGGCGCTCGGCCGGTGTTAACGATTCAGGCGAGGGAACTGGAACCCCGGAGGATGGCGAGGAGTAGGAGGATGTTTCAGTCCGTCCCAGGCCGATGTTTGGGTAAAGCACGATCAATACCGCGATCAAACCGATCAGGACCGCCGGAGGCAGGGCCGGTCGCCAAAATGATTGAGCATTATCCGCATTCATTGTGTAGTCACGCTGGAGTTTCGGACTGCTTCGATTCCCAGCTCCGAGGAAATGAGCAGACTTCGTTCGCTTTTTATGGCCATGGCCGTCCGGGTCGGGCTGCACCACCAAAGGTTCTCGCCGCGGGGCTCGAAGGAACGAAAAGCTCTCACATTTCCGAGCAAGTCATTCACGAAGCCGTCTGCCGCCAAGTTCTTTGACATGGACACCATGAGCACGGCTTCGACCCGATCCTCGATTACGAAGACGAGGTGATCGCACTGGTCACTCTTGATCCAGACCCGTCTTCCGAGGGACGTTTCGCGATCCTCCTCGATACCAGAGTCGAATCGCTTCACCAGAAGGGCATAGCTTTCCCCAATAAGCGGGTACCGGCTTAGCGTCCCTGCCGTGTTGCGATCATAGTGGCTCTCGTGCGGCAGGAGTGGAAACGTGCGGTAGAAGAACCACCCCCCTGCCACGATCAAAACCATGAGCCCGAAAATGACTCCTTTGGAGAGCCGCACGGTCCGAGGTGGCGGCTTCAAGGGACGCCCGGGTATCTTGGACGATGGCCGCAAAGGTTCCGTAGCCGGGACAGAGAGTTCGTTCAAATGGATCCACTGATCTGTACCCTTTTTCAAAACGAAACAGTCAGGGCTGATTTGCCCCTTTTCACAAAGGTCGAACAGATCGTTTTCCGCGACGGGACCGCAGGTCTTACCTTCGATTTGATAATAATACTTTGCCATTGTCGGTTTCGTCCGGATTTTACCCCTTGTTCACGTTTTCTTCCTGGGCGGCGCGAATTTGTTTGAGTCCCTCTTGGAGGAGAGCCAGCAGGATAATCCAGCCGACGACTCCGAGAATGATCCATTTTGCAATAAAGCCGGCCATTTCTCCGACAAAGGGAATACCGAAAGGCGCATTCCAAAGCGCGTGAAGGCATACGACAGCGAGAAAAACTTTCACGAACCGGGGATCCTTTAGCATCCCCCAGGAGAAGGGTAAACTTCCCTTTACCTTCCACAGGGCAGCGGCAGCGGCAGCTGTCCACACGATGTGTGAGAAAGGAGAAAGTATTCCCCGGATCATAGCCACTACCAGAAAGTCATCGAGGAAGATCAGTAGATAGCCTGCGGTTTCGAGGGCCGCGAATCCTGTGCCGACCGCTGCCCCGAATAGCATTCCGTTTAGTATCCACGGATATTTCGCGTAGCGATGCATCAAGAAAATCACGGCAGCCAGTTTCCCTGTTTCCTCGATGATGCCCGCGCTCGAGGCTGCGAGCCAATGGTAAAGGCCGGTTTGCTCGAAAAAGAAAAGAGAGATGAATATCGCGAGGACGCCCCCGATTACTGCAAGCTTCACAGTCTGATAGAGAGATACGTTGCGGACCGGGTGCATTTCCCAAAAAAGAACCATTGCCGAAATGGGTACGGCAAAAGCCGCCGCAAAGAGGAGCCCTGGGAAAAGGAGGAGATTGTCGAATCGAAATATACCGTAAAGGAACGCGGCGCATAAGACCAGGGACGCCGCCAACATCCGAACAAATAGCCATGGCTCGGGCCACGCGGTGTTGATACTCATTAAATCCGGTGAAGTGGCACGAGTTCCACAGATGAATTTTTCTTCGACTTCCTCTTGGGTGTGTTTGGTAAAAACCTGAGAAAATAGACGTCTCAGGCTGAATCCCCGAATCCGCTCAACGCCCACGAGTCGACTGACGTTCGAGGAGAAGCGGTCGATGAGACCGTCCTCGCCTGCGAAATTTGACGAGCCGAACGAGGATGGTTGATCGCTTCTCCTCCAATAGGATGATCCTAATCGAAGCTGGGCCTTTGAGGATAAGGTGCCCGATGATTCCGCGACTCCGTCGACAAAGGCGGTGCCACTTCCCAAGGATCGGAAAAACACATGTCCGTTCTCGTGGCCGATCTCGAATCCGTTCTCAGGCAGAAACCCATCGTCACTGAGGATCGAAGCCTCGAGTGTGCGGGCAACAACGAGCGGTTGCCCCGGGCGCAAACAAGCTCGTTTGCCATTGTCCGGTCCTTTGAAACATTCCAGATACACCGAGAGATGCTCAGAGTCGGAAATTCGTTCCGAACCATTCGGCGAAGCAAACGGCACGCGCTCCCTGAGCAACGACAGCGGTTGAGCAATAGCCTCACGGTAAGTCACCCAAACTTCTGGCGAGACGTCAGCTCGACATACCATGGTCTCAGTCGACAATTGTCCTTCCGCAGCTAATCGCCGCAGGTCCTCGTCGGAGACTGGGCCCCCAACGCTTTCGTTGAGTCTATAATTCCACATGGTTATTCTTTTTGGGACGTCTATACCCGCACGAATCCGAGCCCCACTCAACGGGTATGGACTGAAGATTCTCGGTGGTTAGGGTTTTCCGTGCTTGGTGGAGAACGCACGGCATCTCCGCACCCCTTGAAGATCCATGATATGAGTCCGAGCACCTCGATGTCTTTGATGGAATTTTAGTGGTCATAAACAAAAGAAAGTATGGGGGATCCTACTGGGAAACCCCTTCGCGAAGAATCGATGGGGGATGACAGAATGACAAGCAAAAACGATGACTATAGTCCGTAGATCTATTGTCTGAGTATTGGATATCCTTTTTCCGCTTTGAAAAAGGAGGAAGGACCAGAGTCCAAGTTCGGGGAAGTCTTGCGGGAAATCCGGATCGAGACGGGTATGTCCCAGGAAAAACTGGGCTTTGAATCCGGCCTCGACCGCACGTACGTTTCCCTGTTGGAACGGGGATTAAGGCAGCCGACGCTTCCAACCCTTTTTAAGCTTGGAACCGCCCTGGGAGTGAAAGCATCCGTAATCGTTCTCCGGACCGAAGAGAAAGCACGAAAATGATCATCCTCAGAGCGGAAGGTTTACTGGAGACGACGGTTACCCCCGACGATATCGTTCCGCCTTGCCTGCCTTTATCGGTAGGGCTGGACCCTTCAAATCGGGGCTGAAGTCAGCACGGCCGTCTCGACGGATTTGGGTCCGGCAGATTTCTAGGGGGGACGTTGCGGGACGAGGGCGGTGGGAACATAAAACCTCGAAAGGTCAAAATGACCCGTCGAATGAGAGGGCCGGAATTTCCCCGGGGCCGGTCTCCGTGAGTCCTAGCGTGTCTGGCGGAGGAGGACCCGTGCAGCCGAGTCGTTCTCGCAACGCCCGGGGAGGTGGCTTTTCAGCCCAAGTGGCATCATCCAATCCGAACCTAAGGTAGGAAAAACGAATCGGGTTTCGGTTTTGCCGGAGATTCCCGGCCCGCAACTCAGCAAGCAGTTGCAGAATCGCAGACGCAGGGACCGCCCATAGGGAGGGCCGCCGAATCCGGAACACCATCGGTATCCGTGCTATAAATACGTGACAGGATAACTCTTATCTTCTGTCAACCGCCGGTGGGGACGGCCGCTCCCTCCGGCGGTTTTTTTGCGTACGCGGTTATCAATTCGAGGAACAAAACATGGATACTGCAACCGGAGACCTGTTGGTAAACGAAATCGCCCCGCGCCTGGACTCCCTCATCGCTCACTCGATCGTGCCGGTGGGCGTCGAGGATCTGGAGGAACTGCGTCAGGACGGGATCGCCATGGCGGCGAAGCTGCTGGCCCGGTGCGTCGAGACCGGCAAACGGGTGACGCCCGGAAACGTTGCCTTCTACACGGTCCGCCTGTTGCGGGCGGGCCGCCGCAGCACCGGCTGCACGGCGACCGACGTGATGGCGCCGATGACCCGGCGACGGGGACGGGCCGAACTCGTTTCGACTGAACAGCCTCTCGCCGGCGAACCGGGAGAGCAGATGACGCTAGCCGATGTCCTGGCCGACGAGCGGGAGGATCCCGCCACGGAAGCCCTGCGGCATTTGGCGTGGGAGGAGTTGGAACGGACGCTCGACCCGCGAGAAAACGCGGTGGCGGTGGCGCTGGCGGAAGGCCGGGGGTTGAGGGCGACGGCCCGGGAACACGGGGTGAGTCCCTCCGCGATGTCGTCCGCCAAGGCCTCGCTGGGACGCCGGATCCGGGAGGAATGGGGTCCGGGCGTCCTGGCCGAGTCCGCCAGGCAGCCGTTCTGGAAAGCCCGGCTTCATGCAGAGAAGGAACGCCGGAGCGGCAGGTGGGAACGTCGTCTTCGATAAGAAAGAAGCACCCCGCCCGACCGGAGGGCGTGGCTGGCGAGGCTGGAAACGAAAACCCTCGCCCGAAGAACCAAAAAGCAAACAATTCCCCGGGGCCGGTCCTTCGTTTGCGGAGGGTTCCGGTCCCGGGGCCGATTTTACCGAACGATGAAACTGAACGATTACGATACCGTCCGCGGGCTCTGCGTGGATGTCGACTTGCGGGAGCCGCCGGAGACGCGGTGGCTGCCGGCGATGGAGGAGGTCAGCGGCGATGTCTGCCGCTTGATGACCGAGGTGGAGCAATGGATCGAGGAGAACCTCGAGTTCCTCCCTCCTTTTATCCAATACATCTGGCGATCGAACATCCTGAGGCGATCCTCCGTCGAGGTAGTGGGGCGCCTGGTCGGATTCGGGGCGACGGCGGCCGGCATGGAGTATGCCCGGGAGACCAAGGGGATCGCTCGGTGTTGCGGCTTGTCCTACCCATTGGTCCTTTTGGCCAACATCATTTACGATCTCGCCCAGCTCCACGAGCGTCTCTTCGCCAATGCCTGCTCCAGTTTTTCCTTCGTCCTGCCCGATGGTTTCCCGGCGCTGGCCCGCAACCTCGACTGGGGGATCCCGCCGGGAATCGGGAAGTATGGCGTCGTGGTCCGCTTTCATCACGGTCGTAAAAGCTACCTCTCCCTGGGCGTCGCCGGCATGACCGGAATCCTCTCCGCGATGCGGCCGGGCCACTGGGCGCTGACGTTGAACCAGGCCCCATCGCACGCGCTGCCGTTCCAATTGGGCCAGGCGCCGGTCGCGCAGCGTCTGCGGGCGGTCTGTGACGGTTTCGGGACCTTCCCACAGTTGCTGAGGCGGCTGGAGGAATACCAGACCTTCACCCCGTTCTTCGCCCACGTGATCGGACGGCGGCCCTCGGAGCAGGTGGTCCTTCAGGGCTTCGGACGGGAGACCTCCCGGCGCACCGGGGAGAACGGCATGCTGGTCCAGACCAACCATTTCGCGGGGGGCGAGAACCGCGGCTTGAACGGCCGGGAAATCACCACCGATGAGTTCGGACAGGATTGGTTGAACGACACCCGGCCCCGCTACCGGGCCTTAGTCAGGCGATTGAAGAAGGGAACCCCGGTGACCCTGGACGAGGCATTGGCAAAACTGGCGCGTCCGCCGGTCACCCACGACTTCACCATTCAGTCGATGGCCTTTTGTCCGGGGAGCGGCGACTGGCGCCTGCGGGTGCCCATTGATTAATGGGAATGGAGAAAGAAAGGCCGGCCCCTCGCGTAGGGGGAAGGTGGGAGGCCTTTCTTTTAACTGTTTAGCTGTCGGAACGAAGAACCAGCGGGTCCTTTCTACAGGCTCACACACGGGGAACCGTTTGTGGTTCGGGGGCAAGCCGCAGGCTCTGTTGATCCGCAGGGGGCTCTTCCGTCCGGGAGGGGACGGCGACATCGAGGATCCGCCGGAACACCTCGCTGAATCGGGAAGCGGGACGCGGGACGCGGTCCGCCCTGTCAGTTTCGTCAACGCGAAATCCGCCGGGGGAGCGCGGGAGCGGCAGCCGTTGACGGTTGCCGTTCCTCCCGCGGCTGCCGCTTTTCTTCCCCGGTCTGCCCCCTCACCAGTGGGGCGAGGCGTGCAAACGCCCTTTCCCGTCGCGTCGAACCAGTCCCGATTCGATCAAATTCTCGAGGGTCGGAAGGTGCCGTTCTTTCGTTTGAATCTTGAAGGTCCGTCGGAGTTCGCGGAAGGTGGGCGGACCTTTGGACGCAGTGATTTTTCGAATACGTTCCAGCATGAGGTCTTCCGGAGACGGTCGGTCGGGGCCGGATTCCGCCGATTCCCGGCTCGCGAGCGATATCGCCTGGAGGTGGCTCCAAGCCAGGTGCCGGGCGAGAGCGGCGGCCTTGCGGGCGGGCTTTTCCTCCGGTGTATCCACGAATTTCAAAATAATCATCAGTTTCAGGGCGACGGCCACGAAGAAGGTCAGGGGCGTTTTTCTTCCGGGACCTGGCGTCCGCTCGGCTTGTTTCATGTCGTCATAAAGGCGGGCCAACTCCCGGCGGCTGGGTTCGTCCAGCTCCCAAGTCGTGGGGGGGTAGCGCAGTCGGGTGGCGAGCGCTCCGTAGACGAACATTTCCAGTGAATCCATAGGAATTCCCGCCCCGGTTCGCTTGGCGTCGTCAAAGCGTTCGTCGATGGGGCAAAGAATCAAATTGTTCCGCGGGGCGGATTCGACCAGGGGGGCGGCGTCGTCAGGATCCGCCACGGCGAAAAACGAGACGGCGGGGCCGCCCGGAGATCTGCCGTTCCGGTTCGAGACCCCCTGGAGCGCCCTCTCCAGTTTTACCCGGAGGGGAGAAGGAAGGTTACTCCAGTCGCGACCGGGAAAGCCCGACAAGCACGGCCACCATACGCTCCCCGATTGCCGGTCGAGATGGCTTCGCAAGGCTTGTCGCTCCCAGCCCTCGAAAAGCAGGGGCGGCTGGAGGGAAGCCGCCGCTTCGACGAATTCGGTGACGATTTTTTGGAGCGCCGCCGAACTGACGTTTCCAAGTCGAAGCGCCGCCTTGAGTTCGGCCGTTTTGAGGTCGAGCCGGTCTTCGCGGGTCTTCGCCGCATGGTTATCCCGGCAGTAGGCGGCTTTCTTCTCGAGCGAGAGCAAGGGCTCGGCCAAGGCTCTGAAGGTCAGCCGCCTCGGCGAGTGCCGGTTCGCCAAGACAACGCCCTGGAGGTTCGGGCAGAGCAATTCGTCCGCGAGTCCGATGATCTGGAGATCGTGCCCCAGGCCATAGCCGATCATCGAGGCGATTTCGAGGAAGACGGATGTGGGGCCGATCCGCTCGGAGGCCGAGACGGTGGAGATCAGTTTCATCACCGCATCCTGCAGGCTTTCTGCCGGGAAGCGGCTATAGGTCTGCAAAGGGTTGTTTGATTCTTCGTTCATGGAGTTTTGCTTGTTTCCGGCGTTTCGCCGGGTAGTTTGGATTGATGGGGCGGGAAAAATCATCGTCGGGGGACGTGAATCCGCGCCGCCGTCTCAGCGGGAGGAACATGGAATGCCGGTCCGGAGACGTGAGGGTCGCGGGCACCATCCGGGCGAGTGATGGCCGGAATTTCGAGGTGGAGGTGGAGTTGGATGAGGTCATTCCCGGCGTGTTCGATCCCGAAGCTCTCCCCGGGGCGCTGACTTCGTTCGCCGTCCATTGGCACTTCGCGGTGCATGGTTTCGTCCGGCGGCGGGTCTATTATCACGCGAAAAGCCTCCGCTTGGCGGAGCGGAACGGAGACGGAGAGAAGGAAGATGTTTCGGGCGACGTGCGCCTGGCGGTTGACCTGTCGCTCACCTTCGGGGAGTCCGAGCCGTATCGATTCCTGGTTGACACCGTTTTCGCCGAAATCTTTGACCCTTCCCGGCTGGATACGAGCCTTTCGAGATTCGAAGACGAATGGTGGAGTTATGTGAGTTGTCCCTTGCGGGTGTTGATCCGAGCCCACCGGATCGATTGCCGGAAAAAACTCGAAGGAGACCCCCTTTCCAATCTGCCGGATACCGACGACGACGTCTGGGTCACTCCGACGCGCACCCATCTCGACGCTCCCCCGGATTGGCGGGAGCGATATGCCCGAATGGTCGCCGAGCCTCCTCCTCCGGTTCTTCCGTGGTGACCGCAAGGTAACGGTCGCCTTCAACCTGGACCACCCGCCCCGCCGCCATCAGCCGAGCCAGCGATGGCCAGATCGCCTGCTTGCGCTGATCGGCGAAAGTCCGGGCCAACTCGCGGAATTTCTTCGGGGCGGCGAGGCGTTGGACGATCGCAGCCTCCTTTACTTCGTCCTCCCCCTGCCGCCGCTTGGCCGTCACGGCCTTGAGCAGGGCGAGTTGGCTGTTCATCGTTCGAAAACTCAGCTCGCAAACCCGGCTGAAAAGTTGTTGGGTTGTCGTGGGATACGCCGGGGCGAGGAGGTGGGCGGCGGCCAGTTTCCCGGGAAGGTCGAAGTAAGGATCCAGCCAATCCGCGAAGTCCGGGCTCTTTATGGCCTTCGTTTGCACCAGTTCCTCCCAGCTGCGAAAATCCAATCGGAACAACGGCCGCTGGTCTCCCCGCATCCGTCTTTGGATCACCGAATGCGCGGCGGCGGCCTCGCGGTCGTTCCCGGATGGGAGGACGCAGGAATCGGAGACATCGGCTTCGGAGGAGAGATCCACCAGAATGCTCTGCTTGAGAAGGCGCAGAACCTGGGGACGTCCCCGGGCCATCAACTGATCGAACGTCGCACGGGAAAGTTCGAAAAATCCAGCCCCCTTGCCATGGACGAGCCGGGGGACATCCTTGTCCCGGCATCCCGGGAGCGTGATAGCTTCCCCGCGAAGGACCCGGTCGACGAGTGACACGAACCGGAGCGCCGGGCCCTCCTTGCGTCCGTCGACCAAAGAGGACAGGAAATCCGATCCCGCGAAATTGAAAAGCACCTTCCGGTCGAAACTTTCGCTGAAAGCTTGCAGGACGGCTTTTTCCGTGGGTGCTCCGCGCAGATAGAAACATGGGCTCTTCAACGCGAGGAACGGCATCATTTGACCCAGGCGATACCTTTGATCTCCCCGGTCATAAACTTCGCGATTGACGAGATCGGCTCCTCCCCTGATCAGTTTCGTCCCCAGCCAGTAGCGATCCACTTGCATGGAGGCCTCCGTGGCCTGCCGGGCGCAAGCCTCGGCCGTCCCGAACAGATTTCGGATCAGCCGGGAAACCGTGTGACTCCCGTCGTGGACCAACGCGACGTTGACCGTCGTGGAGACGGGGACTCCGGCTGAATTGAGGAACCCTTCGCTCGGCGAAATCAGTCCCCCCAGGACGGCGAGGCGGCAGAGTTCGGCGGCACCGGTCGTCGACGCCGATCCGGCCGGCGTATTCGCCGGGGCGTCGGGCGAAGTTTTCCGGATCTTATCGGAGGTCGTTTTCTTCATCGGTTTCGTTGATCGCATCGCCCGATCCCGGGAATCCCGCGGATCGGGACCCGGTTTCGACGGACGGTTCTACCGATGTTCCGTTTGGCGGCGGCAATCTCCAGTGCCGAAATTCGGCCACGGCTTCCTCGGTTGAGGGCGGATAACTGCGGAGAGTTTCCTCCGGCCACAACTCGACCTGAGCCGGACTTTCACTTCTGTGGTTTGTCTTTGACGTCTTCATATTTCCGTCCTCATTTTCGTTATAGAGTGTTTCAGAGCCGGATGGTCGCTCCAAGGAGCAAGGCTCGTCGATGCGTTCCTACATGCTCGCCGCACCTGTTGGATTGTTGGCTTTGTGATCTTAGCGCTGTCTTTTTGACCTTTTAACTTTTGCACGACGGAAATAAGATCCTCCTGGACTTCACGAAATCCATGAAGGGTTGTTAAAATCCGATTTTCCAACATTTCGTCCGGCCTCGCCACCTCCAATGGCGGCACACCCTCTCCGGGATTTTCTTCAGTATTCGGCGCTTCGGCCTTGTATTCTTGTGGTGCGTCAAGAGAGGACACGTAACTGACCTGGCTCGGTTGTTTATCTCCTCCTGGTGCTTCATTCGACGGAGGTGCCGGCGACGGTTTGACATCCGTTTCTCGAAGCTTCTCGCCCCCGGTCTCCTGCTGTTCCTCTTCGGCCTCTACCTGTTTGGGTTCGCGTTTTCTCTGGTTGATCAGCCTGTAGGCGTCACTCAAAAACGAAACGTTTTCGTTTTCTAGAAGAGCGCGCTCGGTATAAACGCGGAGATAGTTCTGCGCCGTACGAAGGTCAAAGGGAAGGTTCTCTTCCGCCCAGTTTTGCCATTGGCCATGGTTTAGTTTTCGCTTGATGTCAGTTAGTTTTGAGCCTATCGCAATGGCCTTCTCAAGTGCCGTCTGGCCAAGGCTCCAAATGCTGTTGTGGAGGGAGTCTATTTCCGCGATATCAGCGGGTGTGATTTTGGTATCCCGGTTGCTGCTGTCTGTTGCGTCGCAGAGTGATCGTTTAATCGTGTCTTTCATTTTGCGTTTTTTGATTTCGGCCGACAGGCCGACCTTAATTAATTTCTTATTCCTGTTCGTCCCTTGGCCGCTCGTCAGATCTCGTTGCGGCACGTGCCAAGTACTGCTCAATGTCAGTAACGGAGTAGCGGATGCTCCTGGGTCCGACATGGTACGCTCGCAGCCGGCCCTCGCGTTGCCATCGAGCGATTGTTTTTGGATGCACCCGGAAACGGGCGGCCGCCTCGTTCCGAGTGATTAGTGCTGTGGTGTCCTTTTCTAGGTGCATGAGCGACACTCTACACCCATGTAATTTGGACAGAAAGCTGCTATTTATCTGAAGAAAAATAAGTTGTCCTAATTCTTCTTGGCGGATTTTGGGGGTCGACCAGTTGGCATATTTTCAATCTCAATTGATGCCTCTTTCGCAGCGCGAATGAAGGTCTTTCGACTGCCTTCGAATTCATTTTTCCTGCAAAATTCTTCGATCTCTGAGGGAGTATAGCTTTTGCTTTTGTCAAGACCATCAAGCAGAGATTTGACCGCTTTTCGATTTCCCCGAACAGGTCTGGTAAGCGTGACGCCGACAGATTCGAGATGCTTGCAGATTTTCTCAATATTATGATAGGTCTGGTGGTCTGTATGCATGTTGGTTACATGCCGACGCACTTCATCGCGTGCAACTGATATAGAGGTGATATCAGAGTCCGATTTTCCTTCCTTTTCGGCTTTATTCCTTATTTTTTGTTTAACGTACGCGGCTGCGCGGGCCACGGAAATATCGAATTGATCCTGTGGGTTTCGGGATCCTTGACAAAAATATTCATCGAGGACCTTCGCGACTTCACAAAAGAAAGCTCCCTCGCGAGCGGTAATTTTTTCGAGTATGAAGGCCCCAACCAGTTCCGCCCATTCTTCCGGGTCATCTAGCAGGTGATAAACCGTTGAAGTCATGACGATCCTGCCGATCCAATTTCGTGTCTCGTCAACGCCGATCAAGTCACCAGTCACAGCGCATTTAAAGAGCCTTTCCAAACGCTCGATTAATGGCGTTGATTCGTCGCCCAAGAGGCCATCCTGCAGAGCTTTCTTGTAGTTTACCCTAGTTTTTCTCATTGTTCGGAGGTCCCTAGGTGCCGACCCGCTCGCATCTTCTCGATTTTAATCCGAGCGTCTTTCGCCCCTCGTAACAGTGTCTTTCGGCTGCCTTTAAAATCATTTTGCCCCGCGATCTTTTCGAGCTCCGACGGGGTATAGCTTTTGCTCTTATCAAGTTTCTCGCACAGGCTTTTGGCCTGTTTCCGCAATTGCCGGGCCGGCGCCAAAATCGTGACACCGACGGATTGCAAGTAATTGCATATGGCATCGGTTTGAAGATGGTTTTGGTCGGGATTTCCCCTAATTGCATGTTCATACACTTCGTCACGCGTGATGGAGACAGAGACGACGTCCGAGACCGCCTTCCCGTGGTCTTTGGCTTTGATCCTTATTTTCCGTTTTACGTACGCGGCTGCGGAAGCCAAAGAAACATCGAATTTTTCCGTCGGGAATCGTCCTCCTTCTGGAAAATAATTTTCGATCACATCCGCGATCTCACGAAAGAAATCAGCATCAGGGAGGGCCATTTTTGCGAGCATGAATCCCCCGACCGTCCGATGCCATTTCTTATCGTCGGGTTTAAAGAAAAGGACAGATATCATGACGATCCGGCCAGCCCAACTTCCTGTCTTGCCAAGTCCGATTAGATCGCCACTGGAGGCGTACTTTTGAAGCAAATCCAGACGCCTAACCAGTGGGGTTGAGTTGTCTCCCAGAAGTCCATTTTCCATGGCCTTCGTGTAATTCATTTTCGCTCGCCTCATTGTCCGGTCTCCCGTGTTTCGGCGGCGAAGTCCGTTTCGGGCAGGTTGAACGACACCGCAACCTTTGGCCGCCTTGGCATGTAACTGGCGCTCGTCGTCTTGATATCAGCATGGCCCAAGAAGTCGCGGGCGGCCTCCAGTCCGAAGCCCTCATTGATAAGCCCCCCCGCCATTGCCCGCAACGCGTGAAGCGGTTTCGGTGCATTCACACCTTTTTCGCGTAACCATGCCGTCAGTCCCTCCCAGGTTCGCCAAGGAGCGGAATCGGCCCGGTAATATTCGCGCTTCGAAGCGGGCCTCGCCTCTCCACCGTGGAGAACAAACAGCGCGTTCTGTTTTCCTTGGGATTTGAATCGGCGAAAGATGTCGACCGCATCGGAAGAAAGATCGATGAGCCGTTCGGCCTCGGGGGTTTTTGGAGAAAAGTAGGCCGTTCGCTCAACTCGAAGTTGCGCGTTCTCCAAGTCGATTTGTTTCCATGTCAGTGTGTCGGCTTCGGCTCTTCGTAATCCAGCCAGCATAAGCAAAGCGAACGCCTTCCACTGTTCACGCTTCGCCTGGCCCGGGTTAATATCAGGTTTCGGAAGGAGTCGACCGCGTCGATCCCGGCGTTCCGGCAGTTTCTCGTTCTGAGCTCCTGCGAGTTCGGCCTTGGCGACAGAGAACAACCAAAGCGGTGACACCTCCGACCGAAACCGCCGAGTCGTTTTTCCAAGGGAAATACCGGTAAAAGGGAGAGGGGTCGGTAACTGAAGTTCATTAGCAATGAAAGGTAGGAGTTTTTTTCCTAACAGCGCCTTTGCCTGCCTGATGGTGGAATCGGCGCTCACCTTTGCTGCCTGACGCTTAATCGGGTCATTTTCGACGGCTATGCGCTCCGCTCGCCACTTGGCCACGTTGTCGCCCGTGAGAAGTGAAAGAGGAAGAGCGTCCACCTTTGAGCGCCATTTTGTAAATGCCTCTTTCTGGTAGCCGTATCGTTCCTTGCCAGCCTTTACCTTGGCGATCTCTGCGGCGATCAGCCGGAGTTTAACACCGTATTGCCGGACTGATTTCGGGTTCGCCGGAGACACCTTGGCGGCGGCCTCGATTAGTTCTCCTACGGTTG
This sequence comes from Verruconatronum alginivorum, assembly GCF_056590205.1. Lineage (NCBI taxonomy): Bacteria > Pseudomonadati > Verrucomicrobiota > Opitutia > Opitutales > Verruconatronaceae > Verruconatronum > Verruconatronum alginivorum. The sequence continues at coordinate 2,381,994 of NZ_JBWPVQ010000001.1, read as the reverse complement.
CCACCCGCTCCGGCTTCCTGGCCTTCGGCTTGAACTCCGCCAACGTTGATTCCCATCCGTTCGCTATCAGGAACCGGTAGCGCTCCCTCGCCTTACTCGCGGCGGCATCTCGGTTCTCGGTGTGGAGATTGAACCAGGCTTCTTTCCCAAGATACGTCAGCCGGACCTGCCATGAGGGGACAGTTTTGCCCCCTCCCCCCTTACGTTGCTTTAGGCGGGCTTTCCAATATGTGACGGAATCTTTCCCCGGTGTCCGGTCGGAGTGTCCGGAAAGTGTCCGGTTTTTCTGGTTCTCATGCGTGCTTTTCTGGTCTTTCATGCTCCCTCCTTATGGCTCTTCGAATGACTTTCTATCCCGCTTCTGTGGCTATTTTGAGGAACAGAAGGGAACAGGCGGGAGTCTTGCAAGATTAAAACTGTTAATCACTTGGTCGTAGGTTCGAATCCTACCCGGGCAGCCATTTTACCCCAGCCTCGCAGCGTGTCTGTGTTTATATCCTTCGGAACCCCTCAGGCGCTACTATCGCGGCCATACTGACGAAATCACTTTCCACGCTTCATTCTCATGGTTCCGGATTCCAGCTGGAACGTTGGCAAGATTTCGAGTCGACTGGCTGAATTGATTCGCCCAAATTGCCGTTACGGCCATATGGAGGAAATCAATCGAACTGGCGAAATCAAAAACAGGCTAGAGGCAATTGAAGCCGAACGGGTTAGTTTACTTAGGGAACTCCGGGATCTACGGGCGAAGGAGCGCTCCATTTCGGATCCAGCGTTATCTTTGGATGAGCGAACTTATCCTGAAGCGACCGAGAAAAAAATTGCGCTTTTTGAACGTCTCTTTGTCGCGCGCAAAGACCTCTATCCCCGAATGTGGGTAAACGCCCAGTCCGGCCGAACGGGTTATTCTCCGGTTTGTGAATCGATTTGGGGGTCCGGTCGCCGTCTCAAACCGACGGAGATTTTTGCGCGTTTCGGATCGCAAAAATTCGAGCCGCTTTCATCCTCGGTGGTCGAGTCGCACCTGCGAGGCGAAATCGTTGCGGGAACCTACGCTATCCGACCAAACGACACGTGCATTTTTCTCGCAGCCGACTTCGACGGGGATGGCTGGCAGGGAGACGCTGGAGCGTATCGCGACGAAGCCGCACGCCTTGGCATCGAATGTTTGTTGGAGATTTCCCGCTCGGGAAACGGCGCCCATGCTTGGGTTTTTTTCGCGGAACCTGTCCAGGCTGCAATCGCCCGCAGGCTCGGAAGTCTGTTACTGGCTCGAGCCGCGGCACGCCACCGCCATCTGCGTCTCGACACATACGACCGTTTCTTTCCGAACCAGGATTTCTTGCCCAAAGGCGGATTCGGCAATTTGATCGCGTTGCCGCTGCAAAAGAAACGACGTGTTTACGGGTTCACAGAGTTCGTTGACGAGTCTTTTGCCCCTCTACCGGATCAATGGCACGCATTGACTGCGGTGAGGCGACTGAACCTCGAAGATTTACGGACAATTCTGCACGAACATCTCACCATCGATACATCCGGTGAGGTTCCGCCCTTCGAATTAGAGGAAGACATTCTTCGTGCCTCTCAGGAGGAGACGCTGGATTTGCCCGTCCTTCCCGATTGGAAAGCGTGGCTGGCCGAAAATCTGATCATTCCAACGGAAAACCTTTCGGATAAAATGGTGGGGCGACTGAAAGCTCTGGCGACTATCCCCAACCCTGTTTTCTACGAAAAGCAGCAGCAGCGCTATCCCACCTACAATATCGCAAAATACATTTTCTCCGGCGAGGTCCACCACGACCGAATCATTCTCCCCCGGGGGTGCTTGGAGGCGACGATCGAACTCTTCGCCGCATGCGGTTCGCGGTTAAAAATCGAGGACCGCCGACTCGCGCCAAAAAAAGTGCGCCTTGGATTCAAGGGCGAACTGATGAGCTATCAGAAAGCCGCCACCATGGAAATGCTTCGCCACGAACACGGAGTCCTGGTGGCGCCGCCGGGATCAGGAAAAACGGTCATGGCTTGCGCGATGATCGGAAAAAGGAAAGTGGCGACTCTGATACTTGTGAACCGGCAGACGCTGCTGGAACAATGGCTCGACCGGCTCCAGAAGTTTCTTGGTTTGTCGAAAAAGGAAATCGGCCAGTGGCGGGGAGCCCGCAAGAAAAGGACCGGCCGCATCGATGTGGCGATGATTCAGACCTTGGCGAATGTGGATAATCCAAGTGCCTTCTTTCGAGATTACGGACATGTGATTATCGACGAATGTCATCATATCCCGGCGGTCACTCTGGAGGCGCTGTTGAAGGAATGCGGCAGCCGGCTTATTACCGGTCTTACGGCGACCCCTGAGCGAAAGGATCGCCTGGAACGCCTCTTGTATCAACAATGCGGACCCATAAGGCATGTAATCAGTCCCGGCGAACAGGATGACTTGGTGAAGCAAGTTCTCCTCAGAACGAGCGACTTCAATGCTTCACAAGACGATGGCAAGCCGCTCCCCCTCCATCTGGTGTGGCAACGAATGGTTGCCGACGGCGCACGAAATGAGCTAATCGCGTCGGACGTTGCCACTGCGGTTCAGGATCGACAAGCCCCGATTGTTTTATCGGATCGAATAGAGCACTTAGAGATCTTATCGCAAATGGTGGCGGAGAGGCTTTCGGACGCGAAGGCAGACTTGGTGAGGATCGAGGGATCCCTATCGCCCCGAAAACGCGAGGCCGCTCTTGCTGTCTTTTTCGGCGCAGTTCAGGAAAAACGTCCGGCCTGCCTGTTCGCCACCAGTTCGCTGTTGGGAGAAGGTTTTGACCTACCGGTTCTCGACACCCTCTTTCTCACCATGCCAATTGCATTCAAGGGTCGCCTGGTCCAATACGCAGGCCGCCTCCATCGCAGTTCCCCCGGGAAGGACAACGTCCTGATTTATGACTATCTGGACGAACAACTCCCGCTCGCGTGTAGCATGTATCGCAAGCGACTGCCCGCGTATCGAAGCATGGGTTACGTGATTGTAAAAGACGAAGCTGCGAGGCTGAATCTTTGAAGGGTGTTTGAAATGATCGAATGTGTTTCCGTCACATTCTTCAGCACCTAATCAAGCGACTTTCATCAGGCCATCGGGGCAACCGTCCGGGCGGTTTCGATGAATCGGGTCAGGGCGGCCGATCGAGGTGGCGTATCCTTAAAACAAATACCGACTTTCAGGGGCGGTGGCGGCGGACTCAAAGGGACGAACACCACCCGCGGGCCGGCGATCGACAGAATCGATTCGGCCGCGACCGCGACCGTTCCCGAACGTTCCACCGCCGCGATCAGGCTCAGCGCGCCGTCGCACTCCTCGACGATGCGGAGTTTCGACGATGGCACCCCGAGGGTCGTCCGAAGAACCTGATGGTAATCCGGATAATCTTCTTTCCGAAACACCGCCAACGGTTCCTTCGCGACTTCCTCCCGGGAGACCCGCCGCCGTTTCGCCAAAGAATGGCTCTTCGCTACCATCACCCCCATCGGGGAGGCCCGCAGGCTTTCGAAACAAAGCCCGCGGGGCAAACGCCCCGGCGGCTCGACCATCAGAGCCGCGCCCAACCGCCCCGTGCGGAGGCCGGCGACCAACTCCGCCGAACTGAGATCATGGAGCACCACCCGCACCTGCGGCATCGCTTTCGCGTAGGCCCGCAACACCGGCGAAAGAAATTCCCCGGTAGGCGAAGGCGCGTAACCCAAATGCAGCTCGAGCGCCTGACCGGCGGCGCGCGCAGCGGTTACGGCTTGGTCCGCCCGCCAAAGAACCGCCCGGGCTTCTCCCAGGAAAATCCGTCCGGCCGCGGTCAACCGCACCGACCTCGCGTTTCGCTCCAGCAGCGGGACGCCAACTTCCTCTTCCAGATCCCGGATCTGGCGGCTCAAAGGGGGTTGGGACAAATGCAGGCGCTCGGCCGCCCGGGTAATGTTTTCCTCCTCGGCGACCGCGACGAAATAACGCAGGTGACGCAGTTCCATGGCCGCTACAATACCTAAAAGGTTGGCTCAGGCAAGGAACATGATATTTCCGCGAACGCGGCCGGTGAGGTATCCTGAAAGGCATGGTTACAAAACAATTCTTTCATCGACTCATTCAAACCGGCGACTCAGTCGCCCTCCTTCCCTTGCGGGTGGCCGCCGGTGCCATTCTCGTCGCCCATGGGGCGCAGAAGCTTTTCGGCTGGTTCGGCGGCCACGGTTTGTCCGGGACCGGTGCGTTCTTCCAGGAAGCACTCGGTCTGGCGCCGGGGATCTTCTGGGCGTTCAACGCCGGGGCCGCCGAGTTCATCGGGGGGCTGATGATCATGACGGGAGCACTCACCCGCGTCGGGGCGGCGTTAAACGCGGTCACCATGGCGGTCGCGATTTTGCTGGTTCACCGGACCGCCTTCTTCGCCAGTTCCGGCGGAATGGAGTTTCCGCTCCTCCTGTTGGCAGCCTCGGTCACCTTGTTGATCGCCGGGGGCGGAGGGGTCTCGGTCGACCGCGCGCTGACCACGCCCGCCGCTTCCCGCAAACCGGCGGAAGCGCAGCTCGCTTCGGCCTAATCGCCCAATGACGGCGCCCTCTCAGGACAAAAACTTCCGTCCGATCGACCCGGGCGCCCGCATCGGCCACGTCCATCTCAAGGTGGCCGATCTGGAGCGGGCGCTCGCCTTCTATTGTAACGTCCTGGGATTCGAGGTGACGCAGCGCTACGGCTCCCAGGCCGCTTTCATCTCCGCCGGCGATTACCATCATCATATTGGGTTGAACACTTGGGAAACTGCCGACGGCCTCCCTCCGCCCCCGGGTCGCACGGGACTTTACCATTTGGCCATCCTTTACCCGTCGCGGGCCGCGTTGGCGGACGCCCTGCGTCGCCTGACCGCGGCCGACGTTCGCCTCGACGGTGCGAGCGATCATGGGGTGAGCGAAGCGCTCTATCTGCGTGATCCCGACGAAAACGGCGTGGAACTGTATTGGGACCGCCCGCCCGAGAGCTGGCCCCGCACGCCGGAAGGGAAACTGAACATGTTCACCCGTCCCTTGGACCTCGCCGGGTTGCTCCAAGAGCTTCGATAACTTCCGCCCACCTCCGAGTCCGCTCGCCGATCCGAAACACTCCTCTACAACGCACCAAGTAGTGGGGTTGGCTCCGCCGTCCCTTTCCGGTATTTTCACGCCCCGGCACCAAAGACTTCACGGTCCGACTGAATACTGACGGATTAAACTGGATTGCTCACTAGCCTGATTCCGGGTAATCCCGGATGCATGAAAGTTGCTTGAGCGGTTAAAATCAAGAGGTCCGGCCTCTCCCGGCAACCGTTGGTCGTCCCCCGGGAGAACCGGCGAATTTATCATGCCGGGGTCTCGAACAAACAATTGGTCAATCACTCTCGCGGTGGCGCTGGTCGTCGCGCTCGGCCTTGGCGAACCTGTTCGTGCCGCCGAAGGAATCCCCGGCCGGGGAACCACGGATCGGCCCGCCGAAACGGATGACGAGGAAGAGGAGATGGAGGAGGACGAAGAGGAGGAAGATTGGATCGAAATCATCCCCAAACCACTCCAAGGATCGGTGCAAGCGCTCCGCGAGTTTTTCGGAACCCAGTTGCCCGAAGCCCTCGATCCACACGATTTGTCCCTCGATTATCGGCCCCGGTTTGGTGATTTGCACCGGCGCGATTTCATCCGTTTTCCACTCACCCTTTGGTATGGCTACAGCGATCAAACTGATTTTCTTCTCGGCACCACCCTCTTCACCCCGAATCCGTTCCGGGCCGGGGACACCACTTCCGGCGGCATCGGACTGGTCCGCTCCGGAGTTCGCCACCACTTGATCACCCCGCTCCCTCTTTTCGACGAAACCTTCGTGGGCCTCGACGTCGATTTCCCAATCGGGCGCCCGCCTCCCGGAATCGCCGACTATTTCGGACGCTTCCGCCCATTCGTGACTTCCTCCCGCCAACTCGATCGGATCCCGGAAACACACTTCATCCTGGCCCTGATGCACGACCACGCTTTCGGCCTCCCCGGCCGCAACGCCACCGAAGACTTTCCCCGGGTGAACTGGACCGAAATCAGTCCCGGTTTGATCTTCCGGCCTCATAAGGTGGCTTACATTTTTGAATACACCTTACGTCTGATCGACGAGCCGGATGCCAATCGCACAGCCCATGTTTACACCGCCGGTATCAGCTGGGACCTCCCACGCCACCGCGTTCCCCGCTTCCTTCCCGGCGATTGGCGCTTCGACGTCGCCTATCGCCTCACCGACGAACAAGGCCACGATCTCCGCCACTCGGTGAATGTCAGGGCCAACGTCCGGTTCGATGTCCGCCGCTTCGTTAGCGAAGTGCGGAAAGCCCGTCGCGAAATCGGCACCCCCGGTCTGAGCCAACGAATCAATTCGGCCGGAAACCAGGACCAAAACCGCCGGGCTCCGTGACTGCCCGCCTGCCCCCCACCTTTCAAGGCCTCAGACGTCGTTATCATCGCCGCGGGTGAAACGGCGCATCAGTTCGGCATGGGATTGCACGCCAAACGTCCGGTAAATCTCTTTGACGTAATCATTGACCGTGTGAATCGACAGATGGAGTTTGGCGGCCACTCGCTTTCGACTGTCTCCCTCCAACAGCAAGTTCAACACCAACCTCCGACTCGAAGAGAGCGATGGAACACTCGCCCCAAAATCGTCGGGCCAACCGGTCGCATGCAACCAAGGCACTTCCGTTAGAACAATGTGGGCGATCCGGCACTCTCGTTCGTTAAACAGCGGGCGATCCGCCCGTCGATAAAGCCCGACCAGGCTGACACAACTTTCGTTGAGCGGTTGAGCCGATAAGATCAAGGGAGCCACCCCGGCCGCCAACCACAGACGGTAGGCGTCGGTCGAGGGAAACCGCCCCTCGGAATCGATCTGCTGACGCAGGCGCGTGACATGGGTGCGCCGCCCCATGACCTCGCCGGCGAACGGCGCGGTGAGCGCCAACATGTCCGGATGCTCCGTGGCTTGGAGAAACCGGGCGAACTGTTCCGGAGTGAAGCCCCCGTGTTGAAACGAAACATACACCGGTTGCTTTGCCGGGTGGAGAAAACCCAAAGCCCAACACCAGCAATCGGCTCCGACCAACCGGGAAAGTCCACCCATCAATTCGCGCTTCGCCGTGGCGTGATCGGCGTTCAAACCAACCACGTCCGCCACCAGTCGCACCATCGCCCGGGCATCCTTCTCCGAAATATTCGGACCCATCCTTATGCAATGGTAAGCGAATCTGATTCAGACAAGTCGAAATCTCCAAAACTTGCGGCAGCCCGCTCCCCAAATGGCAAAAAATGGAAAAACGGCCGCCATTTTAATGGTTTCCCCTATCGCCAATAGGCAAACGATAAATTACACTCGCAGGCGCAGCAGATTCGGTTTCCGTGCCTTTCCCGTTTCAGCTTCACCCGTCCCATCCTTGCATTCATGTACCACGACACTTCCAGTGCCCCGAGCACATCCCACGATCATTGCGAACGCCTGCGCCAGCCGGACAACAATGGCGATAGCGCATTAGCCGTCGACATGCTGCGCTGGGAGAACGCCCTCCTCGAAACCTTGGTCCAATGCGTGCAAGATGGCATTCTGATCGTTTCTCCGCGGGGAAAGATGCTCTACTTCAATCAGCAGTTCGTCAGCATCTGGAAGCTGCCTCAATCGGTGCTCGATTCCAGGAGCGACGAAGCCGCCCTCGCCTGGGCCGCCGAACAGACCGCCAGCCCGGAAGATTTTCTCGCCCGCGTCGCTACGGTCTACGCCGACCAATGCCAACCGCCCATGCGAGAGACGTTGCGCATGAAGGACGGACGGATCTTCGAACATTTCGGCACCGCCGTCCGCAAAGAGGGAGTCCATTACGGCTGGATTTGGACGTTTCGGGAAACCCGAAAACAGACGGGAAAGTGAAGTCCCTCGACTGACCATTCGCCCCAACTCGCCGCCTTTCCGGCTTTCCGGTCCTCAGATGCGGACCACCAGAAACTCGGCCAGGCGGCGCGCTGGATTCGCCGTGCCGCTCAGGGAAGTATTCCCTCCGCTGTGCGCTTCGCCCAACGCGTTCAAACCCGCCGTGACGTTGAAAAGAAAGGCCCCGCTTTCCGACAATCCAACCCGTCGGCGAGGGACGGTCGCCTCCAGACGATACCCTCCGCCGGCCGGTTCCACCCGCACAGGGAATCCCTCCACAGGCCGTCCGCGCAGATCGGTGGTGTAAACGCTTTTGGCATCCGACGACGGAACCAAAACCAATTGGCCAATGATCTGTTTTCCCGGATGGCCGAAAAAGAGTCCGACATGGGAGCCTCGTTCCGGCATCGACCGATCCGGTTTAATATTCGAATCCTCCACGGTCACCGCTACGACGATATTTTCCCCCTGCGACCGCACTGCCCCCGACCCCGCCCGCTCCCCGGCCAATTGCAGTTCGAACCGCGCCACCCCATCCGCATCCAACTCCAGCACCCGGCGGGGCGACAACGTGTAGTCGATGGCCAGAACCCGGGGATCGTCGCAACGCAGGCCGACCACCACTTCCTCCACCGTGTCCGACCGCCAGACAACCCGGAAACTCCGCTCCACTTTCTCCCCGGCCCCCGCCTCGACGGCAACCTCCGACTCCACCCCTTCCAAGGCCGCCTCTTCCCCGATTCCAAGGGTAAACTTCAGAGAAACCGGTTCCGCCCGCGGATTGTCCACCACCAGCTTCATCGACTCCCCCTCCCCTTCGCCGGGTTCTCCCGGCTCGATCCGGGCAACGATCGTCTCCCCCACTCCGGCGAACCCCCGGCCAGTCCCCCGGATCACCGGTCGGTATTCCGGCAAAAAGCCTTCTTTCTGATGGGCCTCGATCAGGTCGTCGCACATCGCCCAAATCTTATCGAGCGGAAGTACCGAGGAGGTGTGCGGATCGAGCATCACCGCGTGATAAATGTGTTCACGGCGCCCGGTCAGCGCCGCTTCGACCGTCAACTCCTGGACATGGATATTGGTCCGGCAGATGGCGGCCAATTGCGGCGGCAAGTCCCCAATCCGAGTCGGTTGGATTCCGTTTTGATCGACCAGGCACGGCACTTCGACGCAACAACCTTCGGGCAGGTTGCTGATCAATCCCCGGTTCGGCACATTGCCATAGATCACCCGCGCCGTCCCGCTCTCGCTCGATTCGATAATATACGAACCGTATTCGTGCGACTGCGGCTCGATGAAAATCTCGTCCCCGGAGCCGAGCAATTCCTGTTCCGTCCGCTCCCAGCGGGCGATGATCTTTTCGCAACGCCGCAGGTATTCGTCGATCGGAATATCGAAATCACCGATCGTTTTCTCCCCGTGCTGGATAAAATACGGCACGTATTCGCTCTGATGTTCGCTCGACTCCGTCACGAAATAACCGAGACGGCGCATCATTTCAAAACGCACCTTGTCCGATCCGAAATCCGGATCCTCCAGCAACCGGAACAACAGCGGATAGGCATCCTGTTTTTTGTATTCGAATCTCAGGAAAAACGCCATGTGGTTGATCCCGGCCACCAGGTAATTGACATCCTGATACGGCAAACCGGCGTAGCGGGCGAGTTGCTGCGAGGTTCCCTGCACCGAGTGACACAGCCCGACGTGGGGAATCCCGACCGCCCGGTCGACCGCCCAACAATTCATCGCCATCGGATTGGTGTAGTTCAAAAGTAAACACCCCGGGGCGCCAACCTCCGCGATATCCCGCGCGATCGCATTAATCTCCGGAATGGTCCGCAACGCCCGAAAAACGCCCCCGACCCCGAGCGTATCGCCGATCGTCTGGAGCAACCCGTACCGACGCGGTATTTCAAAATCAATGACGGTTCCGGGCTTGTAGCCGCCGACCTGGATGGTGCAAATCACATAATTCGAATCGCGGACCGCGTCGCTCCGGTTTAACGTCGCCTCGACCCGGGCCGGGACGCCGAGCTTGGACACCATCTTCTTAACCATCACCTCCGCCACCCGCAGTCGATCGGGGTCGATATCCATCAAACAAAGCGTGCAGCCCGCCAGCGCTCGAAACTGCAAAACGTCTCCGGCCAGTTTCTTCGCGAACATAACCGACCCCGCCCCGATAATCGTGATTTTTAAAGCCATGATGGAATAGTAAGCCCATTTTTCCTCGCCTTCACAATCGCGGATGTGTGACATTTTAGGTCATTTTTGTGATATTCACTCCAATCACCTTTTCCAGTGCCGTCCGATTACATTGTCCATATCCCCTACGCATCCGAGCATGAAAGCCGGAGAACGGCCCATTATCGATGGTCATGTGCCGCTCGTGGAAAAGTCGGTTTTGTGATCCTCCAGCGAACCCGATCCGGTCGGGGATTTTCACTTATCTCGGAAAAGAGCATGAGGTTCCCCCCGGACATGCCTTCATCGCGGTGGTGCCCGAGAAGGCGACCTACCGGTATCCACCGAACGGTGACGAACCTTGGGAGTTCGACTGGATCAATTTCTATGGTGACCTCTCGATCCAATTCTGGACGACCCTTCGGAGGGAGCACGGCCCTGTCATTCCGCTCGACGAACGCTCGCTCGCCGGGTCGGCCCTGACCGAATTGATCCGACATGTCTGCCGCCGGTCCTTCGCCGATCCGTTCGACGCCGGCGAGCAAGGATACCGTTTCTGGATGTTGTTGTGTCGCCAACTCTACTCCCGGCCCGCCGCCGGAAGCCGTCCCCCCATCCTCCATTACTGCCGCGAACAATTTCGGTTGCCGGTCACCGTCTCCGAACTGGCCGACCAGGCGGGGATGAGCCGGGAACATTTCACCCGCCGGTTTCACGCGGAACACGGAATCTCCCCGGCTGCCTACCTTCGGGAGCGCCGCCTGAAACTCGCCCGCGAGATGATCGAGTCCACCCAGGTCCCCCTCACCGACGTCGCCCTCCGTTGCGGCTTCTCCTCCCCCCGCCAACTCACCGCCGCCCTCCGCCGATCCCCGTAGCGATGATGCCCGGCCTTCATCGATCCCCGTCGAATCTTCGGGGAAGATTCGCTACGCCACGTCTTCATCGACCTGTCCAACAAAACATTGCCATCCTCCTCCCCATCTCATAATTGCATGGTTCAGAATGAATCAGGACAGCGAGCCCCCATTTCACCTATGAAACCATATGCCGTATTGACCGGCGACTTAGTCGAATCGAGCGCCATGTCCGCTGCCTTGCGCAAACAATTGGTTGCCTGGCTAAAACAACTCGGCCGCGATTTCTCCAAACGTCATCCCGGGGCCGTCGTCGGCAAACTCGACGTTTTCCGAGGTGACAGCTGGCAATTCTGTCTCCAGACACCCTCGCTGGCGCTGCACGCCGCCATTTTCATGCGGGCGGGAACCAAAGCCCATCCGTCACGAAAGAACATCGACACCCGCGTGGGAATCGGTATCGGAGGCGTCGAACATGTCTCAAAAACCAGGATCAGCGAGTCGAACGGCCCCGCTTTTGTCCGCTCCGGCAAAGCCTTGGACGCCCTTCGAAAAGATGCGAGACTTGCCCTGGAATGGCCGGACGGCCCCGAATCGGCCGTGGCTCTCAAGGGAGTGGCCATCCCATTGCTCGACTTGACCATCAGCCGCTGGACCCACGCCGAATCCGTCGCGGTTTACGGTGCCTTGATGGGCTGGACGCAGGAGGAGACCGCCGGATCCGCTGTGGCGCAAAAACCTGACGGGGCCGCCCCTACCCGGCAATCCATCACCAAGGCACTGAAACGGGCGGCTTGGAACAGCCACCTCGAACCGGTCTTGAACGCGATGTCACATTTAATCGACCCTCCTTCCCCGAAAAGCAACCTCTAGAGGTTTCATTGGTCGAAAGCAACCCCCTCAGGTTGCTTTCTATCCATTTAGGCACAATACCCATGACCGAAATCGCGATCCTGTTAATAGCCGCCCATTTTTACGGTGACTTTCTGCTGCAAACCAAGGGCGTGGCCACGAACAAAAACCGTTGGGCGCCTCTCCTATTACATGGCGCGATCCACGGAATCCTCGCCTACCTCATTCTGCAACAATGGGCGCTCTGGCAAATTCCCGTCGCCTTGACTCTCGTGCATATCCTGATCGACCGGGTGAAAGCATCCTTTCAACCCTCGCCGGAAGGATTCGCCCTCGATCAACTCGCCCACCTGCTTTCCATTCTGGCGATCGCCTTCGGGGCAGTCCTCTTCGGTTGGATTCCCGCCGACGATGTTGTCGTCCCGGGACGCGATTGGATCATCGCCGGAGCGGGGCTCTGCGCCGCGATATGGGCGCCCGGTTATTTCATCGCGGAAATAGCTTCGCGAATCCTCAGCCGAAATCAGGATTTGCGCAACGCCCTGGGAAAAGGGTTGCAAGACGGAGGCGCTCAAATCGGGAGATTGGAGCGGGCGCTGATTTTCATGTTCCTTTTCATCGGACACCCGGCGGGCATCGGATTTCTGATCGCCGCCAAATCGATCCTCCGCTTTGAAGAAGCCAAGAAACAAAATGTCGCCGAATACATCCTGATTGGAACCTTCTGGAGCTTCGGCCTCGCCATTGCCTTAAGCTGGCTCACGATTCAATCCTTGGCCCGGTAAATGACGCATCGTATGTGATCGTCCCCAACTCATTAAACCTAAAGAACTACCCCCCGTGAAACAGGCATTCCTGCCTGTCCGTTCCCGCCCAGACCACAGACAGGAATGTCTGTTTCACCCTTGTCCAAGATCCTAAAAGGGATCAAGGGAGCGAGCGCCCGCGCGGCGAACCAATTGCTTGGTACCAAAGGAACCTTTTGGATGGACGAATCCTATGACCGGATCGTCCGCAACAAAGAGGAATATGCCCACTACATCCAGTATATCCGGGAGAACCCCATCAAAGCCGGGCTCAGCGAAGGTCAGTACTGGCTGTATGTTGCTCCCGGCGTGGAGTAAGCGCCTACCCAGGCCACAGACAGTAATGTCCGTGTCACGCAAAACAGTGAAACAGGCATTCCTGCCTGTTCCTCCATCCCAATCTACAGACAGATAGATCCGTGTCACGGGCGGGTGCGCCGACGGACAATCTGCGTCCGTCGCCATTGACCCTCTCGTTTCACTATTTCTGCTCAACGCGGAAACACATGATCAACTTGATTTACCTTCAACCCATTCAGCAACTAGCTTTAATGCCCAGTCAGGGGAATCTCCCAGTCGGCCGAATGTCTGTCGTTCAAGAATCTCCGCAATCAGATGATGATGGGCCGGAGCCCTGAAGAAATTGCATAGTCTCATAGAGTCCAGAGCCTTGGTGTTCTCCTTAGTAGCCCCTAGGCTCAGATCACCTATAAGCTGAAAGAGGCAGTGATGATCCGTGGAATCGGCAAAGCCCCCCCAAGCCTCATGGATACTCTGGGCCGATTCCAGGACGCGCGTAACCTTGGTCATCCTCTCCGCAAACGGGCCCAGCTCATCTTCCCGCATCTTCCTCAAGCCGGTTGTTTCCGTCACATAAGGAGTCACTTCCAGCGCACATAACTTTTTGTCTTTAAAGTCCAGATGAGCAAGATACCCCTCGTGGCGTGACCTGACTGGGCTTGGTTGCCAGAAAACAAAGTTCCCGAGACTGTAGGCAATGGGAACCCCTTGGTGAATCTCAATCCCCTGAGGAACATGCGGGTGATGCGCAATGATCGCATCCGCGCCACCTTCCGCGAGCTGACGCAAGGCCTTAACCACATAAGGTGGAGGCACCGGAGCAAACTCGCGCCCACCGTGAAATTGGACGACGACCACATCGACCTGCTCCACAACCTTTAAGTGGCGAATCTGGAGAAGAATACCCGCGACATCGAACCCGTTAACCCCAGGCTCACCACGATGCGACATACACTCTTCTCCTTCCGCCCAATTAATCATGGCGACGCGGCAACCGTTGATTGTCCGGATCAATGGACGTGTAATTTCTTCCCCGTCAAATCCGGCGCCGATATAGTCCAAACCACCCGTAGTGAGAGAATCAATCGTGGAACGCAGCCCTTCGGATCCGAAGTCCATGGCATGGTTATTAGCAAGGCAGGCGGTGTGGAAACCACCTGCCTGCAAACAGGCAATTGCCGCCGATGCCTTGCAGCATAAGTTAGGTCCCTGCTTGAAAATAGGCCGACCAACCTCTCCCAGCACCGCCTCCACGTTAACCAGATTCCACGCACCGCCTCGCAACAGATCCAAGAGATCGCCATAGATGCCCGCCGGATCCGAATCAATAACGTCCGCATAGTTCCGGATAGCTGCCCAGTCTCCAGCGATATTCATGCGCCAGCTCCCCTCAAGTTGAGACCCGGGGGCTTGCCAACGTAGTTTGCTCCAGTCGAATAATTCATTCATTTCAATAAAAGGTCATCCAAAGAAGATTGAGCCAACTGGAATTAGAAATTCAAATTGCAGGTAAATCCCAACCATCCCCCGGAACTATTCCGCCGACCAAACCCTCGTTTGGGATGCACTCGTCGTGATCTTTTTACAATCGATTGGGAATCTGCAAAATCTCCTGAACGGTTGGGAAGATGTAGCCGCTAAAAAGGAATCGCTGGCAAGCGGACCACGCACGCCAGCGATTCATCCAAAGCCTTTCAAATACTTTTGTTCCACCCGCGACCGCATAAAGCCCCGGGTGGGTGAATGCGTGGGCGGGCAAGGAGCTCACGAGCCTGCCGAGGCGGAATTCCCATGGCGAATCCCCCGGATGAGAGGGTCTAGAAGTGCCTGTGCGATGTCCATTGGGTGATGCCTCCAAGTTAGGTTTATGTGGCAAAATCATCTCAACCAAAGGCAACCGGTCAACAGAACCCTTATGACGACATCTGCACAAAAGTGACTGATGGACAGTTTCTTCATAGGAAAATAAGGCGGGCAAATGTCCACTTCCCAAGCCTCATCCGGCGAAAGCCGGAATGCTACCGCCCTCCGTAGCATCGGGCTTTCGCCCGATGACCACCTCCCAAAGGCGGCCTCCAATCCTCATCCGGCGAAAGCCGGAATGCTACCGCCCTCCGTAGCATCGGGCTTTCGCCCGATGACCACCTCCCAAAGGCGGCCTCCAATCCTCATCCGGCGAAAGCCGGAATGCTACCGCCGCTCCGTAGCATCGGGCTTTCGCCCGATGACCACCTCCCAAAGGCGGCCTCCAATCCTCATCCGGCGAAAGCCGGAATGCTACCGCCGCTCCGTAGCATCGGGCTTTCGCCCGATGACCGCCTCCCAAAGGCGGCCTCCGACGCTCATCCGGCGAAAGCCGGAATGCTACCTCCGCTCCCAGAGGAACCTACCGCTCGATCTTTACCCAGTAAAAATACCTAACGGAGTCGCCAGCCACCGGCGGTTGGAAACGGAAAGTCTGGTCTTCGTAGGCGGTCATTTGATCAACCAAAATCCATGTTCCCCCTCCCAAGGTTTCGCTCCCAAACACCGAATAATGGCGTCCTCCAATCCCCTTCCACTCCAGGGAGATCGGCCCATCTCCCACCTGGACCGCACCCAACGAAGGGCGTGACCCAGGATCCCGCGGGTTCGTTCCCGCAACATACTCTTGTTTCGCGGTAAAGCTGTCGCCATCAAAATCAATGGCTCCAATCTCTTCCTCGCTCATCCCTTCATTGTCCAATCCGTGATAGTCAATCCATGAGGCAAACGTTCCCCAAGTAGGCGCAAGGCCCGCGAGGTATTCGGAAAAAACTCCCCATTCTTTATAAATCCCGGCGTTGAATTCATTCAGGGCCAATCGGTCGAATTCCGCATGCGGATTCTCCGGTCCGAGATAAGGAACACCCTGCGCGGCGGCCGCATCCCGCAGTTCCACATGACGCTCCAGCCAGACGATATCGAGGCTCAAGCGTTCCCTTCGCACCCGATAGGTGAGCACCTCGTCCCCTTCCACCGCCTGAAGAGCCTGCGCGAACAATTCCGTTGCGGCGGTCAGATCTTCCAAGGTCAACCACACCCGGGTGTGATTCTCATAGGACCGAAGCCGACGGTCGATGCCGCTCATCAGTTCCAAATAATCCATCAGGTAAGGGGCAGCCGCACCGTAATACCCGTCAAGGAATTCCCAAATCAAATCAGCCGTATCGAGATCGGGATTCCACAGGATCTTCGAATACACCCAGGCCTGCATCCGGACAAAGTCCCCCGCGTTGCTCCATCCGGCCTGGGTGAACGTGCCGGTCACCCCGATGTCCCGGTAAAACCGGAGACTTTCCGGATACGCGAAATAGGTCGGATGAGGCTGGATCATATTGCTGAAATTCGTGGTGTAATCCCAGACGTATACCTTGGGTGAAATCGCCACCCACTCCTCCAGGAACTCCCGGAAGGTTGTATTTTGCTGAAAAGGAACCCGGAAATTCCGAACGACTAAACGGGTCCGGAGGTGGGCGGGTACCCAGTTCTCATTCACTATGCCGAAAATCACTAACACATTCTCCCGCGGCCGGGCGACCTGCGGAGGTTGCGCGGTATTCCAGTAAGCCAAGGTCGAGATCGTCACATCGGGATAATGCGGCTCCACATGGGCCGCCACATGGTTGACCAATTCGATCAAGGCCCCCGAATCCGACCCGTCGACATTACGGGAGGCCGCGCAGACCGCGCAGCGGCAAAAAACTCCGGTGTCGGGATTGCTGACCGAAATAATTCTCTGCTCGGGATAAGTCCAATTCGAATACTCCTGCTGAATCCTCGCCAACACCCGCTCCGCCGCTTTCGCTCGGGCTCCCGCGTTCGTCATGCAGATGTTGGTCGGGACCCGTTGCGTGCCGTCAAACGCGTACCACTCCGGATGATCCGCAAAGAACATCGACGGAGGCAAAATCCAACTCAACAAGGTGTGATTCCCGCCCATTCCAAAACCTCCGCCCCATTCGGCCGACAACGCCGGATCGGTCTGCCTCAACTGAACGGGGAAATCCATACTCCCCGCCTGAGGCTGGAGGGAATGGGTGTAAAGATGGCGATACTGGAAGGGGGGCGTATACACGTAATCGATTTGCCCCAACGGCAAACTGGTGGTCTGCGGAATCACCGGATCCGCATCTTTGGCAAACCACCGGACACCCACTTTCTCTTCCAGAAATTCATACACCGAATACAGCGTTCCCCGCGGCCGGGAGCCACTCAAAACCAGATTATCGCCAACCGTCCGAATAAGAATTCCATCAGGCCCCAACGGGATGTCATCATAATCGGCAGTCAGCTCCCGCGCGGCGGATGGTCCGACGTAAATACCCCGTTCCCCGCCACTCAAATTCTGGATACTTCGGATGGGCGGAGTCGCGCCCGTGATGAGACCCAGATATTTCTGCAACTCCTCCGCTGCTTTCTGTTCCGCCGGAATGACCTCCGGCCCCAGCACGATGACATAGTCGCTGAGAGTGAAGCTGTATGGCCTTACCTGGTGGTAAAGAAATTGGCCATCGGCGACGTAAGATATGTGAAGGCTCTGGAATGAATCGAACTCGGCTCGGACCTGGGTGATGTGCTCCGTTCCGCTGGTCACCGCCAGCCGCTCTCCGGCGAAATTCCCATTTTCGTCAATCAATTGTAACCATAGGCGATGGGGCGACGAACCTGAATTTGCGGGAGCCGTATACAGAACATACCTCATTCCATGATTGTCGATCGCCAAACATACTTCTCGCGCATCTGGTTTGTCATATAATAGGATCGGCTGCTGTGCGCCTCCCCCCAAGACGTCTCGCCGCAAAACCACATACCCCTCGACCGAATCAACGTTAAACTGCTGGATGGCGGCGACATCAACCTGATTCTCCCGGACTGCCACCGACGTGACATTCGACATGAATGAATTGTTCGAGCCGTAGCCTGACCACGGTTGATCCGGTAAATGGTCGGAGGTCCATCCGGTCGGAGTCCGGATCCTGGAGTTCAACCCCGAAAAACCATTGGCGTGGGCAGTGGAATGACTGGATTGCGAGAAGACGCGGACATCCATGGATCCACGAGCATCCAGGCGCGGACCGCCGCGGGTTCGTCCAGTGTCCTCGCTGACAGCATGGGCAAGTCCCCATTCGCCCGAGGCTGCCCTCATATTATAACTGAAACCTCCGGTCGTGGCCCGACTCCACGCAACATGGAGGTTCCCGCTGTCGTCGAACTGCAGGACGGGCGTCCGGCTCACAACAATCGCTCCCACCACCTCGGCTTGCTGCCACTCTCCTCCGGATTGATAGCGATAACTGAGATTGTTGACCGGCGTTGCATTATAACTGCTGCCTGAAGGCGCACCCCGATAGACGATATGCGCCTCGCCGCTGGCATCATAAGCAAGTGCGGGCACATACGTCTCCGTGCTGCTGAGCGTCGTCGGCAAGCCGACGACGTTTCCTTGCAATTCCCGATACCTGATCCTCCAGCCGGTCCCATAAACGAATCCAACGGACCCGGGCGACCGGACCGCCATATCCGAGCTTTGGATACCTTGGGCACTGCTATCGCTCACAATCAGAGTTCGCGGCTCAAACCCCGCTCCAGCGACCAGGCTCCCGCAGGCGAGAAACCAAGCAATAGCCGCACAAACCATGGTTCTACCCCCCAAATGGGCCACGGAACGTTCAAGATCGTTTAGAAACATTGTCCTTCGAGATTTTTCTTTTGAAACCCACGAGTCGGTGGCGCGCCATAATTATTCCAAAAGCTCAAGCCTCAATCGAATGAAACCACGGGAAGCCTCCTCGGGGAGAACGGCCTGGGCTTCCATGATTTCGACATTTCCTTCGAAAATCCCCGACGCCGTCGTCGTCACATACGGTTCCCCGCGGAACCATTCGATCAGATCAACCGAAACTTCGGGAATATACGCTACGTCATCGATGTCTCGTCTTTCCGGATACACCAGGGACAAGGTGTCCTCATCCAGCGCCAGCGCCATCGGAAGATTGGCGGAAGAGATCGCTTCCCACACAGGGAGATCGAATGCGTATTTGATCAGATTCTCGACTCCGTCGCCCGCGGGCGAGGCATAAGGACCGCTGACTTCCGGGTCGTTCAGATGATCTGGAAAATTGGTCTCTCGCCATGCCTCGAAACCACCCGGAGGAAGGAACCGGGTGGTTTCATAATAGAGTTTCGACCCACCCGAAATGTAGGCGACATGTAACTCATCCGAGGAATCAACCCGCGCGGTCAGATTTGAGACATGCTCCGATCCATCGGTAAGTTGGACGTTTACGCCGATCAAGCCACCCACCGCATCCGCCATCTGCAACCACAAGGCATAGTTCTCCGGATTTTCCACCGATGGCGCGGTGAAAAAGACGTAATGCATGCCATCACTGCCGATTGCCATGCTGACTTCTCGAGCGTCGGGTTCGCCATACAAAACAATCGGGCTCGGTCGTTGTACGGCAAGAACGTTCAATCGAAGCACGACGCGACCCTCGACGGAAGCGACTCCAAACTGCTGCACGGCGGCCACGTCAAGCGCGCTTCCTCGGTATCCCAGCGAAGTCACATTCTTTTGAAAGGAGTTGTTGGATACGTAGTTTGTAATCGTCGAGTCCGGAAGTGCCTGCCTCGTCCATGAACCGCCCTCCGAAGTTCGGATATACGACTGAAGGCCGCTCATCCCATCATTCATCGCAGCGACACTGTTTGACTGGGTAATAACCCGGACGAACGCGGCGCTGGTTGGCACGAGGCGTGGACCGCCCCGCGTCCGTGACGTGTCAGTGGTGGCGTCGCCCCCGATCCCCCAGACGCCCGCGGGGGATTTCATGTTGTACCGCACCCCTCCATCCGTGTGCCGGCTCCAGGCGAGGTGGAGGTTTCCGCTGCTGTCATAGGCAAGGTCTGGCTGCCGACTGACGGAGATTGCTCCAACCGTTTCCGGATCCTGCCACACTCCGTCTATTTGCCGACGATAGCTGAGATTATTCACCGCGGCTGAATGATAATCGCTCCCTTCCAACGCACCGCGGAAAACAACATGAGCGTCTCCAGCCGCATCATAGATCAAAACCGGAACGTAACTCTCGCCTTCCAGCAATGTCACTCCCCCCTGAATCGCGCGTCCGTCCAACTCCAGATATCGCGCTCTCCACTCGGTCCCGTAGGTGAAACCAATCGTTCCATCCGGCTTCAGAGCCATGTAGGCGCTCTGAACTCCCGGGTTGTTGGGCTCGCTTACGATAAGCCTTTTCGACTTAAAAAACGGCTCCGGCACCCGGGTTGTTTGATGATAGAGAATTGTGTTGTTTACGACATAGGCCAAATGCAGCTCACCCCCGCCGTCGATTCCGGCGGTGAGTCGGGTGATGTTCTCGTCACTTTCGGTGACCTGAACGTTTCCACCATCCAGATCGCCATTAGCCTTTACCCGCTGCAACCAAACCGCGTAATTCGACGGGTTGTCCAGAGAAGGGGCGGTAAAAAAGACGAACCGCGTCCCATCGTCATTGACGACCATGCTCACCTCGCGGGCGTCAGGCTGATTGTAGAGCAGCAAGGGTGCCTCAGCGTTGCCCAGCACATCTGACCGCAGGACGACATATCCCTCGACAGAATCGACGTTGAACTGCTGGATCGCGGCCACATCCACCGCGGAACCGCGAGCCGCCACCGACGTCACATTGGAGAAGAACGAGTTGTTCGAACCGTATCCCGACCATGGATCATCCCATAAATGATCTGAAATCCATCCTCCGGTAGCTTCGGCGTCGCGAACGCGAATATTCAACCCGGAGAAGCCCGATTCGTGTGCTGTCGAATGACTAGACTGAGAGAAAATACGGACCTCCGAGGCACTAATCGCATACAAGCGAGGACCGCCGCGAGTTCGGCCAGTATCCGTGCTGACAACCGAGCCAGCCTCCCATGTCCCGGATGGGTCCCGCATATTATAACGAAAACCACCATTGGTACTATGAGCACTCCACGCGACATGTAGATTACCCAGGGCATCGAATTGAAGATCCGGCGTTCGACTTACCGAAAAGGATCCGATTTGTTCCTCCGGTTGCCACTCCCCGTCGATCTGAAAACGATAACCCATGTTGTTTACGGGCGTCGAGTTGTAGCTGCTCCCGGTCGTCGCGCCGCGATACACCACATGCGCCTGGCCGTCCGCGTCATAAGCCAACGCTGGGACATAACTCTCCGAAGTCCCAATCGTTACCGCGCTACCAACAACCCCGTCAGCCAACTCCCGAAAACGAGCCCGCCAATCTGTTCCATACACAAAACCCGCTGAACCATCAGGCTTGACCGCCATGGTCGCGCTTTGAATGTTCGAGGGGTGGGTGACAATAGCGGTGCGGGGCGTGAATTCGACATCAGCATAAACAGTGCTACCCAGCGCGCCCAGCCAAGCCATGCCCCCGATGAGAGAGGTCCTCAACAAGAATCGTTTATTACATTTCATAGGAATTGTCATTTGTATGGGTTAAGAAAAAACAGTCGGCAATTCGCCTGTTTGGTTTATGGAAAATTCGGCGGAGCGGCTTCAGGGACCACTTCCTTCTGATTCTCGTTCCAGCTGCTTGTTCAGTTCGTTTAGATATTCGGAAAAAACGCCCCACTCCCGGTAGATTCCGGCCTTGAATTCATCGCGGGCCAACCATTCAAATGCCTTGCGTCGGTCGGCAGGCCCCCGAAAGGGAAGATTCTTCTCCCTCGCCTCATTTTTCAGATCTTCGTATTGCTGCACCCAAACGATATCCAGACTCAAGCGCTCCCGCCGCACCCGGAACTCGAGCTCTTCGTTTCCCCGGACCGCAGCCAAGGCCTTCCCAAAGAGTTCGGTGGCAGTATTCAAAATCTCGAGCGTCAACCAAACCTTGGTGTGGGCTTCATACGAGCGCAACCTACGGTCCACCCCGGCCATCAATTCCAAATACTCCATCAAATACGGCGCCGCCGCACCATAATAAGCTTCCAGAAACTCCGTCATCAGTTCCCGGGTATCCAGGTCCGGATTCCACAGGGTTCGGGAATTCACCCAGGCCTGCAGCCGGGTAAAGTCTCCCGCGTTGCTCCAACCCGCCTGGGTAAAAACGCCCCCTACTCCGATGTCCCGGTAAAATCGCAGGCTTTCGGGATGGGCGAAGTAGGTCGGGTGCGGCTGGATCATGTTGCTGAAGTTCGTTGTGTAGTCCCAGACATAGACCTCCGGCGAGATCGCCACCCACTTTTCGAGATACTCCCGGAAGACCCGGTTTTGCTGAAACGGAACCCGGAAATTCCGCGCGACCACGCGGTTCCGCAAATGGGCCGGATGGTTATTCTCGTTGACGATGCCAAAGATCACCAAAACGTTCTCCCGCGGACGGGCATGGGCCGGAGGTTGGGCGGTATTCCAGTAAGCCAAAGTCGAGATCCGGACGTCGGGATATTCTTCAGCCACCTTCGCCGCGATGTGATTGACCATCTCGATCAATGCGCCCGAATCCGACCCTTCCCGTTCCCGAGAGGCCGCGCAGACATCGCAGCGGCAAAACGCCCCGGTATCAGGGTTACTGACGCTCACCACTTTATCCTCGGGCCGCGTCCAACTCTCATATTGCTTACCAACCCGCTCCAGGACGCGCTCCGCCGCAACCTCCCAGGCCTCTTCATTCGTCATGCAAAGATTTCGGGCCACCCGTTTGTCACCATCAAACGAATACCATTCCGGATTTGTTTCAAAAAACTCGTCGGGGGGCAGAATCCAACTCATCAACGTGTGGCTCCCTCCCATCCCGAAACCACCGCCCCATTCGACCGACAGGTTCGGATGAGTCTGCCGCATCTTCACCAAGAAACTTTTTTCAGCGCTCCGCGGATCCAACACGTTCGTGTAGATATGACGCATGGCGAACGGCGGCGCATACCGGATGTCCAGATTTCCAATCGCCAACGTAGGAGTCAACGGAACCACCGCTTCAGCGTCGTTGGCATACCAGCGGCACCCGACAACTTCCCCCAGAAAAGTATAAACCGCATACAATGTTCCCCGGGGTTCTCCTCCAGCGAGAATGAGATTCCCTCCCGTGATTCGAATAAAAATCTCGTCCGGTTCGAGATCCAACGCATCGAAGCCTTCGATCCGGGTCCTCGCCGCCGAGGCTCCGACGTAGACCCGATTTCCTGAATCCGTTTCCTCTCTCAGCGTCTGAATCGGCAACTCCACCCCCGTCGCCATCGCCAGGTATTTCCTTAACTCACTGGCGGCATTTCTCTCAGCCACCGTCGCATCTTCACCCAATAAAATGACATATTCGCTTTTTCCGTCGTTGGCCAAAACCAATGAGCTTGATTCGCCGAAAACGGGAATAACAAATGCCAGCAGGAGCAGAAATCCCAGTGCAGATCGTACGAGAGGCCTCATGAATCTCACCGGCTATTCACCGCTCACAGTATAACTAAATTGAGTCGGCCTGAACGCGCTGCCAAACATGCCTTCCGGCATGCTCAGATGGCGGGTGACGGCCGACTCCACATGCCCATCGGCGAAACCGAAAAGGGACGTGGTATTGTCGTCGTATCGGTAGGTCGTGTAATTCGCTCCGGACCAATTGTCATGGTAAATATCGACAATCGAATCCGCGAAAACCACGGTCCTTGCAGGATTCTGAATTTCAGAGAACCGATAAGTCCGCGTCGGCGTCGAACAAATTCGCTGGTTAATTCCAAGCCAGCTATGGTTTCCATCCAAAGGTCCCCGAACGGGTGAGACTAACACCCCGTAACGCCTTTGTCCCTGATTGATGGAGTCATCGTAGCGTTGCATGATGGCCACCCACCACCATTCCAGGTAAGTGTCCGGGCCCCTGTTCACCCCGGGCATCAATTTGTCGTCATTCTCGGCGCTGTAAAGCGACCAGATGGTCAGCTGCTGCCGGATATTCGAAGCGGCTGTCGTTTTGTGCGCTTTGGCTCGAACCGATTTCACGACTGGAATCAAGATTGCCGACAGGATGCCGATGATGGCAATGACCGCCAGCAGTTCGATCAGTGTGAATCCGCGACTTTTTGATTTTTTTTGTGCTTTCATTCGATCCTTTACTTCCCACTTTATTGACCAACGCAGGCGCGAACCGGCCCTCGCCGGACGACTCGCGCGCAAACATCATTTTTTCTTCTGACGCATTCTCCGATGGAGGAGAAGCCCCGAAATCCCGAATACGGTCAAGTAAGCCAACGTCGAGGCCTCCGGAATCACCGTCGTCGTGTGATAGAGGGTGTTGCCATTGGCGACATACATAAGATGGAGGCTGTTCGAATTCGGGTCGTAAGCGCTACCGATTCTCGAGATGAACTCCGTTCCATCGGTGAGCGCGGTATTTCCACCCACCAACGCTCCATGGGTATCCACCCGCTGCAACCAAACCGCGTTGTTGGATGGATTTGCTTCGGATGGCGCGGTGAAGAAGACATACCGCATCCCGAAACTGTCAATCGACATGCTAACCTCAGCGGCGTCGTTGTTGCCATAAAGCACGGTCGGCATACGGGGGTCGGCGTTCAGAATGTCGGAGCGAAGAACGACCCTGCCCAACACCGAATCGACGTTGAACTGTTGAATAGCCACAACGTCAACGAGTCCATTTCGCTCGCCCACGGAGGTTACGTTTGAAAAGAAAGAGTTATTCGACCCATTCCCGGAATAGGAGCTGTCCGGGAGGTGGTCTGAAGCCCATCCTTCGGGAGTACGGATTCGAGAATTCAAACCGGTGAAACCTGCCGAAACCGCCGAGGTGTGGCTCGACTGGGAGAAGATCCGTACGTCGGATGCGCTTGTGGCATGCAACCTCGGGCCACCCCGGGTGCGACCGCCATCCGTGCTGACATCCATGGCGGTACCCCAGACTCCCGCGGTATTCCTCATGTTGTAGCGAAAACCGCCATTGGTGGAATGGGAACTCCAGGCGACATGAAGATTCCCACTGGAATCGAACTGGAGATCTGGAGTCCGACTAACCGAAAACGATCCAATCTGTTGTTCCGCCTGCCATACCCCATCCAGCTGGTAACGATACCCCATATTGTTCACTGGCGTAGAGTTGTAGCTGCTTCCGGTCGTCGCACCGCGATACACCATGTGCGCTTGGCCGCCCGCATCATAGACCAAAGCCGGTGCGTAACTTTCCGAAGTGCCAATGGTCGTCGTGGCGCCGAGAACGCCGTCATTCAATTCCCGAAACCTTGCCCGGAACTGCGTTCCGAAGGCGAACCCGACAGCGCCGGTTGGACTGACCGCCATGGAAGCACTTTGAATGCCCGATGTCGTATCGTGGACAATTTGTGTTCGTGGACCAAAGTCGACATTTGCGGAAGCGGCACCAAATAGGGCGAAACAGCCAAGACCAGCCAGGATGGCAGGCCTGAAATTGGAGAGTGTGCTTATTTTCATAGGTTTTCTGTTTTTGGGTTGGAGAAACTGAGTTCGTCGTTCTTTTCAGACTAAGACTCGCTCTTCTGGTGCCAAATAAACCGGAAATCCGCCTCTCCGGTCAATGGGACCTTTGTGCCAACTATTAGAGAAAAGTGACTGAAACCCTCTCGATCGGGCGGGCGGACGATTCGCTAATCGTTTGTCCCAGCGCACTCATTCCGTGGAACGTTGCCGACGGTTTACGTTTCGTGCTTCGATGGCCGAAACAGTCCCGTCCGCTGTTCTCAATGGGTTTCGGCGAAAGCGGCCATCTCTTCGGCTTCGACCTCGGAAACCGCCACCACCCGTTTCTCCAATCGGGCCTTCTCCGCCGCGAACACAATCGCGTGCGAGCGAAGCGATTCCTGGGCATTGGCGACAATGCCCGACTCATCCCGGGTATGAAGAGAACGCAACCAGGCGAGAGTCACCCGCGCATCCCCTCCGCCGTGGCCCCCGCTTTCCTTCGCCAGGTCAATGTTGATCACATCGCCGTTCTCCTGTTCGGCCTTGTTCGCCCGGTCAGGAAACATCCGGATTTGGATCTTGTCCTGGTTTCCGTGCAAAGAAAGATCGCCCAACGTTCCATGGGCGCGCAGGCGGCGGCCTCCGCTTCGTCCAAAAGCGGTCATGGTAAAAGTCGCGGTTATGGCATCCTCAAACTCCATGCAAACCACTTGGTGATCAACCGCGTCATTGTCACAATGATACACACAACGACCGAGCGGACTGGTGTCGAGCGTGTCATCGCCCGGGTAAGCCTTGAACGCCGAATATGGACATTCGAACTCCACGGGACAACCGTCGGTGCACCGCTTGGGCGCTCCGGCGGGGGCATTTTCCGAACGAAACCAGGTCAACGAACCGAACGAGGAGACATGCAGACACGACTTTCCGGTCAGATAAGCCAGGTAATCGATGTCGTGACAGCTCTTGGCCAACAACATGAAGGAGGAACGCCCGGTATTTCCCCAATTTCCCCGGACATAACTGTGGGCATGGTGCCAGGGCTTCACCTGCTCCAATAGGTCGAGCGAGATCAACCGTCCGATCGCACCGCCGTCGATCAGTTCCTTCACCTTCCGAAAGGCCCGGTGGTAACGCAACGAATGACAGACCTGAACGATTGCCCCCGACCGGCGTTGCGCCGCCTCGATGGCCCGACAATCATCCAGGGTGACGGCCATCGGCTTTTCCAACAAAATATCGTAACCCTGCTCCAGGCAGGCGATGGCAGGCCCAACATGCTCCTGATCCATGGTCGAAATTACCACCGCATCGCATCGACGTTCTCCCTCGACAAACGATCGCCAATCGTCGAACGCCTGGTCCGGCGCAATGTTGAACTCATCGCAGAACGCTCCGCGACGGTCCTCGCGCGGTTCCGCGACCGCCACCACTTCGCCTAAGCTGCTGTTTTTGATAATGTTGGCAAAACGTTGCCCGCGGTTGCCCGCCCCAATGATTGCGATTCGTTTCTTGGTCTGCATAAATACGTATGTGGGATTTTTCGTAAAATAAAGCGCCACATGGAATCCGGAAACTCTGCTCCCCGTCAATGGGAGCTTTGTGACAAGAATTGGAGGATAATGCTTCGCCAATGAGGTCCCGGTAGTTTCGCACGGAAAAATTTTGCTTCAACCACCGCATCCTGCTGCCGATCCAGGCGGATCACAAAGGGCCGGAACCCCAAACTTGACTTCTTGTGCAAAACAACATCAAGTTTCACGATCGGGATCGCAAACAATCGTTTCTAAGACACACAAAAATGCTATGACCATTGATCCGATACCGCCATCCGCCAGCGATGCCTCCTGGTGGCTCCGACGGATCAACCCCCAACCCCGCATCGTCGGCAGCTCCTATTGTCCGGGCGATTGGCTCGAACCATGGCGAAGCATTTACGATCACCAGTTGGTCCTTTTCCGCGAAGGGAGCGGCGAACTGGAGATTGGCGATAAGGTATTCGCCTGCCCCCCGGATTCCTACATCATCATTCCGCCGGCCACGCCACATTCGTCCAACATGACCTCCCCACGGGGCGGTTACCGGCATTGGATCCACTTCGACTGGATCGAGCAAAATTCCACGGAATCCTTGCCAATCATGACCCAGGACCTCACCCCCGAACAATACGCCCGTTGCCATCTCCCTCCCGGTTGGATCAGCCAGGAGGTGCGACACGGGAAAATCGGCAGGAAAAATCGGGTGTTTGATCTCCACGAACGCCTCGAAATGCGCTGGGAAAAAGGAGGCGACCACAACCGCTTGCTTTGCCGTCCGCTCTTACTCGAACTTTTTCTCGAACTCCTCGATGAGTCCGACGATGACGGCGGCGAGCGAATCGCCGAGGATCAGCTCGCCAACAACATCCGCGAGCACCTGCGCAAACTCGCTTATCTGCCGATGGGGAAATGTCCCCTCCTCCGGCAAAACCTCCCCGAATTCGGCTTCTCCTACGAACACATCTGCCGCCTGTTCAAACGGAAATACGGCACAACTCCCCTCGCCTACATGCAAAACGTCCGGATCGAACGGGCCAAAACCCTCCTCCGTGACACCGACCTTCCCGTCCAGGAGGTTGCCTACCGCGCCGGTTACGAAAGCCCCGCCTACTTCACCCGCATCTTCGCCCGCGAATCCAAAGAAAGCCCCCGCGCCTACCGGACGCGATACCGCTGAAAGAAAAAGCATTTTTAACCACGGAAAACACGGAAGACACGGAAAAGAGAATCTCTCCGATGAAACTTCACTGCCGGTTGCAGTGCAAAATCGGAGGGGTGGCTTCCAGGTGACCTTCTTCTGAGACCGACGCTGACGGCGGACGGCAGGATGCCATCCCTCCCAGTGGCACGCCAGATTCATTTTAACTTCTTCGCCCGGGTTTAGGCTCCTGCCTAAATCCGAGCAATCCCCTCCGACTTCTGTGTATTCCGTGTCTTCCGTGGTCCCCTTCCTCATCCTCTGGATTCGTGTTCATTCGTGTCCATTAGTGGTTACCCCAATTTCTCCGCAGTCCCCCTTTTGATCACTTTTCTGCAACTCGTGACACAGAGGTCATATTGACGACGGCCACCGTCGGTTCAATATTGCACGGATATCAAACCTAGGAATCCGAAAACGCTCCGGCGACCCATCTGCGCCGGTCCCATCAATCCATGTCCACACTTCCGCTCCCTTCCGTCAGAACCGCCACTTTGGCCTTTGTATTCATTATCTTGAGTCACTTGCCATTGTCCGGAGAACAAGCCAATGACACGCACATGAACACCTCGCCCCCCGCTTCCGTGGAAACCATGCGCGACCTCACTTCCCGCGCGGGCGAAAGCGGGCAGGTGATTCACCTTCTCGGATATCACCGGAGCGGCGACACCGGGGGCGGATTCTTCGTCTGGGAGGCGGACTCCACCGCTCCCCACAACGGCGGAACCGTGATCGCCGTTTCCGAGACCGAAGAAGGCCGATGGATCCGGGTCGCCGACGACATTAAGGTCACCTATTTCGGCGCCGTCGGCGATGGGGTCGCCGATGACACCCGGGCAATCCAGGCCGCCATCGACAGCGTCTCCCTCACGGAAGCGCCCGGCATTCCGTTTGGCGAACGACGGAAGCTGGGAGGAACCATCCATTTCCCCAAGGGACACTACCGGATCACCGACACCCTTTGGATCGGCGCTCAGACCACTCTCACCGGCGTCGGCAGCGGCGCTGGGTTCCTGAGGCGTTCCCTCGCCCCCGAAGACCATGGAACCGTGATCATCGGCGACTTTCCAGATCCCGACAAATGGATGATTTCGACACGGGTCTGGGGACGGGGCGGCGATTACGACGAAGAACAACTCCCCCACAGGATGGTGGTCAGCGGCGGCGGTTACGACCGGGGCGAATTCTCCCGCGCCGACGCTGTGCAAATTCGCGACATGCTCCTCCTCGGAGAGATTAACGAACAGGGTCGCCCTCCCTACGGCGGGATTCGAATCCAGGCCAGCCCCGGGGCAATGCTACGCGGAGTCGCGGTCAATGGAGTCGACGCCGCTTATCTGATCAACGCCTCCTGGGGAGTCTCGATGCGCGACTGCGTCTCGAACACCTACTTCTACGGACTTCTGGGGCTCTACGAAGTAAATGGAATGTATTTGGATAACTGTTACTTCAACGCCAGACGAACCGATCGCAAGATCGATTCCACCACCGAGGCTCCCGGAGAATCTTTCATCCGGGGACGCGGGGGCAACATGCCGGATGAATACGCAAGGATGAGGGTCGGCATACTGACTCAATACGGGATGAACATCACGATGAACAACGTGATCACCGAACATTGGGATATCGCCCGTTTCCACATCCTCAGCAGCATCTCCGACACCGGAAGCTGGCTCGAGGCTATTCATGAAATTCCCTACGCCTTAGTTGCCGGTCGGCTCGCGCTGACCGCCCCCTACAACCATAATCCCCGGCTTCGCCACTTTCTGCGGGCGGGAAGCAGCGCCAAAGTAACCATTACCGAGAGTCCCGCTCTATCGATTTCCTATGGGATATGGGAAGGAAACATCAGCGACAACGCCGAAATTCCCCTTGGCGATTTCGAAGTAATCCGACGCTCTGACGGCACCTTTGTGGCGACCTCCAACCAAATCACGGTGAACGTCGCCGACCCCGACCGCCAAGGCTGGGCCTATCACCCGCTAGCGGTCCGTTACGCCAACCAGCGCCAAGGCCGAATCCGGGTAGCGGAAGATGGCGATCCCGCCATCGACAACCGCCGGATCGCCGACCGCGCCTCCTATGTCAATCTGACGACGGCCCTCGAACGTATCGAAATGTCGGATATCATCGATTGGACGATTGTCCTGAAAGACGGCTCGGTTTCCACAATTCCGCCGGAGGGCTTACCGGATCGCAAGCGGATCAGCTTCATCCAAGAGGGGTTTGGCCCCCGCCCCATCGTCGTTTTCGCCGAAGAGCCGGTCGCGGACGCCGCCTCCGCTTGGAATAGTCACAACGACTCCATCGCCTTCAACGGCGTCGATATCGTCCGGTCCGAAGCCGACGTTCGCCGTCCCGCGGAAGCTGCCGGGGAGCCTCAAGTTGACACCGAGGAAACCCGGACCAGCGAGCTTCCCCCAGGAGGCGACTCCAACGCCGCCGAGTGGCTGGTGATCAATGATCGCTGGGTGCGCAACTATTACGAGGATGGCTCGGTGACCATGACCGACCGGAAAGCAGGATTGATGTGGATCCACGACCTCGGTCCCATCGGCCGGGCAAACTGGAAGGATGCCCAAGCCGCCTGCGCCGATCTGGACTACGCCGGCTACTCCGACTGGGCACTCCCCTCCCTCGAACAACTCCACCCGATGTATACCGAGACGAAATTCTTCGAGAACATCGAAGCCCATTGGTATTGGACGAACACTCAGGCGGAAACCGTTCACAACTACAGCCAGGTTGTTGGTTTGGGCGACGAGGTTTCCAGTCATCGCTTTTCCCTGATCGATTTTACTCGTCTTCCCGGCGTCCTTGACAACGAAGGCTTCATTTACAGCTACCACCAAAACCACCGGTTCTGGACCTGGCCATGCCGGATAATCGAATGATCGTACACGGAAAAGATCTTTAAACATGAAACTGGACACACTTGTCAGTAAAACCTCACTACAGAGCGACTCTCTGATCTTCCGGGCGGCCAACCGCCCGACCCTCGAATCAATCGAGCTTCCGGCTCCCGGTCCCTTGGACGCCTTGGTGGAGATCCACTGCTCGGGGGTGAGTGTCGGAACCGAAACATCGGTCATCAGCGGCACCCGCACCCACAACGGCACCTTCCCAC
This sequence comes from Verruconatronum alginivorum, assembly GCF_056590205.1. Classification (NCBI taxonomy): domain Bacteria; kingdom Pseudomonadati; phylum Verrucomicrobiota; class Opitutia; order Opitutales; family Verruconatronaceae; genus Verruconatronum; species Verruconatronum alginivorum. The sequence continues at coordinate 2,350,727 of NZ_JBWPVQ010000001.1, read as the reverse complement.
TGGTCAGCGGCTACATGTCCTCCGGAATCATCTCGAAGATCGGCTCCGGGGTGACCGATCTCCAACCGGGCGACCGAGTCACCAGCTGGGGCACGCGTATCCAAGGAGATGTTACGCCGGTTTGGGGTGCCCACTCCGCCTGGCACGTCTGCGAAGCCGCGAGCTTGCAAAAGATTCCCGACGGATGCGATCTCCGCTCAGCCGCGATGTGGATTCTTCCTCGGGTCGGCCTCAACGCCGTCCGGATGGCGGAGATCACCGAGCAGGACATGGTCTTGATATCCGGCCAGGGATTGATCGGTCAGTTTTTCGGACAATGGGCGGCCGCTCGCGGCGCCCGGTTGATCCTTATCGAACCCGATCCCCTGCGCGCCCGGCTCGCCGCCAAATATGTCGAAGCCCCGGTGCTCAACCCGCTCTCGTGCGATCTCGCGGAAGAAGTGGAACGCCTGACCGATGGCCAGTGGCCGACGGTCCTGGTCGAGGCGACGGCCAATCCCAAATTGATTTCCCAAACCACTTCTTTGATCCGGCGAATGCACAGCCGCCTGGTTTTCCTTTCGTGGTATCCGAGTCAAATCACCGTCGATTTCGCCCACCTTCATAACTGGGAAGCGACCGCCCTCTTCCCCTCCGGCGCGGGCGACGCGGAAACCGGCCGGGCCGTTCTGGATGGGTTCGCCCGCGGAACCATCCAACTCGGAGAGAACCTCACCGACTGCGTCCCTTGGACCGAGGCTCCGGAAGCATTCCGCCGCATCTGCGAAGGAGACCGCACGATCGGGGGCATGGTCATCGACTGGACCGCCGGACGATGAAAGGAGGAATAGCCACAAAGAAGCATAAAAGACACAAATCTCTAAACAAAAGAGAATTAAAATCGAATGCGCATCCAGCTGAGGTTCACGTCTGAATCTTCTTTTGCGAATCTTGTGCTTCTTCGTGGCTATTAACTGATTTTACCGATGAAAGGAATCATCACTCATGGAAACGGCGACATCAAACTGGCCGATCTCCCGGAACCGAAGATCGGTCCCTACGATTGCCTGGTGCGGATCGACTCCTGCTTGTTTTGCAACAGCACGGACGCCCACATTATCCATAACAACTTCAACTTCGGCATCCCCTACCCGACGATCCTCGGCCATGAATCGATCGGCCGGGTAGTCGAATGCGGCTCTTCCGTCCGGAACTTTTCCCCGGGTGATCTCGTCACCCGGCCTTATGCGTTGTATCCGGACGAAACCCTCGGCGACTACGGCTCCGGCTGGGGCGGCTTCGCCGAATACGGCAAGATCCGCGACCATGCCGCGATGGTGGCCGACGGCCTCCTCGCTCGCGACCAAGTGCCTGGCTTCTTCCTTTACATGCAAAAAGTTCCGGCGAATCTGCCGATCGAAGAGGTGCGGCTGATCACTTGCCTGCGGGAAATCTACTCCGCGACCCGCAAGATTCCCGACATTCGCGACAAATCGTTTCTCATCACCGGCGCGGGAATCGCCGGCCTTTTGTTCGCCCGTTTTCTGAAGCTTCATGGCGCCGGGAAGATCACCATCGCAGCCAGGCGCCAAGAGGCCCTCGATTTCGCCCTCGCCGAAACTCCCGCCGACGGCGCTCTGCTCTTCTCCGACGACCGGGACGAAACGTTCGACGCAATCGTCGAGACCACCGGAAGTCCCGATGTCCTCAAAGAGACCTCCCGTCGCTTCCTCCAACCCGACGGGGGAATTTTCAGTTACGCGATTTATCCCGGTGAGACTGATTCGAGCATCACCTATCGACGCATCGATCCCGCGGAACACACGGCCCACGAAGAGATTTGTGACTTGATCGCGGACGGCTCCTGCAAAGTCGGCCATTGGATCACCCACACCTTTGCTCCGAAGGAGGCCACCGCGGCCTGGCAAACCATCCGCGAGAAAAGAACGATCAAAACCGCCGTCTTATTCTGATCCGACTCAATCGCCACCCCGCGAACAGCAATGATTTTGCCGGTCAATAATTCTGTCAATTGCCTCCTGGATCTCCCAGATCCGGAGACCCGCTCGCCGACAGTGCTCCGTCATATCCAAAGCGCCGGATGGCTTTGGCCAACTGTTGCTGGAACTCGTCCCGTCTACTTCAACGTCGATTCCATTTCATGAGCTCGTTTTATTTTAGTTTGTCCGCCGATGAGTCCTGGTGGGGCGGTCGCGTTTGCGACGGTTTGCAATTGCCGTTTGACGCGACGTCCACGTTCCGCGCCGATCTGCGCGACAACGGCGCCAACCAAGCCACTCCCTTTTATGTCTCGAACAAGGGCCGCTTTCTTTGGAGCAATGGACCATTCACCCTGAGCGCCGACCGGGGAGAAGTCCGATGCGAAGGCGAAGCCCCCATCGAACTGCGGGAGGGATACGAATCTCTCCGCGGCGCGTTTTTAGCCGCCCGAAGTAGCTTTTTTCATGCGCCTCGTTCCATCCCCTCACCCTTATTGTTTCAAGCTCCGCAATACAATACATGGATCGAGCTAATGTATGAGCAGGAAGAGCATGCCATTCTCAATTATGCTCAACGCCTGCTCGACGAAGGTTATCCGCCCGGCGTCCTCATGATCGACGACAATTGGCAGGAAGACTATGGGGTGTGGGACTTTCACCGAGGCCGTTTCCGCGATCCTCGGGGCATGATCCAGCAACTGCACGAGATGGGGTTCCAAATCATGTTGTGGATCTGTCCTTTTGTTTCCCCGGACTGTGCCACCTTCCGCCAACTGCATAAAGCGCGCGCTTTCATCGAAACCGACGAACACAAACCACACCTCGCCCACTGGTGGAATGGCTTCAGCGCGGTGCTCGATCTGACCCGTTCGAGCGGGCGGACGTGGTTTGAAAGTCAATTGCAATTCTTGCAGGAAAGCTACGGAGTCGACGGATTCAAATTCGATGCAGGCGACTATTCCTATTACCCCCGCGACGCCCACCAACATTGCGCCGCTTTCAACCAAGTCGGAGTTAAGTTCCCGCTCAACGAATTTCGCGCCGCCTGGAAATGCGCGGATTTGCCGCTCGCTCAACGTTTAGCGGATCGCAACCACGAATGGGGCGGCGACGGACTCGCTTCCGTTCTCCCGAACCTGATCGTCCAGGGGTTGCTCGGCTACTCCTTTGTCTGCCCCGACATGATCGGCGGCGGCCAATACGAATCCTTTCTGGGCGACGGCTTTTCCGTGGATCCCGAACTCGTTATTCGCTACGCCCAAGCCGCCGCTCTTTGCCCAATGATGCAATTCTCGGTCGCACCGTGGCGCATTCTAGACAAAAAGCATGCTAGGCTCTGCCGCGAGGCCGCGACTCTTCACGCGCGCCTTGGAGAAGAAATCCTCGAATTGGCAAAAGACTCTGCCACCACCGGCGAACCGATCATGCGCTCCCTTGAATACCAGTTCCCCAACCTTGGCTACGCGACGGTAACCGACCAGTTCCTCTTGGGCGACTCCATCCTCGTTGCCCCAGTCCTGAACAAAGGACAAACCGAACGACCCGTCCTGATTCCACCCGGCCAATGGCGGGACGACCAAAACGTGGAATATGCCGGCCCTCAGGTCGCAACGATCAACGCCCCCCTGGAACGTCTCATCTGGTTCAGACGCGAGGCTCCGTGACGTAGGGCCACGCGAATTGCCTGCCAATGTGTTTGGACGGCCCAGGAAACTAACTTGTCCGCCCCCCCATCAACGAGCGACATTCCCCTTCCTGTGGTCGGAAGCGGCAGGAAGAACCTTAAGGGCTCGCTGGACTTCACAGACAGGACGTAGCGAAGCGAACATGGCTAAGCAATGTCCGTTCACAGGGGCGTGAGACAGGCATTCCTGCCTCTTCTTCCGATCCGGCCCACAGACAGAAATGTCTGTGTCACGTTATCCATCCCCCTACGACCAGTCCTCGACGTGCAACCCGGAAAGGGCGTTGAAGTGGTATTGCAGAGTCGCGAGAATCAATCCGTGCGCGATCGCGGTCGGCAGGATCACCAACCGGTTCTCCAGATATTCGCGGTATTCCTGCCATATACGCGGCGACTGCTTCCGTTCCAGACCATAAAGAATCTCCGCCTCGGCGATCGCCAGAATGGCGAGAGCCTGATCGCCCAGGGCTTTCCATCGCGGGACAAACTGACTTCATACAGCTTGACTGAAATTAAGTTGCATGTGGCACTACATGTATGAGCACAAAGACAATCGCGGTGGAAAGCCGGGTCTACCGGAAGCTGGCGGGACAGAAACGGAAAAGGGAGTCGTTCACGAAGGCAATTGATCGTCTCATCGAATCCGGGAGTGGCAACGGGACTTGCGTCGACGCGGTGAAACAGGCGGCCCAAATATGGGGGAATAAACCATCCAAAGCCGAAGCGAAGATCCTGGAGAATGTCGTGAAGGCCAATAGGAAGCGAGTCAATTGGTCGGTGGAGATTCCGGAGTGATCTGCATCGACACCACCGTCCTGATTGATGAATTTCGGGCCGCCGGGGACCCTGCGGCCGCCGTAAATCGCGTGCTTTTAGCCCACGCCGGGGAGGCACTGATCGTCCCGGTGGTTGTGGCCGGCGAATTTCTTGACGGCGCCGCGATGGTGTCGGAGGAACGGTTCCAAGAAGCGCTGGTATTATTGCGGGGGCGTCGAGTGCTACCTGCCACCCTGGATATGGCTGAACACTATGGCCGAATCACGTCCTTTCTTCGTCGGAAAAAATCTTTGGGCGGACGCTCGCATAACGATCTGTGGGTCGCGGCCCGGGCCAACGGAGCCCGCGTGCTGACTCGAAACGGCATCGATTTCGGCGATATTCCTGGATTGGAAATCCTGACTTACGACAACCCTCCCGCAGCTCGATCCAAGGCCCCCAAGAGGTAGAATACCGGAAGAAACGAAAACTCTTAGCGCACTGGACTTCACAGACAGAACGTCGTGAAGCGAACGGCTCCTTTCTTGTAGCATGCCGGCTTTCGCCGGATGAAAGGAGCGGCGCGCTTCAGCCGCCGTCAGTAGCGACACGGACTTCGGCTGAAGCGCGAAGCTCCGGCTTGGGCTCTGTTTCATCGAGTGAAAACTCGATGCTACGGGGTAGCATGCCGGCTTTCGCCGGATGAAAGGAGCGGTGCGCTTCAGCCGCCGTCAGTAGCGACACGGTCTTCGGCTGAAGCGCGAAGCTCCGGCTTGGGCTCTGTTTCATCGAGTGAAAACTCGATGCTACGGGGTAGCATCCGGCTTTCGCCGGACGCAGTTTCCGAGGCACTCCTGCCTGTTCTTCCCATCCGCCCCACAGGCGAGCCAATGCGGTTACCGGCGGTCCACGAAGACCGCGGTGGTCCGAGGCGAAACGGTGAACGTGCCGTCGCCGGAGTCGAAGGTGGAGGTGCGAACCACCGGGTCGGTCGATTCGGCCAGGACCGGATGAAGTCGGTAACCTTTGCGTGCGAACGAACGGTCCTCGAAACGAACCGGTTCGGGGAGGGCGTTGAACAACACCAGGATCGATTCCTCCCCTTCCCCGCCCGACAGACTCATCACAATCAGGCCGGGGATTTGGTCGGGGCCTGTATTGTGAAATCGGAGACGTTCTTGAATTTCCTCGGTAGTCTCCAGCCGGAAGAGAGACGACGAATAACGGACTTGCAAGATCTCCCGGAAATGCTCCGCCGCCCGACGGATGTGGTTCGACTCGGGAACGAAGTCCCGGTTGGCCAGGTAGGGACGGAGATAGCGGAATTGCTCCGGCGGGACATCGGGCGGCAGACCGGCGCCGAAGTTGTTATGTTGATACGAAAAATCGAGCCGATTGAACCAGTCGCCGGAGTTGTAGGAATCGCGTTCCATCGATTTCGACCGAAGCATGTCCTGGCCGGCATGGAAGAACGGAATCCCTTGCGCGAGCGCGACTAGACTGGTGCCGAGATTTTGCACCCGGACCCGCTCGTCCATCGATCGCTCGACCGGAATCTTTTGCACCAGGATGTCGTAAAGCGTCTGGTTGTCGTGTTTCTCCACGTAATTGATCGTGTCCAACGGGGTCACCGCGTAACCGCCGGGGCCGCCGCCGTATTCGACATCATAGCCGCGAACCGTCGCGCCGGTCCGGTCGACGAAACGGAAATCGCGGAGATTTCCGGCCAGGCCGACCCGGATCTGGTCCGTCAGGTGGAGGAGTCGTTGGCGGGCTTCCTCACCCCGGAGCGGGTTCTCGTTCAAGGGATTGTTCTCATTGGGATCGAAATAGAGGCCGCTGATGAAGCCTTGATTGCGGATCATGTCGGCGGGCTCGTCGAAGGGTCCGCTGCTCCGGACCGCGTCGCGCATCCGGTCGTTGAAGGTGCCGATGGCGGTTCCGGCCATGTTGAACTGGGAGGCGTTCTTCCCGCGCTCGTTGTTGACGACTTCCCCGAAGTTCCACCCTTCCCCGTAGAGATAGATGCTCCGGCCGTCGATGCCGTCGTTCTCCAGCGTCAAGGAGTCGAGCGCTTCGCGGGCGTTCAACATGTTTTCGACCATGTGGTGACCCATCAGGTCGAAGCGGAACGAATCGATTTTGTATTCACGCGCCCAGAACACCAGCGAATCGATCATGAACTTTTCCATCATGGCGTGCTCAGTGGCGGTGTTGGGGCAACAGGTGCTGGTGTGGACGAATCCCCGCTCGTCCAAGCGGTGATAATATCCGGGCACGATTCGGTCGAAGACGGATTTATCGCTTTGTCCCGCGGCGTGGGTATGGTTGTAAACGACGTCTTTGACGAACCGGAGGCCGAGATCGTTGACCGCCTTCACCATCTTCCGGTATTCCCGGATTCGAAGCGCGCCGTCGGGGTCGGTCGAATACGAGCCTTCGGGGGCGTTGAAATGAAACGGATCGTATCCCCAGTTGTAGGGGTCGCGGTCGCGCAACCGCCAATGAATCCGGCGCTGCTCGTCGGAATCCGGAGGAAACTTGGCGAGTTCCTCGAAAGAGGGGCTTTCCTGCTTCGACTCGTCTTCCTCGATGGTGGCGATGTCGAAGGTCGGCAACAAATGAAGATGGGTCAGGCCCGCTTCTGCCAAGGCCCGCAGGTGACGGATCCCGTGAGTATCGATCTCGGTGAAGGCAAGATACTTTCCGCGAAACTCTGGCCGGACCGACTCATCGTGCACACTGAAGTCGCGCATGTGGATCTCGTAGGCGCTGATATCGGAGAAACGTCCGAAGTCCGGTTTCTCGAAGCGGTCCCACCCGTCCGGTTTGTGCTCGGGATCGTTGAGATCGACGATCTGGGTACGGGTCGAATTCATCGCCAGGCTCATCGAATACGGGTCGGTCACCAGGTTGCGTTCGACTCGTTGGGTCGACGGCGCGTAAACCGTTACTTCATAGAGGTAGTATCCATTTTTCCACTCCGGTCGGCCTTGGATCTGCCATACGCCGTTCCGTTCTTCCATCTCCAAAACCTCGACGGCTTCCCCGGTGGAATCCTCAAAGCGATGCAAGCGAACCGACTGGGCGGTGGGAGCCCACAGTTTCAGAGTCGACACTTCCCCGTCCCAAATCAGTCCGAGTTCGCCCGAATAAAAGTAAAGATCGTCGAGCACCCCCGGAATCTGCAGACCGGTCGCGTCGACCAGTCGGCCGTCGGCCCGTTGGGAGATCGCCACCCGGGCACTAAGGATCTCGCCTACCCGGTCGCGATCTTCCGGTTTCAGCCGGAAAACCGCCGATTCCCGGAGATGGGGAAACTTCCGCAGTACTTCGGCGGGCAGGCCGTCGCGGTCATGTTCCAACAGAATCGAATCGCCTCCTTCGACTCGATCCGAGACGATGCGCAACTTCCCTTCCCGGTCGAAATGCAGCCGGACCTCCGCGCCGGGCCGGACTTGGCGAACGGGCCAGACGATCCGGTCGCGGGTGACCCAATGCGCCCGCGCCACGTCGATGTCGCCGGTCGGCCGCCGCGTTTCGCGGACCGGTTGTACGGTGTGGATCGCGGCGCTTCCGGATAGAATCCAAACTTCGCGTCCGTCCTCGCCGAGGCGCAAGAAAAGATCGGGGCCGGGATCCTTGGATCCGTCCCGGTGGATGATGAAACCGAGGCGTTCGGCCTTCTCCGCGAGACGGACATCCCAGTAAACGCCGAAGGCGGTCTTGCCCGCCGGAAGCAGACCCGCGTCCCAGACGGTTTCCTCAATCGTGTCTTCCCAGACATGGAGCGTCCAACCGTCGTATTGCAGGTCGGCCCTCTGGTAATGGATACGGGCCATCCCATCCGCCGGACCCGCCACGACCGGACTGGCGAGGAGGATCGAGGCGGTCAGGGCGACCACCGCGAAGAAAGTGAGGACTATGAGGACTTTGGAGGTGAATAGGGCTGTTATCATAAAAGTTTTTGATGTATTCATTCTTTCACGCCTCCGGAGGAAAGCCCGCTGACGATCAACTTTTGGCTCAGGAGAAAGAGGGCGGTGATCGGGACGCCGCTCAAAACGGCAAGAGCGGCGAAGCGGCCCCAGAGCTTTTCCTGTTCGTAAAGAAAACTGTGCGCCCCGACCGCGAGGGTCCATTGCTCGCTGGTTTGCAACACCACCGAGGCCACCGGGTATTCCGACATGTAGCCGACGAATGAAAGAATGAATACAACCGCGAAGATCGGCGCGCTGATCGGGAGCAGAATCAGGACAAAGGTCTTGAACGGTGAAGCGCCGTCGATGCTCGCCGACTCCTCCATGCTGGCCGGGATGGTTTCGAAATATCCTTTGATCATCCAGATGAAGAGCGAAATGCCACCGAGATAAATCAGGATTAGTCCGGGATGGGTGTTCAGCCCGAGCGCCGGCACCCAGTCGCCGAGGAAATCGAGGATCACGTAAAACGCCACCAGCGCCAACACCAACGGAAACATCTGCAGAATGAGCAATCCCTTCAAGATCGGCTCTTTTCCTCGGAACCGCATTCGGGCGAAGGCATAGGCGGCGGTCCCGGAGAGCAACAGGATGCCGAAGGAGGCGATCAATGAAACCTTGATCGAATTCCACAGCCAGCGAAGGGGTGGCACGGCGGCCTGCACCACGCGGGTTTCACCCGTCGCCGGATCCGCGATCTCCTCGTAGGGGAGCCCGAGGACGAAGCGCCAATGCTCCAGACTGATCTGGTCCGGGATCAGTTGGTTCGGCGCGAAATGTCCCGGCCGGAGCGACGCCGAGACGACCATCAAAAACGGAAGGATAACGATGGCGATGAACCCAAGAAGAAACAGGTGGGCCAGGGTCTTCTTGACTTGGAGTGAGGTCTTGGCGTTCATGACGATCAACGGGCGATGGCCGCGGTCCGTTTGGCGGAGAGTTTCAAGTTGAGCCAGGCAAGGGTGCCGACGATGACGAACAAGATTGAAGCGATGGCGCTGGCAAGGGCGTAGTTGGCCCCGGAATCGCGGAAGGCGAGATTGAAGGTGTAGGTGACCAGAATGTCGGTTTCACCCGCGATGCCGCCGCCGATCATAGCCGGTTCCCCGGCGGTCAAGAGGTAGATCAAATTGAAATTGTTGAAGTTGAAGGCGAAGCTGGCGATCAACAACGGCAGCAACGGCGGGAGGATCATCGGCAGGGTGATCAGGGTCAGATCCTTGGTGGTGGTGCTGCCGTCGATCGCGCTCGCCTCGTAGATGTCCGACGGGATCGATTGCAACATGCCGGTGCAGATCAGCATCATGTAAGGATACCCGAGCCAGAAGTTGACCAACAAAACCATCGCCTTGGCCATCGTCGGATTGGTGTTCCAATCGGGAGCGAGTCCGAAGATCCCGCGCAGGAATTCGTTCACCGCCCCGAACTCCTGATTGAAGAGCCCTTGGAAGATCAGGATCGAGAGTACCGCCGGCACCGCGTAGGGCAGGATTAACAACGTCCGGTAGATGTGGCGTCCCCGGAGTTCCTTCCATTGCAACAAGACCGCCAACAGCAGCCCGATCGCAAAGGTCCCGGCGACCGACAACGCCGCGAACGCCACGGTCCAGGCGAAGATTCGCATAAACGGATCTCGCACCCGGGGATCGCCGAAAATGCGCTTGTAGTTGTCGAGCCCGGTCCACGTGCGGAAACCGAATCCGACCTTCTCCCCTTCCGCGTCGACATACATTCCCCGCTCGAAATCGGGCCGGATCACCGTGCCGTCGAGGCGGCTCACCATCGAGCCGTCCGTTCGCTCTTCCCACATTCTCGCTTGCGGAGCAAAGTGCCGGAGATCCATCACCGCGAGCCGTTCGCCGGTTTCCGGAAGGAGAAACGAAGCCGTCCGCAACGGCAGGAAAAGCCTTTCCCGGGTAACTTCGGCCAACTCCAGCGGGCGGCCTTCCACCGCGTCGCCGGGATCGAGCGGGGTCAGTTCCACCTCGATCACCGGTCCGGCCGTTCGGAAAAATCCCGGTTCCAGTTCGAAGAAATCGGATACGAATTGCTCTCCTTCCCGACCGGTGTGGACGAACCTCGCCCGGAACCGCCCATCCTCCTGTTCGAAGAGGCGGTAAGAATAAACGTCCGGAGAAGTGTGATACGTTTCCCCCTGCAAATCGGCCCGCACCCGCTCGAACGAGAGGAGGTGGGTCGAGTCATACCGGGTGAACGAAATCGTCACGGTGTAAACCAGCGGGAAGATGACGAACAACCCGAATCCGAGCAGTCCCGGAAAAAGGTAACGCCAAGCGGAGTTGCGCGCGGCGCAATAGACGTAAAGCCCGAGGCAAACCACCGCCAACAGACCAAATCCGACCAACGACCTTCCGGCCTGATAGAGGTGGAAACTCAGGTAAAGCGCGGGCAACAAAGTGACCACCGGAACCAGCACCCGCAATACCATCGCCACCGCCGCGCCCGCTCCGCCACCGGAGCCCGGCGTTCCCCGCCTGCGAAGTTCCGGACTGTCGCCGGAGAGCTGGGTTTTCAACAAATTCATCTTAAGAACCGAAGTTTTTCAACCACGAATGAACACGAATGGACACGAATGATAAAACCCAGAGCTGATTCCAATAAGTTCTTCATTCGTGTGGATTCGTGTGTATTCGTGGATTCATGGCATCATATTCCGACGGGCCTCTTCCAACGCTACGGCAGGAGGCGCCCGGCCGTTGGTGGCGATCTGCAGGGCGGATTGGGTGGCGCTCCAGAAACGTCCCATCTGGGGGATGCTCGGCATGAGTTGGCCGTTCTCGACGTTCACCATCGACGCGGCCACCAGCGGATTGACCGCGGCCAACTCCTCGTAAAACGGCACGTAAGCGGGCACTCCGATCGGCACGTCGCGGTCGATTTGACGAAGGCCCTCCGGAGTGAGAACGTAATGTTCGAGAAACTCCCGGGCGATGTCCATGTTGGGACTGGTCCGGTTGAAGAAAGCGGCCAAGGTGCCGACGAATGGTCGGCCAGGATTTCCTCCGACTCCCGGCACCGGAGCGACTCCGAAATCGATCCCGCTCCGCCGAAGATTGCTCCACGACCACGGACCGGAGATCATCATCGCCAGATTCCCCCGGTTCATCTGTTGCTCCATCACGCTATAGGTGGCCCCCCGCGGCATCACCCCGGCGTCGATCAATCCGACGATCTCTTCCAGTGCCAAAATGGCCCCCGGATGCGCCACCCCAACATCGTCGACGTCGTAACCTCCGCCCGCGGTTCGTCCGAAAATATAAGCCTCTCCGCTGGCGAGCAGTCCCCAAGTGAAATAAGGATTGTTGTAATCCCACAGAATCGCCAGCCGTCGGTTGTTCTCCCGGCGCAGCTCCCGATGGACCACCGGTATGTCGCTCAGTTGCTTCGGCGGATTCTGAATCAAGGCCCGGTTGTAAATCAACCCGACCACTTCGAAGGCGACCGGGTAACCCCAGGTGAGTCCTTGATGCTCCACCGCTTCCCACCCTTTTTCGAAAAAACGGTCCCGGTAACCGGGCCGCATTTCGAGAGGACGCAACAAACCGGCGTCCGCCCACTCCCCGAGACGGTCATGGGCCCAAAACACGATGTCCGGGCCCTTCCCCGCTTGAGCGGCCTGTTGGAATTTGTCGGTCAAACCCTCCGGCGTCTCGATCGTCACCCGGATGCCGAGGTCCGCCTCGAACCTCGCCGCCACTTCGCGCAAGCCGTTGTATCCTTTGTCGCTATTGATCCAGACCAACAACTCGCCGTTCCGCCAGGCCTGGAGGGGGGAGGCGGAGAGGAGGAAGAGGATGGTGAGGAGGACGGAAACACACCCCACCATGCTGGCGCATGGTCCCCCCCTCTCTAGAGGGGATCTTATTACCGTTCCCCTCTTGAGAGGGGGGGACCGCTCGCCAGAGCGGTGGGGTGTGTCCTCAGTCAAAGCAATCATCGCCATGCCTTACTCCAACAGAAAAACCGCACCGCTCAGAGCGGGCAGGTCGGCTTGCAGCGAACCGCGCCGGAGGCGACTACCCAACGCCTCGACATCGCCCGCGGTGGAAAAGACGGGTGTGATCCCGGCGCGGCGCCCTCCTCTCAATTCGTTCTCCAGCGGAAGACGAACACGCTGAGTCTCCCGACTCCGATTCAGCACGACGATCATCCGCTCGTCGCCGAGAACGCGGGCGAAGGCGAGCACATTCGCTTCGTCAAGCGCGGCCACCAGGCGGAAATCGCCCCGCCGCAAGACCGCGTGATCGTTGCGCAAGGCGATCGCACTCCGGTAAAAACCGAAAAGGCCCTGTTCGAATTCGACCGTGTCGGGCCGTCGCTCGAACCCGCGGGGATCGCGGATTTCGGGATCGAACTCAAGGTCCGGCCAAACCATCGGTTTGCGGTCACAGGGATCATCCGCCCCCCACATGCCGGCTTCAGTTCCATAATAGACCATCGGGGCGCCGAGGTAAGTCATCTGGAAGAACGCCACCAGCTTTTGGATACGCCGCTCCTCTTCGTTCGGCTTGCGCAGATCGTAGTCGTCGGAGCGCCGCGGACTGACCGACGACATTTCGTCGTAGTCGAACCAATCGGGATTCCGATACCCCCGGTGACGGCGGTTGACGATCATCGAGGCCACCCGGTCGGTGTCATGGCAATCGATGAGATTCTGATTGGTGAAAGCCATTTTCGCAGACATCGGTTCCCTGCGCTCCTCCAGCAAGCGGGCGAACTCGCTTGGGGTGATGGTGTTGTCGATCAGATAGCCTTTAACCGGGATGGCGAAGCCGTGGAAGTTCATGGCGGCGGAGAATCCCCCGTCGTCCACGATCTCGCGGGCATCGTACCAGATTTCCGCGACGGTGTAGGCCTCCGGATTGATCTCCCGCACCAAGGCGTTCCATTCGCGCCAGAATCCGACCGGCACCTCCTTGACCACGTCCAACCGCCAGCCGTCGACTCCGCGGCTCACGTCTCCATCCGGCGCCATCCAGCGGCGGGTGATATCGAAGACGTGCTGCCTCGGGCCGGCGTGCAGATTGTCCCCTTCGGGAGAGCGGGCAAAGACCGGCAGCGACAGATAGTCCCACCACCCTTTGTATTCAAAACCTTCTTCCGGATTCTCCGGATCGTCGCCAAAGCGCACCACCTTGTACCAATCAGCGTAGGGGGATCGGGCCTGGTTCTTCCGCAAATCCCGGAAGGCCCAGAACTCGCGTCCGGTGTGGTTGAACACTCCGTCGATGATCACCCGGATGCCCCGTTCCCGGGCCTGTTGGATCAGATCGAGGAAGAGGAGGTCGGCGGACGTCCACTGCCAGGTGGCCGGATCGGCGGTCTCCTCTTCCATCATTGCCAAATCCCCTTCCGGGTCCGGACCGAAATACGGGTCGATGTGATGAAAACTGCTCGCGTCGTACTTGTGCAACGAGCGGGCATGGAACACGGGGTTGAAGTAAATCGCGGTGATCCCCAATTCCTGCAGGTAATCGAGTTTGTCGATCACCCCTTGGAGATCCCCGCCGAAACGCCGATGGAAGACGCCGTGATCAAAGAAGTCCGGTCCGAGTTCTTTCTCCCAGGCATCCCGGGCATACCAGTCGCCCGTCCACGGGGTGGTTCGCCAATTTTCCGACGGCAGGATCGGTTTCTCCAGCGATTCGCGGGGCGGGTCGTTAGAGGGATCGCCGTTGCGGAAACGCTCCGGGAAGATCTGGTACCAGACCGCGTCCACCGCCCAATGGTCGGGGGCGGGTGCGGCCGATACCGGTGCCCCCAACCCTGCCAGGATGAGGCCGAGACTGAGGAAGAGAGAATGGAGAGAGAATTGACGAATCATCGGTCGATAGTCGGGCCGGCCCCTCAAGGCGTGGCCTCGGCGGGTTCGAGTGCGACTGGGGCCGGCGATGGTTCGGCGGTCAAATCCGGGATCACCACCTCGCGGCCGGTCGCGCTCGATTCATACATGGCATCGAGCATTTCCATCAGATAGAGGGCTTGGGTGGCGCTGTTGATCGGCTCGCCGCCGGTCAGAACGGCCTGCACAAAATCCTCCATTTGTTCGGCGAATCCGTTCCCTTCTTTGGCCGTCATCGGAATGTCCACCAAGGTCCCCTCCCGGTCTTCGAAGAGGGTCAACGGATCGACTCGCAAGGTCGCTTTCCGACCGAAAAGAACGGTCTTCATCGACTCCCGTCGGTTGGGGGAATTCTCCGGGACGTCGTCCGGCAGGTTCGCCGCCCAACAGACTTCCAGGTGCATCACCGCGTCGTTGGCAAAACGGATGAAAGCGAAACCGGTGTCGTCGACGTCGAAGCGGACATCGGGAGGCACGAGTCCCGGAAAATTGGTGGAAACTTGCGCCGAGACGGTTTTCGGACGGGGACATCCCATCAGATACCACGCCGAATCCAAAGCATGGATACCGATGTCGATCACGGCGCCGCCGCCGGCCTTGGCGCGATCGACAAACCATCCGCCGATCCCGATCGGAATGCCGCGCGATCGCAGCCAGTGGGTCCGGGCGAAATAGACCTGCCCGAGTCTGCCGTTCGCCACGGTTTCCCGGGCGACGCTCATCCGTCCATTGAAACGCATCTGACGGCCGAACGCATAAACCAGTTGGCGCCTGTCCGCCTCGGCCCGGATCTCCCGCATCTGCTCGCGGTTCATGGTCGGCGGCTTTTCGCATAACACATGTTTCCCGTGCCGCAGGGCGGCCATGGTGGCGGGAAAATGAAGGAAGTTCGGCAGGCAGACGACGACCGCGTCGAGCTCGGGGTCGGCCAGCATCTCCTCGTAATCGCTGAAAACCTTCACCCCCGGGTGTTTCTCGGCGTAGGCGGTCGTGCGTTCAGCACTGGTGTCGGCGGCGGCATGGAGTCTCGCGTGGGAGGATGCCAAAACCGCTTCCGTATGCCGTTGGCCGGGCCAACCGAGTCCGATGATACCGATGGTTACCTGCTTCTTACTATTCATGTGAGATCAATGATGAAGGAGAAATTTAAATTTCACGATAGACCCGCGCTTCCCAGGCAGCGAGTCTCATGGTTGACGAAAATGTCGATCCGGTTGCGATATTTCCGAGAACACATTTCATCAGACCCGCGTCCGGGGACGATAGATCCAACGAAACGTCTTCGCCGGAAAGATTCAATAGAATCCAGAACCGAGCCGAGGCGTTCCGTCGCTCATAAAAGAAGACCGATTCGACCCCGCTTTCAAACCGGGTGTATTCGCCGTCGCGGAGCGCCGAATACTTGCTCCTCAAGGCCAGGAGCTTGCGGTAGTAATTCAACACCGACTCCGGATCGCTCTCCTGGTCCTCGGCATTAATCTCGACGTGGTTCGGATTGATTCCAATCCAGGGGGTTCCGCGGGTGAATCCGCCCTCGGGGGAGGCGCTCCATTGCATCGGAGTCCGGGCGTTGTCCCGACAGGCGGGTGTGAGCCGGCCCAAAGCCTCCTTTTCGCTGAGACCTTCGGCGAGCAGAACCCGGTAGCGGTTCAACATTTCGATGTCGCGGTAGGCGGAAATCGAGTCGAAGCGGACGTTGGTCATGCCGAGTTCCTCACCCTGGTAGACGAAAGGAACGCCCGGCGCGGTGAGGAGGAACGTGCCGAAAAGTTTGGCCGATCGCTCGCGGTATCGTCCGGTATCGCCGAATTTGGATACAAGGCGGGGAGTGTCGTGATTGTTCAGCGTAATGGTGGTGGGGGCGCGTCCTTTGAACGCCTCATACCAGCGGTCGACATGATCGAGAAGCCGTTTGCGGTCGGGCTCGTAGGCGACATCGAAGAGAAATACCAGATCGAGTTCGCGACGTTCTTCCGCCACGTATTCGAGGGCAATTTCGGGGTTGATGAAGTGGCATTCTCCCACGGACAGAATGTCGTAGTGGCAAAGCACTTGGGCGTTCATCTCCTGCAGGTAACCGTGGATGCCAGGCTGATTGGCGTAAAGGGGGCCGCCGAAAACAAGTCCGGCAACCGCCTCGCCCGGCGCGTTCGGCCAGCCGGCCGGTTTGGCCAGAAAATTGATCACATCGAGGCGGAAACCATCGACCCCCATCCGCAGCCAACGGTGCATCATCTGGTAGATCTCGCGGCGCAACTCCGGATTGGTCCAGTTGAGATCCGGTTGTTTGCGGGAGAAAAGGTGGAGGTAATACTCGCCGGTCGCTTCGTCTTTCTCCCAGGCGGAACCCTTGAAATAGGATTCCCAATTGTTCGGCGGGCCTCCGTCGTTGCCCGGGTGCCAGTAATAGTAGTCGCGTTTCGGATTGTCCCGGGAGGACCGCGATTCCTGAAACCACGGGTGCTCGTCGGAGGTGTGGTTGACCACCAGGTCCAGTATCACGCGAAGCCCGCGGGCGTGCGCCTCGTCCAGCAGTCGCTGGAAATCCTCCCGCGTGCCAAACTCGGGATGGATGGCATCGTAGTCGGAGATGTCGTAGCCATTGTCGTCGTTGGGAGACGCGAAGATCGGCGAAAGCCAGAGCGTGCCGACGCCCAGAGCTTTCAGATAATCGAGCTTGTCGATGATCCCCGGCAGGTCACCGATCCCGTCGCCATTGGAGTCCTTAAAGGAACGGGGATAAATTTGGTAAACCACCGTATCGACCCACCACGATTTTCCCCCGCCCCGCCGGACCCAAACCGACGACGTTGGATGAGGGACGGCAGAATCGCCTACCTGATGTGGTGCATCACTTTGCATAAAGTCTGTCTCAACGAATTCGTAAGCCGCTAATGTGTCTATCGTCCCTTCCCGCACGAGTCATGAAGGCGCGACTCCCCGGAAATGGGAGGTCAACTCATTTAATCCTCCGGGACCGGGAGGAGAAGACTGGAGGCGCTCGAACCTCCGCCGTAAATCAGCGGGGTCCGTCGTAGGGACGCCCCCCGGTGTGAAACGGATTCCAATGACCGGGAAATCTGGCGAATTCGGGATGCACCAGGCCCACGTGCCCATCCACAAACGAGACATGTCCGCGTCCGCTATGACGTTCCGCCAAACTGTCATCGTTGGCGTGGAGGACCGCCGAACTGTCATTCGGATTTGCCTCTTCCACCAGCAAAATGATCAGCGAGGGATCGATCACATTGTGGACGCGTCCGTCGAGTTGCGCGAAGGTGAACGTCGGGTTTCTTTCCCCGAGGGCCCGATTCAGCGTGAAGCTGAACTTGTAGGCCCGGTTGTCGGCATTGTCGTCGGACGGGCAGCGATAGATGTCGGGTGAGAAGTTCCCCCCGAGATACGGCACGATGGCCGACTGCCGTATCTTTGTGGTATTGGTCACCGGGTGGTAACCGCGCCAGAGAATCCAGTCCGTTGCTTCTTTCTCCCCGTCTCCTCCGTCCAGGCCTCCGGATGTTGGAAGAATGCCGTTATTATCATCGGCAAACGCCAACATGGCCAACGAGACCTGACGGATATTTGACATACACTGGGCTGCGCGGGCACTCTCCCGGACCCTGCCCACCACAGGAATGAGGATTGCCGCCAAGATTCCAATGATCGCGATCACCGTGAGGAGTTCAATCAAGGTGAACGCCTTCACTCTGGCAGGCCCTGAATCATGGATAGAGTTCATAACAAGGATGGGTTAACTTCGTTCGAATTTCCGCGACCCTACTCTGTCAGGAGTCGAATGCGGTAGAATCGGCGACCGGTGTCGGTCGGGCCGCCAGTCAAGGAGTGATCGTCCACAAAGGTCCGAGTGGTCTCCACTCCGTCGGCCACCGCCTCCTCCGTCACCACCGCCGCTTGGGTAAAGCCAAGATTCAGATCGTTGGTGTAATCGACCCCGTAGGTGCGCCCGCCGACCGAGGCCCACGTCACCGACGAATGACCGGCTTGGTTGACGGCAATATCGATCACGTGAAAACGGGAGCTCGAGTCGGTGGGATCGGTCCCGAGCAGGAACTCCTGCCAGTTGGTGAAGCCGTCGCCATCACTGTCAATGCCGGCAATGGAGGGGCCGTAAGGATCGAATCCAAATTGCAAATACCAGCCATCGGGGATGCCGTCTTCGTTGCTGTCCCGCAACCATGGATCGTCCGGATTCTCCAGGGTGTATTGCACCAGCAGACTGCCGACGTAAGGCTGCCCCCAGTCACTGACTGTCTGTTCCGGATTCGCCAGCGAGTCGATGGCGGTGATGCCTCCATCAACGGTGGATGCGTAGACGTCGAACGAAAAGGTGTCGCCCAGGCTAAGGCCAAGACCGGCAAACTCAAACCGAATATAGACGGTGGTCGTGTCCTTGGTGACTCGGATGTCATCCGGGTTGTTGTCACTCCAGGACGCGCTCCGCCGCTGCCAATTCTCCCCGTCAAAGACGTGAACCTCGCCGCCGTTTCCGCTATTCACCCATGTGCCAATCCACGCATTCATGCCACTGCTCATGCTGATCGGACGGCCCCATCCATTGCCGGCGGTGTCACCGCCAGGACCCGTATCAAAACCGATTAAGTAAGTGCCCCAGGGCTCCGCCACGGGATCTCCCGCCAACGTGATGGCGAAGATCAGATCGGTGGTGGTGTGGCTGACTTCCACGTGCGTGATATCGAGGATACCACCTCCGTCCGTGGTAAACACGTCGCCCACCGTGTCGGCGAATTCTTCCGATCCCAGACCCGGGGGGAGAACCGTCAGGGCCTGGGTCGCATCCGTCAGACTAGCGTGGGAAGCGATCAACGTGTGCGTACCCGGGACACCCGACCGGTAACGGAAGCTCACTTGGGATTCGCCGTTTGCGATCGAAACGCTGGTGATGTCGGTCGTGTCGTCCGCGTTCCGGAAAGTTCCAGACTCATTGCTGCCGAGGTCGATTACGGTCATCCCTTCACTGGTCGTCCATTGACGGCGGTCGTCCCGCAAACGCACCGTGATCAGTTCGGAAGTGACGTCCGCCCGAACCGTCCGGCCCGGACTCGAAAAAACGATATCAGCGGGCGGTCCCGGCTCGATCCAGTCGCACTCCGTCACCGCCAGCGCCCAGTCCATATTGTTGTTGTTGTCCCACTCCCCGGCGCCGTCGTTGAAGACCATGTTGAGCTGAGTGGTCTCGCCCGGAATAAGGTAAGTATACTCCCAACGATTGTCGCCGAGAGAGGTCATCGCCGGATTGGGGACAATGACATCATCCCATCCATTCCGGCCGATGTGGATGAAGACCTGGGAAGCGTTCTCCAAAACCCGGCCGGTCGCGTCGTAGGTGATCGTCACCGGCACGCAACCGTTCGGCTGGGCCGGATCGAACGTCAACACCGGCGGAGGAGCTATGCCGCAATCGGTGTAGGAGAGATGCCACGCCTCTCCGTTGTTGTTGTCCCAGATGGTTTCCCAAGCGTCCCTGAAGACAAAGTTGATTTCATAGGTATCGGGAGGAGTGTCGAAGATGTATTCCCAAAGGTCATCACCCTCGACTTCGTCCATATAACGCATCTGCACGGAGATCACATCCTGCCATCCGTTGCGCCCGATATGAATGTAGACATCCCACTCCCCTCCCAACGGGCCACCCGTGCTATCATAGACAATAGTGACCGGCTCGCATCCCTGCGGCGCGGGCGGGTCGAACTCGACGCTCGGTGCGGCATGGGACACCGCCGCCAGCCCCAACGCAAGGCCGAGGAGAGATGGGAGTTTCAGCAGTTTGATAAGAGGGGAACCGGTTGGATTCACCATTTGGGAGCAATTCAGGGAGGTCATGGATGATTTGGTTGATGATTGGTCGAAGGAAGTTCGCTCGGCGCCTTCTTGCGCCGCGTCCGGAAAGCAATTCTGACTGGTTAACGGGGGGTTCATCGTTTCTTTGGCAGCTGTCGCGATTACACCATACATATATCTCATTCTATTTCGCCTCCGTTCGCGAGAACCCATTCAGTTAACAGTTTAGCATCGCGGAAGACGCCGCATGTCCTGGAGGCTTTGTCCGAAATAGGCTGGCGCTCATGACTCACAGACCCCTTCCGTCATTGTTTAATTCGTCACCAGCCGGATCCGATAGATCCGGCGACCGGAGTCCGTCGGTCCGCCGCTGGTGGAATAATCGTCGACATAAGTCCGGGTGGTCTCCACCCCTTCGTCCACCGCATCTTCATCGAACACGGCCGCTTCGCCGAAGCCTTGGGAGAGATCGTTGGTGTATTCCACCCGATACGTCCGGCCGCCGACGGAGGTCCAGGTCAGCCGGGGATGACCATTTTCATCAAAGTCGAAGCTCACGATTCGGAAGCGCGAGTTCGGATCGGTCGGATCGGTGCCGAGCAGAAACTCCTGCCGGTTGGTGAATCCGTCGCCGTCGCTGTCGAGATCGGCGATGGACGGGCCGTGCGGGTCGAATCCGTATTGCTGATACCAGCCGTCGGGAATTCCGTCGCCGTTGCTGTCGGTCTCCCACGGATCTCCGGGCGCTTCGGCGAGGGTGTATTCGATGACCAAGCTGCCGGAATCGTAACTCCCGCTCCAGTCATCGATGGTCTGATTCGGATTCGCCAGCGAGTCGATGGCGCCAATTCCCGCGTCGCCGGTGGTCGTGTAAACATCGAACGAGAACCCGTCGCCCAGACTCAGCCCCAATTCCGCGATGGCGATGCGAATTTGGATCGTCGTGGCGTCCTTGGTGACGCTGATGCCATCACCACCGCTGTCCGCTTGGGGATTCCAGTTTTCGCCTGTCCAATTCCAGAGTTGGCCACCGTTTCCTTCATTCACCCAAGCGCCGACCCAATAGTTCATGCCGGAACTCATCGCTATCGGCCGACTCCATCCATTGCCGGCGGTGTCGCCGCCGGGACCAGTGTCGAAGCCGATCAGGTATTTGCCCCACTCGGACGCGGTCGGATTCCCAGCCACCGTGATCTTGAACACGAGATCCGTAGCCGTGTGACTGACTTCCACGCTCGTGATATCCAAGATGCCTTCGCCAGCCGTCGTAAAGACGTCGCCGACCGGATCGTGGTAGACCTGCGATCCAAGGGTCGCCGAACGAACCGCCAGAGCTTGGGTCGCTGCCGTCAAAGTCGCATGGGAAGCGGTCAGCAGGTGGGTTCCCACGGTGTCGGAAATGTAGCGGAAACTGGCGGTGGACTGTCCGTCACCGATCGTCACACTGGTTATGTCGGCGGTGTTTCCGGCATTCCGGAATGTTCCCGGATGATCACTGCCGAGGGTAATGAGGGTCGTCCCCTCACTCGTCGTCCCCTGCCTGAGACCGTCCTGCAACTCCACTGTGATCAGGTCGGAGACGAAGCCTTCGGTAACCGTCCGCGTCGGGGTCGAGAATACGATCCTGGCCGGCGGTCCCGGCTCCACCCAACCGCAATCCGCGATCGCCAGCGTCCAATCCTGTTCGCTGTTGTTATCCCACGTCCCCAAACCGTCATTGAACACCAGGTTCAGCTCAGTGGTCTCGCCCGGCATCTGGTAGGTGTATTCCCAAACCCCGTTCCCTACCGGAATCATCTCCGGATTCGGTTCGATCACGTCCTGCCAACCGTTGCGCCCGATATGGATAAATATCTGAGCCGCGCCATCCAAAACGCGTCCCGAGGCATTGTAAGTAATGGTCACGGGTTCGCAACCGACCGGCTCGGCCGGATCGAACGCGACCACGGGAGCGGATGGGGCGGCAGGCGGTTGTTTCGAGAAAATCTGGAGGCTGTAGGGACCCATGTTCACCCCCGCCGTGGGCGTCCCCCCCGAAGCAATCAACTCCTCCGAACCGACATTGGTGAAATCGCTTTGATACGTTTCGGAGTCGCTGTTGAAGTGACTGTACCACGTCCCGGCGGAAGGAAACTGGATCATGTAACTGCCATTATCCCAGGTGGTGTTGGAGAAATTCGCCACCACCACGACGTCGTCGGTCTGGCCCCCGGCGTCCCAGCGGGTGAAAGCGACGACCTTGTTGGTGTTGTCGACGTGGTGGACGTTGACACCGGTTCCCTTCAACCCCTGCATGCCGCCGCGCAGATTGCGTCGCGAATGAATCAGGTCGGTGTAGGCCTGGACGATCCCGGCGTGCGTTTCGGCACGCTCCCAACGCAGCGCGGTGTCGTCGTGGAAGGCCTGCGTCTCGTGCATCTCCTGGCCTTGGAAAATCATCGGCAGTCCGGGGGTAGTCATCACGATTCCCGCCGCCAACAGAGCGCGCCGCCGGGCGAATATACTTTCCGGATCGGTCGAATTGATTTCGCTCGGGATGCGGCTGCGGTTATGGTTCCTGGCGATATAATCATGGGCCTCCGTAAAGATCACCCGGTGATGACCCGCACCGTTGCTGATCAGCTGGCTGACGGTGTTCATATTGCGGTGGACGTCGTCGGCCGCCACGATCTGCCCGTGCAAGCCCCAGCGCCAGCCGACATCCCAGACGTTTTGAAAATTCATCGGAAAATCGAACGCGTGATCCTCGGCGCCCCGTTCCACATGGGGATGGAAGTAAGCCAGTTCGTCGTTGATGGCCATGAGGAGATTGCGGCCACTGACGTTTTGCCCGGTGTCATCGTTGATCATGTTGACGACCGAGTCCCAGCGGAAGCCGCCGACCCGATACTCCTCGACGAACATGAAAATCTGGTCGCGGATAAAGTCGCGGACCTCCTGCCGTCCAAAATCCGGACGGGTCGACCCCCACGGGGTATGAGCTCGGGCATCGTTGTAGAAATAGATCCCGCCGAGATTGTTTTGGTGCCAGCCATCGAACCGCCACATGTCGAGATCGCTCGGCCCGTAGTGATTGTGAACGACGTCCATGAAGATCGCGATGCCGCGCTCGTGGGCGGCGCGGACGAATCGTTTGAAAGCGTCCGGCCCTCCGTATGCGCTTTCGATGGCGAACAGATCGGAAGGATTGTAGCCCCAACTGTAATCCCCGGCAAACTCGTTGACCGGCATCAGCTTGATCACATTGATCCCGAGATCCTGAAGATGGTCCAGCCGCGTGATGGCCCGGTCGAAATTGCCGACCAAGGGTGTCCCGGCAAAGGTTCCCACGTGCATTTGGTACATCACCATGTCGTTGCGCCATGGCTTGGGAGTCTCGACTCCCTGCCAGTCGAACGCATTCACATTGTAGACCACCGAGTCGCCGACGGAGCTCGTCACCCGGCGGGCGCGCGGATCGCGCTTCCAAAGCTCGTCATTCAGATAATATTGATAACGCTGTCCCGCCCGGGCGTTCGGCACGTCGACCGACCAATTGCCGTTGCCTTCGGAGACGAGTGGCGTCTCCCCGAATTGATTGAACTGCCCGCGGACCGACACGCTGGTGGCATGGGGGGCCCAAACGCGGAAAGTGACGCCTCCGTCGTAAGGGATCGAACCCATGCCCGGCCGGACCGATTGCGCCAGGCTTTCGGGCCCCGCGAGAAACAAAAGGACCAGGCAAGACAAGAAAAGCAGCGTCCTGGCGAAGGCGAAATCGGTTGGCGTCCACGGGGACACACCCGACCATGCCTGCGCGTGGTCCGGATGGGGTCTGACTCGGGAGGAGCTTATCATCTGTTTCATCTTTATCAGCGGGAATATGAGGCGAAGCACCCGAACCGACCAGGCGACGAGAGTGCCAGCAGTTGTCAAATGACCCCACGTCCCCGCAATCGGTTCCGGCGACATGAGAGAAAGGATGAAACCATACCATGCCATTCGACACGGGACGGCGAGAGTCCGGGCAGTTGACAGTTAACTCAAATGGCGTCGTCACGGGTTCTCCGCCCCGTGACTCAGCCCCGATTATCGGCCTCCAGCGGTCGCCGGGGCCCATGCCGATAATCCTCGACATTCACCCCGGGTCGACCACCGTCAAGAGTCATGGGCTTAACGATGCGAGAACTGGCCCGCATGGCGGGGGTCTCTCCGGCGACCGTTTCCCTGGCCTTGCGGGATCACCCGCGAATCAGTCCGCCCGTCCGGGAACGGATCAAGGCGCTGGCGGCGGAAAGCGGTTACCGGCCTAACCCAGTGGTAGCGACGCTGATTGCCCAAGTCCGGGCCAGCAAGACCGCCAGTTACCAAAGCACCCTCGGCGCCGTGCTGACCCAACCACTCCGGGAATGCCTCGAAGTGTTTACCTTTCGCCAATGGTTGAGCGCCTGCCGCGCCCGAGCGGCCGAACTCGGTTACGGGTTCGATATCTTCAGCTTGCCCGACGCCAAATTCTCGCCCGATCGACTGACAAAAGTCCTCGATGCCCGCCGGATCCAGGGAGTGGTGGTGATCGGTCCGTTCAAGGATGGTAAAATCCCGGCGGAATTCGATCCGCTCTGGCGACGCTCTTCAGTAGTCCGACTCGGCGAACGCCCGGGCGACCCGGCCCTTTCCTGCGTGTTGAACAATCAATTCGCCACCTCCGTCCTCGCGGTCGATGAACTGACCCGTCTCGGTTACCGCCGCCCCGCCCTCTGCATCAATCCGGAGATCGACGCATTGGTTGAAAACCGTTTCCTCGGCGGTTTCCTGCTCGCCCAACAGAAACTCCCCGCCCGTCGCCGCCTCCCGCCCTTCGATTACCGTCCAGGCGCCGAAAAAGCCTTCCGCCAATGGATCGAAAAACATCGCCCCGACGCCATCCTCACTCTCCATCACGAAATCAAAGCGTGGCTCGAAGCGGATGGACGAAAAATCCCGGACGACATCGGTCTCGCCCATCTCGACTGGTCCGCCTGCCTCGACGGTTGGGCCGGAGCCGACCAAAACAACGAACAGGTCGGCTGGGTGGCGATCGACATGCTGATCGGCCAACTCCATCGCAACGAATACTCTCCTCCCCCCTTCCAGAAATGCATGTTCATCCACAGCACCTGGAAAACCGGTCCCTCCGTCCGGACGGCGGATTGAACGCAACGCCCGGCTCGCGCCGCCGATTCTGCTAAACTGTTAACCGTCTTCGCGCCGAATCGCATTGCCGTCCCTGCCTTGCGTGTAATATCCATTTGTTTAATTCTGGAGCACCCGTTCCAGGGCAACCGAACAATCATCTAATATTCCCATGAACCTCACCCTGACCTGCAGACCCACACACACCCTCCTGCTCTGCGCCACCAGCGCCCTGCTCGCCACCCAACCGCTCCTGCATTCCCAATTCCTCGCCAGCGACGACGCCAGTAATTACCTGAACTGGACGAACGGATCGAACGGGGGGTATGGGTTCACTCCTTGGGTCCTCAACACTAGCGTCGATGGAGAAGGGAACAGCACGAGTGGATTTTTTCTCGGTTCCTCCTCTCAAGGAGGTTGGCGAACAACCACCATCGATACGGCAGGCTATGCTTTCGGCATTTGGAATAACGATGGTGGGTCTGCGGAAGCGATCCGTGGTTTTGACACCGGCGTCTGGCATGATGGATCGCAGCTCTCTTTTGATTTTTCGTTTCGCTACGACGGAGGCAATCGCGGCATCACCTTAGGGGGGGCCTTTGGTAATGAGATTTTCTATCTTGTCATCAATGGTGCCGGTTATGAATGGAACGGCGGAAGTGCGCCTCAAACAGGATGGACAGGGCAGCGTGAACACGGTGAAGTCATTTCGCTCACCTTCACGCAGAATGGAGGAAACGTTGATTTTTCCTTTAGCGGTATTCATGCCAGCAGCCCGAATGTTTCCGGCTCAGTCGCCGGTACCCTTGAAACATTTCGCATTTTCCACGCCGGCGCAGGAGGAGGCGGCGGAAACGACATTTACGTGAACAACCTCCAAGTCATCCCCGAGCCCTCCACCTACGCCGCCATCTTCGGTGGCCTGGCTCTCCTCGGGGCCTTCGCCTACCGACGCCGCACTCAAGCCACAGCCGCCTGATCCTCTTTTCCCTCCTCCATCAAAACCAAACACGGAGAGCGTAAGTTCTCCGTGTTTTTTTGTACCCCACCGGAACCTATCTATGGCTCTGGAAAATGATTCTGCCAGCCCATGATTTTGCCCATCCTATTTCCCCTCTTCACTCCAGCGCGATCTCCACCCGGAGGAAAAATGAATCGACTTCCAGTACGCCAGGAACCTCGAATTGTCGTCGGCTTCCATCACCGGACAACGTGTCTATCACCTCCCAGGTCGCCAAATCGGCGCTCCCCCAAATTCGATACAAACGCCCCGCGACCGTGTCGAATTCCAGCATCAACCCGTCACCACTCCCGAGAATCTCCACCCGGAAAACCGACGACGAATCGGTCGGATCCGTGCCGGCGAGATACTCCATCCAATTCGAGGTGCCATCGCCATCCGCATCCTCATAAGGATCGACTCCCCCCTCCCCGAAAAAGTAAAGCTGCCAACTCTCCGGCAACATCTCAACCAACGGTTCAGATGCCTTAAACTCCCGCACCATTCCCGGCAAATGAACCGGAACCGCCCCGCTCCCATGGATCGCGTAATTGGTCGCCACCCGCGCCGCAAAGACCAGATCATCCCCCGCATGTTGCACAGAGACTTCGCCAAGTACCCGTCCCTCCCCATCGAGTTCGTAGACCGTTCCATTTGCAAACCCGGCGCCTCCATCCACCGAAACCGTAACGTCACCCAAGGTATCCCCGGCCAACCCCCGATTGAAAACCGCCAATCCGGGCGTCAACCGACTCCACCCCATGTCGATTTCCCCATCGAGGGAGCGCAAGGCGACTTCCTCCGCTGCCAAAAGATCTCCACCGACCAACAGGAAATCCGTCCGCACCCCTCCCCTCGCCCGAACCAGGGCGGCGTTTCCGCGGTAGTGAATTCCCTCCGCCCACTTCTCGTCGATGCCATCCTGGAAAAGCACCGTGTCGGCCACGGCGATCTCTCCATCCCATCGCTCAATCCGAAAACCGCCCCCTTCCACCGGCGCTCCGGCCGTCTCCCCAACAACGGATTCGAGGCTGGCCGAGGGATTTTCTGATTCAAAAAACGAATACAACATCACAAACTCGGCCTCCTTCCCTTGACGTCTCACGACCGGCGACGGCAACCGTCGATCGTTCCGCCAGGGAGCCTCGGTCAAGTAGAGCGCCGTCCCCGCAGAATAAAGGAGAGTCGAACGCATTCGCCTCTCCCCATGCCCCCATTCGGCAATCCAACGGTCCCCTTCGAACCGCTCTTCGTAAAGCAAGTCACCATCGGCCGAAGTGACCGAGATCGAATCATACGACACCGAACGGGCGTCCGAACCAGTCAAGCCCACCCGCACCCCGGCAGTCCCGGACGCATGGGTCGCATCCGTTACGGTAACGGCTCCGATCCTCGTGCCGCGCTCCCCTTCGTCATCCAGGAAAACTTCCGCCGTCAGCGTTTCACCGACGACCTCAAACTCCAACCAATACCAGGTGTTATTGTCCAGGGCCTGGCTGAGCGGGGCACCACCCAGCCAGGAGCCTTGGCCGGTCTGCAAACTTCCCGTGGGATTGCGGAAAATCTCCACCTGACCCGCCCGGACCGATGCGGTGTAGCCCTGACTTCCACTTCCGGCGTAGCGAGCAATGATTCCTTGCAACACGGCGGTCGAGGCAATGGTAAAATGGCTGCCCCGCAAACGCGTCTTCACCCGGTAATCCGTCCACGTCGCCGGATCGCCCTCCTGGAGGTCCTGCCCGACGTAAACCGCCGACGCACGCAGTCCGGCACCGCCCGCCGGTCGCTCGACCCGAAGAGTATTTCCATAGAGACTAATCCCATCGTATGGATTTTGTAAATACAACCACCCATCCGGATCCTCTTGCCTGGCCCCCGGAAAAACCGCCTGGATGTTCGAAAGATGCTGATAACCGGAAACGTTCCCCAAGGTAGTCGAACGGCTCTCCAACCCCCCGTTTCCGCCTTCCAACTCAGCATCGAACCGACTCACCCAATCATAGGTTCTCTCCGTATCCGAGCGGGCATGACTCACGTCCAACACATAATCTCCGGCACTCAGGATCCGGCGTTGCAGATCGACTCCGTCATAGACCGCCGAAGTCTTGGCATGCATGAACGAAAACGCCCGTGAAGCGGCGAAACTAACCAACTCTCCACGGGAAACCTGTCCACCGGAGTCCCGGGTGTGACGCAAATTGTCGATCGTTCCCTGCGGATTTTGCGAGATCCCGTCGACCACGATGGTATTTGCGGAGAGAGTATGAATCACAAACTGCTGATGAAGCACCGAATCATAACCGCCGATTTTTCCAGTATTCGGAACCCACCGGTGTTCCCCATCGGAAATCTCAATGCCAAGGTTATCGGCTTGCTGATGGTTGCCCAGAACTCCGTGCGGCTTATAAATGAACGCGGTCTCGGCGTTCCATTCCCCGGCAGCGGGAGTTCGCAAAACTCCCATCCCCACCCCACCGAACAGGGTGCTTCCGAAAAGATTCCACCCTTCCGGGGCGAATCGTTGCGTCCCGGTCCGGAAGCGAAAGCCGGGCTCCAACGACGGCGCCTCATGCGCCGCGAATAGGGCGAGCAACCGGGGCATTCGCTGATCCCGGCTCAACCGGGGAGGCGTGTCTTCCCAGATCCAAACAAAAGCCGGATCCCCATACCGCCGAGCTCCGAACGCGAAAAACCAGGAGGCCAGATTCGGTATCAAAATTTCCGGATCGGCGTCGGCAAAAACCGGCTGGATCCCTCCGCTGTAACTGTGATGGAGGATCGCATTCAGCGCATCCCGAAGCGTTCGCCCCCGGTATTCCATCGCATACAAATCCTGCCCGCGTCGCGTCCCCGCTTCCGCCAGGAGCGTCAAGTAATGCATGGCAAGATAATGATACGAGATCGATTGCTCGAACCACATGCCGTCTCCATGCAACGAATACCCGATGTGATCTCTGAACCCGTGATTAACAAAGCCCATTAATACCGGCGGGATACCGGATGCGGTCGCCTGGCGGGCGGATTGCTCGCCGAATACCGCATTGCGGTAAATGGTTTCGTCCCCGATCACCAGGCCGGTCAATCCGACCGCCGCATTGATCCTCGCCTGCCAATTCATTCCGCCCCGGGCGTTATTCCAAAGTTCATGCACCGCCGTCCGCAGCATCCCTTCAATTTCCCGCCGTTCTGCGGCATTAAACTCTGAATACGAAAGATCGTAAGCCCACGCCAGCGGATGAAGCCAGCCCGAGCCGATTAACGATGAAGAGGCCCACCCGGGGTTGTGCCCTCGGGCATAGGCCAACATCGCATCCCGCAGGGCATCGGCATAAGCCGCATCACCAGTCAAGGCATAGGCGAGGCCGATGTCGCGCAATCCCCCCGATAACGAGGCATAACTGTAACCATCCACCGGAAACGGCCCGCTCGAACTGAAGAGGGTGAAACTGGCCGACTGGATGGCGGCCAGACATTGATCAGCATCGTTCAACAAACGGGACCGGGCCGTGGCGAAGTCCGACCGCTGGGTCGCCAGCAGATTCATCTCCGCGAACTCGTCCGTTCCCGCAAAAAGAAAAGGATGATGGGGAGCCGGCGGTACCACGGCGAAGAAATCATACGAAACGGAGCGATCTCCGGTACCGGTCAATCCGATTCGCACCCCCGCGTTACCCACGGAATAGGTCCCGTCGTTAACACTGACCCTCCCCAGCTCCAATCCGGCGCTCCCGCGGACGTCGGTGAAAACACGAGCGGTCAAGGTCGAGCCCGAAACCTCGAAAAAGAGCCAATACCAAGTATCGTTCTGCAAGGTCGCGCTCAACGGAGCACTGGCGATTCGGGTCCCTTGACTGGTTTCAAGGTTGCCGCCGGGATTCAGAAAAATGTCGATATGACCGGCGCGAATGGAGGCGGTGTACCCAGAATGATCCGCATCGGCATAACGGGCGACGACTCCTTGCAGGAGCCCTTCCGCCGCGATGGTGAAATCCGTGCCGCGCAGACGGGCGATGACCTTATAGTCAGACCAGTCCGCCGGATCGCTTCCTTCGCCTTCCGACACGGAGACCACCGAGGTCGCCCGAAGCCCCCGCGACACGGCCAATCCCGGGCGAAAAAAACGCAGGGTATCATTGTGCAACGAAAGTGATTCATAGGGATCCGTGAGATGAGTCCACCCCGGCGGAATTGTGCCGTTGGTTCCCCGGAACTCATTCTCGTGCCAGGCCCAGGGAAGAGTCTCCGAGTTCAGCACCGTTAACGACAGGACCCAGGTGACCCAAAAAACGCAGGCGCATCTTAAACAGGTTTTCATCTATCCTTAAAAATCAGTTGATAGCCGTGAAAAGGCGCAAAATTTTCAATCAAAGAAGTTCATTGAAAAAGTTCCCGCCCTCCTACTCTTGTCTCTTTCCTTTTTTTGTGCCTCTTGTGCTTTTTCGCGGCTATCTCAATTGCGGAATGTAGGTTTATGTTCGCGATTAAAACTCCCGGACCAGGCCGGAAACAAAACCGGGAGCCTCCCGCGAGGCATTTACGATTAAATAATGACTGGCCGACGCGAGCACGGCCCGGTGAAACCCGGCTTCATCTCGTCGCTCGATCGGCTGCGAATCGAGCCGACGCCCTTCCTCATCCAACTGATAAAGGACAACCTCGTCGAAGTCGGCGGGCAATCGCAACTCAACCGTCATCGTTTGGTCCGGGACCGACGGCAAAACCCCGGCGGTGATCACCGCCATCCCGGGCTTCATCCAATGCCACCCGAATCCGATCCCATCCCCCTCGGTCCTCACCTCCAGGGACTCGCTTTGGAAACGGGAGCCACCCGCCAACACCATGTCCGTCAGTACCTTTCCGTCAAATCGAACCGCTGCCGCCACGCCTTCGATCGAAAACCGATCCGTTTCAGCCCGGCCGTTCGTACCCGAAATCAGAATACTGTCTCGCTGTCCGCCAACCCCGTCTCCGAACCCGATCTCGACGAACCGACCCCCGTCCTCCAGATCGTTCACCTGGAGGAGACGAAGACGCGGTTCCGACCGGTAAGAATCCTCCTCCTGATTGTAAATCGCCAGGAAGCGTGCGGTCCTCCCCTTCGCCCGCACCAGGACCGCCGGAATCTCTCGTTGGTCGTCGAACGGCGATTCAGCCAGAAAAATCTCAGCATCGTCATTCGGCGAAACCAAGCGAAGTGCCAGCCTGCGATCCTCATGAGTCCAAACTGATCCCCAAACGGTCCCGTTCTCCACCCGGCGGATCTGCCGGAGATGCTGGTATCCGGAAGCGCCTCCGAGCGGACCGGCCCCGTCGCGAATTTCCGCCGACGACCACTCGAGTTTCCCATCGACCCGCGACACCCAATCGAAGGTGCGATCCTGGTCCGACGCGACTTCAAAGAGGTCGATCAGATAATCGCCTCCATGAACGAGAATCCGGTTCATCACGGTCCCGGGATAAACATTGGCGGTTTCGGCTGCCATGACGGCAAACCGGGGCGATGCCGCAAATTGCCGGAGCTGGCCGGATGAAACCTGCCGTCCCCGGTCGCGGGTATGCCGGACGTTCGTAGCACCGCCTTGGGGCAATTGGGAAGCACCGTCGACGATCACCGTGTTGCTCGAGATCGAATGGACTGCCCATTCCTGATGCAGGGATGAACCGTAACCTCCAGTCTTTCCAATATTTGGAATCCAGCGATGCCCCCGTTCGACGATCTCGATACCGAGATTGTCCGCTTGCTGATGATTGGCGATCACCCCGTAGGGTTTGTAAACGAAGCTTGCCTCCAAACCGTTGTCCATATCATCGGTCGTGGCACCGCGAAGAACCCCCATTCCGACCCCGGCGAGAAGAGTGTTTCCGTTTAGGTTCCACCCTTCCGGAGCGAAACGCCCGGTGCCGATCTGGAGCGCGGACGGAGCTTCTGGAATCTCCGTCTGATGCAACGCGTATAACACGAGCAAACGCGGATATCGCTGGTCGCGACTCAATCGCGGAGGCGCCTGATTCCACAGCCATAAGAGCCGGGGATCCCCGTAGCGCGCCGCGGTCAACCCATAATACCAAGCGACCCAATTTGAAATCAATTGTTCCGGATCGGCATCCCCCCACGTCGGCTGACGGCGGGAACTGTAGGCATGATAGATCGGGGCAAGCACCGCCTGCCGGAGCGACCGGCCTTCCTTCTCGAAGGCAAACAAATCAATCCCCTGCCGCGTCGCCGCCTCCGCCAAAAGGGCCAAATATTGTAGCGAAAGGTAATGATACGAAATCGATTGCTCGAACCAGATTCCGTCACCAATAATCGAATACGCTATGTGGTCGACGAAGCCATGCCCAAGGTAACTCATCAAATCCGGCTCCCGGCCGTCTGCCGCGACTTTCCGGGCTCGCTCCTCACCGTAGACCGCGCGGTGAAACATCTCCTCGTCGCGAATCGCCAATCCGGCGAGACCGATCGCGGCGTTGATCCGCGCCTGCCAGTTCATCCCGCCGCGCGAGGTCTCGCTCATGCTCGCTGCCGACCTGCGAAACAGCTCCTCAATTTCGGCGGTTTCCCGGGCGTTCAGCCGGTCGCGCACCAAATCGTAAGCCCAGGCGAGTTGAATCAGCCAACCCGACTCTCCGAGCGACGAGGTCCACCGCTCCCGGTAACCTCGCGCGTAAGCCAGGAGTCCGGCGGCGGCGGGAGCACCGTATCCTTTGTCACCGGTCAGTGAATACGCCAGCCCGAGATCGCGCAAGCCGCCCGCGAAACTGGCATATCCAGAGCCGGGAATGGGAAACGGCCCGTTTGCCGAAAACACATCGAAATCCCGGCCTTCGACCGCCCGGCGCACCCGGTTGGCGTCATTCAAAAGCGCCGTCCGGGCCTCGGCGAACGCATCGTTTTCCTCCGCGAGGCGGTTCATCGCCGCGAAATCGGACGCGTCGGCGAAAAGGAAGGGGCCGTTCATCGAGTCCGGATTCGGATGACCACCGGCGGGTTCGGAACAGCCTCCATAAGCGACCGAAAGGAGAAGCGCCACCAGGAGCGCCAAGGCCCGGCGCCCGGCTGGTGGAACGGCCTCCGAATTGTCTCCCCGGAATGCCGATTGATGAGTCTGTATTTCAATAAATGGCATCGCCAGAAGTCCGCGGAGTCGCCTCCCCTTATTTTCGCCGCACTAATTGCCGGAAGCTTTCAGCCGCCGGCGGGCAAACGCCAGCAACAAAACCACTCCGCCCGCCATCGCGGCATAGGTCGACGGTTCGGGGATCACCGAGAAATTGTCATAGGTGACGGACCGATCGTTGGTTCCGGTAAGGCCAACCCGGATTCCGGCGGTGCCTGTCGAGTAGTTTGAGTCCACGACCGACACAAAACCAATCGAATTCCCGACCTCCCCGCCATCATCCAGATAGACCGAGGCACTTAGATTGTTGCCCGAAACCGTGAACTGAAGCCAATACCAAGTATTGTTTGCCAGTGATTGGGTGAGGTCGGACGATTGGAGAATCGTTCCCGCGTTGTTCTGGAGGCTGGTCGGATTGCGGAAAATCTCAATTCTTCCGGCTTGAATGGAGGCGGTATAGCCCGGATTCTCCTCATCAACGAACCGAGCGACGACCCCCTGCAAAAGATTGTTTGCGGTGATGGTGAAATTCGATCCCTGCAAACGCGTCAGCACGGTATAGTTCGCCCAATCATAAGGGCTGCCATCATTTAGATCGATACCGTCGAAAACAACCGTTGTTCGAAGCCCCGCGCCGGAGGGCATGGCCGGCCGCAATACCCTCAGAGCATCATTCTGAATATTCGTGCTTTCATACGGGTCCGTCACAAACTCCCAATCCGCCGGTCGAGTCCCGTTGGTTCCGGTGAAATCGGTGTGGTACAGTAGCTGGGCGGAAGCGATGCCGGAGAAGAAGACGCAAGCGCTGAGGGCGAATGAAAAACGTAGAAGTTTTTGTTTCATAGGAGCTTGAAATGTAGGGTTGCACAGGAGCCGGAAGAATTCTGGCTCTCCGATGCCACAAGACTTCCCCAAACAACGGTCGTCCGCAAAATACTTATCACTAATACCGTTCAGTAATCGACCGGTTCGTCCTTGTCGTTCGCCGTTTTCCTCCCAATCATCCTCCTCCATGGCAAAACCCCGATCATGCACCATGGCCGATGTCGCCAAGGCGGCGGGGGTTTCCCCGGCCACGGTCTCGTTGGCATTACGAAGCGACCGCTCGATTCCGCCCGCCACCCGGGAAAAGGTCACCCGGGCCGCCGAAGCCCTCGGTTACCGTCCGAATCCCATGGTTTCCGCGCTCATGGCCAACCTTCGGGCGACCGGTCGAAAGGCCCGCAAACGGGTCTGCTCGATCGCCTTTCTCAACACCAACACCGACGACGCACCGTGGCAGCGCCGAATTCTCCACGAGAAATATTTCACCGGGGCCAAGAAACGAGGTGAACACCTCGGTTTTCAAGTGGAACCGGTTTCCGTGCGCGAACCCGGCATGACCATGGGACGTTTGAGCAAAATACTCCAGACCCGAGGCGTCGAGGGGATCTTGATCGCGCCGCTGCCGAAGGGTTTCGGTCCGATCGAACTCGATTGGAGCCCGTTCGCGGTCGCGGCGCTCGGTTACTCCGTGGCCGACTACTTGTCGATGGCCGCCCATCACAATTTCGGCAACATGCTCACCGCGCTCGCCCAGTTGAAACGACAAGGTTACCGGAGGATCGGATTCTGCATCAGCGACGAACTCAACACCCGGGTCGGCCGGATCTGGGCTGCGGCCTTTCTCCAATCTCACCTCGGACGTCCCGCCAGGGAGAACGTCCCAGTCTGCCTTTTCGCAACCCCGACGTTCGAGAAGACTTTCTTCGCCTGGATGAAACGCTACCGTCCCGATGCGGTGATCAGTTCCTACGGTCCCCCGATCCTCGAATCGTTTACCGA
This sequence comes from Verruconatronum alginivorum, assembly GCF_056590205.1. Classification (NCBI taxonomy): domain Bacteria; kingdom Pseudomonadati; phylum Verrucomicrobiota; class Opitutia; order Opitutales; family Verruconatronaceae; genus Verruconatronum; species Verruconatronum alginivorum. The sequence continues at coordinate 2,315,552 of NZ_JBWPVQ010000001.1, read as the reverse complement.
ACTCGAATTGAAGGTTCCGGACGATATCGGGTTCGCCACCATGGGGCAGCACCCGGAGCACGACACGTTTTCCGGAGTCGACGAAGGGGCCGAAGTGTTGGGCGGACTCGGCATCGAGTTAGTGGTGGAGCAACTCCACCGAAACGAACGCGGCATTCCGAAACAACGCAAAATCGTCCTCCAGGACGGCACTTGGCGCCAAGGCTGGACGACGCGCGGCGAGCGGTGAGCGCGCGCTCCGCGCGCATAGACGATAGCTGATAGACAATAGACAATAGACGATAGGACCTCCACGGATCGTCTATCGTCTATTTGCTATCGTCTATGCTTTCGCCTCCCGGCGAAAGCCTGCGAAAGCTACTTCTCCACCGGCACCACGATGCCTCGGAGGATGATGTTTTGCGCGAAAAGGAAAACCAGGATCGGCGGAATCGAAGCGACCAGCACCGAGGCGAAAACACCGCCGGTCGATACCGTGGCCCGATACTGGTAAAGCCAAACCGACAACAGCCACATGTCCTGCTCCGGCGCGATAATCAAGGCGAAGAGAAACACCGTGTAGGCCGCATTGAACGCCGTCAGTCCGACCACCGCCAAAATCGGTTTACTCAGGGCCATGGTGATCGAGAAGAACATCCGAAATTCGGACGCCCCTTCGATCTGCGCCGCCTCATACAATTCCCGGGGCAACGAATCGAAAAAGCCTTTAAGCAGGTAGATCAAATACCCGTTAGCGATCGTCGGCAGGAGAAGCCCCGCGAAGGTATTCATCAAACCGAAGTTCTGCATCATGATAAAGACCGGAATGGTCGTCACCATCGGCGGAAACGCCATCACCGCCATCATCAACAAAAGAATCTTATATGTCCCGGGAATCTGGAAACGGGACAACGCGTAGGCGGCGAGCGGATTGACCAACAAGGCAAATAAGACCGCCAGCGAACAATAAATGACGGTGTTGATGAAGATCCGTCCTTCCACAAAAACCGCGTCGAAAACGTTGATGAAATTGCGCGCCGCGAAGGTCCGCCGCAGGGACCCGCTGTTTTCCCGGGCATAGGTCAATTCCAACTCGGCGAATGGCATCCAGATTTCGTCGAACCCCCCGTAATTTCGCCCGTAAGCCGCGTTCAAGGCGGCGATGTCGCCTTCGAACTCCTGGATCAACCAATCCCTCCAGGCGTATTCAGGCCCCACAAGACTCCATGCCTCCGGATCGATGGTGGCAAGGAACTCGTTGTAGTCGGTGCGGGCGCCGCCGGAAAGATACCGCCCCTGGGGCAATTCGACCGCTTCAAATCCATCGAACGCTTCCCCCCATACCACGTTCAGATCGCCGATTTGGTCTTCGTATTGTTCCCGGAGATATTGCTGAAACGGCTCACGGTACTCCTCGGCCAACACCACGAACGAGGTGTTCAAATCCTGGAGAATGAAATCGATCCATTCCTGGCGAAACTGGTCCGTCCCCGGCCGTCCGGTGCCGGGAACCGTCTGGGGGAGTCGGAATTCTGACATCGATGCGAGCTCCAACCCGAACTCGCGGTTGACCGTTTCAACGTTCCCGTAATTCGGATACACCACCAACTCCAGGAAAAACCCGCTCAACGAAACCAATTGCCTCTTCGCGAATGGAGCTTCCTCCAGGAGCCCGTAATATTCCCGGGAGAGAATGTTGTCTTCGAGGTCGAAACGGTAGGACATCCATTCCACTCGCGGGAACACCACTTGGGTCCAACTGGCGACGGACGTGCCGACATCGCGCGAAAAACGCTCGATGTCCCCGTCATAGGAGGCGGCCAGTCGCCGCCGGAGTTCCCGGAGATTCTCCGGGACCGTCCGCGTGCCGAACACCCCGCCCAGGACCTGCCAGTGCCGGGGGAGTGCCTCCTCCTCGAAAAACCGCCGAAAATCCTCCACCGCCCGCGACGAGACGTCTGTCGGGGCGTCGACAAAACGAAAGGCGAAATCCCGCCGCATATGGGCCCGGTTGTAATCGCCGATTTCCTGCTGGTATTTAAACTCAAGAAACTTCTGATACAGGACCTCTTCGCGGACGAAAAAGGCGGGTACCAAATCGAGGTCGTTTTCATCGAGCTCGCTACGGAACGCCCCCGAAATCATCAGCAGGAACGGGTAAATCATGGTGAACCCGCCGATGGAGAGAGCCACGATGGTGGCGGTGTGAAACAATCGGCCTTTGACGGACGAGGATTCGACTTTGAGAAAGATGGGCATGGTTTCGAAGATCGGTGATTCGGAAGAAGATAAAAGACCGGACGGCCGCGGGATCAACCGGCGGCCTTGAACTCGGCGCGGGAGAGGAGTTTCATTTGATAGGCGGTGAATCCGATCAGGATGCCTCCCATGATCCAGGCCATCGCGGTTCCGACGCCGTATTGAAGATCCATGAAGGTGCGGTAAAAAATCGCCAGCGAAAGCGTCGTCGTCGCCTCGTTCGGTCCCCCGCCGGTCATCACCAGGATTTGGTCGGCTCCTCCTTTGAAGGCCGCCACCATCGCGGCGATCAGGTTGAGGACGATCAGGAACTTCAACCGCGGGAGGACGATGTAAAAGACCCGGTGCCAGAAACCGGCGCCGTCGATCGCCGCCGCCTCATACAATTCGTCCGGCACGCTTTTCAATCCGGCCAGGTAAATGATACAGCCGGGGCCGCTGGCCGCCCAAATCGAAGGGATCACGATACAGAGCATCGCCAGCGCTGGGTCTTGCAACCATCGCAACGGCTCCAGTTCGAATCGGCCGAAGGCGCCGCCGAGCAACGCCATCCCTTCCCCGAAACCGCCTTCGCGGATCGCGCCAACGAAAGGCGTCAGAGTGACTCCAACAAAGGCCAAGGCGACCGCCCAGAGGCAAAGCTTCAACCCCATCGGCATTTCCTCAAGTTTCACCGGCAACCAGATCAGCACCCCGATCAGCGAGAACCAAAATCCGAGCAGAACCCACTTCAGCAGGGTCGCCGGGACCGGACCGAGGATGTTCAAACTCAACAGAAGTTTATTCAACGTCCCGGCGGGCGATGGATCGAAGAGCTGCATCCAGAGAAACATCACCACGATTCCGATCAAGACCGATGGAAGATAAAACACGGTCCGGAAAAAATACTTCAGGAAGTTGGTCGGCACTTCCTGCAACAGAATCGCCAACAAAATCGGCGGCCAGAATCCGAGCGCGATCATCAACGCCACGAAATAAAACTCCCGCCACAAAGCCTGCCAGAACATCTGATCATAAAGAATCGTCGCGAAGTTGTCGACCCCGACCCATGTACTGTCCAACACCACCCGGTAATCCATAAAGGTGATACTGAATCCACCGATCGCCAGCGGCACGTACTGCCAGAAGAGGATCAAACCGAGGCCCGGCATCAACAACGCCCAACCCCAGAGAAGATTGCGTTTGTGTTTCGACCATTCCACCTTCGGGCCGACCTTACTGAAGGAACGCCAGACACTGGTCATACCTGCGGCGAAAGCACCGACCAAGACCAACAATACCGCGGAAGCAACGATCCGGCGTTTTCGCATTTCCTCGTCCGAAATGATCCCAAAAGCCGAAGTCTCCATCTCGTGGGCGGCGGTCGTTAACAACCCCAAAATATCATCGATCGCCTGCTCGCGCGGCATGTTGAGATAATTCCGTTCGAGCGCGTGGTTGATCGGCGAAGACATCAAACGATAAACGAACTGCGTGTCCCGCCCATACGGCTCCGGCACTCCATGGGCCAAGGCCTCGTTAAAGGCTTCCTTCCACCCGGCCGGCACCCGGTCCAGCAATCGGGTGTATCCAAACCTCTGCAACAGATCGGGATTCACGAACTGTCCGTAACCGCGATTGACGAAGGTCTCGGTACGGATCCTCAGGGCATCGTCGCCGGTGATGAACCAGATATACTCCATCACCGCCAATTGCTGGGCCGGGGAGCTCTGACTGAAAACCCCCAACATCCGCGAATTCAACTCGCTCCCCCGGTTGCCGTTCGGATCCGCCGGGAGCGGCGCGATGCCGACCAGATTCGGCGATACCGTCGCCAGCATCGCCTCGTCCAGATAACCACCCTGCATGCTGACTTGCCCCCGGTTCCACAGGATCGGTCCATCACCCCGGATCGAAGCCGATCCGACCAGACGGCGGCCGTCCTCTTTCTCGAACGGTTCCCGCAGCAGACGCCAAAAGAAAAGCAACCCCTCCGCTGCCCCCCGGGTGTGGAAAGCCGCCCGCCATTCCCCCTGCTCATCCCGTTCCATCGCCCGGGCGCCCGAGGCGACAATAAATGGATACGCCATGTAACTGATGCTCGTTCCAGGGGCAAACACCATCGCATGCCGCTGCCGCGCAGGGTCATGCAGGATGCGGGCGTATTCCATCAACTCATCCCACGTATCCGGTCCCCGCTCCGGATCCAATCCCGCCTCCTGAAAATGATCCTTCCGGTAGAACAACGCCCGCACCAGATTAGCCGTCGGCATCGTCCAAACATGATCGCGGTCCGACCGCCCTGTCAGGTCTTCCCGGTAAATCACCGGCCAAACCCGTTCCGGCACCCGCTCCCGCATTTTCGCCACCGCCGCTTCGATCTCCTCCTCGGTCGGATCCTCCAGCCAATTCCCTTGTTCGTCGAATTCCCGGACCGCCGGATTCTCACTCAAAACCCGCGCGAGCAACGGTTCCAGTGGCATCAGAAATCCTTGCTGATTGTAAGTGGCCGACTGACGAAAATTCACATAGATGGCGTTCGGCCCCATCCCGGCGGAAATCGCCATCAACGGACCACTGTCCATCGCAGCATCGACGCCAATTTGAGGCATTGTGAACGGCTTGATCCGATACTGCGGAAAACGGTTCTGGAAAGCGCGCAACACCGCACGGTCGGCGACAGCGGCCACTCCGGTTTGCCCCGGTGCCGGCAGATTTTGAGCCACGAATTCGACCCGGTCCCCGTCGGCGCCAACCAACGGATGCAAGCCGGGCGCAATAAAGAAAATCCCCATGACCAACAAGGCCAGGGTAGCAGGGAATCGCTCAATGTGGTTCACCATAAAAAGACCGGAATGTGAAGTTTCCCTCAATTGTGGCAACAAAAAACGCCCAGGCATCTCGCCGGGGATCGATGCAAGACGCTCCACGCCCGCATGATCAGCCAGTCAGCCGATTTCATGGATCAGCCCGAAATCGCCGGATCGTTCTTCCCCGTCGCCTGCGGCACCACCACTGTTTCCGTGTGCTGACGATAGACCGATGGAGCCAGCCCGACGACCGCCCGAAAGGTTCGACTGAAAAACGAGAGCGACTGAAATCCGCACCGCTCGGCAATCACCGTCAAACTCAACGACGAATCGAGCAACAAGGTCTTCGCCCGGTCAATCCTCATCTCCCGGATGTAACTGAAAACACTTTGGCCGGTCTCCCGCTTGAAGACCCGCGCCAGATGTTCCTCCCCTTTTCCGACCTGCCAGGCGATTCCACCCAGGGTGAGATCGCCCGCCAGATTTTTCAAAATGTATTCTTTCGCCGCCGCCACCCAAGGGGTGCTCTCCTCCCCGACCGGCAACTCCACCGGGGCCGCCCGACTCGCCGCCCGGCGCGCCGTCGCCACGATCAAGCTCGTGCAAAGCGCCCGCACCCGATGGCGAAATCCCGCCCCCCGCTGCTCCGTCTCTTTCCGCAATGCCCGCAGGAGCTCCGTCACTTCCGCATCGATCCCGCCCGACAGTTGGAGCGGTTTCTGGAAATGATGCAGGATAAAATCAGAGAATTGAGTCTCCGGATGACGCATCCGTGCCCGCGCTCGCTTCGCCAGGTATTCGGCGTCCAGAAAAAGCCGGACCACATGCAAACGGGCAGCCTTCTTCTCCGACGGATTGCAGTAACGATGATACCCGACAACCGGGGCCGCGCAAATATCCCCGGCCGCCAGCGGCCGCCGCCCCTCCAAGCCCTCCAACTCATGCTCGATCGCCCCATTCAAGACGAACAAGAGTTTAAAATGATGCCGCGCCAACCGGACCATCCCCCCCTGCGGCACGACAAACACCATCTCATCCACCAGCAAAAACGGCGGCCCCAAATTCTCAACTGAATGCGACGAATACCCCATCTTCGGAGCGCGCTGCGCGCGCATAGACAATAACCGATAGACAATAGACGATTTCCGGCGCGGTCAACGGCGCTCTCCGCGCCAAGTCAAAATAGTGAAAACGGAATCAATCCACGCTAAAGACAGCCGCCCGCCTTTCAGCTATTCTCCTCCCACCTATGATGAAACTCGATCAGTTGAAAGCCGCCCGCGGCGAACGCGAACTCAAACCTTTCCCCATCTCCGACCGCGAGCTGTGCGAACGTTACGAGGCCCTCTTCACCGCCGCCGTCAACGACGTGCTCCGGGAACGGAACCTGACCCACCAAACCCTCCCCAACAACATCATGCCGTTGCGTGATTCGATGAAAGTCGCCGGTCCGGCCTTCACCATCAAGGGCTCCAAAAGTCTGCTCGTGAAGGACGAAATGCGCGAACGAGCCGAAATGCTCGAATCGATCCCGGCCCACTCCGTGGTCGCCTGGGACACCAGCAACGACGACGAGTCCGCCCAATGGGGGGAAGTCATGACCATGGCCGCCAAGAAACGGGGTTGCCGCGGCGCCATCGTCGACGGCGGGGTCCGCGACACCGACCGCGTCCTGCCGCAAAATTTTCCTGTCTTCGTAAAGTTCCGCAGCTCCAACGGCATGCTCGGTCGATTCCGCATCAGCGGCTGGCAACTCCCCATCCGGATCGGCGAGGTCGACATCTTTCCCGGTGACATCGTCTTCGGTGACATCGACGGCGCCATCGTCGTCCCGCGCGACATCGCCTACGAGGTTCTCCTTCGTGCCGAAGAGATCGCTGCAGCCGAGGGCGAACTCAAGAAATGGGTGGAAGAAGGTCTCTCCGCCACCGAGATCGTCGACCGCGGCGGCTACTTCTAAATCCTGCCCCCATTAAAAATATGAATACACTGAAAGATCAAACCATCGTCATTATCGGCGCGGGCGGCGGCTTCGGCCACGCCTTGGTCGGCCAACTCAAGAGCCACGGCGCGAAACTCGCCCTCGGCGACCGCGACGCCGATCCGATCGAAAAGCTCGCCGAGGAGGCCCGCGCGGGTGGATCCGCCGAGGTCCTCGCCGAAACGCTCGACGTCACCGACGAGAACTCCGTCGCCGCCTTCTTCAAGAGCGTCGGTTCCCGCTTCGGCAAGGCCGACGTTCTCCTTTATCTCCCGGGACTTTCCGTCGCTTCGCCGGTCGCCGACATGGCCGCGGCCGATTACGATAAGATCGTCGAGGTCAACCTGAAGGGGCTCTTCCTTTCCGCCAAACATTACCTGCCGCTGATCGATCCCGAGCGCAATCCGCTCCTCGCCTTCATCAGCTCCCAGGCCGCCACCCGGGCCAACCCGAACGCTCCCGTCTATTGCGCCGCCAAGGCCGCCGTCTCGATGTTCGGACAGGGTCTCGCCCTTCAGGGAATGAAACAGAACCTCCGCGTCACCGCTTTCAAACCAGGCCCGGTCGACACCAAAGGTTTCTGGGGCGACCGCCCGGTGCCGCGAGAAAAATTCATGCAGGCCTCCGATGTCGCCAAGGTAATCGAATTCGTCCTCACCTTGCCCCCGCACATCGTGATGCACGAGGTCAGTTTCGAATCGTTCGAGTTCTTCAAGAAGTAAACCGACCTTCAAAGGCGCGGGGAGCTACCCCCGCGTCTTTCGCTTCCTCCTTCATCGCCGACCGCCCGTCCCAATGAGAATTGAACACTTCGCCTTCCAGGTTCCCGATCCGGTCGCATTCGCCGCATGGTATGGTGAACACCTCGGCATGAAAACGGTCCGCTCCACCGGAGCCCCGACCCATACCCATTTTCTCGCCGCCTCCGACGGCGCGGTTCTGATCGAGATCTACCGCAACGAGAACGCCCCCATCCCCGATTACCCAAACCAAGATCCTCTGGTGGTCCATCTCGCCTTTGTATCCACCGACCCTGACAATGATGCCGCCCGCTTGGTCGAAGCCGGAGCGACCATCGCCTCCGGTCCGACCACCACCGGCGCCGGCGACCTTCTCTACATGCTCCGCGACCCGTGGGGTTTCCCTTTCCAACTTTGTCGCCGAGCCCGGCGAATGCTTTAAACACATCCACCCGACTTCCATGAGCCTGTTTCTCACCGAGCAAGAACTCGCCGACTTCACCGCCTACCGCACCGAAAACCCGACCGGCCAGGATCTTTTCTGGGCACTCCTCAACCGGGTCGACGCCCGGGCGTCCAGCCCCGGCCTCCACAGCCCCGGAAGCGAAGAGGAATGGTGGTTCATCGCCGGCGAATATCTCACCGACGCCGCGATGGCGCACGCCCTTAAGCCAAACGACAAGACCGCTCGCTGGCTCCGGGACGTCACCCTTTCCTTGATTCGTCGCCCGGAATCCGACTGGATCGGACCCGCGTTCCGCAACCATCGGATCGATCCGCCCGAGGGCCACCTCGAAACGGCCCATCTCACCTGGAGCGTCGCCGTCGCCCTTGATTTGGCCGAAAACGTTTTCTCCCGCGAGGAAGCCGACGAAATCCGCTCCGTCCTCCGAGACCGCGGCATCCCCCTTTGTCGCCGTTGGTTGGATACACACAACCACATGGCCAACTGGCGTTGCGTCCTCGCCGCCGGGGTCGCCGTCGCCGCCGCCGTGCTGGACGATCGCGAAGAGATGGCCCGGGCCGTCGCCGACTACCGTCTTCACCGCCAGGCATTCCAACCCGACGGATCCTACGCCGAATCGCTCCAGTATTCCAACTACGCCGCCTTCTCCTTGATGCTGGCCCGCGAGGCACTTATTCGGCGCGATCCGAGTCTGCGAGCCGAACTCCCGGCGAGCCCATGGAACCTCCTCCCCCGCTGGCAGGCCGCCAGCCTCTTTTACCAGAAGCCGCTCAGCGGCTGGGGTTCCTCCCCGCGCCCGCGATCGGCCAACTTCAACGACAGCGCCGCGCTTTTCCGTCCGTCGGCCGATCTCCTGCTCCATCTCGCCGCCCGCGAAGGAGAAGTCTGCCCGCAGCAAGCCGGACTCGCCCGCTGGTTGTTCGACACGCTTTACGCGGAGAACCTTGCCCAAGGCCCGCACGACCGCGCCACCTTCGGATTCGTCAATGACTTCGGCTTTCTCGCCGTGCCGTTGCTACCGCAGGCCGTCGCCGCGATTCCGCCGGTGGAAGCCGGCCTGACGGAGGTCGAGTCCTTCAGCTGCGGCGACGTCATCGCCCGCGATTCCTGGAACGGTCGGACCATTCTCGCCGTCCACGGCGGCGGCGAGCCGCTCCACGGTCCCGGCCATCTGCATGGCGACCTCAATAGCTTCATCCTCGTCCACAACCGCGAGCGTTTGCTGGTCGATCCCGGCCACAGTTGCTACCGCAATTTGCTCCACGGGATCGAGGGTTCGAGCTTAACCCATAACACCTGCACCTTTTTGCCGACGCCGGCCAGCGACGACCTCGGCTTGCAGGAGGACCAGCATGGCCAACACCTCCTCGAACAATCCCGCACCGCCCGGACCCGCTTCGATCCGGCCACCCGCGAACCCGGTCCCCCCGCCGACCGCGGCGCCCGCCGTCTCCTCGCCGAGCGCCGCGAGGAGGTCACCGTAATCGGCTCCGAAGCCGCCCGCCTTTACGGCAAACCGATCAAGGAGTTCTCCCGCTTCTGGATCCTTTGCGGAAGCCACGCCTTGTTCGTCGTCGACCGGATCGTCGCGAGCCGTCCGGTCCAAACCGCCTGGCACTGGCTCCTGAACAACCGCGATGGAGAACTCGATTTAAAACTGGTCCAACCCGACCGCTTCGTCGCCCGACGCGGCGCGGCCGGCATGAAGTTTTTTCATTTGGCCGACGGATCTTTGCAAACTCCGATCCACGCCCACGTCCACGACGCCTATTCCCCCGCCCCGGCGGCGCTCGGCGAAGGCGGTTCGGGCAGCGGCGTTCTGCTGACCTGGAAGGAAAGCAGACCGGTCGCGGAACGAACCACGGTCCACGCGATCGCCCTCGACGGCTATGGACCGGTCGCCGGTTGGCATCTGAAAACCATCGACGGACGGCCGACCCTCGAAAGCCCGGGGGCGAAAGTCCGCTGGAGCGTCGAACCGACCGTCGACTTCACCGAAATCACCGTCCGCGAATCGGTCTCTGACCGCTCCTGGAAAGTCCGAAACGTCGAAGGCAAATGGCGCTTCCTGTAACGTTTGTTAAAATTTCACTTTCAAGTTGGAGTGCCGCCTTCACGTCTTGCGAGATCCTAATCAACTAACGAACAAAGTCCTCTCCACTCACAAACACATCACACCTATGAAAGCATCCTTCTACCAAGGCAACCGCACCTTCACTCTCGCCGACACGAAACCGGTCCCCCCGGGCCCGGGCGAGGTCCGCCTCAACGTCGCCTATTGCGGCATCTGCGGCACCGATGTCCACATCTTCCACGGCGCCATGGACAAACGGGTGAAAATGCCCCAAACCATCGGCCACGAAGCCTCCGGCACCGTCGCCGAAATCGGCGAAGGGGTCACCGGTTTCCAACCGGGCGACAAGGTGGTCGTCCGCCCCCTCGACAACCGGGGCGAAACTCCCGCCGACCGTGGCTTCAGCCACATCTGCCGCGACCTGAAATTCATCGGCATCGACTCGCCCGGCGCCTTCCAGGAGAGCTGGACCGTCCCGGCGTTCACCCTCCACAAGGCTCCGGATAACGTCGACTTGAAAACCGCCGCCCTCGCCGAACCGCTCGCCGTCGCCTGCCACGATGTCCGGATGGGGAAGGTCCGCAAAGAGGAACTCGCCGTGGTCATCGGAGGCGGACCGATCGGAATGCTGGTCGCCCTCGTCGCCCGCGCGGCTGGCGCCCGCGTCATTCTCTCCGAAGTCAACGAGAGCCGTCTCGCCTTCGCCCGCGAACTCGGCTTCGAAGCGGTCAGCCCGCTCAAGACCGATCTCCCCGCCCTTTGCCGCGAAAAGACCGGCGGCAGCGGAGCCGACATCGTCTTCGAAGTCTCCGGCGCCAAGGCCGCCGCCCTCGCCATGACCGACCTCCTCGCCATCCGCGGGCGGATCGTGGTCGTCGCCATCTACCCCCAACCGATCGAGATCAACCTTTTCCAATTCTTCTGGAAAGAACTCAGCATGACCGGCGCCCGGGTGTATGAACCCGAGGATTACGATCAAGCCCTCCACCTGATGGCTTCCGGCGAACTCCCGCTGGAGAAAATGATCACCGCCGTGGAGCCGCTCGACCGCCTCCCCGAGGCCTTCGCCTCCCTCGACGACAATCCGGCCGGCATGAAGACCCTTATCAGCTGCCAACCGTAGCGGATTTCAACCGCCATCATCGCGGATCTCCGCAGATGAACTAAAGACCCAGGGAAAACCGATTCAGTTGTTAGTATCGTTTACTAAACGATACTAACAACATACCGTTTGCTAATGCGGGGAGGGTGGAGATGCTTTTCCTTACACATCCGTGGTGCCGCAACAGGCATCCGAACCCTGAAAGCGAACAATGAAACATCTTTTTTCTTCCGCCCTCCTCGCCCTCGCCGCCATTCTCCTTCCCGGCCAGGCGAACGCCCTTGAACTTTACCACACCGATTTCCTCGGTTCCGACGGCGGGCAACCTTCCGGATGGTCCTACGTCACCAATCCCTACGACGGGATGTCCATTCAACAGAACACCTTTCGGATTCTCCGGCCGGACACCCCGGAGGGTGCCGCCGCCTTGCGGGCATCGGCCGTTTACACCGGAATCGACGCCAACGGAGGAAGCGCTTGGAACTGGACGAATTACACCGTGACCGCACGGCTCCGGGGCTCCCACCTCAGCGTCACCGGTGCAACCTACGGTCTCGTAGCCCGCTTCACGACCGACGGCACCAGCTCCGGTTATACGGCCCACATCGGCGGCAACGTTATCGAAATACGGTCGAACACCGGGTTGCAGAACAATGCGGGCACGGTCATTGGAACCTCCGGCACCCTCCCCGAACCGCTTCTGAATGACACCTGGTACTGGCTCAGCTTCACGGTGGACGGAGAGAACCTCACCGCGATCGTTTACGCGGACAACGACGGCGCACTCGGTGAGGAACTCGGCTCGGCCTTCGCGGTCAACTCGACTTTCACTCAGGGAACCGCCGGCGTCCGGGGAGGATTTACCGCTCGCGACCCCCGCTCCCTTACCTTCGATACCCTCCGGGTCGACGCCATTCCACCCGAAGAACCGACCGTCGCCGGGTCGATGAGCATCTTTCAATCGGTAGAGCTCGTCGTCCCAACCGAAGAAGGGCTTTATTACCGCCTCCAATCCTCCCCGGACCTCGTCGACTGGCAAAACCTCGGCGAAATCTTCTATGGCAACGGTCAGGAGCAAACCTTTCACGTCAGCATTCGCGGATCCGAGCGAGAATTTTACCGGGTTCTGAAATCCGAATAGACTCCCGGCAACCCGATCCATCCCCTTCACACACCACGAACATGAAAACAAAACGCGCGACTTCGACCGGATTCACCCTCATCGAACTGCTTACCGTCATCGCCATCATCGGAATTCTCGCGGCAATTCTGATCCCGGTCGTCGGTCGTGCCCGCGAGGCCGCCCAAGGGGCGAAGTGCGTCACCAACCTGCGCGAGCTCGGAACTGCCGTCCACCTGTTCATTGAAGACAACGATGGCCGAATTCTTCCCTACCGAATCGACACCGAACCGTCCAAGTTCCGCCACTGGCCCTGGAAGTTGGTGGAGCAAGGTTATGTGGAACAAGCCAACCACGGGGATCCGCGGCTCGAATCGGATATCTTCTACTGCCCGTCGCTCACCCCCCGCAACCGGGTGGAAAACGACGAGATCAATGGGGCCTGGAATCTGGTCTACGGCATGCGAGCCTGGCGAAGCGGCCCCGGAGCCAGCGATTGGGAGCAAATCAAACGCTTTTCCGATATCGATACTCCAAGTCAATTCTATCTGATCGCCGACAGCACCCGCACCGGGGAATTCCAGACCTACTTGATCGGTTCGGTCAACCCGAACCAATTCACCACTTACATGGTCCACCTCCGCCACAATAGCCGAGCCAATGCCTTGTTCGCCGACGGCCACGTCAGCGCCCGCAACGCCGACTATTTCCTGAGCCTCGGCGTAAACCAAAGCCAACACGGCGGCCACGCCCCCGTCTTCGGCCACTGATTCCAGCTTTTCAGAAAAATGCTCCGCCCCCGGGGACCGCCTAAAGGCGGAACTCCAACTTCACGACGTCACCGAAACCAAAATCCGCCCTTCGTTGGAGTCCCGGCTTCAGCAAGTCTGCATCCACTTCTAACCGTATTCAATACTTCCTCCTTGCCTGTCCGGACGATCCGTTTTCTTTTGGATCATGCGCACCGATCCGCCCTCCCGGAATTTGATGAACGGCTACGCGGCCATGATGCCCAATTATTGGGTACGGCAGGTCCGCGAAATTCTCCAGGACCGCGACAAACGGATCGCCGCGATCCGGACCCGTCGCCAGGCCGAACGCTACCGCGACGAGGTTGCCGACAAAGGGCGCCGCTGCTTCGGCCCCCTCCCCAAACGAACTCCCCTCCAAGCCCGGATCACCGGGGTGATCGAACAAAAGAACTTTCGGATCGAAAAAATTCTTTTCGAAAGCCGCCCGGGCTGGACCGTGACCGCCAACCTCTACGTTCCCGCCAACCTCAGCGAACCGGGTCCGGCCGTATTGGGAAGTTGCGGACACGCCGCCGACGGCAAGGCCGCCAAACCTTACCAATCGTTCGCCCGGGAACTCGCCTCCTCCGGCCTGACCACCTTGATTTTCGATCCGGTCAGCCAAGGCGAACGCGACGTTTTCAATCATCTTCCCGAAAACCATCACCTCCGCCGCTCCTGCACCAACCCGCATAACATGATGGGGAAACAACTGGAGTTGACCGGCGACTTCTTCGGCATGTGGCGAGCGTGGGACGCCATCCGCGCCCTCGATTACCTCGCCTCCCGGCCCGAGGTCGATCCCGAGCGTCTCGCGATGACCGGTAACTCCGGCGGCGGCACCATGACGACCTGGACCGGTCTCCTCGACCGCCGGATCCGCCTGGTCGCCCCCTCCTGCTTCGTCACCAGTTTCCTCTCCAACATTGAAAACGAAGAGCCCCAGGACGCCGAACAATACCCCCCCGGCCTGCTGGCCGAAGGTCTCGATATGGCCGACTTCCTGATCGCCCGCGCCCCGGATCCAGCCATTGTCCTCGCCCAACGCTACTGCTTCTTCGACCACCGGGGGGCTCGCAAAGCAGCCGAAGAGACAGCCCGGATCTATCGGTTGCTCGGCGCGGAGGACCAATTCGAGTTCTTTGTCGGCGCCCATACCCATGGATATCATGAAGACGCCCGGATCGCGATGCGCCGTTTCGTCTGCCGATGGGCCGGAAAACGGTTCCGGCGAACTATTTCTCTCAATCTTCAATCTCCCGAGGAATTGCGGGCCGTTCCTTCCGAAGAAAAGCCCGCCGCCCTCTTCAAACCGCTCGGTCGCGTCCGGGCGGACGAACTCTCCCAATTCGCCGCCAAACGCAAACCACTCAACTCCGACAACCTCCGCCGACGCGTCGAGCGCATCCTCGGCGTGAAACTGCCGCGGATGGCACCCGCGCATTTCCGGGTGCTCAAACCACAGAAGTTCCCAGCCCCAAAGGAATTTGCCACGGCTCGCTACGCCGTCGAAACCGAACCGGGGATCGAAGCAATTCTCCGGAAAACCGCGATCGCTCCCTTCCCTATGTTGACACTGGAAGTCGAACCGACGGTGCGCCTGTATGTGCCCCACTTTTCAGTGGAAGCGGAAATAATTCTTCCATGGATGCGGCGGTATCGGAAAAAACTCCCAAATGAAACCACCCTTTATGCCGTCGATGTCCGCGGAATGGGCGAATCGCGCCCCGAAGGGAAACCACATCCGTATCCACCTGAGTCCGACAAATTCAAATCAAGCGAAGCGGTCGCCTTTTTCCATCCCTACGGCATGGACTACCTCTCCCACGGCGTAAGCCTGATGCTTGGCCGCAGCTTTTTAGGCCAACGGGTTTTCGATCTATTGCGGGTCGTCCAACTCCTGAAAAGCGAAGGGGCAAAAGAGGTTCGCCTAGTCGGACGAGGGCAAGGAAGTCTGGTCGCCCTGTTCGCCACCGTTCTGGACGAATCCCTGCGGGAAACCGAACTCCATCAAACGCCCCGTTCCTTCCAGGAATGGGCCGAATCCGACCATTTCACCTGGCCGGTCGCCAACGTCCCCCACGGAGTCCTTCACCATTTCGACCTTCCCGACCTTCACCAAACGTTCGCCAGCCGCCTCCGGATCGTCTCCCTCCAAGGGCCCGACATGCCCGTCGAGTGATCCCTCGATTGGCGTTTTCAATCCCGAGGGTTCACTCGCCGCGGTCCGACGGGAAGTCATCGACATTTAGCCGGTCTTCCCTTCTTCCGAATGGCGGCTCCGGGAACGATCGAGCTCGACCTCAGGGGCAAACCGTTCCTTCGGGCGAGCACAAAAAACTGAGAAACGAAGCTCCTTCGCGAGAGGGTCGGGCGAGAGATTCCGTTAGAATCCCAATTTGATGACAATGATAGCAGATGGCAAATCAGCGATTGGCTAATGCGCCCGGCGCTTGGCGATGTCCGTCCTTCAAATCGGAAGACGGGGTGCGGCCGCTCTCACCCATTCACCACATGGATCGGCGAACCTTGCTTAAATGCGGCGATGTTTTCCGCGGTCAACTCCATCAGCCGTCGACGCGCCTCGAACGACGCCCAACCGACATGGGGAGTGATCACGCAACGGGGAGAGCCCAACAACGGGTTTTCCGCCGCCATCGGTTCTTTGGATACGACATCGACGGCGGCCCCGGCAATCCGTTTCTCCCGCAACGCCTCGGCCAATGCGGCCTCATCGACCAAGCCGCCCCGTCCGGTGTTGATGAGATAGGCGGTCCTTTTCATCCGCCGGAGAAACGCGGCGTCGACCATTCCTGCGGTATCCGGAGTTTGCGGACAATGCAGGCTGATCACGTCCGCCCTGGCCGCAAGTTCATCCAGCTCCGCCCAGGCAAAGCGCTCGTCCGCGATCGGATTGCTGCGGGTGCGGGTGTGGGCCAGCACCGTCATGTCGAAGGCGAGCGCGATGCGGGCGACCCGTCGGCCAATGTCTCCCAGGCCGACGATGCCGAAGGTTTTTCCCGCGAGTTCCGGGATCGGATTCTTCCAATAGGCGAAATCGGGCGAGCGGGTCCAATCCCCCGCTTGAACCGAGTC
The DNA here is from genome assembly GCF_056590205.1 of Verruconatronum alginivorum. Lineage (NCBI taxonomy): Bacteria > Pseudomonadati > Verrucomicrobiota > Opitutia > Opitutales > Verruconatronaceae > Verruconatronum > Verruconatronum alginivorum. The sequence continues at coordinate 2,299,155 of NZ_JBWPVQ010000001.1, read as the reverse complement.
GGTGAGTTCGCCCGTTCCATTGGTCAATTCGAGCAGCAGGGCGAAGGTGTGCTGGGCCACGGCGTGCGAACTGTAACCGGGAACATTCGAGACGGCGATCCCACGCTCCCGCGCCGCTTCGACATCGATGATGTTGTAGCCGGTCGCGGATACCGTGATCAGCCGCAACCGGGGAAGTCGCCCAATTGTTTCCCGGTCCAAGACCACTTTGTTGGTGATAATCACCTCGGCCTCACCCGCCCGCTCCACGACCTCTTCGGGCGACGTCCGAGGATAGACGGTCAACTCCCCCAACGCCTCGACCGGGTCCCACGGGTTGTCTCCCGGATTCATGGTAAAACCATCCAACGCCACGATTTTCATTCCGCGATATTGGGGTCGCGAGCCGGGAGTTTCAACGGCTTTCACCCTGAAAAATCAGGTTCAAGTCTTTCCGCGCATCGCATGACCGGCCAACAAACCGAGGAAGACGCCGATGAAGATCGCGAAGGCGGACCAGGCGACGATATGGCCGATCGCCCAAGGACCGTGGACGACTTCGTCCGTCCGCGACAAAAGCCACCAGAGCAGCGTGACGATGCAGAGCGAAAAAACCGCGCAGGCGGCGGTGAAGCCGCCGGCCCGGACCAATTGGGACCGCCACAAAGCCCTGGGCTTTTCGCCGGGGCTCGGACGGCTCGATTGCCGCAGATTGAAATAGATGTAAAGGCCGGCCGCGCCGATCGCGAAGATAAAGGAGAGTGAGATGCCGCGCACGTCGGCGATTTCCGGATCGGCCATCGCGGCCCATGCGTCGCCGAAATCGAGCATGAAAAACGCCCCCATCACCAACGCCACCCACATCGTCGAAAAATGGGTGAAAAAATTCACCGCCACCCGGGCGCTCGAAACTCCCTTCTCCCCGCGGGCCAACCGTAAAACCCGCGCGGTATCCCCCACCCGGTAACGGGTGAGCAGCCATCCTTTGACGTTGCGAAGGAACTCGGCATCTCCGGCCCCTTTCGGAGAAAGGCCGCCGCGTTCCGCCTCCTCCAACAGCGCCGACACCCGGCTCTCGTAGCCGGCATCCATCGCCTCCGTCGCCAATTCGCACCAGAGCTCGAACAGGCGCTCCCGCATCGACGCGCCGTGTTCATCCGCCGCTCCTCCGCCCGGCCAGGCCCCGAGTCCCCAACTCAAAAGGCGGAGTTCGCTTTCCCATGACGACAGTTCTCCTCCCTCCTCCTCCCGGCAGGCTGTCCGCAAGGTGCGCCACAAGAGTTCCGTGAATCGGTCGTGCCCCTCGCCGTCGGCCGCCCGCGCCCGGTCGAGAAGAGCGCTCCACCAGGGAAAACGGTCTTCCTCCCCGTCGGGGGGCAAATCCGTCCACTCGCGGTGCAGGCCCTCCAACGCCGAAAACCATTCATCCAGGAATCCGCAAAGCTCCCGGATACGCCGCTCCAGAAATCTCTCTTCCGGTTCCGGCAGCATCGGCGAAAGCCGTGCCTCCAACACCCGCAACTCACCTTCAATGCGGAAGATCGCGTCGCGCGATTCATCGAGCGCGTCCAAGGTCTCGGGCTCCAACCGCGCGGCGGTCTGGATCAATCGATTGGCCCGTCCGTGTAGCTCGTCGAAAAGATCCGTCACCGGCCGGACTTCGAAGACGGGATAACCGGACCGGCACAGGGAATCGGCCTCGTTCAGCGTGCCGAGCAGCGCCAGGAGAGTCGGAGCCTGGCTGAAACTGTCGAGCGGATCGGCCCCGCTCCAGTCGGCCAGACATGCCACCGCCCGCCCCGGTCCTTCCTCCATGGACGGCACGCTCAAACGCTCCCTCAACTTGCGCAGACCTTTCAGAAAAGTGTCATCATAGTCCGGATACTCCGCAATAAATTCTCCTTCCCCGACATCGTCGGCGAAACGTTTCTCGCCAATCAGCCAATCGAGGATCTCCAGCACCGGAACCGTTTCGCCCCCGGCCCGCGAATACGTCCGGTCGAGACAAACCTGGCGGAGATGTTGGTAAAATGAAACGTGCGGGTGGCGCACCAGGGTCCGGAAGAGAAAATGGGGCACGCTGAAACCGGCCTTGTTCACCAATTGCATCCGGATCCGGTGCTCGAAGGCATCGGCCAGAATGGGAAGAAGGTCGCTACGGCGTTCCTCGGGAAGCAGCGCGAGAAGCAATCGGGGATCCTCCATCTGGTGCAGCATCCGCGATTCCAGAAAAGTCTCCCCGCCTTCGTCGTCCCAACTCAAAAGCCGCAAGAGAATTTGTACCGTTGCATCGGATACGCGGGCCTTCCCGCAGCGAACCTCCTCCTGCCCGCAGCCGCCCACAAGACTTTCTCCGCTGGAAATCCCGGTCTCCTCGAGCAGCCCCGCCCATCGGTCCGCCGAGAGTCTCCCGTGCTGGGAAAGGTCGAGCAACCCGAACGCGACCAAAGCCCGCTCCGCGATCGAAAGCGATCGCCACGCCGCATAGTTACGCAAAGGAACGAGCAACCGCCGCACGGCCGCGGCCTCCTCGTTCTCCGCGGGATCGCCGAAGAGGCCGCCGGCGGCGGTAGAATCTGGCTCCCCCATCGCGCCCTTCAGCCAGGCAAGTTCTTCGGGACAGGCGATAGCGCCGGCCTGGGCGGTCAACTCCGAGTCCGCCGCCGAGTGCTCGCGGCGAGCCCACAATGCCATCCGCAAAAGACAAAAGGCGGCAAGACCGCCGTCACCGTCGCCGAACGAAAGCTCCGCGTCGCCGACCTCCCGTCCGAGCAACGGCACAAAGGCCGGCGTGCGCAACGCTTCGTCGAGCGCGTTGAGTTTGCGCACCCGCCGGGCGAAGCCGTTGCCTCCGTTGCGGCAACATTCCGCGGCCAAATTCTCCACCAGTCTCCACCACACGCCGACGCACCAGTCGGCGCCGGGAGACGGATCGGCCAACGCCCGAGCCCGCATCAGCCGCCCCCAGCGTTGCACGCTGGAACGGTCGAAATACGTCTCCTTCGCGGCGGCGAATACCGCAAGCATTTCCCCGGCGGACTCCCGCACCGCATCGCCGCCGCAACCGCCACTCAGGAGGATCTCGGCGCTAAGCATCGCCGCCGACAAGTCCGACGGACGGCCCAGGGTCTCCTTCCACCGGTCGAAGAGAAACGGCTCGAGCGAAAATCCTTCGGGCGGAGGGGCGGAGGTCTGTCCGCATTTCACGGCCAATCCGGTGAGCGCGAGAAGAGCCCGCCGCCGGCTCCGCTGGTTGTTCAGAACGATCGGTCCGGATAGATCGATCCGGCGTTTGCCCGCGTAACGGCAAAAATCTTCGCGGAGGTTCCCGCAATCGGACAGATGGGCGCCGAGGGTCAGGGCGGCGGTCTGATAAAGCAGTGGATCCGAAGCGCGGAAAAAGAAGAACACAAATGGAGCCAACCCTTCCGAAAGCGTCCTGGCGTGCCGCAGCACTTCGAGGCGCAGACGCAACTCCTCACGGTCGCGCACCTCCATCCATGGCTCCCAGGCCGTTTGCAACCTGGGCAGCGAACTCAAACGCCCGACCGCTTCCTTGGCCCGCTCCCGTGGCAGACCTCCCGCCTCGGCGACCGTCAGCAGTTCGAGAACCGACGACCCCCGCCCCTCGGTTTCATCCTTGAAAAGATGCTCCAACAGCGGTCGCCAGACACTCCGCCACGGCTGCTCCTCCACTCCGACGGGCGGACCGGCCAGCCGGAACTCCCTTTGCGTCGGCGAGAGTTCCTCCAACTCCGCCGCCAGCTGTAACACCACCTCTTCGGGCGGACGCGCCTCCGGCTCCGTTTTCATCACCGCTTGCCGGTTCCCTTCTTCGGTTTCCCGCCGGATGGAACGGCGGCGGCCACGCGCGTCCGACGCGGCTTCATCGGGAGGTGCATGAAGTCGATCGGAATCTCGTCCGCCGCCGCGTGGACATCGGCGGCCGGCATTTGGGTGGAGGGGTTTTCTCGGCTCGGCCGATCGCGGTGGCGGACCGCTTCCTCGGTGGCGGTTCGGGCGATGCGGCTGGCCAAAATGCCGTCGCGCGCGGTCGGCATGTCGCCCGGCCGCCCGCTTGCAATGGCCCTCGCGAACTCGGTGTAAATGCCGACGAAACTTTTTTCCGGATGCCAGGGAAGGTGTTGAGTTCCGTGCGAGTTCCGGAGTTCAAAGGAGTGCTCCTCGCGGCAATACCGAATGACTCCGTCGGTGCCGATCAACTCGTAGATGAAGTGCGTGCGCGGCTCCGCAGAGGTCGCGTTGTAGGAGAAGCTGACTTCCACCATGGTATGGGCGCCGCAGCCGTGGCCCATGTGAAGGAAGACATGATCGGGCGCTTCGTAGGCATCGAGCCAGACCCCGGTTCCACGCTGCCACTCGACCTCCGACCCGAGCCACCAGCGGGCGAGGTCGATCTGATGCACCCCGCAATCGACCAATGGTCCGCCTTCGCGCATGCGCCCCACACGCAACGGCGTCTCGACTTTCCGCCCATCCTCGCCGATCTGCCACTTCCCATGAAGATGCCAGTTGTAAATGAGCCGCAGCAGGCGCACCTCTCCGATCGCCTTTTCGCGAAGCAGCCGACGGATGTCCAGCGCGCTCTGGGAAAAACGGTAGTTGAATCCGGTAAAAAGCATCAGGCCGACGTCATGCATGGCCTTCTCCATTTCCACCATTTCCTTTTCAGTCATGGCGAGCGGCTTTTCGCAAAAGACATGTTTTCCCGCTTTGGCCGCGTCGAGCACGTTCCGGTGATGCACCGGGGCCGGGGTGCAGACCACGATGGCGTCCAGGTCGGAAGAGAAAAAGTCCTCCTCCGTCGGGTATGCGTGGGGAACGCCAAACCGTCTCTGCAACTCCAAGGCCCGCTCGAAATGGTTGTCGAAGAGCGCCTCGATCCGAAGCCCCGGGGCCTGTTGCGCCGCCGGCAAATGACCCCGTTCGGCGATCATCCCGCATCCTATCAATCCGATTTTCAGCATTTGCGACGGATGGTACCCGCCAAACGGCTACGTTCAACCGAAAACTTCCGGAGTTGAACCTCGCCGTACGTTCTTGAAATCTGTAGTCGAAATCCGGACCGTTCCTCGAAAGACGTTGTCCTTGCTCATCAACTACCTGATGCCTCGTATCATAATTCCACCACAACCTTCGATCATGGAGATTTCCCATAAAGCATGAACACAGGCCGATGCTTCGATCAAATCGCTGACGGTCCCATCGGCGTGGGCGTCGACCTGCTATATGGTTCGATAAGCTTCACTCCATTTGGCGAATACATGTTCGTGCTGGATGACGACTTCCGCGACCGATGGAGCGCGCGCCTGACATTGGCCCATAATGACTGGGGCAACGACGTAGAATCCTTTCGGGCGACCCTCGGAGCGGTGATTCCTTTTTGACTACCGAGGAAACTCAAGTGACGCACAAGTCCCGCATTTAAGCAGTCCCTTTCGACTCGGATTCCCGGCAAGAGCCGGGACTCCAACAAGGAAGACACCCCACCGAGAAAGGATTATCGGCCAAATGAAATAGCCCGGACAGAAACCGAACTCCAAGCTTGTAACCGATCTTTTTCGTCCCTTACAAAGTGCGCGATGCAGGAAGTCGAACGCGACAAGGCGCTTAAAAATTCGATCATCGACGGGGCGTTCGCCACGATCGGAGCGACGCTGGCTGGGGGAATCTTCCTGGTCGGTTTCGCCTTGCAAGTGCTGGACGCCGCCGCGTGGCAGATCGGCATTTTGGCCGCGCTGCCGACTTTCGCGAATCTCTTCCAGCTTCTCGGCTCCTACCTGATCGAGAAGACCGGACGACGCAAAAGACTCTGCCTCATTTGCGCGACCGCGGCCCGCGCGCTTTGGGTCTTCGTCATCCTCCTCCCCCTGGCGATGTTCGATCCGCTGGCGGATCACCGGGTCTGGGTGCTGGTGGCGGTGATCCTGCTTTCGAGCCTGCTCAACTCCCTGGCTGGCGTCGGGTGGCTGGCTTGGATGAGCGACGTGGTGCCGGAGAAAATCCGCGGCACCTACTTCGGAAAGCGCAACATGATCGCCCTCGCCTGCGGGACGGTGGCGATCCTGGCGGCCGGACGATTCCTGACAGGTTGGCAGGAGCGTTTCGGCGAGGGGGATCCCCGCGGGTTCATGATTCTTTTTTCGGTCGGGCTTTGCGCCGGATTGGTCTCATCGTTCTTCCTCTCGCGAATCATGGAACCGCCGTTCAAGCGCGGCGGCGAACGGCTTTCGCTGAACCTCTTCGGGGCTCCGTTCCGAAACACCAATTTCCGCAACCTGATCGTGTTCGTATCCGGATGGATCTTCGCGATCCAGTTGGCCGGACCGTTTTACGGGGTTTACATGATCGACGTCCTGGAGATCGAGTTCTCCCAAATCACCATTTACATCACCTTGGCGACCGTCGCCACCCTGGTGATGATGAAGGTTTGGGGTCCGATCTCGGACCGGGTGGGAAACAAGCCGGTGATCCTGCTATCGGGTTGGGTGCTGATCGCCGTGCCGTTTCTCTGGCTGGGAGCGGTTCCCGGAAATTATCACGTTCCGCTGGTGCTGAGCCACTTGCTGACCGGCGGTTTCATCGCCGGAGCATCGCTCTCCCAATTCAACATCCTTTTGAAACTCGCGCCCTCGGAGGGAAGATCCATCTTTCTGGCGGTTTTCGCCGCGGTGACCGGGCTCGTCGGGGCGGTCGCGCCGGTGGTCGGTGGTCTCCTCGTCGAGGCGCTCGCGGCGGTTTCGTTCAATCTGGGCCCATTCACGGTGACGAACCTCCATGCGGTATTCCTCCTTTCATCGGTCGGGCAGATTCTGGTGATTTTCCTGATTCTCCGCGTCCATGAGGAAGGAGCGGCCGGGCAGGCCGCGGTCATCATGGAACTGCGAAACGACCTCGACCCGCAAAAAGGCGTCGGCGCGAGCGCGGACTTCATGTTGCTTGGGTTCCAGCGCACCGGCGGAATTATCCGAAAAGTGGATACGATGACCGAGGAGATGGCCGAGCGCTCCGAACAGCGGGCCGGCCGGTTGCTTTCCGCCCTGGAACGGCAAACGAAGCGCACTCGTGCCTTGCTGCGGCGATTTCTCAACAAAGATTGAAACTACAACGGGAACAAATCATGACCAACGCGATTACCGAACTCTTTGTCGAACTGCTGGCGAATATCTGGGAGCGTTTTCACGCGTTCGTGGTCGACCACGGCCCCGGGATCGTCCTCGCGGTGGCGATCCTCCTCCTCGGCTGGATCCTCGCGGTGATCCTGCGCCAGACGATCCACAAGCTCCTCCGCGGTCTCGGCTTCAACCTCCTCTGCGAAAAATTCGGAGCGGTGGCCTTTCTCGCGCGGGGAGGCGTGGTGACACGGCCCTCCTACCTGGTCGGGCTCACCGTTTATTGGATACTCCTGATCGGCGTGTTGACGGTGGTCTTCGCGACCCTCGGCCTCGAGACGGCGCACGAATTTCTGATCGCGGTCCTCCAATACATTCCGCGGATTCTCGTCGCCCTGATTTTGCTCGCCCTCGGCGTCGCGATCGGCAACTACGCCGGCCGGGCGGTGGAAACGACGCTGCGACTCGCGGACGTCCCGCTCTCCGGCCTGATCGGCCAGCTCGGCCGTTGGGCGATCATCGGCCTCGCGGTGCTGAACGCCATCCAATACCTCGACCTGGCCGGACCGATTGTTTTCCAGGTGTTGCTGATCCTGTTCGTCGCGATTCCGGTGCTCGCCTTCCTCACGTTGTTGATCGGCGGGCGGGAGATCGTCTCTTCGATGCTGGCCGGACGGTTCCTTCGCCGCGAACTCGCGCCCGGAGTCGAAGTGGAACTCGACGGAATCGCCGGGACGATCGAAGAGATCCGTCTCGTCACCACCCGCATCGGCACCGGCGACGACCACACCGTCGATCTGCCCAACAGCCGTCTCCTCACCGGCACATTGCGCCGGAAACGACCGAAGATCCCGCCCTCCCCGGGACGGGAACAGACCTCGTGAAGCCCCGCTGCGCCGGTTGGCGAATCCTTTTCTCCTCAGGGCCGAACGGTTCTCATCCCCCGAGAATGCTGGCGAGGAAAACGGTGCAGAGGCCCAAATAAATTGTGACGCCGGTGATATCGGTGATGGTGGTAAGAACGGGTCCGGTCATCATCGCCGGGTCCTTGCCCATCCTCTTGATGAGAAACGGGAGCGTGCCGCCGACGACTCCAGCCAAGAGGACGTTGATCGCCAGGGCCGTGCCCGCCACGATGCCGAGCACCGGACTCCCCACCCAGAAGAGGGCGATCACCCCGAACAGCGTCCCAAGCGCCGCTCCATTCACCAATCCAATCAGCAATTCTTTCCGGGTCGCCCGCCAAAACTCCTGCAGGCGCACCTCCCCCAACGCGATACTGCGGATCGCCACGGAAAGGGCCTGAATCCCGACATTCCCTCCCATGTCGGTGATCATCGGCAGGAAAATCGCCAGGATGGCCACCGCCTCGATAGTGGCCTCAAACGAGGCGATGACCGCCACCGCCCCCAGATTGAGGAATACGTTGGCCGCCATCCAGGGGAGGCGCCTTCTCACGGATCCCATCGGAGGCGTGAAAAACGACTCCTCGACGGAGGCGGCTCCCACCTTCGTGAATTGGTCGGCCACGTTTTGCGCCAGCAATCCCATCGCATCATCCAAGGTCACGATCCCCACGAGAGCGTCGCTTCGATCAACCACCGGCAGGGCGAGAAAACGGCGATTGCGAATCGTCTGCGCCGCATCCAAGGCGGAATCATCCGTGCGCACGGCCAGGACATTGGAAGTCATCGCCTTCGTAACCGGAGTCTCTTCGCCATAGTTCAGCATCTCCCGAAGGGTCAGCACCCCCAATAACTTTTGCGCCTGATCCACCACGTAGACATAAGATTTATGCTCGACCTCAGGTGGCGCCGACTCCAGCGCTTCCAACGTTTCGCCGATCGTCGCCTCCTGATCGATGGCGACAAAGTGGATGGTCATGGCGGCACCGGCCGTGCCCGGAGCGTGCTCGGACAGTCGGAGAATCTCGCCCTTGGCCTCCGGTTCAACGTGCTCCAAAAGCTTTTCCGCTCTCTCCGCGGGCAGAAGGCCAACGATGTCCGCCGCCCGGTCGACTGGAATGTGCCGAATCAATTTCCCCCGCTCCCGGCCTTTCATCCCCATCAAAACCTCGGCAGCCAATGGGGATGGAAGATACCCCACAACAATGCCGGCCCTCGCCGGTGGCAGAGCCCTTAAACAAGGGACGATTGCCTCCCGGGGCGCTTCTGCCAAAATCCTCGCTCCACGGGCCGGTGACAGTTTCACGGCCATGGCCGCCGCTTCGTCGACCCGGTTTTCCGCCAAGGCGGATTTCATTTCCTCCCGATACTGTCTCAACGTTTTCGGCACTAACAACATAACGGCTCTCTTTTGGGTTTTCCGATCACCGCGAACTTCGCGGTTTCCCGTAAACTGCCACAACGTATCAATCGGAAAAAGACAAAAATCTCGCCCGCCATGTCAGACACCCGAAAAGGTCCAGCTTTCATAATCGGACCCCTCAAATCGCGCGCCGGTTCGGAACCCCTGTTTGAGATCGAGACGGTATAAAACCAAAAAACTCGCTGATACTCAGCGAGTGGTACCCGGAGCCGGGGTCGAACCGGCACTCCCGAAGGAACCAGATTTTGAGTCTGGGATGTCCATGTTTCAGCGTGTTTCAACATTATTCATTATACACTCTATATAAACCACTTGAGCTATCTTGGCAAAAATTGAATCAACTTGACTCATCGCAAAAAGGGTGTAACCAAGGTGTAACTATGGCCGCTAAAAAATAAGACCACCGGGGGCCTTCGAGCAAAATACGAATTTCGCACAAGACGGGGTTTTTAAACAGCCCAAATTGTCGAGAGGAGAAGTAGTCGGATGGTCGTCAAATTACCTGTTTCTTATCAAATGGGGAGGCCGTCAATACAGCTTCTCCTTGACTGCCGACAAACGGGAATCCGGAAAGCTGGCCGATCAAATCGCGGCGTATCTGAAAGTGGATGGCCATACCCCCGAAATGGCAATGGAAACGTTCCGGCCTGGCAGGGTTGCTCGGCTAAAACAGGCGCGGTCGCTCTCAACCCCGACGACAACAGTGGGCGATCTGATCGCACGTTATGAGGAGGCATATCCTCATGCCCGCGCATCAAGTAAGCGGGAATACGCGAGATCGCTACGCCGGATCGCGGCGTTTATCCTGGGAATGGCCTCGCTGAAAAAAGAGGAGCGTTCATGCAAAAACCGTAAGGAATGGCGGGAAAAGGTTGATCGATTGCCTTTGGAACAAATTACATCCGCAAAACTCGAAGCCTTCAAAATCCACCTTCTCAAGAGGGCGACCAACCAAGAAGACCGTGGAAGAGCCCAAACGACCTGCAATAGCTATTTGCGGAACGCCGGCGCATATTTTTCGGCTCGAGCCCTGAAGCTTTACGACGGTTTGGCCATCCCCGCGAACCCCTTCCTTGAAGTTGAGCGGGAGGAGGAACCGCGTCATACTTATCGCTCAAAAGTAAAAATGGAAGCGGTGGTAGACGCGGCTCAGCGTGAGCTGAAAAAAGATCAACCAGCCGCCTACATTGCTTTCTTGCTCGCGGCCTTTGCAGGTTTGTCCAAATCCGAAATCGACAAGCTCCTGTGGACCCAAATCGACCTGGCGGAGAGGTTGATCCATATCGAGACGACTCCATTTTATACCCGAAAACGAAGGAACCGGGAACATGCAATCGCGGTGGGAGAAACGATCGTCAAGGAGTTGAGCGACTGGAAAGAAAAGAGCGAGACCGGTTCTTCATTCGTTATTCCGGGGGGGGAAGGGACAGCCCGCTATCGGGCGAAAACGGTCCACAACACGCTCTCTGCCTGGCTTCGGAAACAAGGCTTTACCGGAAAAACCCTGCACGACTTGAGGAAGGAAGCCGGCAGTTGGGTCTACCGCCAGACTGGCAGTATCGACCGGGCCGCTCAATTTCTAAGAAATGATCCTCGTACCGCACGGGAGCACTACCTCGATGTCGAGGAAAGACTCGAAGTCAATTACGCCAATCCTGGATTCGCCCAACCCTCCTTGGCAAGTTCGCCCACGCACCATGGATGAAAACTTCCAAATGCCGTGGTTGGTAAGCTCACGCCCCTTGCAAAAAGACCGGACGGTGGCCGCCGGACTCCCCGGCCGTTGCTCCGCCAACACGTGGGTCTCACCATCAAGGAGATGGATACCGTCGCGGAATTCACCGAGGTCAGGAAGTTCCGTCAGGTCGGCGTTGAAATGCCCCCGCTCGACCGCATATTGGTATTTCCCATTGGCGATTCGTTCTCCCCGCTCACGCCTGACGCCGAGGACCGCCGCCATTTGAAATAACCGCCCGGATGCATCGGGGTCGCCGACGGATCCGCCACCCCGACCAAGCTTCCTCCTTTCGCCACCCACCCGGTGCGCGCTTCAACCACCCCCGGATTTTCCCAATAAAACCGCCGCTCCAGGCGCTTCTCGCCTGACTTCGGGTGAAATCTCGGTGCCATCGCTGTCGCGAATCGTGTCGCCCCCCCTTCTCGGCCTGCCGCAAAGTCAGGTCGCATACCCGGCCTCCCCGGGAAGCGTGAACTCGCCGGAGCGCAGATAATCGTGTTTCGTCATACGGTAAATAAAGATGAAGTTAATCCTGGTCTTCCAATCCTCGGCGCGTACGCAGGAGACCCAGTGGCCGGGCGCGAGTTCGCGTAGGGCCGGGATTTGGCCGCGGACGTCGAGGTTCCCGAGAGGGCGTGCGGGCAGCGGGGTTGGAAACTGCATCCCGCGGGAGGTCGGCCGGATCGGCCGCTTCGCCTCCGATGCCCGAATTTCAGTTTTGTATCCGGATCCGGATACGGAATCGCCAACAAAAGCACCCTCGTATCCGAATGCCGGGGGGGGGCGAACAACTCTTCCGATTCCGGCAACTCCACGATCTCTTGCCGCCGTAGATCACCACCACCGGATCGCAGATGTGACGGATCACGCTCAGATCGTGGGCGACGAAAATACAGGTAAGGCCGAACTCCTTCTGCTGGTCTTCCAACAACAGGTTGATCATCTGGGCATGCACCGAGACAACCAAAGCCGAAACCGCTTCGTTGGGGTTGGCCTCCGCTGAAAGCGTGCGGGTAACGGACCACGGTTCGCCCACGATGCCGCCTACGGATCCTTGAAGATCATCTGCAACTCGGTGACACAACGGCTTCGATTGCTTGTCGTCGAGTTGGGCCAGATCGACTTCGCCGTTTAGCCTCGAGTCAATCGACAGCGGCCTCTATTCCCCGGCGAACCTGCAGGTCGGCCTTTCAAGAAATGAACACGCGGAGGATTTCGGATAGATGATGCCGCGATTCTGATGTCGGATGACAGAATTTTGCTATGGTCTCAAATGAGTGCCTCGTTGTAAAAGTTCCGACAGCGCTTTCACTTGCGACCAATATGAATCTGATCGATATCGTCATCATCGTCATTTATTGCCTTGGTCTGTTGGCCATCGGCTTCGCCTTCTCCCGGAAGTCCACCCAGTCGGCCTCCCAGATGTTCGTCGCCGGGCGTCAATCTCCCTGGTGGATTTCCGGCCTTTCCGCCTACATGACGATGTTTTCGGCCGGAACCTTCGTCGTTTGGGGCGGGATCGCCTACGAGTTCGGATTCGTCGCCATCACCATCAGCATGGGTTACGCGGTCTCCGCTTTTCTGGTCGGTTTCCTCTTGGCCGGGCGATGGCGGGAACTCGGGATTTCCACCGCCGCCGAATTCATCGAACTGCGGTTCGGCGTCAAACCATTCGTCTTTTATACCTGGTTCAAAATCCTTTTCAGCTTCACCGCGGGGCTCGCCCTCTACGGATTGGCCCGGGTGATCTGCCCGCTGATCATCCTGCCCGCCCATTGGTTTCTCGTCGATCCGGCCACCGTGGCCGCCGGAGCCGATGTGGGACAACTTTCGGTCGTTTGGGCCTGCCTCATCCTCGGGTTTATCGTGGTCGCCTACACCATGATCGGTGGCCTGTGGGCGGTGTTGCTGACCGATACCCTCCAGTTTTTCGTCCTGACCCTTGCGGTCATTGTGGCAGTCATTTTGGGCCTCAATCACATCGGGGGCTTCAGCGGCTTCATTGCGCAGACACCGGACGGTTTTTTCCATATCACCGCCGGAGATTTCACCTTGATGTTCCTCTTCGGATGGATGTTGGTGAACGCATTCCAATTGGGAGCGGAATGGCAATTCCTTCAACGATATTTCTGCGTCTCCCGCCCGCGGGATGCGCAAAAGGCGCTCTATCTTTTCGGGGTGCTTTATTTGGTCTTCCCCTTTTTCTTCATGGCCCCAGCGATGTTCTATCGGACGATCACGGGCGACGCCGATCCCGAGGAAGCGTTCATCCTCATGTGCCGCGAAGTGCTGCCTCCCGGAATGATTGGAATGATGATCGCCGCGCTTTTCTCCGCCACCGCCAGCATGATCTCATCGGTGCTCAACGTCTACGCATCGGTGTTGACCGACGACGTTTACAAGCGCACCATCCGACCGCAGGCCTCGGAGCGGGAAACGGTAACGGCGGGCCGCGTGATCACGATTCTCATCGGGGTTTACATGGTAGCGGGAGCGATAATTATTCCGGCCCTGACGACGATGCGGGACTGGATCATCATCTTCGGAAGTCTGATCGCCCCGGCATTGCTACTGCCGACTATCTGGGGACTTTTCTCCCGCAAAATCACCCAGAGTGCGGTCTGGTGGTGTGTGATTGCCAACGTGCTAGCCAGCCTTCTGGTCAGATTCGGCCTACGCAGCGAAGGTTGGTTCGGCGGCATCACCGTCTTTGAGCCGTTGATTCGACTGATCGAAATCAACATGCGGGTGAGCGACCTGATGGTCGGCATCCTCACCCCGATCGCAGTGCTCCTGATCATGGAATGGAAAGCAAAAGAGGAGGCCGAAGGATGGCGCCGTCTTGCAGCGACCGCAGCGGCCAATCAAGCGAACGAGACCACATCCATCATCGACTCCAAAGGTCCGGCGACCGTGATGGTTTGGTGTCTCGGTTTCCTTTCCGCCATCATGCTGGTGATTGCGATTCTCAGCACCGAACAACGCCAGACCCTAATCGTCGCGACCGCGTTGTTGATCGCTCTCACCCTCGCATTCGTTCCACTGGTCCGCCGGGCGAAGCCGTTTGTGGTCAACGCGGACGACTCCCCCGCCGAAAACAACAAGACCCGAGCCGGCCCGTCCTCGAAGTAAATCAACCGAGCTGATCATGCCCACGCCGAACGCCATTAACATCACCAATGTCATCTTCATCACTTCCGACCAGCATCGGGCCGACTTCCTGAGCTGCGTCGGTGGCCCGGTCGACACCCCCAATCTCGATGCGCTTGCCGCCAGCGGGATGCTCTTGAAAAACGTCTACTGCCAAGCGCCGGTTTGCGTGCCCAGCAGGATTTCGATGACCACCGGACGTTACCCGATGAACACCGGTTATATCACCAACCGGACCGCGATCGACAGCAACGAACCGACTTTCATCCGGCAACTACAACAAGCCGGAGTCCACACCGCGATGATCGGCAAACTCCATCATCACGTCCATAGCCGGGACGCCGATTTTTTGAAACACGAAGAATCGATCCACCGGCTCGGATTCGATTACGCCCACGAAACTTCCGGGAAACGGGGTTCGGGGGGCATCGGTTGCGAATGCCACTTCACCGCCAACCTTCGGGCCCTTGGACTCCTGGACGACTACCGCCGCTGGACCGGAAGATGGGGGGAGAACGACCAAATCAAAACCATCATGGCTTCCCCATGGCCCTGGGATCCCGGCACCACCCAGGATGCCTATATCGCCGACCAGGCTCTCTATTTTCTCCGGCGGCAACCAACCGCCCGACCCTTTTACCTGCATCTCGGATTCGTCGGCCCGCATCCCCCGTTCGACGCCCCGGAAATTTACCGTCACGGTTTTCGCAAAGAACCTCCAATCAATCCGGATCTGAATCCGGATTGGTGGGAGGCCTATATCGCCTGTATCCGGGAAGTGGATTTCCAAATCGGCCGGGTCCTCAAGTCGCTGGATGAACTCGGCCTCCGGGAGGAAACCTTAGTGGTGTATTCATCCGATCATGGAGAAATGGCGGGCGAACGAGGCATTTGGGGGAAAATCCATCTCTATCAACCATCGGTGAACGTACCGTTCATCGTCTCCGGTCCGGGAATCCAGCCCGGAGGAACCGACGACTCCCTGGCGGAACTGATCGATATCGGCGCCACCGTTTGCGACGCGTTCCAGACTCCAACCCATCATTGGGACCAGGGGAAATCCCTCCTGCCGTTGTTTCGCGGAGAACGCCACGAACACCGCTCCACGGTTTACACCGAAATGGGTTCGGACAAGATGTTGTTCGACGGCCGCCACAAACTGATCTACGGCGAACTGGCCGGCGACAGCCGCAAGCATTTCCGAGACCCGCCCTACAACGGCCCGGCCTTTGGCCGACCGGTGAATCTTCCCCCCGACCAAATCGCCCTTTTCGATCTCAAAAACGATCCACGGGAAGAATCAAATCTCGCCCTCGATCCGGACCAGAATGACCTCTTGCATTCGATGGAAAGAAAGCTGCTCCACCGCATCATCGAAAACACCCAGTCCGGTCCCCACGACCCGGGAAGCGTTCTCTAGGAAACACTGAACCCCGGGCGATTTCTCGACCCGGGGTTCAACCAAAAACCCGAATGCAATCCGCCCAGGCGAAATGGCCTCAAAAAACGCGCCGCCGTTTAATGAGCGCTCCCGCGAGAACCAGCATACCGACGAGAATGGCGTAGGTCGATGGTTCCGGGATAGCCGCAAATTGGGCTTCAATCGCCTCTGCGCTCAATGTCCGATCATAAATTGCGACGTTTTGAAAGGCGCCGTTAAAAGGATCGAAACTCGAACGTCCTCCTACTAAAATGCCGGCACTGGGATTGCCGACCACCGATACATTGGTGGCATGACCGGTGGCGAGCTCTGAAGACCCCATTGCCCCGAGATACCACGATAACTGATTCGAGGGAAGGCCAAGGTCCCAGGTAACCGCAAGATAATACCAAGTATCTACCGCCAGAGTCGCCGGAAAGATCGAGTTTCCAAAATCGGTATTACCCGTCGTGATACGCAATTGTCCAGTACTGCCCAGGATGTAGACCTCAAATTTCGGGTTTGGCGCACTGCCACTGCTGCCGACTCCCCGTGACAGGAGTGACGCATTGGTTGATACGGAGGATGGAGTCTGAAAGGTCATCACAACACTCGCGTTCGACCCGGTCAAATAAGTGGTGGCTGACCCACCATTGACCGCGCCGCCGCCGGATCCCGACTCGCGCGCGAAGGCGCCCTCAGGATTCCCGAAAAAATCCGGCCGTTGATCCGTCATCACCCCATTGCCTGCAGTGAGCGTAAGAGTGGAGGCACCGCTACCTTCATTCGGCGAGCGCCCAGTCTGATACCAAATGGCCGGGCCGGAACCATTGTCCGCGGGATTCCCGATCGCATCGATCAATGGAACCAGGCCAGCGGAGGCGGAGGAGACCCCGAAGAAAAGCGAGGCGATGGAAGCAGCGGCGAGCGTCAGGATATATTTGAGTTTGGTTTTCATTGGGTTTTGCATCTGTTGTTATTGGGAGAGCGGCCTTAGCCGGAAACCATCATGATGAAATCGTCGCGATAAAGGGGATGTGAACTTGCGTCACCTCACGTCAGAATCGCGTCAATCAGAAGTGGCTTTCTCATTCGGCCGCCGGGTAATCACATCCAGGCGCGAACTCACCAGATACGGAGAGCCACCCTGAATCCGGTCCGCAAAGGTCACCCGCACCTCATTTGCCCCTCCGCGCAGAAGCCCCGGCGGAACGTCGATCATCGAAGGAGCATGGTAGGTGGTGATTCCGTCGGTGTGAGCGAGCATGGCCTCCCCTAGTTCCACTCCATTGAAAGTGACCACAGGGTTCTCCTCATATCCGCCGTCGCGAGCGAACCCGAGGTGCAACACACCGCCGATTAGGTGATCGGGCAAGGTATCCGTCAAATGGATTTCGGTATCCACCTTACCGTCGGTTTCGAATCCCAGCAAGGTTTCCCGTCCGTAATGGCGGCGCTCCTTCCGGGTGTGGGTGACCCCGGGAAGATCCCCGTAGTAATCGAGACGGACAATGGCAATCTCTTCACCCCGCAACCGTAACTCGGTCCCGTTGAGCCTTTCGTACCCATCCGGATCGGCAATAAAGAGCCTGCCTGGAGCGGGAAGTTCGTTATCCTCCGGCGCCGGGATTTCTCCTTCGTAGAAAAGCCGCTTCACTTCGATCCGATCCGGCGACTTCCGCTCGCCCCCGGCCACCGAATGAAGGCGAATCGTCGTCTCATCATTGAGCGATCGGCCGCCGTTTTGCAGGAGCAGATAGGTTCGATCTCCCTCGCGCAAGGCAAGGACGAAAAGTCGCTCATGCGTCTCTGGATTTCCCGACATAATCCGATGCGGGATGCGGATGCCTTCGAGATCGCGAAAGAATGCGTAAAACTCCCGGAATCGGGTCACCGTCAGATCCCGCGATTCCGGAGCTTCCAGGCGAGTGTAGATCGCCTGGCCGCGACGGGGGGCGTAAGCGGTCTGCGACTCCGGAAGGATGAACGGTATGGTCAATTGGATCTCAGGCCGGTCCATGAACACCATCCACATCCGCGTCACCGTCGTCATATACAGGAACGGCCAAAAGTCGTTCACCCACGGACCGAACTGGGGATAGATCGTTTGTCTTCCAAATTCGGATACAATCATCGGCTTGGTTTCCCCGCCCCACCGTTCGAGGTGATGGGCGTTCCAGAGATCAAAATAAGCCTCCAACCGGCCGAAATCCCAAACCGTATCATTCCCCTGACGCCGGTTTTCCAGGAGGAATGGTGAATCGACCCGGCGCGCCTGCCAGACTTCGTCACGGGGCAACGACCAATGACCCTTGCTGTAAAAGTGCAGATCGTAACTGTCGACCACATCGCCCGCCAGATCGATAAACCGGCTTTGCCATCCTCGCCACCCTCGCCAGTCGCCTCCCGGATA
This sequence comes from Verruconatronum alginivorum, assembly GCF_056590205.1. NCBI lineage: Bacteria > Pseudomonadati > Verrucomicrobiota > Opitutia > Opitutales > Verruconatronaceae > Verruconatronum > Verruconatronum alginivorum. The sequence goes on along the minus strand of NZ_JBWPVQ010000001.1, from coordinate 2,280,994 downwards.
CGGCCAAGCCAGGCATGGCCCGGCTACTTGGATATCCGGATGGGCCTCACCGAGGCGTTCCGCGACAGTCCGTGTATACTCGGAAAACTCTTCCACATCCCAGGAGACCACCGGTTCATTCTGCACGGTGTAATAAATGGGATAATGAAGACTGTTCGCCTTCCATTCCCCATACATCTGCACAATCACATCGGCTACCGGCCCGAAGAATTCGGAGCGCAGGATGTTTCCATGGGATTGCCGCTCCCAGTCTTCCAACGCGACTCCTTCCGGAGGCGGCCCATGTCCGCGCCGCATCCACGGTTGGTAACCGCCATGGGCCAGGGCATGAATCATGTGAGATGCCCGTTGCCCCGCTCGGCGGTAAACCTCGTTTCGATGTTCGACCGTCTGCCGAACCGACTCTTCTGTGAATACCCGCTCAGCATCCGGATCCGGCTCCAAATAAAACCGGAAGGTGCCGCGGCCCGGAACCGCTCCGATCGAATCAAGTTCGGCATGCCGCTCTTCGCTGAATTGGCCGAGCGAACCGTAGGAACGAAAATACCGGTCCCGTTCGAATGCCCCGATCTGAAACGGTCCGTCCTCTACCACCCGGGCGGTATCGAGCTGCACCCACAAATCCACTACAGACCCGCCCGATGCCGGGGCGGCTCCATGCGTCAGAATCAGGAACGCGAATACAATGCTAGATCCAATTGGTCTCATTGCTCTTCCCTCATTTCATGGATCGCGCGGGGATTCGGGTTCCGCTGTTGTTGGCGAAATTCTTCGCCCGCCGCTTCATATTGACTGGCCCAATTCGGAGGCATCCGGGCGCCGAATTCCAGCCATTCGGCATAGAGGCGCTCAAACAGTTCGGGATTCTCCCCACTGAGGTCCGTAGACTCCCCCGGATCCTTCCTCAGGTGGTAAAGGCTCGGCGGATGATTCCTGCTATTGATGAGCAACTTCCAGTCTCCATACCGAATCGCGCCGCGGTCGCTCTGAAACCAGTACAATTTTTCGTGGGGCGATCCTTCCTTATCATCCCTCAAATACGGCAGAAGATTTACCCCGTCCAGATTCGTGCCTTCGGGAATCTCAACACCGGCAGCCGCACAGAAAGTTGGATACACATCCAGCGTGCTGATCGGTTCTTCATAAACCTTTCCTGCCGGTAACCCCGCCGGCCAACGCAAAATATAGGGGACACGAATCCCTCCTTCCAGGAACTGCGCCTTGTGTCCGCGAAACTCCCCGGTTGATCCGAGCAACACCCGTTCCCAGTAATCCGGCCAACCGACATTGAAGGCATTTGAAGGCCCGTGGTCGCTGGAGAAAATGACAAACGTGTTATCGGTCAACTCCAGGCGGTCCAATGTCTCCAAAACCCTCTGAACATTTTCGTCGATCGAAAGAACCATGGCCGCGTAGAGTTGGAGGGGTTCCGATTCGATGTGAGCCACCTGGTCCTGGTGTTCTCTCTTTGCCTGCAAGGGGCTGTGGGGAGCGTTCGGGGCCAGGTAAAGAAAGAATGGCTTGTCCGCGTTGCTCTCAATGAACTCGACCGACTCCCGGCCCAGCCGATCAGTCAGGTATTCATCCCCCTCACGAATCGGGCCCCATCCGTAATCCTTGCTTGCCTTGTCGTAGGGCCACCTTTGCCAGACGCCGTCATAAACGCCGTTCTCGTTGGGAAAGTAATCCGCGCCCCAGTCCATCAGGGAATAAACTTCATCAAACCAGATGCGGGCATCGCTTTTCAGGTTCCATTTGCCGACCATGCCCGTGCGGTATCCCGCCCGGCGCAGTATTTCAGGAAGGAGAAGATGGGAACGAGGGACACGGTCGCCCGGTTGATTGGAAAAGGCATCGCGCCCGGTATGCTGGCCGAAGCGTTGCTGATAGGCACCGGTTATAAGCCCGTAACGGCTCGGACCACAAATCGGAGACGTCACATACCCATCCGTTGCCCGGACCCCTTCATGAGCCAGACGGTCGATTCCGGGAGTCGAAATCCCGAGTTCGCCTCCGTAGGCGCCCGCGTCCCCGTAACCCATGTCATCGACGAAGATCATAATCAGGTTTGGCGGCCGCTCCGGTTGGGCCTGAAGCCAGCCCCCGGCAGTCACGCAGGCAAATACCGCCGCTGTGCACCAGGCCACACCGTGTCTCTCAATCATCTTCATAATCATCGTCTTCATAATCAATCTTGGCTTCGTCAGCGGGAAATCGCGTCGATCGCCGTCTCATGGATCGCCCGGGGAGGAAGGTCCCGCTGCTCGCGGAATTCACGGCCCGCCGCCTCATACCGTTCCGCCCAACTGGCAGGCATCTCATCGGCAAAAGCTCTCCATTCGGCATGAAGGCGAGCGACCAACTTGGGATGGCTCTCCGCCAAATCGAGTCGTTCCCCCGGATCCTGGTTCAGGTTGAAAAGAGCTCCAGGTTGACCCGGCCCCCGGAAATGGAGTTTCCACTCCCCTTCCCGAATGGCTCCCCGCCCGCTCTGGAGCCAGAAGAGCCTTTCATGAGGGGCACCGTCGCGCTCGCCCCGAAGGTAGGGTAGCAGGTTCACTCCATCGAGAACAGTCCCGTCGTGAATGTCCGCACCCGCCGCGGCGGAGAAAGTTGGATAGACGTCGAGCATACTGATCGGATGGTCGTAAACGTCACCGGCGGGCAGACCGACGGGCCAGCGCAGCAGAAACGGCACGCGGATCCCTCCTTCGCCGAAGTTTCCCTTTCGTCCGCTCAATCCTCCGGTGGAACCGAGTAGCCCTCGCTCCCAATGTTCCGGCCAGCCGACGTTGTAGGCATAGGAGGGACCATTGTCGCTGGAGAAGACCACGAGGGTGTTGTCAGCCAATTCCAGGCGATCCAATGTATCCAAAATCCGCGACACGTTTTCATCGATCGACAAAACCATCGCCGCATACAGCTGCAACGGCTCCGAATCCAGATGCGCCACCTTCGGCCGGTGCGTCTCCTTTGCCTGCATCGGAGAATGGGGCGCATTGGGAGCGAGGTAGAGAAAAAACGGTTTGTCCGCGTTCTGCTCAATAAACTCCATCGACTCCCGCCCCAGGCGATCGGTTAAATATTCATCCCCCTCGCGCGCCGGTCCCCATCCGTAATCATGACTGGGTTTATCGTAAGGCCACCGCTGCCAAACCCCCGAATAAACTCCGTCCTCATCCGGGAAGTAATCCGCCCCCCAGTCCATCAGCGAGTAAACCTCGTCAAACCAGATTCGGGCGTCACTTTTCAAATTCCACTTGCCCACCAGGCCGGTTACATAACCCGCCCGCCGCAAGGTTTCCGGAAGGAGGAGATGAGTCCGGGGCACCCGGTCTCCCGGTTGGTTCGAAAATGCGTCCTGGTTGGTGAAGACTCCGAAGCGCTGTTGATAAGCCCCGGAGATCAATCCGTAACGGCTCGGTCCGCACACCGGAGAGGTCACATATCCCGCGGTCGCCCGCACCCCTTCCGTCGCCAGACGGTCGATACCGGGAGTCGGCACGAGATCGCCTCCATAAGAGGACGGATCTCCGTATCCGAGATCATCGACGAAGATCAGAATCAGGTTCGGGGGACGTTCCGCCGCGCCATGCAACAAACCGCCCGCCAATATTCCCATGAGAAGTAAGGTACTTCCCCATGCCATCGTAACCGTCTTCGAACTCATCGCCCGGCCTTTTGGGTAACCGATCCGTCCTCGCCCATTTTATGAAGCGCCCGCGGATTCGGATTCTCCTGTTCTTCCCGAAAAGCCCTGCCCGCGGCTTCATACTGTTCCGCCCAACCAGGGGGCATTTGGTCGCCGAATGCCTTCCATTCGCTATGAAGGCGGGAGACCAACTCGGGGTGGTTCTCCGACCGATCCAATCGTTCGCCCGGATCTTCGCTCAGATTGTGCAGTGCGCCCGGCCGTTCCAATTCGCTGAAGTGCAGCTTCCAATCCCCTTCCCGAATAGCTCCGCGCCCTCCTTGAAACCAAAACAATCGTCCATGGGGGGCTCCCTCCCGTTCCCCTCGCAGGAAGGGGAGCAAATTGACTCCGTCGAGATTTGTCCCAACTTCGATTTTCGCTCGGGCAGCGGCGGCAAAAGTTGGATACACATCGAGGGCGCTGATCGGGTAATCGTAAACTTCTCCGGCCGGTAGCTTCCCGGGCCAGCGGATCAGAAACGGAACGCGAATGCCGCCTTCGCCAAAGTTCCCCTTTCGTCCGCTCAATCCTCCGGTCGAGCCGAGCATGATCCGGTCCCAATGTTCCGGCCAACCGACACGATAGGCACTGGAAGGACCGTTGTCACTGGCAAAGACCACCAGGGTGTTTTCCGCCAGTCCCAAACGGTCCAATGTATCCAAAATTTTCCCGACATTTTCATCGAGAGACAACAGCATCGCGGCATAAATTTGCAGTGCTTCCGGCTCCACGTGCGCGACCTGTGGTTGGTGCTCCTTCTTGGCCTGCATCGGAGAATGGGCCGCGTTGGGAGCGAAATACAAAAAGAACGGCCGGTCGGCATTCTTCTCGATAAACTCCACCGCCTCCCGACCAAGCCGATCGGTCAGGTATTCGTCTCCTTCCCGCACCGGGCCCCATCCATAGTCGCGACTCGGCTTATCGTAAGGCCATCTTTGCCACACCCCCGCATAAACCCCATTCTCATCCGGAAAATAGTCCGCACCCCAATCAATCCGCGAGTAAACCTCGTCAAACCAGATCCGGGCGTCGCTTTTCAAATTCCAAATGCCAACCACCCCGGTCGTATAACCCGCGCGCCGCAAGGTATCCGGCAATAGGAGATGGGGCCGGGGAACCCGGTCGCCCGGCTGATTCGCGAATGCATCCCGATTGGTGACCACTCCGAACCGTTGTTGATACGCCCCGGTCATCAATCCGTAACGGCTCGGCCCGCAGGTCGGCGAAGTCACATAACCCTGGGTGGCGCGCACCCCTTCCTCGGCCAAGCGATCGATGCCGGGGGTCTCGATCATATCACCCCCGTAGGAACTCAAATCGCCATATCCGACATCGTCGACGTATATCATGATCAGGTTCGGGGGGGCTCCCTCCCTGGTTTGTCCCTGGGCAAAACCACTTGAAAATATGGCGCAGGTAGCAGCGGTTTGAAACAAGCAGACAACAAAAATATCACGCGTATCCATTCAACCACCTCCGACTACCAGAACATGTGAAACTCCCCGGCCGCGTGCTGCAACGACATCTCCGCGAATGGTCGCCACTCGACCGACCCGTCGATGCTGAAAACATTTCCCCCCACCGGCGTACCGTTATCGGTGTGACCGCTTCGCGCGCCGAAATCCCGGGCATAGCGTACCGTCATATCCGCCACCATTTCCTTACGATGGCTTTCCCGGTTCAACGACCGTGGATAATCCCGCTCCGGGTCATCCGGGTTCGACACGAGATCGTTTTCGCCGGCGATTAAAACGTAGCCAATCGTGCGAGCATCCCCATACCAAAACGAATCGCGGTTCCAACTCGGATTCCCCGGGCAATAAAACACGTCGCGGGGAAGTTCGTAATTCTCGGTCAGCCGCTCTTTGATAGTGCGATCCATGCCATACAACCACTGGTGATTAACCAACATCGGAATCCGATCATTGTATTCCTCCTGCACCAAAAGAACGATCCCCATTCCCAGTTGCCGGACGTTGACCGAACAGGAAGCGCGGCGGGCGCTTTCCCTGACTTTCCCCACGACCGGTATTAGAATCGCCGCCAGAATTCCGATAATGGCTATGACGGTGAGAAGTTCGATCAGGGTGAAACCTCGCGCTGGACGGAGATTACGGAGTTTATGTTTACGGGTGTGTTTCATAGCATGCCTTCATTTGAAATTTTCTCACGATGCACGACGGGGCATCAATCGTTGGAATCTTCCTCTACTTTGTCACCGTTGGCCGAAAAAGGAGCATGCGATGTTCCGACAGCCCCCTTAGGAATTCCGCCAGGATCGACCAGAGAAAAATACTCGTCATTACACTCTAGAAGCCAGTGATTTAAGCGATCCAATAACCTAAAAAACACGGGTTGCGACTCCGGATCATCCACAAGATTGCGACGCTCTTCCGGATCTTGTGAAATCCGGAAAAGTTGAACAACCGGCTCGGCGCCCACACGGGTCACAATCAGCTTCCAATCTCCATCGGTGATCATACGCAAGAAAGAGCGGAATCGGGCGAACTGATAACGTCGCAACACCCGCCGAGGCCTTCCCTCCAAAATCATACTTTTGAGGGAAACCCCTTCCATTCCTGTTTGCCTGGGCTGAATATTCAACAAGTCGAGTAAGGTGGGTGCCAGATCGATTTGGGAGGCGAGGTCGTTGATTTGCCGCCCGGCCGGAATTCCCGGTCCTCGAAGAATTCCCGGAATCCGAACCGTCGATTCGTATAAGTTCTGCTTGCCGAGCAGTCCGTGCCGTCCCCCGGATAAACCATGGTCGCTGGTGTAAATGACAAAGGTGTCTGATTCGAGCCGGAGGCGGCGCAGCCCATCCATGACCTGCCCCAACAACGCATCGATCGCTGCGATCAGACCGTAATAAGAGGCAGTCATGCGCCTCACCGAAATCGGCTCCAGGGGTTTTGGCAAGAGTTTCTCGTCCCGAACGGCGGGATCTCCAATTTCAAACGGATGGTTCGGCAAAAATGAATCGGGTAGCGGTGGCAGCTCGGTCGGTTCATTCCAGTCAGGAGGCGGATGAAATGGGTCGTGCGGCAGCGTCAAAGCGACTTGAAGAAAAAAGGGGGAATCGGGCCGATTTTCGAGGAATTCGACTGCCTCCCGCGCAAAGACTTCGCTGGCATACCCATTCAAGGAACGAGGTTCAGGCAGCGGATCCTGTTCGAGCATCCCCCAATCATGAACCTTCAATTCCCGCGGGTCACCGTATCCCCCGGTGAAAACCGAGCTCCCTCCGTGAAATCCACGCCGCAATGACGCAATATCCTGATGCCACTTTCCAATGTGATGACAATGATACCCGTGTCGCCGGAGAATCTCTGGCAAAAAGGGGACACCGGGACGCAAGGTTCGTCCCTCACGATCAATTGCGACCCGGTTCACCGGACTGCCGGTCATCAAACTCGCCCGGGTCGGAATGCAAACCGCAGCACAGTCGCCTCCTTCGATGCGCAACTGCGAGAAATTGCACCCCTCCTCGGCCAACTGGTCCAAATGGGGCGTTTGCACCGGCTCCGATCCCGTCCGTCCCAAGGCGGTTGCTCGATGATCGTCGGCGACAATCAGAATCAGGTTCGGCCGTCCCATGATCAGCGCTGGCAACGCGATAACATGCGGCCTTCATTGCGTCGGCCCGAACGTATGAAGAGTCATCCGTCCGCTGACCAATCGAGGATCGCCACCCGACCGTTGGCCGTCCACCAAGATATCAACCCGATTCTCTCCTGCCCGCACAAGCGCCGCCGGAACCGGGACCGAATGCACCCGATGATAGTTTCGAATCCCCGCCGATCCACTCAGGTCCACTTCTCCGGCTCTTCCGCCATTGATCCGAATTTCAGCGGTCCCTTCGAACCCATCATCACGGGCAAAACCGATCCCGAGAACCACGGTTTCGGCCAATGTCGCAATTTCTTCATCGACTTGAAAAGTCAACCTCACCGGATCCCCATTCGACAACGGCTGCGCCGTCTCCTTGGCAAACAGGTTGATTTCCCGGTGGATGCCCCGGACTTCCGGTATTTCCCGGAAAGTAACTCGTATCACGGCGGTCTCTTCCCCGGCCATATCGAAATACCCCCCTTCGATCGCTCGATATTCATCCGGGCCATCGATCCGCAAGGTTCCCTCGATTTCACCGGTGTAAGCCGGATCCGGAATGGGTCCTTCGAAATACATTCGTTTTACCCCAATGCTGTCCAGCGCCTCCCCGAAACGAGCCGATATCGCCCCGAGATCAATTCGAACCGGATCCCGGAGATAGGCGCCTCCATTGTGTATCCAAACGTAACCGACATTTCCATTGCGGAATGCCCGGAAGAACATCCGTTCCACCGTAGGCACATCCTCACTCTCCGCGACCACCGGCACCCTTTTCCCCTCGATGTCCGAGAAAAATCGATAGAAATCATGAAACCGCGTCCGTTCCAGGGTAGGATCGTCCTCATTCGGATCTACTTCGATCACCCCCTGCCCCCGTCGCCGGGCCAGCTCGAGAAATTCGGAGGAATGAGCCGCCCGCGGCCGGGTGTAAATCGCCATTCCCCGGCGAGGCACATAAGGAAGATCTGATTCGCCGAGAATAAAAGGGACCGTCAATTTGATATCGGGCCGTTCCATGAAAGTCATCCACATCCGGATCACCGTATTCATATAGAGAAACGGTTTGAAATCATTCGTCCAAGGACCGAATTGCGGATGAATCCCCTGGCGACCGAATTCGGAGACGACCATCGGCTTCCACTCTCCATCCCAAGTCGTCAGATGAAAGGCGTTCCAAAGGTCGAGATAACCTTCCAGGCGCCCGAAATCCCACACAGTTCCCACTCCGAGGCGCTGACTTCGATACAGACTAGGATGCTCGACCCGGCGGCGTTGCCATTCGGGTTCGGGCGGGAGCGACCAGTCTCCCTTACTATAAAAGTGCATGTCGTAAAATCCCAGCTTTCCGCCGGACAACTCGATGAATTGCCGGGGCTGCTCCCATCCGCTCCAATTCCCCCCGGGATACGGCCACGCGTAACACGGCCCTCCCACCAGGACATCCGGATGCTCCTCCCGCATCCGTTCGCTCACCAAATTGTGAAACTCAGCCAGATCCCCGGTTTCCCATCTCCAGATCGGCTCATTCTGGACTGTATAATACTTTGGATACGCAACACCGGCCTCCTTCCAGTGCTGAAACAGCCGCACCACCCCTTCGGCCAAAACGTCGTAATACTCCTTGCGGGGAACGTTCCCGAAGGAAATTTGCTCCCAATCCTCCCGGGGGCCTTCCAAAAGCCGCCGGTCAAACTCTTCCCGCATCCAGGATGGAAATCCGCCGTGGGCCAACGCGTGAGGTGCTTGCGCGGTTTCCTCGCACATCCGTCCGTAAATTTCGGTATACGTTTCGTCCGGAAAATGCGAATTGTGAATCTTTCCTTTCCCCATCGCGTCCGCGATTGCCTCCTTTTCTTCGACGGGTTCCGGGAGACCGATCACATACGAGCCGCGGGCGGGCATTGCTCCAATCTCAAGGAGTTCACGATTCCGCTCCTCGCTGAACTTTCCCGGAGGATGATACGAACGAAAGTATACGTTCCGCTCCAACTCCCCAAGACTGAATGGCCCGCTTTGAATTACCCGGGCAACGGTGAAATCCGGATCAACCGTCACGGTTGGGATCGCCTTCGATGTTTCGGCCGAAACCGTTCCGGCGGTCAAAGCAAACGCCACCGCCAGGGCTTTCCGGCCTTCGGACTGGCAATTGAGCGTCATGAAACCGTCCTTTCTTCTGAATGCAGAGGAACATGCAAATTGAAGGAATGATTCGGGTCATTCGCCGCCGCCAGAAATAAAACCCGCGGCTGGCCTCCTTCGTGCCACAATTGCGGACGTTCGAGATTCGCGAGCGTTTCCTCCCGACCATCCTCCCATCGTATCTTAAGATCGGATACAAGCACCTTTGACGAAGGAAGCCATGCGACTCCGTCATTCGACTGAAACAACGCCAGTGAACGCCCGCATCCGGTGAAGCCCCCTTCCATGTCTTTGACGATCGCGTAAAAGAGATTATCTGAATCCTGGAACCAAACATAGGGATCCTCAGCCGGAAAATCGCTTCCGTGATTGATAAAAACCGGCTCCGGATGCTTGCGGAATGGTCCGACCGGCGACTCCCCGGTCGCGACCAGGTGAACCACCGGACCGCAAAACGGAGACGGTCTTTTTTTCGCCACGGCTTTATAGACAAAGAGATAATCCCCATTTCCTCGCCGGGTGATCGACGGGTTGGAAACCAATAGCGCATCCGCCGCGTCATCGTCGGGCGTCACATCAATGATCGGATGATCGAGTCGCTCCCATGGCCCGTACGGAGAGCCGGAAACCGCGACACCGATTCGCTGCCGATTCCGGTAGACCCACCACGCCGGATCATCCATCGAAATCTCCCCTCGAAATTCGGCGAAGGCGCTTATCCCGGTATAATAAAGATGATACCGGCCTTCGAAAAAATGGACCGTCGGGTTGTGGGTCCCCACTCCATCCCAATACTCCAATCCTCTGGGCGGCAACACCACGCCGACATGCCGGTAAGGCCCCAAAGGATCATCGGCGACGGCATGGGCCACTTCCGAATGCGTCACCCACGCAAAGTGACCCAGATGCCGAGGCCAACGCGAATAATAAAGATGACAGATTCCATCCTCGTCGCGAATCATCGTCCCGCACCATATGCAATAGTCAGGATCCGAAAAACGAGCGGTTCGGGGAATGGGGCGCAACAGTTTGGAAAAATCAAGCCCCCTCTCCAAGATAGTTGAAGCGGTATTTTGCACATCTCCAACCTACGGCAAACGGCTCACTTTTTTGATTGCGAAATAGTGACACTCAATTGAGAGTTTGCGACATGCCCGAAATGCAGCCGACTCCGGTTCCTCCGAATGGCGACCGTAAGATGATCGCAATCCAAGTCGATACTTCCACCGGGTGGGGACGCCGCCTTTTGATGGGAGTTTTCAAATACAAAAGCCAACAACCCAACTGGGACGTCTGGACTTGTCCCAAGAGCTTCTCGGAATCCCAACACCTCCCCCAAGGGATGCGCTTCGACGGAGCCATCGCCTACATCGGAAACGAGCGCCAAGCCCACAGCATGGCCCGATACAAGATCCCAGTAATCAATGCCTCGGTGTTCGATTCGGAGCCTTACGGAATTCCGAACATCCCTCCCGATCAGGAAACGCCGATCAATCTCGCCTTCGATTTTTTCCGAAAGCGAGGGTATCGAAGTTACGCCTATTGCGGTCCCACCCGCCTCCCTTTCGTTCGCACCTATGGCGAACGATTTCAACATCGGGTTCAAAGCGCCGGATTCACTTGTTCCGTAGTCAACATCAACGCCCGGAATTTCCATGCGCAACTCAAGGCACTTCCGGCGCCAACCGCCATCTTCGCCTGGCCCCGAACGGTCTTTCAATTGCTGGCCGCGTTTCATGCCCTCAACCTAAGGATCCCGGAAGAGTACCCGATCCTGGCCCAGGACGAAGACGATATCCTTAACCGCCTTTGTTCCCCACCCCTCTCGGCCATCCAAGTTCCGGCGGAGCAAATCGGCTACGAAGCGGGACGCCTCCTTCATTTACTCATGGATGGGAAGCCGCTCCCGGAGGAACGCCATATTCCCAAACCGCGCGACATCATCGAACGCCAATCGACCAACGCCCTGGCCATCGACGATAGCGAAATCCGCACCGCACTTCACTTTATCCGCAACCACTCCCATCGCCCTTGCTCGGTGGACGAAATCGCCGAACTGGCAGGCCTCTCCCGCCGCACCCTCGAACGGCGATTCCGGAAGTTCTTCGGACGAACCGTCGCCGAAGAACTTCAGTCAGTCCGTCTCGAAAAAGCCCGCTTCATGCTCAATACCACCGACCTCCCGGTCGCCGACATCGCCCCTCGTTGCGGATTTTCATCCGCGGAGTACTTCATCTACGTTTTCCGCAAAGTCCACAACATGACCCCCGTCGCCTTCCGCAACCACAGCCGGGGCCTGGTCGAAGTTTAATGTGGGGGGCCCGTCTCGGCTCCGGACGGTTGTTCCGCTTGGTTCTGAACACCGGCGCGGAGGCGAGACGCCTACGCCACTTTCACGGTCGGTCAATCGGAACAAACATCACCGCATCAACCCGGTGGTCGCGATTACCAGCCACCACCGTTCCAACTTTAACCGAAGTGTCATCATAAAACGAATACACTCCGAGAGAAACCCATCGTTGCCCCGCTCGCATCGGGTTGATCGTCGCCTCCCGTTTTGTGCCGGAGTGGGCGATAAAAAAACGCATTAGGGAATGGTTCCCATCAGGGAAAATGTAGGGGTTCCAAACGAACACTTCATAAGATCCGGGCGCCGGAAGTTCCGTTTCCCATTTCGCCTCGGATCCGGGAGTCCGACTGACCCGGGTCTTGAAATCATGCCGATGGGACACCGCGTATTCGGCTTCTTCCCAATCGCCGGACTCAAGATATCCTGACGAGCGAATATCGACGATAATCGCATCCTCCGTAGGTTGCACCTCGTCGACCAAACGATAATATCGGAAATATTCGAACTCGACCGCTCCCGGAAGTCCCTCGGTCGAGGCGTCCTGCCGCGCCACCGACCCAAGCCAAACGTGCTGGGGCAAATGAGGGCCCGGATACGGATCATCGCGGATCAATTCACCATTAAAGAAGAACCGCACCCGGTCGGGCAACCATTCCCAGGCGAAGGTATTGAAGCCGCCCGCCACGTCGAACCGATGCTCTTTCGCTCCAAGGATGTTGCGCGGGCGATAGTGCTGCAGATTGGTGCTAAAGGAATTGGGCGAAACCGACTCGAAACCGTCGATCTCGTTCACCCGAACCCCGGAGGCCTGCATCTGCCAAAACGCCGAATGCCATCCGCGGTGCTTCCAAAGCCGCGCGCTCGTTTCATAATATCCGTATCCAAATGCCTCATTCGTAATAATTCCGCCGGTGAACTGACGGCCGCGTTCGTCAATCTCCAATACACTGACAAACCGTCCATCCCGGACCACGGCGTTTTCCGGACGCTGATGACTGTTCCAGCGACTTCCCAATCGATAATGCCATTTCGATCGATCCAGTTGTTCACCGGTAAATTCGTCGGAAAATGCCAATTCGAATCGGTCCGAGGGTGGCACCGAAGCCAAGACAATTTCATAAATCTCTTCCTTCGATCCGTCCGCCGATTCAACCTTCAGGCGGACCGGCCGGTCCTTGCCCGCGCCGAGCTCGATCTCCCGTGAATTGCCCCGCAAATCGTCGATCGTAATACCCTGCCCCTCAATCGATGGTTCGGCCATAACCCGCACTTGGGAAAGCCGACCAGGCAGAAAGAAGGTCTGCCTTTTCTCCAACGGATTGAATACAAAATCAAGAGTCCGTCCGCTTGAGTCCGTCAAACCCACCTTGCCGGGCGTCGCACTCGCCCGCGGAGGGTCTTGCGCCTCCACTCCCGAATCGGCGACAAACCGGACCGCCGACGAGAGTCCTTCCAAACCGATCCGTATCTCCTTTCCGAGGGAATGGTCAATTTGAAACAAGGCTTTTCCATCCAAAATCAAAGTCGCGGCTTTCGGGGTAACCATCAGGCCGATCGCGTAACGCTCCCCTTCGCGAAGGTTCTCCTGCCCCAGAGAGAATGCAGCCAATCGCTCCCCCTCCTCCCCTTCGCCCGTCCTCTCCACCACCCAATTGACGGATTCCTGCCGATGAATGAATCGATAGGTGCGACGTCCATCGCCCAACACCAACGCCAGCCTCGATGGCTCCGTTGCCAAATCCCCTCCAGAGCCGGGCACCGAATGCCACTCTCCGTTGCGCTCGTATTCAAAGAAAAAATCTTCGCCCGCCGCCGTCCATTCGTTGCCCACGGGATAACCACTAACCATTTGAATACATCCGATGCTATGCGTTCCAGTCAGTTCAAGGACGAGCGAATGAGGGGGACCTCCCCGGCTGACCCACCGTGAATCAAATCCGAGGTCATCGTCGACAACTTGGCGCTCATGCCTTTCCGCCGCCCAACGGGAACTGGCGGTGACCTGCGCTCCGCGCGCCAAATTCGGCAAGTCGAGTCCTCCTTCCCCTCCCCCCATGACCGGAGGGTATTCCGGCATCCCCGCTTCGAACAAACGGATTTCCGTCACGTGGGCCGTTCCATCCCTGGACACAAACCGGATCTTCCGGGTGGTCACGGGCGGATTGACAATCAATTCGAAAGCCGGATCTTTTCCCCTTAGCAACGGGTATCGTTGGAGATCGAGTTGGACCCGGACGTTCACCCCGCCTTGCAACGGACCTTCAAATAACGTCGCATGGCTTCGATCTTCACCCGATTCTCCCATCAACAAGGAAACCGCGGGGATCATCATTCCCACCGCCCCCAAAAGGACTTTCGAACTGCTGATTCTCATAAAGCCTCCTCCCTGTTATTTCGACGGCGCAAACCCAAATGGATTCGAATAGGTACTTCCCCCGCTGCCGGTCACTTCCACCCGCACGTAATTCCCGACTCCACCCACCTCACGATACGCCAGACGCGAGCCAGTATGTATCCACTCCCCTCTTGAAACCCACCGGTAAGATTCCTCCGGTAGAACTTCACCACCCTCCGTCGCCCGAATCACGAGGACTCCCGCCTCCTCGTCATGGACGATGGATTCGATGACCGGAGTCCGCTCGGCGGAGCGGTCGTCATGACCAAACCGAATGGTGGAAAAATAAAAGGCTCCGTCGATCATGGCTTTCCTCACCGAATCCCGCGAAAGCTTCTCCAACGGAAAAACGACCCAATCCCGTCCGACTGCCTCCAAGGTATGCGCGTCATCCGTCGCAAACCCCCACACCGGCCGGTCCGGCATCAGCTCCGTCAAGAGACGGTCCCAGAGTTCGCGGTCCAAGGGAAAATGCTGGTCCGCCCGACTGCCGTTTACCACTTCCGTTCCGATCAGGTGGTCGTGTTTCACGATGAGATTCCGGTAGAATTCGAACGCGGCGGGATATACACTCTCCGGAAAGGGGAAGTCGAAACTCATCGCCCGCGAAGAGCGGCCGGACGCGGCCATCGGCTCGGCGACTTCGCCGATATAGAAACCGCCGTCGATGGTCTCCGCGTGAAAGGGACCGTCTTCGTGACCAGCGGTATCGTCGACCAGGGAGCCTGATTCCGCGCCCGCCGGTTGACCTCCGGAAATTTCAAACCGGTACTCGGCCAACAACCCGGTCCGGTCCGGAAACGAATCATTGCCCGCCAGGGCGAGCATGCGGATCTCGTCGTGGGTCAGCCCCCGCCGCCACAGACGGACGTCGTCGATGTCGCCATTGAACTTCGTCACCCCGGCCCGCATGTCGCGACCGATGAAAAACTCCTCTCCCTCCAGGTCGAACCCACTGGCGACGTCCGTCTCCCGTCCCAATTCCTCCCCGTCGAGATAGACCAGGATCATCCCGTCGCGGCGCACGGCGGCGAGATGATGCCATTTTCGGTCGTTCACCGCGAGTCCGATTTCATGAGCCGGGAGAAACAAATCCATCGTTCGCCCACCTTCCCCCGGACGAAGAGTTAGGCGAACCTCGTTAATCCAAGACTGTATTTTAAGGTTCAATACACCGTCACGCCCCGGAGCGCCGTTCCCCATCAGGACGCTCCGGCTGCTGTCGACAACTCGAAACCAGGCTTCCACGGTAAAATCCCCTTGGGTCAGTTGACGCAACGCCGGTGTAAACGGCACTCGAAGTCCCGGCTTCGGACCGAAATCGCGCGGCCAATGCAGCGCGGGATGAGCCAGGACGGCCAATGCGTCCTCAGAATACCGGGCCATCTCGGTCATATCGGTGTCGAGGTCATCCGCCTGACTGGTATAATCGGTGAACAGACTCAGGTAGTCGTGATTCGCGGCCAACTCCCCCCCGGCGACCGCCACCATTCCAAGCTCCTCGGGATTCCGATTCTGGAAAGCATTCAGCGGAGGAATCCGTCCGTCAGCCGCGCGGCGTTCCGCCAATCGGCTTGTCCGAAAAGAGTCAAATGCCGTCCATGGATAGGTGACCCTATGGTGGTCGGTCAGCGCCAGAATCGTGTAACCATTTTCTAGATACTCATCGACCATTTCATGGGGCGCGGCCCGTCCATCGCTCACCGTGGTGTGGCAATGAAAATTTGCTTTATGATGGTTCACGCGGTCCCACTCCACCGACTCGTAGGGGTTGAGCACCAACTCGATGGCACTCAAGACAGAAGCCGCGAGAACGGTAACTCCAAGGATTGGAAGAAGAATTTTTCGTTGAATGGTCATGGTTTTCGGCCGGAAACCGTCATCGGAACAGAGCCTCCGGAATGTTTCAAGTATTCGAAAATGGAACCGGTCCGGCGACATCTGCCGGACCGGTTCTTTTGCTATGGCAGTAGGAGCCAACGCAAAGCTCGCATTGACTGCCTTTACGGCTGAACGATACGTACTCTCCAGAAGCGCCGGTCCGCTTGCGCGGCATCAGGATCCTCAAATGAGAATTCAATTTCGCCCGGATGGGATTCCGTATCCAAAGTTCCATTCGAGGAATCGACCGGAATCAACAGATCGCCCGCTCCTCCGAATGGCAGAGTGCTCGCTGCCTCAATCTCATACGCGGAGCCAACGTCCGTCCAACGAAGAGTGACGTTTTCCGTCGCTTGGGGATCGTAGGCGAAGGAGGTAATCCGAATGTCTCCGGACGGCGGCTCCACCGCCGGAACGCCGGTCAACATCATTTCGTCGACCCAGAATCCGGGATTGGCTCCCCAGGTCGCCGACATTTGCACTTCCCCGAGCGGGAAGTAGAGTCCTTCATTATTGGTCCCGACCCGGAAGTATTGGAGATTTTCGGCGGAATCAATCAGATTCCCTTCCGCATCGTAGACAGCCACGTCGTAATCCTGGTCGGCATTGTCCCAGTTCCGCCCGGCGATATGCAGCCGGTAAACCACCTTGGTATCGCCCGGATCGTCCAGGCTGCCATTGCCGTTGGCGTCGACCGAGGGAGTCAGCGCCATTTCCAGGAACGGATTCCAGGCACCGTCGAACGCCGACCAGACGCCGTCCTCGTAGCGGATGTTGACCCGGGACTCGCTTTCCGGGCCTTCCAGCTCGATCGAGAAGGTCCGGCGACCGGGGGCGCCCGCTTGCTTGATCGCGAAATAGAATTCCAAATCGAATTCAACCAGCGGCGCCAGCGTTTTGGTCAGAAGGGTTCCGTTATTATCCGCCGAGAAACTGGTTTCGGATCCATGGACATAGGCCGCCGTGTTCGATCCGGCCACCAGGCCGGGCACCGCCGTCACCAGGTGCGAAGCGCCCGTCTCCTGCCAGCCCGCGAAGGTGTCGGTGTTGTTCTCGGTATCCGTTCCCGGAACCTCGAAGGATCCAAAGATGTAGTTCCCTGGGGCAAAGACTAAAACCTCCACCGGGACTTGATGAACCGTTGTCAGCACACTGTCGGTGGTGACGGAGAAGTCGGTGAAATAAAGTCCCTCCCCGGTCAACCCGGCGGTATCGTATCCGACGGTGAAGAGTTCCGTTTCCCCTGGAGCGACGGTCGATGGCAACGCAGGCGCAACCGTTCCAAAACGAGTGTCGCCGGAATCGAAAGCGAGCACGTTCAAATCGCTTCCCAAACCGTCATTGCGCATCGCGAAGACCGTCGCACCGATCTCGTCCGGCCAGGCCCGAACCACCACGTTCGACGAGGCGACCGTGGAAATCGGGAAAGGCAGGGTCTCTCCGAGGCTAAAGAAGATCTCGTCGAGCCAGAAAGAGGAAGACCAGATCGGATCGAGCGTGCCATTTCCGGATGAATCCGAACGGTCTCCGGTGGTAAAGGTGAAGGCGGCCGGGCGGTTTTCGTCGATCGGCGACGAATGATAGGTCGTCAACCCAGTCGCCGTCGCGGCCACATCGGTGGAGTTAGGTTCGGAAACCGAAATGTCGTAGCTCGCCCCGTTGCTACCGAAACCGCTTCCGGCGATGGTGACTTGATACACATAGGCTGTATCCCCCGCTCCGGGGTTCAATGCTCCGTTTGTATCGGCATCGATCGATTTCTGAAGAGTTCCCAGTTCAGAAACCAATTGCCAGGAACTGCCGTTAAACAGGTAGAATCCCTCGCCGGTCGAGCCATTGCCGGCCGGCAGATAAGCGAGATTGATCATTGCCGATGCCGCATGCGAATTGGTCCAGGATCCTCCGGAGCCGGGAATGCCCGCAGCCGATTGCACGATCAATTGAAACGACCGGTCGCCGTAATTGCCATCAGGGGAAGAACCGACGGCGGTCTGATAGTTCGGAATGGCCATCAGAAAACGCAGCTCAAAATCGCTGGCCGCGTTCGTGCTTAACACCTGGCCGAAGCTGTCCGGATCCCCGTCGTTCCTGCCCTTGACCCGCACTTTTCGGGCCGATCCGTCGAATCCGGGCGACACCAGCGTGCCTCCTCCGACCCAACCGGATAGATTCTCATCCAAGGTCGGATTGGAATTCAACAAATACGAATCTCCAGTCGTGTAAACGACCGCCGACAGGTCCTGTTCGAGAATGCGGGGAGTAAGCCCTCCCGCTTCCGAAGCAAAATTCGATACGATTTCCAAGGTGCCGGTCACCAGGGTTCCACCGGTGATCGCTCCGCCGACGGAAACTTCAACATCAAAGGTTTCATCCGGTTCAATCGTAAACGGAGTAGCGGGGGCACCGGTTATGAAAAAGGCTCCATCCCCGTCATTGCCAAGATAAAGATCCTCAACGACAACATCGGTCTCGGTGATGTTGACAAATCGAACCGTCCGCGGCTCGCTGTCGTTTTGTCCGTCAGCCAAAAACACTGAGCCAAAAGTAAAATTTTGAAACACCCCTTCGATCGGCTCCTCCGGTTGGTAAACACCGATCTGAGGTTGAGGCAGCGCAGCCTCCGCGAATTGATCCTGGATCGCCTGCGCAGTTAAGTGCCGGTTGTAAATGGCAATGTTTTGAAAGGATCCGGTGAACGTGTCGAAACTCGACCGACCGCCGGCTCGGATAGGGCTCGCGGGATTTCCAATAACGGCCACTGAATCGGAGACGAATCCACTATTCAAAGTGGCGGACCCCATTTCTCCCCAATACCAGGCGATCCGATTGCTCGGCAAATTCAAGTCCCAGGAGACCGCCAAATAATACCAAGTATCCGCCGCCAAGGTTCCAACCGCCGTGATCACCCCAAACTGGGTATCCCCCGTGGTAACCCGCAAAGTACCGTTTGCCAAAAGATAAATCTCAAACTTCGGATTACCCACACCCGTGCTGCCATCCCCACGGTTGAAGATAGAGGAATTCGCCGTGATGGCGGGCGGGGTCTGAAACGTCATCACAAAGGTCCCTTGACTTCCGGTCAAATAAGGCGACGCCGTTCCGTCGCTGACCGCAGCCCCCCCATTGGTTCCCGCTAAAGCAAAAGCTCCGTTAGGATTGCCGAAGAAATCGGGACGCTGGACCGTCATAGCGTTGTTTCCGGCGGTCAGGGTCCGATGGGTGGCTCCGGAGCCCTGGTTCGGCTCGCGAGCGGTCTGATACCATAGACGAGGGCCGGTACCACCATCGGTGGGCGAGCCGATGAGATCGACCAATTCGTCGAATCCGGCCGTTGCGGGGGTCGGGTTGAATACGTTTGTCATCGCCAAGGCGGCGAAAACCGAAACAGCAGATCGGAGGATAGTTTTCATGATAAAGGAGATAGAATGGGTTGATATTGGAGCGTTAGAAGTGCCAGTATGCCCGATGCCCCTCCTTCACCGGCCTGTAATCTTACGACATTCCATTAAGAAATCCCGACACGTCAAACAGGTCTGGTCCCGCCCCCATTTCTCCGGCCTCTCCTCAGGTATGGCGGAATTCCTTAATGGAATGTCGTAAGATTACAGCGGATACCTACCCCCTGCTCAATGTAGAAAAACACCTAGTCGCCCGACAAGGGCAGAATCTTCCAATGACATGATCCATTCTCGCCAGTTCCATTCCCGACAAACGTCCCGACTCAAGCTCTTGCCTCGTATTCTTCTCGGATTGGCGACCGCTTTGGCCCCTGCCGTCGCCCTGGCGAAAACCACGGGAACCGATTCGCCCAATTTCCTGAGGAATGCCGCCTTCGACGCCGGGGAATACGGATGGCTGTTCAACGCACGTCCGTTCGACGCCCGATTTGATACTGTGGAGCTGCCGGACACGGTGCAGGGCCGAATGGCCGGGCGCGTGGTGATGGGCCCCAACTGCCACACCGCGACCCTGGCCAGCGAATGGCACCCGCTGGAGGTCGGCCGGGACTACGTCTTCAGCGTTTACCTGCGAAGCGGGGAAGACACCCTTCCGGTCACAATTTCCGTATGGTCGTGGGCCGAGGCAGGAGGACGATGGAACACGAAAACCGAAAGCCGCCAAACCGTCGAAGTCGGCGAATCCTGGCAAAGGTTTCACGTGGTCGCCAACCTGGAGGAAGCGCGAGCCGGGAAATACCAAGCCCGCATCGAAATGAATCAACCGGGCGAACTGTTGGTCGATGCCGCAATGCTGGAAACGGGAAACCGCCCTTCGCCGTTCCACCCCCGAAGCGCGATCAATTTCGGTCTGAGATCCGCCGTCCCGGACTTGCTCTACGACGCCCACCAGAATCCTCGAATCATCGGCACGATTCACAGTCGCGATGCCGCCCTCCGCACCTTCAACCTTGAATATCACGTCACCGGTTTCCATGACGAAGAGGTCCGGTCCGGTTCCATCCCCATCGAGGTCGGACCCGATCAAGCAGTCGAACAACCGCTGCCACTGGATGGCTTAAACAAAGGCTATTTCAAGGTCTCCGCCCGGCTTCTCTCGGACAACGGATCGGAGCTCGACCACGCCCGCCTCGCCTTCGCGGTGATCGACCGCAACCGTTCCCGCGACTTCAACCGGCAATCTCCATTCGGCGTCAGCATTTCCCCCAACAATCTCGAAACCCAGCTCGAACGGGCCAAGGCAATCGGGGTGGAACATATCCGAGTCCACGAAACCATCGACTGGAAGGCGATCGAACCGGAGCCCGGCAACCACCATTGGCAGCTCTACGATTACAGCATCTTCCGCGAATATGGTCTCGACCCGTTGATCTATGTCCAGCAACGCTACCCCAACTGGACCGCCGACTGGAGCGAGGAGGAACGCCTGGCCGGATCCGGGCGGTTCTACCGCGACCTGGCCGCGGAGTTCAAGGGCGTGATCGAGAACTTCTCCGTCGTCAACGAACCGTGGCAATACATGACCGCCCCGGAATACCTCGATCTCCTCCAAGCCACCTGCGACGAAGCCCGGCAAGGGAATCCCGCCGCCACGTTGGTCGGAGTGACCGGATATCACGGCCCGCAACTCGACTTCCTCCGGGACATCATCGCCCTCGGCGCCCTGGAGCACATCGACGTGCTGGCCCTACACCCCTACCCGCGGCCGGAATCTCCGGAACCGGTGCTCCACGATTTCCTCGCCCTCACCCGAGAATGGATGCGCGAACAGAACCGCGAACTCCCGCTTTGGATCACCGAAATCGGCTGGACCACCCAGGGGTTCGAGCATTTGCCGACCCGCATTCCCCGGCCGCCCCAGAGAAACAACACCGATACCGAGCAGGCCAAATTCATGGTCCGCTCCAACATCATCAGCGTCGCGCATGGGGTCGAAGTGCTGCACTGGTTTCACTTCAGCGGCGACGACACCTGGCGCTACACCTACCACATGTTCGAAGCCGACTCGCCCAACAGCGTCATGAAAACCATTCCGGCCTATTCCGCGATGACTCGGAAACTTGGCGACGTCCCTTTCGCGCGGACTTTGTCAGAAGGAACCGGCGGACAATATGCCTACCTGTTCAGCAACGATTCCAGCCAGGTAGTTGCCGCCTGGACCACCAGCCCCCGGGACACTCTTTTTTTGCGGGTCCCACCCGGCGTGTCGTTTGAGAGTCACGACATCATGGGAAACCGGATCACGACCCACACCGGCTCTGAAAAACCCCAGGCAATCCAAATTAGCGATGCCGTCACGTATTTGACATCTGGTGACACTCGCTTTAGCGAAACGAGAGTCGTCAATGTCCTGTCCACCAGCCTCGTATCCATCGCTGGCAACCCAAGGGAATACACCGCGGAAGCCAGTTTCACCAACCTTGGGAACGAACCCCTGGAGGTCCGTTTCGACTTAGCCGTGCCGTCGGAGCTGAGCCTCCAGGCGGAATCCCCTTTGATCCGCACGGTCCCGGCCGGGCAGACAGTACAGGTCACCCTGCCGTTTCAGGTGAACGGCGATCCGGATTCCCTGACCGCTTACGTATTCGTCACCGCCGAAGCGAGCGGGCCGAACGGAACGGCTTTTCGTTCCCAAAGCCGGGAGCAACTGCGCCACACCCGCCCCCTGCCGAAACCGGCCAGCGGCATCTGGATTGAAGCCGAAGAACCGAAGAGCATCACCTTTGATCCGGCGCCCGCCTGGCTCCCGAACCAGTTTCGTTCCCATGGAGGCGACCACCTCCGCTTCCGTTCCCAACGGCCCGTCACCGGAGAAGAGGAGTTCGTGGCCGAATACGAATTTTTTGCTGACCAATCGGGGGATTACCATTTGCTAATCGCCAGCTCGCCCCTGGTCGGATTGGAAGAACGCGAAGGGCTCCCGCCGCTGAGCTTCCGGATTAACGAGGGCAAGTTCAGCGTTCCGGAAGAGATTTCGACCCTCGGCTCCCCGTGGATTTTCACCACTCATCGAAATGTCTGGTGGAGGTTTCGCAACACCTGGCATCACTTCGGACCCGTTCGCCTCGACCAGGGATACAACCGAGTGGCGATCCGGTTTGGAACTCCGCCGCCGGGCGGTTATGATTATCTCGTAGTCGACGCGATATCGTTTCTGAAGCCCAACGAACTGGAGGCATTCAAAGCTCAGCTCGCCGATCGTTAACCGAAGCGATCGCATTCATTTTTCACCACAAATCTAATACGCATGAAACAAATTGATTCTCCACTCAAACTGCGGCCTACGGTCGCTTCAAACCCGCATGTTTTCACGCTGCCCGATCAACACATCTGGTGTGGCTCGGTGGAACCCTTGCCGGACGGCGGTTACTTCATGGCCTACTCCAGGTGGCCGTTCGCCTATGGATTCGACGCGTGGGTCTCCCATTCCCGCATCGGCATCGCCGTTTCCGACTCGCAGCTCGGACCTTATCGCCACCTGAAAATGGCGTTCGAAGATGGCTCAGACGCCCCGCCCGTCCAGCATAACCCGGCCTTGCTTCGCTGGAACGGCCAATACCTCCTCTTGTTCACCGGAAACTCCGGCCCCTGGTCAAGAAAAGACGGCCCTCCGCCGACCGGGATCGACATGACTCGGCCCGAGTGGTGGGAACACCGCAACAATCAACGGGTTTGGATCGCCTTCGCCACCGACCCGCTCGGCGAATGGACGGTGCGACCGCAACCGTTGTTCGAACCGGAAGCGGGTTACATCACCACCGCCACTCCCTTCGTAATGGCCCGTCCCGATGGCAAACTTCAGTTTGTTGTCAAAACGGTCCGCGAGGGACCCCGTCCGGTCGGCGGCCGAGTGGAGCACCACACGTTTTTGGCCGACTCACCAGAAGGACCTTTTCGCAAAGTCGCCGATTGCCTGATGCCGGGCATGAAGACCAACTTCCCTTTCGATGACCATTGCCAATTCTGGTACAACGGCAGTTACTACGCGATCGTCAAAGACCATGGTGAAGGTCTGACGGACGAAACTCCCGCGCTCCTGTTGCTCGAATCGGCCTGCGGCCACGACTGGAAGGTGACGTCTGATCCGATCGTGACTCCCTTCCGCCTTCGCTGGGAAGACGGAATCGAACGTTCGTATGAAAGGCTGGAGATGCCCCGCGTCCTTTTCGCCGAGGGCGCTCCCGCCGCCCTCCAACTCTCCGCCTACGCCGGCGACAACTCAAAATCCTTCAACCTCCGCCTCCCATTGTGAGCCCTTGGAGTGCGCGGACATGTCCGCGCTTTCCCTTCGGCGACATGTCGCCCCGATCCAAAGCTGCGACATGTCGCGGCACTCCAGATTTACATTTCGGGGGTGTGGTTTCGGGGTGCATGGCAATTAAAACATCCAGACGCATTTCGGCGTAAATGCACCAGATTTTCACCGAGACTAAAATCCGAAATCCGGCTCTTCGTTTACCAATGGACCAGATAACCTCCGTGTCCGTGTCTCATCGTCATTTCCGAAAAAGGACGCCATTCCACCGAGCCGTTCACGTGAAACACGTTTCCGCCTACCGGATTGCGGCCATCATCATGACCAGTCCGGGGTGGAAAGTCGCGATTGTGACTGATTACCATGTCCACAATCATTTCCGTCCGGCTTCCTTCATGGGTCAAGGTCATCGGATAATCACGGTTCGGATCCTCCGGATCAGACAAAAGCGGGTTCCCGGCTGTAATCACATAACCGATAACCGGCTGCGGTCTCGCCGGAAACCAGAATCCATCCTGCTTCCAATCCGGATTCCCCGGGCAATAAAAGACATCGCGGGGTAACTCATAATCTTCCACCAGGCGGAGCGCGATGTCGTTGCGCAAATGATATAGCCAAACATCACTGGGAGCCGTTTGGGGAATTTTATCGCCGTTGTCTTCCTCGGAAAGCATGATTATCGCCATCCCGAGTTGACGGATGTTGGAGGAACATGCCGCCCGGCGGGCACTGTCACGGACTTTTCCAACCACCGGTATCAGAATTGAGGCGAGGATGCCGATAATGGCAATCACCGTCAGAAGTTCAATGAGGGTAAAGCCACGCCGACGGGGGACCTCTTGTCCCCGGGTATCCTTGTTGTTCAGGTTCATTTTTCAGGGTCTAGTTGATGGTTGCCGCAAACTCCCACTCTTATTCCAAAGATACGATACGGAATAATTAAATCAGACTGCAATTTCGCGCCACACTGCTGAGATTTCCCGTCATTTCAGGTTTGTCCGCAGTCGGTAAAACATCCGTCCGTCGACCGCCTCGGTGGCCGGAATCTCGATTTCGACCCGTTCGCGGTCTTCGTCTTCTCGCGAGATCTCGATCCGGATCGCCCCGGCCAGGCCGGCTTCGACCGGGAGCGGCGTCCAATCACCCAGGTCCGTCGAATACTCGAACCACAGCTCGACCGTTTCCTCCGCATCCGTCCGCTTGAAAAACCGGAAGAGTATCGCCTCAGTTTCTCCCCCGGCATCGCGGACGACTTCCGACACCGGGAGAATCTCCCGCCCGGGCCGCAAGGGATCGCCCACGAGGACGAATTCCCAAAGATTAGAAATTCCGTCACCATCCGGATCGGCATCGGGCAAGCGATCCGCGCCTTCGAGTCCGGCCTCATCGGCCCACGACTCCCAACGATCGTCTTCCGTATCGAATTCGATCTCCACCGCGCCGTGGAGATGGTTCCACACCACCGTGTAGATCGAAGTCGTTTCATCCCATTCGGCCGAGACGATTCCGTCCTCGGGATCGACCCGCAGCGCGGGTCTCCGGGAGGCCTCCAGCGTCAGTTGAAATTCACGCTCCCGGTATTCGCCGTTGCTTTGCAACCAGAGTCTCTCGCCGTCCCGCTCCAGTTTCCCGAGAATGTAGTGATGGACACCCACGTCGCCGGCAAGCCGAGTAATGCTTCCTTCCGAAAACCGGAAATCATACGTTTCGTCGTCGTCGACATTCTCGTTGGTGTTTTGAATGAACAAGCTATTCCCCACCCGGTTGTGCAGCGCGTCTCCGTAATGTGGTCCCGGATACGCCTCGTCGAAGACCGCGCGAACGAACGCCGGATCGGACATCGCCGCCAGCGGCTCCACCCGCGCCGAATTCGGCAGCGAATCGACCCCATAAGGCAAGAGGGGGATATAATAGTACCGGCTGGTGTTCGGAAAATATTCATACCAGCGTCCGTTCTCCCTGAACCCGTAAGTCTCCTCGTAGAGAACACGGTAGATGCCGTAGTCGCCGTGATGGGCCACATTCTGGAAGCGGTCCGGCTGCCGGATCGCGACTTTGACTTCCTCCAGCACCTCTTCTTTCGTCGGCACCATCCCCCGGGAAACGACGCCGCGGATAAACGGAACGACATAGTCGTGGAAGGTGGCGGTGGTCACGCCGTCCCGGTTCCAGATCGCCGCCTGGGTAGTGCCGGTCGTTCCCTGGCCGTCGACGCTGAACACGGTCGCTCCTTGCGCGATCCCATGCATGAAGGAGAGGTTGTAAAAATTCCGGGGGAAGTAATCGAGTATCCCCATTTTGGGACCGAGGTATTCGTTCAACCCGGCGAACCCGGCGTCGTTCCAATACCAGAATTCGCTCCACGATCCGTGGTGAGCCATCTTGCCGCTCAACCAAAGTCCCATCAACGCCCCCTGGCTGGTGTGCATGGTGTGGTTGACGTTGTTCTTCAAACTGAAGATCAGGTAGTCGCCATACTCCTCCATCACATCGATCCAGTAATCGTTCGAGGCGAACTGCTGCCACTTGAAGGTGGTGCCGTTGCCATCCGCCCAAAGATAAAGCCGCCCGTATTTGGCGCAAAGCTGAATCAGCCGGGTGATGTATTCCTTGCTCCCATCCGTCTCCCACAACCAGTAATTCCAGAAATTCTCCCCGGTCCCGATCCCGATGATGTTCGGATAATTCTGGAAAAGCCACTCCACGTCGGTCAGCGACATTCCCGTCCAGGCCATCCGGCCCGGTCCATGGGTGCGCAACAAAAAGAGGTTGTCCTGACCGGCGACTTTCGAGAAGTGCTCGAGGTCGGTGTTCTGATGCACGAAATATTGGTTGCCGGAGAGAATCGCGGTGTAAGGCCGGATATCGGACGGAACCGCCTCCGCGAAATCACCCAGATCCGGCACCCGCTGCGCTTCCAGTGTGAAGAGCGGACGCTCGACGTCGATCGGACGGATCAGTTCCGCCTTCGGCAGGTCGTTATTGATGGTAAACTCGATGGCCGGGGAGAACCCGCCCAGCCGGTCCCCATCGATCCCGGCCACCCGCCAATACCAGGTCCCGGGCGTCAAGGGTTCGACGACATGATAGGTGCACAATTCACTGTCGGAGGTGATCTCGAATTCCACCGGATCGTCGAATCCCGGGTTCGCGCTCACCTGAATCCGGTAATCTTCGATGTTCGGCAATCCCTTCCAACTGAAGCAAAGCGCGATGTCGGTAACGTCCCAACCGGTAAGCGGACTGACCGGCTCCGGAGCGGGGGCCGCGACCGGCAAGACCCAGACTTCCGCGATCGTCGCGGTTTGGCCGGATTGCCCGTTGATCTTCACCTGCAACTCGTATTCGACGAATCCGCTCCAACCGGTCAGTTGGGAAACCGGCACCTCGATCCCTCCAACCGCTTCCGCTCCGGTCACATGGATCAACACGTTTGTTTCGTTCGTGTCCAGACGCCTCAGCGAGACTTCGAAGGTCATTCCCGACGAAGCTTCCGCGACGTTGATTCCGAGCATCCGTTCCTCGGAAAAACCGGTCTCCAAAGCAGAGGACAACGTCGCCGTCGACCCATCCAACGTCACCTCCACCCCACTCCCACCCGGATCCGCCAAGGCTCCTTCCACAAACCACCGGTCGACGTCCTCGAAGGTTTCCAGGAAACTGTCGGCCTTCGCCCCTTTGATCACTTCCCCGTTGAGCCGAGCGGCATACGGGGTCTCATAACGCGGCGTCACTCCCGAACCACCGAGGGATTGGAAAAACAACCCGGTCTGCCTGAAGGGGCTGACTCCCGCATCCGTGGCCAACAGGTGGGCGCCCACTTCGATGGTCTCACCGGGGGCGATCCGGATTGGCGGATAACCGGCCACGGTTTCCACCTGCTCAAGGGTAAAGCCGGTCCGGCTCGCGCGCCAATAGGTCTTGTTGTGATAATGATTCCCCGTCAGCGGCTGGAGGCTCACCATTCCCACCCCGCGTCCCTCCTCATTCCAGGTCGCGCAATAGGTCCATGAGGGGGGATTGTACCACCACTTCACATGATCGGCGAAACTCCCCTGAGACAGGTCGAACAGACTGGTCCCCCAATACGGGGTCCTCAACCAGCGCTGTTCCCGGGCGAAGTTGCCCGCGATGTGGTTGTCCGCCCAGGCCAGCCATCGATCCGTTTGACCGTGATTCGTGAAATACAGGGCATAGCGCACCGCCGGCACGCCATAGAGAGCCACGATTCGTTCGGTCAATTCGACCCCGGCCCCCATGCCGTCGAATTCGCGGGTGAGAATCACGCCGGGCCCGTCGCGGGTCAACATCGCCCGCCCCGAAGCCAACGGGGAATGCCGGGTGATCACCTCCTTCAGGCCGAGGGCCACCGGGTCGACGATGGCGCCGTTGTCCGCCTCGTCGAGCCAGCCTTTGAAATGAACGTTGCGCGCAATGGCCCGGTCGTCCGCCGTCCCGATTGATCCGGCCTGGGCAATCTGGATCCCGCTCGGACCGACCGTCACCGCAACCAGACCGTTGGTCATTTGCCCGGTCGAAGTGCCCGAGTCCCACGAAGCCGAATGGATCTGCGTCCATGAGGCCGCTTGGGAAATCGAGATTCGTTGCCGTTCCCGGGGAGCCAGCGATATATATAACCGAATTTTGGATACACTATTGACCGTCGTCGCCTCGATCGGGACCGGGCTACCGTTAGCCACTTTCGTCGCCGCCAGCGGACTGCCCGGCGGGACATTCAGAAGATCGTAGACCGTTGCCGCGTCGAGCTGCAGGAGCGACGAATAAACCGGTTGTCCGGAATGGTTGGCCACCTCCACCTCGACCGCCGAATGGCCGGACGACAGCAGGGCAAACCCGAGAAAGAGAAGAGATAGAAGTCTCATGGATTCAGAAAGAGGAGGATGTCGATAGCCCCATCCCGGCTGGTCAGCTCGAGTTCGAGCCGTCCGTCCCGCCACACCTTTTCCCGCAAAGCCGACGCCGGGGTGATCTCGACCTGGGGTTCCACGGCGCAATGGATCGCGAGTCGCAACGGACGCTCGGGATACTCGCAATTGGTCTGCATCCAAAGTCCCCCTTCCGGCCGGTTCCACCGCCCGATTAGATACATGTGCGGTTCGATCGTCGCCTCCACCCGCTTGACTCCCGCCGCCTCCACCGGGATCCGGGCCTGTTGCGCCACATCCCGGTTCTCATGGGTGTTTTGAACGAAGAAACGATCCGGATAACGAATCACCAACGCATCTCCGTAATCGTTCTCCGGATACTTTTGGTGAAACACGTCCCGCACCGCGGCGCGGGTTGCCAGGTCCGTCATCGGCGCCTCCGTCACGGTCGTCCCGTCAGGCCGTTCCAACGGAGCCGATCCGAGCGGCAGAATCGGGATATAACCGAAGCGTCCCGTATTCGGAAAATACTCATACGTTTCCGAGCCGGGTTCATCGTAAAAGCCGTAGGTTTCCTGGTAGAGCGGCGTATATTGAGCGTAAAACGCGCCGCCCTCATAGCTTTCCTCCTCCCAAGGGCGGTCTTCCCGCACCACCACCCGCAGACTGTCGAGAATCTGGTCGCGCCCGGGAACGAGTCCTTCGTTCACGATCGCCCGAAAGATTGGAGCGATCACCCGATGGTAGGCGTCCAACATCTGCCCCTCCGTCGTCCAGACCTGATGTTTCATGTTGGCGAAGTTAAAGTCCGCCGCCTGCTGGTTGACATGCCCATCCGCCTTCATCGTCGGCACTTGACCGTCCATGTGAAAGACCGTCGCCCCTTGCGCCAGGCCATGGACCCAGGTCAGCGCCCAAAAGACCGCGGGCGTTTGGACGATATCCCCGGACCGCACTCCCCGGCGTTCACCCAACCCGCGGAAGCCGGCCTGCTCCCAATACCAGCCCCCGTCCTCCCACGAACCGAGCTGACCGATCATTCCGCTCAACTTCATCCCCATCAACGAGCTTTGGTTCAGGTGCTGCAGGTAATGAATGTTGTTCTTCTGCGAGAGGACGATATACGGGCCATATTCCCGCACCAACTCCGACGCCACCGGATCCGACGCGAGCCGATGCAATTTGTTGTTGTGGTAATTCCCGTCTCCTTCGATGAACCACCGTCCATACTTTCCGCAGAGCTGAATCAGCCGCCGGACATACGGATTCGATCCGTAGATCGCATGGAAACTCTCGGTCCCGATCACTCCGATCACCCATGGATACTCCTGGAAGATCGCCTCCAATTCGCTCAGGGAAACATACACATCCGACATCGCCGAGTGTCCGAATCGCACGATCAGGGAAAGCGGCTCACCGTGTTTCGCCGGTTCGCCGAAGAAATCGTAAAGGCTTTTTCCGATCTGATGAAAATACTGGGTGTGCCAGCTGAGAACCGCTGTATAAGGTCTCAGATCCTCTGGAATCCCCTCCATGAACGGAACGAGACTGCTGGCGCCGTGAGCCTCCATGGTGAACAACGGATTCTCCGGTCCGATCGGGCGCACCACGTCGCGGGTGGTGTGATCGTCGTTGATCGTGAAACGCCGGGTTTCCGACCAGGGTCCGGGCGTGCCGTCGGTCAACAATGCGCGGACCCGCCACTCGTAAGAGCCAGGGTCCGGAAGATCGTTCGGCATGAAGAAAGGCAGATCCACCAACGACTCGATCCGTTCACTCCGGCGCTGGTCCGGATCGGTCTTCATCCCGTATTCCAGGTCATAGGCGATCGCCCGCGCGACTTTCTCCCACCGGAAAAAGGTCGCGATGTCCGTGACGCTTTGGTCCGGCAACGGCGATTGCAACGCCGGCGCGTCCGGCCTGGGTTCGCTGAGACTCAGGTCACGAATGTGAGCGGCGACCGGTCCAGCTTCCCCTTGAACCTGGATCAATAAATCCCAACCGGATCGAAACATCAGCTGTTCCTCCGGATCGAGCACCCATTCGTGAGCCCCGGCCGCATCGGCTTCTCCGATGAGCGCCCTCTCCTGTCCGGAAACCGCAAAGAACTGAAGCGCTCCGCCCCCGGACGGCGCCTCCACCTCCGCCCGCAACCGGCGCGGCGCGCTCAGTGGCGAAACGCTCGCAACGAGGCCCGAGTCCCGTTCCCGCAAAGCCCGCGCCCCGGCCCATCGGTTCACGGCAGCCATCGCCGGAACCGGACGGAGCATCTCGCCGTCCACAGTCATCGCCGCCACGGGAAGCGTGGCATCTCCCCGGGTGAGAAGCCGTTCCTTGCGATCCGGTTTCCCGGCCTGGTGCAACCAGTCACGGGCCAGGGGACCCGGATCGACCCCGCCTTGCGTCACCAGCAAATCAAGGCCCAGCTCCGCTCGACTTCCGTCCTGAACCAGTTCCACCGGGTAAAATCCACGCTCGGTCTCGGTCAGGTCGAAATGAACCTGCCACGGGCTGGTCACCCAGATGGAGGCGCCGTAATAGTGGCGGTCGGTCAGCGGTTTCGGCGTGGTCACTCCCAGGCCGAGTCCAGTGGTTTCCTGCACTTGCATTCCGATCCACGCCCGCTCCGCCCCCCAGCCACGGCCCCAGCGGGTCAAGGTCTGCTCGGTCGCGCTTCCGCGCGTCACCAACCGATACGGTTCGCTCGGATACGGAGCCGCCAACAGCTTGTTACCGATCATCCCCGGACCATATCGCCCATGCAGATCGCCTTCCCAGAACACATAGGCCAGATAGACCGGATTCTCGCCGGTGTTCGCCGGGCGCATCCGGTAACTCAATACAGGGAGCCCGGTCCGCAACTGGTATTCCTCCATGAAATCGAGCCCGGGGAACGCCGGGGGAGCCGTGCGAAAGACCCGGACCGTCGCGGTCTCGTCGGTCCGTTCGACTTCCAGCCGGGCGATCGGCATCGTCTCGACATCGACCGCGCCGAGCGCGACATACTCGCCGCGCCGCAACCGGCCGCGCGGTTCCGAATCGACGAACCCCCGGTAACGCATCGCCTGCAAAGCGATTTCCTCTTCCAATGGTGTAGCCGCGCCTCCCAGCCACAACTGCCAACGAGGCGCGCCGTGCGCCGCCGGTTCCACCTTCCACCGCAACAGCCCATTCGTCATTTCCGCCGAAAGTCCATCCTCCGACACCCAAACCTCCGGCCCGCTCGCGGAGCCCGCCTCCGCGGTCATTTCAGCCATCCCTCCCGGCTCCAGAGTGACCGCCCCCATCAATCGACCTTGAAGCACTTCGGCCGGCCAGACCGTTCCATCGGCTCCGGTCAACCTCACGGTTCCATCCTCCCCGGACAACCCCCACTGCCCGGCATCGCCCAGATCGACCACCGCCCCGGTCAAACGATGGGAGGAAAGATTCTCCACCACGCGGATGTCGCTCCCGGCGAACAAGGAACCGGCCGAACAAACGGCAGGCAGAAGACAGACGAAGATCCGGTAAACTGGGTAAATGAAAGGGATACGCATCACGAAAAAAAGAAAGAAATTCAATCCGCTCAGCACCATCATGACCGGATCAAACCTCCCCGCCCCCTACAATTCTGCGACATTCGATGGAAAAATCCCGCCACCCCCAATTCACCGGCAGGAAAGCAGGCCCGGATCAGCCTCTGGAGTGCGCGGACATGTCCGAGCTTTCCCTCAGGCGACATGTCGCCCCGATCCAAAGCGGCGTCATGCCGCGCACTCCAGAGTTAATCGGTCTTCTCAGCCACCTTGTAAATGATAGATCCCCCTCGCGCCGGGGAACCATGCGCAAGCATGGCGGGGTGTGTGAGCACGTCATGATCCCCCACGATTGAACGACCAGTAGGAACGACTAAACAATTTTGGTAGGAACGAGCGAACGATCAGTTGGAACGACTAAACATTTGCATGGGTCGAGCCGCCGAGATAATGCGTCGTCCAACGTTCTTGCGTTTCGAAGCCTATCAATCATGGTTATTTCCGATGCCACGCAGTGGAGGTGAATCTGGAAAATTAGGCAACCGATTCGAGGGTGTATGGACGGTTGATTGCCTGCTTGATGTTTTTTGCGAAGATGCTCTCTTCATAACATTAGAGCCTGTTGGCGACCTCAGCCTCGGGATCGAGTTTATCAAGGAAATGGCGAACGGGTGCCTCGAATTTCACTCGGCGAAGCGGCAAACGCCATCCGGGACATGGAGTCTCAGCGCACTCACCGCCATCAAAGCAAATGGGCGGTCGATTCTTCAGGATCTTTTTCGGAAGATTGAAGGAGATCCGATGCACTCGGCACTCTTTGTGTCGCAAACGTCCGCCGACGACCTTCGGGAGCTTTGCGAAATCGCCAAAAAGGTTCCGGA
Source organism: Verruconatronum alginivorum (assembly GCF_056590205.1). Lineage (NCBI taxonomy): Bacteria > Pseudomonadati > Verrucomicrobiota > Opitutia > Opitutales > Verruconatronaceae > Verruconatronum > Verruconatronum alginivorum. The sequence continues at coordinate 2,247,925 of NZ_JBWPVQ010000001.1, read as the reverse complement.
CGAAACGTCGTTTTGTGACCTCCTCGATGCGCAACCTCGGTTGAGGGGACAACATGACAAGTATCTTCGAAGGGCGGCCGATCCGGCTGGGATAGGTTCTTGGAAGTTGCTCACCCGTCTCACTGTCGTCGGCATCGGCGAGGCGGAACTGATTCGGCGACTCGAACAACGGATTCTCTATCTGCTTTACTCTTCGGATGGGCGTCCAATCGATCCTCACGCTGTCCGGCTCCTCCTGGGAGAGGCTGTCCACGGCTGGCTCGGAACCCGCGTCGATCGGGACAGGATAGCCGCTTTTTTTGTAACACACGGTTTGCGCATGCGTGATTGGCAGCGCGACAGGTCGCTCTGGGATGTGGTTAACCACCGCAACGCCGCTTACGTTCGTCACGTCGAGAGTGAGCTGATACATGGTCAGGCCATCGAGCGGGCGGAGTCAAAGACCGCCTTGACAGCCCTGACCGACGCCTCGCACTGCGCCGTCGTGATTGTCGGTGCCGCCGGCCTCGGTAAGAGCTGCGCCCTCGCCCAGACAATAGACGGGCTCTCAAAGGCGGGTGTTCCGGTATTGGCGCTGCGGATGGATCTGCAGACGGCGGTCTTGTCCTCCGACGCATTCGGGCGGGAACTGGGTTTTCCCACTTCACCCGCCATCCTTCTTGCCGGGATGGCTAACGGAGGCCGTTGTGTCCTCGTGATCGATCAGCTCGACGCATTGAGCTACGCTTCCGGGCGGAATCAACACCTCTGGGCGGTTTTTGAAGAAATCCTCCAGGAGTCGAAAGGCTATCCGCAAATGCGTGTGCTGCTTGCATGCCGTGCGTTCGACACCGACCACGATCATCGGATTAAGCGGCTGCTATCAGATGAGAAAACCTGCAAGCGGATCGACCTTCGACCGCTATCGACCGAAGTGGTGAAAAAGGCGGTTGAGGTAGCGAAGGTCTCTCCCGAGAAGCTCACTCCTTCCGATCTGGCACTTCTTCAAACTCCGCAAAACCTCAGTCTCTTTTTGCAAAGCGATCCCGCGTCTCACGGTCGGGTGGATTCCGTTCAAAGTCTTCTCGATCGCTATTGGGAGCACAAGGGCCAGCTCATTCAACAGAGAGTCGGAGGAGCTTCCCGATGGACCGAAGCCATTCGGAAGCTGGCGGCCTGGCTCAGTGACCATCAAACTCTGAGCGCTCCGAAGGATATATTGGACGGGTTCGAAAGAGAAACCAAGGCTATGGCCTCCGAACATGTAATTGTTTTCGAGGATCAGAAGGTGAGATTCTTTCACGAATCGGTTTTCGATTATGCATTCGCCCGAACCTATGTTTCCGAGGGTGGCACAGCGGCAGGTCTCCTGTTGAACTCCGATGCCGAGCAGCATCTTTTTCGTCGCGCCCAGATTCGACAAATTCTCACCTACGAACGCGACCGCTCGTTCGAGAACTACCTCAAAGACCTCAGTCGAACTCTGACCGAGCCCAAGGTGCGAATTCATATCAAGAAGCTTGTGATGGATTGGCTTCGGAGCTTGGCGGATCCGAAGCCTGCCGAGTGGAGGTTCGTCCAGTCGCTGGCTTCGACTCCTCCCTTTGTTGCTTGGTGGAAAACGGTTCCGCATAACAGTCCGGAATGGTTCGACCTGTTGCTCGCGGATGGAACGTGGGCCAAGTGGCTGGCCTCCAGCGATGACAGCGTCGCCAACCACGCTATTTGGCTTCTCAGTCTGGAGCCGATCATGCGGGAACGTTCGGACAAGGTCGCCGCACTCATCGCGCCATGTCTCGATGGATCGGAGCTATGGCAAGAGCGGTTTCGCAACTTGATTCGATTTGCAGAGATCCATCATGGTCGCGCAATGTTCGACCTGTTTCTGCAGGAATTTAGAAAAGGGTGGTTCGAAGACATGGAGCACGATTGGTGGCACCACCTGCACGATTTCCCGGACAATGCCCCCGATTTGGCACTGGAACTCCTGGTGGACTTCCTCGAACGTCGGTTTGCCACGCACTCAGAGGGTGATCCGTTTGAGGGGTTACGATCCAGAAGCACCTTTCCAATGGATTACTGCTCTCGGCTTGCGGCAGAACGAGCCGAAGCAGTCGTGGCTCAGGTGCTTCCAATCCTGGTGAGGGAGATCGATCGACGCCCGGCGAACTTCGATTTCGACGACTCGCGAGATTTGATCTGGCCGTTTCTTTCGCGTCATGAGAGAGACCATGATTTCAAGTCCTCCTTGTTGCACGGTATTCAAAAGGCTATGACGGATTTGGCGCTTTCCTCACCAGATCGGCTTCGTGAGTTGGCGGCACCCTACGGGACGGTTCGAAGTCACACCCTTGGATTCCTGCTACTTTCGGCATGGAGTGGAAATCCAGCGGTTTTTGCTGATGATATTGTACATTTCGTCTGCGCGGACTCGCTACGGTTGGACATCGGGTACGACTCGTGGAGTGGAGGTGGGACAGGCAGCGCGGCCGTCAGTCGGGAAGCGATTCGGGCGGCGAGCGAATGTTGTTCGCCCGACAGGTTAGGACACCTGGAGTCGGCCATCCTGAATTTTCGCGATTCGTGGGAGCAAAAGCATCCGCCGGCGATTGGGGCCACAGAATGCCTGCTTCTTAAGGCACTGGGGTTATCACGGATGAGCCAGAGCGCGATTGCACGCCTCGAGGAATTGGAGCGAAAGTTTCCCGGCCTCAATGACGCACCGCCAGGGAGGATCAAGGCGGGATTTGTTGGATCACCCATCCCCGCCGATGCGATTGCAAAGATGACCGATAACCAGTGGATATCCGCGATGCGCAAATATCCTAAACGCGATCGGAGAGATCCTCGCGATTTCTTCAAAGGCGGGATGCACCAACTCTCTGGCGACCTCACCCGAGTTGCACAGGCGAACAAACCTCGCTTCGCCAAGATCGCCGAGACAATGCCGGAGGACATCGACTCTGAATACTTCGCCGCTATTCTCCGCGGAATCTCGCAGACGAAAGGCGAGGACGGAAACGCCACCGTTTCGTACCCGGGCATGGCGGAACCATTGGATTCCGAGACGCTGGCGGCGACACTCCGGCGGGCCGATGAACTTCCCGGGCGTCCTCTGAGACGCGCGATCTGCGATGCCGTCCAGCATTGCGCTGAATTCGACATTCCCGACGACGTGATTGCGATCGTTTGCGATTACGCGATCAACGATCTGGATCCGGAGGAGGAGATGTGGGAGACGGAAGCTTCTGGTGGCCAAGCTTACTATGGTGGCGACCCACTGACTGCCGGGATCAATTCGGTTCGAGGAAAGGCAGCCTGGGCAATCGGAGATCTACTTTTCGCGAATGACTCTCATTGGCCGAAGGTGAGATCTACCGTCGAACGTCTGGTGAGGGACTCGTCGATCGCTGTCAGGTCCTGCACAGTCCGATGTTTGCTCGCTCTGCTTAACATCGACCGTGATGAAGCGGTTCGTCTCTTTTTCCAGCTAATTAACGACGCCGATCGGGTCCTTGCAGCGCCCGAGGTCGATGGATTTCTTCATTATGCCTCGGCATCTCACTATGATCAGCTCCGACCCCTGCTCTTGAGGATGCTGGACCATCCACAGTCCGAAGCGAGGAAAGCTGCTGCGTGCCAAATTACTGTAGCCTCCTTCAATGATGGAACGGCTCAGGAAGACTTACTTATTGTTTTGTCAGCCGATACGACCTGTCGGGGCGTAGCGGCGGAAGTGTTTGCCCATAACCTGCGCTTCGAATCCGTCCGAATGGTCTGCCGGGAACACTTGGTAAAGCTCTTTCGCGATCCGGCCAAAGAAGTGCGCGAAGCCGCATCGTACTGTTTCTCGAACCTTCCGGGGGAGAGCCTTTCGGATGAAACGGCTTTAATGGAGGATTTCATCCAGAGCCCCGCTTTTGGAGATAGCGGCGAACACCTTGTGTATGCTCTCAAGAACTCGACCGCACTCCTCCCGGGCGTGGTTTTGGGTATTGCCGCCCAACTCATCGAACTCCGCCGAAACACCTCCGAGAACGGAGAGAGTCCTGGAACGCGCCACAGCTACTATGTTCCGGAACTCGTGATGCGGCTTTATCGGCAGTCTATAGATGACAGAACCAAGAGCCGGTGTCTCGACGCCATCGACCAAATGATCGAATTTGGAGTCGGAGATCTGGAATCTGAACTAGGCAAGATTGAGCGATAGCCGGGGCCAAAGGGGTCATGTCGTGAATCTTGTCAAAATCCCTTCCCTGAGCCTCAAAGAGCCGACGCCGATTGCACAGGTGTCCGAACCCGGCAAGCGCAACCTCCAGGAATTTGTCGTCTTTTGGGTCGCGGCATGCTTTGAGCCGCCGGACGATTTCGACTCGGATCGCGACCCGGGAGAGTATTTCGAAGAATTCCCGGCGCTCGCCGCAGTGAGGTATTTGTCAAACTTGGGCCGGGAGATCACTTCGGCCAGTTCTTCCAAGGTCGCGTCCGACACCAGCAAATCTCCTTCTTCCATGGCGGCCTGGACAGGGCAGGCGACAGGTCCCTACCCCATCGCGACGGATGCGTGCGTCGGCAAGATGTCACCCGACGCCATCATGGTGTCGACCAACCTCGTCGCGGATTACCCGGGTGGTTGTAACGGGATCCGATGGTGCCCCCTTCATTGAGGCGGGAGCGGTTGGTAGTAGCGGACGTAATCGACTTCCAATTGCGTTCCATCGATCGCGTCGGTGACCGGACCGGCCCAATCGAAAATCGCCACCGAGATGAAGATGTTCACGTTGTCGGGACGGTAGGGAAGACTCCGGGTGCTGCGATACTTTTGATCATTGATGAAAACCTGAAAGGTGTCGCTGTTCTGCGGCGCATCCCAGGCGAAGGCGGGATTGTTCGACCGCCAAAGTCCACCGATCTTGTTGAAGTCATCGGCCAACGTCGGTGCCTGGGAGCCCTGCCCGAACGGATGATAAGGGATGGAATTGGTCCGCCGTTGCCCGTCGGAATCGAAGTAATGCAGGTTTGTATTCACCGTCCGGGGATAATGCCCTTCATTAAAGTCCAACTCGATAAACTTCGGATACTCGAATCCGGTCCGGCTCATCGCCCAGAAGCTTTGGTTCAAACCGGTCGCCGGCGCGTATTTGTAGGAGGCTTCGAAATAACCGTTCGAGAAGGTTCGCACGGTGAAGATGCTGCCCGTCGTCCAGTCATGCTCAAAGCTGTAGTTCGGATGGGTTTCCTTCCGGTTGTGAATGATCAACCGTCCGTCCCGGACTTCGATGTTCTCCGGAATTCGCGCCATCTTGTGCGGCTCCAAAACTCGTTGCCCGGCTTCGGAATGCCACTTTTGACGAAACACCGGATCAAAACCGTTCGCCGCGGTATAGTCGAACTCATCGGCGAACGAGAGCCTCCAACGGACTTGCAACGGGTCCGAATAGGCGGGCCTGTCAGCCATGCCATTTCGAACGGCCGACATGCCGACTCGAAGATATTTCCAGGCATCGGCCTCCGTCACGATGTAAGTTTTCTCCGTCGCGCCGCCGATCGGCTGGAAACCTCCCTCCGCGCTCTCCGACCGATACCATTGATATAGAACCTCGTCGGAACCATTGCTCACTTCATACTCAGCGGCTTCAATGAACCCATCGACCGCCGCTCCTTCCATGCCTTCAGCCAAAACGATCTGTCCTCTGAGGACGATGTTCTGAATAGAAGATTTCATCAGATCGACCTGCACCCGCCAGAAACGCGAGGCCCCGGTCGCGCCGGTATCGAGGAAGGAGAACTCCACTTCGTTCGGATGGCCGGTTGTATTCACTTCTCCATGATTCGAATCGACCGGAATGACGTGATCGTGCTCCGTTCCAAACGGCAAGGTGTTGGTGGCGACGATCGCATAATCGGTCGCGAGATCGGTCCAACGGATCGTGGTGTTCGGGGAATCTCCCGGACGAAAATCAAAATGGGTGATCCGAAACTTCGGAATGCTCAGGAACTGCGTCATCACCGCGATCTCTTCGAGTTCCCGATCGTAGATGGCGATGTTTTGGTAGGATCCGAAAAAAAGATCCGAAGTCGGCCGGCCCGCGACCCGGATCGCGTCGTTCGGACTTCCGACGACCGAGGCGCTCGTCTTTCCGCTGCTCAAGATCGTGCTCCCCATTTTTCCGAGATACCAGGAAACTTGATTCGCGGGGCGTTCCAGGTCCCAGGTGACGGCGAAATAATACCACGTGTCCTCGACCAACGTTCCCATGAACTTGAAATCGCCGAATTGAGTGGATCCCGTGGTCAGCCTCAACTGCTTGTCCGTAAGCAGATAGAGCTCGAACTTTGGCTGGCCCGCGATCGAAGCGGCCGGCCGTCGGCCAATTAACGAAGCGTTCGCCGTGATCTGGGCCGGCGTTTTGAAGGTCATCACCAGACTCGCCTCACTTCCCGTCAGATAACCGGTAGCCGAAGATTCGGCGATCGCCGCTCCGGCGGTCTGCCCGGCGGCAAGCGCAAACGCCCCATGGCTGTTTCCGAAAAAATCCGACCGCTGCTCGGTCATCGCTCCCTGACTGGTCAACACCATCCCGCTGCCGCCGCTTCCATAATTCGGGGTGCGCGCCGTCCGATACCAAATGACCGGACCACTTCCGCCATCGGCGGGAGATTCGATCGACCGGTTAAACGAATCCAATCCGGCGGCAACTTCCGCCGGGGAAACGTAAGAGGCGAGACACACCGCGATCGACAGAATGCGGAAGAACCAGCGAGGGGGAATCATCATTGTTGCTACAGTGTATATAAATGCTTTGCGGGGAAATAACAGAGTCGAAGCCTAGAGCATGCCATCGGAGATCCGGCAGACAATTTTACGACACTTGAATTAGGAATTCCGCCACACGTTGCAGGTTGACGGAATACCTGAATCGCGTGTCGTAAGATTACAGCGGGAATCCAGCGTTTCAATCAGGCAACAATGGCGTTTTGACCCAAACGCCCGACTTCTCGAATCCGACATCGATATGAAACGAACAAAACCGCATTCACTTTCTTGTGACATTCTCGTAGCCGGCGGCGGACCCGCTGGAGTCCCCTGCGCCCTGGCCGCCGCCCGCAATGGAGCCAAGGTCATACTCTGCCAGGATCGACCGGTGCTTGGCGGAAACGCCTCAAGCGAAGTCAGAATGCACATCGTCGGAGCGGATAACCAAGGCGACCGGGCCAAAGCTCTCGCCACCGAAGCACGAGAGACCGGCATCATCGAAGAGATTCGGATCGAAACATCGGTGCGCAACCCTCAGCGTTCCGCCTCCATGCTGGATCTGATCTTCTATGAAAAGTGCCGCGCGGAAGAGAACCTCACTCTTCTTTTGAACACCACCGTTGTCGGCGTCGAAATGGAAGAGGGACGCATCACCCACGCTCAGGCCGAACGGCCCAGCACGGAAGATTCCTTTCGGATCGACGCAAAACTTTTCATTGATTGCACAGGCGACGGCCGACTCGGAGTCGAAGCAGGGGCAACCTTTCAACACGGTCGAGAGGGGAACGACGAATACGGTGAGTCCCTCGCCCAACCCCGGCCCGACTCCAAGACCCTCGGCTCCACTATTCTCTTTCAAGCCAGGCGTCATGACCAGCCTATGCCGTTCATTCCCCCACCCTGGGCGCGGAAGTTCTCCGAGGAAGACCTGAAGCTACGCCCCCATGGAAAACCGGGGTTGGATAACGGCCTTGAATATGGCTACTGGTGGGCTGAATGGGGAGGACACCTTGATACGATCAAGGATAACGAGGAGATCCGCGACGAATTGCTAGCGATCACCCTGGGGATATGGGACCACGTCAAAAACGGTGGCGACCATAATGCGGACAACTGGGCGCTCGAATGGTTCGGTTTTCTCCCCGGCAAGCGGGAAAGCCGCCGGTTCCGCGGCCTTCACACCCTCACGGAGCACGACGTGCTTGAATCGAGTCCGTTTCCCGACGCCATCGCCTACGGCGGGTGGCCCATCGACACCCATCCTCCCGAAGGTGTCGACTGTCCCGATGAAGATCCATGCACCAAGCACCTCGTTCCGTTTCTCTTCGACATCCCCTTGAGCGTTTGCGTTTCCCAGGACGTTCCCAACCTGATGTTCGCCGGCCGGAACATCTCCGCCACCCACATCGCATTCGCGTCCACCCGGGTAATGGCGACCTGCGCCCTGGTCGGCCAAGGGGTCGGCACGGCGGCCGCATATTCAGTTTCCAAGGATGTCGGCCCGCAAGCCTTGACCCGCGATTCCACTGGCATGCGGGTTGTCCAGCAACGATTGCTTCGCGACGGGTGTTATCTGGTCGGAATTCAAAACAACGATCCCGCCGACCTGGCCCGCCAGGCCACCATCACGGCTTCAAGCGAGCAAGAGAGCGGGGCCGCCACGGAAGTGGTTTCGGGACAAACCCGCAGCGTGCACGGACCCAAGGGAGCTCCCCCGGACCGCGCCTTCCCCGGAGTGCACCGTTGGATGAGCGCTCCTGAAAAGGGACTTCCCGCTTGGCTCGAGCTTCGCTGGAGGGAACCGGTCCGTATCGGATCAATCGAGCTGACCTTCGACAGCGGCCTGCACCGCCTCCTGACGTTAAGTCATTGCGACTCCTACAGTCCGACTATGATCTGGGGCCGCCCCCAACCGGAACTGGTGAAGGATTACCTCGTCCAGGGGGAGGTCGACGGCGAATGGACCGTTCTCACCGAAATCACCGGCAACTGGCAAAGATTGCGCCGCCATTCATTCCCCGAACCGGTCCGGGTCAGCGCCCTGAAGATCACGGTCAGCGCGACCAACGGACTCGATCACGCCCGGATCTGCGAGGTCCGCGCTTATCCCGGTGAGTGAGCCGCGAGCGGTCTGTTTCAATCGAGACCGAGTTCGTTTTCACCCGTTTTCCGCCATGTCGATCAGGCGCGAAACCAGATGGTCCCCATTCGGCCTTCATCAGGGCGGCATGAAAACATGAACTCGCCAGGGCCACGCTTTAGGCGGCCCCGGCGCCCCCACCCGTACCGCCACGTCGGATACGTCTTTCAAGAAATCGTCTCTGGCCCGGCCGATGCAGTGCCCGCAATCTCGGTCTCAGGGCCGTGGCTTTGACGGCCCCTCCGGAAAAGTTCTCTTCGACCCGCTCCAGGTGCCACGCGGCTTCCTCCGGGGAAAGCCGCGAAAGAAGAAGTCGGTCGGAAACCGTTCTCGCGGGATGATGAGCCGATCCCGGGCGGACCAGCAGCGTCACCGCCTGTGTGACCGATTGCTGAGCCAATACCACCAGTCGGCCATCTTCCTACGCGCTGAAACGACGCTCCTGTCCGGTCAGTTCGGAGAAACGCCGCATCGGACCCCGGGCAGGCGGGGAAATCCCCCATCGCAGCTCTGCCATGGGGACCTTCCTGATCATCGATAGAGCTCGGAGTCGGCGCCGTAGATCTCGTCCGGCCCGGCTCCCGCCGCCAGGTTCTCCAACATCTTCCGCACCGTCGACGCGTCCAGTCTTTCCTGCCCGGTAAGTAGCCGATGCACCCGCTCCGGGGTCGGGTCAACCCAGATCTCCAGCCCTTGAATGAACTCCTCACTGGCGGGATTCTCCATTGGCTCTCCGCTCGCAGGGTCGCCGGCCAACATCCATGCCTGATGTTGATGGAACAGCCAATCGGCGATACGAAAGGCTCGCTCCACATGGTCGGAGTTGACAACCCCACTCCGCTTCTCATTCACGTTAGCAGCAACCGCGAACAATACCGCCAAACGCCGCGCCGTTTCGGTCGTTCGCTCAACCATTTCGGAATCGTCCGGCTCCTTGCATCCGAGATCGCTAGTAAACTCAGCCAGGACCTTCGCCGCGCGCAGTTCATAGGAAAGCACCGTGCAATGGGGAGCCAGGCGATGCTCCAGGAGAGAATCAAGCCATCGCTCCCAAGGCCCTCTGGTAGGGAGGTCGGTCTGAAATTCCTCACCGGTTTGGGTCTCCCGCCACGGAACAACAAAAACGGGGAGCGGACGAGAACATTCCCGGAAAATCACGTGGCGAAACTCGATCGCCTGATCCGGCACCATCTGCCATAGCAGGACGAGTTGCCCCGGCAAACTCCCCGGTTCCGTTTTCTCCCCCGACCAGATTTCGCGCATCCACCCAAATAGATTTTGACGGTCCATCATCTCCATGTCCCACAGCGAGTGCAGCGCTTCGGAATCGCTCGCGCCGAGCAGGCCGTGGTCGAACGAGTGGGAGATAGCGTCCTGCCAAACCGGCAACCGACCCAGGTCTCGGATCATGATGGAGGCATTGCAACCAATCATCCGGGCATCCAGCAGCGGCACGGCATCCTGAAGCAGATTTTCATCGAGCGCTTTGGTGAAGTCGGGAGTAACCCTCCGGCTTGTCCGCGCCAACTGATTGTGCCCGCTTACGATTCCATCGGCCGTAAGACAGCCCCGTTTCCCCCAAATCGGCATGGTGAGCCACGACAGGGCCGCGCTAATCCGGGAATCGTCCGGCGCTTCCAGAACGGTGAACGGGCTCGCCGACCGGAAGGTCTCTCCATCGGTCGTGAGCGTCCCTCGATTCCCGGCCGCCGCGAGTGCGGCGGTCAACGCCATTATCGCCCCGGTTCCCAGCGGAAGTCCGTAGTGGCGGTGAAGTACTTCCGCAGCATCCCTCACTGGTTTCGGACATGCCCCGAGGGGGAAATCCACCACATCTGTTTTCTTGATTTCAGCTTCTTTCATAGGTTCGTATTTTTTAGGTTTCGGTTGAACACCCAAAGCTGGGTGCGGTTAAATTTGACCAAATTGTGGCAAGGAGCGCCCGAGCCCCGACGCCACGGTGCGCACCGGCAAGCAGGCACTGTCCCGGACAAGATCCCTCCACAGAAACGTGGAACACCATTTCGGCTGTGCGACCCGCGTCGATCCACTGCGATGGATTCACCGCAATTCGAGTCGTCTCCCAAGGCCTTGCGGCTTTCCTCGACATTCCTTCTTGGATCATCAAATCTCCAACCTGATGGAGCCCCGCGCCAAGCGACGTTTCTCGTGGATCGAACTCTTCGTCCTCCTCGGCGTTCTCGCCCTCGCGGCCGCCATCTTCTCGACCCATCATAGCCGGATTAGGGGGCCGGGAATCCGGGCGGTCGACGCCTCCAACATCCGTTATCTCGGAATGAGCTCCCTGATCTACGCGGACGACCACGGCGGAAAACTGCCGGGGCTGGGGCTGAACCAAGTCGGCGAAATCGCCGAAGGGTCCGCCACGCCGAACCTCCATGCGATCGCCGCCGCGCTGGCCCGCCACGGATACCTGAACGACGCCCATGCCTGGATCTCCACTTACGACCGTCATCCGGAGATCAGGCGGGACGACCTCGACTTCGTCTTGTCGCACGAGGATCCCCGGATACTGTCGCCGGAATTCGCCGCATCCCCGCTCAGTTTCCAATTCGTTGCCGGGCTCGAGAACAACATGCGCTCCTCCACCCCGGTCGTCTTCACCCGGGGACTCCGGCCCGACGGGAGGTGGGACCGCGACCGCCACATCGGCGTCTACGGCCGGGACGGCGGCCACATCGTCTTCCTCTCCGGAAACCTCGCCTTTTTCCCCGACCTTCGCCAGGCCGACCCGCCGCTGAAAACCCCGTCCGGGGCCGCGACCGTCAATGTCCTGGAAATGATCGACGCCCGCGCCCGGATCTTCAGCAATCCGGCCACCGCGACCGGCGCCCGCGACGGAATGCCCGGGACCGCGATGGAATAGGTGGCCGAATATCGAGCGTCAGCCACCTCGGCCCGCTTCCCGCTCCTCGAATGCCCGTACCAGGCGGGGACCGTAAAACTCCTCCCTGTTCTCCGGCGGGGTCCTCCTTATCGCGTCGACCAGGGGCTCGCACGAGGGCAACTGTGGGAAATCGAGCTGCTTCCTCGCCACATCCATAACCTCCGCCTCGGAAACGGCTTCGAATTCGGCGTCGGCCAAGACCTCTCGCGGAAGCAGATAAACAGACCCGGGGACGTCGAGGATCGGGGCGCGGCGGGAGGCGAGATCCAACGACGCGGGGAGCGTGATCCGCAGGAGGATTTGATCCCGGGCGAACCCGGCGGACTTCGTATCATCGAGAAGGCAGCCGTCCCCGTCCCTTTGGTCTTCGGAGACCAAATCCCGCAATTCCTTCTCTCCTGAAAGCAACGCGGGCAAACCGGCCCGAGGGATGACGGCGTAAAGATGGGATCCGGAGGATGACATGCTTCGGTCAAGATGCCGGAGGGCGAGCGGCTCTTCAAGGTTGTTGTCCCCCAAGCATCGTTCGTCGGGCGAATTCCCAAACTGTAGGATAGGACGTTTCCCGGGAGCGTATGGCGCGGGGGAGCCACCGCAAAACCCGTTCTGCGGTGCCCGGCGGGCGAAGGCCCCTTCCCGCAAGGAGAGGTTCCCCGCTACCGCAAAAACCGATTTGCGGCGACCGGGCGCATAACCATGCTGGATGGGGAGTCGCGACCCCCCACCGCAGAACGACCGCAGAAGCACCGCATTCGCGGTGGAGGCCCATCCTACCGCAGAACCGCAATACGCCTTATAGGATACGGCGTATTGCGGTGCGGTTGGTCGACTGAACCGCGCTCTCTCGGCGAGGACCTCCCGACTCCCTTGGAGGAATGGGGTATCCTCACCCGACGCCACCCCCCGCCATCCTCGACCGCCATTCCGGCCCCCGGGCGCGGGGGTGGCAAATCCGGTTTTCATCCTTGCGACAGGCGGATTGACCGTCGCCCCGGAAAATGGAAGATCAACCAATGATTCGCAAGCTGCTCCTTGGCTCCTCCTTCCTGCTGCTGGGAATGATCGCCGCCGCCGTCTGGTGGCGGATCGACAGCGAGCGGATACCCGATTTCGAAGAGCCGCGACAGGAGCCGGCCGCCCTTCCCGACCCCAACGCCTTCGATATTTTGGTGCAGGCGGTAGAGGCAGTCCCGGACACACGTGCGATCACCGATGCGGTCAACGGCCGGCGCGACCCGGAAACGGGCGTATTCCACGACCCCACGATTGGAGAAAAGCGCGAAGTGGTCGAAGCCAACGCATTAACACTGCACCTTGTGCGGGAGGCGCTAAAACATCCCTTCATGTACCCGGATTTACATGAAACAATATCCGGGGACGGCCTCATCCGGCTGGCCGATTTCCGGATCCTCGCCCGCCTCCTGGATCTGGAAGTCGGGATCCACCGAGCCGACGAACGCTATGACCTGGCCGTGGCCTCGGCCCTCGACTGCCTTGAGCTCGGAAATATGGTCGGCCGGGACAGCGTCATCATCGGCGTGCTGACGGGCGTGGCGATCTCCGGTATCGCACGCGTCCACCTGCCGGATATGATCAGCCGACTGAACCCGGAAACTTTGAACGAAGCGATAGGGCGAATTGAACGGCTGGCTGAAACCAAGGTCGACTACGGCCAAGCGCTCCAGCGGGAGAAACACTTCGGCCGGCGCCAACTGCAAGATATGTTCAACGAGAAGGAGTGGCGGATCGGATTGGCCAGGATGGCCCGGATGGAGCATTCCATGGACATTGAGATGATGTGGACGGACTGGGACGATTTCCCTCTCCGGCAGCGCGTTCAAATGCGGCTGCTTGCGTGGCGCTTCCACAAAGGCAACATGCTCCGCGCTTACTGCCAAATGATGCATGACGCGCAGGCAGCGATGAAAAAACCTTTCGTTGAAAGCGCCGAGGCCTGGCCCAAAGCAAGCGGGCATCTCGCGTTTCTCGGCAGTGAGGATCTTGCCGACACATTCCGGAACGTCTGGTTCACGGTCCTCCTCGATCAGGCCACCCAGGAAATGCTGAAAACCCTTCTCGCCCTGGAGGCATACCGGCAGCAGTCGGGCCGCTACCCGGATCGCCTCGACGCTCTGGAACACGGTTTCGTTCAGGCGCTCCCCCGCGATCCCTTCGACCCGGGGGGCCTCCCCCTGCGCTACCACACCGACGGGGACGGATTCCTCCTCTACAGTGTGGGTCCGGATGGACAGGACAATGGCGGACAGCCGATGATCCGCCCCGGCCAACCACCGGAACGAAACTACCGGCCGCTACCGGACCTGCCCGGGGACGTCGTGGCCGGGGTGAACGTGCTGCGGGGGCGGGGGAGGTGAGCAAAAAAGAGCGATCATGCCGGTGGACGAATATCGCATGGGAGCGCGCCGAGCAAGCCGATCTTATAGAACAGAAAGCCCCGCATACAAGAACGCTTGAAGCCATCCCGAGCCCGTCGGCCCGCAGCTCCACTTTCCGATCCACGTCGTGGACCCGGAATCATCCTCCCTTGCTCTTCCAGGGTTCTAACCCCGCTTCGCCTAAAGGAAGATTGCCAAACGGGACAAGTGTGCGAGCCTTTACCGGAGGGCCCCCTCTGCATGAGACAAGCGGGCGACTACTGATGGCAAAACAAGATGCAATCGAAAAAAAGGGTCAACACACTTACTTTGTTAGCTTTTATCGCGGTCCTCATCGTCGTGGCAGCGGGATGGCATTTAGGGATACAGCGTGACTTGGCAGATGCCGATACAGCGGATTCCCTGACGGAGGTGAGGTTCGAGAAATTGACCCTTGCCGTAGAAGATGAAAGCGGGAACCCGGTCGAAAATGCCATACTTGAACTCACCGGACTTAAAATGAGAGGGCGTTCCCTCGGGTGGAGCCAGCAGGAAGATGGTCCGAAAAGCTACAGAACCGACCTCGAAGGCCATGCCACAGTGCGATATCCGGTCGAAGCGATTCGTGCAAGGGGGCAGCCGACGCGCTCGCTTGTCCTATCGGTGGATCATCCCGACTTTGCTTACGTATTCCGAACGGTGTTGCCGGTGAATGGCTCGCCCGAGCCAATCCGACTCACCAGAGGTATGGAAATGCAGATTTCCGGTTACATCGGCGAAGGCCGCGAGCCAGTTGCCGACATCCTCCCCCGCTTCAGCAGAATCGGCTGGAATCACCGGCTCTGGACCAAAACAGAAGACGGCGCCATTATTACGAACCGATTTTCTCCCGGCTCCTATCTGCTCCGACTAGAGGGACGACTTCCCTCCGGGGAAACTGCCTATAGCAAGACCATTAATTTTACCGCCGAGCCTGGCGAGAAGCACAGCCTGGCATTGGAAATGCATCCCGGCATCCGCCTGGAGGGACGCCTCGACGACAACGCCCCGCGACCGGTAACGGATGGGTATGCCCACATCATGGTATTTTCAAATCCGCTCGAGACGGAAGCGGTCGCCTACCCCACCCGAAAATATGGGAGATTCCGGGGCTGGACGGACTCTCAGCAGATCGCCGAGGACGGCAGTTTCGTTTTCGAATCCGTTCCCCCAGGCCAGGTGAACGTCTTTGTCAGAGGGGCCGACTACGTTTCCATCAATGGCGGTGAGGCAATCGATAGAGATGAGTTCGAGGAGGGAATCCGGACAGGAGCCATCCCGGAAGTGCGAGTGCCCCAGACATTTGACCTTTCCGCACCGGTCACGAGGATTGAGGTTATGACGGAAAAGCCGCGCCAGTTCCTTCATCCAACCCGGGGCGGATCTGGTCCCTACCCCAATGACTGGTAATGACCGCCCTTGCTTCATTTTCCATCCGGGTCGTCTGGCCGGCAACTCTGACCGTTCTCATATTCACCTCGACCCTTCAGGCCGGCAGTGTCGTGCAAGTCGGGATCGACAGCAACTTGCTCATCCATGAAGACCGGATCCACTTCGCCCAATGGGATGGGAGCCTGACGATCCTCGACGCCCGGACCGGGATTCCCCTTTCAAGGAGAGACGGAAGCATCCGCGGGCAACTCCACGCTTTGCCCGAAGGGTTGCTGGCCACCGGTTTCCGAGGGTGGGCGCTCCACGAATGGGAGTCGGGCCGGGTGATCCGGGAGAACCCCCAAAGTTCCGGCAACCGAATGTCCCGAGGCATCCTGGTGACCGGCGATGGCAACGGCCGCTTCGAGGCGCGGAGATTGGCGACGGGGGAATACCTGTGGGAATTCGAACATCCCGGAGCGGTCCGGATGGCCGTGCATGAAAACCGGGTCCTCCTCCACTGCACCGGACAGTTTGGTTTGGGCGAACCGGTCCTGGTCCTTTTGGACATCGAAAGCGGCCGGGAGATCCACCGGGAGACTCCTCCGCCCGGAACCATCCAAAAGGCCGCTTTTTTCCACGAAGGCCAGGTGATCGTCATCGCGGGGAATTACGATCCCGCCCGCCAGCCGGCACGAATGGCCCGGGCGACGAAACTGGTCCGGTATGATCTCGAGGGCCGACTCGTCGCCGTCGACCGCGAGGTTCCCGAGGAACTCGGGGCGGAAGGACGATGGAGAACAGCACCGGTCCGCTGGGGGGATTTGTGGATCCACCGGGATTGGACCGAAGCGCGAACGCTGGATCCCTCCGCGCCAACCCCTCGCTCGCCCGGCGAATACCGGGACTTCCCCTGGGGAATCGGCGAGGTCGAAGCGACCTTCTTTCTCGGGGATGGAGCCCAACTGGTCAGCTGGAAGGCGACGGTTTTCGATGCGCCGGGACCGCACGATCCGTTCCACCTGCTGGAACTCTTCGGCACGGGTGAAACGTGGACCTCTCTACTCGCACCCCCCCGGCTCCACCGCTTCCCGGGCCGCGAAGCGCTGGTCGCCGTCGCCGAATGGAACGGGAACGTCATCATCGGCACGAACTACGGACGGATCGAGTCCCTGTCGCGGGAAACGGGAGAATCCAACTGGACCTACCTCTTCCCATACCGGCGATTCTACGGAGGCCTGCGGGGGCCGATCCCCTTCCGTTCCGAATTGGCCGAGGAACATCGGAAACGGAACCGGAGGCCCGATAATCCCGGAATATTTCACCCCCTCCCCGAGGGAGAGACCCTCGAAGATGCGGCGACCGGAAGCCGTATCATCCGGCAAATCCAAGATCCCCCTCTCCCGGCGCCCGAACACGTCCACTACGACCCCTCCCCGGCGGATCCGTTCGCCGGACTTTGGCTACGAAGCTCCCTCGCCTGGCTCGGCGCGATCGGCATCATCGGCGGAGTCGTCTTCCTTTCCCGCACAACCTGGCAGCGGAAACTCGCTCTCGAATGGGCGACCTCGCTGGGCTTCCTCTCGATGGTCGGAACGGGAGCCCTGCTGTTTCTCGTCGGATGGACGGACCGCGCCAGCCATCACGCGATCCTTTTCTCACTGCTGGTGTCCGCCATGTATTTCACCGTGCTGGTGATCTTGAATTGGAAAAACCGGAACCGGGTGAGCGCGGTCACGGGAGCGGTCGTCCTATTTGTCGTCCTGATTTCCCTCTTCGGCCGGTGACACAATTCCCGGTGCTGAACCGCGGGTGAGAGGCTTTGACCACCCCGGTGCTGCGAGGCGTCACGTCAGTTTCAGTCTCCCAGGGCCACAACGTTTCAGCTGTTAGCTCCGGACGGCCTGCGCGTGGGAGAGGCGTGAACGGAGGGAGACTTGTGAAATCTGTCCTTTTTCCCGCGAACGCTGTTCGAAGTACCAGGAATGAACCTGCCAAATCTCTCCCACGTTTTTCCGTAAGTGCCAAGGACTGCCTCGACCGATCCTTCGGGGCCGCGCTTCGACGGCTGATTCGAGGGCGGACGCATCCTGATGGGTGTATTCCGGGGCGTTCATCAAAGGAGACCGGCCCGGCAATACGTCGGAAGCTTCGAGCGGCCGCATCCGGTGGAAGGCGATCAGTCGGACGTCGGCGGACTCGAAGGCCGGCATCACCAAATACGGAATCTCAAATTGTCGATACAGAGTGAACGGTGCCGGGCTTTCTCCCCCCATGATCTTCACCGCGACTCCCATCGCTTCAACCATGGCCTGGCCGGGTGGCCGCGTGTACAGGCTGCCGAGGGTGTAACGCAATCTGGACGACCAATGATCGGACGGTTTCCCGCGGAACGCGGCCACGGTTTTCCGCGCCTGTTCGAAGACAGGTCCCAATTCCGCGGGAACGAGTCCATCCTTCCATGTTTTAAGGACCATCTCCGCCACGCAGATGGTCACGGCATGGCTGACTTCCAGGCTTTCGAATTCCTCCCGCCTGACCGATGACCTCCAGTGCCAACGAGACGGCGCGGCCCGATCGCGAACGACGGCGAAGAACGTCGACAGTTCTTCCAGCTGCGACTCGACACTCGCCCGGTCGACCTCGACCCCATTTTCTTTGAGTCGCGCCGCCAGTTCTTCGGCTGTGGCGCCGGGTGCGATAGTGGGCACTTGCTTCAATAATCTCCACGGAAGAGCGAGCGAGACGCGATACGAGTGGTTTGGCATGGTCGACATCCGGGATACCGTTCTTCAACCCGCCGCCCGCGCCCGGAGCGCTTCCCAAAGGCCGGAGTGGTTCAGCAAAATGTCTTTGATTCCGTTTTGCACCGTGGCGGAATTGAGCGCCTGCGTGCTCATGGAGGTATGGGCGTCGAGGGCCTCCATCAGCGCATCCAGCAGTTCGGCCTGGAGGTCCGGGGAATTCGAAAACTGTTCCTTCGAATTGTTCGCGGCCTGCTGCACCAGGCGGTCCGACTCCAGGAGCTTGCCTTTGATCACGTGGTTCACGTAAACGAGTTGGTCCTGGTCGGTCGTGTCCGCCCCGAAAAGTTCATTCAACTTCTCGATGAGTTCGGCCATGTAAGCCCATTCTTTCTCCTGGACCTGCCCCCTGCCCGCTTCGGTGATCGGGGGCAGCAACTCGGGATCGCCTTGGGTGAGCGGCATCGGGCGCTTGCCGAGGTTCCGGAGGTTATGATGGGTCAGGACAACCTTTGAAAGGTCGATTCCTTCCCGTTCGCGCCCAAACTCCAGCAGGGGGAAAAGGCGCTTGTAAAAGATCGCCCGCTTTTCGATGGCGGTGTTGCCGTAATCGAAGATCTGGGAGAGGAAGGTGTGTAGGCGCTGAAAGGCGGCCATGTCGGTCTTAAACAAGATCAGGGCATTCAACTCGTTTTTCGCTTCTTCGACCGCGGCTTCATCCTCCGTCTCCTTGGCGACTTTGAGTTTTTCCTGGGCGGCCTTGTATTGTTTCAGGAGCCGGTCCACCACGGGTTCGAGCGCCTTGAGGAGGTCTCTCTGCTTCGCGTTGGGATCGAGTTCGACCGAAACGACCCGATCCACCTCAAAGTCGTCGTAGTGTCCGGTCGCGTCGAGTTTGGCGCGAAGGTCATACACGAGATTCGGATCGGTGGCGGCCGAGAGCTGAGCGGTGGTATGGTAGGTTTTGAAAGCGGCGAGGATCTCCTCGGTGTCGTTCACGAAGTCCAGCACGTAGGTTGTGTCCTTGCCGGGATAGGCCCGGTTGAGGCGGGAGAGGGTCTGCACCGCCTGAAGACCCGCGAGACGCTTGTCCACATACATGCCGCACAGGAGCGGTTGGTCAAAACCGGTTTGGAATTTGTTGGCCACCAGAAGGATTTGATATTCGTCCCCCTTGAAGGCTTCCCGGATGTCGCGGCCTTTAAGGTTGGGGTTTAGGGTGTGACTGGCCTCTGTGAAAGCATCAGGTCCCGACTTCTCGTCCGTGACTTCTCCCGAGAAGGCCACCAGCGTCCCGTAGCGGTAACCTCGCTCCGTGATGTATTTTTCGATGGCCAGTTTCCACCTCACCGCCTCGACCCGGCTGGCAACCACCACCATGGCTTTCGCTTCTCCGTCCAGGAGCGGCGAAACATGTTCGCGGAAGTGTTCCACCACGATCCGGACCTTTTGCGAAATATTGTAGGGATGGAGCCGCACCCAACCCATGATGCCTTTCATCGCCGCACTTCGCTCCACCGTCGTCTGGTCGTAGTCCCTGCCCTCGTGGGCCAGCTTGAAGGCCAGTTTGTAAGACGTATAATTTTGCAGCACGTCGAGAATGAACTTCTCCTCGATGGCCTGCCGCATCGAATACACGTGAAAGGGCGCCGGCAGATTGTCCGGACCGGCCGGCCGGGTCGGATCGGGGCGGGTGCCAAACAACTCCATCGTCTTGGTCTTGGGGGTCGCGGTGAACGCCACGAATGTGATTCCCGTCTCACTCGCCCGAGCGGCCGTATGCGCCGCGAGCAGGTCTTCCGTGCTGACTTCGCCGCCGTCTTCGAGTTCGGCGATCTCCTCGGGGCTCAGGACCGCTTTCAGCTTGGATGCCGCTTCGCCTGTCTGGGAACTGTGGGCCTCGTCGGCGATCACCGCGAAACGTTTGCCCTGGGTGGCCGCAAGTTCGCGCACCGCTTGGAGCGCGAAGGGGAATGTTTGAATCGTGCAGACGACGATCTTCTTGTCCCCGGACAGGGCATCGGCCAGTTCGGAGCTTTTGCTTCCATCGCGGCCTTTGATCGTCGCAACCACTCCCGTTTGCCGCTGGAAATCGAAAAGCGCCTCCTGCAGTTGGGAATCGATCACGGTGCGATCCGACACCACCAGCACCGTATCGAATACCTTCCGGTGTTCGGCGTCGTGAAGTTCGGCCAGGAAATGCGCGGTCCAGGCGATCGAGTTGGTCTTGCCCGAGCCCGCTGAATGTTGCACGAGATACTTGCCCCCGGGGCCGGTCGTCTCCTGCGCGACCACGGCGGCCTGGAGCTTGCGCGTGACGTCGAGCTGGTGAAACCGGGGAAAAATAATTTGCTCGATTTGCTTCTTTTTATTCTGCCGGGCGATGAGGTAACGGCCCAGGATTTCCAGCCAGCTTTCCCGCTCCCATACCTCTTCCCAAAGATAGGAGGTGCGGTGTCCGCCCTTCGGATCCACCGGATTGCCCGCCGCGCCATCATTCCCGCGGTTGAAGGGAAGGAAAACGGTCTCCGGCCCCTCCAGCTTCGTCACCATGTGGACTTCGCTGTTGCTCACCGCGAAATGCACCAGCGCCCCGTTGGGAAAAGAAAGCAGCGGCTCGACGGCCTGCCCTTTCGGGCGGGGGTGGCGGTCGAAACGGTATTGGTCGATGGCATCTCCGATCCTTTGGGTGAAATCGGTTTTCAGCTCCGCCGTCGCCACCGGGACGCCGTTCAGGAAGAGAACAAGGTCGAGGCAATTTTCGTTGTGCGATGAATACCGCAACTGACGAACCACCCGCAGGCGGTTGGCGGCGTAGCGCCGGAGAATTTCCTCATTGATGGCGAGGGCCGGTTTGAACTCCGCCACCTTCAGCGGCTGTTTCAGCCCGAGGAGCTCGATGCCGTGCCGGAGCACGCCCAAGGTCCCGCGCTGGTCGAGTTGATCGCGCAGGCGGCTCAGCAGCGTTTCACCGGCCTGCCCGCCATGGTTTTTGACAAGAATCTCCCACGCCTTCGGTTGAGTCTCCCGCACCCACGCCAGCACGTCCGCCGGGAATAGCGCCCGCCCCCGGTCGTAATCCCCCGCATCTCCTTCGGCGTAAAGCCAGCCGTTATCGGCGAGGTGCTGGCAGATTTCCTCTTCGAAGCTGATTTCTTTGTGAAGGGTCATTACGCTCGCCTGCCCAAGGTCTCATGTTGATGCACCGGCGGAAGTATTCAATTCTCTCGCCCGTATGTAAACCTTTTCCAGATTTTGGACATAAGTGCGGATCTCGTTGCAAATCCGGTGGGTTTCCGGGCTTTCGATGAACTGCGCGATTTGCTGGTCATCAATCGATAATAGGCCATGCCAACCAACGGGAAAGCGGGGTGTTTTTTCGGACTGGTGAAAACCGGGCTCAATGGTTTCCTTCATCAAGGCGAGCATTTGATCAAATAACTTCGCATCATCCCCAGAAACGGATCTGTGGTCGGCCTTTGGGACGGGGCCAATTCCGAAAGAGGTTTCATCGCGTTCCGCCCAGATTTCAAAAGGGGCATCAAGCAGGACACTCTCGGATTTTGGCTTTAGAACGAGATGACTAATCGTATTTAAGCCAAATCTCCCGTCTCTATCGTGAACTTCGAAGCGATCTTGAAGCTCATCCGCAATTTCTGTGGCAAGCCGTTTCCACATCCGACTTATGGCCTCATCGATGGCATTGTTCATTTGTTTCCTGAACCGAACGATATCGGGATTCTGGAGAACGAAATCGGCAATAGGTTTCATGTTTTCAGATTCAAGGGTTTTACCGGTGAGCGAGCGGACCACCTGCCGGTATTGTAAAAGCACCTGATTGACCGGGATCATGCGGTGCGTTTCCCGAAGGCACTTCTCCAGCCAGGCAAGGATATGTTCGCGGTAGGAAATTCGGATGTAAGAAGCACTTTCGTGGCTGGTGGCCGCCTTCCCATCGAGCGTGAGGAAGATCAGGTGAGACGAGCCGCCGTATTTGTTGTATTTACTTCGGAGGTACGCGTCATAGCAGGCGAGTTGGTGTGGTCGCTCGACCGCATGAATTTTATTCTCGATCCCTATGCCGAACCCGGGACGTTCGATCAGAAGATCGATTTGACCGTAAGATGAGCAGGAAACCTCCTTTTGGACGGTCCATGACGTATCTGACGACAGAACCTCAATAGTTACGGGACTATCTGCATGGTCCGAACCCGGAATCTCGCCGAGCGTAAGATAAAACAAGTCGAGGAAAAGCGCGCCGCAATCGTGAAACCCGTGTGGGTCGAGCAGGCAATGGAGAAAGCGGGTATGGAGGCGGACCTCGTCGCTCGCCGGTAACAGAGTGGTGAAGACATTGAACCGGGCGTGAGCGGCCCTCGCCCGTTCCTCGGAACGAATGGTCGCTTCGGCGATCATGCTCGCGAGTCGGCAGAACTCTGGCAGAACTTCCAATGGAGGATTCATATGTCGGTTATACTTCCTGCACCACCTGCTTCAATGCGCCTTCCATTCGAACGAGTGCGTCGATGAGCCGGTCGTGAAGTTCCGGCCAATCAGACTCGGGCGACTTCCAACCGCCCGCCAGTTCTTTCGAAATGCGGCTTCCTTGGCGCCCGGGAAGTTCCTCCCATTTTAGCTCGTCGCCAAATCTCGATTCGATCTCCCGCTTCCGCCGCTGAAGAGAGTGAAAGGCGGCCTTGCTCGCTTCCTCGCCCGCTGGCAGGCGGATGTAGCACTCCACAACCGAACGGTGCTGGTTCAGAACCGTATTTAGCTGGAAACCGCTTCGACCAATTCCGGAAGTAATCCAAGTATCATTTCCAGGGGTCCGATTGGCCAGCAGTGGCGTCGTCTCTCGTGATCGATCAAAGAGCTGCACCCAAAACCTGCGGAGAATTTCATGCCGCGCACTCAGCACCTTGCGCTTCTCCTTTTCCTGCTTCCGCAGTTTTACCTCGTAGTCCGCCGACTCCGGTAGCGGGATAATCTGGGTGGCATCAATGAGGACTTCATCTCCAATGCGGTAGGGCCGCAAGCGAATGCAGGTGATATCCAGGTCGCGCTGATTGAGCCAAAGCACCGAGGTCGTGAGTTCGGTAGAAAAGTCCGCGGAGACGAGAATAATCCGCACATCACCGGTCAGCTCCGCCTCCTCCTCGGAGTCGGCTTGGAGAAAGGCAAGGACTTCATCGCGAGCATCGTCGGAATCCTTCCCGTTCGTCTTCGCGAACACTTCGACCAACTGCTCCAAAGTCATGCTGGAAACCATGGCCGCGTAGCGGATCGCTTGCAGCTCCATGTGGCCGCCGGTATCCGTCCGCTTGATCTCCACCACGACGAGTCCGCCATCCTTGCTCAGGCACAAGAGGTCGATGCGCCGGCTGCAATCTTCCCACTCGCCAAATTCCTCCGCGATCACCATGAGGTCCTCACCGACCACGGATATATCGCCTCGCAGCAGGCGCTGAATGTCTTTTCTTTCCAACAGCTTTTCTGTGGCGAAGCTCGTCCGGAGCACCGGCTCCAGCTTTTCCGAGGTGATGCGATAAAGACTCATGGCGAAGATTCAGGCAGTAATGAGATTTGCTTCGGGCGAGACGGCGTTGCGCACATCGATCTGCCCTGTGACGGCGGCGGAAATGAGGGCGGACCGGCGTTCTTGGAGGAGGTCGATGGCGCGCTGGGCTTCGACGATGAGATCCTCAATTTGAGATGTCGCGTTCCTTAGGAAACTCGCAATCTTCTGCTGCTCGTCTCGCGGGGGAATCGGGATCCGAATCCTTCGAATGAATTCAGCGCTGAGATTCATCTGGGTCGTTTCGTTTCCGCCTTCCCGAATGAACGGATACGCGAAGGTAAAAAATGCTTTTAAAAACGCAACGTCCAACCTTCGATCCGGTTGGATAGCGACGCATGCTTGGTTAAAGGTTGCATGGACACCGAGCAGCGCTACCCGCCCCCTCGTTACACCTTGACCATAAAGGGCCATAAGTAACGTCCCTGGCGGAGCAAGCGAAACGGCTGAGGCTTCCATTCCCTCCTTCGAAATAGTCTCTTCCGTAGCAGTGATTGTGGTATAGTTTATCTCTCCAGTCTTTACCCACGGAATCCCCCCGTTCCAATAGCCTTCGACGGTGCGGTCAGGAGTCGAACCGGTTCGGAACGTCCCGAAATATCGTAAGGCTCCAACCTCCCAGTGCGTCGGCACGTCGCCGAGCCATTCTGTGCCGGAGGGCTTCATGGGGGCGTCGGGGTTCAGACCCTTGGTGACGGCGTGGGAGATCACGGCCTGCCGTTTTTCTTTCAGCAGTTCCATCAACCGTCGCTGCTCCGCCACCAACTCATCGATCTTCGCCGTCTCCCGGTCTAGGAAGTCGGCGATGGCGGTTTGTTCGTGCAAAGGGGGTAACCCAAGGGGAATGCGCACAAGCTCGTTGGCGTTGATGGCAGGGTAGCTAACACCAGTTGATCGTGCGATCACTTGCTCGATAAAATAAGAGGCGGAAAGAGTGTATCCCAAGTAGTCAGGGATAACGTCTTCCCGCGGTCGCACAACGGCGAACCCGGTTGAAACGACCAAATTGTCTTCCGGCTCGCAAATCCGGGCGATTGTCCTCAGATAAGTACGAACGGTCGAAACGATGACGTCCCCATGCCGCACTTTTCGCCTTGCTCGGGACGGTGCCGCCGAAAACCGCATTGGAGTTTTTTCCCTTATTCCTTCGATGCAATCCACACTGGAAATGTCCACGTAAAGTAGCTCAAAATCTGAGTCAGTCTTCTCGTCCAATACCTCATCGTTGTGGCTTGCGATGGATTTCAGCGGTTTCACCTCCCAATGCTCCGGAACCTCGCCGAGCCACTCGACGCCACTGTCCTTATATTTCGGATACTTGGGAAAACTCATTTCGTTTCCTTCAGCCAGAGAGGATGGTTTCGCCAGTCCGCCGGAAAGCCCATGGCCCGGAGGCGGGATTCATCCTCGGTGAGCAAGGCTTTCAGCCGGTCCCGCCACCGATGGCCGGGAGAGACACGGTCCATGCAATGAAGCAGTATCAACAGGGAATTGTAGATCCTGCGGGAGCCTCGTTGAAATTGGGTCGCGAGTCGCCCCGGATTTTTAGGGATGGCGGGAAGAAGGGCGAATTCGCGATTCCAAAGCCGTCCATGATGGGCGCAGACGTTTCGCACGAGGGTCAAATGGCGGAGCCAGGATTCGAAGACCTTCTGATCGACGCCGTAGGCGCCGGCGATGGCCGCCCGCGTAGGCATCGGCCTGAGGTTGCGATACCAGCGGGAGAGCAGTCCCAACGACATCACTTCGCACGCCGCCCAGACCGGAGGGAGGTCCTCCGCATAGGTCTCGCTCATGTGGCGGATGAAGG
This sequence comes from Verruconatronum alginivorum, assembly GCF_056590205.1. Classification (NCBI taxonomy): domain Bacteria; kingdom Pseudomonadati; phylum Verrucomicrobiota; class Opitutia; order Opitutales; family Verruconatronaceae; genus Verruconatronum; species Verruconatronum alginivorum. Next base: position 2,222,227 of record NZ_JBWPVQ010000001.1, on the reverse strand, counting down.
CTTCGTCCGAGCGTTCGACTTCCTTTCGAAGCGAATCGAGGTTGCTGAGCCAGTGTTCATGGCGGAACGCCAGTTCGGGTTTCAGGTGGGCGTGCGATCCGTGACGGTGGGCGAGTTCGTAAGCCCAGTGGGATCGAACCGAGACCTCGACGCGCTCGAGCGCATCCAGGACGAGCAGGCGCAATTCGCGGTCGAACTGGTATAGGTCGACGGCCTGTTGAAAACGGGTGCCGGCCATGAACCGGTGGGCGGCGTCATCCGCCTCGAAGGGAAGCCAGTAGGCGCGGAGCCGGTAATAGTTGAGGTGCCGGAGCTGAAATTCCGCGGCGGCATCCTCCACCACCATTCCCCGGGAGCGCAGCAACTCCACCTGCGCGGCGTGGGTGGTGGCTGGTTTGGCGAAGGGACGCTTGTTCATAAAGCCGCGCTCCCTCCATGGCCGGGGGTGGAAAAAAAACGACCCGCCGGTTTGAGGATACGCTTTCGCGCATAGCCTTGGCGGGTTCTGTTATCGAAACGATGTGACGAAAGATCACCTTTGGCAAGGAGGATCGCCGAAATTTTCCGCCGTTCCGGACTCATTTCGTCAGGCCCCCGATCATTTTCAAAATCCGGTCGGTGACACCCTTCAACTCGGCGTCGATTTCCGCCAGCGGGCGCGGCGGCTGGAAGACGTAGAAGTGGCGGTTGAAGGGGATTTCGTAGCCGACCTTGGTTTTCGCGTGGTCGATCCAGGCGCCGGGGGCGTGCGGCAACACCTCGCGTTTGAAGTAGGTTTCCACGTCCTCGGTGAGCGGCACGTTCTCCGAATCGCGCAGGCTGGTGTCGGGGACCGGCTTGCCTTTGGCTTTGCCCTTCGTGCCGAGGACGATCTTTCCCTTCTCGTCGCGTTGCGGACGTTCCACGGTGATTGTGCGGTAGCCGAACTCCTCGTTTTTGAAAATGCGGCTGATCGGTTTTCCGTCGCGGGTCTCCTCGCGGAAATCGCCGAAGAGGCGGGTGATCTCCTCGATCTGCTCGGGGCTCAATTCCTTACGTTTGCTGCCGAGGCTCTTCCTCATCTTTTGCCAAAATCCGCTGGCGTCGATGAGCTGGAGTTTTCCCTTCCGGGCGGCCGGTTTCCGGTTGCTGACGATCCAGATGTAGGTGCTGATGCCGGTGTTGTAAAACATGTCGGTCGGCAGGGCGATGATCGCTTCGACCAGGTCGTTTTCCAGCACGTAACGGCGGATTTCGCTCTCGCCCGAACCCGCGCCGCCGGTGAAGAGCGGGGAACCGTTGAGGACGATGCCGAACCGGCTGCCGCCATCTTTCGCCGGCCGCATCTTGGAAATGAGGTGGAGGAGGAAAAGCAGCGAACCATCGCTCACCCGCGGAAGGCCGGGACCGAAGCGGCCGTTGTAACCCATCTCCTTGTGCTCCTTTCGGATCTCCTTCTCGATCTTTTTCCATTCCACGCCAAACGGGGGATTGGAAAGCATGTAATCGAAGAGTTTCCCGTAAAGGCCGTCGTTGGAGAGAGTGTTGCCGAAGATGATGTTGGCGATGTCCTGGCCCTTGATCAGCATGTCGGCCTTGCAGATTGCGTAGGACTCGCTGTTGAGCTCTTGTCCATACATGACGAGGCGCGAGTCGGGATTCAGGCTGCCGAGATGTTCGCCGCCGACGCTCAACATGCCGCCGGTCCCGGCGGTCGGATCGTAGAGGGAGCGGACGACGCCTGGTTTGGTGAGAGCCTCGTCGTCTTCAATGAAAAGTAGATTCACCATCAGCCGGATCACCTCCCGGGGCGTGAAGTGCTCCCCGGCGGTTTCGTTGGAAAGCTCGGCGAACCGGCGAATCAGCTCCTCAAACACCGCCCCCATCCGGTCGTTGCTGATCACGTCCGGATGCAGGTCGATGTTGGCGAACTTTTCCGTCACGAGGTAGAGCAGCCCGGCCTTGTCGAGCCGGTCGATCTGGGTGTGGAAATCGAACCCTTCGAAGATGTCGCGCACGGCGGGCGAAAACGCCTGCATGTAGGCCCGGAGGTTTTCGCCGATGTGGTCCTGATCGCCCATCAGCTTCTTCAAGTCCAGCGGCGAAGTGTTGTAAAAATGCTCGCCGGATTTCCGCAGAAGGAACGGCTCGGGATTCAGTCCCGCCTTCTCGCGCTTGGCCAACTCGGCCAGGACGGCCGGCTTCGTCTCCTCCAGCACGCAGTCGAGGCGGCGCAGGACGGTGAAAGGCAAGATCACCTTGCCGTAGTCGGATTGCTTGTAATCGCCCCGCAGGAGATCGGCCACGGACCAGATAAAAGAAGAGAGATTCTGCTCGGCTCCCCCGTTGCCGGAACCGTTGCGGGTTCCGTTACTGGAGGTTTTGCGAGACGTGGAAGAGGTTCTGGCCATGCGAATTAGTAGGTAAAAGTCTGGGGATAGAGGATTGAAACAATTCGGCGATATCGGCAAGATTACTTGTGCTTCGCCTTTCCTGTTATTCCTGTTGCCCGGTCCGGGCAGGCTTTCGTTCCGCCCTTGGATTTTTCGGCGGGCGAACCAATCGGCCTTTGCATCCGCCCTGAGGGGAGGTGGGCTGGCGAAAGGGCCAAGACGGAGGGCTGACCTTTCCGGGATTCGAGAAACATAATGAGAAGAGGGCACTTACGAATTCAAGGAAGAGAAGATCGAGACAAAATGAGGTGCCGGAGCGTGACAAAAAGCGTGTCCACCCTCTGATCCGAGGCCTCCCATCCGACGGGTCAAATTGACCTTTCGGTTAGAACGTCAGTCCGGTCCGCATCCGCCTTATCACCGCTCCAAAAACTGAAACAACTTCCAAATCCGTGTCATAAAAAGGTGCGTAGATAACCGTTATCTCTCAAGCCGCCGGTGGGGACGCGACCGCCTCCGCCGGCGGCTTTTTCGTGTACGCGGTCAACGAACAAACGAAACGAAAGGAGGCCATTTGTCATGGCTGTCTTAATCGAATCCACTTATGGAAAAACCGTTGGGCTCCCGGGTTACTCCTCGCACAAGTTCACGCTCTCGATCAAAACGGAGGTGGCCGATCTTTCCCGGATCGGCACCGAGGCGGAGCGGGTTTACGCCCTGTTGCAAAAGGCGGTTGATGACCAAATGGTCAACACGGGGTATGTCCCGCCGGGGACAAACGGCAACGGAAACGGATCCGCCAACGGCAACGGAAATGGAAACGGGGCCGGCGATCACTGGAACTGTTCCGACAAACAACGCGACCTGATCCTCAAGATTGTCGACGAAAACGATCTGGATAAAAACGAGGTCGACGAACTGGCCCGGCTGCGCTTCGGAGCCGGCGTGAAGGAGCTCAACAAGCTCTCCGCCTCCGGGTTGATCGACGAACTGCTGGAGACCCACGGCGGCAACCATCCGAACGGAAGGCGGGGCGCCCCCCGCAACCGGAGCGCCTACCCGGGAAGGAGGCGCGGATGATCCGGCGAATCGATACCCGCCCGGAACCGCCCGTCCCGACGCCGCCGGAGAAAGGAGAACGGCCGGAACTGCCCTACATCAGTCCGTCCTCGATCAAGAGCTACCTCGCCTGCCCGCTGAAGTATTACTTCGAGAAGGTGCTGCGCCTGCCCCGCCCGACCTCGCCGAGCCTCCACCTGGGGAAGGCGGTCCACGAGGCGGTCCGGCGCTACCACCTGTCGATCTGGCGGGAGGAGAACCTCACCGCCGAGCAGATATTGGAGAGCTACCGGACGGCCTTCGCCGCCCTGCGGGAGGACGAGGAGGTCGCCTTCAAGGACGGCAAACAGGAGGCCGACTGCCTGGCCGCCGGGGAGCGGGTGGTCGTCGCCTATCTCGAATCGGAGGCGGCCCTGGTCACCGGGAGACCGGCGGGGGTGGAGGTCCGGCTGGAGGAACAGGTGGCGGGACTACCCGCCCCGTTGTACGGGATCATCGACCTGGTCCGGCCGGGGAACATCCCGGTCGATTTCAAGACGGTCGCTTCCACGCCGTCGGACCTGGAGCTGGAGAGTTTCCTCCACGAGATCCAGCTGGTCCATTACGCCATCCTGCTGGAGGAGGCGACCGGGGAACCGGTCGGCGGGACGGAACTGATCTGGATGGTGAAGACCAAAACCCCGAAGATGATCCGGCATGTGATGCCGCCTCCTTCGCCCGGACAGCGGGAGCGTTTTTACCGCCTGGCGGAAATCTTCGCCGAAGGGGTCCGGAGCGAGCGTTTCCACCCGCAGCCGGGGCAGCATTGTTCCTGGTGTGCCTACCGCGGCGAATGCCGGGAGTGGAATGGAGAAGTCCGATGAAGCCGCCGAGCCGGAAAGTTCCCCTCCCCTTCGCCGCCCTGCGCGGCGCTCCTGGCGGGGGTTCTCCTGCTCACGGCCGGATGCGCCCCCCGGGAGCCGGATCTGAAACCGTTCGCCGACGCGATCAAATGGCTGGGCGTCTGCCTGGTCCTGTCCTCGCTGATCTGGGCGGCGGCAATCGTCCTGTTCGGCCAAAACCGCAAATAAACCGACCCGACCGGAAAGGAGGTCCGCCATGGGATTGATCGTCCGCCTGGTGTTGCTGCTGGGCCTGTCCGTCGCGGCGGGGGGATTCTTCGCCTGGGCGATGGCCGAGATGTTCCGCACCGCCCGGGAAATCCTCCTGCCGTTTGTCATCCTCTCGACCGCGATCCTGGCGGCGGTCCTGGGTTTCCTGGTGTCGTCGCTGCGCCGCCGGTAGGGAGGACGGCGAACCGGAAAAGCCAACACGCGAAACGCACGTTTATGAATCCGCAAGCCATGTTGAACGCGGCCCTGGCCATCCTGGTCATCGGAATCCTCTTCGGGATTCTGCTCGGGATGTCGGGGCTGGTCCTGCCGCTGGTCGTCATCGCCGGGGTCATCGTCGGAGGGAAAATCCTCCTGCCGCTGATCTTCCGCAAGGAGTGACGGCCCGGCCGTCCGGGGAAACCCCCGGAAAACCGAAACCCGCGGCGTTCCTTCCGCCCCGGCGGCGGGGACGCCACAACCGAAAAGAGACAGAAACATCATGATCAATTTGCCCAAGGAAGAACTGGCGGAGGCCCTGAAAGGGTTCCGTCTGCTCAAACTATCACCGCGGAGACTGGAATCGGAAGTTCGCCGATGGCGCTCATCAGAATCGCCAAGTAATTCGCCGATCCCTTCCCTTCGGAAGCTTGTAGTGCACCGTCCTGCGGACCAATCGGCACGAGGGAAACGCGCACCGGCTCCGGAGCGATGTCACGATTTCGCATAAGCTGTCCGGTATGGCAATAAATAATGCCTGGCTCTCCGGGATGGATGAGTCAGACTTTTTCTCAAAAGCTGATCATTCATTCCGGACTTTCGGCCGGTAAAGACTACGGCGAATTGAAAAAACATGAGCGACCACACGACTCCCGTCAGCAGCGTATTCAACCAGTCCTCGGGAACCTCTCCTCCCAATCACCGCGAGCCCTCTCCTTGGAGTTATATCGTTACCCTTTATCTCCCGTTCGGAATCCTGATGGGGTTGATGACCGGTTTTCCCGTCGCCCTTTTCAGACTACTTGGGTTCTCGAACCAAGTCGCGGGAGTTTTCACCGGGATCGGTCTGATTGCGGCGTTTCGCTTTCTTTACGCCCCTTGGCTGGACGGCGCTACCACCAAACGGCGATTGTCGCTCTTTACCATCGGGGCGGCGGCGTCCGCTATGATTCTGATCGCCATAATTCTGTTTCTGCGTCCCCCCGAGACCACATTTCTATGGTTGATGGCGTTGATGCTGGTGGCGCTCGCACTGATCAGCGCCGCGCATGAAACCGCAGCGGACGGCTTTTACATTCGGGCCCTCGATGCCAAGCTCCAGGCGCAGTTTATCGGAATCAAGGCTGCCGCCAACCGCATCGGTTCGCTTTCCGTGATCATGGTTCTCATGTTGGGGGCGACCAAAATTGCCGCCACCTATGGCGCCACGGGAGTCGATTCTCCCGACAAGACAGGATTCTACATCGGTTTTTCGGTGGCTTATGTCGTGGGAGCTCTCGCGCTGGTGGGTGCACTGATTTGGAACATATTTCACGTTCCTGTCATCCCTCAGGATCAACCGGTTCGACACGAGCGTCTTGCGTTTGTGGAAGTGCTGCGCGAATATTTTGTGCAGCGCGGCGTCTTCCTTATTATTCTCTTCATCCTCCTTTACCGTTTCGGCGAAGGATTTCTGGCGATGAAGCAGCCGTTTTACCTGGATCCTATCGACCAGGGAGGCCTGGCGGCTCAAGCGACCGCACTGCCCTATTACGCCATCCTCACCGATACGCCGTGGATGATCATCGGCGGAATCCTCGGAGGGTATCTCATCAAATGGTATGGCATCCGCCGAACATTCATACCCTTGGCTCTGTTTATGAGCATCCCGAATATCTTTTACGTCCTGGTTGCCTGGTTTCAGCCGATGACGCACGTCGGATTCCTAGGAGAGAGCTTAAACGTTTGGTTGATTGCGGCTTCAAGCGTCGAGTCCTTGGGTTATGGCCTCAGTTTTAGCGCGATGTTTTATTACATGCATATTATGGCGACGGAGTCCGGACGCAACAAGACATCGATTTTGGCGATTTCATTCGCCTTGATGAACGTCGGCTTCCTCGTGCCAGGGATGATGAGCGGATTCGTTCAAGCGAGCATCGGTTACGTCGGGGTCTTTATCGTCAGTAGCACGGTCGGCTTGCTTGTGTTGTTTATCATTCCGTATTTGCCGATGCCGCGCAATGGCCACCCGGCTGATGCGAATCGCTAGGGGCCAGTCGTCCTGCTTGAACCATGACTCAAGCTCTCTCCCCAGCTTCCCGCATTCTCGATCAATCGATATCTGATGGCCGCATCGCCTCCGTGCCATGCGAGGTCTACACCGCCATGCATGCAACCGGCGAACGCCTTTGCCTCTCCCAACAGTGGAACGCACCGGTCTTCTTCAAATACCGGGAGACAGCTGCCATCCTGAGAGATCCGGTGACGTTTTCCAACAGGGGCCGCGTAGTCAATCACCTGAGAAAGTCCATCCCGTCCGAGGCGGCCGGCGAGCTCAAGCCTCTCGCCGATCACTATTCCCGGGGCTTGATCAATTCCGATCCCCCGGATCATACCCGCCTTCGCCGACTGACTCAATCGGCCTTCCTTCCCCGCACCCTCGATCAGCTTAAACCGAGGATCGAAGAGATCTGCCGCGATCTAATCAGCCGGATGGGCGAAAAAGACCCGACGGAATTTGTCGCCGATTTCCCGTTTCAATTGCCGGTTTCCGTCATCGTCGAGATGCTCGGAATTCCCCGTGAAATGCGTGACCAGTTCAAAGCCTGGTCGATCAGGATCGTCGAATTCATGGCAACCCTCAACCCTTCGCTGGAAGTGATGCGCCGCTCCCAATCCGCCTTGCTCGACTTGCGGGGATATTTCAAGTCCGTCTTCAAGGAACGCCGACGGGCTCCCGGAGAGGACATCATCAGCCTGCTCGTCACAGCGCGCGAAAACGGCGACCGGCTGACCGAAGGAGACCTCTTGAGCACATGCGTCACGCTGCTAATCGGCGGCCATGAAACAACGACATCACTTCTTTCCAGCGCGGCATGGCACATCGGCACCCGCCCGGGATTGAGGGACACCCTCACGACCATTCCGTCGCCCATCGAGGAATTCCTCCGGTTCGAACCCCCTTTCCAACGCATTGTTCGGGTGGCTACATACGACACCGAGTGCCACGGCCATCCGATCGGCCGCGGCGAGACAATTCTCCTGCTCCTCGGCGCCGCCAATCGCGATCCCGAACAATTTCCGGATCCCAACAAGTTCGATTTCACCCGAACACCCAACAAGCACGTTGCCTTCGGACACGGAATGCACCATTGCCTCGGCGCGAGGCTCGCACGCCTGGAAGCGACCGAGGCGTTCCGGCAATTGCTGATACGTTATCCCGGTTTCCGCTGCGCCGATCCCACACCGGATTGGCACGATGGCATGGTGCGATCGATTCGGCGCCTCAAGCTACAGCTTCATTAAGAATCCCCCTCCACCCTTAGCTTCTCTCAATCAAGCGAATGAAAATAACCGGCTGCAAAACTTACCTTGTGGAAGGTAGCAAATACAATTGGACCCTCCTCAAGATCGAAACCGACACCGGCATTCACGGCTGGGGTGAGGCGACAAACTGGCCCGGCTCGCCCCTCGTTGAAGCCGCCTGTCGCCACGCCGGCGATTTCATCACCGGCCAGGATCCTCAGCGTATTGATTTTATTTGGACAAAACTTTACCGCGACATGAACTGGTTGGGACAGGCCGGCCCCCTTCTGTCGGCCATCAGCGCCGTCGACATCGCCCTTTGGGACATCAAGGGTAAACTCACTGGACAACCCGTTTACCAACTGCTTGGCGGCGCCTACCGCTCCAAAATCCGGCTTTATGCCAATTATTGGTTCATTTCCGGCAGCCATTCCCCAGAGGATTACGCCCGGCAGGCTCGCGAGACGACGGCTCAAGGATTCACCGCCCTCAAATTCGATCCGTTCGCCCATGTCCATTATTGGTACGGAGAAGATCTAAATGAGGACAGTACTCTTTCCGAAAGCCAAAAACAGCTCGCCCTCGATGTGGTTGCCGCGGTCGCCGACGCGGTCGGCCCCGATGTGGCAATCGCGATTGAAACGCACGCCTTCCTGAACGGCCCGACCGCCGTGGAGATGGCCCACCGCCTGGCCAGGCTCGGCTTCCGGTGCATGTGGTATGAGGAGCCCGCGCTCCCCGAGTTCCCGGACTCCATCGCCGACATCCGGAGTAAGATCCCGTTGCCGGTCTGCGTCGGAGAGCGTTTGCACAGCCGCTTCATGCTTCGGACGATTCTCGAGAAACAAGCGGCCGATTTCGTCATGCCCGACATCACCCGTTGCGGTGGCATCACCGAAATGCGCAAAATGGCCAACCTCGCCGAAACCTTCAATGTGCCGATCGCCCCGCACAATCCCAACGGACCGATCTCAACCATTGCCTCCGCGCACACCATGGCCACCGTGCCCAATTTCTTCCGTCAGGAATTCATGCTGAAAGACGTCCCTTGGCGTGATGAATGCCTCACCCACCCCCTTCCGGTCGAAAACGGATTCTTCATCCTGCCCGACCGTCCGGGGCTCGGATTTGACATCGACGAATCCGTTCTCGACGCACATCCAGGCATAAGAAAGCAACCGAAGGACCGGACATTCTACATCTGATGTTACACGATAAAGTCATATTTCTAACGGGCGGTTCGACCGGAATCGGGTTCGATTGCGCCAAAGCCTACGCTGCGGAAGGGGCAAAAATCGTTCTTTGCTCGCTCGATGGCGATGCCGCCGCCGCGGCCGCAGCTTCCCTTCCGGGCGAGCACTATGGAATCCACTGCGATGTCTCCCGTGGAGCGGATGTCGAAGCAGCCGTCGATTTCACCCTCGCCAAGTTCGGCCGCCTCAACGCCATTCACAACAATGCCGGTATCGCCAGTCCGAGCAAAACGCTCCATGAAACTTCCGAGGAGGAATGGGACGCAATGATGAACACAAACATCAAGAGCGTCTTCTGGACCGCCAAACACGGCTTTGATGCCCTCAAGGAAAGCCGGGGAAATATTCTCAATACCAGCAGCCTCGTCGGTGCCATCGGTCAAAGTATCCACGCGGCTTATACAGCAACTAAAGGAGCCATGAATACATTGACCAAATCGATGGCCCTTGATTACGCGCCCTACGGAATCCGCGTCAATGCCGTCTGTCCAGCCGGGGTCTGGACCCCCATGCTGCGGCGGTGGGCTGCCGAGCAACCCGATCCAGCCGGCATTGAGAAATACCTCGATGAGATTCACCCCCTCGGCCATTGCCCGGAAGGCGATGTAATCGCGGACGCCTGCGTATTTCTGCTATCAGAAAAATCCCGCTTCATCACCGGCCACATCATGCATGTGAGTGGCGGCGCGGAAATTGGATATAAGCGATGAAAATCCGGCAGATTCGAACTCATGACCGCCGGTTCCCGATCGGGAACGGCCATGGCAGCGACGCGATCCACCGGGATCCGATTTACTCCTATGCCGTCACCGAACTTCGCACGGAGGACGGCACGATGGGCACCGGCTTCGCGTTCACCCTTGGCGCAGGAAACGATCTCGTCTGCCGGGCGGCGGAGTTCCTGGCCCGAGACCTTTCCGGACGCGATATCGAAGAGATCATGGCTGGCTTCGGCGCCTGGCAACGGGCAGCCAGCAACGAACAGCAGCTCCGGTGGCTCGGCCCGCATAAAGGCGTCGTTCACCTCGCACTCGCCTCGGTCACCAATGCCTGCTGGGATCTCTGGGCGCGGACTCGCAAGGTTCCGCTTTGGCAACTGCTCCTCCATCTTTCTCCGGATGAACTTCTCGCAACCCTCGATTTATCTTACCTCGAAGACGTCTTGCAGCTTGAGGAGGCTCGCGGAATTCTTGAATCCGCCGGATTCACCCGCGACAAGCGCGCCGGCATTCTCGAGACCGGTTATCCCGGTTACGATACGTCCGTCGGTTGGTTCAATTATTCCGACGCGCAAGTCGCCGCCAACGTCGCCCGCTCGGTGAAGGCCGGATTCGACGCCATGAAATTGAAGGTCGGATCGAACGATTTGGACCGGGATGTGCGCCGGACCCGCATCGTGCGTGAGGCCGCCGGCCCGAATGCACGGATCATGGTCGATGCCAATCAGCAATGGACCGTGGCGGACGCGATCACCTTCGCCCAACGTACCGCTGACCTAAACCTCTTCTGGATAGAAGAGCCCACCCACCCGGACGACATTCTTGGCCATCAGACCATCGCCTCCACCATTTCACCGGTCAAGGTCGCAGCCGGCGAACATGTCCCGAACCGCATTGTATTCAAGAACTACTTGCAGTCGCATGCACTGTCGTTCTGCCAGGCCGACGCCGTGCGAGTCGCCGGGGTCAGCGAGTTTATCGTCATAAGCCTGATTGCAAGAAAATCCGGTATTTCCGTGGTCCCCCACGTCGGAGACATGGGGCAGCTTCACCAGCACCTCGTTCTTTTCAATCACATTGCGATCGGACATGATGTAGTCTTCCTCGAGTATATCCCCCACCTCCGAACGCATTTCGTCGAACCGGTCGTAATCGAAAACGGCGTATACCAGACCCCGCGTCATCCCGGGAGTTCTTGCGAGCTTAAAGGCCAACCCGCCGGACTCGACTCTTGCTGATTCCCGTGGGAAAACCGGGATGAAAACGTCCACGGACATGCTCCCACCGGTCCAACTTGATTGGACCGGTTTCCGCCGGGGAGGAACCCAGGAACATTTCTGGTAATGTGGGAAGATCCAGTACCGGAACTCCGCATTCAGCTATACCAAAACGCCAAATCGAGCAGGATGAACGCCGTTGTGATTTCCCAACCGGCAATTAGCAGAGATTGCGCCGCCCTTTATTCCCCGAACCGGTCCGGGTCACCGCCCTGAAGATCATGGTCCGGCGACCAACGGACTCGGGCAGGCCCGGACCTGCGAAGTCCACGCGTATCCCGATGAATGAACCACTACCGGTCTGTTTCAATCAAGACCGAGTTCGCTTTCAATCCGCTCCGCCATGTCGATCAAGCTCGAGATCAGACGGTCCCATTCGGGCTTCGTCAGGGCGACATGAAAACATGAACTCGCCAGGGCCACGCTCCAGGGGGGGCCGGGGCCTCCCACCCGTACCGCCACGTCGGATACGCCCTTCAACGACTCGTCTCTGGCCCGGCCGATGCAGTACCCGCGCAACTCGCTCAATCCAGTCTTCAGCGACGTGGCTTTGACGGCCCCGGAAAAGTTCTCTTCGGCCCGCTCCAGGTGCCACGCGGCTTCCTCCGGGGAGAGCTGCGAAAGAAGGAGCCGCCCGGAAACCGTTTTCGCGGGATGGTGAGCCGATCCCGGGCGGACCAGCAGCGTCACCGCCTGTGTGCCCGATTGCTGAGCCAATACCACCAGTCGGCCATCCTCCAACGCGCTGAGGTGACACTCCTGTCCGGTCAGTTCGGAGAAGCGCCGCATCGGACCCCGGGCAGCTTGCAGCAACTGATCGAACGGACGGGTCTGCTGGGCAAGCCGGTAGAGCTTTAAGGTCAGGGCGAAGGCTCCAGCCGAGTTCCGGCGGATATACCCGAGCCGCTGCAAAACCGCCAGCATCCGGAACTGTTCTCCCGACGACCGACCCAGCGCTCGTGCAATTTCGGTGAGCGTCATCGACTCGGGACTGGTCGACAACAGTTCGAGGATTTCCAGCCCCTTGACCAAGGCCGGCGCCGAATAGCTTTCAGCGGTTTTATTTCGGGTTGACATTTGCATCAGTTTTTAAATATAAAATATTTTTTCAACCATAAAACCATATGACTCCCCCGATCTACCATCCTATCCTGCCATCCAAGCCTCGTCCAATCTGCATCGTGGGAGCGGGAAGCATCGTGCGTGACGCGCATTTGCCCGCCTATGGGCTCGCCGGTTTTCCGGTACACAGCATCACCAATCGCACGAAGTCCCAAGCGGAGCAGGTGGCGGCGGACTGGAACATCCCGCAAGTTTGCGACACCATCGAGGAACTGGTTTCAAGCGCCCCGGCGAATGCGGTTTTCGATCTCGCCCTTCCCGCCGACAAATTCGCGGGGGTGCTTCGGCTTCTTCCGGAGGGCTCGCCGGTTTTAATCCAAAAGCCGATGGGCGAAACAATGGAGCAGGCGCGGGAGATCCTGGCGGTCTGCCGGGAGCGCCGCCTGATCGCCGCCATCAATTTCCAGCTGCGCTTCGCCCCGTTCGTCATGGCCGCCCACGACCTGATCGGCCGCGGAGTGATCGGTGAGTTACGCGACATGGAAATCCGGGTCACGGTCGAAACTCCGTGGGATCATTTTCCTTTCCTGAAAAACGTCCCCCGCCTCGAAATCGTCTACCACTCTGTGCATCATCTCGATTGCATCCGGCATTTCCTCGGCAATCCCGCGGGTATTTACGCCAAAACCCTTCGCTTCCCGGAATTGAAGATGCCGGAGAGCCGCACCGCGATGATCCTCGACTACGGCGATACGGTCCGGGCGAACATCCAGACCAACCATTTCCACCGGTTCGGTCCCAGGCACCAGGAGAGCTACATCAAATGGGAGGGGACGGAAGGGGCGATCAAGGCCAAGATGGGATTGCTGATGAATTATCCTGATGGCGTGCCCGATGTGTTCGAGGTTTGCACGTTCCAGAAGGGAAAACCCGTTTGGGAAGAGATCCCGCTCGAAGGGTCGTGGTTTCCACATGCGTTCGTCGGTGCAATGGCCCAGGTGATGCGGGCGGCCGACGGCGAAGCCCATGCACTGGTCACTTCGGTCGAGGAATGCATTCACACCATGGCGTGCGTCGAAGCCGCCTACGAATCAAGCGCCCAGGGCGGGATCGACCCATCGAAGTTCCTCTCCTCCGATCAATGATTACTCTACGCGGCATAGCCTGGAACCATACCCGCGGCTTCGTCTCCGTCGCCGCCACCGGTCAACGGTTCGAGGAGCTCAACCCGGATGTCTCGATCGAATGGGAAAAGCGTTCGTTGCAGGCCTTCGCCGACGCCTCTATGGCCGAGCTGGCGGCGCGGTTCGACCTGATCGTGATGGACCACCCGCACACCGCCCTGGCCGCGACCGAAAACCTCCTGCTCCCGTTTGAGGAATGGATCCCGGCGGACATCCTTAAGGACCAGGCGGCCAACTCCGTCGGGCAGTCGCATGCGAGCTATCGCTTCACCGGCCGGCAATGGACCCTGGCGACCGACGCCGCCGCGCCGGTCGCCACCTGGCGCCCGGATCTGATCGAGCGATTCGATATCGATTTGCCCCGAACCTGGGAGGATGTTAAGCGGTTGGCCAGAGAGGGCTTCGTGACCGTTTCCGCCTTCCCGATCGACGTGCTGATGCACAGCTACATGTTCAGCATGGCCTTCGGGGGAAAGATCTTCGAAGAAGAGCGCCTGGCGGAACCGGAGGCCCTGGCCGCGGCACTCGAGGAACTCCGCGCTCTCGTCGCGCTTTGCCACCCGGCCTGCCTCGAACGGAATCCGATCCGGACGGCCGAATGGATGTCCTCGGTCGACGAAGATCCCCGAGCGGCCTATTGTCCCTTCGCCTACGGCTATTCCAACTACTCGCGGCCCGGATACGCCCGGCATCCCCTCAAAGCCGGTGGATTGGTGAAGCTCGGCAAATCGACGTTGCGCTCCACGTTGGGCGGGGCCGGACTCGCGGTCTCGGCGCTGACCCAACATCCCCGCGCCGCGATGGACTACGCGGCGTTCACCGCCAGCCCGGAGATCCAACGCGGAATCTATTTCGAATCGGGGGGACAACCGGGCCATCGTAGCGCCTGGACGGATACGCGGGTGAATGCCGCGAGCATGGATTTCTTCGCCAACACCCTGGAAACTCTCGATGCGGCCCTGGTGCGGCCACAGTTTCCCGGATACATGGATTTTCAGGATGCCGCCACTCCGATTGCCCACGCCTGCGTCGCCGGTCGTTCGACCCCGCGCGACGCCGCCCGCGAATTGAACCGGCTTTTCACCCAGTGCCTCGCCAATCAAACCTGAGTCCAACAATGTTCACCCATCAATTTTTCGAAGACTACGAAATCGGACATACCCGCGATACCGGTGGCCGGACCATCACGGAAACCGACATCGTGATGCACGCCGGACAGACAGGTGATTTTTATCCGCACCACATGGATGCCGAATGGTGCAAAACCCAGGAGTTCCAACAGAGAATCGCTCACGGCACCCTGATCTTCAGCGTGGCGATCGGAATGACCGCCGGCGTCATCAACGCGGAAGCTTTTTCCTACGGCTACGACCGCCTCCGTTTCATCAAACCGGTCTTCATCGGAGACACCATCCGGGTGCGGGTAACTATCAAGGAAAAGCGCGATCACAAGCGTCCCGCCCAGGGAGTCGTGAGTGAACTGGTGGAGGTCTTCAATCAGCGCGACCAAACCGTCCTCGCCTGCGAGCATCTCCTCCTGGTGAACCGCCGCGAAGCCGGGAAGGAATCCTAACGTCAAACACACAAAACCTCTTCAACCACCACCATGTCAACCGATTCCACCGCTGTCGACCGCCCTCTGAACGGGCTGCTGGTGCTCGACTTTTCTCAATTCCTGGCCGGTCCTGCCGCCGCCATGCGCCTGGCCGACCTCGGCGCCCGGGTCATCAAGATCGAACGTCCCCGGGGCGGTGACATCTGCCGCCAATTATACATTTCCAATCTTGGCGTCGAGGGGGACAGCACCCTTTTTCACTCGATCAATCGCAACAAAGAAGGATTCGCCGCCGACCTGAAGGATCCCGCCGACCTCGCCAAAGTGAGGAAACTGATCGAGCAGGCCGACGTGATCATCGAGAACTTCCGGCCCGGAGTGATGGCCAAACTCGGACTCGACTTCGAGACGGTGCGCGAAATGAATCCCCGAGCCGTATACGGCAGCGTAACCGGCTACGGCCCGACCGGACCGTGGATTCGAAAACCGGGACAGGATCTCCTGGCACAATCGATGTCCGGCCTCTGCTGGTTGTCCGGTAACGCCGACGGTCCCCCGGTTCCGATGGGACTCGCCGTCGCCGACCTGACCGCCAGCGCCCACCTGGTCGAAGGGATCCTCGCCTGCCTGGTCCGCCGTGGAGTATCCGGAAAAGGAGGACGGGTGGAAGTCAGTTTGATGGAGTCCATTCTGGATCTTCAGTTTGAGGTAATCACCACCCATCTGAACGACGGCGGCAAACCGGCCTCCCGGAGCGCGGTCAACAACGGACACGCCTACCTCGGTGCCCCCTACGGCCTCTACGCGACGGCGGACGGCCATCTCGCGCTCGCCATGGGGGCCGTGACCCGGCTGGGCGAATTGCTCGATTGTCCACCACTGACCACCTACACCGACCCGGCCAGTTGGTTTACCCGGCGCGATGAAATCAAATCCGTCTTGCGCGATCATCTCACAACGAAAACCACAGCGGAATGGCTCGCCATCCTGGAGCCGGCCGACATTTGGTGCGCCGAGGTGATGGAGTGGGCGACCTTGCGCCAGACCGACGGCTACCGGGCCCTGGACATGGAACAGGAGATCGACTGCCCGGCCGGCACCCCGATGAAGACCTTGCGCTGTCCGATCCGCATCGACGGCACCATCCACAAATCGCGACGGGGAGCCCCGTCCGTCGGACAACACAACCGGTTGATCGAAGGGGAATTCGCTTTATGAAAAACCCGAATCCGGATCCTGCGAAGCACAAGGAAATTTCCGTCTGGAACGCCGAAGACTGGTTTTACGAAGACATCGTAATCGGCCGGCGGATACGTTCGATTCGCCGCACCCTGAGCGAAGGGGAATCGATGCAGTTCAACGCCCTCGTCCTCGACATGCATCCCTACGTGGCCGACGAGACGTTCGCCCGCGAGCAAGGCATTTTCGGAAAAAGACTGATCGCCGGAGCCATGGTCTTCAGTGTCGGACTCGGCCTGGTGGCGACGAATTGCGTGAACGCCTTCAGCTACGGTTACGACAAGCTGCGGTTCATCAAACCGGTCTTCATCGGCGACACCATTTACACCATCAAAACCGACTTGGAAAAGGCTCCGAAATATCCGGAAATGGGTCTTTACCGAGCCAGTTACGAAATTTTCAAAGGCGACGGCGAACTCGTACTTTATTGCGAACACCTCCAAACCGTCAAATACCGGGATCCTGCCGCTTGCGGCGCACCATCATGAAAAGATACGGAAGCATCATTGGACTTCGTGCCGAGAAAGTCGCGGAATACAAACGTCTCCACGCCGCCGTCTGGCCGGAGGTTTTGCATCAAATCCGCGCGTGCAACATCCGCAACTATTCAATCTTTCTTCGAAAACTGGCTGACGGGAACCATTACCTGTTCAGTTATTTTGAATACACCGGAACCGACTTCGAAGCCGAATCCGCGAAAATGGCGGCCGATCCGAAAACCCAGGAATGGTGGGCGGTCTGCAAACCATGTCAGGCCCCCCTCCCCGACCGCGCTCCCGACGAATGGTGGAGCGAAATGGAAGAAGTTTTTCACTGCGACTGATCATGATCGACACACATCAACACCTCCTTTACCCAGACCGATTCAATTATCCGTGGACGGCGAGTCTCCCGGCCCTCCAAGGGGATTTCCGCCTCGATGAATACCGTCAGGCCGCCGACCGATGCGGCATCGAAGGAACGGTCTTCATGGAAGTCGACGTCGATTCCTCCCAGTCGGCGGAGGAGGCGCTCTTTTTCGCCCATCTCGCGGAAGACCCCTCCAGCGGAATTCTCGGAGTGATCGCCTCCGGCCGGCCGGAGAACGACGGTTTCGAATCCCACCTCGACGCGATTCGCCACCCAGCGGTCAAGGGAATCCGGCGCGTCCTTCATACCCAGCCGGACGACCTTTCCCGCTCTTCCACCTTCCGGAAAAACATCCGGACGCTCGCCGGCCGTGGTCTGACCTTCGACATCTGCGCGTTGCCCCGCCAGTTGGAGATCGCGGCGGAACTGGTCGACGCCTGCCCGGAGGTTTCCTTCGTCCTCGACCACTGCGGGATACCCGACATCGCCGGAGGCGAACCCGGACCGTGGAAAACCGCCCTTCGTGAAATCGCCCAACGCCCCAATGTCGTCTGCAAAGTTTCCGGAGTGGTCGCTTATTGCTCTCCCGAAGCGGTGACGGCGAACGTGATCCGGCCGTGGGTCGAACACGCGATCGATTGTTATGGCTGGGACCGCCTGATTTGGGGAGGCGATTGGCCGGTTTGCAACCTGACCGCGTCCCTCCAGAAATGGTGCACCATCACCGGAGAAATTCTCAGCGGGGAAACTTCAGAAAACCGCGAAAAGTTTCTTTCCGAAAACGCCCGGCGGATCTATTCTCTGAATTCGTAATTTCCCTCCCATGAAACTTCCCTGTCCATCCGCTCTGGAGGGCGACCAAGTTTTCGCGCGAAGCGCTTTGGAATGCTGGTGCGTCCCCGCACCGCTTTCAAACGGCTTGCGATGGCCGCACGCTCGACAGTCCTTCGACGGCCGAAATCCTTCCGCACCCCCGAAAACTCCGCGGGGACGCGGAGCACTTCAAACAGGCTCCGCCTCGGAGACCAGTTTCACTCCATGTTGTTCACCGGGCCCGGCACGGCCTATCATCCGTTTCGATCCATCATGACCGCCAGTGTGCAAGGAATTTTCGTTCCGAATATCGTTCCCTACGATGAGCGAGGGCGTATCCACGAAGAAGAACTTCGCCGCATCATTCGCTGGCTGGCCGGCAAGGGGGTCACGGGATTTTACCCGAACGGCAGCATGGGGGAATTCATTCGCCTCAGTTACGAAGAGCGCCGGCGGGTGGTGAAAATCGTGACCGAGGAAGCCGGCGGGCGACCCGTCCTGGCCGGCGCCGCCGAGCCAAATGTCGATCTGGTCCTCGAGATGTGCCGCTATTGCGCGGACCTCGGATGCCGGGCGGTCTCGATCACCGGTCCCTACTATTACCGGCTCACCCAGGAGAGCATCGAAACCTACTTCCGGGAACTGGCGGCCAAGTCGCCCATCGACATCATCATCTACAACATCCCCGCTTTCGCCAACGAGATCAGCATCCCGGTCCTGAAGCGCCTGGCCCTCGATTGCCCGCGGATCATCGGCACCAAGGACACTTCACGGGACATGCCGCGGTTTCAACAGGTCCTGCACGAGATCAAACCGCAACGCCCCGACTTCTCGGTGTTGATCGGTTGGGAGGAACTCCTCTGCGCCTCACTCTTCATGGGCGGCGACGGAGGCACCCTTTCGTCGGCCGGCATCGTTCCGGAGGTGGTGATGAAGATTTACCAGGAAGCCGCGAGTGAAAACTGGGACGAAGCCAAACGGATTCAGTTCAAATTGCTCGATCTTTTCGCCCTGATGCTCAACGCCCCTAATTTTCCGGAAGGTTTCCGGGCCGGCTATCAGTTGCGCGGCTTTGAAACCGGACGCGCCCGGTTTCCCCTTTCACCGGCGGAACTCAAAATCATGGACGAAGTCCGGTCGCGAGTGGCCTGCGTCCTGACCGAATGCGGGTTCGCCGAGGCCGCGCGCCATTGCACCCGTTCACCCTCCGAATCAACTTTCAATATGCCCGAGGATTTCCGCCTCAGACTCGAATCCATTGTCCGTGAGGTCGTCCACCGCCAACTCCCCGGATCATGAACCTATCCAGCATGGCATTTATGGAGATCCCATTCTTCTCCATCACCGCGGTAGTGACCGAACAAATGCTGAAGTCCGCCGAGGTCGTCCTGCTCGGTCTCGAACCAATCGGGGACGAACGGATCCTGGTCCGACTTGGGGCACAAGGTCCCGCCGCCCTCGAAGCCGCCGTGGCTCACGGTCTCCGGGAGGCTCGACATATGGGAGTCGAACCGGTCGCCACCGTTATCCCTTCGCCCGATTCCGCCATCCACGACCTGAATTCCGGACCAGTCGGGATCAACGCTCTTTACGGGGGCCGCGAGGAAATGCGCCCCGAACCCACATCTATGAAAACCAACAACAAAGCTATCGGCATTCTCGAAACCCAGGGGCTCGCCGCGATCCTGGAGGCTACCGACACCATGCTCAAAGCCGCCGATGTCCGGCTGGTCGGAAAAGAAAAAATCGGGGCCGCCTACGTCACCATTATCATCGAAGGCGATGTGGCGGCCGTAAAAGCCGCCATTGAGGCCGGAGCACAAGCAGTCGGCTCCCTCGGCAAACTCATCGCCGCCCACGTCATCGCCCGTCCCCATGAGGAGATGACGCGAATCATGCCCAAAATGTAACTCTTTCCGCTTTTCCCCTTCATCCGCTGGTTTTTCTGACAAATCCAATCCTTCCTCTTCCGATTACGTTAACGACACGTTCGTCGATCACGATGGCGCCCTGATAATTCCTTAGGAGATCAATCAAGAAGTCACCGGCAAGGTCGAAGAGGTCCTCCAAACGGAAAACAAAGTTCCTACGCCAATTCTCGCCGCCGTCGATCCCGTCGACGCTTACCTGCACTATCGTAAATTCTAAAGATGCCTTCGCACCTCCAGCTCTCGCCCGCGGACAACATTTTGGTGCTGACCCGAAACCTCGAGGCCGGCGCAGTCATCGAAACCGCCGAAGGTTCCCAAGTTTTGAAGGTCTCCCTTCCACTGGGACACAAGGTCGCCGCCCGGAAAATCCAACAGGGCGAGAAAATCCTAAAATATGGCGTCCCGATCGGCTCGGCGACCATCGACATCGCACCTGGCGAGCATGTTCATTTACATAATATGAAAAGTGACTATCTCCCCACTTTCACCCTGGATGAGGAGCACGGTTTCCACCACCCGGTATGAGTGGTCCGATTGTCAGTGACAACGCGTTCTTGCGGACGGACGGACGGAAGGGGATTCGCAACACCCTCACCGTGGTTTACCTGGTCGAATGCGCGCATCACGTTTCCCGGGAAATCCAGATTCCATTCCGGGAACAAGGCGTCCACCTGATTGGCTTCGGGGGATGTTACCCGAATGACTATTCATTCCGGATGCTTCATGCTCTTTGTGTCCACCCGAATGTCGGAGCCGTATTGTTGGTTTCCCTCGGATGCGAAGGATTCAATCGCGGAAAGCTGCTGGAAGCGATCCGCCAATCGGGACGTCCCGCGGAGCTTCTGGTGATTCAACAAACCGGCGGCACGCGCTCGACCATCGCCCGAGGCCGCCAGTGGGTGGAAGCAACTCTCCGAGAATTGGAGTCGGTCCCGCGAGCGCCCCTCACGATCGACGAACTGGTTGTCGGCACCATTTGCGGAGGAAGCGACGGCACCAGCGGGATCACCGCGAATCCCGCCATCGGCAAAGCCCTTGATCGATTGGTTGCCCAAAACGCCACATGTATTTTTGAGGAAACCGGGGAACTAATCGGCTGCGAATATATTCTCGTCTCCCGGGCTATCACACCCGCCTTGGGAGAGATCCTGGCCGAGTCCGTGGCCAAGGCGGCACGCTACTACACGACTCTTGGACATGGCAGCTTCGCACCGGGAAACGCCGACGGCGGCTTGACCACCCAGGAGGAAAAGAGCATGGGAGCGTATTCAAAAAGTGGAGCCTCACCTATTTCCGGACTGATCAAGCCCGGAGACAGGCCTGCGGCGGGAGGGCTTTACTTGCTCGATGTCGTCCCCGACGGCCCGGTCCGCTTCGGTTTCCCTAATATCAACGACAACGCCGAAATCGCTGAATTGATCGCCTGCGGATCCCACATCACCTTATTTGCCACCGGTCGCGGATCGGTGGTCGGTTCGGTGATTTCTCCAGTGATCAAGGTCTGCGCCAATCCCGACACCTATCGGAATCTCACGGAAGACATGGACGTCAACGCCGGGCGAATCCTCGAGGATGAGGCGACTCTCCAGCAGGTCGGGGATGAAATCCATGACCTCGTGGTCCAAGTCGCCTCAGGCCGCCAAACCGCCTCCGAAAAACTCGGCCACCAGGAATTCGTCCTCGGCTACAAATCCTTCGACCCGATCGGTCCCGACTGCCACCCGACTACCAATCCCGACTCCCGTCAAAACCTCATAATTCCACCATCGGAATCCGATGATTGAAGGACTTTGAATTCCCGCCCGCGTAGGCAGACAGCTGCAAGGCGACCGGCCGATGTTCTTCATCAAAACCCCGGGGCATTTCCAATCCGTTCATACTTCCGGGTGCTGCAGGCCCCAGCCCCCCGTGGGTGGCACCAGGCTCCATACCATAAGCCGAATCGGCTTTCCCGAACTTTCCGTACGGGCACAAACGCCTCGCCAGAAGCGCCGCGAAACATTCATTCAAAGAGGCTGTCTTGCCGTTGACGGAGGTAAAATCTCTACAGTGACCGGCTAACCCTTCTCGGCCGCATGGATGTCGACTTTCTCGCTCGTTCGACTCTTGTGATCGCCCGCCTCAACCCCCTTACCGAATCCCTGGGGTGGCTGTTTCCGAAATACTCATGGAATGTCCGAATCAGGAATATCTTCCGGGTTGTTCCTCCACCATTCGGCCTGAAACCATAATTCATGGCGCAAAACAGAGAGGGCTTGATGATCGGAGCCTGGATGATGTTCGGGCATCCGGGAATTGCGGAGATATTTGCCGGCGAGGCGATCGACTTCGTCTGCGTTGACATGGAACACACCGCCACCGGTTTGGATGATCTCGAGAACATCGCAAGGGCGTTGAAAGGAAGCGGCAAGGAGCTGTTCGTGCGCCTTCCTGCTTGCGACGAAGTCGCCGCAAAAAAGGCGCTCGACCTCGGAGCCACGGGAATCATCGTCCCAGCCGTCAACTCCCGGACACTGGCTGAAAAAGCGGTCGCGATCGCCAAGTTTCCACCCGAAGGAATCCGGGGTGCTTCCTTGTGCCGCGCAAGCGACTACGGTCGCAATTTCACGGACTATTATTCGGCCCACAACAAGGCCGTAGAAGTCGTCGTCATGTTGGAGCACAAGGATGCGCTGGACTGTGTCGATGACATCCTCTCCGTGCCCGGAATCACCGCCAGTTTCATCGGGCCCTACGACCTTTCCGCATCCATGGGTCTGGCCGGACAACTGGACCATCCGGAGGTCCTGGCGGCCCGCAAGGTTTTCCTCGATGCGTCAATACGGCATGGAATTCGTCCCGGTATTCACGTCGTCCCGGATGATCCGCAACAAGCGGGAGATGCGGTCCGGGATGGTTACCGGTTCATCGCCCTAAGCCTAGACCAGGAATTTCTCAAAAACGGAATTCGAAGAATGATTTCCGCTATCCCCCAATCAACCACCTCGCCAAATCTGGCGGGAGTAACCTGAACCGGCCGGAACAGCCGGAATCAGGATCCTGCCGGCCAACCGCCGGACAGGTTCCTTTTCGAATGCCGATCAACGGTATTCTTCCCCTTCCCGACCGACAAGCAGCTGAACCTCGGCCGTGGTGAGGGTTCGATTGTAAAAACGACAGGCGGAGAGGTGGGCGCCGCCCCCGTTGAAAAACTCCAACCTCTTTCCGTAATATTCGTTCTTGAAGTGCGGACTGATCCGACCCCATCCGTATTGCCGCAAGTCTCCTCCGTCATCAAGGATTCCATCGCGGAAGAAACAAATCGTATTACTACCTCCATCCACGTTGACAATGAAGCGGTAGGTTCCCTTCCCCGCCGGAACCGGATCGGATTCCCACGAGACTTCGGTTTGGGCGTCGCTCATCCGAAGCCGTAACGTCCCCTGGGGCATCCACTCGAATTGGAAGCAGCTGCCGTCGTCCCCTCGGTTACTTGCAAGCAGCGTGTAATCCCTTGAGCGGACAACCAATTCCAGATCGACGGAAAATCCTTCCCGCATTCGCATGCCCCCAAACGGCGGTTGTGAGCTCCGGATAACGAACGCCGACAATTGCGGCATTTCAACTTCACGCTCGCCGTCTCGGAGATTCCAATCGAGCAGTTGCCTCAAATCACCGAGCCGGGCGCCGCGAACCGCCGGATCCGCGCTCAAAGCGGCGACAATGTCAGATGAGATATGATGCACCCGGGCTTCCGCTTTTTGAGTCTCGGTAAACAGCAACTCACCGTCGACCTCGATACAATCGGGATAACTGATCCGGATCAATGGATCATCGTCATACAGCGCGATCTCGGGTTCCGACCATTCCAAAACTTTTCCCTGCGGAGTATCTTTCTCCCAACCCCGGCAAAACCACATCGGATTCCTTCCTTGATAGCTCATCGTCCGGCGTTCGGGATGCTCCCGGACGAATTTCCCGCCGTGGTTGTGAAAGAAATACAAATATCCACCGTCCTGAAGTTTCCACACGAAGTTCGCGGCCCGGGGATGCTTGATCAACCGGCCTTCGGCGAACCGCATGAATTGACTCGGTTCCCAAGTCTCTCCTTGATCGCGGCTGTAGGAGCAGGCGGGATGGCCCGCGATGGTGCGAAAGACCGTGAAAAAAGTCCCGTCGCTCAATGTCGTGATCGAATGTTCCTCGGCGATCGGTCCCCCGCCGTCCGGAGCTCGGATTCCCAAATCCCCCTTCGGAAGCGTAACCCACGAAGCATCCAGCGGGTTCTCCTTCTCGAAAAGATCCTCCGAACGAAGCAGCGCCCCTTCCGACCGGGTGAACCAGCCATCGCCGAGCCCACCAACCTTGTGAAGCGGCAGGAAAAGACTGCCCTCCCACGCGAAAGCCCGGCCCACGTTCCAGAACAACCGGATCTTGCCGCCAGTCGAGTTCTCCCGATCCATTTGAAACTCGCGCACCGGAATAACCCCGCGTTCCTTCGACCACGACCCCCCATGATCATCGCTCCAGCGGAACACGTAATAACCATGAGAATCCATTCGCTGCGTCTTCCCGTCCGGGTAAGGAGGATTGTCCGCCGGCAAATCTCTCAGGTCGTCCGTGTTATGGACGTAAAAGACAAACACCCGGCCACTGGGGGCGGTGAACGGGACCCCCCACGAGGATTCCGGTCCGTTGGGGTCATCCACCGGCACCGCCGGTTCCCAGGTCTTTCCCTGGTCAAACGTCTTCATCGACCGCACATGTTGTCCCCGCGACCCTTCCCGCTCTGACCCGGTCGTCACCACGCACAGGAGCCCGCCGTCATGGGTCCGCGTCCAATACGGTTGATCCGCGTACAACTGGGTTGGGATCAGTTCCCCCTGCAAAAGCTCGCGTTCATCGTAACGGCTGTCAACTGACGGCAACCACATTGGATCAAAAACGGGCGCTTTGGATTCTCCTAGTAACATAACTTCAAATTCTCGATTCGATTCGGCAAAAGACAAAATTATACTCTTCGCAAAACCCGCCATTTCCTCTCCAATACGGACATTTGCCCCATTTCGAACGGGTCATCGGCCGTTTTTCGAACGGCAGATAGCGGTAGGATGCCCATATCCCGGTCAGACGACCACCGACTGGACCGCTTGCCCTGCGTGGAGCGTCTTCGACTGTGACGACAACATGGAGGTTTCCCGGCGTCCGGTTGGATGAAACGGCAAGGGACTTGTCGCTCATTCCCGACCTGGTCGAAGTTCCTCCCTTCCTACCGCCACCCATTCATTCCATGAATCAATTTGTTCTCGACGAGGTTTCAAGAGACCCTTCAAAAAAGATGCGGATGCGCCCGGTAGGAACGTCCCGCTTCGAGCATCCGTTGAAGAAGACGGGCTCGCATCCGATGAAGCACCTCCGCATGGGAATTTGAGACATCCCGGTTTTCTCCAGACTCCCCTGTCAACTGCCACAACGTTTCCCGGCCTTTCGAATGGATGTATTTAAAGTCTCGATTCGCCAGCATCGCATGGGGGCCATCCAGGTCGCAGGAATAAGTCAGCGTATCCTCCCGTCCCACGGGAGCCGCTCCGGTCCGAAGATCCGCGGCATACGAGCGTCCCATCATGACGTCATTGGCCGGGCAGCCACACAACTCCATTGCGGTCGGAAGAATGTCGATCAACTCCACTGGCGCATCCGCTTTTTGTCCTTGGGCCGGAATTCCATTCGGCCAATAAAAAACCAAGGGCACCCGCACCACTCCGTCGTAGAAGAGGTCGTAGTATTTCTCCAGCTCAAAGTGATCTCCGCATGCGTCGCCATGATCCGAGTTGAAAACAATCAAGGTGTCATCGAGTTCGCCAAGGGCTTCCAATTTGTTCAGCAACTGTCCGATAGCCATATCCACCCCGGTGGTCATCGCATAGAAATGCCGTTTGTAGGCGAGAAGCCGTTTCTCGTCCCAAGTCTCCGGGGAGAGGGTGCGACTGTTCGCCCTCTCCTCGGGGGTAAATTCCGGAACAGAAATTTCGCGTCCTTCGTAGGAGGCCATCATCTCGGCAGTCGGATTTAATGGCGGATGGGGCGCGTAAAACCCAAGGTGCATGAACTGATGTCGAGCCCGGCGATTTCTCTGATCGAGAAAATTGCAAGCCATCTGCGCGATCCATCCGCTGAAACTCGCCTGCCAGGGAGCATCGATCACCTTGCCTTCATACCCACCCACGGGGTTGTTCGACCGGGGACGATTCGGCGACGAAGAACGTTCGACCTTCAATGCTTCCTTGTACTCCGGATATTCCGTTCCCAACCAGGTGCGATAGGCGTCCTCGTAACACCCCGGTTCCTCCGCCCCATAGAAGACGTCGAATCCATAGCGGTTGCGCGGGGCCGGGTCGAGGTCGTTGTCTTCGTGCGTCTGAAAATGCAGTTTCCCAATCTGAATGGTCTGATATCCCAGCCCTTTGAAGAGCCGGGCGACGCTGGGATCGAAGTCGTCCGGCAAGCTGCTTCCGTTCCAGGTGATTCCGGTTTGCTGCGGATAAAGCCCGGTCATAAAGGAGCAACGGCTCGGCATACAGACGGGGCTTTGCACAATGGCTCGGGTAAAACTAACCCCGCCTTCGACCAGCCGGTCCATATTCGGCGTAACGATCTCCGAGTTGCCGTGCGCGGCGATATTATCGAACCGCTGGTGGTCGGTGGTAATCCAAATAACGTTTTTCGGACGTTGAATCATAAACGGCAAATCCTTATTCTGAATACGATGCAATGAACTCGTAGGTTGTGACAATACGCCAAATACCTTTCATCATCAGAGGCTTGAATTAAATAAACACATCCGACTTCATCCTATAGGAAAAGAGCGCTTCGCCAAACACGCTGGCTTTCACAGAATAGACATATTTTGTCTATTCCTGTCAATCAACACCCGTTATCAACCGGAGAATGTTTTCCAAGCGAACTCCAAACCAAGCCCACGAGACGCACAGCACGCACAGTTCCTTTTCCGGTCATACTATTTATTTCCTTCATGGATTTGTAATGTTATTTTGAGAGCTAAATCCTTCCGCAAATGTTCACCTTATCGAAGAACGGACATTTCTTGCCCCAGATCGGCCGAAGTTTTGTGTTATTCTTTCCACAATGAAATCACTGCCAATTCGACGTTTGGGGAAAACCGGGCTCGAGGTGAGCGCGCTCGGCGTGGGAGGGGCGACGTTCGGTCGCCCGCGTTCCAGCGAAAGGGAGACCGTTGAAGGGCTCCGGCGTGCGATTGAGCTCGGTCTCAACTTCGTCGATACTTCTCCGAGTTATGGTGAAAGCGAACGCCGAATCGGCGTCGCACTGGCCGGCGATTGCCGCGGGCGAGTCCACCTTCAGACTAAAGTCGGCTCCCACCCGGAACACCGCGGCGACTTCTCCGCCAAGACCACCCGGGGAGCGTCGAAAACAGCCTCAGGTCCTTGCGCACCGATTACCTGGACTCTTGTCTTCTTCACGATCCCCCCGATATCGCCGTCCCCCTGGCGCCGGGACACGCCGTCGACGAACTGCTCAAGATGCAGGAAAAGGGACTGATCCGCCACGGCGGCCTGGGGGCCAGATGCCACGATTTTCATCGTCGCACCATCGAATCCGGGAGAACCGACCTCCTGATCACCTTTCTCGATTACACGCTCCTGGACCAATCGGCCGCGGAAACCATTTTTCCCTTGGCGCACCGAAACGACGTAGGGATCATTCTCGCCAGCCCGTTGGCCATGGGGAAACTCAACGGCACGGAACCCGATCCCCTCCAGGATCCCGATGCTCATGCGATGTGGCGATGGTGCCAGAAAAACGGACTGAATCTCCGAAGTCTGGCCCTTCAGTTTTGCCTGGCCGCGCCGATCAATGGAATCGTCCTGTTCGGACCGGGAAACCAAACGGAAGTAGAAGAGGGATTTGCCTCCGCGATGGAGGCCGATTTCTGGCACGACTTTCGGGCAACCTTCCACCGTGCCGCCCCCAGCCGGAGCAAAACAGCCAAACGCGCTCCTCGAGGATCTGATTGACACGCCGGTTCTTTTCCCTGACATAATGCAGGCGGCGTCGAAGGGGATTCTCCCGGCCGCTCTCTTTCTTAGGGAATTCATCCAACAACTCTTTTCGTTTTCATGGCACCGCCACCCGCATTCAAACCACAGGAGATCCCGAAAATAAACGACGCGCTTCATGAGGCACTGGCCAATCTGGAAGATTTTTCCTGGCCGCCCTGGGATTTCCGTTGCGTTGAATTTCACCTGGGGCAAGGCCATTACAAAGTCGGCGATCACTTCGGCTGGCATATGCACAAAGAGTTGCAACTCGAGGTGATCCTCACCGGCGAGTTCGAATTCGGCGCCCGGGGAAGAAAACCGGTCTATGTAAGAAGGGGAGACGTCTTTTCGGTGCCACCCGAAATCGTCCATCGCTGGAAATGCACCCAGGAGGCTCTGATGATCGGAATCGGCCTCGCTTTGATCCCGCGCCCTAACTCGCTCGCGACTCCCCTGCAATCCTCGATCAACCCGGCGGTAGTCCGTCCGGTCGAAATCTCCCCTCTCACAGACTCCCTCCTCGCGGATTTCCGGCGTCCACAACCATCTCCCGTTTTCGCCGCGAAACGTCTGACCTGCTGGATGTATCTTATCATCACCCAAACCCTGAACAAGACGCTGCCGCTCCCCAAACCGGACGACCATCGCGACACCCCCGAAGTCACCTCACGGAGCCAACGGGTGGTAGGCAAGATCATCCGTTTCATCGATGCCAACATCGATGGAGATCTTTCGATGGAACGCTTTGAAAAAGCTGTCGGTTTGAGCGCCCGTCAGATCCATCGATTGTTCATCGAGGTCACCGGCAGAAGTTGCCATCGCTACGTCATGGAACGCCGCCTGGATGTGGCGCGGGCGATGATTCAGGCCAACCCGGCAATTTCAATCAAGGAGGTCAGCTACGCGACCGGATTCATCTCTCCCGCCCACTTCAGCTCCACCTTCAAGAAAGTGTTCGGAATCTCACCGAGCCAATATCAGCAATAAAACCTCCCCGCGGTTATCGGCCCGTTGCTCTCCCGGAAGCCTTCAGATTTTACGGACTGACGTCATTGTTCAGGCTCTGCCCGCGGGGATAAAAACTGACATGACCGTCGAAGAACAGATGGTTTCGCCCATCTTGAACCACTTCATCCTGCACCCGGATCGCCCAGATCCGGGACAATTCCCGATACCCGTAATACTGGGAGAGCGTTTCCAGGCGCTTGGGCCCCCGAATCGTATCGTCGCTAGCTCCATCGCGGTGCCCAAAGGGCATCACATTATCGTGCGTGCGGACATAATGACGATCAATGTCCGCTTCGCTGACTACCGGGGGAGGATTCAACCGGTACGATGGGCTCATCAATATTTCCGCCCGGAAGATTTCATTCGGCGCCGGCACGCGGTCGACCAGATACGGGGCGAGAAAATACCCGAGACCGGTATAGGTGGTGGACGTAAACATCCTGACGTCGAACGGGATCCCGACCCATGCCGGCCCCGGAAGACGCCCGTCGTTGTCACCCGCGTAAACATGGATCGCCGTCCCTACCTGCCTGAGATTCGACCCGCACGTAGCCCTTGCTGCCGTCTGGCGCACCCGTCCTACAACCGGTATCAGGATTGCCGCCAGAATTCCAATGACGGCAATCACCGTCAGAAGTTCGATAAGGGTAAATCCCCGAACTCGCGACGGCGGTAAAGATTCTGAAACCTGCCGGGGTGAATTCATCCGTTTTCGCAGAATCGTTGTTGGGTTCATCCTGTTACAATTCCCGTACCGATCCCGGATTTCAAAGAGATATGTTTTCCCAAAATGGCTATTTCTTGCTTAAAACGGTCACTCGACCGCCAAATGAGTCCAAATTGACGGCCCGCCCTTCCCGCCGGGATAGGTCCTACGCGAAGATCCACGAGGTCGAGATGACACGATTAGACACCGGCTCTCCCCAAGGAGGTTTCATCTGGCCGATTTGTTGAAGTTCCGCCTTCAGGCGGTCCCCACCTCGACTCAAATTTCGGCCTTAAGGCGGGACTCCAACAGGGCAGAAGCCCCACCGCGGGGGTGTTATCGGCCAGATGAAATAACCCTGGGCTCTTCCCCAGCCATGCCGAATGTCCGGATTGATGATGCAATGGCGTTTTCCATAAAGCGTTTAACTTTGTAGTTCCCGCCCTCGTACAACAGAGTCAATGAAGAACCTGGACCAAACTTGTGACGCGCTATCCAAACATTCTCTTCATCCTCATGGACGACCAGAGGGCCGACCTGCTTTGGGGAGGTTCCTCAATCCGTCCGCTCACTCCCAACCTCGACCGGTTGATTCAGCGCGGAACCTCTTTTCGTAATACGTTTGTAACGACACCGATTTGCACACCGGGCCGGGCGGAAGTCCTGACCGGGTGCCACAGCTTCCACAATGGTGTCACGTGGTTTCGTCAGCCGATCCACAAGGACCTGACCTTGATGCCGGAGTGCTTTCACCAGCAGGGGTATCACACGATATTTGCCGGCAAATGGCATAACGACGGGCACCCCTTCGACCGGGGTTTTGACCAGGCCCGCCGGGTGTTTCCCAGCGACAACCTGAACCAGCGGGAGTATTCCCGTTACGGTCATTCCATGCGCTTCCAGGAGGAAAGGGAAGAAGTCGAAGGCCATTCCACGGATCTCTTCACCGATGCGGCCCTCACCGAGATCCGCCAGGCTCCCGCGGACCGGCCGTGGTTCTGTTATCTTGGCTATCACTCCCCCCACGACCCGTTCGATTGTCCCAAACCGTTTAATTCAATGTATCCTCCAGAGGAGACGCCCCTCCCGGAGGATTACGCTCCGGAACCGCGAAACGACAACGGCGACCTTACGATCCGGGATGAACTCCTTCTTCCATGGCCAAGACGGCAAGCCGATATTCGACGATACCGGGCACGCTACTGGCAGATGATCTCTCACCACGATCATCACATCGGTCGTCTTCTCGACTACTTGGAGGAAAGCGGCCAAGTCGAAAAGACCATTATCGTTTTCACCTCCGATCACGGGTTGGCCGTCGGCAGCCATGGGTTGCTGGGCAAAGAGAACATGTACGATCATAGTTGCCGGGTCCCATGGATCATGGCCGGACCCGGAATCCCCGCCCGGTCGTCGATTGATGGATTGACGACGAACTGCGACATCTTCCCCACCTTATGCACCCTGTGCGGTATCGAGCCTCCGAAGACGATCATGGATGGCCGGTCTCACGCCGCCATGCTAACAGGTCAACCTTCGAGCACCCGCGATTTCATCGTCTCGGCGTTTCGCAGCCCCGGGCCATCCGATCAGAATCTCGAAGAGCCCCGCCTGCGGGAAACCCAGCGCGCGATCCGAACCACAGACTGGAAGTTGATGTTCTTCCCCCTCTCCAGACGCTACGAGCTCTATTGCCTCGCGGAAGACCCTCTCGAACTGAACAACCTCCTCGAGCCTTACCGCATGCATCCGAGCCCGCGTTGGAACTATTCCCCGGCCCATTCGCCCGATGAAATCCTGTCCACCGCCAGAACGTTGCGCGCCAGAC
The DNA here is from genome assembly GCF_056590205.1 of Verruconatronum alginivorum. Lineage (NCBI taxonomy): Bacteria > Pseudomonadati > Verrucomicrobiota > Opitutia > Opitutales > Verruconatronaceae > Verruconatronum > Verruconatronum alginivorum. The sequence continues at coordinate 2,190,717 of NZ_JBWPVQ010000001.1, read as the reverse complement.
TAATTGACTGGCAAAAGGAGAACAACGATCCGGCGGCCAGCCTCGTTTCGGACACGCCCATTGATCAATAGCCTCATGCAGAACGAATCAATCAAACCCAGGAATGTCATTCTCATCCTGGCCGACGACCTCGGTTTCGGCGACCTCGGATGTTATGGCAATCCGATCGTTCAAACTCCGGCATTGGACGCGCTGGCCCAAGGGGGAACGCGTCTGCTCCAGCATTATGCGGAGGCCCCGATCTGCGCCCCTTCGCGGGCGGGTCTGCTCACTGGCCGCCATCATCATCGCTGCGGCGCGGTCGACGTCCCCTCCAACAAGGGACTTGACCGGATCGCTCTTTCCGAGCGGACCATGGCCGAGGCATTCCGGGATTATGGCTATGCGACCGGTATGATCGGGAAATGGCACAATGGTTTGCACGACCTCGCCTACCACCCGAATGCGCGCGGCTTCAATGAATTCGCAGGCTTCCTGAACGGCGGTATGGACTACTGGCGATGGGCTTTGGATTATAATGGCTCCACCAAACACGCCGACGGCCGCTACCTCACCGATGTATTCACCGACGAGGCCGTCGGTTTCATTGAGCGGCATGCAGAGGAACCATTCTTTCTTTACCTTGCCTACAATGCCCCCCACGCCCCGATGCAGGCGCCTGCCGAGGTCGTCGAAAAATACGCCCGGGAACACAATCTCTCCCCAACCGTAGCAACCCTGTACGCGATGATCGAAATTTTGGATACGGGGATCGGGCGGATCATGGAGCAGCTTCGGAAACTCGATCTGGAACAGGAGACGATCGTCTTGTTTACCAGTGACAACGGCGCCTGGCTGGGAGACGATTTCCAACGTTACAATGGACCCTTCCGCGGAATGAAATCGGACGTCCTCGAGGGCGGGATCCGCGTACCGGCCATTGTGCATGCGCCCGGCCTGATCGCCGCCGGACGCGACTCGAATGAAATGATAAACAGCGTTGATTGGTTTCCGACTCTGATGGAGTTGGCCGGGCTGTCCTGTTTCGCTCCCCTCCACCCCTTTGACGGAGTCAGCGTCGCGCCGTTGCTCCGGGGGGAAACCCAGACGGTTTCCCGCCTTCGCTACTGGCAATTCAACCGCTACGATCCTCTACCTCGCTGCAATGCCGCCATGCGCGACGGCCCCTGGAAGCTCTGTTTCCCCTTCCGCAACGGAGGAAATTGGAAATGGGAAGGCGACAACATCTGGTACCAGCAGGGGTGCGTCGAACCGCATCGCCTCATGCCCGTCGACCCGACGCCAACCGTCCGTCCAGAGGTCGGAGAACCTCTGCTTCCACAACTTTTTCACATCGACGACGACCCGCAGGAGATGAGGGACCTTGCCGCGCTCGAACCCAAGAGGATGGAGGAAATGACCCGGCAATGGGATGCCTGGTGGGAGGAAATGATGCGGGACTTCCAGCAGGCGCGAAAACAAAATGTGAGATGTCACTTTCGTTGATCCTGCGCACGAGTCTTCCTGTAACGCCACCCTGTGATACACTTCATAAGAAGCGGAACCGCGTCGCGTTCATGATCGCTTCGGTTGCCGCTTCGCTTTTCGCGAAGCGGTTTACAAAAAGATAAAAATCACGCTCAACAGAAGCGAGCGCAAAGCGCGAGGGAGCGGAAAATTAGTGTTTCGAAAGATTCGTTTAAACCGGCTTCAACCACAGCTTACACAACGATGATCAACACCCGTTTTCACGCTCCCCGCCGCTTCTCCAGTTTGGTGGGACCTCTCGGTGTCGCCCTCGCCTGCTCGGTCGGCGCGCCGGCGCTGTTGGCCGCGTGGTCGGTCTTTCATGAGGCGGCGGGCGCCCTCCCGCCTTTCGAACGCGTCGGTCCAGGGCCCAACGACGTGACGATGCGCACACTCGAGTTCCGCAAGGTGGCGCCCGGATCGCTTACGGACCCGTTCCAGGCCATCCGGGACTTTCATGCCAACCGCCTCGAGTGGACTTACATCGACTTCGACGAACGCGACCGGGCGAACATCGAACAGGTTCGGCAGACGGGCGTCGTCTTCGGCGGAGCGGGATCGGCGAGTCTGCACGGCTCCATCCGCGCGTTCCCGCAACAACCGCGAGACATCCACATGCTCGATCTCGACGGCAACCCCGTCGTGCAACCGCACATGCGCGGCTGGGACGAGTTCCGCGGGATCGGCGACCCGTCCAACCCCGCGTTCTACGAGCACCACCTCGCCTACTACCGCCGCATCATCGACTGGGGCGCGGAAACCCTGCACCGCGACGAACCCGAATCGCCCGTCTTTGCCGCCGAGCGCTACGGCGGCGGATTTTCCCCGACCGGAGTGGCGGGCTTCCGGAAATGGCTGGCCGACCAGTTCAACGCGGACGAACTGAAGGCCCTCGGCATCGAGGATGTGACCGCTTTCGACTACGCGGAACACCTCCGGGCCATCGGCGCGCCCGTAGGCGACGATTTCACCCGCTTCGACTGTCCCCTCAGACCCCATTGGGTGCGGTATTGGGAAGAAACGACGACAGCCTTCTGGAACCGATTTCTCGCGGAAATCAAGGATTACGGCGGCAATGGCCTGACCATTTCCGCCAATAACAGTTCCCTCCAAATGTGGGAGACCTACCACCGCGAATTCGACTTCGCCATATCCGAATTGCTCCTTGAAACGGCGAATCCCGTGCATATCTGGCAGCGCAGCCGAATCGGGCGTGAGGCAGGCAAAGTCCAAGTCCTCGGTCCGCCGAAAACACGCGCCCAACCAGTCTCGGAAGCCGCCAAAACCCGTCTCCTGCGCCGGGTCGTGGCCACGGCCTACGCCTGCGGCATGATCGGTAAAGTCCCGTGGGATGTCTTCGACCAGTCGCCGGACGGCCTTAGCCGGTACTTCGCCGATCCCGCCGACATCGCCGACCTCTACGCCTTCGTGCGCGCCCACGACTGGCGCGGTTACGAAGAAGGCGCGGCTTTCGGCCCGGGGATTGAAGGGGCCGGCCCGAACGGCTCGGCGATCCGCGCGGAGGGGGGCACCGGCGGTGTTTACGGCTTCGTACGTGCTCCGATTCAGGATCCGGATCAGTCGCTCCTTCTGCATCTCGTCGACTGGGGCCTTCCGGAGTCGCCCCCGGAAGCGCCGCACCACTTCCGCACGCCTTCCGGGGAACGCATCCGAATGTATCCGCCTTCGGAGAACATCGAGCGCACGCGCCCCGAACCGTTTACCCTCGTGGTCGACACCAAAGCTTTTGACGACCCGGAATCGCTGGTCTTCCGCCTTCGCGTGCCCGCCCCCTACGATACGGACGCACACGCCCTCGCCAATGCCTCGGCCGACTTCGGGCCCCTCGTTGAAGAGAGCATTCTCACGCCGGAACGCGACGGCGATCAACTCCGATTGCGCATTCCCTTCCTCGAACCTTGGGGCCTGATCGAAATCTCCCGGAAGTGATCAACAAACGTCTTGTCGAATCAAAAAACTATCCAAGATAATCATGAAACTATCCAACCATCTCTCCCTAGCGCAAATTCTCGTCGCGTTCTGCTTGGTCGGCGCCGCGGTGCCCGCTTTCGGGGGCGCGCCTGAAACCGTGTTTGACAAGGCCGATCCCGCCTGGCGGCCGGCCCACGCTCCCCGGGCCTCCGATGTGATCATGCGCAGCCTGCGGCCCCGGGTCGACGACAACGAACACAATTCCATTGAGGCGAGCCAAGCCTTCCATGTCACGCGGCACGAATGGACCTACCTCAATTACGAAATGCAGGGCGGAAGCGCTGAAGCGACCGCCGAATTCATGCGGCGGGCGCGCGAAGAAGGCATCCTCGTCGGCGGCGCGGGCTCGGGATCGTCTCACCACGTCGACCGCTTCACCGATATGAATATCGTCGATTTTTGCGTCCAGGAACTCGACGGCAGCCTTTATGTCATGCCGCACAAGCGCGGCTGGAATACTCCTCCGGGAATGGGCAGCGTCTTCAGCGACGAATATTTCCGTATTCACCTTGCTCACTACACGGAGCAACTCGACCTCGGCGCAACGTCCCTGCAACGCGACGAGGGATGGATGGCCATCAGCCATGGCTACGATTTCAACCCGGATGCCGTGGCTGCTTTCCGCGAATACCTCGCCCGCCACTCCACCGCCGCGGAACGTGAAGAATGGGGCATCGGCGATGCGGCGGATTTCGATGTCGCCGCCTACTTCAGGAGTCTCAATCCCCCCGAGAACGGCGGTCAACGTTGGTTCCGCACCTGGCTCCCGGACGATCCCGTCAAACGGATCTATGACCAGTTCGTCGTCGACGGCGTGGTCGATTTTTACCAACGCCTGCGCGGCGGTCTCAACGACCATACCGGAAACCATGTGCCCTTTTCCTGCAACAACACTTCGCGGCAGCAGTGGACCCCGGCCCACCTGCAGTTCGACTGGGCGATGTCCGAGTTGATGTTCAACACCGCCAACCCCCAACACCTTTACGATCGGTATCGCGCCGGAATCAATCACGACAAGGTGCAGGTCCTTTCCACACCCAAGCCCGGCGGGGAAGTCGAGGACCCCGTCGCCTTCCGCAAACTCAATCGGAAGGTGATCGCCCAGGCCTATGCCCTCGGCGGCCTTTGCAAAGCCCCATGGGACCTTTTCCTTCAAACCGCCGACGGCAGCGGGCGCTACTTCGGCGAAGCCGCCCACTACGCGGACCTCTACGGCTTCGTTCGCGCCATGGCGCTCTACCTGGAGGGATTCGAGGAAGCCTCCGCCTTTGGCAGCGGCATCCCCGATGTCCACGGATGGGAAACCCATCCGTTGCGCGTCGACGGGGCCGACGCGGTCTATGCCTTCCTCCGGGTGCGCCCGCGCGACCCCGCCTCCCCCATTGTCATCCACCTCGTTAACTGGGGCGACGCCGACGAGGAAGCCGACATCCTCGTGCGGGCCGAAGCCATTCAGCGGAACACCGGCAACTCCGTCGCCCGTCTTCTGCGTCCCGCTCCCTACGACGAACGCCTCCACCGCCTCGCCGAGCATCGTCAGGCCGCGCTCCGCTTGCCCGGAAACCTTCGAGGACCGGAGCAACACCCGGCCTACCAAATCCTTGTCGACTACACCGTGATCGATCCCGAAGAGACCGCCGATGGCTGGCTGCGCTTCCAGTCCATCACCGCCAATCCGTGGAGTATCCTCGTTATCGAAAAACCATAATCCTGGTGACCGGAAACTCAAAAACCTCCGCCGGGCGCGGCGAAGTCCGCTACCGCGTCGGCGGAGAACTCGACGCCATCGCCGAACACCGCGCCTTTTCACAGACGCTCCCGCGCGCCCGACCTTCGTACCGACAAAACGAATGTGTTGCACAAAGCACAATCAAGCGAAAGGACCCGGAAGACCAAACATCTGCTACGCTGGTCGCTGGCGCTTATGCTCGGACTCCTGGTTCCGGCCGCGGGGAACGGCGATGTCGGTTTCGAGTTCACGCAAGGATCGCGGCTTCTTCACCATTCAAGCGATGAATACCTCTGGAAACTGACCTGTGAAAATACCGACCAAACTCCGGGTTACGGAGGTCCGCTTTGCGACAAAAATCGTCCGGATTGTGCAGTTCCGCACCGTTGCATGCAATACCATCTCAGGATAATTTCAGGCAAAAATAACCCCCGGCGCCGTCCGGTGGTTCAAACCTAGCTATGCATCATAAAATGATCTCCGTATCCACTTCGTTTCGTTGGCATCACACGCCGATCCTTCTAGCCTTCATTGCGCTACTTGCCGGGGCGGCACACGCCGAAACAACCGCCGAAACGGTCTTCAGCAAGTCCGATCCGCTCTGGCGGCCCGCCCACGCTCCCCGCGCCTCCGATGTGATCATGCGCAGCCTGCGGCCCCGGGTCGACGACAACGAACACAATTCCATTGAGGCGAGCCGCGCTTTCCATGTCACCCGGCATGAGTGGACCTACCTCAATCCGCATATGGATGGTGTCGACCACGATACCGCTGCCCGCTTTGTCCGCGAAGCGACGGCGGACGGCTTTCTCGTCGGTGGGGCCGGTGCGGGAACGATCAACCAAGTGCGCGGCCTTACCGACCAGCCTCCCGAAGCCATCTGTGCACTCGATATCGACGGCAACGTCTTCGTCATGCACCACCAGCGCGGCTGGGATGTGCCGCCCGGCCAAGGAAGCGTCTTCAGCGAAGAATTTTTCCGCGCCCATCTGCGTCACTACACCCTCCAGCTCGACCTCGGGGTGACCTCGCTGCAACGCGACGAAGGATGGATGTCGATCAATCAAGGTTACGATTTCCGGCCCGAGGCCATCGCCGCCTTCGGGCGCTACTTGGTCGAACACGCCAACGAAAACGATCTGCGCGAATGGGGTATCGCCGATCCTTCGAATTTCAACGTCGCCGAATATTTCCGCGGCCTCGGTGTGCCCGAGGACCGGCCCCAGCGCTGGTTCCACCGGTGGCAGCCCGACAATCCCGTCAAGCAACTCTACGACCAATTTATCGTCGACGGCGTAGTCGATTTTTACCAACGCCTGCGCGCCGGCCTCAACGAACACGCCGGCCGTCCCGTGCCGTTCTCCTGCAACAACACATCCCTGCAACAATGGACTCCAGCCCACCTGCAGTTCGACTGGGCGATGTCCGAGTTGATGTTCCGCACCGCCAATCCGGAGCACATCTACGATCGCTACCGCGCCGGCATCCGCCACGGCAAAGTACAGGTCCTCTCCACCCCGAAACCGATGGGTCAGGTGAAGGACCACGCCGCCTTCCGCACCCTCAACCGCAAGGTGACCGCCCAAGCTTACGCCCTCGGCGGACTGTGCAAAGCCCCATGGGATCTCTTCCTGCAAACCGACGACGGCAGCGGGCGCTACTTCGGCGAAGCCGCCCACTACGCGGACCTCTACGGCTTTGTTCGCGCCATGGCCCCCTACCTGGAGGGCTTCGAAGAGGCCGCCGCCTTTGGCCAAGGCATCCCCGATGTCCACGGCTGGGAGACCCACCCCCTGCGCGTCAACGGGTCCGGAGAGGCGTATGCCTTCCTCCGGGTGCGCCCGCGCGACCCCGCCTCCCCCATTGTCATCCACCTCGTTAACTGGGGCGACGCCGACGAGGAAGCCGACATCCTCGTGCGGGCCGAAGCCATTCAGCGGAACACCGGCAACTCCGTCGCCCGTCTCCTGCGTCCCGCCCCCTACGACGACCGCCTCCACCGTCTCGCCGAACGCCGCCAATCCGCCCTGCGCCCGTCCGGAAACCTTCGAGGACCGGAGCAACACCCGGCCTACCAAATCCTTGTCGACCACACCGTGGTCGAACCCGAAGAGACCAATGGCTGGTTGCGCTTCCGCGGGATCGCCGCCGATCCGTGGAGTGTCCTCGTGATAGAGTGACCGCGCGGAAGTGTGCGGACTGGGTCGATCGGCGATTGAACCATTCCGAAAATTCTTTCTGTATCCAAAGACTCATTGCGGTACACTTCAGAATTGTGGTTCCATCCAAACGGAATGCCCCGATAACTAGAGCGTGTCCGAAAAGGTGATTGGCTATCGAAAATCGGCCAGGAAAACGGGAATATTAACCGTATTTAAGCTTGAAATACAAGCGGCCTCAAGCTGTTGTGGTTAAATGACTAAACCTAACCATAGTTCAACAACTGAGGCCAACGGCAATCCTGCACATTTCACGCCCTGTTTCAATAACTTTTATTACGCCGCGAGCACGGATTTCAGCGAGTTCTTGGCCGAAAGTGCCGATTTATTCGATTCGAGGCCCGATTTGGTGGTGAAAATCGAGGCCGATCTCGACCGGCACGGCTTGGAGAAAAAGAAGCTTCGGCGGGCCGACCGTCTTTTTCTCCAGAGCCAAAACGGTGCGTTGGCCGGGCTCGAAAACCTTCCCGAGAGTTTTCCGCCGCCACGCTTCGATGCCAAGGGCCGGAAACTGCCGGGTAAACTGGAGGTGCTCGAACAAGGGCGGCCACGGATGCCTGGCGCGGTAGCGGGGGTTTTGCTGTTGACGCGCGGCTATCACGGCTCCTGCACCAACAAGGAAGCGCTGGATTTCATGGGCGAGTCCAAAAGCCTGGAAGCTTTTCTGGTCGGACGCGGGCTGAGCCTGCCGGGGCGTTCGACCATGAGCGAGTTGCTCAATGCGATCAGCCTTGAAACGCGTGAGGCGATCCTTTCCGCCCAGTTAAACCGGGCCAGCCGGGAAGAGCTCGACAGCTTCGATCAGGTCCTGATCGATAGTACCGCGACCAAGGCCAATTCGTGCTGGCCGACCGATGCCAAGACCATCTTCGTCCTGGCCCGGCGCCTTTATGAGATCGGCCGCAAGTTCGAGCTTTTCGGTTTGGCAAATATCCGCCCGGGACGCATGGAGAGCTACCTCGAAGAGCTCTCGAAAAAGCCTTTTCAAATCAATCTTAACGCTAAGAAAAAGAAGAAGTTCCAGAAGTTTTGCCGGGAGTTCATTGAGTTGGCGGCCAAACTTCTTTGCCATGCGGATAACGAGTTCAAGCGCGTGGAGGCAAGCTGGAACGAACGACTCGACAACGGGCGGATCCTGCCCAGCTTGCGCCAACAGGCCAAAGCGCGTGTCGATCTGTTTGTCGAGAGTCTGCACCTCGCCACGAAGTCGCTCGAACAAATGCGCCAACGCATTTTCGAAGAAAAAACCTTTCCTTCGACCGAGCGCGTCTTGAGCGTTCACGACCGCTCGGCGGCTTACATCCAAAAGGGAGGTCGCCAGCCGGTCATCGGCTACAAGCCGCAATTGGCCCGAAGCGCCAATGGATATGTCGTCGCGCTGAAGGTCGATTCAGGCAACACCTCCGATTCCTCCAACCTGGTGCCGATGGTGGAAAGAGCGATCGCCAACACTGGAGTCATACCGCACCTGACCAGCGTGGACGACGGCTATTCTTCGCGGGAGGGCCATGATCGGGTCAGGGAGTTGGGAGTGGAGATCGTCAGCATCAGTGGATCGAAGGGAAAGAAGCTCCTTGGCGAGGACTGGGACGGGGAGGAGTATCGCCTGGCCCGGGCCGGCCGTTCGGCCGTGGAGTCTTTAATGTTTTGCCTGAAGTATGGCTTCGACTTCGGCCAACTCAGCCGGACAGGCATTGCGGCAGCCCGCGAGGAATTTTTGGAGAAGTGCCTGGCCTACAATGCGTGTCGGACGATCCTGCTGCGAAAGCGAAAACGACGGTGCCAAGTCGCTTGAGCGAGGTCCCCCCGTCATTCCAAACAAAGAACGTCGAAGACGGAGGATCGGTCCTGTACCGATCCTGCTCAATTTGGTTCCAAAACGACGATTCGGACCGTATTCACTGTTTGGTTACTGCCTTTGGGGGTGCCGGATTCCACCCATCCACCAAACATCCATCTTCAATCAAACAATCGCCGCTCGTAAAAACCCTTTTCGGATGGAATCTAACTACATGAATGTTATTTCAAGGGATGAGGTTGAACCTTTAACGCTTAGGCTTGAGTGATAATAAAGCGAACGGTCGGTTATTCAGAAAGCCGAGGGATAGGCCCAGACGAAATTATTCTGATCCTCAAAAAAACCTCCCCGCACGGTCCTGAGTTCAATCCTATCGGTTCCTTCTGGAATGCGCAGAGTGATTGAAAATTCGCGCCTTTCGCTGTCAATCAGTTGTCGTTTTGAGGGGTTGACGATAGGAGTTTCGTAAGCCAGCCGGTTGTCGAAGTAAATCTGAAATCTCCCGCAAGGACGCCGGTCTTCCAGATCGTCGATTCCCACCCGGACCGAGAAAAATTCCCACTCCGGATTAACCTCTGTCCTCAGGCGAACATCTCCCTGGGTTGAGAACCCTCGTGTGATTTCCTGGCCCATGAGAAAAATCTTTTCGCCATGGAAGGAGGCATTGGTCTTCAAGGCGCCGGAAACGGCCGTGAAACGTTCAGATAGATCGACCGCCCGGCGACCGTTGCGATCTATTTTTTGCGGGACAGTATAATCCTTAAATACCCTCAATCGCACGTTGATCTGCGCGGATTGCCTTCCGGTTTGTGGATCCAGCACGTATGCTTCGAGAATAGCATCCGAATTGATGCTCAGACCTTTTGCGGGATTGACTTCCTGGAAGGATCCCCGGTCGCCTCGATTCGCGGGGTCGACCAACCGGGCCATGATCTTATGGCCCCGGTCCGCTTCGGAAAAGAGAATAGTAGAACCCCTGGGAACAATCGATCGTCGCGGTTCCCGAATTCCAGGAGCCTTAATCCCGGCACCGCCTTCGCGCAGGGGCTCCAACAAGATGATGCCCCACGGCGAGATGGCTGGCAACTCGACGGTCTCGCCCCGGTAGGGTGAAACGACCCAAGGCTCTTCACCGGGGCGAAGAAAGCTTAACCGCACGTTTTCCGAGCCGGCGATTGGCCCCGGATCCAGGGTCACCCGTGTTGCGGCCGGCTCCTCATTCCAATCGACCAAATGAATCACCTGGACGTTCGCATCGGGATTTTTTCGCAAAAACCCGAAAACATTTTTCGTGTTGATCCAGATTCTATCTGTCAAATCCCCTCCCCCTTCATAAATCAGTTCCTTGTTCGGCAACCAGGAGTATAGGCGCGCGATTTCGTCAATCCCGGACGTACTCACAAGGTGATAATCGTCAAAGTATTCGCGGTTCCCGGAAACAAAATGGTAGAGGTCCCCAAAATCCTCTAGAGTTCCATAATAACGGGGAGCATCGTGCATATACATACACCAGGGAACCATTGGAATCATTCCCGTCCCGTAGGCTGTGGCAATGTGTCGTCGTAAATTCGGAACAAAATCAGGATTGGTCTCATAATTTCGGTCTACCATCGACACCAGCGCCTGCATTCTGTTCGCCCCGCGGGCACGCTCAGACTTGATGAGCATGGATTGCGGCTGGTTGAGATGGGCCTGAAATTCTCCTATCCGGAAGTCAAAGGCTGCTTCATACTCGAACATCGGCCCGGATTTATTCAACGACCAGGGGATCTTTATGCCCGTTTTCTCCTCAACGATCGCCTTAAGCTCCAGGTAAAAATCCCGGTCGGCCTGCATCATGGCATCCAGGTAAACCGGAACCAAGGGGCTGCCCCGCCAAGCCCACAGAGTGTGGTCCGGCGGCGCTCCCAACTCCCTGAAATGCCTCCTCACGTTGAAGGTTTCCACATCCTCCACCCCGAGGGCCCTCAGTTGGGTTTCGTCGAAATTGTCCTTCAGGTAGTTTCGAAAGTAAGTCACCGCGGAATCGGTGAAATTCCCTCCCGAACGTGGTGCAAAATAGGATGCGGCCGGATCGTCGCGGTGGATGGCGTCAATGCCAAGGCCGTACAGTGAAACAAGATATTCCGCATAATATTTCGTCCACTCCGGATTGGTCTGGTCGGGTTCGAAATGGGTGACCAGGTGGTCTCCTCCGAACCGCATCCGGTGACTGCGAATCACCTGCTCGCCTTCGACATTGCGGATGGTAAAACGCTCGACCAGGTCGAGGATTTCGTCGCGGGGCAGGTCATCGATCCAAAACTCCCGGGCATTTTGTGCCATGGTGGTCCCGATGCCAATTCCCCTTTGTCTGGCCTGCTGGTTGAATTCAAAATCGTTTTCATAAATCCAGACGATGCGGTCGACCTTGAAGGCTTCAGCGGTTGCCAGGGTGTCCCTTTCCACCCTCGGAGGCCGAGGCCAGGGCCGGATGCTGCGCATCAGGATATCCCCATGACGAAGCTCCCTCCAGTTTTCAAAGTCCCCGGCGCCTCCCCCGGCATTCAGAACTTCCGCCTCTCTCCCCGAGACGGAAAGGTTGTCAAGATTGGCCTGCCGAAGGCGAATGTAGATTCCATCCCAGCCGGTCGTCGCTCCGGGGGATCCAATGCCAAGGGGGGCTTGATTCTCGTTTTGCCCGGCATCAAAATAAAGCGGGGTGAAGTCCGCCTCTCCCTCGGTGAGATTCTTGATCGCAAGCGTGGCCTTTCCGCCGTCGGCGGGATCCCACTCAGACTTTACCCGATACCAATGACCAACGACCGGTGATACTGTATTTCCATTTGTGTCGCGGGCCTGAGCGGCCTCCCCCAGGATTTCACCCCGCACTATCCAAACACCATTTTGAAGGCCGACATGGGCCGCCTGGCCGATGCTGGCCCGGCCCGGATCAAAGGTTCCGATTCCAAACGCCGCGTTCGCGTTCTCCGCGACGGCCCGCACATCGAAAATCAAGGTCAGCCCGCTTCGTTTGCCAATACCAAGGCGTTCGACGCGCAAGAGGTTCCGCGAGTCGTCGCGGCTGCCCAGAAATTGGACTCCATTCTCCTGCTCGACCCAGGCGGAGGGATGCGGCTCCGCGCCAAAGCCCCGTGTCCAACCTTGTTGCCCGGAAAGCTCCCCCGGACCGAAGCCTTTTTGGAAATCCTCCCGCAAAGCCGCCCCGTGCAACAGGCCCGTGAGGATTGTCGATAAACCCACGATGAACAGGTTTCCCTGCCATCTTGTAATACGCCGATTCTGATTTCGCATTACGATACTCTTAATTGAATTGTATTCCACCGGCGCGAAACCGGAACAGGTCAGTAGCCGCGTTTGACTTCATTGGTGGTCTCATCGGTGATAGTCCCATTCTCCCGAAGCCGCTTGACAAAATCATCCCGGTCATAGGGAGCGTCGCTCCAAACATCCTCCCGCCATGATGCGAAAGCCCGCATCATCTTTAAAACCCGTTCCGGGTTTTCGTCGGTGACGTTGTTTAATTCCGATCTGTCCTCCTTCAAATTATATAATTCCAACGGGCGGCTCACGTGGGAGCGAATCAACTTCCAGTCGCCGTCCCGTACCGCAAAAATCCGGTTCTCGAAATGCTCCATCCATACCTGGTAAGGTTTTTCCCAGAACAATATCCTCTCGGGTTCTTCGCCATGCCTGAGGAGACCGGAAAGATCGATACCGTCGAACGGCCTTGCATCCGGAAACGGCTCCACCCCGGTCAACCCCAGAAAGGTGGGGAAAAGGTCCATCGTCATGGTCGGCGCTCCCGAAATCCGGCCCGCCTCGATGCTCCCCGGCCAATAGACCACCGTTGGCACGCGCACCCCTCCCTCATACACGGTTTGCTTTCCCAGGTGTTGATTGAAGGGCGGATAACCATACCCCGACTGACCGTTGTCCGAAGTGAAGACGAGGAGTGTGTTTTCCATCAGCCCCCGGGCTTCGAGACCTTTGCGTATCATTCCCACTGCCTCGTCCAGCGCCTCGACGAGCTCCTTATGGATTCGCCCGTAATCGGTGCGGAAAGGGCCAGTCGGACTCCATTCGTTTTCCGTTCTATCCTTGTCGCCAGGCCCGACTCTGGAGGACCCATGAGGAGCATTGAACCCCACGTAAAGGAAAAAGGGACGGTCGTCCTCCTGATCCACAAAGGCCAAGGCCTCCTCAGCTTGAACATAGGTCCAATACCTTCCTGACGCAGGCACCCGTTCGCGATTGCGGTAAAGGATGGACTGGCCGCTCCGGACCATGGAAAACATGTTTTCGGCGCTTCCCTGCACCCCGACGAAATGCTCGAAACCGTGGTCCAGCGGATGGTATCCCGGTTCTTCAAGGGGACCCAGATGCCACTTGCCGATCATTCCGGTCCGGTATCCACCCGCCTGGAGGACCTCGGCGACGGTTGTCTCATCGGACCGCAGTCCGACAAACGGTTCTTCGGCTTCCGGATAGGCCGAGATGAAGGCGTTTCTGGTTTGACCCAACACGTTCGTAACTCCGCTCCGATGTTGATACCTCCCTGTCATGATGGCGGCCCGGGTCGGGCTGCATACCGAGCAGTTGGCATAGAAATCGGTCAGGATCAATCCGTCCGTTCCCAGGGCGTCGATCTCGGGTGTGTAGATCGGGGGTCGATTCTCTCCTTGGGGAGAAGGAAGACCTTCCTCCCGGAACAGCGATACATCCCCGTATCCCAGGTCGTCGGCAACCAACAGCACGATGTTGAGAGGTTTATCCGCATGGACCGGCCCATCGAGAAAGAAAACACCGGCCATGGTGAGACCAAAGAAGAATGTCTTCCGGAGCGTGTGTGTCATCGGTTTTCTGGTTTCGATCAACATTGATATGGCCATTTAATATTAGTGTATAAAATGAGGCAGAAAACGGCGCTATGATCTGACATGAATCATTCTTTCTCATGCGAGTCCTCACCCCACCGGGGATCTTTATCCCAGGGCCGCGGTGGATTCGGCCGATATCGCGGAGCAGCGTCTCGCTCCGGCAGGGAACGAACAATTTCAGCCAAACGGTTTCGGGCGACAATCGCCTCCACATCATCGGAACCGACTAGATTTACTTCTTCAAAGGGATCGTTCCCCAGATCATGCAGGCGATGGATTTCCCGATCCTCGTTGACCCATGCCTTCCATCGCTTGTCACGCAAGACACGAGCGGCGAAGTCCACCCTCGGAACCACACGGCCCTCTCTGAACTCCGCCGGATGCCCGCCCATCGACAGAATCCACTCGCGGTCCGAGGAATCCGAATCTCCGAATAACACCGGCACAATCGACCTTCCATCCACTTCCCGTCCGGGTCCGTCCGGCAGCGGAACACCCGCAAGCTTTGCGAATGTCGGGAGAAGGTCGGCGAAGTCAGTCAGCGCCGCCGTAGCCACTCCCGCGGGGACCAACCCCGGCCCCCACGCGATGAAGGGCATCGCTGTGCCAAACTCGTTCAGCTCCGTCTTCCCTCCAGTAACCTCCCTTCCGTGAATTCTTCCAGGAATGTTGGTGCTTCCATTATCACTGGTAAAGATGATCAGGGTCGGCCGCGCAAAATCCCCTTCGTTAACCGCATCAATGAATCGTCCCACCATCTTGTCCAAATATCGCACCATGGCCTTGTATTGGCCCAATTCTCCTTCTGCATCCGGTTCGTCCGGAGTCGTAGTAAAAGGCACATGCGGCAAGACCATCGAGTAATAAATAAACAGCGGATCGGACGCGTGCTTATACATAAAATCAATCAAGAAGCTCGAGAACAGGTCAGGACCAAACTCGCCGTCATACGTCCGGCTGCCGTCGCGGGTGTGAATGTAGGGATTCCAATACCTCTCCTGGCTGACCAGCAGGTTTCCCGCCTCTCCGCCTGTCCACATCGCCCAGTCGTCAAATCCCGCTTTGTCCATGGCGTCAGGCTCAACACGGAAATCACTCACCTGCCATTTCCCCGAGGCCGCCGTCTTGTAACCCGCCTCGCGCATGATCAGGCCCATTGAAGTATTCTCACGGGTATCGAAATGCGCCCCGTTCCCCCAACGTGGAACGTCCCAGTGGTTCACCCAACCGTGCCGGTAGGGATGCTGACCGGTCAGGAGCGTCAGGCGCGTGGGCGTGCATTGAGGCATCGCATAGGCATTTTCGAACCGCATACCTTCATCGGCGAGCTGGTCGATTCGCGGCGTCCGGATCTTCTCCGATCCATAAGCACTGACCCATTCCCGCCCGAGATCGTCCGCCAAAATGAAGACGATGTTCGGCTGGACGCCTGTCTCCGCTCGAATGGAAACCGGCCACGCAATCGCGCTCATTGCCAACCCAAGCCAGGAACAGCGCCGGAACCCAAGCCGTAATCTTTCCCAAATCATCTCTTTGTTCGTGCCATAGCCATTACTTGACTAATTAAACCGGAAATGTTCCAGCGTCATGGGCCCGGGGGCGCCATCCAGGTCCGAACCCGCCGCTTCCATGGCCCCGCATATACAGTGAAGTTTCATCGGTAAAGTCACCTAGAAATAAAGATACTCCGTGTGCCGGCCATAACGAAGACCTCGATCTCATCCCCCTCGAGGGTTTCCTCAACGCCACGAACATTCTGAATGACCGGCTTTCCAGGCCATGGATTATAAAATTGAAGGCTGCCTTCGTGTTCCGCGAAAACCTCGAAACGCAGAATTTTGCCCTCCCGCTTTTCCGCCGACACCAGGAAAGCGCCGGCCGCGCGAAGGTTCCGAAAGGAAGCCGATGGCCGGGTCCAGTTTGGAAATAATCTCAATATGCCCGTATAACTTTGCAACAGGCACTCGTTGATCACCGCAGGCAATGAGAAATTCTCCACCCAGATTCCCATGCGCTTCATGTAGGAAAAGGAATGAATGTCCCCAAACCGCCCGCCAGCCATCAGATTTTTGTCGGTGCAAGTGCCGTTTGGGAGCAGGCAATACTGCACCTGACGCTTGAAACGGTCGAGATCGAGGCATCCCAACCTCGCTCCTTGCAAATGATAGAAAACAAGCTCGTTCCCGCCTTCGTTCCGGTGACTGCGATAGGTGCGGCGGGCCATCTCCAAAACCTCCGGCGCGGAGTGCAGGCCGTATTCCTCTGCCGGGAAAACCGGCATCAGCGGCTGGGGCGCATTGTGAACGACCTCCGGGTCCTCTCCCGGCATGGAAACAAACACCTCTCCGGAATTCCCCGTCGCAGTCGGATACGGAGCCAGCTTGTCGAGGATTTCCCTCACCTCGGAGCAGAGGGCTTCCCCTGCTTGTTCCAGGACGGTCGAGGCCTCAAGATAGGCGCGAAACAGGAAACGGACCATCGCCAGATCCGCAATGCCATCGCAGTTAAAAGCGAAGCCGGGACGCATCCGGTAAAGTTCCTGGGAAAGGGATGGAAAAATATGGATACGGTCATCCCCCCAACGCTCCCCCCGGCACTCAGGACGCGACAGGTAGTCGACCAAAAATAGCGCCACGGCTTGAAGCAATGGATACGTCCGGTTCTTCAAGAGATCGCGGTCGCCAGTATAGCGATAATGCCACCAGGTGCTCTGCACGATCCAGGCGCTGATCCCCACGCCCCAGCTCCAGTCAGCCCCCAATAGCAGTGGTTTCTTCATCTTGACCGGCACCGCGCAATAGGGAAAACAGGCGCCTCGCATCCCGTAATACTCCTCCGCCCATGCTTCCGCCATTGGCAACAGACAATGCTCCAGGAGTTCGACGTAAGGCAGGTGCAACTCGGGATGATTGCTCGAAAAGCACCCCCAAAAGGCTTGTTGCGTGTTGTAGTTGAAATGATAATCGCCATGCCATGCGGTCCCGATCCGGTCGAAGACCCACGGCCCAAAAATCCCCGGGGCGTTGGCTCCCGGGCGCAACACACTGCGCAGAAAATAGTTGTTGTGGTACCAGATGCGCTCAAGGAATTCATCGTCCAAGGTCACGGCGCAGCTTGCCCAGAATTCCCGCCAGAGATCCGCTGACCCCCGGCACGCGGAATTCCATCCTTCCGCGACGGGTGGCCTGGACGCCTGCGCCGCCGGCTTCTCGCTGAGAAGTCCCTCCCGGAAATCGATCCGGACCAACAGGGGGTCGCTGGATTTAAAATATTTCTCCAGAAGCGGAGTGCGTTGGCTCAGTGCGGAAAAATCGGGTTCAACGGCATCCACGTACCGTTTCGGATGATTCATATTCAGGGAGACCCGCCGGTCTTCCAACACGATGTCAGCAACGAACTCCAACTGAAAGAAGCGGTCCTCTTCACCCTCTTCCGGCGACTCCGTGCGGAATGGCAGTTCCTGGGAAAAACCGAGATGCCCGGTCTCCGGATTGGCGAAGGCCTGATATATGGGAAACTCCGCGGGCATGGAGGAATCCGGATAAAGCGCCACCCTCTCGACCGGACTCTCAACCGGGCTTCCCCGCTCATCCACCGAACGTATCCAGACGGAATCTGCCCCCAGTTCGAGAAACAACTCCAACCAAACCTTCCCGTCATCGTGCAACAATTCGATCCGGAGCACCCCGTCGAGTATGCTCAACTCATACCGAATGACCTCATACTTTCTACGGTCCCACCCCAGCACGATGCTCCCGCAGGGAAGCGGCCGGGGATACTCTTCGCCGTAACGGGAAAAGTTATACGCGAAATGACGCTCGAACCAGGGATCATCGCGCAGAGAGGGCAAGTTCCCCGGCAATTGAGCGATTTTCTCGAAGACTTTTTGAAACGTGTCGTCGTCGGATGCCGGGGGAGCAGGTATGCGCCGGTCCCATACATTATTGTGGCCAAAATAAAGGTGCAAGGCATCCGGACGCGCCGTCACCACACATCCGAGCCCCCCGTTTCCCATGAGCGCTCCTTCAAAGAAGTCCTCAGCCGCACCTTGATGAACGATGGGATGCCGGGCGGGGCCTGTAAGAAATCCATCCCCGGAAGTCATTTCGGAAGCAGAATGAGCATGCATTTTCCCCTTATCGCATTTCATCTCGAACCACGACTGGTTGCGTCCATGCCTTTTGCTTCGCATCTGGCACTCCCCTTACAGACATTTCCTTCGACGAAATCACTTTCGCTCGTACATAGAGTTCGTCGCCTTTCGCCTTATATATGGCCGGCACTTCCTTCGTCTCATGCAAAACTATGCCGATTTCGTCGCTGTAGGTTCTAAAGTCCCGCAAATCGCTCGTGATCTCGTTGCCATCGTCGTCCAATGCCGGCATCGATGTCGGATCGAAGCCCTTCCGCGTCCCGTAGAAGACCGTGCGGTAGCTTGCGCCATCCTCCACTGCAGGCTCTACCTTATATTCTCTGCCATCCCAGGAGATCTCGTTAAGTTTCACTCCCGTGCTCGCATAGAAATCACCCCGCTTCATGGCCCGGATAAGGCTCTCCATGCTCAACTCGTCAGCAAGCACCTGAATCCAGGCCTCATCGTCACCAGATTCCGGATCATAGCGATACCCGTGATCATCGCTCGTTCCGACTCCATAGAGTAAATTCTCCGGATCGTCCTGTAAACGGAATGCCAACAATATATCCCAAATGCGGTCCATGGATTCCTGATGCAGGTGAGAAATTCCCCAGTTCCGGTCACGCTGACCACTGTTGAAGATTTCAAAAAAACGGAAATCCCGGACGTCAATCAGCTCGCCTGGCGGGAAGCCTTCATGGTGGTTGATATGATTGAGAAATGCAAGCATCGGGATGCCGTATTTCTCCTCCTGGTGACTGACATTTTGGACAATGTGACTGATGTTAAAATTGCCCGTCGTCCGGAGTGAAGGTACGGCAACCGGTTCGCGGGTATTGAGCGCGTTCACATGCACGATTCTCCGCAAGTCCTTCCCGTTCTCAGTGAAACGCGTCACTGTGGTCACTTCCTCTCCCTGGCCTACAAGAAACCGGCCGGGTTCGTCGAACTTTGCCTTGATCTCATCCATGGTCTTTAATCGCATTTCTTCCCAGTGGTTATTGCGACGGATTTCAACCCAATCCTTACCATACCGGTCAACAAGTGCTTCCACGCGCGCCTGTGTCAGGTTTCCCTCCTCCCTGATTTCATACCATCCATTCCCTTGATGCACCACATGGTGATCGGTCATCACCACAAAATGATATCCGTTGTCCCTGTGCCAGGCCGCTATCAACTCAGGCGGGCTCTGACCGTCGCTCCAGAGCGTATGAACGTGGGTCTGGCCCTTGTACCATTGCCTTTCATCGCATTCCTTAAGATGAATCTGCGCTAAGGCCGAACGAGGAATGACGACCGTGCCCAGGGTGAAAATAACTGACGCGGCAAGTATGAAAGATTTATTTGTCATTACGGGCATACTGTGGTTTAGCTGGTAATCCTTCAACCCCAGGGGCTTCAAAAAAAACGCCATTCTCATCGATAACCGGACATATCCGCGGGTCCACCGCATTGGCCAGGACAAGCTCCGCGCTCTCAGCCGCACCAGGCGAATGGGGTCGATGTTCCGGGAGTTCCCCCACTCCCGAATCCGTCATGTCCGTTTTCTTATTGAGATGGCGAAATACACAAAGGTTTTCCGCTGTTTGCGGCCGGCCGCCGATGGCATGCTCATCACTGATGCTCAATTTGATTTTGCCCAAGCCGCGCTCGGTCCGGAAGAAGCTTCGGCCAAGAGCACTTCTCACGCCGGTGCTTCTCTCCTCCATGTTGCTCCTGAGCGCCTGCGAGGACGCGCCGACGCAGGAGCGCCGCGAATCATTCGACAGTCTTAGCCAAACAGGCGGGAGGCCTGTCGCCGGGGACGCGGATGTTCCGGAGACCGGCACCCCGCCCGCGCCGATTGACCTGGGGGATGTTCTCATGCGAAGCCTTCGCCCTTGGCCCGGAACCGAGAGGGATCCCAGGGATACGATCGCGGTGGCCAACGAATTCAATGTCGACCGGATCGTCTGGATCTATGAGAACACGCGTGAATTCAACCAAAAGGTCCAGGCGAAAAATATCGGGATCGGCACGACCATGCAGCAAAACGCCCGCGAACTTTGGATCGACACCTTATCCCGGCCGGAGACCCTCGAATTTGTCAATCGCTTCACCATTCGCAGTGTGGAGAACAAACAAGTGATTCGGCACCACCGGACGCGGTTCGGAGCGGATCACATGGTCACCCATTTCGAACCGGACCACACCAACCCTGAATGGCTCGACTACTACGTCGATTACTTGCTAAGCCTGTACGAAACGGGAATTGATACGATTCATCGCGACGATCCGGCCTCGAGCTATTACGCGCCGCGCTCAGGGGGGAACTTTACCGATTCCGCCGTCAATTACTTCAGAGATTTCCTGCAGGCAAACTTTTCCATCGAGAAGTTGCGCGCCTTGGGAGTGGAAGATGTCACTTCCTTCAATGTCCGTTCCCATTTCAGGGAACTCGGAGCTCCGACCGATCAGAGATTGTGGCAATGGCGCGGCAGTCCCCTCATGCAAGTCTATTTGGACGCGATGCTGCAGGCGGACCGGGATTTCTTTTTGAAGCTCAGGGAACGGGTAGAAGAACGGACCCAGCGGAAAATCCCCTGGTCGCTCAATGCCGTCGGACCGGTTCACCTCTACGAGGAGGCCTTCGATTTTCGCATCGGAGAGTATCAATCCCACCACAATCAGCCCCAAACCCTTCTGATCATGAGCGAATACGCCCGGACCGCGGGCAAGACACAAGCCTGGATCTCCATGGTCGACCGGAACTACGAAGAGATTCCCGGATTCACCAATGATTTGCGGCGGCATATCGCAACCGCCTATGCCATCGGCACGATTCCTCTGGTTCCCTGGTGCATGTACATGCACGACGCTCCGCGTTACTACGGCACGTTCGCAGACTACGGAGACCTTTTTTATTTCGTATCCAATTACCGGAAACACTTCGACGGCCATGAAATGCTGAGTGTCTCGGGAATCGACACTTTGGCCCGGCTCTACTCCTGGTTGCCGAACAAAGAGCTGCTCTTTGACCAGGGAGCCCCGGAACGACGGATCTGGCTCAACCAACCGAATGTTTTTGCTTTTCTCCGCGCCAACCCGGCGGAAGATTCGACCGTGATTCACCTTGTCGATTGGAACGAAAAAAACTCCCCGATCGAACTCACCTTCGATCCGGCAAAAGTCGCCGGTTCGGAATCCGCCCGGCTCACTTTCCTTCGTCCAGGAGAGGATCCCGTGACGATCACCAGCTACACTGGAGAGACAATCGAACTGCCGCCAGTCACTCCATGGGGACTTCTCCTGGTGGACGGGAACGAAGGAACGGAACAGCCTGTTCCGGCACCGCGCATCCGCTCCCCCTACCGGTCCATTCTCCCTGCCCGCACCGATGTTCGGTTCGAAGCGTTGCCGGAAAACCGGCGGGTCATGGCGCGTTTCCTGGTGGACGGGGATGCCAGTCCCGAGTTTTCCGCCGTGTCAAACAATGAGGGAGTCACGATTCGGAGAAGCGGCATTCTCGAAGCGTTCGTCATGGACAACGGGGCGAACGAAAGATCCGAAGTCATCCGCGTTCGATTCGATTCATATCGCGACCTTTCGGTCTCCCGGGATGATCTACCCTCCCGTCCGGGCGCCGGTCTCTCCACCCGTTTCACCGCAACCTCGGGAGAATTGAAGGCCAATGAATCCTTCCTCGCCGATGAAATGCGACTGATGGGGAAGAGGATCGACCACGGGGTCTCCACCCGCGGAGATGCGGCCATCCGTGCGGATCTGGATGAAGAGTGGCGGTTCTTTGCCGTCGAAGTCGGCATCGATGACGCCGAGGACCGGCGCCCGTGCGCGCGCTTCCAGGTCCTGTTTGATGGTCGCCTGGCATATGAAACGCCGATCATCAATCCTTCCAAGCTTCAGCTTCACGACGACGGTCGCCGCGTATTCGAAATCTCAGTTCGCATTCCCGAAGGCGCCCGGCAACTCGAGCTGCGAGCCATTCCGGGTGGTTTCTTTCCCGGACAAAACAACTTTATCTGGGCCAATCCCAGAGCGTACTGAAAGCCTGAACCGTATCATTCCTGCCATGACCATAACACGAACACCTCTATCGGTTTCCGTCTTTGCCACCTCTCTCCTCTGCGTCGCTCCCGGCCTGGCATTCGCGGAGAGCCGCCCAAACATCATCCTGATGGTCGCCGATGATCTCGGCTACGGCTGCGTGGAGCTTTTTCGAACCGACGGTCCCCCTTCTCCCCAGGAGCGTGAGCGTCAATCCGAATCTCGTCTCCCGCCTATAGCGACTCCCAACATCGATCGCCTCGGACGGGATGGTTTGATCATGACCGATTTTTACGCCAACTGCTCGGTCTGCAGCCCCACCCGGGCAGCAATCATCACCGGACGCTACCAGCACCGGACTGGAATCGTAAACGTCCTTGGGCAAACCTCGCATGCCTTCGCGCGTGTCTTCCCGGATGCCGAGACCCCGTTCCGTGGCCTTTCCCCGGAGAACGTGTCCGTCGCGGAGGTCCTGCGCGATGGCGGTTACCGGACCGCGATGATCGGCAAATGGCACCTCGGCCCCCTCGAAACTCCGGGATATCATCCGATGGATCACGGGTTCGAACATTTCGTCGGAGTGGAGGGGAGCGCGGGCAACATGTTCTCCATGATTCGGAACGGACGATCCATCCTGTTCCGGGGCCGCGAGCGTGCCGAAGCCTCCGGCGAATACTGGACCTATGTGCAAGCGCACGAAACATTGGATTTTATCCGGAAGGATGACGATCGTCCCTTCTTCATCTATCTCCCCTTCACTGCCCCGCATCCCTCCTCCCGCATCGGTCCGGGGGACAGGGAAGAGGCGAACCGGTGGGATTACCAGGAGACCTTTCGCACCGACTATCCTCGCATACACAAGGAACTGGTGGAGGCGCTCGACGAAGCGGTCGGGATGATCCATGACGGGCTCATTGAAATGGGACTGGCAGAAGACACCTTGATCCTGTTTACATCGGACAATGGGCAAAATGGCTACGGCTACCCTCCACTCAACCAGCACATGGGCAAGCAGACCGTTTATGAGGGTGGCGTACGAGTGCCAATGGTGGTCCATTGGCCGAACGCGATCGAACCGGGAAGGATCTCCGATGTGCCAACCATGACCATGGATCTCTTTCCAACCTTCCTGGGGCTTTCGGGCATCTCTCTACCCTCCCACGCCAAACCGCTGGACGGAGCCGATCTCTCGCCTCTCCTCAGGGGTGACGGAGAGATCGAGGAACGCCTGCTCTTCTGGGAAAAACCCTACCAGGTCTGGATGGAATATTTCGGAAACCGCCTTTTCGCCGTGCGCGATGGTGACTGGAAACTGCTTCGTTCACATATCAACCGGCCCCCGGAGCTCTACAATGTCCGCCAAGACAAAGCGGAAACGGAAAATCTTGCCGCACAGTATCCCGAACGAGTGGAGCGAATGACCCGCGCTTTCGAAGCATGGCGACAGGAAGTTTTCGCGGATATGCCATACGGCTTCGACGAATTTCTCCACCGCCTGAAGGAAGCCGGCATCGTTACGGAGGAGTCGACCGCCAAAGAACTGGAACGCTATTAATGCCCATATTTTCTCATCAATAAGTCACGAGGGAAAGCTCGGACATGTCCGCGCACTCCAAAACGGCGGGTCCTGGCCCCTGGACAAGGGAATAATTAATCTGCCGGCTCACCTCCCAAACAATTCCTGAATCAACATGAATGTATTTTCTTCCATACTTAAATCTTCCTGCCTGCTTCTGGCCTTCGCTCTTACCGGCTGCGCCGACGCACCTCCCACTACCGCCGCCACCGTCACCCCCGCCGAGAATGGAACCGGTCAACAACATCTTGAACCGGCACCTCCACATTCGAACCGCGAGATCGAACTGGGCGATGTTTTAATGCGAAGTCTCATCGTCTGGCCGCGCGACGAACAGGACAAACACGACACCCTCGCCACGGCAAAGGCCTTCCGGGTCGACCATATCGTCTGGATCTACGAAAACTCTCCGGAATTCAACCGAAAGGTTCGCCAGGAAGGTATCGGTATTGGAACTACAATGGCCGCCAATGCCCGGGAGTTTTGGCACAGAAATCTGTCGCGAAGCGAAGCGAAGAAACTGGTCGACCGGTTCACCATTCGCACCCTGGAAGGAGAAC
The DNA here is from genome assembly GCF_056590205.1 of Verruconatronum alginivorum. Taxonomy (NCBI): domain Bacteria; kingdom Pseudomonadati; phylum Verrucomicrobiota; class Opitutia; order Opitutales; family Verruconatronaceae; genus Verruconatronum; species Verruconatronum alginivorum. Next base: position 2,166,278 of record NZ_JBWPVQ010000001.1, on the reverse strand, counting down.
AGACTATGCCGCAGCATTTTCGAAACTTCGATGACCACCTGGTGACCCATTTCGTCCCCGATCAGGCCGATCCCGAATGGCTGGATTACTACGTCGATTACCTGAAAATGCTCTACGGCACCGGCATTGACACCCTTCATCGGGATGATCCCGCCTCGAATTCGTGGGCCGTCAGATCCGGGGGGACTTACACCGAACATTCCATCCGGTTCTTTCGGGAGTATCTCCGTGAGAACCACACCGAGGATGAACTCGCCCGGCTGGGAGTGACAGATGTCGAGACGTTCGATATTCGACAGCATTTTCTCGATTTGGGCGCTCCGAGCGACAATTCCCTCTGGCAATGGCGGGGAAGCCCCCTGATGCCTCTCTTCCTCGCCGCCATGATGGAGGCGGACCGGCGCTTTTTCCTTATGGCCAAACAAAGAGTCGAGGAAGAAACAGGGATGAGTATTCCATGGTCATTAAATGGTGGAGGTCCAATCCAGAAATTCGAAGAGGCATTCGATTTCCGCATCGGCGAGTATCAAAACCACCACAACCAGCCCCAGACCATCCTGGAAATGGCAACCTACTCTCACGATGCCAATCTCACCCAGGCTTGGATTTCGATTGTTGACCGGAATTACGCCACGAATCCGGATTTCGTTCCGGACACCAGGCGACACATCGGCACCGCTTATGCCGTCGGAACCATTCCACTGGTCCCCTGGTGCATGTTTATGCACGACGCCCCCCGGTATTACGGATCCCTGGACGACTTTGGGGATCTCTACCATTTCGTATCCGATAACCGCCAGCATTTCGACGGGCATACGTTTTCATCGGTCTCGGGCCTCGCACATGACTCCAGGCTGTATGCCTGGCTGCCAAACCGCCAGATCCGGTTCCGCCATGAGCCCCCCTCATCGCCTCTTCGAATCAATGAACCAGGCATCTTCGGCTTTATCAGGAATCATCCAAATCGAACCGGCGCGGTCATTCACCTGGTCGACTGGTCGGAAGAACCGGATTCGTTTTCGATCACCTTCCCCCCGCAAGATGTTTTGGGTCAGGAAACCGCCAATCTCACCCTGTTGCGTCCGGGCCTTCCCCCCGAGGCAATCGCGCCGGCCTATCGCGGACACACCATCGACATCCCCGCGGTCACGCCATGGGGACTCCTCATCGTCGAACCATCCGAAGCATCTCCCGGCGCCCTCCCCGCGCCGGTTTTGAACTCCCCTGAATCGATCGTCGCCGCGGCAGGCACTCCCATCCAATTTGCCGAGCCTGCGAATGGGAAGACCTTGATGGTTCGCCTGACCGACGATCCAAATTCAACTGAAAGCGATTTCATACCGTTTCGAGCGGAATCGCCGCCGGTCCTGAACCGCCGGGGCTATATTCAGGCTTACCTCGTCGACGATAGGACCGGAGATCGCTCCGAAGGACTAAACACGTTTCACCTGGTTTACCGCGATTTTTCAGGCGCGCCGGACGATGCGACGGGAACAGGTGGCGGCAAGGATCTGTCCGGCTCCTTCACGCTCGTGTCAGGGGAAATGAAGGTCAATGATTCCTTCCTGGCGGCCCCGCTTACCTTGCTCGGCAATAGGGTGGAGAAGGCGGTGACGACAAGAGGACATACCAGACTCGCCCTCGACCTCGAACCGGAGTGGGAATACTTCTCCGTCGATGTCGGCATCGATGACGCCGAGGACCGGCGTCCTTCGGCACGTTTCCAACTCTGGTTCGACGATCGGCTCGCCTACGAATCCCGCGTCTTCAATCCGTCGAAATTGATCCTGAACGACGAAGACAGGGAAGTTACTTCGATCCGAGTCAAAATCCCACGAGACGCCAAACGCCTGGAACTCCGCGTTGTGCCCAATGGATTCTTTCACGAACAAAACCACGCCGTCTGGGCAAACCCGACTGTCTTTTGACCGATGTTGGCCGAGGAGGATTCCCGGATTGGAGGAATATCTCGGACGGTCGCCCGCTCCACGGGAGCGAACCTCACCTGCTCCTTCCCGGCAAAACCCACCACGTCGTCGTCATCGTCGACGGCGGACCGAAAATCGTCAGCTTCGTCGTCGACAGTCGCTTCTGCGACGGCGGGCACAATCTCCAATTCGGCTGGAGCCGTTTCAGCCCGGGATTGAAAGATGTCGCCGGACACCCCCGGTTGACCCTCTCGCGTCAGGCCCATTCCCTTCGGATCTATGGTCGCGCTCTAATGGTATGCGAAGCTTCAGCTCTCGCAAGTTCCCCTCCCTTGGTTCCGCAGGTCAGCTGAGGATTAAACTCCCTTAACGTTTATCACTTATGATTACCAACATTTCCTGGACCAACGATGCCGAACTTTTCGCGGTGGCACGAGCGGAACTCTACACCGCTGTCGTCGGCGATATCCTCGACCTTCTTGGCTATAGAAACCAGTTTCTTCCTCCGGCAATCCAGCCATTGCACCAGAGTATGGTCGTTATCGGCCGTGCCATGCCGGTGCTGGAAATTGACGACGAGGGAGGCGAAGGCCCGTCCCGCCGCAGTGAGGTCGTCCGGCAACCTTTCGGCTTGATGCTGCGCGCCCTAGATGATCTTCAGCCGGGGGATGTTTACATTTGCTCCGGCTCGTCGCCGAGATATGCCCTCTGGGGAGAACTGATGAGTGCGGCCGCGAAGAACCGGAAGGCGGCGGGGGCGGTCATGAATGGTTATTCCCGCGACACGCGCGGTATCCTTGAAGCCAATTTCCCCGTCTTTTCGATGGGACGATATTCCCAGGACCAGCGCCCTCGCGGAAAGGTCGTCGACTTCCGATGCAATATCCGCTTCGGCGAGGTGACCGTCCGCGACGGCGATATCATCTTCGGCGACCTTGATGGCGTTTGCGTCGTGCCTCGGGAACTCGAACGGGAAACCTTCACGGAAGCACTCAAAAAGGCAAAAGGAGAAAAGCAGGTGTATCAGGCAATCAAAAACGGAATGGGCGCCCAGGAAGCCTGGGATCGTTTTGGCGTTTTCTGACGACGGAAATGACTCTTATGCAACCAACAGATCTCATCACCAACACGGTCCCGAAGAACGTGACCAGATCCCTCCGGGGAAAAACCAGGATTATCATGGGCCCAGCCGGCGGAGACCTCATGCCCCCGGCACTTTCGTCGAATCGACGGCGAATTGCACCTTTGCGTTACTCCTCAACGTCGCCCGGTGTATCCTGGAGGCGGGTATATTTGTCCGCTCGAGCGAATGGAAGAGTTTTCAGCCCGGCCGCCGGGATGGGATGGAGCTCATCCGCAAGACTCTCGGGATCGTTCCCTCGACAAACTTCTTCCTGTGACCGACGTGGTTTCCTTGCATGTTCCCCTCCAGCCCGAGCCGCGGCGCCTGATGAGCGAAGACCGCTTCGCCAGCATGAAACCGGGCGCGATCTTCTTGAATCTCGCACGGGGACAGACCATGGACGAGGCGGCCCTGACCGCAGCCCTGCCAAGGGGGCATCTCGACGGAGCCGGCCTCGATGTCTTCGAGAACGAACTGAGCGTGCGTCCGGCGCTCATCGGCATGAAGACCGTTGTCCTGACTCCCCACATCGGCGGAGGCACGAGGGAATCCCGAGCGGATGGCTTGAGAAAACGTCGCCGCGGTGTTGGCCGGGCAAAAGCCTCCCGATCCCGTCAATCAGCCCGACTGAACCGACCACGCTGTTCGACTGGGATCGAACAAATCCGTGTTCGTGTTTAGGCAAATTCAATCGGAATTCGGACATAGTCCAACAGAGACCTGGCCGTGAGCACCCTCGATTCCTCCAAGGCCTCTTCCATTTGAGATTCGTTGATGTCAGGATTCCGCAACCAATGTCCAAACGCCAAAGGTTTTTCGCATGGTGACGGATGCCGAATGATGCTTGATTAAGCTTCATTCGGACCAGGTCCGATGCGATCCCTTTCTTCAACCAGCCGGATCCGCCTCGAAGCCAGGCGTCCGGTTTTCCAATCACGACAATCATGGCCATCTCACTCGCTGCATCTCGTTTTCCCAAGACAATCCTGGGATTTCTCATCACGGTTTGCCTCTGTCCGCTTGCGCCGGATTCTACGGCCGCATCCTACCACGAATCCTTCCGTTACACCCCCGCCCGGCCTTTGGCAGGAGTAGGGAACCCGCCTTGGGAGTCGATAGGATCCTTCCCTTCTCCCATGATCGAATGGCAGTCGAACGAGAACCGCATCACCGGTCCGCGCACGGCGGACGCGAACCAGCAAGCCCGGGCCAGACGTCCGATCAACAGCCTGAATCTCACGACGGACTCGGATGTCGTGGTCGAAATGGAATTGACCGCCTGGTCGGCCACCACCCATGACCATCTCGGTTTCGGTCCGGGTAAATATGGCGAAACTCCAGCTTATATCGGGGTTCAAAATGGGGTATGGGTCATCCGGGGGAGTTCATTCGGAGCCACCCATATTGCCCGGGCTCCCAGCGGAGCCGGATTGGGGCCCATCGTCGGCCACCGCTACCGGATCCGTTCAGTCTGGAATCTCGCCGGTGAAGGCACCGCGACTCTGGAGATCAAGAATCTCACCGCGGGCGAAACAGAGTTCACTCCCTTGTATTTCAACTCAGGACAGACCATCAACGCTCCCAGCCTCCAGTTGTCGGCGGTCTCCCCGGCAAACCGATGGGATGCCGTCTGGCTCCGGCTCGGCACCAACCCGGACGCATCCGGAAACAACTCGATTTTCAATCTCTCCATCAACACCAACCGCCCCCCGATCCAACGGGGTGACGTCTTGATGCGAGGTTTGCGAATGCGTCCGGTCAACACCAACGATCCTCATAATACCCTTGAAACAGCCACCGCGTTCGGAGTGGATAACATCCTTTGGATCTATGAGGTCACCAATGGCTGGATCGCTGATGCCAAGGCCCTTGGAGTCAATGTAGGAACCGCGATGCAGGCCAATGCCCGCGATGTCTGGGCCAATCAATCGAGCCAACAAATCCAGGATCTGGTTAATCACTTCACGATCCGCAATGTAAATGGCGAACAGGTCATCGCGACCCATGCCGCCCAAAACTTCGGTCCGAACGCCCCCATCACCCACTTCATCCCAGATACCAACATTCCCGATTGGATCGAATACTACGGTGACTATCTGACCGGCTTGCTGAACCAGAACATCGTCTCCCTTCATCGGGATGATCCGCACGGAAATTATCAAGCCATTCGTTACGGCGCGAGCTTCACCGACGCTTCCGTGGAATTTTTCCGGAATTACCTCGAGGAGAACTTTACCGCCGCCGAATTGAGCCAACTCGGAGTCGACGATGTCGAAACCTTCAATCTCCGCGCCCATTTTCTCGACCTGGGGGCTCCGGACGACCAGGACCTCTGGCGATGGACCGGGAGCCCCTTGATGCCGGTGTTCAAGAAAGCACAACTGGAAGCCACGGTCGATTTCTACCAAAGCGTCCGCGAGGCGGTCGAAACCATTACGGGCAAAGCGATCCCCTGGTCGTGCAACGGGGTGAATGACTGGAACGACATCGACCGGGTCTTCGATTTTCGAATCGGCGAGTTCCAGGCCCACTTCAATCAACCACAAACCATGCTGGTGATGGCAAATAATGCCGCTCGCGAGGGAAAACTTCAGGCATTGATTTCGATGGTCGATGCGAACTATCAAACCAAACCTTCGTTCTTGCCGGACACCCGGCTCAATATCGCAACGGCTTACTCGCTCGGCATGGTTCCACTCGTACCGTGGGACATGTATATGCATGACGCTCCGCGCTACTTCGGCACACCGGAAGAATACGGGGATCTCTTCCATTTTGTTTCAACTTACCGGAATTACTTCGATTCATACGATCTGGTTGGCACCTCCGGTGTCGACTTCCGCCATAACCTCTACAATTGGATACCCAACCGGGAACTGGTTCTTCCGGAGGCCACCATGCACGCCGGAGTTTGGATCAACCAAAACAATATCTTTGGCTTCCTTCGCCAATCGCCCGAAAACACAGTCTCGGTCATTCATTTGGTGGATTGGAATTCGCAAAACGATCCATTCCTGATCGGTCTCGATCCTTACCGTATTTCCGGTTCGGATACAGTCGATATCACCTTGATCACCCCCCAGGGCACAACTCAAAGCTGGAACAACTATCGAGGCGGCACCCTCACCATTCCCGCGCTTTCCCCGTGGGGCATGTTGCTGGTGAAAGGAACAGATGCCTCTTCTCCCTCCCCGGTGGCGCCACGCCTCGCGTCTCCAGCTCGGTCGATCATTCCGCTGGGAACCGCTGTCTCCTTTGTAGACCCCGGCCCGGGCAAACAGATCTTCTACCGAATCGGAACCAGCAACCAGATCGACGGCCTCCCTTTCACCTCCTATTCACCGCCGGGAACCGTCCCCGTAGTCAACGGAGACCGCATTCTCGAAGCCTATACGCGGGAAACCGCTTCCGGCAACGAATCCGCTCGTATCCGGATTCGGCTGCGAGGCTTCGCAGACGTCAGAGCCCCGGGTGACGATCTTGCCCCCTACGCCGGCAATTCCATTTCCCTGACCCACCGGTTCACTCCGGTACTGGGGGAAATGCTGGTGAATGAATCTTTCATGGGCGACTCCCTGCGATTGATGGGGAATCCGGTTTCGAATGGCATCTCCGTCCGGAACCATTCTGAAATCGTCTGCGAGGTCGATCCCCGGTGGAAATTCCTTACCGTCACCGCCGGCTTCGACGACGCCGAATACCGCCGGCCTTGCGCCCGCGTGCAAATCCTGTTCGACGGCACACTGGCCTACGAATCGCCGATCATCAATCCGTTGAAGGGGGACATTCTCGACGAGGCCCGGCGATCGTTCGACATCGTGGTGGCCATTCCCGAAGGAGTCTCCCAGGTCACCCTTAAATCGGTACCCTCCGGATTCTTTCCCGAACAAAGCACGCTCGTCTGGGCCAATCCCCGCGCCTATCTCGATTCGTTCGATTATGAAGTATGGGCGGAAGAATTGCCTGATGGACAACGCGATCCGATGGCCGATCCGGCGTCAACCGGAATTTCAAACGCCGCCCGATACGTCTTCGGCATGCCCTCAACCGAATTGATTCGTTCAAACCTTCCTCGGCTCGAACTAGTCCATGATAGCGATATCGCGCCAGGGACCGGAGAAGACCATTTCATGGTCCTTGATGTCCGTATTCGAAAAAACCTGACCGGTGCCGCTTGGGCGGTCCGCGCTTCTCGACACCTCGCCGATTTGGCAACCCATGGAGAAGAGGCTGTCCTTTACCAGGGTCCCTGGGACGAAGGCGATGTCGAAGTCTTCCGCTACCGATCTCCCTTTTCGATCAACCAGGAAGGATCGGGGTTCATGAACGTGACCATTGATCTCATGGAGTAAACGGCCTGACGAGCAGACGATCGCCGGCCTGGCACCTCCTTCAACGGAAACCCGAACAGATCATACAGCCATCCCGAAGGATCCTGGCAGATCGTGTTTGGATGGCCTGACACCAAGCCTGAGTTCGCGGACGTGGGCTGGGACCGGATTCAGCCCCTCGCCCTCCGGTGAAGCGATGCTCCGGGACTCTTGTAAGCGGGCCGGCCAAAACTCGATCCTCAGTCGAGGTTCACAGGGCGCATTCGCATGAACGCACGATCCTCGCCAGAGACAGGTGAAAGAAGGCGAACGGTCACCTGTTGCTGATCGCCCTGGCTTTCGGTTACCGTCTCCGTGTATTCCTCGCCAGAGTTCCAGTCAACCATGTTGGTAGAAACTTCCGGTATCAGGACCACCCTCCGGGTGTTGGTCGGGCGGGAATACTTCAATTGCATTTCATCTCCAAGAATCGCTACTCCTGGCAAATGCTCCCGGCCCGCCTCCCTCGGTTCCAATCCCAGATAATACTTCAGAAGGTTCGGCACCCGATCACCCGCCGGATCCGCGAACTGGCCGCTGATGCTTTCATCCGACATTTCCTCGGGAGAAAACATTTCATGGCGCCAATGCTCGAAACCTCCGACTCTAACCACTTTGAGATTATCGATGCGTGCGTTCTGGTTTCGAAGATAAACTCCCCTCCACAAGTGCGCTCCGCTATTCAGAGCATCATCCAAATCCAGAACAGCGGTATCGACCGTCTGGGCGGCGTCAAAATAGAGCTGGGTGAACGCGGTTTCCCCAGCTGTCAGGTTCTTAATCGCCAAAGTCGCTGTCCCACTCCCGCTCAGCGTCCAAACTGACCGCACGCGATACCAGGTATCGAGCTCCGGACCAAAAACTTGCCCCGCGCTATTCCTCGCCGGCGTGGAGGTGCCAAAATTCCAGCCTCGCACGTTCCAATTGGTCCCCTGGACTCCAACGGCCGGCGGCCGTCCGATCCCCGAACTGCTTTGCCAATATCTTCCTATGCCAAAGCTCGCTTGTTTAGGAGCCGTCGAAGTTACCATCAAATCAAAAGTCAGAATTATTGAGTCTTGATTCGTAATAAAAAAGTTTCCAACTTCCTTCAAGGTGTAGCGATTATTGTCGTCGGCCTGAATGAAGTAATTCCCGTCCTCTTCCGCGATAATGGGAGACAGCGTTGGATTTTCGCCATACCCTTGAACCCAGCCTTGCTGACCGGCCAAATCGCCCGCGACATAACCGGACTGAAAATTTTCGAAGAACGCAATGGAGAATGCTGAATTCGTAATTGAAAGAACCGCAGCGCATATTACGGGGAGAGATCTAGCAAGCATCATATTGAATATTTGGCAGGTTTCGGGTTACAATGACCGCGGACGCGGCAAATGAAACGTTCTGTTTCGGTTTGATATTCCATCAAATACAAATCTTGCCTTCCACATCAATCAAATGCCCTATCCAATTCCAGTAATATTTGTTGAAAACCGGACATTGAGGTCGTAGAAACGCCATACGTTGAGCATTTCGTTTCCCAGCAAACCGGGACTTATGTCTGTATCTCAAATCATACGACCGGCAGGCACAATCCATTGAACTTGTCCATAGCCCCGAACACCCAAAAAATAAGCGACATGCACGTCTTGCATCACACCCTTCATAGAGAACGACTCGATTCATTCAAGCCTCGCTCGGCGCTTTTTGTGATACTCGCCGGATCCCTCCACCTTTTCTCTTCCTGCCTGACGGTTTCCGCCACCCCCTCTTCAGAGCAAAGCGCTTCAACAGGTCCGTTTCACTTTCAGGAAGGGGATAGAAAACAATGGTTCAAAGGACAGACGCACGCCCATACACTGTGGAGTGACGGAGCCAGTGCCCCGGAGGTTTTAACGGCCTGGTACCGGGACAATGGTTACAATTTCCTCTTCATCACCGACCACCATACCGTCCTCCGAACCGGACCACCGGTGACTTTCACATCAGCAGCATGGTGCGAAGCGTCCAACAGCAAGAATCGGAGTATCAACAACCGATGCTATCGTTTCTCTGCTATATCAATCACCACGCCGGAATTCCCATCGAGGAAATCCTGCGGGTCGAAGAACTCCGCTTTTTCGAAATCTTCAACGCCGGCCAAAGTCGACGGAATTGGGGTATTCCCAATCGTCATTTGAAGCCAATGGATCGGTTATGGGACATACTTCTTGCCTTTCGCCTGCGTGAACCCCCGGCAATGTCATTTATGGCGTGGCCACCAATGACGACCACGGCTATCATTTTGACCCGGACAGGGAAAACAGACCTGGATGGGTCCGGATCATCGCGGACAACTTGAATCTGGACAGCCTCATTTCCGCGATGAAGAGAGTGGTCGAATCCGGTGCCACCTACACCACCACTTTCTATGGAACGCGGCACGACTTCGACCCCAGATCGGAACCCGTCACGAACGATGCCGGTGACGTCTTGCAAGAAGTGACCCGCCGCTACAGCGACGAGATCGGAACGGTCCTCTACGAAACCACTTCGATTCCAGCTTCCTACCATGCCGACGGAACCGAACTTTACATCCGGGCAAAAGTCGTTTCTTCCGAAAAGGTCTCCGAGCGGGTGGCGACGGGAAAGAACCAGGAGGCATGGACCCAACCGGTTGTTGTCACGACCTCCCCGTGACGGCACAACGAGTGGGGTGTGGCGAACGGAACATAAGTCCGGCCCAAGGATTCATGGACGTTCCCAAAGGGTCAAAACGCCGTCGGATCAGCCCAAATCACGTGATTATGATCCCGAAAGAAACCGGTGTTTACCGCCCGCAATTGGACGGTTTGAGCGCCTTCAGGAATCTTCAAATCAATATCAAACCGTCGTCGCACCCCATCGGCCAGCATCAGCTTCGACGGATTGATAATTGGGGTTTCATAAGCGAGTTGATCGTCAAACAAAACCTGCAGCCGGGTCGACGGACGACGATCTTCAGCGTCATCCAATCCTGCACGAACGCTAAAATATTTCCACGCGGGATCAAGCGTCGCACTGATCGTGGCGTCTCCCTTGGTCGAGATTCCCCGCCCGACTTCCTCACCCATCAATGCCAGCGACCCGGTCAAGAACGAAGCATTCGGCCTCATATCACCCGACACAATAGAAAATCGTGACGACAGATCCGTGGCATTACCAGACGGAACGCCGTTGATCGTATGATCCCGAAAAGTCCTGAACTCCACCCCTAAAACGGCCGATCGAGCTCCGCTTTCCCGGTCGACAGCAAACGCTTCAATTCGTCCATCACTCGTGATCCTGGGGAATCCCGCTTCATGAATGGACATAAACGGCACCTCCCCCACCCGTTCCCCGGGAAGAAATCGAGCCATGACTGTTGTCTTCCCGGAAGGCTCACCGAAGTCCGCAGAAACGCCTTCCGGGACAACCATCCGCGATGGAGACTTTATCCTCGGCACCGCTACCAGATCCTTCACGCCATCGGCCGCTTCCACCTGGACAATTCCCCAAGGGGCCAAGGCCGGCAAGCGGATCGTTTCGCCGAGATAATTTTCAGCCAGCACCACCGGTCCCGCCCCAGGACGCAACAATGTAAGCCTGGCCGCGGTGGATCCCACCACTTGATTCGGGCAGAAAGCCAATTCAAACCGGGAAGGTGTCTCGCTCCAATCGACCAAATGGATCACCGAACTTTTCGTATTCGCGTTCTTGCGAAGGAAGGCGAAGAGATTTTCACGATTGATCCAGATTCGGGCCGTGGGATCTCCTTCCTCGAAAATCAGTTCCTTGTTGGGCAGCCAGGTGTAAAGCGACATTCCCCGAGCGGTCCGTCGTTGCATGGCTTCGTTGGTGTCGATGCCCGACACACTTACCAGTTCGTGCTCATCAAAAAGATGCCGGTTCTCCGAAACAAAATGATAAAGGTCTCCGAAATCCTCCGGCGTCCCGTAGTACCTCGGTTCCTGATGCATATACATGCACCATGGAACCAACGGAATCATTCCGACTGCATAAGCGGTCCCAATGTGCCGCCGGGTATCGGCCACGAATTGCTCCGGATGCTGGGTCCATTGGGAATCGACGACTGAAATTAAAGCTTGCATCATACCCGCCTCTCGGGGATACGCGGATAGGGCAAGCGCGGTTTGGGGCTGATTGTGATGTAATTGGTATTCGGTGACGCGGAAGTCGAACGCTTCCTCGAGCGGCAAAATCGGACCATCCTGATTCGACGACCACGGAATCCTCCGTCCCGTTCGCTCCTCAACGGCTTGCCTTAGATCAACGAAAAAATCACGGTCCGCAATGGTCATGGCCCGCCTGAAATGTGACATGAGGGGGCTTCCCTGCCATTCCCAGAGCCGTCCGTCCCGAGGAGCACCGAGAGCTATAAAGAACTCCCTCACATTGAAGGTTTCAATGTCGTCCACGCCAAGGTCCGCCAGCTGGGAAGTCGTGAACCGCTCCTCCAGGTAACGCCGGAAATACTCTACCGCCGAATCAGTAAAAGTACCGCCAGACCGGGGCGCCCAGCCACATGTCGCCTGATCGTCACGATGCAAGGCATCAATCCCGGTTTCGTACAAAGACACTACGTAATCGGTATAGTATTTCTTCCACTCTTCATTGGTCTGATCAGGTTGAAAAAACGCGATCAAATGGTTGGCGAAATTTTTAAAATGCTCCAAAATCACCTGATCTCCATCGAGATTAGTGATCGTGTATTGTTGTACAAATTCTTTCGCCTCGTCGTTGGAAAGCCGATCAATCCAGACTTCCCGGGCGTTATGACTCATCGTCGTCCCTATACCGATGTTTTCCGCCTGAAAACGAAGATTCTGCTCGGCCGTGTTTTCGTAAACCCAAAGAACCCGGTCAACCTTGAAGGCCTTCGCGGTCGCCAGTGTGTCGTGCCGGTCTCCGTCATTACCTGGCCAAATGAACAGGCTCCGCATCAACACGTCTCCATAACGGATTTCAACCGATGAATCCATGGCCTTAGACGCTCCAGCCTGATCTTCGCTTAAAGTCGAGTCAGCTTCTCCGGGCACAGGACAAAGAACCGCGAACAACGGAACGATCCAAAAACGGCTTCGTTTGAGTCGGCCCACCAAGCCTCCAAACGAACGAAAGGGCGAAAAAAAAATCTTCATACTGTAAAAAGAATCGTCCATTCAGCGGGTATATGCACGCGGTTCGGCCCAGATGAACGTATTCTGCGCCGGAAAAAATCCGCCCGGCACGGCTCGTAATTGAATTGTCCGGACTCCTTCCGGAATCTCCACCGCAATCCGGAATACCCGGCGCGCTTCGTCATCGAGAACGAGTTTGGAAGGATTGATAATTGGTGTCTCATAGGCCAGGCGATTGTCGAAACGAACCTGAAACCGGCCCGCCGGACGACGGCTTTCGAAATCATCGATTCCCACCTCAACCGCGAAATGGGTCCAATTCTCTTCTACATCCGCTCGAAGGTGGGCGTTCCCTTGCGTCGAGAATCCACGCTCAACGACCCGGCCCATCAACTGCATCTCATCAGTGTGAAAAGACCCATTCACCTTGATTTCGCCTGAGATCGCAGTGAATTGTTCGCTCAGATCAACAGCGCTCCTCCTCCCCATAGTCGCGGGATCCGGAACCGACAGGTCCTCGAATACACTGAAAGGAATCCGCACCGGAGCCGAACGACGGGCGGTGCCCGTTTCCACCGTGACCGCCTCTAAAACTCCCTGGCGAAAAATCGCGGTCTCCCCCAAAGTAGAACTCCATTGAATATCAGACCCGTTTCTCTCGACGGCCGGAAGGAACCGTGCCTCCACCCTCTGACCTTCCGGGAGATCGTGGAAGTCAATGGATGTCCCCGCAGGGACAACCGCCCGCAAAGGGGACTTCAGCGATGGCGCCGGGATCGATCCATTCAAGCCGTCGCTCGCTTCAACAACCAATATCCCCCATGGGGCCAAAGCCGGAACCTTAAACGTTTCTCCAACGTAGTCGTCGAACACGATCGGATCCGCGCCGGGCCGTAGAAGAGTCACCCTGGCCGAATGCGTTCCGACCATGCCAAACGGGCTAAAGGTGACCTCCATGGCCTCGGGTTGAGGATTCCAATCAATGAGATGAATCACCGCCCGGTCTTCGATCTCTTCACTCTTGCGCGTGAGTGCGAAATAATTCGCCCCCCCAAGCCAGACCCGCGCTCCCGGTTGATTCCCATCGTAAACGAGCTCCTTATTCGGCAGCCACGAATACAGGTTGGCCAGCGTATCCAAACCGGCCGCACCATACAACTGATGTTCGTCGAAGAATTCGCGGTTCGCCGAAACAAAGTGAAAGAGGTCACCATAATTTTCCACAGTGCCATAATAACGAGGAGCCTGATGCATATACATGCACCAGGGGACCAGCGGAATCGTCCCCATTGCGTAAGCGGTGGCAATGTTCCGGCGCAGATCCGAGGTAAACTCCGGCAAATTGGCGTAATTTCCGTCGACCATGGAGATCCAGGCCTGCTTCATCCCGTTTCTTTGAGCATACTGGCTCATAATGAAGAGTGTCTGCGGCTGATTGTGGTGGGACTGGTACTCGCCAATCCGGAAATCGAAGGCGGCCTCAAAATCCCGGACCGGTCCGGTGGCATTGAGAGACCATGGAATCCGCCGTCCCACCTTCTCCTCGACCCGCTCCTTCAGCTTGAGGAAGAACTCGCGGTCCGCCGCCATCATGGCATCGGAATAATGACCGATCAACGGACTTCCCCGCCATTGCCACAGCGAATCATCCGCGGGAGCTCCGGCCGCCCTGAAATGTCCCCGCAAATCGAATGTATTCAGATCATCGATTCCCAATGCGATCAATTCCCGGTCACTCAGATTCTCCGAAAGATACTGCCTGAAATACGCCATCGCGGAATTGGTAAAAGTCCCCCCCGAACGCGGAGCATAAAATGTCCCGGCCGCATCGTCCCGATGCATTGCATCAATGCCGGTCTCATAGAGTCCGGAAACGTAATCCACGTAGAAATCCAGCCACTCCGGATCGGATTGGTCCGGCTCAAAATGAGTTACCCTGTGATCGGGGCCGAAATGAGTCCGGTGAGCGCGAATCACCTGCTCTCCGTCGATGTTCCGGATTGTGAAGCGCGCGACAAAATCGAGGATATCCGGCCGGGAAAGGGTGTCGATCCATTGCTCGCGCCCGTTTTGGGCCATCGTGGTTCCAATCCCAATCCCCTCGGCGCGGACCCTCTCGTTGAACTCCGCGGTGTTCTCGTAGATCCAAAGGATCCGATCGACACCAAACTTCTTAGCCGTCGCCAAGGTGTCTCGTTCATCTTGCTCGTCTCGCGGCCAAGGGCGCAGACTACGCATGAGGACATCTCCCAAACGGATTGGAGGAGGGGAATCCTGCGAGCCTTGAATGTAGGCATTCCCGTCCGCTACAGGTGCCGCAGGTTCCAAAACCTGCGATGCCTCAAATGAATCGACGTCTCCACAAGCGACCACCAGAATTCCGAAAGAGGCAAGTAGCAGACCGGCAGGCACTCGACGAGTGACCAATTGTCTGACCAGGAGAAAGGGATTTGATAGATACATAGCTGGTAACATTAAACCATATTTCATGAACACGGGGAGAAGGAACAGCCTAAAGGGTTTGGCATTCCTGCCATATCTATACGAATACAGACACGGATGGCCAGATTAGGTTCAGGGAGGCGATTTCGTTCCAATCTTCGTGGACCAAAAGTTCCACCTCAGCCGGGGTCAGGGTTCGGTTCTAAAATCGGCAAAAAGAAGGGCGAGCGCTTTCGAAATCGAAGAAACGCAAGTCCTTTCAATTGTATCCGTTTAAAGGATACGAATTAACAGCCTCCAACTCCGCGGATCAGCGGATCGTCCTCATACAATGCGATTTCCGGTTCCGACCATTCCAGGGTTCACCCATCGGCGGAGTCGGCTTCCCACCTTCGGCAGAGCCGGACTGGGTTTCCGCCGACATAACGGAGAGTCCGCCGGTCGAGATGTTCCCGGAGAGATTGGCCCCCATGATTATGGAAGAAATGGAGGTAACCCGCCGTCGCGAAGCTTCCAGACAAAATTCATCTCGCGGAGGGATCAAGCGGCTTCTCCATACTGCATAGATCGTCCGAGCGAAGGAGCGCTCCCTCGGAACTGGTGAACCATCCGTCCCCCTCCCCCCCGACTTTATAAAGTCGAAGGAGCAGACTGGCCCCCATGTGGTGGCCCGCCCTACGTTCCAGAACAATTGAATCCTGCCGCCGGTCGAGTTTTCCCGATCCATTTAGAACTCCCGGACCGGAATGACGCCACGTTCCTTCGACCGCGGCCGCCCACGGTCGTCGCTCGATCGAAAGACGTAATGCCCATGGGAATCCATCTGTTGCGTCTTTCCATCAGGATAAGGAGGATCGTCAGCCGGCAAATCTCTCAGGCCGGCCGTCGGTATTGTGAACACAAAACCGCGCACGATTCATATCGCGGTCCAAGTCTTCCCCCCGCCGATTCGGCGGGTGTTCATTAACTGCCTCCAAACGTTTTCCGTCCGATCCGACGGCTCTGGACGCCCGGCGATAGGCGTCCAGGCTCCTGAAGTTGCTCAATCCGAGGTTACCACACGGATGCGCATAAAGGCGCGGTCTTCCCCGGAAACAGGGGCAAGGAGGCGCACCGTGACAACCTCCAACTCTCCGCTGTCGTCCACCGTGACATCCATCAGCGCCGAATCCGAATCCCAATCAATCAAATCAATGGAAACTTCAACGATCGCGTCGACTCCGGTGGCGGCCGGATCACGGAAATAGGTCAAGTGCAATTCCCCATCCACGATCTCACCGCTCGGCAGAGAACCGCGCGCCGGTTCTTTCGGCTCCAAACCAAACAGATACTTCAACAAATTGCCGATGCCATCCCCGGCTGGATCCGCCGCTGGTCCACTGATGTTGATATCTTCCAACTCCTCGGGAGTGAACTTGACCGCACGCCACTGCTCGAATCCCGACAGCACCTGCCGAATGATCGCCACGCCAGACGGTGAATCAAGTTCCCGGACCAGCGGGTGAAGGTTGGATCCATCCAAATTGAGCATACTCAAAAGCCGCGTGCCTCGTTCCAGGAAGACCAGGGCATCGGCATCGGGGCCAAGCGTCATTCCCATCACGGTTCCCAAACCATCCGCTAACGTACTGAGACTGCTGTTACCTGTTTGAAACACCCGAATCGCGTTGCCGTCGGAGAGATAGAGTTCCCCTGTCGCAGGATCGAATGCCAGTCCGTTCAAGTTGTCGTGACCGGCAAGTCCGGTTCCGATCGCGTCCAGCCCCCCCTGATCAAGATCTATCCTCCAGACGTTGCCGCTCTCCGGATTTCCGAAAAAAAGGTGTTGATTCGCCGCATCGAGAGCGATCGGTCTGAAATTCTCCCAGTCGGCGAAGAATACCGTTTCCACGGGACCGGATCCGTCCAGTGGAGCCGCGTAGATTCCCGATTCCAGGTCGGCCCAATAAATCATTCCGTTGGCAGGATCGAGAACGATGTGTTGAGGCATATCCAGGCCGACATCGCCGTCGACTGACGCGTACAGTGTTGTGACCCCGCTTCCATCGAGGTTGGCCCGCATGATTTTCCCATCGCCGCTTTGATTCAAGATTCCTTCCTCCGCCCAATACACGTATCCATTATCTTGATCCAATTGAATCCCGATTGGACGATTGAGCCCTTCGATGAGGAACTCCCGGCCGGATCCGTCGCCGCGAGAGGACTGAATTTCCCCCAGACGGGTTTCCGTCCAGAAAACCCGCAATTCGGAATCGCCGGGAAAACCCCAACCATCGTCCGGCACAAGAGTGAGATTGTCGACGCGAGCGTTTTGGGTGCGAACAAAAACACCATCCCAGTTGATCACCCCCGGATTACTGGCAGCCCCGAGGTCCAGGGATGCCTCGGTAACGGTCTGGGCAACATCAAAAAAGAGCTGGGTAAACTCCGTCTCACCGGCTGTCAGATTTTTGACCGCCAATGTCGCGAGCCCGCTCCCGCTCAGATTCCAGGTCGACCTGACCCGATACCAGTTGCCCACAGCAGGTGTAACGGTCCCCCCTCCGGGAGGGCGAGCAAGGGTGGAAACGGTCGAAAAGCTCCAGCCGCGCACGAGAAAGTTACCGTTCTGAACGCCAAACACCGCCGGAACTCCGATACTGGAACTCGTCGGATTAAACTTCCCCACGCCAAATGCGGCATTTCCGCCGGCGGCCTCCATATATAAGTCGAATGTCAAGGTAAGAGACGTGTCGGTGCTCAAGTTCAACAGCCCAAGATCTTTGATGCTGTACGAATTATCGGCGCTAAAAATGTAGGTGTTGGTTCCATCCGTTCCGACCCCGGCCGAGGGGGTCGGACTCCCCCCGAAACCAACCGTCCAGCCTTGCTGACCATTGAGCGGTTGGCCGGTCGAATAGCCGATGTCAAAACTTTCCTCGAAACCGACTGGTTCCGGAGGCGACTCTGCCAGACTTACTTCAATCGCCCCCAATCGTCCATCTTGAGTGCGAACGAAGACCCCGTTCCAATTTGGCAGCTGGGGATTATTGGGGCTCCCGAGTCCCAAAGAGGCGGTCGCGATGGTCTGAGGGGTATTGAAGTACAATTGAGTGTATTCAGTCTCCCCGGCCGTCAGGTTTCGAATGGCGAGGGTGGCGGCTCCTTCACCGTTTAAATTCCAGGTGGACGTGACCCGATACCAGTTTCCGGGAACCGCTTGCATCGCCACCCCACCGGGGGTTCTAGCGAACGTCGTGGTTCCAAAGCCGAAGCCGCGAACAATCCAGTTTCCACCCTGCACTCCGACCAGGGCAGGCGTTCCCATTCCGGAACCTTCGGGATGGAACCGGCCCACCCCGACCGCGGCGTGTCCCGACGCATTGACATACAGATCGAACGTCAACGTTATCGAAGAACGCCCCGTAAGCCCAAGACGCCCGATATTCTTGATACTGTAAGCGTTGAAAGAACTGAAGATATAATGGGTGTCCGATTCACTTCCGACCAGGGCGGACGGTGTCGGGCTGGCTCCGAATCCGACGGTCCACCCGTTCTGGCCGGCCAACGGGTCATTCACAATGTAACCGCTCTGAAAGTCTTCAGAGTACAACGACGCTCCGAGACTATTCGAAAGCGTGAAAATAGACCATGAGGCAAGCAGAAGGAGTTTTTTTACCATAGAGCGATTGTCACTTCCCGGGACACCCGCTTCAAATGAATTGGCTTTTCCAAATGAGCTATTTCTATCGAAAAACGGTCATCCTACTCATTGTCACTTCCCAAAATTCCGCCCCCCTGCCTCATCCCCCATCTTCTTCCGGCAAATCGACCGGCGCCGGCGCTTCATCGACACCAAGCGCGCGCCGGAAATTGCGGAACACATCGGCCAGCGGTTCCTGCGCCGGTTGAAACCGGAACGGTAACTCGGCGACCATCCCTTCCTCAACGAGCCAAAGACTCCGAAGCGCCAGGCCGTTCCGCGCCCATTCATGCCGGGATGGGATTTCGATCCGAGCCCTGATTCGAGACTCCTTGACTCCCAGGAGTTCGACCGATCCGAGGAAGGAGACAACATCTTGCCGGTTGGAAGTCCAAAGATTTTCCATGCGTCCCTCGTCCCTCAAGGGACCACAGAGACGGTGACCATTGATCGTGACCTCCAGGTTGAATCCAGGAACAAATCCATTGACCCGGTCCACCCCCACCAATGCCACCACTTGATACGGACCAGGCGAGTCCGGAATGAAGGTCCATTCCAAGAACGCATCGCTATCCGTCCAGTTCTGAACCACTCCGCCGCCCCCGACCCGCAATCCGGACCCTTCTGGATCATGGATCCGCGCCAAGTGAGCCGGGAACAGCACATTTCCCGCTGGGTCCGCCTGAATCGTACGGCCGGGAGTGGTTCCGGTCGCTCTCATCCGGAGGTCGATCACCCGGACATCCCCGTTTGTCGATGGCGGAGTATAGACTTCAATTAAGTCGGCCCCCTTCCCCCTTTGGACCCGTCTCCACTGTAATTGTTCGCCGGTCCGAACCAACCGGCATTCCTCCACCGGCCCGGTCACGTTCGGGATCCGGATGACTTCCTCCCGACCCTCCGTATGGTCGAAGAAATAGAAATGCTTCGGCTTGGCCGTGGTTACCCCCCAGGGGAAATTCAAGTAAGGATCAGTTCCCGAACTCCCCCGGATTGCCGGATCGTTCACTCGTATCCACTCGCCGAACTTCCGCAAACTCTTTGACACGGCCGGTGGAATCCGGCCTTGATCGTCAGGCCCGACGTTCAACAGATAACAACCGCCCCGCGAAAGGATCGTTGAAAAGATCCGCTGCAACATCCTGGGCGATTTCCAATTCGTGTCCGACGCCTTGAACCCCCAGCTGTGATTGGTGGTTCCGCAAGTTTCCCACGGGTCCGAAATCGGAAGTCCAGACAGTTCATTGTCTCCAAAACATTGATAATCCCCCAGACCATTTCCAATCCGCCCATTGATAATACAGTCACCCTGCAATTTCTCCACGTGGCTCCTCAATTCGGAGCTTTGCCGTTCCGAAATAATCTTGGGAACATCGAACCAGAGAAGATCGACCTGCCCGTAATTTGTCAGCAATTCAGTCAGATGTGGCTTGACGATTGTATCCAGAAATCTCTGATAGTGCGTCTCACGACGAGGATTTTCCCAATAATTGGCCGGGGCATCGGAATGATACCAATCCATTTCCTGGGAATAATAAATCCCGAGCTTGATTTTGCGACGGCGACACGCGGAAGCCAATTCGGCCAAGGGATCGCGCCCCCAAGGAGTCCGCTCAACCACGTTGTAATCGGAAACCTTCGATCGAAACATGCAAAAACCGTCCGCATGTTTGGCGGTAAACACGATATGCCCGGCACCCATCTCAGCGGCCAGCGCCACCCACCGGTCCGCGTCGAAACCGGCCGGATCGAAGGTATCCGCAATTGCGCCATATTCCTTCCTGGATACTCTCGCCCGCTCCATCAACCATTCCGAGATATAGGGCACCTCCAAACCCTTCCACCGGCCACCTGTCGCCGAATAGAGCCCCCAATGAATGAAAAGCCCAAGTTTGGACTCCTGCCACCAATGCAACCGGTTTGGTTTGATCGTCTTCTCGCGCACCGAATTCATTGCCAACAGCATGAAAGCAACGTACCGAAGCCTCCAGCCTATTGACTTCCCCCCTGCGGTCATTTCATGCAAATTCCGGACGGTTTCGGCGCAGGAGAATTGCGACGAACCTCACCGGGAGAATCTCCGCGGCGAATGGAGGGGAATCAAGTTTGCGAAAAAGAAGAATGCCGATCCCTTCACAAAAGGGAACGGCATTCCTGTGCAAATCAGCCAACAGCTCAGGGACGCATCCGGCGGCGAATGGAATAGGCAACCAACAGTGTCAGCCCACCAAACATCAGTCCATACGTCGATGGTTCGGGAATCACCGATATATTGTCGATCGACCCATTCTGAAGCCTGAAATAAACTCCACTCCAATTGCTGACCCCGGTGTTGTTCACATGGTTCAGTCCCAGCGATGCGGTCGTTTGAGTCTGCGCTCCATCAAAATACAACGTCGTAAACTCGGTTTCGTTTTCCGTTAAATTCATGATAGCCAGGGTGCCCGTGCCATTCCCGCTCAAATCCCAAACCGACTGGACGCGATACCAGGTGTTCTCCGCGGCGGCAACCGTCCCGGTGCCAGGGCCCGGAGGTCTGACGAGACTGGTAGATCCAAATTCGTATTGGCGGACAATCCAATTCCCGCCCTGCACACCAAACATAGCTGGAGTTCCATGACTACTGAGAAGTTGATTGTATATTCCGATCCCGAAGGCAACATTAGTTGAACCCGGTCCGACAAATAAATCGAATGTAAGAGTTATAACATCGGTATTGGTCAAACCGAAGTTACCTACTTCATTAATGCTATATCCATTACTTTCACTGCTAACAAAATAATTGCCGCCGCTTTCCTCGACGATCGCAGATGGCGTGGGACTTGCCCCAAACCCTTGCGCCCAGTTCTGTTGACCTGACAAATCTCCGGTCGTGTAACCGGACTGGAAAGTTTCGGAGTAAATTGCCCCCGACACCGTAGATACTGTGAGGAGGGCAAGGCACGATGCAGCTAGAATACGTGTAGTGATCATTGTGGAGTCTGTTGATTTTGTTGTTTTGAGACCTCTTCATCATCACGAATCCATTCAACTCCAACCACCTCAGACTCTATTCAATTTCGGAAATGACCATCATAAATCAGACATTTCGGCCTCTTGGCCTTGCGGCAATTCATATGCGGATGGCTCGGAATCATCGGGAAATTGTCAATCTGTCCAGCACTCAAAACCCATGGACCGTTCGCAAATTGGTATCCGGATCGATCCAAAGATTATTCCAGACGAGGGCGATTTCCTCGGGCGGATTTCCGGAAAACTGAAACGCGACTTCCTCATATGGGCCGAGCGGCAGCATTCCTTCCCCCTGAACCCCGTCCCTTGTCATCAAAAGCTCCATCGGACTCTGGTTTTTTACAACAAGGATCGAGCTTTGACCGTCGTCCATTGGCAACAACCGCACGTTCACGTAATTGAGGATCATCATTTCCAACAATTCCTCCCTGCCCCAATAGAGGTTATCGGGACCGATGTGCGCCACGGTTCGGCGATCACGCAACGCGGCCATGACTCCGGCCTCCGACCGGTCCTGAACAAAGACCAGCGTCGACGACATCGGCTGGTTGTACTCGGATCTAATCCCATGCACATCGCAATTGGCGAAAAAGGCCAGATTGTGATTCAGTGCAGCCCAAAAGGCGGCCGTGTAACTCCGGCCCGCCAAACCGGAAACATTGTCGTTCCTGACTTCAATTCCTTCGAGGTAGCCTTCATTCGCGGCCCACAGCATTTCATCCGTCATTCCGCGACTGGGATGCGCATAGAGCACAAATCCTCCCGCATCATCCACCATTTTCTTGAACTGATCCTGGTAATAAACTTGCGGCATATCTCGATTGAGCGCCCATCGATGTTCGTCGGTTGGAACATAACTGGAATCGAAACCAAGCGCCACGACATGTTCACGATCCGTGTTGTTGAGATCGCCCAATCCGGTTTCCATTCCCCGGAGCAAAACCATCCCAAACGCTTCGGCAATGCCCACGGCTTCGTCATAGGCGTAAAAATTCCGGTGATCCGTTATGGCAATAGCGTCATAACCGTATTCCCATGCTTCCATGACCCGGTCGACTGGAGAAAGATCTCCATCCGAACGCAGCGTATGAAGATGGAAGTCCCCGCGGAGAACGGAATAGGTTTCTCCGGAACCCCCGCTTGGCATCAGCGGATCGCTATCCACGTCGGGAAAACGGATCTGCCTGCGATAACGGACTGCTTCTCCCGGCGGATGATATCCTTGCCCCCAGGTGATATCCCGGACCTCGACTCCTGATCCTGTCAACGCACCATCGGCGAGCCAGCCTTCGAATACGGCGTCGATGCTGGTTATGTCAAAATTATCGTAAGGACCTTCGTAAACCAGCAGCCTCCCCAATCCATATCCGCCTTCAAGATACAATTTGACCGTTGCTTCGCCAGGATCAACGTTAAGGGTGAGGGTGTAAAGGATTCCGGCCTGCGGTTGGCCCGCCCCATCCAGCTCCACAATCGACCCGTCCGTCTGAAGGTAAAATGTCTCCATCTCCTCCTGAATCAAAAAGAGGTGCCATCCGGAGATCCGATCAACAAATCCGACCCGTGCATCCGTGCCGTCCGTATACTTGAACTTTGCCTGGATCCAGACATCTTCTCCTGATCCGGCCCAATCGGAATCGAAACGCCCCTGAATCTTCGAACCTTCCGATGTTTCCCCATCAAGCAAGAGGTTCCCGCCAGGATCGAAGCCCGCCGCGCCAGCCAAAACACTCCAATCGACTCCATTCCAGATCACCGCATCCCCAGCCAGATAGGCGATCCCGGGATAACGTCCCGTCCCCCACTTGAAGTCCGTCAACGTAATCGCCCCCCCGACACTGGCTCCGTCGACACTTCGCTTGCGGGTCGCCAAATCAAGAATTCCGATGTTCTGTGACGGCCCCCGCCCTTGTTCCACCAAAGCTCCGTTCAAATAATAGTTGATGCGGACTTCGTCAGCCAAACGTTCCATCGCGATGGTGTGCCTGGATCCGTTCTCCCGGAAGAAACGGGGCCCCGGCCTATAGCGGGCCCCATCCTCTGTTATGTGAAAATGATGATCCACACTTAGTGGCCAATTGATCCCATAAAAGGCATCAACTCCGTTCGCACCACTCAGAACTCTCGCATAAAACATGTCGTTGATGTCATACAGGAATGTCACCTCAAACCATGCGCCATCCTCCGAATACCGCCACCAGTCCGGGGGCGGATTTATCCGGAGACGAGCCCCTGTCACGGTTCCCGCCGATTGTTCCGCCTCCAGGATCAAATGACCTTCGCCGGTCAAACTCGCGGTCCCGGGCGGGTTCACCGCCCATTCGACTCCGCCAAAGGTAATCGTAGCGGCGGGCTCCGGCGGGGTATTGACCAACAGGTTGCCATTGATCACGGTGGTTGTCCCGGTATGGGCCACGGTTCCCGTCAGGACCTGATCCCCTTCCCCGTCCTTGACTAAATGGAGGACCTTGGCTCCGTTTCCGCTCCCGTCCACCAGATCCCCGGCATAGGTGTTGACACCAGCATCCGGATTCAAAGTCAAGGTCGTCACATTCAAATGGTTCGCATCGCTCACGACGGATCCGGCAATTTCGGTTCCGCTGGTCCCATTCAGGTGATTGATTGTCACTTCCCTGGACACACCGCCGCCACTAGAACTGAGCCGGAACTGAATACCGTTCGTCAAATTGACACGGTTAAAATAAGCGCCGACACCGTCTGCGGTATCGATATGAAAACGGGTGCCTCCAAGATTCGCCGTTCCCAACACCTCAAGACCGGTCAGCTGAAAGTTCGGCTGATTTCCCGCCCCAAGAATCAGTATCCCGTTGGTCAGCTCGATATTGTTAATCGTCAGGCTCATGGTTCCGCCGGAATGGCCGCGGATCGTCAAACGGTCGTCACTTCCGCCTTTCCGCAACGTGCCGGTGATCTCCAGGTCGACATGACCTCCCCCGCTATTATTGAAGATCTGGTTGTCTGCGGAAGCCGTGGAGAAATCGGCATCGACCAGCGAGATCCGGGGCGTCAGCGATGAATCGATATTCATGCGGACAGCACCGCCGGGATTGGTGATGATCGAATCGCCAATATCCGGTACACCCGGCGGCGACCAGTTCGCGGGATTTTCCCATGCACCCGTGCCTGTCTGCCAGGTGTAGGTGGTCTGCGCAAAACAAGTGGCGCCGCAAAACAGAACGGTCACGCACATCAAGTTCGAAAAATTTCGGATAACTTCATTCTTCATCTAATTGGTCTGTATTGGGTTCATTCCTGATAAGCCGTAGCTTTGAGTTGGTCTCGGTATCAGCCTTACTCGGAAAGTTGAATCAAAAGGCGACCGTAGAGCCGCGAGACATCGGCGATTCCGGGTAGTAAGCGAACAGTGACGACGTCCACATCGCCTTGATCGTCTTCATCAATCACTTCCATGACATCGATTCCTGAAGTCCAACTGATGAGGTCGTCCGAGACCTTCACCACAATCTCCACGCCGCTGGCATCTTTTGCACGACGATAGCTCAAGGTAAGATAGTCGCCTTCCACACCGACCGCAGGCAAGCTGGAGCGGTCAGCAGCGGCTTTGGGCAGGAGACCCAAAGCGAATTTCATCAGATTGGGAACTCCGTCGCGGGCGGGAGTGGCCTTGGGGCCGCTGATTTCGTCATCGTCCAGTTCCTCTTTCAAAAAATGCTGAGTTCGCCACTGCGCGAAGGTCTTGGCCGTATCCGCAGCCAAAGCCAGGAGTCTGAAGTGAATACTTCCATCGTCATAAATAAATTCCCCCTCCCAGCCGGAATTCAGGACCGTCCATTGAGAAACCCCTGGATCGTCGTCAAGGCCAGTCAGGATGTCACGGTATAAACCGGGAGTTGCATCGAAATCCTGGAAACGGAAGCGAATCTCCTCTCCGAAAGTCCAGGTTCCAGGTCCAGCACGAACAATTGAACTGCTGGTTTCTTCCGCGCCCAGGGCCAGTCGAATCTCGGCTCCATTGTCCAAAACAAGACTTCCGGTCGTCGTCAAAAAAGTGTTGACCCTTCCGTCCCCTCCCAGAAGCGCACCTCCCTCGAGAATCTGAATGGGCCCGGCTACAACACCGCTGCCCCCAAACGCTCCTCCGCGGACGGTGACAGGAGTTTCAGTCAAAACACCCTCGCCAGCGACCTCTTCCACAAAGGGCGTTCCAAGAAGCAGCATCGGAACGATAAAAACACTCCGGTTCCACATTCTCCGGCAAAACGAATCGAAATGGCGCGGCATAGGATGCGTGTCAGGTAAAACCAGCGGAAGGAAGGATCTATCCTACCATGCCTGGTCGTTGTTCAAATTCTGACCGCGTGGGTAAAAGGCCACATGCCCATCGAAAAACAGATAGTTTCGACCATTTTGGGGAGTGTCATGTTGGGTCCGGACCCCCCAAATCTGGGACAACGGCTTGAAGCTGTAAAGTGCCGACAATTCTTCGATCCGTCTGGGTCCATTGATATTATCATCACTGGATCCCTCCCGGTGGCCGAATGGCATCACACTGTCGTGCGTCCGGGCATAATGACGATCAATATCAGCCTCCGCCACCCCTGGCGG
The DNA here is from genome assembly GCF_056590205.1 of Verruconatronum alginivorum. Lineage (NCBI taxonomy): Bacteria > Pseudomonadati > Verrucomicrobiota > Opitutia > Opitutales > Verruconatronaceae > Verruconatronum > Verruconatronum alginivorum. The sequence continues at coordinate 2,140,017 of NZ_JBWPVQ010000001.1, read as the reverse complement.
AGGATTCAACCGGTAGGAAGGACTCATTAAGACTTCCAGACGAACAATTTGCCCGGGCGCAATATGGTCCTGTAACAAGTAGGGCGCCAGATAATATCCCATGCCCGTATAAGGAGTCGAGGTGAACATCCGAACGTCGAAGGGGATTCCCGCCCAGGCCGGGCCGGGCAAACGACCGTCATTGTCATTCGCATACAAGTAGATGGCCGTTCCGACTTGCCTGAGATTGGATGCGCACGAGGACCTCGCGGCGTCGTGCCGGACCCGCCCGACAACCGGTATCAAAATCGCGGCCAGGATCCCGATGATCGCAATCACCGTGAGCAGTTCAATCAGTGTGAAACCTGAAACTTGACGCGCCGGGCTTCGAACAAGGCGTAACCTGAAATTTGTCATTTTTTTCTATTATCAGACGAGGCTAGATGAAAACCGGGTCGGGTTCGCTCTGATTGCGAAATCACTGGCACCGGGTGGAACATAAATGGCATTCATTATTTGGCGGCATCCAGGAGCCGACGGCGGCGAACCAAACACGCTCCCGCCAATGCCAGCAGCCCGAAGACGGCAGCGTAAGTCGACGGCTCCGGAATTACGCTCAGATTGTCGACCCCTCCATTTTGAATCCGGACATAGACACCGTCCCATCCCGTTACCGGATCGGAAGCCGAAATCCCCAACGAAACGCTGGAGATTGTCTGGTCCGTATCAAAAAAGAGCTGAGTGAATTCAGTTTCACCGGCCGTGAGATTCATGATAGCCAAGGTTGCACTTCCCTCGCCGGCAAGATCCCACACGGATTGGACGCGATACCAACTGCCCTCCGTTCCTTGTATCGTGGTCGGCGGAGGGGTGTTCTGCCTGGCCGGAACCGTGGTGCCAAAGCCCCAGGGGCGCACCATCCAATTCCCCCCCTGAATGCCGAACATGGCCGGGGTTTGCTGAAACCCGCTCACTCCGAACGCGGCAAAGGTTGTTCCCGTTCCGACATATAAATCAAACATCAAGGTAATAACGCTGCTGGTGGTGAGCCCGAAGTTGTCGACTTGCTTGATCGTTCGGCTATCACTCGTACTGCTTCCATAAAAGGTTCCGTTTTCCACCTCGATCGTGGCCGGATGTTCGAGGGAACCGAATACCCAGCCCTGCTGCCCGACCCAATTACCGGTATTGTAACCGGACTGAAAATCTTCCGTGAAAAGAGAGGCGGCCAGAGTTGTTGCAGAATATGCCGCGAGAGCGAACAGGGCGGATTGCTTCAGGATGTTTGATGTCATAGGAGTTTTTTCAGGTTAGAGAAGTCTGCTTGAATTGGAATTTTTCAGCAAATTCAACTGAACGACCAGCTCGAAGAGTATCTCAGATCTGAAAATCTTAAGCAAAAACGGACATGCGACAGGGCGAGGAGTTGCCCGCGGAATGAATTCAAGGCGAATGGGTGGCCGAACGACGTCAATGAGCAGATGGCGCCGTCCGGTTTCTGCACGAAATGTCCGGTTTGCGCGGTGGAGCTGGGTTGAGTCGGGCGGGAGTGAAGCGCTACAGTCACGGAAGATTCCGTTTTAACCGTCTGACCGCCAGACTTTATCGCGACGATGATCAACGCCCGATTCCGCACTCTTCTCCGGCCCCGCCCATTACACTTTCTCGCAGGGTCACTCAGCGCCGCATTCACCTGCACGATCGCGGCACCGGCGCTCGTGGCCGATTGGTCGATCTTTCATGAGACAGCCCGCTCCGTCCCCGCTTTTGAGCGGATCGGTCCGGGGCCCAACGACGTGACGATGCGCACACTCGAATTCCGCGACGTCGCGCCCGGATCACTAATGGATCCGTTCCAGGCCATCCGGGACTTTCACGCCAACCGCCTCGAGTGGACCTATATCGACTTCGACGAACGCGACCGCACGAACATCCGGCAGGTCCGGCGTTCAGGGGTGATCTTCGGCGGAGCGGGATCGGCGAGTCTGCACGGCTCCATTCGCGCGTTTCCGCAGCAACCGAGGGACACCCACATGCTCGATCTCGATGGCAATCCGGTCGTGCAACCGCACATGCGGGCCTGGGACGAGTTCCGCGGTATCGGCGATCCATCCAACCCCGCCTTCTACGAACACCACCTCGCCTACTACCGCCGCATCATCGACTGGGGCGCGGAAACCTTGCACCGCGATGAACCCGAATCTCCCGTGTTTGCCGCCGAACGCTACGGCGGCGGGTTTTCCCCGACCGGAATCGCGGGCTTCCGGAAATGGCTGGCCAACAATCTGAATACCGCCGAACTAAAGGTCCTCGGAATCGACGATGTTGCGGCTTTCGACTACGCGGAACACCTCCGCGCCGCGGGTGCGCCCGCCGGTGACGACTTCGCCCACTTCGACTGCCCCGTCAAACCTTATTGGATACGGTATTGGGAAGAGACGACGACGGCCTTTTGGAACCGTTTCCTCGCGGAGATCAAGGATTACGGCGGCGATAGCCTGACCTTTTCCGCCAACAACAGCTCCCTGCAAATGTGGGAGAGCTACCATCGCGAATTTGACTTCGCCATTTCCGAGTTGCTTCTTGAGACGGCGAATCCCGTGCATATCTGGCAACGGAGCCGGATCGCGCGCGAGGTAGGGAAAGTGCAAGTCCTCGGTCCGCCGAAGACACGAGCGCAACCCGTCTCAGAAACCGCTAAAACCACCCTCCTGCGCCGCGTCGTGGCCACGGCGTATGCCTGCGGCATGATCGGCAAGGTCCCCTGGGATGTCTTCGATCAGTCGCCGGACGGCCGCAGCCGATATTTTGTTCAGCCCGCCGACATCGCCGACCTTTACGCCTTCGTGCGCGCCCACGACTGGCACGGTTATAGCGAAGGTGCCGCCTTCGGCCCGGGGATTGAAGGGGAAAGCCCGGGGATTGAAGCGATCCGCACAGAGGGGGGCAGCGGCGGGGTTTACGGGTTTGCCCATGCCCCAATTCACCGTCCCGAACAGCCGGTTCTTCTACACCTCGTCGACTGGGGTCGGTCAAAGTCACCGCCGGGGGCACCGAGCCACTTCCGCACCCCTTCCGGTGAACGCATCCGGATGTATTCGCCATCGGAAAACATCGAACGCACAGACCCAGAGCCATTCACCCTTGTGATCGACGCAACGGCATTTACCGACCCGGATTCACTCGTCTTCCGCCTTCGCATGCCCGTCCCCTACGATGCGGACGCCCACGCTCTCGCCAATGCAACCAGCCGTTTCGAGCGCCTTGTAGAAGAGACCATTCTCACGCCGGAGCACGACGGAGGTGAACTCCGGTTGAGAATTCCCTTCCTCGAGCCGTGGGGTCTGATCGAAATCTCGCGAGAGTGAACAATCAAAGCTTATCCGAATAGGACAAACTTTGTCTTCTTTGCTGTAAAGCAAAGATTTGCCACCCCGAATGGGTTCAGTTGACATAGTCTGATACCTTTAACTGCCATGAAACCATCCCAACCACCCCCTCGCACACCGGCCGCTCCACCTGTCGGTTTTCGTCGCATTCTGCCTTGCTGGAGCCGCAGCGCCCACTTTTACGGGCGCAGATAAAATTCGCTGCTGACCGGCTAACGATGGCTTAACGCCCGCGTGTCAGCCTGTCGCGCCTTCCGAAGCCTGGCATTGAGCGGCAAGCCGTTCCGTCTTGCCATACCTTATCAGTAGATGACCGGGCCGTTCAAACCGAGGCTGAAGTCAGCACGGCCGTCGCGACGAATTTGGGTCCCGCATATTTCCAGCGAGGACCAAGTTTGAAGAAACGTCGCGGGTCGGCCGTGGGAACACAAAACCTCGAAAGGTCAAAATGACCCGTCGAATGAGAGGGCCGGAATTTCCCCGGGGACGGTCTCCGTGAGTCCTGGCGTGTCTGGCAGCGGAGGACCCGTGCAGCCGAGTCGTTCTCGCAACGCCCGTGGAGGTAGTGGCATCATCCAATCCGAACCTAAAGTAGGAAAAACGAACCGGGTTTCGGTTTTGCCGAAGATCCCCGGCCGCCAGTTTAGGAAGCAGTAGCCAGAATCGAAGGCGCAGGGAGCCGCGCATAGGGCGGGTCGCCGAATCCGGAACACCATCAGTATCCGTGTTATAAATACGTGACAGGATAACTCTTATCTTCTTTCAACCGCCGGTGGGGACGACCGCTCCCTCCGGCGGTTTTTTTGCGTACGCGGTTATCAATTCGAGGAACAACACATGGATACTGCAACCGGAGACATGTTGGTGAACGAAATCGCCCCGCGCCTGGACTCCCTCATCGCTCATTCGATCGCTCCGGTGGGAGTCGGGAAATACGCCGTCGTGGTCCGCTTTCACCACGGCCGCAAAAGCTACCTTTCCCTGGGCGTCGCCGGCATGACCGGAATCCTCTCCGCGATGCGGCCGGGCAACTGGGCGCTGACGTTGAACCAGGCCCCATCGCACGCGCTGCCGTTCCAATTGGGCCAGGCGCCGGTCGCGCAGCGTCTGCGGGCGGTCTGCGACGGTTTCGGGACCTACTCGCAGTTGCTGAGGCGGCTGGAGGAATACCAGACCTTCACCCCGTTCTTCGCCCATGTGGTCGGACGGCGACCCTCGGAGCAGGTGGTCCTTCAGGGATTCGGCCCGGAGACCTCTCGGCGCACCGGGGAGAACGGCGTGTTGGTCTAAACCAACCATTTCGCGGGGGTCGAGAACCGCGGCTTGAACGGGCGGGAAATCACCACCGATGAGTTCGGGCAGGACTGGCTGAACGATACCCGGCCCCGCTACCAGGCCTTGCTCAGACGATTGAAGAAGGGAATCCCGGTGACCTTGGACGAGGCATTGGCAAAACTGGCGCGTCGCCGGTCACCCACGACTTCACCATTCAGTCGATGGCCTTTTGCCCGGGGAGCGGCGACTGGCGCCTACGGGTGCCGATGGATTAAAGGGACGGAAGAAAGAAAGGCCGGCCCCTCGCGTAGGGGGAAGGTGGGAGGCCTTTCTTTTAGCTGTTTAGCTGTCGGAACGAAGAACCGTCGGGTCCTCTAGGTCCCACGAGGAGCCGTTTATGGTTCGGGATCACGCCGTCTGCGGGCGGGCCGCCAGCACCGGCTGCACGGCGACAGACGTAAGGGCGTCGATGACCCAACGGAAAAAAAATAATCGCCCCTCCGCCGGGAAAGGAGCTTTTTTCTTTTAGTTATGCCGAGCAAAAAACCGAAAAGAAGAGGTTTCAAAAGCACAAAAGGTGTAACCGTGGTGTAACCACAACAGGCGTTCCTCGTCAAAAAACAAAATGCCCACATTCGCAACTCGCTGATACTCAGCGAGTGGTACCCGGAGCCGGGGTCGAACCGGCACTCCCGAAGGAACCAGATTTTGAGTCTGGCGCGTCTGCCAATTCCGCCATCCGGGCAATGATCGTTCCAAATAAAGCGACAATTCGGGCGAAGTAAACCTCCTTTTTCCCCTTCCCCCCTATTTTTTCCCACTGCTGCCCCCCGTTTGAACACCAACTCTCCCACCGGGCCACCGATCCTCCTTGCGACAATCCCTGACCCGATCGGGTCAGGGATTGTCGCGGGAAAGACTTCAGGTGAATGTTCGACCCGTGCTCAGGCGCGGGCCAGAGCTCCGCGTTTGACCGGGCGGCGAACGCGACGGGAAACCGGCTTGCACCAAGTCATTCGCTCGCCGCCGATTTCAAAGGATTCGCCGTCCTTGAGAATCCTGGCTCGGGTCACCTTCACCTTCTCCTCCGACTCCGGAGCGGTCAGACTGGTTCGTTTCTCAAACTTGAAAACCGCACCGTCCCGGATCGGCCGAATCGAATAACTGGACGAACCCGGCGTCCGGGCGATTACCGCAAGATTTTCCCGCTTCCCTTCAGCTGTCGACACCCGGATGTCGGCCTGCGCGATAGTCCCGATCGTCGCTTTAGTCTTCGGCCAGAAAAACCGGGAAACACCGCGTTCCCGAAGGCCGTGCAAGTAATAGGTGCGGGCTCCGACCAACTTCGTCCCTTTCTCCAGCGCGAACAACGGCCGCAACACATTGGGCACGATCAGCCAAACCCACACGATCACTGCGGCCACCGCTCCAATTAGCACCTTTTGCCAAAACGGCATCGGTGGGGCCACCGCAATCGAAACGGGAGTCACGTTGGACGTCACTCTCCCCTGAGGATTCGTGACCGATAGAACCACGGCATAATTTCCAGCCTCGCGATAGGTATGCGTCGGATTGCGCTCGGTCGATGTGTTTCCGTCCCCGAAATCCCAGAAATAAGCCGCCGCCAAACCATCCGATTCGTCGGTAAAATCAACCTTCAAAGGAAAGACTCCCGACTCGCGCGAGGTCGAAAACGCCACCTGCACCAACCCATGGTCCTGCCCGACCAACTCGCGCTTTTCCTCAAAATACCCGGACGTATCCGGAGTTTCTATACGATGAATGATCACTATCTGACCGGTCCGATCCGCTTCCCACGACCACTCCGGACCTTCGCCCAACACTTCTCCGTCGACCACCCAATGGTGGTTCCATCCGTCACCTGTCTCTTCGGCCCGGAAGGTGATCGTCTCCCCTTGATGGAAAAAACGGGAGGTCATGGCAAATTGGGCCGAAGGCAGAATCTCCGGCGGCTCATGCACGAAAAAACCATCGGTTTCCCTGGAGAGCCCACCGGGGCCTTCGACGACGTGGACCACCCGCAACAACCCATACCGGTCGGAAGTCCATTCCACCTGGGATCCCGTGAGAGTCACTTCCCCGTCGATGGTCCAGCGGTGCTCCCAGTCATCCTGAGTCTCCCCGGCGGCAAACACGACCGTTTCCCCGAACGTCGACTCTTCCGGCCGAACCTCGAAATCCGCGATCGGTGGAGGCGGCAGAACCGTCAGACGGGTGGTGGCGATATCCTCTTCGTCCTGCTTGCCCACCCGCAAGGCGATCTCGAATTCACCCGCCTCTTCCAACGGCAACTCGGCACGCGGCTCGCTCGAAAGCGGCTCCCCGTCTACCAACCATTGCCATGACTCCGGCTCTCCTTCGGAATAATCTTCCAAACGCAAGGTCTCGCCCACTTGAATCCGCTCCGGCAGTGGGCCCATGCGGGCGGTCAGCGGAACCACCGCGGCCACCTGAATGAAGTCCTTTCGCACTTCTTCGGCTTCACCGCCGGAACCGATGACCCGCAAAGAAACCGAGTAAAGCCCTTCCCGCTCGAACCGGTGTTCCGGATTTTGCTCGGTGGATCCCCGGCCGTCTCCAAAATCCCACTCGAACCGCTCCACCGCTCCACCCCGGGCAACGTGCCTGAACCGAACTGGTTCACCGGCTCGCACTTGGCGCCGATTGGAAACGAAATTCGCTTGAGGAGGAGGCTCAGGAATCGCGATTTCGGCTTTTCCCGGAGGGTGGGAACGATGCCGCACCCATGAAGGCGGTGGATCGGCCGGGTCGAATTCCAAGGTGATCCAGTACACGAAACTGTTTTCATGGCGAGAGGCCAATTGCCGATAAGCCGGCTCGATATCATGCCAACTCCGAAATCGATTCGACCAATTGTCTTCGCCATCGGAAAACACCAAGACGTTCACATATTGATAGCGGTCACGTGAAGCCTGCAAATCCTCCATCGCTTCGTAAACCGTGTCATAGAGACGCTTCGGGCCACCCGGCAACTGCCGCAGACTCCCCCGGGCCGTCGCCGACCGAGGTTGCGAAATCGTGGCCGGAACGAAATTCTGCCGGAAATATTCCGCGAACTCGCGTTTGGCGCCGCGATTCATCCGTGGCCAAACCGCCACTTCCGTGCCTTGACGCGAGAAAAAAACCAACCGGACTTCAGTCTCTTCCGGAAGCTGGGAAGCATGACCGGTAATCGCATGGCGAACCGACTCCGTCAACTGATGGGTAATCACCGCTCCCGACCGGTCGACCACGTAGTAGACGAGGCCCTTCTCCTCCTCGGCCGCCGAGCCGACGGAAAACAAGAGGGTTTGGAAGATCCAGAGCCCGAGGAATATCCCAAGACGATTCAGGGAGAAATTTCTTGATCGCATAAGCCACAAGGATAGAGCTCCGCCCCACCTCCAACAAGGTTGATCCGGCGCCCGGCTTGCCCGCACCCGCGCCTATACTCCAGCATCCGGCGAGCCGGTTCCGTGCGCCACGTTCCCTATCCACTTGGCTAACCGGCGGATACACGAAGGCCGCTCCGCCCGGATCCGCTGCCCCCCGGGTTTCGCCCGAGGCCGGAATCCTCCCGGCACGGACACCCTTGCTCCGCAGATATCCCAATCCGCTTTTTCCGCGAAACCCGACGCTCGCCCGGGTCGCCGCGCCCGCGTGGTCAAAACCGCTCGAAGAATCCGAAAAGCACCAGGATCGCCAACGCCCACAAATACAGCGAAAACCACTTCAATTGCGCCCGGTGCAAAAGCGCGACCACCAGCTTCAAAGCCCCCGCGCCGACGATCCCCGCCACCACGAAGCCGGTCAGTAAAGGAACCAAATCGAATCCTTCCACTCCCCGGTCGCGCATCACCAGGAGACTTTGCACCAAACTCGCCGCGATGATCGTCGGAAACGCGACGAAGAAACTGTATTCGGCGGCCCATCTCCGGCGGAGCCCCATCAACAGCGCGAAAACGATCGTCATTCCACTTCGACTCAACCCCGGCATCAGCGCCGCCGCCTGGGCCAATCCGATGACCACCGCGACTTTCACTCCAATCTGACGCAAGCCGACCCGACGCGGTTTCAACTTATCCGTCCACCAGAGCAGGCCACCGGTGATGGTGAACGTCGCCCCCAACCAAGCGGGATTGGCGAATCCGGTCTCGAAGAACACCTTCAAAACAAGCCCGACCGTGCCGGTCACGAACGTGGTCAGCAGTCCCAAGGCGAACAACCGGGCATACAAACCGTCGGGAATCGCGCACCGCCGTCCCCGGATCCAGTCGCGCGTCTCCTCCATCATCCGCAGGAGAAAGATCGTCAGGCTGCGTCGAAAAACAATGACGATCGAGACCAGGGTGCCAAGATGGACCACCAAGTCGAACAGGACCATTTCGGCGCTTTCCGGGGGCGGAATGTCTGAGCCCATCAGGATCAGGAGATGCTGGGCGAGCACCAGATGCGCCGTCGAACTGACCGGCACGAACATGAAGACGCCCTGCACGATCCCCAATAAGACCGCTTCCCAAAAGGTCATACCGCCAAAGGCCGGGCAACCGGCGGAACCGAAAAAAGACTCCCGGCCCCGCCGGTTTCCCAACCGGGTCGCCCGGCCTCACCGACGGATCGATCGCTGGCGATCCGCGGTCTCAAAACATCCAGGTCGCTCCGGCGGTAACGATGAAATCCGGGGAGTCGGTTCCGAACGAAGGCCCGACCCCGCCCCCGAGCATCCATCCGGCCGGAGTCTCCCAGTTGGCACCGAAACGGGCCGTGGCCACCGTCCCGCTAGTCGACCCCGAGGGAATCTCCACAAACGCCTCACCGAACACTTCGACCGTATCCGTCGTCATGTGACGAACCGCCGTGCCAATGAACCATTCGTCTCCGTCCGAACGTCGACCGCGGAAGTGTTCCGCGAAAAGATAACCGAGATTCACGTCGAGCGCCGTCCGATCCCATTCGCGCGTCGCCGCGAAATTGATCCCGAAATCGACATTGCCGTCGCCGAGTCCCCGGCTTTCCGAAGCGGTCGGCAGACTGACCGCCCCTTCCACCGCCAAGGCGAACGGACGGTTAGCCCCTTGCTCGGCCAACATCGCTTTGACCGCGAGAATCGTATCGAGCAATCCGCTTTCCCGCTCGCCGGCATCCCGGTCGTCGAGGATTTGGAAACCGAAGCCGATCCCGGCTTCGAACCGAGGATGGAACCCATGGGTAATTTCCACCGGGAAAGCGTGCAGGCGTTCACCCGACGCAAAGCTTCCTTCGTAAAAGGTCACGACCTCGGTTTCACCCGGCCCGACGATGGCGGCGTCGTCCACCAATAATGGATACGCAGCATGCGCCGACACGGCGGCGGCGAAGAAGCCGGTCGCGGCTACGGGATAGAGAGAGAATTTAGGCAATGTCATTTCTGGTTTCTCCTTTTCAAGCGAATCAAACTGCCAACCCCAGATACCAAGTGGCAATGCTGAAATAAATGATGACCCCGGAGATATCGGCCAGGGAGGTGATCAACGGCGCACTGGCCGTCGCCGGATCCATTTTGAACCGGGTCAGGATGAACGGCAAAACCATGCCGATCAGACTTCCAACCATGATCGTGCAGACCATCGTCAAAGCGACGACGACCGCCACTTCCGGAGCGCGCACCATCGCCACCGCCGATACCGCCAACCCCATCACCAAGCCCATCGTTAGAGCGATTCCGACTTCCCGCCGCAAGAAGTAAAACCAATCGCGCATCCGAACATCGCCGACCGCCAAGGCGCGGACCATCAAAGTGGCCGACTGCGATCCGGCGTTGCCTCCGCTGTCGATCAGTAGTGGAAGGAAGAATACAAGCGCCACCACCGCTTCGATGGTGTCTTCGAAGAAAGCGATCCCGGCTCCGGAGAAGATGTTGACGAAGACGAGGACCAAGAGCCATGGCAACCGTTTCTGGATCATTTGGACCACGGTCGCGCTCCGCATGCTCATCGTCGTCAAGCCCGGCGCGGCGGCCATCCGGTGGAAGTCGTCGGTCGCTTCTTCTTCCTGAACGTCATGGACGTCGTCATGGGTGACGATGCCGACCATTTTTCCCTGGCGGTCGAGAACCGGCAACGCGATCAAATCGGCTTTGCGCAATTCCCGGACCGCCTCTTCGACCGGAGCCCGGGTGTGGAGCGTAATCACCCCTCGCCGCATGATCTCCTCCACCCGCGCGTCCGGCTTGGCCAGAATGAGATGTTTCAAGGAAAGGACACCGACCAAGTGACGCTCCGCATCGACGACGTATCCATAATAAATGGTCTCCGCGTCGGGCGCCTCGCGACGGATCTTGTCCAAGGCCTGCCCGGCCGTCATGTCGGCGTTCAGAGCGACATAATCGGAAGTCATGATCGCCCCGATTTCTCCTTCCTCATACGACTCCAGGCGAAGGACGTCTTCGCGCTCCTTCTGAGCCAGCCTCTTCACCAAAGCGTCGCGACGGTCTTCGGCCAACTCTCCCAGAAGGTCGACCCGTTCGTCGTGCGACAAATAAGTAATTACCTCGGTCGCCGCCTTCTCATCCATTTCCGCCATGAGCTCGATCTGACGCTCCGGCGAAAAGAACCCGAACAGCTCGGCCCGTTTCCGCGGAGTGAGAAGCCCGAGGACGAATCCGGCATCGGCAGAGGTGAACGCCTCCAATGCCTCGGCGGTCACCGAGGGGTGTAGTTCCTCGACCAGCAGTTTGAGTTCATCTGCATTCCGGCCATCCAGAAAACGGTGAATCTTTTCTTCCAGTATTGCTCTATTCATGTTTCGGTCATTCCTGCTTTTTAGCCCGCAGAACGACTCTAGCGGGAAACGAGGAAAAAACCGAGACAAACAAGGCTAAGCCTTGCGACGGCCGCGAAACCCGCGAGAACCGTCCACCGGGAGAAAACTCCGGCGGAGACAGCGCAACGCCTTACGACTACTTCCAGGGTCGTCGTCCATCGTCTCGTTCTCCTTTCCTTTCCGGGTTTTCATTGCAGGAGAAAGAAATGCCGAAGCCACGGATCTTGTCAACCCCCGCGTAGTGCTTTTTGTCCGACGATGTTACCCACGCTCGGCGGCTTCAGCCGGTCTTTGATGAGGTGACCGCCTACAGGCGGAACTCCAACCAAGTGATTGAAGTGAATTCTAATTCCGGTCTCGTTTGCCTTGGCAAATCCGAGTATGGTAGATGGTCACGTTTAAACCAATTTTCTGCAACATCCGTCCGAACCGCAACCGATATGCCAAACCGTCTCGCCGAGGAACCGAGTCTATATTTGAAACAACACGCGGAGAATCCCGTGGATTGGTATCCGTGGGGTCCCGAGGCCTTGGCGAAGGCGAAGGCGGAAGACAAGCCGCTGCTGGTCTCGGTCGGTTATTCCTCCTGCCATTGGTGCCATGTCATGGCCCACGAGTCATTCGAAAACGAATACATCGCGGGGTTGATGAACAAACATTTCATCTGCGTCAAAATCGACCGCGAGGAACGTCCCGACCTCGACCAGATCTACATGGACGCGGTCCAGATGATCACCCGGCACGGAGGTTGGCCGCTCAATGTTTTCTGCCTCCCCGACGGCCGCCCGTTTTTCGGGGGCACCTATTTTCCGCCCGAGGACCGGGGGCAGGGGGTCGTCCCATGGCCCCAACTGTTGATGCGGGTCGCCGACTTCTACCAGCGGGAACGAAACCAACTGGAGGAGAACGCCGCCAACATCGTCCACAACCTCCGGGCGATGAACGAGCCGTTTGATTCCGGCGAAGGAAAACCGAATCACGCGGCGCTTCTCGCGGCGGGCGACGCGATTTGCCAAACCCACGACAAGGATTTCGGCGGTTTCGGCGAAGCCCCGAAGTTCCCGCCGTCGATGACCCTCGACTTCCTCCTCGAACTTCGCCGGGGAATCCAACCGGAGGAACACCCCCAACGGACTTCCCGCTTCGACCGGGCCGTCGGAAGCACCTTGTCGGCGATGGGCCACGGTGGGATTTTCGACCAGATCGCCGGCGGTTTCGCCCGCTACAGCGTCGATCGTTTTTGGCTCATCCCCCACTTCGAAAAGATGCTCTACGACAACGGTCTCCTGCTCGATATCTACGTCAAGGGCTGGCACCGATTCCGCCATCCGCTTTTCCGCAACGTCGCCGAGGAGACGATCGAATGGGCCGAGCGGGAGATGCGGGCGCCCCACGGGCTTTATTATTCGTCGCTCGACGCCGATAGCGAAGGGGAGGAAGGGAAATTCGCCGTCTGGACTCCGTCCGAGATCAAGGCCGTCCTCGGCGACGAGGAAGGGGAAGCATTCTGCGCCGCCTACAACATTACCGAGGAGGGGAATTTCGAACACGGCAAATCGAACCCCGCCCTGGTCGTCGGCGAACCGGAGGAACGGGAACGCCTCGCCCCGGCCCGGAAGAAACTTCTCGAAGCCCGCAACCGGCGTCCCGGTCCGGCCCGCGACGAAAAGCAGCTGGTGTCCTGGAACAGTCTCTTTATCCGGGGGTTGGCGGAGGCCGCCTTCGGCTTGGACCGCCCCGACTGTTTCGCCCGCGCCCGGCAGGCGGCCGATTTCATTTGGGACAACCTCCGGTTCGGTGACGACCGTTTACATGCGATCTTCGATGAGAAGCCGCGCCTCAACGGTTATCTCGATGACTACGCCTTTTACGCCGAAGCCCTGCTCGCCCTCGCCTCCCGGGCGGATTTCTTCGAACCGGGACTCTCCGCCACCCTCATCGAGCGGGCCCGGCGGATCACCCAAAGCATCCTGACCTGGTTCGCCGACCCCGAGCAACCCGGTTTCTTTTTCACCTCGTCCGACCACGAGGAACTGGTGAGCCGCCGCAAGGAATGGCTCGACAAGGCGATCCCGGCGGGGAACTCCTCCCTCCTCCACGTCTTTTCCGCGTTGCACGCGATCACCGGCGAACCCGATTACCTGACCCAGTTCAGCCGCTTGCAGGCCGCCTACTCCGCCTATTCCCGCCGCGCTCCGAGCGCTGTCGGCCACGCGATGAGCGCCCTGACCGCCGAGCATCACGGCATCGCGGTATTGAAAGTGAAAAACGTCGCCGACTGGAAGCCGCTGGCCGAAATGCTCCGCCAGGAAATCTGGCGCCGGATCTTCGTCCTCCGAAGCGATTCCGCCGATCTCCCCGACGGATATCTCCTCTGTATCGGCCCCCACTGCCTGAAACCGGTCACCGATCTCTCCGACCTCCAATCGCAACTGCAGTTCTAACCAGCGAGTTGGTTCAAGGTTCAAGGTTCAAGGTTCAACGGTCAACGTCGCTACTTCCATTTCGCCACTCTAAATTCGGCATTCGAAATTTGCCTCCCTCGTTCTTGTAATCTGGGAAAAACGTGAGAGTATAACCCGCTATGTCCGTTACTGAATCGATCTCTGTTGAAGCGGCCGCCAACCAGTTGGCCGAAGCCATTAAGGAATCTTCCGAGTGGAAGAGCTTCCAATCCGTCAACGAATCCTTCGAAAAGGATCCGACTGTTTCCGGCCTGCTCGGCGAATACCGTCAGTTGGTCGCCCAGGTCCAAGGCGCCCATTCACAAGGGCTCGACACCTCCGGCGACATGCGCCAGCTGGAGCAACTCCAGATTCGGATCCAACAGAACCCGTTGTTCCAACAACGCGAACAGGCCGCCGACGCGATGCTCGGCGTCCTCGGACAAGCCAACGCCGCGCTCACCATCAATCTCGGCATCGATTTCGCGGCCAACGCCAAACCCCAGCAAGGGGGCGGCTGCTGCGGCGGTGGCGGAGAAAGCGGGGGCTGCGGCTGCGGTTGATCCGCTCCAGTTTGTTGTCCGAGGCCGGCGTCAGGTGATATCCCGCACCTTGCCCGCCTCACTGAATTTCCGCAATCGGGGCCTCCGGCACAGCCCGGGGGCTTCGAGCGCGAGAAAATAGGTCCACGCCCAAACCATCTCCTCCCCCATCGAGAACTGCTCGATCCGCCGCCGATAAAAGTGCGGATGGCCTTCCAAACGGTCGAGAGCCTCCCAGCCCGCGGACGGGATCCGGAAAATCTCCCCCTCGACCCGATACCCCTCCCCCGGCCGATCCAACAGATACGGCAGATCGGTCACCACCAACGGATACCGCTCCACCGTCGTAGCCTCCCCTTGAAATTCCCCGCCCAATTTCAGCAAGATCCAATGGTTCCCGAACCCCCGCAACAACGTCCCATACACAAAACAAAAATCACTCTTCATCTGCGCCCATCCGCGAAATCTGCGGTTATAAAAATCATCCGCGGTTCAGAAAAAAAAGCGGCGCCCCCGCAAAGGGGCGCCGCTTGAGGTTTCAACACACACACGAAACACAAAACATAATCGACCCACTTACTCGGTCGGGACCGTGTTGATGGTCCGGAGAACGCGGGCGCAGATCTGATATGGATCGGCCTGCGAATTCGGACGGCGGTCTTCCAAATAACCTTTGTAACCGTTGTTGACGAAACTGTGCGGCACGCGGATCGAAGCGCCCCGGTCGGCGATGCCCCAGGAGAACTTGTCGATCGACTGCGTTTCGTGGAAACCGGTCAACCGTTTTTCGTTGTCCGGGCCATACGCCGCGATGTGCTCGTCCTTGAACTTCTCGAAGGCTTCCATCAACTTCAGGAAATACTCCTTACCCCCGACTTCGCGCATATGCTTGGTCGAGAAGTTGCAGTGCATTCCAGAACCATTCCAGTCGCCGAGGAACGGCTTGCAGTGCCACTCCACGTCGACTTCGTAACGCTCGCAAAGACGGAGCAGCAGATAACGGGCAACCCACATGTCGTCGGCGCAGGCGCGGGAACCTTTGTCGAAGATCTGGAATTCCCACTGGCCTTTGGCCACCTCGGCGTTGATCCCTTCGTGGTTGATGCCGGCTTCCAAACAGAGTTCGAGGTGCTCCTCGACGATCTGACGAGCGATACTGCCGACGTTGGTGTAGCCGACGCCGGTGTAATATTCACCCTGCGGACTCGGGAAACCAAAATCGGTCGGCCAGCCGAGCGGACGGCGGTTTCTGAACAAAAAGTATTCCTGTTCGAGGCCGAACCAGGCGTCCGCATCATCTTCGATCGTCGCGCGATGGTTGCTCGGATGCGGCGTGACACCATCCGGCATCATCACCTCACACATCACGATAAAACCGTTCTTGCGTCCGGCGTCCGGATACAGGGCCACCGGCTTGAGCATGCAATCGGAGCTCTTGCCTTCGGCCTGCTTCGTCGAACTGCCGTCGAAACCCCACATCGGGCAGTCATCGACCGACTTCGGAGCTGAGGACGCGATGCGCGTTTTTCCACGGAGATTCGGCACCGGCGTGTAGCCGTCGAGCCAAATGTATTCGAGCTTGTATTTAGCCATATTGATTTAAGATTGTCGTTGGTCGAGATTGACGGAAGGGAAGCCCGCTTTCCTTTCACAGCAGCGGCGGCTACCAGACTTGCCAATCACTTAAGCAGATTGCGGGCCAACTTGGAAAAGAGCCTTGATTCTGTATCATTTTTGACAGTAAATCAGGGATCACCCCGTAATCCGATCAATTTTAACCAGTATGCAGGAGATCAAAGACACCCATCAGGCCACCGTCCACATCGGCTTCGATGGCCGAGTCCACAAAACCTACAACGGGACGATGGCCAAAGAACGGTTCGAAAACGAGTCGCGGGTCCTCCGTTACCTGGAAAAGAAGGGGTGCCCGTTCGTTCCCCGCCTTCTGGAAGCCGATGAAGAGAAACTGCGGATCGTCACCACCAACTGCGGCCACATCGTCTCCCGGATCAGCGACGACAAACTGAAGGAGTTGTTCGCGGAACTCGAATCATACGGCGTCCGCCACGAGGACGCCTTCGCCCGTAACGTCACCTACAACGCCCGCCTCGGCCGCTTCTGCCTGATCGATTTTGAATTCGCCACCATCCTCGAAACGGGCGAAACCCTCACGCTCGACCATCCCGGTTTCAAAAACCGCCATGAACTCAAGTAACGTTTCCAACGCCTCCGCCGCCCCCACCGGCCTCGCCACCCGCCTGCGCTGGTCCGGCTGCACCCACGTCGGCCGGGTCCGCAAGACCAACGAGGACGCCTTTCTCGCGCTCACCTTCGACCACCTTGCCGCCCACTATCTCGGCAAGGTCGGTGAGGCATCGCTCGAAATGGGCGACTTCGTGTTCGCGGTCAGCGACGGCATGGGCGGAGCCAACGCCGGGGAATTCGCCAGCAAAATCGCGGTCGACAAAATCAGCGAACTCCTTCCGCGGAGTTTCAAACTTTCCGCCATGGGGCTTTCCTCCGGCAACCACGAACTCCTCGGCGAAATCTTCTCCCGCACCCACGACTCGATCGAGGGAATGGGCTTCTTCTACGAGGAATGCCGCGGGATGGGGGCGACTTTGAGCCTCTGCTGGTTCACCCCCGAAGCCGCCATCTTCGGTCATATCGGCGACAGCCGGATCTACCACCTGCCCGCCGAGGGTGGAATCCACCAGGTCTCCAAAGACCACACTCACGTCGCCTGGCTCGTCGAAACCGGCCGGATCACCCCGGCCGAAGCCCGGGTCCATCCCCGGAAAAATCAATTGAATAAAGCCCTCGGAGCCAGCTTCCGAAACGCCGAACCGCAACTCGGCACGATCAAATACGAGCCGGGCGACCGCCTCCTCCTCTGCACCGACGGCATCCTCGACAGTTCCGGCCCGGCCGGACTGGAGGAACAAATCCGCCACCCCACTCCCCGCGAAGCGAACGTCCCGCCCGCCCAACGGATCGTCGACGACGCCGTCCGCGCCTCCGGCCGCGACAACTGCACCGCCATCGTCGTCGAAGTCCTCCCGCCGGAATCGACCGAGTAGGCCCTCCGCCGCACCAAACTCGCCCGCGTCGCCCCATGTCGCGGGGTTGGCTCCGCCGCCCCGTCGACCGATGCGGTCGAAATCCTCCGGGGATACCTGTCCCTCCCGGCAGCGACGCCGGACATCAATTTCCCCCGGTCGCCCCAGCCGCTGCTGTCGGGCGGCGGAGCCAACCCGACCACGCCAATGCCGGGAACGAAATTTTTGCCGTTAAGCCATCTCCATGGGGCACGTCGCCCATCGAGGTGTTCCCGCCCAACAATGTAGCGGGGTTGGCTTTGCCGCCCCGTCGACCGATGCGGTCGAAATCCTCCGGGGATACCTGTCCCTCCCGCCAGCGACGCCGGACGCCATTTCCCCCCGGCCGCCCCAGCCGCAGCTGTCGGGCGGCGGAGCCAACCCGACCACGCCAAAACTCAGGCCACGTCTCCGTGCTTCGCGAAGTATTCGATCGTCTTCAGTAAGCCTTTTTCCAACGGATACGTCGGCTCCCATCCGCCGAGGTGTTTGCGGGCCAGGGTGATGTCCGGTTTCCGCCGGACGGGATCGTCTTTCGGCAACGGCTGAAAACGGATCTTCGACTGGCTGCCGGTCAACTCGATCACTTTTTCCGCCAGCTCCAAAATAGTGAACTCTTCCGGGTTTCCCAAGTTCAACGGACCGACCGTTTCGGTCTGCTCCATGAACCGGACAAACCCGTCGATCAAGTCGTCCACATAACAAAAGGACCGGGTCTGCTCGCCTTTGCCATATATCGTAATGTCGTTGCCGCGAAGCGCCTGTACGATGAAATTCGATACGACTCGCCCGTCATTCGGCAGCATCCGGGGACCGTAGGTGTTGAAGATCCGGACCACCCGGATATCAACTTTGTTCTCCCGATGGTAATCGAAAAAGAGCGTTTCAGCGCAGCGCTTACCTTCATCGTAACAAGCCCGCGGACCGATCGGATTCACGTTCCCCCGGTATCCTTCCTCCTGCGGATGGACCTCCG
This sequence comes from Verruconatronum alginivorum, assembly GCF_056590205.1. Lineage (NCBI taxonomy): Bacteria > Pseudomonadati > Verrucomicrobiota > Opitutia > Opitutales > Verruconatronaceae > Verruconatronum > Verruconatronum alginivorum. Next base: position 2,121,492 of record NZ_JBWPVQ010000001.1, on the reverse strand, counting down.
GGTCGCCATAGACTTCCGAGGTCGAGGCTTGGAACACCCGGGCCTTGACTCGCTTCGCCAACCCGAGGCAATTGATCGACCCCATCACGGAGGTTTTTACCGTCTTGATCGGATTGTATTGGTAATGAACCGGCGAGGCCGGGCAGGCGAGGTTGTAGATTTGGTCGACTTCGACTTTGAACGGATCGGTAACATCGTGCCGGGCGAATTCGAACAACGGGTTCTCCATCAGGTGAAAGATGTTCTGCTTCCGGCCGGTGAAAAGGTTGTCCATGCAGATCACCTCATGCCCGTCTTTCAACAAACGTTCACACAAATGGCTTCCGAGAAAGCCGGCTCCCCCCGTCACTAGAATTCGCATGGCGTATCAGATATCGAAATACATGTGGAACTCGTGCGGATGGGGGCGCACCCGGACCGCATCGTATTCGTTGGTCTTCATCCGAATGAAGTTGTCGATGAAATCCTGGGTGAAGACATCCCCTTTCATCAAGAACTCGTGGTCGGCCCGCAACGCCTCCACCGCGCCGCGCAACGAGTCGGGCACCGTCGGCACCAAGGCGATTTCCTCGGGCGACAAATCGTAGAGGTTCTTGTCGATCGCCTCGCCCGGATCGATCTTGTTTTGCACGCCGTCGAGCCCGGCCATCAGGATCGCCGAGAAGGCGAGATACGGATTGGCCGACGGATCGGGGGTGCGGTATTCGATCCGTTTCGATTTCGGACTGATGCTATAGGTCGGAATCCGGATCGCCGCCGAGCGGTTGCGGGCCGAGTAGGCGAGGTTGACCGGCGCCTCGAACCCGGGGATCAACCGCTTGTAACTGTTGTTGGTCGGATTGCAGAGGGCGCACAACGCGGGCGCGTGCTTGAGGATTCCGCCGATGTAATTCAGCGCCAGTTCGCTCATCCCGGCGTAACCGTCGCCGGCGAAAAGCGGTTTGCCCCCTTTCCACAGCGAAGAATGGACGTGCATCCCGGAACCGTTGTCGCCGAACAGCGGCTTCGGCATGAAAGTCGCCGCCTTGCCGTGTTTGTGGGCGACGTTTTTGACCACGTATTTGTAGAGGCACATGGTATCACCCATCCGGAGCAGACTATCGAAAACGACGTCGATTTCGGCCTGACCGCCCGTCGCCACTTCGTGATGCTCCCGCTCGATCCGGATGCCGAGCTCGATCATGGTCAGAATCATCTCGTTGCGCAAATCGACCTGTTTGTCGGCGGGCGAAACCGGCAGGTATCCTTCCTTGTGACGGATCTTGTAGCCGAGGTTCGGAAACTCCTCCTTGCCGGAATTCCAAATCGCCTCCTCGGAATCGACCGAATAAAACGAGGAGTTGGCGGTCGTCCCATAGCGGACATCATCGAAAACGAAGAACTCCGCCTCCGGTCCGAAAAAGGCGGTGTCGGCGATCCCGGTCGATTTCAAATACGCCTCCGCCTTGATCGCCACCCCGCGCGGATCGCGTTCGTAAACCTCCATGGTCACCGGATCGACCACATCGCAAGCGAGGCTCAATGTGGTGAACGCCGAAAACGGATCGATGAAGGCGGTGTTCGGATCCGGTTTCACCAACATGTCGGAGGCCTCGATCGTCCGCCAACCCCGCACGCTCGACCCGTCGAATCCGAGCCCCTCCTCGAAAACCTCCTCTTTCAGTTCGGACAACGGCACGGAGAAATGCTGCCAGGAACCATGAATGTCGCAAAACTTGAAATCGACGATCTTCACGTCCTTGCTCTTGGCGAACTCGATAACTTCTTTCGGTGTTCTCTGCGTCATAGTGGTTCCTGATGATTGGAAGGGAATTGCCTCCCACTTCACACTAAATCCAATTCCCTGAAAAGAAAGGAATTCGGCAAAAACGCCCCCCGCTCAGAAAAGTCGCTCAACGAAACCGCACGACGACAACTTGGTTTTCGAGGCGAAGCCTCTTTGGAGTGCTCCGCGTCCCCGCGGAGCTTTCGTGCGCGCGGAATAGCTCCGGCCGTCGAATGACTGTCGAGCGCGCGGCTACCTCCGACCATTCCGAAAGCGGTGCGGGGACGCACCAGCACTCCAAAGCGCTTCGCGCGAAAACCTGCTTACCGGCTTTTTCGAATGCCCGCTACAGAATCAGGCCGCCTCGTCCCCCAGCTCGCGAAGCAACTGGAAACTGTAAAGCCCGCTGGAATGGCCGTCGCTGAAGTCGAACCGGACCGCGTAAGTCCCGACCACCTGCCACCCCTTCACCGTGACCCCCGGGAATTTCTTCGGGCCGTCGCCCCCGTAACGGTTGCCCAATACGTCGACTTCCCCCCGGGTCTCCGCGCTCGGCGAGCGCTCCCGGAGCAGTTCCATCGGAATGAAACTTTCACCGCCACCCTCCCAAAGAATGGCCACTTCCTTGCCAATGAGCTGGATATCACGAGGTCTTTCCATCCCGCCCACTCTCCCCCCTTCCCTTCCCAAACTCAAGCCCCCTTCCCCATTCATAATGCATCATTCCTAATTCATCATTCTCTCCAAATGTTAACCAAAACGCACTTTGCCCTTAACAATTCCCCCGAACCTGTGTTTTGTTAATCGACTCATCGATGATCCGGGAATGCGCGCCAGCCAGTGAAACCGAATTGCGCGAGTGGGATTTCACCCACTCCTGGCATCCGTTCGCCCAGATGCGGGAGTATTCCGCGGTCCCACCAATCCATATCGATTCCGGCGAAGGCGTCTGGCTGACCGATACCGCGGGCCGCCGCTACCTCGACGGCACGGCCTCGATCTGGACCAACGTCCACGGCCACAACGACCCCGACCTCAATCGCGCCCTCCGCGACCAACTCGACCGCGTCGCCCACTCCACGATGCTCGGCCTAACCCACCCCGCCGGTTCAAAGCTCGCCCGCAAACTCGCCGAGATCACCCCGGGCGATCTCAACCGCTCCTTTTTCAGCGACAACGGCTCCAACGCGGTCGAAATCGCCCTGAAAATGTCGTTCCAATACTGGCAACTCCGCGGCGAACCAGCCCGCCGCAAGGTCGTCTCGATGCGCCACAGTTACCACGGCGATACCTTCGGGACCATGGCCGTCGGCGACTCCGGCCTTTTCCACGACCGCTTCAGCCCGTGGTTTTTCCCGACCGACAAATTTCCCGCCCCGCTTTGCCACGAGCTCAACGGCCGCACCGTCGCCGCCGACCCCGCCGCAAGCCTCCGTAACCTTGAAGAACTTCTCGCGTCCCAAGGCGCCGAGACCGCCTGCCTGATCCTCGAACCGTCCGTCCAGGGCGCCGGCGGCATGCTCCAGCAACCGCCCGGCTTCGTCCGGGCTGTCGCGGACCTCTGCCGCCGCCACGGAATTCACCTGATCCTCGACGAGGTTTTCGTCGGCTTCGGCCGCCTCGGCTCCCTCCTCGTCTGCGCCGAGGAAGGGGTCACCCCCGACTTTCTCTGTCTGGCCAAAGGACTGACCGCCGGCTACCTTCCGCTCGCTGCCACCGTCGTCCGCGAACCGATCTACGAGGCCTTCCTCGGTCCCTACGAAAGCTACCGGGCCTTTTTCCACGGCCACACCTTCACCGGCAACCCCCTCGCCGCCGCCGTTTCCCTCGCCAACATCGAAAAACTGGAGCCGATGATCACATCCGGCCAGGTGGCCCGCGCCATCGTCGCCTTCGGCGCCGCCCTTGAATCCGCCTTCGCCGACCACCCGCACGTCCGCCAGGTCCGCCAACGCGGCCTCACCGCAGCCGTCGAACTCGCCCCCCACCGCAACCGCCCCGATCCGTTTCCCATCCCGGTCCGCGCCGGCCTCCAAGTCTGCCTCCAGGCCCGCGAACACGGTCTCCTCCTCCGCCCGCTCGGCGACACCCTTCTCCTGGTCCCGCCGATCTGCATCTCCCCCGAAGAAATCACTCTCCTCGTCGACCGAACACTCGCCGCCCTCAACCAAACCCTGGCAAAGTCCGAATTTCAAAATCCGAATTCCGAAATTTAAAATCCAAAATCTAAAATCCAAAATTCTATGACACTCGAACAAATCCGTGAGATCTATCATCTCCCCTTCACCACCTTGATCTTCCGCGCCCAACAGGTGCATCATCGCTACCAGGATCCGGCCGGGGTGCAACTTTCGACCCTCCAGTCGATCAAGACCGGCGCCTGCCCGGAAAACTGCAAATATTGTCCGCAGTCCGCCCATTACCATACCGAGTTGGAGCCGGAACCGCTGATGGACACGACGGCATTGATCGAAAAGGCCAAGGAAGCCAAGGCCGGGGGAGCTTCCCGCTTCTGCATGGGGGCGGCCTGGCGCGACGTTCGCGACGGACGTCAGTTCGACTCGGTCATCGACACCGTCCGCGGCGTCGCCGACCTCGGCCTAGAAGTCTGCTGCACCCTCGGGATGCTGCGCGAAGACCAGGCGGCCCGCCTCAAGGAGGCCGGCTGCGCGGTCTATAACCACAACTTGGATACGTCCCGCGAATTTTACCCGGAGATCATCACCACCCGCACCTACGACGACCGCCTCCAAACCCTCTCGAACGTCCGCCAGGCGGGCTTGGAAGTTTGCAGCGGCGGCATCCTCGGCATGGGGGAAACGATCGACGACCGACTGAAACTGCTGGCCGAACTCGCCTCGCTCGACCCGCAACCCGACTCGGTGCCGATCAACGCATTGGTCCCGGTCGAAGGCACCCCGCTCGACGAGCAGCAACCGGTCGATCCGTTCGAATTCGTCCGCATCATCGCCACCGCCCGGATCATCATGCCGAAGAGCATCGTCCGCCTTTCCGCCGGACGCACCGCCATGAGTGAGGAAACCCAAGCCCTCTGCTTCCTCGCCGGAGCCAACAGCATTTTCCTCGGCGAAAAGCTTCTGACCACGCCCAATCCGGAACGCTCGGAAGACCTCCGCCTCCTCGAACGACTCGGCCTCCATCCGCTCGATCCGCAAGCCGCCCGCGAATACCACCGCAACGGCGAGAAGTCCGCCTGCGCCGCCGCGGAACCGGAGGAAGCGCACGCCTGACCGGGGCCTTCGGACCTCGGCTTCATTTATTCTAAATCCTTCCTCCAGGTGCGCGTCATCTTTGTCACCGGCTCCGACACCGGCATCGGCAAAACCCGGGTGACGGCCGCCATCGGCCGTCTCCTCGGCCGCCCGGGCCTGCGTATCCAATTTATTAAACCAGTCGAGACCGGGCGCGCTCCCGGCGAACCCGGCGACGCCGACGACGCCCTCCACCGCAGCGGAGTCGCCGGCGCCACGGCCTTCACCTTGATCCGTTTCCCGCTCCCCCTCGCGCCGGTCGCGGCGGCCGAAGCGGCAGGGGCTCCGCCGCTTTCCATCGAAGGAATGCTTGAAAAATGGCGCGCCCTCCCTCCGGCCGAACTCCGCATCGTCGAAGGAGCCGGCGGAATCGCCGTCCCGCTCGACGCCGACGGCCATGACTGGACCGACTTCGCCCGGGCCATCGCCGCCGACCGGGTCGTTTTGGTCATCCCCGACCGCCTCGGGGCGATCAACCAGGGACGGCTCGCCGCCGCCTACGCGGCCCAACACCGCCTGCCGGCCGGACTCTGGCTCAACGAAACCGAACCGCAATCCGCCGAAATCCGCGATAGCAACCGACGCGGCCTTGCCACCCTCCCGGTCTGGGCCCGCCAGCGTTTCGACGCCCCCCTCCCGGAGGACCCGGACGGCGCCCGCAGTCGCTTCTAAAGATGGGATTTCAACTACTAATAAACAACTAATTCACACTAATGGAGACACTGCGAAAGCGCCTCGCGGACGGCTTGGAATCACGTCGCGAGACGGGGCTTCTTCGCTCCCTGGCGATACGGGAGGCTGGCTCTGATTGGTTGGAACTCTCCGACAACGATTATCTCGAGCTCGCCCGCGATCCGGCGGTGGTCGCCGCCGCCCGGGATGCCGCCGACCGCTTCGGATGTTCCGCTTCTGCCTCGCCGTTGGTCGCGGGTTACCGGACACCACACCAGCGTTTGGAAACGATGCTCTGCGAATGGCACGGTTTCCCTCACGGGATTGTCTGGAACAGTGGATACGCCGCGAATCATGCCGTGCTCAGTCTTCTGCCCCAGCCCGGCGACCTTGTTTTCGCCGACCGCCTGATCCACAACAGCATGATCGCCGGGATCCTCCACAGCGGCGCCCGGCTCGTCCGCTACCGTCACAATGACGTCGATCACCTCCGGGAATTACTTAAGAAGCATCCCCGCCCCGAGGGGGTTCGTTTCGTCGTCACCGAATCGATTTTCAGCATGGACGGCGACGCACCCGACCTCACCGCGATCGCCGCGCTGAAGGAGACCCATCCGTTTTGCTTCATCGTCGACGAGGCCCATGCCCTCGGCTGGTACGGCCCGAAAGGCGCCGGCCTCGCGGCGGAAACCGGGTGCATCCAAGCAGTCGACGTCCTTGTCGGCACCCTCGGTAAAGCGCTCGGCTCGCAGGGCGCCTATACATTGTTTCACGAATCCTGTTTCCGGGACCACCTGATCAACCACGCCGGCGAATTCATTTATTCGACCTATCTCAGCCCGATCGCCACCGCCGCGGCAACTGCCGCAGTCGAACGAACCCGGCAGCTTTCGGCCGACCAGCCGGTTTGGCGGAAGGCCTCCCGGATTTTCCGGCAACGCCTGCGGAAGGCAGGATGGGAAGTCCCCGAAGGAGATTCCCCGATCGTTCCAGTCATCGTCGGCGAAAGCGACCGGACGCTCGCCCTCGCGACCTTCCTCCGCGAAAACCGGGTTCACGTCGGAGCGATCCGTCCCCCGACCGTTCCGGCCGGCACCGGACGTCTCCGCGTTTCCCTGAAACGGGGCTTCACCCCCGAAACCGGCGCCCGCGTCGAAGGCCTCCTCCGCCAATGGCGCGCGCAACATCCATGAAATCGGAACGCTGGCTTTGGATTGGCGGCTGGGGATTGCCGCCCGGTTGGTTTTACGACCAGGTGAAACACGTGTATCCATCCGCGGAACACACCGTCCTGCCGCCGGTCCCGGGAAACGTCGCCGACCTCGACTGGAGCCATTACGACCGCATCGGCGGATATTCCCTCGGGGCGTTCCAGTTATTGAAGGCGGCGGAGACGATTCCGCTCCCGGTCCTGCTCGTCGCCCCGTTCTTCGCTTTTCCATCGGAGGCCGGACTCGGGGGACGATTCACCCGCACCCAGGTTCGTTACCTCATCCGCTGGATAAAACGGGATCCACTCCCGGCCCTCGAAGATTTCTACCGGCGCGCCGGGCTCGATCTGGGGAAACCGGATACACTTCCTTATTCGCTCGACGCGTTGCTCGACGGTCTCGACCAACTCGCCGACGACCGGATCGCATCTCCCGGACTCCCGGATCCCTGGGACGGATTCGTCGGCGACGCCGACCCGGTGGTGGATTCGAATATCCTCCATGAACTTGCCCCACGCCTCCGCATCGTCCCCGGGGTCGGACACGCTCCGGAACCGCTCTTGAAAGCCGCTTCCGTCCCATGAAAAGTTTCGACCGGGCCGCCCAAACCTACGAATCGTTCGGGTTCATCCAGCGGGAGATGGCTGCCTGGCTGGCCGAATGGAAGCCGAAACAAACAATCGGAGCCGCCTTGGAGGTCGCCTCCGGCACGGGACTTTTCACCCGGCATCTCCTCCCTTGGCAAGGCCCGTTCCTCGCCACCGACGCCGCCCCGGCGATGGTGGAGCACGGCCGGACCGCCCTCCCGAAAGTCGAATGGCAGACGGCTTCTGCCGACTCTCTTCCTGATGTATCCGTTGATTGGATTTTCTCTTCAAGCTTCCTGCAGTGGGCCGATGATCCCGTCCGGATGTTCGAGCACTGGAAGAGCCATCTGAATCCCAACGGCCGGATCCTCGCCGGATTTTTCGTCGCCCCGACGTTGGCTGAGCTCGAAAACGTTCTTCCCGGCGCTTCCCCGCTGGAATGGCGTCTCCCCGCCGCCTGGGAAGCGGCTCTGGCCCGGTCGGGCTTCCGTCTCCTGCGTTCCGAAGCGGTCGAGCGCGTATTCACTTTCCCAAACGCCCTCCATCTTCTCCGCACTCTCCACCGCATCGGCGCCGCCCCCGCCCGTCGTTTTCCGCCGGCGATTTTACGCCGCACCCTCCGCGCCTACGACGAACGATACACCGGTCGCGACGGAATCCGCTCCACGTGGACGTTCTTTCGCCTGGAGGCGGAAGGATAGACGATAGCTTGGCGCTCGCCGAATTCGCAGATGACACACCCCACCACTCTGGCGAGCGGTCCCCCCCTCTCCAGAGGGGAACTTTTTCACGCCGATCCCCTCTTGAGAGGGGGGGACCATGCGCAAGCATGGTGGGGTGTGTTTCCCCCTTATGAAACTTCATTGCTTATGGGGTTGGAGGGCCAAATCGGAGGGTTGGCTTCCAGCCGACCTTATCCTGAAAGCGACGCCGACGACGGACGGCAGGATGCCATCCCTCCCAGTGGCGAGGAAGTTTCATTCCATGTTGTTCCCCAGGCGCAGCCCGGATTTTCGCTCTTGAGAGGGGGGGACCAAGACCGTCTATCGATACAGCGGCGAGTATCGATCTTTCAAATACCGGATCAACGCGTCGGGGGCTAGGGTTTTGCCGGTGGAATGCACCACCATGGCGTCGGTGTCGAAACGGCGGCCGTGGCAATGAATCTTTTCGCGGAGCCAGTGGAGGAGGGGCTGGAATTCGCCTTGGGCGAAGGTTTTCTCCAAGCCGGGGATCTCCTCCCGGACGGTGTCCCAGAGTTGGGCGGCCATCATGTTTCCGAGGCAATAACTCGGGAAATATCCGAACGATCCGCCGGACCAATGGATGTCTTGCAAAACCCCTTCCGCGTCGTTTTTCGGAGTGAGGCCGATCAATTCCTGCGACAATCGGGTCCACTCCGCCGGGAGATCGCGGACCGCGAGGTCGCCCGCGAAGAGCGCCCGCTCCAATTCAAAACGGAGCATGATGTGGAGGTTGTAGGTCACTTCGTCGGAATCGACCCGGATCGGATTCAGCTGCACCGCGTTGATCGCCAAATAGAGGTCGTCCGACGAGACCGCCGAGAGTTCCGAGCAAAACGCCTGGCGGAGCAACGGTTCAAAGTAGGCCCAGAAGGGGCGGCTCCGTCCGACTTGGTTTTCCCACAGGCGGCTTTGCGATTCGTGCACCGCCATCCCGACCGCCGAACCGAGCGGATTGCTCCGCGACTCGAGCGGCAGGCCTTGTGAGTACAAGCCGTGCCCGGTCTCGTGGATCGAACTGAAGATGGCGTCGAGCGGGTTGTCCGGATCAAACCGCGTCGTCATGCGGGTGTCGGCGCCGTCGCCGCCGCAAAACGGATGGATCGACCGGTCGAGACGACCGCGGCTGAAATCGAAGCCGAGGCGTTCGACGACGCTGCGGATGAACAACTCCTGGCGGCCGACGTCGAAGCCTTTGAAGACCGTCAGGTCCGCTTTCCGCGGCGAGGCCAGGATTTCGCCGACCAACTCCTTCAACGGTTCCCGGAGTTGGCCGAAAAGGTCCGCGATCCGGGAGGCGGTCAGTCCGGGATCGTGACGATCGACGAAATAATCGTAGGCGTTCGCCTCCCATCCGAGCAAGCGGGCTTCCTCGCGGGCGAGCTCGATGGTTTTCTCCAGGACCGGCGCATAGGCGGGAAAGTCGTTTGCCTTTCGGGCCGCCGCCCAGGCATGGTAGGCCCGTGAGCGGTGTTGGGTTTTCTCCATGACGAAACGGGAGGGCAACTTGACAGCCCGGTCGTAATCGCGCCGGGTCCACCGAACCACGGTCCGTTCGTCGTCATTCAGTTCGGCATCAACCGCTTCCAATTCGCCGAGCCATTCGCCGATCTCCGGCCGGGTGAACTGCCGGTGATGGAGGTCGGCCAAGTAGGAGCTCTGGGCGGCGCGGTGCTCGGCGCTTCCCGGGGGAAGGTTGACCTGCTCGTCCCAACCGAGCAATCCGAGGGTCGAGCGCAGCCAATAGGTGTCCTGCAGGGCTTGGAGAAGGTTGGTGTAGGTTTTGTGAGCCATTCGATTTCCGGTTGCGGGTTTGGTTGAAAATACGGGTCGAAGTCAGCCTTGGTTCGCCTCGTATCGGTCGATCCACGACAAGTGCCAGCGGGCGTATTCGTTGGCTTCGATCCGGGCGCGGGCCTGGGTCATCAGATCGAGGAAAAAATGGAGGTTGTGGATGGTGAGCAAGGTCGAGCCGAGGATCTCGCCGGCGATCACCAGATGGCGGAGATAGGCGCGGCTGAAGGTGCGGCAGGCGTAGCAGGCGCAGCCGTCGACCAGCGGCTCCGGGTCGTCGCGGAACCGCTCGTTGCGGAGATTGAACGGTCCGTCCGGGGTGAAACCGGTGCCGTGGCGCGCGACGCGGGTCGGCATCACGCAATCGAACATATCGATCCCCATCGCGATCATTTTTAACATCTGGGCCGGGGTGCCGAGTCCCATCGCGTAGCGCGGTTTCTCCTCCGGCATATGCCGGGTGCTCGCCTCCACTTGGAAAAGCATTTCCGGCTCCGGCTCGCCGACGCTGACCCCGCCGACCGCGTATCCGGGAAAGGGCATCGCCCGGAGAGCTTCGGCGCACTCGCGGCGGAGGTCTTCGTAATTCGAGCCCTGGATGATCGCGAACAAGTGATGTCCCGCGTCGAGAAATCCGCTCTCGCTGCAGATTTCGAGGCATTGCCCGGCCCAGCGGATGCTCCGTTCGACGGCGGCCCGGCAGGCGTCGCGGTCGCACGGATAAGGCGGGCATTCGTCCAACACCATGGCAATGTCGGAGCCGAGGTTTTGCTGGATCCGCATTGCTTCGCGCGGACCGAGAAAGATGTTTTTGCCGTCGAGATGGGACTGGAAGGCGATCCCCTCCTCGCTGATCTGACGCAGTTTCGCCAGGCTAAAAACCTGAAAACCGCCGCTGTCGGTGAGGATCGGCTTCTCCCAGCCCATAAACCGGTGCAACCCGCCGAGTTGCCGGACCCGTTCGTCGGTCGGGCGGAGGTGGAGATGGTAGGTGTTGCCGAGGATGATTTGGGCGCCGAGTTCCTCCAGTTGGACCGGGGTCACTCCCTTGACCGTTCCCTGGGTGCCGACCGGCATAAAAATCGGGGTTTCGACCGTGCCGTGGCGGGTGCGCAGGGTGCCCCGGCGGGCCGAAGTCCCTTCATCGCGGGCCTTTAGGTGAAAATGTAATGACGTTTTGATTTGTTCCACGCGTTAAATATCGTAACTATCTCCCATTTCCGGTTCGCTGGCGGGCGAAAAAGAATGAACACCGCAAGCCGTCAACGGTCAAAAGGATGATTTCACCACGGCGAACGGAAAATGACAAACCAATCAACGACGAATGCTCCTGGTTCTCGATAATTTCGACTCCTTCACCTACAATCTGGTCCAGTACTTCGGCCAGCTCGGGGTGGAGCAACGCATTTTCCGCAACAACGAGATCACCGCCGAAGAGGCGGTGGCGTTGAATCCCGACCGCGTCATGGTCTCCCCCGGCCCTTGCTCGCCGAACGAAGCGGGGGTCAGTCTCGACATCATCGCCGCCTTCGCCGGCAAGAAGCCGTTGCTCGGCGTTTGTCTCGGCCACCAATGCATCGGCCAGTATTTCGGGGGCAAAGTGGTGCGGGCCGAGCGCCTGATGCATGGGAAAACCTCACCGATCCGGCACGACAACCGCGAACTTTTCGCCGGGTTGGACAACCCATTTCCGGCCACCCGTTACCATTCCCTGATCGTGGAACGGGCGAGCCTGCCCGATTGTCTCGAAATCACCGCCGAAACCGAGGAAGGCGAGATCATGGCGATGCGCCACAAGGAGTTGCCGGTCTGGGGGGTGCAGTTCCATCCGGAATCCTACGCCACGGAACACGGCATCCGCCTCCTGGAGAATTTTCTGAAACTCTGATGGTCCTCCCCGGAATCCACGCCATTTTGCCGAACCCATTTTCGATCCCATGCGCTGCCTGAAATGTTCGTCCCTTGAGGACAAAGTGATCGATTCGCGGATCAATAAAGACGGCACCTCGATCCGCCGCCGCCGCGAATGTCTGGCTTGCGGTCAACGGTTCACCACGACCGAGGAAATCCTCCGCGACGGCCTGCTGGTGGTGAAACGCAATGGCCAGCGGGAGGACTTCGACCGCGCGAAGATGTTGGCCGGTCTGCGCCGGGCCTGCGAAAAGCGTCCGATCGACATCGAGCAGATCAACATGATCGCGACCGACGTGACCAACGCCTTGCAGGAAAAATTCGACGACGAAATCCCGAGCGAGGCGATCGGCGAACTGCTGATGGAGAAACTGCGCAAGATCGACAAGATCGCCTACGTCCGTTTCGCCAGCGTTTACAAGGACTTCCGCGACGTGAACGAATTCATGGAAGAACTCACCCGGCTCGACACGTTCAAATGACCGCCGCAGGGACCGAAGCCGCCAAACTTCACTTCATCCATTCCCTCTTCGCCGACCTCACCGGCGACGATCTCTACCTCGCCCGCCAGGTGAAAGCGGCGATCGACTGCGCCCTGGACGACATTCCGCCGCAACTCCGCAGCGAACAATTCACCCAGGCGGCGGTCCGCCTTCTCGAAAAGCATTTCCGTCAAAAACCGCGCCACGGTTTCGCCCATTGGGATTGTGCGACCGGCGGACAGGGGTTCAATCCGCTCTGGGCCCGCCAGGAATTGATCGCAATTTTCAAGAAGCTGGCGCCTTACCCGAAAGCGACCGTCCTGGTGACCAATTTGCGCGCCTCGATCTGCCCGCCCGGAAAACGGAAAACTCCTCGCCAACAGCAGGATTACGCGGACGCCGTCGCCTTCATCCAGGAACTCGCCCGCACCTGGAGCACCCGGCGGGCGAACATCACGCTACTGTTTTTCTGATCGCCAAATCTCAGGCATCCACGGTCGGTTCCCGCACAGCACCCGCGCCCCGGGCCTCCCGGGACATTTTCAGGACCGCCTCCATCCGGCGCTTGATTCGTTCGCCGAGATACAGGCTGACGGCAAAAGCACCCAGAAAAACCCACCACCAATTGCCCCCTTCGACGAAGGCTTGGCCCCACAGTCCAATGATGCCCGCCAGAATCACGGCTCCCGCCAGAAGCAGAAAGCAGAATTCACGGGCGCAATTTCTTTCTCCTTGAGTGATTCCCATGATGAAAAAAGTTTTAGGGAAGGGATGCGCGCCGGTCAATCATTGCCTGCTTCACCGTCCGCAATAATACCTGGGTCGTATACGGCTTGGCCAAGAAGTGAGCGACCCCCATTCCGGTCACCTCATCCATCTTATCCTGAGTGGTGTAACCGCTGGCCGCGATGATAGTCGGGGGATTTTCCCGCGTGAGGAATTCTCGGATCGTGGCGGTTCCGTCCATGATGGGCATCATCATATCCACCAGCGCGACCGCGATCTCCACTTTCCCGGAATCGAACAACGCCAAGGCGGCCCGCCCGTCGCTCGCGAGCAAGACCTGATAACCGTAATTCTCCAAAATCCGCTGGACGACCCGCTGGATCGGAAGTTCGTCGTCGACCACCAGAATCACCTCGCCCTCCCCCCGGGGAACGACCGGCTGGGCGGGCTTCGCCGGACTTGGCGCGGAGGCGGTCTCCGCCGGCAGGAAAAGGTCAAAACGGGCCCCCTTCCCGCTTTCGCTCTGCACTCGGAAAAAGCCTTTGTGGCCCTTGGCGATCGCCTGGGAGGTGGACAATCCGAAGCCGGTTCCTTGCCCGATTCGTTTGGTGGTGAAGAACGGATCGAAGATTTTATCCATGATCTCGGGTGCGATCCCCGATCCGGTGTCTTCCACCGTGATCATGACATGGGGGACGGCTCGCGCCTCGCGATCGATCGACCGCGCCGCCGCCGCCGAGACGTTTTCCGCCCGGATGGTCAAACGCCCCCCTTCCGGCATCGCATCCCGTGAATTGACGCAGAGATTCAACAAGACTTGGTGAAGTTGAGTGGAATCACCCAGCACCGGGAGCAGATTCGAGGCGGTTTCCTCGCGGAACTCGATATTCTTGGGAAAGGTTTCCCGAACGATTTTTAGAATGTCTCCGATCAATTCCTTCGGAGCGATTTCCAGGCGACGACCTTCGATTCCCCGAGCGAACAACAGGACTTGGTTCACCATGTCGGCCCCCCGTTCCGCGCTCGATTCAATGGTGGAAAGCATGCTGCGGGTCTGTTCGTCCGTCACCGTCTCTTTCAAGAGACCCACCGCCATCAATATCGGAGCGAGCACGTTGTTCAAATCGTGGGCGATCCCTCCGGCCAATGTCCCGACGCTTTCCATCCGCTGGGACCGGAGGAATTGTTGCTCGAGGTTCTTCTTTTCGGTGATATCCGTGCAAACTCCGCTGGCGCCGATCACTTCCCCGGCTGAATTCCGTATCACCGTGATCCGGGAGCTGAGAGTCACCACGCCCCCATCTTTCCGCAGGACCCGCCGCTCGTAATGATGCTCGTTCTCACTCGAGGTCAAAATCCTCTTCAACAGTTCGAGATCGGCTTCCAATTGCCCCGGCGCCGCGAAATCGGTAAATGGTCGTCCGATAATCTCTTCGGGCTCCATTCCGTAAATTCTCCGGGTGGCGACGTTCATGAACGTGAATTTTCCCGTCGCATCCGCTTCCCAAATGAGGTCCTGGGAATTCTCCACCAACCGCCGATAGCGCTCCTCGCTCTCCCGCAACCGCTCGGCGGCTTTCTTCCGATCGCTGACATCGTGATAATAGATCGCCAACCCATCTTCCGCCGGATAGGCCCGGACCTCGATCCACATTCCCAACGGAGAGTAAAAGCATTCGAACTCCACTGACCGCCGCGCCTCCATGGCCGAACGGTAATGGCGCTCGAACTCCGTTCCCCGCAGCTCGGGAAAAGCCTCCCAAAGGACCTGCCCCATCACTTCCGACCGCAACCGCTTCGCCAATCGCTCCGCCTGGTTGTTGGCGAAGGTGATCCTCCATTCCGAATCGACCATGAAGAATGCGTCCGTGAGTCGCTCAAGGGTCAGGGTCAACCGCTTCGACAAACGCAAATTGGCGAATTCCGCACTGATTTGAGTCGTGACGTCCCAATGGGCCACCACCGCCCCCAGGCGATCCCCCAGGGCAAAAGGTGTTACGTGAATCCGGAACCAGCGCTCTTCCCAATCCGAATGGCACGGGTAAATCGAGACGAATTTGGGAAGCTCCCCCGACAAAACCCGCCGGATCCCACCGGCCGCCGCAGCGGCCCCGTCGACATTCGCTCCGGCGGCGACGTCACAGGCGGCAAAATAATTTGACCCCGGTCCGACCGCTTGGGGAGAAGCCCCGTTCTCCACGGCAAAGCGGCACCAAGGCTCGTTCACCGTCAAAATAAGGCCCTCGGAGTCGATCAGAGCGACATGGGCTGGCAAAGCGTCAAGAATGGCCGCTTGCGTCCGCAACGCCTCCTTCCAGTCCGTCTTGCTCCGCTGCAAAGCTTCCCGGGCTTGCCGAAGCAGCTGTTCCGGCTCCCCAAGGCCCCGCGAACGGCCATCCTCGGAGGAAAACGGTGATTCCCGCAAAGCTTGCACGGCGGCCTCCGCTACCGCCAGATGCTCCCCCAACTCCGCCAATTTGTCCGACGAACCGGATTCTGATTTCAAAGGAGCCATATTACCGGACCCGTAAACAACCGGACCCGCGCGTGAAGCCCATCCCCCGCACCTCGGTCCCCGCCTGATTTTCCGGTTTCATTTTGTTCGGAACGACCCGCTCCGCCGGCGGTATTTCCATTCTCGTCTTTCTTAAAGAGTTTTTTCGTTTTAGCAACCTTAGTCGGACCTCATTTCTCTCCCCCGCCCGGCAGAAATCCGGCGGCCCCGGCCGTCGGAGGGGCCGCCAATTCCGCCCGAAACCTCGGCAGCGCCTCCGGGAAACGCTCGCGGATGAATTCCACCATCGCCTCCCGCACCCGGCATCGCAGATCCCAAGCGGTCCCGGCGTCCGCGGCGCTCACCAAAATCCGCAGTTGCAGCGTTCTCTCCAACGAATCGGTGACTTGCAGCACCTTTACTTTTTTATCCCATCCCGAATCGTTCTCCAAAACCCGGTCCAAATGTTCCCGCAAAGCCGGAACCGGGACCGTGTAATCGACATGCAGGAAGACCGATCCGAGAATGTTGGCGGAAGTCCGGGTCCAATTCTGGAACGGCTGGGTGATGAAATAATCGATCGGCAGGACCAGGCGCCGAAGATCCCAAATCCTCACCACCACGTAAGTAAGAGTGATCTCTTCGATCCTTCCCCATTCGCCTTCGACAATGACCACATCATCGAGGCGGATCGGCTGGGTGATGGCGATCTGAAACCCGGCCAGCAAAGTCCCGAGGCTCCGTTGCGCCGCCAGGCCGAGAATGATCCCGGCGATACCCGCCGAGGCCAGGATGCTGGTGCCAAACCGTCGAAGAGGCTCGAACACCATCAAGATCGCCGCCAGCGCCAACACCCCGATGGTGACCAACGCCACCTTCTTCAAGACCGTCACCTGGGTGTGGATTTTCCGCGCGGCGAGGTTGTCGGCCACGTCGACCGGGAAATTCGCCAGCAAACCTTCCTCCAGGGCCCGGACCGTCTGAAACAGGATCGCCACCACAAAAAGGATCACCAGGACGCTCAGTCCGGTCCGGGCCAACCCGACCGCTTCCGCGGTGATCGGAAACAACGGCAATCCCGCGATGATCGCCACCAAGGGAAGAACCAGCCTGAGCGTCCGGCCGACCAACGGCGACAGGATCCGATCCCACTTGTTGCCGGTCTGTTTCGCCCGTTGGCTCAACCGGGCGTCCACCTCGTCGATGACCCGAAACAGGAACCAAATCAGGATGACGAAAAACCCGAAGTCCCGGATCCAGTCGAGAAAGGCGAGGACCATTGGTTGCGGCTCCAATTCCCGCAGAGTGAGAAACAGCAGGCTGAAGGCGAGATACAATCCGTAGATCCAGACCAAGGCCGCCAACGGATTGAGGCCGGCGTCGAGCAACATATCGTACCATCGCCGCGCGTCGGTCTGGTGTTCGGGCTCCTCCCGAGTGACCACCGCATCGCGCGTCAATTTTCGCCGAATCACCCAAACCAACGCCAAATGGACGGCAGCCGCCAGGACGGCAACCAACAGAAACGCGACGACATTCCACCAGACGAGACCGCCGATGATCTCGGTTCCCATCCACGGAAACGTCTCCTCCCAACGGCCCTGCCATTGCCGAGGAAACGAAAAAACGGCTCCTTCTTCTATCGACATGGCCGCGAGGATACAAAATTATCCTTCCGTGAAACAGACATTCTTGTCTGTCCCCCAAACCACCGGCAGGAATGCCGGTATCATCCAAGACCGCCTTAACTCCGCTCGGGGAGCATCTGGCTCAAGCCCATCGCCCGACTGGCCCACATCTGGGAACGGTCGACTTCCAACACGCTGTCGATATGCGACCGGGCGGTCTCATACTCGCCCAATTCGATCGCCAAGGTGGCGGCGTGATAATGGGCTTCCGCCCGAATGATGTCGTAATTTCCGGTGTTGCGCGCCACCTGTTCAAGAGCGGCCATCGCTTCGGCCGGCTGACCAGCCAAGGCCAACGCGACCCCATGGCCGATCCTGGCCCGGCCGGCGTTGGGCAAATCATTCAGACTTTCGGCGGCCCGGCGGTAGTTGGCCGCCGCCTCCGCGTAATCCCCTTCCCCGAACTGATGGTCGGCCACTTCCAAGAAGGCCGCGCCCGCCGCAGGATGCGAAGCGTGACGCTCGGCGAAAGCGAATTTCTCGTCGATGGTGGCGGCCGCTTGGAATTCCGAAGCGATCCGCGCCTCGCGACGGTCCTGGACCAGGGTGATGATCCCCCACCCGGCCAACACGATGATGGCGAGCGCCACCAAACCGAGGATCACCCGTTGGTAATCGTTCCAGAAGAGATAGAGTTTGTCTTCGAAACTGGCGCCCTCATAGGCGGAATCGAGCGCCACGATGTTGCGGTCGTCGCCTTTGGTCTGATTCTCGGGTGGTCGAGGTTGAGGTTTGTTGCTCATGGAATGAATTGAAACTGACTTCGGCCGCGGCACCCGGAAGATTCTCTCCGGACCGCGTTTACCGGATAAAACCGAACATACATTGGAAATAAGCGGCAATAGTCAACTCCAAGTTACCGATTGAAAATCACCGTATCCCCGGATGGCGAAACCGCGATACCGGCCCTTGCCGCCATTGACACCCAACACATTACCCGGAATCTTTCGTCATGCGCCTCGATAAGTCGACCTTCACGCGGCAAAGCATGGCCTCCGCGAGCAACCACCAACGGGACTACGCCAAGCTTCCCTCGGAAAAACGGGGGCAGGTCTTTCACTACCTGATGGGAATCAATTACGGTTTCGCCGACCGGGGATGGCCGAAATTGGACAAAACCAGTTTCCAAGCGCGTAAACGACGGTGAGAGAAATTTTCCCCAATCTCCTCAATCGAAGACCACCGTCTTCCGGCCGTAAACGAGGATGCGGTTTTCCAAATGCCACATCACGGCTTGTGACAAGACCATCTTTTCCAAGTCGCGGCCTTTCCGGACCAAGTCGGGGACGTCGTGGCGATGGGTCACCCGGACCACGTCCTGCTGGATGATCGGACCGTCGTCGAGGACTTCGGTGGCATAGTGCGCGGTCGCGCCGATCAGTTTCACCCCGCGGGCATGGGCTTGGTGATACGGTTTGCCGCCGGCGAAAGCGGGGAGGAAGGAATGGTGGATGTTGATCACCGGGCACTTCAACTCCTCCAAAAACCACCCGGAGAGAATTTGCATGTAACGGGCCATCACCACCAACTCCACCCCGTGGCGACGGAAGATTTCCAGCTGTTGCAACTCGGCTTCCCGCTTCTGACGGGGCGTCACCGGGACATGGTAAAACGGCAGGCCGTAATGCTCCGCCTCCTCGGCGAGTTGCCGGTGGTTCGACACCACGCAAACGATGTCGCCGCGCAGATCCCCGGCTTTCCAGCGGAGGATCAGATCATGGAAACAATGGTCGAATTTCGACACCATCAACGCGAACTTCGGCCGTCGGCTCGAATAAGCGAGCTTGGCTTGCATCCCGAGCGAGCGGGCGAATTCCTCGAAGACGGGTCCTTCGTCTTCGAGGTCCCGTTTCTCCGGGCTCCATTCGATCCGTTGGAAGAAAATCTCTTCCTCCTGGTCGCGATGCTGGTCGGCGTGAATGATGTTGCCGCCGCGGTCGAAGATCCAACCGGAGATCTTCGCCACGATGCCGGGATGATCCGGTCCGGATATCAACGCAACCAAGGTCTCCCGGCCGTCGGAGGTCATGACGTGACAGGTTCCGCCTTCGCGTGGTATTCCTGCATCGATTTCACCGACAAACCTTTCTCCCGCAACGCCTGGATCCCGCGCAGGGCGGCGTAAGAAGCGGTGATCGAGGTCATGATGCAACGATGATGGGCCACGGCGACCGTCCGGATCTTGTTTTCATCGCGCAACGGCAACATCCCGGAGGGAGTGTTGATGATCATCTGGATTTCACCGTTCTTGATCATGTCGACCACGTTCGGACGGCCTTCGTCGAGCTTGAAGAGGCGATTGACCGGAACGCCGTTCTTCGCAAGAACTTCGGCGGTGCCGCTGGTGGAATAGAGCTTGAAGCCGAGTTCGGTCAATTGACGGCCGAGATCGACCGCCCGCTCCTTGTCCCGATCCTTCACGCTGAGGAAGATGTTACCTTTCTTCGGCAATGCCGGGGCGGCGGCCATCTGCATCTTGGCGAAGGCGATCCCGAGGTCTTCGTCCATTCCCATCACCTCGCCGGTCGACCGCATTTCCGGTCCGAGGGCGACGGAGGCGCCCGGGAAACGGGCGAACGGGAAGACGGATTCTTTCACCGACCAATGCTTCGGGATGATTTCCTCGGTGAAACCGAGTTCCTTCAAGGTGCTGCCGGCCATGACGCGGGCGGCGAGCTTGGCCAACGGAACGCCGATCGCCTTGCTGACGAACGGGACGGTGCGGGAGGCGCGCGGGTTAACTTCGAGGATGTAGAGTTCGTCATCCTTGATGGCGAACTGGATGTTCATCAGGCCGATCACCTTCAACTCGCGGGCGAGGGCCTTGCTGGCCTCGCGGACCCGGTCGAGCATCGGTTGCTGGAGGGTGTGCGGAGGCATCACCATGGCGGCGTCGCCACTGTGGACCCCGGCGAACTCGATGTGTTCGAGCATCCCTCCGACCACGGTCGTTTCCCCGTCGGAAATGCAGTCGACGTCGAGCTCGATGGCGTCCTCCAGGAACTTGTCGATCAAAACCGGTTTGTCGGGCGAGGCGTCGAACGCCTGCCGGACCACCGCTTTGAGTTCGTCCATTCGATAGACAGTGAACATCCCGCGGCCGCCCAGGACGAACGAGGGACGAAGCAGCACCGGAAATCCGATCTGTTCGGCGATCCGGTAAGCTTCCTCCTCGGTCATCGCCGTGCCGTTGTCCGGCTGTTTCAAACCGATCTTCTGCAAGACCGCCGCGAAAAGCTTCCGGTCTTCGGCGGTGTCAATGCTCTCCGGCGACGTACCGATGATGTTGACCCCGTTCGCCTTCAACTCGGTGGCGAGGTTAAGCGGGGTCTGCCCGCCGTATTGGACGATCGCCCCGAAACACTTTTCCTGACGGTAGATTTCCAACACGCTCTCCAAGGTGAGCGGTTCGAAATAGAGGCGGTCGGAGGTGTCGTAGTCGGTCGAGACGGTTTCCGGATTGGAGTTGACCATCACCGTTTCAAAACCGGCCTCGCGCAAGGAGAAGGAGGCATGGACGCAGCAGTAGTCGAACTCGATCCCTTGCCCGATCCGATTGGGACCGCCGCCAAGGATCATGATCTTCTTGCGGTCCGACGGCACCAACTCGTTTTCGCTGCCGAAGCTCGAATAGAAATACGGGGTAAACGCCTCGAATTCGGCCGCGCAGGTGTCGACCAAACGGAAGCTGGTCTTGATCCCGGCGTCCTCCCGCTTCGTCCGGACTTCCTCGGGGGCGCATCCAAGCAGATGACTTAGTTGCAAATCGCTGAAACCGAATCGCTTCGCCCGTCGAAGCTCAAGGTCCGAAATGGTGTCGAGGGTCTGTTTCTTGAGCTCCTCCTCCATCAGGTGCAGCTCGTGCAATTGGTGCAGGAACCATGGGTCGATGTAGGTCAACTCC
This sequence comes from Verruconatronum alginivorum, assembly GCF_056590205.1. NCBI lineage: Bacteria > Pseudomonadati > Verrucomicrobiota > Opitutia > Opitutales > Verruconatronaceae > Verruconatronum > Verruconatronum alginivorum. The sequence continues at coordinate 2,100,243 of NZ_JBWPVQ010000001.1, read as the reverse complement.
TGGATCTGCTTGATGCTGTAGCCGGCCTTGAACGCGTAGCGGATGTAGAAGATCCGCTCGGTGTTCGGCCGCGCGAGGCGGGCGTTGAGCAAGGAGGTTTCGGGCAGCTCGTCGCCGCCGAATTTGCCACCGCCGCCGAAGCCGCGGGCGCCGATTTCGAGCGAACGGATCGCCTTTTGGAACGACTCCTTGAAGGTCCGTCCGATCGCCATCGCTTCGCCGACGCTTTTCATCGAAGAGGTGAGCGTGGTGTCGGCCCCCGGGAATTTCTCGAAGGCGAAACGGGGGATCTTGGTGACGACGTAGTCGATGGTCGGCTCGAAACTGGCCGGGGTCAGACGGGTGATGTCGTTCTGGATCTCGTCGAGCGAGTAACCGACCGCCAGCTTGGCGGCGATCTTGGCGATCGGGAAACCGGTAGCCTTCGAGGCGAGCGCGGAACTGCGCGACACCCGGGGGTTCATTTCGATGACGACCATCCGGCCGTTTTCCGGGTTGACCGAAAACTGGATGTTGCTCCCGCCGGTCTCGACCCCGATTTCGCGGATCACCGCGAAGGAGGCGTCCCGCATCAACTGGTATTCCTTGTCGGTCAACGTCATCGCCGGGGCGATGGTGATCGAATCGCCGGTATGAACCCCCATCGGGTCGAAGTTTTCGATCGAACAAATGACGACGCACTGGTCCTTGTGGTCGCGCATCACCTCCATCTCGTATTCCTTCCAGCCGACGAGGCACTCCTCGATCAGGACTTCGTGCACCGGCGAAAGATCGAGTCCGTGGGCGACGATTTCCTCGAATTCCTCAACGTTGTAGGCGATGCCCCCGCCGGAACCACCCATGGTGTAGCTCGGACGGATGATCAACGGATACGTCCCGATCTCCTGGGCGGCCTCCTTGGCGGCGACCATCGTCTTCACCGTGGCCGACTTGGCGACGTCGAGACCGATCTTGGTCATCGCGTCCTTGAAGAGCTGGCGGTCCTCCCCTTTCTGGATCGCCTCGGTCTTGGCGCCGATCATTTCGACCCCGTATTTTTCCAATACCCCGCTCGCGGCAAGTTCCAGCGAAAGATTCAGGGCGGTTTGGCCCCCGAGGGTCGGGAGCAGCGCGTCCGGACGCTCCTTCTCGATGATTTTCTCCAGCACCTCATGGCTCAACGGCTCGATGTAGGTGACGTCCGCGAAATCGGGATCGGTCATGATCGTCGCGGGATTGCTGTTCACCAGGACCACCCGGAAACCTTCTTCTCGAAGGGCCTTGCAGGCTTGGGTGCCACTATAGTCGAACTCGGCGGCCTGCCCAATCACGATTGGACCGGACCCGATGATGAGAATGCTGTTGATGTCGGTACGTTTAGGCATAGGGAGAAGTCTCCGGGCTTGTTCTAAAAAGGATGAGGGAACGTGCAAGCGCTAAATCCCTTTGGCCGAAGCCTCCGGGGGCGCATCACACCGAAGCGCCGGTTTGGGCGACCCGCTCGACCTCGCAACCGAGCACCGCCGCCGCCTTTTGCCTGTCGCCGCCGCAAACGGCCAACACCCGGCGAATATACAAAGCCTCCTGGTCGGCGAGAAACTCCCGCAGGCTGGGCCAACTATCGAGGCCGCTGATCTTCGCGGGGAGCTGCTTGGCGGTCACCAACCGCTCTTCGGTCTGGGTGGCCACGCTGGTGATGGTCTGGGCCAACTCCATGACGTTCCCCGGCCAGTAATAACCGGAGAGCGCCTCGATGGCGTCGCGGGTAAACTCGATTTGCGACGGTTCGAACGCCGGGTTCTTCGCCTGCTTGACGAAAAGCTTCGCCAGCATCGGAACGTCTTCCAGGTGTTCGCGCAAGGGGGGAATGTGCACCGGCAAGGCGGCGATGCGGTAAAAAAGTTCGTCGTCGAATGCCCCTTCGTCGACCAACGGTTCGAGATCGACCGCGGTGGCGCAAATAATCCGGGTTTCGTTGATGGTGCTCTTGATCACTCCAACCAAGGCCTGTTGGAGATCGAGGGGGAGCAATTCGATCTGCTGGAGAAACAGCGTCCCTCCCTTCGCGCGGGTGACCCAATCCCCTCCGTGGCCTTCCTTCCCGATCAATCCGCCTTGGAACAATTCTTCCTCCCTGCGTCCACAATCGACCACGATGAACGGGCCTTTCCCCGACGATCCTCCCTCATGGATCAATTGGGCGACCATTTTCTTACCGGTCCCCCGTTCCCCGTGGATCAACAACGGCGCATGGGCCGAAAGCAACTTCGTGACCTGCTGGCGCAGGCGTTGGATCTTCCGGCTGTGACCGACCAAATGGCTGTTCAGATCGATCTCGGCCTGACCCTCTTCCTCCTTTTCGACCCGTTTCCCCCGGTTACGAAGGCGGAACGCGACCGCCCGCTTCAGGGTCTGAATCAACTCGTCGATCTTAAACGGCTTCTGAATATAGTCGAACGCGCCGAATTTCAGCGCCTTCACCGCGGTCTCCGTGCTCGCGTAACCGGTCATCATGATCACCACGCACTCGGGATCGTAAGCCTTCAATTCCTGCAGCAACGTGATGCCATCCATCGGCTGCATCGATATGTCGGCCAGGACGATATCGGGAGGATCCGCCTTGTATTTGCCCAAGGCCTCCCCGCCATCGGTCGCGAACGACATGGCGTAGCCGGTGGGTTGAATGACGGCGGCCAACATCTCGTGAATGGCGGACAGGTCGTCAACTATGAGAACTGAAGGCATAAAAGCGGATTATTGCCCGACCCGCCGGTCCGAAGCAAGGATAAGTGCGCCGGAATTAACGGGACCGGTTCCTCCCCCTCTTCCCGGATCAGTTGATGACCGAAGAAAGCTGGAAGATAGGAAGAAACATACACATGACGATCCCGCCGACAACCACCCCAAGGAAAACGATCAACGCCGGCTCCATCAGGGAGGTCAATGCGGCGACGATCGAATCGGTCTCGGTTTCATAGAATTCGGCGATTTTGTTCATCATGCCGTCGACGTTGCCGGTCTGTTCCCCCGCCTTGGTCATGTGCTTCATCATCGGCGGGAAATACGGGTTCTCCGCCAGGACTTCCGACACCTGTCCCCCCTGCGCGATGTGCTTGCTGATGTCGACGCAGGCCCCTTCAATGTAGGTATTGTCACTGGCGGTCGAAACGATTTCGAGGGTCCGAAGAATCGGCACCCCGCTCTTCATCAGAATCGCATAGGTCCGGCAAAACCGGGCCAACGAAATCTTCCGCTTCAAATCCCCCACGACCGGCAATCGGAGCAGGGTTCGGTCGCGAATTTTCCGGCCATTGGGCGTCGCCAGAAGCTTCATCACGAGTTTATACAACCCGAACGCCATGATGATGATGTAAATAATGTAACTCCGGAGAAAGGCGCTGAAATCGATCATCATTTGGGTCGGGGTCGGCAACGCCGCGCCGAAACCCTCGAACATCTCGGAGAAGACCGGGATCACGAAGATCAACAGGACGTTGACCAGGACGACCGCGAGCGCGATGACCGCGATCGGATAGGTCAAGGCCGACTTGACCTTCTTGATCAACTTCAAGCTCGCCTCGAAATAAACCGCCACTTTCCCCAGGATCTGCGGCAAACCACCGCTCGCCTCCCCCGCCTCGACCATCGAAGTGAAAAGGTTGTTGAAGGCGTTGGGAAACTTGCGGACCGCTTCGGAAAAGGAGGTTCCCCCGGCGATGTCGTTGCGCACCTCCCGGATGATGATCCGGAAATACGGATTCTCGGTCTGTTCGCGAAGGGCGTCGAGAGCCGAAACCAACGGCAAACCGGCCTCGAGCATCGAGCCGAGCTGCTGGGTGAAAACGGTCAGGTCGGCGAGACTGACCTTATATTTGTGGGCCTTTTTCTCATAAGCCTTTTGTTTCGCCAAGGCCTGGGACTCCCAGAAACCCGTTTTTTTTCTTCCGGCACGGGTGGTCGCCGGCTGAGCTGCGGTTGTAAGAAGAGCCATTGAAAACCATCAAACAGTGGAGCGACCGGCCCCGGCAACTCCATACTGAGCGATTTCTTTAAAAAAAGATTGAAAACCGCCCCGGTCCGGTTTCATGTTTTATTTCCGATTGCGCCGGTCTCCCGGAGCAACGAGGATTTTTTTGTCGCGGGTGTAGTTTAGTGGTAAAACTCCAGCCTTCCAAGCTGGCTACGTCAGTTCGATTCTGTCCACCCGCACCATCCCCCTCCCCCGGAAATCCCCATTTTTCTCCGAAATGCCGTTGCCTCGGATTCGCTTCTTCGCGAATTTCTCTCCATGGCTCATGTGCATCCGAATATCCTCGCTCCATCGCTCCTCGCCGGCAACCACGGGAACCTGATCGAAAGCGCCCGACTGGTGGAAAGCTTCTCCCTGCGCTGGCTGCATGTCGACATCATGGATGGGCATTTCGTCCCGAATCTCACCTTCGGCCCCGGAGTCGTCGCCGCCCTCGACCAGCAAACCTCCCTCTTCCTCGACGTCCACCTGATGCTCGACAACCCCCACAAATTCGTCGAACCGTTCGCCGAAGCGGGAGCCGACCTCATCACCATCCATGCCGAGCCCGACTATCCCGTCGCCGACACCTTGGCCAAAATCCGCCACCTCGAACGTTTCGCCGGCCTCGCCATCAACCCCGACACCCCCGCCGAAGCCGTCCTTCCCCACCTCGACGCCGTCGATCTCGTCCTGATCATGACCGTGGTCCCCGGTTTCGGCGGACAGAGCTTCCGCGAAGACACCCTCGACAAGATCGCCCAAGTCGCCAAGTGGCGTCAGGAACGCGGCCTCCGCTTCCGTCTCGAAGTCGACGGCGGCGTCAACGAAGCGACCGGCGCCCGCTGCCGCGAAGCCGGAGCCGACACCTTCGTCGCCGGCACCGCCTTCTTCGCCGCCTCCGACAAAGAAGCCTTCCTCCAAGCCTTCCCCGAGACCCCCCTCCCAACCAAATAACCCGTGACACAGACATTCCTTTCTGTGAAAAAAACAGGCAGGAATGCCTGTTTCACAAAGACCCCCATTCCCAGGTGAGCTGCAGGTAGCCGCCACTCCGCGAATTTCCCGTTTGAGATTTCGGAAACTCCTCGCATATTCCCCCGATCAACGCCCGACGGGGGCCGTCCGATTTCGCCCTCCGGGTCCTTCTTTCAAAATTTTTTCTTCCCTTCCGGGCGCGCGCCTCATTGATTACGAGCACGCAACGAGGCCCCCGGCGTTGTCCTTCCGGGATCGGCCTGCCATCCAATTTCATCGCAAGTTTTTCATGTCCAACGATTATACCGAAGCAAACATCCGTTCTCTCGACTGGAAGCAGCACATCCGCCTCCGCCCGGGCATGTATATCGGCAAACTCGGCGACGGCGCGGCGGCCGACGACGGGATCTACGTCCTTCTGAAGGAAACCATCGACAACTGCATCGACGAATTCGTCATGGGTTTCGGCAAACGGATCGAGATCAGCCTCGACGACAAAACCATCTCCGTCCGCGACTACGGCCGCGGCATCCCGCTGGGCAAATTGTTCGAATGCGCCGCCCAGATCAACACCGGCGCCAAATACGACTCCGAAGCATTTAAAAAATCGGTCGGACTGAACGGGGTCGGGATCAAGGCGGTCAACGCCCTTTCCTCCTCCTTTTACATCCAGGCGTTCCGCGAGAAGGAAACCCGCCGTCTCGAATTTTCCAAGGGCGAACTCCTCCAGGACAGCGACATCGAATCCGGCCCCGGCCGCAACGGCACGTTGCTCCAATTCACCCCCGACGACTCCATTTTCGGGGCCTTCGAGTTCCGCGCGGAATACATCCGGAACATGCTCTGGAACTACGCCTACCTGAACACCGGCCTCACTCTGGTCTTCAACGGCGAGGAGTTCAGCTCCAAGAACGGTTTGCTCGACCTCCTGACCGAGAATCTCAACTGCGAACCGCTTTACCCGATCATCCACCTCAAGGGCGACGACATCGAGATCGCCCTCACCCACGGCGAACAATACGGCGAGGAATACTACTCCTTCGTCAACGGCCAACACACCACCCAGGGCGGCACCCACCTCGCCGCCTTCCGCGAGGCCGTCGTCAAAACCGTCCGCGATTTCTACAAAAAGAACTTCGAGGCCGCCGACATCCGCAGCTCGATCGTCGCCGCCATCTCCGTCAAGGTCCAGGAACCGGTTTTCGAATCCCAGACCAAGACCAAACTCGGCTCCCAAACCATCGCCCCCGACGGCCCGACCCTCCGCACCTTCATCGGCAACTTCGTCGCCCAGGCCCTCGACAACCACCTCCACCGCGATCCCGACGCCGCCAAGGCGCTCCAGGAGAAAATCATCCGTTCCGAACGGGAACGGAAGGAGCTGAGCGGCATCCAAAAACTGGCCCGCGAACGCGCCAAAAAGGCCAAGATCCACAACCGCAAACTGCGCGATTGCCGGGTCCATTTCACTTCCAAGGACAAACGGGCCACGGAATCGACGTTGTTCATCACCGAGGGCGACTCCGCCAGCGGATCGATCACCAAGGCGCGCGACGTCGAGACCCAGGCCGTTTTCAGCCTCAAGGGAAAACCGCTCAATTGCTTCGGCCTCACCAAGAAGATCGTTTACGAGAACGAGGAGTTTAACCTGCTGCAAAATTGCCTCAACATCGAGGACGACCTCGAAAACCTCCGCTACAACCAGGTGGTCCTCGCCACCGACGCCGACGTCGACGGGATGCACATCCGCCTGCTGTTGATCACGTTCTTCCTCCAGTTCTTCCCGGATCTGATCAAACAGGGACACCTTTTCATCCTGCAAACCCCGTTGTTCCGGGTTCGCAACAAAAAGGAAACCCGCTACTGCTACTCCGAGACGGAACGGCAACAGGCGATCGCCAAGCTCGGCCCCAATCCGGAAATCACCCGATTCAAGGGTCTCGGCGAAATTTCCCCGGACGAGTTCAAACACTTCATTTCCCGCGACATCCGTCTCGACCCGGTCCTGATCGACAAACATTCCTCGATCCAGGAGTTGCTCACCTTCTACATGGGCAAAAACACGCCCTACCGGCAGGACTTCATCATCGACAATCTCAAGGTCGAACTCGACGTGATCGAAGATCCGAAGGACCCGAAGGATCCCGCCCCGACCGCCGGCGAGGCCAAAGCGATGCCGAAGTCAAAGGAGCGCGAAGAGGAACTCGCCCCCGCCCTGACCTGAGCCGTCCCCGGCAATCCAAAATCCGAAATCCAAAATCCAAAATTTACCGATGAACGGTTCCGAATCCAACGGAAAATCCAGCAACCTCAGCGGCTCCCTCGCTCCAAACGCCGGCCATATCTCCGGCATGTTCAGCGAATGGTTCCTCGACTACGCCAGCTACGTCATCCTCGAGCGCGCCGTCCCCCACATCGACGACGGCTTGAAGCCGGTCCAGCGGCGCATCCTCCACAGCATGCGCCAGCTCGACGACGGGCGTTACAACAAGGCCGCCAACATCATCGGTTACACCATGAGCTACCACCCCCACGGCGACGCCTCGATCGGCGACGCCTTGGTCCAGCTCGGCCAACGCGATCTCCTGATCGACACCCAGGGGAACTGGGGCAACCTCCTCACCGGCGACTCCGCCGCCGCCGCCCGTTACATTGAGGCCCGCCTTTCCAAGTTCGCCCTCGAGGTCGCCTTCAACCCGAAGACCACCGCCTGGCAACTTTCCTACGACGGCCGCAACAAGGAGCCGATCACCCTCCCGATGAAGTTCCCGTTGCTCCTCGCCCAAGGGGTCGAGGGGATCGCGGTCGGTTTGGCCTGCAAGATCCTGCCGCACAACTTCATCGAGTTGATTGACGCCTCGATCGCCTGCCTCCGCGACCAGGAGTTCGACCTTCTTCCCGATTTCCCGACCGGTGGCTCCGCCGACTTCTCCAACTACAACGGCGGCCTCCGCGGCGGCAAGGTCAAGGTCCGCGCCGACATCGAAAAACGGTCTAAACTGGTCCTCGCGATCACCGCCGTCCCGTTCGGCACCACCACCTCCAGCCTGATCGATTCGATCCTCGCCGCCAACGACAAGGGGAAGATCAAGGTGCAAAAGGTGGAGGACAACACCGCCGAATTCGTCGAGATCATCGTCCACCTCCCGTCCGGCAGCGACCCCGACCAAACCATCGAGGCCCTCTACGCCTTCACCGATTGCGAGGTTTCGATTTCCCCGAATTCCTGCGTCATCGACGGCAACAAACCCCGCTTCCTCAGCGTCAACGACCTCCTCCGCCGCGCCACCGCCAACACCAAGGGTCTCCTTAAACGCGAACTCGAAATCGCCTTGGGCGAACTGGAGGAGAAATGGCACTTCTTCTCCCTGGAGAAAATCTTCATCGAAAACCGGATCTACCGGCGTATCGAGGAATGCACGACGTTCGAGGATGTCATCAGCGAGATCCGCATCGGACTCCAGCCGTTCGTCGAACCGCTCAAACGGATCGTCACCGACGAAGACATCGTCGCCCTCACCGAGATCAAAATCAAACGGATCTCCAAATACGACTCGTTCAAAGCCAACGAGGCGATCAAGAAGCTCGAAAGCGAAATGAAGGCGGTCCGCAAAAACCTCCGCCACCTCACCGACTACGCGGTCGACTATTACCAGCGCCTCAAGGATGTCTACGGCAAGGGTCGCGAACGCAAAACCGTGATTTCCTCCTTCGAACGGATCGTCGCCTCCGAAGTGGTCCTCGCCAACGAGACCCTCTACGTCAACCGCGCCGACGGTTTCGCCGGTTACGGAATGAAAAAGGACGAGGCCCTCGACAAATGCTCCGTCCTCGACGACATCATCGTGTTCCTCCCCGACGGCACCATGACCGTCCAACGGGTGGCGGAAAAGTCGTTCATCGGCAAGGACCCGCTCCATGTCGCGATCCTAAAAAAGGACGACCAGACCGTTTACAACCTGATCTACCGCGACGGCAAAAACGGTCCCACTATGGCCAAGCGCTTCCGGGTCGGCGGCATCACCCGCGACAAGATCTATCCGCTCACCAAAGGGACCCCGGGCTCGAAGGTCCTTTACTTCAAGCCGTCCCCCGACGAATCCACCGAAAACGTCACGGTGACCCTGCGGAACAACGCCCCCGCCCGCAAAAAGGTCTTCGACTTCGACCTCCGCACCCTCGCGATCAAGGGCCGCGGCGCCCAGGGCAACCGCGTCACCCAACACCCGGTCCAAAAGATCACCCGGGCCAAGGACCAAACTCCCCCCGCCGCCGATCCCGAACTCGCCTTGGACTAACGCGAAGCTGTCGCGAAGATGCGTTTAAGTTTAAGATTCCGCCTCATTCGTGGCCGCGTGATTCCAGCCGGAAGAATGCCGCTTCGTCCGGCACGGTGAAGAGGAACTCCAGATCGCCTTGCTCGTTGAGAGTTGCGCTCGTGCCGGGCGCGTCCATCGGGAACGGATCGAAATTCACCAGATCCGTTGATTTTTTCACGGTGATCGTGAGCGTGAACCGGCCCTCGGAATCCCTGGCCAGCAGGGGCGTGCCCACATGCAAGGCTTGGATCTGCAGGAGCGAATAGAGACCATAGGCGTTGGGCGCATTGAGCACCGTGTCGATGCCAGTATTGAGGCTACCATCATACTGAGCCTGATGGTAGAGACCCGCGCCGTTGGCATGGTCGAAAAGAATGTTCACGAGCTCGGGTTGGCTTACCTCCCAGTCGAAACCCAAGGCGGCCAATTGGAACTCTGCGGCATCGTTGAGACCGTCTCCATCGCTGTCCTCGGCGAAAGAGAGCGACCGGCCCGTTAGCGTGATGTCAAAGGGCCCGTCATCCGGGTCGTTGCTGGCGATTCGCAGCAGCGCCGTCTTGACTCCGCTGTTCCGGGGAGCGAACTGGACGGTGAAGGTAGTGGTGACGCCTGGCGCGACTTCCGCGGCGGGGCTGACGACGACGTCGAACTCGCCCGCATCGCCACCCTCCAACGTGATGTCCGCCACGGTTAGCATGACATTACCGGTGTTTCGGATCGCAAACACCATCACCGGATCCAAGCCCATGAAGATCACCCCGAAGTCCCTGACGTCCCCGGACGTCAATGCGCTCCCGACCGGTTCTTCCACGATGATATTGGCAATCCCCGGAGTTATCAAGGCGATGGCTTCGCTGGGAATACCGTTGGTGAAGACCGTGACCAGGGCAGGCCCCGGCGAAATCGTAATCGGCACCGAGGTGAATTCCGTGTCGGAAAACCTTTCGTTTGCGTCGGGCAGTAGAAAAACGCTGTGCCCGTTATCGAGCCGGCGAACCTTCGCCAGCGGATAATTGGTGGAGGAATTCTGCGAGCCGTTGCCGCCGGTGGCCCCTGAAATCCCCCGGAATCCGGACCCGGTGAGAATGAGTCTTCCGGTCGTGTCGAAGGAAGCGGTTGTGATCCGCGGTCGCCAAGCTTGGGAGAAGCCCAAGCCCGCATCGTAGCGTTCCGCGCTGGATAGAATATTCCCGCTATTGCTGCCCCCGGCGATGAGGACATTGCCACTTGGGAGCAAGGTGGCGGTGTGACGCAAAGGCCCGCTTGCAAGATCCGGCGATGGACTCCAAGTGCCTGTTGCAGGATCGTAGAGTTCCACCCTGGTATTGAAACCGCCGCTATTGTTCCCCCCGGCAACGAGAACTTTGCCACCGGGCAGCAGGGTGGCGGTATGAAGTTGACGCGGGCTTGCGAGGTGGCCGGTGGCACTCCAGGTCCCTGTGACCGGATCGTAAAGCTCCACGCTGCCAAGATAGACAACCGACTCGTTGAATTGAAAACCTCCCGCAATCAGAACTCTGCCATCGGGCAGAAGTGTGGCTGTGTGGTTATGCCGGGCGTTTTCGAGATCGCCGGTGGGGCTCCAGGTACCTGTGACCGGATCGTAGAGCTCCGCGCTGGCGAGATAGAGCGAAGTCCCGTTGAATTGAAATCCTCCCGCAACGAGAACCTTGCCGTCGGGCAACAGCGTGGCGGTGTGACCATTCCGCGCGGTAGCGAGGTCACCCGTGGCGCTCCAGATGCCTGTTTCCGGGTCGTAGAGTTCCGCAGTCGCGAGATAGACGATGGTGCTGCGCCCCCCGGCAACGAGAATTTTGCCGTCGGGCAGCAGCGTGGCGGTGTGGCCATTCCGGGTGGTGCCAAGGTTCCCGGTCGGGCTCCAGGTCCCGGCGGCCGGATCGTAGAGTTCTGTCGTGGCGAGAGAGACGCCGCTGGCATTGACGCCGCCCGCGGCGAGCACCTGGCCGTCCGGTAACAGCGTGGCGGTGAAGGCTTCACGCGCCACGGAAAGGTTGCCGCTCGCATGCCACAAGTCTGTGGCGGGATCGTAAAGTTCTGTGCTGGCGAGAGCGCCTCCGCTGTTATTGCCCCCGGCAGCGAGGACTTTGCCGTCTAACAGAAGCGTGGCGGTATGAAAGCGACGAGCCGTGACGAGATTGCCCGTGGTTTCCCACGCGGGAACGGCTGGTTCGAAGAGTTCCGCGGTGTTCGCCCCCGCCCCCCCGCCCCCAACAAGCAGCACCCTGCCGTCGGCCAGCAGCGTGGCGGTGTGGTTGGAGCGTGCGAACGCCATGGATCCGAAGGCACTCCACTCCCCGGCGGCCGGATCGTAGAGTTCCACTGTGTTCGACTCCGACCCGCCCGTGACGAGCACCTTGCCGCTTGGTAGTAACGTGGCGGTGTGCGCTCCTCGTGCCACGACAAGATTGCCGGTGGCGCTCCAATCATTGGTGGCCGGATCATAAATTTTCGCGATGCTGGACGATGAGCCACCAAAAAATCGACTTCCTGCGACCAGCACCCTGCCGTCGGGCAATAACGTGGCGGTGTGGTCTGAATGATTTTGCCCGAAGTTTGCGGCCAAACTCCAAGTACCTGTGTCCGGATCATAGATCTCCGTGGAAGAGCGGTTGGAAGGTATGAATGTTGTTATCCGAAAGCCTCCTGCAACGAGGAGTTTCCCATCGGGTAAAAGCGTGGCGGTATGTTGTTGCCTGGCCTCCACCAAGTTACCCGTGCCAGTCCATGTGTCCGTTTCGGGATCGTAGAGTTCCGCAGTTGTCAAAGTGATGCCAAGCAGGGAGGTGTCGGCGACCCACCCCCCCGCCACAAGCACCTTACCGTTGGGCAGCAGCACGGCGGTGTGGTAGGAGCGGGCTCCAATCAACCCGCCTCCGCTGCTCCAGATGCCGGTGGCCGGGTCATAGATTTCGGCAGTCGTTGTAGCCGCTCCGCCCGCGACGAGCACTTTACCGTTGGGCAAAAGGGTAGCGGTGTGATTCGAGCGCGCGGTGACCATGGAACCGGTGCCGCTCCAGGCGCCAGTATCCGGGTCGTAGATTTCCGCGGAGTTCGAACCCCCACCTGCGACCAGTACCTTGCCGTTGGGCAGCAGTGTCGCGGTGTGACCACTGCGCCCGATGGCCATGGAGCCGGTGTGGGTGAATCTGGTGGCGGGATCGGCCGGGAAAGAAGCGATATCCCCCGGGTCGGTTCCGGCCAGCCATTCTTCCTCGTTGGTAAAACCATCGCCATCCGAATCCGCGCCGGGAAGGGCATCTTCACCGGTCAGGCCATGGGAAAGCGCCCACTCCCCGTAGAGGTCGCGTCCCGTGAAGTGGAGTGTGAAGTCCGGGGTCTCCGGATCGTCGCTCTGCACGGTCAGTTCCCCCGAGGCCTCGCCAAGATGAGCTGGCGCGAAGCTTACCGCGAAAGCGGTCGATCCTCCCGGCGGGACGGTTAGGAGCATGGCCAAATCATCCAGGAGGAATTGCGAGGACGGGGCCCCATCGCTGGAAATTCCGATTGCGGAAATGTTGAGATCCCCACTCCCGTTGTTGCGGATGGTGAAGGTTTCAGATACCCCGGTTTCGCCGATGGGAACAACCCCAAAATCGACAGAATTGCCGGAAGCGAGGATTGCCTCGCCTTTTTCAAGCGCGAGTGCGGGCGACACGGGAATCGGGGCTGGCGGGGAAACCGCAGCCCAGGTTCGGCCCGCTCGGATTTCGTCTACATACACGGAGTTGGCTCTCCATGTGGAGACCAGCCGGAGCCAGTCGAAAACGAGCGTGGAGCCGCCGTCGGAGTTGTGGATGGCCGTGGCTCCGGTCGGGACGGATCCATTGCCAAAACTCGCCGGAGCGGGGTTCACCCACATCGAAAGCGTTTGGGACGAGAGGTTATTCCGCACCAGTCTGAGCACCACGAAATGATCGGTGTTCAACGGCAGGTCATTTGTAAACGTCACGCCGCCACCGCTGGTCGAGCCTTTCAAAATACTCATGCGAAAGTTCCCCGACTGATTTCCATTGTTCAGGCGGACCGTTGCATAGCCATTCGATTTTCCAAAACTGAGCAGGTCCTGGAACGTATGGGTGCCCATATCCTCCACGCGGATGATGAACGAGAGCCAGAATTCCTCGCCGTTAATGTTCAGCGCCACCTCCGGGATCGGCCGGTCGGCGGAACTGAGCGCATTGACGTCGTTGGGTTGGGCGATTTGCACCCGGTTGCCGGTCCCACCGGCCAGTCCGGCGATGGAAAGTGAGCCCTGCTCAAACGTTATGTCCACTCCGCCGCCTCCAGACAGATTGCCCAAAGACCACGGAGGCGATTCCTGCAGAATCTGATCTACCGGATAATCGAACGCTTCGTGCAAAACCAAATCGGCCGAGGCGGTCAACGGTAAGACCAACAAGGCGGCGAGAAGGCCGCGGTATCGGCGGCGGCCTAAAAAATAACGCCAAAGGCGTGACGGTTGATTCGGTTTTACGGAATCCGACGGAACGATCTGTTTGACTGGAGTGATCATAGTGGGTTCGTATGGAGTTATCGAATACGATCGGAAAGAGGCGCTCACTTATTGTTTGCCAGATTGTCAGGCACGGCCTAACGGGAACGGCTTTGGAATTCGTCGTCGGTGCTGCGGAAGGTGAAGTTGCCGCCGGTCATTTCGTATTTGGTTCTTCCGCGGTCGTTTCCCGGCATGTAGAGGAGGATTCCGGTGCGCGAAATACTGGCGGATGGAGAGGGGTAATCGTGAAACTTCAAAGGTTCCCACATGAACCAGCCCCGCTCGCCGGAGCGCGGGCGGGACGAGTGGAATCCCTTGGACATGAAATACCAGCGGATCGCTTCCATGTGGATGGCGGCCTCCTGATCGTAAAAGGGGTTCAACACCGCCCCATAAAGGCCGATCCAATCAGGCTTGAGGATGATGTGGGCAGCCAGGTTCCACAGGTAGTCCGCGTCATGGCTGGCACCGTGGGAAATGATGTAGCTGGATTCGACATACTCGAGGGCGATTCCACGATCAAATGCTCCGGCCTGTGGGTTCTCCTCGCCGGTCATCTGCCGGAACATCGACTGGGCGCGGTGCGTGGGGTAGCGGGGTCTGCCCTCGATCAGCAACAAGTTCTCGGACAGAAACGCGTCGAGAAGGGTCAAACGGTTCGGGCGTGGGAGGACGCGTCCCGGATTGTGAATGAGATAACGGTGGACGGCGAACGCCCCGGTTATGACAAGGCCCGCACCGGTGGAGTGCCCGACGAGGTGAACGGACTTGTCCGGGGCGGTGTCCGCGATGCCGTTGAAAGCAATGGCGTATTCCTGGCGAAACAAGTCGGAGACATTCATCCCCGCCGGAATGGGGTAGTAGGCGTGAGCATCCCAGTAGGGATCGCGGAACTCCATCCCGGGGTTGGAAGCGCCGAGATTATTGGGGACGCGCGCGCGGAAGCGCATGCCTTCGTGTTCCGGCGCTGGCAGCATGAAATACTTGGGTCCCGTCGAAGTCCAGAGTTTGGCCTCAGCGCGATAGGGTTTCTCCTTCGGCCACATTTCCGCGATCTCATCAGCAAACTGGTTCCAATAGAAAACACCTACATTGTAGCCCGCTTGCTTCCAATATTTCAAAAGGTTCCAGGGACCGGTGCAGGCATGTCCCACGCACGATTCGGGGTTCTGGATATCTGTCTGAGCAAAGCCATTGGTGATCCGGAATCCGCCGGCATGCCGGAAGTGAAAGTTTTCGCGATAACCCGCAAGGGAGGATTCCGGTGCCCAGCCATGGATGTAGATGACAGTAGGCCGGGCCGGGTCGAAGTAATCGGTGTTTTGGTACCGGTTCGGACTTTGATCGGCCTTGAGGCCGTGATACATATCCTTGTACCAATAGAATCCGTAGTCCAACTCAGTGAAGTTCTGCCAGTGAAAGGCGGGCTGACCGACGCGGAAATCCCGTCGTCCGGTTGACGGACCGACGTTCACGGACTGCCCAACGGTATCCGTCAGGCGGAGGAAGTAAGCGTTGCGAAATGTTTGTTTGAGGGGCCCGCCCATGCGAATGCGCCGTTCCGCGGGGACGGTAAGAAGGGTCGGTTGGTAGTCCTCATTGCGGAAGTAGAATGGAGGACAGAGGAACTCAACCGTTCCGTTTTTCGCCGGGACCACGAATTGATCGACGACGCGCCCGTCGGCGACCCGGACGATCTCGATCCGCTCGCCTTCGACAAGGTCGCTGTAAGTGACGCGGATCCTTCCGGTATCGGTTGCGACCGGGGTCATATCGATGAACTCGTCGGTCACCGGAAAGGTGGTGTAGGAGCCCGGCTCGAGAAGCGTTGCGGTACCGGGCTCCAGCTGGAGCTGCGGTTGGGGAGTGCGGCTTATTCCAAGTCCCAGCGGGCTGAGGGGGCGCACCCGCAATCTCCAGGGAGCTTCGTCGCGGGTGCTCGTATCGCCATCGAAGTCTGTTGCCTCCACTATAAAATGAAGGATGACGAGTTCTTCGACGGAAAGGGCGGGCAGCGTGACCGATCCAGTGTAGAGGTTGCCGGTGGTAAAGACTCCGTGGACGCCGATATCTTCGGGATCAATGCTTTCATTTTCCTCACGGTCCCGGTCGCCGGGGCGTCCCAAGCGGACGGGAAATCCGGCAGGCTGTGGATTCGATTTCACACCCCGCGCAGCGCCCGCGTAAACGTAAACTTCTTTTACGGCACCCGATTTCTCTTGGCCCACGTTCCCTTCTGTCACTTCCGCTTGAAACTCGATCTTTGTCCCGGCCTCATAGAAATTGTCGAGCAGCGGCGGGTTTGCGACCAGATCGCCGATGACCGGCCCGACCTCGGCCACACCCGCCGAACCGGCAAATATTGGCCCGTAGATGGCTGAAGCCTCGATCCTTTTCTTCGTGCCCGGCCCGTAGGCAACCCGTGCCCGCAAGTAGTAAACCCCTTCCTTGGTCACGACGAACCCCCGGGTGTATCCCTCGGTCAGGGGATCCATCGTGCCGAGGGCCGCCCATTGCGGCGACCCTTCCTGCCGGATTTCAAGTTGGACCAGGTCGATTCCGTCCGGGTGGGTGATATCGAATACCGCTTTGCGGGGATGGTCAACGACAAGGAACCGGTCGTTCAACATCCATTCGGAAACAAGATGGATGGAGGGAAGTGGAACTTCCTCCGGCACGAAAACCGGCCCCAGCACATTGGATTCGATGGACGTTTCGTTTTCGGTATGAGAAACCCGAAAATGATAACTCTGACCGGCCGGCAGACGCCGCATGACGATTCGCCAGTAATCGCTGTCCGTTTCCGCCGGTTCCATATAAACTTCCCCCGGATCAATCGCAGTCCAAATTTCACCATCGAATGAAATGGAGACAACGAGATGACCGTCCCAGCCAGGAGGCGGACGGTATTCCAGTTCGACGCCTCCGTTATCCGGCATGTTCGTCCCGGAAAAGGCATCTCTCCAACGGAGGGGCAGTGACGCGGGATCGGGTGGCGGCAGTTGAGTCACACGCACCCGCCCAAAAAGACGCTGCTTCTCTTCGTCGGATCCGAAGGGATCCACGGCCCTGACAAGATCATAACCATCGACCGAACGCTCCACCTGTTCGAAGCCGGCGGGCAACCATGGAGAGGCGGTCCCGCCAAGATCGGCATGAAACTCCGCGCGCACATCCAAATCGGAGGTGCCCGGTGCGGGCCTCAAGTAATGGATATAGAGATGACCGTTGTCGGGCTCGGCCACGGGAAGCCCCGCCAGGGCATTCACCGGAATCGCGGGATTGCGCATCGCTTCGGTGATTGGACTACGGGT
This sequence comes from Verruconatronum alginivorum, assembly GCF_056590205.1. Classification (NCBI taxonomy): domain Bacteria; kingdom Pseudomonadati; phylum Verrucomicrobiota; class Opitutia; order Opitutales; family Verruconatronaceae; genus Verruconatronum; species Verruconatronum alginivorum. The sequence goes on along the minus strand of NZ_JBWPVQ010000001.1, from coordinate 2,083,128 downwards.
GAAGGCGACGGGAGGGAGATTGAAGGCATACTTCTGGGACAGCGTCAGACCGTCGCCCGCCAGATTGCCAAGAGGCGGAGGGGTCGCGGGATCAAGGTCCCGGGAGAGAATCCACGCGGCGAGCGTGTTGACGGGGGCGGAAGGAGAAACCGAAGCCCACGACGGGCCGAGGCGCAGCCCGTCGAGCAGAACCGACGCATACGAATCAACCGAGTTCAGGACCACGGTCTCGATTTGATCGATCACCGCCGCGCCGGTAAGTGTCAGCGAGGGCTCGGTTGCTGGGGCGGTCCCCTGCCCGAGCGATGCCGGGCTCGGGTTGATCCAAATGGAGATTGAGCGATCGGCCGTGTCCGTGCGGTCGAAGCGGATAGCAACAAAATGGGTTTCGCCAGCCGCTATATCCGGTGAACTCACCAAATCTTTGCTGTCACCCCCTCGGGTGAAGGCCAACTTGAAATTCCCGGCGGCTGCCCCCGTCCGTGTAAGATAACAGCGTGATTTATCGAAATCTCCCCCCGTATTGGGACCGACGGCGAGTATCTGACGGGCTGGCGAATCCGCGGGGAGCGCGCCCTCGACGCGGAGGAGGAAGGACAACCAGGCCTCGCGACCGTCGCTGATGAGGAACGGGGTAATGGGATGTTCGTAAGAGCCGAAGGCCTGCTCCGAATTAGGCGTGGCCAGTTGCACGCGATTCCCGGTTCCCTGCCGCAGTGCCGGATAATCAAGCGATCCAGTATCGAGCAAAACGGCAGTTCGACCGCCCTGCCCCATCCCGCTGGCCTCGCGCCAGTGCCCGCCACTCGCAAGGTCCGATCCAACCGGATAACCAAATCCCTCATTCAGATAGAATGGGGTCACGCGCCGGTGCAGTCCCGGACTCGCACTGTGAAAGCCGCCGGCCGGGCGCCCGGTCAGCCGCACAAGACTGCCTCCGGGGAGATTCGGAAAATGCCAGTTGGCGCCGTTGAGGAGTCCATGAACGGGCGGTTCCCAACCGGCGTTATTGAATCGTTCGAGGGTCGCGGTGGTAAAGGCCGGAGCGTATCCACCGCGCTCCCAAATCAAGCTGTGCGGATCAGTCGCATCGACGCGGACTCGATCGATATCGGTGTTGAACGCCCCGCCAAGATCGGCGAACCGGGCGATGCGGTTGCGACTGGTCCCGTCGATCCCGGTGAATTCCCCGCCTGCCCAGGCCCGCGCCGCGCCATCCTCCGGAGACACCGCGAAATGCAGTGTCCGAACCGTGCTGTTTGGATTGTGATTGAAATCGCCCACAATCCCGCCTGAACCGTTCAACAGGACAAGTCGGTCGCGGGCCGAGCCTCCCGCAATCGTAAAGTTACCCCCGACCAAAAGGTGGCCGTTCGCGGCCAGCGCGATTGTATCGACATTTCCGTTATTGAGGGTCGTTTCCGGATTGAAACTCGAGTCAATCAATCCGCTCGCCTGCACCCGCGCAATGCGCCTCCGGGCTGTGGGTACAAGTGCACCGTTCGGGCGCAGAGAGGTAAAGGCTCCGCCAAGGAGAATGCGCCCATCGGGTTGCACCAGCACGTTGGAAACCCAGCTACTGGCATTCGGGTCGAATCCGGAATCGACGGAGCCGTCCGGTTCCAGACGAGCGACCCGATTGCGGTTAAAGGAAGTATTACCCGGCCCGCCCGGTTGCAGGCTGGTGAATTCTCCGGCGATGACCAGCCTGCCGTCGGGTTGGAGGGCCATGGCATAGATCTCGGCCGATGGGCGCGGATCAAAAGCGGGATCGTGCATTCCGGTAATGGGATCGAGTTTGGCGATACGTGTCTGCGCCGCGCCACCGACGCCCATGAAGCTGCCACAGACGTAGAGCGTGCCGTCGGGTGCGATGACGATCGCGCGCACCGGGCCGCTGAAGTCCGGGTTGAATTCATCAAGCAACCATTCGCTCCCGCTGCGCACAAACCGAGCCAGGCGATTGCGCGTCACCCCGTCCACCTGCGTGAAAGTGCCGCCGATGAGGATGCGGCCCGCGGCATCCGTCGCGACGCACCACACGGATCCTCCGGTCACGGCGAAATTGAAATCCGGATCCACGCTGAAATCCTCGCGGAGGCGCGCCACGCGCTCGCGTGTATGCCCCCCGAGAAGCGTAAAGGATCCGGCTACGATCCATGAACGCTCACCGTTGTCATCGGTCTCCACGAGGGCGAAAACCGACCCGTTCGCATCCATCCGGAAATCGTCGAGCGTGGCGCCCCGGCACGGCACCGTGATGAAGAAAAACACGGCGGTGAAAAGCCAGATAAAGGAGAACTGTTGGATGAGTTGAGGAAGGTGAGGTTTCATGAGGTTGCAAACCGATCGACGCGAATTCCGGGAGTCATATTACATCGGCGAGCGCGGATGGAATCGAAGGGCACTTGCCGTGTTTGACCTTAAGAATAACGAGAGCGTAAGAGCACCCACTGCGGCTCCTTGTGTAAATTAAAAGTAAACCAGCAGGCGCGATGATAGCAGGAAGCCACCACCCCGTCTATGACCCGAAGGGTGTAAAATGGGCCGTTTTTATAAAAAAAGGGTCTGGGTCGCGTTGGGCGGGAGTGGAAGCAGCCGAAGGCTGTAAGCGCCGCCTCCTCGTTTTTCATCAGGTCACGAAACCGGTCGTCGCTCCAACCAAGATGAAAATCGTCGATCTCCGGGATCATCCAGAGAACGTGGGACACCAGCGGAAAACAGGCCCGGCCAGTTCATGCGCGAAGCAGTGCCAGAAGGCGAGCCCGACCGGCCGCGCCGGTTTTCTTGTAAATTGACGAGAGCTGTCGTTTGACCGTCTCCGGGCTTTTCCCCGTGCGGGCCGCCAGTTCCCGGTTGCTGAGCCCGTCGCCCAGCAAAAGCGCAAGCTCCTTTTCTGCAGGCGAGAGACCGGCCGTTATCACCACCCACCCTGCCGGCACGACCGCCGCCGGACTTCTTACCTCTTCAAAGCGAACGAAAAACAATGGCATTGCTGCCGCTATTGTCTGGTGCAGAGGACGAATAATAGCCAAGAGCATCTCGTTTCGCGGATGCCTCACCTCGATTAACGGCCCGTTCTTTAACTCTTCGTAATCGCGCAATCGCACCAAAATCTCGCCCCGCAATCGCTTAACCGCGTCAGCGACAGAAGCGGGAAGTAGAAACCCCCTCCGTTTCTTCTTCAACATTCCCGCGTTCGGATCCTCCCACAAAACCGCGAATCTCTGAGCGGCTTCATTCCAATAAAGCGGCTGAAGGTTCCAGTTCAGAATCACGCCCGGCAACAAGAGCTCGCGAAACATTTGGATCAAAAACAACTGAACCGCCTGCTGCGTTTGCGCGGCAGTGACCCGGCCAATGGCGGCTTCGACAAACGGCCTCGCCTGCTCGATCCGTCTCACTTCCGCACCGGTAAATGGCCCGTCGCCCGCCTCCCGAAAAACAATCACAGAGCCTATGGTCCGGCGACTACACATGAAACGGACCGCCAACATGCGCCTCCAACCTCGCGGCTCCATCACCTCCCGGATCAACCCGTCGAGCGCGGCACTGGGAAACCGGTTTTTGACACAGTCAAACGACATGATCTCCGGGGACCCAATTCCCGCGAAAAGAGAGCGACTGCTTTTCGCGATCCGCATTCCCTCCCCACTCGACAATCCTTCTGTTCGATGAATGGAAAGCGGTCGTCCTCCGACAAAATTAAGCAGCAGGCAGCAGGCGTCGGAGGGGCCGAGATTCAAAAGCGACTGAATCGCTTGCCAAAGTTCCCCGGGATTAACAGCTCCGTGCAATGCCTGCGATGAGAACCCAGAAGTTGAAACAAAAGCAGGAGTCCTAATTCGCCCATTCCCTGAATTCACCGGCGACTCGCTTGACAGATACTTTCTCGCCCGACTCATGCTGATACAGGATTTTTCCGATCTGGTGAACCCGCAGTCAAAATTGCTTATGGATGACGCCATTTACATGTCAATATAATGTTTCCCCCATGAAAGTGACGGGGCGACTCGGAGGTCATCCCTCCAAGAAGCGATGGCTATAGGGTGGGGATCGGCTCAGTCCGGTCCGCTCTGGATGGTCCGGTGCGGAATCACTTGTTGGTCGGCCAACTATTCCCCCGGCAAACCGAATTTCGAAAAATCGGTTTGCCGGTTTTCCTCTTTTCCTCCTATCCTCCTTCTAGAACGATCAACTAAACCTCTCCCCATGCCCCTCGTCTATCGCCTCTCCGCTGTCGTCTATCTCTCCCTCGTCTATTGTCTATCGGCTATCGCCTATGCGGCCGACCGGCCGCCCGCACACACCGTCTTCTGGATCAGCGTCGATGGCCTGCGCCCCGATTACCTCGACCGCGCCGACACCCCGTTCTTTGACCGGCTCCGCGCCGGCGGCGCCTTCTCCGACGCGATTAAACCAGTCTTCCCCTCGGTCACCTTTACCACCCACGTCTCCAAAGCAACCGGCGTGAAACCCGAAGAACACGGAATCCTCGGCAACGCTTTCTACGACAACCGCGACGAAAGTTTCCACCGCTACCCCGGCGACTCCGCCCTCCTCGAAGCCGAACCAATCTGGATCACCGCCGCCCGCCAGGGAATCCGCACCGCCGTCCTCGACTGGCCGCTCGCTCACAACCAACAAGGCTCCGTCACCACCGCCTATTTCGGTCCCCACTACGAGCGCGGCATTTCCGACGAACAACGGCTCAACCGGCTCCTCGACCTCTGGGAAAACGACGACCACCCCGAACCACTGCAATTCATTCTTGGATACATCGTCTCCCCCGACAGCGCAGGCCACCGCCACGGCCCCGACGCCCCCGAGACAATCGCCGCCGTCGAACGGGCCGACCGCATCCTCGCCTCCGCTTTCGCCCGCGCCGAAACCATCTGGCAAAAGCAAAATCCCGCCCCGGACGACCGCCTTTTCCTCATCCTCTCCTCCGACCACGGCATGAGCCGCGTCCACACCCTCGTCCACCCCGGCCATCTCACCGGACTCGAGGGGCGCGAAAACGTGCTGATCATGACCACCGCCAACGTCGCCCACATCCACCTCAACCGAATCCGCACCCCACGCGAACGCAACCGGATCATCAACCAGACCTTGGCCCGTCTTTCCGAATTCGACTACGTCTCCGCCTACCGCCGCGAAGAGATCCCCGAAAGATGGGGCCTCCGCCACCCCCACCGCACCGGCGACCTCCTCCTCGTCCTCGACACCGGCCACACCTTCTCCCGCCGTCCCTCCGGCATCGAACAGTCGCCCGAAGAATCCGGCGGCCCCCTTGGCATGCACGGCTACGACCCGGACGAAAATCCCGAGATGCTCACCCCCCTCTTCATTTACAGCCACCCGGAACCAACCGCCCCCCACGACCTCGGCCCCGCCGACGCCTTGCAACTCCACGCCACCATCAGCGAAATCCTCGGAATCACCCCCGCCCCCGCCGCGCGTCCGGATCCGATCCCCACTTGGCAAGCCACCCCGGCTCTTTGACAACTCGTCCATTTGCCTCCCTCCCTCCCCGGAACGAGCCGACACACCCCACCATGCTCGCGCACGGTCCCCCCCTCTCAAGAGGGGAACTTTGGGTACGCTGATCCCCTCTAGAGAGGGGGGGACCGCTCGCCAGAGCGGTGGGGTGTGTTCCCGTTCCCCTCCCCCCTCGAAGAGAACCCCGAAACCTACAACGCCCCTTTGCTCGACGGCAACAAATCCGCCGCGCGCGGTTCGAACTGGGTGGCGACGTCCAACGCCTTGGCGAAACACTTAAAGAGGCATTCCGCGATGTGGTGCGGTTCCTCCCCGTATTCAAGTTTCACATGCAAATTCACCCCGGCCGCGTTGGTGAAGGCCCGGAAAAACTCTTTCACCAACAGGAGATTGAAATCACGTACCAGAAAATTCGGCGCTTCCACGTCATAGACCAGCACCGGACGGTTGCTGAAATCGAGGGCGATCCGCGACAGACATTCGTCCATCGGCAAAATGAAAAATCCGTATCGGCGGATCCCTTTTTTGTCGCCGACCGCTTCCCGGAACAACTGTCCCAAAACCAGGCCGACGTCCTCCACCGTGTGATGATAATCGACCTCGATGTCCCCGTCGGCCTCGACCTCAAGATCGAACAGGCCATGCTTCGCGAACAACACCAGCATGTGATCGAAAAACGGAATGCCGGTGGCGATATTCGCCTCCCCGCGGCCATCCAGATTCAACCGCATCCCGATCTTGGTTTCGGCGGTTTCCCGCCGCGTTTCTGCTATGCGTCCTTCTGCCATTGCTCGATTGTTTCGGCCAGGATCGACATCTCCGGCTCGCTGCCCACACTGATTCGCAGGAACCCGGAGGTCAAGTCATGACTCGGGAAGTAACGCACCAACACCCGCCGCTCCACCAAAAACCGATAGAGCGAGTCCGCCACTTCTTTCCCCGCTTTCCCATCGCGGTCCCGCGGCTCGGTGAACAGAAAGTTGGCCTGGCTCGGATACGTGAACCATCCCCGCCCCTCGAGCTCCTTCCGATAAAAATCGCGGATCCATTTGATCTTCCCGACCACCGCCCGGAAATACTCCTGGTCCTGCAACGCCGCCAACGCCCCCGCCTGCGACAGACGGTTGACATTATAACTGTCCCGCATCCGGTCGACCACCCCGATCAAGCCGGGATCGCCGAGCAGATAACCGACCCGCAACCCCGCCAACCCATACGATTTCGAAAAGGTCCGGGTGACACACAAATTCGGATACCGCCCCAACAACTCCACCGCGTTCTCCTCCGCGAAATCGCCGTAAGCTTCATCGACCACCACCAACCCGGAAAACGCCTGCAACAGCCGCTCGATTTCTTCGTTCTCGAAACCGACCCCGGTGGGAGCGTTCGGCGAGGTGAAAAAGAGGATGTTGGCCCCGGTCGCGGCGAGCTTTTCGACATCGAGCCGCATGCTCCGGTCGAACGGAACCTCGACCGCCCGCCCGTCCTGGATCGCCACCAACACCGGATAGAGCGAATAGCTCGGAAAAGCGAACGCCGCCGCTTTCTCCCGGCTGCAAAAGGCCCGGGTCAACAGGTTGAGCAAATCGTCCGATCCGTTCCCGATGCAGACATGCTCCCCGCCCGGCAATCCATGATGGGCCGCCACCGCCTCCCGCAACCGGCTACTCCGCGGATCCGGGTACAACCGCAACAATTGACCCAACTCCCGCTGGATCGCCTCCTCCACCCGGGGACTCGGCGGATACGGATTCTCGTTGGTGTTGAGCTTGGTCCACCCCGTTTCCTTCGGCTGCAACCCCGGTGTGTACGCATGCAACCCCCGCACATGCGGCAAGGCCAAATTCTCGAAAAACTCGTTCATCTCAGAAAAAATTGAACCGCAGATATCGCTGATTATCGCAGATCCAGCTCAGCGATATTCGTGTTTATTCGTGTCCATTCGTGGTTACCCAATCCTTCGTTTCACCGCTGCTCGAAGCGGATCGTCGCGGACCGGCCATGGGCGTCGAGTTCCTCCATCCGACTGAACTCCTCCACCGTCGGAAGCGCTTTCTTCAAGCTCGCCGAACCATACTCCACCAAACTGGTCTTCCGCATGAAATCGCCCACCCGCAATCCGCTGGAGAATTCCCCGCTCCGCCCGGTTGGCAACACATGGCTCGGTCCCGCCACGAAATCGCCCAAGACCGTCGGTGTGAAATCGCCCACGAGGATTGAGCCGGCCGTAGTAATTTTAGCCAGACAGGCCGCCCGGTCCCAGCCCGATAGGTGCAACTCCAAATGCTCCGGCGCGACGTAGTTCGCCGCCGCGATCGCTTCCTCGATGTCCCCCACCACGATCCCGACATACCCTTCCTTCAGCGCGACGCCCAACACGTCGCCATGTTTCAACGTCTTCGCCTGCTCCTCCATCTGACGTTCAACCTGGTCCAACATTTCCTCCGAGGTCGAGACGAGGTAGATTTTTCCGTTCGGCCCATGTTCGGCCTGGGAGAGCAGATCGGCGGCGACGAACGCCGGATTAGCCTTCGCTCCGGCGATCACCATCACTTCGCTCGGCCCCGGGAGCAGATCGATGCCGACCCGCCCGAACAACTGCCGTTTGGCCTCCACCACGTAGGCGTTCCCCGGACCGAAGATCTTGTTCACCGGACGGATCGTCCGGGTGCCGCACGCCATCGCGGCGACCGCCTGCACCCCGCCGATCCGGTAAACTTCCTCCACGCCGACCATTTCTAACGCCGCCAAAATCTCCGGCGCCACCTTCCCCTCCGCGTCCGACGGAGTAAACGCCGCGATCTCCGGCACCTGCGCGACCTTCGCCAGCGTAGCGGTCATCACCACGGTCGAGACCAACGGCACTCGACCGCCGGGAACGTAGATCCCGACCCGCTGCAATGGAAAATAAAGTTCTCCGACCGTCGCCCCGTGACGATTCTTCCGCTTCCAATTCCGCGGCGCCGCCTGCCGGGCAAACTCGGTCACCGACCGGATCGACTCCCGAATCGCCCGCCTCTTCGCGGGAGCCAACCCCTTCCGGGCCTCGGCCAACTCCTCCGGCGAAACCCGGAACTTCGCCGGAGCCAACTTCGCCTTGTCGAATTTCGCGACATAATCGCTCACCGCCTTGTCGCCCCGTTTCCCGACATCGGCGATGATCCCCCGCACACTCTCCGCGACCTGCTCCGACGCCCCCGCGTTACGGGCAAACCGATCCAGCGTGACGAAAAACCTCGGAGACGAAAAAGATAAACGCTTCATGAAGGCAGCAAGCTTGCCCACCTCTTCCGTCGCTGGCAAGGAGAACGACAGCCCCGCCGACCTAATCCGAAAACCGCCGACGCTCGACCGATTCCGCCCGTTGATAAGGGTAGGAACGGGGCCGAATCCAGCTGACTTGCCGCGGAATCGTACAATAACACCCTATGTCAGGTCTCGCCCCCGCCGAATGATCTCGGATCATGGCAGGCGGGATAAAGGCGGGATTGGACATAGGGTGATGTTGTGCGCTGGAGCGGCTTTCGATTTCACCAGGGGCGGACCAGCCGCGACCAGAGAGCGGGAGGGCGGCCGATTACGCCCGGTTGCCGTTGTCCGTGCTGGGTATATTCATTGTTAAGAACATCGAAATGCTCAGCCTGACCAGTTCCGAACTATCCCGGTGAATCCATTCAATCGACTTGTCCGAACGAATGACCAAAACATTTCGCCTTCCATCATGATATGCGATAATGTCACGACGTGAGTTATCTATGTGCTCGCCCGTAACAAATTGCCAGCGGTTCAAATCGAGGGAAAATCCTTCTTCTTTAATAAGTCGCTGTTGAATTTCATAGGGTGTGTCCTCTGTAATCTCTTCCTCAATCATGCGTGCTAACCAAACAGCCTCTGCCTCAGATCGTGCAATCTCAATACGATCAGAAATGAAAACTACGCCAACCAGGAATAGGCACACCACAAACACTCCCGCTAATATCCATCGTATCATTAGTGAAGGAAACCCGTGGTAAACCCATCCCCAACCCGTCCAAAGTCGCTCCGGCTGGCAGTCTTTCCGCATGGTTCGCAATGCTCAAAATCCGATCCAATCGCGTCATAGGAATTAAATGGAAGAAACGACCAAACCGGAAGGTTAACCCGCGACCTTCGAACCACCGAATCTAGATTGCTTGCATTTGGATCGCGATTCATCCTTCGATTTAGGCGGTAGCCAATATTATAGGCCCCTTCTTGTTCAGGTCCTTCAAAACCTTGCCCTTTTAGCAGATTATTTACACCCGCTCCAAAAGCTGCATCTGCCTGAAAAATCCCCAGTGCATTCGCAACAAATCCGAAAAGAATGTTATTCATTACGGTAGATCGAACGCACCTGTTCTCAAAATAGACCGTACCTTGGCAACTAGATGTTCCGCACCCTTCTACGCCCCCACCATACCAAAAATCGATATTAATTCCGATCCTGTTCATCGTTCGAAGACCATCAATAGGTCCGGTCAACTTGGAATCCAGAGTCTGGAGGTGACCTAAAATTGACCGAAGGTATTGATAAAAAATATCTGTTACATCTGGTCCGCATTTACAAGCAGACAATCCCAAATAATCCCATTGATTCACCGGATCATTCCCGACAAACCCATACAGGTTCAAGCCTCCCTGTTCCTCGATTGGATCCCTGTTCAGCCACCGCCCCATTGACGGGCTATAGTATCTGAAGCCGTAATAATACAGGCCGGTCTCCACGTCGACGAATTTGGAGCTGAAACGCAACGGGTTCGCCTGGGCCATCGAGCCGGTGGCGCGGAGGGGTTCACCGAAGGGGCCGTATTCGTAGCGGGCGGCTTCAGTGCCGTCGAGGGCGGCGATCAGGTTCGTGATGTTGCCGTTGCCGTCGGATTGGGCGAAGTAAAAGGCGTCGTTGTCGGTGTGGTCGCGCAGGCCGAGGAGGGCGCCGGGGGTGGCGGTCAGTTCGTACTGGCCGTGTTCGGAGGGTCCCCAAAGATAGCTGCGGATCAGGGTGTCGGTTTCGTCGATCTCGGCCAAGAGATTCCAGTTGTTGTAAAGATAACGGGTGACCGACACCGGCACGAAATCGTTGGCGACGTCGTCCCACTGCAAGACCGATTTGCGGATGCGCCGACCGTCGGAATCGTAAGCGAAATCGAGCTGTTGACGCACCAATGACGGCGGGAGGCCGGGACGGGTTTCCATCCGGACCAGGCGGTTTTCGGCGTTCCAAATGTAATCCCAGCGTCCGTCCTGGAGCAGGTTGCCGTCGGTGTCGTAATCGAACGACTCCGGGGTTCCGGGCTCGAAGACTTCTCGTTCGGCGTCGGAAACGTGATTCTTCGGTTCAACTCCGTCTTCGATTTTCACGCCTCTAATTTGGATGGTTTCGTGAACCGGGCCAGGACCGTTATTGACCGGATATTCGGCGTAAAAGAGAGCGTCCTGCCGAAGAGTCGGTCGTTGATCGACCGTCACAGTGGCGTCGGGATCGGCCGTGCCGAAGATATGGATGACTCCCGGGACGTCGCGCTTCTCGTATTGGTTCAAGAGGTTCGCCGTATAGGAGGACGGGGTTGCGTTGCGGACCGCCAACGTCCGGTTCCCAATCGTGTCGTGGGTGAAAGCGAAGTCGTGGCCGAGAACCTTTTGGCCGTTCGGACGATGGCGCCTGGCCGATTCGAGCTGTCCGAGGGGGTCGTATTTCCAACGCCAATAATTATCGTCCTCAGTCGTGACCTGCTGGCGCTGGTTGGCCGCGTTGTAATCGTAAACGAAGGAGGCGGCCGATGAGCCGATCGAAACGAGGCGGTTGAGGGCGTCGCGCTGGCGGGTCACCTCATGCCGCAAGGTCTGGTCATGATAGAACTTGGTGTTGGCGATCATCCGCGAATTCGGCTCAATGGTGAAATCCGCCCGGACCGGAAGGGCCGGAACGGTCAAATCCGATACGGAGGCAATATGAGGCCGCCCGGTCGCGTAGTCAATCTCCTGGGCGACGATGGTGGTCGAACCTTCTTTGAGGGAAATGCCGGTCAATCGGTTAAGACTGTCTGAATAATCCCGGCGCAGGGAGAACCCGGCCAAGATGCAGTCGGTCCATTTTTCCTCCTCCAATTGCCAATGGTCCGCGTAGGTGAAGGTCCGAGCCGAGACCAACGTATTGTCCCGGGTTTCGGTGACCGATTCCCGGAGACCCCGGCGGTCATATTCGATTTCGACGTCGGCGGCGCGGAGTTCCGGATCGATGGTTTCGCCGGAATAGGTGATCGATCGGAGCTCGCCGGCCGTGGTGTAGCCGTAGGTGGTGATCGGCCCGCGGTCCCAGGCGCGGGTCTTCAGACGGCCGAGCGCGTCATAGGTGTAGAGGGTTTTCTTGCCATCCTCGTCGACCTTCTCGATGAGCCATCCACGGGCGGGATCGTAGCTCCACGTGGTCACGGCCTCGATCGTTCCGTCCTGATTGCCCGCAACGTCGTAATCCCGCCAGGTTTTCATGGTGCGCATCCGGCCTTGGGCGTCATAGGTGTATTCCACCGGATACGTGCGGCTGCCGGAGACCCGCCTGACCTGGCCGGTCGGCCAGTAGGTGGTCAATGCCTCGGTGTTGTCCAGATGATTCGTTTTGCTCCGGCGACCGCGTTCGTCATATTCGAATTCCGTGACCTGTGGGACCCAGCCGACTTCCGAGCGGGAGGGATCAGGGTCGGGCGTGGTGATGGTTTTTATCTGGTCGTCGTCGAAATAGGTGAATTCGGTCGGGCCGTTGCGGGCATCGATCTGTTTTTTGACTCGCTTGTGGGAGTCATATTCGTAGGTCACCGCACGGAGTTGGGTGTTGTCGGTGGCGTATTCAGTTTTTGATTGCAGACGTCCGTCCAGAAACTGCTCGATAATGTAACTTTCATCGGGTCGCTCTGTCCGGACCGTGCGTCCGCCGGTGCCATCAAGAGTGACTTCCGTATGAGTGGTCAGTCCAAATTGGGTCGTCCAGGTTTCGCGTCCTCCAATGGAGGTTTCCATGATGGAGACCACTTCCGGCGAATCCGACCCATTGTCGGGCCAGACGCGGGTCGTGGTGCGATTGCGGGGGGTGCTGCCGACATCGATCCATTCCCGTGCGGTTTGGGTAATTCGGGCGGTCCCGGTTTTGAGGCTGTCGACAATCCAATTTTCCGAATCGATGGTGTGGTCCATGTCAATCACGGTGTATTCGAGTTCACCCAGATCGCTGTAGGCAAAATAAGTGATCTCGACTTCCGGCCCGGTTGTTTCTGGAGAGGGACCTTTGTAGATACGAACCAGTTGGCCTTTTCCGTTGTAGCGGCGTGATTCGATGGTGCCGTCCGGATACTCGGTTACGACGTGTTGCCCGAGCATGTTTCGGCGAGATTCAACCCATTCCTCTCCGGAGCCACCCGCCACGTGCCGGACTTCCCGGGTCCAGGTTTCATTTGCGGAGGTGACGCCGTAATCGTTCTCGATCCAGCGAGGCGCAGCAATCCCGCTGACCTCCTGGAGACGTCCATCACGAAAACTGGTCTCGATCACGGTGCTTTCATCTGGGAATTCGGTTGTCCGGATCCATTCTTCGTTCGCGGGATCAATTCCTTCAAAGTAGAGGGTTCGGGAATCGATCCCCATGGCGTTTTGAGACCAGATTAGCCGGCCGGCGATGTCGAAGCTTTGTTCGTTGACGACGATTTCAGAGGCGGCGTTTTTTTGCCGAATCGTTTTCGTCCGTCTTCCGGCGGCGTCCAGTTCGTAATCATGCGAGACTCCGGCTCGCTCGGTCCAGGCCAGACGCCCTATAAGATCATACCCGTTTTCAGTGATGATTCCCTCCCGGTCTTTATGCCAGCGCAGGTGACCGCAGCAGGTGTATTCCTTTTCCTCGACAGTGCCATCCAGATTGGTGATTTCGGAAGGCCGTCCGAACTCGTCCCACTGGACTACATCCTCGTGCAGGATCAGGAGATCGGATTGTCCTGCTTCGACGTGAAACCTTTTTCTCCAATGCAGATGACCGGCGGGTGTGGTTTGTTGCTCCGTGCGGGTTCCCTGAATGATCCCGGTTCGGCTGGCATTGGGAACACCGGACCAAACGGTGTTGGTGTGAAGACTGTTGGCAAAACTGTATTCGTGCAGGGTGATCGTCCCATCGGGATGGTCGGTTCGATACGTTTTTCCCGCCTTATCTGTGCCAAGGCTGTGATACAACCTGACGGTTCCCAGGTTACCCTCGTCATCCCATTCGCCTCCCGCACGAGCGCCCCGAATGTCGGAGATTCGGTAAAAAACTTCGCTCCGATTGTTACGGGTTTACCCCACTCGATGCGAAAACTGCGAGACGTTTCGATAGTCGAAGCACCATCCACCAGGGATTCAACGGTCGTGACCATTAAATCCGTATCGCCATCATTATCCAAGTCAGCGGATGTATGAATCCGTTGCCAGAGACGATAAGGGCCCACCGGCACACTGTTTTCGTCGAGAGATGAGTTTTTGAATACGGATTTTCGAAATTCCACACGACCCAAAGCGTCATACTCCAGCAGCTCCCAAAATCCGCCTGTTTCGCGACGGGATTTGAGCCTGCCATCAGGATAATAATCCCACGCGGTAACGAGTTCCGGTCCGACCTCCGTCCCTCCGGGAGCCACGGTCTTCTTCACTTTCACCATGCCCCAATTCCGGCGTTCGAATACCGTTTCTTCATGGTAACGAATGGTGCCGTCGTTCTCCAAAATCTTGTACGTTTCCACTCGCTGGCTCCTCGACGAGTTCCAACTTTCGGAACGGGAGCTCCAGGACAACGCCCCGCCAGCGGCAAAACCATCCGCCATTTTCCAAACCCCGCCTCCGCCACTGGCCTCAGAAACCTCGTATTCAAACTGCCATACGCGAAGTTCATTGTCATTTCCATTCATTTCCGTCACCCGCAGCTGGTAATTGTCGAATCCCAAGCCAGAGGAGACGTTTTCGACCCGGAATTTTCGAAAATAGCCGGCTTTATTCGGCTGGTAAAACCGCATGGTGTAAAGCTTGTCCGGCTGGGTGGCGTCAGGTTCGATCACGACCTTACCATCCGGAGCTTCGAGCGTGATTTCTCCTCCGCCAAAATCAGTCATATCGACGTCATCGGACACTTTAAAATACAACGCCGTCGGCGTTGAGAGATTCTCGTCAGGTGTCGAAGCCCGCAGCCCGATATGTCCCGCGTCTCCGCTCTGGTTGCCGGCTCCCAACTCCCAACGAAACCACATGCTCCCCGTGCCGCCGCGCGCGCTGCCGAATGTGCAGTTTCCTCCGCCGCATCCCGACCCGCAGCAGTCGCCCTCGTCCTCCGGAGGATTGAAGTCCGGCTCGATTACGACCATCTGATCGATCAGCCACCATCCATAACCAGTCAATTCTGATACACATTCAGGAAATACTGGCGGCAAATCGGTGTTGCCAATCCAGTCTGATACTCCAGTTTGGCCCCCGGGAATTGACTTCCAAAACCGGTATTTTCCATCTGCAATCACAGGCGGTTCATGTTGTTCTGCTGGTCCCCATATAGATTCAACCAACTGGAGCAGCAAATGAGCGGTTCCTTCATAACCAGTTAAATCAAATTCCAGTCTTCCCCGTCCGGCAAGAATATCCATATACGCATCATGGGTCTCGGACGGCCAAATCTGGTTAATCGAAACCGACCCAATCTGAAGTGGATCGCCGAACCACTGTGGCTCTCTCCACATTTGTGAAGAAAAAGCTGCATATGCATCCAGCTGCGCTGATTCACAAGTCTCAATTGGATCCGATCCATCATATTCAGCACCGTGCGCGACCTTCACACCGAAATCAACTTTGGTCGTGGGGAAATAATGGCTTAAAAATCTCAGCTGATTGATATACTTTTGAATCTTCTCTAACGAGGAGGTCGGATCCGCCTCAATCTGAGGATTGGAGGTTTTGGTAAAATCGGTGGAATCAAACGCCTCGAAAGTCGTTACTCCGTCAAGTTCTCCTTTAAGAAATTCCCTCCATATTCCGTTCTCCTCATCCGCCCAAAATACATCCCTTAGCGCCTTTACCAGTTCAATTCTTCGTTCCCGGAACATCGCATCCTGGCTGTAAAAACCATCCTTTGGGTAATTGGGCGGCACAGCTCCGCCTAAACAGGCCGGCCAGGAAATAGAATCAGCCATCTGTGAGTTTCGTTCCGCAAGATACTGCCATCGCGCCTGGTAATCCCGCATCGCTTTTTCAATGGGGAAATCGGAAGTCGTCGCGCGAACCTCGGTCAGCCCAAACGCCAGACACGCGAAGCAACAGATGACAGTCGAGATAGGTCGTAATTGCCGTGCAATCCGTGCCGGGAAATTGCCTGCCGCCATGAAGTAAAAAGAGGTCAAAAGGGTAGTTTTCATCAATTGAATCAAAGATTTGGAGGGGCGGAAAAATTACGGAATCAAGAAAGTTAGAACGGCAGAAAAACCACCAACCCAACGTGAGCGTCGGCCGCCGAACCGACTGAAGTTGTTCCGTGCGGGTCACGGCCTTCCAGATAGGCTTGAAGAACAGATACGTTTTCGTCTCCAGGAGAATCGTCGATCCCGGCATACGAGGTGAGATCGCCGAACCAGTGCATTTCCCACCAGTCAGGAAGGCCGTCGTTGTCGTTGTCCTCGAAGTCGACGAAACGCAACCGGGCGAACAGGCGATCCGCGTTGGTCGCGAATCCCCATTGGATGATCTCGTCGTAACCGCGCTCGATCAGAATGGGGTTCCAAACAACAAGATTCTCCGACAGTTCGATCGTGTAAAAGGTGGCTTTTTTGCCGAACCATTCGAAAAAGAAGGTTTCGGGAACCGGTCCCGGGGTCAGGAGAGTCCCGGCATTGAAGACACTTTGGCCGGAAGCGGAAGCCGCCCCGACGAACAAACCGGAGGAAAGCAGCACGATGGATTGGAGTTTCATAAAGCGATTACGACGAGAGCATGAAAAGTCGTTAAAAAACGCGCTCACCGGTGGAGCCGGCTTTCGACCGGCCAGTAATGGATAGTTGTGTCGCGGGGTTGGGGAGGATTCTCGGCCTGTTCCTGTTCTCTCAGAATTCGTGCGGCCTCACGTCCGGCGTGCGCGACGTGGAGTTCTTGTCGGTTTCGATCGTAAAAATCGTGCAACGCTTCGATCCCGCGAAGCGCCAGGTCACCGTCCCCGATTTCGCCTGATTCGGGTGCAACCACGAACCAATCGGCCCGCTCAGGATCGAAGTCGTCCGCGTCGGGTTGCCATCCCGGAACGGCAGGGCCACCATCCGAAGCCCGGGATGCCAAAATCATATACGTCAGCCGAAGCGAGTCGGTTTCAACTTGTCCGAAAGCCGGGAAAACCGAAAAGTCGACGTTGCTCCAGGCAACAACCCGATTCCCGCCATGGCCCCAGCCGATCCGGGTGACACCCGGTTCGTATTTAACCGCCTCGATCAACAAACTGACGGATTCCTTCGCGGTCCATTCCTCCATCGCGGCCCTTTCCTGCTCCGTCCATTCCCGCGCCTCCACCCGTTCGGGTTCGACCTGAGACTCCGGCAATTCCGGGGGCGCCACCCGCTTGAAAACAACCTTCCGCGCCCCTCCATCCACTTCGACCTCCCGGCTCTCTAGAACCTCGAAAAATATTTCGGCCACCTGATGGCCGACGGCTTCATCGGTGAAAACGGCGGGAGCAATCAGCAGAAAAGAAACAAAAACAAATGGGGCACTATCGAATCTCATGGTCGGATGGTATCAGCTGAAGGAGAGGAAGAAGATCGAACGGATGAGTCAAACTTTAGGACAGAAACAAACAAATCGACTAAACAAATCTGATGTCAATTAAAAACTCACGACCCATTGGGTCGTTCTTCAAAGTTTTGTTTTCCGCCACATTGAGGCGTGCCATCCGGATACCCACGAGAACAGCTTGCAGATGAGTTGAAGAAGTTCGGCGCCAACTTGAGGCGTGAGAGGACCCGGCGCGGTTTCACCCAAGAGCGCTTGGCCGAGCGGGCCGAAATTGGGGTTCGAACACTACAGAAAATCGAGGCCGGAGAAATCAATATCTTGCGCACAACGACAAAACGCCTCCGCGACGCCCTTGGCTGCCCGTGGGAACGGTTGATGGAATGACTCTTTGTTATCCGACACCAGGAAGATCTTCCCCGTTCGCCACCTACTGTCCTGCCCCCGTGGAACCGCCATCCCTCTCTCTTCCCGGCTTTTATGGCTGACAACCGTCCCGGATTCCTTCATCCTTTTTTCATGTCGAAACACAAGAAACGCTCTGGCCCTCCTCCAAAGAAATCGCGCAAACCGGTCGAGAAATCGAAAATCGACAAGAGACTCCCTTCGGCCTCGGCCACCAAGGAAGTCGCAGCCGATCACGAGGCCGCCTCCACTCCTCCCCAGCCACCGGCCGTCCCGGATGTCCCGAGCGAATATCCTCGCCCCGAAAAAGCTTATAAAAATCTCGACTTCCTCAACAGCTCCGCCGGCCGCTTGATCCGTATCCAGTGCGAATTAACGGAACCCGCCAGCCGGTTGCGGAAGCACCAGGTAAACAACACCATCGTCCTCTTCGGTTCCGCCCGGATCCCCCATCCGACAAGAGCCAAACAGGAGTTAGAGCGGATCGAAAAGGAAGTCGCCGCCGAACGAAGCATTTCCCGCGAACAAAAGGCTCACCTCGACAGGGCTCGCCGGCTCAAGCGGGCCTCCCATTACTATGAGGAGGCCGCCCAGCTCTCGCACGACCTCACCAAATGGTCGATGAAGAACATCCCGAACCCTAGCAAGCGGTTCTACATTTGCTCCGGAGGCGGACCCGGCATCATGGAAGCCGCCAACCGCGGGGCCCACGAGGCCGGCGGCAAGTCGGTCGCGCTCGGCATCAGCCTCCCCTTCGAACAGCATCTCAACGTCTACGCCTCCGAGGAACTCGGCTTCGAATTCCACTACTTTTTCGTCCGTAAATACTGGTTCCTCTATCCAGCCAAGGCGCTGGTTGTATTCCCCGGCGGCTTCGGCACCATGGACGAACTGTTCGAAATGCTGACCTTGATCCAGACCCAAAAAACCCAAAAATACGTGCCGATCGTCCTTTACGGCAAAGAATTCTGGGAAGAGGTGGTCAACTTCGAAGCGATGCTCGAATGGGGCGTCATCTCCCAGGAAGATCTCGATTTGTTCAAAATTTTCGATACAGTCAAAGAAACCCGTGAATACCTTATCCACGAGTTGAGCAACTACTACCTGTAAGAAAAGCCCAAGCCGGAGCTTCGTGCTTTAGCCGAACGTCCGTCGCCACAGAGAACGTCCACAAACTCCACCCGCCAACGTCGGCGGCTGAAGCGCGCCGCTCCCGCATCCGGCGAAAAGCTCCCTAAGTAGTGGGGTTGGCTTTGCCGCCCCATGTGTGGTCCTCGCCACGCCGGGAATCATCCACCCCACTTGCGACGAACGACATCACACTTCGACTCGGACGATTTCGGCCGATGCCGTCGGGCGGCGGAGCCAACCCGACTACGGCCAGAGTGACTCCGAAGACCGTCGCCACAGAGAACGTCCACAAACTTCACCCGTCCAACGTCGGCGGCTGAAGCGCGCCGCTCCCGCGTCCGGCGAAAAGCTCCCTAAGTAGTGGGGTTGGCTTTGCCGCCCCATGTGTGGTCCTCGCAACGCCGGGAATCATCCACCCCACTTGCGACGAACGACATCACACTTCGACTCGGACGATTTCGGCCGATGCCGTCGGGCGGCGGAGCCAACCCGACTACGGCCAGACTGACTCCGAAGACCGTCGGCCACAGAGAACGTCCACAAACTTCACCCGTCCAACGTAGGCGGCTGAAGCGCGCCTCACCCGCCTTATCACCTCAGCCACTTTACCACTTCATCTCCGCCCTCACTTCTTCTTCAACGCCGCGCTGAACCAGTCGCCGTGCAACGACTGCGGGCGTTCTTTCCGGTTTCGCTGATCGCCACCCCCGGGACGGGGACGCGCGGGGCGCTCGGCCGGACCGGTCCGCTGGCCGCCGGTCGGCTTCATTTCCGGTTTCGCCCGCATCGACAGGGCGATCCGATTGCGGGCCTGATCGACTTCGATCACGGTCACATGAACCTTCTCCCCGACCTTCACGACTTCCGCCGGGTCTTTCACGAACCGATCCGCCAACTGACTGACATGCACCAAGCCGTCCTGGTGAACCCCGACATCGACGAACGCCCCGAATGCGGTGACGTTGGTGACGATTCCGGGGAGCTTCTGCCCGACCCGCAAATCGGCCACGCTGTTCACCCCTTCCGTAAATGAAAACGCTTCGAATTTCTGCCGCGGATCCCGGCCCGGTTTGGCCAACTCCTCCACAATGTCGGTCAGCGTCGGCAATCCGATTGTATCCGTCACATAACGACGCAAATCAATCTTCGCCCGAAGTCCGGAATCCTTGATCAAATCTTCCACCGTGCAACCGAGGTCCTTGGCCATCGCGTCGACCACGCCGTAACTTTCAGGGTGAACCGCACTGCCGTCCAACGGATGCTCGCCGTCGCGAATCCGCAAAAACCCGGCCGATTGCTCGAACGCTTTCGGTCCGAGCCGCGCCACTTTCTTTAATTCTTTCCGCGACTTGAACGGTCCGTTCTCATCCCGGTGCTTGACGATGTTTTCCGCGATTTGTGGTCCGATCCCGGATACATAGGTCAGCAATTGCCGACTGGCGGTGTTCACTTCCACCCCAACGCGGTTCACACAGCTGACCACCACATCGTCCAAAGCATCCTTCAAGTCGCCCTGGTCGACATCGTGCTGATACTGGCCGACGCCGATCGACTTCGGATCGAGTTTCACCAGTTCCGCCAGCGGATCCATCAACCGGCGACCGATCGAAACCGATCCCCGCACGGTCAGGTCGTGGTCGGGAAACTCCTCCCGGGCCACTTCCGAAGCCGAATAAATTGAGGCCCCGCTTTCGTTGACCATCACCACCGCGATCTCACCTGGCAAGCCGAGTGCCCGGACGAACCGCTCCGCTTCCCGGCCGCCGGTGCCGTTCCCGATGGCGATCGCTTCGATCCCGAAGTGACGCACGAATCCCCGGATCTTCTCCGCCGCCTCCGTCCGGCGACGCTCCGATTGCTCCAGGAAAACGACGTCGTGATGAAGCAGTTTCCCTTGCCGGTCGAGGATCACCAGTTTCGAACCGGTCCGGAATCCGGGGTCGAGGGCGAGCGTGTTCTTTTCCCCGAGCGGCGACGCCAGCAACAACTCCCGGAGGTTCTCCGCGAAAACCTTGATCGCCGCCACATCGGCCCGCTTCTTCGACTCCATCCGCATCTCGGTTTCCATCGCCGAACTAAGCAAGCGTTTGTAACCATCCTCCACCGCGAGGCGCACCTGCTCCGCCGCCGGGCCGCGTCCGTTGACGAACATCGGCATCAGCAGGGCGAGCGCCTCTTCTTCGGGCGGCTGTATCCGGAAAATCAGGATGCCCTCGGTTTCCCCGCGACGGATAGCGAGAATCCGATGCGACGGCGCTTTCGCCAGCGGTTCGCTCCAATCGAAATAATCGCGGAATTTCGCCCCCGCTTCCTCCTTCCCCGAAATCACCCGCGACCGCAGCGTGGCCTGCTTTTGGAAAAACTCCCGAATCTTCGAACGGGCTTCCGGATGATCGCTCACCCGCTCCGCCAAAATATCGCGGGCCCCGGCCAACGCTTTGGCCACGTCCTCCACGCCCTTCTCGGCGTCGACGAAGGCCGCTGCCTCCTTTTCCGGATCGACCAAATCTTGACTGCCGATCAATAAATCCGCCAGCGGCTCCAGCCCCTGTTCCCTGGCGATCGTCGCCCGGGTGCGGCGTTTCGGACGGTAGGGTTGGTAGATATCCTCCAGGCCGTTCAGTGTCTCCGCCCCGTGGATCGCCGCCTTCAGCTCGTCGGTCAATAAGCTCCGTTCCTCCAACGATTTCAAAATCGAGTCGCGCCGGTTGTCGAGGTCGGCCAGCTGTGAAATCCGGTCCCGGACCTGGGTCACCGCCACCTCGTCCATGCTGCCGGTCGCCTCCTTCCGGTAACGGGCGATGAACGGGACGGTCGCCCCCTCCTCGAACAGCTTGGCGGTCGCGCGCACCCGCGCCACCGGAAGATTCAATTCCTGGGAGATCCTGAGAATGTGGGCTTCGTTCATGGAAAGCCCCCCAGCGAATCGATCTCCCCGCATCCGGCAAGCCGAATTTTCAACCACGAATCGCGGTTTTCAATCGGCAGGTTTATAAGCGCTGATTTGCAGATCAGAAATCCGCCCAAAATGCTCGGCATTGTCCGTCACCAGAGCCAGACCGGCCTTCATCGCCGTAGCCGCGATCAGAATATCGAAATCGCCGATCAACCGTCCCGCCAACCGAAGGTGACGGCGTATCCGGGCCGCTTCACGACACACTTCCGCGTCGACTTCGAGCCAGGTGAAGGGCCGGAGAAAACGATCGCCATCGGCAGGGGTTTCGAAACCTTCGAGAAATTCGGTCGCGGAGATCACCGAAATCGAAAACCGGAATGCGGCATGCCGTTGAAGAAACAATCGGGCATCGCCTGTTTGATTCGCGCGCCACTCCCGCTGCAAATCGATCAGAAAGCAGGTGTTCAGAAGCATCGCCGCCGATTCCATCAGTCCCAAGGGCTGGCCGATATATTCGGATTCCTCTCCTCCGTTTTCCTGACGTTTTCCCAGTAATCAAACGTCTTCTTCGGCACTCGATGGTTCAGGCCGTAAAGGGAAGCCATCTCTTCCAGAATCCGCTCGCCGGTGCTTTCCTCCGCATCGAATCGGGCCCGGCGCACCACTTCCGAAAAGGATTCGCTCCCCCGTTTGGCCCGTTTCAATTTCTCGTAAGCATCCAACTCCAGACTGATTGTCTTCGTCGCCATGCATGAAACCATGCACGAAAAGGCCGAAAAGTCCAATGAAACGAAAGACCTTTTTCGATTCCGTCAGGCAATCAAACCGCGGCGGAGACGGGCCGACAACTGGTCGAGGATCATCACGGTCAAGAACAGGACCACGAGAATCGTGCCGACATGGCTGTAGTTGAACATTTCATACCGACCTTTTAATTCCTGACCGATCCCGCCGGCGCCCACGATACCGATCACGGTCGCCATCCGCACATTTCGATCGAGGATGTAAAGGGTGTAAGCCACATATTGCGGCAACACTTGAGGAAGAACCGCATACCATAAGACCTTCACCCGGTTGAGCCCAAGACAGCGAAGAGCTTCCTGCGGACCCGTATCCGCGTTTTCAATATCCTCCGCGTAAAATTTCCCGAGGAATCCGGCCGAGTGAAGTCCGAGCGCAAGGATCCCGGCGATCGGACCGAACCCGAAGGCAAGGACCAGAAATAAAGCACTGATCAGTTCCGGAATCGCCCGAAGAAAGCCGACCGTGCTGCGCGAGGCGAAATATACCGCCCGGTAACGGGAATAATTGCGCGCCCCATAAAAGGCCAGCGGTATACTGCAAATCACCGCGATGATCGTTCCCCACAAAGCAATCTCCAGCGTTCCGACCATCTTGCCCAGAACGATACCAAGATAACCGAAAGGTTGAATGAGCACCTCCCGCTCCCGCGCCACGGCTTCCATTTCAAAGGTAGTCGGATTCAACCGGTAGTCGGTTTCCTCGCGGGTCTCGACTCGCGACGGCCATCGGACTTGATTCCGGTCGAAGTTTTCAATTCGACCGACGCTCGTCTCCTCCCGCAACTGAATCGGAAACATATCTTTGACCACTCGGTCGACTCCTCGACCCACCTGCGACTCTTCCTTAATGCCAACCAGACTTGCCGCCCATTCCCCGAGCAACACCGCCATGCGATCCATTTCGGTGGTCCGTCCGGTGTAAACCAAAAGCATCATGGCCACCAAGGCGAATAACACTGTTTTCCACCCGAAAGGGGGGCGAAGCTCCCAATCGGCGGAGGAACGTTGCGACGGATTTGGCCCGGACCGGACCTCCGCTTCATGGCGTGGAGGTTGTTCAATCATACTTCGAGGGTGTATTCGTTTTTCGGAGAACGGACGCCGGACCTTCGGGTCACCATTTCCTGCCGGTTGTCGTAAATGCGGGCAACCATCTTGTCATCGAGGCTTGCCGGAGGACCGTCGAACACCACCTCCCCGTCGCGCATCGCGATCACCCGGTCGGCAAACTCCCGCGCCAACTCGACCTGATGGAGGCTGCAAAGGACGGTGGCTCCGCTCTCCCTGGCGGCGTCCCGGAGCAATTGCAGGATGTCCCGGCTGATCCGGGGGTCGAGACTCGCCACCGGTTCGTCGGCCAGAACCACCTCGGGATCGAGAATAAAAGCCCGGGCGATTCCGACCCGTTGCTGCTGCCCGCCGGACAACTGGGACGCCCGCCGGTAGAGATGATCTTCGGTCAAATTGACCCGTGCCAGCAGGTGGCAGGCTTTCCGTCGCAATTCCTTGGGAAACGAGTAAAAAAGCGCGCGGATGGTCGAAATTCGGTGAAGGGCGCCCGCCAACACGTTCTGCAAGACCGTCATTCGCGGCACCAGATTGAAATGCTGGTGAATCATCGCGATGCGGGGTTGTACCTTCCGGAGGGTCCGCGCATTCAGCGGAATCCCGTCGACCACCACCTCGCCGTCGCTCGGCAAAATCAGGCCGTTGATCAATCGCAACAACGTCGACTTCCCGGCGCCCGACCGCCCGAGGAAAACACAGAACTGCCCCGGTTCCACTTCCAGCGAAACCTCCCGCAATCCGTAAGTGCCGTCCGGATAACGTTTGGAGACGTTAATGAACTCAACTCCTGCTCCCTGCTTCTTCGTCGTACTCATCGGGCGCTCGCCTTTCTCAAAATTTCCGTCCGGATTTCGTCGGTCACAATCATGGTGGGACGCAACGCTTCTATAAACGCTCGTTCGGAGAATCGGGCGTCATATCGATCCACCTGCTTCTGCGCATATCCTCGAAGCATCTCCGGTCGCAGACCCGGAGTAGTGTGAACATGGTGAATCGCTTCGCGCAGCTTTTCCTTCAGCGCCTCCGGCAGGGCCGGATGCATCGCGAGCGGCGGATACGGAATTGGATGGCTCCGGGCCAGCAGTCGAACATCCTGAGCGCGAATCGTCCCCACCCGCACCGCCCGCTCGAAAGAATCGAAGGCCAGGCACGCGGCATCGACTTGACCTTGAACCAGCGCGGCGATCGCGTTGGCATGATTACCGGTCAACCGGATGGTGCCCAAATCTCTCGCCGGATCGAGTCCGGCTTCCATCAACATCGAAACGGGATAAATGAACGAAGAGGTCGAGTTGATGTCGCCGAAGGCAATTCTTTTCCCTCGTAAGTCCTCGATGTCCCGGATCTCCGAGTCAGCCGGAACGAAGATTCCCGAATAATAGACCGACTCGCCTCCCTCCACCGCGACGGCCAGCAATTCCGCCCCTCCTCTGGCTTTCGCCTGAAGAAAAGTGACCGGACCGAGAAAAGCGATTTCGGCGAGGTTGTTGCTCATGCCTTCCACGACCGCCCCATAACTCTGTCCCACCCGCAGGTCGAAATGGAGTCCGGTCGTCTGGGTGATCGCTTGAAACAACGCGCGAAAATCCGCCAACGTTCCGTCCTCCGTTCCCCCATCGGCCGGAATCAACATCACTCGCAACGGGAGTTGCCGACTTCCATCCCTCCGTTCCTGCGCCGCCGCCGTGGAAATCAATCCCACCGCACCTGCGAGGAGAAGCAGGCCGGTGAACACCCGAAAGCTTTTTCGAATCGTGCGTCTAAATCCCATGCTTCCAAAATACAAAAGAAATGTCACAGCTCGCGGGCAAACGCGTTACAATCCGGTAAATTCCAGCGGCGCTTCACCAAACCGACTCAAGCAGCCTCCGAAGTTGGGCCCCCGTCACTTTTCGTGGGTTGTTTGAGAGTCGCTCCAAATTGACTTCGTCGACCAGCGGGAAAAGGTCCGTTCTGGCCACGCCCACATCCCGCAACCGCACCGGCGCACCGATATCCTGAAGGAACTCTTGGATACGATCACAAACCTGGTCGACTCCCCCTCCTCCCAGGATCCGGACAACCTCGGCGATTCGTTGTCGAACGGTCTGCGGTCCATCCGGATGATTGCAGGAAGATCGGTCGATTTCCGCATTGAACCGAAGAAACGCTCCCACCGTCAGTGCCACGGCAAAGCCATGCGGCACTCCATACCGGGTCGTGATCGCGTAGGAAACCGCGTGGGGTGCGGTGGTCTTGCTGATGTTGATCGCTTGGCCGGAAAGATGCGCCGCCCGCATCATTGCCATCCGGTTCTCACGCTCGCCATTTCGGACGGCCTCCTCCAGATGATTCCATGCGAGACGGCATCCCTCCCGGGCGAACCCCAGCGAGGCCTCCGTCGCACCCGTTGCCCAGATTGATTCAATTGACTGGCAAAGCGCGTCGAGTCCCGAAGCGGCGGTGATTGATGGCGGGAGCTTGGCGGTCAACCGGGCGTCCAGGAATACCCAGGACGGTAGGAGTCCCGGATCGGCGAAGGAAGACTTCTTTCCGTCCACGTAGACCACCGCGAAATGAGTCGCTTCGCTCCCGGTGCCGGCCGTCGTCGGTACGGCGATCAGAGGCGAAACCGCCCGACCCGGCTTAGCGCCTCCGCGAATTTGGTTCAACGGATCTTCGACCTGCGTTCCGCAATAAGTTACCAGTTTCCCCATATCGAGCGCCGACCCTCCCCCGATTGCGATTACCGCATCCGGTTGATGTCGGCGAAAACAAGTCACGCCAGCCCGCACATCCTCCAACTTAGGGTTTAATTCAAACGCCGAAAACCACCCGGCTTCCCGTCCCGCCAGGGCCGCCTGAACAACCGACTCGGCCCCCGAAACCACAAACGCCTGCTGGTCGACCACCAGGAAGGGGCGGCGGACTTCGAGGCGGTCCAGCAACGTCCCAAGCTTGCCCAAAGCTCCCTCTTCAGCCACCACCTTTGGGAACTTCGTTCCCGCAACTACTTCAACCGAAGCACCCGTCATGGCCTGTCCCATGGAAGCGAATACGTTTTGATTCGAGTCATTCCTTTCATCGCCTCGACCACTCCTTCTTTTTCCCCGAGGCCCGAACTCTTGAAGCCACCGAAGGGCGACCACTCCAATCGATAACTCGGCTCGATGTTCACATTGACCGCTCCCGCTTGAAGCTCCGAGATCACTCTCTGGATCGATGGCCAATGGTTGCTCACCACCCCGGCGGTCAGTCCGTATTCCGTGGCGTTGGCCAAGGCGATCGCTTCGTCCAGGGAATGAAACCGCAGGATTGGGGCGACCGGCCCAAAGGTTTCCGACGAGACCAACTCGTCGTCATTCAAAACCCGGTCGAGGACGGTCGGAGCATAGAGCGCGCCCCTCCGTTCGTGCCCCGTCAACAATTCCGCGCCGCGCTCGATCGCCTTCGACACCCGGGTCTCGATCAATGCCGCGTATTCTTCAGTGATGACCGTCCCCATCCCGCAGATCGGATCCGCCGGATTCCCCCAAAGAATCGCCCCCGCCCGCTCCGTCAATCGAACGGCAAAATCGTCCGCGATCTTATCGTGAACCAGAATCCGGCGAATGGCGGAACATCGTTGACCGCTGTTCTTGAAGGTTCCGGCGACGGTGATTTCCACCGCTTCATCGAGATCGGCGTCCTCCAGAACCAATAGCGGCGAACTCCCGCCCAATTCCAATACCACGCGTTTGTAACCGGCCCGTTCGGCGATCCGCCTGCCGATGGCGCTGCCGCCGGTGAAGGTGACGAGGTCGACCAGCGGACTCCTGACCAATGCGTCCGCCACGATGTCGTCGTCCCCGCAAACCACCCCCAGCATCTCCGGAGGAAGGCCGCATTCAAAACAGATTTGCGCGAAACGATAGGCCGACAACGGCGTCCGCCTCGATGGTTTCAATATCACTTTATTGTTGGTCGCGATCGCAGGGGCCAATTTATGCACCACCTGATTGAGGGGGTGGTTGAACGGGGTGATCGCGACGATCAGATCCAGCGGCTCGCGCATCGTGTAAATCCTCCTCGACCGGCCGTTCGCGGATACATCGCAGGGATAGACTTCGGAATCATCGTCCAGCGCCCGCATCGCCGAAAAACGAAGCACGTCGACCGCGCGGGTGACTTCATACCGGGTGTCACGAAGGCAGAGGCCCGATTCGGCGGTGATCAAGCGACTCGTCTCATCGGAAGTGTCCAGAAGTCGGTCGGCGATTCGATTCAAGATCCGCGCCCGCTCATGCCGGGCCAGGCGAACCTTTGCTCCACGCATCTCGCTAATGATGCGGTCCACCTGCTCCGGTGTGGCCGCCGCCACCCTCCCGACAAGGCCCCGGTCATACGGGTTGAATACCTCGACCCATTCCCCAGTCGTTTCTTCGGCACCGCCGACGATCGTGCCGAATTCCGAAATATCAATGGCTGTATTCATAAGCGATCACTCCATTGCAAAGGAGATCGAGGAGGTCGTAATTATTGGCCGTTCCCGACAGGAGCTTTTGCCGGTAATCCGCCCTCAGCTTGCGATTCACAATCAACGGAACCTCCCGCTCATGCAGTCCCCCATGGGAGCGCAAGCCTTGCTCCACCGAACTTAAATCATGCCACTCGGGGGTCCGGCCAAGCACCGTTCCGCGATCGCCGAGCACCACCAGGTCGCCGATCCGGTCGCCGGGCAACGCGAACCGTTCAACGGCTTCGCGCCGCGTCAGGACTTCTTCCACTCCGTCCACCGCCCGCAAAATCCGCAGCGCCGTCTCCACCGAATCTTTCTTCAAATAGATTGTGGCAAATGACCCAAGCGCACCATGGTGAACGACGTAGGGATCGGTGATCGGTAGAATCACCCGCGCGTCGGACACGCCGTTCTCCGTCAGAATGCTTTCAAGAAACCGAACCTGGGGGGGTCCGTCCGCCCGTGTCTTCCCGTTCATTCCATGGTCCGCCGTGATTCCGAGGATCACGTCTTCCTGATCGATCAATCCGATGAAGTGATCGAGGCTCTGGTAAAACGAGCGGGCTTCCAGCGAATCCGGCTCGTATTTGTGTTGCACGAAATCCGTGGTGCTCAGGTAGAGAAAATCCGGACGGCGCTCCCGCAAGAGCCAATGTCCGGCTTCAAGGCAGTAAACACTGCATTCCGGATGGTAAACTCCGGGGTTCACTCGTCCCAACGATTCCACTACATCCGAAAGACCATTCTCGTCCTCCGTCACTTCATGCGCCCGCTCGACGGAAAAGCAGATTCCTTTCAGATCTTTGCCGAGCAATTTCCGGAGCTTCTCCTTGGCCGTGATCACCGCGACCGATTTGCCAATCTGGCTCATTACCGCCAGCACAGTTTGGCAGCGCAGGAACCGCGGATCATTCATCATCACCTCCTCCTCGCGGTCCCGGTCAAAATAGAAGTTGCCGCAGATTCCGTTCACCGATGGCGGAACACCGGTTACCAGCGCCAGGTTGTTGGGATTGGTGAAGGATGGGATCACCGATTGGGCGACGCCCGCCTCTCCTTCGGTTCGGATGCGCTCCAGATTCGGCATCACGTCTCGAGCCGCCGCTAAATACTCGGGCGATGTCCCGTCAAGGCAGATGAAAACCACCGGTTTCTCCGGAAGGGTATACGTTCTTGAATTTACAT
The DNA here is from genome assembly GCF_056590205.1 of Verruconatronum alginivorum. NCBI lineage: Bacteria > Pseudomonadati > Verrucomicrobiota > Opitutia > Opitutales > Verruconatronaceae > Verruconatronum > Verruconatronum alginivorum. The sequence continues at coordinate 2,053,880 of NZ_JBWPVQ010000001.1, read as the reverse complement.
TGATCATAATGAATCCGTTTTAAATTAACGCTCTTCGCGCGAAGTCTCGGTTAAGTGCAAATAACTGGTTTCGCCGACGATCATCCGAACCACTCGGACTGCATAATCCGCGCTCGAATCCTCCAGCCGGGTGTGGGTTTCGAAAACCTTTTCCCGCACCGTCACACTCTCCGGCGACGGGCCTCCCACGAGCCACTCCTCCAACGCCCGTCCCTCCATTGAGGCGGGTATCGAAATTCCTAGAAGGCGGCAGACCGTCGGAGCGAGGTCGATGTTGCCGGTCGGAACGTCGCTGACGACCCCCGTCTTGATGTCCGGCCCGGCCCCGATGAGTTTGATATGCAGGTCAAACGGACTGGTGGTTCCGTGGTTGGCCGGATAACGCGTTTGCGAGGTGTGACCGGCAAATCCGTATTCGTTGACATGGTCGCTCCAGGCGGCATCGAAAAGGATGTCGGGGGCCCGCTCGTGATCGTAATCGACACTGGCCAGGGATAAAGTCCCCGGCACCTGTCCATAAATATCACCCGAATGCCGGCCCCGGGTGAATATCGCTCCCACCGCCGGGTCTTTTTGCAAAGTCCGGACGATGGTCCGGATGATTTCCGGATCGTTCCCTTCGACATAGACTTTCCCACGATCGGGCACCACCCGGTAGCGCGCGGGATCGACGCCCGCCGCAGCCACGGCTGCCGCCGGATCGAGCGCATGGGTCAAGGTCGAGAAACCATGATCGGTTGTCACGAAGATATTAATACGATCTTCGAGGTCCCGTTCCCGGATACCCATCAACAAACGCCCCAGTTCCTCGTCGACATGGCGAACGGCCTCCAGGGTCAAAGGGTGACCGACTCCCATCTTGTGGGTGGTGTGGTCGGGATCGGAAATCCAGAGCAGCGTCAAATCCGGCATCAATTCGTCGAGACCGATCTTCAACACCGCATCGACCGCCCACCGATTACGGGTTCGAAGCGGAATTTCCTCGCCACCGTCCGGATAACCGCCGAGGCGCATTCGGACCGTTTCATCCATTTCCGCCGGAAGGGCGAACCCGCGGGCGCTGACAAGGCCATGTCCCGCCACCCGATGGTTGAGCAGAAACGCGGTGCCGGCGCCGCACGAACCGGCCACCCAGATCTTCTTTCCTTCGTCCGTCAGGATCTCACCGAGCACCGGAGAGGTGAAGAGTCTACCGCCGGACCCCTCCTCCACCCGTTGCAAAGTCGCGACGCTTCCGCTGCTGAATGGATCCGCGATGAACTCCGGCAGATAAACGGTGTTGTGCAGGAGACCATGCCTCCCTGGGGTCGCACCGGTCACAATCGAGGGTGCGTTGACCCGCGTCACCGTCGGATAGACCGCATGATGCCGGGTTCCCACGCCTCCCCGCTCGCCCAATGCCACGAGGTTCGGCATCAACTCCGGCGTCACATAATCCGGCCGAAGTCCGTCCAGCACCACGATCAACACAGCATTCGTTTCCCCGCGCACTGGACCGGGGGAGACAATCATCCCCCAGCCCAACACAACGCACAGAGACTTGAAAATCGCACGCATGACCATCGGTTACGGGCAGCGGGGACTATGCTGGAACGAGCGGCGCAGGTAGTCGTTGGTCTCCGCTCGGCTGACCCATCGCACGCTTCCATCGGCAAAACCCCAATTCCAACCATCCGCCCCGTGGTTGTTCTCCGGCTCCGGACAGTTGTTATACATCGGCCCGTCATCCGCATCGAGAACCAGGACCGTCTGCGACAGCAAATGCTCCGGAATCGTATCAGGAGCTTTCGCCATTCCGTTCAACTCCCCCTGGGTGTAAGTCCCGAAGTATTCGTAACTGTGCCCACCCCGGTCGTCCTCCCGCCCCCCACGGGCGTTGGCCTGAAGGTCGCGGCGGATTCCCGCATTGATCAAGTCGAGCCGAACCACATTGCGAGTACTCGGACAAGTGAAGATGTCAACCGTATCCACATAATCGGGATACAAGGAGTCCGGAGCATTATCATCTCCGGTCGCGGTGATCCACCAATATCCGGGAAAGGCTCCGGCGAAACGGGGCGGCGGAGTCCGCCCGGCGTTTTCCTCGCCGAAAAGAAGCATCCCCATCAACTGGGCCCGGATATTGCTGGCGCAAACCGCTCTCCTCCCCTGCTCACGAACCCGGTCCAGAACCGGAATAAGGATCGCCGCGAGAATGCCGATGATGGCAATGACCGCCAACAGTTCGATGAGCGTGAACCCCCGACGTTTCCTCGGTTCGGGAAACGAGCGGACGACTTCCGCTGTTTTGATTTTCACTAAGCGTTGGTGCATGTTCATAATGGCTACGATGATTGGAAAGCGTCCGCTCTTCCTCAATTGACCCGGCGGACCCGGAAGAATCCGGCGTCGCTTCCGTCAAATGGAACGAATACGCGTTCATTGACCCCGATTCCCTCGATGACGTCACCGAGGGACGTCCACGGTAGCCTCAGGTCGCCGGTCGCCTCGACTTGATACTGGTTCGCCAGCTCGGTGGTGAATTCGAGCTCCACCCCTTCCTCGATCACGAAGGCGATCTCCTGCTCGGTGGTCACCCGATACGGAATCCCGTATTTGCCGGACAAATACCTTCCGACCGCGTTCTGCTCTTCCCGCGAAAGGGCGCGGTCGAACAACAGCATTTCGGTGATGTCCCCGTTCCACAATTGGTCGGGGGTGTTGGCGGTGTTCGCCGCGATGCGAAAGCGATGCGAATCAGTCGGACTGGTCCGGCCCGGCTCCAGAAAACTCAAATTCGCCGCCGCTTCCCTGCCATTGATGAAGAGGAAGCCCTCCGCTCCGGCGAAATCAAGGACCGCCGAATCGATTCCCCATTGCTGGGTGGAACGTGGCCCGCCGATCAAGGTCTGGCTGGCACCTCCGTCGACCGGTCCCCCGATCGCCCGGTGGTCGTTGCTCGCCCGATAGAACATCGCCCGCGCCGCGGTCACGGAGGCCGATCCACCTTGACTGATCCGCATGAAATTCTGAGCGCCGCTCCCTTGGTTCCAACCGACCCCGAAAAAGGTCAGTGCCCCGATATCATTCGTCAAACCGAGGGCGGAAGGTGAAGTTGATTCGAGGAAACGGCCCCCTTCGAAAATCAACGTCGGTTGCCCATTCACCATTCCACCCAAATAAATCGGACGGCGGTCACTGTCCGTCTGGCCGAATACCATCGAGGAATCGACCGCGTTACGCCACTCGACGACATGGATACCATCGAGCGACAAGGTGTCGGCCCTCGCGGCATCCAAATGCAACCGGAGTCCTTCGATTTCCGGTAGTGCCGCCGGCGTGCCACCGTTTAATTGCTCGTGGGTCCATTCGACCACCCGGAGCGCTTGCTCCGATCCGGAGACCGGAACCGGCATGGCCATCGTCCCTCCCATTCCCGGAAAAGGTTCTTCGGTTATCCTCTTCCAGGCGTCCTCTCCTTCGCGACGGTAGATCACATACTCGCGGTCTTCGACGGTATCGAAGCTCAGTTGCCTGGCGGGACCGTGAACCGAGAGTTGGATTTTTTCCTGTTCCGGCTCAGGCCATGGCAAACCATATTTTTCGGCGAGATATCCACCGACCGCGTGAAACTCTTCGGGCGAAAGAACCCGGTCGAAAAAGAGGATCTCGGCGATGTCGCCATCCCAAAGTTGGTCACGGTCCGGGGTCCGGTTGTCGGACCCCACGCTCATCTCCATCGCGTTGGTCGGACTAACCAAACCCGGCGTCTGCCATGAACTGGTCGCGGCGATCTGCTCGCCATGAAGATGCATAAAAGCGTTCGCATTAGCGTAATCGACGATCGCCGAATCGATCCCCCATTGCTCATAGAGCCGGGTTCCGCTGGGACTGGAAAGAGTCTGGTTCGTGTCCTGGTCCAACCGGCGGCCACCCACTCGGTGATCGTTGGTCGCACGGTAGAAAAAGACCCGAACCACTCCCGATCCACCTCGGATGCGAAGAAACACCTGGGCACCTCCACCCGTGTTCCAACCGACGCCGAAAAAGGTCAGACCGGCAATGTTATTGGTCATGGCCAACGCATCGGGAGAGTTGCTGGTCAACGACGAGGATCCATCGAACCGGACGACCGGACGACCGTTCACCGGACGTTCTTGATTGTTGTCACCGGATATCCAATACGGAGCATAATCGCCTTCCGCCCCATGGTTTTCCGCCGGGGTGAAAACGATATTTGCGTTATTGCTGGCCCGCCACTCGACCACCCGGCCATCGACCAATGAGATCGAGCCGGTGTCGCTGGCGTCCAAATGAAGCGTCAGTCCCGGCACGTCCGGCACTTGCGGAAGGTTTGCCCCTGCGGTAGCGGACGTCCCCAAAAGCAGGGTCACGATACCGAGGGAGGCGGCGATAGATTGGAACAGTTTCATACGATAATAACCTTTCTTTATTCGATGCATTTGAGTCGGAATTTCAGCCCTAAGGTTGATTCCACTCTAACCGTCCTTTGTGACGAATGAATGCGGGCGAAGTAACGGTTCCGTAAATCTTCTCGCGGAGCTCAGAAGCGGACAGCGGTGTTGGCTAAACGGACCGCCCGCACCCGGTAATCCCCATTCCCCACATACATGAGGCCGTTTCCATCCAACACTGGCGACGATTCGAATTCGTATCCGGCGCGGAAGAGTTGGCGACCGGCTCCGAGACTGGATATCTCCCAGAAAACTCCGTTCCATCCACCCACGAGCACACGACCGTCGGAAGTCACCGCCGGCGCGGTGCGGACATTCGTCCCCAAACCAAAACGCCACCGCTCAAATCCTTCCGGGGTATAAGCGTAGAGATATTGGTCGTCCGCCGAAAAGTAAACCGAGCCATCCGGGCCCACGACCGGCGAGCCGCGAACCGGTTCACCCACTTCCACCATCCACTTCAAATTCCCCTGCGAATCCAAAGCCAAAAACTCCCCGCCTTCGGTCCCTACGTAGATTTCCCCCCAAACCCCTGTTGCCGGGACCACACTGATCGCGTCTCCCGCCTCATGGCGCCAACGGACGCCTCCCTCCGGTCCGATTGCGAACAGCGTTCCTCGCCGGGTTCCGACCAAAAGGACTCCGGCTTCCGTCGCCGCGGCCCCCAGCGTGATTTGTCCGTCCAGTTGCAGGACCCACTGCAGTTCGCCCTCTTGGGAAATCCGACTAAAAGTCCCCGCCGAACATCCGACAAAAAGCGATCCGTCCCTTCCCAAAACGGGAGACCCTAAAACCTCCCCCAAAGTTCGATGCCGCCACAATTCCCGCCCGTCCGGGGAGACGGCATAAACATTGCCGTCGGCGGATCCGAAGAAGATCTGCCCCCCCTTCCCCACGACGGGCGACGAGCGAATGATCGAACCGGTCTGAAACGCCCATTTCAACTCTCCCGAGGGATCCACGGCATACAAGTGAAAGTCCTCCGAACCGAAATAGATGGTTCCGTCGGCCCCGATCGCCGGCGAGGTGCTCACAACATCTCCCGCCCCGAATTCCCAGACAACTTTGGCGCCGTCCGGCCGACACCCTCCAAAGAAAACAAGTGCCATCGCCATAAGAATCCAGGTGTTGAATACGATTTTCCGATTTCTCATTTTGTCGTAGTTGGAATCGAAATCAGCCTGCCGGAAGTGCCAGGTTCGCCCAAGAGGGCTGACGGGCGCCAAATCCTTCGACTTCGAGAAATCCGGTCCCGGGAATCCGAACAACCACCCCGGCGACATCGGGTCCATTCACCGTAGCAACCACTCCGACGTAATGGATATCGTTGATCCTGTAATATCCCCCGGCGTGGCGGTGCCCGTAGAAGACCGCGATCACATTACCCATCCGTTCGAACAACTCCCGCAGTTCCGCCGCGTTCGCGATGGTGTGATCGGACGAAACTTCGTCGAAGCATTGATGGGAAAACACAATGACGGGCATCCCGGCGCCTTTCGCTCCCTCCAAGGCCTTCTCCAACCACGCGATTTGGGAGGGCGGGACGGCGGAATCGGTCCAGCTGAAATTGCCTCGATTGTAGGGGATCCCTTCCCGCGTGAAATTCGGATCCAACACAACGAACCGGTATCCGCTTCGGTCAAAGTAATAATACGGGGCCTTGAACGTGCCGGACGTGGCCGCCAGAAAATCGGCTTTGCTGAGATCCCCCAGATCGTGATTCCCCATGACGTAATGGATCGGTCCGTCAAACCCGGCGACAACTTCATCCATTTCCCGCAACCAACCCATCGTGGTCGCCCGGTTCTTGCTCTCCTGAACGACGTCCCCCAAATGGACCATAAAACTGAGATCCTGCTGATTGAAATGCCCGACGGCCTCCGCGGTGTTAGCCAACGAGGAGCGAAAGAACCGGGGCCGGCTGGTGTCGTCGAGGTCCCCGAAATGGGTGTCCGCGATCAAACCGAACGAAATCGGCTCTGGGTTCGGATTCTGAGCCGGCAATTTCACCCGGGTCCGAACAAAGAATCGGTCGGGCCCCGCTGTCACCGCCGTTGAAACAATCATGCCGAGACCGAGCGCTCCGGTTTTCTTAAGAAAGAGACGACGGTTAATTTTCTGGTTGTTTTCATTCATTCGGATATTTGAGTTGGTTTTCTCCTATGGTTTTTAACGCCTGCTTAGAATCCTCCGGGAGAAGCGGACGGCGTCGTGATGCGAAAGCGTCGTTCTCCTTCGCTTTCCTCGATCAAAGTCACGCGCGCCGGAAACCAGTCTCGCAGGTTGAAACTGGCCTCGAACTCGTAGTTCACTCGTTCCGTCTCGCTTCCAATGGGGAGGGTCACGAACACATCCCCATCGACCTCCAGCCGCGGCAGACCGAGCCGACCGGTGTCGAAGATGTCGACTCCGGCGGCATACTTCAGCAGATTCGCCACTCCATCACCGCTCGCATCCGCCCGCGGCGTCCGCAGTTCCTGAGCCACCCCAAACGCCCGCGCCCACTCGGCGTATCCGGCGTGGGTGTAATGATGCAAGAGATCGGGCCGGACTTCCTGGAGCAAACGAATCTCCGGAAAACTCAGCACCCGGTCCCACACCGCGACCTCATCGATCCACCCTTCCCAGTTTCGACCGACCCCATCCCGGTGCCCGCCGATCACGAGAAACGATGAAGGGGATAATTCAGCGGCGCCTTCGCGCAGGGGCAGGACCGCGATCGCCTCGCCATCGAGATACGCCTTCAACCGAAGCGACTCATGGTCGTAGGTCACAATCACATTCCGCCAAATCCGGTGCGAGCCCGCCGGGAAAGAGGTTTGCGGGGTCACCCCGGACGCCGCGTCGTCGTGAGTGAAGAGATTTCCGACCGGTCGACCGTCTGTCGCCCTCAGTCCGAACGAAACCGGCCAGTTGGTGCCATCAGAGGCCTCGATAACAAAATACCGGTCACTACCCGAAATCACATCCACCTCAAGGTAGTACCATAATGAATACGAGTGGGAGCCTTGCCCAAACGGGGAATCGGGAACGGAAACCCACTGCTGCTGTCCGCGGGACAACCTCAACGCCCCTCCCCCGAAACGGGACCGCGCCGAATCGATTCGCGCGCCGTTCACCGGAACCCCATCGTAACCAGGCGCCCCGATTGTCGCCGCGAAATTGTCGTCAAAATTCCAATACGCCACGGGAGCTGATCCTCCTTCCGCGCCGGAGACGGCGAGAGCGACGACTCCGAGCAGAAGTCCGACCAAAGCGGCGAAGTCCCGCCTCGACGGCTTGGAAATCGTCACCCGCCGACCTGCATTCGTCTCCTTCATCGTTCCACCCATCCGCCGCAACCAAACAGGTGTCAAAGCGAATTCAGGGCTGAAACGAAGATTTGACATTCCCGCAACCAAACGGTTGCCAAGCTGTTACCAAAGGAGAGATTTCCGACGGGAAAACGGGTACCCTACGTTTAAACAAAAAGCCCGGACCGCTTGCGGAAGCGGTGCCGGGCTAAAGTGATTCGCGAGAACGTCGTTCGCCGTGAAGTTCCGTATCCGGACACTCAACACGTCGACAAAGTTGTCGCCGACTGACGAATCCGTAATCGGATCAGAACTCCGGTTGAGCGTCCTGCGCGCGGGGTTGGGATTCCGGTTCGACCGGATGGGCGGGACGCTCCTCCTCGAAGGTTCCGCGGCCGTCGGCTCCGGTATCGTGAGTCTGTTCAGGACGACCATCCGCCTGGTCCCGATAGGTCGGCTCCCGATATTCAATTCCCTCGTCGCGGGCAGGTTCCCTCGCTTCCCGGTCCTCCTCGCGGCGGTCGCCCGGTTCCCCATACTCGGTCTCGGCGCGGGCCTTGACTTCGATGTTGTTGATTACCTCCTGCACTCCCTCGACTCCGCGAGCCACCTCTTCGGCGCGGCTCCGTTCTTCTTCGCTGTCCACAAATCCGCTCAATTGAACCACTCCGTCGAACGTCGTCGTACTGACCGCCATGCCGGGAACCACATCATCGCCCAATAGAGACGACTTCACCCGGGCATTAACCGTCTGATCATCCAAATACTCTCCGGTCGTCCGGCGATGCTCCGGAGCGGCGCAACCGGCGAGGAAAACTACAAGGAGCCCCGAAACAGCTGCCGGGCGTAAATATTTTAACACGTTTTTCATAATTATTACCTGAAGGTTTGATCGCCGTCGGATCCGCCCGGCGGGCGGAAGACCGCGACGTTTGTTTTTTTCAAAAAGATACCCTAGCCACCGCCCGCCCGCCATCGGGAAAACACCACTCCCGCGCCCGGGCTCCCCCCGAACAGGCCAAATCGCTACCACCTCCCAAGGTTGGAGTTCCGCATTTATGTGGCCCCGCCCTGAAAGTCCTCCGCCCGGCACTGCCCTGATCGGTCGACCGACAGCGGGTAACCTATTTGGGAACTGTTCTATGATCCATGAAGGATCAAACCTCAGAGGGTAAAGTCCACACAGAGGAAGTAGTGGTCGCTGGGAAAGAGCGGGGGCTCAGCGTCGGTGACAACCTCGGCGCCGACCGGCCGCAAAGGGCCGCGGGAGAATACCCAGTCGATTTTCCGCTTGGGGCCATGCTCGGGGCCTTGGAATCCATGGAAGGTCACAGGGTCTTCGCCCGCTCCGTGAACGGCCGCGTGGGTGTCCGTCCATCCCGCTTCCAGGAAGGCGCGAATGGCTGGACTTTCGCGGACGCAGTTCATGTCACCTGTCAGAATTTGCGGCAAAGATACCGGCCATACCGCTGCTTCCTGGTTGATCAATGCCGCCTGCCGGGGACGGGCCTCCGTTCCTACGTGGTCGAGGTGGGTATTGATCAGACGAAATTCCTTCCCGGTCCGCGTGTCAGTCAAACGAACCCAATTGGCCAGGCGACTATTTAAGGCGTCCCACGATTTGGAACCCGTCAAAGTGGGGGTCTCCGAGAGGAAAAAGCCGCCGGGAGAAACCATTTGGAAGCGGTCCCGCTTCCAGAAAATGGTGTTCATGGGACGGTTGAATTCAACAGTATCGGAGAGGCCGAACCAGTCATAGCCTGGCAATGCATCGTTCATGAAATCGAACTGCGGTTGCCACATCTCCTGGAATCCAATCAAGTCCGGATCCCTCATGCGAATCACCCGCGCGGTCAGATCCCGGCGGTTTTTCCAAGCGTTCTCTCCGTCTCGCTCCCCGGCGCCAAAATAGCGGATGTTACAGCTCATTACGCGGAGGTTGGTGGTGATTGCAGTCTTGGTCATTCGTGTCTGTGAAAAATCAGGAGGTGCCCAGTCAGAGTGCCGATCAAAGCCTCCTTAACAGGGAGTAATTTTAAGGGAAGTTACTGTTTCATAAGTCCTTTCCTAGGGTCAATAAAAAGCTCAATGAAGTGATCCCACCGCGGATTCTTGAAAGGCTGTCGGTGAGAATCGAATTCTCTTTTCCGCGCTTTCGTCTTTTTCAAAAAAAAGGCTTCCGCCAATTGCATTTCACGGGAAGCGGGCGATAGTGACTCTAAGGTTTCCGCAACCGTTTCAGAATCGCGCCGATCAACGTAGATCTGAAATGAGTAGGGGTCAGAGGACGACGAAACACCGCTGATCTGCATCGGAAACCTGTTTTTTTGTACGGATTCCACCCGGCCGCCAGTCCCGCCGATCACCGATCCAAGCGGGAACTTCGTACTTTAGCCGAAGGCCGTCGCCCATAGGGATCGTCAGCAAACTCCGGCTTTAAAACGACGGCGGCTGAAGCGCGCCGCTCATTCATCCCAGGGACGGCGCAATAGAGTGGCGGGGCGGCGCGGTCCGCATTGGTTGCGATCCGGCGGTCGGCTCCCCGAACTTCCCCCGCCCACCCCGATTTTTTTCGACTTGCATTTCCCCCGCCCCGGACCTTATCTTGAAGGCTATGATCAAGAAAATCACCACAATCTTCGCAGTCATCGCTTTCGCCTCTTCCGCATCTGTTGCTCTCGCCTGCAACCCGGCCTGCTCGGGCAAGAAGGGCGACGACAAGGATGGCGGCACCGGTCTCACCGGCGTCACCCAGTTCGAAGTAGCCGGCAATGGTTGCAGCCGCTCCTGCGGTGACAAGAAAAGAGACGACGCGTAAACCGAACGCCGAGTCAAATACTCGTTTTCGCGGATGCCTTAACGGGCATCCGCTTTTTTTTGCTCCCGCAACCCATCCATTCATGATTCATAATTCCCTCCCCTCTTCCGCCAGGCGCTCGACGCGGTCGATGTATTGACGCAACGCCGGGTGGGTACGGATGCTCTCCGCTTCGCGCAACAACGGCAGCGCTTCCGCATAACGTCCCGCCCCCACCAACAACTGTCCGTGCTGACGCAGGGCTTGACCGGCGATCTCCGGCAGGCGCGCCGCCTGCTCCAGCAGAACCTCCGCCCGTTCCAAATCCTCCCGGCCCACGATTTCCGCCAGCACCAACAGACTGTCGCCGTCCAACGGGTTGATCTCCAGCGCTTCCCGCAACCAATCGGCAGCCGAATCGCGATCCCCCGCCGCCAAGGCCAACCGGGCCCGCAACCGCGAAAAGTCGCCCGCTTCCCGGGGAGTCATCTCACCCGCAGGAAGTTCCTCCAACCGATCCGCCAAACGGCCAGCTTCTTCGAGAAAACCCCGCTGACCAAGCCGCTCCGCCGCGCGAATCATCCGGCCGGCCGGCACCGTCCCCTCCCGGGCCAAGGCTTCCTCGAAGGCCGCGACCGCCACGGGAGCCAGATCCTGGTTGACGTAAATGTCGGCCAGCAGCAGCAATCCATCCATTCGAAGAGCTCCCATCCGCCGGGCGAACTCGAGATTGGTCGCCGCTTCGACCGGCTGGTCGTCCGCGAGAAAAACGTTCGCTTGATACACCCACAACTCCCCCCGCTCGGGCCAACGTTTGATCATCTCCGCCAGCAACGCCCCCGCCTCCCGTTGCCGGTCCTGGGCTTGGAGGGCCTGGACCAATCCGATCTGCCAATTCGCGTTGTCCGGTTCGAACAACAAGGCCTGACGGCAGGCCGCCTCCGCCGAAACCCAGTTTTCCAACCGGAGATGCGAAAAACCGATCAGGCCGAAGGTGTCGCCGTCGAGCGACCCGAGCGTGAGCGCCCGCCCGAGCGCCTCCAACGCTTCGCGCGGACGTTCCTCCCGCACCAACACCAACCCGAGGTTCTTGTGCGCCCGGAGAAAATCGGGAAACTTCCGGATCGCCGCCCGATAATGCCGTTCCGCTTCCGCGAAATCGTCCCGCTGGAACCGCAGGTTGCCGAGGGTGAAGTCGAGGGCCGCGCTCGAGTCCGGACGGAGCGCCCCTTCCAAAACCGTGATCGCCTCCCCGGGGGAATCGGGCATCCTCGCCGCCACCTCCCGCAACACCCGTTGTTCATCCCGGGTGACACTCGGCTCCAACTCCGCGCGCACTCCGTAGGTCGCGGTGAAACGGTCTACGAAAGCGGGGTCCTCCCACAACCGGGCGGTCGCCGATTCCTCCGCCGTCGCCGCGACGGCAGCGACCCCGAATACCATGACCCACATCAAACTTAAAAAACGCAGTCCAGAAACCACGAATGGACACGAATAGACACGAACTGAAGGAATCATGAAATTCACCCCAGCCATCCGTGCAAAAACCGACTTCAACAATTCTCTCATTAGTGGTTATTAGTGATTATTAGTGGTTAAAAAAACGCTAACCCCAGCACCGGCGGCGGCCGGCTCATTGCACTTCAAACTCCAAGGTTTGGCGGACCAACACCCGGGCCGGTGCCCCGTCGTGTTCTCCGGGTAAAAACCGCCAATTGCGCACCGCCTCGATCGCCGGAGCTTCGAAAGCCCGGTGGTCCGAGCGCTCCACCCGGATGTCCCGCACCGAGCCGTCCCGGTCGACGACGAAAACCAGCGAAACCGTTCCGGAGATCCCGGCCCGTTGCAATTCCCGGGGATATCGCGGCGGCCTCGCCGATACCGCCCGGGGCGGTTGGTCGACCTCGCCGATTTCAAACACGTCGATCTCCCCGATCCCACCCGGACGCAGATCGAAATTCATCGCGAAATCCCCCTGACCGGCGGTTCCGGCGTCGAGGTCGAGCGCCATTTCCAACTGCCGGAGCGTGAGCGGCGGCGGCTCCGGACGGGGGGCTTCGGGGATTCGTTCCGGCGCGGCGGCGACCGGCGCCGCCTCCCGGGGTTCTTCCGGCGGCGGCGGGGGTGGTGGCGGCGGCGGAGCGATCGTATCGACCCGCCGGGTTTCCGGTGGCTCCGGCTCCGGACTCGCGAAATACCGGGTCAGGGGAAGAAGCAAAAACAACGCCGTCGCCAGGGCGACTCCTTGAAGGAACCCGAGCCACGAGCGGCGCCCCCAGACCGGCGGATGATAGACCGTCTTCATCGCGGCAGATCGGCGGAAATGCTCACGGCTCCGGCCCCGCCGAGTTTCGCTTCGTCGATCACCCGGACCACCAGCCCGGCGTTCGCGTTTTCGTCGACTTGAACGATCACCGGCAGTTGCTCCCGCTGCACCAGTCGGCGGACGGTCGGACGAACCCCCTGCAACCCGATCTCCTGTCCGCCGTAAACGATCTGTCCGGTCGCCGTCACCGCGATTTGGATACTTTCCTGATCCAAATCCCGTGCCGAAGCCGCTTCCGGTTTAGCGATCTCGATTCCGGTCTCCTCGACGAAAACCGTGGTGACGATGAAGAAGATCAAGAGGATGAAAATCATGTCGATCAAGGGCGACAGATTGATTTCCGCCGTCTCCTTCTCGATCGATCCGCGTCGCGCCCGCCTCATACGATTTCTCCTTTCGTTTGCTCCTTGCACCGGCGGGCGATCAAGCTTTCCAACCGGGCAAGAAAGGCCTCATACTGGTTTCGTTTGCGCTGGATCGCATGGACCAGAAAGTATCCGGGGATCGCGATCAGGAGTCCCATTTGAGTCGTGATCAACGCCTCCGAAATCCCGGCGGCGACTCCTTCGATCACCCGTCCGGCCCCGTCGGCCAAACCTGAAAAAGTCGACAGCATTCCGAACACCGTCCCGAGAAGTCCGGTCAGCGGAGCGGCCGCGACCAACACCGTCAAAAACAGCAACCTTCGGTCGATCCGGGGCAGCTCCGCCAACCGGATTTCCGCGAACCGGCTTTGCAACTCCCGAATGCTGGACCCGCCGCCGCTCGCGTAACGAATGATTTCGCCGACCTCCCCCTCCGATTTCTCCGGATCCGCGACCCATTCCCGGCACCGGTTTTCGTCGAGCTTCAGATAACGCTTCCGACTAAGATTGAGCAGCAACTCCAGTCCGAATCCGTAAACGAATACCGCGAGGAAGAAGAGCGGAATCAAAATCCACCCCCCGTCCCGCCAAGTCGGCAAAATCTCATGGATCAGAAAATCGATCATCGCAAAAAAGCAGAGGATTTAACCACTAATAGACACTAATGAACACTAATACTAAAAGAGGGAGGCAGGTTGCTGACAGGCTGTGTTCTCATCATTCACATTCGTGTCTATTCGTGTCTATTCGTGGTTAAATTCTTTTGCCGGTCGGCGGACAGGCCGTTCAAAACCGCTGCTTCGGTTTGTTCCATATTCGCGATCACGCCTTTGGCTTTGCGGGCCAGCAGCGCGTGGACCAGGAGCGCGACGATTGCCACTCCGAGACCGAATTGAGTGGTGATCAACGCCTCCGAAATCCCGCCCGAAAGGGTCCGCGCGTCGCCGGTGCCGAAGAGGGTGATCAGGGAAAAAGTGTTGATCATCCCGGTCACCGTCCCGAGCAGACCGAGAAACGGCGCCGCCGCCGCGGTCAGCGCCAAAAACGGAAGGTAGCGTTCGAGCCGGGGTTGGGTGCGGAGGATCTTTTCGTAGAGGATCTCCTCCAAAATCTCCCGGCGCTCCCCGGCGTTTTCAACCGCCACAAGCAACAGTTCCCCGACCGGTCCCCGAACGCCCGAGGCCAACCGGGCCGCCTCCTCCGGCTTCCCCCGCTCCAACCGGCCGAGCACTTCCTGCAAGAGGGTCGGCGCCGCGGTTTGCACCCCGGCGATTTGTATCCATTTTATGATGGCGATTATCATGGCGGCCAGAGCCAGGCCGAGAATTGGAAACATCACCACCCCGCCCGCGCGGATGCGCTCGACCAGGTCGACCCGACCTTCGACCCGGCGGATGGCTTGCCCGAGGGTCGGGTCGAACGGCAACGTTCCCCGTCCGGTCGACACCAACTCCTGGATCCGGGCTTCATGATCCCGTTCCGGGGCGATCACCCGGGCCTTCAACGAACCGACCCGCTCTTCGGCGAATCCGGCGAAGTTTTCCCCGGCGAATAACAGGACCGGACCGACCTCCAGAAACGTTCCCGAATCGATCGTCCCCGCCGGTCCGGTCGCTTCCCCGCCGTAGCTTCGCCCGCCGATCTGGTCCCGGATCCGGTCCAGCGAAAGGGAGACCGCGTCGAGTTCGTTGGCCAGGGAAAAACCGTTGTTTCCTTCGTTGTCCGCCGCGGCCCGGGCTTCACGGAGCAAGGGCGCAAAGGTTTCGAGTTCGCTGACCGGCAACCCGGCTTCGAGTTCGCGCAGATACTCGATGAGTAAACCGGCGGCGTATTGGTGTTGGTCTTCCCGGCGCCGGACAGTGGTCCGCAGGTTCTCGATTTCCGTTCGGTCGCTCTCCCGGAGACGTTGCCGGGTATCGAATTCCCGGCGGAGTTCGGCGACTTCGGCTTCCAACTCCCGTTGCCGCCGCACCAGCGGAATCTTTTCGTCGGCGATCGCTTCCCGGGTCGCGGCGAGTTCGGCGAGGGCGGCCTGCAAATCCGCCCGGGCCGAATCGGCGGCGCTTTCAAACCCGGATTCGGCGGAAGCAGGGGCCACGGCGATCCATCCGATGGATACGGTCGCCAAGATGATCGATGAAAGGGAAAAAATCGGGCGCAACCTCATCGTTCCACCTCCAGCGGAAGGTTGATGAATTCCGGCGCCCGTTCGTTCTGGAGGACCGCGGCGGTCCGGTTCACCGCCGGAGCCAAGGCGTCGTCGCGGCTCCACTCCCAGCCGTCGGCTCCCGGACGTCCGGTTCCGGCGATTCGGGCGTCGTCGTCGACGAAGTAGGCGCGGGCCAAGCCGAGGTAGATCGTCCGGACCTCGCGGCGGGTACCGTCGTCGAGTTGGTGTTCTTCACGGGCCAAAGTGACGTTTCGCTGAAAGCGGTTCACTTCGCCCAAGATGCCCAGCACGGTCTGCATACGTCGCCCGAGATCTCCGGGCGGTTGATCGAGCCGCTCGAACAACGGAGCGCCCGAACGAAGCAGCGGGGCGGGCAAAACCGGGCGGAGAGAGCGTAGTTGTTCTTCCAGGACACCGACCAACTCGGCCGCTTCTTCGGCGGCGGCCGTCCGACGTTCGTTTTCGTCGAGCAACGCCTGTTTACGTTCCGCCCGGGCGTCCTGGTCGGCGGCGGCCTCGTCGATCCGGCCCCGCAGCATCGCGGCTTCGCGTTCCAGCAGAGCGATCGATTGGTCGAGCATTTCCTTTTCCTGACGCCAACGGGTTTTCTCTTCAGAAAGAATCCGTTGCGTCCGCACCCACTCGGCCACCGCCTCGCGCGGTCCGGCGGGATCGCCCCCGGAAACCGAGGCGACGGAGAAGGTGATCAAAGAGAGAAAAATAAACAATCGCACGAATGTCATGAGAGGACGGAAAGGGGGCGAAGCGTTCAGTCTTCACCCCCATTGGAGACAGTTAAGTCGCATCCCTAAATTGTCGAGGATTCGTTGGAGTTCCAACAAAGTGGCGGGGCCGTCCCGGCTCCGTGCCGAGCAACGGCCCTACCACCCCGCAAAGACCGCATAAATGCGGAACTCCAACCAATCGCTCCGGTGCATCCCGAAGTCGAGGGTTGGAGTTCCGGCTTCAGCCGGTCTTTTCCCGACGCGAAGACCGCGTAAATTCGGAACTCCAACTTGCGGCCGAATCATCGCTTAGAACGTCATTTCCATTCCGATGTGCGCGAAGCGCGGCGCGCCCGGGCGGGGGCCGTGCGGCAAGCGGGAGGCGACGTATTCCTCGTCGAGGAGGTTTTGGACCCCGGCGAAGATCTTCGCGGACTCGGCGAACCGGTAATGGACGCTGAGATCGAGCAGGAAGTAGCTGTCGTTCCGGCCGAAACGGGCGTCCAAGGTGCCGTCGGGCCGCGCCTGTTGCCGGGTGTTGCTCGCGTCTGCGTAGGTAGACGGGACAAAGAAGGCGTCGAGATAAGCCCCCCAACGTCCAAATTCGAGACCGGTGCCGGCCGAGATTTGATACTCCGGCACGTAGGGCAAACGGTTCCCCTTTTGGGCGCCGGCGAAGATCGACTCGACCGCGGCCCCGCCCGCTCCGCCCGCCGCCGCGTCACTGCGGATGGTGGCATCGGTCCAGGTGAAGGCGAGGTGATTCGGGTTGCGAATCACCCAGTTGTTGGCGATGCCCGGATCGTAGGCGACGCCCAACTCCAAGCCGTAAACGCGGGCATCCCCGGCGTTTTCAGCCTGGCCGGTTCCGGTCCCGCCCACGTTGTTCGGCACTACCAAGTCGCTGAAGTCAGTGAAGAAGAAGGCGGCTTCGGCGCGGAATCCGTTCCGGTTATTGTAACGAACGCCGGTTTCGAAGCCGATCGAGGTTTCTTCGCCGATGTTGTCGTTGATCGCGGCCGAGGGAGACGGAACGGAGAATCCGCGGTAAACGCCGCCGAAGAAGCTAACCTGATCGGTGTAAGCGTAGGTCGCGCCGATCCCTGGGGCGAAGACGTCCAAGGTGGTGTCGCCGCCTCCCGAGATGTTGTAACGGATATGCTCGTAACGGGCGCCCGGAACAACGGTCAGGCGGTCCCAGGCGATGCTGTCCTGGACGTAAACCGCAATCGCGCGGGCGTCGACTTTGGCGAACCCGACCGCGCCGGGGGTGGCGAGTTGGATGTTTTGGTTGGCGGCGACCTCGTATACGTCGTCGTGGTGGCGACGGGTCTCGGAATCACGGTGGACCCGCACGCCGACCTCGAACGTGTGGTCGGCGTTGCCGATCGGGACCATGTGGCTGAAGGAAGCCTGGACTCCGTAGGAGTCATAGGCCCGGTTGTTGTTGCGCAAACGGAGCTCGCCGTCCTGCGTGCCCCGCAAGACACCCAGGGTGTCGGCGCCATGCTCCCCGGCCAAGGTTTCCGACAGGTTGCGCCATGGATCGCCGGCCAGCCGGACGTCGTTCAATTTATACCACGCCCGGTTGAATTCGTTGTAATAAGCGGTGGTCACGAGCCGGGAGTCGGGAGTCGGCTCGACCATGTAACGCAGGTAGGTGCGGGTCTGGTCGGTCGCGATGTGGTCGAACATCGTCGACGCATACCGGCGGTTGGGCGAGGCGTTGAAGTCCTCCTCGGTCAGACCGAGGTAGGTTTCGTCGGCGTTGCGGTCGGTGTAGCCGATCTTGAACTCCAAACGTTGTGGGATCTCGACGTTCGGCTCCCAGAAAAGCTTCAACATCGGCTCGAAGTTGGTGAAACCGGTGTCGCCACCGCGCTGGTTTCCGATGCTGTCGATCTCCTTGAATCCGTCGGTTTGCCGGTAGTAATTCTCCAAAAGGAAACCGAACCGCCCGTGGTCGGTTTGTACGGTGTCGCCGGCGTAGGCGTGGAAACGGAATTCGTTGTTCTCGCCATACAGCGCGCGAACGTAACCCGACCGCTCGCCCGGAACCGGGGTCGATAGGTAATTGAGCACCCCGCCGGTGGTGTGGGGGCCGTATTTGATCTGGCTGGAGCCCTTCAACATCTCCACCCCGTGCATCCGCCCTGCGGTCGGGGTGTAATAGGCGGCCGGAGCTGAATACGGCGCCGGGGCGGACAGAACCCCGTCCTCCATCACCGTCACGCTGGTGGTCCGCATCGAACCGACCCCACGCAGACTGATGTTCGGGAAAAGGCCGTAGCCGTCTTCGGTGCGGAAATAAACCCCCGGCACCCGCCGAACCACCTGCTCGATGTTGTCGTAGCCGTGCAGGCGGATCTCCTCGTAGTCGATGAACGCCGCCGCTCCCGGGATCAGCTCGATCTCATCCTCGCCGCCGACCACCCGGACCGGATCGAGATCGACGATCGAACGCCGCGCCTCCGTCCGCTCCGTGCCGGAGGCCTCACCGTCCGACTGGGCCCCGGCGACTCCGCCCGCAGCAATTATTCCTAGTGGCGCCAGCCACATTCCCCATTTTATCGAGTTCATTTTCATCAAACCACTCACTGAGACTCATTCTCAATAAAGTTGATTTCGAAAACTGCCGAGTCGCGGTTCGACGGTCAAGCCCTTTTTTGAGACTGAATCTCAATTTAAATTTCCAAGTGGGTTCGTCCTCGCTTGGAAAGGCCTCCCCAGCTTTCTCAAACCTGCCTTCCGAACTGGAAATCCACCGGAAGCCATGAGCGATTCCCCTTGCAGTTCCATTTTAGAGGAGAATGATTCTTTACCAGCATGCCCCTGGAATCCAAACCGAATACACCTGTTCCTCCCGGAGCAACACCGGTGAACCGCAGAATCCTGGTGATCGATGACAATGCGGCGATTCACGCGGATTTCCGAAAGATTCTGACTCGGTCGCGGTCGTCCGCGGAAGTCGCTCTGTCGCAGATGGAGGCTCGCCTCTTCGGGTCCGAACCGGCTTCCCCGATCCCGGACGAAGGTTTCCAAATCGACTCCGCCTATCAAGGCGAAGAAGGGTTGCGCCTGGTGAAAGAAGCCGTCGAATGCGACCAACCGTATGCGATGGCTTTCATCGACGTCCGGATGCCGCCGGGGTGGGACGGAATCGAAACGACCGAACGGATCTGGCAAGTCGACGCCAATCTCCTGGTGGTTATCTGCACCGCTTATTCCGATTATTCACTCGACGCGATGGTGGCCCGCCTCGGCATGACCGACCGGTTGGTCATCCTGAAAAAACCGTTCGACGCGATGGAAGTCGAACAACTTGCCCACGTCCTCACCGAAAGCTGGCGAGCCCAGCGCGACGCCTCCCTGCGAATGGATCAATTGGAGGACTTGGTGCGCAAACGGACCTTAAGTCTGCAAAAGGAAATCAGCCGCAGGAAGGAGACGGAAATTGAGTTGGAGCAAGCCCGGGACGCGGCGGAGGCCGCCACCCGCGCCAAGAGCCAATTTCTAGCCAACATCAGCCACGAAATCCGGACCCCGATGAACGGCATTTTCGGGATGTGCCAACTGCTGCTCCGCGCTCCCGAAATGCCGGCCGAATTGCGAGACCTCGTCAAGACACTCGCCTCCAGCGGGGAAGTTCTCCTGGCCCTGATCAACGACGTCCTCGACCTCTCGAAAATCGAAGCCGACAAACTCACGTTGGAGCGAAGTCCGTTCTCCCTGCCCGAAGCGGTCCACAGCACCATCGACCTGGCCGCCCCCCACGCCGAGGAGAAACAGATCGAACTCCTTTGCGAAATCGATCCCCACCTGGCCGAATGGTTCATCGGCGATGCGACCCGTTTCCGCCAGATTCTGCTGAACCTGCTCGGCAACGCGGTCAAATTCACCTCGGAAGGAGAGGTTTTTGTCCATGTCTCCCGCCCGCAAGGCGAGTTCGGCGATCATGGAATCCGGCTGCAAGTGCGCGATACCGGCATCGGCATGGACGACGAAACCCGCGCCCAACTCTTCCAACCTTTCACCCAAGCCGATGCCTCGATCACCCGCCGGTTCGGCGGCACCGGTTTGGGGTTGGCCATCTGCCGTCGCCTGGCCGAGCTGATGCACGGCCGCATCTCCGTCGACAGCCAACCCGGGCAAGGGGCCGTCTTCACCATCGAATTGCCGCTGGCCGTCGATCCAGCCCAACCCGCCCCGGCTCCCGCCTCCCTGCGAAACCTCCGCGTCTTGAACGGGGACGGGCATCCGCTTCACCGCCACATTGTCGGAAGGATCCTCGCCTCGGGATCGGCCCGCGTCGATCTCGTCGAGGATCCCGCCTCGGTCCTCGACACCGTCCTCGCGGCGGAGGCGGATGGCGATCCTTTCCACGCGGTCGTCCTCAACCAACAAATGTCCGGCCCCGACTGTGTCTCACTGGCGAGATCGATTTCCGAACGGACGGTCCGGAAACCGAAGATCGTTCTGCTCTCCCCCCATCGACTCCGCCCCGGCCGCGACGAATTGGACCTCGCCGGAATCGACGTCTGCCTGTTCAAACCGCTCCGCCGATCAGCCCTCCTCACCGCCCTCGACCCTTCGTCCAAGGAACCCGAGCCAATCCCCGCTCCCCATCCTCTCGACCGATCCGGTTTTTCCTCCACCCGGATCCTGATCGCCGAAGATAACGCCGTGAATCAGAAGGTCGCCACTCTCCTGCTGAAAGGTCTCGGTTTCAACACAGCCATCGCCCATGACGGACGGGAAGCGGTGGAAGCCGCCGCGACCGGCCAATACGGCCTCATCCTCATGGACTGCCAAATGCCGGAGATGGACGGCTTCGAAGCGACGCGAACGATCCGCGCGGACGAGGCGCGCACCGGACGCAAACGGATCCCGATCATCGCGATGACGGCCGGCACGGTCGGCGACTACCGCGAAAATTGCCTCGCCTGCGGGATGGATCATTACATCGCCAAACCGGTCCGGCGGGAAGAACTCGAACGAGTCCTCCGCGACCTACTCGATTCGCAAGCCAACTTGATTCCGACATGACGCCCGACAGGCCATTTCCAGAAAGCGCTCCCGCCCCGGCCGCCGATCCCGCACTCGCCGCCGAACCGGCTTTCACTCCCGGCGACTTCCAGCGGGAAGCGGTCGTCTACCTCCGGGCGATCCTCGACAACGTTCCGGAGCGGATCTATTTCAAGGACCTCCAAAGCCGGTTCCTTTGCGTAAGTAAATCAAAGGCCTATCAGGAATGCGCCAGTTCGCAACCGGCGGACATGATCGGCCTGACCGATTTCGACATTTTCCTCCCGGAACATGCCGAACTGGCCTTTGCCGACGAACAACGGATCATCAAGACCGGCAAACCACTCATCGATGCGGAGGAAAAATTGATCTGGGCCGACGGCACCGTCAGCTGGGCATCCACCACCAAAATGCCGCTGTATTCACTCGATGGAGTCATCATCGGTACGTTCGGCGTCTCCCGGGACATCACCAAAAGAAAACATGCCGAACAAAACCTGAAGAACACCCAACAGGAATTACTCGAAGCCTCCCGACTGGCGGGAATGGCCGAGATCTCCACCGGCATCCTGCACAACATCGGCAACGCGCTCAACAGCGTGAACACATCGGTCGGGCTCCTCTACAGCCGGATCGAAAGCTCCCGCCTCCCCAACCTGCGGAGAGCCGTCCGCCTCCTCGAAGAACGCCGCGAAGATCTCGCCTGCTTCCTCACCGCCGACCCCCGCGGCGCCCAGTTGCCGGACTACCTCCTTCAACTCTCCGCTCAGCTCGAAAGAGACCATGCGGACTACCTGGCCGAACTGCAGCAACTCCGCCAGTCAGTCGAGCACATCAATTCGATCGTCGCCATGCAGCAGGCCTACAGCCGAGCCCCCGACATCGCCGAAACCGCCGATCCGGTGCAACTCCTCGACGAAGCCCTCCAAATCAGCGAAATCTCCCTCTCCCGCCATGGCATAGAGGTTCGCCGCGAAATCGAACCCGTCCCCTCCGTCAAAGTCACCCGCCACAAGGTCCTGGTGATCCTCATCAATTTCATCCGCAACGCCAAATACGCCATGGACGAACTGGGACACGACTCCAAGACGATGACCGTCGGCGTGCGACTGAGCAGCGGTGAAGTTCTCATTTCCATCCGGGACAACGGCATCGGATTCAACGGGGAAGTCCGCGATAAACTTTTCAATTTCGGCTTCACCACCCGCGCCGAGGGCCACGGATTCGGTCTTCACTCCAGCGCCAACGCCGCCCGAGAGATCGGCGCGCGCATCGACTTTTTCAGCGCCGGCCCCGGCGAAGGGGCCGAGTTCATCCTCGCGATTCCCGCCGGGGAGCATCCCGGAGTTTGAGCCTTCACGGGTGATCCTCCCGGATACTGTCCACCCGGGACAGCTCCCAATTGAGCGTGATGCTGATCACCGTCCGGATCAACACCACCAACCCGAGCACCAATAATTCCTCCAGACCCGGATGGATCAATGTCCGCAGGATATCCGCGACCACCACGAACTCCAATCCGAGCAAAATGTAATAACCGAAGTGGTGTCGCAGCGTTCTGCGGTCGTGGTCGATATCGGATTCGCGCAAAGCGGACAACTCGACCCGGACCAAGCGCCCCGTCGTCACCACCACGCCCGCCACGATGATCGCCCCGCCGAGCAAGGCGATTCCGTCGGCCAGCCAGGTCAAAATCGGGATAACGGCTTCCATACGGTCCCGTTATAGCGTAAAACCAGCGATTTGGCACTGTTTTAATCCTCGGGCTTCAACTGCCGGTTCATCAAGTCCGACAACGCCCGCCGAGGATCCTTCCGTTCGAACAAAATCGAATAGACTTCGCCCAGGATCGGCGCATCGGCTCCCTCCCGGCGGCATAGCCCGTAAAACGCGCGGGTCGCGCGGTATCCTTCCACCACCGTCTTCCGGTTTCGGATCAACTCCTCCACCTCGATCCCCCGCCCAATCGCTTCGCCAAATCCCCGGTTTCGGCTCCAGGCGCCGTGACTCGTCGCCACCAAGTCGCCAAAGCCGCTCAACCCGAAAAAAGTCTCCGGCCGGGCGCCCAGCAATGCCCCGATCCGAACCATCTCCGCCAGCGCCCGGGTCAACAACGCCGCCTTGGCATTGTCCCCCAATCCAAGTCCGTCGGAACAGCCGGCGGCGACCGCGTAAATATTCTTCATGGCTCCGGCGAACTCCGCCCCTTTCAGATCACCGCTCAGGTAAACCCGGAGATTCGCCCCCGAGAGTCCTTCTTGGACGAGCTCCAGCGGGGCGTCCCCCGCGAGCACCATCGCCGTCGGTTTCCCCTGCGCCACCTCCAGAGCGTTGGTCGGTCCAGTCAAAACCGCGTGCTCGAATTCCGGCAAAAACCCCCGAAAAATCTCGGTCGGCCGAATAAAGGTCTCGGGCTCCAATCCTTTGGTCAACGACACGAAAACCGGACGACCCCGGACCAAGCCGACATTGGCCCTTACCCGCTCCGCCCAATCCCGCAGACCTTCCGTAGGCGAAGCGACCAGCACCACCTCCGCCTCCATCAAAGCCGGTTTGATCTCATGACCGATTTGCAGCGTATGCGGCAAAAAAACGCCCGGAAGATAATCTTCGTTGATCCGTCGCGACGCCAGTTCGAGGGCCTGTTCGAACCGCCGCGGAACCAACGTGACCGTATGGCCGAGGGAATTGAGATGGACCGCCATCGCCGTTCCCCAGGCGCCCGCTCCTAACACGCAAAAATTCATGATGGAAATTCCTTGTTCCGCACGTCGTCGCAAAACTGCCGGAAAGCGGTCGTTATCGCTTCGCCCAACGACGCGTACTTCCGGGCGAAAGCCGGGGTCTTTCCGGGAGTCAATCCGAGGATGTCATGGGAGACCAGAATCTGGCCGTCGCATCCGCCCCCCGATCCGATGCCGATCGTCGGAATCGTCAGGCGCGCGGTGATCTCCCGCGCCACTTCCTTTTCGACCATCTCCATCACCACCGCGAACGCCCCGGCTTTTTCCACCGCCAAGGCATCGGCCACCAGCACCTCGTGTTCCGCCCGCGTTTTGCCAAATTTTCTGTAACCGCCGAGTCGATACACCTGCTGGGGCAAAAGCCCGATGTGGCCGAGCACCGGAATGCCCGCCTCGACCAAGGTTTCGATCTTTCCGGCCATCGAGGCTCCTCCTTCAATCTTCAACCCGTCGGCCCCCGCCTCCTGCATGCAACGGGCGCCCGCGTCGAGCAGATCAAACGGGGAACGATGCGCCACCGGAAACGGAATATCGGCGACCACCAAGGCCGACGGATTTGCCCGCGTGACCGCCGCCGTGTGATGCAACATCATCTCCAAGGTCACTTGAACGGTCGTCGGCATCCCGAGAACCGTTGTCCCCATCGAATCCCCCACCAACAACAAATCGACCCCGGCCTCATCGGCCAGTTTCGCCATGATGAAATCGTAAGCGGTCAATGCGGTGATCGGACGCTTCCCTTTCAAGTCCCGGATGGTCTGCGTGGTCGTTTTCAAATTCTCGTTTCTCCCGTCTCCTGCCTGCCCATAAAAGCCTCCAAGCAAAGAAAATGTCGCGCGGAAAGTAAATTTATTTCGAAAGCAACCGTTTTTCAGGTTCATTCACCGAATATCGTGGACAGCGGCAAATTCCTTCGCAGGATGCGGTTTCATATCTGTATGCGTTTTCTCATCCGCCAGACTCTTTCATTCTTCAGAAGGCCCAACGTGCGCTTCGGTTTGATGATGGATGGAGTCCGCGGCCGGAGAACGGCGGTGCGCAGTCCCCAATTCGTCGGTTTTCTGGAAAGCAGCGGCTTCCGCCCCGCTTTCAATCCCGACCGGCAGGAAAAAGCCATGCTCCGCCGCCGCCTCGCTGTCCGCCTCCTGATCGGATGCCTCTTTCTCGGCTTCGTCTGGGTCGTCATCGAAAGCGCTCACGCCCTCGCCCTTTTCTGAGTGAAGGCGGCCGCTTCACCGCCGCGATTCCTCCGAAGAACCTTCTACCGCGTCTTCCAGCGCCGCTTCCACCTTGACCGACTCGCGGTGCAAAGCGTTGATCCGAGGCCCGATCCCATCGATTAACCCCTCCTTGAGGCGTTGCTCGAATTGACGGCAAAGCGACTCCATCCGGTCAGCCCCGAGATTGGAACAAACGCCGCTGACCGCATGGATTAAGAAATTCGCGGCCGTCCAATCCTCCTGTTCGATCGACTGCCGCAACTCCTCCAGTCGAAACGGGACTTCCTGCCGGAAGAGCTCCAGCAAATCGGCCACCACGTTTTCACCATCCACCTGCAAACGCTGGATCTGACTCAACCGGTCGAGATTGAGCGTCGCCAGCTCCGGCGCTCCGTCCGATGGAAGGTTCGCCGGATCTCCGTCCTCTACCTCTGGCCCGGCCGCCGACCCCTCCGCGCTGACGCCGAGAACGATGGGCCGAGGCCCGGACGTTTTCTCCGGTTCCGGCAACAAACCACATCGCCGAAACGCCTGAATCAGATCGACCGACTCCAACGGATGTCCCAACACCACCCGCGCACCCACCCGCGCGGACGCGGGGCCAAATCCGATAACCGGAGTTCTTCGCGCTCCCGAATCCATTCCTCCCAGCTGGAGCCGGCGCACGATGTCGGCGCCGTCCGCCCCCATCGCGTTCGGTTCGATGAATACGGCGTCGTAATGGAAAAGGCTCAACGCTTCGACCGCCCTTGTTCCGCTGGAGATGAGATCGGCGTTGCCCCCAAGCAACTCCAGTTGCTGCTTCAGCAAATCGCTTTCTTCGTCCGACTGACTCAAAATCAGGAAGCGTTCCTCGGAAAAATACGGTTTCGCGGCGCCTTCCTTCTCCTCCGGCTTCTCTTCGACGGTTGAAGGTGTCATTGCCAAGAGACGGTTCATCAGCGGATAAATCTGGCTCTGTCGGACCGGCTTCGACAGGAAATCGTCGGCCCCCGCCGCCCGCAACGGTTGAAGATCTTCCCGCAAGATGCCGAACGGCATGGCAACGATCCGGGTCGCCCCCCTTTCCGGTGACGCGGCCATGCCGCGGATCACCTCGATCGTCTCCCCGGAGGCCATATCGGCGTCGACGAACACCACCGCAAATGGAGCTCCCTGGCGGGCCTCCTGCTCCATCACTTGCACCGCCTTCAAGCCATGGGCCAGCTCGAGCGAATCGAACCCGAGATAGGAAAAATGCCCGCACAACAACGCCCGTTGCTCGGCGTTATCGTCGATCACCAGGATTTTCCGCCCCTTCCACCCGGCTTCCCCGCGATCCAGAAAACGCATCCCGTCCGGGTCCTTCTCGAATTGCAACAGAATCCGAAAAACCGATCCCTGACCGAGTTCGCTCCGGAGGGTAATTTCACCCTCCATCAACTCCACCAGTTCCTTCGAAATCGCCAAACCCAGCCCCGTGCCTCCATACTTCCGGGTCGTGGAACCATCGGCCTGCTCGAACGCCGCGAACAGCCGCCGCTGTGTTTCCCGGGCGATTCCGATTCCGGTATCCTTTACGTCGATACGCACGGAAACATTCTTCGGATCCTCCTGGACCAGATGAACGCCCAGTATCACTTCACCCTCGTCGGTGAACTTGATCGCATTGCCGACAAGATTCAGCAAAACCTGGCGCAGCCGTCCCGAATCCCCCATCACTCCCAGGGTTAAAGCCGGATCAACCGAGGAAATGAGTTCGATCCCTTTCGCCCGCGCCGACTCCGCGAGAAGTTCGATCACGTCTTCCACCACCGACAACAGGTTGAAAGGGAGACGGTCGATGTGAAGGCGCCGGGCTTCCAGCCGGGAAAAATCGAGGATGTCGTCGATGATGCGCAACAACGACTGGCCGCTCGACCGCACCGACTCGGTCAGCTCCCGCTGCTCCTGGTTCAACTCGGTCTGGAGCAGCAATCCGGCCATCCCCAGGATCCCGTTCATCGGGGTTCGGATCTCATGGGTCATGTTGGCCAAAAACTGCGACTTAAGCCGCGCGTTATCGACCGCTTGGTCCCGCGCTTCCGCCAGTTGCTCGGCGGCCAACTTTCGCTCGGTGATGTCGATGCAGGCGCCGACGTAGCCGCTGAAGACGCCGTCGCGGTTGAACGTCGGAGTTCCGCCATTCAAGACCCACCGGTATTCACCGTCGTGCCGACGCATCCGCATTTCCAGCTCGAACGGTCGATGGGCCTCCATTTCGGCCTTCATCCGGTCTAGCACCTCATGATCCTCCACATGGGTCCCGTCACCCAGTTCCGACCCTAGCACTTCCTCCGGCCGGGCGCCCCGGAAACGGAGCCAGCCTTGGTTCACGTAGGTCAACCGATCGTCTGGTCCGACCGTCCAAATCAACGCCGGAACAATGTTCGCCAACGTCCGGAAACGCTCCTCACTCTCCCGCAAAACCTCCCCGGATCGTTTTCGTTCGATCGCGTAGCGGATCGAACGTTCCAACAACGAGGCATTGATCTGATCCTTCGCCAGATAATCGGCCGCCCCTCCCTGGAGCGCTTCAATGTCCAGATTCTCCCGGCCTTCGCCGGTCAACAAAATTGCGGGGGTTAAACAATCCGCTTCCCGCATCGCCCGGATAATGTCTAAACCGCTCCATTCACCGAGACGGTAATCGACCAACACGACGTCGTGGCGCCGTTTCAGGGCGAGATCCAATCCCTTTTTAGGGTCCGGCTCCCAATCCATCCGGATCTTCCCCCCGCGCACTTGTTTGAGCAAGTCGCGGGTGATGACGAAATCGTCTTCGTCGTCTTCGATCAGGAGGACTTGAATTTCAGGGGCAGGTTGGGTTTTCGCGTCCATGAGGGGAGAAACGAATGCGCTATTGACCAGGAGGAAGCTCGACGATTTCAAACCAATACTTTTGCAACGTCCGCATCACGTCGACCAATCCTTCGAACGTGACCGGTTTGGTGATGAAGGAATTCACCCCGAGGCTGTAACTGCGAATGATGTCCTCGTCCGACTTCGACGTGGTCAACACCACGACCGGAATCTGTCGAAGGACGGGATCGGCTTTGATCTCCCGCAACGCCTCCCGCCCGTCTTTCCGCGGCATGTTCAAATCGAGCAGGATGAGACCGGGCCGTTTCAAATCGCTCCGGCCGGCATACCGTCCCTCCTGACGCAGCAACTCCATGAGTTCTTCGCCATCCTCGACGAACTCGATGATGTTGGCCAGCCGGCTTTCCTCCAAGGCTTCCCTCGCCAGAAACCGGTCGTCCGGATCATCCTCCGCGATAACGATCGTGATGGTCTTTGCCTGATTGGTCATAATTTTGCTTCGATGAGATTTTTCTGGGCACAAGGCAAACCGACGATGAACGTCGTCCCCTCTCCCGGTTTACTCCTTGCCGTGATCCAGCCGTTGTGCCGTTCAACGATCCGTCGGCAGATCGCCAATCCGACCCCGGTCCCGGGATATTCGTTCCGTCCGTGCAACCGCTGGAAAACCGTGAAGATCCGATCGAGATACTTTTCATCGAACCCGATGCCGTTGTCCTCGACGAAGATGAGCCAACCGGCCTGACCCAGGTCGGGCAATCCGACGGCGGCTTCCCCCGACGCTTCGGCGGCATACACCCGGATCCGGCACGGGACTTCCGGCCGGTGATACTTCAGGCCGTTGCCAATCAGGTTTTGCAACAGCTGCCGGATCTGGGTCGCGTCCGCGTCCAATTCGGGCAACTCCCCGACCGTTACTTCCGCTCCGGTCTCCTCGATCCGGGTTTCGAGGTCCGACAACACCTCCCCGACCACGTCGTTCAGCCGAACCGGCTCGAACGGATTGGCCACGGTGGAAACCCGGGAAAAAGCCAATAAATCCGAAATCAGGGTCTGCATCCGGCGGGCGGCGTCCAACATCCGGTTCAAATAATCATTCGCCTGCTCATCGAGTTGTCCTTCGCACTTCTTCGCCAGGCGGTCGCCGAAGGCCCGGATTTTTCGCAACGGCTCCTGCAGATCGTGTGACGCGACATAGGCGAAGTCCTGCAACTCCCGGTTTCGTTGCCGCAATTTCTCGCTCGATTCCCGCAGGCGTTCCCGCGCCTCCCGTTCGGCCGTGACGTCATGGATCACCCCGACTCCTCCGATCATCGCCCCTTCGGCATCGTGCAACGGCGCCAGGCGGGCGGTATAGAATCCGCGGCGTCCGCTCGTGGGTATCGCAAATGCCCGCTCTTCGGTGATGACCGCCTCGCCCGCCACCACCTTTTCCAGCGAAGCCCCATTCCCGTCCACCGCCGCCAACGACGGCAAAACTTCGGCGACCGGCTTTCCCACCGCGAGATCGGCCCCGATTCCAGTCATATTCTCCATCCCGCCGTTCCAAACCGTCACGACGCCCCGGGTGTCGAAGGCCAGAATTCCGTCGATGCTGCTCCGAATGATGTTTTCCGAAAACTGCTGCGCCCGGCGGACCTCTTCCAACGCCTTCTTCCTCCGGGTGATATCGAGAATCTGACAGACGAAATACAACAACCGTCCCCCTTCGTCCCGCACCTGGGAAATGTTCATCAATACCCAGACATAACCTCCCTCCTTGTGGCGAAACCTTTGCTCCAACGCGAAGGTCCGGATCTCCCCCGCCAACAACTGTCCCATCTGCGCCAACTGCGGCCCGACCTCGTCGGGATGCAGCATTTCCGCCATTGTCAGTCCGTCCAATTCCGCCTCGGAGAAACCGGTCATTTTCACCAACGCCTGGTTGACCTGCATCCACTCCCCCGCCGGCGACAGCAATGCGATTCCGATCGGGGCATGGAGAAACGCCTCCCGGAAAAGAAGTTCGCTTTCCCGCAGATCAATTTCCATTTTGCGGCGCCGGGCCATCTCGTTTTGCAGATCGTTGTTGATCCGGCTCAGAGCCCCCGTCCGCTCTTCCACCTCGGTTTCCACCGACTCGACGTAAACCTGCCGTTGCCGCATCCAGAGCGTGACGAACCCGGTCAACACCAATCCGAACAACAAGATACTCCAACTCTCCCCCGCCGCCGCCGGATCCCGCAAATCGTCATCGGCCGCGATCCGCAAACTCCATTCCCTTCCCCCGATCGAGAGCGGCCGCTCCAACTCGGAAGCGCCCCTTCCACCAGCGGAGCTTCCCGCCGGAAACACATAGACCGGCGCGCCCACTCCTCCCTGTCCGAGCTCAATCCGAATCCCATCGCGTCCCCGGCTGAACACCCGCCGGCAAATCTCGCCGAAATTCATCGTCGCGGCGACATAGCCGGAAACCCGCGAGGGTCCTTCGGCCGATTGATACAGGGGAAGCAACAAAAACAGCTCGAGATCAGCGCCCGCATCTCCCATCGAGCGCGCCATCCGGGTCACCACCAATCCCCCCGCCTCTTCCGCCTCCAACAAGGCCCGGTAACGGGAAACCGTCGAGCCAAGATCGAATCCAACCCAAGCCGCGTTCTCTTCGAAGGGCTCCACATACAGGATCGGATAATAGGTCTCCGCCTCGCTCGCGGCCACCCGTCGCCCTTCGGCGTCGAAACGAAAAATGGAAAAATCCGGCACCCCGTCCTGCATTATCCGGGACTCGAAATCGGCCCGTTGGCCGGCCGGCACCACCGGAATCCATTGCAACGATTTCAAAGCGAACGCCCGCCGGGACGGCCCTTGGAAAAACGCCTCGAACCTCCCTCGGTCGATCTCCCGGGACGCCAGCTTGAAATCCCGCAACGAATGCAACGCGTCGACATGCACATCGATTTCCCACTGGATCCGGCGAGCGTATTCATGCGCGGCCTCGGTGAAAGCCGACCGCTGCCGTTCCTCGACCGCGTCCCGCTTGATCTGGAAAACCAGCGAGGACAACGCCGTGCCCGCCAACAAAACTAGCCAAAGGGGCACATGGCGGCGGGTCAGCCAGAGGAACGACGAGAGTTTCATAATGCGAACGTCCGGCCATCCAATTCCAAACGGTTTCCCGGGTAAAGGAGAAACCGCCGACGACGGACGCCGCTCAGCCCCGCCGTTTCGCCGCGTCCGCGATAATTCGGGCCGCCTCCTCGTCCGAAAGATCTCCGGTGTTCACCACCAAATGATAGTCCAACGGATTATCGATATCCCGCTCGAAATAACGTTCCACGTATTCCCGGCGTTCCCGGTCCTTGACGTCCATCAAACGGCGAGCTTCGGTCGCGTTCACCCGATACGCCTCCATCACCCGCTCGATCCGGCGGTCGACGTTACAAACCAACCGGACATGGAACGCCTGCGGCATGCGCGCCGTCACACAATGCGCGCCCCGCCCGACCAGGATCACATTCCCCGATTTGGCCAACCGGCGCATCGTGTCATTGGTCTTTTCCACCAAGGTCCACACCGGCGGATGAAGACCGACGAGCTGCCCCACCAGATCGCTGATATCGCTCGGTTTCGCCTCGGGCATGTATTCCCCCAACCGTTCCGGCAAATCATGCGATTTCAAGACCTCCGAAACCAATTCCCGGTCGAAAATGCCCCAATGCTCTCCGTTCTTTCCGGACCCCATCAACTCGGCGATCCGGGGAGAAATGGTCAGCGCCCCCGCCCCGGTTTCCCGCGACAACGTGATCACCGGCCGGGTCCGCGCCCTCGCCTCCAAGTCCGCCTGCAAGAGTGATTCCTTGAACTTCGCTTCCAAAAAGCGGCTCAAATTCCTGATCGATCCTTCGGTCTTCATGATGCAACCCTTTCTTATCCGGTTTGTTCAAATTTCCTTACGCTTCATCCAACCTACGGACTTCCTCCGAATTTCCAAGAAAATGAGGCGAAGCGGACGCCGATTTCCTCAAGCCGCCGTCACCCCCGGCTACTCCCTCGCTCCGGCCAACGTGATCTCCTCCCGGTCGTGAAACAAATGCCTCGCCCTAAACCGGGTCCACTCCCGGAGCGGTCCCGCCCGGAAAATCGCCACTTCCTTCAACAACGCGACCGGATCCGCCCGACCGAATTTCAGGTTCACCACAAACTTCCGGCACCAGTCGTTCACCACCCACTGCTCCAACAAACGTAACACCCGGAACGGATCTTCCACCATGTCGCAAAACATCCAGTCGAACCCGTCCTCACCCTCCGCCGGACGGAACCGGAATCCGTCTTCCCGCCGATGCTCGATCCCCCGATGCTCCGCCGCCCCCGCCTTCAAAGGTCCGTTGTCGACCGCCACCACCTTCGCCCCCCGCCGGGCCGCGCTGTAACTCCAGCCTCCCGGGGCCGCGCCGAGATCGACCACCCGCTCCCCTTCCACCGGGCCGAGCCCGAGCACCTTGTAGGCTTCCTCCACTTTCAAATACGACCGCGACGGCGCCGCCGGGTCATCCGCCATTCGTTGTTGACCGCCGAAAACCAACCGCGAGGAGGCGAAGATCCGGCCGAAGTCCTCGAAAAACATCCCCCAGCCACGGTGCGGTCCCGGCGTTGCCGGAAAATCCTGACCGCCCAACTTCGCCACCCGCCCCATCCGCGTCTTCAGCTTCTCCGCCAACGCCCGCCGCACTCCGGTCGCCCGCCGCCCCAACCCGTCGAGATCCCGGCGGACCCAGGCGTCAAAATACCACGGACCGTCGAAGCGCAACTCCCGGAAATCGGCCGCCATCCGTTCCATCAACCGACCCGCCATCGCGTTCACCGACTCTTCCGCCACCTCCACCGGATCAATCACGGTCAGATGCGGAAAACAGAACCCTTCCAACACGTCCGCCTCCGGCTCCTCCGACCACTCCGAATGAACGAATCCCGGACCGCTCCGCCGCACGACCGCCCGCCCGCTTTCCTCCAGTTCCCCGATCAGGAACCGCTCGTAGTCGGCTTGGCAAAGCTGCAAAATTTTCACGGTCGCGAAACCCGGAACCCACGGTCGATCCCAAACCCGTCGTAACGGGTGTTGAACAACAGCAGGAAAACCGCCACGCCGTAGAGCAGAATGTTCGCCACCGTCGCGAACTGCTCCCGCAGGATCATCCCGAAGGCCAGCGTGCCCATCAAAATCCCCATCGTCACCAACGCCCACCGGGTCTTCCACCCAAGGATGAGCATCACCCCGATCACCGCCTCGACCAACACGATCAAGCTGGCGTAAACATAGACGAATCCGGCCGGGAGGATCGTTCCGGCGAAGGCCTCGGCCGTGCCGGACGCGAACTGTCCCAACTCCGGCAGACGCACCACGCTGCGCCCGAGCATGTTGATACCCAACATCAACCGCAACAAGGCGAAGGCCATTTGCCGGTCGAGGAGGGATTGCGCGTTGACTTGATTATCCATGGGGCCGCAACCTACCGGCTCCCGCGCCGTCCGCCAAGTTCAATCAAAACGGTTCGTCGTCCCCCGAATAATCGGTGGTGTCTTCCGGCAACGGCGGCTCGTCGCCCCCGCCCGACTTGGCGGCCCCGTCGGCCGGCTCCACCCGCCAGGCGGCGAGATTCACGAAATACCGGCCGTTGTATTCCCGGCCGTTGATGTCGAACTGGACTTTGACCGACTGCCCCACCGAAAGCTTGTCGAGCTGGGCCGCCTTCTCCTTCAGGCACTCCAGCTTGATGTCCTGCGGAAACTTGTCCGGGGTAGTGATCACGAACTCGCGCTTCGAAAACCCGCTCGCAAAGGTCTGGGCGTCGAAGATTTCTTTAATGGTGCCAACAATTTCGTAAGACATCCCACCACTCAAAAGGAACCGGCGAAAGGATGTCCACCCCGGAATGATCTCCACCCGGAGTTTCGAATGGAAACGCGCGCCTTGACGGGCGGTTTCTCTCCCGGCATCATCGATTCCAACATGACACCGCCGGGTCCTTCCCACGAAAACATCGCTTTGCTGATCGACGCCGACAACGCGCCCGCCGCCAAGATCGATTTCATCATCGCCGAACTCGCCTCCTATGGGGTCGTCAACATCCGCCGGGCCTACGGCAATTGGAAAAAACAGGCCCTCTCCGGCTGGGAGAAAGTCCTCCACGACTACGCCATCCAACCGGTCCAGCACTTCGATTTAATCAAAGGAAAGAACGCCAGCGACATGGCCCTCCTGATCGACGCCATGGACCTCCTTTACACCAAAAGCGTCGGCACCTTCTGCCTGGTCTCCTCCGATTGCGACTTCACCCCGTTGATCCTCCGTCTCCGGGCCGACGGGAAACAAGTGATCGGATTCGGCGGCAAAAACGCCCCGCCACCGTTCGTCAACAGCTGCACCCGGTTCCTTTACCTGGAGGACGAAAAGAAATCCTCCGGCGCCACCACGGACAAACGCCCGACTTCGGCGCAACTCAAGCGCGACACGAAACTGATGAACGTCCTCCAAAGCGCGGTGGAAGCCGTCGAAGACGACGACGGCTGGGCCGAGCTCGGTCCGGTCGGCTCCCACATCGCCAACCAAGGCTCCTTTGACTCCCGCAACCACGGATTCCGCAAACTCAGCGACCTATTCTCCGCCATCGACTCCTTCGAAGTGAAGAAAGAAAAAGAAGACAACTCCACCACCATCCTCGTCCGCCGCAAATCCCGCTGAAAGTTACCTGCTCCCCAAAGTGGGTGAGGCATCCCGCCTCCGCACAGAGCAAACGCCTTCAAACTCCGCACTGAGGCGGGATGCCTCACCCACTATCCTCTTTCACCGTCCCCAGTCTCCCTTCCCCATTCGACACTCGGCATTCGCAATTCGCCTCTCTCCTACCGCTTCAACAATTGAGCGAAGGCTTCCTTGTCGGAGGCCTTCATGTAAGCCTCTTCCTCCGAAATCTCCCCGGCTTCAAGGCAGCGCTTGATCGAGCTGTCCATCAACCGCATCCCCTGGGCGGTGCCGCTTTCGATGATTCCCCGAATCGCGCTGATCCGACCGGTCCGGATGGTGTTCGGCAACGCTTCGTGTTTGAGCAAAATCTCATGCACCGCCACCCGGCCTTTCGGGATCCGCTTGCAAAGAAGCTGCGACACCACACACGCGAGGCTGTTGGCCAACATCACCCGGATCTGCGCCTGCTCCTCCGCCGGAAACGCGTCGATGATCCGGTCGACCGTCTTTGGCGCGTTGTTGGTATGCAGCGTCCCGAAAACCAACATCCCCATCGAGGCACAATTCAACGCGAGTTTGATCGTCTCCAACTCCCGCATCTCCCCGACCAGCACGATATCCGGATCGGCCCGCATCGCCCCGCGCAGGGCGTTGGCGAACGAATGAGTGTGCGACCCGACTTCCCGGTGCACGATCACGCTCCGCTTCTGCGGATGCACGAACTCCACCGGGTCCTCGATCGTGATGATGTGCTTCTGGTAGTTCTCGTTGATGAAATCGATCATCGCCGCCAAGGTGGTCGACTTGCCACTCCCGGTCGGACCGGTGACCAATACCAAGCCTTCGTTGTAAGCGCAGACCTCCCGCAGCACCTCCGGAAGTTTCAACTTCTCGAACGAAAGGATCTCCGCCGGGATCTGACGGAACACCGCCGCCTGCCCCCAATGGTTGTAGAGGTAACTCCCGCGGAAACGGGCCAGGCCGGGAATTTCGTAGGCGAAGTCGAGGTCCTGGGCCTTCAGATAGTGGTTCCACCGGTCCTCCTCGCAAATTTCGCGCAGGAGTCCCTCCATCGCTTCGGGGGTGATCACCGGCTCGTCCAACGGCGTGATCGTCCCGGAAGCCCGGATCTTGGGCGGCGCCCCGACACTGAGATGCAAATCGGAGCCGTCCGACTCCAGCATGGAACGCAATAAATGATCGATTCGAGCCATCGGTATTAAGCTTTAACGTGAAAACCCAAACAATCCGCGCCGCTTCGGCGCCTGCGGAGCCGAACCGCCTTCACCCGCGGCCGGAGCGGACGCCATCGCCGGAGCCAGAGCCGGAATCGCCGAAGTCGCGACACCGCCGGACCGAACGCCCCCTTGACTTCCGCCGTTTCCGTTCGGATGGACCAGACCGCCGGCGGGCCGCCGGATCTGACGCCGCACCACTTCATTCCGGATGTTGGCCAGGGCGACATCATCAGCGAGGCGCCCTTCCCGCCAGAGCTCCAACACCGAATGGTCCATCGCCACCATCCCTTCCGAACGCCCCGTCTCCATGACGTTGCCAAGTCCTTGGGTTTTCCCTTCCCGGATCAGGGAGGAGACGGCGGTGTTCCGCACCAGGATTTCGCTCGCCAACACCACCCCGCCGCCCTTCGCCGGGAGCAGCCGCTGACAAATGATCCCGCGCAAACTCTCCGCCACCATCGCCCGGATCTGCGATTGCTGGGCCGGCGGAAAAACGTCGAGTAACCGGTTCAACGTCGTCGCGGCGTCACTGGTGTGCATGGTTCCGATGACCAGGTGGCCGGTCTCCGAAGCACTGATCGCCATCTCGACCGTTTCCAAGTCCCGCATTTCGCCAATGACGATGATGTCCGGATCCTGGCGCAACGCTCCTTTCAGCGCGCTGTGAAAAGTCCGGGTATGCTCGGTCACCCCGCGCTGGGTGACGATACAACGCTCCGGCCGATGCACGAACTCGATCGGTTCCTCGACCGCAATCAAGTGATCGTCGCGGGTCCGGTTGAGCTGTTGCACCAAAGCGGCCAAAGTGGTGGTCTTGCCGGAGCCGACCGGTCCCGCCACCATGATCAACCCATTGTGATACGAGAGCAGGCGGTCGATTGTCTTCGCGTTGCGAAACCCGAGCTCCTCCAACGAACGCACCTTCGGCGAAACCGTCCGGTAAGTCCCGGCGCAACCTTCCTTGTGGATCATCAAATTCGCCCGAAACCGTTCGCCGCTCGGAAAGGGCAACGCGAAATCAAAATCCTGCCGCTCCTGGAAAGCCGCCCATTGCGCCTCTGAAAGGAGAGCCCGGTTCAATCCCGCCGAGACCTCGGCGCTCAGCGGTTCTTCGGCGAGATATTGATTCTCCCGGTCCCGCCGCACGAACGGGCGGGCTCCGGCGCTGAGATGCAAATCACTTGCCCCGCTCTCCATCGCGAATTTCAACAAACCCGTCATCGCCCGCCGAAAAACTTCCGGTCCGGCCCCCGCAAGCCCAGCGAAATCGGGAATCTCACCATCGCCCCCCCCCCCGACCGAAGCGGCGGGAACGGACACCGGCGCCGGTTTCGGCGGAGCCGCAGTTGCGGCAGTTGCGGCTGCGGCGGGCTTGCCGCCATTCGGACTCCAGGAAGGCTCCTCTCCCGCCTCCGTTTTCTCCCGGGCCTCCGCCACCAACGCCGCCAAATCGGGTTTGGTCAAAAGCCCCATTTCGATCATCATCTCGCCATACGCCCCGACATCCGGCTCCGACGAAGTCTGCAAAAGCCGCAACGTGGCCGGATGCAGCAAATTCCTCTCCAAGCATAAGCTGACAAACCACCGACAGGTAACATCCATCCGCCGCACCATGAAAACGAGCCCCACTCTCCACAAGAAAAAATTCGTAAAACAAGGTATCAACCCTACCCCCACCCACCCCCGACACCCCGGTCGCGTCAGTTATTTCCCCGGAGCCGCCGGACATCCCGTTTTCTAAAATCCACCGCCTCAAGACCTCTCGTTCACGATCTACGCCTACAAGGAACTCAAGGCGGAACTCGACGAGATCGGGCAGCTCCGCTTCCTCTTCGGCGAGCCACGTTTCATTACTGCCCTCGATCCAGCCAGGACCGACAAAAAAGCTTTCCGCCTGACCGATGACGGCCTGACCGTGGTCAACAAGCTCCAGCAAAAGCGGGTCGCCCGCGAGTGCGCGGAATGGATACGCGAGAAGGAAAACAGGCAGGTTGCCCGTGTCTCGCTGACCAAGGTGAAAGGCCGGGGATCGAGAAAAAACAAAACCCGCTTGATCGGGGTATCAATTGATACCATTATGGTTAAGTGAAGTGCTTAAAAACAAACCCTACGAATGGCGTTAGCACCGATTCCAGAATCCTGGCGACACGACGTCTGCGCCATCCTGACAACCGGAGACACCCGTCTTATCCGCTCGACCGAGGATTTTGCCAAGCGCTTTCAAGCTGATTTTCTCGAAGCATGGCCTTACGAACTCTACGATGCATTGCGCCTTCATCTCGCTCAGGCCGGTCTGGTGGGCTGCGGGATCGAGATGGAACGTCCGGCGGGTGAGACGTGGGAATTTTTCTACGTTTAAAGGCAGAAAAACCTATGGAAAGATTTTGCTTCGGACCGACCGAAAGTTTGTCGTCCTCTTCTCCGCCCATCTCCCCCTGAAAGAGAAACTTTCCTGCGAAAGCTAAATATGAAGGAAACACGAATTGAAGAACGCCCGTTCGAGGTCGCCATCCCGGCGGCCAACGGGGAAGGAATCGCGGAAACTGTCCGGATCTCCGTTCCGATGGAATGGGACGAAGACTTGGAGGAATGGCTCCTGACACCGGAGGCACAGGAGGCGATCGACAATACGCGCGCCCGCTACATGGGGCTTCTGCTCCCCCACGAGATGAAGGAGCTTCGGGAGCGCCTCGGGTTGCCCCAGGCCGAGATTGGCCGACTGCTCCAGATTGGCGCTAAGACCTGGACCCGGTGGGAGACTGGCAAACAGCGCCCGAGCCGCAGCCAGAACCTCCTGTTGCGGGCTCTCTACGATGGCGAGGTCACCGTTGACTATTTGCGCTCCGCCGGACGACAAACAATGGATTGTCGCAAAGTAATCGCTGTCGATTTCGGTAAGCGGTCTTCGAGAAAGCCGATCTCGATGGATCACCTTTTCGCCTGTGACCTTCGGCGCGAGGAGAGCGAAGATGAAGCCGAGAACCGCCTCTTGTCATGAAGCCCGCGCCGATCAATCTCCTGCACTATTTCGCGACAGATTTGGCCGTTAAAGCCAACCTGTCGTTTGACGTGGAAAAGGAGGTCGAAGCAAGGATTGAGGAGTTCTCTGTTGAACCCCAAATCAAGCGGTCAGAAAATGGTGACCATCCGGTCTGGCAAATCGACCTCAGCATCAAGCAGCAGGCCGGCCCCGGGCGAAACTTTCCTTATGAGTTTCGCATCCATCTGGTGGGGCTTATTGAATACAAAGGCAAGGAGGTTTCGCCGGAAGACGAGGAAAGAACGGTTCGCGTGCACGGAGCCTCTATCCTTTACGGCATCGCCCGCGAAATCATCCGCGCCAACACCGCCCGCGGCCCTTGGGACGGAATCATGCTCCCCACAATTTCCTTCTTTGAAAAAAAGCCGCAGAAGCAGACGTCGAATCAGGACGCCAAGTCCAGGAACAGCGACGCTTGAGTCAACAGGCAGCCCAGTCGGAACGTGGAAGCGGCTGCCAGCCGCTTTTTTCAGTTCGCGGCTGCATGGGCAGCCAAGGCGATCGACAATACCCTCCAGGTTCCCGCCATTCTGGCGGCTGTCAGCCCGTTTGGATACGGCGCGGAACACCTGGCCGCCGCCAAGGCGCTCCATGAGTCGGCGGTAGCCGCCGTCCATGCGCGCACTGTCGCCGACGGAGCCCAGAAACTGGCCAAGGCCCACTTGGCCAACGCCCAAAAGGAGGCGTTCAAAGCCTACCAGGGGCTTTCCGAAGTCGCCAAGGCGATCTACCGGAAAACACCGGCCCGGCTCGCGACGATCGGACTGAACCGCCCGATGCCCCGGCAAATTTCCCCGTTCCTGGTGGAGGCGTTCAAACTGTTCGACAACGCTCCGTTGAAAGCGGAACTGGCCGACTTCGGGTATTTGGAGGAGCGCCTCACCGCCGAACGGGCCAAAATCGTCACCTTCGAACAGGCCTACCATGAATTCGAACGGGCCCGGGGGGCGGCGAAGGATGCCACCCAACACCAGAAAGCCGCCCTCGCCGCCATGACCGATTGGACCGCCCAATATCTCCGGATCGCCCGGGTCGCCTTGCGCGACCGGCCCCAGCTGCTCGAAAAACTCGGCGTCCTGGTCCGCAGCGGCAAAACCACCGCCCAACGCCAGGGCCCGAAAAAAGCCGCCGCCACCCGGGCCGCCAACCGGACCACCCCCGAACCCGAAGCGGAACTGGTGTAAACCAAAACGCGAGAAGGCAGCGGGAAACATCCCGCTGCCTTCCCCCCAAAACTTCCCCGTCCCTCCACGCTGGAAGCGTGAGCTACTCTTTCATCCGCGCCTATCCGCGCCTATCTGCGGTTCAATTCTTCGCCGCACTTCCCCGCCCTCACCCTTTGGAGTCGACGACGAAGTTCCCGGTGGTAGAAATGCGTAATGAAACCCGTTCACACTCTAATCATCGGGGCTCTCATCGGATTCTCCCTCGGCTGGCTGCTTCATAGCGTTGCGAGCGAAGATACGTTTGAGGAAGCCCTTCGGAAACAAACAGGAATGGGTTCCCGCGAAGCGACCGCCCTGTTTGTGGCCAACATGCAGAGGGAGAACACCCTGTTAGCCACCGTATCCCTGGCCTGCCTGCACCACATCCGGGAGGGCAGAATCGATCATGCCAACTCTATCCTGGCATCGCAGGTGGCACCCTACATCGCCCGCCTCCAAGCCTCGGACGGTCCCAGAACAGACCACGACGAGAAGTTGCTGCAGAATGCCAAGAAAGAAATGGAGCTCAATCCCGTCCTAATGGACGCGGTCCTCGACCGGACCCGGGACAAAGCCCCCGGAAGCACCGAGCCTTCCCCCTGACATTCCCTCCCCCTTAAATCGCGATCCGTCACACGCGAGCAAGAATTCACCTCGCGAATAGGCTCTCGACACGGTTGGTTTCCGGCATCGTAGTAGCCCGCGTGGGCCGCTGGACTTTCCACCGTTTTACTCACTCTACAACCCGTTGACCACCGCCGCCATCAGTTCCGCCCTCAAAGACAACCACCCCCGCGGGAAAGTAGCCGACTTCCTGCGCCCCAGGATCTGCTCCGGCTGCGACCTCTCGATCGTTTCCGCTTATTTCACGATCTACGCCTACAAGGAACTCAAGGCGGAACTCGACGAGATCGGGCAGCTCCGCTTCCTCTTCGGCGCGCCACGTTTCATTAATGCCCTCGATCCAGCCAGGACCGACAAAAAACCTTTCCGCCTGACCGATGACGGCCAACAAGCTCCAGCAAAAACCGGTCTGCCCGGGCAATGGTCCACGAAGCCCCTGCCTCCGCACGCAGACGGAAAGACGGATTGACGGAAATCCGTATTGATGAAAGATTGCCTCATGAAGACCACGATCGAAATTCCCGAGCCCCTTTACCGGAAGGCGAAGATCCGGGCCGTCGAACAGAAGAAATCCCTGAAGGACATCGTCATTCATGCCCTGCAGCGAGAGCTCGAACCATCCAGCGCGGGCGGGGCCGAGCCGAAATCCTTCGGCGAGCGGCGCAAGCTGCTGCCCTCATTCCGGAAAGCCGCGAAGGCCGGGGCGTTTCGCCCGCCGCCGGGCGCGCGCGACATCACCGCCCTGATCTCCGAGGATCGCGATGCCCGCTGACCGGCCATTCTTCGACACCAGCTACCTGGTGCGCCTGTACCTGGAGGACAAAGGATTCGAGGCGGTGCGCGAGCGGGCCGGGGCCGCCTCGGTCCTTGTCTCCGCCTGGCATGCCCAAGCCGAAGTCGCGGCCGCGCTCCACCGGGCCTTCCGGGAGAAGCGATTCAAACGGTCGGAATTTCATGCCGCGATGGAGCAGTTTATCAGCGACAGAGAACAAGGCCTTTTCGAATGGCTCCCTCTGGCCGAACCCATCCAGCGCCGTCTGGAAAGCGTCTTTCACCAGGCTCCCGCGACAGCCTTCCTCCGGGGTGCCGACGCCCTCCACCTCGCATGCGCCTCGGAATACGGCCACACCGAAGTTTTTTCGAACGACCGCCATTTCCTCGCCGCCGCGCCGTTGTTTGGCCTCAAACCAGTCAATCTAATTGCATGACCTCCGTCTATCGCGAAAATCCAGGGGCGAGCTGCTGCCAGCCGCCCCTGCCACGGCCACCTTTATGAATTTCCCTAAGAGCTTGATGGTCCTTTCTTAGCCTCATGCCGACCGTCACCGACCTCCGCCACCAAACCCGTTCCGCGCTCGCGACTTTCTCAAACCAGTCGCTCCGCGACGCAGCCACCAGCTTTTTCAACCTCCAGCTTCATAAAGAATACGCCCGCTGGAAAAAAGGCGGGGCACGGCTGTGAACCGTGCCCTAATGCAGCGGCAAAACCGCCGCCCAACGCCAGGGCCCGAAAAAAGCCGCCGCCAACCGGGCAGCCCCCGAACCTGAAGCGGAAATGGTGTAAACCAAAACGCGAAAAGGCAGCGGGAAACATCCCGCTGCCTTCCCCCCAAACTTCCCCGTCCCTTCACGCTGGAAGCGTGAGCTACTCTTTCATCTGCGCCTATCCGCGCCCATCTGCGGTTTAATTCTTTCCCCGGAATCAACCGCCGTAGCTCTTACGGGTCATTGAGGTTTGCAGGTCCTGGTTGAGCGGACGGGCGGGTTTGATGCCGAGCTGTTGCAGGACGCCGTGGTAGGCCTTCACCGCTTCGGCGGGGTTGACCTCGCCGTCGACGATCCGCTTCAGGAATTCGATGAAGGCGAGCGGGTGCTCCGACAGGTTGATTTTCCGTCCGAACAACGCCACCCGCGCCCCGTATTTCTGGGCGTCGGCAATCAGCTGGAAGGCGTCCATTGTGGTCCCGGCGCTGCCGCCGAGAATACCGACCACCAGGTGCGGATCGTAGGAAACAAGCTCCTCCAGCGGCCCCGGGCCGTTGTAGGGAATTTTCAAAAACACCGGGCGTCCGGCTTGGGTGACCCCGGCGAGACAGCGGACGATATGGTCGTTGAGAAACGCGCCGACCTTCTTGTCCGGGATGCCCGGATCGACGTTGGGATTGAAAACCTCCAGGAAGTAACGGAAACGCTTTTTCTCCGCCTCGATCCGGAAGGCGTGGAACGCTTCGAGCGCCCGGTAATCCCAATCGATGTCGTTGGTAAACGTGATCGAATAAAGCCCGAGGTCGGCGCCCGTGAACGGCTTGCTATGATCCTCCTCCAAGACCCCGTATTTGATGTG
The DNA here is from genome assembly GCF_056590205.1 of Verruconatronum alginivorum. NCBI lineage: Bacteria > Pseudomonadati > Verrucomicrobiota > Opitutia > Opitutales > Verruconatronaceae > Verruconatronum > Verruconatronum alginivorum. The sequence goes on along the minus strand of NZ_JBWPVQ010000001.1, from coordinate 2,010,748 downwards.
GTCGAGCGTCGCGGTGCGGAAAGCCCGGGAAGGAAACTTGGTCGGGTAACGCCCGCCGCGGACCGCCCAGACGTCGGTGGTGTCGTTGGCGCGCGCCGCCGGGGTGATTTTCGACCCGGCAAACAATTGCTCGCGGATCGCCAGCTGCTCGACGTTCGAGGCCGACATCAACACGATGTCGACCAAACCTTGCCGGATCACCTCGCGGATCTGCTGGCGATAATCTTCCAGCGTTTTCCAACAGCCTTCCGACTCGTTGAACCCATGTTGGCAGGCTCCGCGATGGGGCCCGGGGGCGGCGACTCCGAACGCCATGTCGGCATCTTTCGCGTCGGCGATGATAAATGCCTTCGAGCCGCTCGGATCGGCATGAATGTCGGCCAGTTTTTGATCGAGACTTTTCATAACGGTTCAGGAAAAAAACACAGCCGTGTCCGGAAACACGGCCACGGAAAGAGTTGGCAAATTCCAGGAATTTGGCCAGAGAAATCTTAAAACCTCCTGGCCCTGATGAAACTTCACTGCTCATGCGGGTTGCAGGGGCAAACCGGGGGGTGTCTCCCAGCTGGCCTTTTTCTGAACCGGCGTCGACGGCAGACGGCAGGATGCCATCCCTCCCAATGGCGTAAAATCGCCCGGTTTTTCGCTACTGCGGAAGCCAGCGCCAAATGGAGAGGCGAAAACCCGCGTTCCGGATTAGATTTCCTCTATGAAACTCCATCGATGGTGGCAGCAGGAAGTTGCCGTTTTTTGGCTGATGGCGGCCGCCGGAGTCGGCTTCTGCGACCCGGACGAACTCTCCGAAACGGAAGTCCGTTCGAATCTCTTCCCGAACCGGGTCAGCGTTTTCGCCTATGTCGGGCAATACACCGACACGGCCTTCCTGAACGTCGCCCGCTTCGACACCGACTTGCGTTCATCCTGGGTCGGGGTCGTCGGCGTCACCCGGGAATTGCGAATGTTGACGCCCTCGATCCGGATGGACGGCGAAGCACAGTTCGGCCAACATTGGGGGCAACAAAGCCATCAGGAAATCAACGCCCTCCTGACCACCCGCTGGCTTCGGTTCCCCTGGAACGAATTCCTCCCGACTTCGATCGGATTCGGATTCGGATTCTCTTATGCTTTCGAACGTCCGCCGCTCGAATTCAGGGAGGGACGGCCGCCGGACCGTTTCCTCGTCTATCTGCTAATCGATTTGGAGGTCACGCATCCGCGCCACCCCGATTGGAGTTTGTTCGGCCGAATCCATCATCGCTCGGATGGCTATGGGACGATCGGCGACGCCCGGGCTACCAATTTTATCGGTTTGGGGCTGCGGCGACGGTTCTGAAACCTGGCTGTCGAGGCGGAGCCGCCTTAAAGCGCTCCGCGCAAAGACCGGCTCACTCTCCGACCCGCATCCCGGAGAATTTCAATCGCCACCCGCCAAGTCGACAATCGTTTGGATCAGGCGGCAGGAATCGCCTCCTTTGGAAAGAAAAGCGGAGGCACCCGCATTCCGCATCGCAGCGGCGGTCGTTTCGTCGTCCTGGACCGACAATCCGATGATCCGGATCATCGGCCAACGGCGGTGGATCTCCCGGGTCGCTTCAATGCCGTTCATCCGGGGCATGTTGACGTCGATCAACATCGCATCGGGCCGGAAACGCTCCGCCGCTTCAATCGCTCCCAATCCGTCCGCCGCTTCTCCCACCACCGCCAACCGGTCGTCCTCGGAAACCAATGTCGCCAACCCCTGTCGGACCATCGCATGGTCGTCCACCACCAGAATCCGGATACGTCCGGCCCCGTCCGCCGTCTGCGCCGGCGACGCCAGCGACTCCTCTTCATGGCTCTCGCCGTCGGCCAATCCCCCTTCCTGACCCGCCACAACACCCAACGGAATGCGCAGCTCAATCCGCGTGCCATCGCCCGGCGAAGAGACCACGCTGAACTGCCCCCCCAATGCCACCAGTCGCTCCCGGATGCTGAACAGACCAAACCCACCCTCGGTCCGGTTGGAAACCGTCTGCGCGGGATCGAATCCTTTCCCCCGATCCTCGACCAACACATGAAGCCACCCTCCCTCCTCGCGAAGTCGGACCGCGGCCCGCTTGGCCTGAGAGTGTTTGGCGGCGTTAAATAGAAGCTCCCGGACCGCCTCGAACAGAATGGCGTTGATGTCGTCGCTCGCCTTCACCACCAGATCGGTCGTTTCGATGTTCACGGAAATGCCATGACGCTTCTCCATTTCCTGAGCCACTCCGACCAGGGCGTCGACCAATCCTCCCTCATACAATGCGGGAGGCCGCAACTGGTGGGTCAAGGTCCGCGCCGCCGTGGTCGCTTCGGCGATCCACCGTGCGGCCTGCTCCACCGCCTGCCGCTCGAACGGGTTCTGCATGCGCCGGGTCGTCTTGTTCAAATGCATGGTCGCCGCCACCAGCAATTGCTGCAAATCGTCGTGCAGCAAGGCCGCGAGCCGCTTTCGTTCCCGTTGTTCAGCGGTGGCGAGAGCGACCGCCATCCGGCGCAGGCGAGTGGCCAGGTCTTCCAACTCGACCGTCCGATCCGCCACCCGCTGCTCCAACGACCGACTCAGTTCCCGCAAATTGTTTTCACTCTCCCGCAAAGCGGATTCGGCGGTCTTACGAGCGGTGACGTCGTAGATGACAGACGCCGCATATAAGATCTCCCCGTCGGCCCCTCGAATTGTCCGGGAATTGACATGCACCCAAATGATCCTCCCATCCTTGCGAACGTAGCGTTTTTCCACGTCGTAAATAAAATCGGGATCCGACACCATTTTTTGAATACGAACGGCGTCGGCCGCCCGCTCCTCGGGATGATCAAGATCGAACGGGGTCATGGTGACCAATTCCTTGCGGGAAAAACCGGTGATCTCGCAAAACCGGTCATTGACCCGCATGAACCTCTTGTCCGGAGCGACCTGGGCCGCCCCGACCCCGGACCCTTCGAAAAAGGCCCGCGCCTGGCGCTCACTCTCCCTCAACTCCTCCTCTACCCGAGCCCGCTCCAACCGCAGCCAAACCCGGGCCGACAATTCCCGCGCCAGATCGACTTCACTCGGATGCCATTCCCGGGGATGGTCGCAATAGACCCCCAACATGAATTTCCATCGGCCATCGCTGACGTGCGGAGCTTGAATCTGAGCGAACACCCGGAATTGCCGATACGCTTCGCTGAGCGCCGCCGTCCGCGGATCGGTCGCCACGTCGGAAACGGCGATCGTCTTACCGGCACGAAGATCCCGGAGAAACTCCTCGCTCATGAAGTCGGGCAAATAATGAACGCCGGAAAGCGAAGGGATTCCTTCCACCCGCCGTTCATGGAAGACGGTTCCGTAATTCCCGGTTTCGTCGATTTCCCCGAAAGCGGCGCTGGTGGAGTCGAGATGCTGGCATAATTTCTCCCCGACCATCGCCATGATTTCGTCGTATCCGGAAACCCGCGCGAAAATCTCTCCGATCTCCGCAAAGAACACCGCGTTTTTCTCCCGGATCTTCCGTTCGGTGATATCGTCGAACAGGAGCGCCACCTGCCGGTCCTCCACCGCACCGACGCGAAAGGCAAATACATTGAACCACCGGTTCAGCGCCGAAGCATGATTTTCGAATCGGATCGATTCCCCGGTCAGAGCGACCTTGCCGTAGATTTGGAACCAACTTTCGTCGAGGTTGGGGACCACTTCCCGCACCCGCTTCCCGACGACTTGGCCCAGCCCGGTCTGTTGCTCGAAACTCGAGTTTGTCTCCAACCAGCGGTAATCGATCGGCCGGTCGGCTGGATCGAAGATCAGTTGGATCACGCAAAACCCTTCGTCGATCGACTGCAAAAGTCCCCGGTAGCGCTCCTCCGAAACCGCGGTGAGAGCTTCCGGCGCCGGCGGATCCAACCGCCCGGTGACGACGCCGACAAAACCGGCGCATTTCCCGTCCGAATCCAACCGCGGCGCCACCGAATGACGAACGCGAAAGAACCCACCATCCGCCTTCCGCATCCGGCATTCGAATACAAATGGATCGCATGGTTGCCCCGTCGGGTGAAGAATCCCCGAGAACAATCCCCGATCCTCCTCATGCACGGAGTCCAGCCATTTCCCGCCCAAAGCCTCAGCCAAATCCTGTCCGGTGAATTCGGTCCAGCGACGGTTCACAAATTGGCACGCCCCGTCCGCTCCCGTCACCCACAGCAAAGCGGGCATTTCATTCAAGACTCCGGAGACTTCCGCCGGTTGAACGTTCATGCGGCCTCCTCCTCTTGAGGCTGCCATCCGCTCGTCCCGCGGCGATAACGGATCCGGGACCGATCACGGAATCCGCCCTCCATCCATACCCGCACCCGGACGATCATTTGGTCCCTGTCCACCGTGATGTGGTTGTAGGCATTGGGCTCGTTGCGGACCCGGTGAGAGATCGCCGTCCCGGCCTGCGCCACTACAATCGATCGGCGGGTTCCCGGATGCACGGTGCGCACATCCCCGGTGTATCCATGATGCAAATGGCCCGCCAGCAACAGATCCACTTCCCCTTGCTCCAGGACCTCCAGAGCACGGGCAGCCCGGCCGACCAGCGCCACGGAGCCCTCACTCACCCCCGGCGGCGGAATGAACGGGTGATGGGTGATCACGATTTTGAATACATGTCGGGGAACATCGGCGAGAAACTCGCGCAATCGGTCGATCTGCCCCAGGGAGATCCGACCGTTCTTCCAGGTCAACGACCGGGCCGTGTTCAAGCCCGCCACCGCGATTTCCCGGTCGACGTAGCGGGGAAACAAATCGGCGGCGATGTGCTCCCGATAACGGTGGAGCGGCCGGACGAATCGCCGGAAGACATCGTAAAGCGGAATGTCGTGGTTTCCGGGAACGCAGATTTGGGGAAGAGGCAAACGTTCCATGTAAGCGGCGGCCCGCCGGAATTGCCTCCGCCGAGCCCGCTGGGTGAAATCGCCGGAGTTGATGACCAGGTCCGGCGCAATTCCCCGAAGCTCGCTCACCAGCGCCTCGGCTACGACCGGATCCTCCCGCCCGAAATGGATATCCGAAATATGAGCGATGGTTTTCACCCGACCTTTCTTTTGTTGCCGACCGTCATCGCACTCGATATTAACCCTCCACGCCCCTGCCAACAAGAACCTTCAACGCCAACGGCCGACTTCTAAAACGGAGGGGAGCCTCGAACCGGCGGAGTTCGCCATCGACCGCAACCCACAACTGTTCCTGCCCGATCCCCACCATTAACTCCTCCATGGTTTCCGTATTCAGATGTTCGATGCGGTCCAAATGATTTCGCCAGGCCCGCCACGCGATTTTAATCAAGTCCCCAACTCCCCCCGCGGAGGCCGCGCAGACCCAGAGTTTTCCCTCGCTCAACGAGGGGCGCGTCGGATCAAGCCCGAGTTCGCCCGAATAAGCGTTGTTCCCGACGAAGAGAAACGGGGTCAGTCGCCAGAGAGTCATCCCTCGGACCACGATCTTCAACCGCAGCAGACGAAAGTGGACCAGCGTCCGGAAAACCGCGACCACCGACGCCAGGTTGCGAAGCAGGCGAGACCGGGCCCTACCCCGTTTCCGCTCCCGCACCATCCGGGCGTAGAGTCCGAGCGAGGCGTTGTTAATGAACAGACGACCGTTCACCTCCCCCAGGTCGACCCGCTCGACCACAGCCCGGGAGAGCCACTCCAACGCGGCCGGCAAATCCAGGGGCATTGCAAGATCCCGGGCGAAGTGGTTGCGGGTGCCGAGCGGCAAAACCCCGAGCACCAAGCCGCGACGGGAGACGATCTCCGCCGCCGTGCCGACCGTCCCATCTCCGCCGCCGACCACAACGCATCTAAAACCGGCGTCGGCGAACCGCTCGACCTCCCCAGCAACGTCTTTCCCGGAAACGAGTTTGACCGGTCCGTCGAATCCAGCCTGCTCCAACCGGGTCCGCCATCCGTTTTCCACCGAGGCTACATCTCCGGTCTCTCCACCGGGTCCGCTCTGGGCGTTGATGACAAACGCCGTCCCCCGGCCCGACGACGTTCCATCGTGGTATTCGGCCGGATTGGTTGCCTTAGCCGCCATTTCCAATCCCTCCCCGCGTCACAGCACCGTCCCGGCGTCGACCGCAACGTCCTGCGCCACGACGTAAAACAACCGCAGGATAAATCCGAGGATGACCAAGGTCGCGATCGCCATCAAAACCACGAAATCGGCCGCCGCTTCAGGGCGAAAAACCGCCGCCCAATGAATGAGAAATGCGGCGCTCGCGATCCCGACGTAAATCCGTCGATACAACACCGCATGCCCGGCAAGATCGGGACGGTCGCGCTCTTCGACGTATCTCACCACCGCCCCCAAAAGAAACCAGACGACGACAATCGTCAGGATCAGTCCGAACAAAAACAATCCCGGCGCCGCCGCCGCGGGAATCACCCACGTCACCGCTGCGAAGAGGCCGGCGAACACGGCCAGATTCCGCACCAGCCCAAAGCGTTGGGCATACTGGCTCAACCCATGGCTACTGTAGGCGATCAATCCAAATCCGATAATATCCGGCAACAGGTCGAACCGGTTCACCCGAATCGAGACGAGGGCGAACACCAGACCCGCCATTAGAAGGAAAAAATCCCGCGCCATGCCACACCGTATCCCATCCTCGGGTCGGTTTCAAAGGCGGGGGACCAAAAACAGCCCGGGTTCCCGAGCGGTTATCCCTCCGTCAAACTCAGCCGCGGTGGGAGTCCGCTCGTTGTTTCAAGACCATCAAACGATCGACCGAAGCCCCGCCCCCGCCCGAAATCAACAGGGTCACCGATACCGCCAACAACACCAGCGGAAACTCCATCCCATTGTCGCTGGCGAAGAAAGCGTGCGGATGCACCAGCATAATCGCCACCGCCATCGTGATCCCGGTCAAGAGGGCGCCGAGCCGGGTGAGGAATCCAACCGCCAACATCAGGCCCCCGAAGAATTCGGCGCCGCCCGCGCAGAGCGCCCAGAACATTCCCGGGCTGAGGTTGAGATGCTCTTGGAAGAAGCCCGCGGTCCCACTCAATCCATGCCCGCCGAACCATCCGAACAACTTTTGCGCGCCGTGCGCCGCCAGCGTCAGACCGGCCACCAAACGGATCGGGAGATAAGCGAGGGCATTGCCCGTGGAGAGGAGTCGATTGAATATTTGTTTCATGAAGGAACGAGAGAACGAAGGTTACGGTTTGAGAGATGGAGAGAAAAAACGAATGAGGGGATGCTGCTTACATTCCTTCCATGTTGAAACCGGCGAACCCGGCCAGTCCCCCCATGAACATCCCGAAGACGGCGAACGCCAAACTGAGCAACGCCAGCACACCGGCGATGGTGAAATAGGTCCGAAGCTTGCCGAGCGAAGTGATCAAACTCTCCTCGTCGGAAGTGTTGTAGGCCCGCTCCACGGCCGAGGCCGACTGAAAGAGAAGCACGCCGATCCAGATCGGCAGCCAGGCGATCAGCAGACCGATAATGGAGAGAGCGGTGATGACGCCCCAGATTATACTCAGGACGCCGAGAAATTTCATCCATCCTTTGGCGGCGTAAAGGGGGGCGGCGATTGCTTGTGTGTTGTTTATTGGTTCCATAAATCAAAGTTGGTTTGAGGTTGACCAACCGTATCTTCAAATGTGTCGAATCGCCAGCTAAAATTCGTCCCCCTTTCGCAGGCGAGCTTCGCACTGTCAGACATTCATGCGAGCATGCGGACGACCTCCGGCCGTCGAATGGCTGCCGGGCGTGCGACTGTCGCCGACCATTCCGAAAGCGGTGCGAGGACGCCAGCACTCCAAAGCGCTTCGCGCGAAAACCGGATCGCCACCCAACCCGCTTGAACAGAAAGCTCAGAAAAGCGAAACTTGGTTTCCGAGGCGAAGCCTCTTTGGAGTGCTCCGCGTCCCCGCGGAGCTTTCGAGCGTACGGAAGAGCTCCGGCCCCTCGTAAGGCTGTCGAGCGCGCGGCCATCGTGGGCCGTTCGAAAGCGGTGCGAGGACGCACCAGCACTCCAAAGCGCTTCGCGCGAAAACCGGATCGCCACCCAACCCGCTTGAACAGGAAGCTTCAGAAATGCGAAACTTGGTTCCGAGGCGGAGCCTCTTTGGAGTGCTCCGCGTCCCCGCGGAGCTTTCGAGCGTAAGGAAGAGCTCCGGCCCCTCGTAAGGCTGTCGAGCGCGCGGCCATCGTTGGCCGTTCGAAAGCGGTGCGAGGACGCACCAGCACTCCAAAGCGCTTCGCGCGAAAATCGGATCGCCACCCAACCCGCTTGAACAGGAAGCTTGAGAGAAGAGCGCGCTAACGGCGGGACTCCGCCGGAGGTTGCCTCCGGGCGTAAATCAAGAACCCGACTCCGGCCACCCCAAGAAAGATCGAAAAGAAAGTCCCCCGGCTCATGCCGAGGATCAGGGCGGCATCCGGTTGCCGATACATCTCGCATAGAATTCGGGCCACCGCATAACCCAACAAAAACTCCCCGGTCAACTGCCCCCGCCGCAACGGCGCCCGGCTTTTCCAAAAACGGAGCTGGAGATAAACGAACAACACCAAACCTTCGAGCGCCGCCTCATAAAGTTGCGAGGGATGTCTCGCCGGGATGTTCTCAACCGGGGTCCCCGGCGGGACGCTCTGCGGAAAACGGACCGCCCAAGGAACCGTCGCAATCCGCCCGTAAAGCTCACCGTTGATGAAATTCGCCACCCGCCCGAAAAATATGCCGGCAGGCGCCACCGTCACCAGAAGGTCCGAGAACCGGAAAACCGCGATCTGCTCCCTCCGCGCCACCCACAGGATCGCCAGGGCGACCCCGATAAAGGCCCCATGGCTCGCCATCCCCCCTTCCCAGACCCGCACCAGATTCAACGGATTCGCCCGCAACGCTCCGAAATCATAAAACAGAAAATACCCGATCCGCCCGCCGGCCATCACCCCGATAATGACCGCGAAAAAGGCGTTGCCAAGCTGGTCAGGATTCAGCGGCGAACGGTCTTTCTTATGATACAACGAAAGCAGCAGGTAAGCGACCACGAATCCAAGCACGTAGGCCAATCCGTAGTAACGGATTCCGAAGGTTTCGCCGAAACGAATCAGGAACGGGTCCAGATCATGGACCCAATGGGCTAGGACGGAGAAAGCCATCTCAGGAAGAGGAAATCGACGGTTCGTTTTGTTTGACCTGCTGCCGCTTCTTCGCCATCAGATGGCGCGCCCGGGCCAACTCCCGCATGTCGATCGCCAAATCGTCCTTCTCGAAGATCTCCCGCCCGATGATGTGCTCCATGATGTCTTCCATCGTCAACACTCCCGCGACCGAGCCGAACTCGTCCACCACCACGGCCAACTGTTGATGGGTTTTCAGGAAAATCTGCAACGCCGCGGCCGCCGTGACCGTTTCCGGGATAAAATGAACCTCCTGCCGGAGATCGCGCACCAAGCGGTTCTCATGACCATGGGCCATCGTTTGCAACAGGTCCCGGCGGCGGACCAACCCGACGATCTCGTCGATGCTCTCCGAGTAAACCGGCATCCGCCCGAACGGAATATTCGGATATTTGCGGAAAACCTCCCCGACCGTCAGCTTCTCGTCCAACGCCGTGACCACCGTCCGGGGCGTCATGATCTCGCTCACCCGGATGTCATCCAAACTCAGGGCATTGGAGATCATGTCCATTTCATTCTGGGACAAACGTCCGTCCTTCGCTCCTTTTTCCGCCAACAACAGGATTTCCTGATCGGAATCCCCCTCGACCGGTTTCCGTCCCAGGAGACTCCAGACCAGGAGGTTGGAAACCGCGGTGAGCGGACGAAGCACCGAAACCATCGCCTGCAGGGGAAACACCATGAACGGATGGATCTGGACCCGGTAAAGCACCCCGGCGTTCTTCGGGATGATCTCCGAAAATATCAGGATCGCCAGACTCAGGGCTCCGGAAATCACCGCCAACCAATGGCTGCCGAACAATTGCATGGCCAATCCGCCCACCAAGGTCGCCCCTACCGTGTTGGCGATGGTGTTGAGAGTGAGGATGGTGGAAATCGTTTCCTCGATCCTCAACTTGAAGCGCTCCAACATGAGCCCCTTCCTCGGCGAGGCCTTTTTCAGCCCCTCAACCTCGGCGGTGGTCGTGCTCAAAATCGCCGCCTCCATCACGGAGCAGATGCCGGAAACTCCGAGCGTAAACAAAATGGCCAGGATTAAAGGAAGATATTCGTTCATGAATGGCGACCCCGACATCCGCCGAGCCGCCGGAAAACCGATCCCGGAAGCCCGCCCTCAAGCCATGGCCGCAAATGACAAGATAACAGAAACCGCCACCCTACGAAAGCCTCGCCCAAAAAACAAGCGCCGTTTACCCCCTCCGCACCCCCGACCGTTTCCAGTGAATTCCCACCGCGGTCCACGACCCAATCCGCCAATACGCCACTTTTTATTTCTAACCTTGACGGTTTCGCCGCCCGCCCCATTAATCATCGAGTTATCGTGTCGCGAAGGCCAAAACCTTCATCTCGCGCATTATATTTTGAACCTAACTATCGTCGTATGAAAAAAATAAACCGGCTCTCCTCTCTAGCCGTCCTCGCCGCTCTTTTCGTCTCCGGTTGCGCCACCGTCACCCACGGTCCAAACCAACGGGTCGAAATCACCTCCCAGCCCGCGGGAGCCACCGTCGTGGCGAACGGCGAAGAAATCGGCGTGACCCCGTTGCGAGCCAATCTCTCCCGCAGCCGCTCCCATGAGATCACCGTGCAGCGGGAAGGTTTCGCGCCGGAGACCGTGGTCCTCCGGACCGTCCGCGGCGATGTGGCCGAGCGCTATATCCGCTTCGGCATCGACGAACGGGTAGGCGCCCACATGGCCCTCGAACCCGCCGAGGTTTCGGTGAGACTCGATCCGACCATTCTCCCGGCGGAACGCGCGGAAGACCCGATCGATGACCTCGCGGACCGCGTCCTCCAAATCGACCAGCAATTGGAACGAGGGGAAATCAACGCCGCCGAACACCGTTACATCCTCTCCCGCCTCCTCGAGGTTTACCGGGACTAACCGACGCCGCCGGACCAAACGACGGTTCACTTTCGCCGCGTTCCCGGTCCCCGGGTGCGCGGCTTTGTTTTTCCGCCCTCCAGCGATCCGGGCGATCAGCACCGACACCTGCGACCACCTTTCCGTGAAAAAGACTCCACTTTACGCCTTCCATCAACGACACGGCGCCCGGTTCGTCGACTTCGGCGGCTGGGAAATGCCGGTTCAATATTCCGGCATCCTCGAAGAACACCGGGCCGTCCGGACCGCCGCCGGACTATTCGACGTCAGCCACATGGGGGAATTCACCGTCGAAGGCGACCAGGCGGAAGCGTTCCTCGACCACCTCCTGACAAACCGCATAGCCGGACACCCCGCCGGAAAAGCGGTTTATTCCCCGATGTGCCGGCCCGACGGAGGGGTCGTCGATGACCTCTTGGTCTACAAACGTTCTGCCGACCGATTTCTCCTTTGCGTCAACGCTGCCAACATTGAAAAGGATCTGCAGTGGATCCAAGGACAAGCGACCCCCTTTTCCTGCACCATCGAAGATCGCTCCCCCGAATACGCCCTCCTGGCCCTGCAAGGCCCGCGGGCCGCTGCGATCCTTCAACCCCTGACCGCATTCCCTCTCGACTCGCTCCGTAATTACACCTTCGCCGAAGGCGAATTGGCCGGCACCCCGACCATCATCAGCCGCACCGGCTACACCGGCGAAGACGGTTTCGAACTTTTCCTGCCCGCCGCCGCCGCCGAAACAGTGGCCGAAACCCTTTTGGAAAACGGTTCGCCGCACGGCCTTCTCCCGGCCGGACTCGGCGCCCGCGACAGCCTCCGGCTGGAAGCCGGCTTCCCGCTCTACGGCCACGAACTGAGTGACACCATTTCTCCCCTCCAAGCCGGACTCGGCTGGACGGTAAAATGGAAGAAACCCGATTTCATCGGCCGTGCCGCGCTCCAAAAACAAAAGGACCACGGAATGGACCAACAGGTCGTCTACTTCAAGACCGGCAACCGCCGGATCGTCCGCGCCGAAACCGCCCTCCTCGCCGACGGCCACCCGGCCGGAATCGTCCTCTCCGGCACCCTTTCCCCCATGCTCAACGAAGCCATCGGCTCCGCCTTGATCGATTCCGCCGCCCTCGACCTCCCCCTCTCCGTCGACATCCGCGGCAAGAGCCAGGCATTGGAACTTGTCACACCTCCGTTTTACCGCCGCGACTAACACCGTTATTTTCCAACTATGAGCACACCGAAAGATCTGAAATACGCCAAGTCCCACGAATGGATCCGGATGGAAGACGATTCCACCGCCACGATCGGCATTTCCGACTACGCCCAGAATAGCTTGGGCGACATCACCTTCGTGGAACTGCCCACGGTCGGGGACACCTTCCAAAAAGGCGACTCATTCGGCGTCGTCGAATCGGTCAAAGCCGCCTCCGACCTCTACGCCCCGGTCGGCGGAGAAGTGATCGCGGTCAACGAAGAACTCGATTCCAGTCCCGAAAAGGTCAACCAATCCGCCTTCGGAGAAGGCTGGCTGATCAAACTCAAACTTTCCGATCCTTCCGAACTCGACACCCTCCTCTCCGCCGACGATTACGACGCGTCAATCTGAGATTTCCGACCGGAATCACCCGTCCAAGGTCGGCGGAATCATTCTAAGATTGTCGCAGAATTTCTGCTGAGCCCGAGCGAACGAAGCGCGCGAAGCAAAACGCAAAAACATCATTTGGAGCAACCGAGGCGGCTCGACCCCGGTTATCCCATTGACCTCTCATCGCTGATATCTCGCCTTGCGTGGTCGGCGTCCTTCGTGGCTCCGTTCGCGTCCTTCGTGGCTCCGTTCCGAACCGACATCAGTTGAGAATAGTCGCCCATCTCACCTGCCCTCTCCCAACATCCCACCCAAACCTCCGGACATTCCCCGACCCGATCGCGTCACCGGATGTCCGGAAAGACGCCCGGTAATTCCCTCAGATTCAGCAACTAAGCCACCGCTGTCCCCGGCCTTCCCCCCCGAACATTCCCGCAAAAACGCAGGAAGAGTCACCCTGCAGCACCGGCAATCCTCAGAACATCCCCTGACCCGACCGCGTCACCGGTTGTCCGGAAAGACTCCCGGTCAACTCTTCATGTTCGGCGGCAAATCCACCCGTTCACCGTCTTACCCCCGGACATCAGTCCCGTAAGAACGCGGAAAAACCATCCTGCAGCACCGCAATCCTCCGGACATTCCCTGACCCGATCGCGTCACCGGTTGTCCGGAAAGACGCTCGGCCAACTCTTCATGTTCGGCGGCAAATCCACCATTCACCGTCTTTCCCTCGAACATCAGTCCCGTAAGAACGCGGAAAAACCATCCTGCAGCACCGCAATCCTCCGGACATTCCCTGACCCGATCGCGTCACCGGTTGTCCGGAAAGACTCCCGGTCAACTCTTCATGTTCGGCGGCAAATCCACCCGTTCACCGTCTTACCCCGGACATCAGTCCCGTAAGAAACGCGGAAAAACCATCCTGCAGCACCGCAATCCTCCGGACATTCCCTGACCCGATCGCGTCACCAGATGTCCCGGAGAGACTCCCGGCCAACTCTTCATGTTCGGCGGCAAATCCCCCATTCACCGTCTTACCCCCGGACATCAGTCCTGTAAGAACGCGGAAAAACCATCCTGCAGCACCGCAATCCGGACATTCCCTGAACCGATCGCGTCACCGGATGTCCGGAAGACGCCCGGCCAACTCTTCATATTCGGCGGCAAATCCACCGCTGTCCCCGGCCTTTCCCCTTCGGACACCTCCCGCAAAAACGCGGGAAAGTCACCCCGCCGCACCGCAATCCTCCGGACATTCCCTGACGCGATCGGGTCAGGGAATGTCCGGAGAAACATTTGGGCAGCTCTCCAAAAAGCCTGGGGGACTTCGCCGGCCGAGGCCTCGGCCGCGTACGGAGGCCGGGGGGAGGCTTGCCGTTTTTCAACCGCCCGCCGGCTTCTTCTTCGCCGCTCGTTTCCGGGGGGCGGGACGAAACTGGCGCATGCTTTTGCTGTCGGGCTCGATATTCAAATAGGTCTTATTGCTCAATAAACCTTGGTAGAAGTCGAGGAGCCGGGTTCCTTCGCGCGGCTTGACCAGATCGTTCTTCGTCGCCCGGTCGATCTGCTTCTTCATCGCCCGAAGCATATCGCTTTCCTTGTATTGGATGAACTCGATGATCTCGCTCACCTTGCTGCCGCTGATCGTCTCCTCGATGTAAAATCCATCTTCCTCGTCCTCTTCCAGAAAAACATGGGCTTCGTTGACCCGGCCGAAGAGGTTGTGGAGATCCCCCATGATGTCCTGGTAGGCGCCAGTTAGAAAAACGCCAATGTAATACGGGTCGCCGTTCAAAGGATGAAGCGCGATGTAGTCCTTCACATCCTCCAGGTCGATGAAACGGGAAATCTTGCCGTCGCTGTCGCAGGTGATGTCGACCAAGACCGCATTCACGCTCGGCCGCTCCCGCAACCGGTGCAACGGCGCGATCGGGAAGAGCTGGTTGAACGCCCAGTGGTCGAGCAGCGACTGGAAAACCGAAAAGTTGCAGACGTATTGGTCGACCAACAGGTTCTTCAACTCATAAAGTTCCTCCGGGACATAGCCGCCGGTGTCCTCGTTGTCGATTTTCCGGCAAATCTGCCAAAACAGGCTTTCCGCGGCCGCCCGATCCTCCATGTCGAGATATCCATGGTTGAAGAGGGAAAACGCTTCGTCCTTTTTCTGCAGCGCGTCGTGAAACCGTTCCAGCCGGCTATAATGCCCCGGATTCGCCAACACTTCCTCCAATCCGACGATGATCGGGTGCTTTTTCTTCTTCGGATCCGGCTTGAAAATTCCGTCAGACTTCGAAATCCGGTCGAACACCTCCACCACCAGCAGGGAATGAGGGGCGACCACCGCCCGGCCGCTCTCCGACACGATATCGGGCACCGCCACTTCGCGACTTTTGCAAATCTCCCGGATGTTGAAAACGATGTCGCGGGCATATTGCTCCAGGGTGTAGTTGACCGAGCTCTCGTAATTGCTGCGGCTCCCGTCATAGTCGATACCAAGCCCCCCGCCGACGTCGAGGTAACCCATCGGGAATCCCAGTTTCACCAATTCGCAATAAAAACGAGCCGCCTCGACCACCGCGTTTTTGATGGTCAAAATATTCGGCACCTGGGACCCGACGTGGAAGTGGAGGAGCTGCAGTGACTGGGTCAAACCGGCCTCCTTGAGGTCGCGGCAAGCGTTCAAAATCTGATGGGTGGTCAACCCGAACTTCGAATGTTCGCCGGTCGACGAAGCCCATTTGCCTTCGCCGCGAGTGAGGAGTTTGGCCCGGATCCCGATGATCGGCTCGACGTTCAACTCCCGGGAGATGTTGATGATCGGCTCGATCTCCGAAACCTGCTCGACCACAATGATCACCTTTTTCCCGACTTTCCTCCCCAACAGGGCCAGCCGGATGTATTCCTCATCCTTGTAGCCGTTGCAGACCAGGAGACTCTTTTTGTTCTCGTGCAAAGCCAGCGCGATCAGCAACTCCGATTTGCTCCCGGCCTCGATCCCGTAATCATAAGGCTGCCCGGCGTCCAGGATCTCCTCCACCACTTCGCGCAACTGATTCACCTTGATCGGGAAAACCCCGCGGTAAACGCCGTCGTAGGCCTCCTCCTTGATCGCCTTGGCGAAAGCCTGGTTGATTTCCATCACCCGATGGCGCAACAGATCCTGGAACCGGATCACCAGCGGAGGCTTCAAGCCTTTGCTGACCGCTTCCAGGACGACATCGTGGATGCTGATGCTGGCCGAGTCCCCCTGGGGATGCACATGAACCACGCCGGTTTTGTCCACGGAAAAGTGCTTTCCGCCCCAACGCTTGAAGCCGTAGTAATCCACGGCTTGCTTGATCGACCATTTCTTATTCTGTTTCGCCATACTTGGTTGCCTGGGAGATTTCCTTTAATGAGCTTGCGTTTTGGAGGCAGTCTCATTTCTTTCGACTTTTTGTATCTCTTTTAGCACATTCATCAAACGCAATGCAGAAAATTAGCATAGACACCCTTTTTCACCCGATTTTCGCCCAGGCCCAGGAGCCCGGGAACCCCCTCGGCTTCCTTATGATCATGGGCTTGATGTTCGCCGCGATGTGGTTCCTCCTCATCGCGCCGCAGCGCAAAAAGCAAAAAGAGCTCCAAAAAATGATCACCGAACTTCAAACTGGCGATGAAATTATGACCGCCGGCGGGGTTTACGGAGTGATCACCAACGTCAAGGAAGACCGGTTCGTTTTAAAAGTCGCCGACAACACCAAAGTCGAACTCAACAAAAGCTTCGTCCACAGCCTTCAAAAGAAGGCCTGATTTTCCCTCCCCCCCGCCACCACAAATGTACGGCAGTATCATCTGGAAACTCGTGCTCACCGGCGCCATCGTCGCCTGGGCCATCGCAAATCTCATCCCGCTTCAGGAAACACCCTTTCCCGAATACATCCGGGAAGCGGCCACCGCCCACCAGGCGGAGTTCAATGAACTGATGGACCGCGCCGCCGCTCGCGCCGCGGAAGACGCCAACGTCACCGAGTTCATGGCGCTCCGCGAGATCGCCAACCAGGAGGAAATCGACCTCCATCGCTTTTTCCCCCACCTGCGCCTCGAAGAGACTTTGCGGAACATCCAGCGTCGCAACAATCTCATCCTCAACGAGATTCTCCAGCAATCCCAAGCAAGCCTCCAACTCGGTCTCGACCTCCGCGGCGGCGTTTCGTTCACCCTCGCTTTCGCCGAACAAGAGGAAGCCCGCGTCACCGGCCACGAACGCGAGCTGATGCTCGAGAAAGCGATCGAAATCATCCGGACCCGCGCCGACGGCCTCGGCGTCGCCGAACCGATCATCCGTCCGGTCGGCGAGAACCGGATCGAAGTCCAACTTCCCGGGGTCACCACCCGTGACAACCCCGACATCACCGCAGAACTCCAGCGCCCCGCCCTCCTCGAATTCCGCCTCGTCCACCGCGAGATCAACCCCTACACCATTTCCGAAGACGACGTCCCGCCAGGCTACGCCCTTCTTTATATGGAACGGGAAAACCCGCGGACCGGCGACATCGACCGGATCCCCCACGTCGTCACCCGGATTCCGGAGTTGACCGGAGAAGCGATCACCCGCGCCCGGGTCGTCACCGACGAATTCGGCGCCTACCGGGTGGTGATGGATTTCACCACCGAAGGAGGCCGCCGCTTCGCCGACATCACCCGCCGGATCGAACAGGAAAACCGCCCGCCGCACGACATCGGCCAACTGGCGATCGTCCTCGACGGCGAACTTTACTCCGCCCCGACCGTCCGCCGCGCCATCACCGGCGGCTCCGCCGAGATCACCGGACAATTCTCCCAGCGCGAAGCGTTTGAACTGGCCAACGTCCTCAACAACCCCCTCGACGTTCCGCTCGAAATCGTCGAAATGTACGAGGTCGGCCCATCGCTCGCGGAGGACTCGATCCAATCCGCCCAACGGGCCATGATGATCGGCGGCGCGCTCGTCCTGCTGTTCATGTTGGTTTATTACATGTTCGCCGGGGCCGTCGCCTGCGTCACCCTGATGGTGAACGTCGTGATCATCCTCGGCGTTCTCGCCTCCATCGGTGCGACCCTCACCTTGCCGGGCATCGCCGGGATCATCCTCACCATCGGTATGGCGGTCGACGCCAACATTCTCATTTTCGAGCGGATCCGGGAGGAATTGCGCCTTGGCAAGACGTTGAAAACCTCCCTCAGAGGAGGCTACGAAAAAGCGCTTTCGACCATCGTCGACGCCAACGTCACCACCCTCCTCACCGCCAGCATCCTGATCTACTTCGGCACCGGCCCGGTCAAGGGCTTCGGGATCACCCTCGCCATCGGTATCTTCACCTCAATGTTCGGCGCGTTGATCATCAGCCGCCTGATGCTCGAATTTCTGATCAACCCGGGCTTCATTAAGAAGTTGCCGATGTTCTCGATCCTCAAGGATTCCCAAATCGACTTCCTCCAATGGCGCAAACCGGCCTTCATCGCCTCCTGGGCGATCGTCGCCGTCGGCCTGGTCGCCATCGCCATGAAAGGGGACCGCATCTACGGGATCGACTTCGTCGGGGGCGACGAGATCACCTTGAGTTTCCAAGAGCGACTTTCCACCCTCGACATCGAACGGGTCGCCGCCGAACGCGAGCTCGGCGAGGTCATTCCGGTCTATCGCAGTCCGATCGGGGGAACTACGGAAGAACTCCGGATTCAAACCCGCTTCGACATGGGCGACACCGTTTTCCGCGCCTTGGTCGACGAATTCCCCGACGCCGGACTCCGCCTCGAAGGGGAAAACCGGATCGGACCGACCGTCGGCGCCGAGATCCGCCGCAACGCCGTCCTGGCCATCGGGGCCGCGTTGATCGTCGTCCTCCTCTACGTCGCGCTCCGCTTCGAAATGGGTTACGGGATCGGCGCCGTCATCGCCATCATCCATGACCTTTTGATGACCATTGGCATCTTCGTGCTGAGCGGGAGGCAGTTCACCGCTCCGATGGTGGCGGGTATCCTGATGGTGGTCGGTTACTCGATCAACGACACCATCGTCGTCTTCGACCGGATCCGGGAGCAACTCTCGCTCGATCCGAATTCGAAACTGAGGGACATCATCAACAGTTCGATCAACCGGGTGCTTCAACGCTCGATCCTGACCAGCTTCACCACCTTGCTCGCCACCGGGGCTCTCTACGTCTTCGGCGGCGGGGTCGTCAACGATTTCGCCTTCATCTTCATCATCGGCATCATCACCGGAACCTTCTCGTCCATCTTCATCGCCAGCCCGATCTTCTTCTGGTGGCACAAAGGCGACCGCCGGCACGTCGAGGAACGGAAAGATGTCCTGCCGAACTACGAGTGGTCGGCCTCCAGCAAGGCCACGAAGTAAGCAGCGAGCGGATGCGCTGGAAATACAACCTTGTTCCCGATGAGGAAATAACAGCTCTCAGCACCAGTATCCGATCTTCCCGGATACTGGCGGAACTTCTTATCCGGATCGGCATCACCGATCCGGATAAGGCCCAGCGCTTTCTCCGCCCCCGTCTCAACCAGCTCGACGACCCGTTCACCCTCACCAACCTCCGGCCCGCCGTCGACCGTCTCCGCCAAGCCCTCCGGTCCGACGAACGAATCGCCGTCCTCGGCGACTACGATGTCGACGGCGTCACCAGCACCGTCCTCCTCACCAGCATCCTCCAACGGCTCGGCCTCTCCCCCCACTTCATGGTTCCCCGCCGTCTCGAAGAGGGTTACGGCCTCAGCCGGACCGCCATCGACCGGGTCCTCGAAGAACACGAGATCGACTTGTTCATCGCCGTCGACTGCGGCACCAACTCCGTCGAAGAGGTCGCCTATCTCCGCGAAAAGGGGATCGACGTCATCATCGTCGACCACCACCGCTCCAAGGAGAGCCTTCCCGCCGATTGTCTCCTCATCAACCCCCACGTTCTTGACGAACCGGACCAGCCTTGGACCCACCTTTGCACCGTCGGCCTGGTATTCAAGTTGGCCCACGGTCTCCTCAAGGCTCTCCGCGAGGAAGACCATCTCGCCGCTTCCGAAATCATCCTGAAGGATTACCTCGACCTGGTCGCGATGGGGACCATCGCCGACCTCGTTCCGTTGGTCGACGAAAACCGGATCCTCTGCAAATTCGGTCTCAAAGTCATCCAAAACCGCCAACGCGACGGCGTCGCCGCCCTCTTGAAAATTTCCGGCCTCAAACCCGGGGAAACGGTCCGCCCCATGGACATCTCCTTCCGAATCGGTCCCCGCATCAACGCCAGCGGACGCCTGGCCGACGCCACTTTGCCGGTCCAAATGCTACTTAGCAATGACCGGAAGTTCTGCCTGGAGAGCGCCAAGCTCCTCGACGAATTCAACCGCGAGCGCCAGGAGATCGAGCGCCAGATCACGATCGACGCGGAAAAACAGAAGGAAGAGCTTCTCTGCGACGCCACCGGAATCATTCTTTACGACGAGAACTGGCACGCCGGCGTGGTCGGGATCGTCGCCTCCCGGATCAGCCGGAAATTCCATCGCCCCGCCATCATCCTCGGTTCCGAAGGCGACCTCGCCAAGGGCTCCGGCCGCAGCATCGAGGGGGTCAGCCTGGTCGCCATCCTCCAACATTGCGACGACCTGCTTGAGAGTTGGGGCGGCCATCCGCTCGCCGTCGGCGTTTCCCTGCGCAAGGAAAACGTCGCCGCTTTCCAACGCCGGTTCGACGAACTGGTCTGCGAGGCCTGCAAAGGAAAACGGATCGAGCCGGAAATCAACGTCGCGCGCTGGCTCGATCTCGACGAAGTCAACGAAGACCTGCTCCAGGAGCTCGACCTCCTCCATCCGTTCGGCCAAGGAAACCGCGAACCGCTTTTCGCCGTCCGAAACGTCGTCCTCCGGCATCCTCCCGAGGTTTTCCTCGACCGCCATTTCCGCTTCAAGATCGTCAACGGCCAAGGCAAACGGGTCTTCGGGGTCGCCTGGAAAATGGCCGATCGCCTGCCCCCTGCCGGACGGCCGATCGACGTCGTCGTCCGGGTCTACTGGAATTTTTTCAACGGGCGGCAATTCCTCCAGCTCGAAATGGTCGATTGGCGCCACTCCGCCTCCCAATGAACTCCCATTCCCCGCAGGATGACTCCCCGACTTCTCCCGCCGCCCCCCTCCCCCTGCCGTCCCTGTTGACCCGAGCCGGCCTCGGCGGGGCGTTGATGGGGATGGCCAACCTCGTCCCCGGCATCAGCGGAGGCACGATGCTCCTGGCCACCGGCGTGTTCCCCGCCTTCGTCCAAGCCGTCGCCGACGTTTCCCGGCTCCGTTTCAACCGCCGTTCCCTCCTCCTCATCGGCGTCATCGCCTTCGCCGCGGCCTTGGTAATCGGTCCCCTCGCCCAACTCCTCAGTCAATTGGTCCTCCAGCACACGTGGCTGATGTATAGCCTGTTCATCGGCCTGACCCTCGGAGGAGTCCCGCTGATCTGGCGGATGGCCGACCACAAAGGCCGCGCGTTCGCCTTTGGAGCCGTCGTCGGTCTTATGATGATGGTGACGGTCGCCCTTTTGCAGATCCGGGGGGCCGGGACCGGCGGCGATCAGGATGGATTCGCCGTCATGCTCCTCGCGGGAGTCGCCGCCGCCAGCGCGATGGTGTTGCCGGGAGTCAGCGGCGGTTATCTGCTTCTGGTGCTCGGGGTTTACGTTCCGATCCTCGACGGCGTCGGACAAATCTTCACCGGCCTGCGCGCCCTCGATTTCGATCTGCTGCTCCCACCGGTTTTCCAAATTGCCCTCCCGGTCGGCCTTGGCGTGGTCTTCGGCATCGCCGGGGTCAGCAACCTCGTCAAATGGCTGCTGAACCGCTTCCCCCGGCAAACCCTCGGCGTCCTGCTCGGCCTCCTCCTCGGGGCGGTGGTCGGCTTGTGGCCCTTCCAGCGTCCGACCGAACCGGAACCCGGAACGCTCCTCAAGGGACAAACCCTCATCGAGTTGAACGGCGTGATCCTTTACGAACAAACGGGACGGATCGTCGAACCGAAGGATTTCCCGTTCCAATATTTCCGCCCCACCCCCGGGCAGGTTGGCGGCGCCGCCGCCCTGATCCTCATCGGTTTCGCGGCCACCTTCGCCATCACCCGTATCGGCGACCGCCGCCCCCGCTGACCCTTCCTTTTACTGGAAACCCCGAAAAGGCGGCTTCCTTTTGGCGGGCGGTGAAACTCGCTTATAGTTTAGGCAAGATTCTCGGCAAGGCGTCGAGCCTGCCGACACCAAGGGATTTCAACGCGTAACAGAAGGAAGGAAACCAGACTCAGATGAAGGAAAAACGACGGGAAGTGGAAGGAAGGATTTTCAGCCACGGCAATGGGCTGGGGACCGTGACGGGACCAATGATCGAGGAACGGGCCAAGGAGATCGCCGTGATCGACGGACGATCACGGCCAACCAAAGAAGATCGGTTGCAGGCCAGGCGCGAACTCCTTCGAATGCGGGGCATCGAAAACGGAAGCGAGGAACTCGATTACAACCATGATTCCCTCGATCCGAGCGACACCATAGCGGGGTCCGGCAGGCAGGTGCCGAATTTCGAGCCGGAGGACGAAGAAGAGGTTCAACGGGAACTGGTCGAGCAAGGAATCCATGAGGCCGACCACGAACACATGCTGGAAGGTCATTACGCGCAGGAAGAGGAAGAGGTTGAGGAGATCGAAACCGACGAAGAAACCACCCGGGCGATCGAGAAAACCGAACAACCCAAAAAAGGAAGAAAAGCATCATGAAAATCGATACGTTGGAAAAATTGTATCTCGATCAAATGGCAGCCTTGCGCCAAGGCGAGGAGCAGTTGCTGGAGTTTCTCCCCAAGCTGGTCGGGGTGTCGACCCACGCGCAACTGCGCGACTGGATTCGCGACATGATTCCCCACACCCGGGAGCGGATCGGACGGATCGAACAGATTTTACCCGACGATCCGATCGTCCAACAAGGGAGCGATTCCCCTGGAATGAAAGGGTTGATCGAAGAGGGGCACCTCTGTCTCGAACGGGCCAGTGATCCGGACGTAATCGACGCCGGTTTGGTGATCCTGTTCCAACGGATTCTCCACGACTCGATGGCTCGCAACGCGGCGTTACGCACGTTTGCCGTCCTGCTGGGAAAGGAGGAGGAAGGCATGAGTTTCCAACGTTCGATGGACGAAGAGATCGAAGCGGAAAAGACGCTGACCGACCTCGCGATGAGCGCGGTGAACATCGACGCCCTCAGTTCCAGCACGCGATAACCCCCCGAAAGAAACGGAGAGAGAAGTAGCATGAAACACGATTTGCAGGGAAGAAAAGTGGCGATCCTCGTCGCGGACCAGTTTGAACAAGTGGAAATGACCGAACCGCGTTCGGCGCTGGTGGAGGCTGGAGCGGAGGTCCAGATCGTTTCGCCAAATTCGGATAAAGTGAAAGGATGGAACGGCACCGACTGGGGCGACGAATTCCCGGTCGATCTCCAGTTGGAGGAAGCCGACCCGGAGGATTTCGACGCCTTGCTTCTTCCGGGCGGTGTCAAGAATCCGGATACGCTTCGAAAGGATCCGAACGCCGTGAAATTCGTCCGGGCGTTTTTCGAATCAGCGAAACCAATCGCGGCAATCTGCCACGGTCCATGGATCCTGATCAACGCCGGAGTGGTCAGCGGTCTCACCGTGACCTCCTACGATTCAATCGAGATCGATCTGCGCAACGCCGGCGCAAAGTGGGTCGACAAGGAGGTGGTCGTCGACCAAGGGATCGTCACGAGCCGCAACCCCGACGACATTCCAGCGTTCAACCGAAAAATGCTGGAAGAGTTCGCCGAGGGCGTGCACGAAGACCGCCGCCGGACCGCATGAGGAGCTGACGATAGGTCGCCCGTCAATAGCCGACCGCCAAGCCTTCGCGGCGCGGATCGGCGGCACCATGGAGGGAACCGTCGGGGGCGATGAAAATCGCCTGGACCGAACCGACGGCTTCGATGTTGACCGGTTCGAACCCGCGCGCCCGCAAGGCATCGAGCAATGGTCGGTTGCGGTAAAGCGGAGCTTCCAGTTCAAGCGGTCCGCCCCGGGCGATCACTCGGGGAGCGTTGACGGCGGCCTGCAAATCGAGCCCGTAGTCGATCACCTGCAACAACGGATTCAAGGTGATGCCGATGATCCGGCTCCCTCCCGGAGAACCAAGGGCGAGCACCGGCTTGCCCTCCCGCAGAACCAACGTCGGGGTCATGCTGGAGCGGGGACGTTTTCCTCCGAGGCTCTCCGCATCCTCGCCGAGAGCGGTCCGCCGGGGACGCCACCCTCCTTCGGGCGCATTCGGCACCAGGTTTTCCCCGTCGTCCCATGCCTCCCCCTCAAAATCGCTCAACTCATTGTTGAGCAAAAATCCACGGCCGGGCACCGTGATCGCCGAACCAAAATGCTGTTCGATGGTGGAGGTGACCGACACCACATTGAGATGCCGGTCGACGATGGAAAAATGCGTAGTCGAGGGGCCTTCCGGCGCGGTCGCCCGCGGAGTGGTCCGCCCCGAGGACCCAGCGGGGTTGCCCGAGGGAGCCGGTGCGGCCAGCGCGCGGTCCGGATGAAGGAGCTCCAAACGGGACGCGGCATACGCTTTGTCGAGCAGACCTTCGACCGGAACATCGACGAAATCAGCGTCCCCCATGAAACGGTTGCGATCGGCGAAGGCGAGATTCTGGACGTCGGCCAATAGGTGGATCGCTTCCGGACTACCCGGCTCCAAATTATGAAACCCGGCGGCTTCGAGCAAGTTCAGCATCAGTCCAAGCGTCACTCCTCCGCTGGAAGGCATCCCCATGCCGTACACGTCATACCCGCGGTAATCGATCGACACCGGCGGACGCTCGACCGCCCGATAATTGGCCATGTCTTCCCGGGCCAGAAGACCGGGTCGCAGGGGGTCGTTTTGCACCGCTCGCACGATCTCCTCGGCAATCTCCCCTTCATAAAAAACAATCGGTCCCTGCTCGGCGATTTGCGCCAGGGTGCGGGCCAAATCCGGGAGCCGGAAATGATCGCCCGCCCGCAGCGGCGTGCCATCGGGCCGGGAGAAAAGCCGCAACGACTCCGGGTAAAGCCGTAACCGATGCAGATGCGTGCGGATGCCGCGGGCGAACGGTTCGGTGACGACGAATCCGTCGCGGGCCAAGCGAATGGCCGGATGAAGGGTTTCCGCGAGGGAGAGCGTTCCGTATTGATCAACCAAATACGATATGGCGGCCAAAGTCCCGGGGACGCCGACCGCGTTTCCGCCGGTGACCCGATCGGAGTAAGGGATCAGTTCGCCGGATTCGTCGCGGAACACGTTGGGATGATAAGCCCGGGGTGCCTCCTCCCGCCCGTCGAGGGTGATCACCTCCCCGGATTGCGCGACATAAGCGACGACGAACAATCCCCCGCCGATTCCGCTGGCGTAAGGTTCGGTGACATTGAGGACGAATTGGACAGCGGCCGCTGCATCGAAGGCGTTTCCACCGCCGCGAAGGATTTCGAGTCCGGCCAAAGTCGCGTGATGGGAGGCGGTGCTGACCATGCCGTTGCGGGCAATAAACGAAGTCTCGGGGCCGGGACCGAACCGCCCTCGTACTTCGCGCCGATCCTCGGGATCGGACGGATGGAGAACCTGGCCGCTCGCTGTTGTGGAGGCCGCAAACAGCAAGGCGGAAGTGAAACTTAGGAGGAAGAAGAGGGGTTTTACAAAAGTGATCGATGAGCGCATGACGGATCGGTATTCGGTATCGGTTCGCGCTTCAGGTTAGGACTTCGCCACGGGATGGCAACCGTAGGTTGGGATGAATGGGAGCTTTTCCGCCAGTTGCTTGTCTAATTTCAACATGAGGATCTTTTCGGTCATGAAATCCACCCTTCGCCTTGTTCTCGGTTGGTTCCTGATTTTGTCTCCTCTGCAGGCAACGGAACCCGACGCCTTTACCCAAGCGGAACTCGACTCGATGCTGGCCCCGATCGCCCTGTATCCCGACGCGCTTCTGGCGCAGATCCTTATGGCATCGACCTATCCTCTGGAGGTAGTCGAAGCGGCGCGATGGTCCCGGGCCAACCCGCAATTGGACGGAACGGAAGCGGTCGAGGCGGCCGCCGCCCGCGGCTGGGATCCGAGCGTCCAGGCGCTGACCGCCTTTCCGGATGTTTTGCGACGAATGGACGCGGATTTGACTTGGACCCGACGGTTGGGGGATGCGTTCTTATTGCAGGAGGAACAGGTGATGGAAACGGTCCAGGGACTGCGACGCCGCGCGCATGCGGCCGGAAATCTCGACCGATTGGAACACGTCCGGGTGGTGCGGGAGCGGGAGGTGATCGTGATCGAACCCGCGAATCCCCGGGTAATTTATCTGCCGTATTATCAACCAACCATCGTGTACGGCGGCTGGTGGTGGCCGGCCTACCCGCCGGTGTATTGGTATGCGGGGCCGAGCTACTCGCAAACGGTCATTTACTGGTCGTCGGGAACCCGCGTTTCCACCTTCTTTTATTACAGTCGGCCGGATTGGCACCGCCGCCATATCGTGGTGGTGAACCGTTATCCGAACCCGCCGGTGAGAGTGCGGGATTCCGGAGGCCATGTCCAAACCCGAACCGTGGTTTCCGAACAACGATGGCGGCACGAGCCGGTGCATCGGCGGGGAGTAGCTTATTCGCGCGACGACGTCTCGGCCCGCTACGGCCGCTCAACCGCCTCCGGGGTCACGCCTCCCACCCGGTTCCGGGAATCGGAAATGTGGAACCAGCGAACGACGGTCGAGCGCCATGAATCTCCCCGGGAACGCGTCCATCGCCCGATAACACCCCACCCGCAACAACCGCCCCGGGACCGCGCAAGCACCCACCCATGGGTCCGGGAACGGGAACGAAGCGCCACCCAACGCCCGCCGGAAACCCGTCGTTTCGAACGACCGGAGGGACGTGACCGGACCGAGCGCCCGGCTAACCACCCTCCGCGAAACCCCACGGTCTTGACTCCCTCGGACCGATTGGACCGGAACGACCGCCCGGATCCATCCAATCCATCGGAGCGCGGCGCTTGGGTCGAACGCCGAAACGACGCGGCGGATCGGCCGGAACGAGCAAATCGCCCGGAACGGCCGGAACGCCAGAATCGCGACCGGGAACGAAGGCCCCAACCCTGAAGGCCGAAACCATACCGGCGACGGAAGGGGTTCGCGGCGCCTTTTAGCCCCTTCTCAACGATTGAAATCTTGATTCACCTTCTCCGCTTCCCTAACCTGCTCAATCGAAGGTTATCTGCGGGAGTCCATTCCCGCAGCACGTTGACAACTCACTCGAGAGAGCATCCATGCCAAACAAGACAGCAGTCCAAATGTTCACCGTGCGCGAGCACACCACCACCGCCAAGGATCTGGCCGAAACCCTCCGGAAAATCGGGGAAATCGGGTATCCCGCGGTCCAAATGTCGGCCGTCGGCGCCATGAATGGCGAGACCCCGGAAGTCGACGCCAAACTCGCCCGCTCCATGCTGGATGACAACGGCCTCAAGTGCATCGCCACCCACCGCCCCTGGGACCGGTTGGTCAACAATCTGGAGGCGGAAGTCGAATTCCACCAAACCCTTGGCTGCGACTACGTCGCCATCGGTGGCGTCGTGAATCCCGAGCACACCTATGACGGTTATCGGAAATTCATCCGGGAAGCCCGCCCGATCATCGACCGCTTCAAAAAGGAAGGGATCCGGTTCGGCCACCACAACCACAGCCACGAATTCTTCCGCCCGGAACGCCACGGCAAGACCCTCGAAGACATTCTGATCGATGAAGGGGGCGAGGATCTCATGCTCGAACTCGACCTTTATTGGATCGAGCACGCCGGCCTCAATTGCGTCCGGATTCTCGAACGATGCCACGGGCGCGTCCCGGTCATCCACTTGAAGGACAAGGAAGTGATCGAAGGTAAGAACGAAACCCGGATGGCTCCGATCGGCGAAGGCAACATGGATTGGCCCGCGATCATCGCCGCCTGCGAAGCCGCCGGAGTCGACTGGTACGCCGTCGAACAAGACCGCTGCTACCGCGATCCATTCGACTGCCTTAAGTCCAGCTACGCCTTCCTCCGCGAACAAGGCTTGTAAAACGAAGAGGAGGTAGGCGAAGGGGTGAGGAGAAAGGAGGCACACAAACCGCCTCCTCGTCTCCTTCTCCTCACCCCTGCCTCCTTCAACTCCTTCCGCTTCGCTCCTTCCCCCATGCCCCAATCTTCCACTCAAGAATTCTGGGAAAACACCGCCCGCCGGATTTGTCGTCGCATCAACCTGGGGTTTTGGTTGCATCAGTTCACGCCCCTCCTGCTCGGTCTCGCCATTCTCCAGGGCTTCCTCCTTATCCTACTCCGAAAGACCGGTCACGCCCCCGCCCTCTCTTTCTGGCTCGGCTTCGTCATCGCTCTCTTGGCCGCCGCCGTCTTCGCGCTCAGGCGCAGCCGAAACCAACGCTTTTCCCTGGCCGACGGCCTCGTTCATCTCGAGTCCCGGCTCCATCTCCACAACCGACTCACCGCCGCCCGCCTCGGCCACGCGAACTGGCCCGACCCCATCCCTCCTCCCCAATCCCTCCGTTGGTCCCGTCCCCGTCTCGCCCTTCCCGCAATCGGCGCGGCCTCCTTTCTCCTGCTCGCAGCCTGGATTCCGGTCGGACAATCAAGTGCCCCAGGACCGGTCCATCCCCCCGAAGAACCGCTTGCCTGGCGCGAGATCGAAGCCTGGGCTGACCTCCTCGAAGAACCGGACCTCCTCGACGAGGAAACCCTCGTCCATTGGCGCGAACAGGTCCGTCAACTCCGCGATCAACCGCCCGAAGAATGGTACGCCCACGGGAGTCTGGAAGCTGGCGACCACCTGCGCGACTCCGCCCTCGAATCGATCCGCCACCTCCAAGCCGCCTTGGAGCGCGCCGAATACCCGCTGACCCTCGCCCGCGAATCCCTCGACGACATTCCTTCCGGGCTCCGCCCTCTCCTCCAGGAACATTGGCTCGAGACCCTTTCTCAACTAAACGACGGCACCTTGAAACTGAGCCCCGAAGCCCTCGCCCAACTGGGCGAAATCGATTTCACCCAAATCGAGGGCCTGACCCAGGAGCAAATCGACCGCCTCGCCGAAATGGTCCGGCAGGGTCGCGAAGCATGCGCCATGACCCAAGGCCAATGCCCCGGCGGTCCCGGAGAAGCGGAGGGTGATTGCCCTTCCTGCGGCAGCACCGCCTGCGCCGGTTCCGGAGGCATCGGCAAAGGCCCCGGCGCGGCCGACCTGACGTTCTCCGAGTTCCCCACCTTGATCGATTCCGACCGCCGCGAAGCGGTTTCCAATCCCGACCTCTCCCGCGCCGCCCTCGGCCAACAGATCGGCACCACCCAATCCGAACCGGAAGTCGATTCCGAACACCAAAACCAAATCACCCCCGGCGGCGAAATCGCCCTCCCCGGCTCCGGCGGCGACGCCGTCTTCCGTTCCCACCTCACCCCCGCCGAACGCCGACGCCTCCAACACTACTTCGAATAGCCCCCTCTCCCTTATCCTTCCTAATCATAACTCATAATTCATCCTTTTCTTCCCATGCTCCAACGCCTCCAAGAAACCTTGAACAATGTCCTCTTCGGCCAGGAACAACTCGTCGAAAACGTTCTGATCGGCGTGCTGGCCCGGGGACACATCCTCCTCGAGGGTCTCCCCGGCCTCGGCAAAACGGAATTGGTCAAGGCGCTCGCCAAGGCGCTGCAAGTCGAAGCCAAACGGATCCAATTCACCCCCGACCTCCTCCCCGGCGACATCACCGGCAACCCGATGCTCGAAGAGGGACCCGAGGGCCGCCGCTTCGTCTTCCAGCCCGGACCCGTCTTCGCCAACATCCTCCTCGCCGACGAAATCAACCGCGCCTCCCCCAAAACCCAATCGGCCCTCCTCGAAGCGATGCAGGAGGGTCGCGTCACCGTCATGGGCGAAACCCATCCCCTCCCCAAGCCCTTCTTCGTCCTCGCCACCCAAAACCCGATCGAACTCGAGGGCACCTACCCGCTCCCCGAAGCCCAACTCGACCGGTTCCTCTTCAAACTCGAAATCCACCGCAACCCGGTCGACGTCCTCGAACGGATCGTCACCCAACGGGAAATGGGAGCGGAAATCCCGGTCGAACCGGTCCTCAACCGGGAGGAACTCGACCGCTCCTGTCAGGCCGCCCGCCAAATCTTTCTCCCCGACGTGGTCGCCAACTACATCGCCCGCTTGGTCGACGCCACCCACCCCGGCCAATCCAAGACCGCCGCCCACCTCAAATTCGGCGCCAGTCCCCGCGCCGCCCTCGGTCTCGCCGCCGCCGCCCGCGCCCGGGCCTTCCTCCACGGCCGCCCCAACGCCAGTTTCGAAGACGTCCAATCGATTGCCGCCCCGGTCCTGCGCCACCGGATCATCCTCGACTACCATGCCCGCCTCGACGGCTTGACCGGCTCCGCCGTGGTCGACCAACTCCTCCAGGAAATCGCCCCCCACAATCGCGACCTCCCCAAAACCCTCGCATGAATCACCCAAAAGTGGCGGAGGCAGGACGCCTCCGCCACTTTTTTCCCACATCCAATGTATTAACGTTCTGCCCTTAATCATGAAAATCCGGTCGACCACCCCCTTCCTTTTATTCCTCGCCCTTTGCCTGATCTTAGCCTCGGCCCTACCGTGCGACGCCGCCCGGTTCCGGGTCCATGGTCCGGGGACGACGCTCGACAGCCGAGTCCAGATCGAGGTCCATTCGTTTTACGAATCCACCCCCCTCCGCGGATACGCCCCGGTCCGGGTCACCATCAGCAACCATTCCGGCCGTGAACGCTCCTGGGGCTTCAACTTCCGGTCCGGACAAGATTTCGACTCCGGAAATTCCCTGCACTACGAGACCAGTCTCACCGTCCCCCATGGCGAAGCCCGCCGCTTCGACGTCATGGTCCCCGTGGCCCGGATCAACGGCTACGGCCAACTGACCGCCACCGTCCATGGCCATGGCATCGTCCCAGCCGAACGCCGCCTTTATTTCCAACAACGGCCCCTCCATTTCGGCCTCGGCCGAAGCTCCCCGGCCATCGCCATGAGCCCCGGCCTCTGGAACGCCAACTCCGGACGATTGGACGACTCCGGCGGAAGCCATGGCGTCGGCCGGATCAACGGCTCCGCATTCGATCCCGCCTTGATGACCCCCGACTGGCGGGGCTACGCCGGACTCGACGCCCTTTGGATCAGCGACACCGATTGGCTTTCCACCGGCGCCGCCGAACGTCTCGCTGTCACCGATTGGGTCGCCACCGGAGGCCGCCTCTACATTTGCCGCGAACACGGCGAAACCTCCCCGCTACCCGGGCTCCCGAATCTCGCCGAAAGATCGTCCGTCCACGGTTTCGGCTCCTTCCATACGTGGCCCCGGACCGGCGACGACGTCGCGATCGAGGAAACGCGCGTCGAGATCTTCTCCCGCAACCTCTCCAGCCACAACCAAATGGCCGAGGCCTACCGCCGCTCCGCTTGGGGATTGCTCGCGCAACTTCCCGAAATCCGCGTCCGCCAACTTCCGTTCATCGCCTTCCTGGTGTTGTTCGCCGTGGTGGTCGGGCCGGTCAACCTCTTTCTTTTCGCCCGGGGCCACCGTCGCTACCGGTTGTTTTGGACAACGCCCGCCATCGCCTTCGGCACCAGCCTCGCCATGTTCCTCCTCATCCTCGGCCAGGACGGCGTCGGAGGCGAGGGACATCGCTTCGCCGTCTGGCATCACTTCCCCGACGAGCACAAAGCCGTCTTTCTCCAGGAACAGGCCATCCGCACCGCCTTGTTGACCAATCGCGAATTTGCCATCGACACCCCGGTGGAGCTTTCGATTCTCAGCTTGACCAATCAACCCAACCAAGGGCTCGGCCTCCGCGCCGCCCGAAACTCCTACCGGGGCGACTGGTTCCGCAACCGCTCGATCCAAGCCCATTTGGTCACCGGGGTCTCCGCCACCCGCTGGCGAATCGAATCCGTCCAACCTTCGACCCCAGACGCGCCGCCGGAAATCCTTTCCACCTTCCCGTTCCCGATCGACTCCCTCTTCTACCGCGATCCCGGGGGAAGGATCTGGCAGACCGCCGACCTACCGACCGGAACTCCGGTGCGTCTCATTCCTTCGGACACAAAGGCCCTCGACGAAGCCTGGGCGAGGATCAACGACTCCGTCGGCCCCATCGCCGATCGGCGGATCGATCCCCTCCGGGGGAAACGGGGCTACTTCTTCGCCTTCACCGCCGGCCACGCCGACAACACCGTCGCCACTCTCGATTCCATTCGCTGGAAATCCCAAACCGTCGTTCACACCGGGCCCCTCGCCCGCGCTAATCCATGAAAACCCCGCCCGCCATTTCCCTCTCCCACGTCCACCGTTCCTTCGGGACGGTCCGCGCCGTGCAGGGAGTTTCCTTCTCGATCGCGTCCGGACAGGTCGTCGGCTTCATCGGAGCCAACGGCGCCGGCAAGACCACCACGATGCGGATGATGACCACCCTCGATCTCCCCGACGCCGGAGCGATTTCCATCGGCGGTATCGACGTGGTCAATTACCCGTTCGAGGTCCGCCGACAGGTCGGCTGGATGCCCGACGCCTACGAGGCGTATCCAAACGTCACCGTCGGCGATTATCTCGATTTCTTCGCCCGCGCCTTCGGTTATCGCGGCGCCGAACGCCGCCGCCGCATCGGCGAGGTAATGAAATTCACCGAGCTCGAATCGCTGGCCGACCGCCCGATGCAAGGCCTGTCCAAAGGGATGGGACAGCGGCTCTGCCTCGGACGCACCTTGATCCACGACCCTTCCGTCCTGATCCTCGACGAACCCGCCGCCGGCCTCGACCCCAAAGCCCGGATCGAATTCAAACATTTGATACGTTTGTTGGCCGAAGAGGGAAAGACGATTTTCATCAGTTCCCACATCCTTTCCGAACTCGGCGAGATGTGCGACTTTCTCGTATTCATCGACGAAGGACGCGTAGTCCACGAGGGTTCCGCCGACAGCCTCCTTCGCCACGGCGAATCCGGCGTCGCCCTCGCCGTCGAACTGGCGGGAGATCCGGTGACCCTCGAGCAATGGGCTCTTCTCCAACCTTCCCTGTCGGTCCTCGAAATCCGCAAAAACGGGTGCTTACTCCAACTCGACAACGAAGATCCGGCCTTCCTCACCGCCACCTTAAAACGAATGCTCGACGACGGCCTGCCGGTCACTTCCTTCCACCGGGAGGAACGGAAACTCGAGGACGCCTTCGTCTCTCTTCTCCAGAAACTCGAGGCCGACAACGGTCACAAAACGCCTTCGACCCCCCATGTCCGACAACCGATTAACCATGAAAACTGACAAATCCGACCCCAGCGATTGGCTGAGCCCGATTCTCGTCAAAGAACTGCGCCAGGGCATGCGCGGCAAACTTTTCCTCTGGTCGTTTCTCCTCGTCCAGCTCGCGATGATTTTCTGCGCATCGGGGGCGCTGGTCACCGCCGCCGGAGCCTCCCGGGAAGCCTTGAGCTTCTTCAGCGGTCTCTTCTGGTTCATCATCGGAGTTCCCCTCCTCCTCGTTTTGCCATGGGCCGGACACGGAACTCTGCGCAACGAAATCAAGGCGAACAGTCTCGAACTGGTTTACCTGACCCGGCTGACTCCATGGAAAATCGTCACCGGCAAATGGGCCGCCTTGATGGCCCAGGGACTGCTGTTCGTCTTCGCCATCCTGCCTTACTTGATGCTGCGCTATTTCCTCGGAGGAATCGACCTGCTGACCGAGTTGACCGTGCTCGCCTGGCTGCTCGTCGCCTCCGCCGGATTGACCGCCGCCACCGTCGGGTCTTCCGCCCACAACCCCTTGATCGTTCGAGGGGCAATGTTTTTCACCGTATTCTGGGGCTTCAGCGGCGTCGTGCCTTTGCTGTTCGGCTTCAGTCCACTCCGAGCAGCCGGCGCGGGCGGGATCGACCAAAACCCTTACATCCTCGCCGCCTTCTTCGTCCCGTTGGTCATCCTTCTGATGTTCGAAATCGGGTCGGCCAAAATCGGTCCGGCGGCGGAAACCCGCTCCTTCTTCATCCGGGTGATCGGACTGGTCGCCCTCGTCGGAGCCGGAATATTGAACGAAGCGGGGAATGGCAGCGGAATCCCGCTGTTCCTTGCGGCGCCGCTGGTCGCCTTCATTTGTATCCAAGGGCTCTGCGAAACGCCCCGCTGGATCCGGAGCATCTTCCTCCCCTATTCCAGCCGGGGACCGGTCGGCCGTCTGGCGGGACGCTTTTTATTCTATCCCGGCTGGCCGAGCGCCGTCGCATACACCACCCTCGTCGCCCTGGCGTTCGCCTTTTTCACCTCCGGCCTGACGTCCTCCCACGACGAGTGGATCTTGACCCTCCTCATCTTGTTTTCCGCTTTGATCTTTCCGGTGGCCCTCACCCGACTCATCCGACCGACCACGGCCCACGGCTTTTCTTGGTTCATCGCCACCCATACCTCCATGTTCTTCCTGGCCATCATGGCGCTGATCCTGCACCAGGCGAACGTATCGGCGGTCGCCTCATTGATCGTCTTTCTGCCAACCTGCCTCGGGCTTCTTTTGGTGTGGGATGCCCTCCCGTTTTACGATTTCACGCTCTATATCGTCGCCACGTCGGTGATGATTTTATTCAGCCTCGCCATTCTCGCCTTCCGCTGGTTCCCCCTGCGTCCGATTCTCCACACCATGGAACAACCGGTCGCTCCCATCCTTCCGGAGCCGACGACCGAAACCTGATCGATGGAACGCCCACCGTCCACCTTGCTCGAAATCCGGCAACGGACGCTCCCCGTCGCCAAACGTCTCCGCCTCCCGCTCGGGGGACGGATCTGGCGAGGGCAAAGCGGCAATTGGGCTGGCGCCGAGACCGGCAGCTCCATCGATTTCCACGATCATCGCCCCTACCTCCCGGGCGACGATCCGCGCCACATCAACTGGCCCGCCTTCGCTCGGAGCGGAGCCTATTCGATGAAACTCTATCGCGAGGAGGTGAGTCCCCAAATCGATCTCGCCCTCGACGCCTCCGCCTCGATGTTTTTCGAACCGGCCAAACACGACCGTTCCTGGGAACTTCTCTATTTCTGCCGCGAGAGTTGCCTCCAAGCCGGTGCTTCCGTCCGAACGTATTCATTCCATGGCGACAAAATTCGCGAGCTCGGCCACGAGGAATTGACCGCCGGCACCGCCTCGCCTCCCCGCCCTCCGGTCGCCGGAACTCCGTCGTTGGCCTTGGTCCCATGGCGACCGAACTCACTGCGAATCGTGATCAGCGACTGGTTGTTTCCGCCGGGAAACTCCGTCGCTTTGTCGCACCTGACCCGCGGCCACGGACGCGGAATCGCGTTCGCGGTTCACAGCCGGTCCGAGTCCGATCCCGACTGGGAGGGACACTTGAGTTTCCTCGATTGCGAAGGAGGAACGCGCCAACGGCGGTTCGTCGACGCCGACTTGATGGCGCGCTACCGGCGGAACTACGCCCGCCACTTCGGCCAATGGGATGACGAGGCCCGTCGTCACGGAATCCTCTTCGCCCGGGTCCCGGCGGAGGGGACTTTGATCGAGGCTTTTCAAGGAGAACCGATCCAACGCGGAGCCGTGGAGTCATGGGCCTGACTTTCGTCAACTTGGCCGCCGGCCTTTGGGCGCTGCTCGGCATTCCGGTCATCCTGCTGATCCACTTTCTGCAAAAGGAACGTCGCGAGGTGGTCACCAGCACCTTGTTCCTCCTCGAAAACCTGCAACGCGAAAGCAAACACGGGATCCGTTTCGACCGTCTGCGCAACTCCCTCCCGCTCTGGCTCCAGATCCTCGCCGTGCTCCTCCTCGCCTGGTTGCTCAGCGAACCGCGCTGGATACGGCCCGACTCCTTCCAACGGATCGTCGTCGTGCTCGACTCCTCCGCCTCGATGACCCCGTTTCGCGACGACGTCATCGGCACGCTCGACCGGCGTCTCAGCCGGACCGCCCGCACCAGCGCCCGCACCGACTGGATTCTCCTCGAAACCGATCCCCGCCGGGGAACTCTTTACTCGGGCGACGACCTCGACGCGATGCGAGCCGCCATGGAAAATTGGATACCCCGGTCCGGCTCCCACGACCCGATCCCCGCCATCAACCGCGCCCGCTCCCTCCTCCGCCGGGACGGCGACGTCATCTTCGCTTCCGACCGTCCCCTCCCGGACCTCCCTTCCGGCGTCCACCTGCTCGCGGCCGGTTCCCCGATCGAGAATTGCGGTTTCGCCGGTCTCAGCATCGAGGACGAGGGCGACCGAACCACTTGGCGGGCGTTGGTCCGCAACTACGGCAACCATCCCCAAACCCGGGAATGGCGCGCCGTGTTCGGCGAACACGCCACCTCCCCCCAGACCATCCGGCTCGACCCGGGGCAAACCGTCGCACTCAGCGGAGAATTCCCCCCGGACGCCGACGAAGGTTTCCTGACGATGACCCCCGACCGCTTTTCCCTCGACGATTGGCTGCCGTTGCTCCGGCCGCGTCCCAAAGAGATTTCCATTTCGGTGGAAGAACATCCGGCTCTCGACGGTTTCACCGGACCGTTTCTGCGCAGCCTGCCGCATTGGAGACCGGTCGCCTCCGGTCGTCCCGACCTCCGTCTCGCCACCCGCCTTCCCGGCCAAAACGATCTCCCCCACCCGGCCGTCTATTTCCTCACCGAAACGACGCCGCCCGAACGCCTCCTCTCCGGTCCCATTCTCGCCGAAAACCACCCGTTGACGCGCGACCTCAACTGGGACGGCCTCCTCGTCCAAACCGGTTCGGATGTTTCCGTCGGCCCCGACGACCGGGTTCTCCTCTGGCAAGGAGACCGCCCCCTGATTCTCCTCCGCCAATCCGGCTCCTCCCGCTCCCTTTTCTGCAACTTCGATCTCCGTTATTCGAATGCCGCCCGCTTGCCCGCGTTCGTCGTTCTCCTCCATCGGTTCACCGATCAGATCCGCGAAACCAAGATCGACTTCGAACAACGCATGCTCGAAACTAACCAAACCTTCGCCCTTGCGGCGGATCCCCTCGGCGGCGATCTCACCTTCCGTTTCCGCGACCGCTCCAACAACCTCACCGAGCAAACGATCCCCGCCCACCGGGCTCCGCTGCTAACCGCTCCCGGAGATCCCGGCTTCCTTGAAATCCACCAGAACAACCGCCCCCTCCTTCGCGCCGCAGTCCACTTCGCCGACACCCGGGAAGCCGATTTCCGCGCCGCCGCCACCGAGGACAACATCGCCGCCTCCACCGCCGCCCGCCTCCAGCGAAACACCACCGCCGACTTCCTCACCCCCCTCTGGCTCCTCCTCCTCGCCACCACCCTCCTCGTTTCCTGGCGCCTCACCTCCCCCCACACTTCCTAATTCCTAATTCATAATTCTCTTCCGTGCGCTTCCTCTCTCCAGAATGGTTTCTCCTCCTGCCGATCTTCCTCGGCCTCGCCTTTTGGTGGAAAGCCGCCGGCCTCCGCACCCCCCTGCGCCTGACCGCCCTCCTCCTTGTCGTTCTCCTTCTCGCCCAACCGGAATGGCGGCGACTCCAACCCGGCCTCGACCTCTGGGTCCTCATCGATCAATCCGCCTCCGCCGCCGAACGGCTCCTCCCCCGCCTCCCGGAATGGGAGGCCCTCATCGAACGGGGCATCACTGCCGACGACCGGATCTTCTACGTCGACTTCGCCGACGAAGCGATCATGCGGGGAGACGACGAAAACCTCACCTTCACCGGAAACCGGGATGCCACCCGGCTCGCCAACGCCTTGCATTTCACCTTGGCCCGCATGAACTCCGAGCGCGCCAACCGCATTCTGGTCCTCACCGACGGCTACAGCACGGAACCGCTCGGCGAGGTCCAATCCCGCCTGCTCGACCAAGGGGTCGCCCTCGACTTCCGTTTGGTCGGCGACGGCGGCGGCGCCGATTACCGCGTCGAAAACATCACCCTTCCGTCCCGCGCCCAGGC
Organism: Verruconatronum alginivorum; assembly: GCF_056590205.1. Classification (NCBI taxonomy): domain Bacteria; kingdom Pseudomonadati; phylum Verrucomicrobiota; class Opitutia; order Opitutales; family Verruconatronaceae; genus Verruconatronum; species Verruconatronum alginivorum. Next base: position 1,973,057 of record NZ_JBWPVQ010000001.1, on the reverse strand, counting down.
CGGCGAACCGTTCCTGATCGAAATCGCCGTCGCGGGACAACCGGACGGCACCGTCCCGTTCACTCTTTACCGCAACGATGACCGCGTCGCCGGGGGCGAAATCACGGTCCGGCGCGGCCGCGGCCAAACCCGCATGGCGGAACGACTCCACCGGGGCGGCGCCCACCGCTACCACGTCCGCATTCATCCCGAGGCCGACGCCCACTCCGGGAACAACACCGCCGAAAACTGGATCGAACTGGTCGGCGGGCCCCGGCTCCTTTTGGTCACCGGCTACTCCAACGACCCCTTGGCGCCGATCCTCCGCGCCCAGGGTTTCGAGGTCGATGTCGAACTCCCCCGCTCGAGTCTTTCCCCCGGACGGCTGACCGGCGCCCGGGCGGTCATACTCAACAACGTATCCGCTTCTTCATTATCCACGGAGTTTCTTTCCGCCGTCGACTTCTTCGTCCGGGTCCAGGGCGGGGGGCTTCTCATGGCGGGCGGCAGGCAAAGCTTCGGCGCCGGCGGTTACCACGGATCCGCCATCGACGAACTCCTCCCTGTATCCACGGAATTGCGACAGGAACACCGTCGTCTCGCCGCCGCCATGGCGATCGTCCTCGACCGCTCCGGCAGCATGAACGCCGTCGTGGGAGGCGGCCGCACCAAGATGGATCTCGCCAACGAAGGGGCCGCCCAAACCATTGATTTGCTCGGCGTCGGCGACGCCGTCACCGTCTTCGCCGTCGACACCCGTCCCCACACCATCCTTCCGCTCACCGTCCTCGGCACCGACCGCCTCCCCCTCACCCGCGCGGTCCGCCGCATCACCAGCGCCGGCGGTGGCATCTTCGTTTACACCGGTCTCGTCGCCGCCTGGGAACAACTGCAACTCGCCTCCCAAGGCCAACGCCACATCATCCTGTTCGCCGACGCCATGGACGCCGAAGAACCGGGAGACTACCAGAGGCTGATCGCCGAAATGGTCGACGAAGGGGTGACGATCAGCGTCATCGGCCTCGGATCCGACACCGATTCCGACGCCGAATTCCTCAAAGACGTCGCCGCGCGGGGCAACGGACGGATCTTCTTCAGCCGCGACCCGGGCGAACTCCCGTCGATCTTCGCCCAGGAAACCGTGGCGGTCGCCCGCTCCACCTTCGTCGACGAACCGGCCCCGGTCGCCGGCGCGGCCGGATGGCTCGAAATCGCCGCCTCCCAACAGTCGTGGCCACCCGCCATCGACGGCTACAACCTGAACTACCTCCGCCCCGAAGCCACCGGTGGCGCCTTCACCGCCGACGAACACCAGGCTCCCCTAGTCGCCTTCTGGCATCGCGGGATCGGACGCTCCGCCGCCGTCGCTTTTCCTTTGGGAGGAGATTTCTCCGGGCAGATCCGCGCGTGGAGCGGCTACGCCGACTTCGTCCAAACGCTCGGCCGTTGGCTCGCGGGAGAAGACGTTCCCCCCGGACTCGGCTTGCGCACCCGACTCGAAGGCGACACGGTCTCGGTCGAGTTGCTTTACGACGACGAATGGGAACCAACCATCGCCCGCCACTCCCCCCGCCTGTTTCTCTGGCGCGGGGCCGGACAGACAGTCGAAACGGCCACGTGGGAGCGGATCGAACCCGGCCGTTACCGCACCCGCATTCCCTTGGCCCCCGGAGCCCCCCTCCATGGCGCCGCCCAAGTCGGCAATCAAGCCGCTCTCCCCTTCGGTCCCGTGGTCCTCGGCCGCAATCCCGAATGGGATTTCGATCCCGCCCGCCTGGAAGAATTGCGCCATCTCGCCCGCCTCAGCGGAGGCGAAGAACGCCTCGAACTCTCCCGCGCCTGGCAAAGCCCGCCCCAACCCGCCTTCCGCGACCTCCGGCTCTTACTCCTGATCCTCCTCCTCCTGGTGGTCCTGGCCGAAGCCGCCGCAACCCGACTCGGAGGCCGCCTCCCTCGATTGGTCGGCGGAAATCAACTCCAATCCGCGTTTCCGTCCCGCTCAACCATTTCCTCGCGAGCCATTGGGAACCCGCCAGCTTCGCAACCGGCGCCGTCCACCATGGAATTTCCTCCCGCCGACTCGCCACCCGCCGACCATCGGAGCAGCCGGTTCGCCCGGGCCAAGCGGCGCGGTCGCTGAGCCCGCGGTAGCCTCACGCCGCCCGCATCCGTTCGCGGCCGTGAGGTTTACTCAGATCGATGTCGGGGCCGACCGGGACAATCCGGGTCGGATTGATCTCGTCGTGGGTGATGTAATAATGCCGCTTAATGTGATCAAAATCGACCGTCTCGGCGATGCCGGGAATTTGATACAAGTCCTGCAGGTATCCTTGAAGATTTGGATAGTCGCTGATCCGGCGGATGTTGCATTTAAAATGACCGTGGTAAACCGGATCAAAACGAACCAACGTGCAAAATAACCGCCAATCGGTTTCCACCGGCCGATCCCCGAAAAGATAACGCCGGGTCGACAGACGATCCTCCATTTCGTCGAGGGCGGCGAAAAGTTTCTTCACCGCCTTTTCGTAGGCCCGCTGCTTGGTCGCGAATCCGGCCATATAGACGCCGTTGTTGATGTTTTCGTAGATGAATTCGCTCAACTCCGACTGATCCTCCGCCTTTTCTTCCGGAAACAAATCGACCGAACGGTCACCGAATTCAGCAAAGGCATCGTTGAACATCCGACAGATGTCATCCTCGGAATTGTTGATGATCTTCTTGGTCTTCTTGTCCCACAAGACCGGAACGGTGACCCGTCCTTTGAAATCGGGGTCGGTCGCGAGATAGGCTTCGCGCAGGAATTCGAATCCGTTCACCGGATCAGAGCCCGGACCTTCCTTCGCCGGAAAGGCCCATCCCCGTTCATCGCGGACCGGATCGACCACCGATACTCCGATCGCATCTCCCAACCCTTTGAGATTGCGGACGATCAAAGCACGGCACGCCCACGGACACGCCAAGGAAACGTAAAGATGGTAGCGTCCGGATTCGGCGGGAAACTCCGAGGAACCGTCCGGGGTGACCCACGAACGGAAAGCATCCTCTTGTCGGGTGAATTCGCCGGACTCCGACTGCTCTTCGGGAAATTGCGCGCCTGCGGTCATGCCCATAAGATGCACCGGGAGTCCGCCGGGCGCAATGTCGGGATTGCCGAAGGTCGGACGACCCCGGATTCCGCATTCCGATTAGCCGCGAAAAAGCACAAGATGCGCAAAACGGAAAATTCGTGCCCGCTAAGCAACTTTCAGCTCATCGGCTGCCCCGGCGGTCCCGCCTACGTTCTCCTTTTTGCGACTTTTGTGCCTTTTTGCGGCTGAAACCTACGTTTAAAGCCCAAGGCGAAGACCCGGCGACTTTCGCCGTTATTTCTTCAGCTTGGCCGCGGTCTCGACCATCTGGAGGAAGGAACGGGCTTCGAGGGCGGCGCCGCCGATCAAACCGCCGTCGATGTCTTCCTGACGGAGGAGTTCGTCGGCGTTGGCCGGTTTCATCGAACCGCCGTAGAGGATTCGGGTGCGAGCCGCTTGGGCCGCGCCGAAGATCGGCTCGAGTTGCTTCCGGATGAACGCATGGACTTCCTGGGCCTGTTCCGGAGTGGCGGTCTTGCCGGTGCCGATCGCCCAGACCGGTTCGTAGGCGATGACGACCAATTCCGCCAATTCCGACGGGATGTTGGCCAAGCCTTCCTTGATCTGCTTTTCGACCACTTCGAACGCCTTGCCGGCTTCGCGTTCCTCGAGGGTCTCGCCGACGCAAAGGATCGGCTTCAAGCGACTGTTGAGGGCGGCGAGCACCTTTTGGTTGATGAACTCGTCGGTCTCTCCGAAGAGGGCGCGACGCTCGCTGTGTCCGAGAATGACGTAGGTGGCGAACAAATGCCGCAGCATTTCCGCCGAAACCTCGCCGGTGTAGGCGCCCGACCGTTCATGGTGCATGTTTTGAGCCCCCAGACGGACGCCGGAACTCTCGATCGCCCGCGCGGTGCTTTCCAACGCCGTGAACGGAGGGCAAATCACGACATCGACTTCGTGCTGCCGTCCCAAAGTGCCGGCGATCTCGGCCGCCAGGTCTTTCGCCTCGGCCGAGTTCTTGTTCATCTTCCAATTTCCCGCGATCAAAATCTTTCGCATGATTTCCAACGAATAAAGATTCGAGCCGGCTTTGCAAAGCCGGTTCTTACAAAGTTTTTAAAAAGGAGGTCGTGAAACAGACATTTTTGTCTGTCCCAACCACCGGCAGGAATGCCGCTGTCACCGTGAAACAGATATTCCTGTCTGTCCAACCGGCAGGAATGCCGGTGTCACGCTTCAACCCTCGACGCGGTCAAGCACTTCGACGCCGGGGAGCTTCTTCCCTTCCAGGAACTCCAGGCTGGCGCCGCCGCCGGTGCTGATGAAGCTGACCTTGTCGGAGTGACCGCTCTTGATCAGGGCCTTCACCGAATCGCCGCCTCCGATGATCGAGACGCAATCCTTGTTGGAGGCCACCGCTTCGGCGATCGCGAAGGTGCCTTTGCTGCAGGCTTCGATCTCGAAGATCCCCATCGGTCCGTTCCACAACACCGTCTTGGCTCCGGCGATTTCCTTGCGGAATCGTTCGGTGGTCGATGGGCCGATGTCGACCCCTTCCCAATCGTCGGGGATGTCCTGGCCTTCCTGGGTGACATCGGTGTTGCCGACTTTGCCGTTGGCGAAATCGAGCGAATCGACGATCAGATTATCGGCCGGCAACAGGAACTTCACTCCGCGGGCCTCGGCCTTTTTCAGCGCGGCGTTGGCGATGTCGATCTTGTCGGGCTCCGAAAGGCTCTTGCCGACCTTGCGGCCCTGAGCCAACTGGAAGGTGTAAGCCATCGCCCCGCCAATGAGGATGGCGTCGGCTTTTTCGAGGAGCTCGTTGATGACGTTGATTTTGTCGCTGACCTTGGCCCCGCCGAGGATCACCACGAAGGGACGGGCCGGATCGGCGGTTTGTTCGCCGAGGAACTTCAATTCCTTTTCCATCAGGAAACCGGCGACGCGGGTCTTGAAATGGGAGGCGACCCCGGCGGTGGAGGCGTGGGCGCGGTGGGCGGTGCCGAAGGCGTCGTTGACGTAAATCTCGCCGAGAGGAGCGAGGGCCTTCGACAGCTCGGAGTCGTTCTTCTCCTCGCCGGCGTGGAAACGGACGTTTTCCAACAGGGTCACGCTGCCGGGGGGCATTTGCGAAACCGCCTCTTCGACATCCTTCCCGAACGTCTGCTCCAGAAAGAGAACCGGTTTGCCGAGCAGGTCGGCCAAGGCTTTGCCGACCGGACGGAGCGAATATTTCGGGTTGGGCTCCCCCTTCGGCCGGCCGAGGTGGCTCATCAACACCACCCGGGCGTTGCGCTCGAGGAGATACTGGATGGTCGGCAGGGCGCCTTTGATCCGGCTGTCGTCGGAAACATTGCCGGCCGCGTCGAGCGGAACGTTGAAATCCACGCGCATCAAAATCCGTTTTTCGGATACGTCGATGTCCTTGATCGTTTTGATTCTTCCCATAATAGGTCTCAGGTTCGGTGTTCGCAAAAAATACCGGGTGTCGGGCGGGGTTGGACTGACGGGGCAAGCGGAAAAGAAAAGGCGTCTTCGGGTTCCGGCGCGAAGACCGGCCGGAACCCGAAGCGCCGCAAGTCGTAATTACAACAGTTTGATCACCTGACGGAGCAGGTCGACGCAGCGATTGCTGTAGCCCCACTCGTTGTCATACCAGGAGACGATCTTGAAGAAACGGCTGTTCAGACCGATGCCGGCGCCGGCATCAAAGATCGAGGAAGCCGGGCTGTGGACGAAATCCCCCGATACGACTTCGTCGTCGGTGTATTCGAGAATCCCCTTCAACGGGCCTTCGGCCGCTTCCTTCATCTTCTGGCAGATCTCCTCGTAGCTGGTCTCCTTGGAGAGACGCACAGTGAGGTCGACCACCGACACGGTGGCGGTCGGGATGCGGAAAGACATCCCCGTCAGCTTCCCCTTGACCTCCGGCAGAACCAATCCGACCGCCTTGGCGGCGCCGGTGGAGGAAGGGATGATGTTGACGGCTGCCGCCCGGCCACCCTTCCAGTCCTTCTTGGAAGGACCGTCGACCGTCTTCTGGGTCGCGGTGTAGGCGTGGACGGTGGTCATGAGACCTTCCTCAATGCCGAAGTTTTCGAGCAACACCTTGGTGACCGGAGCCAGACAGTTGGTGGTGCAGGAAGCGTTCGAGATGATGTTGTCGTCCTTGGTGAGGGAGTCGTTGTTGACCCCGACCACGACGGTCTTCACGTCACCCTTGGCGGGCGCGGAGATGATCACCTTTTTCGCCCCGGCTTCGAGGTGGCCCTTGGCCTTCTCGGAATCGGTGAAGAGGCCGGTGCACTCGAACACGATGTCGACCCCGTATTCCTTCCAGGGAAGAGCCTTCGGGCCTTCCTTCACGGAAAGGCAACGGATCTTGTGTCCGTTGACCACCAGGACATCGTCCTCGGCAACGGAAGACGACGACTTTTCGCTGGTCGCGGTGCCGTTGAAACGCCCTTGGGTCGAATCGTAGCGCACCAGGTACGCCAGGTTGTCGGCGCCGACGAGGTCGTTGATCGCGACCACCTCCACGTCTTTGCCCAGCAGGCCCTGCTCGACGATCGAGCGGAAAATTAAGCGGCCGATGCGACCGAATCCATTAATACCAACTTTAACAGCCATGGTTGTTCCTTCTTGCTTTATTTACACTTCCCCGAAAGTCCGAGCGGAACGCCGGCATGGCACTCCCCCCTTCCCTCCGAAGGGCACTCCCTACATCATCGTCAACCTAAGCGAAGAAGGCCGATCGACAACCCGGGAAACGAAAAGACCAATGAACCGGAGGGAAATACGCAAGAGGGAAAATTCCCACCGGAACGGTGAAAATGACAAAGCCCCCACGTGACACAGACATTCCTGTCTGTTCGCAAACGGGCAGGAAAGCCCGTTCTCCCTTCGTGGCACAGACATTCCTGTCTGTCCGCAAACGGGCAGGAATGCCCGTTCTCCTTTTTTCCACCCTCTGGATCAGGAATCCACCTCGGTCTCCCAGAGGCGGCAATCGAGGGGCCCCAACTCCACCGCCCCGGCGAATCGCCTCCGGCTGGCCGCGACCTGCTTCGCGGGCAGGAATCGCTCCGCGTCGGCCAAACACCGCCACGGATGGCGCGTCTCGTATTCCAAGGGGATTTGCACCGCATGATCGTGCGGATTGATCGCCAGCATCAACCGTCGGCGGCCGTGGGTGCCGTCGGCGTTGAAGACCGCCGCGAAGGCGTTCGTCCCTTCCGCGAAGGAGAACTCCATATACGTTTCCGGAGGCCGCTTCCAAAGGCGCAACAACCGCCCTTTCTCCGACAGCCGGAACCGGATCCAAGCCGCGAAATAGGCGTGGGTACCCGCGAAATGCTCCATCCGCTCGTAGTCGAGCGCGTTCAAATCGCCCCGCTGGTAGGTGTTGTTCACCCCATGTTTCGACCGCAGAAAATCCTGCCCGGCGGAGATCATCGGGATCCCGATCGAACTCATCAGAAAAGCGATCATCAGTTGGGTCCGGCGGCAGTCGTTCGATGTCGGGAAAAAGCCGTTGTGATTCTCGTTTTCCGTGATGTTGTCGATCCAACTCCGGTCATCGTGCGATTCGACGTAGTTGACCGTCTGGGCCGGCCAGGTGGCGAGAGAATCGGGCGATCCGGACAGGAAAAAGCGAATCGCCTCCTGATTCCCGTGGCCGCGGACGAATTTCCGCATGAAATCCCGGTAGGCGTCGTTCCACGAAGTGAACCCGGTCTCCCGCATCTGGTGCCCGATGTGCCCCCGGAAACTCCACGGTTCCGCGATCAAAACAACGTCCGGCTTTACCTCCTTCAGCCGCCGCTCGATCTCGCGGAGCGCCTCCACTCCGAGCAACTCCGCCAAATCGAACCGGAATCCGTCGACCCCGTAAAACTCAACCAAATGGACCAAACTATCGACGATCAACCGCAGGGCCATCGCCGCCGTCGGACGCAGGTCGTTGCCGCATCCGCTCCAATTCAACAGCCGTCCCTCGGTGTCGATCTCGAAGTAATACTCCTTGTCAATCAACAACAAGTGGTTCGGGATGCCGACGTGATTGTAGACCACGTCGAGGATCACCGCCATCCCTTCCTGATGGAACGCATGGACCAAATCTTGAAACTCCTTAACTTGGGAAGCCTTCTCCGGTTGCAGCGCATAACTGCTCTCCGGGGCGAAATAATTCACCGGCATATACCCCCAATGGTATTCCTCCCGCGTCTCGTTGTCGAACTCCTGGACCGGTTGCAACTCGACCGCGTTGACCCCGAGTTTCCGCAAATAAGAGGCTCTGTGACGAACCCACTTCCTCAGCCCGGTGAATCCCCGCCGTTCCTCGTCGTCGAGCGGGATCGGCGCCCGAGCCACGGCGTCCCGCACATGGACCTCGGCGATCACCAGATCCTGCCATTGAGGGGTCTGGAAACGCGAGACCGGCCGCCGGGGCAAACGGGCTCGGTCAAGAATGATCCCGGGCCCTTCCCTCGCCACCAGGGCGAGAGCGTACGGGTCGACCACCGGAAACTCCGGATGGAACTGGAGCGACTGGTTGCACGCCCCATCGAGAAAATACCAGTAATACCAACGGTGCAGATTCTGCTCGATGCGCCCCTCCCAAACTCCGTCGGGACCGCGGGTCAGCTTCAACCGCCGCTCCATCCGTCCCACCCCCGGCTTCCGCGAAAAGCGGACCTCCACCTGCCGGGCCCGCGGAGCGAACAACCGGAACGTCGTCCGCTCCCCCTCGACGATCGCCCCGAGCGGCCGGTCGGACTTGATCCGGAAGACGAAATCGCCCGGGACCACCAAATGCCGTTCCCGCGCCCCAGCCCCCCAGGTGATAAAGGTTTCAACCGCCAGATCGATCGGTTTCAACGTGGTGAAGGCGAACCGGTGATGCCCGGTCCTCGCCGGATCCAGCTCCAAATTGGTGTTCCACAGCTCGTTACCGACCCGATTCGGGGCGTGGTCGGGAGGGGAGAGCCACCGGCTGCGCCCGGCCTTGAACTTGAACTGACTCCGACTCCCGGAGAAAACCGCATCCTCCCGGAACGAGACCGCCCGCACCTCCCGGCCGTCGATCACCGCCCGCCCGAGCCGCCACCGCTCCGGATCGGCCTCCGGTTGCCAATCGTTGAACTCCCCCGCGAGAAACACGTCATGCCCATGATCGTCGAGCCACGGATAATGCCCCGGATCGAGGACGAAGGTGATTTTCCCGTTGGCGAAAAAGTAGCCGCTCTCCAGGCCGAACAAATGGGGCGCCAGTTTACTGAAAGAAACGATTTCATTGCGCGGAACCAACTCCAGCGATGGCACACTTCCCTCATGCCAATCCCGGGTCAGCTCCACCACCCCGTCGTAAAACGAAGTCAGAGCCGCAAATGCGATACGCGGTTTATCAGTCATTGAATCTCGTAAGGCGGCACAGGCGAATTCTACCGGATTCGTTAACCGGGCCTGCTAACGCCTAAAAGCCGGAGAAATTACCGTCCCTGCCCTGAAAAGGCGATTGCAAAACAACGTCGCTTAGGGGAAAACCCTACCGACCATTTCAACGGGCCAAAATCGCCAAACGGTGTTTGACGGGAACGGCCCCCGCTTCCAATTGTCGAGAAACTGATCAACTATGCAACATAAGCAACTGCTGATAACGGGAGTCTCCCTTCTGTTTTGCACCCACTTCGCCTTTTCCTACGGAATTCGGGTGGACGATAAAGACGCCCTCGCCACCGCCAGGGGAAATGCGTTCGTGGCCACGGCCGACAACGCTTCAGCGGTCTACTACAACCCCGCCGGAATCACCCAAATCCAATCCCCGACGATCATGGCCGGTTCTTACGGACTGATCTTCGATGTCGATTACGAAAACCTCCAGGGCGACACCTTTTCCAACGATTCATCTTTCCAGCTGGCGCCGTTCCTCCATGCCGTCGTGCCATTCCGAAACAAAGCGTGGACCTTGGGATTCAGCGCCCACGCCCCCTTCGGACTCGAAAACAACTGGCCGGAAGGGACCACCTTCGACACCATCGCGACCCGATCCAGCTTCCGGTATTACCGCCTGAGCCCGGTCGTCGCGTGGGAGATCTCCCCGACATGGTCGGTCGCCGGCGGACTGCATTTCGACCGGGGCGAGGCCGACCTCCGAAGACTTCATCCACAACCCGGCGTCGGGGAAATCCGACTGGAAGGGAGCGACGACACCTTGGGTTACGTCCTCGCCCTCCATTGGCGACCTTCGCCGCGTCATACGTTTGGCGCCGTTTACCGTAGTCGAACCACCTTCGATTTGAGCGGCGACATGACGATCGGCGGCACCCGTATTCCCGCTGAAGCAGAGTTTCCGTTCCCGGAAATCGTGGTCGTCGGCTACGCCTTCCGGCCGAACCGGCAGTGGAATTTCGAATTCAACCTCGATTGGACGAATTGGGATGTTCTGGACAAAGTCACCATTGTGACCGCGGACGGCACCCAAACCGACATGCCGTTCGAGTGGAAATCTAGCTTGATTTACAAATTCGGAGCCACCCGTTACCTGCGGAACAACTACCGGCTGAGCGGCGGCTACATGTTCAGCGAAAACTCGGTTCCCTCGCAACATTTCAGCCCGTCGGTTCCGGATGCCGATCGCCATATCTTCAGCCTCGGCTTGGGCCGGAGCTACCGGACGCTCGACTGGGACATCGCCTATCAATTCGGCTATTCGCCGACCCGCGAAATCCGCGGCAGCGAACCTCCCCTCGGCTCTCCCCAAACCGCCGACGGCGACTACGATTCCCACGTCCACGGCATCTCCGCCACCATCGCCTTCCGGTTCTGATTTTCGAATCTATCAACACACCAAAATGCAATATCTCCCTGTCTACATAGCTCTCGCTCTCTACTTATCGCGGATATTTGAGTTCCTTCTCAAACGCCAGACAACCAAGGGCTCAATCAAGGAGCGATTGTCATTCACTTTCCTTTTCCTCGCAGGAACGGTCGTCACCTTCAGTGCGGTCATCGAATACGTCATGTTGGATCGATCGCCGTCATACTTGCTGACCGTGATCGGTACGGCCACTTTCCTTGGGGCAATGGCCTTTCGTCGCTGGGCGATCCGAACCTTGGGAACCTTTTGGAGCGTCCATGTGGAAATCCGCGAACAACACGAACTGATTACTTCCGGCCCCTTCAAACGAATCCGCCACCCGGTTTACACAGCCGCGATCCTGGAAGTTGTGGGAGCCGTCCTGATCCTGCAGGCGATAGGATCAGCCCTACTCATCCTAATAACGGTTCTTCCGGCCATTATTTACAGAATACGAATTGAGGAACAGGAACTGATTCAAAAATTCGGCGCTCCTTACCGGGATTACATGAGCCGCACAGGTTCGTTGTTCCCCAAACTACTCTAGCTCCATGGCCGATTATCGACGGCGCGCCGTAATCACCGGGGTCGGAATCATCGCCCCGAACGGTTTTGACAAGGTCACCTTCTGGGAGAGCTTGTGCGCGCCGAAAAGCGCGGCTACGTTTGTGGACCGATTCGACGCAAGCAAACTGCCGACCAAGGTCGGTTGCTTCGTCCGAGACTTCCGACCAGAAAACTACATGGATCCGAAGACGGCGAAGCGATTGGACCTCTCCTATTTGTACGCCGTGGCCGCAGCACAGTTGGCGGTATGGGATTCCGGCATCGATCTCTCAAAGCTCGACCCCGATCGCATCGGAGTAGTCGAAGGGACCTCCATAGGGGGTCTAAACAGCTCTCTTGCTTGTCACGATGCTTATAACACAAAAGGATACCGCAGCATTAGTCCCTTTACTTTGATCAACGCCTATACCGGAGGCGCCAGCTCCGAAATCGCGTTGGCACTGGGGGTTTCAGGACATGCGACCACCATATGCACGGCCTGTTCTTCTGGAACGGATGCAATAGGATACTCATTAACGCCAATCCTGGAAGACGACACGGATGTAATGATAGCAGGAGCCACCGAAGCTCCAATGATACCCGGATACTGGGGTATATTCTGCGCGGCAAAATCGATGAGTCGGGAAACCCAGGATCCGGCTAAAGCAATGAGACCTTTCAATCGAGACCGAGATGGATTTATTCTCGGGGAAGGAGCGGCTTTTATCGTCATTGAGGAACTGTCTTACGCCTTGAGCCGAGGCGCTCCTATTTATGCGGAAATTCTCGGTTACGGGCGAAGTTGTGATTCATATCACTCAGTGGCGCAGCATCCCGAGGGTCGGGGCGCATATCGATCATTGGAAAAAGCCATGCGAAAAGCCCGACTTCATCCCAGCGAAGTCGATTATATCAATGTCCACGGCTCCGCGACTCCCAGCAACGACGTCATCGAAACCAAGGCGATCAAGCACGTGTTCAAAGATTACGCGCGAAAACTTCAAATAAGCGCCACCAAACCCGTGACCGGTCATTTGGCGGGGGCGTCCGGAGGGCTGGAATCGGTGATCTGCGCGTTGGCGATCAAGAATAAGACAATACCACCCACCATGAATCTGGTGGATCCCGATCCGGAATGCGATTTAGATTACGTCCCCGGAGAAGCCCGACCTTTTCCCGTCAAAGTCGCCATCAATATGAACGCCGGATTTGGCGGAAAGAACGCCTGCCTCATTCTCAGATGTTTTGAGTGACGATGAGCTTCTTTGCGATAGCACCGCTTCTCGCAACCGTTGTCAGTCTTGTGCTTGGGATTTTCGTTTTCACCCGAAACCCGAAAGCCATCCTGAACCAGATTTTCAGCCTGTTCGCACTAAGTCTGGTGATATGGAACTTCGGCATCTTCTTGATGTTTTCCACGGAAGACTCGCATACAGCCCTCATCATCTCCCGATCGCTCCACTTCGGAGTAATCTTCTCACCATACCTTTTTATTCATGTGGCTTTCCTCGTCCTGAAGGTCCAAATCAAAAAATCGTTCCTCATAGCCTATAGCATTCCCGTTGCACTCTGTATAACGAATTTTTCCGATCTGTTCATCAAAGACGTGATTCATGTTGGGTACTCTTGGTATGGCATTGGCGGGCCGGCTTTCCACGTGTTCATGTCGGCTTATTTTGTAATAATCGTTATATTCTCAATCATTGTCTATAAGAAGAAAAAAAGCGCGTCCTCATTTGATCGAAAAAAGATAAACTATCTCCTTTGCGCGAAATACAATCTGCTTGCTTTCGGCCTCCACGATTCACTACCGGTATTTGGTGTCTATGAGTATCCTGTTTTTGGTGGGACGGTCTATCCCCTCTTTACAATCGGCTCAACCATATACGGGCTTCTTGTAGGTTACAGCGTATTGCAGCATCAGATTCTTAACATTCATACCAGCCTTGGCCGAATTGCGGCGACGCTTGTCAGAATCCTTTTATTGCTGTTATTTTACTTCCTATCCATCTTGTTGATCGCCGTGGCCTACCCTGATGAGTTTACCTATTTTGGACTGTTTAGCTCATTATTCGCTTTTATTATCACAATTCTTATTGGCTCAATTTTTTTTCCAAAATTAATTGGCATGGGAGAAGAGTTTCTGGAGAAGAGAATCCTTGGGGATCACTTCGAATATCAGGATCGTGCAAAACACTTCATCAATCAGATTCCACTTTACCCCAGCGAAAAAGAATTGATCGCCGACCTTCGCCCAATGCTGCTCGATGGCTTTGGGATCAGCCGGTTTGCACTTTACACCTTTGACGCGATCACGGATTCCTATTCCATTCTGGAAGCTTATCCTCTCATCGAGAGGGAAGACCCTGCCTTTTCGATTCCCAAGAGCAGTTACATTGCCAAACACTTTCTGTCAGATTCAAAGAATTTTTTAACTGTTGCGAACAGTAGAGACCTGCTCAACCTGGAAAACCTTAGCGACATTCAACGCCGCGATTTCTCAGACCTCCCCCTTAAGTTATGCTTCCCACTGAGAAGCGGCATCGATCTGGTCGGATTCTTAATGCTCGGGGAAAAAACTTCCGGGAGACCAACAACTTCACTGGACGTTGAACTATGGTCTCAAATGGCATCGAACATGGGATTGTTCATTGTTCAAACGAGCCTGAAGAGACGCGTTGCTGAAGCACAGGAAATGGAACTACTCGGAAATATTTCTCGTGGATTGGTTCATGACCTAAACAATCTAATCACCCCTATTTCCACTTACTGCCAATTGTCAAAAGACTCGCTCACAGACAACGATTCACTGAAAAGCTTTGCGACGATTGCCCAGAAGAACCTTAACGCAATGAGGTCATACATTAACGAAGGACTGTTTTTTTCAACGAATCAAAGACTACAGGCAAGTAGAGTTCGTATCCCAAAGCTTCTCAACGACATCCGCACTCTCCACGGCGCGACGTTAGCCGCGAGAAACATTGACCTCAACATCGCCGGGGGCGAGAATCTTGAAATGACTGTCGATGATGTTCTAATGCAGAGGCTGCTGTCGAATTTGATTCATAATGCGGTCGACGCATCCAACGATTATTCCAGAATCGACATTTCGGTGAACGAACTCAATCGACCTTTTCAAAGATTAAAATGGGTCCGATTTGCGGTTAGCGACCAAGGTACCGGGATCCCGCCAGAAGAAATCGAGAGAGTTTTTACGCCTTATTTCACGACCAAAGACACCGGCGACACGAAGCGCGGATCTGGCCTGGGCCTCTCGATCTGCCGCCGGATCGTCGAACTTCATTATGGTTCAATCTCGATTCATAGCAAACCAGGGGAGGGAACCCGCGTAGAAATCGACCTACCAAGTAACCCTGCGCATGTCCGATCCGGCAACATGCAGGAGAGCACTCCGTCATGATTCAGATTCTTATTCTATCGGAAGATCCATGCATCGTTGGTTCTTTAAGGGAGGTTCTCTCCGGCCCCGCTCTTTACGAATTTCATCGCTTTGCAAAGATTGAGGACGCTTCCCGGATGCTCTCACGAGGCTTCTTCGACATCTGCGTGATGGACTCCGATTTGACGAACATCACCCCTATCCGTGAGGTCGAGCGAATTCGCTCGATTGACGCACAAATCTTGTTGGTCACCCTTTCCGGTGAGACCTCTCGGGAGTGGGCGGAAGAGGCGGCCCTAAAGGGGGTCGACTTCATTTTCGAAAAGCCGTTACGGGGAATCCTTTTTAGAAACTTTGTCGCAAGATTCTTGCAGACCCGCGCCCGTGACCTCCCGAAACCAACTCCACTCCCGCCCCCCGCTCCTCTCCCTCCCCCGACGCCGCTTCCGGCTTTGGAGATTCTCCGCGACTTCTCCCGGATCCTCTCCTTCTCCCTCAACCTGAAAACCTTCGCCTACCAGTTCGCCCTCAAATTACGGGAGATCATCAGCGTCAACCGCATCGCCATCTTCCTCGAACAACCACCCGCGATTCCCTTCTCCCCCCCGGCCAATGAACAAGCCCGCCGCCTCCGCTGCCTCTGCTCGGTCGGCATCGACCCCCAACTTTTCGACTACCTGACGCTCTCGACCGACTCCGGCATCGGACAGGCGGTCCTGAAATCCGGCCGGATCCTGCGTTCCGACGGCCCGTCATTCGACGGCCTGTTCCCGCCGGATGCCGAAATCCAACGGGAGTTCGACCTCATCGGAGGACAAATCGCCATCCCCATCCTCGATCGCGAACGGGCCATCGGCGTAGCCGTCCTGGGAGACCGACTCACCGGCCAACGCTTCCTCAACGAGGAACTCCAGTTGCTCTTCCACCTGATGGAAGAACTTGGAATCGCGATCAAAAACAACCTGCTGCACGAACAACTCCTTTCCAGCCACAAACTGGTCTCAGGCATCTTTTGCCAAATGAGCCACGGCTGCCTGGTGGTCGACCGCGACCTTAATGTCCTGCACGCCAACAAGACCCTCGCCGAATGCCTCGGACTCCCTCACCCGGTCCAATTCGCCAACCTCCCCCGAAAACTGGCCGGCCTTCTCTACGAATCGGCCCACCACGGCAAGGATCACGATCCTTTCACCCATCAAGAGTCCTCCCGCCCCGGTCGGTGCTTCAGAGTCTCGATCAAACCATTCAACGGAGATGACAACAACGCCGGCGCCATGCTGGTGATCGAAGACACAACCATTCTCGAAGCCGCCCGCAAAGCCGAACTCGAAGCCTCCAACCTCCGCCTCGTGGCCTTGATCGCCGAGAAATTCGCCCACGAGATCCGCAATTCCCTGCTCCCGATCAACACTTGCCGCCAACTCCTCCCCGAACGCCACGAGGACCGCGACTTCATCGCGAACCTCGAAGAAACCCTCGCCCAGGAAACACGCCGGATCGCCCGCCTCACCGACCAATTACTATACCTCTCCCGACAAGACGTCCCACGCTCGAATCGAGTCTCCGTCGCCACCTTGATCGACGACGCCTTCGAAAAAGTCAAAGCCCTGGCGCCCAAAGAGGCTCAACTCAAACAGAAAAGCGGCCTCTCCGGGCTCCAGGTCCAGTGCGACCAACCAAGCCTCACCCACGCCTTCGTCGAACTTCTCCTCAACGGATTCCAAGCCGACCCGCAAAATCCCGTAGTGACCGTCTCCCCTCACTTCACCCCCGGCAACAACGGGACCGGCACCCTTGTCCTCGAATTCTCCGACCAAGGTCCCGGAATGACCCGAGAGTTGGCCGCCCAGGCCGTCCAACCTTTCTTCACCACCCGCAATGTCGGAGTCGGTCTAGGCCTGAGCGTCACCCGCAAAATCATCGCCGACCACGAGGGTGTCCTCGAAGTGAAAGAAGCTAAACAGGGCAACATCGCGATCTCCCTCCCGGTCTTCGCCAATTCCTTCACCCCCTCCTGACCCCGAGCCCCCGCCCCAGCCTTTTTACATTCCTTTGCCCGGATTTTCGCAAATTTTTCAAACGCCGAGGGCTTGCAATACACCGCAAAATCAGTGTCTGATGGGGCATTATCGCAATCGTAAACGCCTTCGGTTTCAACCATTCTCTCCTTCCAGACGTTCGTGACGACCATCCCCCCCAGTTATTCCGATCCCCACCTTTCCCGGGCGGACCGAAAAGGCTGCGCGGCAACACACCCACGCGTCCCCGCCTCCAACCCACCGCACCGGCCCTCACCCGGCCCCGGCGATTGCCGGTTTCGATGACGACGCCCGACGAGCGCGCTCATCCCCTACCCCAATCCAACCATTTCCCCATGCCTTCCGACCCGACATCGCCGGCCTCCGAACAGCGCCCCCCCGTTCCGGCCAATTTTGAGATTATCCGCGACTTTTCCCGGATCCTCAGCCACTCGCTCGACCTCCCCAGCCTGGTCCGCCACTTCATCCTCCGGGTCCGCGAAAGTTTCGGCGTCAACCGCATCGCCCTCTTCCTCCAATCCCCCCGCTTCTCCTCGTCCCATCCCCCCCGGCCACCGGAATCCCGCCTCCACTGCGTCTGCTCGATCGGAATCCCCGCCGACGTCCAGACTTGCGTCGAACTCTCCGCCACCAGCGGGATCGGGCACTGGATCATCCAATCCGGACAAATCCTCCGCGCCGACCAAACCGGAGCCTTGCTTTCCCCCACCCTCCACTCCCGGGTCCAAAACGAATTCAACCTCCTCGGCTGCCAATTCGCCATTCCGATCAACGACCGGGAACGGACCATCGGCGTCGCCATGCTCGGCGGCCACCTGACCCGCGCCGCCTTCACCGATGAAGAACTCCAACTCATGTTCCACCTGCTGGAGGAACTCGGCATGTCGGTCCGCAACAACTGGCTCCACAGCGAACTGGCCGCCAATCACAAACTCTTTGGAGACGTCCTCGCCTCTATGACAAACGGCAGCCTCGTGGCCGGGCCCGACCTGGAGGTGCTCCACGTCAACCCCGCCATGCTCCGCTTCATCGGCGCCCCGCAACCGGAACCCGGCAAACCTCCCCTGACCTTCGGCGACCTCCCCGCCCCCCTCGCCGAACGGATTCATGAGGTCGTCGAAAAGGGCGAAGAGGTGCCTCCCTTCTCCTACCGCCCGACCGGACCGGAACCCAGGACATTCCGCGTCACCGTCATCCCTTTCCAAAACAAAACCCGCCGCCTCCCCCAATCCGCCATGGTCCTCATGGAGGACGTCAGCGAAATCGAACACGCCCGCCAACTCGCCGCCGAAGCCGAAAACACCAAACTGACCAGCCTCGTCGCCAAACGTTTCGCCCACGAAATCCGCAACTCCCTCGTCCCCCTCAACTCCCACCTCCAACTGATCGACGACCGCTACCACGAATCCTCCTTCCAGGACTCCCTCAAGCAAGCCCTCGCCTCCGAAACCGCCCGCATCGCCCGATTCACCGAACAAATTCTCTTCCTCGCCGAAACCCGCCCACCCCCTTCCGTCCTCACCGGCATCGAAAAATTGCTCCGCGAGGCCTTCGCCAAAGCCCAAACCGCCAGCCGGCTCACCGGCATTCTCACCGTCCAAAACCGCAGCAACATCTCCTCCCTCCGCTGCAACCCCGCCGCCCTCACCCAAGCCTTCCAGGAAATTTTCATCAACGGCCTCCAATCCCACTCCAAACCGCCGACCCTCACCGTCCAACTCGACCTCGTCATCCGCGACGACCGGAGCTTCCTCCGGATCGGATTCCTCGACGAAGGCCCCGGCTTCACCGAGGAAACTTCCCGCACCGCCTGCGAACCGTTCTTCACCTCTCGCACCAGCGGCATCGGCCTCGGATTGACGGTTGCCAGCCGCGCCGCCAACGAACACAATGGCTGGCTCCAAATTTCACCGCGATCCAAGGGCGACCATCCCGATGTCGCCATGTATTTCCCGGCACAGGAAACTCATGAACAACACCGTCTCTAAAGATCTCCCGACTATGAAAGCTCCCGCCAAACACCACTTGCTGGTCGTCGATGACGAAGAAGGTCCGCGCCAATCCATCCGGATGGTCTTCCGGAACGACTACAACATCCATCTCGCCCATAACGGAGACGAAGCCCTCGAAATTGCCAAACGAATTCCAATCGACGTCGCCGTCCTCGACATCCGCATGTCCGGCATGTCCGGCATCGCCGTCCTCCGCGCCCTCAAAGAGGTCGATTCCAGCACCGAGGTCATCATGCTCACCGCCTACGAAACCCTCGAAACCGCCCGCCAAGCCCTCCGCCTCGGCGCCCGCGACTACATCGGCAAACCATTCGACGTCGAATCCCTCCGCCGGTCCGTCTCCGACGCCCTCGTCCACCGCCGCGTCTCCCTCAAAATCGCCAACGCCGAACGCGAACTCCACCGGATCTCCTCCGAACTCGCCGAAACCATGACCCGCGCCGACATGGCCGCCACCATCAACGAGGTCTACGCCGGCGTCCTCCACGACATCAATAACCCCCTCACCATCATCAATTGCTTCCTCGACCTGATGATGGACCGCGTCGCCAACTCCCGCGCCATCGAGGAAGATCAACTCGACGAAATGCGGCAACAACTCGCCACCATTTCCCGGCAAATCAAAATCTGCTCCGAGATCTCCAGCCGCCATCTCGATTTCCTCCAACGCCCCTCCCATTCCTCCTCCTGCTCCGTCAATCTCATCCTCAACGACCTGAGAAGCCTCATCAAAGTCCACCCCGTCATCCGCGGCAACGCCATCGAGGTCCAACTGCTCGAACCCGACACCCGCGTCCGCCTCAGCGAAGCCGAACTCACCCAAATGCTCCTGAACCTGATGATCAACGCCCTCCAGGGCAGCAACGGCGACATCCAAGGCATTTCGGTCGAAGCCCGCCAAATCGAGACCCCCCTGGACATACCCGCCTTAAAATCCGGCGAAGGCACCGTTGTCCTCCACGCCGATGTCTTCGAAAACAAACCGCCCTTCGTCTCGGTCACCGTCCGCGACCAGGCCGGCGGAATCCCCTCCGACATCATCCAGGAAATTTTCGAACCCTACTTCACCACCAAGCCCCGCGACAAGGGAACCGGCCTCGGCCTCTCCATGGTCTCCCGCCTCCTCCGCAACCGCCAGGGAGCCCTCCACCTCAAAACCAAACTCGGAACCGGCTCCGCCTTCACCATTTTCCTCCCGATCGCCGAGTGAATTTTGGATTGCGGATTGCGGATTTCGGATTTCCAGAGCACGAGAGCTTCGAACTAAGAACTAAGAACTACGGACCTCGAACCTCGAACCTTGAACCTTGAACCTTGAACGTTTCTCCCTCCCATCGTCTATCGTCTATGCGCGCGAAGCGCGCTTGCCTCCCGCCCCCGTTTCCCTATTCTTATCTCCTTTAACTCATAACCGGGGAGCCTCCCGCGCGAGGCTGAGATGCGGATCCGACCGTTCCGCGAACCCTTCGAACCTGATGCGGGTCATGCCGCCGTAGGAAAATGATCTCCCCCCGGGGCCCGATCGTCGACTGAAAGCGCAGGGATCCTTTTTCACAAAAGAAACAACTGCCAATGTCATCGTCCGATCACACCACCGCCGCCACGGCACCCTACGCGCCGCTGCCCAACTCCCGTCGCATCTACGTCACCGGCTCCCGCCCCGACCTCCGGGTGCCGATGCGCGAAATCTCCCTCGCCCCCACCAAAAACTTCATCACCGGCGACCTCGAACAAAACGACCCGGTCCGCGTCTACGACACCGCCGGCCCTTGGGGCGAACCCGAGTTCGACGGCGACGTCACCCGCGGACTCCCCGCCCTCCGCAAAGACTGGATCCTCGAACGTGCCGACGTCGAAGAATACGACGGCCGCGAAACCCTCCCCACCGACGACGGTTACCTCTCCGCCACCCACGCCGAACAGGCCGCCGGCAAGGGTCGCCTCAAACGCTTCCCCGGACTCCAACGCAAACCCCTCCGCGCCAAACCGGGCAAAATCGTCACCCAGCTCCAATACGCCCGCGCCGGCGTCGTCACCCCCGAAATGGAGTTCATCGCCATCCGCGAAAACACCAAGCTCCAGGCCGCCCGCGAGGTCGAAATGAGCGCCTCCGCCCCCTCCAACAGCCTCCTCAAACAACACCCCGGACAATCCTTCGGCGCCGCCATCCCCAAGGAAATCACCCCCGAATTCGTCCGATCCGAGGTCGCCCGCGGCCGGGCCATCATCCCCTCCAACATCAACCACCCCGAACTGGAGCCGATGATCATCGGACGAAACTTCCTCGTCAAAATCAACGCCAACATCGGCAACTCCGCCGTCACCTCCTCCATCGAGGAAGAGGTCGAGAAAATGCGCTGGGCCATCCGCTGGGGAGCCGACACCGTCATGGATCTCTCCACCGGGAAAAACATCCACCAGACCCGGGAATGGATCCTCCGCAATTCCCCCGTCCCGATCGGAACCGTCCCGATCTACCAGGCCCTCGAAAAGGTCAACGGCAAAGCCGAGGAGCTCACCTGGGACATCTACCGCGACACCCTCATCGAACAATGCGAACAAGGGGTCGACTATTTCACCATCCACGCCGGCGTCCTCCTCCGCTACATCCCCCTCACCGCCCGGCGCATGACCGGCATCGTCTCCCGCGGCGGCTCCATCCTCGCCAAATGGTGCCTCGCCCACCACAAGGAAAACTTCCTCTACACCCACTGGGACGAAATCTGCGAGATCATGGCCGCCTACGACGTATCCTTCTCGATCGGCGACGGCCTCCGCCCCGGCTCCATCGCCGACGCCAACGACGAAGCCCAATTCGGCGAACTCAAAACCCAGGGCGAACTCACCACCCGCGCCTGGGAACACGGCGTCCAGGTGATGAACGAAGGCCCCGGCCACGTGCCGATGCACATGATCCAGGAAAACATGGAGAAGCAAATCGAGTGGTGCCACGAAGCCCCCTTCTACACCCTCGGACCACTCACCACCGACATCGCCCCCGGCTACGACCACATCACCTCCGGCATCGGCGCCGCGATGATCGGCTGGTACGGCTGTGCCATGCTCTGTTACGTCACTCCCAAGGAACACCTCGGCCTCCCCAACAAAAAAGACGTCAAAGACGGAGTCATCACCTACAAGATCGCCGCCCACGCCGCCGACCTCGCCAAAGGGCACCCCGCCGCCCAATACCGCGACAACGCCCTCAGTAAAGCCCGTTTCGAATTCCGCTGGGAAGACCAATTCAACCTCTCCCTCGACCCGGAAACGGCCCGCGAATTCCACGACGAGACTCTCCCGCAGGAAGGCTCCAAGACCGCCCATTTCTGTTCGATGTGCGGCCCCAACTTCTGTTCGATGAAAATCACCGAAGACGTCCGCCGCTACGCCGCCGAAAAAGGCCTCACGGATGAAGAAGCCCTTGCAGAAGGGATGAAAACCAAGTCCGAAGAATTCCGAGAAAAAGGCGCCGAAATCTACACGACCTGAAGCAAACCGGCTGCCGTTGGAGTGCCGCATTCATGCGCCCCCCTCTCTCAAGAGCGGATCTACCATAATGTTCCCCTCGTATGAAACCTCACTGTTCATGCGAGTTACAGGGCGATCCGGTTTTCGCGCGAAGCGCTTTGGAGTGCGGTGCGTCCTCGCACCGCTTTCGAACAATCCGCAACAACCGCACGCCCGGCAATCATTCGACTGGCCGGAGCTCTTCCGCACGCTCGAAAGCTCCGCGGGGACGCGGAGCACTCCAAAGAGGCTCCGCCTCATAACCAAGTTTCATTCTATATTGTTCCCCAGGGCGCAGCCCGGATGCCGAGGGGACCGCTCGCCAGAGCGGGCGGGAGATGCGATCAGGCTCATGCCACAGCAGAACCCCTCCTTTACGTTTCCGCTCCATCCAAATCTACTGCCTGCCATAAGCGGCGCTTTGAAATGCCCCTCGCGGCCGAATTTCCGTCCTATTAGATTAGCTTTATTTGCGTTTTTCCAGTATGCGTATTCCTAATTAACAACGGTCCGCGTCCAGCTTCCACCAGGCAGCTTGAGAGGATCGGATAACGAGGAGTTTTTATGAACGCAGTAATCGATTTTCCCTCCCTTCCAAAGATAACGGCCGGCTCTCCGGCCTCCCAGCCATGGCGTGGATTTCAGGAAGGAAACTGGACCGATGCCATCGATGTCCGGGACTTTATTCAGCGCAATGTCTCGCCTTATAAGGAAGACGCCGGTTTTCTCCGGGGCCCGAGCGCACGGACCAACAAACTTTGGGAAAAATTGACGGTTTTATTGGCCAAAGAGCGGTCATTGGGCGGCGTTCTCGATGCCGACACCAAAGTCGTCGGGCGCGTGGCCTCCCACGGCCCGGGCTACATTGATGCGGATCTGGAACAGATCGTCGGAGTCCAGACGGATGCCCCCCTCAAGCGAGCGCTCCTCCCCTACGGCGGGTTACGGATCGCCATGAAGGCTCTGCAAGCCCATGGCCGCGAGATGGATCCGGAAACCGTGGCAACCTTTGAAAACCACCGCAAGACCCACAACGACGGGGTGTTCGACGTCTACACCGACGAGATCCGCAAGGTGCGGAAGGCCGGCCTCGTCACGGGTCTGCCCGATGGTTACGGCCGGGGGCGCATCATTGGCGACTATCGTCGGGTCGCCCTCTACGGGGTGGATCGCTTGATCGTTGATAAAAAGGAGCAAATGGCAGCCGGCGAGTCCGAGGCATTCTCCGAAGGCTGGATTCGCGAACGGGAGGAAATGGCCGATCAAATCCGAGCCCTCCAGGATCTCAAGAAAATGGCCGCCGCCTACGGTTTCGATATCTCCGGTCCCGCCAGCAATGGCAAAGAAGCGGTCCAATGGACCTATTTCGCTTACCTCGGTGCCGTCAAAGAACAAAACGGGGCGGCCATGTCGTTCGGACGCACCGCCAGCTTCTTCGATATCTACTTCGAACGCGATCTTGCCGAAGGGACGATCGATGAGGATGAAATCCAGGAGATTTTCGACCACCTGGTGATGAAAATGCGCATCGTTCGGTTCATCCGGACCGAAGACTACGATGAGCTTTTTTCGGGCGACCCGACCTGGGTGACCGAAAGCATCGGCGGCATGAGCGAAGATGGTCGCACCTTGGTCACGAAGAGCAGCTTCCGCATTCTCCAGACCCTCTTCAACCTCGGACCGGCGCCCGAACCCAATCTCACCATCCTCTGGTCGGAAAACCTGCCGCGCGGTTTCAAGAATTTCTGCGCCAAGGTCTCCGCGGAAACCAGCTCGATCCAATACGAGAACGACGACTTGATGCGGCCCTTCTGGGGTGACGATTACGGGATCGCCTGCTGCGTATCCGCGATGCGCATCGGGAAACAAATGCAGTTTTTCGGCGCCCGCGCCAACCTCGCCAAGGCCATGCTTTATGCCATCAATGGCGGGCGCGATGAAAAGACCGGCGAGCAGGTCGCACCGGTTTCGGATTCGTTCACCGGGGAATATCTCGAATACGAGGACTTGATGGAGCGGTTCGACCGAATGATGGGCTGGCTGGCCGAAACCTACGTCAAGGCGCTCAACATCATCCATTACATGCACGATAAGTACTCGCCGGAGCACCTCATGATGTCGCTCCACGATCGTGAGATCTATCGGACATTGGCTTGTGGCATCGCCGGACTCTCAGTGGTCACCGATTCGCTCTCCGCGGTGAAACACGCCCGGGTTCGCGTGATCCGCAACGAGGAGGGACTCGCGGTCGACTATGCGGTCGAAGGTGATTATCCTTCATACGGCAACAACGACGACGCCCCCGACTCGATCGCCTGCGAGGTAGTCGAACGCTTCATGAGCAAGATCCGCAGTCAACCGACCTACCGGAACTCCGTCCCCACTCAATCCGTCCTCACCATCACCTCCAACGTGGTGTATGGAAAGAAAACGGGCAACACCCCGGATGGACGCAAGGCCGGTGAACCGTTTGCGCCCGGAGCAAACCCGATGCATGGACGGGACCGCAAGGGCGCCGTGGCCTCGATGGCCTCGGTCGCAAAACTCCCGTATGAGTATTCTCAGGACGGTATTTCCTACACCTTCTCCATCGTCCCGAAAGCACTTGGGCGAACGAGCGAAGACCAAGTCGGCAACCTGGTCAATCTGCTCGACGGCTACTTCCGCGAAGGGGGGCACCACATCAACGTCAATGTCTTTGAACGCGCGACCTTGCTCGACGCGATTGAACACCCGGAGAAATATCCCCAGCTCACCGTCCGGGTTTCCGGATACGCGGTCAATTTCATCCGACTCACTCGCGAACAACAACACGAGGTGATCGAGCGAACCTTCCACGACCGGTTCTAGCAACACCCGAAGATGTCCTGCATCCTCACAGAACACCAACGGCCGCCCGCCGCCGCGCCACCTCCCTCACTGGAGACGCGCGGACATATCCATTCGGTGGAGACATGCGGCACCGTCGACGGCCCCGGCCTTCGATATGTGCTCTTCACTTCCGGGTGCCCGATGCGTTGCCTGTATTGCCACAACCCCGACACCCAGGGGCGTCCTTGCGGGGAGGAGCAGAGCGCGGGTGAAATATTGGCCGACATTCTGCGCTACCGGAACTTCATTCGCAACGGCGGGCTCACCATCAGCGGCGGCGAGCCGCTGATGCAACCTGAGTTCGTCCACGCGATCCTTGCGGGAGCCCGGGCGGAAGGGATTCACACCGCACTCGATACCTCCGGTTTTCTCGGAGCCAAAGCAAGCGACGCCCTCCTGGCCGAAGTGGATCTGGTATTGCTCGACATCAAAAGCTGGCTCCCCGCCACCTATCGACACACCACCGGTTGTCACATCGAGCCGACCATCGCCTTCGCCCGCAGACTCGACGCGTTGCACAAGCCGGTCTGGATCCGCTTCGTCCTGGTGCCGGGCCTGACCGATGCCGACGAAAACATCCACGGCCTGGCCACCTTCGTCGCCACCCTCGGCAATGTCGACCGGGTCGAGGTTCTCCCTTTCCACAAAATGGGCGAGACCAAATACGCCGCCCGCGGTATTCCCTATCACCTTGGCAACACCCCCGTGCCGACGGCGAAACAAGTGGAACATGCCCGAGAAATCTTTGCTTCCCATGGCGTCAATGCGATCTGAATAGAGATCCAATTACTATCGTTATTCTCCTGTGAAACGGATCAAAAATCGTTGGCTAATCGCCGCCTCCGCTGTCGGAGTCCACGTCTCAATCGGCGCTGTTTACGCCTATAGCGTATTTAAACAACCATTACGAGAATCTCTCGGCTGGGACCAGAGCCAGACCGCTTGGGCGTTCAGCCTGGCAATCCTCGCCCTGGGGTTGTCGGCCTCGTTTCTCGGACCGACGGTCGAACGCCTCGGACCGCGTAAGAGCGGGATGTTGTCGGCGACTTTCTATTGCTCCGGCCTCGCCATTGGCGGCCTGGCGGTATCGATTGGCAACCTCTGGCTCTTTTACCTCGGCTACGGAATCATCAGCGGTATCGGACTCGGAGTCGGCTACATCGCCCCGGTTTCGACCCTCGTCAAATGGTTCCCCGATCGCCGGGGACTCGCTACCGGCTTGGCCATTATGGGGTTTGGTTTTGGCGCCCTTCTCGCCAGCCGTGTCATTCAAGTTCTGATCGAAGGAATTGGGGTTGCCATCACCTTCTATCTTCTCGCGGGTGTGTATTTTCTACTCATGATGGCCTCGGCCCAATACCTGGAGCCTCCCCCGTCCGACTGGAAACTCGAGGCTAAGACGCCCAAGCCGAGTCAGAAAACTCGTCGGCGCCCGGTCGAAGACCTCGCGCAACTCTCGTCACTCGAAGCCTTGGGAACGATCCGCTTTTATTATCTTTGGGTGATGCTTTTCATCAATGTCACCTGCGGGATAGCGATCATTTCGGTCGCGTCGCCGATGTCGCAGGAAATCGCCCGCCTCACTCCAGCGGCCGCCGCCACCATGGTCGGACTGATGGGACTCTTCAACGGACTGGGCCGGATCGGCTGGGCCTCGATTTCCGATTATCTCGGGCGGCCGATGACCTACACCACGTTCTTCGTAATCCAGGCCATCGCGTTTTTCGCGCTCCCCTACTGCACCAACCCGATCGTCTTTCAGGTCGTCGTCTGCCTGATCCTGACCTGTTACGGCGGAGGATTCGCCTCAATCCCGGCCTACATCGGAGACATTTTCGGAACAAAACGCCTGTCGGCGATTCATGGAAATATTCTCACAGCCTGGGCCGCCGCCGGCCTCGCCGGCCCCCTTCTGGCCGCCCAGGTCCGTGAGACCACCGGCAGCTACGAGCAGACCCTTCAAATCTTTGCCGGCCTTTTCCTGGTCGCCCTGGTCGTCTCCCTCCTGATCCAAGGCAACATCCGCTCCCTCCGCAAACGCGCCGCGCTCCAGCCCACGGCCGCCTAATGGTTCCGCGCACCCCGGGTGCGGTTATCCCAATTGAAGCCGCCCCGGAAATCCTTTCAACAATCCACCAGTGCCCAAGCTCTTCCACCGCCTCAAACAGCGCCCTCAATAACGGCTCCTCGAAAAGCGCTGCATTGCCACATCGATCATATCTTCGCGCCTCGCAGCAATCCAGATAATCGCGGAAAATTTTGCGGCCCGTTCGGTAATGAATATACGGCTAAACTCCCTGCAAAAAAAACACCTTCCCAGCAGAATCTTAATTCAATGACGGACCTTACCTGAACCCCATTTTGGCTTCTCCCTACTTCGACGAAGATTTCCTCAGTTGCTGGAGCCCGAAAGAACCCGGATATTGCTTCGCCATCGCCGCTTCGCTCCGTCCTGTCCGGGGATTAGATCTAAGCGGGCTGGAAAGCCCGTTCTCCTTTCTTCCCTCGGTCCTGAGTCATATCGTCCATGCCGCTTAGTTTCAATCCTTAGCGCGTAACCTGCCCGTTCTGCTCTTTGCCCGGTCGACTGTCATACTCATGGCCTGCAATCTCCGAGTTTTCAGATGCAACCTTCCCTCCTCCTGCCACCCAGCGGACCGCCGAAGGAACAAAACCTGGATCGAGTCCCTCTGTGCTTTCCGGGTGAGGACTGGAAACAACCACCCGGCCCTTGCCAAAGGTTCCCCAGACAATAGCCGGACTGTTTCCCATTACTCCGGCTGGTGTGTTGTTTTCGGCGATCTCTGACCTATAATAGGCAACGACCTCATATGGAGGAATGTCTTCCCGATCATCTGGCATAAGGATCGGGCCGTTCGCGTATCGAATCTCACACAGGCCCGCGGGAATGCCGGTGATCGAGAATCCCTCCTCCGTCACCTCAACGGAGACGATCCCGCGCCCACGGCGCCATTGAGGCGAAACGGTCCGGGCATTTAGTACGCCAACTCCCCACTGAAACCCCGAACAGGCCAGATACGCTCCAGCGCAGATGCCCACGTAGCCGCCGCCCTCTCCGACAAAACGCCGCACTTCCTCCCTGCCGCGATGCCCCAGAGAACCCGCTTGTCGGCTTCCACTCCCTCCGGCAAACACGATTCCATCGAAATTGGACGCAAGAATCCCGGAGGCAATCTCCTCGCCACTGACGCGAACCACCTCCTTGCCAGCGGAAAGAAGCTGGTGCTCCACGGTGTCCGTGCCAACAGAGCCAACAAAAGGGGTCAGTCCACGCATTCTAACATTTGAAGTTTTCTCCATGTTTTATCAGCGCTATCGACCGTCTTCCGATGAGTGCTGATTCGACTGCTCGCCGAATTTGCCGTCCCCATACTCAGGCGTTTTGCCAGCCAGCGGTTTGGGGTCAGGCTGGTTTCACGCAGGTAGCGGGCCAATGCCACCTTCCACGAATCTCCCTTCCGTGCGGACAACAGGTCCATCTCCGTCTTTCCCAAAACTTCCAGTCCCCGCATCAACTGCCGTTCCCAGAGCGGTTCCCGCAATTCTTCCGCTTCTGCTTCCACCACCCTTTTGGATACCTCATCATTCAAATCCGCCACCACCGCCTTGCGGAATTCTCTTGTCCCTCTACACGACCTAAAGAAACCGGCTTCCACTGGAGTGCCGCATTCATGCGGGCCAGCTTCCGGCTAATCGCATCACCAAAGCACGTCGAGGCCCGGATATCGGGAAATATGGCCGTCCGGCGTTACAAGACGGAGAGATCGCTGCATCGCGGTAGCAATGAGGATACGATCAAAGGGATCGTCGTGGATGCGGGGGAGTAGTGCGCTTTCGCCGGCAATCGAAAAATCCGCCTGAATTTCTCCGATGCCACGACGCTGACAGACCTCCCGGAGCCAGTCGCCCGGAGGTAAGGGAAGTTTCAATTTCCCGCGGGCGACCTTCAAACCCAGTTCCAGTGCGCTGATCGAGGAGGCAAAACAGGCGGTTGTTGGTGTCCGAATCGCCTCCACCGCAGGATGGGAGATTCGATCAGGGTCATGCTCCAGCCAAAACAGGACGCAAGTATCGAGGAGAATCATCTCGCTTCAGCGGGCCATTCATCGTCGGTAGCCGGAGCGGCCGGATCGAAGTCAGGTTCCACCCACAGAGGCTTCAGATCCGGATGCGATGCAAGCCGTTCAATGGCGGGGGTTGACGGCGCACGAATCTCCGCAACCGGTTTTCCCTTCCGGCAAATCAACACATGCTCGCCCTTTTCCACCGATTTAACCAACCGGGAAAGCTGGGTCTTAGCTTCGTGCATATTCACCGTAATCATCTTAGCTAAGTTAGTCCAGGCAAGCTTTGGGTCAAGCGCGATTTCCAGCGACGTGGTTGCTTTCAGCTGCTCTCCCGTAACTCGCCTCCGGAGGGAATGGACTTTCACCTTTTGATACCATGCATTCGTAGCGGCTCTGGGCAGAGCCCTTTGAGTCTTATGCGGGGTCAGACTTAGGCACGGCACTGAGGCGGGACGCCTCCGCCACTTCGGACAAGATTTCGGGCTCCGGTCCCAGGCGGAACCCGTTCATAAAGCTTCCCCAGCCGCCGCTCTTCCACTCCTCATCCGCGCCTATCGATATCTACGTTTTTCTTATTCCTCCTCTTCGGAGAGATCCTGGGTCGATGGGCCGGTGAGGACTTTGCCGTAGGGGTCGAAGCGGGAACCGTGGCAGGGGCAGTCCCAGGTTCCGGTGCTGGCGTTCCATCCGACCACGCATCCCAGGTGGGGACAGACCGCCGAGCGGGTGTGCAGGCGTCCTTCCGGGTCGCGGTAAACCGCTTTTTTCTTCATTCCCGCCCCGACCACCGCGCCGCCTCCGGCCGGAATTTCCTCCGGCGAACGGACGCTCCCGGGAGCCAGCCAACGGGCATAGGCTCCGGCTACATTCAGGTTCTCCTCGGCGAACATCGCCAACGCCCCCGCCGGTTTGCGCGACGGATCGTAAGCTTCCGCCCACCGGTTTTCCCGCCCCATGATCAGGTCGGTCACCAACCGCCCGCCGATCGTTCCATGGGTCAGCCCCATCCCCGAGTCCCCGGTGATCACATAGACGTTCTCGTCTCCCGCCGGATCGCGGCCGATGTAGGCGAGTCCGTCCAGCGTCTCCATCACCTGCCCGCTCCAATGATAGGCGGCTTTTTCGACCGCCGGAAATTTCGCCCGGGTCCAATCCTCCAAACGGGCGAATCGCTCGGACCAGTCGTCGGCGTGACCGGTCTTGTGGTCTTCCCCGCCGACGATCAACATTTCGTAATCGTCCGCCGCCGACGTGCCGTTTTCTCCACCCGAAGGCCAATCCTGCAGCCGGACGTAATGGTATGCGTCCAAGGTATCCCAATACAAATTCCGGCTGACCGCCCCTTTCTTCACCGCAAACCCGATGGCGTAACTACGATACGGATACACCTTGGTGTGCATCGCGAAACGGTGGTTAACCGGTGTATTCGTCGCCACCACCACCGCCTGCGCCCGGATGGTGTGCCCGGTCCCGGTCTTGACCGTCGCCACGGCGCCACCTTCGATGTCGAGCGCGGGAGTCCGGCCGAAGAAGCGGACCCCGAGTTTTTCCGCCCGTTGGGCCAGCCCGATCAGGTATTTAAGCGGATGAAATTGGGCCTGCCCCGGACACCGGAGGCAAGGTCCCGAAACGAATCCTTCCACCGGCGCCACGGCCAATTTCTCCACGCTTCCGAGTCCAGCCCGGTGGGCCGCCTCCAGTTCGTCGTCCAACAGGGTGACCTCATGGCCTTCCCCCAGAAACAGGTAGCCATCCAATCGCTCGAAATCGCACTCGATCTCTTCCTCCAGGATGATCCGTTCGATCCAATCGATCGCCGCGCCATGGCTTTCCGCCGCCATCCGGGCCACCTCTTCGCCCCGGATTTTCCCGACCTCGGCGAACCGGTCGTCGATCGCGTTCGAGAGGTGGGCGGTGGTGTGTTTGCTTTCCCCCCGAATCAACGCCCCCCGGTCGATCACCGTGACTTGTTTCCCCTCCCGGGCCAGCAAATAGGCGGTGGTCAGGCCCGATATCCCCGCTCCCACCACGCATACCTCCGTATCCAAATCCCGGTGCAACGGCGGCGGTTCCGGCAACGGGGCATATCCCTCCCAAGCCGACACATTCACTTTCCCCTCCGGTCCCGCGACCGCCCTCCGTTCGTTTTTGTCACGCATGCCTTTCATCCCCCAGCAACGGACGTGCCAGAGGAGAGAATTATGAATGACGAATTATGAATTAAGAAGGGAGGAAGAGAGGAAGTCGTCCCCTTCAAACTTCTAAACGACTTCATAACTCCTCATTCCTAATTCCTAATTCTCTTCCCCGGTACGGTTCTAGCTTTAAAGGGACGGTGAGGCGCGCCGCTCTGGTCGCGCCGGTATGACGAAGAACACAACTACGAAAGACCGATAAAAACAGATCACGTATGAAACCACTTAAATCGATGAAAGAACTGTTCCTGCACGAGCTTGGCGACCTTTACCACGCCGAACAGCAATTGCTGAAAGCTCTGCCCAAGATCGCCGAGCGCGCCTCTTCCGACGACCTGAAGATCGCTTTGACAGAGCATCAGGAGGAGACGGAAGAACATGTTCACCGCTTGGAGGAATGCTTCAAGAAGATGGGCGAAAAGGCTTCCGCGCACGAGTGCCACGCCATGAAAGGGATCATCGAGGAAGCCGAGGAACTCCTTTCCATGGACGAAGAAGGCCCGGTGATGGATGCCGCCTTGATCGGAGCCGCCCAAAAGGCGGAACACTACGAAATCGCCAGTTACGGCACAGTCACCGAATGGGCCAAGTCCCTCGGCGAAAAAGAAATCGGCAAAATCCTCGGCAAGACTCTCGACGAAGAGGAGAAAGCCGACGGTTTGCTGACCAAGATCGCCCGCAAAGGCGGCGTCAACCGCGATGCCCTGCGCGAGTGATTTTTAAGGAACGCGCGGGATCGGTCGCCCGACCGATCCCGCATCCTGCACGATCCCGAGGGACGGACGAGTGCAAATTGCTGCATTCCCCCGCCCCGGCTCTCTTCCACATTAAACAACCTTTTCGACTTCTCTCCGAAACTCTATGCCGGATCACCAAATAAGAACGAAACCGTCCTCCGCCCGGACCTCCGTTGTCCGGGGAGGCGATTCCCGTCCCGCGAACTCAATTTACCGGCCCCCGGAGCTCGATCCCGCGTGGTTCGGCCGTTCCGCGGCGGTCGCCCACGGTCCCGCAGAACTGCGTCCGACCCACGACTACCGCGCGGAACGCCTGCAGTTGCTTTATCAAGCGCTCGGCCACCTTTGCGAGATCATCGACCACGACGAGGACGAGGCGGCCGGTCTTCTCTTTGATCAATTGCGCTATGCCTGCCGCGATCTGGACCGCATCGTGCCGCGGTCGCTGCCGTTTTTACCGAACGGCAAACATCTCCGGCTGCGCCTCCGGATCGCCGCCGTCACCCGGGAGTGGCTGTTGGTTTCCCGTGCTCCCCGCCGTCCGCAGGAGTTCCAGCAATTCCTCCGCGCCTACCAGGAGGAAACCCCGTTGGCGCCGAACGAAATCCGCCTCATTCCGACCGCCCTCCGCCTTGCGGTCGCCGAAAAGTGCCTGATCCTTCCTTCGCCCGGCAAATCGAGCCATGCGGAATTGATCCCCCGTCTCCTTCAAGACCTGATCAACACTTGCCGCATCATCACCGACACCGACTGGCCCCGCTTCCTCGAAGCGGCCGAAGTCTCCGCGTAGGATCGAGTTTTCACTCGATGGGTTTTCTCTCGGCCCGTAGGATCGAGTTTTCACTCGATGGGTTTTCTCTCGGCCCGTAGATAGAGCGTGTCCGAAAAGGTGATTGGCTATCGAAAATCGGCCAGGAAAACGGGAATATTAACCGTATTTAAGCTTAAAATACAAGCGGCCTCAAGCTGTTGTGGTTAAATGACTAAACCTAACCATAGTTCAACAACTGAGGCCAACGGCAATCCTGCACATTTCACGCCCTGTTTCAATAACTTTTATTACGCCGCGAGCACGGATTTCAGCGAGTTCTTGGCCGAAAGTGCCGATTTATTCGATTCGAGGCGCGATTTGGTGGTGAAAATCGAGGCCGATCTCGACCGGCACGGCTTGGAGAAAAAGAAGCTCCGGCGGGCCGACCGTCTTTTTCTCCAGAGCCAAAACGGTGCGTTGGCCGGGCTCGAAAACCTTCCCGAGAGTTTTCCGCCGCCACGCTTCGATGCCAAGGGCCGGAAACTGCCGGGTAAACTGGAGGTGCTCGAACAAGGGCGGCCACGGATGCCTGGCGCGGTAGCGGGGGTTTTGCTGTTGACGCGCGGCTATCACGGCTCCTGCACCAACAAGGAAGCGCTGGATTTCATGGGCGAGTCCAAAAGCCTGGAAGCTTTTCTGGTCGGACGCGGGCTGAGCCTGCCGGGGCGTTCGACCATGAGCGAGTTGCTCAATGCGATCAGCCTTGAAACGCGTGAGGCGATCCTTTCCGCCCAGTTAAACCGGGCCAGCCGGGAAGAGCTCGACAGCTTCGATCAGGTCCTGATCGATAGTACCGCGACCAAGGCCAATTCGTGCTGGCCGACCGATGCCAAGACCATCTTCGTCCTGGCCCGGCGCCTTTATGAGATCGGCCGCAAGTTCGAGCTTTTCGGTTTGGCAAATATCCGCCCGGGACGCATGGAGAGCTACCTCGAAGAGCTCTCGAAAAAGCCTTTTCAAATCAATCTTAACGCTAAGAAAAAGAAGAAGTTCCAGAAGTTTTGCCGGGAGTTCATTGAGTTGGCGGCCAAACTTCTTTGCCATGCGGATAACGAGTTCAAGCGCGTGGAGGCAAGCTGGAACGAACGACTCGACAACGGGCGGATCCTGCCCAGCTTGCGCCAACAGGCCAAAGCGCGTGTCGATCTGTTTGTCGAGAGTCTGCACCTCGCCACGAAGTCGCTCGAACAAATGCGCCAACGCATTTTCGAAGAAAAAACCTTTCCTTCGACCGAGCGCGTCTTGAGCGTTCACGACCGCTCGGCGGCTTACATCCAAAAGGGAGGTCGCCAGCCGGTCATCGGCTACAAGCCGCAATTGGCCCGAAGCGCCAATGGATATGTCGTCGCGCTGAAGGTCGATTCAGGCAACACCTCCGATTCCTCCAACCTGGTGCCGATGGTGGAAAGAGCGATCGCCAACACTGGAGTCATACCGCACCTGACCAGCGTGGACGACGGCTATTCTTCGCGGGAGGGCCATGATCGGGTCAGGGAGTTGGGAGTGGAGATCGTCAGCATCAGTGGATCGAAGGGAAAGAAGCTCCTTGGCGAGGACTGGGACGGGGAGGAGTATCGCCTGGCCCGGGCCGGCCGTTCGGCCGTGGAGTCTTTAATGTTTTGCCTGAAGTATGGCTTCGACTTCGGCCAACTCAGCCGGACAGGCATTGCGGCAGCCCGCGAGGAATTTTTGGAGAAGTGCCTGGCCTACAATGCGTGTCGGACGATCCTGCTGCGAAAGCGAAAACGACGGTGCCAAGTCGCTTGAGCGAGGTCCCCCCGTCATTCCAAACAAAGAACGTCGAAGACGGAGGATCGGTCCTGTACCGATCCTGCTCAATTTGGTTCCAAAACGACGATTCGGACCGTATTCACTGTTTGGTTACTGCCTTTGGGGGTGCCGGATTCCACCCATCCACCAAACATCCATCTTCAATCAAACAATCGCCGCTCGTAAAAACCCTTTTCGGATGGAATCTAGATAACATGAGGGCGACAAGTGGGAAAGAATTCTCCAACATGTCGCCCGATATGAATAACCAATCGAAAAATAACTTCTCCAAATTGATTAACGGAATCGTCTCGTCCAATGGGCAGGAGGTCAAGCTCGGGATCGATCTTCATGCCCGCGATGGCGTGGCTTGCCTACAGGTGGACGGCAGCTTGCCGCAACGCCCGTTGCGCTTGAAGCACGAGGAACTGGTTCGCCTCGTTGGCAAGTTAGTGGCCGCCGACCTGAAGGTTTATGCCTGTTATGAGGCTGGTCCTTGCGGCTATGGATTATACCGCCAGCTCACCGAATTGGGAGCCACCGTTTTCGTGGTTGCCCCGGTGAGCCTGGCGGGCGGACGCAACCAAAAGACGGATAACCTTGATGCGCGGGGGCTGGTCGACCAACTCGACCGCTATTTGCGAGGCAACAAGAAGGCCTTCACGGTCATTCGTGTGCCAAGCCAGGAGGAAGAACAGGCGCGGGCGAGATCACGTCTGCGCGATCAGATCAAGAAGAGCCGGAGTGGATGGGAGGCACGTGGTCGAAGCGCGTTGCTGGCGCAGGGATTCCACGTGAAAGGCCGTTGGTGGGGGCCGCGCAAATGGAAGGATCTCTGTCTCGAATTACCCGAGTATCTGGTCCAGCAACTTGAGGTAATGCGTGAGATTCTGCTGAAGCTCGACGAGAAGGAAAGGGCCATCAAAAAGGAACTGGTCGAGGAGGTTAAACAGCCTCTGCCGGTCGGAATCGGAGCCCTGACCTGGGTGATGCTCCTGCGGGAGATCTGCGACTGGGGACGGTTTAAGAACCGGCGTCAAGTGGCCGGCTTCGTCGGATTATGTGCCGGGGTTCACCAAAGCGGAGGATCCTCCCGGGATCTGAGTATAAACAAGCACGGCAATCCGCGAATACGCGCCCTGTTAATCGAAGCGGTCTGGCGCATGGTGCGATGGCAACCCGATTACCCGCCCGTGCGCGAGTTGGTCGAGAAGCTTGTCAGCGGCCGGTCTCGGCGCAAGATCGCGGTCGCGGCCGCCCGCAAGCTCGCCATCGATCTGTGGCGGTTGGCCACCGGTCAAACCACGCCTGAGAAGCTCGGCCTGAGGATGCCCGAGGTTGCAGTCGGCTGAGGGCAACCAACTTCCCTTTTTGTTCTTTGATCTTTTTGCCTGAAGCGAACCCGATTTCGGAGTGGAGCGCGCACGTTTCGATGCTTGGACTTTCATCCGTTCCTGTAGATTGTGCCGCTTGCTCCGTCCCTCTTTTCCTCCGGCCTCGCCGGGGGTCGCATAAATTATAATGCGCTGCCTCTAAGGCACGCGCGGATAGCAGTTTGTCCCCCCGGCCAGTTCGAGGGGACCGGGGACGAGAGACATTCCTTTCCGGGGGCAACTCCAAAGGCCAAAAGATTGGGGCTCATTGCCGCCCCCAAACCCCCGCTAGGGGAACTAAGGTAAGAAAGCAGATCTTAAGAATGTCCTAAGAAAAATAAATCAAACAACGGTTTCATTTTCCGCTTGTCACGAAACCCTCATAGCAGCATCGAGTTTTTACTCGATGAATTCCCTCACCGCGACGGTCATCCGGCGAAAGCCGGGATGCTACAAGTCCGGAGCCCGGCCCGTAGGATCGAGTTTCCACTCGATGAATTCCCTCGCCGCGGCGGTCATCCGGCGAAAGCCGGGATGCTACAAGCCCGGAGCTTGGCCGCGTAGCATCGAGTTTTCACTCGATGAATTTTTCCCTCCCGCGACGGTCATCCGGCGAAAGCCGGGATGCTACAAGCCCGGAGCTTGGCCTCGTAGCATCGCGTTTTTTTCACTCGATGAATTTTTCCTTCCCGCGACGGTCATCCGGCGAAAGCCGGGATGCTACAAGTCCGGAGCTCGGCCCGTAGGATCGAGTTTTCACTCGATGAATTCCCTCGCCGCGGCGGTCATCCGGCGAAAGCCGGGATGCTACAAGCCCGGAGCTCGGCTCGTAGCATCGAGTTTTCACTCGATGGGTTCCCTTCCCGCGACGGTCATCCGACGAAAGCCGGGATGCTACAAGCCCGAAGCTCGGCCCGTAGGATCGAGTTTTCACTCGATGAATTCCCTCGCCGCGGCGGTCATCCGGCGAAAGCCGGGATGCTACAAGCCCGGAGCTTGGCCGCGTAGCATCGCGTTTTCACTCGATGAATTTCCCCTCCCGCGACGGTCATCCGGCGAAAGCCGGGATGCTACAAGTCCGGAGCTCGGCCCGGGACGCGGGGGGACGCCTCCGCCACTTTGAAAATCGGGCGAATCTCCGTTATCTTTGAACCATGCGTGCCGTATGGAAAGGTTCCGTGAGTTTCGGGTTGGTCAACATTCCGGTCGCCCTTTACTCGGCCACCCGGAGGGAGGACCTGAAATTCCGGCAATTGCGGGAAAAGGATCTTAGCCCGATCCAATACAAACGGGTCGCCGAGGCCGACGGCGAAGAGGTGCCTTACGATCAAATCGTCAAGGGGTTCGAATACGAAAAGGGCAGATTCGTCGTCCTCAAGGACGAGGATTTCGAGAAGGTCGACGTGGCCGCCACCCAAACGGTCGATATTCTCGACTTCGTCGAATTGGAACAGATCGACCCGATGTTTTTCCAGAAACCGTATTACCTCGAACCGCAGAAGGGAGGCGAAAAAGCCTATGTCCTCCTGCGCGACACCTTGAAGGACACCCACAAAATCGGCATCGCCAAGGTGGTGATCAAAACCCGGGAATATTTGGCCGCCGTCAAACCAAAGGATGAACTCCTCATCCTCGAACTACTCCACTTCGCCGACGAACTGGTCGGGGCCGGCGGACTCAACCTTCCGCGCGAACAAAAAGTCGCGAAGAAGGAGATCGACACGGCCAAGGCCCTCGTCGACAGCTTGACCGTCGACTGGGAACCCGAGCGTTACACCGACGACTACAAGACCGCCATCCTGGAACTGGTCGAAGAAAAGGCCGCCGGAGGAGACCACGCCGCGATCCCGTCCAAGGGCCGCCGTCCGACCACCGACGTGGTCGATTTGGTCAAGGTCCTCCAGGAGAGTCTGGCCAGTGCCAAGAAAGGAAGCGGGAATAAATCCGCTCCCAAAAAACGGTCCGCTCCGCGCAAACGCAAAACGGCCTGAGGCTCTAATTTTTTAACCACTAATAAACACTAATGGACACTAATGGACACTAATAAAATGTTTCCTGTCCAAGCAGTTCCGGTGAAACGGCAGAACCAGCTCTTCATTAGTGTTCATTAGTGTTTATTAGTGGTTGAATCCTTTTTTCCATGGCTCCGAAGCAAACGTCCTACCAGGCCAAAAGGAATTTTCGCTCGTCTCCGGAACCGAAATGGCGGCGAGCCACATCCTCCGAGTCCATCCGAAAGAAATCCGCCAAGGGCCGTCTGTTCGTCATCCAGAAACACGACGCCACCCGGCTCCATTACGATCTCCGACTCGAAATAAACGGCGCCCTCGCCTCCTGGGCGGTCCCCAAGGGGATCCCGATGGAGCATGGCGCCAAACATCTCGCGATCAAGGTCGAGGACCACCCGCTCGATTACGCCGATTTCGAGGGAACGATTCCGCCCGGCAACTACGGCGCCGGGACCGTGATGCTCTGGGACCGCGGTCTTTACGAGGTGCGGGAAAACGACCCGGCCGCCGCTCTCGAAAAGGGGCGCCTTTCCCTCGTCTTCGCCGGGGAGAAACTGACGGGCGATTGGATCCTCACCCGCACCCGCTCCGGGAACGATAAGGAACATTGGCTTCTGCTCAAGGGTAAGGCGAACGAACACAAAATCACCCCCGAGGAAGACGACCGCTCCGTCGCCTCGGGCCGCAGCCTCGCCGAGATCGCCGAAGGCCGGACGGCGTCGGCCGGTTCGGCTGCCGGCTCGGTCCGATCCAAATTCGAAAACCACCCTTCCCTCGCCGACCTCCCTTCCGCCGCACCCGGTTTCGTTTCCCCGATGAAACCCCATCTCAGCCAAGGGCTTCCCACACGCGGCGACTGGATTTACGAGATCAAATTCGACGGCTACCGGATGATTGCGATCAAAGAGGGCGGCGAAACCACCCTTTACAGCCGCAACCACAAGGAGATTTCCGCAGACTTTACCGATATCCGCGACGCCGTCGCCGCGTTGCCGGTCGACCGGGCGGTGCTCGACGGCGAGGTGGTCGCCCTCCTCGAATCAGGCCTTTCCTCCTTCCAACTCCTCCAAAACCGCGGTCGCCCCGGCGGTCCGGACGCCCCGCCCTTGTATGGCTATTTTTTCGACCTGCTTCATCTCGACGGCCGCGACACCACCGGCCTTCCGCTGGAACAACGCAAGGAACTCCTCCGGGAGTTGCTCGACGGCGTCCCCTACCCGCTCCGTTTTTCCGCCGGCATCGACACCGACCCCGAGGCGTTGCTCGCCCATGCCCGCGAGGTCGGACTTGAGGGGCTGATCGCGAAGGAGGCCGGTTCCCGCTACCAGGTCGGCCGCCGCTCCCGTTCCTGGCTCAAGATCAAACTTCACCACGAGCAGGAATTCGTGGTCGGCGGTTACACCGAACCCAAAGGAAGCCGCTCCCACTTCGGCTCCCTGCTGCTCGGCGTTTACAAAGGGAAACAACTCCACTACGTCGGCCGCGCCGGGACCGGTTTCGACGAGCGTTCCTTGCAAAAGGCCTTCGACACCTTCCAACCGCTCCGCACCGCCGAGCCTCCGTTCGTCAATCTCCCCGCCCCCCGCCGGAGTTCCTTCGGCACCGGCCTGACCGCCTCCGAGATGAAGCGTTGCGTCTGGCTGAAGCCGCGATTGGTCTGCCAGGTCCGCTTCTCCGAATGGACTTCCGACGAATCGATCCGCCACCCGGTTTTCATCGCCTTCCGCGACGACAAATCCCCGCGCGAGGTCCGCCGGGAATGACTTCGTTTCCTCAACCGAACCAGCCGAGTCGGCAACTCACTCGCGCGTCGTCGCGCTGACGCTGTTGTCGAGCGGCCAGCCAACCCGAAAACAGGGAGCCCGGCCCCGAGACCCGTAATCGAACGTAGCCAACTCCAATTCAAAGGGTCGGACCTCGGTCACGACGCCAAAAAATACCGTAAATCAAGCGGTTCTTTCATAAAAGGCTGGAACCAAAACGGGATTCGTTATCACTAAAGGGGAGTTCACCCGTTTTTGAGGAATCGATCACCGTGCCAGAAGTTTCAGAAGTGCCAGAAACCACCATCCAAGTGGAAAAACTCGTCAAGGCCTATGCCGGCGTCACCGCCGTCAACGAGGTTACCTTTTCTGTGGCAAAGGGGGAAATCATCGGGTTTCTCGGTCCGAACGGGGCGGGCAAGAGCACCACGATGCGGATCCTTACCGGTTTCGTCCCCGCCACCTCCGGCCGGGCCAGCATCTGCGGCCACTGCGTCGCCACCGAAACCCGTCAGGTCCACAAATTGATCGGCTACATGCCGGAGAACAACCCGCTGCCGGAGGAAATGCGGGTCGGGGAATACCTCCGCCTCCGGGGCAAACTGAAGGGACTCGGCCGCCAGCGGTTGAAATCGCGGATGGATGAGGTTATGGAGATGTGTGACCTCACCCGCGCCCGCACCCGGATCATCGGGGCGTTGTCCAAAGGTTACCGCCAACGGGTCGGCATCGCCGATTCGATCATCGCCGAACCGCGGGTCATCATCATGGACGAACCGACCATCGGACTCGACCCCCACCAGATCGTCTTGATCCGCGACCTGATCGCCAGCCTGCGGGGGCGGATGAGCATCATCATTTCCAGCCACATCCTCCCCGAGATCGAAATGACCTGCGACCGGGTGATCATCATCAACAGCGGCCGGATCGTCGCCGCCGACACCCCCGAACGGTTGCGTCAGGAATTCATCAACCAAAACACCTACCAATTGGAGGTCCGCGGCCCCGAGGACCGGATCGCCGCCGCCGTCGGCGAGGCCCACCCCGAACTGAAGATCGAGGCCAGCGCCAACGGGACCGTCGACGGGTTTCGCACCGTCACCCTCAGTTGCCCCCATGGCGTGGAAGTCGGCGAGGATTTGCTAAAGACCCTGATCCGCCAGCCCGATCTTTCCCTTCGGTCCGTCCACCGGATCAAGCCGACTCTCGAAGAAGTTTTCATGGCCGCCACCCGCCGCAGTTGGGAGGTATTGATGCCGATCGGCTCCGAACCAAAAAACGACCGGCCAAACGACCGAAAAGCCGACAATTGACGCCCGCCGCAACGGTTCTTTCATTTTGTAACGCCAAATCATCCACCAAATGAGGCATTTTTTCACACTGATACGGCACGAGCTCAAAAACCTTTGCCTGGCCCCCGCCACCTACGTGGCCGCCTTCCTGTTTTTGCTGGTGATGGGGTTCATCTTCCAAAGCGTGGTCGAATCGTTCAAGACGACCGCCCAGGAAGACTTGCCGATGGTCATCTTCTTCCAACTCTTCTGGCTCCCGGTCTTTTTCATGGTCCCTCTGCTGACCATGAAAAGCTTCGCCGAAGAAAAACGGCAGGGCACCCTCGAAACGCTCCTGACCGCCCCGGTCTCGCCGATGGAGGTGGTCGCAGCCAAGTTTTTCGCCTCCTACCTCCTTTACATGACCTTCTGGGTCCTGACGATCGGGTTCAACCTGATGTTGTTCCGCTTCACCAACGACGCCCGCCTTGTCGAATTCGCCCCGCTCCTCGGCGGCTACCTCTTCGTCATCCTGAGCGGACTGCTCTTCATCGCCATCGGGATTTTCGCCAGCTCGGTGACCCGCAACCAACTGGTCGCCGGCATCCTCTCGTTTTCCCTCCTCTTCGGCCTGA
Organism: Verruconatronum alginivorum; assembly: GCF_056590205.1. Classification (NCBI taxonomy): domain Bacteria; kingdom Pseudomonadati; phylum Verrucomicrobiota; class Opitutia; order Opitutales; family Verruconatronaceae; genus Verruconatronum; species Verruconatronum alginivorum. Next base: position 1,931,119 of record NZ_JBWPVQ010000001.1, on the reverse strand, counting down.
TCGTCGGCAGCCGTTACCTGGCCGACTTCGCAACCGTCGGTCCCCAATACCTTCCGCTCTCGAAGGCCTGGATCGATTACCTTCAGGTCTTCCAGCACGTGGAGGATTTCAGCCGGGGCGTCATCGACACCCGCCCGATTTTCTTCTACTTGAGCAGCAGCGCGCTCTTCATCGCCCTGAGCACGCTCACCATCGACAGCAAAATTTGGAGAAGCTAAACGCATGGCCAATCTCACCGATTTCAAATACGCCCGCTGGGTCGCCAGCTCCAATTTCGCCGTCCAGGTCGTTCTTTTCCTGCTCCTTTTCGTCGGCGCCAATTACCTCGCCTCCCAATACTTCCAACGCACCGACCTCACCCGGCAACACCGTTTCTCGCTTTCCCCCGAAACCATGGCCTACCTCGGCCAACTGGAGCGTTCGGTCAAGATCTACGTCACCATCACCGACGACCACGACGACAAAGACATGGGCGGTCTCTTCCGCGATGTCCGGGGGTTGTTGCGAGAATATGAATACGCCACCCGTTCCTCGCCCCACGGGCGAATCGAGGTCGAATTCGTCAACATCTACCAACAGCGCGGCAAAGCCAGCCTCCTCGCCGAACGCTATGGGGTCCAGGAATCCGACATCGTCCTCCTCGTCTCCGGCAACGAACGGCGAATCGTTTTCCCCAACGACTTGTATCTGACCAAGGGCCGCGAACGGAAACACTTCCAGGGCGAAAAGGTCTTCACCGGCGCCATCCTCGACGTCTCCAGCGACGAACAAAAACAACTCTACTTCGTCACCGGCCACGGCCAAATGCGGACCTCCAACGTCGACTCCGTCCGGGGGCTTTCCCAACTCGGCGACGCCTTACGCTACCGCAATTTCAACCTCCGCACCCTCGACCTCAGCACCGTCTCCCGGGTCCCCGACGACGCCGACATGGTCCTGATCATCGCCCCCCAAGGGCCCATCCTCCCGCAAGAGGAGGAGGTGCTCCGCCAATATCTTTCCAACCAGGCCGGCCGCCTCCTCATCATGCTGGAGCCGGGCCGTCCCCACGGGATGGAAGATCTTTTCTTCGACTGGGGCATCATGGTCGACGACGTCGTCATTCTCGACTCCGGCCCCGACTTCCTCGCCACCGGCGGCGATCTTCTCCTGCGCCGTTTCGGCGACCACCCGATCACCCGCACCTTGATCGACAACCAGATCCCGGTCATGGTCGGCCTCTGCCGCTCCGTCCGCCCCGATCCGGGCCGCCCGATCACCGACGCCCTCCAGGTCCAACCGTTGATCGGCACCTCCGAGGCGAGCTGGGGCGAACGCAGCTACAACCGTCCCGGCGAGGCCCGCTTCGACGAGGGCGTCGACATCCCCGGCCCCCTCAGCATCGCGACCGTTTCCGAACGGACCGTCTCCTCCCAGATGGCCATCAACATCCCGGGAGGCCGACTGATCGTCTTCGGCACCGCCGACTTCATCACCAACAACCGGATCGGGGCCCTCGGCAACCTCACCCTTTTCCTCAACACCATCAACTGGGCGACCGACCGCGACGCCGTGGTCAACATCCCGCCCCGCCCGGTCGACTCGATCCAACTCGTCCTCAGCCAACAGGAAACGACCCGCCTGCGGCTCTCCTTGCTCGCCCTCTTCCCGGGCGCCGCCGCCCTTTGCGGAATCGTTGTTTACTGGATACGGAGAAAATAATCATGCGCACTCGAATCACCATCGCCTTGGTGGCGGCCAATCTGGTCCTTTTCGGATTCATCCTTTTCCTCAACCACAGCGGTCATCCCGACCGCGCCGCCCGCGAAAACACCCGCAAGATCTTCGGCCCGGAAGCGACCAATCTCGACTACCTCGAGATCCGCCTCGGCGACAACGAGCCCCGCGTCCTCCGCCTCGAAGCCGGCAAATGGAACATCAAGGCCCCCCTCAACTGGCCCGCCAATTTCTTCGCCGTCAACCGCATCCTCCAGCAACTGGAGTTCCTCGAAAAAAAGACGAGCTTCCGCACCAGCGACCTCGGCCGCAACTCCCAGGACCTCGCCCACTACGGCCTCGAAGACCCCCAGGCCGTCCTGATCTTCGGCCGCGGCAGCCAACGCCACGAGATCCGCGTCGGCGCCCCGACCGACATCGGCAACCGTCTCTACATCCTCGACCCGTCCGGCGAATGGATCCACGTCGTCCACAGCGAATTCGCCCAAACCCTTTCCGTCCAACTCAACGAACTCCAGAGCGAAACCATCTTCCACATCCCGCTCTTCGAGGTCCGCTCCCTCAACCTCCAACTCGGCTCACATAGCAAAATCCGTCTCGCCCGCGACGAAAACCGCTGGGCCTTCGAAACCCCGTTCCAAACCCGCGCCGACGCGAAAGCGGTCGAGTCGGTCGTCGGCCGCCTCAACGGCCTTCGCATCAGCCGTTTCGAACCAAACGCCAACGCCTCCGAAATCGGACTCGAAAACCCGCGGATGCGGATCACCCTCGACGGCAACTCCCGCCGCGAAACCCTCCTGGTCGGTAATCCCGTCCCAGGCGCCTCCGGTCGCTCGTTCGCCAAACTCGCCGACAACCCAACCATCTTCACCCTCAACACCGAGCCGCTCCAAATTCTCGAAAACGCCCAGGACCTCCTGCGCGACCGGAAACTCCTCCAATTCGACCGCGCCGAAATCTCGTCGATCAACGTCAAAGCATCCGGCAGCGGCGAAGTCCTTCTCCAAAAACTCGAGACCGGCGACTGGCAGATCGTCAGCCGCTACGCCGACCAGTCCGTCCGTATCCTTCCAGCGGATACCCAACTGATCGAACGCCTCCTCACCGTGCTCGACGAAACCTATGTTCTCCGGTTCGAAAACGACGCTCCCTCCGACGGTGATTTGATCCGTTTCGGATTCGACGAACCGCAGCGGGTCATCACCTTGGGCGGCACTGGCGGCGTCACCCTCCTCCTCGGAGGACACGTCCCCGATTCCCAAGGCACCGCCGTTTACGCCAAACTGGAACGCTCCCGTTTCGTCCATACCGTTGACGCCTCGATCCTGCGGGAAATCCCCTCCAGCACCGAACATTTCCGCGACCGCCTTCTCCTCCCCCAACCCGCCGGTTCCACCATCACATCCATTCGTATCCGCGATCTCAAGACAAGAGACGTAGTCTTCGAAACGGCTCTGCCGTCCGGCGAATCCGACTGGCAAACCGCCATCGCCCCGTTGTCCGAGTCCGAACAAAAAGCGGTGCTCGCCTTGCTGCCGGAGCTTCGTAATCTCCGGGTCGACCGCTACATCGGCGACGACTTTTCCCCGATCATCGAAATGAACGGGCGAGCCATCGAATTCAGCTACCGTCTCGAAGCCGATCTCCTCCTGGTCGGCGGAGAATCCCCCCGGCGCTCCAGCCTCGACCTCCTCCTCACCAACCGGCTCGGCGGCCAGACCGTCCTCGGCGGTTCCCGTCAATTGAACGTCGTCTTCTCTCTCCGCCAGGACCTGATCGACGCTCTCACTCCGCTCCTTTTCGAACGGCCGAAAAACGAGCCGCAAAAGGAACCGGCGAGTGAGGACGTGACGTTGTCCTCGAACAACGATTGACGCCGCCCCCCGGCCGGCTTTCCCACAATGCCCGACCGCCCGATCGACAACGACAACCGCCCCCGGCGACCGTTCCTGATCCGGGTCGGCCTGGCGCTCTTTTCCGTCTGCACGATCCTCTTTCTTTCGCTGCTTCTTCTCGCCCAAACCGTTCTGCTTGTCGTCGGCTCGACCGACCTCCCGGGCTTCCTCACCGCCCGTCTGGAACAGGAATTACACCAACACGGTTGGCGTGTTGAATACCGCAATCTTCGCTACCGACTTCCCGCCACGGTCGAGATCACCGCCGTCCGCCTCACCCCGGCCGAACTCCACGAACCACTCGTTGAGGCGGACTACGGCCGGGTCGATTTCGCCTTGCTTCCCCTCTTCGTCGGAAGAGTTCGGATCGACGAAGCGACGCTCTACGGAGGCACGTTGTTTTGTCCGGCTCCCCACTCTCCCACCGGTATCCGGGAACGAGTCGTCGACCGTCTCCACGCCGTCATCCGCCAACGAGAGCACCAATGGCATCTGCACAATTTGAACGGGCGGATGCATAACCTCGCCTTCACCGCGAGCGGTTCATTTCCGGAATTTCCCGAGCGAGAGCGAACCGAGGAGCCGCTCTCTCCGTTGGCCTTCCTCTCGTTCCTGCCCGAATTGGTCCGCCAACGCGAAACATTCGCCCTCGCCCGAAACCCCGGATTGCGCCTCGATTTCGCCCCCGCGGCCGGCAAACTCCTGGTCGTTGCCGACGCGTGGGCCGACTCCGTGCGAAGTCCCGTCCCCCATTCCATCCTTATCCGCCAACCCCGCCTCACCGCCACGTGGCAGTTCGACGGTCGCCACTGGCAAGGCCTCTCCTCTCACGTCGAGGCCGCCCGCGTCGACGCCACGCCTTATGCCTCTGCCGAAATGGTTTCGGCTTCCTTCGATTGGACGCCCTCTCAGAATAGGACCAATCTCTTCCCCGACCGCGCCACCTTCTCCATCGACCGCCTGCTCCACCCCGCCGCCACCGTCGAAGGCGTGCAGATCCGAGGCAGTCTGGATGGAGCCAGCCTTCTCTCCTGGCGACTCTTCGCTCTCCTGAGCGAAGCGCCGGTTGAAGCCGACGGCCGAATCGATTGGGAGACGGGCGACGGTCGTTTCCGTTTGATCTCACGCGCCCGCCCGGAGGTGGTCTTAAGAAGCGAGTTCGTGAAAAACCTCGGCCTCAACCAGGAGATCGGTTTTGCCGAAACTCCCTTCGTCCGACTCGAAGGAGAGTTGCGGGGATGGCAGCCGTCTCATATCCACGGATACGCCATCGCGCGTCAGGCCAACATCGACGGGGTCTTCCTCGACCACGCCACCGCCCGGGCGGAATTCCACCCCGGGGAACGCTTCCATGTGCCGGAAATGGTCCTCCGCCAGGGCGATTTTGAAACCATCGGCTCCTACGAGGTCGATTTCGAATCGAAAGCCTACCGCCTGCGCTTTCTCGGAACCGTCCGTCCCTTGCACATCAGCGCATGGTTCCGCGAATGGTGGCCCGCCCTGTGGAGCAATCTCACTATTCTGAATACGCCTGTCCGGGGCGACATCGACATCCGGAGCGTCCATGGCCATGCCGATCAAACCGAACTATTCGGACGAATCCTCGTCCACGATTTTCTGTTACGGGGCGTTCCTTTCGATTCGCTCGATGGCGAGCTTACCGTCCGCCATGGATGGGTCGAAATGCGCGACCTCACCGTGAACCGCCCGGAAGGGGAGGCCAATGGCTGGTTCCAATACGCTTTTGCCTCCGACGGCAGTGACAGCAAACTTGATTTCCATGCCGACTCCCGAATGGATCCGGTGGAAGTGGCCCGCGCCTTTGGAGAGGGCGACAATTACATCACCTCGCACTTTCGATTCTCGAAACCACCCGCCCTGCAAGTCCACGGAACCATTTATCCGGGCGACCAGGCCCCGACCGACCACATCACGGTTTCCGGCCATTCCGACGCTCCGCTCTCCTTCCACGGCTTACCGCTCGATCGATTGTCGATCGATGCCTCGCTCGAAGGCAGTAATCTCCACCTTCGCCGGATCGACGCCGGTTTGGCCGGGGGCTCGCTCGCGGGTGAAGCCAGCAAATGGGATGCGGACGGCGAAGAGATGCTGAATTTCTCCCTCCTTGTCAACGACCTCGACATGTCCGCGGGCCTGAGGGCCGTCACCGAATGGCGGATACACAACGCGCCCTCCGTTTCCCCTGCGAACCTTCCCAAAGACGTGGGGGGACGGGCCGACCTTCAGATCCAGGCGGCGGGTCTGTTCCATGACCCCCACAGTTTCACCGGAAGCGGAAATTTCCGGATCCACGACGCCGACCTCGCCCAAGTCCATTTGCTCGGCCTACTTTCCCGGATTCTAAACTCGACCCCGCTTGGGTTTACTTCACTACAGTTCAAGGAAGCGAAAGGCGATTTCCTGATCGATCTCGAACGCCTCCGGTTCCAGGAGTTGCTCCTGACCGGCGCCACCGCGGAAATCCGTGCCTCCGGAGATTACCTCATCCCATCCGACACCCTCGATTTCGCGGTCCGACTTCACCTGATGCGCGAAAGCCGGGTCCCCTTTCTCTCCCTTCTCCTTACCCCGGTCATGCAACCGCTCGCCCACATGCTCGAAATCCACCTCACCGGCTCCCCTTCCGACCCCGATTGGAAATTCCTCCTCGGCCCCCGCAACATTCTGACCGGCTTCGGCAACGCCACCTTTGAACGGTGACCTCGTTTTTAGGGTTCATTCTTCCAAATCTTTCCATTTCAATCCTCCGATATATATGGCAAAAAAGACCAAAGAGCCTTTCCGCGTCGGCGCCCATCTCTCGATCGCCGGGGGACACCATAAAGCCCTGGAGCAAGGAGTCGACCTCGGCTGCGAGATCGTCCAGATCTTCACCAAGAACAACATGCAATGGCTCGCCCCCCCACTCAAGGCCGACGCCGTCAACCGCTACCTCCAGGTCCGCGACGAGATCGGCTACGCCAGCGTCTTCGCCCATTCCGGCTACCTGATCAACCTCGCCGCCACCAACCCGGCCAATCTCGAAAAATCCCGTCAATCGCTCCTGCTGGAACTTGAGCGCTGCACCCAATTGCAACTCCCCTTCATCGTCCTCCACCCCGGGGCCCACCTCGGAGCGGGGGAGGAAGCCGGCTTGAATCTCATCGCAGAATCCCTCGAATGGATCTTCGCCCGCTATACCGGCGACACCCGGATCGCCCTCGAGGTCACCGCCGGCCAAGGGAGTTGCCTCGGCAACCGCCTCGAGCATCTCGCTTACCTGTATTTGAAAGTGAGCGCCCCCGAACGCCTCGCCGTCTGCCTCGACACCTGCCACCTCTTCGCGGCCGGTTACGACCTCCGGACCGCCGCGGACGTGGACGGGTTCGTCAAGGAGTTCAAACGCCACCTTCCATGGAAGGAAGTCGTCTGCGCCCACATCAATGACAGCAAAGGGGACCTCGGCTCCCGCCTCGACCGCCACGAACTCCTCGGCAAAGGCAAAATCGGCTGGGAATGTTTCCACACCATCCTCCACCACCCCGCCTTCGCCAAAATCCCCCTCTGCCTCGAAACCCCGAAAGGCAAAGACAACATCAACGACCGCGAGACCCTCGCCAAATTGAAAGCCGACCGGGCGAATTGAGCTTCGCTGCATCCTGCCTGTCCTTCCCGCTGTGAAACAGGCATTCGTACCTGTTTTTTCACAGACAGGAATGTCTGTTTCACGGTGACACCGGCATTCCCGCCGGTGAACATCGACCAAGGCTCGATCGAGCCTTCATCAAAGTTTGCCTTCGGCCGACTCCTTCGTTACAACTCTCTGGATCATGAACATAAAACAGCTCTCTCGAAACACACTCGGTGTGATCGCCGGCCTCCTCGTCATCCTCGCCCACACCGGCTGCGGCCCCCAAGGCGGCCAACAAACCTTTGATCCATTGCCGGACGAACCCGAAGTCGATATAGCGATCGCCCATCTGCGGCCGACCGAAGGACACGAAGCCCACGGCACCGTCACTTTCACCCGGGAAGAAAACGGCATCCGGGTGGTCGCCGAAGTGTTCGGCCTCGACCCGAGCGTCCCCAACCGTGGCTTCCATATTCACGAATACGGCGATTGCGGGGCTCCCGACGCATCCTCCGCCGGCGGCCACTTCAACCCGACCGGAATGCCCCATGGTGGCCCCGCCGACGCCACCCGCCACGCGGGCGATTTCGGCAACATCACCGTCGGCCCCGATGGAGTCGCCCGAGCCGACTTCATCGACACCCACATTTCGTTCAGCGGTCCCAATTCCATCCTTCAACGTTCCGTCATCATCCATGCCCAGGAGGATGACCTGGAAACCCAACCGACCGGCGACGCCGGCGACCGCGTCGCGTGCGGGGTCATCATGCCGATCGAAGAATAAACCTAATAGCGGCCACCCCGGCGAGGATCGCCGATTCCACAATTCGGCGATCTTCCCCCGCCTTTGAACTCGACTTGGTAAAACAAGCGGGAATCACCGGCTCAATACCGGCGCCATAACCCTGTGGTAACGGTTTCCCGGAATCAAATCCTGAGTCCAACGATTTGCCCGAGCCAAACCTGAACGTTTGATTCTTTTTTAACAGAAACCCCTAAAGTTGCACTGGATTTCTCCCTAGAAGGGCCTAGGATAATAGCTACTAAAACGGACAATGCCATGATCGAAAAATTTTCCAGTAACCTCCAAGCCATGCCCCCGATCCAGATGGTTGAGAACACTGCGGTTTTCGTCCTTCTCATCCTTGCCCTGGTGATGTTTTTCCGTAGCTCCTCCCCGTTCAACCGCTATTTCATTCCGATCGTCTGCATTATGGCCACCGTGCTACGGCTCGTCCATTGGGCCCACCACGGCAACGAGCCCGACTTCATGACCCCGGTGGTCAATGTCGTTTCCACGCTCCTTTCGTAGCCCGGTGGTGGGAGCACCGTCGTGTCATTGCGAGGAGGCTCCGCCGACGAAGCAATCCACGAAACAGCGAGACGCGCCCCCTTTTCCCGGAACGTGGATTGCCGCGTCAGTCGTTCCTCCTTCCTCGCAATGACCGACGGTTGTCTGTTTTTCCCACCACTTTCAATCGCGCCTAATGCGACAGTCGGCCCGTTCCCGGGCTTGCCAAGCCCCATCCCACCTGCGACAATAGCCTCGTGAAAGAGGTTTTAGATGAGATCGCCAACTCCGTAAAAAAGCTTTACCACGAGGTGCTCGACCCGGTCGAAACCCGCTTCGCCTTCGAGAAACGCCCCTCCGACGGCGAAATCGTCGGCGGCCCCCTCGTCCTCGTCGTCGGCAACCACTCGTCCGGCAAATCGACTTTCCTCAACTACATGCTCGGCGAGGAAATCCAACGGACCGGCATGGCCCCGACCGACGACAGCTTCACCCTCCTGCGCGGCAGCGAGAAACGGGAGGAACGCGACGGCAACGCGATCGTCACCAACCCGGAACTCCCCTTCTCCGGTCTCAGCAAGTTCGGTCCCGATTTCCTCTCCCACTTCCGGATGAAACTCCTTCCGGCCAAGTTCCTCAAAGACGTCACCTTGGTCGACACTCCCGGCATGATCGACGCCGCCGACCAGGAAGCCGGTCGCGGCTACGACTTCGCCGCCGTTGTCCGCTGGTTCGCCGAACGGGCCGATGTGGTCTTGCTCTTCTTCGACCCGGACCGGCCCGGCACCACCGCCGAATCGCTCAAGATCCTCACCGAATCGCTGAGCGGCATGGACCACAAACTCCTGGTGGTGATGAACAAAATGGACAACTTCCGCAGCATGCGCGACTTCGCCCGCTGCTACGGCACCCTCTGCTGGAACCTCGGCAAGGTGATCAAAAAGAAGGACATCCCCCAGATTTACACCACCTTCGTCCCGGTTCCCGGCGCGGCCGAATCGGTCCTTCCTCTCGACGACTTCGAAACCGCCCGGGGCGAATTGATGGAAGAAATCAAACGTTCTCCGATCCGGCGCGTCGACAACATGATCACCCACGCCGCCCACCACGCTGAACGCCTCCGCATGCACGCCCGCATCGCCGACCGAGCCCGCAACTGGTTGCAACGCTTCCGCTACGGCCTCTACGGCGGCCTCGCCGGACTGATCCTCATCGCCTTCGTCGTGGCCGGATTCTACGCCCGCGCCGAAAACTGGCTGACGATGACCGGCATCCTCGTCGCAGCCATCCTGGTCGGAGTCGGCGGGCACTTCGGCATCCGGGCTCTCTCCCGGAAGCGCGAGGGCCGCATCGTCGACGACCTCGATTCGGTTTTCGAGGAAGTTTACCACCGCGACCTCGTGGTCAAGAACCGGCCGGAAGACCTCTTGCTCCGGTGGGAAGACGTCCGCCCCGTCACCCGGCGCACCATCAAAAAACTCGGACTCCTCTCCCTCCCCGGCCTCCGCGGCCGCGACCTACGCCGCCTCAACCAATGCCTCAACGAGGAGATCCCGGAACTCCGCGCCCAACTCCACCGCACCCTGGAGAAACGGGCCCCCGCCTCCCAGATCAACCGAGGCTTGGTCGGATAAATCCGCCCAACAAACCAAACCGAAACCTTGGATCATCCATAAAAAACGCCCGAGGGAGAGGCAAACGGGATCCGGTAGCTGGAAAAGTCCCGATCATCCTAGGTCAGGGCAAAGGCGTTTCGCCGATTCACGACAAGCAGAAACACACAGGCGTCCGCATAATCCATCTTCGGCACACACAGCGCAATTTCGGTCAGGGCGGCTTTCCAGTCATCCTGCGCGAAACTAACGACCGTCATCGGTTCAACAAGGCGGTCCGTCCTCGTCGATGGCCGCGACAAGCACTCCGGTACCAACTACGATGCTTCGCCGCCAGTTTTTCTCCGGAGTCGCTCACGGTGGATGCCTTTCTTTTTTCCCAAACGCACCTGACCAAAGACATCCTCCAGGCCCGCGAACGGATTGGCCGACTCGCCCATCACCTCAAAAACGTAACGCCGTCCGTCAGATTCAATAATGACACTCTCACCCCGGTCCGCCGCCTCCGGGGCTTTCCGAAACGAGCGTTGAAAATCTGTAATCGGCGTTTTCATAATCATGACTGCCGAACAGACTCTCGAAATCCGCAAGAATGAAAAGAGCCCCCTCTGAACGGTGTTGCAATCCAAGCGGAAGCGCTACTCCTCCGGCTGCAACACCAACGTGCTCGCTCGCAAGTCGTTTTCCGGGCGGACATCGGTGATTCCCGGCGCCGCGACCCACGAAATAATCTCCACCGGTTCTCCCGCGGCCAAATGTTCCGCCAACGAAACCGTGCCGGCGGCTGACTCCCCCGCCCCCAAAGCTCCGATCGGTATCGTTCGCAACTCGCCTCCGACCTTGACGTTCAAAGCGATTCCTCCGACCGACTCCGTCCCGCGGTTTTGCACCGTGATCGTCATCGCCGGAACCGCACTGGCCGAATTTAGCACGTGCCCGGTAACCGTGAGGTCGTGAATTCCCGGAGTCGACCGCCACTCCACCCGTTCCAAATCCAAGATCCCTTTGCCGTAATACGGATCGGTTCCGGGCGGTCCGGCATCCGTCGTATAAGAGGTCACTACCCTCGCCGCCTCGGCGGGCGTCAACTCCGGCACCAACGAGGCCATCGCACCGGTCACCAACGGACTTGAAAACGAGGTGCCGGTGGAAAACATCAGGCCGCCGTCCGGACCCGCCGTCACCAGGCCGAAGCCGGGCGCGGTCACCGACAGATTGTCCCCTCGATTCGAAAACGGCATTTGCTGGCCATGGGCGTCGACCGAACCAACCGCGACCACCCCGGGATACGCCGCCGGATACATCAAGGCGCCGCCGCCGTCGTTCCCGCCCGAGGCCACCAACACCACCCCGCGTTCCTGGGCGTATTTCACCGCTTCCCACAACGCGTTGCTGTGGGTCTCCGTCCCGAGGGACAACTGGATAAAACCGGCGTTGCGATCCACCGCCTCGATGATCCCCCGAGCCAGATTGAATCCGTCGCCGACACCGTTCACATCCAAAACTTGAATACTCAAAACATCGGCCCCCGGCACGATCCCCTGGACCTCTCCTTGCCCGACCAAGAGCGATGTCACCGCTGTTCCGTGCCCCCCGCGCTCCGGGTTGCCGTCCAACATGCTCAGATGAGTGATCGAGGCATTGGCCAACGAGGGATGATCCCCGACTCCCGTATCCAATACGGCGATACGAACGCCCCGGCCCCAATCGGCGTTGTCCGCCACACCCAACCATGAGAGCGCGGTGTCGCCGAAGGGCATGAACGCATCGGGCATGCCGTCGAGGGGCGGCACCCCCGGCGCGGCGACCACTGGATTGAAGTTCGCCGTCGCGTTCCCGGCCATCCTCATCGCCCGGCGGAGTTCGGCGTCCGCTCCGGCCCGCACCCGAACCATGTTCAAGGCCGCGATCGCCTCCACTTCCAACCCGGCGCGGCGGGCTTCCCGCAGGAAGGCTTCCATCTCGGACCGCGATCCGAATTGAAAAATCATTTCTCCCCGCACCGCTCCTTCCGGCCAGGAAATTTCCGCATCGAGGTCGGCTTCCTCCAAGGGACCGAACTCCACCAACTCCAGGTCCGCGTCATCCCACAGATCCACCGGCGACGATTGCCCCCACGCCAGATCCCCCAACGAAACCGGCTCCGGAAGGTTTTCCTCTTTATAGAGATACCAGAGTCCGCCGCCCGCGAGACTGATCACCAGCGCGAAAAATCCGCCGAGGCACCAGTGCGCCGTTTTTATTCGTTTACCCATCGATTCAGGATCCGTCCCGCAATTTCCGGCCCGATGCCAGCAGCCAGGCCGCGATCGCCCCGAACATTACCACAAGAAGGAGGATGATCAACAATCCTTGGCCGACCGGAACGTCGGTCACGCCGGTCATGCCGTAACGCAGGCCGTTGACCATGTAAAGGATCGGGTTGAATGCGGAAATCGTCGCCCATCGGTCCGGAAGCATTTCAATCGAATAGAAAACCCCGCCCAAAAAGATTAGTGGCATCAGCAGAAAACTCGGGAGGAAGTTCACTTGGTCGAAATCATGGGCCCAGATTGCCACCATCAACCCGAGTAGCGCGAAGGCCAACGAGGTCAACACCATGAAGATCAGCGTGATTCCGATGTTGTGCAGGGTTTGCGCCCCCATCATCGCCGCCACCGCCCAAATGATTCCGCCCGTCAAGATCGCCCGCAAGACCGAGGCCCCCAAATATCCGGCCATGATCTGCAACGGCGTCAACGGCGTCAGCAAGACGTCGACCACCGAGCCGTGCATCTTCGAAAGAAACAGCGAAAAAGCCGAGTTCATGTAGGCGCTGGTGATCAGGTTCATCATGATCAAGCCCGGCACCAAAAACTCCACATACGGAATCCCTTGCACTTCCTGCAAGCGGGCTCCGAGCGTGAACCCGAACACCACGAAATAAAGCATCGTCGTCAGCACCGGACTGACCAACGTGTGCCCGGCCATCTTCATGAAGCGTTTGGTTTCCCGCTTGAACAGGACTCCCGCGCCCCGCCAGCCGCTTTCGCCTTTCGCCCGCCCGATCGCCGCGGCGATGCTCTCCCGGGCGCTTTCCCCGGCAGCCTCCCGCCGGGCTTGTTCCTCTTCCTCAACCATCCGCATTGACCACCTCCCGAAAAACTTCCTCCAAACGGGTCCGCCCCCCTTCGATGTTGTCGATGACCAATCCTTCCGCCGCCACCGCCTCCTGCAGGCGATGCACCGGATTCGCCTCCGCCGCGGCTTCGGTTTCCGCAAACTCGATCCGCAACCCGCGCGTCCCGATCCGGCGGGGACTCAGCCCCTTCAGTCGCGCGAGCAACCCTTCCGACACCGCCCCGGACAAGGTCACCTCCAACCACCGGCGACCGAACTCCAGCAACAATTGCTCGCGCGGAGCCACCCGCAACAACCGGCCCTTATGGATGATCCCGATCCGATCCGCCAAACGCTCCGCTTCTTCCAGATAATGGGTCGTCAACACGATCGTCGTCCCCCCGGCCCGCAATTCTTCGATGTATTCCCACAACTCTTCCCGCAAATCGACGTCGACCCCGGCGGTCGGTTCGTCCAAAAACAGCAGCACCGGCTCGTGCATCAGGGCTTTGCAAACCATCAAACGGCGCTTCATCCCGCCCGACAGACTCCGCGTGTTCGCCGCCTCCTTTTCCTCCAACCGGAAAATCCGCAACAAATCCCGGACCCGCCCTTCCGCGTCGGTCCGCCCGAAGTAACCGCCTTGATACCGCAACGCCTCCCCGGTTTTGAAAAACGCGTCGAAATTCAACTCCTGGGGCACCAATCCGACCAATTGACGGGTCACCCGGTAATCCCGCCCGACATCGAACCCCGCCACCCGGATTTCTCCTTCGAAACCCGTCATCAACCCGCAAACGCACTCGATCAACGTCGTCTTCCCAGCCCCGTTCGCCCCGAGCAACGCGAAAATCTCGCCGGGCGCGATCTCCAGCGAGACATCGTTCACCGCCGTGAAAGAACCAAAGCGCTTGGTCACTCCCCGGACCGACAGGAGGGACGGATCTTCAAACCGAGACATCCCGCCAATCTACGATTCCCCACCGCCCCCGGCAAACACCTTCTCGGAACGGTATGAACTTCCCCGCCACTGGGAGGGATGGCATCCTGCCGTCCGCCGTCGGCGTCAGGCTCAGAAGAGGTCGGCTGGAGCCAACCCTCCGATTTGGTCCACACAGAAGCCGTTTAACGTAGCGGGGTTGGATTTGCCGCCCCACCGTTTGGTGTCCGAAACGCGGGAGACAATCGATCCCATCGGCGACGCGTGACCTCGAACTTTCGGGCATTCGGCTCCGGCCGCTACTGTCGGGCGGCGGAGCCAACCCGATTACGGGAATGCCGCTCCTTGGAAGCGAATGAAACGTCCTCGCCACTGGGAGGGATGGCATCCTGCCGTCCGCCATCGGCGTCAGGCTCAGAAGAGGTCGGCTGGAAGCCAACCCTCCGATTTGGCCTCCCGATCCCGCATAAGAATTCCCGACATTCTTGTCCGGTCCGCAGGAACGCCATTTCGTCAATAAAACACCTTCTCCAGAAACAATCCATGGGCCGGGGCCGTCTCCACCAAGGCGGTCCGCTTCCGCTGCTCGCGGATTTCCACCAACTGCTCGGGCGTCAGACGGCCACGTCCGGCTTTCACCATCGCCCCAACCAAACTCCGGACCATCTTGTACAAAAACCCGTCGGCTTCCGCCGTGATCACGATTCGCCGTCCGGTCCGCCGCACCGCCAGGGTCCGCACGTCGCGCACCGTGGTCTCCATCTCCCGCCCGGCATACGCCGTGAAGGAGGCAAAATCGTGTTCCCCACGAAGAACTTCCGCCGCCGCCGCCATCGCGTCCAAGTCGAGTGGATACGGCAGCGACCAACAATAATGCATCGAAAACGGGTCGGCCCGGCCTTGATAGATGTAATACCGGTAACGTTTCCCGCTCGCCGAATAGCGGGAGTGAAATCCGGAGGGCGCCCGCCGGATCGGACTCACCAAAATCGTCGGAGGCAAAACCGTCCCCAAGGCGGCCTCCAGCCGGGCCGGAGGCAGTTTCCACGCCGCGTCGAAATGGAAAACCATCGCCCGGGCATGCACCCCGGCGTCAGTCCGCGAACTCCCGTCCACCCGAATCGCCCGCCCGAAAATTCGCTCCAAACCGGTTTCGATGACGTCCTGCACCGTCCCTCCCCCAGCCTGACTTTGCCATCCTTTGAACTCCCGCCCGTCGAAGGCGCAGACGCATTTCCACCGCGTCTCCCCTGGAGGCGGCGTATCCTTCATTTCAATACTCGCCTTCTTCCCCATCCTCTTCATCTCCATCCGGATTCGGCTCCATCGGCGGAAACCGGCGGTCGAGATAGTCCTGCAGAATGAGGGTCGCCGCCAACGAATCGACCACCCCCGAAGCCCGGGTGACCTTCTTCTTTTTCTCCTGAAGCCGCGTTTCCACCTCGTAGGAGGTCAACCGTTCGTCGACCAAATGCACCGGCAGCCCGAACCGTTCCTTCAATAAGCCGACGAACTTTTCGACTTCGCGGGCCTTGAACCCGACCGTGCCGTCCATGTTCAACGGATGCCCGATCACGATCTCCGTCACTCCGCGTTCCGCGATCACTTTCCCGATATGCTGGATCCGTCCTTCCCGGCCCGGCTCCACCGCCGCCGGAATCGGCGAGGCCAATCCGAGATCGTCCCCGTAACTCAAGCCGATCCGCTTCTCCCCGTAATCTATCCCGAGCACCCGCACCGTTTTCCTTTCCTCAAACCAAGTGTCGCCGGTCCGGATCGCGCCCGAGAGCAGCGACCACCTTCTTGATTTCCTGCGCCTGGTCCTTCCGGCAAACCAGGGTCGCATCGCCGGTGTGAATGATGATCAGATCCTCCACGCCGACCGCCGCGATCAAATGCTTGCCCTCCGAGATCACGATATTGCCGGACCCGCCTTCCAGAACAACCTCGCCCCGGATGACGTTGCCGTTCGCATCCGGCTCGAAATGCCGCCCCACCGCCGGCCACTCGCCGACGTCGTCCCAATCGAAGGTGGCCGGCAAGGTGACGACGTTGCCGGCTTTTTCCATCACCGCATAATCGATCGAATCGCTGATCAGCTGCGGGTAAACCACGTCCAACACGGCGTCGAGTTCCTCACCCTGCTCCAATCCGGACCGGATCCGCTCCAGCCCTTCCCGCAACTCCGGCGCATGTTTCGCGAAAGCCTCCTCGATCGCGCCGACCGTCCAAACGAACATTCCGGCGTTCCATAAATAATCGCCGCTGGCCAGGTACTCCTTGGCTTTTTCCAGATCCGGCTTCTCGACGAACCGTCGGACCTTGCAAGCCGCCGCCCCTTCCTTCAACGGCTCGCCCCGCTGGATATAACCATAGCCGGTGGCCGGGGCGGTCGGCCGCATCCCAAGCGTCACCAGCACCGGTTCGGCCTCGGCCGTCTCGAACGCCTCCCGCATCACCTCCCGGTAGCCGGCCTGATCGTGAATCACATGGTCCGACGGCAAAACGGCGAAGGTCGCCGTGGGATCCCGTCGCCCCACCAAAATCGCCGCCAATCCAACCGCCGCCGCCGTGTTCCTCCCGACCGGCTCCGCGACGACGTTCTCCGAAGGCAATCCCGGAACCACCTCCAGCACCGCCGCCCGCTGTTCCCGATTGGTGATGACGAAAACATTCTCCAGCGGAACCAGCCCATCGAGCCGCTCCACCGTCTGGGTCAACATCGGTTTCTCCCCGACGATCGGCAACAAATGCTTCGGCCGCCGCAACCGGCTTTGCGGCCAAAACCGCTCCCCCCGTCCCCCGGCCATGATCACCAAAAATCGATTACGCATTGGAAGAGAAGTATGAATTAGGAATGATGAATTATGAAAGAAAAATGGCTCCGCATGTTCCCCCATCGTTCACGCCAACGCAAACCAACCGGCGCTCCCCCCCTCCCCCACCCGCCTAACGCAAACCCCGACACTCCAGCCGACACGCCCCGACACACTCCCCGACGCCTTCCGAAACCCTCAAAACCCAGCCCCCCTCGCCGATAACGCCACCCAGAACCTCTCAAACTCCCCCTCCCTTTCCGCGACAATCCCTGACCCGATCGGGTCAGGGATTGTCGCGAGTAGAGGCTCCAGGGAAAGCTTGGTCGACAGGCTCTATTCCAGCTCCTGAGAGCGGATGAACAAAATCCAGAGACCGATGGCAGGGAAAGCTCATGGCAGGGCGCTGCGCAAGCGGCCGATCAGTGAAAACGGTCCTGTTTCCTTGAGAAACCGCCCGTTTTCGCCAAAATTCCCCCTTCGTAATTCATCATTCCTAATTCATACTTCTCTTCATGGTTCCGAGTCAGATCGCCCGCTACAGTCGTCACATTCTCCTGCCCGAGGTCGGAGTTGCCGGTCAGGAAAAGCTCGCGGCCGCGCGGGTCTTGCTCATCGGGGCGGGAGGGCTCGGCAGTCCCGCCGGTCTCTACTTGGCGGCGGCCGGCGTAGGCACGCTCGGCATCGCCGATTTCGACCGGGTCGAGGAGCATAACCTCCAACGTCAAATCATCCACGACACCGCCTCCGTCGGCTCCCCGAAAACGACTTCCGCCCGCGACCGGATCCGCCAACTCAATCCCGAGGTGCAAGTCGAACTCCACGAAGAAGGCGTCACCCCCGCAAACGCCGTCGAACTCTTCCGCCAATACGATCTCGTCCTCGACGGCTCCGACAATTTCGGCACCCGCTACCTCAATACCGACGCCGCCTTTCTCGCGCAACGACCCTTGGTTTACGGGAGCATTTTCCGGTTCGAGGGGCAGGTCTCTTTTTTCCATCCGGCCGCCGGCACTCCCTGCTACCGCTGCCTCTTCCCTTCCCCACCCGCTCCCGGAACGGTGCCAAACTGCGCCGAAGCCGGTGTTTTCGGCGCCTTGTGCGGGATGGTCGGCAGCATGCAGGCGATGGAAGCAATCAAGTTTTTCCTCGGCACCGGCGAATCGATGGCCGGACGGCTCCTGGTGATCGACGCCCTTTCCTCCCGTTTCCGCACGATCAATCTGAAAAAGGATCCCAATTGCCCGCTCTGCGGATCCAACCCATCGATCAACCGCATCGATCCGGCCCTCTACGACCATGCCTGCGCCGCGCCGGAAGAAACGAAACAGACTTCTATGAACGACCACGAAACTCCTCTCGAAATAGATATCGAAGAAACCAAACGGATTCTCGACGTTAACCCGGACGCGGTCCTGCTCGATGTCCGCGAACCGTTCGAATTCGACATCTGTCGCATCGACCGCAGCCTGCCGATGCCGATGAACACCGTCCCGGACAACCTCGACCGCCTTCCCCGCGACCAACCAATTCTAGTTCACTGCCACCACGGCGGCCGCAGCCGACGCGTCACCGAATTCCTCCGCGCCCAAGGATTCGCCCAAGCGACCAACGTAGACGGCGGCATCGACGCCTGGGCCGTCCACTTCGACCCGGGCATGCAGCGATATTGAGCGATCTGTTTTTCTGGCCGATGGAGCGACACACCCCACCATGCTGGCGCATGGTCCCCCCCTCTCAAGAGGGGAACTTTTTCACGCCGATCCCCTCTTGAGAGGGGGGGACCGCTCGCCAGAGCGGTGGGGTGTGTTACCGGCTTCTCCTCTCGTCGCCTATCCCCGACGCCGCTTCGCCAAATACGCCTTCACCTCTTCCAACGACCGCGTATTCAAAACGGCATCACGGGTCAGCCACCCTTTGCGGGCGACCGTCACGCCGGCCCGGAAGAGTCTCAGGCCATCGGTGCTGTGGGCGTCGGGATTGATGCTGGTCATCAATCCTTTTTCCGCCGCCCGCCGCCAAAACCGCCAATCCATGTCGAGACGCCGTGGATGGGCGTTGATTTCGATGATCACGTTGTTCGCGATCGCCGCGTCGATCACTTTGTGGTGATTGACCTGATACGCTTCCCGCATCAACAGCAATCGGCCGGTCACGTGCCCAAGCATCGTCGCGCACGGATGCTCGATCGCCCGAATGATGCGGGCGGTCATCGTCTCCTCGCTTTGATTGAATACCGAATGGACCGAGACTACCACGTAGTCCAACTTCTCCAGGACCTCATCCGCCAGATCCAACCGTCCGTCGGGCAGGATGTCACACTCGATCCCGGCGAACAGATGCAACGGCAGTTCCCCACCCGCGTTCAGCTTCCGGATCTCCTCCAACTGCTTCAACACCCGGCCTTCGTCCATCCCGTTGGCTTGGAAACTCGCTTTGGAATGATCGGCGATCCCGAGATACTCCCACCCAAGCGCCGCCGCCGCGTGGGCCATTTCCGTCAAGGTATTATGACCGTCGGAAGCGATGGTGTGATTGTGGAACACCCCGCGAATATCTTCCGGCTCCAGCAATCCGGGTAGTTCGCTCTTCTCGGCATAGGCGATTTCCTCGATTCCTTCACGCAGCTCGGGCGGGATATAATGAAGTCCGAGAAAACGAAATAGATCCTCCTCCGAGTGAACCTTTCGGGCGATTTCCTCCGACGGTTTCGCTGCCTCCACCGACTCCTCCGACTCGGCTTTCGGAGTGATCCCCCACTCGCTCAAACTGTATCCACGATGTAACGCCCGCTGCCGCATTAAAACGTTGTGGTCCTTCGATCCGGTGAAATGATGGAGGGCGAAAACGAACTGCTCCGGCGGCACCACCCGGAGATCGGCCTGCAATCCCCCGGCCAACCGGACGCTTGATTTAGTTTCCCCTTTGGCCGTGACTTCCTGGACCTCGGCCATCGTCGTGAACCAATCCATGATCGGCCCCGGAGAGGCCGACCCGACAATGAAATCGAGGTCCCCCACCGTCTCCAATCCCCGCCGCAAACTGCCCGCCGGTTCCACCCGGTCGACTTCCGGCAATGCCTTCAACCCCTCCGTGATCACGTCCGCCACCTTCTTCGCCTCGAACCAAAGATGCCGCCGAGCATACGCTTCCCGGTTGCGGATTCCGGCCAGAATTTTCTCCTCGGTCTTCGCGCCGAACCGGGGCAACTCCCGCACCTTCTCCTCTTCGCAAGCTTTCACCAATTCCGCCAGAGTCGAGATTCCCAGCACCTCGTACACCGCCTTGATTTTCTTCGGTCCCATCCCGGGAATCTCCAGCATTTCGATCAAACCCGGCGGAATGCTCGCCTTCAGGTCGTCGTAAAATTTCAACTCCCCGGTTTCGACCAGCGCCGTCACCTTCTCGGCCAATGCCTTCCCGAGACCTGGCACCCGGTTGATTTCGCCGCTGGCCACCAGTTCGCCGATGTCCCGCTCCAACGCGTCGATCGCCCGCGCTCCGGTCTGATACGCCCGGATCTTGAACGGATTCTCCCCCTGCAACTCCAGAAAAACCGCGATCTCATCGAGAATCCGCGACACTTTGCTTTTATCCATTTCTTCGCCTCGTTTCCAATTTTCCTGCGCTGACACGCAACTCCTATGCTTTAAACCTCGAAGTAAATCTTCAAATCCCCAGCTTCTCCACTTCTTCCCGCAACCGCCGCCCGTCGACTTTTCCTTGCGGCGTCCGCGGGATGGCCGCCAACCGGACCCACCGTTTCGGAATCTTGTATAAAGCCAGCCGTTCCCGCAAGACCGCCTCCATTTCAACCGCCGCGACTTCACGGTCCCCCGGCACATAAACCGCCGTCACCGCCTCCCCCCACTCCCGGTCCGAACTCCCGAATACCCAGACATCCGCCACCAGCCCTGCGTCGAGCAACACCCGCTCCACTTCCTCCGGCGAAACTTTCTCCCCGCCGGTGTTGATCAACCGGTCCTCCCGCCCCGCCACGTGCAATCGGCCTTCAACATCGAGCCACCCGAGATCGCCGGAGTGCCACTCGTTTTCCGGTCGCGCACCTCCAGGCTCGTATCCATGAAACAAAGACCTACCGGATACGCGAATCCGCCCGATCTCTCCGGACGCCAAACTCTCTCCCGCCGGTCCGGCGATCCGCAGCGTCACATGGGGCAAAGCCGACCCGCTGCTACGTAGCCCGCGCACGAATTCCGCCGGCCTTTGGACCGTCGCCATCGCCGCCGTTTCCGTGGCCCCGTAACTAAACGCCAACGGCAACCTCGCCGCCGCCGCTTCATCCAGCAACCCCGTCGGCGCCCCCGCCCCTCCCAGCGGAATCGCCGTCAGTTTCCGCATCGCCGGATGCAAGTCGGGAACCGCCAGCAACCGTCGTAACTGGGTCGGCACCAGCGACAAAAACGCCCCCGGTCTGACCGGCGTTTTCCCGGCCACCAGCGATTCCCAATCGACCCACTCGAAGTCTCCTCCGCTTACCACCGCCCGGATGGCCTGCATGAGGCCGCTCACGTGAAACAATGGCAATACGCATTGGCTTCGGACGCCCCCCCCGCCGAAGCCTTGGATAAACCCTTCGACCGAGGCCGCCAACGTTTCCCAAGTGTGCCGGGCGAAACGCAACCGACCGCCACTGCCGCCGGTCGGTACCCAAATTTCCCCTTCCCAATTCCCCTTCCCCTTCCCCTTCTCCGCCTCCGCCGCAGCGCCCGCCGCCTCGACTTGCTTCCACTCCTCTTTTCCCCATCGCGGATTGCCCAACGCCACGGTTCGACCATCGGCCACCGCCGCGAAAAACCGGGCCAGGAAGATCACCGGATCCTTTTCCGCCACCACTTCCCGCTCCCCGGATCGACCACCTTTGGCGCGGGCGCGGTCGAACTCCTCCACAAAGCCTCCGGCGTCCTCGCGAAGCCATCGCCCTTTCCTTAACTCGACCTCCAATTCGTCCTTTGTCATCCGGCAAGTTTTCCGACCATGGTCTTACCATTTCCCCGGTCGCCGACACAAGCACCGGGCGTCGCGCACTTCCGCTTCACTTCCCACAGCCAAAAACCGCATTATGCATCCCGCCCCTTGCGGCATGCACGTCCCCCACTTTGCGACGCCCGACGCAGTTCCAAATACGACACGGCCCCGATCCCCCTCCTCAAGCCGACTAGCGGGCTTCGGCCACCGTTTCCACCTATGTCCCGGAACGGATTGGCACGACCGTTGCTCATGAGAGGCCGTTCACATGGCAGACCCCGGAACGAACCTATGTAGAGGTTTGGCCGGGTGACGCCCAATTATAAATACGAATCGGAACTAAAAAGCATAACATGTTGATTAAAAAAACAATCACGGCAGGTGCCATTACCGCGTTCGGTCTGAGTCTGGCCCTTGGGCTGGATCAGGGCGAATCCGCCCAGTCCCCTTCGCTCGGACAGGAAACCGAGCAGCAGCAGGAACAGCAGGAAGCGACCGGGCTTGAGATGGACAACGGTCAGGAGACCCAGGAATTCGGCGCGCGGCCCGACCGCGACGATCACAAAGAGGATCAAGCCGCCCGGGAAACCGACGATGAACAGGAGGAATTTGGAGCCGCCTTTGACCGCGAGGGCGATCAACCGAACAAACTAACCGACTTCGAAGACGCGGAAGTTACGACCCAGGACGGCCAACGGATCGGCCGCTTCGAAGACATCCTGGTGGATGTCGAAACCGGCGAGATTTCGTTTATTATTGTCGCCGGACAAGACGATCAGCGCCGCCCGATCCCAGCGGATCTTGTGCAAGTCTCGGGACAAGGGGAGGATCTGGAACTGACCGTCAACATCGACCAACAACAATGGGAAAGCGCTCCTTCGGTCGAACGCGACGAAGTCACCGAGCTCGGCCAGGAAGACCGCGCCCAGGAAATCCACCAGCACTTCGGCGAACAACAGGAAACCGGACTCGAATTCGGCGCCCCTCCGGGCGGTGAAGATCGGCAGAACGGACTGGAAGGCGACGAAGAGCGAAACGGACTCGAAGGGGGCATCCAGGACGATCAGCAAGACCACTCCCCTCAAGCCGGGGCCGGTCAGCAACCGACCGCCACTGAGTTTGGCGCGATTGAACGCGAAGGAGAGCAAGACGACGCCACCGAATTTGGGGCTCGCGAACAAGATGATGAGAACGGTCAGCAAGACGGTCTCGGTCAAGCCGGACAAGAACGCGAAACCGGTGTCGGGGCTCAAGGCCAACAACATCAGCAGCAGCAAGGAGCCGGAGCCGAAGTAGGAGCCGGACAACAGCAGCAGCAAGACGACGCCACCGAATTCGGCGCTCGCGAACAAGATGACGAGAACGGTCAGCAAGACGGTCTCGGTCAAGCCGGACAAGAACGCGAAACCGGTGTCGGGGCTCAAGGCCAACAACATCAGCAGCAGCAAGGAGCCGGAGCCGAAGTAGGAGCCGGACAACAGCAGCAGCAAGACGACGCCACCGAATTCGGCGCTCGCGAACGCGATGATGAGAACGGTCAGCAAGACGGTCTCGGTCAAGCCGGACAAGAGCGCGAAACCGGTATCGGAGCACAAGACCAACAGCAGCAGCAGCAGCAAGGAGCTCAAGTCGGAGCCGTCGGCCAACAGGACGACGAGCAGGAAACCGAATTCGGCATGCGCGACCACGCCGACGATGACAAGAAGTCAACGAAGCTCGGCCGCGACCTTACCGGTTCCAGCGTGATCGGCCAGGACGACGAGGAGTTGGGCGAGATCGCCGACCTGATGGTCGACCTCCAGGAAGGACGCGTCTCCTTCGTGTTGATCGAAGACGCCGAAAACGGAGACCAGTATCTGGTGTCGTTGAAGGCGTTGGAAGCCGATGACGAAGACCGCTTTAGCTTGAACGTGTCGAAGGACGAACTGGACCAGGCTGAAAGCTTGTCCCGGAACGACCTGCAGCGCGAAGCTCGGGAGCAGGAATTGGTGGATGCGGACGAAGCCCGCCAATCGCCCGAAATTTTCCGCTACGAAGACGACGAAGCGACCACCGGTCTCTTCGGAGCGCCGGAACGGGAAGAGACAGAGCGGGATGAGGACGAAACAGAGGAGAATGAAATCGAAGACCGGCCGCAAACCGGTCTGGAAACCGGACAACCCGCCGATCGTCAGGACGAGTCGCTGTAACGCGCCTCACCTAAACCGGCAGGTCTGATCTCACAGAAAACTCATTCCGCCTCCGCGCGGAATGGGTTTTCTACTTAGGGGGTATCCGAAAAGGGCTTCGGGCGTTCTTTGCTTGGCTTAAACAGCAGTGAAGACGACACACCCCACCATGCTCGCGCATGGTCCTCCCCTCTCAAAGGGGAACTGCTTACAAAAAGATCCCCTCTTGAGAGGGGGGGACCGCTCGCCAGAGCGGTGGGGTGTGTTTCCGGGCCGATCCGGCCGCTGCAAACCCTTTTCGGACGGGGTCTACTTACATGCGTTGCCTCACGCTCTCTTCTCCCCCGAAAAAATCCCCAATCCCCAGTCCGCAATCCAAAATCCCAAATCCCCTCCCCGCCTCACTCCACCGACAACAAACTGGCGGCCGCGCCATTGGCCAGCGTCACCCCTTCTCCGGCGCGCTTTCCGATGATCCGTTTCGCGATCGGCGATTGAGGCGTGATCACGGTCACTTCGGTTTCGTCGATCGTCAGGACATGACCGCCCGCCACCGGGGCAAGAAAGAAACGTTCCACCGTCCCGCCGAAATCAATGACGAGCAAGGCGCCGATAGTCACTTCCTTCTTCTCCACCAGCAGCGACGCGCGGCTGCGTTGCACCACCTCGAGGGCTTCGGCCCATTGCCGCGCCTGATCCGCCTGTCCGGCGGCGAGGTAGGAGGCTTCCAACCCTTGGGTGTCCCATTGCGATTCAGCCCGAGACTCCTCGTCGGTCGCGTAATCCGCCGCATCCTTCGACGCGAGGATCGAGTTCTTCAATTCCGCGTTCAACGACGCCTCCAAAGCATCCACTACCGCGCTTTTTTCCATGGGTTCGATATATTTCCGCTTTCGGTTTAAAAAAGTCCCGCCCTAAAACAAATCGCTATGGCTGCCGGTTCTTTCCAACCGGAGCTCTTCTTCGGTGATCCGATAAATCAATATCCAATCCGGTTCGATATGACAATCCCTTCGATCGATCCATTTTCCTTTTAACGGGGGGTCCCGGTCCTTCTCCGGAAGCTCTCGGCCATCCATCAAGATGCTGACAATTTCGAGAACTTTCTCCGGATCTTTGCCGCGTTTGATCTGCCGTCGGAGGTCCCGCTTGAATTGCGAGGTTTGGGACAGCATCATCCCATTACTCCCGAATCCAATTGCGGCGCAGGTCGTCAATGGAATCAAACGACTCTATCTCTTCATCACGGTCGCTCATTTCCAAGGTCTTCGCCGTCGTCGCATTCGGAACTCTCAACTCCACCGGGAACTCGCCTCTCATCGCAATCTGGCGGTAGAGCAGACGAACGGCATCCGAAGGACTCATCCCAATTTCCCTCAGCACGGACTCCGACTTCTCCTTGGTTTCCCGATCCAGACGCGCGTGAACTGTGGCAGATTGACTCATACTTGAAACGTAGCACGATGGCATCACAGGTCAACCTGACAAACGCCCAAACTTGCTACCGCGGAATGCCAGCGCTCAGCAGACATGTCTGTGCCCGCTACAAAAAAATCGCCCACTGCGGTTGCACGCTCCGAAAACGGACGACTTCATCCGGAATCTCTCCCAGAAGAGAAAAATCCTCGAACTCGAAACCGGGACCCACGGTGCATCCCGCCAAGGTATACTCCCCCAAGGAGCGGGCCGCCTGCCATTCCCCGGCCGGAACCACCCGCGTCGGGCGGGCCTCTCCACCGACCGGGCCCAGAACTTCCCGGCCAACCTGGGCGAAGTCGTTCCCCATGGAAAAGAGCTCGAGCGGCGCCCCTTCGTAAAAATGCCAGATCTCGTCCGACATCACCCGGTGCCAACGGCTGCACTCTCCCGCCACCAGCAAAAAGTAGATGGTGGTGAGCGCCGCGCGCTCCGGCCGTGGATCCTGCAAGGGTTGCACGAAAGTCCCCGACCGGTGGACCCGTCGAAAACGACCCCCTTCGGGATGCGGTTCGAGACCGAGTTCGAGGATCAGTTGGGAGGCCCGGTCATTCATGCCAAATCGGACCGGACGAAACCGCCTTCACCCTCTTCGAAACTCAATCCTTCTTCCCGCCAGTCGGTTTCGCCAAAATCCGGCTCTTAATCGAGGCCTTCATGTAATGGCGGTTCAACATCGCGATGAAGTCCTCGCTGATGCTCTTCGGACAGGCGGCCGAACATTCGAAATAGTTCGTGCAACTGCCGAAACCGGCTTCGTCCATCGCGGCGACCATCTTCAAGACACGCTTGTCCTTCTCCGGTTTCCCTTGGGGAAGCACATTCAGGTGGGCCGCCTTGGCCGCCACGAACAACATCGCCGAAGCATTCTTACAGGCCGCCACGCAGGCGCCGCAACCGATACAGGCGGCGGCGTCCATCGAGAGGTCGGCGTCTTCCTTCGGAATGAGAATCGAATTCGCCTCCGGGGCACTTCCGGCCCGCACCGAAATATACCCGCCGGCCTGCATGATCTTGTCGAACGACTCGCGGTTGACCACCAGGTCCTTCACCACCGGGAAGGCGGTGGCGCGGAACGGTTCGATGACGATCTCGTCGCCGTCGTTGAAGTGCCGCATGTGGAGCTGGCAGGTGGCGGTGGCCCGTTGAGGACCGTGGGGGATGCCGTTGATCATGCACGAGCAGGCGCCGCAAATCCCTTCGCGGCAATCGCTGTCGAAAGCGATCGGTTCTTCGCCCTTCGCGATGAGCCGCTCGTTGACGACGTCGAGCATCTCCAGAAAGGACATGTCCGGCGAAATCTCCGGAGCGTCGTAATCGACCAACTGCCCGGCGCTCTTGCCGTCCTTCTGTCTCCAGACTTTGAGTTTCAGATGCATCATTTGTAACTCCTCGTTGCCATTTTCACTTCCTCATACTCCAGGGACTCCTTGTGCAACTCCGGCCGCTGGTCGTCGCCTTTGTATTCCCAGGCGGATACGAAAGAAAAGTTCTCGTCGTCGCGGAGGGCTTCCCCGTCCTCGGTCTGGCTCTCCTCGCGGAAGTGGCCGCCGCACGATTCGCTCCGGTGCAGGGCGTCCTCGCAGAGGAGCTCGGCGAACTCCATGTAGTCGGCGACCCGTCCGGCCCGCTCCAACTCCTGGTTGAGTTCCCCGTCCTTGCCGGGCACCTTGAGATCGCTCCAGAATTCCTTGCGCAACTCCGGGATCATCTTCAGCGCCTTCCGCAAACCGGCGTCGTTCCGGGCCATGCCGCAATACTCCCAAAGGATCTTGCCGAGCTCGCGGTGGAACTCGGTGACGGTCCGCTTGCCGTTGATCGAGAGGAAGCGTTTGGTCCGGTCGGCAACCGCCGCCTCGGCTTTCTTGAACTCCGGATGGTTGACGTCCGGACGGCTCCCCCGGCGGTTCGCGAGATAATCGCCGATCGTCGCCGGCAACACGAAGTAACCGTCGGCCAGGCCTTGCATCAGTGCACTCGCCCCGAGGCGATTGGCGCCGTGGTCGGAGAAGTTCGCCTCGCCGAGGACGTAAAGCCCTTCGATGTTGCTCATCAGGTTGTAGTCGACCCAGAGGCCGCCCATCGTGTAGTGGACGGCCGGATAAATTCGCATCGGGATATCGTAGGCGTTCTCTCCGGTGATGCTTTCATACATCTCGAAGAGGTTGCCGTAACGCTCCCGGATCGTCGGCTCGCCGAAACGTTTGATCGCGTCGGCGAAATCGAGGTAAACCCCGAGCCCGCCCGGGCCGACCCCGCGGCCTTCGTCGCAGACTTCCTTGGCGCTGCGGGAAGAGATGTCGCGCGGCGCCAGGTTGCCGTAACTCGGATACTTCCGCTCGAGGAAATAATCGCGCTCCGAATCCGGAATCTCGCTCGGATGCCGTTTGTCCCCTTTTGCCTTCGGCACCCAGACCCGTCCGTCGTTACGGAGCGACTCGCTCATCAGGGTCAATTTCGACTGATGCTCGCCGCTGACCGGAATGCAGGTCGGGTGAATCTGGGTGTAGCAGGGGTTGGCGAAAAGCGCCCCCTTCTTATAAGCCCGATAGGCGGCAGTGACGTTGCAACCCCGGGCGTTGGTGGAGAGGTAAAAGACGTTGCCGTAACCGCCGGTCGCGAGCACCACCGCATCGGCGGAGTGGGAGCTGATCTCACCGGTCACCATGTCGCGCACCACGATTCCCTTGGCGTGGCCGTCGACCAGGACCAGTTCGAGCATTTCGGTGCGCGGATACATCTTCACCGTACCGGCCGCGATTTGGCGGGAGAGAGCGGAATAGCAACCGAGCAACAACTGTTGTCCGGTCTGGCCCCGGGCGTAAAACGTCCGGGAAACCTGCGCGCCCCCGAAGGAGCGGTTGGCCAGGGTGCCGCCGTATTCGCGGGCGAACGGCACTCCCTGCGAAACCGACTGGTCGATGATGTTCCGGCTCAGGAGGGCCAACCGGTAAACGTTGGCCTCACGGGCCCGGAAGTCTCCTCCTTTCAGCGTGTCGTGGAAAAGCCGATACACGCTGTCGCCGTCGTTCTGGTAGTTCTTGGCGGCGTTGATCCCCCCCTGGGCGGCGATACTGTGGGCGCGCCGGGGGCTGTCCTGGTAACAAAAGCACTTCACATTGTAGCCGAGCTCGCCGAGCGTGGCGGCGGCGGCGCCCCCCGCCAAACCCGAACCGACTACGATGATCTCGTATTTGCGGCGGTTGTTGGGCGCGACGAGCTTGATGCTCTTCAGATGATTGTCCCACTTTTCGGAAAGCGGGCCCGACGGAATTTTGGCGTCTAGTTTCATCGATAAATGGCCGGACTCCACCGCCGGCGGGAAACGCGAACGACTCCCCCGATGGCTTGGAAGGCTGTCTGGTGCGGAATCATTCGTGATTGGTTGGAAAACATGGACCTCGGCGATGCGTCAAAAATGCGAATCCGTCCGCGGCGTTAATTGAAATAGCCGAACAAGACGGCGAGCGGAATCGAGATGTTGCCGACGAAAATCACCGCCGCGAACATCCAGGAGACCGCCGCGATGCCCGCGCGGGTGCCGGAGTTGCGCAGTCCGACCGTCTGCAACATGCTCGCGATCCCGTGGCTCAGGTGCATCGCCAGCAACAACATCGAAAGAATGTAAAATCCGGATACGAGCGGACTGCTGAATCCCATGATCACCATCCCGTAAATGTCGTGCCGTCCGGCATGGTCGACCAGGTCGCGGTATTCGGTGTTCGTCACCTGCGCGGTGAAATGGAGGATGTGGTAAATAATGAAAGCCAGGACGATCACCCCGCTCCAACGCATCGTCCGCGAGGCGTAACTCGCCTGGATCGTCCCCGGACGCCGATAGTTTTCCGGCCGGGCCCGCCGGTTTTCCAAGGTCAGCACCGTGGCCGCCCAGATGTGCAGTCCGACGAAAACCAAGAGGCCCAGCCGAGCCGTCCACAACAACGGAGGCGGCATTCCCTGGAGGCCGGCGGCGTATGCGTTCAATTGGTCTTGCCCGACGAAAATCTGCAGATTCCCGAGCATGTGACCAATCACAAAGCCGAGCAAAACCAGGCCGGTGACGGCCATGATGATCTTCCTCCCGATGGATGACGTGAATAAAGTGGCTCCTGATGGCATCGAACTTTTCTCTCGCGTTTTTATGATCGACGGACGAACCGGAAGGCCCGCCCGCACGGCCTCCGCCGGAGACGCCCAGCAGTCCATTTATCCGCTTTTCAAAGACGGGAAACGAGCCTGCACGCCACTCCCACAAAAGACCGGAGGCGAAACTAGCGCAGTTGCGGAAGCACGGTCAACGCACGATTTCGCCTATTAGAAAAAAACCAAAGGATGGAAACTATTTCTAATAGGCTGAACGGGACGGCGCGCATGTCCGGACCGCGCCCGGTGAACGACATCGAATCATCCTGCCGTCCGTCGCCGCTTATAAAAGAAGGTCGGCTGGAAGCCAACCCTCCGATTTCGCTCCTAACCCTCCGCCTACGCCATCCAATCGGAATGTGGCTCGCAGGCGGCGATCAGGTCGTCGACGTGGGCGGAGGCCATCGCGACCACGGTGTCGGCGGCGCCGTAATACATCCGGACTTCACCGGATGCTTCCTGGATGAGTCCGCACGGAAAAATCACGCTGCCGCGAAACCCGTCGAGTTCATATTCGGTTTCCGGCGGCAATAACGGCCGACGCATCAGGCCGATGACTTTGCTCGGATCGTCGAGATCGAGTAACATCAACCCGGCATGGTAGGTCTTAGTCCAACCGTGCGGCTCCCACCCTTTCAGCGGCTTCTCCGGGTTTTTGTCCACGGCATGAATCGTGGTGAGCCATCCGGCACGGGTCCGAATCGGTGGAGCGGCAGGGCCGATCTTGCTGTTGGTGAAACGAACTTCTTCACTGCCGAGCACCAACCGGGTGTCGCCCCAGTAACGCAAATCAGGCGAGCGACTGCTCCAGATCTCGAAGGCCTCCGGTGCCCCACGGCCATAAATCGGAAAGGGACGCTCAAGCCGGAAAAACTGGCCGCCGATCTTTTCCGGGAAAAGAACCATGTTCCGGTTGTCGGGGGCGGACAGACTGAGAAACTCAAAACTTTGGAAATCCTCGGTGGAGGCGATCGCCCCCAAAACGCCGTGACGGGTATCGACGGCGAAACAGAGATACGGTTTTCCTTCGATGATGGTGATCCGCGGATCATAAACCCGCTGGATCTCCTCCGGACCGAACCGCTCGTTGTAAAGTCCGCGCAGGGCGGCGCGAGTCTCCTCGGCGTCAAGCAGCGGCTTAGGAGCAACCTCCCATTTTATCCCGTCGGCACTGGTCGCGAAACCGAGATTGGTGCCGTCGAGTTTGGCGTCGCCCCAACGTCCGTGGTCATTGCGAAAAAGCATCACGTACCGCCCTTCGTATTTGGCCACACCGGCATTGAAGACGAGAGTGGCCGGGAACGGGCAATCGGTGTGACGGAGGACGGGATTGGCAGAATGGCGAGTGAGCATAAGTCGGCGGAGTCAAGCGAAAGGAGCGGTTGTTATAAATCGAAGACCGGCTGAAGCCGGGACTGCAACCTTGAACGGCTTGTCAGGTTGGAGTCCCGCATTTATGCGGTCTTCACAGAGCGGGAGCCCCCCGAGAGAAGTATATTGGAAACCGAGATTCATCGACGGGATTTCTTAGGGAATTTTCGAGAATCGCTATAACTCCTTCACGATAAAAAAACCGCGGTCGCCGGTCAGAGTAACCGGCAACGAGGTGGTACCGTCCCCAGCGGATAGAACGGTATCCAGCAACGTAGTGAAGGGTTCTTCGAGCGACGGCGAGAAATAGACCTCATACTCCCGTCCCGCCGAGCTGTCCCAGGTAAGAAGAGCCGACCCGGGTTCCCCTTCAATTCGTTCGAGTTTCGCCCGGAAAGGTGTGGTAATCGAGGGCCCGGAAAGAACCGTGATACTTCCGGTGCTGGCCCCATTGCCGGCAAAATTTTGTCCGAATCCTTCGGCGACAAAATAGTCGTAATCGTAGGTTTCGCCTCCGGCGAAAGTATGGCCTCCGATGGTGAGCGTATCCACGGTAATGTTACGGTCCATCAGGAACATCGCGGTCGGGTGGAGCGTGAGCGAAGCGTCGGGGTTGTTCCAGTCGTAGCCGAGGACCAAACCGGATCGGTCGCCCAAAACCACGTCGGCCGCGCCGAGGGAACCGGCGGCCTGGGCTTTGAGAATGCCGCGAGTGACGTAAATCGTGCCGGTGTAGTTCGGGTTCGCCGACAGCAGGTAAACTCCTCCGATATCGCGCGGATCAAGTTCAGGATCGTTGTGCCAGACGCTGTCGTCCGCGAAAAAGGTCTCGGTTGAAATGGCGCTGTTCGCAAAATTCAGATGCAGGTCACCGGGACCGGAAAGCTCGGCCGTGACCTCAAACCTCCGCCGGGCGACGGAATCGCTCGCGGTCACAAAAGAGGGACGAGTCACTTCGGCGCTTCCGGCCCATTCGATGCGGTGTCTGTTCCGGGTTACCTTGTTGTTCGCTTCCCCGTGCGCGATTTCTCCTCCGTCCAGGATCAAACCGTGAACCGCGAAATCACCTTTTCCAAGCAACTCCCCTCCGGAGAGAATCGTCAATGATCCTCCAGCAAAGGTATTGTTGCCCTGGTGCGGCAACTGGTGGCTTTGCGGTGTGCGGACACGGTGATTATCGAGAATGAAATAGTGATTGCCGCTGGATGGGGAAGCTTCGCTGGTCCAATTGGCTGGATTCGTCCAATCCGATCCGAGCGGATCCAGCCGGGTGCTGAAGAAGTTGCCCCGCAAGAACAACTCCTGTCGGTATTGTTCCAGGTAATCATCGAGCCCAAGGATGGTATTCACTCCATCATAAAAGCGGACGGTTGTGACCTCCAACTCGCCGGCGAGAGTTTCGAGTTCGTCATGGACGGCGTTGTAGTGACCGATGTACGGGGCGGTGGCGCCTTGGCGCATCTGCATCATCAACTGCACGCTTTCCACGTAGACCACTCCGAGGAGCAGATCTTTGACGCGGCCCTGGATCACCGGATCGGTGTCGGCCTGGAGCGCGTCGGCCAAAATGGCGCGGGCGGCATCGACAAAACCGTGTTGATACATGCCGTCGTTGTGAATCGGATAGATCCAATTCCGCGGTTCGCCGAAGTCGGTGTAGGCGACAGCGTGGTCCCAGAGAAGTTCGTGGAAGCGCACCACGTCGGCGGCGGCATCCCCGTAGTAACCCCAGATAAAATCGAGCATCAGCGCGTCGACATCAAGGGTCGGATCCCACAACAGCTTCGAATAAATCCAAAAACGCATCCGGTCGCGTCCAAAGTCATACCCGTCATTTCCTTGGATGTAGGAGCCGTTCACACCCTCCTCGGCAAAGAAGCGGAGGTTCTCCGCCAATGCCCGCAAGGTCGGTTGCGGCGCGAGTGTGTGACGGTATTGGTGCGGATACTTCCAGGTCCAGAACCGGTCGCCGATTTCTTTCCAGCGTTCGAACGCGGGGATTTGGGCGACGTATCGATCATCCTCCACCTCCGGCGGCTCGGCGAGTTTATTGTCATAAAAAGAATGATACGGCCAGGTGAAGCTCGCACCCCAATCGGTGGCGTAACGGATGATGACATTGTCGCGCGCCTGGATATCGGCGGTGGGAGGCCGGTTGGTGTCCCAATAAATGAGGGTGGTAATGGTGGCATCGG
Organism: Verruconatronum alginivorum; assembly: GCF_056590205.1. NCBI lineage: Bacteria > Pseudomonadati > Verrucomicrobiota > Opitutia > Opitutales > Verruconatronaceae > Verruconatronum > Verruconatronum alginivorum. The sequence goes on along the minus strand of NZ_JBWPVQ010000001.1, from coordinate 1,897,776 downwards.
GAACCACGGCTTCGACGAGTTCCGCGACACGATTGACGAATTGCAAATGGAGTCCGCTGCGTGCGCCCATCTCTTGGATGATGGCCATCGACTCGGAGTCTTCGCTGTGTCCGCGCCAGTCCATGGCGCTGACTTCGATGAAGCGCTTGCGCGTTGGCACCTTTTGCAGCGCTTCGATCGCGGTCTGGGCCGCGACTTCTGCCACTTCGGGATTTGATAGATCGAGCTGAGCGTTTTGCCACCGGCGCACCCCGTTGATCAGCGAATAATACTCCGGGTTGGTTTCGAAATAAATCTCGGGGGGGACCAGCCAATGAAACGTGTGAGAGGTGGCCGAACCGCTGGCGAAATAATATTGTTCATATTGATCGGCCAAACCAAAATTAAGGCGATTGCGTAAAGCCCACGGACTCGAGGCCCGACGGTTTGTGACCTGCCGGTGAACGTAGGCCGGCTCGACGCTTCGGGGAATGACTTCCAAGTGAAGAGTCGGCAGGGAGGGAGCCCGGTAATCATGTTTGTCCCATTGATTCTGGTCCAGATTCGCATTGAGCTCGGCCATGATCTGGGTCCAATTGCGTCCCGTCTCCGGATCGGTTCCCGGGACGACCGGGGCATGGTACCAGCGCACACCCAGGTCCTCCTCCAGCAGTGCGAAGGCCGCGTGCAACGGACTGGTCGGATGATTGCCGAAAAGAAACAGCCGTTCGTCGCGGACATGAATGACGTATCCCTCCGGTCCGGCCGCGGCGAGAGCGGCGGTTTCGGGAGTGCTAATTCGATTGGTGATGCCAACGCTGATTTCGCGGGCCTGGGGTGCCGTGTTGTGATCGACGATCGGAAAGGTCGCGCCGGTGATCTCGTGCAACCATTGGGCCAACTCCTTGGCCGCCCGCTCGACCTGACGGCTCATTCTCACCGGGGTCACGATCACGTAATCCGTCTGCCCGTTGGTGGCCAGCATCAGCGGAACGGACGGTGTTCCCGACGGAGCGAGGGAGTTTTGCCAACCCGTCCACTCCGGACGCGGCTCGTTCAAATAACGTTCCGCCCATCCCGGCAAATCGCTGGGCGAGCACACCAACGACGGGAGGGAAACGCCCAAAACCAGGAGAAGTGAAAAGAAAGCAATCAATCGTGACATCATATTGAGTATGTAGCTAAGAATCGCATGAGCTCGAACAGAGCAATTGTTTCGAGATCCGGTAATTCAGGATTCCATCTGTTCATGCGGGTTGGGAGGCCTAAATCGGAGGGTTGGCTTCCAGCCGACCTTCTCTGAAACCGATGCCTACGGCGGACGGCAGGATGCCATCCCTCCCAGTGAAGCGGAAGTGCCATTCCATGTTGTTCGCAGGACGTGCCCGGCGCCGCTGCCGCTTGTATCAAAGTTCCTTGACGATATAGAATCCGCGGTCGCCGGTTAGAGGAACCGTCAGCGAGGTCGTCTCACCCTCGGATGGGACAGTGTCCACCAAGGTATTGAATCCGTCCTCCAAGGTCGCGGAAAAATAAACCTCGTAAGTTTTGCCCACCGAGCTTGTCCAGGTAAGAATCGCGGATTCCGGCTCCCCTTCGACCCGCTCGATCCATGCCCGGAAAGGAGCGTCGCCGGCTGGCAATTCCGACGCGATGGTGATGCTTCCGGTGCTGGTGCCGTTTCCGGTGAAATAGGCGCCGTAACCATTATTTATGAAGTAATCGTAGTCGTAGGTTCCCTCGGCAAAGGCGTCCCCGCCGATCGTCAACCCGCCGATGATGATATCCTGATCCATCAGAAACATCGCTCCAGCTTGCATGGTAAGGGTTGCGTCGACGTTTGCCCAGCGATACCCAAGCTGCAACCCGGCACGGTCGCGCACGATGACACTCGCGTTCCCCAATGATCCAGGAGCGAGAGCCTTGAGAAAGCCTCGGGTGATCCGGAAGGTACCGTGATAATCGGGATTTGCGCCCAAAAGATAGACGCCTCCGATATCGAATGGAGCATCGTCGTCGTAAAAGAAGTGTTGGGTCGTCAGCTCCAGGTTGTTGAATCGAAGATCCAATTGCCCGTCTCCGGCAAGCGTAGCCGTGACGTCGAACCGGCGTTTGCCGGGATCATCGCTCGCCCTGACAATGGAGTTTTCATACACCAACGCGTCGCCGGCCCATTCGATGATGTGTTTTTCCTCGTTGATCTTATTGTTGGCTTCGCCGTGGGTGATACTCCCTCCCGCCAGCACTAGGCTGTGAACCGTGAAATCGCCCTTGCCGAGAAGTTCGCCACCCGGAAGGAGGGTCAACGAATTTCCCGCAAACAAGTTGTCCTCGAGATCAGCCGCGAGATGGCTTTGGGGCGTCCGGACCCGATGTCCATCGAGGACAAAATAATCCTTGTCCGCCGAGAGTTCGGAATCATCGGACCAATTATTCGGATTCGTCCAGTTAGACCCGAGAGGATCGAGGCGGGTGCTGAAAACAAAACCATCGTAGAGATGGGCATCACTCAAAACCGTCACGCTGCCGGTGCTCTCTTCTGCGAAGTGAGCCCCATAACCATTGGCGGCAAACCAAGCATAATTATACGTCTCCCCCTCCGCGAGAGGGGTGCCGTCGATCGTCAGCCCGCCGATCCAGATGTCGTTATCCAGGCGGACCATCGAGTTGCCGTTGATGGTCAACGTCGCGCCCGGGTTATACCACGGGTATTCGACCTGGAGCCCGGAATTGCCATTGAGAACCACGCTACCGCTCCCAAGAGACATGAACCCTTGGGCTTTCAACATCCCGTTGGTCACGTTGAAAACGCCGGAATATAACGGACTGCTGCCTTGCAGATAGACGCCTCCGGTGTGGGCACTCTGCTCCGCCGCTTCGAAATGAGCGGCGGAAATCGAGCTGTTGAGAAAATCGAGATTCAAGTCTGCCGAACCGGAGATCGGCCCCGTCATCTCGAACCGACGGTTATTGGTGCTCCCTTCGATGATGGACGGAGTCGCCACATACGTTTCGCCAGTCCAGACAATGATGTGCCTCGTCGCCACCGTATTGCTGCTGGCTTCCCCGTGCCTCACCTTCCCACCATTCAGGATGAGATCGTTCACGACGAAACTCCCTTTGGGCAGCAAGGTTCCTCCGCCTTGGATCGTCAGCGAATTGCCCGCGAACGTCCCATCCTGCACCTGACGATGAGCCGCGATTTGCGGACTCCTCACCAGGTGCCCATTGAGGATGAAGTAATCATTCGCATTTGAGGGAGCCTCCCCGTTCGACCAAACCGCAGGCAGGTTCCACCCCGTACTCCCACCCTGTTCGCCGGTGCTGGACACATCAGTCCCGTGGAGGTAGCCGCAGGCGGAGATAAAAATCAGGGATAGGGTCAAACTCTTAGTAATCATGATAATTGTCCTTTTTTGCCGGCTGTGTTGAAAGAATGCCGAAAGCCGAATCGGGTGAAATGGCGCTTTTATGTCAGTCGCCATTCTTCATTGCCGCTGATTGTTTCTGCTTGATTCCTCAACTTCAAAGGGTTTGCGGATTTACACGTAAAGATGACGCCTATCCCCTTCGCGCGGGCCAAATTCCAAAACGAAAAACGGGCCGTGTTTATTTCGACCACGACCCGTTCCATTGCTCCCAGTTCCTCTACCCTTTCTTAAAAACCTTCGCGGCGACGGAAAAACACCAGCAGCGCTAGGCTACCTGCGATCAGCGCATAAGTGGACGGCTCGGGGATCACCGAGATGCTGCCGGTGCTCGTGTCGGCGAAAAAGGAACCAAACCCATTGCTCACAAAATAATCGTAGTCATAGGTATTCCCTTCGGCCAGAGCAACTCCCCCCAAGGTGAGCGCGCCGATCGAAATATGCTGGTCGAGAAGCATCATGCTGCCGCTGTTGATCGTGAGCGACGCGAGGGCGTTCGTCCAGGCGTAGTCGACATCGAAACCGGAAGTCCCGTTGAGAACGACGCTGGCATCCCCCAGGGACCCGACGGCCTGCGCCTTCAAAATGCCGTTAGTGACGTTGAGTGTCCCGAAGTAGTTCGGATTAGCCGCCTGGAGATAAACGCCGCCGGTATTGGCGCTTTGCTCCGCGGCCGTGAAACTGGCGGTGGAGACCGACGAAACCGCAAAGTTCATATTCAGATTGCCCGCTCCTCCGATTTCTCCTGTCACTTCGAACCTGCGAACACTATTCAGGCTGTCGATGGTTGAATCTGCCGCCACCTCGATGGCACCATCCCATTCGACAATATGCCAAGTCGCGCTGGTATTGCTGTTCGCTTCACCATGCCGGACCGTCCCGCCATTGAGGATCAGATTTTCAACAACAAAACTCCCCTTGGCCAAAAGCCTTCCCCCGGCATTCACCGTCAGCGAATTTCCGGCGAAGGTTCCATGAGAAATCTTTTGGTGCGCGGCTATCTGGGGAGTCCTGACGACGTGAATCGAGCCACTTTGAATAAAATAATCGTTACCGGCCGACGGGGCCTCTCCATTGGACCATACCGTGGACAGGTTCCAGCCCGTGCTTCCTCCGTCTGTTCCCGTACTGAATACATCAGCGCCGTGAAGGTGATAATTGGAGGTGAATAAAATGAGTCCACTCAGGCAAAGAAGACAGGGTGTCAGATTCTTTTTCATAGCATCATATTTGGGTTTATTTGTATTCAGGGTTTGGATGATCTTTCGGGCCACACCGCGTCCTGATTGATTAACCGAAGAGCCTTAAGTCCCTCGCTCAGCCTTCGCAATGCACCTCGCGTTTTACCTGTAAAGAAGAGGAGCAGAACGCTTCAGCTGCTGTCGCTGGATACACGGAGTTCGGGGAGGCCGCAAGGGCCGATGGTCTTCGCCTGAGGACGAAGCTCCACTCAGGATCTGAAAGGAGGCGGGACGCCTCCCCCACTTTCCCATCGACCTTACCCGCCGACCTTCCGCGATTTAAAATACTCGTAACGACCCAACTCCGGACGATCGGTCTCGGCCCCGGGAAGCGGGGGCGTCGTTTCATCGGTGTGCCACTTTCCCAACACCATCGTCGAGCGCGGAAAATCCGGCAGTCCGAATTCATTCCGGTGCAACTGGGCGATCACCAAATCCACCGCGATCCGCCCCAACAAACTCGGCAACACATCCAACCCCGATAGCCGGCTATCGGTGCTGATCAGATTCAGATTGGCCACCGCGATGTCGGCCGGCACGTTCCATCCCATTCCCTGCAAGTGAGGCCGCGGATCTTTGTGGCAAAGCAGCACGTCGGGATTCACCTCTTTTAACCACCGGGCGATCTTCGCATTATCGGCCCCAAGAATAAACGGGGCAATCGGCGGCGGCTCCGTTTGAAGCACGTGACGGTAAAACGCCAGATAGGCGCTTTCACATAAGAAATGGGTCCGTTCGTTGGTGTAGGGATTCAACAGAAAACCGGGGCGCCGGTAACCGAGCGCCATCAGACTTTCCAAAGAGTTCCAGGTGTTGCGGTATTGATCGGAACTTACCCGGAAAAGATCCGGCTCTTCCAGCGAATAGCCGATCGTGGAAGCACAGTAATGCTCCCACGGAAAATCGACCTCCGGATCCTGATCGCTGACCGGCATCAAAACGATTCCCCGGATCCCTCGCGCCTGAAAGGTCCGGTGCATCCGGCGAACCGAGCCCGGTTCGTTTTCCAAATTGAAACGCTGCGCATAATACCCGAAGGTCTCGCATCGGGAACCGATCCCGTCCAACATCCCGCGATACAACGGAATCTTCTCCGGACTCCCCCCCTTGCTGACGACATTGACCACCGCCAACGGCAACAGTTCGCCTGGTTTCTTTTTTCCGGAACGTTGGGCCATCAATGTCGAGACGAGCGGGTTCGGCCGATACCCCATTTCCGTCGCCAATTCCTGGATACGTTTCCGGGTTGCGGCGGAGATTTCTGGACTGTTCCGCAAAGCCAGGGAAACACTCATTCGCGACACCCCCGCCACCTCGGCGATCATCTGCATCGTGACATTCCTTTGCACAAAGAAAATGGCACTGGTTTTACAAGTAAAGTCAACGGCAATTGACCCGGTTCCTTACAGGTAAAGTAATCTTAATGATCGCTCCGCCCAAATGCGATTGAAGGTTTCTTCGGCGGGTTCGAGATTCACAAGAACATGCAAACTTTATCCGAAACACGATCCGGTCTGCTCGATCGGAACGCACCCGGAGTCGATGCGTCCGCCTACCTCCGCCTCTTGGAACCGTGGGTAAGAGGGGCCGAACGCGAACTGCACACTCCGCCGGGTTACCCCGAATTTCTGGTTTATGGCAGCGGCTTCAATAGTTGGGGCGTCCAAACCCATCAAAAGGCCTTCACCGCCTACGCGGTCCTGGCGATCGACCCGGATCTCGATTCCACCCGCACCGGCCTTTCCCGCGAAATCCTGCTCGACCGCGCCCTGCGGATGTTGCGCTTCAATCTCGAAAGCCATCACGCGGGCGGTTTCACCTGTCTCGACGGTTCCGCATGGGGACACACCTGGATCAGCGCGCTCGGCACCGAACGGATGATGCACGCGGTCGATCTGCTGATGGAGCACCTCGACGACCGCGACCTGGCCCTGTTGCGCCAGGTGATGATTTCCGAAAGCGACTGGCTGGTCGACGGCTACTGCCGCGGCCCGGGCCAAATCCCGGGCGTCGTTCAAGCCGGGCTGGTCAAAAACAACGATCCGGAAAGCAACATCTGGAACGGCGTCTTCCTCCACCGAACCGCCATGATGTTTCCGGACGCCCCACGCGCGACCGAATACCGCGAACAAGGCACCCGGTTTTTGCTCAACGGCATATCGATTGAAAAAGACGCCGCAGACGACACCCTCTACGACGGAAGACCGCTCTCCGAATGGCACGTCGGCGCTAACTTTTTCCCTTCTTATGCCCTAAATCATCATGCGTATCTGAATGTCGGATACATGGTGATTACTCTTTCCCAGCTGGCTATCGGACACTTTTCCTGGAAAAGCCGCGGACTGGAGGCGCCGAAAGCTCTTTATCTTCACGCCTACGAACTCTGGAAGACCGTTAAGCGGATGATCTTCCCGGATGGACGCCTATGCCGGATCGGCGGCGACACCCGGGTCCGTTATTGCTACTGCCAGGACTACGCCATTCCCACCTGGCTCTTCATGCTCGACCATTTCGGCGAGACCGATTGCCTGGCGTTTGAAGAGGCCTGGATGAAGACCGTGACCCACGAGATTTCCACCGGCGATGGTGAAACCTTTCTCGGCACGCGCCTCGCTTCCATGGCCGATGTCTCCCCGACCTACTACACCCGTTTGGAGTCCGACCGCGCCGCCGCCTTTTCCATGGCCCTTGCCTGGCGCCGTCGTTACGACGATTTCCAGTCAGTCGAACCCGCCCCGGACCAGGCACCCGCCTATGGCGGCTGGCACGACGACTACCACGGAGCGACTTTGCATCACAGCAAACGCCGGATCGCCTCGTTCACCTGGCGGGCGGCGGAGCCTCCCCAGGGACTTTGTGTGCCGACCGACCGAAGCGACCTCGCCGAATGGCGCTGGAACCTCACCGGCAGGATTCTCGGCACCGGCGCCCGGAACCTGACCCAATGCCAGACGTTTCATGCCGAGAATTTCGAGGGCGGTTTCGTCAACGCGGGCGTGGGTCTTTTAAACAGCGGCCAACAACTTGCGGAAGGCGAAGCCGATCGAGCCATCGCCCGCCAACATATCCTCTTCGCCGCCCTCCCCGACGATGCCACCGTCATCTGCCTCCAATACGCCAGCAGCATCAACCGCAGTTTCGTCCGCTCGATCAAGGGGCTTTTTTACCAGATCCCCAACGATCTCTTCAATCACGGCCGCCGAACCTACCACACGGAAACGGGCGCCCAGTCTCTGCCCGGCCCAGCCGAGGAAGCCGACTGCGTAAACCTCGACTCCCGCTGGATCAACGTCGATGATGCGGTTGGCATCCACCTTCTCGGCGAGGCTCCCGGAAGTCTCCACATGAACCGCGAATCCGGTCGCCAGGTCGCCCTCCGGGACAAACCTTTCGCGGTTCCCTCGCTCTACGTCGATGAGATCTGTGCTCCCTGCAGCAACAAAACCAGATCCTTCGATCCCGACGCCCCGATCCTCGACCTCGCGTTCGCCGTCCAGGTCGGCGTCACCGGAGAGGAAACCCGATCCACCGCCGCAAATTCGCCCGGGATCCACTTCCAAGGTAACGGATTTCGTGCCGCGATGGCGGACGGCGTCGATGGCAAGACCTACCTCGCAGTCCACAACCTGCTCGCGACCAGACAGGATGTCACCCTCGCCATCCCCGTCGGCCGAGCCGGAAAAGCATTGCGCAACCTGGTCACCCATGCCCGCATCTCGCCGACGAAGAACACGTGGACAGTCACCCTTGCCGCTCACCAGGGAGCGCTTTTCGTCCTCGAATAAACGCCCACTGGGAGGGATGGCATCCTGCCCGTCCGCCATCGCCGTCGGCATTAAACTGGAAGAACCCTCCGATATGGCCGCGCAGAATCCGTTTCCCGTAGTGGGGTTGGCTTTGCCGCCCCACCGTTTGGTATCCGAAACGCGGGAGCCAATCGATCCCACCGGCGACGCATGACATCGAACTTTCGGCCACTAGGCTCCGGCCGCTGCTGTCGGGCGGCGGAGCCAACCCGACCACGGGAATCACGTTGCCTGAAAGCGACTGGGAGGGATGGCATCCTGCCGTCCGCCGTCGGCATCAAGAGAAGGTCGGCTGGAAGACAACCCTCCGATTTGGCCCGCGCAGAAGCCATTCACGTAGTGGGGTTGGCTTTGCCGCCCCACCGTTTCGTATCCGAAACGCGGGAGCCAATCGATCCCATCGGCGACGCATGACATCGAGCATTCGGCCATTCGGCTCCGGCCGCTGCTGTCGGGCGGCGGAGCCAACCCGACCACGGGAATGACGTTGCCCCACTGGGAGGGATGGCATCCTGCCGTCCGCCGTCGGCTCCAAAAGAAGGTCGGCTATAAGCCAATCCTCCGATTTGGCTTCCAGCCGGCACGTATGTCGAAGTCAGCTTCCCCGAAGACTCGATGAAGCGTGGCTTCATCGCTACAAAGGCTCCTCCATTTACGGGTAAAGCCAAAACGAAGGGGTAGCGGGGGAATCAAATTGCGGTCTGCCGTCCGGGCGAGGAAATTTGAGTCCAGATTCGACCCCCCGTCCAACTCACACTCCGAAGACCAGGTAGTTCCTAACAAACGATGCAGTTCAAGAAACAGTTTCTTCTCCCTCTAAGCCTTCTCAGTATTCCCGCCTGTCTGATGCTGGCGTCCAGCGCCGCGACGGATCGCCCGGGGTGGGTCGAGCGTTATTTGAACGAACCGCGTCCCGAGTGGAACGAATGGCAGAATTCACTCGCTCCCAAGGGAGAAAAGGCCCGACCACTTCCCTTGGCTACGGACGGAGAAACGGATTACGTCATCGTCATTCCCGCCGAGGCGACGCGCCAGGAACGCCGGGCCGCCAGCGAGGTCGCGCTTTGGCTCGAAAAGATCACCGGAGCCAATTTTCCGATCGTCAAGGACTCCGAGGAGCGGCGAGACCGCGAAATCAGCGTCGGATCGACCAACCGGGTTGGTTCCGAGGAAACCGAACTTCTATCCAAAGCCGGCCCGGACGGATACACCATCCACGTCAGCGACGAACGGCTTTTCCTCTTCGGCAATCATCCGAGCAGTCCGATGAACGCCGCCTTCGCTCTTCTGGAAGAAGATCTCGGCGTCCGCTGGTATAGCGAGCCGATGGTCCCGGCCAACAATCCGGCGATCGGCCGCACCTGGACCATGGTCGTTAACGAGCAGAACGAAGGGCTCAACGCCGACCAGTGGGCCGAAGGTTTCTACCGCGCTCCCTCTCACGAAACGCTCGAACTTTCTGTGGTTCCCCGGAGCGTGGAACCGGCGTTCAAGATGCGTCAGGTCCGGGTGCTTCGCGCCGTCAGTCCGTGGGGTCTCCGCAACCGGATCAACTTCGGATGGGCCAATCAGTATCAACAATATTATTACATTAACGGCTCGCTGACTTCCCACACGTTTCATTGGCTGGTTCCGCCCGAGAAATATTTTGAGAGCAACCCGGAGTATTATTCGCTGATCAATGGCGAACGCCGCTGGAGACGAGCTCAGCTCGATCTCTCGAATCCGGAGGTAGCGGAAATCGCTTCCCGCCGGGCGATTGAAGCGTTGAAAAGCGCCCCGCCCCACCGCCGGTTCCTCGAAATCAGCGCCATGGATTGGCGGGGACACAGCGAAGACGAGGATTCACTTCGGATCATGAAGGAACTCGGTTCCCGCAGCGGGCTCGTTCTCCAGTTCGTCAACCGCATCGCCGAGCGGGTCGCGGAGGAGGTTCCCGACGCCACTTTGACCACGTTGATTTACTGGGACACCAACCGCCCGCCCGCGGTTGATATGGAGATCCCCGACAATGTCGTCATCCGTTTCGCCGCCGATTGGGGCGCCAACTTCTCCTGGCCGTATCATTCTTTCTATGACGCAAAGCTCTCGGAGGATCCGGAAGAAATCAACGACCGCTGGGTCGCGCAACGCCCGAGCTTCGATCGCTGGAAAGGGATGTCGGAAAGGATGTGGGCCTGGATCTACCCGCACCAATACCGTCACTACCCGGCGCCGATGCCGAGCCTGCGACCCTTGGCCGAGAACCTCCGTTTCTTTGCCGAAGAGGGGGTGGAAAATGCCTACATCCAAGGAAACGAGGGATACGATCACGGACGCGACGCGATGCGGTTCTGGATTTACTCGAAACTGTTGTGGGACCCGACCCTCGACATCGAGGAACTGATGCTCGATTTCATCTGGGGGTATTACGGCGACGCCGCTCCGGACGTGGTTCGTTACCACGAACTGCTCTGGGACCATGCTGTCCAACACACCGATTTCAGCAAACGCCGCGATTGGATCTACGCCATTCACGACGAGGGAATGTTTCAGCACGGGTTTGTCGAAAGAGCCCGGGAGATTTTGGACCACGCTCTCCGCGCCGATGACCGCGAAGAAATTCGCCGCCGGGTGGAAGACCTGATTTTCGGGGTCGCCTACGTCGATAGCGTCCTCCTGATGGCCGAGATGCGCCGCGGCGAAACGCCCCCCGATCGCGACCGGTATAAAAAGGTCGGCCAGGAGGTCAGAGACCTCGCCCGCAGACTCGACGTCGACGTCATCCGCTTCTACGACGAGTTCGAAAGCTTGTTGGCCACGACGGAAGACTATCTCGCCGAATACGAACGCGTCGCCCGGGTTCGCCTCGACGAAAACTTCCTCGACCGCACCGCTTGGGAACCATGGGTTTTCCGAAAAGACCCGGATAACATCGGGTTAGAAGCCGAATGGTTCACCATGGCGGACGAGGCGGCAACCTCCTGGACCGAAGTGGAGGTCCCCGCCTTCCTGAGCGAAACCGAAATCGGACGCTATCTCGGCTACGGTTGGTATCGAACCGGTTTCACCCTCACCGAAGAACAGGCTGAGCGCCCGGTCGAAATCCAGTTCGACGGCGTCGACGAGCAGGCTTGGATTTTTGTCAACGGCCGATACACCGGGGAACACACCCTTGAATCCGAATTCCTCGAAGGCGACGACATCACAGTCCATGATTTATGGAACCGTCCCTTCGCCATCAAGGTCCCCGCGGAACAGTTGAAACCGGGACAAAACTCCCTCTTCGTGCGAATGCACGCGTCCGAGAACAACTCCGGCATCCACCAACCCGTCCGCATCTATCTCGGGGAATAACCAGTGACATGCACTCATCCAGTTTCATCAAAAGGTTTCCCATGAAAAACAACGATTCAATCCGTCCATTCCGCACCCGGGGGTTCACCTTGATCGAACTCCTCACGGTCATCGCCATCATCGGCATCTTGGCCGCCATCCTGATTCCCGTGGTCGGCAAGGTCCGGGAGTCCGCCCGTTCCGCCAGTTGCCAAAGCAACCTCCGCCAATGGCACGCCGCGCTTCTTCTGTACGTCAACGACAACAATGATCGAATCCCGTTGGCCATGGACCGCTTCCAGGGCGGGGACCGACCCACAGGCACCAACATCGCTTGGAACGCGATCCTCAGTGAATACCATGGCACCCGCGTCACCAGCCACTCCCAGGGGCGAAACGACACCATCGGGACCTGTCCTTCCCATGAAGATGATCATCCCCACGGCCCGAATTACATCAGCTACGGCATGAACACCTACTTCGGCGCTGAGTTCACCTCTTCGCGAGATCCCTCCAATCGGAAGATCATCACCCAGGTCGAACCAACCACGATCGTCTTTGCTGACAGTCTCGCCAACTGGCACCTCGGCACCAATCCCCGGGTCCTCAACTATCGCCACGCCGGAAAGGCCAACATGGTATTGCTCGGCGGAGCCGTTTACAGCGCCTCCCAACACGACCCGAATGATCCGCCCCCATACTACTGGGACCCGGAAAATCCGCCGACCCCCTAAAAAACGGTTAGCGCTCGCCGAATCCGCAACGACGAATCCCTACACCGACACACCCCACCGCTCTGGCGAGCGGTCCCCCGGCGCGAGGGGGACCATGCGCAAGCATGGTGGGGTGTGTTACCCCCTCATTCCCTGCCGCTCAACTTCGCCCAAATCGGCTCGAAAAAGAACAAGGCGTTCAACACCAGCGCATGACGGATCCGTCCGGCTCGAGCCCATGCGAAAACTTGCTCCACCGGCGCGAGGGTCACTTCAATTTCCTCGTCCTGATCCCACTTCAACTCCTTCTCCAAAACGACATCCTCCACCAAGACGAAGGAACATTCATTCCCCATGATGGCGGGATTCGGCCAGACATTGCCGATGGTTCGGGCGCGCTTGCCGACGTATCCAGTTTCCTCCGCCAACTCCCGCAATCCGGCTTCCAATGGATCTTCCCCCCCGTCGACCATCCCTCCCGGGATTTCCAGCGAACACTGCTCCACCCCGAAGCGAAACTGCTTCACCAACACCAGTTCCTTTCGAGGCGTCACCGCCAACACATTCACCCAGGGGGAGGATTCGATCGAAAAGAAATCGCGCTCGCTTCCCCGCACCGGATGGCGGCATCGCTTCCGCGAAACCGTGAACACCCGGCAATCGGCGTGCGGGTGCACCGCGTCGACCGTCCAATCGCACGGTCCGGATTCCGGCATCTGGCTCATCAGCGCGCCGGAAGACGGATGCGCTGCCCGACCTGGAGCCGCAACGGGTCGATGCCGGGATTCGCCTCGGTCAGACTCGTCAGGGACACCCCATGGTTCGCGGCGACCCGCGATAACGTGTCGCCGCCGCGGATGACGTAAAATTGCTCCTCCTCGGCGGGCCCTCCGTTTTCAACCGTCGCTGCTGCCGACGCCGATTGACCCGCATCCGACGGACGATCCGCCACCGGTGCCAGCGCGGTCGGCGCGGGAGGCCGCGACAATTCCGCGATCCGTTCCTCCAATCCCCGTGCCTGCGCGATGCTGTTGTTCAGGTCACGCCGCAACCGGGTCAATTCCTCGCTCACCTGGTCGAGCGCCCCTTGGGTGCCGCTGCGCAGCGCGTCGACCTCCCGTTTGATCCGGGCCGCGTTCGCCGAAAGGCCCGACGAACTTTCCTCCACTTGACTGACCTTCTCGAACAATCCGTGGACCTGGAGAAAATCGGTTCGGAGCTCGTCCGCCTGATTCTTGGACAAAATCCCGAACACCAGACCGGCGATCCCGAGAAAGATCCCGACCACCGCCGCCCCCATCACCAACTTGAAATTACTTTCCATCGCCGTTTTTGATTTTGCCCTTCCTACCCGCTGCGATACGGAAACTCAAGCCTCCAAAACGGAAGCTCGCGCGACGAGTAATAGAACGCGGCGAAAAAGCGGTGGGAAAAGAAGAAAGAAAGGCGAAAAATGGTCGGGGCGGAGAGATTCGAACTCCCGACCTCCTGCTCCCAAAGCAGGCGCTCTACCAGGCTAAGCTACGCCCCGACAACAAAGAAACGACAATCGCCCGCCCCCACCCCCTCTGTCAAATTTTTTCTCGGTTATCGCCAGAATTCGCCTCGGACACGGCTACTCTTCGGAAGCATCGAGGCCGATCACTTGAATGCCTTTAAACATAAACTGGTTGTCGCTCAAGCGAAGGGGCTTGCCACTGGCGGTGGTCACGTTTCTCAGGATCGCTTCCTCCGTTCTTACATACGGGAACTCTTCCACGTAGGAAGCATCCGTGAAACTTGGATTGAAGTTGGCGAAGATCGCCGGGCCCCGGTAGTTCGCCGGATGCCGCGAGTCGTCGATATGCAGCGTGTCGATGGTGATCCGTTTCGGCATGTAACAGGTGTAGCCGAAATCGTGTCGGCCGGAATAGGACCCGTTGATCAGACTGGCGCTGACCGGCCTGCCGCCCGAGGGGACAAAGACGGAGTCGCGAATGATGAACTCGCCCTCCCATGTGCTGCCGTAATCGGAACGCAAATTGATCAGGCTCCTCCCGTAGATGGTGGAGTTCTCCACGAGGAAGGTGCCGCTGCCGATGGCGTTGATGCCCTGGTGTCCGAGGGTCGAATTGCGGATGGTGACATTGGCCACGCCCATGTGGGCGTCGAATCGAGAGAAGGTACAGTTATCGAAGACCAGATTCTTACAGTAGTTCGAACCCATGATCCCCCAGTAGCGGGTGTCATTGATGTCGTTCGTCTGGCTGCAGTTTATGAAGGAGACGTTCAGGGCGCGGTTGAGCAGGAGCCCGTAACTCCCCATAGAGACAGTGGTGCCGGCCGACCCGATCGTCCGGTAGGTCTTACGGCCGGTCAGGATGGTGTTGCGGACCGTCACATAGGCGGCATCGCTGATAATGAGGAACCCGTTGTAGGGGGCGCCTTGGTCTCCTTCGCCGGTGACGCGGTGCTCCAGGCCATCCACCAGCACGTTGGACCGCTGAATGCTGATGCCGCGATTGTAGTAGGTGTATCTCGATTCAGCGCCGTTGGCGATGGTGGTAAAGCGTCCTCCGGTGAGGGTCAGGGTCGTTTCGTCGATGGGGCGGGCGGTTATCTCCGTGATCTGATCGAAATCCCAGATGATCGGCGCATCCGTATCCACATTGCCCTCTTTATCAACGATGAAAATATCCGTCTGACTCACGCCGCTATTCTGGTTCGGCCCGAATCGGATATAGCGCCTCACATTGGAATCCGTGACGGTGATCAGACTCGGGGCGGGCAACGAAACCTCGAGTTTCTCCTGATTTCTTCTCAGGGAGGAGACCCCTTCCAGCTCGAAGGTTTTCAAGTTCGAAGCCACCAGGAAAACGTGGGATCCCCGGTTTTCCACCGCCGTGTCGTCGATGATGAAAGAAGCGGTGCCGAAGTCGGTATCGGTTTGGATGATCGCAGTGCGATCTCTCCCGCCGATGTAGTAGGTCGCCCCTTCGTCGGCCTTTACCGGGAGGCCGTGCCGGTTGGCAAATTCGTGGGCTTTGACAATCGCCTCGATATCGTCGGTCTTGCCGTCACCCACGGCCCCGAATTGGCTATACCGGACCACCCCATCCGCTGGCACTTCAGCATCCGTTGATAAAATCAAACCGCCAAGGCTCATTGCCATTATAGCCGCAGTCATACAAATCTTTCCCGCCATCAAAAACCTTCTTTGGGTAAATTCCTACCCAGAGAGCCCCAAGAGCAGCCCCGGGTCAAGCCAGCGATTTCGATCTTCCAGGCCCAGCCCGCCTCCAATAATTAGCAAAATCCCGATCGTTCAGGAAAACGCTGTTTAGAAGTATTTGACATTTGAGATCCCAACCACCACATCTTTCGTTTTCCAACTTTATTTCCTCAATACCCCATGCAGCGTCCCCGTTCGCCCCAATCGCTTATCCTCGCCGCGCTCCTTGCCGTTTGGATTCCCGCCTCACTTCCCGACCTCCACGGCTCCCCCTCATCCCCGTCCCCACGCCTGTCGGCCGATTCGCTCCACTCACTGCTCGACCAGGCACTGCAAGCGTTTTCCTCCCAGGATTTCATTGCCGCCGCCTCGCTCTTTTCCCGCCTCCAGCAAGAGTTCGGCGCGGAACCCGAATACCTCGACCCGCAATTCCAACGCCGTTTGCTCCCGATCCGGGGCTACGCCGAACTGGCGGCCGGACAACCGCACGCCGCGGCCGACACCTTGACCCGCTTCGTCGCCGCCCACCCCCGCGACCCCCAGCATCCGGCCGCGCTCCAATCCCTCGCCTCCGCCCTCCACCACGCCGGTCGCCTGCAAGAAGCCCACGACCGCCTCGCGGACTTCAAACGTCATTACGCCAACCGCCCCGAAACGTGGCTGACCGAATTGCAACGCGCCGGACTCCTCTCCGAACTGGGTAAATCCGCCGAGGCCGCCGCCCTGCTGGCCGATCTCCTCGCAAGCGACGCCCCTCAACTCCTCCGCGAGCAAGCCCGTCTGCAAGCCGGACGGCGCGCCCTCGACCGCGGCGACCTCGCTCCGGCGGTCGAGCTCCTCCTTGATCATCCATGGGAGATCGGCTCGCTTGCCGAAATCATCACTCTCTCCATGGCCGCCCTCGATCTCGGCGACCGCCTGCTGGAGGCGGAAATCCCGGCCGACGCCCTGCGGGCCTACCAACTGGTTCTCCCCCGCCCCCGCCTGATCCATCTCCAACAATCGCGCAACGAAGAATTGGAAAGACTCCTCCAAAATCCTCCGGCCGCCCAAGCGAACCTCTTCTGGAGCGGATTCCACCGCCGATTACTCCAAAAAACGAATACACAACTCCGCGGCCTCGAATCCGCCGACGATTACACGCCCTCTCTGCTGCTGCGCCGCGGCCAGGCGTTCCTGTTCGCCGACCGATTCCGCGAAGCCTGGCTTCTGTTCGAGCGCCTCGCTCTCGACGAGTCGCTGGACCCGGCTTTTCGCGAAGAAGCCCATTACCGCTGGATCCTCGCCGCCAACGGGCTCGAATCCTGGGAAGAATCGCTCGCCATCGCCCGCAACTTTCTCTCCCGGTATCCCAGCGCCGAACTCGCCCCCCACGCCCTCTACCTGATCGCCCAAGCCCACGAGGAACAACGCCGCTATCACGAATCAGCCGAAATCCTAGCGGGCCTGCTAGCCGATTTCCCCGGGCACCCCCTTGCCCAACGCTGGCGCTTCAACCTCGGCTTCAACCACGCCTTGCTCGAGGATTTCCCTGAGGCACGGATCCATTTCGCCCAAGCGGCCGCCGACCATGAGGCGACCCAATTGACCGCCAACGCCGAACTCTGGCACGGATTGACCTTCTTTTTCGCCCGCGATTACCCGACCGCGCTGCAGGAATTCGACGCACTGGCCAACCGCTACGCGCGCCACCCGCTCTCCGGCGAGATCCAGTATCGCCGCGCCGCCACCCTTTACGCCATGCGCGATTACCCACGGGCGGCAAGCGCGGCCTCCGAGTTCATCGAACGCTTCCCGTATCATCCGCGGCATGACGAAGCGTTGGTCCTTCTGGGCGACATCCAAATGGGGGCCGGAGCCCTTGACGATGCGCTGCGGACCTTCGCGAAAATCCAGCCGGAGGCCGGTCACGGATTCGTTTATGCTCTCTTCCAACAAGGGAAAATATTTCGCGCCCAAGAGAAATACGAAGAAATGGTCGCGCTCTTTTCCGCGTATTCGCGCCGCGACGACATCGTTGAAAAACCTCGCCTGAGCGAAGCGCTCTACTGGATCGGCTGGGCTTACAACGCGCTGGATCGTCCGGCGGAGGCACTGCCACTCTTCCACGACGCCCTTGCGGCCCATGGCAACGATCCCGACGCCGGTGAAATCGCTTCGATCCTGTCGCTGCTCGAACGTCTCGAGCCACCCGCCGACGGCATCGATAACAACGGCTTTTCCTCCTGGATCGCGGACGAGCGGCCACGGGCTCTGAGCGAAGGACGGCTGACTTATTTCTCCCGGCTGACCCTCCACCTGGCCCGGCAAAAGCGCCGCAGCGGCGCCGCCGTCCACGCGGACAACCACCTGTTCGAAATCGCCGACCTCGTTCCGCTCGATCTTCTCGGACCCGACGCCCTCGGTGAGGTCGGCCACATGTTGACCACGCTCGATCTCCAAAGCGCCGACGAGTTTTTCAAATCGCTGCTCACCCGCTTCCCCAATGCTCCGGAACGGGCCTTCGCCTTCCACGGCCTCGGCAAACAGGCCCAGCGCTCGGGCGACCACGAACAGGCACTCCTTTGGTTGCGGCGATTCACGCACGAAACACCGACCCATCCGCTGATCGGCGACGCCTTGCAACTCGCGGGCGAAAGCTTGGCCGCCCTTGGTCGATACTCCGAAGCCGACGAACAGTTTGAAGAGATCCTCAGTCTCCGCTCGATGCGCGGGCGCCCCCATGCCAACGCATTGCTCGGTCTCGCCCGCAACGCCGCCGCCGCGGGAGATCCAGCCAGGGCGATCGCCTACTATCAACGGGTCTACACGGTCCACCGCGCTCAACCCGACCTCACCGCCGAGGCTTATTACCAAAGCAGCCTTTTGTTCGAGCAACTCAACGATCCCGGCGCCGCCCACCGGAGTCTGGCCGAAATGCTCTCGCTCGCCGAACTCGCCACTTCCCCGTTTTTCGAAAAAGCCCGGCGTCGGGAACCCCTCCTGGCGGCCCACATCGACGACTCTTTAACTCCGGAACGAATCCCCGAATGAAACGACTCCCACGCCTTTTCCGTTTTTCCTTACTCGGTCTCCTCGTCGCCTTCGGAACAATTACTCACGGGTCGGCCGAGTCGATTCCCCCCATCGCTCCGGGATTGATCCGGGTAGAACTTGCCGACGGCCGTTCCTACACCGGACGCCCGGTGTCGTTCCGCGACGATATCCTTCTCCTGCGGTCCCGTATTGATGGAGGCGAAGTGGACCGGGGATTTCCCCGCGATCGGATCGTTCGACTTCACTTTCCCGGCGAGGAGACCGTGGAGGAAGCTCTGGAAGCGCTGGAAGCCGGCGATCTCGCTCAAGCTCTCGTTCCCCTCGAGTCGATTTGGCGGCAACGGGCCCCCTTCCTCGCCCTGCTCGAACCGGAAACGATCGATCTGCTCACCCGGCTCCCAGTCGCCCATCTCAACGTCGGCGACCCGTTCCGCGCCATCGGCTTGGCCCGGAGCCTCACGCCGCATGCGGCCACCCCACCGGCCGCCGCCCGCCTCCAGGAAGCCTTGCTGCTCGGTCACTATCAGCTCGAATACTACGACCTCGTCGAGGAAATGGCCCGGGACTGGATCCGACGGCAACCCCCTTTTCCGGACTCCGCCCTCGGCTGGAAAATTCTTGCCGCACTCGCCCTGCAAGAGGACGACTTCGACCAGGTTTCCTGGAGAGCGCTCCACCCGGTCGCCTTCGCCGGGCCGGAGCCGATTCCCTATTTGGCGGAATGTTACGCCATGGCCATCCATGCCGCCGATCGCCGCCACGAAACCGATGGAGCCGTCCGCCTCTACAAGGAGATGCAAAGTAGGCGGTTAAACTGGCCGCCCTCCCAAAAATTGGCCGAAACCGGCGCCCGCTACGCCACCTTGGCGGAGGAGACCAAACGAACGCCCCTTCCCCAAGCCGCCCCCGATCTCGATCTCCGCCCACCCGAAGACGACCTCAATCTCCCGATTCGCCAGGTCCGCAAGCTTCTCACCGACTCATGAAAACACTCCCTCTCATGAAACCTCGCTGTTCATGCGGGTTGCAGGGCCAAATCGGAGGGTTGGCTTCCAGCCGACCTTCGTCTCAAACCAGTGCCGACGGCGGACGGCAGGATGCCATCCCTCCCAGTGACACGAAAGCTTCATTGCATGTCGTTCCCCAAGCCCAGCCCAAATTTTAACTGCTATGACAAAGATCCTACGACCAATCATCTTTCTGACTCTCTCCCTCGGCGCTCCGGCGACCGCGTTCGGCGGGGGCGATGACGCGCTCGCCAGCGAAGGCGGACTCAATCTTTGGAATATGCTCCAGCAAGGCGGGTGGGCGATGTATCCGCTCGGCCTGGCTTCGCTGGTAATGTTCTTCCTGATTTTTTATGGTTACCGTGAAACGAATCGAAAAAAATTCATCCCGGATACAATCCTCTCTCCATTGTCGGATCACCTCGCCTCCCGCGACCTCCGCCCCGCCCATCAACTGTTGCAAGCCCATCCGACCGTCCTTTCCCGCTCCCTCGAATCGGCTCTGGCCCGCGCCCGACCGGATTGGCCCGATGCAAACAAGCTCCGGGTCGAAGCTTCGCTGGCGGAGTCATTGGAACACGAGGAGAACCTGGTCGGACAATGGATCAACTACCTCAACGTAGTGGCGACGGTTTCTCCGATGGTCGGCCTCCTTGGCACGGTAAGCGGCATGATCGGGGCATTCCAAACCATCGCCCGCGGCGGCATGGGCCGTCCGGAGTTGCTCGCGGGGGACATCGGCGAAGCTCTCATTACGACCGCCACCGGCCTCGTCATCGGCATCCCGGCGATGATCGCCTACTTCGTCCTTCGCAACCGCCTCGACAACATGATGCTCGCGGTCGGCCAAACCGCCTCCCTTTTAGTCGACCGCCTCGCCGGAGAAATCGGAGTGACACCCAGCGCCCCCGAAACCGAAGAATCCCCCTCTTTCCAACCGGAACCGCTATTCGAAAGCCAACAGTAGGCACGCTCCAAACACGAAGAAACCCGGCCGAAATCCGGCCGGGTTTCTCTTTCCGCAATGGACTCCGTAAAGCGAAGAGTCCGTGCTTCTCGCTTCCTCAATCAGAAGAAATAGGACAAACCAACCGTCGCGCGGAAGGTGGTGTCACTGGTATCACTCGGATCGAATCCGTATCCGACTTGATACTTGATCGCCACATTCCGGGCGACGAACTGCTTCAAACCGACATGCACTCCGAGAGCATCGGCGATATCGCTGCCGATCCCGAACAGGTAGCTGGCCCCCACATACGGGAGGAAATCATCTTGAGCGGCTCCCCGGAAATGCCAATCGACCCCCGGTCCGATCAGGCCCGTGGTGCTGGCGTTCGAACCGCCGCGCAATTCGCCGATGGCGAGAAGTTGGAGGTTCTGGTTATAGAAATAGCCGTAGTAACCTTGGAATCCCCAAGACCGACCATCACTGTCGGTGAAGTTCCCGGAAAACCCGGTTTCATGGGTGCCAGTGCGAATCTGGGCGTTTGCTGCCGTCACAAGACCGAGTGCGAAAGCTCCGGTCAACAAGAGCGTAGTTAGTTTTTTCATAGCCGTAGTTTGTTCGTTGTTTGTTTAGTCAACCCGACTTAGTCCGGCCGGGTAACGGAACGTTTGTAACATCCTAAACTTAAGGGGACAAGCCAGTTTTTCAAAAAAATTACTCTGAAAAACTTTCCGTCACCCACCACGGTCCCCCTCTCCATCCGGAAGCCGCCGTGAATGATTGCCTCCTGTAAGACTTCGTCACTTTCTGACTAAGGTTAAGGAACTCAGGGTGCCTCGGTTTGTCAAATAGCGGGCCCAAAGCCCCGGGAAAGATCTTCCGCGCAGGATTGACCTGCTGAAAACCGTCGTCGAAAATCCGAGGTTTCATGACCGGTCCGATCCCTCGCAAAAAGCTCGCCGAATGGCTGGATTTCCTGGAGCAATTGGCCGCTTCCCGCGGTTTCACCTGCTCGAGGTGGGGTTTCACCGATCAGTTTCCGCTACTGGCTTTCTCACGCGACGCCCGGCAACAGGATGGAAAAACAACGCCCCGGGTCTACCTTTCCGCCGGCATCCATGGAGACGAACCGGCGGGACCGCTCGCCATCGAGTGTCTGTTGCGAGAAGATCGCTTGGATCCGGAGATTTCCTGGACGGTTTGTCCCGCCCTGAATCCGGCGGGCTGGGCGGCGGGCACCCGGGAGACTCCGGCGGGTGTCGACCTGAACCGCGACTACCTCTCGCGCCGCAGCATTGAGGCCCAGGCCCATTGCGCCTGGATCGACCACATGCCGCGCCCGGATCTTTACCTCTCGCTTCATGAGGATTGGGAAGCCACCGGTTTCTACCTCTACGAGATCAACACGTCGGGATATCCGTCGGTGGCCCGGCAGATACTCGAGGCGGCCGCGACGGTCCTGCCGATCGAACCGTTACCCCAGATCGACAATCACGCGGTGGCGGCCCCCGGGTACATCTCCCATTCCCCCGAGCCGGACGAACCGGGGAACTGGCCGGAGGCGATCTACCACTGCAAGATTTACCCCCACCTCTCCTACACCTTTGAAACGCCGTCGTCGGCCCCAATGGAAAAGCGAATCGCCGCCCAAATCGCCGCCGTGGAAGCCGCGGTGCGAGCGTTCCGCGAAGACCGGTCAGCCGATTCGCGCTAAAAAATGGGGAAAGGGAAAAGAGGGAGAGTCGCGCCTCAGCGCCGGGGTTGCGGGAGCATTTCGGCGCCGGTCCAGGGATCGATCCGGATCTGTCGCCGCTCGCCACCGAACAGGAATTCCACCGAAAACGAGGTGGAGGAGCCGTCCGGGTAAAAAACCACTTGTTCGATCGGACGGGTGTTGATCAGTTCGCCCCGAATGAGCACCAGCTCCGTCGTCGGGCGTTCCTGGACGAATTCGACGGTGATCGGGGCACCGGTGCGGGTGACGCCGACGGCCTCGAAACTGGCGGTGTTGGTCCCGCCGCTGATCAGCCGAAAGGTCGACGCCTCCGCGTCATAATACAAGGTCACTGGCCGACGGGTCATCAACGCTTGGAGGCGTCCCTCGCGGGTCGCCTCCCAAAACGCGTTTTCCACCGTCGATTCCTCCTGGTCGCGCAACGCGCTGTCGATGTTGACGACCATGAGGGTCCCGATCATTCCGATCAGGAAGAGGACGAGGAGAACTTCGAGGATGGTGAAGCCGGCCCTCGCCCGCTTACCAGTTGCCGATGTTTTTGTCACTGTCGACGCCGTCCGGGCCGAAGGAGAAGACATCGTAGCTATCCGGATTCCGCTGGCCCGGGAAACGGTACTGGTAGGGATTGTTCCACGGATCGAGCGGAATCTTGCCCCCTTCGAGATAAGGTCCGCGCCAACGGTCGGAGTTATTCGACGGAGCGGTGATCAACGCCTGAAGCCCTTGCTCCGTGGTCGGATAGGTCCCCATGTGCATCCGGTAGGTGACGAGCGGGGTCCGGATCGACTCGGTGACAAAGATCCGGGCGACCGATTCGGAACCTTGCCCGATGATCCGGTCGGCGTTGCGGAACAACACGGTCACCAACATGCCGAGAATGAAGAGAACCACCAGCACCTCCAAAATGGTGAATGCCTGGCGGGAATTGCCGGCTTTGCCGAGCCGAAGCTTGTTTGCCGCTGGATTTTGTAACATCATACGAAGAAAAGAGTAAAGCAGACTGGTTTACGGAATTCGAATTAATTGTTTAAACTCCCGCCGGAGGCCAAAGTTACCGAGGGCATGAATAAATGACGAACGTTGAAAAGTGCAATACGCTATTGACCATTTCTTTGGACAACGGTTCCGCATTTGACGAGAAGGAATGCGGATTCCCCGATTCGAGATGAAAGCGAGCGTTATCCGGTTTTCCCGATTTGGCAAGCCGACGGAGGTTTTGCGCCGGCAAGCGGTCGATACGCCCGCCCCGGGGCGAGGCCAGGTCTTAGTCCAAATGCTCCGCTCCCCGATCCATCCGTCCGACCTCGGCTCGATCGGCGGCACTTACGGGGAACTGCCGGAACTCCCGGCGGTGCCCGGCCGGGAGGGAGTCGGCGAGATCCTCGAAACCGGCCCGGACGTCGCCGGGCTCGACGTCGGTGACCGGGTCTTGCTGCCGGAGGGATGCGGTTGCTGGCGGGATCGGCTCGTAGCGGAAGCGGCGGCGCTGGTCCGAGTCCCGGAGGATGTCCCGGTCGAACAAGCGGCCATGGCGACGATCAATCCCCCGACCGCCCTCCTCCTGCTCGACGAGTTCGTCGATCTCAAACCGGGCGACTGGGTGATTCAAAACGCCGCTAATTCCGCGGTCGGCCACCATGTCATCCAACTTTGCCGCCACCGGGGTCTCCGCACCCTCAATATCGTCCGGGAGGCGCGCTGGATTGACCGCTTGAAACAAGCCGGCGCCGAGGAAGTCCTCCTCGAAGGCCCGGACACCGCCGCCCAAGCCCGCGAAATCACCGGCGAGCGCCCTTCCCGACTCGCGCTCAACTCGGTCGGCGGTCCGAGCGCGATCTCCTTGATCAAGACGCTCGGCGACGGCGGAACGTTGGTCACCTTCGGCGGCATGACCGCCGAACCGGTGCGCTTCCCCACCCGTTACCTGATTTTCCACGATATCCGGCTACGCGGCTTCTGGCTCCACCGCTGGAAACAAAACCATTCCGCCGACGAACAGGCCGCGGTCCGCGCCCAAATCTTCGACCTCATGGCCTCCGGCGTGCTCCGCGCCCCGGTCGACACCTTTTATCCGCTCGACCGTTTCCAGGAAGCGGTCGCCCACGCCTCCCGCTCCGGCCGGAGTGGGAAGGTCGGGTTCGCCATGGGAAAAAGGGATAGACGATAGCTGATAGACAATAGACGATAGATAGACGTTTTTTTATTCTCCCAATGTCCTCATTCACCCTTTCCGGCAATATCGTCGACCTCGTCGGCGGCGAAATCTTCGAAGGAACCCTGGCGGTGCGCGATGGGCGCATCGAGTCGGTCCGCCGCGAGCCCGGCGTCCATTCGACCTACCTGCTCCCCGGATTCGTCGACGCCCATGTCCATGTCGAGAGCTCCCTCCTCACCCCGGCGGAATTCGCGCGCCTGGCGGTGGTCCACGGAACGGTCGCCACCATTTCCGATCCCCACGAGATCGCCAATATCCTCGGAGTCGAGGGGGTCAATTACATGATCGAGAACGGACGGCAAACCCCCTTCAAATTCTTCTTCGGCGCCCCTTCCTGCGTCCCCGCCACCCCCTTCGAAACCGCCGGGGCCACCGTGACTCCAGCCGACGTCCGTGCGCTGCTGGCCCGGAAGGATATCTGGTATTTGAGCGAAATGATGAACTTCCCCGGCGTCCTCCACGCCGATCCGGAAGTGATGGAAAAACTCACCGCCGCCCGCGAAGCCGGCAAACCGGTCGACGGCCACGCCCCCGGACTGCGCGGCGAGGCCGCCGCCCGCTACGCGGCCGCCGGGATTTCGACCGATCACGAGTGTTTCACCCGGGAAGAGGCATTGGACAAATTGGCAGCGGGGATGAAGATCGCCATCCGCGAGGGTTCGGCCGCCCGGAACTTCGACGACTTGGTCGATCTCCTCGGCAGCCACGCCGACCGCTGCATGTTCTGCACCGACGACAAACACGTCGACAGCCTGATGGTCAGCCACATCGACGACCTCGTCCGACGCGCCATCCGCGCCGGCCACGATCCGATCCAGGTCCTCCGGTGCGCCTCGTTGAATCCGGTCCGTCACTACGGCGTGCCGGTCGGCCTCCTGCAACCGGGCGATCCCGCCGATTTTATCGAGGTCGACAATCTCACCGACTTGCGCGTGCGGAAAACCTTCATCGACGGCCGCCTCGTCGCCGAAGATGGCCAAACCCACATTCCCCGCGTGCCCTCCGGCATCATCAACCGCTTCGCTGCAAAACCGGTCGCTCCGGAGAACTTCCGGATCCGCCGGAGCCCCGGCAGCCTGAACGTCATCGAGGCGATCGACCACCAATTGGTCACCCGTCGGCTCCGGATGGAACCCACCACCTCGGGCGATCTCGCCGTGGCCGACCCCGGACGTGATCTCCTGAAGCTGGCCGTCCTCAACCGCTACCGGCCCGCCCCGCCCGCCGTCGGTTTCGTGAAAAATTTCGGTTTGCGCCGCGGCGCCCTCGCTTCCTCGGTCGCCCACGACTCCCACAACATCATCGCCGTCGGGGTCACCGACGAGGCCCTCGCCGAAGCGGTCAATCGGATCGTGGAGCACGGCGGCGGACTCTCGGTCACCGACGGAGAACGAGCCGCCGAAGTCCTGCCGCTGCCGGTCGCCGGCCTGATGAGTCCGGAGGATGGCTACGCCACGGGCGAACGCTACCTGCGGTTGGAAAAATTGGCGAAAGAGCTCGGTTGCCGCCTGGACGCTCCCTTCATGACGTTATCGTTCATGGCGCTGTTGGTCATCCCGGCCTTGAAATTGAGCGACCAAGGGCTCTTCGACGGAGAGTCGTTCGCCTTCGCCCCGCTGTTCGAGGAGGGTTCCTGACGCCAACGTGGGTGAGGCGTCCCGCCTCAGCGCGTGGGTTTCGGGGGAGGAACCAGCTCCGTCTGGTCCGGTAAGGCGTGAGAAACACACGGAGCCGGGACGGTCCCGCCACTTTCGGCATATACGCCAACGGCGTTTCGTCCTCCAGCCCAAGGTTGCCGCGCGAATGCGGGGCTACCTTGGGTCTTGGTTCCGGAGACGATGATCTACCTCGAAGAGGTTGCGCCCTTGCCCCCCGTGCGATGGTGGATCGAACGCGGGCGGAACCGCGTTGCGGTTCGTGGCGTCGAGCATCGGTCTCCAGGGTAGGCCTCGTTTCACTCGGCTCAACCCTGGGCTGAAGGGCGTAAGCCCGTTGGACTATGGAACCCTTGGTGCTGAAGTAATACGATCGAAGGCCTCAAAAGTGGGTGAGGCGTCCCGCCTCAGCGCGTGGGTTTCGCGAGAGAGACCAGCTCCGTCTGATCCGGTAAGGCGTGAGAAACATACGGAGCCGGGACGACCCCGCCACTTTGCGGCATATACGCCAACGGCGTTTCGTCCTCCAGCCCAAGGTTGCCGCGCGAATGCGGGGCTACCTTGGGTCTTGGTTCCGGAGACGATGATCTACCTCGAAGAGGTTGCGCCCTTGCCCCCCGTGCGATGGTGGATCGAACGCGGGCGGAACCGCGTTGCGGTTCGTGGCGTCGAGCATCGGTCCCCAGGGTAGGCCTCGTTTCACTCGGCTCAACCCTGGGCTGAAGGGCGTAAGCCCGTTGGGCTATGGAACCCTTGGTGCTGAAGTAATACGATCCGAAGGCCTCAAAAGTGGGTGAGGCGTCCCGCCTCAGCGCATGGGTCCAGCGGCCACGGATCAGGAACCCGCGAGAAACACACGGCTGGGACGACCCCGCCACTTTGTGGCATATACGTCAACGGCGTTTCGTCCTCCAGCCCGAGGTTGCCGCGCGAATGCGGGCTACCTTGGGTCTTGGTTCCGGAGACGATGATCTACCTCGAAGAGGTTGCGCCCTTGCCCCCCGTGCGATGGTGGATCGAACGCGGGCGGAACCGCGTTGCGGTTCGTGGCGTCGGGCATCGGTCCCCAGGGTAGGCCTCGTTTCACTCGGCTCAACCCTGGGCTGAAGGGCGTAAGCCCGTTGGGCTATGGAACCCTTGGTGCTGAAGTAATACGATCCGAAGGCCCCCAACGTGGGTGAGACGTCCCGCCTCAGCGCATGGGTCCAGCGGCCACGGATCAGGAACCCGCGAGAAACACACGGCTGGGACGACCCCGCCACTTTGTGGCATATACGCCAACGGCGTTTCGTCCTCCAGCCCAAGGTTGCCGCGCGAATGCGGGGCTACCTTGGGTCTTGGTTCCGGAGACGATGATCTACCTCGAAGAGGTTGCGCCCTTGCCCCCCGTGCGATGGTGGATCGAACGCGGGCGGAACCGCGTTGCGGTTCGTGGCGTCGGGCATCGGTCCCCAGGGTAGGCCTCGTTTCACTCGGCTCAACCCTGGGCTGAAGGGCGTAAGCCCGTTGGGCTATGGAACCCTTGGTGCTGAAGTAATACGATCCGAAGGCCTCAAAAGTGGGTGAGGCGTCCCGCCTCAGCGCGTGGGTTCCGGGGAGGGATCAGCTCCGTCTGGTCCGGTGAGACGAAGGAAACACACGGAGCCGGGACGACCCCGCCACTTTGCGGCATATACGCCAACGGCGTTTCGTCCTCCAGCCCAAGGTTGCCGCGCGAATGCGGGGCTACCTTGGGTCTTGGTTCCGGAGACGATGATCTACCTCGAAGAGGTTGCGCCCTTGCCCCCCGTGCGATGGTGGATCGAACGCGGGCGGAACCGCGTTGCGGTTCGTGGCGTCGGGCATCGGTCCCCAGGGTAAGCCTCGTTTGACTCGGCTCAACCCTGGGCTGAAGGGCGTAAGCCCGTTGGGCTATGGAACCTTGGTTTTGACGTAATACGATCCGAAGGCCCCAAAAGTAGGTGAGGCGTCCCGCCTCAGCGCATGGGTCCAGCGGCCACGGATCAGGAACCCGCGAGAAACACACGGCTGGGACGACCCCGCCACTTTGTGGCATATACGCCAACGGCGTTTCGTCCTCCAGCCCAAGGTTGCCGCGCGAAAATGCGGGGCTACCTTGGGTCTTGGTTCCGGAGAGGATGATCTACCTCGAAGAGGTTGCGCCCTTGCCCCCGTGCGATGTTGGATCGAACGCGGGCGGAACCGCGTTGCGGTTCGTGGCGTCGGGCATCGGTCCCCAGGGTAAGCCTCGTTTCACTCGGCTCAACCCTGGGCTGAAGGGCGTAAGCCCGTTGGGCTATGGAACCCTTGGTGCTGAAGTAATACGATCCGAAGGCCCCAAAAGTGGGTGAGGCGTCCCGCCTCAGCGCATGGGTCCAGCGGCCACGGATCAGGAACCCGCGAGAAACACACGGAGCCGGGACGGCCCCGCCACTTTGCGGCATATACGCCAACGGCGTTTCGTCCTCCAGCCCAAGGTTGCCGCGCGAAAATGCGGGGCTACCTTGGGTCTTGGCTCCGGAGACGATGATCTACCTCGAAGAGGTTGCGCCCTTGCCCCCCGTGCGATGGTGGATCGAACGCGGGCGGAACCGCGTTGCGGTTCGTGGCGTCGGGCATCGGTCCCCAGGGTAGGCCTCGTTTGACTCGGCTCAACCCTGGGCTGAAGGGCGTAAGCCCGTTGGGCTATGGAACCCTTGGTGCTGAAGTAATACGATCCGAAGGCCCCCAAAGTGGGTGAGACGTCCCGCCTCAGCGCATGGGTCCAGCGGCCACGGATCAGGAACCCGCGAGAAACACACGGAGCTGGGACGACCCCGCCACTTTGCGGCATATACGCCAACGGCGTTTCGTCCTCCAGCCCAAGGTTGCCGCGCGAATGCGGGGCTACCTTGGGTCTTGGTTCCGGAGACGATGATCTACCTCGAAGAGGTTGCGCCCTTGCCCCCCGTGCGATGGTGGATCGAACGCGGGCGGAACCGCGTTGCGGTTCGTGGCGTCGAGCATCGGTCCCCAGGGTAGGCCTCGTTTCACTCGGCTCAACCCTGGGCTGAAGGGCGTAAGCCCGTTGGGCTATGGAACCTTGGTTCTGAATTACTACGATCCGAAGGCCCCAACGTGGGTGAGGCGTCCCGCCTCAGCGCGTGGGTTTCGGGGAGGGATCAACTCCGTCTGGTCCGGTGAGGCACAGGAAGCACACAGAGCCGGGACGGTCCCGCCACTTTGCGGCATATACGCCAACGGCGTTTCGCCCTCCAGCCCCAGGTTGCCGCGCGAATGCGGGGCTACCTGGGTTCTTGATTCCGGAGACGATGATCTACCTCGAAGAGGTTGCGCCCTTGCCCCCCGTGCGATGATGGATCGAACGCGGGCGGAACCGCGTTGCGGTTCGTGGCGTCGAGCATCGGTCTCCAGGGTAGGCCTCGTTTCACTCGGCTCAACCCTGGGCTGAAGGGCGTAAGCCCGTTGGACTATGGAACCCTTGGTCCTGAAGTAATACGATCCGAAGGTCCCAACGTGGGTGAGGCGTCCCGCCTCAGCGCGCGCATTTCGGGGGAGGGACCAGCTCCATCTGGTCCGGTAAGGCGTGAGAAACACACGGAGCCGGGACGGCCCCGTCACTTTGATGACTTACAAATCCGCTCCGGCTTCGCGCAATTTTTCCAGTACCGTCCCGGGACCGAACAGTTCCGGCAAAATAACCGGTTCGTCGCGCACCGGAGAATAAATAAGGTTAAAAGGAATCGCCGAACGTCCAAACGCCGCCAACGCCCGGGTGATCACCGGATCCCGACTGGTCCAGTCGGCGATCAACAACGCCACGTCGTTGCGCAAAAACGCCTCGATCACTTCCGGATTGTCGTAAGCCCGTTTGTTGACCTGACAGGTGGCGCACCAGCGGGCGGTGAAGTCGATGTAAACAAATCTCCCCTCTTCCCGCAAAGCCGCTTCACGCTCGGGCGACCACGGCTCCCAGACTAGGAAATCCCGCTCCCCCGCATCCCCTGCGGCCAGCATCGCCTGCCGCCGCTCCTGCTCGTTGATCCCGCTCCAGGCATACCCGAGCGGCCCGACAATCAACGCCAACGCCATCAAACGCGCCACCCACTGGGTGCGCCGTTTCCGGTGAAACGCCCCCCAGCGTCCATACACCCAACAACCCATCGCCACCACCACCAGCGCGAAAAAGATCTCCAACAAAAGCGTCGCCTCCAACTGCCCGGCCAAAACCCACACCAAATAAGCGACCGTCCCATACAACAGAAACGACATGAACTGCTTGAAGGTTTCCATCCATCCGCCCGGCCGCGGCAACATCTTCACCAAAGCCGGAAATGCCGACAGCGTCAGATACGGCAGCGCCAACCCGACGGCGATCGCCGTGAAAACCAAAATCGAATCGACCGGCGGCAAAATCAGGGCGGTTCCCAACGCCGGAGCCAAAAACGGCGCCGCGCACGGAGTCGCCACCACGGTGGCCAACACCCCGGAGAAAAACGATCCGCTCAGGCCGCCTTTTCCGGTCAACTTACTCCCGACCCCGACCGCCGAAAGGCCGAACTCGAACACCCCGCTCATGTTCAACCCGAACAACAGCAGGATCGCCGTCAACGCCAACACAAACCCCGGTTCCTGCAACTGGAATCCCCAGCCGAGCTCCTGCCCCCCCGCCCGCAATGCGATCAAAATCCCGGCCAAAATCCAGAAACTCAACAGAACCCCACCAGTAAAAACCAGTCCATGGGCCACCACCTTCCCCCGGGCCTCTCCGGCTTGGTTGACGAAACCCATGATCTTCAGCCCGAGGATCGGAAAGACGCACGGCATCAGGTTCAAAATCAACCCGCCGATGAATCCGATCAGCAAAAAATATGGAAGCGACGGCCCTTCCGCCCGCCCTTCAACCTTCCCAGCCTCGCCTTCATCCGCTTCGACGACCGCTGGAGTCCATTCCCCCATCAGCTCCGTGACCTCCGGATCCAGCCGGGTCTCCCCGCCGACCGGCACCGCTCCGGCGACCGTCGTTTCCCCCGGCATGCAGATCTCCCGGCAGACCAACCAGGAAACCGTGGCGTTCAACTCGACCGTTCCTTCGACTTCATCGCCGACCTCGATCTCGCTCCAAAGGACCACCGTTCCCCGGTAACCCTCGCTATCCTCGCCCATGAAGACGAATTCAGTCGTCGGCGGATACCGGACGGGCCCGGCGGTGACTCCCGGCGGCAAATCCCATTCCACCTCCGTCGGCAATCCGCTCAACCCCGGATCCTCGCCGTAGATATACCAACCCTCAGCGATGGTGATGAGGACTCCCGCCCGGAACGTTTCCCCCGGACGCACCTCCACCGCCTCCGAAACGACTTCCACCCGCACCAACTCCTCCTCCGCCCCGGCCCCCGGGAGGAAGGCGACCCATGGCAATAAGAACAACAACGAGAATCTGAGAGACTTAAGCGACCACATCGAAGAGAGTAATAACACCGTACACGGAAAAACCCTTGGGAAAACAAAACGATCCAAGGGTCACTCGGTCAATCGGCTATTTCGATCAACCGATTTGTCGGAGCGTTGGAGTTCCGCAATCATGCGGCCACGCCCTCAACCTATCGGAACCGCCGGACCACAGCTCGGCCCGGCGGCTACCCGTTTCCCTAACCTAGCACAGTCGCTAAAATAGCTTTTTCCCTGTCACCACTCCGGCGATCAGCATCACAATGAAAACCGCCAGGAACAGGAAGAAAAGCACTTGGGCGATCGTCGCCGCCGCTCCCGCGATTCCTGTGAAGCCGAGCACGCCGGCGATGATCGCGATTACCAAAAATGTCAGTGCCCATCCAAGCATATGTTCCTCCTTTCGTATGTTAATTCGTTGCGGGAAGTCGCATCTCCACGATTCCCTTTGCTTATAGAGGAACTTACTCGGAACTGGCCCAAATGTAAGAGCCAACCCCTCGACTCCGGGTTTCCCCGAAACCCTCCGACGGAAAACCGCCTACAACAACCGCAGCGTCCGCCGATAGATTTCTTCCGGCGTCCCGAGCGCCGAAATCTCCCGCAGCAAACCCCGCTCCCGGTAAAAATCGATCAACGGCGCGGTGCTCTTCCGATAAGCCTCCATCCGGACCCGGATCGCTTCCGGAGCGTCGTCCTGACGGATGATCAACTCCTCCCCGCAGCCGTCGCACACTCCCGCGACCGCCGGAGGATTGGTCTCCACATGGTAAACCGCCTTGCACGCCACGCAGGTCCGCCGCCCCCCGAGCCGCTTGGCGATCGCTTCCAACGGCATTTCGTAACAGAGCACCGCATCGAGCTTGATCTTCTCCTCGGCGAACAACGCTTCCAGGGCGGTCGCCTGCGCCACCGTCCGGGGAAAACCATCGAGGAGAATTCCGCCGCGACACCGGAGGCAACGGACACGTTCCCGCACCATTTCCAAAACTGTCCCGTCGCTGACTAATCCCCCTTGGGCCATCACCTCCAAGGCGGACCGGACCGCGGAGGTATGATCGGTGGCGGACAGCGTCTTGGCCGCCCGGAAAATATCGCCGGTCGAAAGCTGACAAGCCCCGAGTCCGCGACTCAAGAGCTCGGCCTGGGTCCCTTTGCCCGCCCCGGGGGCTCCGAGGAGAATCAGTCGCTTCGGATCGGACACCCTCATCGGCGGTTTGCTGCATCTGGCTATGCCACCCTTCAACCAGGCGGCGCGATCATGAGCGAGTGTCATCGGCGTAATGGATTTGCGGATTCGCCTCCAGCATACCGCGCCAAAACCGCACACACTCACCGCGAGTTGCCCACCTTCGGGCGTCGATTGCACCCGCTCCCGGAGAAAACTTCTATCCCCATATAAGCCAGGGTCCGGGCCGCGCCCGATGAACACCATGGAATGAAACTGCTTTTCGAGGCGAAGCCTCTTTGGAGTGCTCCGCGTCCCCGCGGAGCTTTCGAGCGCGCGGAAGGGCTCCGGCCGTCGAATGGCTGCCGGGCGTGCGGCCATCGTTGGTCATTCGGAAAGCGGTGCAGGGACGCACCGCACTCCAAAGCGCTTCGCGCGAAAACCGGATCGCCTCCCAACTCGCATGAACAGTGAAGTTCATAAGAAAGAGGAAGTCCCGCCTTCCCGCACGACAATCCCTGACCCGATCGGGTCAGGGATTGTCGTGCGGGAAGGCAGCGCGCATTGTGTCCTGTCGCGAGAAATCCGCCCCCACCCCGACCAGAGCCGAATTGTTCCTTATTCCCCGTCAACCGACGGCGATGACGTCCGTTTCCGGCGCCTTCGAGGTCAGGATCTCGATGAACTTCTTGATCGCCGGAGTGAGGGTCCGGTTCTTCCGATACAAAATCGCCAACGGGCGGGTATATGTGCCGCCGCGGAGGTTGACGGCGACCAAACTCCCCTGCTTCACCTCCTGGGAAACCGTCACTCGCGGGACGATCGCCACGCCGGCGTCGATCTCAACCGCCCGCTTCACCGTTTCGATGTTGTCGAACTCCATCACCGGCTCGATCTCGATCTTGTGCTGCCGCAGAATGCCGTCGACCGCCTTCCGGGTCGGGATGTCCGGATCGAATCCGATGAACCGATGTCCGGCCAGATCCTCGACTTTGACCGATTTCGCCTCGGCCAACGCATGCTGCGGCGGGCAAATCAGCACCAACTCGTCCTCCCGAAACGGCACCACTTGGATCTGCCGCGTCTTGTTCGGAAACGCCACCAATCCGAGATCGACCGAATTGTGCAGAATATCTTCGTAAACCAGGTTCGAGCGGCGGTATTCCACCCGAACGTTCACCGCCGGAAACTCCTGCAAAAAGCGTTTGATGTAAGGGGGCAACTCGTGGAGCCCGATGCTGTAGATCGTGGCGAGACGGATCGTGCCGCTGATCACCTTCTTCATTTCCTGCAACTCGCTGCTGAGCTTCTCGTATTCGTGCAGGATGTCTTTCGCCGCCTCGTAGAGACGCTGCCCCTCGCGGGTCAGATGAAATCCCTTCTGGCTCCGGTCGATGACCAAAACGTTGAAGTTGCGCTCCATGGCCCGGAGTTGCTGGCTGACCGCCGACTGGGTGATCCCATTCAACCGCGCCGCCTTGGAAAAGCTTTCACTTTCCACCAAATCCGCGAAAATTTTGAAGTTTTCCACGTGCATGAGGCGGAAGATAAAATATCCTTATCGGAATTCAATGACTAAAGAAGAAAATCTAATGCTCCCCTTTGAGCGCTTCCTGGAGCGCGTCGCCACCCTCCGCGAGCGGATCGCCGCGGCGTGCCGCGAGGTCGGCCGCGATCCGGCGGATGTCAAACTGATGGCGGTCACCAAGACCCATCCGGTGGATGCCGCGCTCTACGCCGCCCGCGCCGGTCTCCCGTGCGTCGGGGAAAATCGGATACAGGAGGCGGTCGACAAGATCGCCCGCGCCCCGGCGGACCTCTCCATTCCATGGGAATTGATCGGGCATCTCCAATCGAACAAGGCCAAGATCGCCGCCCGCACCTTCGCCCGGATCCAAAGCGTAGACCGGATCAAATTGGTGCACGCCCTGGACCGCCACGCGGCGGAGGCGGGGCGAATTCTTCCGATTCTCCTGCAGGTCAACTCCGGGGAAGACCCCGCCAAATTCGGCGAGTCCGTGGAGGAGGCCCCCTCCCTGCTCGAAGCGGCCATGGCGTCCGACCACCTCCGGGTCGAAGGCCTGATGACGATCGCCCCCCTCGACGAATCGCGCGATGTGGCCCGGGCCGCCTTCGCCAGGCTCCGCCAATTGCGCGACGAGTTACAAGCCCGCGTCGGCCATCCTCTCCCGGAACTCTCGATGGGCATGACCGGCGACCTCGAAGAGGCGATCGCCGAAGGCTCCACTCTGGTCCGCATCGGCACCGCCCTCTACGGCACCCGGGAACGGTAAGCGATCCCCGGCCATGTTTGCGGGCATGGCGGGGGGCGGATTCCCCAGTGGCCTCAGCCTACGGGGAATCAGCGAGGGGTCAGTTTGCGAAGCAACGCCACCGCGGGCAGGATCGCCTTGGCTCCGCGGAAGCGATAGGCCACCCCGGCCACCGCCACAGTCAAAAGTATCGTGGTCGTCTTACTCATCGATGTTCTCCCTTAAGTTTGTTCGTGTTTCCGATCTTCGGTTTCTTCTTGCTGCCGTTTTCTTGATCGGTCCGGCTTCAACATACGAAGCGTGACTCCCCTTTGCAAACGCCGCGGCACCGATGCTTCCAAGCTCGACGGAAAGCGCGACCCGCCCGGTATTTCCCGAATTCACCCGATGGGGAACTCCCCCAATTGGATGGAATCGGAGGAAGCGGGTCCCGTTTCTGGTTGCGTCGAACACCGTTCTCCGCGATCCTCTTTTTGTGGACGCAAAGAGGTTAACGCCGCAGTTGGAGGAGGCGCTGACGCGCCTGCTGGACGATTCCTCCCCGGCCGTGCGCAAGGCGATGATCGACGAATTTTCCGCCTTGGGCCAGGAGGGGATCTCCTTTTTAAGCGCGATTTACCAAGGGGACAACCGGATCCTCGGGCTCCATGCTTCCTGGTTTTTGCGCCAACTCAATTTCTCCGATCCCGTGGCGGAATTTCGAGTTTTCATTCGCTCCCTGCAATACGAACTGGAGACGGGAGCCCTTCTTCTAAACCGGACCGTCGCCCCCGACCTCGACATCGGCGGGGCCTGCCGTCAGCTCGACGAAATGGCGGCCCGCTGCCGGGAGTTGATGTTTCCACCGATGCCGGCCAAGGAGCGGTGCCGGGTGATCAACCGGGTACTGTTCCACGAATACGGATTTCGCGGCAACGTCGAAAACTACACCGACCCGAACAACAGTTTCATCAGCGAAGTGCTGGCCAAGCGGCGCGGCCTGCCGATCACTCTTTCGCTCATTTACATTTTGGTGGCGCAGCGCTGCGGGTTCACTCTGGAACCGGTCGGGGTGCCGGGACATTTCATGATCGGTTGCTACGAGGATTCGCCGCCGTTTTTCATCGATCCGTTCGCCCGCGGAGCCTTCCGCACCGGCGAGGAGATTTTCGCCCAACTTCGGAAAAACAAGACGCCGCCGAAACTGAGCTACCTGACCCCGACCCCGGTGCGCGAAGTCCTTTGCCGGTGTTGCCGCAATCTGGCCAACCATTATTCGATCGCGAAAAATCTTGAGCGAGCCCGTCTGTTTGCCAGCTTTGTGCATGAGTTCGAAGCCACCCACCAGCGCAACGTCCGCTCCTGAATCCACCGTCTTCACCCTCGACGACCTGCAACACTGGGATTTTCCCGGAACCTCGCTCGCGGTCCTCGGGTTTCCGGTGAAGCACTCGATCAGTCCGCCGATGCACAACGCCGCTCTCCGGCGAATGGCGGAAAATGACCCCAAGTTTTCCGATTGGCGGTATTTCAAGTTCGCCGTGCCCCCGGAGGATCTCTCCCGGGCTCTCCCCCTGCTCCACGAAAAGCGATTCCTCGGGGTCAATCTCACCATTCCCCACAAGATCCTCGCGGTCGATCTGGTCCATCGAATCGACCCGGCGGCGGAGGCGACCGGCGCCATCAACACCCTCCTCTGGACCCCCGACGGCTACCATGGATTCAACACCGACGGCTTCGGCCTGGCCCAAGGGATCGAAAACGCCTTCGGCAAAATGCTGCGCGGGGCCGACCTCGTTCTGCTCGGCGCCGGAGGCGCGGCCCGCGCCGCCGCCGTCTTGGCGGTGCAGGAGGGTTGCCGCAAACTTTTCCTCGGCAACCGGACCCCGGAAAAACTGGAACCGTTGCGGCGCGACCTCGAACGCCTTGGAGGAACGACCGAAATCGAAATCTTCGACCTCCGGCGCCCTCCTTCAACCTGGAAACCTCAATCGGCTCCGATCATCGTCAATGCCACTTCGGCCGGCCTTCGCCCGGAGGATGAAGCGCCGGTCGACTTGACCGCCTTTCCGGCCGAAACTGTGGTTTACGACATGATCTACAACCCGGCCGAACCGGTCTTGATCCGCGCCGCCCGCTCCCGGGGACTTCCGTCCGCCAACGGCCTTTCGATGCTGGTTTACCAAGGAGTCCGCGCCCTGGAGATCTGGTCCAACGCCCCCGTCCCCGCCGATGTCATGGAAAAAGCGGCGGCGGCGGCCTTGGATTGAGCCGGGCCGTCCCCCCAGCCGGAGCTTCGTGCTTTAGCCGAAGACCGTCGGCCCAAGGGATCGTCCCCAAACTCCATCCGGCCAACGACGGCGGCTGAAGCGCGCCACTCTCCACCCGACGATAGCTCCATGAGTAGTGGGGTTGGCTTTGCCGCCCCACCATGTGGTGCTCGCAACACCGGAAATCATTCACCCCAATCGCGACGACCGACATCACACTTCGACTCGAACGTTTTCGGCCGCTGCCGTCGGGCGGCGGAGCCAACCCGACTACAGCCAGACTGACTCCGAAGGCCGGCGGCCACGAGGATCGTCCCCGAGCTCCATCCGGCCAACCACGGCGGCTGAAGCGCGCCGCTCCCCACCCAACGATAGCTCCATGAGTTGTGGGGTTGGCTTTGCCGCCCCATCATGTGGTGCTCGCAACACCGGAAATCATTCACCCCAATCGCGACGACCGACATCACACTTCGACTCGAACGTTTTCGGCCGCTGCCGTCGGGCGGCGGAGCCAAACCCGACTACAGTCAGACTGATTCCGAAGACCCGTCGGCCACAAGGATCGTCCCCAAACTCCACCCGGCCAACGACGGCGGCTGAAGCGCGCCGCTCCTTTTCTCACCAGCCACAGCCTTTTGCTCCGCGCAGAGGCGGGACGCCTCCCCCACTTTCTCTTGCCTTGAACTCAGGCTCCGATCCCGAGTCGCCGGATGATTTCGTCCGCCACTTCTTCGGCGGGAAGGGCGACGTCCACGGCGATTTCTGCAGAGGGCTCTTCCAGGGCTTCCAACTGACCGGCCAGCATTTCGGGCTTCATGAAATGGTTTTTCCGCCCGGCGATCCGGGTTCCGATCAACTCGGCGCCTCCTTTCAGATAAACTAACTTCACGTCCGGACCGGCTTCCTGCAAAAAACTCCGATAGGATTCCTTCAAGGCGGAACAGGCGAAAATCGCGCTCCGGCCGGCCGCTTGCTCCGTCCGCATCTTTTCCCGGATCTTCTCCAGCCAAGGCCAGCGGTCTTCGTCGGTCAACGCCACCCCGGCGGCCATTTTGGCCACGTTCTCATCCAGATGGAAATCGTCGGCGTCGAAGAACGGCCATTCCAGTTTTGCGGAAAGCAATTCGCCAATGGTGGTCTTGCCCGATCCGGCCACCCCCATCAAAACGACGATCATCGGCGTCCGTTCTCCATTCTCAGGCTCCGTTGGTCAAAAGCGGGGTCAAACCAATCACCATGCCCACCAAAAGGCCATAGACCATATGGGCGACGAAATAGGCCGGACCGCCCGCGAATTGGACTTTTTTGAATTCGCCGTCCGGATTCGAAATCACGGTCGAAACCACGAAAATCAGGCTGGCCACGATCCCATGTCCCCAGCCGAGGCCGAGGCCGACGAAGAGGATGCCGGTGAAGGTGCTCAGGTCGAGGAGCATGAAGATCGTGGTGTAAATCAGGGCGAACACCACGCCCGCCAAACAGTGGACCAGTCCCCCGACCAAGATCGCCTGCTTGTCGGAGCGG
Source organism: Verruconatronum alginivorum (assembly GCF_056590205.1). Taxonomy (NCBI): domain Bacteria; kingdom Pseudomonadati; phylum Verrucomicrobiota; class Opitutia; order Opitutales; family Verruconatronaceae; genus Verruconatronum; species Verruconatronum alginivorum. Next base: position 1,858,824 of record NZ_JBWPVQ010000001.1, on the reverse strand, counting down.
ACGAACAAATGGCCCAGCGCAACCACCAGGTTGGCGCGGGTCCAACCGACCCGGCCGAACAATCCCAGAATCAAACTCATTCCGATCGCGCCGACAATGCCGGCGATGGCGGAATACAGGACAAAAAGTGCGTTAAACGAGAGTTGCGCATTCATGCACTTACTATACCAACGATTTTCCCTAAAAGGCCAGCCTCTACTGAGTTGCCTCGCTTTTTTTTAAACTGGAACGAGCGGTTTCGAGGTCGATTTCCTGACGGACCCGCTCCAGGAAATAGCAAACTTTGCGGTAGCCCGCCTCCCCCAACAGGTCGATCGCCTCTTCATAACCGTCGGCAACCCGAGTCGGCACATGAGCGTCGGCCCCGACCACCACCGGAATTTCCCGCTCGGACATCGCCCGGAGGATCCGCAGGCCCGGATTCATTTCCGGAAGAAGCTTGTTGACCCCCGAGGTGTTCAACTCCATCGCCACCCCGCTGTCGGCGATCCGGTCGAGCGCCCGTTCGATAGCGGGCCAGATCCGGTCCAGATCCCAATGCTCCGGCGACATGTTTTTCACCAGATCGGGATGGGCCAACGTATCGAACAGCCCCGTCTCGGCGGCTTGCCCGAGGTGGTCGAAATAGGTTTGCTGATACTCGAACCAATCCCCGTTGAAGAACCGCTTGCGGTATTCCCCGACCTGCGGATGGATCGAGCCGAGCACGTGGTTCAACGGCAAACTGGCGTGCAACTCTTCCAAATACGTCTCCATCCCCGGCACGAAATCGCTTTCGAGCCCGAGCCGGACGTCCACCCGTCCTTCCCACTCCCGGCGGGCCCGGTCAACCATTGCCACGTAGGTATCGAGTTCGTCCGGAGCCATCCGGACCCCGGCCGACCAACCGCCCGGGATCGGGTTGTGGCAGGTGACAATGATCCCTTTCAAACCGCGCTGTTCCGCCACCGCCGCGTATTCCTCCGGCTCGCCTTCCGCGTGTTTGCACAGGGGAGTGTGCATGTGAGATTCGTACAAGAGTCGCTTCATGGAATTCAACCTCCCATCTTTCACACTTCCGGCGTTTATTCAACGTCGAGGGCGATGTCTTTCCAGCGGCTCTGATGGGTGATCGCCCCGCACGAGACGAAATCGACCCCGATCCGCCCGAGGGCGGGCAAACTCGCCAAGGTCACCCCGCCACTCGCTTCGGTGTAGGCGCGGTCGCCGATCAGCGAAACCGCATCGGCCAATCCGGCGAGGGAAAAGTTGTCGAGGAGAATGACATCCGCCCCGGCTTCCAGCACCGGCGGAATCTGGTCCAACCGATCGACCTCAACTTCGATGACCCGCCCGGGGGCCTTTTCGCGGGCGCGCCGGACCGCCCCGGCCAGCCGTCCCCCGACGGTCGCCCCATCGAAGGCGAGATGGTTGTCTTTTAACATCACTCGGTCGAAAAGTCCGATCCGGTGATTCCAACCTCCTCCCCGCGCCACCGCGTATTTCTCCAAAACCCGCCAACCCGGGGTCGTTTTCCGGGTATCGAGCAACCGGGTCGGCGCCCCTTCCAAGGCGGTGACATACGCCGCCGTCTCCGAGGCGATCCCGCTCAGGTGTTGCAGGAAGTTCAGGATCACCCGTTCCGCTTCCAACAACAAACTCGCCGGTCCGCGCACCGTGGCGAGGCAATCCCCCCGTTCCACCCGGTCGCCGTCGGCGACGGCCAACTCCACCTCGGCGCCAGCCCCGTATTGTTCCAACACCAGCCCGACCAACGGCAAGCCGCAGACCACCAGCGGTTCCCGCGCCACCAAACAAGCGGAGACCCGCCCACCGACCGGAATGGCGGCCGTGGTGATGTCGACCGCCTCGTTTTCGCCGGGACGATTCCGCAATCCCGCCCCGGCGAGATCCTCCGCCCGCGCCAAAGCCACCAGTTGTTTCAAATAGGCAGGATCCAGATCCTCCCAATTCAATCGCCTGAAAATGTGGGCCGTGGTCGCGGCGTCGGTTCGCTTCATGGCCCCCAACCTGACATGGAAGGAAAAAGCTGGAAAGCCGAAAGGTCGCGGGGGCGTTTTACGCCACCCGTTCGACGATCAGTTGGGTCGGATTCGGCCGTTTCGGAGCCAACCGGTAAGCCGCTTTGAAATATTCCAAGGCGCTCTCCAACTTCGCTTCGTCGTTGTAATGGATCATCATCAGCGGTTCGCCCTGCTTGACTTGGGCTCCCACCTTCTTGATTTCCGACACGCCGACGGCATGGTCGATGTTGGCCGCGCCCCCGTCTCGTCCGGCGCCCAGAAGGCTGACCCCACGGGCGATCATCGCCGCATTGATGGTATGGACGTAACCCCGTTTCGGGGCGGGCAGTTTCCGAACGTGTTTGGCAACCGGGAATTTGTCGGGATTGTCGATATAACTGGTGTCCCCCCCTTGGGCGGCGACCATTTCCTTGAAACGTTCGAGGGCGGTGCCGTCGGTCAGGTGCCGTTGGACGGTTTGCTTGGCCGACAAAGTCGATCCGGCCACGCCGGCCAAACGAACGATCTCCATACCGAGTTTCAAGACCAGTTCCTGCAAATCCTCCGGGCCTTCTCCCTTCAGCAATTGGATTGCCTCGCGCACTTCCAACCCGGTCCCGACGGTGTCGCCGAGCGGTTGGTTCATATCGGTGACCAAGGCGACGCAGCGGCGTTTCATGGAACGGCCGACCCGGGTCATCGAGCGGGCGAGTTGTTTCGCCTGCTCCAGATCGCGGACGAAGGAACCGTTGCCCCACTTGACGTCGATCACCAGACCTTCCGCCCCTTCGGCCAACTTTTTGCTCAACACCCCGCCGGTGATCAGCGGAAGGCTCTGGATGGTGGCGGTGGCGTTGCGCAACTCGTAAAGAACCGCCTCGGCGGGCGAAATCTCTTTGCTCTGCTTGATGATTGCGCAGTTCAAGTCGTTCAGTTGGCGGGAGAACTTGTCGATCGACAGCGTGGTGTTGAAACCGGGGATCGCGCTCAATTTGTCCAACGTGCTGATGACAAAATCCTCGTCGACGCCGCACATCATCGGCATCACCACGCCACTCACCGCGGCCAGCGGCACGAGGACCATCGACGACTTATCGCCGACGCCACCCGTCGAATATTTATCGATCTTCGGCTTGGCGATCCGGGAAAGGTCAATCACCTCCCCCGACAACATCATCTCCTCTGTGAGCGTCGCCGTTTCCTGGGCGGACATTCCCTGGAAATAGATGGCCATGGCCAAGGCGGCCATTTGGAAGCGAGGCATCTCGCCATCCAACATCGAATCGACGATGTAACGGATCTCCTCCTGGCTGAACTCGCCGCCATCCCGTTTCTTCTCAATCAGATAAGAATACGACGGCTTGATAAATTTACGCCCGGCAATTGCTTTCTTTCTCATACAATAGTGGTTTTACAATAAGTGGCTCAGCCCCCCTAAACGTAAGCCGCTTATCATAAGCCTATTGCATTTCAAAAGTCGAGTTTTTTTTTAAAAGGCGGCTTGCCCGGGCATTAAAAGTGTAATAATGGCAGCGGCTTGCACCGTTTAAGCAGGCTGCTGCTGGGAGATACAATGAAGCGCTCCAAGCCCGAGGACCAGCTCGACGCAATCAATTGGCACGATTTCCCGTTTCGGAAAACAGCCCCGGAGGATTTCAATCGCCTCGCCGTCCTTGCGGGGTTGTCGAAACACCGGCAGGAGAACCGCCTCATTGACGATGAGGTAATTCGCGTAACTGGCGGGCAACCGCTCCCCATCGCAATAAACCGGGTCCGGCATCGGAAGGGCGGTCAACTCGAACGGGCGTCCCTCCCGGGTGCGCAACTCCCCGAGGCGCTCCCAGTTTTCCTCCAGAATCAAATGGTTCGGATCCTTCTTATCGTTCTCCCGAACCGTGACGATCGCGTCCGGCCGATAAAACCGCGAGAGGTCGTCGATGTGGCCGTCGGTGTCGTCACCGACGATCCCATCGTTCAACCAGAGGATTCGGTCGACGCCGAAATTGAGGCGCAATTGTTCTTCGATTTGCTCCCGGGAGAACGAGGGGTTGCGGTTTTCGTTGAGCAAACAGGCCTCGGTGGTCAACAACTGGCCGGCGCCGTCGGTCTCGATCGACCCTCCTTCCAGGACCATGGGAATCTCGAACCGCCGCAAGCCCAGCGCCTCGGCGATCAGGCGGGGAATCTGGTTGTCCTTGTCGTAAGGCGGATACTTGCCGCCCCAGGCATTGTATTGCCAGTCCGTCAGCGCCACTTCGCCCGTCCGGTCGTTCTTGATAAAGATCGGCCCGTGGTCGCGGCACCAGGCGTCGTTGGTCGGGTGATCGAAAAACTCCACCCGAGCGTCGTCGGCCTTGGCCCGCTCGAGGAGGCGGCGGGCTTCCTTTTGGAGATCGCGCGAGCAATTGATCCGGACCTTTTGATACCGGGATATGGCGGCGGCGATTTCGGCGAATTTTTCCGGCACCGGTTCGAAGTGACCGGGCCAACTATTGCGGTTGACCGGCCAGGAAAGCCAGACCGCTTCCTGCGGTTCCCATTCGGCGGGAAGGCGAAAGCCGTGGGCGGCGGGCGTATTGTCGTTGCTCATGCGCGTCGAAAAAATTCTACCGGACCACCGTCAATCAATGAACCGTTGTTGGATCGGCGCATAGGTCTCGATCCGGCGGTCCCGGAAAAACGGCCAGTTGCAGCGGACTTCGTCCAACAAGGCAAGGTCGCACTCGATGTGGAGGATTTCCTCTTGGTCGACCGACCCCTTTTTCATGATCTGGCCATAGGGATTGACCGCGAAAGACTGGCCCCAAAATTCGAGGTTGTCCTCCAATCCGACCCGGTTGGCGGCGAAAACATAACAACCGTTGGCGACGGCATGGCCCCGTTGCACGGTCTCCCAGGCAGTGTGCTGGGCCTCGCCGTATTTTGCTTTTTCCGGCGGGATCCATGCGATCGCCGTGGGGTAAAAGAGCATTTGGGCTCCCGATAAAGCGGTCAGTCGGGCCGCCTCGGGATACCATTGATCCCAGCAAACACAGACTCCGATCTTGCCGAAACGCGTTTCCCACGTGCGATACCCCAGGTCGCCGGGGGTGAAATAGAATTTCTCGTAGAAATACGGATCGTCCGGAATATGCATTTTCCGGTATTTCCCGAGGTAGGTCCCGTCGGCGTCGAGCACGGCCGCCGTATTATGATAGAGCCCCGGCGCCCGCTTCTCGAAGAGGGAGGCGATAATCACGCAGTTGTTTTCCGCTGCCACCTTCGACAAAACTTCGGTGGTCGGCCCCGGAACGGCTTCCGCCAGGGCGAAGAGACTCGCATCCTCCTTCTGGCAAAAATACGGAGTCAAAAACAACTCCTGGAGACAAATTACCTGGGCACCCGCGGCGGCGGCCTCCCGGATTTTCTCAATCGTCCGTGCGAGGTTTTGTTCTTTGTCCCAGGTGCAACGCAACTGGATGAGAGCGGTTTGGACTTTCATTCGGTCAAAGAAGGATCAATACACCACTTTATTCAAGGGATACTCGATGATTCCTTCGGCACCAAGTTCCTTCAACATCGGGATGATTTCGCGCACCACCCGTTCGTCGATGATCGTTTCGAGCGCCACCCAATCGGGGGTGCTCAAGGGGGATATGGTCGGATTGCGCAACGACGGCAACCGTTCCAGCAGCTTATCCACCTGATCCTTGGGGGCGTTCAACTTCAAACCGACTTTATCCTGAGCTTCCAGAGCCGCGGTCAACAACAGAGCGATGTTTTCGATTTTCTTCCGTTTCCTCGGATCCTCCCAACTGGCTTTGTTGGCGACGAACTTGGTGTTGGTCTTCAAAAGCGTGTCGACGATCCGGAGTTTGTTGGCGCGCAACGACCCGCCCGTCTCCGTCAAATCCACGATCGCGTCGACCAAATCCGGCACCTTCACCTCCGTCGCCCCCCAGGAAAACTCGACCTCCGCCTGGACGTTTCGCTCGGCCAGGAATCTCCGGGTGATGTTCACCACTTCCGTGGCGATCCGCTTTCCCGCGAGATCCTCCACCGTGCGGATTTCCGAATTTTCCGGCACCGCCAGCACCCAACGTGAAACCACCGAAGAAGCGCGGCTGTAAATCAGGTCGCAGACCTCGACGACATCGGAGTCGTTCTCCACGATCCAATCGTGACCGGTCAGACCGCAATCGAAGTAACCATGCTCCACATACCGGCTCACTTCCTGGGCCCGGACAAACCGCCCGTCAAGATCGGGATCGTCGATCGCCGGCTTATAGGAACGAGAACTGGTGGTGATATTGAATCCCGCCTTCTCGAACAGCTTCAAAGTAGCCTCCTGCAGACTTCCCTTGGGAAGTCCGATCATCAGAAATGGTTGCGTCTCCAGCACCCGATCAGGACAGTGCCAAAGCCGGATCGGGACAAGCCATTTTTTTTGACAACTCGTTCAGTCCGGCTAAGCTACGCCAAAATAACTATGTCCAGTTTATCATTACTACGCGAGGGAGATCCCGCTCCAGGATTCTCTTTTCAGGAAGTCGACGGCACTGCCCGCCACACCCGGGAGCTCGCGGGAGGGTATTACGTTGTTTACTTTTACCCCAAGGACGATACCCCCGGCTGCACCAAAGAGGCCTGCGGTTTCCGCGACCACCACTCCGAGTACGAGAAACGTGGCGTCACCGTGATCGGGGTCAGTCCCGACAACGAAGACTCGCACCAACGGTTCCGGCAAAAGTTCCATCTGCCATTTCCACTGGCCTCCGACGAAAAACACGAAATCGCTAAAGCGTTCGGAGTCTGGGGCTCGAAAAGTTTTATGGGCCGCGATTTCGAAGGGGTCCACCGGGTGACGTTTGTCGTCGATCCCGAGGGGAAGATCGCCCGGGTGTATCCCAAAGTGAAACCGGAAGAACACGCGCAGGAGATCTTGGAGGACGTCGGAGTTTAACGATGAGCTCGCCCAAACCTTTAATCGTCATTGTCGAAGACGAAAAAGAACTCGCCGCCCTCACCGCCGAACGACTGGAAGCAGCCGACATGAACACCATGGTCTGCCACGACGGCGCCCATGCCCTGCGCTTCCTCCGCAACAACTTCGCCAACCTGCTGCTGCTTGACCTCGGACTCCCCGACCGCAACGGCTTCTCCCTGGTCGAAGAATTGAAGCAGCACGACATCAACGTCCCGACGATCTTCGTCACCGGAAGCAGCTCGGAAATGGACATCGTCAAAGGCCTCACCATGGGAGGCGACGACTACATCACCAAACCGTTCAGCTTCGCCGAACTCATCGCCCGGGTTCAAGCCGTCCTCCGGCGAGCCGAAACCGTCGGCGATCATAAGGTCACGAAAAACGCCAGCCTGACCGAGGACCCGTTCGATTTCTGCGGCGCGACTATCAATCCGCAACGGATGGAAGTCCATTTCCCCAACGGAACCTCCGGCAAAATCGGCCGCAAAGATCTCGGCATTCTCACTTATCTTTGGAGCAACAAAGGCGTGGTCCTCACCCGCAAGAGTCTGATCCATTCCGTCTGGGGAATTCATGCCGACGTCCGCAGCCGCTCTCTCGACCAATACATCGTCAAGATCCGCGACCGGTTTACCCAAAACGGTTGCGATTTACGCCCGTTCAACACCATCCACGGTGTCGGCTACATCTACGACCCCGAGAACGTGGCCAACAACGGCTAAGCCCCCCCGCGAAATCCGCCCCACGGTTTGAAATAAAACCGGAATTTGAGGTTTGCCTCGATTCCGGTTTTTCTTCATTCGTGATGCCCTGATCTGTTTTATCCCCTCCGCCGCCCCATGAAAATTCCCCGCCGCAAGCGAGAAACCGAAGACTTCCAAATGGCCCCGATGATCGACATGGTCTTCCTGTTGCTCGTCTTCTTCATGTGCGTCAGCTCCCTCGCCCAAGCCGACAAAAGCGTTGAGGTCGACCTCGCCGAATCCGACGAAAGCAAAGTCCCCCGCGACCTGGCCGACCGCCGGGTCGTCTCGATCCAAGCCGACGGTTCCGTGTTTCTCGGGGCGCGCCCGGTCGACTCCGCCCAACTGAAAGAGGAACTCGCCCGCGAACTCCGGGAAACACCCCGCCTCCGGGTCCAGGTCCGGGCCGACCGCGCCACCCGTTTCGAACAGATTCAACCGGTTCTCCGCGCCTGCGCCGAAGCCGGGGCGGTCGACGTCATCTATTCCACCCACCAGTCGCGCTGAGCGGGGCAATTCCAACCTCTCGGCTGAACCCCTTTTTAATCCCATGGCCGTCCTCCTTCGCAAACGGAAATCGAAGAAACCCGAGATGGCGATCGCCCCAATGATCGATTGCGTCTTCCTGATGCTGATCTACTTCATGGTGAGCTCCACCCTCGACCGACAGGAAGCCGACATCTCCTTCCAACTCCCCGGAGTCGTCGAGCAAACGGACCCCATCACCATGCCCGACGAACAAATCATCGAAATCCGGGCCGACGGCGGCGTCGTGGTGAACGACTTCGAATACGACACCTCCGGCTCCGGGCGCCTGATGCAATTGACCGCAATGCTGACCCGCTTCCGCCAAGCGAGCGAAGCCAACCGGGTCGACGCGTCGGTGACGATCCAACCGGACCCCCGCGCCACCCATCAAGCGATCGTCCGGGTAATGGACGCCTGCTCCGCCGCCGGAATCTCCGCCGTCAACTTTGCGTTGGAGGGAGGGGAATAAAAAACACAATTATGGAAAACGCCCAACCAAGACAATGGAACGAAGATCCGGACGAAACTCGACCACTTTTCCTGGTTGATCCGATCGATCCGATCACCGATAGTGATACCATGGGAACCGGCGGAGACATCGCCCCAGCGCTCAGCGTCGAGGATTATCTCAAGCGGGAAGAAGGCTCGCATCTGCGCCATGAATACGTCCGTGGCCGAACCTTCGCCATGGGGGGCGGCAGTCGCGAGCATAATCGAATCGCCCTCAATCTCGCTGCCGCCCTCAACGTCCACTTACGCGGCCGGCCCTGCGAAGCCTTCATGGCGGACATGAAGGTCCGGATCGAAGGAGCGAGCGACGACGTTTTTTACTATCCCGACATCGTGGTCGCCTGCGATCCCTCCGACCGCGACCGGTTTTTCATCACGAAACCAAGCGTCATCGTCGAAGTGTTGTCTCCCGGCACGGAACGGATCGACCGCGGCGAAAAGTTCTTCGCCTACCGTCAACTTCCGAGCCTCGATTCCTACGTCTTGATCGCCCAAAGCGTTCCCCGGGTGGAAATCTACCGCCGCTCCGCCGACTGGAAACCGACCGTCGTCACCGCCGCCGACGGCCCCGAAGCCAAACTGGAATTGCCCCTCCTTCAATTCGTCCTCTCCTTCGCCGACCTCTACGCCGGCGTCACCCGCCGGACCTAGCTATCTGACCTCACCCTCAGCCTCTTGCTCTGCGCCAAGGCTTGACGCCTCCCCCACTTTGGGGCCTTTGGATCTTACGGCAGAACCAGAGTCCCATAGCCCAACGGGCTTACGCCCTCCAGCCCAGGGTTGAGCCGAGTGAAACGAGGTTCTACCCTGGGAAATGAAGCCTACCCTGGGAAACGATTCCCGCGGCCACGAACCGCAACGCGGTTCCGCCCGCATTCGGTCCACCATCGGGGCAAGGGCGCAACCTCTTCGAGGTAGATCATCTCGCGACCAAGCCCAGGGTAGCCCCGCTTTCGCGCGGCAACCCTGGGCTGAAGGACGAAACGCCGTTGGCGTATGAGCCCCAAAGTGACGGGGCCGTCCCGGCTCCGTTCGGTTCCCAAGCCTTCTCATCCCCAAGGGACGCCTCCCCCACTTTGGGGCCTTTTTGGGATCTTACGGCAAGAACCAGAGTTCCATAGCCCAACGGGCTTACGCCCTCCAGCCCAGGGTTGAGCCGAGTGAAACGAGGTCCTACCCTGGGAAACGAAGCCTACCCTGGGGACCGATTCCTGCGGCCACGAACCGCAACGCGGTTCCGCCCGCATTCGGTCCACCATCGGGGCAAGGGCGCAACCTCTTCGAGGTAGATCGTCTCGCGACCAAGACCCAGGGTAGCCCCGCATTCGCGCGGCAACCCTGGGCTGGAGGACGAAACGCCGTTGGCGTATGAGCCCCAAAGTGACGGGGCCGTTCCGGCTCCGTGCGGTTCCCAAGCCTTCTCATCCCCAAGGGACGCCTCCCCCACTTTGGGGCCTTTTTTGGATCTTACGGCAAGAACCAGAGTCCCATAGCCCAACGGGCTTACGCCCTCCAGCCCAGGGTTGAGCCGAGTGAAACGAGGTCCTACCCTGGGAAACGAAGCCTACCCTGGGGACCGATTCCTGCGGCCACGAACCGCAACGCGGTTCCGCCCGCATTCGGTCCACCATCGAGGCAAAGGCGCAACCTCTTCGAGGTAGATCGTCTCGCGACCAAGACCCAGGGTAGCCCCGCATTCGCGCGGCAACCCTGGGCTGGAGGACGAAACGCCGTTGGCGTATGAGCCCCAAAGTGACGGGGCCGTCCCGGCTCCGTGCGGTTCCCGCGCCCCATCGGACCAGACGGAGCTGGTCCCTCCCCCGAAACCCACGCGCTGAGGCTGGACGCCTCCCCCACTTTGAGGCCTTTGGATCTTACAGCAGAACCAGAGTCCCATAGCCCAACGGGCTTACGCCCTCCAGCCCAGGGTTGAGCCGAGTGAAACGAGGTACTACCCTGGGAAATGAAGCCTACCCTGGGAAACGATTCCCGCGGCCACGAACCGCAACGCGGTTCCGCCCGCATTCGGTCCACCATCGGGGCAAGGGCGCAACCTCTTCGAGGTAGATCATCTCGCGACCAAGCCCAGGGTAGCCCCGCTTTCGCGCGGCAACCCTGGGCTGAAGGACGAAACGCCGTTGGCGTATGAGCCCCAAAGTGACGGGGCCGTCCCGGCTCCGTTCGGTCCCCAAGCCTTCTCATCCGCCAGCCTTTGCAGCCGCAACTCTTACTCTGCGCAGAGGCGGGACGCCTCTCCCACTTTTCTCTCCGACTACATCCGCTTCAGTGGCTGGATCCCCAACAGCTGCAAGCCCGTCTCCAGGATCACTTGGGTTCTCCGGCACAGCACCAGGCGGCGAGCCCGGACCGCCGGGTCGTCGGCGATTACCCGGTCGGCGTTGTAAAAACTGCTGAAACTTCCCGCCAATTCGAAGAGATAAGTGCAGACGTAGTGCGGACGCAAATCGTCGATTGCCATGTTCAGCACCGACACGAAGCCGAGCAACTTTCGGGCAAGGGCGATCTCAGTCTCCGTCTCGAACGGACTAGCCGCCTCGTCGCTTCCGCCCGCTTCGTCGCCGAGCTTGGCGAAAATGCTGTTGATCCGGGCCACCGCATACAGGAGATACGGCGCGGTGTTTCCGTCGAAACTGAGCAAGCGGTCCCAGGCGAATACATAGTCGCCGGTCCGGTTTTGACTCAAATCCCCGTAACGGACCGCCCCGATTCCGACCGTCGAGGCGATTTCCCGACGCTCCTCCTCCGGCAACGACGGATTTTTCTCGGTCACGATCTCAAACGCCCGCTCTTCGGCTTCGCGCAGGAGGTCCTTCAGTTTGATCGGATCGCCCGACCGGGTCTTGATCGCCTTTCCATCCTCCCCAAGCACCGTGCCGAACCAGATGTGACGCAACTCCGGCACCGGGCGACCGGTCTTTTCGAACCATTTGGTCACGGTCAGGAAGAGCTGCTGAAAATGGTCCTGCTGCCGGGAATCGGTGACGTAAATGATACTTTCGGCCGACGACTCCCGCACCCGGTAAAGCACGGTGGCGAGGTCGGTCGAGGCGTAGTTGCTCGCCCCGTCCCGCTTCCGGATGATGAACGGTTGGGTGGCGAACCGCGGGTGCTCCGGATGAAACACCACCAACGCCCCTTCGCTGGTTTCGGCCAGTTTGGCGTCGGTCAATTCCCGGTAAACTTCGTCGACTTTGTCGCGGTAAAAACTTTCGCCGAGTTGCGAATCGAACCGCAGCCCGAGCTTTTCGTAGATGTCATTGAACGCACGCGCGCTGATTTCGGTGATCCGCTCCCAAAGACCGAGGTTTTCCTCGTCGCCCCCTTGTAGTTTCACCAATTCCTGGCGGGCCTCCTCCAACGCCTCCTCGCTCGCCTTGGTTTCGGCGTCCCCTTTCTTATAAAGACGTTCCAACTCCTCCAGCGGCTCCCGCTCCAGCGCTTCCGGATCGAGGAACCGTTTATACGCGTAAATCAACTTCCCGAACTGCGTCCCCCAGTCGCCGATGTGGTTGTCGCGCACCACTTCGGCCCCGCAGAATTCGAGCAACCGGCAGACGCTCTCCCCGACGATCATCGACCGAAGATGGCCGACGTGCATCTGCTTCGCGGTGTTGGGGCCGGCGTAGTCGACCACCACCCGTTTCCCCCGGTAAATCGCCGAGGCCGCCTGGTGAAGATCGTCGCGGCTGCGGAACTTCTTCAACCACTCGATCAGAAAACGCGGAGTGAAGGTGAAATTGATGAACCCCGGACCGGCGATCTCGAGGGTCAGCAGATCCGGATCGATATCGGTCTCTGCGAGGGCGGCGACCAACCGCTGGGCGAGTTCGCGGGGATTCTTCCGGTTCTTTTTCGCGAACGGCAAAACACCGTTCACCTGAAAATCGCCAAACCGCGGATCGGCCAGGCGCACGTCGGGCGAGAAGGTGTCATCGAAACCATCGACCGTCGCGGCGGCGGCCCGGACGCGCCCATCGATTCCTTCAGCGAGATTGAACCAGATATCCATCCCAGCAATCGAAAAGACTGCGCCGCCATCTGCAAGGGCGAAGTTCGCGAATCGAATACACGACCCGCGCATCTCGGCGTTGGGCCAAAGATACGGACGCACGTTGGAGTTCCGCATTTATGCGGTCCGGATGTTCGGAAAAGACCGGCTGAAGCCGGAACTTGCTCCAACGAATACGGAAAGCCGACCCGCCTCAGTGGGCGTTGCCCGCTTCTTCGGCCCGGCGCTTTTTGTCCCACTTAAAATGCTGGTCCGGCAAGGTGCCGCCGAGCTCCAGGAGTTTTTCCTTCTTGTATTTGAACTCGTCGCGGGTGTAGCCCGTAACCGAAAAAACGTTCTGGAGGAAAATCGCCTCCTCCGGGCAAACCTCCTGGCAGAAGCCGCAATAAATGCAGCGGAGCATGTCGATTTCGAACTCCTGGGGAGCCTTTTCGACGTGGGCGGTCGGCGCGTCCTGCGGGATTTCCCCCGGGATGATCCGAATCGCCTTCGGAGGGCAAACGAATTCGCAAAGCTGGCACGAGACGCATTTGGTCCGGCCGTTCGGATCCTGGACCAACGTCGGCACCCCGCGGTAACCGCGCGGCAAGGTCGGCCGTTCCTCCGGATACTGGAGGGTGACCGGCTTCTTCCACAGATGGCGAAAAGTGATCCTCAGCCCACCGAAGATCTGCGGAAGATAGGTTCTTTCAAGCCAGGAAAGCGGCTTTCTTTCTATAACCAATGCCATAAGCGAACAAACTTAGAATACCGTATCCCACAAGGCAATCAGGATGGCGTTAAACACCAGATTCGCCAGGGCGAGCGGCAACAGAATTTTCCAGCCGAGGTTCATCACTTGGTCGTAACGGAACCGTGGCAGCGTCCAGCGCACCCAGATGAAGAAGAATACCAGGGCGAAGACCTTCGCGAGGAAGATCAGCACCGAAAGTACCCCGCCCAAAATCCCTTCGACATTCAACGGCACGAACGGCAACGGATGCCAGCCGCCGAGGAAAAGAACCACCATCACCGCCGAGCCGATGATGATATGGGCATACTCCGCCACGAAAAAGAGGCCGAACTTGAAACTGCTGTATTCGGTGTGGAAACCGCCGACGAGCTCCGTCTCCGCTTCCGGCATGTCGAACGGCAAACGGTTCGTCTCCGCGAAAAGGGCCACCATGAAAATCAACGCCGACAACGGCTGCCAGATCCCGATCCATAGCATCTGCTGCGACTCGACCACCTGGAACAGGCTCAACCCGAGTCCCCCGACCCCCGCCGACCACATGAACACCGGCAAAATCGACAGGCCCATCGCCAGCTCGTAGGAGATCAGCTGCGCCGAAGCCCGGACCCCGCCGAGAAACGGGTATTTGCTGTTGGAAGCCCATCCGGCCAACACGATCCCGTAAACCCCGAGCGACGAGACCGCCAAAATAAAGAGAATCCCGATATCGACGTGGGCCAACACCAACGGTTGCACCTGCCCCGCCGCATCGATGAATTGCCCGAACGGAAGCACCGCCACCGTCGTCAACGCCGGCACCAAAGCCAGGATCGGAGCGAGAATGTAGTAAAACTTGTTCACGTGGGCCGGAACCACGTCTTCCTTGAAGAGGAACTTCAAACCGTCGGCTGTCGGTTGGAAAATCCCCAGGCGGGTCAGAAACGGACCGAGCACCGGGATCGAACCGATCAGCGGCAAGGAGGTCCGGTTCGGCCCGACCCGGCCTTGGATCCACGCCGAAACCTTACGTTCGGCCAATACCGCGTAGGCGCAAAAACTCATCAGAACCACCACGACGGCGACCGCCTTCGCCACGGTGAGAATTACATACGTCACGTCCATAAGGAGAATCCTAAACCATAGAGTCACCCCCTCGACGGTGTCGAGGGAAGAAAATTATGAATTATGAGTTATGAATCAGGAAGTGAGGGAAGAATGCGAAGGCGAGTTGGAGCAAGTCCCGCATTCATGCGGTCCGGACATCCGGGAAAGACCGGCTAAAGCCTAATGCCATTGCCTAAATCAGGTTTTGGTTTGGTCGGCCAGTGTTATGACTGGGTTGGGCTTCGATTCGGTTCGTTTGACGAGTTTCTTCCAGTGGGTCTGTTTTCGCCTCACCTTTCTGGGGCAGCGTCTTTGCCGCCTGGGTTTGAGGATGCGTTCACGTAAGGCGTTGAACTCGTTAGAGATTATTTCGTCGATTTGGTTTCCGGAGAGGATTTCCTGTCCGACGGATATCAGCCAGATTGCGTTCTCCACAGCCTGGTGCGTCTTTGAAAAACTGATAGAAACGACATCGGTCGGCTCCGGTCCCTCTTTGGCGGCCTGGGCCCTTGCGTCGGCCAGGATCGAACTCGCCCACAACAGGGCCGTGATTTCGACGGCCGCGGTTTCCGGCAATTGGCTTTCGAGGTATTTGTGGCGGAGCATCCCCTTGGCTTCGCCGTAATAGATCTCGTGTTCCCAGCGGCGCGTGAGCAGCGTGGCCAACTCCAACGCGGGATAGATTTCGGGATCGAGCAGGTTGGTCCACAACCGGCAACTCTTGCGTGTCGTTTTCCCGTTTTCGTCGGTCGATTCGACGGTGTAAGTGATCTCGCGCACGATGATTTCTTCGACGATGTCTTCGGCACGCTTGCGGCTGCGGATCTTCACTTTGACCAACCGGGAGCCGTCGCCGAGTTCGCGCACAGGGACGCTCGTCTGTGAGGGAAGCACCCGAATGGCAAACGCCGCTCCCTCCCCTTGGCAATGATGGTGGAGGGGCTGGAGAAACGCTCCGCACCCGTAGAGGGAATCGGCCAGCAGCAGCATCTTTCGCCCTATCTTCGCGATCAACCGGTAGGCCAGCGTCAGTTCCCCTTCCCGATCCAGGCCGATTTCGGCGGCCAATGGAGCGTGCGTCCCCAATTCCACCAGCGCGCAGGCGTTGATTTTTGAAAACCCGTATTCGCCGCCCCGGGAAGCTCCGGATTTCCCGGCTGCCTTCCGGGGTTTATTGCTTCCCTTGGGGAATGTCTCGAGGATCTTTTCGCAGTTCTGAAGCGTGAAGGCCGTCCCGTCGAGTCCGGCCAACCTCCAGCCTTTGTAAAAGCTCTCCGGGTGGCTTTCCGGATCGGCCTTCGGCTGCAGCACCACCTCATTGATTTGTTTCAACATGGCTTGGTCCACCCGTCTGAGCCTGCGCGAGATGCAACTCCCGGCAAGCTCGCGGCCCGTCGCGGCGGCATGGCAATCGGCCACGCTTCCGAAGCGTTTCATCATACGCAGGGTCTGCGCGCACAGCAGATTCGCCAACGGGTTCAAAGGCGGACGCCCGCGCCTGCGCTCGGAAGCCTTCGACTCCAGCACGCTGCGCAAACCATTGCCCAGCGCCGAAAGCCCGGCGAGATGGTCCGATGAAAATAGAAATGAGAAAGGAAATGACTGTGCCATTTCCATTCAAAAGCAAAAGTGTACAATTTTGTACACCTTTTTCTTCAAACTTTGAGAAAAAATTTCCCGGTAATTAGGCAATGGCATTAGGCTAAAGCCGGAACTTGCTCCAACAAAACCGGCCGGATGAATTCGCCCAGCCTCCGTTGTCGATCAAAGACGCGGAGGCGAGTTGGAGTCCCGCATTCATGCGGTCCCGGACATCCGGAAAAGAGCGGCTGAACCGGAACTTGCGCAAAAAAATCCACCGAGGTGTCCCCGGCTCTTTCTCATCATTCCCAATTCATCATTCTCTTCGGTCGCTGTGGCCGAGGTCGCGGTCCGGAGCGACGACGTCGCGGACCAACTGCTTCAGCTCCTTGGCTTCCGGGAAACGTCCTTTCTCCGCCCGGGAAAAGATCGTTTGCCCCTCGATCCGGACCGCAAAGACCCCTCCTTTTCCCGGCATCAACGCCACTTCCCGCAGGTCGTCGACAAACGTGGTCAACAACTCCTGCGCCAGCCAGGCCGCCCGCAACAACCAGCGGCATTGGGTGCAATATTCAACTTCCACTCGTGGTTTCATAATTTTCTTCCCAGGTTCGTGTGGCGCTCCTTCGTCGTGAAATTGCTGACCGCCATGGCGTAGGCCGCCGGGTCGCCGACGAGGATCACTTTCTTCCGGCCGCGGGTGACGGCGGTGTAGAGGAGATTGCGCTGCAACATCATGTAATGCTGCTTCAACAGCGGCACGATCACCACCGGGTATTCGCTTCCTTGGGATTTGTGGATGCTGATCGCGTAAGCGAGGCTGAGGTCTCCCAGCTCCGACCGCTCGAACACATGCCGGGCTCCGTCGAATTCCGCCGTCAATTGCCCGCTTTCGGGAGCCACCCCGACCACCGTCCCGAGGTCGCCGTTGAAAATCCCTTTGTCGTAGTTGTTCTTCAACTGGATCAGCTTGTCCCCTTCCCGGAACATCCCCGCCGCGGTGTTCAGGCCGCGGCTCTTGCCGTTAATCGCCTGCTGCAGGGCGGCGTTGAGGTTGCCGACCCCGGCCACCCCGCGGTGCATCGGGGCCAGCACCTGCGCCTCCGACCGGGGATCGATCCCCCACTTGCGGGGCAGGAGTTCGAG
Organism: Verruconatronum alginivorum; assembly: GCF_056590205.1. Taxonomy (NCBI): domain Bacteria; kingdom Pseudomonadati; phylum Verrucomicrobiota; class Opitutia; order Opitutales; family Verruconatronaceae; genus Verruconatronum; species Verruconatronum alginivorum. Next base: position 1,841,501 of record NZ_JBWPVQ010000001.1, on the reverse strand, counting down.
GCAGATTTCCAGGACTTTTTCCAAACAGTCCGCCGGGTCGGCCGAATAGACGAACCCGAGATCGGCCTCCGGGTCCAACTCCGACGGATTTTTCACGATCGCCGGCACTCCGACCTGACCGCGATTGATCGCATGGGCGGTGCGGACGATGTGGCTTTCCTGCCGCTGACGGAAAACCGACTCCAACCGCGTCACCCGGGGGCGACCGCTTTGAATCAAATCGCGCAGGACGTTCCCCGGTCCGACCGAGGGCAACTGGTCGATGTCGCCGACCAGCACCAAGTGGGCCCGGTCGGGGATCGCCTGCAGGAGGTTTGCCGCCAACCGGGTGTCGAGCATGCTGCTTTCGTCGACGATGACGAAATCGGCCTTCATCGGATGCTCCTCGTTCACCGTGAACCCGCCTTCCGCCGGGTCGAATTTGAGCAACCGGTGGATGGTCTGGGCGTAGGATCCGGCCGTCTCCGCCATCCGCTGGGCCGCCCGGCCGGTCGGGGCCGCCATCTGGATCCGGACTTTTTTCACCTTCAAAATAGCCACCAAGGCCCGCAAAATCGTCGTTTTCCCGGTGCCCGGACCGCCGGTTATGATCGAGAACTTATGGGTCAGGGCGTTGCGCAACGCCATCGTCTGCTCCGGGGCGAAGGCGAACCCGGCCTTGTCCTGCGCCCATTCCAACGCCTTTTCCACTTTGATCGGCGGCAGAGAGGAAGCGCCGCCCAGGATCGCCTCCACCGAAGCGGCGATTTTGCGCTCCGCCCGGTCGAGGCTCACGGTTTGCAACATCGGCTCCTCCTCGGGACCGGGGTTCGCCACCAGAGTCCGGCCCTCCAGCAACGCGTCGATCCGGGCGCAGATCTTGTCATGCGGCGCCTCCAGGAGTCCGGCCGCGTGATCGGCGAATTCCTTCCTCGGGTAACAGGTGTGGCCTTCCCCCTCCAGTTCCCCGAGCGCGTAAAGAATCCCGGCGTCGAGCCGGGGGGGGCTGTCGTTGGCATACCCGAGGTTGATCGCGATGCGGTCGGCGGTCTTGAACCCGATCCCATCGATTTCCCGGGCGATCCGGTAGGGGTCGTTGCGCAAAATCTGCTGCGCCTCGTTCCCATAGCGCTTCACCAGCCGGACGCATTGCCCGGTCGAAACCCCGTAGGTTTGGAGAAACATCATCACTTCCCGCACCGCCTGCTGGTCGTCCCAGGCCTTCTTGATCGCCACCGCCCGGGTCTTGCCGATCCCCGGGACCTTCCGCAACAACGCCGACTCCTCGGTGATCACCCGGAAGGTATCGGTCCCGAACTGATCGACGATCTTGTCGGCGTAAACCTTCCCGATCCCCGGCACCAGACCGCTCCCGAGGTATTTGCGAATTCCATACACCGTAGCCGGCAACTGCGAAGAAAACCCGCGGATCTTGAACTGACGCCCATGCTGCGGGTGCCGCACCCATTCCCCTTCCAACCGCAGCGTCTCGCCGCACTGCACGCCCGGCAACGCCCCGGTCACCGTCACCGCCGCCTGCTGACGGTCGGGCCGCAATTCCGCGATGCAGAAATGGTTTTCCTCGTTGAAGAAAATGATCCGCTCGAGCACCCCGACCAAGCCGTTGCTCTCGGAAACCGCCGCTCCCTTGGAATTATCGCCAGACACGGAAGAGAATTATGATTACGAATGATGAATTATGAACGAGGAAGGAAGAGGTAGATGAAGGAGCCGAAAACGCGCCAATCCCCCGCATCGTTCCCGATCCGTCCGCGGATGGCAAGCCGAACCCGGTGAGCGATCGCGGCCTTTCACGAACCTGTCTCTCCACTTATGCCTGACTCACCTTGACCGGAATCGCCGAAGGAATTCCGCGGGCGGGAGAATCGCGATGTCACGGAAACGCCGGAGCGGAAGCAGATGTTTCCTGTCTCCGCTGACGATGGCATCCGCCCCGGCGGCCAACGCGCATTCCAGCACCATTTCATCGAACGGATCCGGTGTGGCGCCGGTCGTCCGTTCCACCGGAAAAACCAATTCCGCCGCATCCCGCAATGCCGCAACCCAATCCACGCACTCGCGGTCCGGGTAATCCAAACGCAGCTCCTCGAACGTCTCCGAATACTCCGACAGCAACGGCGGACTGACCGCCGCCGAAACCTTACCCCGTCCCCACAACGTCAGCGACTCGAACGGCGGGCCTCGCCAGAAACAGGCGCTGACCACGACATTGGTGTCGAAAACGACCTTCATCGGCCCGAGGCCCGGCGACGAACCCGCTGCACCGCCGTGGCAACGATCTCCTCGTCGCTACCCGTGAGGTCCGGCAGTTTCCGTCCCTCTCGCATCAACTCGTTGACCCGTTCCTCCGTCAACGGCTTTCGTTTCCGCATCACCACCAACCCTCCGACATATCCGACATCCAATTCGTCCCCCGCCTCGATCCGCGCCATCTTTCGTACACTGGACGGAATCACCGTCTGCCCCTTGCTGGAAACCTTTGTAAGCATGATGTAAGATTCGCCTTACCTCGCCCGTCTGTCAACCCATCCCCCCTCGTAGCGGATCTTTCCCAAAGATTCGACGTTCGACGTCGGCGCCCCCTAGGCGCCCCTGAAAATCCTCCCCCTTTTAGCATCCTTTTCCCGAACCCGGTGTCGGAGATTGTCATCGTCCACCATTTCATCCTCACTGTTTTGCCGTGAATATCTTTACCGATTGGTTGCTCCAAACCGGCCTTTCCGTCGCCGTCGCCGAAGCGGCGGGACTCGTCCTCGCCGTGCTCGTCATCGCCGCGCTGGCTTTCGCCGCCAACTGGGTCGGAAAAAAGGTGATCGTCCGAATCCTCAACAGCATCATTTCACGCACCCGGGTGAAACTGCTGCTCCTCCTCCAGCAACACAAGGTCCTGCACAAACTCTCTCACGTCGCCCCGGCGGTCGTCATCCAGATCCTCGCCCCGGCCTCCTTCACCGATCGCCCCGGCGTCGCCGATTTCGCCCAGACCTGTGTCACCGTCTACTTGATCGGCGTCGGCATCGTCGTCTTCTACGCCCTCCTCAACGTCCTGCTCACCGCCTACAACCAGACCGGCGGCGGCCAGCGAATGCCGATCAAGGGCTTCGTCCAGGCCTTCAAACTGGTCCTCTTCCTGGTCGGCCTCATCCTGACCATCTCCGTCCTGCTCGACCGGTCTCCCCTGATCCTGATGTCCGGTCTCGGCGCCCTCACCGCCATCCTTCTTTTGGTCTTCAAGGACGCCATCCTCGGCTTCGTCGCCGGTATCCAGCTTTCGGTCAACGACATGGTCAAACCGGGCGATTGGATCGAGATGCCGAAACAGGGAGCCGACGGCGACGTGATCGACGTTTCCCTCACCACCGTGAAGGTCCAGAACTGGGACCGCACCATCACCACCATTCCGTCCTACCTGCTGATCGCCGACTCCTTCAAGAACTGGCGCGGCATGGTCGAATCCGGCGGCCGCCGGGTAAAACGGGCGATCCACATCGACATGCGGACCGTCCGCTTCCTCGACCAGGAGTTACTCAACCGCTGCCGGAAGATCCAACTCCTCCGCCCCTATCTCGACCGAGCCCTCGCTGATATCCAAAAACACAACACCGAGGCCAAACTCGAACTCAACGACCTGCTCAACGGCCGCCACCTCACCAACATCGGCACCTTCCGCGCCTACTGCGCCGCCTACATCCGGCAACACTCCAAGGTTCACCAGGAGATGATCCAAATCGTCCGCCAACTCGAACCTGGCCCAACCGGCCTTCCGCTCGAAATCTACCTTTTCACCAACGACACCGCATGGGTCGCCTACGAGGGAATCCAAGCCGATATCTTCGACCACTTGCTCGCCATCATTCCGCATTTCGGCCTCCGCGTCTTCCAGCAGCCGAGCGGCAGCGACGTGGTCGACCTCGGTCACCTCCTGATCGATTCCCGCCCGGTTCCTCTCCCGCTCCCCAACGACCCGGTCAAACCGGCCGCCGCCGCCCCGGCATCCCCCGTCATTCGGAATTGACCTACCCGAAAACCGTGAGCGGCATCGTGCGCTTCGGCTTGCAGGAAACCCCGGGATCGCATTAGATTATCGGCATGTCCCAAACAGACTCGAGTTCCGGGCAGCCCGATCGCGGCAAGCGGGAAGACCAGATTCCCGCCGGGAGCCCGAAACATTCCCCTCAGCCGCACACCCGGTTGGAAGACGAAGACCAAACCGGCGGAGCCGGAAGCGTCACCGCCCCTCCCGGCATCCGAATCCTCGCATGGCTCGCCGCCCTCGTGATTTTACTGATGATCCTCGGCTGGGCGCTCGGCGGCGGCCGTTGACGCCCTCCATTCCTTTTCCGTGCCATTCCTTTTTCGCTCCCGCCCAATGAGACCGTTTCATTCGATCCAACCGTTTTTCTTCCTCGCTCCCTTCACCATCGCCGTCTTGGCCGCATCCGCCCTGCAAGCCGACCCGCGCCTCGGGTTGCTGCAACCGGAACGCCAGATCCTCACCGTCTCCGCCACCGGCATCGAACGGATCGAGGCGACCGTCGCCGACATCCGCCTCGCCATCGAGGAACGGGGCGCCACCGACGAGGAAGCCCGCGAGCGAATGGCGGTCCGCTCCAACACCTTGCTCGACTTCCTCCGCAAACAGAACGTCGAACGTCTCAAAACCACCTCGCTCCGGCTGCATCCGATTTACGACTACACCCAAGGAACCCGCGAAGTGGTCGGCTTCCAGGCGATGAGCGTAATCGAGTTCCGCAGCGAAGCCGCCAATGTCGCCCACATCGTCGACGAAGCCATCGCCCGCGGAGCCAACCAGGTGCAGGACCTCGTTTTCACCGCCCCGGAGGAGAAAATCGAAGAAGCCCGTCAAAAAGCCCTTCAGACCGCCACCCGCCTCGCCCTCCGCCGGGGCGACGCCGTGCTTTCCGAACTCGGCCTCGAACGCAAACGAATCGTCCGGGTTCACGTGACCGATATCGAAAACGGTCCCCCGGTCCCCTTCCCCCGCATGGAAGCCCGCACCCTCGCCGCCGACCGCACCCAGACCGACCTCGAAGCCGGACAACCCGAGATCAGCGCCTCCGTCACCCTCGAAATCGGCTATTGAACTGCGTCGCCCCCTGATTCGATTTGTGTTTATTCGTGTCCATTCGTGGTTTTTAACTTGGTCCCGCCCGAAAAGGGATTGCAGCGACCGGATCGGCCCGGAAACACACCCCACCGCTCTAGCGAGCGGTCCCCCCCTCTCAAAAGGAGATCTTTTTGTCAGCAATTCCCCTCTTGAGAGGGGGGGACCATGCGCGAGCATGGTGGGGTGTGTCACCGCTGTTTCAGCCAAGCGAACGCCCGAAACCCTTTTCGGATACCCTCTAACTTGTTGTTTCTAAATCAATGGCGAAACATCCGCACGAACTGCTCGACATCGTCGACGATGAAAACGAAGTGGTCGGGACCGCAACCCGGCAGGAAATTCACGATCAGGGCCTGCCGCATCGCTCGATCCACCTGATCCTCACCACCGGCAACGGCCATTTTCTCCTGCAACAACGGACGGATTCCATGCCGACCAATCCGGGCCGCTGGGATTCCTCCGCCGCCGGGCACGTGGCCGCCGGTTCCGGTTACGACCCGACCGTCGTCCGCGAGGCCGAAGAGGAGATCGGCTACCAAACCACCCACCCGATCCCGCTTCTCCTCCTCGACGCCAGTCCCGAAACCGATCAGGAATGGGTCCAGTTTTACGTCGAACAAGTCACCTCCGAACCCGCCCTGAAAGCCGACCCCAAGGAGGTCCAAGCTCTCCGCTGGTGGCCGGAAGCCGAACTGGTCGAGGCCCTGGTCAATCGCCCCGACGAATTCACCCCGGTGATGCGGACCTTGTTTTTCCTCTGGCGCGAAACCGGCTTCCTCATTCCCGAAAAACGGCACGGCAATTGGTACGGCATCGCCGACGGAAACGCCGACGAACTCCAGGTCCGACGCAGTTTCCTCGAAAGCGCCGGCCTGCCCGCCCGGGTCGACGCCGACGAACATTGGCTCGCCCCCCAAGGCGGACGAACCTTCTTTGGCAGGGAACGCGAAGCCCGCCACACCGCCCTTTGCGTCGCCCGGGAATTTCTCCCCGACGCCGTCGCTCTTCTCTACTTGAGCCGACCGGCCGACGGCGAACTGGTTTGAAGGCTTGCAAACCTCCGCCAACGGGAAAACGATTCATTCATTACGCACGACCTCCTTGGGTCCATCGACACACCGTTCCATGAATTCGCCCTCCGAGGATTCAAACCAGACGCAACTGATTCGCCACCTTCAGACCCACCCGAAGGCATTCATCGAATCCATGCCGTTAGCCGTCTGGCTCCTCGACCGCTCCGGACTCCTGATCGACGCCAACCAAGCGGCGGTCGACCTTTTCCGACTGAAGAAAACCGGCCAACCCACGCCCTGGCAACAAGTGCTCGGCCTTCCCCCCGTGAGCCGCTTGGTCGACCAAATCCAACGCCATCTGCAAGTCGGCGAAGACCGTACCTTCACCGTCAATAGTCCTTTCGACCACCCCGATTGGTCGATACGAGCGCTGCAGATCACCCTGTCGTTTTCCGATCAGGAAACCAAGACCGCCACCCTGTTTCTCCAACCGGTGGACTTGGACGAAGACGCCGCCCGCGATCGGGCCAGCGAAGAGCGAAGACGGAACCGCTCGTGGTTCGGGCAACTGATGATGACACTGCCCGACAAAATCTACTTCAAGGACCGCGACAGCCGGTTCCTCGCCATCAGCCTCACCCAAGCCCGCCAATTCGGTCTTCGGGATCCGGCGGAAGCGATCGGCAAAACCGATTTCGACTTTTTCGTCAAATCCCACGCCGAAACCGCCCGGGCCGAAGAACGGGAGATCATGGAATCGGAACGGCCCTTGATCGGCAAAGAAGAGAAAATCACTCTGACCGACGGACGGGAACTCTGGGCGAGCACCACCAAGGTCCCTTTGCGCGATTCCGAGAACCGGGTGATCGGCCTTTTCGGCATTTCCCGCGACATCACCGACCGCAAACGGGCCGAAGAAGAGGTCCGCCGCAAGAACGCCGAAATGCAGGCCGATCTCAAAATGGCCTACGAAATCCAAAAGGCCTTTCTCACCCTCGAATATCCGGACTTCCCCCGCGGCGCCCTCACCGGCAAAGCGACCATCGGCTTCGGCCACCGCTACCTCCCGGTCGCCACATTGGGAGGCGATTTCTTCGAAATCGTCCAGATTTCGGATACGGAATCGGGCGTCCTGATCTGCGACGTCATGGGCCACGGCGTTCGCGCCGCCCTGGTGACCGCTTTTCTGCGCGGCCTGATGGGGGAACTGCAAACGAGCTGGAGAGAGCCCGAAAAATTGGTCGCCGAAATCAACCGCGCCCTCATTCCAGTCCTCCGCCAATCGGGATCGCTGATGTTCGTCACTTTGTTTTACGGCGTCGCCGACGTCACCCGGCGCGAATTCCGCTACGCCAACGCCGGTCACCCGCTACCCTTCCTGCTCCGCCGCAGCCGCCGGCAAGTCGAACGCATCCACCCGCCCGCCGACGGTTCCGAACCGGCCGCCGGACTGGTCCCCGACTTCACCTACTCCGTCGCCCGCGAACCACTCAGCCAGGGAGATCTCGTCCTCCTATTCACCGACGGGCTTTGGGAAATCGAAAACGCCGGCGGCGTGTTTTTCGGCGAACACGGCCTCCGCGAAGCCCTGGAAAGCGGCCTCCCCTTGGATTCCGAACCCCTCCTCGACCGGGTGATGGAAGCTGCCACCCGCCACGCCTCCACCCCCGGTTTCATGGACGACGTCTGCCTCCTCGCCATCGACTTCCGCACCTGACCGTCGCCTATCGTCTATGCGTCTTTGCAACTATGCCTCTTCGCTAAAATGCTCCGCATAATCCGCGATCCCCGCCTCCAACACCCGCCGGGCGTGGACCGCCCCGTAAATCTCCTCCACCGTCACCGGCGAATCGTTGCCCGGGGTCAATTTATACGTTGTCAGGTAATGACGGATACGTGAGATCATACCCTCGGGCACATCCTTCACGTCGGCCGCCTCGTCCCACGCCGGATCGTTCTCCAACACCGCGATCAACTTATCGTCCGCCTTCCCCCCGTCGATGGTGCGGACCCCGCCGACCACACGGGCCGTCACCAAAATCTCCGCCCGCGTGATCGGGCTCGCCGACAGCAAAAAGACGTCGAGCGGATCGCCGTCCCCTTCCTTCGCCGAAACCGCCAACGCCGCGACCCGCTCCGCGCAATAAGTCCGGGGGATGAAACCATACGCGCACGGCGGCAACGACGACCCGATCTGCGGCCGGTCAATCCGGAGATAGCCGGTCGCCTTGTCGACTTCGTATTTCATCGAGTCGAACGGCGTGATCTCCAAATAAACGTTGATCAACTCCGGTGGATTGACTCCCACCTCCAATCCATGCCACGGATGCGGCCTCCAACGATAGAAATCCATCCGCCGACCTTACAGTTCCTGACACTCAAGATCAAGACCCAGCCGGCTCCGACCCGCAACCGACCAGAGGAACCAACACACCCCACCATGTTGGCACATGGTCCCCCGGCGCGAGGAAAACAATAATATAACAAATCCCCTCTTGAGAGGGGGGGGACCGCTCGCCAGAGCGGTGGGGTGTGTTTTCCGTGCGGAGTCGCGCCCAGCGCCCGCAATCCGCAACCAGCTGTCAGCTATCGCCTGTCTCTTGAGAGCGATGAGGTGCGTCCCCACTCGAGTCGCCGAGCGCCAAACCCATTCCGAATTAATCTCACGTCTCACCCTCCCGCGGACAATCCCTGACCCGATCGAGTCAGGGATTGTCCGCGCATCAAGAGATTTTTCGGACAGGTTTCGGCTTCGGTCCGCACTTCGCCGAATACTCCGCATAAGTTTCCGTTCAATGTGTTCTGGCAGGGAAAAATCGTTTTCGGTCCGGCGAATTTCAGCTACAACGTCCAGATGAGTCATGCATTCCGATTTCTCGTAGCAAGTGGCATCGTCCTCGGGTTGACCGTGGCCCAGACCGGTTTCGCGGAAACCGAACGGACCCAGGAGGCGCCGATCTCCGAAACCGCCCCGTCCGAGACCCCCGTCACTGAACCCCGCCCGGTCGAACCGGCCGCCGCCCCCGCCCTCCCCACCCGGCTCCGGGTCGGCGAAACAGGTTGGGTCAGCGTCGGCGCCCGCCTCCAACCAATCTTCATTTACAACGACAGCGATCTGGTGACCGACGATGCGGAATTCCGCCTTCGCCGCGCCCGCGTGTTTGTCCGAGGCGAAGTCGTGGAATGGGCGGCCTTCTCCACCGCCACCGAGGTCTCCGGCTCAAACGTGATTCTGGTCGACGCTCACCTCCATTTCAAACCCCAACCCGAAACCCAGTTCTTCGTCGGCCGCCACCTCTCCCCTGGCACCGGCCGCCAAGCGGGTGTCACGTCGGCCGCCGCTTTGATGGCGATCGACCGTCCCGCCTTCGCCTACAAAAACCTGAGCTACGGCACCCGCGCCATGACCGGTTTCGCCACCTCCACTTTGCCGGGCACCGACGCCGGCCTCCGGATGGACGCCCAGGTCCGCGACGAAGGGGTCACTTTCTGGGGCGATCACTCCCGCACCGAAAACCTCCATTTCAAATACTACCTCGGCGTCTACGACGGTTGGGGCCGCAGTCCCGCCCGGGGCGAAGGCGACCTGCGTTATAGCGGCCGCGCCTCGGTCAACTTCGGCGACGACGAAAGCGGTTTTTATAATTCCTCTACCTATCTCGGAGCGAAACGGACCGTCGGAGTCGGCGTTTCCTTCGACGCCCAAAATCGGGTCGCCTTCGAACAGGGCACCGGCAACAACGTCGATTACCGGTTCTGGTCGGTCGACTTCTTCGCCGAACAGCCGATCGGCCCCGGCACCCTCACCTTCGAAGCAGCCTACGGTCAACTCGACCTCGACGACGCCGGCATCCTGGTCGACCGGGCCGGAACCCCGTTACTCGGTTCCGCCGTCTCCGGACTCCAGGCCCAGGGCGACGGATTCTACGTCCAAACCGGCTACTACTTCCCGGAACTCCGCCTCCAGCCATGGGTCGGTTACGAAGAATGGAGCAGCGACGCTGGCGACACCGGATCATTCAACAACATGCGGGTCGGCCTCACCTACTTCGCCCGCGGCCAGAATCTCAACTTCAAGATCGGCTTCGAACGCACCCGCCTCGATTGGATCCAAAACGGCACCCGCACCTCCAACTCCGTCGTCACCGGAGCTTACCTGAACTTCTGACGGCAAAAGAATCCAACCACCAATAAACACGAATGGACACGAATTCTCCTCGGAGCTCACCTCCCGAGCTCTTTAATTAGTGTTCATTGGTGTCCATTAGTGGTTAACCCAATCCCTCCCACCGGCCCGCCCGTTTGCCTTTTCCCCGCTTCTTGGGAAAGGTAAACGGGTGAAAACGGCGACCGATTCGACCATCGTCACGCTGACGCTCAATCCGACGATCGACGTCAGCGCCAAAACCGAACATGTCGTGGACGAACGGAAACTCCGCTGCCACGACTCCCGTTTCGACCCGGGCGGAGGCGGCCTCAACGTCGCCCGCGCCGTCACCCGCCTCGGCGGCGAAGCGATCGCCCTCTACTCCTGCGGTGGCGCGGGCGGCACCATGCTGGAAAGCCTCCTGGACGCGGAAAAAATCGACCACCGCCCGATCCGCATCGAAGATTCGACCCGCCAGAACTTCATCGTCTTCGAAGCCGCCAACGAACGCCAGTTCCGCTTCGGCCTGCCGGGTCCCACTCTGACCGAACAGGAATGGCGCGGATTCCTCGACGAATTCAAACTCTGCGCCGAAAAAGTTGATTACATCGTCGCCAGCGGCAGCCTCCCCCCCGGCGTCCCCGACGACTTCTACGCCCGCGCCGCAAAAATCGCCGACCAGGCGAACGCCCGCCTGATTCTCGACGCCTCCGGACCGGCCCTGAAGCAGGCGCTCGACGAGAATGTTTTCCTCATTAAACCCAACCTGCGGGAACTCGCCGACCTCCTGGAAATCGAAATCGACGGCGAGGAACAACAGGAGGAAGCCGTCGCCGAACTCGTCGGACGCGGCCACGCCGGCCACGTGGTCCTGTCGCTCGGGGGCGGCGGAGCGGTCTACCACGGCCCGGAAGCCTCCGGACGGGTCCACGCCCCATCGGTCCGCCGCCGTAGCTCGGTCGGCGCGGGCGACAGCATGGTCGGCGGCATGGCGCTCGCCCTCTCCCGCGGCGAAAACCTCGAACGGGCGGTCCGCTTCGGCATCGCCGCCGGCAGCTCCGCCGTAATGTCCCCCGGCACCGAACTCTGCCGCCGCGAAGAGACCGAGAAACTCTTCCATCGCCTCGAATAACTTTCCTCTCCAAAGGAGTCCGGGCATTGATGCAGCCGCAAAAGAGGTTCGCGTTTTCCCCGAAGTCCCGCAAGGTTTCGTGCGTATGACGGAATCCCTGCCAGAGAAAACCGGATGCCACGGAAGACTCAAACACAAACGGGGGCCGCAAAAACCGCGCCTGAATTTATGGGAATGTTTGCAAACGCACTGGTCGAGTACGCGCAACCGCTGATCGATAAGACGAACGGATCTCAAGAGGAGCTTCAGAAAGCGTTTTCAATCGCTCAAATGTGCTGGAACCTCGCCATCCTGCCGGAGACGGAACGAGAAGAGGAGTTAGCCGAAATGCAATCGTCGCTCGAAATGAGCGACGCCGAGTTTCGCGGATTTTGCGAGAACATCATCACCCCCATGATTGTCCGGCATCATGAGATGTTCTCGAAGCCTCCTCGACCTCCTGCCAAAAAGACGATTACGCGAATATCCATGGAAAAATTCCCCGGCACGGGACGCAACGAACAATGCCCATGCGGCAGTGGGAAGAAATATAAGCGCTGTTGCCTGAACTAAGCCGGGCGAAGGCGAAGGACAATGTCCGCCCCTCTTACTTCCCGCCCTCCTCCCGAGGTTGGAGTCCCGCATTCATGCGGCCGGTTCATCTCGTCACCTCCTCCACATCTAAATTTTGCGTCCGCCCCCGCGCTTTGTTTCACATTGCCTTTCCCTTCGGCGGCGACATCCTTTCAAGGAATGAAATACCTCATCGTCCTTGCTCTTCTTTTCTCCACCACCCTTCATGCCGCCGTCGTCGAATTGAAAGATCGTCAGGACCGGGTCATCCGAGCCGAGCTGTTGGAACTTGAGGCCGGAAACCTGACCCTCCGGCGGGAAGACGGGCGACTTTTCGCCACCCCTCTCGACCTCCTCTCGGACCAATCCCAGCAAAAGGTGGGGGAAACGTTCCGGATCCGAGCCCTCCCGCCCAGCCATTGGGACGACTTTTTCCCCAACGCTTTGGTGAACGCGGCCGGCGAGGAGGTTTCTCCCCGCATTTTGGCGGGCAAATACGTGATCCTTTTTTTCTCCTCGGCGGGGTGCGGGCCGTGTCAGCTTATCACCCCCAAACTCAAGGAATTCCGCGATCGCTCAAACGGCCACGTTGAAGTCGTCCTAATCAGCCAGGACCGAAGCCGGTCGGACAAACTGCGACACATGAGGGAAAGCGGGATGAAATGGCCGGCGGTCGAATGGACCGATATTCGAAATACCGACGAAAAAGCGATCCGGGAATTCGTTTCACGCTACAACGGTTGGGGAATCCCGACGATCGTCGTGTTTTCTCCGGAAGGAGAAATAATCGATCGCCAAGCCCGGATGACGATCGAGTACCTGCCCGAAGAGAACATCCGCCGCCTGGAGAATTTCAACTACGAGAACGCCCGCACCCAATTTCGCGCGGAACAGGAACAACGTGGAGAACGCACGACCGAGGCCGAGGAAGAAGCCTACCTCCAACGGCTTCGCTCGACATTCGCCACGCAGATCCAAGAAGCCGAACGCCTGCGCGAACGAACCGCCCACCACCCCGGCGATCTCGGCCGCTCCCCGACATGGGAAGAACTGCTGGGCGCATTCTATCAATCTCAACGCGGATAGACCGGCAAACAGGCCAATCCGTCCCTTCGACTCGCCGAGGCAATTGCGGTATTGAGGAATCGTCGAGGCCGATCTCATCGTGATCGGGGCGCCAATCTATAACTTCGGAATGCCCGCGCAATTGAAAGCCTGGTTCGACCAGGTGGTGCGAATGGGGAAGACCGTTGCCTTCGACCCCGAGGCGGAAGAGGCGTATCAACCTTTGCTCGAAAACAAACCGGTCGTCATCATCACCTCCGCCGGCGACGGCGCGATGCACCCCGGCGGATCGCTCTGACCGATGAACCATCTGGAACCGCACCTCCAAACGGTCCTCGGGTTTATCGGATTAACCGAACTCCACTTCATCCGCGCCGGCTACGATGAGTTCTAGGACGACCGGGCGAAACGATTGCTAGCAAAGGCCGAAGGCGAAGTGGACCGCCTCGCGGACCGGCTTGCACCGGTCACTACCGCCGTGAGAGCATGAGTGACCGCGCTAACTGCCACACGGGGGGCGGCGCGTAGGAAGCCGCCGGGTTCGTAGCGCCGGCAGGGTTTCTTGGAGCCAGTCCGACTCCCGCGTTGACCTGCTGCCCCTCCACTTTTGAAGTTGCCAATTCACCTTCAACTGGGAAGCCGAAAACAACGTTGAAGGCTGGGGACCGTTCGACGATTTTTGAACCTGTTCTCGCGAATTACCCCAAATGTGCTTCCGTAACGAGGGTTTGGCGATTCTCCTCAACAGCAAGCCTGTAGGTCGCCAGAAGGTCGTCGTAAAGGAGTCGAAGTGCGCCGACTTTTTCCTTCTCATTGAAGATTGCTCGAGAATCATCAACCACCATAAGAGTGTTTCTAAGCGTCGAATTTGTCAGGACGAAATGCAGCCACCGCAAGAGCTGGCGGATGATTTCGAGCGGACTATCGAGTGGCTCCAGCAAACGATCCTGAGGCATCCGGTATATAACCGAGCAAATATCGAAACTCGACAAGGCAAGGTCATTATTTCCGCTCGCTTCTTCATGATCGGCCTTCACCGTCTTGAGAAGACGGATCAGCATTCGAGGAATTCCCTGATTTGCCGCGTCAAACAGTCGGATACGGTGATTGAAAAGAAAAGGGAAATTTTTGATTCTCTTCCCTGATTCTCCATTGAGGACCATGATCCCGCGCACATGAGAACCCTTCCCTTGATTGAAGGCGATCGTATCGAACCAATTCGAAGGAACAACATCCACCTGGCAAGCTAAGCTGCCTCCTATGATAGACACGGCCGTTGCTCCGGAGCTGACGTCCGTTTTGGGGAAAGCGTCTCGTAGATGATCAACGCAATCCTTCTTTAGCTCCAATAGGTCATCTACCGGACTTCCAGTGTAAGGATTTGTGGGCCTCTGAGGGTGTTCAAGGGTCGTGAATTTGGCGAGAATAGCCAAAACGTCGACGTCGCTGAAGTGTCGAATGTGAGTCCCGTTCGATACGGATCCTTGTCGCTTGAATTCAATCCCTTGGTGAGCCTCGGATAAGCGTTTCGCCAGCTGGTTTTCAATTCTGTCGCCCTGCTCGATAAGACGTTCCGTATAACGTGAGGCAATTGGGGCCATTGCCACCCAACAGGTATTTTGTCCCTTCGCCAAGGTGATGCTGGTACGCCTCTGCATACTTAATCAAACCACGATCTTCTATTGGTAAACGCCGTTCAACTAAACGGGTATAACGGTCAGATATTCTCATTGTTTATTGATTCGAGTTAATTTGAGTTCCCCAAAGCGCAAACGGTGCTTTCCTGAGAAATAATCGCCCTCCAGCCGACCAGTGTCTGAGATTCTAAGGTCCATCATGCCGGCGTGTCGGTGAAGTTCTTCATGAGCCATATTCTTGGGTGTATTCTCAAAGGCGTAACGAAACACCGGCACCGCGTGTTGGCTCTCGATGGACGCCATAAAGCTCTTGGATGTGGACGAATCGGTTTCCGTGAACACCTCCATTCGCGAAAAAGTCTGCCGAATGCGGATATTCATAACGAATTCAAAGGGCTCCCCGGTTTCAGGATTCTTGTAGGAGCTCGATCCCTCTGCTTGCCAGCTCCCTGCAAGATAGGGAATCCCGTGAAAACGGCAGAGATGGCGCCACAAAGAAGCGGTCAAAAAGAAAATGGAAGGCCGCAAAAGTCATACCGAAGGTGAGTGGGAATGTGATTCCCGCAGGGAATCCTGCTTGGGCAGCCGCCCAAGATAGAAAAGTGGGAAGTGACAGAGCGATGACCGCAATTGCCACATCGACATAGCGGCGAACCGGCGTATCGAAAGAATAATCGTGCATTCCTCAATATTTTGTGAAAAAATCACAAAAAGCAAGTTTATTCTTCAAAATTTTTCTCGTAAATCCCGCTTAAATGCGTTTTCATCGCAAGATCTATGCTCATCTCGCTCTCAGTCGAAAACTTTCGCTCCTTCCGGGAGGAGCAGACGCTCAACCTGGTGGCCAGTCGCCGCTATAAGGATCATGACGATCATTTGGCCCCGATTCCGGGGACCGAAGAATCCCTGCTGCGTGGGGCCGTTATTTACGGGGCCAACGGAGCGGGAAAATCGAACCTGATGAGGGCTTTTTCCTTTGCCCGCGATCTTGTAATCGACGGCACTGAACCCGGGAAGACTATCCGGAGGGAAGCTTTCCGGTTCTCAAAACCATATCTCGAGAAACCGACCATGGTCGAATTTCGGTTCCTCGCCGACGAAAAGGTCTTCAGCTACGGATTTAAGGTCACCGAAAAGGAGGTTAAGGAGGAATGGCTGGTCTTGATCCGTGGTTCGCGGGAGACCGAATTGTTCGAACGGGTCGCCCAGGCCGACGGTAAGGTCCAGATTGAGACAGGAGGAGCGCTCGCGAACCGTTCGAAGAAATACGAGAAGATTGCCGCGCTGACCAAGGTTGGCGTCCGAAGCAATCAGCTCTTCCTTACTGCGATCCGGGAAAACCTGGAGCCGGACGATTACGGGCCGTTGCTGAGGAGCGTTCTGACGTGGATCGAAAACGCGACTTACATTCCGGCGGATGCTCCCTTTCTCCAATTGGCAGAATGGATTTCCAAGGATGACGAATTCAGTAGGTTTGCCGGTGAGTTTCTTCGCGACGCCGCGACCGGAGTCATGGACCTGGATGTCATGACCATCGAGGTTGATGAAAGTTCGGGTTTCCCAAAGCAGTTGCTCCAGCGGTTGATCGAGGATACCAAACCCGGGGAGGTAACCACGATGCCGCTTGGGCCGATGGGCGACGTGATCGCGGAGCGCCTGGAGGAACCTAAGATCAAGTTGCGCACGATCCGAATGAAACATTCCGCGAATACCGGAGAAGACATCTTCCTTCCCTTGCAGGAGGAATCAGACGGCACCCAACGGATGGCACACCTTATTCCGGCTCTATACAGTCTGCGCAAGCAAAACTGTGTTTTCTTTATTGACGAGCTGGAGAGGAGCCTTCACCCGGTTCTTGCCCGAAAATTTGTTGAATTCTTTCTAAGCGCCTGCGGACATTCGCGAAGTCAGTTGATCGCGACTACCCATGAGTCTCACCTGATGGACCTCGACCTCCTTCGCAGGGATGAGCTTTGGTTTACCGAGAAGAACGACGAAGGCGCAACATCGCTTTATTCACTCTCGGATTTTTCGATTCGAACCGATTTAAAAGTGAGCCGCGGTTATCTGCAAGGCCGCTTCGGCGCGATCCCGTTTCTGGGCAATCTCGATCGCCTAATGGAGCGCCTGCGGCAGGAACAGGATTAAGCGATGAGCCTGACTTCAAGAAAGCGCCGCCCGATTGCGCGGGATGAAGGAAAGCTGCGCGACACGCGCCTTTTCGTGGTCGCGACGGAAGACAGATACGCACCTAAACAGTATTTCGGGTTTCTCCACCACAACCGGATTCACGTCGAGGTTCTCGAAACGACCGACACCAGGTCGAGCCCGGCAGCGGTCGTCGAAAGGCTGCTCGCTTATATGGAGCAGTACCAAGTCGGGAAAGACGATCAGCTTTGGGCGTTACTCGACACCGATCACTGGACCGATCGGAACCATGTGCGGGAGCTGAAGAATGCCATTCGCAAGGCGAAGCTGAAAGGATGTCACGTAGCCATGAGCAATCCTTGCTTTGACCTCTGGTTGCTGCTGCATTTCGAGGACGTTTCGAGCAAGGCTGTCTTCGAACGATGCGACGATGTCGCCAAACGGATTCGAGACGTGGCCGGCGCGTTTAACAAGACACGGTTGAAGCCCCAGGATTACCCGCTTACGTCAATTGAATCGGCGATAAGGCGCGCAAAAGACCTCGAACGGTCCGGAAAGAATCCAGAGCAAAAGCTATGGCCAGCCGGACCGGGAACCAGAGTCTATTTATTGATGGAGGAGCTGAAGAAGGCAGGGCTTGTGCTGATGGAACCATCACGGTGATCTATCGCTTGCCTTGACCCGCGGATCCCTTCTTCCTTTGGGCATAGAATCTTTAATTTAAGTCCACCCGCTTACGCCATAGCCATGAACTACTCGAAGTTTCAGAAACTCAGCCTAAAATCGCATCCGGTTCTGCGCGAGAAATGGGTTCAGGACCGGATAGCGGAGGATCCTTCCATCCTTGGACTTGGCGATGTTGTTTTGAAGGATAAGGAACGAATCCAGCCCAGGGCCGGGCGGCTTGATCTGCTCTTGCAGGAGACAGAAGGAAATAGGCGCTACGAAGTGGAGATTCAGCTCGGCTCCACAGACGAGAACCACATCATCCGCACGATTGAGTATTGGGATATCGAACGTAAACGGTATCCGCAGTATGAACACACCGCGGTCATTGTAGCCGAGGATATTACCAGTCGTTTCCTCAATGTGATCAGCCTGTTTAATGGCATGATTCCACTTGTGGCGATTCAGATGAACGCGCTTTCGCTCGCAAACAATGTTGGGCTCGTCTTTACCACAGTCCTGGATCACATGCCCCTTGGGTTGATTGATGAGGATGAGGAGGTTTCCGAGACGACGGACCGAGCCTACTGGGAACAGCGAGGCTCTAAGAAAACAGTCGCCCTGGCCGACCAACTACTCGAAATTGCAAAGGCCCATGACCGTGACCTTGAGCTGAAATACAACAAGTTTTACATCGGCCTCGCTAAAGACGGCCAACCGTCAAATTTCATCATTCTCAGACCGAAGAAGGGATTCATGCGCTTGGAACCACGTCTTGAAGACTCTCCGGAGATGCAAGAGCGTCTTGAATCGTCCGGACTCGACGTGATGGACTACGATAAGCGGTGGGGGCGTTATCGCATACGTCTCCAACCGAGCGATTTTGCCAAAAACAAGCCGGTCCTTGAGCAGATCATCGCCGAAGCATTCGCTCGCGCCAACGGGGAGTAAAGAGCCAGAGTTCACGCGTGACGGGCTGTTGTCCGTCCGCGTCGCTGCCCGGGCCGGCGGGCCGGAAGGGGGCGGGTAGAGGATTTCGCGACGAGAAATGATGCAATTCCTGTTTCCGGGACAAACTGCCGGGTGATCAATGGAAACCCGCGCCTTGACTGACAAATGAGTTACGGTATGGGTGATGGTATGAGCAGGGTGTCCCATCGAACAACCTTTGCTTTGGATGAGGCCACTGTCCGGCGTCTCAAACGGCTGGCCTCTCGGTGGCGTGGATCTCAGGCGGAGGCCGGTCGTCCCTCTCTGGAACAGGCTGAACGCTCCGCTGTGGCCCCGCGACGCTCTCTATCCGCGCAAACCGAGCCGCCCGGCGGCTCTATCTCGCGAGGAAGCGCAGGAGTTCCGTGTCGTTCAAAACGTCACCGATCAGTTCCGCCAAGCCAGCACTGATGAATTGCTCATTCTGGCCTGCGGCAGGCACGAACATCACCCGCTTTTCCTCCCCCACTCGGTAAAAGTTTTCAAAGCGCTCGCCGCCGACTTCGCCGACCGCCTTCATGGCCCCATTCACATGCACCCCACCGGTCCAAAAACCAGTGGAGGTGGAGTATTCCAGATGCCGCAGTTCAGCCCGGAGGATCGCTTGGGGCCGACTGGCGGCGGGGACCACCTGAAAACCATTCTCTGTTAAACCGCGCGCAAGTTCCCCATAGATGAGTTGTTGAAGGTCCTGCTCGGTATTGATGGAAGCGGCGGGACCGTAGGCGCTCCCCCGACGGCCCAGTTCTCGGGTCGGGCGTTCGTCGGTCACGTGAACGGAAATCGTTTTGCCCTGGCCGATGTCACTGCCGACCACGGCCACCGTCGGGTTCAGGTTTGCCTGCTGCGGAGTGAATGCGCACCCGCTGAAAAGACTGCCCATGAACAGGGCGGCCAGAAAAAGACCCGCGAGGCGGAGGAAAGAAACAGGTTGGTTTTGCATCATAGTTAGAGGGCTCGCCAAGCAAGATCGCCAAGCCGATACGGGAAGGCAAGGTCAATGGGAAAAAGTCCAAACAGAGGTGCTCACCTGGAGAGAAAAGACTTCGAACTCCCTACCGACGGACTCCAGTCGATGCGCTCCGAACTCAAAGGGTACCGCCATCGCGTGCTCCTCGTTTTAAAGATCGAACCCAACCGCACCGGGACAAGGTTGTCTTTCCCTGTTATGTGAGGCGGCTGCCTTGTCCATCAACCAAAGCGCATCGCGCAAATCAGTCGGTTTCTCGATTACTCGCGACTGGCGAGCGCCATCAACACTTGCAATACATACCAGAAGAGAAGCGCCACTCCCGCGAAAAGGGCAAGCGAAGCGGCCACGTGCTGCGAGGGGTTGTATTCGTGAATGATGTTCGAGGTCGTGTAGAGAATGCTTCCGGCGGCGAAGAGCACCATTGCCGCCGAAAAGAGCAGACCCAAGCTGAAACCCATCACGATGCTCGCGACAATGATCCCCATCGCGACGAAAAAGGTGATCGTCAGAATGCCCTTGAGAAAGGAGAAGTCCTTCCGGGTGATGAAGGCCGTGACCGTCAAACCGGCGAACAACAGACCGGTGATGATCCCCGCGTTCACGATCAAATCCGGCGAGCTGAAATTCATCGCGATAAAAAGGAGGGGCAGAAAGATCACCGCCTGCGCGATGATAAAACCCAAAAGGCCCGCGTATTGGATCGCCTGGGATGCCTCCGACCGCGCCAACTTGTCGGCGACCCACGAAACCGCCATGAAAGCGGCCAGCACCAACAGCCAATTGTAACCGGTGGTCATCGTCATCGCCAGTTGCTCCGCTCCGGACCAACTCAGGAGCAACGCCTCCACCACGATAAAGGCCGCGATGGCGAGGGCCAGATGCGCATAGGTCCGGCGAATAAAGGTCGCCCGCGCAATCGGCTCGGCGTCAGCAACAACAAAAGGATTTCCCGAATACGACTGAAATGAATTCATAAGCGAAACACGTTTGATTTAGGAGGTATGAAAAGGAACCCGGAAAGTTCGTTTCATCCAGCATGCCCAAGGCGAAGACACAGGCGAGAAAACTTTTTCCACGGATCAAAAGTTCTTGTTCGGCAGGAGGACACAAGTGTGATGTCGGGCGTCGCCGACGGGATGAACGGGGTTCCGCAAAGATGAAGGAGCGGCGCGCTTCAGGCGCCGTCGTTGGACCGGCGGAGTCTGCGGACGATCCCGGTGGCCGACGGTCTTCGGCTGAAGCACGAAGCTCCGGCTTATGATCTGGGAATTCCCACGACGACGGCGTTGCTCCACATACACACCGGTGTAGCATTCCGGCTTTCGCCGGATGTCCGTCGGCGTCCGCCTATCGTGGTCAGGTTGGCTTTGCCGCCCGACCGGAAATCGGGCGGCGAGTCAACCCGACTACGACAACTGCCGGACGGCCAATCCTTGCGACCTTACCCCTCCCTCTCCTCTTGACTTTCCCGGCATCGGCTATCAGGTTTCTTCGACCGGTTTCCGCCAATCCTGACCACGGCGGCACCGACTCGAATTTTTCAGATGACCAGTAGAGCGCCAGAATGAGACACGATCCTTCCACCACCTTTCTCGTCGTGGAAGACGAGGAAAACGACGTCTTTTTCCTGCAACGGACCGTTCGCAAAGCCGGTGTGGAAAACCCGATGCAGATTGTGACCAGCGGAAGCGAGGCGATCGACTATTTGGCCGGAAAGGGCAAATACGCCGACCGGGCCGCCTATCCGCTTCCTTCGTTGATGTTCCTCGATCTGCACCTTCCAGGAAAGTCGGGGCTCGAAGTCCTCACGTGGATGCGCCGCCAAACCGGACTCGCCTCGATCGTCGTCATCCTCCTGACCGCCTCGAAGGAGGAAGCCTCCATCGCCACCGCCTACGCGATCGGCGCGAATTCCTACTTGGTCAAGCCTCCCACGGTCGACAGCGTCAAAGTGCTGATCGACGCCCTCGACCAATACACGTCCGACATCAAACCGTCCGCCCCCAACGGTTGATTCCGCGTCGAGGCGGAACCGCCTGAATGCTAGGTTTCAACCTACTCGACACGACGGCGCCTCGACCCGCCGCCGCACGAACTCGGGACTGGCCAACCGCCGGTTCTTTCCTTTAAATCGGTCCCGATGGAACAACCAGACATTGCAGGGGTGAAGGATTTCCTCCTCAACCTCCAGGCCAATATTTGCCGGGAGTTGGAGGATTTGGAACCGTCGTCCCGGTTTCTGAGGGACTCCTGGACCCGCCCGGAAGGGGGCGGCGGCATTTCCCGCGTCCTTTCCGAAGGGGAGGTCCTCGAGCGGGCCGGCGTCAATTTCTCCCATGTCTCCGGCACACGTCTCCCTCCGTCCGCCAGCGCCAGCCGCCCGGAGTTGACCGACCGCGGCTTCCATGCCATGGGCGTGTCCGTCGTCATTCATCCGCGCAATCCGTTCGCCCCGACTTCCCATCTCAACGTCCGCTTTTTCCTCGCCACCCACGAAAACGAACCTCCCGTCTGGTGGTTCGGCGGCGGATTCGACCTCACTCCGATCTACGGCTTCGCCGAGGATGCCACCGCATGGCACCGCCGGGCGAAATCGATCTGCGACCGCTTCGGGGCCGACGTCTATCCCCGGCTGAAACGGGAATGCGACAACTACTTTTTCCTCAAGCACCGGGGTGAAACCCGCGGAGTCGGCGGCATCTTCTTCGACGATCTCAACGAGTGGGGATTTGACCGCTCCTTCGAATTCGCCCGCGCCGTCGGCGACGGTTTCATCCCGGCCTACAAACCGATCGTCGCCCGCCGCCACCCGACCCCTTGGGGCGAAAGGGAGCGGTCGTTCCAATTGTATCGACGCGGCCGATACGTCGAATTCAATTTGGTTTTCGACCGCGGCACCCTTTTCGGACTGCAAAGCGGCGGTCGCACGGAATCGATCCTGGTCTCGATGCCGCCCCTCGCCCGTTGGGAATACAATTGGCAACCGGAACCCGGCTCCCCCGAAGCCCGTCTCACCGAACTTTTTCTCCATCCACGCGACTGGATCAACTACCAGGAACCAACCAACACCACCGCGACCTCCGGCCCCGGGTCCGCTTGAACCGACTACGCCTACCGTAATCAGATTATCATGACGAAACGCGAAAGATTTCTCGCCGCCTGCCGTTGCCAGCCGGTCGACCAAACTCCCATCTGGCTGATGCGCCAAGCAGGCCGCTACCTCCCGGAATACCGGGCGCTGAAGGAACAGCACGGTTTCCTCACGATGGTCAAAACCCCCGAGCTCGCCACCGAGGTCACCTTGCAACCGATCCGCCGCTTCGGCTTCGATGCCGCCATTCTATTTTCCGACATCCTGGTCATCCCCGAGGCGATGGGCCAGCCCTACGAGTTCCGCAACACCGGCGGCATCTCCATGGCCTTCGCCATCGAATCCGAAAAACAGATCGACGTCCTCGACCCGACCCGCGTCCGCGACCACCTCCAATACGTCGCCGACGCGATCCGCCTGCTGAAACGGGAACTCAACGGCGAACACGCCTTGATCGGTTTCGCCGGTTCCCCCTGGACCCTCGCCACCTACATGGTCGAAGGCGGGAGCGCGGTCCAGTTCCAGAAAGTGAAGGAGTTCTTCTTCACCGAACCCGGCTTGTTCCACGCCTTGCTGGAAAAGATCACCGCCGCCGTCGTCGACTATGTCGAAATGCAACTCGAAGCCGGTGCCGAAGCGATCCAGATTTTCGATTCCTGGGGCGGCATCTGCTCGGGAGCTTCCTACGAGACCTGCTCCCTCCAATGGATCCGCCGAATCGTCGACGCCATAAATGGCCGGGTGCCGGTCATCTTGTTCGCCAAGGGACTCCACCACCGGATCGACGACCTCGCCTCGACCGGGGTCCAGGCGGTGAGCGTCGACTGGACCGCCGATCTCGGCAAACTCCGCACGTCCGCTCCGGAATCGCTCGCCCTCCAAGGCAACCTTGACCCGGTCCTCCTCAACATCGAACCGGACTTGGTCCGCCGCGAAGCCAAGGTGATCCTCGATGGCGTGGGCAAGCGGCCCGGACACATCTTCAATCTCGGCCACGGCATTTCCCCCCAAGCCCGGATCGATTGCGTCGAGGCCCTGATCGAAACCGTGCGCGAATACCGATAAACCGCGCTCTCCCGTCGATCTGTCATTCGTGTCTATTCGCGTCCATTGCTTCGCCATCTTCACTTCGTTACGTCGTGGTTGAAAATTTCAGTGCAAAAACCGAATCCGAAATGAAGAAGATCGCCGTGATCGGCGGCGGAATCACCGGACTCACCGCCGCGTTTCGTTTGTCGCAAGACGGTTTCCACCCGCTTCTTTTCGAGAAGGGCGAACAAGCCGGCGGCTCGGTCCAAACCAGCCGGAGCGAAGGTTTTCAAATCGAGGCCGGACCAAACAGTCTCCAGGACAGTCCGGCCGATGTCGCCGAACTGATCCGACTCCTCGGACTCGAGGGGGAGGTCATCGAAGCCGCACCCGCCGCCAAAAACCGTTACATTCTCCGTAGTGGAAATCTGGTGGCGCTCCCGACTTCGCCCCCGGCGTTGCTTCGTTCCAAGGTTCTTTCCTGGCCCGCCAAGCTCCGCCTTTTCCGCGAGCCGTTCGTCGGGCGTCCCCCCGAGGGCAAAGAGGAGAGTCTCGCCGATTTTACCCGTCGGCGCCTCGGTCCGGAGGTGCTCGACTACTTGGTCAATCCGTTCATCGGCGGAATCTACGCCGGCGACCCGGAACAGCTTTCGGTCCAATACGCCATGCCAAAACTCTTCCAACTGGAGAGGGACCACGGTTCCCTTTTCGGCGGAATGCGGGCCGCCGCGAAGAAGAGAAAAGCGGAGGGCGGAAAACGGGGAATGCCCCGGCTGATTTCGTTTCGCCACGGTCTCGCCTCCCTGACCGACGAGCTTGCGAACCGGCTCCGGAAAAACATCTATTTGGAAACCACTGTCGAATCAATCACCGCCCGCGAGGGAAAATGGGAAGTGATCGCCTCCCGCTACGGACGACGCATCCGCGACAACTTCGACGCCGTGGTCCTGGCTCTGCCGCCGAAGACGTTGGCCGCGGTCGCCATTCATGAGGAGGCCGGGGAACCGTCGGACGCCCTCCGTCCGCTCGATCAGATCTCCCACCCGCCGGTGGCCAGCGTTTCGCTCGGGTTCGACCGCGATCAGATCGGCCACCCGCTCGACGGTTTCGGCGCGCTTTTCCCGGAGAAAGAGGGACGCAGGATTCTCGGGGTCTTGTTTCCTTCCACCCTTTTCCCCGGCCGAGCCCCGGAAGGCCAAATTCTCCTGACCGCCTTCGTCGGCGGCACCCGCCAACCGGACTTGGCCCGCCTTCCGGAAAACGAACTGGTCCAACTCGCCGTCCGCGATCTCGCCCCGATCCTCGACATCCGCGGCGAACCACGCTTTTCATCGGTCCGCGCCTGGCCGTATTCCATTCCCCAATACGAAGTCGGGCACGGCCGATTCGTGCAAATGGTGGATGCTTTCGAAAGCACCCATCCCGGCATCTTCGTCGCCGGTTCCTCCCGCGACGGCATCGCCCTCGGCCAATGCATCGCCTCCGGTTTCCGCCACGCGGTCCGGGCCAAGGAATACCTGACATGATTTCACCGCATCCCGGATCATGACCCAGTGGATCATTCTCCTGAGCATTCCCGTCATCACCGCCTTCATCGGCTGGATGACCAACCGCGTCGCGATCCGGATGCTTTTCCGCCCGCGCCAACCGATCCATATCCTCGGTTACAAGTGGCAAGGGTTGATTCCGAAACGCCAAGTCGATCTCGCCCGCCGATCCGCCGAAATCATCGAACGGGAAGTGTTGAGCCAACATTTCCTGCGCGACCAGCTCGAATCGATCGATTTCGAAGACTACATCGAAACCTTCACCCGGCGCGTCATCCACGACAAGCTCGGCGACAAATTGCGCACGATTCCGTTCATCGGCCCCTTTCTGAATGAAGCGACCCTGAGCCGCCTGGCCATGATGGCCGGACAGGAAATGAAAAAGCAGGCCCCCTACCTCAAGCGCCGGATCTCGACCGAAATGGAGGAACGCCTCCCGATCCGCGAGCTGATCGAATCCCGTATTATTTCGTTCGACGCCCGCAAACTCGAAGAATTGGTCAACAGCGTCGCGCAAAAGGAATTTCGCACCATCGAACTCCTCGGCGCCCTCCTCGGCTTCCTCGTCGGCCTCGGCCAACTCGCCATCCTTCTTCTCGCCGGCTACTTGTAGGTCGAAGCCGAAGGCCCCAACGTGGGTGAGGCGTCCCGCCTCAGTGCGTCGGTTTCGGGGGAGGAACCAGCTCCGTCTGGTCCGGTGAGGCGCAGGAACCGCACGGAGCCGGGACGGTCCCGCCACTTTGGGACCCGCCACTTCAGGAATATACGCCAACGGCGTTTCGTCCTCTAGCCCAGGGTTGCCGCGCGAATGCGGGGCTACCCTGGGTCTCGGTCGCGAGACGATCTACCTCGAAGGGGTTGCGCCCTCCCGCGATGGTGGATCGAACGCGGCCGGAACCGCGTTGCGGTTCGTGGCATCGGGGATCGGTCCCCAAGGTAGGCCTCGTTTCCCTCGGCACAACCTTGGGCTGGAGGGCGTAAGCCCGTTGGGCTAGGGAACTCTGGTTCTGGCTCACGATCCGGAAGGCACAAAGTGGGTGAGACGTCCCGCCTCAGCGCGGCGGTTCAGCCTACGGAGCCTTGGGAACCACACGGAGCCGGAACGGCCACGCCACTTTGGGACCCGCCACTTCGGGGATATACGCCAACGGCGTTTCGCCCTCTAGCCCAGGGTTGCCGCGCGAATGCGGGGCTACCCTGGGTCTTGGTCGAGAGACGATCTACCTCGAAGAGGTTGCGCCCTGGTTTTCGCGCGATGGTGGATCGAACGCGGCCGGAACCTTCCCCTCCGCAATTCTTGACCTAGGTCAACCGGGGGCTCCGAAACCACTCGGTTGGGAAACCGAAATTGACCCACGTCAATTCGGAAAACGCCTCCGACCCGTATCGTCGGAGCGCAATGATTCCATCCGCACAGAACCACAACTTTCAGGCGAACCCGCTCGGTCCGCTTCCGGTCGGCCTCCCGCCGGTCGCTCCGCGGTCGTTTCAATCCCAACCCCTTCCCCTACCCGTTTCGACCGATCAAGCCCGCCCCGATCTCCAAAGCGCCCGGGGTTGGTTCCTCCTTTCCGTCGCCAGTCTCCTGCTCGCCGGCGTCTTCGCCCTGCTCCTGGTCGTCGGACGCATTCCCGCCGCCGCCCCGTTCATCACCGACCCCGGCTTCTTCCAACGCTGCCTGGTGGTCCACGTCAATCTCTCCCTCCTGGTCTGGTTTAGCGCCTTCGCCGTCGCGATGTTCCGCTTCCTGCCGGTCACCCCGGCCCACCGCCCCCGCTTCGGAATCCTCGCCCTGCCTGCGGCGGTCGGTGGCGTTCTCGCGATGATGGCCGCCGCCTTCCTTCCCCACGCGCCGCCGATCCTCTCCAATTACATCCCGTTCATCGACCATCCGCTTTTCGCCGTCGGCGTCATCCTTTTCCTCGCGGGCCTCGTCCTCGCCTACCTCGACCGCCGCCTCTGGGTCCACCACCCGGCCGCCCCGGATTCCCCCCTCCGCACCGAAACCGCTCCGGGACTTCGCGCCTGCGCCATCGCGACCTTGATTGCCGTGGTCACTTTCGGCGCCGCCTGGGCCGCCACGCCTTCCACCCTCGGTCCGGAAGCGTTCTACGAACTGGTCGCCTGGGGAGGCGGACACGTCCTCCAGGTAGCCAACGTCGCCGCGATGGTCACCATCTGGCTGATCCTCCTTCACAATTTGCAGGGCCGTCCGGTCGCGTCGACCAAAACGGTCGCCATTCTCTTCGCCCTTCTCGTCGCCCCCCACATGGTCGCCCCACTTCTGACGGTTGAAGGAACACTGACCCTCCTCTACCACCGCGGTTCAACCCAACTGATGCGCTTCGGCATCTTCCCGGTCGTCACCATCTTTTTGATACTCTGCATCCGTCGTCTGGTCGAGGCCCGCAGCAACGGTCGGCTCCCGGCCGGTTTCTGGAAAACTTCGGCGTTCGCGGGATTCTCTTTGAGCGCCGCGATGACGGTGATCGGTTTCATTCTCGGCGCGATGATCCGGAGTTCCAACACGATGATCCCGGCCCATTACCACGCCTCGATCGGCGCGGTCACCGTCGCCTTCATGGCGATGGCCTTCGTCCTGCTCGTCCCGTTCGGCTACGGGATCCGCTCCCCGCGCCTGCAAAAGCTGATTCCCTGGCAACTCGCCTTGTTCGGAATCGGCCAACTGATTTTCGCCCTCGGGTTCGCCGTCGGCGGGGTTTACGGCCTCGACCGGAAAGCCTACGGATCGGACCAACACGTCGCCTCGCTCGGAGAACACCTCGGTCTGGCGATCATGGGGATCGGTGGTTTGGTCGCGGTGGCTGGCGGAGGACTCTTCCTCGCCCTGATGATCGCCGCCTGGGGCCGTCGCCCGATCCGGAATTTTCTCACAACCATCAAACTCAAACCATCCGCGTAAGGAGTCGTTCATGAAAGAAAAGAAAAAACACATCATCCAAAGGTTGATGGACAATCCCTGGCTTCTGCTGGTCCTCGGAGTCCTGATTCCTTTCCTGTCCTACACGGTGTGGGGCTGGATCGAACTGCTAATGGTCCCGCCGGCACCGTTACTCTAACCCAGTATCCACAATGAGCGTACATTCACCGAAAGACGGTTGGTTCAAGGCCCCGGTGGGCAATGAGAAAACATGGATCGGACTCGCCCTGGTGTGGTGTCTGGTTCTCTCGATCATGATGCCTTACTGGCATTTCCGGGGGAAACAGAACAGCACCGGCGAGGCCTACGCGGTCACCCCCGAGGCTTTCATGGAGCGGGTCAACCGTTTCGTCGAAACGAACCAGGTCGGCGAGCACGACGGCAGACCGCTGGTCGCGCCTCCTCCGGGCGGCGACGCCTACCTGCTGGCGCAAATGTGGAGCTGGTACCCGACCCTGAAACTGCAGGTCGGCGAAACCTACCGTCTCCACATGTCCTCCCTCGATCTGCAACACGGGTTTTCGCTTCAGCCGATGAACATGAACTTCCAGGTTCTCCCCGGCTACGATCACGTGTTGACCATCACGCCGACCACCACCGGCGAATTCACCATCATCTGCAACGAGTTCTGCGGACTCGGGCACGACTACATGATCGGCAAAATCATCGTTGAATAGGAAACCATCCCATGAAATTCAGAAAACCACTACATAAGCCAGCCGTCGGCGCCGATGGGGTTCCACTCGACCCGGTGCTTCCGCTCACGCCGACGCGGCCGGTCGACGAGACGCCCAAGACGGCGTCCGGGGGCTTCCGCACCTGCGACACCACCGGTCTCAAGGTCTGTCTCGACGCCCAGTTCTTCATCCGGATCAACGCGGTTCTCGCGGTCGTCTGCCTCCTGATCGGCGGCGTCGCGGCGGTGTTGCTCGCCCTCACCCGCTGGCAGGAAGTCCACCTGCTGCGAATGGACTGGTTCTACCGGGTCCTGACGCTGCACGGCTTCAACATGTTGATCTTCTGGATCCTCTTCTTCGAAGTCGCGATCCTCTACTTCGCCAGCACGTCGTTGTTGAAAGCCAGGCTCTTCTCGCGAAAGGTGGCCTGGACGTCGCTCGTCATGATGTTCACCGGCGCGCTGATGACCAACGTCACCATCTTCGCCGGAAAGGCCGACGTACTTCTCACCTCCTACCTGCCGCTACTGGCCCATCCCGCCTTTTATCTCGGGATCATCCTGATGGCGGTCGGCACCCTGATCGCGGTCTTCAACTTCTTCGCCACCCTCTACATGGCGAAAAAGATGAAAACCTACGAAGGGTCGGTCCCGTTGGTCACCTTCGGGGCGACCGCCGCCGCGATCATCGCCGTGGTCACTTTGCTCCACGGGGCGATCGTGATGATTCCGACCTTCCTCCACTCGCTCGGCTTGATCGGTCAACCCGACCCGATGTGGTACCGGATGATCTGGTGGGGCCTCGGCCACCAATCCCAGCAGGTGAACGTCACCGCGATGGTCGCGGTCTGGTACTTCATCGCCTACATGGCGGTCGGAGCCAAGCCGTTGAACGAAGCGGTCTGCCGCGGAGCCTTCGTCCTCTACATCCTGTTCATCAACCTCGCCTCGGCCCACCACTTGCTGGTCGACCCGGGCGTCGGCGCCACCTGGAAGATCTGGAACACTTCCTACGCGATGTATCTCGCTGTCCTCGCCTCGATGATCCACGCCTTCACCGTTCCGGCCGGCGTCGAAGTCGCGATGCGCAACAAGGGTTACACGAAAGGATTCTTCGGCTGGGTCGCGGGTCTCCCTTGGAGAAACCCGGCCTTCTCGGCCTTCGTTCTTTCGCTGGTCATCTTCGGGTTCATCGGCGGCATCACCGGGGTCACCCTCGGCACGCAGCAGATCAACATCATCGCCCACAATACCATGCGGATTCCGGGTCACTTCCACGCCACCGTCGTGGGTGGAACGACGCTCGCCTTCATGGGTCTCGCCTACTACGTGGTGCCGTTGCTCTTCCAAAAGGATTACATCCTGAAGAAGGTCGTCCGACTCCAACCGTGGGTGTTCGCCAGCGGTATCACCATGATGTCGTTCGGCATGTCCTTCGCCGGATCGATGGGCGTCTCCCGCCGCATGTATGACATCGAACCGGCCGGGATCTTCGGCGCGGCTCCCCACCTGATGCTCGGTCTCGCCGGCATCGGCGGAACCGTCGCCTTCATCGGCCTGATGATGTTCGTCCTGACCACGGTCGGCACCCTCCTGTTCGGCAAATCGAACAAGGGCCGTCCGATGGAGTCATGGGGCGAAGCCAAAGCCTTGGCCACCGCCAAACCGGTGGAGCATGACGACGACGATCAACACAGCCACGTCACGTCGGGAACGATGACCTTGGTCATCATCTTCCTGGCCTGCTTCGCGGTCTACTATTTCGCCAACTGGAAAGCACTGGCCGACGTTTGGCCGGTCCGGTAGGCGACACACGAGAGGACACGGCGGCGTCGCGTGGCACTGCGACGCCGCCAACTCCCCCCCGCAAAAACAACATCAGCCTCCTTCGAGTTTTCAGGATCCGGCTCCGCTCCTCCGGAACCGGATCCTGAGCCCTCGACCGGCTGAAACAAAACCAACGACAACCGCAAATCCGAAACCTTCACCCACAATGAAACGGACCTTCCTGCAAAAACTTTCCGCCTTCTTCACCGGAGCGAAATTCCCGGTGTTCATGCTCGCGGCCAGCGTGTTTTACCAAATCTTTTTGGCGATCATGATCTTCGCCCCTCCCTTCGGAAGCACCTGGGGCCAATTCGTGGTCGACTTCCGTGTCTGGTGTTTTGGATACGACCAGAGTTCCGGTTGGATGCAATGGAGCAAAGCGTGGATGATGATCGGCGAACCGGTCCTCCTTCAAGGGATCATCCTCTACATGTGGCGCAAATCGCTGTGGAACGGCATCCGCCACGAACGCCGGCAATTGATTCCCCAAGTCTCCGCCGCCTTCGGCGTCATCGCCCTGGTCGCCGCCAGCCTCCTCTGGATGGGGGCCGCCGACGCCAAAGCCGCCGAAGAGATTCCGCCCTTCCCGGGGGAACGGATCCGGACGGCCCTCGAACTTCCCGAGATCAAACTGCACAACCAACACGGCGACCCGATCAACCTCGCCGATTACCGCGGACAGGTGGTTCTGTTGACCGCAATCTATTCCACTTGCAGCACCGCCTGCCCGATGCTCCTGATCCAGGCCCAGCGTTCGGTGGCCGAACTCACTCCGGAGGAACAGGCCGATCTCACCATCATGGCGATCTCCCTCGATCCGGAAAACGACAGCTTGGAACTGATGGCCGAAGCCGCCGCCATTTATGGCATGTCGGCCCCGAAGTTCCAGTTCCTCAACGGCGAAGCCGGCAAAGTGAACGCCATCCTCGACCGCCTGAACGTCTCCCGCGTCCGCAACCGTCAAACCGGCGAGATCGACCACGTGAACATGTATTTCCTGATCGACCGCGACGGCAAGATCGCCTACCGCCTCACCCTCAGCGACCGCCACCAAGTCTGGCTCGTCGACGCCCTCCGCGAACTGGTGAACGAACCGCCCCGCAAGTCCTGAGCAAAAAAGTGGCCGAGGCGTCCCGCCTCAGTGCAGTGCATAAGCCATCGCACCGAGCCAACAATGTGGCTGAAGCGTCCCGCCTCAGTGCGTCGGTTCAGCATACGGAGCCTTGAGAACCACACGGAGCCGGGACGGCCCCGCCACTTTGGGGCTTATACGCCAACGGCGTTTCGTCCTCTAGCCCAGGGTTGCCGCGCGAATGCGGGGCTACCCTGGGTCTCGGTCGCGAGACGATCTACCTCGAAGAGGTTGCGCCATGGTTTTCGCGCGATGGTGCATCGAACGCGGGCGGAACCGCGTTGCGGTTCGTGACGTCGGGGATCGGTCCCCAAGGTAGGCCTCGTTTCCCTCGGCTCAACCTTGGGCTGGAGGGCGTAAGCCCGTTGGGCTATGGAACCCTGGTTCCGGCTCACGATCCGGAAGGCACAGTGCAGTGCGTAAGCCCTTTGCCACCACACCGAGCCAACAAAGTGGGTGGGGCGTCCCGGCTCAGTGCAGTGCATAAGCCATCGCACCGAGCCAACAGTGGGTGAGGCGTCCCGCCTCAGTGCGTCGGTTCAGCGACTGCGGCCCAGGGGGCTGCAGGAAACACACGGAGCCGGGACGGTCCCGCCACTTTGGGGCTGATACGCCAACGGCGTTTCGTCCTCCAGCCCAGGGTTGCCCCGCGAATGCGAGGCTACCCTGGGTCTCGGTCGCGAGACGATCTACCTCGAAGAGGTTGCGCCTTGGTTTTCGCGCGATGGTGGATCGACGCGGGCGGAACCGCGTTGCGGTTCGTGACGTCGGGGATCGGTCCCAAGGTAGGCCTCGTTTCCCTCGGCTCAACCTTGGGCTGGAGGGCGTAAGCCCGTTGGGCTATGGAACCCTGGTTCCGGCTCACGATCCGGAAGGCACAGTGCAGTGCGTAAGCCCTTTGCCACCACACCGAGCCAACAAAGAGGGTGAGGCGTCCCGCCTCAGTGCGTCGGTTCAGCGACTGCGGACCAGGGGACTGCAGGAAACACACGGAGCCGGGACGGTCCCGCCACTTTGGGGCTAATACGCCAACGGCGTTTCGTCCTCCAGCCCAGGGTTGCCGCGCGAATGCGGGGCTACCCTGGGTCTCGGTCGCGAGACGATCTACCTCGAAGAGGTTGCGCCCTGGTTTTCGCGCGATGGTGCATCGAACGCGGGCGGAACCGCGTTGCGGTTCGTGACGTCGGGGATCGGTCCCCAAGGTAGGCCTCGTTTCCCTCGGCTCAACCTTGGGCTGGAGGGCGTAAGCCCTTTGGGCTATGGAACTCTGGTTCTGGCCTACGATCCGGAAGGCACAGTGCAGTATATAAGCCCTTAGCCACTACACCGAGCCAACAAAGTGGGTGAGGCGTCCCGCCACAGTGCAGTGCATAAGCCCTTTGCCATCGCACTTTGCCCCGAAATTGATGCAGCTCAAGTCATCCGAAACCGTCTCGGTTTACACTTCTTCCACACATGAGTTTGTCGATTTCCCAGAACCATTCGAACGAGTCGTCGGTGCCGCCCGAAATCCCTTCGGCACCCACTCCGAACCGTCCGAATGCCGCCACACCGATCCCGCCGCCGCCCGACGAGGAAGTCCGGGGAGCTTCCGCGCTCCGCCGCGTCGAGAACCTGTTTCTCCGACTCGATCGCTGGATCCATCGGGCGATTCCCGAGTCTCTCAATCCGCTCACCCAAAGCGGTGCGATCGCCAATACCGCCATCCTGATCGCCACCGTCACCGGCATCCTTCTTCTCTTCTGGTACTCCCCCAGCGTGTACCAGGCCTACGACTCGCTCGACGCCGTCCGCACCGATTCCTGGTTCGGGCAACTGATGCGCTCTCTCCACCGCTACAGCTCCGACGTCTGTATGTTTTTC
The DNA here is from genome assembly GCF_056590205.1 of Verruconatronum alginivorum. Taxonomy (NCBI): domain Bacteria; kingdom Pseudomonadati; phylum Verrucomicrobiota; class Opitutia; order Opitutales; family Verruconatronaceae; genus Verruconatronum; species Verruconatronum alginivorum. The sequence goes on along the minus strand of NZ_JBWPVQ010000001.1, from coordinate 1,807,944 downwards.
ATCCTGGTCCACGCGATCCGGATCTTCGTCTCCCGCCGAATCGTCGGCGCCCGCTGGCTCGCCTGGGTTTCCGGAGTCGGTCTGCTCGCTTTGATGTGGGTGATCGGCTGGAGCGGTTATCTGCTGGTCTGGGATGTCCGCGCCCAACATGTCGCAGAGGGTTCGGCCCGCTTTCTCGACGTCCTTCCCTTCTTCGGACAACCACTGGCAAGCACGTTTCTCACCAATGAGAGCGTTCCCTCCCTCCTGTTTTTCCTGGTCTTCTTCGCCCACATGCTTCTGCCGCTGATGATTGGCATTGGACTTTGGATACACCTTTCGCGCCTCAATCGCGCCAAACTTCTGACCAACCGCGCGCTTACCGCATGGATCATCGGCACGATGGTTCTTCTCTCCATCGTCTTCCCGGCCACCAGCGCCGACCGGGCCGACATGGCCGCCGTCGCCGAGCGGTTTACCATGGATTGGTGGTACCTCTGGCCGATTATCTTTTCCGACCGCCTCACCGGAGGCATGCTTTGGACCCTCTTTTTCCTCGGCACCCTCGCTTTCGTTTCCGTCCCTTGGTGGATGAAGAAACGGACCTCCACCCCCGCCCCGAAAGCGGTGGTCGATCTCAACGCCTGCCATGGCTGCACGCTTTGCGCCAAGGATTGCCCGTTCGACGCCATCGCCATGGTCAACCGGACGGACGACTCCCGCATCCCGGTGCAGGCCGAAGTCGATCCCGACCGCTGCGTCGGCTGCGGGATCTGCACGGGGGCGTGCGACTCCGACGCGATTTCCCTCCCTTGGCTCGATATCGCCGCGGTCAAGGGACAACTCGACCAATGGGTCGACAGCGCCCTCGCCCGCCAAAAAAAACCGATGCTCGCCTTCCTCTGCTCGGAATCCGCCGGACGTCCGTTCCGGGTAAATTCGGTCACCGGCGAATGTCCGGATCTCCCCGGATTCATGGTCAAAAAGGTTCCGTGCGCCGGCTGGGTTTCCCCCCGACTGATCGAGCATTGTATCCAAAACGGGGCGACAGGTATCCTCATTTCCGGCTGCGGTCCCGGGGAACAAGTTTTCCGGGAAGGCTCTCAATGGTTGAGCGGACGACTGAACGCGACCCGCCGCCCGATTCTCCGCAAACGTCGCGCCGATCCGTCGCTGGTCCGGTTCGTTCAATTCGACCGCACCGAACCGCGAAAACTCGTCGAAGCCGCCGCCGACTTCCGGGCCGGACGTCTGACCCGGGAACGACGCCGTTCGAAAATCGTCGGCGCCTTCGCCGGAGCCACCCTTGCCGCGGTGCTCGCCACCATCGTGGCGGTCGGCAGCAACCTCCCTTATGTGACGCCCCCGGCCGAACCGGAACTGATCATTTCGTTCCGCCACCTCAGCGAACGGGTCGAAGCGACCGCGAGAATGAGCGCCGAAGAATTGGAGCGTCTTCCGCCCCACATGCGGCACGACGTAGTCGTCGACCGCCGCCGGGTCCCGGTCCGAATGGAAGTGACCGCCAACGGCGAACAAATCCTCGCCGAAAGCTACGCTCCCCGCGGCCTCCGCTCCGACGGTCCCAGTTTCATCCTGGAACGCATCCCGCTCCCGGTCGGCACCCATGCGGTAGAAATCAAAGTCGGAGACACCGCCGACCCGGACGCCTGGCCCTACCAATGGACCGGCGAAGTCGAGATTTCTCCGAACGGCCGCCGCGTCATCCTCTTCGACGCCCTCCACGGCTTCCAGCTGGAGTAGACCGTGACACAGACATTCCTGTCTGTGGATTCGGATGAAACGAACAGGCAGGAATCCCTGTCTCACGTCGCACAGACATTCAATACGCTCCCAAAAACTTCTGACCGCTCGGTTCGCCGTCGCAAATCGCCGGAGTCGAAGTTGAGCCGACGCCGAGCCGGGTGACCCCCATGGCGATGAAGCGTTCCGCAGTCGCTCGGTCCCGGATGCCGCCGGAAGCTTTCACCGCGATTCGGCCGCCCGCGGCCTTCAACATCGCGGCCACCGCTTCCTCGGTCGCTCCGCCGCCGCCAAACCCGGTCGAGGTTTTCACGAAATCGGCTCCGGCCGCAACCGCCGCTTCCGTTGCCCGGCGGATCTCCTCCACGGTCAGGGCGGTCGTTTCAAAAATGGTTTTCACCAACACCCCCGCCGGGCGAGCCACTTCGGTGACCGCCTGGATATCGGCCTCCACCTCCGCCCAAATCCCGCTCCGCACCCAACCGTAATTGACCACCATGTCGATCTCGGCGACCCCCGCCGCGACGTAGCGCCGCGCCTCGTCCGCCTTGCTTTCCGACAACCCCGTTCCATGGGGAAAACCAAGGACGCACGAGACCTCCGTGTCCGTCCCTTGACAAATTTCCAGGGCGACCGGAATATCCGCCGGCCGCACGCAAATCGTCCGCACCCCGTAGCGGATTCCGACCTCCATTTCCCGAACGGCCTCTTCCCGGGTCATCCCCGGTTGCAACACCGCATGGTCCAAATAACGGGCAATTTTTCCTTCTGCATTCATCGTCCCGCCATACCAGTTTATTCCGCTTTTTCCCGCAATCCAAAGATCATCCGCCCGGTCCCGCCTTCCGGCCCGAAATCCCTTGCTCTCTTCCAAACCCGGAATATCTTCGAAAGGTGGAAGGAGCTAAAAAGGAGTTCTCCGCCGTTTATGTCACCCGCAATGCCATTTGAAGATCTGTTCGAAGCCGGCGATTCGCGTCGACTGGCCGATGCCTTCCGGGCATTGGCCGAGGCGATTCCTCAACCGGTTTGGAGCTTTAATTCCGATGGTCGATGCGATTTCGTCAATCGCGGATGGCTTGATCTTACCGGATCCGGCGATTCGATCGGCCGCGAATGGCATGAACTCATTGTTCCCTTACACCCCGACGAGGCTCTTTCCCGCTGGAAAACCGCCCGGGAACGGCAGACCGGTTACGAAGTGGATTGCCACATCCGCGGGAAGGATGGCCGGGACCACTGGTTCCGCTTGAAGGCGGTTCCCCTCAATGATTCCGACACCGTCGTCCGCTGGCTCGCCGTCCTGTCCGAAATCGAACCTCAAAAGAACCCAGGCAAGATCCCGACTTCCGCGACGAACACCGGGCGGGATGGGGCTTCGCAGGAAGAAATCGAACATGAGGTCGCCGCGCGAACCCAACGCCTCCAGGATACGATCACCCAACTGGAGGCTTTCGCCTACAGTCTCGCCCACGATATGCGGGCTCCCTGCCGGGCATTGACCAACTTTTCGCAAATCCTCATCCGCGACTATTCCGGCGAGCTACCCGGGGAAGCCCAGGACTACCTCGAACGAATCGCGAAGGCCGCCGATCGCTTGGACGCTTTTATTCGGGATCTACTCGTCTACAGCCGGGTCGCCCATGACCGGATGCCGCTCAACGAAGTGAATGTGGAACAACTCCTCTCCGATGTGATTTTGTCCAGTCCCGATCTCCAATCACCCCAAGCCGAAGTGACCACCGATTCACCCTTCAACCCAGTGATGGCCAACGACACTCTGCTCTCCCAATGCCTCACCAATTTGTTGACTAACGCCTGCAAATTTGTCCGAAAAGGGGAAACGCCGAAAATCCGCGTCTTTGACGAAAGGCGCGGCGACCGCGTCCGGATTTACGTTGAGGACAATGGCATTGGGATTTCGAAGGAAAACCAGGACCGGATTTTCAATCTGTTCGAAAGACTGAACGAGGGGAAAACCTACTCGGGAACCGGAGTCGGACTCTCCATCGTCCGGAAGGCCGTCGAGCGAATGAATGGAAAAGTCGGGGTGGCGTCGACACCTGGCGATGGCTCCCGGTTTTGGTTGGAATTGGACGCAGTTGCTGAACACGATTAAGAAAGGCTCCCGGTGCATCACTATTCAATCCTCCACGTAGAAGACGACGACAATGACGCACTGTTCGTGAAAATCGCCGCGACCAGCGTCGGGTTAAACGAAAAGATCCTGCGGGCGCGCGACGGGAAAGAAGCGATGGATTACCTGTCGGGGACAGGCGAATTCGCCGACCGCCAGAAATATCCTTTCCCCTCCCTGGTGCTTCTCGACATGAAGATGCCACGGGTCAACGGCATGGAGGTGCTCCGATGGATCCGTTCCGAACCGAGCCTCCGCTCCCTGATCGTCATCATCCTGAGTTCCTCCCCCGTCGCCGGCGACGTCGACACCGCCTACGAACTGGGAGCCAACTCGTTTCTGGTGAAACCCTCCGGTATTCATAATTTGGAACACATCTTCCGATTGATCCGCGAGTTCTGGCTCGATGTGAACGAACTCCCGACCATCAGCCAAAACCCCCACGACACCAACGAAATCAAAAAACACCGGTTTCCCAACCTGGAGCGCTAACCGCGAGCCCCCACGAGAAGCTTTCCAAAAGTTAGTGCAGACTAAAAAAGATTGTTGACACTATTACCGCGGTCTTAAGGATTCGTCCCCATGTCCAAGACCAAACGATCCCCCGTGCTTCCAATCTTCCTCCTTGGCGGCATCCTGCTCGGCCTCCCGGGAGAAGCGACCGCCACACCCGAATTCGCCCGCCGTTACCAGATCGGGGGCCAAGCCTTGAGTTGCACCGCCTGCCATTCCGTTCCCCCGAAATTGAACGTGCGCGGCGAACAATTTCTCGCCCGGGGGTTTCGTTTGCCCGACGAATTGATGGCGGAACGGCGTCAGCCCATCCCTCTCGCACTTTGGGTCACGGGCCGCTACGAAGAACAAAAGGGAAGCGACACCCGGCGTGGATATGTGCCGAAGGTCGAATTGATCGCGGCCGGACCGGTGGGCGATCTTCCCGCCTCCTACTTCGTGGAATGGCGGGTGGTCAGCTTGGAAACCCGCGCCGACGGGACCTTGCGCGACCGAAGCGGCCGCTTCGAGGACTTGTTGATCGACTGGGAAATCGACGACCGCCACGCCGTCACGATCGGCCAGTTCCGGGCCGTCAACCAGGTTGATGTATCCCGGCGGCTCTCAATCAGCGAACCGCTTTTGTTTAGCGCCGGCTTGCCGGGCCGTCCCTCTACCGATCCCCGGATCGAATCGTTGCGGGGATTCGCCCCGGCTGGCCGGTCACCGGGAATCGGATACACTTTCCACTCGGTTCACGGGGAAAAACCAGCGGACGGTTTATTCCATCACGTCACCCTTCCGTTTGTCGGGGAGATTTCCGCTCCGTTGACCCGAGAAGCCCGGACCGAAGCCAGCTTCGAACTCGAACCGTCATTGAAAGGGGTCTATTTTGAAAACTACTACCGCCGCGACCTCGACACCATCGGCTTCCATGGTTTCGTCGACAGCGGGCGTTGGCTCATGACGGGGGTCGGCACCCTGAATCGAGGAGACGTCCACCTCACCGGCGGGCTCGGTTTGGATAATGCCGAGCACCAGGCTTCCCGGCGAAGGGCGAGCGCCGAAATCGAATACCTGCTGTCTCACTTCAGCCACGTCCGACCGGGAATCGGCCTTCGGACCGAACGAATCTCCCGCCAACCGACCGCAGCCATCCCCTACCTGGTAGTGAGCGGTCCAAACACCACTTACTCCTATCTCTTGCAGGTTCAATACCGGTTCCAGGAAGACCGCGATTCTCTCTTCATCGACCTCTCGGCATTCTACTGACGATCCCCAAAACTTCATCGATCGCCACCCGCCGCCGCCATTCGCTCACTTCCTCTTGAGCAAACGGTCGAGGGCAAACTTCCCTCCGCCCGCGATCAACAAATAGATCGATCCCAACAACAGGGAGACATCCAACCGGGCCGCGTGCAATCCCTGGATCAGCCCGTCGTCGACGAAGTTCGATACCTTGGTGGTCAAGATCGCCACGATCATGACGACGATGAGCGGAATCGCTCCCGCCCGGGTGAAGAGCCCGAGCAACACCAGGATTCCGCCCGCGATTTCCCAAAATCCGACCCAAGGTCCGAGAAAGCCGGGCCAGGGAAGTCCCATTTCCGCAAAGCGCCCGCTCCCCATTCCCTCCGGATCGAAAAATTTGCGCAAACCGGCCAGAATAAACACCCACCCGACTAAAATCCGGATGATCAAAATACCGCCCCATGCTTTGGACGGAGAGGATTCGGTGAAGAAAGAGAAGAGTTTGCCCATACCTTTTCGCTGGAACCAACAGGTTAGCAGATCCGCCCGGCTCGGTTCAAGCGCGATCCCCGTGCGCGAGGTGGGGACCGCCGGGACTCCAACAAATCGGTCAGACGAAGGGCCGTTAAGTTAAGTCGTCCACCACTCCTGAAACAAAAAGAGCCCCGCGACATGGTCTTCCAACCATTTCGCGAGGCTCCCCCTGGGCTCCCCATCTATCGGGGGCCGACGGTAGTAAAATTAGAACGACCAGTTGACGATCGGGAAGCCGGTCGCCAATTTGCTCGGGAATTCGGTGAACCAGGGGTTGTTGGCCGCGACGTTGACCAAGCCGAGCTGAACCCCGTGCAGATTGCGGGAGTAGTTGACGAGCCCCCATTGGAGACCCTTCACGTCCTCACCCCAGTTGACCAAGCCGGTTTGCAAACCGGTGAAGTTCCCCCGGGAAATATTCACCAACCCGGACTGCCACCCCACCACTTCGCCGGTGGTGTAGGAGAAGAGGCCGCCCCAGATCACCCCGCGGTAATCCTCGGCGTAGGTGCCGATGTAGGACCAGCTGAAACCGACGCTTTCACCGACATGGCCGTTGACGAAGCCGAGGCTGACGCCACGCACCTCGTTTTCGCCCCAGACGTTCAACGCCAAGCCGCGGACGGTGTCGCCACGAGGAACGATCGCGATATCAGGCGTCAGCGCCACTTGGAACGGACGATCCGCGAACGCCACCTGCGTGACGAGAAGGAAGGAGAGAGCAAGAAGAGATTTTCTCATGATTCGATTCGGTTATTTCAGTTATCAGGTTTGTAGTCCCCCGGGCTGCCGGAACCCCCGACACACCCGAGCTTACCCTTGGAGAAATACCGACCGCTTCGCCAAACGCAATTCGTATTCTTGCAGACCTTACACCGAGGGGGTAATCAGGGGATTACCGTCGTGTCATTGCGAGGAGGCTCCGCCGACGAAGCAATCCACAAAACAGCGACCCGCGCCCCCTTTACCGGAACGTAGATTGCCGCGTCAGTCGTTCCTCCTTCCTCGCAATGACAGATGGTTGTCTGATTTTTCCCACGTGACGCGCGATTCCCGGCCTTAGACAGCCGGTTTTTCCCGGCAAAGAACACCGCCTAAAAGGCGGAACTCCAACGCGCCTAAATGAAATAACCCTGGCACCGCTCTTTCACTGAAACCGAGGCTGCTCCCCCCGGACACCGGCCAAAGCGTTCCGCCGATTGGGGGTCCTCTCCAATGAGGTCTCGAAAGCTTCGCGGCCTTCTTCGCGGCGCCCTTCTTTCAGGAGCATCTCCCCGTAAAGTTCGCGCACCGGCAAGATCTCGCCCGGGGTGGTCGGATGCTTGTCCATCGAATCCTCCAAATCGGCCGCATCCCGCATCACTACCAGCGCCTCTTCGATCTCTCCACGTTCATAACGGATCCAACCTTCCACAGCCTTTTCCATCGCTTCAGTCATGTGAGCCCAGTAGGTGTCATCCTCCGCCCGCAATTCCTCCAACAATTCCCCGATGCGCTCTCGCTCCTCCTCGGCTTGCTCCAGCTCGCCGCTGCGGGCGGCACCGAGACCGCGCGCGTAATAAAAGAGCGCCTCGGCGGCCGGATACTCCTCCCAATCGAGTGCGTCGGGCACCCTCGGTTCCAACTCCGCCGCTTCCTCCCATTTCTGCTGCTCCAGAAAATAGCGCGCCTGCAGAGCGGCGACATTGTACGCGGCGAAAGGAGCTTGATACAGCTCCTCGATCTCCCGCGCCCGCTCCAGCGTCTCACGGGCCTTCTCCACATCGCCGAGTTGCAAGTAACCATACATCATATAGTCCAAGGAGTGAACAAAGTGGGCGCTGGCATGCGGATCTTCCGCCATTTCGCGTTCGGCGGCCTCGGCGGCACGCTCGTCCCACTCCACCGTTTCCTCCCAAAGACCCAGCCGGACGAAAATATGGCTCGGCATGTGTAGCGCATGGACGGTGCCCGGAGCCAAACGGGCGTAATCCCGGGCGATCTCCTCCGCTTTCGGCGCCAATTCAGGACTGTCATACGCATGGATCAGATAGTGGAAAAGCCCCGGGTGGTTCGGGTGCTCTTCAAGAAACTTTTCCATCAACGCGCCCGCCCGCCGCTGGCGGGTGTAATCGCGCTCCTCATCGGGAGAGAACTGGGTCATGGCATAGGAAACCTCCGCCAACGCGTAAAACGCCGCGGCGTCGACGTCGTCCGGATAATTCTCATGCAACTCCCGTTGAACCGTCTTCCAAGCCTCCACCCGGGCGGCGTGATCCAAGGCACGGCTCTCCTCAGCCAATTCCGGATCCCGGAAAAACGCCTCCGCGGCAGCAATAAACCCTTCTTCCCGATCCGTTGCCGCCCCTAGTCGACGCGCCTGTTCCAAGGCCTCCTTCCCCCGCTCCAGTCCCTCCTCGCTGGTCGGATGCCAAAGGGGCTGAAAGCTCGTCATCGCGATTCCCCAATAGGCCATCGCGCACTCCGGATCGGCCTCCGCCGCCGCCTCAAAATACGGCCTCGCCTGCTCGTACATCATGTGGTGCAAGCGCCCCAAGCCTGCCTCGATCGCCTCCCGGGCTTCCTCATTACACGAAACCGGAAAACTCACCGCCCCGTGCTCATGGACCGGGTTTTCCGCCGATGGGTGACCCACCCTCTCCCCCGACAATTCCACGGCGGAAAGGATGACTGCAATACTGACAAAAGTTCGAACTGCTGCTGGGAAAAATCTCATGATCCGCCTCCTCCATAGGGATAATAATTTTGATAACCACCATTACCCTAATTGCCCTCCCAATGATTTCCCATCAGTCCAGGCCACGCCTGAATTGTACTGTTTTCGCCGATGGCGACCGGACCGTTCAGCCTCCCGGATTGGTCCGCCGGGCGGCGGAAATGAAATCCGCCACCCCGACCGATAGAGGTCCCTTTCGGCAGGCGACTCCGGCAACAAAGGGGGGCGGGGCCGGGACCAACGGACGGATTTTCAGCCGCGGGCCAGCGAGACACTCGAATCCTTGTTGCACCAGGGCGACTCCCCTTCCCGCTTCCACGGAGGCGATCAAACTCGTTGAACTTTCATGCTCCTCGGCGATTCGCGGCGATCGGTTTTGCCGCTTGAACAAGCCCTTCAACCACTGATGATACTCCGGAAAATCGGCGAGCGCATAAACGATCAAACGTTCGTCGACGAGTTGGCTGAGGCCGACCCGCTTCGCCCGCGCCAACGGATGAGCGGGATGAGTCGCCAAACATACCGCGTAACGTCGCAATTCTTCGAAAACCAATCCGTTCATCGCCGCCTTCGGCGCCCGAATCATCAACGCGACATCCAAGGTCGCTTCCCGCAAACCGGTCAACATCTCCTGGGTGGATAAATCGTGCAACCGGACGTTCGCCCCGGAATTGGTCTCCTGAAAATAGCGTAAGGTCCGCGGAAGAATCTCAACGGTCAACGACGGCGCGAAGCCGACGTGAAGCTCTCCCCCTTCACCATTCGCCACCGCCTTGGCGATCCGCACGGCCCCGTCGATCCGTTCCAGCACCGGAAGGATCTCCTTGAGGAAAACCCGGCCCGCGGCGGTCAAGTGAACGCTCTTCGCCTTCCGCTCGAACAACGCCACTCCCATCTCGTCTTCCAGATCACGGATTTGCCGGCTCAGGGGCGGTTGCGAAACATGAAGCCGCGCGGCAGCCCGGGTGACATTTTCTTCCTTCGCGACAGCAACGAAGTAACGCAGATGGCGCAGCTCCATTTCGACAGGCTACGCAATCCTCACGTTCAGAGCAAGGCGTTCCTCGTCACGATTCGAAGCTCCACCTCGATGAGGTCGTTCACCAAATGCATCCCCAGGTTATGAAAAAACCGACCCGACCCGTAGAGGACATTCCATCGGGTGCGATCCAACATCAGCACCGCTTGCGCGCCAAACCGGCCCTCTCCGGTAAAACCGGTCACCGCGTCGAATACGACCGGCCCGACTCGATCTTTGAGTGAAAGCTCGCCCTCGATCCGCATGTTGGGTAATCCATCGCCCCCTCCCCCAATCAGATCCGCTCGCACGATCCGGAACAAAGCCTCCGGATAAATCTCCGTATCAAAGAAATCATGACTCAACAGATGGTCGACCAACACATCGTGGAGTTTGTCCCCTTTGAGATCCTCGCAAACGATCGCGTTCATATCGAAAACGACCTCTCCACCCACCATGGTTCCTTCCCGGAAGTCGAGATGACCCGACTTGATCCCGAGCGTTCCCCGGTGGCGGCCCAGCAAATTGCGCCCGGTCCATTCCAACCGACATTCGCCCAAATCGAGATCCAGCCGTCCGTCCGGTCGTGACACCGAGGGCGCGGAGTCCGCGGCGCTTTCCTCCACCGGCAGCCCCGCATCGATCCCACCGGCCAATCCTTCCCGCAGCTCCATCACTTGCGCGTATCCAGCCCGGACCAACTTTTCGGCGGCCATCCGCCCCTCGAACGTTTCACGATTTTCTCCATACACACAAACCGGAATCGATTTGCCAGGGGCAAGGATCGTCATCCGTTCAACGAAAGCGACTTCGTAGACGCAATTGCTTACGGCACCGCGTAGATGACATCGCTTGAAGTCCGCCTCGCCGCGCACGTCTACCACCACCACCTCCTCATTTCCCCGCGAAAGCAGGGATTTGAGGGCAGCGGGGGACACGATCTCCGGTCGATCGTTCATGCTTTCGCGGGCTGTGGCTTTTGCTGGGAAAGATAACTGTTGATCAGGCAGCGGTAGATCGGCAGGTGATTGGAAAAGAGCGTCCCCAGGCCCTCGACGTCATTTCGCCAGTCGCGATGCAGCTCGCACGCGGCCGCAAACCAAGTCATCAGTTGCGCCCCGGCCGCGCTCATCCGATTCCACGCCGCTTCCCGGGTGACCTTGTTGAACGTGCCCGAGGCGTCGGTGACCACGAAGACGTCATACCCTTCCTCCAATGCCGAAAGAGCGGGAAAGGCGACGCAAACCTCGGTCACGATTCCGGCAATGATCAATTGCTTCTTCCCCGTCGCCTTGACCGCGGCGACGAATTCTTCGTTGTCCCACGCGTTGATGTTGCCAGGCCTTGCAATGAACGGAGCGTCCGGAAACATCTCCTTCAACTCCGGGACCAACGGTCCATTGGGACCATCTTCGAAGCTCGTGGTCAGAATCGTCGGAAGATTGAAATATTTGGCGCAGTCCGCCAGAGCCAGTACGTTGTTCTTGAAATCGTCGGGCGAAAAGTCATGCACGAGATTGGTGAGCCCGGTCTGGTGGTCGACCAGAAGAACGGCGGCATTATTTTTGTCGAGGCGGCGGTATTCGAAGTTTTTCATGATGCGAATAGAATTGAGTGTTATTTTTGAGTGTTCACTTACGGTGAACGCCCACCACTATCGCGCAGTTTTCCCTTTTCAGGAAATACTTTGTCAGTCCGCCTACCATACTCATCCGGTATGGCAGCGACGGGTCGTCACCCGAAGAGTTTTGATCGACAATGCCTAAGCCACCCACGTCCGGACTCTTGCCCCAACTCAAGCTGAGCGCCAATCGACGCTACCTTGTCACCGGAAATGATCGCCCGTTCTTCTGGCTGGGTGACACAGCGTGGGAACTCTTCCACCGCCTGGATCGCGATCAGGCGAGACGCTATCTCACGCACCGATCCGAACAAGGGTTTACCGTTATCCTGGCGGTCGCGCTCGCCGAACTGTTCGGACTCGTCGCGCCGAACGCCTATGGCCGGACACCGCTGATCGAGAATGACCCCACCCGGCCTCATGAAATGGACGGAGATTATGATTACTGGGATCACGTCGACTTCATTGTGAACACAGCCGGAGAGCTGGGGATGTATATCGGATTCCTACCGACCTGGGGGGACAAATGGAATAAAAAATGGGGCGTCGGGCCGGAAATTTTCACTCCGGCCAACGCCGAAATCTATGGGCATTGGATCGGGCGCCGCTATCGAGAGACGGGGAATATTATCTGGATCCTGGGAGGCGACCGCCCAATCGAACAGGATCTCCATCGTCAAATCACCCTGGCTATGGCACGCGGTCTGACCGAGGGCGATGGCGGCCGCTATCTTAAAACCTTCCATCCGGCCGGCGGCCAGAGCTCGTCGATGTGGTTTCATGACGACGAATGGCTCGATTTTAATCTGACCCAAAGCGGCCATGATCGAACCACCACCAACTACCGTGCCGTTTCCCGCGATTACAGCCTGCCCCCGGCCAAACCGATTATCGACGGCGAGCCCGCCTACGAATATCCGGTCGAAACAAACCTGCCCGACGACCCGGAGTGGCAACGTCGCCGGATCGGCGAACGGGAGGTTCGCCGGAACGCCTATTGGGCGGTCTTCTCCGGGGCGTTCGGCCACGTCTACGGGACACATCCGGTCTGGCAGTTCCAGGAAGAAGGACGCGACCCGATGTGGCATGCGATCACCCCTTGGCACGAGGCGTTGGACTTGCCGGGGGCCCGCCAACTGCATCACCTGAAAGCCCTGATGCTCAGTCGGCCGTTTCTTTCACGCATTCCCGACCAGAGCCTGATCGTAGTCGGACAGAAGAATGCCCTCGGCCCCATGCCAGCGACCCGCGACGGAACCCTCGGCCAAAACGACGCGACGTACCTGATGATCTATCTTCCCAACCCACGATCCGTGACAATCAGGACCGACTGCCTCCCGGCCTCGACGATTCGCGCGTGGTGGTTCGATCCCCGGACGGGCAAAGTCGAATGCATCGGCACGCAGAGCAACGAACCGGCGATGTCGTTCGTCCCACCCACGAAGTCCCCAGACAAAGACTGGGTGCTGGTCATCGACGACGCCTCCAAAAATTATCCTCCCCCCGGCAACCTCCCGAGCGCCCTCAGCTCTTCCCAGGCCAATTCGCCATCGTGAATCTGAAACGGAGTTAAAACGAAGTGCTCACCTCGTTCATTCTTCAAAAACACCTTCAAGGTCCCCTCGCTGACCACGACCTGCTCGACATCCTCTGGGATCCGAAACCACATCCTTCTCCCTCCTTCTCGCGCCACAACCAAGCCATTTTCCTCAAATTCAATGGTGAACTTTCCGGCAAGAATCCAAAAACTGCCGATCATTCGCTGAAAAAACCAAACGATTAAAATGGATAAGACCGTGCCCGTTCCAATCCAAAGCCAGGATTGAGTGGCAGCCTCTCCCCCCAAGACATCTTCCACGCTCTTCCAAACCACTCCAATACTCCCGGCCAACACGGAACCCGCCATGCATAGGAAAAACGGCGCTCCCACCCAAAGCATTCCACGTTGCCGTCGACCCGAAAATGTCCGGTCCCCTCGTGGTCTGGCTTCCCTTTGTCTTTCCGCCGCCCGCTCGCTTACCTTCCCTAAGATGGCATTGCAATAAAGCTCTCCGTCCCGATCCGTCACCGAAATTTCGATACGATTCCCCCCAAAGGTTCGGAGAACAAGAGTGGATCCCTCCGCTTCGGCCGATTGAAACTCGTCCCAAGCGAAGTACCGGTTCCAGAGCCCTTCTTCTCGAACTCCTTCCTCGGTCAATATGATCCGCTTCATCGCCAGATAGAGACTCAAAACAATAAGACCGATCCCGAAAAAAAGAGAGCCGACGCTCGTGGCCGAAACAATATAAAACCGGAAAAGATCCCCCGCTTCACGGAATTCCTGGCCAGTCTCAAATAAATCGAAAGAAAAGATGATCGCTCCCAGGAGCCAAAACGGAATCAACACCACCATCGCGATTCTCATCAGGATTCCGGATTGCTTGATAGTAACAGGGAATGCAGCCATACGCGAAATCTATGTCGCGGAACCCTCTCTGGAAAGACCAAAAAACGCTCGCACCGCAGGATAATCTTCAACGATTCAGCGACGTATTTATAAGTTTCTATTATGTCGTAAATCCCGGTGAAAAACCAAATTGACGACGGATTCGATTCCATGTATCAAATGGTCCTTCCATGTAATCACTTATGAAAACGACTAATCCGCTTCTTTCTTTCATCTCTCCCCTCCTGCGCTGTGGCTTCGTCGCCGCAGCGATCAGTCTTGCCCACCCGGCGACGGCTGAACTCATTGTCCATGATGGAGGCGATTTCCGCAGCCATGTCATCTTCTTCGACATGGAGTCGGATCAAGTGGCGGCCGCACATTTCCCCGGCGCCGACTTTGAAATGTGGCCGGGCGATATCGACTGGCCCAGAATCAGAGGCTATGGTTATCCAGACTCCCAAGCTGCTGTCATGATCCAGAGCGCCACGGAAATTTCCACCACCGTCCGACGGTTGTCTGTCGGAGACACCGTCGATTCAAACGGCATCTGGGGCGGCTACGATGATTGGCAGAATCCGGGAGCGGGATGGGAAACCACCGCCACGTTTTTGAGCTTTTATCACGGGCAACGCGGGTATATTGGATTGCGTCTCGCCAAAAAATCGGGAGACACTACCTCCTACTACTACGGGTGGGCCGACATCACTTTCCATAATGACGGCGACGGCATCTTTACCCTGCACCGATGGGCCATCGAAACCGAGGCGGGAAAAGCGGTCGTCATCCAGTCCCCCGATCATTCTCCCGAACCGCCCCGACTCCGGATCGACTGGGACGATGACCGCGCCCTGATCTCCTGGTCGGCCCCCTCAGAGGGTTGGGCTTTGGTCTCTTCGGATGACCTGGTGAATTGGGAACCGGTGGAAGGCGAACCCCAACTGGTCGAAGACCGAATGGAGTGGCGCGATCCACACGATTTTTCCCGGCGTTTCTATCGCTTGATCGCCGAGTAATAGGCAGACGGATACGCCGCCGTCGCGCCGCCCGCTTTGCTCAAGGTCGCCAAGATCGCGAAGGCAAGAGAAGAAAGCCGAGCAGAAGTTACCTCTTTTCTTTCCTTTGCGCTCTTCGCGGCCTTTGCGGTTAGAGCGATTCTCAAAAGTTTTCTGAAATTGCGCTGGAAGGGCTAGCGCGAAGACCGGCTGAAGCCGGGACTCCAACCTTGAACGGCTTGTCAGGTTGGAGTTCCGCATTTATGCGATCTTCACAAAGCGGGAGCCCCCCGGGAGAAGCATATTGGAAACCGAGATTCATCGACGGGATTTCTTAAGGAATTTTCGAGAATCGCTATAAGCCTCTTCTTCCCTATCAGGGCAATTAGGCTCCATGAGCGCCAGGAAATCCGCGGTTGAATAACAGCCTCCGCGATCAGACTTCCGCGGATTCCGCCACGCACGGCAATACCGGAGGAACCGGACAACCCAAGGCCGCCGCCAAGGCGCGGAGGAGATGGGCTTCGCTCGATTCAATCTTCCCGTCGGCGGCGGCGCAATAAACGGCGGCGGTCATCAATCGCCGCATCAGCCCGGGACCGAGGCAATGGAGTGTCTCCAGCGCTCGCCGCAGTTCCTTCGCCGTCACCGGCGATCCCAACGGCTTCTTCCGATAGGCCGCCGGAAGAGCGAACAACGCGGCCTTCCACGCTTGCTCCGTTTCCTTGCTCGATTCGCGGGCCAACGCCGTCAATACCACCGAAACTTCGTCCCAAACACTCCCCAACCCATACACTTGCCGGGCAGCCTGATCCGCCTCTCCCGCACGCAACGCGGCGGCCCGCGTCGCCACAATGTAAATACAGACCTGAAACAAGGAGAGCTTAACCCCCTCCATGACTCGTTCCAACCCCGCGTGCCATTCCGCGTACGACTCCGGTGTCATTTTGGTCAGCGACGCGGCAGCCAACTCCGCGACCGCCAGCCGTTGCTCGGGCCCGAGTCGTTCGCACTGGTCTTTCAACTCGTCCGTCGAACCAGGCTCTTCCCCGGGAAATAGAAGATGCCAAACCAAAGTCCCGGCACCCTCGCCGGTCCGGACCGCCTCCCGGATTTCCGGCGGAATCGCCTCGAGGATCTGTCGGGCCCGTTCCAGCCGCGACGCCTCCAGCGCCCCGATCGTCACCAACAACTCCCGCAACTCCATCCGGTCCATCCCCAACTCCTCCCTTAACGTCGGCGGCCGAACCGGAGTCGGCAACTCCACCTCGGGAATCCGTATCACTTGCGAACGCCGCGCCGCCCGCTCGTCGAGGATCACCGGAAAATGCCCGTCGAAATCGGGCTCCAGCCACCGCACCCGGGTCGCCAGATCGGGATGGGTCGAGAGAATCCGTTCCAGCGTTCCCCCGATTCCGTCGACGAAGAAAACATGGGCCGTCTCTTCCACCCGGTGATGGTCGATCAACCCGTGCCGCGACCACCCCGCCACCTTCTTTAAAGCCCCGGCCAGCCCGCGCGGATTGCGGGTGAACTGCACCGCCGCCGCATCGGCCAAATGTTCCCGGCGACGCGACACGGCACATTGCACCAAGCGGGCGAACAAATAAGAGGTATAGCCGGTCACGATCAGGCAAAATCCGACCACCAGCGCGAGAAAGTATCCAACGACCTGGCCACCCGGTCCGTTTCTCGAATTCCCCCAATCCATTCCGCCATGATCCTCGTCCCAAACCGACCGGATCATTTTCGTGCCGAGTTCATGGATCGACACCAACCCGTGCAAATAACAAATCATCCACACGTTCAACCGCATGTCCCCGTTCAAGATATGGCTGAACTCATGCGCGACCACTCCCTGCAATTCGTCCCGGTCGAGATGCGTCAGCGCCCCCCGCGTCACCCCAACGATAGCGTCGTCGAAGGAAAACCCCGCCGCCAGCGCGTTGATTCCCGACTCCCGCTCGAACACATAGACTCCCGGTTTCGGGATCCCGGCGGCGATCGCCATCTCCTCAACGACGTTGTGCAACCGCCGCGCCTCCGGATTCCCCGCTTCATCCGGCAGCAGATCCCCCCGCAACAATTCCGCCACCGCCGGTCCGCCGTCCCGCAACCACCCATAACGCCGCACGACCTCCGCTCCGACAAAGACCGCCACCCCGACCGAGGTGACCCCGAACAATGCCGCATCCCAAAACGGACGATCCCAACCAAAGAAGACGCTCCCCACAATCTGCATGAACAATGCGACCAACAGATAAATTCCGGTCGCGCTCCCCAGAAACGCCAGGAAGAACAGGGCAAGGAAAACCCACGCCCGTCGCTTCGCCCAATCCTGCCGCTCGAAAAAATCCATCGCCGGAGATCTTCTCCGATCCGCCCCGCCCCATCAACTCCCAACCGCACCCATCCGCTGAATACGGCGTTCACCGCTCTCCCCCAAGGTCACTGAATGGGCGCGAGAAGACGAGCGGTGCGGGCAGCAACCCGGAACCACAGGGGCCGTTCGGTATAATCCTCGAACCCGACTTCCCGGGCATTGCCGAAATCCCGTTCCATCGCCTCCTCGACCTCAGCGACGAATCGCGGATCGACCACCCCGATCATGATCTCAAAGTTGATATGAAAGGAGCGGTTATCCAAATTCGCGGTCCCGATAAAGGCGATCTGATCGTCGATCAGCATCATCTTGCTGTGCAGGAATCCGGGAAGATACCGGAAGATCCGAACATCCCGCAGCTTCTCTTGACCGGTATAATAAAAAGAACTCAACCAGACCAGAAGATGATCCGACCTTTCCGGTAGCAAAATGCGCACGTCAACCCCGCGGAGCGTCGCCAATTGCAACGCCGACACAATTTGTTCGTCCGGGACGAAATAAGGACTTTGAATCCAAACCCGGCGACGCGCGCTCTGAATGACGTGAAGAAAGGTCAAGTTAATGGACTCCACATCATCCGCCGGCCCCCCCGGCAACACGGCGACATGACGGGTCTCCACGCCCTCCCCGGGTGCGGGAGGTTCCCACCGGAAACGAGGAATCGTCTCGGTCGCCCAATACCAGTCTTCGAGAAATATCAGCTGAACACACTGGACGGAAGGACCGGAAATCCTGAGATGGGTGTCGCGCCAATGCCCGAAGCGCCCGCTGCGTCCGAGGTATTCATCCCCGACATTATGCCCGCCGACCCAGGCATTCTTGCCATCGACGATGACGATCTTGCGGTGGTTTCGGAAATTCAACCGGAGCGGATGCCTCCATCCCGCCGAGGAGTTGAATGGCTGAATTTCCGCCCCCGCCTTCCGGAGCGTCTTCAAATAGGCCCGGGGAAGACTGTAACTGCCGATTTCGTCATAGAGGAAATAAACCCGAACCCCTTCGCGAAGCTTCTCGAGCAGCCGGTCACGCAACTCCCGGCCGATACGGTCCGACCGCACAAGGTAAAATTGGATGATCACGTAGTCGCGAGCCGCCTCAATCCCCACGAAGATCGAACTGAATGTGGCTTCCCCATCAATGAGCAATTCAGTGGTGTTGCCGGACGTAACCGGAAAATGGGCGAGACGCTCGAGCACATCGAGCCCGTTCCGCTCCGAAGATTTGCCGGATCGAAAGGCCTTGAGCCCTTTCGTAAAACTGGCGACGACCCCCATCAACGCCTGATCCTCGGTGCGGCGGGCTCGGATGTAACCTCGAAAGCGATGCCCCCCGAACAGCATGTACATGGGCAAACCCAAGGTCGGGAACACCAATAAAAACAACACCCAGGCGATCGTTCCCTGCGGAGTCCGGTTGGTCATCACCGCGTGGCCCGCGGCGATGATCCCCCCGATTTGCATCAGAAGCAAAACCGTCCCGAGAACATACACCACGGGATCATAGAACCACTGTATCCAGCTCGGCATCCGACCTGCGTGTCTGACAGGTCTTCCCCAAAAATAAAGGCTAAAGAACGAGCGGTTAACCACCCCCCCTTCCCTTGCTGCGCCTATCCGCGAAATCTGCGGTTCAATTTCCTTTTCGACTGCCTCGCACCGCCGATCCGCCGCTCAGGAATCAAGGAGCGACAGGTCCCGCACCGCACCCGTATCCGCGCTGGTGACGAGCAACGCGTAGGCCTTCAGCGCCGGGGTCACCTGGCGCACCCGGTTGGGCTTCCAGGCTCCACTACCCTTGGCCACCATAGCTTCGCGGCGGCGTGCCAATTCCGCATCCTCCACCGCTATCGAGATGGCACGCTCAGGGATGTCGATCACCACCGTATCGCCTTCTTCGATCAGAGCGATCGGGCCTTTGGCCGCGGCCTCCGGAGAAACATGCCCGATCGAGAGACCGGAGGTGCCGCCGGAAAACCGTCCGTCCGTGATAAGGGCGCACTCCTTGCCCAGCCCCTTTGATTTCAGGTAGGAGGTGGGATAAAGCATTTCCTGCATACCTGGTCCACCTTTGGGGCCTTCGTAGCGGATGACCACCACATCGCCGGCCACAATTTGACCCAGCAAAATCGCCTGCACCGCGCTCTCCTGGCTTTCGAAAATACGTGCCCGGCCGCGGAACTTCAGAATCGATTCGTCGACCCCGGCGGTTTTCACGATGCAACCCTTGGGCGCGATGTTCCCAAAGAGCACCGCCAGACCACCATCCTTGCTATAGGCATGCTCCACACTGCGAATACACCCGCCCTCGTGATCGGTATCCAGAGTTTCCCAGCGGGAGGCCTGCGAAAAGGCCGTGATCGAGTATTTGCCGCCAGGCGCCGCATGGTAGAGCTCGCGGTGCTCGGCTTTGACTTCCCGCCGGATATCCCAGGCATCGATGGCCTCTCCGATCGTCGCGCTATGCACCGTCGGGCAGCCCCGGTGAATCAGCCCGCCCCGGTCGAGTTCACCCAGGAGGCGAAAAATGCCCCCCGCCCGGTGAACATCCTCCATGTGGTAGATCGGCGAATTGGGCGCCACCTTGCTCAAGCAGGGAACCTTGCGCGAAAGGACATCGATGTCCTTCATCGTGAAATCGACTTCCGCACTGTGCGCCGCCGCCAGGAGGTGCAGGACCGTGTTGGTGGACCCGCCCATGGCGATATCAAGGCTCATCGCATTCTGAAACGCTTCAAACGAGGCGATGCTGCGCGGCAGCACCGAGAGATCGTCCTGCTCGTAATATCGCCTGGTCAGGTCGACGATACGCCGGCCCGCCTCCCGAAAAAGACGCTCGCGGAATTTGTGCGTGGCGAGGGTCGAGCCATTTCCCGGAAGCGACAACCCCAGCGCCTCCGTCAGACAGTTCATCGAGTTGGCGGTAAACATGCCGGAACAGGAGCCGCAGGTCGGGCAGGCATTCGCTTCGAAAGCGGCGCTCTCTTCGTCCGACACATTTTCGTCGGCCGCCTTCACCATCGAATCAACCAGGTCGGCCTTATGGATGACCCCATTGATCACGACTTTCCCCGCTTCCATGGGACCGCCCGAGACGAAAATGGTCGGGATATTCAAGCGCAGGGCCGCGTTGAGCATGCCGGGGGTGATTTTGTCGCAGTTTGAAATGCAGACCAGCGCGTCCGCGCAATGAGCATTGCACATATACTCGACCGCATCGGCAATCACCTCACGGCTCGGCAGGGAATACAACATGCCGCCGTGACCCATGGCGATACCATCATCGACCGCGATCGTGCTGAACTCGCGGCCAATGCCTCCCGCCGCGCGGATTTCCTCAGCGACGAGTTGCCCCAGATCCTTCAGGTGGACATGCCCCGGCACGAACTGAGTAAAGGAATTGGCGATCGCGATGATCGGTTTACCAAAATCCGAATTTTGCATGCCGGTGGCGCGCCAGAGCGCACGCGCACCTGCCATGTTTCTGCCATGAGTCGTTGTTCGAGATCGGTAAGCGGGCATAGTCGTTTCTTGTCTGGAGAATGAATGGAGATGGAGAATGCAGGGGGGTCAAGGGAGAATGCAAGGGGAGAGGGGCGCCGGAGAATCCGCGCCAAACCCCGGAGGCCCTCCCAAACCGGAGCTTCGTGCTTCAGCCGAAGACCGTCGCTTCCCCATCTGCGCCTATCCGCGAAATCTGCGGTCCGATTCCCTCCGGGCGAATCCACGCGGCAAGAGCTTGCGACGCCAATACGCATGGCCAACTCTCCGATTTGGGCCGACAGCCCGTATTTACGTAGTGGGGTTGGCTTCGCCGCCCCGTTTTCCGAGGCGGTTAAAATGCCCGATACTTTGGGGCCTGATCGCAACGCTGGATGTCAAAGGAGGACGGACCGGTTCGGCCGCTGCGGTCGGGCGGCGGAGCCAACCCGCCTACGGCGACATGCTCTCCTGTCACTGGGAGGAATGGCATCCTGCCGTCCGCCGTCGGCGTCGTTTCAGTTCAGGGTAAGGTCGGCCTGAAGCCAACCGGACACCTGTGCCATCGGCGTCGGCTTTTTTGAGACTCAGGGAAGGAATTTTGACAAACCTCACGACATGACCCCTCTGGCCCTCTCAAGTATTAGAATGCGTGGACTGACCCCTTACCTCTGCTCCGTATTTACGTAGTGGGGTTGGCTTCGCCGCCCCGTTTTCCGAGGCGGTTGAAATGCCCGATACTTTGGAGCCTGATCGCGACGCTGGATGTCAAAGGAGGGCGGACCGGTTCGGCCGCTGCGGTCGGGCGGCGGAGCCAACCCGACTACGGCGACATGCTCTCCTGTCACTGGGAGGGATGGCATCCTGCCGTCCGCCGTCGGCGTCGTTTCAGTTCAGGGTCCGGTCGGCTGGAAGCCAACCGGACACCTGTGCCATCGGCGTCGGCTTTTTTGAGGCTCAGGGAAGAGCTTTTGACCAGAGTCACGACATAACCCCTAGGCCCTCTCATGTGTTAGAATGCGTGGACTGACCCCTTACCTCTGCTCCCAAATCAGAGCGGTCTCGTAAAGCGACATTTAGGAAACCCGGTGCAGCCGAGAAAGGAACCACCAGCATTTCGCCCGGTTCGGGCGACTCGCTCCACAAGCGGCGATCCGCATTTTGGGCAGGCCGTCGTCGAATTGTGGCGATCATCAAGCGAGCGAAGGTGGGTCACACCATGATGTGGTCGGGTACCCTCTCGACGGCGTTGGGAGGTGTGCGGACGGGGTCAGGCCGCCTCAGCCCTTAAGTATTACGTTAATGACTGACCCCGTCTGCCGCGCTGCAAAACCCAAAACGTTCCTGCTCGCCCGGATCCCGTCCAAGGATCTGCAAATGGCGCAACCCGACACCTGTTGTTAAATTATTATTTTAATGACTCACCCGGAATCCAGTGAGGAAAGGGGTCGGCTTGTGCCTGGATCGGCAATCGAAAGAGGAGAGAACGGGGCGAGGGCAGTACTAGCCCCGTCCCCTTCCCCCCCACTGGATTTTCGCCGCCTTGTTGACCTTGTTCTTCCCGACGATAGTAACCGCCTTCGCGCCCGGGTTCGTCTTCCTCTTCTTCTGCTTCATGATGTGCCTGCAACTGGTCTGGGTCAGGTTCATGGTGCCGGAAACGACGAGCCGTCCGCTCAAAGAAGGCCCGGACCGCATCGGATTCCCGCTCCTCCGTGTACAGCTTGAGAAGCAAGCCGGTGTCATAGTAGCGGATCATCGCTCACCGCGGCTTTCGTCCAACAGTTCGTCGGAGCCCGCTCCGTGCCACGGTTTTCGCCAAGTAGGGTGTCGCCGGTAATCGTCGCATTTTCGAGGTTGGTTGTCCGATAGATTCTCATGGCAATGCTTTGTTCGCCTTCGCGTTGGTAAGGAGCTTCTGATTGACGAGGGAGGTTGATTTGCTGTAGCCTGCGATTGCCTTGGTACCTCTGTCTTTCTGATGAATAAATGCCATACCTTTACCTGCGTCCTTGTCGCTTGCGTCGTCTTGTTTCAGGCCGTTGCCGGCCAACAGACATCAGGAGCCGCGTCGGACACACCGCCACAAATCACGAGCGCGCCGTGGGCCGGCGGCATCGTTAACGAGCCATTTGCATTTCACCTCGAAGCGGATGGACCGGTTCTTTATTTCAGTGCCGCGCCCCTGCCGACAGGTCTCTTCCTCGATCCGGCGACAGGGTTGATTTCCGGGACGCCTGGAAGCGAAGGCATCTTCTCGGTCCGGGTTGGAGCGACGAATGAGCACGGCTCCTCAACACCGGTTGAGCTCGGTATTGGGATCTATCCTGCAACTGGAAACGTTCCGAGTATCCGCCCCCCGGAGTATCAGGTCGTTTACAGGGAAGAACCATTTTCATTCGTTGTGCCGGTATTTCGGGACCTTTGGGGATCTTCCATTTCGGTAAACGGCCTGCCGGCTGGGGCGGCGGTTGAATGGACGCCTGGGAATGGAATTCACCTTATCGGCGCCGTGGCCGAACCGGGCTTCCACAAAATATCGATCGAGGTGACCAACGTGTATGGCGGAGCCTCCGCAGTGTTCGCGCTGGTCGTCATGGACCGGGTTTGGGAAGTGATCGAGACGGGGAGCGGGAACACTCTTGCAGCGGCAGCTTTCGGCAATGGGAACTTCGTTTTGGCGGGAGGAAAACCCAATGGCGCCCTGGTTCTCCAATCGACCGACGATGGGAAGAGCTGGGTTGATCGAAGCCCCAGCCAGGTTCGCCGGTTCTATTCATTGGCTTTCGGCAACCATACATTCGTTGCCCAGGGACAGGACGGAATCGTGTATACGTCCCCCACGGGCTCAGCATGGACCCAACGTCACGCATCGCTTTCCGGGGCGCAACTGACCTCGCTCACGTTCGGCAACGGGCATTTTGTTCGAAGTTACTCGCTGATGGCCGAACCACAATTCGACGTGTCGACCGACGGTATCAGCTGGCAGGCCCACCCAAGGCCGTTCGAGGGACCGATGGGGCTGGCGTTCGACAACGGGCGCTTCCTGGCACTCGGCAGCGGCGGCGAGGCAGCATGGGCGACCGATCCGCGCGGGCCATGGAATGCCACGTCCTGGCCTGGGTCGTGGGACCATTCCCAGCACCTGGCGGCGGGCAACGGGCGATTTGTGGCCGCCGGCAGGAACGGGCGGATTTGGATTTCGGATACCGGCACCAGTTGGAGCCGCCGATCAGCCGGGACCTCTGAGAATTTCCAAAGAATTTTTTACGGTGACGGCCGCTTCGTGGCTGTGACCGCCCAGGGAACCATCCTGACTTCCATCAATGGGGAGCACTGGATCCTCCAGTCTGCGGGGGCCACCGCGGACGTGCGAAGCGGCGCTGCCAGCCAGCAAACGGTGATACTGGGCGGCACGAATGGGCGAATTCTCCGCTCCACCGGCGAGTGGGCACCAGGGATCGTGCTGCCGGGAGCTCATGGGTTTACCGCGGGAGAAACGGTTTCCTTCCTCATCGATGTCCAGGGCGACGCGGAAGAGTTCTTCTCCTTAAACCTGCCCGAAGGGCTGACGTTGGACTCTCAGACCGGCGAGGTGACAGGGGCAGTGGATGCAGTCGGCTCCTACGACGTTTTGTTCGCGGCCCGGGTCGGCGGGCGAATGACCGACCCTGTGAAGTTTCGCCTAGTCGTCGTCGCGGACGAAGAAGAAGCCGGGCCTCCGGTTATTTCAGAAAGGATGCTGACCGCCGAAACGGGCGCAAATTTGGTTCTCGAAGTAATTGCGGAATCGGCCCTCCCGGTTGTGAGGTGGCTCGGCGATGATTTGCCTCCGGGGACCAGACTTGATCCCTACCTCAATGCAAGCGGTTCAATGCAGTTGAATCTGGCCGGCATCGCCCCGGATCCGGGAGTGTATTCCTTCCATCTGATGGCTGAGAACAGCGGCGGAACAGATGAGCGGACTCTCAACCTGGTGATTCCTCATAGAGAGGATGAGGATTGGGAGCGTACTGATCTTTCGGGTACATCCTTGGGGACAATGGCCTATGGAAACGGCCGCTTTATTTTGTCGACGAACCAGGATGAGTTCCAGGTCTCCACCGACGGATTCTCCTGGACTGGCGTCGCACACACGCTGGGCGCTTTTCCGGCGGGGGTTCAGTTTATCAACGGAAAGTTTGTCGCCCGAGTGAACGCAGGCAGGGTCGTATATTCGCAGGACGGAGAGAAGTGGCAAGAGTGGACTTTCCCGCCGAATGCAGCCGTCCGGCGCTTCACCTGGGGCAGCCAGGGCTATCTCGCGGCGGGAACCAATGGGTGGATGGCCGCCTCTCCCGATGGTGTCACCTGGACGAATCTGCCACCTGTTACCACCAGGGAAATCCGCGGCATTTCCTACGGGGGCGGCCGGTATTTTCTTCAGGACGGGCAGCGGGCATGGTCTTCAGCTACTTTGAACGACTGGGAACTTCTTGCCCCGGAGGGCCAGCAACGCGCCTGGGATGTTGTGTACGGCAACGGGGTCCACCTCGGTTGGACAGGTTCCTGGCTGATGATCACAAAGGACGGGGTTAACTGGTCTCATTTGCCTCGTCCCGAACCATTAAGCTCCAATGACTCGATTGACCGCATTCTCTTTGCGGAGGGGGTCTTCGCGCTGGTTTCAAGTCAAAGCCACGTCTCTTTCTCCCTTGATGGTCAACATTGGTCGCCCCTTCGCCCGCGATTCCGCGTCGACCCGCAACGAATGGCCATGGGAGGCGGCCAGATGGCGGGTGTGTTCACCATTAACGGGGCGGTTCTTTCCTTGCCTGCGACGGTTGCTCCTGTGGCCATCGTTCCCCACAAGACTCACGGACGCGTCGGGCACCCGTTGGAGACTGAAGTGAAAGCCGCTTTCGGGGCGGCCGAATTTGTTGCTGCCGGACTGCCCCCCGGGTTGTCGCTGAACCCAGCGACCGGCCAGATTTCCGGTGTCCCGACTCAAGCGGGAACCTTCGCGGCGAACGTCGTTGCGCTCCGAGGGGGGATGCCGGCCGATCCGGTCGTGATGCGCTTTGAAATTTTTCCGGCCGACGGGCAACCTCCCGGCTTTCCGGAGCCTGACCTGGTTTTTACCGGCGACCAATGGCAGGATCTGTTCATCGAGCTTTCCTTGCCGTATGATCCCCTGGGGGGTTATGTCTTTGACGGGCTGCCCGAAGGCGTCTTTTTCGATCCGTGGCGCGCCTTGCTGTGGGGTAGGCCGGAAAGCTTTGGAACGCACGCCGTCACGGTTCACGTGTCCGGCATTTATGGCGAACGTTCCGAGACATTCAATCTGAACGTTCGCCCCAGCGATTTTCAAAGAACCGGAGTGGCGGCCGATTTTGCCCTGCGGGCGCTCGCGGCAAGCCCGGAACGGATCGCCGCGGTTGGTCTTTCCGGGCGGATCCTGATCACCGATGATTACGAAACTGGTATTGTCGAACCTGACGCCGCGATCGTTCAATACAACGACATTGTCTTTGGTGACGCCGGGTTTGTTGCCGTGGCCGGAAGGCGCTTTGCGACCGGTGACGGGAGCGATAAGGAGGGGTGGACCTCCGGCACCTTCCCGGGGTCTTTCTCCGCGACCACGGTCACGTTTGGCAACGGCCTTTATGTCGCCGCAGGCGGAACCGGACAGTTTGCTGTTTCCATCGATGGCCTTGACTGGACGCTCGTGCTGACATCGGCCACCGGCATAACCAATCGGGTTCGTTTTGGTGGGGGGCTCTTTATCGCGGTCGGACGGAATGGGTTGATCCTTACCTCCAGTGACGCTCTTTCGTGGAGCCAGCAGAGTTCTCCGGCGTCCGTTGAGTTTTATTCGGTGGCTTACGGGGACGGCGTTTTCCTGGTGAGTGGGGTGGGCGGCATTATCCTCCGTTCCTCGGACGCCGCCGATTGGACGCGGGCCGGGGAATCGCCTCTTTCTCTTTTGAATGTTGTCTATGCGGCAGGACAATTTGTCGGCGCCTCGGGTACCGTATTGTTCACATCTCAGGATGGATTGCACTGGGTCGAGCGCAGTACGGGAGCGGATGTCAGCAACGTGATCTGGGACCCCCGAAGTGAGCAATTTATCGCAACGGGGGGCGGGAGCAAGCTTGTCGCCGCCAGTGGCGAATGGCCACCCTCCATTGTTGGAAGCCCGCACCACTTCCTGGGTCAGGTGGGCGAGTCGTTTTTCGAAGTTATCGAGGCCCACTACAATCCCCTGTATTTTGTTGTCGAGGGAGCTCTTCCCCCCGGCCTCTCTGCTGACCTCGGGACGGGGAGTCTCTTCGGGACGCCCCTCAAGGCTGGTGAGTTTTCATTCTCCATCCAGGCGATCAATGCACTTGGTTCTTCGGAAAGCGCGGAAATACAAGTGCTGATTTTCCCGGAGGAGGGACCTGCACCGGAGTTCGCCGAATTTCCCACCGTGCGGATTTTTGACACGGGCAAGTTGATCGACATCCAAATGGACGCGTATCACAAAGACCCGGTCACCCGTTATTTTGCTGACGATCTGCCTGAAGGCCTGGTTATTGATCCGGACTCGGGACGTCTAACCGGATCGTTGTCGGAACCCGGCCGTTACGAGGTGTCGATTTCCGTCGAAAACTTCTTCGGAGTAACAGAGACGACGATTTCGCTGCACGTTTATGCTCCGCTGTGGACTCGGCACAGCCTTGGCACCACCCACCCCCGCAACAGCGTCGCCTTCGGAAACGGTCGGTTTGTGGCGGTTGGCCTTTTCGGACACGTTGGGGTTTCCCTGGATGGGAAGACCTGGACCACGAATGTGATTTCATCCCAGGAGGAACTCAGGCAGGTGGTTTTCGCCTGGGATCGTTTTTTCGCAGTTGGGGGCAACAGGATTTTTACCTCGGAGACGGGGGACGACTGGACCATTGTCCATCAGACTCCAAGCTGGATCCTAAGCCTGACAAGGGCGGACGACAGACTCGTCACGATCGCAGGCTCCCGGGTTATCACTTCCGAAAATGGCGACGAGTGGAGCGAGGGGCACCTTTCTTTTTCTCATGATGCGGCAAGCCTTGCCTCCGGTAACGGAAAGATCGTGTCCCTGGATTCCGGTTCCCAGCGGCTTGCCATTTTGGAAGATGGAGGGGAATGGACGAACCATCCCTGGCCGGAACCGTTGCGGCATCCGGACTGGACGTGGTCGGTTGCTGACACAATTGGTTATGGTGACGGCGTATTTGTCGCCGTTGGTCCCCGGGGGATCATCGCCCGATCGCTCGATGGTTTGAACTGGGAACGCCGGAATTGGCCGGGTTCCCTGGTCGAACCGACCCAGAACCCTGGAACGCACATCCCCGACTTCAACGACCTTTACTGGACGGGTGAGGAGTTTATCGTGGTCGGCACCCGGTCGATGATTCTGCGTTCCCGGGATGGGATTGAATGGCGGGAAATGTGGCGAAACCCGACAGGAAGCTCATCCGACTGGGCGCGTCAGTTTCGTTCGGTGACCGCGAATGAGGAGGCGATCGTGGTTCTCGATGTTGGCGCCGTCGCTATCGCTTCGCGCAATTGGCCCCCATTAATTATCAGCCCTCCAACTACCTTTGGCATCGCCGGAGAACACTTGGAATACCTTGTTAAAACAGACGTGCCTTCGCAGGTCATATCGGCCGAAGGCCTCCCGCCGGGAATGAGCATCGATCCGCTGACAGGCCTGATCTCAGGAACACCGACCGAAGCCGGCTCCTATCCTATAACCGTCCTGGCCGGGCATGAAGACAACGTTTCTTCGCCCTTTCTCCTGACAATTGTCGTATATCCGGCGGCGGGTTGGCCCCCACTCGTAACCAGTGCCAATGCGGCGATTACGGCAGTCGGGCAACCATTCGAATACCAGATCCAAGCCGAGGGTATCGACCTGGCGACGGTCTATACCGCAGAGATCGCTTCGGGCTGGGAATTTGACGCTTCGACGGGAACACTCCTCGGGACCCCCGTTGATCCCGGAATCCATTTTATCCCGCTTTCTGTGAGCAATGTCTATGGCATCCGCTCCTTCGCACTCGAATTGCACGTCGTCGACGATGGATTCGAGCAGGCACCTGAAGCGACCGGCCAGGTCGGCGTTCTCTTCAGCTATTCCCTTTTTCTGCCTGAACAATCGCTGCAGCTCTCAGCTTTGCATTTACCGGAAGGTTTAAGCTTCGACCCCGAAACCGCCGCGATTTACGGAATCCCGGAGGATCATGGCCACCATGTTGCTGTGATCGAAGCCACGAACGCTCAGGGGGTGTCGCTGTTTTCCATTCCTATTAAGGTGGCCGGCAGTCCGCCTTCGATCACTGCGCTTCCCGAAAAACTCCTGGTGCATGAGGGAGATCCGCTTCAAATTACGGTTGCCGTCACTGGAATGGGGGAGGGAAGGTCGCAATGGTTGCGCAATGGGGTCGAATTACGTGACGAAAGGTTTGAGATGAGCACCCTCTCCCTTTCCCTGGGAGAAGCCCAGCTGACCGATACCGGGTCTTATTCAGCCGTCTTCTCGAATCCCTTCGGCACCGCGACAAGTGGGGATATGTCCGTGCTCATTGTGCTCTCCTTCGAGGCTTGGGCCGATGCCTTCGGACTGACAGGTAAAGAACGGGAAATCGATTTTCGCTCTGACGGCACGATTCCAAACCTGCTCGCATATGCCATTGGCCTGATGCCGGGCGGGGAGTTTCGCGGCGCGCTGCCGGGGATGCGGCGGGATGGTGACAGCCTCTTTTTCGCCTTCCAGCTCGCACGGTGGGCAACGGATGCAGTCGTGATCGTGGAAGGATCACCCGACCTTGTGGATTGGTATCCTCTAAGCGAAGGCGTGGAGAAAGGGAGCACAAACGGCACAAACTCACTTTCGGAGAATTGGGCTTTTCCTGTTACTCAAGGAACGCCGTGGCGATTTTTCCGGATTCGACTTGAGCCAGCTTTTTAAAAACCACCCCGCATTTTGGATGGGGCGTCGATCCGAGGACATCGGTAACAGATCCAGCTCATCCGCAACAGGCAAGGGGTCAGGCTGAGCATTTCGATATTTTCTCCAGTCGCTTTGCATATCCACAGTTCTTCAGACGAT
The DNA here is from genome assembly GCF_056590205.1 of Verruconatronum alginivorum. Lineage (NCBI taxonomy): Bacteria > Pseudomonadati > Verrucomicrobiota > Opitutia > Opitutales > Verruconatronaceae > Verruconatronum > Verruconatronum alginivorum. Next base: position 1,778,035 of record NZ_JBWPVQ010000001.1, on the reverse strand, counting down.
TCCGTTTAGACTACGTAGTGGGGTTCGCTTCGCCGCCCCGTTTTCCGAGACGGTTGAAATGCCCGATACTTTGGGGCCTGATCGCAACGCTGGATGTCAAAGGAGGACGGACCGGTTCGGCCGCTGCGGTCGGGCGGCGGAGCCAACCCGACTACGGCGACATGCTCTCCTGTCACTGGGAGGAATGGCATCCTGCCGTCCGCCGTCGGCGTCGTTTCATCTAAGGGTCCGGTCGTCTGGAAGCCAACCGGACACCTGTGCCATCGGCGTCGGCGTTTTTGAGGCTCAGGGAAGAGCTTTTGACCAGAGTCCCGACATAACCCCTCTGACCCTCTTCACTCTGGCAGGTCTTCCAACAGACCCTGACGTCTTCCGGCTGCCCCCTTCTGGATTCCCCTTCTGGATTCCCACGGCAGACTGCAAAAGCAGGTCGGGGCGAGGATCAAGGTGCTTTCTTGACAAGCCCAGCAATCTGACCAGACTAGTCAGATATGGCCTCGGAGAGAACATGGAAGCTGGAGGAGGCGAAGGCGCGTTTTAGCGAGGTTGTGCGCCTTGCCCGGAATGCGCCTCAGCATGTTACCGTGCGCGGGCGAAAATCGGCTGTCATCCTTTCCGAGGAGCTTTACGAAAAACTGCGCCCGGAATCAAAGACTCCGCTCTCCGTATTGGTGCGGGAGTCACCCCTGAAGGAAGTGGACTTCGGTCAACCCGGCAAGCCCATGCCGGTGCGGGAGGTCGATCTATGAGGGGCTGGCTCCTCGACACCAACGTCCTGTCTGAGCTGCGAAAAACGCATTGCAAACCATCTGTCCGCCGATGGGTCGATTCCAGGCGTCCGGGAGAGCTGTTTCTGAGCACCGTCACTTTCGCGGAGATTCGTTTTGGCATCGCCCGTTTGCCTGACCCCGCGCGACGGCACGAGCTCGACCATTGGCTGGATGCCGACCTTAGGCCCTGGTTTAGCGGACGCATTCTCGAAATTACCGAGGATGTCATCCTGCGCTGGCGGGAAATGGTCGAGCGCGGACGCGAGAGCGGCCATACTTTCAGCCAACCTGACCTGTTCATTGCCGCGACAGCCGACCTTCATAACCTCTGCGTCGCCACCCGCAACGAGAACGACTTCACCTCCACAGGCGTCGCGGTGGTAAACCCCTGGCATCCCGCTTGAGCCTCTCGCCGATTTTCCGGGAGGGCCGAAAAGAAGCGGGACTCGCGCGGGGGAGCCTCAAGAAGGATATGCTTAATCACGTAACCCTGCCCCCCTTGTTCGCGCCCTTTCGGGCTCCTCCGCTCGTCAACCACAAACCACAAGACGCGACCCCTTTTGACCCCTTTGATCGAAAACGTCTTGGGTTACATCTCCGGCCAAAAAAACGCTACGGAGATACGGGGTCAGGGCGAAACCTGTCACACTTTATGCACCATTCCATTTTGCGACAGGTTTCGCCCTGACCCGGTCTTCTTCCCTGCAAAAACACTCTAATACTAGGCCTGACCCCTTGGCGGCTTTCTGGGCAGGCTTTAGGCGGTTTCGCCCTCCAGGCCGCTTAAAACGGCAGGCCCCCGATCAGAGGAATCGGCGGCGGATGGCGAAGGAGATCTGTTCGGCAGTAATGACTACGACAAGGATAACAATGATGATTGCCATTGCCTGGTCATAACGCCAGAGGTCCATTGAGGCTTTGAGTTCAACTCCGATGCCTCCGGCTCCGACGAGACCGAGAATGACGGCGGAACGGATCGCTTTTTCCACCGCGAAGAGCCCGGTCGCGGTGAATGAAGGAAAGCATTCGGGGATGATTGACCCAAGGATAACAGGGATCTTCCGCGCCCCTGTCGATGAGAGGGCCTCGACGGGTCCGTTCTGGGCTTCTTCGATCCGTTCACTGAAGAAGCGGCCGCAGAACCCGATCGTATCCAGAATGATGGCGAGGATTCCGGCGAGGACGCCTGGACCGACGCAGATGACGAAAATCAATGCCCAGATGAGATCGGGGACCGTTCGCACGGTGGCGACGAAGATCCGGGTCACGTGACGAACGATCACGTGGGGACTTGTATTGGCGGAGGCCAGGAGGGCGACCGGGAGGCTGAGCAGGACGCCAAAAAAGACCCCGACGGTCGCCATTTGCAGGGTTTGCCCCATGTAGCGAGTGATCGGCCACCAGCGTGAAAAGTCAGGCGGAACCGCCTGGCTGATGAATGCGCCGAATTGAGTAAAACCCCGGAGGGCCCGGTCGGCGGTGACATCGACCTGGGACATGCCGCCGATCAAGATTGCCGCGACGACTACCCAGAGCACGAAGGCCAGTGAGGAGGGACGGGAGAAGCGGGGCGGGGCGCCGTTGAGGGATGCGGATTGATTCATAGAGATTAGGACTGACTGGGTGTTTGCGGGTCTGAGTATGGGCCCGGAATCTCAGGCGTGAACCGGTTTGGTGGTTTGTCGCGCGCGGCGTTCGATCGCGGCGCGGGAGAAATCCTCGTCCTCATTCTCCTCGTCATGATGATTCTCATACAGCCATGAAAGCTCTGGACTGGTCAGGCCTTTGGCGGGAGAATCGAGGACCTTCTTTCCGGCCTTCAGTCCGATCAGGCGTTCGCCGTAGTCGAGCGCGATATCGAGTTGATGGAGGGTGCAGATCACGGTGAACTTGCGTTCTCTTCCGACCTCCCAAAGCAATTCCATGACACCTCGAGCGGCACGGGGATCGAGACTGGCGATGGGTTCGTCGGCGAGAAGGACTTCCGCGTTTTGCATCAGGGTGCGGGCGATCGCGACGCGCTGTTGTTGCCCGCCGGAAAGCCGGTCGGCGCGTTGATTGGCTTTGTGGGAGAGACCGACTCGGTCGAGTGCGGCCATGGCTTCATCCCGCAGCCCGGACCGGGCGATCGGGGCGAGAGTTTTCCAAAAGCCGTGGTGGCCCATTGCCCCGAACAGAACGTTTTGGAAAGCGGTAAGACTGCCGACGAGATTGAACCGTTGAAAGACGACCCCGATCCGACGGCGGACTCGCCGAATGGCGTTTGCGTTGGCGTCGGCGAGGGAAATTCCGTCGAAGTGGAGGGAGCCGTCGGTCGGCTTTTCCAAACGGTTGAGGCAACGCAGGAGGGTGGATTTACCCGACCCATTGTGTCCCAGGAGGATCACGCCTTCTCCCCGAGTGATCTCGAAGTCAACTCCCCGCAGAGCCTGAGTGCCTCCGGGGAACGTTTTGCAGACGTTCTTCCCTTGGAGGTAGTGAGGCTGGTTCGAAGCGGAGGGCTGTGTATTCATTTTTCGGGTAAATGGCGCGGTCGAGTTCTCCTGGGATGCAAATGGCCGATTGGTTTTCGAGGTTCGATTACTGGTCAAAGGGAAGATTCAGGAGGAGGTGTGTTTGGCGCATTTCGTCGTAGTCGCGGTCATCGGCGGCAACGATACGGGCGCCGACGTATTTGTTTCTTTCGCCGGGGGCGAGGATGGCATTCATGATTTCTTCGCCGTGCTCGATCATGGCTTTCCGCAATTGTTCGACGATTTCCGGGTGCAAGCCAGGACGGGCGACGATGATGTCGCGCGGCAGGGAATCGCTTTGGGCGAGAACCCGGTATTGGCCGGGACGCTGTTCCTCGATTCTGCGGAAGTCCCGGATCCCGCCGACCATGGCGGAGACGTCTCCCGCGTAGAGCATCTCGAACCGGAGACGGTCGACCAGCGGTCCATGGTAATCGCGACCTTCGTTCATGCCGGCGGACAGGAACATCGCGGTCGGAACGACATGGCCGCTGGTTGAGCCGGCGTCCTTGAACGCGATCTGTTTGCCCCGGAGATCGGTCAGGTTGCGATAGGAGCTGTTGGCTGGGACCACGACTACGGAGTAATACTCCGCCCGTTCGATCGCGGCCACCGGTTGGACGTCGAGCCGGGACTTGATGAAAAGGTACTCCGTGGGGCCCGCGAGGACCACATCCACATCGCCGGCTTCCAAAGCGGCGGCGGCGATGGTTCGGTCGGAGACGGGATAGAAATCGACTTTTAGGCCGGTCTTTTCGTTCATGGTATCCACGAACTGATGAAAGGCCCGGCGCATTTCCTCCAGGCCGTCAATTCCCGTGTCCGCGAATCGAATCACATCGGGACGGCTTCGGTCCACGGGGTCCGATCCGCAACCGGAAAAGAGGCTCGTTGCAACAACCCACCCGAGGGCGCAAATAGATTTGAGAAGGATGATTTTCTTCATGACCCACCCATAGAACAGGCATTAACAGGAACGTTTCAAGACTTGTAATGTAACGTTTTTGCAACAAGTTACGGGATGGTCACGAGCTTGTTTCGGAACGGGTTCAAGAAACGCAAAAGACGTCAAGAAACGTAAAAGACGTCAGGTCTTGATCTTTAACAAATTACCGGGAAAAGATCCAATTCCATGCGAATCTGTCAAGAGTCAAGACCTGACGTCTTTCGGCTGCCCACTGTTCGCGCCCTTTCGGGCTCCTCCGCTCGTCAACCACAAACCACAAGACGCGACCCCTTTTGACCCCTCCCTTTTTCTGACCCCTTTTCTCTTTTCGTCGATTCCAGGGCCAAAGGTTGGGGTCCCGCATTCATGCGGTCTTCGCCCTGCCATGAGCCCGTCGAGGGGCCCGCCTTGAGCCTTCTTTAGCATGAACCACAACGCTGCCGGCTCCCGGGGAAGAAAAGAGGAACAGGTGAAGAAACATCGAAATACTCGGCCTGACTCCTTGGCAGCCTTCTACGGAAAACAGAAACCTGACCCCTTTGTACGCCTTCCCCTGGCGCCTATCTCGCGAGTCAGCTCGACGTTGGACCGCTACGGTCGTAACCTAAAAAGGGAGGTCATGATAACTAAACTGGACCACGAATTAGCGAAACTTCGGCAAGGCGATCACCTCTGCCCGATTCACGATAACTTGCTGGACCAGACCGCCAGTGCGGTGGCGTTCATCGCCGCCGGATTGCGAAGTGGCGAGCGCTGCCTCTATGTCGCCAACGATTCGCCGTTCGAGGATCTCGTCCAGAGATTTGCTGCCCTGGGCGTGAATGTTGCCCAGGGAACCGAAAAAGGCTCGCTCAAGATCCTGACCAAACGCGACGTCTACCTGCGAGAGGGAAAATTCGACGCCCGTAGGATGCTCGACTATCTGGCGGAGTGCGAGTCTGCGGCAGTTGCCGACGGCTACGCCGGCTTGCGGTTCCAGGGGGAGATGACCTGGGCGCTCGACGCAAACCTGGAAGGCGATCGGTTGATCGAATATGAGGCGATGCTCAACGAATTCCTGGCCAACCACCGAGCGGTTATCGCGTGCCACTACTTACGGTCGCGTTTCGATCCCGCGCTCATCCACGACCTGCTCGTCACTCACCCTTTGGTGGCCATCGCCGATCTGGTCTGTCCCAATCCCTACTACCAGCCGCCCGAACTCGTCCTGCGACCCGAACCGATGTCGGTTTCGGAATTCAAGCGGCAGCGGCTCGACTGGTGGCTCGAGCGTCTGCGCGCGGTGATGGCGGGTGAGTTGGACCGCAAGAAGGCCACGGAAATGGTCCGCGAGCGGGAAGAGCTCGTCCAGTTGTTGCTCGATTCCACGGCCGAGGCCATTTACGGAATCGACCTCCACGGCAACTGTATGTTGGCGAACCCGACTTGCGCCCGGCTCCTCGGCTATGCAAACCCCGAGCAACTGAATGGTCGGAACATGCACATCCTGATCCACCATCACCGTCCGGATGGTCGTCCGTACCCCGAGGAAGAATGCCCGATCGTTTGGACGATTCAAGCACGGCAAGGGACTCACGTAAAGGACGAGGTGTTCTGGCGTGCCGACGGGACCAGGTTCGACGTCGAGTATTGGTCTTACCCGATGTGGCGGGGCACGGAGCTTATCGGTGCAGTGGTGACATTCCTCGACATCAGCCACCAGAAGAAACTTGAGGATCAATTGCAGCAGGCGCAGAAGATGGAGACCATCGGACAGTTGGCCGGCGGCGTGGCGCACGACTTCAACAACCTGCTGACCATCATCACGGGATACAGCGAACTCTTACTTCAATCGATACCTCCAGATGATCCTAACCGGGAGTTGCTGGAGGAAATTCGCAAGGCCGGGGAGCGGTCGACATCTTTGACTCGGCAATTGTTGGCCTTCAGCCGGAAGCAGGTTCTGGTTCCAAAAGTGTTGGACCTGAACGAAGTCATTCGGGACACGGAGAAAATGCTTTGTCGCGTCCTCGGCGAGGACATCCAGTTGACAACCACCTTGCACCCTAAACTCGGAAGCGTGAAAGCCGATCCGGGACAACTGGAACAAGTTCTTCTGAACCTGGCGGTGAACGCCCGCGAGGCCATGCCGCAAGGAGGTAAACTCACCATCGAAACCAACAACGTCGTCCTCGGCGAGGACTACGCCCGGTCCCACGCGGAGGTTCGGCCCGGTCGTTATGTGATGTTGGCGGTCACGGACACGGGAATCAGCATGACCGAGGAGGTCAAAAATCGCTTGTTCGAGCCGTTTTTCACCACCAAGGGGACTGGAAAGGGTACGGGTCTGGGACTGGCGGTGGTTTACGGCATCGTCAAGCAGAGTGACGGGACGATTGAGGTTTACAGCGAACCGGGCATGGGAACCTCGTTCAAGATCTACCTCCCACGCGTGGACCAGACCGCGACAACCGAAAAGTCCGAGCCCGGCCTCGGTTCCGCCCCGCGCGGGACGGAAACCTTGCTGCTGGTTGAAGATGAGGACGCCGTTCGGGCACTGATCCGCGTCACCTTGCAGCAGTGCGGCTACACCGTTCTGGAAGCGAGCCACGGCGAGGAAGCCATTCGGGTCGCCACGAAGCACCGGGAGAAGATTCACTTGCTCGTCACAGACGTCGTGATGCCCGGTATGGGTGGAAGAGTCCTCGCCGAGCGGTTGCTGGCCCTCCATCCCGAGATGAAGGTACTCTATCTTTCTGGCTACACCGACGACGCAGTCGTTCGGCACGGCATTCTCCACGAAAAAGTGAACTTTTTGCAGAAGCCGTTTTCCCCGAATTCACTGGCTCATAAAGTCCGGGAAGTGCTTGCGAAGTGACAAAGTGTCCGAACGGGGAATGGGGTCAGGGCGAAACATGTTACAATTCCCGGACCGGAAGCGTCCGCGGTTGCATTGTAGGGGAGCGCGGGGTTTTCCCCTATTTTGGGGTATCAAGTCGACCCGGCGCCAACTCCGAAGTAGACTCGTCTATGATTGATCTAAGGGAAGAAGGAGAGGTGGATCGGGGATGAACAGCGGCAAGGAGATCTCACTCATTAGTGAGCATGCGATTCAGCTCTACGAACCGCGTCCGCATGAATTGTGGTCCATCGAATTAACTGAGCGGAGAGCGAATGTCCCGCGAAGAAGGATCGTGAAGTACTGCCAGCACGGGTTCATTTCCCCCTCCGGAGATCCGCATGCAGAGGGCTTCTGGTTTGACGTCAATGCGATCCGCACCCTGCGCAAGATAGATTATCTTTATCGCATGTATGGCATAAACATGGGAGGCATTTGGAAAATTATCGAGCTAACCCTTGAAGTAGAACGACTACAGGCAAGGCAAAGTCACTTGGCTGACAAACCGCCGAAGCATTAAATATCCCGTGTTTCAGAGTTCTTTGACTACTCGGATGGCCGATGCAGCCACTTCAGCCAGCCCGGGTTTTTCGCGAGCCAGTCGAGGGCAGCGGCGAGAGCCGGCCTGGCGCATGGCGTAGATGCAGGACGGGTGGCATCAGGGCGAACGAGGTGACGCCTGACGTTTGTGCTGACGGTAGATCCGAGCCCGGAGCTCATCGACATTCCCAGATGGAGTTTTGGGGAGATCCAGGAGTAGGGAATGCTGATCTCACGTAGTCTTCGTGCCACTTCCACCTTCCAGTCATCCGGTTTGGTTGCCTCCTCCAGTTGCTCCAAAGATTTGCCTGCCTGGAGAAACGCAAAAGACGTCAGGTCTTGATCTTTGACAAATTACCGGGAAAAGATCCAATTCCATGCGAATCTGTCAAGAGTCAAGACCTGACGTCTTTCGGCTTGCCCCGGCCAACGCACCGTTTTGGCTCTGGAGAAAAAGACGGTCGGCCCGCCGGAGCTTCTTTTTCTCCAAGCCGTGCCGGTCGAGATCGGCCTCGATTTTCACCACCAAATCGGGCCTCGAATCGAATAAATCGGCACTTTCGGCCAAGAACTCGCTGAAATCCGTGCTCGCGGCGTAATAAAAGTTATTGAAACAGGGCGTGAAATGTGCAGGATTGCCGTTGGCCTCAGTTGTTGAACTATGGTTAGGTTTAGTCATTTAACCACAACAGCTTGAGGCCGCTTGTATTTCAAGCTTAAATACGGTTAATATTCCCGTTTTCCTGGCCGATTTTCGATAGCCAATCACCTTTTCGGACACGCTCTATCTACATCCAACCCCGGCGGCTAAAGCACGCGGCTCCCTCATCCAGTCTCTTTCATCCGGAATTCCAAACCACCCGCTTCGCTCAAGGTCGCCAAGATCGCGAAAATAAGAGAAGATAGCCGAGCGGACGTTACCACCTTCCTTTGCGCTCTCTTCGCGGCCTTAGCGGTTAAACCTCTTCTCCCCTATCAGGTCGATTTGTCTCCAAAGGTGTGCGATCTCCCGTTTTTTTGAGCGTGGCCTTAATCAATTCGTGTCGATTCGATCATACGGGCGACGCGGCGATTCATCGAGCGAAAGCTCGACGCTACATCCAACACCGGCGGCTAAAGCACGCGGCTCCCTCATCTGAACGCAAAAGACGTCAGGTCTTGATCTTTGACAAATTACCGGGAAAAGATCCAATTCCATGCGAATCTGTCAAGAGTCAAGACCTGACGTCTTTCGGCTTGCGGGCGAATCCACGCGGCAAGAGCTTGCGACGCCAATACGCATGACCAACTCTCCGATTTGGGCCGACAGCCCGTATTTACGTAGTGGGGTTGGCTTCGCCGCCCCGTTTTCCGAGGCGGTAGAAATGCCCGATACTTTGGGGCCTGATCGCAACGCTGGATGTCAAAGGAGGGCGGACCGGTTCGGCCGCTGCGGTCGGGCGGCGGAGCCAACCCGACTACGGCGACATGCTCTCCTGTCACTGGGAGGGATGGCATCCTGCCGTCCGCCGTCGGCCTCATTTCAGTTCAGGGTAAGGTCGGCCTGAAGCCAACCGGACACCTGTGCCATCGGCGGCGGCTTTTTTGAGGCTCAGGGAAGAGAGTTTGACCAGAGTCACGACATAACCCCTAGGCCCTCTCATGTGGCAGAATGCGTGGACTGACCCCTTGCCTCTGCCCCTTACCTATGCCCCTTGCCTATGCCCCTTGATGCCCGACGGGCGGTCTCCCCCGCCCAAAACCCGGGTAGGTAAGGTGAGGTGTATACCCAACACTCGGATATCTCCAAAAACCCGCGGAAACCGCTGAAAGGCAAGGCCCGCCTATCGACCTTGGTGATCAAATATTCACTAGAATCCGGGGTTTGTGCCTGCCCGTGAATAGTTCAGGTTAGGGGGAGGCGGCCCGCCTTTTTTACAACCAGGCCCGAAAGTCCCCGACCGTCGGGGGCTTCGCCGCAAGGGCGGAATAAAATCGAGAAGAACTTGCAAAAAGGCGGGAGGGGAGGCAATCTAGTTGACAGTAGTTGACGTCCTCACTATCTCCTTACCGCTTTTATGAATAAGCAGCTGAACCTGTCCCTGCTCGAAGAAAGAGCATCTGCGAAGGGGCTGAATCAAACAGCCATTGCCGAAAAGCTCAATTTGACCCGGGCCGCTGTCTCGAAATGGTTCACCGGCAAATCGTATCCCCGCCCGCCTGAACTACTAAAGCTCGGAAAGCTCCTGGGGCTTTCTTACAAAGAACTGGTGCAGCAGGAGGAAGCGGCTTCGGAACCACTCGTGGCCTTTCGCAAGCGCGGCGCATCGGTGACCACGCCAAAGCACATTGAGCACGCGAAGAACATTGGCCATTTTTTAGCGCCGCTGGTCGCTTATCTCGACTTTGACAAATTTGTAGCCCCTCCGCGCCTAAAAGATCCGTCGACCGACTATCGTTACCTCCAAGCCCTGGTGCGTCGGCTGCGGCGTGAACTTCAATTATCCGGCGATGCCCCCATCGACTTTGAGGTCCTGATAAAAAAGTTTCAAGAACACCAGGCGGTGATCGTCCCTGCCATGCAGGGGAAGAAAGAGCGGCATGAGAATGCCCTTCATATCTTTCTGCCGAAATCCAAGACTACCTGGATTTTCCTGAACCTGGACGTCGAGGCACATGACTTTAAATTCTGGATGGCTCATGAACTGGGACATGTTCTAAGCGCGAACCTGCTGGAGGCTGGAAAACTGGAGGAAGCTGAAGATTTCGCGGATGCGTTCGCCGGCGCTCTGATCTTTCCTGAACCAGCGGCCGAAAAGTTTTGGCCGGAATACCGCACGGCCCGTTCCGACAGAGGACGGATTCATGTTCTGGTGGACGCTGCTGAAGCCTACAGGGTCTCACCTTATTCGATTTACATGGAGTTGGAGAAATATTCGGGAGCACACTCACTGAATTTCCCCAAAGTTTCCGAGAAGGCGCTCCACATTGCGATCGCCCAGTTTAACCGCGGCTACAAGATGGTCAGCGAAGGGCTTTTCAATGATGAACGACCAAGCGCGGATCGGTTCGTGCAGGTCACCCAAGGGCTATTCGGCACGGATTTCTTCCATGCGCTAAAGGCGTTTTTGAAAGATAAGCAGGCTGCGCCCAGCGCCGTAAGTCGCATTATGGACGTGTCGTTGATGGACGCCCGGGCGTTTCATGAGGCACTAACAGCGGGTGGCGACAAGTAACCGTCGCCATGGCGCAGACGAAAATACTCCTGGACTCCACCAGTTATTTCCGGCTGGCGCAGGATGTTCACCCCCTGCTCTTCCAAACCTTCGGAGAGAAAGATTACACCCTGTATGTCCACGGGGATCTGATGCGCGAGTTTCAGCGCAGCTCCCGGCTTCAGAACAAGTTCCATTGGGTTAATGATCCGGAGTATGTGGAGAATCGGAGACGGCCGCTACAGTTCAGTGCTGCCGACAAAAAGGGGATCGAACAGACTTTCGAATACATGTGGGGATGGGTGAAGGAGGAAGGCCTCGGCCCGTCCAAGGTCGACGTGAAGATTCTTGCGACGGCTTCTGAAGTGGGTCTGACGGTGGTGACCGATGATCAGGACATGATCGCTTTTGCCGAAATGTATGGGATTTGGACGATGAAGACCATTGAGCTCCTGAAGCTGATGGTCGATGAAGGCCACATCAAAATGGAGAAGGTGCGGTCCGTGGTGGCGTATTGGGCTTACGAGAACGACCTGCCTTTTCATGGCTTCGCGGATTCTTACCGGGAGTTATTCGGAGAAGAGTTCCCCACCGGGGAAGTCTAGCTGCCTAAAAGACTTGCGCGCCCCCTGTCCTGTTGGCGAAATGGTGGCCGTACCCGACCATCATCACGATGCCTGAACTGAACTGGATTGGAAAAGCCGCTGTTGTAAATCTGCGGTTCAATTCTCCCCCCTTCTACGGGGACTGCGGCACGGTTCATCGAGCGAAAGCTCGACGCTACATCCAACACCGCCGGCTAAAGCACGCCGCTCCCCCATCCGCGCCTATCTGCGAAATCTGCGGTTCAATTCTCCCCCATCTACGGGGACCGCTGCGGTTCATCGAGCGAAAGCTCGACGCTACATCCAAAACCGGCGGCTAAAGCACGCGGCTCCTTTATCTGCGCCTATCTGCGAAATCTGCGGTCAATTCTCCCCCATCAACGAGGACTGCGGCACGGTTCATCGAGCGAAAGCTCAACGCTACATCCAGCACCGCGGCTAAAGCACGCGACTCCCTCATCTGCGCTTATCCGCGAAATCTGCGGTTCAATTCTCCCCCCTTCTACGGGGACCACGGCGGGTCATCGAGCGAAAGCTCGACGCTACATCCAACACCGCCGGCTAAAGCACGCGGCTCCTTTATCTGCGCCTATCTGTGAAATCTGCGGTTCAATTCTTCCCCTTCTACGGGGGTCGCGGCGGTTCATCGAGCGAAAGCTCGACGCTACATCCAGCACCGCGGCTAAAGCACGCGGCTCCTTTATCTGCGCCTATCCGCGAAATCTGCGGTTCGATTCTCCCCCTTCGACTGGGACTGCGGCACGGTTCATCGAGCGAAAGCTCGACGCTACATCCAGCTCCGGCGGCTAAAGCACGCGGCTTCCTCATCTGCGCCTATCCGCGAAATCTGCGGTTCAATTCTTCCCTTCCGGATTCCCAACAGACGCGGAGGATAGTCCAATAAACGCAAAGCCGTTTTGACCGGTTTGTGGGATACTTCCCCCGCCAAATGAATGGCACAATTAATCCCAACCAAAACATGGAACAACACGACCTGATTATCTCCGGACACCATATCGAACTCACCGAAGCCTTGAAGGCCTACGTGAGCGAAAAAACCGAAAAGCTCTTCCGTCACGAAAACCGCATCATCCGGCTCAGGGTCGAACTCGATTTCGAACATCCGAAGCATAGCGACCGCCTCTTCACCGCCCGGGGAATCATTTCCGTCAACGGCCCCGATCTGGTCGCTTCCCACACCTCCCCGGACATGCACCTCTCGATCGACGCCTTGACCCAGAAACTCGACCGGATGCTCCGCAACCGGGCCCGTCACCAACGGGAAAAACGGAACCACCCGCACGCCGTCGAAATTCCCGCGGAACTGCCCAAGGTCTGACCTCCGGGCCACCTTCCGCACCTGATTCGCGCGCGGTCCGCGAAGCTTTCTTCCGGCCGCGCGCTTTTTTATTCATTAGAGCCCGTTGATTAGCCGCGAAGAGGCGCAAATGCGGGTTGCAGGGCCAAATCGGAGGGTTGGCTTCCAGCCGACCTTATCTTGAAACGACGCCGACGGCGGACGGCAGGATGCCATCCCTCCCAGTGGAAAGGAAATTTCATTCCATGTTGTTCCCCGGGCGCGGCCCGGATGGGGCCTTCTGTGCTTTTTCGCGGCTATCTCAATTGCGGAAGGCAGGTTCAGGCCTAAAACCGTCCCAAATCCACCGATCGCACCCGTTTCTTGATTTGAATCATGCCGCGTCAGGCCGACAGAGGCGAGAATAACGCCATCATGCGCACACCCTCGACAGAATCGAATCCGCAGGTCATCGCGGTCCTTCCCGCCGGCACGGGAAGCTTCGCCGCGACCGCCTCGATGCTTCGCGAACTGACCAAGCTCAAGCTAACCTCGATGGCCACCGTCCCCGCCGTGCTCGCCTTTCTCGCCGCCGGGGTCGAGGTCTCCATCCTCCAACTTTTCCTCCTCATCCTCGGGGTTTTCGCCTCGGCCAGCGGCGCCGCCGCCCTCAACCAATGGTCGGAGGGGGCCATCGACGCCCGGATGAACCGGACCCGCGCCCGGCCCCTGCCGGCCGGCAAACTCTCCTCCGCCGCCGTTCTCGTATCGGGCCTCTCGATGGCCCTCGGCGGAGTGCTCCTTCTCGGCGTCGTATTCAACCTCTTCACCGCCCTGCTCGCCCTCACCGCCGCCGTGGTCTATTGGTTGATCTACACTCCCCTCAAACGGATCACCCCCTGGTGCACCGAGATCGGCGCGATCTCCGGCGCTCTTCCGCCACTGATCGGATGGGCCGCCGCCCACGACTCCCTTTCGCTCTTCGCCTGGTTCCTGTTCGCGATTCTGTTTTTCTGGCAAATGCCCCACTTCCATCCGATCGCCTGGCGCTACCGCCGCGACTACGCCGACGGCGGCCTCCGAATGCGGATCCTCACCGAACCGACCGGCAACCAGGCCGCCAACCACGCCATCGGTTATTCCATCGTCCTGATCCTCTTTCCGGCCATCTTTCTCGCCCTCGGCGAGATCGGCGTCGCGGGCTTTCTGACCGCCGCCGTCATGGGAACCGTTTATCTCCGCGCCGCCATCCGGTTCCGTCGGATTTCCGAACGCGATGTCGCCGCCCGGGCGCTCTTCCGGACTTCCCTCGTTTATCTTCCCGTCGTCCTGGCCGCCTTCGCCGCCGAACGGGCCTTTTTCCTCATCGGCTGATCAAAACACCGGGCTTTTTGATCCGCATCAACCTTCATTGCCCGTATCCAGTATAGAATACAACCATCATGAAAAAGACATCATCCTTCCTCAAAGTTTTCACCGCCGCCTTGCTGGCTTTCCTGCTCGCCGGCTGCAACCAAAGCGACTCCGGTCTCCAACTCGCCGAGGGTGAGTCCGCGGATCGTGAATACCTCCTGAAGGCCATGATGACCGGTTACTACGGCATCGGCGGCGAATTCGACGGAGTGAAAAACCCCGTCCTCACCGCCCGCAAAGGCGAGATCGTCCGGATCACCATCGTCAACGGCGAAGTGATGCCGCACGACATCGCCCTCCGCGAACACGGCGCCAAGAGCGGACAAATCATCCGCGTGGACGAACGCACCAGCGTCACTTTCCGGGCGGAACGCGACGACACCTATTACTGCACCATTCCCGGACACGTCCAAACCGGCATGATCGGCGACTTCCGCCTGATCGGCGATCCGATCGACGTGGCGCAAAGCACGGAGTGATTTCCCGGCCGGCGCCGCTCGTCGTTCGTGTTTAATTAGGTCCAGTCCGAAAAGGATTTGCAGTGACCGGACCGGCCCGGAAACACACCCCACCGCTCTAGCGAGCGGTCCCCCCCTCTCAAGAGGGGATCTTTTTGTAAGCAATTCCCCTCTTCAGAGGGGGGGACCATGCGCGAGCATGGTGGGGTGTGTCACCGCTGTTTCAGCCAAGCAGAACGTCCGAAACCCTTTTCGGATACCCTCTAATTAGTGATTATCCGCGGTTAAAAACTCCGCCCTTCATCCGATGACATCCTCGCAACCACCCGAAAACGGCCCCCGCCCGCTCCAACCGATCCGCCTCTTCAACGAGCCGCCGGTCCCGCCGGCGGGGCGCTGGCATCACTTCCGGGCGGAACCGTTCCGGCCCTTCTTCATCCTCGGCTGGTTGATCAGCCTGATCGCCCTCGCGGTCTGGCCGCTCTTCTTCATGGGCGCCGTCGGGTTTCCCGCGCGGCCCCACGCCTTCCTGATGATCCAGGGATTCTTCGGAGCGTTTGCGATCGGATTTCTCTGGACCGCCCTCCCGCGGATCCTCGAAGTCCCGGGACCCGGTCCGCGTTGGGTCGTCACCGGTTTGGCGGCGGTCGCGGCCAACACCGTGTTCCATCTCGCCGGACTGCATCTGGCCGGTCACCTCTGTTTCCTCCTGCTCCTCGGCTTGGCGGCCACGTTCGGGCTGACCCGGTTTCCGGCCCGCCGCGATCTTCCGCCGCCGTCGTTCGTGCTGGTGGTTTCCGGCTTGGGCCTCGGAGCTCTCGGCACGATTTTGGTCGCGACCGGCGAGGCCGCGATGGCCTACGGCTTCGCTTACCGATTGGGACAACTTTTCCTCGTCGAAATTTTCCTTCTCTTCCTGGTGCTCGGGGTGGCGGCGTTTTTGGCCCCCCGGTTGCTGAAAATGCCGTCGAAGCAAAGCATGCCCGACGGACGCAATCCGACCCCGGCCTGGAAACGCCAAGCCCGCTTCGCCGGGATCACCGGGGCGGTCATCATCCTCGGCGCCGTTCTCCAGGCGGCCGGCTTCATCCGGACCGGCGCCTTGGTCGTCGCCCTCCCGCTGACCGCCTACGTTTTCTACCAGGTTCCGATGTGGAAAAACCTCAACGTAAAAAGCTGGATGGCCGACGGCGTGCGCATCGCGCTGCTTTGCAGTCTCGCCGCTCCGTGGGCCCGACTGGTTTTTCCCGAAGCGCGGATCGCCACCATCCACATCCTGCTGCTCGGCGGTTTCGGGCTCCTCACGCTGATCGTCGGCACCCGGGTGGTTTACGGTCACAGCGGCTACTCCCATTTGTTCAAGAGCAAACTTCGCCCGGTCGGGATCATCGTCGGGCTCTATCTCGGCGGATTGGTCGTCCGTCTCGCCGGAGAGATCGCGCCGTCGGTCTGGGTTCCGGCGCTGGTGGTTTCGGCGGTCATGTTGTTGGTCGCCCACCTCTACTGGGGATGGCTCGCCCTGCCGAAAATTTTCGCGCCGATGGAGGACGAGGAGGAAACCCCGAGTTCCGCTCCGAATCCTTCGGGTCCGATGTCACTCGCCGGATTCCGGCCGACGATGATTCAACCACGTTGAACCTTCGCCGCCAAGTCCACCTCGTCGCCCGTTGCCCGGGACGCCGCAATGGTTGCCCGAAGCGTCGGACACCCTGGGTCCACCCACTTCAATTAGTTGATATAGATCAAGTTTCGCCGGTCTTCTTCATCGCTCCGGCGGCAAAGCCAGAAAGGCTCACATAATGGCACTTCCACTGATAATTCAAGGCGGCATGGGGGCCGGCGTGTCCAGTTGGCCGCTCGCCCGAGCCGTCTCCCGGGAAGGGCAACTCGGAGTCGTCGCCGGCACCGCGCTGGCCACCATCTTCGCCCGACGCCTCCAGTTGGGCGACCAGGGCGGACACATCCGCCGGGCGTTGGACGCCTTCCCCCATCCCGAGATGGCGCTCCGGGTGTTGCAGAAATATTTCCTGCCGGAGGGAAAAGCGGACCAGGCTTCGTTCAAACTGAACTCGCTTCCCAATCTCCGCTTTTCGCGCAGCCTGCTCGAACTGACCGTGGTGGCGAACTTCACCGAGATTTTCCTCGCGAAGGAAAACCACTCCGGAGTGGTCGGTCTGAATCTGTTGGAAAAGATCCAATTCCCCACGCTCGGTTCCCTCTTCGGCGCGATGCTGGCGGGAGTCGACTACGTCCTGATGGGGGCCGGCATCCCCCGGGCCATCCCGGGTATCCTCGACCGCTTGGCCGACCATCAACCGGTCGAAATGAACATCGACGTCGCCGGCGCCCTCCCGGGTGAAAAGTTCTCCTCCACCTTCGACCCGGTCGAGTTTTTCGAAGGCGCTCCCCCGCCGCTCGTCCGCCCGAAATTTCTCGGCATCATCAGTTCCTCCGCCTTGGCGACCACCCTCGCCCGGAAAGCGAGCGGACGGGTCGACGGCTTCATCATCGAAGGCCCGACCGCCGGGGGGCACAACGCCCCACCCCGAGGGCCGATGCAATTGAATTCGTCCGGACAACCGATCTACGGCGAACGCGACATTCCGGAACTCGACAAAATTCAAGCGCTCGGACTTCCGTTCTGGCTCGCCGGTTCCTACGGACGACCCGGCAAACTCCAGGAGGCCCTCGACCTCGGCGCCGCCGGTATCCAAGTCGGCACCGCGTTCGCCTTTTGCGACGACTCCGGCATCAAACCGGAAATCCGCCGAAAGATCATCGACCAAAGCCGCCGCGGAGAAACCAGCGTCTTCACCGATCCCCTCGCCTCCCCGACCGGCTTTCCACTGAAAGTCGTCGAATTGGAAGGCACCGTTTCCGAGCCCGCCGTCTTCGAGAAACGGTCGAAAATCTGCGACCTCGGCTACCTCCGCCGGGCCTTCCGGCAAGCCGACGGCACGGTCGGCTACCGCTGTCCGGGCGAACCCGAAGAGGACTTCATCCGCAAGGGTGGTTCTCCGGAGGAAACCACCGGACGCAAATGCGTCTGCAACGGACTACTCGCCACGGTCGGCCTCGCCCAGATCCAAAAAGACGGCACGGAGGAACCACCCCTGGTGACCGCCGGCGACGACACTTCCCGCATCGCCGAATTCATCCCGCCCGGCCAGGACTCCTATTCCGCAGTCGACGTGATCAACCTTCTCCTCCGCGACACCGTCGCCCCCGCCTGAGCCACCCATCCAGCACATAGCCATCCAGCCATCCAGCCACCAGTATCCAAAATCCGGCATCCAGTATCCAGCCACCAGCATCCAGCCACCAGCATCCAGCCACCAGCACCCAGCACCCAGCATCCAGCCACCAGCATCCAGCCACCAGTATCCAGCATCCAGTATCCAGCACCCAATGATCATTCAACCGAAAGTCCGCGGCTTCGTCTGCGTCACCGCCCACCCGGAAGGTTGCGCCGCCCATGTCCAAGAGGAAATCGATTACGTCCGCGGAACCGAGCGCATCTCCGGCGGTCCCCGCAATGTCCTGGTGATCGGCGCCTCGGCCGGTTACGGCCTTTCCTCCCGAATTGTCGCCGCCTTCGGATCGCGGGCGCGGACGATCGGCGTCTCCCTGGAACGCCCGCCCGCCGAAGGAAAACCGGCCAGCGCCGGTTGGTACAACACCGCTGCTTTCGAACGGTTCGCCCGTGAGGAAGGACTCTACGCCACCAGCATCAACGGCGACGCCTTTTCCCACTCCATCAAAGCGGAAACCATCGACCGGATCGCCAACGATCTCGGCCCGATCGACCTCGTTGTCTACAGTCTCGCCTCCCCCCGCCGCACCCATCCGGAAACCGGCGCTCTCCACAGATCGGTGATTAAACCGATCCAGGGATCGTTCACTGACAAGAGCGTCGACGTGGAAAAAGGAATCGTCCATGAGGTCACCCTGGATCCGGCCAATGAAGAGGAAATCGCCGACACCGTCGCCGTCATGGGCGGCGAAGACTGGGAAATGTGGATACACGCACTGGCGAAAGCCAAACTGCTCGCTCCCGGCGCCATCACCGTCGCTTACTCCTACATCGGCCCCGAAGTCACCTGGCCGATCTACCACAACGGCACCATCGGCCGGGCCAAAGCCGACCTTGAACAAAAGGCCCGTCAAATCACCGACCATTTCAGCGCCGCCAACGTCCGCGCCTTCGTTTCCATCAACAAAGCCGTCGTCACCCAGGCGAGCTCCGCCATTCCGGTGGTCCCGCTCTACATCGCCCTCCTTTTTCGGGTGATGAAAGAAAAGCACCTCCACGAAGGTTGCATCGAACAAGCCCAACGCCTCTTCGCCGACCGCCTCTACCACGGCGGTCCCATCGAACTCGACTCCCAAGGGAGAATCCGCGTGGACGAGCTCGAAATGCGCGCCGACGTGCAAGAAGAAGTCGTCCGCCGCTGGCAAGAAGTCACCACCGAAAACATCCACCAAATCTCCGATCTCGACGGCTATCGCCGCGACTTCCTCCGCCTCTTCGGCTTCGAATATCCGGAAATCAACTACAGCGAGGAAAGCAATCTCTTCGTGTAGCAACCCCATAGTGGCTGGGGGCGTCCATTCAGCCCGCATCCCCGTAGTCGGGTTGGCTCCGCCGCCCGACCGCAGCGGCCAAGGACGATCAAACGACCCCGGTCTACCGCGTCACGGAAATGGGGCGGCAGAGCCAACCCCACTACTTTTGGCTTGGTCTTCGCGGAAGAAACATCCACTCGGCCAATCCGACCGGATGTTCGGACGGTGACGCGGCACCTCCACCATCAGCCACTCATAGATCCGCCAAAATTACCGCGCCGAGCCGGCGGCGCTTCCCAAGCCTGCTGCTACTGGGTACCCCGGATCCGTTTAAGTTCTTCCAAATCGATCTTGTCCTTGGATCGGGGAGATGCTGCCTTGTTTTTCAAGAGCTGATCAAACCCGATGACGGGCACCTTTTGATTGCCGATCACCAAATCGGTTTTACTCTGGAAACATTCGTCAAAAGTGACCCCATCAATCCCGGTCAATACCTGAATCTTCAGCGGTTCCCGGCCGATTTCGACCACAATCTCTTCTTCGAGAAAATCCTGTTCGCTCAACCCCAGGTTTGGGAACCCGAAGCTCGAAAATACCGCCATCATTCTTCCGGCATTTTCTTCGCTGATAGCAATGAATACATCAAGGTCGCCAGTATATCGGGGGAATCCATGGAATCCCACGGCGTAACCCCCGACAATCAGATACCTAACGCCGTGGCTTTCGAGTAACTCGATGAACTCTCGGAAATGCCTGTTCAGCATACTCTTTCTCCCGCAGACCGTTGATTGCCTCTATCGCTTCAATGCGTTCGGCGGCGGTTGCCTTCAACCAATCCCGGCTGGATTTCGACTCCCTGAGTTTTCGTTTAACCACCCGAATCATGGATTCACTTTATCGAGCAATCCCGTCTGGACAACAGGAAATTTGTTCGCCTAAAGCCCGCGAATACTTCCAACCCCCTTGCCTAAAACTGCCGGGGACCGCCGCCGATAACCGTTTTCGCCATCTCGGCGTCTTGGCGCATCACCAGGAATCGTTGGCGGCGGGCTTTGCGCTCGGCTCGGAATTGAGCCCACCAGGCGGCCGCCCGCAAGACCGAACGACGGCATGGCAACGCCGAATGATACCATCCGCGGACAACCCAAGCCGTCACCGGCCCGAGAAAACGCTGGAGCAATTCATCGTCGAAACTGACGAACAAGCGGCTGCTCCCGGGGTCGCCCTGACGTCCAGCCCGGCCCCGCAACTGACGGTCGATCCGGCCCGACTCATGCGCTTCAGTCACGATCACATGCAATCCACCCAATTCCCGGATGCTGTTCTTGATCATGATGTCCGTTCCCCGACCAGCCATGTTGGTGGCGATGGTGATCGCCCCTCTCTCCCCGGCTTCGGCAATGATCGCCGCTTCCTGGTTGTTGCGCACCGCGTTCAAAAGCGAGTGCACCAATCCGCGTTGGGAGAGAGTGCGGGCCAACTGTTCGCTGGCCGCCACACTCCGGGTGCCGATCAGGACCGGACGTCCTTCCGCATGCAACGCCTCGATCTCCGCGGCGATCGCTTCCCATTTGTCATCCTCGCGGAAGAAAAATCCACTCGGCCAATCCGAGCGGATATTCGGACGGTGACGCGGCACCTCCACCATCGGCAATTCGTAGATCCGCCAAAACTCCCGCGCCGACTCCCGGGCGGTTCCGGTGATTCCGGCCAAGTGCGGAAACAATCGGTAGAACTTCTGAAAACTCAACCGGGCCAAGGTCTCCGAAGGAGCCGAAAGCTCCGCCTCTTCCTTCGCCTCGACCGCCTGGTGCAAACCGAGTCGCCAACTGCGTCCCGGCATCAAACGTCCGGTGAACTCGTCGACGATGACCACCTTTCCGTCGACCATCACGTATTGCTTGTCCCGCAGGAAAAAATGCCGCGCCTGGAGCGATTGAGTCACCAGATCGGCCATCCAATCCGTGGCCGAAAGAAAACCTTGTCGCGTCGAACACCATTCGCGGATCCGCTCCCGTCCCGCGCTATTCAACCGGACCTCCTTATGACGTTCGTTGACGTCGTAATGCTCCCCCGGCAATAACGCGGCCGCACACTTCTCGGCTTCGCCGCAAGCTTCGGTCAACACCGAGTTCTCTTCCTTCCGGCTGATGATCAACGGCGTCACCGCCTCGTCGATCAACTGGTTGTCCGCTTCGTCGACAATGGCGGTGTGCAATCCACGCAACACCGTAGGGATTCGCTGGATACGACCCGAAAGCCGGACGGCCGCCCGCCGGGTGGAATCGGCCAAAGGCCCGAGGACGATTTGATCGCGCAAGAAGTCGGCGACCAATTCCTTGCCGGTGCAATAGACCACGTCGGCTTCGTAACGCTTCCCCCGGTCGGCCCCTTCGACCGCCCCGACCACGAAGGCGGTCTGAAGTCCGCACAATTCGAAAAAGAGGGCGAACTGTTTCGAGTCGCGTTCCGCCAGGTAATCGTTGGCGGTGATGACGTGACACGGCCGGCCGGTCCAACCCGCCACCGCCGCCGCCAGGGCGATCGTCAAGGTCTTCCCTTCCCCGGTCGCCATCTCCGCCAGGAAACCTTCTCCGATGGCCAACGCCCCCATAATCTGGGTACGGTAGGCGCGCAACCCAACGGTTCGCCGCGCCGCTTCCACCACCAAAGGCAGACAGGCGGGCAATTCCTCCGCCCATGCGGATCCCCGGCGGCGGACCGCTTCCCGCTGCTTGTGCATCTGCGAACGCAACCGACGCTCGGAATACTTCCGCAACTCGTCGACTTCCGTTTCAATGCGACCGGACAACTCCCATAGACGCCGTCCCTCGGAAGGCCGCGATCGCCACCGTCCGATCATGTCGTGCACCCAGCCGTCCAAGCCGCGCGGCACTTCTTCGACCGTGGGAACTTCGGTCTGTCTCGCCTCTACCCGGGGCGGCAAAAATCTCCGAGTCGCCGGGGCGCTCATCGCACGCCTCCTCCATCCGTTGGAGTTCCGGCTTCAGCCGGTCTTCCCATCACTCCTACCCCGCATTCCGTGGCGCGAAAATATTTCATTCGTCGGTCCACTAGAGTTGGAATCGTTGTTGGAGAAGCTGGCGGAGCCAACGGTACCCTTGCTGGAACAAAGGCTCCGAATCGAGGCGGAAGCGAACTTCGCCGACCCGTCCGTGATGCAACGGAGCCGTCCCGTCTTCCACTTCAAGAATCACCAGGAAAAAGGGTTCCGCTGCCCGCATTCCGGTCGAGTCGTCGGCGCGAGTCCGGACTTTCCCTTTGGCGGGCCAACCCAACGCGGGACTCGGAAGCCGCTCCTGACGACCGGGGACGAGATGAACTGACGACGCGCGGAAAACCTGGTCCGCCGATCCCCGGAAACGGATCTCCGACCGGTGGATCTCCTGCTCGAACAACGGCCCCGCCGACTGCTGGCCCACGACCGCGAAGAATCGCCAATTTCCATCCGGCACCACTTCCCCAAGCACCTGCCCTTTTTTCAACCAGCGATTGTTCAACGCCGCCGGTTGCGGTCCGCCCCACCGGCCACTGATCGGCGCATGGAGTTCCAGCGACTCTTCTTCCCGGCGGAGCTCCGCCAAACGAATGTCATTGACCCGCTTCCGCTCTTCCAAAACCTCCCGTCCGGCGCCGCCTCTCGACATCAGGCGTCGCTCGACCGCGTCGAGACGAGCCGCTTCCGCTTCGAATTGCCGACGCAACAAAGCCAACTCCGGGTTGCTGAGGCGGAGGATCGGTTGGCCCGCCGCCACATCACTTCCGGCGGCATACTCTTCGACTTGTCCATTGGTCCGGACCACCAAATACTCGGCGCCGCTGGCTTGAATCACCCCCGGGGCGCGGACATGGCGCGGCGCGGGCAAGACCCCGAGGAGCACGAACAACACCGCCAACGTCCCACCGGTCACCATCCAGGCCCGGGAACGGACTTGCTCGATGCGCGGTTCCGAGATCAGGTATTTGATTCCCTTGAAAAACGGGATCACGAAGAATCCGAGAATGGTCAACACCGTCGCGATAAAGCCGAGCCCGAGGTATCGGTCGGCCACAAACATGATGATCGTGAAGGTGATGAAAACCCGATAGCAATAACTCGCCACCCCGAACGAAGTCAGCCAAACCGCGTCGGCGTTGCTCTCGGCCGGACTTTGGGAATGGCGTCCGCCGAAGGCATACTCCTCGACCAGGTGTTTCATCTGCTTCCCCGACCGAGGTTGCAGATTCGGCGTATCCGTCAAATCTGACAAAATGTAATAACCGTCGAACCGGAGCAGCGGATTGATGTTAAACAGGATCGTCGAAACCGAGGCGACCACCATCAGGTTGAAACACCACGCGTTCAACAATCCCGGTCCGGTCGCGGCCCAGATAAAGGTCGCCACCGCGGCGATTGCCAATTCGACGATCATCCCGGCCGAACCGACCCAGACCCGCTTCCACCGTTCCCGGAAGGCCCAGGCGGCCGTTGCGTCGACATACGGAATCGGGGTGAACACGAGGAAAGTGATCCCCATCCGGTGGACTTCCCCGCCGAACCGTTTCACCGCGTAACCGTGACCGAACTCGTGTAACAACTTTGCAATGACAAACGCCAAGAGGAGCAGAGGCAGGTTCCCCGGGTCAAGGACGCCTTGGGTGCGTTGGAACAGCGCTTCCCAGTTCGACACGATCACCCCGAGGGCGGTGCCGATCAAGGCGAGCCACAACAGCGCTCCGAACGGCGACAACAGCGGACGGACCCAGCGGATAGTCCGGTTGAGGAACATGTCGGGATCCCACAACGGAATCCGCAGGAAAAAGATGCCGAAGAGGCGCGCCTTCCATTCCCGGGCGTGACGTTTCTTCTGCCGTTCGAACAGGCGGGCGACGTCGGCCGGGAAATCGGAGATGATCAGGTTTCCCTGATACAATTCCGCCAACATCTGGATCACCTCGTTCTGACTCGGCGCCTCGTCCTTGTTACGGTCGAGGCAACTCCGCCAGACCTCGTCGACCGTCCGGGTGCCGTCGAGCCGGGCGATGAAATCCCACGACTCCGGACGGAACCGGAAATATTGGTCGGCGTAAAGGTCGTTCGCGACGAACCAGTTTTGTCCCCGAAAAAACTGTTTGCGCACCCGCACCGAAGGACGGAGGCGGATTTTCTGACCGGCGACCCGGTGCCAGGATTCGCTGAATAATCGACGTTCGGCGGCCATAAGCTTCAGCAGGTTCCCTGGGTTAGATCCAAAGTTTCATCCGGATGAAATCGACGATCCGATGGGTGGCCCGCCACCACAAGGTGCGTTCCCCGCCTTCGATCTTGGCCACTCCCGTCATCCCGGGGCGCAACCAATCGGCTTCATCTTCCAGTTGAGCGCGTAGCAGAAAGGCGTTCCCCTCCTCGTCGGCGACCGCCATCGGTGCCACCATTTCGATGTTCATCGGGAATTGCAGATCGGGACGGCTGGCGAAAATCACCGCGCCCGTCCGGCGATCGGCCATCAGGTCGATATCCCGCTCCGGCAACCGCACTTCAAGGTAAAGTCCTTCCAGTTCCGAGACCTGCATCAACACCTCCCCTTGATTTACCGGAGCGCCGAGGCGGTCGCGCAAATCGCCCTGGACCACCACCCCGTCGAACGGAGCGAGCACCCGGACCCGGGAAAGCCGATGCTGGATCATATCCAACCGGGCTTGCGCCTGTTGCCGGGCCGCGCGAGAGACCCGCAGTTCCGCCAACCGACCTTCGGCCTCCGCCAATTCGGCTTCGGCTTCATGACGGCGGAGTTCCGACAACACCTCCGCCTCTTCGATGCGCAGGCTGCGGTCTTCGAGTTCGAACAACGGCATCCCGGCATGGACCATATCCCCCGGGCGGACATGCACCGCGGAAATGTATCCATCAAATGGAGCCGGCATGTGGGCGAGACTGTCGGGACGGATGATGAACGTCGCCGAAACCCGGTAGTTGAACGGAACCAAGATGGCGAACAACATGAAGACGCACCCGGCGATCGCCGCCACCTTCCACCATGTGTGGCGGGGACTCAAAACTTTGGCGAATCCGGCCCGCCAAGCCTGAGCCCAGCGCCAACCGAACCAGCGGCTGCTCTTCCGGACCGAGGCCAAATGCGGAGCGACTTGATCGGCGATCACCCGCAAGCCGCGGACTTCCATTTCATCGAAAATCTCCGTCTCCCGCTCCAGTGTCACCACCCCGACCACTTCGTTGTCGTAACGTAGCGGAATCGAAACTACGGCGCCCGCACCGCTGCTTTTCACATACGCCTGATGATCCCGCAAAACCGAGTCGGTTCCGAGATTCGCCGGCCAAACCAGTTCCTCATCCTGATCGCGGCACTCTTCCATCGCCGCCTCCAGTTCCTGCAGCACCGCCATCTTTCGGTCGAACTTCTCGGTGCCGCTGACGGTGACCACCTTGACATACGGTTGGGCGACCCAACCGAGCGTCACCCGGCTCGCTTGAAAACGGGCGGCCAATTCGTTGACCAACGCCATCGAGGCCGGGGAAAACTTTTTGTGGCCGTTGACGATCGCCAGGATGTCCAACGCCCGGGCGTAGTGATCGAACCGTTCCTGCAACCGCAGTGTCTCCCGGTTTCGCTGATACATCCTCGGGGTGTCGGCGACCATCCGCAAAAATCCGGGAGGAGTGGTGTCCTCATGGTCGAGGACCACTTCCGCGAAACATGCGGTCCCTTGGT
Organism: Verruconatronum alginivorum; assembly: GCF_056590205.1. Lineage (NCBI taxonomy): Bacteria > Pseudomonadati > Verrucomicrobiota > Opitutia > Opitutales > Verruconatronaceae > Verruconatronum > Verruconatronum alginivorum. The sequence goes on along the minus strand of NZ_JBWPVQ010000001.1, from coordinate 1,752,124 downwards.
CGTCGGTTTTCAGATTCACCAAGAGAAGTTGGCTTCCCAAAACGCCGGTCAACGGCATTTGCGCCCAACCCTCGGCCAAGGCGGTGTCGCTCAACGCCTGGAATTGCGCCTCGCTCAATGGGAGGGCGGCCGGACGTTCCTCGGGAACCACCGCCAAAACCTTCCACCCTTCGGCGGACCGCACCAACATCCGCACCCGGCGGGCCTGGAGCAGTTCCCGGAAAGCGCCCGCGAAGTTCTCCCAAAACTGCGGGGGCGAACCATTGAACAAGCGGCATGACTCCAATAATTCCAACGCCGTGGGTGAGGGAGACTGATAGGGTTGCTCTAGAGACATATCCGTCAGTGGTTTATGGTTAACTACTTGATTGCTTGACCGGCCGGAACTTCGCGGCCCTGGTTCATTCGACGATCGGCGCCTCGGCCTCCTCGACCTGGGCGACTTCTTTCAGGAACTCCGTGGTGGCTCGCACCCCGACTTTGATTTCCCGGTCCGGATTTTGCACCAGGACCTTCACCCGGAGCAGTCCGCTCGCCGGATCGACCCGGGGATCGATGAAATCGACTACCCCGGTCCGCGGCTCGGAGATGTCGAGCTCGGGAAAGGTGACCAGCACGTTTTGCCCCGGATACAGGCGACGGAGTTGCTCCGCCTCCAGGAAGACCTGCACGTAAACCTGGTCGATATCGACGATCACGAAGATCGGATCGTTCGGGCGCACGGTTTCGCCGGCTTCGACCCGGCGCTCGACGACCACCCCGCCAATCGGAGCCTTGACCACCCGTTGGGCGACGTTTTCGGCGGCGATCTCGTATTGAAGCCGGGCGAGATCGCGCTCGATCCGACTGGCCAAAGCTTCGTCCTCGCTGATCAGTCGCTCTTTGAAAAGATTCTGAATTCCCTGATAATCGAACTCCCGCTTTTCCAGCGCCGCCTTGGCCCGCTGCATGTTCAACTGCTCGATCCGGGCGAACAAATGGGCCAACACCTCCCCTTGCTCCACCAAGTCCCCCTCGCGGACCAGGTGTTCCTCGACGTGGCTCTGCACCGAGCTGCTCACCGTCACCTCCAGATACGGTAACACCAATCCGGTGGCCCGCGGGGTGTCGGCATGCAATCCTGCGGCGACGACGATGGCGACAACTGCCGATGCGGCGGAGAAAGTGGTAGAAGAAAGATGGTGCAGCTTGATCATACGTGAATCCTCAATTGAAGTTAATTTCAAACCCGAGTGACTGCGCCAGGCCTCCCTGAATCAGCAGCAACTGAGCCTTGGCCCGGCGGATCTCCGCATCGGCGGCCAACGCCCGGCTCTGGACGAAGGAAAGTTCGCGCTGATGGCTCAAAACATTGTAGCTGGTGGTCCGGCCGGCGTCCAAGCGACGCTCTTCCGCAGTCAAAGCCTCCTGAGCGAGACGCACCGAGTCTTCGATCAACGTCCGGCGCTCAATTCCGGTTTCTACTTCGCGGACCGCATTGTCGAGAGCGGCCAACAATTGGACTTCCGCTTGTTTCACCCGGAGCAATGCTTGAGTCCGCCGCCGGTTCGCCTCGCTCACCCGAGCCCGGGAGGTCCGGTCGCCGATCGGAAAGGAAACCACCAGACCGACTCCCCAGTCCGGATGCGTCCGCTCGTCGTAGTCACGGTAGGAATCGGCGAACGTTCCACCGAGTCCGTTATATCCAGCGGTCAACTGAAGATCCACTTGGGGATATCGCTGGTTTTTCGCAAACATCAACCGGATCCGCTCTCCTTCGACCGCTTCGATAGCGGATTTGTAGATCGGACTCTGATTGAACATCCCGGCGGCCAGCGCGTCGCGATGCAATTCCAGTTCCGGCAAAACCGCTTCAACTCCGGAAACTGTTACGTAGGGAGCGTCGAAATCGTATTCACTGCCAGTCAATTCCCGCAGGAGATTCTGCCGGCGGGCGTAGAAATTCTTTGCTTCGATCAATTCCTCCTGCGCCTCCGAGACCCGGACTTCAGCCTGGGTGACATCGATCGGAGACATCCGGCCTTCCTCGACCCGCCGCCGATTGTCGTTTAAAAGATTTTCGGCCAACCGCAATGCCTCTTCCTTCACTCGGATGTTCTCCACCGCGAACTCCAAATCGAAACAAACCGCCAAAACTTGTCCCATCACGCTCTCAATCCCGAGTTGGGTCTCGTATTTGGCTCCGAGCGATTCCGACTGCAGCAAACGGATCTGCGCGAGGTTCACATCTTGACCGAACCCCCGGGTCAACGGCTGAATGACCGTCACCTGCGAGGTCGACTGGTATTCTCTCGGACGAAACTGGGCCGTCGGCCGCTCGGTGTAACTATTGCGGCGGCGAACCGTCCCGGTGGTCACCTCATACCGCGTTCCAGTCGGCAAGAGACCTCCGACGCCAACGGTCCCGCGGTAAGCCCGTTCCTTTAACACATCGAGCTGAGCGCCGGTGAAAAAGTCCCGGGCGTTCTGGGCGCGTTCGATTTGATCGTAGCCGACGTTGACGGTGAAAACCGGGTCGAACTCACCCCGCGCCGCCTGCACCCGGTCGCGACTGATGTCCACATCGAGCCGGCTCACCTGAATATCGAAGTTGTATTGCAAAGCCCTCGCTACCAACTCCCCCGGGGTGAGAACCGTTTGCTCAGCCGTATGAAGAGGATTCTCCTCCTCAGCCATCAGCGGCGAAAAACCGGCAACCGAAACACAAAAACCGAACAAAAATAGATGTCTCATACTAAGGAAATCCACGACGGGCCTAATAGGATTCTTCCCTAGAGAGAGCTAAAACCGCGCTACGGTGCGAGAGAAAACTGGTGAAAATCGAAAAAAAACGTGAAAGAACAAAATACGCGGATCATCCGCCCCGATCCGCGGAGATCAACAGGAGCTTCCGCCTTCAGGCGAAGGCTCGTCGGCCAAGGGTCGCGCCGGACTCCGCTCAGAAGTTTTTCCCGAGGGCCGCGCCGGCGCTCCACTGCCGGTCGTCGCCGCCTTCCGTGTAGCGTCCTTCCGGACGCAACCACCAGCCTCGGGTCAGGTCGAAGTCGATCGAAAGGCTGGCCGAGGCCAAATTGGAATACGGCGCTTCCACTTCGCCGGTCCGACGATCGAGGCCGTCCGTCGCCGTGCTGGCGAATTCGAAATTGTCGCGGTTCAACCGGCGTACCCAAGCCACCGACAACGACGGCTCCACCCGGTCCCACGCGCGACTCACCCGCACGCCGACGATCCCCAAATGCTCGCGCAAGGTGAAATCCTCAATGATCCGGCTGTCGGGGGAACCGCGTTCCGCGAAACCGTCGGTCTTCACCCGTGCCGCCGACAAGGCGCCGAACGGCGCCAACTCCGTGCCGTTTTCGAACCGGATCACCCGTTCGATCCGCACCACCCCAAAATAGGCCTGCGAGTCATAGTCGGCCCGGGAGGTCTCCGCGTCGCTTCGCCGGGTCGCTTCATGGTCCGAATGACCGAATCCGCCTTGGAACCCAAACCGCCAATCACCCTGGTGTCTGACCAAATGCAAAGCCAACTGATATCCTTCCGTGTCGACTCTCCCCCGACTCGCCGTCGCCCCGGGAGGCGGACTCAATTCCCGGTAGTCCGTTTCAAGCTCTTCGTAATCGAAATCCAAACCGAACCGCCAAGCGCCTTGGCCGCCGAACAGACCGAGCCGCGCTCCGTATCCGTCGGTCGTCCGCCGGAATCGCTCCGTCCCCGGGTCGATTTCCCGGTCCACGTAACGTCCCCGCAACTCAATCCCGCTGCGGGTCGTCCCCGGAAGGGCGTCCAGAGCCCGGTCCCGCACCACCATCAGCCGGTTGTCCGGACCGGCGGCATAGCCGTTGAGGCTGTCGAAATTCTGCACCTGCCCGTATCCCACGGACGAAACCACCAGACCCGCAATGACGGCAAAGTTCTGTTTGAAAACATTCATCCTGATTCGCCGGTCCATAAACCACGAATGGACACGAACGAACACAAATGAACAGACGCCTTTTTTCTTTCCGCCATTCCGGTTGGCCATCAACCCAGACGCTGATTTCGAAAAACTCCTCATTAGTGTTTATTAGTGTCTATTAGTGGTTAAAAAAAACAGTGCTTACGCCCGACGCCCGCTTCACCGCTCGGTTGTCACTGTGCCGGCGGCACCCGTTCCTCGGTCCATTCGCCAGAACCGGCGTCGTGGAAATGGAACCGGCGCGACGCGGGCGTCCCTCCCCGTTCGTAATACGCCCATTGCTGCCGGCCATGACTGAAGAAAAACGGATACAGATCGTTACGGGTCCAAAGCCAATCACGCTGAATATGGTCCCAGAACCAAATTCCACTACCAAATCCGTTTCCAGCCGCGTAAAGCCAGCCGTGTTCGACGTGATTGATCCAGCCGGCTTGGCTTCCTTCATGATCGAAATTGCGATCGTCGAACCGGCCGAACCAGATCGATTCCCGCGCAGTTGTTCCCGGAGAACGCGCCAGACCGAAAAAATCAAAGTCGAGAGCGAATCCGCCGACCGCACCGGTTTGTTCATCTTGAAAGTTTGCCATCGTCGGCCCGTCAAAAGTCAGGTCCAGATTGCGCAAACGCGGATGGGGATTCCCCTCGTCGTCAAAGAAAGTGATTGTCCCGCGGGTTCCGTCGGTTTCCGAGCGCTGGTAATACCAGTCCCCTTCCACCCATTGACCGGCCGGATTCAACCGGCGGTAACGTCCGTTCGGCAAAAAGAGATACCCGGCCGCCTCAAAACCGGTCACCAAATCGTTGAACTCCGCGTCCGACGGCGCCGTCCGCGGTTTCACCGTCAAAACCGCCGCCGCGCTGGTCGCCGTTCCCGACGGATTGCTCACTCGCACCCGGTAGCGGTGACCGTTCATCGCCGTCGTGACATTGGCCACGGTCAACGTCACCCCGCCGGGGCCTGAAACCGTGTTCCAGTTGGCGCCCCCGTCCAGCGAGCGTTGCCATTGGAAATCGAGGTTCGATCCGACCACTCCAACATAAAAGGTCGCATCCTCCCCGGCATAAACCGTCAAGTCCTCCGGATTTTGGGTGATCGACGGAGCCGGTTGGACGGGATCGACCGGGGCTTCCCCTGAATAGCGGCCCGCCACCAGTACGGTGACCCCCGACGGATTCGCCAAGCCTTCCACCGGATTGCGCTCCGGGTCAGGTTCGGCCGAAATCGAGGCCGATCCGCCCGCGATCGTCACCAACACTCCTCCGGCTCCGCCGGCGACCCAATCGTAGGAAGCGCCCGCGAAGGCCGTTCCCGCGGTCAAACGCTCGCTCACCGGCGTCCCGGCGACCGCCGAAAAGGCGATCTCCGAGCCGGTCGAATGAATCAATGTCCCTTGGTCGCCCCCGGCCAACAGGCCATTCGCTCCATCCGAGGCGATGAAGCGCAACGCCCCGGTCCCCGCCGGCAGCGCGAGCGCCGTCCAGGTCGAGCCGTCGGTCGAGACGATCGCCTTGCCATCAAAAAATCCGTCACTACCGACCGCCACGAAACGGCCGCTCCCGGCGTGCCAAACGACCCCAAAGAGTTCCTCCGCCGGAACCGCCGCAGGCGCCAGGGCGGTCCAGTTGGCGCCATCGTCGTTCGAAACCAATACGGCGGCGGTGTCGTCGCCCGATCCGACCGCCACCCAAGTGCCGGCCCCGTTGCCCGCCACCCCGCTCAGATCGCCAAGGATCGCCGGAGCGTTCCCGCCAGTCCAGGTTTGCCCGGAATCGGAAGACCGACGAACCACCCCATTGCGTCCCACCGCGACCACCCGGGTCCCGGCAAGTCCGAGCGCCAAATACGGTTCGGCCGCGTTCCCGACGTCCACCGGAGCGAAACTCTGCCCGCCGTCGGTCGAGCGCAGAAGATTCCCTTTCGCGTCCGCCGCCACCACCGAGGAACCGCCAGTCGCCAGAATCGCGTGCAGGTCCTCCTCCACGAAATGCGTGGTCAAGTTTTGCCCGGCGAGCGGAAGGGTCCCGGCCAGGAAACAGAGCAGGCCGGCGAAGATGCGGGATTTGTTCGAAAAGGCCTTCATCAATAAACCAGGTAGAGGGTGATCATCGGGTCGTTGCGGCGGAAAATTTCCACTCCGTTCACGATGACTTTGTCGGCCGAAACCCGCAGGTCGACGACCGAAGCGACGTCGATCACCGGCGGCACCGTCGCCAACACGTGGGTCGAACCGAAGTTCAGCAACCGCTGGATCGAGCCGTTGGTGCTTTCCAGGTGGATCAGTCCACGCCCGCTTTCGACCCGCGAGACCGAGATGTCGAGATAGGCCTTCACGTGCAATCCGCCGGAGAGAGTCGTGATCCGGGCGTCGCGGGCGATCGACACGTTCCCTTCGAACGAATCGACCCGGACGCTTCCGCCGCCGAGGTGACGGATCGACGAATCGATCCGCAGGTCCCCGTGGCGACCGGTCAAGATCAACGGAGCGTTTCCGCCGCGGGCCACGATCCCGAGGCCGGAGATGGTGGTCGTCCCGAGCGCGTTCAAATGGATCGGTCCCCGCAGAGTCATCGCTTCGATCCAGCGGGCGTCGAAATGGATCGCGTCGTTCGCCGAGCCGATGCCCCGCTCCGCGATGATCGTCACCCAGCCTTCCGGCGTTTCGATCCGGCCGGTCTCCGAGTCGTAGCCCGACTCGACCCGCACCGCTTCGATCCGGATGTTGCCCCCTTCGCTCCGGATCAACGCTCCGATCACAATCGCCCCGGGGCTTTGGAAGACTAAGGTCCCGGTCCCCCGGTCGATGATCGCACCGCCGGCGGAACTGATCACTCCGCCCGCCAGTTGCAGGACAAATTCGTCGCCGGGTTTGGTTTCAATGGCCAATCCGAAACGTCCGATGCTCAGTCCGCCCGCGGATCGGAGGTAAACTTCGCCCGCCGCATCGAGGTCGATCCGGTCGGTGTCGACCCAAACCGGAGCCACTACCGAACCAATCGAACCACCCGCCCGTATCCGGAGATGGCTGGCGACAAATCCATTCGTCTTGTCATTCGGGGCCGAGGTGGCGATATCGCCCGCCGCGATCAGGTTTACCAAACCGCCGGCTTTCACCAGCCCAACGGTCAGATCACCGCCGGTGCGGAGAGATACGTCGCCGCCCGAAGCGGATACCGGCGACTCCACGTTTAGGGTCAAACTGTTCGTCACCCGGAGATCGATCGATCCTCCGACCGTGCTGATCGGAGTCGCGACCGCCGTCAGGGTCGGTGTCAGAATGTCGGCATGGCCGCCGACCTGGATCGAGGCGTGGTCGAGATGCAACTCCTCAGCCACCACCAAACTCAGGTGTCCTTTGGAAATCGTGACGTTTCCGGTGATCCGAAGATTGCCGGACGGTTGTTGGAAGACCAGGCTTCCCGGACCGTTCAAGGTGGCTCCGGTCAGTTCGATCGTTTCGCGGGCGGTCAGGTAAACCGATCCGGCACCGGTGTTCGTCACCGCCAACGTGTCGGCGGCGACCCGCATCGAACCGGCCCCGGTGGTGCCGACGCCAGCGCCGGTGCGAATCGTCAGATTCGAATCGGTGGCGATCACCGCCCCGGTTCCGGAGCGGTCGTGACGCAGCCAGCCGTCGAGGTCCAGGGAGATCGTCCCGGAGCTTTCAACGGTTTCCCGCAGCCGGAGGTTGCCATCGGATTCGACGACAATTGGTCCGACCGGAGCGTGCAGACCGGCGAGCCCAGCGTCGGTCACCGCGCTCAGACCGAAGTCCGCCGCGACCCGATTCACCGCGAGACTGACCTGGTCCACGGTGGTGTTACCGGTAATGTTCAGGTAAATTCCGGAGGCGACGGCATAAGCGGCCAGGCTCCCGGCCCGGATGTCGAGCGGAGTCCCGGAAGCCCCGATCGCCGTTCCGGCAAACATCCGGAGAGCTCCGGCGGAGACATCGAGATGGGCATTTCCGCCGTCGAGGATCGATCCGGAGGCGGCGGTCAAACCGACGGTTCCACTGGCGGCGTCGATTCCGCCGACGGTGATGTTGCTGCCCGCCCAAACCCGGACGTTGCCGCCGGAAGTTTCGATCCGGGCGGTGTCAGCCATCGCGACCGACGAACCGGCGTCGATGTCGACCGTGCCTCCCGCGGTGTTCAAAGTCGATCCCGCCGCGAGCTCGATCAAAGCACCGACTACGAGGGATAGATGCCCTCCGGTGGTGGCCACCGAGGAATTCGCGGTCAGACCGGCGGGAGTCGCCAGGAGAATGTGAGTGGCGGCGGTGGTCGCGGCGTCGAGCGTGAGATCGCCGCCCGTCACCAGCGCGATGCTGCCGCCGGATTGCACGCCCGTTTGAGCGGAGGAGACCGATCCATCAACGGCGCCGTCCGACCCGATCCGGTTGACGGAGACCGATCCGGAGGCGACCCGCAGAGCGTTCGATTCGTTCAAACTCACCCCACCCGTCCCGGCGTGGGCCGAAACGATGTCGACTTCGATCCGCAACGGCTGCCCGGCTTCGCCGACGCCGTTTCCGGCGAGCAGCAGCAAGGTAGTCGCGATCACGTCCCGCGAGAAATGACCGCCGGTAAGAATGGAGCCGGTGGTGGCGGTGACCGCCACGCTGCCGGTCCCGGCGTCGATCTGGCCGAGTTGGACGTCGGTCGCGGCCTGGAGCCGGACGTTTCCATTCGCGCTCGCGATCCGGGCAGTCGGCGCGAAAAGGATCGACGCGCCGGACTGAAGATCGACGCTGCCTCCCGCCGTGGTGAGGGCGACTCCGCTCTCCAAACCGATCGAGCCGGTGGCCAGCAAGCTGAGATTTCCGCCGGCGGTCGAGAGATCGGCATCGGCGAGCAATCCGCCGGTGATGGCGAAAAGGATGTTGCCGGTGGCGGACGCGGACTCGGAGAGCGTGACCGCGCCCCCGGACGTCAGGACCAAAATTCCGCCGGAAACCAATCCGGCCTGGCTCGCATCGCCGGTGGAGGCGATGGTTCCGTCGACGGCGACCCGCTGGACGGCGACAGCCACCGCTCCGACGGTCAGGCCGTCGACCTCGTTCAAGCTGATTCCTCCGGCACCTGCGACGGCGCTCAACGTCGATACCCGGATGTCAAGCGGGTTGGTCGGCTGACCGATTCCGTTTCCGGCTTGGAGCCGGAGGGCGCGGGCGGCGATGTCGAGATAATGGTCTCCGCCATCGAGAATCGATCCGGCGGAGGCGACCAGGCTGACGTCCCCGGACCCGGCGGCGATCCCGCCGATCACGATATTGTTGGCGGCCAACAGTCGAACGTTTCCGCCGTCGGTGACGATCCGGGACTGATCGGCAAACAGGATCGAAGCACCGGACTCCAAATCCGCCGTGCCGCCGCCGGTGACCAAGTCGGCCCCGGTATTGAACTGAAGGGTTCCGGTGGAAATCAGCGAAACATGTCCGCCCGAAACCAGGCTGGCGTTGGCGATCAAAGCACCGGTCACGTCGAACCGGACGTTGCCAGCGGCGTCGACGGCGTTTGCCGCGGAATTTAAGGTGACGTTTCCGCCGGAAACCACTACCAGATGGCCGCCGCTGACCAAGTCCGCTTGCTCCGCGTCGACCAGATCGGTCACCGAGAAGCTGGTCGAAACCCGGGCGACGGTCACGGAAACCGATCCGACTTCGAAGCCGTTCGCCTCGTTCAGATAAATCCCGCCCGATCCGGCGTGCGCGGTGAGTCGGGCAACCTGGATGTCGAGGGCATTGGAGGACTCGCCGATTCCGTTGCCCGCGACCAGGCGCAGTTCGGCGGCAACGACGTCGGTGTGATGATCGCCGCCGTCGAGGATCGAACCGGCCACCGCGATCAAGCTGACCTTACCCGCGCCCGCCGCGATCCCCCCGAGGGTGATCGATTGGGCGGCGTGGATCCGGACGTTGCCGCCGTTGGAGTCGACCAGCGACTGATCGGCGAAAATGACCGAACCATTCGATTCGAGGTCGATGGTGCCGGCAGTGGTGACGAGATGGGCAGCGGACGCGAATTGAATGTTGCCCGCGACCAGGAGCGAGATATCGAACCCGGCATGGATCGGCGCGTTGGCGGTCAGAGTTCCGTCGACATCGAGCAGGAGGCGCCCGTAGGCTTGAACCGCGACCGTGGCCGAATTCAGGACCACCGCGCCTCCGGCGACCAGGGCCACGCTGCCGGTGGTCACCAAGTCGGCTTGAGCGGTTTCGGCGATCTGACTGGTTTCGAAGTCGGCTCCGACCCGATTCACCGTCACCGCGACCGAATCGACCGTCAATCCGGCGACCGATCGCAAACTGATTCCGCCGTCACCGGTGTGGGCGGTCAGGGTTCCCGCTTCAATATGGAGCGGTGCGGTCGTTTGGCCGATGGCCAGTGCGGAGGTCAAGCGGACCGCCGAAGCGACCACGTCGAGATGGCTCGTGCCCAACGTCAGGATCGTGCCGGTCCGGGCGGTCAGGCTGACCGCGCCGCTTCCGGCGTCGACTCCGCCGAGAGTGAGGTTAATTTCGGCGACGAAGCGGACATTTCCTCCGTTCGTGGCAACCAAAGTTCCGTCCGACAGGAGCACCGAAGCCCCGGCGTCGAAGTCGACCGTTCCGCCGGTGGTGGTCAGATTGGCGACGGAGGCGAATTGGATCGAGCCACCGGTCAGGATGCTGACGTCCCCCCCGGAGAGGATCCCGGCGTTCGCGGCGAAATGTCCGGCGACATCGAAGCGGATATTGCCAGCGGCATCGACGGCGTCCGGAAGAGTGGCGTTCAAGGTGAAATCTCCCGCGACGGCCACGGCCAAGCCGCCTCCGCTCGTCAACCCTTCCTGGTCGGCGTCGATCAAACCAGCCGACTCGTGATCGGTGCCGACTCGGTTGACCGCGACCGAGACCGTATCGATGGTGAGCCCGGAGAGAGCGTTCAAGCTGATGCCGCCGGTTCCGGCGTGGGCGGTCAAGATCGCGACGTCGATGTCGAGCGGGTTGGTCGGGGTGCCGATTCCAGTGCCCGCCCAGAGGCGGAGCGCGGAGGCGATCACCTCCAGATCGGTGTCGCCGCCATCGAGGATCGATCCTCCGGTGGCGATCAGGCTGACGCTGCCGTTTCCGGCGTCGATGCCGCCCAACGTGATATCGGTTCCGGCGAGGAAACGGACGTTACCGCCCCCGGTCACCACTTTGGCGGTGTCGGTGAAATGGATGGCCGATCCGGCCTCCAGATCGAGGGTGCCCTCGTCGGCCGCGATCAGAGCCCCGGCGGTCGCATAGATCGAACCGCCCGCCACCAGACTGATGTGGCCGCTCAAGCTGCGCACTTCGCCGTGAACCGTCAGATCGCCTCCCACTTGCAGGAGGACATTGCCCCCCGCGATCAGATCGGCTTCCAGAATGACGTCCCCGCCGAGAACCAAGGCCAAGCTGCCGGTGGTGACCAATCCGCTTTGGGCCGAATCGAAGATCTCGCTGGTGGTAAAGTCGGCGGCGACCCGGTTGACCGTCACGGAGACGGTGCCGAAAGTGACGTCGCCGATGACATTGAGACTGATTCCGCCCGTGCCGGAGTGAGCGGTCACCAACGCCACATCGATGTCGAGCGGGTTCGTCGGTTGTCCGATCCCGACCGCGGCAAACAAGCGGGCGGCCGAGGCGACCAGATCGAGATGGAGATCGCCGCCGTCGAGAATCGAACCGCCGGTGCTGATCAGACTAATCTTTCCGGTTCCGGCGTCGATGCCTCCGAGAACGATGTCATCGACGGCCAGGAGCCGGACGTTGCCGCCGTCGGTCAGAATTCTGGCTCCATCGGCGAAAGTGATCGCCGCACCCGATTCCAAGTCGACCGTTCCGGTGGCGGCCCCGACGATGGTTCCGGCGGCGAATTGGATCGTGCCGGTCGCGAGCAGACTGAGATGACCGCCCGCGCCGACTGAAGCGTTGCCGAGCAAGTCGCCGTCCACGTCGAGGAGCAGATTTTGGCCGGCACCCACCGCGGCGCCGTTGTCGCTGACGCCGTCGTTTAACACGACGTCGCCGCCCGAAACCAAGGCGAGACTTCCGGCGGTCAGAAGGTCCGATTGTTCCGCATCGGTCCAATCGGTCGATTCGCCATCCGTGCCGACCTGGCGGACGGTCACCGCGACGGTATCGACGGTAAGGCCATCGACTTCGCTCAAGCTGATTCCACCGGTCCCGGCCAGGGCGGTCAGGACGTCAACGTTGATGTCGAGCGGATCGCCGGGCTGGCCGATCGCGGTTCCGGCCACGAGGCGGGCGGCGGCGGCGAGGATATCCAGATGGGCGTTGCCCCCGTCCAGGATCGATCCGGCTGCCGCGATCAAACTGACTTTCCCGGAGGCAGCGTCGATCCCGGCGACCAAGATGTTCAGGGCGGCGAAGATCCGAACGTTTCCGCCGGAGGTCGACACCAGGGCGCCATCAACGAAAGTCGCGGAGGCACCGGAGCGGATGTCGATGGTTCCGCCGGTGGTGGAGACCGTGACGTCCCCGAAGAAAGCCCCGGAAGCCGTCACCACGCTGATGTCACCGCTTCCGCTGGTGATGTCGGCAAGGGCGGTCAATTCACCGGACGCTCCTCCCGCTTGCAGCAGGATGTTGCCGGAGCCAGTGGCCGTGACTTCCTGGGCGACTGTGATATCCCCGTCGAGAGCGAGCAGGACGATGGGACCATTTCCGGTGGTGACCAAACCGGACAGACCCGGAAGCGTCACGTCGGCGGTCGTACCGTCGGCTCGGAACTCCGTCGCGAATGCGCCGATGGTGGAGACGGTTACGCCGTCCGTTTCAGTGATATAAATACCGTCGGGAGCGGTGGCGCCGAGAAGGGCGACCGCCGTGGTGAGATGCCGGTCCGGAACACCGATCGCCACCCCGGCTTCGAGGCGGAGATGAGTAGCGATGACATTCAAGGTGCTGTTAGCTGCATTGAAGATCGAGCCGGAAGTCGAAACCACCGCCACACTGGCTGCGGTCAGTTTTCCAAGGGTCACCGTCTCCGCTCCCCGGATGAGGAGGTTGCTGTCCGCGGCCACGATGTTCGCCGATCCGGCCATCGTCACGGTGCCGGTCACCGCTTCGACGGAGACCATTCCGCCAGCGGCGGTAGCGATCGTCACTCCGCCCGCGACAGAGACCGAGAAGGCCGCCCGGAGGGTGATATGGCCGGTGTCGCTGAGAATTCCAGAATTTACCATGAGGGAGCTGTTGGCTCCACCGGCATCGAGGAGGATCCGGCCTTCCCCATTCGCAGAAGTGACGGTCTCGGTGGTGATGGTGCCGTCCAGGGAAACCAGGACGATGTCGCCGCCGTTGCCGGTCACCAGACCGGACTGCTGGGGATCCGTGACATCCGTGGTGGTGTTATCCGCATTGAATTCCACTACGGTCACTCCGACGGTGGAAACCGTGACCGCCGTCGCTTCAGTCAGGAAGATACCGGTGAGGCCATTGCCGGCCGCGAAGACGGTCAGATTGGAAACTTCGGTCGTGAGATGGCGATCCGCCCGGCCGACGGCTTGATCCGCCTCGATGCGCAGGTTAATCGCGGTGACATTCATGTTGCTGCCCGCCGCATTCAGGACCGAGGCAGTCCGGGAAACGAGGGAGACATTCGCGGCGGGAAGATCGCCAACATTGCCCACCACGATATTTCCCTCGGCGGCCAAGCGGATCTCGCCCCCGGGGGCCCCGATGTGAGCGTTTCCGGCCATGGTCAAATGACCAGTGGCGGCATTGAGGGAAACCGAGCCGAAGGCGGAAGTGGTGATCGAAACCGAAGCGTTGATGACGATGTTGGCGGCAGCCTTCAAGGTGACGTGTCCGGAACCGCTGAGAATGTCCGCGTCGACGATCAACTCGCTGCCCGCTCCCCTGGCGTCGAGCAGGATGCTTCCGGCTCCACCGGCATTAACCGCGATCCCGTTGTTGTCCAATCCGTCCTCGAGAGTGATACTTCCTGCGAGAGTCACCAGAGCGATATTCCCGCCTGCGGAGGTCACCAAATCCGATTGATCCGCATCTGTGACAAAGCTCGTGGAGCCGCCGGCATGGACCTCGACTACGATGACGCCGACGGTGGTGACAATAACCGCATCGGCTTCGGTCAGGTAGATGTTACCGCCGAAAATCGGGCTGTTCGTGCGGGCGGTGATCTTCGCGACCGCCGTGGTGAGATGACGGTTCGCCTCGCCGATCGAGCCTTCCGCTTCGAGCCGGAGATTTTCCGCGGCGACATTCAGGCTGCTTCCGGCGCTGTTCAGAATATTCCCGGCGTTCGAGAGAATGGATACGTCGACCGCGGTCAAATTACCAACGCTGACATCTCCCTGCGCCCGCAGGCGGATCGCCCCATCGACAGCCGCGACGGAGGAACTGCCGCTCATCTGAATGGAGCTCGTCTGCGCGTTCAGATAAACCGTGCCTCCCCCGGCGGTCGCGACGGCGACATCGTCCGCGAGGATGATCCGGAACTCGGCCATCAACGTAATGTGGCCGGTACTGCTCAGGATGTCGGCGTTTGTCGTGAGCAAGTTGCCATCGCCCCGGGCGTCGAGCAGGATATTGCCACTGCCGTCGGCCACCACGTCGTTGTCGACAGTGATACTGCCATCCGAAGCGGTAAGAACGATGTTCCCATTGTTCCCTGAAACGAGTCCGGCTTGGGCGGCGTCCGTAACATCGGCGAGAGTCGCATCCCCGAAGAATTCGGTGACGGTGACCGCCACGGTCGTGACCGTGATGCTCGTCTCCTCCGCGAGATAAACCACCCCACCGGCATGGGCCGCGACGTTGGCCACCCGCGTGGTCAAATGGCGGTCGGCCGCCCCGATCGCCTCACCGGCTTCGAGACGCAACTGAATCGCGGTCACATTCCGGGTGCTGCCGTCGGCATTCAAAATCGAACCAGTCGTCGAGACGATCGAAACATTGGCTCCCGACACATTTCCCAGAAGAACGTCGCCGGTGGCGGCGAGGCGGACTGAACTATCAGTGCCCGAAATGGCAGCCGTTCCGTCCATTTCAAGCGATCCGCCGAGAGCGGTCACCGAGACCGTTCCATCGGCCGAAGTGGAAACCTGAATACCGGCGGCCAGCACGATGGAAGCGGCGGCCCGGATTGTGACGTGACCTGAGCCGCTCAATACGTCAGCGTTCGAGGTAAAATCGCTGCCCGCTCCATTCGCCTCCAGGAGAATGTTCCCGGCCCCGTCGGCGGCGACATCGTCGTCGACAGTCACACTTCCGGCGAGGGTGGCCAGGACGATATTGCCGTCGGCTCCGGTTACCAGGCCCGATTGGGTCGCGTCGGTGAGGGTCGACTCGGTGGCGTCGCCGTTGAACTCGGTCACGGTCACCTCCACTGTCCCCACGGTGATCGCGTTCGCTTCGGAGAGATAGATTCCGTCAACCCCTCCGGTTCCGGCGGCCGAGGCGGTCACGGTGGAAACCTCGGTGGTCAAATGCCGGTCGGAAGCGGCGATGGCCTGACCGGCTTCGAGACGGAGGTTGAGGGCGGTCACGTTGCGGGTGCTGCCAATCGCATTGAGGATCGAATCGCTCGCGGAAACAATCGAGACGTTTTCGGCCAGGAGATTGCCGACCGAAATCTGACCGCTCGCGAAGAGACGCAAGCTGCTGTCGGTCGCCGTGACATAAGCGGTTCCCGCCATGATCAGCGTTCCGTTCTCGGCGGCGATGGAAACCGTCCCTGAATGCGCGGTAACGACACCGATCCCAGGGTCGACCACGATGGAGGCAGCGGCCTTCATTGTGATATGGCCGGTGAAACTGACCACGTCGGCCGCGATGGCAAGATGGCCGTTGGTCCCGCGGGCGTCGATGAGAATGCGGCCGGTGCCGTCGGCCTGGACGGCGATACCATCGGCGTTGGCGCCATCGGTGAGGTCGATCGCTCCATTGAGGGCGATCAGGACGATGTTACCGTCATTGCCGGTCACGAGGTCGGATTGCTCGACATCCGTGACGGCCGAAGTGGTGGCGTCGGAGTTGAAGTCGATAACGGTCACGGTGACCGCTCCGACCGCGACGTTGTCATCCTCGGTGATATAGATGCCGGTGGCATTTGCGCCGTTCGCCCGGGCGGTGAGAATCGCGACGGCAGTGGTCAGGTGACGGGCGGATTCGCCGATCGCACCGGCGGCGTCGAGACGGAGATCGGTCGCAGTGACGTTCTTCACGCTCCCGGCGGCATTGAGGATCGAACCGGTTGCCGAAAGAACGGAAACGCCGGCGCCGGTAAGATTGCCGAGAATGACGTCGCCTTCCGCATCGATCCGGAGGCTGCCATCGAGAGCGGTGATGGTGGCGGTGCCATCCATGGTGATCGCTCCCGCGGCGGCGGAAAGGGAGACCGTTCCGGGCGCGGCAGTGGCGATGTTCACCGCAGCGGCGATGGTAATCGCATCGGCGGCCTTCAGGGTGACGTGACCGGTGGCGCTGGCGACGTTGGCGTTAAGAATCAGATCGCTGCCGACACCCCGGGCATCGAGGAGAATGCTCCCGGAGCCATCGGCATCGACGGCTTCGGCGCCCACGATTCCACCCGCGAGAGCGACCAGGACAATATTGCCGGACGAGCCGGTGGTGAGACCCGCTTGGGTGGCGTCGGTGAGAACGGTCGTGGAGGCATCGGCGCCGACCTCGCTGACCGAAACACTGATCGCGGCGATCGTCGCCCCGGTCTCTTCGGTTACATAGATACCGGAAACGATCGAACCGGCGGCGTTGGCCGTAATGTTGGTGATGGCGGTGGTCAGATGGCGGCCAGCGACTCCGACCGATCCGCCTGCTTCGAGACGGAGATTGGTCGCGGTGACATTCCGGATGCTGCCGGTGGCGTTGAAAATCGACCCTTCGGTTGAGACGATCGAAACATCGGCGGCGGTGAGGTTGCTGACCAGGATATCGCCGTTGGCCGCCAACCGCAAACTGGCGGCGGTGGCGGTGATTTGCGACGTTCCGGCCAGCGTCATCGATCCATCGACTGCAACCAGTGAAATTGTGCCCGGCGCGGCGGTCGTGATCTGGACATTACCGGCGACCGTCATGTCGGCGGCGGCCATCAAAGTGAGATGTCCGGTCGCGCTCTGGACGTTGGCGTCGACGACCAAGGAGCTTCCCGAGCCGCGGGCATCAATCAGGATGTTTCCGGAACCATCGGCGTGAACGGCGATGCCATCGACGTTGTCCCCATCGGTAAGCGTGATGCTGCCGTCGAGCGCGATCAGGATGATGTTGCCGTTGTTACCGGTCACCAAGTCGGATTGGTCGGCATCGGTGACCGTGGAAGTGGTGGCGTCGGCGTGGAATTCGGTGACGGTCACACCGACGGTGGTGACCGTGACGGCGTCGTCCTCGGTGATATATATCCCGGCCTCACCCGCACCGGCGGCCCGGGCGGTCAGGTGGGCGACGGCGGTGGACAAATGACGGCCGGGTTGCCCGATCGCTTGATCGGCTTCGAGCCGGAGGTTGTCGGCGGTGACGTTCTTCGCGCTTCCGGCGGCGTTCAAGATGGACCCGGTCGCGGCGATTATCGAAACATCGGCGGCGGTGAGATTGCCGAGGGTCACGTCTTCGAGCGCATGGAGACGGAGGCTGCCGCCGAAGGCGATGATGCTCGCGGTCCCGGCCATGGTCAGCGATCCGGCGATGGCGTCCACCGAGATGCTTCCGGCGGCGGCCGTGGAAATCATCGCACCAGGCTCGACGGCGATATCCGCGGCGGCCTTCAAAGTGATATGGCCGATGCCACTGCGGACGTCGGCGTTGACGGTCAGGTTGCTGTCCGTTCCCCGGGCATCGAGGAGAATATTGCCGCTGCCGTCGGCATCGACAATCTGCTCGGCCGTGATGCTGCCAGCCAGCGCCACCAGGACGATGTTTCCGTTGTTGCCCGCGACCAGCCCGGACTGAGATTCGGAGGCGGAGATGACATCGGCGTTGGAGGTCACCTGGAGAAAGAGGATGTCGACCGTGGAAATGGTGACGGCGGTATCCTCGGTAACGTAGATCCCGGTCTCCCCTGCTCCATTGGCGGACGCGGCGATGTGGGCGACCGCGGTGGTCAGATGGCGATCCGCCGTTGCGATCGCCTGGGCGGCGGAAAGATGCAGGCGGGTCGCCGTGACGTTCCTGGTGCTTCCGGCGGCGTTGATGATCGATCCATTTTCGGAGACAATGGAGGCATCGACGGCCAACAGGTTGCCGACGATCACGTCACCGGCCGCGGCCAAGCGAAGCGTGTTTCCGGCGGCGACGGCGTGAGCGTCTCCGGCCATGATCAACGTGCCTGACTCGGCGGTCAGCAAGACCGCGCCATCTCCGGCGGTCGCGACCGTCACCTGGCTGGCGATGGTCAAGTTTTGAAACGCGAAGATCGTCACGTGGCCGATGCCACTGCGGACGTCGGCGTTGACCTGGATGTTGGTCCCGGCCCCGAGAGCCTGGATCAAGATGTTCCCGCTGCCATCGGCGCTGACCGCGGTATTGTCCGTCGGCGCGGTGCCGTCGTTGAGAACAATATCCCCGGCGAGCGTGCGCAGAACGATCGAACCATTGCCGCCGGTGGTCGCCACATCGCTGAGCGTCGAGTCGATGATTTGCTCGAGAGTGTTGTCCGGGTTGACCCGCCAGACGGAAGCGCTCGTATCGCCGATGGTCAGCGCGTCGGTTTCCAGGACGAAAACCCCGCCGGATGCGGCTCGGGCCGAAAGAGTGGACACGTGAGTGGAGAGGTGAGTATCCGATTCTCCAATACCGACATTCGCCACCATCCGCAGTTGGTCGGCGATGACATTTTCGCCGCCGATAGGATCGGCCCGGTTGACGATGGAACCTCCTGACGCGATCAGGGAGACGTTTCCGCCGGTGGTGACGCCGCCGAGTTCGATCGAGGCGCCGGCCGAAATGCGGATATCGCCATCGGTCGCGGTGAACCGGCTGAGACCGGACTGGACCACATCACCAGTGGCGGTGGAGATCACGATGGTTCCGGTGCCGCCGATGGTGATGTTGGCGTGTCCGGCGAAGGCGACCGAACCGGCCGCGGTTAACGTGACGTGCCCGACTCCGGAATGGATGTCGGCATTGGACTGGATGCCCCGGCCCGCACCGACGGTTTCGATCAAGATGTTTCCGGTGCCGTCGGCGGAGACCGCGGTCTCGGGCGAATCCGAACCACCGTTGAGAACGATATCGCCGTCGAGCGAGCGCAGGACAATCGAGCCGTTGTCGCCGGTGCGAAGATCCGACTGCGCGGCATCGGTCACGAGGGTGGTGGTGCCGTCGGCCCCGACTCGATGAATCGTCACCGCCACATCGCCGACCGCCAGCGAAGTTTGTTCGAGAATATTGATGTCACCGACGAGGGCCCGGGCCGACAAAGTGTCGACATCGATATCGAGCGGGTTCGGCCCGCCTCCGACGCCGATCGGCACGAGGATGCCGATGTCGGTGTGGGCGAACAATCGCAGACCGGAAGCGATCACGTCGATGTGGGCGCTGCCATTGTCGAGAATCGAACCGAGATTGGAAATAATGGATACGTTGCCACCGGTCTGGACGCCGCCCAGGAGGACGTCGGTCGAGGCGGCTAAGCGGATATCGCCATCCTCGGCGACGAAACGGCTGCCGTTGGCCATTTCGATGAAACCGATTTGAACGCGAAGATCGATTCCACCCGTTCCGCCGGTCCGAATATCGGCCGACCCGCCAAACGCGATGCCCAGCGACGAACTTAAGGTGATGTGCCCGGTCCCGGATTCGATCCCGCCGTCGGCGATGATACTGGCCAAGACATGGAGCGTTTCGATCAGGATGTTTCCGGAGCCATGGGCGGAGACCGCGACCGCTTCGCCCGGAGCCGTTCCGGGTTCGAGGCGGAGCGAGGCGCCATTTGGCAAACGCAGGACGATTGACCCATTTCCTTCGACGGTCCGGACATCCGACTGGGCTCCCGCGACTTGCGGGGAAACCGTACCGTCGGCGGCCACTCGGTTCACGCTCACGGTGACGTCGCCGATCGCCAGATCATTGCCCAAAGTATTCCGGATTTCCAGATTGACTCCACCTTCACCAGCGCGGGCGGTCAATCGGCGGGTGATCACTTCGAGGGCGTTCGAGGTTCCGGACCCAAGGCTACCGACGCCGTCGCCGGCGTTGATCAGCAGACTGTGGACGTTAATGTCGATGGCGCTGTCGCCGTTGTCTAAAATGGAACCCCCGGCGATCAGGGCGGCGTTTCCGGTGGTGACGATGTTCGCCACGAGGATGTCGGTGCCGGCCACCACGCGAATGCTACCCGAGCCGGTGTTGAAACGGGCGGTGTCGTGCATCACGACCGAACCGGCGGTCGCCTCGACGACGATGTTTCCGGTCGTGCCGGTGAGAATATCGGCGCCGGGGAGGAAAGTGATCGTACCGGCGGCGATCACGGTCACGTTGCCGGAGGTGGTGCGGACGTCGGCGTGGGCGGTGATCGAGGCACCGGTTCCGGCGGCTTCGATCAGGATGTTGCCGCTGCCGTGCGCCAGGACTGCGATGTTGCCCGCCGGGGCCGAGCCTTCGTTCAAGGTTATTCCACCGTCGATGGTTCGGAAGACGATCGATCCATTGCTGCCGGTGGTCCGGAGATCGGATTGGGCGGCTTCGGTGACGGCGGTGAGGGTGCCGTCGACGTTCACCCGCTGGGTGAGGACGATCACGTTGCCGGTAGCTACCGTGCTCGACTCCAAAATATTGATACCGCCGCTGGTCGCGCGGGCGGTGATCACCGCCACGTCGGTCGTGACCGGGGTCGCTCCCCCGCCGAGCAGGCCGATGCCGATGTTCGCGTTCAACCGGGCGCCGGTGGCGGTCACGTTCACCAGGGTGGCGCTGTTGTTGAGAATCGATCCGGCGGTGGCGGCGACGATTACATTCCCGGTGGTAGTCAATCCTCCCAGGGAAACCTGGTTGGCGGCGGTGACCCGCATGTCGCCGCTGCCGCCGTCGACCAAAACCGTTCCTTCCATCGCGATCGATCCGGCGACCGCTTGCAGGGTGACGGTGCCGCTCGCGCCGCTGGTGATTCCGGCTCCGGCCAACAGATCGATCGTCCGGGCGGCGTGCACGGTAATGTGACCACCGGCCGAGATGATCGCGGCGCTGGCGAAAAGATCGGCTCCCGTGCCGATGGCCCGGAGGAGGATTGCTCCGGTGGCTTCGGTCTGAATCGGAGCTTCGACCCGCAGGTCGCCGTTTCTCACCGTGACGATGACTTCGCCGCCGCCGAGGTTGGCGATTCCGGTGCCGGAAACGATCAATCCGTCGACCTCGTCGATGACGATCCGTCCGCTTTCGGTGTTTCGGGCGCTCAACGATCCGACGCTGGTGTCGATGTCCGCCCCGCCGAGATCCCCGATGCCATTAACCGCGATCAGCGCGGCGTGTCCGAGGGTGACGAGATTAGGTGTTTCGGCCGGGATGTTGTCGACGATCCGGTCACCGGCTTCGATGGTAAAGTCACCGTCGACCGAAGTGATAAGCGAAAGGAAAATGTCGCCATCGGTCGAATACGATACGTTCCCCGAGACGGTCGAAGTCCTGGCGACCACGGCCATGGTGATGTCGCCCGCTTCGGCGATCACGATGATGTTTCCGGAGCCGGTGGTTTGCAGATGAGCGTTCTGGGCGACGGCGACGGCGGCTTGGAGCAACAGGTCGCCCCCGGCGGAGCGGACCCCAATGCCGTCGGCGCTCACCCCGTCTTCGATCGTGATCGAACCGGTCTCGCTGATCAGGGAAATGTCACCCGCTTCCTCCGCGACCAAGTCGCTGGCGAGGGCCGGATCGGCAACCGGGGCGACGGTGTCGTCCATCCCGACCCGCTCGACCGTAACAATCGAAACGGTGCCGACGATGATATCGTCCAGCTCGGAAAGTCGGATCGAACCATTGACGGCGGTCGCGGCGATCACCGAGACATCGATGGCGAGCGGAGCATCCGCTCCGACGCCGCCGAAGGCGAAGATTCTCAAGCTGGCGGCAATGACGTCGCGGTCATGAACGTCTCCGCCGTCGATCACCGACCCGTTGAGGGCGGAGAGATGGACGTTTCCGGTGCCCGCGTCCACGCCGGTGACATAAAGGTCGTTGCCGGCCCGGATCCGAATATCGGAATCGAGGGCGATCACGCTCGCGGCGGCGGCGATTGCGACATCCCCGTTTTCCGCCCAGAGATCGATGGTCCCGCCGTTTTCGGTCAGGACGGCGGCGGCGATCGCCAGTCCGCGACCGGCCAAAAGGGAGATCGGCCCCGCTTCGGCGGTGACCGAGGCATTGACGGTCAAATCGGAATCGGCTCCGCCCGCCCGGACCAACAGCTTTCCGCCAGAAGCGGCGAAGACGGGTCCGTTGAGCTCGATCGAACCATCGACTGTTTCAAACAGGACTGATCCGTTGAGGGCTTGATTGGTGATCCCGTCGACGGTGATCACGACATCGCCGATCTGACGGATCGCGATCAAACCGGAGGTCGTGTTGCTGGCGGCGAGTTCGCCGACGCTGGTGACCAAGGCCCCGGCCGCCGCGCCGATGCCGGCCGCGGCATGGAGTTCGGCGAATCCGCCCGTTGCCAGATTCGGCGTCGAAGCGGCCAGGTTGTCGAGGATCGCGCCGGTCGCGCTTTCGATCTTGAGAGCGCCGGAGAGACTGGAAACCGTGGCGAGACGGATGTCCTCCTCGGCGGAAATCGTGATCTCTCCCGCTTCGGTGGAGACGGTGGCGCCGTCGATCATGGTGAAGGCCCCGTTCACCGATTGGAGGAAAACGGTCCCCTCCCCTTCGGCGTCGACCGAGGCGGTGGCGGCGATCGCCAGATCATCGACGGCGACCATAACCACATCGCCTTCGCCTCCGGCGACCAAACCGGACTGCTCCGCGTCGTTCGCGGCGGAAATCGAGCCGTCGCCCAAAACCTCGTCCCCAGCGAAAGCGACCGAACCGATGGTGATGCCGCCCGAATCGGACAAATAAATCCCTTTTTCAGTAGCGCTGGCTCCCCGGGCATTCGCCGAAACCAAGGCGACGGCGGTCAAGATGGAACCAGCGGCGGTCCCGATCGCCTTCTCGGCCTCCATCCGGAGAGTGGTCGCGGTGATGTTAACCGAGGAACCATCGGCCGAGAAAATCGAACCCGACTCGGAAATCACGGAAGCATCCACCGCCTCGATTTGGCCGAGGGTGAGGTCGTCTGATGCTACAACCCGAACTCCGCCACCGGGGGCGATGAGCCGGTTCGAAGCATCCATCACCACCGAACCACCGAGTGCCCGCAGGTAGATCGATCCGGCCAACAAAGCCTGCACGGTGACATCCGGCGCGAAGACAAGCCCCCCCGCCGAAATCAACGAAACACTTCCGCCGTTGCCACCCACATCGGCGGCGACCGAGAGGTTGCCATCGACGTCGCCCGCTTCAAGGCGAATGTTGCCGACCCCGCCCGCGTTCACCGGCGACTCGATCTCGATGGCTCCGTCGGTGGCGATAAGAACGATGTTTCCGGTATTTGCGGTAACCAAACCGGCCAACGCGGCTCCATCGGTCGCGGTGCCGAACGTTCCGTCGGCGGCGAAGACTTCCACCGCGATCGGGTCGATTTCGGTGACAACGACCGCGCCGTTCTGGGCGAGGTAAATGCCGTCGGCGGCATGGACGGCCAAACGTTCGACGGCCAAAGTCAGGTGACGAACCGCGTCGCCGATCTCTTGACCGGCTTCCATCCGCAAAATCGAGGCGGTCACGTTCAAGATCGAGTCCGCCGCATTGCGAATCGATCCATTGCCGGCGACCAGGGAGACTTCTGAAGCGGTGAGGTTTCCTAAAACAATACCGGCGCCGGCTTCGATCCGGAGATTGGAATCAACCGCCGAGATCTGCACAGTGCCATCCATCTCGACCGATCCGGTTTCCGCGCGGAGCAAAACCGTGCCATCGAGGGCGGTGGCGACCGAGGCGTCTTCCAACAAGACCAGATCGCTCTGCGCGATCAAGGCCACGTGTCCGGTGGCCGACGTGACAGCCCCGTCCAGAATCAAGTCACCGGCGGAGGCCCGCAACAAAACGCTCCCGGCGCCATGGGCGAAGACGGCGGTGTCGACGGTCAGGTTTCCGGTGTCGACGACGATCGCGATCGATCCGTCGCCTTGTTCGGTTTCGAGGAATCCGGCGAGCGTCAACGACCCCCGGTTCTGCACGAAAATCCCGCCGCTCACTTCGTTCCGGGCCGACAACGTGCCGACTTCGGTGTCGATGTCGAGATCGCCGGGACCACCGATTCCGTTGCGGGCGATCAAGGTGACATGTCCGGCGGTGGTCAGGTTCACCACTCCGGTCCCGGCCAAATGATCGATGATCGCTCCGGCGGCGGTCAGGTTGATCGCTCCGCCCAAGGCGTCGAGTTCGGCCAGGAAAAGGTCGTTGCCGCCGTCGATGGAAATGTCGCCCCCGGCGGTTTCGATCCGGTCGATCACCAAGTCGTGCAACACCGTCAAATCGAGCGAACCGGTACCCGTGATCCGGATACCATCGATCGCGACTTCGGCTCCCGAGAAAAGCGATTCGCCGGCGATGGTCACTTCGCCCAAACGGGCGATGTCGGCGGTGGCGGTGATGTTCCCGTCGGCGAGCATCGCCAGCACTTCGGCCCGGAGAAGACCGCCGACTTGGGTGATCGTTCCTCCCGGCGCCTGCAAGGCGATGGAACTGCCGACCCCGGCGGCCGACAAAGTGGTCTGGCCGACTCCGTCGACGATTGAAATGTTTCCGGAGATCGCGCCCGCCGAGATTTCGATGCGGCGGTCAGCGGCGGTGGTGTTCGTAGTGAAAAGCTGACCGGAATTCGCCCCGGTCGATTGAACGAACACGCTGCCGGTTCCGTCTTCGTAACCAGCGGCCAGGGAAATGCGGTCGCGGGCGAAGATCGGCTGATTGACGTAAATGTCGCCCTGGGCTTCGAGACGCACCCAATTATTCCGTTCGGTGACGGATTGGTTGATGGCACCGTTGACCACGATGTTTCCGGTCCGGGCAATCAACCGCAGGTAATCGGATTGGGCATCGACGTCGATCCGGCTTTCGACAAGGACCGATCCGCCGACGAAGGTGGCGGTGTTTTGGATCTGGGCGATGGCGGTCGGTTGGGCGAGCCCGATGTTTCCGATCCGAACCTCTCCGGTGCCGGCCGTCAGGTCGCCAATGATCAACTGGGCGAAACTGTTGTGGATCGCGTTCAGCTCGATGTGGGAAATCTGCAACCGGTTGAAGTCGCCGCCGGAGGGATCGCCGATGCCGATCGGACGGGCCGGGTTGAAGGGGCGAAGGATCAGATCGGACGACGCGGCCTTGGATTGAACCGCTCCCGAACCGCCGGTGAAACTCATCCGGTTCGCCGTCAACAAGGCGTCGCCGTTGCCGACTTCGACAATCCCGCGGAAATTCAGCAGATCCGCCGCGGTGATTCGGACCGCGACTCCCGCCGGATCAATACCGGCAACCCGCAAGGCGCGGTGGAAGGTCACATTCTGAGCGGTCAAATCCAATACCCCGGCGAAGAAATCCTGCTCGGCGTTGATCGATTGTCCGGCGACGATGGTGACGGATGACGGCTGGACCGATACACCCACCTCGTTGCGGAAATCGACCGTCCCGGAAGTGAAAATCTCAATCTCCCCTCCCACGTTGACTGCACTCCGGGAAGTGAAAACCACCCGAGCGATGTCGCCGGGATTCGCGCTGTCACCGATGATGATATCGCCGGCCACCGTGACGTCGCGGTCGAACGTGACTTGCGCCCCGGCTTCGATGATCAAGTCGCCGGTGAGGTTGATACTGCCGCCGAAGAAGATATTGGAACCGGCTGAAACAACCAGGTTGTGGATCGGACTGGTTCCGCCGATCGGCCCGTCGATGGAGATCTCGCCCGCCGAAATGAGGTGGACGTTTTCGTGGGTGCCGGCGGGAGCGGTTCCGTCGATCGCCCCGGGACCGGAGAAGAAGATGCCGCCGGTGGTCGATTGGAAAACACGAGTCGCCCCCGACTCGATCACGGTGAATCCGTTGATGAAAATCGCCGGTTCCTGGGTCAACCCGTCGCCGTAGGACGTCGTGGACAAGGCCTCCGGGCTCGATTCCCCCTCCGCCAGCGGAAGCATCGGTCCATGGAAGATTTCTTCCGTCGGAGGAGCGACCGGGGCGGGCTGGTTCTCGGCCGCCTGGCCGACTTCCCAAACGGGGGTGTCGAGCTGCGCGTCGTTCTCCGTCGAATCGGTCAAACCGGCGTCCATCGGTGCGGCCGACAGCAGAATGCGAGACTCCAATGCCTCTACATTAAAGCTGGTTTTTCGAGGATTCGACATGGTGAGAAAGGTGGTAGGAGGTTACGGAAAATTTACAAACCCGAAATTGGCGCGGCGAAACTTTGACAAAAATGTGGCAGGATCGGACTCATCGGAAAGTTACGGTTGCGGGCTGGAGGCAGTGACCCGGTAAAAACGGGCGGGGCCGTCGTTAGGAACATCCCAGATGATTTCGGCGGCAGTGGTCTGTTGCGCGACGCCCAAGTCGCTCCAAAATTGCAGGTCGGTGGAGGTTTCCAATTGATACAAGCGTCCTTCGGTAACGCCGGTGAGGGTCAACCGGAGTTCGCTTGACGACCGTCGCTCGATGCCGAGGCGTAGGGTTTCCAATGGCTGGGGGGCTTCGACGGTGACCACCCGGAAGAAAGACTTGGCGTCGGAGGTCGACACCTCCCAGACCACCAATTCGCCCGGACCGACCCCTTCCCGGGGAGCTTGCAA
The DNA here is from genome assembly GCF_056590205.1 of Verruconatronum alginivorum. NCBI lineage: Bacteria > Pseudomonadati > Verrucomicrobiota > Opitutia > Opitutales > Verruconatronaceae > Verruconatronum > Verruconatronum alginivorum. The sequence continues at coordinate 1,725,287 of NZ_JBWPVQ010000001.1, read as the reverse complement.
GGAGGTCCAAGAGACCAGGTTCGCGGAGGTTTGAAGTTGGTAAAAACTGCCGACGACCGACCCTGAGAGTTCCACCCGGAAAAGATTTCCCGAGATCAAAACCACCTTCAACCGAAGCGGTTCCGGGGGGGGGTCGGAAGCAGCGATCACAAAATGGGCGGACGCCACCGAACTCGACAGTCCCCCGGCGATCACCACCGCCTTCACGGTCGTCGTTTCAGTGATCGAAAGCGGTTCCGCATAAACAGCCGAATCGGTAGTGGGCGTGGTCCCATCCAAGGTGTAATGGATCACCGCTCCCCCTTCAGCGCTCAAGGTCACCGCGACCGGTTCCTCGAACGAACCGGCCCCCGGGGAAATCACGGGAGGAGCGAGAAAAGCGCCGCCGGATAACAGGATGGTTCCATCAACCAGCACCAAACTCTGAATCGCCGGGGCCAACGGATCGGGTTCCAGCAAAATCGATCCGGTTCCGTCGACGATGGAAATCACCACCCCGTCGAACCCGGCCACGATCCATTGGTTCGGTCCAACCGAAACAACCGCCCCCAGATCTTCCCAAACCGCCTCACCGGCAGGCGCGTCGAAAGTCGAACCTCCGTCGGTCGAAAGCAACATCGCCCCCATTTCTCCAGTGGCCAAAATGTTTCCCTCAGCGTCGACCGCGACCGCCAGGAGATTGGGCGTTCCAAACGGAACGTCGACCGAAGTCCAACTCAGCCCGTCGGTCGAGCGATAGACCGCGCCGTCGAATCCGTCGCCGCCAACCGCAATCCATTCGCCCGTCGCCGCGTTCCAAGCGACCGCATACAAGGCGCTGTTTGGCGGCGTTCCGACCGCACTCCAAGTGGAGGCATTATTGGTCGAGCGTAAAACCGCTCCTCCGAATCCGTGATCGCCGACCGCGATCCAGTTGCTGGTGCCATCCTGGGCGATGCCGCGAACCGAACCGAGCATGCTTCCGCCGGCCACTTCGGTCCAAACCGTCGCATCGACCGAAAAATCCGCCCTCAACAGAAGGCCGGTGCTGCCTCCAGCCACGACCACGTCACCCGCCGCAGCCAAGGCCAACAACTCGTCGGACGGCGTCGGCTCCCGCAGTTCCTCGAAGGTCGCCCCACCGTCGGCGGTCCGGACAATCGCCCCGTCGGCGTTCAATCCGACGATTTCCCCGCCGACCGCGACTGCCGTGCGAATGGACTCCCCCAAGCCTTGCAACTGCTGCGCCTGGATTGTCGGCAAACCGGCGCACGCCATCAGGCAGATGGCCGCAACAAGGACCCGAAGGGAAGAAATGGAACTCTGTCGCAGTCGTCGCATTATCGGTAACTTCCGGAGAGAAGGAGATAGGTCGCAGTCGGGGACCGGAAAACGTTCATGTCGTTCACTTGGGCCGAATCGGCGTCGAGGAGGAGATTGATGGTTCCGAGCATCGCGATCACCGGAGGCACGGTAACCATCAGATTCGGAATTCCGGCGGCCAGGTCGGTGTTGCGGGTGATCGAACTGTGGGTGCTGACGATGCTGGTCGCCCCGGAGAGATTGAAGATTCGCGAGATCACGATAATATCGCGCACCTCCATCGTCAGGTTGCCGCTGGCGATCTCCATCTGGCTTCCGGCCTCCATCAGGAACGCGCCGTTGTTGAAGCGAAGATTCACATTCCCGTTTCCGAGGTTCCGGATGTCGCCGTTCATTTGCAGGCTTCCCGTACCGCTCAAGTTGATCGTTCCCGAACCGCCGAGAATCCGGATTCCGGCGCCGACGATGGTGGTAGAGGGACCATTGAAACCGAAACGGAGGTCGCCGAAGTTGGTCACCGCGCTGAATTCACTCGCACTAATCTCAACCCGATCTCCGGTCCCGACGGTGACTCCGGTTCCAAGCTCCAAGCGGAGGCCAGCTTTCTCAGCGTCGAAAAGCGGTCCCGTCGGCGCGTCCGGCAAGACGATGATCCCGCCGTCCGGAATCTTCACATCGATACCGCCGCCGCCAACAATCGGACCGGAGATTTCCAGATCTCCGCCGATCACGTCGAGATCGATCGAGTTGTCCTCGCCGATCAATTCGATCCCGTCCGGCCCGATTCGAACCGTGCCGATGAATTCGACAGAGAAATCTCCTGCCTCGATCACCGCTTCGAAGGTGTCGGCAGTCACGCTCAGTCCCGGACCGATCTCGCCTTCTCCGATCAGGAGATAAACGGAACCGTTCGGCGCCACGATAATCGTGGCCGGCAAGGTGGCATCGAGCTCCAACCCGTAGGTGTCGATGATCAAGTTGCCATCGGGGGCGACCAAACGGGTGCCGAGCGTAATGGTTCCGGTCGATTTGAGAATGAAGTCGCCCAATCCCGGAATCTCGGTCACTCCGGCGACGGAAGTCAGCTCGCCGCCACCCATCCGCAGGAGCAACTCGGCTCCGGCTTCGGCGTCGGTCAAACGGAGGCCGAAGCGGCCGATTTCAAGATCGTTCAGCTCGTAAACTTCAGCGTTGCCCCCGGCCACGAGGTCGAGACGGTCGGTGACCAACAGGATCGGCGCGCCGGACTTGCCCAGATCGCCCGCCGCCGACAATTGCACCGCCGGGGCGCGCAATTCGTGCTGCGACCGCAGAAGCGAGGCGGCCGACACATCCGCGCCACCGCGAAGATCGATCAGTTGCCCGGCCTGGACCAGGCCGACCACCATCCCCTCGCCGGACTGCAGGAGAACCGCGCCGGTGACCGCTCCGACGAAACTTCCGGCAGGCAACATCAATTCACCCACGGTCCGGACTTGGATATTGCCGCGCTCGCTCCAAAGGACCGACTCCGCCAAGTCGAACTGTCCGGATATCTCCAGAGAGGCGGCGTTGATCCGGATATCGCGGTCCGCCGTGATTCCAGCCGCCAGGACCAAACCATCGTCGACCCGGATAATCGCCGGACCGCCCGCCAGTTCGAGCGAACCGATTACATTGAGTCCGCCCCCGGTCACGGTCAGGTAGAGTGCCCCCGCCCCTGCCAGCGAGCCACCGGTGACTTCGATCGAGCCTTCGACCAAGAGGTAAACCGCCCCGCCGACCGTATTCGTGAAATTGATCTCTTCCGCGCTGACGACCAAGGCCATCGCCCCGGTGCGCCCGATGCCGGTGGCGGCGGACAACGTCACCGCGTCGCCGGAGGTGATCGAACGGTGGGCCGTCCCGGCGCTCAAAATACCGCCGGTCGCGGCTTCAACAGTGATCGATCCCGGAGCCACCAACCCACTGATCGTGACCGATCCTTGCGCGGTTAAATCAAGGGTGGACGAATTAGAACTGAGGAGAGTCGAATTGACCATCGTGATCGACCCGGAAATCGACTCGATTTCGATCCAACCCGCCGCCTGGCCGCCGGTCGCGAAGGTCACGGTTCCGTTCGCTTCGACCCGGAGGTTGCCGCCGGCGTTCAATCCGCCTTGGGCCGCGTCGACCACCGCCGTCAACGAACCGTTCGATCCGAACCGCTGCACCGTCACCGCGACGGTGTCGATCCGGAGGTCGTCGCTTTCCAACAGGTAGATTCCGCCGGAGACCGCAGTTGCCGAAAGAGTTCCGACCTGGGTGTTCAACGGCTGGTTCGCGGCGCCGATGGAGCCACCGGCCTGCAACCGGAGGGCGGCAGCGGCGACGTTCTCGGCTCCCACCGGCGAACCAATGTCGAGAATCGAACCGCCCGCGACCAGGGAGACCGCGCCGCCGGTGGCGATTCCGCTCAGGTGAATCGTTCCGCCGGCCGCCAATCGGACGTTGCCGTCGCCCGCGACGATTTGCAGTCCGGTCGTTTGCTGAATGGAACCGGTGGCGGCTTCGACCAACACGGTGCCGCTTCCGCCGGTGGTCACGTTTCCGGTTCCGCTGAACAGAATGCCGGCGGCCCCGAGAATCGCAATATGACCGGTCCCGGAAAGAACACCGGCCTCCACCAGAACGTTCCGGCCGGTTTGGCTGGCTTCGATCCGGATGTTGCCCCCACCGTTTGCCGAAACGGCGAGCCCGTCGCCTCCCGGAATGCCATCGGTCAACGTGATGTTACCGCCGGTCGAGCGGAGAACGATCGAACCGTCGGCTCCCAACGTCCGGAGATCGGCTTGGGCCGCGTCGACGACCGAAGTCGCCCCGGCGGTCGCGGTGACCCGGTTCACTGTGGCGGAGACGCTGCCAACCGTCACAGCGGTCGTTTCCAGAATGTTGATACTTCCGGAGCCCACATGGACGCTCAAAGTGGCGACCGTGGTGGTGATCAGATGGGAACCGGGTAATCCGGCATCGGGGGCGGACCGGCCGGCCCCGCCGAATGCTTCGATCCGGAGTCCGGCAGCCTGGATGTTGGTGACGGCGGCGCCTCCGTCTAGGACCGAACCGGCGTCGGAGACAAGCGAAACATTGCCGGAAGTTTGGACTCCGCCGAGAACGATGTTTCCTTCGGCATGGATCCGGAGATCGCCGGACCCGGAGATCACCCGCGAGGCGGCGGCCATGGTGACCGCTCCGTCGGCGGCCCGGAGGTCGACGGTTCCGGCGGCGCCGGTTTGGACTGTCGCCGGAAGGGGAGCGGTGCCGAGGACGATTCCGCCCGAGGCGATCACACTGAGGTGACCGGAGCCGGAAAGGATGTTGCCGAGAATGGTGATATTCTGACCGGAACCCTCGGTCTCAACCAAAACGTTGCCGGAACCGTTCGCGGAGATCGCCACGTTGCCGTCCGGCGCGGTGCCGCGATGCAAGACCACGTCCCCATTGGCGACCCGCAACACGATGGACCCATTTCCGGAAGTGGTGCGGAGGTCGGACTGGGTGGCGACCGCGACGGCGGAAGCGATGCCGGAAAGATTGACCCGATGCAGATTGACGGCGACGTCACCCACCGCGATGCCGTTTTCTTCCAAGAGGTGAATTCCACCGGCTCCGGCGCGGGCCGAGACGGTGGCGACTCGGGTGTCGATCGGATTCGCCCCGGTTCCAAGCGTGCCGATGCCGACCCCGGCGACCAAGCGAAGACCGTTGGCGATCACATCGACGTGGGTATCGCCGTTGTCGAGGATCGAACCGGCGGTCGCGGTGATCGCGACATTGCCGAGGGTCGAAACGCCACCCAAGCGGACATTCTGTTGGGCGACCATTCGGATCGCCCCCGAGCCACCCAAAATCCGCGCGCCGTCGGCGATGGTGATCGAGCCAGCGGTCGCTTCGAGGTCGATGGCGCCGAGCGAAGCGGTTTGCACATTGGCGTTCAACTCCAGGGAGCGGGCGGCGACCAAGGTGACATGTCCCCCGGCCGAAACGACCGAACCCTCGGTGATGATGTCGGCTCCCGCTACGGGTGCATGCAAAAGAACATGTCCGCCGGTTCCGGCTTCGACTCCGGGAGCCCCGGCCTGTCCGGCTTCCACCGTCAAATGGCCTTGGAGAACTTGAAGGACGACCGACCCGGCATCGGCCTTCAATGACCGGAGATCGTCGACCGCCATGGCGGCGGTAGTTCCGTCGGCCTGCACTTCGGCGACGGCGGCTCCGGCTGCCCCGACGGTGATCCCGTTGCTTTCGATCAAGGCGATGGGACCGTTCTTGGCCCAAGCGGCGACGGTGTTGACGGAAATCTCCAGATGATCGGCCGCGGCGCCGAGAACGCCGATGCTTCCTCCGGCCACCAAGCGGACCGAGTCGGCGATAATATCGGCTCCGCCGAATTGGGAACCGGCGTCGAGGATCGAGCCGTTGACTGACTCGATCGAGACCCGGGCTCCGGTGGTGATCCCACCGACCAGGACCGATCCGTTGGCGATCAAAACGACGTCGCCGTTTTGGGCGATCATCCGCGAATCGTCATGCGCCTGAATCCCGCCGGTCGCGGCGTTGAAGTAAAGCGAACCCGATCCTTCGGTCCGGACCTCGACCCCGGCGCGGAGGAACAAGGTTTGACCGGCTTTCAAGGTGATGTGGCCTCCGCCCGAGACGACGGAACGGAGAAGGTCGAGATTGGCGGTGCCGCTCCGGACATCGAGCAGGATGTTCCCGGCTCCGGCGGCGTGAACCGCGGCGGTTTGCCCGGAGGCCGCCAAAATCATCTCGCCGGTCAACGTGGTGATGACGATGCCGCCGCCGTCGGTGGTGGTGACGTTGGCGATCGCCGTCTCGGTGACCGCTTGGCGGGTGGCGTTCGCGAGAACCCGCTCGACGCTAGCACTCACGGAGTCGATGCGAAGGGCGGTCGACTCGGTGATGTTGATTCCGCCCGCTCCGCTCCGGATGGCGATTCGGTTGACCTGGGTGTTGAGACTTTCGGCGTTAGCCCCGAGCTGACCGACCGAATCGGCGGCGCGGATGGCGAGGCGGTCGGCGACCACGTTGCGGAGGCCGCCGGCGACTCCGCCGTTGAGGACCGAACCGGCGACGGCGGTCAAACTGACGTGCCCGCCGGTTTGAATCCGACCAAGAAGAATGTCGGCGGCGGCGTGGAGCCGGATGCTGCCGGTGCCGGCGATGATTGAAGCCGCCGGAGCCAGTTGGATGTTTCCGGAAAGCGCCTCGGCGAGAATGCTGCCGGTGCCGGAAGTGGCGGTTGCAGCCGATCCCGTCAGACTCAAGTTGCCCCCTGCGCTCAAGGTGATATGTCCGCCTTGCGAGACAACCGATGCTTCCAGGATCAAATTACCGGAGGCGGCCTCGGCGGCGAGGAGGATGTCGGCGGAAGTCAACGACCGGACTCCCGAGCCGTTGCCATCGGCGCCGTCGCGGACGGTGATATCGCCCCCGAGAGCGCGGAGAATCACCAGACCGAAGGCTTCGACGTCGCTCATCGGTGCGACGTCGAGGGCGACCACGCCGCCGTTCGCGTTCACTCGCTGCACGGTGATGGTTTCGACCCGGTCGACGGCGAAGCCGGAGGAATCGGTGAGAGCGATGTTGCCGGTGGCGCTGCGGGCCGCAATGGTGGAGACATCGGTTTCCAGCGAATTGAGGCTGGTTCCCCAACCGATGCCGTTGGCGGCGGAAAGCCGGAGGCTGGTCGCGACGATATCGGCACCCCCGATGTCGCCGGCGTCGAGAATCGCTCCGGCGACGGAAACCAAGGAAACATCGCCGCCGGTGGTGAAGCCCCCGACCGTGAGATTGCCTTGCGAGGAGACGTGGATGTTGCCGTTTTCGGCGACCACCCGGCTGGCGTCGGCCGCTTGGAAAACCCCGGCCGTCGCTTGAAGAAGGATGCTGCCGGTGCCGGCGGTCTCGATCCGGACGTTGGTTCCGATCAGGAGAGAATCGCTGGCGCGGAGAGTGAGGTGACCGGTCGCGCTGCGGACGTCGGCGTTGACGGTGATGTTGCGGGTCGCCCCGTTGGATTCGAGGAGGACGTTGCCGGAGCCATGGGCGGCGACCGCCACACCGTCGGCGTTGACGCCATCCACCAAAGTGATCGAACCATCCAAGGTGCGGACCACGATGCCGCCGTTGCCCGCGGTGGTGGTCAGATCGGAGAGATTCGCGTCGGTGACGACGGTCAATTGGGCGTTCGCGCCGACCCGTTGCACGGCGACCTCCACCGAATTGATGGTGAGGTTGGTCGACTCCAAAATATTGATACCGCCGCTGGTGGCGGTGGCGGCCAGACGGCCGATCCGGGTGGTCAACGGCTCGGAGTCCGAACCGAGTTTTCCGATGCCGACGGCGGCCGTGGCCCGGAGTTGGTTGGCGATCACATCCTCCGTCCAGGCGGTGGAACCGGCACGGAGGATCGATCCGGTCAGACTGATCAAGCTCGCCTGTCCGGTGGTGGTAAGACCGCCGAGAGTGAGGTCGTCGCGGGCGGCGAGCCGGACATTGCCGGACTGGGTTTCGAAGCGCGAATTCGCTCCGGTGTGCAACGCGCCGCCGGAGGCTTCGACGTCAATATTTCCACCGAACGAGGTGGCGACGATGACCCCCGGGGTCACGGTGATGGAACCGCCCGCGAGGAGGGAAACGTGTCCGCCGGAACTCCGGATGCCGGATTCAACCGCCAGCGAGGATTCGGCGCCGGAGGCGATGAGGATCCGTCCGGTGCCATGGGCGGTCACCGCCCGGTTGTTGGCATTGCCGCCGTCGGTCAGAACGATCGTTCCGTCGACGGTCACCAAGACGATGTTGCCGTTTCCGGCGGCGGTGGTCAGGTCGGACTGGGCGGCCACCGAAGCTGCGTCGAGGGTGCCGTCGACCAACACCCGGAAGGTGGAGGCGGAAGTCTGGCCGACGGTGACTCCATCGGTTTCCAGCAGGTAAATGCTGCCGTTCGAGGCCAAGGCGGAGATCGTCCCGACGGAGGTCTCGATCGGATTCGACGATTCCCCGACGGACGTGGCGGCCCGGAGGCGGAGGAAGGCGGCGGCGACGTTGACCGCGTTCGGATCGTTGTCGAAGATCGAACCGGTGGCAGAGGTGATCGCGACCGATCCGCCGGTTTGGATTCCGGCGATCCGGACGGTTCCGGAAGCGGTCACGACGATGTCGCCGGATCCGCTCTTCAAGAGAGCGCCCGCGCCTTGGGTGAGCGACCCGGCAGTCGACTCGATGGTCAGCGAACCGGCATTTCCGGTGGTCACCGCGACCCCGGCGGCGAAGACGAGGTTCCCCTGGGCGGAAAGGGTCAGATGGCCGACACCGGCCTCGATGGTATCGTTGACGGTCAAGTTGGCCGAGGCGCCGTTTGCCCGCAAGTGAAGGTTGCCGGAGCCGGTCAACCGGAGAACCGGCACCCCGTCGGTCGGACTTCCGCTGGAGAGCAAGGTGACGGAGCCGTTGGCGGTGATCGAAACCGATCCGCCGCCGAGGGAGGCGAGACCGAACAACGGGTCGAGAATGGTGCTCGTGGCGGTGCCGTTGACATCGATCCGGGAAACCGCTCCGGCGACCGAGCCGATTTCCAAGGCGTCGGTTTCGTTCAGGGCGAACGGTCCCTCGTTGATGCGGGCGGCGAGGCGACCGATCTGAGTTTCCAAGGGATTCAACGTCGCCAAGGAACCGAATCCAGCGGCCGCGACAACATGCAAGGTGTTGGCCTGGATGTCGATGTCGGTGTCGCCGTTGTCGAGGACGACGCCGCCCGTTTCGAGGGAAACCAATCCGGCCGGGGCGCGGATGCTCGCGACCAGAATGTCGCCCTCGGCCGCCACCCGAATGTTACCGCTGACGGAACGGAAGAACGACCGGTCGTCCATGATCACCGATCCGCCGGCCGACACATGGACCGCGCCGGTTTGAGAACGGAGATTCGCCCCCACCCCTTCGACGGTAACCCAGTGGGCGTTCCCGCCGATGTCGAGGGTAATATGGCCGTCGATGGTCCGGATGTCGGCTTGGGCGGTCAAGGTCGCCGCCGAAACGAAAATGTTGCCGGCGCCGGTGGTCGAAATCGCGAGCGTATTGGCGTTGCCGTCGAGCAGGGTCAACTCGTCTGCGACGGTCAGCAGGATGTTTCCACCTTCCAGAGAAGTCAGATCGGCCAACGGTGTGACGATCCGGGTAGTGGTGGAGTCGGTCTGCCCGAGAACCGAGACGCGTTCGGCGGCGGCTTCGACGGCGTCGACCGTCAGGGAACCGACGGCATCGATCCGGATCGAACCGGTGGTCCGGGCGGAAAGGCGGTCGGCATCGATTTGCAGCGGCTCGGCGGTCGATCCGATCGCGCCATTGGCGGACAGGCGGACTCCGGCGGCCACCAAGTGCGGCCCGGCGACCGATCCGGCCGGTTGGATCGTGCTGGCGCCGATCAAAACGATGTTTCCGGTGCCGGCGTCGATCCGGGTGACGACGATGGAGGACCCGGCGTCGACGACCGCATCCCCTCCCCCAGTCACAATCGAGGAACCGTCCACTTGGGTGAAGCTTCCGGTCGATTCGATCAAGAGAGAGCCGCCATCGGTGGTGACAGAACCCGCCAAAGTGAAACCGGCTCCGGAGATCAAATGGACCGAGGAACCGGCCGAGACCTCGATGTCGCCCGCGACGGTCTGGCTGCCCCCGGCGGAAATGCGGAGATGTCCGGCGGCGAAAACGGCGGGACCGCCGGTTTCTTCTTCAATCACGAGCGAACCGCCCACCGTCAACACGGCGGCTTGGCCCGACCGGAACCCGGAGAGCGATTCGGCGAAAGCGATGGTTCCGCCGTCGGTCTGGGGAACGTCGAGCGACACATCGACCGCACCGAGGGTCAGACCGGAAACGTCGCGCACCGCGATGATCCCGGTCGCCGCTTCGGCGGACAGACGGTCGACTTCAAGCAGCAACGCGGCGCTGGCCGAAGCGAACGAACCGATCGAGGAGGAGGCCGAAAGTTGCAATCCGGCGGCGGTGACGTTCACCGCGTTCGCCGACAATCCTGCCGTCCGCAAGATGGATCCCCCGGCCGACGTGGCGAGGCGGACCTGGGCTCCCTGGGAAATGATCCGGGAAACCAGGATCGGACCGGCGGCGGCCAGAACAACGGTGCCGCCTTCCGCATCGAGAATGGAAGCGGGGGCCATCTGGATCGCACCATCTCCGGCGGTGATGAAAACCGCACCGCCGGATGTCTTCAAATCGGCGTTCAAAGAGACCGCGGATGCGGCGTGGAGATTCACCGCGCCGCCCGCCAAAGTGGCCGCGCCGTCGAGGATGATGCCGGCGGAGGAAGTCACGACCAGCGCCCCGTTGGAAGAATGGGTCACCGGACCGGTTAAATGAACGTTCCCCCCTTCGCTACGCAACACCGACCAACCGCCGACGGCATCGTTGGTCAACCCGGCGACGACCAGGTCGTTTCCGGCGGCGATTTCGGTGACGACGATGTTTCCGGCGGCGCCGAGATTGCGGAGGATCACTTCGCCTGCGGCGGTCCGGATGTCGGCCTCTTCGAGGTCGCCGATTCCGTTTTGAGCCTCGATGGTAACGGTGCCGCCGGTGATCAGATTGGCGGAAAGATCGGCCGGATCGGCGTCGATGACCGCGCCACCCGCAATGACACGGATGTTTCCGGAATCCGACGAAAGGGTGGTCAGCTCAATATCGCCGCCGGCGGTGTAACGGATCAGGCCGGAAACGGTCGAAGTGAGAGCCGTGCCCGACATCAGAATCGAACCGGTGGTGGCGGTCACGTCGACCGTCGCGGCCGCGAGGGCGGTGATTCGACCGGTTTGGGTGATGCCGGTGCCCGCCACGATTTGCACCGAATCGGTGGCGGTGATGACGAAATGGAGAGCGGCGGTGGTCCCGGCGGAAAGTTGAATCACCGGAGCGGTCAAATCGGCGTCGACCACGATCACCTTTCCGGCGTCGATTCCAATCAACCCGTCGGCGACGGTGATCGGCCCTTCGATGGCGACATCCGTTCCGGCTTGCAGAAGAAGATCCGCTTCGCCGACGGCCAATCCGGCTCCCCGGAGGGTGATGCTTCCACCGCTGACCAAAACAAGATCCTCGACCGACGCGAGGGCGGAGTCGCCGGTCTCGATGGTCAGTCCGCCGCGTCCCGAAACGGTGATGGTCTCCGGAGCGGTGGAGGCGAGATTCGCGAGGGCGCCGCCGATGTCGAGGTTGGCGCGGGTGATTACGTCGATCCGGGAGTGCGGATCGTCAAACAGAAGGTTGCCATCGATCTCGAGGCCGAGACCACCGGTTTCCGACCGGATGGAACCGATCAGGCTCACGTCGCCGGTGGCATTGATTTCGATACGACCTTCCGAAGTGGTCGGGGTTAGAACCGCCAAAGCTCCGAGAGGCAGATGACCGACGGCCGCGAGATTGGCGATCGAGAACGGCAGATCGGCGTCGGCGAGCGCGGCGGCCAGTTCGGCGATAGTGGTGCCGGAGGAGGCGCCGCGCAACCGGAGCAAGCGGTAACCATCCTCTCCTTCGAAAAGATCGGCGGCGGCCGGAACCGGATTGGAGCCGGAGGCGAGTCCGGGATCGATCGCAAACGTGACTTTAATGCCGTTGCTCGGAACTCCGCCGAGGAGGAATTCCAGCACGGCGGCTTCGATGACGACGGTGGCGCCGGAAGGAAGAACGGTGGTAGCGCGCGCCGGGACCGGATCGGTTCCGCCCGCGACATCTTGCGGCAGGACGTTGAAAACACCGCTCCCGTTGTTCTCGGGGGCGAGACTTGCCGTGTAAGGAATGTTGCCGCTGTTCGGTCCGGAATTGATCGCGGCGATCACGGTGTTCGCGGTGGTGACCCCGCTTTGGACATTGATCACCAAGCGCCGGGCGACATGGTCGAACATCGCGGTGGCGCCACCGTTGGTGATGGTACCGTCGTCGAACAGGAAGACCGGCACGTTTTGATAGACTTCGGAATCCTCGTCGGCGATCACCACAAAGTCGTTGTGGGTGCCGGGAGCGACAAAGGTGGCGCGGGCCGGACCGGAAACCCCGCCGGAAGTCGGCTGCGCGGTCCAGACCGAGATCGGTCCCAAACCGGAACTTCCTTCGGCGACCGCCGCGGTGAAAGGCATGGAGGCGACGTTCGGACCGGAGTTAATTGCCTGGATAACCAGCTCGGCGGCGGTGAACATGGAATTCACCGTGAGAGTCAGGATCTTGGTTTCGGAGTTGTAACTGGCCTTGGCACTTCCGGCCGCCAACGTCTCGTCATGGACGAAAACCACCCGGATATTGTTGTAGCCGTCTCCGTTGGCGACGGCGGTCAGCACAAAATCGTTCGCCGGACCGCTCAAATTGACATGGACGGTCGCCCTCGCGCCGGAAGTGCCTCCGCTGCTCATGAACCGATGGGCCTGAATGGTCCCCTCCCCGGTGTTGCCGCCGGTCTGCGGTTCCAAGCTGGCGGTGAACGTGCCCTCGGCGTTGACGGCCGTGATCACTTGATTGGCGGTGGTCTGGCCGGAAGCGATGAAAACGCTCAGGATGTTGGTCACCGCATTGAACGAGGCCCGCACTCCGTAATCGGGGACGGAGGCGTCGTCGATCATGATCACCCGGATTCCGTTGTAAAGGGACCCGTGCTGGGTGGCGACCAACCGCATGTTGTTGTTGGCCCCGAGCGGGCTCAAGGTGGTCCATGCGTGCAAATCGGACTCAAGCATCACCGGCGCCGCGCCGATTGTGTCGGTCAAGGAGCCCGGCTCAACCGCTCCGGTCAAGGAAGCGGAGAACGGCAGAGCCTCTTCCACCCGGGCGGTTTCGATCGCATCGAGCAACGTTCCGACGGTGGTGAACCCGAAGTTCACGTAGAGATCGAGTCGGCCGGCGAATCCTTCGCCGTCGCCTTCGATCCACTCGATCTTCACCGCGTTCGCGCCGTTCGCGAGGCGGCCGCCCGGACCATCGTCGAGCAACCGGACTTGAATGCCGTTGGCGGCGATCCCGGGATTGGTCGAAGAAATCAGCAGGGCGTAGAAAACACCGGGTAATTCCAACTCGGCGGCCCCCGGAGTCGGCTCGGCGCCACCGGTGAAAATGGAGGCGACGGCGGCGAGGATGCCGTCTTCCGATCCGTTCTCGGTGACGATTACAAATTCTTCTGTCGGATCGGGCGAGAAGGTGGCGGAACCGTCCAACCCGCCCGCCGACAAGATTGCGGTGACCGGGAACGCGGGGTTGTCATTGATCGCATTGACCACTTGGGTCCAAGTCACGGCGACGCCGGTCTGGAGGAACAACCGGAGTTGCTTGCCCGCTTCATTGTATTGAGTGGAGAGCGACGGCAGCAGGTTGTTCGAATCATCCCGCTGGTTGTATTCGATCGATACGCTGAAATCGTTGCCGGCGGCCCCCGCGACATCGGCGAGGAGGGCGATGGAATTCGGTCCGAGCGGGAAGGCGATGGCCCGGGCGGTGACCGGATCGATCGTCAGGGTTCCGTCGACCGAAAGGTGGATCACCCCGCCCATGGTGGTGTAAATGCCCCCTTGATAACCGGAGAATGCCACGGTCAAGGATCCGCCGCGATGAATGGCCGGGATCGCGAAACCAAGATTGGTGACTCGGAGATCTCCCGCATTGTGGAGATAAACCCCTTGCGGTCCGCTTTGCACGGAGAGTCCGGCGACGGCGGTCAAGAAGGGGGCGTCGACCGACCCAACGCGGACCGGGGAACGAAGAATAGCGGTTTCAGCGGCGATGTGGGGAGTCTCTCCGGCCGCGGTCGGCGAGATCACATCCTGGGAGATCAAGGCGACGTCGGCCTCGCTGACGATGCTGCCGTCCAAAAGAATAGCGCCGTCGACCCGGGCGAGGAACGAACCGGACTCGTTTTGCAGGACCGATCCGGTCGCGACCAGCATTTGACCGAAGACCCGCAGGAAGAAATCCCCTCCCGCGTTGGAAAGAACACCGGGCGCGTCGACTTGGAAATCGCCGCCGGAACGAATGGTCAGGTCGCCGCCTCCGAACGAGTATCGGCCGCTCCAGGTTTGGGAACCGGTGGTCTCGAGAAGAACGGGGATGTTCGATTGCACGGCGAAGGTCGCGCCCGTCACCTCTTCGACCGTGAGGTCGCCCGTCACATCGAGAAAAACACCCGCACCCGGACCGGAGATGGTCAACGCGTCGGCCGAACCGGTTTGATCCGGGAGCAATAAACCGGTTTGCGGATGAACCGGCGAGACGACGAACCCGACCGGTCCGACGATCAAATCGCGGTCGTTGTCGAGAGCGAACGCGCCACCCGTCAATGTGACTTCACCAGCCAGGCGGCCGACCGAAACCGCGAGGGGGTTCGCGACCGTCGCAACCGAACCGACTCCGGCCAAGAGCAAGGCGGCCGCTTCGATGCGGGCTTCGGTCGAAGCGGGGAACAGATCGATGAGATTGACCCCGGTGAGGGCGAACGTCCCATCGGTTTCGACCCGCGAAATGCCCAAGTCGCCGCCGGCGTTCCAGACAATGTCGCCTTCGGCCTTCATCGTGCCGCCCGCTTGTTGATGCAAAACTCCTTGGGCGACGGCGAGGATCGATCCGGTGGCGAACAAGTCGACCGCACCGGTCAGAACCAGGTCGCCTCCCGAAGTGAAAGTGATCGAGCCTTGAACCGGGGTGACCGGTCCGGCCACGGTCAGATCGCCGCCGGCGGTCAAAACGAGGTGTCCGGCGGAGGTCACCGCGGGATTCTCTCCGGTGGCGGTCACCTGCAACGACCCGTCGACTTCGAGCGCGATCGGGGCGTCGCCCTCGGTGGAGGCGAGACCGGTGGTGATGAGCGATCCCGGCGAAAAGAGATAAATTCCTCCGCTGCCGGTCACGGCCCGCAGGGTGGCGGCGGTTACGGTCAGGGTGTCGAGCTGGCCGTTCTCCATTCCGATACCGGTGGCGGCTTCGAGATCGAGATGGCCGCCGGTGGCGAAATCGGGGAGTTCCGCAGCCGGATCGGAGTCGATGATGGAACCGCTCTCCGAGCGAACCGAGATATCGCCGTCGACCGAAACCACTCGGGCGACCGCGACGGTCGACCCGGCGTCGAGAAGGATGTCTCCATCTTCCGATTCGATTTTGGAACCGGCTTCCATGGTCAAAGCGCCGACGGCTTGGATCGTGATGGTTCCCGCGTCGTCGGTCGCGATCGTCATCGACTCCGCCAGGAGGAAATCTCCCCCGGCGTTGATTTCGATCGACCCGCCATTGGCGGCGAGGTGCGAATAAACTTCGATGTCGGCACCGCCGAGGATCAGGTCGCCGCCGCCGAGAGTGACGGCACCGGCCGCGGCCGAGAAGACCAGATTCCCCTCGCCCGGGAGAACGACCAGTTCCAGATCACCCGAACCGGTCACGGTCAAATTGCCTTGGGGGCCCGAGGTCAGGTCGGAGCCGACCATCAGACGGGAGAAAAGAACGGCGGTCGCCGAGGTCGTTTCAACCGTGAGGGTGCCGATGTTGTGAATACGGTGTTCGTCGCCCTCCCCGGCCGAGAGACTGATGGAGGCGATTTCCGTCCGCAAGGCGGTGCCTTCGCCCGATCCGCCGATATCATCGCCGGCTTCCAAGGTGAGGCTTTCGCCCCGGACCACGATCCGCTCGACGTCGCCACCGGCAGCGGCGCGGATGGCCCCGCCCGCGCGCAGACCGACGGACCCGGACGTCCGGACCGCGCCGAGGGTGATGCCGGCCGCGGCGGCGATCACGATCGCGCCGGAATCGGTCAACACTTCGCTTGCGGCTGAAAAATCGATCGCCCCGTCGGCGCTCTTGATCGCGATCGTCGCGTCGGCGGAGGTTTCGACGTTCGCGCCATCGGTCACTTGGATGGTCCCGGCGGAAGAGATCGAAACGGCTCCACCCTCGGAGCGGATCGCGCCATGGATGCCGACGCTTTCGCCGACGATAACCACTCGGCCCGTTCCGGAGGTGGCCACCGCGATCGCGTTGGCCCCGGAAAGGGAGAGAGCGCCATCGGCGCTCAGGACGATGTCTCCGTTGGCATCGTCGTTGAGCACGGCGGAAAGAACGCCAGTGGCGGGACCGGTCCCGGTGGTGCCGTCGGGTTGGGCGATCGCCGGAGCAAAACCGTCGACGGTTCCGATCGCCATGCCGTTGAGATCGTGGATGACGATGGCGCCTGCGGCGGCGTAAGCGGAAAGTGTTCCGACGTCGACGATCAAGGTTTGTTCGGTGCCCACGCCCGAACCAGGAAGGGCGCCGATGCCTAGACCGGCGACGAGGCTCAATTCGGACGCATAAATATTGGCCGGATCCTCCGCTGCTTGGGGATCGCGGTCGAGTGCGCGGGCGTGAATCGCACCGTCGGCGTGGATGGCAACCTGGCCCCAAGCGGTCTGGTCGCTCGATCCGTTGCGGGCGTCGATCATCCCGATCCAAACGTCGCCGAAGCTCTGCAGGAAGATGTTGCCGCCTCCCGAAAGGATCGCCGCGGTGGCATCCATCTGGAGATCGACACCGGCGATCCGAACGTCGCCGCCGGTGGAATTGATCACGGAGTGATCGAGAAACTCAATGTTTCCTCCGCCATATAAAGTGACCGCCCCGCCGCCGGAGGTTATATTCCCCTCAATGGTCAAGGGACCCGGCACGCTCAGCAGCACCCCGGCATTCGACCCGCTGTGGATGCCGTTTTCGAGAACCGTGACGGCGGTTTGCCCGGGCTGGACGATCACCGTGACCGGCGCATTCCCCCCGGTAGCCTGGTTGTCGACGCTGACGCCGAAGGTGGCCCGACCATCCTGGATCACGCTGACGGCTCCGCTCGAAACATTGGTCGCCTCTAGGACGTTGGCTTCGATCCGCAACGGATTGGCCGACTCGCCGACTCCTCCGGCGGTATCGATGGTCAAGCTGTCGGCGACCAAGTGGGCCATGCCGTTATTCGGAAGTCCGATCACTCCGCCCATTTCGACCTCGATCGTGAGATCGGCGTTTTCGCCGGCGATCACCCGCTCGACCCGCAACTGGCCGTTGTAAACCCAGATGGAAACCGCATTGTCGACGTGGTCGGTCTGGGACTCGATGAGGGTGACGGTGGTCAGATCGCCGGTGAGAAGGGAGATCGCACCGTCGGCGGCGACCAACGAATGGACGTTGAGCCCATCGAGTTCGTCGACCGAAACATCGCCGGATTGGGTCGAGGCGGCGGTCAGATTCGCCACGTTGGTCCGGATGTCGATCTCTCCGGTGGCGGTGGCGATCAAGTCGCGGGCGTGGATGCGTCCGAAGGAGTTTGCCTGATTGAGGATCGACCCGCCCGCATTCAACGAAATGGAGGAACCTTGCGAAAGGGAATTCGGATTCTGGTTGGTGATCCGGAGAGAACCGCCTTCGGTGAACCGGATGTTGCCGGTTTGGGCGATCAGCGAGAGTTGGCTCGATCCCCAGACGGAGCCGATCTGTTCGTTGCTGACCCGGACTTGGCTGGCGCGGACTTCGATCTCTCCGGTGCGGGCGTCGAGCCGGAGTTCGGAATGTCCGTTCAAGTTGCCGGTGACCAGGATGGAACCGCCGTAAATGAAAACCGGATCGAGAAAGGTGGTGGCGCCGATCCGGATCGTGTGGGAGGCGTTTTGTTCGTACCCGATGATAATCGCGGCGAAACCGTTGGCGATCGCGTTGATATCATTGCTGGAAAGATCGAGCGTTCCGGTGCCGCCGGTGGGGGTGCCGATGTCGATGGAGACGTTCGGGGAAGTCGGACGGATCAGCAAGGTGCTGAGCGGGACGTCGTTTTGGCCGATGGCTCCGTGGACGCTGCCGGCGGGGCCGTTGAAATCGACTCGATCGGCGAATAACCGGATGTCTCCGGCCGTGACTTGAACGGTGCTGCGGAACCGGACGCCGTTGTCGGCGTGGATTTCGATCGCGGAGGCCTGGAGCGCGGCGTCGAAAGTGGTTCGGTTGGTGCCGGACTCTTGAAGGAAATATCCGCCCAAGACGACTCCGCGGCGGAATTCGACATCAGCGGCGTGTTCGATTTGGAAGTTTCCTTCCTCCACCGACGTGTCGCCCCGGACCAGGATTCTTCCGTTGTTGGAGCGGAGGAAAACATCGCCCTCCTCGGAGATAAGGTCGCCGTTGAACGTGATGTTTCCGGCGGTCCGGATGGAAAGGTCGCCGGTGAGGGTGAGGTCGCCGCCGTTGGTGACGTGCCCGAAAGTGGTGTTACCGGTTCCGGCCTGCTGGATGAACTCCTCCGCCCGGACTTCGGTCATGAACCGGACATCCTTAGCGTTGACGATGACGATCCGCTTCAGCAGTTCCTCGACTCCGACCGTGCCGGCGATGGTGATGACCCCGTTGGTGCCGGCGTTCAGATAGATCGTCTCGTTTCCGGTGGACCCGGAAATCGAACCGGAGATGGTGATGTCGGCTCCCTGGGGATTCGGGATGAGCGGATCCTGGGGGGTAGCTCCGGGACTCGGTTCGGTGGTATTGAAATAGACGGCGTTCGGACCGAAGGTCTCACTAACGGCTCCGGCCTTGATGACGATGCTGTCGTCGACATGGATCGGGCTGCCTTGGCTCAAGGTGTCGGCTCCGACCTCTTGGGTTTGGCCCGGTCCGAAGAAGCGCAGCTCGCCGCCGGAATGGCGGATGGCGCTGACGACGTCGAAACGGCCTCCCTCGCCGGGAGCTTGAAGGAGGAGATTTCCGTGGTAGGTGAGACCGTCGATCAGGAAAAGGTGGCTTCCGAAGTCGCTCCCGAGAATCAAACGATCCAGCCCGGCACGGGAAAGCTCGGTGAGTTCGTCCGAAGTGATCAAGAAGGCGGCCTCCCCTGCCCCGACGGCGATGGGGGCGGCCTCATCGAGCGGTTGCAAGGCGAGAGTCGCGCCCTCGACGGCGCTCATTGAGCCGCAGAATTGGAGCGAGCCCGCGGCGAGGAGGTTTTCCCCGGCCCAAGTGATCGCTCCGACTTCGATCCGGTCGGCGAAGACGCGGAGATCCGCGGCGGCGAAACCGTCGGCCAGCACCACCTCGTCGGCGAAAAGCGTGGTCGCGGAGAGTTGCTCCAAGAGTATCTGCCCGGCCGCGTCGAGCAACGCTCCGTCGGCGGTGGCGGTGAGCGAGCCGAGTCCGCGGAAGTCGGCGGTCCCGACGCCGGTCCATTCGGCGAGGGAGGAGCCGGATTCGAAAAGATCTTCGTCGACGACCGGGACCGCCTCCTGGGCGGCAGATTCTTCGACCTGCAAGAGGGGGACCTCGATTTCGAGCTGCAACGCGTCTTCGGCCGCCGAGGCGTCCAGCGGGGTCGCGGACAAGAGGATTCGGCTTTCCAAAGCTTCAACCCGGAAGCTCTTTGAGGAGTGCTTGGACATTAGAAGATGCGGCGTTTTCCCAGCGCACAGGCGGTGGGAGAAAACCTGAGCGCTGAAAAGTTAGAAATCGGTTGAGTCAAGGGAGCAAGTAAAATTTTTGTCAGAAGAAAGAAGTCCGGCTTCTTTTCCGCGAAATGAACGATTTCCGGGAACTGGATGCGAGTTTTGGTCATGGATGACGTCCCGTTCATCATTTGAGCCACCCGAGGAAGATCAATTCGGCCACGGTGCCGTCGACCGGCGAAGCGCCGAGGCGGATGGTGCCGAGGATATCGAATTTGCCGCCGACGGCCGGCGCGCGGAAGACGACGGTTTCGGTGTAGGTGAAGGCGCCGAGGCTGATGTGGTGGCGGCCATCGGCGCGACCGATGGTGATGCCGTAAGGCGCGGTATGGGTCACCAGTTTGCCGTTCGAGAAGTAGCTGCCGGATTCGGCTTGGGCGAACTCGTTGAGGAAGAGTCCGATTTCGATGGCCGACAGGTGGAACGGCTGGCTAGCGTATCCGTCCGCATCCTCGGTCGCCATGCCGATGGCGGTGGCGATCGAGAGTGGTTGCAGGACCAGGGAACCGCGGAAAGACTGGCTGCCGATGGTCCGGGTGCTGGAAATCGGCGCTTCGATTTGGATCGCCTCCGTGGTGAGGATGACCCGGCCGCCCGACGCCTCGATCGGCGAGGTGATGCGGAGGGTGCCGACGAGATTGGTGAGGCTGATGTTGCCGCCGCCGGTCGTGAAGAGACCGGAGGTGCCGACGCCATGGCTGCCGACGACGACGTCGCCGACCACGGCGCTTTCGAGTTCGACCAGGTAGATGCCGGCCGCGCCGCGCGAGACCGCTTCGACCGTTCCGCTGCGGATGAACAACGGCATGGCGACGTCTCCGATGCCGTTGGCCGACTCGATCCGGAGGCGGTCGGCTTCGAGGACGATCAGGCGGCCGAGGCCGTTGTGGACGTTCAGGTTTTGCGCGATGGAAATGATGGTTTGCGAGAGGAGCGCGAGTCCGTCGGCCTTGATGGAAGCACGGATGTCGATCGAGCGGGCTTCCAGGATCAGGTCGCGGCCGCTGTAGTCGAGATCCTCGACGACGCGGACCACCCCGGTGAGGGCGTTGGTGGCGCTGTTGCGGAAGCGGACGTCGACTCCCTCGATTCCTTCGTGGGTGATGGTGACGCCATCCCACCGGAGCCAACCGGCGCCGAGTTCGAGGACGCCGCCGCTGTCGCGGTGGAGATTGAGCATGTCCTGCCCGCTCTGGCCGCCGATGAAGTGTTCGATGGTGTTGCCGAGGTGGCGGACGGTGTTCACGCCGTCGGCGGTGGCGGAAACGCCGCGGACGTTGATGTTCAACGGTGCGGTGACCCGCGAGAAGTCGAAGGTGTCATGACCGCCGCCCGGCAGTTCGTTGACGATGGCGTTGCCCCACCCGTTGGTGAAGACATAGGTGTCGTTGCCCGCGCCGCCGGTGAGGACGGTTTCGCCGGAGCCGATGACCAAGGTGTCGTTGCCCGCGCCGCCGAAGAGATACGTGAAGAAGTCGCCCCCTTCGAGGTAGTCGTCGCCGTCGCCGCCGGCCGCGTAAATCCGGATCGGGAAGAGACCGTCGATGAAGAGCTGGTCGTTGCCGCGTCCGCCGTCGAACACGACCTGCAAGCGGTAATCGCCATCATCTGGATCGGAACCCGGTTCGTAGAAGTCGGAGATATCGAACGGGGTCTCATGTTCTTCCTCCCCGTCGTGGTAGATCACCTTGAGCAGGTGGACGCCGTCGGCGACCTCGAGGCGGAGAGTGAAGGTTTCGTCGTTGTCGACGCCGCCGCCGACCGTGAGTCTCCGCCAGGCCCAAGTCCCCGCGCTGATGACCAAGGTGTTGTCTTCGACCACCGCGAAACGGATGCCGTCCTTGGTCTGAATCAGGTGCGAGACGTTGTCGCCGACATGATCGATCAGGTGGCCCATCTTCGGGTCCCCCGCGATGCCGGTGAGGTCGATGAAGGAGAGCGCCGGCAAAGCGGAGAGCGGGTTGAGGTCGAGCACCCGGTTGTTGGCGATGTTGAGTTGTTCGAGCGGACCTGGGACGTTGAGGCGGGCCAAATCGCGGAGATTGGTCGGGAAGAGCGTGTCGGCGGGTCCGAGGCGCGGCAGGGCCGGGTTGTCGATCTGCTGCTGGGTCGGAGGCGGAGTCGGCCGCGAGGAGACATCCGGCAGGAAGCGGACATGGGCTGGGGCGCGGGAGACGTCGCCGCCGCCGAGGACGCCGTTGCGACCGTGGAGGGAGTGGTCGATCACGAAACCGGTGTTCGGTCCGTCGAAACTCCAGTAACCGACCAGGTAGACCCGCTCGGCCGGATACGGCTCGAT
Organism: Verruconatronum alginivorum; assembly: GCF_056590205.1. Classification (NCBI taxonomy): domain Bacteria; kingdom Pseudomonadati; phylum Verrucomicrobiota; class Opitutia; order Opitutales; family Verruconatronaceae; genus Verruconatronum; species Verruconatronum alginivorum. Next base: position 1,703,174 of record NZ_JBWPVQ010000001.1, on the reverse strand, counting down.
CATGTCGGCCCGGACCAGGTTCGGCGCGAACGGCGTATCCCAGATGCGGACTTCGTCGATGTCGCCCTTGAAATAGACCGGATTGCCGTCGGCGTCGTGGCCGAAACCGATGTTGATGCCGGTCTGGGTGGAGAGGCTGGAGGACGTCGCCAAGCCCGCAGCGACGTTGACCCCGTCGACATAAAGGGTCTGGACATGACCGGTGTTCGAGCTGAACACGTAGGCGACATGGTGCCAATTGCCATCGAAGAAATTCTTCTCGGAACTGACGATCGTTTCATACTCGCCGGTGTTGAAAATGCGGGCTCCGATGTTGCCATCGGCGGTAAGGAAGATGCTCCGGTCGAGACCGCCGGAACCGAGGGTGCCGGAGTCCATCGAGAAGAGACCCATCGCTTGACCCTCGATGGCCGGGCCGTCGGTCCGGAACCAGAAGGTGACGGTCATTTGGATGCCGGAGAGTGTGGCGTCGATGTGGACGTAATCGTCGACGCCGTCGAAATGGAGAGCTCCGTTGCCGTTGTTGGCGATGCTGAAGACCCGGAGGTTCGAGAGACCGGTGTGGGCTCCGGTGGCCGGGTCGGTCGCCGGGACCAGGATGCCGATATCGGCGATCCGGTTGCCGTTCAAGTTGAGCACTTGCAGGTTCCGGGCGAATTGGAGGCCGACCACGCTTTGGATGCCGAGATTGTCCAGCTGGAGTTCGACGAGGGTCGCCATGTCGCTGGCCATGATCTTGCCGTGGATGACCGGGTTGCCGTCGAAGCCGAGGGTGACCGGAATGCCGAGCGCACGGGCGATGCCGGCGCGGAGGGCCATATCGGGGATGTTGACCACGAAGTCGGTCGGCCGCGGTTGTTGGACGCTGAACTCGGAGGTCGGCGGAAGGACGAAGTTGTCGTCCGGACGCAGGTCGCGGATTTCCTTGCTCTCGGCGACGAAGAAATTGATGCCGCCGCCACCGAAGATCATGTCATGGTCGCCGTTGCCGATCAACACGTCGTTGCCGGTGCCGCCGACGATGATGTCGCGGTCGGAGGAAGGATGGGAATTGCCCGGGATCGGGGCCTTCACCTCGATCTTGAACGGCACTCCGACGAGATTGCCTTCGCTGATCCAGAGGCGGCCATTGTCGGAGAGAATGATCAAGCGGCCGTCGCTTTCGATGGTTTCGACCGGCACCAGGTTCTGGGCGAGGATCGAGGTTCCCTTGACGGTGCCGTCGGTGGCGATGATCTGCTTGTCGAACTCGAAGAAGGCGACCGATCCGACGGTGCGCAGATGGGTCGGCTCGACGCGGCCGCCTTCCGACGAAGCGAAACGGCCGAAAGGCAGGTTGCCCGCGTTGCTGCTTAAGAGCGGATAGGTGCCGTCGGCGTAGCCGTTGGAAATCCAGAGGCTGTAATCGATCCGGCCGTCGGCCAAAGCGTCGTGGTTCTCCACGAAGAAAACCAATCCGCCTCCGGTGTAAGTGAGACCGCTGATGATGCCCGGATGGACCGGCGAGAGGTCGATCACCATCCGGGTGCCGGAGGTGGAGCCGTCGGTGACCCAGAGCGCTTCGCCGGTGGTGGCCCCGAACGGCGCGCCAGTGAAAGCGAGTTGGTTGCCTGCGGCGGTGAGATTGGCGGCGAAACGCGGGAGGAAGGCGGCGAACTCGACGCCGTCGTCGGTCAGTTTCCACAGCATCGGATAATTGACCGAGCCGGCGATGAACCAGGTGGCTCCGTTCCATTCGGTATGGGAGGAGACGTTGCCCGGCAGCGAAGCGACTTCCACCCGGGTGTTGATGGCGGCCCCGCGGGTCGACCAGAGGGCGGTCGATCCGTCGGCGGTCACCGAGGTGAAGAAGAGACGGTTGTCGTAGTTGGCGACGAATCCGATCACCTGGCCGACATCCATCGCCTGGGTGCCGACCACCCGGGCGAAGGCAAAGGCCGGGACTTCGACGGTCGCGCCGGTGTCGGCGACGAAGTCGAGATTGGTTTCGCCGATTTCCAGGAACAAGGTATCGGCCTCTTCCGGGACCTCGGAGACCTTGAAATCCTTCAGGGCGTGGATCGCGGCAGCGGCATCGGCCAATGTGGTGGAGCCGTCCGCGCGGAGGCGCAAGGTAAGACTATGGGTGGCCGGATGGTGAATGGCCACGGCCGGTGTCTCCGAGTCGGAAGCGAGGTCAAACACCAATTCGATGGAGTGCGACTCGAGGGCGGTGGCGAGGGATGGCTCGACCGCTTCGACGACGAACCCGAACTCGCCGAAGGTTACGGTGCCGGCGCTGGCGTTGAGGTCGGTGCCGCCGGAGAAGATCACGCTCGGCAGACCCGCTTCGACGGTGGCGCTGGTGGCGCCGAGGACGAGAGCTTGGATGCCGACCCCCGCGCCGTTGACCGCCGCCGCCAACTCCGCGTAGGTGGTGACCCCGGCGACATACGGAATCTGGAGAACGCGGGTGGTCTCGTTCCATGTGATCGACTCGACCGCTCCGGTGTGGTCGAACTGAACGGTGATACCATTGGCGGCGGCGCCCGGAGCGACGGCCCGCATGTCGAGGCCCGGAACGACGGCGACCGTGCCGTTGGTTTGTCCGCCGAGTTGTCCGTCGCCGCGGCCGTTGCTGGTCCAGAGTTGGGTCCGTTCCGCCGGGGTGCCGGCGCCGGTGGTGACAGTGAAGACCAAGTTGCCATCGACCACGCCAAGGATCTGCCAGGAGTCGACCTGGAGGGCGGCGAGACGGGCGATCCGAAGCGGTTCGGCCCCGAAAGCGTCGCCCTCGCCCGGAGTGGCGCGCCAGAGAGTGAGGGTCTTGTTCTTCTGAGTGAAGTAGAAGAGGTTGCCGTTCATCGCCACCAACGAACCGGCCTGTTGTTCGCCCGCGTCGATCTTATCAAGTGTCTTGGTTCCGGCGACGGTGCCGTCGCTGGCGTGCCAGAGACCGTCGACCAGGAAGACCGCCCGGCCGCCGACAGTGGCGAGATCGGTGACAGGTTGCTGATACTCGGTCAGAAGGATGACATTCGTTTCGTTCGCCGCATAAAGTTTGCCGCCGATATTGAAGATTAAGCTGTCGCCGACGGCGGTGGACGCCCCGACCGTGCCCGAGATGGCGACACCGGTGACCTGATGGGCGAATTGACCGCTGACCTGCCAGAGAGTCGTGGCCGCGCCTTGACCCAGAGTGAAGTAGAAGGTGTCGCCGCTGCCGCCGATCAAGGTGGCGTCCTTGACGATCGCACCACCGGCGAAGCGGACCGGACCGTTGGACTGGGTGTTGGTCCGCCAGAGCTGACGTTCGTTTTCGACGGTGTGGAGGTAATAGGTGTAATCCTTGGCGGAACCGAGGCTCGGAGTGCTGTTGCCCGAATGGTCGGCGGCGCCGGTATTCACCAGCGAAATACCGTCGGTCGACCCATGGACGCGGAGGAAGTAGCTGCCGGCCTTCAACTGGCTGAGATCGATGACCGATTGGTTCGACTGGAGGAGACGGCCGTCGGCACTGTAGAGGGAACCGGTCACGACCGCGGCCTGACCGGTGGTCACCAGCAATGCGGTGCCATTCGGCGAATGAGCGTGGGCAATCTGAACCGGCTCGTCGAGGGATTCGGTTCCATCCGGCAATTCGATGCGGAACGTGACCCGGATAATTCCCTGCTCCAGCAGCGAGCGGATCAGCTCGGTGACGTCGACGAACGTTTCGTTGTCGCGTTCGGCGGTGGTCACGAGATGGGTGGCGGCGGTTTGGCCGTCATCGAGGGAGACAATGCCATCGCCCGTTCCGTGGAGGACGGAAACCTTCACCGCCGGGACCCGGGCCAGGGAGAATTCGGCCAACGGAGCGGCGGTCGGTTCGAGAGCCGGGGAAGTCCGGTCGACTTGCCAGACGGTGGCCGGATCGGTGCCGTTGGGAGCGGTGAAGAACAGGTTGCCGTTGGCCGCGACCAAGTTTTGCGGACCGGAGACCGGAACGCCGTCGCCGCCGGCGCGGAGGACCCGCACGGTGGTTTCGCGGGTGAGATCGCTGCGCCAGAGAGCCGTGCCGCGGGCGCTGCCCAAGCGGAAGAAGAGCGTGGAGTCGGCGTCGTCGGTGACCACCACCGCTTCAAATACCCGGAGGCTGAAGGCCATGACGCGGGTGGCATTCTCCAAGTCGTCCAAGGCGACCTTGTAGAGGGAATCGGCCGCCCCCGAGTCGACAAAGTATGCCAGCGTGGTTCCAACCATCGTCAGCGATTTGAACCCTTCGGCAGGTCCATGGACCGGTTCGTCGGCACCGACGGCCCGGAGATAGTGATCTCCGCCGAGGATGGATACGAAGAAGAGGACGGACTCACTGCCAGCCACGGCGGAGAAGAGTTGGCGGAAACGTTCGCCGCTTTCGCCGACGACCAGGTAGGAAGCCTCGCCATTCTCCGGATCGATCCGCCAAATAATGTCGGAAACGGATCCCCGCTCGATGACATGGAGCGCCCCATCGTGGATGATCGCACCTTCCAAATCGTTCCAAGGAACCGGGCGGCCGATGCTGAAGTTGGTGACCCGGATCGTCGTTTCTTCGTCCTCGACGACCTCGGTCAACACCGTCCGGGTAATGACGCCATTGCTCGAGCGGCTGACTACGACGTCCCGGTCGACGGCGAAGAACGCGACGGTGTTGCGCCCTTCGAGTCCGGCGATCCGTGCGACTTCTCCATCGTCGTAGAACGCCAATTTCTGGCCGTCATCGACGAAGAAGATCCGGTCGTCGACCACTTCAAAGAGGTCAGCCGCCGCCAATTTGATGCCGGTCCAGACCACCGACAGCGCGCCACCCGTGCCGACATTGATTTTCCAAATGCCAAGACCCTTGGCGGAACCTTCGACCACACTTTGCGCGACAAAATGCACCGCATCATCGAAGAGGAACAGGCCGGACCGGAGGGTCGGATCATCCATCTCGATCGACGAGATGGTATCAGCCACCCCAGGCGCCGGATGGATGACGCCAGAGCCGTCGTTCCCGACCCCGTGCAGCGCGGCGCTCAATCCCTGGTCTTCGTTCAAGGCATTGATGGCGGCGACCACGTGGGCGGCAGTGGTGTGACCGAACGCGATGTTGATGATGATCGTGCCGCCTCCGATGGATACGGTGACGCCACCGGCCGCGTCATTGCCGGCGACGGCGGAAGCCACTTCGGCGGCCGTCAAACCGTTGCTGAAGAAGATTCGGGCGGTGTTGTAGCGAGCGCCGCTCGCGGTGATTTCGATATTGTTGTTGGTGCCCGGGAAGGTGACCACGGCTTCGGCGTCGACACCACCCTCGGCGTCGGCGATCTCGCCTACCCCGTCCCACACCCAGATCGGATCTTCCTCGTCGCCGTCGATGGCGGCGGTCAAGCCCTTGGCGGCCAGGGCAGCAATGAGAGCCGCGTCGTCGATCAAAGTCTCATCTTCCTCGACGATGATAACGAAAATGTCTCCCCGTTCCGTCACGGAAACCGAGGCACCGCCGAAGACGGCGACGGACTTGCCGTGAATCGCGGTGCCGACGGCGCTGGCCGTCACGGTGAGTTCGCGTCCGCCCGGCAACGAGACGGTGGCGGTGGCCTTCGTGCCGTCGAAACCGTCGTCGGTGGTGGCGGTCGGCGTGGACACTATGACGTCATCGTCTTCGTCGAACTCGGCGGTCAGGGAAACATATTCGTTCTCGTTGATCGCTTCGATGAGATCGGCGATTTCAGCGGTGCCCGCCACGAAGCGGACGGTCAGGGTCTTTTCCACAGCATCCCAGACGACAACCGGGTCGCCCGATGCGAGATCCCCGGTGAGGAACAACCGAATATTGCTGGCGGCTCCGTCGGACGCGAGACCCTTCACGGTCAAAGTGCCCGAGGGGAATTCGTAAGAGCCCTCGGCGGCCACCGCGGCCACGTGCTGGCGGGATTCCGTGTACACTCCGACCGGTGAATCGATCGAGCCGGTGCCGCCTTGATGGACGGTGAAGCCGGTCAGTCCGCCCAGGGCGGTGGCCAAGGCCGCGGCCGTGGTCGCTTGATCCTTCCGGAGGGCGAGACTTAACACGCTGGAATCAAAGACGGCGGTCGGCGATCCGGAACCGAGGGTAAAATGGAGGTTCGGCGTATGGACACTGTGGACATTCGTTTCGGCGGCAGGGGCGAGGACGACGGTCACACCGTCGACACTGACCGTCACCGTCTGGGTGTAGGCAGCGGTGGCTCCCTCTTCGACCGTTCCCGTGGCGGCCGGAGCGGTGATTTCGAACAGGCTTCCGAGTTCATCCTCCAGGGCGGCCAGGATGTCGGCGAGGGTCGACGCGTCATCGGCGCCGTCCTCCCGGAGGTGAATGGTGAGTTCGCCATCCTCGAGGATGACCTTGGCCGGATCATCCGAATCCTCCAGGTCAAAGATCAAAGTCACCGTGTGCGAACTGAAGAGGGTGGCGCCGGTCGCGCTGAAGAGGAACTTGTGGCCGTCGATGACGAGTTCGCCGGTATGGCTGTAGGAAGCGGCGATCGGAGGGATCGTCTGAGTCGCCGGATCGGTGGCATCGCTGGTCGCGGAGAAATTCTCCAATTCATCGAGAGCGTCGACCAGGTCTTTCGCACTGGTCGGAACGGTCTTGCTCAGACGGATCACCAGACGGTTGTCGACGACCGATGCCGCGGCGCCGCCGGTCAAATCGAAGGAAACGGACGGGGCATGCCCATTCACCAGGGCATGGGCTCCAGCCCCGGTGAGGGTGAAAGTGATACCGCCGAGCTGGAAGGATCCCTGGTGCGACTGGTAGGTGATGCCGCCGTCGACATCCATCGCAGGCAGGTCGACATCGCCGCTGCCGGAGGTGATCGCCGCGGTGAATCCGGCGAGCCCATGGATCGCCGCCCGGATGTCCTCGACGGTCGCCTCGAACGGATCGGCGTAAATCGTGTAAGGCCCGGAGCCGGTCCCGACGATTTTCACCGGACCTTCCGACTCGGCCAACACCGATCCGACCAAACGGAAGACGATGCCATTGTAGGCTATTCCGGTGGAAGCCGCGGTGATCTTGATCGTGGCCGTTCCTCCACCTTGGGTCGGGACGACCAGGTCCGCGCTCGCTTCGACCGCCGGGGCTCCGCCGGAGAAGGCTCCGCTCGGAATGGCCAGCGCCGGGGGAACATGGATGGTGTTGGCAGCGTTTCCGGTGTAGGTGACCGTGATGCTTGCGCCAGCCGCTTGAATGGCGGTCTGGATCATGGCGAGGGTGGCCTCGCCGTTGACGATCCGGATCACCAACGCGCCTTGGGCGGCACTGCCGCTACCGCTGGTTGTATAACTGACAGCCACCTTGGCGTCGTCCGGCAGCGAAGGGACTGACATGAAGTGGAAGGAGCGCGCGTTGGTGGTATTCTTCTGAACCGTGATCGAAACCCCGTTTCCGAAGTCGAACGTGTGAGTCGCATTGTTGGTTCCCCCGCCACCGGCCAAGGCGGCGTATGGCGCCGGATGATAATGATCGGGAGTTCCGACGACCTCGGCGCGGACCGGATAGGCTTGGGTGGCGATGGCGGTGGTGATATCGCCGATGGTCGTGACGCCTGGCTCGTATTGAATGGTCAGAACGCCGTCATTCAAATTGGCACGGGCATGGAAAGGACTTTCTCCGAATCGATCCCAACCGCCGGTGTCAAAGGTGGCGATCAGAACAATCTTGAGGTCCTCCAATTTGAGGCGCTCCGCTTCCGGAACACTGGTGTCGTCCACGATGGTGAGGCGGATCACGGTGCTGCTGCCCGGGATTTGCAGCGGAATATGCGGAGCCAGTCCGTCCTCCCCGCCGTCGATGACCACCGTGCCGGCCAGAATGGTCCCGGAACCATTGTTTTCGCTCGGCTCGTAAAGTGTCGCCGTCCAGGCGGCCGCTTCGTGCGCCGGAGCGAGGTTTGCGAAATAATTGACCACGTCTTGAGCGGTGGCAGCGCCGGTGACGCTGATGATCAACGCGTCCCCTTGCACCCGGGCGCTAACCGCCGGGGGCGAATCGAGGGAGGTGACCATCTCGAATTCGACCCGCGCCGTGATCGACATCCCGACGCGGCTGAAGAGCAAGGCGTTGTTGGCCCCTGGAGGATCGACCTTGATCGGCTTGACCGTTCCATCGAAGTGGAAGACACGCTCGCCCTTTCCGTCGTCGGCCACGAAGAACAACTTGCCGTCGTGGACCACGAATCCGTGCGGATTGCTGCTTTCACCCGGGAAGATGTCGAGCATCACGGTCGCGGTGGTTCCATCGGTCGCCCAGAGCTCGCGGCCGAGGTCCGGATGGGTGGCGGCGAAGTAAACCTTGCCGTCGAACAGAGTGAATCCGGACGGGTTGGAATTGCCCGAGGGATTGAGGTCAGCGATCCGCTGGGCGGTTCCATTGGTGCCGGTGAAGGTCAATTTCCACGGCTCGACCCCGCCGGTTCCGCTGGCGGCGAAGATGAAGCCGAAATCGCCGCCGAAGAGAGTGCCGACCGGGGTCAAATGGGTGATGGAGGCGGCACCGGCCACCGCATTGGTTATCGGGGCGGCGGCCGGAGTCGCCGGATCGTAAATAGCAATCGAGGCACCATTGGCGTAAACGACCGCCACCCGTCCGTCGGCCATTTTCGTCAGCTGCGACGGGGACGCGAGATTACCGGGGGCGGCGGCGAATTCCGGGCCGCCCTCCACGAGGACCCAGAGTCGATCGGCGTTGGAGGAGGCCGAGGAGGTGCCGGCCAGGTAGACCTGGTTGCCGACGGCCACGACTTCGCGCAGGTCGAGCAGAGCGGTGCCGTTCGGACCGACCAGCGGAGCCGCGATGCCCCCGCCGGAGCCGAGGTAAACCATCCATACTCCTTCGCCGCCGGTCTCGAACGGCGCGACGAAGAAGAGGTAGTTTCCGGCCTGGCGCAATTGGCTGGTGTGATCAAAGTCTCCGGCGCGGGTGATTTCGGTGACAGTCGTTCCGTCGATGGCCCAAATCTGGTTTTCACCCAGGGCGTAGAAGACCTCTCCATTCCAGACGACGTTCCGCACTCCGCTGACCTCGGAAATAGTGGTTGCCGGGCCGGACCCGGTGCGGTGGTAGAGCGATCCGCCCGCCACAAAATAAACCGCTCCGTCGACGGCGGCGACGGCGACCGGCGCGGCGGCGAGACCGGTGGCTACCGGGGCCACCTCGTTGCCATCGACCACATGCAGGCCGAAGCGTTGGGCGCCGGCTCCGGTATCGGTGACCACGAAAACCTGGCCGTTGCGCACCATCAGATCGGACGGCTGGGCGGCGAGATTGCCGAGCAATTGGGTGCCGGCCGCGGTGCCGTCACTGCGATAGAGCCCGTATCCGGTTTCCTCGCTACCGGCGGTGAAGTAGAAGCGGGTGCCGGTGGAAACCACGGCCTTGACGTTGCCCGGCACTTCGCCGCCTCCGAGAGAGGCGCCGCCAAGACGGAGCAGGACGCGTTGCAGGTGGTTCGGATTGTCGAGCGAGCCGAGATAAGCGGAGAGATCGAACTCGAGGATGATCTGATCGCCCGGATGCTGCAACTGGAGCGCCGCGCCGCCGAGGTCGAGCGCATGGGTCGGCACCGCGCCTCCCGGCGTTGTGTCCTTTAGAGCGCCGGAAACTCCGCCGATGATCGCCTCGGTGAGGGCGCCGCCAACCGGGTCGAGGCGGATCATCGTTCCGAGAGAACCGTCGCCCAGGGTGGTAAAGCGATACCATTTGCTCGCCTCTCCCGGAAGGAGGGTGTAGCGCGAGCTGTCGAGTTGCCCGTCACCAGTGTGATCGGCATCATAGAAGACGTCCGGACGGCCGATGCCGGTGTCGACCAGGTAGTTGCCGCTGCCGGCGATGGTTCGGTTGGTGAGGATGTTGTAACCGGTTCTCGGCATTGCCTCGATGGTCCGGTTGCCGTAAATGAGGTAGATTCGTCCGGCGTCCTGGCGGGTGCCGCCGACGGTGCTGTTGGCGGTGGCCGCGCCGAGGAGGAGATCGCTCAGCCCGTCCTGGTTGATGTCAATGAACGGCGAACTCGGGAGGCTTCCCAGGCGGTCGGTTCCGGTCTGGCCCTCGAAAATGATGTGAGCGTCGCGGAAATAGACGTTCGGCGAGGTCCGGGTGGTGATCGAGTAGAAGACGAAGACGTTACCTCGAGTGCTGGCGGTGAGCACGTCGATATCCTCCGGATTGTGGAGGTAGGCGTCGCTCTGGCCGGGGACGCGGACGTATTCCGGACGGCCGACCACCAGATCGATCCGGCCATCGCCGTTGAAATCGCCCGCCGTCACATGGAGATCACTGAAGATCGAGGTCGAACCGAGTTCACCTCCGGAGGCTTGGAGGAGCCGCACGTAAGCGTTGGCGTGGGCGTTGATCGGAGCTTCGACGGGGGCCCGCCAAGCTTCAGAGCCAAGGAAGACCAGGACGCCGCCCTGGGCGCTGCCGGAATCTTCGCGGAGGCGGACGAGGGCGAAATCGTGGGCGCCGTCGTGGTTGATGTCGCCGAGTGGCTGGAGACGTCCGCCGATGGAGGTGGCGGTGGCGTGCCAGATCGATTCGTGGAAGAGCCGTCCGTTGCCTTCGGCGTAGGCAACCGCTTCGTAATTCGCCCGGAACGCATTAGCCCCAGTGCTCAACCGCAGCGCGCTGAGCACGTCGTCCGCGGTGACTTGGGCGTCCCGGATGCTGATCACAAGGCGATTCGCATCCGAAGTCACCAGAACCGATTCGGCCTGCGGGTTGCCGTAGACCAGTTCGATCACGTAACCGTCCTTGTCGGCACCGGCGGAGGTGGCGCGGATAAGAATATTGTTGTTCGGACCTGGGAGATCGAGGACGGCCTGAGAATGACCGGTCACGCTGCCTCCGCCGGTGACGGCGCCGATGATGGTATCTCCGTTGGTCAGGCCGGAAACCGAGGCCAGGATGGTCCCGGCAGCCGAATTGGCCGGAAGGTAGCGACCCGGCAGAATGAAAGCGTGACCGAAGGCGGGGTCGCGTTGTTCGCGGGCGAATTCCCGGACGACGAAACCGAGGTCGTCGAGGCCGTCGCCGTTGACGTCGCCCACCACCGAAGCGCGGAGAGCGCCGGCGTCGGCCGGTTCGTAGATGAATTGGAGCGACCATGAATCGACCAGGCCGGAGATATCGCCGTCGGCGTCGGTGATTACCAGTTTCCAAACCCCCTTCGGGTTGGTCAGCTCCGCGATGAAGGCTGCCAAATCCCCTTCAGGAAGGAAGGTGCCGCTGAACGGAGCGTTCGCTTCCGAGATCCGGGTGGCGGCGCCCGCGCTGAAGGTGGTGGAGCGGAGGAATGTGCCGAGCGTGGAATTCGGATCAGCGATGCCGTCGAGCAAGTCGCCGGGGTTGAACAATGTCACCCGTTTGTTGTTCGGACCGACCAGTTCCATGCCGAGTCCGTTGAGGTTCAGCGGACGACCGGAAGTATCCTGTTTGAGGTGAACCGAGACGCTGAGGTCGACCACGCCGGTCGGGACGCCGGAGACTTCGAGCGGAATCTCGGTCGGCGTGGTGGCGATTTCCAGCGACCAGCGTTGGAGGCGGCCGACGTGGTTGCCTACGTCGTCGACGATTTCGAGCCTCCAGACACCATTCGGATTCTCCAAGCCTTGGAAATCAGCCAATTCCGAGTCGAGCACCACGTTCATCCAGTCTGCCCGGCGGTCGAGGGTGATCCGGGTGTCGTCCGGAGCGACGAGCGTCACCTCTAGGTCCATTCCGGAGAGGTGGGAGAGGCGGATGTCGAGAACGACGTTGCTCACCTCACCGGTCAACCCGCTAAGATTCTGGGTGGAGACCAATGGTTCGTCGGTCCGCAGACGCATTTCGAAATCGAGGTGGGTATCGACGCCCTGGCCGCCCCGATCGATGACGACCAAGGTCCAGGTGCCGTTCGGATCTTCGCCGTTGAAGGCCTCGAAGGATTCGAGCGGGCGGAAGCGACCCGAGAAAGTTCCGGAACCCTGGTCGACGGAAGCCGTCGCGCTTTGATCGAGGATCAGGTCGATCATGCGGGTGTTTCCACCCCCGACTGCATTGAAGAGCCGCACTTCGGTGTCGTTCGGCGAAATCAAAATCAATTCCAAGTCGCGGAGCGCCCCGGTGGTCAAATTGTTGATGACGAACTGGAGGTTGGTCAGATCACCGCTCAAGCGGTTCGGATCGCCGACCTCTCCACCAACTTCGAATTCGATCGCCTTCTCCGACGGAACAAGCAGTTCCGACCCGATCTCGATCGACCAGCTGTTCAAGTGACCTTGATCGGCCCAGGCGCGGTCTTCGATAATCAAGGTCCATTTTCCGTTTGGATCGGTCCCGATCATGGAACCGGTGTTGATCCGGTAGACGCCGCTGATTCCGGCGGTCAAATTCGGGATATTCTGGGAAGAACCTCCGGCGCGGTTGTGCAGGATCTCAACATGACCCGAGGGGGACTGCAGGTAGATCATCAGATCGCCGATCCAAGTGTGGGTCAGGTTGACCGAGACTTCGATCCAGGTCGTCTGCTGCTCCAAACCGCTGACGTCGATGACCGATTCCACCCGGCGGTGATCCTCGATATAGACCGGCATTTCTTCGGCATCGGGCAGCTCCGAATAGAGGACCTTTTGCGGAACGATGTGGAAACCGGTATTCGGCGTGGCCCAGAGGAGTTGAGCCATCGCCCCGCCGCTGCGCTCATAGTAATCCATCTCGATCTTGTAGGCCTTTCCGGCTTCGAGGAGGATGCCTCCGCTGTAATGGCTGGTCGGCGACTGATCCCACCATGCGGAGATGATCGGCGTGGCGGTGCCGTCGAGGTTCTGATCGAGGCGCAGTTGGACACCGTCGTCGGTGATCGTCTGGAATTGATAATATCCGGTGATCTGCGGGATGATATATCCGCTCCAGCTGAACGAGAAGTTGTCGAATTGGCCAAACGGTCCGCCCGATCCCCAGTTGAAATTGATGGTGGGCGAGACACCGGTCTCGGTCGCCGTGCCGCTGAGGTTGGCGTTCGGATAATAGGAGAAGTTCAATCCGTTTCCAATGGCATGGCTGGTTTCGAACTGCCGATCCTCGCCGGTCGGTCCCGGCGAGAAGGTCGCGTCGTCGACAGTGGCGCCGGTGACGGTCACCACGTTGCGTACGAACGACTGCACAGCGGTGTTGGTGAAGGTCTGCCGTTCCGGAAAGGACTTGTCGATCTGGCCGGTGGTGACCTCATTGGCGAAGAGCTGGAGATCGGCCAACGCGTCGGTGGCGGTGATCCGGTTGTCGATATCGCCTGCGCGACGGATGGTTTCCCCACCGAAGATATAACCGTAGGAGTGGAAGGCGTTGGCCACCGGGCTGACCACCACGAGATCGTCGTAGAAATGACCGGACTGGGCGTTGAAGTTGCCGCTCCAGCGCGCGACCATGACCTGGATGTCGAGGGCTCCGTCCTGGCCGGTGAAGGCGACCAACTCGTCGTTGGTCAGGACAATCTGCCGCGCGTAATCCGGGTCGAGCGAATCGACGGAGATGAACCGCGGCAGGACCCGCCCGCCGAAGATGACGGTGATGATGGTCGTGGCGCTTTCCGCGTCGTAATAGAAGAAGACGAGGTCGGTGAGGCCGTCGGCGTTGAGGTCGCCCATCCGCTCGGCCGGACGTCCGAGGCTGGCGAGGTCGAATTGATGGTCGGCCAGGATCGAGCCTTGTTGGAGGCCGACGGTGTTCACCGGGCCGTTGATCAGGAAGGCGTATTTCGGTCCGGAGATGAGGAGGTCGGCGTGGCCGTCGCCGTCGAAGTCGCCGAGTTGCTGCGCGAGCGAGAGGTTCATCCCCGGCTTGTCGCCTTCGATCACGATCGCGTCGCTCAGATCCGGCTCGGCGATGGCGTCGCCGAGATCGATGCCTTCGTAAGCGGTGGAGTCGTCGCCTTCGAGGTTCGGGAAGGCGAGCGGATAGACGTAAGGCCGCGGGAAGAGGCGTTCGAAGGAGAGGTCGACCGGTTCCGGTGCGTCGCGCAGGCTGCCGGCGTCGTAAAAGTGCAACTTGCTGCCGAGCATTTCGGCCAACACGAAGGTGACTCCGTTCCCCTCGTCGTAGGTGAAGGAGGCGAAGAGGAATTGGGTCGGAGCGACGCCCGGGGTGCTCCGGTAGCCCGGATTGTCGAGTTCGAATTGGAGAGCGGGGGCGCCGAGGCCCTCGCCGGCGCTCCAAGCGGGCTTACCCGGACCATCCGACAGGAAGACCTGGACGACGTTGTGATAGAGCCCGCCGGAGGTGACGCCGATGATGTTTTCCGGAGCGTCTTCCTCCCCGTCGTAAACCCATGTCGCCGCATTGGTGAGCGTTTGGCTGCGGTGGGCGGTCACCCGGGCGAAGTCGTCGAACCCGTCGCCATTCACGTCGCCAAGGGCGATGAAGTGGCCGCCTTGGGTTTCCAATGCCTTCCAGGAACCACCGTGATAGCTGGCGAGGAAACTGGTGTTGCGACCGTTCAAGGCGAAATCGGCCAATCCGTCCCCGGTGATGTCGCCGAGTGTCACGACGCGGGTGCCGGTGATCGGACCGTTCAGGCCAGGGACGACGATCTTGCCAAAGGTCGCGCCGACGCCGATGCCTGCTACCCACGTTCCAGTCGTGGTGGCGACCACGAGGCTGCCGTTGTCATGGGTCGACTGCAATTTCCCGGGGCCGCCCGCGGCGGTGACCGAATCGGCGAAGGTGTGTTCAAACGAGGCTTCGCTCAGGAGGACGTAATTGGTCAGGTTGAGATTGTCGACATACCAACCCTCGAAGCGGTTTTCTTCTCCATCGATCGTGTCGAAGGTGAAGCGGATTTCGATCTCGCCATGGAAAGCGGCCCCCAGCGCGATGCCGACCCGTTGCGGCAAATCGAGCGTCGGATCCTGGAGGGTCACGCCGGTGCCGCCGTTCGAGGCCACGGTGGTCCACGCGGTCTTGGTGCCGTCTTCCAGAACCCTGCGGACTTCCACACTGGCCTTGTCATAGTCGGGCGCCATTCCCTCGGTGATTAGGAACGAATCGAAACTGAGCAAGGCGCCACCTTCCGGGACGAAGAGGTTTCCGAGAACGGCATGGCCGGCGGACCGTCCGGTCGAATCGTAGTGCCAGCGGAACACTCCCGGTTCGCTGGTCGGTTCGCGGATACCGAAGTAGAGGGCATGTCCATCGCCGCGGCCCGGACGAAGGCCATCGACGATATTCCAGAGGTTGGAGGCCCCGGGAGCGCCGGTCATGTCGACGTAGGTGACGGTTACCGGAGGAGCGACTTCAAGGTTGTCAATGTACCAGCCTTCGCCGTTCTGGCCATTTGCGGGGAGAGAATCGAAGACGAAGCGGATTTCGACGTTCCCCGCGAAGGTCGCGCCATCGAGCCAAATTGCATGTTGTTCGCCCTGATTGCCATCCGCTTCCTCGAGAACGGCCACTCCCGTGCCCGAATCGTTCGAAGCGACCACAATCCAGGTTCCGTTGCCGTTGCCGTCGACCACCCGGGCCTCGACCCGGGCGACGTCCTGGGCTCCGATGTCGAGGAAGGAGTCGAACCTCAGATAAGCGCCGTTACCCGCGACCCGGAATCCGTCGACGACAGCGTATCCGCCCGCCCGTTGTCCGATTCCATAATGCCAATCTTCGTCAACTCCGAAATAAAGGGCATGACCGGTGCCGCGTCCGGCTTGGAGCCCGTCGACCACTTTCCAGAGGTTTCCGCCTTCGGGCACGCCAGTCATGGAAGCGAAGGAGACCCGGTTGGCCGAGCTGAAGGTGACGATGTTGAAGTCGACGGAAGTGGAGGCCTGCTCCGCTCCGAGGAGGGATTGGCCGTTGAAATGGTAAACGGTCTTGCCTTCCCAAACGATCAACCCGTCGCCGCCGTTCGGATTGCGGACGCTTTCCGCGCCGAATCCGACGGTTCGGTCGACTCCAGGGATAATCACGTCGGACAGCGCGCGGAGATCGAGCAGGGTGTCGGTCGAAATTCCCTTTCCACCGGCCACGATGTAAACGGCGGATTCCGGACCGGTGACGCTGACCGCGAAATCCGCGGTGCCGTCGCCATTGTAATCGGCCGGTTGGAGGATGGTCGCCTGGCGTCCGGCGGAGTCGGCCGTCAACAGCGGTGCCGGGAGGGTGATGAAGATCCGTCCGGTCTCCGATCCTAGGCCGAGGTTCGAGAAGTCGCCCACACCGGGGAGAATCAACAACGTGGAAGTGCCCCGGGCGAGGTCGTCGGCGACGGCGGCGATGTAATCCCCCACCCCGTTTCCGGTGAAGTCGCCGAGCGAGATGGCGATCGGGCGGAAGGAGGAGAGGGTCGGATCTTCGTCGCTGCCGACCACCCGCAAGGCGGCTTCGGCGTGACGGCCGCCGACCAGCGTGGTCGAGCCGAGGTCGGGCGAGAAGTGGATCTGGTAACGGCCCATTTCCGGCGCGCGGACCACGTTGTTTTGGCCGCTGCGGAAACCGAGTCCGGCGGCGGCGTTGCCCGCCTCGAAGATAATCGAGTAGGTGAAATCATAGGCACCGGTCAGCGCCAACCGGGGTCCGAGGGCGGTCGCGACCACTTCGACGGCGAGCTTGTGATCGAGCTTGGCGTTGGCGAGGGCGTCGGCGAGATCCTGGGCCAAGTCGTTGATGCCATTGTTGCTGTGGGTCCAGGCTTGCGGGATGGTGACCATCACCGGCGCCGCCCCTTCGATGGAGATGCCAAACTGCGCTGTTCCGCCGAGCTGACCGTTCAGGGCCGGAGCGTTTTCGGCGGCCACCGAATAACCGGCGACGTTCTGGATCCGGAGCAGGTAATATTCCGGCACCCCGGCGTATTGCTCGATCGGAATGATCTCGAGTCGGCTGCTCGGATCGAGGTCGCGGGCGGCATAAAGACCGATGTTGCTGCCTCCGGCGCCGCCGAAGACGTCAAAACGGGCCTGGGCCGACGGATGGTCGAAGACGACTTCGATCATGTCGAGCAGGAGCAGTGCGGAGACCGACGAGGAGAACTGCTTCAAGCTCTGCGGGGTCCGGATGATGTACCAGTCGGCCCGGTCGCCTTCGTGGAAGGTGAGCCCGTCGACCACCAATCCCTTATCGGCCGAGATTTCCGGCAGCAAGGCGGCGAATTCCGGGATGTTGTTCGGACCGGTGATCTTCCCCTTGTTGATCAGCTCGAAGCGGTCGTAGGGCGTGGTGGTGTGACCGGCAATCAAGTTGTTGCCGCCGCCGCCATGAAGAACGTCGTTGCCGCCGCCGCCGGCGATGAAGTCGTTGCCCGGACCGCCGTAGATCCGGTCGTCGTAGGCGCCGCCATACAGCATGTTGTTGCCCGCGCGGCCGTAGATCACGAGGTTCACCAAGGACCCGCCGCCCTGTTGCTTGGAACCCGGCTTAATGCCCCACTCGTCGGTCTGGTTCGGGAAGGTGAAGCCCGGATCGCCGCGGAAGACGTCGTCGCCCCGCTGGAGATCGATCACCATGGTTTGGACGCCGTGGGCCTGGAAGAAATAGAAGTGCTGGGTGTAGACGGTCCGGGCCGGATCGGACCGTTGACCGCCGTCGACTGCTTCACTGAAGCCGAGGAGACCGGCCCGGTCGATTTTCAGGCTTTGGGTGAGGGTCAGCTCGGTGTTGAGGAACAGGAAGCGGCCGTCGCGGACGCCGACGGTGACCAGTTCGGTGATGTTGACGATGTCGCCGGAGGGATTCACCGCGGTGCGGAAAGCGGCTTCGATGTCGGCGGCGAGGTCGCGGGGACCGTTGTTCACCTTGGCGATCACCGACGGCTCGTTGTCGGCAACCAACCCGAGGGCGGCGAGAGCTCCGGCCGTGACGTCTTCGAGCGTGATTTCGTTGGTGGTGAGGATCGCGGCCGGCTCGAAGCGGATCCGGTCGACCGTCTCGCCATCTTCCTCGGCGAGGACGAAATGGACCTTGCCGCTCATCGTGGTGGCGCGGATCGCGTCGTTGAGGGCCTTGAGCAAGGCTCCGATGTTGGCCGGCGGCGTGCTCAAGTCGACGTTCACGGTCGCCTTGTCGCCCGGGCCGAAGCTGATCGAGAAGGAGAGCGACGACGGGAGGTTGAGATCGCCGAACTCGATGCCGGACTCGACCACGCCATCGGTTTCGAAGGCGGGCACGGTCACTTCGTAAGCCACCCCGCCGATCACCACTTCGAAGGTGAAGTCGCCTTGCAGACGGCCGTCGACAGGACCGCTGCCGCCCGCGGTGACGACCGAGCCCGGGATCACCTCGGTGACGAATTCCTGGTTGGCGGTATCCCAGACCAACGCGGTGAACTCCCACCGGTGAAGCGTCGGGTTGTAACGGATCGAAGCGTAATCCGGGACGTCCCGGCCGAGATGGTCGAGATCGCCGCCGAGGAAGAGGATACGGTTTTGGCCGCCGCCACCGATGATGATGTCGTTGAAGGTCGGAATGAACGGCTTGTCCGAACCTTCGAGGGTCGGCAGCGGACCGGGGATGATCTGGAAGGTGTCGTTGCCGGTGCCGCCGAATAGGAGGTTGGCTTCGCCGCGATCGGGGCCGCCGGAGATGACGTTGTTTCCGCCGACGCCGAAGATCCAGGTGGAGCCCGGGCCGCCCATCAGACGGTCGTTGCCCGGACCGCCGACGATCACGTCGCGACGTCCCTGGTCGGGACGGGTGGCCATATCCATCACGATCTCGTCGCTGCTTCCGAGGTCGAGGTCGAAGCGGAGACTGTAAATGGTCGGAACTTCCCGCGGGGTGTCGACCCGGAGGAGATACGGAACGCCCGCCCGCAGACCGGAGATGCTGATCGCCCCTTCGGATTGACCGGAGAGATTGCGCTGGGTGTGACCCGGATCGCCGATCGAGGTGAAGATTTCGTAACGGGCGGCCTCGCCGGCGGCGGAGGAAATCTTGATGGTGTATTCGCCCTCTTCGAGGCCTTCGAGGGAGAAGGTGACGAACTTCTGCGGATAGGTGACGCCGAGGTAGCGGTAGGTTTCGCCGTCCGACTTGGTCACCATCCGGCCGTCGCTGCCGAGAACCGGCTCGCCGTTGGCGTCGTAGAGTTCGAACTGAATGGCTCCGCCGTCGGTCAAGAGGACGCTGATCTGATCGGCCGCGCGGCCCCGCTCGGTCAGCGTGAAGCTGAACCAATCGACGTCGTCCTTATTATGGAGGGTCAGGCCGAAGACCTTCGAGTAAGCCTGGATGTTGGCCAGGTAGAAAGCCTGGTCGGCGGTGTCGTTGCCCCCTTCGAGGTCGGCCCGGTCCGGACTGATTCCTTCCGGCTCCTGCTCGATGTCGAACGGTTCCGCTCCGCCCGCCGGGAAGAGGGCCAAGCCGAGGCCGTCGAGCGGGGAGGCGCTGGAAAGATAGATCATGGCGTTCGGACCCGGATCCTCCGCCAAGGTGAAGCTATACCAATCGACGTCGGTCGGGCTGTCGATGGTCAGGCCGGTGATCACCAGATTCGAAGAAATCAGGAGACTGGAGAGCGCGGTCTGGTTGTTTTGGAAATGCATTTCCGTCCGGGCCGGGTTGGCCGGATCGACCGCGACCACGATGGAAGCCCGGGCCCCGCCGTCGAGAGTGACCAACCGGAGGCGGCCGTCGAGGACGTCGGCCCGGAGGTAAACGTCGAGTTTGGCGGCGACGAGTGCGTCCTGGAGATTCTTGACCAGATCGTGGACGGAGGTGTTTTCCTCGGTGGCCGAAGCGGGGAGAACGACTTCGCGGAAGGTGCGGCCGTTGACGCTGACTTCGAAGATCGCGTCGCCGCTCAACCGGCCATTCGCCGGAGCCAGTCCGATGATCAGTTCCGCTCCGATCGCGCCGTTGTCGAAGGCGAACCCGAGGGCGGTGGCGAAAGTGGTTTGGGCGATGGAGATGGTTTCGACTTGGGAAACGATCTTCGGCGCCAGGCGGACGACGTTTCCGGCGAGAGAGAACTCGAGGAGCTTGGAGAGATCGGTTTCGGCATCGCCCGCGTCCTTGAGAGCCTGGTTGAGGGCCGCGATCAACTGGAACGGAGTCCGCTCGGCCACCGGAATCGTCAGGAGGTAAGCCACTCCGTTGACCGTGAGCGAAAGCTCGCCGCCGATGGTGGAGGAGGAAATGGCATTCGGCGCGGTCAACATCGCGGCGGTGTCCATCCCGGTCAGGGCGGCGAGGCCGATGAAGGCGCCTTCGCGGAATCCGAGTTGGCCGAGGGCGGTGGCGCTGCCTTCGCCGGCGTAAATTTCGAGGGCGACCACGTCGCTGCCCGGGGTCGGGCCGATCGCCATGCGGCCTCCGAGCATGACGGCGACGAGACGATTGCTCAAGCCGGCCTGGTTCAAGGCGCGGTTGATGTCGTCGATCAGATCGGTCTCGGTCTGGTTGTTTTGGGTGCCCGACAAGAGCAAGGTGATCAAGTCGCCGCCGTTTACCCGGAGACGGATCGATGGGGTGCCACCGTTGTCGGCCGGAGCGAGACGGTAGTTGACCGCGTTCGGTTCGTTGTCGGCGACCAGCCAGGCGCGTCCGAAGGAGTACGCGGTTTCCGGCGTGTCGTTGCGGCCGCCCTGGTCGGTCTTGTCCGGGAGGATCGCGGTGCCGGACATCGTGTTGACCACGTTGTCGCCGGTGCCGACGACGGTCCAGACGGAGGTTTGGACGGTCGGTCCGATGTTGATGATGTCGTTGCCGTCGAGTGAATCGATGATGATGGCCAGGAAGTCGTTTTCCGGCGGGAGGATTCCGCTGCCGAGATCCTCGTAGATCGGATTCCCCTTCGAGTCGGTGGCGCTGAAGCTCAGGTTGACCTGGGCGTCGAAGGTGAAGTTGCCGTTGTTGTTGGTCAGGCGGGTGATGATGTGGCTGCCGCCAAGGAGGCCGGGCTCGGTCACGTAATCGACCGAGATGACGTCGTCGGCGTTGGTGCCGCGATAGTACCAGACTTTGTCGGTGCCCTTGGCGTATTCGAGCCACTCGTTTCCGGCGAGTCCGCCGTCGGCCGAATCCAAGGTGGTGCCGTCGGCGCGCCAGAGGGTGTTGTTGCCGCCGCCGCCATAGAGGAAATCGAGGCCGGTGCCGCCGTAGAGGTTGTCGTCTTGATCGCCGCCGAGGACCCGGTTGAGACCAGTGTCTTCCGGTTTGAAGATTCCGCCGCCGTCGTTGTCATGGCGGAGGCCGGTTTCAGGATCGACGTAGATACCGAACTGGGACACGAACTTGATCGAATCGGTGGTGGCCGCGACGGCGATCTTTCCGTCGTTGGCGCTGAAGACGATGTATTGTTCGAGGCGAGCCAGGGAACCGTCGGACTTGCGGACCTGGGCGAGAGCGTCGTTGAGGTCCTTGACCAGATCGCCGATCGACTGGTTGCCCTGGGTCGCCTCGGCGGTGACCACCACGTTGTAGGCGGTGCCGCCGTTCATCCGGACGGTGAACTTGGCGTCGGTATCGAGCACGAACGAGGTCGGCGCCTGACCGGCGATCAGTTCGCCCCGGCCGATCATCGAGCTTGGGAGACCGAGCACGCTTCCGGAAGGATCGCCTTGGCCGCGGGTCACTTCGAGGAGGGTGCCGCGGGTTTGGAGGACGATGCGGTTGCCTTCGCGGACGGCGACGACCGCCATGCCGAGGTTGGCGTAGGTGCCGTCGGCAAAGGTGGCGGCGTTGATCGCGGCGTTGATGTCGGTCACCAACATGTCGATGGTGAGATTGGCGCGGGTGGCGGTGAACGGCACCCGCACGTTCACCGGCTGGCCGTTGGCCCCGATGATGAGACTGAAGTGGGCGTCGCTGTCGAGGCGGCCGGTCAGCGGAGCGTCGTCGGTCGGGACGACCCGGAGGATGTCGTTGCGGTCGACCACTTGGATGCTCTCCATCCGGGACCGCAGTTGGATCTTGCCGTGGTCGAAGCTGTGTTCGTCGTCGATCAAGGTGAAGTAAACGAACTGGTCGAGACGGGCCGGGAGGCCGTTCTGTTCGTTGACTTGGGCCAAGGCGGCGTTGAGGTTGCGGACGAAGGCGGCGGGATCGAGGTTTTGGTTGTCGGCCGCGAAGAGGGAGACGGTGTATTGGACGCCGTTGTTGATCCGGATGCGGAAGCTGACGTCGGCGGAGAGGCTAAACCGTCCGCTGGCATCGAGTTCCAACGTGGTTTGCGCGGTGGCGGCGGGACGGCCGATGGAGAAGCCGGTCAATCCGATCGCCGTGGCGGAACCGGTCGATGCCGGGGTCATTTCGACCAAGGTGCCGGTGGTGCGGAAGACGAGACGGTTGCCCTCGCGCAAGGCGGTGACGCCGCGGGTGAGGTCGACCGTGCGACCATCCGGCAGTTTGGCGGACTTGAGGGCGGCGTTGATATCGGCAATCAGGTCGGCAACGGTGGTGTTGTCGGCGGTGTTTTCCGCGAGGACGACGACTTCGACCGGGATCGAGTTCGGTCCGAGGATGATGGCGAAACGGGAATCGTGTTGGAGACGGCCGTTCTCGGGGAGATCCGCGGTGCCGACCAAGCGGAGGAGGTCGTTGCCGAAGGTGAAGGAAGTGACCTTGCGGAGGTCTTCCGGGAAGTGGAGTTCCTGCGGCTTCGGAATCACCGAGTGGTGGGTGCCGTCGACGAAATGGAGCTGGTAAATGGCCGGATCGTTCGGACCACCGCGGTTCGGGTTGTCGGACCAGGTGAAGAGGAAGTTCTGCCCCGCGCCGCCGATGATGTCGTCGTTTCCTTGGCCACCGTAGATGATGTTGATGTCGTCCGGCGAACCGAGGCCCGGCCCGTCGCCCCAGATCTGGTCGTCGCCGCCGTTGCCGAAGATGATGTCGTTGCCGTAATTGCCGTAGATCAGATCGCGGCCTTCGGAGCCGAAGATAATGTCGTCGCCGGGGCCGCCGTCGATGACGCTGACCCAGTCGCGGCTCCGTTCGGTGAGAACAGAGATGTCGAGGGCATTGCGTCCCGAAACGAAGCCGAGGACGTCGTTGCCGCCGAGGCCGTCGATCCGGAATTGCTGGATCAGCGGATTGCCTTGGGCGTCCTTCCAGGTGACGAGGTGGACCCGGTTGCTGCCCGGGACCAATTCGCCGTTCACCAAGCGGCCGTAGTCGACGACCATTTGGCCGACGCCCATTTGGTTTTCAGTGAAGCCGAGTTCGCGTAGACCGTTTTCGCCGGCATTGGAGAAGTCGGAGATGGTGAACATCGATCCGGCGCCGAAGCCGCGGGTCATGAAGGCGATCGTTTCGCCGCGGGCGACTACCTCGACCACACCGGAGATGGACTGCGCCCCGTGCAGACCGAGGGCGGAAGCGATGGCCTCGTTGAAGGCGGCGACCAGGGAGTCCAGTCCGCCGTCGCTCTTCACCGTGATGCGGCTGGAGTAAACCGGTCCGCCGTCCTTGTGCTGGAGGGTCAGAGTGAAGGTTTGCTCGAAGGAGAAGGTGTCGCTGGTGACGGCCCGGACCTTGGAGCTGAGAAGAGCGGTTTCTTCGGAGATCAGAATCCGGTCGTCGAAGTCGGTGCCTTGGATCAGGAGGATGTCGGTGGCGTTGTCGTCGAGGACGTCGCCGCGGAAGGCGTTGCCATAGTGGCCGTCGATGATGCCGCCGAAGACGCGGTAGTGTTGGCTGACGTCGAGGACGATGATGTCGATGCCGCCGCCACCGTAAATGGTGTCGAAGCCGTCGCCCCCTTCGATCCGGTCGCTGCCGCCGCCGCCCCAAATGATGTCGTTGCCGCCGCCGCCGTAGATAATGTCGTCGCCAGGGCCGCCGTAGATGAGGTTGTCGCCGCCGACTTCCAGCGGACCATAGCCCGGAGCCCGTTCGTTCGGCGCGTAATTCGGTCCGATCAGGCGGGCGCCTTGGATGAAGTTGTTGCCGCCGGTGCCGAAGAGACGGTCTTTCCGAATGTTACCGAAGATTTGGTCGTTGCCGGTGCCGCCGCGGAGCTCGCTGCCGTGGAATTCGTATTGCTCCGGTCCGTCGGAGGGAGCCCAAGCGTAAAGGATGTTTTCGCCGGAGACACCCCAGACCCGTTGGCCGAGCTGGGAAGTCGGTCCGTCGGCGTAGTCGGCGAACGGCATCGCGGTCGGTCCCCGATAGTAGGAATGGGCGTGGAACGGAGCGTTGGCCGTATGGTAGAGGGCCATCTGGACCTCCGGCGCGGTGGTGATGCCGACCTTGATGAAGATGTCGAGCGTCTGCTCCTCTTCGTCGAACAGGATGTCGACCCGCTTCTTTTCGTCGGCCTCTTCATCGACCTCGATGCCGAAGTTTTCCCGCTCCGTCCATTGGTGGATCCGGATGGTCCAGTGGGCGAACGAGTCGTCGGCGCTGACCGCGCGGAATTCGATGTCGTTGTTGCCTCCCGGGAAGTTGAAGAGGGCGGCGGCGTAACCGTTGCCGGGGTTCTGCTGCTTCACCAGGACCGGACTGGTGATGAAGGAACCGGTGAAGGTCAAGGGGTCGCTGGCGCCGCCGTCGCCGAAGAGCAAGTCGTTGCCGGCGTCGCCGTAGATCTGGTCGCGCCCGGTGTAGAAGCCGCGGAAGTAGAAGTATTCGAGCGGGTCGGACGGAGTGCCCGGATCGCCGACCTTCAACCATGGGAAGAGGGCGTCGTAGGTGCCGACAAACGGGAAGTCGCCCCGGATGGTGTCGTCGCCCGGCCCGCCGCGGATGACGTTTTCGCCGCCGCCGCCGGTAATCATGTTGTTGCCCGCGCCGCCGTCGATGTAGTCGTTGCCCGGGCCGCCGTTGATGTCGGCGTTGCGGCCGCCACCGAAGATGATATTGTTCCCCATGCCGCCGCGCAGGATGTTGTCGCCGTCGTTGACGGTGCCTTCCCAGACCTGGCCGTTGAGGACCTTCGGGGTGATGCGCGGCGGTTGGTAGCCGGTCGGGAAGTCGGCTTCGGCGGCGGCCCAGCCCGGAGGCAGATCGAACTTGTCGTCCCAAGTTTCGCCGTCGAGGACGCGGAAGTTGGTCCAATGGATACCCTCGATGCCGCCCCAAATGATGTTGTTGCCGCTGTCGCCCCAGACATGGTCGTTGCCTTGGTTGCCGACCAGGAGGTCGTCTCCCGGACCGCCCATGATGATGTCGTTGCCGGGGCCGCCGTAGATCAGGTCGTTGCCGCCCGAACCCGGATGGGTGGAACGGACGCCTTCGACGATGAACTGGCCGCCGATCGGGCGGACCTCGCCGTTGTCGCCGAGGAGGATGTTGTTGCCGCGGCCGCCATGGATCAGGTCGTTGCCCGCGCCACCGAAGACGATGGTGTTGCCGGGATTCCGAGTCTGGAAGTTGATGACGTTGTTGCCGCCGTAATTCTCCCAATCGACGTAACCGGCCGCTTCCGGCATGCCGCTGGTCAGGGCGTTGGCGAAGTGACCGGTCAATCCGGCGTAACCGACGTAATCGCGGGTGTCGAGTTCGGCGATGAAGACGCGGGTGGTGAGGAACATGATGTTCCCCTGCAGGTCGCGCTGGATGTAGCCGCTCGCCCCGAAAATGATGTCGTCGAAGGCACCCGTGGCGTCGAGCGGGCTGCCGTAGATGATGTTGCCGTTGGCGGCCCAGCCGCCGGCGCGGGTCATGTAGCCGTTAGCGTCGAGGGTGACGACCCGGTTCTGGAGAAGCTCCTGAGCGACCTGTTGGCCGCCGGCACCGCCGACGATGATGGTCCGGCCGATGCCGCCGATGATGGTGTTGCGCCCGCCGTGGTCGGCATAGACCGAGAAGATGTCGCCGTCGCGGGCGCTTTCGCGGTAGAAGATCACCGCGCCGTGGTCGCCGAAGATAATGTCCTCGCCGCTGCCGCCGTAGATCACGCTGTTGCCCGAGCCCCCGATCAGGATGTCGTTGCCGGAACCGCCGTAGATGGTGTTGTTGCCGCCGAAGCCGGGGTTGACCGAGTGGACCATCGAGAGCTTGTTGAAGCTGTTGCGCTCGAAGAAGAGGCTGTCGCCCCCGACGACGTTGTGCCCGGCGCCGACCCGGATGGTGTCGTTGCCCGGACCGCCGGAGATCAGGTTGTTGCCGGTGCCGCCGTCGATGTAGTCGTTGCCGCCATACTGCGGGTCGGTGGCGATGGCGTTGGCGAAAAGCAGCCGCTCGCTCGGCATGGTGACGTTTTGGGAGACAGCGCGGTAGGCGGTAAAATCGACCAAGCCCCAGTCGCCGAAGATAATGTCGCGGCCATCGTCGAGGACGCCGCCGTGGATGATGTTGTGGCCGCGTCCGCCGATGATGATGTCGTTGCCCTCGTTGCCGAAAAGGTCGATCAAGTTGTTGCCGCCGAAGGATGGATCCTGCGAACGGATGACGAGGACCTCGTCGGCGGCGTTGCGCTGGATGTAACCGCCCGCACCCATGATGATGTCGTCGCCGGCGCCGCCGCTGATCACGTTGCCGCCGCGGCGGATGATGACGTCGCCGCCGGTGTCGGATTGCGGCATGAAGGGAAGACCGGTGACGAACCAGGCCGGCGGGCGGACGGTGAAGCGGTCGCCATCGACGGAGAGGACTTCATAGAGGCCGCCGGAAGCGGAGCCGCTGAGGAAATCGAGGTAAATCATCCGGCCCGGGACGTAGCCGTGTCCGGCGGCAGTGACGGTCAGCTGGTTGTTCTTGAACTCGTAAACGCCGTTGAGGTTGGGGGTGTTGAAATGGTTGGTGCCGCCGGTGCCGCCGATGATGATGTCGTTGCCCGGACCGCCGATGATGACGTTGACGCCGCCATGGGTCGGATGGGTGCTGAACATGTCGTTGGCCTGGGAGGAGCCGTCGGCACGGACGACCACGCCGTTGTTGCCGATGATGAAGTTGGAGAGATTTTCCCATCCGGCGTGGATGATGTCGTTGCCGGTGCCGCCGAGGATGATGTCGCTGCCGCGGCTTTGAACCGGGCGCTCGCCCTGGCCGACGTTGATGATGTTGTCGGCGCCGAATTCCGGATGGATGGTTTCGATCCGGAGGACGTTCTTATTGGCGTCGCGGGTGATATAGCCGCTGGCGCCGACGATGATATCGTCGCCGCGGTCGCCGTTCAGGATGTTGCCGGGGATCTGGCTGCCCGGGCGGGCGTAGCTGGTGGCGCCGCCGACAATGATGTCGTCTCCGTCGCCGCCGTGAATGATGGCCGGCCCGCCGTTGGCCGGGTCGGTCGACCAGAGATCGAACGCCTGGGAAGTGCCGTCGGCGAAGGCGGCGACACCATTGTTGCCGAAGAGGACATCGCGGCTCGGGCCGCCGTGGATGACGTTCGCGCCGGGGCCGCCGAAGACGTAGTTGTGTCCGCCGTTTCCGGCGTGGATGGTGTCGTCGCCGGCGTAGGTGTCGTTGATCTTGGTTTCGATCCGGAGAATAGCGTAGCTGGAGTTGCGGGCCACCCGGCCATGGTCGCCGAGGATGAAGTCCTGGCCGGAACCACCGTGGATCAGGTCATGGCCGCCGCCGCCGAGAACGATATCGGTGCCGTTGCCGCTGCGGATGGTATTGTTGCCATGGGCGTCGTCGTAGGTGGTGATGATGTCGAAGCCGGTCCAGTTGTAGGGCTGACCGTTCCAGGTGGCCGGGGCGCCGGTCCATTGGAAACCGCGGCCGACGACACCGTGGTCGCCAAGGATAATATCGTCGCCATTGCCGGTGGTGATGGTGTCGGACCCTTCGCCACCGAAGACGGTGTTGTTGCCGTTGCCGAGAGTGATGGTGTCGTTGCCGCCGTGGGCGGTGGCGCGGACAAAGCCGGAACCGTCGAAGACCTCGCCGGAAACCATCCCGGTGATCACGCCGTTGTTGCGCATCACCCGGCCCTGGTCGCCGAAGACGACGTTGTTGCCGCCGGAGGATTGGATGGTGTCGCCGCCGAAGCCGCCGAAAATGATGTCGTGACCGGAGCCGGTGGTGATGTTGGAAATCGCTCCGTTGGAAGGCGCCATGGTGGCGACGGTGCCGCCGCGGACGAAGTAGCCGTGGTTGCCGAAGACGACGTTGTTGCCGCCCGGGATGTTGATGGTGGCGGTGCCGAGACCGCCCGAAATGACATCCTGGCCGGAACCGCCGGTGATTTGGTTGGAACCTCCGGAGGTGAAGTGAATCGAGCGGGCTTCGGTGACCCCGGCGGCGTCGCGGAGGATCCGGGCGTTGTCGCCGAAGACGACATTGTTGCCGTTGCCGCTGCGGATGGTGTCGTTACCGCGGCCGCCGATGATGACGTCGTGGCCGTTGCCGGAAGTGATGGTGTCGTTGCCGCCGAAGTTCGGGTCGATCGACTCGATGTCGAAGACCAAGCCTTGGGCGGTACGGCGGACGACACCGTTGTCGCCGAGCAGGACGTTGCTGCCGCCCGCGGCGGTGATGGTGTCGTTGCCGGAACCGCCGAGCACGATGTCGTCGCCGGAACCGACGGCGATGGTGTTGCCGCTGGTGATCGCAGGATCGGTGGTCCGGATGGTGTTGGCATCGGACGAACCGTCGTCAAAGACCACCAGGCCGTTGTTGCCGATGACGACGTTGTTCGCTTCGCCAGCGTCGATGGTGTCGGCTCCGAAACCGCCGAGGATGACGTCGACGCCGGTGCCGCCGGTAATGGTGTCGGCCCCGCCGACGCCCGGATCGGTCGTCCAAACGCGTTGGACGACTCCGGCGGCATTGCGATTGAGCCGGCCGTTGTCGCCGACGATGATGTTGAAACCGCCGACGGCCGTGATGAGGTGGCCGCCGGAACCGCCGAAGATGATGTCGTTGCCCGATTGGACGGTGATCTTGTTGTTCGCGAAAATTTCCGGGTTGGTGGTGCGGATGGTATTGGCTTCGGGCGATCCGTCGTTGAAGACGACCATGCCGTTGTTGCCGATGATCACGTTGTTTCCGCCGGCAACCGAGATGACATCGTTGCCGAAACCGCCGAAGATGACGTCGGTCCCGGTGCCGCCGGTGATGGTGTCGACGCCGCCGACGCCCGGCTCGGTGGTCCAGACGCGTTGGATGACACCGGCGGCATTGCGGATCAAGCGGCCGTGGTCGCCGACGATGATGTTGAAACCGCCGGAAGAGGTGATCGTATCGGATCCGCTGCCGCCGAAGATGATGTCGTCGCCCGAGCCGGTGGTGATCTTGTTGTCGCCGCCGCGGTCGGGATGGGTGGTGGAAACGGTGTGGGCGTCGGCGCCGCCGTTATCGAGGACCACGACCCCGCTGTTGCCGATGATGACGTTGTTTCCGCCCGAAACGGTGATGTTGTCGTTGCCGGGGCCGCCGAAGATGATGTCGTTGCCGGAACCGCCCTCGATCGTATCGTTGCCGCCGGTCCAGTTGCCATCGGTGGTGTCGACGGTCTGGGCGCGGACCACCCGGCCATTGACGAGATCGGCGGAGCCATGGTCGCCGAAGATCACGTTGTTGCCGCCGTTGGCGCGGATCACGTTGGAGCCGGAACCGCCGACGATCAAATCGTTGCCCGGACTTCCGGTGATGTCGTTCTTGCCGCCGATCTGGCGGTTGGTGGTTTGGAAGGAGGTCAGAACTCCGGTCGCCTGATTAAGATAAAGGGTGGCATGGTCGCCGAAGATGTAATTGTCGCCACCGCCGCCGGTGATCTTGTCGTCGCCGCCGCCGCCGACGATGAAGTTGTTGGACGGACCGCCGACGATGGTGTCGTTGCCGGCGGCCCCGGCGAGTGATTCGACCTTGGTGACGAAACCGCCCGCCATGGTGACGATGGCGTTGTCGCCGATGATCACGTCGCGGCCGGAGCCGGATTCGAGACGATCGCTGCCCGCGCCGCCGATGATGAGGTTGGTGCCGGCGTTGCCGTAAATTTCGTCGTCGCCGCCGACCAGCGAATCGACGGTGACGATACCGCCGGAAACCCGGCCGTAACCACCGATCAGGATATCGTTGCCGGTGCCGCCGGTGATGGTGTCGTTGCCGGCGCCGCCGAAGACGATGTTGTTGCCGGCTGTCGCGTAGATTGTGTTGTTTCCACCGGGGCCGGTTTTGGTCTCGGCGATTCCCTCGTGGCCGAAGTCGCCGTAGATCACATCGTTTCCGGTGCCGCCATGGATGGTGTCGCTGCCGGCTCCGCCAAAGATCCAATTGTTGCCCGCGACCCCATGGATGGTGTCGTTGCCGTCGCCCCCATTCAGGATGTCGTTGCCGGGGCCGCCGTAAATCGTGTCGTTTCCGGCGCCGCCTTCGACCCGGTTGTTGCCCGCGGTGCCGCGGTCGGACGGGAGGGCTCCGTTCCAAGCGGCGTAAATGGTGTCGTTGCCGGAACCGCCGGTGATGGTGTTGTTGCCGCCGCCGCCTTTGATGGTGTTATTCCCGGCGACACCGTCGATGACATCGTCGCCCGGCCCACCCCAGATGGTGTCATTGCCGACTCCGCCAGTGACGGTATTGGTGCCGCCCAAGCGGAGATCGATGAAGTCGCCGCCGTCACCGGCGAAGATCACGTCGGTGTGGATGCCGGCGTAAATAGTGTTGTTGCCGCTGCCGCCATGGAGTTCGTTCCGGCCGGCGGTGCCGTAAATCGTGGTGTCACCAGAACCGCCGTGGATGATGTCGTCGCCGGTGCCGCCCCGGAGAACGTCGGGACCCGGGCCGCCATAGATTTGATTGTTTCCGGCGACACCGTCGATGATGGCGTGGGCCAAACCGGCATAGATGAGGATGTCGTCGCCGGTGCCGCCGCGGATGTTGGCGGTGGCGGTGACGTTCTCGTCAATGTAGAGGAAATTGTTGCCGCTGCCCATATCGGCGACGATGTGGTTGACGCCGGTGAACGTTTGGCTGTGGCCGAGGGCGCTGACGGTGACCTTGTTGCCCTCCTGAGTGACCGAATACGCTTCGTCGATGATGTCTTTGTAAAGATTGCCCCGCAGGTGGCCGCGCGGTCCGGTGTTCAAAGTGAGAGTGCCACCGGATTGGGAGGCGAGCACGGGCGGTGGTCCCCATGACCAGGCGATAGCACCGGTCATCGTGATACCAGCGACGGTGATGCTGAGGCGGCCGGATGCCGAGGTGGTGGTGATGGTCAACCCGGCGTGGAGGGAGGCCAGGTTGAACTTGATTTTGAAGAGGCCGAGGTTGATGGAGAAGCGGACGCCGCCCCAGATCTCGCCGGAGAAGCCATTGTGGCTGAAGGTGACCGATACGCCCCCGAACAGTTGGAACGGTCCCATCGGAATGGTGAACGAAGCGGTGCCGGTCACGCTGAAGGTTCCGTCCGAACGGAAGAACCCGTGGACGCTGATGTTGATGATGTTGAAGAAATTGATCGAGAGCTGGTCGATCCGGACTTCGAAAATGCCGCCTTCGCTCCGGATGGTCAGATCCCCCACTCCCTTGAACAGCATCAGGGAGACCTCGGCCCGGATCTTGATGAAGAAACTGTTGGCGGCGATAGTGCGGCCGTCGATCACGTGGGCCGTGCCGCTGGTGTTGATCGACAAGGTGAACGCCCCTTCGATGGTGATCGGTCCGAGGGAGAGTCCGGCGTCGAAATCGATCAAGAGAACCAAATCGCCGGCACTGGTGATGATCGCCCCACCGGCGATATTGACCCGGCCGAATCCGCCCAACTCGATCCCGGCGGCGATTTCGAGGCGGAAACCATTTTCATTGATCTCCATCTCGACCCGTCCGCGCATGTCGATGAATCCAGCAATTTCGATGGTGCCCGCCACCAGGATGTAGAGCGACTCCTTCGGAATCTGCACATCGATGAAGCCAACCGAAGCGCCGGTGGTGGTATCGACCTCGATGCTGCGGACGGTCTGGCTGGAACCAGTGGTGTTGATCTGGAGTATCATCATGCCGGTGATCTTGAAGGCACCCATGTCCATCAGCGTCGCCGGTTGATTTCCGCCGACGGTCAAGCTGCCGTAAAGCCCCTCGTTAGTGAATCCGAGGGTGCCGACCGCCCGGAGGGGCTTGATGCCGGGCACGCCGAGAATCAACGTGGCACCGACACTCATCACCATTTCATAATTCTCACCGTCTTTGGTGATCAACAGCCCAAGATCTCCTTCGAGCACCAGAATGCCACCGAGCAGGCTCAACTCGCCGTCGCCCGCCAACGAAATGTAGAACTCAACCGCGGAGTCGCCGCCAGGGGGAATATTGGAAATGGTGATGGTCGGGTTGTTTTCGTCGACCCCGTCCACATCGTCCCAGAACTCCCGGGGAACATGATAAACGACTTCTTGACCCGTGGTGTTCATCAAAAGTTCGAAGTTGACGTTCAACTCGAGGGCGTCGCCCAGAGAGATGCCGGTATCTTTCACCTCCATCTTGATCGCCGCCCCGGATCCGTTAATAACGATCAATCCTTGGACGTTGGTTTCAAAAGTGAAGCCACTCGCGCCGATCCGGGCGGAGGCGTCGACGAAGAGGGAAAACTCGTGATCGGTCAACTTCAGCTCGACGACACCGTTGGCGACCAAGACTCCGAAGAGATCGATTTCCACGGCTCCGGCGATCCGGACCAAACGGCCGTCGAAGGCGATCTTGATCGGATTCTCGGGATCACCGGTCTCGATCGGATAATAACCGTCGTTCGCGTCCTTTTCTGATTCGTTAAACGCGGCGAAGTTGATCACGTGACCGGTGGAACTGATCGCTTGGTTCAAGCTAAACGAGAAGTCGCGGGCTGTTAGAGTCACCCCGTTGATTCCAACCAAACCGGCTGAAGTGAGGTCGGCTTGGGCGGCGAAGTATACCCCGGGGCCGTGGTTTTCCAGATCGGTGTTGAGCATCACTAGAAGACCGAGGTTCAAATCTTCAATCGCCACGCCGAACGCGTCCGGATTCGGTGTGTCATGTTTCGTAATCCGCCCGTCGCCGTCGGTGTCCTGCCAGTAGCCGCCGATACCGACGAAACCGAAGACGTTGGTGATGCCGATGGAAAGGGAGGTCACGGTGATCTTGTCGCCGTTCGACAGAGTTACCTCTTCTCCCCCGCGTTTGGTGAAGGCCATCGAACCGCTCAATTGAACGATGCCGGCTAGATTCCCTTCGAAATACCCGATCTTGGCCTGGATGATCTCGTTATCAAATTTGAGTTTAACCGGGTTTTCATCGTCTCCTGTATCGATGACCAAACCGTCTTCCCCAAAAGTTTGAATCAAATCGATGTAAGGCATCGGCAACAACATCATCGCCGGGGGCAGCCCCGGAATGATACTGGTGTTGATATTCACCGAAACGTCCTCCAACTGGGCGGTCAGAATATCGGCGGAATCGTCTTCACCCCCGAAACCGACCAGTCCGGCGAAGCCAACGGTCGCTTTGACCGCGATGTATTTCGGCACCATGCTCTCGATGCCGGGGATCGTGATTCCGGCGATGCCGGTCGGAGTGATCACCGCGATCCCGAAATTGACGTCCTGGATGCTCAAGCCGACCGCGTCACTGATGTCGATTTCCCCATCCTTCATCACCCCGCCGATGCCGGCGAATCCGGACAGGTTTGCCCCGCCGATCGTCATGATCTCGACATCGTGCACGAGATCCGGCACGCCGAACCCACTCAAGAGCCCCGGATTCGCGGATACATTGTCGGCTCCCGCGCCCTTGGTGAAGGCGAGCGAACCTTTGAGCATGAGGAATTCCGAAACCTGGATGACTGCAGATTGAACCCGCGCGCCGATAAACGATGAAGTGAAGGTCAACGCCACCGGTTCCCCGGCGGTGTTCACCAGGAATCCTTCTTCGCCGAAGTTCTCCTGGAAATCGAGATATGGCTGCAGAAGCGGGTTGCTCGCCGTGCCGGCGTTGTAAGAGACGGACACACCGGAGAGGCTCGCCACCAAGACATCGCCAAAGCCAACCAAAGCGGCTTCCTCCACGTCCAAATGCAAGGCGGTGATCTTGATTCCTTCCGGTCCCGTCCCACGCTGCTGGGCGAAATGCACCAACCCGAAGTCGGCGTTTCGAACATACAATCCGACCGCGTCGCCCGCCGGTCCTTCTCCGAAATAAGGGCCGTTGAAGCCGACAAACACATTCACGTCGGACGCGCCAATGGTGAAACTGTCGAACACGTAGTCGGCCCCCATCCCGAATGGCAGTCCGCCAACCGTGAGCTCGGCGCCAGTCCCCAAGGTGAAGGCCAGGTTTCCACTGATATGCAGGAACCCGTCGATCGCGAGCAAGGCCCCGCGCAATTCGATCACCAGGGCGGCCCCGCTCGTTCCGTCGAGGTCGATGGTGAAGGTCTCGCCGTCGGTGCTGGATCCGGACGAACCGATGCCAATCGGCACCACCAACTCCAAGCCTCCGCTCTCGGGATTGTAATTGATCATCCGGCCGTCGCCGTCGGCGGTATTGATGGCGAGCACCACGCTGTCGACTTTAAGCTGGAACCCGGGAATTCCGACCAAACCGGCGAACTCGCTCCGGCCTTGGACCGTCAACCAAGTCGAGCCGCTTGTCGGGCTGAAGATCAGGGCGGCGGCGAACCCAAGGTTGTCCACCCGCAATCCGACTTCCGAGTCGGTTCCCTCGTTCAAGCCGGCGAAGATGTCGATCCCGTCGTAAGCGAGCGAGAAGTAGAAGACGCTTTCTTCGACATGGGTTTCGCCATCCCAAACCTTCACCGTCTCGGACTTCAGGTCGATGTCGATATCGGTCTCGAACTGGAGCAAACCGAAGAAGTCGATTTCGAAATTCGCGGAGAAAGCGAATAAACCACCCCGTTGTCCGTCCAGATCGAATACGAAATCGAGCCCGCCGACACCGAACGGCTCGTCGTCTTCCTGCATCTTCTTGAAGTCGATCACCTCGCCGCCCGAATCCAGGTTCATCGCGAAGTCGAGTCCGGTCGCTTGGATGGTGACTCCGGGAACGCCGACGAATCCGACGAAGTCCGCATTTCCTTGGATCGCCAACCATTCGTCCCCATCTTCGGAGGTGAAGATGCCGAGTCCCAACGTCAGTCCGGTGATCTTCAAGCCGAACTCGTAACTGGTGCCGTAGCCGAACCCGACGAACGCGTCGATGTTCTCTCCGGCGAAAATCAGGGCGTTGACTCCGACACTCTCTCCATTGGAGAGGGTAACGGTACGGACGCCGACTTCGAAGGCGAACGTTCCTTCGAGGACCAGGACGTTCAACAGATTGATTTCGAGCGCGCCCCGGACGCCCATCCCTTCCCCACGCATCGAGAGCGTCAGGCCGTCGCCGATCGAATACGGGTTTTCCGAGAAATCGAGAGCCCGGCCGTTCCGGTCGGCGAAGTTAATGAACAGGTCGATGTCGGTCGCAGCGACCGTCAGGATGTCGATGCCGCGGAAGGAAACTTCGTTCGCGGTCGCCGCGGCGGCCACATAGACGTTGCGCGGATCGGCGATGTCGACCGC
Organism: Verruconatronum alginivorum; assembly: GCF_056590205.1. Taxonomy (NCBI): domain Bacteria; kingdom Pseudomonadati; phylum Verrucomicrobiota; class Opitutia; order Opitutales; family Verruconatronaceae; genus Verruconatronum; species Verruconatronum alginivorum. The sequence continues at coordinate 1,667,810 of NZ_JBWPVQ010000001.1, read as the reverse complement.
GAGCAGGAACCCGAATCCGGCGTTCTCGATGTTGAATCCGACATCGTCGATTCCGGCGAAGAAATCGATGCCGGTCACGCTGAAGCTGAGGGCCGACACCGTCACCGCGCTGGTGTTCCCGTAGCGGTCGGTCACCTTCATGGTCGGGAAGGTCTGCTCAAGGCGAATCGACTGGGTGAAGGAAACGAAATTGAAGATGTTCAATTCGAAGGTTCCATCCAGGACCACCAAGGTTCCGTTCGATTTCGGGAAGTCGAAGAGGACCTGATCCGGGAGCCCGGTGATTTCGAAATCCGACTCGCCGAAATCAACCACCGTGCCGTCGGCGGCGGCGAAGTTCATTTTAAGGCTGCCGTATCCTTTGATCACCAGATCGTCGATACCGGTGAACCCTGCTTCCTCCACGCTGGCGCTCAAGGCGGTCCAATTACGGTCCCCGTCCTTCTCCGCCATCGTGATGAAGGCGATGTTCAGCTCTTCGATCACAAACCCGACCCGGTTCGGACTGGTTCCATTGAACCCGGCGAACGCTTGGATATCGGTGGCGGCGAAGAAGATCGTGTTGACCGCCACCGTGGTGCCGTCGTTCAACGTCACGTCGGCTTCGCCCTGCTCGAAAGTGAAGGTCGCGGTAGCGTAAAGGAAGTCGCCAAAATTCAAAGTCAACGTCCCCGAGAAAGCGATCGCTCCCGGGCCGATATCATCGGCGAAAATGTAGCTGACGGGTCCAACCTTTAAGGTCTGTGCCGCGATCGAAGTATGTTCGTTGGTATAACGGACAAAGACGTCGGTGGCGGTAACTCCTTCGAGGCCGGCGATCGCGGCGGAGAAGGAACCGTTCTTCAACTCGAACCCGAGCTTGGTTTCGCCGTCATCGGTTTCCCCGAAAATCAAGGCAAACTCGGCATTGTTCAACCGGACGTGGGCAACCGATCCGGCGTTCAGCGAGGCTTGAGCCCGACCGACCGCAATCACGTCGTCGCCCGACATCCGGAATCCGAAATCACCCCGCAGACTGACGAACCCGAGCACGTCAGCAGAGAATCCAACGACCGCGAACGCCACCGTGTCCGCGTCGATGCCGTCGGCGAACGTGTATTCAACGGATCCGATCCGGATGTTCGTTCCTTCGTCGATGGCCTCGTCCCCACTATTATATTGGACAAAAATCTCGTCCGCCCGGATCGCTTCCAATCCGGCGACGTTGCCGGTGAAGGTTCCGTTCTTCAACTCGAAGGCCAAGCTGTCCACCCCGACCAACAACCCGAAGCTGGCGTCGGCCAATTTCACATAGGCGATTCCAATCCCCAAGGTTGCGGTGACCTTGTCGCCCGCGGCCATGATGGTCTCCCCTTCCTTGCGGAAACCGAGGTTCCCTTCGAGCGAGACAAATCCTTCGATTCCGGCCGAGAAACCTTCGACCGCGAAGGCGATAGTATTCGGCATGATCCCCTCTTCAAAGGTATATTCGACTCCGCCAACTTCGATTTTGTGGCCCTTCGCAACGGTAGTGGCGGAGTTGGTGTATTGAACGAATACCGCATCGACCGAAGCAATGTTCAATCCCGCGATTTCCGAGCGAAAGGAACCGTTCTTCAACTCGAACGCGAACTCCGTCCCGCTGGCGATCAATCCGAAATCGGCTCCGCTCAATTCGAAATAGGCGAACTCTCCGGCGCCGAGACGGGCGCCCATTCCATTGCCGACCGCAAGGATGTCTGATCCGCTCAATTGGAAACCGAGGCTGCCGGTCAGCGAAACAAATTCAAGGACATCGGCATGGAACCCTTCCACCGCAAACGCAGCGACATCCTTCTCGATGCCGTCGACGAAGGTGTATTCGAGATTGCCGATTTCCAGTTTCTCGCCCGCCGCGATCTCGGTGTCGGCGTTGGTGAAACGGACCAGGACCGATTCGGCCGAGGCGTTGGCCAAGCCGAGCAGCGAGGCGTCGAACTCGCCGTTCTTCAACTCGAAGGCGAACTTGCCATCCCCGGCGATCAAGCCGAAGTCGGCTTTCGAAACTTCCACATAAATCAGCGAACCGACCCCCAGCCGGGCACCCATACCTTGGCCGATCGCCACGATCTCCTCGCCGACCTTGCTGAAACCGAGGCTGCCGCTCAGCGATACGAAATTGAGCACATCGGCCGCGAAGCCTTCGATGGTGAAGAGGGCCGTGTCCGCGTCGATGTCGTCGGCGAAGGTGTATTCGAGCTCGCCGATCTCCAGCTTCTTGCCCGCCGCAACTTCCGTGTCGGCGTTGGTGAAACGGACCAGGACCGATTCGGCCGAGGCGTTGGCCAAGCCGAGCAGCGAGGCGTCGAACTCGCCGTTCTTCAACTCGAAGGCGAACTTGCCATCCCCGGCGATCAAGCCGAAGTCGGCTTTCGAAACTTCCACGTAGATCAGCGAACCGACCCCCAGCCGGGCACCCATACCTTGGCCGATCGCCACGATCTCCTCGCCGACCTTGCTGAAACCGAGACTGCCGCTCAACGATACGAAATTGAGCACATCGGCCGCGAAGCCTTCGATCGTGAAGAGGGCCGTGTCCGCGTCGATGTCGTCCGCGAAGGTGTATTCGAGCTCGCCGATCTCCAGCTTCTTGCCCGCAGCAACTTCCGTGTCGGCGTTGGTGAAACGGACCAGGACCGATTCGGCCGAAGCGTTGGCCAAGCCAAGCAAGGAGGCATCGAACTCACCGTTCTTCAACTCAAAAGCGAACTTGCCATCCCCAGCGATCAAGCCGAAGTCGGCTTTCGAAACTTCCACATAAATCAGCGAACCGACCCCCAGCCGGGCACCCATACCTTGGCCGATCGCCACGATCTCTTCGCCGACCTTGCTGAAACCGAGGCTGCCACTCAGCGATACGAAATTGAGCACATCGGCCGCGAAGCCTTCGATGGTGAAGAGGGCCGTGTCCGCGTCGATGTCGTCGGCGAAGGTGTATTCGAGCTCGCCGATCTCCAGCTTCTTGCCCGCCGCAACTTCGGTGTCGGCGTTGGTGAAACGGACCAGGACCGATTCGGCCGAAGCGTTGGCCAAGCCGAGCAGCGAGGCGTCGAACTCGCCGTTCTTCAACTCAAAAGCAAACTTGCCGTCACCGGCGATCAAGCCGAAGTCGGCTTTCGAAACCTCCACGTAGATCAGCGAACCGACCCCCAGCCGGGCACCCATACCTTGGCCGATCGCCACGATCTCTTCGCCGACCTTGCTGAAGCCGAGGCTGCCGCTCAGCGATACGAAATTGAGCACATCGGCCGCGAAGCCTTCGATGGTGAAGAGGGCCGTGTCCGCGTCGATGTCGTCGGCGAAGGTGTATTCGAGCTCGCCGATCTCCAACTTCTTGCCCGCCGCCACTTCCGTGTCGGCGTTGGTGAAGCGGACCAGGACCGACTCGGCCGAGGCGTTGGCCAAGCCGAGCAGCGAGGCGTCGAACTCGCCGTTCTTCAACTCAAAAGCGAACTTGCCATCCCCAGCGATCAAGCCGAAGTCGGCTTTCGAAACTTCCACATAAATCAGCGAACCGACCCCCAGCCGGGCACCCATACCTTGGCCGATCGCCACGATCTCCTCGCCGACCTTGCTGAAGCCGAGGCTGCCGCTCAGCGATACGAAATTGAGCACATCGGCCGCGAAGCCTTCGATGGTGAAAAGAGCCGTGTCCGCGTCGATGTCGTCGGCGAAGGTGTATTCGAGCTCGCCGATTTCCAGCTTCTTGCCCGCCGCCACTTCGGTGTCGGCGTTGGTGAAACGCACCAGGACCGATTCGGCCGAGGCGTTGGCCAACCCGAGCAACGAGGCGTCGAACTCGCCGTTCTTCAACTCGAAGGCGAACTTACCCGCACCGGCAATCAAGCCGAAGTCGGCTTTCGAAACTTCCACATAAATCAGCGAACCGACCCCCAGCCGGGCACCCATACCTTGGCCGATCGCCACGATCTCCTCGCCGACCTTGCTGAAACCGAGACTGCCGCTCAACGATACGAAATTGAGCACATCGGCCGCGAAGCCTTCGATGGTGAAGAGGGCCGTGTCCGCGTCGATGTCGTCGGCGAAGGTGTATTCGAGCTCGCCGATTTCCAGCTTCTTGCCCGCCGCCACTTCCGTGTCGGCGTTGGTGAAACGGACCAGGACCGATTCGGCCGAAGCGTTGGCCAAGCCAAGCAAGGAGGCATCAAACTCACCGTTCTTCAACTCAAAGGCGAACTTGCCATCCCCGGCGATCAAGCCGAAGTCGGCTTTCGAAACTTCCACATAGATCAGCGAACCGACCCCCAGCCGGGCACCCATACCTTGGCCGATCGCCACGATCTCTTCGCCGACCTTGCTGAAGCCGAGGCTGCCGCTCAGCGATACGAAATTGAGCACATCGGCCGCGAAGCCTTCGATCGTGAAGAGGGCCGTGTCCGCGTCGATGTCGTCGGCGAAGGTGTATTCGAGCTCGCCGATCTCCAGCTTCTTGCCTGCCGCCACTTCCGTGTCAGCGTTGGTGAAACGGACCAGGACCGATTCGGCCGAAGCGTTGGCCAAGCCAAGCAAGGAGGCATCGAACTCACCGTTCTTCAACTCGAAGGCGAACTTGCCATCCCCGGCGATCAAGCCGAAGTCAGCTTTCGAAACTTCTACATAAATCAGCGAACCGACCCCCAGCCGGGCACCCATACCTTGGCCGATCGCCACGATCTCTTCGCCGACCTTGCTGAAGCCGAGGCTGCCGCTCAGCGATACGAAATTGAGCACATCGGCCGCGAAGCCTTCGATGGTGAAGAGGGCCGTGTCCGCGTCGATGTCGTCGGCGAAGGTGTATTCGAGCTCGCTGATCTCCAGCTTCTTGCCCGCCGCAACTTCGGTGTCGGCGTTGGTGAAACGGACCAGGACCGACTCGGCCGAGGCGTTGGCCAAACCGAGCAAGGAGGCATCGAACTCGCCGTTCTTCAACTCAAAAGCAAACTTGCCGTCACCGGCGATCAAACCGAAGTCGGCTTTCGAAACTTCCACATAAATCAGCGAACCGACCCCCAGCCGGGCACCCATATTTTGACCGATCGCCACGATCTCTTCGCCGACCTTACTGAAACCGAGGCTGCCGCTCAGCGATACGAAATTGAGCACATCGGCCGCGAAGCCTTCGATGGTGAAGAGGGCCGTGTCCGCGTCGATGTCGTCGGCGAAGGTGTATTCGAGCTCGCCGATCTCCAGCTTCTTGCCTGCCGCCACTTCGGTGTCGGCGTTGGTGAAACGGACCAGGACCGATTCGGCCGAGGCGTTGGCCAACCCGAGCAGCGAGGCGTCGAACTCGCCGTTCTTCAACTCGAAGGCGAACTTACCGTCCCCGGCGATCAAACCGAAGTCGGCTTTCGAAAGTTCCACGTAAATCAGCGGTCCGACCCCGAGCCAGGCGGTCATGTCGTCGCCGATCGCCACGATTTCGTCGCCGATTTTGCTGAAGCCGAGGCTGCCGCTCAGAGAAACGAAGCCGAGCACGTCGGCCGAAAACCCTTCGATGGTGAAGAGGGCGGTGTCGGCGTCGATGCCGTCGACGAAAATGTATTCAAGATTGCCGATCTCCAGCTTTTCGCCCGCTGCGACTTCGGTGTCGGCGTTGGTGAAACGGACCAGGATCGACTCGGCCGAGACGTCGGCCAACCCGAGCAGGGAGGCGTCGAACTCACCGTTCTTCAACTCGAAGGCGAACTTTCCGTCCCCGGCGATCAAACCGAAGTCGGCTTTCGATAGTTCCACGTAGATCAGCGGGCCGATCCCGAGCCAGGCAGTCATGTCGTCGCCGATTGCCACGATTTCGTCGCCGATCTTGCTGAAGCCGAGGCTGCCGCTCAGGGAAACGAAGCCGAGCACGTCGGCCGAGAATCCTTCGACCGTGAACTCGACCGTATCGGCGTCGATACCTTCTTCAAACTTGTAAGTGACCTCGCCGGCGGTGATTTCGTGGCCGACCGCGATTTCCGTTGCGGAATTGGTAAACCGGACCGTCACCTTGTCCGCCCCGGCGTTGGCCAATCCCAGCAAGGAGGCGTCAAACGAACCATTCTTCAATTCGAAGGCCAACTGATCTTCACCGAAGACCAACCCGAATTCCGCTTCGGTCACGCTGACATAAGCGAGCGCCGAACCCAGCGTGGCGTCGAGATCCGAACCGATCGCGTAAACAGAATCCCCGTCGCGGCGGAAACCAAGGTCGCCGGAGAGCGAAACAAATCCGATCACGTTCGCCGAGAAACCGGTCACCGAGAATACGGCTTGGTCCGGATCGATGTCGTTGGCAAAGGTGTAGCTGACCCCCGACGCCTCGATCAACGTGCCGCCCTCGACGGTCGTGGCCGAGTTGGTGAATTGGATGAAGGCCGACTCCGCGCCGATGTCGGCGATCGGTCCGAGAGCCCCGCCGAAGCTTCCGCCGGACATTTCAAAAGCGAACTCGCCATCGCGGGCGATCATCCCGAAATCGGCATCGAACAATCCGACATAGACCACCGTGCCGAAGCCCATCCGGGCGGTGATGCCTTGACCGGCGGCCAGCACTCCGGATCCGTCGTGCCGGAATCCGAGATCGCCGCTCAGGGTGACGAAATTCAGCACGTCGGCTTCAAACCCGACCAACGAGAAGGCGGCGACGCTCGATTCAATGTCGTTGGCGAACGTGTAACTGACATTGCCCAGGTCGATCGTCCGCCCGGCTTGGATCGTGGTGTTAGCATCGGTGTATTGCGCGGTCATCACGTCGGCCTTGATGTTGGCAAGTCCGGCGAGCGATCCGCTGAAGCTGGCGTGGGTTACTTCGAAGGCGAATTCCTCCACTCCGGCGATCAACGCGAAACTGGCGTCCTTGATCTCGGCGAATACCGGACCCACCTCCAACCTGGCGGTCAGGTCGACGCCGACGATTACCACGCTGGATCCTTCCATGCCAAAACCGAAGTTTTCGCTAGAGGAGAAAACGTAATTCAGGATGTCGAAGCCAAGGGCCTTGACCGAAATCGCCACCAGGTTACCGACCGCGCCTTCGAAGACATCGCCGGTCGATCTGCCGTCATCCACGGTGGTGTTGGCGTTGGCGTAACCTTCGGCGATGAAATCGACGGTTTGTCCGGTGAGGTTCGCGCCGTCGGCGAAGCTCCGGGTGACGTTCCGGGCATGGGAGACTGCGATGCTGGCCCCGACGCTGATCAATCCGCCCGCTTCGCGCGAATCGGCCAAAGCGACATTACTGGCCAGAGCTTCGATCAAAATGGCATCCGCGGCCGTGACGCTGGCCCCTTCCTCGACAGAAGCTTCCACCACGGCCACGGCGTTTGCCGCAGTGAAGGCGCCGGTCGCCGCGATCAATCCTCCCCCCGAGGCGTCCGCCCGGGCCCGAGCCCCGATATCGGTCAGCGAACCGTCCGGTCCCTGGTTATGGCGGGCGGAGAGACGCACCGATCCACCGGTGCTGCGGACGTTCGCGCCAACTCCGATGAAAGCGGCCAAAACCGGAGTCACCGCGGCGGTCGCCGCCATGGCACCCACCGCCGCCGCACCGATCGTCAATCCTTGGCTGATCGCCTCCGCGTCGGCATGGGAAACGGCTTCAACCAAAATGTTGCCGCCGACGGTCACATCGGCGTTCGCCCCGATCCGGGCGCTCACCTTCGAATGCTCCGTCACCGCCGCATGGGAAAGGGCGCCGTTGGCCCCAATCAAACCTCCGCCGGAGGCTTCGGCGATCGCGCTGGCGAGATTGACGGCATCCGCCCGGACGGTGAGGTCTCCGGCGTCGGTCACCGTTCCATCCATCGCGGCCGAAACAATGCCTTCGATGGTCGCGGTGGCGTCGGTGGCGCCGAGTGCTCCGGCCCCGATCGAAAGAGCCCGGGCATTGGCGTTCGCCCGGTTCTCGGCGTTGGACGAAACCTCGATATTGCCCGTTACGGTCAGAACGGCACCTTCGGCCACCTCCGTGATCAAATCTCCAGCGATGGTCGCGGTGGCGATCACCCCATTGCCGACGAATCCTCCGCCGCTCGGCGCATAACCTTCGGCGGTGGCGGTGTTCCAGATAAAACCTGTCACCAGCAGATCGCCACTGGCGGTGACCGATCCGTCCAGGATCGTTTCGACCGAACCATCGATCTCCGCGGTCGCCACCCGGATACCCAAGCTGACCCCGCCGATGGTCAATCCGTCGGTGAAGGCATCGGCCGAGTTGTTCACGAGGCTGCGAACCGTGACGTTGCGGGCGCCGATTTCCGAACCGGCGCCGCCGGCCAAAGTTTTTACCACCGGCGCGGCCGAGGCAGTGGCCGCCGCGCCTTGGGCGGTGAGCAAAGCTCCCCCGGAAGCGCTGGCCCGGGCGACGGCCCCGCGGTCGAGTTGGTCGCCATTGACGTCGACATTGTGCAACGACTCGATCCGGGCGTCGCCGGAAACCGTCACCGTGGCGCCCGCCTCGACGGCGGTGGTGATGACCGGAGCAACAGTGGCGGTGGCGACCGAGGCGCCACCGGAAAGTCCGAGGGCGACCGACACGCCGAGCGCTTCCGCCCGGGCGTCGCTGGCCAAGAGGGAGCGCAACACCAAGTCGCCGTTCAAGGTAGCCGATCCGGTCGAGCCGATAATGGAGTTGATTTCCGGCGAGGAAGAGGCGATGGCCACGGCACCGGAACCGGCCGCGAGAAGTCCGCCAGCAATCGCGGTGGCGGTGGCGGTCGCGCTCTGGTCGGTTTCGGATTCGACAGTCAGCGAATCCGCGTCGATGACATCTCCATCCATCCGGGCGGTGACACTTCCTCCGGCTTCGACCTCGGCCACGCTGATTCCAAGGGCTACCCCGCTACCCAACGCCAACCCGAGAGTTTCGGCTTCGGCGGTTCCCTTGGCCAAAGCGTAAATGGTAATGTCGGCGGCGGAACGGAGCCGGGATCCTTCGGTGACCGCCGCCTCGATCGTCGGGTTGACCTTGGCCGAAGCCTGGGCACCGGCACCGGCTGCCCCGCCGCTCAAGGAAGCCGCGATCGAAGTGGCCAAGGAAAGAACCTTGACCGATCCCTCCGAAGTCGCGCGGACTTCGATACCGGCGGTGGTAGACGTCACCTCGGAGTCATCGATCGCCGCCCGAACCGAATTCTCGACGGAATTGTTGGTGATCGAAAGACCAATGGAAGCGCCGGCTCCCAATCCGATCGCCAAAGCGCCGGAGGCGATGTCGGCGACCACCGACGATTTATCGAGAGCGAGCACCGCGACTTTCCCACCGGCGACCGCGACGCTGTTGTTCCGGATCGCGGCCTCGATGGAGTTGCCGATGTGGTTTTCCGCGACCGCGCCGCCCGCCGAGAAACTGAACGCACCGACGTCACCGGCAATCGACGCCGCCACGGCCAAAACTTCGATATCGGCGGTCGATTCGGCCCGCACTTCGATTTCGCCCCCGACGTCGAGATCGGCCGCATCGATGAAGGCGTTCACGGTATTGGAAATCTCGTTGACCCCGATCACGACCGCCATCCCGATCGAACCGCTCGCTCCGCCGGACAAACTGACGCTCGCCCCCATGGCATGGGCTTCGATTTCGGCCCGATCCTGGGCGGTCACGGTGAGATCGCCGCCGATGGTCGAGGTGGAGGGACCTTTCCCTTCAACGAAAGCTTCGACTTGGTTGTCGATTTGATTGACCGAAACCGCACCGGCCGCCGCCGCGCTGACGGCACCCATACCCCCGGCTCCGGCGACCGCGCCGCCCAAGGTGACTCCGGCGATCCGGGCGTTCGAGAGGGCGCGGACTTCGACGTCGCCGTCGGTGACAAACTGAGTGTCGATGACGAACGCCCGGGTCGCATTGGTGATGACGTTCACCGAAGCCCCGGCCCCGACGCTGCCCGCTCCGGCGGCGGATCCACCGGCGATGGTGAAGGCGGCGCCCCCGCCATCCGCCCGGATACTGGACGCGTCGGTCGCCAACACGCTGACCAAAGCCGCGCTCCGGGACCGAATCAAATCCGCCCCTTCGATCGAACTCTCGACGGTGTTGACCACGGTGTTAGTCGAGATTGCCCCGGCCGCCGATGCGGCGAAACCGCCACCGGCACCTCCGGCCCCGCCCGCGGCGAACCCGATGGTTACCGCCAGAATGTCCGCCTGCGAAAGAGCTTCAATCGTGATCCGACCAGAAGCGTCGACGGTGGAATCGGTCACAGCGGCGCGGACGGTATTGGTAATGACATTGGTGGCGACCGAAGCTCCGGCCTGGCCGGAGACGCCACCACCGGCCCCGCCGGATCCGCCGACCGCGGCCGCGCCGGCCACTCCGTAGATAGTCGAATTATCCGTCGCGCGGACCACGACTTCTCCGGCGTTAGAAACCAAAGCGCTTCCATCCTCGACCTCGGCGATCACCGAATTCACCACGACATTCACGATTCCGGCGCCCGTGCCGCTCAGGGTCGCTCCCCCGCCGGCACCGCCCGCGCCATTTCCGGCAAAACCGATCGCAGCGGCGATGATTTCCCCTTCGGCGGTCGCCAGGACATCGATATCTCCGGCGGCAGTCACCGTGGAAGCGGAAACAAACGCATGGGTGGTTCCGGTGATCGCGGCTGCCGACATCGAGGCCGCAACCGAACCGGCGCCGCCGCCACCCGCGCCACCCGCGCCTCCACCGGAGGCTCCTCCTACGAAGGAATAAATCTGGGCGTTGTTGTCGGCGAGCACCTCGACGGTCGAAGCGGAAGTGACTTCGCTTCCGGAAATCCCGGCGATCACATCATTGCCGATTCCGCTGCCCGCGGCCGATCCAGCCGCCGAAATGTTCACTCCGCCTCCGGCCCCGCCGGATCCGCCTGCGGCGAAACCAATCGCCACTGCCAGCATTTCGGCCGAAGACTCGGCCTGGACCCGGACCAACCCGGCGGCATCGACCACGGAATCGGCGATTTCAGCGCGGATCGTGTTGGCGATCGTGTTGGTGGCAACAGAAGCCCCCGCTTGACCCGAGACGCCGCCGCCCGCTCCACCGGCCCCCGAGGCGGCAACCGCTCCGGAAACCGCGTAGATTTTTGACGTGTCGATGGCCTCGACCACCACCGAACCCCCTGCGGTGGTGACGACGTCGCTGCCGTCGCGAATCTCGGCGGCGACGGTCTTGACGACAGTGTTGATCGTTCCGGCTCCGGCGGCCGCCAGCCCGACCCCGCCTCCGGCGCCACCCGCGCCAGCTCCGGCAAAGCCGATCGCGGCGGTGATGATTTCGCCGCTGGAAACCGCCCGGACGGTGACGTCTCCGCCCGCGGTGACGCTTGAGCTGTCGATGATCGCTTCGACGGTGTTGGTAATGGCGTTGACCGCCACCGAGGCTCCGACCGCACCGGCGACGCCGCCACCCGCACCGCCCGAACCGCCCCCGGTCGCGCCGCCGACGAAGGCGAGCACTTGGGATTGATCGGTGGCGGTGACCGATACCGTCGTTCCAGCGGTCACGTCGCTGCCTTGAATCAAAGCTTGAAGATCGTTACCGATTCCACTGCCGGTCGCCGAGGCCGCGGCGGAAATCTGCACGCCACCTCCCGCGCCCCCCGAACCACCGGCGGCGAACCCGATGCCGACCGCGAGCATTTCAGCGGTGGACTCCGCGTTCACCGTGACCGACCCGGCGGCATTCACCACGGAATCGATCACCGCCGCCCGGATGGTGTTGGCAATCGCGTTGGTCGCGATCGAAGCGCCCAACTGTCCGGCGACACCGCCGCCAGCTCCCCCGGCACCGGAAGCCGCCACCGCACCGGAGACCGCGTAAATTTTTGAAGTGTCGACCGCTTCGACCAACAGATCCCCATTTGTCGAGGTCACATCGCTCCCGCCCCGAATCTCGGCGGCGACCGTCTTGGTCATGACATTGATCGTTCCGGCGCCAGCGCCGGAAAGGGCGACTCCGCCTCCGGCACCACCCGCGCCACCGCCGGCGAATCCGATCGCGGCGGTGATGATCTCTCCGGTGGAAACGGCCCGCACGGTCACATCGTCCGACGCGGTGACAGTCGAGCCTTCGATGATTGCTTCGACCGTGTTGGTGATGGCGTTGATCGCGATGGAGGCGCCGATCGCTCCGGCTCCGCCCCCACCGGCTCCGCCCGCGCCACCACCGGCGGCACCGCCGACGAACGCGAGGAGCCTCGACCGGTCGGTCGCGGTCACCGCGACCGATCCTCCGGCGACGATGGTGCTTCCCTCAATCACGGCCTGGACGGTATTCCCAATTCCGCTGCCGCTCACCGAGCCGCCAATGGAAATCGCGACGCCACCACCGGCGCCACCGGCTCCGCCACCGCCGAATCCGATACCGATGGCCAAGGTTTGAGCGCTCGACTCGGCGTTGACCACAACCGATCCGTCGGTGGTCACCGTCGAATCCAGGATAGCGGCCCGGACGGTGTTGGCGATCGCGTTGGTGACCAGCGAGGCACCGGCCTGACCGGCCACTCCGCCTCCGGCGCCCCCGGCACCGCCGGCCGCCGCGCCACCGGCGATGGCATATACATTCGAAGAATCGATCGCTTCGACCCGCACTTCGCCCGCGCCGGTGATCTCGATGCGGGAGTTGTTGCGGATCTCCGCCAGGAGAGTTTTCGCGATCACATTGACCGATCCGGCTCCGGCGGCGTTCAAGGCGATCCCGCCTCCGGCCCCTCCCGCTCCACCGGCGGCGAAACCGATGGCGACACTGATGATGCCGCCGTCGAAGATCGGCTGATCCGTCAGCGTGCTGAGGGTGTTGATGATTTCGGTGCGCTCTTCGTCCGACAATTCGGCGCGATCCCAGAGATTGGCCAAATAAGTTTTCAACTCCGCGACCATCGCGGCGCTCTCGGCGTTCAAAGCGGCCAGATCGGCTTCGGAAACATCGACCACCCGCGCGCCGGAGGCATCGAAGATCCGGATGTGCAAGGTTCCGTCGGTGGCATGGCGGCCGACGATGATCTGGGCCACGCCTTCGTTCGGCAACTGAGCGAAATCGGTGACGGTCACCAATTGGACATTGTAATCGTAGCTGCTCGACAGAGCCCGGACCACAACGTCGGCAGCCGTCACGGTCGAATTGTCGATGGCGGCTTCGAGGTTACTGGTGATCGCATTGACCGACAGGGAAGCTCCCACCGCTCCGGCGACGCCGCCGCCCGCGCCACCCGCGCCACCGGCGGATGCGCCACCAACCAAAGAATAGATCCGGGAACTGTCGGCGGCGATCACGGTGACGGTTCCGCCGGCCGTGACATCGCTGCCTTCGATCACGGCCTGGACCGTCACCCCGATTCCGGATCCGGCGGCCGAGCCGGCGGCTCCGATGCGGACGCCTCCTCCGGCGCCGCCTGCGCCGCCCGCGGCGAAACCGATGGCAACTGTAATGATTTCGGCGACCGATTCGGAATTGACGGTCACCGCTCCGGCGGCGGTCACCGTGGAATCGCTGATCGCGGCACGAACGGTGTTGGCAATGGTGTTGGTGGCGACCGAGGCGCCCATCTGTCCGGCAACCCCGCCTCCGGCTCCACCGGCTCCGGAAGCCGCGGCCGCGCCGGCGGCGGAAATGATGCGGGCTGAATCCAGGGCGCGAACGGTGACATCGGCACCCGAAACTTCGCTCTCACCGGAGATCTCGGCCCGGACGGTCCGGGTGAGAACATTGATGGTGCCGGCACCGGCGCCGGACAAGGCGACTCCGCCTCCGGCTCCACCGGCCCCGCCGCCACCGAAGGCGATCGAGGCGCCAATGATTTCTCCCGCGGAAGTGGCTTCAACCAAAACCGCTCCCGGCGTTTCAACGGAAGAGGCGTCAATGACGGCTTCCACGGAACCGGCGATCACGTTGACCGTGACCGAGGCACCGACCGCAACCGCGGCACCACCTCCGGCACCACCCGCGCCCGCGCCGGTCGCGCCGCCGCCGAAAGCGTAAACGGAAGTTTCATCGTCCGCGCGGACCGTGACGCTGCCCGGGGCGCTGACCGAACTGCCGCCGCGGATCGCGGCCCGAACCTTCGACGCGACAGTATTGGTGGAGAAAGAACCGGCTACGGCGACAGCCTTGCCGCCACCCGCTCCACCGGCTCCGGCTCCGGCCCCGCCGATGGTGATGGCAATGATGATGATCGCCGAAGTCGCGACCACATCGACGGTATCGGAAGAGGAAACGGTCGCGGAACGAATCACCGCCTCGACGGTGTTGATGATCAGATTGACCGCGACCGACATGCCGACGGACGCGGCGGCTCCGCCACCCGCTCCACCGGCTCCGGCGGCGGCCGCTCCACCGGCGTCGCTATTGATAAAGGAAGAATCGGTGGCGATGACGCGGACGGCGCCCCCATTTCCGGCGGTGATGACGGCGTTCTCGCCGATGTAGGCACGGACGGTTTTCCCGCCGATCGTCACGGCACCGGCTCCGGCGACCGCTAGTCCGGTTCCTCCACCCGCACCACCAGCGCCCGCACCGGCTCCAGCGATCGCAACGGTGACGGCGATCAGTTCGGATTCGGCTACGACCTCGACCGAACCATCGGCCTCGATGATCGAATCCTCGATGTAAGCCTGGGTGGTGCTGAAAACAATGTTTACCGCCAACGCCGGACCGACGGCGCCGGCACTGCCGCCACCGGAACCGCCCGCGCCGGAACCGACCAACGCTCCGGCGAGACCGGTGATGATGGTCAGATCCTCGGCGGTGACCGAAACACCTTGGCCGCCGCCGCTGGAAACGACGCTGCCGTTAGCGATGAAAGCTTCGATGAGATTGGCGACGGTGTTGATCGACAGGGATCCGGCGACCGCCTTGCCCGCGCCACCCGCCGCGTTGACGGCGACCGCGAGGGCACCGGAAGCGGAGATCGAACCGATATGAACCAAAGACTTGGCGGAAACGAGGACCGCGCCACCGGCCCGGAGGTTGGAAGCCTCGACCTTGGCCGCGACGTGATTGACAATGGTGTTGATCGAAACCGAAGCCCCGATCGCAGCTACTCCGGCTCCGGCGGCTCCACCGGTCAGGGAACTGATGCTCGAGCGGTTCTCGCTGCTGACGACAATGTCGCCGGAAGCGGAAACCTCGGAAGCGGAGAGGAGCGTGTGCGCCTGGCCGGTCGCCACCGAGGCATCGAGGTTGATCGCGGCCGGGCTGGAAGCGATGGCGTCGGCTCGGCTTGCGGCCAACCGGATTGTCGTCCCATCGACCACGATGGCAAAGTAGGTGGTGCCGGAAGTCAGCCCGCCGATGCTGGCACCGCCGCCGTTGCCGTAAAGGATGGGTTGGCCGGTGACAAAGCCGTGCTCGTAGCCGAGATCGATGGTGTTTTCGGACGAATCGACGGCGGCACCCGGCACGAAAACCGGCAGGAGGGAATGCTGACGGCCCTCAAGGCTGGCGGCGAGGTTGAGCGAAGTCCCATCGAGGGCGCCTTGATGGGTGGCGGCGAGCGAGATGGTCTGGTCGTCGACGACGATGACGAAATAGGTGGCGCCATCGATCAAGCCGCCGACGTTCTCCCCGCCGTTGTTCCGGTAGAGGACGGCTTGCCCGTGGGTGAAACCGTGGGGACGGGCGAAGACAATTTCGTTTCCGGCGAGGTCGGTCGTGAAATCGAGAGCCGGGACGAATTGGTGAAGTTCGCCGGAACCCGCCGATGTCAGATCGATCACGGCTTCCTTCAAGGCGTCGGCGCGGGTGGCGGCCAAGCGAATGGTCTTGGCGTCGACCACGACCGCATAATACGAGGAGCCGCCCTGCAACCCGCCGATGGCGGTGCCGGTTCCGAGTTGATAGGCGAGGAGTTGGCCGCTGACGAACCCGTGATCGGAAGTAAAGGTGATCGTGTTGTTGTTCGTGTCGACCGCGAGGCCGCTTTCAAAGACCGGAACGATACTCGCTCCGGCTCCGGAGAGAACCGGGGTGAAACGGTGGAGGGAACCGGTGGTATCGGTGAGGTCGAGTTCGATAGTTTCGTTCTCGGCCAGGGCTTCCTCCGAAGCCGCGAGGCGGAACGCTGTGGCGCTGACCCGGATCACATAATACGTGCCGTTGGCCGAGAGTCCGCCGATCACACCAAGAGGTTCGCCCTCCTCGTCGAACTCAGGAAGATAAACGACCGTATCGCCGGTTTGGAGACCATGCTCGACGCCGAGGTCGATGATGCCGGTACCGGCGTTTACGGCGGCGGTAGGATCGAAAATAAACGGTGGGTTGAGCGTGATCGGGTTCGGATCGGCCGGGTCGGCATCTTCCGGGGTGGCGGCGAGTTGAATACCGGTCGGGCCGACCACGATCACATAATAGACCGTGTTGTGGACCAAGCCGGGGATCGTCGCACCGTTGGCGCTTAGATAAAGGACCGGTTGACCGCTGACGAATCCGTGCTCGTAACCAAGGTCGATAGTGCTGCCCCATCCGTTGAGGTCGTGGGCGAGATCGACCACCGGGCGAAGTGTGTGGACGCCGCCCCCGGCGACGGACGGATCGAGTTCGACGATCTCGGTCGGTTCGGCGTCGAAAGCATCCTCGCGGGTGGCGGCCAACTGGATGCTGGTGGCGTCGACCCGGATCACATAATAAACTTCGCCGTCGACAAGGCCGCCGATGCTGGCGCCGCCGCCGTTGCTGTAAATAACGGCCTGACCGGTTTGGAATCCGTGTTCGTAGCCGAAATGGATCGTGTGGGAAGAACCTGAAACCGGACCGGTCGGGTTGAAGAAACGGCCCTGCGAATCGGCGCCGCCGATGATGGAAGACTCGACGTGCTGGGCGGTGACATTGACGGAGACCGCTCCACCCAAGGCAAACTTACCCGCGCCCGCTCCCCCGGCGGTGACCGTGGCGATGTCGGCGGCCGACTCGGCGGTGATTTCGGCGTTTCCACTGGCGGCTTCCAGCGTCGAAGCTTCGACGGTCGCCTTCACGGAATTGGCGATGACATTGGTGGAAACCGATGCCCCGATCGCGGTGGAGCCGGCCCCGGCGATTCCCCCGGCGAAACCGAAGATGGTGCTCCGGTCGGCGGCCAGGACCTTCAGCCCCTCCCCGGCGGCAAGGACCGAACCGTTGCGAATGGCCGCGACATTGTCGCCGTGGATCAGGTTGACGGTGACGGAACCGCCCAATGCGAAAGTCCCGGCGCCGGAACCGCCGATCGAGAGGGAGCGGATGCCGGAGGTGGAGAGCGTCGCGACGGTGACGTCGCCGGAAGCGGCGGTCACAGTGGAACGGTCGACGGTCGCGCGAACCGTATTCAAAATGTCGTTGGTCGCGACGGCGGCGCCGATGGCGGTCTTGCCCGCTCCCGCGATTCCTCCGGCCAGGGCGTTGATGTTTCCGAGAACCGCCTCGCCGACATCGAGGGTTTCGGTATCCGCGCCCGGAATGTTCAGAACGTCGAGAATCTCAGGAGAAAGTTCGCGGGCGACGATGGTCACCGATCCGGCGGCCGTAAGCGAGGAGAACCGGGTGACACCGGCCTCAGTGGTGTTGCGGATCAAGTTGACCGAAACGGAGCCACCCAAGGCGAACGTACCGGCACCGCTTCCACCGATCGCGGCGCTGTTGATCATCGCACTGGAGATGGCGAAAAGATCGATGTCCTCGGAAGTGGTTTGGATGGTGGACCCCTCGACAATGACTTGCGTCGTGTTGGCCAGGTCGTTGACCGACATCGCCGCGCCAATGGCCGCTTTGCCCGCTCCGGCGAAACCACCGCTCACGGAATTGATCACGCTGCGGTCAACGGACCGAAGATCGACCGTGCCATCGGCTTGGAGAATCGAATCCGCGACAATCACTTCAGTGGTGCCGTGGAGGACGTTGACCGAAACCGATCCGGCCAGACCGGTTTTCTTGGCCCCGGCGATGCCGAGGGAGAGGGTGTTGATCGAAGTCGCCGATTCGGCGTTCAGGGAAAGGGTGGAAGCAGTGCGAAGTTGGGTGGAGCGGACCCGGCTGGACGTGGTGTTGCTGATGACGCCGATGGCGATCGCGGCACCGAGACCCACCGCTCCTCCGGCGCCGACCGAGCCGGATTGGGACCAGATGCTGGAGGCGTCGCTCGACTTGACCGAAATGGGCCCGGCGGTGGCGGGAGCACCCGGATGTTGCCCAACCTCCTCGATGTAGGCTTCCGTGGTGTTGGCGATCACGTTCACCGCGACAGTCCCGGATGCGCCGACCGATTTGGAAGCGCCGGCGGAATTTGCCACGGATACGATCACCGAAAGATTGTCGGCGGAGACTTGGATCGATCCGTCCGTGGTGAGAACCGACTCGGTGACTGCGGCGACGGTGTCGGCGGAAATCACATTGACCGCGACGGCGGCCCCGAGTCCGGCCTTGCTGCCAAACGCGCCCGCTCCGCCGATCGCGACGATGATCGCAGAATTCTTGGCGTCGACAATCAGATCGCCACCGATCTTGGCGTCGACGTCCTGCAGGGACGCAACGGTTCGGTCGGTGATCACGTTGGAGGAAACCGAACCGGCAATGCCGAATCCGCTGCTACCTACCGCGCCGGCGCCTCCGGCGGAGAGGGCGATGATCATACCGGACCGGGTGGCGGTGACCGAAAGGTCGCCGTCGGTTTCGATGGTCGCGAGCGAGATCGAGGCGAGGGTTTCGCCTTCGATCAAATTGAAGCTGAACGAACCGGCGATCCCGATGGAAGTCTTTTCGGACTTGGCGAAGGAAGCGGAACCGGAGGCGGCCACAAGGTAAGTATCGTTGGAAGCCGAAACTGCGATGTTCTCGGCGATCAGTTTACCCGGATCGGCGATGATGGCGCGGACCTTGTCGAAAACCAAGTTAATGGAAACATCTCCGGAAATCCCGATACCGGCCTTTCCTTGTTTGGTGGCGTCGTCGGATGCCGTGTCACCGGCCAAGTCGAGATACTCCGACATATCGACATCGATCAGGTCGAGCGGTTCGCTGCTCCCCTTCTCCGCCGGGCCGGAACCGGATTCGGGCGGCTTCTGCGATTCGGGGGTGATGATCGCGGCGGCGGCCGAGAAAGCGAAGACCCACCCATCGGCTTTGGCGGATACGTTCAGATCCCCCTCGATGTCGATGAGGGATTCAGCGGTTGATTCGCCGTCGAGACGGCCGATCACGGCAGCCACATCGCGGTCGACGATATTGATGGCGATCGACATTCCAATACCGGCGCCATTCCCGCTGGTGACGGAGCCGACGAGATTGACGTGGATGCTGCGGTCGAAGGCGGAGACGTCGAGAGAACCGCCGGTGACTTCCACCCCGTTCTCCAGATGGGCCAAGACGACGGCGTCCTGCATGACAAAAGTCACCGTTCCAGCCACTCCGAATTGTCCAGCTTTTCCACCGCTTTGCCCGAGCGAGATGATCAGGTTGGTGGCTTGGGCATCGATCTTGATTCCGCCGTCGACCCCGCTGTGAATTTTCGTTCCCTCCTTGACGATCGCTTGAGTGGTCTGGTTCAGAACGAGCACGAAGAACGCTCCGCCGACACCGGCCTTTCCGCTGGAAGCACCAAACGGACTGTAGGGACCGGCCCACGGATCCTTCTTCTTGATCATCTCTTTGATCTCCAAAATCCCGGCCAGATCGAATTCGAAAATCCCGGTCATATAAATACCGGTGAAAATGGTTTCCGCGGAAATTTCGACGGACTGCTCGGAAGTTTGGAAAAGTGGATCCTGATTGATTTGGACGTTCTCCCCGACGACGACTTCGGAAACGGTGGTAACGACAAAAACATCGATCGCACCGGCGAGGGAGAGACTGTCGGCTTGAGAACTGCTCCGGACCCAGGAATTCAAAATGCCGGTCTTGAATCCGAGGATTCCGAGCAAACCGGAGATAACTCCTCCGGCGCCGCTTCCGGCATCCGAAAGAACGTCCATGAAGGATTGGCCTTCCAGATCGGAGAAAAGGTCGACCAATCCAAGAATCTTATCGATGACCTTCATCACCGAATCCGGAGCGAATGGGTCCGTCACGAGAGAATGGAGACGCAGGTCGCCGGAGGCGTCGAGCGAGGCGTCGGAAGCGATATTCACCCGAGCCTTATTATTAAGGACGGCGACGCCGACGGCGGCGGAGGCCGCTCCGGCCTTTTTGGCTCCCTCGGCTTTTTCGATGCTCGCTTCGACTTCGATGTTCACCCGATGAGTCAAGGTGGCGGCCACGTCGAGATCGACTTCGGAGCGGAGGGTCGCGGTCGAACCGATAACCGTTTCGACGGTGTTCTCACCGTAGATAAACGCGAGCGCACCGGCGGCACTGAAATTGGAGGTCGAGCCGGAAGTTTCTTCCGCTTTTTCCTGGGAGCCGAATTTGGCTTGGATTTTCTCCTTAATCGACGAGAAGAGACTCACCGTAAAATCTCCCTTGGTGAGAGCATCCATTTTCGATGGAGAACCTCCGGTGCCGGCCGACGAGTCGGCGGATTCGGATGCGTCCAAGGAAGCCAAAATGCCGATGCCCTCCACGGCGGTGACGGCGGTGAGGGAATGTCCGGCGCCGGTGGCGACCGACGGATCGAGATCGATGGCTTCGGCGCGAATCGCCTGATCTTCGGTCGCGCCCAAACGGATGGTGTAGGCGTCAACGACGGTCACGAAATAGACGGCGTTGTCGTCGAGTCCGCGGAGTCGCGTTCCGAAATCGCTTCGGTAAATCACGGCGTCACCGGTGGCGAAGCCATGGGCGGAATCGAAGGTGATCGTGTCGAGGGCACTGTCGACTCCGGTGATCGAATCGAAACTCCGGACTTCCGACTCATATAAAAGGAGGTGCGTTCCGGAACCCGGCCCGACGGTCAACGCGTGCTCGGAACCCGAAGCGGCATCGGCATCCAAGGCGATGGCGACTGGCTCTTCGCCTTGGGTATTTTCAAACGAGGCGGCCAAACGAATGGTGTAATCGTCCTCGACGATCGCGAAGTAAACCTGTCCGGGAATCAGTCCCCCAATCGGGCTTCCGCCGCCGGTTTGATAGAGCAACTCCTGTCCGTTGACCAGATTATGGGGAAGAGCGAAAGTGAGCGAACCGTCTTCGTTGCTCACCACCTGGTTCGGATCAAATTCAAAAACCGGCTCCAAATTGACCGGCGCGGCGCCAGCGATCGCTTCGGCCTCGGTTTCGGCGAGACGGACCGTCGTCGCATCCAGCACGATCACATAATAAGTGACCCCGTCTTCCAGACCGCCGATTGGAGTTCCAGCGCCGGAAGAATAGACCACGCTCATGCCAGTGGTCCAGCCGTGGGCGGTTCCGAAAAGAATCGCGTCGCGAAGGGTGTCAACTTGAGTGACCGGATCAACGGCCCGGCCGCCGAGCGAATGGTCGTTGCCGGTGGCGTAGGTCGCATCCAATTCGACGCTCAATCCGGCGTCATGCAACCGGATTGTGTGGGCGTCGACCACGGAGACGTAGTAATTGTGCCCCCGGATCAAACCGCCGATGGCGGCGGCGTCGAGTTCGAAATAGGTGACCAGTTCGCCGTGGTTGAATCCATGGGGAGCCGGAAAGGTGATGGTGTTGGCGATGCCGTCGACTCCGGAAACACCGTCGAACTCCTTCAGGTCGAGGAGCGTCAGGTGGTGGATGCCACTGGAACCGTTGTTGTCGAGATTGATCGCCGGTCCGAGGGCGAGTCGCACCCGGTGGTTTCCGTCAACCAGGACGTAATAGGTTTCGCCATCCTCGAGACCCCCGATGCTCAGGCCATCGCCGGTCGAGTAAACGACCTGCTCGTTGTGGGCGAAACCATGGTTGACAATCTGAATGGTGTTGGCGGCGGGATCGGCGTCGGAAGCCGGAACGAATTCCTGGACGACATTCTTGCCCGCGGCCTCGAGGGTTCCGTCGACTTCAGCCCGGATGTCGGCGTCGGCGATCGCGATGCCCATGGTCAAGCCCGCGCGTCCGTCTTTATAGACTCCGGCCTCGGCGCTTCCGGAGGTGGCCGCTTTTCCGAGGGCATGGACGTAAAGATTTCCGCCAGCGGTGATCATCGCCCCGGCGGCGACCCGGGCCAAAGAATAGGTTTCGGAATGAGCGACCGCGAAGGAGATGGCGATGTCTTGCTGGTTCTCCGGGAAACCGCCGAGGTTCTTGGCGGTGCGGGTGGTCATGTCGGCGGTCGACTCGGCGGAGGACCGGATCGTCACCGTTCCGAGCGCGACAATTTTCACACCCTCCCCGACGATGGTTTCGGCGGAGCTGTGGGCATGACTGAAGCCGGCGCTGAACAGACGGCTGACCGCTTTGGCGGTCGCGTCGGCGACGGCATTGGATTGTAAAAGGAGATCGCCGCTCGCGGTCAGTTCGGTATTGCCCGCCAGGATCACCTCCGCCGAGGCCCGTTTGATCATTACCATCATCGGGATCTCAAGGAGATCTTCGAACATCCGGGTCAACCGATCGATCACTTGGGTTTCGATGATGCTGGCGGCACCGTCGATCAAATTCTTGTCCCCCGCCTCGGCCGAGATCGAAATGTCGCCGCCCCGGATGGTGACGCCGTTCAGGTTGACGGCCGCTCCGGTGAGGGCACCGCCCGCACGGATCAAGAGACTATAGACCGTCATGCTGGCGGTCAGTTTGATGTCGCCCGCCGCGAAAGAGCTACCGTCTTCCACATGGGCGAACAGTCGGGCGCCGTCGTTCGCGTCGATTTGCGTTCCTTTAATAACCAGATCTCCCGAATCACCGATCGACGGTGCGGTCGCCGGATCGGCGCCGTCGGCCACCTGCCGGGTGGAGATGGTGGCTCCCGAATCGATCACCACGTCGACTCCGGCATTGATGGTAACATCCGTCAGACCATAACCGCCGATGTCGCCGGAGATGCGGACCGAACCGCCGATGACGTATCCATCTCCATCGACCGAACCAGCGTTGATGGTCAGCGTATCCGGAGTGGAATCACCGTTGCCCCGGATGCTGGCACCCACGCTCAACGTGAAATTTCCGCCGACGTTCAGGGTGACATCTCCGTTGATGACAACGGTGTCGGAGTAAGTGAGGTCGCCCGGAACGGTGACGCTGCCGTTCAAGACGGTGGTATTTCCGGAACCGATGATTTCAAGCCCGGCCTCACCGTCGCCGATCAAGTCACCGTGCTGGAAAACTCCGCCTCCCTCTTGGGGAGTCATCAAAACAAAGGAACTGCGGATCACCACCGGCGCGGAAGCATCGTCGGGATTGCCAATGACGATCCGATGACTTCCGTCCGCGCTGCCGATGACGACCTTCTCGAATCCGGCCAGCAGATCGAGATCAGCCTGGGTCAGCACGTAGTCGCCGGGTGCGCCGTCGCCAATGCCGATGGAAGCGGACGGATCGGCGGGAATGAGATAAAGCACCGGATGGGTCTCGGGGGAAATCGAAGCGAAATCCGGATACGAGTGGGTCAACAGTGAAACTGGTTCGGCGGCGCTCGGTTCGGCGGAGGCCGCAAAGGCCATCATACTCTCTTCGAACTCGGATACGACGCCCAGTATCGGTTCGATTCGCGCCCCTCCGGCGAACAAATCATCATCATCCGCCAATGCGCTCTTTGGTTCGCCCGCGATGTCTTCGTCGATCGACACCTCCAGAATAGTAGCGTCGAGGGGGGAAAGAAGTTCGGCGTCGTCCGAGCCGAATTCCACCGGGGTCGCCGACAACAAAATGCGGGACTCCAGGTTTTCGACGCTAAAATTGACTGGCCGTGAAGCGCTCAAATTTCCGGGTTGCGGAGATCAGGTTAGAAAAGAAGGTCGGTTCATCTTTGAAATCCGTCATCCCAAGTCAATTACGTTTTCTTATTTTTTTACGTTGTTTCAATAATGGGATCATTGACCGAGCGGGTAGTGTTTTCTATGATTCGATCCTCCGCTTTTACATCATCCTTGTTCAATTCATCATGAAAAAACGCCTGAGAAACCTTCTATTGATCCCTCTTATTTCAGCACCCTTGCTGCTCGCGACCGGCTGTATCGCAGTCGTGGGAGCCGCGGCGGCCGGTGGGACGGTGGCCTACGTCCGGGGCGAGTTGGAAACGACCTACGAGCATCGGCTCGAAGTCGTTCAAGACGCGAGCGTGGCGGCAGTGCGCGAACTCGGTTTCTCGCTGATCAGTGACCGCGGAGACCGTACCGGTGGAGAGATCATCGCGCGGACGGCCCGTGACCAACGTATTCAGATCATCCTCGAACCGAAAGGCGACAATCTCACGAAAGCGGGGATTCGGGTCGGCACCTTCGGTGACCAGGAATTGTCGGTGCAGATTCACGAAGCGATCCGCAACCAACTTCGCTAAGGGCGTTCGCGGTGTCGTCTGCCCTGTTGGAGTCCCGGCTTCAGCCGATCCTTGAGTCGACATGGGGGACCGCATAAATGCGGAACTCCAACAATCAACCCGCTTGAGCTATCGATCGATGCCGCTTCTGGGGTTCATCTCATAGGAGGGGTTCATCTCATAGGAGGGGTTCATCTCATAGGAACCAAGCGTAGCCGATCACCCGTCCTACTGAAGTTCGCCATCCGGGCGTCAACAATCCGGATACGAAAAAGCCCGCGGGCGCATAACCCGCGGGCTTGAATAAGTTTTCTCTAACGATTCCAACCGGGGCTTAGAAGCCGGCGGTGTAGGAAACCGTCCAGAAGAAGTTCTGATCGCGGAGGCCCAAAGCGGTGAGGCTGGCGCGCTCGGCGGTCTGGAAGTGAGCTCCGGCGGTGATGGTCGAGAACTCGTTCAAGCGGAACGGCACTTCAGCCGAACCACCCCAGTAGTGGTAGTTCTCGTTCACGCGGGGCGAACCTTGACGGATGCTTCCGCCGAACTGGTTGCCGTAGAAGGCCGACACGTCCAAGGAGAACTGAGCGGCGGCATCCATCGCGAAGCTGTAGCCGATGCTGCCTTCGACGGCGTGCGTGCGGCGATCAACATCGTAGAAGTAATAAGCGGCGGCGCTGACTCCGGGCATGCCGACGTCTTCGAACTTGGTGCCGATGTAACCTTCGTGAGTCCGGTTCAAGCTGGCGTTCGGCCAGTGATACACGGTGGCTCCGACGTCGAACACAGCCATTTCAAGACCCGGGATCACCAGGGAAAGTCCACCGTAGTAGTGGATTTCGCTCTGCTGGGCATCGAGAGGCAGGTTCGAGAAGAGACCGACATAGAAATCGCCGAGGCCGACTTCGATGGAGGGCTGGAAGGAGTTATCGGCGAACTCGACACCGCGGAACACATATTCCGAAGCGAAGGTCAAGTCGCTGGTAACACTCAAGTCAGCCGCAGCGGGAACGAAAGCCGAAAGGCTCGAACCGCCAGCGACGACAGCCGCCGTAAGAGACGCGATTGTCTTTTTCATAATTTCTGTAGTTTGTGCGTTTGTTGTTTGTTTGCGTGCCGTAGTAGCAGTACGGCAGCGTCAGTTGAGGGGATTCCCTGAAGCATATCAAGGAAAAAAATACAAAAATCTTCGATTTTTCGCTTTCTTCTTTCCTCCTGCGCGCCCGAGCGCAGGCTGTCGTTCATGGACAGAGCCACACGTATTCAGTTTTCTTGCGCCGCGGTATTCGGGATGACCGCCGTGGCGGCCGGAGCACTCGGGGCCCACGCGCTGACTGACATTCTGGCGGAACGCAATATGACGGCGGCCTGGGAGACGGCGGTAGTCTATCACTTGAGCCATACGGTCGCCCTGCTTTGCCTGGCGATTTGGAGCGTCTCCGGCAGGGCCAGTCCCACCGTCCGTTGGGCGTCGGGATTGATGGCCGGGGGAATCCTGCTCTTTTCCGGCTCGATTTACGGCCTTGCGCTCGGGGGGCCGAGCTTGCTCGGGCCGATGACCCCGATCGGCGGAGTTCTCTTTATCGCGAGTTGGGCAATGGTTCTGGTCGCCGCTTGCAACGCGGAATGAATCGGACTCCGGCCCGGGCTCCATCCTTCGGCGAACAGTCGCTTTGACGACGGAGTCTCGGGGAATTAGTTTGGCGGACATGGAGATACCGGAAGAGCTCGGGCACGCGATCGCGGCGATTCGACAGGTGGGGAGGCCCTATCTGGTCGGCGGTTGTGTCCGCGACCATCTTCTCGGCCATCCCGCCCATGATTTCGATGTGGAGGTTTTCGGCACCGACTACGAGACATTGCGCACGGTTCTCGCGGGGTTCGGCCCGACCGATGTGGTGGGCAAGAGCTTCGGTGTCGTCAAAGTCCGGTTACACAACCGCGATTACGATTTTTCTCTGCCGCGCCGCGAAACCAAGACCGGGTCCGGCCATCGTGGCTTCGAGACCAATCCGGACCCTACCCTGACCTTCGCCGAGGCCGCGGCCCGCCGCGATTTTACCATCAACGCGATCGGTTTCGACCCGATTTCGCGCGAAGTCATCGACCCTTTCGACGGCAAACGGGACCTGGAGGCAGGATGGCTCCGGCATGTCGGCCCGGCTTTCTCGGAAGACCCGTTGCGGGTCCTCCGAGGGTTCCAATTGGCGTCGCGATTCGACCTCCGGATGGTTCCCGAGACGGTCGACCTTTGCCAAAGTATCGCGGGTGCATTTCACGAATTGCCCAAGGAAAGACTCTGGAACGAGTGGGAGAAATGGGCCACCCGATCGGTGGTCCCATCGCGCGGAATCGAAATTCTCACCGCGACCGGCTGGATCCGGCATTTTCCCGAAATCGCGGCCCTGGAAGAATGTCCACAGGAACCGGAATGGCACCCGGAAGGAGATGTCTTAACCCATACCCGGCTCTGCCTCGACGCCTTGGTGCGAATTCCCGAATGGCATGGATCGGCCC
This sequence comes from Verruconatronum alginivorum, assembly GCF_056590205.1. Taxonomy (NCBI): domain Bacteria; kingdom Pseudomonadati; phylum Verrucomicrobiota; class Opitutia; order Opitutales; family Verruconatronaceae; genus Verruconatronum; species Verruconatronum alginivorum. The sequence continues at coordinate 1,641,003 of NZ_JBWPVQ010000001.1, read as the reverse complement.
GCCAGATGAAGGCAATTTTGACTTTCGCGGTGCTGAGCCATGATTTCGGAAAAGCAACCACTACCCGCCGGGCGGAACGGAGAGGGCGCGAGCGGTGGATCAGTCCGGGCCACGATCGCGAGAGCGGATTGATGGCGGAAACATTTCTCGACGGAATCGGGGCGCCGAAATACTTTTCCCAATACGTCCGGCCCTTGGTCGAGAATCACATGTACCACGTGTCGGCCCAGTTGACCCCGAAGCCAAACACCATCCGGCGGCTGGCGCGGCGTCTCGCACCGGCCAGCATCGAAGATCTCGCGATCGTCATGACCGCCGATGTCCGCGGACGGGCGCCCGGCGCCAATCAAGCCCATCCGGGAGTGAAGGCGCTTCTCGACGGAGCCCGCGCATTGCAGGTGGAAAGGAAACCTCCTCGCCCGTTGATCCTCGGCCGTCACTTGATCGCCCGGGGCTTGACGCCGGGGCCAGGTTTCAAACCTATTTTGGATGAATTGTTCGAGGCCCAGCTCGAAGGCGTGTTTTCCAACGAGACGGAGGCGGCGGCTTACCTGGAGCAATATCTAAAACGCCGAACAGGAGACGAGGCGGACCGTTGACCGACTCGACCCCGGCCTAATCTTCGGAATTTCGAGCGGCATCGGCCGCCGGCAACTCGATCCAAAAGGTGCTGCCCCGCCCTGGTTCGGAATCGACCCCGACGCGGCCGCGCATCCGTTCGACTGCTTTGCGCACGATCGCAAGACCGATGCCCGTCCCCGCGAACATCTTCTCCGGATGAACCCGTTCGAAGATATTGAAAATCCGCTGCTGGTGCCGGGACTCGATCCCGATACCGTTATCCCGGATCGAGAGCCGGACCCAATCCCCGGACCGTTCCGTCCAAACGTCGACTTCGGGTTTCGCCCCGGCCGATACGAACTTAACCGCATTGCTCAACAAATTGGTGAGACATTGCACCAGCGACGCATCCTGTCCCATCACTGAATGCACCGGTTTTCGAATACGGATCTCCACCCCTGGTGCGTGGAACTCAGGATAATCCTGCACCACCTCCTCCAGCAGCTTCTCCAGCTCAACCGGCTCCAATTTGATTTCCGCCCGAATCAACCGGCTATAGGAAAGCACGTCCTGGATCAGCGTATCAAGCCGGGTCGCGGCGGAAACGAGTCGCCGCAAGTAGTCGCTCCCTTCGGATCCGATTCTTTCCCCATAATCCTCCAGCAAAACCTGTCCCATTCCGTGAATCGCCCTCAACGGCGCCCGCATGTCATGGGAAATGCTATACGAAAACGCTTCAAGTTCCCCGACGAGTTCGCTGAGCTTCACCGTCCGTTCGGCCACCGCTTCTTCCAGGTGTCCGGCGTGACGACTGAGTTCTTCCCGGGCTTGGTTCAATGCTTCCTCCATTTGCTTCCTCTCCGTCAGATCCCGGAGGATTTTCAAGAATCCGTAGACCTCCCCATCCGCGTCCCGCAATGGCACCAATACCCCGGAGGCCCAAAACAGGCGCCCGTCTTTGCACTGGTGCCAACGGTCGTCTAAGGCCCGTCCTTTCGCCCGCGCTTCTTCAATTTCTTTTTCCGGAGCGCCCGCCTCTCTCTCGGCAGCAGTCCAGAATAATCGGCTGTGCCGACCCACGATCTCCTCCTCTCGATACCCCATGATTGACTGGGCTCCCGGATTCCATGAGGTGACAATTCCATCCTTGGCGATGGTGATGATGGCATAATCTGTCGCGCTCTCGACGATTGTCCGAAATTTCTCTTCGCTACGGGCCAACGCCTCTTCCGCGCGACGACGCTCCAACCCGAGCGCGATCAACTCGGTGACCGATGCCGCCGCCTCCAACAACTCCTCCTCAATGGTTTCCTCCGAAAGGATGGTAAACACGCCAATCAACCGGCTCTCGATCATCAAGGGATACCCGGCGAAAAACCGAAAAACCACGGCATCCTCCGTGGTCCGGCCTTCCGCCTCCAGATCCTCCATAATCTTCGGCGTCCGGCTCGCGATCACTTCCGCCATCTCCTCCCAGCCGCAGGTTCGGCCGTCTGCATCAACGTACCCATCGGAACAATACGGAACCCATTCGCCCGGATTTTCGGAATCCTTCACCCAAACGCAGACCATTGTTCCACCCGGGAGCACGCGGGCCGCCGCCTTGGCGCAATCACGGAGAATTTCCGCCACCCCTTGTTCCCGGCTCATCGCCAATCCGACTTCGCCCCGCAATACCATGCGGCGGTTTCGCCGCTCCAGATGCTCCTCGTTTCGCTTCCGCTCGGAAATATCCTTGAAATAGACCGATAGCGCCTCACCGGACGGATACGCGTGGATCTCCAGCCAGATTCCCAGTTGCGCGGAATAGACCTCGAATTCACGCTTCTCCCCGCTCCGCACCGCCTCCCGCAACACTTCGCCGATCTCCGAGCCCGTGGGCGGAGGGTAAACCTCACCCAAAGAATGACCCAAAAGCTCCTCCTCCGGCTTGCCCAGGAGTTCGACGGCCCGGGAGTTTAGGTAGGCAAATTTCCCTTCATGGTCGAATGAAACGAACCCATCACTAATGCTCTCCAACGTATTGTGCAGTTTCCCGGCAAGCACCCGCACCGCTCGGTCCGCTTCCCGCTTTTCCGTGACATCCTGGAAAACCAACACCGTCCCGGTCATGCCTCCCGCTTCGTTCCGGATCGGAGCGACACTGTCCCCAACTGGTCGGCGGGTTCCATCCCGGGCTTCGATCAACAAGGGAGGAGGTGCCTCCACGGGTTTCCCGCGAAGCACCCGGCCGACTGGATCATCGGCCTGCTGTCCAGTCGCCTCCACCAACAATCGAATCACTTCCTGATGGGGCCGCCCGCGCGCTTCCTCCAAACTCCAGCCGGTCAATTCTTCCGCCACCGGATTCAAGAAGGCGATCCGTCCGTCCCGGTCGGTCGCCACCACGGCGTCTCCAATACTCGCCAAGGTGACCCGCAGACGTTCCCGTTGCTCTGCTTCCTCCCGTTGACTCGCCCCGGCCCGGGCCGTAGCGGCAGTCAAACTCCAGGTTATTCCAAACAGGAGAAACGAGAACGCGGTTCCCACACCGGCGATCCACGGGATCCATTCCCTCCGCGAGGCCGCTTCGAAGAAGTGGGTGGATCGAAACTCCAACCGCCAAACGCGCCCTGCCACTTCAAGCTCCTCGGTCCGGGCGTAACGCGACCGTTCATCCCGGGACCCAGGGGTTTCGTAAATCAGGTTCTCATCTCCGGTGGAAGCGTCGAAGACCCGTAGATGGAACTGCCACGGTCCGCCGTATTCGAAGCTCTCCGCCATCAGCCCTCCGACCCGAAAGGGACTGAACAAATATCCCACGAACCGGGTGTCATCCGGTTCGGCGTCCGTTCCAATTTCCCCTTCATAGGAAGGAAGGAAGATATAAAAGTCGATTCCCCCTCCGTTGGAGCGAACCGGCCCGGAGGCGGCGGCGCTCCCCTCCCTCCGGGCCCGCGTGATCGCCTCGACCAAGACCGGATGGGCCCCGAGATCATAACCGACCGCCAGATCCGGCTCCGGTCTGGCCGGCTCGAAGAACACGATCGGATAACGCCTCTCCCCCTCAGACTCGCCCGGCACAACAAACCCGATCCCGGAAATCCCCCGGTAATCGGGATCGAGCCGGAGACGCCGCATGAATTCCCGGAGTCCGTCGTCGGTGATCCCCCGGTCCAAAAGGAAGAGCCCGGCACCGGCCCGCAGGACGGAGGTATAATGGCGCAACTGATTCTCGATCGCCAGCGAGGACCGCGACACGACGCCGTCGAATCGCTCCTGATCCACGGTTTCCGTCAACCTTCCCAAATGAAGGACCGCCAGGAGTGTTGAAACCAATCCGAGCGACAAAACCAAAAAAGGGGCGAACCAGCAGTATTTGGATGTTCGTTTGAAACTCACATGTCCGATAATCTCGCCTCGACTCTCCGGTTTCGCAACCGGCGATAAAGCAGGATTCCGAGGCAGACCGAAATCCCCACCTCCGGTATTTACATTTCCATGGTTTTGCCGCGAAAATATCTTCCGACCATGACCGCGCTCGAACTCATTCAGATCAATCTTCTTTCGCCGGTGGTGCTGGCCTTCTTCCTCGGCGCCTTCGCGACCCTTGTCCGGAGCGACTTGAAGATGCCGGAAGAACTGTACCAAGCGTTGACCATCTATCTGCTACTGGCGATCGGCATGAAGGGGGGGGTAGAACTATCCGCCAGCTCCCCCGCCGAATTCCTGCTTCCCTCGATCGCCGCGCTGCTCCTGGGGGTTGCAATTCCGATCTGGTGTTATCTCTTGCTGCGGGTCGGCAAGCTGGGGGTCGCCGACGCTGCCGCGATCGCCGCCCATTACGGGTCGGTCTCGGCGGTGACTTTCCTGGCGACCCTGGCGTTCCTCGCGGCCGTCGGGGTACCGCATGAAGGGTTCGTCCCCGCTCTGCTGGCGATCATGGAGGTGCCGGCCATCGTGGTTGGTTTGCTGATCGCCCGGTCGCGGCTCCCGGGGCGAACCTCATGGGGTGAGATCTTCCAGGAGATCTTTACCGGCAAAAGCATCATTCTCCTTCTGGGCGGTCTGATGATCGGCTGGATCGTCGGACGGGAAGGGTTTTCCAAAGTGGAGCCGTTTTTCGTCGCGCCCTTTTACGGCGTGCTGGCGTTATTCCTGTTGGAAATGGGGATGGTCGCCGCCCGGCGATTAGGCGATTTCAAGAAAGCGGGATGGTTCCTCGTATCGTTCGCCGTAGTCATGCCGTTGATCAACGGTGCGGTCGGCATTTATGCGGCCAAACTGGCTGGCCTCTCCATGGGAGGCGGCGTGATCCTGGGAACTCTCGCCGCCAGCGCCTCGTATATCGCGGCCCCGGCAGCGATCCGTCTCTCTTTGCCCCAGGCGAATCCGACTTATTACCTCACGACGTCGCTCGCGATCACTTTTCCATTTAATCTCGCCGTCGGTATCCCGCTTTATTATACTTTGGCGCAATTGATCTACGGCTCATGAACCTCAAACCGCTCAAACTCGTCACCGTCGTCGCCGAAGCAGTCATCGCCGACAAAATCATCCGGGACGTCCTCGACCTCGGCGCCACCGGCTACACGTCCACGGCGGCCGAAGGCCGCGGTTCGCGCGGAGTCCGAGCCAGCGAGTGGGAAGGCAAGAACCTCCGAATCGAGGTCCTCGTAACCGAACCGGTCGCGGAAAAAATTTTAAAACTCCTTTCCGAGTATTACTTTCCCAATTACGCCGTAGTCGCCTACATGCATGAGGTCTCGGTGGTTCGCGGAGCCAAGTATATCTAAAGAACGCCCGAAAGTTCTTCGACCGCCGGATGACTGCCGAGCGTGCGGCCATCGGCGGCCATTCGAAAGCGGTGCGGGGACGCACCCGCACTCCAAAGCGCTTCGCGCTAATCCCAGCTTATCTTGATGCTCGAATGAATTATCCTCCGGCTCGCGCGTCGGCGTCTTTTTCAATCGCCGCGCGAAGCGATTCGAGGCGTTGCCGGGTGGTTTTCTTCAGTTCCTCCAACGACCCGCTTCCGACTTCCTCCCGGGCGAACAGGTAAAATTTGATCTTCGGCTCCGTCCCGCTGCCGCGCACCGCATACGAATAACCGTTGGCCAGGCGCAACTCGTAGAAATCCTGCGCGGGAATCTTCATTCCGTCCGTATCGTGAATCTCATGACGACCGAAGTCGGTGAACTTCTCCACCTTGACTCCGCCGATTTCTTTCGGAGTCTCGCTCCGATAGGAATCAAGGATCCGCTTGATCTTAGCCGCCCCGGCCGCCCCTTCGTAATAAATCTGCCCGAGCATCTCCGAGTAGTAGCCGTATTTTCGATACAGATCATCGAGATGGCCGGGGATCGTCTTTCCCTGCTTCTTCACCGCCGCGGCCAATTCGCAGAACATCAGCACCGCCGCGTTGGCGTCTTTGTCCCGCACCGTGTCACTGGCGAGATATCCGTAGCTCTCCTCCCCGCCAAAGACGTAGAACGTGCTGTGAGCCTGCAACAACTCCGCCCGTTTCCGCCGGTCTGTCCGGTCGTAGTCGATGGCAATGCCGAAGCGATCCCGATATTTGCGGACCAGATTTCGCTCCCAATTGCCAATCTTCGCCGCGATCCATTTGAAACCGGTCAGGGTGTTGATCACCTTCAACCCATGTTTTTCAGCGATCGCCGCCTGCAGCTCCGAGGTGACGAAGGTCTTGATCAACGCAGCCGACGCGCCTCCTTCCTGAGGCAACCACCCGAGCTCTTTGTATTTGGTGATTCGATACTCAGCCAGGAGGGCTCCGATTTGATTTCCGGTCAAAAGGACCAACTCCCCTTGATCGTCGCGCACCGCGACGCCCATCCGGTCGGCGTCGGGATCGGTGGCCAGGACGATGTCAGCCTCCTCGCGGCGGGCCAGATCGATCGCCAGGGTGAGGGCTTCCGCGTTTTCCGGGTTGGGGCTTTTCACCGTGGAGAACGCGGGATCCTGCACCATTTGCTCCTCGACGGTCTTGAACCGGATGCCGAAATGTTTCATCAACGGCACCGAGGCGATTCCACCGGTGCCATGGATCGGCGTGAAGACCACTTTCAAATCGCTCTTGGCGAAGACGGCCGGATCGAGGACGACCGAGGCGACCTCGCGCGAATAAGCGTCTCCGGCCCAGTCCGGCAGGTTGACCACCTCCTTCAAATCGACTTCCAGAAACGGCGGGAGATCCTTCAACTCCACCTTTTGCACTTCATCGATAATTCCGCTCGCCTGCGGTTCCACCACCTGGCCGCCGTCTTCAAAGTAGACTTTGAATCCATTGTCATGGGGTGGATTGTGGCTGGCGGTGATGACGATGCCGGCGGTCGCCTTCAATTGCCGCACCGCAAAGCTGAGCTCCGGGGTGGAACGGGGTCCGTCGAAGACGAAAGCCAAACCGCCGAGGCGCGCCCAGGTCGACGCGGCCAATTCGCAGAAGTGCCGGGAGAAATACCGCACGTCGTGGGCGATCACCAACCGGGGTTGCTCGAACCGCCGCTGCTGCTCCAGGAACTCCCGGGTGTAGCGGAAAAGACCGATGGTTCCCCGGATGACATTGAAGTCGTTCAAGGCATTGCTACCGACCGCCGGATGCGCCGGGTGTCCGCCCTCGGGAGCATGGCCTTTTTCCGCGGCGGTCATCACCCGTCCAATGGTTCGGCCGCGCATGCCACCGGTACCGAACTCCAGGTATTGATAAAACCGGTCGTTCAACTCCTCGAACGCTCCGGCCTCCACTAGTTCGCGCACGCTTGCCTCCCCCCACTCCGGGAGGAAGTCGCCTTCGAGCCAATCGCTCAGATTCCGGGCAGCTGAATCCAGCAGCTTCTTTTCGCTTCTCGCTTGTTCGACAGTTTCGAGGATGTTCATGATCAAAATGGTATCGTTTTTTGTCCAGCCGGGCAGAGTTATGCCGGCTTATTCGAGAACCAGGCCGTCGCGAAGTGCCGGCTTTATATCGAGCTTCGCCCACGATTCAGCGAAACTCCGTTCGTCGGTCGCGAAAAGCGGCCCGACCTCCAAGTCGATTCCCGGGACTCCGTCGGCGTCGGTTTCCACCGGCACCCCGGCAGCTTTCAACCAGCGGGCGAATTGTTTCAACTGATCTCTTCGGCAAGTCTCGGGCGAATCGAGGCCTTCGGCATTTTTTACCGGCGAAAACTCATCCTCCCGGCGGGTTTCGATCACCACCGGCCGATTCGCGAAAGGGAGCGCGTCGAAGACAAACATCTCGAACTTCACCCCGTTCGGAGCCTCCGGTTTCACCGGTCGCCCGGCGTCGTCGACCGTCGGGATTTTCTTGTTGGCCCGATGGAAGGGCAGAGGGGATTTTTCCTTCGATCCACCGCCGAGTTTCTTCACAAACGACGTCGCCAACAAATGGATTGCGATGCTGCCGCTGCGGAAAACCAGTTCGCCCGCCGCGTCCCGCTTCTCCGCCAACTCATCGGGGAGGTCGCTGTATTCCACCACCATCATTTTCCCTTCGGACACCACGAAGACGCCGACCTTTTCCCCTGGATAGGCCTTGGGCAACATCTTGCTCGACATCTCCGACCTTTCCTGGAGATGAAGACCGATGAAGGTCGGGTCGATCGCCTGAATCAATGGATTGTCGACCTGGAAATAGGAAATCGCTTCGACCCCCAGTTCCTCCATCTTGGCCACCGCGCCGCTGCGGCAGAGAGCGCGCAGGGAACCGCCGTGACCATCGGGAGACATCGCGATCCGGCCGGGGGCTTCCAACAGGATCTTGCCGTCGAACCCGACCGCCGGCATCCGTCCCTGACGGAAAAACATTACCTCGTTCTCCGGCAAACCGAAGAATCTATGCTCGCGGAAAAACCGTTCGGTCGCCTCATGATTGGCGTGACTGGTCATGACAAACCATGGAATCGCCGCTTGGAAACGACGACGCGCGGCCAGAATCTTCTCGGCGAAAACCTGGAACAAAGGTTTTTCCCTCACCGGCGTCACCTTGAACGTTCCCTTCGGACCATCGTATCCCAAGCGGGTCCCTTGACCTCCCGCGACCGTGAATGCCGCCACTTTCCCTTTCCGCAGGGCCTCCTCGCCAACGGTCCGGGCGGATTCCCAATGTTTTTTGTCCTCGGCGGTCGAAGGCAATCCGAGAAACGGAGCCGGCTTTAAAGCTGAAAAATCGACGCCGACCTCGCCGTTTCCTTCGAGATGAATCCGGACCAACTCGGCGACTTCGGCCAAATCAATCTCGCCCGCCTCCGCCAAAAGCGAATCCCGCTCGGCGGACGACAGCTTTTCCCAGAAACGGAAAACCTGTCCCTGACCGGCCTGCTCAAAGGCTTTTTTAACGGCGCCGGCGTCCGGCCGGGCATTTGAAGATTGCGGAGAACTTGTCATTGAACGATCCATCGTGTTGAATGTCTGCCTATCGAAGATTCTGACACAACGGCCGCGCCATGAAAAACCGAAAGCTGGAAAAATACATCCTTTTCCTCTTCTGCGGGTTGTTCATGGCCGCAGGAGCGGTTTTTTTCGTCTTGTTCGGTCAAACCTACCGCGAGTATACCACCGTCAAATCCCGAGAGGCGTACTACCAGGAAAAACTAGCAGAGATGGAGGCGCAGTTGAAGGAAAAAGAGGAAACGCTCCACCGCCTCCGCCACGACCCCGTCTTCATCGAACGCGCGATCCGCCAACGTCTTGGTTACGCGAAGCCGGATGAATTGGTCTTCCGCTTCGAAGAGTACGAGGAGCCCCCTCCCTCTCCCGCTCCGGGCGATCGCTGAACGCTGTCGATTTACCCTTTCTTTACCCCCTTGAAGATTGCCCCGTTCGGCCCGGTTCCTAGGATTGCTGACCGGAACATTCTTCTCCCGATGCATCTGCTCCACCATAAACAACGCCTTCAGGCACGGCTTCCGCTTCGGCGAAAGTCGGGCTTCTCTCTGATCGAAGTGGTCGTTGCCACCTTCGTCCTCGGGCTATGCATCGCCGGCAGTCTCATCAGTCTGCAAATGGCTTTTGGGATGGTCGAGCAGTCCCGCGACCAAACCATGGCCACTCAATTTCTCCAAGCCGAGATCGAGACCCTCCGCCTGAAAAACTGGGCCGAGCTGACCGACATGCCGGCCGAGGAGGAATTCGTGGTCCACGGAGAGTTCGGCCAGGAGGTGGCCCAGCGTTTCCGTTGCGTCCGCCGCATCCGCGACGCCCGGCCCGGCGTCGAAATCAAGATCGTCACCGTCGAAGCGACTTGGACTTCCCGCAACGGCGTCTCCCGCGAACTGATCTACGAAACCCGCATTTCCAAAAATGGAATCAACGACTACTACTACCGCACGTTGCCCCCGGAATAAACGGTCCTCGAAGAGCGGATACACCATCGCCGAGATCATGGTCGCCGCCACCGTCGCGACGCTCCTCCTCGCCGGTGTCCTCTCCTCTTGGGGATTCGTCGGCAGAAGCTCCGTCGGGATGGCCAACTACACCGAGATGAACACCATCGGCCGGATCGGATTGGAGACGTTCGCCCGCGATGTCCGGCAGGCCCGCGACATCTACGAGGACTTCAACGACTCCGAAATGGTCCTGATCCTCGAAGAAGACGAAGACGGCAACCGTTCCCTCGTCAACTACTACTACGACCCCACGGCCCAGGCCTTCAAACGCCAAACCGGCTCCAGAGCCGCCAACGCCTCCAATGAGGTCTGGGGGAATCCCCAAACGGTTTTCAAGGACGTGGAGGATTTGAAACTTTCGTTTTTCCAAACCACCGGCGAACCAGCGATCAACAGTCTGGAAACACGCCTGATTCAATTGGAACTCCAGATGGTCCGGGAAGCGAGAACCCAGGAACATACCAAACGAATCGTCTCTGCCCGCTACATCATGCGGAACAAATTGCACGGCTTATGAAAACACGCGTCACTTCTCTCCAGTCGCCGTTCGCCAGCGAGAAAGGCAGCGCTCTCATGACGGCGATCATTTTCTCCACCGTCAGCATGGTGACGGTCGCCAGCTTCCTCAAGCTGACCAACCACGAACTCCGCCTCTCCAACAGCACTTTCTACATGAACCAAAGCCTCAACATGGCCGAGGCCGGGTTGGACGAGGCGATGCATTTGCTCAATTTCGAAAACGACAACGGCTGGACCGTCACCGGGAACGACGCCCGCTTCAGCGCCGACGACATCCCGCTCGGCCGGGGCGCCACCGGCGGTTTCGACGTCCTGGTGGAAGATTGGCTCGGCGATCCTGTCGTCACCGCCGAAGGCCGGGTCACCGCCGGGACTGGTTTCACCTCCAGCAAACAACTGCGGATCACCCTCCGCCCCCGCTCCTACTTCGCCAACGGCATCACTTCCCGCTGCCGGATCACCTTCAGCGGAGGAAACAGTCATGTCGAAAGTTACCGATCCTCCGAGGGTGTGGTCGGCTCCGCCCAATACGTCCGCCGCGACCGCGCCGCCGTCGCCACCACCTTTTTCGAACAACGGGCGCTCGACATCGGCAACGGGTTTATCTGGGGTTACGCTTTCACTGGAGGTAGTGATGTTCGGGTCGGCCCCCACGGCACCGTCAAGGGGGCCGACAGCCCTCTCCTTCCCCTCGTCGATCCCAAGCGGGTAGCTCGGGATTTCTCGGCCATTTTCCCTCGCGCCCTCCCTCCTCCTTCCCGCACCCTCCCGGAACCCGCTGTCAGTATCCCGGCGATCGAAGCCTGGATCGCAGCCAACAATATTCCCCGCACCGTCCATCATTACCTCGACTCCTCCAATATCGGGCGCAGCACCTACCGGACCAATTACGGCAATATCTCGACAACCACCTACCTCGGCATTCCCGGCGCCTTGTTCCCCATGGTCGTCGAAATGGAATCGCTCAATCTGAACGGCCCCAACCTCCACATCGTCGGCCCGGTCATCCTGGTGGTTCGCTCCAGTGGTAGCATCACCGTCGGAGGGGGTGGCCGCCTTATCGTCGGATTCGATCAACAAAACAGGGAAAACGCCTCCCTGCTCCTTTACACCGCTGGAAACGTGACCTTTCAAGGAAACGGCGGCATGGAAAACCGGACTCGCATCCCCAACAACCTGGCGATCTTCGGAATGGGGGCGGAGGTCGACGAATGCAGCCGCTCCCAGACCTTCGGCCTCGGCGGCAACGCCAGCTGGGAGGCCCTGGTCTACGCCCCAAACGCCGACATCACCTTAAACGGTGGCGGCAACAGCGGCTACATGGCCGGAGCGGTCGTCGGCATGAGCGTCGACATCAACGGCGGCAGCCGCTTCCACTACGACGAGGACACCGAAAGTTTCCTCAAAGGTTTCGGCTTCGCCATGAGCTCCTGGCGGGAACTTCCCCAAATCGAACGAATTTCCTTCCACTGAGTGCCCCGCGCCTTCCGACCGCCCCTACTGCAACGGCCGCAAGACAATCTCTTCGATCACCGACCCGCGTGACAAACGGGTCGCCTCGACCACCGCCCGGGCGACGTCCTCCGCCGGCATCAAGGTTTTGGGATCAACCCCGCTTCCCTCCCATGACGGCGTCCAGGTCGCGCCGGGTATCACCGCGGTCACCCGGATCCCATGCCCCTTCAACTCCTCGCGCATGACCCGGGTCAACCCGTGCAACCCCGCTTTCGCCGCGCAATACCCGGTCCCTCCCGGATGCGCCTGGAGCCCGGCGATCGATCCGATGTTGACGATATCCCCCCGGCCCCGCTCCGCCATTCCCCGGGCCACTGCCTGCGACACCAGGAAAACGCTCCGCAGATTCACCGCGACCTGCTGGTCGAAATCCGCCAGCGAATATTCCAAGAAGGAACCTGGAACGAACTCCCCGGCGTTGTTCACCAAAACGTCGATGCGCCCGGCTTTCTTCGCCACCGCCTCGATTGTTCGCCCGACCGCCCCTTCGTCGGTGACGTCGCACGGAAACCCCTCCGCGTCGACCCGGGGAAACTTCCGGCACTCCGCCGCCACCTCCCGCAACGGCCCTTCGCGCCGGGCCAGCAACGCCAAATAACAATTCCCCCGCCTCGCGAACTCCCGCGCCACCGCCGCCCCGATCCCCTGGCTCCCCCCGGTGACCACCACCACCAGCCTCTCCGCATCCGCATTTGCCCCGCCCGCACAATCCATCCCCCAGTAACACCGTCCCCCCACCTCACGTCAAGCGACTGAGCGACGGAAAACCTCAAATCGTAGAGCAGGATGTCGAAACTCGCTTCGCACGACCGGGGGCGGATCCTGGAAAACGATGAGGGCGATCTATGTTAACCGCATGCCAACAAACGGATTGGCTCAGGACTTTGGCGAGTTGAAGTTTTCTGGCAGGACGAGCCAGAGAGGTCCCGGGATCATCGGCCCGTCTGCACTCGTACCGAGCTTTGGCGCGGTAGCCGTCGCCTCCACTGACGTTCCAGCCAAGGCTGGTGGGCCCTCAGGGATTCGAACCCTGGACCAAGGGATTATGAGTCCCCTGCTCTAACCGCTGAGCTAAGGGCCCGCTTTTCCGGGTGGTTTGAAGATGCGCGGATGGGGCGGAAGAGCAAACAAAAATTAGGGTGCCAACTAAAGCGAAGGGTAAGAATCGAAAATGGTGGAGCCGATCGGGATCGAACCGACGACCTCGTCATTGCGAACGACGCGCTCTTCCAACTGAGCTACGGCCCCATGGTCAACAAGATCCCATGGAAACCATCAAGCCAAGGATTGCAAATCAATTTCTTGCTCTTCCGCTCGAAGCGGATAGGCGCCCCCAAGATGGGCACATTATCATAGATCCCCTATTGAGAAACTTCACTGTTTATGCGGCTTGGAGGGCGACGAAATCGGAGGGTTGGCTTCCAGCCGACCTCACCCTGAAACGACGCCGACGGCGGACGGCAGGATGCCATCGCTCCCAGTGGCGAGGAAGTTTCATTCCAAGATATTTGCCGGGCAGAGATCGATGAGCGGGCATCCATCGCTCCTACGGAGCTGTATGATCACCGGGGAAGCTGGAAGGGCGAACTCATCCCACGGTAGCCGGAGGGGGCTTCGAAGAGCGATTCTGACAATTCTTCCCGCTCGACTTCCACCACTTCAACCCGACTCGCTTCCCGTCCGTTGCGGTGTTCCACGATCAGAAGCGGGAAAAAGCTTTCTCCCGCCATCGCCCGGCCAGGAGCCGTTCCTGCCCGGGGATCTTCCGGATCAGGAATGTGCAATCCGCCGAAATTCCCCAGTTCATCGGTGGCCCAGATTTCATATTCAGTCGCTCCGTCGCGGACCACATATTTTTCGGCGGTATGCCCGAGGATCGTCCGGGTCTCTCCGGTCGCTTCCGGCTTCTTGTCTTCATCGACGTCTTCCGCGTCAGTCCCAATGTCGGGCACCGGCATCGTCATGTACATCCGCTGTTCGGGCATCAACATCAGGATTTCCTTCGCCGACATATCGATGATCATCACTCCTCCACGAGCCCGGGCCTCCCCGGTCTCGACCCGCATCCGCTCCCCTTTGACATAGTAATCGATGGTTTGCTCAGTGGTTCCTTCGGTCATCTTCATTTTCACCCGGCCTTCAAAAACGTCGTCGGAAGCAGAGGCCGCCCCGGACGAGCCGAGAAATAAGAAACCGACCAAAAGAAGCGCCGGAATGATGCGAACGAGTAGGGATGTTGGTGACTGGTTCATAGGAAAAACAGTAACACGCCCGCCTCGCCCCGGCCATCCCGGACCGCCCGGGTATTCCCCGTCGCTGGGGCCGGGGATTCCCGCAGACACCCCGAGGGAAGGTCGCGAAAGGTTGCGACGTCCACTTCCCCCTATCTTCCGCCCTTCGACTGGCGCTCCTGCTTCAAATCGCGCCAGCGCTCCAAGCGTTCGGCCACCGCCTTTTCCGCTCCGTTGAGCTTGGGTTCATAGAACCGAACCGGTCGCTCCAAATAATCCTGCCCGGAAATTGCTTCGGGGAATTCGTGATTGTAAAGATACTCTTTCCCGTGCCCGGCTTCCTTCCCCGAGGAACTATGGGAGTCACGCAATGCCAACGGAACCGCCTGGACCGGCTTTTCCCGAATCTCCCGTTTCGCTTTGCCCAATGCTTCCGTGGTCGAATTGCTCTTCGGGGAGGTCGCCAGAAAGACCACCGCATGGGCGAGGGTCAGTTCGCACTCCGGAAGCCCGACGAAATCGCAGGCCTGGTGGGCCGCCACCGCCACCGGGAGAGCGTGGGAATTGGCCAACCCAATGTCTTCCGAGGCGAGAATCACCAATCGCCGGGCGATGAATCGAGGATCTTCTCCGCCGGCCAACATCTTCGCCAACCAATAAAGCGCGGCGTCCGGATCACCTCCCCGCATGCTCTTGATGAAAGCCGAAATCGTATCGTAATGCTCGTCCTCGTCCGCATCGTAACGGATCTGGCGTTCGGCCGCGAAGGCCCGCAAATGCTCCGAGGTGATTTCGCTTCCATCCGGCAGCCCGGCGACTACCACCTCCAACGCATTCAACGCCCGCCGCAAATCGCCATCGCAGAGTTTCGCCAAACCGGAAAGGACATCGCCCGGAGCCGTGCAACCATGTCGGCCGAGACCACGCTCCTCGTCAACCAGGGCGCGGGCCAATGCCTCGCCGACGTCGGCCGGACTCAGCGGTTCCAACCGGAACAAATGACTCCGGCTGACCAGAGGAGCGATGATATAAAACCCTGGATTATGGGTGGTGGCTCCGATCAACCGGATGAATCCCTCCTCCACGTCCGGTAACAACAAGTCCTGCTGGGCCTTGTTGAACCGGTGGATCTCGTCGATGAACAAAATCGTCTTCAAATCGGGCCGCGCCCTCGCGGCCTGCAAGACCTGCCGCAGCTCGGCGACATTGGACTGGACCGCGTTCACCCGAACGAACCGCCCGTGGGTCTCTCGCGCGATTACTTCGGCCAGACTGGTCTTCCCGCATCCGGGCGGACCGTAAAAAAGAAGGCTGCCGAAACGGTCAGACCGGATGAGTTTAATCAAGAGGCCGTTTTCATGGAGCAGATGGCGCTGACCGATCACTTCGTCGAGCCCGCGCGGACGCATCCGCGCGGCAAGAGGCCGATGAGCCGGGACCCCTGGTGACCGGGGGGGATCCGGGGCCGGACTTTCCGCGCCGGAAAACAAATCGAATTGGTCGGGAGGATGCACGATGCCGAATTAGGTAAAGCCATCATGGCTCCGGCGCAAGCCCCCCGACGCGGTCGGATCTTCCGGGTCGAGCTTTCGGGGTAACCTTAACGACTCATGCGACCTGGCGACGCCAAATCGAAGGATTGGTTCCCGGCCGACCTTCTTCGGAGACCGACGCCGACGGCGGAAGGCAGGATGCCATCCCTCCCAGTGGCGAAAAAGTTTCATTCCGGATCTTGGCTTCCAGGCGAATGTCATTTCCGTAGTCGGGTTGGCTCCGCCGCCCGACCGCAGCGGCCAAAACTGTCCGCCCTCCATTGATAACCAGCGTCGAGGTCACGCTCTACAGCCTCGGGCATTTCGACCACATCCGAAAATGGGGCGGCGAAGCCAACCCCACTACGTTCAATGCGGGTAGCCAGGCCAAATCGGAGGGTTCCAGCCCGACCTTCTTCGGAGACCGACGGCGACGGCGGACGGCAGGATGCCATCCCTCCCAGTGGCGAAAAAGTTCATCCATATGGTTTCCCGGGGGGGCCGGATCTTAGCCTCCAATCGAGCGACATTTCCCGTGGTCGGGTTGGCTCCGCCGCCCGACCGCAGCGGCCAAAACTGTCCGGCCTCCATTGATGGCCAGCGTCACGATCAGGCTCCACAGTTCCAAGCATTTCGACGCATCCAAAAATGGGGCGGCAAAGCCAACCCCGCTACGTTCAATGCGGGTAGCCAGGGGAAATTGGAGACCCTCTTCTTACGCGGACGGCGGACGGCAGGATGCCATCCCTTTCGTCCGGTGTCGATCACGGCGCGCGACGCCCTTTAGAACTCCCGCAATTCACCTCCGTAGGCCCGCGTCAACCGACGCATCCCTTCCGCGTCGGACCGCTTCATCTCGAATCCGATTACGTGAATCCGGACCGTCCGTCCAGCCTCCCGCCCGAATCGATCGATCGCCCCCATCAATACGGAATACGGGATTTCCGGGTAACTGTAATTCCCCGGCGACCCTTCCCGGCGATTCAATTGCCCATCGGTCAGGACGAACACCACATCAGGTTCCAAGGCGAACGCCGCCTGGAACGCCGCCTCGTGCCCGTAATATTCCTGGTCGGCCCGCGCCCGCGGGTTCCCCCGGAGATTCGCCGGCACCCACCGGGTAACCGCCTCCTTGTTGGCCCGGGTCGCCGGAGCGAGAAAATTTTCAAACGACCGGACCCCTTGACTGAATTGCACGATCCCAAACAAGGCGCTCGACTGCAATCCCTCGACCAGACCGATCATCTCCTGCTGTATCCGGTCGATCGATACTCCGCGGCGTTCGGCTTTGTTGACCACCGAAACCGAAGTGTTCACCACGATCACAATCCGGTCGCCGCTGTCCTCGATCCCGAAAAACGAGGCGGCCGATTTCCCCGCGGCCGAGCCACCGAAACCGAGCAACCCTGACTGAGCCAACAAGGCGTTAGCATCGGGGACGGACGTCAATTCGGTATCGATCGAATTCGCGTCCGGCGACATCATCGCGGGGAGCGGGGGCAAACCGTCGGGCAACATCGCCGCCGAAGTCAGCCGCTCCATCATCGGCGGTTTCGCGGTCGCCTGTTGGAACTCCGCCAAAGCCACCCGGTGCTCGAGTTCCTTTTGCGGCAAATGGATCGTCGGGGCTGCAACAAATTCCGGCTCGGCCTTGGGCGACGGGATCGCGACGATCACGAAAGCGGTGACCGCCAACAAGCCGGCTTGCACGGCCAGAGCGAGCATTAGTGGACCCGTCCGGCGAATCCGGCGAGTACGCGGTTGCGGAATTTCATTCGGCATCGGGGTAGCGAGGAGGGACATTTTTCGATCCAGCATACGCCCCATCCGCGAAAGCAGAAGCAAAAAATCGCGCGAACCTCAGCGGAACGCCTAGGCGGAGCCCCGGCTCCAAACAGGCACTTACGTCGACGGAAAGACCGCATAAATGCGGAAATCCAACCAGTCGACTCACCCGAGCCATCGCGGCTCAGCTCAACAGGAACCAGGCGTATGCGATTCCCAATACCATCAACAACACCCGCACCACCTGCTCCGGCAACGATATCCGATCGTCGTGATGCCCGAATCGATGCAGGGTTTCCCTCTGATTTGTTTCCATCCAGCGTTTCCTCCTTACCAAGATCGTAACATTCTTCCGAAACCCGGACCATCGGGGGAAGCCCCGACCGGCGGGGGTAAAATTTCCCGAACCGGATCATGGGGACATCTCTAACCAACCTCCGCTTGGGCCTTGAACTTTTCCCCGCGACCTTCGAACCTTGCGCATCGTGCCGAATTTCAAGGTCAACATCCTGCGTCAACGCCATCGCCTGATGCTCTTCCCGCTCTGGGGAGTGATGCGTCTCTGGGCCCTGACCTTGCGTTTGCGAATCGCGCCGGAAGACGAAATCCGGCTTCGCGACGCCTCCCGCCCGACCGTCCTCCTCCTTTGGCACAACCGGCTTTTTTTCGCCGAATCCATCTACCGGCGTTACCGCCATCCCCGTCCGACGTGGGGGCTGGTGAGCGCAAGCAAAGACGGCGCCTGGCTGTCGGCGTTTTTCAATTTGGCCGGACTCCGCAGCGTCCGGGGCTCCAGCAGCAAAGGGGGCCGCGAGGCGTTGACAGAGTTGACTCAAAAGCTCGCCGGGGGCGACGATGTCGCCCTCACCCCGGATGGACCCCGCGGACCGCTTTACAGTTTCAAGCCGGGGGCCTCGATCCTGATCCGAAGGAACCGGGCCACCGTTTTGTTATTCGGATTCGTCCCGACCGCCGGATGGCGCGTCAAAAGCTGGGACCGCTTTTTCCTGCCCCGGCCATTTTCCGTCGTCACCGTTCGCACCCGTGCCTTGCCTCCCGAGGATCTTCCCTCTGACCTGAAAGAATGCACCGATTTCCTCCGCGAAGCCCTTCTCACATTGAATCCGGATTGATGCAAGCGGGTGAAGGCGCAGCGGAAGCGCCGATTCATCATACCGCTTCTTCTTCCAGCAGTCCTTCAACCTTGGTGGCTTGATACAGGAGCGTTTCAACCCGGCAGCTGATCCGGTGCATCGAATAATGCCGGGTCACCTCCTCGTAGGCGGTATCGGCCAACTGCTCCCCAAACTCCGGCTCCTCGGCCAGCTGAATGATCTTATCGGCGAGTTCGTAATGATTGCCCGCTTCGAACGTGACCCCGTTTTCACCATCGCGGATGACTTCCCCCGAGCCGCCGTTCGGAGTGGAAACGACCGGAACCCGAGCCGCCATCGCCTTCAAGTGGACCAACGGGAACGGTTCCGGATAACGCGACGTGAAAATCAGGGCATCGTACAAATGGATCCGGTTGCGGACCTGCTCCTCGAAGGCCGGCTTGAAACTAACTGCCCCGCCGAGCTGATAGCGACGGACGTAGTCGTGCAACAACGCCTCGAATTCGGGAGTTCCCTTTCCATAGATATCGAGGGAAAAACGATCATCCCCCCGATGGCGCAACTCCTGGATGGCCCGGATCGCGGTCAACGGATCCTTCTCGTCACTCAACCGCGCGACATAGACGAGTTGACAGCTGACCGATGACTGCTGCCCCCGCCTCGGCCTGATTTCTGTCGGCGAAACGGCGCACGGCACCACCCGAGCTTCCGGAAAGGTGAGTCCGCAGGCTTTGGATGTTTCCTCTTTGAGAGATTCGGAGCAGAAGTAAATGTTCTCGAAACGCAAACTGTCGATCTTCCCGAGCGCGGCCTGCCGCAGGACCAATTTGTCGAGGCCCAACGCCCTCAAGATCGGACGCATCACTGCCGTGTCGGTCAGCGATTCCTCGTTCCAATAGTTGCTCCACCGGTCGTTCTCGCACGCGCCCGCCAACCAATAGTCGTAGACGCCGTAAAGGCACGGGATGCCGCTGTTCTCGATGATTTCCAAAAGGGCGGTCGGCATGCGGTCCATCCCCCAAACCATCACCGCTTCCGGTAAAAAGGTCTCGAGATGCCGTTCCAGAATCCGGCGATTGCTCCGCACCAGGGCAAAAAGCCGGTGGAATGGCGGAGGCTCGGTTCCTTCCTCATCGTAAAGCTCCAACTCGCGAAAAACGTGCCGCTGGTTTTCACCCGGTCGATCGGCGCCGATCCGTGACGTCAACACCCGGATCTGGTGTCCGCGACTGGCCAATTCATGGCAAATCTGGTAACACTGCAGCTCATAACTGCCGAAGGAATGGGGCGGGTAGTAATTGCTCAGGATTAACAGTCGCATCGCACAAGGGGTCCTTTCCAAGGTTTGAAACCCTGGCGGCGGGCGGCTCCCCGGCGCTGCTTGGCTCTCGTTCCCTACCAACACCCCGGGACGATCGCCGCCCGACGAACAGGGTGTGATTGCAGAGGGATGTTTCGCGGTTTAACGGGAATCATACCCCCTACCGGTCCGCTTGTATAGTCGGAAAGGCGACTTTTCGAACAAAAACGCCATCAACACCCGTCCCGCATGATCGGTCGCGGGAGTTGCCGGCCTGGATTATTCGCGAAATCCGGAAGCGATGAAGTCCGAGGCGCAAACCGAATCGCGACGGCGTCAGAACGCCGGCGCTAGTCGGCAAATCTAGAATTCCGGATGGATCACCTGGGACTCGCCCGGAGCCACTTCGAAGTTCTCCCCTTGCGACCAAATCTGATCGTTGATGAGAACCTTGAAAGAGACCTTCTCCTTGGCGGCCTTGGTGCTCCACTCCCAGCGGGATGCCTCGGAACAGTTCATCGGCACGCCGCTCTCCCAATTCAATCCCGCTCCCTCGCCGCGGATGAACAGTTGGTTGCCGAACCCGACGTCGGCCTCCACCGTCACCGTGGTGCTCTTCGCCCCATTCCGTTTGGCCGGAGCCCGCTTCGCCGGGGCTTTTGCGGCCGCCTTCGGCTCCGGAGCAGCCTGGACCGCAGCGGGTGTCTTCGCGGCAACGGCCTTCTTGGCGGCCTTGACGGGCGCCGATTTCACAGATGTTGTTTTCGCGGCCTTCTTGGCGCCGCCCGATGTTTTCTTGCTGCTGTTGGTCATTGGCTTTTCGAATCAATTCATGGAACTAGCCTCTAACGAATAGAAGTAAAACCTGACGGGGTCAATCCGATAACACGCGAGAGTTTCACAAATTTCCAACATCGTTTCCCGGGAAGCCGGCGTCCCCGCCGGTCCACCTCAGAAAGTGGTTGGCACCTCCCTTCGCGGCGGTTTGAATAATAAGGCACAACGATCAGCACGATTTGTAATCCTATGGCCAATACACTCGTTTTCACCATCATGGGGGCCGACCGCCCCGGTCTCGTTTCCCAACTCACCGCCGCCGTGGCCGACTCCGGCGGAAACTGGGTGGAAAGCCGCCTGGTCCGCCTCGGGGGTCAATTTGCCGGCGTGCTGAGGGTGGAGGTCGCGGAAGACCAAGCCGAATCCTTGGCGGAGGCGGTCCGGCGCCTGGAAAACGCCGGCCTCCGCTCCCTCTGCGGGAGCGAATCGACCCCGGTCCAACCGGAACGCGACTCCCGCCTGGTGAAGCTCGAGTTGATCGGTTCAGACCGCCCCGGCATCCTTAAAGCGATCTCGCAGGTCCTCGCCAAACATCAGGTCAACATCGAGGAACTCTCCACCGAACGCCGCGCCGCCCCGATGTCGGGCGAAGCCCTTTTCCAAGCCTCGGCCGTCGTCCACGTCCCGCCCGACACCCGGCTCGGCGCCCTCCGGGAAGATCTCGAAAAGATCGCCGGCGACATGATGGTCGACCTCCTTTTCGGAGAACGCGGCGGCTGATCCCATCCCCTCCACCCGCCCGTTGCCTCACCTTCCCGCTTGCTATTCTGCGGGAACATGCCAAGTTCTCCGGTTTTTTCATTCAACCGGGAAGAGTTTCATGAGCCGCAAGATCCGCAACATCGCCATCATCGCCCACGTCGACCACGGCAAAACCACGCTGGTGGACTGCCTCCTTAAAGAAGGGGGTGTCTACCGGGCCAACCAGGCCGTCCAGGAACGAGCCATGGACTCGATGGACCTCGAACGCGAGAAGGGAATCACCATCAAAGCCAAGAACACTTCGGTCCATTGGCGCGATACCACCATCAACATCGTCGACACCCCCGGCCACGCCGATTTCGGGGGCGAGGTCGAGCGGGTCTTGAAGATGGTCGACGGCGTCCTCCTGATCGTCGACGCCTGGGAGGGCCCGCAGGCTCAAACACGCTTCGTTCTCCGTAAGGCGATGCAACACGGTCTGAAACCGATCGTCGTCATCAACAAGATCGACCGCGACCACGCCGACCCGGAGAAAGTCCACGACAAGGTCCTCGAACTTTTCCTCGAACTCGAAGCGACCGAAGAGCAGTTCAACGCCCCCTTCATCTATGCCAGCGCCAAAAACGGTTTTGCTCTCCGCGACATCAAGGACGAGCGCAACGGCATGGCCCCGCTCCTTGAAACCATTTTCGAAGCGATCCCGGCCCCGGAGGCCCACCCCGACGAACCGTTCAAGATGCTGGTCAGCAACATCGACTGGAGCGACTACGTCGGCCGCATCGCCATCGGCAAAATCCTCTCCGGCCGGGTGAAACCGGGCGATAATGTCTACGTCCAACACAAGGACGGCAGCCGCGAGCGTTGCAAGATCGCCAAGGTTTTCGAGTTCTCCGGCCTCGGCACGGTCGAAACCGAAACCGCCGAAGCCGGCGGCATCGTCGGCCTCGCCGGGTTCAACGAGATCGAAATCGGCGTCACCTTGAGCGCCGACGAAAAATCGGAGCCGCTTCCGTTCGTCGAGCTCGATCCGCCGACCATCCAGATGAATTTCTGCATCAACGACGGCCCGCTGGTCGGCCGCGAAGGAAAATTCGTCACCTCCCGCCAGGTCCGCGATCGTCTTTACAAGGAGGCGAAGACCAATATTTCCATCCAGGTCGAGGACACCGATTCGTCCGCCGCTTTCCGGGTCAGCGCCCGCGGGGCGATGCAGATCGCGGTATTGGTCGAGCAAATGCGCCGCGAAGGATTCGAGGTGCTGGTATCCCGCCCGACCGTGATCAACAAAATCGAAGCCGACGGGACCGTCCTCGAACCGCTGGAAAACCTCTGGGTGGAAGCTCCCGACGATTGCCTCGGTTCGATCATGCAGAACCTGTCCAACCGGAAGGGGCAGATCACCAACATGACCCACCACAACCTCGGGGTCACCGTGGAGGCACTCATTCCGACCCGCGGACTGATCGGTTTTGAAACCGATCTCGTCAATCTCACCAGCGGTCAGGGCGTGATGTCGCACTTGTTCCACAGCTACGCTCCGTTGACCGGCGAGATCCAAACCCGCCAAAGCGGCACCTTGGTTTCGACCGACCAGGGCGAAGCGACCGCCTTCGCCCTCTTCAACCTCGAAAGCCGCGGCAAACTTTTCATCGGGGCCGGCGAACCGGTTTACGAAGGAATGATCGTCGGGGAGAATCCGCGGAGCGAAGACCTCCCGGTCAACCCGACCAAAGCGAAGCAACTCTCCAACGTCCGCTCCCAAGGCGAAGGCAAAGGAATCCAACTCGCCCCGCCGATCCAATTCTCTCTCGAGCGCGCCATCGAATACATCGCGAACGACGAATACGTGGAAGCCACCCCCAAAAGCCTCCGCCTCCGCAAACGCATTCTCGACACCAACGAACGCCGCAAACAAACCAAAGCCGCCAAGGCGAGCGTCTAGTGCCGAGACACTAGTTTATGGCGCAACCTGATCTCATCGTTCCCCTCTGGAGAGGGGGGGACCATGCGAAAGCATGGTGGCTGTATTCGGTTCGAAAAAGCCGACCCGCTGACGGTTTTTCCCTCCGGTTTCCCGCTTTATCACTGGACGTCGGCACGCTTCAAGTTTGCCTCCGCGGTCGTATTCCCCGGGGAACACACCCCACCACTCTGGCGAGCGGTCCCCCCCTCTCAAGAGGGGAATTTTTTCACGGCGGATCCCCTCTTGAGAGGGGGGGACCATGCGCGAGCATGGTGGGGTGTGTTCTACGAGCGATCCACGCCTTAATCTCATCGACCACTCCATCGCAATTCGCCCGCACCTCCTTCTCGCCAAAGCGAAGCACGGTAATGCCAAGCCGGAGCAACGCTTGTTCCTTTCTCCTGTCGTCCGCAGCGCGAAAGTCGTGCGACATCCCGTCCACCTCGATCGCCAGACCAACATCGGGACAGAAGAAATCGACGATGAATTCATCGATGGGCTTCTGCCTGTGAAAATCAAAGCCGAGGCATTGCTTCCGCTTCAAAGCCTTCCATAGGAGAACCTCTCCAAGAGTACTTTTCTTTCGAAGTTCGCGCGCCAGCTTGGCTAAGCGGGGATTGTAGGGGTAGATCATGCTGTTCACTTTGAGCTGATGGTCACTCGACGGCAATTACGAACCGCGCGGGGAGCAATCATCGATCCCCTCTTGAGAGGGGGGGACCATGCGCGAGCATGGTGGGGTGTGTTCTCCGCATTCCTTCCTTTTCAAAGTCTTCCAAGGGATCCACGAAAGACGGACACACCCCACCGCTCTAGCGAGCGGTCCCCCCCTCTCCAGAGGGGATCTTTTGCAAGAAGACCGCTCGAAGCCGTTTCGCGTTTTCGCGAGCGTCGAAGTGCGTTTCCACCCAAGATCGACCGGACCGACCGAGGGTCTCCCTTCGGACCTCGTCGAGACGAAGCGCGGCGATGGTTTCGACCCATTTCTTCGGTTCTGCCGGATCGAGCAGAAAACCGGTTTCCCCGTCCGCCACCGCTTCCACGGTGCCTGAAACCAGGGCGGACAATACCGGCAATCCGTAAGCCATCGCCTCCCCGAGCACATTCGGCAAACCGTCCCGGTCGTTGCTCCGCGCCACCCGGCCGGTGAAGCAAAACAGGTCGGCCCAGCGATAGAGTTCGGCCACCGCTTCATACGGTTGCGGTCCGACAAACTCGACTTCCTTCTCCAAGCCCAACTCCCGCCGCAAACGCAAAAGCCGGCCGCGCAACGCCCCGCCGCCGACCACCCGGCATTCGAACGGAACTCCCGCTTCCTTCAACGCGGCGCAAATCCGCAACAGATCGTCGAATCCCTTCTTTTCCACCAACCGCCCGACGGTCAACAAACGGACCGCCCCCCCGGCTTCGATTCTCCGGACTCCCCGGACTTCCGGAAACTCCATCAACCCCCGCCGGATCATCACCACCCGATCTTCGTCCGCCCCGCGCCGCAACAATTCCCGCCGGGTCGCGTCGGTCGAGGTATGGATCATCCGGGCCGCACCGAGCTTGCGTTCGAGCAACCAATCGCCGCCGTCACGAAAAACATCATACGCGTGCGCCCCCATCGTGAAACGGCTTCCGGTCAACTCGCCGATCAACAACGCGGCCGCCGCCGGAGCGGTCGCCCAGACCGCATGCAGCTGACTCCGCCCTTCGCCGGTCCGCCGAAAATGCTGCGCCCAAACCACCGCGAAGGCGAATCCGAGCAGGTTCTCCAAGCGGTTGATCGTCCCGGCCGGACGCCCGGCCCGCAGATCACGCGCCAATCGACGAAATACTTCGGGGCGCCGCCGATACTCCCGCCACGCCGCGAACGGGACCGCCGCCCATTGCCACACCCGAAACCGTTTCACCGGTACTCCTTGGAATTCGTTTTCCCCGCCAAACAGAGAAAACAACTCCAACTCCACCCCGAGTTCCCGCATCGCCTCGATCTCCCTCTGCAGAAACCGTTCGCTCAACAATGGAAACGTGGTGAAGAGATACGTGATCTTCACCCGCCGTCCCTTTCCCCGGTTTCCTTCAATCCGTAATACCGTCGAATCGCCGCGCGCAGCCACGATCCGGGCAGAAGTCTGACGGCGAGCGAGGCCACCACGGTTTGGAAAAAGATTCCGCTTCGGACCGTTCCTTCTTTCCCCCGGACCATCGCCCGCCAGAGATCGGCCGCCGCCCGGTCCGGACCCGGCGCCCGCTCGTGATGGCGGGCCAACCGCTCGACGTAGGCCCGCCGCCCGGAATCTCCATCCCCGGCGTCGAACGTATCAACGAACGGGGTACGGAAATCGCCCGGCCGAAAGTCAATGAATCGAGTCTTCGGATACGCCGCCCGATCAAGCGCCAGACTCAAGGTGAATCCGCTCAATCCGGCTTTCACCGCGTTGTATGCCGCCATCAACGGGATCGGCAGCTCGGCCGCCAGCGACGAGGTGTTGACGATCACCGTTGGCGCCCGCCCGCCGGGACGCGTGACTTCGGCCAAAAAGAACCGGGTGGTCGCGGCCGGTGCCCACAACAGGACCCGCAAGGTTTCCTCCAACTCTTCGAGTGGACGTTCCACCAAGGTTCCGACATGCCCAAAACCGGCGTTGTTGACCACCAGATCGATTCCGCCCGATTCTCGGACAATCGACTCCAACTCCGCGGGCAAGGCCGACTGATCCGCCAAATCGAATTTCCGCCAATGGAACCGCCCCTTCTCCTCCAACGGCGGCTTCCTCCGACTGATGCCCCAGACGGTCAACCCCTGGTCCAACAGAAGTCGCACCAGCGCCAGGCCGAGCCCGGAGGAACACCCGGTGACCAGCGCGACGCTTCCCTGCCCGATCACCCGCGGCATGACCGAAACGCCAGGGAGACGTTGGCGCCGCCGAAGCCCGCGCTGTTGGAGAGCGCCACCGTCGGTTGAGAGGACTCGGTCGCCGTCGGGAGCCGAAGTCCTTCGCAAGCCGGATCGGGTTCGTAAAGACCGGCGTTCCCCGGCACAAATCCGTGCTTGAGCGCCAAGGCGGTGAACACGCTTTCCATCGCCCCGGCGGCCGACAAGGAGTGTCCGGTCAAACCTTTGGTCGAACTGATCGCCACCCGCGGTTGCTCGCCGAACACCGTCCGGATCGCCTTCGCTTCGGCGATGTCGCCGGTCAATGTGCCGGTGGCATGGGCGTTGATGTAATCGACCGCGTCGGGTTCGAGGCCCGCGTCGCGCAACGCCTGCCGCATGGCCCGGGCCAGGCCCTCCCCTTCCGGATGTGGACTGGAGGGGTTGTAGCCGTCGGTCGACTGCCCCCAGCCGAGCACCTCGGCATACGGCTGCGCCCCGCGCTTTTCCACCAGATCCCCCCGCTCCAAAATCAGGGCTCCCGCGCCGCCGCTCCCGACGAAGCCGGACCGGCGCCGGTCAAACGGCTGGCTCGCCCGGTCCGGATCCCGGCTGGTCGAGAGCGCCCGCATCCCGGCGAACGGCAGAATGCTTTCCAGATCCCCGTCTTCGGTGCCGACCACGATCATCCGCTCCTGGCGACCCGCGGCGATTTCCTGAAAGGCCGCGCCGAGGGCGTGGGCCGACGAGGAACAGGCCGAGGCGAAACCGCAGCTGTTCCCTTTGATTTTGAAAAGCGTGCAGAGATTGAAATTCACCGCGCCGACGACCGACCGAATGATCCCGAGCGGCGAAACCCGGCCGACACCCCGCTCATGCATCCGTTTCATCTGGTGATACACGGTCGAGGTCGATCCCGACGAACCGGAGTAAAAACCGGTCTCGGGCGAACTGATCTCCTCCCGCGTCAACCCCGCGTCCTCGATCGCGTCGAGGACGGAACGGTAGGCGTAAAAGACATGGGGCGACATTCCTTTGAGTTGCACCCGGGGCATCTTGTAACGGTCGGGAAAGGTCCATTCTTCCGGATCGCCGGAAGACGTATTCATTTCCTTGATCGTCCCGGCGAGAAACACCGGACAAGCGATCGCGTCGCCGAACGGCGGATACGGCTCAATGCCGTGCCGGGTCGCTCGAAGGCTTTCGCAAACCGCTTCCAACGAATTCCCGATCGAGGAAACCACCCCCATGCCGGTAATGCAGACTTTGTGCCGTTCCATGGTATTCCGTGTCGTTGTTACTTCCGCGGAGCGGCCGTCGGCAGCTCACCGAAAGAAAGGGTCAGACCTTCGCAGGTGGCGGTCTTCTCCTCTCCGACCATGATCTTCCCGGTGAAATAAGCCAACGGTTCGCGAAGTTTTTCGGATTGAACCGACAACGTCAAAACATCTCCGGGCAAGCAAACGCGGCGGCACCGCACCCGTTCCAAGCCGACGAAAAACATCTGCGTCCGCCGCCGGGCTTCCTCGCCTCGCTCCGATTCACGATGACAAAGCAACCAGGCGCAGGCGAGTTGGCCGAGCGCCTCGATCATCAGGGCGGCGGGAAAAACGGGATTTCCGACGAAATGCCCCGGCGCTTCCTCGCCGCTGATACGATAAGTCGCCTCCGCCCGGCCTCCCTCGACGGTAGCTGCATCGAGAAACAAAAAAGGTGGGTTCTGGGGCAACAGCTGAATCAGGCCGTTTCGGTCGAAGTCGAATCGCATGAACCTCCGGCTTTCTCTTCAAGGTAGGCGCGCAACGCCCCCAGGGTTTCCAATTGCATCAAATCCTCGTTCGGAATCGTGATCTCCAAACATTCCTCGATCATGATGACGATTTCGGTCAGGGTCAGGGAATCGATCCCGACGTCGTCGATCAATTTCGACTCCGGCGTCGCCGCCTCCAATGCCGCCACCTGTTCGAGATCGAGGTGCCGGACCATCGCGCCCTTTACGAATGTGGCGAGGCTTTCCGCGCTACGGGTCGCGCGGAAATCGAGAAGCGCCTCCATCGTCCCCTCCGGACAATGCTTCAAAGTTTCCTTCAATTCTTCTGTGTTCATAATCGGGCCAGGAATCAAGCTAGCCGACAAATGCGCGGCCTGCCAAGACTTCTTCTGCCTTGCGAAAGCGAAGCCAAGCATTCAAATGGCCGGTGGGGAATCAACTCCAAAGAGCCTGCGGCCGGATTTTAGCCCCCGGCCGCGCCACGCCGTGAACCGCCGCCGCATCATCATCGTCCAGGATCGTCTCCGCTTCGGAGGAACCGAACGTCAAAGCGTTTGGCTGACCCGCCAACTCGACGGCGACGACCTTTCCGCCCGTTTGCTGCTGTTCCAACCCGCCGCCCCGGGAATGCTCCCGGACGACTTTCCGCCCATTGAGGTTTTGCAACGACACCGAATCCCGTTCCCATGGTTCGCCCCCGGCCTGATCGCCCGCCTGCGGGGCGTCCGGGCCGAAGCCGTGGTCTGCATGGGACGCAACGCCAATTGCTACGCCGCCTGGATCCGACGCCGCCTCCCGGAGGTCCGGGTCATCACCACCTGCCGCACCAACCGCCACCTTCCCCTTCCCTACCGTCTCGGCATCTCCCGCTCCCACCATTGCGTCACCAATTCCCAATGGTCCGCCGACCAACTGGTCGCCCAAGGGCTGAAACCGGCCGAAGAAATTTCGGCCATCCCCAACGCCCTCCTCCGCCCGGATCTCCTCGAACTCGACCGCTCTCCCGCCGCCATCGCCTCCGCCCGCGGCAACTTGGGACTCCCGCCGGATCGCCCGGTTCTCTGCAACATCGCCAGTTTCGTCCCCGGCAAGAACAAGCAGGGACTGCTCCGAGCCTTCGCCCGTTCCGAAGCGCGCCATCGGGCCAGTCTGGTTCTGGCGGGCGACGGCCCCGAACTCCCGGCCTGCCGGCGGATGGCGGCAAAACTCGGTCTCGACGAACGAGTCCGATTTCTCGGCCACCTCGAATCGATCGAGCCCGTCCTTCAAGCGAGCGATCTTTTCGTTTCGACCGCCCTTCGCGACGGCCTGCCCAACGCCCTGGTCGAAGCCCAAGCGGCCGGGCTCCCAGTGATCGCCTATAACGTCGCCGGTACCGCCGAAACCTTTCTCCCCGGCCAGACCGGCTGGCCGATTCCGCCCGCCGACGAAGCCGGTTTCGCCCAAGCGATTGACGACGCCCTCAACCGGTCCCTCGACGAGCGGCGGCGCCTGGCCGAAACCGCCCGCGCCCACGTCCGGAAGCGATTCGCCCCCGCCAAAATCGCCGCCCTCTACCGCAACCTTTTCTGCCAAAGTGGGTGAGGCGTCCCGCCTCAGCGCAGTACCAACGCCCGAGACTCCTCCGTCCCATCATCCCGACGAACCGTCCGGAGGCGAAACGCCTCCGCCACTTTCGAGCACCGCCGCGACTTGGTCCCAGGATCGACCCATGGCGAACTCCCGGTTGCCGGAACCGAGGTTGCGGCGCAACGCGTCATCCCGCAACAGGAGCTCCAGCGCCGCCGCGATCTCCGCCACATTTCCTTCCTCGACCAGCAATCCTGTCTCCCCGTGGCGGATCGCGTCGGCGGTTCCACCGGTCCGGCTTCCCACCACCGGCAATCCGAAACACCCCGCCTCCAAATAGACCAACCCGAACCCTTCGACGCTTTGGCGATGAAACCGGCTGGTCAAAACGAACAGATCCGCCCCGGCGTATTCCTCAAGAAGACCATCGTCCTCCAAGGGACCGGTGAACACCACCGGCAACTTCCGTTCGGCGGCCATCCGTTTCAACCGTTTCCCAAACCCGGCCCGCCTCCCCCCGCCGACGATCCGGCATTCCAACCGCGCCAGCAATTCCGGTTCCAACCGCCCCAACGCCTCCAGTAACAGATCCTGTCCCTTCCGGGGATGCAGTCGGGCAACCGTCAACACCACCAGCCGCTCCCGCGCCTCCTGCTTCCGGCGTGCCACGGCTCGCCCGCCGGCGGCCCGGCGGATCCGGTCGGGTGGTCCGAGCGGCAGCACCACCACCCGCTCGGGAGCCAGCCCGAAATGCTCCACCAGCATTTCCCGGTTGTATTCGGAAACGGTCGCGATCCACTCCGCCCGATTGAAAGCAAATGCCAAAACTCTTCGCCAACTTCGGAAACGGATCCCCCGCTGGATCTCCGATCCATGCACCACCACCCACAACCGGGGCGGCCGAAATCCGAACCACCGCACCGCCGCCCGCAGCGCCCAGATCGGTCCCGGTTCCGTCAGACAAAGCACGGCAGCCTCCATCTCCGCCTGACGCCGTTGCAACTCCCGGGCCATTCCTAAAACGGCCCGCCATCCATGGTCGCCGGCGAAAGGAAGCGACGCCACCTCGTAATCCCCCGACGTTCCTGACGGCGCCTCCGCCCGCGGCGCGAGCACCGTCACCGCCTTTCCGCCCCGCGCCAGGGCGCCCGCCAACTCCTCCGTGAAGGTGGCAATACCTCCCTTCCGGGGATGAAATTCATGGGTGGCCAAAAAGATGCGGGACACCCCTCCAACCATGCCTCGCCGGTATCGGGGGGCCAGCAAATTTTCGCCCGGACCGGCGTCGAATTCCGTCGCGCCGAACGCTTTCGGGCCTTTTCATCACGGAAATGCGGATCTTGTTCGACGTCACCAAAGCCGCCCGGTCGCGGCATCGATCCGGCCTTCTGCGGGTCTCCGCCCGGATCGCCGAGGAGCTCGCCCGGTTGGCCGGAGCGTCGTTTGCCGAAGCGACCTGGAACTCAGGCAAACAACGGCTCCACGACCGCCGGGGCAAGCCGCTGACGCTCCGTCCCGACGACGTCTTTCTGACCACCGAACTGTTTTCGGAAGAGGAGCGTCCCGGATTCCGCGCCTTCATTCGGGAAACTCCGGCCCGGACGGTGGCACTTTTCCACGATGCGATCCCGTTGCGGTTTCCGGAGATCACCTGGCCGCAAGCGGTCGCCCGACACCCCTCCTACATGAAGGACCTGGCCGGATTCGATCAAGTGGCGGCGGTGTCGAAAACCAGCGCCGAGGAGTTGGCCGGTTACTGGAAATGGCTCGAAATTGATCGTCCCTCACCCGCAGTCATTCAACTCGGCGCCGATTTCCGACCAGGGGAACGCCCGAGCGAAAGCACACCCCCGGCCGCCGATCCGCCGTTACTGCTCCAAGTCGGAATCCTTGAGCCCCGCAAGAACCAAACGGCGACCCTCGACGCGGCCGAGGTGTTGCACGCCGACGGAGTCGCATTCGAGTTGGTGCTCGCTGGAAGGATCAACCCGCACTTCGGCAAAGAAATCGTCAAAAGGGTCCGGCAACTGAGGCGCCGGGGCGTCCCGATCCGGCACTTGCCATCGGTCGACGACGCGACCTTGGACCTGCTTTACCGACAAGCGTCGCTCACCCTCTGCCCATCGATCGCGGAAGGATTCGGCCTCCCGGTCCTGGAAGCCCTCTGGGCCGGAAGCCCGGTCCTCGCCAGCGACCTTCCGAGTCACCAGGAATCCGCCGGAAAAGGGGTTCGCTTCTTCTCTTCCGGCGACAAGACCGCCCTCCTCACCGAACTCCGCCACCTCTTGGGCGCCCCGGCCACCCTGGCCCGGCTCAAAAGAGGCGCTCGCCAGCGGATCCTTCCCCTCTGGCGGGAAACCGCTTCCGCGATCCTCACTCTTTGCAAAAAAGAGATCTGAGGGCGAATTCTGCCGTTGCCGGCGTGCCGTTTGACACGGCTTCAATTCCAAATTATTGAAGAGAAGGAACAACCAAACCTGAACCTACATTCCACCGATGACCCTTCTCTTCCTCCAACCTACTGACGAAAAGGGTATTCCGGCGAGTGTTCCCAGCCCATGAGATTGCTCCTGCATGTAGGAATGCCGAAGTGCGGATCCAGCGCCCTTCAAGCATACCTCAGCGGCCAGGCGTTCGCCGAACTGGCGGGGACCCGTTACGCCTACGTCGCCATCGCCGGCGGCGGAGAAGTGCTGAGCGGGGCGCAACTCCGCCACCGGGCCAGCCACTCGCCTTTTGGCTACAGTAGTTGCCTGGATATTCACGACCTAAGCAGCTTGAGCCCGGATGCGGTGAAGTTAATCGTGCGGCAACTCAAGGAATTGGGCCGGAAATACTCCACGTTGATCCTTTCGTGCGAAGGCTGGGGAATAAAACCGGGGGAGATGAAGGGGTCTCCAATCTTCGGGGATGAAGAGTTCGTGATCGACGTCATCGGCTACATTCGTCCCCAGGCGGATTGGTTTAATTCAGCATGGTGGCAATGGGGAGCGTGGACCAAATCCTCCTTCGAACGATGGTTCGACACCCACAAAAAGGAGATATCATGGTTCGATTTTCTCCAACAATGGAAATCGATTCCATGGGTTCGCGACGTCCAACTGCGACCTCTCGGGAGGGAGGTTGTCCAGGATTTTATGGGTGTCATTGGATTCACAATACAGTCAGAAGTCCGCACTAACCAAAGCCTTTCAGCCAACGTACTGCGATTGATGCAAGCGCGGCGGGAACTTCGTCCGGGGCCTCATGATTCGCTGATCGATTTCGTTTTGGCCAGAAACCTGCCAAAGGGGAAGAGGGCTCCCTGGGTTCTCTCCCGGGAACGGGTGGTCGAGCTCATCGAGCATTACCGCTCCGGGAATCGAGCGTTGGCGGATACTTTACCCTCGGGACTCCGGGAACAGATGCTGTTTGACCCGAAATGGTGGGACGCGACCCCGTATCATGACCGGCAACCCGAAGCCGCCGGACCGGAGAAGCTGAGCTACGACGAACTGGAGACGCTGGCGGTCGAAGCCATTCGTGCGATCCAACGTTTGGATGGAAGACTTCTCGGCCGGGACCTTGGAAACACGGCGTCCGAGGCGAAGGCCGGATGATTCTCTTGGGAACCCCCGGGGAAACCCCTGTCGCGCGAGTGAAGGGAACCCTGTTTCGCAGACGAAATGGCATTCTCTTTTTCCGTTCGAAACGGGAAACCGGTAGAGTATTTCCCCAAATCGCGGGACAACCATGAACGAATCTCCGAGAAAACCAGACGCCGCGCCGCCACCAATCCGGGACTATTCGCTCTACGAGAGCGTGAAATCAATTCCCGGTTGGTTGCACGAGGTCACCGCTTTCCGGACGATTGATATTCTGGAATGGCAGGCCCGGCAGGGAATCCGCGGCAACTTGATGGAGATCGGCGTCTTCTGCGGACGGTATTTATCACTGCTGGTGCATTCCGCGATTCGCGACGGCGGATCGGTGCTTGGAATCGATACGTTTGAGTTTGCGCCGGAAGAAAGAGTATTCGCGGAACTCGACACAGCTTTGAATACCAATACCGCCGACTATTTGACGCTTTGGCCGAAGTCATCATCAACCGTCCTCCCAAATGAAATCACCGGAAAGATGGGTCGCCTGCGCTTCATCAGCATCGATGGAGCCCATGATTACGAGAATGTTTTTCGCGATTTGGTTCTCTCGGAGCAAGTGCTGGCGCCTGACGGAATCATCGCGGCCGATGATTTTCTCAATCCTCAGGCTTTGGGCGTCAATGCCGCGATCAACCGGTTCCTGGACTCCCCCCGGGCCGTCGTTCCGGTCGCCTACATTTCAAATAAACTCTTCCTCGCTCACCGGTCGATGGAAGACGATTACCGGCAGGCGATTGAGGAGATGATCCGGGACGGGGAGGAGCCACAAAGCGCGAACTTTCGGGAGAAGATTCTCCAGGGAAGACATCACGTCGAACAGGAATTCCACGGACATAAAGTCCTTCTCTCTTAGGTCATCCCGATGATCCCGACTCTGTTCTTGCACGTCGGTATCCATAAAACTGGCACAACCGCCATCCAAAAGACATTGGCCGACAATGCGAAAGAATTGCGGAGGCGCGGCCTCTATCGTCCGACCACCGGGCTGCTTCCGGCTGATTCCACTACCTGGGGGCATCATGCCCTGGCTTGGGCGCTCCGGGAAGGGGATGAACATCGGTTATGGAAGGCGGTTCGCCTTGAGGCGAAGGGCTGGCCGGCAGTCATAGTTTCTTCGGAAGAGTTTTCGCTCTTGCTGACGCCCGACGAATATACCCCGATCGTGGAGGCGTTTGATGGGTGGAGGATTCGAGTGATTTGCTACTTGCGTCGGCAGGATCAGCTTCTCGCCTCGATTTACAACCACCATGTCAAGTCATTGGGTGAAACGGATTCGCTCATGACATTTGCGGCTAAAATCCGGCATCGCCTGAGCTACGGGCAATATCTCGAGACTTTGGCGACGACGTGCGGACGGGATGCGCTGGATGTGAGGCTCTACGAAAAAGAGGCTCTACAAGGAGATGTCATTGATGATTTTCTGGCGGCTGTCGGCGTCACGGATTCGTCCGCGATAGTCAAACCAGACGAGATCCTGAACGCCAGCTTGTCGGGGGAAGGCCTGCGGCTGATGTTGGAGGGAAATCGCCGACTTCGCGGGGATCCCGCCGGCCTTGAAGCTTTCCGCCAGGAAGTGGTGGCCGCGTGCGAAGCTCCGCCCTTTAGTATTCATGATTCCCTGACGGAGGCCGAACGCGATGCATTGTTGCGCGAATTCGAGGATGGAAACCGGGCGATCGCCCGAAAGTATTTTTCCCGTGACGGCCCGTTGTTTTCAAGTTGATCGGGTTCATGTCCGCTTTTCCCGGGCGGCGATCGACCGGGGTGCGGCCCGCGACCGCCTTTCCCAACGGCGCTTGCGCCCCCGGGCGGAACCATTGCCTAAATCGACATCGAGACCTCGGAGATATTCATCGGGGTAGAAGTTTGGTCTCGCGGGGGCCGGAATGCTGTTCGGCAGAGCTGACAATGGAAGGCGGGTGAGGATTTCATTGGTGGCGGAGACCGGATGATCCCATGGGATCGTCCAACTGTTGGCTCTCTTCTTCAGTCGTTCCGGAAAGGCACCAAAATTGGGTGCGAGGACTGGCAGTTCGCGGTTGAGGGCGAGGCTCAAGGTGTAGGAATAGGTCTCAGGCCAGAGTGCGGGGAACCAGATCAGGTCAGGATTGAGTTCGGTGAGAAGGTCATCGATTTCCTCCTCCGAATATTCACCGGTGATGTGCAGCCTCGACTGGCAACGGGCCGAAAATCTTCGGTAGGCGTATCCGATCAGCACGAAACTCAACGGAAGGTTTCGGCGGATGGCATCGAGAACGGCGGCCTCCAGGAGGTCGGCCCCTTTCTCGGGACTCAGCGCTCCCAGAATGCCGACGCGGCGCTCTCCGGTTTGGCCGGACCTTCGCTGGACGGGTGAGCGGAAGCGCGAAGGCGATTCCTCGGGATGAGAGACCGTGAGGCAATTGGCCCCGGGAAAGTGGCGTTCAATGGCGGTTGCGGTCCAACGGCTGGGGCAAATCACCCGGTCGGCACGGTTCAAGAGAGCCCCGGTCTTGCGGCGGAACTCGGCGACCGACGGGACACCACGGATCGGACGCTTCCGCAGGCATCGCTCGCATTCGGAGAGGGAAGGTTGGCCGCAATAACGGTTCTTGTCGTTGGTCAAAGTGATGTGGGGACAAAACCAATAGTAATCGTGGACCGTCACGTCGAAAGGCAACTCGAGGTGGTCGGCCAGCAGAAAGATCTCGTCGCGATGGTCGACCAGTTGATGGAAATGAATCCGCTCGATTCCCGCACTCCGGCAGAATTCCAGCAAGTCCGGGAATTCGAGCCTCTTCTCCTCGAAATTGAGGATTCGGTCTTCCGGGAGGACCGCCACCCGATAGCCGCCGGATGAGTCGGGCCGAAGCAGGAAGACAGTCGCTTTCCCCGTTAATAATCGTGCGACCTCCTTGATGTGTTTGAGGGTGCCTCCGCCCCGGTTGTTGCTGACAAAAAGAAGACGAGGGCTCCGGCTGGCCGTGACGAGGGCACGATCGACAGCGGCCCGCTGGAGACGGGCAGGATCAAGCTCGAGTGCCTTTCGGATCGTCGCGTCGTAGCCCGGAAACAAGTGGTTCAGGGTGGCGATCGCCTGAAGGACCCGCGGGCCGCTCCCCTCCGCGAAACTGACCGCCCCCTTGTGGTAAACGAACGTGTCACAGAGGTGGACGTTGCGCCACCCGGCCAAGGCGGCGCGGAAGCAGAAATCGTTTTCCTCCCCATATCCTTTGCCAAAAGTTTCCTGATCGAAGAAGCCGACGGCCTCCAAGGAATCACGACGGATGTACAAGCAAAACCCGACGCCCGTCGGAATGTCGTGGAAGACTCCACCGTTCGCGGCCGCGAAGGCCCGGTCCAAATCCGCCGCGCTCCATCCGGCGGGCAGTTCATTGTCCTCCGCGATGCACGGGTAACTGCAAAGGGTGGCGTTGTTCGAAAAGGGAGTTACCGTCGCGATCCGCCGGTCACGGCGGGCGCACGCGTGGAGTCGGTCGACCCAGTCGTGGAAGACTTCGGTGTCGCTGTTGAGCAAAATGCAATCACGCCATGGATTCAGGGTCATTCCCCGGTTGACGGTGCCGACGAACCCGAGATTCCGGTCGTTTCGCAGGTAGGTGATGCGCCCCGCCTTTCCTTCGGCGGCCAAGTACGCCGAGAGCTCCGGCTCCGGACCGGCGTCATCGATCACCACGATCTCGAAGGAAATCCGGTTGGCCGCCCGCGACGCATAGACCGACTCCAAACAAGCCCGCGTCTCCTCCCACCCCCGGTAAACGGGGATCACCACATCGACCGCCACGCCAGAGTCCGTTTCTCTCCGCACCGGCGGATCAGAAACCAACGCCCGCCGATATCTTTCCCGCAAAAGAACGTTCCGCCGTCCATGGAACCGTGTCAGCCGAAACCTCGAAAACAAGCGGAATACCGGCAATCTCCATCGGCCGACCCAGAAAAGGCGGCCGCCAAGACACAAGGTGGTCCCATCGGAGAAGTCCGCCTCCAGGCGGATCCACTTGAAGCCCCCGCCGCAACGGAACCGCAGGTCGAACCCGCAATCCTCCGGAACCGGTCCCTTGGCCGCGAAACACTCGACCACGTCCCGCCGGGGGAGGTTCCGATGCGCGATGACCTCCCGCCGCCCCAGACGGGCCCGAATCCGGACTGGTGCTTGACCGTCTTTCGAGAAAATCCATCCGGTGAACGCCACCGGCCCGGCGGTGCAACGCCACAGCCGGGGTTCGGGCGACTCCCAGTGCCACCTGAAATCGTCGAGCGACCGCTCTCCCGTAGAACGCACGATCTTCGGCCGGTTCCAACTGCGGAAAAACGCGGCGACCCGGTCGCGCCATCGCGGTCTCAAACGAACTTCCGCCACCAGGCTCGTTCGCCCAGCCCGGGAACGGCAGCGGAGTTTCGCCTGGCAGGTTTGTTCCGAGGACCGAACCGAGAGCGAAAAGCCAACCGGCTTCCGCCGGTCTCCGCTCAATCCCAAAGCGTCGAACACATCCTGACGCTCCTGAAAACGGGCGGCGTGAACCGCTCCGCCGATCTCCAGCCAAACCTCCGCCATTTCGTCGCCCGCTTCGTCGATCAGCCACCCCGACAGACGGAAACACCCGGCTCCCACAGGTCGGCAATGGTCGATGTGGCCGGTGAAGTATGGCGATTTGTTCGTTCTCACGGCAAAAGCATGGTCGGTCGAAAGCGTCGGACTCGGTTTTATTCTAATGGAAGCCGCGCCAGACCGCCACCGCCCATTCGGAAAACCGAAGCGCCGCAACGGAACCAAACCCAAGGATTATTGACATTCCGGCTATTACAGTTTTTTCTGTAATCCATGGAATCAAAGGAAATGAGTTCCACGTCCGCCCCGGCGCCCCGGGAGTTGCGGGAAACGGAATTGAGTCTGATCGAGAGCTGGGTCCGCTTGGCCGACGGTTTGGGCATTCCGAAGTCGCTGGCTCAAATCTACGCCTTGGCTTTCGTTTCGGCGAAACCGATTTCGGCCCAGGATTGCGTCGATTGCTTGAAAATCAGTCGGAGTTCGGCGGGGCAAGGATTGAAAACCCTGAAGGATGTCGGGGCGATTCGAGCCGATTTCCAACTCGGAGCCCGCCGGGAGACGTTCACCATCGAGCCGGACCTCGGCAACCTGATCAAAGGGATTCTGGAAGGGAAACTCTTCCCGGCTTTCGAAGCGTTTTTTTCCCAACTTGGTTCCATCGAGGAGGCCGCCTCCGCCCGCCAGGATGCCTTTATCCTCGACCGGATCGGCAAGCTGCGCCGTTGGAACCGGAAGTTAAACGAGGCCCGGTTTCTTTTCGGCAGTTGATTCCAAGGATTGATTCGTTCGTCCCCCGATGGCCACCATCACCAAACAAACTCCGTGGGAGATCCAGAAGGCCGTGGTCTTCTCGATTTTCATCCGGGAACTCAACACGCGTTTCGGGCGCTACCGACTCGGATACCTCTGGGCGATCCTGGAACCGCTGGCCATGGTCGCGGTTTTGTCTTCGGTGCGGGTATTGTTCGGAGCCGCCGACATCGCCGGGCTCTCCTTTCCGGTTTTCTTCGCCGCCGGGGTCATCGCCTATCTCCTGTTCAACCACATCGTCACCAGTTCGCTCAGCGCGGTGGAATCAAACCTCGGTTTATTCAATTATCAACGGGTCAAACCGGCCGACGTATTCGCCGCCCGCGCCTTGCTCGAACTGCTGATCGCCCTCGGCACCGCCCTGGTGATTTTTCCGGGACTCTATTACCTTGGTTTCACCTTTTCCTGGAACTCCAGCCTGATGGTGTTGGCGGTGGTCGGATGCCTATTTCTCTTTTCTTGCGGCCTCGGGCTGGCGGTCTCGATCCTCGGTCCTCTTTGGCAGGAATCGAAGAAGGTCGTGCCGGTGATGATTCGTCCGCTCTTTTTCATCTCCGGCGTCTTCTTCCCCGCCAACGCCCTTCCAGAAGCGGTGCGCGATTACGCCCTCATCAACCCGCTGCTTCACGTCATCGAACTCCTCCGCGGCGCGATGTTCCTCGATTATCAAAGCCACGAAGGGAGTCTTTTCTATCTCTTCTGCTGGGCCCTCGGCTCCCTCCTTTTCGGCCTCTGCCTCTACCGCATCTTCCGCGTCACCGTCGTCACCTCCGGAAACATCCGATGAAGAGAGTGGCCACGAAAAAGCACAGAAAACACAAAACTTGAACTAATCCATGAAAGATATACTCCACCTCTGCGATGTGATTCGGGAAACTGGCTATGCGATCCATTGTTACCACAAGAACGGCCATCTCGAAAAGGTCTATGAAAACGCCTTGGCCAATCGACTGCGGAAAGCCGGGCTTGACGTAAAACAACAACATCCTCTTCGAGTCTTCGATGAAGACGGCACGCCGATCGGCGACTACACAGCCGACCTCGTCATCGAGGACCGTCTGATCATCGAATTGAAAGCTGCCAAGAACATCTGCGACGAACACGTCGCACAATTGCTCGGTTATCTCAGGGCAGCTCAAATGGAACACGGACTTTTGCTCAACTTCGGCGCTCCAAAATTCCAAATCAAAAAATACATCCTCACCCCCAACTCCACCGGCCCTGGCCTCCCCGGAATCGCCGGGGTATTTCTGTCCCTTCTCGCGTCCTTCCCCCTCTTTCGACACTGAGAAATCAACCACGAAGAAGCACAAAGCCGAAATCCATGCACAACATTCGTTCCTTCCTTCCTTTTGTGTCTTCTGCGCCTTTTCGTGGCCAAACCCTTCTGTTTCTCCCATGATCGAGGTTCGGAATTTAACCAAATCCTACCGGGTCAAAACCGGACGGCATTATGTCTTCCGGGAGGTCAACGCCGTGTTCCCCGAAGGAGCGAACATCGGGATCATCGGTCCGAACGGGGGCGGAAAATCGACGTTTCTGCGGATCCTCGGCGGCATCGATCATCCCGACTCCGGCGCGATCCTCAGCGACCGCAGCTTTTCCTGGCCACTCGGCCTGAAGGGCGGATTCGTCTCCCACCTCAGCGGCCGAGAGAACTGCCGGATGATCTGCAACCTCTACGGGCTCCACCCCCGAAACACCAAGCGGCAACTCGGGAAAATCAAGGAGCTGTCAGGGATCGGTGAATACTTCGAGGAACCGGTGAAACACTATTCTTCCGGCATGGGAAGCCGACTCGGTTTCGCCCTCAGTATGTCGTTCGATTTCGACTACTTCCTCATCGACGAAATCACCGCGGTCGGCGACGCCCAATTTAAAGAGCTCGCCAAACAGGCACTGGTCGAAAAAGCCCAGCGCTCCCGCGTCATCATGGTCTCGCACAACATGGGCGACATCAAAAAATTCTGCGATGTCGGCGTGGTGGTCAAAGGCGGCCGCCTGACTGTGTATCAGGATCTGGATGACGCCATCCGGGAATATTTGCCTCAAACAAAGGAGACGACGGAAGACGCGACGGAGCTTCTCCGGGAAGCCAGTTTGGACGAATTGGGCATTAGCGATACCTCTGTCCCGAAGGAACTGAAGGAGACCGCCGGAGAGATCGCCGCTTACCTGAAATCGATCCGCGCCAAACTGAATACGCCCGGCTGCGCCATCGCCGGCAGCGAAGCCGATTTCTACTCGCGTCTCGCCATGGCGATCCAGCAATTGGGAGACCACGTGGAAGCCGAAAAATATCATCAAAAGGCGGTAAGCGAAGACCCCTACAACTTTCGCAGCCAATGCCAACTTGCCGTTCTCGCCCGCCGCCGAAACGACGTGACGGCGGAACGACAAGCCCTCGATGCAGCCGAGGAAATCGACCCGCTCCATCGGATCGTTCTGTTGAATCGCGCCCACTTTCTCGCCCGAACCGGATCACCCGAACAAGCGATGCAGATTCTCGAAAAGTTGCTCAAACAACGCCCCGGCGATCCAAACGGCTGGCATCAGCGTTCCATGCTTTTCCACGATCTCGGCCGAATCGACAAGGCTCTCGACGCCGCTGTAAAAGCGGTGCGAAGCGCTCCGAACAATCCCGATATCCAACGCCAGCTCAGCAAGGTCCTGGCGGCCTCGGGCGAGGCCGAGTCCTCTGTTTTCGTGGCCTACAAAGCATCCATTCATCAACCTTCTTCCCCGTTGAAACGCTACCGGGAAATCAGTCGAATTCTTAAGTCGCTCGACGATCAAGCCACGGTCTGAGCCCGATCTTTTTTCCAATGTCGAAACCGCAGCAAATGCTTCCACGAATATTCAAGAACGGATTCCTGTTTTTCACCGCGGGTCCCGCCCTCATACTGGCAATCTACTTGACCGTTTTCGCCCAGCCGACCTACGAGACCGAGGTCAAACTGATCGTGCGCGAAAACCAAGGCGGCTCCGGACCCGCTATCCCGGGCTTCGCCTCGGCACTTCTCGGGATGGCCTCCAAGAGTTCCCTCGAAGACGCCTTGATCCTGGAGGAGTATCTCCACAGCGCCGCCTTCATCGCAGTCGCCGACCAGCGCTTCAACCTCCGGCATCATTTTCAAACCGCCCCCTCCGATCCGTTCCGGCGGTTGTCGACAGAGGCCTCAGCCGAGGATTTCCACAAGTTCTTCCGCCAGAATATCTCCATTCGGGTCGTTCCCGAATCGAGCATCGTCACCATCGCCGTCCGGGCGTTTTCTCCGGAGGTCGCCCAAGAGTTGGCCCGATTCATCATCGATAAGAGCGAGACGATGATCAACGACCTCAACGACCGGATGACCTCCTCCCAAATCAACCTGGTCCAACGGGAACTCGAAAAGAGTCGCTCCCGGCTGGTGGACATCCGGGAGCGGCTGCTCGCCTTCCAAATCGACCATGCGATGGTCGATCCGGTGAACGAGACCTCGGCTTATTTCAGCAACGTCGCCGCCCTCGATGCGCGGCTAATCGAGAAACGGACCGAGCTGCGGACCAAGTCCCAATACCTCCAGGATGACGCGTTCGAACTCCGTCGCCTCCGCCAGGAAATCCGCGCGCTGGAAGAACAACGCCAGGAGGAAACCCGGATGCTGGTAACCGCCGGCGACGGCAGTATGGCCACGACGTTGCAAGCCTACGAAGGACTGAAGTTGCAACAGGAATTCGCCCTCGCCGCCTATTCCGCAGCCTTCGCCTTGGCGGAGCAAACCACCATGGAAGCCTCCCGGCAGGAGAAGTTCCTCCTCGTCATCGCACCTCCTCACACCCCGGAAGAACCGGTCTTCCCCCGGCCGATCCAGGGAACGGTCACCTTTTTCCTGTTGCTGGTGGTCGCCTACGGAATCGGACGTCTCGTCCTCGCCACCATCCGCGACCACACCATCTGATCTCCCTCGGCATCCGCTCAATCTCTTCATCATGAAAACGTATCCATATTATCATAACGGAATCGCGCGCCTCTTCCTCCTGCTCGTTCCCCTGATGCCGGCCACGCTCTTCGGACAGGTCGCCACCGCTCCCGATACGGCCGCCGTCGACGCCACCCGCCAGGAGGCCCGAGGAACCATCCGCCCGGAGATCCATGAGGGTTTCCGCATGAGCCTTGATGGGGTTCCGATCTTCGGCTCCCAACTTTTCCAAGGCGATTTCCGCGACCTCTCTTTTAGTGGTTTCAATCCCGACTACCAAATCAATCTCGGCGACGAGATCCAAGTCATGCTCTGGGGCGCTCTCGACCACGTCCTCGACCTTACCGTCGACGCCCAGGGAAACATCTTCATTCCCCGCGTGGGTCCTATCCCGGTCCTCGGCGTGCGCAATGCCGACATCAACCGCCTCCTCAACGACCGCATCCGCGAGGTCTACCGGGATAACGTCGACGCCTACGCCAACCTCCGCTCGACCCAAACGGTCAAGGTCTTCGTCAGCGGTTTCGTCCGCAGCCCTGGACTCTTCGAGGGTTTCGCATCCGACTCCGTTCTCTATTTCCTCGACCGGGCCAACGGCATCGATCCCGAGCGCGGGAGCTATCTCGACGTCGCGGTCCTGCGGCGCGACCAACGAATCGCGACGATCAATCTCTACGATTTTCTCCGCGAAGGGACGTTACCGATCACCCAGTTCCGCGACGGCGACGTCATCCTGGTCGGGCCGCGGGCCAACACCGCCATCATCTCCGGCGACGTGGTGAATCCGGCCCGTTTCGAGTTCAAAGGCGATTCGGTCCCCCTGCAGGATCTGCTCCGACTCGCGTCCCCCAAGGGCTCCGCGACCGGACTCAGCCTCCGCCGGGCCCGCGCAGGCGCCGCGCGCGCTTCCGTCCACACGCTCGCGGACGCCGCCGACCTCCGGCTCGAACCAAACGACCAGGTCGAAATCACCAGCCGCAACATTCCGGAAACGGTCGCGGTCACCATCACCGGGGAACACGTCGGGCCCAACCGGATCGCCCTCCCCTACGGCGCCACATTGGCCGATGCCATCGAACAAATCGTGCCGAGCCCCCGCTCCCACCTGGACTCGCTCCAGCTCTTTCGGGAATCAGTCGCGATCCGCCAGCGGACCCTGTTGCTGCAATCCCTCGAAAACCTCGAACGGGCCGTCCTCAACGCCCGCTCCGCTTCCCTGGAAGAGGCGCAGCTGCGGTTGGCCGAGTCGGAGATGATCCTGACATTCATCGAGCGGGCTCGCGAAGTCACTCCGAAGGGACAAGTCTTGCTGAAGGGGCCGGAGGATGCCGCCCGAATTCATCTGGAAGACGGGGACATCCTTTTCGTTCCGGCCAAAACGATGTTGGTGACGGTCCACGGCGAAGTGAATTTCCCGAACACCCAGACTCATCGCGACCGGGAAACGTTGCTCGACTACATCGACCGCGCCGGCGGTTTCACCCCGAACGCCAACCGCACCGAACTCCTGGTGATCCGGACCAACGGCTCGATCGACTCGGTCGGCCGCGGTCGCCGGGTCCGTCTCGCCCCCGGCGACGAGATCATCGTCCTCCCCGAACCGGACCGCAAAACTCTCCAGTTCGCCAAAGACATCTCCCAAATCCTCTACCAAACCGCCATCTCCGCCCGGGTGGTCATCGGACTATGAGTCGGCAACATAAAGTTCCCAGCGCGGGCGGCTGGTTGGCGCCGTTGCACGCACCCGCATTCGCTTTCCGTAAAACCGCGAAGCGGATCGCTCGATTCTGCCGCCAAACCCATCCTTTACCCCATCCGTTGAATGGGAGGATTAAAGCGGAAAGAGTGAAATTTCATTTCGATGTTGCCGGATTCCATCTTTTTCAAGGCCAGACCAATCCGATTCGCATCGCTGGGTGGATCATCGACGAAAGGGGAGAAGGCCCAAAAAAGGTATTCGCGATCCTAGGCGACCGAACCGTCCACTTGCAGTCAGGTCTCATCCGGGAAGAC
This sequence comes from Verruconatronum alginivorum, assembly GCF_056590205.1. Taxonomy (NCBI): domain Bacteria; kingdom Pseudomonadati; phylum Verrucomicrobiota; class Opitutia; order Opitutales; family Verruconatronaceae; genus Verruconatronum; species Verruconatronum alginivorum. Next base: position 1,596,379 of record NZ_JBWPVQ010000001.1, on the reverse strand, counting down.
GTGAAGATCGCGCTCGGCTTACACTCCGACAAGACTCCGCCCGGATTCGATGGAACCTTCCGAACCCGCCCCGGCCTTAAACAAATCACTCTCATTGCCGAATGGGCCGATGGCTCCCGTTTCCAACTGGGAACATCCTTTTACTGGATTCGTAGATCGACCAAACCCTCCAATCCCCGAATACGGACACAGACCCTCCGTTTTCACGATAGCCGCAACGAAAAATTACTCGCCCTTTATCAAGAGGAGATACGCCGGAATTCGATCCCAGAGCGGGTGCCGGCTGCGGAAAAGGTAGACGTCATCATTCCGGTTTATCGAGGTTTGGAAGAAACCCGCGCCTGTTTAGATAGTCTTTATCTGTCCCAAAGGGAGAACCGAACGGCCTTTGAAATCGTGGTCATTGAAGACTGTAGCCCGGAAGCTCCTCTGGTGGATTACTTGCTCGGTGAATCGCTGGAGGGAAGGATCTCCCTGCTTCGGAACGAGACGAATCTCGGCTTCGTCGGGACCGTCAATCGCGGTATGTCCCTCCATCCAGAAAGGGACGTCATCCTGTTAAACAGCGACACCGAAGTCTACCACGATTGGCTAGACCGTCTTCGGAATGCCGCCAGTGAAACCGACCGGATCGCCACTGTCACACCATTCTCGAACAACGCCACTTTGTGCAGCTATCCGGCGTGCGCGAAAGACAACGCCCTGCCGAGTCGTCACTCCGCGAAAGAACTCGATTTGTTTTTTCGGGAAGCAAACAAGGGGATCGTCCACGAAATACCAACTGGTGTCGGGTTCTGCCTATATGTGACGCGACGGGCACTCGACCGTTTCGGCTACTTCGATCTGGATGTGTTCGGCAAGGGATACGGCGAAGAAAACGATTTTTGCCTGCGGGCGAACCTTGGAAAATGGAAGAACCTCCACCTCTGCGACACCTTTGTATTCCACAAGGGCGCGGTCAGTTTCCAAGATTCGAAGAATCCAAAGGTCGATCGAGCGATCGCCATTCTCAACGAGTTCTTCCCCGGCTATGACGAACGTATTCGCTACTTTCTTCATCGGGACCCCGCCGCTGCGGAACGTCTCAAGGTCGATCTTCACCGACTCGCGAATCTGCCTAAGACCCGTGTTCTTGCCATCAGCCACGCACGATCCGGGGGCACCCTCCAGCACATCGTCGACCAGGCAAGCCGAAACGCTCCGACAAAAACCTATCTTCTCCTCCGCCCCGCAAACCGGAACTCGGATCGTTACGAAATACTGATCCTCCCGGATTTGAGCCGCATCAACCATCCGGACGGCGGTTTGGAACTGGAGGAGGTCGTGGCGTTTTGCCGGGTATGGAAAATCAGCGAAATTGAAATTCACCATCTCGCGGACCAATCCCGAAAAACGACCGATCTTCCCGAGAAATTGGGCGTACCCTACCGATTCATCGCTCATGACTATTATAGCTATTGTCCGCAAATCACCCTGACTCGACCGGATGGCCGATATTGCGGAGAACCTGACTTGACCGAATGCGAAGCTTGTCTGAAGAGGCGACCTGTTCCGGGAATCAAGAGTGTTCGGGAATGGCGTGATGCAAACGGTGCGCTCCTTGCCGACGCCATAGAGGTTACATGTCCGTCGGCAGCCACCGCCGCACACCTGCGTCGCCATTTCCCCCAAGCAAACCTCAAAGTCCGCCCCCATCCGGAACGCGACCGCGCGATTATGGCGGAGTCCCCGCTTTGGCAAAAGAGAGAAGGTGGGCCATTGGTGGTCGGCGTCCTCGGGGCGATGAGTCGCGAGAAGGGAGCCGACCTCCTGGAAGCCGCCGCAAGGGAGGCCGCGAAACAAAATTTGCCCATCCGTTTCGTTTTGTTCGGACATGCGTATCGGACACTGGTTCGCGAACCGGAATGCAACCTGACGATTACCGGCCCATATCGAAACGAGCAAATTGACGAACTGTTCACCATCCACAAACCGCACGTTTTCTGGTTTCCTGCACAATGGCCGGAAAGCTACTCCTACACCTTAAGCGTGGTCTTAGCGCGACGCTTCCCCGTGGTCGTTCCAAATCTCGGCGCGTTCGAAGAACGGATTAAAGACCGTCCGTTGTCGCGAGTGGTTCCGTGGGACGTCCTCCCCGGCGAAATCAATTATCACCTGATGTGCCTGGCCAGCGAAGCCCAAACCACACACCCAACAGCGAGCACGGAGGGTCCGCGCCCGCTTGTTCTATCGGACGAGGATCTCAATCGCACATTGGACAGCTGGGGCGCCGCGATCGCGACCGACAAACGCCCATCGAAAGCAGAAGTGTTACGCCTGATTAAAGCTTATGACACCCATAAGCGCTTTGAGGAGAAGGACCGGATCTTGAGAAAGATATTTTTCTCACCAAACGGTTCACGTCCACAGCCCATCCGAGCCATCGTCGAAGGAACGCTTGCTGATTTCGATGAAAAGGAATCGAAACCCCTCTCGACCCAGCGGCTGACCCGAGGGTTGGCCAATCACGGCATTTACCTCCACCAATTCAAGACTGGAAAAAAACATCCCGGCGTCATTGAAAAATTATCTGATCACGGGGCCGAAACGGAGGTTTACCTGCATCTGTCCCGCCAAGGCAAGCAGGCGATCACGACTTTCCCCGCAGTATATTCAGTTCAAACCTTCGGGCGACTATCCCGCGTTTTCATGGAATACGCTCCCGGCCAACCTACCCATATTTCCGACCTCAAAGACGGAGAACCGATGGCTCGCGCGATCATTGAAATGCAAACCACGTTGAGCGCGTGCCCGGGACTACCCAGCCGGCGACCTTCACTGAATACTATCCTGGCCGATTTCGCCCCCATGCTGAACGGCCAATTTGGATTCAACGAAGATGAAGTATCAACGTTCGAGTGGATCAAGGCGAATGCGGATCGAGTCGAGGCATCCTTCTCCGAATCGGAGATCCGCGTCTGCCACAATGACGTCTGGTTCCATAATTTTGCCCTGACGCTCGACCAAGGGCGGCGTATTGAGCGTGTCCAATTTTTCGATTTCGGAATGGCGGGTATGAACACAGCCGGGGCCGAAATCCATCATTTTATCACCTACTACTTCGAAGGCATGGTGACCTTGCCATTTCTTGCAAGTGTGATCGAATCATACGCCTCCCTCATCGGCTCAACCCCGGAATCGATTTGGCGTTCGGGGTGTCTTTATGCCCTTCACCGAGTCCTACGAGAGCTCCAACATCATGCGAAGAGAGGCAACCGACCCGGCCTAAGAAGAGGCCATTCTCTCGTTCAACAGTTGGTCCAGGCGTTCGATGAAGGCACACCTGCCACCGAGGCAGCATTCGCCTGAAAGTGAACCTGATTTGACGGCCAAATTCGAAAATAACAGCGGATTAAAATGAGATTAACCCGGAAATCCGCGAGTGGCGTATGCAGCCGCCGGGAGGAACCAGCGAGAAGACCGGCTGAAGCCGGAACTCCAACCTTCAATCGCCTGGAAAATTGAAGCCCGCATTTATGCGGTCTTTCCTTTACCGGTGGGATATTCGCAGGAGATTTCAGAGAACGGCAGTAGCATTACTGCAGTAAATCCGCCGTCACCGCCTCCGGGTCGGTGAAAAGGTAAACCTTATCCGACGGGCGAGGGGTAAAGCATGAGCAAAGCCGATTATAATCAGCTGATCTTTCTCTGACAGATTCATCTTTATTTCGTTTGATGTAGAGTTCCGTCCACCGGGTAAAACTTGGTTGGATCCGAATAATAATTGCGACATGCGAACCAATTATTCCTTCTATTATTTCCCGTTCACATGGAAAAGAAAGAGTGAACCCTTCGATTATAAAATCACTGGTATATTTCTCTAGAAGCTTTTCATACATTTCGAATTTTGCATCGTTAATATGAGAAAACTCTCCCCAGGATTTAAGACCAAACTTTGTAGGATCATCCCAATATCTGTAGTCGGTCAACTTTCCAGGATCACAAGAGGGATTATATTTATCTCGAAGCATGTGATAAACTGAATCCGCATGAACAACAGGGAGATGAAGGGCTTCGGAAAGCCTAAAGGCTGTAGTGGTTTTCCCGGATGAAGTTGGAGCAGTAATATAGTATATTTTTTTCATTTACTATGAGCGCCAGGGATGGACTAAGGTTGATTCACCAACAACAAACGTTTATCTTCTCCTATTCGATCATAGCCGACATCGAACCCAATCCGGGTTCGACTAAACATTTTTCCGAAGAACCATCCAGAGACAGATGTCCCAGGTGGGTTTCGACACATTGATCGACCGTCAAAGGGGCGAGAATCCCGTTCCGCAAGCGATTCCAAAGGTCTTCACCGTCGCTGGCTGACATCAGGGCTTGGGCCCAGCTCTCCTTGCTGCCAACGGGGACGTGCAGACCGTTGACTCCATCTTTTACTTTCTCGGCCATGCCGCCTATGTCGGAGCAGATCACCGGTCGCCCGTAAACAAATGACTCCTGAATCACCATTGGGGAATTCTCCCACCATTTCGAGGGAACTACCGTCCAATCGATTCCGCTCATTCGTCGAGCCAACTCCGACGCACGATACGGGCCAATCCAGCGCACGACACCCAATTCCACCAGCGGTTTCATCAATCCCTCGATCTTTACGCGCAAGTCTTCCGGTTGATGCTCGAAGTTAGCCGCGTGGATTTCGAGAACAATCCGGCTTCGTTTCGCTTTCGGAATTTCGTGAAGGGCTTCCAGCAGAATATCGAGCCCTTTGAATGGCGTGACTTGACCGAAGTACCCAAACCGGGTCCGCCCCTCCCCCTTCAGTAACGGCCGTGGAGGCAACATCGGTTCGGAGGAATGACCATTCTCTATCGTCACGATCCGCTCCGGATGTAATCCCCAGGCGATATAGCGTCGACGAAGGAACTCCGAAGGGGCGACGAACATATCGACAAATTCGAACTGGCGATGAAAATAATGCTTCCGCAGCCAAAAATCCTCCGGGCTGAACTCGGGAAAACAGCGATGGCACTCGGCGATCGACTCGGATTCACAGAGCTTTCCGGACGGCTTCTTGATCATCTGCCCCTGATTCATGCAGATGGCAATATACTCATGAAGCGTTAAAATGATCCGGACCGACGGATCCACCTGTTTGATTACCCGCAAATACTCCACGCCAAGATGCATGTAATGATGGGCATGAATCACGGTTGGCTTTAGCGCACGCAATAGATCCGCAAACCAAGTGGTCATTGAGCGAGGGCGGGCCGCTTTTAGCCGATGCCAATCCTTCACCGCCTGCTCCCAAAGGTATTCCCCCGGACGATGCATGCTCAGCAACCCGGTGGCCCCCCGACCACGGTCTACCCGCGCAAGAAACCAAGCCGCCTCAACCTTTCGGTTTCGCTTGTATCCTTGATAAAGATTGTAAGCCGCGATTTCCCCCCCACCCGGAGCGAAATCCGGATGGCCGTGTGAGATTACAAGAATTCTTTCGGTTCTATTCATTCGTCGTCCTACTCCGGCCGGTGGTTTCCGCATCGCGTCAGTTCATCGATCATCTCTCCCCAACGCTCTTCATGCCGAGTCGCGTTGTACAAAGTCACTCGACTCCGGAATTCCATGCCGCCATGCATTCGATAGGATTGACGCTCCAAGTGGGTCAACTGGACCGACGGCAGATAGCCGATCTCGAAACCGGCCTTTCGTAATTTCAAGCAAAGGTCCGAATCTTCAAAATCACCGATCAGATAACCCGTGTCCCATCCGCCGACCAAATCAAATTCCGCCCGTCTCATCAGCATGCATGCTCCCGTCACCGCCGGAACCAAGGTCAACTCTTTCTCCTCATCCCAAGCCGGGTCCAATCCCATCTTGGGATGGTGATTGATCCACAGATCCAAATCATTCATCCGGAGAAACATCATTCCAGCATGCTGGATGGAACCATCCGCGAACACTAGACGGGGGGCGATCACACCTAAATTCGGCCTGGCCTCCAATGCCTCGGTCAGAAGTCCCAGCCAGCCCGCCTGCTGGGGAAAAACATCGCTGTTTAGGAACAATAGTTTCTCCCCTCGGGCGTATTCGGCGGCCAGGTTGTTCGCTGCGGAATAGCCCCGGTTCGGTCCGCCAAAGAGCCAGCGGAATGGCACGCGGTAGAGTTCAAACAATTGCTCCGCCTCCGAGACAAAATCCGGATACAGGCGGTCATCGTTGACCACATAAATAAGCTCCGCCTTTTCCAAAAATTCCGGATCGCCGGAAAACTCGATCAACTGGTGTTCGACGAAATCCGATCGCCCGTAAAGGGGAACAATTACGCTGACCTCCGGCTTCTCCGGCAAACTTCCAAGGACGCGATCAATCACTTCCGACTCCTTGAGGCGCTGGTGGAAAGCCAAATTCAATGGCCCCAGCAGATGCCGGTCCACCTGTTCGACTCTCTTCCGGAAATAAGATTTCGGCGTGTCGATGCCGAAAAGCCATTTTGCCGCCTGCACCGGGTGCACCGGCAATTCCCCGCAATTCTTCCTACCCAAGGTAAACTTCCCTCGCGGCCCGATCACTTTCAACCAAAGTTCCCTTCCTTCCAGCGGTCGATCCAACCGAATCATAAATGCCGGTTCGGCGTCCGATTCGGCGAACGATTTCCATTCCACGTGACGGCTGACGTCGACCCTGGGAAAACGCACTCCTTTTCCTAGGGAGTGAACGCCTCCGCAACCGTCTTCTATCCAGACGGTCGAACCTGGTTCACACATCACCCAGCCAAAAACCACCGTCTGACCGGATATCCGGCTCGACGCAGCGAAGTCGATCGACCCTTCTCCGAATTCACAGCCCCCGCTCGCATCAGGGATCAACCGAATCAACGAAATCCATTCGGCGGAAAATGGCTCAACTCCATCGATCAACCGACCGGCTTGCCCCCCCAATGCTTTCAAGTTGATGCCCTCCAATGACTCCACCTGTTCCAATTGCAAACCGACTGTTCGCGGGCGGCCATCGGGGGTCGTGAACTTTAATTCAACCGGCCCGGGAGTGATCGTGCCGACGACTTGAAACCCCAATCCCGCAGGATCGGTATCGCCCAAGAGTTGAGCGACATCACTGCGCGGACTGACCGAAACTCGTGCGGCGATCCGGCGGCCGTCTCTTTCCAGCGCCACTTCCCGGAGCCCCCTCCCCCATCCGGCGATATACCCCAAGCCATCCTTGACGAAAGCCGTTTCAATATGGCAAGTCGATACCACCGTCTCATCCGTCCGTTTCTCGCCCCCCCATTTCGTTATCAAACGCCGGAATCCACTTTGAATCTCTGTTTTCACCGTTTTCAACCGTTGGTTAATGACGGGCATCCTGATCCAGGGCGCCCGGCGGGCAAGAGAAATCAGTCTCGACAAGCCCGGCGCTACCGACTCGCGCGAGAATTTGCGCCAAATAGGCGGCATATCCCGACTTACCCAATGCCGCAATCTGCCCCGCCATCTCGACCGAGCCGATCCATCCTTTCGAAAACGCGATCTCCTCCAGACAGGCGATCTTCAGGCCCTGGCGGGTTTCGATGACTTTCACGAAATTGGCGGCGTCGAGGAGGCTGTCGTGGCTGCCGGTGTCGAGCCAGGCGGTGCCGCGGCCGAGAGGGGCGACGTGGAGCTGGCCTTCCTCCATGTAAAGGCGGTTGAGATCGGTGATCTCGAGTTCCCCGCGGGCCGAGGGACGGAGCGTGCGGGCGCGGTCCACCACCGTCTCGTCGTAAAAATAGAGGCCGGGCACCGCGTAATGAGATTTTGGATTCGCCGGCTTTTCTTCGATCGACCGGGCTGTGCCGTCGGCACCGATTTCCACCACCCCGTAAGCCCGGGGGTTGGCCACGTAATACCCGAAGATCGTCGCGCCACGCTCCCGGGCGGTCGCTTCGCCGACGATCCGGGAGAAGTCGTGACCGTAAAAGAGGTTGTCCCCCAAGACCAGGGCGGCCGGACTGCCCGCGAGAAATTCTTCACCGATCAAAAACGCCTGGGCGAGGCCGTCCGGCGAGGGTTGCTCGGCGTAGGAGATCCGGAGCCCAAATTGTCCGCCGTCGCCGAGCAATCCGCGGAAAGCCGGGAGATCACGGGGAGTGGAGATCACCAGAATTTCCCGGATGTCGGCCAGCATCAAAACCGAGAGCGGATAATAGATCATCGGTTTGTCGTAAACCGGCATCAGCTGCTTGCTGGTCGCCAGGGTCAACGGATAGAGCCGCGTCCCGGATCCGCCGGCGAGTATGATTCCTTTTCGAGTTTTCATCGCTGGGAAGCCGGTTCGGCGCCGAGGCGCTCGCGGGCGTATTTCCGCCGGGTGATGTCGTCGGCCCATTGCCGGTTGGCCAGATACCAGTCGACCGTTTTCTCCAATCCGCTCGCGAACGATTCGCGCGGCGACCAACCGAGTTCGCGCCGGATCTTGCCGCAGTCGATGGCGTATCGCCGGTCATGGCCGGGCCGGTCCGCCACATGGGTGATTTGTGTCGCGTAACCGATGCCGTCGGGGCGGGGCGCCTTCCGGTCGAGCAGCCCGCAGATTTGCCGAACGATTTCGAGGTTCGGCATCTCGTTCAATCCGCCGACGTTGTAGGTCTCGCCAATCCGGCCTTTTTCCAACACCCGGCAGATCGCTTCGGCATGGTCCTCGACGTAAAGCCAGTCCCGGATCTGGCGGCCGTCGCCATAGATCGGCAGCGGACGGCCTTCCAGGGCGTTCAGGATCACCAGCGGGATCAGCTTCTCCGGGAATTGACGCGGGCCGTAGTTGTTGGAGCAATTGGTGGTCACCACCGGCAGGCCGTAGGTGTGGTGGTAGGCCCGGACCGCGTGGTCGCTCGCCGCCTTGGACGCGGCATAGGGACTGTTGGGGGCGAACGGCGTGGTCTCGGTGAAGGCCGGATCGTTCTCGCCGAGGGTCCCGTAGACTTCGTCGGTCGAGACGTGGAGAAACCGCTGCCCGTCCGGACGACCGGCCTCGGTCCAGACTCTGCGAAAAGCGTTCAACAATCGGAGGGTGCCGATGACGTTGGTCGCGAAAAACGGCTCCGGCGAATCGATCGAGCGGTCGACGTGCGACTCCGCCGCGAAGTTGACCACCGCGTCGATCCGGTCGTCGCGCAGCACCCGGGTCATCGCCTCCTCGTCGGCGATGTCGAGTTGCTCGAACCGGTAGGCGGGGTCGTCGGCGAGATCGGCGAGGTTTTCACAGTTGCCAGCGTAGGTGAGCGCGTCGACGTTGACCAACAACTCCGGACGAAGCTCCGGGCCGCCGGTCAAGAGATGCCGGATGAAATTCGACCCAATGAAGCCGCAGCCGCCGGTCACCAGAATGCGTTTGTTTTTCATGTCGTCTCCCAAACCTCCAGCGATTCCCGCACCGCTACTTCCACGGGCCGCAACCGAATTCCATGGGCGGCCAGCTTCGATGGATCCATCACGCAATTCGACCGCGGGGTCCGCGCGGCTTCTTTCATAAAAACTCCCTCGTCTTCGAAAAAGTCGAATTCCTCCGGAAACGGATTGCCCGCCCCCGATTTACGCAACCGTTTCCCGCGCTCCCGGATCAGTTCCACCACCTGGCTGGTGGTCACCGCGCCGGGGTTGGTGACATTGTAAATTCCGAGCGGCACATCCTTTTCAAAGCAAGCGAAACAGGCCGCGACAAATTCGTCGAGCTGGCTGATCGAATTCTCCGCCTCCAACAACCGACGGTATCGCATGAGTTTCGTCAGGTAATTCCGCGGGTTGTCGCGATGATCGAACGGAATCCGCAGCCGCCAGACATAAGCCGACGGCGTCCCGGAGTGATGCCACCCCATTTTCCCGTCCGGACCCTCGCGTTCGCCATAACCGAGGACCTCCTCTCCCAGCGCCTTCGTTCCGCTATAAAAACTGCAGGGGCCCCGCCGGAAGGAAAAATTGGGCACGTCGGTTTCCGCGAAACCGTTTCCGTCGGACCGCCGCCCCGAGAAGATGCACCCGCTCGAAACATGGCCCCACCGCAACCCGAGCTGGGCGCAGACCGCATCGATCCTGCCCGGCAACACCGCGTTGCCATTGAGGCAATTGGCCTTGTCGTCCTCGCAGGCGTCGACGTTCGGCTTTCCGGTGTAACCGGCGCAATTGATCAGAAAATCCGGACGGGACTCCCGCAACGCAGCTTCCAGCCGACCGGGATCGGTGTAATCGATTTCCGTCCTCGAGAAACTCCGAAACGGAATCCCCCGCTCCTCGAAATGCCGTCGAAAGGCCGTCCCGACGTACCCCGTTCCTCCCAGGATCGCGATCACGCTTCCTCCCTCCGCCTTACCACTGCCTCACCCTGACTCTGAACCAAAAATACCACCCATCCAGAACAACCACCTGCCTCAACAATTCAAGGCTTTTCAACCCAACAAAGTGGCCGGGCCATCCCGGCTCCGGGCGCATTTCCCGCGCTTCTCCCTCGCCAGAAGATCATCCTCCCTTTTTAACATGATCTTTGACCATCGAATGGAGAATCCACCCACATCCAACCCAACCCCCCATATGCCGGCCTCCGACCGGACCGTCCCCCGCGTCTCCTTCATCACCGCGGTCCACAACGGCCTCGCCGACACCCGCGAAATGCTCCGCACCTTCGCCGCAACGGTCCGGCGGTCCGACTTCGAGTTCATTTTCATCGACGACGCCAGCACCGACGATTCCCGAGCGTTCCTCTCGGCCCTGCCCGACCCGTTCCGCCTCTTGGTCAACGACCGTTCCCTCGGTTTCGCCGGAGCCAATAACCGGGGAGCCCGCGCCGCCCGAGGCGAGCTCCTGGTTTTCCTCAACAACGATCTCCTCTTCGACCAGCCCTGGCTCGATCCCCTGCTGGCCCCCCTCGCCGATCCTTCCGTCGGAGCGGTCGGGAACATCCAGTTCGACCCCGCCACCGGACTAATCGACCACGCCGGGATGTTTTTCGACCGTAACGGCATGCCGAAACAAGCCCGCAAGAACACCCGCCGGATTCCGCGAGGAGATTACCGCGAATGGAACTGCCTTTCCGCCGCCTGTCTCGCGATGCGTCGGCAAACCTTCCTCGATTTCAACGGGTTCGACGAGACCTACCGCAACGGTTGCGAAGACGCCGATCTCTCCGTCCGACTCCGCCGGAAAGATCTCCGATTGCTGGTCGCCAACCGCAGCCGAATCATCCACATCGGCGGATCTTCTCCCCAACGCCACCGGCACAATTCGGCCAACGAAACACTTTTCCTCCACCGGTGGGGCTCCGTCACCCGCCAATGGGCCCGCGACGAGTGGGCGCGCGAATATCTGATCCGCTACTCCCGGCGGCCATGGCGCCTCAACCCCGGCAAGGCCCTCCGCGCCTTCGCCGAACTCTGCCCCAAGCCGTTCCCCGAGTATCGACCCCCGACCAATCGCCTCCCTTCAGGCAACGGCGACGGCCCGACCCGGCTCCTCATCCTCACCTCCAGCACCGGGGGGGGGCACGACATGCGGGCCCGGAGTCTTCAGCAATGGACCGAACTTCCCGAGAACGCCGAACTCTGGGATTGCCGCATCCACCAGGCCCTCGAATCGACCCACGGCCTCTACCGTTTCGGCGTCGGGCTTTACAACTGGATTCAACGGACCCGCCCCGGCCTCCACCATATCTATTTCAATGTCCTCGAACTCCTCGGCGCCACCCGCCGGAGCCGCCGTCTCCTCGGCCGCGAGCGGTTCACCAGCTTCCTCCGCGATTTCCAACCCGAGGTTATCGTCAGCACCCACGGCCACCTCAACCACGCCTTCTTCGATCTCGCCCGACAAACCCTCGGGGCCGACCGGGTTCGCTGTGTCACCTATTGCGGCGAACTTTTCGGCGGCTACGGTTTCGCCCGCGGCTGGGTCAACCCGCAAGCCGACGCCTTCATCGGCGCCGTCGAGGAGTGTTGCCACGCCGCCCGCCGCCTCGGCATGCCCCCGGAACGCAACCACCTCGGCGGCTTCCTCCTCCATCCCGATTTCTTCGCCCCTCCCGCCCCGGACGAAAAAGAAACGCTCTTCGCCGAACTCGATCTCGATCCGGCCCGTTTCACCCTCCTGCTCGCCACCGGAGCCAATGGAGCCAACAACCATCTCCCTTGCCTGGAGGCCCTCGACCGCGCCAACCTCGTCATCCAGGTCGTCGCCCTCTGCGGCAGAGACGAGCAAACCCGCCAAATCCTCGCCGGTTTCACCCCGCGAACCTCCGGCCTGACCGTGCGTCCCCTCGGCTACACCGACCGCATGCCCCGGCTTCTTCGATCGGTCTCGGCGGTTTTCGCCCGGCCCGGCACCGGCACCACCAGCGAAGCGATCGTCAGCGGCTGCCCGATCCTCTTCAACGCGATCGGCGGCATCATGCCCCAGGAACAAATCACCGTCCGCTTCGCCCGCTCCCGCCAAATCTGGCTCGCCACCGTCCGCCGCCCCGCCCGCCTCGCCGAAGCCGTCGCCTCTCTCCAGGACGAGCACCTCCAAACCATCCGAACCCGAATGCGCCAAATCAACCCCACCCTCACTCCCCAAACCATCCTCCAACTCTTGCCAGCCCGCCCCTCCATCCCATCCCCCACTTGACACCGTTGAACCCGCTTTTAGTCATAAGTCCCATGATCCAACTGAAGCTTCCCAGATTAGTGTTCATTAGTGTCCATTAGTGGTTAGAATCCTGTTGTTTCGGAAAATCCAGACCCGTGAGTCTCTGCTATTCCAGCGCCGAGCGTAATCCGCAACTGCACGCCCGCCTCCTCCTCAAGGCGATCTTTCCCGCGTTCGCCGATCTCTTCAACGCCTCCCCCGCCGCCCGCGAAGGACTCGAAACGGCCAATCTCCGCCTCCGCCTCCAAACCGGGTCCGGACTCCGCTCCACCTTGTCGTTCGAGAACGGCGTCTGCCATTACCTCGGCGAACAACGGGTCCGGGCCGACATCATCCTCCATTTTCTCTCCGATCGCCTCGTCCGCCCCCACCTGCGAGGCCGTCCGTTCGCCACTCCCGTTCCGGTCCGCGGCATCCGGCTCTGGAAACAGATCCGCAGCTTTTCCCGGCTCAGCAAACTTCTCGAAAATTCCCTCAACGGCGGTCCGGACCTCCCCGACGACGACCCCGCCTCCCGCTCCACCCAATCCTGGCTCATGCTCGGCGTCTGCCTCCGCGCCGCCGCCCAACTCTCCCGGCATGAGAAATTTTCCCGCGAGTTCACCCGCCACCTTCCCGACGGCTGCGCGGAATTCCGCATCGGCGACCACCAGAACGGCGGCTGGATCCGCTGCACCGGCGGCAAACTCGCCGCCGGCGGAGGCACGCCCCCGGAACCTCCGTTGGTCCGCATCGTTTTCCCCGACGCCGAAACCGCCCTCGACGCCCTCGACGACCGGATCGATCTCGCCGCCGAGGTCGGAGCCGGCCGGGTCCGGGTCGAAGGCTACCTCCCCTTCGCCGACGCCCTCGGCATCCTCTTCGAACGCGTCCCCGCCTATCTCAAGGTCCACTGATGAACCCGAGCCAAAAACTCTCCATTAGTGTTTATTAGTGGTTGAAAATCCCATGCCCGACTTTTCCCTCTCCCAGTCCAACGCCCTTTTCGACCGCGCGGCCCGGGTAGTTCCCGGCGGCATTTACGGTCACCAAAGCCCGGTCCTGACCGTTCCCGGCGCCTTCCCCGCCTTCGCCGCCCGGGCCGAGGGCCCCTTTTACTGGGACGTCGACGGCAACCGTTACATCGACTACATGTGCGGTTACGGTCCGCTCATTCTCGGGGCGGCCCACCCGGAGGTCGAAGAAGCGGTCCGCCAACAGAGCAAGCAGGGAGACTGTTTCAACCACCCGACCGAACATTTCGTCCGCCTCGCCGAAAAACTAGTGGAGCTCATCGACGTCGCCGACTGGGCCTGGTTCGCCAAGAACGGAGCCGACACCACCCGCTGGGCGATCCGGGTCGCCCGCGAAGCCACCCGTCGCCGAATCATTCTCCGGGTCGACCACGCCTACCACGGAACCGACGCCTGGAGCAGCGATTCCCTCGCCGGAGTCATCCGCGACGACCGCCGCCACATCCGCACTTTCCACTGGAACGACCCCGACGGACTGCGCGCGGCCGTCCGTGAGGCGGGCTCCGACCTCGCCGCGATCGTCATCACCCCTTACCATCATCCAAGCTACGCCGACTCGGTATTCGCCACCGACGAATTCCTCGCCGCCGTCCATGGGATCCGGACCGAGACCGGTTGCCTTCTAATGCTGGACGATATTCGCGCTGGATTCCGCCTCGACCTCGGCGGCTCCCATCGGACCACCGGCTGGGAACCCGACCTGGTCTGTCTCAGCAAAGCGATCGCCAACGGCTACCCCCTCTCCGCCTGCGTCGGACGCCAGTCGCTGAAAATTCCTGCCAGCCGGGTCTTCGCCACCGGCAGTTTTTGGACCGGGGCCATCGCGCTTACCGCCGCCCTGAAAACCATCGAAATCCTCGAACGGGAAGACGCCCCAGCCACGCTCGCCGCCCGCGGCACCGCTTTCATCAACGAGATGACCGCCGCCGCCGACCAACACGGCATCCAGTTGGTCGCCTCCGGCCCACCCGCCGCCCCGTTTCTCCGGATCGCCGACGATCCTTCCTTCCAAAAACAACAACGCCTTTGCTCCCTGGCCGCCGAAGAAGGCGTTTTCCTCCACCCCCACCACAACTGGTTCCTCGGCTTGGCCCACACTCCCTCAATCATCGAAGAAACCGTCGCCCGCTTCACCCGCGCCTGCGGACGATTCACATAGGCGGAATCTTCGCGACGACTCTTTGCTAGACCCCGTCCGAAAAGGGTTAGCGTTCACCGGATCGGCTCCACTACACACTTCACCGCTCTTGCGAGCAATTCTCCCCTCTCGAGAGGGAACCTGTTTGTGAGCAATTCCCCTCTTGAGAGGGGGGGACCATGCGCGAGCATGGTGGGGTGTGTTGCCTTCCCCGCTGTTTCAGCCAGGGAACGACCGGAAACCTTTTCGGATACCCTCTAGCTTGGAAGACTCCAATTGATAGCCACGAAAAGGCACAAAATAGTCAAAAAAGAGCGTTAATCGAAGGAGCTTGCTTCACTGATTGAGAAATCGGTTTTCTCATACCTGGTTGAACTTATTTCCTTCTTTTGAGCCTCTTGTGCCTTTTCGCGGCTATTCCAATTGCCAAACAAAGGTTTAGATCCGCCGCAGGCCGCGTTTCACCTTCCTTCGGTTTTGACTCATGCCGATTTTCCCGTGATTGTTCCACGTTTAACAAATTTCGCAGAAATCGTGGGACTATTCACCAAAACAACTCCAAAAACGATCCGGGAACGGATCGACGCCTGCGCCGACACCAAACTGCGGCTCAAATACGCCCCCTATTACAAACAGTTCGAAAAGCAACAGGGCACCCGCGTCTGGCTCGATGGCCGGGAACTGGTGATGCTCTCCAGCAACGACTACCTCGGCCTCAGTTTCCATCCCGAAGTCCTGGAAGCCGGCCGCGCCGCCCTCGGCGAATGGGGGTCGAGCACCAGCGGCGCCCGGGTCTCCAACGGCTCCCGCGCCTACCACGAGATCCTCGAAAGCCGCCTCGCCGGTTTCCTCGGGAAACCGGCCTGCCACACCCACTCCGCCGGTTACCTGAGTTGCATGGCCGCGATCCAGGCGTTCGCCCAAAAGGACGACGTCGTCTTCCTCGACCGCAACATCCACTCTTCCCTTTGGTCGGGCTTGCTCACCTCCCGGGCCAAATACGAAAAATTCGCCCACAACAACCCGGCCGATCTCAAACGCCTCCTCGATCGCTACGATCCGGAGACCCCAAAAATGGTGGTCTTCGAAGGAATCTACTCCATGGAGGGACACATCGCCCCGATTCCCGAATTGGTTCGGGTCGCCCGCGAGGCGAATTGCTTCATCGTCATGGACGACGCCCACGGGCTCGGCATTCTCGGCCAAAACGGACGCGGCACTGCCGACCATTTCGGCCTCACCGACGAAATCGACATCATCTGCGGCAGTTTTTCCAAGGCTCTCGGCAGCATCGGCGGATTCGTCGCCGGCAGCCGGGCCGCCGTCGAGTTTCTCCGTTCCCACTCCAAACAAACGTTGTTCAGCGCCGCCATCTCCCCAGTGCATGCCGCCTGCGCGGTGAAGGCGCTCGACATCATGGAGCGAAGCTCCGAACTGATCGATCGCCTTTGGCAAAACACCGCCGAATACCGCCGAATCCTCACCGACCTCGAAGTCGACACCTGGGAATCAACGACTCCCTTGATCCCGGTGGTCCTCGGCGACAAACGGAAGGTCTATTTCTTCTGGCAAAAGCTGATTGAGAAAGGGGTCTTCACCGTCATGGCAATCCCCCCGGCGGTCCCTCCGAAAAAGGACCTGATCCGCACCTCCATCACCGCCGCTCACACCGACGACGATCTCGCCCGCATCGCCACCGCCATGGCCGCCGCCGCGCGGCTGTAGGCACAGAAGAAAAGAGACTTAACCGGCGAAGGGCGCAAAGATCGCGAAGAGGCGGATAAGCCTTAAAACAGCAGTATTTAGACCCCGTCCGAAAAGGGTTTGCAGCGACCGGACCGGCCTGGAAACACACCCCACCGCTCTAGCGAGCGGTCCCCCCTCTCAAGAGGGGATCTTTTTGTAAGCAATTCCCCTCTTGAGAGGGGGGACCATGCGCAAGCATGGTGGGGTGTGTTGTCTTCCCCGGTGCTACAGCCAGGGATCGACCGAAAAACTTTTCGGATACCCTCTATTTAGCCGCGAGAAAGCACAAAAGGCGCAAAGGCAGGAACTTAAACGAAAGAGCCGAATCACCGAACGGCTGACTGGTAGCTATCCCATGGTTTTGCGTATTTTGCGCTTTTTTGCGGCTAATCCAACTGCCGAGTTTAGGATAAATTCCTTTGCGATCTTCGTGATCTTTGCGGTTAAACTCTCCCCTTCCAGCCGAGCGGCTATCCGCCCAATAACGCCTCGAAGGTCTCGCGGTCGAGGAGCGCGCCGCCGGATGGGATTCCGTCGAGCAATCCGTCGATCATCGCCTGCTTCTTTTCCTGCAAGCCGAGAATCTTTTCCTCTACCGTGTCCCGGGCGATCAGCCGGTAATGAAACACCGGCTTGTCCTGACCGATTCGATACACCCGGTCGGCCGCCTGCCGCTCCACCGCCGGATTCCACCACGGATCGTATTGGATCACCGTGTCGGCTGCGGTCAGGTTCAAGCCAGCTCCGCCGGCTTTCAGACTCAACAGAAAGATCCGGGCTTCCCCCGCTTGAAACCGCTCGACCAAACGTCCCCGGTCGGTCGTCTCCCCGGTCAATTCGAGATAACCCCAACCCCGTTGGTCCAACTCCGCGCCAATCAGTTTCAACATCCGGACGAATTGCGAGAAAATCAATACCGTCCGTCCTTCCTCCAACAGCGTCTCCAACGTCTCCATCAACCAGGCGAGTTTCGCCGAATCCTCCGTTCCGAAGTCCGCGCCCATTTCCCGATGCAATCGCGGATCGCAGCAGATCTGCCGCAACTTGGTGAGCGCGTCGAAAATCTTGATCTGCGACGCCGTCAGCCCGCGTTGCTCCAATTCCGCGCTCAACTCCCGGTGGAGTCGAAGTCGCACCGATTCATACAATTCCGCCTGACGCGCTCCCAGGAATATCTTCCGGGTCACCTCGGTCCGAGGCGGCAACTCCTTCGCCACTTCCTCTTTCTTCCGCCGCAACACAAACGGGCGCAACCGCATCGACAAAACCTCCGCCGCCGCCCGGGCCGCCTCCGGATCGGACCCTTCCACCGGCTTGCGGAAATCCTCCGCGAACGCTTTCCGGTCTCCCAGAAAACCGGGCATCAAAAAGTGGAACAACGACCAGAGCTCGCCGAGATGGTTCTCCAGCGGAGTGCCGGTCAAACAGAGCCGCCGCTTCGCCGGGACCTGACAGAGCGCCCGCGTCGTTTCCGCATCCGGATTTTTGATACGTTGCGCTTCGTCCAGGACGACGACTTCCCATTCCGTCCCGTTGATCCGTTCCGCGTCGATCCGGACAAGATCGTAGGAGGTGATCACCAGATCGCACGCCCCGAACCCCTCTTCCGGAATCTCCCGCCGCGCCCCATGGTAACGCAACATCCGCAATCCCGGGGTGAACCGCGTCGCTTCGTTTTCCCACGAATCGATCACGCTGGTCGGAGCGACGATCAGGCATGGTCCGCTCAAACGCCCCGCTTCCTTTTCCCGCAACAGATGGACGAGCACTTGCATGGTTTTCCCCAACCCCATGTCGTCGGCCAACACTCCGCCGAAGCCATAAGTCCGCAGGAAATCGAGCCACGCCAATCCCTGCAATTGATACTCCCGGGGAACCACCGGCAACTCCGGCAGATCGGTCAACGGCGCCAACTCCAATCCGTCCGGCCGTTCTTTCCGCAACCGCCGCAGCCGTTTCACCAGTTCGTTTTCCTCGACTTCCGCCACCCCCTCCTCGGCCAACGCGGCCGCGGCCCACGCCCCGATCCGCATCTCTCCGTTTCCTTCCGCGGCCACGCCTTGCTCCAGCAACAACCGCAGCAGACCGGCCAGGCGCTCGCCCGGCAACAGGAGGTATTTCCCTCCGTCCACCGGCACCGTGTAAGAGGAACGGCGGCACTGCTCCAGCAACTCGGCTTCGCCCAGGTGACGGTTATTCCGCAACAGCGCGCAGAGGACGTTGACCACCGAGAACCGCTTCTTCCCGTAAACCAGTCCCGCCTCGAACTCGAACCACGATCCTCCCCGCTGCGTCGCCCGCTCGTACCATTCCGTCCGCGACGACCCGATCAACGTAAAGCTCCGGTCGAACTCGACCTTCCAATTCAACTCCCGCCGACATCGGGGGAACTCCGTATTCAAAATCTCATCCCATGAAACGGAGCTTTCTTCGGCCAATTGAAACCGGGAGGCGTCGAATTGGAAAAACCCGTCGGCCGCCGCCGTCACCGGCGCGAAGCCGAACCCTTCCAACCGATCCAACGCCGCCCGTTCATACTCCTTGTCGCGGACGCATCGCCGCACCTTTCCTTCTTCTTCGAACGAAATCGTCTCCGCCTCCGAATTCCACTCGATCTTTCTCGGACCATATCCGAAACGGAGTTCCACCAGCGCGAGATCCCGCAACCGGTAGGCTTGCCCCTGACTGACCGGTTGGTCCGAATCGGACCGAAGCACCCGGATCAACGTCGTCGGACGGATCCGTTCTTCCGCGTCGCCCTCCTCGTCTCCCGGCAACGGCACTTTTTCCGACGGAAACCGGTTCAACAACCGGAGGCAAAACGCCCGCGCCTGCTCCTCGGTCATCGCGGCGGATCCGAGCCAGCCCGCGGCCAATCCCGGCGACAATTCCGACCGAATTTCCCCGGCGACATTTCCGGTCCGGCACAGATAGCACGGAGGCTCCGCCGCCACCACCGCGACGGTGTTCGGCTCGACCGAAAACTCCGGTCGCCACCGTTCCCCGTCGGCCGACCAACCCGGTTTTCCCGGTCGTTCGGCGCCCCACTTCAACGCCAGTTGGTTCCCGTTCTGCAAGAAAGCCCGACCCGTCGCGACCATATCCCGCAACAGCGCATACGCCTCAGCCCCCGCCACCCGCGCGAACGGCCCCTGCTTGCTTTCCCAGTAGAGCAACCGCATCACGATCCCCCGATCGACCTCCCGCAAATAGTCGCGGTATTTCCCCTGCATGATCTCCTGCAACCGCAGGATCGGAGCCGGTTGAAACGCCTTCCAATTCAAAAGTCGCGTCAGCAGAAACTCGCACCGAAGGTGCCGGTTCTCCTCCACATCCAACAAATAGATCAACCTCTCAGATCGCCCCACTTCATTCATCTCGGTAAAGCCCCGAAGCCTCCCAACCCGATCCGGTCGAGTCAAGAGAAGTGACCAAACGAGGAGTACCTCTATTCTTTCCTTTACGCTCTTCGCGGCCTTTGCGGTTAAGCCTTTTCTTCCCGGTTGCACCCTCGCCGCGCCAGACCATCCGTCGTCAACCATCCTCTCCACCGGGTAATTAACATTCCGAGGGCACTGGGAGGGTTGCCTTCCCAGGCGACCTTCTTCTGAAACCGACGCAAACGGCGGACGGCAGGATGCCATCCCTCCCAGTTGGCTTCCAACCAACGTCATTCCCGTAGTCGGGTTGGCTCCGCCGCCCGACAACAGCGGCCGAAGCCGAAGGGCCGAAAATTCGATGTCACGCGTCGCCGATGGGTTCGGCTGGCTCCCGCATTTCGGACACCAAACGCTGGGGCGGCAAAGCCAACCCCACTACTGCGGGCCAAATCGGAGGGTTGCCTTCCAGGCGACCAAATCCGCCCGATCACGCCGGAGCCGACGCAGACGGCGGATGGCGGGATGCCATCCCTCCCGGCGACACGAAAGTTTCATCCGAAAAAGATTCTCCCGCCGGAACCAGAGTTCCATATAGCCCAACGGGCTTTCGTCCTCCAGCCCAGGGTTGTGCCGCGTGAAACGAGGCCTACCCTGGGGACCGATACCCGATGCCACGAACCGCAACGCGGTTCCGCCCGCGTTCATTCTACCATCGCGCGTAGTCCCGGGCACAACCCTTTCAGGGTAGATCGATCTATGGGATCAAGACCCAAGGTAGCCCCGCTCCGCGCGGCAACCCTGGGCTGGAGGGCGAAACGCCGTTGGCGTATCAGCACTGCGGGGGCCCATGCCAATTGCCGGGCCAATTCGAAGGGTTGCCTTCCAGGCGACCAAATCCGCCGTTCACGCCGGAGCCGACGCAAACGGCGGACGGCAGGATGCCATCCCTCCCAGTGGGCCATTTTCATCCATGTTGTTCACCCTGTTCGTTCGCCCATGAGTAAAAATAAAAAACCGGACCGGCGAAGGTGCCGGCCCGGTCGGTTCAAATCGAGAATACCATGGACCTCCGGAGATTACACCAGCGCCGGCTCCGGTTCTGCTTTGGCGGCCTTGTTCGCGGCGCGGGTGGCGGCGGCTTTCTTTGGTCCCTGCCGCTGGGCGGCGGTCTTGCCGGAGCGGACCAGAAGGCCCAGCTTCGTGAGAAGCTTCGGATCCTTTCTCAGCGCGACGCGCGCGATGTGCAGGTACTCGGCGGTCCAATCGGTCATGGCGTCCAGGGCGGCCTCTTGATGCTTGGTAGCCCGTGCGGCGGCTCCCATGGCGATGGTGTGCTCATGGTTTGCCTGCTGATACGCGATGATCTTCGCCCGTTCCTGCTGAATTTTCGCCTCGTCGTACCCGCGAGTCGCCAGCTTTTCCTTCAACGGGGCGTTATCGAAAAGCGCAATCGCCACCGCAATGAAGTCGCTGATGGCACGGGGTCTCTTCTGGTTGAGCCCGAGAGCGATCAACATTTCCGGATTCTTGCGGTAGATAGCGCGGGCCACCTTCGCCAAGGCCTGGTAGGCATCGATCGCCTCTTTCTGGGTCGTCTTGGCCCTGGCGCTCGCCCGCCCCTGGGCGCCGTCCGCCGCCTGGTTGGCGGTGACCGCCGACCGGGCCGACTCGTAGAGAGCCAGACCGACCTCCATGTGGTCCGGACCATATCCGTAAGGCGTGACGCCATCGAGGATATCCAGGGTTTTCAGGGTATTGTCGATCGCCTTGAACGCGCTCATCAGGCGGTCGTTTATCTTTTGGCCTACGATAGCCATTTCATTCCTTTGGTTTTGGTTTTTTGCTTTGAGATGGTCGATTCAACCATCGTTAAGAGTTACTGACCGCGCCGGAACAATCCACCGACCCACCCCCTCCGAGATGCCCGAACGGACCCGCGTCCCGCCACGATCTTCCCGGGATACTCCTTGATGAGGATGGGACAGATGTTGAAGACGTGGATACACCTCTCGATGAGGTTGATACCCGCCTTGATGACCTTGGTATCCGTCTTGATGGGGTTGGGACACGTCTTGATGAGACAGGTACCCGTCTGGATGACCGCGGGACACGCCTTGATGAAGTTGATACACTTCTTGACGAGGTTGGTCCCCGCCTGGGCGGCCTTGGGACACGGCTCGGTGAAGCTCGGGCCCATCAGGATGAAGCTCGGTCCGGCACGGGCTCATTTCGGTAAGATCCTGACCTTCCCGGCAGCGCCACACCCTGACGTGCTTTCGTTCCTTGCCGGAGGCAAACGGAGGTTTTGCGCAAGAACGCGGTTCGCGAAGCAAATAGATATCAACAGCTTGTGCGGGTATCGGGGTCATAGGGTAGAATGTGAGCCTGATTCAGCCAACATTTCCAAGCCCGTCAATGACTTTTTCAAGAAAATGTATTGAAAACGCCCCTACTTGCCGGATCACAAAAGAATCTTAACCGCAAAGATCGCAAAGAGCACAAAGACGAAGATTAGGCAGGCAAACGCCAAACCGCTCATTTTCGCTAATCTCCTTGCAGGGGATCGATCCGGCAACCTTTTGCCCTTCGAATTCGACATTCGCACTTCGCCATTCGGCATTCGGGCACGTCCTTCTGGGCTTCGAGTTCCAGATTCGTGCGCCGCCCGTATGGTGGGCCGCAAATCTTTTCAGCTCATTAACCATCTGAGGAAAAGACCCGAAAGAAGGGCAGAAATTCCGGCGACAACGATCCCGTTTACGAATGCCGCCACGAATGCGTTGCTTGCATTCTTCTGCTTCAAGTCTTCAAGCGTAAAACCATTCCGGTGGCCAAATGCCACGGCGTTTCGCCATCCCCAGAAAAGAGCTATTACCCCGCAAACCAGAAGAAATAGGCTCGTTTTCAGCTCAAGAAAACCAGCTATCGCCCCTGGCACAACTGCCCACCAAAATAGCGAAGGCGGCGGAAAATCCCCGGAGTGCCCACTCGAACCTTTGGCGGGAACGTCAACAAGTTCGAAACGATCTTCAGTCTGTCCAAGGACGGTCGCGGGTTCCGCCTTCACGTCTGAAAGCTCCAAATCGGTAGCTTCCGATTGGCTCGATCTCGACGGCTTCCTCGTTGCCTTCGGGCGACTCGTCTTCGAACGGCCAGGCTCCTTGTGAAAGCGCACCTCTCCATCCCGCCACCTGAACATGGAGCGGAGTTGCGGAGAAAACCCGTTTTTCCGAAATAGTTCGAATGCTTTAACGGCCTTGTGTTCATCCCCGATCTGCCCGGCAATCATGGGAACGCCCGGAGCAGCCACTGACATTCGAAAGTAACGCCCTTTTTCCGTCTCCCCGTAGGTCAAAGTGAAGCCCCCTTTTCTGAAGGAAACAAAAGAGAGATCTTGGCCAATCTGCTTAACCAAATCCTCCGCCTTCTTCGAAGAATATCCTTTATCGGTCGAGGCCATGTGTGTCGTTATTTTGTCGCACGATGCTTTCGATGTATTCAATCACGAACGGCAGCTCGTTCGTCTCTTTGGCGCGTGCGTGTTCCCGCTCGCTGCAGGCGTAGTCTTCCAGGGACGGGTTCGTCAGGGGGGACCTATTGAATAAACCGTGCGGAACCATTCGGCCTTCGCGAATCGCGATCAAGTCTCGGCGCTTCACGCGGTAAAGTGGCACCGGCTGATGGACGATCTCGCGATCCACGAGTCGAGCCATGGCCTTAAGCTGAATTCTGCAGGGCGGATGGCTCCAATCCCAGCCGTCTCCCCAGATATGATACCGAGCGATCGGCTCCACGTCACCGAGGTCCTTTGCCTCCTCGATCTCTTCCACCATCACCAATGCGATCGGTTGCTCGCTGCCGTCCGTGTAATCGAGGTGTTCAACGCAGGTGAAGGCACGCACCGGAAAGGAGGCGAGCTCCTGAGGGATCTTTTCCAGAAACTCCAGAAAGGTCCGTGGCTTCTTGTAACAAAAATGCCGCAGATAAACCTGGTCGGTGACGCCCTCCAGCCACTCAGTCTTAATTCCCCAAAACTCCGTCGTCTCGTTCAGCACTTTCGGGGTTAACGCCGCGAGCAGGCTCTCCGGCGAGGCCAAGGCGCTCAGACTAATCGACGGAAGCAAGCGAGGAATTTGCGTTGGCGGAACGCCATGCTCGATGAAGACCTGCAAGAAGCGTTCTCCGACGAGGGCTACGGCATTTTTCCGCCGAAGAGCGGCCAAGCCTTTCAGCAGAGCAATGACCTCAGCTCCGAGCAGAAGATTCTCGAGCCACTCTTTGACGTTAAGGTTGTTGAGATTCATGATAAAAATGTATCGCACGCTTCCAGCGTGCTTCCACCATTCGCGCTGGAAGCGTGAGCTACTTTACCTCCACCGTTGCCGGATGTAATCCTGGGTTTGGCTCGGGCTGAGCTGCGTGGTCGAGGGGCCGGTGCGGATGTAGAAGTGTTTGTTGTCGCCGTCTTTCACGAAGACGGGCTTTCCAGATTTGTGGCCCTGCACAACCAGGACGCGGTGGTCCTCGTGGTCTTCATCGTCCACGAATCCGCCAAAGGAACGCGCGACGCCAGTGTGCATCCGCCACTTTGCAGCGGGCCAACATAGCGCACGCTTCCAGCGTGCTTCCCATCCTTCACGACCGCATAAAGGGAGGTCAGCCGCTGCTGTCCGTCCACGATCAGAAGCCGCGGTGCCTTCTGCTTCTTTTCATCCCCGATGGTGCGGGAATCCTCCGTCAGGGCATTCTGCCAGAGCAGGAGGTATCCGACCGGATAGCCGCGATACATCGAGTCGAACAGGTCGCGCACCTTCGCGTTCTTCCAGACGAACGGACGCTGGATATCGGGAAGGCCGACGTAGTCGACAAGGTCTTTAAGGGGGTAGTCTACTTTTTTGAATACGGTTTCGGACATGGTTCTTTGGGTTATTCTTTTTCCTCGGGATCTTCCTCCTCCACATGAAGAAATTCGAAGCGACCGGCTTTGAGAAGATTCTCCCGGGCTCGTTCGGCAGCCGCCTTCGTTTCTGGGTTATCACTCAACAATCCCGTTCGAAGGATCGGCTTTACATTCTTCGACTGAAAGTAGAAATACTCCTCGACGTTGCCCGTTTCGGTCATTTTTGCGAAACAGTCGACAACCAGATCCGGATGTTCGATCAAAAGACCCTTAAGAGCGTCAAGCTGCAGCGACTTGCCGACTCCCTTGGTAGGAGCCAAATCCAGGATGCGCGAAAGTGCTGTCAAGCGCCATTCGGCCGGTAGAGATACAGCTTCGAGCCAGAAGGTGAATTCGCTCAGTTCTTCCCTGTTCCCAGCGCTGAGTCGCTCCTCGAAAAACGCTGTGATTCGGCCGGTGATTTCTGCATCCACTTCTGAGCCGCTGTTTCGCAGCACCCGCCCCACGTGATCGAACAAACGAGCCCAATACTCCGGATACGGACCTGTCATCGAGTAAAACCGTTCCAGAAGGCTCTCCTCTCCTTCCAATGGAATGATCCCCCAGACGTAGTAGCTGAAAAGATGCTCGCCGATGCTGTCGAGGATCTCTTTCCGCTGATGCTTTTCCGTCCGCAAAGGTTCGATGTCTCGCAATGCAAACCGGAACTCGGGTTCGATGAGCGGATAGATGTCTCGAAAGGGTTGATTGAATCTTAGAAAATTTCCGAAGGCTTCAATCCATGCCTCCCGGCCCTGGGGGAAGATCTTGCTCTTGTTCATCTTCGCCCACTCAGCATTGAGCCAGAATAACCCACCGAATTGAAGTCCCAGCAAAGCATACTCCGGGAGAGTAACGGAGGGACCTGTTTCGAACCGTTGATCGAGCACCTCAAAAATCTCTGGAACCGGCGCATTCTCTCCCTTGTGCCGCCGAACCCATCGACCGAAGTCGACAAGGTTTTCCAGAGCCCGTCCACGGGTCTGATTGATCGCCTCGGTCAGTTGGTCTTCGCGGTTCAAGAAGACAGGCTCATCTCCATCGAGGCGTCGATCGTAGTCCGTGCATAGCTGTGTGAGCATCGCCGCACACCTATCGCGCCATTCAATCGGAATGGCGACCTCCTTGCCCAAGCAAGTGCCTATAAAGTCACACACCGCTCTCCTGCACGACCGCCAACAAGGGAGGACTCGTGAAACCTCATTCATCTTCTCGTCCGGCTTCGGCACGTCTGGATGGGATAGAACCCAATCGCACAAATCAAAAATGCCCTCCAATTGAGAAAAATCTTTCCCCTTCACCACCTCGGTAAGGGCAAACAAAATCCGCCGCACATAGAAGGGCCGTTCAATGCGAGTAACATTGCCAAGCCAAAAAGCCAAACGTTCCGAATCCGGAACGATCTTCCCTCGAAAGATCTTCTGAAAATCGCGCCCCAAGCCCTCAAAGCTGATGTCTATCCACCACTCCTCCGAATCCCGATGCACGTCTTCCCAATCATTGATAAAACGCAGCAACTCCTCGTCCGCCATTCGTTCAAGTTCCTCGAGATCCTTGGGACTCTTCTCCTGTCCTTCTTTGACGTCACTCGACCTGAAAAAGAAGAACTCCTCGTCCGATGGCCAGCCACCCTCCGCAGCCACCAATTCGTCAGCGTAGGTTTGATACTTGCCAAAAACCAGGACTCGAAAGGGTGAGAGATGCTTCAGATGGAAATACCTTCTGCGCTTCTCAAACAGCTCCTCAGAAAAATCCTTTCCCACAAATTTCCGAAAGTCCTCCTTTGAAGGCCCTTCCAAGATGGCGGTAAAGATCGCTTCACGTTCCTCCCTGTTCAGCAGGGTTTCCCCAAAGTGCTCGCTCGCCGCCCTTACCATGCGATGAAACTCGTAACCGTACTCCTTCCGGCCATACACGTTATGCTCAAGGATCATCGACCGAATCCACGGTTTCGTAAGATCGGTTGGGAAATACGCGTAGAGGTGTTGGCGAATCCGATCGAAGACCTTCCACTTCTGGTCTCGAAGACATTCATTCAGCTCGGCAATTTCTCCAGATTCTCCCGTAAAGACTTGCTCACACGCATAAGTAGTGGCGTTGACCAGTTCCTCTTTCGCATCGGGATAGCGCCGCGTCTTCCCATCAACCCGCTGAGCCCATACTTCTGACCAATCCTCGATTCGGCTACTTTCAGCCTCTCGAAGAGGATGTTTGAGATGGAGCATCTCTGCTAATGCCGCAACTAGAATTCGACTGCACCTTAAAGGAGCTATTTCCGCGAAAGGGCGAACACCCTTCTCCATAATTTCGTGGTACTCCCAGCTGTCGAAACGTGATCGGGGCTCGAGAACGACAAACACGTCATCCGATTGATCCTGTTTTCGAGACAGTTTTTCCTCCGCTTGCGGGTCAGGCTCAAACGAAACCAAAGATTCTACCAGAATAGAGGCGAGATCCACGCGCTTAGTCGCCACCAAAGCACTCAGGGCCTCCACAACGCCACTCGCCGAAAAGCGGTATCTAGACTGAATATATTCCTCCAACTTCGAGATTACCCATTCATCCACGTGGCCGGAATCCCGAGCGACAAGCTCACATAATACCTCATAATATCGTGGGTTATTGGTGCGAACCTCCAAGAGTACATTCATTACATCTTGTGGGCGACTTTTGAGCATCCTTCGGAGGTAAGGCTCGGGATACCAACGCGCCACCGTGAAGCCGTTTTCCGAAATGACAACGCTAGGGCATTGGTGAATCTCCGCGGACAGATGATCGAGCCAACTAGGCGACGCCGCCGCCTTCCAAAACCCCTCCTCTAATGGTTCTCGCTCCCGCGTGGACAAATCGCCCTCATTAGAGTAAATTACGCTGCGAACCACCGAAGCGTCGGCTGGAGTGGGTTCGTCAATACCCGCAATGGCCAAGATCTCCTCAAGAATCTCTTTAAACGTCTTCATCACCAAGAAATATCCTCCGGAATTGGTAAAGGTGCTTCACCAAAAGCTTTAGCTAGAACCTGGTCCAAGCCGCTAAAATTCTCATCCTTTTTAAAATACCGGAGGCACTGAACGCCAAGCGGCGAAAATAAACTGTCATCCTCGCTACGTTCCTGATCATATTTTTTTTTGAGTTCGTCGAGGTTTCTCGCGCCACGGTCTGCCTCCGTGTGAAGAAGTGCAATACGGCCCCTGCAAATGGCTCCCGTTTTAACGCGGTCCATCAAATCACGTAAGAAATCAGCCATCTCAGGCTCTTTGAATCCCAAGCCGATAAAAAGAACGTCGTGATCCAGGAAGAGCATTTTCAAAGCACTTCGCAAGAGTCTGAGGTGACCGTGATAAGCCAAATCGTACCCACTTTTATGCAATACGAGCCAGTCTGGATTCCTCACTAATCCGTTGTGACATTTCCCATGAAGGTGCATAATCACCGTCGCATTCTTGCGCTCTTGACTTAGATAAAGGTCTTTCGGGAATGCCCGTTGCGTATAATCGTTCCCACGACCCAACGCGTGGTAGGCCGCCTGAATGGAGGAATCAAAGTTAAGAGTGACAATTAGCTTGGGGTTAAACCTAATAATCTTGAATAGGGCCTCCCTGTGTGACGTTGGCATCTCGTTGAAGATTGAAGAAAGGCCCTCGAAATAAGAATCGGTGTTTCCGTCGCAGATCGATTGGAAAAGACGTTGGAGGTCTTGGGGCGAAAATCGGGCAAGGGTGTGCTTGTCCGTTTCCCAGGATGAATTCCAAGCCCAGCCATTGAGCTCATAAATTGCTTTTAAACGCCCCGGCAGCCCGATCCAACTGGGATAATTGTGCATCGAAACACCCGAACCCAAGAAAAACGCAGGCGAATCAACGACAAAATCCCGCAGCACGTCGCCGCAGCGTTGATTAACCGATTCGACGAAAGCCTTCACCTCAATCCTCGGTTCCCTTCCGAAGGGCGCAATTCATAATTTCGCTTTCCCAGAGTAGCTGCCGCTCAAGACTAGAACTCCACGCTTCTATTGTTTTTGAAAAGCTGGCAACCGACTCGACGATTCGTTTTTGCTCGGCCTCTGGAGGCAGAGCCACCCGCATTTTGCCGAGTGTCTTTCCATTAACATTCGGTTGGCCAGCTCCTCTTGCGCCTTCCTCTAATTGAACCCAATAGAATGACGATTCGAGGAACTTCTTGAGGTAAGGGACATGAATGACAGCTGTTGATTGAATTCGGATAAGGTAAGAAGCAAAGACCGATCGAACCTCAAGATTCTTCACAAGAAAGCTCTTGCCAATGGTTCCGCCCGTCCGGGCAATCAGGATGTCGTTCTCCTGTAATAAATAGTTCTCTACCTCGTCTGGACGAATGTCGCAGCCCGGAACAGATGGCCAGTCGACCCGATTGTCTTGGATATCGGTGATCCTCAGCAGGCGGATGTCCTTCAGGTGCGGGTTCGCGGACGCGGTGTAGCCGTATTGGATATCGTTGGCCAAATCGCCGAGTCTCACCCACTCCCATTCCTTTGGAAGCTCAAACGGGACCTCATCCGTCTTGATCGGCGGCAACGGTTTCGGTTTGCGGATCTTCCCCTCCTTCACGAGTCGAGCGTTTTCGGCTTCGATGCGTTTGAGGAGTTCGGAGGCGGGTTCTTCGTTGGGGTCCTGGGGGACGAGTTTCCCGCGGACGGCGAGGTTGAGGATGGTCTGGCGGAGTTGCTTGATGTCCTGGGGGCGGGTGGTCAGGCGCTCGAAAGTGTCCTTGCGGAGGAAGAAACGGGCGTGGGGGCGGCCATCGCCGTTGGTGGCGGGGTCGCCGTTGGCCGCTTCGGGATTGTTCAGCCGGTGATGCGTGGCCGCGACAAAGCGGTCTTTGCGCGCCTCCCGTTCCTGCTTCGCCCGCTCCAGGTCGTCGCAGATCGCCATCAGCTCGTCGACCTTGGCGACGATGCGGTGTTGTTCGGCGAGGGGTGGGAGGGGGGTAACCGCCTCTCTGAGTAATTTAAAATGGCGACCATACCCTCGGTTCTCCAAGGGCACCCATTGCATTAGGAGAAAGTAAAACGGTGGATTAACCAAGAGCGGGCGCAGAAGTTTGACGCCATCCGCACCTACCACGAATTCAAAATCAATGAGCTTCGCTTCCCGTGTATGGTCTCCAAACAATACCAGTGGAATCTCCCGGATAACCCTTGCCTCCTCATTAGTATAGCCACGAATGAAGACCTTCCCTTGATCTACTACAGGGAAGCGACCTTTATCCAAGATATCTTTGGTCGGCACTTTTCGACCCAAATCTGAGATCAATGTAGCGATCTCCGTCGGTCTCACCCACTCCCATCCCTCCGGGATCTCAAACGGCACTTCTTCCGGATCGATCGGCGGGAGTGGCTTTGGTTTGCGGATTTTACCCTCCTTCACGAGCCGGGCTTTCTCGGCTTCGATGCGTTTGAGGAGTTCGGAGGCGGGTTCGAAGGAGGCGGGGTGCACGCTGGAAGCGTGCGATACTTTGGCCAGAGTAGCGCACGCATCTTGCGTGCTTCCCTTTACGCCATGCACGCTAGAAGCGTGCGGTACCTTTGGGGAGGCATTCTCACGCAAGATGCGCGAGCTACGCTGCGAAGCGTGGGCCAGCTCGGCTTCGGTGGGGACGAGTTTGCCGCGGACGGCGAGGTCGAGGATGAAGCGGCGGAGACGCGGGATCGCGTCGGGGGCCTCGGCGATGCGGTCGAAATGTTGGAAGAGGAGAGCTTTGTTCATTGAGTGATGGGCGAATGTCTTGACATTTTCATGGGGCACTCCGACCTTCCTGCCATACCGGTGGAAGAAAATCGGCTCCATGCCGTGTGATCCATGCCCTTGGGCAAGCGGGTCCTATATCCATCGGTTTCTTATTTTTTGTGGTTCTGGTACTGCCGATTTCCGGGTCAGGTAGGTTCCGTATTTTTTCCCGTCGGGATCATCCACGTCGTGGATGAGCGACACTTTAGGCCAAATGGCACGTAGAAACCGGGCTTCGCCTTTTTCGTAACAACGCTGGAGCGCCCAAAGCGCGTAGTCGGCAACTTGGAGACAGGCGGCATTCCATGGATATTCGGGGACGATCTCCAGCGTCACGTCAGGTTGAAGGGATTCCTGCTCGCGGAGGAATCGTTCGCGTGTCAATTCCAGCTGCTGCCGGAGGGCCGCAGTTCGGTCAGAATTTCCGCGCCGAGCGAAGGTAATTCTGTAGGAAGGCGCCTTGTGCAGGCGGTGCTTGAAGAGCATCCTCGTCGTCAGATCGTAGAGCTCGTTCGGGTGATACCGGTAGTTCCGGTCCATCTGGTTTCGGCTTTTCACGTAGGCCAAAATCTGGCGCATGTCTTTGACGACGGCGAAGAATTGAAAATCCAGTTGAATGATCGCCTGAAAGACCCTGGCCCGGATTTCGGAATGATCGTCCTTGGCGTGGAAGGCCCGCGCTGTCTTTCCCTGTTTTTCATCCATCGATGGGATGCCGCTGTAAAGCGGATCGGCCAATAGCTCCGTGCGCAGTCGATCCAACGTGTTCCCCACCTGCTCATCATCCGCACAGCTGACCATCCCGAGCATAAAAAATCGTTGCGCCCCGGGATCTTCCAGGCGGTTGCGCCCCTTGCGGCCGAACAACACGCCGTCGCCCGCCTCGTCGACGTAGTAAGTGACGGGCCTCTCGCTCATTTGCTTATATTTCCCATTCCAAAGCTATTTTGGGCGGGGAGCCACGTAGCACACGCATCCTGCGGATGGGCATCTTCACGCTGGAAGCGTGAGCTACATTGATTCGATGCACGCTGGAAGCATGCGTTACTCTTTCGGCTTCGAGGATGAAGCGGCGGAGGCGCGGGATCGCGTCGGGGGCCTCGGCGATGCAGTCGAAATGTTGGAAGAGGAGAGCCTTGTTCATTGCGGAGAGGGGCACGCTGGAAGCGTGCGGTACTTTTACTTTAGAAGGGCTTCCTCCAGCTGGCTGCGGAGTTGGTCGCGCAGGCGGGCGACTTCGTTTTCCGATTCCTGGAGCTTGGCCAGGATTTCTTCCGGATCACCGTGGTCTTCGGCCTCGGTGTGCGGGTTCTTGAAATCGAGGTTGAAGTTGCGGGCCTTGATGTCGTCGATGGCGACGCGCCAGGCGACTTCGGTTTCCTTGCGGCCTTTCCGTTTCGCCCCGCCCCACCATTTGACGCATGGCTCGAAGTGTTCGAGGCGGATCGGCTTGGTCATCGAATAGGCTTTCTGGCCTTCCGGGACGCGGTGCTCGTAATACCAGACTTCCTTGGTCGGCTCTCCTTTTTCGAAAAAGAGGAGGTTGGTGCCGATGGAGGCGTAGGGCTTGAAGACGGAGTTGGGCAGGCGGACGATGGTGTGGAGGTTGCATTCCTCCAGGAGGTGTTCCTTGAGGCGGGTTTTCACGCCTTCGCCGAAAAGGGAGCCGTCGGGCAGGACCACGGCGGCGCGTCCGCCGGTACGGAGGAGGCGCACGATCAGGGCGAGGAATAGATCGGCGGTTTCCTTGGTGCGGAAGTGCTGGGGGAAGTTGCTTTCGATACCGTCCTCCTCGCGTCCGCCGAAGGGTGGATTGGTCAGAACGATGTCCACGCGGTCGGACTGGGTGTAGCTGATGTAGGGGCGGGCGAGGGTGTTGTCGTGGCGGACGAAGCTCGGGTTTTCGATGCCGTGGAGGAGCATGTTCGTGACGCAGAGCATGTGCGGGAGCTGCTTCTTCTCCACGGCGCGGAGGTGCTGCTGCATCCGCTCCTCGTCTTTGGCCGTCTTGACGTAGCGGTCGCGCATGTGGCGGATGGCGCAGGTCACCATGCCGCCGGTGCCGCAGGCGGGATCGAGAAGGATTTCGCCGGGTTTCGGGTCGATGCGCTCGGCCATGAAGGCGGTGACGGCGCGGGGGGTGTAATATTCGCCCGCGTTGCCGGCGCTCTGGAGGTCGTTGAGGATCTGCTCGTAAATGTCGCCGAAGTGCTGGCGTTCGCTGAGGTTGTTGAAATCGACCTGGTTAATTTTGTTGATGACCTGCCGCATCAACTGGCCGGATTTCATGTAATTGTAGGCATCCTCAAAAACGTCGCGGACGACGCGGCGGCGATTGGAGCCGGTGACGACGAGGCTTTTCAGCTCGGGAAAGAGGTCGTTGTTGATGAAGTCGAGCAATTCCTCGCCGGTGATGCCTTCGGGATCGGCGGCCCAGTTGCGCCATTGGAATGCGCGCGGGATCGGTGACTTGTAGTCGTCGTTGAGGAGCTCGAGTTCCTGGTCCTGATCGTCGATAATTTTCAGGAAGAACATCCAGCAAAGCTGGGAAATGCGTTGCGCGTCTCCATCCACGCCATGGTCCTGGCGCATGATGTCTTGAATGGATTTTACGGTAGAGCGAATGGACATGAGGAATTTCCACGCTGGAAGCGTGGGTTACGTTGTTCGAAAAGGAGCCGTTGTCGGTCTGGAAGGCTTCAAAGTAGGACACGCATCCTGCGTGTCAGTGGAAAAAGGGGGCGGCACGCTGGAAGCGCGCGCTACGTTGGGGAATGTATCACACGCATCCTGCGTGTTCCCGATCGAGACGATCCCGATCGCGCCGGTTTTTTCGATCCATTGTTTTGGAGTTAGCGTGAAGCTGTTCAGACCTGCCTGCATTTTAATCCCGTCGAATTCGACGGGATTAAAATCATTGTTGAGGCGCTCCCAGATCCCGAGGAATTCGACGGTGTTGCGATTGCGAATCCAGTTGCGGACGAGGTCGTCGGTACCCTCGGGATTTTTGAATCGTGCGATATCGGTCAGGCAGATGTAGTCGTCGCTCTTCTCCGACAGGACTGCGACGCTTGTTCCCTGAACGTCAATGGTCGATCTCTTCGGCTTCATGATGACCTCCCCGTGTCCGGTGGAGCCGCTGGCGGCACGCTGGTAGCGTGGGGTAATTTGCGCAAAGTAGCACACGCATCTTGCGTGTTTTCAGCATGGAGATGCACGCTGGAAGCGTGCGATACGTTGATTCCGGCTTTGGCCGGGTTTTCGGCGATGTAGCGCCGATAGTGATGAAGCTGGGCGGGTGAGCGGATGAGGTGGTCGTAGGATTCCTTCTGCCAAAGGGGGCCCGAGCGGTCCTCCAGCTTGTTGATCTCGTTGGCGGTATAGGACTTCCAGGAATGCAGGATCTTTTTGGGGTCATAGGGCGGAATTGCTTGGAAGATCGCGTGGACGTGATTCGGCATGACCACCCAATCGTCGAGGTGATAGCGCTGGCCGTCGAAAAACCGCATCGCATCGGCGACGAGTTGACCATTTTCCGGATTGCGGAGGAGACAACTGCCCATACCGGCGTCGAGCCAGTCGTTAAGGCGGTCCGGGAAACGTTCCGCGTATTGCCGCTGTTGCTCTGGAGAGAGCGGTTCGGGGTTCCGCCGAAGCCACAGCTCCCGCTCCTCCGTCCATTGCTTGAGCTTCTCTTGCGGAATGGAGTCGGCCAGGTGGAAAGTTACGAAATACGCGGCGCCATCCTGATACCAGTGTGGAAGGTAACGCCGGGAATGGTCGATTGGCGCGCGGGGATCGAAGAATGTATCACACGCATCTTGCGTGTTCTTTGTTTCCGGGGGCACGCTGGAAGCGTGCGGTACGTTTTCCACGCTGGAAGCGTGGGCTACTTTGCCTTCACGCGACATCGTCATACAGCGCGGATTGGAGTTTATGGACGGCCTTTTCATAGCCTGGACGGCCGCCGAATTGTTTGACGATCTGCACAGGGGTGCCGAGCTGGTTGAAGGGAGCGACTCGGAGGAGCTTGGGATCGTCGAGGGCCGTGACGCCTTCGTCCTGATACTTGGCCAGGAGCGCTTCAAGGACGGCGCGGGCCTGCTCGCCGTATTTAGTGAAGACGTCGTTCTTGCGAACGTTTTCGGCGCGGTCCTTGCGGGTGAGCGGAGGCTGATCGAAGGCGACGTGGCAGATCAGGTCGAACGGATCGAGTTCCTTGCCGACCTCCTCGGCGAGCGGATCGAGAAGGAGCCCTTCCTCTTCAAGTTGCTCGATGATCGCCTGTTTGCGCTCCGCGCTGTTCCAGCAATTGAGGAAATCGTCCAGGCTGGTGAACCGTTTGCGGAGCGCCTTGCGGGTAAAGTCGCGCAAACTTTCGGTGACGAGCTTGCCGTTTTCGTCGAGATACTCGACGCGCTCGGCGACGACGGTGACCGGCACGCCATCAACGTAAACTTTATTGCGTGGCGCGTCGCCGGGAGGAATGCTGACATCCGGCGGCTTGGGATCGATCAGGACCTCTTCTTTAGTCGGGTCCCCATAGGTATCGGGATCCTCTTCCACCAGCCCGCCGTCCTCCTCGTTTTCGGGAGGGGTAACTGGATCATCCTCGCCTGGCTCGTAGATCTGCACCGGTTCGCCATCGAATTCGGGATCGGCGAAATGGTTGGTGGCTTTTCGGAAATCAACCAGGGTGAAGTAGTATTTCTTCGTGTCCTCGTGGACGCGGGTTCCGCGCCCCACGATCTGCTTGAACTCGGTCATGGAGCCGACTTCGCGATCGAGAACAATGAGGCGGCAGGTCTGGGCATCGACGCCGGTCGAGAGAAGGCGGGAGGTGGTGACAATGACCGGGTATTTTGCTTCCGGGTCGATGAAGTTGCCTATCTGGGCGCAGCCGTCGGAATCGTCGCCGGTGATCCGCATGACGTAGCGGCTGTTCTCCTGGACGAGGTCGGCATTTTCGTTAATAAAGGCCTGCCGCATGCGGGCGGCGTGCTCCGTGTCGATACAGAAGACGATGGTTTTCTGGAAACGGTCGCCGCTCTCCTTGAGGAAGTCGGAAATTTTCTTCGCAACAAGTTTGGTGCGGTCGTCGAGGACGATGTTGCGGTCAAAATCTTTCTGATTGTAGATCCGGTCATCGACCTCCTTGCCTTCGCGATCAAGTTTTCCCGGCTCGGGACGGTAGCCCTCCACATCCTTATCGATGTGAACCTTGACGACCTTGTAGGGAGCGAGGAAGCCGTCGCGAATGCCTTGTTTCAGCGAATAGCTGTGAATTGGAGCGCCGAAGTAATCGATGTTCGAAACGTATTTGGTTTCCTTGGGCGTGGCAGTAAGACCGATCTGGGTGGCGCCGGAGAAATACTCGAGGATCTCGCGCCAAGCGGAATCCTCGGCGGCACTGCCTCGGTGACACTCGTCGATCACGATCAGGTCGAAGAAATCGGGAGAGAGCTCGCGGAACAGTTTCTGACGCTCCTCGGGGCCGGTGATGGCTTGGTAGAGACTAAGGTAAATCTCGTAGGAGGTGTCGATGCGGCGGGTTTTCTTATCAACCGCAGTGGGCAGGTTCACCTCCCGCCCGTCGTCCCGCTCGATAGTCTTGGAGCCGGTGCTGAGCTTGGCCATCGCCTGACCGAAGGGGCGGAAGTCATTGACCATGGTCTGGTCGACGAGGACGTTTCGGTCGGCGAGAAAAAGAATGCGTTTCTTGCGCCCGGCCTTCCAAAGACGCCAGATTATCTGGAAGGCGGTATAGGTCTTGCCCGTGCCAGTGGCCATAACGAGCAGGATGCGATCCTGTCCTTTCGCAATGGCTTCGATCGCCTTGTTGATAGCAACGCGCTGGTAGTAACGCGGCTCCTTCCCGCTGCCGTCGTCGAAGTAATCCTGAAGGACGATCTGCTCCTCTTCGGCCGCAAGGCCCTTCCAGGCGCAGTAGCGGTTCCAGAGGTCGACGGGAGATGGAAAGGCATCAAGGGCGAGGTTCGTCTCGACCGGGCTTGCCTGTCCGGTGCGGTCGTGAAAGACGAAGCCGTCGCCATTGGACGAAAAAACGAAGGGGATGTCGAGGGTCTGGGCGTATTCAAGAGCCTGTTGCATGCCGGCACCGACGGGCTCGCTGTTTATCTTGGCCTCGATCAAGGCTATCGGCAGGTTCGGCTTGTAGTAGAGGATGTAATCGGCGCGCTTGGCCTTGCCCCGGGTGACCAGTCTGCCACGAACAA
This sequence comes from Verruconatronum alginivorum, assembly GCF_056590205.1. Classification (NCBI taxonomy): domain Bacteria; kingdom Pseudomonadati; phylum Verrucomicrobiota; class Opitutia; order Opitutales; family Verruconatronaceae; genus Verruconatronum; species Verruconatronum alginivorum. The sequence continues at coordinate 1,559,530 of NZ_JBWPVQ010000001.1, read as the reverse complement.
TGATGCGACCTTTCGTGAAGCTGACTTCCTCGCGAATCTGTGCCATCACATCCCAACCCGCGCCTTCGATAGCCAGGGTAATGAACTTCGTGCAAATATCGCGTTCGGAGAGGTCAGCTTTGTTCAACAGGTTGCTCATCATGCTTACTAGGGAGGGAGTTAGTAGCGTTCGCTCGGCGCCGCCTCCTTCGCGAACCCACATTTAGGTAAAGTTTTCCGATTGCATCAATCTTTTATGATATGCTGGAAACATCATCTTTTGACCTGTAGCGCGGGCTGGAAGCCGCACCCCTTGGTAAGCAGGTTCAGCCTAAATGGCAGTTGGACTAAAGGATTGGAAGGACCAGTAACTCCTCGAGCGTCCAGCGCTTTCCGGCAGCCATGGCGAAGAGATTGAACCACTAATGGACACGAATAAACACGAATCGATGGAGGAAGGTCGAATCTTCGGGGAAGATTCGCTACGGGTTTTGGCTCGCCTTGTAGCGATGATGCCACGTCTTCATCGACCAGGCTGGAAGAGCCTCTCCACCATCGTTCCGAGGATCGGGTGGGCGATTTCGTTTTTGGGGAAGCGGACTGGGTTTAGAGCGTTTCTCAAAAGTTTCCTGAAATTGCACAGTTGGATACGACCTTTTCGGGTTTGGCAAAGAAAGCCTGAAGTGCCTGAACGATTCTGTCCTCGAGCTGGGTGGGTTTCTTGGCAAAGAAATCGGTAAAATAGTCTGACTTGAGTCGGAGCCAGAAGCGCTCGATGGGATTGAAGTCGGGGGAGTATGGCGGGAGGTAAACCGGTTCGAAGTGGTGCCAATTGAGCGCTTTTGCTTTGTGCCAACTGGCGTTGTCGAGAATGAGCAGCTGGCGCCTGCCCGGCTGCGGGGGCGCTTCGGTTGCGAGGTTATCGAGGAAGATCTGGAAGATTTCGGTGTTGCAGTGAGAACAAATCAATGCACTCAGGCATCCGCTTTGGGGGCAGACCGCGCCGATAATGTTTCTTCGCAGATGGGTGCCCGCATAAGGGATCGTTGGCTTGGAACCCTTTTCCACCCAGCGCTTGCGGGGGCGCGGATCGCCTTCGATGCCGCATTCGTCGGCGAACCACAGCTCCACTGAGTCATCCTTGAGCCATTGCGTGAGCTTTTGAGCAAAGTCCTGTCGTTGAAGATCCCATTGTTGGCGATCAGATGGTTCAGGCATGGGGCGCGGAATTCGGGTCACGAACCCATGCTCATGGAGGTAACGCGTAAGCGTTGGGTAAGAGAGCTCCAACGCCAGTTCCCTCGTGAGGTAGCCATGAAGCTTGATCGCGGTCCAGTGTTCCTGGCCAGCCTGGGCCGGTTTATTAAGCAGAGGAATGACCTCCCTTTGCATTTGTTCGCGGCTGATCTTGCGCGGCGCTCCCCGCCGTTCCCGATCGATCAATCCGTCGATCCCCTCCTCGTTAAAGCGGTTTATCCACTCAATCAAAGTATGTTCATGCACGTTGCAGAACAACGCCACCGCGTCCCGGCTCATTCCCCTGCCCAAGGCCCAGAGGCCGCGAATGCGAAGGGCCGCTTGCCTGCTCGGGGTACTAACCATCGCAACCTCCAACTCGTCCAAGCTGGCGTTCTCAAAATTTGGAACTGTAAGTGATCTCCCGATACATAAACAATTGAGACTCAATCTCAAAAGTACAAGCTTTTTTTCAGGAAATTTGTGAGAATCGCTCTAGGCGGGGTTGTCCGATTGGAAGATCCAGTGGGTGGGGTCCTGGGCGATTTCACCCTCCTCCCGTGCTTGAACACACCCCACCCTTCGGGTCCGCCCCCTCTCCAGAGCATCGTCTTTGGGAACGACATCGCCCCGAAAGGCGGCTTGGATGAGCTTGAGTTGGTCGAGAGGCAAGCCGGTGAGCCGTCCGTGGTCAGTGTGGCGGACCTTGCCTTCCTGCCGGAATGAGGAGCGGATGACGCCGTAAACCTGTTTGCCCCGGCGCTGGATTTCGAGATGAAGAACCAGTTCCTTTCCCTGTCAATATCAAATATTCATATTTGTGGCTACATTTGAATTAATGTGAGTCCGGGGGCCAGCTTCGCAGGCGGGTTTCAAGCCGATACCCGCATAAACACAAGGGGTAAAATCCGTTTAGCGAAGAAAAAACGGTCAATCATTGACCGAACAATCCCCGGATGTCGATTCACCAACAGCCCTCGCCCCGATCGGCTTCGCGACACCTCGTTACCGCTTCTGGGCAGGAGAGGATTCCTGGCTGGGATCGGCGGCGATTCGTTTGGGCAGGAAGCCTTTCGGGTAATGGGTCACGTAGTCTTTCCCGAAGAGGCGGTTGTGAATCACCGTGTTGCGATACACCTCCCAATCGAACTTCCCGACTCGCCGGAAATAGAGCGTGATCCCGGAGGAGGTCATGACAATGAAGGTCGAATACAAGATGCAGAGCCAGAGCATTTGGCTACGCAGCGGCTCCTCGAAACTCAACAAAATGATGCCAAAGGCGATCGGGCCGTTTTGGATTCCGGTCTCCAACGAGATAGCCCGCTGGAAACGCGGGGCCAAACCAAAGGCCCGGGCCAACAGCAGTCCGAAGAAAAATCCGAGGAGCCCCAGGCAGATCGCGGCGAAATAATAGGTCCAGGAGGTGCGCCAGAACAAATCGCCATGCCGGACCAGCACCGATCCGATCAAATAAAGGATCACAATGATCGCCGTAAAACCGGCGGTGTCCTCCGCCGCCTTGGCCCATCCCGGCGACCGCCACCGCAACACCATCCCCAACAGCACCGGAACCAGGACCAACAAAAGCGAAACAATGATATTCAAATGCGGTATGACGAACCCGGTTTCCGCGCCTTCCGCCCGCATCGCCTCGTCGATCTGCCGGGCGAAATCGGCTCCGTAAACCCCCAGCAGGAACGGGAGCATCACCAGCGCCAACAGGGTCGAAGCGGTGGTCATCGAAATACTGAGCGCCACCGATCCCCGCGAGAAGTAGGTGAACATGTTGGAGGTGGTTCCTCCCGGCAAACAGCCGATCAAAATCAGGGCGAGCGCCAACTCCGGCGGAAACCGGAGGAGCAACGCCAACCCGAGCGCCGCCAACGGCATCACGCCGAATTGCGAGAGAAACCCGATCAAAATCGCCCGGGGGCGCCGCAGCGCCGTGCGGAAATCCCCCGGCGTCAGACTCGCCCCCATGCCGAACATGATGATGAAGATCATCACCGCCAACAACAGCTGGTCGACGGCGTGCAGCAGTTGACGCTCAATCTCCATGACGCCCCTTTCCTTTGCGATCCGTGTGCTCGAACATTCCGTCGATTAAATCCGCGTGCTTTTCTTCGACCACGTGACGCTTCAATTTAAAAAGATTGGTCAACTCCGTCCCGACCGTGAACGCATCTCCCATCAACCGGAATTCGTGGATCAACTCGAACGGCTTGAATCCGTTCGCCGTCGAAATCGTCCTCCGGATCTCCTCCCGGATCATTCGCTCCGCCTCTCCGTTTTCCGCGAGGTCTCCTAGGTTGGCGGCCTCGATTCCCTTTTCCCGGAAGCCTTCCAGGCTCGGCACCACCAGTGCTCCAATAAACTTTCGGTCCTGGCCGACGACCATGCATTGGTCGATCAACGGACTTTGCCGCAACCGCATCTCGATCGGTCCCGGCTCCAGATTTTCCCCGCTCGATAAGACGATCGTTTCCTTGCAGCGCCCGAGGATCTTCAGGCAATCGTTGAAGGTGATCATCCCGAGATCGCCGGTGTGAAACCATCCGTCCCGCATCGCCCGCTCCGTCGTCTCCGGGTCGCGGTAATAACCTTTCATCACTTGCGGACCCCGCACGCAGATCTCGCCCCGGCAACCCCGTCCACCTTCCGGGTGTTCGGGATCGGGATAAAGAACGCGCCCTGTATCGATATCGACGATACGGACTTCAGTCTCGTCCACCAACGGGCCGACCGTCCCGACCACCAGTTTTTTATCCGTCCGCACCGCCAGGACCGGTGCGGTCTCGGTCAACCCGTATCCTTCCAAAACGGGGATGCCGATGTAGTTGAAGAACCGATCAATATCGATCGGCAAGGCGCCTCCCCCCGAAACGGTTGCCTTGAGCGATCCGCCCGCGGCCAGTCGGATTCGCTCCAGAACGGCGGCGTTGAAGAATCCATAGGGAGCCAGCAACACCAACCATCGCGCGGCATGGGCGATGGTTTCAAGAACGGTGAGCCACCCGTGGATCGGCCGCAATTTCAACCGACGGCCCCGCAGAAAGAAGAGCGACTCCTGATATTGGCTGGCGAGAAAATAGGCGATGTGGAAGAGCCCCCGGCGCACCGGATGGGAACTTCGGACGTTGCGCAAAATCCGGTCGTGCAGGTTTTCCCACAACCGTGGAGCCGACCCCATGAAGGTGGGCTCCACGTTCTTCAAATCTTCGGCCAACGTGCGAATGCTCGAATAGTACGTGCATCCGCCGCAACTGATCGCGAGCGTCTCGAAAACCCTCTCGAAGATGTGCCAGACCGGCAGGATCGATAAGACCCGGTCGGTGCAACCGATCGGGACCGGCACCGTCCGGACTTGATGCATCGCGTTGGCATGGGTCAGCATCACGCCCTTCGGATGCCCGGTGGTTCCGGAAGTGTAGATCAAAGTAAACAGGTCATCCGGGCGCACCCCCTCGATCCGCTCCTCCGCCCGACGGTCGCCTTCCGCCCGGAGTTGACGGCCACGTTCGAGCAATGCCTCCAGCCGCCTCACTCCCGGTGCGGCTTCGGCGGTGGGATCGAGCAACACGATCTCACGCAACTCCGGCATCTCCGATCGCAACCGGAGAATCTTTTTTTGCAGCGTCGCCGTTTCGACGAACGCGATTCGGATGCCGGCGTGATTGACGATATAAATCAATTCCGCGTCGGTGACGTCTCTTCCCCGGGGAACATTCGCCGCCCCAGAAAGTTGGATACCGTAGTCGGCGAGAATCCATTCCTGACGATTGTCGCCAAACAGGCCGACATGCCCCCGCGCCTCGAGCCCCAAATCGATCAACGCCGTCGCCAAGGCCAACCCGCGTTCATACAATTCACGAAACGAGACCGGCTCCCACTCCAACGCCCGACGGCGCGTCGCGAACGCCGGCAAGCGGTCCCAGCGTTCGGCGGCGCCGCGATACAACGCGGCCAGATTGGGGGCGAAAATTCGATCCTTCATGAAATACTTCGTCGAGGGAGACGGGACGACACACCCCACCGCTCTCGCGAGCGGTCCCCCCCTCTCAAGAGGGGAACTTTCTCAAGCGCGAGCATGGTGGGGGGTGTTTCAGAACCGAGGCACTGCCTCCAGTAATTTCCGGGTGTATTCATGTTTTGGGTTCTCGTAAATTTCATCCGCGGTCGCCTGCTCCACGATTTTTCCTTCGGTCATTACCAGGACGTAGTCACTGATGTGTTCGACCACCGCCAAATCATGGGCGATGAAAAGATACGTCAAATTGAGCTGTTCCTGCAAGTCCTGGAGAAGGTTCACGATGGCGGCCTGGACCGATACGTCGAGGGCACTCACCGCCTCGTCGCAGACAATGAATTCCGGCTCGACCGCTAGCGCCCGGGCGATCCCGATCCGTTGACGCTGCCCCCCGGAGAACTCGTGCGGGTAGCGCTCGAGATGGTCCTCCAGGAGACCGACCTGCCGCAACAGTCCGGCGGCCCGTTCGCGCCGGGCGGCCCGGTTCATATCGGGAAAGTGAATCGCCAGAGCTTCGCCGATGATCGACTCGACGGTCATTCTGGGATTGAGGGAATGGAACGGATCCTGAAAGATCATTTGGATACGTTTCCGGTAGGGGAAGAATCCGGCCCGGTCGAGCCCGCCGATCTCCCGGCCCTCGTAGATAATGGATCCGGAAGTGATCGAATTTAGCCGAACGATGGAGCGCCCGATGGTGGTTTTGCCGCTCCCGCTTTCGCCCACCAATCCGACCGTCTTTCCCCGGGGCACCGAGAACGACACCCCATCGACCGCCCGCACATGGTCGACCACCCGCCGAAAGACACCTCCGTACACCGGAAAATGCACGTGCAGGTCTTTCACTTCGAGGAGAGACTGCGGTTGTTTCAAAGACTCAGACATAGAAGAAGAAGGAGACCACGGAAAACTCGGAATACACGGAAAAAAGAGATTAAAGAACGATTCTTTCGTATTCGACTTTCGGATAATGTCCGAAGTTTACCCGTAGCCCGACACGCAGGCCGGTGGCGCGAAGGTAATTATAAACTTGGGACCGATGCTCGTCCGCCAGTGTCTTGAGTGCTTTCAACTCGACCACGACCCGACCGAAGCACAGCAGATCGGGGCTATAGGTCTGCTTAAGGGGCTGTCCTTTATAAGAAAACTGCAAGCCCGGCTGAGCAACGAAAGGAATCCCTTGCAAGGTCAGTTCCAGTTCCATGCATTCCTGATAGACCGCTTCAAGAAAGCCGCACCCCTTTTCTTTATAAACCTCGAAACAGGCTCCCAGTAGAGAATACGTCTCATCTTCATAAACCAAACCCATAGTTCTTCCTTTCCGTGTATTCCGTGTCTTCCGTGTTTAATTTCTTCCGTGGTTATTTCCTTCCGTCCGCAAAGCTTCGTGGTCGATGGTCGTGAGGCGGGTTTGCTTCTTGCCCAAGCGGGGGATGCAGGCGATCAGGGCGCGGGTGTAGGGGTGTTGGGGATTGCGGAGGACTTCCTGGGTGTCGCCGGATTCGACGATGCGGCCGCGGAACATCACCACCACTTTTCCGGCGAAGCCGTTCACGATGCCGAAATTGTGGGTGATCAACAGAATCGACATGTCGAACCGCTCCTTCAACTCGGCGAGGAGTTCCATGATGCGGGCCTGGATCGTCACATCGAGGGCTGTGGTCGGTTCATCGGCAATCAATAACTTCGGCTGACAGGCCAGGGCCATCGCAATCATCACCCGTTGCTGCATGCCGCCGCTGAGTTGATGGGGGTAATCTTTATACCGCTTCGCCGCGTCGCGGATCTTCACCAGGTCGAGCACCCGGATGATTTCCTCGCGGACGTTCTTCACTTCCGGACGGTGAAGCCGGATTACCTCGGCGATCTGGTTTCCCACGGTAAAAACCGGATTCAGCGAGGTCGACGGTTCCTGAAACACGTAGGCGATTTCTTTTCCCCGGACCTTGCGCAAGGCCGGCGACGAAAGCTTCAACAGATCACGTCCTTCGAAGAAGATTTCCCCGCCGATTCGGCAGACCGGCGGGGCGGGCAACAACCGGGTCATCGAGAGAGCGGTGACACTCTTTCCGCTCCCACTCTCCCCGACCACCGCGACGGTTTCTCCTTTGGCGACCGAAAACGATATCCCCCGCACCGCCGGGCTCACGGCGTCGCGTCCATGAAAATCGATCTGCAGGTTACGGACGTCGAGCAACGGAGTCATAGGTGGAATGAAACTGGTCTTCGAGGCGGAGCCTCTTTGGAGTGCTCCGCGTCCCCGCGGAGCTTTCGTGTGCGCGGAAGAGTTCCGGCCGTCGAATGACTGTCGGGCGTGCGGCCATCGCCGACCATTCGAAAGCGGTGCGGGGACGCACCGCACTCCAAAGCGCTTCGCGCGAAAACCTGATCGCCCGCAATCCGCATGAACAGTAAAGTGTCATAGAGGAAAAAGAGCTTGGTCGACTCGGCAACCGAGGTCAATCATCCGGGCGGGGGTTGAAACCGCCGCAGAATTCCCGCAAGGCCGCAGGCGATTCCGGCAACCGTCGCCACGAACGCCGCGAGAGAAAGAAAGAGTCCGCTCGGAATCGCTCCGGTCATCATCCCAAATAGCGCGGCCACGCCCCCGAGCATCAGAACGAAACCGAGCAACAGCAGTCCCATGACTTTCGGGAGTTCATTATTCGTGTGAATTAGTGTTTATTCGTGGTTAACGTCCTACTTTTCGTCCGGTTTTTGCAGCCAGCAAGCCGAGAGGTGACCCGGACGCGGATGGAATTCCGGCGGTTCCTCGACGTCGCACAGCCCTTTCATGAATTTCGGACAACGGGGATGGAACCGGCAGGCCGGAGGGGGATGAATCAAACTCGGCGGTTCGCCCGACGGAATGTCGCTGATGTGACGGGCGTTCTCCGGATCGGGATCGGAGATCGCGCCGATCAGCGCCTGGGTGTAGGGATGTTGCGGGGCCTCCAACAACTCGTCGACTTGCGCTTTCTCGACGATCTTCCCGGCATACATCACGAAGATCCGTTCCGCGAAATACCGGACGGTCGAAAGGTCGTGGGTAATGAACGCGAGTGTGAGGTTGCGCGACTTCTGAATATTGCGCAACAGGTTGAGAATCTCCACCCGCACCGAGGCATCGAGCATCGAGACCGGTTCGTCCGCGATGATCATGCTCGGTTTCAAAATCAGCGCCCGGGCGATCACCACCCGCTGCTGCTGCCCGCCGCTCAACATGTGGGGAAACTTGCTCAAGAAATCGTCGGGCGGAGAAAGCCGAACCTCCTCCAGCGCGGCCCGCACCCGCTCTTCCCGTTCCTTGCGACTCTTCACCCCGTTGACGATCAACGGCTCGCTGAGAATCCGCCGCACATCCATGAACGGCGGCAGTGCGCCATACGGATCTTGCTGCACGTAGCCGACCATCTGGCGGTACCATTTCAATCCGGCCCGGTCGAGTTCGGCGACATTGCGTCCTTCGAAAACGACCTCTCCCCCGGTTGGACGGTTGATCCCGAGCAACGTTTTGGCCAAGGAACTTTTGCCGCATCCGCTTTCGCCGACAAACGCCACCGCTTCGCCGCGGGCGAGTTCGAAAGTGACGTCATCGACGGCCCGAACGTTGCCTACGTGCATCACTCCCCAGCGTCGGAGTTCGAACCAGGTGCGGAGCCTCCGGACGGAGAGCACCGTCTCCTTCGCTTCGACGGGCAGGGTCGGATCGATACCGGCGGTTTCGGTTTTCATTTCGCCTCCTTTCCGCCTTCTTCGTACAACCAACAGCGGACATTCCGCTCCTCCGGAACAGGAATCAACGGAGGATTTTGGATACATTTGTCAAACCGGTGCGGACAGCGGTCGGCGAAGCGGCAACCGGCCGGCGGGTTCAACAGATTCGGGGGCTGCCCGGGAATGAAATCGGGTTGCCGGATTTCCCGGAGGCGCGGCACGCTCGCCATCAACAAGCGGGCGTAGGGATGGGAGGGGTTGAGGAAGAAATCCCGGGCGGTGCTCCATTCCGCGATTTGCCCGGCATACATCAACGCCACGCGGTCGGCGAGTTCGCTGGAGGTGCCGACGTCATGGGTGATCAACAGGAAGCTGGTCCCGAGATCTCGCTTGATCCGCTTCAGCACGTTCATGATGTTCGCCTGGGTCAGCACATCGAGCGCCGAGGTTGGTTCGTCGAGGATCACCAGCCGCGGCTCGGTCACCAACGCCATCGCCAGGACGGCCCGCTGCCGCATTCCGCCGGAAAGTTCGAATGGGTAACGTTGGAGAAAATCGGTGGAGAGTCCAACCATCTCGAAAACCTCCGCCGCCCGGTCGAGGGATTTTCCTTTCGACCAGCCGCGATGGACTTGCAATGGCTCCGCCACCTGCTGGCCGACCCGCACCACCGGGTTGAGCGCGTTCATCGCCGCCTGCATCACCATCGAGATTTTCGTCCAGCGGACTTCCCTCCGGAATCGCTCTTCGCTCATCGCCATCACGTCTTCCCCGTCGAGGAGCACCCGGCCGGAGAATCGCTCGACGTTGCGGGGCAACATCCGCAGCAGCGCCTTGGTCAGCGAGGTTTTGCCGCAACCGGATTCGCCGAGCACCACGGTGGCTTCGTTGCGGCGGATCTCGAAACTGACGCCGTCGACCGCCCGCACCGGTCCGCGACCGGTCCGGTAGTGCAGGGTCAGATCCTCCACTTTCAACAAGGTATCGTTTTGCGTTTCCACCATAACTCAGATTGCCCGCAAGCGGGGATTGAAAATCCGGTCGAGCGCGAAGCCGACCATGGCGAAGCCGAGTCCGGTCAACATCAACAAGACCGCCGGCTCCAACACCCAGTAATAATATCCTTGATACAACGCTCCCTGCGCCTGGGCGTCGTTGAGAATCTTCCCCCACGTCGGCAGGACCGGGTCGCCGAGTCCGAGCACCGCCAGAGAGGCTTCGAGAAAAACGTAGGTCGGGATCAGGGTGACGAAGCTTGGGATCAACACCGGGAGAATACGTGGTATCATATATCGCATGACAATCCGGGTATGTCCGACCCCGTAGGCGCGGGCCGCCTCGATATAGGGGGCCGACCGAACCGGCAGCAGCATCGACCGATACATCTTGATCCCGGCGCTGAAGATTCCGAGCGCCACCACCACCGCCAGCATCAGCCAGATGCTGGTCGAGTAAAGAGTGCCGACCATCACCAGAATCGGCAACATCGGAAGAATCATGTTGATCTCGGTCAGCCGCTGGATCACCGCATCGACCCAACCGCCGAACCAAACCCCGACCGCCGCGATCACCAGGGTGGTAACCGTCGTCCCGACCGCGGCGATCAACCCAAAGGCCAGCGCGATCGGAGTCCCCCACAGGAGGGCAACCATCAAATCGCGGCGCTGGTGATCGGTCCCGGCCATCCCGTGTACTTGACCGTAGGATACGAGCCGCGCTTCCAATTCGGCCTCCTCTTCGAAAAAGATCGCGTCGAGTTCGAGGATGTAGCGTCCGGCTTTCGCCTGGCCGCCGTCGTTTTCGTCCGGACTCCGGAACAGTCCGGCGTGGGGGATTTCACCCAATCTCCGCTCCAAAGCCCAGTCCTGAGAAATCGAATACCGGTCTTCACTGGTTACACGACGGCCTCCCATCCGGACTTCCCGTCCGTCCGGGGTGTGCCAAGTCATCCGGACAAACGGCTCTCGCTCCTGGAACGTGGCGCGGAAAAAGAGGTTCATTTCCGACGGAAAACCGGCGTAAGGGTAATCGATTTCCAGCGGAATCCGCACCCGACGGCCCCCTTCAAAATGTTCTTCTTCGGTTTGAACCCCTTCACTGGAGACAATAATCGTCGGCGGCAGGCTGGTGCCGGGAAACCAGTTGACCCAGGCCGGACGGGCGTTCAGCGGATACTCCTGCCATTGGGCGCCGCCCCGCCATTGGTCGAGCGCCTGGTTGTAGGGAATGGCGAAGACGGTGTAAATCGAGACGCCGATGAGGAAGGCGATGATCGCCATCCCGGCTACCGCGGACGGGTAGCGGCGGAGTTGTTTGAAGGCTTCGGACCACCGGTTCATCGGCCGCCCCCCTGAAGTTTCACCCGTGGATCGAGCATGGAATAAACAAAATCGAGAAGGAAAACGGTGAGTGCCAGAAGATAGGCAAAGATCACAACCGAGGCGATGATCACCGGACTATCCCGGTGGCCGATCGCCTGAAACATCAGCGAACCGAGCCCCGGCCAGTTGAAGACCCGCTCCAAAATAATCGCTCCGCCCCAGAGTCCGATCAACATCAAGGCGAAGCTGGTGACGATCGGAGGGAGCGTCGGGCGCAAGACGTAACGCCGTTCGATCGCGCCGGAGGGAAGTCCCTTCGCCCGCGCCATCTCCACATAGTCTTCACTGGAATAAATCAGGAAGAAGGTCCGCCAGGAGTAGATCGAAATGAAGATCGACGAGATGAACATCGCCCCCACCGGCAGGACCATGTGACGGAGCACGCTCAGCGCGTAATCAAGTCCCCGCTCCGGCGGCGGAGCGTCGACCATCCCCCCGGGCGGAAGGATCGGAATCAGGAAGGCGAAGATCAAAATCAAGAAGTATCCGTAAAACCATCCCGGCGCCGCCGAACTCGGGGCGAGTCCGATCACCGCCCGGTCAAGTCCGCTTCCGTATCGACGCGACAAATACAACGCCGCCAGCAGCGACGTGAAGAAGATGAGGATGTTGGCGGTTCCGAACAAAAGAAGGGTCGCCGGCAACCGTTCGACAATGATGTCGTAGACCTCCCGCGATCCGGCGTCGCTGTGCATCTGTTCGGCGCGTCCGAGGTTGAGCCGCATCGCCTGGTAAAGGTATTCGAAGCTGCGGGCGATAAAGGGTCGGTCGAGTCCGAGGCGTTCTTCCTCCATCTGGACCTGCCGCTCGATCAGCCGATTGCGCTCCTCCACCGGCATGTCGAAGAAAGTCGGATCGGCCCGGATCACCTCGGCGACGTTGGACCGGATTTGGGCCAGTCGCAGTTCGTCGACCTGGCCTCCCATGTTGGCGATCAGGATGGCGAGATAGACGCCGATCAGGACGGTGACGAACAACGCGAACACCCGGACCAAGGTGAACGTCGCGATGCGGCGGAGATCTTTCAAAACTCCCCGCGACGGCGGGGGGGCTTCCGGGGGAGCGTTGGGTTTGGCGTCGTTGGTCATTCGTTTCAAACAGTCATGATTCTCAATTGGCGGCGGTCCGGGCCGGCACCGTGGCGAACACGTGGGTGGCGAAGATCGGCATCGCGACGCGTTCCGACGAAACCGCGACCTCCAGACTGTTGGCCCCGGAGCCGAGTTCGGTGAGTTGCTCCGCTGACAAAACGATCCTCCACGCGCCTTCCTCCACAGGCTCGATGTCCCCTTGATGCACCAGTTGGCCGGTTCCGTCGAAGACCATGTAGCGGGCCATGTCGATCGCTTCCGGGTCGTAGGGCTCGCCGTCGAACGAAATGTGAAGGTCGAACTCCGCCCCCTCGCCCAACTCCACCATCATCGGTCCGTCGAGATCGAGGGCCGGGATTTCCGCGCGGGTGAAACGGAGCCATTTGTCGCCCCGGTCGGGAAAATCTTCGAACCGCCGGATCACCACGCTCCGTTCCACCGGGTGGGCGGAGTGCAAATAAAACGGCCCGGCGTTCACCCAGAAATGACGGCGCTCCCGGTACCAGCGGTTCAAGGCATCGTAGCGCTCCTCCACTTCTCCATCGCGCATAAAATCCCCCAACACATTGGCGAAGGGAACGTATCCGTCGGCGCTCGCCGCCCGGAGATGCCGCTCCAAGATCGGGAGGCTCGGTCCCGCCACGAAGCTCATCCAATCGACCCGCAACCGGTCGGCCTTGTTCGAGGAGAACGCCAACTCCCCGGTGTGTTCCGCGCGGATCCCCAAGGCGATCGTGTGCCACGGCGTCACCGACAGCGCCCGGTTGTTCACGATGGTTTCGGCGTCGGGGAAAATCTGGTCGCTGTAAACTTCGATCTCCAGCGGGCTCTCCGAAACGATCCGCCACCCCCGGTAACTCCGTTGAAATGCCTCCAACGGCAACGCATGGGCGGCGTCGAACAATCGGCTCGATTCCTTGCCGCGCTCGAACAGCAGGATCCACCCGATGATCATGTCGGCCGGGGAAATTTGCGACCCGTCGTGCCAGCGGCGCTCGAAGTATCCGTCTTCGTAACGGATGGTGGTCCGGGTCCTGGCGGTGACGCCCTCGGGAAACCGTTCGCCGACGGTGGTGAAACGCTGCTCCTCGGAGTTCCAATCGATCCAGACATCCTCCGGCACCGCGATTTCCTCCTCCTGCTCGACGGTCACCCAATCGTGTGTCCGGATTACGGGTACGCCTTCTTGCACGGCAACCTCCGCCGAAACGATTCGTTGCGGCCAATGGAGTCCGGTGAACGGATCCGGAATCAGCGGCGAGTCCTGCAACGCCCGCATGATCATTGTATCAAACAACCAATTACTTCCGGCGATCGGATTCCATGGTTCGGTCAAGAGACTCGGCGTGCCGAAAATCACCCGCCCCCCTACCCCGTCGCGGTAACGAATGGTGTAAGGCCAAAGCGCCGAGGCCGAGACTCCGCCGGCGAGATCGCTGGCCAAACTGACCGCCCGCGACCGGGGCCAGACATTGATTTGGTCGACCAGCCAGATCCGGACGGAATCCTTCATCGCCAACTCCATCGCCCGGGCCATCATTTCCTGCCGTTCCTCCCACGTGGTGTAATCGCGCCGCTGCAGTCGGTCGGCCAAGTCGTCGAACTCCGGCTCCGGCTCGTAAACCTGCCAGAGCGGTTCCGGACGTCCGCGCGGAGTGTAAAAGGCGGTGAATTGGTCCGCCTGGTCACGGGCGATCAGGGTCGAAACCCAACTGCCGGTGTACAAATGCCAACGCCCGTCGTTGGGATCGCCGAGGATCCAAATCCGGGACGCCTCCTCCGCGCTTCGGTAGAGCCGTTCGACCTGAAAGCCGATGTCTTCGAGGAGGCTCGCGAAATAGTCGCCGACCCGGCGGCGTTCGTCTTCGGTGCGGATGAGAATGGTCAACCGGACCGGACTGCCGTCATGGGTCCACCGGCCACGCTGCAAGGTTGCCCCGAGATTTTCCATTTCCGCATGGATCACCCGGCGGGCCCGTTCCGGATCGTAAGGATATTGCAACTCGATCGCCCGGGCGACATCGGCCAGGCGGGCGTAGTCGGGAAACGCGGTGCTGACCGCCAACGTCCGGGGCACGGCGAGACCGCCGTAAAGTTCCTCGGCCACATATCGGCGGTCGACCAACCAGTTCATCGCCTCGCGGATTTCGCGGACATGGAACGGGTTGATCCGGCCGTCGGCGAAGGTCGGTCCGGCCGGATTGAAGGTCATTTCCGCCGAAGAGCCGTAGGAGATCGAATGATCGGTCTGCTGGGAATCGCGGATACGACGGAAGGTCGCGGCGTTGGTGATGCCGAGAGCGAATACCTGGTGCGACCCTCCTTCGATCAATTCAGCCACCTTGTTGATATCGGCTTCCTGGGTGAAAACGATTTCATCGACCAACGCACCCCGACGGTCGCCAACGTCGACTTCCTCCATCGGACCGGTGGCCGCCGGACCGGCGGGATCGGGACGGATCACAACGACTGCAACGACGATGAGGGCGAGGAGAACGATGGCGCCGGCCATCCATTTGAGTTGTTTGGTCATGATTGTCGGCTGAAGTAAACTTCGAGAGTCCGGGAAGAGAGCGGAAGGCTAAACGCAGATCCCTCACGGACTTACTAAGGAATTAGTTTACAGGAAAAACCCATCGGCTGGCAATTCATTTGGTTGATTTGCCCGTTGGAAGTCCTCACGGAATGCCGATGCGCCCGTTTGTCAAGCGGTCGCGCCGGAGGCTCGGCGAATAACGACGGAGCGACATTTGTTGAGCGACGGCACCGGCCGGTCGTTCTTAGCCCAACGGGCTTTCGCCCTCCAGCCCAGGGTTGGCCGAATGAAATGAGGGCTACCCTGGGATCCGCGGGCGAACAATGAACCGCAACGCGGTTCCGCCCCTCCCCGGAGTCCTTCCGCCACCCGGGCGCAACCACCTTCGGGGTTGAGTTGCACTGGGGCATGTTCCCAGGGTAGCGCGTGCCGCGCAACCCTGGGCTGAAGGATGGAACACCGTTGGCGTTCACGGGAAAATGGTCAAATCTGACGCAGGCGGGATGTCATATCTCCTCAGGCATGGTTGCCAATCGTTTGGTGAAATACCGACGCCCACGCGGCAGACCCCGGCCAGCAAGTCGCGACCGATAATCCTTGGGGATCTTGAGGAATCCACCACCCCCCACGCGTCAAACTCCGACCAACGACCCGTGGGGTTCGAAACGGAAGAATTCGGGCGGGGTTTCGTGATCGGGCGGATGCGGGACGACTTTCCAGAACTTGGCGACGGTCGCTTCCCAGTCTTGCAAGAGAGCGGCGGCACGCGGGCTTTCGGTCAGTTGCCGGTGAAGCTGGAGGATCCGGCGGAGGGATTCGATTTCCTCTTCCTCCTTCAATCGCTCGGGGGCGACCATCGCCGGGTTGCAGCGGCGTTCGAACAGGCCGTCTTCATCGTAAACAAAGGCGAGACCGCCGCTCATCCCGGCGCTGAAATTGACCCCGGTCTTTCCGAGGACGATCACCGTGCCGCGGGTCATATACTCGCAGGCGTGGTCGCCGACTCCTTCGACGACGGCGGTGGCGCCGGAGTTGCGGACGGCGAAACGTTCCCCGGCCTGGCCGGCTGCGAAAAGGAGTCCGCCGGTTGCGCCGTAGAGGCAAGTGTTGCCGATGATGGTGTTTTCGTGCCAGGCGAACGTTTCGCGGACTTTCGGGCGGACAATGATTTCGCCGCCGTTCATTCCTTTGCCGACGTAGTCGTTGGCTTCGCCGAAGAGGCGGAGCCGGACCCCCTGGACCAGGAAGGTGCCGAGGCTTTGTCCGGCGCTCCCCGACAAGGTGACGTCGATGGCGCCGGGGAGGAGTCCGGTGTTGCCGCGGGCGAAGGCGATTTCCCCGGAAAGGTGGGTGCCGATGCAACGGTTGGTGTTGCGGACCTTGTATTTGCCGGTGAAACGGGGGGAACGGTTGCTGATCACATCCTTGGCGTCCTGGAGGATGGTGTCGTCGATCGAACCTTCGTTGCCGAAGCGGTCGTTTCGCTCGCGGGTGTGGATCCGGTCGAGATCGCCGCTCGGGTCGGGGTCGTGGAGGAGACCGGAGAGATCGATGGTTTTGGTCTTCGGATTGTCGGGATCGTCGATCTGCTCCAGCAACTCGGTGCGGCCGATGATTTCATCGAGGGTCCGGTAGCCGAGACGGGCCAGGTAGCCGCGGACATCTTCGGCGACGCCGTTGAAGTAGTTGATGATGTTTTCCGGTTTGCCCCGGAATTTCGCCCGGAGGTCTTCCCGCTGGGTGGCGACGCCGACCGGACAACTGTTCAAATGGCAGACCCGGAACATCGCGCATCCGGCGGCGATCAGGGCGGCGGTTCCGAAGTTGAACTCCTCCGCGCCGAGGATCGCGGCGATCACGATGTCGCGGCCAGTCTTCATCCCGCCGTCGGTGCGAAGCGTGACCCGGCCGCGGAGGTTGTTCATCATCAGGACCTGGTGGGCTTCGGCCAAACCGATTTCCCAGGCGGACCCGGCGTTTTTGATCGACGAAATCGGCGAGGCGCCGGTCCCCCCTTCGTGACCGGAAACGAGAATGACGTCGGCGTAGGCCTTGGCCACTCCGGCGGCGACGGTGCCGACGCCCGAGGACGAGACCAGTTTCACGCAAACCTTGGCCCGGGGATTGACCTCCTTCAGGTCGAAAATGAGCTGGGCCAGATCCTCGATCGAATAAATGTCGTGGTGCGGCGGCGGGGAAATCAAGGTCACCCCCGGCACACTGAAACGGAGACTGGCGATCAGCGGGGAAACCTTGTGGCCGGGAAGCTGTCCCCCCTCGCCCGGTTTCGCGCCCTGGGCGATCTTGATCTCGATCTCCTTGGCCGAGGCGAGGTATTCGGCGGTGACGCCGAACCGGCCGGAGGCGATCTGTTTGATCGCGCTGTTGGCGTTGTCGCCGTTGAGGCGGACCGAAAACCGGGCCGGATCCTCGCCCCCTTCGCCGGAGTTGGACTTGCCGCCGATCCGGTTGAGGGCGATCGCGAGGCATTCGTGGGTTTCAGGTGAAATCGCCCCGAGCGACATCCCGGCGGTGGTGAACCGGCGGCGGATCTCCTCGACCGGCTCCACCTGGGCAAGCGGAACCGGTTCGTTGGGGAACCGGAACCGGAGCAGGTCCTTCAAGGCGACCGGCGGGTGGTCGTCACTGGCAGCGACGAATTTCTCGAAATCCTCTTTGCCCTCCGACCGGAGAAACTTGTGCATGCCGCCGACCACTTTCGGGTTCCAGCCGTGGAACTCCCCTCCTTTGCGGGTCGGCCAATAATACCCTTCGTTTTCCAACTCCGGATTCCCTTCGGACGGAAACGCCCGGTCGTGACGGCGCAGCGTCTCCTCGGCGATCTCCTCGAAACCGATGCCGCCGATCGGAGCGGGAGTCCCCATGAAACATTCGTCGACCACCTCGCGGCTGACGCCGACCGCTTCGAACAATTCCCCGCCCTGGTAACTGAAAAGGGTGCTGATCCCCATCTTCGCCATGATTTTGAGGAGGCCGGCGTCGATCGCCTTCCGGTAATTCCGGCGGGCGATCTCGAAATCGTGGACCTCGCCCAACTTTCCTTCGGCCAAGAGGTCGCGGAGGATGTCGAGGGCCAGGTAGGGATTGACCGCGTTGGCCCCGAAGCCGAGCAAGGTCGCGATCTGATGGACTTCACGCGCTTCGCCGGTCCGGCAGACGATGCTGGTTTTCAAGCGGACCCCCGCCTTGACCAACGCCTGGTTGACCGCGCCGGTCGCGAGCAGCATCGGGATTCCCGCCTTCTCGCGGCAGACCCCGCGGTCGGAGACGATGATGACCCGGGCACCTTGTGTTTCGACCGCCTCCACCGCTTCATTTTCCAACCGGCGCAGCGCAGGGGCGAGTCCGCCCGGGCCCTCGGATCTGTCGAACACCGCCTCCAGAGTGACGATTTTCCCCTTCACCGGCTCGGCGTCGTGGAGCGCGGCCAACTCGCTGTTGAAGAGCACCGGCGAGGCGAGTTCGACCAGCGATCCTTCGGGAAAACCGTGCTCGAACAGCTCGATCTTGCCCCCGAGATACATCGTGAGCGACATCACCGAACGCTCCCGGATCGAATCGATGGCGGGATTGGTGACCTGGGCGAAGAGTTGCTTGAAGTAAGTGTAGAGCAACCGGGGCCGCCGCGAAAGGACCGCCAGCGGAGTGTCGTCTCCCATCGATCCGATCGCCTCGTAGCCGGTTTCGGCCATCGGGGTGAGAACCATGCTCAATTCATCGAGATCGTAACCGAAGGCCAGCTGGAGCGGGAGCAGCTCCTCCTCGGGAACGGTCCGGGTCGGGGAAATGGTCTGGGAACCGGGGATCTCGCCCAGGTTGATCAGGTGTTTGCGGCACCAACCGCCGTAATCGGCCTCCGCGGCGACCTTGGCTTTGATTTCCGCATCCTCCAGAATCTTGTGCTCCTGGAGGTCGACCGCCAACATCCGGCCCGGCCCGAGACGTCCGGCGGCGACGATGTTGGCCCCGTGACTGCGCAACAGGCCGGTTTCGGAAGCGAGGACCACCAGGCCGTTGTCGTAGATTTTGTAACGGGCCGGGCGGAGTCCGTTCCGGTCGAGGGTGGCGGCGACGTAACGGCCGTCGGTGAGGACGATCGCCGCCGGTCCGTCCCACGGCTCCATGATGCTGGAATGATAATGGTAAAAATCGCGGACCTTCGGCGGCATCAACGGATCGCTCTCCCAGGCGGGCGGCATCATCATCGTGGCGGCGTGGAGGGCCGAACGGCCGCTGAGCATCGAGACTTCGAGGCAGTTGTCGAAACTGGCGGAGTCCGACATCCCGCGCTGGACCAAAGGGCGGAGATCGTGGAAACGGCTCCCCCAAAGTCCGTGCGAATCGGAGAATTCGCGGGCCTGCATCAGATTGCGGTTGCCGCGGACGGTGTTGATCTCGCCGTTGTGGGCCATCCGATGAAACGGTTGGGCGAGATGCCAGGTCGGAAAGGTGTTGGTCGAATACCGCTGGTGGAAAATGGCGAAGGCGGTCCGGTAGTTCTTCGATTTCAGGTCATGGAAAAACTTCCGGATCTGCGGGGCGTTGAGCAGGCCTTTGTAAACGACCGTGCGGCAGGAAAAGCTGCAGACGTAAAAGCCGCGGATCCCGGCTTCCTCCGCCCGGCGTTCGCTGATTTTTCGGACGAGGAGCAGTTTCCGCTCGAATTCGTCGCTGGAGATTCCGCCGATCCGGGCGACCAGCGCCTGGACGATCAACGGGCGGGTCGCCTGCGCCTTTTGCCCGAGGCAATTCGGATCGACCGGCACTTCCCGCCAGGCGAGGAAGGCGAGGCCCTCTTCCTTGACCGCCTGTTCGACGATATGTTTGCCATGGGATTGGGCGTAATTGTCCTCGCGGGGCAGGAAAAGCATTCCGACCCCGAGATCGGAGTCGTTGAACAACGGCTTCTTCACGCTCGCCAAATACTCCCGGAATAATTCCACCGGGATCTGGGTCATGATCCCCGCGCCATCGCCGGTGATCGCGTCGGCGTCGATCGCCCCGCGATGGGCCAGGTTTTTCAAGGCGGCCACCGCCCCGTCGACGATATCATAGGAACGTTCGCCGCCGAGGCGGGCGATGAAACCGACGCCGCAGGCGTCATGCTCGAATTCGGGACGGTATAAGGGAGATGGGATCGGACTGGACATAGGTGTGGGTGGAAAAGTGTGATGGAGCGAAATCCGGGGCCAAAAAAGGCCGGTCCTAAAACCGGCCTTTTCGGAAAGACAAGGAGCGCGACGGCGGCTCCCCTGGCGACCGGCCTCAGAAGAACCGGATCGTCTTCGACGCCATCCGGGCGTGTTCCTCGTCGGTGCAGGAACGGTCGATCGGGGCCGCAGGCGCGGAGTCGTTGGCCTCGACCAATTCGTTGGCCAACATGTATTTCTCGACTTCCTCGCCGCTTACATCCGCCAACATCACCCCGTCGATTTCGACGCAAGGGGAAAGCTGTTGCCCCGATTTTTTCACCATCTCGGCGTAGTTGGCCGGATTGTTGATGATATCGATGTCCTCGTACGGAAGCTGGTACTTCGCCAAAATGGCGCGGACGCCGTTGCTCCATCCACAGGTCGGTTTCAAATAGGCTTTGATCTTCATGTTTTGAAAAGGAATTTAAGGGAAATTGCGCGGACTTTGCAAAAAGGAACTCTTATCCGACAAAGAACCCGTTGCAGTCAAACAAGTAATAAGTCCCGCCGATTTCGCAACCCGCCAACGCCATTCTCTCTTCGCCGCGAAGGGAGACGGCACAGAACGCGTGTGACACAGACATCGCTTCGCCATCTTCGCTTCGCCCCCGCCCGTTCTCCGCCGGGCCGCATTAGGCGACGGGCCCCTAGCCCTAGCCCAACGGGCTTTCGCCCTTCAGCCCAAGGTTGGACCGAGTGAAACGAGGCCTACCTTGGTCCCGTCCGAAAAGGGTTTGCAGCGACCGGACCGGCCTGAAAACACACCCCACCCCTCTCAAGAGGGGATCTTTTTGTAAGCAATTCCCCTCTTGAGAGGGGGGGACCATGCGCGAGCATGGTGGGGTGTGTCACCGCTGTTTCAGCCAGCTGCGCCCGAAACCCTTTTCGGATACCCTCTACCTTGGGACACCAACACCAAGGCGTATGAACCGCAACGCGGTTCCGCCCAGTTTTCATTCCCCTCCGGTCGTCGCATCGACGCTCGCCGAATATGCACCGCCGGTTCCCCCTAAAACAAGGTCGCCTCCCGCCAGATCAACAACCGTTCCGACAAATCGTTCAACGCGTGGCGGGCGGTCCTGAATTCCGCCGAGAGCGTCCGCAAAACCGGGCCCAACGCGTATTTTCCCGCCAAACGATGTCCCCGGGCGGCGCGGAAATGACTGCTCCCCATCGCCTCATAATAAGAAATCCCCGGCGCGGCCCGACGACGGGCGCGATGTTCGATGTATTCCGGAAAGATCCCCGAGAGAAACAGGGCGTAATTGCCCATGTGCAACGTCAGCAGGAACCGCGTCGACTCGTCCGCTTCCTTCATCGCCTCGACGAGGTTGATCAGATAATCGGCCGGTTCGTCCATTCCCTCCACCGGATGGCGCATCCGACGGCTCGAAGAGAATCCCGCCAAAAGGGCCGCCACATAGTCGGCCACCTCCCGGTCGTCGAAATCGACCCGCAACAACGCGTGCCGCACCAGGACGTAAAAATAAAACGGCGCCGAAACCCCCAATAATCCCCGGTCCTCCAACAAGGCGTGAAACAGCGCCTCTTGGTCGAGCAACAGGTCGAGACTCCCGGGATCCTGAAACAGTCGCCTCAAACTCTCCTCCTGCCCGGAACCTCCGCCCTCCCCGAGGACGGAC
This sequence comes from Verruconatronum alginivorum, assembly GCF_056590205.1. Lineage (NCBI taxonomy): Bacteria > Pseudomonadati > Verrucomicrobiota > Opitutia > Opitutales > Verruconatronaceae > Verruconatronum > Verruconatronum alginivorum. Next base: position 1,537,707 of record NZ_JBWPVQ010000001.1, on the reverse strand, counting down.
AACATAAAATCGAAATCAGCGTTCGTGAAACGGTTTCTACTAGTCGGTCGAATCACAATCATGGCTGTCGTATTGAGGTTGAGAGAGATGGCACTAAAGCCAACGGTTCCAGTTATAAGCTACGCCGAAAACGGTGAAAAGGAAAAATAATGGAGCAACCAACCGACGAAGCATCGGAGGCGACGCCCGGAAACCGACCCGACACCACAGGGAATGGCATTACGTGAAAATTATTTCACCTATGGGATTGCATTTCCAACGGGAATCTCTCAATCTCCGGCGATCCTTTAGTGTTGCCCGCCTCCGTCTTGACCTTTGGATTCGAGGCAACACGTTTACTACATTCACCAATACCGAGCAATGCCTAAAGAAACCGTAAAGCACCTGACACCAACCGGATCGGACCGGGACAAGAACTTGAATCTCGCCCTTTCCGCCATCACCAAACAGTTCGGCGAAGGGAGCGTCATGCGGCTCGGCTCGGCCGACAAGATGGATGTCGCCGCCGTCTCCACCGGTTCCCTCGCCATCGACCTGGCCCTCGGCATCGGCGGTCTTCCGGTCGGTCGGATCGTCGAAATCTACGGGCCCGAATCGTCCGGTAAAACCACCGTCGCTCTCAGCTTGATCGCCGAAGTGCAACGGCGGGGCGGCCTCGCGGCCTTCATTGACGTGGAACACGCGCTCGACCCCCGCTACGCCAAGGTTCTCGGTGTGAATCTCGACGATCTTCTCGTCTCCCAACCGGACTCCGGGGAAGACGCCCTCAACATCGCCGAAGCTTTGATCCGCTCCAACGCGATCGAGGTGATCGTCATCGACTCGGTCGCCGCTCTCGTCTCCCGGGCCGAACTCGACGGCCAGATGGGCGATGCCAGCGTCGGCGCCCAAGCCCGACTGATGAGCCAGGCGATGCGCCGCCTCACCGCGATCATCAATAAAACGAAGTGCGTCTGCCTCTTCACCAACCAGATCCGCGAAAAGATCGGGGTCATGTTCGGCAGCCCCGAAACCACGCCGGGCGGACGCGCCCTCAAATTTTTCTGTTCGGTCCGGATGGATATCCGCCGCATCGGCCAGATCAAGGACAGCGGCGGCAAGGTGATCGGCAACCGGACCCGCCTGAAAGTGGTGAAAAACAAGGTCGCCCCACCCTTCACCGAATGCGAGTTCGACATCATGTACAACGAAGGGGTCTCCAAGAACGGCTCGATCATCGACCTCGGCGTCGAAAACAAGATCCTGGAAAAGAAGGGGGCTTGGATCTCGTTCGAGGGTGACCTGATCGGCCAAGGCCGGGAAGCCGCCAAACAGCATCTCGCCGACAATCCGGACGTAGCCGAACGAATCAAGGCCGCCATCATGGAAAAGGTCCAACCGACCGCCGGACAAGTCCTCGCGGGCGGCAAAAACGGCGACAGCGACGATTCCGAAATGGAGTAGTTGCCCGTCACAAACAACTTACGAAACGGCGCGACCCAACTCGGATCGCGCCGTTTTTCTTTTCCCCGACTCCCCACCTCTTCCCGATCATCCAGGATCCGGCTTCGCATTTTGCCGAAAATGAAGTGGAACCTGCGCTTCGGTGTGCTAGGTTACCCGCTTTTATAAACTTCGGTCCATGGCCTCCAGACATCACATGCAGGAAACGATCGCCGCTCCGGCCACCGCGAACGGCGAAGCCGCGATCTCGCTGATCCGCATCAGCGGTCCGCGCGCGCCTGAACTGACCGCGACCATTTTCGACAACTCCCGGATCAAGCCGCGAAAAGCCCATCGAGGCGATTACCGCGACCGCGATGGCGAACTGGTCGACGACGTCCTTTTCACCTTGTTTCCCAAGCCGCGATCCTACACCGGAGACGATTTAGTCGAGATTTCGTGTCACGGCAACCCGTTGATCGTGCAGAAGATCCTGCAAGACCTCGTTCATCGCGGTTGCCGCCTCGCCGAACCGGGAGAATTCACCCGTTTGGCCTTCATGAACGGGCGCATGGACCTGAGCCAGGCCGAAGCGGTCAGCGATCTGATTCGCGCCCGGAGCGACCGGGCCCTCGCCGCCGCCCACCACCAATTGCAAGGCGCCCTCGGATCACGGGTCACCCGAATCGTCGATTCCCTTCTCCAAGTCATCGCCGCCCTGGAAGCCTACATCGATTTCCCCGAAGAGGACCTGCCGCCGGAGGACGAAGCCGGACCGGTGCGCGATATCCGCACCCTGCTGTCCGACATCCGCCGCCTCGCCGCGACCAGCCGCTACGGCGCTCTGCTGCGCGAAGGGGTGAAAACCGTCATTCTCGGAGCCCCGAACGCCGGCAAGAGCAGCCTCCTCAACCGGTTAGTCGGCCATGAACGGGTGTTGGTCAGCGACGAACCCGGCACCACCCGCGACGCCGTCGAGGAAAGAGTGACCATTGGCAAGCATTGTATTCGAATTTTGGATACAGCTGGAATTCGATCGTCGGAGAGCCGCTTGGAAGTGATGAGCATCGGGAAGACGATGGAACAGCTCGACCAAGCCGACCTTTTTCTGTTGATTTTCGACGCCACCCTCCCCCACCCCGCCTTTCCCGCCGAATTGATCGAGCGTTTGCATGCGGAGAATGCGTTGGTGGTGCACAACAAGATCGATCTGGTTGGCACCGACGCCTTTCTCCCCGCATGGAAAGGTTTGCCGGAAGTCCGGATCTCCGCGCTCCGGGGGGACGGGATCGAGCAACTCGAAAGCCGCCTCGAAGGGATGATCGACAGATTGAACCCGCTTTCCGGAGAAGACTTCGTGGCGGTCAGCGCCCGTCACGCCGAAGCCCTGCAGGAAGCGGCCGCCGCACTTGACGAAGCCCTCCTCCGCTTGGCCGACGAGGAACCGGCCGAACTCGTCGCGAGCCATCTTCGCGGCGCGCTCCACGCCCTCGGTCAAATCACCGGCAAAGTGGACAACGAAGCGATGCTCGACAAGCTCTTTGCCACGTTTTGTATCGGAAAGTGACGCGAGAAGGCAGATTTTCACAGAAGGAAGCGAAGAATACAGAAGAATACCCGCTCATGGTTAACCTCCAGACAATGCACTCTCTCTTCCTTCCCTTCGCTTCCTTCTGTGAAAAGAACAGTGCCCAAGCCCCATCTCCCTCTTATTCGTGTCCATTCGTCTCCATTCGTGGTTAACCTCCAGACAATGCACTCTCCCTTCCTTACCTTCGCTTCCTTCTGTGAAAGAAACAGTCCCCATGCCCCCTTTTGCCTATTATTCGTGTTTATTCGTGCCCATCCGTGGTTAACCTTCCCCTTCTTTGACTTATGACTCCCTCCACCCATTATGACGTCATCGTTTGCGGAGCGGGCCATGCCGGCTGCGAAGCCGCCTTGGCGGCCGCCCGGATGGGGGCGTGCACCCTCGTCCTGAGCGGTAACATCGACACCATCGCCCAGATGAGCTGCAACCCGGCCATCGGGGGACAGGCCAAAGGCCATATGGTCCGGGAAATCGACGCGCTCGGGGGCGAAATGGCCGTGAACGCCGATCTGACCGGAATCCAATTCAAATTGCTCAACCGATCCAAGGGACCGGCGGTCCAGGCTCCCCGGGTGCAGAACGACAAGAAGGCCTACCAGTTCCGGATGAAGCACACCCTGGAACTGCAGGAGAACCTCACCCTCTTTCAGGCGACGGTCACCGGACTGATCTTCCGGAACGGCGCGGTGGTCGGCTGCCGGACCAATCTCGATCTCGAATTTTTCGGAAAGACCGTGGTGGTCACCACCGGAACCTTCCTTCGGGGCCTGATGCACATCGGAAAGAACCGGAACGAAGGGGGACGGATGGGGGACTACAGCGCCAAAACGCTTTCCGCCAGCTTCACCGAAGCCGGAATCGAACTGCAGAGACTCAAAACCGGCACGCCCCCGCGTCTCCTGGGTCGGACGATCGACTTTTCCGGCATGGAACGCCAGGACGGGGACGCGGAACCGGTGCGGTTCGCCTTTTACGACACCCGGGGGGACGAGGAATTGTTCCACGTGGAACAATTCGCGGAAAAACGTCTCGGATGGACCGATTCCTCCGACCAAATGCCGTGCTGGATCACCTACACGAGCGAGGAGACCGCCGCACTGGTCCGCGACAACCTCCATCTCTCCGCGATGTATTCCGGCGAGATCGAGGGGACCGGTCCCCGGTATTGCCCGAGCATCGAGGACAAATTCGTCCGTTTCGCCGACAAACCGCGCCACCGGCTTTTCCTCGAACCGGAGGGGAGGAACACCAACGAATATTACATCAACGGTTTTTCCACCAGTCTTCCGTTCGATGTTCAGGTGAAAATGACCCAGAGCATCCCCGGACTAGAGAAAGCGGTGATTTTGCGCCCCGCCTACGCGGTCGAATACGATTTCGCCCCGCCGACCCAGCTTTTCCCATCCTTGGAGAGCAAAAAGGTCGAAAACCTGTTCTTCGCTGGACAAATCAACGGAACTTCCGGCTACGAAGAGGCGGCCTCGCAAGGCTTGGTGGCGGGAGTCAACGCGGTGTTGAAGGTGAGGGGAGAGGAACCGTTCGTGATCAAGCGCCACGAGGCCTACATCGGGGTCCTTATCGACGATTTGGTCACCAAAGGGACCTCCGAACCGTATCGAATGTTCACCAGCCGGGCGGAATACCGGCTTTTGTTCAATCATGGCAGCGCCGAACTCCGGCTACTCCACCACGCCCGGAAGCATGATTTAGTTCCCGCCGACCGTCTGACGCGCATCGAACGGAAAAAGGAGGCGGTCGAGGCCTGGGTGAAAAGATTGAACAACGAACGAACTGCCGCTGGCAGTTGGGGCGACCGGATTCGTCGTCGCGAAGCGGATCTTCCTCTTCCCGCCGAATTTGAAGCCGAATCGCCCGCCGTCCGCGACGAGGTTCTCTACCGGGTCGGTTATCAAGGCTACTTGGCCCGGGAACTGCACCAGATCGAGAAAATGGCCTCCCTGGAAGACCTTCAGATCCCTTCCGGAATCGATTATCATGAGGTGAGGGGCCTGAAACGCGAGTGCGCGGTGAAACTTTCGGAAATCCGGCCGCTGACTTTAGGGCAAGCCAGCCGGATCAGCGGAGTCAATCCGGCCGATATTCACATTCTAATGGTCACAATCCAAGCCGGGAAGGGGAGGGGAGCGGCACCCGCTTCCGTGTAGTTAAACCATGGATACCACAATCGACCAATCCGCCCGCCGCGCCGCTCACCAGGCCGCCATCCAAGCCCGTCTGGCCGCACTCCGGGAGAACCTGACCGAGGTTTTCCGGGACAAACCCGCGCTCCCGTTCACGACCTTGGAAATCGGTTCCGGTCACGGGCATTTCCTTGCCTCCTATGCCGCCGCCCATTCCGATCAGTGGTGCCTGGGGCTCGATATCATCCGCGACCGGGTGGCTCGGGCGACCCGGAAGCGCGACCGCGCCGGGCTGAAGAACCTCGCATTCATCCTGTCCGAGGCGACCGACTTTCTCGAATCCCTTCCCGATGGGGCGGTGTTCGACCGGGTTTTCGTCCTTTTCCCCGATCCATGGCCGAAAAAGCGACATCACAAAAACCGGTTGTTGGGGAACGAATTCTTCGGCCGATTGGCGCGCCGCTGCCGTCCCGGCGCGCGTTTCCACTTCCGGACGGACCACCGCCCCTATTTCGATGAAGTGGAGTCGACGGTGGCAGGTCACCACGATTGGACCCGGGTCCCGGCCGGCGAATGGCCCTTCGAACACGAGACTGTCTTTCAGCAACGAGCGGAATCGTTTTCGTCGCTGATCCTGGAACGAACCTGATCTCGCGGCGAACCGATTCAGAAAAGATCCATCCAAACAATGATGGCGAACTGGATCAATCCGGCCAAGGCCAGCAAGGCGTAGGTGAACACGAAAAACAAATCGAGCGCCTGCCTCCGCCCGCGAAGGGGCAGGGGAGGGGAGCCCGCTCGAATGTTGCCTGCGCCGCTGATCTTCATCCATCCGGAGGGTCGGGAATTCGCCCGGGTAGTCAATCGAAAATTGAGCGATCGAACCAAGCCAGTCAAGATATACCTATCCATCTGATAATCAGAGTCTTGCGTTCAGTGGATCTATAAGCCTCCCGCACACTTTCTTGATTTCGGCGGTTGACGAAGCCGCCACAATAATGCAAAGAACTTCCCTTTCACCACTAAACAGACGTGAGAGGACTAATGTTCAATTTCAGATTATCCGCCATCTGGCCCGTTTTCATCCTGGGATTCTTCGGTATGGCTCCGTTGGCCAGCGCCGCCGCTCCCTATGCCGAGGTTCTCTGGCGCCCCTTGGGATTTCCCATCACCAACAGCATGGTCACTAGTTGGGTCATCGCCGGTATCCTGATCATTGTCATCCGCCTCGCGGTAAAGAAACCGACCGCCGTTCCGTCCCGCGGACAAGCGGTCGTCGAAGGTCTGCTTGAAGGAGTCCGGGGAATGATCGAACCGATCGTCGGGAAGCGGATGGTCGGGGTGACCCTGCCGCTGCTCGCCGCGCTCTTCGTTTATATCCTCATCCAAAACTGGAGCGGGCTAATGCCCGGTGTCGGCACCGTCGGATGGGGCGAAGAACGGGAATCCGGATTCTACGTCATGCGCGAACTGATCCGCCCGGGTCATGCCGATTTGAATACCACTTTGGCCCTCGCGTTGATTTCGTTCGTAGCCTGGCTCTATTTTATTTTCCGTTACGCCGGCATCAAGGTGATCGCCTACGACCTCTTCGGCAACAAGGCCGACAAGGCCGAAGTCCCCCTGTTGATCTTCCTCCCCCTCTTCGGGGTCTTCTTCGTGGTCGGGTTGATCGAAATCGTCTCGATCATGTTCCGCCCGGTTTCGCTTTCCTTCCGTTTGTTCGGAAACGTCTTCGGGGGAGAGAACCTCCTCCACTCGATGTTCTACCTTTTCCCATGGGGTCTGCCGATTCCCTTTTATGTGCTCGAACTGTTGATCGGCGCGGTGCAGGCTCTGGTCTTCACCTTGCTCGTCGCGGTTTATATCGGGCTGATCTGCAACCACGAATCGGAGCACGGCGAGGGCCACCATTAAGAATTTTCCCGCCGGGACCATTGCCAAAAAGAGTGTGGGCGGCGGGATGAACCAACTGGATAAATCCAAAAAGATAAGAAAATGATCGAACTATTCGCACAAATCACCGGCGACTTGCGCGCCATCCAAGGCGGCGTCGGCTGTCTCGCAGCGGCCTTCGCGGTCGGCATGGTCGGCACCAAGGCCGTCGAAGCCGTCGGGCGCAACCCGGGTGCCTCCGGTAAAATCCTCGTTCAATCCATCATCGGGATGGCGTTGGCGGAAGCGGTCGCGTTCTACGCGCTCTTCCTCTAAGAACAAACGATTCCTGAAAGGGGATGCCGTTCGGTTTCGATCGACGGCATCCCCTGAAACTTTCACCAGCGACACATGATCCAACAATATCTGATTCTGGCCGCCACCAATCCGATCACGAACGTCGCCGAACAATTCGGCGTTCAGTGGGAATTCCTTTTCGCCCAAATCGTCAGCTTCGCCCTCGTCGCCTTTCTGCTTTATAAGGTGGCCTTCAAACCGGTCATCGCGACCATTGACGAGCGCCAGCAGAAGATCGCCGATGGGCTCAAGTATGCCGAGGACATGAAGCTGAAACTCGCGGAAGCCGAGAAGAAGCAGGAGGAAACTCTCCGCAACGCCTCGCTCCAAGCGCAGAAAATGATCGACGAGGCCCGCGCCACCGCGAAGGAACTAGTCGAACGCCAAACCCGCGAAGCCGCCGAGCGCAGCGAAGAAATGCTCCGCAAGGCCCAACAGGCTTCCGAAATGGACCGCAAAAAGATCATGGCCGAAGCCCGCGAGGAGATCGCCCGGTTGGTGGTCGCCACTTCCGCCCAAGTCCTTTCCCGCGAACTGACCGAGGAAGAACGGAGCCGCTACAGCGCTTCCGCCGGACGCGAACTCGTCAACGCCTAACCTCCACCGATGGCCGTCAACAAACAGATCCGGGAAACCGGAAAGACGCTTCTCCAACTGAGCATGAAGGGGGACGAGGTCTCATCCGAACGGGTGAACGCCGTCCTCCAGGCTTTGAAGAACCGGCCTCCCCGCAACTATCGGCAGGTCCTCCGCGAATACCTCCGGCTGGTCCGGAAACAGATCGAGCGCAACCAAGCCATCGTCGAATACGCCGGCGCCTTGCCATCCGATCTGGTCAATTCGATCGAAGCCAATCTTTCCGCCCAATACGGCCGTCCGATCACCGCCGTCCTCAAGGAAAACAAGAGCCTGATCGCCGGATGGAAAATCCGCGTCGGTTCCGACCTCTACGACTCGTCGGTCTCCACCCGCCTCCGGCAACTCAACAAAACCACCGTCCGCTAATTTTTAAAACAATCCAGCAATGAGCTCTATCATCGAAGAAATCGAACAGCAGATCGCCCAGCTCGAGACCAAAACGGTCAAGAAGAACACCGGCAAGATCGTCTCCTACGCCGACGCCGTCGCCCGCGTCGACGGCCTTTCGGACGTCATGTACAACGAGATGATCGAATTCCCCGGCGGCATTTTCGGCATCGCGCTGAACCTCGAAGAGGACGAAGTCGGCTGCATCATCGTCGGCGATCCGACCGGATTGAAGGAGGGCGACGAAGCCCAGACCACCGGACGCCTCCTTCAGGTGCCGGTCGGCAAAGCTCTGCTCGGACGCGTGGTCGACGCCATCGGCCGTCCGATCGACGGCAAGGGCCCGATCGAAACCGACACCTATTATCCGGTCGAGAAAGTGGCCCCCGGGATCATCGCCCGGAAGTCGGTCAGCCAACCGCTCCAGACCGGGATCATGTCGGTCGACTCGATGATTCCGATCGGCCGCGGCCAACGCGAGTTGATCATCGGCGACCGCTCGACCGGCAAAACGACCATCGCCATCGACACCATCATCAACCAGGCCAAGATCAACAAGGCCGGCTTGGAGTCGGGCGACGCGGATTTCCGCCCGGTCTATTCGATCTACGTCGCGGTCGGACAAAAGAACGCCAACGTCGCCCGCACCATCGACGCCCTGGAAGCGGCCGGAGCCCTCGACTACACCATCATCGTTTCCGCCTCCTCGGCCGACAACGCCTCCGACCAATACCTCGCCCCCTACGCCGGAGCGGCGATCGGGGAATGGTTCATGGACAACGGCATGGATGCGTTGATCGTTTACGACGACCTTTCCAAGCACGCCGTCGCCTACCGTCAGATCTCCCTGATTCTGAAACGCCCCTCCGGCCGTGAAGCGTATCCTGGCGACGTTTTCTACCTGCACTCCCGTCTCCTCGAACGTTCCGCCCGCGTCGACGAAAAGAATGGCGGCGGTTCATTGACCGCTCTCCCGATCATCGAAACGCAAGCGGGCGACGTCTCGGCCTACATTCCGACCAACGTCATTTCGATCACCGACGGGCAGATCTATCTCGAAACCGACTTGTTCAACCAAGGGATTCGTCCCGCCATCTCGGTCGGTCTCTCAGTCTCGCGGGTCGGCTCCGCCGCCCAGATCAAGGCGATTAAGCAGGTCGCCGGCAAGATCAAGCTCGAGCTCGCCCAATACCGCGAACTCGCCGCCTTCGCCCAATTCGGATCCGACCTCGACGCCCGCACCAAAGCCCAGCTCGATCGCGGAGCGCGGATCGTGGAAATCTTCAAACAGCCGGCCTTCAGCCCGATCCCCGTCGAGCAACAGGTCTCCGTCCTCTGGGGTATCCAGAACGGCTACTTCGACGACATCGACGTCAAGAAGATCGTCGCCGCCAACGCCCACCTCAGGGAGTTTCTTTCCACCCGGAAGATCAGTCTCCTCGGGAAAATCCTCAAGGAGAAGCAAATCAAGGACGAGCTCACCCAGGAATTGAAGGCCGCCTTCGACGAGTGGAAGATTGCCTTCAAAGGCTGATCCGATCCACCAGATCCTCCGGCAGCACTGAACCATGCCCAGCACAAGAGACATCCGGCGCCGCATCAAGTCGGTCAAAAACACCAAGCAGATCACCAAAGCCATGGAGCTGGTGGCCGCTTCCAAGATGAAGCGCGCCCAACAGTCGGCTCTGGCGGGTCACGCCTACGCCGCGCTGATGGCCGAAATGCTGGCCACACTCAGCGGACGGGCCGACGTCAGCAAGCACCCGTTCCTCGCCGAGCGGGAGGTCAAAACCCGGGGGATTCTGATGATCACGACCGACAAGGGGCTTTGCGGTCCCTTGAATAGCAACCTGTTCCGGATCGTCACCGAGATCAAGGACCCGGTCAAATACACCGCGATCGGCCGCAAGGGAGCCCAGTTCCTCGGCCGGATCAAGCGCGACATGGTCGCCGACTTCGGGGTTAGCGATAAGGTCCCCTTCGCCGAAACGAAGGTGATCTCCGAGTTCATGACCAAGCAATATCTGGAAGGGACGATCGACACCATCGAGATTCTCTACCCGAAATTCGTCAACACCTTGGTCCAGCAGACGACTCTTCATCCGCTCCTGCCGTTGAAGAACCTGCAAAAGGTCATCGAAGACCTGCGCAACGAGCAGGCGAAAGGGGAGAAAAGCCCCGTCGCCCACGATCCGCGCGATATGCTCTTCGAACCGACTCCGGCCGAAGTGTTGTCGGAATTGCTTCCGCTTTACATCAACCAACAGATTTACCACTTCATCCTCGACGCCAAGGCTTCCGAGCACAGCGCCCGGATGGTGGCGATGAAAACCGCTTCCGACAACGCTTCGAACCTGCTGGAAGACCTGACTCTCGAATACAACAAGGCCCGCCAGGCGGCGATCACTCAGGAAATCCTGGAAATCTCCGCCTCCGCCGCCGCCAACGCCTGATCCCATCCGCCAGACCGAACCAACTGTTTTAAAGACAATGAGCAACAAAGGAAAAATCGTTCAAATCATCGGCCCCGTGGTCGACGTCCAATTCCCGGAAAACCAGACCCCGGATGTCTACCAGGCGCTGACGATTGATTTCGAGGTGGGAGGACAAAAGAACCTCATCACCCTGGAGGTGCAACAACACCTCGGTGGCGGCCTCGTCCGCACCATCGCCATGACCTCCACCGAAGGTCTCGTCCGCGGTTACGAAGTAACCGACACCGGCAACCCGATCTCCGTCCCGGTCGGCGAAGGCGTGCTCGGGCGCATTTTCAACGTCACCGGCGACGCCGTCGACGAGCGCGGTCCCGTCAAGCACGAGAAGAAATACTCGATCCACCGCATGCCGCCGCCATTGGTCGACCAGGACACCAAGGCGACCATTCTCGAAACCGGCATCAAGGTTATCGACCTCATCTGCCCCTTCATCAAGGGCGGTAAAGTCGGCGCCTTCGGGGGAGCCGGTGTCGGCAAGACCGTCGTCATCATGGAGCTCATCAACAACATCGCCAAAACCCACGGCGGTTTCTCGGTTTTCGCCGGGGTAGGGGAGCGCAGCCGCGAGGGGAACGACCTTTACCACGAAATGTCCGACGCCGGGGTCATCGACCAAAACGACCTCTCCAAGTCGAAGGTGGCCCTTTGCTACGGCCAGATGAACGAGCCTCCCGGCGCCCGGATGCGCGTCGCTCTCACCGGCCTTTCGATGGCGGAATACTTCCGCGACGAAAAGAACCAGGACGTGCTCCTCTTCGTCGACAACATCTTCCGCTTCTCCCAAGCCGGCTCCGAGGTCTCCGCGCTCCTCGGCCGCTCGCCTTCGGCCGTCGGTTACCAGCCGACCCTCGCCGCCGAAATGGGCAACCTGCAGGAACGGATCACTTCGACCAAAAAGGGTTCGATCACCTCGTTCCAGGCGGTTTACGTGCCGGCCGACGACTTGACCGATCCGGCCCCGGCCAACACCTTCGCCCACCTCGACTCCACCATCGTGTTGGAGCGTTCCATCGCCGAGCTCGGGATTTACCCGGCCGTCGATCCGCTCGCCTCCTTCTCGAAGGCGCTCGATCCGGCGATCGTCGGCGAAGAGCACTACAACATCGCCCGCGGAGTCCAGAACGTCCTCCAACGTTACAAGGACCTCCAGGACATCATCGCGATTCTCGGTCTCGACGAACTTTCGCCGGAAGACAAGCAGCTCGTCTATCGCGCCCGCAAAATCCAGAAGTTCCTCTCCCAGCCGTTCAACGTGGCCGAGGTCTTCACCGGCTTCCCGGGCAAGATCGTCTCCGTCAAGGACACCCTCCGCGGTTTCAAGATGATCCTCGACGGCGAGCTCGACCATGTCGCCGAAAACGACTTCTACATGAAGGGCGGCATCGACGAAGCGATCGCCGCTTCCGAGAAGCAGACCGCGACCGCCTAACCGCCATGCCACTCGTCCTGGAAATTGTCACACCGGAAAACCGGGCCTACAGCGATACCGCCGACAACGTGGTCATCCCGACCACCGCCGGCGAGATCGGCATCCTGCCGGGGCACCTTCCTTTGCTCACCCAAGTGGCCCCGGGCGAAGTGCGCCTCCAACGCGACGGCAAGACCGAGTATCTCGCCGTCGGCCGCGGCTTCGCCCAGATCTCGGGTGACAAGGTCTCGGTCCTGGCGGAATCGGCAATCAGCGAAGAGCAGATCGACGAATCCGCCGTGGAGGCCGCGATGAAACGTGCCCAGGACGCTCTCGCCGGCGAGGAGACCCTCGATCCCGCCGAATTGGAGCGCCTGGAAAAAGTGGTCCGTTTCGCCACCGCCCAGCTTCTGGTCAAACGGAAGAAGCGGTAAGCGGAGCGACCCGACATCGGTCCGGAGCCTCGTGCTTTAGCCGAAGACCGTCGGAAACGGGGAACGTCCAAGGACCAAACGGCTCCGAGCGGCACAACGGCGGCTGAAGCGCGCCGCTCTGAGTAGTGGGGTTGGCTTTGCCGCCCCATTTTGTGGCGTTCGGAAACACCGGGAAACATTCACCTCACCCGCGACCCGCGACGCGCGACGTCAAACACCAGGCGACGGTCCCGGCCGCTGCTGTCGGGCGGCAAAGCCAACCCGACTACGGCCAGACCAGACATCGACACGGCTCACCTCCAAAAACTCCGAGCGGCACAACGGCGGCCGAAGTGCGCCGCTCCTGAATCCGGCATCGAAGAGTAGTGGGGTTGGCTTTGCCGCCCCATTTTGTGGCGTTCGGAAACACCGGGAAACATTCACCTCACCCGCGACCCGCGACGCGCGACGTCAAACTTCAGGCGACGGTCCCGGCCGCTGCTGTCGGGCGGCGAAGCCAACCCGACTACGGCCAGACCAGACATCGACACGGCTCACCTCCAAAAACTCCGAGCGGCACAACGGCGGCTGAAGCGCGCCGCTCTGAGTAGTGGGGTTGGCCTTTGCCGCCCCATTTTGTGGCGTTCGGAAACACCGGGAAACATTCACCTCACCCGCGACGCGCGACGTCAAACTTCAAGCGACGGTCCCCGGCCGCTGCTGTCGGGCGGCAAAGCCAACCCGACTACGGCCAGACTGACGTCGAACATGCCGGACATCCGAGAACTCCGAACGCACAACGGCGACCGAAGCGCGCCGCTCCTGAATCCGGCATCGAAGAGTAGTGGGGTTGGCTTTGCCGCCCCATTTTGTGGCGTTCGGAAACACCGGGAAACATTCACCTCACCCGCGACCCGCGACGCGCGACGTAATACTTCAGGCGACGGTCCCGGCCGCTGCTGTCGGGCGGCGAAGCCAACCCGACTACGGCCAAACCAGACATCGACACGGCGGACCTCAGAAAACTTCGAACGATTACGACGGCGGCTGAAGCGCGCCGCTCGTCCCGGAACTTCCGGCCGGGTGCGGGGGCGCTTTCCCCATCGTCGTTCCCAGTTTGGCCAGCACCGCTTGGGTCTGTTCGATCAGGTCCGCGAGTCGTCGCTCGCCGGGAAGGCGGCAGACCATTTCGGTCGCGGTAACGTTCACCACCAAGGTTGGTAACTTCAGGGTAAACCACGTGCAGGCCGAATCATAATCGAGGTAATCGGCCAATTCCCCGTTCTCTTCAATGTGGTCGATCCGCTCCTCCAAATCGAGCCGTCCCGGGAAACGCAACACCACCGTATCGCAATACGGGGAAAAAACCGCGGCGAATCGCGGATCCGTCAACGCCTCATCGCCTCGAGCATTCACCGCCACTTCCGTGACCATCCGGTAATTCGCCACCGTCTCCGGATCCTGCTCGATGTTGAGCGCCACCTGAAAACGGGGCGTCCTGATCGAGGCCCCGCCGTCTTCGCAGACGACCGTCACTTCCTTCCGTTTGAACCGATACTCCTTCCGGATCGCCCCGAAAATCGCTTCCGCCCGGGCGGCCACTTCCTGACCGCCCGCCGTCTCCACGAAACGCAACGCCGCCGCTGAATAATCTTCCGGCTCCTGGTGAAAACGGGCGAATCCCGACAAGTCCTTGACCCGGCCGACCGTAAACCCACGGATGGTGAATGCGACCGCCGGTGTCTCCGTCATCGGTCCGCCGATCAAATCGTGGCCATCGCCGCTTCGTCGAGGAAGTGGGCGGGCATTTCGCTGTCGGGCATGCGGGTGATGTCGACCCCGAGGGCGCGGAGTTTCTCGTCAATCCGCTCGTATCCGCGGTCGATGTGGTAAATCCGTTGCACCCAGGTTTCCCCTTTGGCGGCCACTCCGGCGAGGAATAACGCCGCGCTGGCCCGGAGATCCGAGGCCATCACCGGCGCGCCCGACAAACGGGGAACCCCTTTGATGATCGCACTGGCGCCTTCCATGGCGATGTCGGCTCCCATTCGCTGGAGTTCCGGCACATGCATGAAGCGGTGGGGATAAACCTTTTCCGTCACGATGCTCAACCCGGGCGTCAAGGCCATCAGGGTGCACATCTGCGCCTGCAAATCGGTCGGGAAGCCGGGGTGGGGGAGGGTGATCACATCGACCGGCGATAGCCGGAGTCCGGTGGCGTCGACATGGATTGTGTCCGATCCATTGCGCGTGATGCCCAACCCGGCTTCTTCCAACTTGTCGAACAGGGCGGTCAAATGGTCGAACCGGGCGCCTTCCAAGGCGATCTTCCCTTTCGTCAGGGCCGCGCCGATCACAAACGTCCCGGCTTCGATCCGGTCCGGAATGATCCGGTAGTTGCATCCACCCAAGCGCTCGACTCCTTCGATCTCAAGGGCGTGGCTTCCGATCCCGCTGATTTTGGCCCCCATCGCCACCAGCATGTTGCACAGATCGACCACTTCCGGCTCGCATGCGGCGCTGTCGATCCGGGTAACACCGGGGGTCAGGACGGCGGCCATCAAGATGTTGTCGGTTCCCAACACGGTGCTGCCGTGGCGTCCTCCGAGGAAGACGTCGGCTCCCTTCATGCCGGAACCATCCATCTTCACATAGCCGCCTTCGATATCGATCCGGCAGCCGAGTTTGGCGAAGCCCTTCAAGTGGAGATCGATCGGGCGGGGACCGATCACGCATCCGCCGGGGAGCGAGGTGACTGAGCGTTTCAACCGGCCGACCAATGGTCCCATCAAACAGACCGAAGCGCGCATTTTGCGCATCAATTCGTAGGGGGCGGTGTGGGAGATTTCACCGGCTTGGATGCGCCAGGTGTGCGGGTCGAGGCGCTCCACGTGAGCACCCAAATGGGCAAGCAGCTCGCCCATGAATCGAATGTCGCTCAAATCCGGGACATTCTCGATGATACACGGCTCTTCGGTTAAAAGAGTCGCGGCAAATATCGGAAGAGCGGCGTTTTTCGCGCCGCTGATTCCGACGATTCCTTGAAGGGGATTGCCTCCCCTGATGCGAACAACGTCCATAAGTTGCCGTCAGGAGAGACAATCCAAGGAAGGGTGTCAATCACCCGGACGCCATTCGTCGCCCGAAGCGGGAATATTTTCCCGGCGCGATCCCGAACGGTTTCCGCTATTGCGCTGGCCCCGAGCGCTTTGCCCCTTTTCCGGCCGTCCCTCGTAAGGTTCGGACCCGGAATACGGTTGGCGGGCCGGTTCATTGCGGGTGGCGGATTTCTCCTTGTCGCCCCCAAAAAGGGATTTCACCCAGCCGACAACCTTCTTGACCGGGGTCTCGGCTTGCGGCTCGTGATGAATCCGCTCCGGCTGTTCGCTCCGGGGGCCGCGCTGACGGTCGTCCCGCTGACGACGGTCGCCACCGCGTCCACCGCGCTGGTTGCCGCCTTGGCCGCCTTGGCCGCCTTGGCCACTTTGACCACGCTGACCGCCGCGCTCGCCGCGGGGCCCTCGTTGACCCCCACGGCCGCCGCGACCCCCGCGACCGCCGCGCTGTCCGCGCTCGCCGCCGCCTTGTTCGCCGCGTTCGCCGCCTTGTTGACGTTCACCGCGGGGACGACGCTCGCCCCGGGGACGGCGTTCGCCCTCCTGGCCGTCCTGACGATCCCCGCCGGTATCTTCTGCGTCGGGTTGTCCCCCTTCGCCCCCGCGTTGACCGCCGCGACCTCCGCGGCGCCGACGCCGACGTGGACGGGAACCTTCTTCGTCTCCCGATTCGCCGGAGGCTTCACGCCCCTCGCGCTCGCCACGCTCTCCGCGCTCGCCATGTTCGCCACGCTCTCCGCGGGGACGGCGTTCGCCGCGTTCCCTGCGGGGACGGTCTTCCCGACGATCCTCCCGGGAGGATTCTTCGCGTTCGGCGCGCGGTTGGCGGGTTTCCTCCGACGGAGCGGCCGAAGCCTCTCCGCCGCCGGTAGTCTCCGGCGCGGCACCGGCCGACGGCCGCTCGCCCGCAGGACGGCGGGCCCGGCTGCGACGGGCCCGGCTCGGACGGTCGCCGGTGGAGGAAGCGTTCGATCCCCCTCCGGTTTCGCCACGGGCCGACGGCGCTGGGGCGGTCGGCTTCTCGGCGAATGATCCGGTGGTCTCCGACGGGCGGTCGGCGGACGCGGAGGCGCCTGCTTCGTGGGGGAGGGGAGGGTTGTTGCGGGGGGGACGTCTGCGTTGCGCAGACCGGTTCTGAGAATTCGCGGACGAATCGGCTGCGGCCTCGGATGCGGCACCGCCTTCGTTTTTCGCGGAATCTTGCTCTCTGTTTCTATTCGTATCTTCCATTAGTGTTTGATGACTGTGGTCCCATAGGACCCGATGTTGGGTAATGTATAGGGGAGGGGGACGAAGCCGTGAGGCTTTCCAGAACCCGAGTCGGCCATGGTGGCGGCGTTTGCGGATCCCCCTTTCTGGCAAGGGCTTCGGGTAATACTCATCCGAAGCGATCGGAGGTTGCCCTATACATCGACTGCTTTTCTGCGGTTTTCACCGGTTCGCGTTTTCGATCGCGACCGGGAACACCGAGCCTTGGCGGCCGTATGTGCTCTTGATGGCACCGCGGAAAAATCAACCTACCGGTTAATCCTCGATATTCAAATCATCGAACCAGGAAATACAATCATTAAATTGGTATCTCCTTAGAAATGAGCGGATCCCAGCCGTTGTGGGAGAAGAGATAAGCTAGAGGGTATCCGAAAAAGGTTTCGGACGTTCGCTGGCTGAAACAGCGGTGACACACCCCACCATGCTCGCGCATGGTCCCCCCCTCTCAAGAGGGGAATTGCTTACAAAAAGATCCCCTCTTGAGAGGGGGGGACCGCTCGCTAGAGCGGTGGGGTGTGTTTCCGGGCCGATCCGGTCGCTGAAAACCTTTTCGGACGGGACCTAGCTGTAAAGGAAGGGCGGCGGCGCTGCCGGAACGGGAACGGACAGGAATGTCCGCGTCACGATCCGGTCCCGTTTTGAAGCTTGCTATGGACCGGGGCGAGGCCTAGGAAACTTTTCCCTAATGGACAAACTTGAACGCATCTTTGACCTACAGGAAGCTTTGAACGCCCGCATCGGCGTTACCCTGAAAGACCGGACCGAGGAGGAGCAAATCCAATGGGTCCTTAATTACACCCGAGCCATGCAACAGGAGTTGGCTGAACTGGTCGACTCCGTGCCGTGGAAATGGTGGGCCAAATACCAGGAATTCGACAAGCAAAACGCCCGGGTGGAGGTCATCGATCTGTTCCATTTCCTCGTCTCGCTCGCCCAAGCCCTCGGCATGAGCGCCCAGGACGTTTTCGACGCCTACGAGAAAAAGAACAAAGTGAACCACAGCCGCCAGGAAGCCGGCTACATCGCCAAAGACCACGAAGATTCCCGGCACATCTGATCGGCCCGGCCCTTGCATGGATTCGTCGATCGGTTTGCGGATCGACCGGACGGAGGGAGATTGAAGTAGTATGAAAAAAGCATTGATCACCGGCATCACCGGTCAGGATGGATCCTATCTGGCGGAATTGCTCTTGGAAAAGGGCTACGAAGTGCATGGCGTGATCCGCCGGGCTTCGACCTTCAACACCAGTCGCATCGACCACCTTTACCGCGATCCGCACGTCAATGGGGTGCGGCTCTTCCTGCATTACGGCGACTTGGCAGATTCGGTCCAGATGGTGAAGCTTCTTTACGCGCTCCAGCCGGACGAAGTTTACAATCTCGGCGCGCAAAGCCATGTCCGGGTCTCGTTCGACGTGCCCGAATACACCGGCGACGTCGACGGTCTGGGCGCCCTTCGGATCCTCGAAGCGATCCGGGAGGCCGGTTTGGTTGGAAAGGTCCGCTATTATCAAGCCTCCTCTTCCGAAATGTTCGGCAAGGTGCAGGAGGTTCCCCAAGTCGAAACCACGCCGTTATGGCCGCGTTCGCCCTACGCCTGCGCGAAAGTTTACGCCCACTGGCTCACCGTCAATTACCGCGAGTCCTACGATCTCCACGCCAGCAGCGGCATCCTCTTCAACCACGAATCGCCGCGCCGGGGCGAAACCTTCGTCACCCGCAAGATCACCCGCGCCGCGACCCGCATCAAACTCGGTCTCCAGGAACACCTTTACCTCGGCAACATCGACGCCAAGCGCGACTGGGGTTACGCCAAGGAATACGTCGAAATGATGTGGCTGATGCTCCAACAGGACCAACCCGACGACTACGTGATCGCTACCAACGAGACCCACAGCGTCCGGGAGTTCATTCAGGAAACCTTTGCGATCCTCGACCTCGACTGGGAGAAATACGTCAAATACGACAAACGCTACGAACGCCCGGCGGAGGTTGATCTTTTGATCGGCAACCCGGCCAAAGCCAAGAAACAGCTCAACTGGGAACCGAAGGTTCGCTTCAAGGAACTGGTCCGCCTGATGGTCGAGTCCGACTTGGCGCTGGCCGAACAGGAAGCCGGCTTGAAGGAATACATGTCATCGAAAATCCCTTCCCAACCGTGAAGGAGCAGAAGATCTTCATCTCCGGCCACCGCGGCATGGTCGGGTCGGCCCTGGTCCGTCATTTCCGGGCGGCCGGTTGCGAACGGCTGCTTCTTCGGACCCGGCAGGAGCTCGACCTTATTTCCCAAGCCGACGTCGACCGTTTCATCCGCGACGAGAAGCCCGATTTGATCATCGTGGCGGCCGCCAAAGTCGGTGGTATCCACGCCAACAATACCTACCCGGCGGAATTCATCCACGACAACCTCCAGATTGCCGCCAACACCATCCACGCCGCCTGGCGACACGGGGTCGGCCGGCTGTTGTTCCTCGGCAGTTCCTGCATCTACCCGAAGTTCGCTCCCCAGCCGATGCCGGAGGATTGCCTCCTCACCAGTCCCTTGGAGCCGACCAACGAGGCCTACGCCATCGCCAAGATCGCCGGTTTGAAGCTCTGCCAGTATTACCGTCGCCAATACGGCGTCCTCTTCCACTCCGCCATGCCGACCAATCTCTACGGTCCCGGCGACAACTACCACCCGGAGAATTCCCACGTGTTGCCCGGCCTGATCCGCCGCTTCCATGAAGCAAAGGAAGCCGGCGCCTCGGAAGTGGTGGTCTGGGGAACCGGCACCCCCCGCCGCGAGTTCCTCCATGTCGACGATCTCGCCGACGCCTGTTTCCATTTGGTCCAAACCGACAGCCCGCCCGATTGGGTGAATCTCGGCACCGGCACCGACGTCACCATCCGCGAACTGGCGGAGTTGGTGAAAGAAGTCGTCGGATTCTCCGGTCAACTGACCTTCGACACGACGAAGCCCGACGGAACTCCGCGCAAGTTGCTCGACGTTTCAAAAGCCAAGGACCTCGGCTGGACCGCCCGCATCCCGCTCCGCGACGGCATCGCCGCCGCCTACCAGGATTTTTTGAAAACCTCCCGCGAGCAAGTCGCGCGGTTGTAAAAGCAAAGGAGAACGGGTTTTCCAGCCCGTTTCAGAGCCGACGGCATCTCTTGACCTGCTGGGAAACGGACAGGAATGTCCGTTCTCCTTTCCAAGCCTACGGTTCCTCGATAAAAGCGGATAACCGTTTGACCTGGTCACGGCGTTTCATAAGAGTGCTTCTTTTTGTTCCTCTTGTCCATGAACCGCGTATACATCAAAACCTACGGTTGCCAGATGAATGTGCGCGACTCCGAAGCAGTCGCGGCGATGTTGCGCGACCGGGGTTATCGGATCGTGGAGGATGAGAAAACGGCCGACATCGTCCTGCTGAACACGTGCAGCGTCCGGGATCTGGCGGAACAAAAGGCGATCAGCAAGGGCGGCCACCTGGCGGCGCGAAAGAAGAGAAATCCGCGTTTCATTCTCGGAATCATGGGCTGCATGGCCCAAAACCGGGGAGCGGAATTGATCGACCGTCTGCCCGATCTCGATTTGGTGGTCGGCACCCAGCGGTTCCACCATGTGCCGGATTACCTCGACCGCCTGCGACGGGACCGGGCGGAAGAGACCCCGGTTCCTTCCACCATCGTCGATCTCGACGAGGAGCCGGATTCCCAGAACACCATCAAGGACCACCACCTCGAAAACGGACGGCAGGTTTCGGCTTTCGTGTCGATCATGCAGGGTTGCAACATGAGTTGCGCCTTCTGCATCGTGCCGAAAACCCGTGGGGCGGAACGGTCGCGGCCGATCGAGGAAATCGCGCGCGAGGTCGAGGAGTTGGCGGCGAACGGCACCCGCGAGGTCACTTTGCTCGGACAAATCGTCACCAGTTACGGGCGCGGCATGATTCCGGTGGCTCACGGCAAAAGCGCCTTCGTCCAATTGCTGGAGCGGTTGCACGAGATCGACGGCATTTCCCGGATCCGCTTCACCTCACCCCATCCGCGCGGTTTCAACAAGGATCTCGCCCAGGCTTACCGCGATTTGCCGAAATTGTGCGAATACGTCCATCTGCCGCTCCAGTCCGGATCCAACCGGATCTTGAAGGCGATGAACCGTCCGTACTCCCGCGAAAAATACCTCGAAATCGTCGACATGCTGCGGGACGCGGCTCCCGGGATGTATTTTTCGACCGATGTCATCGTCGGTTTCCCCGGAGAGACCGAGGAAGATTTCGAGCAAACGCGGGAGATGTTCGCGCGGGTCGAATACGACATGGCCTACATTTTCAAATACAGCATCCGCAGCGGCACCCCGGCGGAATCGATGCCGGACCAGATTCCCGACGAAGTGAAGGAAGCCCGCAACCAAGTGCTGCTCAGGATGTTGACCGAAAGTTCGAAGAGACGAAACCAGTCATTGCTCGGAACCAACCAGGAGGTCTTGATCGAAGGGCCGAGCAAAAAAGGCCGGCTTTTCACCGGCCGCAACCGGGGCAACCGGGTGGTGTTGTTCGAAGCTTCGGAGCGGCTGGTCGGCGAGATGGTTCCGGTCCGGATCGAACGCGTCACCTCAAGTTCCCTCTACGGCTCGATCGTCCTGGAGGGAGTCGAAACTCCGGAGATGGCGGTGGCGACGGGCGCGCGATGAGCCCGCCGCTTTCCTTTTGCAATTCGTCCCGGATCGCCGATACTCATCCTCTTTTTCTCACTCGATGTCCTTGTTTTTCGCCACATTTCTCACCGGCCTGGTCCTGATCGTCACGGGCGGATTGCTGCTGGGAAAACCGAAAGCGACGGCGGCGATCGCCCAAGCTTTTCCCCGGTCGGAACGGGCGACCTATCTGACGATGGGAATCGCTACCATATGGTTCCTTTATCATGTCCTACAGTTGGGCGAGGCCGATTTCGGGGACTTCCGACATTACCTCTTCCTCGGATTCGCGGCGATTGCGGTTCTCTCGTTTGTATACGTCAAAGATTTCCTCGCGGTCCGCGGTTTGGCGGTGCTGATTCTGCTCGTCGCCTGGACCTTGTTGACTCCCGCCTATTTGCAGGAACCGGCGAGTCGGCTTTTCCTGGTTAGTTTGGTTTATGTGGCGATCGTCATCGCCCTTTACCTCGGAGTTTCGCCATTCCGTCTGCGCGATTTCTTTAACTGGCTTTTCGCCACCGACCGGCGCCCCCAAATCCTGGGCGGCTGCTTGGTGGCTTACGGAATCTTGTTGAGCGTGGTCGCGTTCAAGTATCCGAGTTGAGATTCAGATGTCGTATCCCGTTCCCAAAGAGGAAACCGCGCTTCTCCTGATCGTATCCGGCCCGGCCGGTTGCGGGAAAACGACTCTGTGTGAAACGTTGGTTGTCAGCGATGTTTCGATCCAGCGGGCGGTCACCTGCACCACCCGCGCGCCACGCCCGGGAGAGACGCATGGGGAGGATTATTACTTTTTCGACGAATCGGGATTCGAGAAAGCGGTCGCCAACGGAGAGTTCCTGGAGCACGCCGGAGTACACGGGGCCCGTTACGGAACGTTGAAACGGGAAGTGCTCGGCAAATTGGAGCGCAACATCAGCGTGGTGCTCAACATCGACGTCCAAGGCGCGGCCTCGATGCGGGCGGTGGCGGAATCGGATCGTTTTTTCCAAGGACGCCTGGTTTCGATCTTTATCCTTCCTCCCAGTTTGGAGGTGTTGCGGGAACGGATGCTTACCCGGGGAGCGGACGACGACGCCTCGATCGACCGCCGCCTTCGCAACGCGGAGATCGAAATGCGCCAATGGCCCGAATACGATTACTGCATCCGCAGCGGTTCGCGGGAGGAGGATTTCCACCAACTCCTCAGCATCGTGACCGCCGAACGCCGCCGCGTGAGCCGGTTGGTCTGAGGGAACAGGGCGTTAACTTCCACCGCTGGAAGACAACCCCCCGATTTGGTCGCTCTGCAACCCGCATAAACGCTCGCCGAATCTGCACGACGACACACCCCACCGCTCTAGCGAGCGGTCCCCCCCTCTCAAAGAGGGGATCTACGTGAAAAGTTCCCCTCTTGAGAGGGGGGGACCATGCGCCAGCATGGTGGGGTGTGTGAGTAGTAGGGTTGGCTTTGCCGCCCCATTCTCCACGATGGTCGAAAGGCCCGGGGCTCTGGAGCCTGGTTCGACGCTGGACATCATTAGTGCGGACGGTTTGGGCCGCTGCTGTCGGGCGGCGGAGCCAACCCGACTACGGCGAGCGGCGCATGCCCGTCACTGGGAGGGATGGCATCCTGCCGTCCGCCTTCGGCGTCAGAAGAAGGTCGGCTCGATTAAGCGAAAAAAAACGACCGCGGCCGGTTAGACCGCGGTCGTTTGATGGAAACGTCCAACTCGACGGTTTTCCGCTTCAGGACTCGATTTGCGGACGGTCCTTGGCGGGCCAATCGATGTGATAGAACTTGCCGCGCGGTTGGTCGACTCGCTCGTAGGTGTGGGCGCCGAAGTAGTCGCGCTGGGCCTGGAGGAGGTTGGCGGGAAGACGTTCCGACCGATAAGCGTCGAAGTATGCGAGCGACGAGTAAAAGGTCGGAATCGCAACGCCATGGGAAGCACCGGTGGCGATCACTTTGCGCCAGTTGCTCTCCGCTTTTTCCACGGTTTCGCGGAAATACGGGTCAAGCAGGAGGTTGGCGAGGTTCGGATCGCGTTCGTAGGCTTCGGTGATCTTTTGCAGGAAAACGGCACGGATGATGCAACCGCCGCGGAAGATCTGGGCGATTTCACCGAAATTCAGCTTCCAGTTGTATTCCTCCTGGGCGGCCCGCATCAGCTGGAAACCTTGGGCATACGAACAGATCTTGGAACAATAGAGCGCGTCACGGACCGCTTCGATGAACTCCGCCCGGTCGCCGTCGTAGGCTTTCTTCGGACGGGGGAGGATCTTGGAGGCGGCGACCCGCTCGTCCTTGACCGCGCTGATCAACCGGGCGAAGACCGCTTCCGCGATGGTCGGGGCCGGGCAACCGAGGTCGAGGGCGCTGACGGAGGTCCATTTGCCGGTTCCCTTTTGTCCGGCGGTGTCGAGGACGATGTCGACGAACGGCTTTCCAGTGGCCGGGTCCTTTTGTTTGAGGATGTCGGCGGTGATCTCGATCAGGAAGGAGTCGAGGGCCCCTTTGTTCCAGTCGGCGAACACCTCGCCCATTTCGTCGGCGCTCATACCGAGAACGTCCTTCATCAGCTCGTAGGCTTCGCAGATCATCTGCATGTCGCCGTATTCGATGCCGTTATGGACCATCTTCACGTAGTGGCCGGCGCCGTCGGGACCGATGTGGGCGGTGCAGGGCACCCCGCCTTCGACCGGTTTGCCCGGTTCGGCTCCTTCGAGCGGACGGCCGGTCTTGCCGTCGACCTTGGCGGCGATAGCTTTCCAGATCGGTTCGATCTCTTTCCAGGCTCCCGCATCGCCGCCCGGCATGAGGGAAGGACCGAAACGGGCCCCTTCCTCGCCGCCGGACACGCCGGATCCGACGAAACGGAAACCCTTTTCCTTCAATTCCTTCTCGCGGCGGATGGTGTCGAGCCAATGGGCGTTGCCGCCGTCGATGATGATATCGTCCTTCTCGAGGAGCGGCAGGAGGCTCTCGATGACAGCGTCGGTCGGCCGACCGGCTTTCACCAGAATGATCACCCGGCGGGGACGGGCCAGCGAGGAGACGAACTCTTCCAGCGTGGCGCAACCGACCAAGCCGCCCGGGGTATCGGGGTTTTTCTCCACGAACTTCTCCATGGTGGAGGTCGTTCGGTTGTAAACCGAGATTTGAAAGCCATGGTCGGCCACGTTGAGGGCCAGATTCTGCCCCATAACGGCCAATCCAATGAGTCCGATGTCTGATTGCTTCTCTGCCATAGTTTCGGTGGGTTTGATTGTGAACCCGCAGTCCGTTGGTCGGAACTGCAAAGGCAAAGTTCTAGCGGAAATAGACGATCGCTGGCGACAAAGAAATTTCGGGTTTTGCGGAAGAGAGGCAAACGTGACACGGACATTCTTGTCTGTAATAAAAAACAGGCAGGAATGCCTGTTCCACCTGATGCGTGACACAAAAAACCAAAGTCTTCAGGCGGAGGTCGATTTGCCGAAGTAGTTGAGGAACCAGACTTCCTTCCAGACGCGATAACGGCCTTCGGAGGTCATTTTCCCGTGTTCGTCGCGCATGTGTTGAGGATAAAGAAACCCGAGGTCGGTATTGAGGCGTTCGAGGACCGCTTGTTGACCGTTGAGATCTTCCAACGGATCCGAATCCCACGCTTCCAACCGAAGACCTTCCCGCTCGATCCGCCGAAGATGGAGACGGTGGAGCCGGGCCACGTTGCGAATCAGGGTCTTGCGGACTACCCGCCAATTTTCCGGATAAAAACCACCGAACGGAATGTAAAGGTTGTCGGTGATTACTCGAAGGCCGTCGTCGGTCATCGAGTGAAAACTGAAACACTCGTTCACTGTCCCCGAGCGTTGGGGAACGAAAATCACCTGCAAACGAGTCAACTGATCCTGGCTTTGGAACACGATGCTCCGAATCACCAGGCCCATTCCAAGATCCGATTTCAGTGATTGGACCTGATTAAAGCCTTCGTTGCGCAACCAGTCGCGCAGGCTGAGGAACTTCTTCTGGGCCGGCCATTCCTGGGTGTGAGAATTGTCGGAAAACCGGGGAAACAGCGGAATCGAACTTTGGCTGAGCGCTCCGATCGCCATCCAGTTGACCATCGTTTCTCCGAGAAACCAGAGAAGGAAGGCGCTAAGCGAAAGCACCCAGAAGGGCCGTTCCGTCCAGCCAAGTTCCCGGGCGACCAGGGCCAAACCGAAGGCGAAGACAAACCAGCGGAGCCAACGATTGAGGATGCCAACCTGGGGAAGGCCCCAACGGTTGTTGCCGTAGGCGAGCGCCACCGATGCGATGGCCAACGCCACCACGATATTGATCAAAATTGACGGCTGGGTGTCCATCATCCTCCCTCCTTGCATGGGGGAAAGATCGGCCGGTTTCGAGGAAAAACGGCCAACCGGAAAATCCTGTGAAAAACTTGCCGCAAAAACGGCGTCAGTTCAACCGGAGCGGCATGATCACGCAGATGAAGCTTTCGAGCGACTTGAACACCCCCGGGCTGAGCTCGTCCTTCAACTCGAAATAAACGTCGTCCTTGGTCAACGCCTTGAGCGGATCCATCAGGAAATACGGGTTGAAAGCGACCTCGATTTCCGGGCCCTCATACGAAATAGCCATCGATTCGTGGGCTTCCCCGAAGTCGGGGCTGGAGGCGGTGATTTCGAGAAGATTGGGCGAAACCTTCAGGCGGACGGTGTTGCTCTTGTCGCTCGAAACCAAGGCGGCGCGGTGGACGCACTGGAGGAGGAGTTCCCGTTCGAGCTTGATCCTCTGGTGGGTTTCTTTGGGAATAACTTGTTGGTAATTCGGATAATTCCCTTCGACGATCTTGGAAATCAGGTTGACGCTACCGGTCATCCCGCCCGCTTCGTCATTGGTTTCGATGTCGAACGCGACCTGCCGGTCGCTGAAGGAAATGGTGACCTGCCGTCCGAGATCCAGCAGACGGAGCAATTCCCCGGCGGTCTTGGCCGGGATGATGATCTTGCCACTTTGTTCCGGCGGGAACTCGAGTTCCTTGCTGATCAAGGCGAGACGACGGCCGTCGGTGGCCACGAGGGAGAGTTTGCCGTCGTCGAAATTGAAATAGACCCCGTTGAGGATGTAGCGGGCTTCGTCGGAAGACTGGGCGTAGGAGACGCTGCGGAGCATGGTCGCCAACTGGTCCTGGTCGATGACGAAGGTGCGGTCTTTGCTGAACGTCGGCAGCGGGGGAAACTCCTCCTTGCCGATCCCCATGATGCGGAAGGTGGATCCGCCGGAAGCAACCTTGGTGTTGTGGTCTTCGGCGGTTTCGACGGAAACGTCGGTGTTCGGAAGTTCGCGGACGATGGTGGCCAGACGCCGGACCGGGAGGGTGACCGCGCCGCTCTCCGAAACCTGCGCCTTGATCGAGCACCGGATCCCGAGATCGAGATTCGTGGTGGTCAGAAAAATGCGGTCGTCTTCGGCTTCGATGAGAACGTTGCCCAGGATCGGCATGGTCGCCCGAGGGCTGACCACGTTAAGAACCTGCTGCAGGCCGCTGCTGAAATGGTCGCGGTTGATTTTGAACTTCATGGAGATACTAGTTAGGGAAATTTCGAGACTGCTGACAATCCATTAAGAATAGAAGATTATTTTAAAAAGAGTATTCTTATTATTATGGTATGGGGAGAAGTGAAACAACTAGGCGGAACCCGAGATTCTAGGGGATTCCCCGATGGTTTGAATGGTGTGAAAAACCATCCAATAACCTAGGGAAATCCCTGACTTTTTCCCAAGCCGGTTTTATTCCCCATTTTATTCGCTGTTTTTCCGGGCGTTTTTCACAAGGTTTGGACGCTGTTCCCGGAGCTCCATCAGGCGCTTGGTCCGGCGGTTCACTTTTTGGATATGGCGGAAGATTCCGTAGAAGATGTATCCATGGAATACGATCGCCAGTCCGACGCCCCAGAAACGCCAGAGAAGTCCGGCGGCGATCAAGAGCAGGATGAAGGAGCGGAAACGGATCCGGGCCTTCCAATTGACGCCCTTGAGGCTCGGGTAGCGAATGACGCTCACCATCAGGTAGGCGATCAACAGCATCAGCAGCGGCAGCAGGATCGCCCAACGCTGGAGATCGTAGGTGTTGAGGAAGAAGACCAGGCTGGTGATCGACCCGGCGGCGGCCGGAACCGGCAGTCCGATGAAGTCCTTGCCGATGTCGGTTTGTTTGACCGTGTAAACGGCGGGATGCGTCAGCACGTTGAAGCGGGCGAGACGGATCGCCGCGCAAAGCAGGTAGATGAACCCGATGAACCAACCGATCCAGAGGAAGTAGGGATATTGTTCGGTCGGAGAGAGAATGAGGAAAAACACCATCAAGGCCGGGGCGATCCCGAAGGAGACCACGTCGGCGAGCGAATCGAATTCCTTGCCGAACAACGACTCCCGGCCGCCAATCCGGGCGAGGGCTCCGTCGAGGGCGTCGAAGATGACCGCCGCCAGGATGAAGAGGACGGCGTGAGTGTAGAGCTCCATCGAGAGCGCGTCCTGGCCGGTCTGGGTGGCGATGTGGGCCTGGATGCACTTGATCACCGCGACGAACCCGCAAAACAGATTTCCGGCCGTCATCAGGTTGGGCAGGACGTAGATCCGGCTGGCCCGGGTGCTTTCGAAGATGTCTTTCTTTAGGTCGTGGTTCGACATGGGAAAGGATGGTGGGGGAAGCGGTGAAGGAAGGAGATCGGTGGAAAATCCGCCGGCCGCGGGGTGGCGGGGAGAGGCGGCGGGTTGGTTTGGTCCTCGCGGATCAGCGTTTCAGGCTTTCGAGATATTTCCAGAAGGAGTGGTGTTGCTCCAGAAGTTGCTCTTCCGACACCGGAAGTTTCGTCCGGAAGACGAAATCGGTCAGGCTGTTCTTGTGGAGGATATATTCGCAATAGAGGGTTTCGGCGTCGGTGACTTCGAAGTAGACCCGGAACTCGCCGCAACGGAGCCGGTAGAAGACCTTGTTGCCCCGATTGAAACGACCGATCGGTTCGCGGGGATTGGCGAGATCGGTCGCGGTAAGATTGCTGACCGGTTCGATCAACTGCATTTGCTCGCGGGTGCCGAGTTTGCTCAACTCGTGCATCGCCTGTTCGCTGAAGGTTACTTGGTACATGGAGACCGTGTGGAACGGATAGCGGTGTCGGTAAGTGCGCGCGCCGTTGCGGTGGCGGACGGGAAAGAGTATCAGTAGCCGGTGACGGTGACTTCCCCGGTTCGGGAGTTGTAGTTGTAAGAGACACCGCTCGGGAGATCCGGCAACTGGGCCAAGTATCCCTTCTGGGTCAGGTCGCTCAAGCTCGAAGGGTTTTGTCCTTCGGAAACGTTGTACATACGAATCGCGTTGTTGACGGTGCTCAACGCGGAGGTCACTTGAGCTTGATTGCGGGCCTGGATGTTGGCTCCGACGTAACGGGAAGGAGCAGTAGCGGCCTCTTCGGCCGCCTGGCGGGCGCCGCCGCCACCGTTGTTGTTGCCGCTGGTATTGACGTCGCAACCGGTGAAAGCGATCAAGGGAAGAACCAGTAAGCTGATTTTTTTCATCAAGATAGGATAGCCCGTTCTAAATAAAACGCCAAGCCAATTTCCGAGCGGGCGGTATCAGTGGAATATCCGTGGGACAGGCATTCCTGCCTGTTTCTTCCCACAGACAGGAATGTCCGTGTCACGTGCTGCTGTGGCACAGGCATTCCTGCCTGTCTTTCTCCACAGACAGGAATGTCCGTGTCACCTACTAGGACTCGACCTCCGTCGGCACCAGGCGCACGGTTTCGCCGAAGTGGACGGCGCGGAAGGTGTCGGGGGGGAGGCCTTCCTTCGCCATCACTTTATCCAAATACAGGGGCGGTTCGTGAGCCGGTTCGTCGGCGAGAGCGAAGGTGCCCCAATGGGAAGCGATCGAGAAGCGGGAGCGGATGTCCTTGTGGATCTGGACCGCTTCCTCGACGTCGACATGGACCGGATGCATGTACCAGCGCGGCCGATAGGCGCCGATTGGGATCAAGGCGCAATCGATCGGACCGAACGACTCGCCGGCGTCTTTAAAGAAAGGGGCGTAACCGGTGTCGCCGAGGAAATAAACCCGCTTGTCGGCGATCTGGAGCATCCAACTGCACCAGAGAGTCTTGTTGCGGTCGAACAAGGTCCGTCCGGAGAAATGCTGGGCCGGAAGGCAATACAAGGTCATTGGCCCAAAACTGGCGGTTTCGCCCCAATCCTTTTCCTCAAAATTCGAAAGCCCTCGTTTCTCAAACCAGCGGGAGAGTCCGAGGGGAACGAAATAACGGGGAACGTCGCCGAGGAGCCGGATCGAATGTTTGTCGAGGTGGTCGTAATGGTCGTGGCTGATCACCACCGCGTCGATCGGTGGAAGTTGGGAAGGGTGGAGGCCGGGTTCGGCTTTGCGGCGGGGACCGGCGAAACGGACCGGCGAACACCGTTTGCTGAAAATCGGGTCGGTCAGGATGTTGAGTCCGGCGGCTTGGATCAGGAAGGTGGTGTGGCCGATCCAGGTGATTTGGAGCACATCCGGATCGGGGTTGCGGACCGCTTCGACATTCGGTCGCGCTCGGCGCGGGACGTAGCGGCGGGGAAGTTCGCGTTTGCTGACGACCACCGGGTCTTTTTCGCCCAGGCGGAATTGCCAGCGGAAGAAGTCGCGGAAATTGTGACGGGCATGGGGATGGAGATTGCGGAAACCGTTTTCGCCATGGTGGGGCTTCTCTTCATCGAGGGTGGGGCCGTCGTTGTTGCGGAAGGCGTAACCCCAGCCGACGAGAAATCCTGTAACCATCCGGCGAGGCAAGGAAATGAGACGTTTCAGGCTGGAACCTTGTTTGCGTTTTCGAGTCATTGGGGCCTTACTATCCCGCACGAAGGGAAAATTTCAAAAAAATTGGTCGATTGGTCCATTTCGCTGGTGACAAACCACCGACGAATTAACACGAAGGCATGAAAAGATGAAATTCCAAAGTTGGGTCCTCGTTTTGATGGGGTGGGTATGGCTGTCGCCGGTTGTGGTGGTCGGACAGGAAAACATGGCCGAGCGTCAGCTTCGGCAGATGGTCGAGGAGGAGCAACGGATTTTGCGCGCGGCGGAGCGGCCGGACGGGACTCACGACACCGAAATCCTGGAGCGCCGTTTCCAGCGGTTGATCCACCGCTACGACGGGTTCATTCAGGCGAATCCCGATTTCGCGGTCGGTTACGTGGCCTATGCGCGCCTGCTGGAACGGGTGGGGGAGGACCGCGCGGCCCGGGCATTGTACATGCAAGCGAACCGGTTGGACCCGAACATACCGCTCGTGAAAAATCAGTTGGGCAACTTTCTGGTGGAAGAAGAACGGTTCGCCGAGGCGCTTCCATATTATCTGGCCGCGACCGAGTTGGAACCGGGCGAGCCGGTCTATCACTATCAACTCGGCGAACTCCTGCACGAATTTCGGGACGGTTTCCTGGACGAAAACATTTTCACCCGGACGGTTCTGGACAAAACGATGTTGGAAGCATTCGGCCGGGCCGCGTCATTGGCCCCGGGAGAGCCGGCTTTCGCCTACCGCTTCGCCGAGGCGTTCTATGATTTGGAAGAACCGCGATGGGACCAAGCCTTGGAAGCCTGGGATCGCGTCGAGCGCCAAGCGACCTCGGCGGTGGAAAGAGAAACCGTGACCCTCCACCGGGCGAACATCGCGATCAAACGCGGACGTATCGAAGAAGCGGAGACACTGCTGGCGAAGGTAAATCAACCGGTGTTGGCGGCGAACAAGGCGGCCTTGGAAAAGCAATTGACGGCATTGAAGTCGAAGGAATCGCCGTCCAAGGAGAACGCGGACGAAGAGTGATGGTTCATGGTGGCGAGGAGGTCCGGCCGTAGTCGGGTTGGCTTCGCCGCCCGACAGGAGCGGCCGGGACCGTCGGCTTGAAGTTTGATTTCAGCCGTCGCAGAAAATGGTGCGGCGGAGCCAATCCCACTACTCACCGAGTCGACTGAAGGAGCGGCGCGCTTCAGCCGCCGTCGTTGGACGGGCGAAGTTTGCGGACGACCCGCGTGGCCGACGGTCTTCGGCTAAAGCACGAAGCTCCCGGCGGGGCCTCCGAAGCCGGACGGGACGTAGCGTTAACCTAGCCGTGGTCGGGTTGGCTCTGCCGCCCGACAGCAGCGGCCGGGACCGTCGGCTTGAAGTTTGGCGTCGGCCGGTGCGGGTGAGGTGAATGCTTTCCGATGTTGCGTGCCGGATTTAGGAGCGGCGCGCTTCAGCCGCCGTCGCTGGATAGGCGGAGTTTGCGGACGATCTCCGTGGCCGACGGTCTTCGGCTAAAGCACGAAGCTCCGGGCTGGGCCTCCGAAGCCGGACGGGACGTAGCGTTAACCTAGCCGTGGTCGGGTTGGCTTTGCCGCCCGACAGCAGCGGCCGGGACCGTCGGCTTGAAGTTTGACGTCGGCCGGTGCGGGTGAGGTGAATGCTTTCCGATGTTGCGTGCCGGATTTAGGAGCGGCGCGCTTCAGCCGCCGTCGTTGGATAGGCGGAGTTTGCGGACGATCTCCGTGGCCGACGGTCTTCGGCTAAAGCACAAAGCTCCCGGCTGGGGCCCGGGATCCGGACGGGATGTAGCGTCGGCGTCGGCCGAACGCCACAAAATGGGGCGGCGGAGCCAACCCCACTACTTATCGAGCAATCCGTAGCATCCCGGCTTTCGCCGGATGGGCATCGTCGTCCGACGCGTCGCTCCTAATCTTTCTGCAGGTCGTAAACGGCGTGACCGCAGAGGAGGTTGGGCATATAGCGGCAGCGGGTTTTCCAGTCGCCGCGGAGATAGACTTTGCGGACGATACGGATGTTCTGGACCAGACAGAAATGTTCGAACTCGGCCACCGAAACCGGGTGGGTGGTGCGAGCTTGGTACCACTCCTGCGGATACACTTCGTTGCGGATCCGGCTGCCGGTTTTCAACAGGCTGAATCGGTTTTTCCAATACGCGTAGTTGATGAATCCGACCGTGACGAAGCGGGAGACCCGCAGCGCTTCCAGGACGGTGGCGGCGGGGTTGTTCAACTCCTGGAGGGTGCGGGAGCAGATGGTGCGGTCGAAGAAATTGTCGGGAAATTGCCGCATCAATTCCAGCAGGTCGCCATGATAGGCGTTCACGCCGCGGCGAATGCAACCGAGGACTTTGCGGGCGTCGATGTCGACCCCGACTCCGAAAACCGATTTTTTCCGGGTCAGGTATTCGAGCAGGATGCCACGGCCGCAACCCAGGTCGAGCACCCGGCTTCGCGGCTCCACCCATTCACTGATAATCTGCATGTCGACCGAACGTTTCTCGGTGGTCCGCCGCGGGAGATCGCGGCGTTCTTCGTCGGTTTCCGGAGATGCAATCGTTTCCGCGTCGCTCATGAGAAATCTTGTTTCAAGAAGGCCCGCACCAGATCGTAGAGAAACGGCGAATCGACCAAAAAGGAATCGTGGCCGAAATCCATCGCGACCTCGGCGTAGCTGGCGTATTTGCCGGCCTTGAGCATCGCATGGACGATCTCGCGGTTTTGCTCGGGCGGGAAGAGCCAATCGGAGGTGAAACCAACCACCAGCGTCCGGGCCTGGACCGGATGGAACGCCTCCTCGAGCGAATCGGTTTGGTCGCCGAGATCGAAATAATCGAGGGCGCGGGTGAAATAAAGGTAGGTGTTGGCGTCGAAGCGGTTGATGAAGCTTTGTCCCTGATAGCGAAGGTAACCTTCCACTTCGAAGGCGACATCGAGGCTGAAATCGTTCTCGCTCCCTTTGCGGCGGCGACGGCCGAATTTGCGGTCCATCCCTTTGTCGGAGAGATAGGTGATGTGGGCCATCATCCGGGCGATGCTCAGTCCGACCCGCGGACCCTCACCATCCTGGTAATCGCCTCCGCGCCATTCGGGATCCTGCATGATCGCCCGACGGCCGACCTCGTTGAAGGCGATGGTTTGGGGACCTTGCCGGGCGGTGGTCGCCATCGGGAGGATCCGTTTGACGAAACCGGGAAACTCCACCGCCCATTGCAGGACCTGCATTCCGCCCATCGATCCGCCGACCACCGCGTAGAGTTCGGGCAGTTCGAGATGGTCGAGCAGGCGTTTCTGGGCCAGCACCATGTCGCGGATGGTGACGAACGGGAAATCGAGGTTGTACGGTTTGCCGGTGGCCGGATTGATCGACGACGGACCGGTGGAGCCCTGGCAACCGCCGAGGCAATTGGAGCAAACGACGAAGTAGCGGTTGGTGTCGATCGCCTTGCCGGGACCGATCATGTTGTTCCACCAACCCGGTTTCCGGTCGTCGAGCGAATGGATGCCGGCGCAATGGTGGTCGCCGCTGAGGGCGTGGCAGATCAGGATGGCGTTGGTCCGGGTCTTGTTAAGACGACCGTAGGTTTCGTAGCGGAGTTGAAACGACGGAATGCTCCGGCCGCATTCGAACCGGAACGGTTCGTCGCAGACGAAATCCTTGTATTCGACCAGCCCCACTTCCCCGGAGCCGGTCTGGAAACATGTGCTGGAGGCGTCGTTCATCGGAATTCGACCGGGAACCCGGAGGGCGGACCGGTTGTCCCGGCGTCTCCTCAGCCCTCGGCTTCGACCGCTTCGAGCAACCCGTCCTCCATTTCGAAGTTGGAATGCACGTTGTTCACGTCGTCAAGTTCTTCGAGGATGTCGATCAACCGCAGCACCTGTTTGGCGGTCTCCGGATCGCTCACCGGCACGGTGTTGGTCGGGACGTAGGCGAGTTCGGCCGAGTCGGGCTCGACGTTTTTCTTTTCCAACGCCTGGCTGACCGAATAAAACGAAGAGATTGGGCAGAGCACTTCGTAATGGTCGGATTCCGATTTGATGTCCTCGGCGCCGGCTTCGAGGGTGACCTCCATCAGTTCCTCTTCGGAAATTTTCTCCCGGGCGATGAGGAATTGGCCGACATGGGTGAATTGGAAGGCGACCGCGCCGGTGCCGGCGAGGTTGCCGCCGTTTTTCGACAAGGTGCTCCGGACCTCGGAGGCGGAGCGGTTTTTGTTGTCGGTGGTGGTTTCGATGATGAGCGCCACGCCGCCCGGCCCGTATCCTTCGTAAACGATTTCCTCGTAACTGACGCCGGGGAGTTCGCCGGTGCCCTTCTTGATGGCCCGATCGATGTTGTCGCTCGGCATGTTCGCGCCTTTCGCCTTCAACAAGGCGGTGCGCAGGCGGGGATTCATGTCGGGGGCGCCTCCGCCCTCTTTGGCGGCGATGGTGATTTCCTTGCTGATGTTGCTGAAAAGCTTGCCGCGTTTCGCGTCAACGGCGGCTTTGTGCCGTTTGGTCGTAGCCCATTTACTATGTCCAGCCATGGTCGGTTCTTTCGTTTGGTAGGTTTGCCGGTTCCCGGCGCAAAAACCGATACTGTAGGGAAAGCCGGGCGGGAATCAATCCCGCACGTTCCCCCGCGGTCCGGCGGCCGGGAGCGGAGCGATTTACTTTTTCTTCTTTTCCTTCGCCGCCTTCGCCCGCGCCGCTTTGCCTTTTCCTTTGTTCAGGTAAGGAGAAACCGGCCGGTCGTCGGCCCCGTTGGCGGTGGCGACGGCCGGAGAATCGTCGTCGAACTTACGGTTGGTCAGGTATTGCTGCAAGATGGTGAGCAAATTCTGAACCGTCCAGTAAAGGACCAGTCCCGAGGAGAAGCTGTAACAGAAGATGAAGAAAATGAACGGCATCAGGCGGAAGATCTTCTGCTGGGTGCTGTCCATCGCCATCGGCATCATCCGCATCTGGTAATACATGGTGATTCCCATGAACACCGGCAGGATGTTGATCGGCAGGCCGAAAACATGACCGATCGTGTCGGGCGCGGAGAGGTCGGTGACCCAGAGGAACTCGGCGAACCGGAGTTCCGAGGCGCTCATGATCATCCGGAAGAGGGCGAAGAAGATCGGGATCTGGACCAACATCGGCAGACAGCCGCCGACCGGGTTCACCTTGTTTTCCCGGAAGAGCTTCATCGTCTCCATCTGCATCTTCCGCGGGTCGTCCTTGTATTTCTCCCGCAACTCCTTCATCGGCTGCTGGATTTTCGCCATCCGTTTCGAGGAACGGGCGGCGGTTGCGGTCAGCGGCCAAAGGATGGTTTTAATGATGATGGTGACAAAAATGATCGCGAGGCCGAAGTTCGGCACCCAGCCGTGGATCCCGACCATCATGCTGAGCAAGAGCTTGCTGATGAAGGCGATCGGTCGCCAGCCGAACTGCATGACCCGGTCCTGCTCCTGCCCCATCGCCTCCAACCGGCGGAATTCCTTCGGTCCGGCGTAGAAACTGCCGGTCAATTCCTGGGTGGCGTTCGGGTCGATCCCGCGGAGATCGAAAAGGAGGTTGCCGGTCATTCCCTGCAACGGACGGCGCTGGCCTTCCTCGCCGGGCAGATCGACCGGTTGGGCGATGAAACCGACGGCGCGCTGGTCGGGGGTGAAGATGTTGGTGAAAAACTGGTTCTTGACCGAGCCCCAGACCACCGGACGTTGTTCCTGGATGAATTCCTTCGGTTCGCCGGAAGCCATTCCGATCCAGGCGAGGAAGCCGCCGCCGCGGAATTTCCGGGGGGCGAGGTGGCGGAACCGGTTGCCGTCGTGGTAATTGAAATTGAGGTGCTCCATCCCGATCATCTGGCGGCCGGTCGGAATCGCGGTGCCGAGATGGACGCCGAACTGGTTCAGCGGGATGTATTGGTCGTCGGTGAGGTTGCGGAAAGCGGTGGAGTGGGTGATCAGGTAGGCGCCCGGATCGCGGCGGCCCGCGCCGGTCTGGATGCCGTAACGACGGACAACCTCCAGATTCCCGCCGATCGATACGGCGAAAACGACTTCGGTGTCGCTGTGGCTCACCAACCGGTAACCGGCGTTGGCGTCTGCCCCCGGCAGTCCATCGAGGCTGAGCGCCGGCAAGGTGGCCGGATCGTTCAGGACGTAGCGCTCCTCGCTCCCCTTGGTCAGCGCGTAATCCTTCAGTTTCACCCGATGGATCGCGCCGCCGATGTTGGTGAACTCGACGATGAAATATTCGTTCTCCAGCCGGACGATCTCCTCTTCGATCTCCGGATCCGGCTCGGTGGCCTCCGGCAGAGCCGGGGTGGCCGGGGCGGCGGTGCGCGGCTGCTGTTCGGCGGGGGCCGGACGGGTAGCCTCCGGGGCGTCGGGCGCTTCCGGCGGCTCAACAACCGGTTGCGGCTGTTGCTGAAAGACCATGAGGGTAAAAGCCGCCATCAGCAGCAAAACCCCGATCACTGTGTTTTTTTTGTCCATTACGATCTATCTAGTGGGAAAAAGGAGAAAACTGACGGTGGTCGCCGCGCGCGGCGGAGTCGGGAGCCGTTCCGTGGGAGCACCGCCGGGGAGGAACGGGATCGTATCCCCCCGGATGGAACGGATGGCACTTCAAAATCCGCCATGTTGTGCGGCCGAGACCCAAAAGCAAACCATGGCGGCGGATTGTTTCGATCCCGTATTCGGAGCAAGTCGGATGAAACCGGCAGGCCCCGCCCGGACCGAAAATCGCCACCTTCATCGGCGAAAGGACCAGCTGGTAAAACCGGATCAGGAGGACCGCTCCCGATGCCGGCAACCGGATCACCCGGTGGAAGAAGAGGGACGGCGCGCTCATTTGGCGGAAGATTGGGACCATCCGCTCACCCGGCGGCAGGCCTTGAGAAACCGTTCCTCCGTTTTGGCGAAAGCTTCGTGGGGGAGGGAGCGGCGGGCGATCAGGACCACGTCGCACTGCGGCGGCAGCTGGTCCTGGTGGATCCGGAAAAGTTCGCGCAACCGGCGTTTGGCTCGGTTGCGAAGGACGGCGTGGCCGGTTCTTCTGGAAGCGATCACGCCCACGCGACGAAGGGGCGCCTCGCCGCCCGGTTTAAGCAGGATGTTGAAAAGAAACGAGCCGCAGTCAATTCCGCGGCCGTCCTTTCGCACCGCCTCGTATTCTGCCGTACGGCGCAAGCGCTGGCGGGAGGTGAAGCGCATGAGCCCATGAAGGCGGGAGTTCGCGCCCCCGGTCAGACGGAAGCGGAAAGACGCTTGCGACCTTTGCGGCGGCGGGCGTTGATGATGGCGCGGCCGCCCCGGGTGGCCATGCGGGCGCGGAAACCGAACTTGCGGGCGCGCTTCAATTTGGAAGGTCTGTATGTTGGTTGCATTGTCTATTTACCTCGCTGAGATGATGAAAAAGGAAAGAACATTAGGATCGGCGGTTTCCCTGTCAAGCCGTAAGGGCATTAAGAAAAACTCCCCCAAAGTGGCGAGGCCGTCCCGGCTTCGGGCAGTGGCCATGCCACAACCCAGGCGTTATTTATGAAACCTCGTTGTTTATTTTCGCGCGAAGCACTTTGGAGCAAGTGCGGTCCGTCCCCGCACCGCTTTCGAACGCTCAGTGATGGCCGCGCGCCCGGCAGCCATCCGACAATCGGAGGTCTTCCGAACGCTCGAAAGGCTTCTTTGCCTCATCACGGCAATCGACCTGCGACGGATCATTCCATCCGGCCCGCAGGAGGAGTTTCCGACCTCTGGACCGGAGTGCTCAAGCGGGCGCCGTCGGAGGTTTTCAGAGGGTAGACGTATTGTAGAAACAGGAAGAAGAAGCCCAGGGAGATTACCAAGATCAATAGGCCGAGGATATGGGAGCTGATCTCCAAACCATCGCGTCCGATCTTAATGGTGTTGGCCTGGTTCGGCGCCACGGTTCCCGGGCGAACCGGGGGCTCGGGCCGGAGGAATTGGATCCACGCCAATACCAATCCGCTGAGAACGAGGAGCAACACCAGACCGTAAATGACCAGCGTCCCCAAGTGATGCACATCGAACGCCCGTCTCGTATAATCTCGCGCCCAGAGGGAGTATTCGAGCCGGGAAATCTCGTCTTGGAGGACCATTGCCTTGAATTGCTCGTCATCCAGTAGCCATGGATGAACCTGTCCGGGCGTCGGGCGTGTTTGGGAATCGGCTGTCGTGCGGATTTTCGGCAGGTACTGCTGGGGCGTTTGGTGTCCTAATTTCTCGAGCAGAGCCTCCACCGCCTCCCGGGAAAAATATTCGTTTTCCTGGAGATCGGCTCCAGTCCCACCGGGTGCCGCGGGATCTGCTGGCAGGATCTGCTGGGCCCAAGCTGACGAATGCATCATAAGGAAAAGAGCCACAAATGGTAAAAGCTTCATTGGATCAGGGAGGTTGGGGGCTAGGGGTGAAGTCGGTTAAACAGTTCCGGTTCGGGCTTCTCCGTTGCCTTCGTGGCGGGGATCAGCTCGTCGATTGGGAATAGGCCAGATTGAGTCAAAGTTTAACGCCTCGTCAAGGCGATTTTTCGAGGATTTCCAAAACTTAAGACATCCCCCAAATCCTCGCCTCTTTCCCGGTGGAACGAAGATTTTTAGCGGTTTATGTGGCCAATGCCGCCTTGGCTTTGCTGAAACCGTGCCGCTATCCGGACCGTCAGGTGGCGACGCAGGTCGCTGCTTTCGGGAGGGGAGGGCGGCTTCGCGGTGTCGGAATCGCGCGGGGTTTCCTCTTGTCTCGATTTACAGCGAGTTCGGGCGGGCGAGGGCGGTTTTCGTGTTTTTGAGCTTTTATTCCGAACCTTGGGCGGTTTTTGCTTTCTCTTTTGGTTGAAATGTCCCGGGTTTGGGATAAATCTCATTGCTCTTTTCAGCCGTTGGCTGGATCCGGGCAGCGACCAAATTTCCTGAATTTTTCGATGAATCGCCGTTTAAACACCGCCACCACTCCCCGTCGCAGGCTTTCGCCTGTCCAACTCCTCAAGGGTTACATCATCCGTCTCGGTTTCGCTAAAAAGGTGCGGGCGAAGGATGGCAAGAAGCGGCTCAACCGCGACGGACGGGAGTCGACCATCCAGTTCCAATTCATTTGGCACCGGGTCGCCCTTCTGTTCGTTTCCTTGATCGTCATGGGTTGGGTCTCGGTCGCGACCGCCGGTTATTTCTTCGTCAAACACGCCCGCGACTTCCCGGAGGTCCGCTATGTCGACATCTTTTTCCCCCACCGTTGGGATCATTACCGGACCGCGCGAGGCGATTACTACATCAACCAGGCCCAGGAGAAACTGGAGGCGGGCGATTGGGACGGGGTTCTCCATTTGCTCCGGGTCGGAGTGCAGCAGTCGCCGGAGAACAAGGAGGGTCGGTTACTTTTGGCTCAGATTTACAGCGGCATCGGACGGCCGGAACTCGGGATCACTTTGCTGAAGGACCGGGCCGAGCAACATGGGGACGACACCGAGTACCTCGGTATGTTGATCAGTCTTTTGTTCGCCAACCATGACGATGCCACCGTTGAGGAGTTGGCCGATCGCTTGTTGGCCGGCAGCACTGAGCCGACCGAGCGCAACCTCGTGCTGGCGGTGGCGTCGGCGACGGCGAATTTCAACCGGGGCAATTACGACCGCGCCGAGCAGATTATCGAGGCGTTCGATTTGTTGCAATCCCGGACCGGGATGTTGTTGCAAGCCCGGATCGATTGGGAGGTCGGGTTGCCCGAGAAGGCGATCGAACGGTTGGAGCTGATCATGACCAACCCGGGCCCGCAGGAGGCGCAGGTGGTCGATTATTTGATTGAATATCTGTGGTCGAGCGGTCGCCAC
Organism: Verruconatronum alginivorum; assembly: GCF_056590205.1. Classification (NCBI taxonomy): domain Bacteria; kingdom Pseudomonadati; phylum Verrucomicrobiota; class Opitutia; order Opitutales; family Verruconatronaceae; genus Verruconatronum; species Verruconatronum alginivorum. The sequence continues at coordinate 1,497,272 of NZ_JBWPVQ010000001.1, read as the reverse complement.
AGCCGGGCCGAGCAGGTGGCCATGGGCCGCTACATCGCCGATCCGCTCTCTTATCAACCGAAGGTCCGGCTTTTGTATATTCACGACAAACGGGGCGCCGCGGCGCGGGTGGAGTCCGAGATCGAAAATTTCTTCCGTTTGTTCGGGATGGAAGAGGAAGCGATGCAGGCGTTGGCCCAATTTGCCGCTCGCAATGGCAAACCGAGGTTAGCCGAACGGGTTTTGGACCATTCCCGGAGGCAGGGGCATTCGCTTGCCTGGCCGACGCTTTTCTTGATCGAGGCCCAGGTGGCGGCGGGAGATCACCGGGAGGCGCTCGACTTTTTCCAATCGATCGCCGAAAACGTCGCTGATTGGACTCCGTTGCAACAGAGCCGGTTGAAGCCCCTGCAGGCGGTGGCACATTTCGGGGTCGGGGAAGTGGAGCGGGGCGAGGCACTGATCACCGACATTCTGTCTCAGCGGAATACCTCGATGGTCGATTTGACCACTCTCTCCGAACGATTGGTCGAGGTCGGGGAGTTCGCCCGGGCCCGGCAGATTTTGCAACACATTCACCAGACCCAGCCGCTCAACCAGGAGGCGCTCACCCGTTTGATCCGCCTCGATCTGGAGCAGGGCAACAACCGGGAAATCGTGCCGAATCTCCAGCGGTTGCTTGAAATGAGGAAGCCATCGATGGCGCTGCTGGAAGACGCGAAACGCCACATCAGCAGCGACCGCTTTATGTTCCAACAGCGTCGGACCGAGATTCTCGAGTCGTTGGATCGGGCTATGAGCGAGCGTCCCGGACGAGCATCCTGAACGCATCCAAATAACGCTGGCGGGTTCCTTCGAGGACCTCCGCCGGGAGTTCCGGTCCGGGCGGGGTTTGGTCCCAACCGCATCCGAGGAGAAAATCGCGGACGTATTGTTTGTCGAAACTCGGCTGCGCCCGGCCCGGCCGAAAGCCTTCGGCCGGCCAATAACGCGAGGAATCGGGAGTCAACACTTCGTCGATGACGTAAAGACGGCCATTGTCGTCGAGGCCGAACTCGAATTTGGTGTCGGCCAGAATGATCCCGGCCTTCCGACTCAATTCGTGTCCGGTCTCGTAAAGCTTCAGGCTGACCGTCTTCACTTGGTCGAACAACTCCGATCCGAGCAGGCGGGCGCATTCGGCTTCGTCGATCGGTTCGTCGTGACCGGCGGTTGCCTTGGTGGTCGGAGTGAAAATCGGACTTGGCAGCTGTCCGGCTTCTTCCAGACCCGCCGGGAGACGGTGTCCGCAGATTTCGCCGGTTTTGCGGTAGGAGCTCCAGCCGCTGCCCGCGAGATAACCCCGGACCACGCATTCGACCGGCAAGGGGCGGAGTTTTCGCACCGCCATGCTCCGCAGCCGCAGGTCGTCGTTCAGTCCGAGCTCTTTGCTCAACACCTTGTCTTGATCGGGCAGGAGATGGTTGGAGATGACCCCTTGGGTTTTCTCGAACCAAAACCGGCTCATCTGGGTGAGGATGATCCCTTTGCCCGGTACCCCGTTCGGTAAAATCACGTCGAAGGCTGACAGGCGGTCGGTGGCGACGATGAGGAGATTTTCGCCGAGGTCAAAAATCTCCCGGACCTTGCCGGACCCGAGATGCGGGAACGGCAGGCCGTCGATGGAACGGACGGCTTTCTCGGGAAGAGCGGAAACGAGTTGATCGAAATTCATCAGGCGGTTCAGGTTTGTTTTTTGAAGGAGCCATGAAAGGGCGTTTGGCGAAAGCAAAATTCTTGGCAGGCAGGGGAAAAAGTGAACGAGGGAAATTTTTTTCGAAAAAACACTTGCGGAAAGCGGCGGAATCCGGAATCTTCATCTTTTCGTTTTTCAGCGTCCCCTTCGTCTAGTCAGGCCTAGGACACCAGGTTTTCATCCTGGCGACAGGGGTTCGAATCCCCTAGGGGACGCCAATTTTAAGCGGTTCAGACTTTTCGGAGTTTGGACCGCTTTTTTTTGTACCGAAAATTTCCCGGCGAAAGCTCGATGAGTAGTGGGGTTGGCTTTGCCGCCCCATTTTGGGGCGTCCGAACCACCGGGAAACCTTCAACCCACCCCGTGACGGTCGACGTCGAGCTCTGGGCCAACGTTCTCCGGCGCTGAATTCCGGGCCGGGTTTTTGGCGGCCGCAGGTGCCTGATTCTACAGCCCAGTCCGCAGGGCTGGGTAAACGGAATAACGGTTTTCGCGGCCTGAAAGGTCGCCATTGCAGGGTTGGGAGGAGGTTCGCGGGTTCGAATAGCAACCCTTCAGGCCGCGGTTTCAACTGGATTGCCCACCCAGCCCTGCGGACTGGGCTGTTGGATGACGCACCTTCGGCGCTGGTGAACGGGTCCGTCGTTCTCCGGGGCTGATGCCCGGGCTAGTCCTTCGGCGCTGGTGAACGGGTCCGTCGTTCTCCGGCGCTGGGAACGGGCCCGTCGGTCTCCGGCTGAATCTCGGGCCGGGGTTCTTTGGCGCCGTAGGTGCCTGATTCTACAGCCCAGTCCGCAGGGCTGGGTAAACGGAATAACGGTTTTCGCGGCCTGAAAGGTCGCCATTGCAGGGTTGGCAGACGGGTCGCGGGTTCGAATAGCAACCCTTCTGGCCGCGGTTTCAACTGGATTGGCCCACCCAGCCCTGCGGACTGGGCTGTTGGATGACGCACCTTCGGCGCTGGAATGGGTTCGTCGTTCTCCGGGGCTGATGCCCGGGCTGGTCCTTCGGCGCTGGGGACGGGTTCGTCGTTCTCCGGCGCTGGGAACGGGCCCGTCGGTCTCCGGCTGAATCTCGGGCCGGGGTTCTTTGGCGCCGTAGGTGCCTGATTCTACAGCCCAGTCCGCAGGGCTGGGTAAACGGAATAACGGTTTTCGCGGCCTGAAAGGTCGCCATTGCAGGGTTGGCAGACGGGTCGCGGGTTTGAATAGCAACCCTTCAGGTCGCGGTTTCAACTGGATTGCCCACCCAGCCCTGCGGACTGGGCTGTTGGATGACGCACCTTCGGCGCTGGTGAACGGGTCCGTCGTTCTCCGGCGCTGATGCCCGGGCTGGTCCTTCGGCGCTGGGGACGGGTTCGTCGTTCTCCGGCGCTGGGAACGGGCCCGTCGGTCTCCGGCTGAATCTCGGGCCGGGGTTCTTTGGCGCCGTAGGTGCCTGATTCTACAGCCCAGTCCGCAGGGCTGGGTAAATGGAATAACGGTTTTCGCGGCCTGAAAGGTCGCCATTGCAGGGTTGGCACGGGTCGCGGGTTTGAATAGCAACCCTTCAGGCCGCGGTTTCAACTGGATTGCCCACCCAGCCCTGCGGACTGGGCTGTTGGATCACGCACCTTCGGCGCTGGTGAACGGGTCCGTCGTTCTCCGGCGCTGATGCCCGGGCTGGTCCTTCGGCGCTGGGGACGTGTTCGTCGTTCTCCGGCGCTGGGAACGGGCCCGTCGGTCTCCGGCTGAATCTCGGGCCGGGGTTCTTTGGCGCCGTAGGTGCCTGATTCTACAGCCCAGTCCGCAGGGCTGGGTAAACGGAATAACGGTTTTCGCGGCCTGAAAGGTCGCCATGCAGGATTGGAAGGCGGGTCCGCGGGTTCGAATGGCAGCCCTTCAGGCCCCGGTTCCACCTGGATTGCAAACCCAGCCCTGCGGACTGGGCTGTTGGATGACGCACCTTCGGCGCTGGTGAACGGGTCCGTCGTCATCCGGCAAAAGCCGGGATGCGACAAGTGCCGGCGCATGCCGGAGCACTTCCTTGATGCTTTCCTCAAACGTTTTGCGTTTCGGGAAGGGGCAGGCTAACTCTTGACCATGAATTCAATCGCCGATTTGCGTCGGAATTATACGCTGTCCGGGCTCACCGAGGAATCGTTGGCCAACGATCCGATCAACCAGTTTCGCGCTTGGTTCGATCAGGCGCTCTCCGCCAAGGTGATGGAACCGAACGCAATGACTCTCGTGACCGCCGATTCCTCGGGCGCTCCCTCGGGGCGGATCGTCCTTCTCAAAGGGGTTGATTCGGACGGGTTTGTCTTTTTTACCAATTATTCAAGCGCCAAGGGAAAGGCGTTGGCGACGAATCCACAGGCCGGATTGGTCTTCTTTTGGCCGGAATTGGAACGTCAGGTCCGGGTCGAAGGACCGGTCGTCAAGACCAGCCGGGAGGAGTCGGAAACGTATTTTAAAAGTCGTCCGCGAGAGAGCCAGATCGGTGCCCACGTTTCCCAACAGGGTACGGTGATCCCTGATCGGACCACGCTTGAGCGGCGGCAGGCGGAGTTGGAGGAGCGTTTCGCCGGGCAGGAGATTCCCCTGCCTTCCTACTGGGGAGGTTATCGGCTCGACCCGCTCCGGATAGAATTTTGGCAGGGACGTCCCGGACGCCTTCATGATCGAATCCGCTATCGGAAAGAGGATGGCGCCCCCTGGAAAATCGAGCGTCTTTGTCCGTGACCCGAGCCCGAGGTCCCGCTTGCCAATGGCGGGGGAATCGGTCAGATTTACCGCCATGATGACCTCGTTTGCCCGCGCTTTAAGCACTTGGATCGTTTTGGTGTCGGTCGCGTCCGTTTCGGCCACGGCGGCTCAGCAGGAGCCGGAAAAAGGGATCATCATCGAGCGGGTCGACGGGAAATTGAATCTCCTGATCGAGGACGGGAACTTCCAACTTCGTTTTCTCGATCGCCAGGGGGAACCGGTCGAACCGGACGCGGTGCGCGCCATTCTCCACTACAATGCCCGGACCGTGCAGATGCGTCAGACGATTACCCTCCTTCCGCAGGAGTTGGAGGAGGAAACGGTCCTGACTTCCCCCCGGATCATCCCGCCCCCTTACCAATACCAGGTGTTACTGATCCTGGTGCTCGACGAGGCCGGGGAGAAGATGGAAAACCATAGCGCGTTTTTCATCCAGCCTGTCGGCGACTGAGGCGCCGGTGCGCTCGCGATCACATGTCGAGAAACGCCGTGGCGGAGCCGGATTCGACGACGGATAGGGCGTAAGGGACGGAGCCGTTGCGGGCGAAGGAGAAAGCTTCCTCGACCGCGGCCAAACTGTTGCACTCGCCGCTGAGGTGGGCGAGGTAAACTTGTTTCCAGGCCGGCGACTCGATCCCGGCGAGCAGTTCCTTGGCGGCGGTATTGGAGAGGTGGCCGTGGCGTCCGGAGATGCGCTGTTTCAATGACCATGGTCGGTCGCTCCGCTGAAGGAGTTGGCTGCAATGGTTGCTCTCCATCACCAGGATGTCGACGTCGCGGATCTTTTGACGCACCAGTTCCGGCGCGTAACCGAGATCGGTCACCCACGCGACCTTGCGGCGGGGGGAGAAGAGATCGTCCTCTCCATGGGAGAACACGAAACCGACCGGGTCGTAGGCGTCGTGGGGAATGGAAAACGTGTCGATTTCGATGTCGCGGAAGCGGAAGTTCGCGCCGGTTTCGAACGTTTGCCATTTGAGCGGGCGTTTGACCGAACGTTGCACCGCCTGGGCGGTGGCATGGTTGGCGAAAAGCGGCAGGTTCTTGTAGCGGGTCAACCCCCGGATCCCCGCCACATGGTCGCTGTGTTCGTGGGTGACGAAGATCGCGTCGAGCTTGTCGACCGATTCGCCCGCTTCTTCCAGCATCTCTCCGATCCGCTTGCCGCTGAACCCGGCGTCGATCAGGACGCGGCAGTTTTCAGTGATCAAAAGCGCGCAATTGCCGGAGCTGCTGCTACCGAGAATTTTGAACCGAAGGGACATCTTTGGCAGGAAAAACGATGGACCCCGGAGGGGCGATGAAAAACTTCAGGTTTGCGATTCGAGCTCGGAAATCTCGGCGGCCAAGGCAGCTTCCCGGACCTGGGTCTCCAGCAGCGGAGCCCGCTCGAGCTCCTCTCCGGCGGGCGCCGCCCCGAGGGCGGAAAACCGTCGGGCCGCCACCAAGACCCGGCTTTCCAGATTGGCCATCGCTTGGTTGTAGCTCTTCACCGAACCGTCGAGGTTGCGGCCGAGCTGGATGAAATGGCGGTTTAGGACCGCGATCCGTTCGAACAAGTCCCGTCCGAGCGCACTGATTTCCCGGGCGTTGCGGGCCATCTTTTCCTCCCGCCACCCATAGGCGACGGATCGCAGCAACGAGATCAAAGTCGTCGGCGTCCCCAGTACCACCCGTTGTTCCGCTCCGAGCTCGATCAGGCCGGAATCCTGTTCCAAGGCCGCGCTGAAGAAAACCTCGCCGGGAATGAACATCACCACGAACTCCGGGGCCGGTTCGAATTGCCGCCAATATTCCTTCGCCGCCAATTGCTGGATATGCGTCCGGATCTGGCGGGCGTGCTGTCGCATCCGGGCGGTCCGCTCCTCCGGATCGTCGGTGTCCAGCGCGTCGAGATAGGCTTGGAGTGAAACTTTCGAATCGACCACGATATTGCGGCCGCCCGGAAGCCGGACGATCAAGTCGGGACGCAACCGCCCGCTCTCGCCGTTTCCGCCGGTCGTCTGTTCGGTGAAGTCGCAATGGTCGATCATTCCGGCCAACTCAACGACCCGCCGGAGCTGGATTTCCCCCCAACGGCCCCGCACTTGCGGCGAGCGGAGCGCCTGGACCAAATTGCCGGTTTCGCGCTGCAATTTCTCCTGGCCGAGGGAAAGATTGCGGACCTGTTCGGTCAGGGAACCGTAGGCTTCGCGCCGCGACTTTTCCAGCGCCTGGACTCCCGCGTCGTAACGTTGGAGGCTTTCCTGAATCGGTTTGAGCAATTGCTCGACCGACTTCTCCTTTTTCTCGAATTCGGCCCGGGAGAGACCTTGGTATTTATCGAGGGTTTCGCGGGCCAGTTCGAGGAAGGAAGCGTTGTTCTTCCGCAATGCGGAGTCGGCCGCAAGGGAGAACGATTCGGTCAATTCGCGCCGGGCCTCTTCGAGGAGCCGGATTTTGTCTTGGAGTGCCGCTTTTTCGCCGTCGAACCTCGTTTCGGCGACGGCCGCCCGGGTTTGGAAATCGTGGAAGTCCTCCTCCAGCTGCCGTTTCTCGGCGATGGCGGCGGCGAGTTCCTGTTCGCGGGTTTCGAGGCGGGTCTGCAACTGGGTGCCGGCGGCGATCGCTGCGGCCGCGCGGGGGCGCCACCAAAAGGCGGCGATCAATAACCCGGCCACGATGCCGCCGCCGCCGGAAATCGAAAGAGCCACCCAATCCATTGCTTCTTTGTAGTGAACCGGCGGCGGAAATGGAAGCGGTTATTCACGGATTCCCCGGCCCGCCCAAGGCTAATTCATCTGGCCGCTAATCCTCCTGCGGTGGAGCGTCTGCCTTGTTGGGCTTCAGCCGGTTTTTAGATCGAGGTGGGGACCGCCTGAAGGCGGAACTCGTGCGTCATCAAGTCGCAAACGTCTGACAGGTGCGAGACCTGTTCCGGGCAAACCGTGCGCTGCCCGCGAATCGAACCGAAACTGCGTCGCCGCGAGGCGGGGTGGAGAGCAACGGAAAGAGAGAATGCAGACCATAACGAAAGTGAACCTGATACGGCCGTCATGCGGGCCGAGCCTGCGGGTTGTTGAGCGAAGGCACGCGCGACGAATGAGTCGCGACTCATGGAGGGCGGATCCCACGGCAAAGCCCTGCCATGGCTGCATGGAGGTGGTTGGGGATAGTATGCATTCAAGGACGTCTGCGATGAAGATGAGAGATCTGATGGGAAAGGCCGACCTGTGTCCGACACCGTCCCGGAACGAGCGCGACCGGGTTACCAACGCTCAGCCAAATCGGACGTCCCGTCGCCCATCAGAAGTCAGAGTCCTCGTAGGAGCGATGAATCCGGGTAACTCCGGAGGAGCAAAGGAGGGCAGGAAGATGAAAGGAAGTCGCTCATGACCGAAGGACCAACCCCGTCGCAAGTGCCGGAAACGGCTATCCAGGACGGACAGGCCCGCGAGTTGCGCAAACGACTCGGAGCCGACCCTTTGGTCTGGACCGATCCCATGCTGGCAGCCCTCAAATCGGGGGTGAAGGGAGGCAAGTGGTTCAGCCTCAAAGACAAACTCTACAGCCGTCGCACGCTGCAACATGCCTGGCATATTGTGGCAAGCCGCAAGGGCGGTGGAGGAGTCGACAAGATCAGCCTGCATCAGTATGGCGAGCAACTCGACCTTCGGTTGGGCAAGCTGGAAGCCAAACTCAGAAGCGGGCGATATGAACCGAACCCGGTGAAACGAGTGTATATCTCGAAACCGGGAAGCAAAGAGAAACGCCCCTTGGGCATCCCGACCGTGGAAGACCGCATCGTCCAAACGGCGATGCTGCTGGTGATCGGACCGATCTTCGAGATCGGGTTCTCGACCCACAGTTACGGTTTCCGTCCCGGACGCGGCTGCAAAGACGCGCTTCGGGAAGTGGACGGTCTGCTCAAGGAAGGATACGAATGGATAGTCGACGCCGACCTCAAAAGCTACTTCGACACGATCGACCATGACATGCTCATGGCGCTCGTGCGCGAAAAGGTGGCCGACGGGATGGTGCTCGACTTGCTGGAATCCTACCTGAAACAAGGAGTGGTCAACGAACTCAAGGACTGGGAACCGACGGAGAAAGGCACGCCCCAGGGAGCGGTGATCTCACCGCTGCTGGCGAACCTGTATCTGAACGGACTCGACCACCTGCTCGCTGCCCGGGGCCACAAGATGATCCGCTACGCGGACGACTTCGTGGTTCTCGCGCGAAGCAGGGAGGAAGCCGAAATGGCCCTCGCCGCGACCTCGGAATGGACTCGCGGGCGCAAGCTTACGTTGCATCCCGAAAAGACGCGGTTGGTGACCCATCGGGAAGGCTTTGAGTTCCTCGGTTACCGTTTTGAAAACGGAAACCGCTATGTCCGGCAGAAAAGCCTGACGAAGTTGCGCGCAACCCTGCGACCGAAAACCAAACGAACCAATGGCGTTTCGCTGAAGGCGATCATCAAGGAGATAAATCCGGTGCTGGTCGGGTGGTTCGGGTACTTCAAAGACGCCCACAAGAACACCTTCGTCTGGATGGACGGTTGGGTGCGGATGCGTTTGCGCAGCATCCTGCGCAAGCGTGCCGGGCGCAAAGGCCGCGGCCGCGGACTCGACCACCAGCGCTATCCGAACAAGTACTTCGCCGAGATGGGATTGTTCAGCCTTGAACGGGCCCATCGGGAAGCGTGCCAGTCTCGATAAAGAGCAATCATCAACCGGAGAGCCGGATGCGGGAGATCTGCACGTCCGGTTCGGAGGGAGGGGCGGGGCCTCGGCCCCGTTCCTACCCCTATCAACAAAACGGCCAGATGAAATAGCCCTCCGGTCCGCTGAGCCGGACAGCGGATCCGGAGCCGTATTTCAGCCGACGACCGTCTCGGGAGTCACTTCGTTTTGCCAGAGTTGTTCGAGCGGTTGGCGGCGGCGGATCAGGTGGGGTTTGCCGTTGTCGTCGACCAGCACTTCGGCGGCTTCCGGGAAGGAGTTGTAATGTTTGGTCGCCATGCTGGAGCAATAGGCGCCCGCCCCGTCGATCACACACAAATCGCCGATGCCGGCCTTCGCCAACCGCCGCGGCTGGAGGCGCTCGGGTTCATCGCGGGCCGGGGTCAGGATATCGCCCGATTCGCAACAATGGCCGACCACGATGTAGTCGCGTTCCTCGCCGCTTGGTTTACGAGGCAGGACCGAGATCGGATGTTGCGAGCCGTAGAGGGAGGGCCGCAGGATCTCGGTCATGCCGGTGTCGAGTTTCAGGAACTCGTAACCATCGGCCCCAGTCGAGGCGGTGTCCTGGACGCTGGCCAGCACGGCGCAGGCGTTGGCGACGAGGAAGGTGCCGGGCTCGATCTCCAGCCGGATCTTCCGTCCGGTTTCTTCGGCGAACTCCCGGAAACGTTCCGCGACCGGCGCGCCGACCTTTTGCAGATCGGTGGCGGTTTCGTCGGGCATCCGGGCCACCTTGTAGCCGCCTCCGAGGTTGAGCGAGGTCACTTCGGGGAATTCGCGGACCATCGCCAGGCTCATGGTGGAGACCTTTAGCCAAACCGCCGGATCGCTGCCCGAACCGATGTGGGTGTGGATGCGGACCACTTTGAGCCGGTGGCGGTTCACCAGCTCGCGGGCCTCTTCGAGACGTTCGTGCCAGATGCCGAAGCTGGAGGACGGACCGCCGACATTGGTCCGGTTGTTGCCGCCGGAACCGGCCCCGGGATTGAAACGCAAACCGATCTCCCGTCCGGGGAAACGGGCGCCGAACCGCTCGAGTTGGTCAAGGGAGCAGGCGTTGATCAGGATCCCTTTCTCATACAACTCGGCGAAATCGGACGGCAGCTCCTGGCTGCTGAGGCTGATCTTCTCCGGAGAAATCCCGGCCCGGATCGCCCGCCGGACTTCATGCCCGGAACTGGCGTCGATGTGGAGACCGGCCTTGTCGAAGATTTTCAGGATGGCCGCGTTCGGGCTGGCCTTCATCGCGTAGCGGACCGTCAAACCGAAAGCGTTTGGAAAACCGAGGGCGGACACCGCCGCCTTTTTCAAGGTCGCCAAATCGTAGACATAGACCGGAGTCCCGAAGTCCGCCCGGATTCGTTCGGCGATTTCGGAAGTGAGGAATCTCGGTTGTAATGACGTTTCCATGACGCGAAGGAAAGGTTAGGGCGACGGCCGAAACGGATCGAACGGGCTTAGAAATTGTATCCAACCGAAGCGATCACCCGTTGGTCGGTCTTTTCGATACCGGGACGGACCTGGTTTTCGTAGAGCAATTGGTAGCGGATGCTCAAATTGATGCTGTCGGTCACCGTGCCGATGATGCCCGCGTTGAAACGGACGATGTGGTCGTCGGTGTCGGCCGGATCGATCAGGAAATTGAGATCCTGTTCGAAACGGTAGGAGGGATTGATCACCCAGCGCAGGTCTTGGAACAAGCTGGCGAGGTAATCCCACCGGTCGTCGACGCCGGTTTCGTCGGTGTATTGGACGGTGAAGCCGGGGACCACGGAGGCTTCGAGGTTGTCCCGGGCGATTAGCCGGTAACCGATACCGACGTTCTGTTCGATTCGGTTGCGGATTTCGCGGATCCGGTCGGTTTCGTATTGGGTGAGGGTCTGACTGAACACGCGGTCGGTCAGATCGGCCCTCCAGCGGAAGTTGCTGATGAACCTTTGGGTGTTGCGGACTCCTTCGAGCTCCCCGTATTGGAATTCGGCGATCGCCCGGTATTCGTGGATGTCGACCTTGCGGTCGGCTTGGCCGCGAAGGGAAAGCTCGCTTTTATCGGCCCGACCTGATTGCCACGTGTAACCGAGGTCGAGGCGGATCGCCCAAGGCGGCCGGGGAGTTGGAATTTCGATACCGACGGTTTCACCTTCGGCAGCCGTGGTTTCGGCGTCATCGGCCTGGCCATGGACGAAAGCCAGACCGGCGAAACTGAATACGCAAAACGCGAGAATTGGATGGATCGTTTTCATGGAAGGGAAAACGAGACAAAAAAACGGCGCGCTTGTAAATACTCTTTCCGAGGCGGACGTGGCACAGACATTCCTGTCTGTGGCTCCCATAACCTCTCAGCTTTCGCCGTAGCATCCCGGCTTTCGCTGTAGCATGCCGGCTTTCGCCGGATGTGGGCGGTGGAAAAGCCCGTCGGCCCCGGAAATTCATCGGGCGAAAGCCCGATGCTACGCCCGAGGCGAGTGTGGCACAGACATTCCTGTCTGTGGTTTCCATAGCCCCCGACTTCCGCCGTAGCATGCCGGCTTTCGCCGGATGTGGCGGTGGCAAAGCCCGTCGGCACCGGGAATTCATCGGGCGAAAGCTCGATGCTAAGGAATGCCTATTCCACGTTACGCTTGGACACCGGCCACCTGGCGGGGCTCGTAATGAAGCGTCTTGCCTTCCGGGAAGGGGAGGTCCGCCAGGGAGCCGGGCTCGAGTTCGACGCCGTCGTGCGGGATCGTCGCCCACGAACGGCCGGCGAGGGCTGGGACGTCCTGTCCGGCTTCTTCCCAGACTTTCGCGAGATCGGTCGGAACCACTTGGGCGGTCAATTTCCCCAGCAGATCGGCCAGGATCACCAAATCGTCGCGGGCCCCGATCGGGCCGGGAACAGCCGCTTCGAAGGTTTGCAGGCGGAACTGCTGGTTCACGAACGAGCCGTTCTTTTCGAAAACGGTGAGAGCCGGCAACACGACCGCGGCGTTCTCCGAGGTTTCGTTGGCATGGGTCCCGATGTAAACGATTTGGACGCCTTTCAGCAGCTCCGGCTCGATGCCGGCCCGGACGATGTCTTCGTTGACCACCAAAAGCGTATCGACGGTCTTGTTACGGAGGGCTCGTTCGAGTCCCTCCAAACGCTCCTTCGGCAAATCCTTGATCAGGCCGGTGAGGAGCGCGCCCCGGGTGTTGGGAGTGCGGTCGGTCGAGATCAGCAGGCCGTCCCCTTCCTGGAGATGGGCGACGAGGTCGATGGAAACGGCGTTCGCCGCGCGGGCGAGTTGTTTGAGACGAAACTGTTCCTCAACGCTGGCGTGGCCGGAAGCGACGACCGCGACTTTTCCGCCGTTCAGATAATTGGCGGCCTTTTCGGCGGAGACGGTGAACTCGCTTGGGAGACGGTCGACGGTCGCCTGTTTCAGACGGGATTCCGCTTCGACCTGTTTGTAAAGGGCGCGGCCGCTGTCGGCCATCCAGGTGTCGTTGACCGCGTCGTTCTGGCGCGGGGTGATCCGGTAGATTTTTCCTTCGCGGCTGCCGACGGTGGTGTTAGCCCCGACGCTGCTTTCGGTGCAGATGCTGCGGGTTTCCTTGAGGAACCAGACCCGCATTTTGAAACGGAAATCGGTGCTGGTGAGGGCGCCGACCGGGCAGATGTCGACGGTATTCAACGAATAATTATTCGCCAGCGCCTTGCCCGGGTGGCAGGTGAGGGTGGTGAAGCTACCGCGGTCGACGAAGCCGAGCACGTCGTCTTTGGCGATCTCCTTGGAGAAACGGATGCAACGGGAGCAAAGGATGCAACGCTCGTCGTCGAGGGTGACCCGCGGGCCAAGGACGGTGCGTTTCGGTTTGACCACCTTTTGCTCGATGAAACGGCTGTAGCCGCGGCCGTAATCCATCGCGAATTCCTGGAGACGGCATTCGCCGGCCTGGTCGCAGATCGGGCAATCGAGCGGGTGATTGATCAGGAGGAATTCCATCACCCCGTTGCGGCAGTCCTTTACCATCGGGGTGTTGGTGCGGATGTGGATCCCGGGGATGGCGGAGGTGGCGCAGGCGATGGCCGGACGCGGCATCCAGCCGATCTGTTGCTTGCCGTCGGCGTCGAGGACCGGTTCGCCGGTGGCGCGATCCTTCATCGGCATCCCCATTTCGACGAGGCACATCCGGCAGTTGCCGACCACGCTCAGTTTCTGGTGGTAGCAATAATGCGGGATTTCGATGCCGGCCTGGGCCGCGGCGTCGATGATGTTCGTCCCCTTGGGAACCGTCAGCTCACGGCCGTCGATGTTTACTGTGACTAAATCTTGTGGGTCGCTCATCTTATCGGTTTTGCTGGAAAGAGAACCGTTGCCGTCAGCTTTGCGCGGCAACCTCCTCTTTGACTTCCTTCGCTTGTTCGTCGGCTTTCGCGAGGAATTCATCGCGGAATTTCAGGACGAAACTTTGGGTCGGCCAGGCGCAGGCTTCGCCGAAGGCGCAGATGGTGCGTCCGGCGATCTGGTCGGCGACCGATTTCAACAAATCGACGTCCTCCCGCCGGGCCTGACCATGGGTCATCCGGGTGGTGATTTTTTTCATCCAGAGACTCCCTTCCCGGCAGGGAGTGCATTGGCCGCAACTTTCGTGGGCGTAAAAGGCGTTGATGTTGGCGAGGACGTCGAGCATGTCGGTCGAGTCGTCCATCACCACGATCCCGCCCGAACCGGCCATGGAACCAGCGGCGGCGAGGCTGTCGAAATCCATCGGGATGTCCTCGATGCCCCAGTCGAAATCCTTCCCGTCCTTGGTCTTCCCCTTGTAACGCTCGTCGGCCCGCAGCACCTTCGCCGAGGAACCGCCGGGAATGATCGCCTTCAACTTGCGCCCCGGTTTCAGTCCGCCGCAGACCTCGTGGATCAATTGCCCCATGGTGAGGGCGCCGTTTTCGAATTCGTAATACCCCGGCTTTTGGACGTGACCGGAGACGCAGAGGATGCGGGTGCCGGTGTTGCCCGGGGTGCCGATTTTGGCAAAGGCTTCGCCCCCCATGTCGATGACGTGTTTGACGTTGCAAAGGGTCTCGACGTTGTTGACGGCGGTCGGACATTGGTAAAGGCCGAGGACCGCCGGGAAGTAGGGGGGCTTGATCCGCGGGTAGGCCCGTTTGCCTTCGAGCGATTCGATCAGACCGGTCTCTTCGCCGCAGATGTAGGCGCCGGCGCCGCGGTGGACGTAGATCTCGCAGGAATAATCGCTGCCGAGGACCTTGTCGCCGACGAAGTTCTTCGCTTTGGCCTCGGCGATCGCCTGCTCCAAAATCTTCGCTCCTTCGGGGAATTCGCCCCGGATGTAGATGTAGGCGGCCTTGGCCTGGATCGCGAAACAGGAGACCATAATCCCTTCGATCAACTGATGGGGATCCTTGTGGATGATCTGCCGGTCCTTGAACGTGCCCGGCTCCGATTCGTCGGCGTTGCAGATCAGGTAGATCGGTTTGCCCGATTTGCGGTCGAGAAACTTCCACTTCATTCCGCACGGGAAGCCGGCGCCCCCGCGTCCCCGGAGTCCGGAGGTGGAGACTTCCTGGCAAAGGTCCTCCGGCTTTTGTTGCAGCGCCTTCTTGAGAACCTCGTATCCGCCGTGGCGGAGGTAGCAATCGATGTCGATCGTGTAACCGGGCTGATCGATATGCTTGAGGATGATGCGTTTTTCCTGGACGGCCATGAGTCTAAAAATTGTCGGTCGGATCGGTTTTGCGGAAGGTCGCGGCGGGAGACACACCCCACCGCTCTGGCGAGCGGTCCCCCCCTCTCAAGAGGGGAACTGGAGACACACCCCACCGCTCTGGCGAGCGGTCCCCCCCTCTCAAGAGGGGAACCGGAGACACACCCCACCGCTCTCGCGAGCGGTCCCCTCCTCTCGAGAGGGGAACATGTTCGCGCGAATCCCCTCTGGAGAGGGGGGGACCATGCGCCAGCATGGTGGGGTGTGTGCGTCTCGTCTCGTGAACCATCGGTATACGGTTGTTCTCTCTTCGCTTTCCTTGGCTACCTTCTGTGAATCATGTTTTCCGCTGAGCCCCGGCATCAGCGTTCGCTGCGGATCTTCTCGGTGATTTTGCGCGCGGCGGTTTCGTCGACGTTTTCGTGGAGTTCGTCGTCAACCATCACGACCGGGGCGGAGCCGCAGGCGGCGAGGCATTCGACGAATTCGATGGTCGCTTCCCCGTCGGGGGAGACCTCGTCGAGTTCGCAATTGAATTCCTTCTTGAACGACTCGCAGACCTTGTAGGAACCGGCGAGGGCGCACGACAAGGTGCGGCAGACCCGAATCAGCCGCCGGCCGGGAGGCTTCTGGCGGAACATCGGGTAAAAGGTGACCAACTCGAGGATGTTGATCGGCTCCAGCTCCAGCTTCCGGGCGATCCATTCGACCGCCTCCTCGGAGATGTAGCTTTGGTCCTCCTGCACCAGGTGCAGCAACGGCAGCGCCGCGCTCCGCTTCACCGGATAATGCGTGATGACCTCGTCGATCTTGGTTAATGTATCTTCGCTCAGATTCATCGCTTCAAACGCCCTCTCGCTCGCTCCCGATTATCGGTCGCATTCCCCCATGACGAAGTCGAGACTTCCGAGGATCGAGGTCAGGTCGGAGACCATCGCTCCCACCGCCACCTTCGGAAGTATGCTCAAATTGCAGAACGAGGGTCCCCGGATCTTCAGGCGATACGGGACGCCCCCTCCCTTGGAAATGATGAAAAAGCCGAGCGCCCCTTTTGGATTCTCCGCTTCGAAATAGACTTCCCCGGCCGGCATCTTCGGCCCCTGGGTGACGATCATGAAGTTCTGGATCAACTCCTCCATGCTGGTCAGGATCTTATCCTTCGGCGGAGCGAAAATTTTCTTCGCCTCTTCCGCGTACCACGGTCCGTCGGGGAGTTTGCCGATGATCTGGCGGATGATCCGGACGCTCTGCCGCATCTCCTCCATTCGGACCAGGTAACGGTCGTAGCAATCGCCGCGGGTCCCGACCGGCACGTCGAACTCGTAGTTCTCGTAGCCGCTGTAGGGAGCGTCTTTGCGCAGATCGAGCTCGGCGCCACTGGCCCGCAGGTTGGGACCGGTCAAACCGTAGCCGATCGCCTCTTCCTTGGTGATCACTCCGACCCCTTCGGTCCGGTCGACCCAGATCCGGTTGCGGGTGAGCAGCTTTTCGACCTCCTCCAGCACCGGGAGGAAGGTGTCGCAAAACTCGCCGACCCGGGCTTCCCAACCCTCCGGCACGTCGCGCGACAAGCCGCCGATCCGGGTGTAGCTGGTGGTGAACCGGGCGCCGGTCAACTCCTCGAACAAGGTGTAAAGTTTTTCCCGCTCGGTGAAGGTGTGGAGGAAAATCGTCATGGCGCCGACGTCCATGGCGAACGCCCCGAGACCGAGCAAATGGGCCGAGACCCGGGCCATTTCCGAAATCAACACCCGGATCGCCTGGCAGCGGGGCGGCACCTCAAGCTGGGCGAGCCGCTCGACCGCGATCGCGTAGGCGACGTTGTTGGCCAGCGGGGCGAGGTAATCCAACCGGTCGGTGTAGGGCACGAACTGGTTGTAGGTCATGTTCTCGGCCAGCTTCTCGTCGCCGCGGTGGAGGTAGCCGATGACCGGTTCGCAACGGGTGACGACCTCGCCGTCGAGGTCGAGCATCAACCGGAGCACCCCGTGGGTGCTCGGGTGGGACGGCCCCATGCTGAGGGACAGCTTTTCCGTTTCCAGTTCGGTTTCGAAATGCGAAGTGCGCTGCAGGACGTCGCCGTATGAAATCTCTTGTGCCATTGGTCTAGGAAAGTTTCAACCCTCGCTCCCGGGCTTCGGTTGGCGCTCGGTCCAGCTCTCGTCTTTGGCCCGCGGCTCGTTTTCGCTGACGTGTTTTCCCTTCGAGGCGGTGAACGGACCGCCCATCATCGGAGCGGCGATCGTCTTCGCCCCGGTTTCCTCCCCGATCTCGGGATCGGAGAAATCGGTCTCGATCCCGGCCAGCGGGAAATCCTTCCGCAGCGGGAAATACGGATACTCCTCCCACATCAGGATCCGGCGCATGTCCGGGTGCTCGGAGAACCGGATGCCGAACATGTCGTAGGCCTCCCGCTCATGCCAGTCGGCCGCCGGGAAAAGGGAGGTCAGCGACGGCAGCTTCGGATGCTCGCTGTCGGGACAATCGGCCACCAGGCGGATGTATTGGTGACGGGTGGTCGAAAGAAGATGGTAAACCACCGAAAACCGCGGGTCGGCATCCTTCCAGTCGACCCCCGAGACGTCGGCCAACAAATCGTAACCGAGGTCGTCGCGCAGATGCCGGCAAAGGGCGAGCAAATCGTCGGCCGGGACGTTGAACGCCGGGCAATCGAGACTGTGCCTCAAGGAGACCCCGGCGAATTTGGATTGGAGGGAGGAGAGAAGATCTTCGCTCATGGTCTTCAGGCTTTGAGCAGCCGGGTGGCGGAGCGCTCGGTTTTCACCTTCGCCTGCAATTTGAGCAACGCGTCGAGCAACGCCTCGGGCCGCGGCGGGCAACCGCTCACGTAAACGTCGACCGGCACGATCCGGTCGACCCCCTGCAACACCGCGTAGGAACGATACATCCCGCCGGTGGAGGCGCACGCCCCCATGGCGATCACCCATTTCGGCGCGGCCATTTGGTCGTAGATCCGCCGGACCGCCCCCGCCATCTTGTAGGTGACGGTGCCGGCGACGATCATCACATCCGACTGCCGCGGGGAAAACCGCATCACCTCGGCTCCGAAGCGGCTGATGTCGAAGCGCGACGCGCCGGTCGCCATCAACTCGATGGCGCAGCAAGCGAGCCCCATCGGCATCGGCCACATGGAGTTCGAGCGGATCCAGTTGATCACGGCATCCGCTTGGGAGACGACAACCTCGCCCTCGATTTTGCTGTTGTATGCTAGTTCTCTAGATTCGGCGGCCATAAGTGAAAACGCCCCGCAAGATCCGGCCCGTGCAGGGAAAAAGAAGTACGTTAGCCACCGAGCCCCCGCATGCAAGGAGGTTTTTCGGAAACGAAACGACCGCGTAGCGATGAAGCCCCGCCTTCATCGATCCCGCGGTTCGGTCGAATCTTCGGGGAAGATTCGCTACGTAGCGATGAAGCCGACATGCTCTCTTTGCACGAAGCGGGACTTCAAATTCCGGACTTTCAACCTATCTCCCCGACGACCTGTCACCTTTAGTGGTTGAAAGTCCGCTGCTTTTGCTCCGCAATGCTTCCTCCAGAGCACTATTCACCAACACATGACTCACACCGAGCAACAGACCATCGAGTGGAAGCGGGAGTGGAAAGACGACTGCCTGAAATGGATCTGTGGATACGCCAACACCGAAGGCGGGCGCCTCGTCCTCAGTAAAGACGATTCCGGCACAGCCGTTGGCCTAAAGGATGCCGAAAAGCTACTCGAAGACCTTCTCAACAAGATTCGCGATCTCCTTGGCATCATTGTCGGCGTCAACCTCCATCACGCGCCGACTACGCCCTCGCCAATCCCGCCATTCAACGACTCCGACGCGTTCCGCACTAACGGGTGTCCTCATCGCGAAGTCACAATGCCGTCCGTGATCGAAACGAAGGACAATTTCCGCCAGGACGACGACCATGCCTGAAACTCCTGAACAACGCGCCCGCCTGCAAATCGACGCTCAACTGAGCGCCGCCGGTTGGGCCATTCAGGACATCGCCACTCTCAATCTCTCCGCCTCCAGAGGCGTCGCCGTCCGGGAAATGCAGTCTCAGGGTGGCCCCGCCGACTACATCCTTTTTGTCGATGGCAAAGCCCTCGGCATCGTCGAGGCCAAGAAGGAAGGCATCACCCTTTCCGCCGTCGCCGAGCAATCCGCCCGCTATACCGCCGCCAAGAGATGGATCCCCCAACGCTGGGCCGATCCGCTCCCTTTTACCTACGAATCCACCGGCATCGAAAGCAACTTCCGCGACCAACGCGACCCCGACTCCCGCTCGCGCCCCGTCTTCGCCTTCCACCCCCCCCGAGCACCTGCTCGAACTCGTCCAGCAGCCCGACACCCTGCGCGCCCGCCTTCGCCAGTTCCCCGATTTCGACACTGCGCCGCTCCGTGACTGTCAGATCGACGCCATCACGATGCTCGAGCGGTCCCTTGCCGCCAATCGCCCGCGCGCCCTCATTCAGATGGCTACGGGCTCCGGAAAGACCTTCACCGCCGTAACCCAGGCCTACCGCCTCATCAAGCACGCCGGAGCCAAGCGCATCCTTTTCCTCGTCGACCGCGGGAATCTCGGCCGCCAGACCGTCCGCGAATTTCAGAACTACACCATGCCCGATGATGGGCGCAGCTTCACCGACCTCTACAACGTCCAGATGCTCGGACCCGGCGGCATCGATCCCGTCTGCAAGGTCACGGTCTCCACCATCCAGCGCCTCTATTCCCAACTCTCCGGCAAGGATGACCTCGACGACGAGGCCGACGAGCACTCCGGTTACGAAGCCGCTGGAGCCGCCACGGGCAAAGACCCGCTCCCCGTCACCTACAACCCGAAGATCCCCATCGAGTCCTTCGACTTCGTCATCGTCGACGAATGCCACCGCTCCATCTACAACCTGTGGAAGCAGGTCATCGAATACTTCGACGCCTTCCTCATCGGCCTCACCGCCACTCCCAGCAAGGCCACCCTCGGATTCTTCGACCGCAACCTCGTCACCGAATACCCCTACGTCCAGGCCGTCGCCGATGGCGTCAACGTCGGCTACGACATCTACCGGATCAAAACCGAAGTCTCCGAGAAAGGCGTCACCGTCAAGGCCGGGCATGACTACCAGAAACGCGACCGCCTCACCCGGGCCAAACGCTGGGAAATCCAGGAAGCCGAGGAAACCTTCCAGAAAACCCAGCTCGACCGCTCCGTCGTCGTTCCCGATCAGCTCCGCACCGTGATCCGGACCTTCCGGGAAAAACTCTTCACCGAGATCTTCACCGACCGCCCCGCCCGCGCTCAAGCCATGGGCCTCGACGCTCCCTGGGTGCCCAAGACCCTCATCTTCGCCAAGGACGACAGCCACGCCGAGGACATCGTCGACATTGTCCGCAAGGAGTTCGGCAAGGGTAATGACTTCTGCAAAAAGGTCACCTACCGGGCCAGCGGCAAATCCGAGGACATCATCAAGGCCTTCCGCACCGCCCCCGAGTTCCGCATCGCCGTCACCGTGGACATGATTGCCACCGGCACCGACATCAAGCCCCTCGAGTGCCTCCTCTTCCTGCGCGATGTCCGCTCCCGGCTCTACTTCGAGCAGATGAAAGGCCGCGGCACCCGCACCATCGATCCCGACGCCCTCGCCGCTGTCACCCCGGATGCGGGAGGGAAAACCCGCTTCGTCCTCGTTGATGCCGTCGGCGTCACCGAGTCCGACAAGACCGACTCCCGCCCGATGGAGAGCAAGCCCTCCGTCGCCTTCGACAAGCTCCTGCTCGGCATCGCCATGGGCGCGCGCGATGAGGCCACCCTCACCACCGTGGCCGGCCGCCTCGCGCGTCTCGACCGCATGCTCAGCCAGGCCGACCGCGAGGAAATCGCCAAGGTCTCCGGCGGCCCCTCCGTAAAACAAATCGCCGCCGACCTTATCAAGGCCACCGATCCCGACGAGGTTCGGCGCGCGGCAACCCCGGCGAATGCCCCCGATAACTACGAACCAAGCGTCGACGAACTAAGAACAGCGGCGGAGGAGCTAGCGAATTCCGCCGCCAAGCCGCTCGCCTCCAATCCCGCCCTCCGTGACCTGCTGGAAGCCAAACGCCGCAAGACCGATGTCACCATCGACCACCTCACCGGCGACACCGTCATCAGCGCAGGCTACGACGAGGAAAAAGCCCGCCAGCTCGTCACCTCCTGGAAACAATTCCTCGAAGACAATCAGGACGAAATCACCGCCCTGCAGATCCTCTACAATTTGCCGCACGTGCCACGGCGTAGCGGAGCGAAGACGGGCGCTAAACGACACCTCGTTTACGAAGAACTCAAGACCCTCGCCGAAGCCGTCGGCAGACCGCCCTACCACATTGCCCCCGCCGAAGTCTGGAAAGCTTACGAACACCTCGAAAAGCGCCCCATCACCGCCGATCCCGTCAAGATCCTCACCAACTTGATCACCCTCGTCCGCCACACCGTCGATCCCCAAAACACCCCGCTCGCGCCCTTTCCCGAAATCGTCGAGGAACGGTTTCAGCGTTGGCTCGCCCAACAACAAGCGGCCAAGCCGCAACCAGGAACCAGGAACGAAGAAACACGAACTCCGCGATTCACCGAAAGCCAGATCCACTGGCTGAAGGTGATTCGGGACTACGTCGCCCTCAACGGTGCCTTCGCCACAGACGACCCCGCCGCCTACCTCGACGCCTGGCAAAGCGTCGACTCCGATGAAGGCGTCCCGCTGGCCGTCGCCACCCGTATTTTTGGCAAGGACGCCTTGAAACCGATCATCGAGGAGCTCAATCAAGCGCTGATCGCCTAACCTGAATTATTCACCAGATTGTGCGAAAAAAGGTTAAGATATTAGATAAGAGTGAGCTATGGTTTTATGCGGTCCGAAAAAGATTTGCCGTCCGCTTTTCGCACAATCCTCTCGCCCACAAGCGCGAATCGCGGCGTTGCACCACTACAATCCGCTTGGTCATGCACTTCAATGCACTCCCGCGCGGATTTTGGGGCGCGCCTTGCGCTTCATCACTTCTGGGCTTCGCGAATAATCCAGGCTAAACAGACGGCAATTTTATTAGCGGACCCGACTATTTAAAATATTGACCCAATATTTAATTAGCTGCCATTCTTAATTAAACTCTTTGATCCCAGCTCACAAAGGCATGCACGAATACAGCGCAGGAAATTGGCATAAGCAGTTGGAATACCGCAGCTTTCAGCCATCCATCATCAATCGCTCATGGACGATTAATGATCCGCGCGTGCTCAATGCCCTCAGCCGGGCAGACCGCCAACTCGGCCGGCTCGACATGTTCTCAGAGTATGTGCCCAACCTCGACCTCTTCGTGCGCATGCACGTGACGAAGGAAGCCACTGAATCCAGCCGCATCGAAGATACGCGCACGGAAATGGAGGAGGCCGTTCTTCCCGAAGAGGAGATCGCGGAAGATCGGCGCGACGACTGGCGTGAAGTCAACAACTACGTCCGTGCCATGCGAACCGCGATCCAGCAGTTGGAAACACTCCCTTTTTCCAATAGGTTGCTTCGGGAAGCCCATGCCACCCTCATGGAGGGCGTTCGCGGCGAGCATAAGACTCCCGGGGAGTTCCGCCGCAGCCAAAACTGGATCGGCGGTTCCAATCCCGGCAACGCCCGCTTTGTCCCTCCAATCGCCGACGACGTGCCGGAACTCATGAGCGATCTCGAGCGCTTTGCCCACAACGCCGACCTGCACCTGCCACCGCTCCTCAAGGTCGCCCTCATGCATTACCAATTCGAAACCATCCACCCCTTCCTCGACGGCAACGGGCGGATCGGGCGCCTCATGGTGCCCCTCTACCTCGTCGCGCAGGGCATCCTCAAGCAACCCGTCCTCTATCTCTCCGACTACCTGGAGCGTAACCGTGAAGAATACTACGAGCGCCTGACCCGCGTGCGGGAGAAAGACGCCATCGCCGACTGGCTCATCTTCTTTCTCGACGGCCTGGCCGAAACCGCTGCCCGCGGCGTGGACACCTTCAAGGCGATTCTTCGCTTCAAAGCAGGCTGGGAAAAAGAAATCGCCGCTTGGAAGCCCCATGGCCGAACCGGGCTCGCATTTTTCAACTACTTATTCGGTCAAGTTTGGGTCAATGCCAAGATGGCCGCCGAAGCCGCCGGGGTTTCCCAGCCCACCGCCTACAAATTGATCGACCGCTTTGTCGAACAGGGACTCCTCATCGAGATGACCGGCGCCAAGCGCGACCGCATCTTCCTCTTCGATGCCTACCTCAAACTCTACCGCCGACCATGACCGATCTCCTCAAATCCCTCTTCGGCAAAAAGAAACAACTGGCTGACCTCGCTGCCGCCGTCACCGACCGACTCACCCGGGAATGGCAGGAACAAAAAGTGGCTGAGGCGTCCCGCCTCAGTTTCAGCGATGAACAGAAGCGGGACGCATCTGCCACCCTCAGATCCATGGAAGAACCGCGGCCTGTCCGACCCTTGGACGATCCCGACTTCATCGGAGCCGAAGCCGCCCTCAAACGAGCTTCCGCCAAAGCGATCGCCCGCGATCGCGCCGCCGGCCTCGAACCCGTCGTCAGCAATCCCACCGATCTCCCCAAGGAACCCTGATGCCTCGACGCACCACCATCTCCAAAGCTAAAGAAGCCAAAGTGGCTGAGGCGTCCCGCCTCAGTTCTGAGAAGGGTCAGAAGCAAGATGCCTCTGCCACTATCGCCTCTGCCACTTTCCGGAAATTCACTTACGACGAAATCGTCGCGAGAGACAAAGCCAACCTCGACATCTTCTGGCTCAAAGACGACAGCCTCGAAGCCAGCGAGAACCTGCCGCCACCCGCCGGAAACTCGAAAGCTACAAAATCGACCAACTGGAGACCCCCGATGACTTTTGAAAAAGACCCTGGAGTGCTGCGACATGTCGCAGCTTTAGATCCAGGCGACATGTCGCCCCTGCAGAAAAGCGCGGACATATCCGCGCACTCGAGATTCCCCTTGACGGGGGCGGCATCGGGGCCGATAGTTATGTCAACAATACCCGCTAGGCCTCTCAACGATGCCCAAATCGGCGGGTTACTTTTTGTACGGAGGAGGCGATGAGCAGCAAGCCTCCGAAGACCTTTCAGGAACAACTCCAGATTCTCCGCGACCGGGGGTTGGAGATCTCCGATCCGCAGGCCGCTGAGCACTGCCTCGCCCATCACAACTACTACCGCCTCTCCGCCTACCGTTTTCCGTTAGCGATTCCCAGTGATCCGGACCGCTTCCGATGGGCCGATCCGCTCCCTTTTACCTACGAATCCACCGGCATCGAAACCAACTTCCGCGACCAACACGACCCCGACTCCCTCGCCGCGGTCACCCCGGATGCGGGAAGGAAAACCCTCCAAGTGGCATGAAGATCATCGTCAACAGGCAACCTTCGTCAGATGAACTCCCGGACGGTGCTCAAGCAACGGTTCACTTGCTAGGTATCGAGATCGATGATGTTCACGAGTTTGCACAGGAAATGGTCACTATCGTGAGCGACACCAACTGGATTCAAAAGCTGAACCCCTTGGCGAAGGCATCCTACCAGGCGACCTCAAGCCGCACGATAGCTGCATTAGTTGATATTTTCAATAAATCGAATGGGAAGATTGCAAAAGATTTTGGGGAATTCATGGTGTCCCTTTCCGCTGCTCAGACACTCGCGAACGAACTCGGGCACAACTCGTTCCCTCTGTCCGAGATTTGGAAGGAGAAGCTCACTGGAAATCACGGATTTGACTATTACACGGAGTGCCCGAAGGATCTGATCAATTGCGGAGAAGCAAAATTCAACAGCGCTAACAACGCCTACGGAGCTGCGGCGAGGCAAGTTTGCGAGTTCATTGATGACGAGAAGGATATTGGCGACCTCGTGCATCTAAACTATTTCGCCAGCGAAGTCTCTGTTAGCAAGCTAATGAACGATCGAGAGCGGGGATTCTGCTTAGCTTTTTCTGTCAATAGCAATAATCTGGAGCAGATCCTTGTAAATACTCTCGCCAATTCGGACGTCATTCGATTGTCGAAGGAGGCTGTTTCTCTCTACATTATTGGGATTAGATCATGAGTCCAAAAGAGATAAAGGAGGCTCGAGAACCAATGGCGAAGATCGCTATAATTCTCGCGCGAATTCATGCTAACGGCCCAGTAGACCCCCAAGATCTGCATGAGCTCGCATGCTTCAAGCTCTTCCATCCGGATGAGTTTCAGAGAGTGGAGCCTCAGCTAATGTATCTCTTGGGCCTGTTCTACAAAACTGAGCCTCCGGACGATTTGCTTTCTTTTGTATATCGCCAGTATGGGGATGAAATTGAGAAGGAGACAGGTCGCTCCCTCACTCCCGTGCAGGCTAACATCAGGCAAAACATTCTGGACAACCGCTATTTTTCATTTTCCGCTCCTACGAGCGCGGGGAAGTCTTACCTCCTTCGGGAGATTCTTCAGAATGAAATCAGCGACGTGATTATTGTCGTTCCTTCGAGGGCGTTAATCGCTGAGTATCTAGAAGAAGTCTTCACCATTTTTGCCGATGATCCTAGCGTTCTAATTCTTCAATTTATCGACTACATTAATCTCAAGCGAACGCGCAAGAGAATCTTTGTTGTAACCCCTGAGCGAGCGCTGGAAGCGACACGGTCCAATAGCATTTTTGATGTTGGGCTCATTATATTTGATGAAGCACAAATCTCCGAGGAAGAGGTTCGAGGCATCGGATTTGACGCATTCGTCAGACGATCGAACTCTCTTTATCCCGACGCTAAGAAGGTTTTTGCGCATCCGTTCGTGGAGAACCCTTCAGCCCAGCTTGACAAGCATGATTTCGTTAATCAGGCGTCCGCAAAGAATTATAGACAAGGGAGTGTGGGGAAGCTGTTCATCCAGAACCACAGCAACGGTAATCAGTATCTGTTTTCCCCCCACATCGATGGAGGACACAGGCTCACAAATTGCTTGTTGAATGAAATCGATCAAGCCGCAGCTGCTATCGAAACCGGTGAGAACCTGCTAGTTTTCACCTCTAAGGCTTCCATCATCTCGGGGAAGTATAAAGAAGACTTCTCGGACTACTTGGATCTGTGTGATGAGGTAACTGATGAGGATGGGGTTGCGATTATCGACGAGATTGAGGATCTGATCGGAGCGGAAGGAAGAGATTCGGATCTAGTGAGTCAGATGCGAAGAGGCGTAGTTATTCATCACGGTTCAATCCCACTCGCGGTTAGAACGTTGATCGAGAAGTTCACCCGCTTAGGGCTCGCGAAGATTTGTTTCGCAACATCAACGCTGGCTCAGGGAGTCAACATGCCATTCAAAGTGGTCTGGATCCATAATTTGGCATTTCATGGCTCTCGGGAGGACAAAGCGCTTGGGCTCAAGAATCTCATCGGTCGAGCCGGACGTACAAGCCATAACACCAACGACTTCGATTATGGATTCGTCATTGTGGAGCACGCTCGGCCTTTCACGGAGAGGCTCCAAGAAAGAAGCTGGATCACGACCGAATCAGTTCTTGATCGAGATCAGGACGAAATCTCCGAGGACTGGCGAGAATTCGTCGAGGCAATAAAAGAAGAAACAATCGATGATGAGCTGAACCTTCCGAAATCCCGGCTCGAACGCTTGGGTGGCGATAAAGTTATGGAGGCTGCTGGGACTGTTTTAGGTATTCTGTTTTCAGGGGACGACATTTTGACTTCCGCGGAGTATAGCAAGCTCGAACAGGCTGTCCGGAGGAAACTGAAGGATTCCTTCCATTTGATTTTTGAGCGCTCGGTCAACCGTCCGTTGGAGGCGGGGGAAAAGGGCGTATTATCAGCTGGAATTACGATCTTATTGATGAAAGTCCAAGGTCGGAGCTTCAAAGAGATCTTGGCAATCCGCTACAACTATATAACGAAACGATCGGAGCGCCGAAAACTGGATCGATTATTACAAAGAGGAAAAATTGATAAGGAAGAATACTCCTCGCGGTTGGCTAAAATCATGGTCGACTTTTCGATGCCGCCTCACGCTTTGCCGAACAAGAATTTGAGGAATTCATACAATGAGTTTGCGGGTATATGCGTAGAAGATCTGGCCTATGATAGGCTTGTTTATGATACTTACGATTACCTCGATAAGGTGATTTCTTTCTCTTTGGCAGATGTCTATGTGGCCGCTTTTACGCTATATTATAAGGAGGTCGGCGATCCGAACGCCCTCCGGTTCGCAAACTACATGCGACATGGCACAGCTGATGAGCTCGAGATAGCCCTGTTGCGATATGGGTTCACGCTCGACGAGCTTGATGTAATCGCGCCTCACGTTGAAAGTATTGACGATGATGAAATTGTCTTTAAGAGGTCGGTCAAAAATGTGCGGCGTTCGCGGGTGCTGGAGTTGGTCAAGCGTTACTCGGCATAAATGATATTTACCGAATACGAGCGCGACGAATTCTGGGCCACGACCAGCAACAAACAGCTCAACTTCCTCCAGCACATCGTCAGCGAGCTCAAGGTCGGCGGTACGGCGGCTGTCGTTCTCCCTGACAACGTCCTTTTCGAAGGCGGAGCCGGCGAAACCATCCGCCGCGAACTCCTCAAACGCTGCAACGTCCACACCCTCCTGCGCCTCCCCACCGGCATCTTCTACGCCCAAGGCGTGAAGGCCAACGTCCTCTTCTTTGAACGTAAAGAAGCCAGCGAAAAACCCTGGACCAAAGACCTCTGGATCTACGATCTGCGCACCAACCAGCATTTCACCCTCAAGACCAACCCGCTGGCCAACAAAGACCTCGACGACTTCAAAGCCGTCTATCGGCCGGGTGCCTTCGCCAAGCGCAAGGAAACCGAGCGCTTCAAAAAATTCACTTACGACGAAATCGTTGCGAGAGACAAAGCCAACCTCGACATCTTCTGGCTCAAAGACGACAGCCTCGAAGACAGCGAGAACCTGCCTCCACCCGCCGAACTAGCCGCCGAAATTGTCGTTAGTCTCGAAGCCGCGTTGGAAGAGTTCCGGGCGGTGGAGGAGGCATTGGCGACCGATGTAACTGAATAAATGCCACGGCAGTTCCCGATCATTATGATATCCGAGTTGATCAAAATCGCGAAGGACCTCAATGCCGCCACCAAGCGCGGCAAAGATCTTGGTCTGACGTATGACGAGATCAACCACTTCCATCACGTCCTCAAAAAGTACCCCGACCAGGGCCAGAAAGCGTATGAAAGCTCCTGACGTGACTGAGAAAGAGCATCCGCCGGAAGTGTTCAGGGATAAGATCCCAATTGATCGTGATTCCTATTTTGTAACCTATCAGCCTGCGGATGCTCGTTTTCCGATTGCGCTGCTGAATCTGGTCTTTCCTGAGGATTTACCGAATTGGAATCGCGTGAAGGAACTGATGGAAACGGAGTTTCGGCATTGGCTGAAGAGGTATCCGACACAGTTGATGGCTTCCGCATTCGACGTTCGCGACAGAGTAATTGGTGACGGTGAGGAACGTCACCTTACGGGGTTTGCGAGGGATTCGAGTTCCGCTGTCTGCCACTGGGGCTTGATGAAGGACAACGAAATGCCTCCTGAGCTGAGGGATCCTGTGTATCTGGAAACGATATACCATGACGTCCCTTTTCGCTTGAAAACAGATGTCGAGGAAGCTGCTCGGCGGGAAGCACGAGCGACGGGGCGAGCGATTTGGTTGTTTGTCACCTTGGTATTCTTTGTCCCCGTTTCTATTCATATCATCAGTTTGGGAATCGTCTGGCTGTCCTGGCTGTTGACCGTGATTGCCATAATCACGGGCCTCTTGAAGGCCGGTAAAGCCATGGGCTGGATCCTGCCTTCGCAGGGAGAAAAGGAGAAGACCGATCGGGATCGTCGAATGAAGCATTACTTTTACCACTGCGAAAGGAATCCCGAAGGTTTCAATCGGCTGAAGCACGAAAACTTTGAGCGGGATGTGATCGAAGAAACGCAAAAAGAATGGGCCGAATTAAAGAAGCATCGCTAAATTCTCGCTCAAACCAACGAGCAGAACACGAGCAGATCGACCTGCTGCGCGGCGGTTCTATCGTGTCGAGCTTTGTCGGATCTTTTGGCGCGAACCTGCGGGAAACCCGGCTGACGGCCACTCTGGGCTACCTGATGGCACTGGCGCCCGGGCGTTTTTGTGAGAAGTTTGGCTTCGCCGGAAAACCTCGCTCGGTGGCGCTCGAAACGCGGCATGCGCAGGATCGCTCCGATATCCTCGTGAAGACCTCCGAAGGCGTCGGAGTTGTTGAAGCCAAGGTCGGGGCGCACGATCCGTTCGACCAGGCGCTAAAATATCCGGCCAAATGGCGGGTGTTGCTGACCGAGCACCGGCCGACCCGAAGTGAGCGCAGTCGCGCCGGTTGCCGGTATTTCCGCTGGCGCGATCTGGTCCCGATTTTAGAACAACTTGAAAAGTCCACCCAGGGGGAGATTCGCTTTCTCAGCGCCGATCTCCACCGTTACCTGAAGGAGCATAACATGGTGCCAAAAACAGAATCCGTCGAAGTCTATGCACGCGAAATCAACGAGGAAAAGACGCTGGCGCTTTTCCTCCACGGCCGCATGTATGGGTGTTATTACGAAGCCAGCAGCCGGCTGCCGGAGGCGCTGTATTTCGCGCCTCATTTTGGGCAGGAGATCGCGAAACAGCATCCGGGTATCCGGGTGGGAATCAGCTACCTTGCCAGGATCGAATCCGTGGAAGTGGTGGAATCATTCGACGAGCTCATAGACGTGGTGTCGCAGGTTCGCGGCAAGCAATGGCAGACCCGCCAGAAACACCTTTTCGAAGCGCTCAAAGAGTGGGACTGGTCGAAGCGCCACAGCTTTCTCTTCCTGGGCGAACCACGGCTTGTCTTTAATCCGCCCGTGAAGAAGGAGAAGCTTCAAAAAGGAAAGGGCTGGCTCAGCAAACGCGTATTCTCCTTCGATACGCTCTTCGAGGCCTGGGGGTGTTGACTGTGGACTCTTGCAACAAGGCCGAGTGCAACTCGGCGATCCCGGGGAAGGGCATTTCTGTTTCTGAGCGGGAAGATCGGGGACGGCCGAAAAAGTAGCTCAGCCGTGTTGATGCGTGCGTTACTTTCGGCGGCAAGATGCCGCCGCTCCCAACCCATCTTGACAGCACGTGCTTTAAACTTAGGATACGTGTTAATGAAGGCGAAATTGACATTGACGGTCGAGCGGGAAGCGGTGGCGAAAGCGAAGCGCCTTGCCCGGAAAAAGGGCGTCTCCGTTTCGGCTCTGTTCGAGCAGTGGTCGTCGACCATGGCGGAGGCCGAGGAGGGTCGCCCGCCCTTGGGAGCTCGCCTGCGCGGCCGATGGAAGTCCGCGGCCGAAGCCAAGGGCGATCCCCGCCTCGATTACCTCCTGGAGAAGCATAGCGGCCGGTGAAAATCCTGGTCGACGCCAACATCCTGCTCGACGCCCTGCTTGAGCGCGAGGGCTTGGTGGACGAAAGCCAGGCGGTGCTGGATTGGTGCGAGGCACATCCTGGCGATGGTTGGATTGCGTGGCACACCCTCGCCAACCTTTATTACATCGGGTTAAAAACGGCCGGGAAAAAGGAAGCGGAACGTTTCGTGGATGAAGTTCTCGACGTCTTCGAAGTCTGTCCGGCCGATTCACTCGCGGCCCGCACGGCTCGCGCATTGCCCATTCCCGGTTTCGAAGACGCCCTTCAGGTTGCCGCCGCGCAGAAAGCCCGGTTGGAGCAGATTGTGACCCGCAACAAAAAAGACTTTCGCCGCTCACCCATCCCGGCCGTGACGCCGAGGGAGTTTCTCGCCATTCTACGGTAAGGTTGTTTGCAACTAACTGGAGCTGCGCCTGGGAGCAGGAAGGCGAAGACGTCAGGTCTTTACTCAATGGAAACCGGCCAACCGGAGCTTGTGTAGTTGGAAGATCACGACTGAAGCAGAGCGGCTTCTGAATTAACGTCATTCCCGTAGTCGGGTTGGCTCCGCCGCCCGACAGCAGCGGTTGGAGACGAATGGCCGAAAGTCTGATTACGCGTCGCCGATGGGATCAATTGGCTCCCGCGTTTCGGACACCAAACGGAGGGGCGGCGGAGCCAACCCCACTACGTTGAACGGCTTCGTGCACGCCAAATCGGAGGGTCTTCCAGCCGACCAAACACGGCGATCCCGCCGCTACTGAAGCCGATGCCGGGCGGCAGGATGCCACCCCTCCCAGTGACAATCCGGCACCACCGCCAAATCGGAGGGTTGGCTTCCAGCCGACCTTCTGCTGGAGGCGACGCCGACGGCGGACGGCAGGATGCCATCCCTCCCAGTGCGGGCAAGTTTCATTCTATGTCGCCGGGCGTAGCGCGGAATGTTGGGTGGATTGAAGACATGGCAGACTCCGAAAACAACGTTGCCCTTAGCGGTAGGGAATATTCAACTTCAACCAGTCTCTCTGAGAACCCTCCTGTTCCTTCGCCATGTCTCCAATTGACCGCAACACCAACACAATCACCAAAATGGACGGGGCTCTGTTCTCCGACCTCGGCTGAATCGGTGAAGACCAAAACAGTATGAGCAAAAACGAGCCCGATCCCGGCGGTCGCCGGAAAACGAAAACCGACGTTTCCCTGGTTCGCTCTTCGGCGGCGGAATACCTGACCTTTGTGGCTGCCAGCGGGGCGGGCGGGGTGGAGGCAGTTTATGTCGACGAAAACGTTGGCTCAGCCAGAAGATGATGGGACAGCTCTACGATGTGGACGTGCGCACCATTAACTAGATTCCATCCGAAAAGGGTTTTTACGAGCGGCGATTGTTTGATTGAAGATGGATGTTTGGTGGATGGGTGGAATCCGGCACCCCCAAAGGCAGTAACCAAACAGTGAATACGGTCCGAATCGTCGTTTTGGAACCAAATTGAGCAGGATCGGTACAGGACCGATCCTCCGTCTTCGACGTTCTTTGTTTGGAATGACGGGGGGACCTCGCTCAAGCGACTTGGCACCGTCGTTTTCGCTTTCGCAGCAGGATCGTCCGACACGCATTGTAGGCCAGGCACTTCTCCAAAAATTCCTCGCGGGCTGCCGCAATGCCTGTCCGGCTGAGTTGGCCGAAGTCGAAGCCATACTTCAGGCAAAACATTAAAGACTCCACGGCCGAACGGCCGGCCCGGGCCAGGCGATACTCCTCCCCGTCCCAGTCCTCGCCAAGGAGCTTCTTTCCCTTCGATCCACTGATGCTGACGATCTCCACTCCCAACTCCCTGACCCGATCATGGCCCTCCCGCGAAGAATAGCCGTCGTCCACGCTGGTCAGGTGCGGTATGACTCCAGTGTTGGCGATCGCTCTTTCCACCATCGGCACCAGGTTGGAGGAATCGGAGGTGTTGCCTGAATCGACCTTCAGCGCGACGACATATCCATTGGCGCTTCGGGCCAATTGCGGCTTGTAGCCGATGACCGGCTGGCGACCTCCCTTTTGGATGTAAGCCGCCGAGCGGTCGTGAACGCTCAAGACGCGCTCGGTCGAAGGAAAGGTTTTTTCTTCGAAAATGCGTTGGCGCATTTGTTCGAGCGACTTCGTGGCGAGGTGCAGACTCTCGACAAACAGATCGACACGCGCTTTGGCCTGTTGGCGCAAGCTGGGCAGGATCCGCCCGTTGTCGAGTCGTTCGTTCCAGCTTGCCTCCACGCGCTTGAACTCGTTATCCGCATGGCAAAGAAGTTTGGCCGCCAACTCAATGAACTCCCGGCAAAACTTCTGGAACTTCTTCTTTTTCTTAGCGTTAAGATTGATTTGAAAAGGCTTTTTCGAGAGCTCTTCGAGGTAGCTCTCCATGCGTCCCGGGCGGATATTTGCCAAACCGAAAAGCTCGAACTTGCGGCCGATCTCATAAAGGCGCCGGGCCAGGACGAAGATGGTCTTGGCATCGGTCGGCCAGCACGAATTGGCCTTGGTCGCGGTACTATCGATCAGGACCTGATCGAAGCTGTCGAGCTCTTCCCGGCTGGCCCGGTTTAACTGGGCGGAAAGGATCGCCTCACGCGTTTCAAGGCTGATCGCATTGAGCAACTCGCTCATGGTCGAACGCCCCGGCAGGCTCAGCCCGCGTCCGACCAGAAAAGCTTCCAGGCTTTTGGACTCGCCCATGAAATCCAGCGCTTCCTTGTTGGTGCAGGAGCCGTGATAGCCGCGCGTCAACAGCAAAACCCCCGCTACCGCGCCAGGCATTCGTGGCCGCCCTTGTTCGAGCACCTCCAGTTTACCCGGCAGTTTCCGGCCCTTGGCATCGAAGCGTGGCGGCGGAAAACTCTCGGGAAGGTTTTCGAGCCCGGCCAACGCACCGTTTTGGCTCTGGAGAAAAAGACGGTCGGCCCGCCGGAGCTTCTTTTTCTCCAAGCCGTGCCGGTCGAGATCGGCCTCGATTTTCACCACCAAATCGGGCCTCGAATCGAATAAATCGGCACTTTCGGCCAAGAACTCGCTGAAATCCGTGCTCGCGGCGTAATAAAAGTTATTGAAACAGGGCGTGAAATGTGCAGGATTGCCGTTGGCCTCAGTTGTTGAACTATGGTTAGGTTTAGTCATTTAACCACAACAGCTTGAGGCCGCTTGTATTTCAAGCTTAAATACGGTTAATATTCCCGTTTTCCTGGCCGATTTTCGATAGCCAATCACCTTTTCGGACACGCTCTAACTACCACCTCAAAAAGATTTTCGCGGAAAGTGAGTTGCAGGAGGATTCAGTTATCCGAATTTTTCGGATAACTGCCGTCGACGGCAAATCCTACGATACCCGGCATTACAATCTCTCCGCTATCATCGCCGTTGGTTACAAGGTCAATTCCGAGCGTGCGGTCCAGTTCCGCAAGTGGGCCACCGGGATTATCGAGTCGTTCACGATCAAGGGCTTTGCCATGGACGACGAGCGATTGAAAAATGATGACGCCGCCGCCGCGATTCACGGTCAGACGGCGGCGGAGGTGATCCTCACCGCCGATGCCTTTTGAGAGGGGGCCGGTGACTTCTGCGGCTCCGGTTCCTGTCCGCTTGACAAAAGGGGAGACGATGCGAAAACTTCGAGCCAGCCGGCGGATGGGCCGCCTGCCAGTCGTCAATCCGGAACTCGCAACCAACGGACTCCCATGAACCTTCGTCCTGTCTTCTGTTTTCTTTGTGTCGCTCTGCTTTCGGCCGGAGCCATCTCCGCCGCTCCCGATGGTCTGGTGATCCGCAACGTCAGCGTCATTCCGATGGACCACGAGCGGGTTTTGCCCGGGCAGACCGTGGTGGTTCGAAACGGGATCATTGAGTCGGTCCGGCCGGCTGGAGACGCGATATCCCGCGAAGAGACTCTCCTCGAGGTCGACGGTTCGGGAAAGTATCTGATGCCGGGCTTGGCCGAAATGCACGCCCACCTCCCGGGAGGAGCGGACGAGGTTTACCGGCGCGATGTGCTCATGCTTTACCTGGCCAACGGCATCACCCTGATCCGCGGCATGCTGGGGGCGCCGGTCCATCTCGAAACACGGGAGCAACTGGAGCGGGGAGACCTGGAAGGTCCGAGGTTGATCACCGCGGGTCCCGCCTTTAACGCCCGTTCGGCTCCGGACCCGGAAAGCGGAAGAGCCCTTGCCCGGGAGCAAAAGGCCGCCGGTTACGATTTTATTAAAGTGGCCTCCGGAACGCGGGAGGCCTTCGATGCCATGGCCGAGGCGGCCCGGGAGATCGGCATGCCGTTTTCCGGTCATGTGCCGTCCGCAGTGGGGTTGCGGCGGGCGCTGGAAGCGGGTTATGCCAGCATCGATCACTTGGACGCCTACCTGCCGGCCTTGGTGGATCCTGAGAAAACCGCCGATGTGGACGGAGGTTTTTTCGGGTTTCGCCTGGCCCCTTTCGCGGAGCCGGAACGCATTCGGGAGATGGCCCGTCGCACCCGTGATGCCGGAGTCTGGAACGTGCCGACCGAGACGCTGATGCACGCGGTCCTGCTCTGGGATTTGGACACGCTCCGGGATGAGCGGCCGGAATTCCGTTACCTGCCGCGGGAAGTGGTGGACCGGTGGTTCTCCAGCGTGAGAAATCGCCGGGAAGACCGGCTCTATGACCGGGATGCGGCGGAGGCGTTCGCCCAAGTCCGGCTCGATCTGATTTTAGCCCTGCACGAGGAGGGAGCGGGTCTACTGCTGGGGTCCGACGCGCCCCAGTTTTTCAATGTGCCCGGTTTTTCGATACATCCTGAAATCGCCCTCATGGAAAAAGCGGGGCTCTCCCGGTTCGAGGTATTGCGCACCGGAACGGTAAATCCAGCCCTCTTTTTCGGGGAAGAGGATCATTTCGGCCAAGTGGTCGCCGGAAT
Organism: Verruconatronum alginivorum; assembly: GCF_056590205.1. Taxonomy (NCBI): domain Bacteria; kingdom Pseudomonadati; phylum Verrucomicrobiota; class Opitutia; order Opitutales; family Verruconatronaceae; genus Verruconatronum; species Verruconatronum alginivorum. The sequence continues at coordinate 1,462,017 of NZ_JBWPVQ010000001.1, read as the reverse complement.
GCGGGCCGATTTGATTTTGCTCAACGGCAATCCGCTGGAGGATCTGGCTAATCTTCGTGAGCCGGCCGGCGTGGTCTTCGGCGGACGCTGGCTGCCCCGCGACGAGATCGACCGCAGGCTCGAAGAGATGGGGGATCGCCGCTCCGGCGGCAATGGATTGTCCCGCTGAGTAGTTGGTCAGCATCGCGGCCAACACGCCACTAGGAGGGATGGCATCCTGCCGTCCGCTCAGCGGGGGCAGAAAAGTCGCCAGGAAGCCGACCTTCCGAAGGTCTCCCGCCTTTCGGGTTGCTGCCCCCTCGTTCCGCTCGGAACGTGATCAAGCGAAAACCGCCTTGGCGGAAAAACTGGCGGAACTGGACGGTGCCGGGATCGCCACCACGCTGGCTGAGATAAATCGCAGGTATCACGATCATGGATATGATCCTGCGGGCAATGCGGCTCCTCTCTACGACCGGGCGTTCGCGGTCCAGGTGTCGGAAGGTTTGCTAGTGGATGAATTGGGCGAGGCTTTGCGGCTCACCCGGGATTGGGCGGCTCTGTCGCCTGCAAGAGTGGAAGCCATTCGAGAAGTCGTGAAGGCGAACGGCCCGGCGATCGATGGACTCAAGGAAGCCGGGAGTTATCCATACCTCCGCCGGGATCTGGATTTCCGCAATGGTCCAGAGACACTCATCCCGCATGTAGGTTCACTCCGGGAGGGAACCCGACTGATGGCTGGCGAAGCCATCATCGGCGCGGCGACAGGGGATGTCGAACGGGCCGGCGCCGCCGTCGAGGCCATCTTTCGCTTGGCCGTCCATTTGTCCGAGGAGCCCACCGCAATCTCTCAGTTAACCCGTATTGCGATCGAGGGCCTCGGCATACGGGCCTTGGAGTTGGCGATGGATACCATCGAGTTTCCTCCCGGGTTGCTCGCTTCTATCAGGGGGCAATTGGAAGCGAGTGAGACGGCATCCCGGATGAAACCGGCTTTTGGGGCGGAACTTGCGGCGACGGAGTGGTATTTCGGGCAAATTCGCGAAGCGGGTGCGTTTGCGATGGATGAGAAGCCAAGCCTGGGGAGGCGAATGGCGTTCAGGGTTTACGTGGCGTCCGGCCGCTCGGAACGGGACCAACTCGCTTACCTGATGCAGATGGGCCGATTGCTCCAAGCGGTGGATTTGCCGCACGCCGACCGCGTGCGAGTCGATTGGGAAAGTTTCGCCGAGAATGAAGGCGGCACTTCGAAAGTCGGAGCCATCTTCGCGAGTATCACCATACCCAGCTTAGGCCGAGTGCTCCAAAGCGATACTCGCGCGGTGACGACCCTGCGAGCGGCTCGAATCGCTCTTGCCGCCGAGCAATACCGGTTGGAAAGAGGCGCGTTTCCAACCGCCTTGGAGGCGTTGGTGCCGGAGTATATGGAGGAGCTCCCGTTGGACCCATACAGTGCCGATGAGGCCTTCGATTGGGTTCAACAGGATGGCGCCTACTTCGTGCGCAGCGCGGGAGTGATCGAGTTGCGCCATGTCGAAGGCGATGTGCCGATCGGGTTTCGCCTGCCGGCGAGGTGATACACCCGCAATTACGAAGGACATCCGGGCAGGCTGTCGGCGTTTCGGACATAAATGCATAGGTTTGACAGACGCTTTAAATGTGAATCCAGCCATGGGATCAGGCACTCCCTCCTTCCCAACTGCCTTCATTGCGGGCCCCGGAAGGAAATATGAGGCGCGCATCAGTTCCTCCTCAACATCCGTTGGAACGAACGTGCAAACGCATGGACAGCCATTTCCCTTCACTGGGAGGGATGGCATCCTGCCGTCCGCCGTCGGCTTGAGAAGAAGGTCGGCTGGAAGCCAACCCTCCGATTTGTGAGGCGTAGCAAATCGCGTCGACGGAACGAAGTGGATGTGGCGCAGCAATGGCGGAGAGGGAGGGATTGGGTTCGCTGCGCGAAGTCCTTCGGACCAGCTCAGCCAAAAGGGTGCAAATAAAATCAACGCACCATCTTTTAGATGCGCCAAATGGCGGAGAGGGAGGGATTCGAACCCTCGGTACGGTTTCCCGTACACATGATTTCCAATCATGCACATTCGGCCACTCTGTCACCTCTCCTGAAAACCGAAAGAATGTTAACGGATAGCGGATGGGCGTCTCCGTCAATTCGAAAATGCATTCTTCTCGTTTTTGACCGTCGGCAGCCCGGGCAACCGGAACCACTTACCGGGGGCGGAACCTATAATGGGAGACCAGCCATTCGCGTCCTTGCCGAAAAGCCCATAATTCCGCGCAGCTGAGGAAAAACACCCGCCAGTAATTCCACCATTTTTCGGCGTCCGCCGCTCCATAGGTCTCAGCGAACATCGGCAGGATCTTCGCACGGGAGCGATCCATGTTGGCCAACCAGGCTTCCGCGGTCTTCGCGTAATGGGATCCGTCGACGCGCCAATGCCGGTCAAGCAGGAGGCTTTCTTGAAAATAGAGGGGGAGGCTGTCCGATGGCATCATGCCGCCAGTGAAGAAGTAGCGGCTCATCCAGTCGGACTCGCCTTTCGCGGTGAAATGATAGGCGTGGCTCCGGTGGGTGAAGATGTGCAGGAAAAACAACCCGCCCGGTTTGAGCCACCCCGCAATCCGCTCGAAAAGAATTCCGTAGTTTTTCATGTGCTCGAACATTTCCACCGAGACGACCCGGTCGAAGGGGCCGTCGATTTCAAAGGCGTTCATGTCGGCAGTGCGGATGCGGACGTTTTTCAGGCCACGTTCGAAAGCTTGCTTTTCGATGAATTCGCGTTGCGAGCTGGAATTTGAGACGGCGGTGACCTCGCAGCGGGGGTAACGGCTGGCGATCCAGAGCGTCAGTGACCCCCAGCCGCAGCCGAGTTCCAATATCCGCTGGCCGTTGACCAGGCCGGCCCGTTCGCAGGTCAACTGCAGCATCGCTTCCTCCGCGGCACCCAAGGTTCGGACTCCGGGAGCCCAATATCCGCAGCTGTATTTTAGGTGGGGGCCGAGGCAATGCTGGTAAAACGCCGCCGGCACTTCGTAGTGCTGTTCGTTGGCGTCGGCGGTATGAATCGCGACCGGCATGGTCCGCAGCTCGGCGACGAAAGCGGTCAGTTTTCGTTGCTGTTCTTCTTCGGTGGCGCACCACTCTTCGCGCAACCGTTGGCGAAGCAGGCGACGGATCCCGTGGCGGACGACCGCGTCGGGCAACAGACCTTTTTCAAGGATGGTGTCGAGGGAGATTACGCTGAGCGCGGTCGCCATGGGAAAAATGCGTTGGTGGTTTGCTGGTAGCGACGGTAGGGTTCGCCTTTCGACCGCACGGCGGCGGCCTCGGTGGGTGGAATACCCGAGACGCGGGTGACGAGGTAGTAAATGATGGTGGGCGAAATCAATCCGAGGAAACCCCACTCCGAGCCGAGGGCGAAGAGGGCGAAACCGACCCAGATCAGCCATTCGAAAAAGTAGTTCGGGTGACGGGAATACCGCCAAAGTCCTTCTCGGCAGAGGTCGCGTGGGCCCGCCTTCGTTTTAAACCGGCGAAGTTGCCGGTCCGCCGTCGCCTCGCCCAGCAGCCCGGTCGTCCAGAGGAGAAGGCCGACGTTTCCTGCCCAGCCGAGCGCCGCGGGCGGGTCCCGGAGGACCAGGAGAAAGGGCAGGGAAAGGATGACCACCGAGATCGCCTGCGCCTGGAAGAACCAAAACATCTTCGGCGCGAAACGCCCCCGCCAATCCCGCCGAAGGTCGGCGTAACGACTGTCTTCCCGCGGATGGGCCAGCCGGACCCGTTGCCCAAGATGCAATCCGAGGCGGGCGCTCCATAATCCGACCATGGCCAGCATCACCGTCGCGGTGCCCGACCATGCGCCGAAGCGGAAGGCGTAAACGAGTGCGGCCAGCAGAAAGGAGAAGCTCCAGACGACATCGACCACGCCGTAGTTGTCGATGCGTCGGGCGAACAGGTAGGCCGCCGCGAACAGGAGCACCAGGAGAATCGACAAAATGGAAACCGCCGCGATCATATTGTCGTTTTATTTCGAATACAATCAGTTAGGGGATGGACCAGAGGAAGGGCGAGGCCGTCGAGGCTGGCGTTGTTGGGGCGGGTGTAGAGGGCTTGCACCACGCTGATGTTCCTGGTGGCGAAGGCCGCCTCGCAGTAAGAAAGGTAGTAGCGCCATTTGCGGACGAAGCGGTCGTCGAATCCGAGGCGTTTTACTTCCGGCAGATTTTGATGGAAGCGATGACTCCATTCCCGCAACGTCCTGGCGTAGTCGCGGCCGAGGTCTTTCAGGTCGTGGACGGTGAAGCCGCCGTGTTTTTGGAGGAGGCGATGGAGACGGTTTTGCGAGAGCAGGAGCGAGCCGGGGAAAATGTGTTTTTGGATGAAGTCGACCCCGCGGCGCAGATCCTGATAGCGGCTGTCGGGGCAGGTGATGAACTGGAGGGCCATCAGTCCGTCCGGCGCTAGCAGACGGTCGCAGGTTTCGCAGAAAACGTCGTGGTATTCGTGCCCGACTGCTTCCAGCATCTCGATGGAAACGATCTTGGAAAATCGTCCGTTCAGATCCCGGTAGTCGCAAAGTTTGACGTCGACGAGGCGGGAAAGACCCTTGCGGGCGATCCGTTCCGTCGCGTAGGCGTGTTGGGCGGGGGAGATCGTGATCGCGGTCACGCGGCAGCCGTAGCGGGAGGCGGCGTGTTCGGCCATTCCGCCCCAACCGCACCCGATCTCCAGGAGGTGGTCGGAGTCGCGCAGGCGGAGTTGACGGCATAACCGGTCGTATTTTTGTTCCTGGGCCGTCGCGAGCCGGTCGGTCCCTTCCCACGCGGCGCAGGAGTAGGTCATGGTTTCGTCGAGGAAGCTCTCGAAGAAATCGTTGGAGAGGTCGTAATGTTCCGCGATGTTGCGGCGACTGTTGGCCGGGGTATTGCGGTGAAGCAAGTGATCGATCCGATTGAACCCGCGCAGGAGATTGACGAGGATAGCTGACCGCTTTGAGCCGGAAAGCCCGGGAAGATCGTCCCGGTTGCGGAGCAACCAGTGCAGCAGGGCGGTCAGGTCGGGGGTAGTCCATTCCTCGTCCATGTAACTCTCCGCGAAGCCGATGTCTCCGTAGAGAAGGCAACGGCGGAAAAAATCCTCGGAGTGGATACGGAGGAACGCGTCGGGGGAGGCGTCCGGCGTGCGGCGGTCGGGAGCTCCGAAGCGGACCGTCCGTCCCTCCGGCAAACGGACCTCCAGAAGTCCTTGGCGAAGGGATTCGAGAAGAGAGAGAACCGTCCGCCGGGCGAGGCCGGGGCGTTCCGGGGCGGCGAGGATGGTTTCGCGGGCGGAGGCTGGATTGGTATCAATGAAGTTCATGATGGTGATGCAACGATGGATGCGGCCGCAGGACATCCTGTTGAAGGTCGCGATCGTCGGTTTTGCGGCGGTGAGGGATCTTCTTCAGGAATAGGACTAACGCCTGGAAATGGATACCGAGCATGACACCCGCCGAGAGAAACGGGTATTTGCAGGCGAAGCGGAGGAGGGCCCGATCGGAGAGCGGTTCGCGTTTGCCGACCAGGACGGAGTGCAACACCCGGCGGGATCCGTCGTATTCGTCGATCCGGATGACGAGCCGATCACCCGGCAGGCGCAGGGAGAATTCGAAATCGAGACCCGCCGACGAGAACGGGGAGACGTAGAAGTTTTTCGGGGTGCGAAAACGGAAGACGTTTCCCCGCTGTGTTTCGGGTCCGAGGAAATAATGTTTCACTTCCCGGTAGGTGTTGGTCACCTCGGTGATCGCACAAACCGGCTCGTCGGCGGAGTTGAAGCAGAAGAAGAAGGAAACCGGGTTGAACAGATAACCGGCGATCCGCGGAGAGCCGACCAAAAGGACGCGTCCGCCCCCGAGGTCGATGCCTTTGTCGGCGAGGATCCGATCCACTTTTTGTCGGAGGGAAAGACCGGTTCCCGCGAACCGTCGCCAAGGCGAATCCTCTTCGATGGGAAGGAAGTCGGCGTCGCGCAGGCTGTAGAGGTTGCCGGTATTTCGGGAGAAAAGACGGAGCCGCTTGTTGAGCGCATCCAGTTCGGTGAGATCGAGAGAAAACAGGAAGAGCCGATTCTTGAACCGGTGCTCCTTGGGGGAAAACCGGTGATGCAGCAGGTGGCACTCGTAGAGGGAAGAGTTCATGATCGGTGGCCGCTCATGGCGGGAGTCGACGGCTGCTTCATTCGCGTCGCCGGCGGGGGCGTTACGACGAGAGGTTCCCACGGATCGCGGCGCAAGAGTTGGCGGGCGAGCTGTTCTGCTGAGAGCAGCGCGTCCTCGTGGAAACCATATCGGAAGTAGCTGCCGCAAAAGTAGACGCCGGTCTCCGCTTGATTGAGTTCGCGGAGGCGCGATTGCGCGCGCATCGCGGGGAGGTCGAACAGCGGATGATCGTAGACCAGGGAGCGGATGACTTTGGTCGGATCGATGCCGTGTCCGTTGATCGATACAAAATAATTCTCCCGGTCGGAAACTCCCTGGAGACTGTTCATCCAATAATGGGTGGTGCAATGAGATCCCCCTTGGCCGGGCGAAGGATCCATCCGATAGTTCCAGGAGGCCCAGGCTCGGCGCGTGCGCGGCATGACCGATGGGTCGCGGTGCAGGACCACCCGATTGCGCTGGTAGCGGAAATTGCGCAGCAATGCCCGCTCCAAAGGGGTGGCGTCTTCGACGATCGTCAAAGCCTCGTCGGCGTGGCAGGCCAGGATTGCTGTATCGAAACGGCGGATACCTTTCACAGTTCGCACCAGGACTCCTCCCTCGGCGCGGCGGAGACTGAGCACGGGATTTTCCGGCTCGATTCGGTCGCGGAACGGACGGGTTAGTTTGCGCACGTAAATGCGGGAGCCGCCGCTCACGGTTCTCCAGGGATGCTGGGTGTGCAGTCCGAGGAAACCATGGTTGTGGAAGAACCGCAGGAGAGTCGCCGCCGGAAAGGCGAGCATCTGATCGGGCGGTGCCGACCAGACGGCGGAAGTCATCGGGAGGAGGTAGAGGCGGAGGAAGTCCTCCCCGTAGCGTCGTTCCCCCACATAGGAGGCGAGCGATTGCTCCCGCACTCTCGGGTGGTCCAGAAAATCGAGCGCCTCTCGGTTGAAGCGGTCGATCCGGGCGAGGAACCGCCAGAAGCGGGGGCGCAGCAGATTGCGGCGTTGGGCAAAGAGCGTGTTAAAACAGGAGCCGCAGTATTCCACGCCGCTCTTTCGGTCGCTGACGCTGAAGGACATCGACGTCGGCTTGGTTTCCACGTCGAGTTCTCGGAAAAGCCGGGTGAGAAGCGGATAAGTCACTTCGTTGTAGACCATGAATCCGGTATCCACTGGAACCTCACGATCATCCTCTTCGGCCAGCACGGTGTGGGAATGCCCGCCCGCGTAGTCGTTCTTCTCAAAAACCGTGATTTCGAAATCGCGCCGGAGGAAATGCGCGGCGCCGAGGCCGGCGATGCCGGAGCCGATGATTGCGACGGTTTTCATTTTGGAACTCCCGGGGTTTGCGCGACGACTGGTCCGGTCCCGCTGCGTGCTTTTTCCTCCGCGATGGCGCGGAGGGCGGTCTGCGGCGGAGGCTGCAGATCGCTGATGATCCGGCAAGCGGCCAGCAATTTCAATCCGTACCAGGTTGGTTCGAATTCCCACCAGCGAAGGCCTTGCCGGGCGCTGGTCATGAAGCGGTGATGATTGTTGTGCCATCCCTCGCCGAGGGTGATCAAGGTGAGCAGAAAACTATTGCGGGAGTCATCCTCGGTTTCGAACCGGCGGCTGCCGATCTGGTGGGCGAGGGAGTTGATCGCCGACGTGCCGTGGAAGAGGGCGGTGGTGCTGATGAAAAATCCCCAGACCAGCAGCTGGGGGCCGCTGACTCCGAGCGCCGGGGCCACGGCCCCAAGCCAGGCACCGAAGCCGAGCAGTCCGATGGCCAGGATTAACGGGGCGACCAGATCGAAACGATTGAGGAAAACCAACTCGGGGAATTTCGCCAAGTCGCGGACTTGCCGGTAATCGGTGGGGAAGTTGCGGGGACTGGTGATCCAGCCGATGTGCGACCACCAGAAACCGTGCTGGACCGGGGAGTGCGCATCGACCTCTTCGTCCGAGTGCCGGTGGTGATGGCGATGCTGGGCCGCCCACCAGAGCGGACCGCGTTGGGCGGCGGTCGCCCCGAGGAAGGCGAAGAGGAACTGGCGGATGCGCCCGGTGCGGAACGACCGGTGGGAAAAATAGCGGTGGTAGAACGCGGTGATCGCGAACATCCGCACCCCGTAGAGAAGCGCGGCCACCAAGACCGCTGTCCAACTCCAGCCGACCCAGAGAACCCCGAAGCAACCGAGGTGGAGAAAACCGAACGGCAGGCAACGCGCCCAATCGATGCGATCCGGTTGCGCCCGCAGTTCGTCGAAGGACCGATTGGTGTAATCGGCGTCGAACCATTGGACGATCGAAGCGAAGAAGCGGGATGACCGGATTGTGCCCATAAGAACTTGAAACGTTCAAAACGTTCATTCAAATCTTTGGGACGGTCAAGCGGAAAGTGGACGGATCATTGGATTCGAGGCTTGCGATCGAAATGAATTGGGCGACCATATCGTTTAAAACGTTCATGATTGAGGAAAGGTTCATATCTCCGAGAGAGTTGGCCCGCGCGATCGGGGTCAGTGAATCGTCGCTGAAGCGCTGGGTGGATGCCGGGCGACTTTCGGTTTCCCGCACGGCCGGGGGGCACCGGCGGATCAGTTTGCGTGAAGCGATCCGGTTCATTCGGGAGTCGGGTCATGAGTTGGTGAACCCCGACGCCCTGGGAATCCCGTTTCTGCCCTCGGAGGAGGAGGCGATCCCGGTCGAGGCGAAGGCGGATGACGCGTTGGTGGAGGCGTTGGTGGAAGGCGATGGGGAAGCGACGCGCCGGATTGTTCTGAGTCGGTTCCTCGCCGGTGAACCGGTGGCGCGCCTCTGCGATGGCCCGATCGCCGACGCTTTACGAGTGGTCGGATCGTTGTATCAACACCAGGCCGACGGAGTATTTGTCGAACACCGGACCACCTTTCTCGCCCTCAAGACTCTGATGCAACTTCGCGCCTTTCTTCCGGTGATCCCGGCGGGCAACCCGATCGCCGTCGGCGGCGGGGTGGCGGAGGATCCGTATTTGGTTCCCACGCTGATGGCCTCTTTGGTTCTCGCGGCCGAAGGCTGGCGGGAGACGAATCTTGGGGCCAATACGCCGGTCAGCGCCTTTTGTCAGGCGATTCGGGCGCACAAACCCGACCTGCTCTGGATCTCCTTCAGCGTCCGGGAGAGCGCCGAGAAATTCGTGCGGGATTGGGATGAGCTCCTCGATCTCGCCGAGCGGCGGAAAATAACGGTCGTGGTGGGTGGCCAAGCGTTTCCCGTCCGGGCGGCGGCACCACATGCATCCCGCTTTCACCATCTGCCGACCATGCAGGCCCTGGCCGGCTTCGTCCGGGCTCTCCGGTTGAGCCGACCCGGCGGTGAATCGCGCGCACACCCTGCGGCGGAATCGCCGGGGTGAGTCCCGGGTCACTTCCGGCGATGGATGGAAACGACCCGGGCGAAGGCCCGAACCGGAAGAGGGCGTCCGTTCAGTTGGTCGAAGCCCAGGCGGGTTGGGTGCCCTCGGTGATGAAGACCGGTTCGCCGCTGCCGTTGGCGGGGACACGGTAGATCGTGCCGTCGTGGGAGTAGGCGATCCAGTTGCCGTTCGCGGACCAGGCGGCCCGTTCGACGTCGTCGTGCTGGGGGGCCAGGCGGGTGCCGTCGCCGGTGCCGTCGAGGGCGCGGACCCGCAACTCGCCGTCGAGGACGAAGGCGAAGCGTTCGCCGTCCGGAGACCAGACCGGATGGCGGCCTCCGGCGACGAGCAGGGTCCGGGTGAAGTCGGTTTCAAGGTCTTCCACCAGCCAGACGCCGGCCACGACGTCTTGATCGGGGAAATTCCAGTCGCGCGAGTTCTGGAAGGCGGTGTAGAGGATGCTTTCGCCGTCGGGCGACATGTCGGGGTGGTGGTAGCGTTGTTCGGCGAAGTCGAGGAAACTGTCATGGGGCGGGTTGAGGCCGACCGCGTCGTCGTATTCGATGACGCCGCCGTTGATGCCCGTTTCCCAGAGGAGGTTTTGCATGACGAATTGACCGCCTGATTCTTCCGCGTCGGCGCTGAAGAGGATGGTGTCGTCGGAGGCCCAGGTGCTGCCGTCGAAATTGAGCATCCATGTGCTCGCTCCCGGGATGTCTTGGAAGCTGTCGCCGTCGATGATTTCGGTATCGTCGCCGCCGGTGAGGTTGATGCGCCGCAACGAATGTCCTTCGTTGTAGGCGATCATCGAGCCGTCGGGGGAGAGGTCGGGAAGCCGGGCTGTTTCTTGGCGGCTGTGCAATTGCTGGCGGCCGGTGCCGTCGGGTCGAATCCGGTGGATGTCGCCGTCGTCCACGAACACGATCCATTCGCCGGATCCGAAGCCGATCGGTTCGATGAGGCCGAAGTCCCGGGCGTTGAAGGTGGTTTGCGCCGGGTATTCGACGCCCGGCACGAGCGGTTCGACGATGACTTCGTCGGGGGCGGCCTCGGCGAAATCGAGGTGGAAGTGTCCATAGGCGTCGGTGGTGACGACCGTCTCTTGGCCGGTGGCGATATCGGTGATGCGGACGGATTCGCCTTCGACCGGTTCTCCGTCTTCGTCGGCCACGATCCCTTCGACGAAGAATTCGGCCCGGCGCAATGCGAAGGTGATGGTGCCGACCGGGCGATCGCTCAACTGGATCGAGCGACCGTATTCCCCGATAATGGAGTAGGCGTCGCTCGGGGTGTCTCCGGGGATCGATGGTGTGGCCCGCCAGCCGTTGCCGGGATGCGGCGTGATGCGGGAATGGTGGGGGACGTCGGTGAAACCGTCGGTCGAATTAGCCATGAAGAGCTTCGTGGTCTGGTCGCCGGCGTGGGTGACGGTCACGTCGGTGAGGGGAGCGTTGCCGGGATCGCCCTCGTCGTCGAGCAGGACCGACACCTCGGTGATCGGCCCGTCGCCGTAGTGGGGCCAGACCAAGCGGCCCTGGTCCACGAGTTGGTCCACCCAGAGCCAGGTCTCCGCGTAGTCGTTCCAATTCAATCCGGTCGTTCCCTCCAGCCGAATCTGTTGGGCACCGGTTTGGAGCAGGGCTTGGAGGGGAAAGAAATTCCCGGCCTGCGCCTGGAGCGCGGTGTTGTCGGTGAGATCGATGCGGAGGAGGTTCGGGATCTCGCGGAGGGCCTCGATGCTGTCAACCGAGGAGGCCCCGAGATTGATCTCGACCAGACTCGGGTGTTCTTCGAGCGCGGAGATGTCCGCGACCGGGGTCTCGGTCAACGTGAGAATCCTCAGGGAGGGCAAACCGGAAATGATCGAGATGTCGCTGACGTCGGTTCCGCCGAGACGGAGTTCTTCAAGGTTGGTCAACCCGGCCAGCGGGGAAATGTCGTTGACGATGGTATCGCTGAGATCGAGGGACCGCAAGGCGGTGTTGTCCGAGAGGGCGTCGACGCTTTGGACTTCGGTTTCGGCGAGGAGAAGGGTTTCGAGAAATTGGAGGTCGGCGAACGGAGCGGCGTCGGCGAAGGGATTGTTGTCCAAACGGAGGAAACGGACATTCCACAACATGCCGATGTCTTCGACGCTGAAGATACCCCGGTCGACCGCGAACATTCCGGTGACGGCTTCCATGTCGTCGAAGTCGATCGGCTCGGCGGGATCGGTCAATTCGGGGCGGTTGAGTTCGGAGGCAAGGACCTCGCGGACGGTGGCGTCGAGATTGGCGTCGGAGAACACGACGGCGTCGTAGGCGGCGACCAGTCGGGCGAAACGGGTGGCCGGGTTGCCGACCGGCACGGCGTCGCGGATCAGCAAGGCGCCGTCCGGCAATTCGGTGATTTCAATGTCTTCGGAGTCGAACGAAGAAATGGACTCCTCCCATTGGAGGTTGTCGGAGAACTCGACTCCGATGGAGGTGCCGAAGGCTTGATCGTGGGGATGAATCTCCAACGCCAGGTAGGACTCGCCCTCCTCCTCATGAAGTTTGGCCCGGGGCAGGAGATGGTTGGCGGAGACGTTCGGATCGAGGCCCAAGGCGTATTTGACGAGATTGGGAATGCGATCGTTGCCGGGGGTGTCGGCCGGTCCCCGTTCTCCCTCGGGGGGACGTTCCTCCGGCGGCAGCGAGGCAATCCAGTTGCGGAACGGCCGACGGTCCAAAGCGGTGGAGATCAGGAACCCGGCTGGCTGTTCGTTGACGAGGACAACCATTTGGCCCGTCAGATCAGTGTAGGCGTCGAGGATGACCTCCTTGGTTTCGTTCGGACCGACCGTCGCTTCGTAAGTTGCGTGGACCACCGGATCTTCCCCCATCGGTCGCACTCCGCCGAATTGGCTGGATACCACCAACTCGATCGTCGCCTGCACTTCCTGCGGATTGTTCAATAAAACGAATACATTGAACCAACCCGGTGAAAAGATCTCCATGCCCTCGACCGGCATTTCCAAGTCGGGATCGTAGATCTGAGCCATCTGGATGTCCGGAGGTTGCGGTTGCCGGGCGTCCGCCGAAGGCAATTGGCCAACCGAAAATAAAATCGCGGGAATCGCGCAAAACGGCAGACGGCGGAAAAAAGAGGTGAACACGGAACGCGGACCAAGCTTGGCCGCAAGGCATGAAAGGGTTGTGGAGTTCATGCCCCGATCATTTATAATCTAGCGGCGGAACGGGTCAAACGTTTTCCGAAAACGACGAGATTTCGGAGATGCGAAACGCCTTTGGTCATCCGGCGATCAGGGACCGTGTCACTACATTTCTGATACGCTTCCAGCGAGTCTGCTCACACTGATACGAATGGGTGGCCGATGCGTCCGACAAAGAGAATTCAAGAGAGCCGGGTTTTGCCAAAGCGTGCGGCTACGCCCGCGAAGTTTTTCGTGGCGGGGCCGAGGCTCGATGCCGCGAGGATCCCGGCCGCGCCCCAGGCGACGCAACTGGCGATGAGAATGCTCGATGCGAAACTGCCGGTGAGATCGAAGAGCCACCCCCCGGCCAACGGCCCCAGCAGGGCGGCGCCTCCGTAAAAGAGGAAGACCCATGGATAAATGATTCCGACCCGTTCGGCGCCAAAGTGGGTCGCGATCAAAGCCGCGTAGAGCACGAAGCAACTCCCAAAGCCGATCCCGACCGCCACCGCGACCGCCAGGAAGAGGAACTTAGAGACCGCCGCCGGAATGAGCAGGAGGATCAAGAGGCCGAGCGAGGCGAGTGAAACCGGCAGGACAAAAAATCCGAGCCGGTCGTAAACGCATCCCCAGAGAATCCGTCCGGCCGCGTTCCCGACGGCGAAGGCGCTGATCGCCGCGATCGCCACCGGCAACTCCAACCCCGCCGCCAGGCCGATCGGTTTCAGATTGCCGATGATCAAGAGTCCGGCGAACGTGCCGGCGAAGATGCCGATCGCCGCGATCCAGAAAATCGGGGTCCGTCCGAACGTCATTCCTTTCGAAGCGAGAGCCGTTTCATTGATCCGGGGCTTCGAGGGGGGAAACTCCAATAGCAGGCCGGCCAGGATGATGGCCCCGCCGAACAGAAGTCCCAGCAACCAGAAAATCTTCAAGACCGGGAGGCCCGAATTCAAAAGCAGGCCGACGGAGGTCGAAACCATGATCGAGCCACCTCCGAAGCCGGCCACCGCCAATCCGGTGATAAAGCCCTTCCGTTGCGGGAACCAGCGCAGGCAAGTCGTCAACGCGCAGACGTAACCGCATCCGATCCCGATCCCCGAGAGCACGCTGATCGAAAGAAACAGCGGCAGGAAGTGGGCTCCTGAAAACGAAGCGGCCACGTATCCGCCTCCGTAGAACAAGCCGCCGGCGATGGCGATCCGCCGGGGGCCGACCCTTTCCAAAAGCCGGCCGGCGGGGACCATGGTGAGAGTGAAAACCGCGATCATCCCGCCGAAAACGGTTTGGGTTTGAGCGGAGGTCAGTCCGCTCAGTTCGCGCAAAGCCGGGACGAAAACGCTCCACGCATACACGCTGCCGAGCAATGTTTGGATCAAGACCGCGGCCCCCACGGCCAGGTAAGCTTTCCGTCTATTCTCCCTCAACCCCTCCGCCGAAAGTGTCATGCGAGGAAGATATCCGGCCCCTTGTTCGCCGACGAGCGGCCTCTTGTTCAATCCTCTGCGAATTTTGCCATCGGGTGTGGCGGTTCGCCGAACGACAACGGATGAATCGAAGGGCGGCCCCGGTTGAGGCGTCTTTTAGTGACTAAAGTCACGACCCGTGTGGGCAGAGGCGGCCAGAGGGGGGATAGAAGGTCGTTATCCAGGTCGATGGGGGTGGTAGATCGTGACCTAAGTTTCATGGTGCGATTCGCCGGAATCCCTTAGAGTCCCGGGGTTTGCGTCATAACCTCCCAACAAACCTCTTATTCGTATGAAAATTGTGGATGCGATTGTTTTCCGCCCGTTGGCCTTCTTTCGGGTTCTCACCGGGGCCTTGTTTCTTATTGCCGGTTTCTCGGCTTCCGGTGCGGTTTTGCATTGGAACACCGGTGACGGTGTTTGGAACCAGGCTTCCAACTGGCTGCCGGCGCAAGTGCCGACCGCGGCGGACGACGTGGTTTTCGGCCATGGCGTGATCGGCCTGAGCGGCGACCGGACGGTCAACAGCATCCATTTCCAGAGCGGGTCTCCGGAGCTCAGTGACGATACGTTGACCATCGCCTCGGGATCGCTCTCTGTCACCGACGGCAATCCGTTATTTCTGGGGCCGGTGGTGGTGGGAGCGAATGCCGTCTGGCATGTCCAGCGCCTCAACAACAGCCTCATCGCCGGCGACGGGATTTTCAGCGGGGGCGGGGTGAATCGGCTCTTCGAAAAGACCGGTGCCGGAAGGGTGGTGACGAACGGCGGTGACCTCGGGAACCTCGACGTCACGCAGGGGAGGTTCGATGCGTTTGGAAACCTGGACATCCGTTTGGGGGGAACGTCGGTGGTGGTCGGGCGCCTGGGGAATACGGGAACGCTACTGGTCCCAGGGAATGCCCGTCTCAATCTGCACCACGCCACTGCCCGAATCGAACTTGGATCGTCGCTCGGCAGCACCGGAGTCTTGCGGATCGAAGGCCAGGTTCAGCCGGGGATCGTCAACGCCTCCGAAATCCGGACCGGCAGCGGGACCGGGCGGTTGGGGTTCGCGCATACGAGTCAAAGTTACTTTTTCACCCGGGACGGCACGGTCGACGGTGATCCGGCGAAGATCGGGACCGGCACCGACGTTCGGTTCGAGAGTGGCCGGACCATTGTGGTGGGGGCGCCGCTTGCCCCGGGATTCTTCGGGGTCACGACGATCGGTGGAGGGACGTTGCAGATCGGGGCGGATGGTGCTCCGGGATCCTATGCGGGGATGATGGTGAACGACGGGACGTTGGTTCTGGCGAATGCGGTGATGGATGGTTACACCGCCATGAGTGGAAGCGGGGTGGTGCGGAAGGAGAGCGACAACACCTTCATGTTGACGGGGGCCTTCGGGCACACCGGCGGCACCGAGATCGTCGAGGGCCAATTCATCGTCGGCCCCGGCGGCACGCTGGCGGGGGATGTGGTCAATCACGGTGCGTTGGTCTTTCATCCCTCGGGAAATTCAGTTTTTGCCGGCGATGTGAGCGGTCCCGGATCGATCGGGAAAACCGGTGATGGCGTCCTCGAGTTGCGGGGATCGGTGGCGCATGGCTCGCAGGTTGGTCGGTGGCGGGGTGTTACGGCTCGGCGAAGGGGGGAGTTTGTCGTATCCATCCGGAATTCTCTTTGTCGAAGGGGGAACCACAGATAGGCCAACCTTTGTGGTCGCGGAGGGGACGACGGCCGACTTCGATCAAGTCCAGATCGGGGTCGGAGCGAGCGAAGGTCGTTTGGAAGTTTCGGGGACTGAGTCGATGTTGATCGTGCGCGAAGATTTTCACTTGGCGGGGGGCGAAGTCGAGATCGCCGGCGGAGGATGGATCTTGTCACCCGGGACATTTCGCGTCGAACCGGAGTCGGACGACGGAGGAACGGTCGTGATCCGGGGTGAGGGATCGCGGGTGCATCGTTCGGGGGACCATATCGCGGTGGGCGAGGCCTCGTTGACGCTCGAGGACGGAGGCCGGGTCTCGTTCGATGTGGGAGGAGTGGTTCGGCTCGGGGAAGGCGGCACTCATGGCGTACTCAATATCGGCGCGCCGCTCGGGGAGTCGCACCGGGCGCCGGGTATCATGACGGGGGAGGCGATCGAGAGCTGGAATGGCACCGGCAGCGTGGTGTTCAATCACACCGGGGAGAATTATGTCTTCAGTCGCGATGGCACCGCCGGCACCGATCCGGTGGTCATTCGCGGCGCGGTCGATGTCCGGCATCAATCGGGAGTGACGGTCCTCGCGGGAGACCAGACTTATACCGGTGGCACGGTGGTGACCGGAGGTACTTTGTTGTTGAATACAATTTTGCCCGGCGACCTCTTCGTCGACGACGAGGCGACAGTCGGAGGCGATGGTGGCGTGGCGGGTCTCCTGACCTTGACCGACGAATCGACGCTTTCTCCCGGTGCTTCGGTCGGTGTGTTCCGGGCCGGGGAATGGAATTGGGAAGATGGAGTCTACCTGTGGGAGATCGCCGATTTGCACGCGGGGCCGGGAGTCGGTTGGGATCTCGTGGAAGTCGATGGGCCGATCTCATTCGTCGGCGGATTTGAAGGGCCCGTGCTGGCGATCCGGACGCTGACCGCGGCAGAGACATTGGACTCGTTGGACGGTTTCGATCCCGGCGCGACCTATCGTTGGACGGTCGTTCGGTTCAATCAAACCGGCGCGCCCAATCCGCTTCCAATCGGGCAGTCGGATCTCTCGCTCAGCGCCCCGGATGATTCCGATCTCATTTTCGACAACCTCCGGGTGTTGGTCGTCGAGGAGGTGTATGGCTCCTTTACCCACAGTCTGGTGTTGGAATACCGGGTGTTGCCGCCACCCTTAAGCTATGAGGATTGGATTTCCGGATTCGACCTGGCCGCCGGACAACAAGCGCCCACCGCCGACCCCGACGGAGACGGCGTCCCGAATCTGCTCGAATTTATCCTGGGGGGCGATCCGACGATTCCGATGAGCGCGCCCCTGCCGATTTCTGGCATCGTGAATCATCAGGACTCCGACTATCTGGCGCTGACGTTTTTTCAACGCGATTGGGACGAGAGCTCGAGTTCGCCGTTCTACGTGGCGGTGGACGAATCCTACGATCTCCAGGAGTGGCTGTCCCATTCCGGGGATTGGGAATCGACGCGCGTCGGGGCGCCGGTCGGATTCTGGCGGGTGACTTGGTTCAGCGACATCCCGGTCAGTGAGGCGGATCGAATCTTTCTCCGATTGCGGGCATGGATCGC
The DNA here is from genome assembly GCF_056590205.1 of Verruconatronum alginivorum. NCBI lineage: Bacteria > Pseudomonadati > Verrucomicrobiota > Opitutia > Opitutales > Verruconatronaceae > Verruconatronum > Verruconatronum alginivorum. Next base: position 1,444,545 of record NZ_JBWPVQ010000001.1, on the reverse strand, counting down.
CCCGGAGTTCGAGCCGCCGGAAATATAGTCCAGCGCGCCCGACGGTATCTCGGGTTTACCGGCTCAAATAGGCCGAGGCGCGCCAAAGGTGGTAGCTGGTCGAATCGATCCAACGGATTGAATCGAGGAGGCGGAGGGTTTCGTCGGGATCCCGGCCTCCGGCGGCGACTTCTTCGAGAATGGTGACTCGTTTTCGCCTCCGTTCCGCCGCGATCTCGGGCGAGAGCTGTTCGAGATTCTCCAATGCTTCCGCCTCGCGGTCGATCAGTGCCTTCCGGGCCAGGCGCAGGACTTCCATACACCGCGCTGAAAACCGGGTGAAGGCCGGATCCGTGCGGACGGTTCCTTCACGGGGGAAGACGGGAAGAATGCGAGTCAGGCTCGAAAGGTGGTCCAAGGCATGGAACAAGGCGATCCGATGGGGGCCGGTGATTTCTTCACCCGCTGCCAAGGGCACTTTGCCGAGGAAGCGCTTCGTTTCTTCCAAGGCGTTGTTCACCCGCTCCATGTTCGAAGGCAAAGCGGCTGAATCCCGTTCGTGGAGGATGGCGTCGGTCAACTCGATCAATTCTCCGGCGATATCCCGGATGCTGTTGGTCGCGGCTTCGAGGGCGACGGCGGGCACTTCGTAGAGGGAAGCGTCGAGATTGCGGGTGAGTTGCGGACCTTGATCCGGGAGGATCCGCTCGATCAAGCGCGCGAACGGACGGGTGAACGGGAGGAAGAGGACTACGCCGATGAGGATAAAGGAGGAGTGGAAGGCGGCCAGGCTGACCGGTCCGGGCGGCAAACCGCTGCGGACTTCCGCCAACTCGAAAAGGTAGCGATAAACGGGAAGGAGGAGGAGGGCGATCAATCCGGTCGCGACATTGAAAGATACGTGGGCGAGGGCGGTTCGGCGGGCCGGAATGCTTGCTCCGATGGCGGCGATCGCGGCGGTGACGGTGGTCCCGATCGCTTGTCCGATCACCAGGGCCATGGCGTGTTCGAAACCGATTGCCCCGGCGCTCAAGGCGGCCAGCGTGGTGGCGATCGCCGCGCTGGAGCTTTGCATGACGACCGTCATGACAATGCCGATCGCCATCAGAACCATGTAACCGAAGAAACCATCGGCTGGGATTCTTCCGAGGTCGAACGTCGCCGCTAGATCCCGCATGCCATCCTGAAGGGTGTCGATCCCGATGAAAATCAATCCGAACCCTGCGAGGGCGAGGCCGAGGGAGGCGATTTTCCCGCGTCCGAGCAATTTCATGAATGCGCCGACGCCGGTCAAGGGGAGGGCGAAAGCACCGATGCTGAATTTCAATCCGACGGTGGAAACGATCCAGCCGGTACTGGTGGTGCCGAGGCTCGCGCCGAAAACGACCCCGATCGCTTGTGGGAAGGAAAGAAGGCCGGCGCTGACGAAGCCGATGGTCGCGAGGGTGGTGGCGCTCGATGACTGGACCAGTGCGGTGACAACGACGCCCGAGGCAAACGCCGAAACCGGTCGGCCGGTGAAACGGAGGAGGGCGTGACGGAGCGAATCGCCCGCGAACGATTTAAGGCCATCCGTCAGCAGAACCATGCCGAGGAGGAAGAGTCCGATACCGCCGATCAGTTGGAAGAGCACGGGAAGAACGCTCGCCATTTTCGGAGCGGGGATCAATCCGGAAGAGATCGATTTTAGGGGGGAGCGACGCGCGCGTCACCTCGGGGGAAGGACCGGACTCACTCGTTTTTCGATTCCGAGCCAAGGGTTGCGGCCAGTAAAAAACTGTCGCGTCACTGGGAGGGATGGCATCCTGCCCTCCATCGTCGGCGGAGTCGTCCCTGAGGTTTTATAGAAGCAAAAATCTGGGCTGCGTCTAGGGAACAATATACAATGAAACTTGGTTTCCGAGGCGGAGCCTCTTTGGAGTGCTCCGCGTCCCCGCGGAGCTTTTCGAGCGGGCGGAAGAGCACCGGCCGTCGAATGGGTGTCGGGCGTGCGGCTGTCGTTGGCCATTCGAAAGCGGTGCGGGGACGCACCGCACTCCTACCGAGCGAAGCGACACGCGAAGCCATAACAAGCGCTTCGCGCGAAAACCTGCTCGCCCTGCAGCCCGCGTGAAAAGTGAGGTTTAATAGAGGTAGGGTTGATGACGACGGGGACTTCAGCGCTGCGGGGGATCACAGGCAGGAATGCCTGTGTCACGGCAGCGGTGAAAAGATCCCCTTGAAGAGAAGCTGTCGGCCGTGTTGGGCTTGCTGGGTAGAGAAAGTGAAGAAGGGGTTTCGGGAACAAAAGAAACAGTCTCGCCCCATCGTCCGGCGGCGGAGCCCCGCCGGGTGATCGGCGGACACGGATGAGATACCGTTTCTTTTCGCGCTCCAAGCCTCGTTGACGGTCGGGTGCGCCATCCTGGCGATGGCGATGACCGACACCGAACATGCTCCGGCGGCGGCTACCGCTCTGGCGTTGGTGGCGCCCGGCGTCGATCGGCCCCGTTTTTCAGATTGCAAACCAGAGGCGGACTGATTTGACTTCAGGGGCATTAGATTTTCTTCCGACCTCCATTAACAACCAACCCGGATTCCCCATGAGCTACTTGGTTAACAACAACGGCAAGCAGTCCGGTCCGTTCTCCGACGCCCAACTCAGTGACATTCGTAAACTTGGTCTGCCTGACGCCCAATACTCGGACGACAACGGCCAAACCTGGCATTCCCTGGCTGATTTCGGTAAAGCTCCTGCGCTCGTTGTCGATCCCACCACCGACGAATTGGCCCATCGCGACACTCCTGCCGCTCCCACCAGGGTTCGTCCAAACCAGCTCCGCCGCTGCCCGCTTTTCGCCGAAATGAGCGACGAGCAAATCGTTCAATTCATCGGGCGAATGGAGCAGTTCTCGATCGAGGCGTTCGCGCCGATCGTCAAATACGGCACCAAGTCCAATTCGCTTTTTATCATCCTGGACGGGGAGGCGCGGATCTCGATGCCGTTGGAAGGGAAAGAGGAAATGCTGAAGGTGATCGGCCCCGGGGATTTCGTCGGGGAGATGGCGATGTGGGACGACGGGGTCCGTTCCGCCAGCGTGATCGCCAACCAGCGTTGCACCATCCTTCGGCTCGCCAAGCGGGACCTGGTCGACATCGTGGCGAACCAGCCCCAGATCGCCGCGCCGTTCCTGCTGGCGATGAACCGTTTCCTTTGCCAGCGCATCCGGGAAAACAACGAACGTTTTCTTAAAGCCAAGCATTTCGCCCATACCATCCGGGGCGATGGCGTCCATGGGGTGATTTTCGACGGGCAGAAAAACTGAACCGGAATCACGGGATCAGTCCGGTCGGGGGCGTCCCTGTCTTTTTCGTGGGAAGCCTTTTCCGGGGGAAAGCGCCGGTTTCAGGCCGCGATCGGCAGGTAAATCAGGAGAGCTAGGTGGTAGAGGGTCAGAGGGGTGAAGACCGCGACCATGATGTTGAGTCCGGTGCCCGCCGAGGGACGTGGCCAGACAACGACCAGGAAACTCAGCAGAATGACGCCGATCAGCATGCGAAAACCCATCGCCTGAAAAACGCCGACGTGGTCGATTAACCAAACCCAGATCGGATTGACCTCCCGGGCTCCGCGTCCGAGATGGATCACGGTCCCAAGGCCGTCGAGCAGCGTTGCCATCAGGCAAAATAAGAATCGCTGGCTGAAGTGAGCGTATTCGTCGGGAGTGGCGAATTTGTTCACGGTCAAGAAATCGGTTGAGAGAATAAAGACATCCAGGTTGGCGGCGATGTTCCGGAGAACGAAACGAGCGCCCGGATCCGAAGATAGCAGATTCTGCGTTCCCGATGGATCGGGCGCTTCCCTGTTTAAAGTATGAGGGGTCGCCTGAATCGGGAGATGGAGCGCGTTACCGCAATGCTTTGGACAAAATCATTGGTGGCAGAATCATGGCTGAGCAGGAGGGCGGTGGACTGGGAAATCATTTTGTCGTCTATGATTTTGTCTCGGATTCAGGAAAGGAGGCTGGGGAGGCGGGGTTTGGGCAGAATCATTGGTGGCAGAATCATGGCTGAGCAGGAGGGCGGTGGGCTGGGAAATCATTTTGTCGTCTATGATTTTGTCTCGGATTCAGGAAGGGAGGCTGGGGAGACGGGGTTTGGGCAGAATCATTGGTGGCAGAATCATGGCTGAGCAGGAGGGCGGTGGGCTGGGAAATCATTTTGTCGTCTATGATTTTGTCTCGGATTCAGGAAAGGAGGCTGGGGAGGCGGGGTTTGGGCAGAATCATTGGTGGCAGAATCATGGCTGAGCAGGAGGGCAATGGACTGGGAAATCATTTTGCCACCCATGATTTTGCCTTGGCTTCAGGAAAGGAGGCTGGGGAGACGGGGTTTGGGGCAAAATCATTGGTGGCAGAATTATTGCTGGGCAGGAGAGCAGTGGGCTGGGAAATCATTTTGTCATTCATGATTTTGCCTTGGCTTCGTGAGCCTGTTGGGCTGGTCATGATCGCCAGGGGTGATACAATCGCGGTCGATTATGAAGTTCTTCTTTGGGTCGGCGCGAATAGGATACGGGGTGTTGGCGGTGGTGGTGGTCATGGTCGGGTCTGGGATTGCGGCCGCGGCGGCGGAGTGGGGGGCGGCGGACGGTTTCTTTGACGTGCGGGCGTTCGGGGCGACTGGGGATGGGGCGACCGACGACAGCGGGGCGTTCCTGGCGGCTCTCGAGGAGGCGGGGGAGGGTCCGGCGACGTTGTTGGTGACCCGAGGGAGGTTTCTGGTGGGGGATCTCGTTTTGCCGGAGGGGATCACCTTGAGTTTTCGCGGAGGCGGGAAATTGGTGGTGGCGGAAGGAGCCCGATTCGAAATCAACGGGACAATCGAAGCAGGGATCGTTACGGTCTTCGGCGGAGAAGGAACGGTGACGGGAGCGGTGAAGAATCGTTACGTCTATCCGCAATGGTTCGGCGCGCGGGGCGACGGGATTCATGACGACGGTCCGGCGATCCAGCGGGCGGCGGATTTGGCGGCCACCGCGATGGGACGGACCTTGTTCCTGCCTGAAGGAGATTATCTTTTCAGGAGCGATATCGAGTTTCGTTCCCATGTGGAAAGCCGGGGGCGGTTGATCAAGGAGATGCGGGTCGACGAGGAGCGGACCCGGTTTTCCTACAGTTTGTATCTGCCGACACATTATCCGGTTCGGAATCCGGAGATCCGTTTCATGTCGGATCATCCCGAAGTGGAATTAGTGGTGGATTCGTTTTTGGGGATTGAGGAAGGCGACATGGCGGTACCGGTCTATCGGAAAGTTCCTTTGGCCGACGGGAGTGGGACGGTTGATTTGGCGGAAGGGGGAACCTTGCGATTCTTTTCGACCGATTTCTTCAAATCCCGGCAGGTCCGGCAGGGGGACCATTGGTATGACCGCAACGACATCGTCCAGTTGGTGTCCGGGCGCGGGGATGTTTTTCCGGAATTCGCCTTCGACTACGCCGAACCGCCCGCGGCGGCGGCGTGGAGTCCGGAGGAGACGTATGGCAAAGGGGCCTACGTGACGCACGCCGGGGCGGCCTTCAAGGCGACGTTCGCATCGGGTCCGGAGACACGGCACCGTCATCCGCATTTGGGATGGACGGATATCGGAGCAGTGGAACCGCAGGCGCGTTCGGCCACCACGGTGACGCCGCTTCGGTATGAGGAAGGGGTCGAGGACGAAATGCGGGTCTGGCGCCTGGTGGAGACTCGGGTCTGGTATCGTCCGGAAGACGTGCCGTTGACCGTCAACGCCCTGCGGATCGAGGTGCGGTTGGAAGGGCACGACGGCCGGACCAAGCGGTTGGCGGCCGGGGCGATGGTGGTGAACCGGAGCAACATGACCTTCAACAACCTTCACGTCTCGGTGCGCGACCGGGAGGCGACGATGGCCCGGTTGCTGCAGTCGCGTGACGCGGTCAACCTGGAGTTCAACAACAGCTATTTCTCCGGGGCGACGAGCGCTCATCTCGGTTACAACATCCTCAATACCAACGTCGCGAACGTGCGGTTTAACCACTGCGTGTCGACCAACAGCCGGAAAGGGATGGACGGCCGTCACGCCAAAAACGTTTGGATCGTCGGAGGATATTACAACGTGATCGAGGATCATTACGGGCGAAACTTCACGGTGCGGGATGCTGTTCTGAGCGGGCAATCGGTGCGGGTGCCGGGCGACAGTACTCCCGAGGCCGATCTCGACGCCTGGCATTTCGTCCAGCGGCGACCGTTGGGGTTTGCGGGTAAAAACATGCACATCGAAAATTGTGTGATCGACGGCGCGGCCGGGGGGATCTTTGTCGCCCGGAGCGACGTGGGGGACCTTTATGGACGGATCGTGTTGCGGGACATCACGGTGCGCCGGAACCAGGGGGACGTGCGGGTTTTTTCGCACCTGATCGCGCCCGGATTCGATTATGTTTATCCGGTCCGGGTGCCGGCCCAGGTCTTGATTGAAAACGTGCGGTTGGAGGAGCCGGGGCGGTTGATGTTTCCGGCGATCGGAACCGGTTTTGCGGGTGGGAGTTACGGCCCGGTTTACGTGCGTAACAGTGGGCCGATCGGTGAAGTGAGATCGACCAGCGAGTCGGTGACCTTCATGGATTGCACCTTCGAGGACGCGCGGTTCGACCTGGCTCCTGGGGCGAAGGTGAATTTGGTGGGTAATCGTTTCTTGGGAGGCACCAGTGGGCTGGACGTCGAAGGGATCGGCTATGCACGGGGGAATCTCGTGGAAGGCGACGGGGCGAAGATAGAGGATAGCAAATAGACGATAGGCGATAGATTGGCGCGGGCGCGATCAAGACATAGGTAACCGCCGGGATGACGCGATCATCGTCCTCCCTCGGGTTCGTTTGAAAAACGGGGCCTCCCGGATTATATTCGGGGGCAGGGTGATATGATGCCGCAAATTTCATGAAGACCACCGCAAGCCATATGGGGGCGGCCACGGTCGCGAAGTGGGCTTTCTGGATCGTGCTGGCGTTGCTGCCCGTGGGTCTCTTGAGCCTCTTCGCATTTCAAACCGCTTCCCGGTCGGTCAACGACTATGTGAGAACCAGCAGTCTCGCGGCGGCGATGATCGGGGCCGATTTCGTCCGCGACGACCTTTACCGGAGCCTTAGCCTGACCCTTTCCATCGCGGAATCGCCGGGGTTTGTCGCGGCGGTGAGAGACCGCGACGAGGAGGAGGTGCGCGCGCGGCTGCGGTCGATCATTCTCTTTTATCCGCCGATCGATCGGGGGTTCGTCCATAGTGTCGACGGAGAAGTGTGGAGTAATTTTCCCGAACGCCCGGAGCTGTTGGGAAAGAGTTATTTGGAAAGGGATTGGTATCAGGGGGTCTCGCTCAATTGGGAACCGTATGTCTCGGAAGTGTATCTCCGGGATGCCGACCCTCAAATGAAGGTGGTGGCGATGGCGGTGCCGATTTTCGACGACGACCAGGAGGTGATCGGAATTCTGGTGACCCAGTGCCGGTTGGGGAGCATTAGCGCCGGTCTTCGCCATGTCCGGCTGGGGGAATCCGGGTCGGTCTATCTGCTCGATCCGAACGGCATCGTGGCGGGGCATCCGAATCTGGATTTGCGGAACCAGTTATATGATGACTTTCGGAATTTGGAAGTGGTGCGGGAAACGCTTGAAGCGGACGCGCGCGGCGGCCGTTTCGCGGACGGGTTCCGGGATCCGTTGACCGGCGAGGAGATGGTGGCGACGTTCTTACCGGTTTCGATCACCTCGCGGGAGTGGTTGTTGGTGGCGCAGCAGCCGAGGGCGGAGGCGTATGCCCCGATCCGGACGATCGCTTGGAACATCGGAGGGGCGGGCGCGATCCTTGCTTTGGCGGCGGCGGTGGTGATGGTTGGGCTCTGGCGGGCCAACGAGAAAAACCGTAATCTCAACCGGAAGTTGGGGGAAGGAACGGTGGTGTTGCAGGATCAAACCAAGCGGTTGAGGGATCTGGCGGCGCAGTTGACCTCCGCCGAGCAACGAGAGCGGAAACGGTTGGCGGCGTTGTTGCACGACGACCTCCAGCAACTGTTGGTCGCGGCCAACATGCGGCTGAAAGGAATCAGTCGGCGGGTGGCGGACGAACTGGTGAAGGAAACGTTGCGGGAGGTCGGGGAGTGGATCGATACGGTCGCGGACTCGGCGCGGGATCTCACCCACGAATTGCGTCCTCCGGCCCTTTACGAGGACGGGTTGCCGGCCGCGTTGCAATGGCTCGCCTCCCGCATGTGGAAACTGCACAAGCTTTCGGTGCGGATCGATAGTCCTGAGTTTCCCCGGCCACTGAGCGATGACATGAAGGCGTTGCTCTTCGACTGTGTTCGGGAGTTGCTATTCAACGTTGTCAAACATGCCCGGGTGGAGAAGGCCGTGGTGCGCTTGTATGAACGGGACGACTCGCTCTGCGTGATCGTCGAAGACCAGGGGCGCGGCTTTGACATTGAGACGAAGGCACGGACGAAGTCGGAGGAAGGGTTTGGGTTATTCAGCATTCGCGAGCGCCTCACGGCCTTGGGTTGCACGATGGAGATTGACTCCCGGTCGGGGCGGGGAACGCGAATCACGCTGACGATTCCCTTGTCGGTGGCGAGGCCCGGGGATTCGGCTCAGGGAGCGGTGCCGAATGAAACGAAGCTCGTGCCGGAGAAGGCGGAGGCCGGGGAGGTCAATGAGCGGATGATTCGGGTTTTGGTGGTGGACGACCATGCGATGGTCCGGCAGGGCCTCGCGAATATTTTGCGGAGCGACGGCCGGATCGAGGTGGTCGGAGAAGTGGCGAATGGTTTGGAAGCGATCGAGGCGGTCGGACGGCAGCATCCGAACGTGGTGTTGATGGATTTGAACATGCCTCGGATGAACGGCATCGAAGCGACTCGGGAGATCCATCGGCAGTGGCCGGAAGTGCATGTGATCGGGCTGTCGGTCCAGCACGACGACATCACCGCCCAATCGATGCGGGCCGCCGGGGCGGAGGCTTTCTTGTCGAAAGGGGGGGACGCCGACCGGATGATCGCGACGATCATCGAATTGACCGCGTTCAACCACGATCCTCGCAATCGGCCGGCCGCGTGAGGGCGCCCTTTGCGCGCATAGACCGGTTCACTTGTAGGTCAGTCGACGAAAGACGATGGGCTTTGGTCTTGTGTCCATTGTTGGGAATTGGATAGGATGATTGGGTTGGCCGCTCGGTGGCGGTTGAAACATCCCTGAACCTCGATCCAAATATCCATTATGATGATGAAAAAGATTCTTCTTACCTTTGCCCTGCTCGGTTCCTTTGCGATTTCCGCGTTCGGTTCGCTCGATAAATTGTTGCCTGCGACGTTGCTGGATGCGGAAGGGAATCCGGTTTCCCGGGATGCCTTGGCCGGGAAAATCGTCGGGCTTTATTTTTCAGCGGAATGGTGCCCGCCGTGCCGGGCGTTCACCCCGACGCTCGTCGAGTTCCGGAACCAGAACCAAGGGGCTTTCGAGGTCGTTTTCGTGAGCAGCGACCGGACTCCGGAGGCGCAGGCCACCTACATGAAGAATTACAAAATGGATTTCCTGGCGCTCGAGCATGGGTCCGCTGACCGGCGGAAATTGGCGGAGAAGTTTTCCATTCGCGGGATCCCGGCTTTGATCATTGTCGATTCGAACGGAAATCTGATCACCCGCGACGGGCGCCAGGATCTCGCCAGGGATTCCGGCAAGGCCTTGGCGAAGTGGCGCAGCCAAGCGAAATGATTTCTTCACAAATGCGGGCCGATCAGGTTGCCGAGCCAACCGATCGCCCGTTCGCGGAAGCCGCGGGCTTCCCATTTCGCAAGGTCGTATTCGACGGTGGATTCGAGATCCCGCTCGAAGTTTTCGATCATCTTGCGGGTGAATCCTGAATCGAAAACGTTGACGTTCGCCTCGTCGTTGATTCGGAAGGAGCGGTTGTCGAAATTGGCCGATCCGATGGTGATGAAATGATCGTCGACGATTAAAGCTTTGGCGTGATACATCGGTCCCGTGTATTCGTAAATTCTGACACCGGCTTCGAGTAAGTTGCCCCAGCGGTTGCGGGAGGCGTAGCGGACCCAGGTTTTTTCGGTCTCTTCGCCCGGGGCGAGGATTTCGACCGTCACCCCCCTTTCGCGGGCGCGGATAAGAGCCTCTTCGACCATTGGGTCGGGATAAAAATAGGCGGTGGAAAACCGCAGATGCTCGCGGGCGGCGGCGATGGCGAGGAGGTAGAGGGGACGGATGTAGTGGGTGCCTTCCCGGGGGGAACTGACCACCGCCTGGGTGGCGAGATCACCGACCGGTTCGAGGGGCGGGAAGTAGGCGTCGCCGAGGAGGATCTCCCCGGTCGCCTTGAGCCAGTTGTCCATGAAGGCTCCCTGCAATTCACCGACGATCGGCCCGGTCAGCCGGAAATGGTTGTCCCGCATGCCGCCCTCCTCTTCCGGGGCGAGCCAGGCGTCGGCCAGATTGGCCCCGCCGGTGAAAGCGACCTGGCCGTCGATGACCAGGATTTTTCGATGGGTGCGGTGATTGAATCGGGTGCTCTGATACCAGGAAGGTTTTCGCCATCGGACCACGTCGACCCCGCCCTCCTCCATCCGGTCGACGTCGGTTTGGTCGGCTCCGACCGATCCGACGAAATCCATGATGAAATGCACCGGCACTCCGGCCCGAGCCCGTTCGATCAGGGCGGCCCCCAACTTTGGGGGAAGGGTCTCGCCCCAGAATTCGTAGGTTTCCACGGTGATGGAATGGTTGGCGTTGCGGATCGCCTCCAGTTTGGCGGGGAAAATCTCGTCGCCGTTGCGGAACACCTCGATCTCATTGCCCTCGTATAGCCCCCGGCCGAGGAGATGGACGAGGGCGCGGGCGAAGGCCGGATCGTCCACGGCGGGGACGTCTTCAGGAAGGACGGTCACCCGTTTTTCCTTTGGAAAAACATTGGCGAAGAAGACCATTCCCGCGATCGCGAGCAGGAGGACGACGATGGTGGTGACGACGATGGTTCGTCTGATAATCCGGAATTTCATCCTGGTGGGACAGCAAGGAAGGTTCGGGGGGGTAAATGAATATGGAGAGAATCCAGGGACTGATTCATGGGCATCAGGAGTGGTGGGTCGGTCTTCGGGCGATGGTGCGGATGGCCCGGACGAGGGAATCGGCGGCACCGGCTTTGCAGAGATAGGTGTCGGCTCCGGCTTCGATCATGGCGCGAGCCCGGTCTTCTTCGTGGTACATCGAAAGGCCGATGACGTGGGTCAGGGCGCATTCGGCATGGATGATCCGGGTGGCTTGGACGCCGTCGAGTTTCGGCATGGAGAAATCCATCAGGATGACATCTGGATGCAATTGGCGGGCCATCTCGACCGCCATCTCGCCATCCTCCGCTTCGCCGATGATTTGAAGGTCGTGTTCGGCGGCGAGCAAGGAGGACAAGCCTTGTCGGACCACCGCATGGTCGTCGACCAGGAGCAGGCGGATCGCGCCGCCGGCCGACTGGCTTTGGGCGGGAGGCGGGTGGGTGCCGTTGCCATTCGGGGCCGCCGCGGGCGTTTGGGAGGGCGCGGGTCTTGGGGGGGTGTGGGAAGATTCGGCCGGGACCAGGATGCGGGCGCGGGTGCCGTGTCCGGGCGCGCTTTCAACGATGAATTCTCCGCCGATCAATTGGAGCCGTTCCCGGACGTTGAAAAGGCCGAAGCCTCCGGTCACTTCGCCGGTGGCGGCTCGGACCGCCTTGGGGTCGAAACCGGCGCCTTTGTCTTCGACGATGACTTCGATGGTTTTTCCGCCGCCGATCTTCCGGGCCGTGATCCGGGCGGTGTCGACTTGGGCATGTTTGGTGACGTTGAGAAGGAGTTCGCGGATGGTTTCGAAAATCAGGATGCGCAATTCCTCCCGTTCGATGATCAAGGCGGGTTCGAGTTCGAGTTGGATTTCCAGTCCCTGTTTTTCCTTGAGCCAGCGGGCGAGCCATTCCATCGCGGCGACGAGACCCGCGTCGTGGAGAATCGGAGGGGAAAGTTCGACGGTCAGCGATCGGGAAACCGAGATCGATTCCCGCAGCAGCATTTCGACTTCTTCGACAATACCCTTTTCGGGATCGGGGGCTCGCCGGCGGAGGAGATCGAGTTTGAAACGGGCGCCGACGAGGAGCTGCTGCAAATTGTCGTGCAATACCTGGGCGAGACGGCGGCGTTCGCGTTGTTCGGTGAGAGTTAATTCGGAAGCGAGGAGGGTTAGTTGGCGGGCGCGGTTCTCCAGCTCCGCGGTCCGTTCGGCCACGAGAGCCTCGAGTTGAGTTTCATTGCGTTTCTCTTCTTCGATGTCGGTGCTGAAGCCGAACCAGGCGCGGGGTTGTCCGATGTCGTTGAACACCGGCCGGGCTCGGGTGATCACCCAGTGGAAGTCGCCTTCGGCCGTGCGGAGGCGGTGCTTGATGTCGAGAAACGTTTTGGTGCGGAGGGCGTTCCTCCAGGATCGGATGGTGGTCCGGCGGTCGTCGGGGTGGAGCGCCCGGAGCCAGCCGTGGCCTTCGGCCGACCCGGGGGAAAGACCGGTGGAGTCGTAGAAGTTGGGGCAGGCGAAGGTGTTGCGGCCATCGGCTTTCCAGGAGAAAAGGAAACCGGGGACGGTTTCGGCGATGCCGCGGAAGAACGACATGTCGCGTTGCAGTTGGTCGTTCGCCCGGTCGAGGCGTTCCCGGGCTTTCCGGGCAAGGAGGTCGAGCCGGTTCAGTTCGAGGGCGGACCACCAAAGCAGGGCGATGAAGCATAGGCTCAGTGCGGTGGCGAATAACGCCATACCGAAAGCGACGTGGAAAAAGCCCAGCTGTTGGCCGATCATCCGAAACCAACCGATCAGCAGGGGCGCCAAAATGGTAATTGGGAGCAAACGCCGCATCAGGATGCCCCCGGGATGGTCGCTGGCGAAGGTGCGCGCGATGCCCTGATCGGGCCGGGCGAACAGGATGGCGACCGAAAGAAGGAGGGTGAGGGCGACCCCGGGCATGGTGGAAATCGTGAAGGCGGCCACCATCTGTAGTTCGTCGGGTCCGAAGAAATATCCGGCGGAAGCCAAAAGCCCGATCATGGCGGCAACCATTGCGAATCCCTGGGACGGAGAGCGACCCTTGCGGTTGGTGGAATCGATCGTCAGCAGGGCGAACCCCAGGAGGATGAAACTGACGGCGGTGGCGGGCGCGATCAGATATTCGACGGGGACGACGCCGTTGGAGAGGCTCTCCGGATGAAGCATGAGGTCGAGGCTGAAATCCCAGGCCATGGCAAAATCGACCAGGGCGGTCGCTCCGAGGACGATGACTGCTCCGGCGATCCCATAAGCAAATCGTCGTCGTCGCTTTCGGAAAACGGGATCGCGGACCAGCCATAAGCCGAGCCCGAGAAAAATAAGTCCGAGCGCGGCGTTGGGGGCGGTTGGGGTGAGGTCGACGGCGAATTTCACACCCTGGCGACCGAAAATCCAAGCCAGGAAGAGCAGCGCCCCGCATCCGACCGTCAGCAGGCAGGCGCCGCGGACGAAAATTTTGCACCGGCGAAACCAGCGTTCGTGGAGGCAAACGATCATCGGATCGAATAAAAATATCCGAGGCGTGGGAAAGTCGCAACCGCTTTGACGAAAAGGTGGCACATGGCCCCGAGCCTCCGTTCTGTGCGAGCGACGGGGCAGGCAGAGAACCTGTTTGTGCGGGAAGATCGGGATGTCGGCTTTGAGGGGCGCGATTGAATGTGGTGGGAAAAAGAGGCAACCGTCTGTCATTGCGAGGAAGGTGGAACGACTGCCGCGGCAATCCACGTTCCGGTAAAGGGGGGCGCGGGTCGCTGTTTCGTGGATTGCTTCGTCGGCGGAGCCTCCTCGCAATGACACGACGGTGATCCCACCGCTTCTGATTACATGGCTTCGAGGGGGCGTGGGAAATTCGTTTGCCCGGGGGAGGGGAGGTGGGGTATCTTCGCGCACCTTTAAAGATGAGTCGGGACTTCGCAATCAACAAGGCAGGCGCCAAAGCGGCGGGGTCCGACCAGGAACCTTCCGCCCGGGCCGACGCTGCGGCGGGGAGGATCCGACGATTGTTTGGTTTCGGATGGTGGATGATTCCGTTGTTCCTGGGTGGAATGGCGGTGTTGTGGGTGGCGGGAACCGGGGAAGTTGTCTTCGAACCGCTATTTCTGCTGCCGATTCTGAATCTCGTTTTTCGCACAGCCCCCTGTGTGTTCATCGCTTACCTGGCCGGCCGGAGCTTTTCGCGGAGCGGTTCGTTGCCGGTGTTGGGCCTGGGGATGGGGGCGCTGTTCCTGGGGTTCGCGAGTCTCGTTTCCGGGCTGGCGGTGATGTTCGACGTGATCAATCCGGGGCTGACAGTCTACACGGTTGGGGTTTGGATGGCCGGGGTTTGTCATTTGGCCGGGACGGCGTTGGGATTTTCCTTCGGCGGACGAATGGTCAAAAGCGCGCGGTTGGTGGTCAGCGCCGGTTATGCCGGAGTGTTGACCGTTCTCCTGGCGTTGACCTATTTGGCGATGGAGGGACTTACCCCGGTTTTTCTCCAGCCGGGCGGCGGGGTTACACCGCTGCGTTTCTGGGCTCTCCTTTCGGCGGCCACTATGTTTGGTGTGGCTTCGGCGTTGGTCCTGGCGGGGGCCTGGAGCCGGAGTCCGGTTTTTGCGAGAGGGTATGCATTGAGTTTGGCGCTGGTAGCAGTTGGTTTGTTGGGAATCCTGGTGCCGGGATCGATCGGGAATCCGGTCGGCTGGTTGGGCCGGATCGCCCAATACGCCGGTTGCCTGGTGTTGTTGGGAGCGGTGATGATCGCCTGCCGCCGGTCGGGGGATTGGGAGGCGCTGTTGCATGAGGCTTTGGAGAGCAGCAGGCAACGGTTTCGCACCCTCGCGGAAGCGACGTTCGAGGGGATCGTCAGCACCGACAACGGAATCGTGGTGGACGCCAACGACCAGATCGCCCGGCTCCTCGGATGCGGGCGGGAGGATCTGTTGGGCAAACCGGTTTCGGCGATTATCCCGGACGGGGAAGCGATCGATCCGGCAATGTCAGGGGTGGTGGAATCGGCGTTGCACGGTTCGGATGGGAGTCCGATCCCGGTGGAAGTCCGGGGCCGCACCTTGCACCGCCACGGGAGAACGCTGCAGTTCTTCGCCATCCGCGACATCACCGAGCGGAAAAGACAGGAACTGGCGTTGTTGAAAACCCGGGACGAATTGGAAAACCGGGTGGCGGAGCGGACGGCGGAGTTGCAGGACCGGGCGGATCAACTGGCCCGACTGACCTCGGAGTTGACCCTGACCGAGCAGCGGGAAAAGGGGCGGTTGGCCCAGATGTTGCACGATCACCTTCAGCAGTTGTTGGTCGGGGCGAAGTTCGGGCTGACGGTTTTGGGACGGAAATCGCCGGTTGCGGATGGGAGGGAAGTCAGCCGGATCGAAGAGACGTTGGATGAAGCGATCGAGGCGTCGCGATCGTTGACGGTGGAGCTTTCGCCGCCGATTTTGCATGAGGGTGGATTGGCGGAAGCGCTTTGTTGGCTGATTCGTTGGGCGCGGACGAAGCTCGGTTTGGAGGTGGAGATGGACCTCGATGAAACGGTGGTCGAGGAGCGGGAGGACGTGCGGATCCTGATGTTCCAGGCGGTCCGGGAGTTGCTGGTCAACGTATCGAAATACGCTCGAGTCGGCCGGGCGGGAATCGAGTTGGTTCGTCGCGAGGGAGGGGGTTACGCGGTGACGGTGAGTGACCGGGGGGCCGGATTCGATCCCGCACGGATCCGCGGGCGGAGGGAATTGGTCGGAGGATTCGGATTGTTCAGTATCCGGGAGCGGTTGCACCTGTTGGGAGGATGTTTTCAGGTCGAAAGCGCGCCGGGCGACGGAACGCGGATCACCTTGATCGGTCCGTCCGGGGGACGGAAGGTCGCGGGTCTGGTGGAGGAGGCGGGGGCGCCGCAAGAGCGCCAGGCGATCGAGATGCCGTCCGACCTGTTGGTGAATCCCGCCGGAAAGATGGCTGCGGGCGATGGCCGGATCCGTTTATTGTTGGCGGACGATCATGCGGTGATGAGGCAGGGATTGTCGGTTTTGTTGGGGGCCGAGCCTGATCTGGTGATCGTGGGCGAGGCGTCGGACGGTGAAGAAGCGGTTGAGGCGGCCCGGCGATTGCGCCCGGACGTGATATTGATGGATTGCTCGATGCCGAAACTGGATGGCGTGGAGGCTACCCGAGTCATTGCCGCGGAGGATCCGGAGATCGTCATCATCGGACTCTCGATGTATGAAAAAGCGGACCGGGCGGGTGCGATGATGGAAGCCGGGGCTGCCGGTTATCTGACCAAGAGCGGGAAATCGAAAGACCTGATCGCAACGATCCGTCGATTGGCCACCGAGGCCGCCACGCGGAGGAGTGTCGCTCTTTCGCGCTTGGCAGTCGAAGATGAGTCCAATTGATCTTGCCTCGGGGGGCGGGACGACGTGTAGTCTGGGGCCTTTCCCCTTCGTGGATAATGCTCATGAGAAAAAAGACGCTTCGTTCGATTTCGCCTTCCCTGCAGAAAAATTTTCCGGCCGCCGCGGGCTGGTTGGCGTTGGGAATCTTCGGTTTCGGTTCTCTGGTATTTGCCGACGATCCGCCGGCGGAACCGGAATCGCCCCCGGTCATCGAAATCGAGGGGGATGGGGCTCCGGTGAACGACGACCGGGATGACGTCACCGTGACGGTAACCGCCGACGGCACGATTTTGGCCGTCGATGAACCAGCGATCCGCGGGGAAGGGCAAAATTGGACCGTTGATAACTCCGGCCTTCTCCGGCAAACCGGCGAGGCCCGGGCCACGGTCCACCTGAATGACGGAACCTTCTTCAATCGGATTCCGGCGGCCGGGGAGGGAGACGACGCTGAACCGGTGGCGGGACGGATTCTTTGGGAGAGCGGGGCGGACTATTCGCTCGGTGACGGGGAGACCACGCGGTTTTCCTCGGTTTACCTCGAATCGTGGAGCCGAGACGCGACCAATTGGGGAGAGATTCGGCTGGATGCAACCCATGACATGTCGTTGACCGGGACCGGGTCGACGCTCGAATTTTCGGCGGTTCATCTCGGTGCCCGGGCCGACGCGGAGGAGGGAGAGGACCGCGATCCGCTCACATTCACCAACCGCGGCGAAATCGGGAGCCAATTCAGCGGCGGACTCGATGGAGTCGGCAGCGACAATGTGTTGCGCGTCACCGGGGTTCGGATCGACGGTCCGGAATGGATCGACAACCACGGACGGATCGAGGCCGTCTTCGAAGGAAATATTGGTTCCGCCGCGGCCAATCGGGTGGAAGTGTCCGGCATCCGCACCGAAGAAGCGGGGGATCTATGGAACTACGGCGATGGCGTGGTTAGCGCCCGGATCTCGGCGACTGGGACGGCCACGGGAGCTGAGTTGGCCGTGACCGGTGTGGTTAGCGAAGGGTTCTTGACGCTCGGAAACGAAGGCAGGATCGAGGCGATTTTGGAAGAAGGGCTCGGGGGCGATCCATCGGAAAGCCAAGCCACCGGGGTTCTCGGGAACCAAGGTGGATCGATCGAAAACCGCGGTGAGATCGAGGTTCGCAATGAATTGGCGGGGGGGCGCGCGACCGGCATCCGTCTCGGTCAGATCGAAGAAGAGGAGGCCCCGGAAGCCGACGAAAACGGGGATTCCGGAACACCCGCGCCCCCCCGGTCCGATGTTTCGAACAGTGGGACTCTGGTGGTTCGGGCCGGCGAGGACGGGATCGCCACCGGTGTCTGGAGCGATGGGAACCTGACGTTGACCAACCCCGGATCGATCGTTGTCGGGGGCCTACTCCTGGAAGGGGCCGGAAACAGCGACGACGGAGAGCCGGTCGAAACGGCCCCCTTTGAAAGCGGAGTAGGTGTCCGGGTGGAGAACGGTGACGGGGACTTCACCAATGGAGGCTTGATCGAAGTCACCGGCGATGCGGGGACGTTGCATGGGATTGTGTTTGAAGACGGGGGGATCGTTCGCAACCAAGGTGAGATCCGCGTCATCAACGACCGGGACGGCGGAGCCGCGACCGGCATTACGATCCGACGTGACACGACGCTTGACGAAGAGGATCCGGGCCGACGGGCGGAGGTCGATAACACCGGCCGGATCGAAGTAGGCGAAGGCGATCTCGCGGTGAATCTGGAGAACGGCGGCCGGCTGCGCAACGCGGGGATCATTATCGGCGATGTTTACCTCGGGGATAGCGACGCGACCTTGGTTATCACCCCTGGCCACGAACTCGATGGGACCGTCGACGTCGGGGGCGGACGTAATGTTTTGGAACTAGGCCACGATGGCACCGGCCCGGGCGAATACGGCGGCGAATATGTTGGGTTCGACGAACTCTTGGTCGACGCTGAGAACACCCACTGGCGGTTGACCGGCGACCAGCAATACGAAGGAGCCGAAGTGCTCACCGGGGTGTTGCGTCTGGAAGGCGGACTCACCCTGACCGTCGATCCGATGGTGGTTCGGGAAAACGGGGTTCTGCTCGGCTCGGCCCGGGCGGATGGCCTTCCGCGTTTGACCGGCGACCTCGACGTTTTTGGGGTGGTGGCCATCGGTGATCTGGCTGACGACAGATTCCTGATCGCTCCGGAGGAGACCGGGCCGATGTTGATCGATGGCAGCGCGACTTTTCGGGAAGGTTCGGAACTCAATGTCATCGCCGGCGCGACCTGGTTGGAGACGACCGGGGCGGTGGTGATCGACGATGCGACCGATTCCGCCGGTTCGACGGTGGTGGTCAATCTGACCGAGTCGAATTGGGGGGATAATTTTCAGATCGTGGAGGCCCAGGGAGGATTGACCGGACGCTTCTTGAATGAGGAAACCGCTGGGTTCCGCCCGTTTCTCCTGCCAGTCCTTGAATACGGTCCGACCGGGGTGTCGGCCAATGTGATCGCCGACGGAGAGGCTTTGGCGGGCGCCGCCCAGACTCATAACCAGCGGGAAATGGCCCGGGTCTTGGCCAACCTCGACCCCTCGGCCGGTTTGCTGCCGGGTTTCCAGCAGTTTTTCCATGCCGCCGACCAGGAGACCTACGGAGGGTTGGTTGACACGATGAGCGGCGAAATCATTGCCAGCGGCGCGGCGGGAGCGATTTCGTTGGGCCGGGGAGTTCGTCAGACGATTTTCAATACAATTCACCACCGTCCGGAAACGTTGCCCCGTTACCAGACTCGCCCCCCGGGTTCGGAGCCGGAACCTCGCCCGGTGACTCCTGCCCGCGGTTTTTGGACACGGGTCCTGGCGGTGCGGGGCGATCTTGACCGTCAAGGTGGCGGCAGTGTCGATTATCGGACGCATGGGATCCTCCTGGGGTACGACTTTGTATCCACAAAAGAATCACGCACCGGGATTGCTGTCGGGTATGGAGATGCCCGGGTATCGCGGGGGGCGGATCGGGTCGATTCCGATGCCTTTCAAGTGGCGCTTTACGGCAGTCGGACTGGAGGGGTTTTGGTGTATGACGGCATTCTCGGTTATGGTTACCATGATATGAACAGCCGTCGGGTGGTTCAACCAGCCGGCGAGGCCTTGACCGCTGGATTTGGGGCCCACGAGTTCAACGCCGCGTTGCAGGCCACCCTGCCCTTGGAGCTGGAAGGGGTGGCGGTCTTGCCCGTGGCCGGTCTGGATTTCACCCATTTCCGGCAGGACGGATTTCGGGAGTCCGGTGACTGGGCGATCGACGGAAGTAGTTTTGAAATGAATACGCTGAGCGCGCTGGTCGGGTTGCGGGTGATGGGACAGCACCGGACGACCCGCAACGGATTCGTGGCCCCGGAAGTGCGTTTGGGGTATACCCATACCCTGTTGGATCGTGAAGGAACGTTTTCGGGGAGGTTGGTCCAGGACAACGCCCAGACGCGTTTTGCGACCCGCGGCGCGGAAGTCGGCAGTGGCCAGTTCTCCATTGGAACCGGCGTGATGATCGCCCCCGGCCGTTGGGACAACGTTTCGATCTTCGCCGATTACGATTTCCAGGTCTCGAACCAGCACGTCGCCTCGACCGGATTCCGCATCGCGTTTTAAGCTCGGATCCGGAGGCCCGAAGGTGGGTTTCCCGGTTCTGGAGGCCCGAAGGGTCGGAATCCACCAGCCCAGCCTGCAGGGCTGGGTTTTAAAGCGCCGTATGGCGGCGGCCTGAAAGGTCGCAATGGGCGGGGGCGTTCCGATGATTGGGGAACGTTGGAATGGCGACCCTTCAGGCCGCGGAAAACTTACGCACGTGGGACCCAGCCCTTACAGGCTGGGCTATAGGATGCCGGCCCTTCGGGCCTGTAATTGACCGGCGGGGTTCGGAAACGCCGAAACGCCATTTGGCGGCGATCTGAAGGGTCGCGATGGGCGGTGGCCGTCCGTCCGGCCGATGACCCGGCCACCGGTTGACGATTCGGATGTAACCTTTTCCGGTCGGCGGGCGTTATGGATCTTCGAAAAGAAACCACCAACAGATGAAAACCATGACTCGAAAAAATTTGCACGTTTTGCTCGGCTCCCTGTTCCTGACCGGTCTCGGGGGGCATTTTACGCTCGGCGCGGCGGGGGATGATATTTTGATTCCGGAATCGGCCAATTGGGCGATTCATTGGAATCTGGACGGATTCAGGTCCACGGCTGTCGGGAATGAGGTGGAAAAACGGACCGAATGCGCGAAAAAGGAGGCGGCGATCACGTCCGCCATCGAAGTTCTCGGCTTCGACTTTCACCGGGACCTGCACGCGCTCACGTTGTTCGGTCCGGATAAAGACCGGACCCGGGCCGTCCTGGTGGCCCGGGGTAATTTCGACTCAAGCCGGATCGTAGGCTACTTGAAGCAGCGGCAGGCGATCTCAGAGCATCCGCACCGGGAACATTCGATCGTCCAATGGGGCGATGACGGAAAACGCCGGGTGCTGTTCGCCGAACCGGGCTCGATCGCCTTCCATCCGGCCGGGTTCGCGGTGTTGTCGGTCTCGCCGGAAGGTGTGAGGGAAGGACTCGATCTTCTCGACCGGGAGTCGGCCAGCCGGGCGATGCCGGTCCCTCCGGATCAGGGGGAACCGTTCTTTCAAGCCTTCGGTGATCTGAGTGGTTTGGGCGACCTACGTCCGGAAGCGGCTTTGCTCCGCCATTCGGAGCGAGTGGTTGTGTCGCTCGGCGAAAGCGGAGAATCCATGCGGTTGCGGATGATGGTCGAGGCGCGCGATCTGGAATCGGCCCGGCAAATGGTGGCGGTCCTTTATGGATTCCAGGCCTATGCCTTATTGCGTTCCTCGGGAGATTGGGCCGGTTTGCCGGATTGGTTGTTGGCGGCCACGATCATCCGCGACGGGAACCGATTGCACTTCTCCCTCGACGCCCCGGTGAGTCGATTGGAAAAACTCCTCGATCGGCACCTTTAATCCGCTAGGATCGGAAGGCATCAGGCACGGAATGACCCAATCCGCGGAAGAGCGGCGTTCAGGCGAGGAGTCGGCGTCGGACGAAGAACTGGCGCTCGCCGCCCGGGACGGATCCCGCGATGCCTTTTCCCGCCTGGTCGAGCGTCATCAGGACCGGTTATTCCGGTTTCTCCTGCAGAAAACCGGCAACCGTCACGATGCCGAGGATCTGGCCCAGATGACCTTCGTCACGGCCTACCGGAAGCTCTCCCGCTACCAATCGCAGGATCGTTTCGGGGCGTGGTTGTTCACCATCGCCCACCGGCAGGCGATTGGCCATTTCCGGAGCTTCTTCCGGCGGAAACGCCTGCACGAGAACGTGGCGACCTTGGGCGAGGATCGGAACGAGATCTTTGATCCCGCCCGGGGAGTCGAGGGCCGCGAGGAGAGTTCGGTTCTTTGGCGGATCGCGCGGACAACGTTGAGCAAATCCCAGCACACTGCCTTGTGGTTGTTTTACGCCGAAGAGATGCCGGTCGTCGAGATCGCGGCGGTGTTGCGAAAAAGTCCCGGTAACGTCAAAGTGATGTTGCACCGGGCAAGAGGCCGCTTGGCCACCGAATTGATGAAGGAGGAGAATGGGCAAAAATATCGCAAATCCTTTTATCCGGAGGTTACTTTATGAAAAATTCAATTGAGCGGAATGCGGATCTCCTGGAGGAGAGATTGAAGGCTGAGGCGAGGGCGGCCTCCGAGAGACGGGCTCCGAGCGGATTCCACGCGAGAGTGATGCGGGCGGTTGCCGCGGAAGCGGAGGGAAAGGTTCGTCCGGGATTTCCGGTTCCCCTGGTATTCCGGATGGCTGCGGCCGGCGCGGTGGCTGCGGCGCTGGCTTTTTTCGTTCTTCCGGGTGGATGGAAAGGCACCGACCCAACGGGTCCGGAGCAAGTGGCGGGCGTCGGGCAGGCGGAATCGTTCTGGTTCGATTATCGGTTGTATCTGGAATCTCCCGAATTGCTCGAAAACCACTTTCATGGCGCGGCCGCTGTGTATGTGATGAATGAATACGAATATCTGAGCCGGGACGCCGCCATGGCCAGGGACTTCGTCCAGTCGATGGCGCCCCGCTGGTTCGCGACGGATTGAGGTGAAGGAGGGCGATGCGAGCGAAGTATGAGTCACAATCGCGCCGCCGGGCGGTTCGGCGCTGGGGAATAGGCGTCTTGGCGGTAGCCGGCATTTGGCTTGGGACGTTTGCCGCGGTTCAGGGCTTACGGACGATGACCGCGACGGCCGACCGAGTGATCGTCCGGGTGGAGTCGACTTCGTTGAACGAGCTCTCTGCCGTCCAACGGCGGGATTTTCTGGACGGTCTGGCCCGGGAAGTGAACCGGCTCGACCTCGACGAACGGACCCGGCTTCGGCGTGCGGAGGTTTTGGATACGTTGTTCGAAAATCTCACCGAGGCGGAAAAGCTGGCATTCGTCGAGGCGACTTTACCGACGGGGATGCGGCAGATGATGGAGGCGCTGAATGACATGTCGGTGGACGAGCGGCGCCGGGTGGTGGACCGCGCCATGCGGAGTTTGCGCGAGGCTTCACCCGAGGAAATATCCCGGGAGTTGGAGGATGACCATGCCCGGATGATCGTCGAAGAAGGATTGAAGGCCTACTTTGATGTGGCGAGCGCGGAGACGAAATTGGAGGTCGCTCCTTTAATCGAGCACATGCAGCAACGGCTCCAGCGGGTGAATTGATGAGAACTCGCCGAACAAACGGATTTTCTTTGGTGGAGTTGCTCGGCGCACTCGCGGTGATCGCGATCCTGGTGGCGATTTTGATTCCGGTTTTGTCGCACGTGCGGTCTGGCGCCCGAGCTTCCGCCTGTTTGTCGAATCTCCGTCAGATCGGGGCGGCCCTGCAACTTTACCTTCTCGATCATCACGATGTTTTTCCGACGATGGTGGCGGTCCGGGAGTCGGCCGAAGATCCGCAGGAAGCTTTGGATACGGTGTTGGCGTCCTACCTGGGGGATGCGGAGGCGTTTCGTTGTCCGGCGGACGACCGTGGTTTGTTTCAGGTTAGCGGCACAAGCTATTATTGGAACAGCGCCCTCAACGGACAGAGGTTCGGCAGTCTGAATTTCCTGTTGGAACGTGATCTCACCCGTATCCCGGTGGTGGCGGACAAGGAAAGTTTCCATCGGCCCGGTGAGCGTCCGGTGCAATTTCTATACGCGGATGGCCACGCCGAACGGAATGTCCGATTTTTCGTTGATTGATTCGAATATCGATGTCCGACCTGCAAATCAAACAACTCACCAAACGGTTCGGCGCGCGGACGGCGGTCCGGGATCTCAACTTGGAGGTGAGGTCGGGCACGATTTTCGGATTGCTCGGTCACAATGGGGCCGGAAAGAGCACGACCATCGGGATGTTGCTGGGGCACCTTGCCCCCGATGCCGGGGAGACGCGGATCGGAGGGATTTCGGTGCAGGAAAACCGGGCGGCCGCCATTCGGGAAGTTGGCGCGATGTTTGAGGCCCCGGCTTTTTACCCGTATTTGAGTGGACGGCGGAACCTGGAGATTTTCGGTGCTTATTCTGGAAACATCGGTTCGCGGGAGTTGGAGGAAGTGATCGCCTTGGTCGGTTTGGAGCGAAGGATCGGTGACAAGGTGGCGCGTTACTCGCATGGAATGCGGCAGCGGTTGGCCATCGCCCAGGCGTTGTTGCCGGCTCCCTCGGTTTTGATCCTCGATGAGCCGACCGATGGGCTTGATCCGGAAGGAATCCGGGAAATGCGGATGCTGGTGCAACGACTACATCGGGAGCGGGGCCTGACCATTTTGCTGTCGTCCCATTTGCTGGGGGAAGTCGAGCAACTCTGCGACCGGATTGGAATTCTTTCGGAAGGGGATCTGCTTTACAGCGGGGATTGGCGAAAGGAGTTGGAACTCGAACGACACGTGCGGTTGGAAGTGGACGATCCCGCGAGTTGCCGGCAGCTGTTGGCCGAGCGAAAGCTGACGGTCGAAACCGAAAGGGAGGCTGGCACGGGGGAGCCGGTTGACGGCACGACGGGGGGGAGGGGCGTTCTCGAAATCGAATTGGCTGCGGGTGCGGCCCCCGCCGACTGTGTCGACTTTCTGGTTGGCTGCGGTATCCGGGTCCACGGGTGTGGTCGTCCGGTCGCGACTTTGGAGGCGTTTTACCTTTCGGTGTTGCGCGGGCGTCGGACGGAAGGGAGGTCGGCATGAACGGAGCGGGGCATGGAGGCCGCCTGTTTCTCCGGCAACTCGGCTACGAGGTGTTGAAGCTTTTCGCCCGGCCGAGGACCTACATTGGTTTCGGGATTTTTGTGTTCTTCGAATTGCTGTTGCTCTTTCTGTTGCAATTGCCGCGGGCGCGGGAATCGTATCGGGCGCTATTGGAGAGCAACGGGTATTTGTTCAATGAATACTTTAGCGGATTGACCATGGCGGTTGTGATCATCACCACTTCGGTCTTTTTTCTTGGCTCGTTGTTTCTCGCTCTGGTGGCCGGCGATATTGTGGCCAAGGAAGTCGAGGACGGCACGATGCGGATGATTTTGAACCGGCCTGTATCCAGATTCCGGGTATTGTTGGTCAAGTGGATGTCCTGTCTGGCTTACACCTTTATCCTGTTGGCTTTCATTGGCGGGACCAGTCTGTTGTGCGGTCTTTTGTACCGGGGATGGGGCAATCTGTTCGTCTATGCGCCGCTGCAAGGAGTCTTCGCGGTTTTCTCGCCGGGTGAAGGAATGTTCCGGTTGGGTTTGGCGGTGATCTGGCTTGGGTTGGTGATGAGCACGGTCAGTTCGATCGGGTTCTTTTTCTCTTGTCTGTCGATGAAGCCGGCGGCGGCGACGATTCTGACCCTGGCGTTGTTATTCGCCGATTTCGTGATGCACAACCTGCCGTATTTCGCGGCCTATGAGCAATATTTCCTGGCTCACCACATCAGCAGTTGGTCGCTGACCTTTCGCGAGTTTATTCCTTGGCCCCGGCTCCTTGAGTCGTTGTTGTGGCTCTGGACTTTCAATCTGACCTGTTTCGCCGCCGGAACGATTTCATTCTGCAACCGGGATTTTAAAAATTGAAAAGCAGGCGGGCGGCGATTCCGGCGGCTCCGCCCGCGGCGATCACCCAAAGAACGTCCCATTTGAAGCGGTGGAGCAGGAGGAGAAAGAGAAGGCCTGAGAGGATCGGGAAGAGGTCGATCCTCCCTGGTTCCGGAACGACGACGTGCCAGGCGAACCAGACCGCGAGGTTGAGAATGACCCCCACCACTCCGGCGGTGACGGCTGACAAGGCGGTGTTGAAGCGTAGATTGTCGCGATGGCTTTCCACGAACGGGGCGCCGGCGAAGATGAAAAGAAAGCCGGGCATGAAGGTGACCCAACTGGTAACGATGGCGGCGAGGGTCGCCATCATGAGCGGTGACAGGGCGCCCGGTTCATGCCACCCCCCAAGGAAACCGACGAATTGCAGGACGAGGATCAGTGGTCCGGGAGTGGTTTCGGCGAGACCGAGGCCATCCATCATTTGGGTGGGGGAAAGCCATTGGTGGGCTTCGACCGCTTGTTGGGCGACATAGGGGAGCACGGCATAGGCTCCGCCGAAAGTGACGAGCGCGGCGCGGCTGAAAAACAGTCCTTGTTCGGTCAATACATGGCCGCGTCCGAGGAACCACCAACAGAGAATGACGGGCGCCGCCCAGACTCCCGCCCAGACCGCGGTGGTTCTCAAAACCCTTGTCCATTTCGGTTTGCCGAGGCGGTTCGAGGTGGAGTCGTTGATCACGTAGCCTGTTTCGCCGGAGGAAGCATTCCCGGCATGGCCTACGGTCAGGTCGAACGCGTCCGGGAAGATCCGTCCACCGATCAAACCGACGAGAAGCGAGGAGATGATGATCAGGGGGAAGGGAAGTCCGAGGAAAAAGATGCCGGCAAAGGCGAGAGCGGCGATGGTCCACATGACGCCGTTCTTCAGGACCTTCCTGCCGATCCGAAGGACAGCGGCGGCGACGATGGCCATCACCGCGGGCTTCAAGCCGTAGAAGAGGGCGTCGATGAGCGGGATGTCGCCATAAACCAAATACACATAGGCAATCAACCACATGAACAAGGCTCCGGGAAGGACGAAGAGGACCCCGGCGAGGAGGCCTCCGCGGATCCGATGGAGCAGCCACCCGGTGTAAATCGCCAGTTGTTGGGCTTCGGGTCCGGGAAGGAGCATGCAATAGTTGAGCGCGTGGAGGAAGCGGTTGTCGCTGATCCAACGGCGTCGTTCGACGAGTTCCCGATGCATCAAACCGATTTGGCCGGTCGGTCCTCCGAAACTGAGCAGGCCGATCTTAACCCAAACGAGGAGTGCTTCGAAAAATGATGGGTGGACGGGGGGATGTTCGACGGAGGCGTTGTCCGGAGATTGGTTGGCGGTCATTTGGGAGAGAGTATGAGCGCGGAAACCGGGGTCGAGGCAAGAGCGAATCGAGCTGCGGAGGCCGGGCTGATTCGTTGGAGTTCCGGCTTCAGCCGGTCTTTTCCGGACGCCCGGACCGCATGAATGCGGGACTCCAACGTGCATCCGCATCTTGGCGCCACCGCAGGCCGGGCCGATTTGTTGAAGTTCCCGGGTTCAGCCTTCGCGGAACTCGTTTTCCGGTTTTAGGGGAAGTCGAATGCGGGCGCATGTTCCTTGGCCGAAGGCCGACTCGATCTGGAGGTTGCCGCCGAGCCATCGGAGGCGTTCCTCGATGTTGAGTAATCCGAAACCGCCCGGGTGGTCGGCGCCGAGTTTTTGAGAGGTGTCAAAGCCGTTCCCTTTATCGGTCACCACTACTTCAACGGTTTCACCGGAATGTTCCACCTGAAGGGTCGCCCGGTCGGTGCCGGCGTACTTTTGGATGTTGAGCAATAACTCCCGGACCGATTGCGAGACGAGCAGGAGGATATCGTGCTCGAGGGGAATCGAGGGTTCGTTATGGGTGAAGTCGACCGTCAATCCGGCCTTCTTGGCCCGGTCGACTACCCATTGCATGATGGAAACCAAATCGTGATCGAGTTGGAGGGGCGGGCCGCTGAGTTCGCTCATCAATCCCCGGGCGGCGAGGGTCGAGTCGGCGATGATCTTCTGCAAATCCTTCAATACGGTGGAATCGGCCGACTCGCGGATCGCGGCGTTGCAATACATTTGGGCGGCGGTCAGGAGTTGGGCGAGGTTGCCGTGGATCTCGGCAGCGATTCGTTCGCGTTCCATTTGTTCGCCCTTGTTGAGTTCGAAAACTAACTCCCGCAGACGGCTGCGGCTCTTTTCCAAAGCGCGGGTGCGGTCCCGAACGCGGATTTCGAGTTCTTCTTTCATCGCCTTCAGGTCGTCCACCGCCTGTTTCTGGGAGGTATAATCACGGACGATTTTCAGGAAACCGCAGGCATGGGAATCGGAGCCCCGCAGGGGCATCACAAAGCCGTCCGCCCAGAATAAACTTTTGTCTTTCCGGACGTGCCAACGCTGATCCTCTCCCCGGCCGGTCTCGAGAGCGTTCCGCAATTCCGCGTCCGGCGCTCCCGATTCGATATCCTTTTCGGTGAAGATACGATGGAAGTGTTCGCCACAGATCTCGTCGGCCGTGTAGCCGAGCAAACTGCGGGCTCCGGAATTCCAGTCCATGATTCGACCTTCGAGATCCATGGTGAAAATGGCGAAGTCGGTCGAACTATCCATGATCAACCGGAGTCGTTCCTTGGCCTGGCGGAGTTCTTCCTCGCGATCTTGAAGGCGCTCCTGGAGCAAGCGGAAGTGGTCGTTGTTATTCGAGCCGGTTGAGGAGGGTTTCCCGGGGCCACCGAGCCGCAGTTTTGCGAGGCCGGCGCAGGTTTGGAGGAGAGCCTGGAGCCGTTCTTCCGTCGGTTCCTCCACCAGCACATGGTCGGCCCCCGCTCGGATCGCCTCCTCGGCGAAGGATTCCGAGCAGCGGGCGGGATTGGCCATCAGGGCGAGGGCCGCTTTTTCGGTGGAGGGTTGGGATCGGAGGGTGCGGACGAGAGCGACCGGGTCGTCGCCGGGAGCCGGATCGATGATCAAAAAGACCTGCGGGAGGGGATTCTTTTCCGGTTGCGCGGGAGGGGGCGGGAGTGCGGTTGCCTCGCAGGAGACGATTTGCCATCCGGCTGCTTCGAGGTCGGCGGCAAAAGAAGATGCAGAATCACCCTTGGGCCGGACGAGATAAACAAATCCCTCCGTGCGGGTTCTTGCAGAAGACATATTCATACCCATGCTCGCGACTCCTCTTCGATTGACCGAAGGGACTAGGTTAACGGCAAAGTCGGGGCCGGTCAAATGGGACCCATGGGGTTTTTTTGCGCCGTGTATCGTCCAAATTTACCCTCGTTTACCGCGAAGTGGATCGCTCTGTTTTCTCCTCTTCGCTGGGCGGCATCAGCCAGCGGCGGAATTTCCGGACTTCATCCGGGGATCCGAGGACGAGGAGTTCGTCGGCGCCGTTGATCCGTTCGTTGCCGCCGGGATTGATTTGGAGGCGGTTTTGCCGTTGGACTCCGGCGACCTGCACCCCGGTGACCTGGCGGATGTTCAATTCGGCCAACGTTTTGCCTACTCGCGGGGAATCGAGGGGAACGGCGATGGTCTCCATTTGGACTTCGTCGAGCGCGACCGCCTTGCGCCGGTCTTCCTGGCGGACCGCGGTGAGGACCCGCTGGGCCGGCTCGATTTGTTCGGCGCTGCCGAGGAGGAGCAGACGGTCGCGGGGATAAAGGATGGTGGTCGGGCCCGGGCTGCCGATGACGAAACCCTGGCGGTCGATGCCGACAATCGAGCACCCGAACCGGCTGCGGAGTTCCAGTTCGCCGACGGTTTGGCCGCCGCAGACGGCATTATCCGGAATGGAGCACTCCGAGATATTCAGGTGAAAATCCTGGTGTTCCTGGAGCCATGGGGGGAGTTCGCGGGAGGACTTCCGGTAACCTTCGCTCATCAGGTCGCGCAGTTCGACTTCGACTTGGCTGTGCACGAGAACGAGACGCCGGCGGAAGAGAACGATCATGACAATCGCGAGCAGCACGACCGCGGCGAAACCCCAGATGGCGGCCGGACCGAGGGGAAGAAGCCACCAAAGCCAGACCAGCAGGGCCAGGAGGGCCGCAGCCTTGATGGCCCGTTCCACGATGAACGGGAGGACTTTTTCATGTCGTCCGCGGGCGGTCGCCTCCGCCAGCATCATCGCCACGGCGGAGATGTTTCGCCAGGTTGCGAACAATGGGAAGATCGCGACTCCTCCGATGGCGCCCCAGAAAAGAACCGCCGTTCCATACGGGAAAAGGAAGTCCTCGCCGAAGCCTTCGATCAGCCAGAAAAAAATCGGAGCCGCCACGATCAGGAGGCCGCTGACGAACAGGATGGTGATGGAGATTTGCAGCAAACGCTTCTTGATCAGAATCCAGAGCCTGTTTCCGGCGGGGAGGTTTGCGATCCGTTCCAGCCAGTTTTGGTAATAGGCGATCCCGTTTCGCAAAAACCGAGGCTCCATGCGGTCGACCAAACGGGCGATCGCATCCGCCCGCCCGACGAGCAGGGGGCAGGCCAACGCGGTCAGGAACGAGACTCCGACCGCCAGCGGATAAAAAGCCGGGGGAACGACCGCGGCGGTGATCCCCGCTTGGGCGATGATGAAACCAAACTCCCCCATCGGCGTCAGGGCGAGGCCGGCCCGCACCGCGTCCCGGGTCGATGCGCCGATCAGAATCAATACGAAATAGGCCACCGCGATTCGCCCGAGGATCACCAGAAACGCAATCAACAGGATGTGGAGCCAGATTTGCCCGACGATCGTCACATCGATCATCATTCCGATTGCCACGAAAAAGACCGCGCTGAAGACGTGGCGCAGTCCGGCGAAGGCGTTTTCCACCTGGCCCCGTTGGGCGGTCTCCGCGACGATCGCTCCGAGCAGGAACGCCCCGAACGCCAGCGAGTAACCGGCCCGTTGGGCGAAGACCGCGAGCAGCATCAGCAACGCCCCGACAATGACGGTTTGTAGTTCGGATCCGGCCCGTTGAGCCAGCGAGCGGAGCAACCGCGGCACCACCAACAACCCGGTGATCGCCATGAAAATCACGAACGCGCCGAAGATTCCGAGAGTCTGAGCGACCGTCGCCGGGTCTTCCTCGTGGCCGAGTCCGACGTAGGAGAGGAGAATCGTCAGCACGACGATCGCCACGATGTCTTCCAGGACAGTGACCCCGAGCGCGAGTTGTCCGTTTCGTTGGTGGGTCAAGCCGCGTTCCTGTAAAACCTTGCCGATGATGGCGGAGCTGGAGCTCACCCACAATCCGGCGAAGAATAGGCTTTGCACATAGGTGAGGCCGAACGCGGAGCCGAGCGCCTGCCATAAACCGAACAGCAAAAACGCGATCAAGGCTGTGGCGAGGACGATGGGAAAACCGAGCCGTCGCAGGCGGGTAATACTGAGTCCCATCCCGATCGAGAACATCAGGAACACCAGGCCGACGTTGGCTAAAGTTTGAATACGGGCGAGGTCTTCCACCAAAGGAAAAGGCGGGGTGAAGGGGCCGACGACGATCCCGGCCAAGAGGTAGCCGACGACCACCGAGAGCCCCAATCGATGGAAAATCCAACCGACCGCTCCCGCCACCAGCAGCACGATCCCCAAGTCTTGAATGAAATCGATTCCCTCCATAAACGATGCCTGAAAGGTGCCACCTTGCCACGTTCCGGCAAAACGGAAAAGGAGAAAGCGCGCATCGGCTGCGTGTGCCACGAATGTAGTGGGGTTGGCTTCGCCGCCCCACATTCCATTGCGTTCGAACTGCCGGGAACCGATCCGTCCTGCCAAAGCGACGCGGGACATCGAACTGCGGCGAACGGTTTCAGCCGCTGCCGTCGGGCGGCGAAGCCAACCCGACTACGGGTGAACGCCGAGGGACATTCGCCCACGGGTCGCTGGCTTCGCATTCCATTGCGTTCGAACTGCCGGGAACCGATCCGTCCTGCCCAAGCGACGCGGGACATCGAACTGCGGCGAACGGTTCCAGCCGCTGCTGTCGGGCGGCGAAGCCAACCCGACTACGGGTGAACGCCGAGGGACATTCGCCCACGGGTCGCTGGCTTCGCAAGTAGTGGGGTTGGCTCCGCCGCCCCACATTCCATTGCGTTCGAACTGCCGGGAACCGATCCGTCCCGCCCAGGCGACGCGGGACATCGAACTGCGGCGAACGGTTCCAGCCGCTGCTGTCGGGCGGCGAAGCCAACCCGACTACGGGTGAACGCCGAGGGACATTCGCCCACGGGTCGCTGGCTTCGCATTCCATTGCGTTCGAAATGCCGGGAACCGATCCGTCCTGCCCAAGCGACGCGGGACATCGAACTGCGGCGAACGGTTTCAGCCGCTGCCGTCGGGCGGCGAAGCCAACCCGACTACGGGTGAACGCCGAGGGACATTCGCCCACGGGTCGCTGGCTTCACATTCCATTGCGTTCGAACTGCCGGGAACCGATCCGTCCTGCCCACGCGACGCGGGACATCGAACTGCGGCGAACGATTCCGGCCGCTGCCGTCGGGCGGCAAAGCCAACCCGACTACGGGTGAACGCCGAGGGACATTCGCCCACGGGTCGCTGGCTTCGCAAGTAGTGGGGTTGGCTCCGCCGCCCCACATTCCATTGCGTTCGAACTGCCGGGAACCGATCCGTCCTGCCCAAGCGACGCGGGACATCGAACTGCGGCGAACGGTTTCAGCCGCTGCCGTCGGGCGGCGAACCCAACCCGACTACGGTGCGTGCCGGTGGGCTACGGTTTCCACTCAACTCAGAGTTTCTCTAGTGGAAAGCCCTAGGGCTATGGCCTCATTGCCGGGAGCGGGCGGTTTCCCTTATACTAAGCCAGTGATTCAATGATAACTGCTCCCCTAGAGACCAAGTTCGACGTCTCCTCCGATTTACCTGGATCGATTGAGGACCTAAACGATGGCGGCGATTCCGAGGATGGGAGCGGTTCCCTGCCGATCCGCGATGCCAGTCTGATCCGGTTGTCGAATATCCTCGGCGCGGTGGTCGTTGCCGGGGCGCTCCTGGTGCTCATCGGTTGGGCGGCCGGAATCGAAATGTTGAAACGGGTTGTTCCGGGGTTCGTCGCGATGAATCCATTGACGGCGATTTGCTTTGTTTTAGGGGGGACCGCCATCCTGACTTGGAGGCAGGATTCCTCCGGGGCTCGGACGGAATGGAGGAGGTGGGTTCCCGGGGTTTGCGCCTGGGTCGTTCTCATCGCCGGGGCGACCGTCCTGTTGAGAATCCTGACGGGATGGGATGCCGGACTGGACCGGATATTGTTTTCCTCGAAACTCAGTTATGAAGGAGCGATGTTCCCGAATCGGATGGCGCCGAATACGGCGCTCGGCTTCGTTTTGATCGGCGGGGCTTTGCTACTGTTGGGAAGTCCCGCGGGAACCCGGTCGGTGGTGCGGGAGTGTTGCGCGTTTTTGGTGGGGCTGGTGTCATTGGTGGCCCTGCTCGGATACGCCTACCGGGTGGATGCGCTGTACGGCATGAGCGCCTTTATCCCGATGGCGGCGCACACCGCCGTCCTGTTCGGCTTGCTGGCGGCGGCGATCCTCTGGGCGAGGCCGAACGAGGGGATGATGAAAATCGTGAACAGCGAAACTCCCGGAGGAGTGGTCGCCCGGCGGTTGCTGCCCTCGATGATTCTGGTGGTGGGGGGGCTGGGGTGGCTGCGGTTGGAGGGACAACGCCGGGGGTTGTATGGCGATGAGATCGGGGTAACGCTCTACACCCTTGCGGTGATCGTGATCGTCTGTTTTCTGATCGGATGGATCGCCTGGTCGCTTTATCGGGGGGATCGGAACCGGGCCGCGATGGAGGCCGCGAATCGGCGATTGAATCGGGATCTCCACCTTCGGGCGACTCAGTTGGAAGGCGCCAATCAGGAGCTGGAGTCGTTCTCGTATTCGGTTTCTCATGATCTCCGAGCTCCATTGCGTCATGTCCATGGATACGTCCAAATGTTGAAGCGAGCGACCGAAGGAAGTTTGGAGGAAAAGCCCACCCGCTACCTTCGGATCATCGAGGATGCCAGTTCGGAGATGGGCCAGTTGATCGACGATCTTCTCTCTTTCTCGCGCATGGGGCGGGCGGAGATGACGGAGTCGGAAGTCGATTTGAACGAACTGGTGCGGCAGGTCATCGACGGTCTTGAAGCGGCCACGCGCGATCGAAACATCGAATGGACGATCGCCAAGTTGCCTCGAGTCGCCGGTGATCGCGCGTTGCTCCGGCAGGCGTGGGTCAACCTCCTGGAAAACGCCGTCAAATACACCCGGGGGCGGGATCCGGCAGTGATCGAAGTCGGCTGCGAAGGGCGGCGGGGAGACCGGGCGATTTTGTTCGTGCGGGATAACGGAGCCGGGTTCGATATGGAATACGCGGACAAGCTCTTCGGGGTTTTCCAGCGATTGCATCGAGCGGACGAATTTGAAGGGACCGGGATCGGTTTGGCCAATGTGCGCCGGATCGTTTCGCGGCACGGGGGCGAGACTTGGGCCGACGGGGAAGTCGGCCGGGGCGCCGTATTTTATCTAACCCTGCGATTGCAGAAAACGTAAGGATCTCCATGAACCCATTGAAACGAATTCTCCTCGTGGACGACAGTCCCCGGGATACTGAACTGGTGCTCGACGCGCTTGAATCAAACAACCTCGTCAACGAAGTGATCACGCTTCGCGACGGCGTCGAAGCGTTGGATTATTTGTATCGACGTGGTGAGTACGCATCGCGCGACGAGGCCGATCCGGCGGTGATCCTCCTTGATTTGAAGATGCCGAGAATCGACGGTTTGGAGGTGCTGCGGCGGATCAAGGGAGATCCGATGCTGAAGCGGATTCCGGTGGTGGTGATGACTTCGTCGCGCGAGGAAAAAGACTTGGTGGGAAGTTACGAACTCGGGGTCAATGCCTATGTCGTGAAGCCGGTCGAGTTTTTTGATTTTGTGGAAGCGGTGAAACAAATCGGCGGCTTCTGGGGTTTGCTGAACGAATATCCTTCGGGACCGGCGACCCGTGCCGCGGCGAACGCGGGAGGGCCGCAGGAGGTGCGCCCATGACCGA
This sequence comes from Verruconatronum alginivorum, assembly GCF_056590205.1. Lineage (NCBI taxonomy): Bacteria > Pseudomonadati > Verrucomicrobiota > Opitutia > Opitutales > Verruconatronaceae > Verruconatronum > Verruconatronum alginivorum. The sequence goes on along the minus strand of NZ_JBWPVQ010000001.1, from coordinate 1,409,937 downwards.
ATCCGACCATCCCATCAGGCTACTATACCTGGAAGACAGCTCGCGCGACGCCGAGTGGGTCCAGGATATCCTGGCCAATGAAGGGATGAGGCTGGACGTCACCCAGGTGGCGGACCGACCGGGCTTTGAAGCGGCGATCGAGCGCGGCAAATTCGACATTGTTTTGGTCGATTTCAACCTTCCGGGTTACGATGGCGTTTCGGCTTTGGAATTCGTTCGGAAGCGGCGTCCGAGGGTGCCGGTGATTGTTATCTCCGGGGAGTTGCGGGAAGAGGACGCTGTCCGTTGCCTGCGGGCCGGAGCTACCGACTATTTGCTCAAACAACGGCTCGACCGGCTGCCGAAGGCGGTCGGCCAGGCGCTGGCCAATGCGGAAGAGCAGAGAAAACGGCTCAAGGCGGAGGAGCAAATCCGCAAGCAAGCGGACTTGTTGAACAAGGCCCGCGACGCGATTTGGGTGCAGGACGCGCAGGGCCGAATCACTTTCTGGAATGAAGGCGCGCAACGATTGTATGGATGGACAGCGGACGAAGTGATGGGCCGCGAAGCCTCCCGTCTTTTCGATCAAGGAAGGGTGCCGGGACGGCATCGGCAATTGGTCGATTGGGTCGTGGAGCGGGGGGAATGGAGCGGGGAGGTCCGGCACGTGACCAAGGAGGGAGCGAAGTTGATTGTCGAATCGCGGATGACGCTGGTCCGCGACTCCGCCGGGGAAATCGAATCGATCCTGGCCATTAACACCGACATCACGGAGAAGAAGGAGTTCGCGGAGAATCTCCTGCGGAGCCAGCGGTTGGAAAGTATCGGCACCCTGGCCGGCGGTATCGCCCACGATTTGAACAACGCCTTGGCTCCGATTCTGATGGCGGTCGATTATCTGAAACAGAGTTACCCCGATGAAAAAGGAGTGCTGGCCGCGATGGAATCGAGTGCGGTCCGCGGCGCGGAAATGGTCCGGCAACTGTTGACGTTCGCGAAAGGGGCGGACGGGGAGGGGGCGAAACGATTGGCGGTGCAGCCGGAACGTCTTTTGAACGAGGTCGTCCGGATCGTGGAGAACACTTTTCCGAAGAACATCGAATTGCGATCGGAAACCGGGCGGGATTTGCCGCAGGTCAACGGCGACCCGACCCAAATGCACCAGGTCCTGGTGAACCTATGCGTCAATGCCCGGGACGCGATGCCGGACGGCGGTCGGCTCACTCTTGAGGTCGAGTGCGCCAGTATCGACGAAGCTTATGCCGCCAACCATCCGCATGCCCAGGCCGGACAGTATTTAATCTTTCGGGTGACGGATACCGGCGTCGGCATTCCGCCTGAAGTGAAGGAGCGGATGTTCGAACCGTTCTTCAGCACCAAGAGCCCGGAAAAGGGAACCGGTCTCGGTCTTTCGACCGTGATCGGGATTGTGAAAAACCATGGCGGATTCGTGGAAGTGTATTCCGTTCCGGATCAAGGAGCGGTATTTGCGGTGCATTTTCCGGTGGCTGCCGCGACTTCGACGAATCGGATTGAATCGGAGAAGCAGCGGGAAAGCTTTGGGACGAGTTGTAATGGAAATGGCAGGACGATTTTGGTGGTCGACGACGACCAGGCCGTCCGCCAGATGCTGGAAGCCTTGTTGACCGCGATGAATTTCGAGGTGGTCACCACCGGCGATCCGTTGGAAGGATTCGTCGAATTGGTGAAGCGGCGGGAGGATCTGGGGTTATTGATTACGGATCTTCACATGCCTGACATGGACGGATTGACGTTGGCCCGGGCGGTGCGGCGGACCTTGCCGAACCTCGGAATCGTGGTGGTGTCGGGCCGTTTGCTGGAGCGGGAGGCGCGCCAGTTGGAAGCGTTGGGGAATTGCACGCTGCTGGACAAGCCGTTCACCCAGCGAAATTTGATCGACGCGATCCGAACGGTCCTGCCGGAAGAGGAACGACAGGACGTCGGTGAAATCGTCCGGGGGCAACCCTCCTGGTCTCAGCGGTTGTAAATCCGACCACCGCCCGCGCGGTAGTTTTCCAGCACGGCGGCGGCTTCCGCGCGGCAGACTTCCCGGACAATTTCAATACCACGTTCGCGCAGGTATTCGTAGGAAGCGTCGAAGACCGGCCCTTCGTCGAAATCCAGCCGTTGGGCGTCCGCCCGCCCGGCGCCACACAGGAGGCGACTCACTCCACTCCAGAGGGTCGCTCCCAGGCACATTGCGCACGGTTCGCACGAAGCGGCCAAGGTGTGAAAGTCGCCCCCGCCGGGTCCTGTATTCAAGGAGTAATGACGCACCTTGGCCTGGGCCATCATGAAGGCGACGATTTCGGCGTGGAGGACGGAGTTGTTGGCGGGAACGACGAGATTGGTGCCGACCGATACCAGGCGGCCGGATTTTTCTTCGAAGATGGCGGCGCCAAATGGTCCTCCGGTCTTGCGGGCGACATTCAGCCGGGATAATTCGATGGCGAGGCGCATCTTTTCCTCATCGGTGCGGTAGAGTCGGGTCCAATCGACGGAATCTTTGACCCAATCCGGGCAGGAAATGTTGATTTCGGGAAGGTCCATCGCTCGATTTTCTTTGGTCAAAACGACTCGAATTCAGCGGGATGTCAAGGTCCGGTTGGTCGGTTCCCAAGGCGGACACCGCTTTTGGAGGAAACGAAATCTTGCCACCCGGGAGAGTCGTGCGGCAACGTGGAGCGGTGTTAATCGAGGAAAAGGCCGGAGGACCGGCGCCGTGGCAATGGCCCGGGTTGTGGAGTCTCAACCTCCCGGCCGCGGTGATCGTTTGGTATGCGGTTTTCTCCCGCGAATTTTACGTCTGGTTCGGAGGTTACCATGTCGCCACGACGGCCGCGCTCGCCTGGATCTTTATCGCGGCCGAACGCTGGATCAGTTTCTTCGGGACGGGCGACCCTCTGAAAACGATTTCGGCAGATCGGCGAGAAGAGCGGGCGGCAATGGGGCGGATTTGGCTGTTGATCCTCCTTGGCTTGGTCCTGATCGGCTTTTGGCGGGCGACGCCGCGAGAGGTGGCGGGGATGCTGATTTGGAGTTCCCTCGGTGGCGCTTATCTGGTGGCTCTCGGCTGGCGGCCGACGGCGCTGGCCGAATTCTTTCCGCGCGAGCTGGCGTTGGCCGCGTATTTGTCGGGTGCCGCCATGCTTTTCGTCTGGGCCAACGGCGCGTTCGGGTTGGCCGAGCTCCTGTTGCCCGGATTATTGTTCCTGCTGCTTTTGTTTTACTATTTTTCTCTGCAAATGTCCTGGGCCGGGTCGATGTCGGGTGATTCGGAAGAGGAGCGGGTGTTGGCGGGATTTACCGGAACATGGTTCCGGATGGTTTTTCTCGGGATGGTCCTGGCCGGAATCGCCTTGGCCCTGGTCAGCCCGGCCGACGTGGCCGACGGACTTTTGCTGGCGATCGGAGTGAGCGGTTTGATGTTGATCCTGCTCGATCACTGGCAAGGAGCGATGAGCCACCAGGCGGCCCGGCTTTGGGGCGATGCCGCGCTGATTTTTCCGGCGCTTCCGTTGTGGCTCATTTAGATTTAGAGCTCGGGTGTTCACGCGGGTGCAGTCTCGGAAAGTGTGAAACAGACATTCCTGTCTGTGGTCTAGGCCAACGCAGGAACAGACAGGAATGTCTGTTTCACGATCCCATCACCGCCACAAAAGCCCGCGCTCAATTCCGGAGTCGGAGCGGGAGTCGGTCGACGCGTTGTTTCATGCTGTCGAGGGTCCGGCTGGTCGGGGGAAGATCGATCCCGAAGCCGAGCGTGCCGGCGGGGAGGAAATTGTCGACGAGGAGGCAATACTCGTTGTTGACCATGATCCCGATCAGTTCGCCGGTTTTGCTGAAGACGAGATCGCCGGTGTTTGGGGAGAACTCTCCAAAAAGCCGGTTGCGGATGCTGGTCGGGAGACGGAGGAAACGCGAATGGTCTGAATCGATGGTGTAGGTCGATTCGCCGTAATATTTGCCGCCGCTGTTGACCAGGACCACTTCGGAAAAACGGAACGGATCGGCGGCGATCGGATAGACCTTTTTGCCGAACTTTTCGGCGGTGGCTTTGGGAACTGGGACCACCACGATCCGGGGATCGATCGAGAGGAAGGTCAGCTCGGTGATCGGCATCCGATCCCCGTTGGCGCTCAACTGGCCGGAAATCCGTTCCCAATCGACGATGTCGCGCAACCCGAGACCGGTCCGGTCGAGATGGAAAACGGCGTAGGTCTGGTGGCCATCGCTCACGAGAATCGTTTGTGGTTGCTCTCGGCGGTTAATCGGACCGAGGAGGACGCTTCGGTTGGCGGTGAACCGGGAGTCGACCTGGTTTTCCTGGAATTCCGTGAAGATGCTGGCGGCCGATTTCGGCTGGCTCCGGCGGACCTCTTGGGCCAATTCGCCGGAACGTTCCGCCATCTGGCTGACGCCCCGGGCCAACTCTTCGGCGTGGGCCTGTATCCGGACCCGTTCCTCGCGGGCCATGACGACCTCGGTACGGGCTTGGTCGAGGTTTTCGCGGATCAGGCGTTTCTCGGTTTCGGAGAGTTCGAGTTCGGTGGAAAGCCGCCGGTTGGCTTCTTCGGCCCGCCGTTGGTTTTCCTCCAGAACGGCCAAGGTCCGTTGGCTCTCTTCCAATTGGGAGAGTTGTTGGCGGAGTTCGCGTTCCATCGCGAGGGCTTGTTCGCGGGCTCGCCGGGCCTCTTCTTCCTGCCGGGCGCGTTCGCGGCTCAATGTTTCCATGCTCTCCTCGGCCAACGTCACTTTTTCCGCCAGGGAGGTTTTCTCTTCCTCCATCCGGCGGCGTTCTTCCTCCATCCGGAGGCGCTCCGCTTCGCGGCGTTCGAGTTCGGCCGCGAGCGCTTCGAGCCGGGCTTCCCGTTCGGCGAGGCTTTCCTCGCGTTCGAGCAGGGCCTGCTGGGTGAGGCTCAGGTCATCGTGCAACTCCGCCCGCGAGGCCCGTTCTTCTTCGAGGGAAAGTTTCAACGCCTCCATCAAATCCTGGTCGGTGTCGGGCAAAATGATCTCCTCCTCGACCTCCTGCGCCTCCAGATCCTCCTCGCCGGGCGAGTCGAAGTTCGCCAGAGCCAGCAGGCTCAGGAGGAGGAAATCGCAAATGACGAGAAGGAGGGCGCGGTTCATGCGGCGACGGCCGGGATCGGGTTAGGAGGCGTAAGCCTGGCTTTCGATAATCAGGCGACGGCGATACGGGCGCAGGTGGCAGATCTTGAACATTGCCACGAAAACGATCCCGAAGAGGGTCGAGGCGTAGGCCGCCATCAAACTCGGACCGATGATGCCGAGCGCCAGGAAAATGAGCGCCCCAACCGTGCCGGCGAGTCCGATGTAGAGACCCGCGTCGAACAAGTGGTCCTCGTTTTCCAGCAGTTTCAGCTTCAAATGGCTGGCGATCGGTTGGCGGCGGATTTCCATCACCTTGATCCAGCAAACGATGTAGGTAATCAATTGCAGACCGAAAAAGCCGCTTAGGGAAATGATAGTTAACTGGTCCATGTTGATACTAAGCTCTTTGTCAGTAGATGAATCGGCCTCGAAAGAGGCAATGGTAAACGGGAGCTGGAGCCGGAACTCGGATTTCTGACCCTCGGAAACCAACAAAGGTTCACTGAAAAATAAAAAAGTCACACCGAAGGCGCCCGCCAGCAGGGAGGCCTGCACCAAGGTGAAGAAGAATGGTCGCCCGAGCGTTTTTCCGTCGGCGGAGAATTGGGTAAAGAGATTGATCGCCAGGAAAACGATCAGGAATCCCAGGAAAACCAACGCCCCCTTCAGCGCCGCGCCGACTTCGGGGAGCTCGACAAAGAGGCCGGGCAGAAGAATCGCGGTGGCCGGGATCTGTTGTCGCCAGGCCGGGTCGTGGATCGGGGCCTGACGTTCGATCAGGAGTTCAACCGCGCCCCGACCGAGGCGCATCGACCGTTTCAGGTCGTCCATGCCCGGTTGGCCGGTCTCGATCAGGTAGGCGGCGATTTCAGCCGGTTGGCGGGTCCAGAGCGCGGCGGCGGCGAAGACACTCCAATCCTCGTCGAGGATCCGGGAAAGGTGGGCGGTTTGCCGGAGCGCCCGGCGGTCGGCCAACATTGGGAGGAGGTCGGCTAGCGGTTGCCATTGCATCCTGCTGCCGAGCGCCATTAGGTCGAGGTAGATCGATTCCACTTGGCCGAGTTTGTTTTCGGCGGTCGCGGTTTCCGCCAGTTGCCGGATCTCGCCGGCGACGGTTTGGGAGAAATGGTTGCCTTGGAGGAGGAGGGCGGTGAGATAAAGCGTCGCCTCCAGCGGTTGCCCGGCCGAGGAATCGACCGGCATGAAACGTTCCGCCGATTCCACTTGGCGGTTGCTCAGGACGGCCCGGACGCCCGGGTGGCGGGACCCTTCGAGAAACGCGGCGATCGTCCGGCGCGATTCCCGGGGGATGAAAAGCGGGAGGACCGGAGGATTGTCGTGGTTCGAGCGGGGTTGATAGGTGGCGAAAATTTGTTCTAAAAACGGATCCGGACCTCCCCAGAGGTGGAGGAACCGGTCGCCTTCCCCGTCGTCGGACGGGAGGATCGGGAGCACGCCGCCGGTGGTGTGGAGCCGGGTCTGGGCGAAATCGAAAACCGCCGCCGTTCCCGGTTTCCCGGCGTCGAACCATGGGTTTCCGGCTTGGTCGAACGAGGGCGTCCCCTTGCCGGCTTCGGCCAGCACCGCCGGATCGATCCCCCGCAAGGCGGTCGGCAACAGGATGGCCGCCGCCAGCATCGCCACGCCGATCAGACCGAGCAGAAAGACGCCGACCAACGCGAAACCGCCCCGCCGTTCGCGACCCGGAACGAACCGGAGTGCGCGCAACGGCGAGCTAGACAAAGCTGGCGATTGGCGTTTACTGACTACCATGGCATTGCGAATAACGCTATATGAAGAACCGATTTTGCGGACAAAAGGCAAGAAGATCACCACCTTCGACCCATCCCTGCGGGATTTGGTCCATGAAATGATCGAAACCATGAATGCCGCCAACGGAATCGGAATAGCGGCCCAGCAGGTGGGGCAGGCCCTCCAGGTCTGCATCGTCGACATGACCGAATGCGATCCCGACTTCGAATACGAGCTCGACGGTCGCCAACCCCCTCTCGACCTCATCATGCCGATGGCGATCGTCAATCCGGAGTTGGAACTGCTCGACGGCACCTCGAGCGTTTATGAAGAAGGTTGTCTCTCCTTTCCCGGAATCCAGGGGGAAGTGAAACGCCCCGACGCAGTTCGGTTGAAATACCAGGATTTGGACGGAAACCCCCACATTCTCGAATGCGACGGCCTCTTCGCCCGTTGCGTCCAGCACGAAGTCGACCACTTGAACGGAGTCCTCTTCATCGACCGGATGTCCCGCAAGACCTTGAAGAAACTCGACGCCCGCCTCCGCGAAATGAAAGCGGCGAACGACGGCGGGTGATCGCGCGTCGCTCCTGCATCGGCAAGTAGTGGGGTTGGCTTTGCCGCCCCATTTTGTGGGGTTCGCATCGCCGAAAACCCATTCCCCGCGACCACGACGACCGACGCCACACTTCGGCCGACGATCCCGGCCGCTGCTGTCGGGCGGCAAAGCCAACCCGACTACGGGCAGACGGATTCCGGCTTTCATTTCCGCTTCGCTTCGTCCGTTAGGCTGAAACGCGTCGCTCCGTGCTTTGCGGGGTTGAAACCTCGCGCTTGGCCGGTTGAAATGGCGAGATGAGAAATCGTGCGGATCTTCAATCCATCCTTTCGCGCATCGATGGACGCAATTACAAAGCTTACCGGGACATCGCCGGGAGTTACGATTTGGACGGGTTGTATTTGTTTGTCGACTACGTGCAGGGAGATCCGTTCGCGTCACCGTCGAAGTTTCGAGTGCGGTTTCCTACAGCCGAAACAGAGATTCCCCCGGAGTGGGCCGGGCCGAGGGTGCGCCGGGTCAGCGTGGCCGATTTCCTCGCCCGTCGAATTCGGAGGGGAATTCAACAGATGGGTCCCGCCGGCGGGGCCGCGGGTAGTGGACGGAGCGGGCGGATTTTCGTCGACGCGGGGGGACAGGAGGTCTTGGAGCGGTCGGCGGTCGCCTTCCGGCCGGAATGGGTGGAGGCACGGCTCGAGGCCGGATTGCCCGCCGCCGGTCGGCGGATCCTCGGTCGGGAGGCCGCCCGGTTGTTGATCGATCAGATTCCGGCCCTCGTCCGGAAGGCGTTGGTGTTGTCACCGGAATCCTTGGACGAAGCGGCGTTCTTTTGGCAAACCGTGGAAAACCAAGAGGCGATCCGGGGTCAATTGCGGGAGCGCGGGTTGGTCGCTTTCGTCGCCGATGGAGCCATCCTTCCGCGGGAAACCGGCGTGAGCGACCGCCCGCTCCGGAGCGACCGGGTGGTGCCGTTCGCGAGTCCGGAGTCGTTGCGGGTCACTTTCGAAACGCCCCATCCGGTCGGGCGCGACGGAGGGGAGCGGACGATTTCCGGAATGGGGATTCCGGGCGGCGTGACGCTGGTGGCGGGGGGAGGATACCATGGAAAGTCGACCTTGCTGCGGGCGTTGGAGCGGTCGGTTTACCCGCACGTGCCGGGCGATGGTCGGGAATATGTGGTGACAGATCCCGACGCCGTGAAGGTTCGAGCGGAAGATCGGAGACGTATTGAAAAAGTTAATATAAGTCCGTTTATTAACAACCTTCCGAATGGGGACGACACGACGGTTTTCAGCACGGATGAAGCGAGCGGAAGCACCAGTCAGGCGGCGACGATCATGGAAGCGGTCGAAGCCGGGGCGCGCCTGTTGTTGGTCGACGAAGATACGTCGGCCACCAATTTCATGGTCAGGGACGCCCGGATGCGGGAGTTGGTCGAGGCGGACCGGGAGCCGATCACGCCGTTCGTGGAGCGGGTCCGTCAGTTGTATGAGGAAAAGGGGATTTCCACCATCCTGATCATGGGAGGCTCGGGGGAATATTTCGACGCCGCCGGACAGGTGGTCGTCATGTCCGGCTATCGACCGGAAGAGGCCACGGAAAAGGCGAAGCAGATCGCCCGCCGGCTTCCGGGCATTCCGCAAACGGTAGAACCCCGGCCGTTGCCGGAAGCCAGAGGGCGGATTCCGCAGGCGGCCTCGGTCGACGCCGGGTTTCGGGGAAAACGGGTGAAAATCGAATCGCGGACCGAGGAAACGTTGCGCTTTGGCGAACAGGAGATCGATCTCCGGGCGGTGGAACAATTGGTCGAATCGAGTCAGACCCGGGCGATCGGCTATGCTCTTCATTTGGCCGCCCGTCGGTGGATGGCAAACGGACATCCGTTGCCGGAGATCCTGGATCGGTTGGAGGATCTGTTGGACCGCGAAGGCCTTGAAATACTCGACCCGCACGCCCGCGATTCCCGTGAAGACCGCCACCACCCGGGCAATTTCTCCCGCCCCCGACGTCACGAAATCGCCGCCGCGTTGAACCGATTGCGGAGCTTACGGATCGCCGATTGAGCCATCTATGAACCTTTTGGGTTCATGCCCGGTTGCCGGCCAAATCGGAGGGTTGGCTTCCAGCCGACCTTCATCCGAGACCGACGCCGACGGCGGACGGCAGGATGCCATCCCTCCCAGTGCCGGGGCCGTCCCGGCTCCGTGTGTTTGGTTTGCCGGAGCATACGAGCCGTTGCTCACGAACCGGGGCTTGGGCTCTGCGCGGAAGCGGGACGCTCCCCCCACTTTGGGGGATCGAAATCGGGGTCTTCCACGAAACAACCGTCGGGGTCGGTCGGCAGCCATTCGCGGCGGCCGGAATGGTAGCGTTTGACGATGCGGGCGGGAGCGCCGACCGCGACGGAATAGGGAGGAAGACTGCGGTTGAGGACGGAGTTGGCTCCGACCACGCAATGCCGCCCGATCCTGACGTCGCCGAAGACGCAGACGTTTTCCCCGAGCCAGGAATGGTCGCCGATGTGGACCTCGCCAAGGCAGACGTTGTCGTTTTTCATCACCGAGCGGCGGATGTCCCGGTAGCCGTGGAGATTGTCGGAAATGTAAACCCGGTCGGCCACCAAGACTTCCCGTCCGATCGTCACCTTGCGGCAGGCCACGATATGACAATGGTTGCCGACGTAGGAATCCGCGCCGATCCGAATCTCCGGACTGAAACGCTGGTCATAATATTCGGTGATCGCGCAAAGCCAACCGCCCCACGACACACGGGCTCCGGGGCCGATGTGGATGCATCGCGGATTGGCAATCTTCAAGGGGTATTCCAGGAACGCGCTCGGGTCGGCGCTTCCCATGCTCGCCTTCCACTTCTCGATTTGGGCCCGGTTGCGGGCGCGGGTCAATCGACAGCAGAAATGCCCGATCAATAGATAAACGTATTCCTTGAACGAAAGGATCAAGCTCATCGTCTTTCGTATCCGTTTTCTTAATGCGCCAACTGCTTGCGGCGGGTCGGCGTCCGTCGTTGCAGATCTCGCCAACCTTCGATCGAACCGAGTTGCCAGCCGGTCGCCCAGATCCAACGGGCGAGTTGATCGCGATTGCGGACCCGGCGGATTCGCAGCAGATGCTTGGCGAATTCGACTGGAGTGTCGGGGGCATCCTGGGCCGGCCAGTGACGCGCCTTCACCCCGACGAAACTCCGGCCCCAACGGCGGGCTTGGGCGAAGGCCGCGCGGACCGTCGGGCGCCATCGGACATGGACCACCGCATCCGGGACAAATTGGAGTGAATACCCGGCCCGTTGCAACCGCACGCAATAATCGGTGTCCTCCAGTGCCGGCAGATTTTCATCGAACCCGCCGATCTCGTCGTGGGCCATCCTGCGGACGCCGAGACTTCCGCCTCCCGCGTAGGCGTAAGGACCGAGCAATCCTTTGTCGATCCCATGGGCCTGCGGTTCGGAGTGGCAACGGGTGATCCAGTGCCGGTTGAGTTTGCGGAAGTCGAAGCGGCAGGCGACGCACGGATGTTCCTTCAGCGCATCGGCCATCGCCTGCAAGTGTCCCGGGGCGACCACGTCGTCGGCATCGCAGAAGACCAACGAACGGCCCCGGGCGATCCGGGCACCCCGGTTGCGGGCGTGGGCCGCCCCCCGTTGATCCGGAGCGGTGATGACGAACAACGCCGGGAAATCGGCGGAGAACGATTTGGCGAGGGCGATGGTTCGGTCGCTCGATCCGTTGTCGACGACGATGACCTCCCATGAGCCGGTGAACTCCTGGGCGGCCAGCGCCCGCAGTTGTTCGGCGAGCGTGGGGGCGGCGTTGTAACAAGGGATGATGACGCTGAGATCCATGGATGATCAAGCATACCCAAACCGGCACTCCGTTCTCAATCGGCGGTTGGCTGCTCCACTGGTCGGGAAAACCAGTAAGGACACTCCTGCCCCCAGCGTGGCACACATTCCTGTCTGTGGAGGATGGAAGAGGACAGGCAGGAATGCCTGTGTCACGGTTCTGCTTTCTCCGGCAACAGGTTCGCCCATTCCGCCCATTCTTCGGTGCGGCGCATCCCTTCCTCCAAAGCGAACCGGGGGCGGTAGCCGAGCTTCGTCGCCGCTTTTTGAATACTTGGACGCGTTCGCATCGTGCCGAGGTCGATCTGCGTTCGGTCGGGCCAATGAATCGGCTTGTTTGGTGGAAGCGGCGGGGCACCGTCGAGCCACCGTTGGCGGAGCGCGCGTAACCCGGGTGTTCCCAACGGGCGACAATTGACCAAGGCCGAACGGATCGTCGGGTGGGCTTGGAGTTTCTCCACCACCCGGCGGACGAGCGGGGGCGACAGACGATTCCACCAGGCGCGCCGGTAACAGGTGTTGGCCGAAAGGCAAACCGTCGAGCGAATGCCGAGCATTCGTTCGTAATGCCCGAAAAACTCCTTCCACGTGACCGGCTTTTCCGAAGCGATCAGAAACGTTTCGCCGGTTACGCCGTCGCGGGTGGCGGCGAGGATCAGGGCCTCGACCAGGTCGTCGACGTAAACGCAATTGCAGAGTCCGCCCCCGTCGCCGATCAGGACCACCCGCCCGGTCGATAGCCATTCGAATGGATAAACGGTCCACCCGCCGTGCGGACCGTAAACGATGCCGGGCTGGAGGATCACCACCGGCAATCCGTCTCGGCGGGCCCGGGTGATGAGACGTTCCTCGGCTTCCCGTTTGCCGCGGGAATAGGCGTCGTGCCACCGGCGCTTCGGTTCGGTTTCGTCGATCACGCCGTCACGAGTTTTTCCATACGCGGCCAAACTCCCGATGTGGACCAGTCGCCCGACCCGTTCGGCGGCGACCGCGTCGGCGATTGCTTCGACCCCGCGGACGTTGGTCTCCCATTGCGCGCGGGCGTCGCCCCGGTTTCCGTAAACGCAGTCGAAAACGACGGCACATCCTTGGACCGCCCGCCGGACGGCTTCGGGATCGGTGGTGGAGCCCTGAATCATTTCAACCGGAAACCGGGCGATCCGGCTGGCCCGCCCGAAGTCGCGGACCAACGCCCGCACCTTGGCCCCTTGTTCGAGGAAAAGCTTCTCCACCAACCTCCCGCCGATGAATCCGGTGGCGCCGGTGACCAGGACCGTTTTCCCCCTCAAGGGAGGATCGGCGACCATGGGAATAGCGTCATTGGAATTTGGCGACAACATTAATTTCGGCGGTTCGAGTTCAGCGTGAGACCCACGGAAGTTCAAGGGTATGACGGCGTGTGTAACACTCCTCGATCAGCGCGATCGTTCGCCGTCCGGCATTCCCGTCGGCCGACGGAGGGCGGTGGTTCGTCACGGCTTCGGCCCAATCGTCGATCTGCGCCCGCAGCAATTGCGGAAACGTTTCCGGCTCGTCGGGAGCGGCGTCCGCCTCGGCGATGTTTCCATCGAGACGCAACCCGCAATCGCGCAGAACGATTTTGCAGGAAGGTCGGTCGAGGCGAACTTCAAGGGTGGCGGACTCGCATTTGAGAAAAATCCGTTGCTTTAAATTGCAGGTGCGGCTCAAGCGGACCGAGCCGCTGCATCCGTCTTTGGTGGCGAGACGCGTGAGACTGTCGGCCTCGACTCCGCCGCAGTTGTCGTCGAAATGATCTGTGACCGAGAGCGGACCGAGCCACCAGCCGAGCAGATCGAGCAGGTGGGGGCCGAGATCGATGAGGACACCGCCTCCCGCTTTTTCGCGATGGAACAAGTAGTCGGAGGCGAGCGGCCAGGAGAAGATCCATCCGTTTTCGGCCTGGAAGGAACGGACGCGGCCGAAAGTTCGGGAGGCAATCAAGTGTTTGGCCAACCGGGCCGCGCGGGCGAAGCGGCAGACGAAGCCGATGCCGAGAGTCGTCCCATGGTCGCGGGAAGCCCGGAGGATTTCGTCGCACTCGGCGACGTTGAGGGCCATCGGCTTTTCGAGCAGGACCGGGATTTTCCGGCGCAACAAATCGACGGCGACCGGGGCATGTAGATGATTGGGAACCGCGACGATCGCCGCGTCGACGCCGCCGCCGGCGGAAGCTTCGATGGCGGTCGGATTGTCCGCGGTGCCGGGAATCTGCCATTGATCCGCGAGGCGGCGGGTCCGATCGCGGTCGGGGTCGACGAGGAGGGTGACCGAGGCCCGTTCGGAATCGCGGATGGCCGGAAGGTAGCCATGTTCCGCCAACGCTCCGCAACCGATCAAGGCCAACCGAACCGGCGACGACGGATGGATCGCCGACGGACGGGTCGAGGCGTCGCTCGATGATTCTGTTCGAATGCCAGCCATGAATGGTGCTCTTCATTCTAAAAGAGCGTCAACCGGTCAGCAATCGGGCGATCCATGGATCGCTCCGTGGGGAAAAGGAGCCTTGGAAAAAGTGGCGGGGCCGTCCCGGGGCCGTGTGTCTGAACGGTCCAGCGAGCGCTTCCGTCGGAGGGGGTAGCCACTGCGCGGAAGCGGGACGCTCCCCCCACTTTGGTGGAGGAGGCTTTTCAAACCGCGACGGCGCGAGTAGGGTTTTTCTATGAAACTCTTGGGTTCATGCCGGTTGCCGGGCCAAATCGGAGGGTTGGCTTCCAGCCGACCTTCTCCTTCTGAAACCGACGTCGACGGCGGACGGCAGGATGCCATCCCTCCCAGTGGCGGGGAATATGTCTCCGTAGTCGGGTTGGCTCCGCCGCCCGACAGCAGCGGCCGAAGATGGCTGGCCGAAAGTTCGATGTCATCCGTGGTCGATGAGATCGATTGGCTCCCACGTTTCGGACACCAAACGGTGGGGCGGCAAAGCCATCCCCACTACATTAAACGGCTCTGTTATGCCGTATTGTTCCCCCAACGCGGCCCGGGACTTTGCTTCCATGAATGATCAGAGCGATTCCATTCAGCCTTCGAGCGGACGGTTGTTCGTCGCGATTTCCTTGCCTGATTACGTGATCGAGGCGGTGGAACGATTGCGGGCCCGGACCGGCAATCCGGCGGGCGTAAATTGGACCGCTTCGGATAAATTGCATCTGACGCTGGCGTTCATGGGAGAGGTCGAACCGGAGCGGCAGGAGGCGTTGTTGAAACTGTTGCCGGAGGTGAAGGTCCATCCGTTCTTCTTGGCTCTCGAAGGAATCGGAGTTTTTCCGCGCAAGGGCCGTCCGCAAGTGCTTTGGGCCGGGTTGGCTCCGGCGGATCCTTTGTTGTTTCAACTCCATGGGAAAATCGAACAGGTCCTGCTCGACCTCGGCTTCGAGCCGGAACGCCGCCGTTATCAACCGCACGTGACCATCGCTCGGTGCGGTCCCGGAGCGGGTCCGGCGGTGGCGGCGCTCTTAAAAAAGGAGACCGATTTCGGAACGGCTCCGTTCCGGGTGGAGAGTTTCTCGCTGTTTTCCAGCCGACTCACCAGCCGAGGGTCGGTTTACTCCCGGTTGCGGGAGGTGCCCCTCGGCGAGGGGTAGGGATCCTGCATGAACGCCGACGGTAGGGCGGTGAGTGATCGCTTTTCAGGGTAGTGGGGTTGGCTTCGCCGCCCCATCTCCGGGGTGTCCGGTGCGTCGGAGACGATTCACCCCGCCCGCGACGTGGGCTATCAAGCTCGGTTTGATCGTCCCGGCCGCTGCTGTCGGGCGGCGGAGCCAACCCGACTACGGACAGAGGGCGGTGACGTGCGAGGAATGATTTGACCGGCGGGGCGGGTTTCCGCTCAATGGTCGGCTTCGATTGATTTCTCCTTTTTTATGAAAAACTTTCGCGTCAGCCGATCACCGTTGGGGTCTCCGCCGTTGGGGACCCGCCTTCCGGGCAGCGTCCATTCCGTGACGTGCAGCATCCCGACGATGCGGGATGTGATCGGCTATGAGGAGAAAGATCCGGAGACGGTGCGGGCGATGACCACCGGGTATCCCCGTTTCGTCACCCATTTTTATATCCACCAACTGGCGGATCAGTGGCGGAGCCGGTTTGGTCTCGACGGGCGGCGTTTGTTTTTCACCGCTTCTCCGGAAATCGCCCGGCAGGCAGTCGAGTTCGGGGAAGAGCCGGCGGCGGGCATCGTCGAGGAAAACGGACTTTGGGCGGTGCATCTGCCGGCGGCTTCTCCCGCTGTGGCCAAGGTCACGGCTTTCATGCAACATACCGGCGGGGGCATTTCGTCGCGGTTGGCGGAACGACGGTTGCTCGACCTCGGTTTGATCCCGGCGGCGGAGGAGGAAGAGTTGGCCGGGGCGGAGGTCGCCGAGACGGAGATTCGGCGGGAGATGGCCGGGTTGTTCGGGGCGCCGGAAGAAAACGTATTTCTCGCTTCGAGCGGGATGAACGCCTTTTACGCGGTTTTCCGCGCCCTGCATCTTCATCAACAACAACAGGGGCGCGACGAGTGGGTCCAGCTCGGCTGGCTTTATGTCGACACGATCGAGATCCTCCGGAAGTTCACCGGCGGGCGGCATCATTTGCTGACCGATGTGTTTAATCTGGAAAAACTGGATACATTGCTCCGGGAACGGGGCGGACGGATCGCCGGGATCGTGACCGAAGCCCCCACCAATCCGTTGATCCAGATGCCCGATTTGGAGCGGTTGCGGGAGTTGGCCTTGCGCCATGGAATTCCCTTGGTGGTCGATCCGACTTTGGCGTCGCCTTACAACATCGACGTCCTTCCGTTTTGCGACGTGGCGGTGAACAGTCTGACCAAATACGCCGCCAACGAAGGGGACGTGATGATGGGGGCACTGGTCCTCAATCCCGATTCCGCGTGGACCGAGAAACTCCGGGGCACGGTGGCCGGGGGATTGATCCCGCCTTACATCGGCGAGTTGCGGCGGTTGGCGGTGGAGCTCCGGGATTACCGTCCGGTGATGGAGAAGATCAACGCCAACACCGTGGCTCTGACCGCATTCCTCGAAGGCCATCCGTCGGTGGAGCGGGTTTACGGCGCGTATTCGGGGGCGGGCGGGAAAAACTACGCCGCGCGGGCCCGCCGGGAGGGAGCGCCGGGCGGGGTGATCAGCATTCTACTCCGAAAACCGGTCGCGGAGTTCTACGACCGGGTGCGACTGCCCAAAGGTCCGAGTTTCGGGGCGCGCTTTACGATTTTGTGTCCCTTCATTTATCTCGCCCATTACAATCTCGTCACCACGGAAGAAGGACGGCGGGAGTTGCGGGCGCATAACCTTCATCCCGAATTGCTCCGCATCTCCGTCGGCGCCGAAGAGGCCGACGCGATCATCGATCTTTTCGCGGAAGCTTTGTAACCATTTACCAAATACCAAAATCATCATGCGCTACGACCACCGCCGCACCAAAATTGTTTTCACCATCGGACCCGCCACCGAGAGCGACGAAATGCTCGACCGTTTGTTGGCGGCCGGGGTGGACATTTGTCGGATCAACATGGCCCATGCCACCGCCGATTGGACCCGGACCATCGTTCGCCGGATCCGGGCCGCCAGCGAGCGGGCGGGACGGGAGATCGGGATCATGATGGATGTGAAAGGCCCGGAAGTGCGGACCGGCGACGTCGATTCGCCGTTCGAATTGACCCCGGGCGAAGTCTTCGATTTCACGGTGCGGCCGGAAACGAAAGGGGAGAGCGGCGAGGAAGTCCGGTCGGTCGACGTCAATTACCGGGACCTGGTCAACGATATCCAGGTTGGGGATACGGTGTTGGTCGACAACGGGGTGATCCGGATGGAGGTTCTGGAGAAGAACCATGCCCGAATTCGTTGCCGGGTGTTGACCGCCGGGACGCTCGGGAGCCGCCGTCACATCAACCTGCCCGGGGTGCGGGTGAATTTGCCGCCGTTGACCGAGAAGGACCGGGCCGACGTGAAGGTGGCGGTTGAGGAAGGAATCGATTTCATCGCGCTCTCGTTCGTGCGGGACAAATCGGACATCGTTCTGTTGCGCGAATATCTGGAGGAATTGAAATCGGAGGCGGCGATCATCGCCAAGATCGAAGACCAGCAGGCGATTCGGAATCTGGACGAAATCATTGTCGCCTCCGACTGCCTCATGGTGGCCCGGGGGGATCTCGGCATCGAGTGTCCTTACGAGGAGTTGCCGATCATCCAGCGGCGGGCGGTGAAAACCTGCCTGCGGGTCGGTCGACCGGTGATCATTGCGACCCACATGCTTGAATCGATGATCCATGCGCCGATGCCGACCCGGGCGGAGATCACCGACGTGGCCAACGCCGTTTACGAGCAAGGCGATTGCGTGATGTTGTCGGGCGAAACGACGGTCGGGGTTTATCCGCTCGAGTGCGTGGAAGTCCTCGACCGGGTGGCCCGGCGGATCGAGCGCTCCGGCGGCGCCGGATTCGCCGAGGATTTGGAGCTCGGTTCGGACAAAGCGAAGATGTTACGGGCGGCCGTGGTGATGGCGGACGAATTGGAAAGCGCCGGATTGCTGGTCTTCACCCGGCGCGGTTTCATGGCGCAGGTCATTTCCGCGCTCCGGCCGCACAAGTCGCCGATTTTCGCCTTCACCAATTCGATGATGGTGCGGCGGCAGTTGACCCTGCTCTGGGGGGTCGAGCCGTTCTTGCTCGATTTGAAATCCGACCCGGAGGAAACCATTCAAGCGGCGATCGCGGTATTGAAGAGTCGAAACCGGATCAAGAAGGACGACCGGTTGGTGGTCGTCAGCAACCTTCTCGCCTCGGAACGCCTGGTCGACAGCGTGCAAATGCGGGTGGTCTGAGGCGAAATTCGAATGACGAATTATGAAGGGCGAGGGGGGCGGAAGTCCGCGCGGAGGATCATTTTCAAGTTGAAGAAATTGATGCCGGCGTGGAGGAGGATCGGGAAGAGGAGGGAGCCGCTCCAGAGGTAAAGCCAGCCGAGGAGGAGGCCGACTGCGAAGGCGAAGAACGGCCAGGAAATCCATTTGCGGTTGGGCGGGACGTGGAACAAACCGAAAATCAGCGACGAGATCCAAAGGCCGGTCTCGTGCATCAGCCATCCGCGAAAAAGGAGCTCCTCGCCGATCCCGCTGGCCAGGGCGACCATCAAGATTTGGGCGGTGTTGAGGTTTCCGAGTAAGCGGCGGATGTCGCGCACGCCGTGCCGCAATGTCGCGAACCAACGGTAGGCCCAGCGGCTGAGCAGATGGACGCCGAGGATCAGACCGACGGTGACGGCGGTGGCGGCGAGCCAGTTTGTTCCGGGTGAGGCGAGGGGAGGGAAGGCGAACGTGTCGGCCCGCCACCAGATGAGCCCGAGGGCGACGACCGCCATTGCCAGGTAAAACAGGCTGATCATCCGCGTCGTCTCACGCTCGCGCGAACCAATCCCGCCTTCCGACCGGCCATCCATCATGGGCTGATTTCCCGGCTCTTTCTTATTCGTGTCTATTCGTGTTTACCCTAAAAACAGTTATTAGCCGCGAAGAATCGCAAAATACTCAAAAAAGAGCGTTAACTGAAGGAAAGCTTGGTTCACCGGAGGATCGATTTTCTCAGATCCGTGTGATCTTTTTTTCCTATTCTTGAGCCTTTTGTGCTTTTTCGCGGCGATCTCAATTGCAGAACTCAGCAGATCAGGCTTTCGAAGTCGTCGAAGTTGGCGGTGAAGCCGCCGGGGATTCCTTTGGCCACCACCGAGATGGCGTCGTGGGAATGGAGCGATTCGAGGTGGGAGCAGGCGACCTCGAAATCGTGGATCCGGGGATCGGCGTCGAGTTGTTCGAAAAGGAGGCGGGCGGCGTCCTCGACGAATTTCATCGAGGCTCCGTTCAGTTCGGCGAAGGCCTGTTCGTCCTCCCGTTTCACCATCACCTGGGTCTCGGTCTGGAGCGCCCGGAGGCAATGCTGGTGGATGTCCTCGATGGAAAGTTTGGCTCCCGGCGCGAGTTGGGCGACCACCCGGGCCTTGCTCCGCTGGGAGTGCGGAATGGCGTAGATCGAACGGACATCTCGGGCGTGTTCCGCCAGTTCCGCCGAACAAGGGCAGGCGGAGGAATAGACGAAATCGAAATAGATGAACGTCCGGAGTCGGTTTTCCCGGTCGATCGTCCCCTCGAAGGCGCATTGGTAATATTGGTAGCCTTCGAGCCCGCTGCGGAGACTCTTTTGCAGCGTCGGATAGGAGAAGTGGAGTTTGATCCGGGCCTCGAAGCTGCCGAGCGACTTCTTGTAGTAGGTGAGGATCTCTTCCAGGAGGCCGAGGGTGAAGACCTCGTCCTTGTGTTCGTAGAAGGAGCGCATGATCCGGGACATGTTGATCCCCTTCATGTTGGCTTCCAGCGAAACGGTGCCGGTGACGCTGGTTTCGAGAGTCACCGGAGGGCCGTCCGGCGTTTCGTAGCGGAGCGGCAGGCGGAAGTTGGAAATGCCGACCTGCTGGATGCCGACCCGGGCGCCCTGGATGGCGGTGTCGGTGGCGTTTTGCATGTCGGGCAGGCTCTCCCGGTAATCGGGTGTGACCGAAAAGTCCGGATCGTATTCCCGGCTGAGCGGGAGGCCGTATCCGTCCTCTGTCTCGTGGAGATAAAGTTTTTTCTTGGTCGAATTCATCGTTCGCTGGTCGCCCGGGGCGATCTCAAAAGCCGGCACCGCCCCGGTATTCCGCGGAGTTGTTTTCGGTTTCGCGCAAGCGGACCGAGTGAAGCCTACCGTGCCGGATTCGCGGCTCAAGCTGATTCCAAAAGGCAATAACGAGGTTCTCGGTGGTCGGGATCACGCCTTGCATGAAGTCGACGTCCGAGTTGAAGTTCTTGTGGTCGCATTTCAGCACGATTTCCTCATGGATGATCCGTTTGAGGTCCCCCAGGTCGAAGGTGTAACCCGTTTCCGGATCGGGTTCTCCGACTACCGACACCTCCAGGATGTAATTGTGCCCATGCCAATGGTTATTGTTGCAAACGCCGTAGCGTTCGAGGTTCCAGTTTTCCGGCTTGTCGGGATTGTGGAGGCGGTGGGCGGCGCAGAATTGCACCCGCCGGGTCACCATCACTTCGCCCTTGAGCGGACGAACCGAAGGCTTGGCCGATTGCGGACCTGGTTGTTGGCTTGTCACTGACATAAAGGGGGAGTGTTACGCAAGAAAGCGCACCGGTCAACCGCGCGGACCGCCCAAAGTGGCGGAGGCGTCCCGCATCCGCGCCGATCCAAGTTCCTTTCTCCACCGCGCGCGGACCGCCCAAAGTGGCGGGGGCGTCCCGCCTCAGCGCCGATCCCAAGCTCCCTGATGCTTTGCCAACCCACGGAGGCGTCCCGCCTTCGCCACTTTGGCCTCGCCGTCGAGGCGAGGCCTATTCCGCGAACGCCAACGGCGTTCCGTCCTCCAGCCCAGGGTTGCGCGGCACGCGCTACCCTGGGGATCCGCCCCCGGACGATTCAACCCCGAAGGCGGTTGCGCCCGGAAGACGACCGAACACCCCCCGAGCGGGCGGAACCGCGTTGCGGTTTACGAGAATGCACACGCGGCCCCCAGGGTAGGCTTCGTTGCACTCGGCTCAACCCGGGGCTGGAGGGCGAAAGCCCGTTGGGCTAAAGAAACCGCCGATTTCCCCGGCATCGGGGAATTGTCCCGGAGGCGTCCCGCCTCCGCGCCGATCTAAAGGTTCCTTTCTCCACCGCGCGGACCGCCCAAAGTGGCGGGGGCGTCCGCCTCCGTGCCGATCCCAAGTTCCCTGTCGCTTTGCAACACACGGGGGCGTCTCGCCTCCGCCACTTTGGCCTCGCCGTCGAGGCGAGGCCTATTCCGCGAACGCCAACGGCGTTCCGTCCTCCAGCCCAGGGTTGCGCGGCACGCGCTACCCTGGGGATCCGCCCCCGCACGATTCAACCCCGAAGGCGGTTGCGCCCGGAAGACGACCGAACACCCCCCCGAGCGGGCGGAACCGCGTTGCGGTTCATGAGAACGCACACGCGGATCCCAGGGTAGGCCTCGTTGCACTCGGCTCAACCCTGGGCTGGAGGGCGAAAGCCCGTTGGGCTAAAGAAACCGCCGATTTCCCCGGCATCGGGGAATTGTGCCGGGGGCGTCCCGCCTCCGCGCCGATCTAAAGGTTCCTTTCTCCACCGCGCGGACCGCCCAAAGTGGCGGGGGCGTCCGCCTCCGTGCCGATCCCAAGTTCCCCTTTTCCTTCTCCAACACACGGATGCGTCCCGCCTCCCCCACGTTCCGAACGATCCGCCGTTGACAAACTGATCAAACGATCACTCATTTCTGAGATGCACGAGGAACCAATGCCGCCGTCGATCCGGGGCCGAGGGGCGGCGTTGAACCTGCCCAACCGGTTCGAACCGATGCGGGTGGAACTCGATCCGGAGGAAGCGGCCACCCCGGGGAAACCGCCGACCTCTTTTCTCCGCGATGGTTCGGAGTCGGTAATCACCCGGAATAACAGTCCGGACATCGGTTTCAACACGAGTCTGAATCCTTACCGGGGGTGCGAGCATGGCTGCATCTATTGTTACGCCCGGCCGACTCACGAGTATCTCGGATTTTCGGCGGGCATCGATTTCGAGTCGCGGATCATGGTCAAGGAACGGGCCCCGGAGCTGCTTCGCAAGGAGCTTTCCGCCCGGAAATGGGAACCGCAGGTTTTGGTGATGAGTGGGGTGACCGATCCCTACCAGCCGGTGGAGAAGAAGCTCGGCCTTACCCGGCGTTGTCTGGAGGTTCTGGCGGAATTCCGGAATCCGGTCGGGCTGATCACGAAAAATCATTTGATCACCCGCGACGTCGACTTGCTGGGGGAAATGGCCCGGCATCGCTTGGCGGTAGTCAACATCTCCGTGACCAGCCTCAAGCCGGAGTTGACCGCCATCCTGGAGCCGCGGACCTCCCGTCCGGAACTCCGCCTCCGGGCGATCCGGCTCCTCGCGGACGCCGGGGTGCCGGTCAACGTGATGGTGGCTCCCGTGGTCCCCGGTCTGACCGACGAGGAAATACCGGCGATCTTGAGCGCCGCCGCCGAAGCCGGGGCTCGCACCGCCGCCTTCACGATGGTCCGGCTTCCCTACGGGGTGGCCCCGCTTTTTGAAGATTGGCTGGAGCGTCATTTTCCGGGAAAGAAGGAGAAGATCCTCGACCGGATCCGTCGGATGCGGGGAGGAAAACTCAACGATTCGACCTTCGGCACGCGGATGCGCGGGGAGGGGATCTTCGCCGAGCAAACCAGGCAGATATTCAAGATCAGCGCCCGCCGGGCCGGGTTGAATCAACCCTCGCCGGAGTTGCGGACCGATCTCTTCCGCGTCCCTGGCCGCGCCGAACAGTTGGACCTTTGGGGCTGACGGAAGTCATCGAGCGAAAACTCGATGCTACCTGTAGCATACCGGCTTTCGCCGGATGTTCCATCGGCGTCAGTCTGCCGTAGTCGGGTTGGCTCCGCCGCCCGACCGCAGCGGGCGGGACCGTTCCAAATCGAAGTGTGACGTCGGTCGTCGCGGTCGGGGTGTTGGGTTTTCCGGGCGTTTCGGACGTCACAAGATGGGGTGGCGAAGCCAACCCCACTACTTACTTCGACCAGGCGGAATCCGTACAAAAAAAAACAGGTTTCCGATGCAGAACAGCGGTGTTTCGTCGTCCTCTGACCCCTACTCATTTCAGATCTACGTGATCGGCGCGATTTTGAAACGGTTGCGGAAACCTTGAAATCACTATCGCCCGCTTCCCCCGAAATGCAACCGGGTGAAACAGTTTTTTCCGAAAAAAGAGGGTCAACACGATCCTCCGCCCGAGAAAACCTCTCCTCGACAGCCGGGGCTGGTTGCGTAGCGTAGGTCGGGATGAAAAACCGCTTTTACAGCGACTTCGATTTGGAAACGTTCGACGGAAATCGGGAGGTCGATTATCGGACTCCGTTTCAAATCGACCGCGACCGGATCCTCTACACGGCCGCGTTCCGGCGGCTGCAAAACAAGACGCAGGTTTTCCTCGCGGGCGAATACGACTTTTACCGGACCCGCCTGACCCATTCCCTGGAGGTCGCCCAGATCGGGCGGTCGATCTGCCATTTTCTCCAGGAAAAGGAGTCGGTCCTCGAAGATGACTTTTTCATCGACGCCGATCTGGTCGAATCGATCTGCCTCACCCACGACCTCGGACATCCGCCCTTCGGCCACGCCGGGGAACGGGCGCTCAACCGCTTGATGAGCGACCACGGCGGTTTCGAGGGGAACGCCCAGACTTTGCGGATCGTCACCGAGACGATTTACTCGGGCCACGGGCGGGAGCGGGGGATGAATCCGTCGCGAGGGTTCATGGATGGCATTCTCAAGTACAAGAGCCTCCACCGGGAGCTCGACGATCCGGACAACCATTTCATTTACGACGAGCAGGAACGCTACCTCGCCTTCGTCTTCGGCGACGACACCGCTTATCGCCAACTCGAGGCCGGAAAGCCCCGCAACGGTTTCCGCAGTATCGAATGCCAGGTGATGGATTGGGCCGACGACACCGCTTATTCGCTCAACGACATCGTCGACGGCATCCGCGCCCGCTTCCTGACCCTCGAAAACGTCGAGGCCTGGGCGGCCGAGCGCCCGCTGAACGCGCGGCAACAGGCCCACGTCGAATACTTGCTGAAAGCGATGCGCGACGACGCGATCGAAGGGCGGTTCGGACGGAAAATCGGGCAATTCATCCAGGCCTGCCGTCTGGTGGAACGCCCAAAGAACTTCATGAGCGACCGCACCAACCGCTACCGGTTCGCTCTCGCCGTCGACGAGGTCGTGCGGGAGGAGGCCGATCTCTATTCCGCTCTGGCCCGGGAGCTGGTCTTCTGGTCCCCGAAATTGCGTCACCTCGAATACAAAGGGGACTTCATCTTGAAGCGGATGTTCGAGGTCTTGAGCGAATGTCACGCCGACCCCTCGCAGAAAGGCGGGATCAATTTCCTCTCCGCCGACCTCACTCGCCAACTGGCCTCCTGCGAGACCGAACGTCAGCGGATGCGGCTCCTCTGCGACTTCCTCGCCGGGATGACCGACAACTACGCGGTCCGTTTTTACAAACGTCTCTTCAGTCCGGATTTCGGTTTGATGAATCTCTGACGCGCCGCGCGATCCAGGGTCATGGTTCCCCCCGCCGCGCTCCGACGGCGCTCCCAGCGGCGAGGATCGCCACCAGAATTCCCATCGCGAGTTGGCTCAAGGTCACCGTCATGAATTCGCTGAACCCGAGGGCGAAGGGGGAGACCACCAGCCACAGCCCGATGATGAAATTCACCCAGATCAACGCGGGTTTCCGGAGCGGTTTGATCACTCCAAAGAGGGCGACGAGCAGCATCAGGACCCCGGCCGCGACGCTGTTCCACATCGCCAGTTCCAGCTCCGTGAACGCCATGGCGAACGGCGCGAGAATCAACCAGATGGCGATCAGCATGTTCACCCAGTTCGCGACCCGAAATTCTTCTTTTACCCCAGCCATCCCCCAAGATATCCGCCCCTTCGCCCCGCCGCAATCGGCCCGGCGAATTTCGCGAATCGCACTTTCCGCGATTTTTTTCCTAATAACAACCAGCCGCCATTCGTTTCCTCATTGAACGGACCGGATCGGCCAGTTTCCGAGCACGCAAATTTTTTTAACCACGAATGGACACGAATAGACACGAATGGATGGGAATAAAGAATGTCTTGGAATCAGTTCGAAGAGTCATTCGTGTCCATTCGTGTCCATTCGTGATTAACCGGCCGCAACTTTTTCACGGATGAACGATGAATCCAATTCAGAGGATGCCGAATGGCTGCGGGGCGTCGTCGACCGGTACGCCGCGCCGCTCTTGCGTTACGCCACGTCGATCCTGCGGGACCGCGACGTGGCCCGCGACGTGGTCCAGGAGACATTCGTTCGCCTCTGGCGCGAACCGCGTCCCGCGCTGGAAGGGCGCCTCGAAGCCTGGCTGTTCCGGGTTTGCCGCAACCGGGCCATTGACCATCGCAGAAAGGAATCCCGCATGACTCCACTCGAACCACGTTCCGTCGACGCCCCGTCCGACGAAGGGAAAACCCCCGCCGGGGCCGCCGAATGCCGCGACTCCCACGAACGCCTGCTCCGTTTCATGGAGTCGCTCCCGGAAAACCAACGCGACGTGGTCCGACTGAAATTCCAGCACGGACTCAGTTACAAGGAAATCGCCGACGTCACCGAGCTCTCGGTCGGCAACGTTGGCTTCCTTCTTCACACCGCCCTCAAAACCCTCCGGACCCGCCTCACCGCCGCCGGGGATTGAGATCTCATCTCCAAACTTTGGATACCGATGAATATTTCTCCAGATGATCCCAGACTCACCGCCTTCGCCCTCGGCGAAATCGACGATCCCGTCGAAGCGGGCGAGATCGAAGCAGCCGTCGCCGCCTCCCCTGAACTCCAGAAGGAGGTCGAGGCGATCCGCGCCTCCGCCATCGAGCTCGAAGAATTGCTGGCGGCCGAACCGTCGGCCGATTTGTCCGCCGCCGAAAAAGCGACGATCCACGCCGCCGCCACCGCTATCGGCGGAGGCGGAGAGGGAGGCGGAGGTGAACCCCGCACCGAACACCCGGCCCAGACCGATCGTCCATGGTTTTCGTGGCCGTGGTTGAGCGCCGCCGCGGCGGTGATTTTGGTCGGGTTTCTGTTGTTTCCGGTGATGATGCCGGAACGGGAGGGCGAATTTCAGATCGTCAGCGCTCCCGGCGAAGCCGACTCTGCCGAAGCCGCTCCGGAACCGATGATCGCCCGCGAAGATTCCGTCGCCGCTTCCCCAGCCCCGGCGCGACCGAGTTCGGATCCAAGACCGCGTCTCCGTCCCGAACCGTCGGAGGCCCCGGCTCTCGCCCAAGCCATGACCGACGATTATCGGGAAGCGGGGAGAATCGCACCTTCTCTCCGAACCCGCGAACAACCCGCTTTCGCGACGGCGGAGCCGTTGTTGGAGCGGGGCTTCGCGGCACCGTCGTTCGATTTTCACCCGAGGCCATGGCCGACTCCGGCTCCTCCCGAATGGCCGGGGACGGCCGTTCCCTGGAATCTCGACGCCTACGATCCGATTGAGGAAACCGGTTTCCGTTCGCCGACAGTTGCCCCGTTGTCGACCTTCTCGATCGACGTCGACACCGCCGCGTATCCGCAGGTCCGCGCGATGCTCAACCGCGGCCAACTCCCCCCGGCGAGCGCGGTTCGGTTGGAGGAGATGATTAACTATTTCCCTTACGAAGAGGACGCGCCCCCGGTGCTGTCGCCCGAGGAGGGCGGAGATCCATTCGCCATTCATCTCCAGCAGGCCGTCGCTCCCTGGGCGCCCGAACACCGGCTCCTCCGCGTGGCGTTGAAAGGCTACGAACTTCCGTGGAATCAGCGTCCGCCGTCCAACCTGGTTTTCCTGATCGACGTATCCGGGTCGATGAACCGTCCCAACCGGTTGCCGCTGGTGAAGGAAGCGCTCGGTCTGCTGGTCGACCGGCTCGACCAGCGCGACCGGGTCGGGATCGTGGTTTACGCCGGTTCGGCGTCGATCACGCTCCCCTCGACCACCGCCAACAACACCGAAACCATCCGTCACGCCATCGATCAACTGGTCGCCTCCGGCTCCACCCATGCGAGCGAGGGGATCCAACGGGCCTACGAGATGGCGCGGAAACACTTCATCGAAGGGGGGAACAACCGGGTGATCCTCTGCACCGACGGCGACTTCAACGTCGGCATCACTGACCGGGGCGAGCTCGGCGAATTCGTCGCCCGCCAGGCCGCAAAAGGGATTTCGCTGACGGTTCTCGGCTTTGGCATGGGGAACTACAAGGACAACATGTTGGAAACACTTTCGAACAAAGGTAAAGGAGTTTATGGATACATCGACACCTCGGCCGAATCCCGCAAGTTTTTTCTCCAGCAACTGACCGGCAATCTCTTCAGCATCGCCCATGACGTCAAAATCCAAGTCGAATTCAATCCCGCCGAGGTGGCCGGGTATCGCCTGATCGGATACGAAAACCGGATGCTCAATGCCGAAGATTTTAACGACGACGCCAAGCCGGCAGGGTCAATCGGACCCGGGCATACGGTGGTCGCATTTTATGAGATCATTCCCCCGGCCGCAGCTGAAGGATCCCTGCCGGAGGTCGACCCGTTGCGTTACCAGACGCTGGTGCGCCCGGCCCCGGTCGCCGCCGACGGAGAACTGGCCACGGTGAAGGTGCGTTACAAGCGCCCCGGGGAAGAGGAAAGCCGGTTGATCGTCGAATATCTGATAGCCGGTGAGCCGAAGCCGTTTGAAGAGGCGAACGCCGATTTCCGATTCGGCGCGGCGGTCGCCGCCTTCGGCATGCGCCTCCGCGCCTCGGAGCACGTCGGTGATTTCGAGTGGAAAGAGATCCGCGCCATCGCCCTCGACGCTCTCGGCCGCGACCCCGGCGGGCACCGCGCCGAATTCGTTACTGTGATCGACCGCGCGGCCCGCCTCGCCGGCGAGGAATAGGCTTTCGCCGTTGCGAACCCGGCGAAGATGAAGGAGCGGCGCGCTTCAGCCGCCGTCGTTTGGATCGGCTTACGCTCTGGAACCCACGACGGCATTGCTCCGTATCACTCCCGGTAGCATCCCGGCTTTCGCCGGATGTCCGTCGGAGTCCGTCTGCCGTTGTCAGGATGGCTCTGCCTGTCTCCGCCGCCCGACGGTCTTCGGCTAAAGCACGAAGCTCCCCTTACGCTCTGGAACTCCACGACGACGTTGCTCCGTGTAACTCCGGTTGTAGCATCCCGGCTTTCGCCGGATGTCCATCGGCGTCCGTCTGCCGTCGTCAGGATGGATCTGCCTGTCTCCGCCGCCCGACGGTCTTCGGCTAAAGCACGAAGCTCCGCTTACGCTCTGGAACTCCACGACGACGTTGCTCCGTGTAACTCCGGTTGTAGCATCCCGGCTTTCGCCGGATGTCCGTCGGAGTCCGTCTGCCGTTGTCAGGATGGCTCCGCCTGTCTCCGCCGCCCGACGGTCTTCGGCTGAAGCAGGAAGCTCCGGCTTACGCTCTGGAACCCCCCGACGACGTTGCTCCGCGTAACTCCGGTTGTAGCATCCCGGCTTTCGCCGGATGTCCATCGGCGTCCGTCTGCCGTTGTCAGGATGGCTCTGCCTGTCTCCGCCGCCCGACGGTCTTCGGCTGAAGCACGAAGCTCCGCCTTACGCTCTGGACTCCCCAGGCGGCGACGTTGCTCCGCATAACTCCGATTGTAGCATCCCGGCTTTCGCCGGATGTCCGTCGGCGTCCGTCTGCCGTCGTCGGGATGGCTCCGCCGCCCGACGGTCTTCGGCTAAAGCACGAAGCTCCGCCTTACGCTCTGGACTCCCCAGGCGGCGACGTTGCTCCGCGTAACTCCGGTTGTAGCATCCCGGCTTTCGCCGGATGTCCGTCAGCGTCCGTCTGCCGTCGTCGGGATGGCTCCGCCGCCCGACGGTCTTCGGCTGAAGCACGAAGCTCCGGCTTACGCTCCGGAACCCCACGACGACGTTGCTCCGCATCACTCCGGTTGTAGCATCCCGGCTTTCGCCGGATGTCCGTCGGCGTCCGTCTGCCGCAATCGGGATGGCTCAGCCTGCCTCCGCCGCCCGACGGTCTTCGGCTAAAGCACGAAGCTCCAGCATATGCTCGGGAACCCCACGGCGACATTGCTCCGCGTAACTCCGGTTGTAGCATCCCGGCTTTCGCCGGATGTCCGTCGGCGTCCGTCTGCCGTTGTTAGGACGGCTCCGTCTGATGTTCTTCGCCAACCCGACAAAACTCGATGATCGCTTTTTCAAAAAAGACCTTGCTGGTGATCGTTTGTTCATCTTTTATCAAACGTAAGGAACTTTTCAACAATAGGTCCTTTTAAACGAGAAAGCCGCGGGAAAGCAGTCTCTCCCGCGGCTTGGAACCAGAAGTTTGGCCGAAGCCTCCTTCCCAGTGTCGCAGCCGCGAAGGTAGACCAGGCCGGACGAAATTGAAAGCAAAATGCCGTGAGCTCCGGACTGCCGGAGCGGGCGGCTTGAAAGGATATTGAACGATGAGTTATGCAATCAGAATCATCCGGGCCAAACCAAACCCGGCGGGAAAGGCGGGAGCCGGCGAAAGTCCGGCCCCCGCGACCCTTCTCGGCGAATGGGTCGACCTCCAGAATACGGGAACCCGCCCGTTGCCGGCCTCGAGTCTCCACTTGGCCGACGCCACCTTTGATGCCGAAGGAGCCATCCAGGAGGCGACCCGGGTTTATTGGAAGGAGACGGGAGGGCCATTGCGTCCCGGCGAAATCCTCCGGGTGCATGCCGGGAGGGCAAAGGATGCCGAGGCGATGGCCGCCATCGACCGGGCCGGGGTCCATTACCACGCCTACACCGAATCCGATCGGTTCGTCTTGAACACCGAGTTTGGCGATCACCTGAGCGTTTGGTGGAAGACCCCCGAAGGGAAATGGCACCAGGCCGACAAGGCCTCCTATGATCCGCATCCCCCGGTGGATAAAATCCTCCGGCGAAACGGGGAGAAATTAGGGTAGCCCAACGATCCCTTGGAGGGACGCCGCGAAACGGCGTTCCTCCCACGACCCACGACCCGCGGCCGTCCCCCGGCGCGGCGTCCCGTCCGATCCGCTAACCGCTAACTCTTCCGCAATACCCGGAGAGGCCCGGCGGTTTTCGCGGCGCGGATGCCGAGGTTGCGGGCGGTCACCAACTCCGGTTCCACCGGTTGGCAGGAACCGTCGCCTCCGGCCAGCGTCGCCGGACCATAGGGCGAACCGCCGATGCCGTCGGTGGTCATGATCTGCGGGTTTTGACCATACGGAGTGCCGATGAAAATCATCCCGAGATGGAGCAACGGCACCAGGGAAGTCAGGATGGTGCTTTCCTGTCCCCCGTGGATAGTCGCGGTGCTGGTGAAGATCCCGGTTATCTTGTCTTCGAGGTCGCCGCCCTGCCACAGCGGCCCGGTGGTGTCGATGAACTGCTTCATCTGGGCGGTCATGTTGCCGTAGCGGGTCGGAGTCCCCCAGAGAATGCCGTCGGCCCACCGCAGATCGTCGTGATTGACCTCCGGAATCTCGGACTGCTTTTCGAGGGCTTGTTTGTAGCCCTCCTGTCCCGACAGCGCCTTCTTCGCTTCCTCCAATTCGGGAATCCGCCGGAGCCGCACCTCGGCCCCCTCGCTCTCAGCACCGGCGGCGACTTCCTTCGCCATCCGGAAGGTGTGGCCATAGGTGCTGTAGTAAACGACGAGAATTTTTACCGGTTGATCGCTCATCCTCCAAGGATACCCGGAGAGGCGTCGATCGGCAAATTTGAACGTGGTCCACAGCCAAGAGGAATGACACACCCCACCATGCTCGCGCATGGTCCCCCCCTCTCAAGAGCAAAAATCCGGGCTGCGCCCGGGGAACAACATGGAATGAAACTTCCTCGCCACTGGGAGGGATGGCATCCTGCCGTCCGCCGTCGGCGTCGTTTCAGGGTGAGGTCGGCTGGAAGCCAACCCTCCGATTTAGCCTCGCAAACCGCATGAACGCTTAACGTTTCATAGAAGAAGGGGATCTGCCTACACAAAGTTCCCCTCTAGAGAGCGGTGGGGTGTGTCCCTTCAGCGCGAAAAGCAACCAACCCAACTCCGACTCAACCGAACAGATCGCCCTGGTCCGGTCCGGTCAGCCCCTTCAGTCCGATCGCTTCGTAACCGCGGGGGGTGAGCGTCCTCCCCTGGGGAGTGCGCTGGAGATAACCCTCCTGGATCAAAAACGGTTCGTGGACCTCTTCCAGCGTTTCGGTCTCTTCGCCGACCGCGACGGCGATGGTGCCGAGTCCGACCGGTCCTCCTTTGTAATTGCGGGCCATGACGCCAAGGATCCGTTTGTCCATCTCGTCGAGGCCGCGGGCGTCGATCTCGAGGAGCTCGAGGGCGTCGGTGGCGACCGGACGGGTGATTTTCCCGTCGGCCCGTTCTTCGGCGAAGTCGCGCACGAAATGGATCAGGTTGTTGACCACCCGGGGGGTGCCGCGGGCCCGGGCGGCGATTTCGGCGGCGCCGTCGGCGTCGATCTCGACCCCGAGAAGGTGGCAACTGCGGAAGATGATGGTGATCAAATCCTCCTTCGAGTAGTAATCGAGGCGGGTTTGGAGGGTGAAGCGGCTCCGGAGCGGGGCGGTCAGCAAGCCGCTCCGGGTGGTGGCGCCGACGAGGGTGAAGCGGGGGATGGTGAGCCGGACGCTCCGGGCGTTTGGTCCCTGGTCGATCAGGATGTCGATGCAGTAATCCTCCATTGCCGAGTAGAGGTATTCCTCGACGGTTTTCGACATCCGGTGGATTTCATCGATGAAAAGGATGTCGCCCTCTTCGAGGTTGGTGAGGAGGCCGGCGAGATCGGCGGGACGTTCGACCACCGGGCCGGAGGTGATCCGGACGTTTTTCCCCATCTCGTGGCCGAGGATCAAGGCGAGGGTGGTTTTGCCGAGACCCGGCGGACCGCTGAGCAGGATGTGGTTGAGCGGATCCTCCCGGCGGCGAGCGGCCCCGACCATCACCTTGAGCCGTTCGATCGATTTCTTTTGGCCGGTGAAGTCGTCGAAACCGGACGGGCGCAAGGCGGCTTCGACCGCGCTGGGCGGGGCCGAGAGAACGTCTTTGATGTAATTGCCTCCCTTGGCTGACGGATCGCTCATCGGTTGCCATCAAAGGGGGCGGGATTCGGGGGCACAAGCCCATTTGTCGTTGGTCGGGTGAAACGGGCGGAACGGGGACCGGGAAATTTTTTCGGAAAACCCCGGAATAGTCGCTTGACTTGGAAGGGTCAGATTCTAAGGTTGATACTTTCCTTTTGGAGGAACCCTTTCGGGGGGTAGTAGCTCAGTTGGTTAGAGCGCCTGCCTGTCACGCAGGAGGTCGCGGGTTCGAGTCCCGTCTATCCCGCCATTTTTTCATGGTGTAGAGAAGCCGGCCACAGGTCGGTTTCTTTGTGTACGGCCTCGGCGAAGGAGCGCGGGGAAAAGTCTTGAACCGCAGATGGGTGCAGATGGGCGCGGATCTTGTGAGGCTGTGGGTTATTAACTGTGCACCACGTGAATGAAAACGGTGCCAGATTCTTCGTCGTAAAGGAGAATGCCCCAGTTGTTTCCTCTGTCGTCTGCCGGGATTTCATAACCGCGACCGGAAGAAACCTCGTCCCTCCAGCAGGATGGAGCACGAGGGGAGGGACGAAAGTAGTCAAACCGCTCAAGATCCCATGAAACGCCGTCTTGCGGGAAGGGCACCCTCCGGTAATCCTGGGAGTAGTTCTTGGGCGTCACGCCCTGAAGACTGGGCGAAGAAGAAAGGAATTGTTCGACTTCCGTCGCGTCGGTTCGAAAAGTCAAACGCGACTCCCCGGAGAAGAGTCCGAGCGATCTTTCAAAATGGATGGTCGTGGCGGATGCGGGAAGATCCGCAAGGCGTGCGGCATGAAGGATGTCAGCGATTTTGGTGCTCGGAAGCGCCGCATATCCGACGTAGACCGCCAATAGCAAAGAGGGCGCCATCAGGAAGGCAGTCCAACAAAGCCGATTCTTGATGAGGGATCGAAAAATCGTCCAGAAAACGAACTGGGCGCCGAGGAGAAGCAAAAGAAAGATACCCAGACCGAAGGAAGCAAAGAGCAACATTGGGATGCTCCCGAAATGAACGGCGATCAGGAGAACGATAAGCAGGATGTTGAGCGATGTCGGCAACCGAGGGAACGCGGGCGATTCGTCAGTCATACTCTGGAAAGTGGCGACCTTAATCATTCTTTTCAAGACGGGTATTTGTGTCGATTGGTTTCCATGATTCTGTCCAGAAGCACCTCTCCACAACTTATCCCATTCAGGACAAAATCATTGCCGGCAAAATCATTGCGGCTCAGACCTTGGACCAGTCACATCCGACAAGACTTGGCTCCGCAATCAACTCGACGTAACCAACCGTTTCCCCCGCCATTAGTGTTCATTCGTGGTTAAAACTCCCCTTAAACCGCCCGCTTCGCTCAAGAACGCCAAGGACACGAAGGTAAAAACGAAAGAACCAAGAACAAGAACCGGAAGGCGCTGGGCGCGCGACGAATACTGATCCTTCTGACTTGACTGACGGATTGACTAAAACTTGACTTACGGCCGTGGCCTACGAACCGAAATTCACGATCACGCCCCGTCTGTTATCGCTGGTGGAAGCGATTGCCGCGTTGCGGGAGCGGATTCTGGGGGCGACCATCGAGCTTTTGTGGATCCCGGCGTTGCAAAAGGACACGCGGACCCGCAACGGCCACGCCTCCACCGCCATCGAGGGAAACCCGTTGACGTTGGAGCAGGTGCGCGCGCTGGAGGAAGGCCGCGAACCGGTCGCCTCCGATCCCCGCTCGAACCGGGAGGTGTTGAACTATTTCGCGGGGTTGCGATACATCGAAAAGCACGCCCGCAAGAAGACCATCCGCCATGAGGATTTGTTTGAGTTGCACCGCCTGCTGGCCGACAAGGTGATGGATCAGGGCACGGCGGGCAGCTACCGAACGATCCAGGTGCGGGTGGGACGGCATTTTCCGCCGGCCGCCGCCGATGTTTCCGGGCTGATGTTCGAACTGCTGGAGTGGTGGAACAAGAAGGCGGTGGAGCTTTCGCCGGTCCTGAGTTCGGCGATCCTGCACTACCAGTTCGAGCACATCCACCCGTTCGCCGATGGCAACGGCCGCACCGGGCGGGCGCTCGCGCTCTGGGAGCTTTACCGTCGCGGTTTCGACAGCCATCACATTTTCTCGGTGGACGAATATTATTGGGAAGACCGTCCCGGTTACTACGCGGCGCTGGATGCCGTGCGCGTGGCCGGAGAGGATCTCACCGGCTGGCTCTTATATTGCGCCGAAGGACTGCGCCAGACCTTGGAACGCGTTTGGCTGCGGGTGCAGGCATTGCAAGGGAGATCCTCCGAAAAGCTCGTGCTGCGTCCGAAACAGGAACGCCTGCTCCGACTGTTGCGCGATCATGGCAGCATGTCGCCTTCAGAAATCTGGGCCGCCCTCGCGATCTCCCGCCAAGGCGCGATGGATCTCCTGCGCCCACTGCTGGATGCCGGTATGGTTGAAAAAGTCGGCGGCAAGAAGACCGGTAAATACTCCCTCAAACACCCATGAACAAGGCGGAAATGGCAGGGCGAAACTCGTTACCGTGTCCTTGTCGGTCGGCGGATTAACCATATCCGCCCACGTTATAAGATACGGGTCATCCGCTCCCCCCGATTAGTGTCTATTCGTGTTCATTAGTGGTTAAACCTCCCCTCGACATACTCTGGTCATCTTGACTTTTGCGATGCTGCATTGCAGCTTTACTGTATGCCTGTAATACTGCCTGTAAGTAAACGTGGGACGGTGACGTTGCCTCCCGATCTCCGGTCCAAGTTGGGTCTGGACCGGCTGGAGAACCCGATGCTTCTTGCTGAGGAAAGGGACGGCAAACTGTTTCTAGAGCCGGCCACGGCGGTCCCTGTGCGCGATCTCCCCGAGGCCACGATTCGCGGGTGGATTGCTGAAGATGAGAAGGCCATGGAGGCGTTCAAGAATGTTC
Source organism: Verruconatronum alginivorum (assembly GCF_056590205.1). Lineage (NCBI taxonomy): Bacteria > Pseudomonadati > Verrucomicrobiota > Opitutia > Opitutales > Verruconatronaceae > Verruconatronum > Verruconatronum alginivorum. The sequence continues at coordinate 1,375,007 of NZ_JBWPVQ010000001.1, read as the reverse complement.
GGAAGCCGAAGAAGCGGAAGTGAGGTTGTTTCTGGACACCAGTGTTCTTCTGTCTGCATCCGGTTCAGCCAAAGGAGCGAGCCCACAGCCGTTTTTCAAACACGGAATACACGGAACACACGGAGGAACCAAGAACCAAGAACATCGGCTCCGCCGATTTCCCATGGCTGCCGGAACGCGCTGGCCCCGCGACGAGTTACTGATTCTCCCAATCCTTAAGACGCACCCACGAAAGGAGGCTTGATTATTCGCGATTCGCGAATAGCGTATGATCGGGATGACGAAACCGCAGGATATTCCAATTGCCCTTAAGCTCACTCTGACCTCGAGCCGGCCGAGCTACGCGGAGCTGGCTAAAGCGCTGGGAATGAGCGCGGCCGAAGTTCACGCCGGGATACGGCGCCTGGTAAAGGCGCGGCTGGCGGACGCGGAGTCGAAACAGATCAACCGCGAGGCGCTGGCAAAGTTTTTGGTGTATGGGGTCCCGCACGCCTTTCCAGCGCACTTGTCGGAGGTTACAAGGGGAATGCCGACGGCATGGGCCGCTCCGGCAATGGCGGGCCAGTTTAAGTCCGGCGGTCAGATCCCTCCCGTGTGGCCGGACCCGGAAGGTCGGGTCCAGGGGGCCGGCGTCGAACCGCTTTATCGCAGCGTCCCCCTCGCGGCTCGCAATGACGACGCCCTCTACGATCTGCTGACCTTGGTGGATGCCATTCGTATCGGGCGGGCCCGCGAGCGCCGTGTCGCCGAACGAGAACTTTTCAAACGCTTGAAAGTCCACCATGTCGCAGCCTAACATTGGCGCCATGCGAGCCGTCGCCGATCGGCTCGACAAACTCGGCATCAACTACGCGTTTGTCGGCGGGGCTATCGTTCAACTCCTGGTAGACGAGCCCGAGCTATCCCCGGTTCGACCGACCGACGATGTCGATGTGATTATCGAGGTTTTCACCGCCAGGCGGTATTCTGATCTGGAGGCTCGTCTCCGCAACCTTGGCTTCGCCCACGACACCCGTGAGGATGCGCCTCTTTGCCGCTGGGTCCTTGGAAAACTCACCGTCGATATCATGCCGACCGAGGGGGCGAAGATCGGATTGAATACGGCGTGGTTTGCCGAGGCGCTTGCCACAGCCACCGAACAGGAGATCGCCCATACGCGCCTCCGGTTGATTTCCCCGGTCGCCTTTATTGCCACCAAATACGTGGCCTTTCGTGACCGCGGTGAAAACGATTATTACGCCAGCCACGACCTGGAGGATCTGATCACTGTCATTGACGGTCGCTCCGGCATCGTGCGCGACATTGAGGATGCGCCGACAGACTTGCGCGGCTACGTCGTTGCGCGATTAACGCTCTGTGGGAGACGCCATCGTTTCAGGAAGCGCTGTCCGGGCATCTTCCGCCTGACTCGGCCAGCCAGGCTCGCTTACCCGGACTGCGAGGGAAGTTTCGCGACATCGCGAAGCGGTCGGTTCTATGATCGTCTGCTTGGGGAACGGAGCAGCGGCAGTAGCCCGGCAGTCTTGCCTTCCGATCAGCAGATGGCATCCTCGTCAAGCGTATGAAATCATGCGTTCACACCTCTTTCCCCAGATGCCCGGACGAGTAGGAAATGGACTGGCCGCGATGTGCTCAGGCACCACTTTGGGCGGATTCCATGGAAGCAATCGCCAATCACGATGTCCCTCTACTGGAAGCGCGATAAGTCCTCCAAGCCGTTTCTGGTTGGTTGTTATCGGATCGACCTCGAATGCCTCTGCAAACACGGCTATGCCCGCTATGACAAACACGACAAGGTGATCCTGAGGTTCCAGAGGGGGAATGGGCAAATTCGAGATTGCCATAAACCGCAGGAAGCCGGCGTTGCCAATCGGCGATAACCCGCTTGCGCAGAAATCGCGATGAGCGCGCAGGAATTTCGGCAGGCCATTGAGACTCTTCCCTGCGCCCAAATGTCTTCCGTCGGCAGTCTACCTGCGCGTTGCAGCATCGGCCTTTCGCCCGATGATGCTTTTCCGTGCAGCATCGGCCTTTCGCCCGATGATGCTTTTCCGTGCAGCATCGGCCTTTCGCCCGATGACTCGCCCCTCCCGCTGCTCCCCCAGATCCGCGATGAGCTGCGGACTCGACTGGAGGTCGGGCCGGAGTTCCTGCTCCGGTCGATGAAGGCGTGGCTTCATCGCTACAAGACGAGTTCCAGACGTAGCGAATCTTCCCCGAAGATTCGACCTTCCCGCGCCGATTCGTGTCTATTCGTGTCCGGTTAAAATTTCTTCCAACTTGCGCCTCGACCGGATTTAAGTAATCTCGGCACTTATTACTATCTGCCGATCTTTCTTCGATGGCCACAAAGCTGGACAAACTTGAGAAACTGCTGCGTCAACGCGGCATGCTGCGGACTGGAGAGCTTCCCTCCATCGGCTTCCCCATGTCGTATCTCTCCGAACTCGAAAAGCGCGGGCTGGCGGTCAGGCAGTCCAGGGGGGTCTACGCCCATGCTGACGCCGAAATGCCCCGCTGGCACAGTCTCGCCCTCGCGTGCAAGCAGGTTCCCAACGGAGTCGTTGCCCTCCTCTCCGCACTCGCCCTCCACCAGATCGGGACCCAGCACCCAGCTGAGGTCTGGATGGCTATTGAACACAAAGCCCATCCGCCCAGGTCCGAATATCCGCCCCTTCACTACATTCGCTTTTCCGGCCGCGCCTTCCAGGAAGGCGTCGAGCAGGCCATGGATGAGGGCGCCGCCATTCGGGTTTATAATCCCGCAAAAACCATCGCCGACTGTTTCAAATTCAGAAACAAGGTTGGAACGGACGTCGCGGTTGAGGCCCTGCGCGAAGGATGGCGAAATCGCCGCTTCTCGATGGATGACCTCATCCACTATGCCCGGATCTGCCGCGTCGAACGAGTCATGACCCCCTACATCGAGGCGATTGTATGAGCAGGCAACATCCCGCCAACATGGCCGCCTCAGTCCGGCAAAGGCTCCTCAATCACGCCCGCGTCACGAAAACGGAATACAACCTCGTTGAAGTCCGCTATGCGATTGAACGACTCCTTTACCGCCTTTCGATATCCAACCACCGGAACTCTTTCCTCCTGAAGGGAGCGATGCTCTTTGTCCTCTGGGAAGGAGAAACCCACCGGCCCACTCGTGACCTTGATCTCCTCTGGCAACCTTCCCGCGACCTGCCCGAGATCGAAGAGATCTTTCGCGTCATCACGCAAACTCCTTGTCCAGACGATGGCGTCTCCTTTGACCCCGAATCCGTATCCGCCACGGAGATCAGGGAAGATAACGCCTACGGCGGTATCCGCATCAACATCACAGCCCGGCTTGGGAGCGGACGCCTCCCGATCCAGGTCGATATCGGGCTGGGCGATCCAGTCACTCCCGGGGCTGACTGGGCGGATTACCCCTGCCTCCTGGATTTTCCGCGCCCCGTGCTTCGCGCTTACCCCATTTACACGGTCGTGGCGGAGAAATTCGAAGCGGTCGTAAAACTCGGACTCATGAATAGTCGCATGAAAGACTATTACGATCTGCACTATCTGCAGGGCCGATTCCAGTTTGACGGCGCTCTTCTCCGGAAAGCCATCGAGGCGACCTTCAAACGGCGCCGCACATCGCTCCCGACGGAATTGCCCCAGGGCCTGACCGAAGCCTTCTTCGACTCTGAGGATAAAACAAAGCAATGGCAGGCCTTCCTCAGAAGAAACCGGCTCAACTCGCCGGAGCTGCCCACCGTCGTCCAAAGAATCGCAGACTTCCTCATGCCGAACCTCGGCCCTTCCGCGGCAGACGACCTGAAATGGGTGCCCGACCACGGATGGACCGCCCTAGGTGAGCAATCCTGACTCCGTTCACGTTTGTCCACACAGTGGCTCCGAGACGGAGTGCCACGAGCCATACCGAAGTGTTGCCCCCGCCACACACGGAAAGAACCAAGCACCAAGAACCAGGAACATCGGCTCCGCCGATCAATCACCCAGGACGCCACCCACTGGATCTTCAAATCGGACAACCCCGCCTACGAACCAGTCCGCGTCCCCAAAAACGAAATCGCCCACCCGATCCTCGGAACGATGGTGGAGAGACTCTTCCAGCCGGGTCGATGAAGGCGTGGCATCATCGCTACGAGACGAGCCCAAACCCGTAGCGAATCTTCCCCGAAGATTCGACCTTCGTGCGCAGATTCGTGTTTTATATGTGTCCATTAGTGGTTCAACCTCTTCCCCATGGCTGCCGGAAAGCGCTGGACGCGCGACGAGTTACTGGTCCTCCTGAATCTTTGTGGTTTTGCTTTTGCCAAATGGAACTGAATTGGGTTCGCTTTCGTTCATTGCCTCATGGTCACCGTTTCTTGCCTCATCCTCCTGGATTCCCAAAACACCTTTCTCGCGACCCAGCGGCCGCCCGAAAAATCTCTTGGCGGTCTCTGGGAGTTTCCAGGCGGAAAGGTGGAGAAGGGTGAATCACCAGAGGAAGCCTTGCGGCGAGAGCTGCGGGAAGAGCTTCACTTAACGGTCAATTCTCTTCACCCGCTCACTTCTGTCACGCACCGATATGATTTCGGCTCCATCCGGTTGGTTCCCTTCCTGGCCCGCTGCGATGTCCGCCCGTCGCTGAAGCTCGTGGAACATTCCGCGGCTCTGTGGCTGAATGCGAGTGACGCCCACTCCATCAAATGGGCCCCCGCGGATTTACCGATCCTTGCCGAACTACTTTCTCTCTTGCAACAAAGGAATCTGAAGAACAAAGTTGCCCTGTATCCGCGCTGAACTTACGCTGCTTTCGCACGCTTTGCTGATGCTTCCAGAGGGTTTATACGATCGATTGCTCGACGAGGAGCTGGAGGACTTGCTCTCGGCTCATCCGGAGCTTTCCCCCATCTTCGAGAAGCTCGATGATGAAAACGCTCCACAGGCATATAGCCAATTTTTGGGCCAGGTGCTCTTGAAGGCTTTGCTGATCGTAAAGGATGACCAGCGCCGCGCCATCACGAACCGCCTGATAGAGCTGCTCAGCAGTATCGACGGTCTTGATTATACACAACGAAAGCGCCTCCTTGAAAAACCGAAGACGCTTCTCCGGCAGATAAGGTCAACGGACCAGGCAAGTCCATTTCCCGAACCGGCCACACCCCTGAGCGTGAGCAGCCTGTTGACCGGATCTGCTGACGATCCCCAGCTTGAGCGGGAGTTGCGCACAGAGATGATGACGGCTGACCGGGTGGACATTCTCGTTTCGTTCATCAAATGGTCCGGGCTCAAGCTATTGTTGCCAGCGTTTGAATCCTTGGCGGAACGAGGTGTGGAAGTAAGGATCATCACTACGTCTTACATGGGAGCTTCCGATCCGCACGCGGTCGAGTGGCTGGCGGCTCAACCAAGCTTCTCAGTGCGCGTCTCCTACGATACAGAGCGGACACGGTTGCACGCGAAAGCGTACCATTTCATCCGCAAGACCGGTTATTCGACTGCCTACATCGGCTCCGCCAATATGAGCCATCCAGCGATGACGAGCGGGCTGGAATGGACGGTCAAGGTTACGGCGCAGGACATGCAGCATATCCTGGCCCGCTTCGCGGCCGAATTCGAGACCTACTGGGCGCGGGAGGAGTTCGTGTCTTTCGACGCAGCCCAGGCGCCTCGCTTCCGCGAAGCGATTTCTTACGCCAAGCGGTCAACCCCAGCAGCGGGTCCCCACTTTTTCGCAGACATTAAGCCGCACGCTTTCCAGGAGCGAATTCTTGAAGCATTGCTTGCTGCTCGGATGGCTGGGTCCAACCGGAATCTCGTGGTCGCTGCTACCGGGACCGGAAAGACCGTAATGGCCGCATTCGACTATTCCCGTTTCCGCCGGGAAAATCCGCAGGCATCCCGCTTGCTTTTTGTTGTTCACCGGAAAGAGATCCTTCATCAGGCGCGCGATTGCTTCCGGGCAGTCCTGCGGGATTTCAACTTCGGCGAATTGCTCGTCGATGGAGAACTTCCCGATCGGTGGGATCACGTCTTCGCCTCGGTTCAAAGCCTGAACAATCGCAAGCCTTGGGAGCGATTCGGCCCAGGACATTTCGACTTCGTCATCGTCGACGAGACGCATCACGGGGCCGCCAACAGTTACCGGCCTCTGTTTGAGCACTTGAGGCCGAAGGTTCTGCTTGGCCTGACTGCTACTCCCGAACGAATGGACGGGAGCTCAATCCTTCCAAATTTCGACAACGAGCTTGCCGCCGAAATACGCTTGCCCGAAGCGCTGGAAGAAAAACTGCTGTGCCCGTTCCATTATTTCGGTGTTTCCGATCCGGTGTCGGTTGCTGAAGAGCGGTTCTGGAAGAACGGCAAGTATGATGCAGGCGCTCTCGAGGACGTTTACAGCGGAGACGATCTGCGGGCGAAATTGCGGCTGGATGTCATTTGGAAAAGCATCGAACGCTACCAGCCTGATCTGACCAATACCCGTGCCATTGGTTTTTGCGCTGGCGTCAGACATGCTGAATACATGGCGCAAAATTTCAGGGACGCCGGGCAAACCGCCGAAGTCGTCCTCGGGACAACGCCGCGTGATGTCCGAGCTGAGCGGATACGAGGTTTTCGTGAAGGGAAGATTACCTTTCTTTTCACTGTCGACGTTTTCAGCGAAGGCGTCGACATTCCGGAAATCAATCTCGTCCTCTTCCTGCGCCCCACCGAAAGCCTCACTGTCTTTCTTCAGCAACTCGGCCGCGGCCTGCGCCACGCACCGGAAAAGGAGTGCCTGACGGTGCTTGATTTCGTTGGGCAGGCTCACCCCAAATATCGCATCGACCGGAAATTTAGCGCCCTGCTGCGAACGACTCGCCGCCGCATCGACCAAGAAATCGAGAGGGATTTTCCGAACTTGCCTCCCGGCTGCAACATCCACCTCGAACGCGTCGCCCGCGAATACGTGCTCGCCAACATCCGGCAAAGCCTCGGCAACCTGCGAGCATTTGTCCCTGAAGCGATCCAGACCTTCGAAGCTGAAACGCAGCAGGAGCTGACCTTCGGGAACTTCATTCGAGAAACCCAGTTATCACCGCTGGAGGTTTTGAGCAATCGCACCTGGTCCGAATGGAAAGACCTCGCCCGTGGAGCTGAAACAGTTCAGGACCCCCACCTCACCGATGCCCGGAAGGCCCTGCGGCGACTGGCGCTCCGCACCGATCCTGAGTTTTTGAAGAAGGCGATTCGGATCTCCTCCGAGGCCGTCGCTGAGGACCCGGCCGACTATGGCCTAACTGAAGGCGAAGCGAACGCTCTTCATTACCTGTTTTGGTCCCAAAAAGGAGAAGCCCTTGGCGTCTCCACGCATCGAGATTCCTTCAGGCGTTGGCAGCAGAACAAATCAGCAGCCGCCGATTTCATCGAGATCGCGAAATGGCGCCTGAGCCAGCACCCATTTCCCACCCAAAGCGTTGACGTCGGGATTCCCTGCCCCCTTCGCCTCCACGCCGCCTACGGCTTGCGAGAAATCACCGCTGCCTTTGGGAAAGCAAACCTTGAAACGACCGGCCCAACTGGAACCGGCGTGGTTCATTTAAAGGAGCAGAAGGCCTATCTCCACTTCGTGACCTTCCGAAAGGAGGAGAAGGATTTCTCACCCACAACCCGATACAAAGACTACCCGATAAGCCGAACCCGCCTCCACTGGGAAAGCCAGGCCGCCATCACGCAAAACAGCGCGACAGGGCAGAACTACATCCACTTCCGCGAACGCGGCTACACGATCCTCTTCTTCGCTCGCTTGGAAAAGAGCATCGAAGGCGCCACGGCGCCCTTCATCTTTCTTGGCCCCGCTAAAGATCTTCTCACCTACGAATCTGACCGTCCGATCCAGATGGTTTGGGAGCTGAACCACTTCATGCCCGCTGAACTCTTTGAAGCCGCGAGAACCGCGTGATACGGATTTTAATGTCGTTTGTTCCGAATCTTCAGGATCTCGGAATCACTGTAATTGGCGCCGGATAATGACCGGTGTGGACAGGTTTTGGATGGACAACTGGACCTCATTAGAATTTACCTTCGTGCAGGTGACCGGAATAACGGTGGAAGCGAGCGTGATCGAGAACCGCTGGCCTTCGCTGACGGGATTGCCGTTAATGAGGGCGATCGTTTCGCCTTGTCGCTGAAGTGCGCCGGTAAAGGCAAGTCTTTCTGTCACGATGGATGTGATAACCGTTTGCCAGGCGATACCTTGGTGGGGGCGGAAGGCGCTTTCCGCTGACTGTGCCTTCCGGACCTCTTCCAGTGACAAGATTTGCAGCAATTCCCGTTCAATAGTTGAAAGATAGGGACGTTGAGCAGGAAAACGCTGGGCAACAAGAAGCCAAGTGTAGGCGATTCTCGGATCCTTCTCGATGCCCATCCCGCGATGATAGGCTTCGCTAAGCAATCGGGCAGACCGAGCCTGGCCCGAATCAGCAGCGCGTGCAGCCCATACCACCCCCTCCGTATGGGATGGTGGCCATTTCATCCGCCCGACAATCCGGTTCAATAAAAAGGCCGCAAGTTGATCCATGGCCGGGGGATACCCTTGATTAGCTGACTTTCTGAGCCATGCTTCAAACTCGCTTGAGTTCGAAAAGGTATTTGCGAACTCAAGCTGAGCCTGGGGATTGCCCGCTTCGGCACCAGCTTTGATCGAAGCAAGTCGCGGGACATCGTTCGCATCGATTTTCAACGGAATGAACGTGGCGATCGTCGATGCAATCAGGAAAAGAAAAAAGTAGATTCGGGTCATATATCAGGGTCTATCGGGATCCTTATGTTGATCGCGCGGAGTGTGGGCAATACCAAATCAACGAGCTATTTCCATTGGAATGGGTAGTGTGAAGCCGGGAACCTTCTGGAGATCGCTGCAGTTGTTCTCATCGATGTCGATCGGTGCTGTTGAGCGTTCTCACTTTTTTCCTTTAGCGCCTTACACCTCCAGGTTCCGGCACTTCTGCTCGATTTGGTGGCAGATGCGCTGGATTTGTTCGGGTGAGAGAGACGGAGCCTTGCCGGCAAAGATCTTTGGGATTTCCTTTGTATTCACAACATGGACGCCTCCGCGGGCGGTCCGCTCGACCCACCAGCCGGGGAGGGTGAGGATTGCCTCGACTTTGATCTTTTCCCCGGTCGCGCTGGAGAGCCAGGAGGCGAGGTGGTCGGCGTTGCGCTTGGCCTGTTCGAGGCCATGGGTGTCTTTTCCCCAGGGAAAGTGGAGGTTGGCGCCGTCGAAGATGACTTTGTGGGCGGCTTTGCCCCGCTCCCCGATCGGCTTGCGGCGGGTTTTTGTCTCGATCGCGTAGACCCCCGGCGGTCCGACAAGGGCGTGGTCGATATTGAAACCATTAAAGGGGAGGTCGTGGTAGACCCGGAACCCTTGTTTCAGCAACTGGTTCAGCTCCTCGCCGACGTAGCGTTCGCCTTGGAAGCCAAGTTCGTGATCACGCATGTCGCGAATCAACTGCGGGATATGACGTCCCCAAATAACGTAAGCTATTCCAACTGCCCCGAGAGCCATCGGCGCCAGTACAACCAGTTCCCAGTTGGACTGAATTGCAGGGGCTAGAAAAAGGAACGTTACCGCCATGCCGACAGGAAGAAGGATCATTGGCAAAAGTTGGTCCGTCAGTTTCTCATCCATTTCCTTGAGTTTGAGCCGGAGGCTCTCGCCAGCCGGACGCAAGAGGAGATCCGTGAAGGGGGACTTCTTAAGTAGCTTCGTCTTTCGCCGCTCAAGGTGGATCCTGGTCAGAAGGTAGGCGAGCGGTATCAGGCAGATCGCGACGAGTATAAGCTTGGCAAACACAGTGGAGATTCAGGAATTCACGGTCCCGGATGTCGAGGGAATACAGAACAAGGCCTTCTTCAGCATCGAGCTATTCAACGCGATGAAAGCGAATCATTTGGTAAGTGATTGATCCATCTGGTTGAATGGTCATCGGAATAATCATCTTTTGTCCCATGGCATCTGCCGTGAGTTCGAGTCTGGTTCCATTCACCCGATACCGGTATTCGGTTATAACAAATCCATTACTCATTCGCACCTTGGATCCGCTGAATTCGAGGCTCATTCCGCTCTTACCTTGGGTCGTTCGGAGTGCTTGGTTCACCTGATTCTGGATTGCTGGGTCCGCTTCCGGGACGCGCACCTCGGGATATTGAATAACCCCTTCGTAACGTCCAGTGAGCTTCTCTCCACAGCCTGCAAGAAGCAGCGAAAGAATCAGGAGAAAAAAGGCGACCGGGCAAAATTTCATAGCCTCAATTTGCTATCCGGGCGTCCATAGATGGCAATTCTTAACGACTCCGAAGTCGACGAGTAATCCTGAGCGCGATGATATTCGGATGCCGAGTAAATCTCCCTCGTTCCCGGAACTGGGGCATTGAAGTCGGTTTGGATGCTTTACATTTTGAACCATGCCAACAGGCTCGGCTTTCAATGAACGACCTCTACATCGAAGATTCGGGAGACAAAACGCTCGGTGAGCTGCGTGCCATCTCCGCTTACGCCGGCCCCCGACTGCTGATTGATGTTCTTTTTTGGATTTCGCTGGTGGGCGGACTGATAGGTTTTGGCTTTTATGTGCATCTATTGGGGCCAGTGATTCAAATGAGTCCGCTGCTTTTGATTGGCTGGCTTGCAATTTTCGTGATTCAAATACTCTCGTTGTGTGTTTTTCGCGTCCTCGCATACGCGCTGTTCGATATTGCCGATGCGCAACTGCAACAGGTTGAACCCAGCCGCCGACGCTCTCCGCAGCGTGCAGACGCGCTTCCTTAACAAGCAGGCGGATGTTTCCCGAAACACTCGAACGCAATCACGCATTTCGAATTTGCCGCTTGAAAATGATGCGGGGTCGCTCCCCGGAACCCCGACACTGCAAGAGGCCTGATTAGCGGAGGCTAGCGAAAGTTAGCGGTTTGGCGTTTGCCTGCCTAATCTTCGTCTTTGTGCTCTTTGCGATCTTTGCGGTTAAGATTCCTTCGCGATCCGGCAAGTAAGGGCTTTTTCGACATTTTCTTGAAAAAGTCATTGACGGAAGGCAACCCTTCGATTTGGCCCGCAGTAGTGGGGTTGGCTTTGCCGCCTCACCATTTGGTGTCCGAAATGCGGGAGCCAGCCGAACCCATCGGCGACGCGCGACATCGAACTTTCGGCCATTCGGCGCCGGCCGCTGCTGTCGGGCGGCGGAGCCAACCCGACTACGGGAATGCCATTGCTTGGAAGGCACTGGGAGGGATGGCATCCTGCCGTCCGCCGTTTGCATCAGCTCCGGCGTGTACGGCGGATTTGGTCGCCTGGAAGGCAACCCTCCGATTTGGTCAGCAGTAGTGGGGTTGGCTTTGCCGCCTCACCGTTTGGTGTTCGAAACGTGGGAGCCTGTCACGTCGGTCGATGAAGGCGTGGTTTCATCGCTACGGCGGGATCCAATTTCCAGGCTCGGCCGATGGAGAGGTTTGCGGTGGCTGAGAACTCGTCGCTTCGGGGTTCTAGCGACTGGATCCAGAGGTTGACGATGGGTCGTGGTCCGCGATGATTCTCCGATGCCCAAGAAGTCTTCCTCTTTTGTCGATCTCCTGGTCTTGTTGCCTTGGTGGGTTAGCGTGGTTTTGGCCGTGATCGTCTATGTTGCTCTGGTCTTTCTCCTTCCATTGTTCGCTGGAGACGGGATGATCGGTCTTGCGGTGGCGAATGCGGGGCGGAATTTCGCGCCAATCGTCGTTCTGGTGCTTCTGATCTTGGCTGGTTTGTCTGCGTTTCGTGCGCGCCGGAGTCGGCTGTTGTTCGATGAGCAGACGAGCCTCGACTCCTTGCGTGCGCTTCCGTGGAAACGGTTCGAGGATTTGGTGGCGGCGTGGTATCGAAGAGGGGGCTACAGGGTCGAGGAGTCGCTCGGTGGAGGTGCGGATGGCGGCGTTGATCTCGTCTTGAGAAGGAATGGAGTGCAGGTCCTGGTTCAGTGCAAGAGATGGAAAGGGAAGCCCGTTGGCGTTCCGACTGTTCGTGAGCTTTACGGCTTGATGATGGCCGAAGGAGCCGCGTCGGCAGAACTGGTGACCACCAGCGCATTCACGAAAGACGCTGTCATGTTCGCGGCTGGGAAGCCGCTGGAATTGATCGATGGGCAGACCCTATTGAAGGCAATTCGGCAAGTGCAGAATCACAACAGCTCTGGGGAATTGACGAAAGGGACGATCGAGACGACCGATGACCGGCCGTTGTCCGAAGCTCCGGCCTGTCCGAAGTGCGGTGAGTCCATGGTGATCCGGACTGCAGGCAGGGGAGAGACGAAGGGGCAGCAATTCTGGGGATGCCCGGGTTATCCAAAGTGTCGCGGAACGCGCGAGCTGGCGACAATCGTCTAGGTCCTCGCATTGGGCCGAAAGTGTCGGACGTTGTAGCGAATGTCTAATGGCGAATTCCGAATTTGAGCCGCATGAGTTGCTGCGGATTGTTTTCTCCGCCCCCGGCCTAATTAGCGGAGATTAGCGAGATTTAGCGGTTTTGGACTTTTTTGCCCCCTTTATGCCGCGGAGCGCGGGCGGACTTCACGGGCGATTTTTTCGCCATGCATGCGCCGGGCTTCGCGTAGGTCGCAGTCGGTCTGCAGCCGGAGCCACCATCCGTCGGACAAACCGAAGTAGCGGTCCAGGCGCAAACCGGTTTCGGCGGTGATGGCACGTTTTCCTTTCAAAATCTCATGGATCCGGGTCGCCGGGACGCCGAGATCCTTGGCGAGACGATAGGCGGAAAGGTCGAGCGGTTCCATGAACTCGATTCGCAACATCTCTCCCGGCGTAGGCAACGGAAGCTCGTTTTTCTTTTTGTTCATTCCGGTTCTAGTAATCGATTATCTCTACATCGTTAGCGTCGCCATCCGTCCATCGAAAACAGATGCGCCACTGGTCATTCACTCGCACGCTGTAGGTTCCCGTTCGTTTCCCCTTTAGCGCCTCAAGGCGGTTTCCGGGTGGAACTCGCAGGTCGTCAATTTTCTCAGATATGTGGATTTGCTGCAACTTTCGCAGGGCTGACGCCTGGATGGCCACCGGGAATTTTCGGGAACGTTGGCCGCCGAAAAGTTTCTCTGTCTCTTTACAGCGAAAGCTGCTAATCACGAAGAGAAATAGTTACGCATACCGTTAGTAACGTCAAGCATGACCAAAGCACCGGGGGGATTTGGTCGCCTGGAAGGCAACCCTCCGATTTGGCCCGCAGTAGTGGGGTTGGCTTTGCCGCCTCACCGTTTGGTGTCCGAAATGCGGGAGCCAATCGATCCCATCGGCGACGCGTGACATCGAATTTTCGGCCCTTCGGCTCCGGCCGCTGCTATCGGGCGGCGGAGCCAACCCGACTACGGGAATGCCGTTGGTTGGAGGGCACTGGGAGGGATGGGCATCCTGCCGTCCGCCGTTTGCATCAGCTCCGGCGTGATCGGGGGATTTGGTCGCCTGGAAGGCAACCCTCCGATTTGGCCCGCAGTAGTGGGGTTGGCTTTGCCGCCTCACCGTTTGGTGTCCGAAACGCGGGAGCCAATCGAACCCATCGGCGACGCGTGACATCGAATTTCCGGTCCTTCGGCTTCGGCCGCTGCTGTCGGGCGGCGGAGCCAACCCGACTACGGGAATGCCGTTGCTTGGAAGCCTACTGGGAGGGATGGCATCCTGCCGTCCGCCGTCGGCGCCGGTTCAGAAGAAGGTCGCCTGGAAGGCAACCCTCCCAGTGAGAAGAGGTTTAACCGCAAAGGCCGCGAAGAGCGCAAAGGAGAGAATAGAGTAACTTCTGCTCGGCTTTTTTCTTTTGTCTTCGCGATCTTGGCGACCTTGAGCGAAGCGGGCGGTTTAGATTACCGGCGCGCGTAAGTGAGGAGCACTCCGGCGAATACGATGGCGAGTCCGGCGACGTCGCCCAACTGAAGCGTGTCGCCGAAGGCGAGCCAGCCCATGACCATCGTGACCGGCGGGCCGAAGTAGAACAGGCTGGCGACGCGGGTCGCGTCCATCCGCGCGATGAGTTGCCACATCAGGCCATAGGCTCCGAGGGATACGCCCAGGACCAGCCACGTCAGGGAGAGGGCCAGCTCCAGATTCCATTGGGTGGAAAAGCCTTCCAACAAAAGTGCCGCCGGGAAAACGGCGAGCGCCGTGCCCACACTCTGATACAACAAGGTTTGGTCCGCGGGCAGCAACAGCTCTTTTTCGTGAAGCTCCACCCGCCGTTGCATCAGGGTCGCTAGAGTAATGGCGAATACGGATACCATCGGTATCAAATAGCCGAAGAGCGATCCCGCATCCCGAAAATCAATGCGTGCCAGGAGAACCACGCAAACTCCCATGAAGCCGAGGGCAAGGCCGATCCAGCGGTGAGCGGGGGTCTTTTCACCGGTCACCCGGCCCGATAGGGCCCCGGTAACAAGGGGTTGGAGCGCCACCACGAGCGCCACGATTCCAGCCGGAACACCTTGGTCGAGGGCGAGCATCACGCAAGCCAGCCAGACGCCATGGGAAAGAATGCCGACCCGCATGGCGTGCCCGATCCTCGGCCATCCGGGCCACGGGAGCCGGCGAGCCAACCCAAGAAAAAGTCCGAGCATCAAGCAGAGCGCCCCGTAACGCCAAAAGAGCAAGGTGAAGGTGGGGGCATGGGGCAGGGCCAATTCCGCTCCGATAAAGCCGGAGTTCCACAGTAAGACGAAGCTTGATGCGAGGATTATCCTGGATCGGAACACTCCAGACCGTAACCTCCTCCACCCGAGAGTTGCAAGCAGCGTTACTTCCGGCGCGGAGCCTCCGACCGCTGATGAAATCGTTCGGGCCGGTTGGCTCCGGATGCGGATCAGGGCGAGGACCCTACCTGCCGAAGATTCCCCTGATTCGATCCGCGGTTTGCTCCACTCGCTCCAATGTTTCGTCCACGGCATCCCTTTCCCCCTCGGCGCTTTGGTCCTCGGGCTCCGGGTCCGGATCTCCGGGGGAAACGGCCGGAGTGGGCGCGGACTCAGGAGACGCGTGACCTTGCGCCAGGCGTCGCTGTTCGGTCAGAACTTCGACGAACAGGCGGGAAGCTTGCCTGGAGTTCACAATTCGAGCCGGGTTGGCGATCACTGCGTCGGCGTATCCTTCTCCAATGGCATGTTTCACCTCAGGGGTGAACCAGTCGGCGTCGCCGCTCATGGTTTCGGCTCGGTCCCCGGATACCCGGACCATCCGTTCCCTCGACAAGGCCGGCGTCAAATCGCCTTCGGACATGACTTCCCGCCAGGTAATCGTCCAGCCGCCGTCGTCGGGCAGGTCGAACGGTTGATCGGCGGTAGGCTCCAATCGACGGAACTCGGTCTGGAACAGGAGAGCGAAGTCGAGCGGATCATAGTGGGTGGAGAGATGGTGATTGTCCTGGACCTCTTTGAGCGCCCGCCGCACGATCGCCTGATCTTCGGCGGACATGTCGGCGATCGCCTCTTCCAACCGCATGTCGTCGGTCGGCCCGACCGTTTGGGGGCCTTCCGCATGGACGACGGAAGTTTCCGGTGGCGTTGCGACGACAGTTTCGACTTCGTATTCCGGCTCGGTCCATAGGTCGGCCCCGGCCCGGTCGAAACCCAGATCGATCGGCTCGGGGGCGATATGGCCGACGCGTCCGGCCACGGGAAGTTCGGCGAGCCCGCTGCCATCGACGTTGACGAGGTAGCTGGCGCCGGCTCCGATCCCTTCGCTGGCGGGGGCCGCCGCCTGGAAGGCAATCGTCTCGCTTTCCGGGAACCAGAGCCTGCCGCCCCGGCTTGGCATTTGGGCGAGTCGGCGGGTTTGCCGTTGCTCCCGGTCATAGAGCCAGGTGCCGATTTCCGCGAGGCCTCCGGTCTGACGGGTGAAAACGTAGTAACGGTCATCCAGCCATTCGTCGTCGGGAAACCCTCCGCGGGTGAAGTGCGGGGGCGGTCCGTCGAGGTCCATCGGCTCCACTTCACCGGTTTCAAGATTCAAGAGAAACAACTCGGGCGGCATTTCGTCCAGACGTTGGGAATAGGCGATCTGCGCGGTGCGGCTGCCATCTGTTGGCGGTGGAGGGGCCTTCCTGGCCGAGACCATCACCCATTGACCATCCGGCAGAATGTCTCCGCGCACCGTCGGACCGACGATACTGTCGTCGAGGCTGAGGACCCAACCGCGGTCCGGGTCATCCCCTTGGCGTTTCGTCAGGGCGAGGATATGATCGGCGGCGAATTCGAAACGGAAAATCCCGGCGTCCGTGGCCAGCACCGCGGTGGTGTCGTCGAGCCATTGGAGTTCCTCGCCTCGCCAGCCAGGTCCGCTCCGCCGATCCTCGCGGTGGGCGGGATTGGGCAACGTACCGGCGCGGCCGGTACGCAGGTCGAGGGTGTGCACGGTCTGCCCCTCGGGGCGCACGATCAGCCAGCCCGGCGGGTTGTGTCCCATGGACTGCTGTCGCATGGTGGCGGGCGATCCCTCGACCGGATCGAAGGCGGGCGAAACCGCTATTTCCTCGAGTTCGCCGGAAACCAAATTCACCCGGACGACCGGTTTCTCCGGGTCCAGTGCGGCCGCCAGATAGAGGTCGTTGCCATGCCAGTGGATGGCGCGCATTCGGTCGTTGAAGATCCCCATGCGGGTGACCTGTTCGCGATTGACGATTTCGCCGGTTGCCCAGTCGAGTTCGCCCCGCCAGATATCGCCCCCTTCGATGATCACGGCGCGGCGATGGTCGGCCGAAATGACGTAGGTTTTGCGTTCCCAGGCCAACGACATCACGCTGACGCCGTCATCGAGATTCAGAAGGCTTGCTCCCTGCCAGAGACGATTGGGCGCACCCAGCACCAGTTGGCCGACCGTTCCCCCCCATCCGCCGGAACTCCCCTCCCAGCCTCCTACCGGGCCGGGCCAGTCTTCCGCCACCACCTCGCGGGTCGGCACATGGTAAACCGTCATACGCATCAACCGCGGCGGACGCGTGTCCCGCCCGGTGGCGATCAGAAGATACTCCCCGGCCCGTTCGGTCGTCAGCCAGGGAGGAATTTCGCCGCCTTCTGGTTCCTGTTCGGATGCGCTTGTGTTGAGCGGTAAAACGAAGGCCCCAGCAAGGATTGCTCCACCGGTGGCCAGGGTCGCCAATGTTCGAATGTTTTTCATGATAATTCCTCCGTGATTTGTGGACGTTTTCCGAGTTCCGAGGAGCTCAATACACTATGGGAGGCTGGGGGGGGGACGTTGCTTCGAACCGGGGTGTTTGCGTTTTGGGACTTTCATAGTATCGCCTCACGGTCACCCGGTCAACGGGCCGAAATTCGATTCATGAAAGTTTTCCAATATGGGCCTGTCTTGACCCTTGAACCAAAGTGACCACTGTGGTTACATGATAATGAACTTGAAGGAAGCCAAGGCGCGGCTGAGTGAGTTGGTGGAACAGGCGGCGCGGGGGGAGGAAGTCGTGATCACGGTCCGGGGAAAGGCGAGGGCGAGGCTCTGTGCGGTCGAAGTTGGCGATGCGGGATCGAAGTTGGAGGGGTGGGAGCGGCGTTTGGAGGAAGCTCGGCGGGAATACGGAAGCAAGCGGCCAGGCGGTGATTCACAGTCACTCTGGGACGATTTGCGCGGAGACCGGTTATGATCTACTGGGATTCATCGGTCATTTTGAAGCTTTATGTCTCCGAGGGGGACTCGGATGAATGGCAGGCGCGGGTGATGAAGGCAGGAGCGCCTTTGTATACGAGCGCGCTGGTGCAGGCTGAAATCGCTTTCGCCCTTCGTCAGAAAGAAGTGAGAGGGGAAATCAAACCGGGGGCGGCGGAGAAGTTGGCGAAGATTTTTCGCGAAGACGTGACGGCGGGACGAATCCAGGTATTTCCGGTCGGAGGGGATGTTCTCGAAGCTTGCGCCGAATTGGACGGTCGAGGCCGAGGAACGGAAATGCCGCTCGTTCGCACCCTCGATGGCATCCATCTCGCCACCGCGGGTCTCTTGAAGTGCAGGACGGTCGCCACCGCCGATGCCCGGATGAAAACCGCCGCCGCCGCGCTCGGCTTTTCGGTTTATCCGTGACGGGCCTCGAAAAAGCATCAGACAAGTACAAGAACACCGGTCGACTGATCCAGGGAAGCAAGCCCCTGCATCAACGCTCTTTTTTTGAGATTTCTGCGCCTTTTCGTGGCTGTAAACTGTGCAGCGAGGCAGGCGTGACATCGGCGCGGCGTCAGGAGTTGAGTTGCCAGATGGAAAAGTTGAGGGCGGCGGCGAAGGCGACCCAGAGGAGATAGGGGAGGAGCAAGGCGGCGGCGGTCGGGCGGACGCGCCAGAAGGAGATGATGGTCGCGACGATCAGGGTGGCGAGGAGGAGGATGTTGAGGAAGGCGAGGAGGCCGAGTTGCCAGGCGAAGAAGAGCCAGCTCCAGAGGGCGTTGGGCACGAGTTGGATCAGGAAGAGGGTCAGGGGTAGGCGGGTTTTGCGCCAGTCGCCGGAGCGCCAGACCAACCAGGCGGAGAGGGCCATGGTCAGGTAAAGGACCGTCCAGACGGGGCCGAAAAGGTAGCCCGGGGGCGCCCATTCAGGGCGGTTGAGTTCCTGGTAGATCTCGCCCGCCCCGGCGGATCCGGCGCCGCCGATCGCGGCGGTGATGAGGACGATCAAGAGCCAGACGGCGAGGCCGGCCGTGGCGCGGAGAATGGTGGCGGTGCGGTGGGTCATGGGGTGGTATTAAAACCTAAAAGTGGCGCCGAAGGCGACTCATTCTATAGCCCAGTCCGCAGGGCTGGGTAACCGGCGTGAAGTATCCGCGGCCTGAAGGGTCGCTATCTGGGGATCGAATCGCGGGCGGGGCGAGGTCGTCGGTGGATCGAATGGCGGCCCTTCAGGCCGCATGCATGTTATGCATTTGAAACCCAGCCCTGCGGACTGGGCTGTTGGATGCCACGCCTTCGGCGCTTCGGAGTTCGTGGGGGGCGCCGAAGGTGACCAATTCTATAGCCCAGTCCGCAGGGCTGGGTAACCGGCGTGAAATATCCGCGGCCTGAAGGGTCGCTATCTGGGGATTGAATCGCGGGCTGGGGGAGGTCGTCGGTGGATCGAATGGCGACCCTTCAGGCCGCATGCAATGTTATGCATTGAAACCCCAGCCCTTCGGACTGGGCTGTTGGATGCCGCATCTTCGGTGCTTCGGGTTGCGGCGTCGGTTCGTGGGGGGCGCCGAAGGTGACCAATTCTATAGCCCAGTCCGCAGGGCTGGGTAACCGGCGTGAAATATCCGCGGCCTGAAGGGTCGCTATCTGGGGATTGAATCGCGGGCGGGGGGAGGGGCGTGGGTGGATCGAATGGCGACCTTTCAGGCCGCATGCATGGTATGCATTTGAAACCCAGCCCTTCGGACTGGGCTGTTGGATGCCACGCCTTCGGCGCTTCGGATTGCGGTGTCGGTTCGTGGGGGGCGCCGAAGGTGACCAATTCTATAGCCCAGTCCGCAGGGCTGGGTAACCGGCGTGAAATATCCGCGGCCTGAAGGGTCGCTATCTGGGGATCGAATCGCGGGCGGGGGGAGGGGCGTGGGTGGATCGAATGGCGACCCTTCAGGCCGCATGCAATGTTATGCATTTGAAACCCAGCCCTGCGGACTGGGCTGTTGGATGCCACGCCTTCGGCGCTTCGGAGTTCGTGGGGGGCGCCGAAGGTGACCAATTCTATAGCCCAGTCCGCAGGGCTGGGTAACCGGCGTGAAATATCCGCGGCCTGAAGGGTCGCAATCTGGGGATTGAATCGCGGGCGGGGGGAGGTCGTGGGTGGATCGAATGGCGACCTTTCAGGCCGCATGCAATGTTATGCATTGAAACCCCAGCCCTGCGGACTGGGCTGTTGGATGCCGCACCTTCGGTGCTTCGGATTGCGGCGTCGGTTCGTGGGGGGCGCCGAAGGTGACCAATTCTATAGCCCAGTCCGCAGGGCTGGGTAACCGGCGTGAAATATCCGCGGGCTGAAGGGTCGCTATCTGGGGATCGAATCGCGGGCGGGGGGAGGGGCGTGGGTGGATCGAATGGCGACCTTTCAGGCCGCATGCAATGTTATGCATTGAAACCCAGCCCTGCGGACTGGGCTGTTGGATGCCACGCCTTCGCGCTTCGGATTGCGGTGTGGTCGACCAATGTCGGACGGATCGGATGCCACGCCTTCGGCGCTTCGGATTGCGGTGTGGTCGACCGATGTCGGACGGATCGGATGCCACGCCTTCGGCGCTTCGGATTGCGGTGTGGTCGATCGATGTCGGACGGATCGGATGTCGCACCTTCGGTGCTCGGATCAGCGTGCGGCTTCGATGTCGCGGGCGATTTGGGCTTTTAATTGGTCGAGGTTGGGGAATCTCTGTTCGGGGCGGAGGAAACGGTGCCACTCGACGCGGAGGGGGGATCCTGTGGTCCAGGGGGAGTCTTCCGTTAAGAGATGGACTTCCAAAAGGGGCGGGCTCGGCTGGTCGGCCGGGGTGTCAACGGTCGGGCGGAGGCCGTAGTTGGCGACGCCGGGGAGGGGGGCGGAAACGCCGGGGTCGGAGACTTCGACGGCATAAACGCCGAAGCGGGGTTTCAATGGAGGGTTCCACGGGAGGTTGAGGGTCGGGAAACCGAGGGTGCGGCCGACTTTGGCGCCTTCCTGGACCACGCTTTCGCTGAAGTAGGGGAAGCCGAAGAGTTCGTTGGCGGCGGCGATGGCGCCGTCGGCAAGAAGCGCCCGAATGCGGGTGCTGCTGATCGGTTCGCCGCCGTGAAGGAGGCGGGGAGCGCTGGCGACTTGGATGCCGTGTTTCGGTCCGAGTTCGGCGAGGAGGCGGACGTCCCCTTGACGACCCTTGCCGAAGCGCCAGTTTTCGCCGACGTAGATCGAGGCGAGGCCGGGGAGGCAGGTTTTCAGGTGGGCGACCAGCTCTTCGGCCGGGATGGAGGCGAAGGCGGGGGTGAACGATTGCTCGATGATCAGGTCGACGCCGAGGGAGCGGAGAACCTGGTCCTTCACGTCGGGGGTCATGATCTGGGGGACCGCCTGCTCCGGACGGAAAAGGGCGCTCGGGTGGGGCCAGAAGGTGAGAACTCCGGCCAGTCCGCCGGATCTGCGAGCGTCGGCGACGGCGGTCTGGATGACCGATTGGTGGCCGCGGTGGACGCCGTCGAACATCCCGATGGCCAAGTGAACCGGGACGTCGGGAAGATCGACGCTTTCAAGATCCTGGACTGTCGCGGGAAGCTTCACCGGAACCGGTTTTTAACCACTAATGGACACGAATGAACACGAATCAAGGGAGCATAGAAAGGAGGACGGACATTCCTGTCCGTCCAATACCCGGACAGGAATGTCCGGGCTCCTTTGTCTTTGGCTTCCATTTCTTACAGGACGGCGCGCGGGAGGACGTCGCGGACGGGGATGAGGCGTTTGGCGACTTCGCGCGGTTCGAGGTTCATGATCTCCTCCAGCGGCAGGGCATCGGAGAGGTTGAGGTCGTGGCTCGCCTCACGGACCAGTTTACTGAGATGGGCGCCGCAGCCGAGCCGTTCGCCGAGGTCGTGGGCGACGGTGCGGACGTAAGTCCCTTTGGAGCAGTGGAGGCGGAAATGGATCAAGGGAGATTCGAAGCCGGTCAGCTCGAATTTGTGGATGTGGATGAAGCGGGGCTCCCGTTCGATGCTCTTTCCCTTGTGGGCCAGTTTGTAGAGGGGAGTGCCGTTGATTTTGACGGCGGAGTGCATCGGCGGGGTTTGGTATTGGTCGCCGTGGAACTTCTTCATCTCCTTCTTCAGCTGTTCGGCGGTGAGGTCGGGGACCGGGGCGGTGGCCATGATCTCGCCTTCGGCGTCCTGGGTGTTGGTGACTTTGCCGAGCTCGATCGTTCCCGAGTAAACCTTGTCGAGGCTGGTCAGGTATTGGGACGCCTTGGTGGCTTTGCCGACCAGGATCACCAGGAGGCCGGTGGCCATCGGGTCGAGGGTGCCGGCGTGGCCGATCCGTTTCATTTTGAGTTTACCCCGGAGCCGGGCCACCACGTCGTGCGAGGTGTGCTCCTGTGGTTTGTCGACGAGGAGGATTCCTTCGAGTTCAGGTTGTTCGAGTGCCATGAAAGTGAATGTGACGATGCGGGGCAGGCGCGGGTTACGGCTGATTTTCCTCCTGTTGGGCGAATTGTTTGGAGATCGCTTCGAGGAGAGCGGGGTAGAGTTCGTTGAACGGGAGCGGGGAGTAAAAGCCGGAGGCGCAGGTGTGGCCGCCGCCCTCGAAGCGTTGGGCGACCTGGTCGACCCGGAAGCGGGAGTTTTTGCAGCGGAGGCTCCCCTTGATGCCGTCGGGACGTTCCTCCAGGACGCCGGCGACGTCGACGCCGTCGATCGAGCGGGCGTAATCGACCAGCCCCTCGGTGTCCTCGCTGGTGGTGCCGGTTTCGGCGAAGAAGCGGGCGGAAAGGAAACCGATGCAGACCCGGCCGCCGCACTCCATCTTGAGGGAAGCGAGAAACTTCTGGAGGAGTTTCATTTTGCCGAGCGACTCCCGTTCGTAGAGCTCGTGGGAGGCGGCGGAAGGATCGGCGCCGCGGTCGAGGAGACGGCCGCTGATCGAGAAGACGCGGCGGGTGGTCGACGGGAAACGGAATTGTCCGGTGTCGGTGGCAATGCCGACGTAGAAGGCCTGGGCGGTGGTTCGGTCGATTCGCCAGCCGTTTTGCAGAGAAATACCGGCGAGGATTTCGGCGGTGGCGGCGGAGTGGCTTTCGATGATGTTGTGCCGACCGTAGCGGGTGTTGGAGATGTGGTGGTCGATGTTGAGGAAAATCTCGGGAAACAACGTCCGCAGGCGAGGGCCGATCCGCTCGTGGTCGGCGCAATCGACGGTGATGGCGAGACGTCCGTCCGGCTCGAACTGGTCGGCTTGGTAGAAAGGGGTGTCCCCGGCAAGGAATTCGAGGCGGCGGGGGATCAAGTCGTGGTTGACGCAGACGGCGTCGATTCCTTCTCCGGCCAGCACCCGGCAGAGGCCGACCTGGGAGCCGATGCAGTCGCCGTCGGGTCGCATGTGTCCGATGATGGCGACTTTCCGGCCCTTCAATTCGTCGACCAGAGCCCGGACCGTGGAGGAGATATCCAGATAAAACATCGATTGAACCCCTTGGGAAGATTCGGCCGGAGCAGCCCCGGGATCAACGGGGGGCGTGATCCTCCTCGTCGTGGTCGTCCCCCTCGTGTTCGCCCGGTCCTTCAACGTCGCCGCCCTCCTCGAATTCGTCGAGATCGTCGAGCAGTTCGAGCACCTCGTTCCCCTCCCGGATCGACGGATCGTAATGGAATTTCAGGTGGGGGAGAAACTTCAGGATGACCTTTTTGCCGACCTGGATGCGGATTTCGCGCCGTTGTTTGGCCAGCCAGTTGCGGGCTTCGCGAATGCGCTCGTCGCCGCCGAGGACCGAGAAAAAGACATCGGCCTTGCGGTGGTCCGGGGCGACGTCGACCCGGGTGATGGTGATGTAAACGCTTTCCGCCTGGTAGCGGGTATGGAGGACCTCGCTGATCTCGCGTTTGATCAGTTCGTTGACCCTGACGTTTCGCTGACTCATGACAATGTGCGGATGCCGGTCCTCGGCGGTCGACGGTTTAGATTCGTCCGTTCAAGCGCGAGGCGGGAACGAACGGCCGTCGGCCGGCGATGGACGGACCGGGGCGGCCTCTTAGAGGCTCGCCCGTGATTTCTGGATTTCGTAAGCCTCGATCGAATCGCCCGTTTCGTAGGAATCGAACTCGTCGACGCGGATACCGCATTCGTAACCGGCGCGGACCTCGGTGACGTCGTCTTTGAAGCGCTTGAGCGCGGAAACCTTTCCCTCGGCCAAGGTTTTGCCTTGGCGGACCCAGCGGACTTTGCTGTCGCGGACGATCTTCCCCTCGGTGACCAAACAGCCGGCGACGGCCCCTTTGGCCATCGGGAAAATCTGCCGGACTTCGGCGGCGCCGAGTTTGATTTCCTTGATGTCCGGATCGAGGAGGTCGGCCATCGATTCCTTCACCTTGTCGATCAACTCGTAGATGATCCCGTGGGTGTGGATTTGCACCCCGTGGTGTTTGGCGAGGCTCTTCACACCCTGTTCCAACTTCACGTTGAAACCGATGATGTCGGCGTTCGACGTGCTGGCCATCAGGACGTCGCTTTGCGAAATCATTCCGACCCCCGAGGCGATCACCTCGACGTCGACCTTGTCGCTCGGGATCTCGTTGAGAGAACCGACGACGGCCTCCATCGAGCCATGGACGTCGCAACGAACGACCGCCCGGTAGGTTTTCTTTTTCTGGCTGGCGATGGCGGAGAACAAATCGTCGATCGTCGGCCGCGGAGCCGGCGCGGTGTCGACCGGCCGTTGTTTAAGGGCGGTCGCGTTCTCTTCGGCCTGGGCCTTGGCGACCTTCTCGTTCTTGACCGCTTCGAATTCGTTTCCGGAGTCGGGGGCTTCCGACCAACCGATGACGCGGGCCGGGGTGGAAGGAGTCGCTTGTTTGAGCGCCTTGCCGGCGTCGTCGAACATTGCCCGGACCTTGCAGTGATGCGGGCCGCAAACCAAGGCGTCGCCGACCTTCAAGGTGCCCTTCTGGACGATGACGGTGGCGGTTGGGCCGCGGCCGACTTCGACTTGGGCTTCGACGATGATGCCGCGGGCGGGGCCCTGCGGGTTGGCCTTCAACTCAAGCACCTCGGACTGGAGATTGATCATTTCCAGCAGATCGTCGACCCCGTCCCCCTTCAAGGCGGAGACCGGGACGGTGATCGTTTCGCCGCCCCAATCTTCGGGGGCGATCATCCGGTCCTGCATCTGTTTCTTGACCCGCTCGATGTTGGCGCCTCGGGCGTCCATCTTGTTGATGGCGACGATCACCGGCACTCCGGCTGTCTGGGCGTGTTTGAGCGCTTCGTCGGTCTGCGGCATGAAACCGTCGTCGGCGGCGACGACCAGGACGGCGATGTCGGTGACGTTGGCCCCGCGGGCGCGCATTTTGGAAAACGCGGCGTGGCCGGGCGTGTCGAGGAAGCTGATCTTTTTGCCGCTCTGTTCGACCTGGTAGGCGCCGATGTGTTGGGTGATGCCGCCGGCCTCGCCGGTGACGACGTTCGCCTTGCGGATGTAGTCGAGCAAAGTGGTCTTGCCGTGGTCGACGTGACCGAGGATGCAGACCACCGGCGGGCGAGGTTCGAGGAATTTGCTTTCGTCGACCGGGGCCGGTTTTTCCTTTTTGGAAGGGGCGGCCTTGGCTTGTTGTTCCCCGCGGTGGCGAATGTCGAGGAGGAAACCGTGGCGGACGGCGAGTTCGTTGGCGACCGATTCTTCGATCACCTGGTTCATGGAAGCGAAAATATTCATTTCCATGAGTTCGGAGATCAGGCGGAACGGTTTGAGACCGATCATGCCGGCGAAATCGCGCACCACGATCGGCGGTTTTACCACGATCACTTTGACGTCGTCGGACTTGGCTTCGGTGTCGGCCGTTTCGACGGCGGCGTCGGCGGCGGGAACCTCGGCGGCCGGTTTAACCGGAGCCGGTTGGCCCGCGGGCGGAGGGGTGGCGGGACTGGCCGAAGATGCCGGAGGACGTTCACCATCGGAGGCGGCGGGACGGATTGGGGCTGGCGGCGCGCCGGCCGGAGGCGGCGAACTGCGCGGTGGCATCGGCGGTGGATTACCGGGTGAACGGGTCGGGACGGGCGGTGGTGTGCCGGGGGAACCGGCGGCCGGCGGACGACCGGCGCCGGGACGCGGCGGGGCCAACGGGGCGGGACCGGCGGGTGAAGGAGGTGCGGGAGGGCGGGCGCCCTGCGGGGCCGGCGGCGAAGGAGGCGCGTTGCGCGGCGCTTCGGGTGGTTTCGGTGCCTCGGCCGGTTTGGCGGCTGCGGCCTGTGCGGCCTTGGCGGCTTCGGCGGCGGCTGCTTTTTCCTCGCGTTCGCGACGGACGTCCTCGGCGGATTTCACGAAAACGCCCGGGGGAAGCTTGATCGACCCCTTCGCTTCGGGAGCGGCGGGCGCGGAGGTTTCCTCCGGCTGTTCCTCATCGGACGCGGTCGTTTCCTCGCCGGATTCGGCCTCTTCGGCTGTCTCGGCCGCGGCCTTCTCCTCTTCCTCTTTCGCCTGGAACTCTTCGATCAAGGCGTCCGCTGAAATGTTATCGATCGTGCTGGAGGCGCTCTTCACGGTGGCGAACCCACGCTCCTGGAGGAGAGCGATCAGCTCTTTGTTTTCCATTCCGATCTGTTTGGATAACTGATGTATTCTTACGCTCATCTGTAACTGTCTGATTAAAACTCATCGCGAGCCACAGATGAACTGTGCCCCGCCTTATCGATATTCAAGTGGTGTTTTCATGGCGAAATTTTCTGCGAATCGAGGAACGCAGAAACCTTCTTCATGATGTGTGCGGCCTCTTCATCGGAGAAGCCGGCGTCGGCCAAATCGGTCGGCTCCACGCCGACGAAGGCCTCGGGACTGACGAAGCCCGCGGCGACCAGGCGTTTGGCCAATTCGGGCTCGATGCCAGGAATCTGGTTGATGCCCTGGACCGCCATCCGCTTTTTGTCTTCGAAGTCGAACTTCTGGGACTTTTCCTTGAGGATGTCGAGCTTCCATCCCAGCAACTTGGAAGTGAGGCGGGCGTTCTGGCCTTTTTTGCCGATCGCCACCGCCAGATCCTCGTCGGAAACCTCGAAGGAGATGGTGCGGGTGTTCTCGTTGATCTCCACGTTGCGCGGAACCGACGGCTTGAGGGCCTCGGCCAACATTTCGCGCGGATCCTCGTGGTAGCGGACGATGTCGATTTTCTCGCCGCCGAGTTCCCGCACGATGCTTTTCACCCGGGCTCCCCGGGCGCCGACGCAGGCGCCGACCGGATCGACCCGGCCGTCGTTGCTGGAAACGGCGATCTTGGTCCGGTAGCCCGGTTCACGGGCCATCGCCTCGATCTTGACGGTGCCGTCGGCGATCTCGGTGACTTCGAGTTCGAAGAGGCGGCGGACGAATTTCGGATTGGCGCGGCTGAGGATCAGTTCCGGGCCGCGGGTGGTCGGTTCGATCGAATTGAGCAGGCAGCGGATCCGTTCGCCCGGGGCGTAATCCTCGCTGGGGACGCGTTCGCGAGGGGGGAGGATCGCTTCGGCCCGGCCGAGGTCGACGATCAAGTCGCCCCGTTCCCGGCGGCGGACGGTGCCGGAGACGATGTCGCCGATGGTGTCCTTGAAATCGTCGTAAATCCGGTCTTTCTCGAACTGGCGGAGTTTCTGCATGATCGCCTGGCGGGCGGTCTGGGCGGCGATGCGGCCGAGGTAGGCCGGGTCGATCTCCTTGTGCAAAACATCCCCCAGTTTGGCGTTGGGATCCAACTGGGTCGCCTTTTCGATATGGATTTCGGTTTTGGGATCGCTGACCGAATCGACCACCTTGAGGAGGCTCCAGGCGCTGAGGTGACCGGTGCGGGGATTGATTTCGATTTTGAGGTCCTGCCCCGCGTTGACCCCTTTGAGGGCGGCGGTGTGAATGGCATTACTGATGGCGGCGATCATGTCATCCCGACTGATCCCCTTCTCCTTTTCCATGTATTCCAGGACTGAAAGAATTTCGCTGCTCATCGTTGTGTGTATTGAAAAAAAAAAGCGGGAAATCCCCCACTTTTCCATTAAAAGTGAACTTTAAACCGGGAAAGCTATTTAAGGATCTTCCGATTGTCAAGCGGCCACCCGGAGCAGACGAAAATGTAAAGCATTATGGAAGAAAGTGGGTGAGGCGTCCCACCTCAGTGCGGCCGGAAGGTCTGGAACGTGGGATTGGGCACTGGCTGAGGCACTGGACTTAGCCTCTGGAAGGGGGCACTGGACTGAGGCACTGTGCTTGGGCTCTGTGCTGAGGCGGGACGCCTCAGCCACTTTGGACTTTGGGAGAATTGCCTCGCCCTTTTTGAGGGGCGGACCGTAGGCTGGAGGGTCTGAATCGTAAACTATGAGATTTGACTTTGATCAGGTGATTGAGCGCCGGTGGACCGGGAGCGAGAAGTGGATCAAATACGAGGGGACGGATATTTTGCCGTTGCCGGTGGCCGACATGGACTTTGCGTCGCCGCCCGCCGTGTTGGAGGCTTTGGCCGAACGAGTGAAGCATGGGGTCTTCGGTTACGCCCAGCCGACGCCGTCGCTGGGCGAGGCGATCGGCGAGATGTGCCTGGCCCGCTACGGATGGAAAATCGACCTCGACTGGATTGTCTGGCTGCCCGGATTGGTCTCCGGACTGAACGTCACCTGCCGCGCGGTCGGAGAACGGGGGGATGCCGTGATGACCGCGACCCCGGTTTATCCTCCGTTTTTATCGGCGCCGCGCAACATGGGCCGCGAGGTCGTCACCGTTCCGATGGTCCGGGTCGACGGCCGGTGGGAAATGGATTGGGAGCGACTCGAAGCCTCGGTGCATGCGGGAGTGCGATTGTTTCTGCTCTGTCATCCGCACAATCCGGTCGGCCGGGTATTTTCCCGGGAGGAGTTGGAGCGATTGGCGGCATTTTGCTTGCGCCACGGAATCGTCCTCTGCTCGGACGAAATCCATTGCGACCTGATCCTCGATGATCTGCCGCACATTCCGGCGGCCAGTCTGAGCGATGAATTGGCGGCGAACAGCATCACGTTGATGGCTCCGAGCAAAACGTTCAACGTTCCTGGACTCGGATGCGCCTTTGCGTTGATCCCGGATCCGGCGTTGCGGGCCCGCTTTCGGAAGGCGGCGCTGGGGATCGTCCCGCAGGTGAACGTCTTTGGCTACGTCGCGTGCGAAGCGGCCTACCGGCACGGGGAACCCTGGCGGAAGGCGTTGATCGAGTATTTGCGGGGAAACCGCGACCGCGTGTGGGAATTCGTTCGGAGCGAACTGCCGGGGGTAACGACCACCCATGTGGAGGCGACTTATCTCGCCTGGTTCGATGTCAGTGCGCTGCAACTCCCCGATCCTCCGGCGTTTTTCGAAAAAGGCGGGGTGGCTCTTTCGGACGGCCGGTTTTTTGGGGGCGAAGGATTCGTCCGCTTGAATTTCGGTTGTCCCCGAGCGACCTTGGACGAAGCGTTGCGGCGGATGCGGAAGGCGGTGCAGGGGCACTTGGGGAATTCTTTTTAACCACTAATAAGCACTAATAATCACTGATGGTGGAGATTGGGCCGTGTATCGCGAAAGGCGTCAAGACGAGTGCGGCCTCCAGTTGGAGTTCCGCATTTATGCGGTCCGGGTGGCCGGAAAAGACCGGCTGAAGATCCTACTATGTGCGGGCGGTACACTCTGATTCAAGCGGCGAAGGCTTATCATGCTTATCTCCGGCGGACGGCGGGAGGGGAGGCGGCGCGTTATAACATCGCTCCGGGGCAGATGTGCGAGGTGATCCGTCTCGATGAAGGCGGAGACCCGGATTTGGAGGAATTGTTTTGGGGGTTTGTGCCGCGGTGGACGAAACCCGGGGAGAAACCGGCTCCGATCGTCAACGCCCGGGCGGAGACGGTGGCGTCGAAGCCGGCTTTCCGGGACGCGTTTCGGAGGCGCCGGTGTTTGGTGCCCGCCGACGGGTTTTACGAATGGAAGAAGGCGGAAGGGAAACGGTTGCCGTATTTCTTCCGGTTGCGGGGAGGCCGTCCCTTCGCATTTGCCGGATTGTGGGAGGAGTGGGAGGCGGAACCGGGACGGCGGGAGGCGACGTTCTGCTTGTTGACGACGGCGGCCAATGCGGTCCTAGCGGACGTGCATGACCGAATGCCGGTGATGCTGACCGAAGCAGTCGCGCGCCGTTGGTTAGGTGCGACCGCGGCGGAAGCCCCGGAAGTATTGCCGCCGTTGCTCGGACCGTTTCCCGCGGAGGAGATGGAGGTTCGGCCGGTCGATCCATGGGTCAACAAAGCCGGGAACGAAGGCCCCCGTTGTCTCGAGCCACCCCCGGCCGACGATGCGGAGCAGATGTCGTTTCTATAAACCTTCCGCATTCATGCGGGTTGGGGGCAAATCGGAGGGTTGGCTTCCGGCCGACCTTCTTCTGAACCGGTGCCGACGGTGGACGGCAGGATGCCATCCCTCCCAGTAGGGGGGCGTAGCGAGGGAAGCGCTGCGACTTCGAACGTACTTTGACATTGCCTGCGGCCGTGGTTGGCGGTTGTTTGGTGTTCACGTCCCGATGATTGTCACACGCGTATCGGCGAAAAACTGGCGCAACTTCCGGCGGCTCGAAATCCGGTTGGAAGGGCGGGTTTTCGCGGTCGGACCGAATGCCGGGGGGAAATCGAATTTCCTCGATCTTTTTCGTTTCATGGCCGATCTGGTCGCGCCGGGCGGGGGATTGTTCCGGGCGGTGGAAGACCGGGGCGGGCTCGGGTCGCTCCGTTGCCGGGCGGCCGGGAAGAGTCCCGGGATCGAATTGGCGTTCGATTTGGCGGAAGGAGACGACGGCGAGATTGAACCGAAATGGCGGTATGAGATCGGCATCGTGCGGCGGGGGACGCGGAATCCGACGCCGAGACTGGCGTTCGAGCGGGTTTGGCACCGGGGGGAAAAGGTTTTGGAACGTCCGGGGGCCGATGATTTGCGGGATCCGGTCCGCCTGGAGCAGACCTTCTTGGAAAACGTGACGACGAACGAAGGCTTCCGGGAGGTCTGCGGCTTTTTCCGGTCGGTCTCCTACACCCATTTGTTTCCGCAGGACCCCCACCGGGAAACCTGGCGGGTCGGGAGGAGTTCGGTCCATCAGTCGAACGACGAGTCGCTCCGGCTGTTTCTCGACGAAATCCTCGCGACCCCGGAGCGGGTGCGGGCGGCCCGGTTGGGGAAAATCGAAGCGGCGTTGCGGTTGGCGATTCCGAAATTGAAAAACCTGTCGTTCCAAGCTGGGGACGGGCGGATTCGTTTGGAGGCGATCTTCCAGGATTGGCAGAACAAAGGGGCCCTCCCGCAGGAGTATTTTTCCGACGGGACCCTCCGGTTGATCAGCATCCTTTGGGCGCTGCTGAAAACGCACTCGACGGTGTTGCTGGAGGAGCCGGAGGTATCGTTGCATCCGGCGGTGGTCCGGCATTTGCCGAGTCTGATTTACCGGTTGAAACGGCATAATCCGGGCCAGGTGATCGTCACCACCCACAGTCCGGAGTTGTTGGCCGATCCTGGGATCGATGGTCGGGAGGTGTTGCTGTTTCTGGCCGGTGATCCGCAGGGAAGCGGGGTGGCGCGGGCGGCCGATTTCAAGGAAGTGCAGCTGTTGATCGACCAAGGGTTGAGCATCGGGGAGATCACTCTGCCGCGCACCCAGCCGTCGCGAATCGAGGAACTTGGATTCTTCGAATGAACCAAGGGATACCGGTCATCCTGGTCGTGGAGGACATTCTCAGCGAGATGGTCCTGCGGAAGATGTTGGCGATGTTTCCCGGGAAGTTTTCGGTGCAGGCCTGCCTCGGCAAGGAAGGGTTCGGGTTCATTCAGAAAAACATGTCGGCGTTCAACAAAGCGGCCGAGGCGATCGGCATCCTGGTGTTGACTGATCTCGACGAAAACCGCTGCCCTCATGTTTTATTGAACCGCTGGTTGCCGGAACCGCGTCATCCCCACCTGATGTTCCGGGTGGCGATCCATGAAGTGGAGGCATGGGTCTTGTCGCACCGGGAGGCGCTGGCGCGGTACTTCGGCATCGCGCCGGGATTGATTCCGCTCGATTCGGAAACGATCCCGGATCCAAAGGCATTGGTGATCGAGCTGGCGGGGAGGTCCCCCCGCCAGGAAATTCGGGAGGCGATCGTTCCGGGGCCGGGGCGGCGGCGGAAAGTCGGACCGGATTACAATGGCTGCCTGCTTCAGTTCGTCCATCGTTTCTGGGACGCGCAAAAGGCGCGGAACCATTCCCGGAGTTTACACCGCGCGTTGGTGGCGATCGCGGACTATGGGTGGCGGGACTCGCCGCGCGCGCATAGCCGATAACTGGCGAAGACGCATAGGCGATCGCAGATAGACGATAGACGATGGGTGGTCCCCGGTTATTGGGTGTCGAGGCGGGCGGTGCCAGCTTCCCAGCCGTTGATCTCAAAACCGAGGGCGTCGGCGACAAGGCCCAGATCGGGGCCCGATGCCGGGAGCCAGGAGAGCAGGCGGGCGCGGTGGGCGGCCAGGGCGGTCGAAGCCCGGGCGGTCGGTTCCAGACCGCCGGTTTGTCCGAGGAGGAACGACCACTCCGCCAGACGTTCGCGGTTGTATTCGGTGAAAACGGTGCTGGTGGCATCGCCGCTCAGATAATCGGCGATCCGCCGGGCCAGGTCATGGCCTTCCGTCAGGCCGACGTTCATGCTCTGCACCCCGACCGGGCCGGTGAGGTGTCCGGCGTCGCCCGCCAGCCAAACCCGGCCTTCGCCGAACCGTTCGGCGAGACGGCGCTCGAACCGGACCCAAAGGTTCCAGTAGACGTTCCGGATCTGAACGGGATGCCATGGGATCCGTTCGGAAAGGAGTTCGCCGAGACGGGCGTCGTCCAAAGGCGCGGTGGCGGTGTGGCCGATTTTCTGAAAAAGCGTGACGTTTTTCCGCCGCAGGAATTGAGGCGGAACCCCTTCATCCTTCAGTTGGAAACTCCATCGGCAGCTGGTGTCGCCGACGGGCCAGCGGACGTTGACCAAGCCGTTGAAGTCGACGATTTGAACCGTGTGGGGTTCAGAGACGCCGGAGTCGAATTGGAAGACGGCGAAATCCTCGGGGGGAGCCACTTCCGGGAACGGAATGTCGAGGTGGCGCCGGACGAAGGAATTGTGGCCGTCGGCGCCGATCACGAAGGCCGCCTCGTATTCGCGACTGCGGCCGACGAAGCCGTCCGCGTGGGGAACCGCGTAGCCGATCACGTTCTCCCTCAATTCGTCCACCCGGATCCGGACCTGGTGTTTATCGTGGAGAATCTCGGCGGCGCGGTGGCTCCATTGGACCCGGACGCCCTCCTTGGCGAGGGCGGCTTCGAGGGTGCGTTCGACCTGATCCTGACCGGCGACCGCCATGGCGAGAAACGGAGTGTCGAATCCGTTCGACCGGAGATCAAGGCGGGCGGCGCGGTCGTGGTTATGGTAAAGTTCGACGCGGGAAATCTTCCGGGCGTCTGTCAGCAAGTCGTCGAGCAGCCCATAGGCGTCGAAAAGCCCGAGGGACTGGGAGTGCAACGCCAAGGCATAGCTATGGGTGCTGCGCTGCGGTTGGGAATCGATGATCGCGACCTTGACGCCGCGTTTGGCCAGAACCAGTGCCGAAAAAAGACCGACAGGACCTGCGCCGATGACCAAAACTTCCACTTGGATCGTTTCTTTCATAACCCCTCCCTCCTTGGTCGACGAACGGGTTTGTCCGCCGTGTGGCGAGGAGGATAATCCAGTTTCGCGAGCGGGGCTCCGCACCGTTTGGCCAATGACGGGCGGATCTTGAAATGGGAGCGGAGGTCGGTCTGGAATTCAATCTCCGGCTATCGGAAGTTCGATCCAGAAGGAACTCCCTTTTCCCGGGGCGGATTCGACGCCGACGGTGCCGCCCATGCGTTCCACGCCCCCTTTGACGATGGCGAGGCCGATTCCGGTGCCGGAGGGATCGGTGTCGACTTCGATACGCTCGAAGATCCCGAAGATTTTCTGTTGGTAGGCCGGATCGATGCCGATGCCGTTGTCGACTACCCAAAGGCGGCAACGGTCGTCCACTTTTTCGGCGAAGACCCGGATGTGGATCGGTTCGCCGGGGCGGGGGTATTTGAGGGCGTTCGAGATCAAGTTGATGACCGCTTGCTCCAAGGTGGTTTGGTGGGCCACCACTGTTGCGGAGGTAAGTTCGACGGCGACCTCGCCGTCGGCTTCGGCGATCTGGTCGGCCAGCACAGTCCGGGCGGTTTCGAGGGCCGTATCCAATTTAACAGGACGAAGCGGGAGGGCGATCTTGGTGGCCCGGCTGTAATTGAGGAGATCGCGGATCAGGAGGTCCATGCGCAACGCGGCGCGGTTGATCCTGCTCAACAAGTCGGTGGTTCCCTCGGTGAGATCGTCCCCGAAATCTTCCCGGAGTATTTGGGAAAACCCGGCGATCGACCGGACCGGGGCTCTCAGGTCATGCGCGACCGAATACAACAATCCTTCGAGTTGACGGTTGGTTTCAGTTAATTCCTGCGTTCGGGCGGCGACCTGTTCCTCCAGCCGGGTGTTCAATTTACGCAATTCGCGTTCGGCGATTTTCAGCGGAGAAACATCGCGCAGACAGATGGTGATGCCGACGAGATGATCATCTTCGACGACCACCGGACTGGCCGACGCCTCGAGGAAACGACCGGGTTCGTCCGGGGTCTCCGCGAGTTCGATTTCGCGGCGGCGGACCTGGCGGGATTCGATGGCCTGGCCGACGAGCGCCTTCACCTCCGGCAGCCGTCGGGCGAGCGGGGTCTTTTCGAAGTGGGTGCCTTCGGCTTCTCCGAGGTCGAAATGGCGCACGGCCGCCCGGTTCTTCGCGATCACGTAGCCATCGAGGTCGAGCGCGAATAAGGCGTCGGGGGATTGCTCGAGGATGCTGACCAGCAACCGGTCGGAAATCGCGAGCCGCCGTTGGTGCGCTTTTTGATCGCGGACCTGGGCAATCTCCTCGTTCATGCGGGCGAGTGCCCAACGGGAGCGCCGTTGCCGTCGGGCTTGGTCGATCAAACGGCGGACGGTCTTGATCGCCTGATCGGCGTCGGAGGCGTCGACGGTCCGGTGATGACCGTAGAGAAACGCGAGGTTGGTTTCCTGTTTCCGGGAGCCATCGGATTCCGGGGAAAGGATGAAGATGACTTCGCTTCCGGGGACGAGTTGAAGAATTTGCCGGGCGAGGGCGGCCCTGCTGCGGACCGATGGGGCGATGATCGCCCCGATGATCCGTCCATTGTTTTGTCGATCGATGAATTCGGTGATTTCGCCGGGGGAGAGGAAGTGCAAGTCGGCTTCCCGCTCGGTTCCGGTCAGGAACGGTCGAAGCTCGGGGTCGTCCCGGTCGTCGGCTTCACTGATCCATAGGAGAACGGATTTGCTCATCGGGTCACTCAAAAGAGGGGCTGATTGAGGAGAGTCCGGCCGAGCCAGGTGGTGAGCATTTCGGTGGTGGGGGACATCACGTGGGCGGCCCGGGCGTCGCGAAGAAGGCGGGAGAGGTGGCTGTTGGCTCCGTAGGCGCTTCCCCCTCCGAGGGCGAGAGCCTCGTCGGTGATGAAGGAGACCGTCCGGCCGACGTCGGCTTTGGCTGCGAGGGTCGGGCACAGTGCGGAGCTGTCGCCCCGGTCGCCCAACTCGGCGGCGGAATAGAGGAGCAGTCGCGATTTTTGGATCTCGGTCCAGAGGAGGGCCAATCGTTTTTGGAGCGGTTCGTAATCCTCGAGTCGTTCCCCCGAGTGTTCGTAGCGGCGGGATTTGAGATGGTGGACAGTCAGATCGAGGGCGGCTTGGGAAATGCCGAGGTAGGTGGCCGACATCGCCATCAGGAAGAATGGCACGACCACCTCGAATAAATACCAGACCTGGTCGCCCGGTTCGCCGAGGAGGTTGGCGGACGGGATCCGGGCGTCGTCCAGCACGAGATTGCGGGACGAGTTCCCCCGCATGCCGAACCCGGTCCAAGGTTCGCCCCAGCGGGTGCCGGGGGTGTCGGAATCGACGATCAGGCAGCTGAATTCGCCCTCGTCGTGGCCCCCGTCGGCGGCGATGGTATTGATCACATAGGAGTCGGCGTGACCTCCACTGGTGACGAACGCCTTTTCTCCCTGCGCGATAAAGTGGTCCCCTTCCTGCCGAAGCCGGGTGTGGGGAAGGTAAAAGTGGCTGCCGCCGGCTTTTTCGGAGAGGGAGAGGGTGGTGATGTGCCGGCCCTCGGCGATGGCGCGGAGGTAATGATCCTCCTGGTGGCGGGTCGCTTTGGCGGCGATCACCGCGCTTCCGACGCAATGCATGCCGAAACAAAGGGCGGTCGACGAGCAATGGCGTCCGATGGTTTCGCATGCCAGGACCAAGGCGAGCATCCCCTCTTCCATCCCGCCCAAACGGCGGGGAACGTGCAACGCCATCATTCCTTCCTCCTGCAAGGCGCGCAGCCCCTCGGCCGGCCACCGGGCTTCCGCGTCGACCTCCGCGGCGAACGGCGAAATCCGCTCCTCGGCGATTTCTTCGAGTCGATTGCGTAGTTTGAGAAGCCGGTCCGGCACGAGCGCGTTCATCGAGGCAAACTATCGAAGGCAAGGGCAAAAGAAAACCGCAAAAACAAAAGAAGGAAGCGGGAATAGCGAGGGGGAGGGAAGCGGGTAGGGAAAAGGGACCCACCGGGATTTATTTTCCTTTTCAGCCGTCTTGCAATTTTCCCCTTAATTGCTCTTTTTAAAGGGCATGCAAAATATTCCGGCTGTGCCTCCCTCTGTCGTTCCCGCAGGTGCGGGCAAAGTGGTCCATGCGTTCGGCGAAGAGGTGATCTTCCATCTGACCGGGGACCAGACCAACGGCCAACTCTGTGTTTGGACCGAGATCGTTCCTCCCGGCGGCGGCCCTCCCCCGCATGTCCATCTGAACGAGGAGGAGTGGTTCGTGGTTCAGGAGGGAACGTTCCAATTCCTCGTCGAAGGAACCTGGAAAGAAGTCGGACCCGGGGGAGCGGTGTTTCTTCCCCGGAAGGCGGAACACACCTTCAAGAACGTCGGCGAAACGACCGGGCGGTTGTTGGTTTCCACCTCGCCCGCCGGCTTCGAGACCTTCTTCTCCCGGTGCGCGGAAGTCTTCAACCGACCGGAAGGGCCGGATATGGCGCGGATCGGCGCGATCGCCGCCGAACATGGGATCCGTTTCCTGGTCTGACCGTTGGACCGCGGTTTAGCCGCTCTTCCGCCGGTGGATGCCGATTGAATTGCCATCCGGGTCCCGCACGAAAGCCATGTGGCAGACGTGAGTCTCGATCGGGCCGAAGGCGAATTCGACGTTCGCCTCCTTCAAGGTTTGGATTGCCTGATCGAAGTCCTCCACCTCCAGGGCGACGCTGCACCCGTCGCGGCTGGGGGAGGTCCCCGGAACGACGGCGACCGCCAGGGTGCCGGGGCCGATGTCGTATTCGACCCAATGGGCGTCCTCCATTTTTTCGTCCATGGTGGCCTTCAGGCCGAGCAACCCTTCGTAGAACGAGCGGGCTCGCTCCATGTCGGTCACCGGGTAACAGGAAAAGGCGATTTCTTTGATCTTCATAAGCTTCGAGTTCGGGTTTTTGCATCTGGCACACGGCCAACCTGAACGATTCACCGCATTGCCCGAAAAGAAGTTTAAGATGTTATCGAGAAATAGCTAGGGGGTATTCGAAAAGGTATTCGGAAGCGCTTTTGGCTTTCATGGCGGGGAAGGAAAACACACCCCACCATGCTCGCGCATGGTCCCCCCCTCTCAAGAGGGGATCGGCGTACAAGAAGTTCCCCTCTTGAGAGGGGGGACCGCTCGCCAGAGCGGTGGGGTGTGTCTCTGGACAAGTTCGGTCGGCCATCGACCTCGGACCCGAGACCAAAAAGCCAAACCGCAATTAATTCAAACATGAATTAAAAACCCTTGACCTTTTCCTCGTTTTTCTGCTTTGTTCGAAAGCATGAATCTTTCTTTCCTTCCCTGTTTTCTTTCCGCCTCCCGTCTCAATCTTCGATCGTCCGCGACTTTCCTGTTCGGCGCGGCCTTCTGGGTTTCCGTCGGAGCGACCGCTTTCTCTCAAATCTCTTACACGAGCCCGGAAGCGGTCTATCACGAAGACTTCAACGCCCTGGACGGGAGTTTTGCCGGGGACGCTTTAAAGCCGTGGACTGATAATGCCACGATCCCGGGGTGGTATGCCACGGAACCCGGATACATCGCCCAGGGGAATCCTGCGTGGACGAGCCGGATGTATAATCTCCGCACTGACGGAAGCAGCATCGATATGTGTCTCGGAAGCGTTCCGGGCACTGCGAGCGGCGATATCAGCAAGGCGGTTCGTCTCCGCAACGAGACCGGCGTTGTCCTCGGCTACTTGTCGGTCGAATATATCGGCGAACAATGGCGTAACAGCGGCAACGACATCGCGAGCGAACTCAAAGTCTCTTACCGTCTCGGTGGCGAAGAGCTGACGGGCGGCGATTGGATCGATTGGGACAATCTCACGTTCACCGCCCTCCACACCGGGGGCGGCGATCCGGTGAATCTTCCGGGGAAGGCCGCGGCCAATCGCGCCACCCGGGGCGATTTGACAGTCAACGGTTTCGCCTGGCAACCGGGCCAGGACCTCTGGATCCGATGGACCCATCCGAATCATTCCGGGACGAACCACGCCCTGGGTATCGATCAAGTGTCGATCTCCGCCGGGGAAACGTTTCCGACACCGGGAACCCGCGGGGGATGGTTCTGGGCGCAGTCGGGGAGCGGCCACCCCTGGGGCACCCAGGCCGTGGTCGGGAGTCCGCAACGGGAAGACGACTTTCTCGCGATCTTGCGGGGCTGGAACCTGGGACGGATCTATGGGTCGTACGGGGCGAGCCGCTACGTCGACGAGCCGGAGACGATCGCGGCGTGGAATCGGAGATTGTATTTTAACGGAATCGAATCATGGCAGCTGTTCGCGGAAACCAATTGGGTGTATTCAAGTCACCGTGACGGCATGCGGCAGAAATTGCAAAACGAAGTGATCGCTTTCAATGAGTCCCGGCCCGGATCGGACCGTTTTCACGGCGTTCATTTCGACGTGGAGCCGCACATCCTCTCCGCTTGGAGCGACGGTTCTTCGGCCGACAAGCGGGCCTTGATAGAAGGTTTGGTCGAAATGTTTGAAGAAGCCCGGCTGTATCTCGATCAAAACGGTGCCGCGGATCTTCCGATCTACGGAGCGTTTCCCCACTGGTATTCCAATCTCGGCGGACAAATCGGATGGGATTCCGAGGCCGATCGAAATGCCTGGTTCGACCGCCTCGGCGCGGCCATCGACGGGATGGTAATCATGACCTTCGAGAATCCGAGCGCCAGCTCGATCCTCTCGTCGGTCGAGTGGGAAATGGCCAATTTCGCCGGAGAAGTGATCCTTTCCCTCCGGGTGCAAGGATACGAATGGCAAAACTTCCAGGAGATGCAGGCGGTGATGTTGGAATTAGAGGCGGCGACCGGCCGCGGCATCGACATCCAACCACTCCATCGGCTCGCCGAATGGGAAGCCTGGCGGATCCGGCCGACGTTTGACGATTGGCGGGCCGCCTATTTCACCTCCGCCGAGCTGGGAGATTCTGCGATCAGCGGATCTGCGGGCACACCGGCCGGCGATGGTGTCGCGAACTTTTACAAATACGCCTTCGGCTACGGTCCTTTTGACGCCGTCGGAGCTGTGCAGGAATTCGTTTTGGTGACGGTGGGGGAAAACGGCGGAACGGAAAGATTTCCAGCCCTGCAATTCTCCCGGCTCGGTCAACCCCGTGACTTGGTTTACGAAGTCGAAAGCAGCGCCGACCTGGTCACGTGGGAAGCGGGCCCCGGCGGTTCGCCGGTGAGCGTGGCCCCCACGAGATTCGGCACCGAAACGGCGTTCTATTTGGATGGCATTCCGGTATCCGAGGAAAACCGGCGGTTTTTCCGGGTGAAGGCCGACCGGATTGTTCCAATTATTCAATACACCCAGAATTTCAATACGTTGAGCGGGGCGTTCAGCGGAGGCGCGGCTCATCCCTGGGTGGATGATCAAACCCTTCCCGGATGGTTTGCGTCGCTCACCCAGTATTATGCGACGGCCAACCCGGTCGTTACCAGTCGCCTCTACAATCTGCGGGCGTCGGAAAGCACGAATCAGACTTTGGGAAGCGTGCCCGGGGGAGCGAGCGGCGACGTGCACGTCGGTGTTCGAATTGTGAATACAGATTCGGAAACCATTCGGTCCTTCTCGCTCGGTTATGTCGGCGAGCAATGGCGCAATAGCGGGAACGTCGTGGAGAGCCAGATTTCGGTCAGCTACCGTAAAGGGGGAACCGGTCTGACGGGGGGCGATTGGATTGCTCTTCCCGGGTTGACGTTCACCAGTCCGCAAACGGGAGGGGCCGCGGCGAACCTCGACGGCAAGGGCGCCAGTAGCCGGCGGATTCTTCACGGCAACGTGGCCGGTCTGGAGATCAATCCGGGAGAGAGTTTGTGGATCCGTTGGAGCCACGCAAATCATTCGGGGGACAATCATGCGTTGGCGATCGAGGACGTGGAGTTCTCCGCCTTCGCGGTGCCGGAAGTACCATGATTTATTCGACAACAAGGGAGGAAAAAATGAAGAGACCACATAGCAGAGCGGCGGGATTTACTTTGATCGAATTGTTGACGGTGATCGCCATCATCGGAATTCTCGCGGCGATCCTGATCCCGGTGGTCGGAAAGGTTCGGGCCCAGGCGAGGACCTCCGCCTGCCTCAGCAATCTCAGGCAATTGGGACTGGCCGTCGTCACTTACGCCAACGACAACAACGATCTGTTGCCATGGGGACGGGGTTTCGGCGACGACGGGGCGCTGCGGGATTGGGATTATTTCGTGCGTCCCTACATTTCGGATGAAGTCGGCATTCTGGCTTGCCCGGAACAGCCGGTTCAGATCACTCGTCCGATCACCCATCCCCTGCCGGCGCGCACGTATGCCGTTAACCAATTAGCCTTTGGCGAAAGCGCGCATCTCGACGGTGCTCGATCTCCGATTCGCCTCACCAACATCCAACGGCCGAGCGATGTCATTCTCATCGGCGATGCGGTGCAGGTGCCTGATTACAGCGGAGTATCAGCGGCTCGTTTCTACGCGGGCGTATTCGCGGAATGGGGTCAGAGCAACGATCTGACCACCACGGTTCCAGCCAATCTCTTGCGCGGCGACCGCGATGTCATCGCGGACGAAGGCCGGTTGCGGTTTCGTCACGACGGCCGGGCCGGCACCGTCCGGGCCGACGCCAGCGTCAGCATGATGCGCCAGGCTGACGTGCAATATCGTCACATTTACCCGACCCGATAGGGGAGGGCGGGACGCTCACGGATGCCGGCAAAGTTGTTGGACCCCGCGACGGGCGCAACCCCGTTGGGGTAGTGTTCCGAACGGAAACGAACCCCAGGGTAGCCCCGCATTCGCGTGGCAACCCTGGGCTGGAGGACGAAACGCCGTTGGCGTAGTTGGAACGGGGCGCCGTTGCCGATTTCGTGGGCGACGGTCTTTGGCTAAAGCACGAAGCTCCTGCTTGGACTCGACGGTTTAGTCGAATGAAAACTCGTTTGGCGTAGGTGGAACGAGACGTCGACCGAAGATGCCGGTGGTTGAGGCGAATTGGATCGTCCGGAATCAAAATATCCCGGTTTCACGAAAGAAACTCGGATTGGTAGCCCAACGGGCTTTCGTCCTCCAGCCCAGGGTTGGGCCGAATGCAATGAGGCCTACCCTGGGAATCGGTGCGGGAGTCTCATGAACCGCAACGCGGTTCCGCCCGTTTGGTGTTTGGCCGGGATGCCGGGGCACAACCCCGTTGGGGTAGTGTTCCGAACGGAAACGAACCCCAGGGTAGCCCCGCATTCGCGTGGCAACCCTGGGCTGGAGGACGAAACGCCGTTGGCGTAGGTGGAACGGGGCGCCGTTGACGATTTCGTGGGCGACGGTCTTCGGAGCCAGTCTGGCCGTAGGCGGGCTGGCTCCGCCGCCCGACGGCATCGGCCGAAAATGTCCGAGTCGACGTGGGATGTCGTTCGTCGCGAGCGGAGTGCATGGTTCTCGGCGTTGCGAGGACCAGACGATGGGGCGGCAAAGCCAACCCCACTACAAAAAAAGCGTTCGGCCGCCTGCTTCAGGAAATCGCGCTTGGGGTGACGTGGCGGCGGTAGTGGCCAAGGTTTTGGCCGGAGGCCCAGGGGAGAAGTTCGGTTTCGAATTCCGGGATGGCTTCGATCTCGCCGTCGCAGAAGTTTTCGACCCGGTCGATCAGGGAGCGGACCCGGGCGATGAGGCCGCCGTAGCGGAGTTCGATCACTTCGAGTCCGAATGGTCTGTAGGTGGCGAGCCACATGGAGCGGTGAATCTTCCAGAGTTTCTCCAGTTCCTCCCGAAGGGGCTGGGCTTCCTGTTCGAGAAGCGCGCGGAGTTTTTCTTTGTCGCCGGTGCGATAGGCTTTCACCAGATTCTTGCGCAGGTCGCATTTGAGGGCGAGGACGCGGGCGATTTGGGCGGGGAAGCGAAGTCGGTCGGCGCCGGGATTTTCCTTGCGGGCGGCCGCGTCCAGTTCCTCGGCGAGCTGATGGAAGTGGGCCCGGCCGGACTCCATCTCCTGATGCGGTTCGCAGAGGCCGATCAGCGGATCGTCCCACATCATCCATTTGGAGCAGTTCGAAAAATCCTCGTTGGGATCCCGGCCGGGGCCGGTCAAATCGAGGCGACTTGCGAGGGAGTAGTCGTGGTAGTCGGCCAGGCAGGAGGCGGCGAAGTTCCGGGCGGTGGTCGCTTCGTCGAAGGTTTCCCCGTAGGCGACATCGGCGAACGCCTGGATTACCGGCAGCACTGAAAAAACGTCGCACTCCATCCCGTCGTCTCCCCAGGTGGTCATGAAAACCTGGCGGAGATTTTTCGCTTTGCAGGCTTCCATGCAGGGAAGGACGCGGGCGAGGGAATAAGGAATATGGGTCCAGAAACGGCTCCAGTTCCAGGCGCCCGGGGCCATGATCGGTTCCTTGTTCATCGCCCGGTGGCGGTCGATGTAGGTTTCGTAAAAGCTTTGTTCGGTGTGATAATAATCCCAATACACCAGATCGACGTTGGCCGGGATCCGGGCGATCGTCTCCGGTGGGACGTGGGCGTCGAGGTCGTAATACTGGTGGGTTTCGGAGGCGATGCGGAAATACATGTCGGACCAGATCATCGGTTGCAAACCACGTTCCTCGCACATGGCGGCGACGCGGGCGAGGTGATCGTTCATTACGTCGAAGACCGGACGTTCGCCGAAGCGCCGTTTGTATTGACCGGTCCCCATCCCGACGGCTTCATCCATCCCGAGATGGATCCGGTTGGACCGGAACGGCGCGCGGGCGGCGTCGATCATTCGTCCGACCAATTCGTAGGTTTTTTCCTCGTTGGCCAGCAAGACTCCGGGGATGTCGGTGACGTCGGCGTAGGCGTTCTTCCATTGGAGAATCTGGTGGAGGTGTCCGAGCGCCTGGATGCACGGGACCATTTCGATCCCAAAGGCGTCGGCGTAGTCGTCGAGATTCTTGAGGTCGCCTTGGGAATGTTTGCCTCGGAGGTAACCGAAGAACGGCTCGCCGGGAACCTCGTAGGTGTCTTCCAGGTAAAGCATCAAGGTGTTAATGCCCATCAGGCTCGCGCGGCGGATGAAGGCTTGGACGTTGGCGGGGGTTATGACACCGTTGCGGGAGGATTCCAATTGGAGCGAGAGCATTTCGAACCGGCAATTCTCGCGGAGTTCGTCGCCGTCGAATCCAGCCATCAGTCGGCCAAGCGCCCGGAAGGCCTCGATGCGGCGGCCGTAGCGGATCTCGGTCCGATCGGTGGAACGGCGGATGACGAATGCGCGTTCGGCGACGAGGGCCGGGTCGTGGCGGAAGGAGACGGAAGTGAGACCGGGAGCCGGCCTGGGAGACAAAGGCGTGTATTCCGGGAAGAGGAAGCGGAGGCCGGTCCGCAGATGTTCCGGTGCGTTTTCAACGTCGATGTGGTGGGTGGCAGGCATGATCGGATGCGGTGAGTGTTTCGGTGTGCGGGCGAGCGCCTTGCGGACGGATCGTGACGCGTTTCAAGCCGGCGGTGCGCCGGAAAGTTTCTCCTTTCGCTTCTCAATAGGCTTGAAAGGGAGAGGGAAGTTTCAATGATCTCATACTTATGAGCAAGCCGATTCGTATTGCGATAGCGGGTCTGGGAAGGGCCGGCTGGGGGATCCATGTCAAAGCGTTGCGTGAGCGCGACGATTTCAAAATCGTGGACGTAGCCGATCCCGACGAGGAGCGGAGGAAAGAGGCCGCCAAGGAGTTCGGGTGCGGAACCCATGGTGATCTCGCCGCGATGTTGAAAGCGACCGAAGCCGACGCGGTGGTGATCGCGACGCCGAATACGATGCATGAGGCCGATGCGATCGCGGTGATGGAATCGGGTCGGCATTGCGTGCTCGAAAAGCCGGTGGCAATGGACCATGCCAGCGCGATGCGGATCGTCGAGAGTTCGCGCAAGACCGGAAAAAAAGTCTTTCCTCATCATCAACGTCGGTTTGACGACGAATTCCGCTTTCTGAAAGAAGTGATCGAGAGCGGGATCCTGGGGCGGATCTTTGAGATTCGGATTTTCTGGGCCAATTACGCTCGTCGCAACGACTGGCAGACGTTGGCGAAAAACCAAGGCGGCTTGTTGAACAACCATGGTCCGCACGCGCTCGATCTGGTTTTGAATTTGCTCGATTCCCCGGTGACGAAGTTGGCGGCTGATTTGCAGCATGTGAAGGACGCGGGGGATACGGACGACCATGTCCATTTGTTGATGAAAACCGAGACGGGGCAGGCCGCCGAAATTTCTTTGACGAGTTGTTGCGCTCTGCCGGTTCCCCGGACGATGTTGCTGGGATCGAATGGAACACTTTCAGCGAACGACGCGAAGGTGGCGAAGCTCCGTTATTATGACCCGGCGGCCGTCTCGGTCCTGGAGGTAGTCGAAGGGGCGGCTCCCGGACGGCGCTACGGTACCGGAGAGGAGTTGCCCTGGCAGGAGGAGGAGCGGGAGATCCGGCCGAAGGTTTCTGGAGGAGGGTTTTACGACAATGTCGCCGCCGTGCTGAACGACGGGGCGGCGATGGTAGTGACGCCGGAAAGCGCCGCTGAAGTGATCCGGACCATCGAGTGGGCGCGCCGAGAGGCGGGCGAACTTCGGCTCGGGTGAGCCATTTGCGAGCCCCGGT
The DNA here is from genome assembly GCF_056590205.1 of Verruconatronum alginivorum. NCBI lineage: Bacteria > Pseudomonadati > Verrucomicrobiota > Opitutia > Opitutales > Verruconatronaceae > Verruconatronum > Verruconatronum alginivorum. Next base: position 1,330,029 of record NZ_JBWPVQ010000001.1, on the reverse strand, counting down.
TTCCCGGGGAGAGAATCGTCTCGCCGGTGGCGGGGACGGGCGGTCGCGGCAGCAAGGAAAGGTTTCTTATGAGTAACGAGACAGAATACAAACTCGGTCTGGTCGGTTGCGACACTTCGCATTGCGTGGCGTTCGCCGGTATTTTGAATGATGCCGCCCACGAGCACCATTTGCCGGGCGCCCGGATAACCGCCGCGTTTCCGGGCGGATCGCCGGACTTCGAGTTGAGCGTCTCGCGAGTTGACGGGTTTGTCGAACAGTTGCGGGAAAAGCATGGGGTCCGCATCGTCGACTCGATCGAGGAAGTGGCGGAATCGTGCGATGCGGTTTTGTTGACGTCGGTCGATGGCCGGGTGCATTTGGAGCAGTTCAAGAAGATCGTTTCGGCGAAAAAACCGGTGTTCATCGACAAGCCGTTCGCGGTGACGGTCGAGGATGCCGAGGAAATGATCCGCTTGGCCCGCGATCACGGGATTCCGATGATGAGTTGCTCCTCGCTGCGTTACGCGGATGGATTCTGCGACGTGATGAACGACAGTGGCGACGGGTCGGTGATCGGGGCGGATTTTTACGGTCCGATGGCTCTCCAGCCGACGCAGCCCGGATTGTTTTGGTATGGGATTCACACCGTGGAAATGTTGTTCGCCGCGATGGGGCCCGGGTGCCGGGAGGTGCGGGTCGCCACCAATGAGACGCACGACTTGGTGACCGGCGTTTGGAAGGACGGCCGAATCGGGACGATCCGGGGAAACCGGGCGGGGAACAACAAGTTCGGGGGGGTGATCCATCGGGAGAAGGAAAGCCGGTTTGTCGATGTTTACAGCGGACGGCCGTATTATGTCGGGTTGCTCGAAGCGGTTTTGGCGATGCTCAACACCGGTCAACCGCCGATCGATCCGCAGGATACCGTGGAAATCGTTCGCTTCATCGTGGCCGCGAACCGCAGCCGGGATCATGGGGGAACCGTGGCTCTTTGAAGTTCGATTCTCCAGGTACCGGGCGACCGTTCTCCGGTTCGTCTGAAGTCAGAGGCTGAATAAAGAGGAAGGCGAAACCGATGTTAATTTTTCACGTCGACATGAATTTCACCTCGTTGAGGGGAGATTACCTGCGCCTCTGGTTGAAGCGGTTGAAGGGGATGGGGTATACGGCAGTGCTTTGGGAGCTCGAGGACAAGGTTGCCTGGGGAACGTGTCCGGAATGTGTTTCCCCCGAGGCTTTTCCCAAGGAGAGTTTCCGCGAGATTCTGGATTACGCCCGGTCGCTCGGTTTGGAAAACATTCCGTTGCTCCAAACCATGGGCCACGCGGAATACGTGTTGAAACATCCCGAGTATCATGGGTGGCGGGAAGACTCCGACTGGCACGATTGTTACTGCACGACGAATCCGGAAGTTCGGAGTTTCCTGAAAAAATGGATACGCGAAATCCTGGAGTTGTTCGGACCGGAAATCCGGCAGTTTCATCTCGGCGGCGATGAAGCTTACCGGTTCGCCACGTGTGAAAATTGCCGGAAGCGGGCCGACGAGCTCGGACGGACCGCGCTTTACGCCGAGCATTTGAGCGAAGTCGCGGCGCCGTTGTTGGAAAAAGGGATTGTACCGGGAGTCTGGGGAGACATGCTCCTCGCCCATCCGGATCAAATCGAGGCGATGCCGCGGCATTTCCGGATCTGGGATTGGAATTATTGGGATGGGACGGACGTTCCGAAAAAGACTTTGGTTTGGGGAAGCGGGATGATCTCGGGAAGTGCGGTCACCGCGGAAACGCGTGCGCGGATCCCTGAATTGATGTCGGACACGGGAGAACTGCAGCCGTTTCACAGCGCCCGCTTTTTGAAAAACCGCGGCTGGGATGTGATCCTCTGCGGCTCCACCCGCGCCTCTGGGGACTCGTTTTTTGTCGGAACCCATTCGTTGCACGCCCGCAATGTCGTCGGAGTGGCGAAGGCCGCTCGACGCGAGGAGATGACCGGTGCCTGCGTCACCAGCTGGGGGGTCCGGGTGCATCCGTGGGAAACCCAGGGAGCCGCGATCCGGATGGCGGCGGACGCTTGGACGGATCCCGGGGCCGAGTATGAAACCATCGAGAAACGGTCGATCGAAGCATGTTTGGGGCCGGTACCTGCCTCGTTTCTGGAAGAGTTGGGCAAGACCGTGCCGTTGTTCCGCACCCGTGAAAACGGCGTGCAGTTCAATCACTTGAAGGACCCGGTGCCCGCGCCGTCGAATTACCTTCCCGATCTCTTGCGAACCTGGAAGGAAGATGCGGCGCAGTGGGCCGGTTTGGAACGAGAGATCGGGGAAGGTTTGGAGCGTGCCAAAGTGCTCGCCAAGCAGTTACGGGCCTTTGATTTCAACGGGGTCGGCGAACCGGCGATGGTGGCCGCGCTGTTCCAGGCGGCGAGGTTTCAGGCGCTGGCCGCGACGATCGCCGCGGCGGTTTTCCGCACTGTGAACGGAGAGGCGTCGCCGGGGGAAGGTATAGCCGAAACGGCGGCGGCTCGGGAGGCGATGACCGTCTGGTGCGGGTATTGGATGACGCCGAAATACGCGGAATTGATTGCCGGGTTGGTTTTCGGAAACATCGAAGCCTATCTGAAAACGAGCCGATCCTAATTCCCCGCCGGTGGGAAACTCCCGAACGACAGAGTCAATTCGTCGTCTTCCCACCGTCGAATAATTCAAGTGTGAAATAAAAACCTTGACGGGGCGGTCGGTTCGGGTGATTCTCCCGTGCAGCGACTGGGAGAGGCCGTCCTGGACGGGCGCCTGTTCCATTCGAGCAACCTTCACCAACCCGATTCATCAACCCATTCGGACATGAAAAAACTGACTCCGCTTCTGATTCTTTCCGCCCTTGCTTCCGGTCTCTCGCTTTTCTCCCAGACCTTGCTGATCGACGACTTCAACTCGTATTCGACGACCAGCCAGATGACAACGAACGTCAACAGCTTCGGTCACGCCTCCGACGGGGTCGGGCTGGCTCTTGGCCAAGGGGTGGGCGGCAGCAACGCCGGAACGCTGTCGATCAACTGGGGGGCCAATCAGGATTCCACCAACGCGAACTTTCGGCGAATCAACCTGACCGGGACAGACCTGGGCGCATTTCCGCAATTCCAGGTCGTGGTCCGTTTGGCGCCGCGTGCCGGTTTCGACGGACCGACAAATCCGACGCTTCTGCGTCTCGCGATTCAGGGGACGAATGGAGCTATCTGGCAAACCCTTCCCCAGTGGGCGCAAACGCCCGGCACCGACGGGTTCAGCACCCTGGTTTTCAATTTGTCCGACCAGGAGATGGGAAGAGTGGAGGGAACCGGCACGCTTGCGGCGGCCTTGGCCAATGTCTCCAACGTCCGGCTCCGTTTTGAAAATACCGTTCAGTCGGCGGGTCAAGTCGCCTATGTCGATTCGATGATGGCGATTCCGGAACCCGCGACCTACGCGATGATCTTTGGGATCGTGGTCTTCGGAGTCGCGGCGGTCGTCCGGCGGCGCGCTTCGAAATGATGAGTATCCATGATCCCACGGTGTCCGCCATGAAGCGAAACGCGATGAAGATAAAGGTTTGGGGCGTCGCGGCGGCGATTGTTCTATCTGGGTGGTTGACCATGTCTTGCACGAATGCGGCGGGAACGGACGAACGAAGCGGGAATCGGGTCCTGGTTCCGGGCGGGGAAATCGGCATGTGGGTCTGGCACCGGGAAGAGGTGGTCGATCCGGCAGAACGAGCGCGGCTGATCGACTTCTGCACCACTTACGGGATCACCCGGTTGTTGGTTCAAGTCCGATTCGATCGGACCGCCGACGGCTTTGTCATGTCGACCCCGGACGCTTACGCGACCTTGATTCGCCAGGGCCGGGAGGCCGGAATCGCGGTTGAGTCGCTTGACGGAGCCAATAACATGGGCTTCGCCGACCAACGGGCCGATACCTTGGCGAAACTCGAAGCCATCCTCGCCTTCCACGCCTCTCTGCCGCCAGGCGAGGGTTTCGCCGGGATCCATTACGATATCGAGCCCTACACGTCCGAACGTTGGAGGGCGGGGGATATCGAAAGTTCGATCCTCGAGTTTCTGGAAACCGCCGCGCGCATGCGGGAAATGGTCCGGGCGGCCGATCCGGATCTGACGATCTCCCACGATATTCCGTTTTGGTATGCCGGCCGCGCCGAGTTCGAAGTGGAATTTGAGGGGGAGCGGAAGAACTTCCAGCAACATGTCCAGGATCTCTCCGACTACATCGGCATCATGTCCTACCGGACGCGGATGTTCGGGCCGAATTCGGTGACCTCGATCACCGAGGCGGAACTCGCTTACGGAAAGAAAATCGGTCGCCCGGTCTACCTGGCTTTGGAAACGGTCCGACTGGACGACACGCCGACGATTACATTCTCTAACGGATCTCCGGACGAGTTCGTCGCCGCGATCCGTGAACTCTACGCCCATCACTCGGAAAACCCGGCGTTCGGGGGCATCCTTTTGCATCAATATCGCACGGTGCGTCCGCTGCTTGACGGTTGGGCGGGGGATCCGGTCGATTGATCGGCTGATTTCCATGAAGATGATCTTTCTTTTCCCTTCGTTTGGTATTTGATGAACGTATGGCTCAGCGACCAATCAGCCATCATGCGTTCAACCAACAGGCCGCCGGATTGTGGAACCGGCGGTTGATCCTGCGGTTGCTTACGGACAAAGGGCCTCATTCCCGCCTCCGGATTGCCCGCCTGACTGGGATTCAGAATTCGACGGTCACCCATATCATTAGGGACCTGCTCGAACACGGACTGTTGGAAACGGCCGGGAAGGAGGAGGGCAACGGCGCGGGCCGTCCCCATGTCTTGCTGGAGGTCAACGCCCGGTTCGGCTGGTTGGCCGGAGTCTCGTTGCAACAGAACAACGCGGTCGACGTGGTTTTCATGAACGCCGCCCGACAAATCGTCGGAGAGGAGCGGGTCTCGGTTCCGACCGGCAGCGCCGATTTGGCCACGAACCTTCACCAGGCGTTAGCTGAGGTGTTGGTCCGCCCGGTAAAGGAAGGAAAACTCCTCGGGTTGGGAATTGGTCTTCCCGGGATCGTCGACACCGAGAGTCAGGTGGTGCGGTATTCCCGCCGCTTTGCGCTCGAGGATTATCCCTTGGGGGAAAAGCTCGCCGAACGGTTCAACATTCCGGTGACGGTCGATCATAACGTCCATTTGGCGGCCCACGCCGAACGTCACCTGGGGTGCGCGAAAGGACTGCACGACTTTCTTTATTTCATGGTCAACCGCTCCCTCGACCGCGACGGACGCGCCTCGTTTTCGTTCGGCACCGCGTTGCACTTGTCCGATGAAGTTTACCGCGGTTTCCACTTCGCGGCCGGAGAACTCGACTCGATCCTCGCGCCGAAGGTTCATCTGTCCGCCAAGGAAGCGGATGAAATCGTGGCGGCGCTCGCCGATGAAAACGGCGCGGTCGAAGAGCCGGTCCGGGAGGTCGCCTCGGTCCTGGCGAAATCGCTCGCTCCGGTCGCCGACCTGATCGATCCGGGGGCGATCGTTCTCGGCAGCGAGCAACCGATGCGCAGCCGGGCGTTCCTCAAAGCCATCGAATCCGAACTCAATGCCCGGCTCATTCCGGTCAAGAACCGGAAAGTGCGGATCCTCACCTCATCCGTCGGGGTCGAAGCGGTCGCTGCCGGAGCCGCCTTGCGCGCGCTCGAAGCGGGGCTCTACGGAAACGAAGTCGGGCAGATGGCGAAGAATCCCGTGCCGGCTCCCGCCGGGACGGGGTGACCCTCACGACGCTTCCCGCTGCAGGAAATCGCGAAGAATTTCCATCCGTCGCCGCATCTGTTCTTCTTCCTCAAGATCGTCGGTGGTTGATTGTTTTTCCCGATCGACCAAACGTTTGCGAACCTGCGACAACGCGATGTTTTGCAGTTGGCGGATCCGTTCCCGGGTCACCCCGAAGATCCGTCCGATTTCCTCGAGCGTGCGGGGCGGATTTCCGTCGAGCCCGAAACGCAACCGAATCACCTCCGCCTCCCGGTGGCTGAGATTGGCGATGGTATCGGTCACATCTTCCTTCAAGTTCTTCTCGATCAGATCCTCCGCCGGGGAACCGGCGTTTTCGTCGCCGACCAGATCGCTCAACCTGGTGTTTTCCTCTTCGCCGATCGGGGCGTCGAGGGAAGCCGGACGGAGGCTGACGGTCCGGAGATGGGCGACATGGTTGACCGGAATTCCGGTCGCCCGGGCGATCTCTTCATCGCTCGCCTCCCGTCCCAGTTTTTCGCTCAGTTGCGAGGCGGTCTTCCGGATCCGGGTAATCCGGTCGGTCAGGTGAACCGGGAGCCGGATGGTTTTGCTTTGGTTGGCGAGCGCCCGTTTGATCCGTTGTTTGATCCACCAGGAAGCGTAGGTGCTCAATTTCCCGCCCTTGGCCGGGTCGAAACGCTCCACCGCTTTCATCAGGCCGAGATTTCCTTCACTGATCAGGTCGGCGAACGGAACGCCGTAGTGGGAGTAATCGTAGGCGATTTTGACGACTAGCCGGAGGTTCGCCCGGATCATCCGGTCGCGGGCCTCCAGATTGCCCGCCTTGATCTCGGCGGCCAACTCCACTTCTTCCTGCGGGGTAATCAATGGAATTTTGCCGATGTCCCCCAGGTAGAGGGCGACGGCACCGCGGTCCTCCCCGGCGTCGCAATTGGTCGATTCTGTAGTCGATTCCTTAAGTGTTCGCATGCTTTTCCTTCCCATTTCGCTGGCGCGTTGATTGGTGGCTCCAGGGTAAATGGAACCAATCCCCAACACTGTAGCACAAAGCCGCCGGCAATCGATCCGGGTCGACACCCGATAAAGGCCTAGGTAAAACTTCGTAGACGGTGCCCGCGACTCGCTTAAAGCGCGAAGCTCCTGCTCGGGTAGCATCCCGGCTTTCGCCGGATGAGGGAACCGCGCGCTTCAGCCGCGGACGTTTTCGGTGTGGAATCCCGGGACGATTCCCCGTGACCGACGGTCTTCGGCTAAAGCACGAAGCTCCGGTTCGGGTAGCATCCCGCCTTTCGCCGGATGAGGGAGCCGCGCGCTTCAGCCGCGGTCGTTTTCGGTGTGGAATCCCGGGACGATTCCCATGCCCGACGGTCTTCGGCTAAAGCACGAAGCTCCGGCTATCGTTAACGCGGGAGAATCGGTTCCACTTGTCTGGCGGGGAGGAATCCTTCCTGTCCATTCGGCAATCGGACTCTGAAATAATCTCCGAATGTTTCGATGATCCGGACCGATTGAGCCGCGTCCAAACGGCCTGCTTCCGGGCTCGATGGGGTCGGGGCGACTTTCAACGCTACTTGGTTTCCCACCAAAATCGCCCGGTCAAGCGTCCCGGCGAGCAGAACCGTTCCTATCAATCCGACAACGAAAACCACCGTCCCGGCGCCAGCCCCGACATATAATCCGGGCCTCCGTTTCCAAACGATTCCGACCAGACAGAAAGCCCCGGACCAAAATCCGACGGCCGCCAACCAGATCCATTGGCCCGCCGACAATAAACCGGCGAAACGGGCGGCCGCGCCGCCGGATGGTTCCTCGATACCGGTCCTCCGGAAAAGGAGATGCAAATTGTGGCGGGCACCGGGATGGCGAGGGTCCATGGCGAGTGTCCTTTCCCAATGGATACGCGCCCGGCCAAGGTCCCTTGCATGGTAATAGGCCGTTCCGAGATTGTAGTGGATATTCGGTGACGAACGAACCTCCAGAATTTGCAGATAGGCCGCGATGGCTTCATCCCATGCCTCGTTCGCCGCCAGTTCGTTGGCGTGAAAGAAGAGTTCGTCGGGGGCGGTCGTTCTGGCTGCGGCGGAAAGCGAGCCGAGGACCGCGGCGAGGAAAACTATGGTGAGAAATTTCATGACTTGGCGCGTTTGATTTGGTCAAGCAGGGCGGCGAAAGCCGTGCAGTCGCGGTCGAGATCTTCGGCGGAGGCGGTCCATCCGGCGAAGTGCGCGGCGTCTTGGCGGTCAAACAGGATCCGCGCCCGGGTAACGGCTTCGTCGTCGGTTCCGCAGCGCCGCAGACGGCTTTCGATTTCGTCCCAGCCCAGGCTCTCCGGCTTGGTCCGTCCCGGGACCGGATCAGCGAGATGATGGCGGATCGAGCCGGTGGCGGCAGCGTAAAATTTCGACGCCTCGCCCCGGTTCGCGGCGGCCAACGCGCTTTGGGCGAGTGCGCGCGCCCGCTGATTCTGTTCCAGGCGGATTCGCGCCAACGGGTCGCGGTCGCGCTTCCGTTGCCGGACCACGCCTCCGAGGGCGATGGCGGCCAGAATGGCGATGCCACCGTTGACCATCCAGAAAGTCGGCTGCCGCCACGGAAGCGTCAAACTCCCGGGTCGTCCGGCGGTCGCCGCCAGCGGCGCGACTTGCAGGAGGGAGTCGGGAATGGGACTGCGGGAGTCTCGGGCCGTGCCGGTGGCTGCCGTCGCCGGTCGCGAGGTTCCGCCGCCGGAGTCGGGCCGGATGCGGACCGGTTTCGATCCGAGGCTCCGCTCTTCCCAGACTTCCCGATGGGGATCGAACCAGGAAAAGGCGACCGCCGGGACTTCGGTGACGGTGTCGCGGGTCGGGGTCAGGATGTATTCAAAAGTTTTGACACCCCGGTAGCTGGCCTCTTTCTCGGTCATGCGGGTGCGGGGAGGAAAAATCCGCCAGCCGTCGGTTTCCGGAATCTCGGGCGGCTGAATTCGTTCGAAGTTTCCTTCGCCGCTCAATTCCAGCACCAAGGTGATCGGATCCCCGACCTCGGCTTCGGTGGCGGAGAGGCGACCGGAGACCTCGAACGACCCGACCGCTCCGGAAAATCCGGCGGGACGGTTGGCGCGAGGCAGGTCGCGGATCTCCCAGTCGCTGTTTTCGGTGGTGAGCCGGATCGTTTCCTGGACCGGGCGGGCGCCGAAGAAGTCGCGGGTCACTTGCCCGGTGTTGTAGGCGAGAACCAGGCTGACCGGTAGAGCGGCCGGGCCGGAGCGGATTGGGGTGATCACGGTATCCCATTCGACGACGGTAAACGGTTCGTTGTTCATCCGTCCCTGGCGCTGGCGTGGTTGGCCCTCGAAGGGACGGAGGATGAACTGGTCGCTTGATCCCTCCGGATTCCGGGCCAGGCTGGCGTTGAGATCGCCGCGGACGTAAAGCTGAAGAGTCGCGGGAATGGATTCGCCGACGTAGAACGGCTTGTCGGGAACGCTCCAGCGGAGAAAGAAACGTTCCCGCATCTCGGCCGACATCTCGCGGACCTCAACCGTGACGGCGTCGATCCGGATGGTCTGGTCTCCGAGACGGAATTGGCGGGCCGGAATGGTATAGGTTCCCGGTCGCTCGGCTTGGAAATTCCACGTCAGGCGGGTTTCGCTGGAAGCCTGGTTGTTGATGATCGTGTGCGAGGTTTGGGTGGAGGCGGTGGGAGAAAAATAGAGACCCCGGACCTGGGGCGCACCGAGATCGGGGACGTTCCGGGCGTGGCGGATGGTGATGGTGTAGGAGTTGGTTTGTCCCATCTGCATCGAGGAACTCCGGACCGATGCTTCGGCGGAAACCGAAGCCGCCGCATGGGTTGCCGGCAGGAGGCCGAGGAGAACGCATCCGAGCAGGAGGCGGAGGTGGAGATGAAAACAAGATAGGTGGAAGCGAAGTGTATTCATTTTTACCAGTCGCGGCCGGTGGTGGTTTCGTCGTCGCCGGGAGGACGGATTCGCAACGGCAGTTGCCGTTCATCCTGATGCAGCATTTGAAGGAGTTGCCGGGCTTCTTCTTCGGTGAGGCTTTCCGGCGTTTCGCGTTCGGTGGTTTCTTCGGCGGCCTCCGGTTCGGCCGGTTCCGGCTCGGCGGTTTCCGGTTCCTCGGGTTGGCTCGGTTCTTCGGAACCGTCGGATTCCTCCGAATCGTTGGACTCGTCCGACCCATCGGATTCGTCCGGCTCCTCCGACGATTCCCCCTCGCCCTCACCCTCGCTGTTTTCGTTTTCGTCGTCCTGCTCGAAGATGGCGATGATGTCCTGGGGGTCGGAGGAAATTTCCACGGTGGTGCTCGATGCTTCGGGGTCGGTGACGCCCGGCCCTTCCCATCGGAGGAAAGTGTGGCCTTCTTCCGGGATCGCTTCGATCGGTTGCAGGGTTCCAGCCGGGTGATTGCCGCCCCCGGTGGTCCGGCCATGTTCGTCGCGGTCGGGAAGGACCACCAGATTCCAAATACGGTCGAAGTGGGCGGTCGCGGTCCGGTCGCCGTTGAGCGTGACGGTGGTCTGCGGTTCGTGCAGGTCGGCGATATCCTGGCCGGTCCAGCCGATCCATTCGAAGCCGTCGCGGGGTTGGGCCTGGATCGGGGTCTCGGAGTAACGCCGGAAGAAGCCGCTGTTGCCGACGTTTCCGGCGATCGCCGGTTCCGCAACGACATCCAACCGGTAGGCGTCGGTGAAGGTCGCGGTGACTCGTCCGTCGCCGGTCAACTTGACCGTAGTCTCCGCCGCCGTCGGATCGGCGATTTCGAGTTCGTCCGAGACCCAGCGGTCGAAGGCGAAATAATCGGCGGCGGTCGCGGTGACCGGGACCTCTTCGCCGAGATCGTAACGCCCGCTCGTCCCGGCCGTTCCTTGCTCGGGATCGGCGCTTTCGACCACCAGTTCGCGGGTTTCCCGAAAGATCGCGATCACCTGGGCGCTCTCCCGGACCACCATCTCGGTGGAGGGGGAATCGGGATCCGCGACCTCGGCGCCGGTCCAGCGGACGAAACGCCATTCCGGATTCGCTTCCGCTTCCAGGCGGAGGGTCATGCCGGGAAGAAGCAGACCGCCGGGGGAAGTGCTGCCGCCCCGGGCGGGGGAAGGAGCGACCTCGATCCGGGCGCCGTGGAAGGTGAACTGTTGCTCGACCCATTGCCGGTTGTTGCGGGCATCCTCGGCGGCCGGGTTCAGGGCGAGGCTGTTGTCGTAGTTTTCCATCGCTTCGTCCCAGAGCTTTCGGGTCTGGGCCGGGGCGGTGGTCAGTTCGGATTGGCCGAGGTGGAACTGGGCGTTTCCGAGATTGAAGAAAATGCGTTCCTGCAAGGCGACGTCGGCCAGTGGGAGGGCTCGTCCGTAGGCCTCGATCGCCCCGGCGAAATCGCCCGCACGGTAGAGGGCGTTGCCGAAATTGTAAAGGTGCCGGGCGTTGTCCGGGGCCCGTTCCAGTTCCTGCTGCCAGAGCCGAGCCGCTTCGTCGTAGTTGCCGGATCGATACGCCCTTTCGGCTTGCCGCGGCGAAGCGTCGGCGGGCGGAGCCGTCGAGCCGAGGATCGCGGCGAACACGACAGTTCCCAAGGCGACGGCGGGCCGGGGACGGGGGAGGCGGCGGCGGTTGCCGATGGACCATTCCAGCAACAGGCAGAGCAGTCCGAGCGCGAGCGGCCATTGGTAGCGTTCGATCGGGATTTCCCGGGTCAACGATCCGGCGGTCAGTTCGTCGACGGAGGCCCGGGCGGCGGCATGGATCTCGCCCAGGGGGTCCGCGCCCCGGCCGAGCCGTTGGTAAACGCCGTTGGTCACGGAGGCGATGATTCGAAGCGTTTCCTCGTCGAGACGGGTTCGCACCGGATTGCCGGCATGGTCTCGGAGATAGTCGGCTTCGCCGCCGGGGGAGCGAAGGGGGATCAAGGCGCCTTCGGGGCTGCCGACGCCGACGGTGAAAATGGTGATCCCTTGGGCGGCGGCTTCGCGGGCCCGGACGATGCCGCTGGCTTCGAGATCTTCGCCGTCGCTCATCAGGATCAGGAGCCGGTGACTTTCGCGGTCACCGAAGTAAGCCATCGCCTCCTCGATCGCCGCGGCGATGTCGGTGCCGCCGCGGGGAATGGTGTTGGTGTCGAGGGCGTCAAGAGTGAGTAGGAAACTGTTGTAATCGAGGGTGAGGGGACATTGCAAAAAGGCGTCCCCGGCGAAGGCGATCAACCCGACCCGGTCTCCCTCCAGACGGCTGACGAGGTCGACGATCGCCAGCTTCGCCCGCTCCAGGCGGTTGGGACGGTAATCCTCGGCCAGCATGCTCCGGGAGGTGTCGAGGGCGAACAGGATGTCGACTCCCTGCAATTCGATCTCTTCGGTGACCGTGCCCCACTGCGGCCGGGCGAGGGCGAATAGAAAGAGGAGACAGGCCAACACCGAGAGGACGGATTTGAAGCGATGGCGGGGGCGGCTGAACGATTCGGAAAGACGGTCGATCAGATTTCCGGCGACGAACCGTTCCAGCAAACGCCGGGAACGCCGGTCGCTCCACCAGGCCCAACCCGTGAGCAGGAGAAGCGCGGCGGCGAGGCCGAAGAGCCAGAAAGGTTGTCCGAATTGAATCACGGCAGGCGGCGGTAGCGGGTGTTTCGGAGAATCCAGTCGAACAGGTAAAGCGTCAGGCAAACGCCGAGCGGGATCACGAACCAATCGCGGTACAGGATGCTGGCGTGGAGGTCGACCTCGGTTCGCTCCAGCGCGTCGATCTCGGCGTAGATGTTCAGCAACTCGTCGGAGTCGCGGGCATGGAAAAACCGCCCGCCGGTCCGGTCGGCGATCGCCTGCAACATTTCCAGGTCGAGATCGGGCGGGGCCTGGACGAACACCATTCGTCCGGCCTGATCCCGGAGAGGGCGTCCGGTCCGTTGGTCGAGGCGGGGGAAAGGGGCCGGGTCTTCCTGGCCGACCCCGACGGTGTAAACCCGGAATCCGAGGGCCGCCGCCGCTTCAGCGGCTTGGAGCGGACTGATCCGACCCCGGTTGTTGGCTCCGTCGGTCAACAGCACGATGACTCCGTCGGCGGCCCCTTCGCCCCGTTCTGCCAATCGGTTGACCGCGGAACCGATGGCGCTGCCAATGGCGGTGCCGTCTTCGATCATGGCGATCTCGAGTTCCTCCAGCCGGCTCAAAATCCAGGCGTGGTTGAGCGTGAGCGGGCTCACCAGGTAGGGGAGTCCGGCGAACGCGACCAGACCGATCCGGTCGTGGCGGCGGGCGTTCACGAACTCCTCCATCACCGATTTCACCGCGGTCAACCGGTCGGTCGGCTGTCCGTCGATCATGAAATCGTGGGCCCACATGGAGGAGGAAAGGTCGACCGTGAGCATGATGTCGATCCCCTCGACCCGGTGGGAACGATCCTCGGTGCCCGCCTGGGGACGGGCGAGGGCGACAATCCCGGCGGCGAGGGCCAGCACCTTGAGCCATTGGCTGACCCGGCCCGGACGTCCGCGGACCATCCGGGAAACGTTTCGGGCGATCGGAGCGGCGGAAAAACGGAGCGCCGCCTTGCGCCCGGTTTGTCCGGCCAGCAGGGCGGCCAGCGGAACCAGGAGCAGGAGCCAGAGGAGTTCGGGATGGAGGAAACGGAACAACATCAGGAAACGGCCTCTTCGGGTTCGGTTTGTTTCGCGGGACGAGTGGCGGTGACGACGGTCCGGGCGCTTTCGAGCAGACGGCGGCGCTGCTCCGAACCGAGGGATTGGCGGGCGAACTTCACCAGGTCGGACAACCGCATGAAATCCTCGAGGGTTTGTTGCAACGCCGGAGTCGTCCAATCTTCGCCCCGGAGTTCCTGGAGAAACTCCTCCGAGGTCTGCTCCGGCGCCGGCAGGTCGAGTGCTTCTTCGAGGTAATGGCGCAACACCCGGGAGATCTCCACCGTGAAGGTTTCGCCATCAAGTTGGTCGCCATCGCGCTGGAGTTGGTCGAGCAAACGGAGCGCCTTCAGGTCGGGCGGTTCCACCGGCTCGGCGGAGGCTTCGGCGGAGGACCGGGAGCGGAGTCGCCACAGGATGAACCCGGCAGCGATCAACAACAGGGCGGCCGCCACCCACCACGGCCAAAGGGCCGGGGATTCGACGATGTCGCGGATGTCAGAGAGACCGGTTTCGGCAAAAATCGGGTTCAGATTCATCGGCGCATCTCCCGTTGTTTAAAAAAGCGGCGAAGCTCGGTCACATACGGTTGCCCGGTCGACAAGCGGAGGTGGTCGATGCCCATTCGCTTCAACCGGCTGGAAAAATTCTCCAGGCGGCGCAGGTTTTCGACCGCGTAGAGGGTCCGGAATTGGCGGTCGGACGTATCCACTTCCAGGAGTTCGCCGGTCTCGGCGTCTTCCAGGGTGACGATCCCGACGTCGGGAAGATCCTGCTCCCGGGGATCGGTCAATTCGACGCAAATCAAGTCGTGGCGTTGGGCGGTTAACCGCAGCAACCGCTCGACCTCCCCGGGCGGTTTTCCTTCCGGCGCCCGGAAACCGGTGAGAGCGTCGCCGGTGAGGAAATCGCTGAAGACGAAACAGATCGCCTTCCGTTTCAGCACCCGGTTGACCGTGCGGAGGGCGTCCGGCAGATCGGTGCCGAGGCGGGCCGGTTGGAAAAACAAGATCTCGCGGATCACCCGGAGGATATGTTGGCGGCCTTTGCGCGGGGCGATGAAGAGCTCGACCTGGTCGGTGAAAAGGAGGAGGCCGACCTTGTCGTTGTTGCGGGAGGCGGAAAAGGCCAGCACGCAGGCGACCTCCGCCGCCAGTTCCCGTTTGCTCTGGGAGACGGAGCCGAAGTCGCCCGAGCCGGAGAGGTCGACCATCAGGAGGACGGTTTGCTCCCGCTCCTCCTTGAAGGTCTTGAGAAACGGACGATCCATCCGGGCGGTGACGTTCCAATCGATCGAGCGGACATCGTCGCCGGGCTGGTATTCGCGCACCTCGGCGAAATCGATCCCGGCTCCTTTGAAAACGCTGTGGTAGGCGCCGACCATGGCGTCGTCGACGTTTCTCCTGGAGCGGATCTCCACCTGCCGCACCCGGCGCAGGATCTCCCGCGTCTTTTCGGCTTCGTTCACCATCGGGAACAATCGACCTTACGGAACCGGCACGGTTTCCAAAATTTTCGTGAGAATCTCTTCCGCCGTCTTCTCCTCCGCCTCGGCCTCGTAGGTCAACACCACCCGGTGGCGCATCACATCGAGAGCGATCGACTTGACGTCCTGGGGCGTGACGTAACCCCGTCCCTGGAGGAAAGCCCAGGCCTTGGCGGCGAGGCTCAGGGCGATGGTCGCCCGCGGACTGGCCCCGAATTGAATGAAGTTGCCCATCTCCTCCAACCCGTGACGTTCGGGAAAGCGGGTGGTGAAGACCACGTCGACGATGTAATCGCGGATCTTCGGATCGAGATAAACCGAGTCGACGGTTCCCCGGGCGGCGACGATCTCCTCCGGCGAAATGACGGCGCTCGCCCGCGGTTTGGTCCCGGTGGTCGCCATCAGGTCGAGGATCTGCCGCTCCTCTTTGACCGAAGGATAGCCGACCTTCAGTTTGAGCATGAACCGGTCGACCTGGGCTTCCGGCAGCGGGTAGGTCCCCTCCTGGTCGATCGGATTTTCGGTGGCGAGGACCAGGAACGGAGTTGGCAGCGGGAACGTCTGGTCGCCGATGGTCACCTGCCGTTCCTGCATCGCCTCCAGCAAGGCGCTCTGGACTTTGGCCGGGGCGCGGTTGATCTCGTCGGCGAGGACGATGTTGGCGAAGACCGGACCCTGCCGGGTGGTGAAATCGCCGGAGCGCGGGTTGTAGATCAAGGTCCCGACGATGTCGGCCGGAAGCAGGTCGGGAGTGAACTGGATCCGGGAGAAATCGGCCTGGATGGAGTCGGCCAGTGTGGTCACCGACAACGTCTTCGCGAGCCCCGGGACTCCTTCGAGAAGCACGTGGCCGTTGGCGAGAAGACCGACCAGGAGGCGGTCGAGGAGATAGCGTTGACCGACGATGACCTTGCCGGTTTCCGCGCGTAGCCGGGAAACCCAGGAGCTGGATTCGGCCACCTTTTGGTTGATCGCATCGAGATTGAATTCAGCCATAGGTGTTTCGATATTTGGCACACTTTATGGAGAGTGAAAATGAAAAAAAGTTCCCGGTTTTTTGGAAAAATGGCGAAGCTTCTGCTTGGTGCGCAAAACCTTGCGCCATCACGATGCTCGGCGCTTTTCCGATCGCAGGAGCCGCGCGCTCCAGCCGCCGTCATTGGGCGGACGGAGCGTGCGGACCGGTCTCCCTCGTCGCCGGTCTTCGGCTAAAGCACGAAGCTCCCGGTAGCCGATTTGTTGGAGTTCCGCCTTTAGGCGGTCTCTTCGCGGCGTTTGGGGGGGCGCCTTAGGTTTCACTTTTGGGTTCCTGGAGTTCGCCTTCCACGTATTGATGGATCAAACCGGAGATGAGGGCCTGATAAGGAATTCCTTTGCGAGCCGCTTTTCGTTGGATGCCGATAAGATCGTGACTGCTCAATCGAATGTTTATTCGTTTGTCTTTCTTAAAGGTGTTCTCTCCGGCATCAGCCAATAGGCGCAACAGTTGATCCGAGGGGTTCTCTAGTTTGAGCCTCCCTTGGTCGTAACTTTCCGACAGATTTCTTTCTTCGTCATTCATCTCTTTTTTTCCTTCAAAAAATCCTGGGTAGCTTTTCGGTGGGGAAAAGCGGTCTTGAGAAAAATCGTCTCATTATCAATCACATACGGGACAAAGTAGATGTAACCATTTACGGGAATCAGGAACACATGCTGATTCGGATACTTTTCCTGGTTGGGGTGCTTGGTCGTTTTCCAGAGTTGTCCCGCCGCCAAAAGAAGCGCCAAATCTTCGAACGCGATACCTCTTTCCTGTTTTAGCCAAATATTTTTGTCCGGGTCCCAATCAAATTTCACTTCACCTAATATGTGTGCCTGATCGGCATTCAGTCAAGCCGGTCGACGAGGTTGAATCGACAGGCTCCGGGGACCTCCCCTCGCCGACGGTCTTCGGCTAAAGCACGAAGCTCCGGATCTCTCCTCCACCGATCTTCATCGGTCCCTTTACAGACGGGAGGCTTTCCGGCAACAATCGGGGGATGTGGAAGATCAGCGCGGATACGGGTGGGACGTTCACCGATTGTCTGGCCGAGGATGCGGACGGCAATGTCGTTCGGGTCAAGGTGCTCTCCAGCGGGGCGTTGCGGGGAAAAATCGTTCGGGTGGGCAACGACCGACGGGTGGTCGAGATCGAGGAATCGTGGGGCGCCCCCGACGATTTCATCCGTGGCTTCTCCTTTTTCCCGCCCGCTTCAAACGAGGGGATCGAGGTGACCGCCTACACTCCGGAAAACAAGTCCTTGGTCCTGGCCCAGCCGTTGCCTCCGGGCGCGCTGGAGGGCGAGCCGTTTTTCGTCGATTCGGGGGAGGAGGCGCCGGTGCTGGCCGCGCGTTTGGCGACCGCCACTTCGGCGGGCCGGGAACTTCCGGAGGTGAAGTTGCGCTTGGCGACCACCCGTGCCACCAATGCTTTGCTGGAAGGGAAGGGGGCGCGGACGGCGTTCTTCGTCACCGCCGGTTTCGCCGACCTTCTCCGGATCGGCTCCCAGCAGCGACCGGATATTTTCGCTCTGCGGATCGAGCGTCCGAAGCCGCTTCACGGGGAAGTAATCGAAGTGGCGGAGAGGATGAACGCGGCGGGCGAAGTGATTCGTCCGATCAATTTGAATACGTTGGAGGAACCGGTCGAGCGCCTGCGGCGCGAAGGGTACGAGGTGGCGGCGGTGGTTTTTATGCACAGCTATCGGAACCCGGAACATGAAAGGCGGGTGAAGGGGTTTTTGTTGGAGCGCGGCTTTTCCTTCGTCTCTTGCTCGTATGAATTGGCGCCGTTGATAAAGGTGTTGCCACGGGCGGAGACCGCGGTGGTCGACGCTTATTTGAGTCCGGTGATGAACCGCTATCTTGACCGCGTGGAGAGGCCGGTGAAGGGCCGGCTCCAAGTGATGACCAGCACCGGAGGATTGATCGCGCGGGAAGGGTTCCGTCCGAAAGACAGTCTCTTGAGCGGACCGGCCGGAGGGGTGGTCGGGGCCGTGGCGGCCGCCCGGCAGGCCGGGCACGAGCGGTTGATTTCGTTCGACATGGGCGGGACCAGCACCGATGTCTCCCGGTTCGATTGCGAGTTCGACTACACCTTCGAGCAAAAAGTCGGCGACGCCCGCCTGTTGGCTCCCGCCCTGAAGATCGAGACGGTGGCGTCGGGTGGTGGATCGATCTGCGCGTTTGATGGAGAAAGCCTGCGGGTCGGTCCCGAAAGCGCGGGCGCCTCTCCGGGACCGGCCTGTTACGGCGGAGGAGGACCTCTGACTTTGACCGATGCGCACGTCCTTTTAGGACGAATCGATCCGAAGCGATTCGGGATCCCGGTGTTCGTGGAAAGGGCCCGTCAACGTCTTGAAGAACTGCGGGCGCGACTCCGTGCCGCCGGGAAAGAGGTGCCGGAGGACCGGGAGTTGCTGATGGGATTCGTCGACATCGCCAACGAACGGATGGCGGAGGCGGTCCGGCATATATCGATCCGGGAAGGGTATGATCCTTCTGAATACGCCATGGTTGCGTTTGGAGGCGCGGGAGGACTGCACGCCTGCGCGTTGGGCCGACTTCTGGGGATAACCACCATCGTCTGGCCGACGGATGCCGGGTTGCTCAGCGCCGGGGGATTGCGTCAGGCCCTCCCGGAGCGTATTGCGCAAAAGCAGGTGTTGGAGCCGCTGAGGGAGTGCGAAGAAAAAATCGAAGCGTGGATCGACGAATTGGCGGGGGATGCGTTCGCGGCGGTGCAACGGGAGGAAGGGTTCGCGGGGGATGCGGTGGTCGTCCGACGCCGCTTGGTGGAGTTGCGCCTGCGCGGGCAGGAATCGGTGGTTTCGGTGGAGTATCGGAAAGGGAAACTGGCGGAGTTGTTCGAACGTCGCTACCGCGAAATTTTCGGGTATTATCCCCAGGGGCGCGAGGTGGAAGTCACGTCGATCCGGGTGGTGGTGTCCGGAAAACCACCGATCGGGGTGAAGGAGGAATTTCGTCGGGCGACCGTCCGGGAAGTCTCCTGGCAAGGGAATCTGGATTGGCCGCTGCTTGATCGGGCGAGCCTTGCTCCGGGCGAGGTCGTCGAGGGCCCGGCCGTTATCCAGGACCGTTTCAGCACGTTCGTGGTGGAGGCGGAATGGGAAGCCGTGGTCGGCGACGACGGGACGATCAAGGTTTTGAATACATCCGCGACGGCCTCCTCCGTCGAGCGGGAGGAGGAACGCGCGGAGGTGGTGCAGTTGGAGCTCTACACGAACCGGTTGAAAGGAATCGCGGAGGAAATGGGGGTGCAGTTGAGGCGGACGGCGTTGTCGACCAATATCAAGGAGCGTCTCGATTATTCCTGCGCGATTCTCGACGAACGCGGATACCTGGTGGTGAACGCTCCCCATGTGCCGGTCCATCTGGGGGCGATGGGGCTTTGCGTGCGGGAGATCATGAAATGGCATGAGTTCCGTCCGGGGGATATGATTCTGACGAATCATCCGGGCATTGGCGGGAGTCATCTCCCCGATCTGACGGTGATCGCGCCGGTTTTTTTCGGCGACGATCGGATCGGCTTCGTCGCCAATCGGGCGCATCACGCGGAAATGGGAGGCCTTCGTCCCGGCTCGATGGCGCCCGGGGCGGGTTCGCTGGCGGAAGAAGGCGTGGTGCTTTCGCCGGTCCTGTTGTTCGACCGGGGCGAACCGCGCTACGAAGCGATCGCGGAACTCCTCCGGAGCGCGCCGTGGCCTTCGCGGGCGGTGAACGACAATTTGGCGGACCTCCAGGCGCAGGCGGCGGCGAACCTTCGCGGGGTAGAGGCCCTGGTGGCCTTGGCCCGGTCGGGTGGGGGCGACCGATTGCGTCATTACCTTGGCCGGTTGAAAGAAATGAGCACGGCCGCCGCGGGCCGGTTTTTGGAGAAACTGCCGACGACTCCCTTGCGCGCGCGCCAAGAGTTGGACGATGGGTCGGCCATCCAAGTCGTGGTGAAACGGGCGGGGGACCGGGTCGTTTTTGATTTCGCCGGGACCGCCGCCGAACATCCGGGCGGCTTCAACGCGACCCCGGCCATCGTTCACAGTGCGGTGATTTACGTGATCCGCCTGCTGCTGGGCGAGGCGGTGCCGTTGAACGAAGGGCTCATGGAAAGGATCGACATCGAACTTCCGACCGGATTGTTGAATCCCGCTTTCCGTCCCGATCCGGAGGAGTGTCCGCCGGTGGTGGCGGGAAATGTCGAGACGAGTCAACGGCTCGTCGACACGTTGCTGCTGGCGTTCGAAGGAGCGGCTTGCAGCCAGGGAACGATGAACAACTTCGTATTCGGAAACGAGCGGTGCAGTTTTTACGAAACGATCTGTGGCGGCGCGGGAGCCGGCGACGGATTCCATGGAGCCGACGCGGTGCATACCCACATGACCAATACGGCCATCACCGATCCGGAGGTCCTGGAGTTTCGCTACCCGGTGAGGTTGGAGCGCTTCGCCATCCGGCGGGGTTCCGGAGGCGCCGGGAAGTTCCGGGGAGGAGATGGGGTGGTCCGGGAGGTGGTTTTCGAGGAGCCCATGTCGGTCTCACTGCTGACCCAGCACCGGGTGGCGGCGCCGTATGGTCTCAGAGGCGGAAAGCCGGGGGCCTGCGGGCGGCAAAGTCTCATCCGGAAGGGCGGAGAGGAAGTGGCCCTCGATCCTGCGGTCCGGTTTGAGGTGGAGCCGGGAGATCGCGTGATGATCGAGACCCCAGGCGGCGGAGGTTGGGGTGGGAAAACGACGTAAATTCCCGACGGTTTCGAACGGATTCTTAGGTGACGGCTCGATTCCATTGGATATCGGCAATGTTGCGGAGAGGGAGGGCGGTGATTTGTCGGCGGTCCGTCCCGCAGGGGCTTCGAGGTCGAACACCGTCGTCTCCCCGGCCCGGGTCTCCGCAATCTTCATCGCAAGGGTCGTTTTTCCTGCCCGCCGAGCGCCAAGCAGTGCCACGGCGGGAGACTCCTCGAGCCGAACGCGAACGTTTTCAATCAACTGCCGTCGGTCGATATTTTGTTGAATTTCAAATTATGAAAATATGATATTCAACAAAGTCGGGGTTTGATCCGATTAGCTAGGTCCCGTCAGAAAAGGGTTCGCAGCGACCGGACCGGCCTGGAAACACACCCCACCGCTCTAGCGAGCGGTCCCCCCTCTCAAGAGGGGATCTTTTTGTAAGCCATTCCCCTCTTGAGAGGGGGGACCATGCGCGAGCATGGTGGGGTGTGTCCCCGCTGTTTCAGCCAAGCGAACGGCCGCAACCCTTTTCGGATACCCTCTAGCCATGGGGCGATGGCTCAATGCCGTGCCTTTCGTGGGGGCCCAAAAAAATTTCTCGAAGGCGGGTGATAGATCTTTGCGACAATCAGGAGCTTACGGAGAAGGATCCATGCCTTTGGCTGGGCGGCCCGTCGACTCCCTTTGACACGGCCCGGACCGGTTCCGATGATGCGGGCGTTCTGATTCATTTCCATCACCGGGCCGTGCGGCCGGAGCAAGAAAACCACAACTCCCACTTATGACGACTGAATCCAGCCAATTCCCATCGATCAAAACCGAAATCTCCGATTTTTGCCAGGAGTTCGCCCAAGTCCTGGCTCCGTTTGAATCCGCCCTGCGGAGCGCCCGCGCCGAGATTCAGGGCAAGGCCGACGCCGACGTGTTGCAACGGCCGCTCGCCGGATTGTCGGATGTGCACCATCGGTTGGAAACCTTGATCAACAAGGTGAAGGAGCAGCAGGCTTACGTGATCATCTTCGGACCTCTCAAGAGCGGGAAATCGACGCTGATGAACGCAATCAGCGCGACCTACGTCAGCGAAGTTACTTCCTTGCCCGCTTATCCTTGCCTGGTCCACGTCAAACACGGGGACGACTACAAGTTCGTCGCCTCCCGTTACAGCGGCGAGAAACTGAGTTATGCCGACAACCGGTCGTTGCAGATGTTGATTCAGGAGAGCCACACCCAATTGGCCGAACGCCTGCGCGCCTCCGAGGAAAAGGGGGAGGAATTCGAGCCGGGAGTGCATTATCCGGAGGCGATCCGCCGGATCGACGTCGAAGTCCCGGCCCAAAACTTGAAGGACTCCCTCACCGTGCTGGTCGACACTCCGGGACTCTATTCCCGGATGAAGTTCGGCTACGATCTGATGACCCGGGAGTTCCGCAACAGCGCCGCCTGTGCGGTATTCGTGGTGAAAACCGACACCCTCTTCCTGGAGCAGGTGTTCGAGGAGTTTGGCGATTTGCTCAACCTCTTCAGCCGGATTTTCCTGGTGGTCAACGTCGACTCCAACAAACGCGACCTCGAACCCGACGGTTCCTTCAAGCCGAGTCTCGAAAGCGAGTCGCCCGGCGAGGTGATCAAGGCGTTCGAGTCGTTGGTGATGAGCGCCCCTCTGCGCAAGGCGGCCGAGGAAGGGCGGTTGCGGATCTATCCGATCGACCTGTTGAACTCGGCTTCCGCGTCGCTGGTCCAAGCCCGCGAAGCGCGGGAAAAATCGACGGCCGAGGCGGCGCGGCCGGAAGAAACTTCGACCGCGGCCGCCGATGGCGAAAAAACGGAGGGTGAGGCGGACGTCGCCGACGGCGGCGAATCAACGGCGTCGGACGAATCCGCCGTCTCCGCCGACCAACCTGCCGAATCCGCCGAATCCACCGAGTCCGCCGAGCCTGCGGAGCCCGTCGAGTCCGCCGGATCATCCGCGCCGGAACCGGTTGTCGCGGTCGGATCGGTCAACCATCCGGTGGAATCGTTCTCGGTGTTTCTTCGGGACCTCACCGATTATCTCAACAGCAACGACTATCTTCATGAATTCATGGGGGACAGTCTCCACCTCGGCAAACGGTTGGCCGGGGAGGTGCAAGGCCATTGCTCCACCGAATCGACCTCGCCCTTCCGCGAACGTCAGGCGGCCCTGCGGCGGGAACTGCAGGAAATCGAAACCCGCTTGGGCGCGGTCGAGAAACTCGAATCGCTCGATTGGCAGAACGCGTTCACCGGTTTGCGCCGCCAGAATCGCGAAGGGGCCGAGAAGTTCGCCCTGCAAATCCGGGAGGAAACCGAGCAAAACGCCCTGAAGACGCTCGACGCCTGGTTCGAATCCGACCGAAGCCTCGCCGCCCTGCAAAAAGAGTGGGATGGGATTTTCGAGTCGTGCCGCACCCGGGTGGAGACCGATTGCGCTGCCCGAGCCTCCTCGCTGGTCGCCGATTCCTACGGTGGCATCGAGTTGACCCCGGAAGTCCGTCGGGCGGTCGACGGACTCGACCGAATCCTCGAGCCGGCCATCGGCTCCGCCCGTTCCGCGCTGGAAGCGGTTCGGCCGAAGGTGGAGGACTGTCAAGTGAAGATCGGGCCGGATGACCTCAAGGTGCAGAAAAGCATCCTCGACTGGATCTTGTTCCGCAGTTTGGCCTCGGTCCGCCGCCGCCTGTTCGGCGAACCCGGCAAGATGGATCTTCCGGTGGCGCCCCAGGTGAAACAGAAACGGTTCGGCGAGGAAGGAAAACAAGCGTTGCGCGATCTTGTGACCACCCGGATGTCGTTGCTCTTTCCGAACGAAGCAGCCCGGGTCTCCGAACAACTGCTCGACCGTTATCTCGAAACTCTCGGTACCGAGATCCGGGAGAAACTTTCCTCGGGTAAATCGGACTACGCGGAAAAGAGGTCGGCCTTGGAAAGCCGGATTCAAGATAACGCCAAGATCCAGCAATCGCTGGACGGGTTGACTTCCGGTGCCGTCGAGACGGTGGAATCGATCTTAACCCTTCGTGAAAAATATCGCGCCGCCAAATGGGAATCCGAGGGGCTCCCCGGCACGGAAGAGTCCGCCGCTCTCGCCACCTGACCGAGCTCGGCTGGTCGCATGCCGCATAAAGTTATGGCTTGGTGCTCGGCCCGGCGCCGGGCCGGCCCCGTCACTTTGGGTTAATACGCCAACGGCGTTTCGTCCTCCAGCCCGGGGTTGCCGCGCGAAATGCGGGACTACCCCGGGTCTCAATCGTGAGACGATCTACCCCGAAGGGGTTGCGCCTTTGACTCCCCGCGATGGTGGATCGAACGCGGGCGGAACCGCGTTGCGGTTCGTGGCGTCGGGTTTCGGTCCCCCCAGGGTAGGCCTCGTTTCACTCGGCTCAACCCTGGGCTGGAGGGTGTAAGCCCGTCGGGCTATCTATGGAGGTCCCGGTTGCGGCGTGATTGCCGCAGAATGGCACAGGCATTCCTGCCTGTTCGGTTGTTCCCAAAGTATGGAAACGGATTCTTGGTATGATTGCCTAAAAATCTGCGAAAGCACCGCCTCCGTTTGCCTTGTTGGGGCGGTGTTGCGGTTGTGGATCAGGGGCTGAGAAACCGCACGGAGCCGGGACGGCCCCGTCACTTTGGTGGACTGAGGAGAGGTGAGGCGTCCCGCCTCAGCACCGAGTCACGCTGTCTGGTCGGATGGATGGCTTGGTGCTCGGCACGGAGCCGGGCCGGCCCCGTCACTTTGGGTTAATACGCCAACGGCGTTTCGTCCTTCAGCCCAGGGTTGCCGCGCGAATGCGGGACTACCCTGGGTCTCAATCGTGAGACGATCTACCTCGAAGAGGTTGCGCCCCGGCCTTCGGGCGATGGTGGATCGAACGCGGGCGGAACCGCGTTGCGGTTCGTGGCGTCGGGTTTCGGTCCCCAGGGTATGCCTCGTTTCACTCGGTTCAACCCTGGGCTGGAGGGCGTAAGCCCGTCGGGCTATGGGACTCCGGTTCCGGCGTAAGGGCCGAAGGCCCCAAAGTGGGTGAGGCGTCCCGCCTCAGTGCGTTGGAAAAGGGGGAGGGACCAGCTCCGTCTGGTCCGTTGAGGTCGAGGCTTGGTGCTCGGCACGGCGCCGGGCCGGCCCCGTCACTTTGGGTTAATACGCCAACGGCGTTTCGTCCTTCAGCCCAGGGTTGCCGCGCGAATGCGGGGCTACCCTGGGTCTCAATCGCGAGGCGATCTACCTCGAAGAGGTTGCGTCCCGGCCTTCGGGCGATGGTGGATCGAACGCGGGCGGAACCGCGTTGCGGTTCGTGGCGTCGGGTTTCGGTCCCCCCAGGGTAGGCCTCGTTTCACTCGGCTCAACCCTGGGCTGGAGGGCGTAAGCCCGTCGGGCTATGGGACTCCGGTTCCGGCGTAAGGGCCGAAGGCCCCAAAAGTGGGTGAGGCGTCCCGCCTCAGTGCGTTGGAAAAGGGGGAGGGACCAGCTCCGTCTGATCCGTTGAGGTCGAGGCTTGGTGCTCGGCACGGAGCCGGGCCGGCCCCGTCACTTTGGGTTAATACGCCAACGGCGTTTCGTCCTTCAGCCCAGGGTTGCCGCGCGAATGCGGGGCTACCCTGGGTCTCGGTCGCGAGACGATCTACCTCGAAGAGGTTGCGTCCCGGCCTTCGGGCGGTGGTGGATCGAATGCGGGCGGAACCGCGTTGCGGTTCGTGGCGTCGGGTTTCGGTCCCCCCAGGGTAGGCCTCGTTTCACTCGGCTCAACCCTGGGCTGGAGGGTGTAAGCCCGTCGGGCTATCTATGGAGGTCCCGGTTGCGGCGTGATTGCCGCAGAGTGGCACAGGCATTCCTGCCTGTTTGGTTGTTCCCAAAGTATGGAAACGGATTTTTGGTATGATTGCCTCAAAATCTGCGAAAGCACCGCCTCCGTTTGCGTGGGGACGACAAGCACCGTAGAGTCACTCGGTTTGGGAGGGTGGTTTGGTGAAATCCGGGCAAAGAAAAGGCGGGTCGCCTACCCCTAAACGACCCGCCAGCTGCTTTCTTAGTTACCCCAAAACCCCCGCTATGCGGGGGAAAATCTGTTATCTACCAAAGAGGCTAGAGGAGAATTCGCTCCGTGCAAGCCCTTTTTTTCAAAATGCGCTTTTTTTTCGAGTTTCGAGAGCGCGGGGCGCTTTCGAGGAGTTCAGCGAGTGACCCCGCCGATTTGCTGCAATTCGAGATTTTGCTGCAGGCGAAATCCGTCAATTCGGATCGAGGCGTCGTCAAACAACGAGACCAGGGCGTATCCGCTGTTTTCCGGACCATGGCCCGCAACCATGGCCACCAGGGTCACATAATGGATTCCGTCGATCTGCTGGTAGTCGTTTCGATGGCTGTGGCCCTGGAACACCGCGACGACTTTTCCGGAGTCCGCCATTATCTTTCGCACGTCCGCCGCGTTCCGAACGTCATAACGCGTATCGCCGTCCAGGCGCTGGTGGGCGAACACGATCACCGGCAGCCCGGTTTTCTCCAGATCCCTTTCCAACCACCGGAGTTGTTCCGGCGGAATGTTCGCGTTCGTCCAGTCCCAGTTACTCCGCCCATAGGGCTCGAGTTCCTCGGTGAAGCAGGAGTCAAGGACGACAAAGTGAAATCCGCCGACGTCGTAGGAATAATGGGGTGCGATGGCCCGCGTCAGCTCGAAAAACTCTTCTTTGACCAACGCGTCCAGACAGTGATTGCCCAGGACATAGTGGCGGTCACAGGGAAGTTGGGCGAAGATCTTTTCGATATTCCGGAGGTGTTCGGTTTCTTTTTCGAGCGTATCCGCCGAGTCGATGAAGTCGCCCAATTCGACCGCGAAATCCGGCTTTTCATCTTTGAACCGATTGATCGCCTCTTGGAACTTCGCTTTGGACTGTTGGTAGAGATTGAGGTTGTCCGGGCCGCCCCGGCGCCCCCGTTTTGGAAAGTCGGCGTGATGCACGTCAGCCATCATGCCGATTCGCAGGGCGGGACGTTTCGTCCGTTCTTCGGCCCAGGCCGGTCGGCTGAACAGGAAACCGCCCAGCAGGAGCGCTCCACTTTGGAGGAAGGCCCTCCTCGTTGGAAGCCTTCCATGGTTGTCCCGACTCTTGTTCATGATGGCCACGAAACCGAGCTTAGCATGCAACCCGGCGCTTGGTCCAGACCAGATCCGCTCAGGTCAGAAACTCTGTCCGGAAAGGACCGCGATCTTGATTGACCTTTGGTCCTCACTGCCGTGATGCGCCCGGAGACCCTGGCCGGGCGGATGGTTTCGTCCTTTCCGAGCCGACGGCAAACACGCACAAGTGGCTTGCCCGGACCGGCGTTTTCGAACAGTTTTTAATCGATCGCTCATTGGTTGCTCGGTGATCGGCATTCAGAGGTCATTTTGCGAAAGAATGATTGATGGTCTTTCTCTTCACAATCGTCTCAATTGTGTCCGGTCTTTTCGCCGCGATTCAAATGGTCGTTTTGAAAGAGACTGGCAACGCGGGAAGCGCGGCGGGATTGCCTGTCGTGGCGGGAGTGCTTTCGATCGGTTTTTTCTTTTGGGCGGTAACCGAATTGGAGCGCGTCGCGGTTGGACCGGTCATTCTCCTGGCGCTCGCTCTCATCGCCGGCTACGCAGGGACGGCCGCCGTGCTTCGTGGCAGGAAGAAGAATGGAGGTTAATCGCTCCCAACCCGATGAGTGAACCGCGCGAAACCGCGCCGCCGAAAAATCTATCAATGAATTCACAGGATCCCCAGCAGAGGCTTGCCGAAATCCGCTTTCAGCACGAAGAGGACCAAGCGGAGCGTATTCGAGTATACAGGCGAAACATCGCAACACCGGCGTGGTATGTTGGAATGGCAGCGGCCTTTGTTTTGTCGTTCACTTATTTCGTTTATATCCCTTCTCTTCGGATTTCCTCACTCTTGATTTACATCGTGGCACTCATTCTGTTTTTAGAGATCTGGCGATACCCGTACTCCAAAAGCATCCCGGAGCTCCTTCGGAACCTGCAGTGTGAGGGGCGGATGATTAAGGGAATCGTTTTATTCGTGGCGATTCCACTGACGAGAATTCTTGTTCTCCTAGGACTCCTCGCGTTAGGCTCATTCTGACTTTAACGCCACGAGACACAAGCCTGCGCCTCTGGGGGATTTGGGAGAATGAAGAAATCGATCATCGGCCAAACCGTTGAACTGGCAGGAAATGTTGTGACTGTCCGGAAAAAACAATCATTCTGGCATCGGGAAAGATGCTTTTCCTTCACGCTCGCTTCCATTCCAAAGATCGAGGCCGTCCAGGTTGATCTTTTCACCATCGAGATGATTGCGTTGGTCGTGCATCTCCAAGACCGTTATTACGAAATCTACGAAGATGCAGAGGGCTATGCTTCTCTGCTGAAGGTGCTCGATGAGAAGTTGGGTTCTTTTCCCGATCACTGGTACAGCGAGGTCACACGGACCGTTTTCGAGGAAAATCGCATTCTGCTCTGGAAGAAGGGGGCGGAGCCGGATTGATTTTGGACCAAGCGATAAAGGCACAGACTGGGTGTATTCATCAGCCGTGTGGGGAATAAATGATGAAAAAGCTACGAATCGTCTCTTTGTTTTACATCATGCTCCTCGTTTCCCTCGTCTTTCTGATTCGAGGATATGTTCGCTACGCGGGTGTCCAGGAGTGGCCGAGTGTCGAGGCTTATGATGTTCGGGAGGTCGGATCGGTCTCAACCCAACGAACTGAAACTCGGACTGGATCCGGAACGGTTGCGATCGATACCCGGGAGGCGCGGTTTCGATATTTTGTCGAAGGCGTTGAATACGAGGGGACTCGCACCACCCCGAATGGAGGACCCCTTCCAGTCTTTTTGAGAGGAGAGCACGAGTGGAGAGCCTACTACAAGCCGGGGAACCCCGGGATAGCGGTTCTCATTCCGGATGCATACAGCGGGAAGATTTGGATCCTCATTGGAATGTTCTCCGGATTCGTGGTGATAATTCACGGGATATTTTACCTGCGGGAACGATGATCCCTGAGAGTTCAAATAGAGCAAAAGCGAAATTATTTCGTTTTTCGAACATGTCCGCGGCCCCGGAGCAAAAGAACCTTCTCTGGCACAAGAGACTTGCCCGAACCCCGGTTTTGATCAGATTTTCACCATAACGCTTTATCGGTTTCCCCCTTGGTGTTACCTCACTGACCCATGGCGGATTCCGGGGAAAAGTTTGTCCAAGGATCTTTTCGTCGTCTGCGTCCAAGAAAGACAGAGGGGAAGTGACGGGGCGAAGCTGTGTAAAAGCAAAGAAATGGGCCATTTTTGCAGAATCTGCGGGCGAGTTCGTCCCAACGAGAAGTTTTCCGGCAAGGGACACAGGACCCACGTCTGCAAGGAGTGCCACCGGCTCCCCAAAGCGGAGCGTGAGAAGATCGACCTCGAAGCCGAGTTGTCTGGTTTTCTAAGACAATCGCGGATTTCAAAAAAGAACGTTATGCGATTGCAGGAGCTGACCTCCCATTCCGATGCGATGGTGGCCAGGCAGGCCAAATTGCTGATCCGGGTGGCAAAGATCGCCGAAGGAAAGCGTAAACGATGGCGAAAAGTCGGCCAGACTGACAAGGCGTTGTTGATTGCCTGCGGAGAAGCAGGGCTGCTCGAAAACTGGATTCCAGAGGAAATTTATCGTGCCAATCGTGGACCGTTGGAGGACGACGATGGACCTGATGACTGGATCGGCGACTATCCGGCGGAACAGCTGGAGATGGAGGCTCTCCTGTTCTTGCAGGAAGGCGTCTCCTCCAGCCTGTCCAAGGAGGAAAGGGTGAGGCATCGTCACGCCCAGCCAGAAGACTTGTTGGAAGAGGAAGAGATTCCGTTTTGAGCTGCCTGATCGAATAAAACGGAAAACGTCGCTCGCTGTTACATCTCGTCGAGCGGGCTTCTGGCATCCATGCTCGGCTTGTTCATCACAGGGGTATAGACCATGGTGGTCTCCACCTGGGAATGACCGCGAAAGAAGGAGCGCTGCCGTTCAGTCATCCATTTCAGCCGTGCCACCCCGGCCTCAATATCACTCCATTGCGCACGCTGATTGCGAGAATTTTGAATAATAGCCATCGGTCGACCCTGAAAAGGGGCGCGATGCCAAGGGAAAAGTTCCCTTTCGCCCGTTCGGGGACAAATAGCGTTCCACGAACAGGTGATAGGGGACGAAACGGGGTTCCACGAACAGGTGATCGGGAAACTTTAAAGTTCCTTCTTCCCGGCAAAAAACGGATTCGGGGAACGATTTCGAAAGTTCCCTATCGGATCGGTTCCCATAATTGATATGGGAACTTTCCCGAGGATGAGTAAAATCGATTGCCTCTCAGTCGGTTAAGGAAGATCCTAGGGGAAGAAGGTCCTGGAAAAAGGGAACTGCTCCCCGAATAATATTGTTCGCCTAAGAAAACGAAAGAACGACAAGATCCATGAAATTTCGAAACCTTCTTATCCCTCTGGTCGCGATTTGCTGCTCATGCACTGACGATTCCATGAACACAGTTTCGATTACATCATCCGCTAATCTGAGCGAAACTCCTCTTGTTTATAGTGATGAAATTATTGAGATATTTGCTTCCGGGGATGTAGAATCGGGAGAACGAGGTGTCGTTTTTTTCTATAATAATGGTTCGGATAGTTTTGATATGGTTTTTCATGTGACTCCGAGTGACGACGGACTCGTGGTAGACTTTAATAATTTGTCAAATAACTTGCGATGGTTGGCAAACGTTGATTCGGGAGGCCTAAGAATGCGACTTATCAGAGCTGAAGGGGAGGTTTTGTATGCTCCAGAAGCAGATCGGTGAGTAATGAGGATCTTCTCGATCAAAGGGTATAATCCAATAAGGCGAACAAATCGCAGCACTCAACAGAATGGGCTGGCGCCCATTCTGCGAGTGTGCTCGACGTTCGGTAAAAGAAGACAAGGAAAGCGGAAGAAAAGAACATGATACAGACTGATCCGTTTCTTCTCTGGTTGGTGGTCTTGAGCGGGATCTTCTTGGCCGCGTCAGTATTCTGTATCTACCGACGACATTCCCGGTCGCGACTTATTATTTCCATTGCGAGCATTCTAATGCTCATCCGAATATTGTGGCGTTATTCCGTTGGATCCGGCGATCTATGGTATATGATTGTTTCCCTCTGCGCACTTGGTTTTGTGACCTGGCTTCTCTGGCAGTTCTCGGCCTTCGAGGAACAACCGAACAAGGCGAGGGATGCAACGGAATAACGCGGCGGTGTTGAGCGGACGCCATTGATCCGTGCATCCTCTCGACGTTCGGTCAGAAAAACTTGAAGAATATCCCTATGAGTGAACTTCAGATTCCACCTATCGCGAAGAGTGACCCGAAAGGATTAGAGATTGCTCGGATCTGGGCGGCTACGGGACAGCAGCACGTTTCGTTGCGAACCGGACTATGGAAAGATCCGACAGCGTGGGGACTGATGCTTGTAGATCTGGCGAAGCACGTTGCCAATGCTTACGCTGAGGAGGAAGGAATGGATCGAAAGGAAGTCCTTGCGAGGATCAGGAAAGGATTTGATATGGAATGGGATTCGCCCACCGACGAAGCGGAAGGCGGAATCACTCCTGACACAGACCGAGGACCGAACAAGGCGAGGTTCGTGCCGGACGAGCACGGGACAGGGGGATTGAGTGAAGACTCATGAAACCTGTCATATCAATCCAGTTGGTGAGTCGCTGCCATTGGCGGCGGCAAATCCAACCCGCAAAGGGACTCGTCATCCCATGCGGAAGCGAAGCACACTTGCGGAAGGGTAACCGACCGTGATCGTAGCTGTGTGGAGCGAGAGTGTAGGGGTGCTATTGAGCCCACGAAAACTGTATAATTGCGGAAGTAGTCCCGTCCGCACGGGACGAACGCCGAGTCTGTGCTTCGGGACGAAGGCGAAAGGGAGGTCGTTTAACTTGACGAACGCGACCAAGCACCGTCGGGTTCTTAGAACCACTCATGCACTCAAATGGGATTGTCCGGGAACTCCGGGAGAGCCATGCAGGCCTCCCTCCAGAACAAGAACAACAGCGCCGAAGCGGGGAGGCGCTTGCAAAGTCCCCGGGCGTCGTTGGCTGCCGGAGCCCTCGACGAGCGAACGAACCGGATATGGAGGGTATCGCGCCGACGAGCGAAAGCGAGGGGCGTGAGATAGTCGTATGGCAGTCTTAGCCAAGAATAGTAGCGAAGGTTTTCCGAAAGGGGAACCGGCAAGCATGGGGAAGTGTGTCCCAAGCGACCCATGCCACAGCGAAGTCGAGGCCGGGCATAACGAGCGGGTCGGCGGAACGACGTGGGGAGATCGAACCCCGGAAAGCGTCTCAACAAAGCTGAACCGCATCACGCAAATGGCAAAGAGGGATGCGGGATTCGTGTTTACGAACCTGATGCATCTTATCGATGAAAACTTCCTTTGGGAAGCCCATCGACTCATCCGCAAGGATGGGGCCAGTGGAGTGGACGGAGAAACTGCCGGGAGCTACGCGGAAGCGCTTGGAGAAAACATCCGTTCATTGCACCGGCGCATGAAAGGCGGGCGCTACAAAGCGCCGCCGGTAAAACGCGGCTGGATACCGAAGGACGACGGGAAACTGCGCCCCATCGGAATCCCGGCCTTTGAGGATAAAATCGTGCAGAAAGCCGTGGCGATGCTTCTGGAAGCGATCTATGAGGTCGACTTCAGTCATTGTTCCTACGGTTTCCGGCGAGGTCGCAGCGCCCATGACGCGTTGGCGGCCCTGCGTCACAATTGCTTCCGGGGGGATGCATCGACCATTATCGATGCGGACATCCAAGGGTATTTTGACGCGATCGATCACAAACAACTGGTAGGCTTTGTGAAGCGAAGGGTGAACGACGGAACGTTGCTGCGCTTCATTGGCAAATGGTTAAAGGCGGGGGTGATGGAAGGCGGTGAGCTGATCCACCCGGAAACGGGCACCCCGCAGGGCGGGATTGTAAGTCCTGTCCTCGCCAATATCTACCTGCACTATGTATTGGATCTGTGGATCGAAACTGAGGTGGACCCGGTCATGAACGGAAAGATTTTTCTCATCCGTTATGCCGATGATTTCATTCTCGGTTTCGAAAAACCCCGCGACGCCAAGCGCGTCATGCGGGTGCTCTCGAAGCGATTCGAGAAGTTTGGTCTGACCATCCATCCGGAGAAGACCCGATGCGTCCGCTTCATGCCTCCGGGCATCGTCGGCGAGCCATCGGAAAGCTTCGACTTCCTCGGCTTCACTCATTACTGGGCGAAGTCGTTAAAAGGGAATTGGACGATCAAGCGCCGCACCTGCAAGAAGCGTCAGCAACGCGGGATGACCCGGATCTGGGAATGGTGCAAGGAGCAAATGCACGAGCCGATGAAAGAGCAGTGGAAGACGCTCGTGGCGAAATTGCGCGGGCACTACCAATACTACGGCATCATCGGAAACTACAAGCAGATGGAAGTCTACTACGAACACGTGATCAAGGCCTGGCGACGGTGGACGAACCGCCGCAACAGCAAAGATCCCAAAAGTGCAGCCTGCTTTAAGGCCACCATCCTCAACACCTACCCATTACCGAAACCGCGCATCATGAAACAAGTCTGAGCCATGCCGGGAAGTGAAAGTTATGCGTCCAGCGGAGTCGTTACCAAAGGATGGTCCACCTGAAAAGGGCTGGACCCTGAGGAACCGTATGAGTTAAAGCTCACGTACGGGTCTGTGGGGAGGATCGGGGGCAACCCCGGTCTTTACCCGGAAGTCAACTCCGAGAGGCTGGCGCCTCTCTCCGCGACTACTCTTCACGTTGTGCAGAGAAAGAATAAGAAATGAGATTCCTCCCTCTCCTTGGACAACCGCTGAAGAGTGACGACATCATGAATGTTCTCGAAACCTTCGAAATGGAGGTGCTATACGATTTTGACCGATTGCACGAGAACCAGCTGGATTCCTATTCGTCTGTGGCCAAGTCAGAAGGATTCGAGTTCCGGTTTGATGAGCAGCAAAGACTTGTCACGGTCTTTCTCTACCTTGAGCCCCTTGATGGATTTGAACCACTTTCCCAAGATGAATGTGATGTTCCGTTCTTCTCGTCTGTTTCAGAGGCCGAAGATCACGCCAGATCCGGGGATGCTGAAATAAAGAAGGGATTTTCAGACCTATTGGGAGTCCGCCGAGATTGGATTCGCCTCGATTACCAAACCTACTCCTGCCATTACGAGTTTCATCGCGGCTGCCTGGCCATGGTGACGATCTCGGAGGCACAACCAGACGAGGGAGACAATTCCGAGTAGCGCTGACGCGCTACTCTCCATGCCTCCTCTTCACGTTGGCTAAAAGGATATGAAACCAGATGAGATCAAAGATGCGATCCATCGGGCATTTCGAGACGTTGCCCTTGGTAACGGGATCGGCCTGTGGGAAAGTCAAGCGATCGACGATTATCAGAGTGAAGAAGTAAGGAGCAAAGCGAGGGAAAGAGATGAGCGCCTCGACTGGAGGCGGATCAAAAAGGAAGATATCGATCGCGGACACAGTTGCCTGTCTTTTACGGATGATGAAGGCATGAGGTTTCTCCTGCCGCCGTATTTAATATTTAGCTTCGATTACGATTTTGACCATGACCCGGTCTACTGGCTTACGAAATCGGATTTTGATCGTTTCTCGCTGTTCACCGCTGAGCAAAAGAGGGCGGTAGTGATGTATCTGGAGTGGGTGGAGAGCAATCGCGCATTTCACCATGAGCGTCCTCAGATCAGGCGGGCGCTCTCGGAATTCTGGGAACGCGACGAGAACAGCCAACCAATCGACGATGGCAACGCCGAGAAGCCGCCCGGCGATGAGCGGAAGCCGTAGGCGGCGTGCCATGTCTCGACGTTCTCGGAGAAAAGTAAATCACCCCTTGACGTTATGACGTTTTAACTCCATTTTGAGAGTATGAAACGAGCAACCGTCTATTTCGATGAAGATCTGCACCGGGCACTGAAAGTGAAAGCGGCGGAAGCGTCGTCATCAGTTTCTGATCTGGTGAATGACGCTATTCGCCAGTCATTCGCTGAGGATCTTGAAGATCTGCAGGCATTTAGAGATCGGGCAAATGAACCGACTGTGGATTTCGAGGAGTTCCTGAGAAAGTTGAAGGCGGATGGGAAATTATAAGATCCAGATTCGACGTTCCGCCGAAAAGGAACTCGGAAAGATCTCACAGAAGGACAGAAAAAGAATCATTGAGCGGATCTTGGCACTGGAGAATGATCCTCGCCCTGCTGGGGTAAAGAAGCTATCCGGCGAAGAAAAATACCGCGTTCGCCAAGGGAACTACCGCATCCTGTATGAGATCAACGATGCACTGATTACCATCGTTGTGGTCAGGGTAGCTCATCGCGGGGAGGCATACCGACGCTAAGAACCGAGAATCGGGTAGCCGGGAGCATTAACTCTCCCGGCCCCCACACCACCGGACATACGGGTCCGTATCACGGCGGTTCCTAACCAGACGATCCGCCGAAGCGAATCGTCCCACGGAACACGGTTCTCCTCGCAAGAAGTCGCACGATGACTCGCAGACTCTCACGGTTGGTCCCGCACGTTAAGTTCGGTCCTTCACCACTCCTGAGGCCTCCGGTCCATTGGTCCGGCTCGCTTCGCACCCGGTCTTGTCGGCCTTCGGCCTCGGAACGCTGGACGGGTTACCCGTCGGCAGCTACTCCCGGCTCGTTCGATGCGGCTACTACGACCTCGGCTGACTCCTCGATGGACAACCGGCCCATTACTGGACCGGCGGCAATGCCTTGACGGTAGATTGAAACCGGCATTGCGCCCCATCGAGGCCTCCCCGGGTAAGAGCACGTTGTTCCGATGCACAACCCCGCGGTTTACCTCCGGCAGTGAACTCAGGGCTTCGCTGTGTTGTGCCAGCTTACCCGTGCCGTCGGCCTTGTACCGCGTTTCTGTACGTGGGCTCACATCTTTGACATAGGCTTCCTCCCCACGGAGCCTCGCGACTCCGCAGTTGCCATAATCTAGTTTCATTTGTTGAGTTGAGTTCATGAAACAGGGGACTTTAACCCCATCACAACGTGCCCATGCCGGGCACACACAAATCGGTGGACTCAACGAGATGGGCTAGCGCCCATCTCGCGAGTCACCTCGACGTTAGGGATGAATAAATGAGAAGAAAGATTCGATTTATATGTATTCTTCAGGTGTCTTCATTTTGCCTTGCCGGCCTGCTCGCCACACCATCTCTCCTCTTTCTCAGTGAGTCCGAATCCGCCATCGGCGAAATGATCGGAGCTATTGACTATAGCCGCCCGAATCACTCCGAAAAGTATTTGAAAGTTCGTTTCGCGGACGCGAAAGGTGTGACGAGAGAAGGATGGGTTCGAAAGGGGGTATTTACACCGCAGGACAGCATCCGAATTCTTTGGGTAGACCGTGATCCTATTAAGATTAGAGAGGATTCAATCGAGGGATTATGGAAGTATCCGATTCTCGTAATTCTGACGGGAATCGTCGTTTCTGTCCCCCTCTGCCTTCGGAGGCTACCGGAACCCTAACAAATCGTGGGAGACAATCCGATTTACGCGCCCGGCGAGGAACGGTATTCACTGGCTCGGATGCCTCCACTCAGCGTTGTGCAGAAGAATAATGGGAAAGAAGAAGAACCCCAAGAAGAAGCAGCCAAAGCTGCATTTTGATGAAAAGGGTCAATTCCGGTGGGAGACTTACTTCGTTGGAGGGAAACAGAAGCGGAAGAGGTCCGTACGGTTGACGGAATCGATACCGAGGAATTTATCCGACTGAATGCTGATGACATCTGGTTGAAGCAGGAGGGTTATTTTGAGATCCTGCATGAAAGAGAAATGGAACGAAATAAGGCGGCGGGGGGCGTTGTCGATAGTGACGATCACGACGACCCGTTCTGAAGCGCAATAGCACAACAAATCAACGCATACAACCGCGAGAGGCTGACGCCTCTCACGGCGCATGGCCTCGACGTTGGCTGAAAAGAGTGAATGAAAGATCGAAAGGAATTCGAAAAGCTTGTTCAACGCGTACGCCGTGACTTGAAATATCGACGGGTCTTCTGGCCGTTCCTTGCAATGATTTTCGCTGCTGTCGCCTTTTGGCATTACTCACGAGTTGACGGCATAATCGAGATGATAGATACGTGGGAGATCTCAGAGGGTGCTTCCGCCGAAGTGATTCGAATCGCTTCGATTCATGCTATGATTCCTATTCATTTGAGCCTCACCCTCATCGCCTTGAACCTCTTTGCCTGTGGATATTGTATCGTGGAGTCTTTCCGGTCGAACGCACAAGGACGCTTGTTGCTTTACTTATCCGATCGAATTGGGAGCCCCCACCGCTGACTGACGGATAAGTCAATCAGCAGCAGGTCCCACACCACCCGGCATGCGGGTCCGCACCGGGCGGTTCCGACTAGACCCGGGCTTTTGGCCCGTAGTGAAGAACGATCCATTGTTTGCGTAGATCGGGAACCCCTTGTTTTGTCAGGTAGTTGTTGGTCAGAGCGCGTTGAAGAATGCTGTTGTTGCTCATTCTCCAGTAGCCTTTCCGGCTGCGCGTCGCTCGTTTGGTTTCCTCGGGCGGTATACCCAGGGCGATCAGGCGACGACGGCGCGTCCGCGGCTGCTTCCACTGTTTCCAATAATACAACCTCACTCGCCGACGTATCCATTTATCGAGTGCAAATACCGTTTTGCAGGTATGACTTATCCCGAAGTAATTGAGCCAGCCGGTGACATACCGGCGAAGCTCAAGGATGACGTCCTCGACCCGGCGACCGCGGTTTCGGGAGGTAATTTGATGGCTTCGCCACCCTTCGGGCCGCCTGCCGGCGCTCCATCTCCGCTCCGCTACGTCCTTGATCCGCAGCTTGAAGCGGGCGAGTGCCTTGTCCGTCCACATGATCTGGCCGCGCTTTCCAAGGCAGAAGCCGAGGAAGGAGCATTGGCGCAGGGGAGCGGCTTTGCTTTTGGTTTGGTTGATCACCAGTTTCAGTTTTCCTTCGATGAATCGCGTCAGGCTCTCTTTCACCCTTTCGGCCGCTTTTGCACTTTTGACCATGACGAGAAAGTCGTCGGCGTAGCGGACAAAACGATGTCCGCGCCGCTCCAACTCCTTGTCGAGCGGGTCGAGCACGATATTGGCCAGCAGGGGCGACAGTGGCCCTCCCTGCGGTACGCCGCAAGGCGTGGCCTCGCGGATTCCCTCGGGCAGCACGACGCCGGCTTGCAGGTAGCGGCGAATCAAGCCAAGGACCAGAGGGTCCCGGACCTTTTCTCGCAGTTGCTCCATAAGCCGGTCGTGGTTAACGGTATCGAAGAAGGATTTGAGGTCGCAGTCCACCGCATGGACGCGTCCTTCCTTCCAACAGGCTTCCATCTGTCTCACCGCCTGATGAGCGGATCGGTTGGGACGGAAACCGTAGCTGCTATCGCTGAAGTCGCACTCGAAAAGCGGCCCCAGCACTTGTGCCAACGCCTGTTGAATCCATCGATCCAGCACCGTCGGTATTCCGAGCGGGCGTTCAGACCCGTCCGGTTTCGCAATAAACACCCGGCGCACAGGCGCCGGGCGATAG
This sequence comes from Verruconatronum alginivorum, assembly GCF_056590205.1. Classification (NCBI taxonomy): domain Bacteria; kingdom Pseudomonadati; phylum Verrucomicrobiota; class Opitutia; order Opitutales; family Verruconatronaceae; genus Verruconatronum; species Verruconatronum alginivorum. The sequence goes on along the minus strand of NZ_JBWPVQ010000001.1, from coordinate 1,291,741 downwards.
GTTCCTTTCACCAGCATGAAGCGAAGCCTCGTCCAGTTGGCCCGAAGGAACGCGGGAAACTCCTCGATCGACATCTCGTCGAGACCGGGGGCTCCTTTATTCGCTTTGACCCGTTTCCAGGCCGTATTCAGGTTTTCCCGATCGAGAACTTGCTCCATCAAGGATCGATCTTGAACCCCCTCATGCTTCCCGCCGCGAAGGCTCTCGTGCGACGCGGGCCGTCCGGCTTGAGCGTCTGCCACGTCCTTCGCGGGGTCAGGAGATTCCTCTTCGGTTCGGCCCTTCATGATCGATCAAGACTTCCGGTTTCCAAGTTTAAACGGGCGTATTCCAGCCCCCGGCTTGTTCGCTCACTACTACGACCTCTGCTGACTTCCCGCCGCCTTTTGGGCAGCGGGATCTCCCCAGGTAAGAGCGCGTTGCTTCCCTGCACAACCTCCGCATTTACCTCCACGGACAAACCAAACGACTTCGCTGCGTTGTGCCAGCTCGTCGCCCTGTGTCGGCCTTCTATGCGGTTCTTGTCCATAAGCTCGCAGGTTTCCCAATTAGCCTTCCTCCAGCGGATCGTTTGCCCTTTCCGCCTTGGCCTCAGGTAGTAGTCTCGTCATGATGAGTTTTCATGTTTGGTTTTCCTACAGGGGACTTGCACCCCGTTTACAACGCGCCCATGCTGGGCGCACACAAATCGACGATGGCAACGCCGAGAAGGCGTTCGGCGATGAGCGGTCGCAGTAGGCGGCGTGCCATGTCTCGACGTTGGGCAGAAATGAATAAATGATTGGAGATCTGGTATGGGTGGTTCTCAATGCAGCGGTCTTGGCGGTTCCCGTCTGCCTCTCATTCATCCTCGTCCGGAGGATCAATGCCCGTTCGCAATGGCCATCGAAACCGAATCGAGTTTTTTGGATCACATTTTCGCGACTCCTTTTCGTTCTCGCCATTGGGATCACGATTCTGGAAGTAATTACTGCGGCGCGTCATCCATCTGGGACGCAGTGGGGCAGAGCGACCGTTTCCCTTCTGCTGAATTACTTTCTACTCTTGATCCCGTTCACAGCATTCGTGGCCCTCGTCTCGGCTGGGCTATATCGGTGGATCGCTCCCGACCGAACCGCCCAACAAACCGGAGATGGCAATGAGGGCCATCCGCGCCCTCGGCAAGGTTCGTGAGTTTTCGGACTGGCCCTCATTCCATTCCTCGACGTTCGGTAGTAAGAATGAATAGTAAGAAGACCATTTTTTCGATCTTCATCGGGGTCCTAATTTTGGCCTTCATTTCCCAGATTAGCCTGTCCTCCTTCTGGCACGACGTCACGACCCGGGACCGCGTATTTACTTCCCTCATCCTTCTGGATTTGGTTTCAGCGATTCCGATTTCCTGGCCGTTTGCTGTCGGAGGGGCGCTTATCGCGGGATTCGAACCCGAAAGAAGAATCGCATTTTTCCTCACGCTGATTCTCGGAGGTATTGGATCCGCCCTATATTTCTATCTCTACAGGATAGAGATGGTTGTTTCGCCGATGTGGTCATATTCGATCTATTTGAAACCGGTTCTCGTCGCGTTTTTCGGCTTCGTCATCGGTTCAGCGGTAGAATTCACCGAACAAATCGCCGCATGCAACCGCGAGAGGCTGACGCCTCTCATGGCGCATGGCCTCGACGTTCTGCAGAATGTTTAAGAAACTGAAACAGATATTCGGATTCGAATCTTGGGACGAGACAATAACCCGTCTGCCGAGAAATATGCCGTCTGATGAAAGAACGGACATAATTAAAAGTATAGACGCCTTCATCTCGGGGACTGCCGGAGATTATGACTGGGACTGGGCGATGACTGGCCCAAAGAAAAGTAGAGAAGGCGAACTCATTGGATATTTCTGTGGGTCATTGGATTTCGTTTACCCTCCTGAGAATAAGGGACACTTTTGCAGCTCGGAGGGAATTCATCAACTCTCGGTCTTGCTGGGACTCCTCAAGAAAGAGGTTCCGGGGTCACCGAAGGTTTTTGAGTTCTTGGAAGATTTCACACGAAAAGCGAATGGCAGAACCAATCGGGAAAGGTCACTAGCGTCCAGCTAAGGGGCCACCTCGGATTTGTAAGTAACGGATTTTCATGATCTAAAGAGGTGAGTTTGTTGTGACGCATTTGAAGCTTGGTCTGGTGTTCGGGGCGGGCTTATTGAGACTGGCCTCATGAACGAAGGCCGTCTCATTTTCACCCAAGTAATGGATACGCTGCACCGCGAGCAGTTTGAGCGTTGCGTTGCTCTCTACCCGATGCCTCGCCAGAGTCGGGGAATGAGCGCACGTGACCAATTCCTGGCAATGGCATTTGCGCAGATCACATTTCGCGAAGGATTGCGTGATATCGAAGCTTGTTTACGTAACAGTCAACATCTCTACGCCATGGGAATTCGGGGCAACATCACCCGAACCAACATTGCTTACGCGAACGAGTTTCGGGATTGGCGAATTTATGAAGCGCTCGGCCAAATTCTCATTCGTAAGGCGCGCCGCCTTTACGTCAACGAGCCGAACGGCTTGGAGATGGATGAGATGGTTTACGCGGTTGACGCCTCGACTATCGACCTGTGCCTTTCTATTTTCCCGTGGGCGAAGTTCAGAAGAACGAAGGCGGCGATCAAGCTGCATACCCAGATCGATCTTGCCGGCTCGATCCCTGTGTTCATCAGCATTACCGATGGATCAATTCATGACGTCAACTTTCTCGATCGCATGGCATTTGAGGAGGGAAGCATCTATGTTTTTGATCGTGCCTACCTGGATTTCGCCCGCCTTTTCCGTATCCATCTGGCTGGTGCATTCTTCGTTATTCGCAGTAAATCCAATACCCGATTCACCGTGTGTGAATCTCGGCAGGTTGATAAATCCACTGGTCTCAGATGCGATCAAGTGATCGTCTTGCGGACGAAAAAGGGAAAACGGGATTACCCTGACCGCCTTCGCCGTATTTCTTATTTCGATACCGAAACAAACAAGCGCCTGACATTCCTTACAAACAATTTAACGTTGCCTGCGTTAACCATCGCCGCGATTTACAAGAGCCGCTGGCGGATCGAACTCTTCTTCAAATGGATCAAGCAGAATCTTCGAATAAAAGCATTCTACGGAACCAGTGACAACGCGGTGCGCACCCAGATATGGATCGCCACGTGCGTCTACCTCATGGTGGCCTGTCTCAATAAGGTCCATGGACTCGATGAAAGTCTCAGCCGAATTCTACAAATCTTGAGCGTCAACGTATTTCAGAAGACCCCTATGAATCAGCTATTTGCAAACTATAATAACGGAAAACCCGCGAATGATATTTCGAACCAACTGGTATTCAAGGACTTTTAACTGGACGCTAGTGGGGAAAGGTAACGAGTGAAAGCTGGCACTTTCACTCGCACCTCCCCTTCATGTTGGGCAGAAATATAATGAGTGATAATTCCGACAAATATCGACTGGTAACGGAATACGGACTTTCAGCGTATCCCTGCGGAATAGTTGCGGGGCAGAAAGTAAGAATAAAGCAAGAGATTGTAGTGCTTAATCAGAAAGGGAAGCCTACGGGTAAGGTGTATCCAATCGGCGAAATTTGGACGGTCCTCGCCGGAGTCAAAGGTGAGGCTGAAGTTATTTGGCTACGACAAGCCGATGGAGAAAGACACACTTGGGACGCTAACGTCTTCTTTGAAACTTTCGAACTCGTAGAGTGATGGGCCACCAGACGCAGGAGGCAATGCGATGTACGCGCCCGGCGAGAGCGATAGTCAATGACTCGCATGCCCCTGCTCAAGGTTAGGCAAAAGATAAAATTAAATGGAACCTGAGCATGCGGATCTACTTTATCTGGCGTTCGCCTTGATCTTGCCGATCGCTACGATAGTGGCTGTGAAGAAATGGTGGATTGCGATCCCCCTCGCGGCTGTGTGCTTCTGGTTGATCTTGGACGGAAGCGGAAGACTATTGAACAGGTTAGATCCAGAGCGAAGCATGGGAATGTATGATGCGATTTGGTTTTTATTTGGATGGATTCCGGGATTGATCTACGCGGGTATTTTGTTCGGATTCAAGATCGGGATGGTGACGCTCTGGACGAAAGCGCGAGGGCCCACCGCCAAACGAACACCAGCCTAACAAATCGACGCATGCGCGGCGCGAGGCTGACGCCTCTCACCGCGCATGGCCTCGACGTTAGAGCAGAATGAAAAACTCAATCGTATCTCTACTCTTGACGGTCTCATTCGTCCTGCTCAGCTCCGGTTGCACGACCGTGAGAGATGTTTCCTCGCATCCCCTCATCGTTGACCAGCTTCATACCCGTTTGGAAATTAAAAGAGTTTGCCTTTTAGCTTCGGGCCAATCCTCGTGGGATCAAGTCACCGAGGGTGAGGAGGATTGGTTTCGCGGTGCTCCATTCCAGCTGTATGACCGAAGGGAAGATTCGAATGCCTGGAGAAAATCCGGTTGGATCGAACCCGGAACGGAAGTCGTCATTGATTCCGTAATTTACAGGAGAACAATCCAGTTCGCCTCTATCGATGCATATGGCACTCTGTTTTTGGACGAAGGGGAAAAGAGGTTTTGGTATTCCTGGCGTCACCGGGATGGAAATATGACGCTGAAACGGGCTCCGTGGGAGGACGAATCCGTTCCGGAGAGAAGGTCGCTACGGAGTCCCTAACAAATCGGTAGGCCCAACGAGATGGGCTTGCGCCCCATCTCGCGAGTCACCTCGACGTTAGGCAGAGCCAATGATTAAGGATTTGTTCTCTCCATTTGGGACTGCCGATCTCGTGGAATGGTGGATCGCAGTTATTCTGGTGAACATCGTGACAACCGTTTGGGCGTTTATTTTCACCTTCGCACCGCTCTTCCGGAATGATGTTATCGATTTTGTTGTTTTCGTAATTGCAGTCATCCCGATCGCGCTGGGTTGGACGGTGATCGCAGTGACGATTAGAAGACTTCGGGATCGAGGTCGACCGGCGTGGACGGTCGTTCTCGGATTGATTCCAGTAGCGGGATGGTTTTGGTTGCTGATCGAGTGCGGATTCCTTTCCTCACGAACATCTGACAAAGAAGACAGAGAGCCCAAATAAATCGGAGATGCCAACGGGTGAGGCCGCGCTGCCATAGCGAAAGCCGCTGGCGGGGTTCCTCCCTTCGACGTTTGGCGAGGAGATAATATGATACGAATAGGTTTGAGATTCACGGGAGGCGTGCTCCTGGTAGCTATGGGAACACTTGGTATCCTGGGAGTTCTTTCTCACCTCATTTTCCAGGATCTTGGCCTTTTCGGATCTCCCGATGTCACAGGTCCATACATTGCGATACTGGGGATTTCGATTGATTCCTCTACTTGGTGGGGGAAGCTGACGCATGGATTGATTTCGATTTTCCTGCTTCTAGCCGGACGTAAAGTCCTTCAGCCAATTGAAAGAATCAGAGCCCAGTGAATCGGCGATGGCAACGCCGAGAAGCCGCCCGGTGTTAAGGGGAAGCCATAGGCGGCGTGCCATGTCTCGACACTCGAAACAGAAATTTGAATGAATCAGATTTCGGAGAACCGCGTTACCAGGCCGACAGAGAACGGTGGTTTGAACCGGACTACTCGGATACTTTGCTGCCTCGCTGTCGTCACGCTGACAATTGCATTTTCCACTATGGCCAGTGGGAATGAATATTTGAATTCCCTTGGTCGTGGAGGATGGTGCGGGACAATACTGATGTGGCGATACGGACAGTTTCAAAATGCTAGTTTTTTCCTCGCCCCCCTCGTCGTTGCCATGGGTGTCCTCGCGCATATCTGTCGCCGAAATCTCGGATTCATCAGACGATGGGCTGTTTTCTTCCCCTGGGGGTTTGGCGCGGCGGTATTGATTGCATACTGGGGAGTGTTGCGGTTACCACTTTGAACCCTGAAAGAAAGCGAGAACAAATCGGAGCACTGAACAGGATGGGCTCCCGCCCATTCTGTTCAGTGTCCTCGACGTCTGCAAAGTGAAGAAGCAATTTATCTATTCTTTTTCAGCGATTGTCTTCCTTGTTTCCATCCTGATCTACGGGTTTGCCCAGAGATATGGAATGTCCGAGCGCCGTGTATGTGCCGGCTGCGCAATTACAGGGGTGCGTTTCCAATGGCGTGTTGAAGGAATCGTTTACTTGTCTCGGGAAGAAGATTTGCGCCCCACAGCCATGTCAACGGCCTTAGATCGGAGCGACTGTGATCATGAATGGATTCGGTATTACTTTTTGGAAACCGTGGAACGTCGATGGGTTGGCGGTAAGCTGTAAGGCGTAGCGATGCCCGGCCCGGAGATTTTGATGCGGTTATTGAATGACGAGACATTGGTCACGGAACTTTTCGAATTCCCGAATCCGACCGAAAAGTGGCGAACGCTCATCTTCGCGATTGCGGACGATCCTCAGCTTGATGAATCCTTGAGCCGATGGTATGCGACTTCTTCAGATCGTCCCCCGCTCGCAACATGGTGGGAAGCGAACATGGACCAATCAAGGCCTCGGTGACAGAACGGATCGTCGTAGGCAGCCCTGAGAGGCTGGCGCCTCTCAGTATGCCTAGGCTCGAAGTTCGCAAGAGTGGTTAAAATGAATGAGATCGGTCCTGGCTACTGGAAACGGGTTGGGCGTCACATTCGCCCCGGGCTCTTCTTTGCGTGGATTGCTATCCTGATATTGCCGACCGTCGTCGGATTCATCCTTTTCATTTACTGGCACAATTCGCTCGTCGGAACTCCTGAACCGAAACATATTATTCTCCGGATGGTCGTGGGACTTGTCGTCTTCTCAGTTGTTGGACAGATTTTCCGGAGTCGAGTAGTTCGACCGGCTGAGAAGGCTGCAATAGAAGAAATGGAGAATGGGCATACCGGATAGCGATCGAACCTTCCGAGTATTACTGAACAAAAGTGCGAAGAAATCGGAGCGCTCATCAGAATGGGCTTGCGCCCATTCTACGAGTGGCCTCGACCTTCGGCAGAAAGATGAGGAAATGAGGAAGTTTATTGCAGCCGTTCTTGCTGCCTTATTGGCTGGCCCCGTATCTTATTCTACCGGTCTTCTCGTGCGCCGAACTTCCGAGGAGGAATTAAGCACAGTCGGAATTATCGAGTATTGCGGTTTCCCCATCTGGTTCTATAAGAGCGCTCCGGGAATCAGTATTATGGGCGGGTGGAATATGGATCGACTCCTGATGAATACAGCTTTCTGGGCGGTCATGCTGGTGGGGGTTTCCCTCGCGTTGATGCGAATTGGACGGCACGGACCGATGGCCGAACCAATCAGGGAAGGGAACGGCGTGAAGCCGCTCCGCGAGGAGCGATAGCCGCAGGCGTTGTCCCAGGCCTTCACGTTCGACGGAAGAGAAATGAAGAAATCCACCTCGATCTGGACGAAAGATCTTACCACGACGCCCATAGGAAAACTGGTGACGATTGGTGCCGGGTTAGCATTGATGAGCTTCCTCCTGTATCAGGGAGTCGCGGGCCTTGTCCGGGCTGAAATATTGATTATCGGAAGAATGGGATCACACCACTATACCGGACTTTCTGCCCGATTGCTGGCGCTCGCCTACTTGTCGATCTTTGTTTCGGGCTTGTCCTTCCTTGGTGGAAAAATTCTGGACACGCGAATTAAAGACTTTCTCCCTGTCTTAGCTGTGGCGTCACTCGGCCTGGCAGCGGTTTTACTACCGATCGCCATCATTCTTGAAGTTTGGTAGTTGAAACAGGAAGATTAATTCATTCGATCTCCACCGTTTCGTGGCCGCTCAGGCTGACCATTATGACTCCGCTCTGCAGGAGCTGAAGCAGGGGAATAAGCGAACCCACTGGGTGGGGTTCATTTTTCCCCAGGTTGCCGGCCTGGGTTCAAGTCCGATGCCAGAGAAATACGCCATCGGTCAGAGGAGGAGGCGGTCGCCTACCTGAATCGCGAAATCCTGGGGAGAGCGGTTGCTCGGAAGCTCGGAGACCGCAAAACCCCGATTGCCCTGTTAGGCTAATGCCAAAGGTTGCTCTTAAAGAGGCATACGGCCCCTTTTTCTTCCCGCCCGTGTATTCCCTAACTCGTTGGTGCCCAGGAGGGGACTCGAACCCCTACGGCCTTACGGCCAGCGGATTTTAAGTCCGCAGCGTCTACCATTCCGCCACCCGGGCGAGCGATGGAAACCTTCTGAACTAACCGTTCGGGATGGGGTGTCAATGTTTCCGGGGATTTCGATTCAAGCCGGTCACGAATAATTGGATCGGCCGCGGCTCCAATCGACGCCGTTTTGTCCTGCTTATCGTGCGGGTAGGCGGCGCTTCTTCCATTAGATTCAAACGGTTTTTTTTCTCGGCATCGGCCGACAACTCGTCGATGCTATTGCGTTGAACCTGGGGGCTGTTCCGGCCGCTAACTTGACGGAAGGTCCCGGGTAAGATAAATTCCTCCGATGCATTCCCCTGAGTCAGAAGCGATGGATGGGGCTCGCGCGCAAGTTTTTGAGCCGAGCCTTGAGGAAACTGTTTCCCGGCAAATCATTGCTTCCTATCGGGAACGTCTCGAATGGATGCTGCGGGTCCCGGAATGGGAAGCGCTTTTGGCCGAGGGACTTGAGGAACTGCAACTGCCTGGTCCGCGCAAAGGGATCGGGCTCCGTCCGGCGCTCAATGCCTTGCTGATCGAGAACAAGTATTCACTCATCCGGTGGATGCTTCCGCGATACCGGCACCTGTTTCCGGCCTGTCACGCCGTCCGTTTGAGCGCTCATTTTGGTCTCGATCTGTTTTCGAGCCTTGATCTTGACGAGCATTTGTCTGTCAGTCAATGGCTTAAGTTTCAGCAGGCCTTGTTGTTCGCCCTTTCCAAGGAGCACCGGCGGTATAAACACGCTCAAGCGCTCTTGTTTTTCAATTACCAGGATTTGATCGAACGGATGGTCAATCGGATCGTCTTCGATTCGTCGAAGCGCCACGATTGTATGCAAGAAGGTTGTTTGGCTTTGCTCCATGCCATCGACAAGGCGGACACCTCGAAGACTTCTCTCGGGGCTTACGCTCAGATGTGGATTCGCCGTCAGGTGAAGAATTACATGATGGGGGAACGGTTTCCGGTTCATGTTCCGATCAATCTGGCCTCGAAAACGTTACGGCAGGACACCAAAGCCGATTCGAAGCCGGGTCAGCCGGACGAGCAGGTCGCCCGCAAGATGGCGGTGTTGATGGAGCAACTGCGCCAACCAAGTATCTCATTAAATGAGGTTTACGACGAGAGTGGCAGTCTGGCGGAGCAGATTCCCGATGAGGACGCCAGTTCGCCCCGGTCGCAGATCATGCGGAAGGACCTCCGGGATTTGGTCGGGATGTTGATTGCCGGCCTGACCGATAAGCAGCGCGAGGTGCTGGAGTTGCGGTATGGCTTGAACGGCCACGGCGAGGGGAAGACGTTGGCGGAAATCTCCCGGGCGATCGGGATTTCCCACCAACAGGTCAGCATGCGCGAAAAGCGGGCGCTGCAAAAGCTCGAAGGAGTTCTGGCCCCGTATCTGGCGGAGATTTTTACCTGAGGAAGGAGACCCATCCGGCTTCAGACAGCCGGGCCTTTTCCGAGGGTCCGAAGGTCGCATGAATGCCGAACTCCAACGTGATGAGCTGTTTGTTGAGGGGAGCGCCTCAACCTTTTGCATTGCCTAATGCCCTCCGGTGGAACAGGGTAAAAGTGTGACCCAAAGCGTTCGGCTGGGATTTTACGGCGGGAGTTTCGATCCGATCCATCATGGACATCTGATCGCCGCCCAAGATGCGCTGGAACAGCTGGCGCTGACTTCCCTTCACTTCGTTCCGGCGGCCCAGGCTCCGTTGCGCGACGCCGGTTACCGGACTTCTCCCGAGGACCGGTTGGAAATGATCCGGCTCGCCACCTGTTTGAATCCGGCCTTCCAAGTCTGCGAAATCGAACTCGCGCGCGGGGGGGTGAGTTACACGGTGGAGACGATCGCGGCTTTGCGAAAACAACATCCGGATGCCACCTTGCTCTGGATCATCGGTCACGACCAGGTGGAAAAACTCCATCGGTGGAAGGAAATCGAAAAACTCTGTCGCATGGCCGAATTCGCCTGCTTGCGGCGTCCGGGTTATCCGGATCCGGAAACCCCGCCGATCCCGGGGCTCCGCCTGCACCGGCTCCGTTCCCATCAGGTCGAAATCAGCTCGACGGAGGTTCGCCAGCGAACTCGTGAAAAACGGCCATTGCACTTTCTTCTCCCTGAACCCGTAATAAGTTACATTTATGAACGGAATCTCTATCAATAAATGAAAAAACCAAAGGAAAAGCCCAGCGATCCTAAGCTTCAAATGGTCGGGCTCTGCTGCCGGGCCTTGGATGACAAAAAGGCGGAAGACATCAAAATCCTCGATGTCAGCCGGCTCTCCTCGATCACGGATTACCTGATTGTCGCCACCGGAAACTCCGAACCTCATTTGCGAGCCCTCACCCAAGAGGTGGCACGGGTGTTGAAAGAGGAAAAGCATCACATCGTCGGGCATGAAATGAACCCCCAAACCGGTTGGACCGTTCTCGACGCGCACGATGTGATCGTGCATCTCTTCACCCCGGACATGCGGGACCTCTACCGCCTCGATTCCCTCTGGAAAGACGGTCAAGAGATCGACGCGGGCCAATTTGTTTCGGCCCCCGAGCCGGCGGGCCAACAGCGCGGACGTTGAGGCTGCGTCTCGGACGGCGAAGCCAACCTGGCTATGGCAAAGGGGGGCGGCGACCGAATTGGCGCCTTCTTAAATGTGATCGAGCGGCCAGCAGAAGAAGGGGGCCGCGCCGGTTCGTCCGACCCCGAAAATACGGTCGACCACCTGCGGGTCGGGTAAGGTCGACAGGGTCGAATCGGTGGCGGCATGATCTTCCAGCAGCCAGGGACGGAACCGGTCGATCACCTCCCCGAGATCGAGGATTTTGATCATCCCTCCGGCTTGGATCGACCAACCGGTGGCGACGTTCCAATAGGCTTCGGCCACGACTTCGCGGGCGGGAAATACCAACGTCACTTCGGAAGAGCCGGTCTCTGCAAAAACCGCGGCCAACAGCGACAGGACGGTTCCGGGCCTCCCCGCGAATTCCATGATTTTGACTTGGTCGTTATGGCTTGAGTACACGACGTAGCCGTCGGGGTCGGTGCGCCCGGCCAGCCAGGTGATCAGATCGGGCCTGGCATAGGAGAGGGCGTCCTCGTGGGGCTCCCGCAGGCGGTGGAACGGCCATTCCGAATGAAGCGTTTGGATACGTTGCAGGAGTTCAGGTTCTCCCCGGAATCGGATCGGGTCGGCCGGGACGATGTTGGATTTCATCAGTCCCCGGGGGGTGATCCGAAGATGTGGGCAACTACCGCCGTGTTCGTATCCCCAGGGGCGGTAACGGTGGCGGTCTCCCCACAGAACGGAGAGGGGGAATTCTCCTTGCATCGCGACGACCGCTTTTCGCATCGTGTGATGCATGTGCCCTTGGCCTCGGGCGGCGGGCGAGGTGGCGACCGATCCGATGCCGCCCACCGTAATCGTTGTTTGGCCCATCACCAGCCGGAGCGGGAAAACGCGGACCAGGCCGGCGATCCCGTCGGGAGTGAGGCTCAGCCAGATTCGGGAAAAGTCGGTGTGCTCCCCCCACCATCCCGGGTAATTCAGGGGGAAGAAATCGTAAGGCTGGCGGTAGGCGGCAGCCAGGAAACGCAGGATGGCATCGTATTCGTGGGGTCGAGCAGGGCGTGTCTCGGACATGCGATCAAGTTACTCTCGGTTTGATCGAGCGAGTCAATCTTCGGGAACAAAACCGCAAAATACTTTTGGGCAACCGGGAATCGTTGCCTTGTTTGACGACGCTTGGCAGCCTATGCGGTTATGACGGAACGGACAGGAAAGGGGGGCGGGTCGATCTCGACCCGGCGGGGGGATGCCGGAGAGACGAGCCTGCTTTACGGCCAGCGGGTGCCGAAATCGCATCCCCAGATCGAAGCGGGCGGCGCGGTCGACGAACTCTGTGCGGCGCTCGCGATGGCGAAAGCAACCGCCCCGACTATCCCCGGGGAGGCGGTCGGTCGTTTGGAGACCTTTCAGCGCGATCTGATTGGATTGATGGGGGAAATATCGGCGTCGGCGGACGACCAGAACCGGTATCAAGAGTCGAAATTCCCCCGGATCGGGGAGGAGCATTTGACCGCGCTCGATCGTTGGGTCGATGAATTGGAGGCGGTCACCGGCGGATTCAACGGGTGGGCGCTTCCTGGCAAGAATTTGCACGAAGCCTCCTTGGAGACGGCGCGGGCGGCGGCCCGGCGGGCGGAGCGCCGATTGGTCGGGTTGACGGAAACGGGCTTTCCGGTGCGCCCGATTCTGTTGCAATATTTGAACCGATTGTCGGACCTCCTTTGGTTGCTGGCCCGGGCGGCGGAAAGTGGGTGAGGCGTCCCGTCTCAGTGCATTGGATTCGGGGGGGGGCCAGCTCCGTCTGGTCCGTTGAGGTCGAGGCTTGGTGCTCGGCGCGGAGGGCGGGACGGCCCCTCCACTTTGGGTTAATACGCCAACGGCGTTTCGTCCTCCAGCCCAGGGTTGCCGCGCGAATGCGGGGCTACCCCGGGTCTCGGTCGCGAGACGATCTACCTCGAAGAGGTTGCGCCCCGGCCCGCGGTATGGGGGATCGGTCGTGATCGAAGACGGGCGGAACCGCGTTGCGGTTCGTTGGCGTCGGGTATCGGTTTCCAGGGTAGGCCTCGTTTCCCTCGGCTCAACCCTGGGCTGGAGGGTGTAAGCCCGTTGGGCTATGCGAAACTCTGGATCCGGCGTAAGAGCCGAAGGTCCCAAAGTGGGTGAGGCGTCCCGCGTCGGTGCGGAACCACGGCTGTTTGCTCGGACGGATGGCTTGGGACACACGCGGAGCCGGGACGGCCCCGTCACTTTGGGAATATACGCCAACGGCGTTTCGTCCTCCAGCCGAGGGTTGCCGCGCGAATGCGGGGCTACCCTGGGTCTCGGTCGCGAGACGATCTACCTCGAAGGGGTTGCGCCACGGCCAGCGGTATGGGGGGATCGGTCGTGATCGAAGACGGGCGGAACCGCGTTGCGGTTCGGTAGCGTCGGGTATCGGTCCCCAGGGTAGGCCTCGTTTCCCTCGGCCCAACCCTGGGCTGGAGGGTGTAAGCCCGTTGGGCTATGCGAAACTCTGGATCCGGCGTAAGAGCCGAAGGTCCCAAAGTGGGTGAGGCGTCCCGCGTCGGTGCGGAACCACGGCTGTTTGCTCGGACGGATGGCTTGGGACACACGCGGAGCCGGGACGGCCCCGTCACTTTGGGAATATACGCCAACGGCGTTTCGTCCTCCAGCCCAGGGTTGCCGCGCGAATGCGGGGCTACCCTGAGTATCGGTCGCGAGAGGATCTACCTCGAAGAGGTTGCGCCCCGGCCCGCGGTATGGGGGATCGACCGTGATCGAAGACGGGCGGAACCGCGTTGCGGTTCGATGGCGTCGGGGATCGGTCCCCCAGGGTAGGCCTCGTTTCCCTCGGCCCAACCCTGGGCTGGAGGGTGTAAGCCCGTTGGGCTATGCGAAACTCTGGATCCGGCGGAAGAGCCGAAGGTCCCAAAGTGGGTGAGGCGTCCCGCGTCGGTGCGGAACCACGGATGTTTGCTCGGACGGATGGCTTGGGACACACGCGGAGCCGGGACGGCCCCGTCACTTTGGGAATATACTCCAACGGCGTTTCGTCCTCCAGCCCAGGGTTGCCGCGCGAATGCGGGGCTACCCTGGGTCTCGGTCGCGAGACGATCTACCTCGAAGAGGTTGCGCCCCGGCCCGCGGTATGGGGGATCGACCGTGATCGAAGACGGGCGGAACCGCGTTGCGGTTCGGTAGCGTCGGGTATCGGTTCCCAGGGTAGGCCTCGTTTCCCTCGGCTCAACCCTGGGCTGGAGGGCGTAAGCCCGTTGGGCTATGGAACTGCGGCACCGGTGTCGGTCGCCACAAAGTGGCGGAGGCGTCCCGCCTCCGTGTGCGGTGGTGGTGCGGTGCCGTGGGCTGCGGCGGCCAGATCAGTTGGCTTGGGACACACGGAGCCGGGACGGCCCCGTCACTTTGGGAATATACTCCAACGGCGTTTCGTCCTCCAGCCCAGGGTTGCCGCGCGAATGCGGGGCTACCCTCGGTCTCGGTCGCGAGACGATCTACCTCGAAGGGGTTGCGCCACGGCCCGCGGTATGGGGGGATCGGTCGTGATCGAAGACGGGCGGAACCGCGTTGCGGTTCGTTGGCGTCGGGTATCGGTTCCCAGGGTAGGCCTCGTTTCCCTCGGCTCAACCCTGGGCTGGAGGGTGTAAGCCCGTTGGGCTATGCGAAACTCTGGATCCGGCGTAAGAGCCGAAGGTCCCAAAGTGGGTGAGGCGTGCCGCCTCAGTGTGCGGTGCTGGTGCGGTGCCGTGGGCTGCGGCGGCCAGATCAGTTGGCTTGGGACACACGGAGCCGGGACGGCCCCGCCACTTTGACATATACGCCAACGGCGTTTCGTCCTCCAGCCCAGGGTTGCCGCGCGAATGCGGGGCTACCCTGGGTATCGGTCGCGAGAGGATCTACCTCGAAGAGGTTGCGCCCCGGCCCGCGGTATGGGGGATCGACCGTGATCGAAGACGGGCGGAACCGCGTTGCGGTTCGGTAGCGTCGGGTATCGGTCCCCAGGGTAGGCCTCGTTTCTCTCGGCTCAACCCTGGGCTGGAGGGTGTAAGCCCGTTGGGCTATGCGAAACTCCGGATCCGGCGTAAGAGCCGAAGGTCCCAAGTGGCTGAGGCGTCCCGCCTCAGTGCGTTGGATTCGGGGGAGGGACCAGCTCCGTCTGGTCCGTTGAGGTCGAGGTTTGATGCTCGGCACGGAGCCGGGACGGTCCCGCCACTTTGGGTTAATACGCCAACGGCGTTTCGTCCTCCAGCCCAGGGTTGCCGCGCGAATGCGGGGCTACCCTGGGTATCGGTCGCGAGAGGATCTACCTCGAAGAGGTTGCGCCCCGGCCCGCGGTATGGGGGATCGGTCGTGATCGAAGACGGGCGGAACCGCGTTGCGGTTCGTTGGCGTCGGGTATCGGTCCCCAGGGTAGGCCTCGTTTCCCTCGGCCCAACCCTGGGCTGGAGGGCGTAAGCCCGTTGGGCTATGGAACTGCGGCACCGGTGTCGGTCGCCACAAAGTGGCGGAGGCGTCCCGCCTCCGTGTGCGGTGGTGGTGCGGTCCGTGGGCTGCGGCGGCCAGATCAGTTGGCTTGGGACACACGGAGCCGGGACGGTCCCGCCACTTTGGGTTAATACGCCAACGGCGTTTCGTCCTCCAGCCCAGGGTTGCCGCGCGAATGCGGGGCTACCCTGGGTATCGGTCGCGAGAGGATCTACCTCGAAGAGGTTGCGCCCCGGCCCGCGGTATGGGGGATCGACCGTGATCGAAGACGGGCGGAACCGCGTTGCGGTTCGGTAGCGTCGGGTATCGGTCCCCAGGGTAGGCCTCGTTTCCCTCGGCTCAACCCTGGGCTGGAGGGGTGTAAGCCCGTTGGGCTATGCGAAACTCTGGATCCGGCGGAAGAGCCGAAGGTCCCAAAGTGGCTGAGGCGTCCCGCCTCAGTGCGTTGGATTCGGGGGAGGGACCAGCTCCGTCTGGTCCGTTGAGGTCGAGGTTTGATGCTCGGCACGGAGCCGGGACGGTCCCGCCACTTTGGGTTAATACGCCAACGGCGTTTCGTCCTCCAGCCCAGGGTTGCCGCGCGAATGCGGGGCTACCCTGGGTATCGGTCGCGAGAGGATCTACCTCGAAGAGGTTGCGCCCCGGCCCGCGGTATGGGGAGATCGACCGTGATCGAAGACGGGCGGAACCGCGTTGCGGTTCGATGGCGTCGGGGATCGGTTCCCAGGGTAGGCCTCGTTTCCCTCGGCTCAACCCTGGGCTGGAGGGGTGTAAGCCCGTTGGGCTATGCGAAACTCTGGATCCGGCGTAAGAGCCGAAGGTCCCAAAGTGGGTTAGGCGTCCCGCCTCAGTGCGTTGGAAAAGGCTTCGGCTCGGAGGCGGGACGCCTCACCTCACCCACTTTCCCACTTTCTTATTTTCAGTGGTCGAGGAGGGTGGCTGGAAACATCAGGTGGGTCGGGCCGTGGGCGGGCATCGCTTCGAGGTATTCCGGGAGGCGGTAGCCGTGGAAGGCCAGGGCGAGGAGGACCGCGGCCGGCTCGTCGAGGCGGGGAGCGCGGATTTGTTGATGCGACCAACTCGCGGGCTCGCGGAGGTAGGGGAGCAGGAAATCGACGGCTTTGCGGAGGGTTCCGCCCCGTTGGTTTTCGTGTTTCCACAGATCGAGCCCGATCGATTCGGCCATCCGGGCGATCTGGAGGAAGGCGGTGAGATTGTAAATGCTGTAATCGAACGACAAGGTCCGTTCGAGTTCGTGCGGTTGTCGTCCGTCGGGCTCGATGTGGGCTTCGAGACGGGCGAGGGTGAAGTTTTCCACCTGTTGCCGGGCCAGGTCCGGTTGACCGGCGAAAAGGGCGAAGGCGACGATTTGGGCGTCGAACCAAGTTCCGTGATTGTTATGGTGACGCTGTTCGGCGGCCCCTTTGTCGCTCGTTTTCAGCCAGTCGAGATAGTCGGCGAACCAGGCTTGCAGTTTTTGGTGGTCGGAGTCGGACCAGTGCGGGGAGTCGCGCAACAACAGCACCGCGTCGGCCAGACCGATGAATCCGACGGTGTCGATGATGCCGATGCCGCGGCCTTCCACCCGTCCGGGGATGGCTTGGCCGTATTCCAAATGGGGGTTCATTCGGGTTTCGTTGTCGAGGAACCAGACCCGGAGCAGCCCGGCCGCCCGCTCTGCGAAAGTTTCGTTGCCGGTCAGGTGATAGGCGAGGGCGAGGGTTTTCACCGTTTCGACCATTTCGTCGGCGCGGACGTTGTCGAAAGTGTCGTTGGTCCTCTCCGGATTGATTTCACCGTCGCGGCGAATGTAGGGCAAGCCGTCCGGCTGGACGGGATCGGGCCACCAATACGGTCCGACCGACATAAAGTCGCGCCGGTCGCCGCTCGGGGGGAGTCCGGACTTGTGGGTTACGGAGAACGGTCCGGCTTTCAGCGCCTCATCCGCCGCGCGGCGGAGGTCGGCGAGGGCGGCGGCGAGGGCCGGATGGCCGTTCGCGGCCGCTTGTTTGGAGCGGGTCAATTCCCGGCGGTCGAGGAGGAGTGCGGAATGATTCACGATAATGCGGTGGCGCGGGTCCCGCCGACGGGGGCGGGAGGGTGGTGTTTGCGGAAGTCCGGAGCGGATCAAAACTCCGGGCGAAGGTTGACGGTTTGGCCCGGTTCTACAGTGATGACGCCGGCTTTGTCGGGTTCCTCGTCGTTTTTGAAAACCTGGATCTTGATCGGACCGTCGGCGTCGGCGGTGGTCCAACTCCATTTGCCGATTTCGACGAATTGCATCATCGCCCCTTCCTCCCAACTGAGCCCGGGGCCGTCGCCGCGGATGAACAGGCGGTTTCCGGCGCCGATGAAGGCGGTGGCGAT
This sequence comes from Verruconatronum alginivorum, assembly GCF_056590205.1. NCBI lineage: Bacteria > Pseudomonadati > Verrucomicrobiota > Opitutia > Opitutales > Verruconatronaceae > Verruconatronum > Verruconatronum alginivorum. The sequence goes on along the minus strand of NZ_JBWPVQ010000001.1, from coordinate 1,274,147 downwards.
CAGGGTGGTGGTGGAGAAAAGCGAAATACCGGTCTCTTCTTTAATCTTCGGTTTCGCGCCGGCCGACTTCCGCTTGCGGGGCGTCGGAGCGGGAGCTTCCGGTTCCTCCGGCGCCTCTGCTTCGATTTCCGCATCCATTTCATCGGGAGCGTTGCTGGCCACGGGGACCGCTTCGGGGAAATCCTCTTCGTCAGGCGTTTCGTCGAAAGATTTTTCGGGTGCTTCGTCCCAATCGGTTTCGGGACTTGGATCGGCGGTGAATTCCGCGTCAAAATCGTCGGGACCGGAGTCTGCCGTCGCATTCGGGTGCTCATGCAGTTGCACGTGCGCGTGTGGGTTTGGGGCGATCCGGGAGGCGGAAATCTGCTCGAGAAGGCGGTCGAATTCGGCGGACAGCCGTTCTTCCCGTTTTTCGAGTTGGGCCTGCCATTGTTGGAGCATCTGGGCCATTTCCTCGAATTGGGCGGCGGGGTTTCTGGACGGTTCGGCGGTGGCCGGACCGTGGGCGGAGGCCCGTTCCCATGCGGAGACGACCGCTTCGACCTCGGCGGTGAGTTTGGCGAGGTGGTGTTGGCGGGAGTCGAGTTGATCGCGGATGGCGCTCTCGCGTTCCTGCCAATTCCAATAGAATTCGACGAAGAAAGGAATCAATGAGACCACTGCGCCCGCGACCAATAGCAGGACGGCGGTCGCGACGGCCCCGGGGCCGGGTGGCGAGGAGGAAAACCAGAGGGTGAGTCCGGCGGCGGCCACCAGCACGCCATCCGCCACAAAAAAAGGCCATTTCGCCACCGAAAGTTCGTTTCTGGCATTCATCGGGATTTGAAAAACGTTCTGACCGCTTTCCCCGGACGGCTCAACGTAATTCTTGCGGAACGGTCTCATCCGGCGAAAGCGCGCCGCCCCCTCCTCCGGCGAAAGCCGGGATGCTACCGGACCTTCGTGCTTTAGCCGAAGACCGTCGGTGAGGGGGATCGTCCGTAACTCTCGTCCGTCCAACGCCGGCGGCTGAAGCGCGCCGCTCCCCTTCATCCGGCGAAAGCCGGGATGCTACCGGAGACCGTCGGTGAGGGGGGCGCTCCCCTTTACCAGTTGGTCGCGCCGGCTTGGCGGGCTCCGGTGGGATCGATCTCGGTGGCGCCGATGGTCCAGCGGCCAATTTCCCGGCCGGGACGGAAATGGGTGCCGGTCCATTCGATTTGCCGCATCACCACTTCGTCGTGGGCGAGGTCGATCAGGCGGCGGCCGAATCCGGGGAGGAAAGCCCCGGTGTTCATGAAAAATTTGTCCTCGCGGCGCCAGGATCCGGGAAAATGGGTGTGCCCGGTGACGACGCATTGGGCGAGAGGGCGATGCCGGCTGACGAGGGCGTGGCCGAGCCGCGGGGCGGTGAACCAAGCCCGCAACACTTCGAAGGTCCGGAGCGGATGGGCCAGTTCGGAAAGGGCGGCGGCGGTCCATTCCAGGGCGGTTTGCGGGGATCGTCCTTCCTTCGGCGGCACCCGGAGCACGGCGCGGGTGACCGCTTCGAGCCGTTCCTCCAAGGTCGGGTCGCGGTCGCCGACGAGTTCTTCCAGGGCCAAACGATGGTGTTCCCGGAGCCGGTCGGCGTCGCGTCCCCATGGAGTGATCGCGGGAAACAGCGCATGGCCGTGGGTGACGAACACCCGGCCGCCCATCAGATCGAGGTGGTTTCGGGAGGAGACGTCGGGATCGTGGTTGCCGTTGAGGAAGACCGCTTCGGCTTCGTGGATTTGGCAGAGTTGGCGCAATTCCTTCAGCGCCTGCAACCCGCGGGAACGGAGGCGGGTCAAGCGGAGCTCGACGGTGTCGCCGTTGAAAACGATTTTGGTCATTCCCTCCACCAGCGGGGCGATTTGCCGGACGTCCTTCACCAGCGAGGCCGGATGGCCGACGTGGAGATCGGATAAAATGCGAATGGGCGAACCGGATGACATTGAGGAGAAGAATAGCGGAGGATGCCCGATGGATCAAGGGGAGAGATGTCGCGAGGGTTCCTCGGGCGAAAGAGCCCGTCTGCTAAAAGATCACGAAACGACGAGGGAGCCGTCTCGGCCGCGACGCGCGACATCAATATCGTTCGGATCGCTCCGACCGCTGCGGTCGGGCGGCGGAGCCAACCCGACTACGGTGAGCGGACGCGGTCGATGAAGCGCGGCTTCATCGCTACGGGAGTATTTCCGTTTGCTATTTCATATCAACGTATCAAAATATGTTGATTTATTGTGCGAAGAACCGTCCGGCCGGAAGTCGGTTGGGAGACGGGAGCGGCGACAGATTTTTTCGAGATATGACGAAACAGCAAAAGGAACATCCGGTGGCGAACGAGCTCCGTGAGTTGATGAAGGAGCGGATCCTGGTCCTCGACGGGGCGATGGGGACGATGATCCAGAAGGAGAAGCTGGGGGAAAACGATTTCCGGGGCGAGCGGTTCGCCGATCATCCGAGCGATTTGCAGGGGAATAACGATTTACTCTCGATCACCCGTCCGGATGTAATCGAGGGAATCCACCGGCGGTTTCTCGAGGCCGGGGCCGACATCATCGAGACCAACACCTTCAACTCGACCCGCATCTCCCAGGCCGATTATGCGATGGAGGATCTGGTGCCGGAGTTGAACCGGGCGTCGGCGCAGGTCGCGCGGCAGGCGGTGGAGAAATTCCAGAAGGAAAATCCGGGGCGGAAATGTTTCGTCGCGGGCGCCCTCGGGCCGACCAACCGGACCGCCTCCCTCTCCCCGGACGTCAACCGGCCCGAATACCGGGCGGTCACGTTCCAGGAGTTGGTCGACGCCTACTACGAACAGATCGAGGCGTTGGTCGACGGGGGCGTCGATTTGCTTTTGCCGGAGACCACTTTCGACACGCTCAATCTGAAGGCCTCGATTTTCGCCTTGGAATCGTTCTTCGAAAATACCGGGGTGCGGCTGCCGGTCTGGCTGTCGGTGACGATCACCGACGCTTCCGGCCGGACGTTGTCGGGGCAGACCGTCGAGGCGTTCTGGAATTCGGTCGCCCATGCCCGGCCATTGGCGGTCGGGATCAATTGCGCGCTCGGCGCCGAGGAGATGCGTCCCTACATCGAGGAACTCTCTGGGCTGGCGAATTGCGCGCTCAGTTGCTATCCGAACGCCGGTTTGCCGAACGCCTTCGGCGAGTACGATCAGGACCCGGCGCACATGGCGAGCGTCCTGCGGCCGTTCGCCAAAAACGGCTGGCTCAACATCATCGGGGGTTGCTGCGGCACCACGCCGGAGCACATCGCGGCGATCCGGACCGCGTTGATCGATTTCAAACCCCGCCAAATCCCGGAGGTGCCGCCCCGCACCCGGTTGAGCGGTTTGGAAGCCCTGACCATCGGGCCCGACAGCGGTTTCATCGTGGTCGGCGAGCGGACCAATGTCACCGGATCGCCCCGGTTCAAGAAGTTGATCAAGGCCGATGATTTCGACGGCGCGCTCACGGTCGCCCGCCAGCAGGTGGAGAACGGCGCCAACATTCTCGACGTCAATTTCGACGAAGCCCTCCTCGACAGCGAGGCTTCGATGACCCGGTTTCTCAACCTGGTCGCCTCGGAACCGGATATTTCCCGGATTCCGATCATGATCGACAGTTCGAAATGGTCGGTTCTGGAGGCCGGTTTGCGCTGCGCCCAGGGGAAATGCGTGGTCAACTCGATCAGCTTGAAGGAAGGCGAGGAAAAGTTCCTCGAACAGGCCCGCCTGGTCATGCGTTACGGGGCCGCCGTGGTGGTGATGGCCTTCGACGAAGAAGGGCAGGCGGCGACGAAGGACGACAAGGTCCGGATCTGCACCCGCGCTTACAACCTTCTCACCGAGAAGGTCGGGATGGACCCGAACGACATCATTTTCGATCCGAACATTCTGACCGTCGGCACCGGCATCGAGGAGCACAACAACTACGCGGTCGATTTCATCGAAGCGGTCCGGGAGATCAAAGCGACCCTCCCCCACTGCAAGGTCAGCGGCGGGGTCAGCAACATCTCTTTCTCCTTCCGCGGCAACAATCCTGTCCGCGAGGCGATGCACTCGGCGTTCCTTTATCACGCGATCAAGGCCGGGCTCGACATGGCGATCGTCAACGCCGGGATGCTGGCGGTTTACGACGAGATTCCGAAGGACCTCCTGGAGAAGGTCGAGGACGTGCTCTTGAATCGGCACCCCGACGCGACCGAGCAATTGATTGATTTCGCCGAATCCTACAAGGCCGACGACAAGGCCAAGGTTAAGGAAACCGAGAGTTGGCGCGAAGGAACGGTCCAGGAGCGTCTCTCCCATGCGTTGGTCAAGGGAATCGTCACCCATATCGATCAGGACACTGAGGAGGCGCGGCAGCAATACGCCGCCCCGCTCGAGGTGATCGAAGGACCGTTGATGGACGGGATGCGGGTGGTCGGCGACTTGTTCGGCGCCGGGAAGATGTTCCTCCCCCAGGTGGTGAAAAGCGCCCGGGTGATGAAGAAGGCGGTCGCCTACCTGATGCCGTTTATGGAGGAGGAAAAGAAACGGCTCGGCGACGCCCGGCCGAAAGCGAAGTTCCTCATCGCCACCGTCAAGGGGGATGTCCACGACATCGGCAAAAACATCGTCGCGGTGGTGCTCGCCTGCAACAACTACGACGTGGTCGACCTCGGGGTGATGGTTCCGGCCGACAAGATTTTGGACAAGGCGGTCGAGGAAAAAGCCGACATCGTCGGCTTGAGCGGCCTGATCACTCCCTCGCTCGACGAGATGGTCCATGTCGCGGCGGAAATGTCCCGGCGCGGCATGAAGGTGCCGCTGTTGATCGGCGGCGCCACCACCAGTCCGGCCCATACCGCGGTGAAGATCGCCCCTGCCTACGCCGAGCCGGTGGTCCATGTGTTGGACGCCTCCCGGGTGATCGGGGTGGTGAGCAACCTCCTCAGCGAGACCGCCCGCGACGGCTACGTAAAGGAAGTCGAAGCCAACCACGAACGCCTCCGCGAGCGCCATTTCGGCCGTCAGAAGGAACGGAAACTCCACACCCTGGAAGCGGCCCGCGAGGAGCGTCCGGTCTACGACTGGCCGACGCTCCCGATCGACCGGCCCGAGTTTTTCGGTCTGCGGAGCTTCGACCATTTCTCGTTGGAGGAACTGACCGAGTTTATTGACTGGACTCCGTTCTTCCAGGCGTGGGAGTTGGCCGGCCGGTATCCAAAAATTCTCGACGACGAAGTGGTCGGCGCCCAGGCCCGCGATCTGTTCCGCGACGCCCAGGCGTTGCTCAAGCGAATCGTCGAGGAGAAGATTTTCACCGCCCGCGGGGTGATCGGATTCTGGCCAGCCAACAGCGTCGGCGACGACATTGAGCTTTACGCCGACGAGGATCGTTCGAAAGTGGTGACCACCTTCCGCACCTTGCGTCAGCAAAACATCAAGGCCGACGGCAAACCGAACTACGCTCTGGCCGACTTCGTCGCGCCGAAGGGATCGGGGCGGATCGATTATCTCGGCGCCTTCGCGGTGACCGCCGGGCACGGGGTGGAAGAGTTCGCGAAACAATTCGAAGCCGAGCACGACGATTACACCGCGATCATGGCGAAGGCCCTGGGTGACCGTCTGGCGGAAGCCTTCGCGGAATGCATGCACAAGAAGGTCCGCGAGTTCTGGCAATATGGTAAAGGCGAGGATCTCTCGCCCGACGACCTGATCCGCGAGCGCTATCGCGGAATCCGTCCGGCCGCCGGTTATCCGGCGAGCCCGGATCACACGGAGAAGCGGACGTTGTTCAAGTTGTTGAACGCGAAAGAGACGGCGGGCATCGAGCTCACCGAAAACTGCGCCATGACCCCGGCCAGTTCGGTCTCGGGCCTCTATTTCGCCCATCCGGAAAGCCGTTATTTCGCGGTCGGAATGATCACCCGCGACCAGGTGGAAGATTACGCCCAACGCAAAGGAATGACGGTTGAGGAAGTCGAAAAGTGGCTCGCCCCGAACCTCGGGTATCAACCCGAAGCGGCCCCCGCCGCCGTCGAAGCCTGATTGATAAAGATAAAGTGGGTGAGGCGTCCCGCCTCAGTGCATGGGTTCAGCCCAGCATACGGAGCCTTGGGAACCGCACGGAGCCGGGACGGCCCCGCCACTTTGGGTATTTACGCCAACGGCGTTTCGCCCTTCAGCCCAGGGTTGCCGCGCGAATGCGGGGCTACCCTGGGTCTTGGTCGCGCGGAGACGGTCTACCTCGAAGAGGTTGTGCCCGGGCCTCCGTGCGATGGTGCCTCGAATCGGGGGGCGGAACCGCGTTGCGGTTCGGTGGGGGCGGGTATCGATTCCCAGGGTAGGCCTCGTTTCCCTCGGCTCAACCCTGGGCTGAAGGACGTAAGCCCGTTGGGGCTATGGGGGCCGCTTGCGGCGAAGGAATCTGTTTGGCGTAAGATCCAAGGTATACGCCAACGGCGTTTCGCCCTTTAGCCCAGGGTTGCCGCGCGAAGCGGGGCTACCCTGGGTCTTGGTCGCGCGACGATCTACCCCGAAGGGGTTGCGCCCGGGCCCCCGTGCGATGGTGGCTCGAACGCGGGCGGAACCGCGTTGCGGTTCGTGGTACCGGGTATCGTGCCCCCAGGGTAGGCCTCGTTTCCCTCGGCTCAACCCTGGGCTGGAGGGCGTAAGCCCGTTTGGGCTAGGAAACTCTGGTTCCGCCGAACGATCCGAAGGCACCAAGGTGGGTGAGGCGGCCCGCCTCAGTGTTGTGACACCGGCATTCCTGCCGGTGGTTTCTGCCCGGGGCACAGACAGGAATGTCTGTGTCACACGGGGGCGTCCTGTCGTCGGAGGATGACGTTCGCATTTGACGGTTGCGCCGGGGGGCGGGGGCGGCGATTTTAGTTCCTTTTTCCGATTCAATGTCGAGGCCGACTCAGAGTGATTCTTCCTTTCCCGGGCTGCCGCCGTTGACCGAGTGTTTGACGGTCGATCGGTTGAAACTCGAACGGGCGGTGGATGACACCCCGCCCGCAGGCCGATCCAAAGTCGTCGAGCGTTTCGCGGGGCGGTTGCGGCGGTCGCATGAGATTTGGCAACGGCGGCGGGAGCAACTGCCGACCGTCACTTATCCGCCGGAGTTGCCGGTTTCGGAGCGGCGGGAGGAGATCGTGCGGTTGATCCGGGAACATCCGGTGCTGGTGATCGCCGGGGAGACCGGGTCGGGGAAAACCACCCAGATCCCGAAGATGTGTTTGGAAGCCGGGCTCGGGGTGGCGGGCAAGATCGCCTGCACCCAGCCGAGACGGGTGGCGGCCCTTTCGGTCTCGCAACGGATCGCCGAGGAGTTGAGGGTGCCTTGGGGCGAGGCGGTCGGTTGCAAGATCCGGTTTTCCGACAAGACTTCGCCGCGGACTTACATCAAAATGATGACCGATGGCCTGCTGCTGGCCGAGACCCAGGGAGATCCGGATCTTTCCGAATACGATGCGATCATCATCGACGAGGCGCACGAACGGAGCCTCAACATCGACTTCCTGCTCGGCCATCTGCTTTTGCTCCGGAAGCGGCGCCCGGACCTGAAAATCATCATTACCTCCGCCACCATCGATCCGGCAGCGTTCTCGAAGGCGTTCGACGGCGCGCCGGTGGTGGAGGTGTCCGGACGGACCTATCCGGTCGAGGTGGTTTACCGTCCGTTGGACCAGTTTCTGGAGGAGGAAGGCGAACTCACTTCGATCGAGGCGGCGGTGGCGGCGACCGAGGAAATCGTGCAAAGCCGGACCGCCGGAGATGTTTTAATTTTCATGCCCGGGGAGCGGGATATCCGGGAAACCCGGGATCTGATCGAGGCCCGCCGGTTGCCCAACAGCGAGGTGTTGCCGCTGTTCGGACGGTTGAGCGGTGGTGACCAGCAACGGATTTTCCAGCGTTCGCAGCGGCGCAAGATCATCATCGCCACCAATATCGCCGAGACTTCGCTGACGATCCCCGGAATCCGTTTCGTGATCGACACCGGGACGGCGAGGATCAGCCGGTTCAGTCCGCACACCCGGACCCAGCGGTTGCCGGTGGAGCCGGTCTCGCAAAGCAGCGCCGATCAACGGAAGGGGCGGTGCGGTCGGGTCTCGGAAGGGGTTTGCATTCGGTTGTATTCGGAGGAAGACTACGTAAGCCGTCCCCGGTTCACGCCGCCGGAGATCCTGCGGTCGAATCTGGCGGCGGTGATTCTGCGGATGAAGGCGTTTCGGCTCGGGGATGTGGAGACGTTTCCGTTCATCGATCCGCCGGGGGAGCGGGCGATCAAGGCCGGTTACATGTTGTTGCAGGATCTCGGGGCGTTGGATGAGCGACGGGAGTTGACCCCGGTCGGCCGTCAGTTGGCCCATCTGCCGGTCGACCCGACCATTGGCCGGATGCTCTTGCAGGCGCGGCGGGAACAATCGCTCCGGGAGGTGCTGGTGATCGGGGCGGGACTCAGCGTCCAGGACCCGCGGGAACGTCCGATGGACAAACGCGAGGCGGCCGACGAAATGCACCGGCGGTTCGTCCACCCGGAGTCCGACTTCATGACGCTGCTGAATATCTGGCGGGCGTATCACGACGAGACCGAGCGGTTGAGTCAGGGACAGCTTCGCAAGTTCTGCAAAAAACATTTTCTCTCCTATACCCGGATGCGCGAGTGGCGGGACATCCATCAGCAGATCGTCTATGTGTTGAAGGACCTCGACCAGTACCGCTTGAGCGAGTTGGAGGCCGATTACGACGCGATCCATCGGGCGATCCTGAGCGGGCTTCTGGGCAATGTGGCCCAGCGCGACAACGGCAATTTTTACCGGGCGACCCACAGCCGGACCGCGATGCTCTTTCCGGGGTCGGCGTTGTTCAGTCAGAAGGCGGCGAAGGCGTCGGCGGCAAAAGGAAAGAAGCCGCCGGTTCCGAAAGGCAAGCAACCGCCCGAATGGATCGTCGCGGGCGAGTGGCTCGACACCACCCGACTGTATGCGCGGACGGCGGCCCGGGTGGAGGCTCCGTGGATATTGGAACTCGGCAAGCACCTGTTCAAAACATCGATCAAGGAACCCCGGTGGGATCCGAAAGCCGGCCGGGTGCTCGGACGCGAACGGGTCCTGCTCTACGGATTGGAAATCGTCCGCCGCTGGGTCGGCTACGACCGGGCGAACCCGGCGGAGGCGGCCGAGATCTTCATTCGGGAAGGGCTTGTCGAAGACACCGTGCTGGAACGGCTCCCCTTCCTGGAGCACAACCGGGAAGTCCGGCGCGGGGTGGAGGAGATGCAAACCCGTTTGCGGCAGAGCGTCGCCTGGGCGATGGAGGAGCGCCTGTATCAGTTTTATCGCGACCGGATCGGCGAGATCTCCTCGGTGGCGGCGTTGCGAAAGTTGATCGGCGAAAAAGGAGACGACCGGTTTTTGCGGTTGCGGGAGAAAGATCTCCTCGGAGGGAACGGTCCGGAGGTCGAGGGCGGGGCTTTCCCGGCGCAAGTCGACATCGGCGGAGCGTCATTGCCGCTCGAATACGTCTATCGTCCGGGAGAGGAAACCGACGGGGTGACCTTGAAAGTGCCGATCGGTCAATTCGACGCGCTGAGACCGGGAATGCTCGATTGGCTGGTGCCCGGATATTTGGAGGAGCGGATCGATTGCCTGTTGCGCGGTTTGCCGAAGGCGAAACGGAAGGAACTCTTTCCGATCGGCGACAAAGTCCAGGAGTTGTTGCACGTCTTGCGACCCTCGCCCCGGCCGTTGACGGAAGTGCTGGCGGAGGAAATCGGCGAGCGTTACGGGGTGCGGATCACTCCGGACGAATGGACCGATGAAAACGTGCCCGAGCATTTGCGGCCGCGGATCGAGGTGACGGACAAGGAAAACCGGACTTTGGTGGCGGGCCGGGATTGGGAGAAAGTGGCGGCGAATTTCAAGCGCTCGGTCGAGGCCCGGACTCGGGAAGGGGTTGGGGCCGCGTCGTTGTCGGGGTGGCAGGAGGCGGCGAAAAAATGGGAGCGCCACGGCGTCACCTCTTGGGTTTTCGGGGACGTGCCGGAGAAGATTCGGGTCGGGGATTTGGCCGGGATCCCGGTTGAAGCGTTTCCCGGGTTGCGGGCGGAAAAGGATGGCACGGTGAGTCTCCGGCTGTTTCGGTCGGGGGAGGAAGCGGAACGGGCGACCCGCGACGGGCTTCTGGCGTTGTGCGAACACGAAGCCGGGAAGGACCTCGCCTGGTTGCGGAAGGATTTGAAGGCGCTGCGGCAACTCGGACCGTATTACGTGACGCTCAATCCAACGGTCGATTTGGAAGAAGCGGGGTATCGGAATCTCGTGCAATATCTCTTCCTGCGCGAACCGGTCTTGCCGTTGGAGAAGGCGCGGTTCGACCGGCTTTTGGAACGGGCGCGGGTGGAGATGCGGGGGTTGCCGTTGAAGTTGGCCGACCGGGTCGGGGACATTTTGCGGAAACGGCAGGAAGTGTTGACCGGGAAGCTGGCGGCGGACTGGTTGAAGGCGGAAGTCGGTCGATTGGTCCGTCCTGACTTTTTGGTGACGGTGCCGTATGACCGCTTGCCCCATCTGTCGCGGTACTTGCAAGCCCTGTTGATCAGGGCCGAGCGGGCGCGGGCGAACCCGGTGAAAGACGCGGAGAAGAGCGGTCGGGTGGAGCGGTTTGTAAAGGCGTTGGATCGATTGGAAGCGGAAGCGTCGAAGAAAGGGCATTCGCGCGCGGCGCTGGAGGAACTCCGCTGGATGATCGAAGAGTTCAAGGTGTCGGTTTACGCCCAGGAACTCGGGACGCCGATCAAGGTTTCGGAAAAGAAACTGGAAGAGAAGATCGCGGCCTTCGGGTGAAGGAAAAAGTAACTTAACCGCGAAGGACGCAAAGATCGCGAAGAGGGAGGAATTGACCACGGAAAGAAAGGCATAAGACACGGAAAGAAAGACAAGAGGGGTGGGGAGGCAGACAGGCAGGAATGCCTGTTTCACTCAACTGCGTGGCACAGACGTGCCTCTCTTTTCCGTGTCTTATGCCTTTCTTTCCGTGGTTAAAAAAACGGTTCATCTGCGCCTATCTGTGTTATCTGCGGTTAAAAAAGTTGGAAAATGTTCCGTTGGGTGCGATTTTAGATCACCATGGAGATCATCAACAAGGCTGCGTTGATCCGTTTGATCGTCGGGATTCCGCTCGCGGTGATCACGATCGGGATTATCTTTTGGGCGATCATGATCCGGATGCCCGGGAGTTCGTTTCGAGGGGAGTTGCCGCCGTGGACCGAGGAGGAGGAACGGTTGGCGGAAACATTGCGGGCCGATGTGGTCGCGCTTGCGGAGGAGATCGGGGTGCGGCATGTCGGAGCTCCGACGGCATATCGGGCGGCGGCGGACTACATCGAGGAACGGTTTCGTGATCTCGGCTACACGGTGGTGCGCCAGTCGTTCGAGGTGCAGGGGGTGACCTGTTACAACTTGGAGGTGGTTCTTCCGGGCAGTGAAGTCCCGCAGGAGAACATTGTGGTTGGGGCTCACTTCGATTCGGTGCCGGGGAGTCCGGCGGCGAACGACAACGCCTCCGGCGTGGCCGGGGTGTTGGCGTTGGCGGAGTTGTTGGCCGGACGGAAGTTGGAGCGGACGGTCCGGCTGGTGGCGTTCGCGAATGAGGAGGCCCCGCATTTCGGGAGCGAGGATATGGGGAGCTACCGCTACGCCCGGGAGGCGTCGGCGGAAGGAATGGGGATTTTGGCGATGATCAGCTTGGAAACGATTGGGTATTTTTCGGACGAACCCGGGAGTCAGGAATATCCGTTTCCCTTCAATTTGATTTATCCCGACACCGGCAATTTCATCGCCTTCATCGGCAACGTCGGATCCGGTCCCTTGATCCGGAGTTCGATCGAAACCTTCCGCCGGGCGGTCGATTTTCCCTCGGAAGGGGCGGCGGTGCCGGAGCGGGTTCCGGGCGTCGGCTGGTCCGACCACTGGGCGTTCTGGCAATTCGATTACCCCGCCTTCATGCTGACCGATACGGCGCCGTATCGATATCCCTACTACCATACGTCGCAGGATCTGCCCGAACACCTCGATTATCACCGGATGGCCCGCATCGTGAAAGGCGCCGAAGCGGTGATTGTCGATCTGGCGCGGGAAGGGCGGTAAATCGGTTTTTTGAATACGGAAGCGCGTTACTGGGTGGTCAGGAAGCGGGGGAAGTTCCAGTGATCGGTGAGCGTGATCCCGGTTCGTTCCTGGATGTCGTCGCGGGGATGGACCAGCAAGGAGGGAGGACTGACCAAGTCGGGGAAGGTTCGTCCGAACCACTTGAGTCGATCCAGCCACGCCGGACTGAGGGTCATGCCCGATTTGATTTCAACCGGCTGAATTTGTCCGCCACGTTGGATGAGAAGGTCGATCTCGTTGCCGGTTTGATCCCGAAAGAATGACAAGGGGGCGGTTGAACCTGTGTTGAAGTGGGTCTTCAGAGCCTCGGAAACCACGAGATTCTCGTAAAAGGCGCCGCGCAAGGGGTGGTTGGCGAGCTGGGAAGTTTGGGTGACTCCTGAAAGCCAAACAGCTAATCCGGTGTCGCAAAAGTAAAGCTTTGGCCGTTTGATGAAGCGCTTGGCGACATTGGTCGACCATGGTTGGAGGGTAAAGATGACAAAGCTGCTTTCCAAGACCGACAACCAATCTCGCGCGGTTGGCTGGGAGATGCCGGTATCAGCGGCAAGGCTGTTGAGGTTCAGGAGTTGCCCGACACGCCCGGCGCAAAGCCGGACGAACCGCTCGAAGAGGCCGAGATCTTTGATTCGCAGCATCTGCCGGAGATCCCGCTCCAAGTAGGTTTCGAAGTAGTCGCTGTAAGCTTGGCTCGGCGGAATGTGATCGGAGTGAACCCGTGGATAACCCCCGAGTTGCAGGAGGGAATCGGTGTCGGTCCGCCGGTTCTGGGAGGCGAGTTCGGTGAGGCTCAATGGAAGCAGCCGCAAGATCGCGGTTCGGCCCGCCAGGGATTGGTTGATCGCTTCACGCAGGGAATATTGGTGACTTCCGGTCAGGATGTATTTGCCGGGACTTCCCATCGCGTCTACCCGCACCTGCAGGTATGAAGTAAGATCCGGAACTCTCTGGATCTCATCAATGATCGCTCCCCGATCTCCCAATTGCTTTAGAAACGCCTCCGGATCCGAACGGGCGAATTCCCGGGTCGGCGGGTGCTCGAGGTTCGCATACGGCAAATCCGGAAATGTCGCCCGCACCAAGGTCGTCTTGCCGGATTGCCGGGGACCGGTAACCGTCACGACCGGATATTTTTCGAACATCGTCCGAAAATGTGGAGTGATTTCACGGGGAATCATTTTGCTGTTTCAAAGTTATATCTTGAAATACCAAAATAAATCAAGTCAAATCCGAGGTGGATTGCGGAATTGAACCGTTTGGAGCCGGTAACGGGATGGTGGATTCGTCGCGAGTCTTTCGAAGATTCGATTTCCATCAGAGCATGTCTTCCTCATGGGAATCTCGTGGCTTCATCGCTACAATCTTCCTTTGCGCTCTTTGCGTCTTTTTCGGTTACACACACACTTCCTTCCCGAGAATTCAGCATCAATCTGCGCCAATCTGCGCCCATCTGCGGTCCTCAAGCCCGTTTCCACCAGAGCGGGACGAGGGCGGCGCCGATGAGGAGGAGGGTCCAGCTGACGGCGGTGGAGATGCCGGGGGCCGGGATCATCAGGCGGCCGATGCCGCTGAGTAGGAGGAAGAGCGATGCCGCGCAAAGAACGAGGGTGACCAGATGGACGCCGAGTTCGCGGGCGGGATTTTTTTCTTTCGGTCCGAAGTTCGCTGCCGTCTTTTTCCAGAAACCGGCCGGCCGGACCTTTTCATAGAATTTCCGCAGGATCTGCGGGTCGGTGCCAGGGGCGAGGAAGGCGCTGGCGACGGCGGCCAGCATCGCGAGTCCGCCCATTGTGACCAGGCGTATCCATTCTTCGGAGAGTCCGGCGTGGACCGCGCCAGCGAACGGGTTGCGTTCCACCAGTCCTTCCCAGTTCGCGGTCAGACCGGCCGGACCGATCTCGCCGCCGAGGAAGAGGAGGAGGGGGGCGATGAAGAGACTGAGGGCGATGGCGGTGATTTCGGACCAGAGGTTGATCCGTTCCCAGAGCCAGCGGAGGACCAGGACCGGTCCGACCGCCGCGCCGAAGAGGAGGGAAATCGTCCAGGCTTGCTGGATCGATTGAAGGTTGGCCATGACGATCAGGGCGATGACCACGATCAGGATATTCGACAGGCGGGCGACGACGACCAGTTCCCGGTGTCCCGGTTCGCGTTTCTTCCAGGTTTCGCAGATGAGGCGGCGGTAAATGTCGTTGCTCCAATAGGAGGCCCCCCAGTTGAGGTGGGTGTCGAGGGTCGAAGCGAGGGCGGCCAGCATCGCGGTCAACATCAGCCCCCGGATCCCTACCGGCAGGAGTTCGTCAATGCCGGTGGCGAAGAGGATCTCCCGTCCGGCGGTGAATCCGTCGGCGTCGACGTCGCCGGTGGCGAACGGATAAATAACGAGGATGCCGACCCCGATGATCAGCCAAACGATCGAACGGACGAAAATCTGCAGCCAGGTGAAAACGACTCCGGCGATCCGAGCTTCGCGGTCGGAGGTGCAAGCCATGGCGCGTTGGGCGAGGTATCCGGTGCCGTCGCTGTTGATCTGCACGAACCATTGGATGGCGATCACCATGACAAACGGAATCACTAACTCCCCGGGAGGCGGCCAAAAGGAAAGCATCTGGGTGGCGCGCTCCTCGCCGTAGATTTCGACCACGTTCCGGCTGAGCCCTCCGAGTCCGCCGACCGCCTCGTGGCGGAGGACGTAAACCGCGTAGAGAATGGTGCCGACCATCATGATCGCGAACTGGAGGATGTCGGTCGAGATGACGCTGCGCAGTCCGCCGGTGGTGGCGTAGAGGGCGGTGAACCCGAGGATGAGAAGGACGCTGATGATGTTGTTCAACGTCGCCGTTTCCGGCGGAAGGTCGACGAAGCCGCTCCCGAGGTTGAAGCCGGTCCAGGTGATGAAGTTGAGCAACGGCTTGTAGAGGCCGCCGGGGAGCCAAAGGTGCCAAGGGAGGAAGATTTCGGTGATCCGGACCGCGGCGAACAGAACCCAGGCCATGACGATGCAATTGAAAACGGTCCCGTAATAAAAGGCCTTGAGCACCCGGAGACCGAGGACGCCCCTTCCGCTGTAGCGGACCTCGGTGAACTCGGCGTCGGTCAACACCCGGGCCCGGCGCCAGAGTTGGGCGAGGATGAAGGCGAGGAGGAGAAAGGCGAGGGCGTAGATCCAAAGCCGCCAGAGGGCAAAGACCCCGGCGGTGGCGATCAGGCCGGTGACGAGCAACGGGGTGTCGGCGGCGAACTGGGTGGCCGCCATACTGACCCCGGCCCGCCAACCCTTGACGGTCCGTCCGGCCAGGAAATATTCGGTGAGGTTTTTCGAGGCGGCCCGCCGGGCCCGGAACCCGGCCGTGATCGCGTAAGCGACGAAAGCCAGCAGAATGAACAAATCGAGCATAGCGTGTCGATTATGCCAATTGGAGAAAGGCATGTAAAGGGTCCGTTTGGCGGAGCGAAGAGGTTGCGCCCCGGCCCGCGTCCGGTGGTGGCTCGAAGACGGGCGGAACGGCGTTGCGGTTCGTGGCTCTCGGGAATCGTTTCCCCAGGGTAGGCCTCGTTTCCCTCGGCTCAACCCTCGGCTGGAGGGCGTAAGCCCGTTGGGCTATGGAACTGCGGCACCGGTGTCGGTCGCCACTTTGCCTAATACGCCAACGGCGTTTCGTCCTCCAGCCCAGGGTTGCCGCGCGAATGCGGGACTACCCTGGGTCTTGGTCCCACGAGTCGTTCTACCCCAAAGGGGTTGCGCCCGGTGGTGGCTCGAAGACGGGCGGAACCGCGTTGCGGTTCGTGGTCCTCGGGAATCGTTTCCCCAGGGTAGGCCTCGTTTCCCTCGGCCCGACCCTGGGCTGGAGGGCGTAAGCCCGTTGGGCTATGGAACTGCGGCACCGGTGTCGGTCGCCACTTTGCCTAATACGCCAACGGCGTTTCGTCCTCCAGCCCAGGGTTGCCGCGCGAATGCGGGGCTACCCTGGGTCTTGGTCCCACGAGTCGTTCTACCCCAAAGGGGTTGCGCCCGGTGGTGGCTCGAAGACGGGCGGAACCGCGTTGCGGTTCGTGGCTCTCGGGAATCGTTTCCCCAGGGTAGGCCTCGTTTCCCTCGGCTCAACCCTGGGCTGGAGGGCGTAAGCCCGTTGGGCTATGGAACTGCGGCACCGGTGTCGGTCGCCACTTTGCCTAACACGCCAACGGCGTTTCGTCCTCCAGCCCAGGGTTGCCGCGCGAATGCGGGGCTACCCTGGGTCTTGGTCCCACGAGTCGTTCTACCCCAAAGGGGTTGCGCCCGGTGGTGGCTCGAAGACGGGCGGAACCGCGTTGCGGTTCGGTGGCGTCGGGTATCGGTTCCCAGGGTAGGCCTCGTTTCCCTCGGCTCAACCCTCGGCTGGAGGGCGTAAGCCCGTTGGGCTATGGAACTGCGGCACCGGTGTCGGTCGCCACTTTGCCTAATACGCCAACGGCGTTTCGTCCTCCAGCCCAGGGTTGCCGCGCGAATGCGGGGCTACCCTGGGTCTTGGTCCCACGAGTCGTTCTACCCCAAAGGGGTTGCGCCCGGTGGTGGCTCGAAGACGGGCGGAACCGCGTTGCGGTTCGTGGCACTCGGGAATCGTTTCCCCAGGGTAGGCCTCGTTTCCCTCGGCTCAACCCTCGGCTGGAGGGCGTAAGCCCGTTGGGCTATGGAACTGCGGCACCGGTGCCGGTCGCCACTTTGCCTAATACGCCAACGGCGTTTCGTCCTCCAGCCCAGGGTTGCCGCGCGAATGCGGGGCTACCCTGGGTCTTGGTCCCACGAGTCGTTCTACCCCAAAGGGGTTGCGCCCGGTGGTGGCTCGAAGACGGGCGGAACCGCGTTGCGGTTCGTGGCTCTCGGGAATCGGTTCCCAGGGTAGGCCTCGTTTCCCTCGGCTCAACCCTGGGCTGGAGGGCGTAAGCCCGTTGGGCTATGGAATTGCGGCAGCGGTGCCGGTCGCCACAAAGTGGCGGAGGCGTCCCGCCTCCGTGTGTGGTGCTGGTCGTTTGCGTCTCCAGTTTTCAGGGCATTTGTCGGGTCGATAAGTTGGAGTTCCACCTTCAGGTGGTCTGTTCAACTGGGCGAAGACCGCATCAATGCGGGACTCCAACAAGAAAGACACGTCACTGCGGGAGGCTTATCGGTCAGATGCGGTCTTGCCTTTGTCGGGGGAATTTGAAACGATGGGATCTTTGCGTTTCGCGAATCCAACCTTGTTCCGTTTCCACGAAAAATGAATCAGACATCGACCGAAAATAAATCGTCCCAATTGGCTCAGTTGAAGAGCATGACTTGCGTCGTTGCCGATACCGGCGATTTCGAAACCATGCGCCGGTTCCAGCCGCGCGACGCGACCACCAATCCGAGCCTCATTTTGAAGGCGGTGCAAATGCCCCAATACGCCCACCTGCTCGACCAGGCGGTGGGGAATTTGAAGGGGGAGAATCTTTCGCGGCCGCAATTGGTCCAGCGGATTTCGGACGAATTGCTGGTTCTGTTCGGGGCGGAAATCCTGAATATCATTCCGGGGCGGGTTTCGACCGAGACCGACGCCCGTCTTTCCTTCGACACCAAGGGGAGCGTGGAAAAGGGTCGCCGGTTGATTGAGATGTACGAGGCGCGCGGCATTTCGCGCGACCGGATCTTGATCAAGATCGCTTCCACTTGGGAAGGAATCCGGGCGGCGGAGGTTCTGCAGAAGGAGGGAATCAACTGTAACTTGACCCTCCTCTTTTCGTTGACCCAGGCGGTCGCTTGCGCCGACGCCAATGTGAAATTGATTTCGCCCTTCGTCGGCCGGATTTACGATTGGTATAAGAAGGAGACCGGCAAGGAATACGCTCCGGCGGAAGATCCGGGGGTCGAGTCGGTGCAGACGATTTACGCTTATTATAAGAAGTTCGGTCACAAGACCGAAGTGATGGGGGCCAGTTTCCGCAACGTCGGCCAGATTATCGAACTCGCCGGGTGCGACCTGTTGACGATCAGTCCGGATCTGTTGGAGAAACTCGACGGAAGTCAGGAGCCGGTGGAGCGGAAGTTGAGTCCGGAAAAAGCCAAAGAGTCGGATCTGGAAAAGCTTTCCTTCGACGAAAAGCAGTTCCGCTACAGTCTCAACGAAGACGCGATGGCGACGGAAAAGACCGCCGAAGGAATCCGCAAGTTCGCCATCGACGCCGGCATCCTCGACGACATCATCGCGCAAAAACTGTAGGAAGAAGGAACCGCGCGCCGCGGATGGCCCGATGCTGCGGGGAGTTGAACCGCAGATGGGCGCGGATCGGCGCGGATACTGTGTAGGTGAGTGACGTTGAGGCACGTTCAACGTTCAATGAAGAAGGTTCATTCCCTCTTTGAGAGTTGGACGTTGGACGTTGAGCGTTGGACGTTCTCTCCTATCGCTGTGAACCTGCGGGGAATCGCATCGAACGCTCCCCGCCGTTTTCCAGCTGGGGGAATTTCCGGGGGGGCTTTTGATCGGATTTTTTTTGACCACGGAAAGAAAGGCATAAAACACGGAAGGGGATTGAGCTGAGTTTTGAGATTCGGCGGTGGACTACGAATTCCGTGTTTTATACCTTTCTTTCCGTGGTGCCTTACTTCCCGTCGCGGCTTAGTCCGGAACCTGCGGGGATTTCCATCTTTTTGTTGTCATTGACCGGGGCGCGGTCTATGACCTCTTGGTTTTTATGGTGGATTTTCTCTTCTACTTCTTTTCGGCCTTGCTCCTTGCGTCGGGGGTGATGGTCGTGGCCGGGCGAAAACCGGTGACCGCGGCGATGTTTTTGCTGGTGGCAATGGCTTCGGCGGCGGCGATGTTCTTCCTGTTGGAGGCGTTCTTCTTGGGGATTCTCCAAGTGCTGGTCTATGCCGGGGCGGTGGTGGTCCTCTTTTTGTTCATCATCATGCTGCTCGACCCCCAAACCGGCGGACGCCGTCCCGCCGGGAAAGCGACGATGGTTGGGAGTTTCGTCGCCCTGCTGCTCTTGTTCGGCGCGGTCCTTTATCTGTTCACCGCCGAGGGGGTTTTTGCTTCGCAAAAACTCGGGGAGACGGTGGCGGTCGGCAATTTTTCCAAGGAATACGGGTATTATCTTTTCAGCATGTATCTGCTGCCGTTCATGGTGGCCGGTTTTCTTCTCCTGATCGCGATGGTGGGGGTGATCCTCATCAGCAAGCGCGAGGGATCCATCGAGGGCGGCAAGAAGATCTGATCCATCCGAGCCCTTTCGCGTCGTATCGTCTATGAACATTGGTTTGAACGAATTTCTGGCCGTCAGCGGGTTGCTGTTCGCCATCGGGTTTTTCGGGGTGTTGCTGCGCCGGAATACGCTCGTGATCTACATGTCGCTGGAGTTGATGCTGACGGCGGTCGCCCTGGCGTTGATCGCCTTCTCCCGGTTCAACGGCACGATGGAGGGGTTGCTGCTGGTCTTTTTCATCATCACCGTCGCGGCGGCGGAAGTGGCGGTCGGACTCGCGATCATCGTGGCGCTCTACCGGAAGCGCCAGACGGTGCAGGTGGAGGAGCTGAACAGCTTGAAATACTAGGATGAACCCGACCTACCACGCTATCTTTATCCTGGCGGTGCCGTTCGTCTCCGCCGCCCTGATCGCCCTCTTCTTCCGGCGCAACGGCAACGTGGCGGCCGGGATTTCGTTGGCCGCCGCCACGGTCATTTTGATCTCCTCCCTGGCCCTCGTGCTCGGCGGGGAGCGGTTCACCGACGGGTGGGCCTGGCTGACGCTCGGCGACTACACTCTCTGGCTCGGCATTTATTTCAACGACCTCGCGGCCCTGATGTTGTTCGTGGTCGCGGTGGTCGGGTTCTTCATCCACGTATTCAGTTTGAAATACATGAAGGACGACGACGGCAAAGCCCGGTTCTTCGGCGGGCTTTCGCTCTTCATGTTTTCGATGACCGGAATGGTGCTGGCGGACAACTTGATGGTGATCTTCATCTTCTGGGAGTTGGTCGGACTCAGTTCCTTCCTGTTGATCAACCACTGGTATCAGAAGCCGAGCGCGGTGGCCGCTTCGAAGAAAGCTTTCATCGTCAACCGGGTGGGTGACTTCGGCTTCCTGATCGGGATCATCTGGTGTTACTGGCAGTTCGGGACGCTCAATCTCGTCGAGTTGTCGGAAGTGATCGCCCTCGACGCCGGGACCCTGCAAATCGGGGTCGGCTTGCTTTTGTTCTGCGGGGCGTTGGGGAAATCGGGTCAGATCCCGTTGCACGTCTGGTTGCCGGACGCGATGGAAGGTCCGACCCCGGTCTCGGCCTTGATCCACGCGGCGACGATGGTGGCGGCCGGGATTTACCTGTTGAGCCGGATTTACTTCCTGATGTTGCCGGAAGTGCTGACGGTGATCCTCTTCATCGGCACGGCGACGGCGGTTTTCGGGGCGTTCACGGCGATCGTCCAGACCGACATCAAGAAGATCCTCGCCTATTCGACCATCTCGCAACTCGGTTTCATGGTGGCGGCCTTCGGACTCGGCGGACTCCCCGGCGGGGCCGAGGCGACCCAGGCCGGGGCGGGCGTCCAACCGGTGGTGACCGCCGGCGGCGCGGCGGCGATGTTCCATTTGACCACCCACGCCTTCTTCAAAGCCCTCCTCTTCCTCGGGGCGGGCTCGATCATCTACGCCTGCCACCACCAGCAAAACATTTACAAAATGGGCGGACTGGCCCGGAAGCTCCCGTGGACCTTCGCCTTTTTCACCATCGCCTTTCTCGCCCTGATCGGGGTGCCGGGGCTGTCCGGGTTCTTCAGCAAGGACGCCATCCTTTATCTGGCGTGGGAGAAAAACCAACTCGTTTTCTGGATCCTCGGATTCACCGCTTTGTTGACCGCGTTTTACATGACCCGCCTCTGGCTGACCGTCTTCTTCGGGAAGCCGAAATCGGACGACGCGGATCACGCGCATGAAGGCGGACCGCTGATGCTGGTGCCGTTGGCGGTGCTGGCGGTCGGATCGATCGCCGCCGGCTGGACCTTCGTGCATCCGGCGGCTTTCGCCGGAGTCATCGACCAGATCCCGCATCCGGAAGGTCCAGCCCACATCCTGGTGTTGGTGGTCTCGGTGGTCGTGGTGGTGGTCGGTTTCGCGGCGGCCTGGTTCCTGTATAAACCCGGCGCGGCGGACGACCGATTGGAGCGCGGCGCCCCGGGGCTGCACCGTTTTCTCGGCAAGAAACTCTATTTCGACGACCTCTACGACTGGTATGTGGTCAAAGTGCAGCAACGCCTGGCCTCCCTGCTCAGTTTCCTCGACCAGATCCTGGTCGCCGGGGTGATGGTGCGGGGAGCGGCCGGATTCGTCGCTCTCTTCGGCGTAGGAGCCAAGGCCGGACAGACCGGAAACCTTCACAGCTATGTTTACTGGTTCTTCGTCGGAACCGTTCTCCTGACCGTTTTGGCCATCGGCCTCTTTTGATCCACTCGCTATGACCGACCTGAATCCGTATTTGCTCCACGTCGCCATTCTGGCGCCGCTCGTCGCCGCGGCGATCCTGCTGTTCGGCGGACGGGCTCTCAGTGCCGCGGCGGTCAAAGGGGTGGCCCTGACCGGTTTCGCCCTCCCGGCGATTCTCTCCGTTTGGCTTTGGATCCATTACGCGGTGGAAGGGGACGCTGACTACGCCTACGTCACCAGCATCGCCACCGGGCTCCAGCATTGGGGAATTTACCTGACCCTCGGGTTGAACGGCATCTCGCTCCCGCTCTTCGTGTTGGCCGGGGTGGTCGGCTTGGCGGCCGGGATTTACGCGGTGCAGCTGGAAACTGACCGACTGCCGCATTACCTGATGCTTCTGCTGGTGATGTTGGCCGGGTTGATGGGAATCTTCGCCTCGATCGACATCTTCTTCTTCTATTTCTTCCACGAACTGGCGCTGATCCCGACCTTCATCATGATCGGGATCTGGGGCGGACGGGACCGTCAGTACGCGGCGATGAAGATGACGATCTACCTGACGCTTGGGGGATTGTTGTCGTTGGCCGGATTGATCCTTCTGTATGTGCAGAGCGGGGCGGAAACCTTCAGTCTGATCGCCCTGCGGGAAGTGGTGGCGGACCAGCCGATCTCGGAAACGGTGCAAAACTACGCCTTCGCTCTCCTGTTGTTCGGATTCGGGATTCTGGTGTCGCTTTGGCCGTTCCACACTTGGGCGCCGCTCGGCTACGGGGCCGCTCCGACGGCGGCGGCGATTTTGCACGCCGCGGTCTTGAAGAAATTCGGCATTTACGGCTTGGCCCAGATCGGGGCGCCGCTGTTGCCCTCGGGGGCGGCGAACTGGGCGTTGATCCTCGCCTGGCTGGCTCTCGGCAACGTCATCATCATCGGATTCGTCACCATCGCCCAGCGGGACCTGAAGCAAATGATCGGTTTCAGCTCGGTGATGCACATGGGATATTGCTTCCTCGGGATCGCCTGCCTCTCGACCATCGGCGTCGGCGGGGCGGTTTTGCTGATGTTCGCCCATGGGTTGAGCGTGGCGCTGTTGTTCCTCTTGGCGAGCTGCATCTACCAGCGGACCCGCACCTTCGACATGACGGCGATGGGCGGATTGGCCGAGCGCGCGCCGTTGCTGGCGGCGTTTTTCGCCACCGCGATGCTGGCGAGCATCGGATTGCCCGGTCCCGGGTTGGCCAATTTCTGGGGTGAGTTGACCGTCTTCATCGGACTCTGGGACTTCCAAGCCTGGATGGTGGTGCCGGCGGTCTTCGGCGTGGTGATCTCGGCGGTTTACGGACTTCGCTCCCTGGCCAGCATCTTCTTCGGCAAGCCAACCGAAGCCTTCGCCCGCGAAGTCGATCTCGCCGGCATCAAGGACTTGCACTGGGGAGAGAAAGGTCCCGCCTTCATTTTGGCGGCGGTGTTGATCTTCGTCGGGGTGTGGCCCCGGTCGATTTCCGATCCGCTCGACCGGACCCTCGTCGACATTTACCCGGCCATCGAACAACAAATCGAAGAAGCGGCCCAGGCCCGGACTCACGGTCACGGCCACGATCATTAATTTTCGCCCGATTTCTCCATGAATCCCGAACAAATTCAAAAATTCCAGGAACTCGCCGCCACCAATCTCTGGGGAGCGATTCTTCCGGAAATGCTACTCGGTTTCCTGGCGCTCGGACTTCTGGTGCTCGAAATGGTCCTGCCGAAGGAGAAGCACCGGTTGATCCCGCAGGCGGCGATCTGGGGCACGGTGGCCATTCTGGTCTGGTATCTCCTCTTCTTCTTCCGGGAAGCCGGAGGCCACCTCGGGCAGCAAACCTTCGCCGGAATGTTGTATCACGACCATTTCGGTCAGATCATGCGCGCCTTTTTCCTCCTGAGCGGGGCGCTGGTCTGTTACCTCGGGAGCCTGGCGCTGGCGAAGGCCCCGTTGCCGAAAACGGAATTCTTCCACATCACCCTGGTGGTGACCGGGGCGATGATGCTGCTGGTGCAGAGCCATCACTTCGTGATGCTGTTTGTGGCGCTCGAGACGGTGACGATCGGGTTTTACGTATTGGTCAGCTATTTCCGTCACACCTCGCACTCGTTGGAAGCCGGGTTGAAATACCTGATCATGGGGGCGCTCAGTTCGAGCCTCCTGTTGTTCGGCATCGTGTTGCTCTACGGAGCCGCCGGGAATCCCGACTTGCCGGGAAATAGCGCCGCCGCGATGAATTTCAGTGTCTTGCAGAACTTTCTGGAGGCGAACCCGGACAACCTGCTGGTCTTCTTCGGGGTGGCGCTTCTCTTGGCTGGGATCTGCTTCAAGATCGCGGCGGTGCCGTTCCACATCTGGGTGCCGGACGTTTACCAAGGGGCTCCGACCCCGGTGACCGCCTTCTTGGCGATCGCCTCGAAAGCGGCGGGCTTCGGGTTGTTGCTCTCGTTGGTCCGCAACGTCTTCCCTCCGTTGCAGGAAATCGTGCAGCCGATGTTGATCGTGCTGGCGGTCCTGACCATCGCGGTCGGGAACCTCGCGGCGCTGACGCAGTTGAACACCAAACGCCTGATGGGTCTCTCGGGCGTGGCCCACGCCGGGTATCTGTTGCTCGGGGTGGCGGCGGCGTTGACCATCGACTGGGCGTCGGCGGCGGTGATCTTTTACCTGTTCGCCTATCTGCTGGCCTCCTTCGCGGTGTTCGGGGTGATGTTGCACGTCGGCGGATGGAACGGTCACACCGGGCAGCAAATCGAGCATTACACCGATCTCGGCAACAAGTCACCGTTCCTGGCGGTGGTGTTGGTCGTCGGCCTCGGATCGTTGGCGGGAATTCCGCCGTTGGCCGGGTTCATCGGAAAGCTTTTGGTGTTCATCGCCGCGTTCCAGGCGGAACTTTATCTCGGACTGGGGATCGCGATCGTCGGGGTGGTAGTGTCGATTTATTATTATTTCGGCTGGATGAAGGCGGCGGTCTTCCGGGTCTGGCGATTGGACGCCGGGCAACCGGCGCAAGTCTCTCCGCCGACGCCCGACGGAGCCGTTCTCCCCGCCTTGGGTACCGGCACCCGTTGGGTTCTTGGAATCCTCACCGGCGCGACGATCGTCCTTGGCTTCGTGCAAGCCCCGTTGACCACGTGGTTGATGTAGGGGGTCGGGCGTAGGCCGCCACAAGGTAGGTGAGGCGTTCCGCCTCAGTGCGTGGGTTTCCCGGGAGGGACCACCACCGTAGCATCGAGTTTTCACTCGATGACCCCGTCTGGTCCGCCGGACTTGGTGCACCGCACGGAGCCGGGACGGCCCCGCCACTTGGCCAATACGCCAACGGCGTTGCGCCCTCCAGCCCAAGGTTGCCACGCGAATGCGGGGCTACCTTGGGTTTTGGTCCCGCGAATCGTTCTACCCCAGGGGGTTGCGCCCGGGTCGTTGTGCGATGGTAGATCGAAGACGGGCGGAACCGCGTTGCGGTTCGTGGCGTGGGGCCACGTTTTCCCAGGGTAGGCCTCGTTTCCCTCGGCTCAACCCTGGGCTGGAGGGCGTAAGCCCGTTGGGCTATGAAACTTCGGCTCTGATGTGGCAAATACGCCAACGGCGTTTCGCCCTCCAGCCCAAGGTTGCCGCGCGAAGCGGGGCTACCTTGGGTTTTGGTCCCGCGAATCGCTCTACCTCGAAGAGGTTGCGCCCGGGCCCGTGGTATGGGGGATCGACCGTGAGCGAAGACGGGCGGAACCGCGTTGCGGTTCGTGGCGGCGGGCCGCGTTTTCCCAGGGTAGGCCTCGTTTCCCTCGGCTCAACCCTGGGCTGGAGGGCGTAAGCCCGTTGGGCTATGAAACTTCGGCTCTGATGTGGCAAATACGCCAACGGCGTTGCGCCCTCCAGCCCTGGGTTGCCGCGCGAAGCGGGGCTACCCTGGGTCTTGGTCCCACGGAGCCGATCTACCTCGAAGAGGTTGCGCCCGGGCCCGCGCGGTATGGGGGATCGACCGTGATCGAAGACGGGCGGAACCGCGTTGCGGTTCGTGGCGGCGGTCACGTTTTCCCAGGGTAGGCCTCGTTTCCCTCGGCTCAACCCTGGGCTGGAGGGCGTAAGCCGGTTGGGCTATGAAACTTCGGCTCTGATGTGGCAAATACGCCCACGGCGTTGCGCCCTCCAGCCCAGGGTTGCCACGCGAATGCGGGGCTACCCTGGGTTTTGGTCCCACGAGTCGTTCTACCCCGAAGGGGTTGCGCCCGGGCCGTTGTGCGATGGTAGATCGACGGCGGGCGGAACCGCGTTGCGGTTCGTGGCGTCGGGCCACGTTTCCCCAGGGTAGGCCTCGTTTTCCTCGGCTCAACCCTGGGCTGGAGGGCGTAAGCCCGTTGGGCTATGGGGTGGCCCGGTTGCTCCGAGGTTTCGTCGGGCTGGGCTGGTGGGCGTAAGCCCGTTGGGCTATGGGGGCCGGTTGCTCCAAAATTTTCTCCAAACATGCTCCAAGGGATTGCATCCGGGGACCGGTTCTTGGTATTGCTCCGATTGAAAAGTAACCCCCTGCGATATGCCCCAATCTTTGTCTGCTGTTTATCTGCACGCCATTTTTTCGACGAAAGACCGTCGTTCGTTCTTGCGTGATCGGTCGTTCCGGGAATCACTCCACGGATATGTCGGAGCTGTTTCCAAGAAACTGGAATGCCCTCCGTTGCGGGTTGGAGGTATCGAAGACCATATCCACATCCTCGCACGGTTGGGACGCACCATGAGCCAGTCGGAATGGGTCAAGGAGATGAAACGGGCCTCCAACCTCTGGATCAAGGAGCAACCCAATCCACCACCGTCACGAGACGGTCCGTCCGCACCCTTGGCGGAATTTGGATGGCAAGGTGGATACGCCTGTTTTTCGGTGAGTGTTTCCAATCTCGAACTTGTCACCGCCTACATTGACAAACAGGAAGAACATCATCGAAAGGTTTCCTTTCAGGACGAACTACGGGCGTTCCTCAAAAAACATGGCGAGACTTGGGATGAGAAATACGTTTGGGATTAGCCGTTCGGTTGCCGGAACCGCGTTGCGGTTCGTGGCGGCGGGCCACGTGTTCCCAGGGTAGGCCTCGTTTCCCTCGGCTCAACCCCGGGCTGGAGGGCGTAAGCCCGTTGGGCTTTGGAGGTCAGGTTGCGGCGTGGGTCGCCAAGGTGGTGAGGCGTCCCGCCTCAGTGCGTGGGTTTCGCCTTGCGGAGCCTGAGGCACCGCACGGAGCCGGGACGGCCCCGCCACTTTGTGGTTTATACGCCAACGGCGTTTCGCCCTTCAGCCCAGGGTTGCCGCGCGAAGCGGGGCTACCCTGGGTTTAGGTCCCACGAGTCGTTCTACCCCGAAGGGGTTGCGCCCGGGCCCGCGCGGTATGGGGGATCGACCGTGATCGAAGACGGGCGGAACCGCGTTGCGGTTCGTGGCGGCGGTCACGTTTTCCCAGGGTAGGCCTCGTTTCCCTCGGCTCAACCCTGGGCTGGAGGGCGTAAGCCCGTTGGGCTATGGAGGTCGGGTTGCGGCGTGGGTCGCCAAGGTGGGTGAGGCGTCCCGCCTCAGTTCGTAGGTTCGGTATGCGGAGCCTGAGGCACCGCACGGAGCCGGGACGGCCCCGCCACTTTGGAGCTCAGTCCTTCCTCTCCAGGTGGGCTTCCATCGCTTCGCGGGTGATGGTGTAGCGGCCGGCGCAGCGGGGGCATTCCACCCGGATCGACTCTTCGCCGCCGAAGAGTTCTTCGGGGGCTTCGCGCATCGTCGGTTCGAGGACTTGCAGGATCTTCTTTTGGTTGCACCCGCAATGCCAGCGGTAGGCGCGGCGTTCGAGCGGGGCGAGGGTTTCGTCGTCCGCGATCCGGCGGACGCCGTCGCGGTCGATCACCTCAAACCAGGAGGAGTCGCAGTCGGGATGGAAACAGAGGACCGCATAGGTGTCGCCTTCCAGTTGGAAATAACGGGCGGGGCGTTGTTCGCTTTGTCCGTAGAAATGTTCGGCGGCGTGAAACGGGTCGCTTCCGTCGAAAGTGACCGCGCTCCGGCGGGGCGGCTTCTGCCCGACGACCGTTTCGGAGAAGAAGAGGTTGTGGTCCCCTTGCTTCACGTTTTCGGTGAAAATCCGCCCGGCGACGGTCCCGAGTTCGTTGTCGGCGACCAAAAAGAGGTTGAGCAACGGATTCTGGAAATTGACCGTCCAGGCGATCAATTCGTTGCGGGGCCGGGCACCGCAATGGAGGACGAAGGCCGCCAAGGCGCCTTTGAAAATCGCGTCGTGCTCGGGGGCGGGCCGAATCTCGTGGTCGGCGAGATGCAGGTAATAATCGACGAAGAGCGGTCCGAAATCCCCTTGAGCCAACAAGGCGTTGCGGTAGCGGACAAACGAGGTTGTGACATCAACCATGGATGAGAATTATGAATTATGCAGGAGGAATTAGGAAAAATGAAAGATGCACCGGGAGGGCGATTTGTCCATGCTTCGGGCCATCTCTCGGGTTCGCTTTTAATCGGAACACACCCCACCATGCTTGCGCATGGTCCCCCCCTCTCAAGAGGGGATCTTTGTTAGAAGAGGGCGCCGCCGACCACGCCGGCGGCGGTGATCGGGCCTTGCTCGGTGAGGCCGTCGAGGGCGCGTTCGGCTTTGTTGATGACGGCTTGGACTTCCTGGTAAAGGGAATCGTCGACCAGGAGGCGCCCGAGGGTGCCTTCGCCTTGGGCGAGGCGATCGGAGACCTGGCGGAGATTGGTGGCGAGCGCTTCGAGCTCGCGGCCGATCTGGTCGCCGTAGATCAGGCTGCCCAACGTTCCTTCGCCGCTCCGGATGTGGGCGATAATTTCTCCCGCGTCGCCGGTGAGGCCACGGGCGTTTTCGGCGGCTTTGCCGAATTCGTCGAGGGTGGCCAGTAGGCTTTGATAGGCGCCGTCTTCGTTGATCAGGCGGGCGACGGTTCCTTCGCCTTCGTTGATCTTGTGGGTGATCTCCCGGATGTTGGCGAGGGTCTCGCGCAAGGCTTCGCGGTTGTCGACCAGGATGGCGTTGAGGTTTTGCACCACCCCGGGTTCGTCGGCGCTCCCGGTGATGACTCCGACCAAGCCGCTCAGTTCGCCGAAGAGGTCGTCGAGGCCGCCGGCCGCGTCGCCGAGTTGGGCGAAGACCTCGTTGAGGTCGGCGGTGTGGCGAGTGGCGATTTCGTCTCCGGGGGCGAGATACTCGGCGGATTCGCCCATCTCGATCGAGACGTAGTTGTTGCCGAGCATGCTCAACATGCCGATGGTGGCGACCGAGTCGCGGGCGATCCGGACCTCCGGGTTGATGGAGAGGAGGGCTTCGGCCTTGCCGTTGACGAGGCGGGTCGAGGTGACGCGGCCGACCCGGACTCCGGAGACGCGGATGTCGTCGCCGGAGCGGAGCATCTTCACGTTGTCGAAGCGGGCGTGGATGGTGTAGCCCTCTTCGGCGAAGAGGCGCCCCTCCTGTAAGGTTTCGTAAACGATCCAGATGACGGCGAGGCCGAGGAGGAAAAAGAGGCCGACGCGGACGGTGTTGAGTGTTTCTTTCATGACGAATTACGGATTTGTTTGAAACGCGGATTTTTCAGGTCGATGACCGGATTGAGAAAGTCGTTGATGGCGGGCTGGTCGGATTGCCGGACCTTGTCGGGCGTGTCGACGGTGAGCAGTTCGCCGTTCATCAGGATAGCCACGCGGTCGGCGATTGTCAGGGAAAGATCGCGATCGTGGGAAACGACGATGCTGGTGACGCCGGTTTCTTCGCGCAACGTGGCGATGATTTCGCTGATCGTGGCCCCCATGGTCGGGTCGAGCTCGGAAGTGGGCTCGTCGTAAAGGAGGAGTTGGGGTTCCATCACCAGGGCGCGGGCGATCGCCACCCGTTTGCGCATGCCGCCGCTCAGTTCCGCCGGAGATTTTTTCGCGGCGTCCTCGAGGCCGAGAATGCGAAGGGCGTCGAAGACCTTGTCGCGGATGGTTTGGCGATCGTGGAGCCGGTGCTCGGTCGGGTAGAGGGCGAGGTTCTCGAAGACGGTCATCGAGTTGAAGAGGGCTCCGGCCTGGAAGACCAACGCCATCCGGGTGCGGGAGCGGAACGCTTTGTCGCGGGTGTCGACGTCGGCGACCTGGACGCTCCCCTTCGAGGGGTCGATCAAACCCGCGACGGTTTTAAGCAGGACCGATTTGCCGGATCCGCTCGGTCCCATGATCACGAAAATCTCGCCCGGTTCCACTTCGATGCTGATGTCGTTTAACACCAAGTGGTCGCCGAACGACTTGCTGAGATTCTTGATATGGACGGGAACGGGACGCATGGGCGGAAAATTTACGAGTGTCGATTTACAAATGCGAAATAGGAAGTGGGGCTTGGAATCCCGACCTCTGAACCTTGAGCTTTGAACACGGAACGTTGAACATTTTCTTCACATCAGTGCCCGGGTGATGAAGTAGTCGAGGACGAGGATGGTGATCAGGGAGACGACCACCGATTGGGTGACGGAGTTGCCGATTTCGCGGGGGCCGCCGGAGGTGCGGAGGCCGATGTGGCAGGCGATCAACACCACGAGGAAACCGAAGACCTGCGCCTTGATCAAGCCGTCGAAGACGTCGTGGAAATCGACCGCGTCGCGCAGGGCCTGGAAATAGATCTCGGTGCTGACGTTGATGAACCCGACGTATTGCGAGACGATGCCGCCGGCGATCCAGCCGATGACGTTGCCGAGGATGGCCAGCACCGGCATCATCACCAGCACCGCCACCAACCTCGGCATCACCAGCATCCGGGCCGGGGGGATGTTCATCGTGACGAGGGCGTCGATTTCGTTGTAAACCTTCATCGAGGCCAATTCCGCCGTGATCGCCGATCCGACCCGTCCGGCGAGGAGAATCGAGACCATCACCGGGGCAAGCTCCCGGGCCATCGAGAGACCGACGATCGCCCCGATGAATGTTTCCCCGCCGAGTTCCACTAAGGCGTATCCGGTCTGGAGCGCGAGCACCGCGCCGATGAAAAAACTCAGGATGGCGACGATCGGCAGCGTCGTGTAACCGATCAACATGCACTGGTCGATGAACCGGCGGAAGTTGCGGGGCAACTGCGGCAGAAACGCCAGCGAGCGCACCAACAGGAGGACCGCCCCCCCGACGTGATCGAAGAATTCCGTGAGTTTATTCATGGGAGGCTGGTTCGGAAATGGAATCCGGGTCGTCGTCGGGGGCGTCGTCCGTTCGCCCGGAAAGAGACCCGGGACGGTTCAGCCAAAAGGCGCCGAAGGAGCGGTTGTCGCCATCGCGCGAGTAGGAGAGGAGTCCCTTGAGGAACTCCCATTGCCGGCCCTCGGGTTCGCTTTCGTAGTTGAAGAGCGGTCCGACATGGAGGGCAAACGCCTCCTCTTCGAACTCGCGCCGGGTGGTGACGAAGTTGAACAAAAACGAGTGCCGCGCGTGGACCTCCTCTTCGACGTCCATCCGGTAAATCGCGGCGAGAGGAGAGTATTTGATCCGGACGACTTCATTGAACGGAAAAAAGACTTCGAACGGGCTCAAGGTCTGGAACTGCCGCCGCCCGGCCCCGTTGTCCCAGGAACTGTAGAGCGGCCAGACATGCCGCTTCACCGCCGGGTCGAGCTCGGGGTGCTCCACGCTCGATTGAACCTGCGCCCAGTAGAGGAAATAGAAAAACTGGGTGCGCTCGTTGCGCAATCCCCGCTCCTCCCAGATGGATCGCCGGTGGAGCGGCCACAGGATCCACCGCCGGTCCTCGTGCCGCCGGATCGAGCGGGTGTAGAACGGTGCCCAGCGGTTGATGTAGCTGTCGCCCCGCCGCTGGACCAGCAACGGCCAGAAGTAGCGCGTTTCGAAATATTCCGGATTGAAACTGTCGGTGTAACCGAAAAACGGCCAGACCCACGTCCGGCTGACCGCGTCTTCGGAGCGGGAGGCGGAGTAAAACGGGAGGAAACCATGGGCGACGAACGGCTCCTCCTTCCAGAGTTGCCGTTGCGAATGGTAGCCGAGCGGCCAGAGCCAGTAGTGGTTTTGGTAAACGCCTTCCCGCTCCACCTGACCGTAAAGTGGCCAGAGGTGGAATCCGGCGGTGTCGGGCCCCCGCACCACCCGGATGAACGGCCACGGCATGGCGACGGTGGTCACGTCCCCCCGGACCAATTCCGCACCGAGCGGAAACAGAAACCACGTCGCTTCGTCCCAAAAAAGGAAATTGCGGGCGCTCCCCGCGATCGGAAACACCCCGAAGTAGGAGAGCTCCGGATCCGGATCGCTTCCCCAGAAAAAGATCGGAAACAGACGGACGCCACGGCTCGGCTCCTCCTCGCCGTTCCGGTCGAACGATTGGTAGCGGAGGAGGGTGAAGAGGTCCCAGGAGGTGCCGTAGGGACGATAGCGGTAATTGAAAACCGGGTACAATACGTGGAAGGCCCCGGCTTCGCGCCGATGTTCCTCGAAACCGACGAAGAACGGCCGAATCCCGGCGGCGTCGGCTCCGGGGACGGAGGCTTCGAAGACCAGCGGACCGATCGCCTGCCATTGGGTGAAGTCGCCGGAAGAATCCCGTTCGCCGGTGAAAAACGGCCAATAGTTCACCTCGGCCGCCGCTCCCCGCGGCGCCCCGAAACCGCCCGCGACGAGGAGCAGAAAAAGGTGAAGAAAGAGTCTCATTGGCGACAAACCCCGGAAGCTAGCACATTTCGCGCGTAAAACGCACGCAGAGAATTGTGAATTGTGAGGGATGAATGAACCTGCTGAAACGGGGGCCAGCGGGAGAATCCGCGTTTGCCACCACACCGGGGAACACACCCCACCGCTCTGGCGAGCGGTCCCCCCCTCTCAAGAGGGGAACTTTTCCACGCCGATCCCCTCTTGAGAGGGGGGGACCATGCGCAAGCATGGTGGGGTGTGTCCGGTTCGTTTCCGAGACCCCATTGACCCCGTCTCGCGACGTCCACAAGCATCGGGGTTCTCCTGATTTTTTCCCCTATTTTCTTTGATCATTGCACATTTGGCGATTTCCGGGATCATAAGGGGGTATTATGTGTGGAATTATCGGTTATGTAGGAAAAGCCCAGGCTGCCCCCATTCTCCTCAATGGGCTTCGCCGCCTCGAATACCGCGGTTATGACTCGGCCGGGATGGCCATCCGTAATGGCGAGCACATCCAGACCCGCAAATGCGCCGGGCCGATCGCCAATTTGGCCAAACTGATCGATTCGACCCCGCTCCCAGGCTCCACCGGCATCAGCCACACCCGCTGGGCGACTCACGGAAAACCGACCGATGAAAACGCCCACCCCCACCTCGACAAGAGCGGGAAACTGGCCCTCGTCCACAACGGCGTCATCGAAAATTACAAGGAGTTGCGGACCGAACTCCTGCTCGAAGGCCACCTTTTTCAATCCGAGACCGACACGGAGGTCCTCGCCCACCTGATTGGCTTCTACTACGACCGCATCGACGCCGAACCTTCCCGCGAACGGCTCACCGAGGCGTTGCGCAAAGCCCTCGACCGGGTCAGCGGCACTTACGGGATCGTGATCCTCCACCAGGATCTGCCCGGTCTGCTGGTCGGCGCCCGCCGGGGAAGTCCGCTGGTGCTCGGCGTCGGCAAAGGGGAAAACTTCCTCGCCAGCGATTCCGGCGCCATCGTCGCCCACACCCGCGAAGCGATCTACCTCCACGACCATGATATCGTCACGGTCGACGCCGAGGGTTTCGACATCACCTCGCGAGCCGGAACCGCCGCCCATCAGATCAGCCGGGTCGATTTCTCCGCCGAGGACACCACCAAGGGGAAATTCCCCCATTACATGCTCAAGGAGATCTTCGAGCAGCCCGAGACCGTCCTTGACGCCATGCGCGGTCGGCTTTCGGTCGAGGAAGCGACCGCCAAACTCGGCGGGTTGAACATGACTTCCAAGGAGTTGCGCGAAATCGACCGCGTCGTCCTGATCGGTTGCGGCACCGCCCTCCACGCCGCGATGGTCGGCGAGCAATTGATCGAATCGCTCGCCTACCTGCCCGCCGAAGTCGAATTCTCCAGCGAGTTCCGCTACCGGAACATCCCGATGGACAAAAACTCGCTCGTCTTCGTGGTCAGCCAGAGCGGCGAAACCGCCGACACCTTGGCCGCCTTGCGGGAGAGCAAGCGCAAGGGACACCGCACCCTCGGGATTTGTAACAACGTCGCCAGCACCATCGCCCGCGAAAGCGACGGCGGGGTTTACATGCACGCCGGCCCGGAAATCGGGGTCGCCGCGACCAAATCGTTCACCTCCCAACTCACCGTTCTCACCTTGCTCGCCCTCCTTCTCGGACGGATGCGGCACCTCTCGCCGAGCGATGGACAACGATTGATCGAGGAATTGCAGGCGATCCCCGACAAGATCCGGACGATCCTCAAACAAAACGACAGGATCAAGCAGATCGCCCAGAAATACGCCCGCCATGACGGGATGCTTTTTATGGGCCGCCAACTCAATTACCCGATCGCCCTGGAAGCCTCGTTGAAGTTGAAGGAGATCAGTTATCTCTTCTCGGAAGGCCATCCAAGCGCCGAGTTGAAGCATGGATTCATCGCCCTCGTCAACGAACGCCTGCCGTCGGTTTTCATTTGCCCCGACGACGCCGTTTACGAGAAAAACATCAGCAACATCGAGGAAGTCAAAGCCCGCAAAGGCCCGGTGATCGCGGTCACCACGGAAGGGAAGCGGGAAATGGAGGAGATCGCCGACGACGTGATTTACATCCCTGAATGCGCCGATTGCCTAACCCCGATCCTCTCGGTGGTCCCTCTCCAATTGCTCTCCTACCACATCGCCGTGGAACTCGGTTGCGACGTCGACAAACCCCGCAACCTCGCCAAAAGCGTCACGGTGGAATGAGAAGAGAAATGGAACTGTAGAATCTAACCGCAAAGACAAGAACTTGGGCACTGAAAACACTAATTCACACTAATCTTCCGTGTTTTAT
Organism: Verruconatronum alginivorum; assembly: GCF_056590205.1. Taxonomy (NCBI): domain Bacteria; kingdom Pseudomonadati; phylum Verrucomicrobiota; class Opitutia; order Opitutales; family Verruconatronaceae; genus Verruconatronum; species Verruconatronum alginivorum. The sequence continues at coordinate 1,239,544 of NZ_JBWPVQ010000001.1, read as the reverse complement.
GCCTTTCTTTCCGTGGTCAAAAAACCAGTTCCTTAGCTCTTCATCTGCGCCAATCTGCGCCTATCTGCGGTTAACCTCTCGTCCCTCTGAACGTTAAACGTTGGACGTTGGACGTTGAAAGTTTTTCTCCTCTCTCCTTGCTCCTTTCTCGCTACGCCGACTCCCTTCGCTTCCTCCGGCCGCTTTCGAGTCGAGAATTCTGCAGGCCGAGGGCCACCGCCGCACCGGCGGTAATGATTGTCGCAGGATTCTGCAGCACGAAATCACCGAACGCATGGCCGAGGGTGAGCAGCATCCCGACCGTCGCCCAAACTGAAATGGGATGCCGGATCGCCCGGCTACGCCAGAGACCGACCCCCCACAAAGCCAGTCCGGCCACGAAAAAGCTCATTCCAGCGACTCCATATTCCGCCGGATATTGAATCCAGTCGTTGTGGGCGTAATCCCAGACGAAATAGGTCCGGATGGTCTGCCGGCGGCGCTGGCGTTCCCGGTAATAGATCTCCGGGTAATTCGCCTGGTATTCGGGAAAAGCGTATTCGAAACTCCCGGCGCCCCAACCCCAGAACCAATTGTCCCGGAACATATCGGCGGTCGCCTGCGTCGCCATTACCCGTGCCCGAACCGATCCTCCTCCGTCGTCCTCCGCGAAATGTTTGAACCGGTCGACGATTCGTTCCGGACCAATCACCGCCGTAAACACCGAGGCGAAAAAGACCAACAACCCGAGGAAAATGAACGAGATCACCGACCCCTCCCGCAACCGGTTCCACCGCCAGGCTTGGAAAAGAGTATAAAGAATCGCCGCCACCAGGATCATCCCGGCGACGATCACTCCACCCCGCGATCCGGAAAACAACACGGCGGTGAAAATCACCGTCGACGTGAAGAAGAAGACCGGACTCATATCCCCGGCCCGCTCGTTCAATCGCCAGGATCGCTCCCGGAAGTAAAAATAAAGCCCCGTCGAGAGTGCCAGGACCAGGTTCAAATAAGAAGCGGCGTGATTCCGGTAAATGAACGAGGCGAAGAAATTCCCCGTGGGAGAGTCGAACCGCCAGAAGATTTGCTCCGCCCCGGTGAAAAGTTGGGCGAAGGCCAGCGCCGCCAGCGCCACCCCGTTGAGCGCCAACGCCCCGACCAAAATCCGGATCGACTGGGTCCGTTCAATGAACAATCCGATCGTCCAGATCGTCAGAAAGGCCGACCCGAATATCATCAAATGGCGGTAGGGGCTCATTTCTTCCAGCGGCGTAGCCATTCCCGACGGCAGCCAGCGGATGTGATCCACCGGCATCAACCACAATTCGTCGAGGAGTTCGATTTGTTCGTAGGCCGGATTGAGTGCCTGCACGGTGATGTAACCCAGGAGTCCGCATCCGATCCAGACCGAGGGTGACCGGAGCAGCTTTTTCCAAGCCGGAATTTTCGGGATGATCCGGGTGCTCGGCGGATTGAGCAAAACGGCGGTCAGAAAGGCCGCTCCAGCCAGAGCGAGACTCACTTGCTGCGCCCAAAGCTCCATCGCGCCGAAAGCCCACGGCAAAAAAGCGAGGTGAACGGACAGCAGGATCAGCACCGCCTTTTCACTCCAATGGATCGGCGGCGAAGGAGGCGCGGTCCGTGACGACCCACCGGCGACATTCGGCTCGGGTTTCATATCCAAACCAGCAGGTAACGAATTTCCTTCGGAACGCAAGTGTCGGCTAAAACGCCCCCCGCTGGCACGGACATTTCTGTCTGTGGGAAAACAGGCAGCAATGCCTGTTTCACATTAAGGTTCACACCAGAGCCAAGGTCGCCGGGTCGCCGATGGCGATGATCGAAGGATTCCGCAAGTTTTCCTTGTTGTATGCCAGAACCGGTCCGTGCAGTTCCCGGACTTCTCCGCCGGCGCATTCCAGGATGCATTGGGCGGCCCCGGTGTCCCATTCCATCGTCGGCACATCCCGGAGATAAAGATCGGCCGCCCCTTCCGCCACCAGGCAGAACTTCAGCGAACTACCCATGCTCCGGGTCTCCGCCTCCGGGAACCGCTCGAACAATTTCGCCACCAACGGTCCCGCGTGATCCCGGCTGGCGACAATGATGAGCGCTTCGCGGGTAGCCTCCGGCTGTTCCTGGTTGATAGCCTCCGGCTGTTCCTGGTCCTTGGTTCCTGGTTCCTGGTTATCCTCTGAACGTTGGAAGTTGGAAGTTGAACGTTGGGCATTGCTCTTCCTCAAACCCCGCCCGTCCGCCTTCCGCACCCGAATCGGCTGACGGCCGCCGCCCCGCTCCTGTTTAAAAGCCCCCGATGATTTTTCCGCCAGATAAGTCAGGCCGGTCGCGGGGGCATGGATCACCCCGAGCTCCGGACGGCCGTAGACGATCAGGGCGATATTCACGGTGAATTCGCCGGTTTGCTTGATGAATTCCTTGGTGCCGTCGAGCGGATCGACCAGCCAGAACTTCTTCCATTGGCGCCGGTCGGCGACCTCCGCCGGATCCGATTCCTCCGACAAAACAGGGATCTCCGGCGTCAATTCCCGCAGCCGGTCGCAAATCAGTCGATGGGCCGCCCGGTCGGCCGCCGTCAGCGGAGAATCGTCCGCCTTGTAATCGACCGGAACCGACTGTCCGTAAAATCGCATCGCTTCCGTTCCCGCCGCATGGGCGATGGCTTGAATCTGATCGAGTAACAACACGGAAGAAAATTATGAATGAGGAATGATGAATGATGAAAGAGGAAAAAGTCGGTTAACCATGAATCAACACTCATTCACACGAATCGGGAGTCTTTAACCACTAATAAACACTAATTCACACTAATCCTTCCGTGTCTTTTGCCTTTCTTTCCGTGGTCAAAAAACCGGTTCCTCAGCTCCCCATTGCGCTAATCTGCGCCCATCTGCGGTCAACCTCTTCTTCCCGAGCCTCAGGTCACGCCCGTTTTTCGGCTCGCATCACGAAGACCATTCGTCCGCGGCCGCAGAAAGTCACGATCAAGGGGAAGAGGATCGCGATCGCGTTGATGATGACCAGGAATTGAATTCCGGACAGGAAGTATCCGGCGACCCCGACCACCACCGCCATGATCGGCAGCTTCCACTCCAGATTCGTGGCAACGCTCGCCACCGCCACGCTGGCCACGATCCCGTAAAGCGCGAGAAATGGACCGGCGATCACCAGCGTGATTCCCCACAGAAGGAAAACCGGGGCCAGAAAATAGGTCTTCGATTTATGGCGGCCGATTGTCTGGATCAGCAAGGTAGCCAGCAATATCCCCAAAATCCATCCGAGCCGTTGCATCTCGGTCCCGGAGCCTTCCGGCACCTCGAAGGAGTGCTGCACCAGCAGAAAAGCGCCGGCGTATCCCCGGACCAGATCGACCCAGTTTTGCCATGCCTGGACGCCCCTCCACAGGTTGAACTCCCCGGCGCTTGGCCGGTCGGCGAGATGCCGCTTTTGCCGTCGGCTCAACCAGAGCCATGGGGGAAAGCCGAGCAGGACAAGGGCTCCGGCGAGCGCCGGCCAATGGAGGATGAGCGAAGATTCCATGTGGGTGTGTTGTGCCTTTAAAGAATCTCCAAACCCGCCCGGCAATACAATTCATTCGGAAATTAGAAATTTGGAAAGTAGCGAATCTTCCCCGAAGATTCGACCAGTGGCCTAAGCCGTAGCGAATCTTCCCCGAAGATTCGGCCCATTGCTCCGGGCAAAATCGATGAAGGCGTGGCTTCATCGCTACAAATCTTTGCGCTCTTTGCGGTTAAATTTTCCCGAGCATCAGCATCCAGCATCCCATCTGTGCCCATCTGTGCCCATCTGCGGTTCGATTCTTCCCGAGCATCAGCATCGGATTCGATGAAGGCGTGGCTTCATCGCTACAAACGCTACAAACGCCCAATCGAACATTTAACATTGATCGCTTTCGCCCCATCCGCGTTAATTCAATCGATCTCGAACTACCATGTTTTTCGGCAACTTACACCTTCCCGCTTCCTACGAAGCTCTCATTCGCGACGAGTCGTTCCGCACGGCTTTTTCCTGGATCCGGTCGATGCCCGACGACCAGGCTCCCGGCATTTACGAGCTCCAGGGGAAAGAGATCTACGTCAACGTCCACGGTTACGACACCCTTCCAGCCGCCCAATGCCGGTTTGAGAGCCACCGCGACTACCTCGACATCCAATATTGCATCGAAGGAGGCGAACGGATTGAAATCGAATGGGCCTCCCGCCTAACCCCCGACGGCCCTTTCGACGCCGATAAGGATCTCCAATTCTACACTGTCGACGAATCTTCCGCCGGATACACCTCCCTCCTGATGCGTCCCGGTGACTTCGCCATCTTCTATCCTGAAGACGCCCACCGCCCCCGCGTCCAGGACGGACACCACCCGTCTGTCCGCAAACTGGTGGTGAAGATCAGGCTCGGAAGCTAAATTCGTGTTCATTCGTGTCTATTAGTGGTTAAATCATCCCTATGAACATTCTTGTCACAGGAGGTGCCGGCTTCATCGGAAGCCATTTGGTCGAACGGCTATTGGACGACGGCGTCTCCGTGACCGTGCTCGACAATTTCGACCCGTTTTACCCGGCCGACATCAAAGAGGCGAACATCGCCGGGCACCGGCGCCACCCCGGCTACACCTTCCTCCAGGCCGACATTCGGGATCTAAACGATCTCCGGGCAACCCTCCCGGGCGGCTACGACTGCATCGTCCACCTCGCGGCCAAGGCGGGGGTTCGTCCCTCGATCGAAGACCCGATCGCCTACCAGGAGACCAATGTCCGGGGCACCCAAAACCTCCTCGAACTGGCCCGGGAGTGGGGGACTCCTCAGTTCGTTTTCGCCAGCTCCTCCAGTGTTTACGGGGTCAACCCAAACGTTCCCTGGAGCGAAAACGACCGGGTCCTGCAGCCAATCAGTCCCTACGCCAGCACGAAAGTCAGCGGGGAGTTGCTTGGCCATGTCTACAGCCATCTCTATAAAATCCGGTTCGTCGGCCTCCGTTTTTTCACCGTGTATGGTCCCCGTCAGCGCCCCGACCTCGCGATCCACAAATTCACCCGCCTGATCTCGGAAGGCAAATCGCTTCCATTCTTCGGCGACGGCTCCACCAGCCGCGATTACACGTTTGTCACTGACACCGTGGACGGCATCCTCGGGGCGATCCATTACCGGGAGACCCCTTACGAGGTGATCAACCTCGGCAACGACGCCACCGTAACTCTCGCCGAAATGGTCGCCGCCATCGAAGAAGCTCTCGGCACGAAAGCCCGCCTCGACCGCCAGCCCGACCAACCCGGCGACGTCCCCCGCACCTGGGCCGACATCGATAAAGCCCGTCGCCTCCTCGGCTACTCCCCGAAAGTCCAATTCCGCGAAGGAATCAATAAGTTCGTCGACTGGTACCAAAAAAAGTCGATTTAACCACGAATGGACACGAATTCACACGAATGGAGAGTCTTCGGCACGGTGAGTTGAACCCGCAAAGAGCGCAAAGGGCACAAAGATAAGCACTTGGGCACTGGATTTTTTGCGTATTCTTGGTTCATGGTTCATTGTTCTTAGTTTTACTTCCTCTGGCGTCTTTGAAAGTTGAGCGTTGAACGTTGAACGTTGGAAGTTGAACGTTTTCTTCCTCTTCCCTCCGCTCCCTTTCTCACACCTTCGCGTCCTTCGCGCCCTTTGCCTTCCCGAGCCTCAGCTCCCCATCTGCGTTCATCGGCGCCCATCTGTGGTTAACCTCTCCTTCCCGAGCCTCAGCTCCCCATCCGCGTCAATCTGCGCCCATCTGCGGTTAATCTCTTCCTTCCCGAGCCTCCGCTCCGCGGTTCCCCTCTCTTTTTTATTCGCCAAAGCGCGTCCGAGCCGCAAAGACTGACCCTTCAAACACTTTTACCTTTCCGTATGACCCAACCAACCAATTCCCACGGCAAGATCGCCATCATCGGCCTCGGCTACGTCGGCCTCCCGCTCTCCCTCCAGTTCGCCCGCTCCGGGGTAAACGTCCTTGGCCTCGACGTCGACCAAACCAAAGTCGACGCCATCCACGCCGGCAAGAGCTACATCAAACACATCGACGGCGCCGAGATCGCTGACCGGGTCGAAGCCGGAGTCTTCGCCGCCTCCACCGATTTCTCCCGCATCCGCGAAGTCGAAGCCGTCATCATCTGCGTCCCGACCCCCCTCAACAAATACCGCGAACCCGACCTCTCTTACGTCCTCGACACCGGCCGCTCCATCGCCCCGTATCTGGGGGAAGGTGAGGGAGAGGGGGAAGGGGAAAACGTTCAACGTTCAACGTTCAACGTTCAACGTTCAGAGACAGGTGAGGGGGAAGGGGAAAACGTTCAACGTTCAGAAGAACCAGAATCCAGAATCCAGGAACCAGAATCCAGAAACCAGGAACCAGGAACCACGAACCAGGAACAGCCTCAGGCTTCGAACCAGGAACACGCGAAGCGTAAGCTCGTCGTGCTCGAATCGACCACCTACCCTGGCACTACCGACGAGGATCTGCGGGCGGTCCTCGAAAGCGGGTCCGGACTCAAAGCCGGGGTCGATTTCCATCTCGCTTTTTCTCCGGAACGGGAAGATCCCGGCCGCAAGGACCATTCGGTGAAAACCATCCCCAAGGTGATGGGCGGCCTCACCCCCGCCTGCCTCGAACGCTGCGTCGCGCTCTACTCCAAAGCGATCGACAAGGTCCATCCGGTCAGTTCCTGCCGGGTGGCCGAGGCGACCAAACTGACCGAAAACATCTTCCGCTCCGTCAACATCGCCTTGGTCAACGAGCTGAAGATGGTTTTCGAGAAAATGAACATCGACGTCTGGGAAGTGATCGACGCCGCCGCCACCAAGCCGTTCGGATTCATGCCGTTTTATCCCGGACCCGGCCTCGGCGGCCATTGCATCCCGATCGATCCGTTCTATCTCACCTGGAAGGCGCGCGAATTCGACCAGCACACCCGCTTCATCGAACTCGCCGGCGAGATCAACACCGCCATGCCGAACTACGTCGTCACCCGCGTCTCCGAAGCCCTCAACCTCAACCGCAAATCGATCAACGGCTCCCGGATCCTCATCGTCGGCCTCGCCTACAAACCGAACGTCGACGACGACCGCGAGTCCCCCAGCTACGTTCTGCTCGACCTGCTGAAAGCCCGCGGCGCCGAAGTCGCCTACTACGACCCGCATGTCCCGGTGATCCGTCCCACCCGCGAGCACGGCCATTGGGCCGGAACCCAATCGGTCGCCTGGGACGAAGCAACGATCTCCGGCTTCGACTGTGTTCTGATCAGCACCGCCCACGCCGCGATCGACTTCGGTCAACTCGCCCAATGGGCTCCCTGCATCGTCGACACCCGCAACGCCATGGCCACCGCCGGCCCCGCCAAAGGAACCGTCGTCAAAGCCTGACGGGATACTGGATGCTGGGTGCTGGATGCCGGATGCCGGATGCTGGATGCCGGATGCCGGATGCCGGATGCTGGATGCCGGATGCTGGATGCCGGAATGCTGGATGCCGGAATGCTGGATGCCGGAATGCTGGGATCCTAGGTGCGGGATGCTGGGTGCTGGTGTAGCGAATCTTTTTCGAAGATTCGACGGCGTTAGAGTCAGCCTATTGATCCGGGAATTTCGATGAAGGCGTGGCTTCATCGCTACGGAATCCAGCATCCAATACCCAGCAACTTCCTCCCTTTCCGTGTCTTATGCCTTTATTTCCGTGGATAGGCGCTTTGCGTGTTCTTGGTTCATGGTTCATTGTTCTTAGTTTTACTTCCTCTGGCGTCTTTGAAAGTTGAGCGTTGAAGGTTGAACGTTCTCTTCCTTCTCCCGCCTTCGCGCCCTTTGCGCCCTTCGCGGTTAAATCATTCCCGAGCCCCAGTCACCCGTTTCCTCCAGCTCCCCATTTGCGGCCAAATCCGCGCCCATCTGCGGTTCAATTTTCTTCCCGTTCCCCAACAATTTTCAGTTTTCTTTCATTTTTTATTGAAACAAATGAACAAAAGCTCCCTGATCGTGATCTCAGTGAAAGCCTGAGTGCCTCGAATCTTCACCCAAGAGGGGAAGTGACGGGGCGAAGCCCGTACGAAAATGTCGAATTGCGAGTGTCGAATGCCGAAGTAGGCGAACTCAGGCACAGAATTTTTAACCACTAATAAACACTAATCCTCCTGATTGGTTGGACCATTCTCTTCTCCGCGTTGGAAGTTGAACGTTCTCTTCCTTCTTTACTTTCCCCCCTTCGCGCCCTTTGCGGATAACCTCTTCTTCCCGAGCCACCGCCCATTCTGTCCCTCCCAGCAGTTCCCTAGCTCTTCATCTGCGTTAATCTGCGCCCATCTGCGGTTAAAAAACCAGTGCCCCAGCCATCCGTCTCCATCCGCGGTTAAATCCCACATTCCTCATTCATAACTCACTTCCAGTTTCGCCTTCCACCCGCGTCGAGCTCGAGCTCGAGGTGATGGAATTCTTCGTGCGCGCCGCCCAGCTCCTCGGACAGCCCCGCTCGATCGGGGAGATCTACGGACTGCTTTACCTGAGCCCGGTGCCGCTTTCGATGGAGGACATTGTCAACCGGTTGAAGATCAGCACCGGATCGGTCAGCCAGGGGTTGAAGCAACTCCGGGCCTTTCGGGCGGTCCGGACCACGTATTTGCCCGGCACCCGTCGCGACTATTTCGTCGCCGAGCAGGAGTTGCGCAAAGTCTTCAACGGCTTCGTCCAGGAAGAAATCCGTCCCCATCTCGAAAGCGGCCGCGACCGGATCGGCCGGATGGAAGGCCTCCTCGCCGCCCTCGGCGACGACGCCGACCAGAAGGACCTCGCCTCCAAGATCAAACGTCTCTCCCGCCTCCACCGCCTCAGCGACCGCCTCCTTCCCTTCCTGATGAAATTCGTCTGAACCACGAATAGGCTTGGGCACTGTCTTTTAAACCACTAATAAACACTAATTCACACTAATCTTCCGTAGCGATGAAGGGGCCTTCGGCTGTTGTTGGTTCGTGGTTCTTGGTTCTTGGTTCCAGCACGTCGAATCTTTGAGAGAAACTCGCTACAGAGCCCTTTCCGTGTCTTATGCCTTTCCTTCCGTGGTTAAACCATTCTTCCTCCGCTTTGGAAGTTGGAAGTTGAGCGTTGGAAGTTGAACGTTTTCTTCCGCTCCTCTCTCATTCTCCAATCTCCCCCTTTTCTCCCCATTAGTGTGAATTAGTGTCCATTAGTGGTTGAAAAATCCCTCCTCTTCTGATCGCTGAACGTTGATAATGCAGTATTCTGTTGAGCTAAAGCGGCTGGCATAAAAAGACCTGCGCAGAATTTCCGCAGGGGATCGGCAGCGGTTACTCGCCGGTCTTGGGGCTCTTGAGAATGATCTGGCCGGGGATGTGAAACGGCTCACAAATTTTTCTCCTGAATACCGCCTTCGCGTTGGAACTTACCGAGTGCTTTTCGAAGTTGAGGGAACTCGGGTCGTCGTTTACCGTATTCTTCACCGCAGAGAATCCTACCGCTAGGAAATATGAAGCTTCATCCGCAAGTCATCGAAAAAGAGGGGAAAAAGGAGTTTGTAGTCCTTCCATACAACGAATTTGTAACCATTCAGGGATTCCTTGAAGATTACGAGGACCTCCGTGAACTTAGGAACGCCAAAGCTGAAGCCGAAGGTGAGGAAACCATCTCCCTGGATCAGGCCCGACGAATGGTTTCGGAGGATCCTGGAAATTACCCTCAAAACCACGAATAAACACTAATTCACACGAATCTTCCGTAGCGATGAAGGGGCCTTCGGCTGTTGCTGGTTCTTGGTTCCAACCGCATCGAATCTTTGAAAAAATTCGCTACAAAGCCTCTTCCGTGTCTTATGCCTTTCCTTCCGTGGATAGGCGCTTTGCGTGTTCTTGGTTCATGGTTCATTGTTCTTAGTTTTACTTCCTCTGGCGTCTTTGAAAGTTGAGCGTTGAACGTTGAACGTGGGAAGTTGAACGTTTTCTTCCTCTTCCCTCCGCTCCCTTTCTCCCACCTTCGCGTCCTTCGCGCCCTTTGCGGTTAAATTCATTCTCGACCGTCAATAATGAGCCAACTAAAATACGAATTGATTATTTTTTGGAGCGATGACGACCAAGCCTTTGTCGTCGACGTCCCGGAACTCCCAGGTTGTATGGCGGACGGCCAGACCTATGCCGAAGCTGTCGTTAATGCCGAAGTCGTCATTCAGGAGTGGATCAGTACAGCGCGTGAGCTTGGGCGGGAAATCCCGCAACCGCGCGGGCGGCTGAAATACGCCTGACCTTAACCGCAAAGGACACAAAGATCGCGCAGAAGAGACTCAGGCACTGTCATTTTTAACCACTAATAAACACTAATTCACACGAATCTTCCGTAGCGATGAAGGGGCCTTCGGCTGTTGCTGGTTCGTAGTTCTTGGTTCTTGGTTCCAACCGCGTCGAATCTTTGAGAAAAATTCCCTACAGAGCGTCCCCCTTCCGTGTCTTATGCCTTTCCTTCCGTGGATAAGCGCTTTGCGTGTTCTTGGTTCATGGTTCATTGTTCTTAGTTTTACTTCCTCTGGCGTCTTTGAACGTTGAGCGTTGAACGTTGGAAGTTGAACGTTCTCTTCCTCTCCTCCCTTCTCCCACCTTTGCGCCCTTCGCGGTTAATCCTTCCCGAGCCCCAGAATCCCATCTGCGTCAATCTGCGCCCATCTGCGGTTAAATTCTTCTTCCATGCCTGAACTGAGCCGTTTCTTTGGAATCATTATCCGGATGTATATGGAACTCGGGGTCCCCCACCATAAGCCGCATTTCCATGCGTATTACCAAGATGCCTTCGCCGTATTTTCCATAGACCCCGTTGATCAGATCGAGGGAAGTTTGCCGAATAAACAGCGTCGCATGGTAGAGGCGTGGGCCGAAATTCATCAGTTGGAGTTGATGAACGACTGGGATCTGTTACAGAAGGGAGAGCGGCCAGATCCGATCGCGCCGCTTCGTTAAGACGATGAAACACAAATTTATTAGAGTTGAGGCTATTCGCTTATTGGGACGGTACGAGGTTGAACTTCGTTTTGCCGATGGTGTGATCCGGACGATTGACTTTGAGCCAGTTCTGATCGGGCCGTTTTTCGGAGAGTTGAGAGATGAGGAAATGTTTTCCAAAGCCTATCTCGATCGCTCTGTTGGCACCATCGCATGGCCGAATGGGGCCGACTTTGATCCGGATACCATTTATCGTTGGGATGAAGTCGCTGGTGCTCTGCGAGATCAGCTTCGGTCGGCATGAAGCCCCGCCCGCATCGGTATGGCTCAGGCACAAGATTTCGAACCACTAATTTACACTAATTCAAACCAAACTTTCCGTGTCGTTATGCCTTTCCTTCCGTGGTTAAACCATTCTCCCTCTCCTCTCCCCTTTGAACGTTGAGCGTTGAACGTTGGAAGTTGAACGTTCTCTTCCTCTCCTCCCTTCTCCCACCTTTGCGCCCTTCGCGGTTAATCCTTCCCGAGCCCCAGAATCCCATCTGCGTCAATCCGTGCTCATCTGCGGTTAAATATTTTTCTCCCTGCCTTTGAGGTCTAAAGTCATAGTTCGCTTTAAGGGTGGCTTGGGAAACCAGCTATTTCAATATGCGGCTGGAAGGGCCATTGCTCTGCGCACCGGAATGGAGCTAAGATTCGACAGGTGGTCCGGGTTTCGAAAGGGGCTCTTTGGAAGGACATTCGAACTGGATCGATTCAGCATTCAAGGCACTTCGGCTAGCGATTTCGAATCATACGCGTGCGGGCTTGGAACGCCCCGCCGAATCGCGAGTCGATGGATCGGAAAATGCCAGTCTCATGCGAAGCGGGTTTTTTTTTACGAACGATGCGGATTATCATACGACCCCAGCCTGGAGGCAATCGACGGCAGCCGCGATATTTACCTGGATGGGCATTGGGAGAGTTGGAAATATTTTGCCGATTGCGCCGGAGTGTTGCGGGAGGAACTGGTCCTGCGGGAGAGCGAGGCGGATGATAGGCCGGAAACAATCCCCTGGCTGGAGGCGGGCCGGCCGACGGTGGCCATGCACGTGCGCCGCCTCCGCAGCAACGCGGAAGGGGCGCGGGCCACGTCCCTAGATCTTAACTATTACGCGGAGGCCATTGCCACGCTCCAGACAAAACTGGGCGCGAAGGTGCTGCCGGTTGTGTTCTCCGATGATCCCGCCTGGTGTCGCGGGCACCTGACCCGCTTGGGTGAGGTGAGGCTCGCCTCCGATGTTCTTGGGAACGCCTCCGCCCATCGGGAATTCGAGCTGATGCGCCGGTGCGATCATTTTGTCACCGGAATCAGCACCTACAGCTGGTGGGCCGCCTGGCTGGGAGCGCACCCGGGAAAGGTGGTCTTTTACCCGGAGCCCCGGAAATGGAAATGGATTCGAAACCGCGATTTGATGCCGGAGGAATGGATCCGATTGCCGGCCTGAGGGGCCGAAGAAACCCTTTGGTGGGCACTTCGTTGCGAACGATGTTAAAGAAGTTGGTCAGCAAATTTCTCAAACCCCGGGCACCGGCCTTGGCCTATGCGCTTGCGCGCCTACTGTTCGGAGAAGCGCCGGGAGGTCCATTTCGACGGCTTCAAGTTCAGCTGGGACCACGTAGCCATTTCCCGCTTGCTGTGGGCGAACGGCCGGGTCCTGCTCAGGTTCAGGTTCGCACACTCTTGTTTTTCTGAGCCCGGCTGTCCGCGAGAGGCATCTTGCGACCAGCGCCTCGGGCCTCCTCTTCAAGTGAGCCAATTCCCGCGCAAACGCAGCCGGAAAAAACAGACGCTCTGGAATCTGGTTTTTTCCTACACCACGGTTGGATACGCTATTGTTTCCGGCATCGTGATGGTGCCGCTGTACCTGCTCTACCTTCCGGTGGAGCTCTATGGCGCCTGGCTGGCGACGGGCAACGTGCTGTTGTGGATCACGCTGGTCGACCCGGGCATATCCACGGTGGTAATGCAGCGGTGCGCGCATGCTTACGGGCGCCAGGATAACGCCGGATTGATCGCGTATGCCAACGCGGGGATGGTGTTCACGGCAATGGCCAGTTTTCTGGTGATGGTGGTGGCCTGGGGGATCGCCTCGTTTCTTCCGGGATGGGTGAATCTCGCCGATCCCGCCTTGGCGGGGATCCTGCGCGAGGCGTTCCTGCTGGCGGCGCTCGGGACCGCCTTCACCTTTTTGAGCTACGCATTGAGCGCCACCGCCCGCGCCATGCAATCGAGCATCGCCATGGGGGTGATCACGCTGGCGGCCAATATCGGCTCCCTGTTGGTGACCCTGGTTCTCCTCCTTATGGGGTGGGGATTGTATGCTCTGGCCTGGGGCTTGGTTTTCCGTGGGCTGGTCAACTTTGTGGGAGCATTGGGGTATCTTCTCTGGAGGCTGCGCGCGGAGGGAATTGCCCTGCGGTGGGATGGTTCCCGGCTCCGGGAGATGCTGGGACTCTTCTCCTTCACCGGGATAGGGCATTTTGGCCGCACCCTGAGCCGGCAGGTCGACGCCTTCTTGATTGCCCGGTTTCTCGGACCGGAACTGGTTCCGGTTTTTGTGCTGACCAAAAGGGCCATGAGTGTCGCCGAGACGATTTTGGTCCGGCCGGGCAACGCCATCAGTCCGGCGGTGTCGCACCTGACGGGGGAGGGAGATCGAGCCAAGCTGCGCTCGATTCTGACGCGTCTCCTCCGTATCAATCTATGGGGGGTCGGCCTGGCCGTGTTTGGGTTTCTGACCTTCAACGAAACATTTGTCGGGTTGTGGGTGGGGCCGGAGCTGTTTGCCGGGCCGGTCATCTCGGGGCTGCTTTGTCTGCTTCTTTTTGCTTCGACCATGAGTGCCCTGCTGGCGGCGCTTTGTGTGGCCATGGGCGATATCAAAGGCGTGGGGTTGTTGAATGGCACCCAGGCCCTGATCACCTTTCCACTTCTATTGATCGGAATCTACCAGTTTGGCCTGTTGGGAGCGGCTTTGGCTCCAGTTTTTGGATACATCTTGTTGAATGCCTGGTATCTTCCCTGGTCCTGCGCAAAGCTGGCTGGATTCACCCGCGCGGACATGGCGGTTCTGGGGGGGGAGGCCATGAAGACGGCGGGCGTCGGGATTTTTGTCACCCTCCTTTTCTCCCATTGGCTTACCATTGATTGGGCAATTCTGCAGTGGGAAACCTTCGCGGCCGGTGGTCTTCTATTTGCGGCTGTCTACGCGGGAATTCTGTTGCTGGTCTCGACCCAAAGCCGGCTGGAAAGCCGGCAAGTGTTTTCAGCGTTGACCCGGCGCGTTTTGAAACGGGCGTAGGTCCGTGAACCTTCTTCTACTTTATGCGAATTGGAATTTTAACCTACCATTACGTCCCTAATTTCGGGGCGAACCTTCAGGCGCTGGCCACCCTCAATTATTTGAAGCTGGCGGGGCACGAGGCCGAGATCCTCAACTACCGCAATCCGCTCCTGGACGAGGAATACGGGAATGGCAGGATTCCCCCCGCGCAATTGGAGGCGCACGAGGCTTTTGTGCGCGACCGGCTGACCACCAGTCCGGTGTTGACGGGAGATTCGGATTTAATCGATTACTGCAACAGCCGCCAATTCGATGCGATCATCCTCGGAAGCGATGCGGTTTTGAGGTTTTCGAAAGTCGGCTCCACCGTTTTCCCCAATCCTTACTGGCTGCAGTGGACAAATCAACTTTCGTCGAAACCAAAGTTGATCGGTTTGGCTCTAAGTTCCATGGGGACAAATTTCCTGCTCCAGTCGACAGAAGTTCGGAAAGGGATCCGGAAGGCACTGGCGTCGTTTGATTTTATCAGCTTTCGCGACGCTTACACCAAGATAAATGCAATTGCGGCAGGGACACCGTTGAACCGGGCACATTTTTGTTCAGATCCCGTTTTTGCTCTGAATCACGTATTGGCGCAAGTTGAACCGGCGATTTTAAATGAGCGCCCAATGCTGGAGGATTACGTTTTGATTTCTACCAAATGGAAGCCGCCGGTCGAGTGGGTGGAGAAGATGCGAATACGAAGTAATGAACAGGGCCTGAGGTTAGTGAGTCTGCCGTTGCCCGAACATGAACTCGAAGGGCCATACGATCGCATCATCCGTCATCCCCTGGATCCATTGGAGTGGTATCAATGGATTCGTCACGCAAGTGGGATTCTCTGCAATCGCTTTCACCCTACTGTTTGTGCGTTCGCTAATTCCGTTCCGCTCGCTTCCATGGATTCCTACGGCCGAAGGTATCAGCCATATCGAAGCAAGATTTTTGATTTATGTTGGCGGTTTGGAAGAAGGGACTTGTCCCTTCGCGGCGATCTTCGTCGTTCAGTCCCAGTGGATTTGGTTTTCGAAAAGTGGAAGTCTGATGCCAATGGGTCGTTTAAAACGGTATCCAATAGCTTTTTGACGACTTTTGAAAACTACATCGCAACAACCGTCGGACCTCAACCTAATCGTAAACGGAAGGAAGCGACTCCACCGTCAGCCGTGCTGTGAGCGTTTTTTTCTAATATAGACTAAATTTCATGCGTTTTGCTGCCATTATTCTCTATTTCGACTGCGATCAATTTATCCTTCGAACCATTGAAAACTGCGCGCCTTTTGTAGAGAAAATATACGTTTCGTACAGCCCTCTTCCGTGGGCCTACAATCCGGAGGCTCGGGAACGATTTCCTAATACCGTAAATCCGGAAACGCTCAAGCAGTCACGACACCTGGACAAGGTGGAGTTGGTCAATGGGGATTGGCTTACGGAGGAGGACCAGCGTAATGAGTGTGTCGACCGGGCTGTTCGCGATGGGTTTGATTACCTGATTGTTCAGGATGCCGATGAGTTTTACTTGCCCGCCGAGTTTGAGAAGAACATAGAGGCAATCAAACAAGAACCGGATTTTCCGTATTACCGCAACCGGTGGTATCTTTTTTGGAAAAATACCCGGACCATCCTCATTAACCGGCGTGTGGAGACGCATATTAAAGGAGAGTTGGCATCGCGAGAAGAGAATGTGCCTTACAACTATAGCGCCGCTTTCGCCTTGAACCTGAGGAAGGGGGAACGATTTTGGCGAAAACGGCAAACAACCAGCTCTGGGCACTTCCACATGCTACCGGGCATGTGTCACCATTTATCCTTCGTGTTTAGTGACGAAGAGATGTATCGAAAAATTTCAACCTGGGGGCACACCAACGACCTCTTCGATAAAGAGCTTTGGTATCGGGCGAAGTGGTTGGGTTGGAAACCGAGCGTAACAAATTTGCACCCGATGAACCCGTGGAGCTTTACCCGGGCTGTCAAATTCGAGGGCGAGATCCCAAAACAGATCGAAGATTTTGAACCGGGTTCACAAGTGTTTGTTGCCCCTTCTCTTTGGGATCGGAGTTGCATCAGCTATTTTGAGAACAAAGGGAAACTTCGCCATTTCGCCCGGGGGGTGAAACGAAAGATCAAGGGATGCTTTAAGAATAAGCCAGCCGAAGCGCCCACAAAGAGTTCAGCGCCGGAATCACGTTCGCAAAGCTGATTATGGGCTACCGCGAACGTCTTTACGGCAGCTATGTTTCCTCTAACCGCGGGCCGGTGTACGCTGCGTTCACCCCGGCGCGGCGGGCGTTATATGGGCGGGGGTTGCAGTTGCGGTTCAAGGAATGGCTGCGTCCGGTGGACCGGGGGAGTCCGGTGGCGGACCTGGGATGTGGGGCCGGGTTTTTGATCGATTGGCTGAAGGCGATGGGGTTTACTGATATAACCGGGGCCGACTTTTCCGATGAACAGGTGGCGCTCGGGCGGGAGCGGGGATTGAAGGTGGTGAAAGCCGATGCGATGAGTTTCCTGGAGGGATATCCGGACGGGTATTTTGGATTGATTACGGCCTTCGATATTTTGGAGCACTTGAACCGGGATGAAATCATAACTCTGCTGGACCGGATCCGGGAGAAACTTCGTCCCGGGGGAGTTTTCCTTTACCAGATGCCAAACGGGGATTCACCCTTTGTGGGGGCGATTTATTTCGGAGACGCGACCCATGAAACCCTGCTTAACGCCATCAGCCTGCGTCACCTCCTGACGGCCTGCGGGTTTGAGCGTATGGAGTTTCAGGAAACCATTGCCCCCCCGATCCGCCCCACCTGGGCGGTGCGCTGGGTGTTATGGAAGGGATTGCGTTTTCTGATCCGGTGTTGTCACCGGATTGAAACCGGGGGCTTCGGGACCGGTTATTACACCCGGGTTATTCGCGGGGTGGCGCGAAAGGCGGAGAATGGAAAGTAGATGGTCGAAAATCTCGTCATAAGCGTTCAATTGGCGAATATTAGCGGTAACCCGTTTCTCCTAGTGTGGTAATGACTTTGCGGATCTTATTCATTGGATCCGTGGATCGGGATGGGACGGCGCGGCAACGGGCGCGGGTGCTGGAGGAATTGGGGCACGCGGTGACGGCCCTGCCCTCCGGCAGTCTTTGTTTTGGCTCCCCGATCCGGGCGTTGAAGGTGTTCTTTAACCGGACCCACCGCTTGGTCGACTGGCGCGGGTTGAACCGCAAGATCTGTCGGCTAATCGAGCAGGAGAGCTGGGATCTGCTGTGGGTGGACAAAGGCCTGACCGTGAGGCCGCAGACACTGGAGCGGATGCGGGAGCGACAGGCCGGTATTCGCCTGATTCATTATTCACCGGACGACATGATGAACCGACGCAACCAAAGCCGCCATTATCGGGCGGCCATTCCCCTCTATGATCTGCACGTAACCACCAAAAGCTACAACGTGGACGAGTTGCGGGCAGCGGGGGCAGGATCGGTGCTGTTTGTGCCCAACGCCTTTGATCCGGAAACCCATCGTCCGGTGGAAATTTCGAAGGAAGAATTGGCCCGCTACGGGGCTGAAATCGGATTTGTCGGTGTGTATGAACGCGAGCGGTGGGAAATGCTGCTCGAACTGGCGCGGCGAGGCCTGGCGATCTCGGTGCGGGGGCCAGGGTGGCCGACGGCACCGGCGAATTTGCCGAATCTGACCATCGAGGCCCAGTGGTTTGTCGGTTCAGAATACGCCAAAATTGTGGTGGCGACAAAAATCAACCTCTGTTTTTTGCGGCGTGAAAACCGTGATCTGCAGACGCAGCGGAGCGTGGAGATACCGGCGTGCGGGGGCTTCATGCTGGCGGAGCGGACAGCCGAGCATGCCGATCTCTTCGTGGAAGGGAAAGAAGCCGAGTTTTTTGACGGAATGGATGAACTGGAGCGAAAAGTGCGACACTATCTGAACCATCCCGAGCAACGGAAAGAAATTGCTCAAGCGGGAATGCGGCGTTGTCACGTGGAGGATTATAGCTATCACGGGCAGTTGAGAAAGGTGCTGACGGAGTCGGGCACGGTTGGCTTGGACCACCGGGCGCCGATTTTAAAAGAAACCGATCCGAAAACTTGCTGTCGATGATCGAGGTTGATCGAGTTTCTGCTTGCGCCACATTCAGACTTTTCATTACGGCCTGCCTGGGCTAGTTTTTACCTTTTTCACATCACGATATGTCAATTGCTCGATCACTCCCGCGCTCGTTGCCACGGCTGGCCCCTCCGGGGTTAAGGATTCGCCCCCAAGGAATGCCAATTGCCCCTGCTATCGATCCGCAGGCGGGGACGAAGGTTTTTGTATGTTTGGGGGCGGCCGCTCTACTTCTCATTACAACCCTCGTCCTGCGAGAGGCCGGCTATGGCCGCTTCGGTTACGTGACGGCATTGCTGATGGCAACCTGTATCAATGGCGCACTTTATTTCGGCGTCATTAAGCAGGAGTTGAGGGCATTTGCGGTCAAAATGCTTTTCTTCACGAACGCCGTGGCTCCCATAACCATGCTGGGGATGTGCTTCGCCGTCCCGTTCGACAAGGACTATCTTTTTCCTTTTAGCGAATACCTTTTTAGTTCTCCTTTATCGGCGGCATTTGGGCTATTGATGATGCCTTTGGCTTGTGCCTTCGTACTGCAGTGCGTTCGGTCGCGACAGATTCATCGGGTAAAGAAAATCAGTTTGCGCCGTTTGGTCGATGCGGCAGGGCCAAGATACGGGTATTTTCTGATCTTTGCCGCTATCATCAATCTGTCGATTTGGGTAACGGTTCTCGATACGGGAAATCCGGTGTTTTATTTCCTGCGGATTCTACGGAGTCTATTAGGATTTGCTGCCTTCTTCGCGGGCTTTTCCGCCTTCAAATATCGACGAATTGCGTGTTTTTGGCTTGTCACGCTCGGTCTTGGCTTGGTGGGAGCTAGCCTGACGGGAGGGCGCGGTGCCGCTTTTCTTCCGGTCGGCTACTTTATGATCGGATTTTTCTTCGGCTTGCCTACTTGGCGGCAACGTATCCATATCGGAGCGTTCGGTTTAGCTCCTCTCCTGATTGTGCTAATGATGCTGGCGGCATACATTGGTGCATTGCGGGACGTTTCCGGGCGAATGGATATCCGGGAGGCCCTCACCGGAGGGTCGTTGCTGGAGGCGGCAGAGGACGTAACGGTTACGAGTCAGCTGGATGAGGAGACCGGTTTTTTCTACAAGGCCTTTCGTCGGCTCAATAGCTGGCCCCGCGTGGCGGTGCCAGCCATGACACCTGATCCGGTTCCATATCGTGGGTTCGGGGATATCACCCGTGAAATCCGGGGAGCGTTTGGACTTCACATCTTTCAACTCCTATCGCCAGGAAGTGGTGGATCTTTTTATTTCTCCAACATCCACCTTCAACCTTATGGCTTCGCCGTTCATGTGGGAGCGGATGGGGTTCGGACAAGCAATGTTGAGTTTGCGGTTGTCGTGGACGGCTTTACTCGGGCGGGTTGGGCTGGTGCATTTGTTTACGGATTAATCGCGGCATTTTCGCTTTTCTGGGCCGAGACCGTTTTGCGACGAATGCTGCTTCCGCATTCGCTTCCCTTGTTCCTGATCATGTTGAGCGTCCTTTGTTATTTTGCCGTTATTCGGTTCCAATTGTCATCGTTGATCCCCAGTTTGCGTTCCCTGGTTCTTGAAGGGATATTTGCACTTGTAGTTTTCCACACACTCAACAGGTTTTTTAATTCCGCTGGTGTTCCCCGATAGGCCTAGTAGGCGCAGTTATATCCACGATCCTATGGCAATCAAGGCGGAGGACCATCGCTAAGTTTTTATCTCAGCTCATGCAATCTTTCCTTCCTGACTCGGCTTTAGTCATTTGCCAGCAGTGGCGCGGGAGCAATGGCTTGGCTGGTGCCAACGCCCTTAGAAGGCAAGGGTGGGCGGTTCATGTGATTTCCGAGGACAATTTTATTCCTCTGAAGTGGCAGAGTTATCCGATGAAACTCTTGGGGCGAATCGTCCGCAGGTGGGCGGTTCAGGAGTTTAATGATGCGCTGATTCATGAAGCAAAGCGCCTTCGCCCCGAGATTCTTCTCGTCTTTAAGGGAGCCTATGTCATGCCCGCGACCGTTTCGCTCCTTCGTGATGAGGGAATTCGATGCTACTGCTTTTTCCCGGATGTGTCAGTCTATGCACACGGGTCTTATATTCCGAAAACACTTCCTAAATATGATTGGATTTTTTCTACCAAATCGTTCGGGATTGACGATATGAAGAAAAAGCTCGGAATTCGGAGGTCTTCATTAGTGTGGCATGCTTCGGATCCGGATGTGCATCGGCCGATCGATTTAAACAAAGAGGATCGTAATTGTTTTGGCTGCGACCTCTCGTTCATCGGAACTTGGTCCCCGAAGAAGGAGAAGATTCTTGAAACCGTGCATCTTGCTTTGCCGGATATTCGATTGAAGATTTGGGGTGAGCAGTGGAAGCGCATTCGGCCGAGTTCTCCTCTTATTTCATGTGTCATGGGTCACGAAGTACTGGGAGATGCTTACATTAAGGCGATATCAGGTTCGAAAATTAACCTCGGGTTGATGAGCGAAGTCCGACATGGAGCGTCGCGTGGGGATCAAATCACGAGCCGAACCTTTCATATACCGGCAGCGGGCGGTTTCATTCTCCATGAGGATACAGAAGAGGTTAGGGACGCCTATAACGTTGCTGAACATCCTTGTTTCGAACGACTTCTTTTTAAGGATACGGAAGTGCTGGTTCGACAGATTTCCCTGTTTTTGGCAAACGAGGAGGATCGTCAAGATATCGCTAATCAATTGTCTGATTGGGTTCACAGAAACCACACCTGGGACGCCAGAATTCGGGAAATTCTTTCGAGACACTCCTTGCTCGTTGGCTGAGTGCAAATGTCATCTTGAATCAATCTATGAAAGTGCTTTATTGTGTCAGCCATCCCATTCAGTACTTTGCACCTTTTTTTCGCGAGCTGGCGCACGTTGAAGATTTCGATTTTCGGGTCGTGTTTGGAACGGATCATGGGACCAAGCCATCCTACGATCCGGGGTTCGGTCGAGTTGTGGATTTCGGCATCGACCTTCTAGGTGGCTACGATTCAATTTTCCTTCGACGAGGGATTCAAAAGCGAAATCGTTTCTTTGAGTTATATGTTACGAAGTGGGATTGGATAAGAGAATATAAGCCTGATGCGGTGATTATTTCAGGTTGGCGAAGTTTAATGATGTGGCAGATTGCCGTCTATTGCTTCGTGAGAGGCATTCCGGTTTTTGTTAGGGCTGACAGCACTCTTCCGCGCGGACAGGAGGGAGGTCGCCAGGCTTGGAAGAAAAGATTGGCCCAACCATTCAAGCGGGCATTAATGGGGCGCCTTCGAGGGGCCTTCGCGGCCGGGAGTGCGGGCGTTCGGTACTTTCAGGCAATGGGCATGGCACCTCATCGGATTCATCCAATCCCCTTTTTTGTGGATACTGCTTTGGTCGCGAAGATGGCGATGAAGGGAAAGGAACAGCGGGCGGTGATTCGGCAGGAATTCGACATTCCTGACGATGCGTTTTTGGGCGTGGCCCTTGGAAAATTGATCGGAAAGAAAAATCCATTTGTGCTGGTAGACCTGCTGGCCAAGGCTCCGAGGAGTACCCATATAGCTTGGATTGGATCAGGTGTCCTTGAAGAGGAACTTGCTGATCGGATCCGGCATGCCGGGCTTGAGGCGCGATTTCATCTCCTAGGTTTTCGGCCGCCCGAGGAAGCTTGGCGGTTTTTTGGTGCTGCTGATTTTTTTATCATGCCCTCCACCCACGAGCCGTGGGGCTTGTCGGTCAATGAGGCTGTGGCGGCCGGACTTCCTGTCCTGCTTTCCTCTGTTTGCGGGTGTTCAGACGATCTTGTTCGCGAGGGAGAAAACGGTTACGTTCTTAACGATTTTGGCTCGGATGTCGCGTTGGAGAAACTTCGAGATCTCCAGAACCGGAGGGTGGATTCGGTCTTTCAGGAAAACCTGCGGAAGGTCAGTGCGGAAATTTCGGGGAGGCATTCGATAAAGGCTGCTCGCGGTGCAATGTTGACGGTTTTCGGCACAACCGTCCGACTGGCCTCTCCGGCACCCAGTTACGTCGCGAAAAACTGGTAAGGACTGCTGGGGCGGGGGATTTTGGTCTGGATATACGTTGGACTACACGTTGATTCGATGAACAGAAAACCCTTGTCGGTAACTCTATTTTTCCGAAAGCGACGCGCCGGAAATTTTAGTATTGAGGGCCTTTTTGACTCCGTCATTCGCCATTTGCCCCCAAGGTGCCATGTGCGGCGGTTCTGTTGCCCATGGTTGAGTACCGGCGTTTTTCGTCGGATCGGTAACGCGGTTGCCGCTATTTTCCATCAGGGCGATGTCAACCACATCACGGGAGATGTTCATTACTTAGCCGTCTTTTTGAAAAAACGGCGGACGATTTTGACCATCCATGATGCCGCTCTTCTCTATCGGTTGAAGGGATGGCGGCGGCGAATCTATTTCATACTTTGGTTTGCTATGCCAGCTCGGCGGGTTCGATGGATCACCGTAATCTCTGAAGCCACGCGAAAAACGCTAGTCGAAGACAATAACCTTCCTTCTGAGAAAATCCGAGTCATTCCGGATTGTGTTGCGGAACGGTTTACCCCGGTAGACCGCCTCTTTTGCAGCGAGAAACCCGTCATTCTTCACGTTGGGACAAAGGCAAACAAGAATCTGATTCGACTGGCGGAGGCGTTGGAGGGAATGCGGTGTGAGTTGCATGTGATCGGGAGGGAGACAGAAGAACAGCGAGAGGCATTCGAACGTCACGGGCTGGATTGGAAAAGTCGGGCGAATTTGACTGAGGAGGAGCTTGTAGAGGCGTATGCCAATTCTGACTTGCTTGTGTTTGTCTCAACTTTCGAGGGTTTTGGGATGCCGATCATCGAGGCGCAAGCTGTGGGGCGGCCCGTTATTACGAGCAACATCTCCTCCATGCCGGAGGTGGCTGGGGAGAGTGCGTGCCTGGTAGATCCGTTTGACGTGGAGTCGATTCGGGCCGGAATTAGAATGGTAATCCACAATCGGGATTACCGAGAATCGCTGGTTGCAAAAGGGTTCGAAAACGTTAGGCGGTTTTCTGCCGAAACGATTGCTGGACAATACGCGAAGTTATATCGGGAAGTCGCTGGTCAAGACTCTTAAAGATAGAATCATGCATTTGTTTATTGATGCCAGCAACCTGCGGCTGGGCGGAGGTATTACTCATATTCGAGAGATGTTGGCTGCGGGCGATCCGACGAGCCATGGTTTTGACCTGGTGACGTTGTGGGCGGGCGAAACGACCTTGAAACGCTTGCCGGACCGGCCGTGGCTTGACAAGAGAGAGCACCCTTGGATCGAACGGGGTGCGGTCGCACGGCAGCTTTGGCAGCGTTTCGTGTTTCCCCAATTGGCGGAGAAGATTGCGCCGGACGTTGTCTGGGCTCCCGGCGGTTCTTATTTCGGGAAATACAAGCCCGCAGTTACCATGGGACGCAACCTGCTCCCGTTTGAGCCGACCGAGGTAGCCCGCTATCGCGGGACAGTCAAGGGCTTGCGTTTGAAGTTGCTGGCGGCGAGTCAGAAGTCGAGCTTTCGCAGGTCTCAGGGGGTGATTTTTTTGACCGGAGAGAGCCGGGATCGGATTCTGGCCCAGATGGAAGATGTCATCTGTCCGATCGGGGTCATCCCCCATGGAGTTGCGGAGCGGTTTTTTCATGAACCGCGAGTGACGCGAGCATTGCAGGATTGTACGGAGGAAGCACCCTTTCGTCTCCTTTATGTGTCCCATATCAATCAATACAAGAATCCGTGGCACGTCGCTGAAGCGGTGGCTTTGCTCAGGGCAAAGGGTTTTCCAGTGGTGATAGATTTCGTGGGGCCGGCGCCCCATCCCGCCTCCTGGAGGCGTTTTGAGGAGACGAAGCAAAGTCTCGACCCGTCGGGTGAGTTTCTGCGGTATCTGGGTGAGATCCCTTATGCCGAGCTTGAGCGTATTTATGGCGAAGCTGACCTCTTCGTCTTTGCTTCGAATTGCGAGACCTTCGGAAATATTGTCCTCGAAGCGATGGCGAGCGGTCTGCCTATCGCATGCACCAATCGGCGCGCCGTCCCCGAAGTTCTAGGCGATGCGGGGTGTTACTTCAATCCCGAGGATCCGCAAGACATCGCCCGGTGCATTGGGGCTATGATGAATGATGCGCCTCTCCGGGCGGAGCTCGCTGCGAAGGCTTTTGCCCGCGCCAAGACTTTCTCATGGGAGCGGTGTGCACGAGAGACGTTCGACTTTTTGGCTGAGTGCGCGAAAGCGGAGGGTTCAGAGCGGAGAGCGGGGGACGGAGGACCGAGGTAGGAGAACTGGGTAAGGATTGAGTTATGGTTGATCAATTGGTTTCTGGATTACGGGTTGGTGTCGTGCTCGTACCTCTCGAGCGCCTTCGGCGCAGGCTTGGCGGGTGGCCTGGCCGGTCGAATCTTCGGGGAAGATTCGCTACGTAATAGGCAATGATTGATGAGCCGTATACTTTCTTCTAACTTCCACTCTATTTCATTCTATCCAAGCAGATGATTCTCGGTATTGAAGCGTCCAACTTGTACATTGGGGGTGCGATCAGCCACATTCGGGGGCTGTTTGCCGAAGCACGTCCGGAGGTTTTCGGATTTAAGAAGGTGGTTTTATGGGGGCGGCGGTGGACGCTCGAGAATGTTCCCGACACTCCATGGCTCGAAAAGCGTCACCATCCGCTGTTCGAGAAGACGCGTTACCATCGGCTCTTTTGGCAAAAGCACATTCATCCGAAGGAGATCGCGGCAATGAATCCTGGATTGGATTTGCTGTGGGTGCCTGCCGGGACTTATACCGGGAAATTTCGACCGTACGTGATTTTCAATCGGAACCTTCTCCCCTTTGACCATGAGGCGCGAAGATGTTATGGCATCAGCAAGAACCGCCTCCGCCTGCACGCCTTGGAGTGGTCGCAGGGAAGGGCTTACCGGCGGGCGGACGGCGTGATGTTTTTGACAGAGGGGGCCAGAAGGCAAGTCCTGGAATCGACGGGATCGCTAAAGTGTCCGACTGCGGTAGTGCCACATGGGATTTCGGCGAGGTTTTTCCAGAAGCCCCGGCCAGCGCGGCCACTCGCCCGTTGCGACGCGGTCAATCCGTTGAGGATTCTTTACGTCAACCAGATCAACAACTATAAGTTTCCCTGGGTGCTGGCGGAGGCAGTGGCGGCGTTGCGGAAAAGCGGGCTTCCGGTCCGTTTGGATTTCATCGGTCAGCCGACTTACCCGATGGCAGTCGAGCGCTTACGCGGAACCTTGAACCGGTTGGACCCGGGCCAGGAATTCATGTCATATCTTGGTGAAGTGCCTCATTTGGAGTTGGAAAAAAACTATCAAACCGCGGAGTTGTTTGTTTATTCCTCCACCTGCGAGGCTTTTGGAAACGTGCTGTTGGAGGCGATGGCGGCCGGACTTCCGATTGTCTGCTCGAATCGCAGCGTCATGCCGGAAGTTTTGGGGGATCGGGGAGGTGTTTATTATGACCCGGAAAGTGTGGAGAGTGCCCGTGAGGCTGTGAAGAGAATGGCGACGGACCATGAGCTCAGGGAAAGGTGCGCCGAGATCTCTTATGGGCGAGCGAAGCAGTTTTCGTGGAAGCGTTGTGCGGAGGAGACCTTCGGTTTCCTGACGAGGGTTGGAAGAGGGGACTGAGGGAGCCGTCGGTTGGGATGCGCGGACCCGTTTCAGGGTGCTAATGTCACCCCAATCCAAAGCGACGTCATGCCGCCGGTCTCCAATCACGGTCCGGCTGCTTGCGGCGAGACCGTGATTGAAGAAACTTTTTGAATGGCTCACATTAGCCGCGTAAACGGTACCAAGCATGGCCAAACCACTCGTGCAGATAGCGGGTACTGTCCAAGAGACATTCTTCGTTGGGAATCAGTCGTCGCCAAAGGGGAAGTGGCCGAGGAACCATAGTTGCACCCCGCCAGGTGAGTTCATCAAAATGAGGGGTGAAAACGGCCAGGGTGCGGAAAAGATGCCAGTCAGACGTTACAATTCCGACTGGCGTGGTGGAGTCGATATCATCAAGTGACAAAAGTTTAATCGGATGTTCCCATGTGTTAATGGCTTCTGTTTCCTGAATAATCCTTTCCTTGGGAACCCCGAGGCTATTGGCGTAAGAGGCCATCAGGTCGGTCATGTGGGACGATGAACGACCATCGAGTCCATCTCCGGTGCCGGTCAGAACGAGGATTGCGTCAGGACTTTCATCCAGCCAGTCGACCGCATACCGCATCCTGTGGGCAGAGGCGGAAGAGAGCACGTCCAGGTTGGAAGTGAGTCCGCGGATGTAGCCGCCGGACAAGACCACGATGTAGCGGGGAGTAGATTCCGGAGCGGACGGGAGCCGATGCGTCAGCGTGCGGTGGAGGATTTCCGGTCCGAACGATATAGACAACAAATACAGAGCACCAATTGGAAGCAGGGCCAACAAACTTCCGGTTTTCCACAAGGTTCGCTTGCCCCGAAATCCTGCCCAAAGAACGCCCAACGTAACTCCTACGAGAAGGATGAAAAGCCACAAGAGGGGAGAAACCAGGAATTTCATGCAGAATTATTTTTTATGCCAGGGGCCGGGCTTTCGTCTTCTATCCCTGTCACCCTTTTGATTCAATGAAGCAAATTTTACAGAACCTGAGAAGTGGTCAAACCTATCTCGAAGATGTGCCGGTTCCTAGGGCCGGGCGAGGAACGGTTTTGATTCGGACGCATCGAACGCTCGTTTCTTTGGGAACGGAACGGATGCTGGTTGAGTTCGGCCGGTCGAATTTGATTTCGAAAGCCCGTCAACAACCGGAGAAGGTGAAGATGGTTTTCGATAAGATGAGGGCCGATGGGGTGATGCCTACTTTGGAGGCGGTCTTCAATAAATTGGATGAACCGCTTCCGTTAGGCTATTGCAATGCCGGAGAGGTGATCGGTTTGGGGAAGGATTTGGAGGGTGGCGACCTCAAGCTCGGGGACCGGGTGATTTCCAACGGCTCCCATGCGGAGATTGTGGCCGTCCCCCGGAATCTGGTCGCGAAGATCCTCGATGGCGTTACCTACGACGAAGCCGCGTTTACGGTTGTTGCCTCGATCGGCCTTCAGGGAATTCGGCTGGCAAATCCGACTTTAGGCGAAACGGTGGTCGTGACCGGCCTCGGCTTGATCGGATTGTTGACCGCCGAGTTGCTCCAGGCCTCCGGCTGCCGAGTGATCGGCTTCGATTTCGATGCATCCAAAGTAAAGGTGGCGAAGGAAAAGGGGATTCATGCCGTCGCGCTTTCTGGTCACGACGACCCGGTTCAGATTGTTATGGACTTAACGGGAGGGATCGGTGCCGACGCGGTCTTGATCACCGCTTCCGCGAAGTCGAACGACATTGTTTCTCAGGCCGCGCGGATGTCGCGCAAACGGGGACGAATTGTTTTGGTGGGTGTGGTAGGATTGGAGCTGAACCGCTCGGAGTTTTACGAAAAGGAACTTACTTTCCAAGTATCCTGCTCCTATGGTCCCGGCCGCTACGACGAGTCTTACGAAAACCAAGGGCGTGATTACCCGCTCCCTTTTGTCCGATGGACGGAGAACCGAAATTTTCAAGCAGTCCTCCAGGCAATGGCGTCCAAACGCCTCGATGTGAAGCCGTTGATCAGCGAAGTGGTCGATTTCGCCGATTTTGCCAAGGTTTATGATAACTTGGGAAGCGGAGGAAAGATCGCCTCAATTTTGCGCTACGTCGACGAACCGGAGCTAAGATCCACCGTAACCGTTGGCGAAGGTAAATTCGCGTCCGTCAGTGGAGCATTAGCGATCATCGGGGCTGGAAACTTCACCAAAATGACCGTCCTGCCCGCCTTGAAGAAAGGGGCAGTGCTGGTAAAAACGATCGTTAGCTCCGGCGGCGTGACAGGAACAAGCCTCGCCCGGAAGTACGGCATTTCCGAAAGCACCACCGATTTCGAAACCGTTCTCAACGACCCGGCAATTGCCGGAGTCATCATCACGACCCGTCATAACCTACACGCCAGAATGGCCGTCCAGGCGCTCCGCGCCGGGAAACACGTTTTGGTAGAAAAACCACTTTGTCTAAACCGCAGTGAACTGGAGGAACTGAGGGCATGGAGCGGCGAGCGGAGAGCGGAGACAGGGGAAGCAAAGGGCGGAGAGCGGAGAGCAGAGAGTGAAGAACTCTTAGCCCCCAGCCCTCAGCTCCCAGCTTCTTCGTCTCCCGGCCCTCAGCCCTTCGCTCTCCGCCCTTCGCTCACGGTTGGCTTCAACCGGCGCTTTTCTCCTTTTGTACGGAAGATGAAGGAATTGTTGGGGGCGAGTCCTGGACCGATCAACGTGGTGGCGACTTTTAACGCGGGTGAGATTCCGTCGGATTCATGGGTGCACGATCCTGCGGTGGGGGGAGGACGGATTATCGGTGAGGCGTGCCATTTCATCGACTTGATCACGTTCCTGACCGGGAGCTCTATTGTCTCGGTCTGTGCGTCCGGGATGGGTAAGAACGTTTCGGCGCGGACGGATAATGCGTCGATTCTGTTGAAATACGAGAATGGGTCCCATGCGGTGGTGAACTATCTGGCGAACGGCCATAAGTCCTGCCCGAAGGAGCGGGTTGAGGTGTATTCACAAGGGCGGAACCTCATCTTGGACAATTTCCGAGTTCTTCAAGGGTTTGGGTTCCGGGGCTTTTCGAAGATGAAGAGCCGGCAGGACAAAGGGCACCGGGAGCAATTCCAGCTTTTCGCTAAACGAGTTCGCGAAGGTGGCGAACCGCTGATTCCGCTCGCGGAAATTTTGAATACCACCGAGGCCGGTTTCGCCGCCGTCGAGTCGATGCTGAGCGGAGAATGGGTGACGACCGGTCGGAGAGCTGAGGTCGGAGAGCTGAGGGCGGAGAGCTGAGGGCGGAGAGCTGAGGGCGGAGAGCTGAGGGCGGAGAGCTGAGGGGAGTTGAAAGCAGGGAAAAGTTTATGTTTCGGTTTGAGAATTTGGAGATTTGGCAGCGGGCTTGTGATGTGGGAAGTGATTTATGTTCCTTGGCGATGGAACTCGAACAGAAGAAGCTGTATCGTTTTGCTGAACAGCTTCGTGGTGCAGCGCTGAGTATCTCTAACAACATTGCGGAAGGTTCAGGAAGCACGTCGAACGCGGAATTTAAGAATTTCCTCAACTATGCCAGGCGTTCAGTTTTTGAAGATGCGAGCATGATCGCTTTCTTTAGCCGGGAAGGTTACGTGAACCAACAGCAACGCGACCGCCTCCTGGCCGAACTCGAGAAACTTTCCAAAATGATCCTGAGTTTCAGTCGATCCCTGGGGTAGAGATGGGAGCGGAGGGCGGAGAGCGGAGGGCGGAGATCCCGTTCGTGTCGGGGATCGCGAAGGAAGAAGTCAGGATTGACAAGAGGTGTCTTACCTTTAGTCTTACCTTTATGGCAACAACGAAACTTTCCACCAAAGGCCAGGTGGTTCTTCCCCGGAGGATCCGGGAGGCGCACCGGTGGACACCTGGAACGGAGTTCCAGGTGCGCGAAACGAGCGAGGGGATTCTTCTCTCTCCGATGAAATCGCATGACCGATCAGGCGACATTAGTGAGATTGTCGGTTGTGTTGGCTATACGGGCCGAAGGATTTCTTTGGATGAGATGGAGGAGGCGATTCGTTCCGAGGCCCGGCGAAAATGATTGGTGTCGACACGAACCTCCTGGTGAGACTTTTCGCCGCCGATGATCCGGCGCAGACACGTCGATCCAGGAAATTATTTGAGAAAGCCGAGGTTTTTATTGGTAAAACGGTGCTGCTGGAAACGGAGTGGGTTTTGCGGAGTGCTTATGGGATTTCGCCGGAAACAATAGCTTTCGCTTTCCGCAAACTGAGCCTGACAAAAGGGGTGCATCTGGAGGATCCTGACAATGTGGAGCAGACATTCGTTCTCTATGAGTCCGGAATCGATTTCGCGGATGCCTTGCACCTTGCTTCCTGCCGGGACGCCGCTGAGAAATTTGCTACGTTTGACAAGCGGTTTCAGAAGAAAGCGGCCGCGCTCAAGGGACTTCCCAAGGTTGTCGAGCCGTGATCCAACCGCCCGCTCCTGCGTCGCTTAAGGTCGCAAGGATCGCGAAGAAGAGAGTAAGCAGATCCAGAGCATTATTCCTGTCTTGGTTTTGCGCCCTTAGCGGCCTTTTCGGTTAACCCACCGCCCTCCGTCTCCTGCCACCCGATTTTCCTTCTTCATGAAAAAACTTCGTCTGATTTACTACCTCCTCCGCTACATGGGCATCGGGTGGTGCCTGTTCCGGGTCTGGTATGCGCTGAAACTGAAGAGTGGCTGGTTCCGGTGGCGCTGTCCGGCAAAGGCGTGGGAGGAGGTTAATGTGGAGAGCGGAGAGCGGAGAGCGGGAGACGGGAGTCTGGTGGTGGGGCTTGGCGATCCGGAAAAGTACCTTGAATACCGGCGGTCGAAAGATGCGCCGAAGTTTTTCTTCTCTCCTCAGGATCGAGAAAAATTCCAGCCGTTGTTCGCTCAATGGGATAAGGAGATTTCGCCCGTGACCGAGGCCGACGCGATTCTCGCGGGAGAATTTCGATTTTACTCCAAGACCGAAAAAGAGGTCGGATTTCCTCCGAATTGGCACAAAAACCACTTCACCGGCGAGATCGCTCCGGTGGACCGCCATTGGAGCGACCTCGGAGACTTTGGGTTCGGGGACATCAAGAATATCTGGGAATTGAGCCGGTTCGGCTGGGCCTACATCTTGGTCCGTGCCTATTGGCGGACCGGCGACGAAAAATATCCCAAAGCGTTTTGGGCCTTGTTTGAGGATTGGATGGAAAACAATCCGCCCAACCGCGGCGTCCATTGGAAATGCGGCCAGGAGATCAGCTTTCGCCTAATGGCTTGGTGCTTTGCGCTCTACGGGTTTCTTGAATCGCCGGCGACTTCGGGGGAGCGAGTGAAATTAATGCTCAAGGCGGTCGCGGAATCGGGCGACCGCGTGGCTGCCAATCTCTCTTACGCGGTCAGCCAGAAGAATAATCACGGCATCAGTGAAGCGATGGGACTCTGGACTGTCGGAATTCTCTTTTCGGAGTTGAAGCGGGCGGCGGCCTGGAAAAAGAGGGGACAACGAACCCTCGAAAGCCTAGCTGGAAAATTGATTTACCGGGACGGATCCTTCGCTCAGCACTCGATGATCTATCATCGTTTGATGGTCCATGATTACGCCTGGGCAGACAGGCTGGGAACGCTGGCTGGGACACCGCTCGGGGGGGCTACCCGTGAACGAGTGGCCTTGGCGGTCGATTTTCTGAGGGCCTGTCAGGATGGCAACAGTGGACGGGTTCCTTTGTATGGAGCAAACGATGGCTCCCGCATTCTTCCCCTTGACGATGCTGACTATCTCGACTTTCGCCCTGTAGTTGCACTCGGTGGCGCAGTTTTCAAAAGGGTGCGGTTCTTCGAGGGTGGGTCATGGGACGAAGCCGTGCTTTGGCTCGCGGGCACCGGATTCACCGAATTACCTATTTCAAACCCGAGTCGGGAAATGGGATTCGTCGGAACAGAAGGAGGGTATTATGTGCTCCGCGACCGGGAGAGTTTTGTTTTTACCCGTTGCGGCCCCTTCCGGCACCGGCCGGGGGAGGCGGATCTTCTTCATGTGGATATCTGGTGGCGCGGGGAAAATATCGCGGGCGATCCCGGGAGTTTCAGCTACAATGCAACAGGTGTTTGGGACGGAGCCCTGAAGAGAACCATTTACCACAACTGCGTGACGGTGGACGGCCGGGACCAGATGACGAAAATCGGCAAGTTCCTCTGGCTTCCGTGGGTCCGGGGGCGAGTGGAACGATTTCAGCAAGCGGGACTCCGGGAAATCGAAGGTTCCCACGATGGTTATGAGAAGTTGGCCGTCCCTGTGCATTACCGGCGCGCGGTAGTTAGTCTCGGAGATGACTCTTGGGCGGTTTTTGACCGTTGTATTAGCTCGGGGCCGCACGAATACCATCTGCACTGGTTATTGCCGGATGGAGTCTCCACGGACCAAGAACGTATTTCTATCCGGACCGAAGCTGGAACGATGAACGTCAAGTTGCTGGGCGGGGCTCTGGCGGGTGCGCCGGCGGATCTCTCTCTGGCAATCCATCGGGCGGAAAGAGATTCGGCCTATGGATGGCGTTCGCCCTTTTACCAGTATGTGGAACCGGCAACCAGCGTTCGTGCCGCCCTCACCGGAACGGCAGTTTTTTTCGTTTCAGTTTTCTCGCCTCACACTTGTGGTGTCTCCAGCGAAAACGGCAGCGTGGAAATCACGATCCTGGATAGCAAGAGAAAATTTACCATCGAGCACGAACACGAACGGAATGCATCCGTTTTCACCGAAAACTCTCGCGAAAGTGGTGGTGCGGTGAATGGTTGATGTTCATTTCAGCCAAAGCCTGTGGTGTGACTCATGAAGATTCTTTATTTCCATCAACATTTTTCGACTCCCCGCGGAAGTCTGGGAACCCGTTCCTACGAGATGGCACGCCGTTTGATTGAGCGAGGCCATCAGGTAAAGATCGTGTGCGGCGCCTATGCCGGTGCTAATTTCGGTTTTGAAGGCGAATTTATTCAGGGAGTCAAACAGGGCAAGGTGGATGGAATCGAAGTGGTGGCGTTCGAGCTTCCTTATTCAAATCAGGACAGTTTTGTGAAACGGGCACGCGTGTTCCTCCAGTATGCTTTGCGGAGTGTGAGGATTGCCATGAAGGAAGACTATGACCTGCTGTTTGCAACTAGCACCCCGCTAACAGCTGGGATTCCTGGAATTGTCATGAAGTTCTTCCGGAAAAAGGCCTTCGTGTTTGAAGTGAGGGATCTTTGGCCGGAACTGCCGAGAGAGATGGGCGTCATTAAGAACCCATTGGTGCTCGGAGCCATGAGCCTGTTGGAGTGGCTCGGTTATCGGAAGGCAGACTCCTGTATTGGCCTATCACCGGGCATTGTGGAAGGAATCCGGCGGCGCGCCCCGGCTGGAAAATCCGTTGCCATGATTCCAAATGGTTGTGACTTAGTGCTCTTCACACCTGGCAGACGGGAGGATCTGGATTTGCCTGGCATACAGACGAACGATTTCGTGGCTGTCTTCACGGGAGCTCATGGTATGGCAAACGGCTTGGAGGCGGTGCTCGACGCCGCGGCGGTTCTTAAACAACGCGGCCGGTCCGACATCAAGCTTGTTTTCATTGGGGACGGAAAATTAAAGCCAGAGCTGGTTCGACGGGCGAAGCATGATGGTTTGGAAAACTGTCTTTTTCTGGATCCGGTTCCGAAAACTGAATTAAACAAAATATTGGTCTCTGCCGATTTGGGCCTGATGATCTTGGCGAACGTCCCCGCGTTTTACTATGGGACTTCTCCGAACAAGTTCTTCGATTACATCGCATCCGGTCTGCCGGTGCTCAACAATTATCCGGGTTGGCTCGCTGATTTAATCCGGGAAAATGAATGCGGGATTGCCGTTCCTCCGGGAGATCCGCAGGCATTTGCTGCCGCGTTGATCGAACTTGCCAAAGTCCCCGAGAAAAGAAGGCAAATGAGATTAAATGCGAGAACACTCGCTGAAAAACAGTTTAGCCGGGATGTCCTCGGCGAAGAATTCTGCTCGGTTCTGGAGAAGACTGCTGAACGGCAGGCACCCGCCTTGAACTCCACCAATGTTCAAGTTTGAAAGACGAAATGTATAGGCGGTTCGGGAAGCGCGCATTTGATTTCATGGTGGCTGGTTGCGGATTGTTGCTGATCGGTCCCATATTGGTCGGCGTTGCTCTGTTGGTTCGCTGGCGCATCGGTAGTCCGGTTCTATACCGCCAGGCACGGCCGGGTTTGGCCGGAGAAATATTCCACATCGCCAAGTTTCGAACAATGACCGATGCCCGTGATCCGGATGGAAATCTTCGGCCGGATGCGGAGCGGTTGGTGCCCTTGGGTCGTTTCTTGCGAAGCACCAGTTTGGATGAGCTCCCCGAACTGCTCAATGTCGTAAAGGGGGAAATGAGCTTGGTCGGTCCCCGGCCATTATTGCCGGAATACCTCCCGTTATACTCTCCGGAACAAACTCGCCGTCACACGGTTCGGCCCGGTATTACCGGCTGGGCGCAAATCAACGGGAGAAACGCCATTTCGTGGGAGGAGAAATTCCGGCACGATGTTTGGTATGCGGACAATGTTTCGTTTTCCCTCGACTTGAGGATCCTTTTTCTGACGATTTGGAAAACGATCAAGCGGGAAGGGATCAGTGCTGCCGGGGATGCCACGATGCCGAAATACCAAGGTACGTCGGTTGATCAAACAGGCAGTTGCGAGCTCGATCGCGACAGAAGGGAAGGAATAAATTGAACGAGATCGTCATATTGGGAGCGGGCGGCCACGCGAAAGTGGTCATTTCGACGGCCCGGGCATGTGGCATCGGGGTTGCGGGTATTCTTGACGACGACCCCAGAAAGGTTGGGACAACCCTGTTCAGAAGTCCGGTTTTCAGCACGCTGGATGATCTGCACTGTTACACCGGATGGACATGCATCATTGCCATAGGCGATAATGGGTCCCGAAGCCGGATGTACGAAGCCTGGCGGTGGCGGCGAATCAATTGGTGTTCCTTGGTGCATCCTACCGCGTTTGTGGAGCCATCCGCCGCATGCGGGCAGGGAACTGTGGTGTTCGCCGGGGCAACGGTTCAGGTGGATGCCAGGATTGGGGACCATTGCATTATCAATACCCAGGCTTCAGTGGACCATGATTGCGTTCTCGGGAATTTCGTTCATGTCGCGCCTGGTTGCCATTTAGCTGGAAACGTGACCGTTAAGGAGGGAGCGTTTCTCGGAATCGGCAGTTCGGTCATACCCGGAGTGACGATTGGTCGGGACGCCGTCGTTGGCGCCGGGGCGGTGGTCGTGAAAGATGTGCCCGACGGCGCCACCGTGGTCGGTGTTCCCGCCCGAATCTTGCGGACGGCTTCCGACGAAGCGGCGTCCGAATAAATCCGCGTTTTTTCGGGCTTTCGCTGAGAGAGAACTGGACCGCGAAAAACCTATCCACAACCCGCGGAGTTTCTGGAAAAGATCTCTTAACCGCAAATGGGTATGGATGAAGATCACGAAGAGGGAGGTTGGACGCTGGTGGCTGGGTGTAGTGAATCTTCGGCGAAGATTCGACCCCGTCGGAGTCTTTGGAACCAAGAACTACGAACTAAGAACCAATAACAGCCGAAGGCCCCCAAAAAAGATTCCTTGCTTCGTCCAAACCCGCGTCTCACTCTCCCACACCCGCGGATTATGATTTTCTTCCGCAAGGGGCTCCCTGCATTGCACTCAGTCAAAACCCAATGAACAATCGCATTCTTCCGTTTCTCTTTCGCCACCGTTCCATCCGCGTCGTTTGCGTAATTGTTTCAGCTATCGCCTTCCTCGGACATTCACTTCACAGCCAGGTCCGCATTAACGAGGTCATGGCCTCGAACGGATCGACGATTGCCGACGAGGACGGCGACTACGAGGATTGGATCGAGCTCCACAATTACGGCGAGGACGCGATCGATCTGACCGGGTGGGGACTTTCGGATAATTACGACAACCCGTTTAAGTGGACCTTCCCGGAAGGAACGTCGATCGACGCGGGCGAATACCTGTTGGTATGGGCCTCGGGAAAGGACCGGGCCGGGGATTCCTTCGGCCTTGGGTTCTGGCGCTTCGATGAGGGTGGTGGCGAGTTGGTTTTTGACCGGTCGCCGACTCGAAACAATGGAACTCTGGTTGGCGACGTTGCCTTCACTAATGACGATTCGATTGGGGACGCTCTGGATTTCCAACAAAATGGATGGGTGGACTTGTCAAAAGAGATTCCGCTGCAGAACGACTTCACTGTTTCCTACTGGTTTCGGACCCGGAGGGCGGAAGCCTGGCGGGCTATGAATAGTTCCTCGTTGCACCAA
Source organism: Verruconatronum alginivorum (assembly GCF_056590205.1). Taxonomy (NCBI): domain Bacteria; kingdom Pseudomonadati; phylum Verrucomicrobiota; class Opitutia; order Opitutales; family Verruconatronaceae; genus Verruconatronum; species Verruconatronum alginivorum. Next base: position 1,203,117 of record NZ_JBWPVQ010000001.1, on the reverse strand, counting down.
AGGTCAATCTATCACTGGAGTCCGACTCGCATTGGGTTTGGAAATCCGACCGTGAACATCGATCTCACAGAGGCCTTTCAGACCTCCGAATGGGAGCACATTGTTGTGAGCCGAAAGGGGACGGTCGTCACGATTTATCGAAACGGACGACCCGTGGGAGAGGGAGTTTGGACAGGTAATCTGCGGCTCGACCGCTTCGGCGGAGTCAGTGGAGGCACTGGTTGGCAGGGCTTCGACGGTGCTCTGGCGGACGTGGTCATTCTTGATCGTCATGCTTCCGCCAATCTGGCCTATTCGCTCTATCGGCGAGCGATGCTCGGTCCTTTGCACACCAACTTTTCCATCTCCGCCGCCGGTGAAGAGGTCATTTTCACCGCGCCCACAGGAACCAGGGTCGACGAATTGCAGCCCATTTTCATCCCGAGAGACGTCTCGGTGGGTCGGGTCGAAGGCGTAGAATGGTTTTACTTCGCTGAACCGACTCCCGGTTCGGTTAACGATACGCGTGCGTATGCAAGCCTCACTGAACCGGTTGAGTTCTCGCACGCAGGGGGCTTCTACGATCATTCTTTTGAACTTGTTCTCTCTCATCCTGACCCCGCGGCGACGATCATCTACACGCTAGATGGCTCGACCCCGGATCCGGAGAACGTCGATGGGTCTACCTATCTTTACAAGAATCATTATCCGTACGAACCGGGTGTTCCATTCGGGGATTTTTTGGAGCACTCATACCGCAGCCACATTTACACCGATCCGATTTCGATTTATGATCGATCTGCCGAACCGGACAAGATTACTCAGATCGCGTCCACGGCCGACCCGAGTCCGCGGTTTCACCCCCCGGCGGAGGGCCCTGATCCGGTTTATTTTCCGTCGAGTCCTGTCCGTAAGGGAATTGTCGTTCAGGCATTGGCGGTTAGCGACCTGAGTCTGTCCTTGGAACCAACTGGTCACAGTTACTTTGTATTCCCCACAGGAAATCCCTACAATACGCTTCTCGTAAGTCTCCAAATTCAGGAGGACCTCCTATTCGACTATCATCATGGCATCTATACTCCCGGAGTCGATTACGACGAATGGCGTCTCCAGAATCCGGATGCCCCCGGCCTTTTGGTAACGCGCGGAAACTATCGCCGGCGGACAGAATATCCAGCGCGGCTGGAGATTTTCGAAACAGGCCTGCCAGAGGCAGTAATTAATCAAGGAATCGGCTTTAGGGTCCATGGTGCCGGTAGCAGAATCAACCCGCATAAAAACCTTAGGCTGTATGCACGGAGCGAGTATGACAGGCTCGATACGTTTCGGCACGCTTTCTTTGATGAAAGGGTGGCGTTCGCAACTGACCCCGCAAACGATCTTTACAAAAGAATCCTGTTGCGCAGGCGTGGATCGCAACCGCGAGTGTTTATCGATCCGCTGATCAATCGGTTGATGCAGCCATTCTTTGAGGGGGTTGTGCGTAATAGGGCGGCGATTTGCTTTGTTAACGGTGAGTTTTGGGGGCTCACGAACGTTCGTGATCGTTTTGATCAACACCATCTGGCCTTTCAGTATAATCTTGATCCGGATAATATTATAATCGTGGAAGGACGCGCAAACTCCTTCAGTCTCGATGTTGGAATTCCATCCGATATGGCGCTTTTTCAGGAAATGCTGGATCTTATAATCCTCGGAAATATGGCCGACGATGACCAGTTTGCATTGCTTGAAAGTATGTTGTGCGTTCGGAGCTATGTGGATCATCTTATTCCGAAAATCTATTTTGGTGACACCCATTATGAATATAGTTTTTGGAGGGTTCGGGATCCTTCGGACTCCCATTTTGGCGACGGGAGGTGGCGGATGTATGTTCAGGACTTTGACGCTGCTTCAATTCGATCAGATAGCTATTTAAATATCAGGGCCGAGAGTATCGATCATTTTAATAATATGCTCGATAATGGCTCATTCAGGAGAAGATTCGTCAATCGATTTGCCGATCATATCAATGTTACATTTGCCCCAGACCGGGTCGAGAGGATTGCCAATGAGGTTTTTGCCTCGCTCGCGCCTTATCTTCCGGAAGATGAACAGCGTTGGGGCAGGCGATTGGAATTTAATAGTAATGTCCAGAACTATATTAGTCAGGCGTATGAACAACCGGCCAGGCAACGTGAGCAAATTCGGGACTATTTTCACATTCCGGCTGAGGCGGAGGTTACTTTATATGCGTCCGACGGTGGTCATGGCTACATCCGAATTAATAGTATGATAATTACGGGGGACACCCCCGGCGTTGCGTCTGTGCCCTATCCCTGGACGGGTGTTTATTTCCAGAACGTTCCGGTGGAGTTGGAGGCGGTGGCTGAGCCCGGTCATCGGTTTGTCGGATGGATGGTGAACGATTCCGAAGCTGTGGAATCGTTGGCGAGCGGGGGACCGGAGTTTTACTCCATGGAGCCTGTGATTTCGCTGAGCCTTGCGGGAGATACGCATGTGGAGGCCCTGTTTGAACCTGTCCCCGAGCCGGTGCTGCTCCATTACTGGAGCTTCAACGACGAGACATTGGTCCCGGATTACAGCCTTGGGGGCGGAGAGTTCTCGGTGACGCCGGGGCCTGCGACGGCGATTCTCTTCGCCACGGGCCAGGGGTTTTCGGGGGAGAACAGCCGCCTCGACGAGTCGGCCGGCGCTCATCTGCGGGTGAACAACCCGCTGGGCGCGACGGTGAACCTGTCGCTGCCGACGACCGGCTACGAGGAGATCGTTCTTCGCTATGAGTCGCGCCGCTCCGGGCAGGGAGCCGGTCTGCAGGAAGTCGGCTACACGCTCGATGGATCGGATTTTACTCCGTTCGAAACGGTCACGCTCCACAACGACTCCCCGCTGATATACGTCCTCGACTTCAGTGAAGTGGAGGGAGCGGCGGACAATCCCGACTTCGGCGTGCGGATCGGTTTCGCCCGTGGCGACGGAGGTGAAGAGGGCAACAACCGCTTCGACAACATCACCCTGGAGGGCCAGGCACTGGCAGGGACGAACCAGCCGCCGCAAGTCGTGGAGACGCCGGACGTTCAAAAAGTCGTCGCGGAAGGAAGCCCGCTGACGCTGGATCTAAACGCGCTCTTCAGCGATCCGGACGGGGATCCGCTGACCTTTATGGCGTTTTCAACGAACCCGGCGATCCTGAGCGTCTCCGTCGATGGAGCGGATCTCACCCTGAGCGGTTTGTCGCAGGGCGAGGCGGCGGTGACGGTTGAGGCGGAGGACGGTTTCAATCCGCCGGTCCCGCTGACGTTCCGGGTGCTGATTTACCCGGCGCCGTTCCCCCTGGCGTCGGGGAACTACCTCTTTAACGAATGGGCGCCCGGGGAGCTGACCGGGAGTTACCCGGAGCACATGCTCTTTGTGCAAAGCGACGTCTCCGACCCGGGGCTGGAGACGCCGCTGGAGTATGCCTACCGGATCCCGGCGGAGGATGCGGCGAACGCCGCGGACGTCGATTTCCCATACGCGGCGACGAGCCGGACGCGGATCAACGGCCTCGGTGCGGACGGTATTTCATTTATCAATACCGGTCGCGGTCGGGATCTCGGAGCGGCGGTGCTGGCTCTGGACACGCGGGGTGCGACCGCGATCGATGTGAGCTGGATCGGGGGGACTATTGTTCCCAACAACCGGATATATTCGTTGCGGCTGCAGTATCGTGTGGGGCACGCCGCAGAGTGGAGTGACGTTTTAAGTGGGGGTGAACCGGTGGAGTATGTGCGCGCGGAGGACCCGGGGTCGGAACTGCTGGGCCCGGTCCGTTTGCCTGAATCTCTGGAGGGTGAAGCTTACGTGCAGTTGCAATGGCGATATCATTACCTTTCGGGGACAAGCGGCCCTCGCGCCCAGTTGCGCCTCGATGACATCATCGTGAGCGCGGCGCCTGCGGGCGAGAGTTTTGCTAGCTGGCGTTCGCGCGCCTTCGCCGATGCGGCTGATCGGGAGGATCCCGCTGTCAGCGGTCCGTGGGCGGATCCGCGTGGTGAAGGGATCCCAAACCTTCTGCGTTACGCGTTGGAGCTCGGCCCAGAACAGAGTGGAAGAGCATTGCTTCCCCAGCCACGCCTGGAAGAAGGGCAATTATCGTTGGTTTTTTACCGTGATCCGGCCAAAACGGACATTGTTTACCTTGTGGAAGCTTCGCCGGACTTGGTCGATTGGAGCGAGGTTCTCTATGATTCGAGCGGGGACCCGCGCGAAAACACCCATGGCGACCTGATGGAGGTGGTTGATCCCGTTCCCTCAGCGACCGCCGGCAGCCGGCGTTTCCTGCGGCTGAGAATCGAATACTGAGCCGTGGCCCTAAACCGGCCATCGAACCCTTGATTGTCTCTCAACTGATGAATTCAATTTTTTCTCATATTCTTTTGCGTTGCCTCGTCCCGGCCGCGACAGTCGTTTTGTTGGGGGCCGTTGCGTTATCGGCGGGTGTGCGGATCAACGAGGTGATGGCTTCGAACGGCAGCACGATCGCGGACGAGGACGGTGACTTCGAAGATTGGATCGAGTTGTATAATGCCGGGGCCGATGCGGTAGACTTGTCGGGTTGGGGATTGTCCGACAGCTACGGGAATCCATTCAAGTGGACGTTTCCGGAAGGGACTTCCATCGCGGCCGGCGATTACCTGCTGGTCTGGGCTTCGGGGAAAGATCGAGTTGAGGTAGGACCTCATATCGGCCTAACGCGGGAAGTTTTCATGAACATTTTGGGGCCAGACGTTGACAGTTTGATCAACCATTCCAGTTATCCAAATCATCCGTACAGCCATAATTTGGTAGTGGCAAGCTTTGAGGCGCCGACGGGTTTTTCTAATGATTACGGGCAACGGATGCACGGTCACCTGATTCCTCCAGAGTCCGGAATCTATCGCTTTTGGATCGCCGGAAACTATGCAGCGGCGCTTTTCCTGAGTATTGACGCCGATCCCGCGAATGCGATACAGATTGCGGAAGTGCCAGCATGGACGAATTCCCGCCAATGGGACAAGTATCAGAGCCAGCAATCTCTCGCTGTCGAATTAGTCGCGGGGCACCGTTACTACATCTCAGCCGTGATGAAAGCGCGATCAGGCCACGACAATTTAGCCGTTCGTTGGGAACGGCCGAATGGCACCGTCGAAGGGCCCATTCCCGGTCATCACTTCCGAAGTATCGCTACGCGACACCACACAAATTTCGGCATAGATGCTGATGGGGAGGAAGTTTTGCTTACTCGCCCGGATCAGGTGTTGATCGACGAGCTGCAACCAAATTCCATTCCACGGGACATTTCTGTCGGTCGTGTTCCCGGCGCAACTTCTTCGTGGTTCTTTTTTGCGGAGCCGACACCCGGTGCGGCAAACACTACGGAGGCCTTCATAGACCGTTTGGAATCGCCGACGTTTTCCCATAAAGGGGGCTTTTATGATGAAAGCTTTCAATTGGTCCTGAGTAATTCTGCCCCGAAAGCAATGATTCTCTACACTCTCGATGGATCGGAACCAGATCCGGCGAATTTTGATGGGATGACCTACACTTACAAGAACCACTACCCTCGGAACGTTGGGGATGTGGATTTAGGTCCCTTTCTCGAACGGAGTATTAAGACTTACTCCTACTCGGCACCTATTGAAGTGTCTAATCGATCTTCTGATCCAAATGCTCTGGCACTGATTAATACACAATTCACCTATTCCACGACGGAACCTTTACAAAATTCTTTCAAGGGCACAGTGGTTCGTGCGAGGGTTTATAGAGAGGGATTCATCCCAAGTCCAACGGTGACAGGCACATTTTTCGTTTCACCAGGAATGTCATCTCGTTATTCTTTGCCAGTTATTTCGCTAACCACCAGCGAGGACCATCTTTTTGATTACGAGACTGGAATTTATGTTCCTGGAAAGACGAGCGATGATTGGAGGTTGAACAGTCCAACTTCGTCCTATACAAGCGCTCGTCCCGCAAACTTTCGCAACCGGGGCAGTGCATGGGAGCGTCCGGCTCACTTGGAAATATTTTCCCCTGAGGGAACGATCATGTTGGAACAAGGTGTGGGTTTGCGAGTTCACGGTGGCTTCAGTCGGGCATTTCGACTTAAGTCGCTTCGGTTGTATGCGCGTCGTGATTACAGCGAACAAAGCGCCTTTAATTACCCAATTTTCCCAGGCCTCGAAAAGAGGGGCCAATCAAAAGAAGACTTGACCAGTTTCGATCGGCTGATGCTTAGGAATTCAGGCAATGATTGGTCTTCGGCTTACTACCGAGATGCATTTATGCAGGATCTGGTGCGTCATCTTCCGTTGGACTCGCAGGCCTATCGGCCGGCGGTTCATTTTATCAACGGCGAATACTGGGGGCTGATTAACATTCGCGAACGTTTGGACGCTAAGTATCTTTCCTCCCACTATGGGTTGGATGAAAAAGATGTGGTTATTCTGACCGGTCGAACGGCGGTGATTGATACAGGTATTCCAGCGGATAGGAACCATTTTGTCACCACGGTGAATTATGCGGAGGCGCATGAACTGTTAAACTCAACGCGCTATGAGTGGATACGCCAGAGAGTAGACACAGAGAATCTGGCTCTGTATTATGCTGTTCAAATCTACATCAATAATCGTGACTGGCCATTTGGAAACAATGACCTGTGGCGAAAACGAACCGAAAACCCTCCTCCAGATGCTGCAGTCGGACATGACGGACGCTGGCGGTGGTTCTTATTTGACACGGATTGGGGGTTTGGGTTTTCGAGCACGGGTTACGATGTTGACTCTTTGGGAAGAGTGGTTCACCTGACGCCGGGCTCACATGGAGTTGATGGGGTCGCAACGACCTTGGTGAATCAACTTTTCCGGGCGCTCGTGCTCAAGAGTCCTGAATTTCGAGGCACATTTATTAATATTCTGGCCGACAACATCAATACTACGTTTCGACCCGCTCGGGTAATTGAACTTCTGAATGAGTTCGAAACGCGTATCCAGCCATACCGGAGCGAACACAATAGTCGCTGGCAGCTGTCTACTTCAAGCCAAGAGGATATGTATAGCTTCGCGCACGAGCGACCGGTTTACGTCCGTGCGCATATTTTAAACGCTTTCGAATTACCCGGAATGGCGGAGGTGACGATAAATACTAATTTCCAGGAGGCGGGGTTGGTTCGGGTGAATAGTATCCTTATAAATGAGGCTACTCCCGGTCTTCCTGATAAAGAATTTCCGTATCCATGGACGGGAACGTATTTCCAAGAGGTTCCGGTGACGGTCGAAGCGATCGCTGAGCCGGGTTATCGGTTTGTTGGTTGGGTGGGGCACGAATCGACGGAGCCTGTTCTGGTTTTGAACCTGGAGGGCGATATGGCGCTGGAAGCGGTGTTCGAGGAGGTTCCTCCGGCGGTTTTGTTGCATTACTGGAGTTTTAACCAGGAGAGCATGCTGCCGGACTTCACGCTGGGAGGAGGGGAGTTGACCGTGACGCCGGGTGCGTCGACGGAAGTGCTTTTTGGAAGCGGTCAGGATTTTGCGGGTGTGAACAGCCGTCTGGATGAGCCGGCCGGCGCGCACCTGCGGGTAAACAATCCGTTGGGGTCGACGGTCAAGATTTCCCTTCCGACGACCGGCTATGAGGAGATCGTGCTTCGTTATGAGGCGCGGCGCTCGGGTCAGGGAGCGGGCCTGCAGGAAGTGAGTTACTCGCTCGACGGGCAAACGTTTACGGCGTTCACGACTATTTCGTTGGAGAATGCGGCGCCGCTGGTCTACACGTTTGACTTCGGGGCTATTGCGGGGGTTTCCGACAACGCCGACTTCGCAGTCAGGATACTGTTTGAGCAAGGCGCCGGGGGCGAAGCCGGCAACAACCGTTTTGATAATCTCACGCTGGAAGGGTTGCCGCTGGAGGGGACCAACCAGCCGCCACAGGTGGTGAACGTTCCGGATGTGCAAAGGGTGATCGCGGGAAGCGGGTCGCTGGTGCTCGATTTGGAGGCACTTATTAGTGATCCGGACGGGGATGCATTGAGTTTTACAGCGGTGTCGTCGGACGCTGGAATCGTCTCGGTTTCGGTGGAGGAAGGGCTGCTGAGCCTGAGCGGCCTCTACCAGGGGGAAACTGTCGTGACAGTGGAGGCGGAGGATGGGTTCAATCCGCCGGTTTCGGTTTCGTTCCGGGCGCTGGTTTACCCGGCACCGTTTGCGGTTGGGTCGGGCACGTTCACCTTCAATGAATGGTCGCCGGGGCAGTCGGCGGGAAGTTTCCCTGATCACATGCTCTTTTTGCAGAGTGATCAGAATGATCCGTCCCTGGCTGCGCCACTGGATTTTGCCTACCGGATTCCGGGGGAGGATGCGGCGGATGCCGCGGACATCGATTTTCCTTATGCGGCGACGAGTCGGACGCGGATTAATGGTCTTGGGGAAGAGGGAATCGCTTTCATCAATACCGGGCGGGGACGGGACCTCGGAGCCGCGCTCGTGGCGCTTAATACGATGGGGCAGGAAAATATCCAAGTCGTCTGGACCGGGGGGACGGTGACGCCAAACGCACGGTCGTATGCTTTGCGCCTGCAATATCGCGTCGGGGATCATGGGCCGTTTCTAAGTGTTTTGGATGCGGAGGACGAACCGGTTGAATACGTTCGCAATTCACTGGCGGGGCATAGCCGGGTGCTCGGACCGGTCCGTTTACCCGTTGAGGTGGAGAACCAACCCTATGTGCAGTTACGCTGGAAGTATTACCATGTCGGTGGGACATCCGGAGCGCGCGCTCAGTTGCGCCTCGACGACATTATGGTGACCTCCGGGGCGGTCTCTACACCGGCCCGCCTGGTCAAAGAGAGCATCAATCTCGCCTCGATCAAGAGCGGGCAAAAGCTGCCTGCTGTCGTGGTTCGCGTCGTGGATGCGGATGGTTTTCCGGTGACCGGTTTCAATGGCCCGGTTACTCTCGTGCTGCAAGGCAACGGGCACCTGTCGGGGCCGACGACGGTCACGGCAGTCGACGGGGTGGCCGTTTTTGACGACGTGATTTACGAAGGCTCGGGATCGTTTGTGTTGGTGGCGGAAGCCGACGGCCTGGAGGGCGCGAGCGGGGATCCTGTTCGGGGACTTCGCTTGACGGAAGTGGTGATGCCGCTCCTGATTCAGGGCGGACGCGATGCCGAAGGCGAAAACCTGAACCGTCTTCCTTTCGCCTACCGCGTCACCATCGAAGGATTGGAGGCGAACGCGACCTACCGTTATGGAAATCGGGTGGTAGGTGCGGAAGACCCTCCGGAACAAAACGGCGCGGGCAACGCGATTTTCGTGACCGGGCGCGAGTCCGATTGGGTGCGGACGACCAACGCCCCTCGGTTCCGTTCGGGAGACCTCGGCAGCCGTCACCATGAGTTCACGACCGACGAGTTGGGCAGTTATACGGGGTGGTTCGTCACCGAGCCAACGGGGAATGACCGGTTTGCGGCAGGTAATACGGTTTGGATGCGGCTGTTATTGAACGACGGAGCGGGAGGCGAGGACGTTGCCTACCAACTGACCTTCCTCGGTTCGGTGGAGGTGGTCGCCCTTGGTGGGGCCACTGAACAAGCGACCGGCATTATCGGCGAATCGGAAACCGGCCCGAAAAACTTCGTGCTGCTTTACGACAACGAAGAGGGGAACGGGCGCCCCTTATCGGCCACGCCGGTGGAAACCACCGGGGCCGAGGTGGACAACCGTTACGCCTCTTTCTACGAAAATGTCGTCGCAACCAATCCCGGTTGGTGGGGAACGCTTCTTCCCAATAACCTCTCCGGCGGACTGCGCCGCATCGAGGAACGTTCGCTGGAGGATGGCAGCCTGCTGGCAGTGCGCACCTTTGCTTCCGGGGCTCCCGGGACTCACGACGCGGCCAGCGGCCTGGATCCAATTCTGCTCGACCTGGAGGAAGAGGAAGCAATTTTTCTGCCCGGCGATACCGCCGACTGGACCGACCCCGCGAACTGGAGCACCACCGCGTATCCGAACGCGGCCGGAGCCAAAGCCCGTGTCAATCAACCGGCGGCGGATGACCGCAACGTCAATCTCCGGGCCCCGGTGACAGTCGGCGCCTTGATCGTCGACAACGGCGACAGCCCGTGGCGCAACCGGATCCGGGACCGCTCAACCGGTAACACCCTGACCTTTGCCTCCGGTTCCGCCGCGCCCGCCTCTTTGACGATCGCGGGCGATGGCGACGGTTTAGTCGAGTTCCAAGTGGAAGCCGGAACACAACTCGCCTCCGACCTGCGGGTGCGCGTCGACAACGTCGCGGGCGATCCTGAGTTCGGTGCCTTACGCCTGCGTGAAGGTTGGAGCGGCCCGGGCGGCTTGATCAAGGAAGGCGCCGGGGTGGTCACTCTGACCGGTTCCGGCAAGGATTTTACCGGGGCGACCATCATCAACAGGGGGGTCCTTTCGGTGACCGAGCCGGCGACTCCGGGCCAGACTAGCGGAGTTTTTGTCAATCCCGGCGGGCAATTACGGTTGATATCGACCGGCACACCCGAGGACCCCCGGGTTCACATTTTTGGGGGAAAATTATTCCTGAACAGTGAAAGCCGAGCTGGTGAGGTTCCCGAGGGGGAGGAAGAGGGTATCCTGGGGGCGCTTCGCTACGATCCGGGCAGCAATGGTAACGCCGTAGTGGTGGCCAACGACGTGATCGTCACCGGTCCGACTAGTCTGCATGTCGACGGAACCCGAAACACGATGGAACTTGCCGGATCGTTGACGGGCGGCGCTTCCCTCAAGAAGTCCGGGGGCGGAACCCTCAGGCTGAGCGGAGACGGATCCGGATACGATGGAGGTTTTGAGATTTCGCGCGGGAGCCTCTGGCTTGATGGAGTTCTTGGCTCGGACGTGACCCTTGCGGCGGAGACAGTCCTCAAGGGGAGTGGTACGGTCGGTCGTTTGTCGGGCATCGGCCGGGTGGCGCCGGAACAAACCGTTCTAACCGCGAAGTCCATTGACGGGCTGCACTACAGTTTCGTTTTCTCCGAAATTGGATCGCCACAGTATCATCAGCGGAGTGCCAGTCGAAACTCGGTGCTGCGCCTCAGTGGCGAGACCCCGTTTGTTTTCCCGTTTAATGCGATGAACACCATCGATCTCCATATCGACCGGGAAGAGATTGTTGATGGCGATTTCTTCCGGGGCGGGTTCTTTACCGATTCCAATGCCGATTTCGGCGAAACCATCTCTGGGGCGACTGTTCGGGTATATCTGCGCGATACCGAAGGGGAGATCGAGCATGGCGGCCAATCATACCGTCTTTACAACGGCCCGGTTTCATTTGCGCTGAGCGCGGCTGAAGAGACCGCGTCGTTCGCCGCAGGTCCGATGACCGGGCGGGTCATGGAGGTTCGCTTTGGCATTGGGGACAACTATGTCGCGTGGTTGAGCCGTGTATTCCCGAATCCGGCTGATAGGGAGAATCCGACTCTCTCCGATCCCTTGGCGGATCCACGCGAGGAAGGAATTCCCAACCTGCTGCGTTATGGCTTGGAAATCAACCCCCTCGAGTCGGGCCGGGCCGGGCTGCCGGAGATCGCCTTCGAGGAGACATTCTTATCGATCCGGTTCGTCCGCGACCCGATGAAGGCGGACATCGCCTACATCGTGGAAGCCTCGGACGATTTGTCGGACTGGTCGGAGGTATTGTACGATTCCCGGGTCGATTCAGGGCCGAACACCGATGGCGACCGAATGCGAGTGGTCGATTCGGTCGACGTCTCCCAGGCCGGAAACCGTTTCCTGCGCCTGAGGGTGGTGAAGATCGAAGAGTAGAGATTTTATAACCGCAGATGGGCGCGGATAGGCGCAGATGAAGACTGGAGTTCTGGAACCACGGAAAGAGAGGCATAAAACCCGTAAAGGGAGGCAGGTAGCGAATCTTCCCCGAAGATTCGACCGTTTCGTCGGAGTCAGTCTTCCACGTTGGGGAATCGATGAAGGCGCGGCTTCATCGCTACAAACTGCGGCCATCTGCGGTCGGACCCCAACCAAGAACCAAGAACCAAGCACCAAGCACGCCGAAGGCTCCCCGCCGAAGGCTGCTTTTCCTTGACCGTTATTCGATCCGTCTCAGGATGGGCTGTTACAAATTTGTGACAATTTCGTGACATGGCTGCGGATCGACTTCAACAACAGCGTTTTGAGCTGAAATACATTATCCCGGAACCGTTGGCGCTGGCGGCGCGGGATTTCGTGCGATCCTATTTGGAGGTCGACGAGTTCGGAGCGACTCAGCCGGATCTTTCCTACCCGGTTCACAGTCTGTATCTCGATTCCGACGATTTCGCCCTCCACCAGAGCACCATCAATGGCAATAAGAACCGGTTTAAACTGAGGCTGCGTTTTTACGAAAACCGTCCGGGCGCGCCGGTTTATTTCGAGATCAAAAAACGGATGGACAACACCATCAGCAAAGAGCGAGGCGCGGTGAAGCGCGAGGCGGTGGATGCGCTTTTGGCGGGCCATCTCCCGGATGCGAGCCAGATGGCCTCCGGCGATCCGCGGCAATTGGTCGCGGTGCAGAATTTCGTGGGGCATTTGAACCGGTTGGAAGCCAAACCGCGGGTCCATGTGGCCTACGTCCGGGAGGCCTGGTTGCCGGCGGATGGAGACAATTCGGTCCGGGTCACCTTCGACCGCCGGGTGCGGAGTTGTCCGGATCCGACCGCCCGCTTGTCGGCCGAGATGAAAGATCCGGTGATGGTCTTTGGTGACAGCGTGGTTTTGGAGCTGAAATTCACCGGTCGATTTCCGAACTGGTTCGGGGAGTTGGTGCGGGTCTTCGGTCTTCGCCAAACGTCGGCGGCGAAGTATGTCGACGGCGTGGTGATCATGGAAGAGGAGGACAGGATCCATCAAACGTTTCTTCGGACTCCGGTCGGTCACGCGCCCGGTTTGGGGCCGACGGTGGCGCGCGGTGCCCGGGAGCGTAAAGTGCGGAAGACCACCACCATGTTCAACGGATACATTCCTGACACTGTCGTATGATAGAAGAACTTTTTCGAATCGACGCCACCGTGGAACCGGTGAATTTCACGGCGGTGTTTCTCGCCCTTCTGCTGGCGTTCGTCAGCGGACAGATCATCGCGTGGGTTTACATGATTACCCACAGCGGGCTTTCCTATTCGCGGACTTATGTGAATTCGCTGGTGCTGATCCCGTTCCTGGTCGCAATGGTGATGATGGTGCTTTCGAACAATATCGTGACGGCATTCGGGTTGATGGCGCTTTTTGCCATCGTCCGTTTCCGGAATATCCTCCGGGACACGCTTGACACCTGTTATATCCTGACGGCGATCACCCTCGGAATGGCCTGCGGCACGCAGCGATACGGAACGGCGGTGGTGGGCCTGGGGATCGCGGCATTGATCCTGTTGTATTTGTGGTATTCCTCATTCGGGACGCGCCATCGTTACGACGTGATTTTGAACCTGCACTGGGCGCGTCCGTTAGCGGACTTGCCGGAGTTGCAGGCGTTGTTGCGGCGCCACAGCCGGGTCGCCGAATGCGCCAGCCAGCGGTCGAACGGCAACGACGAAGGATCGGATTTGTCCTATCGCCTTTTGTTGCGCGATCCGTCGCGGTTGGACGAACTCTTTTCCGAAGTCCGCAAGCTGGAAGGGGCGAACCGGGTCACCGGCTTGATGGCACAGGAGCAATCGGAAATTTAGCGCGCCGGAGGCGCGGTTCGTTGTTGTAGCCTTCGGCTGTTCTTTGTTCGTAGTTGTAGCCTTCGGCAGTTCCTTGTTCCTGGTTTTTGGTTAAGCGATTTGGATGAAATTGATACATGGTTTGAGAACTAAGAACTAAGCACCAAGCACCAAGCACCAAGCACCAAGCACCAAGCACCAAGAACCAAGAACTAAGAACTAAGCACCAAGAACCGGGCGCAGCCCGAACGAAGATTGTATGAGTTTACGAAAATTCGAGGATATTGAGGGGTGGAAGATGGCGCGGGAGTTAACTGCGGCTGTTTACGCCGCAAGCAAGACGGGGGAGTTTGCATCAGACTTCGGCTTGAAGGACCAAATCCGTCGTGCCGCTGGTTCGTCCATGCACAATATAGCCGAAGGATTCGATGGCGGAAGCAACACTGAGTTCGTAAGGTTTCTTCGTTACGCTCAACGCTCTTGCAGCGAGGTGCAAAGCCAACTATACGTCGCGCTTGATCAACAATATTTGACCCAGGAGGAGTTTGAAACCCTTTACCAACAAGCAGGAGCCACCCGCAACAAAATCGGCGGTTTCATCCGCTACCTCCTCAATCACAACCAAGCACCAAGCACCAGGAACCAGGAACCAAGCACCAGGAACCAGGAACCAAGCACCAAGCACCAGGCACCAGGAACCAAGCACCAGGAACCAGGAACCAGGAACCAAGCACCAAGCACCAGGAACCAGGAACCAGGAACCGGGCGCAGCCCGACAGAACCGGGCGCAGCCCGACAGAACCGGGCGCAGCCCGTAGCGTTTCATGTATAAACCGATTCCAATACCGTTTAAACGACGCTGGCAGTCATTTCGGATGCAGGCTCTGCCGGTTCTCGCTTGCGGGGGGGCGATGGTGGCGGTCGTTTTTCTTTGGCAGGAACAGGCGGCTCCGCAGGCGATCGCGGGGGAGGTCGAGGCGGTCACCAGCAAGGTGGTGAGCCCCGGCTCGGGGACTATCGCGCAATTGCTGGTATCGCGGTTCCAGGAAGTTGAAGCCGGCGCGGTGATCGGCCAGGTCATCACAACCCCGCCGGACGTTCTTCATGCCTCCCTGGCGGTTCTGAAAGCGGAGATCGAGCTGACCCGGCTTGGATGGCTCGATCCGGTGCTCGACCAGCAACGAAACGCGCTTCAACTGGAATCATTGAAACTGGATTGGTTGGAAGAGTCGGCCGATCTCGCGATCAACCGAATCGAATTGGCCCAGGCGGGGCGGGAAATGGAGCGGCTCCGGGGGTTGCATCGGAATCAATTTGTCTCGGATGAGCAATTCGAGCGGGCGGAGAACCGGGTGGCGGTTTTGCGGGAAACGGTGAGCCAGAAAGAGCGGTTGGTGGCCCAAATGGAGCATTCGCTGGGAGCGCTGAGGATTTATCAGGGGGAAGATCGGGATTTTGCTCCGGACGCGTTGCAGGCAACTTTGGCTCTGCACCGGGAACGGCTCGCCTTGGCGGAGGCACAGTTGCGACCGGTCGATTTGGTGTCCCCTCTGACCGGAACGGTGGGGATGGTCTTTTACCGCAATGGAGAGCATATCCGGGAGGGGGAAGTGCTTCTGACGATCCAGTCGCCGCGGGCGGAGCGGATCGTCGCTTATGTGCGGCAGCCATTGACCGTCGAGCCGACGGTGGGGATGGAAGTCGAAATCATTTCGAGAAATTCCGGCAAACGACGGGCACGCTCTGAGATCGTTGCCGTGGGATCCCAGATCGAACCATTGGCGGAGGCGTTCCGTACGCCCTACGGGGAGCGTTATGAATCGGGACTCCCCTTGGCCCTGGCTTTGCCTGAGGAACTCTACCTTCGTCCGGGCGAGTTGGTGGACGTGGTGTTATCCCGGTAAGGTGTCGCCTGGGATCGAGAATCGATCAGACTCCCTTCGGGGCATGCGTATTTGGATCGTCAATCCGTTCGAGGAATTGCCCGTGGCAGGGACGACGCCGCTCCGCTACGGGACGCTTTGTCCGGTGCTGGCACGACGGGGGCACGAGTTGGTCTGGTGGTCGTCGGACTTCCCAAGCAGCGGCGAATTCTAAAAGGCGCGGGAGAGGGGAATGCGGCGAGCGGGCGACATGTCGCTCGGGTCCATAGCGGCGGAATGCCGCCACACTCCAGGGTTTCCTATGCGGTTCGGCTAGTGTCAACTCCACCGTATCGCCGTCATGTCGAGTGGGCGCGGTTACGGAGTCACCGGGCCTTTGCGAGTAATTTTTACCGGGAGGCGATTGAGGCGGTGACGGCAGGGGAATTGGAAAAACCCGATTTGATGGTGGTCAGCCTCCCCCCCTCGGCATCTTCCGCGAGGCATACCGGCTGAGGGAAAAGTGGGGTTGCCCGGTGGCGGTCGACATCGTCGATGCCTGGCCGGAAACCTTTTTACGTCTGGTGCCGGGAGGCGAGGCGGTCGGCCGGTTTTTGTTAAAACCGTGGTTCGTCGAGGCGGCGGAGGTCTATCGGAAAGCCGACGCGGTCGTGGCGGTGGCGAAAACCTTTCTCCGTTTGCCGGAGCAAGCCGGAAGCCAAGCCCGGATGCATCTGACTTATGTGGGAGAAGAGATCAGCGGAGGGGAAAACGTTCAACGTTCAACGTTCAAAGGGGGAAACGAGCGGAGAAGTTAACCGCAAAGGGCGCGAAGAGTGCGAAGGGGGAGATATTGAACCCCGGCAAGTGCGGAACAGCCGTTCGACCCCGGCAAGTACTGGACAGGCGTTCAACGATGGTGAAGAGGGGAAAATTCGGAATTCGAACTTCGCCATTCGAAATTTGGAAGAACCACGAACCAAGCACCAAGAACGACGAACCGGGCAAAGCCCGCCGCGCTTCGTTTACATCGGGGCGATGGGGCGGAGTTATGATTTAGAAACGGTCTTTGAGGCGGTCAGGCGCTTGAGCGATCGTGGCGTGCCGTTTGAGCTTCATCTGGCGGGGGCCGGACCGAAGGAGAAGGTTTTAAGGGACTTTGTGGATAAAAATCGGTTGGGCGAGCAGGTGGTCTTTCATGGATATCTGCGGGCGGAGGAACTGAAGGGGTTGTTGGCGGAGTCGGATGTGGCGCTCAATCCGATCTTTGACGACTCCTGGATCGCCTTCCCGTATAAAATGAGTGAATACATGAGCGCCGGATTGCCGGTGATCAACAGTTTGTCCGGAGAGGTGAAGGAGATTCTTGAGAGTTGCGACGCCGGAAGCTGGTATCCGGCGGGGGATGCGGGGGCACTGGCAGACATAATGGAAGAGTATTGCCGCGACCCCGGAAAAGGTCAGAGAGAAGGCCGCAAAGCCCGTGCGTTCGCCGAGCGAGAGCTGGATCGCGAAAAGACCTATCCGCAATTGGCGGAGTTTCTGGAAAAGATTGTTTAACCGCAGATGGGCACGGATGCTCGGGGATGCTCGGGACGATTTTAATCGGCAAGGACGCTAAGAGCGCAAAGAGGGGAGTTAACCACGGAAAGAAAGGCATAAGACACGGAAGGAGGGAGGGGGGAAACGCCCAACGTTCAACTTCCAACGTTCAACGCTCAAAGGGGGGAAGGGGCAGAAGGGGAAAACGTCCAACGTTCAACTTACAACGCTCAAAGAGGGAGAGAGAAGATTTTCTTTGGACGTTGAACATTGCACGTTCCTCCGTAGCGAATCTTTCCCGAAGATTCGACCGTTTCGTCAGAGTCGGTCTACCTCTCCGGGATTTCGATAAAGGCGTGGCTTCATCGCTACGGATTTCCTAACCAAGAACTAAGAACCACGAACAAGGAACGCCGAAGGCCTCTTCCCTTCGCGCCCTTTGCGGTTCAATCTCTGTATTATCCGCGCCCATCCGCGGTTGAATGTCCCTTTTGAATCCAGTTCTGTCCACTCTTGCACACCGCTTGACAACACAGAGGGTTTTGTCGATTTTCGAGTTATGGCTGTGTCAGTGGAAAAAATTTATGAGGAGGCCCGCGATTTGCCCCCGGCGGCACTTGCTAACCTCATGGAAAAGCTGATCGAAACCATGGAAGTTGATTTAACTCCTCAAATTGAAAGGGCGCAACTGCAGGAGGTTTACCGTCGACGGCAGGAAATCGCCGCCGGAGATTCTTTGGTTCCTGGGGATGTGGCGCTTCGGCGGGGAAGACAGGTTCTTGAGGAATGACCTTCGCTTTTCATCCCGACGCGTTGGATGAATACAGGCGCGATTCGCCGTTACAGTGGCATTCATCCGAAACTGGGGGCGAGATTTGTCGAGGAAATAGAGCACGCCGTAGGAGCACTTCGGCGGAATCCGCAAGCATGGCGGGTGGTAGAGGATGATGTGCGGCGCTATCTCGTTCACGGATTTCCGTTTGGTGTCTATTTCACGGCGAGCGATGACGAAATTATCATCTGGGCTGTGATGCATTTGAGTCGGAAACCAGGATATTGGGAAGAACGCCGCGCTGAAGAGTAAAGCTGAGAGGCGGAAGCAGATCGTCAGAGTCAGTCTTCCTCCCTGAAAATCTCGATGAAGGCGCGGCTTCATCGCTACGGATTTCTTCAACCAAGAACCAGGAACCAAGAACTGAAAAGGACGCCGAAGGCCCCTTCATCGCTACGGGGATCCGGCATCCCGCATCCTTTACGCTCTTTGCGGTTAGATCAACACGGAAGGGAAGAGTGGAGGGGAAAACGTCCAACTTTCAACGTCCAACGTTCAAAGAGGGGAAGGGGAAAGAATTTGGGTATTTCTCTGGACGTTGAAAGTCGAGCGTTGAACGTTGAACGTTTTTTCGTAGCGAATCTCCGAGGAAGATTCGCTCCATCAGCATCACCAGTATCCGGCCACCAGTTTCCCACCTCCCGAATCCAGTAACCAGCATCCAGCATCCAGGATCCTTCTTCTCTTCGCGCTCTTTGCGGTTAGATTCTCCGTTTTATCTGCGTCTATCTGCGCCCATCTGCGGTTGAAATTCCGTGCTTCAGTTCCTTTTTTGCGGGCAAGTTGGCAAAAGCGTTTCTGAGCGGCCTCGGAAATCTAGTTTTCAATGCCTCTTTGGCGTTCGCTATGCGCTCCGTTTTCCAGTAAGGCAGTAGGGCGTCATGAATTCACTCCTTCAATCCCGTATGAAAGCACTGACCGAGTTGTGTCGGCGTCATGGCGTCGCCGAACTCCAGGTTTTTGGTTCGGCAGTTCGAGGGAATTTTCATGATGACAGTGATATTGATTTCATCGTCCGGTTTTCGGAACCTCGATCTCCCGGTTATGCGGATCAATACGCCTCATTTGCTGAAGCGCTGGAAACGCTCTTTGGGCGGCGGGTTGATCTCTTGACCGAGCGCTCATTGAGGAACCCGATCTTCGTTCGGGCCATTGCATCAACGTGCGAAACCCTATATGCGGCCTGAGATCGCCAAACGTTTGTTGGACGCTGGTTATGGCCCTGATATCGAGTTGAAGGATGACCGCGAAGAGACGAGAAGTCCGGAATCGGGAACGGCTTAACCACAGGTAGGGCGCCGGATGGGGACTGGATTCTCGGGAAGAACTAACCGCAAAGGACGCGAAGAGCGCGAAGAAAGGGAGGTGAATTCTGAGTTTTTGGGACCACGGAAAGGAAGGCATAAGACACGGAAGGGGGGAGGGGGATGCTGGATTCTGGTTGTAGCGATGAAGCCACGCCTTCATCGAATTCCCCGGATCCGCAGGCTAACTCTGGCGCGGGTCGAATCTTCGTGGAAGATTCGCTACACCAGCATCACCACTATCTGGCCACCAGCATCCAGTATCCAGCATCCTTCTTCCTTAGCGCTCTCTGCGCCCTTCTCGATTCCGTATTATCCGTGCCAATCTGCGATTCAAAATGCGGTGCTCAGTCCCTTTTGATTCGACCGGCTTTGGAAGCTGAGGCGGTGAGAGCGCCGGAGGTCCAGGGATTAAGAATCCAGTTCTGTCCACTCTTGCACACCGCTTGACAACACAGAGGGTTTTGCTGATTTTCGAGTTATGGCTGTGTCAGTGGAAAAAATTTATGAGGAGGCCCGCGACTTGCCCCCGGCGGCACTTGCTAACCTCGTGGAAAAGCTGATCGAAACCATGGAGGTTGATTTAACTCCTCAAATTGAAAGGGCGCAACTGCAGGAGGTTTACCGTCGACGGCAGGAAATCGCCGCCGGAAATTCTTTGGTTCCTGGGGATGTGGCGCTTCGGCGGGGAAGACAGGTTCTTGAGGAATGACCTTCGCTTTTCATCCCGACGCGTTGGATGAATACTTAGGCGCGATTCGCCGTTACAGTGGCATTCATCCGAAACTGGGGGCGAGATTTGTCGAGGAAATAGAGCACGCCGTAGGAGCAATTCGGCGGAATCCGCAAGCGTGGCGGGTGGTAGAGGATGATGTGCGGCGCTCTCTCGTTCACGGATTTCCGTTTGGTGTCTATTTCACGGCGAGCGATGACGAAATTACCATATGGGCTGTGATGCATTTGAGTCGAAAACCAGGATATTGGGAAGAACGCCGCGCTGAAGAGTAAAGCTGAGAGGCGGAAGTAGATCGTCAGAGTCAGTCTTCCTCGCTGGAAATTTCGATGAAGGCGTGGCTTCATCGCTACGGGGATCCAGCATCCAGTATCCAGCATCCAGCCTCCTTCTTCCTTTGCGCCCTTCGCGGTTAGTTCTCTGTATTATCCGCGCCCATCTGCGCCCATCTGCGGTTCGGAAATTCCGTGCTTCAGTTCCTCCATCGCCTTGACAAAAACCTCTTGTCACACATTGTGCACTTATGAAGGCGATTTCGATCCGGGAACTCCACATGCACACGGGAAAGTGGGTGCGCGAGGCGGCCGTATCGCATGAGGCGTTGGTCGTTCTGGATCGTGGTCGTCCGATTGCTCGTCTGCTGCCTATTGAAGATGTCACCAGAACCCCTTTTTCCGAGAGGAGAGAGGTCGCTGGATTTGACCAATTGCCTGAAGTGGGAATCGACTCGGGGCGGCTTTTGGAGGAAGATAGACGTTGATCTACTACGATACCGCGTATTTGGCAAAATGTTACCTACGGGAACCTGGTCACGACATTGTGCGAGCCCATGCCAGAAACTCTGGGGTCATCTCCTGTTGTGATCTCGGACGGGCTGAATTGATGGCGGTACTTCACCGGAACCTGCGCGAGGGAAATCTCAAGAAACAGGAGTTTGAGATAGTATGTCGACAATATCATGCCGACCTGGCCGCAGGGGTCTGGCGTTGGCTACCGGTGAACGCCGAACTTTGGGAGTCGGTGGACCGGCATTACCAGGAACTGTCATCTGCGATCTTTTTACGGGCGGCGGACGCCATCCATCTCGCTTGTGCTAAAAGACATGGCTGCCTCGAATTTTTCACTAATGACCGGCATCTTTTGTCAGCCTGCAAGGCTTTTGGAATCACCGGCCGCAATTTGTTAAACTGAATTGAAGAACCCGATTTTCGTTCGAAGCGGGGGAGCTGAATTCTGAGCTTTTGAGACCACGGAAACGAGGGCATAAGACACGGATTCTGGGTCTTGGATGCTGGATGCCGGATACTGGTGTAGCGAATCTTCCACGCTGGCACGGATGTGGCGATGGCTGAGGCACAGCATTTTTAACCACTAATAAACACTAATTCGCACTAATCTTCCGTGTGTTATGCCTTTCTTTCCGTGGTTAGACCATTTCTGCGTCTTCCCTTGAGCGTTGGAAGTTGAACGTTTTCTTCCTCTCCTCCCTTCTTCGCGCTCTTTGCGTCCTTTATGGTTAGTCCTGGCTCCGGAGCAGTCCCTTAGCTCTTCATCTGCGTTAATCTGCGCCCATCTGCGGTTGAATGTTCCATGTCCTCTCCGTTCTCCGCTTGAAGCGGGAGTATATTCTTGTAAATTCGCTTAATGATTGCTCGTGAAGAAATCCACCGAATGTCCCTCCGGGAGAAGCTGATTACGATGGAGGCTCTTTGGGATGACCTGAGCTCCGATGAAGCCCAGGTGACGGTGCCGCAGTGGCAAAAAGATCTCCTGGACGCCCGGGACTTGCTCGTTCGTGAAGGGAAGGCTCACTACGTAGATTGGGAAGTTGCGAAACGAGAGATTCGGGACTCGATCGAGTGAAGATCGAAATTCTTGATCTTGCGAAGCGTGACCTGATCGATGGGTATCGTTTTTACGAGCGTCAAGAAGACGGTTTGGGCGACTACTTTCTGACCAGTCTCTTCGCTGATATCGAATCGCTCAAATTTTTCGGTGGCATCCATCGCAAAGTTCACAACGAGTATCACCGTACCCTTTCAAAGCGGTTTCCATTTGCAATTTTTTACACAATTGAGATCGAGATTGTGAAGATTCAGGCCATTGTCGCTTGCCGACGAGCTCCCTCATGGATCCGCCAGCATCTGGAAAGCGAATAAACACCTCCCGTCTCTTCGAATCTTCGCGGAAGATTCGCTACGGAGAAACGTCCGACGTTCAACGTCCAACGTCCAGAGAAACACCCAAATACTTCCCCTCTAACCCTTTGAGCCTTGAACGTTGGAAGTCGGACGTTTTCTTCCCTTCCTTCTTCCTTCGCGCCCTTTGCGTCCTTTGCGGTTAGTTCCGGGCTCCGGAGCAGTCCCTTAGCTCTTCATCTGCGTTAATCTGCGCCCATCTGCGGTTAAGTTTTCCTCTTTCCGGGGCGTCCATCCGTGGTAAGATCGACGCTTTATTCTCTCATGACCAAACTTATCGACATCATCGCCGGCGCGCGGCCGAATTTCATGAAGATCGCCCCGATCATCGAGGCGTTGCAAAAAGCCCGCGAAGCGGGAGCCCCGCTCGAATATCGGCTGATCCATACCGGTCAGCATTACGACAAGAACATGTCGGACAGCTTTTTTGAGCAGCTCGGGATTCCCCACCCGGATGTCAATTTCGGGGTGGGTGGCGGCAGCCAGGCCGAACAGACCGCCGGGATCCTGATCGCCTACGAAAAGTTACTGACGGAGAAAAAGAGCGACCTCTGCCTCGTGGTCGGCGACGTCACCTCCACCATGGCCTGCTCGATCACCGCCAAGAAAATGGGGGTAAGGGTGGCCCACGTCGAAGCCGGGATCCGCTCCGGCGACATTTCGATGCCGGAAGAGGTCAACCGGATCGCCACCGACGCCTTGACCGATTTCTTCTTCACTACCAGCGAGACCGCCAACCAGAACCTGGCCGCCGCCGGGGTGTCTTCGGACCGGATTTTCTTTGTGGGCAACACCATGATCGACACCTTGCTGAAGCAAAAGCAGCGATTTGTCGCCCCGGAGTGCTGGGAGCGGTTGGGGTTGGAAGACCGGAAGTTTTTCGTGCTCACGCTCCACCGTCCGGCGAACGTTGACCAGGAGGAGAAATTGCGGGATCTTCTTGGGGCGATCATCGATCATTCGAACGGTTTGCCGCTGGTTTTCCCGGTGCATCCCCGGACCGCGCGGATCCTGGAGCGGATCGGGATCTCGGCCCCGAATCTTCATTTCGTGGAGCCGCTTCCGTATCTGGAGTTCAATTACCTGGTTAGTCGGGCGTTTGGGGTGATCACCGATTCCGGGGGCATCACCGAGGAGACGACGGTGCTCGGTATTCCGTGTTTGACGCTCCGCGACAACACCGAGCGTCCCGAGACGGTCACGATGGGAACGAACGAACTGGTCGGAACCGATCCGAAGAACATTCCGCCCGCGATGAAGCGGTTGTTCGCCGGGGAGTGGAAGCAAGGGAAAATTCCTCCGTTGTGGGATGGCAAAACCGGCGAGCGAATCGTGGAGGTCCTCCGGCGCGGCCAAAGATGAGAAACGTTCAACTTCCAAAGAGGAGAAAGGAAGAGGCTGGGAAGAATGTCTAAGGTCCAAAGGCGAACATGGTTTTTGCTATTTTTTATAAACGTTGAACGTTGGACATTGAACGTTTTCTTCCATTCTTCCGTAGCGAGTCTTCCCCGAAGATTCGACCAGGGTCGGAAACTTCGATGAAGGCGTGGCTTCATCGCTACGAATTCAGAAACCAGTATGTATAAAGCGGCAGGCAAACGTGCTTTTGATTGGATAGCGGCCTTGGGGTTGCTGGTCGTGCTTGCGCCGGTGCTCTTGGTGGTGGCGGTGCTGGTGCGGGTGAAGCTCGGGGCGCCGGTTTTGTTCCGGCAGGAACGGCCGGGGTGGAAAGGGAAGCCGTTTCATATCGTCAAGTTTCGATCGATGACCGACGAACGGGGACCGGATGGGAAACTGTTGCCCGACGTGGTCCGGCTGACTCGGTTTGGACGGTTCCTACGGGGAAGCAGTCTCGACGAGTTGCCCGAACTCCTTAATGTGATCCGCGGGGAAATGAGTTTCGTCGGTCCGCGTCCCTTACGGATGTACTACCTGGACCGATACTCGCCCGAGCAGGCGCGGCGGCACGAGGTGCGACCGGGGATAACCGGCTGGGCGCAGGTGAACGGGCGCAACGCGATTTCCTGGGAGGAGAAGTTCCGCCTGGATGTCTGGTATGTCGACCATGTTTCGTTCGCGCTCGATTTGAAGATACTCTTCCTGACCGTTTGGAAAACGATCCGGCGCGAAGGAATTAGCGCCGAAGGGGAGGCGACCATGCCCGAGTTCAAGGGAAGCAAGAAGAATAAAGGATGAGGGGGAGGGATTCCGGGGGAGGGATGCCGGATGCTGGATGCCGGGGGAGGTATGCTGTAGCGAATCTTCCACGAAGATTCGACGCCGTTGGAGTCAGCTTGCGGATCCGGGGAATTCGATGAAGGCGTGGCTTCATCGCTACGAACCAGAATCCAGCATCCAGAATCCAGAATCCAGAAACTTCCCCCCTGATTCGTGTTGATTCGTGTCCATTTGTGGTTGAGCGTTTTGTGATATGTCCGTGAACCGAGAAAAGTTGGAGACGTTGGTTATATCCGCCGTGCGTGTGCTGGCGGAGGAACTGGAGAAGCCGGAGTTGCAGGAGGCGACGGTCGAGACGGTTTTGTTCGGTCAGGGAGGCGCCTTGGATAGCTTGGCCTTGGTCCATCTCATCGCTGATCTGGAAGGGGAGATCGCCGACGAGTTCGGTCGGGATGTGATTATCGCCGACGAACGCGCGATGAGCCGAAGCCGCAGTCCCTTCCGCACCGTAGCGAGCCTGGGAGAGTATCTGGAGGAGCTGCTGGATGGGGAGTGAGGGATACTGGATACCGGATGCTGGATGCTGGATACTGGATCCCCGTAGCGATGAAGCCGCGCCTTCATCGAAGTTTCTGGATGCTGGATTCTGGGAGGGATGCTGGGTGAGGGATGCTGGATGTTGGAAGAGATCATGGGCGATGGTTGGTGAGCGGTGCGAACTTAATGTCTTAGGATAAATTATGGTTGGCAAAAGGACGGGCGAAACGGGATATAGGCGGCTGGAAATCCATAAGGTGGCCCATGTTTTGGGGGTTGATGTTCATCATTTCTCTCTAAAACTCCCAAAATTCGAGCTTTACGAGACGGGAAGCCAAATCCGGCGGGCGTCCAAGTCTATTTCTGCGAATATCGTCGAGGGATACGGTCGGCGACGTTATAAAGGGGATTATATCAAGTATCTGACCTTTTCGTTGGCAAGCTGCGACGAGACGATCGAATGGCTCGAATATATCCTCGATTGTTACCCCGGTATGGCGGATGAGGCTGACGCCTTTATCCAACGCGCAAATTCTCTTGGTCGTCGCATTAACCGTTTTCTTGCGTCTGTCGAGGCAAGCCATAACGCGTTTCCATCCAGTCGGCCCGGCACTGAAGAACTGTCATGAGCAATCCTAATCCAGACCCCAGTATCCAGAAACCGAGCATCCAGCATCCAGCATCCAGCATCCAGTATCCGGTATCCAGCATCCGGTATCCAGCATCCGGTATCCAGAATCCAGACCCCAGTATCCAGAAACCAGCTTCTCGAGTTTTCATCATCACTGGCACGCGCAAGGGAATTGGGCGGGAGTTGGCGGAGTATTATCTTTCTCTCGGGCACCGGGTGGCGGGGTGTTCGCGGGGGGAATCTTCGATCGACCATGAGCAATACCGTCATTTCGCCCTCGACGTCGCCGACGAACGGGCGGTGGTTCACATGGTGAAAACGGTGTCCCGGGAGTGGGGCGGCCTCGACGTCCTGATCAACAACGCCGGGATCGCTTCGATGAACAGCTTCGCGCTGACTCCCTTGCGCACCGCCAAATCGATTTTCGACACCAATTTCATCGGCTCTTTCCTCTTTTGCCGCGAGGCGGTCAAAGTAATGACCCGCAAGGGGCGGGGGAGAATTGTCAATTTCAGCACGGTGGCCACCCCCTACCGGCTGGAAGGCGAGGCGATGTATGCCGCCAGCAAGGCGGCGGTGGAGAATATGACCCAGGTCCTGGCCAAGGAAGTCGGCGAAGCCGGAATCACGGTGAACGCGGTCGGCCCGACCCCCGTCCCGACCGACCTGATCCGAAGCGTGCCGAAAGAGAAGATGGACGCCCTGTTGCAGCGCCAGGCGGTCCGGCGGTTTGGCACCTTTGAGGACGTGGTGAACGTGGTCGATTTCTTCGTGAGTGAACGGAGCGACTTCGTCACCGGCCAAGTCATCTACCTCGGGGGGGCGTGAAGAGAAGTATGAATGATGAGGGATGAATGATGAAGGCTCTTCTTTCCCGAAACTCACACACCCCACCATGCTTGCGCATGGTCCCCCCCTCTCAAGAGGGGATCTTTTCTACCGTTCCCCTCTTGAGAGGGGGGGACCGCTCGCCAGAGCGGTGGGGTGTGTCCCGCTTTTTCCAGAAATCCCCTTCGCGCCCTTTGCGGTCAGATCTTTCCCGAGAATCCAGCATCCATGAGTTTGCTTGAGTCGATCACGGGGCGAGGCGATGCCCCGTTCATGATCCGGGAGGGCCGGACCCGGAGTTACGCGGAGCTGCGGGCCGCGATCGAGCAGTGCCGGGAGCTGTTGCGGAAGGAAGGGATCGGTTCCGGGGCGGTGGTCGCGATCACCGGCAATTACGGGTTCGAGGCGACAACGTGGTTTTTGGCCCTGGCGGCGAATCGAAATGTCGTCGTGCCGCTGACCGGAACCGATCCGAAGGAGGTCGAAGCCCGGATGACCGAGGCGGGGGCGGAATTTGAAGTGCGAGGGAAGGGGGAGCGGGGGGAAGAGGGAGAACGTTCAACGTTCAACGTTCAACGTTCAACGTTCAGAGTTGAGAGAGAAGAGGGAGAAGGTTTAACGTGCGAAGATGGAAGAGAAGTTCGGAAATCGAACTTCGCCATTCGAAGTTTGCTTCGCGAGCGAGCGGGCTTGGTTCTTTTTAGCAGCGGATCGACCGGGCGGGCGAAGGGAATGATCCATGATTTGGATACATTGATGAGATCGTACCGGATCGGGCCGACCAGGGGGTTGCGGGTTTTAGCGTTCATGGGGTTGGATCACATCGGGGGAATCGACATTTTCCTGCGGGGGATCGCCTCCGGCTCCTGTTTGGTGGTGCCTGGAGAGCGGACGCCGGAGGCGGTTTGCCGGTTGATCGAGGAGGCGAGGGTCGAGGTGCTTCCGGCGACGCCGAGTTTCCTGAACCTGATGCTGCTTTCGGGAGCGCACCGCGATCGGGATTTGAGTAGTTTGAAGATCGTCGGTTTCGGGGCGGAGCGGATGCCGGCGGCGGTTTTGGGGCGGTTGAAGGAGGCATTGCCTGGCGTCGATTTTCAGCAAAAATTCGGGACCAGCGAGACCAACGCGGTCCGGACGGTGAACAAGGTGGGGGATCCGCTCTGGATCCGGATCGATGACCCGAAGGTCGAGTCGAAGATCGTCGATGGGGAGTTGTGGCTGAAGACGCCGTCACGAATCCTCGGATACATCAATCATGAGTCGGACCAGTTGACCGCCGACGGCTGGTATCGGACCGGAGATTGGGTGGAAGAGGATGGCGAAGGCTTCTTTCGCGTGGTGGGGCGGCGAGAGTCGATGATCAATGTTGGCGGTGAAAAGGTGATTCCGGGCGAAGTGGAGGGGGTGATCGGTGAGTTGGAGGACGTGCGCGATTGCCGGGTCTTCGGGGAGGCGAATCCGATCCTGGGGCAGGTGGTGGCGGCCGAGTTCGTGATCGCGCAAGGTGCGGATGAGAGGGAGATGGTGCGGGCGGTGAAGAAATATTGCCGGCAGCGGTTGCCCGTCTTCAAGGTGCCGGTCAAAGTCCGGGTGGTGAAGGAGATTGAAATGACCGGAAGGTTTAAGCGAAAGATCTAGCTAAACGAACCGCAGATGAGATTTAACCGCAGATGGGCGCAGATTGGCGCAGATAATGGCTGAGGCACCGGATTTTAAACCACGGAAAGAAGGCATAAAACACAGAAGGGGGAAGGGATGGTGGTCTCGTAGCGATGAAGCCACGCCTTCATCGAAAACCCCGGGTCAGTAGGCTGACTCTGCCGTCGTCGAATCTTCGAGGAAGATTCGCTACACCGGCATCCGCCATCCAGAATCCCTCCCCCGCATCCAGCATCCAGAAGTTTCGATGAAGGCGTGGCTTCATCGCTACGAATCCGGCATCCAGAATCCAGGATCCAGTAACTTCTTCTTCCCCCGATTCGTGTTTATTAGTGTCCATTTGTGGTTAGTCTGTTCAGCGTATGCCAAGAGCTCATTTTAGGAAAAGTTGTATCCGGGGGATCGTGACAGCGGTTCCCGCGACACGGAAGTCGATCGATGATGAGGTCGATCTTTACGGCGGAAACGTCGAACAAATTGAACGGATTAAGAAGACGATCGGCCTGAATGAGCGGCGGGTGGTGTCGGGGGAGGTCACCGCCGGGGATCTTTGCCAGCGGGCGGCGGAGCGGTTGCTCGAAGGCTGCGGGATTGACCGGGAGGAGATTGATGCAGTGATCATGGTCACGCAGACACCCGATTACTTTCAGCCGGCGACCGCCTGTGTGTTGCACGGGCGGCTGGGATTGAAGGAAGACTGCGCGGCGTTCGATGTCAATTTGGGATGTTCCGGGTATGTCTATGCTCTCTGGCTAGCCGGGATGATGATCGAGACCGGGGGTTGCCGGAAGGTGTTGGTCCTGGCGGGTGACACGATCAGCCGTTGCGTCAATCCGCGGGACCGGGCGTTGGCCCCTTTGTTCGGGGACGCCGGGAGCGCAACTTTGGTGGAACGGGTTGAAGAGGGGCGGGAGAGTTGGTTCAGCCTGAAGAGTGATGGAAAGGGGTACCAGCATCTGATCGTACCCGCCGGGGCCTTCCGGGAGCCGTCGACCGAGGAGACCCGTCGGGAGGAGGCCGATGCGGAAGGAAACGTCCGTTCGCGGGAGCAGTTGCGGATGAATGGAGCGGAGGTCTTTAATTTCTCGATCAAGGTGGAGCCCCCGGCGATCCGGGAGATCCTGGAGTATGCGGGGAAAACGGTGGAGGAAGTCGACTTCCTCGTGTTTCATCAGGCAAACAAATACATCATTTCTAATATCGCCCGGCGGTTGAAGGTGCCGTTGGAGAAGGCGCCGTGCGCCACGGTGGAACGTTTCGGGAATCAGAGTTGTGCCTCAATCCCCGGAACCCTCTGCGATTGTTTGAGCGATCGATTGAAGGAGGGAAAGGTTGATTTGGTGTTGTCCGGCTTCGGCGTCGGGTTGTCGTGGGCCTCGAGTTACGTAACCTTGGAGCGGCTTGAGTGTTGTGAAATTGTGGAAGTTTGAGGGGAAAAGGAGAGTTGAACCGCAGATGTGCGCAGATGGGCGCGGATGCTCGGGAAAATATTAACCATGGAAAGAAAGGCATCAGACACGGGGTCTGTAGCGAATCTTCCCCGAAGATTCGACCGTGCCGGGAGAAAAGGTCGATGAAGGCGTGGCTTCATCGCTACCTTTGCGCCCTTCGCGGTTAAATCCATTCCGAGCCCCCAGAATCCACTACTAATTCACACGAATCTTCCGTGTCTTTGGCCTTTCTTTCCGTGGTCAAAAAACCAGTTCCCCTGCTTCATCTGTGTTAATCTGCGCCCATCTGCGGTTCAAAATCCGGTGCCTGAGTCTTTCCTTCGCGCACTTTGCGGTGAGGCTACTTTTTCCCATCGATTTTAGAACATTTTGGAATTAAGGTGTTCAATACTGAGAAACTTATGTCGATAGAGGATTTTATTTCGAATTTCGAAGAGTCGATCGAAGGATTGGAGCCAGGAACAATGAGGGCGGATACGGTGATAAAGGATTTGCCGCAGTGGGACTCATTGGCGGTGTTGACCACTTTGGCGATGATCGACGCCGAATATGAGGTTTCAATTTCGGCCAACGCTCTTGCGGAGCAGCGGACCCTTGGTGATTTGTTCGCCTTGGTGGTGGCGGAAAAGAAGGCCGGTTGACCGGGCGTCCGGTTTGTTCGATGGGAACGTTCGCTGATTTGTCCGGGAAAACGATTTTGGTCACCGGGGCCTCGTCCGGCCTGGGGCGGGCGACGGCGATTCTGGCAGCGAAGCAGGGGGCCGTCGTGGTGGCGGTTGGCCGACGGGCCAACGCTCTCGATGGGTTGCTGGCGGAGTTGAACGGATCCGGGCATCGGCGGCAAGTGGCGGACTTGACCCTGGCGGAGGAGCGGACCGCATTAATTGATTCGTTGGAAACTTGCGACGGGGTGGTGCACGGAGCCGGGATGCTTCGTTTGCAGCCGTTCTCGTTTATCCGGGAGGAGACTTTGAGGGAGTCGAATGCCCTCAATTACGAGGCTCCAGTCTTGTTGACACAGGGGATTCTTCGGAAGAAGCGGCTGTCCCGGGGAGGATCGATTGTATTTATATCGTCGATCGCGGCACGGTGCGGGACCAAAGCCCACGCGGTTTATAGCGCGACCAAAGGGGCGTTGGAGGCGAGCGCTCGTTGTCTCGCGTTGGAGGTCGCCGGCCAGCGGATCCGGGTAAATTGCGTGGCACCGGGCATGGTGCGAACTGCGATGGCGGCCGAGGCTGGAGAGGCGGTAGGAGATGAGTCGATGCGGAAGCATGAGGAGGAGTATCCGCTTGGATTCGGACGACCGGAGGACGTGGCCTCTGCAGTTATTTTTTTGCTGTCGAACGATGCGCGCTGGATCACCGGAACGACATTGGTGGTGGACGGCGGGTTCACGGTCAGGTAACTTGCTAACAGTGTGGCGCTGAGAGAATCTCACAATTCATTGACACCTTTCTGCGTGCGTCGTGAAAGAGGATTTGGTAAATTCTTTTCTGAATGCCGATAAAGAACCTAATTATTGCCGGAGCAGGGGGATTCGGCCGGGAAGTTTTTACGTGGGCGCGTCAAACGTGGGGGTTTCACGGCGAGTGGCGTTTTAAAGGTTTCTTGGATGACAATCTTGATATCTACGATCCCGAGTTGCATCCGAAACCAGTGATCAGCGGAATCCGCGATTATCAACCGGAGGGGGAGGAGTATTTTTTATGTGCCGTGGGGAAGCCGCATCTGAAGGCGGAATTGGCCACGGCGCTTTTGCGGAAAGGGTTGCGTCCAGCTACTTTGATTCATCCATCCGTGGTTATCGGCCGGAAAGTGGAAATCGGGGAAGGATCGATTTTATGTCCGAACGTGGTTCTGACCTGCGACATTGCCTTGGGCCGTTTTGTGACGTTGAACGTGGCGACTGCCGTGGGTCATGATTCGGTGGTGGGAGACTGGTCGCAAACGAGTGCGTTTTGCGATTTGACGGGGGCCTCCAAGATCGGGAGCGAAGTTTTTTTCGGAAGTCGGGCCAGTCTGTTACCGGGAATTACGGTCGGCGACGGAGCGGTAATTGGGGCCGGGAGCGTGGTGGTACGGGATGTCGAGGCCGGTCAAACCGTCTTCGGCGCTCCGGCGGTGCCCCTGAAGGTCAGGTGAGTTTAACCGCAAAGGACGCGAAGAACGCGAAGGAAGAAGGATGCTGGATACTGGATACTGGATACTGGATGGCTGGATTCCGGTAGCGATGAAGAGGCATTCGGCGTTCCTGGTTCTTGGTTGGGAAACCCGTAGCGATGAAGCCGCGCCTTCATCGATTTTCCCTCAGATACCGGTCGAATCCTTGTGGAAGATTCGCTACGACGAAACGTCTAGAGAAAAACCCAAATCCCTTCTCTCTCCCCCATTGAGCGTTGAGCGTTGAGCGTTGGAAGTTGAACGTTGGAAGTTTTCCCCTCCTCTCTCCCCCTTCCGTGTTTTATGCCTTTCTTTCCGTGGTTAAACCCACAGTGCCTCCTGTCCCCATTTGCGGTTATCTGCGCAATCTGCGGTTAAGAACCGAGTTGTGCCACTGTTTCCGCCGATTCAGGTTCCTCGATTTTGAGTCCGAGGGCGGCGATATCCTTCATCAGTCGTTCGAAACCGGGGTCGTCCCAGAATTCAGTGAAAGGGCGGTTGCTGGAAATGCGGATGAAGAATTGTTCTTGGCGCTGATTCAGACCGTATTGGGCGATGTCCTGGAACGCTGCAGTCAACGAGTGCATTCCCTGTTGCTCGTAGGTGTGGACGCGAGAGCCGACCAAGTGCCAGAAGAGGACGTGTTGGAGGTGATATTCAGTTTCGAAAATTCCCCATTCCCCTGGTTTCAGAAGAGAGCCTCCGACATTTTTCGCGACGTTGGATTCTCGGGCGGTGCAGGTCCAGCCATTTTGCACCCAGCAAGTATCCGGGGTGTGAACTCCGACTAATCTTACGGGTATCTTTCCCGGTTCCCAATAGGCGATGTAGACTCCGACCTGGGTGTTTCCTTGGGTGTAGATGCGGGAGATGACATCGTCGAATCGGAGGCGCCCCTCCACTGCGTTGATCACCTCTTCCGTTTGGCCCAGTGGAAGGTCTTCTACGGTCCATCCGGGAAGATGGCGGGAAATGAGGTCCTCCAAATCGCCGCTCTTCCTGATCTCTGAGTGGAGCGTCAGGGAGTAAGCCTGCAAAAGCACGGCGATCAGCAGGATCGAGGAGACGAGGTAAAGAGCGGTTTTCTTCATCACAATCGGTTTCAGTCTGCCCGGCAGCCGAAATGTTCCAAGAAAAATCGATCCAACGTAGCGATGAAGCCACGCCTTCATCGATTCTGAGCAAAAGGGGACGGTCACTCCGAAGCACCGTCGGATCTTCGTGGAAGATTCGCTACGTCTCTCGATTTCCTTTGTGTTTTAAGCAAATTTCTGTGGTTTATTTCCGCTTTGCCATGCGATCAATTTCTGCTCCGCCGCGAAATCCGACCCGTATCCTGCTTTCCGTACCCCACATGGGAGGAGGCGAGATGGCCTATGTTCAGGAGGCTTTCGACACCAACTGGATGTCGACGGTCGGCCCGAATCTGACGGCGCTTGAAGAGGAAGTCCAACGCTATACCGGGCGTTACGCGGTGGCGTTGGCCAGCGGGACGGCGGCGATCCACCTCGGCCTTAAGTTACTTGGGTTGAAGCCGGGTGGAGAGGTGGTCGTCCCGACCTTGACCTTCGCGGCGGGGTGCAATCCGGTGCTTTACGAGCACGGGCTCCCGGTCTTCGTCGACAGCGAGCGGGGGTCCTGGAACATGGATCCGAACCTGTTGGAAGAGTTGTTGCAGGATCGCGTCAGGCGGGGGGTGCCGATGCCGCAGGTGGTGACGGTCGTCCATCTGTTCGGGCAGAGCGCTGATCTCGATCCGATTGTCGAAGTCTGCCGGCGATACGGGGTCCCTCTTTTGGAAGACGCTGCGGAATCGCTTGGAGCGACCTATAAAGACGGCATTCCCGGCACGTTCGGAGATATCGGAGTGTTCTCGTTGAACGGCAATAAAATCATCACCTGCACCGGGGGGGGCGTGCTGATTGCGCGGAAAAAGGAGTTGGCCGATAAGGCACGGTATTGGAGCACCCAGGCACGCGATCCGGGCTTGGATTACCTTCACTCCGAGGTTGGCTACAACTACCGGATGAGCAATGTTTTGGCGGGGATTGCCCGGGGGCAGTTGGAGGTGTTGGAGGAGCGGGTGGAGCAGCGGCGGGCGATTGCGTTCCGTTACCGGGATGGGTTGGCGGATCTGCCGGGGATTTCATTGATGCCGCAGGCGCCTTGGGGACGGCACACCAACTGGTTGAGCTGTTTTTTGGTCGACGAGGAAAAATTCGGGATGTCGGCGAGGGAACTGATCGGTTATCTCGATTCGGCCAATGTGGAGGCGCGTCCGGTCTGGAAGCCGCTCCATACTCAAAAGCTTTTCCGCGACTGCGAAGTCGTTGGTGGTTCCGTCGCGGAGGACCTCAACCGGAATGGTCTCTGTTTGCCGAGTTCGACCTTGATGACATCGGATGAGCAGCAATTCGTCATCGACCGGATCCGCGAAGCGGCGGGGAAGAGCGGTTGATTCGGATAGGGAGGAAGAGGGGACCGCAGATGGGCGCAGATAGGCGCAGATGGAAACTGGCGCTCTGTGTTTTCACCACGGAAAGAAAGGCATAATACACGGGAAAAGGGGGGAAGGGGAAACGTCCAACGTTCAACTTTCAACGTTCAAAGGGGGGAAGGGGAGAGTTTTGGTATTTCGCTGGAAGTTGAACGTTGAAACTTTCTCCGTAGCGAATCTTCCACGGAGATTCGACTGCGTCGGAGCTAGTATTTACTTGAAAAAGTCAGCGAATTAACTACCAATTGCGCCATGGCAAGACCATCGGCGAAAATTACCTTATCGGATTCCGAGCGCAAGGAGCTGGAATCACTGGTGAGTGGCCCCCGTGTCCAGCGTAGATATGCGGATCGCGCTCGAATCGTGTTGAAGGCCAGTGCCGGGAAGAGCAACCTGCAAATCGCTTCGGAGCTGGAGATTCGGCCGGCCACGGTGAGCAAATGGCGAGTCCGTTTCGAGAGCGAAGGCATGGAGGGGCTGCAT
Source organism: Verruconatronum alginivorum (assembly GCF_056590205.1). Taxonomy (NCBI): domain Bacteria; kingdom Pseudomonadati; phylum Verrucomicrobiota; class Opitutia; order Opitutales; family Verruconatronaceae; genus Verruconatronum; species Verruconatronum alginivorum. The sequence goes on along the minus strand of NZ_JBWPVQ010000001.1, from coordinate 1,168,535 downwards.
GATGACTTCAGGCCGGGTCGGCCGCCTGGACCACATAGGCGCGAAGAAATACGGACGAAGATTCTCGCCAAGCTGGATGAAGACCCTCCGTCGGGTTATGCCCGTTGGAACGGGCGGTTGCTGGGAGAGTCGCTGGGAATAAGGCCGGATGCGGTGTGGAAAGAACTGCGTGCGCTTGGAATCAACCTGCAGCGCCGCCGCTCTTGGTGCGTTTCGACCGATCCGGAATTTGCCGCGAAGAGCGCCGATATCATTGGTCTTTACCTCGGCCCTCCAGTCAATGCGGTCGTCTTGTCAATCGACGAAAAGCCGTGCATTCAGGCGCTTGAAAGACAGCAGGGCTGGCTGAAAATGCCCGACGGCCGTTCCCTCACGGGATTTGCCCACGAATACAAGCGGCACGGGACCACAAACTTGTTCGCCGCCCTGGACGTCGCCACGGGCCAAGTCTTGGGCAAATGCTTTCCGAAGAAAAGAAGGGACGAGTTCCTGCACTTTCTCGACATGGCCGTGGCGCAGTATCCGGGAAAGGAGATCCATCTGGTTCTCGACAACCTCAGCGTCCACAAGCTCAAAGAGGATCATCCTTGGCGTCAGAAACACCCCCATGTCCATTTTCACTTCACTCCGACCCATGCCTCTTGGATCAATCAGATTGAAGCTTGGTTCAGTATTTTGAGCCGAGGCGCCTTGAGGGGAGCCAGTTTCCGGAACGTCCGCAGCCTCAGCGAAGCAATTGAGCGATTTATCGCTGCTTACAATCAGGACGCAATGCCTTTCGTTTGGACAAAGGTCCGCGTCAGCCAGAAAACCCCAGAGAGTAAATACGTGAACTTATAATTTTAAATACTAGTCTTCCTCGCCGGGAATTTCGATGAAGGCGCAAGAACGCCGCCTTTGCGGTTAGACTTCTTTTTTCCGTGTATTTTGGCTTCCTTTCCGTGGTTAAATGCTCCGTGACATGATTTCCGTTTTGCAGATTTTCTCTCTTTCTTTTCTTTCTTCCCTTTCCGCGGTGGTATTTGTTCCGACGGATCCGGCGCCGGAGGAGGTGTGGGCGGCGGAGGAGCTGGCTCATTATTGGGGGAAAATGACCGGCGGGGAGGTCGCGGTTTCGGCCGAGCCGACGGTGGTTGGGCCGCGGTTGCGTTACCACCGGTTCGGAGCGTGGCGACCGTGGCCGGTTGATCCCGTCCGGCCGGAGGTGACTTTTTTTGTGGGTGAAACCCGGGCGGCGGAGCGGAAGGCGCCGTTGCCCGAGGGACTTGATCCGGACGGATTCCTTTTGAGGGGCGATGGTAAACGGGTGTTCCTGCGCGGGGCATCGCCGGCCGGTTCGCGCTTCGCCGTGGCCCGGTTTCTCCAGGAATACGGGGGCGTGCAATGGTTTTGGCCGACGGAGATCGGGGAACATGTCCCGGAGTGGAGGGGGCCTTTGCCCCGGATCGACCGGGTGGAGGAACCGGCGTTTCGGTCGCGCCGCTGGAGCAATGCCACCCGGTTCACCGAAAGCGAATGGGATACCCGCAATCTGATGCGGGAGCGTTATCGGTTTCACCACAGCATGCACCGAATCTTCACCGAGGCGGTCTACGATCTGCGTCCCGATTTTTTCATTCTGCTCGGTGGCGAGCGGGTGCGTCCGGAGGCTGGATTGCGGGGATTGAACCACCAGCCCTGTTTCGGCAATCCGGACGCGGCGAAGTTCGCGGCCCGGAAGGCGGCGGAGTTTTTCGACGAGAACCCCGACCGGATCACCTTTGCCCTCGGAATGACCGACACCCATCACATTTGCCAGTGCCCCGATTGCCAACAATGGGTCGATCCGGAGCGCCGCTTCCGGGGACGGCCCGATTACTCGGACCTGGTGTTCGTCTTTATGAACCGGGTGGCGGAGGAGTTGGAAAAGACCCATCCGGACAAGTTCATTGGGACGCTCGCCTACCATTGGGCGGAAAACGTGCCTTCGTTTCCAGTTCATCGGCAGGTGCTGCCGTATCTGACCGCCGACCGGGGGATGTGGTTTCACGAACCATTCCGGGAGCAGGATCGGGATTTGATGACTCGTTGGGCGGAGGCCGGTCCGGAGCGGCTGGGGATCTACGACTATTATTACGGCACCAGTTTTGTGATCCCGAGAATCTTCACGGCGGTGACGGCGGAGTCGCTGGCGCATGCGGCCGATGCGGGGATCGACGGGTTTTACGCGGAAATTTATTCGAACTGGACCCTGGATGGTCCGAAAGCCTGGCTCGCGTCGCAGCTGTTGTGGAATCCGGCGATTGATCGGGAGGAATTGTTGGCGACGTTCTACCGGGATTTCTTCGGGGAAGCGGCGGAACCGATGCGGCGCTTTTTTGACCGTTGCGAGGCGATCTGGATGGAGCAGGGAAAACCGGTGTTTTGGCTGAAGTTTTATTACGATTTCGGTCAGTTGGAGCTTTTTCCGCCGGAAGTCTGCGCCGAATTGCGGGAGATCCTGGCGGAGGCCGGGCGATTGGCGAGGGACGAGCGGGTCCGGGAGCGGGTGGCGTTGGTGTCGGAAGCGTTCCGGGTGACCGAGCTTTACAGCGAACTGTATCACCGGATTCGGGATGGGGCGGTGGTCTTGGAGGAGGCGGGATTGGAGGAAGTCGTGGAGCAATTGTCGGCATTGGTCCGGTTGCGGGAGGAGTTGGAGCGACATTACGAGGACGTGATCCTGGCTAAGCCGATTCATCGGCCGCGCGGGCGGATGGAGGTCGGGGCCCGGTTTATCCCGGGGATGAAATTGGCCCGATGGGTCGAGCGAGGCGGGCGATTGGCGGTGGAAGAAGGGGATCCCAATGTTGAGGAAGGGTTTCAGCGATTGACGGCCGAAGTGGAACGCTGGTTTCCGGAAAGCCGGGCGGCATTGGCCTTGGCGGCGGCGGGGCGCTCGGCGAGCTCGTCGAATGAAGATTCATCGGGCGAAAGCCCGATGCTACGGGAGAATTTACTGGAGAACCTGATGATGAACGGTGATTTCCGGGAAGATTTGGAGTGGAGTGGGCTGACGGCGGAGGAGCTCGATGGGGAGGATGAATACACGCCGTTTTTTTGGACCCGTCACTTCAGTGATGACGCGCCGGTCGGGACGTATCTGACCGGCGACGAACCGGCGACGCCGGGGGCTGCGCCGTCGGGGTTTGCCCTGAACGCGAGTGAGGTGCGCGCCGGAGAGTTCAGTGTGCGGGCCAGTGGGCAAATGTATGAAGCGTTGTCGCAACCGTTTCTGGCGTCTGGCGGGACGGTCTATCGGGTGTCCGTATGGGCGAAAGGAAAGGTGAGTGCCGGGAGTCGGGTGGAGATCGAATTGGTCTGGCGGGATGGGTCGGGTCGGCGACTCGACGGAAGATATCTCTGGATCGACCAGTTGATGCCGGGGGAAAATGCGGAATGGCAGGAGTTGTTGGTGATGGCGAACGCACCGGAAGGGGCAGTTCGCGGCCAGGTGACGCTGGCCGTGTGGGACCAGGCGCCCGGGGATGAAGTTTTCTTTGATTTGGTCGAGGTCCGGCGTCTGTAGCGAATCTTCCCCGAAGATTCGATCCGGTGGCTCCGGGAGGTCGATGAAGGCGTGGCTTCATCGCTACGGGGAAAAAGTTTCGAAATCTTTGAAACCAAGTCGAGCGGGCGGCTGTCTGGGAACCTGCCTCAGTAAGGTTTTTCCTTGCATTTGAGGGGAACCGGTAGGAAAACAGTCAACCCACACTTAATGGATTTTTTACACTCCCAGTCGATTTTTCTCCCGTCCGACGTGCGCAGGTCCGCACATTGAGGCAGCGAATAAGTCCTACCTGGTTCGATGGCCCACCTCCTATCCCAGTTGCGCGCAGTCTCTGGATCGCGATTCGCGGTCCTGGCGATCTCTTATACCTTGGTATTGAGTGGGTCTCTTTGGCTGGCGTTTCAACTTCGGTTCGATTTCTCGGTTCCCGCGGAAATCCGGGCGAGCATTCCCTTTATCATTTGTTGGGTCGTCCTGTTGAAGTTGGTTTTTCTCTTCGTTTTCCGTCAATTCGCCGGCTTGTTGACTTATTTTAGCACGCCGGATTTGCAACGGGTCTTCCTGGCGCTCGCCTCGGCTTCGGTGGTGGTCGGATTGGTCCGATGGACCGAAGGGGTCCCGGTGGCGCCGCCGCGCGGAGTGATCCTGGCCGATTTCCTGGTTTCGTTCCTCGGGGTGGCCGGGTTGCGCCTCGGTTTCCGGTTGTATCGGCAGGAGTTGTTACGGATGAACGTCACCTCCACCAGCCGGAACGCCTGTCGGGTCGGGATCATCGGGGCCGGTGATGTCGGAGCCCGGTTGGCGCAGGAATTGATGGTGAAGCGGGGGCTCGGGTTGAAGCCGGTCGCGTTTTTCGACGACAATCCCGCGAAATGGCATTCGCGGATTCATGGGATTCCGGTGGTTGGTCCGCTTGAAGTGTTGGCCGAGCGGAAGAAATCGCTCCATCTCGACGAGGCAATCATCGCCATGCCGAGTGCAAGCGGATCCCGGATGAACGAGGTGGTGAAATTCCTCCAGGAAGCGCGGATCAAGTTCGAAACCGTTCCTTCGCTCGATCAATTGGCGACCGGAAAAGTCCGGCTCACCCAGCTGCGTTCGGTGGAAATTCAGGACCTTCTGGGACGCGAGTCGGTGAAATTGGAGACCGATCAGATCCAGGAGCTGATTCGCGGCAAGGCGGTGATGGTGACCGGCGCCGGCGGAAGCATCGGCAGCGAATTGTGTCGTCAGATCGCCCAATACGGGCCGTCAAAACTGTTGTTGGTCGAACAGTCGGAAGTGCAGATGTTTCAGATCGAGCAGGAGTTGGTCGAGCTCGGATATGGTGATTTGATCGTGCCGCTGGTCGCCGACGTGACCGATCGTTCTCGTATGGCCCTGATCTTCCGGGACCACCGGCCGGAGGTCATTTTCCACGCGGCGGCCCACAAACACGTGCCGCTGATGGAGAGTCAGCCGGGGGAGGCGATCCGCAACAACGTGATGGGGACGATGGCCGTCGCCGAGTTGGCCGTCGAATTCCGGGTCGAGCGGTTCGTCCTGATCTCGACCGACAAGGCGATCAACCCGACCAACGTGATGGGGGCGACCAAGAGGTTGGCGGAAATTTTTCTTCAATCGTTCCAGGCGGCGAATCCCGGGGCGACCAAATTCATGGCGGTCCGGTTCGGTAATGTGCTCGGATCGTCCGGCAGCGTCATTCCGACGTTCAAAAAACAGATCGCGGCGGGCGGTCCGGTCCGGGTCACCCATCCCGATGTGACCCGGTATTTCATGACGATTCCGGAGGCGGTCGGTTTGGTGTTGCAAAGCGCCACCCAAGGGGAAGGGGGCGAGATTTTCGTCCTCGATATGGGGGAACCGATCAAGATCGTCGATTTGGCCCGCCAGATGATCGAATTGAGCGGTTTCCAGCCGGACGAAGATATCGCGATCGAGTTCGTCGGGCTCCGCCCGGGCGAAAAAATGTTCGAGGAGTTGTCGTATAATTCGGAGAACATGGACCGCACCCATCACGCCAAAGTGATGCGGTTGAAATCGACTCCGAGCTCTCTTTCCAATGTTCGGAAGCTAATGGGGAAAATTGAATCCCAGCTTTCCATGGCGGATGTCACCGAATTGAAGCTAATGCTTCAGCAAGCGGTGCCGGAATATATGCCGTATTTCACGACCTCGGCGGAGAAGTCCGGCGTGGCGGCTGCGACTCCGACCATGGACGTAACCGCCGAAAAAGCGGCGGCGCTGGCGAAGTCGTAGTCCATCGTGAAACAGACATTCCTGTCTGTTGCTGCATCCGCACGACGACGCACCTTCCTCCCAAGAGGAGAACTTTTTCACACCGATCCCCTCTGGAAGAAAATTCACTGTTCATGCGGGTCGCAGTGTTAAATCGGAGGGTTGGCTTCCAGCCGACCTTATCTTGAAACGACGCCGACGGCGGACGGCAGGATGCCATCCCTCCCAGTGGCGAGGAAGTTTCATTCCATGTTGTTCCCCGGGCAACTCCGGCGTTCGAAGCCTCTTCGGATAGCCATCCCGGCTTACCCGAAGTCGTAGACGATCAAACGGGAGGTCAGGGGCTTCACATAATCGTTTACGAACGCTTGATGAAGCGGATGCTTTTGATAAGTGTCGGCCGCTTCCTGGTCGGCGAACGTCATTGAGATCGCGACCGCGAAACTGCCATCGACGACGGGACGTTCGCTCGGAATCGCCACCCCGCGACGGTATTCGATCATGCCGGGAATCTCCGCCAGCATCGCGGCGCCTTCTAGAAGCTTCTGCTGCTTCTGCTTATCCCCATCCGTCCAGAAAACAACGACATGTGTGATCATTGAAGAGAATTATGAATCAGGAATGATGAATTATGAAGGAAAATGAGGAAGAAGTTTGGTCTGGAAATGGTCCAGTCAGTGGGTGTCTCCTCCTTTCATCATTCATACTTCATCATTCATAATTCTCTTCGACCGTTCCACGGCGGCGAGCCAGCGACGGCGGTCGGCTTCGACGGTTTCGGGCGGTCGGGATGGTTCGAAGCGGCGGTCAAGCGTCCATTGGGCGGCGATTTCGTCGCGGTTTTTCCAGAAACCGACCGCCAGGCCGGCGAGAAAGGCGGCGCCAAGGGCGGTGGTCTCGGTGGTGGTGGGGCGGAGAACCGGATGGCCGAGGAAATCGGCTTGGAATTGCATGAGGAGGTCATTGGCGCAAGCCCCGCCGTCGACGCGCAGCTCGGTGAGCGTGATGCCCGAATCGGCCTGCATCGCTTCGAGGACTTCCGCGACCTGCCAGGCGATCGCTTCGAGCGAGGCCCGCGCGATGTGGGCCCGGCCGGTGCCGCGGGTGATGCCGATGATCAGGCCGCGGGCGTAGGGATCCCAATGGGGAGCCCCCAATCCGGCGAAGGCGGGCACCACGGAGACCCCGCCGGTATCGTCGACCTGGCGGGCCAACGTCTCGACCTCCGGGGCGGTCTGGATGATTCCGAGCCCGTCCCGCAGCCATTGCACCAAGGCTCCGGCGATAAATATACTTCCTTCAAGGGCGTATTCGGTTTCGTTTCCGATCTGCCAGGCGACCGTGGTGACGAGACCGTGCCGGGAAAGGACCGGCTGGTTGCCGGTGTTCATTAAGACGAAACAGCCCGTGCCATAGGTGTTCTTGGCCATGCCCGATCGGGTGCACGCTTGGCCGAAAAGGGCGGCGTGTTGATCGCCGGCCATTCCGGCCAGGGGGATGCCATTAAGTGGATCCAAGCCGGAAATTTGGGCGTAGACTTCGCTGCTGGAACGGACTTCGGGGAGGATGGCCCGGGGAATGTCGAGGGCGGCGAGAAGTTCGTCATCCCATTCCCGGGAATGGATGTTGTAAAGGAGGGTGCGGGAGGCATTGGTGGCGTCGGTGATGTGTAGTTTGCCTCCGGTCAATTTCCAGGCGAGCCACGAATCGACGGTTCCGAAGGCAAGGTCGCCGGACGCCGCTTTATCCCGGAGGCCGGGCACTTGATCGAGCATCCAACGGATTTTTGTCCCCGAGAAATACGGGTCGATCAGGAGTCCGGTCTTTTGCCGGAATAAATCCTCCAAACCGGCGGCTTTCAGCTGATCGCATAAAGCGGAGGTGCGCCGGTCCTGCCAGACGATCGCCCGGTGGACCGGTCGCCCGGTGGTCCGATCCCAGAGCACGGCGGTTTCCCGCTGGTTGGTGAGACCGACCGCCGCGATCCCGGCGGGATCAACGCCGGCCATTTCGAGGACTTCGAGGGCGACCTCGGATTGCGACTTCCAAATCTCTTCGGGATCGTGTTCGACCCAACCGGATTTCGGGAAGTATTGGGGGAATTCCTTTTGGGCGAGGGCGACGATGTTGCCGGCATGATCGAACAAAAGCGCCCGGGAGCTGCTGGTTCCTTGGTCGAGTGCGAGAATCATAGGCGAAAGAAGATCGGAATAATTGAAGCACGGATGGCACGGATAGTCACGGATGAAGATGGAGGGCGATAAGTGGGGCCGTCCCGGCTCCGTGCGGTTCTTCAGCCACCCGATGCACAGCCGAAGCACGGCACTACACACTGAGGCGGGACGCCTCACCCACTTTGCGGCGACCCACTCCAGAACCGGATTTCCATAGCCCAACGGGCTTACGTCCTCCAGCCCTTGCGCGGCAACCCTGGGCTGGAGGGCGAAACGCCGTTGGCGTAGGCGTCGGATCTTTCCTCAAGGTGGCGGGGCCGTCCCGGCGGCGGGCGGTTCATCAGCCACCCGATCCGCAGCCACAGCAGGAGCACCACACACTGAGGCGAAACGCCTCACCCACTTTGCGGCGACCCACTTTAGAACCGGATTTCCATAGCCCAACGGGCTTACGTCCTCCAGCCCAGGGTTGAGCCGAGTGAAACGAGGCCTACCCTGGGAATTGATACCCCGACGCCACGAACCGCAATGCGGTTCCGCCCGGAATCAATCCGCCATCGCACGCGATCCCGGGCGCAACCCCTTCGGGGTAGATCGACCCGCACCACCAAGACCCAGGGTAGCCCCGCATGCGCGCGGCAACCCTGGGCTGGAGGGCGAAACGCCGTTGGCGTAGGCGTCGGATCTTTCCTCAAAGTTGCGGGGCCGTTCCGGCTCCGTGCGGTTCATCAGCCACCCGATCCGCAGCCACAGCAGGAGCACCATACACTGAGGCGAGACGCCTCACCCACTTTGCGGCGACCCACTCCAGAACCGGATTTCCATAGCCCAACGGGCTTACGTCCTCCAGCCCATGCGCGGCAACCCTGGGCTGGAGGGCGAAACGCCGTTGGCGTAGGCGTCGGATCTTTCCTCAAAGTGGCGGGGGCGTTCCGGCGGCGGGCGGTTCATCAGCCACCCGATCCGCAGCCACAGCACGAGCACCACACACTGAGGCGAGACGCCTCACCCACTTTGCGGCGACCCACTCCAGAACCGGATTTCCATAGCCCAACGGGCTTACGTCCTCCAGCCCAGGGTTGAGCCGAGTGAAACGAGGCCTACCCTGGGAATTGATACCCCGACGCCACGAACCGCAATGCGGTTTCGCCCGCAATCAATCCGCCATCGCACGCGATCCCGGGCGCAACCCCTTCGGGGTAGATCGACCCGCACCACCAAGACCCAGGGTAGCCCCGCATGTGCGCGGCAACCCTGGGCTGGAGGGCGAAACGCCGTTGGCGTAAAAGCGCATGAAGCGCATCCTTCATCGAGATTTCGGAGCCGGTTGAATCGTCGTGGAAGATTCGCAACAGAACCTCCCCTTTCTGTGTATTATGCCTTTCTTTCCGTGGTTCCAATTCAGCATCGTCGATCGTACCATTCTCCATGCACGAAGTGCCCTCCGTTTGCGGTTAGTCTAGTTCCTTCCCTGTTCCCCATCTGCGTCGATCAGCGCCCATCCGCGGTTCAAATTCTTTCCTTCCGTCTTTTCACCGGCCTGCCGCCATGCTATCCGTTTTTGAAATTGAGAACCGATCATCATCTTAGTTTTTTGATTCCCGCGTTCAACGAAGCGCGGAATATCGAGCGAGCGGTTGCCTCGATCCGGGCGGCGGCGGAGGGGGCGGGGATCGTCCGGTATGAGATCGTCGTCTGCGATAATAATTCCGCGGATGCCACCGCCGAGCGGGCGGAAGCGGTGGGGGCCAAGGTGGTGTTCGAGCCGCACAACCAAATCGCCCGGGCCCGGAACGCGGCGGCCGGGGCGGCCATCGGAGATTGGTTTGTCTTCATTGATGCCGACAGCGAGTTACCTGTCGCGCTGCTGGCGGCGACCTTGCGGGAGATCGCCGCGGGAAGGACCGGCGCGGGCGGTGCCTTGGTCGAGTTTGACCGGAGCGATCTTGATTGGCACGTGACATTGGGGCTCGGGTTTTGGAACACGATTTCGCGGAGGATGGGGTGGGCGGCCGGATCGTATGTTTATTGCCGCCGGGAAGCCTGGCGCGAAACCGGAGGATTCGACGAGGAGTGGTATGCCGGGGAGGAGATCGCTTTTTCCCAGCGGTTGAAACGATGGTGCCGGAAGCATAAACTGCGGTTCAAGGTGATCACCGAGGCCCGCTTGCGGACCTCTTCGCGGAAGATCGACAACTATAATTTCTGGCAGATGGTCCGCCTCTTGATCCTGCTCGCGTTACCCGGTTCTCTCAAAAATCGGGAGCGCTGTGCCTATTGGTATCGGCGGGAGGGATAGGAATCATTCCGTCTCGCCGCCCTTGATAAAGAAATAAGTGCAGACCAGTGCGGCGAAAAGGGTCGGAGCCCAGACCCAGGCGGAATTGAACGGCATCTCCCAGCGAGCCACCGCCCAGTGGGCCCAGATGCATTTCAGGAGGATCAAGACCCAAAAGACGGTCAGAAGAAACGGTTTCCAAGGGATACGCATGGACGAGAATTATGGATCAGGAATTATGAATGATGAAACGGGGAACGCTCTTTCGCACCCTTTCTTTCCGCATCTCCTTCATAACTCATAACCCATGATTCATAATTTTCTTCAAAGGATCGGGGCGATGACGAGGCTGACGATGGCCATGGTGTTGATGAGAATGTTCATCGACGGGCCCGATGTGTCTTTCAAGGGATCGCCAACGGTGTCACCGACCACACACGCTTTGTGGGAGGCGGAGCCTTTGCCCCCGTGGTAGCCGTGTTCGACGTATTTCTTGGCGTTGTCCCAAGCGCCTCCGGAATTTGCCATGAAGAGGGCGAGAGCGATGCAACTGATCAGGCCGCCGACCAATAGACCCCCGAGGGCGGCGGGGCCGAGCACGAAGCCGACGATGGCCGGGGTGAAAACCGCGAGGCTGGCGGGAAGCATCATCTTCTTCAAGGCGGCGCTGGTCGCGATGTCGACGCAACGGGCGGAGTCCGGTTTGCCGGTTCCCTCGAGCAGGCCCGGGATCTCGCGGAATTGACGGCGGATCTCCTCGATCATGTCGTGGGCGGCCGAGCCGACCGCGTTCATGGTGATCGAGCCGTTGAGAAAAGCGGTCATGCCGCCGATGAAAATACCGATCAGGACCAGCGGTTCGGAGAGATCGAGAATGAATCCTTCGTGGTGTTCCTGGACGATATTGACGTAAGCGGCGATCAAGGCGAGGGCGGCGAGGCCGGCGGCGCTGACCGCGAACCCTTTGCCGATGGCGGCGGTGGTGTTGCCGACTTCGTCGAGGCGGTCGGTGATTGCCCGGGTTTCTTTCCCCATGCCGGACATCTCGGCGATGCCCCCGGCGTTGTCGGCCACCGGCCCGTAGGCGTCGATCGCCATGGTGATCCCGATGGTGGCCAACATCCCTACCGCGGCGATGCCGACCCCGTAAAGTCCGGCGAAGGCGTTGGCCACGAAAATGATTCCGGCGATGGTCAGCAATGGGATCGCGACCGATTGCAATCCGACCGCGAGTCCGGTGATCATGACGGTGGCGACGCCGGTTTCGGAGGATTCGGCGATGACCCGGACCGGTTTGCCGCCGGTGTAGTATTCGGTGACGAGACCGACGATGATTCCGCCGAGGGATCCGGCGAAAACGCAGGCCCAGATCTGCCAGATACCTCCGAGGAAATGGATCACGAAAAACGAGACCGCGACCAGCAGCGCGGCGGCTCCCATGGTGCCGGTGCGGAGGGCTCGGGCCGGTTCCTTGCCGGAAAAAGTTTTGACCACCAGGATGCCGACCATCGCGCAGAGAATACCTGCGGTGGCGAGGGCGAGCGGGAGATACATCAGGTTGTTTTGGAAGGCGGGAAGGTCTTCAACGGTCCGGCGGGTCAAGGCTTGGACCTCGACTGAGGCGAAGGTCGCGGCGATGGCCAGGGTGGCGATCATCGCGTTGCAGTAGGATTCGAACAAATCGGAGCCCATCCCGGCGACGTCGCCGACGTTGTCCCCCACGTTGTCGGCGATCACCCCGGGGTTGCGGGGGTCGTCTTCGGGGATTCCGGCCTCGACTTTACCGACCAGATCGGCCCCGACGTCGGCGGCTTTGGTGAAAATCCCCCCCCCGACGCGGAAGAAAATCGCCACCAGCGATGCGCCCATGGCGAAGGCGTGGATGACGTAGGCTTTTTCCGGCGTGCCGAAAAAGACGAAGAGAATGCCGATGCCGATCAATCCCATCGCGGCGATGGTCAGACCCATGACCGCGCCGCCGAAGAAGGCGGTGGTGAGGGCGGCGGCGCCTCCGTGGGAATGGGCGGCGACGGCGGTCCGGACGTTGGCCTTGGTTGCGGCGTACATGCCGACGAAACCGGCGACGAAGGAACAGGCGGCCCCGAGGAAGAAGGCGAAAGCCTCGAACCAATCGAGGAGGACTCCGATCAGGATCCCGATGACGATCATGAAGATCACGAGGAGTTTGAACTCCCGTTGCATGAAAACGAGAGCTCCCCGGTGGATCATGTGGGCGATCTCGGCGACCCGGCCATCCCCTCCCGGGAGTTTCATGATGCGGGTGAAGATGAAGAAAGCGACCCCGAGGCCGAAAAGGCCAATAAGGGGAGTGATCAGCGGAAGTCCAGTTTCCATGGTTTTTTAGGAGAGTTGACGATCCGCGGGTTGTCCGAAGCGACGGAACACCACCCGCCTACGCGATTAGAGGCTGATTGAATGAAGCCGTTAAGGCAATCTTATTTCCGCGGGTGGCGCCGATTATGCGCCGATCATGAAGAAGCCGCACACTCCAACCCCTTCGCCTGAAGGACGACGCTCGAAAGGAGCCGCGCGCTTCAGCCGCGGTCGCGGTTGGCTCCGGAGTTCCAGGAGCGAGGAGCCCGCCCGGCCGTGGCCGGCGGGCTCCGGCTTTCACCTGGAGGACGACGTTTCTGCTTCAGTCCTTCCTGGTCACCGATTCGAGGATCCGCTGGATACGGGAGACCATTTGGCGGGGGTCGTCGAGGAGACCGGCTGCGATCATCGCGTTGTCGAAGACCTGTTCCGCGACCAGTTTGGCCAAGGATTCGTTCGTTTCGCGCAGGGCGACCAGGTTCTTGGTCAGACGGTGGCGCGGGTTGATTTGCAAGTTCACTTTGACCGCCGGAGGGCCTTCCGGGTTCATTGAGCGCATCATCCGCCGCATCATCGGCGAGACCGATTGGTCGGTGTTGAGGACCAGGGCGGGGCTCTCGACGAGGCGGTTGCTGGCGCTGACCTCGCCGACCCGGTCGCCGAGGACCTCGCGGAGCCAACGGCTGATCTCGGTGACCGCCTTTTCCGGCAGTGGCTCGTCGTCATCCGGGAGCGGAATGTCCTCGAGCTTCAAATCCTCGCGGTCGGCCGAAACCATTTTTTTTCCGTCGAACTCGTGGATGCTGTTCATCACGAACTCATCGACCGGCTCGTATAAAAAGAGGACTTCGAGGTTGCGCAATTTGAAGGCTTCGAGGTAGGGACCGTTCTCGATCGCTTCGCGGGAAGGTGCGATCAGGTAATAGATCTCGGTTTGCCCGTCCTTCATCCGCGAGACGTAGTCCGCGAGGCTGGTGAATTTGCCCGGCTCGGTCAGGCTCGATTCGAAGCGGAGGAGTTTGGTCAGTTGTTCCTTGTGGGAAAAGTCGGTGGCGGCCCCTTCTTTCAGGAAGAAGCCGAATTCGGTGAAAAACTTCTGGTAATCATCCGGGTTGCGGGTGCTTTCTTCTTCCAAAAACTTGAGGAAGCGACGGGTAATCAGCCGGTTGAGTTTTTGGACCAGGGCGCTGTCCTGCATGGTTTCGCGAGAGATGTTCAGCGGCAGGTCTTCGCTGTCGATCACACCTTTTAGAAAACGAAGCCAGTCGGGGAGCAGCTCCTTCGGTTGGGAATCGATCAGGATTTTCCGGCAATAGAGCGAAACTTCCGGTTCGAGCCGACCGAAGCCGAACTTTTCGCGGTTTTCCTGGGGAACGAAAAGGAGGCAATTGATTGCCAGGGGGGCGTCGGCGCTGAAGTGGAGCCGGTGGCGCGGTTTGTCGAAGGCCTTGCAGAAGAATTTGTAGAATTCCTCGTATTCCTCTTCCTTGATTTCGCTTTTGCTCCGAGCCCAAAGCGCCTGGACCTTGTTGGTTTGCTCGCCGTTGAGTTGGATCGGGAATTGAACGAAGCTGGAGTAACGTTCGAGGATTCCTTTGACCCGGAATTCCTTGGCGAACTCCTTTTGGTCGTCGCGGAGTTCGACGATGATTTTCGACCCGCGGCGCTGGCCATCGACCTCTTCGATTTCGTAATTCCCCTGGCCTTCGCTGGTCCAGCAATACCCCCGGGCGTCGGGCTGCCAGGAACGGGTGAAGACGCGGACCCGTTTGGCCACCATGAACACGCTGTAAAAACCGACCCCGAATTTACCGATCAGGTTGGCGTTTTGTTGACCGCCTTCGCTCAATGCCTTGAGGAAGGCCCGGGAACCGGAGTGGGCGATGGTGCCGAGGTTTTGCACCAACTCGTCGCGGGTCATGCCGATGCCGAAGTCCTGGATGGTGACGGTGCCAGCGTTTTCATCGGTGGAGATGGTGATTTCCAGCGGCAACTTGTCGTCGAAGACCTCCTTTTCGGTGATCTGGGTGTGGCGCAACTTCTCCAAGGCGTCGGAGGCGTTGGAGACGAGTTCGCGGATGAAGATCTCACGATCCGTGTAGAGGGAATGGACGACGATATCCAGCAATTGCTGGACTTCCGCTTGGAACGAATGTTTTTCGGTTTGTGATATGGACATGTCTTGTTCTTAGGATCGATACATCAATCAATAAAAGCCGACAAGAATAGCTCCCCGGCGAGGGAAATTCAAGGGCGAAGGGGGGCTCGGAGAAGCGGAGAGCGCGATTGAAAGTGGTGGGAGAAACAGACAACCGTCTGTCATTGCGAGGAAGGAGAAACGACTGACGCGGCAATCCACGTTCCGGGAAAGGGGGCGCGGGTCGCTGTTGCGTGGATTGCTTCGTCGGCGGAGCCTCCTCGCAATGACACGCCGGTGATCCCACCATTTTCTGATTACACCCGAAGCGGAGGAGAGCGGAGACGGGGCTACGAGCCGATTGGACCATTTTTTCCCAACGAAGTCACCCGAAGAGCTGGGTCAAGAGGACGATTAGGATGCCGACGGGCGCGACGAACCGGAGCAGCGGCGACCAAAGGGTCGCCAGTTTGAACTCCGGGGTTCCCCGGCGAATCTCGGCCAAAGCATGTTTCAATCCCCAGATCCAGCCGACGAAAATGGCGAGCCCGAGTCCGCCGAGGATCAGGGTGATTTCCGCGATCTTATCCATCAGGTCGAGGAATCCCATGCCGATCCCGGGCAGCGCGCTGAGCCCGCCGACCGCGCCGAGACTGAGCGCCGAGGGAATCCCGATCAGATAAATGCCCCCGCCGACGAGCCAGGCCGCCTTTTTGCGGGCCCATCCCCAGTCGTCGACCATATGGGCCACCACTACTTCGAGGAGGCTGATCGCGGAGGTGAGGGCGGCGACCGCCAATAGGAGGAAAAAGGCGGCCCCAAACACGATTCCGCCGAGTTCCCCGCCGGGCATCTGCGCGAAGATCTGGGGCAGGGCGATGAACACCAACGCCGGTCCCCCGGTTCCGGGTTCCAATCCGGCGAAAAAGATCGCCGGGAAAATGATGAAGCCGGCCAAGACCGCGATGATCGTGTCAACGCCCGCGACGAACCCCGCCGAGGCGGGCAAATTTTCCTTTTTGGTCAGATAGGATCCGTAAGTGATCATCACCCCCATGCCCAGGCTCAGCGAGAAAAAGGCCTGCCCGAGAGCCGCCAGCCAGACTCGACCGGTGACTTCGGAGAAATCCGGTCGCAGGTAATAGGCCAATCCTTCTCCGGCGTCCGGCAAGGTCACCGCGCGGATCACCAGAAGGACCAACAACACGAAGAACAGGGGCATCAGGATCTTGATCGAGCGTTCGATTCCCCGCCGGACACCGGCCGCGACGACGAAGATCGTGATCAGCATGAACAGCAAGTGGAAGAAGAGCTCCATTCCGGCGTCACCCGCCAGGTTTTCAAAAATGGCCGCCGTGTCGGCGTCGGCGGTGAAGGTGCCCGAGGCCGCTTGGAAAAAGTAGTAGAGGGTCCAGCCGGCGATGACGCTGTAATAGGAGAGGATGATCACCCCGGTGGCGACGCCGAGGACGCCGATATAATACCAGCGGGAACCGGGACGGAGATGCTGGAGGGCGCCGACCGGATTTTTTTCCCCCGCCCGTCCGACGACCATTTCCGCCAGCATCACCGGGAGCGCGACCAGCAGCACGCAAAGAAGGTAGATGAGCAGAAAGGCGCCGCCGCCGCCTTCGCTGGCCGACACCGGGAAACGCCAGATGTTGCCGAGCCCGATCGCCGAGCCGGCCGCGGCCAAAATGAATGCGAAGCGGGAACCCCAGGCGCCGCGAGATTCAGGAGAAGGTGAGCTGTTCATGTCGCAGGGAACCGATCACAACCGGAACGCCCCGCGTTTTCAAAGCATTTTTGCCCGCCACCGGCCCGGGCGTGCCTCCGCCGTATCCCGTCGACTCTCAATACCCGGCCAACAGCACCAGGATATCGAGGGTATTCAGCGACTCCACGTCGGAGGTGGCGATCGCTTCCGCGAGCAGGGCTTCGATCTCCCCGCCGTTGCCGAACATCTCGTCGTCGCTCTCCAGCAGGGCCGCGTAGAGCAGCGAGGTCAATTCGCCGGGAGTCGGGCCGTCGTGGACGAACCGGGCCGGGCGCTCGCTCGCCGCCGCCATCCGGACCGGTTCGGGCGAATCGACCGTTGCCATCGGTCCGTTGTCGCCTCCGCCCGGTTGGGCGAAATTCAAGCCGATGATCACCGCCAGCGAGGCGGCCAGGGCCGAAGTCCAGACAGCGAACCGCCGCCGCTGGAGTCGCCGGTTGCGCGCCCGGATCGCCGCCAAGGTCCGTTCGGCGAAATCGGGGGATGCCATCGGCTGGATCTTGAATAACGGATCGAAGGCCGAATCCTGATCCGGGGCTTCATGGGAGAAATCGGGTTTCATGTGGTCTTCCTTAATTCTTCTTTTAAAAGTTGGCGGGCGCGGAAAATCCAGGTCTTCACCATTCCTTCGGTGGTCTCCATGATTTCCGCGATTTCGGCATAACTCAGCTCCTGTTGACGCAACAGAAGGATCGCGCTCCGGTGGTTTTCCGGCATCTGCTCCAACGCTTTCTGAAAAATTTCTTCAAGTTCCAGCAGTTTGATTTCCGGATCGGGGGCGGCCGGGGAGGGGAGATCCTCCGGGGCGACCAAGTGCAACGGCTTGCGGCCTTGCCGGCGGAACTCGTTCAACAACACCCGGCGGGCGATATGGAACA
Source organism: Verruconatronum alginivorum (assembly GCF_056590205.1). Classification (NCBI taxonomy): domain Bacteria; kingdom Pseudomonadati; phylum Verrucomicrobiota; class Opitutia; order Opitutales; family Verruconatronaceae; genus Verruconatronum; species Verruconatronum alginivorum. The sequence goes on along the minus strand of NZ_JBWPVQ010000001.1, from coordinate 1,151,190 downwards.
GATAGGTCGAAAAACGGGCGGTCGGTTTGTAGCGCTCCGCCGCCCCGTGCAGCTTGACGAACACCGCTTGGGAAAGATCTTCCGCGTCGGCCCGGGAGGAGAGGGAGCGGTAGAAGAAATTAATCAACGGATTTTGCCAGCGCCGGATCAAATCGACCAGCGCCGCCTCGTCTCCTTCTCCGACACGGACCATTAAAAGGGCGTCTTCGTCGACCTCCCGTTGCTCGGCCGAACTCTCCATCACCGTGCCGGATGGCGCGACGTCGGCCGAAGCCCAAGCCGAAAATGTGTTTGTCGCCTCATGCATGCGATTAAGTTAATCACCGGCGGCGGGAGCAAGGTTTCATCCAAGCCGGCGAAGCGAATTTTTATTCCCGCCATTGTGAGCAAAATGTGAATTGAATTCCCTTGCCGGACGACTTTCGGCGCCTAGCCTCACCGTAGCTTTCACCTCGGACCACGAGACTTCGCAAAAAGATCGTCAAAAATTCGGGCGAATGGCTTCAAACCCCATATCTTGTGGTATGGGATCGTCTCAACCACAACATCTAGTGATCGCCCGAAAAAATTCCCAAAAAAATTCTTCCCAGTCCGCCTCCGGCTGATATAGTCTGAACATTCTTTTTCAGTCCTCTGGAAGCACCGGCGCGTCCGGTCGGCCGGAGCCCGAAACCGCAGGCCAAACGTCGTCATTTTTCACAATTCTTGCAGCAGTCGCTCATGGAAAAAACTTACACAATCGGAAACAAAACCTTCGTCCTCGATCAAACGAAAGCGGAAGCCGCCTTCGCGGCGAAACGGATCATCAACGGCCGCGAAACGATGACCTTCAACCTCCTCCCCCTGAAATACCAGTGGGCCTACGAACTTTACCGCACCATGAAGGCCAACCATTGGGAACCGGAGGACATCCCAATGAACAAGGATATCGAACAGTGGCGCCACCCGAGCCTCCTGAGTGAGGTCGACCGCTGGATCATCATGATGGGGATCGGCTACTTCTCGGCCGCCGAAGGGATTGTCGGCGACAACATCATCCACGTCGTCCGCGAGGCCGTCACCGCCCCCGAACTGAAGCTCGTCCTCGGCCGCCACGCCCACGAGGAGAACATCCACGCCGACTCGCTTCTCTACATGATCAGCTCTCTCGGCATCAACCCCCACGAGTGCGAGGCGATCTTCGAGGACATTCCGACTGTGGTGAAAAAGAACGAGTTCGTCACCGGCATCTCCCGCAGCCTCCGCCGCGATCTCGACCTCACCAAAACCGAGAACAAACAGCTCCTGGCCAAAAACATCTTCATCTTCGGCCAATGCATGGAGGGGACCCAATTCTACGGACTCTTCGGGATGATTCTAGCCCTTTACCGGCAGAACAAATTCCCCGGCATCGGCCAGATGTTCCGCTACACCCTCCGCGACGAGTCCAACCACATCGAACTCTTCCGCAAACTCCTGATGGACTTGGTTGAAGAGAACCCCGATGTCTGGACTTCCGACTTCAAACAGGAGCTGACCGATCTCATGCGGCAGGCCGTCGAACTCGAGAAAGAATTTATTCGGGATTGCCTCCCGGTAAACGCCGTCGGCCTCAGCGCGGACGAGTTTTTGAAGTACATTGACTACATCGCGGACCGCCGTCTCGAAGGCGTCGGACTCGCCCCGCTCAACCCCGGGATTCGCAACCCGCTCCCCTGGTTGGCGGAAATGATGGATATCAAAAAAGAACAGAACTTCTTCGAAGGCCGCGTCACCGAGTATCAGAAAGCCAGCTCCCTCGAAACCGCCGACGACGACGAACTCTGATAGTAATTTTGGATTTTGGATTGCGGATTTTGGATTTGGCAGGCGCTTCGTGACGAGCGCCCTCCAAACGCCAGATTCCGGTCCTTATCCGGTTCACCCGAATCCGATGACCGAACAGGAATTGAAGGAGCGGACGAAGCAGTTCGCTCTGCGTGTGATTTCCCTTGTGGATGCACTCCCGAACACGGCCGTTGCCCGTGCGATTGGCAATCAATTGGTTCGATCCGGGACAGCTGTGGGAGCGAATTATCGATCCGCATGTCGCGGACGTTCCCGCGCCGACTTCGTGGCCCGACTCGGCATTGTTGAAGAGGAAGCGGATGAATCCGCCTATTGGATGGAGCTCATCACCGACGCGAAACTACTACCCGCACCGCGGGTGGAGTCGCTCTTGCAGGAGGCTGGAGAAATCACCGCGATCATCGCTTCATCAATAAAAACTTCCCGAAACCAGATCCTTAAAACCAACAAACTTTCCACGCGCCGCGCCCACGCTTAATTTTCCGCAATCCAAAATCCGCAATCCAAAATCCAAAATCCAAAATTTTTCCCATGTCTCCTATTTCATTAGAACAAGATAACGTCCTTAAATCCGTCGTCGCCCAACCGGCCGACCAAAAACCGGCCTATGCCTGGAAAGAGGTCCTCGACGGGGTCGTCCTCCCCGAGCTCGACCTGACCGTTGCCAACTCCCGCGGCGAACATCCGTTCGATCCCGCCAAGGTCGCCGAGAGCGTCGGTGCCGCCTTGGCCGACCTCGAAATCTCCCGTGCCACCGCCGACATCTTCACCGACGACAACCGCCGCTTCGTCGCCCGGATCACCGGCGAGGTCGCCCGCAACCTCCACGAACGTCGCGAAAACGGCCACGCCCCCAAGATTTCCTCCGGCGACCTCCACGTCCTCGTCGAACAAACCCTCGTCGATAACAACGCCTACGAGGTCGCCAAAAGTTTCCTCCTCGGGCGCTCCCTCCGGCTCAAAACCCCCTCCAACACCGTCAACGTCCGGGTCCTCCGCCGCAACAACCAGCTGGTTCCCTGGAATGAGGGCAAGGTCGAAATCGCCGTCCGCAAGGCGTTCCTTTCCCTCCAGAAAGACTCCTCCCCGGCCGCCGCCGTCGCCCGCGCCGTCAGCGAACGGGTCAAGAACGGCCAAGCCTTCGTCCACATCGAAGAGGTCCAGGACATCGTCCAGGAGGAACTGATGCGCGCCGGCCACTTCAAGGTCGCCGAACACTACATCCTCTACCGCGCCCAGCGCACCGCCCTCCGCGAACAAACCGCCGCCGAACCCCAGCCGCAACAGGACTCCATGGTCCTGGTTAAAAAGGCCGACGGCGAAGCTTATTTCTGGGACGGAGCCGACCTCAAGCAGCGTATCCGTTTCGCCATGATCGAACTCGATCTCTGCCTCGACGAAGAGGAGATCGAAACCGAACTCCGCCGCTCCCTCTTCGACGACATCAACGAAGCCGATCTCAAGAGCACCATCATTCTCAACGCCCGGACCTTGATCGAAAAGGATTCCGACTTCGCCAAGTTCGCCGGCCGCATTCTCCTCACTTACATTTACGAAGAAGTCCTCGGCTGGGACATCCTCCGCGACGGCATTGGCGGCATCAAGGAAGCCCACCAGCGCTACTTCGGACAATACCTCCGCCGCGGCATCGAGATCGGACGCATCGATCCCCGCCTGCTCGAATATGACATCGAGGCCCTCGCCTCCGCCCTCGATCCTTCGGCCGACCTCGGGTTCGACTACCTCGGCATCCAGACCCTCTACGACCGTTACCTGATCGTCGACAAAACCGGCAAAACCGACCGCCGCCTCGAAACGCCCCAGATCTTCTGGCTTCGCGTCGCCATGGGCCTCTTCATCGGCGAGGAAAAAGCGACCCGCGAAGCCCGGGTCGTTTCCCTCTACGAACTCTATCGCACCCGGCGCTTCTGCTCCTCCACGCCGACCCTCTTTAACGCCGGCACCCTCCACTCGCAACTCTCCTCCTGCTACCTCTACTACGTCGAGGACTCCATCGAGGGGATCATGCTCCGCGGCATCGCCGAAAACGCCTTCCTCTCCAAATGGGCCGGCGGCCTCGGCGGTTCCTGGACCGCTGTCCGCGGCACCGGTGGACACATCCGCGGCACCAACGGCGAGAGCCAGGGGGTCATTCCGTTCCTCAAACTCCACAACGACCAACTGGTCGCCGTCAACCAGGGCGGCAAACGCCGCGGCTCCGGCTGCGCGTATTTGGAAACCTGGCACAACGACCTCTACGACTTCCTCGAACTCCGCCGCAACACCGGGGACGACCGCCGTCGTTGCCATGACATGAACACCGCCAACTGGATCCCGGACTTGTTCATGAAACGGATGGAAGCCCGCGAGGACTGGACCTTCTTCCGCGCCAACGAAACCCCGGACCTTCACGATCTCTACGGCAAAGCCTTCGAGGAAAAATATCTCGAATACGAAAAGCTCGCCGCCGAAGGAAAAATCTACGGCAAAATCGAACCGGCCATCGACGTCTGGAAACGGATGCTCCAGATGCTCTTCGAAACCGGACATCCCTGGATCACCTTCAAGGATCCCTGCAACATCCGCAGCCCGCAGGACCACGCCGGCGTGATCCACAGCAGCAACCTCTGCACCGAGATCACCCTCAACACCGGCAAGGACGAAACCGCCGTCTGCAACCTCGGCTCGGTCATCCTCGACAACCACCTCGACGCCGACGGCAACATCGACCACGACAAACTCCGCGACACCATCCGGATCGCCGTCCGCGCCCTCGACAACGTCATCGACATCAACTTCTACCCGACCGAGGCCGCCCGCACCGCCAACTCCCGCCACCGCCCGATCGGCCTCGGCGTGATGGGCCTGCAAAACTGCCTCTACCAGCGCGGCATCTCCTTCGCCTCGCAAGACGCCGTCGAGTTCAACGACGAGATCATGGAAGCGGTCGCCTTCTTCGCCTACGAAGCCTCCAGCGACCTCGCCGCCGAACGCGGCGCCTACTCGACCTACAAGGGCTCGAAATGGGACCGCGGCCTCCTCCCGCAAGACACCCTCGACCTGCTCGAATCCGAACGCGGCGTCGAAGTCGAAGTCCCCCGCGGCGGCAAGATGGACTGGACTCCCGTCCGCGAAAAAATCGCCAAACAAGGGATGCGCAACAGCAACGTCCTGGCGATCGCTCCGACCGCCACCATCTCGAACATCACCGGGACTTCCCCCTGCATCGAGCCCGCCTACAAGAACCTCTTCGTGAAGAGCAACCTCTCCGGCGAGTTCATCATCCTCAACGCCCACCTGGTGCGCGACCTCAAGGCCCTCGGCCTCTGGGGCCCGGAGATGATCGACAACCTGAAATACTTCGACGGCGACCTGACCCACATCGAGAACATCCCGCAGGAAATCAAGGAACGTTATCTGACCGCCTTCGACATCGACCACGCCTGGTTCATCGACGCCGCCGCCCGCCGCCAGAAGTGGATCGACCAGGCCCAATCGGTCAACCTCTTCCTCGGCCGGCCCGACATGAAGACTCTCTCCCACATGTATCGCGCCGCCTGGCGGAAGGGTTTGAAGACCACCTATTACCTCCGCACCCTCGGCGCCTCCAACATCGAAAAAGCGACGGTCAGCGTGAAAAAGGAAGTCCGCCCCAGCCTCCTCGCCGACCAATCCAACCGCACCTACACCGAAGAAGAAAAGAAAGCCTGCTCCATAGAAGCCATGCGCAACGGCGAAGAGTGCGAAGCCTGCCAGTGAAAAAATAAAGGAGAACGGACATTCCTGTCCGTTTTTCCCTTCCAGCGGGGCCGGAAACGGCCCCGCTTCGTCTTTTTCAGAGACACCTACTTCTGCCGCGGCGGGTAGGCATTCGGTGCGGCATCTGGCCGGGCCTTCCGTTTGGGTCTGGAAACCACCTTATGACCGCTCTGCCACTGACGTTTCATGACGTCCCTGGACATCTTGTCAAAATCCCCGTCATAGGACTCAAGAATTGCCATTCGTTGCTTGCGGACTTCGGAAACAATCGGGTCAGGTTTCATCGTTCTCTCCTCCAAAAAGTTCATCGGGAGTGCAAATGGTCGGCAGCAAATGCCCTGCGTTTGTCACCGCGAAATTAATCCTACTCAAGATCTCGGCGTTCGCAATATGGGTGCAGTTCCAGGTGAGAAGAAAATCCATACCGTGCCGCGCGGCCACCGCGATATGCGCGGCATCCGTATGGGCTTTGTCGGGTATCAATCCGGTCTTCATGATCTCGCCGGCGAGGCGAAGAACCTCTTCATCCACCTCCAGTAACTCGGTCCCGTCCGAAAAGGGTTTGCGGCGACCGGACCGGCCTGGAAACACACCCCACCGCTCTAGCGAGCGGTCCCCCCCTCTCAAGAGGGGATCTTTTTGTAAGCCATTCCCCTCTTGAGAGGGGGGGGACCATGCGCGAGCATGGTGGGGTGTGTCCCCGCTGGTTTCAACCAAGCGAACGCCCGAAACCCTTTTCGGATACCCTCTAACTCGATTCCCTCGATTGCTTCGAGCCTTTTCCCTGCCGCTTCTGAGTCGCCGCCAGCGGCCTCATCGAGAACGTATTGAGAAAGAGGTGATAGTGTTCCCTTCTACGCTCCCACCACTGTCGCGTCACTTCCTGCTTTCCGGCGACGATCAGATTAACGGACGGCCGAGCCGTCAAGAAGCTGGGGATCGTGGTTTCGATATAAACTGACGGTTTTTCGGTCATCTCCGTTTTTAAAACACAAGCCGCAATGTTTGGCGACGATATCGCGATGGAAATTCCCCAAGGCAAGTAAAATTGGCCAATCTCCAAGCTAAAGTTGTCCTCCGCGGACTTAACATCGACATCGTCTGATCCAGGTTGAAGCCTGCAAAATTGCAGGTTTGCCTCTTATTTGGACCATGCAACCGATTCAATCCAGGAAGACGCGCAAGGCCAAAGCAAAGTCCGTCACACGAAGTGGCCCGCGCCTGATGCAGTGGCGTAAAGAGCATGGTATCAACCGCCTCACCTTCTCCCGCATCGCCAACTGTTCCGAACGCAAACTGGCAACCTACGAAAAAGCCACTCATTTTCCCCCGCCGGTCCAACGACAATTAACCGAGAGCCTTCGCCTCCTCGAAGCCCTTTCCGAAATCATCCCCGAGGGCGAACTTAAGACCTGGCTCGAAACCCCGAACTCAGGGTTCGACAACCAGCGCCCCCTCAATGTCATTGCCGAGGGCCAATCCGACCTGATCTGGGAAATGATTCACCAGACCCGGACCGGTGCGTATGGGTGAATCGTTACGCCCATCGAATCTCATTAACCCCAAAGGTTAACTTTCCTTCTTGATTCCCCCGAGAACGATGTAATTTCTTTTTGCAATCATCGACTTCAGAAAGAACTAACCACCGCCAAAGCTCTTCGACGCAAAGACGGAGAGCGGCGCGCGAAACTCATCGAAACACGCCTTACGCAACTTGAGGCCGCCGACACGCTGGAAATCGTTCGATACCTTCCGGGACCTCGCTGCCATGAGCTGAAAGGAAACCGCGCGGGGCAACTATCCGTCGATCTCGATCATCCCTATCGTTTAATTCTTGTTCCGGACCATCAACCGCCGCCTTCCAAACCGGATGGGGGACTTAACTGGTCAGCCGTCACGCGGATCACCATTCTCGAAATCGCCGACACCCATGAGTAAGCCATATCCATTCGACCCGGACTACGCTGTGCCTCCAGGCCGGACGCTCCAGGAGACAATCGACGCGTTGGGGATGACCCAAAAGGAGCTCGCTCTTCGAACGGGCCGGCCGTTGAAAACCATCAATGAGATCATCAAAGGGGTGGCTGCCATCACGGCGGAAACCGCCCTCCAACTGGAAAAGGTCACCGGCCGTTCCCGCTGGATTCTGGAACAACCTTGAAGCCAATTACCGGGAACGTTTGGCTCGCCTTCAGGAAAAGCAGCGTCTCGACGAACAAACCGGGTGGCTGAAGCAGTTCTCCTACGCGAAAATGGCGGCCATGGGATTGGTGGAGCCGACTCGCGACAAGGTCGAAAAAGTGGAGAATCTCCTCCGCTATTTTGGCGTCGCGAATTTCAAACAGTGGGAAATTACCTACAGCCGCCTTCAGGGGGCTGCTCGCGAACAGGACGGGCTGAGCAGTTCGCTCGGCGATCTCAGCGCCTGGTTGCGGGCCGGAGAGATCCTCGCGCAACGGGTGGATTGCCAGCCATACGATGCCGCCCGCTTTCAAGCAGCGTTAACGCGGATCCGCACCCTTACCTGCGACCCGCCTGCCAAAGACTGGCCGGAGGCGGTTCGCCTCTGCGCGGACGCCGGAGTCGCGGTCGTTCTTGTCCCGGAACTGCCCAGGACGCACGTTTACGGTTTCACCCGCTGGTTAACTCCCACGAAAGCCCTCCTCCCGTTGAGCCTCCGCTACAAAACGGACGACCTGCTCTGGTTCACCTTCTTCCATGAAGCGGCCCACATTTTAAAGCACGGCAAGACCGATGTTTTTTTCGAATTCCGAGGCGCCTCCGATCCGAAAGAGGAGGAAGCCAACCGCTGGTCAGCCGATTTCCTGATCCCGCCCCAGGATTGGCAAAAATTTCTCGCTGAGAATCCCGAACCTAACCGTCACGACATCATCCACTTCGCCCGCCAGAAAAGGATTGCCCCCAGCATTGCTTTAGGCCGTCTTCAACACAGGGAAAAACGGGTTCGCCCCCACTTCCACAACGACCTAAAACACCGCCTCGAAATCCGATGGAAAGGCCTCAAGCAATGACAAAGACTTTATTCCCTCGCACAAGTCTTCCCGCCGCCCGCCGGCAGAAGTGGATCGACCAGGCCCAGTCGGTCAACCTCTTCCTCGGCACCCCCGACATGAAGACCCTCTCCCACATGTATCGCGCGGCGTGGAGAAAAGGCCTGAAAACCACCTACTACCTCCGCACCCTCGAAGCCTCCAACATCGAGAAAGCCACCGTAGCCGCCAAAAAGAAATCCGCCCCGGCCTCCTCGGCGACCCACAAAAACGCACCTACACAGAAGAAGAAAAGAAAGCCTGCAGCATCGAAGCTATGCGCAACAGCGAAGAATGCGAAGCGTGCCAGTAGTTTAAAACAACCAATGCGGGGCCGGAAACGGCCCCATTAGTGGCAAAGCTTGACACTTCAGAGGAATTCGAAGTTCTTGACAATGCGGCTTTTCACGTCGCCTCAAACAAGAAGCTTCAGGAAACTATAACCGACGCGAACGAGAAAAGTCCATGAAGGTCAGAAACCTCAATCACAACGCTTTTTCCGAGAATGAACTTAAACCTTATGAGAATCGGGCACCCGACTTCTCTGGGAGGTTTATCAGATGGTTCTTAGAGAACATATATCGATTGGAAGAGATTGATGCCGATGACGCGTGCGTAGATGCCAAGCACGATAAGGGCGTAGACGCAATCTATGTTGATGATGTCACTGAGAGCGTTCACATAATCCAAGCCAAGACCAAAACTAAGGACAACGCTGAGTTCGGCGATACCGAGCTTAAGGAATTCTTCGGGACCCTCCAGCAATTTAATAGCAAAGAGAAGATCGACGCCATTTTTTCTGAAACGAAGAACGACAAGCTGAGGCAGACTGTTTTAAGAACAGGTCTTGCCGCAAAGGTGGACAGCGGGTATGACGTAATTGGTGTCTTCATAAGCAATGCACGGGCAAACGGCGATGCCAAGGCAGTTCTCGCAAAACTGCCGAAGATCGAACTCTATGATGCCGTTGCAATAGCCAATGATTACGTTGATTTAGATATCGCCGGTGGCATCAAGGATAGTTACTATTTCGATGTTTCTGACTCAGATGTCATCGAATATGACGCCGGCGGTGCGGCTGCCCGCCTATTCTTAGCCCCAGCCCTTAATCTTCTCAAGATGGACGGGATCGCGGATGGTCGTCTCTTCGAGCAGAACGTCCGGTTGGCCTTGGGTAACACTAAGGTCAACAAAGGATTAAGAGAAAGCATCAAGCAAAAGCGAGAGCACAAAAACTTTCCGCTCTACCACAACGGAATTAACGTATTATGCAGAAAAATTATTTCTGAAACCGAGGAAAGGATAGAAGTCGAGGACTTTGTAGTGGTGAACGGCGCACAAAGCCTCACGTCGTTGATGGCCGAAAAGTCGAAGATTACTGATGATCTGAAAATATTGGTTAAATTAATTGAGACGAAAGGTGACGCGGCTCTTTCCCAGAGGATAACCACAAACAGTAATAATCAGAACGCAATTAAGGCTCGCGATTTAAAATCCAACCACAACATTCAGCAACGCCTAAAGGCTGAGGTTAGCGCAGTCAGCAATGGCAGTGTTGCATATGAGATTAAGCAAGGGGAGGACAACAAAGGCAAGGTAGTTTTAACCAACGAGCAGGCTGGCCTGATCCTGCTCGCAATGGATCTTGAACAACCGTGGAGCTGTCACCAAAAATACAAGGTTATGGACGAACTCCACTCAGAGATCTTTGGTAGGCCTGATGTCACGGGCCCGAGAATTTTGGGCTACTGGGAGTGTTTTAAGTCGGTCCAGTCGGCAGTTGAAGCGATCGACGACAAGCATTTTGCTTACTACAACCTTACCAAATACTTTTTGGTCTACGCAGTTGTCAGTCTAATCCGAACTGATTCAGCTGGTGTAGCAATGTTGAATAACATGAAGGGAATTCTAACATCTGGAAAACAAGCAGAATTGGTCGAGCTCTTTGGAACCTTGGCCAAGTCGATCGCCTTAGATTTAAACGCAGAAATTGTTGGGGAGGGTGCTGAGAATTTTGACTACAAAAACGAGCTTAAGAGTCCGAATTGGTGCAAGAAAATTTCAGCACGGTTGGTTGCACAGTACTCCAAAGACGTCGTGCGAAAGAAGGCTGAACCCATTCGCACTCTTTGTTCGGGCCTTTCTCTCGCATAGTGAGACGTGTGGCAGCATGCGGCCGGCAACCTACAGATGAAGGCGACCCCGGCGTTCCGAGGACTTCGCCTCAGTTCATGAGAACATTTAAACTTTATGTTTGCCCCCTTGCCCTGGCCCGACGTTTTGACCCCTTCCGGCAACGCAAAAGACGTCAGGTCTTGACTCTTGACAAATTGAAGATTCTTCGGCTGATTTCTGGGCATGCCACGGCCATTGCGGATCGAATATGCGGGTGCTTGTTACCACGTTATCAATCGGGGGAACTACCGGCGCAATCTGTTTGAGGGCGGTGGGGCGGAGGCCTTTGAACGGGTTTTAGACGAATCCGCCAACAGATTCCGATGGCGGATTCATGCCTATGTGATCATGCGCAATCATTTTCACCTGGCCTTGGAACTGACCGAGCCGAACCTGAGCGAGGGGATGAAATGGCTGCAGGGGACCTGGATCCGTCGATACAATCGTTTTCGCCGATTGACGGGGCGTCCGTTCCAAGGCCGTTACAAGGCGCTGTTGGTGGAGCCGGGACATCCGTTGGCGCAGGTGTGCCACTATATTCATCTCAATCCGGTTCGGGCGAAAGTGGTGGAGTCGGACAAGGCAGCGGAGTATCCGTGGAGCAGTTTGCCAAAATTTCCGCAGCGGAAACGTCCGGAGTGGTTGGAGCCGTCCGTGCTGCTTTCCGGGGCCGGGAGTCTTCCCGACACCCGCGCCGGTTGGCGAAAATATGGGGAATACCTCGATTTCCTCGCGACCGATGAACAAAATCAAAAGGCGCTGACTGCCCGTCGGATGAGTCGGGGGTGGTGTTTGGGAAGCAAGGAGTTCAAGAAGGAGATGCGGAGAGAGGCGGCGGAGCGTGGCGCGGCCATTGATCGGGCGCGCTATGAGGGGTTGGAGCCGGAGACCATTCAAAAGGAGCGAGCCGTGGCGTGGGAAGAGGAACTTCGAGTGCTGGCCGAGATCGCAAAGATTGACTTGATGAAGTTACCGTCTGGAAAATCCGCTCCCGACAAAGCGTTGCTGGCTGCGGCGATGAAAAGAATCACCTCGGTCTCGAATAGTTGGCTGGCCGAGCGCCTTGCCATGGGGCGGCCCGCATCCGCCAGTCAGTTCGCTCGCCGCTTTGTGCTCACAAGCCAAGGTGAAAGGGCCGTGGGAAAACTGATTTTGTCAAGAGTCAAGACCTGACGTCTTCTGGAGCGGTTGGCGTCTTCTGGAGCTCCCCTCGGCGTCGGTATTCGGTCGGCGAAACGCCGGTCCTCTCCTTGAACTGTCGTGAAAAAAAGAATACATCCTCGTAACCGAGAACGACGGCGATCATCCCGATCGAGAGCGAGGATTCGGATAACAATTGCCTGGCCCGCTCGATCCGGGCCAGGACCTTCAATGCTTGCGGCGTGTGCCCTGTGACCTTCTTGAAGACGCGGCTGAAATGATCCGGGCTGTAGCCGGCCTCCCTGGCCAGCTCACGCACCGCAGGCGCCGTGGCCGGACTTTCGTAGATCCGGGCCACTTGCCGGAAGATCAGTTCCCGGTGATGCCGTGGCAGCCCCGCCGGTTCTCCGGCCGGACCGGGCGGGACGCCGCTCTCGAATTCTCTCAACAGAGCCTCCATCAGCAGTTCCGGCACCCCTTTCCGTCCGCTCGCCACCGCCTCCGCCCTCAGCAACCCGCGGCGGCGCAGTTCGATGATGCGGCTCGTCACCGCCTTAAAATAGCCGGCATCCTCCAACTCGCACAGCTCGCGCGGGATCGCCCTGGATCCAAGCAGAGGGCGTTCACCCCGGTCATAGAGCATGAAGTGAACGAAGTTTACCCCGAGCCGGTCATTTCCGTCCTGCACTGCCTCATAGCGTCCGCCGGGGCGCATCCAAAGGCAGATCCCCCGCCGCAGCTCCAATTCGCCGGCCTCCGTCCACATCCGGCCTTTCCCCGCCCAGACCAGCCAGAGGTCGAAATCGGTCAGGCTTCCCGACCACTCCGGCCCCAGTCGCCAGCCCGGTTCGCAGCGGACCCGTCCGCAGCGCCCCAGACGCAAGCCAACACCGCCCCAATCGATTCTCTGTTCCATATCGTATAAATACAAATTAATGTCGATTCAGTCGATGGCGGATACCCTGGACGCATGGTATTATCATGGGAGTGTTACATTTAACTCACCCCTTAAACCCGTTTCAATGCAAATGAGCCAGGTAGACACGCAACGACAGAAAGTGGAACGAGAATACGATCCGGGTGCCGAGATGCACGCGCTTGATCTTTACAACCATGACAGCATCGCGGAGAAAATCGACGGTCTGGGGAACGTCACCGACGAGCAAATTGAACTCTACAAAGAACAGGGTTACCTTGCGATTGAGGATGCCTTCACCCCGGACGAGGTGGAGGGAGCGATCGCCGGCCTGATTCACTTGATCATGGGCGGAAACCCGGACTTCGACGGAGTCACGTTTGAAGCCAGGGCTCGCGAGATTCTCCCGAGCCTCGGTCCGGAAGCCCGCCAGGACGCCGTCCGCAAGCTGATGCATTTCATCGATTACGACGACCGGCTGAAAGCGCTCTCTCATCATCCGAAACTGATCTCTCTCATCCAGCGGATAATGGGCGAAACGCCGGTGATGTTCCAGAATATGGCCCTGTTGAAACCGCCTCAGTTGGGCCGCGAGAAACCGTGGCACCAGGACCATGCCTATTTCAATTTCCCCCTCGACACCAGGGTGGTCGGGGTCTGGGTCGCCCTTGATGAAGCCACTCTGGAAAATGGCTGCATGCGGGTGCTGGCCGGACGGCACAAGGAGGGTCCGGTGATCCACTTCAAGCGACGGGACTGGCAGATTTGCGACACCGAGATGAAAGGGAAGGAAGGGATCGTAGCGGCTCCGCTGAAACCGGGCGGGCTTCTTCTGTTCGATGGTCTGCTCCCGCACGGCACGCCGCATAACAATTCCCCGTTGCGCCGCCGCGCCCTGCAGTTTCATTACCGCAATTCCGGCGCGCAAGAATGGTCGAAGGAGGAGCGTCTCGCCATTTTCGGCAGCGAAGGCAAAGACGTCGAATGCTGAGCAGGGATAAGGTTGTCTCAATTCGCGCAAGTGGTCAATTAGCGCACGGGGTCCCGTCGCGTGCTCCTTCCTGATTCTCAATCGCAGGCACGACAAGGAAGCTACGTCTCGAATGCCTTGGAGCCTGTTACCATGTGATCAGAAGCGTGCGAGGCCCACGGCTGGCGGCTTCATGCATCCAAGTGGGTGGGCGCCTATCAATGGAGCAGCTTGTGGTGGTTTCGGCGTCGCGAGCGTCCCGGCTTCATGGAACCTGAAATGGTGCTTATCGAGGCGGGGCAATTAAAGGATGACCGGGACGGATGGAAAGGATGACGAATACCTCGCCATGCTGGCCGAAGAAGATCCGAAGCGAAGAGAGGGCCGATTCTCAAACGTGAACCGGGGCTGGGCGATTGGGTCGAAGGATTTTCGGACGGCTTTGGTCAAAGACCTGAAATTGAAAGGGGCGGAGCTGGACCGCGCTGGACTTCTGGGCGAAGACCCGGGGCGCGGCAGCGTCGGCGGTAGGAGGGAGCCACTGCAGGCATTCGCGAAGGAGTGTCAAGGCCGATCTCGCCTTATTGCCACTTCGGAAGTCCGCTCCCGAAAGGTGGTGCTGGCGGCAAGGATGAAGCAAACCACAGCCGTTCGCAACGCCTGGCTCGCCCAGTGCCTCGACATGAAAGCCCCTGCAATCGTTAGTCAATTTGTCTGGCGTTACAATAAAAGGGGTAATTGTCAGTAGTCACGATATGACCCCCTCGACCGCCCTTGCCAGAAATGATGACCTGCTCTTGATAACCGAGACATTCGAGCGAGGTCCCTGCCAAACCGGCAGCCCAATGCGTTCTGTGAAAAGCGCGTTGGACTGCGGTTATCTGGCCGTGGCACAGGTCATCCGAGCAAGGGGAAATAACCCGGTTCGTATAACCTGTCTGGAAGCGCCATGCAGCGCAGGTTGCACCTTTACTTGAACCGGCGTCGGAGGAGGGCCAATCCGCCGAGGAGCCCGCTGAAAATCAAGGCGTAAGCGGACGGTTCGGGAATGACAGTGCCACTGATGAAAACATCGTCCATGGCGATCCAACCCCAACTTCCATCGAACGTGTCAATTAAATCGAGTGTATAACTTTCGGAAGCGCTGACATAAGAAGCGAGAGCTTGCTCGGAAAAGCCTAGCAACTCCCAAGCTTGGCCATTCATTGATCTGGAAGTGGCCATCACGTAGACGTCATCGCTTACGCGGCGCAGGGCAACACCCATGAAGCCTGCCCCTGAAGAAACGGCGGGTAGATTTTCGAAACTCGCGCCCGGGCTGATCGTATTACCCGTTCCTCCCGAAAGGGAGAAGGAGATGCCGCCGCTTCCATCAAGAAGAAACTCGGGGGATCGCAAAACCAAGGTCTGGTGAGCATGGTCGCGGGTGCGTTCACCCTCATCATTCGTCCCAAACGGCGTCGGCGCGATAATGCTATTGCCAGCAAGCGGCTCGAACGCCCACGGCTGGGTTGGGTCATAGGCGGCAAACTCGGTCGGCCCGTCGACGGTCGTCGAAGTCCGTACATTATACCAACCTTGCAGGTCGTTGTTGTCGAAATCGAAGTAGAGGCCACTTTCATTGCCGTGGGCGAGAGATGCCGTACCACCGACGATAAGGGACAGGCAGCCCGTCTTCAAATATGAGAGAATCGATTTTATTTCCATTCGTGTTAGTTGTGCAGGTTATTCTTGTGTTTATGTTGACTTAGACGCGTCATGCGTGAAGGACGATTTTCGTCCAGCGGAGATGTGTATGGGGATTCAAGCAACCCTTAGTCAATTCTCTTTAAAGATTTTTTAAATCTCTGATTTAAATGGGGTTTGCTTCCTGTCTTTATTAGGGGGAATTCCTTAGTTTGTCTGTGTTTCATGCCTTCCGTGGTTATGAGTATTTATTATCATTTGGCACTGCAAACCCACGCAGACTAATTTCAGCAAGGGGATGAAGTGGCTGAAGGGACTTGGGCGAATCGGTTTAGCCGTTGCCATGGTGAAAGCGGCCGCCCGTATGCTGGCCGAAGTGGATCCGAAGCGAAGAGAGGGCCGATTCTCCAACCTGAGCCGGGGTTGGGCGATTGGGTCGAAGGATTTTCGGACGGCTTTGGTCAAAGACCTGAAATTGAAAGGGGCGGAGCTGGACCGGGCTGGACTTCTGGGCGAAGACCATGGGGCGAGGCCGCGTCGGCGGGAGGAGCAGTGGGAGGGGTGGGAGGAGCGACTGCAGGCGTTCGCGACGGAGTTCAAGATTGATCTTGCCGCATTGCCACCTAGGAAGTCCGCGCCCAAAAAAGGTGGTGCTGGCGGCAAGGATAAAGCAAACCACAGCCGTTCCCAACCCTTGGCTCGCCCAGCGCCTCGACATGGGAGCCCCTGCAAGCGTCACAGTTAGTTTGTCCGGCGTTACAATGAGAGGTAATTGTCAGTAGTCATGACATGCTCCCCTCCGCCGCAATCGTTTTCGACGGTTGACGGGACGTCCGTTCCAGGGCCGTTGCCAAGTGCTGTTGGTGGAGTCGGGATTTCCGCTGGCGCATGTTTCACTGAATTCATCTGAATAAGGTTCGGGCGAATGTGGAGGGAGCCGCAGGAGGCCTCGGGGCAACCGGGCAAATCCTGCGACGGTGGGCCCCCCTGTCTTTTTCTAGGAAAATCGCCTCCACCCCGGAGTTCGTGCTTTACCTTCGGAGGCGGGGCCGCAAGTTTGGGTTTTTTCGCGAATGAAAGCCAAGCCTGGAAAGAGCCCCAAGACCTTCGTCCTCGATACCAATATCCTGCTGCACGACCCGGATTCCATCTATAAATTCGAGGAACATGACGTGGCCCTGCCCGTCGAAGTCCTGGAGGAACTGGACCGGTTCAAGAGCGATCCGTCGGAGAAAGGGCGCAACGCGCGCTACATTCATCGGCAACTGAAGCAGCTCTTCGCCGCCAAGGGCTCCTCAATGACCAAGGGGGCGGCGCTTCCGGGAGGTGGTCGTCTTTCCGTGGTGGTGAATCCGTATCTGACCAACCGTTCGGTCAAAAGCAAGGGCCTCGAACGGATGCTCTCGGTTTTCCCCGACCTCACGAAGATCGACAACCGCATTCTCCTTTGTCTGCTCTATCTCGAGGAAACCGTCCCGGGCCCGGCAGTCCTGGTCAGCAAGGACATCAATATGTTGCTCAAGGCCGGTTCCCTCGGATTGCGGGGGGAGGATTTCCTCAACGACAAGGTGACCGAAAAGCTCGACAACGAGGAGACGTTTTACGAGGAGATCCGGATTACGGTTCATGAGCTTCAACGCTTCGCTTCAGCGGGAGAGCTGAAGATCGGCAAATCCCTTCCAGAGGGACTCGGGATCAACGATTACGTTTTCCTTGCCACCGACGAGGAACGGCGGGAGCCGGCGCGTTATGTGGGGCACGGCCTGGTGCGGCGGTTGCGTTTGCCCGCCCATCTGACCTTTCCCGGGGCGGTTCCGGTCAAGCCGCGAAACACGGAGCAGCGGTTTCTCGTCGACGCGTTGCTCGATCCGGAGATCCAGTTGGTCACCTGCTACGGTAAGGCCGGCACCGGCAAAACAATCGTCACCACCGCGAGCGCCCTCCATATGATCGGGGAGGGACATTACGATGGAGCCAGTATCAGTCGTCCGATCTTTTCTCTGGGAAAGGAACTCGGATTTCTTCCGGGGGACATCGAGGCGAAAATGACGCCGTGGCTGCAACCATACCATGACGCGTTGAACGTGATTTTCCCTCCGGTTTCAGGAGGGAGTTATGGTCAGGAACGAACGCGCAAGCCGAAGCAAAGCAAAAAGAAGCAGCTGGCGGCGGCGGTATCAGGCCCGCCGGTCAAGCCGTATGTGAAACTGATCGAAGCCGGCCTCCTGGAGATCGAGGCGTTGTCGTTTATCCGCGGCCGGTCGATCCCGCGCCGGTTTTTCATCCTCGACGAAGCCCAGCAATTGACCCCTCACGAAGTGAAAACAGTGGTCAGCCGGATGAGCGAAGGATCGAAGTTGATCCTGATCGGCGATCCGAGTCAGATCGATAATCCCTACGTCGATTCCCAGTCCAACGGATTGGTCTACGCCCGCAACCGGCTACGCGATACGTCGATTTCGGCGCACGTGAAACTGACCAAGGGGGAGCGGAGCCAACTGGCGGAGTTGGCGGTGACGTTGATGTGAGCTTCACTGCAGCAACAATCCTGGCTGCGCCCGGGGAACAACATAGAATGAAACTTGGATTTGAGGCGAAGCCTCTTTGGAGTGCTCCGCGTCCCCGCGGAGCTTTCGAGCGTGCGGAAGACCTCCATCAGTCGAATGGCTGCCGGGCGTGCGGCTATCACTGACCGTTCGAAAAGCGGTGCGGGGACGCACCGCACTCCAAAGCGCTTCGCGCGAAAACCTGATCGCCCTGCAACCCGCATGAACAGTGAAGTTTCGTAAGAGGTTAGCCATATTTCTTGTTCTGATGGTTACCCAAGCCCGGGAGCATTCGCCGATGCGAATCGCTGCCTTTCACACGACCCGATGACCGAGAACCCTCAATCACCAAGTCTCAACGAGGTCGAGGGCCTCCGATGTCGCCGGTAACCTCTCCGCTGCCGCTTGGATTGAGGCAACTGGAAAGGAGATCCCGGCTCGATGACTCGCGATGTGGAAACCTCCGCTCTGAACCCCGTCTGCCACTTGCAACAAAGCGCTCCGAGAGTTAGTATCGACTATAAGGTTCCAAAAATCCAAAGAGCCAGGCAAACCGCGGAAAATCCTGGCCGTCGGCGGGGCGGTGGCGGTTTCTCTGGCGACGCTCTTGGTGGGATTGAGCGCGGTGGTTCTTTCCCTTCGTAAGGTTCGGCTTTCTCTCGACTTGGACGTAAACCAAGCCGAGGATCAAAATTGCATTTCCGGCAAGGATCCGCTGTCTCGGTCCTCGGAAAAACAGCGCCTTCTGGAGAAAAGCCATTGATAATTCCGCGTGCTTGCGGATAAGAACGGGCTTGCCGCTTGTTTCGAGAGGGTCAAGGAAGCACGTTGAGATTCTTCGCTGCATCGGCCAAACGTGCGTCCCACAGTTTCAGTTCTCCGCGCAGGAGCGCCGCCAGCACCTTCTCGGCCCGCGATGAACTTTCGTCGGAGAGCACCCACGCCCCGCAAAAGGAGGCGTCCGCGACGATTCGCTTCAACGTCGGCCCTCGCTTGATTGGCAATTTAGGCGACTCAGGGCATTTGCGCGCCAACCGTCGCAGATTTCTAAATTGGGTAAGAATCTCCTCGGGCGTCTCCTTCGGTCTTTTGTCTCCCAATTGCCCAGTCTCGAGCCTGATCGTGAACTCCTTGGCTAGGATGCGTGATCATTCAACCTCGGCCGGGTCGCCTGATCCGTCTCGGGTGTTGTCGTTCCTCTTCCTGTTGTTCGGTCTCTGGTGGTGGATCCTCCCGCGGCAGCAGACGGGGTATTATAAAAGCGAATACCAATGCGGCGAAGACTAATCCCAGTGCGATGCGGAACCGCACTTTTGCCGACGCGATGAGTTTGGGTTCGAGTTTCGCCAGGAAACCGAGAAGCAGCAGGGAAACAATCCACGCCACCAGCCAGGGGACAGAGAAATATTCCAGGAGACTGCGCAAGGCGCGGGGGGCGGAAAGTCCGATCACTGCCAGAAAGAACACGAGAGCAAACGTCACGCTCCGCCCCCGCACCGCTCGCCACAGCCATCTCACATCGAATAGGTTCACCAGGGAAGTGAAGCACGAACGACGGGAAAGATAAACCCTCCCACGGCATCATTTGCCCTCCTCATTGCAGAAGCGGGTGAAATGTTGGGGGTCAGTCCTGTTACCTCATTGATTTCCACGGCGGCGGTCTTAGATTTGCCCCTCACAGACCATGAAAAACCAAGACTCAGCCACTTCCTCGCCCTCGGTTACCACTGCGACACAATCCCGGTGGACGCTCTTCCTGCAGTCGGAAATTCCGATCACCGTTTACGCCGCCATTGCGATCACGATGGTCGGGCTTTGGATATTTCAGGAGCTTCACCCGGACGTCACCTTGGGAATGTTCACCGAGTTAGCGGGGGCGGCGTTCACCCTGTTCATTATTGATACCTTGCTTGTCCGATCCAAAACAAAGCGTTGGAAAATCGTGCGGGGGCAAATTGACTACCTGATCGGGCGGAACGTCAACCGGCTGCGCGATGGGATTGCCGTCCGGGTCTTCGGCTTTCAACCGAATCTGTCCGAGACCGACTCGGAAAGGGTCCAGTTTCAGGCCGTGTCTGAACAACGGGCATCCCTCTTCGGTGAACTCGAGAGGCTCACCCCAGAGAAACTCACCTCGAGACTTGTCGACGGCACGTTATTCACGGAAGAGAGCTATGCCTATTTCGACGAGAAAGCCGGGGACCTTTGGGAGATCCTGAACATGAAATATTCGGAGTATCTGGAGCCTGAATTGGTCTCGGCTCTCATGCAGTTGCACACGCACATCAAAAACGTGTGCGGGCATATTCGTCAGTACGGCAAAGCCGAACGCTTCCCTCAGGATGCCCGCTATTATCGCCGGATCGGGCGGATGGGCGCGAGTGCCAGTTTCCGCGAAATCGTCCGTTTGGTCAATTTACTCAAACAGCTCGGCTACTCCCAGGCCGCCAGTCTCGCGGACTGTCCGGATTGACCCGATGCCGGTTGTTGCCAATCGGGAGGGCTTGGTGATCTCGGTTTAGGGAGATGCTTCGTTGTTGGTGGCGCTGTCGAGCCATAACGTCAGAGAAACATCGTGTCCTTCTCGGGTGTTGATCACAACGTAGTCATTATCGTTGATCTCGTTCTCATGACGGCGCTCGCGAACCAGCACTAAAGAAACTTCGCCTCCGACGCGTTCTCGTATCCAATCGGTAATGTCGGACGTGGTTTCTCCCGGATCTTTGGGCAGCGAGATCACGCCGAGCGGTTGCGAACCAGCGCCGGTGATCACGGAATCGCCACGACCCATGTTCGGAGCTGAAGCTCCGGTCAAGGTGTCACCATTCCACTCGTTTTCGTCGATCCCATATAAATGAATGGTGAAGCGTTCGCCCGCCTGAAGTCTGTCGTTACCCTCGATATCGGTCGCCCAGTTTCCATGAACGTTGAATACGGCCGAGCGCACCTCTTCCGCGGAAACATCCGTCAGGTCAAACTTCAGATAGATCGCCCGATTGAGGTCCAGTTTCGCGGTGTTTTGCCGGACGATCATCTCCGACGGCGATCCGAGCGGAGTTTGGGCGTATGTTCCGAGGCCTACCATGGCCCGATCGCCGGGCTCCACCCGAAGCGGTTCCAATTCTCTTCCGCGCTGTAAAGTGACCAGCCACACACTTGAGCGCGGGTGGGTCAGAGTCACCCTGCCGGACTCCTCCAGAATCCCCTGGTAGACAACATCGCCAAAAAACTCGGGGCTCACCTCGCGCACCGTCACGAGCCCGCCCTTGACTTCCGGCAGACGACTGAAATCGAGCGTCGTCTCGTAATCGACCCGATCGCTGGTTTGAGGAATCCAGATCGCGAACCGGTCCCGTTCGGCGTCGTAAGCCGTGTAGGCTTTGTAGTCAGGATCGTGCGGAACCTGTGCCTCTGTTCGATACAATGGACGGCTTCCCTTGAACCCTTCCGCGAAAAGTCGGGTGACTTCCGCCGATTTCATTGGGCCTCCCACATCGCCGTTGGTTGCCGTATCAGACAGATAAATACGTCGAACCGTGATCGGCCCGGGGCTTTCCGAGTAGAAACGGATCTTGCGAGTTCGAATCGTTTCCTCGAGCGGTCGTTCGCGGATCACGGTTGGAATGTTGCTGAGTTTTATATGGCTGTTGTGCGTCTCCATCGGACGGGAAGCGTCGACACTACCGTTGCGCACTTCGCCGCCCGGAAAAGTCTTCCAGGCCTCATTTCTCTCATCCCAATATTGCAATGCCGCGTGGGTGAGCCCTTCGTCACGGGAGCCGAGATTCATCAAGAACCAGCGTATATCTTGAGGCTCCTCCAAGTCCCAGATTACCTCGTGGGGCCCCTGGGCGTCCGCTGCGGTTTTCCAGGCGAAATGGGAGCTGGTGGCGTTGAGCAATACATTTGCCAGCGGATGCCCGGGAGCTTCAGAGCTGACGGAATACGGCCTTCCATAGAGGATGTTTCGAGCCGGATCCTGGGGGCCGCGAAACATCAGGTGCATATGATTGCCGCCGAAATTCATCGGCCGGGCAATGCGGAATTGGAACATCCCGTAAATCCCATCCATCATGCTCTCGCTCCAGACTCTAGCCATCGAACGAAAAACATGAGGGGCATCACTGGTGAAACTCTGGTTTCTCCATACCGACCCCGGCATGTAGTTAAATTCTGTGTACGCAATGGGAAGAACCACTCCCGATGGATTGTGCTCGCGCATGACGTTTCGCGCCGACTCGTTGGCCCCGGTGAACGACGAGGCATGGCCGGAATAACTTTGCATCACGAACAGATCGACGATGTCTGAGTCGACCGTTTCCCCCCGGTAGTTGGTCCGGTTCGCTTGCATCGTAGCCAGGGAGATATCCGCGGTTGGGCTCGAGGCCAGGGTCGGACCGCCCCAGAGCGGTTTCAGGGATTTGCCGTAGAGTTCGTTCACGTCCGCCACCGCCGCCCGCATCGCGTCGGCATAAATGGAGTTCATAAACACAAACCGTTCCACGGCGGCAGCCCGTTCCGCCGCCGACCCGCTGTAGCGGCCGAGTTGATGATCGGGCTCGTTTGGTCCCTGGAAATTCCAGACATCGAATTTGGACGCCAGGTAAAACGACTGCGCGTAAAACATCTGCCAAAGCACCCAGGCTCGTTGCCATTTGTCCTCCTCATTCTCAAATGGCTCCGCCCAATCGCTGTCGTTGAGTTCCGCCATCATTTCGATGCCGAGTTCACGGAGGCGCGTGAGGGCATAGTGAGTGGTGTAACGAAGGCCCACGTTATAAAGCAGTTCGTTGCGATCCGCTACTCCCTGCCAGTCGATGCCGGTCTCATGGGAGCGTCGCGCTAGCATCAGGCGGCGGAGTTCGTTCTTCCTTTCATCCAATGCATCCGGGTCAGTCACCTCATCGTCTACGGTGACATTTTCCTCCCCGACATGCCGGCCCGGAGTCAACCAGTAGCGGACGGCGTTCACGTTTGAATACCGGTACCAAGAGGCGAGATTGTCGCCTTGCGTCAGATTCATCGCGCTGTAACCGACAAATGGCATGGTGTTTCCGATCTCCTCGTCATACACCGTGATTACCGCTTCGGAAGGTTCCTCATAAACCGTGACCGTGTAGGCGCTCTCCGAGCCATCTTCCGCGACTACGGTATAAGTGATCGACTCGCGAAAATCGTTTTGGGTGACACCGCTTTCCTGGGGAACTCCGTCGATATGGACCTGCTCGCCATTGCTTTCAAAGACCGGTGTGAGCGAGGTCAAGTCGGTTCCCCGCGGTACAACGAGTGAAATCCGCTTTTCGTATTCTTCGATAAACCGGTACTTTCCATTCCCCGCCGGGACGGCTTCCCGGCGCGGCCAGGTGGCTCGGACGATCTCGCCGCTGACATCGGCCTCGCGCAGGGAGAAGGCGGTAATTTCGCTGTCGCTCGACAATGAGTCGGTAGCGGCCGGTCTGGCTCTGCTTCGCGTTCTCTCAGATGGTTGTCCCGGAGGGCCAAACGCGGCAATCTGGGCGATCATCGGCAAATCAAGTCCGTCGTTGCTGGTTATCCAAAGGCGAATATATCGCGCCGGAATGGTGTCAAAAT
Source organism: Verruconatronum alginivorum (assembly GCF_056590205.1). Taxonomy (NCBI): domain Bacteria; kingdom Pseudomonadati; phylum Verrucomicrobiota; class Opitutia; order Opitutales; family Verruconatronaceae; genus Verruconatronum; species Verruconatronum alginivorum. Next base: position 1,127,529 of record NZ_JBWPVQ010000001.1, on the reverse strand, counting down.
CGATGGCAATTCCGGTGCCGACGGTGGCTCCCTGATCGACTTTCGCCCACAAGTCACGATCGGAGGAGACAAACAGACCGTATCCGGTCATCCGATACCCGCCTCCCCGCATCCGTTCAACCAGGTGAATACGGTTCAGTTGATAGATCCCCTGCAGATCGACCTCGACGTAGTACGGCATCGGATCGGAACTGGCAGCGCGCCAACCGGTGTCGGGATCTCCGTCGGTAATATGGGAGGCGGGGGTTCGCCAGAATCCGGTGGAGGTCACCCGGACCGGTTTATTGAGCGCAAGGTCTTGCGCATCGCTCTTTTCCGCAGGTTCTCCAGCTTCGATGGACTGAACGGCACATCCGGAAAGGGAGGCGGCCGCCGCGAGTAAGATGAGAATCAGGTGAAACCGAAATGTCTTGGATTTGAGAATATTTTTCATGGATACTTATTGCTCTGGGTTGTCCTGTTTCTGGGCTTCCTCCCAGGTTAGGCGTTGGCCGCGTTCGCGAAGCACGCGCAAATATCGGTCGAGGTCGATATCTTGGACGGCGACATTCTCTTCGACGGCCTGGATCGCGGCGATTCCGGCGGATTCACCTGCGATCATAAAGGTGGGCTCCATCCGTGCGGAGGCATATCCGAGGTGGGAAGAGGAAAACAACACCGGAACCAGGAGATTGGTGCATTCGTGACGTTGAGGAGTGATCGCCCGGTAGGGAATGGGGTAGGGAACATTGGTTGGACCGCTCACACCGCCCACGAACATATTTCCTTCGACGGCGACAAAGTACTTTCCATCTTTTTCCCCCCAGACACGCCGGGAAGGGTAAGTGTCGATGCCATATTGAGCAAGGGCGATCGGATCATCCACCTGCGTTTGATTATACACATCGCGTGCCGTAATGACGTATCGGCCGACCATCCGCCGGCTCACCCGGATATACAGCTGGTGAGGCCATCCCTCCGTATCAGGAAAATGGTAACGATCCAGTCCCAATTCGGAGGTTGTTTGTCGAAAAGCTTCTGGAACCCGTTCATCAGTGGTGAGGAAATGGTAGAGACCCCGAACATAATCCTGGTAGCTTTTCCACACCCGCGATTTGGTCGCATAGTCACCTCCGGCGTAGAGATGACTGACGTTCAACGGAGCCATGGTGATGAGCGATTTCCTCTGATAATTGTAATCTGCCCGGTTCATCCATCCGGGAAAGATCCAGCTCAATCTTTCGAGCATTTCCTCCTCGTCCTTGGAATCCTCTTTGATGAATTCCACGTATCGCCCGACGAGTTCAAAATCAAGTGGATCATAATCATCCGGGGGCGCAATGGGAACTCGCCTTTCGGGATCCGAGGTCACGTAATACCTGAAATTGTAGGCTTGGGTGTAGTGATCGCCGGCACCCTCGGGCTTATGATGATCGTCAATCACCATGGGCAACAATCCGCTCTTTGGATTGCCCGGTTCGACGAACGGATCGATAGGTGTCACATTGACCGGAGGACGAACACCGGCCATTTCCTCTCCATATTCCAGAACGGATTCACGTCCGATCTCATTCGAGACATCGGCGTTCGCCAAGAGATCACCCTCATAGCTGGCATCGATGAAGATCGACGCGGCAACACAAAGACTTTCGGGGTTTTTCGCTTGGGGAAGGGGGTAGCCGTGTTCATGGAAAGGCGCGTAGTCAAAAACGGCTTTAACAATCCGAGTGCGCTCCTTTTCGACCCGGCTCACCCGGTGATCATAAATGACTTGAATCTCGTTCTCCTCCAAGAGGTGAAGAAAATCTTCGCGGACATGCTTCGGACTCATGTTTCGCTTCATCAGATCCCTGACCAGGGCAAGGGTTACCGGCGTCTCATCTGTTCTGACTCCCAGCTTTAGCATGAGCGCCCGCGTCATCCCCCCTACGGCGGCGTAATTCGGCATATCCTGGGTTGGCTTGAGGCCCGCACCCAGAACGCCTCCAACCCATTTTCCGGGTTCGATAATTACAACGGATCGACCGGCTTCCTTCACCGTAACGGCGGCCATGATCCCTGAGGGGGTCGCACCGTAGATCAGGACATCGACGTCGAGCTCGCCATGTTCGGCTACCGACGCCCGTCCGGCCACCCCCGGTCCGTTGGGCTTGAATTCTGAATTCGTCATTGGTTCTATCTTTTAAAAAGTCTCTCCATTGGTCCCGGTTTTCGCTGGTATCCGATTTCATAAAGCTTTCAGCTTTAGTGGGATTATTGGTCACTGTATTCAACGGGCCCAGCCGTGGTGGACTCAATCCCGGAACCATTCGTATTGTTGAAGGATTTTTGATCCGTTCAATCCGCGTAACATCATCCATCACGGATGGGCAACGCAAAAGACGTCAGGTCCTGGTTCTTGCCAGATCCAAGATTCCTCGGCTGGTTTCCGGGGATGCCCCGACGTCTTTTGGGGGGAGGCGAGGCCTCTTGGGGGGCACGGGGCAATGGAGAAGGCTGATGGGGGCGAGAATTCCGATGATCGCGGTGGCCGTGGAAGCCCGATGAGCGTGTGTTTCGGCGGGAAGTGGAGTTGCTTTTCAGATTCTTATGAACCCGACACCCTACCTCGTCGTTTTAACAACCTGTGGATGCCTGCCCGGAGTTGACGGTGATTTCTAAAGCTGTTCTCATCCGCTATGCTTTTCCGAGCACTCCAGCAAAGCGCAGTGTTTTCCTGCGCATTTTTCATGTGTGCCACGTCTCCCTCGCAGGGTGAAATAACCGTCTTGAGTGTAAGCAAAGGAGCCCACGGCCATGTGATTCAGATTCCGGGAGGAGAGCGGTTCGCGCCGGGAGACCAGGTTTATCTGGATGCCATTCCGGACCCGGGCTTTTACCTTCGTGGCTGGGGTTCGGCGCTGGCGAATCTCGGGGCTGCGAGTCCGATTCTGTTGACCATGGATGACAGCATCCACGCGCACGTGACATTCGCGCAGGACGTGGATGGAGCCTTCGTCGGCGCGCCGGAACTCTCTTTTCGTCAATTCATACCTGGCCCCGTGCCCCAGCCTCTTTGGCATCCTCAGACGTCCGACGTTCATTCGGGCGAAACGGCCCTGCAAGTCGGACCGCTTGAACGGTCTTCCTGGGACGTCGACACCCGGGTTATCCTGGAGACGAATTTCGAGGGCCAGGGGCACATTTCATTTTATGCGAAGGTCTTCGGCGACGCGGCTCGACTTACGTTTAAGCACAACGGCTCGACCCGCGAGACCTTCGGTCAGTCACATGAGTGGCAGCGGGTGGATTTAACCCTTACGCGTGATGGACCGCACAATCTTCAATGGGAGGCTTTCAAATTCCGCCCTGATTCAATGCCAGCGGTGATCGTGCTCGACTCTGTTCATTTCACGCCGAGAGCCACTCGGCGTCTCACCATCAACCAGACGGTTGGCGGCACTGTGAAGGTGGAGCCTGATCTTTCGGAATACCTCTTGGGGACCGGGGTGGAGATAACCGCAGTTCCGAATCAAGGCTACGTTTTTTGGAAGTGGGAAGGCATCGGCAGAGAGATTCCCCTTCGGTTGACGATGGATCGGGACCGGTCTGTCAGGGCGATTTTTCAACCAGCGACCGACGGAGGGGGCGTCGTCGGAGAAGATTTCGAATGGGTCTCGATCCGAAACGCCTTCTTCGGGCAGTTGGTTGGCTGGTGGCCGCAAAATGAAGTCGTCCATAGCGGTCAACTCGCTTTCGGTATCCCCTCCGTCGCCAATCCCGCCAATTGGTTGGGAACGGCAATCCAAGGGCCCGGCGTCGTCTCCTTTTGGTGGAAGGGGGATCCTGCTTTTCCTCCATACCACCTGTATTTGTCCGTGAATGACAATACAGTCCGAAGGGGGCCCGAAAACGTGGGGTGGGAACAGCGCTGGGTTTCGCTGGGAGAGGGGTGGAACAGGTTGGCGTGGTGGCGAAACAATGCGAGTATCTCCCTCGGACCGGCTTACATGGATACGCTCTCCTTCACGCCGGGAAACTACGTAGCTCTCGACGTGGTGAGCCGGGGTCCGGGAAGGATTTCGTGGACGCCTGAACGAAATATCTTCGCTCCCGGGGAACAGGTGACATTGAAAGCTATTCCCGAACCGGGGTCTGCCTTCATCGGTTGGCGCGGGGACCGGGAAGGTCTAGAGAATCCGATTACTGTTGAAATGACCGCGGACGTCGCGGTGGAGGCACATTTCTTTAGGATGTTGAGGGGTGATGAGGTGGGACTGCCCGACAGCGTCTGGTTGACCGGCGGTGAGAGCGAATGGAGGTTGGGACGCTCACAGAATGGATCCTATTTTACGAACGGACCTTTGCGGGGACACAGTTCATCGAGACTCAAAACCCGTATCTGGGGACCGGGCACTTTACGGTTTTCCTACCGGGTGAGTGAGACGGCCCGGCAAAGGGATTATTTCACCTATCGGTTGAATGATGCCCGAATTGAAGAAGGAGCATCCCCAATCCCGGAAAGGCCCCGGACCATCGAAATCCCAGACGGAGAACACGTCCTCTCCTTCGCTTTCTCCAATACAAACCCGTTAGGCAGCTTCGGTTCGCATGCCTTTATTTATGATTTCAGCTACACGGGAAGCGATTCCTTCGGCCTGGTACGCGACCCATCAAACTACCAGCGGGACTCTGCTGTATTCGGCGCTTTCGACGACCGGAATTTCGATCACGCAACCACCAGAGGATGGATCGCACATCAAGAACACGGATGGATGTTTTTCGGCAGCGGTCGACTTACGCACGGTGCGTGGACATGGCACCCTATTCAACAGGATTGGCTCTGGACCAGTTTGAAGATCTATCCCTTTTTCTTTTCCAACACCCGTGGCTGGACCTACTATCAAGTCGGGGGAACGCCGAAGAAGCGCTGGTTATACTTTTACGACACCGGGAAATGGGAAGAGGTTCGTTTGTAGTAACGGTTCTTTGTCCGAGGCGTGAAATTTGCATTATCCAACCGAAATTCTCCGACCTCATCAGCGAGGACGATTGCCGTCGCAGCCGCCTGGATCCGCCTCTCCCTGAGGACAGAACCGCTGGTGGGACGACATAACCGAAGCAGGATCATCGAAAGCGATCGAGGTGACAAACCTCCTGTTACTGCCGGCGTAGCCTGAGCCTGGCCGATCTCTTCCGTCCCATCGCTAACCGGGGCAACTGAATAGGACCGCATACTCCTTTCCCGGACCTGAAAGGGGCCTGTAAGTTCTCCCGGGTCGCGTCTCTCGTTCGCTTCAAATTTTCCGTTGACTCGCAGGGCATTGGGGTTTGGGGTGCAATGCCCCTCCTCCTTTTGTTTGCAAGCAGAATCGCCAAACCCCGTTCACCGCGTGGGAGCCATATTATGAAGACATCACCTAAGCCGTCCACGCGCGAAGAGAAATTGCGTTCAACTCTCCCACATTCAGGCCTGATTGTTTCGGCCGTTGCCTTGGGTTTGGGTTTTGCTCTGGTCACATCTCTTCACGGTCAGGTCGTGGTCGATAGCGGGATCTATACCGTGACCGAGGAAAGCGATGTCGCCGGTGGGCTGATCCTGGAGGATCTGGAGGAGGGCACGGTGGTGTTCGATCTGCCTGGCGGCGAGGTGGAGTTGGATCAATTGATTGATTCGGTAACAACGGAAGGAGTCCTGGAACGAGTCGACCATTTCATCAAGCGCAATCAGGGAAGCCTGCACTTGAGCAATCCCGACAACTTCCTGTTTACCCTGACCATCGAGGAGGGCGAGGTCGATCTCAACGGAGAAGCCCACGGCATCGACGTGTGGGGCGGAGCGATCTTGCGCGGGGATTTCCAAATGCCAATGCCGGCGCAAGACAGCTCTTTCAATCAAGCTCAATCGCTCCTGGTTCTTCGCCAGGGAGCGGAACTGCATCTCAGCGAGCAAGGTGAAAGCCCGCGCACGCTCACCGGCAGCTTTTTCCAATTCAGCGTGCCGCACGGGGTAAATATTACCCATCCCAACTCGCGGAATGACGCCTTTTGGGATACTTACGATTTCACCGGCCAGTCCCCTCTCGATCTGCCTTTGAGCACGATCCACTTTCGCCTCGGGCAACCCGGCGTGGTAGGTGAAGGGGTGAACGATCTCCTGCGGCTCGATTTCGAGGATCTCAATAATTTTCCCATTCTGCGCTCCCACTTCTTCGGCTACCTGAGTATCGAGGCTCTGCCGGGTTTCGGTGCCGGGGAATACATTCTCTACGATTTTGTCCGTTTACCAGGCCTCTCTCGTCTATCGTATGCGTCCCCCCGGACATTCCAAATCACTTACCTGCAAGACGTGCCGGTCGGATTCAGCTACCGCCTCGACGCGGTGGAGCTCGAATTCCTCGACTTGCGTCTGGAGGTCAAAGAGGCGTTCGCGGTCACCGACTATGCCGAGATCGCCGCGGCTGAGAATCTTGGTCCGGCGGAAAATGACGTCAGCCTCAAAGGCGGCACGCTGCGTTTCACCGAAAGCATGAATCTGCCGGAGAAGAGCCTCTTCCTCCATCGCACGGAAGGTAACATTATCGAGGTTGACGAGGGGGTGACCGTCAACTTTGGCGGCGACGTCCTCGGCAAAAGCAGTCTGCGTATTCAGGGCGGCGGTACACTGCATTTTTCCGGCCACGGTCAGTTTTCCGAATATGAAATAGACGGAGCGACCTTGAGCGTGAGCGAACGGAACTTCCTGACCCAACGCCTGTTTCTCGACAATGGCGGGCGAATCCGGTTTCACTATCGTTTCGATACTTCCATGTCGGATAATTCCTTCATCTACCTGGGGGAAGGTGGTGGCCGCATCGATCCGATCTCCCACAGACTCCGCTTGACCGATTCCCGCCTGCAAGGGCCCGGGAAACTTATCAAGGGAGGTAGCAATCGTCTCGTCATCGACGAAATCGACAATTCCTTCGACCGCCCTCTCGAAATCAACAGCGGGGTGCTGGAGCTGCGTTTCACCGGGGACAACCCCGTGTTGAGTTCCCCGCTGAGCGGAAGCCCGGACGGGGAATTGCGTATCTCACACACCGGCGACGGACCGTTGACGCTTCTCGCTGAAGAAAATTCTTTTCCTGGAAGGATACGGTTGATCGAGGGGGACCTGCAAATCGGAAACGAGGAGAGTCCCGCCAACCTGGGACCGACGACCTATGTTCCCGGAGGCGGCACCTTGATAATCTACATTGACGGCGACACGCCTCTTGAGGGAACGATCCTGAACGCGACGGAAACCGATGTCGGCGCGGCGACCATTCGGGGCAACGGCACCTTGTTTTTGACCGGCGGCACGGCTTTGTCGCAAACCACGCTCGAAGCGGGGACGAAACTGCAAATCGATGCGAGTTCCGCTATGAATCTCGTCAATCTCAGGACCGGGTCGGCGATGAAGATGAAAGGTGATTTTTCCCAGCACGGTTTCGCACACATCTATCCCGAAGGCGGGAGTGAGTTTAAAATCGGCCCCGGAATCCAGACAACCCGTCTCTATCAATTTAGGGGCGACCTCGGTTTCGGGGACCGGTTCCGTTTTCAACTCGGTCGCCCGGGGATAGTCGGGCAAGGTGAAAATGATCTCGTAATCGTCGATTACATCGGCGGTTTCAGAGGCGAAGTGGACATCGAGGCGATGCCGGGATTCGGCCCGGGTCGATACACGCTTATTCAGGCCGGCGGGGGCGCCGCCGGTGGGGTTATCATGGCTCGTGTCGGAGATGGAATCGGTAACGTTCCCGAAGAATACAACTATTCCTACGAGATCGTTAACAGCCACGAGATGGATCAGGGGCTCATCGCCGTTTACCTCGACGTCACCGCCAACCCCGAATCCTATACCGAGTGGATGGAGACGCGCTTTTTCGAGGCCGGGGCGGTCGAGGCGCCGGGAACTGACACGTCAGGCAACGGCATCAACAACGCTCTTTCCTATTTCTTCGGACTCGACCCCAATTCTGAAGCGTTGCCCGAATTGATGCGGTTTAAGGGAATGGAGGAAGCTGGCGAGGAAAACCACGCGGTGATCCGTTTCCGCGCAAACCACCACCTTGATGAAGGTGAAGCCACTTGGATGCTGCAATCAAGCGACTCCCTGGACGAAGGCTTCTGGACCACGCATGAGGATGTGGCACTGCGTTGGATCGGTCTCACCGACGATGGCGAAGCGACGGTTTGGGAAGCGTTGGTTCCGCTGGACCCGGAAACCGAGCTCACGTTCTTCCGCCTCGTTGTAGAGCTCGAGGCTGATTCTTTCGAGCCGATCAGCGAAAGCCTCCAAATCATCGCCGAGCCGCAAAGAACGGTCACCGTTGAACGGCTCCCCGGTCAATCGGCGCGATTGCCTTTCGCCGACCTGCTCGGAGCGAGCCAGGACCCGCTCGGCAACCCGTTGGCGGTCGGGCAAGTGGCGGCAAGAAGCGCAGCCGGCGGCGACGTTTTCTACCAGGAGCCATGGGTATTCTACCTGCCGCCGGCCGGGTTTGACGAAGACGACACCTTTACGTTTCGAGTGGAAGACGGACAGGGCGGTTCGGCCTTGGGGACGGTTGTTGTCGTCGTGCGGGACCATGCGGACGATCAAACGTTGAATCTCCTCGGCATCGAATCCGTGCCGGACACGGCGGGGCATATTCGCCTCCGGTTTGTGGGAGTGCCCGGACGAACCTACCAAATCCAGGCTACCAGTGACCTGAACGGAGAATGGGAACCTCTGGGCAGCCTTGAGGCAGGAACGTCGGGAGTTTACGAATACATTGACGAAGACGCGGGCGACTACACTGAGCGCTTTTACCGGGCGGTGAGGCAATAGCAGGAATCAGTAAGAAGGGATCAAAAAATGAACGAGAACTTTCAGGTAGCTATTCAAACAGGGGAACGGACATTGCTGCGGGTCGCACTCGTCCGTTTTGCCATCGCCGGACTGTGCGCCGTCCTCCTGCCCGTCGGCGGCCAGGCGGAGAGCCAGTCGTCCCTGGTGGTGTCGCGCGAGTTTACCATCAACCAAAACGTCCCGGAAGGAGGCGAGCTGCTGAACACCCAGGCCGTCGATTTCGGCAACGCGACCTTATCGGCCGTGCGCGTCGGATTGACGCTGTCCGGACAAGGCGGGCCGATGGCAAACGGCGATTGGTATGCGGGCCTTGGATACGATCAAGGCGGCTACGCGGTTTTGCTCAACCGGGTTGGAAAGACGAATGAGTGGCCGTTCGGATACATGGACAACGGCTTCGACGTCACGTTTGAGGATGGCGCTGCCGACATTCACTCTTACCGGAATTTGACCGGAGAGCTTAACCAGAACCCGCTCACGGGCGTATTGGCGCCCAGCGGCCGGGAAACACTTCCCGAGAACGTGGTCGACACCGATCCGCGCACGGCAAAGCTCAATTCCTTCGACGGCAGATCGGCGGCCGGGGAATGGCAGCTTCTGCTTTCACATGAAGCGACACAAGGTGCCGGAAAACTCGAAAGTTGGAGTGTCACCGTTGACCTGACCCCGCTGGAGGGCGAAGGATTGAAGTTCTCGAACGGGGATCGGATTCGCGCCCGAGGCGCGACCACGAACCTGCCCTCCGGCCTTTCACTCCACGGTGAAGTCGTCGTTGAGGGCGCCGGGGACATCGCATTGGTGGGGGCACTTCGAGGAAGCGGAACTCTGAAGCACGAAGGAACGGGGAACTTAATTCTAAGTGAAGGAGGCGATTTCGAAGGGCTCGTTTCGGTGACCGCCGGAAGACTCCAAGTAGTGAATACAACGGGAAGCGCCACGGGTTCAGCCTCGTTGAGTGTCACCAATGACGGGGTCCTGGCGGGCGGTGGCCGGGTGGGATCGGTCGTGATTTCTGACGGCGGCACGTTGGCGCCCGGCTCGAGTCCCGGAGCCCTCACGGCGGAGTCGGCTGAATGGGGGTCGAACGGAAACTACGAGGTGGAAATCAATTTCGCCGACGGTGGGGCCGGCCAGGATCCAGGCTGGGATTTGTTCGTGGTCGAGCACACCCTGTCGATCACGGCAACCGAGGAGAACCCCTTCACAATCCACTTGATCTCTCTCGACCCGGACAATGCGATCGGTCCGTTAAGCGGGTTCGACCCGTACGGAACCTACCAGTGGTTGCTCGCAACGGGGGAGACGATTCTGGGTTTCTCAACGGGCTCGGTACTTTTGGACACGAGCCAATTTGAAGCGAATAATCCGATCCCGGAGGGTTGGTCTTTCGAGCTCAGTACGAACGGGAGCGATCTTAATCTCAGCTACATCCCCGAACCGCGAACTTACGTGCTGGTATTCGGTCTGGCGGTTTTGGTGTCGGTGGCCCTCCGCCGGACGAGACGGTGAAAACCGCCCCCACTGGGAGGGATGGCAGCCTGCCGTCCGTGGTTGGCCTTTCAGACGGTTACATCAAGCATCGCCGAAAACCCGTTTGCGCAACAAGCGCATGTCGAGCGGCATGAGCGCCATGACAATGATCGAGCCGAGGAGAGGGGCGACGGGCAGATGCCAGGTGGGCCGCCCCTCCAGCAGCAGCCAGCGAAAACCTTCAGCCAGGTGATACAGCGGGTTCAATTGCATCATCCCGGCCAACCACCAAACGTCCGGCAACGGGAAATAGGTGGCGCTGACGAATCCGATCGGCAGGATGACCAAGAAGAACGGCAAATTCATGTGGTCGACGGTCGGAATCGTGGCGGTGAAGAAGAGTCCGACGGCCGAAAATGCCAGAGCCGTTAAAAAAACCACCGGAAACGCCAACACGATCCAGGACCAGTCCAACGCAACCGCTCCCGCCAGATCGAAACCAAGCAGCACCAGGCAGACGATCAACGAATAGGCGGTCGCCAGGGTCGCCGACCAAAGGACTTCTCCCCAGACGACATGCTCCAGCCGAATTTGCGTGGTCAACTGTCCTTCCCACGCTTTTTGAAAATGCATCCGCATAAAGGCGGAATAGAGCGACTGAAAAAACGAGGTCATGAATGCCGTGTAAGCAAGAATTCCCGGCGCCAGGTAGGAGAGGTAGTCGAGCGATCGTCCGCTCCAGGGCAAGGCCCCGATCTGGCTCCCAAGTCCTATGCCGAAGGCCAGCAACATGATCAGGGGTTCGCAGACCGGTGGCACGGTTGCGGTTTGCCAATTCAGCAAATGAACCCGCAAGTGACGTCCCATCACTGCCCGGCTTTGCCAGTGAAACGCAGCCCGGAAGAAATCCAGAAAACTCATACAGGTTCCTCCTCGCTCAGGTTGAGGAATAAGTCGTCGAGCGTCGGCGACCGCACTTCGTAGCGGAGTTCGGGGAAGGCGGCGACGAAGGCGGCTAATCCCGCCGCGTCGAGCGCGATGTGCCAGTCCGCGAACACCGTCGAGGGACGGATTCCTTTTTCCCGGAACCAATCTTCGATCCGGCTGGCCTCCTCCGCCGCCGGCGACATCATCACCACGTGTTCACCGACCAGGTCGCCGAGCAACTCGCGCGTTGTCCCCGCAGCACGGACTTTCCCGGCCCGCAGCAGGATCAATCGGTCGGAGAGACGCTCCGCTTCGTCCATGTAGTGGGTGGTCAACACCACCGCCATGCCCGCCGAACGAAGGTCCGCCACCAGTTTCCAAACGCCGATTCTCGCCTCCGGATCAAGCCCGGTGGTCGGTTCATCGAGGAAAACGACCCGGGGATTATGCACGACGGCACGCGCGATCATGAGACGCCTTTTGTAGCCGCCGGAGAGTGTGTCGGGTTTGCGGCTGGCATAGTCGGTGAGTCCGAACTGATCGAGCAGTTCATCAATCCGAGAGGATGTGTTGGGAATATGGGGACGGTAATAGCGGGCGGTTTGCTCCAGGTTTCCCCGCACCGTGAAATCGACGTCGCAGGAATCCTCCTGGGTGCAAACACCGAGCGCGCGACGGGCCGCGTCCCCGTCGGTGATTAAGTCATGCCCTGCGATCCGGATGCTTCCGGCGTCGGGCTTGAGGAACCCGTAACACATGCGCAGCGATGTCGTTTTCCCGGCCCCGTTCGGACCGAGCAATCCGAGCACCTCGCCGGCCCGACAGGAGAGGTCGACCCCATCGACCACTCGTTTGCCGCCGAGGTCTTTCATCAAGCCGCGGACTTCCAGCAGCGGTTCCGCAGCAGCCTCGCCGCTCGACTTTGAATTGGACGTAATCTGGGCCATACGTTTTCAGCGACGGTCGCCGGAGTCGTCGGGCAGAGGTGCTGTCCATTCGTCGCGAAGAAGTCGATACACGAAACAATCGTCGTCGCCGAATCGGCGACGCTCGACGAAACGAAAGCCGAGGCGTTCGTAGAAGCGGTGCGCCCGGGTGTTCGTTGCCATTGGGTCGATGAGGATCGCCTCGACGGCTTCGTCTTCGAAACAACGTGAGAAAACCATTCGCATGATCTCGGTCCCGTAGCCTTTTCCCAAATCTTCTTTGTCGCCCAACCAGATGTCGACCGCGCGGAATCCGGGACCGATCTCTCCCCAGTAGCAAGTCTCCTCCAGTGCCGGATCGATAATCTGGACAAAGCCAATCGGTCGCCCGTCGAGTTCGGCGATTAATTGTTCGCGCCATTCCCGGGCTTCTCCGAGTTCGTCCTCCCAATCCCATTCTCCGGCTCCCGACGCGATCACATGAGGTTGCTTTCCCCAATGCCGAAGGAGTGAAAGGTCGTCGAGGGTCGCATGCCGGAAATTGATCATGACGGGAAATGAAGTTAAAAACTGCGTCAAGTGAAACCCGTCGCCGAGCGAGCGCAAGGGTTGATTGCAGGCGAAGACGCATAGATGATAGCAGATAGACGACTCAGGGCGCGATCAAGACACATGGTGAACTGTCCGTCCACTGGGAGGGATGGCATCCTGCCGTCCGCCGTCGGCGTCGGGCTGGAGGAAGGTCGGCTGGGAAGCCAACCCTCCGATTTGGCCCTGCAATCTGCTAGTCAGTGTTTTTCGCCCGGGTCAGAGCGGCCGGTGGCGTCGGTCTGCTCGATGTGGACATTTTACCTTGCCGCGTCCGGCGCGGTCCGGCATGATGGGGGGACCACGATCGCCGATGAAAGCCGGGAGCTTTCGTTTTCGGAGTCACCCCTTCGGGTTCGTCACACCGATTCTTTCGTCGTCGGTCGCGGAAGTTTTTCCATGTTACAGCGTGAATAGTTATGAATAGAGTCTCGTTTTTCGTCTTGCTGGTTTTGGTTTTCGGAATCGGTTTCCGCGGTGATTTGCGGAGTGCTTCGGCGGTGCCGAGCGCTGAATCCGGTTCGGCTGCGACGATGGCCGCGTTCGAGGAGTGGATCGTCAAGAGCGGAGTCGAACCGGGGCACCGCGGACCGGAAGACGATCCGGCCGGGGACAACATTCCCAATCTGATCAAGTTCATCTTCGGTCTCGATCCGCTGACCCCGAGTCAGGATCTGCTGCCCCGGCCGACGACGATCATACACGAGGGGAGGGAGTATCTTTATTTCGAAGCCGAGACGTTCCCCGAAGCCGGCGATTTCGAACGGGTCGTCGAGGTTTCGACCGATCTGGTGGAGTGGGATTCGGGGCCCGGCCACACGGTCGTCCTGCGCGACTTCCCTGAGGTGATCATGGTGCGTGATGCGGTGGCGACGGATGATGCCGGGGCCCGCTTCATGAGGTTCCGGGTGTTTTACCCGGTGATCGAAACCATCGTCTTCACCAATCCACTCCTCAATGAAACCGTCCGCCGACTTCTCGCCGAGGAGGATCCCGATTTTCGGGACGATCCGGACAAGCCGATCACCCGGGCCCATGTTGACGGCATCACCGAGCTTTACCTCAATGGGGGCCCGGACGCCGATTTGAAGGAGATCGAGTATCTGCGGAATCTCGAAGTTCTTCATGTCGCCCACCTCAGCAACCTGTCCGACATTTCCCCGCTTGCCGCGCTCTCCGGTTTGAAGGAATTGCACATTTCCGGCGCCGCCATCAGCGACCTCTCTCCCCTTGCTGGTTTGAGCGATTTGACGGATCTCGACTTGTCCGGGAACGCTCCGTTGACCAACATCACGGCCTTGGCGGGACTCCCGCTGGTTCACCTCGATCTCAGCGGAACCGGGGTTACGGATCTTTCCCAACTGGGAAGTCTCCCCTCGCTGGAATCCCTTCGCGTCAACAATACCCCGCTTACCAGCTTCGCCGGAGTCGAGAGTTTTCCCGGTTTGAAGGAACTGCTGGCCCGGGACGCCTCAATTTCCGACGTATCCGCTTTGGACGGACATCCCTCGCTCTCGTTGCTCCATTTGCACAACAACCCACTTTCCGACATCGCCGCCTTCGGCCATTTGCCGGAGTTGCGCACCCTCGTATTACGAGGGACTCAAGTGAGCCTCGTTCATCCCCTGCGGGACATCCACATGCCGAAGCTCTGGAGTTTGGACCTGCGGGATACCCAGGTCGAATTTTTCTATCACCTGGAGAATTCGGCCGCCGAGCGGTTCTGGCTCTCCGGCACCCCGGCGAATTGGTGTGAGTACGACGCTTGGTACGTCGTTGATCAGTTGCTGGAATCGGGGGCGATCGTCGAGACCGGCACTTGCGACGGACCGTATTTCCTGCACGGCACGATCACGGTCAAGGACGGTTCCGAAGCGCCGTCGGAATGGTCTTTGATCGATGTGGCCTTCGAGAGCTCGGAAGGCTCGTGGGAGGTGACCACGATCCTGGATGAACTGTGGGACCAGCAAGTGGAGGGCGAGGTAACGGTGACGCCAATTCTTGGAGTAGGGTGGGCCTTCGAACCGGAAAGTATCACGATGACTCGTCCGGGCCCGGTGAATTTTGAGGTCTATCGCATCCATGAAGTCCAAGGGACTTTGGTCGACGACGAAGGCAACCCGCTGCAAGGCCAAGTGTATTTGGCGAATTACTACAACCCGAATCAAAATTTTCCGGTCGAGACCGATGCGAACGGATTTTTCCGGCACGTTTTCCCCGATCAGGCGTTTCTTCACGCTCTGCCGGTCGTCCCTGGCTGGGAGTTTGACATGCGGACCGTCGCCACGCCCCATGACTTCGGGGAATGGGCCGGTGTTCCGGAGCCGCAGGTCGAAGGGCGGATCGCGTTCGTGCACGAGAATACCATTTACACGATCGACGCGGATGGCGGGACTCCGCAGGCGGTTACCTCGGTTCATTTTTCTAACCAAAGTTGGATCAGCGGCCAGGCGCGTCCCTCTTGGTCTCCGGATGGCACGCGGATCCTTTACATGGACGGAGAGTTCCAAGAGAAAGAAATCTGGCGGGTCGACGTTTCCGGTGCGAACAAGACCCGCGTGGTTGGGGCCAGTCACTTTTCCGGGAGCAATCAGGTGAATTTCTATGCCGGATCGTGGGCGGCCAATGGCAGCATCGCCTATGCCGCCCGCCGGAAGGACGGCGCTAATCCCGCCATCGCTCCGATGTTGGTGTATCGCACCACGGTTGGAGGGGGACAAGGAAGCACAATCACCGATGGCGGTTTCATGCTCGACCCGGCTTGGTCGCCCGATGGCACCCGGTTGGCCGTCTCCGGGGATCCGTCGTGGGAACAATTCAGCGACGGCGTCAACTTCGGGATCTACACGATGAACGCCACCGGCGGAAACCCGAGCTCCCGTCTCGGCTCCGGGCGCCGGCCCGCTTGGTCGCCTGATGGCAACTATCTTGCCTTTGACCACAACGGCCAGATCCGCGTCCGAGACCTGGCGAGTGGAGATACTTACACGCTGACCGCGGGAACCCATGCGACCTGGTCTCCGGATGGGCAGTGGATCGCGTTTGAAAACGACGGCAACATCTACCGGATCGAGAGCGCCGAAGGAAGCAGCTCGCCGGTGTTGATCACCGCAGGCCGGGAGCCCTCGTGGGCTCCGTGACGGTCGGTAGGGCGGTAGCATCCCGGCTTTCGCCGGATGAAGGAACGGCGCGCTTCAGCCGCCGACGTTGGACGGGCGGGGTTTGGGGACGATCGGCGGTCTTCGGCTAAAGCACGAAACTCCGGTAGCATCCCGGCTTTCGCCGGATGAAGGAGCGGCGCGCTTCAGCCGCCGACGTTGGACGGGCGGGGTTTGGGGACGATCGGCGGTCTTCGGCTAAAGCACGAAACTCCGGTAGCATCCCGGCTTTCGCCGAATGAAGGAGCGGCGCGCTTTAGCGTCGCTTTAGCCGCCGACGTTCAACGGGCGGAGTTTGGGAACGATCCCCGTGCCCGGCGGTCTTCGGCTAAAGCACGAAGCTCCGGCTTGGAGTAGCATCCCGGCTTTCGCCGGATGGAGGAGCGGCGTGTTTCAGTCGTTGACGTTCGACGGGCGGAGTTTTTGGACGATCCTCGTGCCCGGCGGTCTTCGGCTAAAGCACAAAGCTCCGGCTTGGAGTAGCATCCCGGCTTTCGCCGGATGAAGGAGCGGCGCGATTCAGCCGCCGATGTTCGACGGGCGAGTTGCGGACGATCCCCGTGCCCGGTGGTCATCGGCTAAAGCACGAAGCTCCGGCGTAAGTTGCATCCCGGCTTTCGCCGGATGGAGGAACGGATCGGGGATCAGGTATCGGTGGCTAAGTGGCGGGCGAGAGCGAGGAGCTTAGGGCGGGCTTTCACTCCGAGTTTGGTGTAGATCGCGCTGATCTGGTTTTTGACCGTGCCAATCGATTTACTCAGTTGATCCGCGATTTCCTGGTTGCTCAATCCTTGCAGGATGTGGTCCAGCAATTCCCTTTCCCCGGCGGTTAACAATCTTCGGGTCCGATCCAGCAGGAGACGGGTCGCCGGTTCGGGGGATGGTTCTGGAAGCGAGAAAGTCACTTCAAACAGAGGAAATCGCCGGGAGCCGCGGACAGGTGGAATTACCCGGATCCAAGCCGAGAGGCCGTTGGCCGTCGGGTGCGGGTGTTCAATCGGGCCATCCGCGGAGACCGGTTGGTATGCCAGGAGCCGCCGGAAGTGAGTCTCTTTCCACCGGCGGATGATCGCACGGAGATCGGCGGGAAGTTCCAGTAAGGAGGATTTGGCCACGGGTCGTCCGGCTGTGGGACCCGAACTCCACTTTTGCAGGGCCTCCCGTCCGGCACGAGTAAAGAGAACCGGGGTGAGATTCCAGTCGATCAAGATGGCGGCGTGGGGGAGGTTTTCGCACCAGTTCCGCGCCGCCGCGTGGCGACTGGACTCTTCAAAGTGTGCGGCGCAACGGAGTAGAGCCGTTTCCAAATGCGGATAAAGCTCTTCCAGCCAAGTTCGGTCCGCCTGGGAAAAATCACCTTGAGCCCGGGTGCGGGCGAGGAGTAATCCGCCCAGGTGATTCTGTTTCCGATAGACGCAGAGGTTGATGAAATACCACCAACCATGCGGCTTCAGGTATTTGCGAAAGTGGGAGGTCGAGATATGTTCCTTTTCGGTGCCCCCGTAATCCTGCCAATGGACGATCCTTCTGCCCGGGTTGCTCCGCAGGTATCCAAGAAGTGGGGATGTCACGATCATGTTCCGGCAAATCTCCGTCGGCAGGGATTCGTAGAGCCGTCCTGTGCTGTGCAAGATTTGAGGCACCGTTTCATGGGCAATTTCGGCGAAGAGCGCGAGATTGGAAATCGGCAAATGGGCTGTGACGACTTTCTCCAGTTCCCGCCAGAGACGGTCGTAGGAGGAGCTTTTGTGAAGAGGAAGAAAGGGGCGATCCGACGAAGCTGCGGTCATCGTCGTGACTAAAACCTTCCTGAGTTGACCGAGGCAAGCCAAAATATGCGCAGGCATGGTTGATGCGCAGGGCCATTTCACCTGGCGGACAACCCTCCCCCCGGTGGGGTGTCCTGTTTGGAGCGGTTTATTTCAGCGGATCGTGGCCCCAGTTCATCAGGGAGTGACGCCAAGGGGTGTCGGACAAATTCCCTTCGGGTTGTTGGGCGAGATGACGGCGGATGTAACCAATCACCTTTCGCATGTGGCTGTAATCGTCGTCGGAGAGTTCGCTTCTTTTGGTCCGGAGCAAGGACAGAATCCGGCGACCGGATGCGTGTCCGACCGACTCCGCGTCTTCCCGTTTTTTGTATCCGACTGATCGTGACGTATCGGACTCCAGCCATCGCTTCAATTCAGCGGGTGGCATATTGACCAGACGATGAAACGTCTCGCGGATCACCTTTTTGTCGCCGGTGTCGTCCGCTGAAATGTTCTCCAGGGCTTCTGGTTTATGCGCGGCCGTTTGCCCGCTCTTCTCGCTTTCCACCAGGTATTGCGGTTTGGCCTTCGACGCGTCTGCCTGATGTCCCTTGATTTTGGTCGGCGAAGTGAGCCTCCGAACGATCTTTCCCTTTGTTTTGCCTTGCGAGGTCTTCCACTGCACCCGATCGCCGCGTTGTAGATTGTTTCCCATTTGCTTCCTCCCGGTTGTATCCGTTGGTTCGATTGACTTCAACACTCCGTCCATCCGTTAGCGTGTCAAACCGCAGGACCATTCATACGGGTGGTCCGTGGGGTCTCGTTACCGGTTTGCCCCCCACCGAAAATCAGGGGGGCGAACATTCGGGTCCATTTGAGTCCCGGCGAATTCGGGAGGATCGTGTTGTGAGGGAAATTCCACAGAGGAGGTGCGAAATGATTTCAAAATATCATATCAATGGAGTCGATACGGAAAAGCTGAATGAGATGGTCGGCGCTGTTCGGGAAAATCCAGATTTGGCGCAAGGCGAGTTTCGAGCGCACAATCACTGGATCGACGGTGGGCACAATCGTTCGGAAATCAGCGGGTATCATGCGGCCGGGCAGGAGAGTGGCCGCGCCGTGCCGTTTGAGGTAACCGCGGACGAACCGCCGGTCTTACTGGGACGCGACCAAGGTCCGAATCCGGTGGAGCATCTATTGGTGGCTTTGTCGGCGTGCATGACGACTTCGATCATTTATCATGCGGCGGCCCGGGGGATCAAAATTGAAGAACTTGAATCGGACTTTTCCGGTGATCTCGACCTGCAAGGCTTCCTTGGTTTGAGAGAGGATGTGCGGCCGGGGTATCAGAAAATCCGGGCGAAGTTCCGGGTCCGGACCGATGTTCCGGCCGAGGAAATCGCGGGATTCGTTAAGTTCTCGCCGGTTTACGACGTGGTCTCCAAGTCGTTGCCGGTCGAAGTGGGAGTGGAAACGATGTAGGCTTGATTTTCGTTCCCTGCATGTTGAGAAGGAGGTGAGCCCGGGTAATGGCCCTTGTGGGCGAAGTGCCGGGTCATGGCCGCGTCGATGCCATGGGCCAGGCCGAGAATGATCGCGTTCGAAATCCAGAAGTTGGAATCGACGGCAAAAATCTCGCCCGTTTCCGGATCGATCGTACCCGCAGCGAGCCAGGGCGCGATGATGAGCGCGAACCAGAGGAAGGCGCCGCCGGCCATTTCCAGAAAGGCGAAGCGGCGGTGTCCGAGGTAGAAGTCGCCGAGTCCGGGAAAGGCGAGGGATAGCAAGGTGGCTTTGGTCGGCGATTTGAAAGTCGCTTCACAGGAAGGGCAGGTGTTGGGATGCCCGGGGACGACCGTAAAGCAGAACGGGCAGAGGTGTTCGGGGGCTCGCACCCGTTCGCCCGGTGCCAAGGGAATCGGTTTCACCACGTCTTTGAGGAAACGATGGAGGAATTTTCGTTCGGCCCGCGGCACCTTGAGAAATTTGAGTTTTTTGCCGTTGCGCAACCGGATCTGGCAAATGCCGTTCCAGGTTGACCGGATGGCGGCGATTTCCTCATAACGGATTTGCGACACCAACTTCCGCGGACGTTTGCGGGAATTGATGTGAAGCAGCAACAAACGTTCGGTGGTGAAGACGATGGCGCGATTGTTCAGGTAGTAGGCGGCCCAACCGACGAAGCATTGTTCCACGAAGGTCGAGGTGGTCCCGGTGGTGGCGAAGAACACCCGTTCATCGGGACGCAAAACCGGGCGCAGCCGTTCGTCCCATTTCTTCAGCAATCCAAAGCAGCGTTTGGCGCGGCGGCGGGCGAAGAATCCTTCGCCGGAGAACAAGGTGAGGAAATCGTAATGGGGAGACGAGACGTCGTCGGCCAGGAGTTCGTTAAAGTGGCGGGCGGAAGCGAGGTCGGGCATATGCGGGTAGGTTATTGGTTTTCCAGGAGAAGAGTGGTTTCGGAGCCGGATGGCAAGGCGAAATTGTCGCAATGGATCGAATACGTAAGACTAATTCATCTGGCCGATTTGTTTACCGTCGCCTATAGGCGATCCCACACCTTCCTCAACTTCGGACTGAAGGCGGGACACCAACAGGGTAGACGTCCCGGCGCGGGAGGGTTATCGACCAGATCAGATCGTCTGTTCGAATACGTCCGACCCATTGGGACCCGCTTCAATTCGCTGCGGCGGCGGCCGCTTTTTGGCGCCACTCGCGCGCTTGCCGTCGGTCGCGGGTCACGCCGAATCCACCGGTGTGATGAATTTCCGCTATTCTTTTCATGGCATCCACGTAGCCCAGGTCCGCCGCCCGCGTGTACCATTGCACGGCGACCGCGTAATTTTGCGGAACGCCTCCTCGGCCGGTTTCGTGGAGGTAACCGAGATTGAATAAAGCGACGGTTTGATTGTGAACCGCCGCGAGTTCCCACCATTTTTTGGCAATCGCATCATTTTGGGGCACACCCCGACCAAAAAAATACAGACTCCCATAGGCACTCAGGCCGGTGGGATTGCCAGCCTCCGCCGCCTTTCGAAACCATTCCGCGGTTTTCACCAGGTCTTGCGTGACTCCCTGACCGTCGCGATAGAGGACGCCCAAGCCGAGCATCGCCTCCGTCTCAACTTGACTGTGCGCGCGATCAGGGTGAACAATCGCCTTTTCGTACCATCCGCGGGCCGTCGCATGGTTTTGCGTCACTCCCCAGCCATTATGGTACATGCGTCCGAGATATAAGAATGCGACCGGGGCGTGTCCAAATTCGATCGCTTTCTCAAACCAGTGTTTCGCCATGGAAAAATCCTGGGGCGTGCCATGTCCAGCGAGGAAATGGACGCCGACGGCAGCCATCCCCATCGGGCTTCCCTGTCTGGCGGCTTCCTGGCAGACCGCGAGCGACCGATCGAATTCGTGAGCGGCGAGGAGGCGTTTACCTTCAAGATAGTCTTCAAGTCCGGGGAGGTTCGCTTCGACGTCGTGGATTTCGCGCAAGCCGTCGCCGTTTCCAACGGCAGCTGTATCGGAGAATCGGGCAAGGTAATCACCGACTTCTTGGACCAGCCGCCGGGCGCGCTCCGCGCTGTCGTAATTCTCCGCGGTGACGAGTCGGTGGAGGGCGCGAACCTTCAGTCGATGGGCGGGTTCCGGGAGACCGGCCTTTACGGTTCGTCCGAAGTGGTCGGCGAAGTCGATTGCTTCCTGGAACTTACCCGCCGCGAGAAGCGCGTCCATTCGTTCGACCGGAAGATTCCTGAGGCCATCGGAGATCCGGTAAACTTCGCGGGCTTGGTCGACGATCGCGGGAATTCCCCCGTATTCGTTTAAATAGAAACGGCAATCCTCCAATAAATGTTCGAGGGTTTCGCCGTCGACCAGCGGAGCATTCCTCACCATATCGTTTCGAACCATGATGCGGAGGTAAAGGATCGGCGGATTGATATTGCCGAAGGCCTCTTCGGCCTCCCGGAGTTTTTGCAGGGCCCGGTCGTATTGTTGGTTCGCAAAGGCCGCTTCGGCGTCTTCGAAGATGAACTTGGCGACCGGACTCTGGGCGCCGAGGGAGAGGGTTGATAAGAGCAGCAAGAACGCAAGGATGGCGGTGGATTTCATTGGTGGCGATATTCATCGGCGGGCGTGCAACCCGGGACAAGCAAATTGTCACGCTTTTTTTGCTGTTCTTATTTCGTAGTCTGGACATTAATTTGCATCACTTGCCAAGGGGGCAGGTCGGTTTTGGCTCGGTTTTGTTCAATGAAAACGGAAAAGGCAGGATTGCTGGGGGAAAGTCCGTGGAGGCGGCTCTTGTGGTTGGGGGTGTTGGTGGCATTGATCTGGTGGGGGGAATCACCGCTCTTCGGGCAGGGGGATGGCGTACCCAACGATTTGCGAACCGCGGTGGTGATCTATGCTTCGTCCGGTCCGGGGCGACCCGATGGGTATGAAAATGCGCTGATCGAAGTGAATTATCGATTGGTTAGTTGCTCCGGAAACATCACGATCATCATGGGGCGGGTTCGGGGATCGGCGGTCGGAAGCAGCCGGTATTGGGTCGATGGAGTTCAGATCCCGGCTTCGATGCCTCCTCCCGTGGCGCCGCCCGTCTTATTTTCGGGGCGGGTCATGAGCGGGGGAGTGCCGGTGGCAGAGTTCGCGTGGGAGCCTACCGATCCGAGCGGATGGAATTGTTATTCCGGGGAAATCGTAATCGTCGGCAAAGTCTCGGATCATTTGCCCCCGAAGTATTCGGCGGAAGAAGCGCGGGAATTCATACGGGGCCTTCACCTCGTGGTGAACGCGGACCCGAGGCCGCTGCGCAACGCGGCGTTGGAGAATGCATATCGGACGGAGCAGCGTCGCCTCGCTCAGGAGCGGGCCAAAGCCGAGCGGGAGGCGGAGATGCGCCGGGCCGAGGAGGAGCGGGAACTCCAACGCTATCAGGAACAGGAGGCGTTGCGGCAGGCGGAGGAAGCACGGCGGCAGGCGGAAGAAAGCGCCCGGCGGCAGAACCAATTTGCCTCGGGGAATTTCTGGGGATCGGGTTCGTCCGCGGCCGACGGGGGTGGGAGCGGCGTTGGTTCCGGCGGCGGCGGAGTCCCGGAATTCGCCCGTTCCCCGGAAGGAGGATATTATCGCCGGGGAGGCGACGGACAATTCCGGCAGATCAGCGAGACCGCATTTCACACGGGGCTCGAGGAACAGCGGCGCGCCCGCGAAGCGGAAGCCGAGGCGGTGCGGCGGCGGGAAGCGGAGGAAAGTTTCGCCGGTTTCGAGGCCGAGCAACGGCTGCGCGCCGACCGGGCCAGGCAGACGCACGAGGCGATCGACCGACGGGTGGAGGCGTTTTCGCGCAGCTTTTACGCCGGCCAGGCCGTCCGGGACGTTCGGAGCAACATCGAAGATCTGACGAACCTCCGCGGGGATTACGCCACGGCGGAGGAGTTGGAGCATGACTACCGGAGGCGACTCCAAGGCTTGCGGGAGGAGATGCGGCAATTGGAGGCCGCCGAGCGGGAAAGCATCCGGGCGAGCGCCGATTTGTATTTCGGCGACACCGATCCGGCGGTAGGGGAGTTCATTGGAAATCTCGGAACGATGATTTCCAATCATCAGCGGGAGCGTGAGCAACGGGAGGCCCGGCAGCGTCTGGAGGCCCAGCGCCAACGGCAACTGGGGGAAATCGAGACCAGGCGGCAGGCGATGATCCTGGAGTTGCGTCGAAATCTGCTGGCGCAATTTCCGGATGGAGGTGTTCCTCTGTCGTCGCATCGGGTGGAGGGACCGGAGGTCTATTTCTTTTCCTACAGCCTCGAGCCGAAAACCATCGAGGAGCGGTCGCCGGTGGTGTCGGTTTCCAACACGTTCGCGGTGCACCGCCGCGGCGACGGGACTTGGCCGTTCCGGCGAATCATCGATGATGAAATCCGGGCGTTGGCTCCGGGCGAAACCACCTTGATGGGGTATTACGCCACCCGGGAAATGGCCGAGTCGATGCGGGCGAGTTTCGTGAGATTGGCGGGCGAGAGTGGTTTTCAGGTCGCGGAATTCGACTACAACCGACCGACTTCCCGGGGCAACGGATCGGCGGCTACTTCGCCAAAGGTTGATTTCTGGGGCGGGTCGACCGGCGAAGCGGCAAACCCGCCTCCGCGGGCGGCCGAGCCTCATGATTTCTGGCGGTAGTCGAGTGGGCAGCGTTTGGGCGTGACGGGAGCTTCGTCCTTTGGGCAAAGTCGTCGGGCCGAGATGCGGGTTCAGGACTCCGGGCGACTCACGACCGCGGCTGAAGCGGGCGGCTCCTGCATCCGGCGAAAGTCATCCGGCGAAAGCCGGCATGCTACCGGAACATAAACGATCGCTCCGTTATGTCGACGGAGTTGGGAGATCCAGTTTGAAAAGCCGAGCGGCGTTTTTCCAGAGGATCAGTTCCTTGTGGGCCGGGGGGAGGCCGAGGTTGTTGGCGAATTTCAGGTAGCTTGCCATCCGGCAGATCGGCCAGTCGGTGCCGTAGAGGAGGTAATGGGGTTCGCCGGCGTAGAGAATCATTTCCTTCACTTGCTGGAGCATGAACTTCTTGAACTTCGATTCGAAGTCGCCGAGAACGAGGCCGGAGATGTCGGCGTAGACGTTCTTGTTTTTGTAAACAATCTCCATGCAGTCGCGGATCCATGGGTTGCCGATGTGGCAGATGACAATTTTCAGGTTGGGATTGTCGACCGCCACTTCGTCAATGTTGAGAGGATGTGAATACCGGAGTTTCCCTTTGGGGTTGAACGTGTCGCCGGTGTGGAACATCACCGGCACGTCGAACTCCATCGCGAGATCGTAAAGAACCTGGCAGCGTTTGTCGGCCGGGTAAAACGGTTCGTATCCAGGATATAACTTCAAGCCGACGACACGGCGGTCTTTCAGAAAGTCGGCCAGCTCCCGCAGGTCCCGTTCCCGGTAGTTGAGGTAGCTGATCCCGGCGACGACATGGATGTTGGGGAGGTTTTCGGTCGCCTCCACCACGTCGGCGGTAGAGGGGCGGTGCTCGTTGACCTTGTAGGAGGTGAGGACCATCGCATGGGCGACGCGGTTTTTCGCCATCGATGCCTGCAAGTTCGCGAGCGATTCCGAGAGCGGAACCGTTTTTTCTTCGTCGTAATTGTTGAGATGAGTGTGGACGTCGATGATCATAAAAGCCTTTCCGGTCGATCCTTTTGATGGATGGCCGACCTTAAGCAAAGGAGGGCTTCGGTTCAACGTTTTTCCCACCGCCGAAATTTACGCGAAAGTGGCGGGGCCGTCCCGGCTCCGTGCGGTGCCTGGGCTCCGTATGCAGGAGCGACGCACCGAGGCGGGACGCCTCACCCACTTGGGCGACCCACGCCAGAATCGGGCCTCCATAGCCCAACGGGCTTTCGCCCTCCAGCCCGGGGTTGAGCCGAGCGCAACGAGGCCTACCTTGGGAAACGATACCCGAGGCCACGAACCGCAACGCGGTTCCGCCCGCCTCCGATCTACCATCGCACACCGGCCCGGGCGCAACCCCTTCGGGGTAGAACGACTCGTGGGACCAAGACCCAGGGTAGCCCCGCTTCGCGCGGCAACCCTGGGCTGCAGGGCGAAACGCCGATGGCGTAATAAGCCACAAAGTGGCGGAGCCGTCCCGGCTCCGGGCGGTTCCTGGGCTCCGTCTGCTGGACCTACTCGCTGAGGCGGGTCGCCTCACCCACTTTTGCCGAGGGCGAGATCCGGCGTGGTTTGCTTGCTTTTCCGCAAGTTTTGACCATCCCTTGTTCGGATGTCACAGGACCAAAAACATCTGCAACGCTTTCGTCGGGTGGCGATCCCGGAAGGAATTTCCTTCCTGGTGCTTCTGTTTCTCGCCATGCCGCTTAAATACGGTCTCGGGATCGAATGGCCGGTGAAGGTCGTCGGGTGGGCGCATGGCATTTTGTTCATCGCCTATTGCATTCTGGCATTGCGCTGCTGGTATGAATATCGGTGGCCGTTCCGGTTCGCGTTTTTGGCTTTCGTGGCGTCGCTCTTCCCGTTTGGCCCGTTCGTGATCGACCGCCGTCTGCCTGGGGTTTCGGGGCTGGACTCAAAAAACTCCGCGGACGAATCCGGGATTCCCTCGACGGCGGCCGGTGCTGCAAGCAGCGGTCGGGCGTAAGCAAAATGTGAAAACCGCGGCCTCGGCCCAAGAACGCTTGCCGGGGTCGCGCATGAGTTCATAGAAAAATTCCAACCGGAGCGGATAAACCGGGGACTTGTTTCTATGAAAAAGACGATATTGGTTTTCGCATTGAGCGTATTTTCCGCGGGCTGGGTCAATGCCCAGCACGGCGGCACCGGCGTCGGTGTCATCGTCGGGGAACCGACCGGGATCTCCGTGAAACATTGGATCGACGAACGTTCGGCCATCGATGGGGCCATCGGTTGGTCGTTTGACGGACCGACCTCCTTTCATTTGCACGCCGACTGGCTTTGGCATGACTTCGAGCTGATTCCGGTGGAGCGGGGAGCCCTGCCCGTCTATTACGGCGTGGGCGCGCGATTCAAAGCCGGGCGCGAAAACCGGCCCGGCCGGGGGGATCGGGGCAAAGACCGGTTGGGAGTGCGGATTCCGGTCGGGATCGCTTATCATTTTGACCAAGCTCCGATCGAGGTGTTCGGCGAGCTTGTGCCGATCCTCGATTTGGCGCCGAGTACCAAACTCAACCTGAATGCCGCCGTCGGAGTGCGGTGGTATTTTCGTTGAGACGTCGACTTTGAAATCCGGCGTGATAGAACGCGGCTGACTTTCCCGCAATTCCGGGCGAGAGTCTCGGGATGAATGAGAAAGTCCGAATCATGCCTTGCCTCGACATGCGGGACGCGTTCAACACCGCCTCGGCCGACCGGAGGAGAACTTCTTCGATCACAACGGCTGGACGCCGCATGTCGAAAAGGCCGGACCCAATATGTTCGCTCACAATGTCTATATCCAATACAGCAACGGCGCCGGCGGGGTGATGCGTGGAAATATCGCCGTCCGGGGCGCGGCACACGGGATGCAGGCCCGGTCCGGAGGGGTGGTCGAGCGAAATCTTTTCGTCAACAACGCGGTCGGGGTGAACATGGGTGGAGTGGCTCCGCCCCGCGACCCGGCGGTCTATGATTTCAACAACCGGATCGTGCAAAACGTCGTCCTCGACGGTCGGTTGATGGATCCGACCGATAACCGCGCGCCTCGAACCCGGGCGGTTTGGGGAATCGTCGGTGCCTTCGTCGGCGACATCGATGTCGTGGACAACATCGTCGCCAACCGCCTCGGGGATGGCGTCAATGCCGGGATCCACTCCCGGGAGGAGCCGGTGAATCTGCGGCTCCGCGACAACATCGTTTTCAACTGGGACTTCTCCCAGAACATGGTTGATCCGTCGTGGCCGAATCCGTCCGCCGGGTTAGGGGATTTCAACGCCTTCATCGGCGGCGCGAACGACGTCGACGACTACTACCATCTTCAACGCGAGCGCGAAGTCGGAACGTATCCATGGAAGCTGACAGCCTATGCCGCGATCTCCTTTATCCGCGCCGGATTCGATCGGCCGGGAGTCGGTGGGTATTATGAATACGACTACGGCGCCGCCACGCCGGTTGGGGTCGAGGATCTGGTGTTGGAGACCCACGCGGTCGAGTTGGCTCCGGGTGATTTCGTCGAGATCGTCGCGATGGTCCGACCGTCGGAGGCGGCGAACCAAGGGGTGACTTGGTCGAGCGCCGATCCAAGCATCGCGTCGGTGAGTCCGTTCGGGGTGGTGACCTCCCATTCGCCGGGGGAAACCATCGTTTCGGTCCGGACCCGCGACGGCGGATTGATCCGCCGGGCGGCGGTGACGGTGACGCCATCGTCGCCGGCCGAGCGACCTTAAAAACTTAAGCTAGCGGTGTTTAGACCCCGTTCGAAAGGGGTTGGGGTTTCCCGGATCCGCTCCGACCACACACCCCACCGCTCTGGCGAGCGGTCCCCCCCTCTCTAGAGGGGAATTTCGTGTACGCCGTTCCCCTCTAGAGAGGGGGGGACCATGCGCAAGCATGGTGGGGTGTGTTGTCTTCCCCGCTGTCACAGGCACAAAAGGCGCAATGATAGGAACTTAAGCGGAAGGCCGACTCACCCCACGGGGGGATAGATGCGAATTTTGCGCTTTTGGCTTCGCCATCGTCGCCGAACGAGCGACCTTAAACCTCTAAGTCTAAAACGCGTAGAAGAGGCGGAGCCCGGCCAAAACGGCATTGTCGGCGTCGACCGTTCGGTAATCGGTCTCATCGGACCGGAACCGCCATTTGCGTCCGAACAGATATTCGGCGTTTGTTTGCAAGCTCCAGTGGTCGGTCATCCTCCAGATCGCCCCGACCCCCGCCGCGATCTCCCGTTCCTCCGCGACGGGGCGACGCATCGATCCGTCGGGCAAAAGTTGGCGGCGCAAGCGGATTCCCCGGGTCCGGTATTCCGTGGAGAAATCAACCTGCAGCCGACGTTCCTCCGGATCGGGAACGAACGTGACGATGGCACCGTTGAGGGTGCGAAGACTCCATTGCTCGTTGATCCGCCAGTTGACCGATCCGACTGGAAAGACCCGGGTTTCCCGCTCGGGTTGCACGCTGACCAATGCTCCGGCGCTTACGCTCAACGCTCTGGAGAAGCTGTAAGCCGGACCGGCGATGACCGTCGAGGAAAAGCCTCGCGAGAGATCGCCCCCGTTGGCTTCGGCGGTCCACGCTACCTGCCCAAAAGCGAAAATCCCCCAGGGAGACTCTGAAAAACGACGCAAACCGAGAGCGGAAAACGCGACGCGATCGGTCGTTTCGAAGAAATCCTCGTCGCTCCAACGGTAGTCCGAGTATTCATAAACCGAATTCACCCGGAGAAACCCCCGGGCGTCCGGCGGCGGGTTGTAGTCGAGCTGGATCGGAAACCGGCTGACGCTCACATCTCCCGCCGCACCCCCCCGGAGATCCGCTCCGAAGACGTGGAAAGCTCCCGGGCCGATGCTCAATCCCCGGACCTGTTCCGAAAGGGGCCCCAGGACGCTGCTTCCGGAACCGGTCGCCTGCGCGAAAGTCGGCGAAAGAAGGGTAAATAAAATTCCACCCGCGAGGAGGGAAACCGATCGTTGGATCCGGAAAAGGGAAGAAGTCATGACGCTTCATTTTCCAAGGCCTTCCGGGCACTGCCGAGAAAAATCCGTTCATCCCAAGAATTTTTGTTTGCAATCGTATGCGTTTTGTTGCAAATGTTTTCTTATGCCACAGAAAACGACCACGATTAGTTGCCGGGTGGACATGGAAGATGCGGATTTCCTTCTTGCGCTTGAGGTTCCGGGGGCTACAACGTTGAGCGATAAGATGCGGCATGTGCTCTCCGAGTATCGGCGGCATCAGCAGAATCTCCGGGATTTCCGGAATTGTCTGATGGAATTCCGGAATCTTATGAACCCCACCTACGAACAGATCCAGGAGATGGAATATGACCACGGTCTCCGTTCCGAGTTCGTCAACCGTTTGGTGGAGGCGTTGCCGCGTCTGATGGCGACGTTGATGACGAGCCGCCGGCCCGGCCGAAAGGAGGAGGAAGCCGCCCATCTCCATCAGTTGGAGAAACGCCTGCTCGACGAGATTTTCCAATTGATCGACGGTTTGTTGCGGATCGGGGTTTCGCCCGCCCCGCCGTGTTACGATCCGGGACTTTTCCGGGAGCGCTTGAAAAGCCTCCTTTCACTGACGGACGCGATGTCCAAGCAATTCCTTAAACCCGAAGCAGAACAGCCATGAAAGAAAAACTGAGCAACCGTATCTCGCGAATCATCACGGGCACCGCCAATTCGATTGTCGACGCCATCGAAGGGGCCGTTCCTGAAACCGTCATGGAACAGGCGATACGCGATGTCGACAACGTCATCGCCGACGTCCGTCAGGAACTCGGCACGGTCGAGGCCAACAAGCATTTGCTGGTGAAATCGATCACCGACAAGAGCGCCCGCCACGACAGTTACGGCGAGCAGATCCAGACCGCGCTCAAGGAAAACCGGGAAGATCTGGCCGAGGCCGCCATCGCCAAGCAACTCGACATCGAGGCGCAGTTGCCGGTCCTCGAACAGAGCCTGCAAAGCGCCAAAGAGGAGGAAGCGGAACTCAACCAGGCGATCGTCGCCCTCCAGGGGAAGAAGCGGGAAATGGAAGAGGACCTGCGTCGCTTCCGCGCCTCCCGCAAGTCGGCCGCCGCCGCCGGTGTCGACGGAGGGGGGAAGGCGAAGGAGAAGCCGGAACATCGGGCGGAGCGGGCGGCCGGCGCCTTTTCGCGGGTCCACGAACGAACCACCGGAATTCCGGGGGGCGACGCCGGCCTTGACCGTCAGGACGCCGCCAAGATGGCCGAGTTGCAGGAACTTCATCGCAAGAATCAGATCCAGGAGCGCCTGCAAAAGGCCAAGCTGCTCAACCGTCCCGAATAATGTCGTTGTTCCTCGCGAGCGAAAACCTTCCCTTCACCGTCGCCCTGACGGTGATGATCATCATCGCCTTGATGGAAGGGACCAGTCTGGTGCTGGGCGCGGGGATCACGCATGTATTCGACAAGTTGGTACCGAGCATCGATTTCGACGGACTCGATGCTCCGGAGTTCACCAACACCAGCGGGATGACCAAGTTCCTCGGGTGGTTGAGAATCGGAAAAGTTCCGTTTCTCATCACCCTGATCCTTTTCCTGACCGCGTTCGGAGTGCTTGGATTGATCCTCCAGTCGATGGTCCACGGGATCACCGGTTCCTTGTTGCCGGCCGCCGTCGCGTGGATACCGGTTTTCCTGGTGGTCTTGCCGGTGCTCCGTGTCGGACACGGTGTATTGGAAAAAGTCATACCGAAGGACGAAACCTACGCCGTGAGCGAGGAAACCTTCATCGGCCGGATGGCCCTGGTCACCGGTGGCACGGCTACCCGGGACCGCGGGGCGGAAGCCCGGCTGAAAGACGAGTTCGGACGAGACCACTACGTGATGGTCAAACCCGACAACGAGGGGGAAGTCCTCGAGCGGGGCTCCTCCGTCCTCCTGGTCTCCAGGAGCGGAATTTTCTTCAACGCAATCAACAATCCTAATCCAAATCTAATCGATTCCTCAAAATGACAATCATCGATATCCTTACCTACGCCGGCATCGCGGTCTTCGCCCTCATCACGGCGGGCATCATTCTGGCGAAGCTCTACACCCGTTCCTCGAAGGAACGCGCTTACGTCCGGACCGGTTTCGGCGGGCAAAAAGTGATCATGGACGGCGGCGCCCTCGTCTTCCCGATCCTCCACGAAGTGATTCCGGTCAACATGAAGACCTTGCGCTTGGCGGTGGTCCGGGCGAACGAAGGCGGATTGATCACCCAGGACCGGATGCGGGTCGACGTGGAGGCGGAATTCTACGTGCGGGTCGCTCCCTCGGCCGACGCGATCGCCAACGCCGCCCAGACCCTCGGGTCGCGGACGCTCGACCCCGATCTGTTGAAGGAGTTGATCGAAGGTAAATTCGTCGACGCTCTCCGTGCGGTGGCGGCGGAGATGACCATGGAGCAACTCCACGAGAAGCGGGCCGACTTCGTGCAGTCGGTGCAGAACGCCGTGACCGAGGATTTGCGGAAAAACGGTTTGGAGCTCGAAACCGTGTCGCTCACCTCCCTCGACCAAACCAAACGGGAGTTCTTCAAAACCGACAACGCTTTCGACGCCCAAGGTTTGACCAAGCTGACCGAAACCGTCGAAGCAAAACGGAAACAGCGCAACGACATCGAGCAGGACACCCGGATCGCCATCGAACAAAAGAACCTCGAGGCGGAGCGGAAGAACTTCGAGATCGCCCGGAACATGGAATACGCTCGCCTGCAAAAAGAGCAGGAGGTGGAGACCCAGCGCGCCCATCAGGAGTCCGAGATCGCCAAGCAACGGGCGGAGCAGAAACGGCAGGCCCGTGAAGCCGACATCGAAGCCGAACGGCGGGTCGATCAGGCGAAAATCCTTTCCTTGAGGGCGGTCGAAACCGAAGAGATTCAGAAGGCCCAGTCGATCGAGATTTCCCAACAGGAGCAGGCGATCGCCGTCGCCAAGAAGTCCGAGGAAAAATCCCAGGCGGAAGCCGAAGCCGCCAAGGCCCGCGCCTGCATGGTCCGCGAGGAGGAAGCGGTGGTCACCGTCCGGGAAACCGCGGTTGCCAACCGGAACAAGGAAATCGCCTTGGTGAAGGCCCGCGAATCGGCGGAGAAGGAAGCGATCGACATCCTCGTCGCCGCCGACGCCGAGAAGAAGGCTGCGATCGACCGGGCGGAATCGATCCGCACCGTCGCCCAGGCCAACGCCGACGAAGTCAAGATCCGGGCCGAAGCGGACGAAAAACGTTACAGCGTGGAAGCGGCGGGAACCGAGGCGATCAACCAGGCCAAGAACCTTCTCGGCCAACACATCCTCGAATTCCAATACCGCGAAATCATCGTCGGCGAACTCGCCAACATCATCAAGGAATCGGTCAAGCCGATGGAACGGATCGACAGCATCAAGATCCTCCAAGCCCAAGGGTTGTTCGGTCCGGCCGGACAATCGGGAGGCAACGGCAATGGTCACGCCAACGGAACGGTCGCCTCCGCCGGGGGGGACAATCTCGCCGACTCGGTGACCAACGCCGCTCTGCGTTACCGGGCGCAATCTCCCCTGATCGACTCGCTCATGAAGGAACTGGGAATTGACGGCGGCGACATCAACGGTCTGACCCAAGTGTTGAAAACACCGAAGCAGGAACCGGCCGCAACCTCCGCCGAGCCATCCTCTCCGCCACCTGCGGCGTCCCGTCCCGCCCCCCGTCAACCGGAACAGCGGGAACGCCGCGAACCTCGCTCCCCGCGGTCGACGGAAGGGTAACGAGCCGGAGTTTTCGGGGTAGTCATTGAAAGCGGCGCGCTTCAGTCGCCGTGGGTGCGGTGGCCGACCGTCTTCGGCTGAGGCGCGAGATTCCCGGCTTATGCTCTGTTTCATCGAGTGAAAACTCGATGCTACGGGGTAGCATCCGGCTTTCGCCGGATGAAGGAGTAGCGGACGTGATCGGCGGACTTCGGCTGAAGCACGAAGTTCCGGCTTTTGCTTTGTTTCATCGAGTGAAAACTCGATGCTACGGGTAGCATCCGGCTTTCGCCGGATGAAGGAGAGGCGCGATTTCGCCGTGGCCGACCGTCTTCGGCCGAAGCGCGACATTCCGGCTTATGCTCTGTTTCATCGAGTGAAAACTCGATGCTGCTATGAGGGTTTCGTGACAAGCGGAAAATGAAACCGTTGTTTGATTTATTTTTCTTAGGACATTCTTAAGATCTGCTTTCTTACCTTAGTTCCCCTAGCGGGGGTTTGGGGGCGGCAATGAGCCCCAATCTTTTGGCCTTTGGAGTTGCCCCCGGAAAGGAATGTCTCTCGTCCCCGGTCCCCTCGAACTGGCCGGGGGGACAAACTGCTATCCGCGCGTGCCTTAGAGGCAGCGCATTATAATTTATGCGACCCCCGGCGAGGCCGGAGGAAAAGAGGGACGGAGCAAGCGGCACAATCTACAGGAACGGATGAAAGTCCAAGCATCGAAACGTGCGCGCTCCACTCCGAAATCGGGTTCGCTTCAGGCAAAAAGATCAAAGAACAAAAAGGGAAGTTGGTTGCCCTCAGCCGACTGCAACCTCGGGCATCCTCAGGCCGAGCTTCTCAGGCGTGGTTTGACCGGTGGCCAACCGCCACAGATCGATGGCGAGCTTGCGGGCGGCCGCGACCGCGATCTTGCGCCGAGACCGGCCGCTGACAAGCTTCTCGACCAACTCGCGCACGGGCGGGTAATCGGGTTGCCATCGCACCATGCGCCAGACCGCTTCGATTAACAGGGCGCGTATTCGCGGATTGCCGTGCTTGTTTATACTCAGATCCCGGGAGGATCCTCCGCTTTGGTGAACCCCGGCACATAATCCGACGAAGCCGGCCACTTGACGCCGGTTCTTAAACCGTCCCCAGTCGCAGATCTCCCGCAGGAGCATCACCCAGGTCAGGGCTCCGATTCCGACCGGCAGAGGCTGTTTAACCTCCTCGACCAGTTCCTTTTTGATGGCCCTTTCCTTCTCGTCGAGCTTCAGCAGAATCTCACGCATTACCTCAAGTTGCTGGACCAGATACTCGGGTAATTCGAGACAGAGATCCTTCCATTTGCGCGGCCCCCACCAACGGCCTTTCACGTGGAATCCCTGCGCCAGCAACGCGCTTCGACCACGTGCCTCCCATCCACTCCGGCTCTTCTTGATCTGATCGCGCAGACGTGATCTCGCCCGCGCCTGTTCTTCCTCCTGGCTTGGCACACGAATGACCGTGAAGGCCTTCTTGTTGCCTCGCAAATAGCGGTCGAGTTGGTCGACCAGCCCCCGCGCATCAAGGTTATCCGTCTTTTGGTTGCGTCCGCCCGCCAGGCTCACCGGGGCAACCACGAAAACGGTGGCTCCCAATTCGGTGAGCTGGCGGTATAATCCATAGCCGCAAGGACCAGCCTCATAACAGGCATAAACCTTCAGGTCGGCGGCCACTAACTTGCCAACGAGGCGAACCAGTTCCTCGTGCTTCAAGCGCAACGGGCGTTGCGGCAAGCTGCCGTCCACCTGTAGGCAAGCCACGCCATCGCGGGCATGAAGATCGATCCCGAGCTTGACCTCCTGCCCATTGGACGAGACGATTCCGTTAATCAATTTGGAGAAGTTATTTTTCGATTGGTTATTCATATCGGGCGACATGTTGGAGAATTCTTTCCCACTTGTCGCCCTCATGTTATCTACGGGTAGCATCCGGCTTTCGCCGGATGAAGGAGAGGCGCGATTTCGCCGTGGCCGACCGTCTTCGGCCGAAGCGCGACATTCCGGCTTATGCTCTGTTTCATCGAGTGAAAACTCGATGCTGCTATGAGGGTTTCGTGACAAGCGGAAAATGAAACCGTTGTTTGATTTATTTTTCTTAGGACATTCTTAAGATCTGCTTTCTTACCTTAGTTCCCCTAGCGGGGGTTTGGGGGCGGCAATGAGCCCCAATCTTTTGGCCTTTGGAGTTGCCCCCGGAAAGGAATGTCTCTCGTCCCCGGTCCCCTCGAACTGGCCGGGGGGACAAACTGCTATCCGCGCGTGCCTTAGAGGCAGCGCATTATAATTTATGCGACCCCCGGCGAGGCCGGAGGAAAAGAGGGACGGAGCAAGCGGCACAATCTACAGGAACGGATGAAAGTCCAAGCATCGAAACGTGCGCGCTCCACTCCGAAATCGGGTTCGCTTCAGGCAAAAAGATCAAAGAACAAAAAGGGAAGTTGGTTGCCCTCAGCCGACTGCAACCTCGGGCATCCTCAGGCCGAGCTTCTCAGGCGTGGTTTGACCGGTGGCCAACCGCCACAGATCGATGGCGAGCTTGCGGGCGGCCGCGACCGCGATCTTGCGCCGAGACCGGCCGCTGACAAGCTTCTCGACCAACTCGCGCACGGGCGGGTAATCGGGTTGCCATCGCACCATGCGCCAGACCGCTTCGATTAACAGGGCGCGTATTCGCGGATTGCCGTGCTTGTTTATACTCAGATCCCGGGAGGATCCTCCGCTTTGGTGAACCCCGGCACATAATCCG
The DNA here is from genome assembly GCF_056590205.1 of Verruconatronum alginivorum. Lineage (NCBI taxonomy): Bacteria > Pseudomonadati > Verrucomicrobiota > Opitutia > Opitutales > Verruconatronaceae > Verruconatronum > Verruconatronum alginivorum. The sequence continues at coordinate 1,092,203 of NZ_JBWPVQ010000001.1, read as the reverse complement.
ACGAAGCCGGCCACTTGACGCCGGTTCTTAAACCGTCCCCAGTCGCAGATCTCCCGCAGGAGCATCACCCAGGTCAGGGCTCCGATTCCGACCGGCAGAGGCTGTTTAACCTCCTCGACCAGTTCCTTTTTGATGGCCCTTTCCTTCTCGTCGAGCTTCAGCAGAATCTCACGCATTACCTCAAGTTGCTGGACCAGATACTCGGGTAATTCGAGACAGAGATCCTTCCATTTGCGCGGCCCCCACCAACGGCCTTTCACGTGGAATCCCTGCGCCAGCAACGCGCTTCGACCACGTGCCTCCCATCCACTCCGGCTCTTCTTGATCTGATCGCGCAGACGTGATCTCGCCCGCGCCTGTTCTTCCTCCTGGCTTGGCACACGAATGACCGTGAAGGCCTTCTTGTTGCCTCGCAAATAGCGGTCGAGTTGGTCGACCAGCCCCCGCGCATCAAGGTTATCCGTCTTTTGGTTGCGTCCGCCCGCCAGGCTCACCGGGGCAACCACGAAAACGGTGGCTCCCAATTCGGTGAGCTGGCGGTATAATCCATAGCCGCAAGGACCAGCCTCATAACAGGCATAAACCTTCAGGTCGGCGGCCACTAACTTGCCAACGAGGCGAACCAGTTCCTCGTGCTTCAAGCGCAACGGGCGTTGCGGCAAGCTGCCGTCCACCTGTAGGCAAGCCACGCCATCGCGGGCATGAAGATCGATCCCGAGCTTGACCTCCTGCCCATTGGACGAGACGATTCCGTTAATCAATTTGGAGAAGTTATTTTTCGATTGGTTATTCATATCGGGCGACATGTTGGAGAATTCTTTCCCACTTGTCGCCCTCATGTTATCTACGGGGTAGCATCCGGCTTTCGCCGGATGAAGGAGCGACGGGACTTCGGCTGAAGCGCGAAGTTCCAGCTTATGCTCTGTTTCATCGAGTGAAAACTCGATGCTGCGGGGTAGCATCCGGCTTTCGCCGGATGAAGGAGCGGCGGACTTGTCCGACGGACTTCGGCTGAAGCGCGAAGTTCCAGCTTATGCTCTGTTTCATCGAGTGCAAACTCGATGCTGCGGGGTAGCATCCGGCTTTCGCCGGATGAAGGAGCGGCGGACTTCGGCTGGAGCGCGAAGCTCCGCGGTGGCTCGGAAATTGATTTGCGGAGGGGGAGTCGGTTCTCATAATGCCCGTCTATGCTTCGATCTTTGGTTCCTTTTGTTCCGCGGGCGTGGCTGGCGCGAAGCGGCTGCACCGTTTTGTTTTTGATCGGTGGTTTATCCTTCGCCCACGCGGTGATCGTCGGGGGCCCCGGCGGAATCGGTGGTAATCAAACCACCAAACCTTCCCCCGCCGATTCGTGGTTCGATTACGTCGGTGACGCGGTCGGGGCGAATGGGTCGGCCGTCTATCTCGGGGATGGGTTCGTGCTGACCGCCGCACACACTTCGTTGCGGGCGCAATATAGTTTCGGGGGGATTTCGTATACCCGGGACACGACATTCAATGGCACCGGGTCGATGCGGATCGGCTCGACTGATCTGCGGTTGATTCGATTGACCACCTCTCCGGCGTTGGCTCCCATTCCGATCGCCAATCTCAGCCCTCTTCCCGGAACGGAGGTGCGGATGATGGGATTCGGACGACAACGTCAGGAGGAAGTGTTTTATTGGAACTCCGCCTTCGAAGAGATCAGTCAACCGCCGCCCAATCCGAACGCGATGTATTACGAAGGATATAAATGGACCACTCCCAATGTCGGGCGATGGGGGACCGGGACGGTGCAGAGTTTGACGGCAGGCCCGGTGTTGGGGACACAGGCGTTTCAAGTCGAATTTCTCAACAGCGGGTTGAATCAATCGGCGGGATCGCTCGGTGATTCCGGGGGCGGTTTGTTCATCTTCAACAATCTGACCGGCAATTGGGAGTTGGCGGGGATGTTCATGGCGGTTGCAGGTTTTCAAAACCAGCCGGCGGATACGTCGATGGTCGCCAAACAAGGGAGTCTGGTGTTGGCTGGAAACCTGACTTACTTCGCCGATCTCTCGGCTTATCGGGACGAGCTTTTTGGAGTGATTCCGGAACCCCGTTATTACGGACTCGGGCTGGCGTTGGCCGGTTTGGTGGTTGTCGTTGGAGTTCGCATCGGACGGAGAGTATCCAATTGTTCATGACGCGTATTGTTTGGTATTTGAGGGAAAACCTCTGGGCGGGGATCAAGACCGGACCTTTGGAGCGGTGGAGGTTGTCTGCGCTGTTGGCGGTGGCGTATGCGGTGCCGGCGGTTTTGATCGGGTGGTTGTCGGGATTGTTCGAGCCGGGGTTGGTCGAGGCGCGGTATTTCTTTTTGCTGCCGCTCGGGCTTTTCGTGTTTCCGTCGTTGCTGGAGGAGGCGTTTTTCCGTGGAGTGTTGATTCCCCGGAACACCCGGGAGAAGGGCACCGGGGCGGTCGTTTTCTACACCCTTCTCAGCACGGCGGTCTTTGTGCTTTGGCATCCGTTGAACGCTTTGACGATCAATCCGGAGGCGCGGGAGTTCTTTTTGAACCCGGCCTTTTTGGCGATCGTTTTCCTATTGGGGATCAGTTGCGGGTTGAGTTACATCTATTCGCGGTCGTTGTGGGTGCCGACCATCATTCACTGGCTGACCGTGTTGATCTGGGTGCTTTTCCTCGGCGGGCGGAATTTGGTGCTCGATTGACCTTCTTTGCTGAAAGAGGAGACCTTCGATTTGATTTCACGAAGCCCGGACAGGGTTATTTCCTCTGGCGGTCCCCCGGTTAAAAGGTTCTCGACGGGAAGAGCGCATGAATGCGGGCACTCCAATTTGGCGTCAAGGCTGGGCGGCTTGAAAATGGATGGATTCGCCGGTAGGTTCCGCGTCAAGGAGGAGACGATGGGGAGAGGGGGAAAAGGAAAGAGTCGGGTGGCGGAATGGCCCGTGCTCGGGGTTTTGGGCGGAGTGGCGGTCGGGGTGGCCGCGGGTGTCGCCTTCGGCGTTTGGCGACCGAGGAGGCGATATGGATTCCACGGCCGGACCGTCGTGATCACCGGCGGTTCGCGGGGGCTCGGATTGTTGATGGCCAGGAGGCTGGCGGCGGAAGGGGCGAACCTGGTGCTGTTGGCGCGGAAACGGGCGGAGCTCTTGCGGGCTGAAGAGGAGCTTCATCAAACCGGGGTTTCGGTGATGACGGTGCCATGCGATGTTTCCAAGCAAGAAGAGGTGAACGAGGCGGTGGACGAGATCGTTGGACGTTTCGGAAAAATCGATGTATTGATCAACAACGCGGGAATCATTCAAGTCGGGCCGCTCGCCAATCAGCGGGTCAAGGATTTCGAAGAGGCGATGGGCGTTCATTTCTACGGCCCGCTCTACCTGATGTTGGCGGTCTTGCCGCACATGCGCCGGGCGGGGGAAGGTCGTATCGTCAACATCAGTTCCATCGGGGGACAGATCGCCGCGCCGCATTTGGTTCCGTATTCGGCCAGCAAATTCGCCCTGACCGGGTTGTCCGACGGCTTTGGGGCGGAGTTGCGGAAGGATAACATTCGGGTGACGACGGTTTGTCCGGGGTTGATGCGGACGGGGTCGCCGCCGAACGCCATGTTCAAGGGACGACGGCAAGCCGAGTATGCCTGGTTTGCGGTGGCCGACTCCTTGCCGTTGCTTTCGATGAATGCGGACCGGGCGGCGCGGAAGATATTGGACGCCTGCCGCGCGGGGGCGCCGAGTTTGATTCTCGGAGCGCCTGCCCGCGCCGCGGTGGTTTTCAGTCGGCTTTTCCCGGGCACGACGGGACGGCTGGCCTCGGTAGTCGATCGGGCGTTGCCGGCGCCGGATCCGGGCGGTTCGCCGGAAACCCATTCGGGATGGGAGAGCGAATCGGAAGTGAGCCGATCGCTTTTGACCAAATCGACCTACGAAGCGGCCAGCCGGAATAATGAAATTCCGGATACATGGTGAAGGAAGTGGAAACGCGAATGAGCGGAACCGCGGATTTCCCGGATGGGCGCCGGTCAGGGGCGGGGAGTTGGGTAAAACGTTTGAATGCGGTTGACGAATGGGGGCTCCCTGACTTACATACCGGGCAGTATGTCTGGTGGGAAAACGAGAGCGCGGGATCCGGCGGCGACCAAGTTGAAGTTGGTCGAGGCCGCGAGTGATTTGATCCGGCGCCAGGGATTCACTGCGACCACGGTTGATCATATTTGCGACGAGGCCGGGGTGACGAAAGGGGCGTTTTTCCACCATTTCAAAACCAAGGAGGATATTGGTTTGGCGGCGCTCGACTGGTGGTGCCGGGGTCGCGTGGTGAGTTACCAGGAGGCGATCGGTGGGGTTGCGGGCGATCCACTGGTCCAGTTGAACCACTTCTTCGACGGGCTGATCGCCAGTGTCCGGAACCCCCCGGGGGGAGTCCTGGCGTGTCTGCTCGGGATGATGTCCCAGGAACTTTCGGACTCGCATGGAGAGATTCGGGAAACGTGTGGCCATGCCTTCGCCGGTTGGACCGCCTTCGTGACCGCTTTTTTGGTCGCAGCCAAGCGGGTGCATCCGGTCCGGATCGAATTCGAACCGGCCCAGGTCGCATGGATGTTAAACAGTTTGTGGCAGGGATCGTTACTGATCGCAAAGGTCAGGCGGGATCCCGGGCTGGTTGTCCAGAATCTGGAGCAGGCCCGCACTTATGTGAACGCGTTGTTCGATCTGCCCGAACTGGTTTCGGAGCGGAACTGAGTTCAATCCGGTTGCTCCTTCAGCCGACTCGAACCGCACCACCAATCAGGAGAGCTCGGCCGGGGTGAAGGTGATTTTTCAGGAGTCGCGTTGAGTTCCGTTGCGGCGGTTTCAGCCTCGCTTGTGTTGGAGATCCCATGAGATCCCATTTTTCGATGAAAAATGAGTTTGACAACCTGGAACGAAACTCGTTAAACAGATATGGAGATAAGACCTTGATGTGGCTGCTTCGTAATGAATTGTGATTCCTTTGGGTCGTTGGCGCGGTGCTATATTAGGTTGATACTAATAAAAATTGATTTGAAATATTGATTTGGTATGGCTACCCGCAATTTCCCTCCTGACAAAAAAAACCAAGCTGCATCAAAGGACTTCGAAGCTTACTTGACGGCACTTCAAGAGGCCGGAAATAGCTTCTCCAGTGATTCAAGCGAATCCAGCGAATCCAGCGATTCAAGCGATTCAAGTGAATCCAGCGATTCAAGCGAATCCAGTGAATCCAGCGATTCAAGCGAATCCAGTGAATCCAGCGATTCAAGCGAATCCAGCGAATCCAGCGAATCAAGCGAATCCAGTGAATCCAGCGACTCCAGCGATTCAAGCGATTCAAGCGATTCGAGCGACTCCAGCGATTCAAGCGAATCCAGCGAATCCAGCGAATCAAGCGAATCAAGCGACTCCAGCGAATCAAGCGACTCCAGCGACTCCAGCGACTCCAGCGAATCAAGCGACTCAAGCGACTCGAGCGACTCGAGTAGCTCGAGTGAATCGAGCATTCAAGCCACGGAGGCGGAGGAGTCACCAGCAGTTCGAGCGAAGAAGAGAGTTCGAGCGAATCGAGTGAGGAGCCGCCCGAATGCGGTGGCGGTGACGGTGTGAGCGACGAGCCGGTGAAGTATGCCAATGGACACATTCGCTACAAAGTGAATGATCTGTCGTCTCACGGGTTTGGGCGCGGCTGGGGTCATACACTGACGTATAGCAATCGTCAGGAGTCGTTGAGCACGGGGTTAAACGGGAACAATTGGGCGGTGGAGGAGTTGTCCTACCTTGTTTCGAAGCAGAATGGGGCATCGATAGCTTTGGTCCGCGGGTTCTATTCGGTATTGTGGTTTGATCGTGACGAGAACAATGACTATAAAGTTAGGTTCTTCAGTCATGATCGATTGGAGAAGAAGGGAAATGAGTTCATCCACACCGATGCCAATGGCTACAGGACGCGATATTTCGATTTTTCAGGGGTGCCCGAGCGTCGGGGGAGGTTGAAGGGACTTGAAGATCCGGCGGGTCATACCGGATCGGTGGTTTACTGTGATGCCACACACCGTTTATTGGCGGTGGAGATCTCGTCTGGGGAGCAGACCCTTCGTTATGAGTATCATTATATCAACGCTTCGGAAAATGAAGGTAAACTCGAACGCGTGGTGGCGAGCGTGGATGGCGTTACGGTGCGAAGCAATCAGTTTTCTTATTACGAGAATCCGCCCTGTCCGAAGAAGGATTCCTCGTTGTCTCCTTGGTGTTCGTCGAGTTCTTCATCATCCAGCTCGGAACACCCGGTTTATGGCAACCCCGGGGATTTGAAGTCTATACAGGTGTTGGTCCCCGTTCGCCCGCCTAACCTGCGTGTTATTGAGACGTATTATTTCCGTTATTACACGGACTGGGAACATCCCGGCGTTCCTCATGGCGTGAAATTCATCGTAGGTCCGGAAGCGTATCACCAGATGGTGACAGTTGCCCTGGACCCGGAGACCGCATGGGATTGGCAGGTCGCCCAATACGCCGATCATTACTTTGAATACGACCACCACCGACGGGTTATCGTGGAGGAGGTCATGGGCGGAGCCCGCCGTTATACTTTCGATCGATCCAAGAGTTCGCGTCCACCTCCATCCCATGACAATTATAACCAATGGGTAATAAAGACGGTGGAGACTTTGCCTGATGGCAACCGGAACATCATTTTCACCAACCGCGTGGGCCAGGTCATTTTAAGGGCTCTGGAATCCGAAGACGGACTGTCCAAATGGTGCACCTATCGCCGGTACGATGGCAAGGCCCGAACGGTTTTGGAGGCGGAATCCTCTGCGTTTCGACAGGTCGCGGGCGAATATTACAATGAGGGAGCAGCCGACTTGGTTGAGTATAACGGATCACAGGGAAATTACAAATACCTGCATGACCATGAAGGCTTGATCAATTTGAGCGAATTTTATCCGGACGACGGCAGCGAGGGGGCTCCGGGTTATCTGAAGTGCCAGAAGATTCAGGAGGGCACACAGGGAACGGAAATAAAACTCAAGGAATGGCTGTATACGGAACGGGAGGTCGAGGAAGAGGGAGTGATCTACCTTGTCCAAAAGGAGACATGCTATCCGAGTGATAGTGATCAGCTCTTGCAGATTGCCTGCACGGCCTATCAGTATAGTTGGCTGGGTGACACCTTTCAAATAGATGAAAGGACGATCATTCTTCCGGAGGTCCCGGACACGGAGCACGGATCGGAAACAACGGATAGCCGTAAGGAGAAGTTCGATAGCTACGGGAACCTGACGTGGGAACAGAATGAGCGTGGATACATCACGAAGTATGAGTATGATCTGGCAACAGGTGCTTTAAACAGGCGGATCGATGACGTGGATATGAGTCAGGTCAATGATCCTGGCAAACCCGCTTGGATTACTCCTCCTGGGGGAGGGTTGCACCTGGTTTTCGATTTTGAACACGACAACCAAGGAAGAATCACTCAAGAATTGGGACCTGTCCACCAGATCGATGTCGGAGGCGTTGCCATGGACGTCCGGAGGGCGCGATGGACAGTTTATCGCGACTGGATGCGGGACCGCCGCGAGGCAGACGGGTATGCTACGGGTCCTGCGTTTGAGACGTTTGAATTGATCGAGCCGGTGCGAATCACCCGATACGATTTCGCGGGGCGGGTGATCGATGTGATCGCTTCCAAGCGTACCAGCGGTTCGGGAAAGCTTTCAGCGTCAGATCAGTTCGCACAGTCGGATTGGGTTCGTTGGAGTAAGAGTGGATATAATCTCGACGGTTATCATGTCTTCGAGCGAGTTTACCACGTGATTCCATCGTCGGGTGAGGGCATTTCCGGAGTCAATTATAATCAAACGGACTTTGGATATGATTCGCGCCGACGGCTCGTCCGGAGTCAGACACCGGGCGGCACGATTGAGCGGAAGGTTTACACCATTCCTGGAGAGGTCGCGGAAATCTGGGTGGGCACGAATGACTTTGGCGCGACGAATAGCAATCCAGCCGGAAGCGGTGGCTCGAACAACATGGTATTAGTAACGGCCAACCAGTATGATCATGGCCAGGCGGGAGGCGACGGAAATCTGACCCAGGAACGCCGCTATGCCAGTCAAATCGATTACCGGGAGACCAATTACGAGTACGATTTCCGCAACCGCCGAACAGTGCTCGACGGAGAACTCGATCTCTACGAGGAGACTACCTACGACAATCAGGACCGGGTGATCTGTGTTGACCGGCGTGCCGGGGAGGCTTCGGGCGCGTTGATCAGTCGAGTCGAGACCAAATACGATCTGCGCGGCCGGGTTTACCTTCGGCTTCAATACGGGGTGAGCGGTGGACAAATCGGGAACTCCTTGAAGGAAAAAACCTGGTATGATGCGACAGGCAATGTGATCAAACAGGTGCAGATGGGAAGTCGGGAGTTCGAAAAGACCTTCTATGACGGTTTGAACCGCCCGATGAAGCAGTTTCTTTGCTTCAACCTTTCGGAGGCCGACACCAATTACGCTGCGGCCGGAAGCGTAACGAATAATACGGTCATCGAACAAACGGAGAGTCTGTACGATGCCGCCGGTAACGTCATCCGGACAACAATTCGGGAACGTTTTCACGACGCCACCGGAACCGGCGAATTGAGCACTCCAAGCGGTTCCCAGCCTAAGGCCCGCGTCTCCTACTCGACGAGCTATCCCGATACGATTGGCCGGATTCAGGCGCAGGTTGCCTATGGTACAAACGGCGGCTCGACCCTCAGCCGTCCTTCGACGATTCCTGCTCGTTCGGACACCGTTCTTGTGGCAAGTCAGGATCGCGACGGAGCGGGTCAGGTTTGGCGAACAATCGATCCAAAGGGAACGGAGAATCGGGTCGAGTTCGACGACGCCGGGCGGCGTATCAAGACAATCGAAAACTACGTGGAAAACGGGACCGCCCCGGATGAGAATAAGACCACGGAACAGAGTTATACCGCCGACGGACTGATGCAGACCTTGGTCGTACGCAACAACGTAACGGGCGATCAAGTCACAACTTGGGTCTACGGCACCACGTTGGACGATTCCGGGGTGGCGCGAAGCGACCTTCTCCGCGCGAAAGAATATCCGGACAAATCCGCGCCGGAGGACCGGGTGGAATACACCTACAACCGGCTCGGTGAGAACGTGGGGATCAAAGACCAGCGAGGCGTGACTCGCACACTCATATACGATAAGCTCGGTCGTCCGGTTTATTCCGGAGTTGCCGTTCTTCCCTCAACGGTGGACGACACCGTTCGGTCAATGACATTTACCTATGACGTGCGCGGGATGATGGAAAAGGTGACCAGTCACAGCCACCCGACCCCCGGCAGGGGCATCGTCGTTAACGAAGTGCAAAAATCTTATAATGCCTTCGGTCAGTTGAGCGCGGAGTACCAGTCGCACGACGGCCCGGTTAACATTTCGACTACGCCGGGGGTTAGTTACAACTACAGTGACGGTAGCGCCAACCATATCCGGCCCATCGCGGTGGAGTATCCCGATGGAACCATTCTTGATTATGATTACGGCAGTGCTGGCGGCGCTGATGATGTGCTCAACCGGATCCACGAACTTCGTCAGTCGAGCGTGGTGCTCGCCCGCTATGCTTACCTCGGTCGCGGTCAACCGGTGATAGCCGGTTACCCGGATCAGCCGCAAGTGGAGCTGACCTACTTCACCAACGGGGCCACCGGGGAGGCCGGCGACCCATACACCGGGCTTGACCGGTTCGGCCGGGTGATCGACCAGCGCTGGAGGCGAACCGGTGATGACACGGATGTCGATCGCTTCCAATACGGCTACGACCGTGGCTCCTCCCGCCTGTGGCGTGAGAACACGGTCGCCGCGAGCGACCATGACGAACATTACAACTACGACGGCCTTAACCAAGTCAAGAACCGGGATTTGGGCACGCTTAACGTCAGCAAAACCGGCATCAGCGGAACCCTGAAACAAGAGGAAGTCTGGAACTACGACCCCGCCGGCAACTGGCGCGGGACACAAACCGCCTACCTGCGCAAAGAAAACGGCACCACCGTTCTGAACCAAAACCGGACCCACAGCGTCGCGAACGAAATCACCGATATTATCGCCAATTCCGGGACTCCGTGGCCGACGCCCGCGCATGACGCAGCGGGGAACATGATCAGCATTCCGCCGCCGCTTTCCTTGAGCGACGGTTATGACCTAAAATGGGACGCTTGGAACCGCTTGGTGGAAGTCAGAAACGCCCCGGGTCTCGGGGGCGCGGTGGTGGCCACCTACCACTACGACGGCGAATCTCGCCGGGTGAGCAAAGATGCTGGGGGACAGACCCGCCATTATTACTACTCGGATCAATGGCAGGTGCTCGAAGAGCGGGTGGATCAGGCGACGACTGCGGATCGGCGCTATGTCTGGGGAACGCGCGCCATTGACGACCTGGTGCTACGCGACCGTCCGGGAGTCTCCTCTGAGCGGCTATATTCCCTGAGTGATGCGATGGGGAGCGTGACGTCAGTGGTGAACACCTCGGGCACGGTGCAGGAGCGCTACGCCTACGACGGGTTTGGCGCCCCCAGCTACATGGACGCTTCCTTTGGAAACCGGACCAGTTCCAGCTTCGCCTGGGAGACTCTTTTCCACGCCTATCGCTACGACCTCGAGACCGGGCTATACCAGGTGCGCTATCGTTACCTGCATCCTAACCTTGGAAGGTGGATCAGCAGGGATCCAATTGAGGAGCAGGATGTTAGTCTGTATGAATTTGCCGAGAACGACCCGATTAGCCTCTACGACCCAATGGGGCTCTTCTCAATTCCTAGGCTGGTGGGATCGTTAACCTGTGATAAAAAAATTGATATAAAGTGGCCTTTTAGTGCCGACCTTCCTACACGATATGGGGTCGGGGCATTTGTTCGAGCAAGGATAGACTGCGATATTGAAGGAAGTCTTTCATGGTCAGACAAAGCTGCTAATTCATGCAAGAACGAATGGGGGAATTGGGATGGGTATTTCAAACCAATATCAGATATAAATATAAACCCATTTAGCTCTCGTCCTTCATCGTTCCAAATAAAACTTGGAGCTCGAAACAAGCAAGCGAGTGTTGATATCAATTATCGATTATCGGCCTATGCAAGATCCCGATTTAACCAAGGGTTAAAGGCGAATTTTGATCTGAAGGGACGAGCTTCCGCCCATAGGTTTGTGTATGGAAACAATAATAGTTGCTGCAAGTGCAGTACCATTCAGGTGCGATTGACTTGTGACTACAATGGTGAAGTAAATGTGATAGGGACGGCTACTGCTGCTGCTGTGGTTGTTGTAGCCGCGGCCTATGCGGCATCTCTAGCTGCTGGACCTGCGCTAGCCGTGGTGATCGGCGGAATCTTAGTTCATGCTGTTTCTGCAAGCAACTAAAAAGTTAGATCGAATAGGCGAACGCTCTCAGTTTTGTCAAAGTCATTTGATTTGTTTCAGGATGAAATGAATTATTTCAGTATGGGAATGGAGGATAAGGTGGAACAGGAAATCGAATATGATCTTACCGAGGAGATGGCTCGTCGAGCTGCTCGAGAGTACTTTTGGAAGGTGATATTCGGGAGAAGGAAGACTCCTATTGCGATTTTTAGTGGAATTGTTCTATCGATTGTGCTTATGTCTCCGCTGTTTGGCATCGATAGCGCGATTATGTTTCTTGCGTTTTGGTTGATTTTTATTAGTCCTTGGGTGAAATCATACTTCGATCTGATGAACCGAGCTAGCGCGAATTTTAAGATGCTCGCTCACCCTCGGTTTAAACTTCGGATTTCGGGCGAGGGTTTTTATATAAGTGCTGTAAACATGGATTTGCACATTAAGTGGAAGGATTTTTCGGAATACGTCGAAACCCAAACGACCGTGGTTTTTCAAAAGGACGGTTATCCTCAGTTGACAATATGGAAAGAGACTTTGGATGAGTCACTTCTGGCCTATGTCAAATCGAAGGTAAAACACAGGTAAGCTGAATCCAGCGGGAGATCACGGGATCGCGATTCTCTCTCGTCGGCTTTACCAGTCTAACTGACGTCGGTATTTGACCAACAGATTAACCAGCTTTGATGAATGAGCTTCGTCAGTCAAGCGTGGTGCTCGCCCGTTACGCTTATCTCGGTCGCGGCCAACCGGTGATAGCCGGTTATCCGGATCAGCCGCAAGTGGAACTGACCTACTTCGCCAACGGCGCCACGGGGGAGGCCGGCGACCCATACACCGGGCTCGACCGCTTCGGCCGGGTGACCGACCAGCGCTGGAGGCGAACCGTTGATGACACGGATGTCGATCGCTTCCAATACGGCTATGATCGTGGCTCTTCCCGTCTGTGGCGTGAGAACACGGTGGCCGCGGGCGACCATGACGAACATTACGACTACGACGGACTGAATCAGGTCAAGAACCGGAACCGGGGGACCCTCAACGCGAACAAAACCGGCATCAGCGGAACTCCAGAACAAGAGGAAGTCTGGAACTACGATCCGGCCGGCAACTGGCGGGGGACGCAAACCGCCTACCTTCGTAAAGAAAACGGAAGCACGGTTCTTGATCAGAACCGGACCCATAGCGTCGCCAACGAGATTACCGACATTACCGCCAACTCCGGGACTCCGTGGCCGACGCCCGCGCATGACGCAGCGGGGAACATGATCAGCATCCCGCCGCCGCTTTCCTTGAGCGACGGTTACGACCTGAAATGGGACGGCTGGAATCGCCTGGTGGAAGTCAGAAACGCCCCCGGTCTCGGCGGCGCTGTAGTCGCGACCTACCGCTACGACGGCGAATACCGCCGGGTGAGCAAAGAGGCTGGGGGACAGACCCGCCATTATTACTACTCGGATCAATGGCAGGTGCTCGAAGAGCGGTTGGATCAGGCGACCACCGCGGATCGCCACTATGTCTGGGGAACCCGCGCCATTGACGACCTGGTGCTACGCGACCGTCCGGGAGTCTCCTCTGAGCGGCTATATTCCCTGAGTGATGCGATGGGGAGTGTAACGTCAGTGGTGAACACCTCGGGCACGGTGCAGGAGCGCTACGCCTACGACGGCTTCGGCGCCCCCAGCTACATGGACGCTTCCTTTGGAAACCGGACCAGTTCCAGCTTCGCCTGGGAGACTCTTTTCCACGCCTATCGCTACGACCTCGAGACCGGGCTATACCAGGTGCGCTATCGCTTCTACCATCCCAATCTAGGGAGGTGGATCAGCAGGGATCCAGTCGGTGAAAAGGGCGGCTTGAACTCGTATCGGTTCGTTAATAATAATCCCTTTCTGTATTTCGACTTAAAAGGTTTGACTCCACTGTTACCCTTCGTGGCCAAGAGCTTAATCAAAAGTGCTGCTGTTGAAGCCGCCAAACATGCTGCATTGGGATATGTTTCGGAACGTTTAAATCGCATTATTCTCGCAACCTACGTAAAGCAATACTGTATGACATCTCCAGATGAGTGGATGAAAATCAGGTTGCACGGGCAAGGAAAGAGCGGGGAGCGCCGTTTCTTGGAGAAGTTACCCCAAATGGTGGCCGGCGCCTTCGCGAGTGGTAAGGTCAGCCACTTTTTGAGAACTAACCAAACGGCTCGGAGTGCTGCTGACAAATTGTTGAAAAGCCGAGGTTCCCAAGCTTTTACCGATTTGACGGGCAGGCCACTTTTTGATTTTGTCGAGGACATTGCTAGTTCGGCGGCAGAGCTTGTTGTGGATGAACTCGCAAAAGGATTAGCTGCACTCGTGGGCCTACAACAGAAACTTGAGGTTAAGATCAGGCCAAATCATGGTAACTGCGAAGTCTGCTGGACTTTCCGCCTTGAGATGTCCTTCGCCTTTTTGGGTAATCAGATCAGAGTTGTTGAGAAGAACGAAGAAAAATGCCAGTCAGCGAGGGCGGCAATCTTGCGACGTGCGTGTGGCTTGGAATGTTGTTAAATATGAATAATAAATATGGAATAATTGGTCTTTTTTTGTCATTACTCGCTGTTAGTTTGGCGAATGCCGACAAGGAGTTTTATCGTAATTATCCCGGCTTAGCAGAGCATCAGAAATTGTTTGCTTTGACTTCTATAGAGAGAGAGTTGTCGTTTATTCACGAATCGAATGAGATCCTTTTCGCGTGGTATGCTGAGAGATTGGAAGCTGGGAGTTTACGAATCGATGGAGTTTCCACTATGGCGGATCTACAGAGTCACTTGGATTCTGCCGTGAAGTCTCAATCCGCATACTTTAAAGTTGATGTAAGTGAGCACATGCGCCTTGGTTCTCAACTTTTTTATGTGCATTTTGAAGAGGAGGAAAAAGATTCAGGTACGGTAGGGTATATCGTCGTTCTCGATGGTATAATTGTGTGGGATGATACGATTGCTCTCGATTATAAAAATCGAATGGACCTTGCTCAGTATTATGTAGGAAGATCGATTGAGGACGAGGAAGTGGATGATCCTAAGCACATGGAGGAGCAAGCTGAGAAAGATCCCTGATTCGAATCTACGAAAAGCACGGTGCGCCGTGGTTTTGAGAGGATACTTCCTTCGGAAATCTTTTAGGAGATGATTCACTTTTATTCGATGCCAAATCGAAGGTAAAATACAGGTAAGCTGAATCGTAGGCGAAAATGTGCTCGCGACACCCCTTGCAGCATTTTAAATTATGGTTGCTTGTGGGAGAAATCACTTCCTCTCGATAGGTCTGACTTGCGTCTGCGGTGATTGAACCGGGTGTCGAATTGGAATGCACCACTGACCGTCATTGTGTATAGTCGGAATAATTATAGTCGCCGCTTGTCGCGGACGGAGTATGCAGCGAATCGGATCCTGGAAATTGTTCTATCCAGACTTCCAGAAATTCATTCCGCGGTGGATATTGGTTGTGGAACCGGGGTTTGGTTAGACGAATTGCGGCGCCGAGGCTTGGAGAAGGTGACTGGTGTCGAGGGGGTATGGGTGGACAATGATTTATTGGTCATTCCAGCAGAGCAGATAATTCGAATGAATTTCGAGATCAGTTCCCTTCCCGTTGGGACCTTTGATTTGGCGATATGCCTGGAGGTCGTCGAACATCTCTCTCCACCTCGATCGGATCGACTTGTTGAGGAGTTGGTACGGCTTGCAGACTTCATCGTTTTCTCTGGTGCTATACCGGGGCAAGGCGGGAGGCACCATGTGAACGAACGCTGGCAAAGCTACTGGTGTCAAATGTTTGAGAGGTTTCGGTTTTTGACGATTGATTGCATTCGCCCAAAAATCTGGTCGGATCGCAGAATCCCGGTTTGGTATCGGCAGAATACGTTTTTATTTGTGAAGCAAGATTTGGCGGTGGGTAGGTTGATCGAATCGACATGGCCGGAAGGTCGAGGGATGCCCTTGGATGTTGTCCATCCGAACTTGTTCCGCAGGAGAATTCGAACGAGGTGATGCATTGCATGCGAGACTTGCCTGTGTTGCGAATTGCACGATATTGTCGGGGCCGTTTTGTTTGGGATTTAATTTAGGCAATGAAAATGGGTGTTAAGTGCTCGGCGAAATATCGACTCGTTATCGGTGCCTGTATCAAGAACGAAGCGCGTTACCTTGGGGAATGGATTCGGTTTCACCAATCGGTGGGAGTTGAGCATTTTTATTTATATGACAACCACAGTGACGATAGTACCGAGAATTCGCTTAAGTCTTTCGTCGATGCAGGATTGGTTACGCTTAGATGGTGGCCGGGAATGGGGCAGCAACGGGCGATTTATCGCCACTTGTTGGAGGAGCTACGGGGCACGAATACGGCTGATTGGGTGGCTTTCCTGGATGCAGACGAATTCCTGTTCTCGCCAGTCGGAAGACTATTACCGGAACAGATTGAGCGAATTGTGAGGAGGTATTGTGGAAATGAGAAACTTGCTGGAGTAATCGTGCATTGGCAATTATTCGGTTCAAACGGACAGAGGAAGTTTGTGGATATGCCTGTGACAAAAAGGTTTACTGCTACATTTCCGTTTCCTTCGCGATGGACGAAGATGATCCTTCGACCTGATTATATGAGGCGAATTGGAAATCCTCATTATACTCATCCACCTCCTGGTTATTGTTTGGTTAATGAAAGGGGTGAGCCATGTATTCAAAGGCCAAATCAGGAACAGGCTACAAATGACTTTCTGAGAATTAATCATTATGCAACCAAGAGTATCGAAGAATTTAAAGAACGTTTGGCCGGGGGGCGTGCAGCAAACGGGAAGCAATGGCGATTTCGTTCAAGGTATCGGCAATATAATGGGAAAGGAGTTACAGATTTAACCCTCGCGAATTGGGATGCAAATGACCGGATTAAGTCCAAGGATATAGGTGAGTGAACAAAACGTTAAAGGATCAAGTTTCTTTCGGCAACCTCAATTGTTAGGTTTGGCGAAAAATGACATAAAGAACGCTATTAAGGCCCCAGTGAAATCGAATTCAAATTAAGAGGATTTTTATGGGAAATTCTAATGATAGGACGGCACAAAAGTGCTCGACATACCTACCGGTGGGTCCTTTTGAGACAAGCTTGCTCCGAGCCTGTCGCAGTTGTGGGATGGAGCCGATCCTGAACACAGTGGTTTCTCTGCGAGAGCATTTTCAGGATTTTCTTAAGTTGAACAGACTTCCGGATATTGCCATTGTCTGGGGGTATTGTCCTTTTAGGTATGAAGTCAATGAGTGGGCGACGGCGAATTCCGTGCCCGTTCTTTACGGTGAGAATGGTTGGTTTCCCCATTACAGGACATTTGGGGGGGATCCCATGGGATTCTGCGCCGAATCCTTGTTGTGCCGGACCCCGTATCTGGATTTCGGATCTCGTCGGTTTCCATTGGCGGAGAAATGTCGAGTGTCTTGCTTGTCTGAATTTAAAAAAGATATTCTACCTCCTGGCATCACCCCTCCTTACATTATTTTCGCTGCGCAGTTATTGACCGATCAGGTGAATGCGTTTGGGCTCGAACTCAGTGGATATGAGAGACACGTCGCCCACTTGCGATCTATTGTCGAGCGCGGGGTTCAAATTGTCGTTCGCCCACACCCCAAATCTTCCCGGCGAGCGAGAGATGAGTTCGCAGTCAGGCGTCTGGAGACGGTAGTCATTTCGTTGCCGAATACCGTGGTGACCTCAGACGGTGATCTGAACACATTAATTCGGTGTTCGATAGGGGTTGTTTCCATCAATAGTACCGTTCTGTATCAAGCTCGTTTGATTTATGACCGGCCTGTTTGGGCATACGGTAATTCTTGGTTTAGCAATCATTCGAATCTTGTTGCTAAAATTTCCCTGGAGGACCGTGAATTACCACCCCTTGACGTGTACTCCGACTACTCCCAACGGTATCGAGACTGGTTCTTGGAGCAGTTACTTCGAAGGCAGATACCCAAGAAAATCGCAAGGAGGAGCCGCTTGAAAATGGTTGAGTGGTTGAAGTCTTGGGCGGCGGTTCCCAATGCGGCCATTCCGCCCGTTGCTCATTTCATTTGCGGAAGGGAAGGCCTTTCTGATTACCAACGGAGAAATGTTGAGGAATTTGCGGAGTTGAATCCGGACGTTAGCGTCAGGATTCACCAGGATCCGGTGATGGAATTAGGCCCGGAATTACAGCGTGTTTATAATGAATCGGCCAACGCACGAGTGAAGAATACCCTTCTCCAAGTAGGGGTGCTCGCTAAATTTGGAGGATTCTTATTTGATCCGAACATTTTGTGGTTGCGACCGATACCTCGTTGGATGCACCTTTCTGCGGCTTGGGGAGCGCTTGGAGAAAAGGGCTACCTCTGCGCGATTGCAATACCTTCGGAAGGCAAGGTGGCTGAAGTTCTGCTGAGAGGAATTGTTGAAATGTCACGGGACAAAGAGAAGCCAAGGGATTCGGAGACGAATGGTTGGGAGAATCTGTCCTTTCGGATATTTCCCTTTTGGTACTTCAGAGCGTATCGATCGATGAAATCGAGGGTTCCGTTAATTCATATGACTCCGAAAAATCGACGGCGTAATATGAGACGAGTACATCGGCGCTGTGTAGATGGAGTTCTTCCGCTGGGTCAGTTCATTGAAGGGCGATTTTTCGCGGCCGAAGGGAAATCTCCTTGGCAGCAAAGTTGAAATCGGAAATCATTCGGAAGTTGATGAGAATTTGCTTTGCCCATTTTGGCATGGAATAAGAACTTAATTTTACCTCCAGTTTTAGTTTGTGAGCCCAAGAAATCGCATGAACGAAGCTCCCGTAGCAGAGACCAAGAGTGGAGCAGATGAAAAGATCGCCCGGTGGGGCCGTTCCTGTCATGAAGGATATCGAAAGTTTAAACATCGGTTCGTTCAACCTCCCCCGATGTTTTTTACTCAAGATCATCATCCTTTATGGCTTGGCGACATGTACCGCGGACGCTCAGTCTTTTTGATCGCAGGAGGTCCGTCGTTCGGCTCGTTGGATACCTCTCTGCTTCGCCAGCCAGGAATTATGACCATGGGCCTGAACAATTCCGTAAAAACGTTTAGACCGAATCTTTGGGTCTCAGTCGATTCTCCGGAGCGTTTCCTTAGGTCCATCTGGCTTGATTCGACAGTTTCGAAATTTGTGCCGATCTGTCATGCGAGCAAGTTTATATTTAATAGCGACTCATGGAAGTTTATGGACATTCGAGTGGGGGATTGTCCTAACGTTGTCTATTACAAGAGGAACGAACATTTTAGGGCCGAACAGTTTCTGTGGGAAGATTGCATTAACTGGGGAAATCACAAAAAACATGGTGGCGGGCGTTCGGTGATGTTGGCTGCTCTACGGATTCTTTTTTTGCTGGGTTTTCGTAGGATTTATCTACTTGGAGTGGATTTTCGCATGAATGCGGTTTCTAAGTATCATTTCGGCCAGGATAGATCACAGAAATCAATGGATGGAAATAACGCCAGTTATCGGCAGCTTGAGGATCGATTTCGGCTATTACTTCCCCACTTTGAACACGAGGATTTCCAGGTTTATAATTGTAATCCACATAGTAAATTAAAAGTATTCGGTTACGTTCCCTATGAGGAGGCAATCAAGCGAGTGCTTGAAGAGTTCGATTTTGTCGATGTCAGAACGGAGCGGACCGATGGGCTTTACGATACGGATCTGGAAGATAAGAAGGCAGGCCGAAGGACGCAGTAGGAATTCGATATGAAAGGGAATTGATGTGACACAAATTGAAGAGGTTTGGGTGATTAATCTTAAACGGCGACCGGATCGCTTGAGAAGGTTCTGGGATGAGATTGAGAAGACTGATTGGCCGTTTGCCCGTCCTCGGGTATTTCAAGCGATTGACGGGGAGAGAGTCGGTATTCCAAAATTCTGGCAGACGGGAGCGGGAAGCTATGGATGCTTGAGGTCTCACATGAACATTTTGGAGTCCGCCCTTGTGAATCAAAGCGAGACCGTTATGGTACTGGAGGATGATGCCGTGTTTTCTCCAACATTCAGAAATGACCTGGGTAGGTTTCTGGAGAAAGTTCCGAATGACTGGCAGTGCCTTATGTTGGGAGGGCAGCACGTCAATTCCCAGCCAATGCCTGTCGCTGAAGGGGTGGTACGTCCGGGGAATGGCGGGGGAATACACCGAACCCATTGCTATGTCCTTCGTGGTGTGGCAGTGATGAAGGCTCTTTACTTAGCATGGGCAAGCGCCAACGTTCATTGCGATTGGATTATGGGGCCATGCATGGGGAAATTTAACACATATGCGCCGGATCCCTTTTTGGTCGGTCAGTCAGAGGGCAGGAGTGACATTTCAGGTGGAGTTAATCCGGCTAAATTCTGGCGGGCACCGCAGGGCACGGAACCAGTGATCCTGTTGCGAGGCCCTCGGGCGGTTATGGATGGTTTGAGAAGCATGGGGTTTCACGGGGGACATCGGCTCGATGCTAGGACAGGAATTGATATAGAATTGGCCAATATCTTCAAGGATAAGACCTCGGAACAGACATTGGCGAGACGGCTAAAGGATTGGATTCACAGAATTCAGTGGGAGGTTGTCTCAATGGTTCCAACGGCGATTTGTACGATATGGCATCCTGATGTATCTTTTGGCATGATTCGAGCTCTCGTTCGTGGAAAGGTAATTGAGATTGAGGCTGGAACGGTTGACGAGGCTCTCAAACAAGTGCCTAGGGGTATTCACTGTTCTGTTGGCGATGAAGAGTCGAAGGCAATCGTTGTGGTCTTGAAAGCCGCGCGGGACGTACTGGAGGAACTTCGGGAAATGGGGTGGCACAACGGCCATTGGCGTGATTCGGTGACTGGGCAAGACAATGGATTGCGGCAGTTGTTTATGTCGGTTGACGACCCCCGAGCTTTACGAGAGGGAGTTTCGCGGATCGCGCAAATGCTTTGTGATGAGTGTCACGGAATCCCGGGTGCAGTTCCGGTTCTTTGGCACGACAGGATTACGTTTGACATGGTTGAAATGAAGGATCGGGAAGTCGTCGAGATTAGTGCGATCAGTGCGGAGGAGGCACTACAGATCTTTGATGAATATAAGGATAAATTTGGCGAAGGTGTTCGGTCCTTTGATGATAAATGCGCTCAATAACACGATGATATTATGAAGGTTCGGCTTTTTTCATTGCAAACACATAATGACGCTCGGGAAAGGCTTGCGAATATTAAACAGTTTCATACTGAGCGTGGTGATGATTTTGACTGGCCGGATTTTCGAAAGATTTCCGTCAGTCAGGATTTGAATGATTTGGACATCGCTTACGTATGGAATGGCGAACAGCCACTTATCCAAAGTTTGATCAAGGCATTAAAAACAGTTGGTGCTAGAATTGTACGGGTTGAACATGGCTGGTTTCCCCAGAGTCAGTATTTATATTTCGATGGACAAGGAACGAACGGAAACTGTTCGCTTCATAGTGATCCCCTTCTTTGGCTTGAGTCGTCCGATTTTGATCGATTGGCGAAGGCGCGTGTGGAGTATCGTGGGGGGCATTCACTCCATTCGGGTGGATATGTATTAATTCCCTTGCAGCTATCGGGGGATACTCAAATGCAATGGTCGCCATTCAAGGTGATGAGTAAATTTATTAAATCTACGCGACGACGGTTTAAGGATTCAGGGAAACGGTTGGTTTTCCGCCCCCATCCGAGGGATCGCAATAGCTATACTGACTTAGGCGTGGGTGATGAAGGGAGCGGAGATATTAAGGCTTTGATTTGCGGTGCGGATTTTGTTTATGGCATCAATTCGACTGTATTGCTTGAGGCGGCATTGATTGGAAAGCCGGTGATAGCCATCGGGAAGTCCTTTCTGTCGATTGGTCGAAATCGTGACGAGGCTCTTGCGGCATTGCTGGCTCGTCAGGTGCCGATCGACACGAATGAATTTTCTCCGTGGATGGGGAAGGGGCGAGGATTAGAGTTCTTAAGGGAATCAATCAAATGATCCTACCTCCGATATCTGGACGGAATCGTGTTAAGGTGGATGTTGATCGAATAGGGTAGATAGAGAAGACTATGTAGTGAAGAAGAAGGTTCGATTTTTTACTTGGGAAGGACATCATACGGTCCGTCGAATGCTAGCTAATCTGAAGGCGTTTCATCAGAGTCGAGGCGACGACGTTGATTTCTGTAGCTTTCATACTGGTGAGGTGGAAAGACATCTCAAGGATTTGAATATTGCGTATGTGTGGAATGGCGAGTATGCAGAAGTAAGTGGGTTGATGGAATGTTTGAGAAAGAATCGCATTCGAATTGTTCGAGTTGAGGTTGCTTGGTTTCCTCAGAGCCAATTTCTCTATTTCGATAGCCAGGGAACAAATGGGAATTGTTCGCTTCATAGTGATCCACTTTTTTGGCTTGAGTCATCCGATTTTGATCGATTGGCGAAGGCCCGTGTGAAATATCGGGAAGGACGGTCTCTTTATTTAGGTGGGTATGTTTTGGTGCCTTTGCAGCTGTCTGCGGATACTCAGATGGAATGGTCTCCATTTAAATGGATGGGGCAGTTTATTAGATTTACTCAAGAGCAATTCAGTGGTTCGGAGATGCGTGTGATTTTCCGGAGACATCCGAAGGATCCCAAATCCTATGCTGATTTGGGGATAGATGATGAAGGAGATGGTGATTTGAAGGATCTTATTTGCGGGGCCAACCTTGTCTACGGCATTAATTCGACAGTTTTGCTTGAGGCTGGGTTGATTGGAAAGCCGGTGATTGCGATAGGGAAGTCTTTTCTGTCGATAGGCCGAAATCGCGATGAAGCTCTTGCCGCGTTGCTCGCTCGTCAGGTCCCGATAGATACAAGGGACTTTTCGCCGTGGATGCGGCGCGGACGAGGATTGGGATTTTTATGATGTGCCGGAGTTTACCTATGGATTGGAGGATGCACATAAAAATTATTTTTTTCGAAAAATTTGATGGCATGATTGTAGAGGTCCGGTCGTCACCAATATTTGGTGATTGTGGTCGAGAGGAATGTTTTAAAATTTATGGGTAAAATGAAGGTAGATAGGTTTGGTGTATTGTTTTCTTTCTTTGTAAATAAGTTCCCCCTGTTGTTAAGGGATGAATTTCGGATTGAATGTTTGTGGGGAGGGGATTTTTCCCCGAATGGGAATGAAAACGTTGTTAGATTTTCATTTGAAACTCCGCTGATTACTCGATCGATATTTAAGTTTCCTTCGCATGTTTACGATAAGGATAAGTATTACAGAATAGCCTTAAACTGCGCGGCAAGGTTTAATTGGGGAAATTTTGTGTTTCCTGATAAAATGTCCGGAGATAGGTATTTTGAGCTTTTGGAAAAAACAGGGCGAGCCTTGATGCCGATGAGAGAGGATACAATGTCCCGATCAATCTTATATGTCTTGCAAATTCATGGTGATCTTGCGTTGAACGGAATAGATCAAATGGCTCGGTGTCGTGATGATTTGAAAATGATTCGTGAGTTTCGCCCAGATTGCGAAATTATAGTGGTCCCTCATCCTCATTATTTTTGGCCGAGTATGGAAGATAATTGGAAGATTCGTAATTCCAAAGAAATGTTGGTGGGCTTGAGGAAGGATTGTGAAGAATTAAATTGTCGATTTGTGGAGGAACCAAGTCGGACATATTTCGATTATTGCGATGTCGTGGTTACATATTCAAGTGGGACCGGATATGAGGCATTGGAGCAAGGGATTCCCGTCATTGCATTATTGTCACACAGTTATGTGCATGATGTTGTTCCAGATAAGCTGGATGTTTTGGCTGGTCCGGTTGAGATTTCGGAATCTAAAAGGAATTTGCATTTTTTTAAGTTAGCATATTGCGAATGGAATATCTATGAGATTGTTACGGGTGAGGCCGCTAGGCATTATTCCAACCTATTTTGGAGTTGATCTTTGAGCGTTTTGGGTTCGCGTTAAATCATCCGGTTATCTTCTGCGGCGGAAATCCGCGCTCATCTGCGATTTGTACTTTGGCGTGGTTGCCTGGGCTGGGG
This sequence comes from Verruconatronum alginivorum, assembly GCF_056590205.1. Lineage (NCBI taxonomy): Bacteria > Pseudomonadati > Verrucomicrobiota > Opitutia > Opitutales > Verruconatronaceae > Verruconatronum > Verruconatronum alginivorum. The sequence continues at coordinate 1,068,706 of NZ_JBWPVQ010000001.1, read as the reverse complement.
CTCGGCATGGAGCCGGGACGGCTCAGCTGATCGTGGCGCTATCTGCGGTCGTCTGCGCCCATCTGCGGTAATCCCTTGCGGAGGATCTGGCGACGCAGATCGCTTGTGTCGAAAAAGCCCTCAGCGTGCGGAATTGACGTATCGCCCTTGGGGCGTTTATCTTCGGTTACGCGACTTCACGGAGGGGTGCTCCGGGAAGGGCGTTTTTTACTAGGTTTGACACGATTAAATGGGGACGGAAGAGAGTCATGCGTTTTTGACGGGGGGCGGCGAAATGGGGGATCGCATCCGTTGCAAGGACTGGTCTCAAACTTCCCTTGGTCCGCTGGAAGACTGGTCGCCTTTGTTGCGGACCACGGTTGGAATGGTGTTGGAGGTCGGATTTCCGTGCGTTCTCTTTTGGGGGAAGGACCAGAGTGCGATTTATAACGACGCTTACCATGAGTTGCTCGGGGAGAAACCGGAATCGTTGGGGCTGTCGCCCGTGGAGATGTGGCCGGAGGCAACCGACTTCCTGGAGTCGGCCGTCGAAGAGGTGATGGCGGGGAAGGCGGCGCGGTTCCGAAATCGGTCGTTCACGGTCACCCGCTACGGATATCCGGAAGAAATTTGGGTCGACGTCTCGTTCAGTCCGGTGCGCGACGAAAGCAACCGCGTCGTCGGCGTCTTGAACATTGTCAACGAGACCACCGAACAGGTTTTGGCGGATCGGCGGCAATCGTTTCTTCTTTCCTTGAGCGACACCTTGCGGAAACGCTCCGAACCGCTGGAGATCATGGCCGTCGTCACCCGGATGTTGGGGGAGGAGTTGAAGGCGGACCGAGTCGGGTATGCGGAGATGAACTCCGACGGAAGCAGATGGGTGATCGATGGCGAGTGGCGCGTCCCGGAATTGCCGTCGATGGCAGGGGAGCACCGACTGGAGGATTTCGGGGAAACGATCGTCGAGAAATTGCTGAATGGCGAGACCACCCGGATCGACGACCTCCGGGTTTACCTGGAGAAACGGGGGGATGGCTTCGCTGACGGGAAGGAGCAGTATGGAATCCGGTCCGCGGTGAATTTGCCGATCATGTCCAAAGGGCGGCTCGCCGGGGTCCTTTTTGTCCACCAGACCGCGCCGCGGACGTGGACCGACGCCGAGGTCAATTTGATCCAGGAGGCGGCGAATCGGACCTGGAACGCGATCCGGCGGGGGCGGGCGGAAGAGCGGCTTCTCCGCACCGAAGCTCAACGCTCGGCGTTGATCGCCCACGCCCCGATCGGAATGTATTTGCTCGACCCCGACTTGCGGATCAAGGAATTCAACGAAAAGGCGAAGGTCTTGTTTTCGGCGGTCGCGCAACCGATCGGGATGAAGATCGACGAACTCTTTCAACGGATTCTGCCGCAGGAGGAAATCGCCGATATCGTCAGGAAGTTCCGCGACACCCTGGAGACGGGGGAGTCTCACATGGCCCCGACATATCGGGGCAATCTTAGCGGCGGGAAGGAGATCGAGTATTACGAATGGGAAATCCATCGGGTTGCATTGCCCGCCGGACGTTTCGGAGTGGTCTGTTATTTCATCGATGTTTCCTCCCATGTCCGGGCGCAATTGAAAATCAAGAAAAGCGAACGGGAATTGCGGCAATTGAGCGAGAGCCTCGAAGCCAGGGTCGCCGACCGAACCGTCGAGTTGCAGGAACAAACCGACCGTTTGCGCAATCTCGCGGCGGAACTCGCCTCAGCCGAGCAACGGGAACGGAAACGTCTGGCCGCCCTGTTGCACGACGAGCTCCAGCAGTTTCTCGTCGCCGCCAATATGCAGATGGATTTGATCGCCCGTCATGTTTCCGATGATACAGGAAGACAGGCGGCCGACCGGGCCGGGCGCTGGATCCGCGAAGCGGCCGAGGCGGCGCGGGATCTCACTCGCCAACTCCGGCCTCCCGCGCTGTACGAGGGCGGATTGCTGCCCGCCCTCCATTGGCTTGCTTCCGAAATGAAGGAGCGGCACGGGATCGACGTGACCATTTTAAACGAAGATCTCGAAAGTCCGTTGAACGACGACGTCAAGGCGCTCGTGTTCGAGTGTATCCGTGAATTACTGTTCAACGTCGCCAAATATGCCTTGGTCGACCGGGCCGAGGTCAAGGTTTGGCAGGTCGAAAATTGTCTCCGCGTGCTCGTCTCCGATGAAGGCCGGGGGTTTGACATCGAACTGGTCGCCTCGCGGCGGCAAAGCGAAGGATTCGGTCTGTTCAGTATCCGCGAGCGATTGGCGGCCTTGGAGGGGGACATGACCATCGAATCGGAGCCGGGGCGGGGGACCCGGATTGAGATCGCGGTTCCGCTGCCGGAGACGGCCGAGGAGGTCGAGCGGACTTCGCTGGTTTCGTTTCGCACCAACCGGAGCGGGAAGACCGGCGGGGGACTGGCCACCACCGACGACCGGATCCGGGTGCTGGTGGTCGACGACCATGCGATGGTGCGGGAAGGGATCGCCAACGTCCTCGACGAGGATCCGCGTCTGTTGGTCGTTGGGGCGGCGGGTGACGGGATCGAGGCCCTCGAAGCGATCCGTGAGCGGATGCCGGACGTGGTGTTGATGGATTTGAACATGCCCCGGATGAATGGCATCGAGGCGATCCGCGAAATCCGCCGCCATTGGCCCGCGATCATTGTCATTGGTCTTTCGGTGCAGAGCGACGAAACCACCGCCAAATCGATGATCGACGCGGGGGCGGCGGAGTTCCTGTCGAAGGCCGGAGATTCCGAGCAGATCATTGCCGCCATCACCCGTTTGGGGGGCAAAAGGGCGTCCGGCGATGCCGGTTGACCCTGAGTGGATGCAGGAGTTCGCCCCACTCCAAGGGTCGAATCAAACCTCATTCCCCCCTGCCGTTTCTGACGACCTGCGTTGATGCGAGGCCGGAAAATCGTGACAGGCCTTCCCTGATGGAGGAAAGCCAGCCCAATTTCTACAATAGTGGCAGCCTAATCGATGAATTAGCGCTGCTCCGTCTCTTCTGACCGGGGCAACGGCATCAAAAACACAAAACGAAAATAAACTATGAAAAACCTGGCACTTCATGTGAAACCAATAGTCGCGGCGGGGGCCATCGCTCTCCTGCTGACCGGCTGCAATACCGCGGACCGTCGCGCCGCCGATACGGAGGGAACCGATGAAGGAGTATGGTTCGGCGCGCCGCAGCATCAGCATCAAGGAGACGTCGACATCGATGTGACCGCCACCGACGATGGCGAGGCCCGCGATGAAGCCATCAACCAACGAATTGTTTCTTCCATCGAGTCGGACGAAACTTTGGCCCAGCATTCGATCAATGCGCGCACCGTTTACGGAGTCGCCTGGCTCACCGGCACCGTCGAGTCGGAAGAAGAGCGGGAGCGGGCCGAAGAACTGGCGAAGAGTCACGGCGCTGAGGAGGTGGTGAACCACATCCGTGTTTCCACCGACGTGCAATACGGGGCCGCGGGCGACCGGCAGGATGATCAAGCGACCGGCGCGGTCGGCGAAACCGGTGAAGCCGGGGCGGTCGGAGAAGTCGGCGTCGGAGAAACCGAGGATCGTCAATTCGGGGCGGCCGAAGCTCGCACCGAACAGCACGAAACCCGCACCGAGGAATATGGCGTCCGGAGCGAAGAGCACGAAGTCCGGACCGAAGAAGAGGATGTGAGGACCGAAGAACGAGATTTCCGCACCGAGGAAGAGGACGATCTCCGCACGGAGGACCAAGACGGGCTCCGGCAGGAAGACGACCTGGCCGGCGACCGCGCCGGTGAACAAGACGGAATCCAATACGGGGCTCCCGCCGATCGCGCCGACGAAGACGCGGACCAGGCGGAAGGCGACCTCGACGATGACCGGCAGGATGACCGGGAAATCGGCCAGGACGGCGACCGGATGGAATACTGATCACGGTTTTTTGCTGGTGGTTGTGAACGCCCGGCCCTTCGTGAACGGGGGCCGGGCATAATCACGGATGGAAACAGACATCGCTGCCTGTTTTTTTCGCAGACAGGAATGGGGTCACTCGGGCCTTCTTTTTGCAACTAACGATGGTTTCCGGGGTTCTGTTTTCTTGCCTATGAAAACAATATCGACCGTATTCGCATCGTTTCTTATCGCCGCTTCCGCCCTGGTGGGAGCCACCGTCGGGGAAAAAGCTCCGGCTTTCGAACTCCCGGCCGCCGATGGGGAAACCTATTCGCTATCCCAATTCGAAGGTAAATATGTCGTGTTGGAGTGGTTGAACCACGACTGCCCGGCCGTGATCAAATTTTACAGCACCGGGGAAATGCAGCGGTTGCAGAATGAACTGGCGGAAAAAGACGTCGTCTGGTTGTCGATTATTTCCTCCGCTCCCGGGACCCAGGGATATTCGACTCCTGAGGAAGCGACCGCCCGAACTGAAAAGAAAGAGGCTAAACCGACCGCCGTTCTCCTCGATCCCGAAGGCACCGTCGGTCGCGCCTATGGCGCCCGCACCACCCCCCACATGTATGTGATCAGCCCGGAGGGACAGCTGATCTATAACGGAGCCATCGACGCCAATCGGTCGACCCGTCCCGCCGATGCCGGCACGGCTGAATATTATTTCCTGACCGCCCTCGAGGATTCCTGGGCCGGCCGCGAAGTGGCCAACCCGGTCACCCGCGCCTACGGTTGCTCGGTGAAATACGCCCGTCAGTGATTAAAAGTGGGTGAGGCGTCCCGCCTCAGTGACGATCGCAGGTTTCATCTGGCCGATGAACTTCCTGCGGTGGAGCGTCTGCCCTGTTGGAGTTTCGGCTTCAGCCGGTTTTCAGATCGAGGTGGGGACCGCCTGAAGGTGGAACTCCAACAAATCGGCCAGATGAAATAGCCCCAACGATTTGTAAAATGATCCGTCAGCTGCGCTTGTCTTCGCGCGGGAAGGTTGCTATATCTTTGCGCAACTCATCCTTATGGCGGATCATTCAGACACCGAATCTTCATCAACTTTGCTCGCCCCTACCGGCGTTCCCGGTCTTGACCACGTAATACCCGGCGGATTGCCGCGAAACCGGATTTATCTGGTCGAAGGAGACCCCGGGGTTGGGAAAACCACCCTCGGCATTCAGTTTCTTCTCGAAGGAGTTCGGAGGGGAGAACGGGTCCTCTATATCACGCTTTCCGAGAGTCGGGACGAGTTGCTCGCGGTGGCGGATTCCCATGGCTGGGATCTGTCGAAGGTGGACATTTTCGAGCTTTCCGCGGTCGAAGAAAAACTGAGGGCGGAAAACGAAAATACCTTTTTCCACCCCTCGGAAGTCGAGTTGACCAAGACCGCCCAGGTGGTGATGGCGGAGGTGGAGCGGCGGCATCCCGAGCGGGTGGTCTTCGATTCGCTGTCCGAACTTCGTTTGCTGGCCGAAACGCCCTTGCGGTATCGGCGACAAATGCTGGGATTGAAACAGTTCTTTTCCGGCCGGGCCTGCACCGCCTTGTTTCTCGACGATTTGACCGCCGATGTGAAGGATTTGCAGGTACGGAGCCTGTCGCACGGGGTGATTACTCTCCTGAAATCTTCCCCGGCCTATGGGATTTCCCGACGGAGTTTAAACGTGGAAAAGGTCCGCGGGGTTCATTTTCGCGAAGGCTATCACGATTTTTCGATCCGCAAAGGAGGGGTGGTCATTTTCCCTCGCCTGGTGGCCGCCGAGCATCTTCGGGACTTTCCGACCGAGATCTTCCCGAGCGGGAACGCGGCCATCGATTCCTTGTTGGGCGGTGGGTTGCACCGCGGCACCAGCAGCATGTTCATGGGGCCGCCAGGGACCGGGAAATCGACGCTCGCCTTGCGATATGCCTGCACCGCCGCCGAAAAGGGCGAGGGTGTTTCGTATTTCATATTCGACGAAACCCTGCGGAGTCTGGTTGACCGGAGCAAAGCGTTGGGCATGGATATCGGGCCCCACATCGAGGCGGGCCTGATCCAAGTGAGGCAGATCGATCCGGCCGAGATTTCGCCGGGAGAGTTGACTGATTTGATTCGGATCGCGGTCGAGGAGCATTCGACCCGGATGGTCATCGTCGACAGTATCAACGGTTATCTCAACGCGATGCCCGACGAGCGGTATCTCAATTTGCAGCTACACGAACTGCTCGCCTTCTTGAACCAGCAAGGAGTGATTTCGATCCTGATATATGCCCAGCAAGGATTGATCGGTTCGATCCGGAGCGCCGTCGATCTGACTTATCTGGCCGATTGCGTTGTCCTTCATCGCTTTTTCGAAGCGAGAGGTGAACTGAAGCAAGCAGTGTCGGTGATTAAGAAACGAAGCGGGAGCCACGAACGCTCGATCCGGGAATTGAAGGTTGAAAAGGAAGGGCTCGTGGTGGGCGAACCGCTCCGGGCCTTCCAGGGGATTTTGACCGGCGTGCCTACGTTGGGCGATACATTCGACGAGGACATTGATTGATCCCTCCCTCTCAAATCGCTCCGCTGCCCGTCTCCCTGGATGAGCGGGTTTTGGTTTTCGCTCCCACCGGGCGCGACGCCGAATTGGCGTGCCGTTTTCTTCAAGCCGACGGGATTGCGGCGGAAGGATGCGATTCCACCGACGAGCTCACCCGGAAAATGGAGGAGGGGTGCGCCGTTATCATTCTCGCCGAGGAAGCCTTGGGGCGCGAGACGATGGATGCCCTCATCGAGCAGATCGCGCGCCAGCCGCATTGGTCGGAAATTCCCCTGTGTGTGATCACCAGCGGCGGTCAGCATTCCGCCAATGCCTTGCGTCGATTGATCGCCTCCAGCGGGGTGGGGAACGTGACGGTTCTTCACCGCCCGTTTCCCGCGGCCACCCTGTTGAACGCGACCCACGTCTGCCTCGGTTCCCGGCGGCGCCAGTATCAAGTGCGCGCCCTGCATGAAGAACGGGAGCGAATTCTTGCCCAACTCGAGCAACAGGTCGAGGAACGGACCCGCTCCTTGTTGGAAACCAACGAGCAATTGGAGGCGTTTTGCTACACGATCGCGCACGACTTGCGGGCACCCTTGCGGGCTCAGCACGGATTCGCCACCGCATTGCTCCACGAATACGGGGATTGCCTCGATTCGACCGGGCGGAATTACGCAGAACGGATCATCGCGGCCGCGGGCCGCCTGGACGGTCTCGTCCGCGATCTGTTGACTTACGCCCGTCTGACCCGGGGCGAGATCGTCCTGGCCCCGCTCTCGCTGCGGAAACTGGTGGCGGAGATCCGGGAGGAAATGGCGTTCGATCTGACCGATACGATCCTTTCCCTTGGAAACCTCGATTTCGAAGTCTTGGGTCACGGGGCTTCACTGAAAACCGTGATCACCAATCTCCTCTCCAACGCCTTGAAATTTACCCATCCCGGCCGCCCCCCGCGGATCAGGCTGGAAGCCGAGGAGCGGGAGGGATGCGTCCGGTTTTGGGTGAGGGACAACGGCATCGGCATCGCCGCGGATCATCAGGAAGAAATCTTCACGGTGTTTGCCCGGCTCCACAAAGCCGAGTGTTATCCGGGGACGGGTGTCGGCTTGGCGATCGTGCGCAAGGTGGTCGAACGAATGGGAGGCCGGGCCGGAGTCGATTCGGTCGAGGGAAAAGGAAGCGATTTCTGGATCGAGTTGCGTCGACCGGATTGAGCCGATCGCTCAATCGGAGAGCCTCTTCAGGCATTCGATGATCTCGTTGGAAGAAACCGATTTTTCGATGTAACGGTTTGCTCCGAGCTCCATGGCGCGCGACACATCGCGGGCTTCGGCCGACGAACTTAGAACGATCACCGGCAGGTCCCGAAAATCTTCCCGGGAGCGGACCCATTCCAGAACCTGGAAGCCGTTTTTCCTCGGCATCTTCAAATCCAGAACCAAGGCGGAGGGCAACGGATGTTTGGTCCGGTCGCTGAACGACCCTTCGCCTGCCAGCCAATCGATGGCGACCTGACCGTCGTCGACGATCTCGATCCGCGTCCCGATTTTGGCGCGTTTCAAGGCCATTTCGAATAAAAACGCCTCATCCGGATCGTCTTCGGCGTAAAGTATCATCTTTGATCCTGCCATGCTTTCTCCTGCCAATACGGGCAAGATTAAGCCGATCATGACGATTTTTGCGGATCGAAACAACATCTATTTTTTCCTCAATCCCGATGCGAGTGGAATCAGAAGTGGTGGGATCACCGTCGTGTCATTGCGAGGAGGCTCCGCCGACGATGCAATCCACGAAAGAGCGACCCGCGCCTCTTTCCCGGAACGTGGATTGCCGCGTCAGTCGTTCCTCCGTCCTCGCAATGACAGACGGTTGCCTGTTTTTCCCACCACTTCCACTCACGCCCTCCCGATGCTTTCGAGCGTGCGGAAGAGCTTCGGCTGTTGGACGACTGCCGGGCGGGTGGCTGTCGCTGACCGTTCGAAAGCGGTGCGGGGACGCACCGCACTCCAAAGCGCTTCGCGCAAAACCCCGTTCGCCTTGTTGGAGTTCCGCATTCATGCGGTCCAATGACAGACGGTTGTCTGTTTTTCCCACCACGTCCACTCACGCCCTCCCGATGCTTTCGAGCGTGCGGAAGAGCTCCGGCCGTCGGATGACTGCCGGGCGTGCGGCTGTCGCTGACCGTTCGAAAGCGGTGCGGGGACGCGGGGACGCACCGCACTCCAAAGCGCTTCGCGCAAAAAACCGTTCGCCTTGCTGGAGTTCCGCATTCATGCGGTCCAATGACAGACGGTTGTCTGTTTTTCCCACCACGTCCACTCACGCCCTCCCGATGCTTTCGAACGTGCGGAAGAGCTCCGGCCGTCGGATGACTGCCGGGCGTGCGGCTACCGCTGACCGTTCGAAAGCGGTGCGGGGACGCACCGCACTCCAAAGCGCTTCGCGCAAAAACCCGTTCGCCTTGTTGGAGTTCCGCATTCATGCGGTCCAATGACAGATGGTTGTCTGGTTTTCCCACCACTTCCACTCACGCCCTCCCGATGCTTTCGAGCGTGCGGAAGAGCTCCGGCCGTCGGGTGACTGCCGGGCGTGCGGCTGTCGCTGACCGGTCGAAAGCGGTGCGGGGACGCACCGCACTCCAAAGCGCTTCGCGCAAAAACCCGTTCGCCTTGTTGGAGTTCCGCATTCATGCGGTCCAATGACAGATGGTTGTCTGGTTTTCCCACCACTTCCACTCACGCCCTCCCGATGCTTTCGAGCGTGCGGAAGAGCTCCGGCCGTCGGATGACTGCCGGGCGTGCGGCTACGCAAAAAACCGTTCGCCTTGCTGGAGTTCCGCATTCATGCGGTCCCTGCTTCGTGAGCAGACCGGCTTGAAGGCGGAACTCCAATTATTTTACCTGGAGCGAAATGCTTTCCGAATGGCTCGAAAATTCCGGCGCATACATCGATTGGATCTCGGCGATGCCGGTTCCGTAGACGCCCCGGTGAAAGACTCGGGTGGAATACTCGAAGACGTAGGTTCCCCTCGGAAGATAATCGATGAAGAAGTGGCTGGCGGTGTCGCGGGTCGATTCGTAATAAGCGAGCCCGTCCTGGTACCGGTAACCGGACAATACGTTTAACGGCTCGAGGCCGGCACCGCGCGAATCCTTCAGATGGAGATATTCCATGTCGCGGTCGCTCCGCAGTTCGATCCGAACCACCAATTCGTCACCGACATTCAACGCCCCTTCCACTGTTTCCAACACCGGACCCCGGGAGGAGGGGACCTTCCGGAACACCTGCTTCTTTAACTGCAACGGTGTCGCCTGGTGGGGCGTGATCTTTTCGAGATCCTCCAGGTATTGCCAATGCGCGCCGCCCCACGCCACGCCCTCATCCGCCTTGCGGACGGTGATGTATCCATGCTCCGGATCGACTTCGGGACCGACGATCCTGACCTCGTAGAATCCGGTTCCGGGTTCGGTCTCGCCGGAGCCGACCGCGGGAGTGATCTCCCGGCTCGATTGGCCCTGTCCGAGGGAGACGTGGACCAGTTCGCGGGAGGCGAGCAGATCGGTTCCCCGCAGGATCAACGCGTAAACCGCGTCGGCGGTGGCCTTGGTGGTTTTCCAGTCTTGGGTCTGTTTTTGTTTGAGCAGCCAGACCTTGCACTCCTCCACGCTTTCCCAATCCGCGGCGATTTCCGCGAATGCTTCAATCATCAGTGCCTGCGTTTCGATGGGAGCGCGATACCACCACCAGGAGCGTTCGAGGTCGCGCCAAAACATTCCCATCTCCTCGTCGTGGACCGCGTGTTCCCGGATCGAGTCGAGGATCGCGGCCGGCGTTTCGGCGTCGCCGAACCGGTGCAGCGCCAACGCGAGGTGGGCTTGCGATTGCCGATGGCGCAGGCGGGGCCAATTTTCTTTTCCCCGACGAAGGAAATAGTCGACCGCCGTCCGGTGTTCGCGCGCGATGGGATGATCCTCCAGAAAGAAGCTTCGGCCGTAAAGATAAAGGGCGATCGAGGGGGAGAGATGGAAGTTCTCCTTCTCCCCGTCCTTGAACTCTCGATACAGTCGATCAATCCAGCGATCAAGATAATCGATCGAACGGAGCGCGGGTTCCATGGGAACGTCGACCCCCAGATGACGAACGCGGCCGAATCCGGTGGTGATGTAGAGCGTCATGAATTCGTTGGCGGGTCCCCCGGCGAACCACGGCCAGCCGCCGTCGGGAAACTGCTCTTCGCCGAGCCGCCGGACGGTCCGTGCGATCTCCGAGTTGAGCCGGTTTTCATCGAAAAGGATTCCGATATTCCGCCGGGCCTGGCTTTCCGATTGGGCCTGCCGCACCCAGGGTGTTTCCTGAAGAAGGACGTTTTTCAGTTCTTCGTTTTTCTCCAGCGGGCTTTCCAATGCCGGGATGTTCTTCCACAAATCGAACGTCCCGCGGATTTTCGGATTGGAATTCGCGATGTGGCGGCCGAGAGCGTTCGCGTAGAGGCGGTTGAAGGTTTGTTCGGTCGATCCGTGCGACGATTCCATCAGGTAGGGCAAAGCCAACACCGCGTACCAGGCGGGATTCGAAACCATCTGGATGGTCAGACTCTGGTGGTGAAGCGTATCCGACTCTCCGCTACGGATAAGCTTCTCGAATTCGAACTCCCGTTCTCCGGGACCTCGGATCGGAAGGGGCAACGCTTCACGGACCAGCATCCGGCGGGAAAGTACCGGGAGGTATCCTTCCTCTCCGTCGGAGAGCTGTCCGGCGACGGCGACCGCCCGGTAGATCAGGACCGGCAAGCTGTCGGGAACCGTCAACCGCCAGTGGAAGCTGCGGGATTCGTTCGCGGGAATTGAGAAAGTTTGGTCCGGGGAATGGAGACCGAGCCGTTCGTCAGCCGGAAGCTCCGTCAGCGCATCGGTGAAGCCGAGGCGAACGGTCCCTTCCTGTGGCCGGTCGCTGCCGTTGGTGACCGTGACCGAGAATTCGATTTCGTCCCCTTCGCGGACGAAGCGGGGCGGGTTGGGTTGAACCATCAGGTCTTTCGCGGAAACCGCTTCACCTTCGAGCATCCCCCAGCGCAAGTTCCGGTCGTGGGCAAACCCGAGGAAACGCCACTCGGTCAAGGTCTCCGGCATGGTGAACGTCAACCGCACCGTGCCAGCCTCATCGGTTTCGAGGTGCGGGAAAAAGAAGGCCGTCTCCTGCAGGTTCCGCCGCGGGGCGACCGTGGTTAAATTGGGAGCGGGCTCCCCGGCCGCCTCCGATTCGGCGGGTGCTGCTTTGTCCGCCATAGCGAGCGATTCCATCTGAACCGTGGCATCGAGCGCCATCCCCGACGCCGCCCTCGCCCGGCGGGGGCTTTCCCGTAGAAAAACGGCGCCCCGGGGCAGGAAATTTGTTGCGAAGGAGCGATAGAGTAATTGGGGGTGTGCATACTCCACCTGCCAGCCATGGTGGACGATTCCGAACGATCGCCGGTAGTTGACGTGGCGGGGCTGTCCAGGCGCCGGATGGTGGAAGAAGAGGGGCTGCCACTCCGCCCACCGGTGGGGCTGGAAGGCGTCGAGCGAGGCGTCGTAGAGCGTGGCGACCATCTCGGCGGCGGCCGGCCCGGCGTCGGATCCTTGAATGACGGCTGTCCACGTTTCCCGGATGTTCGGTTCCAGGCGTGACGTGAACCGCTCCCAGCGGATGTCGAGCCGTTGGTTGGACCAGGGGACCTTGACCGGCAACACTTCGGTGTGTATTCGGTTTTCTCGGACGAACGTCAGGGAGAGGTTGAAGCCGCCCCGCATCTCTTCGGTGACGTCGATTTCGATCAAGGACTGGGTGTGGTCGGGATCGGTCCAGAAGCGACGGATAATCTGCTGGCGGTGTTCGATTTCGACCAGGGCCCGGCCCCGATCGTATCCAGTTCCCCACAACGCTCGGAAGGTCTCCCCCGGCTCGACCGTTTCCTTTTCCGGTTGGAAGAAATGGGGAACCGGTGTTTCGAAGCGTTCTTCGTCCGGCGCGATCACGTGGATCAGCTGTTCGCCGGTGACCGGTTTTCCAAACCGGTCGGTGGTTTCAATGACTGCGCGGTAGAAACCGGCGGGGAGTTTGAAATTGGCGGAAGCCTCGCCCTCCGGTCCGGTGGTGAAAGGACGTTCGGTGAGCCGCTCGCCGTTCGGCCAATTGGCGGGGTCCGAAAGATCGTCCTCGGGAGGCGGGCCCGGGCGTCGCCAGTCGCCGGGATCGGATTCGGGCCGTTTCCGGTGGATTCGGTCGGGCTCCTGCAAACGGTAGATCGCGAGGGAACCGGCCGCGCGCTCCGGTTCGTCGTCGAGCGAACGGGTTTTCACTTGGAGGTTCACCGGACGGTCGGGGGTTTGCCAGGGATCGAGTTCGAGGATCGCCTGGAGGGCGGTGTAACCGGCGCTGACCGTTCGCTGGGTGGAGCGGGTTTCCCCGGCGGTGTCGGTGACGTCGGCATAGATCCGGAAAACGAAAATGGGTTCGTCCGCCTCGGGCACGGAACGGTCGGGGCGGGCGGAAAAGGTGATCGAGAAGGAACCGTCGACGGCAGAGACGGCGGTCCCTTGGGCGATCTCCTGGGTCGTGCCATGGAAGGGAAAACCGCCGCGGCCTCCCCACCACCACCACGGACCGCGGGTTTCCCGGACGACCCGGTAGGCGACGGTCGCGCCGTCGACCGGAGCTCCGGTGTAGGCGGCGGCCTTCCCGGAAACCGTGATCTCCTCGTCGAGCCGAGGCGCTTCGGAGGGGGCGTCCAGGGTCACGGAAAACCGCGGCCGTTTGTATTCCTCGACCCGGACGAACGCCGAGCCATTGGGGCGGTTCACCGCGATCCGCATTTGTCCGGTCAGGCGGTCGTGCGGGGCGGTGAAACTGCCGGAGAACGAGCCGTAGGCGTTGCTCTGGTGTTGTTGTCGTTCGATCACCTGGCCGTTGGCGTCGTAGAAAAGAACGGTGACCCGGCGCCGGTCGATCACCTCGTAATTGTTTTCCTCCGGATCGGTCCGGAGAAGGATCCCCTTGTATTGGATGGTTTGCCCGGGGCGGTAGATTGAGCGGTCGGTGAAGAGAACGGTCTGTTCGCGGGTGGAGGTTCGGTGGCTTCGAGAGAAAAAGCTGTCCGGCAAAGTCGCCACCGAGTCGCCGTCGTGGCTGGCCTTCACGACGAAGCGAGTGTGATTGGTCTCCCATTTTCGGGAGAAAAATCCGTCGGACCCGGTCGAGACGGTTACGGGGGAAACCGTCGGGCGTCCGGGGTGGGTGATCTCGCGGATCGCGACTTTGGCGCCGTCGATCGGTTCGCCGGAGCGGGCGTCGACCACGACTCCATCCAATCGATCGGCCCGGGGCCAGACCACCAGGGAAAGATTGCTTACCCAGACCGGGGCGAGGGCGATCTGGTTATCCTTTTGTTGGAAGCGGCGGTCGTGGCTGGCGAGGATGATATAGAAGCCGGGTTTGAGTTGGTCGACGACCGGAACGGGAAGGGATTCGGTCCGTTCCTGGAAATCGGAGGTGGGCGGGAGCCGGTGGTCCCAAACGGCGGCCGGGCGCAATCGGAGGAACTCGGCTTGTTTGGTGCGCGAGAGATGGCGCACCTCCCGTTCGGCGTCCAGCAGTTGGTCCCAATCGTAGCGGACCGCCCGGAAGTAAACGTGGTCGACGTTCCGGTAGGTGACGTCGATGGTCGGCGGCGGATCGTTCCAAACTCCTTCGGTCTCGATCCGGGCGGATTTGCTTTCGATCTCGCGAATCACGTTTTGGGCCATGCGGGCTCCCGGTGATTTGGGGAAAGCGGTGACCGCCCGGCGGGCGATGGCGTGGGCTTCGGCGAGTTCGTCCTGACCCTGCAATGCGCGGGCCAGTTGGAAAAGAGCCATTGCGGCGACCTCGTTTTCAGACCATTCGTCGATGAAGCTCCGCATCGCCGAGATAAAACGCTCCTCGACGGCCGGGCCGATGGCGGTGTTTTTGGCGAAAACCAGGCGGCCGAGGTCGGCGTCGGCGAACGGTTCGGGCTGGTCGCGATGGAAGTGCAGGAGTTCCTGGTAGAGGCGGACCGCCTTCGCTTTGGGAGAATCGGCGGCTTCTTCGGGGAGTTCCCAAGCGAGGAATTCGTCGACCGGGGCGAATACCGGGTCTTCCGCGGAGATCTCGAAATCGTCTTGCGGTTTCGCCCCCGCCTGTTCGCCGGAGGTGTAAAATTCCAAAGCCTCGTGGACGATGAAGTCGTAGAGCGTCGGGCGGTAGCGATCCGGGACCGTTCCGGTAGTCAGCAACGGTTCCCAATCGGTCACCGGAGTGGCGCGGAGGAAGTCCCGGGCTTCCAGGGCGAGGGAAAACTGGCGGTCGATTTCAGCGTAAAGCCGGGCCAGGTCCCAAGTGGTGAAGTCGTCGCCCGGCGGTTCGCCGGTGGTGGTGCGTTGCATGAAGCGCCACCGGTTTTGCTGGAAATAGGTCCAATACCAATGGGCCTGCAAGGTGTGGAGAATGGGCCGGACCTCCGGCGGCACGGTTTCGAGCACCTCCTGCATCCGTCGGATCCGTTCGTCGGCGTGATGGCCTTGGATGGCGCCTTCGAGGACGATTTTTTGCGCGATGGCGGCGGCCGCTTCGGGATAAGATCCTTCGGCGAGCGCCCGTTCGATGATCGGCTCAAGGGCGCGGATGGCGGTGCGGGGGAGACCCCGTTCGATCGCGTCGGCCACGGGATCGTTGGCGAGGATCGAGGAGAGGGCGAACGCGGCGACGGCGGCGGCGGAGATGAAGGTGAGGAAGATCGAAGGACGTTTCATGAGGAAGAATCGACGAAGGATGAAACCATCAATGGACAAATGAAGTGGCTGCTCAACACGAGAATAACGGATGGGGAGGGGGATTTATTAGGGATTCTTGAAAGAAAACACAGGCAGGAATGCCTGTCCCACGTGGCCGGGTGGGGAAAACCTCGATAGCGGCCGAAGCTGGTTTGGGATATATTGGAAGGACGGTCCCGGCATCTCGTGACCTTTTATGGCAAATTCATCGTCCAAACTCGACCGTCTCGGAGAAAAAACGGCCGCGGGATTCGCGTGGCTGTTGTTTCAGACGTTGAGCGTAAAAGTCGCCACGGTGGCCGGTCAAATCGTGTTGGCCTGGTTGCTTGCGCCGAAACACTTCGGTTTGGTGGCGCTCTCCTATTCCGTGATGACGGTGGTTTCGATTTTCCAGGCGTCGGGTTTGCGGGAAATTCTGATCCAGCGGGAACGGGAATACCGGACTTTGGCCGCCCCGGCGTTTTGGATGTCGCTGGTGATCGGCGGAGGCGTTTCGCTGCTGATTGTGGCATCGGCTCCGCTGGCGGCGCGATTGTACCAGGAACCTGAGTTGGTTGGGCTGTTGTTGGTTCTGGCGGTCTTCACCTTCATCGGGAACCTGGAGAACATCCCGATCGCCCAGTTGCAAAACGAGATGCGGTTCCGGGCGATTTCGGCGCTGGGGATTTTCCAGGGAATCGGGCAGATCGGTCTCAGCGTCGTGCTGGCGGCGCTCGGTTTCGGGGCGTATAGTTTCATTCTGCCGTTGCCGATCATCGCCGCGATCAAGGTGGCGATTCTCTGGTGGTTGGCCCGCCCCCCGTTGGCGTGGAATCCGGGATTCGAACATTGGCCGTCGTTGGCCGGGTCGAGCGGATTGCTGATCGCGGCGGCGTTCTTCATCGGGATCAACGCGCAAGGGGCAAACATTGTTTTGGGGATCTACCACAGCGCGGCGGTGGTCGGCATTTTCTTTTTCGCCTATCATCTGGCGCAGCAGGTGCAGACGCTCCTCTCGCTGAATCTGTCGCAGGTGTTGCTGCCGTCGTTCAGTAAGTTGCAGGAGGATCCGGTGCGGCAGCACGCCGCTTTCCTGCGGGCAAACAAACTCCTGATGATCATCGGCGCCCCGGCGTCGCTCCTGGTGGCGGCGTTGGCCGATCCGGGGGTGCGATTGGTCTTCGACCCCCGGTGGATCCCGGCGATACCGGTGGTGCAGGCCCTGGGGGTCGGGACGGCGTTCACGATCACGACGATCGTCACGTTGAGCTTCTTAAAAGCGCAGGGGCGGTATCGATTTCACCTCGGAGTGTCGGCCTTTCGGGCGGCGTTCTTCATGGCATTGATCACGTTGGCCGCGCGGCATGGCGGGGTGGTGGCGGTTGGGGTGGCCGCCGCCGCGGCGATGATGGTTTATTCGCCGACCATGATGTATCTCAGCATTCGGACCGCCGGGTTTGGATGGAGACAGGTGTGGGGCGTTTACGCCGCGGCGATTTTCTCCGGACTCCTCGCGTGCGGCACCGGGGTGGCGGTGGCGGCGATGGTGCCGGAGATGGCGGGACGGGAGATGGCCCGCATCCTGGTGACGGCGCTGCTGGCCGGCGCGATTTATCTGCCGATGATTTGGCTGACGGCGAAGGAGGAATGGGAGGATCTGTTGAGGACGGGAATCTCGTTCCTGCCCAGCCGTGCCCAACGCCTGGCACCATCGCGGATGCTTCCGGCAACCGAGGCGGAGGTGAAGGAGTGAAGGGGAATTAATGGATAGCCGCGGAAAGGGGCAAGATACTCAAAAATGAGGAGTTAATTCATGGCAACATCCGGGCCGCACCCGGGGAACAACATGGAATGAAAACGTGGTTTCCGAGGCGGAGCCTCTTTGGAGTGCTCCGCGTCCCCGCGGAGCTTTCGAGCGCGCGGAAGAGCTTCGGTCGTCGAATGAGTGTCGGGCTTGCGGCCATCGCCGGCCATTCGAAAGCGGTGCGGGGACGCACCGCACTCCAAAGCGCTTCGCGCTCAAGTTGGTTGCAAGATTTCACGTTTCGTCAGAAGGGAGCGGTTGGTTAAGGGTGGCGTGAGGTAAAGGCATCCGACGACGTCATGAGGCCGCCTCGAAGGAAGATTTGGTGGCTTGACGTGGACGGACCGGGGGCCTAACCCATTAGGGAAGAATCTATTGCCTCTCGCTTTTGCTTATGGACACACCCGAAGAATCGACCTCTCTACTCAACGCCTGGATCGAAACTGTGGAACGCCTCAACGGCTGGCTTGGCGACATTGTCTGGGGACCTCCATTGATGATTCTGCTGGCGGGAACCGGGCTGTTTCTGACGATTCGGCTCGGGTTTTTCCAATTCACCCATCTCGGGTTCGCTTGGAATCAGAGTTTCGGGCGGCTCTTCCGCAAGACCCGGGAAGAAGAGGCTGGGGCGGTAAGTTCGTTCCAGGCGGTGGCGTCGGCGATGGCCGGGACGATCGGGGTGGGAAATATCGCGGGAGTCAGCACCGCGATCGCCCTGGGAGGACCGGGAGCGCTGTTTTGGATGTGGATGATCGCATTGGTCGGAATGGCCACGAAATTCGGCGAAGCGACTTTGGCGGTCAAATACCGGGAAGTCGGACCGGACGGACGGATCTCGGGCGGGGTGATGTTTTACATCGAAAAAGGCCTGGGGCCGAAGTGGAAATGGCTCGCCGCCCTTTACGCGTTTTTGGCCGGGATCGCCGCTCTCGGGATCGGGAACATGGTCCAGGCGAACACCATGGCCCAGGCGCTGCGCACCGGTTTCGCGGTGCCGGAAACCGCGACCGGCGTGGTGGTGGTGATTCTGGTCGGGATCGTTACCCTTGGGGGGATCAAGCGAATCGGTCGCATCGCGGAGCGAATCGTGCCGGCGATGGTGGTCATCTACGTGGCGGGCGCGCTGCTGATTCTCGGGATTTACGCGACCGAGATTCCGGGAGCTTTCGGCCAGATCTTCTATTATGCTTTCAATCCGGCTCCAGCGGCCGGTGGCTTCGCGGGCTCGGCGGTGGCTTTGTCGATTCGTTACGGAATCGCCCGGGGGATCTTTTCCAACGAAGCCGGTTTGGGCGCCTCCTCCATCGTTCACGCCCAGGCGACCAACCATCCGGTGCGTCAGGGAATGTGGGGGATGTGGGAAGTTTTCATCGACACCATCATCGTCGGCACGATGACCGGTTTGGTGATCATCGTCACCGGTGCCCTCGCCACCGGTTCGACCAGCGCCGATCTGGCGAGCGAGGCGTTTACCCGGGGCCTTCCGGGGCAGGGCGGTCTGCTTGTATTGGTCGCCCTGATACTCTTTTCCTACACCACGATGTTGACCTGGAACTTTTACGGGGAAAAGAGCTGGGAATATCTGTTTGGGAAAAGCGTGATCCTGCCGTATCGGATGGTCTTCCTCGGATTTCTTTTTATCGGATCGGTCGGCGGATTGACCTTGGTTTGGGCGGTCGCCGATACCTTGAACGGGATGATGGCGATTCCGAATTTGATCGCCCTTTTGGCCCTCGCCGGGGTGTTGACGAAGACGAAGACCGACTACTTGAAAGGTGATCGTTCGGGCAGGCCGTCGGCCAAAGTGGCGGAGGCCTCCCGCTTTCGCGCGGATTGAGAGTCACGCCTCACGCCATCGTTTCGGGAACCGGTCCGATCGCCAGGAGTTGCACGGTGACTTCGCCTCGAGCCCGGGTTTCGGGGAGGTCGATGGCGAACAGGAGAGCCCAATCGTTGAGGTCCTGGCTGTCGACGAGCACCTGTTGGACCAGCCAGCGGCGAGGCTCTTCCTTGATGTAAGTGTGCTTGGTGTTGCGGGCCTCCGGATCGAGGCGAACGCGTTCGTGTTCGGCGGCGAATGATTCCGCGAGTTGGGCGAGACGGTCGGCGGTCCACGGGTCGCCGTCGATGTCGTCGGGCGAGTGGAGGTCGGCCAGAATCGCCTCCCAGTCGCGGGCGGCGAAGGCCCGGAGGCGGTTGAAAACGGCGGTGCGAACGAGCGGAAGAAAACTTCGGCGGTCGGCGGTGATGTCGCGCGGCCCCGAGGAGCGGAGCCGGGCGGTACCTTCGGCCGAACCGGGTTCGGGGGGCCGGTAGTTTGGGTCGCGGAGCCGTTCCCATTCTTCGAGGAGACTGGAGTCGATCCCGACGATCATGTCGGCGAGGTAGGTCTCCATTTCGAGAATCGCATCGGTTTTGGCGGAGTCCGGGACGGTTTGGGAAAGAGTTTTGTAGACCCCGGTCAAATGCCGGAGCAGGATCCCTTCGGAGCGTTGCAGGTCGTAGTCGCGGACGTAGTCGGCGAACGACATCCAACGTTCGAACATTTCCCGGGCGATCGATTTCGGTTGAATGTTTTCCTCGCCGACCCACGGATGTTTCGCGGCGAAGGTGTTGAAAGTCTCGTAGATGAATTCGCGGCGCGGTTTCGGATACTCGACCGTATCCAAAATTTCCATTCGTTTGTCGTACTCGACGCCTTCGGCCTTCAATTCGTTGATCTTCTCCGTTTTGGCCCGGGCGAGTTGGCGGCGGAGAATCACGTCGGGGTTTTCGACGATCGATTCCACCAGGGTCAGGACGTCGAGGGCGTGGTCCGGACCGTCCGGATCGAGCAGGTTGAGGGTATCGATCAGCCAGAGCGAAAGGGTTTGGTGCAGGGAAAAGTCGTTTTGCAACTCGACGTTAACTCGAAGGCGACTCCGATCCTCTCCCGTTTGCCGGGGAAGGATCTCGATGATTCCGCGTTCGAGCAACGAGCGGAAAAGTTGCCAGGCCCGCCGAAAGTGGGCCCGTTGGGCGATCGGCGGTTCGTGGGAATCCTGGATCAACGACCGCATCGCGGCGCAACCGTCCCCGGGACGGCCCAAGACCTGGAGGAGGAGCCCGTGAGTGATCTGGAAGCTGGAAGTGAGCGGCTCCGGCGTCGAATCGATCAGGCGGCGGTAGGTGTTGGCGTCCCAGCCGACGAATCCCTTCGGTGGATTCCGTTTGACCATTTTGCGGCGCTTGGCCGGGTTCGCCGCCGCCTTCTCCTCCAGTATCCGGTTTTCAATCACATGGGCCGGAGCCTGGGCGACCACCCAACCGCGGTCGTCATATCCTTTGCGTCCGGCCCGCCCGCAGATTTGTTGGAAATCGCGGACGCTGAGGACGCGGCTTTTTTCGCCGTCGTATTTGCTGAGTTGGGTCAGGAGGACGGTGCGGATCGGGACGTTGACCCCGACGCCGAGGGTGTCGGTCCCGCAGATCAGTTTCAACAGACCTTGTTGGGCCAGTTTTTCCACGAGGATCCGGTACTTGGGCAGCAACCCGGCGTGGTGGAGCCCGATTCCCTGGCGAAGGAGGCGTTTCATTTCCTGACCGTAGGGACTGCTGAAACGGACCTCGTCGAGGGCGCGGGAGATGCGCTCCCGCTCTTCTTTGCCGCAGACGGCGAGGCTGGTGAAACTTTGGGCGTTGTCGGCCGCCTCGCGTTGGGTGAAATGGACCACGTAGACCGGGGCTTTGCCTCCCGCGACCAGCTCTTCGATGGTCTGGGTGAGGGGAGTTTCGGCGTAGGAAAACTCCAGGGGAACCGGACGCTCGCTGGAGGAAACAATCGAGGTGGGCGAACCGGTCAGGCCCGTCAGGCGGTCGGCGAAGGTTTGGAGGTTGCCCATGGTGGCCGACATCAGGAGAAACTTCGCCTGGGGCAACGTCAGGAGCGGGAGTTGCCAGGCGACTCCGCGTTCCCGGTCGGAGTAATAATGGAATTCGTCGAGGATGACGTCGTGGATCGCGGCGTTCGGTCCCTCGGCGCAGGCGAGGTTGGCGAGGATTTCGGCGGTGCAGCAGAGGATCGGGGCCTTCCGGTTGACGGTGGCGTCGCCGGTCATCATCCCGACCTGGTCCGGACCGAAGTCGCGGCAGAGGGCGAGAAATTTCTCGTTTACGAGGGCTTTGATCGGACAGGTGTAGATCGAGCGGCGGCCCCGGGCGGCGGATTTGAAGTGCATCGCCATGGCCACCAGCGACTTTCCGGATCCGGTCGGGGTGTTGAGGATGACGTTCTGATCGTCAAAAACGGCGAGAATCGCCTCTTCCTGCGCCGGATACAGCTCCAACCCGGTTTCACCGACGTAGGAGAGAAACCGGTCGAGGAGCGCGTCCGGCCCGGTCGCTTGGCCGGGGGGCGGTAGTTCGAGGGGAGTGCCCATGAGTGGTCGAACCTTTCAGGCACCGCCGGGAGTGGCAAGGGGGAAGATAGGAAAAAGAGGGTTTCCCACCCCGCGAATCAGGTTTTACCCGATAGCGGCGCCCGGCCTTTTACCGTAGCTTCTCTTTCTTTTTTAACTTTTCCATTCTATCTTATGCCGACCACCAAGAAACCCGCTCGTTCCGCGACCAATTCCCGCCCCCGGGCGGCCACGTCCCCTACCGCCTCCCAACCGGCCCGCACCGAGACCATGGGCGACCCGCTCGATCAGACGTTGTTGCTCCAGGTTCTCACCAACGTCCTCCACGGAGATTTCTCCGCCCGCCTGCCGGTGGAATGGACGGGAATGTCGGGAAAGATCGCCGACACGTTCAACGAGATCATGAGTTTGAACCAGAAGATGGCCGAGGAAACCAAACGAGTGACCCGGTTGGTCGGCAAGGAGGGTAAGATCGCCCACCGCCTAAACCTCGGTCGGGTCGAAGGTGCCTGGGGCGAACAAGCCGACAATATCAACACCCTCGTCTCCGACGTCACCACCCCGACCCGCGAGATGTCCCGGGTCATCGGCGCGGTCGCCAAGGGAGACCTCACGCAAAACGTTTCCCTCGAAATCGAGGGTCGCCCGCTCGAGGGCGAGTTCCTGCGCGCCGCCAAGACCGTCAATACCATGGTCACCCAGCTCGGCGCCTTCACCTCGGAGGTGACCCGTGTCGCCCGCGAGGTCGGCACCGATGGTAAACTCGGTGGCCAGGCCCGCGTCAAGAGCCTCTCCGGCACCTGGAAGGACCTCACCGTGAGCGTCAACTCCATGGCCTCCAACCTCACCGCCCAGGTCCGTAACATCGCCGACGTCACGACCGCGGTCGCGAGCGGGGACTTGTCCAAGAAGATCACCGTCGACGTCCGCGGGGAGTTCCTCCAGCTCAAGGAGACGGTCAACACCATGGTCGACCAGCTCAACTCGTTCGCCTCCGAAGTGACCCGGGTGGCCCGCGAGGTCGGCACCGAGGGGAAACTGGGCGGTCAGGCGGAGGTCCGCGGGGTGGCCGGCACCTGGCGCGACCTCACCGAAAACGTGAACGGCATGGCGACCAACCTCACAAACCAGGTGCGAAACATCGCCCAGGTCACCACCGCCGTCGCGAACGGCGACCTTTCCAAGAAGATCACCGTCGACGCCAAGGGCGAAATTCTCGAGCTGAAAAATACCGTCAACATCATGGTCGATCAGCTCAACTCCTTCGCCTCCGAAGTGACCCGGGTGGCCCGCGAGGTGGGAACCGACGGTAAACTCGGCGGTCAGGCCGAGGTTCGCGGAGTGGCCGGCACCTGGAAGGATCTCACCGACAACGTGAACGGCATGGCGGCCAACCTCACCAACCAGGTCCGTAACATCGCCGACGTGACCACCGCCGTCGCCCGAGGCGACCTCACCCGCAAGATCACCGTCGACGCCAAGGGCGAGATTCAGGAGCTGAAAAACACCATCAACACCATGGTCGACCAGCTCAACTCCTTCGCCTCGGAAGTCACCCGTGTCGCCCGCGAGGTCGGCACCGACGGAAAACTCGGTAAACAAGCGACCGTCCCCGGCGTCGCCGGCACCTGGAAGGACCTCACCGATAACGTGAACCTTCTCGGAAATAACCTCACTGTCCAGCTCCGCGACGTTTCCAAAGTCGCCACCGCCATCGCCAACGGCGACCTCAGCCAGAAGATCACCGTCAGCGTATCCGGGGAAATCTTACAGATCAAAGAGACCATCAACAGCATGGTCGACCAGCTCAGCTCCTTCGCCTCAGAAGTGACCCGTGTGGCCCGCGAGGTGGGAACCGACGGAAAACTCGGCGGCCAGGCGATCGTCCCGGGCGTCGGCGGCACCTGGAAGGACCTTACCGACAACGTGAACGGCATGGCGGCCAACCTCACCAACCAGGTCCGTAACATCGCCGACGTCACCACCGCCGTCGCCAACGGAGACCTTTCCAAGGAGATCACCGTCGACGCCAAGGGCGAGATCCAGGAGCTGAAAAACACCATCAACACCATGGTGGAGCGCCTCAACTCATTCGCCGCTGAGGTGACTCGCGTGGCGAAGGAGGTCGGCACCGAAGGGGAACTGGGCGGTCAAGCCGAGGTGCGCGGGGTGGCCGGCACCTGGAAGGACCTCACCGAATCGGTGAACGGCATGGCGGCCAACCTCACCAGTCAGGTCCGTAACATCGCCGACGTGACCACCGCCGTCGCCCGGGGGGACCTCACCCGAAAGATCACCGTCGACGCCAAGGGCGAGATTCTCGAGCTGAAAAACACCATCAACACCATGGTCGACCAGCTCAACTCCTTCGCCTCCGAGGTAACCCGTGTGGCCCGCGAGGTGGGAACGGACGGTAAACTCGGCGGCCAGGCCCGCGTCTCCGGCGGGGCCGGCACCTGGAAGGACCTCACCGACAACGTGAACGGCATGGCGGCCAACCTCACCAACCAGGTCCGTAACATCGCCGACGTGACCACCGCCGTCGCCCGAGGCGACCTTACCCGCAAGATCACGGTCGACGCCCAGGGCGAAATTCAGGAGTTGAAAAACACCATCAACACCATGGTCGACCAGCTCAACTCCTTCGCCTCGGAAGTAACCCGTGTCGCCCGCGAGGTCGGCACCGAAGGTAAACTCGGCGGTCAGGCCGAGGTGCGCGGCGTGGCCGGCACCTGGAAGGATCTCACCGACAACGTGAATTTGATGGCCGCCAACCTCACCGACCAGGTTCGTGGTATCGCCCGAGTGGTTACAGCGGTGGCGAATGGTAATCTCCGCCTCACTCTCACCGTGGAGGCCAAAGGAGAAATCGCCGAACTGGCCGAGACCATCAACAACATGATCGGGACTCTCGCCACCTTCGCCGATCAGGTTACCACTGTGGCCCGCGAGGTGGGGGTCGAGGGCCGTCTCGGCGGTCAGGCCAACGTCCCCGGCGCGGCCGGCACCTGGAAGGACCTTACCGACAACGTAAACGGTCTCGCCGCCAACCTAACCACCCAGGTGCGCGCGATCGCCGAGGTCTCCACTGCCGTTACCAAGGGCGACCTCAGCCGAAGCATCATGGTCGAGGCCGCCGGGGAAGTGGCGTTGCTCAAAGACAACGTCAACGAGATGATTCGGAACCTCAAGGAGACCACCCGGAAGAACACCGAACAGGATTGGCTCAAAACCAACCTCGCCACGTTCACCCGCAAACTCCAGGGCCAACGCGATCTCCAGACGGTTTGCCAAATGACCCTCAGCGAGCTCGCCCCGCTGGTCGACGCCCAACACGGCGTGTTCTATATTAATGAATACGACGACGACCAAGAGGCGCAACTGATGTTGCTCGCTTCCTACGCGTTCCGCGAGCGGAAGAGCATTTCCAACGTCTACCGTCCGGGCGAGGGCTTGATCGGACAGGTCCTGCTCGAAAAGCAGCGCATCCTGATCAACGACGTTCCCCCGGACTACGTCCGGATCGGTTCCGGTCTCGGCGAAGCGGCTCCGAGCAGTCTGGTGATTTTGCCGGTCATTTTTGAAGGGAAGGTCAAGGCGACGATCGAGTTGGCGAGTTTCCAGAAACTGAGCGACATTCACCTGGTCTTCCTTGACCAACTGATGGAGTCGCTGGCGATTGTCATCAACACCATCCAAACCAACATGCGGACGGAGGAGTTGCTCAAACAATCGCAATCGCTCACCGAGGAACTGCAGAGCCAGCAGCTCGAACTGACTGAGAAAAACGAGCGACTCGAAGAACAGGCCCGCTCCCTCCAGGCTTCCGAGGAACTCCTCAAGAAGCAACAAGGGGAACTGCAGCAGACCAACGAGGAACTGAAGGAAAAAGCTTCGCTCCTCGCCGAACAGAAGGCCGAGGTCGAACGCAAGAACGGGGAGGTCGAAAACGCCCGGTTGGCCCTTCAGTCGCAGGCAGAGGAGTTGAAGTTGACTTCCAAATACAAGAGCGAATTCCTTGCCAATATGTCCCACGAGTTGCGCACGCCGCTCAACAGTCTCTTGATTCTTTCCAAGATCCTGACCGACAATCCCGAGAAGAATCTCACGCCGAAACAGGTCGAGTATTCCCGGACGATCCACGCCTCCGGGTCCGACTTGCTCGATCTGATCAACGAGATCCTCGACTTGTCCAAGATCGAGTCCGGCACGATGAGCGTCGACATCGCCGACGTCTCCTGTCCGGAGCTCGCCGAGTTCTGTGAACGGACCTTCCATCCGATCGCCGAATCGAAACATTTGGAGTTCCACATCGAACTCGATTCGAACTTGCCGCCGATTCTGCGCACCGACGGAAAACGCGTGCAGCAGATCCTGAAGAATCTCCTGTCGAACGCCTTCAAGTTTACCGACTTCGGGCGGGTCGATTTGAAGATGCGTCCGGCCAACCGTCTCGGCGACATCGATCCGTCGTTGAAGCTGGCCGGTCCGGTGGTCGCCTTCGAGGTGACCGACACCGGGGCCGGGATCGCGCCCGACAAACAAAAGATTATTTTCGAAGCGTTCCAACAGGCCGACGCCGGAGCTTCCCGCAAACATGGAGGAACCGGTCTCGGTCTCTCCATCAGCCGCGAGATCGCCACCATGCTCGGAGGAACGATCCGGGTTAAGAGCAAGCCGGGCGAGGGGAGCCGTTTCACCCTCTATCTCCCCGCGACTTTCCGTCCCCGTCCCGACGGATCGACCGGAAAACGGGGCGCTCGTTCCGCCCCCCAACCGGCTCCGTTCGCCGGTGCTCTTCCGCCTCCGGACCTTCGTCCAAATCCGTTCCGTCCCTCGCCGGTCGGAACGGCCACCGCCTTCCGCTATGCCTCGGCGGAGGAATCGACTCCGGCCTACCATTCCGGCACCTTCGCGGAGACCGAGGAGCCGGCCGCATTGTTCGTCGAAGAAAATCCGATCGATTCGGATTCCGCGGTCGAAGATGATGTGGATGAAATCCGCCCGGGGGACGCGGTCCTCTTGATTGTCGAAGACGACGAAACCTTCGCACGCTTGTTGATGGAAAGCGGAAGGGACCACGGTTTCAAATGTCTCGTGGCCCGCACTGCTCAGCAGGCGATCCAGTTGATGGCGGTTCACCAACCGTCGGCGGTCACCACCGAACTCTTCCTGCCCGACGCCAACGGATGGGTCTTGATCGACCGCTGGAAGGGATCCCCCGAAACCCGCCACATTCCGATTCAAGTCATTTCCTCGGAGGAAGGAGCGGAACGGGCGCTGCACATGGGGGCCCTCGGATCGTTGCGGAAACCGGTCTCGCGGGTCGAGATCGATACAGCGATCAGCCAGGCGAAACGTTTCATCGAGCGCCCGGTTAAGACCTTGTTGCTGGTCGAGGATGACGATCGCGAGCGGAACGCCATCGAAGAGTTGCTCGGCGGAGGCGATCTTCGCATTCTCTCCGTGGATAGCGCCGAGAAGGCGCTTGAATTGTTGGAATCGGAGCAGATTGAATGTTTGGTAGTGGATTTGCAACTACCCGGAATGAGCGGCTTCGAGTTCATTCATCGGATCCGGAAAATGTCGCCTCACGCCTGGTTGCCGATGATTGTCTACACCGGCCGGGAGCTGACCGCTGAAGAGAAAGGAGAGCTTTCCCGGCTGAGCGAAGCTGTCATCATCAAAGGAGTGTGTTCCCCGGAACGCCTCCTCGATGAAACGGCGATGTTCCTCCACCGCACCCATGAAAACTTTCCCGAGGAGAAACGGTCGATCATCGAAAGGATGCGCCGGAAGGCCTGTTCGCTCGCCGGACGGAAGGTGTTGGTGATCGACGACGATGTCCGGAACATCTTCGCCATGGCCAGCGCCCTGGAAGGTTGGGAGATGGAAGTGATCTACGCCGAAAGCGGTCGCGAGGCCCTCAAGGTCCTCGCCGAATCGCCGGATGTCGACGTCGTTCTCACCGACATCATGATGCCGGTGATGGACGGATTCGAGTGTATCCGGCACATCCGGTCGCAACGCCGCTTCCAGGGGCTTCCGATCATCGCGCTTACCGCGAAAGCGATGAAAGGCGACCGGGAGAAATGTTTGGCGGCCGGAGCCAGCGACTACATCACCAAACCGGTCGATATCGAACACCTCCGGTCGCTCCTCCGGGTGTGGCTCTACAAACGCTGATGACGAACCCCCCAACAATGAACATCACTGTGACGGAACAAGATACAACCGATCCATTGACCGACGTTCGGATCGAACCGCCGGAGCCGGAAGGGGCGCTGGAAAACAAACCCGTGATTCTTCTGGTGGACGACCAGCCCGAAAACCTCGTCGCCTTGGAGGCGATTCTGACAGGAGAAGATCATACCTTTTTGCGGGCTTCCTCCGGCCGAGAGGCTCTCCGGCATCTTCTGGAACGGGATGTGGCGCTGGTTCTGCTTGATGTGCGGATGCCGGTGATGGATGGGTTTGAAACCGCGCGGTTGATCCGCGAACGGAAACGGACCCGAACCATTCCGATCATTTTCCTTACCGCCGCGGTGGACGACGAGCAGATGGTCTTCGAAGGTTATGCCGCGGGCGGCGTCGACTACATCACCAAACCGTTCGTTCCCGAAGTGCTGCAAGCCAAGGTCGGGGTCTTTCTGAGCCTGGCCAACGCCCGCCGGAAATTGGAGGAAGAGGTCGAGCGCCGTCGCATGGCGGAAGAAGAACTGGCGGAAGCGGCTGAGCGCCTTCGCCTTCGGGCGGAGGAACTTGAAGGAGCCAACCAGGAGTTGGAGGCGTTCGCGTATTCAGCATCTCATGACCTTCGGGCTCCCCTTCGTCACATCACCGGTTTCGTGAATCTTCTGCAGGAAGAATCTGAACTGAAGTCGGGCGACGATCTCGTCCCTTTTCTCGGCCGGATCGCCCAGTCGACGGAACGGATGAATACTCTCCTGGATGATCTGATCGGATTTTCCAAAGTCAGCCGGGAAGCGATGTCGACGACGGCGGTCGATCTCGACCGTCTGTTGGTCGAAGTGCTCGCCGGACTTGAGTCGGAAACGGCGAACCGCGACATCGTTTGGACGCGGAATCCATTGCCGACGGTGGTCGGAGACCCCGGGATGTTGCGGCGCGTTTTCGAAAATATCCTGGCGAACGCCATCAAATACACGATTTACAGCAAACCGGCGGAAATCGAAATCGGTTGGCGGGAGGAAGGCGACGAGGCGATCGTTTTCGTGCGCGACAACGGGGTCGGTTTCGACATGGAGTTTTCCGATAAACTCTTCCGGGTGTTTCAACGCCTGCACAAAGGACCTGATTTTCCGGGAACCGGGATCGGGCTCGCCAACGTGCAGCGGATCATTCAGCGACACGGTGGACGGGTTTGGGGAGAAGGGGTGCCGGGGGAAGGGGCGACCTTCTATCTCGCCCTGCGCCGGGCGACCGGACAGGAGAGAAATCCCGTTGGAGCCAAAAGTTTCATGGGCGCGGACGGTATTCAGGACGGAGCATCAGACGAGAGAAATCCGATTCGCCCTCGTTGACGATTTCGGAAAGGATGCGCATCAGGTCGAGCAAAGCGTCGAAGGTGAGAGGCTTCACCAGGTAGAGGTCCGCGCCGAGAGAGTAGGCCTTGGAAATGTCGTTACTATGGCTTGAGGTGGTGAAAACCACGACCGGCAACGATTGCAGTCGGTCTTGTTGGCGCAACCACCGGAGGCATTCGAAACCATCCCGGCGCGGCATTTTCAGATCGAGCAAAACCAGGTCGGGAATGGGCTGGTCGTCTTGTTCGAGCAGCTCGATCGCCTCTTGACCGTCGCACGCGAACGACGTCGGCCCCGGGAAACCGGCCGACTTCAACGCCGCGCGCAGAAGAAAGACGTCGTTCGAGTCATCCTCCACACTGAGAAGGCCGGTGGTTCGGGTGGCAGTCATCATCAATCGCGCCATCATAGGACCGCCCCCGTCCGGCGCCAGTCTCTTTTCTAATAAAGTGGCGGGCCCATTCCGGCTCCGTGCGTTTGCTCGGGTTCCGCAAGGCTGGGCTTTGCCGACGCGCTGAGGCGGGACGCCTCGCCCGCCTTTGGGCGGCTCACGCCGGGTCCGGAGGTGCCATAGCCCAACGGGCTTTCGCCCTCCAGCCCAGGGTTGTGCCGAGTGAAACGAGGCCTACCCTGGGGACCGATACCCGATGCCACGAACCGCAACGCGGTTCCGCCCGCATTCATTCTACCATCGCGCGTAGTCCCGGGCACAACCCTTTTCAGGGTAGATCGATCTATGGGATCAAGACCCAGGGTAGCCCCGCTCCGCGCGTCAACCCTGGGCTGGAGGGCGAAACGCCGTTGGCGTATAAGCCAAAGTGGCGGGGCCGTCCCGGCTCCGTGCGGTTGCTCGGGTTCCGTAACGCTCCGCAAGGCTGGGCTTTGCCGACGCGCTGAGGCGGGACGCCTCACCCGCATTCTGCTTCAGCTGGGCCCGATGGCATGGTCCTGGGGGAGACCCCCATTTTAATTCCGTTCGTGGCGTTCGTTGGTTCTTCCGGTTATACTGAAACAAACGTGACGACATCCGTCGTCGAAAGAAACTAGAACAAAACCAAGGATTATATTATGAAAAAGATACTTCTTCGTCTCCGTCTGATCGTTCCCGGCATCATGTTCGCCGTATTGATGACCGCTTGTGAAACCACCGAGGGGGCGGGCCGCGACATCCAAAGCGCCGGCGAAGCCGTCGAAGACGCCTCGCGGTAAAGGCTCGCGACAGTGAGACAGACAGAAATGTCTGTTTCACAATGTGGCACGGGCATTCCTGCCTGTGCGGATGTTGCAGGTGTGTCTTGATCAGGAAGGAGGCCGGCCCCTGCGATGACCTACAATCGACGGAAGCGACCGGCTCACTTGGGAAATCGAAGGGGATCCGAGCCCGCGCGGCCGCGACAGCGGCGGGGGAACCTCGGCTCGCGCTCGATGCGCGGGCGGGTCCAAATGCGCGACTACCGGCAGGGGGCGCAAAATCGGTTGCGCCGGTTTCGACAGGGGTCGGCGTTGGCCGTGGCCTTGACCGCCTTGGTGTTGATGATCTGGATGGCCGGGCCCGACGCCGCCGCCCAAGTCGATCCTGCTCCCGAAAGTCCCGCGGCGGAAGAACCTCTTGATCTTCTCCCCGAGGATCCGGCGGTTTCGCTCGAACAGGCGACCGGAACCGTCCGCGAACTGATTCTCGGGTTTTACGCGATGTTGCCCCGGATCGTGATCGCTGTCGCATTGCTGGCGTTGGCGGTCGCAGTGGCGAAAGGCTTGCGGATTGTCCTGGAGAAGACGCTGGGGCGTTGGGAACGGACCCATGCCCTGTCGGCGCTGGTGCAAATCGGGGTCTTCCTGATGGCGATCGCCGCGGCCGTCAGTGTGCTGGCCGGAGACGCCCGCGCCTTGATCGGTTCGGTCGGTCTGGTCGGCCTGGCGCTTTCGTGGGCGTTGCAGACGCCGATCGAGAGTTTCGCCGGGTGGCTGATGAATTCATTTCGTGGATACTACCGGATCGGGGATCGAATCGAAGTCGGCGAAGTCTTCGGCGACGTTTACAAAATCGACATCTTGACGACCACCGTCTGGGAGGCGGGCGGACCGGGCAAACCGGTCGCCGGGGCGCAATCGACCGGCGCGATGATCACGTTTCCCAACTGGGAAGTGCTTCGGTCGAACATCATCAACTACAGTCGGGACTTTCCGTATGTATGGGACGAAGTGACTGTCAACGTCGCGGGCGAAAGCGATTTGGTTTACACGAAGCGAATTTTCGAGCGCGTGGCGAAAGAAGTTTTGGGGGCGAACATGACCGTTCCGGCCCAGGAGTATCGGGAGTTGTTGCGGAAAGCACGGCTCGCCTTCGACGTCGACGATGAGCCGAAAGTATTCGTCAGCATGGCTGATGCCTGGATCGATTGCACGGTGCGGTACCTGGTTCCGGCCCGGGCCCGTCGCCGTTGGGCCAGCGATCTCTCGATCGCCCTGGCGACGGAGTGCGAAAAGCCGGAGCATCGCGGTAAGATTATCGGAGGTTATCCCCGTCAGGAATTGCGCATGATGCGCGAATGGCAGGATGAAACTTGATTCTCGGAGGGCGATGAGGGTTTTTAGAGCCAATATCCGGGCTGCGCCCTGGGAACAACATGGAATGAAACTTGGATTTGAGGCGGAGCCTCTTTGGAGTGCTCCGCGTCCCCGCGGAGCTTTCGAGCGTGCGGAAGAGCTCCGGCAGTCGAAGGGCTGCCGGGCGTGCGGCAATCGCTGACCGTTCGAAAAGCGGTGCGAGGACGCACCGCACTCCTATCAAGCGAAGCGACACATCTACGGAGCGAAGCGGAGAATAACAAGCGCTTCGCGCGAAAGCCGAAACTCCCTGCAACCCGCATGGACAGTGAAGTTTCATAGAAGGGGATCCGTGTACAAGAAATTCTCCTCTTGAGGGGGGACCATGCACAAGCATGGTGGGGTGTGTGCTCCGTCAACTCACGTGACGAGATCCAACAACTCCCGCGCCGCCGGAGTGCGGCGGAGGCGGAGGGAACTCGCGGCGTGGCGCGCCGCTTCGCCCGCGTCTCCCCTGGCGAAGGCGAGCCGGGCCCGGGCCAGTTCGGCGGAGGCCGCGTCCGCCAGGAGGAGAAGCTCCGAGAGGTCGCAGCCGCAGCGGAGGCAGGCCGTGCCGCTCGCGGCGGATGGCGCCGCTTTGCGGCAGGCGGGACAGGCGAATTCGGCGGCCATCAATCTTCGAGATAGAAGAGAAGATCGCTCAGACGGTCGTTCAATCCGGCGAGTTTTTCCCAGCTTTGCGCGGAAATTGCGGCGCCGCTGTCATGGAGGAGGTTCCGCAATTCGCCGGCGTCGCTTTCGTCGATGTCGAGTTCCAGGAGAGCTTCCGCCCGCTTCTTGAGATCGCGGGCGGTGGTGAGGGTTTCCTCTTTGCTCGCCGTCGCGGGCGCTCCGGTCGAGGGGCTCCCGGCGACGTCGCCGACATCAATGATCGCATCGGTCTCATCCTCGTCGTCGAAGGCCTCGTCGTCGAAGTCGCCGTCGTCGTAAAACTCGGCCAAGCGGTTGCGGGCGCGTTCGAGATCGATCGACTCCTTTCGGTTGCGGGTGTCGATGGTGATCGATTTGGAAAGCCCCGACTTTTTCTCGCGGGCGGTCACATGGAGGATCCCGTTGAGATCGAGGCTGAAGGTGGCGATGATCGGATTTCCGGCCGGCCCCTTGCTGAGACCTTCGATACGGAAATCGCCGAGAAAGGTGTTCTTCGCGGGTTCCGGGTCTTCTCCTTCGTAGACCTCGACCATCACTTTCTCCTGGTTCTCATGGAGAGTGTAAAACATGTCGGATTTGGTAACCGGCAACGGGGTGTTGCGCGGGATGATCGGAATATAGACCATAGTGAACTCTCCGTCGCGGGTGTCGTAGGAGGAGGTGCCGAAACTATGGGCGGTGATGTCGACCAGGATCGAGCGGCTTTGGCGGCCGGCGATAATCCCGCCTTGGATGGCCGCACCCATGGCGACGATCAAGTCGGGATCGATCTCGAACCGGGGGTCGAGTTTCATTCGTTCCTTCAACATCCGGTGGACCAGCGGGGTCCGGGTGGAGCCTCCGACCAGCATGACGAGGTCGATGTCGGAAGGAAGGAGATGGGCGTCGCGGAGGGAATGGCTGATGCAATCGAGGGTTTTCGAAATGTATTTGGAAATCAATCCTTCGTAGGTGTCCCGGTCGATTTCCAGATCGAGGTGGCGTTCGCCGTCGATGAATTCCTCGCGGACCCGGGTGACCGGCTCGTCGGACAGCCGGCATTTCGCCCGCTCGAGGGCGACCCGCAAACGGCGTTTGGTTTTGAGGTCGTTGCGGAGGGTTTCGCCATGTTCCTCGTGGAAACATTCCTCGGCGTGGCGGACCAGCAAGTCGTCGAAATCGTCGCCGCCGAGGTGGGTGTCGCCGTGGCTCGCCTTCACCTCCACTACACCGTTCTCGACCACCACCACGGAGACGTCGAACGTGCCTCCGCCGAGGTCATAGACCAGCAGTCGTCGGTCGCCCTCGTGTCCGGCCTCGTAGGCGAGGGCGGCGGCGGTCGGTTCGTTGACGATCCGCACCACCTCAAGGCCGGCGAGATCGCCGGCGTTTTGGGTGGCCCGGCGCTGGTGTTCGTCGAAATAGGCGGGCACGGTGATGACCGCTTTCCGGATCGGTTGGCCGAGTTGCTTCTCTCCTTCGTCCTTGAGACGGCGCAGGATGAAGGAGGAAATCTCTTCGGGGGAAAACTCCTTGTCTCCCAACGTCACTTTCTCGGACGTTCCCATTAGGCGTTTGACGGATAGGACGGTCGATTCGGGGGCGGCGACCAGTTGGTTTTTGGCGGCCTGGCCGACGAGAAGTTTGCCATCGGCGTCGAGACCGACGCATGACGGCATGGTCGGCTGGCCGTCGATCGGGACGATGCGGGGAGTCCCCTCGTCATCGAGCCAGGCGAGGGCGGAGTTTGTAGTTCCAAGGTCGATACCAACGATCAGTTCGGACATGATGTATTCAGAATTTGAGGATTCGATTGCGGGAAGTGGGACAAGTGAAAAGAGTGGGTTACGTTTGGCGCGGAGTGACTTTGACCTCTGCCGGACGGAGGACTTCGCCATTCCGGATGTAGCCGCCGGCGACGATCGCGGTCACGGTGTTCGGAGCCGTGTCGGGGCGGTCGTCGACCGCGACGGCGACCATCGCCCGGGGATCGAACGACTCCCCTTCGGCCCGGATCGGTTCGACCCCGGCGTCCGCGAGCAGGTTTTCGGTATGGTCGCGGACGATGGCGAAACCGTGTCGGATGTTTTTCCAGGCGGCTTCCCATTCGGCGGTGCCGGAGAAAAACCGGCGGGGCGGAGGGGGTTTGTCGAGGGCGTCGCCGAGGCGGGAAAGACGGTCGAACAACTCCACCAAGGCGAGGCAATGGCCGCGGGATAACGGTTCCTCTTCGGAGCGGTTGGCGGCGAGGGAAAGTTCGATGGAGCGAAGGGATTGGCGGGATGTTTCCAAGGTTTCGCCCCAGAGGCTGAACGATTCGGCGGTGCGGCGGTTGGCCTTGCGCACTTCGTTGCGCAACGCCGCCAATTCCTCGTAAAAGGAAAACAAGCCGGGAGTTTCCGCTGGTTCCTCGGGAGGCGGGGCCTCTGCGGGAATCTCCTCGAGACCGTCGAGCCACCGTTCGAACTGATCCCGGGCGACCCGCTTCCATTCTGCGAGACGGGCGTCCGGATCGTCGTCGGCCGGTTCCGGAGTGAAAGGGTGGGGCGCCGGGGCGAAATTGTCTTCGTCTTCTTCCATTGGTAAGATCGTCGTATTTGGATCGGGACTACGCTTTCGTCGCGCGGCGCCGGATGAAGGATTGCCATGCGGCGGCGGACATCGGGCGGATTCCTTGGGCGCGGCGGGCGGCGAGCACGGTGCGGACCGGAGAGTCGCCGGGGGCTTCGCGGTTGAAGAAGGTATGTTCGATCCGCTTCTCCTCGGTCTGGATCCGGGAATAGGCGGAGGAAATCTCCTGGAACTTTTCCGGAGCGGCGTCCGGCGGATGTTTCTTGATCGCGTTCAGGTAAGCGGCGCGGATCTCCGCGTCGGTGGCGGTGACGGGGACTCCGAGGACGATGTAAGGGTTCATGTCGTAAATAAAGGAAAGTTGCTGGTTAAAAAAGCTCGAAGCTGCTTTGCCGGGGATCCGCCAGCGGGGGAGATGGTTTCTTCGGTTTGGGTTTCAGCGCTCGCGCGTCGCGGCGAAGCTCATCGAGGATATGGCCGGGAATATCTTTCTCCAACTTCTTTCTCATCCGGCGGTACTCGTCCTCGGGAAGGTCCGCGATCATCTGCGCGATCACCGCGGGCGACGGGTCCGGTTCTCCGGGACCGAGAACGTCGTCTTCGTCAAAATCCTCATCATCGTCAAAATCCTCGTCGTCGTCCCAATCGTCGTCGTCGTCGTCGAAGATATCGGACGGTTGGAACATGGGATTCGGGGTCCCTACTTTCCGAAGGAGTTCGAGGGTTCGGGCGTCGTTGCGGCGTTCCGCTTCGGCTTTGATCGCGGCGATATGCGGTCTGGCGTCGGCGCCTCGGATGAGCAGGTCCAAGAGGCGGAGCATCGGGTGCGCGGGATCCTGTTTGAGCGCCCCTTTGACGAGCCGATGAAGTTCGTGGTCGAACGATTCGCTGGGGCCGCACAAGTCTCCGATCACCGAAACTTCGTCGCAGGTGAAGGGTCGATCCGCCGCTTTCGTCAGAAGGTGGGCGAACCACTGGGTGATTGGCGGCAGACCGTTCTTCGATGGAATGGCCCGGATGTAGCCGACTATCGGCCAGATTTTGAGACAGGCGGCGACGGTCGCCTCCGTTTGCGCGGCCTTCAACAGCGGCGCCTCATGCGGGTTCTTGCCGCGACGGGGGCGGTAAGCATGGGCGATGCCGGCGATGAAGAAGCGGAGAAGCAACGGATGCGCGGTGATCGCGAACGCCTCGTCGAGTTTGGCCTTGGCCGTCGTGGAGTCGCCGAAAATCTCTTCGAGGATCGCTTCGCGGGCGAGGGCGAATTCTGTTCCCTCCGATGGGTTGTCGCTTGGTCCCCGGGTGAGTCCCCGGGCTTGGGCGATCGATTCCCGGCCCTGAGCGACTTTTCCGGCGGCATAAAATCCGCGGGCGGCGTTGCAAAGGCCGAGGAACAGCTGGGAGGTGGTTTCGCGGTCGAGAGGATCAAGTTGGTGGGCTTGTTCGAGAAGGGCGAGGCCCTTTTTAAACGCCTTCCGTTCGATGCAAAGGTTGCCTGTCAAAATCAAAACCTGGCGTTCGCGGGGGAACCGTTTCGTCAGACTGTCGAGGAGCTTGTTCCGCTCGCTTGTCTTCTTGGTGAAATCGTAAACCTTGACCAATTCCAGGCTCGCGGCCAGGTCGTCGGGATTGGTGTCGACCGCCACCTCCAAGTGAGTCAATGCCCCTTCCGGATCGCGCATGAACGGCTGGGGGTGGAAAAAACCGCGTGAGACGATTTCAGCCAGAGCGGAGGCGACATGGCGGCAAATGCGGGAGGTAACCTTGGGATTCTTGCCGAAGATCGCGTCGTGGTGGGCGAGGCATCGAAGCCAGGCAAGTTCGAATTGATCACTGTCGGAGTTGATCAACAGGGCCAAGGTGCGGGAGACTACGAACGCTTCGACCGGATTCTTGCAGCGTTTCCCGGCGAGCCTCCGATTGTAATGCTGGGCGATCTCGTTCGTAGCCTCCGAGTCGTGGGAGAGCGGAGCGCAAACGAGATATTCGGTCAACGCCGCTTGCCAATCGTCGCCCAGCGAGGGATATCCCGGAAGTTGTTCGGCGTGGACCGCGGCGAGCGCCAGCTGGTCCTCCCGAATGCATGATTCGATGGCCGTGAGGACCATGCTCTCCGTGGCGGTCAGGCCCAGGGCTTCGAGGAGGGATTCGACCTCTTGTGGGGAGGACTTGGAAAGGCCGACGTCGGCGTCCAGCAATTTGGAGTAAGAAGCGGCGATTTCGCCGGGAATCCGACGGGCGGGAATCTCTTGGAAAAACCGGGAAGCCCGGGGTGCGTCCCCGGTGAAATAAGCGACGAGGCCCCGAAGGAGAAGTTTCCATTCCGCGAAAACCGAATCCCGGCCGATCGGGCGGATCGCCTCGCGAACCTCCTCGTAGCGCTCCTCGCTCAACGCCTGGAAGCCGCGGCGGATGTGGCGGAAGTCGTCGCGCCAGGGATGGGGGCCGGCGGATTTCGGGGCGGGGGGCTCCGTTCCGGCCAGCATAAGGGCGTCCGACAGGCGGATGCGTCCGGTGGACTCGTCGGGTTTCCCGGAGTCGAGACCGGCCGCGGCGAGTTCGGCGACAACCGGCCAGTCTTGCCGCCCGAGGGCGAGCGGGAGTTGGACATAGGTCAAAGACTCGGGCGGAGCGATGGTCTTGAGGTAGGCGAGGACCTGTTCGGCCTCGGAATGCTGTCCTTTGGCGGACATTTCGGCGGCGAGCGCGACATTGCAGTCGATCAGGCGGGGGAGAAAGCGCTCGCGGTCGATTTTGGTCAATTCCTTGAAAGCGTCGCGGGCGCGGCGGAGGCGGCCCGCCTCAAAGTCGGCGAGCGCCCGGGCCTCCAATTCTTCCGGGGATAAGGACGGTTGCCCCACCGAAACCTTGGACTTCCCCTTTTTCTTTTTTCCCATGGTTCCGTTGTTAACCGGGACCCCGGGGGGCGGTCAATGCAGGATATGGAATGGATCGAAAAGCCCGGCTAAAGCCGGTCTTTTCCGGGGCTCCCACAAAAGGAGAACGGGCTTTCGTGCCCGTTTGAAGCCGCGCGGATCAGGCGGAGCCATCGAGTGAAAACTCGATGCTACGGTGG
Source organism: Verruconatronum alginivorum (assembly GCF_056590205.1). Lineage (NCBI taxonomy): Bacteria > Pseudomonadati > Verrucomicrobiota > Opitutia > Opitutales > Verruconatronaceae > Verruconatronum > Verruconatronum alginivorum. The sequence goes on along the minus strand of NZ_JBWPVQ010000001.1, from coordinate 1,030,841 downwards.
CTGGTCCCTCCCTTGGTTGGAGTCCCGGCTTCAGCCGGTCTTTTCCGGAGCTTCCACCAAGGAGAACGGGCTTTCCTGCCCGTTTGAAGCCGCGCGGACCAGACAAGAGTCATCGAGTGAAAACTCGATGCTGCTATGAGGGTTTCGTGACAAGCGGAAAATGAAACCGTTGTTTGATTTATTTTTCTTAGGACATTCTTAAGATCTGCTTTCTTACCTTAGTTCCCCTAGCGGGGGTTTGGGGGCGGCAATGAGCCCCAATCTTTTGGCCTTTGGAGTTGCCCCCGGAAAGGAATGTCTCTCGTCCCCGGTCCCCTCGAACTGGCCGGGGGGACAAACTGCTATCCGCGCGTGCCTTAGAGGCAGCGCATTATAATTTATGCGACCCCCGGCGAGGCCGGAGGAAAAGAGGGACGGAGCAAGCGGCACAATCTACAGGAACGGATGAAAGTCCAAGCATCGAAACGTGCGCGCTCCACTCCGAAATCGGGTTCGCTTCAGGCAAAAAGATCAAAGAACAAAAAGGGAAGTTGGTTGCCCTCAGCCGACTGCAACCTCGGGCATCCTCAGGCCGAGCTTCTCAGGCGTGGTTTGACCGGTGGCCAACCGCCACAGATCGATGGCGAGCTTGCGGGCGGCCGCGACCGCGATCTTGCGCCGAGACCGGCCGCTGACAAGCTTCTCGACCAACTCGCGCACGGGCGGGTAATCGGGTTGCCATCGCACCATGCGCCAGACCGCTTCGATTAACAGGGCGCGTATTCGCGGATTGCCGTGCTTGTTTATACTCAGATCCCGGGAGGATCCTCCGCTTTGGTGAACCCCGGCACATAATCCGACGAAGCCGGCCACTTGACGCCGGTTCTTAAACCGTCCCCAGTCGCAGATCTCCCGCAGGAGCATCACCCAGGTCAGGGCTCCGATTCCGACCGGCAGAGGCTGTTTAACCTCCTCGACCAGTTCCTTTTTGATGGCCCTTTCCTTCTCGTCGAGCTTCAGCAGAATCTCACGCATTACCTCAAGTTGCTGGACCAGATACTCGGGTAATTCGAGACAGAGATCCTTCCATTTGCGCGGCCCCCACCAACGGCCTTTCACGTGGAATCCCTGCGCCAGCAACGCGCTTCGACCACGTGCCTCCCATCCACTCCGGCTCTTCTTGATCTGATCGCGCAGACGTGATCTCGCCCGCGCCTGTTCTTCCTCCTGGCTTGGCACACGAATGACCGTGAAGGCCTTCTTGTTGCCTCGCAAATAGCGGTCGAGTTGGTCGACCAGCCCCCGCGCATCAAGGTTATCCGTCTTTTGGTTGCGTCCGCCCGCCAGGCTCACCGGGGCAACCACGAAAACGGTGGCTCCCAATTCGGTGAGCTGGCGGTATAATCCATAGCCGCAAGGACCAGCCTCATAACAGGCATAAACCTTCAGGTCGGCGGCCACTAACTTGCCAACGAGGCGAACCAGTTCCTCGTGCTTCAAGCGCAACGGGCGTTGCGGCAAGCTGCCGTCCACCTGTAGGCAAGCCACGCCATCGCGGGCATGAAGATCGATCCCGAGCTTGACCTCCTGCCCATTGGACGAGACGATTCCGTTAATCAATTTGGAGAAGTTATTTTTCGATTGGTTATTCATATCGGGCGACATGTTGGAGAATTCTTTCCCACTTGTCGCCCTCATGTTATCTACGGTGGCTGGTCCCTCCCCGGGAACCGGACGAAGACCGCATGAATGCGGGCACTCCAACGCGCGGGATCGGTCGACGGCGCCGAATTGCCGCCGTTCTTCGGGAAACGGCTGGCCAGGCGGGGGCGGGTGCTGGATGATCTCGTGGAAATGAGCATGTTTCAGCATTCGTATCCGTTTGACCCGACCTACGGGTTCGACCAAGAGGCCCTTTTGAACGTGGAACTTCCGGTGGATGTTCCGGACGATTTTGAGGAGTTTTGGCGGGGACTCTACGCGGAGGCGATGGCGGTCGAACCGGAAGCGGAGTTCGAATCGCTATTTGGGCGGGAGGATTTCCAAACCGAACGGATGACCTATCGGTCGGTCGGCGGGCGACGGATTGGCGGATGGTTGACCACGCCGTCTTCGGGCAAGATCGAGCGGTTGGTGGTGGTCGGGACCGGCTACGGCGGCAAAACAGAGAACGACGCGCGGCCGGTGATGGAAGGGGCGGCTTGCCTTCATTTTTGCGCCCGGGGGTTGCCGGAACGGTCGGTGGCGGACGACTTGCCCTCGAAATCGGGGTTTCATGTGTTGGTCGGGATCGAGGATCGCTCGACGTATATCCATGGTGGATGTTGCGCGGACCTCTGGTTGGCGGCGACGGTGTTGCGGGAGCGTTTTGGAGGGGAGTTGCCGCTTCATTATTGGGGAGGAAGTTTCGGCGGCGGGATCGGGGCGTTGGCGTTGCCTTGGGACGACCGGTTCCGCGCGGCGTATTTGCGGGTACCGAGTTTCGGGAACCATCCGTTGCGGTTGCAATGCCAGTGTGTTGGCAGCGGGGAGGCTGTCCGATTGAAGTGGCGGCGAGCCCCGTCGATCATCGGAACGCTGCGGTATTTCGATTCGGCGGCCGCGGCCCGGTTCCTGCGATTGCCAACGTATTACGGATGCGCCCTGTTCGATCCGGCGGTGCCGCCCCCCGGGCAGTTTTCCGTTTGGCGGGCGCACGCCGGGAGGAAGGAGTTGCGCGTCCTGTCGGCCGGACATTTCGAACATCCCGGGGCGGACGCCGAACGGGCGGATCTCGACCGGCGGGCGGGAGAATTCCTCCGCGGGGCGGAACCGGTGGGCTCAGGAGCCGGTTGAGGAAAGGGTGTTCGATTCGGGCGGTATCAATGCGGGGGAGATCAGCACGGTGTTGACCGGGGCGGACGGATTTTGAATGCGCCAAAGTAACTGATCCAAGGTGCGCCGGGCCATCGCCGCCAGGTTCAAGTCGATCTCGGCCGGCTTTGGCGAGAGGCCGATCAGGTAGGGGATTTCGTTGTCGCAGGAAATAACCCAAACATCCTTCTCCGGTTGGAGCCCCCGGCGGTAAAGGGCGGGATAGACGGCGGTGGTGGTGAGATCGGTCGGACTGAACAAGCCGAATGGTTTATTAACCTTTTGTAGAATCCGTTCGAGCAGGTGGTCGATCTTGACCGGATCGGGTTCGTGAAGACGGTCGTTGATGATCAGTAGTTCGTCTCCGCACTCGGTGATTGCGGGGACGCCGTGTGCCTCGCAGGTGTCTTGGAAAGCGCGGGCCCGGGTCACTTGCGCCGGATGGACGCGGTCGTAAAGGCAGGCGTAGCTGGCGAGATTCAACGACCGGAGATAGTCGGCGGCCATCCGGCCGACGGCGGAGTTGTTGACCGTGACGGCGTCCATCCGACTGTCGGTATGGCCGAGAATCCCGACCTTCGGAAAGTTCGAGAGTGCGTCGACATACGGGTCGGCGCCGGCCTTTAGGACGAAAACCAATCCGTCCATTTCGCCTTGGTAAATGTTCTCCGGCATTTGGCCCTGGCTGGGGATGCGGCAAAGCATCATCGAAGCGCCGCGCTCGTAGGCGGCCTGGCTGATCGCGTCGGCCAGGAAGCTGTAAATCGGGTTCTGGAACTGGGCCAAACCGCAGTTCGGGACGATCAAAGCGATCTTCTTGAGACCCCCCGACTTCCCGACGCCAGCAGTCTTCCGCCCCGGTCGTTGGGCGACGGGGCGGGGGACGTAACGAATCTCCTCCATCGCTGACAAGACCCGCCGAACAGTTTCGTCCGAGGCTTTCCGTTTGTTGTTGATGATGTTCGAGACGGTCGCCGCGGAGACGCCGGCAATTTTGGCTACTTCAGCAATGGACATGAGACGATAAGGAATGGGGGTTTAAGAAAGAGAAGTCAAAACGAAACAAAACTTCAAGTTAATAAACCAGTTTGTTTTTCTAGGTTCCGCCTTGGATTATCTTAATTTATATCGTCCAATGAATTGGCAATGGGGGATTCAACTTAAATTAAAGGTCTGTTTGGCCCCCAAAGAACGTTGGTTAATAGATTGGTTATTAAAAGGTGAAAAAGAGTCAAAAAATTGATTGACACTTCCGAGGCGGCGACGGAAAGTGAGTTGTATCAAGCGGAGGTATGTCCTTCCCGCGGCCCTGCAGCTTCATTTATCCATGGAACAACCCTTACCTATGATCATTCGAAAAACGGCAGCCCTTTTTTCCGCTCTTTCCTTTTCGTGGCTCTTTTCGGTTTCTTCGCACGCGGAATTGATGGTGTACGAGGGATTTGAATACACTCCCGGAAATGCCCGCCTTCATCAAGTGGATGGCGGACCGGACGGCGGATTCGGTTGGGCTGGCGACTGGGTGAATCACTTGGGCGGGGGGTTTCTTTCCAACCGGATGGCGGGTGTTTCCCGTGGCCTCGGGCGGAGCCTCGACCCTGGTTTCGCCTTTGAAACCTCCGGCGGCTATCTGCGGTCGGAATTCGGGGGGGATTCGAATCATTGGATCCAGACCTACCGGCAACTCGTCGATCCGATCGATTTCGGAGCCGAGGGCATTTACTACGTGAGCCTCCTGTTGCGGGGAAGCAGTCTGGCGGACTCGGATGCGCTCGTCTATCTGGCGACCTCGACCGAACGGGGGTTTTGGAACGATGATTCGCTGGTGCGGTTCGGGCTCGGGTCCGCCGCCAGCTCTGGCGGTTCCACGGGACGATTCAATCTGAGAGCACAGGGTGGAGAGACGATTCTCGGACCGTCCGGCATCCGGTGGGAAGCGGACCAGACTTATCTGGCGGTTTTGAAAATCGTCACCTCGGCCGGGTCGGACGACGCCATCTTCCTCGATTTCTTCGGGGCCAATCGGCCTTTGCCGGCAGAAGAACCGGCGACTTGGATGTTTGCGACCACTCTGAACAGCACCGCCCAGGCCGACTGGGTCAGGTTGTCGGCCCGGGGGGATTCGTCCAATGCGTATGACTCCCATTTCGATGAGATCCGGATCGGCACCTCCTGGGATGCGGTGGCTCCCGTTCCTCCAACCACTTATGCCGCGTGGCGCGACGCCCGGAATTTGCAATCTGCGGAGGATGGGGAGCCAGCGGCCGATCCGGACGGGGATGGGATTCCGAATGTCATGGAATACGCCCTCGGCCTCGATCCTTTGGTGGCGTCGAGGTTCGCCTTGCCGCGCGGCGAGGTGGGGACCTTCACCATCGAGCCCCTCGACGCCGATCCGAACCTTGTGGCGTATGAAAGTTTTGATTACGAGCCCGGCAATCAACGCCTGCACCAAGTGACCGGCGGTCCGGATGGAGGTTTCGGGTGGGCCGACAAGTGGAGAAATTCCCTTGGGACCGATTTCATCACCCATCGAACAGGCGCGAATGCCGGCGTCAGTCTCGATCCGGGTTTCGAGTATCCGGTGGAGGGCCGGTATTTGCGGACGGAGTTGGGCGGCAACCCCAGCGGCTATCAGAGTGTTTACCGACGGCTCGCGGCGCCGGTCGATTTCGGGGTGGATGGAGTGCATTATCTCTCGCTTCTAATGCGGGGAAGCAGTCATACGTCCTCGGACACCTTCCTTTACCTGGCCGATTCGATCCATACCAATTTCGGGGGACCCGGCACGGCGGTCCGGCTCGGGTTAGGGGCTTCAGCCAGTTTCGGGGGCGCCAGCGGCCGATTCACCCTTTGGGCCGACAACGGGCTCGGCACCCGGTTGACGACCAGTTCGGATACCTGGAAGGAGAATCAAACCTATCTCGCGGTGCTGAAAATCGAAACCTCGGCTAGCGGCCCGGACACCTTGTCGGTCTCCTTTTTCGGCGCCGACGATCCCTTGCCGTCCGAGGAGCCGGAAAACTGGCTGTTGACCACGACGGTCGACAGCAACCTCCAAGCCGATTGGATCCGGTTGTTCGGCCGCGGCAACGCCGATAATACGATCGAGTCGGCCTTCGACGAACTCCGTCTCGGAAAGACCTGGGATGCCGTCGCGCCGATCGCCCGGGAGGAAGACTTTCTCGGCCTCACCGTCTTCCGCCAAGGTCATTTGACCGATGTCGATTACGTGGTGGAAGTGTCCTCCGACCTGGTCGATTGGCGGAGCGGTCCCGCATACACGACGATCGAAGAGGATGAGCCGAATTTCCTGCAGGTGCGCGACAATCAACCATTTAAGGAGAACCAGGGGCGTTTCATCCGGTTGCGGGTGGATCTGGCCGAATAAAAGGAGCAGCGATGAAAACCAACAGAACTACTTTATCGGGCAGGGCCGGGATGGATTCCCGGCGCGGTTTCACCCTGATCGAATTGTTGACGGTGATCGCCATCATCGGAATCCTCGCGGCGATCCTGATCCCGGTGGTCGGCCGGGTCCGCGAGTCGGCCCGGGCCAGCAACTGCGTGTCGAATCTGCGGCAGATCGGGTTGCTGGTCGGGATCTACCTGAATGAAAACGATGATCGCCTCCCGGGATGGCGAGAGCGGGATGGCTGGGTTTGGGACCAGTATGTGCAAGGATTCTACGAGGATGGACGCCCCCGGGGCGGCTCGCTGCCGTACCTCGCAGGGTATTACGACGGTGGAAACGCCGGGATCGGAGACAATGCTTTCCGGGAACCGGGAAGCGCCCACCTTTTCAACTGTCCTTCGAATCAAGGGGACGCCCGTGGATACGCGGCAAACCGTTTTGTGATGCGGGATCTGATGGGCCAGACCCCGCGGGGCCTTGGCGACATCCCCGATCCCTCGCGGATGATCCTGATCGTCGATAATTCGATGGACGGCACGCCCGCCATGACCCAGCGATGGTTCGGTCCGCCGGCCTGGGAAGAATTGTTCGGTTTCCACCGGCACAATGGCCGGGCCAACGTCCTCTTCGTCGGTTCCAATGTCGCATCCGTCTCAGTGAACGACGTCACCCTTCAAAACATCGATCCAACCCGGTAACATTTCATTTCACCCACTCATCTCCAAGATTATGACCGCAAAAACCATCCTTCGGACATTCTGTTTCGCCCTCGGAGTCGCCTCCTTTTCCGCCACAACCTCTCACGCGGAACTTCTCGCCTACGAGGGATTTGATTACAACCCGGGAGGTGCCAGGCTGAACTCTCTCCATACTCCGCCCGACGGCGGATTCGGTTGGGCTGGACGCTGGGTTAACGTGGACAATGGGAATTTCATTACCCATCGGGTCAGCGGCACTCAATCAAGTTTGGATCCGGGGTTTGATTTTCAAACCGCCGGACGCCATTTGATAACCGAGTTGGGAACGAATGATCCCAAATACCGTAATGCTTACCGTCAATTATCCACTCCGATTGACTTTGGAGGGACCGGCACCTACTACGTAAGCGTCTTGATGGGCGCCAGCAGCCATCAGTCTTCGGATACATTCTTATATTTGGGTGGTTCGAGGTCGACAGACTTCGGAGGCAGTGGTGGCGCGGTGCGGATTGGGCTCGGAGCCGCCAGCAGTTTCGGAGGCGCCGTGGGACGGTTCACGCTATGGGTGCCTGGGCAACAGACAATCCTTTCGCAATCGGCAAATACCTGGAACGAGAACCAGGCCTACCTGGCGGTGTTAAAAATCGCGACATCCGCAACAGGCCCCGATACCGTTTCGGTCTCCTACTTCGGCGCCGGAAATCCGATGCCGACGTCGGAGCCTGAATCATGGCTCCTGAGCACGACAACCGAGAGCAGTATTCAAGCGGATTGGATTCGATTGTTCGCGCAGGGCAACGCCGATAATTCGATCCACTCCACCTTCGACGAAATCCGCATCGGCACGACCTGGGATTCGGTGACGCCGATTCCGGAGCCGAGCCATGCGGCTTTGGCGGTCGGAGCGTTGGCGATGCTTTTCGTTTACCGTTTGCGGCGGCGGGCCTGATCGGAACATGATCGCTGCCGGACGTCGCGGGAGCGATCTCGAGCTGTTCCAATCTTCCCCGAAGGAGGGCGCCTCGCGCCGTCCCTGTTCACGCATTGCCAAAACCAACCGATGACAGATCGCAAGCCCAACATCCTTTTCCTCATCGCCGATGACCACCGCGCCGGAGTATTCGGCGGCGCCGGAAACCATCCGGTTGAAACACCCGTCCTCGACCGTCTGGCCGCCGAGGGAACGGCGTATTCGAATTGCTACCACATGGGGAGCGATTGCCCGGCCGTTTGCGCCCCGGCGCGGGCGGCGTTGCACACCGGAAACCATCCCCGAAACGCGTTGATCCCCGGCTCCGGGTCCGGAATCGCTCCCGGCCAGACTTTGCTCGGGGAAACCTTCCGGGCGGCGGGGTACGAAACCTTCGCGGTCGGAAAGTGGCACAACGACGCGGAAGCGCTCAACCGGTCGTTCTCCGGGGGCAAGGCGTTGTTCTTCGGCGGAATGGACGAACATTACCAGACGCCGGTCCAGGACTACGAGCCGGGTGGAAACTACGGCCGGCACCGGCACTACTGCGAAAACAGGCATTCGTCGGATCTCTTCGCCGGGACGGCCGTCGAATTCATCGAACGCCGGAAGCCGGACGCCGCCCCCTTCTTCCTCTATGTGGCTTTTACCGCGCCCCATGATCCGAGGACGCCGCCGCCGGAGTTCGGTCGGGATCGCTACCTGCCGAAAGCCCGGCCGCCGGAAAACTTTTTGCCGGAGCATCCGCACCGGATCGGAGACGACCGGATCCGCGACGAATTGCTCGCGCCGCATCCCCGGACGGAGGAGGACATCCGGCGGCATTGGGCCGATTATTATGGGATGATCGCCCACATGGATCTCTGCATCGGCCGGATGCTGCGGGCGCTCGGGGAAGCGGGGGAAATGGAGAACACCATCGTGGTCTACACCTCGGACCATGGCCTCGGACTCGGTTCCCATGGATTGCTCGGGAAACAAAACGTTTACGAGCACAGCATCAAGGTTCCCTTGATCCTGTGCGGCCCCGGAATTCCCCAAGATGGCCATCGTCAGCAAAAAGTTCATACACCGGACCTTTACCCGACACTTTGCGAGTTGGCCGGGGTGCCGGTTCCGGAGAGCGTGGCCGATGCCCGGAGTCTCGTCCGGACCCTCCGGGACGACCGGGCGGAGGGGCGCGATCAAATTCACAGTTTTTACAAAGACTATTCCCGCACCATTATCGATGGGGAATGGAAATTGTCGCGGTTGCGCGACGAGGCCGGGGAAACCCGCTGGCAACTATTCCATTTGTCCGAGGATCCCGGCGAGCGGACGAACCGGATCGAAGAAGAAGGATTGGCGCCGGTGCGGGAACGATTGAAGAAGAGTCTTGAAACCGAGGAAAACCGATGGATGACATGAATGACAAATCAGGAAATTCCGGGTCGCGGGGACGGCGCGGGCGAGGGCTGATCTTCGGGATCGCGGTGGCGATCCTCGCGGGAGGGGGATGTCTGGGGGCCGGCCAGGGAGGGGAGCCGCTCGTCATCCATGTCTCGCCCGCCGGTGACGATTCCGCCGACGGTACCCGTGAAGCCCCCCTGGCGACGCTCGAAGCGGCGAGGGACCGGGTCCGTGAATTGCGCCGGGAAGAAGGCGACCGGAAGACGGTCGTCTATCTCCATGGCGGAATCCATGAACGGCGGTCCTCCTTCCGGTTGGGCGCGAACGATTCCGGTACCGATCGGGCTCCGGTCGTTTACCGCGCCTATCGTGGAGAGGAGGGGAACGAATCCGAACCGGTTCGAATCGTCGGAGGGCAAATGATCGGCGAATGGAGAGCGGTCGAAGATGCCGCGGTGCTGGACCGGCTCCCGGAGGCCGCCCGCGGTAACGTGGTCCAGGCGGACCTGAAGGCGCAAGGTATCGAAAACTTCGGTACCTTGGAGCGTCGCGGTTTTTCCTTGGAGCGTGCCGGGGCCGCGCTCGAACTTTTTCACGACGGCGAACCGATGACCCTCGCCCGTTGGCCGAACCAGGGCTGGACGACCATCGGATCGATTCCGGACAAAGACGCGACCGGGGCGGCGGCCCGGACCATCGGGGTCGAGACCGCCCGGGTGAAACGATGGACCCGAGCGCCGGATCCGTGGGCTTACGGTTATTGGTATCACGGTTGGGCGGACGAGCATACGCCGATCGAACGCGTTGATGACGCCAACCGGAAAATCACCCTCGGGTCGGAGCACCAATACGGGTTCCGGAAGGGGCAGCGGTTTTTCGTCTACAATCTGCTCGAAGAACTCGACTCGCCCGGCGAATGGTATTTGGACCGGCGGACCGGCATCCTTTACTTCTGGCCGCCGGAAGGGGCGGCGAACGATCCGGGTGAAACGATCGTCAGCCTGGTGCAGGAACCGTTGATCCGGGCCGACCGTGCTTCGTTCGTCCGCTTCGAAGGTTTGATCCTGGAAGCGGGCCGTGACCACGCCATCGAGATCCGCGGCGGAGAAGAAATCACGGTGGCGGGGTGTGTCATCCGCAACATTGGCCGCGACGGCGTCCGGGTCGCCGGGGGACGAAACCACCGCGTCGTATCCAGCGATCTATACAACCTCGGCGAACGGGGCATCCGGTTGGAAGGCGGCGACCGGCAGACGCTCGAGCCGGGAGGTCACGCCGCGGTCAACAACCATATTCACAACTTCAGCCGGTGGGCCCGGACCTACCGGGGGGCGGTCCAATTGTTCGGGGTAGGGCACGTCGCCGAGAACAACCTGATTCACGACGCGCCCCATCTCGCGATCAATTTTTCCGGCAACGACCACCGCATCGCCCGGAACGAGGTTTTCCGGGTTTTGACCGAAACCGACGACGCCGGGGCCTTTTACATCGGGCGTGACTGGACCGGCCGGGGACACCTCATCGAGCACAATATCCTCCGTCACTCGGGAAGCCACCATTCCCTGCAATTCCAAAATGGGGCGACCGGATCGAGCGAAGACGGGGTGGTCTTCGAGCCGATTCCGATGCACGGGGTCAGCCTGATCTACCTCGACGACCTCACCTCCGGGGTGACGATCCGCGGGAACCTCCTGCACGACGGAGGACGGTCGATCCTGGTCGGAGGCGGTCGCGACAATGTTGTCGAAAACAATCTCATCGTCGGAGGAGACCGGGGGGTGCGCCTCGACGCCCGCGGCCTGACCTGGGCCAGCGAATACGCCCAGCCCGACGGGCGCTGGGGAATCTGGGACCGGCTCCGGGCCGTGCCGTTCGACCGGCCTCCTTACAGCGACCGTTACCCCGGCCTGGCGGAACTGCCGGAAAACGAACCCTACGCGCCGGTGGGAAACCGAATCATCGGCAACATCCTGGTCGACAGCGCCGCCGGCCTTCATTTTCTCCACGGCTCCGAGGCCTGGGCCCAGACCGAGAACAACCGGGAACTCCAGGGACGGGCCTCCGACCCGGCCTCCATGTCACGGCCCGAGTTGATCGCGCTCGCCGAGGAATTGATGGCGAAAGAGGAATTCGAGGCGATTCCGCTCGGCCGAATCGGTCTCCAGCTCGACGAATTTCGGACAGAGCGATGAAGCAGGCTTTCCTCAAACGGATCTGGTCCGGCGGGCTCGTCCTTTTGGCGCTGCGGGCTTTGGCCCCGGAGGCGACGGCGGAACTGCTGGCGTATGAAGGATTCGATTACAATCCCGGTGAAGCGCGGCTGTCCGAAGTGGAGGGCGGCCCGATCGGGGGATTCGGCTGGCAGGGGGGATGGACGAATTACGTGCAAGGCACTTATCTGTCGAGCCGGATGGGTGGGGCGGTTGGGGCAAGCTTGGACCCCGGGTTCCCGTTCGCGGGAACGGGCCGGCATCTGCGAGCCGAATACGGCGGGGCCGATCCCCGCTGGGCGCAAAATTACCGGCGACTGGCGCACCCGATCAACCTCGGGGAGGATGGCGTCTACTTCATCAGCGTGTTGCTGCGGGGAAGCAGCGTCGTTTCGTCCGACGCGTTGGTTCACATCCAGGACTCGACCGCGACGACCTTCGACACCGGGATGGTCCGGTTCGGGCTCGGTTCGCAAGCCAGTTTCGGCGGAAACCATCGGTTCACGCTGCGGACCGGAAACGGAAACGCAGTCGTTTCGGACGAGCCATGGGAGGCCGGAAAAGTCTACCTGGCGGTGTTGAAGATCGACGCTTCTTCCGATTCGACCAACACCTTTTCGGTTTCGTTTTTCCATGCCGGGTCCCCGTTCCCCCCGACCGAACCCGAGGAATGGATGTTGACCACCGAGTTCGACAGCGGCAGCCAGGCGGCGTGGCTCCGGTTGAACGGCCGGGTCAACTCGACCAACGCCTTTTGGTCCCACTTCGACGAGTTGCGGGTCGGAACCACCTGGGAATCGGTCACCCCCGACGGTTTCCTGCACGTCTCGCCGACGGGCAGCGACGCGAACCACGGGCGGGCGGATTCCCCGTTGCGCACGATCTCCCGGGCGGCCGAGTTGGCGCAACCGGGAGACACCGTGCTGGTGCGGGAAGGGGTTTACCGCGAACGGGTGGCTCCCGCCCGGGGCGGGACTCCCGGAAACCCGATCCGCTATGTCGCGGAACCGGGCAAAAACGTCTTCATCAAAGGCTCCGATATTTGGGAGACCGACTGGGTTCCCGTGTCGGATAACATCTTCCAGGCGGCTCCCGCACCGGCTATGTTCACGGACGACGTTTATTGGGACGGCCCCGACCCGTTTCGGATTCCTTTTACCGCGACACCGTATGACCGGGACGGATACGCCGAATGGTATTACGGTACCGACCCTTCGGCTGATCCGGATCTCCGGTTCACCCTCGGGCAAGTTTTCGTCAACGGGACCCCCTACGAGCAGCGACCTTTCGTCTCCGAGCTTCCGGGGAACCCGGGAACCTGGGCCTATGACCGGTCCACCCACCGGATCCATGTCCATTTCCATTCCGGGACCCCCGAAAACGAACGGGTGGAGATCACCACGCGGCGGACCGTCTTCGCCCCCCAGCGGACCGGTCTGGGGCATATCCATCTGGACGGTTTCATCATCGAGCACGCGGCCAACCAATACCCGCGCGACTTCTGGATGCGTCAGGAGGCGGCCGCGCTTGGAATGATCGATACCCGTTTTGGACACAACTGGGTGATTGAAAACAACATCATCCGTCACGCCAGCGGAATGGGGATCCAAGCCGGCGTGCTTTCGCTCGATCCGCAGACCAACAGCATCCCGGAAGGGGCGGGGCGTCAGTCGGCGAACAACCATCCCGGGGGCATCGTCATCCGGAACAATCATATCGTCGACAATGGCGGAGGCGGCGTGATCGCGTCGGCGGCCCGGGATCTGACCTTGGAAGGAAACGTGATCCTGCGGAACAACGCCTTCAATTTCATCGGAGAGAAACGTTGGGAGTCGGCCGGGTTCAAGGCGCATCAATTTCTCGACAGCCGGATCGAGGACAATTATTTCGGACACAACAAGGCCGCCGGGATTTGGCTCGACAACCGATGGGTCGGCGTGACGATCGCCGACAACGTGTTCGTCGGGAACGAATACACCGTCGAGGCCTCGCGTTCGTTGCCCGCGCGACGCCGCGGCGTTTTTCTGGAGAAGGCGCTCAACGATTGGGATGCCGTCGTCGTCGAAGAGAATATCTTTCTGGGAAACCGGTTTTACGGTCACAACGCTTCCGGTGCTACTTTCCGTCACAACCTTGTTGCGAACGACTCCCCCTCGTTCTCCGCGGTCGAGTTGACCCATCTCAATGATCCGGATTCCCGGACCGATAATCACACCATTCGACAAAATTTGTTCATTCATCCGGGAAAATTGATGGAGTTGCCTTATCCCTCGCACAAGGGAGGTCCGGTTCGATCGAGCGGCAATGTGTACGAAGCGGAGCAAGGTGCCCGGGCCTTCGCGCCAACCCGGAATTTCCGGGTGCCGCCGCGTCCCAGCTTGAATGTCTTTTGCTCGGATTTTTTACACCCCGATCTGGGGGAGAACTCGCCCGGCGTATCGACTCTTCAGGCAAATGACGGATTTTTGACGTTTGCCGAATGGAAGGCGTTTTGGGCTCATCACGATGTCGAGGTCGACGAGGGTAGCATCCTGAGCGTCGGCAATACGGCCGACTATGATGAAACAAGCCGGACTCTGACCCTGGATCTGGCCTTTGATCCCGCGGCGATGGCCGTGGTTCCCGGTCCGTTTCCGAACCTCCAGCAAGGGGAAAACCTATTCACCATTTGGGACGGATTGCCCCTGCTGGCCCCGGGCGACTTGCCCAGGAGCGGAGATCTGGACGTCCACCACCGGCCGGTCGCCCACTCCCGGACCGTATCGGTTCTCCGGGGAAGGGAAGCGACGGTGCGGGTCCGCGGGCACAGCGAAAACGGCCTGCCCCTGGCATACGAGCTAGTGGAGGCTCCCTCGCATGGAACGTTGACCGGCGAGTTCCCGGAACTCGTCTATCGCGGGGACCACGGTTTCATCGGGACCGACTCGTTCGCCTTCCTCGTCGACGACGGCGAATGGCCGAGTGACGTGGCGACCGTCACGATCCAGGTGCTCCCCCGGGAACCGGTTCACGTCGATCGGTTCGAAGCCGGAGACGTGGAAGGCCGGGAGCGATGGCTCTTTTCGACCTGGGCCGGGTTGACGGACGAGATCAGTTTCAGCGGCGCGGAGAGCATCGCCATCACCCGCTTCGGGCGGGCGATGCGGGAATACAATCTTCTTGGCGTCAATCGGCCCGTCTTGCGTTTCGTTTGGAAGCTCGACGACTCCCCCGAGTTCGAGGGCGCCTTCGTGAAGGTGTTCGACGGCGACTGGCACACGGTTTTGACCATCGATCCAACCGCCGGACGGGAAGTCTGGCATCACGAGGAGTTGGACCTTTCGGGCTTTGAAATGACGGCGGATTTCAAGGTCCTGTTCGAAGGGTTTTCCTTTGGCCTGGACCATGCGTGGTTCGTCGATGAAATCGTCATCGAGGAGACACCGTTCCTGGCGTATGAAGAATTTAACTACAATCCCGGAGGAAGCAGGTTGTACAGTGTGAACGGAGGCCCCTGGGGCGGTTTCGGTTGGGCCGGGAGATGGACTAATTTCGTCCAGGGCAACTTTTTGTCGAACCGGATCGGCATGGGGACTCTCAACCCCGGATTCCCTTACGAATCCACGGGCAACCATCTTCGCTCCGACTGGGGCGGGCAGGACGAGATCTGGCTTCAGACCTACCGGCAACTGGTTCATCCCGTCGAGTTCGGCTACGACGGAGTTTATTATCTGAGCGTTTTGCTGCGGGGGAGCAGTGTGGCGGATTCCGACGCGCTGATTCATCTGCAGGATACGACCTCGCTCGAGCCGGAGGCGGGGGTCGTCCGGTTCGGACTTGGATCGCAAGCCACTTTTGGATCGAACCGTTTCGTCCTCGCGACAGGCGACGGGGAGGTCGTTTTGTCGGAAGAGACCTGGGAGGCGGGAAAAGTTTATCTCGCGGTTTTACGGATCGTGGCCTCCGCCGATACGACCGATGTCGCTTCGGTGCGGTTTTTCCACGCCGACCGCCCGGTGCCCATCAACGAACCCTTCGATTGGCCGATGGCGGTGGTCTTTGAAAGCGACGTGACCGCGGATTGGATACGAATCAATCCACGGGGAGAGTCGGGAAATCCCTATCGCGCCGATTTCGACGAACTACGCCTCGGCCGTACTTGGGGCGCGGCGGTGGCGCGGCCTCCGGTGGAACTCCTCACCTACGCGGCATGGCGGGACGGGCAGGGATTCGCGGCGATGGACCAAGGCGATCCATCGGCCGATCCGTCCGGGGATGGTGTCGCGAATTTGATGGCTTACGCGCTGGGCCTCGATCCATTCGAGTCGAACCGGGCGCTCCTGCCGCTCCCCGAAGTCGGCCAGGCCGGGGAAAATCGCTATCTGACCCTGACCGTTTTGCGGAATCCGGCCGCGGTCGAGGCGGAATGGGCGATCGAGGTCTCGTCCGACCTCGTCGAGTGGGAGAGCGGCCCGGCCCATACCACGATCCTGATCGACAACAGCGAAGTTTTGCGGGCCCGCGACAACACCCCTTTGGAATCCGTCGAAAAGCGGTTCATGCGGTTGCGGGTGGATCTCGCGGAGCCGGAGGAGTGAGTGAAATCGTAGAACCCTGATATGAACATCAAAAACATTCTCGGCGGGCTCGGCTGGTGCCTGGCGGCCTGGACGGCACCTGCGGTATCCCAGGCGTCTATCCTGGCGTATGAAGGGTTTGACTATATGCCCGGCAATGCCCGGCTCAGCGACGTCTCCGGCGGACCCACGGGCGGTTTTGGTTGGGCGGGCGGCTGGACCAACCACGCCCAGGGAACCTTTTTGTCGAATCGGATGGCCGGGGTTTCAGGGGGCGAAGGTCAAAGCCTTAACCCGGGGTTTCCGTTTGAAACGACCGGCGGTTACCTGCGATCCGAATATGGGGGAGAGTCGAATCACTGGATTCAAACTTACCGGCAGTTCGCCGACGCGATCGATTTCGGGGCGGACGGCATTTACTACGTCAGCGTCCTTCTGCGGGGGAACAGCCTGGCCGAGTCGGACGCGTTCGTTTACCTGGCGACCTCGACGGCGCGCGGTTTTTGGCCGGATGATTCGCTGATCCGCTTCGGTCTCGGCTCCGCCGCCAGCACGGGCGGTTCAACGGGGCGTTTCAACATGCGGGTCCAGGGTGGGGCGACGATCCTCGGGCCGTCGGGAATCCGATGGGAGGCGAATCAGACCTACCTCGCGGTGCTGAAAATCGTCACTTCGGCCGAGTCGGGCGATGCGGTGTATCTCGATTTCTTCAGTGCCGTGCGACCGTTGCCCGCCGACGAACCGACGCAGTGGATGTTTTCCACCACGCTCGACAGCTCCGTCCAGGCCGATTGGATCCGGCTTTCGGCCCGGGGGGATGCCGATAATTTGTATGCCTCGCATTTCGATGAAATTCGGATTGGAATTAGTTGGGAGGCGGTCACCCCGGTGCCGGAACCGGCGGCGGCGCCGTTGACCTACGGATTGTGGCGGTTTGAGCGGGCGTTCGCCTCGCCCCGCGAAGGGGATCCCTGGGCGGACCCGAACGGCAACGGCCTGCCCAACGCGGTCGCGTACGCCTTGGGGCTCGATCCGGCGACGACCGGGCGCGGCCAGCTGCCCGTTCCCTCCCTGGCGGCCTTGGAGAGCGAACGTTTTTTGACCTTGAGCCTCTCCAGGAATGAAGATGCGATCGATGTGGCTTTGCAGGTGGAGGTCTCCTCGGATTTGGAGGAGTGGCGGAGCGGAGGCGAGTTTATGGAAATGTCTGAAGAGTCCGACGGAAGTCTGACGGCGCGGGACAAGACCCCGGTCTCCGGGGCCGACGCCCGTTTCATGCGGGTGAAGGTCGGTTTCGTGGAAGAGTGGACGTTCGACCTTGCCGATTGGGAGCCGGAGGAGAGGACGACTCCGGCCGAGACGCCCTTTTATTTGTATTCGGATGTCACCTACCTGGGGGATACGGTACCGGAGAAGCTCGACATTTATCTGCCGGCCGATACCAGCGGCGGGCCGCGTCCGGCGATGGTCATCATCCACGGCGGCGGTTGGGCGACCGGTTCGAAGACGGGCTGGCGCGAGCGGGAGTTCGCCCATTTCATGGTTGACCAGGGGTATGCGGCGATCAGCATCAGTTACCGCTTGACCCAATACGAAGGGGAGCCATGGAGCAGTCCGAAAGTGAAGGGCGGCTGGCCGGACAACATTTTCCACTGCAAGACGGCGCTGCGCTTTCTGAAAGTAAACGCGGAAACGCTGGGGATCGATCCGGAGCGGATCGGGGTGATGGGAGGATCGGCCGGCGGCCATCTGGCGATGTTGACCGGCTTGTCCCCGGACCACGACGAATTGAACTCCGGCGGATTGTACACCTTCAAGGACAACCGCGTCCGCTGCATCGTCAATTTCTACGGCATCCCGGACGTGAGGGTTTGGGGAGGGAGTCACTTTCTCGACGTCTCCCGGATGGAGGCGCCGGAAGTCTGGGCGATGGCCTCGCCGATCGAACATCTCCACAGCGGTTCACCGCCGATGTTCGTGACCCATGGGACCGAAGACGCCACGGTCGATGTGTCGCAATCGGACGACCTGGTCGCGGCGTTGCAGAATCTCGGCGTTCCCCATGTTTACCATCGGATCGACGGCGCCGGCCATACCTACGGTCTGAATCCGGAACAGCTTGATTTGCGCCCGTTGCTGGCCGCGTTTTTAAAGGATCATTTGGAATGAACAGAGCCACCACCATGACCATGAAGCAGCACTCCACTCCCATCCTTCGTTTCATATCGTTCGTTTCGCTCGGGGTCGTCGCGGTCTCGGTTTTTAGCGATCCCGTGGTCGGCGCGATCAGGAATCCCGAGGCGAAAACGGTCGTTGAATTCGACTCGGTCTGGCGCTACCACGACGGGGACGAAGATCTCGGCACTGAGTGGCGGGAGTTTGATTACGATGACTCCGATTGGGCGGAGGGCCCCGGGGTCCTCGGCTACGACACCTCGGGACGCGTGGACCGGTGGCCGTCGCCGGGGTTGCAAACCGGCCTGGCGGAGAACCTGCTGGTTTATTACTTCCGCATCGAATTCGAATACGCCGGGGAGATGGACAACCGGCGGATGCAAATCGAGCAAATCATCGACGACGGCGCGGTCTATTATCTGAACGGCGAAGAAATCGCCCGCAGTGAGTTGATGCCCGACGGGGAGATCGACTTCGAAACCGCGACGACCGATTATACGACTCCGTGGGCCGACCATGAAACGCTGGAGGTGGTGGACCCGCCCCTGCGGCAGGGGCGCAACGTTTTGACCGCTTCGGTGCACAACCGGTTCCGCGGCAGCGACGACATCGCGTTCGGCGTGAGGGTGGCCATCGACGAACGAACCGTGGTGCCCCCGGCTTTGTACCTCAGCTGGCAGAGCGATCCGACCACGACGATGACCATCCAGTGGCATACCGAAGGAAAAGCGGATGATACCGCCATCGAACACGCTCCGCTGGGGAGCGACCGCCTCCGGGTGGCGGAACCGGAGAGCCGGCCGATGGCGTTCTCCGACCGTTACGTCCACACCGTGGAGATCACCGGGCTGGATCCGGAATCGGAGCATCAATTTCGTATCCGGAATCTGGATTTGAACCTGCCTAGCCGATTCTACAAATTCCGGACTATGCCGACGGAAGCGTATCGCCCGATTCGCGTAGCGGTGGGCGGCGACGTGCTTTCCCAGGAAGCCTGGATGAGGCAGGTCAATCTGGTGGCGATGCGTTTCGACCCGGATTTCATCGTCTGGGGCGGGGATCTGGCCTATTCGGACGGACGGCCGGAGCGGGTCGAGCGGGATTACACGTTCTTCCGGGTGATGAAGGAAACCTTGGTCGCGGAAGATGGCCGGGTCGTTCCGGTCATCATGGCGATCGGAAACCACGAGGTCGTCGGAGGGTTTTATTGGGGAGCCGAACGCGGCCGGGAGAGTTACGAGGACACCGACGCATTCCGCGAAGAAATCGCGCCGTATTATTACAGCCTCATCGCCTTTCCCGGGCACCCCGGGTACGGCGTGCTCGATTTCGGAGACTACATGAGCTTCGTTCTGCTCGACAGCGACCATTCCGGGCCGGTCGATGGAAGACAACTCGAATGGTTGGCCGAAACCCTCGCCGGGCGCGAGCATGTGCGGCACATTTTCCCGGTCTACCACGTGCCGGCCTATCCGTCGGTGCGCCCGTTCGGCGGGTGGACGAGCCGACGCGTGCGGGAGCATTGGCTTCCCTTGTTCGAAGAGGCGGGGGTGCGGGTGGCGTTCGAGAACCACGACCATGCCTACAAACGGACCGTTCCGATCCGGGGGGAACGGAAAGACGAAACCGGCATTGTTTTCATGGGGGACGGCTCCTGGGGGGTCGGCGAACGGTTGACCCACGACGTGGAGAAGACCTGGTACCTCGAGCGGGCCCAGTCGATCCGCCACGTGATTTTGTTGACGGTTCAAGGCGATTTCCTCGATTTGAAAGTGATCGACCGGGAAGGCCGTTTGATCGACCATTTTATTCCGGAGGCTTCGGTGAACGGAGTCGAGTCGGCCGGAACTGAGTGATTTCGCGCATCAAGAGACGGTGTTACGTGTCCCATTGCCGGACGGTTTACCAACCCGGGTGGGTCTGTTAAATCCGATCTGCTTTACAGGTTCAACGATGTTAGAGCTTTTAGGCCTTGAAAAAATTGACGATGGAAACTGAATCGAACAGACCTGCTTCGGGTGCCAGCCGGTTTCGTGGAACAGGTCCTTGGAAATCGTGGTCCCCTAGGCCGGGTTCGGTCGGCTTGATGCAATTTCGAAACTCCTCCAGATGTTGAAATACAAGAATTTATTGACCTCCCTCGGGTGGTTTGCCGCAGCGGGCCTGTTTTTGGTCGGAGTGCTTTACGTGTTCGGGTGGTTTTTCCGGCCGGACATCCGAGCCGAGCGGATCACGCCCGATCCCGATACTTTGGCGGCGGTTGAGCGAAGCAGGGATCTGTCATTTGATCCCGAGAATCCGCCGGTCTTGCATGTGGGGGTCGATTATTCCGAGGGCGAAGACGGGGCGTGGTTTCCGAAAGGAGAGTCCCCGTTTCTCGCGGAGTTGGTCGAGGAAGGCCGCTTGCCGCCGGTAGCCGAGCGGGTCGGTCCAGAGCCGGCGGTGATGACCGGGCGCGACGGGATCGGCAACTACGGGGGGACATGGTACCGGGTCGCGGTCTCGGAAAGTGATGTCGGGATGATTTCGTGGCGTCTGTCCGGGGCGACCCTGTTGCGTTGGTCGCCGATGGGATATCCGCTCGAAACGCATTTGGCCCGGGCCTGGGAAGCCTCGGAAGATCGCCGCGAGTTTATTGTGCATTTGCGCAGGGGGATCCGGTGGTCGGATGGCAGCCCGTTCACCGCGCGGGACATCGATTATTGGTGGCGCCACGAGGTCAAACATTTTGACCAACGACCGAATGCGATGTTGATCCGGGGGGATCTCGGGGAGATCGAAATGATCGACGACTACACCGTCCGTTTCACCTTTCCGCATCCGAACGGATTGTTTCCCGAGCGGTTGGCGAGGTATGAAATGTGGGTGCCGGAGCATTATTTGCGGCCCTTTCACCCGGAGTTGGGCGATCCGGAGATGATCCGGGCAATGATGCGGGTGCAAGGGGTCATCAGTCCGCGGGCCGCCTATTTCCGGTTGAAGAATTTCCGCAATCCCGAGCATCCGCGCCTCTGGCCGTGGGTCCCGCGGACTTACCAGGGGACCCCACCGTACGACTTCGTCCGCAATCCGTATTACTGGGTCGTCGATCCTGAGGGAAATCAGTTGCCTTACGTCGACCGGATGCTTTTCGACATCCGTTCGGAAGGGATGATTTCGGTGACGGCGGCCTCCGGGGACATCACAATGCAGCTGCGGAACATCCGCTACGACGATTACACGCTCTACATGAGCGAGCGGGAGCGGAACAACTACGACGTTTACCACTGGTTTCAAGGGTCGCGTTCCACTTTCGTGGTCTTCCCGAACCTCAACCGACGGGTCGATCCGGAGCGACCGGAGACCAAATGGAAAAACCAGTTGCTCAACGACAAGCGGTTCCGCCAAGCCCTTTCGCTCGCGATCAACCGCGATGAGATTATCACCGCGGAGTTCCATGGCGAGACCGAAGCCGCTCAGTTGGAGCCGGGGCCGGAATCGTTTTTTCATCACCCGGAGCTCTTCAAGAGCTTCACCGAATTCGATCCCGACCGGGCGAACGCGTTGCTCGATGAAATCGGTCTGGACCGTCGCGACCGCGAAGGTTACCGCACCTTCCCCGACGGCACCCGGATGACGTTTTATTTGCATGTCACCGATTTCACCGGCACCGGGCCTTCGCCGTTCTTGACCACCCAATGGTCGGAGGTGGGGGTGCGGGTGATGTTGCAGGACCGGGCCCGCAGCCTCTGGCAGCGCCAGCAGTCAGCCTTGGAGCATGACCTGACGGTCTGGACGGGGGAGAGCGAGTTTTACCCGTTGGTGGAGCCGCGGAACTTCGTGCCGGTGGTGGGACACTCCTTTTTCGCGCCCGGATACGCCGCGTGGTACCGGTTCGGCGGACTCTACGGAAATCCGGACGTGGCAAACCGTCCGGGAGCGCTTGAGCCGGCGATGGACCATCCCCTTCGCCGGACGATGGATATCCTGGAAGAAGCCTTGGGAGCGGCAACCTTGGAAGAACAGCGGGATATTTTCAACGAAGCCTTCGAAATTGCCGCCGAAAACGTTTGGAGCATCAACATTAGCACTCCGCCGCCGCAGTTGGTGATCGTCCAAAACGGGTTCCGCAATGTGCCGAGCAATGCGATCGTCGGTCATGTTTTCAGCACCCCCGCGAACGCCGGGATCGAGACCTATTTCTTCGACCACCCCTTCGACTCTCCGGGCGCCATCGCGGCGATGAAACGCTCGATGGTCGAAGTCCGGCCCGATCCCCGGATGTCGCTTCGGGTCGAGTTTTCGGAGGAAGGGGAGCGGACCGTGGCGACCCCCGCCCGGGACTTCGTCAGTTTCGCGCTCAAGACATTGATCTGGGGATCGATCCTGCTCGGCGGAGTGCTGCTCGCGGTCAAACACCCGTTCATCGGACGACGTTTCATTATTCTCATTCCGACGTTGCTGGTGATTTCGATCGCGACTTACACGATCATCCAGTTGCCGCCGGGCGATTTTATCCAGGCCCGGATCCTGGAGCTGGAAATGGAAGGGGACGACGCGGCGATCCAGGAGATCAAGGAATTACGGGACCTTTTCCATTTGGAAGATCCGGTGGTGGTCCGTTACTTCCGCTGGCTTGGTCTGCCGTGGTTCCTCAGTTTCGATTCCGCCGACAAGGGATTGTTGCAAGGAAGTCTCGGACGATCGATGGAGGACACCCGACAGGTGAACGACGTGGTCGGCGACCGGATCCTACTGACGGTGATCATCTCGGTCATTACGGTGCTGTTCACCTGGGCGATGGCGATCCCGATCGGGATTTACTCGGCGGTGCGACAGTATTCGTTCGGGGACTACTTTTTCACCCTGGTCGGATTCATCGGGATGTGTATCCCGAACTTCCTGCTGGCGCTGATCCTGATGTATGTCAGCGCCACTGTCTTCGACGCCCAGGTCAGCGGTCTTTTCTCGCCGGAATACGCCGCCCAGCCGGAATGGAATTGGGCGAAATTCAACGACTTGATGAAGCACATCTGGATTCCGGTAATCGTGCTCGGGACGGCCGGGACGGCCTGGATGATCCGGGTGATGCGGGGCAACCTGCTCGACGAGTTGCGCAAACCGTATGTGGTGACGGCGCGCGCCAAAGGGGTGCGGCCGATGAAATTGTTGTTCAAATACCCGGTGCGGATGGCCCTCAACCCGTTCGTCTCCGGCATCGGCAGTATTTTCCCGCAACTCGTGTCGGGCGGGGCGATCGTGGCGATCGTCTTGAGTCTGCCGATGGTGGGGCCGCTGTTGTTGAGCGCGTTGATGACGCAGGACATGTATTTGGCCGGCTCGATGCTGATGGTGCTGAGTTTGCTGACGGTGTTTGGAACCCTGGTGAGCGATTTGCTTTTGATGTGGATCGATCCCCGCATCCGGATGGGAGGTAGCTGATGGTTGGTTTGATTCGAAAAGAGGAAGAAGAGCCGGAAAAGCCCGCCGAGAACTCGGTGGAGACTCCGGCGGAAAAGCCGGTGGAGAACGCGGCCGCGCCGAAACAGGTCGGCCTCGGTCATCTCTCCCAATGGGAATTGATCGGGCTCCGTTTCCGTCGACACCATTTGGCCGTATTCTCTTTGTGGGTACTGGTGCTGCTCTATTTCGTCTCGTTCTTCGCGGAGTTCTTCGCTCCGTATCCGCGCGATTGGCGGGATCTCTCTTACATGCACGCGCCCCCGCAGTTGCCGAAGTTCAACCTCGAACACGGATGGTATGTCGACGCGATGGTGCGGGACCGCGATCCGATCACCTTCCAACGCCATTATGTGGCGATTCCCAACGAGGTGGTGCCGCTCTCCTTTTTCGTGAAAGGGGAGCCCTACAGCTTCTGGGGATTGTTCGAGTGGGACCGCCGCTTTTTCGGGGTCGATCACCGGGCGGTCGGCGGGGAGGTGACGTCCGACCATCGGCTCGCCTTCTATTTCCTCGGGGCCGACAAATACGGGCACGACATTTTCAGCCGGATCATTTTCGGAGCGCGGCTCAGCTTGTCGATCGGGTTGATCGCCATCTTCCTGACCTTCGTCCTCGGGATCGTGATCGGAGGGATTTCCGGTTATAAAGGAGGCTACGTCGACGACTTTATCCAACGTTTGATCGAGATCGTGAATTCGTTCCCGCAGTTGCCGCTCTGGCTGGCACTGGCGGCGATCATGCCGGCCGATTGGTCGATCATGGTGATGTATCTCGGGATCACGGTGGTGTTGAGTTTGCTCGGTTGGACCGGTCTGGCCCGGGTGGTGCGAGGCAAGATCCTCTCGCTTCGCGAAGAGGATTACGCGATCGCCGCCCGGTTGCTCGGGGCGAGTCACCAGCGGGTTTTGTTCCGGCATTTGGTCCCCGGTTTCACCAGTCACATCATCGTGGTGCTCACCTTGAGTGTCCCGGCGATGATCCTCGGGGAAACGGCGCTGAGCTTCCTTGGCCTCGGTCTCCGGCCGCCGGTGGTGAGCTGGGGGGTGATGCTCCAGGACACGATGCAATTGCAGGCGGTGGCCAACTATCCATGGCTCCTAATGCCGGTGATCCCGATCATCGTCACCGTCCTCGCCTTCAACTTCCTCGGTGACGGCCTGCGCGACGCGGCCGATCCCTACGCTTCACGGTAAACGGATATTCAACCACGAATGAACACGAATGGACACGAATGAAGAGCAAACACTGCTTATGATTAGTGTCTATTCGTGGTTATCAGTGGTTAACCAATTGATATGAGTTCCATTTCCACTCTCACACCTAAAACCGGCAAACCGGCGGCTTCCAAGACGGTCCTCGAAGTCCGGGATTTGCAAACCCACTTCTTCACCGAGGAGGGCCGGATTCCGGCGGTCGACGGGGTCAACTTCACCCTCAAGCGGGGGAAGACGCTGGCGATCGTCGGCGAAAGCGGTTGCGGCAAAAGTGTCACCGCTTATTCGATACTCCGGCTGATCCAGAAACCGGGGGAAATCGTCGGCGGTGAGATCAAGTTGTATCCGGAAGATGGATCGACCATCGACGTCGCCTCGCTGTATGAGAAGGACGACCGGTTGTACCATGTGCGCGGCGGTATCGCCAGCATGATCTTCCAGGAGCCGATGACTGCGCTGAGCCCGGTCCACACCATCGGCAACCAGGTCTGCGAGGCGATCCTCACTCACCAGAAGGTGAGCAAGGCCGAGGCGGAGAAGCTGGCGGTGGAGATGTTGAAACGGGTCGGGATCCCGGGACCGGAGAAACGGTTGAAGCAGTATCCGTTCGAGTTCAGCGGCGGGATGCGCCAACGGGTGATGATCGCGATGGCTCTGGTTTGCAATCCGCAGTTGCTCATCGCCGACGAGCCGACCACCGCCCTCGACGTCACCATCCAAGCCCAGATTTTGAAGTTGATCAAAGATCTGCAGGCGGAGATGAACACCTCCGTCTTGTTGATCACCCACGACCTCGGAGTCGTCGCCCAGATGGCCGACGAAGTGGCGGTGATGTATCTCGGCCGGGTGGTGGAGCAGGCCGACGTGCGGACGCTATTGCGGAAGCCGCGCCACCCCTACACGATGGGATTGCTCGATTCCCTGCCGAGTATCCACGTCCGCGAGAAGCGGCTGCGAGCGATCAAAGGCACGGTTCCGTCGCTGCTCGACATTCCGCCCGGATGTCCGTTCCACCCCCGTTGTCCGTATGCTCAACCGGGCCGCTGCGACGTCGGCGGACCGCCAGAGTTGCGCGAGTTCGAGGACGGGGCGAAGATCGCTTGTCACCGGGTGGAGGAAATCCTCGGCGGCGCGGAGAAGGAGCGGACCGACGCGGTCGAGATCGCCGGGGGCGCTTCCGAGCACAAGAAGGCCGAGAAGAATGGCGCCGGGGCGAAGCCGTTGTTGCAGGTGCGCGGCTTGTGCAAACATTTCCCGATCCGGAGCAAAGGCTTTTTCAGCCGGCAGGTCGGAACGGTCAAGGCGGTCGACCAAGTTCATTTTGACGTGAAGCGGGGAGAGACCCTCGGGATCGTCGGGGAGAGCGGGTCGGGCAAGACCACGGCGGCCCGCGCCATCATGCGGGCCTTTTCGCCGACCGCCGGGAAAGTGACCTTCCAGGCGACGAACGGCGAAGTCGATCTGGCCCAACTCGACGACAAGCAGTTGAAGCCGTTGCGTCAGGAGATGCAGATGATCTTCCAGGATCCGTATTCGTCGTTGAACCCCCGGATGACCGTCGGCGACATCGTGGGCGAACCGTTGATGTTGCACAATCTGGCCCAAGGGGCGGAGTTGAAGCGCCGGGTCGAGGAAGCGCTGGTGCGGGTCGGGTTGAAGCCGGAGCACCGGGTCCGTTACCCGCACGCCTTCAGCGGCGGTCAACGCCAACGAATCGGGATCGCGCGGGCGTTGATCATGCGCCCCTCGCTGATCGTCGCCGACGAGGCGGTGTCGGCCTTGGACGTCTCGGTGCAGGCTCAGGTGATCAACCTGTTGGAAGACCTGCAAAAGGAGTTCGACCTCACCTACATCTTCGTCGCCCACGACCTGAGCGTGATCCGTCACATCTGCGACCGCGTGGTGGTGATGTATGGCGGGAAGATCGTGGAATTGGCGGAAACGGAAGAGTTGTTCGCGACGCCCCGGCATCCGTATACGCGGGCGTTGTTGTCGGCGATCCCGTATCCGGATCCGGATACCAAACTGAAATTCGGCATCGGAGGCGAAGCGGCCGATCCGGCCGACCTCCCCGCCGGATGCAGTTTCCACCCCCGTTGTCCGCACGCCCTCTCGGGCAAGTGCGACGTCCGCGGCCAACCCCCGGCCCTGCGCGAAATCGTCCCCGGCCATTTCGTATCGTGCGTTCGCGCTGAGGAATTGGACGACGAAGTAGCTGAGCCTCCCATGACGAAGTAGCAGATGCTGACGGTCCGGAGTTGAACCGCAAAGGGCGCGAAGATCGCAAAGGAGAAGGCGGAGAATCGGTGTTTCTGATTCGATAATTTCCAGGGTGGAATTGCGGTAGACTAACCTCACGAAGCTGGAGAAAACCTTTTTGAAGGGAAGTCCACAAAACCTCAAAGGCGATTTTTGCCTCTGCGCCTGAACCTCCACCAGAAGGAGGATCGTGTGGAAGCCTACATCTCGTTTGTCGCCGATTGCCTCCCCGTCATCTTCCGGCCTCGCCAGACCGGTCTGGCTCTTGGACTGACGTTCGGCAGCGTCTTGGAGAAAATGGATTCCCTGACCATGTTTGACGCGCATTTACTCACAACAGAAAAACAACGGCAAAGACCATTCTGATTGATGAGTGCTTTTTAGATTTTCACCTGCTTAACCAAAAAAAGCTGGACAACGTCTGGCAAATCTACGAATCTGTTTTGATACCGCGCGGAATCCACCCGCGTTTTACGGTCAATTAAAATTCTCCGCAGGCGGTTAGGAATCTAAATTAAAGGCAGAGGTATGAGCGGTTTGAAATCAATAAGACTAGTCAACGTAATGGCGCTGTCATTACTTCTCTCGACAGCCTCCGCGTCGGCCCAACAGGAGGAAGATCTTTCGGTGCTAGGTGGTTGGATGCGCTTCACTGACGCCCCGAATTCTCTTTACCATCATATGGCGGCTCAGATGCAGGAGTTGCTGCAAACACGCGCGGAACGGGTGGCCGGGCTCACTTCTGGAGAGGATTGGCGGACCCGGCAGGAGGAAGTGCGCGCCATCCTTGATCGGATTGTCGGCCCCTTTCCAGAGCGAACGCCTCTTAACACCCAGATATTAGGAAGCTTTACGAAAAACGGAGTGCGGATGGAGAAGGTTGTCTTTGAATCGCGGCCGGAGTTCTTTGTCACTGGAGCACTATTCCTGCCGGAGAATCTCTCCGGCAGGGCGCCGGCCGTATTATTCCTCCTCGGACATGCTTCCGTCGGATTCCGTTACCAGGCCAGTCTGCACCTTATCCAAAACTTGGTGCACAAAGGTTTTATCGTGCTGACCATTGACCCGGTCGGACAAGGAGAACGGGTGCAGTACTGGGATCAGGGAGGGCAGGCATCGTGGATCGGTGGACCGACTCTGGAGCACTCCTATCCGGGAGCCCAATGTTTTTTGAGCGGTTTTTCCCTGGCACGCCACATGACCTGGGACGCAATCCGCGCGATTGACTTCCTCGTTTCTCGCGACGAGGTGGATGCGGAACGAATTGGGGTGGCAGGCCGTTCCGGAGGCGGGACGCAGGCTGCGTATGTGGCCGCTTTCGACCAACGAATTCGAGCGGCAACCTCGGAAAATTACATTACCAGTTTCCGTCGTTTGATTGAGACCCGAGGGCTGCAGGATGCCGAGCAGAACTTCCCGGGAGGCATCGCCAATGGCATCGACATGGGCGATCTTCTTGTTGCCCGGGCGCCCAAGCCGACCCTGGTGACCGCCACCACCCGTGATATCTTCAGTATTCAAGGCACGCGGGAGGTTTTTGACGAGGTGCGGCCGGCTTTCCGGGCACTAGGGGGGGAGCGTAACCTTGTTCTTGAGGAGGACGATGCCGGTCACACTTCCACCCAGAAAAACCGGGAGGCGATCTATGCTTTTTTGCAGGAGCACCTTGAGCAACCTGGAGATCCGTCCGACCTGGAGGTCGGGGAATGGCCGTTGGAGGAAACCCGGGTAACGCCTACGGGCCAGCTCGCGACCTCGCTTGGTGGCGGGACGATTTTCAGTCTGAATCTTCTCGAGTCCCAGCCCTTGCTCGAGCGGCTGGAAACGGCGCGGACCGAAGGTGCTCGACATTCGGATGAAATCCCCGCCGTCGCCCGCCGTCTGTCGGGCTTCCGCGAGCCGGATGGTCCTTCGGAAGCGGTTTTTTCCGGTCGTTGGCCGCGCGATGGATACTCGGTCGAGAAATACTTCCTGCCCGGTGAAGGGGATTATGTCATTCCGTTTCTCCTGTTTGTGCCGGATGGCGTTGGACGGCGGTCGGCGGCCGTCTATCTGCATCCGGAGGGAAAGGCCGAAGATGCCCATCGTGATGGCACTATCGCCAGACTGGCGAAAGAGGGTTGGGTTGTTCTCGTTCCCGACCTGCTCGGCATTGGGGAGATGGGGCCGGGAGTTTACAGGGGCGATGCCCACGACTTCAAGGTTGGTCCGGTGTCCTACAACATCTGGTTTGCGAGTGTCCAACTCGGACGAAGCATCACGGGAATTCGCGCCGGCGATGTCGCGAGGACGGTGAACTATTTGCGGACGCACCACGCGGTCGATTCGGAGCGGATAGCCCTGATCGGGCGCGGAGATCTGGCACCGGTCGCGCTGCACGCGTCGGCGTTCGTCGAATCGATACGAGGAGTTGTCTTGACGGAACCGCTTGTAAGCTGGGCTGAGTTGATCCGTCATCACCAATACCGCACTCATTATGTTCCGCATGCCGTTCCGGGCTCTGTTGGAACCTACGATTTGCCGGACTTGGCGGCGAGTCTGGCTCCGCGTCGGCTGACGATGATCAACCCTGCCAACCACCTTGGGGAACCTGCCGCAGCGGAAACGGTCGACCGTACTCTGGGGGTTGTCCGGGACGCGTTCGCTGCCGAAGGTACCCCGTCGGCCCTGAAGCTTCTAAGTGTGTCTCCGTCACGAATGGAGGAGACTCTTCTGGCCGCTTTGGAGCAACTGGAAAACTAAGGAACGCCCCGGCAAAAAGAAAATAAAAGGCTAGACACGAGCGGAAAAGTCGTCATATCTATGAAGATACCGCGAGGTATCACGAGCCGAATTAGTCCACGATAACCTTTCTAGTGCCAGCCGAAAAAAATCTTAAGGCTTGTGATACCGCGCGGAATTCAACTTGATTCGAGCATGAAAGCTTCAGAACCAAAGCAACTCATCCGAAAAGGCGTTTACGGTCCGGGGAACGAGGAAGTCGGAACCCCATCCCTTGCTGCTGGTGCGAAATTCGTGCGAATGGAAGACATCGCCCAGGAAGCAGGTGTTTCTCGGCGGGCGGTTTCGCGGGTTTTGTTCCCGAATGGTTCGAAAGGAATCAGGGTGGGGGAGAAGACTGCGGAGAAGGTGCGGGCGATAGCGGCGCGCCTGGGTTATACTCCGAATCTCAGTGCCAAACAACTGGCGGGAGAGGGAAGCTGTTTGATTGGAGTTCTAATCGATTCTTTTGGTCCGTCGGTTTCGTACGAGGTTGTGCAGCGTTTGGAGCGAGCGTTAGCTGGACGCGGATACCGGCTCTTAATTGGCCAGGTCCACGATGATGTCGATTCGATTGGAAGATACTTGCGTGATTTTGCGGGTCGAGGGGTCGATGGAGTGGTTTCGTTCGTTCACAGCTATCCAGGCTTTACCGACCAAATCGAGGAACTCGGGCGTCGGATGGAGAATGTCCTCTATGTCGGATCGCCGGTGGTCCGTTGCGGGGATCAGGTGGCGCTCGATCTTGTCGAGGGAACTAAGTTGCTCGTTCATCATTTGCACGAAGGCGGACGTCGCCGGATCGGCCTTCTCCTGCTTAGGAGCGGTCACTCCACCATGGCAGAGAGGGAACACGGTTTCCAGACTGGACTGGCTGAACTTTCCCTGAATTCGAGCGAGTGCCCGGTAATTTACCATGATTTCAGAGGGACGTCGCCCTACACTGGCGATACTCGTCGGGAGGTTGTTCACGCCAGTGTTGAGCGTCTATTGGAAGCAAGTCCCGGCTTGGATGGGATTATCGTCCATAATGATATTTTTGCCTTGGGAACAATCCAAGCCCTGACGGAACGAGGGTTAAGGGTTCCCGAGCATATAGCCGTAGCCGGATTCGACAATATGGACTTTGGTTGGGCGTCATCACCACCTTTGACCACAGTGGATCAACGGCCGACGGAAATGGCGGAGAAGATCGCGGAGGCCTTGTTTGAGCGAATCCAGAATCCTCAGAAGCCGTACGCGATGCAGAAGATTCGGCCCCATCTTGTTGTTCGTGAATCAACCGGACCTGCCCTTTGAGTTAATGTAATTATTAACCTATGTCTTTTAAAACTTAGATCAAATTAATAAGCGAATATCCATAATATTATGATCCAATATTCCCCTAATAAACAAAGCTCCATTGGAAAGAGTGGAACTCTTCACGCGGCCTCCGCAGCTTTCACTTTGATTGAACTCTTAACGGTAATCGCCATCATTGCTATTCTGGCAGCGATTCTGATACCGGTTGTAGGACAGGTTCGCGAGTCGGCACGGACCGCCAATTGCACGAGTAACCTCCGCCAGTTGGGAGCTGCGATCCATCTATTCGTGGATGATAATGACGGACGAATTATGCCATTTCGCATCCTTGAAAGCGAGTGGGGAGGCTTGGGACAGGGCCGGCATTGGCCTTGGATGCTTACGGACCGTGGTTATGTCCAGCAAGATTCGGCCAATTATCTGGATTCGGATATTTTTTACTGCCCCGCGTGGACCCCGCGCAATCGTCAGGAAGTGCAAGCCGAGCTGCCGGGAAATTGGTCATATACTTATGGCATGCGTGCCTGGTATCCACGTGGTCACCCCGGACGCTGGGAGGAATGGAAGCGTTTTTCGGATGTCGACGTGCCGTCGCAGTTTTATATTATTGCCGATAGTATCCGCCGCACCAGTCAGGTTCAGGGATATATGATAGGATCGGGAGGATACGAAAGTCAATTTATGGTACATCTCCGACATGGCGAAAGGGCCAATGCTCTCTTTCTCGATGGTCACGTCGGACGAATGGACCGTAATTACTTCGCCACCCTCGCAACGACTCAGGGAAACCATGGAGGTAACGCTCCGATATTCGGCGATCAGTGAAGCAGACGTCGTCGGGAATATACTCATTTTTATCCAGTAACAACCAAAATCAGAATCATACAATCATTCGACAACACTTAGTGCTCATTATGAAAAACATCATCACTCGTTCTCTTCTGGCTGGCTGTTCGGCCTTGCTCCTTTCTTTCGTTTCCCCGGTCCTGACGGCGGGTGTGCTTTACGAAACGGATTTCGAAGGACCGATCGGAAGTGTTCCCGCTTATTGGGATAATATGTGGACTCAGGACTGGCCTGCGCAGGATGGAGAAGGTAACCTTCGCTTATTGCGCGGGAGTGGCAATAACGGTTGGAACATGGCAGCGTATTATGGTGGTGACAGTGCCAGCTGGACTGACTACACGGTCATTGCCGACGTAGAAGCTGATCCGTGGACCGCACAAACAGCTTTCTTTGGGCTAAAAGCGAGGGTAACCGGGGACGCATTGGCCAATTTTAGCGGGTATGTTTTTGGAGTTTACGGAAACGGTCAATTACGCCTTCTGAATTGGATAAACAACAGCACCACCATCATTGCCACCACACCGGTAGGGACTGTCTCCTATGTTCCCGGGGAGCGTTGGCAATTGCGCCTTCGGGTGGAAGGCACGACTATCACTGGGGCGGTTTTCGGGCTGACGGAAACAGGCGAGACCGGCGAGTTGCTGGCCAGTGTATCGGCGGAGAACAGCGCGTATCCTTCGGGTTCAACAGGGATTGTCGCACTCCTGTCGCCCGGGGATCAGGTTCTTTATCATAACCACCGAGTTTTGGAGTTGGCCGAGATCCCTCATCCGGTCGAAATCTTTCAGGCCGTCGAACTCCGCTTCGATACTGCCTCCGGCACAACCTACCAGGTGCAGAGGTCAACTGATTTGAGCCAGTGGGAGAATTTCGGATCCGCTGTGATGGGATCCGGAACGGAAATTACCCGCTTTATCTCCACTCGTGACCGCGACCGGGAATTCTACCGGGTAGTCAGAGACCAGGAGTAACGCCGGCTTTTCTCAGCCTCCGCTTTCGTCCTGCTGGCCACGTTCGCGTGGTCAGCACGGAGGTTGTATCAACCTATAAAGTTTTCTCCATGAATTGTATTTCGACCCTTCAGCATTTCGCTTGGTTTCTCACCATTCTTTCTCCCCTCACCATGGTATCCGCCCCAAAGGATATTGTTGCCTCTGCCAATTGGGTGGAAGTTCGCGGGCAGTGGGATTTTACGGACGGAGAAATCCGTCAACGTTCCGATAGCAGTGAATCGGGCATCCATTTGTTGCGTTGGCGGGAAGAATTGCCGAGTGATTTTTACCTCGAACTTGAGATTTACAATAGGGACGAGAGGGGAGGGAATGATCAGCATATTGCCACGGCGTTCGTTCGCGGTGACGCAAAGGGAGAGCGGGGGCATGCCTTTGGGATCAACAATCGGAGAGTGAACCGCGGCAGCAATGTCGGCTGGGAGCGGCACCACCAGAAATGGGCGCCGTTTGCCATGAATCTTAGCCGCGACCGGCATGCCTGGGGGATCGGGTGGCATAAATTTGGTCTGCTTGTCGAAGGACCCTATTATGAACTCTATTACTTCGACCGCGCGGAGGGGAAGGATGATGTTGCAATCACCGTTCTTCGCGGAGCATCCTGGGACTATTTGGATCAAAATGGCCTGTTTCTCCAGGCCCACGGAGGGGAGGGACGCTTTCGCAATCTTCGCCTTTTGTCGCCCGACGAGGCGCCGGCGCCCGAGCGATTCGTGATCGAATCGCCAGAGAACCGAGCTGATCGGACCCGGCCGAAATTTAGCTGGAGGATCGCCCAGGATGGCGACGACCAACGGGAGGAATTTGATTTTACGTTGACCTTGAAAGATGCAAACGGGCAAGTCGTTGTCGAGGAGACGGTGCGCGATCCGCTTTGGAGGCCAGGCAGGCCGTTGGTCCCCGGACACTATGAGTGGTCGATTGAGACTTCGACTGTGGCGGGACCCCTACGTGGTGGATCGTTTTCCTCCCGTTTCGAAGTTCCTGATGACGCTGTTTCCGATCCACCGGCATTGAAGCTTTCATTGCCGGAGCCCGCCCATTTCGAGGAGGCGAGGCCGGAGTTGACTTGGACTTGGACTTGTGGGGGGCCTCCAGATGCGGTGCTGGTTTTTCGCGGAGGAGAACAGCTGGCCGGAGAGGTCCAGATCCATTCGGATGGGTTCTCCTGGAGGCCGGCCCGGGATCTCGTTGATGGCTTGAATCGGTTGGAGATTCGGGCCTCGCACCAGGGAGAAGAACTGGAACCTGTGGAGTCGCTGGTAGTCCGGACCCGACTACCGGGTGTGTATTCATTCCGCGATGACGGAGTTCTCCTTCATGAGGAGGAGGTTTTCCTTCCCCTCGGAACCTACCGGGATCCGAGTGACCGTCTCGACGATGTCGCCGGACTCCATGAGGCTGGTTTCACTCTGAGTCACAGTTACCATTTCGAAGGACGACATGGAGGCGATGTCGATGAAACGGAATACGATGGACTTGTGCGGGATGCAAGGAACTACCTGCGGTTTGCCCATGAGAATGGAGTGGCGGTCTTTCTGGGGATTCGTCGATCCTGGGTCTGGAACGAAAGGCATGATTTGATCCAACGGTTTGTCGGAGAATTGATGGGGGAACCGGCGTTGTTGACCTGGTACTTGTATGACGAACCGGATTGGCTGGGGATGTCGGCGGCGGTCCATCGCCGGGCTTACGAAGCGATCAAGCAGGTGGATCCATTTCGTCCCGTCTCGATTTGTTACCTTCACCCGGATGCGATTCCACGATTCAGCCGGGGGTTTGACATGCTCTGGTCGCAAAGTTATCGTGCGCATTCTCACTCGGAACGTTCCATTGCCGATATGCGGTCGATGGAAGAGGCGCGGATGAATACGCTGCATTTTTCCGGACATTCCTCCGCCGAAGCCCGGGCGAATTGGATGATTTTGAACGCGCACGATATGCGCCTTCAGGGAGGGCCGATCCCGAATCATGTTCATCGTCCCAGCGCGCAACAAATCCATGCCCACGCCTTTTCGGTTTTGGCGCTTAATCCGCGTGGATTGATTTGGTATTGGTGGCCCCAGCGCTGGATCGACCTCCGGAGCGACACGCCGGAAATCTGGTCGGTTGTCGTGGCGACACTTCACGAACTCAACCAGGTGTATCCGCTGTTCCTGACGGAGGGAAATGAAGTGGAGGTACCAACCGCGGATGGAGCGCAGCCTGATCGAGCATTGGCGCGGGCGCGGCGTCTTAATGATGGACGCAAGGTCTTATTGGTGGCGAATCCACATGGTCGGTCCCAGGAGTGGGAATGGTCGGTTTCCGACCGCCCCGGAAGAACCTGGACAAAATTTTCAGGAAACGGGCGGTGGTCCGGGGAAGGCGGTGCCATAACAATACACCTGGCTCCATACCAGCATTTGGTGCTGCTCATGGAGGAAGCAGACTGATTTTCGCTCATGCGTCCGGAATTGTTCTGGCAATGAGACTCAACCAAACCCAAGTAGAAAGACAGAAATATGAAAGTTCATAAATGGATGAAGTCACTTACGGTAATGACGGCGTCATTACTGATCTTCGCTGGCGTTGCCAATGCTGCATTGGTTATGTTCAGTGAGGATTTTAGCGGCCCAGCCGGTACCCTCCCCGCTGACTGGGTGCCCAGCTGGTCTGATCTTCCTCAACAGAATGGAGAAGGTCAATTGATCACCACAGCGGGTCACAATCGTATTGTTTACACGGGTGAGGGTGCGAACTGGACGGACTACACCATCACAACGGCGTGGAGCAGTACCACGTGGCAGGGAACCAGCGGCTACGTCGGTTTGATTGGGCGGGTGCAGTTGACGGACGATCTTTTCAATCAACGGTCGTTTTATGGCTTTTACGCCGACGTACAAGGCCGGATCGGAATCGAGAGGCGCCTCTGGAATGGAACCACCAACTCTCAAAGTTGGGTTGGTGGTATCTTAACCGCACCGGGAACATTCACCTATCAACCCGGAGAAGTCTGGTTTCTGGAATTCTCGATGATCGGAAACGAATTGACGGGCAGAGTTTTGAATTCAGCTGGAGTCGAGCAAGCCAGTCTCACGGTAACGGACGACAACTTCGCCAGTGGATACGCTGGGATCTATTCCCTTCAAAACAGTACTCAAGTGATCTCGCATTATGATCTCGAAGTGGCCGCCATTCCTGAGCCGGGGACGACGGCTCTGTTAATGGGGCTCGGCTGTGCGGCATTTTTGATCATGCACCGCAGGCTGAAACAGGTCTGATTGGTTATTATCAGAATAACGATTGTGCGATGTCTCACATTATGCTCCAACGCTTATACGAAGTCAACGCTATTGTGATCGCCTCAGGCGGGGCATATGTGAGAGGCGCGCAAAGCCGGATACGGAATGCGCCGCATGGATGGACTTTTCAGAGGATTCTCCTGCGGCGCATTTGTTTAATCACCAGTTCCATTCTCCTCCTCTGTGCAATGCACCTGTCCGCCCGCGACCTTGCAAACTCCAATGAGTGGACCACTCGGAGTGGCTTTTGGACCTTCAACGGCAGCGAAATCCGGCAACTCAATCTTTCGAGTTCGCTGTATGCCCTCCAATGGCAGGAACAATTACCTGAGGCATTTTATCTCGAAGTGGAGATTTACAACAGCGAGACCCTTGGAAGCAACAACCGGCATTTGGCCACGCTACTCATCCGGGCCAACGATGAGGGCACGCGGGGCCATGCGTTCGGGATCAATAACCGCATCATCAGTCGCGGCAGCAATGTTCTCTGGAACCGGCAGCATGACCGGTGGCCGGCATTTCAGATGAACCTAAGCCGGGACCGGGACGCCTGGACGGTGGGATGGCATAAGTTTGGCCTTTTGGTCGATGGTCCCTATTACGAGTTTTTTTATTTTGATCAACACGGTGGCGCAGCGGAAACCGCCACCACGGTGATGCGTGGAGCCGCGTGGGATTATCTGGATCAAAGCGGCCTTTACCTGCATGCGCAGGGGGGGAATGGACGATTTCGGAATCTTCGCCTTCTCCCGGCAGGGGATGCGCCGGAACCGGCGCGTTTTGCCATCGTTTCTCCTTCGGCGGGAAGTCAGGTGAGTCGTGATCGTCCGGAGATCTCCTGGACGGTTCTTCAGGATGGCGATGATCAGCGGGAGGATTTCGATTTTGCTCTCACTCTTTTCGACAATCAGGACGAAATCGTGGGGGAAGGTTGGACGCGTGATCCGGTGTGGCGCCCGCTGCATCCTCTCCCACCCGGCGCATACCGCTGGGAACTGGAGGCATCAACCGCCGCCGGTCCCGTTCGGGGTGGCCGGCTAGCAGGTGACTTTGTGGTACCCCCAAGTGCGATCAATGACCATTCCCATATTGGAATAACAGGCCCGACTCCTGCTCATTTTGAGGAGCCCCGGCCTCATCTTTCCTGGCAGTGGACGACAGACTACCGTCCCGATAGGGTCCGAATTGTTCGTGGCGGCGTTCTGGCTGGCGACGCCGTCCTATCGCCGGAGGGTCCATCCTGGCAGCCGACGGCTGATTTTTCTCCGGGCCTGAACCGCCTGCAATTGATTTTCATGAAGGATGGTGTAGTGATCCAGACTGCGGAAACCATGGTCGTGCGGACGAAGTTGCCCCCGTTGTATTCGATTGACGAGGACGGAAATTTTCGGCGCGACGGCCTTCTGGTTTCTCCACTCGGCGCCTATCGCGATCCAAGCGACTCGCTGAACGATGTCAGGGGAGTGATGGAGGCCGGGTTTGCGCTTACCCATAGTTATCATTTCGAAGGAGGTGTGACGGGGCGGATGGAAGAGTCGGAG
Source organism: Verruconatronum alginivorum (assembly GCF_056590205.1). Classification (NCBI taxonomy): domain Bacteria; kingdom Pseudomonadati; phylum Verrucomicrobiota; class Opitutia; order Opitutales; family Verruconatronaceae; genus Verruconatronum; species Verruconatronum alginivorum. The sequence goes on along the minus strand of NZ_JBWPVQ010000001.1, from coordinate 992,938 downwards.
ATCGTGCAAGTGATTGACGAAGCGAAACAGTATCTGGAGTATTGCGAGCGCCACGGCATGAGCGTCTACCTTGGAATTCCGAGATCGTGGGTTTGGAATGAACGGCAGGATTTAATCGAACGCTATGTGGGGGCATTGATGGGGCATTCCTCCCTGGCAATGTGGTATCTGTATGACGAACCCGATTGGGTGGGGCTTCCCGCCGCCAGCCATCGGCGCGCCTACGAAGCGATCAAGCGGGTGGACCCGTTTCGTCCGGTGACAATTTGTTATCTGCATCCGGCGTTGATTCCGCGATATAGCCGGGGATTCGACATGCTGTGGTCGCAAAGTTACCGTGCTCACAGTCAGCCGGAGCGGTCTTTGGCGGACATTGAGTCGATGCGTGCCGCACGGGTGAATACGCTCTCCTTTTCGGGAGCTTCGCCTGGGAAGGCCCGAGCCAACTGGATGATCACCAACGCACATGATTACGCTCTTCAGAGCGGGCCGGTTCCCGGACATGTCCACCGGCCCAGTCCGGCAGAGATACGAATGCACGGTCATGTTGGGCTGGCGCTCGGGGCAAAAGGTCTTGCCTATTACTGGTGGCCGAGGCAGTGGTTCGACATGAGGGTGCACGAACCGGCGGTTTGGGACGCGATCGTTTCCACGGTGCGGGCGGTCAGGAAGCTCTATCCGCGTTTTCTGGCTCCTGGAGAAGAGCTGGAGGTGCCGACGGCAACGGTAGCGGATTCGCTGAATGTCATTGCGCGTGCCCGGTTAACGGATACAGGCACGGTCACTCTCCTCGTCGTGAATCCTCACAATGCAACCCGGACTTGGAGTTGGTTCCTCCCGAGCCCTTATTGGAGCATTTGGCGCCGGATCGGCGGAGGGGGCGAATGGGAACTGAATGGCGAGAATCTTCAGGTTTCTCTTGGGCCGCTGGAGTACGTGGTTTTGGCATTTGACGGGGATATGTCCGGCGGGGAGACGTTGTACCAAACTGCCTTCGACGAATCAGAGCTTGCGCCGTCCGACTGGGTAGTAAACCTGCAACAGGAAACCCCTGTTTTGGATGGAAATGGGCACCTGAAATTGACTCGGCAAACGCATGGCTGGTCGGCCGCGACTTATGACGGACCGGGGAGTGGCGATTGGTTTGATTACATTGTGACTGCGGACGTGGAAGCGTATCCGTGGCAGGCCAACACCGCGTTCTTTGGTTTGATGGCGAGAATGAATGGAAACGATTGGGGATCCCTCACTGGTTATGCGTTCAAGGTTTATGGAGACGGACGGATGGAGTTGAGGAAGCGGACCTTGGGGAATTGGACTACCTTGCAGACCGCTCCGGTGGGGACAGTGCCGCGCCGACCCGGGGATGTATGGCAGCTCCGATTTACGGTTCGAGGAATTTCACTTCTCGGTGAAGTATTTGAATACGGCGAGAATGGACAACTGGGTGGTTCGCTCGGGAGCATCACGGTCGACGATGGTTCCTTCGCGTTTGGGTCGGCGGGAATCATTGCTCTTTTATCAGGCGAAGATACGGTCCTGTATCACAATTTTAGGGCTACGACGCCGTCGCGTGCCATTCAACTGCAATCGATGGAAATGATCCCGGCGGTCGGGTTACATTTTTTTACGAACCCCGACAAACTTTATCGGATTCAGTTCTCGGAGGATCTGCGGGATTGGTTCGATCTCGAATCGGAGATCCTAGGTTCTGACGGAGAGATTAACCGAATTTTCTCGATTCGGGACGTCGATCGTGGGTTCTTTCGGGTGACGACACCTCCGGATGGAGTAGAGGTTCCGTAGTATGGACCCTTGAGAGGCCAGTCGTGACACACAGGAGCGTGGGCGTTATTGTAACGGAGGACGGAGATTAATCCCGGCAAGAATGGAGGCAGGATGTTTAGAATAAGTAATCGACTCAATGGAGTCATAATACAATGAAAATTGGAGTAATTGGATTGGGGGCACGAATGGGCAGTATGTTAAACACCTTCCAAGGTGTTGAGTCGGAACTGCGCGTGGTGGGGGTGATTGATCCGGATGAGAAGTCGGCAAGAGCGCGTTTGCCGGTTGATGTTCGGTCGTCAGTCGCCTTCTATTCGACTCTGGACGAACTCGTTCGTCAGGCGCGTCCGGATGCTTTGGCGATAGGGACGCGCTGCGACCTTCATGCGAAATTCGCGATTGAAGCTGCCCAGTATGGGTTACCCATTTTTTTGGAGAAACCTGTCGCCACTTCCATGGAGGACGCGCTCGCTCTCGAAGATGCTTTTGCAGATTCGCAGTCGGAAGTCGTGGTGAGTTTTCCCTTACGCGTCTCCCAGCTTTGCCGCCGGGTGAAGGATTTATTGGATGGAAATGCCGTGGGACGGGTGCAGCATTTGCAAGCGGTCAATAACGTTCCGTATGGAACCGTCTATTTCGATAGTTGGTTTCGTGACTACAACACAACCCAGGGGCTCTTCGTGCAAAAGGCGACGCATGACTTTGATTACTTAAGATATTTGGCTGGAGCGCCAGTGGTGCGGGTGGCTGCGATGCTTTCCCGTGGGAGGGTGTTTACCGATAGCTCGCTGAAGGGGAGAAAGCCGAGCAAAGACCGGCTTTATTATGAGGATATCGGAACGCCCGATTCAGGAATGAACGAAGACCATTCGTCGGCATTGTTGGAGTTTGGAAATGGAGCCCAGGCAGTGTATAGTCAGGTTTTCTTTATTAAGAATTCCGCTCGCGCTCGCGGGGCAACGATCACGGGTTGTCAGGGGACGATTTCGTTTGATTGGTATAAGAACGAATTAAATCGAGTCTGGCATTACGAGCCATTTACGGAGACCCACAAAGTCGATGACAGCTTGGCTCACTTTGGCGGAGATGGTCAGTTGGCAAAAAACTTTTTTGAAGTGATTCGGGGGGAAGCCTCCTCGCGGTCCACGATTAACGATGGTTTGCAAGCAGTTTACACATGTCTCGCCGCCCGGGAATCGGCGCTAGAAGGAACATTTCAACGTGTCCGTCAGGTGGGTCAACTCCCGGGGGTGGGTAATGGCGCCCGTCCGCTCAGTCGGGAGTTGATTCCTGAACGCTAGCCAAGTCTAAGTAACATTGCGTCCGCACCCTTTTCTTCGCGCCCGCTTCGGCGAGGTCTTGTCGCAGGCAGTTGAGGTCGGTCATTAAGTACTCGCTTGTCACCTTCCGGGAGTCTGCGTCAGAGATCTCTCGTGGCGGGGCGAAAGAAGGGAAAGTCCTCGACGCGGTAGTCAGGAACTTCGCGTAAGAGGGTGCGGTGGTCGACACTGGATTGGACGTCTTTCAGGATCAGGCGCTTTAGCTCGTCATCGGCAATCTGGGGATCGCGGCGTCGAATGTCGGTCGTGAGTCGTTCGATAAGGGGAGACAATTGATTGGTTTCATACGCGGCAACCAGGGCCGCGTGTTTCCGGGCGGTGAACCGAAATTCAAAGGAGGTGGCCATCTCAAGTAGTTGATCGCGGGTCGAATTTTCGCTTAGGTGGTGTTGCATTTGAGCATCGATAAACCACGCCGGATTGATGAGTTTGTAGGCTCGTTGGCCGTAGTCCCCGCCATTCCAGGTCCAGATGCCGCGGCTGTCGGTGCGCAGGTAAAGAGACGGGACCGCGGATTCCGGGTCGGTGAAAAACGGAAGGTGAGGTTGAGCCATGAATTGAGTGAATAATGGAGTGCCTAAGGTCTCCGTCAGCGGCCCCTCGACGAAAGCGAGAATATCGGAGTGGGTCACGATTCGGCCCAGCAAGCGCCCTTCCTGCCGGTCAATCTTCGGGCCTTGTGCGGTTTGGCTAGCCCGCCAGGCGGGGGTGGAATTGACCGCCGGCAGGCTGGCAAGGTATTCCTCCCACTGCTTGATAATCACGGCGTGCTGAAGAGCGATCACCGGGGTATAATCGAGTTTATCCTGAGCGATAAGACCCTGGACGTGTACCCGTTTTTCGTAGGCCTCGCGTCGCTCCACGTTTTCTTTTTCCGCCAGTCGAGCCAAGAGGAACGATCCGATGATCACGATGGCGAGAAACCCGACGATGCGCGACCGCTTCTCGGTTACCCAATAAAAGAATACGCCCACTGCGGCGAAACTGACCCAAGTCCCGATGTCGTCGTCTCGTTTGCTCATTAAGAGATGAACCGATGTCGATAAAGTGGGGTCAAACCGAATCGTTCCAAATGATTAAATTGCCGGATGAAATAGCCTTGGGAGTTCGGCGCGGTTTTGCGGCTTGAATTACTTACTTTCTTTCCATGTTGAAGCATCGGGCTGCGAGTTCGAGGAAGGTCGCGCTGATTGTTGTCAGAATTATCCACGCGGTCAGGACGGCCACCCAAGTCGGGAGGTGGGTCAGGACTGCGACTGTGATCGCGGCCGAGCCGGCGATCAGTCCGGCGCAGAGGAGGGCGGCGTCGGGAGCAAGATTGACGGAGAGCTGGCGAGAGCGTTGTTCCTTTTCGTTTCCGACGGAATTCCGAAACAGGAGGTGGATTCCGAATCCCACCGAGTCCTTGAGGACTTGGGAGGGGAGCAGGAAAATCAAGATCCAATACCCGAAACTTCCACCGGGGAGGATGGGGAATAATGCAAGGCAGGTCGCGGCAATGGCGGTTCCCGCGAGAAACGTCCGGCCCAAGACCGTCGCGGCCACCACCGTCCGGGGCGTGACTGGATATACGTGGGATTCATCGGCTATCTTTGCGAGGAACCGGGGATCGCCGCAGATCAAAGTCATCAAGAAGATGAAGAGCGCCATCCAGATGGGCCATGCCATCACCTGAAGGTCCGGCAATATCGCCACGATCGCCACGATCGCGACAACGGCCGACAGGAAGAGTGAAAGTTTTCCAATCGGGCGGCTTCGTATTGTATCGATTATTTGGAGCCAAATGATCGCGCGGGATCCGCCGAGGAAAGAAAACATCGGGGGAGCGAAGCGGGTGGCGTTTCTCTTTCGATCAGCGTCGGTGTTGGTGGCGGTTCCGAAGGTCGCCGGACGTTCGCGGCGGTCGACGCGAAGGACCGCGTTTCTACGGATGTCGCAGGCGATGAGCAGGCTTGCTCCCATAGTTGTCAGATAGATGCCGAGGCCGCCTGCCACACCCAAGAAGAGCCGTACCCCGCCGTCGAACATCAGGTAGACCGGGGAGAATAAGACCGCCACTGCTTGTCCGAAGAGCGTGCCGCGCAAATCGTGGGACGGGGAAATCGGCGCCAATCCATTGAGCGACAGAGGAACCCATTCCCATAAAAATCGGATCAGCACGAAACCGATGTAGATCGCGATGGTGGTCAAGACCGCCCGATATGCGTACCCGAAACTTGGATGCAGACGGTCGACGGCGCCGACCGTCTGTCCCAGCAAGGTCGCGTAACCGAGCCCGAGGAGTCCGATGATCGAGAATACCGCGAAGGCGTGAACGGTCCCTGCCCAGCCGCTTCCCAATAGAAGGCCAAGGAGGAGGCAGATCCCCAGGAGGAAGCCGGCGACGGCGATATGTTTGTAGAGGAGCAGCTCCCGCCGGGCTACCGGCGCGGTGAAAAGGTAATCCACCTCGGGAGCGGTCCAGAACGATCCGGCGAAGTCCCTCGACGAACAGGTTGTCGCGGTTAGCGCGAGGAGGTAAAGCCCGGGGAGAATCGGTAGAATTCCTTCGGTCACGGAATCGCCGTCGGCTTGGAATCCCAGCCACAGCAGTCCGCCGAGATAGAGCAATCCGACTGCCGCGACCGTCGCCCGTCCGGGGTAGCGGAGGGATCGCAGCGACGACCGGCATTGGGCGATGGCGAGGAGTTTCCAGAGTTGCAGCAGACCCCGGTTCATTGGGCTTTGGTATCCGGCGTAACGGTCGTTTCGGTGACGATCCGGAGAAAAATTTCTTCCAGCCAATCCGCGTCGCCTTTCCGAGACAGTTGGCGAAAGTCGGCCACGGTTCCATGGAAGGCGGTTTTTCCGCGATTCAACACGAGGAGGTGGGTGCAAAGGTCTTCGATGAGTGGGAGCAAATGGGAACTGATCACCGCGCCCCCGCCATGGGCCGCGTGCGTCCGAACGGTTTCCTTTACCATTCGAATCGACTGGGGATCGAGTCCGGCCAACGGTTCGTCCAGCAGAAGCACGCGGGGGTCGTAGAGGAATGCGCAGCAAATGCCGACTTTGTGGCGCATCCCCCGGGAGAGTTCGCCGCACAGCGCATGACGGAAGTCGTTCAATCCATAGTTTTCGAGCAATCGCCCGGCCTTCTCGTCGAAGCCGTCGACCCCGTAAAGCGCACCGATGAAGCGGAGTTGTTCCCAAACGGTCAGCTTTTCGAAGAGCCGGGGATCGTCCGGGACAAACGCCATCCGTCGGCGGGCCTCGATGCCGTCGCCCGCCAAATCGTGTCCGCAAATCCGCACTTCCCCTTCATCGGGGGGCAAAATGCCGGAGATCATCCGCAAGGTCGTGGTTTTTCCCGCTCCATTCGGTCCGATCAGTCCGACGATTTCCCCGGAGCCGACGGTCAAGTCGACTCCGTCCACCGCGATTTGGCGGCGAAACGAAATGCATAGGCCGACGGCTTCAGCCAAGGGGGGCGATGGGCAACGGGCGGCGGTAACGGAAGGGTCGGTCATGAGGGCAAGCATGTTTTCCTATTGGCACCTGCCAAGCCGAAATCGCGTAAACCGCTTGTGTCCAACGGGGAAAACGGTGATAACGGAGAGGAAACCATGATCCGCATCGTCTGCCTCAAAAATCCCTTCGTCCTTGGATTGGTCTTCCTCGCTTTTGGAGCCGTCGGGGCGGTGGGCGGCGCCTTTTGGATCTCGCGCCAAACCGCCGAGCGCACTCTCGCCGAAGCCATCGATCGTGTCGAGGCGGCGGGCCTGCCGGTCACCGGGGAGGCGTTCGTCCGGTTTTACTTCGATCCCTCGCTGGAGCCGGAAGGCAATGCCGCGCCTCTGTTGGAGGAGGCTTTCGAGCGGCTCGATTTGGAGCGCGGCGAAATCCGCGACCTTTGGCCCGGGTCACCGGGGGAGCAGCATTCGTCCGGGGGCTATTTGTTCACCGCCGATCAGATGGCCGAAGTGGCCTTGTTGTTGGATCGCAATGTCGCCGCATTGGAACGCGTGGCGGAGGCCGCCTCCCGTCCTTACGCCCGGTTCGCCCATCCCTTCTATCCGTCCGATCCCTCCCTCCCGCACCTCGGCCCGGCGCGCCAGTCGGGCGAACTGCTCTGCCTGCGGGCGATGTGGCATGGAGAGCGGAAGGAAACGGAGGCCGCCCTTGAAGCGATCGAACTGGCCTTCCGTTTGGACGACCTTCTCCAATGGGAACCGGGGGAACTCGCCGCGTTCGGGCGAAGCTCGCGTATTCGTTCAATCGTGGCGGCGGTTGAGCGACTGCTCGATCTCCGCGAACTCGGGGAAGACGAACTGCGCCGCCTCGACCATCTTTTGGCCGCGGCCGCAGCCCGGACCATGCGACCGATCATCGCCGGGGCGGCCGTGACGACCCATGTCCGGATGGAACGGTTTCGCGAGAATCCGACGGCAAGGTTTGAAACCGATAGCCGGGCTTTTCGAACCGTGGCCCGCCTCTATGTGGCGAGCGGACGATTCCATCGGGATCATCGCGATGCCTTGGAGGCGGCACGGACGTTGTTCCAAATCGAAGACCCGGAGGCGGGGCTGCAATACGTCGACGAAGCCGGCCTTCATCTGATGGCCGACTTTAGCCCTCACCGGATCGTTCGCTCATTTTTTACCGGCAGTTTGGCTTTTGCCGTCGAAGCCTCCGCGCAGACGGAAACACGACTCGGACTCATGCGCCTGCTTCTCGCCGCCGAAATTTACCGTCAAAAGAGCGGTCGGTTTCCCGACAGTCTGGAGGAGCTTTTCGCCGAGGCACCGACGGAAGGCCTTCGGCCACGGGATGGCTTGGTCATTGAGATCCGCGATGGCCGCTTCTGGCTGATCCGTCACGCTCCGGACGGCCGGGACAGCAATCGGTTCGCCCATAGTCTGCCCCTTCGCCAGCCGTGAAGCAGGCCTTCGACCGTGGAAGGGACGACCTCCGTGTCGTCCGCGGTTGCGTCGGCGCTGCGGCGGACCAGACGGAGCAGTGCCTCACGGAACGGGGGGCTTAGTTGTTTTTCTTCGAACTGGAGGCGAAGTTTCGTGCAAGGAGGGTATGACAGGCGTTACAGGTAGAGCTGGCGGAGTGGCGTTATCCGATCCGCGATCGGGGAAAACAGAAACCTGAACCGATGGTTCGAGGCGTGTTGCGGTCGACCTAATCAATCGAAATGATTCGGTCAGAATCGAGAAAGAGGGATATCTTAGCACGAGCATTGTCTTGAAGAGTGATTCGGAAGTCATTCTTGTGTATCGATTTCCATGGGATGATAATATCAGGGAAGGTCAGGTCCTGGATCCTGATGAAATCAATCGGGTGCTTTTGTATGCTTATTAGGAGAACCGAATAGTGAATCTCTCCGACTATGGTCGTGCACAGTTTCGAATAGCTGTCTATCAGGCCGCTGGGTACTGTGGAACTTTTGTGTTCATGCCGGGTTGCAGGGCCAAATCGGAGGGTAGGCTTCCAGCCGACCTTCTTCTGAATCCGACGCCGACGGCGGACGGCAGGATGCCATCCCTCCCAGTGGCAGAAGAAAGGGTGATCCGAAAAAGATTTTCACGCCTGAACCAGAGTTCCATAGCCCAACGGGCTTACGCCCTTCAGCCCAGGGTTGAGCCGAGGGAAACGAGGCCTACCCTGGGGACCGATACCCAACACCACGAACCGCAACGCGGTTCCGCCCGGTCCGGTCCATCCTCGCACGGGGGCCAAGGCGCAACCTCTTCGAGGTAGATCGTCTCGCGACCAAAACCCAGGGTAGCTCCGCATGCGCGCGGCAACCCTGGGCTGGAGGGCGAAACGCCGTTGGCGTATATGCACTGCAGGGGCCCATGCCGGGTTGCAGGGCCAAATCGGAGGGTTGGCTTATAGCCGACCTACTTTTAAGGCCGACGCCGGCGGCGGACGGCAGGATGCCATCCCTCCCAGTGGCGGGGAAGAAGCAACCCAGCCGTTCGGACTGGGCTGGAGGATGGCCGCGCCTTTGGCGCTCGAGGAAGTAAACACTCCAACCCGGAGAAAATCGATTTAGTGCTCGGGGGCGGTTTCGATTTCGACCGCGGGGCTGTCTTCTTCGGGTTGGCGGACGCGGTCGATTAGTCGTTGGACTTCGGCGTCGGGAGCGCGGAAGAAGGGGGTCAACACGAGGGTGACTGCGAAGTTCAGGAGCATGCCGAGGGCGCCGATGGCTTGGGGACTGATCCCGACCGCACTGATCCCAAGAGTCCAGCGGGGCATCCCGCCGTAAACCGTCAGGATGATGTATCCCCCGGTGAAAACGATTCCCGCCAACATCCCGCAGATCGCAGGAACAGTTCCGACCCGGCGGCTGAAGATGCCCAGGACGATGACCGGAAAGAAACTGGCCGCCGCCAAACCGAAAGCAAAGGCCACCACTTCACTGACGAATCCAGGCGGATAGACCCCGAAAATGCCCGCGACCACCACCGCGACCCCAATCACCGAACGACCGACCAGGAGACGCTGCTTCTCGGTCGCTTGTGGCCGAAGGATTCGGTAATAGAGGTCATGGGCCACCGATGAACTGATCACCAGCAGAAGTCCGCTCGCCGTCGAAAGGGCCGCGGCCAAACCCCCCGCCGCCACGAAGGCGATGATCCAATCGGCCAGCCCCGCCATCTCCGGAGTGGCCAGTACAATGATGTCCCGGTCGGGGCCGGACAACCCCGCTTCCCGCAGCACCGCCCGGCCATCCCGGCCCCGCGTTCCTCCGCTATCGATGAACAGTTGGTGGTCGCGGGTGATTCGGGTCATTTCCGCCGGGTTCAGGCTCCCGGTCCGAAAGATCTCGTTCCGTTCGTCGGCCGTGTAGCGGATGATTCCGTCGCCATCGTCGAGCCAAAGGATCAGACCGGTCTTTTCCCAGCTGTGAAACCAGTCGGGGAGCTGTTCCTCGGTGGCGCCGTTGAGGCTTTCCAGCATGTAATACCGGGCGAATCCGGCGACCGAGGGGGCGGTCAGATAAAGAGCGGCGATGAAGAAGAGGGCCCAAAATCCGCTCCAACGGGCGGCGCGCGGGCTTTTCACCGTATAAAACCGAACGATCACGTGCGGCAGACCGGCGGTCCCGGCCATCAGCGCCAGCGTCAGCAGGAAGACGTTCACTTTATCCCAGCTTCCCAGAAATGGTTCGGTGTAGGAGCCGAAACCAAGGTCTTGTTGGATTTGGTTGAGTTTGTCGAAAAAGTAGACGCCGTGGCCCGGAAGTTCCGCTCCCAAGCCGGCTTGCGGCAGGAGGACGCCGGTCAATTTAAAGGAGATGGCGAATGCCGGCACGAGGAAGGCCGTGATCAAGACCCAGTATTGGGCGACCTGGGTCCAGGTGATACCCTTCATCCCGCCGAGGGTGGCGTAGACGAAAACGATCACCATTCCGATGAGCACGCCGACGGTGACATCGACTTCGAGAAACCGGCTGAAGACGACCCCGACACCCCGCATTTGGCCGGCGACATAGGTGAAGCTGATGAAAATCGCGCAAAGCACGGCAACCAGCCGGGCAGCGCGGGACGCGTAACGGTCGCCGATGAAATCCGGCACGGTGAATTGGCCGAACTTCCGGAGGTAAGGCGCGATCAGCAATGCCAATAGCACGAACCCGCCAGTCCACCCCATCAGGTAAACGCCCCCGGCGTAGCCCATGGTCGAAATCAAGCCGGCCATGGAAATGAAGGAAGCGGCGCTCATCCAGTCGGCGGCGGTGGCCATCCCGTTCGCCGCCGCCGGGACCCCGCGTCCGGCGACGTAAAACCCTTGGGTGTCGCGCACCCGGCTCCACCAGGCGATGCCGAGATAAAGGCTGAAACTCAAGCCGACGAAGAGGTAGGTCCAAACCTGCACGCTCATCGGTCGTCCTCCGGGTTAAACGGTTGGACGGGGGCGGAAGACTTCATTTGCAAGGTGCGGTCGAGGCGGTCCATGACCAGGGCGTAGATGAAAATCAGCGCGACGAAGACCAGGATGCTCCCCTGGTGGGCGAACCAGAACCCGAGCGGGTAACCGGTTCCCGGAAGATTCCATTGGTTGAGAGTATCCGCCCAAAGAATACCGCATCCAAGTCCGGCCGCCGCCCACACCGCCAGCAGCAGTAGCATCAAGCCGAGGTTCCACTTCCAATACAACCGACGGGCTGGGTTCCCGTCCCCTGCGGATAAGGAGTCGTGAGAGCGCATAGTAGAATAATTAATGGATGCTTGTAGCGGGAATTGGCGGGAAAACAAGCTTTCGTTCAAGGGACGATCTCACGGGGGCGTGATTGAAAGTGGTGGGAAAAACAGACGAGCATCTGTCATTGCGAGGAAGGAGGAACGACTGACGCGGCAATCCACGTTCCGGGAAAGGCGGCACGGATCGCTGTTTCGTGGATTGCTTCGTCGGCGGAGCCTCCTCGCATGACACGTTGGTAGCCCCACCACTCCTGATGACATGGCGCCAGCGGGAAACAGGGAAATCCGGGCTGCAACGGTTGGACTTGTGAACCGCCCGGAGCTGGGAAAAGGAAGAATGAGAGGTTCTTGTTCACCGTTTGAATGAGATGGCTTGGGCTCGGTTTGAGACCACGGAAAACACGGAATACACGGAAAGGAAGAGGAGGAACCGCAGACGAACGCGGGCATCTGGCTAACTCGTTTGGGGTGCTTGGAGCCGAGGTTTGGTTTGGGTGAAAATGATTTTGTCTTCTCTTCCGTGAATTCCGTGGTTGAAACCCCGTATGTTTGCGGGAATTGGCGTCTAACGCGACTCAGATGCGGACTACGACTTGCCATCCAAGGAGTGGGGCGTAACGTCGAAAGTCGATGGATATAGATCGCTTAGAATCTCTTTTGAGGAAGATGAGAGCCAGGGAACGCGTCGGGCCCAGGAGTTTTGCGGAGTTTGTACGCGGGCGCGATGCGGGCCGAACGGAAGCATTGGAATCGCCTGACGCGAATCCGTTGGTCTACACGCTTACCGTGAAGTGCCTCCGGGGCGCATACCTTGCCGAGCCTTGCAGTCGTGTGATCGAGATCGGAAACCACGCGACGCTGCATAATCTGCACGCTGCCATTCTGCGATCGGTCGGTTTCGACTCCGATCATCTTTATGAATTCTACATCGGACGCACCGTGGGGAACCGGACCATAGTGTTCGATGACTCGGAAAGTATCGACTTTCTGGACTGGGATGATTCAGAGAGCGAAGAGGAGACCGAGGAAGATGAGGTCGAGCTCCGCGATATCTGGCCGCTACCGGAGAGAATGAAGCTCTTTTATTGGTATGATTTCGGCGATGACTGGAAGTTTCAAGTAACGAAGGGACGTTCCGTCCACCCTCCAAAGGAGGGCGTCCATTATCCCCGCGTGGTGAAGGGGATCGGCCCCTCTCCCGCGCAATACCCGGGTTGGTGAATATGATAAGAAGCTTTCAGAGTGACTGAGGAAGGACTCACCCCTTCTCCTCCTGGAGTCGGGATGGCCCCGCCACTTTGGGAATATACGCCAACGGCGTTTCCCCCTCCAGCCCAGGGTTGCCGCGCGCATGCGGGGCTACCCTGGGTCTCGGTCGCGAGACGATCTACCTCGAAGAGGTTGCGCCCTGGCCTGCGTGCGATGGTGGACCGGACCGGGCGGAACCGCGTTGCGGTTCGTGGCGGCGGATATCGTTCCCTAGGGTAGGCCTCGTTTCACTCGGCTCAACCCTGGGCTGGAGGACGTAAGCCCGTTGGGCTATGGAACTCTTGTTCAGGCGTGCGAATTCTTTTTCGGATGAAACTTTTGTCACTGGGAAGGACTCACCCCTTCTCCTCCTTACGCACGGAGCGTTCACTCGGCTCAACCCTGGGCTGGAGGACGTAAGCCCGTTGGGCTATGGAACTCTTGTTCAGGCGTGCGAATTCTTTTTCGGATGAAACTTTTGTCACTGGGAAGGACTCACCCCTTCTCCTCCTTACGCACGGAGCGTTCACTCGGCTCAACCCTGGGCTGGAGGACGTAAGCCCGTTGGGCTATGGAACTCTTGTTCAGGCGTGCGAATTCTTTTTCGGATGAAACTTTTGTCACTGGGAAGGACTCACCCCTTCTCCTCCTTACGCACGGAGCGTTCACTCGGCTCAACCCTGGGCTGGAGGACGTAAGCCCGTTGGGCTATGGAACTCTTGTTCAGGCGGGCGAATTCTTTTTCGGATGAAACTTTTGTCACTGGGAAGGACTCACCCCTTCTCCTCCTTACGCACGGAGCGTTCCCTCGACTCATCCCTGGGCTGGAGGACATAAGCCCGTTGGGCTATGGAACTCTTGTTCAGGCGTGCGAATTCTTTTTCGGATGAAACTTTCCTGGCACTGGGAGGGATGGCATCCTGCCGTCCGCCGCCGTCGGTCTCCGAGCCCGCATGGTTAGTGGCTGTAGTTCTTCAAGCTGCGGACCAGGTTGACGATCCGTTGGATGGATACGCGGACGCTTCGCAACCAGACGCCGATCCGGTGGGCTTGGAGGCAGGCTTCCAGTTGGGCGAGGCGGGCGGGGGCGAGCAACGGTTCGAGACGGCTTTGTTCCTCCAGGGGGAGGGAGGTGAAGGCGCGCAGTAAAGGACGGCCGACGTCGGGATGACGCTCTTCCAGCTCGCGAAGCCGCTTGCGCTAGAGTTGGGGATCCGCGGAGTGTTGGAGGCCGGTGCGGCGACCCCGAGGGCGGTCCGGCGGTTTTCTCACGGGAAGGTAAGGGTGGCACCTGATTGAGGAACGGGCGCGGGTGGTTGAATTTGGTCGCCTATGATGAGAAAAACAGAAGCACGAATTCCGCACGCTTACCGTGAAGGCACCGTTGCCTCCACCATCGAACGCCAGACGGCGAAGTTGCCCTCGGACATGTTCCTCTGGGCGGCGGGCGCCTCGATTGCCGGATCGCTGGCGTTGAAGATAATGAACCGCGACAAGGACGCGTTGTTCGTCGGGCAGTGGGCGCCGACGTTGTTGGTGTTGGGGACCTACAACAAAATCGTGAAGGAACTCGGGGCCGACTGAGCGGGCGGGGACGATCGGGGGACCGGACGTTTCCGGTCATCCGTTGCTCGGGCTTCAGTTCGGCTTCAGTTTCCGTTTCCGGTCCCGACCATTTTGATTTCGATCGGCTTCAGGGTGTCGACGTGGATGTCCCGCTGCGGGAAAGCGATGCTGATGCCGGCTTGGCGGAAGAGGTCGTCGATGCGGAAGCGGATTTCGGATCGGATGGTCCGCATATTGACCAGTTCGCTGAGTTCGAGCCAGAAGTAGAGGTCGAAGGTGAGGGCGTTGTCGCCGAAATCGTCGAAGATGACTTGGGCTTGCTTGCCTTCGATTTTGAGGACTTCGGGACGTTCGTTGGCCGCCTGGAGCATCAAGTCCCTGGCTTTCCGGAGCTCTGATCCGTAGGCGATACCGACCCGGACCAGTTGGCGGACCTGTTTGTCGGCGAGCGTCCAGTTGATGACGTCGTTTTCGACCAGGGAGCTGTTGGGGACGAGGACATCGACGCCGTCGAAGCGGCGGAGCCGGGTGCAGCGGGCGCCGATTTCGGCGATTTTGCCGTAGTGATCCCCAACCTCGACGGTGTCGCCGAGGCGGATCGGTCGGTCGAGCATCAGGATCAGCCCGGAGATGAAGTTGTTGAAGATGTTTTGCGCGCCGAAGCCGACCCCGATGGCGATGGCACCGCCGAAGATGGCGAAGATTCCGATCGGAATCTGCATGGTTTGCAACGTCATCAGGACCACGCCCGCCAAGAGGATGTAGAAGAGCAGTTTTTCGATGGCGGCCAGCGCGCTGGCGTCGAGCGGGGTGCGTCCGGTCAGGCGTTTGCGGACGGTCCGGCTGATCCGGCGGGCGAGCCAGAGTCCGAGGATCAAAACGACGAGGGCGAAGACGAATTGGCTGACGAGGACGTCGGCGTCGCCCACTCGGAGGATCCGGAAATTCCAAAACCAGTTCAACCAGTCGAGGAATGCGGGGAGATTGAGTGCTCCATCGGTGGCGCGCGCTCCGGGTTCGGCTTGCGCCCGGAGGTTCCCGGCGGAGGCCGACAGAATCGCCGATGATGTGAATGGAGTGATGGAAGCGTGGAACGGAAAATTCATTTGAGCGGCGGGGATTCTATCGTGGACGGGAGGGATTTGGCAATATTAGCGAGATATTGTTGCCAGCGCATGCGCGGAGGCAGCTGGGGAACCGCATGTATGCGGTCCGGATGCGTTGGTTGAAAAAATGTTCACCTGGCGTTTGCGAAACGGGAAACGTGTGGCATGATGGGTTTCGGTAAGTTTCCGAACGATTTTCACGACTTGACGAACAAGTCACCAACGACCGCGAACCGCTAACAAAGGAGGTATATGCATCATCACAAATCAGACGCAATCGACAGCAAACATCATTTTTCAGCTCTTAGCTCCGTTGGCAGCGCGGGGCTCGCCTGAGCCACGCGGAATCCGCCCGGTCCTGAAACGGAAACGGGCGGCGGGGTGGTTCCTCCAATTGGTGACTTTAAATGAACCGGGAACGGCTCTCGGGAGCAGGATCCTCGGATCCGGACTCCGTTTCGCACGGTGACGGCGAGCATCGACCGTCCGACGATTGTCGCTTCGCAATCCCGCTAAACTGATTATTTTCTTCCGAAGCCCGTTGCGGCTCGTTCGCAAGCCGCAATTATGCCCGGTCTCCCGCTTGGGGGACCGGGCTCTTTTTTTATCGAGAGAGGCGGTGAAGTGACGGGGCCGCTACATTGGGAATATACGCCAACGGCGTTTCGCCCTCCAGCCCAGGGTTGCCGCGCGCATGCGGGGCTACCCTGGGTTTTGGTCGCGAGACGATCTACTCGAAGGGGTTGCGCCTTGGCCCCCGTGCGAGGATGGATCGGACCGGGCGGAACCGCGTTGCGGTTCGTGGTGTTGGGTATCGGTTCCCAGGGTAGGCCTCGTTTCCCTCGGCTCAACCCTGGGCTGAAGGGCGTAAGCCCGTTGGGCTATGGAACTCTGGTTCAGGCGTGGGATTCTTTTCCGGATGAAACTTTCTTATCTGGGAGGGATGGCATCCTGCCGTCCGCCGTCGGCGTCGTTTCAAACGAAGGTCGGCTAGGAAGCCAACCCTCCGATTTGGTCCGGCAATCGGCATGGCATTGCATATACGCCAACGGCGTTTCGCCCTCCAGCCCAGGGTTGCCACGCGCATGCGGGGCTACCCTGGGTTTTGGTCGCGAGACGATCTACTCGAAGGGGGTGCGCCTTGGCCCCCGCGCGAGGATGGACCGGACCGGGCGGAACCGCGTTGCGGTTCGTGGTGTTGGGTATCGGTCCCCAGGGTAGGCCTCGTTTCCCTCGGCTCAACCCTGGGCTGAAGGGCGTAAGCCCGTTGGGCTATGGAACTCTGGTTCAGGCGTGGGATTCTTTTCCGGATGAAACTTTCTTATCTGGGAGGGATGGCATCCTGCCGTCCGCCGTCGGCGTCGTTTCAAAAGAAGGTCGGCTAGGAAGCCAACCCTCCGATTTGGTCCGGCAATCGGCATGGGCCCCTGCAGTGCATATACGCCAACGGCGTTTCGCCCTCCAGCCCGGGGTTGCCACGCGCATGCGGGGCTACCCTGGGTTTTGGTCGCGAGACGATCTACTCGAAGGGGGTGCGCCTTGGCCCCCGCGCGAGGATGGACCGGACCGGGCGGAACCGCGTTGCGGTTCGTGGTGTTGGGTATCGGTCCCCAGGGTAGGCCTCGTTTCCCTCGGCTCAACCCTGGGCTGAAGGGCGCAAGCCCGTTGGGCTATGGAACTCTGGTTCAGGCGTGAAAATCTTTTTCGGATCACCCTTTCTTCTGCCACTGGGAGGGATGGCATCCTGCCGTCCGCCGTCGGCGTCGTTTCAAAAGAAGGTCGGCTATAAGCCAACCCTCCGATTTGGTCCGGCAATCGGCATGGGCCCCTGCAGTGCATATACGCTAACGGCGTTTTGCCCTCAAGCCCAGGGTTGCCGCGCGCATGCGGGGCGGGTTTTGGTCGCGAGACGATCTACCTCGAAGAGGTTGTGCCTTGGCCCCCGTGCGAGGATGGACCGGACCGGGCGGAACCGCGTTGCGGTTCGTGGTGTTGGGTATCGGTCCCCAGGGTAGGCCTCGTTTCCCTCGGCTCAACCCTGGGCTGAAGGGCGTAAGCCCGTTGGGCTATGGAACTCTGGTTCAGGCGTGAAAATCTTTTTCGGATCACCCTTTCTTGTGCCACAGGGAGGGATGGCATCCTGCCGTCCGCCGTCGGCGTCGTTTCAAAAGAAGGTCGGCTGGAAGCCAACTCTCCGATTTGGTCCGGCAATCGGCATGGGCCCCTGCAGTGCATATACGCCAACGGCGTTTCGCCCTCCAGCCCAGGGTTGCCACGCGCATGCGGGGCTACCCTGGGTTTTGGTCGCGCGACGATCTACCTCGAAGAGGTTGCGCCTTGGCCCCCGTGCGAGGATGGACCGGACCGGGCGGAACCGCGTTGCGGTTCGTGGTGTTGGGTATCGGTTCCCAGGGTAGGCCTCGTTTCCCTCGGCTCAACCCTGGGCTGAAGGACGTAAGCCCGTTGGGCTATATGGAACTCTGGTTCAGGCGTGAAAATCTTTTTCGGATGAAACTTTCTTATCTGGGAGGGATGGCATCCTGCCGTCCGCCGTCGGCGTCGTTTCAAAAGAAGGTCGGCTGGAAGCCAACCCTCCGATTTGGTCCGGCAATCCGGTTGGCTTGGGCGAAGCCTACGCAGTGAGGCGGGACACCTAACCCACGTTCTAGCGATTGATCGGGTCGCCCAGCGGATTCACGGCGGCGATCCATTCTTCGACCGGGCGGCCTTCGGCGATGTGCTCCCGGAGAATGCGGTCGAGGCGTTCCGGATTCATCTTGGGATACCAGACGCCGTCGGGGTAAACCACCAGCCAGGGGCCTTCGCAACAGATACGGAAACAGTCGGCTTTGGTCCGCATCGCGGGAAGATCGAGTTCCTTGATTCGATCTTTGGCGAATGACCAGAGTTCCTTGCCTTCGGATTTTTTGCAGCAATCGGGTCCGAGACAGAAAAAGAGATGGGCGCGGGCGCGGTCGACTCCGGCTTTGGCAAGCTTCGCGGGCGGAATGGCGTTGGCGTCGTGCATCCGGGTACCCTGCATCGCCGGGACCGGTTTGCAAGCGCCGATACACGGGGGTTACGGGGAGGCGAGCCGGATTCCGGTGCGGCCGAAGATGGTGGTCATTTCCCGCTCCAACTCCGCGTAGCTCCGCCCATCGAGGAGAAACTCCCGCGCCGCGTTTTCTTCCACGCCGGACCGGAGAGCATGGAGGTAGCGAATCAACCTGCGGGCGTCGCCGTCGCCGTCGAGGTGGAGGAAAAAGTGGGTCAGCAGCAAGGCGGTGTGATAGTTCCGGGCGACACCATGCCGATTGACGGCGAACCCTCCGGTCCAATCGGCGTAGCTGAGGGACATCAGTTCTTCGAGTTGAACGATCCGCACCGGCGTGCCTTCCAGTTGTCCGATCCGTTCGAAGCGCTGCCGGAGGTTTTGCTGCCGGAATTGGAAAACGCCTCGGGTGTAGGGAATCGTTTCCATGTACGTCGCGAATCCTTCGGTCAGCCAGACCGGCATCACCCCGATCCAGGGATGCATGACCTGGTGGGTGATTTCGTGGATCAAGGTGCTGTTGTCGGCGTCGCGGTCGAAGGTGAAGCCGGAGGAAGAACTGCGGACTCCGAGATGTTCGATCGGGATGAGGATTTCCCGGGCTCTGGGGTTGTAAAGGCCGCCGGACCCGGGGATGCCTCCCGCACGGAAATAGTCGGCCGGGTCGGCGAAGAGTCGGGTGACGAAAAGTCCTTCCCCGGGAGGCGCGGCGATATCAAGATTGAGTGGGAGAGCCTGGACCGCGGCGAAGGTTGCTTCGAAGATGTGTCCGAATTGCCGCACCAGCGAGCGCGACAGGCGGGCGTCGGAGCGGAATTCAAAGTGTTCGGTGCGATAGACGTTGGTCCGCCCCTGTTCGAGGACGATCTCGACCTGCGGGACGGGAGTTTGCACCCGAACCGGCCAGTCGCCGGTGGACGCGGCGGGGGGAGGGGGTTGTTGCGCCTGCCATTCGCGGATGAAGCGGCGGTCTTCTTCGGAAAAGGTGGCGGTTGGAAGGGTGAAGCGCCGTCCGTCGTCGCGGAGAATGGTGACCTGGCCATCGTGGACTTCGAGGAGGGAAGCTTGGATTTCGCGGCCGTGTTGGTCGGTCCAGGTGCGGGTGTCGGACGACGCTGCGGCGTGGAGCGGAGCGAGGAAGAGGGCTGCGATGAGAAAGAAAGGACGAGGATGCATAGTGCGAACGCCTACTATACGAAAAAATGCAGAAGTGCCAACCGCGGAAGGGAGGGAGGGGAAGAGGGGGAACCGCAGATGGGCGCGGATTGGCGCAGATGAGGGGAGAGGGAAGGAGAGAGAGGATAGATGGAGGAGAGGAGGGAAGAGGGACGGTTTTGTTGGAGTTCCGGCTTCAGCCGGTCTTTGAGTCGGGGTGAGGACCGTATGAATGCGGGACTCCAACGATTGGTGAAATGAGGGAGTTCTGAAGCAATTTGTCGTGGGTGCGGCTTGCTGGGGGCGGGGAATAGGTTTTAGGCTGGAAGGTCGATTCATATGAGCGGGTTGAGGGAAGAGTTGAAGCCGACTTGGTGGTTGGCGATACCGATGATCGTCGGGAATCTGGGCCAGATGCTGATGGGGCTGGTCGATACGTTGATGATCGGTCGGATCGGGACGGTCGAGCTGGCGGCGGCCGCGTTTGCCAATGCGATTCTGCATTTCGCTTTCGTCGTCGGGATCGGAATTTCGGTGGCGGTGTCGGTGCAGGTGGCCCACGCCCATGGGCGGCAGGACGACCGGGGCGCCGGGGAAGCGTTGCGGCACGGGGTGATTCTGATGGCGATTTGCGGGGTGATCCTGGCGTTCCTGGTGACGGCCGGGACGCCGGTTTACCGGTTGCTCGGTCAACCGGATGAGATCATCACGGCGGCGCCGGATTATCTCAACTGGTTGGCCCTGTCGCTGGCGCCTGCGCTGATCGGGATGTGTTTCAAGAGTTTCGCCGAGGCGAAGGCGTCGCCATGGGTGGTCTTTTGGATCACCATGGCTGGAGTCTCCTTGAATGTATTCTTGAA
Source organism: Verruconatronum alginivorum (assembly GCF_056590205.1). Classification (NCBI taxonomy): domain Bacteria; kingdom Pseudomonadati; phylum Verrucomicrobiota; class Opitutia; order Opitutales; family Verruconatronaceae; genus Verruconatronum; species Verruconatronum alginivorum. The sequence goes on along the minus strand of NZ_JBWPVQ010000001.1, from coordinate 972,622 downwards.
TTGGGTACTCATTTTCGGAAACCTTGGCGCCCCGGCGCTCGGACTGGAAGGGGCGGGGGTGGCGACCTTTATCGCGCGGTCGGCGACGATGGTGGGATTGGTCGGATACGTCCTGGCGGCCCCGGCGTTTCGGTCGGCCCGGCCGCGCTGGTGGCAGCCGTTGCGGGTGGCTGAGTTAAAACTCCTGGCGATGATCGGGGTGCCGATGGGTTTGCAGATGTTGGTGGAGATCGGGGCGTTCGGATTCGCCACCTTGTTTATCGGCACCCTCGGGACGGTTCCTTTGGCGGCGCACCAGATCGCGATCAATTGCGCGGCGATGGCTTTCATGGTTCCGCTCGGCATCTCAATGGCGGTGACGATCCGGGTCGGGCACTCCATCGGGGCCAAGGAGGGAAGGCGGGCGCGGGCGATCACCGGCGGAGCCCTGTTGTCGGCGACCCTGTTCATGGCCTGCACCGCGATCCTGTTTTTGGTGGCGGGGCGGCAATTGGTCGGTGCGTTCACACCGGATGAAGCGGTCATCGTGCTCGGAGCCCAGTTGTTGATCATCGCCGGGATTTTTCAAATCTGCGACGGGGTGCAGATCATCAGCATGGGAGCTCTGCGGGGCATGCGGGACGTCAAGACGCCGACCTTTTTAATGGCTGGGATCTATTGGCTCGGGGCTCTGCCTCTTGGGGCGGTGTTGGCCCATCAGGCCGGGTATGGCGCGGCCGGGATGTGGGTCGGCCTCGCGGTCGGACTCGGATTGGCCGGGGCGGTCTTGACTTGGCGGGTACATTCTCAATTGAAACGGATTCCGGCGGGGTGACGCGATTTGTTGGAGCAAGTCCCGTCTTGGTGCGGTCTCTTCCACGGGGTGAAACGGAAAACCTTGTTTCATTGGAAGCGGTCCGGTAAACCTCCTTTTACCATGAGACATTTGAGACCAAAGGACTGTCGCATCTCTTCATTCGCTTGGCTCGGCATCACCGCGGTTTGGGCACTTTCCGGAGTATTGCCGGCGGCCGAACCGGAGGCCCAACGGGTGGTCGAATTCGATTCGGTCTGGCGTTTCCATGACGGGGACGAAGATCTCGGCACCGAGTGGCGGGAGTTGGATTACGACGATTCTGATTGGGGGGAAGGACCGGGGGTTCTCGGTTACGACACGAGCGGGCGCACCGATCGTTGGCCGGAGCCGGGGTTGCAGACGGAGGTGGCGGAGAATCTCCTGGTCTATTATTTTCGCATCGAATTCGAATACACCGGCGACGTGGAAAACCGGAGGATGTTGATCGAGCAAATCATCGACGACGGGGCGGTTTATTATTTGAACGGCGAGGAGATCGCTCGGAGCGCCTTGATGCCGGAAGGGGAAGTCGGTTTCGAAACCCAGACGACCAGCGCCACCAATCCGTGGAATACTCACGACACACTGGAAGTGATGAATCCGCCGTTGCGGAAAGGGCGCAATGTGTTGGCGGCTTCGGTGCACAACCGGAACCGAACCAGTTCCGATATCGCGTTGGCGTTGCAGGTTTCGATTTCGGAACGGCTGGTCGATCCGGTGGCGCTGTATCTCAGTTGGCAGTCGGATCCCACGACGACGATGACTATCCAGTGGCACACGGAGGGGGAGGTCGCCGACACCGTCATCGAGCACGCGCCTTTAGGAACCGGCGACTTCAAAATCGCGGAGCCGCAAAGTCACCCGATGGTGTTTTCGGATCGTTATGTCCATACCGTGGAAATCACCAGATTGGAACCGAATTCCGAGCATTCCTTTCGTATCCGGAATTTAAAGGACGGCCTTCATAGCCGCTCGTATAAATTCCGCACCATGCCGACGGAAACCGATCGACCGATCCGGGTCGCGATCGGGGGCGACGTTCGGCACACCGGATCCATGATGAGGCAGGTCAATCTGGTGGCGATGCGTTACGATCCGGATTTCATCATCTGGGGCGGGGATCTGGCCTATTCGGACGGCCGTCCGGATCGGGTCGATCGGGAATACGACTTTTTCCAAGTGATGACGGAAACCCTCGTTACGGAGGATGGCCGGGTGGTCCCGGTGATCATGGGAATCGGCAACCACGAAATTGTGGGGCATTATTATTGGGGAGCGGACCGCGGCCGGGAAAGTTACGAAGACACCGACGAATACCGCGAAGAGATTGCGCCGTACTATTACAACTTGATCGCCTTCCCGGGGCATCCGGGATACGGTGTGCTCGATTTCGGTGATTACATGAGTATCATTTTACTCGATACGGATCATTCGGGGCCCATCGAAGGGACCCAAACCGAATGGTTGGCGGAGACACTCGCGGAGCGCGGGCATGTGCGGCATATTTTCCCGGTTTACCATGTGCCGGGTTATCCGTCCGTGCGTCCCTTCTCCGGCGCGACGAGCCGACGCGTAAGGGAGAATTGGATTCCGTTGTTTGAGGAAGCGGGGGTGCGCCTTGCGTTCGAGAACCACGATCACGCCTACAAACGGACCGTGCCGATCCGGGGTGGAGAAGAAGACGAGACCGGCATCGTGTTCATGGGCGACGGCGCCTGGGGAGTTGGGGAACGGATTCCCCGTGATCCGGACGACGAATGGTATCTCGCCCGCACCCAGTCTATCCGTCATGTGATTCTGTTGACTCTCCAGGACGATTTTCTCGATCTGAAAGTGATCGATCGGGAAGGCCGGTTGATTGACCACTACATTCCCAGGCGCCAAAATTCGGGCTCGACTCGGTGAGCTTGAGCGGTGGGCGAAATCGGAGGGTTGGCTTCCAGCCGACCTAATTCTGGGACGAGGCAACGGCAGACGGCAGGATGCCATCCCTCCCAGTGGCGTGGCGGTTTAACCTTCCAGCAGCAGTATTTAGCCGCGAGAAGGCACAAAAGGCGCGAAGGTAGAAACTTAAGCGGACGGGACGATTCACCCAACGAGTGACTGGTAATAGTCGGCCTCTCAAAAGCTCATCCATGCTTTTTGTGGATTTTGCGCTTTTTTGCGGCTATTCCAACTGCGGAGGGCAGGTTTGATCCATGTAGTTTCTTAGCCCTCGACTTTTTCTCTCCCGACGTCGCCGGCGCTGATCGGTCGAATCGTCCCGTCGGGGAGTTCGAGGAGGAGGTGTCCTTCGGGGGTGATGCCGCGGGCGGTTCCGGAGAGGCGTTCGTTTCCTTGGGTCGTGGTGACAGGGTGGCCGGCGAGGGCGTCGTATTTTTCCCAAAGCGGATGGAAGCGGGGAGTGTGCTTGTCGGCGGTGAAATCGCGGTAGGCTTCGAGGATGCGGGTCAGTAGGGCGGCGGTGAATCGATTGAGGCAAAGAGCCCGCCCAACGAAGGCGGCGAGAGAAGTGGCGATCGGCCGGAGTTCGTCGGGGAGTTGTTCGGCTCGGCCGTTGACGTTGAGTCCGAGGCCAAAAACGAGATCGCGGATACGGTCGTTGTCGACCCGGGCCTCGGTGAGCATGCCCCCGAGTTTTTTGCCGTCGAGGAGAAGGTCGTTCGGCCATTTGATTCGGACCGGGATGTTTTCGCGTTCGTTGAGGAAGTCGCAGATGGCGGATCCCATCCAGAGGGTGAAGGTCTGCATGCGCAAAGGGGGGAGGCGCGGTTCGAAGGCGAAGCTCAGGTAAAGGTTGCCGCTGTCGCCGCTGAACCAGTCGCGGCCGAGGCGCCCGCGTCCCTTGGTTTGGGCGCGGGCCAGGACGGCGAACGGAGTTGGAGAGCCACCGGCGAGGAGGCGCTCGGCTTCGCTGTTAGTGCTGTCGATCGACTCGTGAAAATGAAGCGGGACGTCCCGCCACTCGTCGGGAAGAAGGGCTTCGAGGAAAACCGGGGAGAGGTGGGCGGGGGATTGGATCAATCGGTAACCGAGGCGGGGGCGGGCCTCGAAGTCGAAGCCGAGCGCGCGGAGTTTTTCCATGTGCGACCAGACCGAGACGCGGCTGACCGCCAGCCGCTCCGCGAGGCGGGTGCCGGAGGTGAATTCGTCGCCGGAGGCGAGAAGCTCGCGGAGGATGATCGATTCCATGGGAGAGAATTATGAATTATGAATGATGAATTATGAAAGGAGATTCCAAGGGAAGCGGGGCGGAGTAGAGAGGCGGAAAAATATAAAAAAAGACTTGAAACCCGATCAATTCAGTGTAGTTTTAGCAGTCTACAATGAAAATTGGGAAAAGAGCGGAATACGGCCTTAGGGCTTTGATCAACCTCGGGATCGCCGGGGAACTTGATCGCGAGCGGGTGACGGCCAGCGACTTGGCGGCCTGCGACAACCTCCCTTTGAAGTTCGTCGAGCAGATCATGGGCGATCTTCGCGCCGCCGGTTATGTCGACACGAAGCGGGGCCGGTTCGGGGGATACTTCATCGCCAAGCCCATGAAGGAGATTACGATGGGGGAACTCGTCCGTTTGCTCGACGGTCCGCTCGCCCCGATTTCCTGCGCGAGTCAGACGGCCTATCAGCCATGCTCGTGCGCCGACGAAACCCATTGCGGGTTGCGGATGATCATGATCGACGTCCGCAACGCCATTTCGAAGATCCTCGACCGTTACACGCTGGCCGACGTTGTCGAGGTGACGCTGAGGAAGATTCGGCGGGATAACGCCGGCCATTATTTCATGCAGGAGTCCGGCGCGCCTGGTCAGATTGAACGACCGGACAATCCGGCCGATCCGACCGACGGGTTTCTGGCCGGTTTCTTCGATGACACCAAACAATGAATACGATTTCCATGAGTGAACCAAGCAAATCCAAGACGGACGAAGAGGATTGGTTGACGATCGTTCGCCGCAAGGTCGATTCGCTGCGCTTCGGCGTGGTGCAGATCGTCGTGCACGAAGGGAAGGTGACGCAGATTGAAAGCACGGAAAAAACCCGGCTGGAATCTCGCTCCAGATCTTCCTGAATCAGCGGGGATCCTTCCCTCTTCCAGGGCCGACCGAATCAACCGGAGGCTCGTTGGAAAAACAAACAATAACCAGCATCTGTAGAAGATCCATTAACGGCTGACCGGACAACCGGAGGTTTCGTTTCCAAATACGGCAAACGAATACCATGCCAACTAAACTATTATCCAAACAAAACGGAAATCAGTCCGTTTTCAACATTCACCCTCGGTCCGGACGAAAGCGCCGGTCCACCGCCGCTTCGATCGGAGTGGCTGCCCTGGCACTCGGCGCGCTCGCCTTCGCGGGCTGCGGGGCGGGCGAGCAGGCGGACGTGGAACTCCTCAACGTCTCCTATGATCCAACTCGCGAATTCTATCGCGAATTTAATCGCGAATTCGCCAAATACTGGGAGGAACAGACCGGTCAGCGCGTTGCGATCGACATGTCTCACGGGGGCTCGGGAAGCCAAGCCCGAACGGTAATTGACGGAGTCCGGGCCGATGTCGTCACATTAGCCCTGGCGGCCGACGTGCAGGCCATCGCCGAACGCGGTTTTATTGCCGAGGGTTGGCAGAGCCGGTTAGGAGCCAACAGTGCTCCGTATCAATCCACCCTCGCGTTCCTTGTGCGCAAGGGGAATCCGAAGAACATCCAGGACTGGCAAGATCTGGCCCGTGAGGGTGTCAGTGTGATTACGCCGAACCCGAAGACCTCGGGCGTGGCGCGTTGGAACTACCTGGCGGCCTGGGGCTGGGCCTTGCGCGAATTCGACGGCGACGAGGATCGCGTGCTTGATTACATGAGGCGGCTCTTCGCCAATGTGCCGGTGCTTGACGCCGGAGCCCGCGGATCCTCGACCACCTTCACTGATCGTCGGATTGGCGACGTGCTGATCAACTGGGAAAACGAGTTGTTGCTGGCCGTTGGGGAACGCGGTGATGAGTTTGATATCGTTGTTCCGTCGGTGAGTATTCTCGCCGAGCCCACAGTGGCCCTGGTCGACCGGAATGTGGATCGGAAAGGTACGCGCGAAGTCGCCGAAGCGTATCTGAAATTTCTCTACAGCGATATTGGACAGGATCTGGCCGGAAAGCATTTCTACCGCCCGTCCAATCCCCGCTTCCTGGAGAAGTATCAAAGTCAGTATCCGGATCTCGAATTGTTCACCATTGACGATGTTTTCGGGGGCTGGGCCGCGGCCACGGAGAGGCATTTCCGCGACGGTGGAACTTTTGATCAGATCTATCTGCGCTGACAGCGGGAAGAAAACACACCCCACCATGCTTGCGCATGGTCCCCCCCTCTCAAGAGGGGAATTGCTTACAAACAGGTCCCCTCTTGAGAGGGGGGGACCGCTCGCCAGAGCGGTGGGGTGTGTCTCCGGCGGATTCGATATAACGCCAATCCAGATCTGTTCTCAAAACACTAGAAATAGACGATGAATGAAATCGAAGACATAACCGCGTCCACCGGCCGCAAAAGCCGTCCTCCCCGGTCCAACCGCCGGGTGTTGCCTGGATTTGGGCTGTCGCTGGGATTCGCCGTGTCCTACCTGAGCCTGATTGTCCTGATTCCCCTGGCGGGCGTTTTCCTTCGGGCGCTCGAAATGACGTGGGAAGATTTTTGGGCGATCATCACTTCGCGCCAGGTTGTCGCCACCTACAAAATTACCTTTGGGGTTTCCCTGGCCGCCGCCGTTACCAACGCCGTTTTCGGCCTGATCGCGGCGTGGGTGCTGGTTCGCTACAGTTTTCCGGGAAAAAGGATTTTCGACGGGATGGTCGATCTTCCGTTCGCGCTGCCGACAGCTGTCGCGGGCATCGCGCTTACGACGATCTACGCGCAGACGGGCATGCTGGGGCAATTCTTCTATCCGCTGGGTATTGAGACCGCTTATTCCAAAGTGGGGATCTACATTGCTCTCACCTTTATCGGTTTGCCCTTTGTCATCCGCGGTCTGCAGCCGGTCCTGGAGGATCTGGACAACGAGGTCGAAGAGGCCTCCGCCACCCTGGGCGGCAGTCGTTGGCGCACGTTTTGGCGCATCGTTTTTCCGGCTATTCTTCCCGCCTGGCTGACCGGCTTTTCGCTCGCCTACGCCCGGGCCATCGGGGAATACGGTTCTATTATTTTCATTTCCGGAAACATGCCGTTACGAACGGAAATCACCCCGTTGGTTATCGTGAAATATCTGGAAAACTATCAATACGCCCATGCCACCGCCGTGGCCGCGGTGATGCTCGTCGCCTCATTTGTCGTCCTGCTCATCATTAACATTCTCCAACGATGGAGCGAATCGATCGGGAAAGCCCGCGGGTGATCGAAAACGGATTTTCAACTATGAGAACACCACTTACAGCAAGAACACATCGCGTGCGTGGCTCGGTCCTCCCTCGGACCCAAAGCGCGACTACGGAGAAGCCATGGGTGCGCTGGCTTTTGACCGCGATCGCGGTCGGGTTTCTCACCCTCTTTCTCGTCCTTCCGCTCTTTACGGTTTTCTATGAAGCCTTCGGTCGAGGGGTGGCCGCCTATTTCAATTCTTTCGACGATCGCTTTATTCGGCACTCCATCAAACTCACCTTGATGACCGCCGGAATCGTTGTTCCCTTGAACCTGATTTTTGGCGTCGCTGCGGCCTGGGCGGTGACCAAATTTGATTTCAAAGGGAAATCGCTCCTGGTTACCTTTATTGACCTTCCGTTCGCGGTGACTCCGGTTATCGGGGGGATGATCTTCATTCTTATTTTCGGCGCTCATGGCTACCTGGGTCCCTGGGTTGAAAGATTCGATTTTCAGGTCGTCTTCGCCTTTCCGGGAATCGTGTTGGCCACCACCTTCGGCACTGTTCCCTTCATTGCCCGGGAGTTGATTCCGTTGATGCAGGCCCAGGGGCGCGACGAGGAATACGCGGCGATGACCCTGGGGGCATCCGGCTGGCGGACCTTCTTCAAGGTGACCCTGCCCAACGTGAAATGGGGCCTCTTTTACGGGGTTATCCTGTGTAACGCCCGGGCCATGGGTGAATTCGGCGGGGTGGAGGTGGTTTCCGGAAAGATCAGCGGAAAAACCAACACCATGACCTTACAAATCCAACAGCTCTATTTCGATTACGCCACCGTTCCGGCCTTCGCTTTGGCCTCGGTCCTCGCCTTCCTGGCTCTTCTCACACTCATTTTGAAAAACCTCCTTGAATGGTGGTCGAACCGTCGATCTGCCTAGTGTGGCGGAACCGTATTCACAAAATTGATAAAAAAACTATTTCCATGAGCATACAAGCAATCAAGATCAACAAGACCTTCGGCGGTTACAAGGCGCTCGACAATGTCTCCCTGGAGGTTCCAAAGGGAAAACTTGTTTCCCTTCTCGGCCCATCGGGATCGGGGAAGACGACCTTGTTAAGAATTCTCGCCGGTCTGGAGTTTCCGGATTCGCTGGAGGAGAGCCGGGTCATCTTCCATGGAGAGGACGTGACAAGCACGCCGGCCGGGAAGCGCCGCATCGGTTTCGTCTTTCAACATTACGCCTTGTTCCGTCACATGACGGTCGCGGCCAACATCGCGTTCGGTCTCCACTCGATGTCGCGCAAGGAACGTCCGCCCCAAAAGGAAATCGACGCCAGCGTCAAGGAGCTCCTCCAACTCGTCCAACTCGACAATCTCGGCAAACGCTATCCGAGCGAACTCTCCGGCGGGCAGCGTCAGCGCGTTGCTCTCGCCCGCGCTCTCGCGGTGAGGCCCAGAGTTCTTCTTCTCGACGAACCATTCGGCGCTCTTGACGCGAAGGTGAGAAAAGATCTCCGAAGGTGGTTGAGGTCTTTCCAGGAGGAGATCAAAGTGACGACGATCTTCGTCACCCACGACCAGGAGGAGGCCCTGGAATTGGCCGATGAGGTTGTTGTGATGAACAACGCGAAAATCGAGCAGGTCGGCCAGCCGCAGGAGGTTTATGACCGGCCATCCTCGCCGTTCGTGATCGAATTTCTCGGCAACGTGAATCGGGTCGCCTCGGGCGTGCGGGGATTGGCCGACGCGAGCAAAGATGTCCTCTACGTGCGTCCCCACGATGTGGATATTGTCCGTGAGGGCGGTGGCGATCATGCGATTCCCGCGCGCGTTCTCCACGTCTTCTCGGCCGGAAACTATGGCCGGATCACACTCGAACGGGTGAGCAACCGGGAAGTCTTCGAAGCGGAAATCTCCCGCGAGCGCCTGCGCCAGTTGCAACTCAGTCAAGGGGACGATGTATCCATTGTTTTCAGGCATATTCGTCTGTTCCCCAAGGGGGTGTTTTTTGAAATGGACGTCAAGGATGGGGAACCGATTGAAAGGGCGTCGGAAATCAAGAGTCGGCGTTAGCACCCAGGGTCGATCAGGCTCAAAGAGGCAGGTAGGCACCAAAATTGAGGTTGAAGCCGGAGGGCCGGGATCACCTAATGGGCGGGATTCACCATTGGTCGCCACGTGAACTTTTATAATGTTTTCACCGTATCATGCGCGTTTTCGGGGCAAGACCGAAATGGCGTTCGGCAAATTCTATGAAGAACAGAAAAATCATCTCGGCGACAGCCGGTCTCGTGGCCGCCCTCGCCATTCCCACCACCTTCCTGGCTGAAGAAGCTACGGCTCCGGCGGAGGCTAAACTGGAGGTCGGACAGCGGGGCATCCGCGTGACGTCACCTGATGGAGCGTATCAATTCGACGTCCGGGCGATGGCTCAGTTCGATGGACGTTTTTTCATCGAAGGGGAGGGGCGGGACGAGTTCCTCGTTCGCCGGCTGCGGCCGACCCTGTCGGGGAAGCTATACGAGCACTTCCAGTTCCGAATCACGCCGGAGTTGGCGACGCAAGCGACTCTGCTCGATGGTTGGGTGAATTACGCCTACAATCCGGCGCTGCAGGTGCAGGCGGGTATCTTTAAGGCACCTTATGGATTGGAGCGGTTGCAGGGGGGCGGAGGGGTCAGATTTATCGAACGCGGCCTTGCCTCGAATCTGGTTCCGGCCCGTGATCTTGGACTCCAAGTCCATGGCCGGATTCAGGGGTGGGATTTGCAGTATGCCGTGGCTGTTCTGAACGGAGCTCAAAACGGAGCACGGGCGAACGGTGATTCCGACGACCACATGACCCTCGCCGGCCGTCTCTTCTGGGAACCTGCCGAGGGTCCGCTCCAAGGTCTCGGATTTGGCATCGGGGGGAGTTACGGCAATGAAGAAACGACCGCCGCGCTCCCCGCTCAACGGTCCCCGGGACAGGTCGGTTTCTTTCAATACGAAGGAGACGTCCGGGCTGACGGGACCCGTTGGCGGCTGAATCCGCATCTCTATTATTACGCAGGACCGTTCGGTGTGTTGACGGAATGGATACGGGACTCGCAGGAAGTCACGCGCGGCGGAACAGGGAGGGCAATTGAGACCGACGCTTGGCTCGTCCAAGGCTCATGGGTGTTGACCGGTGAAGACGCGACCTACGACGGGGTTCGCCCGGATTCCCCCTTTCAGCCCGGTGGTGGTTGGGGTGCCTGGGAACTCGTGGCGCGGGTGCATGGGCTGGAAGTCGGTGATGAAGTTTTCGCCGGTGACCCCGCCACCACCCGCCTTGCGAATCCGGTCACCCAGCATCGCAGCGCTTTGGCTTACGGCGCGGGAGTGAACTGGTATCTCAACAGTAACATCAGACTCGCGCTCAACGTCGACCATACCGAATTCAGAAAAGGTGGGGCTGATCGAGACAATGAATTGACGCTCTTCACCCGTGTCCAGTTTAGCTTCTGAAGTGGCGCGGTCGTCGTGAGTCCAGCCCTTCGGACTGAGATGGTGGATATCGCACTTTCGGCGCTCGACTGGGGGCGTCGGACATCCGGCGAGAGTTCGGGCCGTTTGGAGGTCGGATGGCAACCTTTCAGGCCGCGGGAATAATTGATTCGGGGACCCAGCCCTTCGGACTGGGCTGTTGAATGCCGCACCTTCGGCGCTCGACTGGGGGCGACGGACATCCGGCGGGAGTTCGGGCGGTTTGGGGGTCGGATGGCATCCTTTCAGGCCGCGGGGAATAGGTGATTCAGGAGCCCAGCCCTTCGGACTGGGCTGTTGGATATCGCACCGTCGGCGCTCGATTGGGAGCGACGGACATCCGGCGGATGTTCGGGCGGTTTGGGTGGCGCACCTTCGGCGCTCAATTGGAGGCGACGGACATCTGGGGAGGCGGGATGCTCCGCGGGAAGCCGTTCACGGTATTCTGCGGTCGGCGATTCCTTTTCGGGTGTCTTGTTCGGGGAGGAAGGGTTCGACGTGGACCAGAACCGAGGTCACTTCCGGGTGGGTTTCGATGATGTTTTCTTTAACCCGGCGGGCGACTTTGTGGCCTTCTTCGACCGTCATCGTCGGATCGACCAGCACGTGGAGATCGATCTCGATCCAGTCGCCGGTCCGCCGGGCCCGGAAGGCGTGGTAGGCTTTCACGCCGGGGGTCGGGAGGATGTGTTCCCGCAGATCGTCGATGATCGCTCGTTCGGGGGCGGCGTCCAATAGGTCGTCGAGGGCCCGCTTGCAGAGTTTTCCGCCTTCGAGCGCGAGATAACCGCCCAACAGAACCGCAGCCAGCGGATCGAGAAAAGCGAATCGGTCGCCGCCGACGATCGCGCCGCCGATCCCGACGGCGGCGACGACTGATGAGATGCTGTCCGTCCGGTGATGCCAGGCGTTGGTCAGGAGCATTTGCGACCGGATCTCGCGGGCGATCCGCCGGGTGCGGCGGAAGAGCCACTCCTTTACCGCCAGCGAAATTAGCGCCACTACCAAGGCGGCGACCGATGGGGCGACCGCCCGCCCCTCGCCGAGGCTGCGGATGCTGGTGAAGAGGATCAGGGCGCAGAAGCCGAGGATCGCCAGTCCGATTCCGCCCGAAACCAGCGTCGCGATTTTGTGGTGGCCGTATAGATGGGTGTCGTCGCTTGGCAGGCGGGCGTACTTGAACCCGAAAATCACGGCGGCATCGGTCGCGAGATCGGTCAAACTGTGGAGGCCGTCGGCGACGAGGGCGCGCGAATTGCCCCAGAGTCCGACGCCGATTTTGACGACGCCCATGAAGAGGTTCAGTCCGACGCTGAGCCACGTGACTTGGATGCCTTCAGAAAACCGTTCCACAGCGTGACGCTACCGCACCCGGCTAAACTGGCAATTCCATCCTCCTCGCATCTCTTGCCCCCTTTTCATAATTCCTAATTCTTCATTCATAATTCTCTCCTTGCGAGGAGAAGAGCGACGGCGGCAACGGTAGCCGTTTCGGTGCGGAGAACATTGGGGCCGAGGCCGAGAAGAGGGATCCGGCGGGACCGGATAAGGTCGCGTTCGGCGGGAGACCAACCGCGTTCGGAGCCGATCAGGAGGAGCGAGCGGGGGCCTGCGGGACGGTGGGTGCGAAGGGGGGCGGTCGCTTCGTAGTTATCGAGGGCGACCGGGTCGGAGCCGGGGAGGAGTTGGTCGAGGGCGGCGGCGAGGGTCTCGTGGAGTTGGAGTTCGGGAACGCGGGTGGTGAAGGCTTGTTCGGCTCCGGCGACGAGATGGCGGTTGTATTCGCCGGTCGACCAGAGTTTGCTTTCGGCGTAGGAAGGTTCGCCGCGTTCGGTGCGGGCGAAATGGATCGCCTCCACTCCGAGCGAGGTGGCTTCCTGGAGGATCTTGCGGGCGGTTTGGGGGCGGGGAAGACCGATCAGGAGGGTGATCGGATGCGCCGGGGGTGGCGGTTCGCCGAGTTGAAATTCGATTTCGAGCGCGTCGGCGGTGATGGAGCGGATGAAACCTTTGGCGCGGGGGCCGTCGAGGATGCCGGCGTCGAAGGAGTCTCCCTCGTGGCGGCGGAGGATGTCGAGGAGGTGGACTGCCCGGGGATCGGTCCGGGGAAGAGGGGATTCCGCTTCGGCGCGGGTGAAGAGGATCAGGTTCACGAACGTGAAAATCGGTCGATTTCGCCCTTCGGCGGAAAAGCCGGCTTTGGTTGGCTGGATGGCAACCCTTCGATTGGGGCCGTCCGTTTGGAGGAACCGCGAAGTTTCATGAACCGGGGTGGCGTCACCAGACCTGGAGGACCTGATAGGCGATCTGGCGGGCGAGGTTAGTGGTCAGGACCGGCATCGCCTGGTATTCGGCCTGTTGGGAGCGGTCGCCGGGGAAAGCGTCGGCGGTGGCGCTGACGGGCCGGTTCTCGAAGTAGATTTTGCCGGTGCGGTTGTCGGTCAAGGTGCAGAAGGCGACCAGTTGGAGACGGAGTTTTTCGGCGATTTCGGTGTCCTCGACCCGGGTGGCGGCGATGTGACGTTCGAAATCGCGGAGGGTGATTTCGAGGATGGCGTCGGCGTCGGCTTCACTCTGGACCTGAAGGAGGCCGTCGTGGAGGAAGCTTTCCCGGAGTTGGGCGGTGAGGATGGCTTGGACCTGCGGGGCGAAGGAGGCGTTGGAGGCCGGTTTCACGTAGATCGAGCGGAAGGGCGGCTCGGCGTGGCGTCCGAGCTGGTAGCGGCCGCAGCCTGCGGTGGCGACGGCGAGGAGGAGACCGGCGAGGAGGAGAGGGAAGAAGCGGCGGAGGAAAGGCGGAATCATGGAGTCAGCCAGTTCCGCCGTTCTCTCGCACCACCTTGGGCGCGTTGTTCGACTTGGGCGAGTTTCTCGCGAGCTTCGTCGGCGCTGGGGGAAGTTGGCGAAATGGTGATCGCCTCGTTGTAAAAGACCCGGGCGGCGGTGTAGTTGCTGCGACGGAAGAAGTAAAAGTCGCCGAGGACGATCCGGCTTTGGGCGAGGACATCCCGCATTTGACTGATGCGTTGTTCCGCTTCCGGGGCTCGTTCGTGGCGGGGATGGAGGAGGAGGAAATCCTCGTAGTAGCTGATCGCTTCGCGGTTGGCTCCCTGGTCGTAGGCGGGGCCCCGCATCCGGGTCGAAAAGGCTTCGGCGAGGCCGAAGTAGGCGTCGGCGGCCATTTCGTGCCCGGGGTATTCGCTGATGAAACGATCGTAGAGATCGATCGCTTCGTCGAGTTGGCGTCGTTCGGCCTGGAGGTTGGCGGCGTGGAGGAGGGCGAACGGGGCGACCTCGCTGTAGGGGGCATTTTCGACCACTTGTTCGAAGTATTTGACCGCTTGTTCCGGACTGCGGAAGCCGGGGACGCGCCAGAACAGGCGGAGGCGGGCGCCTTCCCGGAGGGCGTCGGCGATCTCGTATTGGTGGCGAATCACGTCGCCGAAGCGGGGGAAATCGGGGAAGCTGTCGACGATGGTCTGGAAGTGGTCAAAGGCGCGGGTCCATTGTCTGCGTTCGAGGCGGATCAAGGCGGACTGGTAATGGGCTTCCGGGGCGTGGACGGAGGTGCTGTGGCGGCGGATCACCGTCCGGTAATGGCTGAGGGCGGTGGAGGGATGGTCGGCTTCGGCGGCCATTTCCATCAGGGCGGAGGCCGGAGGAATCGCCCGGTTGCCGGTCGGCGCCTCTTCCACGGTCTCGGCGGAAAGGGGGAACTGGAGGGCGAAGCCGAGGCAAAGGACCAAGGCCACTCGCAGGAATCGCGGAAGCGGAAACGGGAAATTCATAGTGGAAGATTGAAATCGGAGTCGTTCCGGAGGGCGAATCAAAAAAATCAATGCCAGCGGATCAGCGAGGAACCCCAGGTCAGGCCGGCGCCGAAGGCGACCATCAGGACGACGTCGCCGGAGCGGATCCGTCCCTCTTGCACGGCCTCGTCGAGGACGAGCGGGATCGAGGCGGCGGAGGTGTTGCCGACCCGGTCGATGTTGAGGCCGAACCGGTCGAGCGGAAGTTTCAAGCGGGCCGCCAGCATTTCGATGATCCGGATGTTGGCTTGGTGCGGAATGAAAAGAGCGACGTCGTCGGGGGTGAGATTTTGTTGCTCCAGGATATCGAGAATCGCTTTTTCCATGACCCGGACGGCGATTTTGAAGACCTCCTTGCCGTTCATCTTCAGGAAATGCTGGCGGGAGCGGACCGATTCATCGGTGGCCGGGCAGAGGGTGCCGCCTCCGGGCATGTAGAGGATGTCGCCCCCTTGTCCGTCGGAGCCGAGGATCGAACCAAGGACGCCGACTCCGGGCTTGTCGGACCGGCTTAGGACGACCGCGCCGGCACCGTCGCCGAAGAGGACGCAGGTGCTGCGGTCGGTCCAGTCGACGATCGAGGAGAGTTTTTCGGCGCCGACGACCAAGGCGTGTTTGAAGTTACCGTTTCGGAGCATCGCCTGGGCGACGTCGAGGACATAGACGAAGCCGGAGCAGGCGGCTTCGACATCGAAGGAGGGGACCGGGCGGAGACCAAGCTTGGTTTGGAGGATGCAGGCGGTCGACGGGAAAAGCATGTCCGGGGTGATGGTCGCGACGATGACCAGGTCGATGTCAGCCGGGGTGATACTGGCGGCTTTGATCGCCCGGCGGCTGGCGGCGACGGCCATGTCGGAAGTGACCTCGTCGTCGGCTCCGATCCGGCGTTCGCGGATGCCGGTGCGGGTGACGATCCATTCGTCGGACGTTTCCACCATGCGGGTGAGGTCGTCGTTCGACATCACTTTGGACGGCAGGTAGGAGCCGGTGCCGCTGACAATGACGGAAAAATCGCTCATCGGTTCGTGCGCGGAAAACGGTTAGCGGGACGCGAGCCGGGGGCCGGGATCAGCTTACGGGTGGAAGGGGAAACGGTTGGAAACACGTTTCCATTCTGGCGTGAATTGAACGGCATGAGCAGGACAAAAGAAGAATTCATCGTAGGCAACCCCCCGGCAATCAACAAAGAAATTATGAATTATGAGTTATGAATGATGAGGAAGTCGGTTTTTTTCCTGATTTCTGATTCATGATTCATCCTTTCCTTCGCCTGCCTTGGCCGCGAGGGCTTGCAGTCGGGAAGGCTCGGTGGCGGAGGATTTGGCGAGAAACCCGCGGGCGTGGGCGAAATGGACGTCCGGCTCGCCGTGGATGCGGAGGAAATCGAGCCGGGGATCGTCGTTGAATCGGGAGAGACCGTAGCCGCCGCCCCGGCGGTCGGGGTAAATCAAGCCGGCGATTTCGGATCGCAACGGATGGTTTTCGATGTAACGGCCGAGTCCGAGGGAAGGTTCCTCGGGGAGGGGGTCGGTGCGGGGAAGGAACAGCATTTTAAACCGGCGGGATCCGGCGGCGATTTCCCAGAGTTCGCAATGGCGGTCGATGAATTCGAGCCGTTCGCGCAGTGAGCGGATGTAGTCGAGGAGGTCCTGGCCGATCATCCGCATGATCTCCCAGAGTGGATCGCCCGGGTGGAGTTCCTGGAGAAAGGCGAACCGCCGGAGCAAGGTGACGTCGATCGGGGAGTTGAGTTTGTTGAGGGCATCGCGCTCGATCCCCATCCATTCGGCGGTGGCGATCGGTCCGCGGCAATCGAGCCATTCGGCCGGTTCGAGCCATTCGCAGAAGCGCAGGGCGTCCTGGTATAACCCGATGTGTTGGAGAACGAGGGACAAGGAGCAGGACGGCGCCTGTTCGCGGGGGAATTGGTGGTGGTCGAAATTATGGAGGGCGGGATCGTGTTGATGGCCGATATCGACCACGCAAACCGCCGGGTCGGTCAAGTCGGACTCCTCCGGATTCCGGCGAACGATCGGCACCGGATGGAGGGCCAGCAGGACGGAGCAGGCGAGGAAGTCGTCTTTGTGGGCGCCGCCCGGATGGGTGAGGATGGTGTGAATCGACATGGGGAGGTTATCGGGCGGCGGGCGCCCGGGTTAAAGCTTTTTTTCCGGGCCCGTGGGATCGGAGGGAGGCGCGGCTGAGCGGGGACCGGCCGGGTTTGGCACCGGTTCCGGAAGGGAAGAGGCGGATTGGCGGCTGTTAATTCCCGGTTAAATCGGGGGTTGGTTTCCAGTTCCGGCTTGGCATTTGCCCTTTTCGGTGCAGACTTTATTTCTGTCGGATTTGCAGCTGGCGTCTTCGGGGGCGGGTTGGAGTCCGATTTGGTCTTTAACGGACTCCGTCATGATTGCCTCGATAAGAACATACTGTCTCATCGGTCTTCTGACCGCAGCCGGACTGGTTTCGGCTTCGGCGGAGGCGGGTGCGACCCAAGGGGGGACTCGTTCCGCGGGCGAATCGGTCTCCGGAACGAAGGGTGAACCGAAGGAATTGACGGTCCACCAGCGCCGGATGATCCAACTGCGCCGATTGCAGGCGTTGGCGGTGGAAAACGACCGACGGGATTTATTGGTCCGGGTCGACGGGTTGATCGCCCGGGAGTTGCGTCGGCATGCCCGTGAAACCGAGGGCGAGGGAGAAAAGGAACGGGTCGTGGTGGCGGACAAGCAGGAACCGCCGCTGAGAATTTCCGACGCCCAGTTGGAGGCGGAGGTCGAGGCGATGGAACGGGAGACCCGGCCGGTTCCGGAAGCTGACGAGTAATCGTATGCGGGCGATCTCCAGATTCGCCGCCCTGGTGTTCGTGGGCGGAATTTTCGCGTCGGGTTGCGGGGGAAACGGCCGGGAAGGTGGCCGCGAGTCGGCCGACGAAACGTCGTCTTCCATCACCGCCGAAAACATGGACGATTACGTCGACCGGTTGGAAGAAGAGATCTCGGCGGACGAGGAGCGGTGAGACGGGGGATGTCCTGAGGAGGGGTTCACAGGCAGGAATGCCTATGCCACGGGGCGGGGGTTAGGCTGTGACGCTCGGTTCGGCGATGGCGGCGTTGGCTTTGGCGATATCCTCGATGATATGGTCGTTCATTTGGTGCGCGACCATTTCGCTGCCGATCCGGATGGCGTTCATGATGGCGAACCGGTTGCTGGAGCCGTGGGCTTTCATGATGTTGCCCCGGAGACCGAGAAGGGGAGCGCCGCCGTAGCCGTCGGGGTTCAATTGCGCCTTCATTTCCTTGAAAGCGCCCATCGCCAACAAAGCGCCGAGTTTGCGGACCGGCGTTTTGGTGATCTCTTCCTTGAGATATTCCTTCAGGGTATGGAAAAGAGATTCGCAGGTCTTGAGCAAAATGTTGCCGACGAATCCATCGCAAACGATGACGTCGATCTGGTTGTCGAACACATGGAATCCCTCGATCGGCCCGGCATAGTTGATGATGTCGGGAATCCGTTTCAGCAATCCATGAGTGAGGTGGACCAGTTCGTTTCCTTTTCCCTCCTCGGTGCCGATGGTGAGGAGGCCGACCCGGGGGGATTCGACTCCGAGGGCGATCCGGCTGTAGATGCTGCCGAGGATCGCGTTGTGAACGAGGTGCTCGGGGCGGGCGTCGGGATTGGCCCCGGCGTCGATCAGGATAAAATGCTTTTTCTGGTTTGGGATGACGGTGGCCAGGGCCGGACGGTCGACGCCTTGCAACATCCGGAGGCGGATGGTTCCGCCGGCCATGAGGGCGCCGGTGTTGCCGCAGCTGAGCAAGGCCTTTGCCTTTCCCTCTTTGACCAGTTCGATGGCGCGGACCATCGACGAATCTTTTTTCCGTTTGATCGCCTGGAGCGGTTTGTCGTCCATCGCGATCACCTCGGAGGCGTGGTGGATCGAGAGTCGGGGTTCGCGGGAGAGGCCGGCTCGTTCGAGTTCGGGCCGGAGAACCGCTTCGTCGCCGACGAGAGTGACGTTGGCGAGGCGGGAAACTTTTTCGAAGGCGAGTTTGACCGCCTCCACGACTTCGAAAGGACCGAGGTCGCCGCCCATCGCGTCTACGGCGATCGTTGCTTCCTCATTGCCGGATGCAGCCATGTGAAAACAGGAAGAACCGGTCCCCCGAAGAGGGAGACCGGTCCTTCAAAAAACGGAAAAACTCAGGTTTCG
Source organism: Verruconatronum alginivorum (assembly GCF_056590205.1). Taxonomy (NCBI): domain Bacteria; kingdom Pseudomonadati; phylum Verrucomicrobiota; class Opitutia; order Opitutales; family Verruconatronaceae; genus Verruconatronum; species Verruconatronum alginivorum. Next base: position 953,919 of record NZ_JBWPVQ010000001.1, on the reverse strand, counting down.
ACGTCCAGGACCTGGCGGCCGCGATACATCCCGTTGTTCGGGTTCACGCGGTGCGGCCGGAAGAGGGTGCCGTCGGTCGGATCGGTCGCGACTTGAGGCGCCTTGAAGCGGTTTGCGGCGCGGCGCTTGGCGCTGCGGGCCTTGGACTGTTTGCGTTTAGGATTAGCCATGTGTCTGAAACGTTCGGAGGCTGACCTCCAATAATTACATCTGCAAAAGCGGTCATTCGTTACCCTCTCAACCCCGGGGCGTCAAGAGGAAGTTTCGATTTTCGCGGACCGGCTTCCAAGAAACTCTTGGTGCATCGGGTGGATTTGTCGATCCCGGGGACGAAAAAAAAGATCGCCTCGATTTCTTCCGGCGGATTAGTTTCGCCCCCTTTGCGTGGGACCGCACCGCTCCGCCGAACGGAGAAAGGACGGGAGCACGTTCCGTTTCGCCGCACAGTTATGAGCGATTTAACCAATCTGACCAAAAAACTCGATGAGCGGGAAGGTCTCTCTTTTGACGAAGCCGCCGGGGCAGCCCGGGCGATGGCTTCGGAGGAGGTTCCCGCTTTGGAGAAGGAAAAATTTCTGGTGGCGCTTGCCGCCAAGGGGGAGACGGCGCAGGAAGTGGCCGGCTTTGCCCAAACATTCCGCGGCTTGGCCCGCGATCCGGAGGTCGGCGAATGGGCGGGCCGGGCGATCGACGTCTGCGGGACCGGCGGCGACAAACTCGGGACCTTCAACATTTCAACCACGGTGATGTTCGTCCTGGCCGCCGGCGGGTTGCCGGTTTTGAAGCATGGGAATCGGTCCATCACCTCGAAATGCGGCACGGCGGAATTGCTGTTGCGCCTCGGCGTGCCGTTGGAGGCTGATTCGACGCTGTTGCGGGAATCGCTGCGGGAACTCAATTTCGCCTTTTTCTTCGCTCCGGCGTTCCATCCGGCCTTCAAGGCGGTGATGCCGGTGCGGCAGGCGCTGGCGCAGAAAGGACAACGGACGATTTTCAACATCCTCGGGCCGCTGATCAATCCGGGCTGGCCGGCCTACCAACTGCTCGGGGTGGCGGCGGAGAGCTGGATGCCGATGATGGCCGGGGCGCTTGACGCGATGGAGTTGAAAAACGGCTACATCGCCCATTGCCGGTTGGAGGAAGGGAAAGGGATGGACGAACTCTCCTGCGCCGGAACCAACCTGCTTCATGGTTTCGGCGAAAGCCGGGAAAAGCGGGAGGAATGGACGGCGGAGCGGTTCGGCTTGCCCAACGCGGCGTTGGCGGAATTGACCGGCGGGGACGTGGATCAGAATCTGGCTGTTTTCCATCGGGTGGTCGACGGTGGAGGGCATCGCGGGTTGGTCGATACGATCTGTCTGAACGCCGGGCTCGCATTCCAAATCGCCGGCAAGACCGGGACCGTTGAAGAAGGAATCGAGTTGGCGCGAGCCCTGTTGGCCGACGGCTCCGTCAAACGGTTGGTGGCAAAAACCGCCGAGTTTTTCCGCGCATGAGTCGCCGATATTTCGGAACCGACGGTGTCCGCGGTCCCTACGGCGGCCCGTTGATCAACGATGCCTTCGCCGGTCGCTTGGCGAAGGCGGCGGTGGCGTTTTTCCGGGAAAAAACCGGCGACCGGTTGAAACGGGTGGTAATCGGGCGCGACACCCGCGCCTCGGGCGAACCGTTGGCGACGGCGATGATCGCGGCGTTGACGGAGAGCGGCCTGGAGGTCCTCGACGGCGGGGTCGTGCCGACGCCGGCGATCGCCGGGGCGATGGAACCGCTGGGGGCGCAAGTCGGAGTGATGATCACCGCCTCGCACAATCCGGCGGCCGACAACGGCATAAAGTTTTTTGGTGAAGGCGGGCGGAAACTGACCGACGCGGAAGAAGCGCGCATCGAAGCCTGGCTGGACCAACCGGAGCCGGTGGCGGCGGTCGCCGGACGGGTGGAACATCCCGACGTTTTGGGGGATTACATCAGGAAGATGGAGGCGACCCTGCCCGCCCGCTCGCTCGCGGGTTGGCGGATCGTGGTGGACGCGGCCCATGGGGCGACCGCGGTCGCGACCCCGGAAGTCCTGCGACGCCTCGGGGCCGATCTCGAACTACTCGGAGACGCGCCCGACGGGGCCAATATCAACGCCGGGGTCGGCAGCCAACACCCCGAACGGATGGTGGAGAAGGTGCGGGAAACCGGCGCCAGGATCGGCATCGCCCACGACGGGGACGGAGATCGGGTGGTGATGTGCGACGAAACCGGTTGTTTGCTCGACGGGGACGACCTGTTGGCGATCCTCGGATTGCATGCCCTGCGCGGCGGAGTTTTGACCGGAAACACCGTGGTGGCGACCGTTCAGAGCAATCTCGGGCTCGACCGGGCCTTGGAAGCGGCCGGGGGAAAAGTGGTCCGGGCCAACGTCGGCGACCGTTATGTGATCGAGGAAATGGTCCGGGGCGGCTTCCGCCTGGGCGGGGAATCGTCGGGGCATGTGGTGTTGTTCGATCTGGCGACGACCGGCGACGGACTGGCCGCGGCGTTGAAGGTGATTGAAGTGATGCTGGCGACCGGCGAGCCGCTCTCCCGTTTGCGGGGTTGCTGGATAAAGTTTCCTCAAATGGCGAGTGTCCTGCGAGTCCGGGAAAAGCTTCCGTTGGATCAACTGCCTGGGTTGACCGAGGAAATCCGGCGGGCCGAGGCGGTGCTGGGATCGCACGGCCGGGTGTTGATCCGCTATTCGGGGACGGAGCCGGTCCTGCGTTTTTTGGTTGAAGGGGAGGACGCCGGGGAAGTTTCCCGCTTGCTGGAACGATTGGAATCCGTCGCCGCCGCTGAATTGACCTAGACGGTGATTGACCTCTTGGGAACAAAGCCTTACGTTTTTTCTTTTTCAACGCGTAGAGTATGCCAGAAATTTTGATATCCGACCTTGATTCCCGCTTGCAGAAGCAGGTGGAAAACGCACGTTTTGCCATCGACCGGGGCAACTTGGAATACGCGATCGAGATCTGCTCGATGGTGCTGGCGCAGAAGCCCGAATGTCTTCCGGTTCGCAAGTTGTTGCGGGCGGCCCAGATGAAGCAGTTCCGGGCGAAGAACAAGTTCGTCGCGAAAGCGGTCGGCGGCGCGGCCTCGGCGATGAACCTGATGGCCGCCTCCTCGAAGGTGAAAAAGGATCCGGCCAAGGCGTTGGAGATCGTCGAAAAGGCGTTGACCAAAGATCCGACCAACGCCGCCGCCCACAAGACTTTGGCCCAGGCCGCCCATAACCTCGAATTGTTCGATACCGCCGCCTTCGCGTGGGAGTCGGTGCGGGATCAGTCGCCGGACAACGTCAAAGTCCTGCTGTCGCTCGGAAACGCCTACATCGCGGCGCAGCGCGGCGAAGAGGCGGTGGCGATCGGGGAAAAGGTGCTCCAGCTTAGCCCCGGCAACGGCGACGCCCAGGACCTGTTGAAGACCGGTTCGGTTTCCCAATCGCTTTCCAAGGGGAAGTGGGAAGAGGAGGACGCCAGCTACCGTTCCAAACTCAAGAATGCCGACGAAGCGGTTTCGCTCGAACAGGCGGCGAAGTTGGTCACCGGCGAAGAAGCGGCTCAGCGGTTGTTGAACGAATCGCTCGCCCGGGTCGAAAAGGAGCCGGAGAATCTCAACCATTACCGAAGCGTCATCCAGGGATACCAGCAGCTCGGCGATTTGCCGAAGGCGATCGAATGGCTCGACAAAGCCCGCCAACTTCCGGCCGGCGCCGCCGACGCCACTCTGGCCAAACAGCACTCGGATCTTAAGATCAAGACCATCGAAGCCGAAATCGAGAAACGCGAAGCCGAATTGGCCGCCGATCCCGATAATGCGGCGCTTCGCGAGCAGTTGGAGAAACTGTCGACCGACTTGGTCCGGGTTCGCACCGAAGAAGCGCAAGCGATGGTCGAACGTTATCCGAACGATCCTTCCTATCGTTTCGATCTCGGTAAACTCCTCTATGAGGCGGGCGAACTCGACCGTGCGATCCAGCAGTTCCAGATTTCCCATCGCAATCCGAAAGTCCGTCTGCAATCGCTCACTTATCTCGGCGCCTGCTTCAAGGGCAAACGTCAATACGATCTCGCGATCGAACAATACGAGACGGCGAAGTCGGAAATCACCGCGATGAGCGAACAAAAGAAGGACGTGATCTACCAGTTGGCCGAGTGTTACGAACTGATGGGCAACACCGAGCACGCGATCACCGAATACAAGATCATCTACGCCGCCGATATCGGCTACCGCGATGTCGCGGCCAAGATCGACGATTATTACAGCAAACGGTAAGCGCGGTGACACCGGTATTGCCGGTGGGAGACAGACAGGAATGTCTGTGCCACGTTGTGACACCGGCATTCCTGCCGGTGGGGATTCGGTCGAAGTTTCGACCATCCGGAAGGGTTGACCTGCTGTGCCGACCGTCATCGATAGTCACATCCACATGTATTCGCCCGAGGTCGCGGGCGATCCGGTCGGATGGGCCGCCCGCCACAACGAATTGCATTGGGCGGAAATGATTTCGGCTTCGGTCAACCGGCCGAGTTTGCAGGGATGGGCGGACGCCCCGGCATTGTTGTCCGACATGGAAAAGGCCGGGGTCACGCGGTCGGTCATGCTGGGTTGGTATTGGGAAAACCAAGAGACGTGCGAACAACAAAACCGCTGGTATTACGATTGGGCGGCGGCCCACTCCGATCGACTCGCGTGGTGCGCGACCATTTACCCCCCGGCGGGAGAACGGGCTCTCGAAGAGATCCGGCGATGCGCGGAGGAAGGGGCGGTCGGACTGGGGGAGCTTTCGCCGGCCGGACAAAATTTTTCTTTGCGGGATCCCTGTTTCCTGCGCGTCGCCGAACTGGCGGTCGAATTGGATCTGCCGATCAATCTGCACGTTAACGAAGCTCTCGGGCGGGACCGGCCCGGGCGGAAATTCGACAACCTTTCCGACTACCAGTGGCTCGCCGCCGAGTTTCCGTCGCTGAAGATTATCCTGGCCCATTGGGGAGGCATGATTCCGTTCTTTGAATTGAACCGGGTGGTCCGCCGGCAGTTGAAAAATGTCTACTACGACACCGCCGCGTCGCCTCTTCTTTACGATCCGCGGGTTTACCGGGCGGTCGTCGACCTAGTCGGTCCGGAAAAGATTCTTTTCGGCTCCGATTATCCCCTGCTGCTTTATCCCCGGCACGAACGGGCTCCCGGGTTCACCCGGCTGCTCGACGAGGTGACCTCCTCCGGTTTGACCGACGCGGAACTGGAGTTGGTCTTGAGCGGCAACGCCGAACGGCTTTTTTTCGGGAAACGCGCCGCGACGTAGTTGTCGACGAAAGAAACTGGTGATCGGTGTAATCAGAAGTGGTGGGATCACCGTCGTGTCATTGCGAGGAGGCTCCGCCGACGAAGCAATCCACGAAACAGCGACCCGCACCCCCTTTCCAGGAACGTGGATTGCCGCGTCAGTCGTTCCTCCTTCCTCGCAATGACAGACGGTTGTCTGTTTTCCCCACCACTTTCAATCGCGTGGCGCCTGGTGGATATCGGTCCACCCCTTGCCTTGCCACCGATCACTTTTTCCTTTTTCCTCCAGCTTTCCCAGCATCATGAAAGTCACCGGTATCGCCATCGTGCCGCCCCCGGGCACGGAACAAAACCCGAAAGTCACCCCGGAGCTGCTGGCTTCGGTCCTGGCCCGTTACAGTCGAAGCAACGACGGTCTGGCGGCGATTCTGGAGAAGGTCGATCTGACCAATCCGGATGCCTCCATTGACCGGATCCTGAAGTTCGTTGACTACGGCCACGCGTCGATCGGCGGCCTGACCGGCGGACTGGCGATCGCGGTGGATGACGTTTCGATGTGGCTGGCCTACAAGTTGTTCGAAATCGCCCAGATGGCGGACGGTCAGGAGTCGAGCACCCGCTACATCACGATGTCGGCGGAGAATCTGCCCGATCCCGAATTGATCGGAATCCCGGAGGACCTGCGGGACCGGTGGCGGGATTTGATGGCGGCCTGTTTCGCGGCCTACAATTCCGAATACGAGCGCCTCGACGCGTTGGGAGAGGCTCAGCCGGAACTGGTCCGCTTGCCCGCTGGGGCCAAGCCGGCGGTCGCGAAACGGTTGCGCAAGAACTACGCGCTCGATCGGGCCCGTTATTTTATTCCGCTCGCCACCCGGACCAATCTGGCGCTGGTAATGAGTTCGCGCATGTGGGCGGAGGCGGTCAAGCACCTCGATTCATTGCCCCAGCCGGAAGCCCGGGCGGCGGCGGGGCTTATCCGCGATGAGTTGTTGAAGTTTTCGCCGCGGTTGATGCGGCACAGCTACGCCGAGGAATCTTACCGGGCGCAGGCGGCCGACGAATTGGAGGAAAGCCTGCGGTCAGGATTGACCCGGCTCTCGGCGGAACCATTGGCCGACGAAGTTTGGGTCGATGTCGCCCGTTCGGCTCCGGCGTTTTTACCGCAGGACCAGTCGGTGGAGGAGGGGCTCCGGTACCGGCGCAACCGCTATGGACGGCATGGCCGGGCGATCCGGCGGATGCGGGTGGTGTTCGCCTGGAACAACATTGCGATCGCGGAACTGCGGGATTTGAACCGTCACCGGACCGGTCATCGATACACCCCGTTCATTCAAGCCGGTTTGTATTTGCCCCCGGAGATCGAGGCCGATCGTTACCGGGATTTGTTCCGGGAGCAGACCGCTTTCTTGAAGGAGTTGATGGAGCGAGGGACACCTGGTTACGTTTACGGGATGTTGCTCGGCAGTCAGACTCCCTTCGAGCATTCGACGCATGGCGACAAGTTCATCTACGAAGCGGAACTGCGGACCGGCATGGGCGCCCATTATCGTTACGCCGAACATTTGAGTGCGGCCCTGGCCGAGTTTTTCAAATCGGTCCCCGAAGCCCGCGACTGGGTCGAAGAAGGGACCGCCGAGCCGGAGTGAGGGAAACCAAAGTGGCGGGGGCCGTCCCGGCTCCGGATCCCTTCTCGCCGTTCAGTTCGTTTTCGAAAAAACTTGCCTGCGGCGGCCGAATCCGCACGGTTCCCTATCTATGAACGGTTGGAACAAAGGCATGATCGTCGGGCTGCTTTTGGTGGTCCCGAGTTTCGTCGCCGCCGAGCGGGGGGATGTCCAGAAAGTCGACCTCAGCCGCCGGAACACCGAATTTTCCGAACGGCAGGTGCCGATCCGCACTCATGAGCTGAAGCGGAACGACCGGCTCACCACCCAGCGGATTCCGATCAAGGAGTGGCATACCGAATTCAATCCGATCGGGCAGCGCCGTTCTTCGATCCAAGTGCGGGAACGCTCCGAAAAACGGATGATCAGTCCGCAGGTCATTGAGATGAATAAGTTGGAGTCCCCCTTGGCCGGGCAGTCGGGCCGGATGGCATACGTCCGGAATTTCGACCAGGTGCGCGAAAATCAATTGGTGCCGAAATATCGCGACGCCGACGTGGTGACGGTGAAGGAGATGTCCGTCCCGGCGGAGACCAAGCGGGATAAAGAACTTTCGATGCGGGAACTGAATCGCTTCAGTTTTCAGCGAAACCATGCCTCCGAAGGCACCCCGACCGTCCAGCGAACTTCCGACAACGATTCGTAGGCTTCTTGCGGTCTTGAACCAGCGAGAATCAGGACCACGGAATACACGGAATACACGGAAAAGGTGGAAGAAGAGGTCTTCCTAATGTCCGCTCCGTTTTTTGAGCCTTTTGTGTTTTTTTGTGGCTATCCCGATTGCGGAAAGCAGGTTCAACCGGCCTTCCGTACTGCCGCTTTTTTCTCTTCCCGCTCGTCCTCCAGCCGGGACCGCTCATTGCTGAGTTGGGTGCGGAGTTGTTCGACCGCCACCGAGTCCCGCGACGCTTGGGCTTCCTTGAGTTTGCCGTTGAGGAACACTTCCCGCTCGGCGATCTTCGACCGGTAGATCGCATCGATCTCGGCCAACTGCTTCTTCTGTTCGTCGGAGAGCGGGCGCGCCGCGTCCGGGTCGGATTTTTGGAGGCGTTCCATCGCCAGTTCATACGCGCTTTTCATTCTTTCAGAGGACGTCAGGCCGCTAAAAATGTCAACCGCGCAGCCCAGAGGAGAGAGAGGGTGAATAAGAGGAACGGGACGACGAAATGACTCAGCGGGGCTGACCAGTTCCGATAGGAACCAGCCAGCAGACTTCCCAGCAGCAGCAGAAGGATGAATGGGCCTTGCCAGCCATGGTCGAACTCCGCCCGCCAAAAAAGTGATGGCAGGCCGGGGCTGGCTTGCACCAAGGTCTCCATAACCCGTAATACCAACCATCCGGCGTGATTGAAAACCAAGGACACCACCCCCAGTCCGAGCAGACCGGAGACGACGCTGATCAATCCGGCGACGATCACCAGTCCGGCTGCCGGGACCAGCAGGAGATTCAACAGCACCGCGCCCGGGGTGAAGAGGCCGAAATAATGGATTGCCAGGGGGCTGCTGAGAAGCGTCGCCGAAAGGCTGACCGCGAGCATCATCGTCGAATCATGGACGAAATTGGTAATCCTCTGGTGAAGCCAGTTCATGGAGGCGGTGGGCAGTCCGGTGAAGGGCCGCCACTTTTCCTGGAGGTGACGTCCCAGCGGGAGTCCGAGAAAGAGGATTCCGGCCACCACCGAATAGGAGAGCTGGAAACCGGGACTCCAGAGTTGCTGCGGATACAGGAGCAGCACGAAGATCGCGGAGTTCGCCAAGGCCGCCACTGGATTGGGGGCTCGACCGAAAAAACGGGCGCTCCAGAAGAAAAAAACCATCAAAAACGCCCGGACCGCCGACGGAGCGGCTCCGGTGATGCCGACAAAACAGAGGAGCAGGCCGAGTCCGATCACCGCCGCCGGCCGGTCGGGCATCCGCAGCAGGGTGAGGGAGCTGTGCAGGGCGAAGGCGATCACCCCGATGTGAAGTCCGCTGATGGCGAACAGATGGAATGTCCCTGTTTGAAGAAAGGCGGTGCGCTGGGCGTCCGATAACTCGGAGCGTTTGCCGAGGAGCATCGCGACGTAGACGTTGGCCGTGGAAGCGGTCGAATCGCCGGAACCTCGCCGGAGAAACGTTTCGAAGCGATCATGTTGCCGGGCGCAAAAACCGAAGAAACCGCGAGGCGGCTCCGCCGGGGCGGTCAGACGGGCGCGCCGCAATTGAAAGTGTGCCCCCGCCTGACGGAGGTGGGCGAGGAACGGACTTTCGTCGGCGGCATCAGCCGGAATGAATTCGAGGAGACCGACCGTGTGAATCCGGCTGCCCCGCGCCCAGCGTTCATCCCGTTGTTCCCGGAGAAGGGAAAAGTAGAGGGTTTGTCCGCGCAGATCGGCGAGGTGGAGATCGGTGCGGGTGACGGTGGCGAGGCCGTGGAAGCGGTCGTTGTCGGGACCGGCACCGAACATTCGCTCGATCCTGAGTTCGAGTTCCGCCTCCCGGGGCGGGAGGGCATCCCAATCGGGGGGCGGGGCGGTTCGGAATTGGAGGTAGCCGCAGGCGACAAGGAGAGCGGCGAGCGAAGCGAGCGGCGGCCAGAGGAGGTTCGCCCAGCGACGATCGGTGAAAGCGGCGAGAGCGGCCCCGATGGCGAAAAGCAGTCCGGAGGAGGCGAAGGCGGTGGGCATTGCCGGAACGGCCGATGCCAGGAGATAACCGGCGACCAGCGGCACCAGCAACCAAGCGACCGGAGAACGGGGCGGGGAAGCAGCCATAAGTCGATGCTGCCGGGATAGTTGGGGTCGGCAAGCGAAAACAGGTGGGGGACGGTCGTTGGGTGTAATCAAAAATGGTGGGGATCACCGTCGTGTCATTGCGAGGAGGCTCCGCCGACGAAGCAATCCACGAAATAGCGACCCGCGCCCTCTTTCCCGGAACGTGGATTGCCGCGTCAGTCGTTCCTCCTTCCTCGCAATGACAGACGGTTGTCTGTTTTGTCTGGAGATTGTTGGAGTCCCGCCTTGTAGCGCTGGGCGGCAGGAATTCACAGACAGGAATGTCTGTGTCACGAAACGGGGGGTCAGTCGATCGGGGAGTGGTGGATGAAGGCGCGGCCGGCGATGGTGATTGCCTGGGTCATCGCTCTCCGGAGGTAAAGGCGAGCGGTGGCCACTGCTTCGGGCAATGGGGCGCCCTTGGCGAGTTCGGCGGCGATGGCGGCCGAGAGGGTGCAGCCACTTCCGTGTGTATCCACCTTGTGGATTCGGGCGTCCTCGAAGACTTGGAGGAGTTTTCCCGGAACGACCAGAACATCGATGAGAAACTCGTCGTCGAGGTGTCCGCCTTTCAGTAACACGGGGACGCCGAACATTTTGCTCAAGGTGGTCGCGGCATCTTTCATTTCGTCGGCCACCTTAAGCTTTCCCCCCAGTAAAACGGCGGCTTCGTCGAGGTTCGGGGTGATCAAGGCCGCGTGGGGCAAGACCTCTTCCCGGAGCGCGGTAATCGCCTCGGGTTCCAGAAGGACCGCGCCGCTGGTGGCGACCATCACCGGATCGACCACCGTTGGCATTGATCGGTTCTCCCGGATGAAACGGCCGACTTCACGGATCAGGGGAGCGGAAAAAAGCATGCCGGTTTTGGCGGCCTGGATCGGGAAGAAACGGCGGATTTGCTCCAGTTGTTCCCGCAGGAAATCCGGCTCCACCGGCGAGACGCGGGTGACCGAATCCGGGTTTTGGGCGGTCAGGCAGGTGATGGCCGATACGCCGTGGACTTTGCGGGCGAAAAACGTTTTGAGGTCGGCTTGGATGCCGGCACCTCCGCCGCTGTCGGAACCGGCGATCGTAATCGCCACCGGTTGGTGAATTGTGTTCGGGATGTCCATGGTCACCAGACTTCGATCGGGCCTTTCGGCACGGCGATCCTACTTTCGGGCTCCGGTCCGTCGCCTTCGTGGAGGAAAGAGGGTGTCAGCGGAAGCGGCTGGTAATTGGGCAGAAGTTCGCCGTCGGCATCGAGAAATTGGCTGCGCCAGCCGGTGTATTCGGAAAGCAATTCATGGAAGTCGTTCCGCGTCTTGACCTGATCGATACGACCGCTGAAAAAGCGGTTGGGACCGAACCGGCGGGCGTAGCGTTTGGCGACTCGGCGGAACATCCGGCAACCGCGCGTTTCGCCGAAGAAATCGATCATTCGATCGAGGTGGCGGGACATGACTTGAAGCCGTTCTTTGAATGAAGCTTCGGGGAGGAGTTGGCCACTGCGGAGATATTCGTGGGTCTGGACGAAAATCCAAGGGTTATAAAACGCGCCGCGGCCGATGCTGACGCCGTCGCAGCCGGTTTCGTCCAGCATCACGCGGGCCCCTTCCGGAGTGGTGACGTCGCCGTTGCCAATCACTGGAATGTCGCGGACCGCCTCGACCACGGCGCGGATGCCGGCAAGGTTGACCCGGCCGGAGAAGCCTTGTTCGCGGGTCCGGCCATGGACGAAAATGGCGGCGACTCCGGCGTCCTCCAACACCCGGGCGAGTTCGGGCGCGGTGATATTGTCGTCGTCCCAACCGAGCCTCATCTTCGCGGTGACCGGGATCTTCAAGGCCTCGACCATCCCGCGGACGAGGCGGGCGGTCTTGGTCAGTTCAGTCATCATCGCCGAGCCGCCGCCGACTTTGCAGACCTTGCGGACCGGACAACCCATGTTGATGTCGACCGCCGCCGCCCCCGATTCCTGCATCAGGATCGCGGCGTCGCGCATTTCTTCGGGGACGGCGCCAAAGAGTTGGACGGCCAACGGGTGATCCTCGGGGCAGCAATGGGCCAGTTCCAGGGCGACCCGGTTTTTCTCCAGGAGGGAGCGGGCGTTCACCAAATCGGTGGTGGCGAAATCGAGCCCGCCGATTTCGCGCAGGGTCAACCGGAACGGCAGGTTGGTGTATCCGGCCAGTGGCGATAAGAACAGGTTGGACTTGAGTTCCAGCGGGCCGATTCGCATGACGTGAAGAGACGGGGTGAAGGGGAAGAAGTTGCATGAAAAGGGTCGGGCCGTCAAGCGGGGGCGGTTGACGGCCCGGGGCAGGAATGGGTATGCTGTCGGTAAGACCGCCTCGCAAGAGCCATTGACCATGATCGTCTCGCATCAGCCACGCATCGACCTCACCTACTGTCTGAACGCCCATCCCGGTCAGACCTGGAGCGATCATCGTGGGGCGATCGAGCGCTTCGCGGTGCCGGTCGGGACGCGGGTCGCGGGGCCGGAGGGGAAGTTCGGGCTCGGTTTGTGGCTGACCGATGGGGCGGCCCGGGATTTGGGGACGGGGGAAATGGCCCGGGAAGCGGCGGAGTTCTTCGCGAAACGGCGACTTTATCCGTTCACTGTCAACGGCACGCCCTGCCGGATGTTTCACGGCGGGGCGGTGAAGGAGAAAGTCTTTTTGCCCGATTGGCAAAGTGATTCGCGGCGGGAACATACGGTTCGTTTGGCCCGATTGTTAGCCGGGTGGTTGCCGGACGGATGCAGCGGCAGCATCAACACCTTGCCGGGATCGTATAAGCCGTGGATCAACCGGGAAGCGGAAGCGAACGCGATCGTCGAGCGACTGTTGGATACAGTGGTCGAGTTGGACCGGATTCTGAGCGAGACCGGCAAGGAAATCCATCTCGGATTGGAACCGGAGCCCGACGGTTATCTCGACACCACCCGGGAGGCGATCGCGTTTTTTGAGGGCCGGATTTTGCCGTTCGGAGTCGAACGGGTGGCCGAGAAAACGGGCAGGAAGCGGGAAGCGTCCGAGGAAATGATCCGCCGCCACCTGGGAGTTTGTTTCGACACGGGGCATCTGGCGGTGCAGTTCGAGGATTTGGTTGAGTCGTGGAGTCGGCTCGAACGAGCGGGTATCCGGATTTCGAAGGTGCAGCTGAGCAATGTCCTGGAGGTGCGGGCGGCGCCGGAGTGTTGGGAAAAACTGGAGCCGTTCGTGGAGCGGGTTTATCTGCACCAGGTCAAGGGAAGGGGGGATGGACGGCGGGGCGTGGTCGGTTGGCCGGACCTGCCGGCGGCGTTGATGAGTTTACCGAAAGCGGGGAAGGGGCTCGAGGTGTTGCGGGTGCGTTACCCGGTGCCTCTTCATTTCGAGGGGGGCGACGGTTTGGAAACGACGGCGGCGGCGACGTTGACTCCGGAATTTTTCGATTTGTTGCGGACGGGCGGGTCCCCCCATCTGGAAATCGAGAATTACACCTACGACGTATTGCCGGAGGGAATACGGCCGCCGTCGCAGCTCGACAGCCTGGTGGAGGAGTTCCGGTGGGTGATGGAACGGTTTGGCGGCAATCAGTAGACGATGTTCTCCGCGGCGCCGCCGGTCCGGGAACGGAGGGGCGATTCGGGGGGCGGTGGCGGAGCCTCCACATGGTCTTCGCTCGTTTTTTCCCACCGGCTCAGGGTCGATTCCTGGAGGCGGTGGCCGACGCGGACGGTATTGTAGTCGCCCGGGGGCAGCAAGTAGGCCGAACGTTGCCCGGTCCGGTTTCCTTCCACGATGATCATGCTTTCGAGCGGGGTGTGTTTCATCCGCGGACGTCCGTCGAAGGGGCTGATCTCGTCTGATTCAACCAGTTTTCCGCCTTGTTGCCGTTTCTCGATGACGTGGAAGGCGGTGTCACGGACGACCTCCTCTTGATGGTGGACCTGGCCGTTGCCGCCATTCCCGTTGCCGGTGCCGTTGCCATTGTTCGAGGTCGGCTCGGGTTCAGGCGACGATTGGTAATTGTTGTCTTCGCAACCGGAAAACAGGAGCAAGGCGCCGATGAGAAGAGACAGGATGGGGAACGACGATTTCATGGGGAAATAATGTTCGGCCATCTTCGCCAAAATGCAATTCGAATCGAAAAGGGTTACATCAGCGGGGCGAGCAGGCGGCTGAGATCTTCGCCGAGGGTGCGGACGAATCCGGGAGGGCGGTGGCGGTCGGCCTCGAATTCGGCCGATTGTTTGGCGATCGAGTCGGCCCAGTCGTAGGCCTCGCTCACTTCGCCAGGCGAGTAGCAGAACATTCCGATCTCGTAATTCACGAACAGACTCCGGAGGTCGATGTTGACCGAGCCGAACATCACCACTTTTCCGTCGATTAAAATGACTTTGGCGTGGAGCATTCCGGGGAGGAACGCCAGGACTTTGGCGCCGGCCCGTTGGAGCTGGCGCAGATAATGGGCTCGGGCGAGATCGGTCAGGGGATGATTCGAATGTTGCGGCACGATGATGGTGACTTCCCGGCCGGAATGGAGCTTCAACATGAGGGAGCGGTAGAGCACCTCGTCGGGGATAAAATAAGGCGTGATGATGGTGATTTCCTCCCGGGCTTCCTGGATGAGCAGAAGGATCGCTTCGTAGAGTGGATCCTGGGCGACGTCCGGTCCGCTGGCGATCACTTGGATGATTCCATCGCCGGAGTCGTCGTCGGTCTCCGTGGTTGCGGGCAGTTGCAGGGGTTCCCGGTCCTTGCCGGTGGCGAAATTCCAGTCAGCGGCGAAAATTCCACCGAGCTCGTGGACGGCGGGACCCGTGATCCGGGCCCCGAAATCCTGGAACCGCTTCGGCCACGGGGTGGGGCCCATGTATTCGAGGGCGAGGTTGTGTCCGCCGACAATGGCCCGGGCGTTGTCGAAAATCGCCATTTTCCGGTGATTGCGGAGATTGGCCGACCAACGGGTTTGGATCGGAAGCATCGGCATGAAACGGGCTGTTTCACCGCCGGCCTTCCGCAGGCGGTTGACGAAATATCCCCGGGTTTTGAAACAACCGAGGGCGTCCATTAGGAGCCGGACCTTGATGCCTTCGGCGGCCCGTTGGGTCAGGAGGTCGACCACCCGGCGGCCCACTTCGTCGCGACCGAGAATGAAGGCCATGATGTGGATGGTGTGTTTCGCCTTCAGAATCTCCTTTTCCAGCGCGCGAAAGGTATCCTCGCCGGTCAGAAGGAATTCGACCCGGTTACCGGATGTCGGGGGGTTGGTGGCGGCGCTGAAAAGCGGGTGGCTTTCGTCCCACCCCTCGAACCGGAGGAGCTGGTGCGGGTCTTGGCGCGGGTAGAGTTGTTCCTTGCCGGCGGCGAGCTTGCGGAGTTTGCGGCCCCCGAAGAGGAGGTAGAGGGGAACGCCGAGGTGGGGGATGAAGACCAGGACCATCAGCCAGGCGAGGGTGTTGCTCGGCTGGCGTTTTTCCCGCATCAAACGGGCGATGAGCAGGATGGCCAGCAGGAAACCGGCGATCGAGAAGATGTAGGAAAAAATGCCGGTGACGACGCCCCACCAGACCACTTCGTCGATCGGATCAGCCGCGGCCAGGATCAGGGTCATGAGCGGACATGGTTACGCTTCCGGAAATGCTCGATCAGCTCCGGGAGCGCCAGGTCCGCCAGCGAGGGGAGGCACAGGTCGGGCTCGTTGAGATCCAGGTCGCAGGTGAGGCGGCTCGGCACGGCGACGACGAAAACGCCGGCGCGGCGGGCGGCGAGGACGCCGTTGGGCGAATCCTCCAGGACGATGGCGTGTTCGGGCCTGACCCCGAGGCCGTCGAGCGCCGCGAGGAAGAGATCGGGATTCGGTTTGACCCGTTCGACATCGTTCCGGGTGCGGATCAAGTCGAAGGAATCGAGCAGACCGAGACGGGAAAGGTGGCGTTCGACCCAGTCCCGGTTGGAACTGGAGGCGACGGCGGTCCGGATGTCGAGTTGGCGGGCCTCCTCCAGGAGTTCGCGGACGCCGGGCAGGGCGTCGTTCCGAGCGATCAGGTTGAGGTAAATGGTCGAGAGCCGGGGCCGGATTTCCTCCTCGATGATCGAACGACCGCACTTCCGGGCCAGATCTTCGTATGGATTGAAGGCGTGGTGGTCGCTTCCGAGGCACCCCGCGTATTCTTCCAGCGTCAAAGGAGCGCCGAACTCGGCGTAAATCTCCTGCCAGGCGGCGAAGATCGGCACTTCGGTGTCGAGGATCAGTCCGTCAAAATCAAATAGAATAGCGTGAATCACAATCGGTTGGATGGAAAAGGGGTTACCATAGGGAAGTCGACGCGGTTTGGCAACTGCGGGAGGGAACCTGACTTCTCGGAGGGGGGCTGAAAGTGAAGCCGGTGATTTATTTTCTGACCCGGAACGGTTGGGTCCAGGCGAATTGTTCGCCGCGGCCCCAGCATTCGATCCGGACATAATCGGCGTTGGCGGGGACTTCCACTTCGATCCTGGGTGCGTCCACCGTGGCGATCCGGATCTGATGTTCTCGGCTGGCGATGATGCGGTCGGCGTTTGGTGCTTCGACGAAAATCCGGTTGCCGTCGACTTCGATCCGGTCGATCACCACGCCGTTGGAGGCGTAGAAACTTCCGGCGGCGGTGGCGGCGACGATCGCTTCCGGAGTTCGTTCCCGCGCGGCCACCACGTTCCATCCCCGGGCGACATCCTCCGGGTGGTGGGTGTCGTCGTTGGCGAATCCCCAGATCCGGTGCCCTTTTGAAAGGAGGCGGTCCCACAGGTCGAGGGCGTAACTGCTCCCCTTGAGTTGGCCGACGGTGGCGTTGTAAATTTCGATTCCGTTGTATCCTCGCCAAGACTCGAGGGTCGATTGGGGGCAATGGTCGAAATCGGTCTGCCAGCATGGGTGGTTGGCGACGATGAAGCCGCCGGAGCGCTCGGCCTGGCGGATCACCTCCTGGCGGTCGGCGAGGGGTTCGATCCGTTCGCGAGCCCCGATGTGAAGAAGATGGGGACCGTTGACGGTGATCTCGTTGCCGGGGACGAAAACGAGGCCCCGGGAGTTCCAGGCGGCGTAGTCCCGGGCGTCGGTCAGCATATCATGGTCGGAAATGGCGAGGAAATGATAACCATGACCGGCGTAGGCGTCGATCAAGGCCTGGGGGGAAAAATCGCCGTCGGTCCGGTCGGTGTGGGAGTGGAAGTTGCCCCGCAACCATTCGGAGGCGGGCGGTAGGTCTTGGTAAGGATGATCCAGATGCATGAGATCCAGGGTTTTTCGGATGGCCCTGATCCTGTTTCTCTTGCGCAAGCCTGGCAAGCTTAGAAAAACGCCCTGCGCCCCGGGATCAGGGCGATTTCATCTGGCCGATGAACTTTCCGCGGTGGAGCGGCTGCCCTGTTGGAGCCGGCTTCAGCCGGTCTTTGAATCCAGGTGGGGGTCGTCGGAAGCACGCAGCTCCCCCATTCGGCGGAATGCTCCCTTAGTCGTGGGGTTGGCTCTGCCGCCCCATCGTTTGGTGCCCGCTACGCCCGGAAATCATCACCCCGTTCGCGACGAAGTGATATCCCGCTTCGACTCGGATGTCTTCCGCCGCTGCCGTCGGGCGGCGGAGCCAATCCGACTACGGGCAGACTGCCTCCGAAGATCGCCGGCCACGAGGATCGTAGCGCTCGCTTTACGATCGTTGCCCGGAGCCCAGAGTGCGTTCGCGGATACCGCCGCTTTCGCTCATGCCGCGTTCGCGCGGGCTGGGTCGAGGCGTCGGCTCATGTGGCTGGGCGACGGGAGGTTCCTGGGGCGGTTCCGCTCGGTCGCGGTCGCCGCGGCGGCGATCAGGTCGGCCTTGCCGGTCCCGCTGGGATGCGTCGGGGATGATGATCACCGGCGGTCGCGGCGGGGGATAATAGGTCGGATAAGAATAGTATTGCGGGCGGTTCCGTTCGCGGGCGAGTCGGGCTTCACGCTCGGCTTCCTGCACCCGCCGTTCCAAGTCTTGGATCTGGCGGTCGCGGGCCGCCGCTTCGCGCCGGGCTTCGGCGATCCGGGCGGCTTCCGTCTCCGCTTGCCGGGTGGCGAGGAGGCGCTCAATCGAGACGTCGACTTCGGGGTAATCGCGCTGGAAGGATTGCCAGAAGGCGAGACGATCGCGGGCCGGCAGTTCGGCGAAGGCGGGGTCGCTTCGCATCCGCGAAAGCAAGGCGTTTCCTTGTTCGATGCGTCGCTCCCGGGCTTCGCGGTCCCGCTCCGCCCGTGCCTGGCGCTCGGCTTCGGTCGCTTGCAAACGGGCTTCATGGGCGGCGTGGGGGATCAACGAATGGGAGGCGACCTTTCCCTCCCGCAAAACGATTTCGCCGCGGTCGTAATAAAAAATTTCGAAGGTCGAGGAGCCGATCTGACCGCGGGGTTCGCCGAGAATTTCGAGGACGGTTTCCCGCGAATCACCCACCGCAATCTCCTGTCCGGCGAGGGCCGTTTGCCATCCCCCCAGCAGAATCAGCGTCGCTAATCCAAGGAAAAAAGAGGAGGTTTTCATCATGGAATACTCTATGCCCAATCCGGGGCTCTTGGCAATCCGCTTCGCTCGGCTTCGACTTGCCGGAAAGAGCTTCCCCTGATGCGCGCTGCCATGAGGTTTTTTTTCTCCGCCTGATACCAAAGCTTTCCGGAATCCTATCGTTGTGGTAGTGCTCGGGGTTATGGCGAATCTCCTACTTGGCATTGACGTCGGTACTTCCGGTAGTAAAGCGGTCCTGGTGGCGCCCGATGGGGCGGTCCGGGCGGCGGTGACCCATGAATACCCGCTTTCCCATCCGAAGCCGCTCTGGGCGGAACAAGATCCCGAAGATTGGTGGCAGGCGACGATCCGGAGCATCCAAGGGGTGATGGAAAAAGCCGGCGTGGCCCCGGAGGAGATCGTGGCGGTCGGTCTGACCGGGCAAATGCACGGACTGGTGATGCTCGATCGCGAAGGGGCGGTGCTTCGTCCGGCGATCCTGTGGAACGACCAGCGGACCGGAGCCCAGTGCGCGGCGATCACTGAAAAGGTCGGGACCCGCGAGGTCCTGGCATTGACCGGGAGTCAGGTGCTGCCGAGTTTCACCGCGCCGAAGATCGCGTGGGTTCGCGAGAACGAACCGGACGTCTATCGCCGCACCGCCAAAGTGTTGTTGCCCAAGGACTACATCCGCTTCCGGTTGACCGGCGAGTTCTTCGGCGACGTTTCGGATGCGTCCGGGACTTCTCTTTTCGACGTCGGCAAGCGGCAATGGTCGGAGACGATGATCGAAGCGGTCGGTATTCCGCGGAGCTGGCTGCCTGAAGTCACGGAGTCGCCGGTGGCGAGTTCCCGGATCGCCGAGGGAGTGGGGAAGGTCATTGGTCTTAACGCCGGAACCCCGGTGGTGGCGGGTGGCGGCGATCAGGCGGCGCAGGCGATCGGAACGGGGATTTTCGAGGAAGGCCTGGTCTCGGCCACGCTCGGCACGTCGGGCGTCTTGTTCGCGGCGTCGAGCGAGTTCCGGGTCGAACCGGAAGGACGTCTGCAGGCGTTTTGCCACGCGGTGCCGGGCCAATGGCATTTGATGGGTTGCATGCTCTCCGCGGCCGGAAGTTTCCGGTGGTATCGGGACACCTTCGGTCAAACCGAAATCGAGGAAGGGAAGCGGACCGGTCGCGACTCCTACGATTTGTTGACCGAAGGAGCGGCCCGGGTTCCGGCGGGTTGCGAGGGCCTGCTGTTTTTGCCGTATCTGAGCGGCGAACGGACTCCCCATCCGGATCCGGAAGCGCGCGGTGTTTTCTTTGGAATGACGCTGCGTCACGGGCGGAACCACCTGACCCGGGCGGTTTTGGAAGGGGTGACCTATGGCTTGCGCGATTCGCTGGAGTTGATGCGGGCGCTCGGCATCGACGTTTCCCAGATCCGGGCCTCCGGGGGCGGGGCCAAGAGTCCATTCTGGCGGCAAATGCTGGCCGATGTCTTCGGGGCGGAGATTGTCACCTTGAACGCCGAAGAAGGGGCGGCCTATGGCGCCGCTTTGCTCGCCGGCGTCGGCGGCGGAGTTTACGACAGTGTGGCGTCCGCCTGCCGGACCGCGATTCGAGTGAGCGGAAAGGCGGATCCCGTTCCCGCGGTCGCAGAGGTTTACGAGGACTTTTATCCACGCTACCGAGCCCTCTACCCGGCATTGGCCGCCGAGTTCAAGGCTTTGGCCCGGGTGGTGGAAAAGCGCGGCTGAGGTTGGAGCGTCTGCCCTGTTGGAGCAAGTTCCGGCTTCAGCCGGTTTTTAGATCGAGGTGGGGACCGCCTGAAGGCGGGACGCCAACAAATCGGCCAGATGAAATTGCTTCGGATGCGCGAGTGGACGGACGCCGGTTTTTGTCGATTTTTCCGAGGGGGTCGCGCAGACTTCGCCGGTGAACTTTTCCAATGCCACCAAGGTTTTGAAACGGAAACTGGGCGCGAGCGTGCTCACCGGGGAAGAGGAGCGGTTTCGCGCTTCGTTCGACGGGAGCAAACTCTCCTTCATGCCGGACGCGGTCGTCTGTCCGAAGAACAACGACGAACTCGGTGAGATGCTCGGCCTCGCGAACAAGCATGGCGTCCCAGTCACTCCCCGGGGAGCCGGCTCGTCACTGACCGGTTCGGCGTCGCCGCTCAAGGGAGGCTGGGTTCTCGATTTGAGCGGGTGGAAGGGAATCCGGATTGATAAGGTCACTGGTATGGCCTACGTCCAGGCCGGAGCGGTGATCGCCGACATCCAGGAAGCGGCGGAAAAAGTCGGCTGGTTTTACCCGCCCGATCCTTCTTCCCGGGCTTATAGTACCATCGGCGGCAACATCGCCTGCAACGCCGGCGGCATGCGGGGAGCTAAATATGGCGTCACCCGTGACTATGTCCTCGCGTTAAAAGGATTTTTGCCCACCGGCGAATACGTGGAGTGGGCCAGCGATCTGCGGAAATACGCCGCCGGCTTCAATTTGCGCGATCTCTGGATTGGGAGTGAAGGGACTCTCGGCGTGATCACGGAAGCGGTGGTTCGGTTGATCCCGAAACCGGAAACCCGCTGGACCTACCTCGCCGCCTTTAAGGACGAAACGGCGGCCCTCGTCGCCATTCGCGACCTGTTGGCCCAACGTCTGACCCCCGCGGTGCTGGAGTTTCTCGACCGCGAGAGCGTTCAGGGAGCGGAACGGGCGACCGGCAAAACCATTTTCGCCGGACAAGCGGGCCGCCCCGTGGTTTTGTTGGAACTCGACGGACCGGCCTCGCTCGTCGCCGACGAACGCCGGATCGTTACGGAATGGGGGAAACAGCGAGCCCTCGCCAGCAAGGAGGCCAGCGACCCCGTCCAAGAGGCGGAGCTTTGGGAGGTGCGGCGGAAATGTTCAGGGGCGATGTTCGAATTCGGCGATGCGAAACTGAACGAGGACGTGGTGGTTCCCCTCCGGTCCCAGGTCAAGTTGCTCCGCTTCCTGCGGCGCACCAGCCGGGAAACCGGGGTGCCGATCATCACTTTCGGTCATGCGGCCGACGGGAATTTCCACGTCAACATCATGTATTACCGGGATGACCCGGAAAAGAGCCGGAAGGCGCGCGAGGTGGTGGTTCGGGTGATGGAGGAAGTCCTGGCGCTCGGCGGGGCGATCAGTGGCGAACATGGCATCGGACTCGCCAAAACCGCTTTCTTGCGGATGGAGCATCGTCCGGCTGAAGTGGAGGCGATGCGCCGGATCAAAGAGGCTCTCGACCCGAACGGAATTCTCAATCCCGGCAAGATCTTCGACGTCTTCGAATATTGGGCTCAACGTCCGGTCAAAGTCCGCCTGCCTTGGGATCACAAGTGAACAGGAGCTTCGTGCTTTAGCCGAAGACCGACGGCCAAAAGGGTCGTCCCCCGACTCTGTCCGCCCCGCGACGGCGGCTGAAGCGCGCCGCTCCCGAACCAAGAACCTTGAACGAACCTCGTTCCTATCCCGCTTGGGCGACGCGTTGGACCGGCAGGTCGAAGGCTTCGAAGAAGGCGTCTTCGATGGCGATGTTCCCGTAGTGGGATTCGATCTCGGCGGCGATCCCCTTAGGGTCCCACTCCTGCACTTTCCTCAATTGGCCGGTGACATCGATCTTGGGCGGGTCGATGTAGTACATCCCGGACGGCGTTTGGTAAACCAGGACGGCGTGACCGGTGGCCCGGCGTCCGTTGCTCCGGGTCGGGTTCTTCGAAGTGTAAAGCAGGACCTTGGCTTGGAGGATCGGTTCGCCCTGTTGTTTCAGCTCGTCGAGACTGAAGATCGATTCGACGACGCAGCCGTTTTTCAACGAAGGAAATTCCCCGGGGGCGAAGGCTTGGGACGGGGGGATCTTCACGAAGGAGGTGAACCCCCGGTCGATGGTGCGGAGGAGGGGGAGGAGATTGGCCTTGTATTCCTCGGTCTTCCCTTTGCTCCGGCGGATGGGTTGGGAGCCGGTTTCGGTGTAGAACCAGAGGAGATCGTTGAATTCGAAAACGGTTCCGTAGACGGTGGCCGGGTAGCGGCTCGATTGATTGGTGTTTTCGATCCGGACGGTTTGCGTCCAGCGCTCGGATCCCAACATTTGCCCTGCCTGCAAGGCCATCTCGGAAACCGGGCGGGCTTCGACGGAAGCCAACTGTGCGCCGAGCGCGATCAAACCGGCGGAAAAGACTACGAAAATAGGACGGAAAATATTCATGCTCGCTGTGAAATACTGGTTCTGTCTACTGCCGTTACAGGAAACGACTGTATGGTGCTTAGGGGAATCCCTTACCGTCCGAAGTCAAGAAACCCCACGTAATTCTCCGGGGATTACCTTCGGGTCATTCCTTCTAAACAGCTGATCGACGGGAGCTAGCGTGTCCGATAAAAAATTCGCAAAAAATGCCGGAGGGCTGGGCGACCCGGAATCGCTCCCTTGAAAAGACCCACTGTCAGGTTAGCGAGTCCCGTTGTGCATCGGGTCTACCCCTACGTTCGAAATCGGTTTTTAACCGAATTGGAGTCCCAATATCTACGCACGCGCCTTCCAGCTCTCACCCGCGGGCGTCCGCAAATCAAAAAATTTGAAAAGGCAGTTGACGCCCTTCTTCTCCTCCTGTTGATTTTCCCCTTTCCGATTGGCGAGATAGCTCAGTTGGTAGAGCAGAGGACTGAAAATCCTTGTGTCCCCGGTTCGATTCCGGGTCTCGCCACCACTTTAAGAAACCCGCACGGCTAAGCCGATCGCGGGTTTTTTGTTGGGGGAAGATCGCAACAAGATTAAGAAATGAGGGCCACCCCGGCCATTGGGTTTATCTGCGGAAATAAGCGGTCCTTTGAGATACGGGTTGCAGGGCGACGAAATCGGAGAGTTTTAGCCGACTCTCTGGTGAGACCGATGTCGAGGACGGACGGCAGGATGCCCATCCCTCCCAGTGGTGAGGAAGTTTTTTTCCATGCCGCGAGGGCGCGATTCCAGTAGAGTGTCGACGTTCGCCTCCGGACTTCAATCGAAGGCCTAAATCGTTCCTTCGACGATTTTTCGACAATTCGCCGCAACTAAATCTTGCCGACGCGGGAGGTGGGCGGTAAGGTCCTTGCGACTATGCAGCGGGAGCAAAGCAAAAGAATATGAATGCAGCTAAAAAGATAAACCTTGTCGACATTTTGAGGGAAAACCAGGCGGACTTGTTGAGCGAGTGGACCAAGGAGCAGACCACCTTGGTGCCGCGGCAGCAGGCGCTGATGAAAGATTCCGAAGTGCGGCGGCAGTGCGAGGAGTTCCTTCAGTTGTTCATGGAGTCGGCGGGGGGCGGGTCTACCGACCAGATCACCGGGACAGAGTGGGCGCCGGTGAAGGATTTTTTGGAGTCGATCTCGCGGTCGCGAGCCCAGCAGGGTTTTTCTCCGACGGAGACGGCGATGTTCGTCTTTTCCTTGAAACGCCCGTTGTTCGCCCGGATCCGGACCAACTGCGGGAAAGAGGCGGACCGTTTGGCTGACCTGACTTGGGATGCCACGACGCTTTTGGACAGGCTCGGATTGTTCACCAGCGAAGTTTACCAAAAGTCGCGCGAAGAGGTGATCGCCCGCCAGCAGCAGGACATGTTGGAACTCTCGACGCCGGTGGTGAAGTTGTGGGAGGGCATTCTCGCCCTGCCGTTGATCGGAACGCTCGACAGCGAGCGGACGCAAGTGGTGATGGAGTCGTTGTTGGAAAAAATCACCGAGACGGGATCCGAGGTGGCGATCATCGACATCACCGGCGTGCCGACCGTCGACACCTTGGTCGCCCAGCATTTGATCAAGACCGTGACGGCGGCCCGTTTGATGGGGGCGGACTGCATCATCAGCGGTATCCGGCCCCAGATCGCCCAGACCATCGTCCATCTCGGGGTGGCGTTGGGCGACGTCATCACCAAGGCAAGTTTGGCCGACGCCTTTGTAATGGCCCTGAGCATGACCGGACGCTCAATCGCCCGGAAAACCGGGGAAAGGCGGTAATGGACCGGATTCCGATTCTCCAGATGGGCGACCTGCTGCTGGTCACTATCCAGGTCGACATGCACGACCGGTTGGCGCTGGCCTTGCAGGATGATTTGACGAACAAGATCACCGTCACCCGGGCCCGCGGGGTGTTGATCGACATCTCTTCGCTGGAAATCGTCGATTCCTTCATCGGCCGGATGTTGGCGAACATCTCGTCGATGTCGAAGGTGCTCGATGCCGAGACGGTGGTGGTCGGGATGCAGCCCGCGGTCGCGATCACCCTTGTGGAGCTCGGCTTGTCCCTGCCGGGGGTGCGGACGGCGTTGAACGTCGACCGCGGGATGGCGATACTTCGCGCCAACGCGCGGCCCGAGATCGGCGACGCATTGTTGGATGCCGACGACGAGGAGGATGACCGGTCGCCTTCGGGGGACGAGCCGGGCGATTCGTGAACGCATGAGAGGCGAAACTATTTCACCATCATGCCGCGTCTGGCGTCGAACGGGCAATCGGGCCCGCCGTGATCATGCCGTCTGAAATCAAACAAGAGACCCTTCCCTTGCAAACGGAGCACCACATCGTCGAAGCCCGGCGCCGCGTGCGGGAATGGGCGGCCGAGTTGCGTTTTTCCCTGGTCGATCAAACCAAGATGGTCACCGCCGCCAGCGAATTGGCCCGGAACACCATCAACTACGGCGGAGGCGGCGAAATGCAAATCCAGCAATTGAGCGACGGACTCCGCCGCGGTTTGCGCCTTTGTTTCCGCGATTCCGGTCCGGGGATCGCCGACATCGAGCTGGCGTTGAAAGACGGCTACACCACCGGCGGGGGGCTCGGGCTCGGACTCGGCGGTGCCCGCCGTTTGGTGAACGAGTTCGCCATCGAATCCGCGCCGGGCGCGGGAACATCCATCACCATCACCCGCTGGAAATGACCTTCGGCCGAGACACCCTATCGTTTGAAATCGGGGAGAAAAGCCAAGTCGGCGAGGCCCGCCGCCTGGTTTCCGGGCTTGTCGCGAGTCTCGGGTTTTCGGAGGCGGAGGCCGGCAACATCCGGATCGTCGCCACCGAACTCGCCAGCAATATCGTCAAACACGCCGGCGACGGAGAGCTGTTGTTCAATCCCATCGGGCAAGGTGAAGTCGAAGGCCTGGAGATCATCGCGCTCGACCGCGGCCCGGGGATGCCCAACGTGAAACGCTGCCGGGAGGACGGTTATTCGACGGCCGGAAGCGCGGGCACCGGGATGGGGGCGATGTTTCGCCTGGCCTCGGTCTGCGACGTCTATTCCCTGCCGGGGAGCGGCACGGGAGTGCTCTGCCGGTTTTTCCGGCGGGGGCAGAAGCGGGTTGAAGAGAATCCCGTGGTCGAAACCGGCGGTATTGCGGTCGCGATGAAAGGGGAGTCGATTTGCGGCGACACCTGGGCGGTCTGGCAGGCCCCCGGACGGACGGCGGTGATCGTGGCGGACGGCCTCGGTCATGGCCGGTTCGCGGCGGAGGCGGCCGACGAGACGATCCACGCGTTCCGGGCCGTTCCCGAAGGAACTCCGGCGGCGATCCTCGAACGGGCCCACCTTGCGGCGCGCGGCACCCGGGGGGCGGCGGTCGCGGTCGGGGAGATCACCGGCGGGGAAGTGCGGCACGCCGGGATCGGCAACATCGGGGCGACGATCCTCGGCGGCGAGCGCGACCGGACCCTGATCTCGCACAACGGCATCGTCGGCCACGAAGTGCGGAAGGTCCGGGAATCGGTATACCCGTGGCCGGCGGAAGCGATTTTGGTGATGCATTCGGACGGTTTGAAAACCCGGTGGTCGTTCGACAATTTGCCGGGAGTCGCTTTGCATCATCCCTCCCTGATCGCTGGAATGCTTTACCGCGATTTCAAAAGAGGTCGCGACGATGTGACAGTGGTGGTCTGCAGAGCTACAGTGTGAAGTTCAATGGCACTCGCGATCCTCACAGTTGAAATCCGGTTCGAGCACGACGTGGTATCGGCCCGCCAACGGGCCCGGCAGCTCGCCTCGTTGCTCGGATTCGACCGTCAGGACCAAGTCCGGATCGCCACGGCGGTTTCGGAAATCGCCCGCAACGCCTACGAATACGGCCGGGAAGGGAAGGTGGAATTCTCCATCGAGCCGAAGCGGCCCGCCACCCTGCAAATCCGGGTGGTCGACCGGGGGGCTGGGATCGCCCGGTTGCAGGAAATCCTCGAGGGACGTTACCAATCGGCCACCGGAATGGGGGTCGGCATCGTCGGGGCCCGGCGTTTAATGGACCGGTTCGCCATCGAATCCGAGCCCGGAGCCGGGACCTCGGTGTTGTTGGAAAAGCAGCTGCCGCCGGGCTCGCCACCGGTCAACCAACTTTTTCTGGCGCAAGTCGCCAAGGAGATGGCGGCCGGGGAGCCGCAGAACCCGATCGAGGAAATGCGTCGCCAAAACCAGGAGTTGCTGGCGACCCTGGGCGAATTGCAGCGCCGGGGAGACGAACTCCGGAAGCTCAACCAGGAACTCGAAGACACCAACCGCGGCGTGGTCGCGCTTTACGCCGAACTCGATGAAAAAGCGGATTTCCTCCGGCGCGCCTCCGAGTTGAAGACCCGGTTTCTGTCGAACATGACCCATGAGTTCCGCACCCCGCTCAACTCGATCATGAGTCTCTCCCAGATGTTGCTCGACCGTCTCGACGGCGACCTCAATCCGGAGCAGGAGCGGCAGGTCCGTTACATCCGTAAAGGGGCCAACGAACTCTCGGAGCTGGTGAACGATCTCCTCGATTTGGCCAAAGTCGAGGCGGGCAAGACGGTGGTCCGCCCGACGGAATTCGACATCCGCGAATTGTTCGGGGCGATGCGCGGAATGTTGCGGCCCCTGTTGGAGCACAACTCCTCGGTCGACCTCGTCTTCGAGGAACCGGAGGAAATCCCGGCGTTGCGGACCGACGAAAGCAAGCTCTCCCAAATCCTCCGCAACTTCATTTCCAACGCCCTCAAATTCACCGAGCGGGGGGAGGTCCGGGTCTCGGTCCGGCGGGCGGTCGACGACCGGATCGTCTTCGCGGTGAGCGACACCGGAATTGGCATCGCCGAGGAAGACCAGGAACGGATCTTCGAGGAATTCACCCAAGTCGAGGGACCCCACCAAACCAAAGCCAAAGGGACCGGCCTCGGCCTGGCCCTGACCCGCAAACTCGCCGGCTTGTTGGGTGGCGAGGTTTCGCTGCGGAGTCGGCTCGGGGAAGGCTCGACCTTTTCGGTGACGCTTCCCCGCGTTTACGGCGGTCCGGCGGAAATCGATGAGGTGCCATCCTTGACCCTGCGGGTCGATCCCGCCCGACGTCCGGTTCTCGTGGTCGACGACAATTCCGAAACGTTGTTCGTTTACGAAAAATATCTCAAAGGGAGCGGTTTCCAGGTGATTCCCGCCCGGACCCTGCAGGAAGCGACCGCGGCATTGAAACGATTCCGTCCGTTCGCGATACTCCTGGACATCTTGCTCGAAAACGAAAACACGTGGGGTTTGCTGGAAGATTTGCGTCGGGCGGACGCCACCCGGGAGATCCCGGTCTTCGTCATCACTATGGTCGAAAACCGCAAGAAGGCCATGGCGATGGGGGCGCACGATTTCCACGAGAAACCGGTTTCCCGCGAGTGGCTGCTCCAGCGGTTGAATTCCTTGGTCGAAGGAGATCGGAGCGAGCCGGTCCTCCTGATCGACGACGACGAAGTCGCCCGCTACGTCCTCCGGGGGATGCTGGCCGAGACCGGTTGCCGGATTCTGGAAGCCGAAGGGGGGCGGGAAGGAATGAAGCTGGCCCAAACCCAGCGACCGTCGGCCGTTTTCCTGGATGTGATGATGCCCGGCATGACCGGGTTCGAAGTGTTGGAGCAATTGAAATCCGATCCCGAGACCGCCGCCATTCCGGTGATCATGGTCACGTCGAAAGTATTGACCGAAGAGGAGCGGGCCCGCCTCATGCGGGGGGCCGTGGCAATTTTGTCCAAGAACCACTCCTCCCGGGAGGAAGCCGTGGCGCGGATCCGCGAAGCGATGGCAATGGCCGGGCTGGGGCAACCCGAGAAAGCGGATTTGAAGTCATGAGTGGATTCCCTCCGAACCCGTCGCAATCCTCTCCGGAAGAACCCGCGAAGACGGTGATCGCGGTGATCGACGACACCGAAGAAAACCTCTACACCACGACCCGTTATTTGCGCCGCGCCGGATACGAAATCTGGGAGGGACGTTCCGGGAAAGAGGCGTTGGAGTTGGCCGAACGCCAACCCGACTTGATCGTCCTCGACGTGAAGATGCCCGACATGCTCGGTTACGAAGCCTGCCGGAAAATCAAGACCAACCCGGAAACCGCCTCCATCCCGGTCCTCCACACCTCCGCCACTTTTCTGGAAACCAAGGACAAGGTGGAGGGGTTGGAAGGGGGAGCGGACGGTTACCTGACCGCCCCGCTCAAGCCGGAAGAGTTCGTCGCCACCGTGCGTTCGTTGCTCCGAATGCGGGCGGCCGAGAAACGGGCGGAGACCGTCGCGGCCCAGTGGCAAACCACCTTCGACGCGATCCGGACCGGAGTCTGCCTGATCGACCAAGAGGCCAAAATCGAGCGGTGCAATCTCGCCTTGGCGGAGATGGTCGGGCGCGAACGGAACGGTCTCCACGGGCTCTCCTTCTTCGAGTTCGCCGAACTCGCTTCGATCCCCGCCGCACCCTACGAACGAATGCGGGAGACCCGCCGCCGCGAACGGCTCGAAGCCCCATCCGGCGATGTCTGGTGGCGGGTGACGGTCGATCCGGTTTTCGACAACGAGCGGAAACTCATCGGCGCGGTCTGCGTGATCGCCGACATTTCGGAACAACGGGTTTCCGAAGCGAAGATCCGTCGCAGCGAGGCCAACCTCAGCGAGTTTTTCGAAAACGCTCCGATCGGCCTCCATTGGCTCGATGCGGAAGGAAGAATCCTTCGGGCCAATCAAGCGGAGTTAAATATGATGGGGTATTCTTCCGACGAATACGTCGGACGAAAAATTGAAGATTTTTTCGTATCCAAAGAATCGTTTCGAAGCAAACTGGAGAAGCACCATCGCGGCGAAAACGTCGAGAATTTCCCGGCCGAGCTCCGTTGCAAGGATGGCACGATCAAAGAGGTCCTGATCTCCGCCAATGTCTTTCGGGAAGAGGGGAAATTCGTCCATACCCGCTCGTTCGTCCGGGACGTTACCCGGCAAAAGCGGTCGGAACGGCGGCTCCGTACCCAGTATGAAGCGACCCGGCTCTTGATCGGGGCCCCGTCGGTGGATGCGGCGGCTCCCGGATTGTTGAAAGCCATTTGCCGAACGGTCGGCTGGGGTTTCGGGGCGTTGTGGTGCGTCCGGGGAGACAGCATTGGGTGTGTGGACGTCTGGAAATCGCCGGGGACGGAAGCCACGGAGTTTGAGGCGCGCACCCGGACGTCGTTGTTCGGCTTGGGCGAGAGCCTTCCCGGTCATGTCTGGGAAAAAGGGAAGCCGGTTTGGGCGCCGGATCTGGCGGCGCAGACCGACTTCCACTTTCACCGTCTGGAGGAGGCGGTGGCCGAAGGTTTCCGTGCCGCCTTGGCCGTGCCCGTCCTCAGCGGCGGCGAAGTGTTGGGGGTATTGGAGTTTTTCGGAGAGGAAATCCGGGAGCCGGACGAGGAGCTGTTGAACGGCTTGGAATCGATCGCCTATCAGGTCGGCTTGTTCATCGACCGGATTTCGGCCGAACGGTCGCTCGCGCAAGCTCAAGCGGAATTGCGGGCGCACGCCGTCGATTTGGAAAAGAGGGTCGCCGAGCGGACCCGGAAACTCGAGGAGCAGACGCGGCGGCTCCGTCACCTCGCGGCGGAGTTGGCTTCGGCGGAACAAAGGGAGCGCCGCCGGTTGGCCGCGTTGCTGCACGACGATTTGCAGCAGTTGCTGGTGGCCGCCACGATGAAAACCAGCACTCTTGGCCAATATGTTTCCGATGAGCGTGGCACCGAGGCGGTGGAGCAGGCCCGCGCATGGATCGAGGAGGCGACCGAAACCGCGCGCAACCTGTCGCGGGAACTCCGTCCGCCCGCCCTCTACGAAGGCGGATTGAAAGCCGCCTTGCAATGGCTCGCTTCGCAGATGAAGGAGCGACATAAACTGACGGTCGATATCGACGCGCCCGACAACTTTGTTGAGATCGACGACGACGTGAAGGCGCTGTTGTTCGACTGCGTCCGGGAGCTCTTGTTCAACACCGCGAAATACGCCGGAGTCGATACGGCCGGTGTGGTCATGCGGGAAGAAGGAGACGGACTGCGGCTGATCGTGGAAGACGAAGGCTGCGGGTTCGCCGTCGGCGCCGGAGCCGAGGATCACAGGAGTTCCGGCGTCGGCCTGTTCAGCATCCGGGAGCGGCTCGCCGCCGTGGAAGGCGATTTGAATATCGAGACCGCTCCAGGGAAAGGATGCCGGGTCGATCTCTGGATTCCCCAACGGCAGGTCGCCGAGCCGGAAAGGCGCTCGACGCTGGTTCCGGAGGAGAGTCGCCGGGCCACCGTCGCGGGACGGCGCAGCGGGGGAGGACGGCAGATCCGGGTGTTGGTGGTCGACGACCATGTCGTGGTCCGGGAAGGGATCGCGGCGGTGTTGGAAGCCGACCTCCGGCTCCATGTCATCGACCAGGCATCGGATGGAATCGAGGCGATCGGCGCGGTGGAACGCCATCGGCCCGACATCGTTTTGATGGATTTGAACATGCCCCGGATGAACGGAATCGAAGCGACCCGCGAACTCCGCCGGCGTTGGCCGGAGGTGGTGGTCGTCGGGTTGTCGGTGCAGGACGACGAAACGACGGCCCAAGCGATGCGGGACGCCGGTGCCGCCGCTTTCCTCCCCAAGGCGGGCGACTCCGGAACCTTGATCGAAACGATCCGGCAGTTGGTCCCCGATCCTTAACTTTCTCCGCTCCCCGGGGCCTGGGGGTGGGCGGTTTAACCGTAAATCAGAGCACTACCGACAATAGGGCGACAGCCAGTCCGCCAAGCCCGGCGATCGCGAAGGCGAATGTAACCAGGTCGGCGTAGCGTGAAAGCGTCCGGTGTTTCCGCCAGACCACGAAGCAGTGGAAGCAGAAAGCGGCGCAGATCCAGGTGGTCCCGACCGCGATGGCGGCGCCTCCGGCGATCTCCCAAGGGCGGAGCATCCGATCGAACAGCCAGGTCCTGCTGCCCAGCAGCGAAAAGAGGCCCCAGGCGAAGAAGGTCGCCGGAATCCAGAAACCGAGAAACAGATTCACAACGGAGTCGCCGATCTTTCCGCCCGACTCCTGACAGGTCAGCCAGAGCCGTGCGCCGAAAAGGAGAAGTCCAAGCCAAACCAGGATGGAGAACCAGAGCGTAACCATCGCCTATTCCTCCTTCTCTTCTCCTCCGAAGTGGAACGGCCACGGCCATAATTCGGCATAGCCGTCTCGTCTCCCTGTGCTCGTTTTCACCTGTCCGTCTTAGTTCCATCCGGCTTCAATGGCAAGTTGAACGGTTGTGCCCGCAGGCCGGGAATGAATCGGCAGGCCATTTGCAGGACATTCGCGCAGTTGTCATAGGCCGCGGAGCAATGGTGAATGAAGGGACCTTCGATCAGGGTGCGTTCCCAACGCGGCCAATCATCGACTTCGAGCCAGGCATAGAATTCCCGGGTATGGGGGCCGTCCACCGTGTGCCCCTCGCCAAAGCCGAGAAGGTATTGTCCGCCATCCCCGTCGAAGCGGCACACGGTCAGGGCTCCGTTACGCAGGCGGAACTGGAGGCTGCTCGGCGGGAGACCCTTGAGGATCCAGGGTGGGCGGATGCATATCCTGGCATGCGAGGGGTGTCGCAGGGAGGGCGGGGCATTGGCATGCCACAGGAGGACGGCGTTGTCATTCTCCGGGTGCCTGCTGGTGAACTCGGGCATGAACACCGGATCGGCCGACGTTGATGCCGCGCGCAGCAAAACGCTGCTGATTGCTCCGTGCAGATCGCTTTCAGCCGCAATGGGAATCCGTTCCTCGGCCAGACTTACCCCGAGACCGAGACCGGGTCCCAGTTCTTCCTGCAGGGAGAAAAAGCTCTGCAGGGCGATGCCATTCAGATTCAGTTCATCGGCGGCATCGAGCATGACATCCCGCATGGCCAGGCTGTGCAGCAGGCCCTCGCGCACGTCCGCCTCATCCGGTAGTTCGAGCCAACTGCCGATGGAGTCCAGTTCACTCTCGTATGCCCTCCGATTCGCCTGGAGGCGAGCCCGCGTATCCCGGATGAAAAAGACCATGTCGATCGGCTGCACTTGGATGCCAAAGCGCTCGAGCAGTTCGCTTTCATTCGCGATGGTGGTCCAGAAGAAATCGATCCGCGAGCCGATTAAACCGATGCGCATGTTACGCATGGCTTTGGCCGTGGCGACCGCGCGCAGGAAAACGTCCAGATCACTGGCAAAGGCCGGGTCGTCGACCGCGCAATTCTCGATGTAGGAATAGGCCACACCGAGTTTGTGCAGCACCTTGCTGGAGGCGAACAGTCCGCAGAGAGAATCTCGCAACCGGGAGCCGTCGTCCAATGGCGCCCCATCCCGGGGCCCCCAGAGCAGGGTGGGCAGTCCGAGGTCACGGGCAATTACCCCCGCGGCCCCCTCGGTGCCAAAATTGCAATGGGGCAAAAACACCGCGTCCACGCCCTCCCGTCGCATATGTTCCACTGCGGGCCCGGCGTGGTTGATTTCCCGCACCATGCCGTCCGGAATCACCCCTTCCAGGGTCACGCAGGTTACGTTCAGTTGCTTGAGCCGGGCGAAGAGAGCTTCCTTTTGCTTGAGCGCATCCTCATGGGAAAACACAAACTTTCCCATCGGGACGACGCCAAGTTTCAGGGAATGCACGGGGGATTGTTGCTGATGTGGATTCATGACTTTGGTGCTGTTTCTTATATTTTGAACCGCAGGCAATCCTTTGCGATCGCGGTGATTTTTGGTCGGAAAAAGCGAAAAAAGCAAAGAAAATGTCTAAATTCGATTGACCCGAGGGCTGGGGCGTGGCTGAATGCTGATTGAAGCGGATGGTTTTTTATTCAGACAACTTGCTCCAATGCCCATGAAGACACCTCTTTTGACCCTTGTGATGCTTGCGGGAATCGTGTTTCCCCTGACCGCCGCTGTGACTGTCACAGTCGGTGACAATGCCCCTTCCGAGAACGTGGTGATCGCGAATACCGTTGAGGGAACGTTCGCCGCGGCTACCTGGAAGGCCTTCAATAACCAGGTGCCCGCCGACTGGCAGGATTGGGGGCAATCTTTTCAGGCTCCGGCCAACCTGATCTGGCGGAGCTTCTCTCTGCAGATGTGGGATGCGGGGACGCGGGCCCCTGATTCCGGGGTCACCATCGACATTTACGAATCGACTTTGGGTGGAAGTGATGTCGGCACCTTGATCTCCCGGCAGTCCGGAACTCTTCCCGCCGGGACCTGGAATTCAAATGCCGCCAACAAGTTTTTGCATTTCGAGCTGGGGACAGCCGTTGCGATTACCGAGGGTCGTTACTACACGGCCATGCTTCATTTCAATGCCAGAGGTGACGGCAACGCTACGGCCGGGGGAGACCGGGCCGTCCGTTTCAGAGGGCGAGGGGCGCTTTCCGGGTGGGGGGGGCAGGACCCACGTATTTTCCGTCATAACTCCCCCTTTTCGGGGAAGCCGGTTGTCGCTTATGCCTCGAACCCGGAGTATGCGTTGAACCTGTATGTCGTTGCGGAACGGAAGGTTTTTGCGAGTGTGAGAAACGAAGCTCCCGTCGAAAATGTAGTCCTGGCGAATACGGCGACTCCCGCCGCGAACCCGCTCGCGACTTGGACGGGGATGACCAATGATCGGGTGGATTGGGGGCAATCGTTCCAATCTCCCGCCGACCTGACCTGGCATGGCTTCGCCCTGCTGATGCATGATGCGGTTCCTCAAGCCGCGGGCGCTCCGATTACTGTCACGGTTTACGAGTCCCAGTTTGGAGGAAGCGATATCGGTGAGGTGATCTCGACGCAGACGGGCGTTTTGCCGGCCGGGGCCTGGCCGGACGCGGCGGCCGGGCGCTTTTTGCAATTCGACTTTGAAACCCCCGTCCAGATGGTCCAGGGGAATCATTATACCGCGATGCTCCATTTTGATGAGCAGACCAGTTGGAAGCGGGTTCGTTTTACCGGGACCGGGATGGCCGCCGATCCGGAGTGGGCGGGAATGGCCTCCCGGATTTGGCGTCACAATGAGGGATCCTCGAACCCGATTCTCGCCTACTCGTCGAATCCTGAATACGCCCTCAATCTCCATGTGTTGGCGACACCGGTTGATTCAGTTCCGGTTCCGGTTCTGCTGATCGGCGCTGGGGAAACCCTTCCCCTCCGCGTGACCTGGCCGGTGACGTCGGAGTGGGTTCTGCAGGATTCCCTGGATTTGGTGGAATGGGGAACCGTGCCCGGCCCCTATTCCGTGGTGGACGATCACTACAGCGTGGAGTTTGATCCTTCGGATGATCGGAGATTCTTTCGCCTGTTGAAGGAATCCAACTGAGACCGGTCGGGGGATCCGGGAATAGATTTTTATCGAAGCATTTAAACCTTAATTCAAGACCATGAGTAACATAATCCAGACTTCAAAACCCCGGCACGCATTTACCCTGATCGAGTTGCTCACGGTGATCGCAATCATCGGGATTCTTGCCGCGATCCTGATTCCGGTGGTTGGCAGAGCCCGCGAGAACGCCAAGACGGCGCAGTGTATCGGAAATCTTCGAAGCACGAGCACGGCAATGCTCACCTGGATTAACGATCACAACAATGTCTTGTCGACTTTTCGCGGCGGACAGCAAACTGTGGGGCTCTGGACGCTGGAACTTCGGGATGGAGGGTACACCGATCCTCGGAGCGAGGCGACACGTTGCCCCGCGTGGAAGCCGGAACGCAATTGGGACTCTTGGGAGTCATACGGGTTGAATCTGTTTGATCCGAACGCGACTCGAATGAATCCTTCGCAATTCGGGGGAGCCGACTATGAGCGCTACACGATGAATTTCAACGCTCCCGAAATCACACCGTCCCGCTACATTTTGATGGCCGACAGCTACCGGGCGAATTCGGTCGGACAACAGGTTTTTCGCCTTCTCCAGGAAAGCGGCGCGGCGCCAAGTCCGTGGGGAAGTGTTCATTTGCGGCACAATGACCGGGCGGCGGTGGCGTTTCTCGATGGCCATATCGAACTGGTCGGGGCCGACCGCCTCGGTCGTCTGGAGCCGACCTTGCGGAGCGGTCACGATGTGGATGGAAACGCCGTCATTTTTCCGCTCGATCCATGAAACAGCGCTACCTCTTTCCGATCCTCCTCCTCATGCTGAACTCCTCCTGCGCGCAGGGGACCCCGGCGGATGCGGAGTCGAATGGATCGTCCGCCAACATCCTGCCGGAAGAGCATTCGGTTCTCCAGAGTTCCGCTACCAACTGGGAGTTGAGCACAGAGACGAGAGAACGGGGCTGGCTGCTCGGGAATGTCGACATGGGGATCACCCCGCGTCCCGATTGGATATGGTCCCTGGCACCTCTGGAGCCACGCTTCGATTTCGTGGCTTCCAAGGGAGAGCTTCGCGGACAAGCCGTTGCTCTTCGAGCGTTTCAGTCCGTCGAGGATTTGCAGGTCAACTGGGGGGATTTATCCGACAGCCGCGGGAACGTTTTGCCGGCTGAAAGCCTGGATGTCAGGATCGGACAATACACCACGCGCCTCGACCGCCGCACCCAGGAGTTGCGATGGGCGACCACTTACCTGCGGCCGGTGGAGCGTGTCGGTCTGGGGAGCGACGTGACCGCCTGGTTTTGGGTGAGCGTTCGCGTGCCACCGGAAAGTGTTCCGGGACTCTACACCGGGGAGATTCGCTTCATGGACGGCGGGGGGAACGGGCAATCCGTTCCGGTCCGAGTCCGGGTGCTTGACCGTGAGTTTGCCTACCCGGAAGGATCGTGGGGTTTGTTCATCCCGGGACATTTTTACGGAGAGGGGAGCGGCCGTTATGGAAACTTCACCACCCCGGAATGGCGGCCGGAGAACATGGCCGAATATTTCTCCTTTTGGAAATTACGCGGCTTCAATTCTCCCAATCTCTTTCATGTGTACCCGAAATTTGGATACGTGGAAGGGCGTGTGGAGGCGACATTCCCCGATCTGGAGATCATGTTGGATGCCTACCGGGAGGCGGGAATGGACGGGATGATTTCTCTCGATACCCGACACATCTCCTGGTGGGCGAACGCGGTGGCAAAAGTTTTGAGTGCGGCTGAGGCGAGGAGCGCGCCTCTTCCATCCACGGTCAGGATTTCGGGCGCGGAAGGGATTGCCGAGGAATCGGCGGAGGCTTATTCGCCCCGGGCCAGGGAACTCTACGCATCGGTGATCCGATTGATGGAGGAGGTCATCGAAAGTCGCGGCCTCACGGATCAAACGATCATGTTCGCGGAAGAGGAGATTGGAAACACTCCCTTGAAGACCGCGGGATACGAAGCCTTCACGCCGGTGCTGCGCGAGATCATCGGGGATCGCAGCTATGTCCTGGACAACTCGATCGGATACGGATCGCCCACCGAAGTCGACCGTGGGCATCGCGACGCGGTCCGGATCCGGCAGTATAACAATTGGACGCCTGCCGCTTTGGAAAACGCCTTGGGCTTTGAGGGAGGACAGGTCTGGAATTTCAACATGGGATGGGACCGTGGAATGTGGGGACAATATGCCATCCGCACCGGAGCGACGGGCAACCACCAATGGGCCGATCATTGGGTCGGCTCGATGTTTCAATGGGTGGTTTCCCGCATTGAGCCGGACGGGGTGGTTTCCAGCTTTCCTTACGAAACGGTTCAGGAAGGATTGGCGGATCTGGCCTGGTTCAGAAAGCTCGAAGAAGTGATCGAGCGACTGGAGGCGGCCGGTTTGGCTGACGAGGCGGAACGATTGGGAGCGGGACTGGCGAGCCTTCGGATCGACATTCCGCTCAATAAAATCGACGCCGAGCAACTCTTGCGGACTCGGCCGGATTCATATTTCCGGAAGGTGGTCTGGGAGACGATCCTGGCAATCGAGGAAGGCGAACGGATCCTCGGCTCGCCGTATCAACAATGGAATGACGCGCATCCAGGGGCACCGCGAATTCTCTCGGTTAGCTCCCAGCCCCGGGGAACCGAGAGCTCTGCTGCCGACAAAGAGCACATTGTTCGAGCCGGATTCTTGCAGGAAGGGTTCCCGGCTGTTGACGGGGAAGGAGGGACGGGACCCCTCACTTGGTTTGGCGAACGGTTGACCGATTTGAAGCAACGGGCGGGAAGCCGGGCCGAGATCGAAAATATGCCCAGGCCGGTCTTTGGTGAAGGCAAGGTCGGTTACAGGCAGGATGGTCTCGTTCTGCTTCTGGTGAGTGATCATATGGCTCCGGACCCGTCTCCGCGACCCGACGATCATGCCGCCCTCTGGGCGGAGGACAGCTGGGACGTCGCGGTTCAACCGGAAGGACGAGGGGGGCCGACCTTGCAATACCAGATCACCGGAAGCGGCAGTCGGACCCTGAAGAGAAACCGGCAAATCGCGTCAACCGGCGCCAAAGTGGAAGTCGAGCGACCCAGTGGGGATTCCGGCAGAACGATCCATCGCGTGTTTATTCCATGGACTGACTTTGGGTTGCAGGAAGCCCCGGCAATTGGAGCGACCTGGGGTTTTAATGTGGGGCGAATGCTTCCCACCCGGCGATGGGAAAAGGCGACCTGGTCCCCGATCTATTCCCGGTTTGATATCGAACCGGAAAATCTCGGCCAGCTTCGGTTCGGGGGAGGAACGGGCGGGCTTTATTTTGAAGACTTGGAGGTCGGTCCGATGGGAGTCGGCCAAAACGTGATCCAAGGCCGCCTCCGACCCACGGAATCCGGTGGCGAGAAGACTGGATTGAGGGTGGAATTGACCGGTGCGAACGGAAACGTCGTGGCTGCGGGGGTATCGGATGCTACGGGAGCATTTCAGCTTCATTCCACGATGCGTGCCACCTCCTCGGAGGCGGGGCGGAGGTCGGCGCAATTGCGGGTGCTGGGCTCCGGTGAGACCGTGTTGGCGCGACTTCCGCTGAACCTGCCGAACTTTCAAGCCAGCGTGGGCAATGTGGAAGCACCGAACGCCATAATCAGCGGGGAGGATCTGGAGATCGGTTTCGTTCTCGCGGTCGGGAACGCCGAAACGGGTATCCGCCTGCAGGGAACGTGGCGGGATGATTCCGGGAACTCCATCGCGATGGATCCCTTTCCGGTCGAGGGAGGGGGCGGTCCCAAGATCATGCGGACCTCGACCCGGGGAATCTCTCCGGGAGAATGGACCCTGGAGTTGCGGGCGGTGCACCCCGAGCGGTTCGAACTGCCTCCGGCTCTCGTCAATCTTCGGATTCTGCCTTCTCCATTCGTGGCGGAGGAATGAGATTCTGGGGAGGCGTCGTGATCGGTTTGCCTCCTTTCAACAGATGTTTGCGGTAGGCCGAAGGTGACATTCCCAGAATTTTAGTGAATGCCTGGCTGAACGAATGGAGTGTCTTGAAACCGCAATGTTCCGCGATCTGAGAGAGGTTCAGATCGCTTTGGCCGATCAACTGAAGTCCGCGACTGGTCGTTGAACGGCGAAGATAGCTGCCCAGGCTGACACCGAAAGAGTCGCGGAACTTGCGTCGAAGGTTGCTCTCGGACATCCCCAACTGGTCCGCGATGTCCTGGGTCCGGATTCCCTGGCTCAGATTTTGGTGGATGAAGGTCGCAATGGTTCGCAGCATATTTGTGGCGTCCACCGAATCATTGCGATAGTTCTTGAGCGGCTGGACGACATGCCGTTTCTGCATGTTCCCGAGAATCACTCCCATTTTGTGGGCGATATTGAATACGTCGATTTCGGACAGGTCCCCTTGTCCCCTCAGTTTTCCGGCTTCGCTTAAGAGGGCATGATCCTCGGGGGTGCAAACCCGGACCGGTCGACTATTGGGAATCAGTCCGTTCTCATTGAGATCAAAACCGAAAAACACCCAGGTGAAAGGTTCCTCGGCGGAAACGTAATGGTGAAACTGCCCCGGCTTGATGATGAGCATTTCGCCAGCGTTCATCCGGTAAAACTTATCCTCGATACAGACGATTCCGCATCCCGCCAGCGCGATCGTGAGTTCATAACGATTGTGGATGTTGTGACTGACAGAGCGCGGGGTGGTCAGACGTTCGGCGTCCTCGCGGATGAAAAAATGGTAGTTGTTGGGAAGAATATTGGCCGTCCAATTAAAGCCGTGAAAGTGGTCCAGGGCGTTTCCGATTTCGGAAACCCAGGCGGGGATATCCTCCCGCCGGGCCTGTTGTGATG
Organism: Verruconatronum alginivorum; assembly: GCF_056590205.1. Classification (NCBI taxonomy): domain Bacteria; kingdom Pseudomonadati; phylum Verrucomicrobiota; class Opitutia; order Opitutales; family Verruconatronaceae; genus Verruconatronum; species Verruconatronum alginivorum. The sequence continues at coordinate 914,294 of NZ_JBWPVQ010000001.1, read as the reverse complement.
CTGTCGCCTTTCCCCTCATCGATATCCCTTCATAAGCTCGAAGTTAGCCACTGATGACAACAGTAAATTTCGGCGGAACCAGGAGCCAATATCTCGGGCCGCGACTTGAACAACATGGAATGAAACTGCTTTTCGAGGCGAAGCCTCTTTGGAGTGCTCCGCGTCCTCGCGGAGCTTTCGAGCGCGCGGCCATCGTCGGCCATTCGGAAAGCGGTGCGGGGACGCGCCGCACTTCAAAGCGCTTCGCGCGAAAATAGTCGATAAACATAACTTTTTTTAAAAAATTATCTAGTTTCGATTGACCCAAAGGGGGTTTCCTGCCTGAATTTCGAGTGGACCATACTTCTGTGGCCAAGTTCATCTCAACCAACCCAGGAAAATTATGAAGCTTCCATTCGTGACCCTTGCGGCTGTCATCGGCGCCGCTTTATCCCTGCACGCCAACCTCATCCTCAGTGAGGAAAGCAATCAGATCAGTGTTTCCGTCAACGACGCAGCGCCCGGTTCAAACGTGGTGGTGGCAAACACAGTGACCGGGACATTCGCCGCGGCCACGTGGAAGGCCTTCAACAATGCAGTTGCGGCGGATTGGCAGGATTGGGGTCAATCATTTCAGGCTCCCGGCAATTTGGATTGGCAGGGTTTCGCGCTCGAAATGTTTGATGCGGGTAATCAGGCACCAGGTTCCGCGTTCACCATCAAGGTCTATGAGTCCTCCCTTGGGGGGGGCAATGCGGGAACAGTGGTTTCAACCCAGTTCGGCACACTTCCCTCGGGAACCTGGAACACCACTGCGGCCGGTAAATTCCTGCAATTTGATTTTGGAACTCCGATCGCGATGACCGAAGGGCTCTACTACACCGCCATGCTTCATTTTGATGCACGGGGAACCGGCAATGCCACGGCCGGCGGGGACCGGGTCATCCGCTTCAAAGGCACCGGAGGAGCGACCGAAGAGGGCTGGGCGGGGGAGGATGCACGCATCTTTCGCCATAACTCCCCGTTTTCGGGAGGTCCAGTCGTCGCCTACGGGACGACTCCTGAATACTCTCTCAACCTCCACGTCATCGCGATTCCCGAACCTTCCACCGTCGCACTCGCCATGGGAGGCTTAGGTTTCGGTCTGGTCCTTCTCCGTCGTCGGCTGCGGCGTTCCTGAGCGCGGGTGACTGCAAATCATTGGCTCACCCGTTTTTTAGGCTAAGTTCGGTTTCATGATCACGATCTTCCCAGAGGAAACCGCCGGTTTCATGCGTCCGCTTAACGGAGTGAACCGTGGGCCGGTCGACCGAAATTGGGGGATCGACCTGCGGCCATGGTTCAAACGTTGGAGGATTCCAAATGTCCGGACCCACGATTGCGTGTACAACGCTTTCGATACGGTCGACCTGCACCATATCTTCCCCAACCCGGATGCGGATCCGGACGAGCCGAAGAACTACCGGTTTGCTCTCAGCGACGACCTCCTGGAGGCGATCCGGGATACCGGGGCGGAGGTTTATTTCCGCCTGGGCGAAACAATCGAGCATCAGCCGACCATGCAATGGGGGGTTGCGGGGCGCTGGAAACCGGATGCCTTGGCGAAGGTTTGCGTGAACATCGCCAGGCATTACAACGACGGTTGGAATAACGGGTTCTCCTGGGGGATTAAATATTGGGAATTCTGGAACGAACCGGACGGCCCGAAGAATTGGTCAGGCGACGCGGATCAGTTTTACGATCATTATCGTCCGGTCGCGGTCGCGTTGAAAAGAGCCTTCCCGGAAATCAAAGTGGGGGGTGCCGGTTTCGGGTGGCATTTCTGCGCCGACGATCTGGCTTTGCGGAAACCGTGGCGTGATTTCGTTCTGCGGTGCGCTCGTGAAGAGACCCCGCTCGATTTTGTCTCCTGGCATCGTTATGCCGTTCATTGGAACGAGATAACCGAGGCGGCGGCCGAGGTGCGTGAGTTTCTCGACAATGCCGGTTTGGAGGCCACCGAGAGTCATCTTGGGGAGTGGAGCTACCGTCCCTACCTTCGCCTGGGAGATAAGAATTACGCGATTTTCGGCGTCAGTGGAATGAAGCGTTACGACCTTTGTCGACGGGTCGGGATGATGCACATCGACCACAAGGCGGCGGCATTGGTCTTTGGCTCACTTGCGGCGATGCAGGATAGCCGATTGGACGTCGCGCAATATTATTGCGCGGACACTTCGACGATGTTCGGAGTATTCGACAAATACGGTCTTCCGAACAGAAAGGGATTCGCTTTCGATGCCTTTGCCGGCTTTCTCACCGGAACCAATCCGGCCCGTCGGATCCGGGTTGCCACCGCCGATCCGAGTCAGATCGGGCTCGGGATCGTATCCTCCTCCGGAGATCGCTTGCGAATTGGAGTCGCTTGTTTGGAGGCGTGTTCGGAGATTCAGTTTTCCTTCAAGTCGGAGGAATCCGCGGCGTGGATTCCAACCCGAGTGAAGCTGCTCGACGATTCGCACGAATGGCAGGAAACCGACGTCCCTTTGCAAAAGGGGGGAGTGACCACGCTTGCCGCGAGCATGCCGGGCATTGCGATCATCGATTTTACCAGGACCGGAGCGGGAGGGGAGGCGTTCGATGCCGGACCCGATTTCGAAGAGGCCAAAGGAAAGGACGATCGGGGCGGAATTCCAGAATGGTACGCGAAACAATAATGGTTTCGAACACTTTAAACCCAGCGCCGTAGGACAATCTTTTTTCTTTTGTTTATTATGTTAACCGTAACCTCACCTCTGGTGACAACAGCCAACGTTCTACCGTCTCCTCGAGAGTATCGGTCGAACGGTGAAACCTTCGTCTTGCCCGCCGGCCTTCGGATTCTTTCGATCCCGGAGTTTCAGAATGAAGCCGAATTGTTAGCCGAGCGTCTTCGTGCCGCCACGGGGTATCGGATCCCGGTGCGTGTTGAAAGGCACCCGGAGACCGGCCCGAAGAATCTCCGGATGGTCCGCAATCCCGCCATCAATGAAGAAGAAGGATACCGGCTGTTGGTTAATCGCGAAGTCGGCGTCGCTCTGGAGGCCTCCACGGAGAAAGGGATCTTTTATGCGACGCAGACGTTGCTGCAGATGCTTCCGCCCGCGATATTTGGCACCGGTCCTCGGAAGGAAGTCAATTGGACCCTATCCTGTTGTGAGATCGCCGACCATCCCCGGTTTAAATGGCGCGGTATCATGTTGGACAGCGCCCGGTATTTCCAGCCAATCTCTTACGTCAAACGCTTCATCGACTTGCTGGCCCAGCATAAATCCAACCGTTTCCATTGGCACCTGACGGATGACCAGGGCTGGCGGTTGGAGATCAAAAAATATCCCAGACTGACGGAAGTCGGGGCATGGAGGAAGGGGACGGTTCGCGGTCATGTTCTGGCGGATGGAGCCGCGGATGACAACGTTCCTTACGGGGGATATTATTCGCAGGAAGATGTTCGAGAAGTGGTCGAATACGCGGCGCGACGGCATATCGTCGTGATTCCTGAAATCGAAATGCCGGGTCACGCCCAGGCGGCGATCGCCGCTTACCCGGAATTGGGGGTAACCAAACAACCCCAGGAAGTCAGTCGCAAATGGGGGGTGCACGAGATGTTGTTTAATCCCGAGGCGAGCACCCTCGATTTTCTGAAAGATGTTCTGGCCGAAACGATGGAGCTCTTTCCATCCGACTATATTCACATCGGTGGCGATGAGGCGGTCAAAAACCAATGGGACCAATCAACTGAAGTTCAGGCCAGGATCGCGCAGCTCGGTCTCAAAGACTCCGACGACCTGCAGGCATGGTTCGTGAACGAAATCGGGGAATTCGTGAAAGCTCACGGACGAAACTTGATCGGGTGGGACGAGATTCTGGCGGGAGGCCTTTCGCCGGATGCCACCGTCATGTGCTGGCGAGGCGAAAACCATGTGCAACGGGCGCTCCGGGAGGGGCACGACGTGGTGCTCTGCCCCCGGGTCCCCACTTATTTTGACTATTATCAAAGTGACCGGATCGAGAACGAGCCATTAGCCATCGGAGGATTTATTCCATTGAGCGAGGTTTATGATTTCGCGCCTTTGGATAAGATCGATAAACGCTACGAAGAACAGGTCCTGGGCGTTCAAGGGCAGGTTTGGACGGAGTATATTCCCGATGCATCGAGTCTGGAATATATGGCGTTTCCTCGGGCGTGCGCCCTGGCGGAAGTGGCGTGGGGCCGCAACGACGGCCATTCGTTTTCCTCGTTTCTCACCCGCCTTTCCGTTCACCTCAAGCGACTTGATTGCCAGGGAGTCCGTTATTGCCCGCCGGCGGCGGGATCCTCGCCTTCCAAGGATCTGGATTACGCCGACGCCGAGGCGTAAACCGTGAAATTGAATGAACAGGCCTCTAAATAATTAGATTATGTTGAAGTATTCAAATAGCAACCACCGGTCGATTTTCTTCTTGCTGGTCGTCTTGCATCTATTGACGTTTCAGAGCGTCTTTTCGTTCGAAGTCGGCTGGTATCACCGGATTTCTTCTCCGGAAGACATCGTGGACATCCGGGGCAGCGGATCTTCCCATGTTCTGCCTTACACGGCGTTCTCGACCGACGCCGCAATTCTGAATTTTCTCAACCAAGCTGCTTTGGCGGACTTGGGAGTGATTCTTGAACTTCGGCGAGAGGACGTGAGTGCTTCGGACGTGAGCGCGATGCAGCAGTTCGTGGAAAGGTTCGACTCCCATCCTGCCGTAATTGGTTGGTACTCGGCAGATGAACCGGGACTACACAATTTGCCTCCTCCGGTCATGGAGACTGCCTATCACGCGATCAAAAGCCGGAGCGAAAAGCCCGTGTATATTGTCTTCTCCTACGTTGAAATGAACCGGGGAGACGTCGAGGCTTATCAAAATAGTTTTGATGTATTCTTGATTGACTCTTATCCGTATCGTCGAAATACGGAGTCAACCGCGACGGCAGTGCCGGCATGGGTAGACTTGGTTGCCAACGCTCGGGTCATATCAGAAACCATCCAGAAGCCGTGGTGGAACGTATTACAGTCGGTCGGAGAGGTACCTCGGTTTAATTGGGGTTTCCGCCTTCCATCCTACGATGAAACTCGGTTTCAGATATACTGGTCGGTGCTGAACAATGTCGAAGGGATCACTTATTTTGCCTACTACTTGGCGCAGGATTCGATCGCATTTCCGTCCGGCCCTTATCCCTATGATGGGTATCAATGGCTCGATGAAGTCGCGGATGAGGTTTTGGGGGAGTTTCAGACGATTCGGTCCGCGGTGGCGGGTGGAGATATTCTCTCCGACCCGGCGGTGTCTGACCCGCGGTTGCACACCCGCCTTTATCAAGATCAAGACGGTTCGCTCCTTCTGCTCGTCGTCAATCCGACGGAAGACTCCCTGACGGCGACCGTGACCCTGCCGACAGGAGGTTGGGACCTTCAGCCGGTGGGAAACCCGGAGTCGGCCGAACTCATCGGGGCATCCGGTGATACATTGACTTTGGGGATGGCTCCCTATGGCACGTTCGTCTGCCGGGTTTTTTCCGGGTGGGTGCAGGCTGAAGTTTCGAATGAGCCGCTGACGGAAAATCTCCTGGTGGCAAATGAAGCCCCGATCGCGGGAATTCCGCTGATCAACTGGGACGCCCTGACCGGAAGCGTGAATTCCGACTGGCGGGACGTCGGGCAATCGTTTCAGGCGCCGGCTAATTCGCGATGGGATGGGCTGTCGCTCCAGATTTGGGACGCGGGAGTCCGGGCGGCGGGGGCGGCGTTTACCGTTCATGTCTATGAATCGTCGACGGGAGGTTCCGCCGCCGGCACGTTGGTTGCGACGAGGCACGGAATCCTGCCGGAGGGCAGCTGGACCACTTCGGCGGCGGGCAAACACCTCGTTCTCCGTTTCGATACTTCAATTTTTCTGGCGGGCGGAAAATATTATACGGCCATGCTGCACTTCGATGAGAGAGGCAGCGGCGTCAGTGGAAACCCCGGTTCCGACAGGCGTATGCGATTCTCGGGTACGGCTAGCTCGACCGTGCCAGGCTGGGGTGGAAATGATCCGAGAATCTTCCGCCATGACTCTCCGTTCATTGGAGCGCCGGTGGTGGCCTATGCTTCCAACTCTGAATACGCGTTGAAACTTTATGTCCAAGGGCAAATCCTGGAGGAACCCGAAGCCTTCAATGTCGTAACCATCGAGGAGAATCCCCCGGAAACCGGCGTGGTTGTCTCCAACACCGCGGCCAGTAGTGGGGTCGCCGCCGCGGATTGGATGGCGCTCGCCGGAACCAATCCCAGCCTTTGGCGGGACGCCGGGCAATCCTTTCAGGCGCCGGCAAATGATTTGTGGCGGGGGTTCGCGCTTAAAATTTTCGATGCCTCGGCGTTGGCGCCTGGAAGCCGGTTCCAGGTTCAAATTTACGAATCCGAGGTGGGAGGCGCGTCGGTCGGTGGTCTTATCGCCAAGAGCGATGGAATTCTTCCCACGGGAACCTGGCATCAAACTGCCAGCAACCGCTTTCTGACCGTTACTTTTGATCAACCGGTGCCGATGACGGCGGGCAACTATTACACGGTGATGTTGCATTTTTATGAACGTGGCACGGGCCCTGAGGGAAATCCCGGGGCGGATCGCCGGATTCGTTTTGCGGGAAGCATGGCGTCAACCATCGTCGGGTGGGGGGGAGACGATCCCCGGATCTTCAGGCAGGATTCGCCGTTCACGAGCGGACCTTTCCGGGCGTATGCCTCGAATCCGGAGTACGCGCTCAACATCCACATTGTCGGGAGTGTGCCGGAAGATCTTCCGGACCTTCGAATTGGTGCCGGTGAGCACTCCCCCCTCGCGGTCTCCTGGCCGGCTCCCTCGGATTGGGTTCTGGAAGAGTCATCGGATTTGGAAGTCTGGACGACGGTGCCCGGGCCCTACCTGATCGTCGATGATCGGCATACGGTCGAGTTCGACACCTCGACGGACCGCCGGTTCTTCCGCTTGCGCAAGGAGGGGGAGTGAGTGTGATCAAAGTTAAACGAATCCTTTCTGTTCTGCTCATCGGGACGACGATAAACATGTCAGCCGGGATCGTCGAAGGAGGGAACGCCGGTCCTACGATCCGGATTGGATGGGCGGAGACGGATATTACGCCCGACCAACCCGTGCTCATCGCCGGTCAAGCGAATGCGAGGATCTCGGAGGGTATCCGGGATCCATTGACCGCGACGGCTATGGCTATCGAAGAAAATGCCACCGGGCGGGCGGTTATTCTGCTCAGTTGCGACTTGATTCACATTTCAACCTCCTTGAGCGAACGGGTGAGAGAAGGAATTCGCCGTGAATTGCCGGAGGTGGATGAGCATTCGGTCATTCTCATGGCCACCCACACCCATTCCGCTCCGGTCATTTCGTTTACCGCCGATCGTTTTGAGGAGGGTGCGCCGGAGATCGACCACCCCTATGGCATCGAGCTTCCAGCGATGCCCGTCCGGGAGTATGTCGACTTTGCCTCCAGCCGGATTGTTCAAGCGGCGGTCGCGGCCTGGCAGGACCGGAAACCGGCGGGCATTGCCTTCGGGCGAGGACATGCCGTGATCGGAAAGAATCGGATCATGGCCTATCGGGACGGGACCAGCGTGATGTATGGATCGATGGCGGGGGCCGACTTCAGTCACATGGAAGGTCGGGAGGATCCCTCCGTGGACATTCTCGCCACTTACAAGGAGGACGGCACCTTAACGGGCCTCGTTTTAAATATCGCCTGTCCGTCCCAACTTGCCGAACTGGAGTGGGAATTGAGCGCCGATTTTTGGCACGAAGTTCGGCAGGAATTGCGGGTTCGATATGGAAGCGATTTATTCATCCATGTTCAGCACGGACCAGCTGGGTGCCAGCATCCAAATCCCAGGATCGATCCGGCCGAACGGAGAATGTGGCGTCTGGCCGGACGCAATCAACGCGAAGAAATCGGGGTTCGTCTGGCGGACGCGGTTTCGAAGGTTCTACCCCTGATTGAGTCCGCGATCGATTGGGAGCCCGTTTTCGAGCATCATCGGGAGATTTTAGAGCTGCCTCGCCATCAATTCCCGCAAGATCGGATCGAAGGTGTATTGAAAGAGGCTGACAGAAGCCGGCAGGAATATGAACGCAGGCTGGCCGAACTGGAGGCAAACCCCTCCCTTCGTCAGACTCCGCGATGGTATGTCGAGGTTTCGCGGGCCTATGGCGGAAGCCGAAGCGGAGAACGAGTCGAACGCAACGCGGACGCGATTCGGCGGAATCTTCCTCTGGCCGTCGAGGTTCATGCTATTCGACTGGGAGATGTCGGTTTCCTGACCAATCCGTTCGAGTTGTATTTGGACTACGGGGTTCGCATTCGCGCAAGGAGTCCGGCGATCCAGACCTTTCTCGTTCAGTTGGCGGGGCCGGGCACCTATCTTCCCACCCGCAGAGCGCTCACGGGCGGGGCGTATGGAGCGACTCCAACCAGCGCGGTGGTCGGGGACGAAGGGGGAGATTTGCTGGTGGAGTGGTCGGTCGACGTGCTGAATCAGCTCTGGCGCCAGGATCTGACCGCCGGCTTCATGGAGAAAGCGATCTCGATTGACGGTGATTTTCAGAAATGGAAAGACCTGCCGTTTATCCGGATTGGTGATTCCGATCCAGGGAAATCAGCCGCGAAAGTTTATACCGGCTGGGACGACCGTCGCTTTTATCTGGCGGTTTTGGTTCAGGATGGACACCACTTCAATGAGAAGAATGGGAACGCCATTTGGGATGGGGACGCGCTGCAGTTTGCTTTGGGACCGAAGCAAGGAGACAGGCCTTTCAATGTCGGGATCGCCCTCGCGTCCGGCGAGGTCCAGGGATACCAGTTCTCGGGGCCGTTTCCCGGCCTTGTGGCAAAGAGCGAATTCACGGTCGTCCGGGACGAAGACGCTGAAACCACCTTTTACGAAATCGGGCTTCCGTTCGAGGTCCTTGGCGTTTCGGGTGGAAACGGAGTCGAGTTCACGTTCAACGTCGTTGTCTTGAACGATGACGATGGCACCGGGTATGACGATTGGATCGAGCTGGCCCCCGGGCTCGCGGGAGGGTGGAATCCCGCGGTCTTTGCCCGCCTTGTTCTGACAAGATGACCGAGGAGAAACGGTGTTGACCCGAGCGCAACTGGTAACGGCCTTCCAGGAGGCAGGGCTCACCGGGGGTGACTTGGTTCTGGTGCATAGTTCACTCCGGAAGCTCGGACCCGTCAAAGGCGGGGCGGATACCGTCATCGACGCGCTGCTTGAGGTTATCGGACCGGAAGGAACGCTCGCTCTCCCCACCCACACGTTTGCCGTGGTCGGCGTCGGCCAGCCGGTGTTCCATCAAGACCTCACGCCATCGAATGTCGGGGCCTTGACCAATGTTTTCCGCAAGCGCCCGGGTGTGATCCGCGGTTTGCATCCGACCCACAGCGTCGCCGCATTCGGCCCGAAGGCCGCCGAGTTGGTGGCCGATCATGAGCGGGACGATACCCCGTGTTCCCCGACCAGTCCTTACGGACGCCTCCGGGATTGGGCCGGAAAGATCTTTTTGATCGGAGTGGGGCTGGAGTCCTGCACGTTTTTTCACGGGTGCGAGGAATGGGCGGGGATGTCCTGGGCGGTCAGGAGTGAGGCGGTCCAGTTATACAGCATCACGTCAAAAGGGCGAATGATAACCGTGCCGTCCCGCCAGCATAATGTGAATACCTGGGATCAGTATCCCAGGCTCGAAGCGCCATTGCTGGCCAACGGAATCCTTCGGCGCACCCTGATTGGACCGTGTCCGCTGCGGCTCCTCGACGCCAGCAAAGCGGCGAAATGGCTGGTCGAGGAATTGCGGCTGGACGCGAAGATTGTGCTTCCTTAACAATTCGCGGGATGGGAGATGATCAAATGACTGAAGAAAGTGAAACGTTTGTGATCGAGCCGGATCAGTCCGAGGGGAACCCGCACGCCTGGTATGCGCTCCGGCGAACGTTGCCGCTCTGGAGCTTTGAGGCGAACTTGATGGAGCTCAAGGAGACTCTCACGCGTTACCGGGTCGACGAACTGGTGGTGAAGGTCGATACGGAGGAGTTTTCCCATGGTCAGGCGCCGTTGGAATGGGTGAAGGCGTATCAGAAAAATCTTTACAGAATCAAAGAGACGCTGGAAGGGATCGGAGTCGTCTATTCGGTCAATCCATGGATAACGGTCGGACATATCGACCGGGGGCGCGATGCCCGGGGGCAACTTCCGGGCATCCGGACAACGGTGGGACACGACGGAACGGTATCGAAAGCATGCGCTTCTCCCCTTTGTCCGGTATGGCGGGAACATACGGTGAAACTCTGGCGTTTGTACGCTGAGACCAAGCCCCATGTGATCTGGATCGAAGACGACATTCGACTCTTCAACCATCTGCCGGTGACCCATGGCTGTTTTTGCGAGCTGCATCTGGAGCGGTTTAGCGCCCGCATTGGTCAGCCGGTGACGCGGGAAGCGCTGGTGACCGCGTTGCTTCAGCCGGGGAAACCGCATCCATGGCGGGCCTTATTTCTGCAGATGCAGGCGGAAGTAATCCGGGAAACGCTCGCTTTGTTGGTGGAGGCGGTCCGGACGGTTTCACCGGAAACCCGGTTCGGCCTGATGTCGAGCGGACCGCGGCGCCACTGCTCGGAAGGTCGTCAATGGCAGCCGTTGGCGAAGGTTTTCGGACAACCGATTCTCAGCCGTCCGCCGTTGGCGAACTATGATGAAACGTCGCTCCGGGGATTGTATTATTCCAAGGATTCGATTTTGATTACCCGGTACTGTTTGCCGGACGGAACGGAGGAGCAAACGGAGGTGGAGAACGTTCCGTTCAGCCGCTATGCCAAGAGCGTGCAATTCACCTTCCTGCAGATGGCGCTCTCATTTGCCGCCGGGGCGGGCGGGGTCACGCTGAACCTGTTTGATCACTGCGGAACCCCGATGGAAGCCGAACCGCATTACGGTCGAATGCTGGGGGATCGGAAATCGTTTTTCAAATCGCTCTGCGAGCGGTCGGTCGGTCCGGGTCGCTATCGCGGGATCCAACTCCTCTTCAAGGAAACGGTGGGCGAGCGGAAATGGCTCGGCGCGGACGCCCGCATGGACGATCTGGAGGACGATGGTGAGCCAATGATGGAGCTTTTGGAAAGTCATGGTTTTGCGACGACCTACGAAAAGGAGAGGGTCGTGGCGACCAGTGGAAAACAGTTGTGGAGCTGTTCCGATGAGGAAATCGAAGCTTGGTTGAAAGGCTCCCTCTACCTCGACGGCGCCGCCGCCCGGGTGTTGGTCGAGCGTGGCTTCGGGCCGCGAATCGGACTGAAGGAGTTGAAGCCTCCCCGGCGGATTGATGATTTCGGTCCGCTGGCGGCGGAAGAATTCTATGCTTCGGAGTTTGGCGGGGCGCCGCGGAATTATCTCACCTTGACTTTGCCCGACCTCGCCGGCCGGCCGCTTTATTACGAGCCCGTTTTGGCGGATGGGACCGAGGTGTTAAGCGAGTTGGTCGACGTCGACGCGGTTCGCCGCCTGCCCGCCTGTTATTGTTTTGAAAACGATGCCGGCGGGAAGGTCGCGGTTCATCTCCTGGACCTGAAATCGGCCTTTGGTCCCGCCTTTAAAAGCCCGTTTCGCCAAGCTCAGCTCGGTGGAATTCTCCGGTGGCTCGGAAACGGCCTTCCGCCCGTCTCGGCGGAAGGTGGAGTTTATCCGCTGGTCCTGCGAAAGGATACGGGGAATCATACCTTCCTCGCGCTCTTCAACCTGACCCTCGATCCATGGCCGCAGGTTCGATTCCAGCTGAAGGAGGAACGTGAGGCCGAGTTGGTTCAGATTCTGGGGGACGACGCCGTTTGGCGCGACGATTCAGCCATCGAGCTGAAATTCTCGCCCGGGGTAACTGATCTCATGGTTGAACGACAACTGCCGGCGGCACAGGCGGTTTTTTTGAGCATTCGTTGGGCTTGAATCGAGCCCAATCGCTCCTCGAAGAATCTGGGAGTCGGCTTGGAGGGTGAATTCTGATTCAACCGGCGGATGCGCCTGCTTCGAATTTTGGAAGGATCATATTGCGGCGGGCCGGGAGGGTGCCGGTGGTGGCCAGGCGGATGGTGAGTTTGGCCAGTCGCTGGGCGAAGTCCCTCCGCCGATAGGAGTAGCGGCTGATTTCCGGCGTGAGCATGGACAGATAGGGGTCGTTGTCCCGGGAAATGATTGCCATATCTTCGGGGAGGCGCAGTCCCCGGCGATAGAGATGGGTGACCACACTTAATACATGCATTGGGCGGCAAACGATCAGACCGGTGGGGTGGTTTTTGATCCGGAGCATTTGATCGAGTTTGCGGCAAATCATGTCGCGGGAACCATCGTGTCGGATGATCGCGCCCGTCGCGTCCGAGATTTGGGAGCGCTGGATCGCCTCATGGAAACCGTTTTCGCTCGCCATATCTCCGGCGGTGGGGGTGTCGGGGAGAAGCAGCGCCAGGTGGCGATGTCCCTTGCTTAAGAGAAAGCCACTGGCATGGCGGCAAACGGCTCGATAGTCGATATCGAGGGAGGGAAGACGGATCCCCGCGAAACATGAGCCAGCGGCCAAAGCGTGGATTCCGCTGGCCTGGAACCACTCCTGGACAGCTTGGTTGCATGAAAGGAGGATCCAGCAGGAGGCGTGGTGTTCGGGGACGATACGTTCGAGGAGTTTCTGGGGGCGGTTTTGTTTAATTCGGGCATTGAAAACAATTTGCAGATTGACCTTAGCGTTTCGCAAATGGTCGCGGAGTTCATTGATGTAGAACATCGAGTTTTGGGGCATGCGATGAAGGGGGAGGTCACTCAGGACGGCGACGGTCGGTTGTTCCGGCTCGGCGGCCCGGGAGACTTCCTGGACGATCATTCGAGGCTTACCCTGTTGCACGGCGATCAGGCCTTCGCGCTGAAGGACATCAAGAGCGGCGCGGAGAGTCGGACGGCTGATTTGCAGTTGGGTGCAGATTATTCGCTCGCCTGGCAAATGGTCCTGCCAGACTCCGGTATGGATTCCGGCCCGAAGGGCCTCGGCGGCCTGAGCGATCAAAGATTGGCGTTTGGGAATTTCGAGCATGATGATTAAAGGAGAACAGGCGCTTTTACTTAATCCAATCACGGGTGATATCTTTTTACCAGCGGGAATTTTTGGAGAGCTCTGTTTATTGTGAGGCGTGTATCGGGATTATGGATTTACAATAATTCACGTTGGAAGGGAGGGTCTTGGCTCTTTTTGACCAGGTATGGAGGGACGGTGATCTTTTTTTACCAGTTCGAATTTCTTTCGGGAAAAAGGGAGCGAGCGTAGCGTCGGAGCATTGAAAATGAATTTTACAATGAATCTTTCGGGAGTTTGGTCCGCGGCTCCCACGCCGTTGACGGATCAGATGAAGGTCGATGTTCCTGCGGTCGACCGGATGGTTGCCCATCATCTTAGGCTCGGTATCAAGGGGCTCTTCCTTGCGGGCACCTGCGGAGAAGGGCCGTGGCTTCCGTCGAGGGAGAAGAGTCGATTGGTCCGTGCCGCAGTGGATTCATCAGCGGGTCGGCTTCCGGTCTCGGTTCAGGTCACGGACAATTCCGCGGCACGGGTACTGGAGAATATTGACCAAGTGGCTCGCGATGGGGCGGATATTGCCGTGGTGGCACCTCCGATCCTGATGTTTAACGCGGACCCCAAGCGCATATTCAACCATTATGCGGAGGTGGTCCGGGAAAGTCCGCTTTCGATAGGATTCTACGACACTGGAACTCAGCGGGACTTTGCCATTCCGCTCAACGGTTTGGAGGAGCTCTTGGAGAATCCCAAAGTCGTCTTTCTAAAGGATAGTTCGTCCGATCCTCAGCGGCGACAGATCGCCATGCGGGTTCGTCGACGACGCCTGTCTGGTCTGGGCCTCTTTAATGGCGACGAGTTTAATTGTGTGACATATTTGAAAGCCGGGTATGACGGTTTGATGCTCGGGGGAGCGGTGGCGACGGGACAATGGGCTAAAGCGATTTGTGAAGCGGTGGAGGAGGGCCAGTTGGATGAGGCCGATGCCCTTCAGGCCCGAATGAGTGAAATCTTGTTTGCGATCTATGGGGGAAAGAGCATCGCTTGCTGGTTGGCTGGCCTTAAGGAGTTGTTGGTTCGGTTGAAGGTGTTTTCCACTCGGCGGAACTTTCCACAGTATGACCTAACGGAAGAATGCCGTCGATCGCTCACATCACTGGTTGAGGAAGAAAAGGCGATGTTTCTGCCGGATATGGCCTCGGTGGAGGCCTGATCAGGGGAGTTCGAGGGAGTCGATCGGGGGTTCCCGGTTTATCCACGCCGCGGAAAAGAGGTATCGGTCAATTCTTCCCGCAACTGTCGAAGTTCGATGGGGCGGCCTCCTTCTTCACGACTGCGAATTCCGGCGATCAGAACCAGCATGATTTCAAGGGTTTCCGAGAAGGGATAGGGTGCTTCTCCGGTTTGGAGCATCCCGACGAATGTCGCCATCTGCTTCCGGAAGGCCGAGTAGGAATCGCTGATTCGGATCGAGCGATTGCCGTGGGTGCCGCAGGCATGCATCAGTCCGGCGCTACCGGCGCCATCCGGTATGATGCCGATCGACACCTGACACCCGGATTGGTGCCGGACGGTAACGATCTCAGCCCCATTGGTTCTCGACGAGGCAACGGTTTGAAAACCTGGACCCAGGAGGGTATAAACCGGTTCGAATCCGTGGACTCCATAGCGTTCCCAGGACTTGACCGTCGCGGCCATGACCCATCGAAGCTCGCCGAGGGAGGAAAGGTCCTCACGAAGACCGGCCACTTCCGGTGAATAACGAAGACCGCTCGATGAGAGGAAAACCTTATTCTGTCGAGCCCACGAAAGAAACTGGCGAAGGTCCGGCAGATTGACCGCGAGCGGCTTGTCGATGAAAACCGGAACTCCGGCCTCGATGAACGGCCGGGCGCGGCGGACGTGATCGTTTCCATCGTCGGTCGCGATGATGACGGCGTCGACGTTGCCAATGGCCTCTTCGGGCTGGCTGAGCACTTGCGGAATCAGGGCCGCCGCCGCGATCTTCGGAGCCTCCGCGGGGTCGTCAGTCCAAACGTGGGTCACTTGCGCATCGGGGAGGCCGACGCTACCCGGAGGATTGCGGTCGAGGTAATCGGGGATGACTGGATGGCGATCGCCCACGGCGTCTCTCATCGCCCGCGAATCGTAACCATTGATGATCGCTGACCACGAGTAAGGATGACCATTGCCCTCAATCATGCCGAGCATGGCGAGCCGGACTTGGTCTTTTGCGGGAAGTGTTTTCATAAGCATGCCAAGCGGTTCATGGGATGGATTCCGGAGCGTGGCCAGTCGTCGGCAGGGTGGAAAGAAGGATTTGCTGGTAATATCAAATTACCGCCAGAAAGGGTTGGTCGGGAAAGTCGAGTCTCGGCACGCTTGCGTTACGTGACGGTTTCCCCATCCGGGGAAACGCGCTGCAACCCAATGAAGCTTTCTTTGGTATGAAAAAAATAGAAATAAGTGTTTGGATGATCGCTGCTTTCTTTTCTCTCTCTGTTTCGGCGGCCTATGGATTTTCGCCGGGCCTGTTGATCGACGAGAACTTCGAGGAGAATCCGGTCGGGGCGCCTCCCCCCAATGCGGTGGTTTCGCTGGGGCCGGGTGGAGTGGTGAAAGTGGTGGATGGAAATTCAACCCCGGCAGATCCCTTTGGGGAGGAGGGGAACAGGAGTCTTTTCATTGCCATGCCCTCGTCAGATTTTACGGATGTTCGTTTTGACGGTGAGGAAGGAGTCATCGCGGAGAGGGGCACGGCGACGGTACGATTGTATCCGGAAACCGGTTCGCGTTCCTTCGTCCGTCTTGGGTCTGGAATCGGAACGAGCGGGTTTGCGGTGCAGCTTCAATTTGCCACTGGAAATCGATTTTTTGTCAGTGATGGCGCGATCGTGGGAGACCGGGCTTATCCGGATTGGCGAAGCGATGAGATTAACACTTTGGAGATCACTTTCGATAGTGAGACCAAGACGTTCAGCCTGATTTTGAACGATCAGCAGGTGACGACCCAGCTGGGGGCGAAGACTGAGTTTTCGTATGCGAGCCCTACGGCGGAGGTGAAT
Organism: Verruconatronum alginivorum; assembly: GCF_056590205.1. Taxonomy (NCBI): domain Bacteria; kingdom Pseudomonadati; phylum Verrucomicrobiota; class Opitutia; order Opitutales; family Verruconatronaceae; genus Verruconatronum; species Verruconatronum alginivorum. The sequence goes on along the minus strand of NZ_JBWPVQ010000001.1, from coordinate 898,119 downwards.
TACATCAACCTGAGGACTGGGTATGTGGCGAACGGCGGCGGAGTTTTTTTTGACGATCTGTTGGTCGAGGGTGAAGCGACGGAGCTCGATTGGACTGCTGGACCGATCTTCTTCCCGGGCCAAGGGGTGACCGGCCGAGGGTTGATGGCGTTGCCCGACGGTCGTTGGATGAATGTCCGGGTTCGCAACATCGGCGGTACCCTTGCCTTGGCCGAACGGTTTTCGACCAATCATGGGTGGACCTGGAGTCCGGATGAGAAAGTCTTGGATCTGCCGGAGGTGGAGGGGTATTTCGGCACCATGACCGCGGGAGCGTTGGATGCGGCGGGAGAAGTGCAATACGCGCTGGTGCATGTGAATGGGACGGGAACCAATCGAGGGGTTAATTATTTCTTCGACCTGTGGCACACCCGTAGCGGCGGGGAGCGAAGCAGTTGGTCTCCGCCCCAGGAATTGTTCCGGGGATTTGTCCCGGCTTTGCAGCCGTTCGCTCCTGGAGGAGATGCGAATTCGATTATTTTGCCTTTCCATTACGCCGTGCCGGGGGAATCCAGAAGCCCCCCGACTGGAGATTCGGTGACCACCGCCCTTTGGTCGAACGACGGAGGAGCGACCTGGCAGCTTTCCGACAGCCTGCTGACCAGTCCGGTCGAGGCGGACTACAACGGATCGATGGACGGCGCGGTGGAGCCGGTGGCGATTTATCAGCCGTCGAGTGAACGGTTTTGGATGTTGATCCGCACCCAGGATCACCGCTTGTATGAGTCATTCTCATACGACAATGGGATGACCTGGAGTGATCCCCAGCCATCCCGGTTCAGTTCCTCCCACTCCCCGGCTTTCCAACTGCGGCTCGACGACGGACGGCTTCTCCTGGTTTGGAATAACACGAGGATTGTCCCGCGTCATAACGGGCAAGGCGTTTACAGTGGACGGGATGTGCTGCATGCTGCTATCTCCGATGACGACGGGCGGACCTGGGTCGGATTCCGCGAATTGGTTCGCGATCCCGTTCGGCACCTGACTCCGCAAGAATCCGGAGACCGGGGTGTCGCCTATCCCCACCTTCTTCCGATGGCGGAAGGGCGGGTCGCGGTCATGACCGGACAGGGTGCCGGAGGACGGCACATGATCTGGTTGGATCCGGAATGGCTTTATCAAACCGATGCATTCAGTGATTTTTCGGACGATCTCGATCAATGGAGCGCGTTTACTGAATTTGGACCGGCATCCGGGTGGTGGCGTGACCGGCGTCTGGGTCCGGAGGTTGTTGATCACCCGGACGACCCGGGAGAAAAGGTGCTGCATTTGAACAATCCCGCAGCTCAGGATGGAGACGGGGCCGTCTGGAATTTCCCCCTGGGAACGAGTGGAGAGGTGACGGTGAGGCTGATGCTGACCGAAGGAAACCAGGCGGCCAACCTGGCGTTGAATGACCGGTTCTTCAATCCCTCCGACTACGCCGGGGAGAATGGAGCGGTCTTCAGCGTCCGGATCGACGCCAACCGTAACATCGTGGGAACCGCCGTGGTGCTCGATGCGCAACGCTGGTACGAGCTGACGATCCGGTGGAATCTTTGGACGGAAGAGGCCACCCTGATGCTCGACGGGGAACCGGTGGGAAATCTGCCGATGGTGACCTCCACGTTGAATGGAATCTCCTATCTTCGACTTCGGGCTCCGGATGTTTCGGTGGCCGACCCGGACGGCTTCTTCGTCGATTGGGTGCGGGCGGAGATTTCGGACTCAACGACCTTGATTCCGGCGGAGGAGTTGCGGCCGATCGAAAGCTGGAGGATCGCTAACTTCGGCTCGCCGTCAAATGCCGGAGACGCCGCTAACGACGCTGATCCGGATGGCGATGGACTGCCCAATATCGGGGAATATCTCTTGGGCGGAGAACCCAAAAATCCAAGCTCGGTCCCCTTGCCTCAGGTCTCGCTGCTTGAAGTCGAGGAGGAGATGTTCTTAAGTTTGACATTCTTCCGTTCGTCGACGGCGGTGGACGTAGACTATGTAGTGGAGGTTTCGACCGACCTGGTGACATGGGAGTCTGGCGAGGCATCGGTGGAAACGACCATCGGACCTGTGGATGAGAACGGGATGGAGAAGGTCGAATTGCGGGACCTGGCGTCGCTCTCCGGCGAAAATCGGAGATTCTTACGACTCCGGTTTATCGAGAACGCGCCTTGACCCCATCCGGTAAAAGAATTTTACCTCTCGATTCGAATGGTGCAGTTTCGCCGAAAGCTTAGGCTGCGAAGTATTGGGGTGTCTGCCGGATTTCCACGTAAACCGCAAACGAGTTCATTAACCAGCCATTTTCCCTGCAACCCCCGTCACCTGCGATAAAAGAAGCGGTTGGAACTTTTAAAGTAACACGAAATCAATCGAACCATTCAGTGGTTAACCAATCCAAGGAATAAATATGAAAAACCGATACCTCACCCTTCCCCTCTTGCTTGTAACGCTGGTCCTGCCGGGCCTTTCGGCGACAGAAATTCCGCCGCTGATTTTGGAGGATTTCAATGACACCGACACCGGGACTATCCCGTCGAGTGCAATCGTGATCATTGGTGCCAACAGTGACATTCGGGTGGTTGACCAGTTTTCCACCCCCGCTCATCCGTATGACGAGAGTGAAAATAAAAGTCTTTATGTTCGAACACCGGACCCCGGGCATAGCCACGTCCGCTTTGAAGGGGCACAGCCGAATTACGGGCTGGTCCGTGGGACGGCCACGTTGGTTTTTCACCCCGATTCATCAGACACCCGTTCCTTCTTTCGCATCGCCGATTTTGCCGTAACGCAAAACCTAGCAGGCGACTGGGTGGCTACGCTGGGTACCGACGGTTGGGCGGCTCAGCTTCAGTTCGGGACGGGTGGGCGGCTATTCGTGAGTTCCGGCGCAGTTGCCGGATCCCTAGCCACCCAGAAATGGATTGTCGGCGAGGCTAACGTCCTCGTCGTGCACTTCGATATCGAAACGCAAAAATACTCTCTGACGTTGAACGACGAAGAAGTCTCCGTGACGGTTTCAGGCGTGACGAATACGGAATTCGACTTCGTTGGGCCACAGGTAAAGACGATCTCTTATGCCAACTTACAAGTGAGTGCGGTGCCTAACGGAGGCAATCTGTTTTACGACTTACTCCACATTGAAGGCGAATGGGTCGAGCTGACCGGCATCGATGCGTGGCGGGCGGAACACTTCGAGACTTTCAACGCTCGCCGCAACAACTCTGATCCAGATGGAGATGGTGTTCGAAATCTTGTGGAATACGCTTTGGGAGGAAATCCTAATATCGCTGATCGGTCGATCCTTCCGGAACCGGAAGTCGACGGAGATGACCTTCTTCTCAGTTTTAACCGGCCGATCGGATTGGAAGACGTGAGCTACAATTTCGAATTTTCAACCGATCTTGAAGACTGGTCTGCAGGCGAAGGGATTATCACGGTCGAAGCACCGGTCGATAACGAGGATGGCACTGAATTTGTCCAGGTGCGTGCCATCGGGGTACTGACGAATGGGGCGCGTGGATTTTTGCGACTCGCGGTAGAGGAAGTTGTCGGATCGGAAGAGTAACCCCCAGTGAGGATCCAGGAAGTTTTCTCAGGTGAATTTCAGCGCAAAGGTTTGAGCCATCGTGACTAGGCGCGATGTGCTCAGCCGTCAGGGCGACCGGCGGCAAAAGCACAAAGCTTCTGGAAGTGGGGATTGGTAGATTATGATGAATATATTTCCTGGTAATTGGATAGGTGTTGCCTCAGCGGCCCTGTGGGTCGGCGCGATTACGCCAGGCGTCGTCGGTCAGACGGCGGGAAGTGTCCTTCCGCCGCCTTGGACGGGCGAAGGAACTCACCGTCTGTTGGTCGAGGTTGAGGCGCTCTCTCTTGAGGGAAGGGAGAGCGATGAATTGCCGGCCGAGGTGGAAATCGATTTCGTGGAGCTTCTAAACCGGAGCGGGATCGACGGAAAGGCGGACATCGCCTCGGTGCAGGTGATGCGCTACGATCGTGCCACGCGGAAGCCGGTGGGATACGGGGATTACGCGTATTCAAGATCTGATTACGACCGGCCGTTCCGGTGGTATGACGCGGCGATTCCGTATGATTTCCCCGAGTTCATGGGATCGATCAGCGCCACCAAAGAGCCGCGGCCTAAAAATCGGGTGCGAGCCGGCTACTTCTATAACATCGTGGGGGATTGGGAACGCGGGCGCCTGGCGTGGACTCATACCCAGGAGGGCAGCGAGGCGTCGCTGTATTATGTTTATTTCAACATTTTACCTCCGGAGGCCGAAGTGAACGAAGCGCCTCCAAGGGGCTGGATCGGGGATGGCATGGCGCGGTTTGATGAGATAGGGACCGGGACCACCGGGGTCGGCCACACTCGGGTCGCGGTGACGGATTGGAATGGAAACGGGCTGCCCGACATCGTGTATGGCGAGAGCTATGGGAAACTCTTCCTGATGCCAAATCGAGGGGACGCGAATCAGCCGGATTATCCGGTGCATCGGATGATTTTTGATTTTGAGGATATGCCGATCGATGTGGGCATGTCATCGGCGCCATTGCTGGTCGATTGGACGGGCAACGGGGTTGAAGACTTGTTGATCGGTTCGCATTGGAACGTGATCGCTTTCTTCCGTAACATTGGCAGCAATACCGACCGGCGCTACAAATTCGAAGGATTTGTCGAAGTGGATGGAGAGCCGTTGGAGGTGCCTTGGGAACCGGTCGTCGGGCGGCCGGCAGGAGCCTTTATCCGGGATTATTATCCGGTGATGGAGGCCGTCGATTGGACTGGAAACGGGGAGATTGACCTCCTGGCCGGGGGGTACGTGACCGGTCGTATTTTTCTTTATGAGAGTACGGGCCGCGACGAGAACGGACTCCCGATTCTGGTGAGCCGCGGGCCCTTGCGCGACGCGGAGGGAGAGATCATCAATGTGGGGGATTGGTGCGCCGCTCCAACGGTGGCTGATTTCACCGGGAACGGGCTCCCGGATCTGATATCCGGCAGTCAGCCGATGACGCCCGAGTCGTTGCGGGCTGGCAAACCGCTGCGATTCTTTGAGAACGTGGGGGAGATTGGGGCGCCGAAGTTGGTCGAGCGGGAGTTTCCCTCGGAAGGACGTATGCCGACGATGCGGCTTTCATCCCCCCGGGCGGTCGATTGGAATGGCGATGGGCTGTATGACCTGGTGGTCAGCTCCAACTTGAATATTTATCTCTTCGAAAACATCGGGACGGCCGAGGCGCCCCGGTTCCGTGTGGATAAAGGACCGCTCCCGGCGAAATGGGGACTCTCGCAGATTCCCGCCCAACAATTCATGGATTGGAATGGCAATGGCCTTCCGGATGCCGTCTCCGCTTACAGTGTTCTTCTGAATTCGGGAAAGGGGAATCCGTATCATTTCATGGAGCGCGTCAACGTCTTGCCCCCGGGTGAACGGATAGCCCATCCGTCGGGTATTGGGGACGATTGGTTCTGGCCGCGGCTGTATGATTTCAACCGTAACGGCAAGCATGACGTTCTATTCGGGGATTGGTGGGGGCATGTTCGGCTGCACCGGAACTTGAGCGCCAATGGAGAAATTCGTTTCGATATGGATGGTGAGAAACTGGTGACGACCGACGGCTTGCCGATCAAGGTCGGCCCGATTGATGAACCTGAAGACAGCTTCAGGGCGTTGCAAGGAGCCCGGACGGTATTCAGTGCGGCCGATTTCACGGGAAACGGACTCACGGATCTGGCGGTCGGCGATACCTACGGGGTGGTCCGCTTCTTCAAAAACGCGGGAACTGCCGACGCGCCCGTCTTTGAACCGGCGGTGGTCGTGGGTGACCTCGGCCAACGACTCCTGGTCGACGCCGCCGATTGGAATGGAAACGGGTTGCCGGACATCATCGCGGGATCCTCGAACGGTCGGGTGCGGGTTTTTCTGAATACAGGCAAAGAGGGAAAAGAACGATTTGGGGAGGGATTCGATCCCGAACTCCCTCCTTTGGTCCAACCTCGGGTGGTGATGGTCGATCTCAATGGAGATGGCGACCAGGATCTCTTTGTTCCCAGCACCCAGGGATCGGTCTGGATTGAACGTTCCTTCCTGCAGCACGGCTATGCGCAAGGACGGATCGTTCGGCTGGAAACCCGTACGGAGACAGAATAGAAGATCATGAGGACATCCAAGTTGGGGACGAACGCCGCGATGCTGTTCGCCGGTTGGTTTTCGCTTCTATGTATGACTGTGGCCCTTGTCGGCGGAACGGTGTTCGAGCCGCAGGTGGTCGGGCCATCCCCGGCTAATGAGGCGGATATCGTTCGTCTGCCGGATGGAACGCTGCAAATTTATTACATGATCATGGGAGAGCGGGTGGAGTCGATCCATTCGGCGGACGGCGGGCGGACGTGGACCGAACCTCGGACCGAATTTGAAATGAAAGGGAAGCGGAGCCACCACGCCTGCCGAACCTTGATCGACTCCGAGGGAGAAGCCCATGTTTTCTTCGTCGTGCATGATGACGAGCATCGGGAGATGCGGGGAGGCCGGGCGCTGGACGTATGGCATAATCGAACCCGGAACGGCAGAACTGAATGGGAGGAGGCCAAACGCGTTTTCGAGGGATACGTTGGGGCGATCCGGGGAGCGGCTCAGATGCCAGACGGGCGGATTGTGGTTCCCTTTGCCGTCTGGAATGAGAGTGAGCCTGACCGCCGGTCGGGACCTTCGGGAACCGGTTCGAATTTCGGGACCAGTATTCACTCCGACGACGGTGGGAAAACCTTTCAGCGGTCGCCATCGATTCTCAGCGCACCGGTTATTCCAAATTACAATGGAAGCAATTACGGGGCGGTGGAGCCGTGCATCGAAGTTTTGGGTGACGGCCGCGCCTGGCTCCTCCACCGGACCCAGATGGGCTTTCTATACCAGTCTTTCTCCGATGATGGAATTGATTGGACTGAAGCGGAACCGACGCGATTCCACTCCTCCAACTCGCCGGCCGCCGCCTTGAGGCTGGACGACGGGCGGTTGCTCGTTGTCTGGAACAATGCCCAAATGCCGCCTCGCCGGCCTGATGGAGGAATGCTGTATGGCGGGCGGGATACTTTGCATGCGGCGATCAGCGAGGATCGGGGAGAAACCTGGCGCGGCTTCCGGGAAATTTATCTCGATCCGACCCGTCACCAGGATCCGCCCGCGACCGGGGACCGGGGCACCGCCTACCCAAACATTGCCCAGGCCGCGGAAGGGCATGTCGTCGTCGTGACCGGGCAAAACGAACGCCACCGCTCGATTGTTCTGTTTCATCCCGATTGGCTGCTCGAAGCCGAACATACGGAAGACTTCAGTCGGGGAGCCGATGGGATCAGCTCGTTTAAGGAACACGGGGAAGCCTACCGGATTTTTTTGCCCCGGGAGTTTGGGCCGGCTCTGGAGGAGGACGAGCAGTTTTCGGGAGGCCGGGCGCTACGGGTGCGGCGAAACGACGGACGGGCTCCGGATTGTCTGGTTTGGAATTTTCCGGCTGGAGCCAAAGGAAGGGTGACCGTTCGGATGATGCCGGGCGAAGGGGCTGAAGGAACGGTCCTTTCGCTGACGGACCGGTTCTACAACCCGAACGATCTGACTGCAGAGCAAGAAGCGAACTTTGTTTTCGAGGTCGACGCTGGGCAGTGGATCGGGGAAGCTCGCTTGTTGTCCAAACAGTGGAACGACCTTGTGATTGAATTCGACACGGAAGCCGGGTCGGCGACGGTATCGTTGAATGGCGAGGTGGCCCGGGAATTCCCGATGAAAAACAGCTCGAACCACGGACCAAGTTACCTTCGGATCCGTTCGAACGCCCCGGAAATCGATGGGGAAGGGGTGCTTATCGACCGGTTGGAGGCGCAACTTCGGTAGGACTGGATTAACGGGATCTGGTCAACCTTTTTTACCGCATTCCGGATGTTGTCTTGGATCAGAATGGATGCATGCTGATGAAAGATCATCTAATATTCGACTCGAAATTGGGTCAGTGGTGGTTCCGTTCTTCGGTGACCGACCAGGTTTGAGTTCTTTATTATAACCCATTTACAACCAGATAATAATGAAATCAAAGCAAGCGTTTACCTTAATTGAGTTATTGACGGTTATCGCGATTATCGGAATTCTGGCGGCAGTTTTGATTCCGGTGTTGGGGACGGTCCGGGAAAAAGCACGGGGAGCCTCCTGTCTCGGAAATCTGCGGCAAATCGGATTGGCTGTTCATATGCAGGCGGCCGACAATGGAGACCGGCTGTTCGCGGTATTGGCGACAAACCATCCCGATTTCGTGGATGGGACCAACTGGATCTCCCATATTTATCGTTATGCCGACGAGCCCGATCTCTTTCGGTGCCCGTCCACTCCCGCTCCCCGCGAATTGCAAGAGCGATCCTACCGGTTCAACAATACCGCCGCTCCCGGGGTTGGGAATCTGTATGACCGGCCGATCAGCACCGTCATGGAAATGGCCCAAACGATTGTGGTTTTCGATATTTTACATGCCGGGGCTGTGGCCAACAGCCGGTTGGAGCTCTTCGGAGTAGGGAACTCCCACTGGCATCGAGGAAACGACACGAATCGGTCCGAGGCGATGCTCACCAATTATCCGCGGGGGCACAATGACGATCACAGCGCGGTGAACCTCCTCTTTGCGGATGGTCATGTTGAATATGCGAGATATCCGCTCCCAGACAACTGGTATTATCCTTATTGAACTTAAAATTTATGAAAGAGAAAATTATGAAACGACTTCATCGGCAGAGCTCGAATGGATTCACTCTGATTGAACTTTTGACCGTCATCGCCATCATTGGAATTCTCGCCGCGATCTTAATTCCGGTGGTGGCTACGGTCCGCGAAAATGCCCGGCGGGCCGCCTGCACCAGTAACCTCCGGCAAATCGGTCTGGCGGTGCATATGGCTACCAGTGAAAACGGCGATCGTTTTTTTAATTACCTGGCTCATATTGATTCCTCGTTTTCGAATCAGAATTGGGTTTTTCATGTGTACCCATATGTCCAGGACCCCGGGATTTTTCGGTGTCCCTCCACTCCCGCTCCGCCGGATCTTCAGGAGCGTTCGTACCGGTTCAACAATACGCCTTCGACGGACGGGAGTGGCAACCTTTACGACAGACCGATGACTGCGATCGAGGCGACGCAAACGATTATGCTGTTTGATACGTTGATGGACGGGGACCAGGTGTCGGGACGGCTTGAGTTGTTTACGGTGAGTAACTCCCATTGGAGTCGAAGCAATGACATAAGTACCAACGCGCAACTCCTCTGGAGAGTTCCTCGCGCCCATAATTCCGACAATAGCTCGGTCAATCTGCTATTTGTCGACGGTCACGTTGAATATGCTAAATATCCGCTTCGGAATGAATGGTATTACCCCAATATGTAAGGGGTTGCATAATTAAGCATCGTAAACATGGCACTGAATACCTCGCATGCGATGGTCGGTACGGACGTTCTCGAAACGCTGAGAAAATACGACTCGCCAACCGTCAGCAACGTATTGGAACTGTTTGATATTCGCCCCCACGACGTCGGATACCTTCGACCGGGGATCAGAAACCTGAGCCTTCCCCCGGGTAATCGGGTGGTTGGTTACGCCTCCACCGCCACTTTCAGATCATCCAGGCCTGCGGAGGACGAGCGGATGCCTGCCGGACTGCTCCGGCACCTCGAAGCCATGAACGAGTTACCCATCCCGCGGATCGTGGTCTTTCAGGATTTGGATGAACCGTGCCGGTCCGCCGGATTCGGCGAATTGATGGCCCGAGTGTACCAGAATTTTGAAGTCCAAGGGATCATTTCGAACGGGGCCGCGCGCGATTTGGATGCGATTCGTGCCATTGGCCTCGGGGTGTGGGCGCGTAATACCTGCGTTTCCCATGGTTATGGGCGCATCCTCGATGTCCATACCAAAGTCCAGATCGGGCCAACGGTGATTCGTCCGGGCGACTTGATCCATGCCGACGAGAATGGCGTCGTGCAGATCCCTCTGGAGGTGGCCGCGGAGGTGGCATCGCTTTGCGGTCCATGGGTGGAAGCCGAGCAAACGTATCTGGCCGAGATCGGTCAATTGTCGGATCCTGCCATCGTTGCCAAGGCATTGAGCAATCTACAGGCGGCGATTCGAGACATGCGGCCCCGGGTCTCCAGCTCGGCCCCGGAACTTGCCTGAGGCCACGATGACACTTGACCTCGCCATCGTGCGGACGAATTGGCGGGCGACTCTTTGAGAATAGTCGAATATTTGATTTTATGCACAACATGGAAATGAAAAGAATGTTTGGTGGAGGACGCTTACCCAAGTCATTGGGATATGCAGCAGGCATGGCTTTAGCCATCTGCCTGGTCGCTACCGCAGGAACTCAATTGGCGGCCGGACCGCTTTCGATCGAAGGGCGATCGATTGTATTCAATTATCCCCACACCGATCCTTACGATCGCGGGAATCTTTACGGGTTCAACCATGCTCCCAGTGTGACGGCGTTGCCAGACGGTCGATTGCTGGCCGCCTGGTTTTCGGGGCCCTATGAAGCCTCGGTTCACCAGGTGATCCTCGGGGCCTTCTCGGAAGATGGAGGGGAAACCTGGTCGCGTGCGCGGGAGTTGCACAACACCCCGCGAACCTCGGATTTTGATCCGGCCTTTATCGTGAACGAGGAGCGAACGTTTCTCTTCTCATCGGCCGGCCGCTGGCACCGGTATCCATTTGTCGGAATGCGGGAGGTCGAGCGCGAACTCGTGGGCGTCGATTCGTTCCGGGTTTCCGGAAGATATAGCGATGACCACGGCACCACCTGGTCGGAATCCCGGCAACTGATCGAGGAGACCGGCTTCGGTTGCCGCAGCAATGGAATCGTCCTTTCGACAGGCGAGTTCATCCTGCCGATCCACACGTTCACCGCTCCCCATACCGCTGGCGTTTTGATTTCGGAGGACCAAGGCGAAACATGGGAGCGATCCGGATCGGTCGAAACCCCTGGTAGCGCTGGTGCCGCCGAGCCCGCCGTGGCGGAGTTATCCGATGGCCGTCTGATGATGGTGGTCCGCTCGCGCGATGGAAACCTCTGGCGTTCTTATTCAGACGATCAAGGTCGAACCTGGTCTGACGTTGATAAAACCGGGCTTTCGGCCGCTGCCGCGTCGCATAGTCTGCTTCGCACCCGGGGAGGAAAGATCGTGCTGACCCATAATCCTTCTCCGCCCCCGCATCGGAACCCAATGGCAATGCGAATTTCCGCCGATGACGGAGCCACTTGGTCCGAGCCTGTGGTTTTGGCGGAGGTGATTCTTCCTGAAGAGGGGGAAGCGGACTGGTCGAGGCAGGTTTCGTATCCCTCGGTGACTCAACGGGAGGATGGTGCGTTGGTTGCGGTCTGGACTCGAATCGCTATGTCAGGAGTCGAGCAGTCGGGTACGATTGAATCGGCGGTAGTTCGGGTGGAGGGGGAGTAGTCGGACTGGTTAGCTGTTTTTACCCGCACGCCCCGATTGCGGCGTGGCTCTGGATGCTCCATTCTCGGTGAATCTCGACGTCCGGGGAGTTTCTCTCCTGACCGAGAGCGTGAATGGTTACACCGGCACCAGTGTTTTTTCTTATCCTGGTGCGCCGACCTCGATCAGCGAGGTCGTTTTACGGGCGGGTGGCATTGTCGGTGACACTCAGATCTTTTTCGACGACCTGGCGCTAATTCCGGAACCTGCCACGGCTGCCCTGGTGGCGGGCGTCGCGGTCCTGGGGTACCTACTTCCGTCGCCGGCGCTGAATCCCGGGGCCGTCCTGCCCGAACCGGCCACGTCGGTTTGTATCACCGGTCGAAGAAACTCGATTCCAGCATCTTTCCGCCGAATGCCCTGGCGGGTCGATCCAACAGGGGAGCGAAAGGAGTTCCGATGCCGGGCTTGTTATTACGGTCCAAATTAAGACGGACCATTTTTGCCAAATTGCCGTCGTAGGATTTGCGGGGGATTGCCGGTTCATCGGAAGTATTTGTTGCCGTTAGCAGGCACGGAAAATTGCGTGGGTTCTGCAATTGGTCCGCGATCTTCCCAAGCCGCCGAAAAATACTTCAAGAAGCTTGTTGGGACAGAACTCTGGGAAATTCGTGCCGTGTTTGGCGGCTGAGCCCGTCGAGCTCCTGAAAATGCTCTCATGGACCCCTTACGTGATCTCGGGCTCCCCATTTGCCTACGCCCGAGAGGCATGGAGCTACCACCCGGCCCTCACGTGGGGGTATTCGTGCAATTTCCCATCGGTGGTCAGTAAGAGAAGCCGTTCCAGCCTGGCCGTGGCGGTGAGCACGCGGTCCGCCGGGTCCGCGTGAAAGTCGCCAGGCAGGGAATACGCCTCCTCCATAATATCGAGGCTCAGGGGCAGAACCTGCCACCCGTTCTCCTCTACGGCCTGACGAAACCACGTCTTCCAATGACAGGGTAAAGTGATCCGGCCCCGCTCCTGAAGGCAGGCCAGTTCCGCCGCCGATATAACCGAAACGCTCACCTCCCGAGCTTCGGAAATCAACCGCCGTGTGGTTTCCCGCACGCAATCGGCGTTCTGGCTCAGGAACAATATAGCGCACGTATCCAACAGGATATTCACTTGTGCATCTCCCAGGTATTTTCGTCGATTGCCGGTTCGGTCAAGTCTCCGTGAACCTCCACGGTGCCTTTCGCCCATCCGATTCGCGTCCGATGCCGCCGCTCCCCGGCGGCAACGTCTCTCGAAGGAACTATCCTTGCCACAGGGACATTCCGTTTGCAGAGAATGACCTCTCCTCCCTTCTCCACCTCATCCACCAAAGCGGACAGCTTGGTCTTCGCCTCGCTAACATTCATCGACTTCATAGTCCACAACTAGACCATGTTTACGACTATGTCAATGACCCGCAGCAGGGCGATTGGTTTGGGGGAACAGTCGGGGGTCAGCCCTCAAGACGCGCTTCCTGTGCGTGCGGCTGGCCCAATTACCGCGGAAAGATTGGGAGTCGAAGAGCCCGCCCTGAGCCCGCGGAAGAGCCCCTGCCCTGAGCCCGTCGAAGGGGCTCCTGAAAATGCTCTCATGGACCCGTTGCATGATCTCGGTTGGATGCGAATATACTCCAATACTAGGCCTGACCCCTCGGCGAACCCCTGACACAAGTGTTAGAATGCGTGGACTGACCCCTTTCCTCCGCGTTTATAGCGATGACCCCATGACTTCATCGATTCTCCCCAGATCCGCGCCTCGGGGTCGCCCAACTGTCAAGAGTCAAGACCTGACGTCTTCCGTCCGCTCTGACGTCTTCCGTCCGCTCTAAGAGTCAAGACCTGACGTCTTCCGTCCGCTCTACTTTTGTGAATTTGCGTGGACTGACCCCTTCTCCGGACCCGAAGCGAAGCCTACGGATCAACCGGGAAAGATAAAGACGAAATCCGGGACTTTTCACAGAAGCCAACATCCGGGCTGCGCCCGGGGAACAATATGGAATCAAACATCCTCGCCACTGGGAGGGATGGCATCCTGCCGTCCGCCGTCGGCGTCGTTGCAGGATAAGGTCGGCTGGAAGCCAACCCTCCGATTTAGCCCTGCAACCCGCATGAACAGTGAGGATAAACGTCTCTTCGTTCGCGTCCCGCGAAACGCCCGACGGCCAAATCGCCCGGTAGGAATGCTAAAACGACCGGTAGGAACCACCGAACGACCGGTAGGAACGCCTGAACGACTGGTAGGAACGACCGGTAGGAACAACGGAATGAGGGGGTAGGGGAATAAAAAGGGGCCGGAGATGCGTTTTTAGCGCGGATTGCCGCTGATGGTGGAAACCCGGCAGGGTGCTCTTCCGGGACGGGTCGATCAAGGCGTGGCTTCATCGCTACGGGAATCGTATTGGCGTTTGCATGCCTCGGTATTGCCGTCGTGGGCGAAACCCGGGCTCGCCGGTCTGCATCACTGGTCGAAGAAACTCGATTCCAGCATCTTTCCGCCGAATGCCCTGGCCCAAAGATAGATTTCCCCGGGACGGGTTTCAACCAAGAGAGGATAGGCCAGGGCGGCGAAATCCTGCCGTCCGGCGACGATGACCACCGGGTCCGTCCAGCTCTTGCCATCGTCCTCTGAAAACATGATTGAGAGCTCGCGGTTAAAGCGGCTGGTTGCTTGTTCCCCCCAATACCAGCTGACCCCGGCCATGTTGACCAATTCATCCCGCCCGTCGTATCCAGCCGGGTAAAACCGGTTCCAAGCCAGGAGCAACCGGCCGCTGGCCAACCGGATCAGGGCGGGCGGATAACCCCCGGCGGAAATATCGGTGGGCGTCGGGTCTTCCCAGGAAAGACCGCCGTCGAAGGAACGCGACTGCCAAAACACCCCGAGGCTGGTCCGCCCCAGGAGCCAAATTGATCCGTCGTTCAACTCCGCGATGGCCGATTCATACATGCCATCGTGAAGACCCCGGCCGATTCCATTGTCGATCACCGACTGTTGGTACGACCGCCCATCGTCTATCGAGGTGTAAACGGTGGTGACGTGGCGTTCGTGTTCGACGTCCCAGGCTTGGATGGAAACGACGACATTGCCCTCGCTGGTCACGATGATATCGCGCATCGCTCCGCAGTAGGCGTCCTGGATCACATGGGCGTCGCGCCACGTCCTGCCGCCGTCTTCGCTTCGCACCGCATAGACGACGCTGCGGGCTTCCTCGCTGAGAAACCGGCCATCCCGGTATTCCAATTTCACAAAGGCGGAGCGGTCCTGCACGATATGGACCAAGGTGCCTTTCGGGGTGACCGCCAGCAGACCGCCACCGAGGACAAGGTTCGGGCGATGCGGGTCTCGTTCACCCCGGTGACGCGCCGCCCACTCCTCGCCGTCGACGCTCTCGAAAAGCGTGTCGCCGCGCAACGAGAGCATGACGCCATCCGGATCGACCGCTTGCGGGCGGGGCTGGAGGGAGATCTCGCGGATCCGTGGATCGAGGATCAGCGGCGAGGGTTTCTCGATCCCGTATATCTCGCGCAAGCCGGCTTCCAACTGAAGACGTTCCGCCTCCTCCAGGGCCCGATCGAACACCAGCACTTCGTGGATCATTCCCTTCCAGGGGAGGGTGCCCGCGCCATCGGCGGCCCCAATGGCCCAACCGGCGGAGGTGCGGAGAATCTCCGCCGGGATCGGACGATCCAGTTCGGGAAGATCGTTGCTGATCGATTCGTTGTAAACGAAAAGGCTGGCCGGGGAGGGCGCCGACGTATCGATGACCGCTGTCAGGATATTTGGATACTGGACGGCGAGCGTGCGGTTGACCCCGCTGTTTCGGGCCGTGCGGGCGTCGACCCCGGCGTTGAGAAGAAGCCCGTTTTCGTCGCCGATGCCGAGCATGGCGGCGTTGTTTTGGGTAATCACATGGCGGTCGTTGAAACCGAGAACCATTCCCGGCAAGTTGTCGAGGTAGCCGCCGTTCCCGATCACCCCCATTTGACGGAGCGGGTGCTCCTCGACGGTTTCAAAGATCGCGATGATCGTCATGGCGAGCGCCCCGGATTCCGTCTCCAGCCGGTCGAGTTCGAGGCGGTGCAGCCATTCGTCACCAGTGAATGCGATTCCGCGGAGTCCACCATGATTGTCGGAGACCGGATGCGGCCGCCTCTTCAGAATCTTCTGGGAGAAATGATTGTTCGCTCCGCTTCGATCACGCCACACCGCAACCCGACCCTCATCATCGAGTTCCATCGTATCGGAGGCATTGCCGTCGAGCCAAAGTAAACATCCGTCGAGAGCGGACGGATCGAAGCCTCCTCGCGCGAAAAGCGCGGAAGCGAGCATCATGAGAAGAGCCATTTTAGTTCCGGAATAAACCCGACGGCTCGCGAAATTTTCATTGGGAGAGAGGAATCGCATATACCGATGTTCAGGACCGGCATCATCCGATGCAATTCGATCTCAGGGGTAAACAACCTTTACCGGTGGTTTACGGTTGGTTCGATTCAAGCAGGTGGATACGCACCTGTTCCGCGATCATCCGCGCACCGTTCTTGTCCGGGTGAACTTTGTCAGGGTAATGTTGAGGATCGGCCAGAGGGAGATGTGATTGTAGATCAATGACAGCCAAACCCTCACTCGCCGCGATTTCACGAATCGTCGGGGCAATCTCGTCGCGCAAATGAATCATCCGGTCATCGTCGCGCCCCGGCATCAAAGGCGGAGGTGTCCCCAGAATCACTCGGGGATTTGACGGCAGTCGGAGGAAATGGTCGATCAATTCCGCTAGCCCCGCAGCGAATTGAGCTCGCAGATGCGGTGGGGCCGCCGCGTCGTTGGTCCCGAGGATCAAGACCACGATATCCGGTTCGAATTCGCTCGCTGCCGAAAACTCCGGGACACTCCAATAGGTTCGCCCGTGTTCTCGGCGGGCGACTGTTCCGTTGTGACCAAAGTTACGAACCTCCCACTTGGCTCCCAGCATCGTGCCAAGTTGCTCCGGGTAACTTTGCCCGGCCCGGCCCTTGGTGATGCTGTCTCCGACGCACGCCACCCGGCCGGGTCTGTCGCTCCCGAATGCAACCTCTCCTCGGATCGAGGTCACGGATAGCAGTAGCGCGGTAATCAATAATAAGACGCCCCGCGTAGGCGGACGAGGATGATGTGGGGATCCGATTTTCATTCAATAGGCGACGCGCTCCATTGCGCACTCCCAAAATCCTGTTCGGTGCCGCGAAAAGAGGAAGTTCATTCGACTGGTCAATTTCCCGGACAGGTCGACTGGTAATAAGGGAAACAGGCATTTTTGCCTGTTCACGGACAGGAATGTCCGTGCCACGTGAAGCAGGCGTTTCTGTCTGTTCTCTGGAGTTTGGTTCTTGTCAAATCAAGCGGTCTGCCTTGAAACGAACCGCTTTCGAACTCCCTCAGGGACTGCCTCTACCTGATTGAACCTCCGCTTCGCCCATCACGACTGACTCCGCGACGACTAGAAGGGTGGAACGGCTGGGCAGGGTGATTAATAGGCGTTTCCCGGGAAGACCGGTGATCGTTGAGTGGACGACGCGGGTTTTTTGAGGGACCTGGCGGACGAAATCGTGAATCACATGCCAGGAGTCAGGCCCCGTTCCCATTCCGGCAATTGATTGGGTGTCGTATCCGATCGGCGAGCCCCAACGTTTGGTCTCGGGACTATCGGGATTGGCGGGATTGTAGGCCACGGTCACGCGCCCACTTGGAAGATTTACCACATTACAGGGGCCGCCGCAGGTCAAGTCCGGCACCGGAAGCGCCGTTCCCCAGGTGAGTCCGCCATCGTTCGAAATCGCGTGATAGAATTCGCCCACGACGGTTCGTATCATCATGAGGAGACTCCCATCGTCCATCTCCGCCACACTCGGCTCCAGGGACCCTTGGCTCAAATTGGCAGAAAGAGGCCATGAAGTTTCCGGTCTTCCGATATCGATCGAGGTCGAGGTTTGCCAGGTCTGTCCTCCGTCATTGGATACGAGGCACAGCGCGGTAAAATGTCGAACGTCCCGGTAATCACAAACAGGAACGACGATATGACCTGCCCGGGTTTCAATGGCCCCTTGCAGCATGCCGACATATCCTTCGTAGATGCAGCGAGGAGTATCCCAGGATTCCCCACCGTCTCCGCTTCGGACCGCCCAGAGATTGTTGATCGAATTATTTGGATTGGGGGGGTCGTAGCGGATTAATCCATAAAAGAATACCCAAAGATCTCCCGTCTTGGTCTGGACAACCGCCGGGCGATGAATCCGGACACCCTCAGATTGATCTGTCCGGACGGTCAATGGCAGAGTCCACGACGTTCCCTCATCATCCGAATAGGAAATGCGGCATTCGTTCTGATGCGCGTAGGCCATCAGTAAGCGCCCGTCCTGAAGGAGGATGATGTGTCCCGAACCGAGCCACCCAGGCAAAGGTCGATCCGTACCTGCCAGGACCGGTTCCTTCACGTCGAACTCCTTTCGTAATTCAAAGGGGTCCCCCACTCGTGGGGTGATGAATCGATATTCCGCCGCCGCAGCCGGAAGCCCGTCGACTGCCGAATTGCTTCCAATTCCAATCACTCCGACCAGTGAGATGAACCAACGTGAAAAGCGCGGATTCCGTGGGCGCCACCGCCCCTTCAGATCTTTTGTTTGGAGATTTCGTCGCAACATTTCAAAATGGAATCCGTTGCTTTGCTTTTAAATGCAAATCAAAACCGAATGCCAGGACGGACACGACGGACGCCTTTGGGATTTCGCGAGGCCAATGACGGCGGCCGAACCGTGCAGTTTCCTGGGATCGGGGCGGAGGGAAGCCGGTTGGCAAGGCGGATCTGGTAACCTGTTTTTACCCCCTGGTGAATCTTTCCAATTGAAGGGAGATGGGAGATTCTGAGTTTGGGGCGGTTAGCTGCCCCGATCGCTTTCGCATCGGAAAAATCGGTCCTGCCAGTATTCACAATTATGAGTCAAAATCTTCCACCTGAACCACTCACTGTGTCGAGTAACGGACGGCGGCAATTCTTGAAATGGGTAATGGCGGGCGCGTTTTCAGCATGTCTTCCCGCGACCGGATGGGGGCGTGCCGACGCGGTCAACGGCAGGGGACGGACCGCTACGGCTACTGCGATTTACCAACGGCTATACGGTCCCCAAGCCGCCATTACGGTTCCTTTCAAGGAAAACTATGAGGTCGATTACGATGCGTTGCGCAACTGGACCGAATTCATGTGCGACCGGGATGAACCGCCAATCTTGTTCTTCACTTATGGAGACGGGGAAATCGATGTCCTGAGCGAGGAGGAGATCGAACGCATCAACCTGACCGTTCTGCAGCAGGCGAAGGGGCGGGCACTGGTGGTCGGAGCGACCGGGCCCTGGTGGACCGGTCGGATGGTCGAGTTCGTGAAACGGATGGAGGATGCCGGGCTCGAGGCGATCAACCTGCATTTCAGTCACCGGATCGTGCAGGAGCCGCAATTGGTTTCTGCTTACGAGCGAATCACGGAGGAGACTTCGATTCCGTTGGTTATTTATGATAGCAATCTGCCAACCGCCACCATCAAGAAACTGGCGACGTTCCCGCAAGTCGCGGGGGTGAAATCGCATGCCGGATTGTATCCGTTCTACGACCAGGTGCGAAAGACCCGAGAAACCGATTTTGCGGTCTTGGGAGCCGGTCAGATGAAGCAATACCTGTACGGCGCGCAGCTCGGATCGCCTGGGTATCTCTGTCCGATCGCGCCGGTCGCGCCGGGGGTCAGCCAACGGTTTTACCGGGCGGTCCGGGCCGGGAACTGGGATACGGCGCGCGATATCGTTTTCGAGTATGAGGAGCCGTTATTGAAGGCGACGGTTCCGATGGGGTATCCGCAAGGGTATAAGGCGATGTTGTATTTGGCCGGGCATTACCCGACTCCGTTTGTGCGGCCTCCCCGAATCAGCCCGACCGCCGAGCAGTTGGAGGAATTGCGGACGTTTCTGCGGGGGAAAAAGATCATCGCGGACGATTGATCCGTGGACTGCCCGAATTGGGTGGAAAG
Source organism: Verruconatronum alginivorum (assembly GCF_056590205.1). Lineage (NCBI taxonomy): Bacteria > Pseudomonadati > Verrucomicrobiota > Opitutia > Opitutales > Verruconatronaceae > Verruconatronum > Verruconatronum alginivorum. Next base: position 878,556 of record NZ_JBWPVQ010000001.1, on the reverse strand, counting down.
GTGATTTTACCAGCTCATATCCTTTGCCGCATTTTCCCATACGATCATCATCTTCAAAAGCAACCCGAATCCGGGTGGCTCAATCAACTCCAAATCAACCACTATGAATGTCTCTCCCAACTTATCATCTCTGCTGACAATCGCCAGCGCCATCCTTCTGATATCGGGCAGTCAGGCGTCTGCCCTGGTGCTTGAAAATTTTCAGAATGACACTCCAGGCGAGGCTCCGGCGGGTGCCACGGTCATTCTCGGAACCGATGGCCAGGTAACGGTCGCCGGCTCGGGCACAACTCCTGCTGATCCCTTTGGGATTGGGGGCAACCAGAGCCTTTACTTCAATCAACCAGGGACTGGTTTCTCTCAGGCGACGTTCGCCGGATCTCCGGGAGTGGTGTCCGGAACAGTGGTGCTCCAATTCTTTCCAGCGTGGAGCGATGGGAATGATGTCCGGGCGATCGTGCGGCTCCAGGATTCGGTGACTGCGACCGATTGGGGGCCATGGTTCCAGGTAAGTGCTGGAAATCGCATGCATGTCATTGATGGTGCCACTCTCCGGCGAACCACTACCGCTACAAATTGGGTACGGAATGAGATCAACGAGGTTACGCTCATGTTCGACGGAGTCTCCCGGACATATTCCGGCACCCTTAACGGGGTATCATTCCAGACCGAGGATGCAGCGGGCTATGTCGGGACGAGTGTTTTTGCCTACGCGGGCACTCCATCTTCAATCAGCGAGATCGTCCTTCGGGTTGGCGGAATTGCGGGGAACACCCAGATCTTTTTTGATGACTTGGCTGTTATTCCGGAGCCCGGAATGACATCACTTGCACTCGGGGTAGCCGTTTTGGGGCTTCTTTGTTTCCGTGGCCGCCAGCGCTTTTGGCGCTCGACTTCAGGCATGTCATGAACGATGCCGATCCCGAGATTGTGTCTCGCGATGCCAATGCAGTTCCTTGTTTCGGGCCGAGTGTATTGCCGGGAATAACGCTTGCCTCGATCTTTCTGCTGATGGGCCCCTTGCAGGTATGCGAAGGTATTACCGGCGGGCAGGTGGAGAATTCCTCGCCTTCTTTTTTGACTTACAACCGGGAAGGAACGGCACCTCTGAGTAAGCGTTCCGGACGGGTCTCGATGGGATCTGTTCCGATAGACTGGAATGGGAACGGGCGGTTGGATTTCATTGCTGATCAGAGGGTTTATTTTCAGCGGGAAGATGGGGTGTTTGAAAAAGGGGATCACTTACCGTTTTTGCGGTGGTCGGCGGACATCGATTTGGGAGACCTGACCGGGGATGGGCAGTTTGATATTGTGGAAAGCCGGTGGGGGCAGACGGAGATACGACTCTTCCGAAATTCCGGTCAACCCGGGCAACCCGAGTTTTCTGACTTCGAGGTGCTGGCCACCAGTGAAATTTTCGATCGGGTCAGACCGGAAGGACGCAAGCCGATCACCTCCGCGCATCCGCACATCGTCGACTGGAACGGCAATGGACTCCCGGATCTGCTGGTCGTTTGCCGCGACATCTGGACCGATTATTTTTCCTATCTTCCAACCCGTGACATCGGTCAACGAGGCGGCAGAACGAACTTTGGCCAAATTTACGGAGAAGTCTATTTTCTTCCCAACAGCGGTACTGCTGAGCAACCGCGTTTCACCGAAGCCCAACCGATCCTATTGAATGATGATCCGTTGACGGTATTTGGCATTAGTGCCCCTGTTACGGTCGATTGGAGAGAAACCGGTCAACTCGACCTGATCCTGACCCAGGAGGCAATGCCGCCATTGCTCTTTCCCAACACGGGGAGGGCGGAAGCGCCGCTCTTGGGGAGACCGCAGCACATTTACGTCGATTATCCCGGGATTTACAGCAAAATCTCGGTGGTGGACTGGACGGGGGATGGGCTTTTTGACCTGCTCGTTTCGAGCGAAGATGGTGAATTCATTTTCAAAAATGAGGGCCAGCCCGGCGATCCGTATTTTTCTGGTGAATACGATGTCCTGGAGGAGGTGGCGGACAAACTTTGGATTCCGAGCGGATTTGCTTCGCCATGGGCTGTCGACCTGGTGGGGGACGGACGCCTTGATCTTGTGGTCGGATCGGCAGACGGGCATTTTCGACTCTTTCGCAATATTGGTGAAGAGGGGCAGCCAGCGTTTGCCGCGCCGGAATTGTTACTTCATCCAGCTGGCCGCCCCATTCACCTCCAGATGGACATGGCTTATCATCCGCAGGGACCAGTCGAACGATTCTGGGGATACACGTCACCGGTTGTTGTGGACTGGAATGGCAATGGAAAACTGGATATAATTTCCGGGCAGATTGGACGTGCCGGGTATCTGTTTTATGAGAATGTGGGGGAGGGTGGTGATTTGGTTTGGGCGGATCCGGTGTTGCTGGAAGCCGGAGGCAGGATTATCCGGACCACTGGTCACGCTCGAATCCGACCCGCGGTGGTCGATTGGAACGGCAATGGACTGCCGGATCTCGTGGCGGTCAACGACCGGTTTGAATACGTTCTCTATCTTCGTGAACGAGGAGCGGGCGGCCCCCTGGAACTCGGGGAAGGAACCATTCTACGCTTTGCGGATGGCAGTCCGGTTTCCTTTACCACGCCGGATGATCTGGTTGGCAGGCGCGATTCCATTTCGGTGGTCGATTGGAATGGTAATGGCAAGTGGGACCTGATTGTCGGTTTGAACTCGGCGAGGGGCGGGTTCAAATTTGCCGAAAACATTGGGACCAATGAGGAGCCGGTTTTCGCGCCGGGGCGTGAAATGACTGACCGGAATGGCGTTTCGCTCCGGGCCACGGCCGCTCGAAAGCTGGACGGATTTCGTCACAATCCCCATATTCAGGTTCTTGATTGGAATGGGAATGGGACCCTCGATCTGCTTGTCGGACAGGACCTCGGCTTTATTCTTTTCTATGATGGCACAAGTATCCCGCGGTGATCGCGGCTACGTCCCGGGTCCGATCATGGGCGAAGGTCCGATGTGCCTCATGCTATGGAATTGGAGCATCCCAGCCTACGTCTGATGACCGCGTTGGGTGGGGTGGTAAGGTTTTTTATCCAGGCGAATCACGTTGTCCGGTAGCGAGGGGAAACGCATGTTTGGAGAATGTCTTTTTCCGTGACTCCCTTGGTCCGTCTTTCGATTGTGTTCAGTCTGCTCCTGTGCTCGGTGCGGGCAGAGGGGCAGCTCATTGCAGAGGATTTTGAGCAGCAGACGACGGGGGAGGCACCGTCGGGTGTAACGATCAACCTGGCGAACGATGGGTCCGGTGAGGTTAGAGTGGTCGATTCAAACTCGGTGCCGGCGGATCCATTTGGACCGAGCGGCAATAAGAGCGTTTTTTTCCGCAGCACCGCGACCAGCACGATGACATTCTCCGGTGGCTCAGGCCTCCAGCAGGGAAAGCTGGATTTTACCTTTTGGCCTGTGTCCGACGAGACTTACGGGGCTCCCCGCGTTCTGGTTCGACTGACCGGGGGGAGCGCCACCAGCAATTGGGGACCTTACTTCCAGTTTAACGGTGAAGTCGTCCATGTTTACACCAGCGTTGGAACGATCCAATTGGCCCAAAGGGCAATTCTGAATGCGGCCAATCATGTCTCCGTGGAGTTCGATGCGACGACCCAGAGTTTTACCGGCACCCTGAATGGCGAGCAGTTGATGGCAAACTCCGGCGGAGGCGACACGTTCACCTTCTATGGCTCCCCGGAGGTTCTCCGGAATTTTGTGATTCAGGTGGGACCGAAGGCGACGCCGAGCGCCGTGTTTTTCGATGACCTGTTTCTCTCCTGGCCGGATCTGAGCGACGGCGTCGGGTGGTCCGGGCAAGGCGGTTACCGGGTGCTGGTTCGGGTAGATCCGGTCGAAATCGGGGACCGGGAACGCGACCAGTTACCGGCCGATATCGGGCTTGATTTCGTCGAATTGCTGGACTCCCTGGGGCTTGAGGGAAAGGCGAACGTCGCCTCAATTCAGGTGATGAAATACGACCCCGACAGCGCCGAGCCGCTTCCGTACGGAGATTACGCGTATTCAAAAAGCCCATTCGACCGGCCGTTTCGCTGGTATGATAGTCTCATTCCGTATGATTTCCCCGAGTTTCACGGGTCGATCAGCAGTAATTTGACGCCGCAACGAACAAACCGGGTGCGGGCCGGTTACTTTTATAACGTCGTCGGCGATTGGGAAAAGGGACGGCTCGCCTGGACCCATTCGCAGGAGGGGAATGCCCCCTCTCATTATGCGATTTATTTTGATCTGATGGAGCTCGATGCCGAGGTGAACGAAGTTCCTCCGCGTGGATGGATAGGGGATGGAATGCCGAGATTCGACCGGATCGCAACGAGTTCGACCGGGGCGGATCATACCCGCGTCGCGGTCACCGATTGGACGGGAAATGGACTTCCGGATATCATCTATGGGGAGAGTTATGGAAAGCTTCTTCTGATGCCGAACCGCGGCAGTCCCTCCGCTCCGCATTTTCCGGTCCACCGGATGCTCTTTGATGCAAGCGACCTGCCCATCGACCTCGGTCTGTCATCGGCGCCATTGATTGTTGATTGGACTGGGAATGGGATTGAGGATGTGATTGTCGGCTCCCACTGGAACCGGGCGGTATTCTTTCGTAATGTCGGAACAAATACGAATCGAATTTTGCAGTTTGAAGGTTTTATCGAAGTCGGCGGTTCTCCCCTCGAGGTGCCCTTCGAGCCGGTAATTGGCCGGCCGGCTGGCGCATTTATTCGTGATTATTATCCGGTGATGGAAGCGGTGGACTGGACTGGAAACGGCGAGCTCGACCTGTTGGCCGGAGGGTATGTGACCGGGAGGATTTATTTATTTGAGAGCACTGGGAGAGGGGCTGACGGGCTCCCGATTCTGGTGAGCCGGGGACCATTGGTCGATTCGTTGGGAGAAATCATCAATGTCGGTGATTGGTGCGCCGCTCCTACGGTGGCGGACTTCACCGGCAACGGATTGCCCGATCTGATCACCGGTAACCTCCCGATGACTTCCGAGTCATGGGATGACGAATACTTCTTGCGATTTTACGCAAACGTCGGCTCTCCAGGTCAGCCGGTCTTGGAGCGACGGGCGTTCCCCGCGGTGGCGGCCTTTCCCCGGGTCGGATTGACATCGCCCCGGGCGGTCGATTGGAACGGTGACGGTTTACTCGATCTCATCGTAAGTTCGCGGAAGGACATTTATCTGATCGAAAATGTGGGTACGGCAACGGAACCGCTCTTTAAATTGAAGGAAAAAATCGAATCCCGCTGGGGAGATGCGCCGCTTTCGGTGACTCAATTTCTGGATTGGAATAACGACGGATTGCCGGATGCAGTTTCCAATTACAACATCGCCCTCAACTCGGGGGAGGGGAATCCGTATTTCTTTCCTCAGCGGGTCAACGTCCTTCCGGCCGGCGTCCATATTGCGCACCCGTCTGGAATTGGGGACGACTGGTTTTATCCACGGCTTTACGATTTCAATCAGAACGGGAAGGTCGATGTTCTTTTTGGCGATTGGTGGGGTCACGTGAGGTTTCATCGTAATCTGAGCACCGAAGAGGAAGTGATTTTCGAACTGGAGGGGGAGATCCTCATGATGGAGAACGAGGAGCCGATCAAGGTCGGTCCGGAGGGGGAACCGGATGACAGTTTTATTTCACTGCAAGGAGCACGGACGACCTTCACGGCGGCCGATTTCACCGGGAACGGTATCCAGGATCTCGTGATTGGCGATACGTTTGGGATCGTGCGATTTTATGAAAATATCGGCGGCCTGGACGATCCGGTTTTTGCCCTGCCGGTGGAGATTGGGAATCTCGGTATTCGAACGGAAGTCGAGGCGACCGACTGGAACAACGATGGTCATATCGATGTGATCGCAGGAGCCGCCAATGGAAACGTGCGAGTCTTCCTGAATACCGGCGGCGAAGGTGCGTCTCGGTTTGCAGCCGGCTTCGACCCGGAATTGCCCCCGGTGATTCAACCGCGGGTCAAGATGGTGGATTTGAATTCCGACGGCGACGACGACCTGTTTATTCCGAGCACGCAAGGATCTGTCTGGGTGGAGCGATCGTTTCTCCAGCATGGTTACGCGCCGGCGCAGGTTATTTCGGTGCAGTCTCGCGAGATGGTGCTGGGGACCATGACCTATCAGGCGTGGCTGCTGGAAAATTTTTCGGCGGGGCAACGCGACGATCCGGAGTATTCGGGAAAGATGGCGGATCCCTTTGGAGAAGGGATTGTGAACCTTGTCCGTTACGGGTTTGGGCTTGTTCCCGGCGAGTTGGAGCGAAGCCGGCTGCCACTTGTGGTTGCGAGCGAGGATGGCCTTTGGCTCCAGTTTTTCAGGCGGCTTGATGTTGCGGACGTTGAATACGCCGTTGAGAAGTCGGTCGACCTGATCGCGTGGGAGGAGATATCCTGGCTCGCCATCGCAGAACGGGCGCCCGAGGGCGCATTCGAACGGGTGCGGGTCCCGCTGTCGCACGATGGAGGAGGGGATCGCCTCTTCACCCGGGTAAGGCTCATCGATACGGGAACATCCCAATAAGGAATCATGATTCAAAATGAAAAATCATCCCGAACAGTCCGCGGCGCGACTCTCTGTTGTCTCGCCGTCGCTCTATTCTCACCCGCCTGTAATTTTATGACACCTTCACAGACCCGTGAGATCACGCCGGCGCTTCATTGGGAGCGATTGCCTGACTTGCCTGATGAACACGGTCTTGCCGGGGCATTTGCCGGGTTTCACGGCGAGGTTCTGATTGTGGCGGGAGGCGCGAATTTTTCCGAGAAACCTCTTTGGGAGGGGGGACAAAGGATCTGGCATGACCCGATCTTCGCATGGACGGAGGGAGGCGGGTGGTCATTGGTTGGAAAACTGCCCGGACCGGTCCTTGGTTATGGAGCATCGATAGCCACGGAGGAAGGGGTGATTTGCATCGGGGGATCGAGTCCGGCCGGGCATTTTGCCGACGTCTTTCGGATGTCATGGGAAGATGGTGACGTTCGAATTTCCAGACTCCCCTCTCTTCCGATGCCGGTGGCGTCGCCGGCGGCGGCGCTGGTTGGTGATACGATTTACGTGGCGGGGGGGCAGTTGGCCCCTGACTCAGTAGTCGCAATGCGAAACTTCTGGAAGCTATCGCTGGCCGATATCGATGCAGGATGGCAGGAGTTGGAACCGTGGCCGGGACCGACCCGGATGGTGGCGGTAGCCGGCAGCGACGGCGAGTCATTTTACCTTTTCAGCGGGGTGGAATTGAAGCCTGGCGACACTGTCTTCGAACGGCTCGATTACCTGAAGGACGCATACCGTTATCACCCGGATTCCGGCTGGCAAAGGCTGGCGGATTTGCCGCGGGGAGCCATCGGGGCTCCGTCCCCGGCTCCGCGAATCGACGGACATTTCGTGGTATCCGGGGGAGCCGACGGTTCCCATCTTGGAATCGACCCCAAGGAATTGCCGGCCCTTCCTTCGAGTGTTCTTTTTTATGATATCGATGCCGACCGGTGGGAGACGAAAGGCGTGAGCCCGGCTCCGCACGTGGCCTTGCCGGTGGCCGCGCGAGACGGATTATTTTATCAGATTTCGGGAGAAAGTCACCCGGGAGTGCGCTCGCCTCAGGTTTGGCGTTTACGGGCAGCAAACCCGGCTGAATAATTGGATTCATGTCCGATCTGATATTGATGATTGAAATACCGTTATTCATCGCTGCCTTTGGGGCGCTCGATTACACGATCCTGTTTATTTACATCATCGGGATCACCCTTTTCGGCAGTTGGTTCATGCGCCGTCAATCCGATGCGAAGGACTTTTTCCTCGCGGGGCGTAAGATGGGCTGGTTTCCGGTGGGGCTGAGTGTGATGGCGACGAATTTTTCCGCGATCAGCTTTCTCGGGATGCCGGGTTATATCATCGGGAACGACATGATCATGGCGATCGCCATCATCAGTTTGGTCTGGGTCCTTCCATTGACGGTATACTTGTTCCTTCAGTTCTTTTACCGTCTCAAACTGTATACGGCGTATGAATACATTGAGAAGCGGTTCAACCCCGAGTTGCGGGCGCTTTCCAGCGGGATGTTCATCTTTCTTCGTCTAGGGTGGCTGGCGACCGCTTTGTATGCCACCAGTTTGGCGCTGAGTACTATTACCGGCCTCGGTTTGATTCCGTGCATCATTCTGATCGGTTTGCTGGCGACTGTTTACGCCGCGCTCGGAGGGATGGAGGCGGTGATCTGGACCGACGTGGTGCAGGTGTTCATTCTGGTGGCGGCGATGTTCCTGGTGTTATGGATCTGTCTCACGGAGATACCTGGAGGGTTGGGGGAAGTCTGGGCGGTCAGTTCTTCGGAGGGACGAACCCGGATTGTCGACTTTCATTTCGGTCTGACCAGTATTTCGACCTGGGCGGTTTTGATCGGGGCGAGTTTCATCAACCTGGCAACCTATGGGGTGGACCAGGTCATCGTGCAGCGTTGTTTCACGACGCGGGATTACAAGACTTTGAAGCAATCAGTTTGGATTCATGGTTTGCTGGTGATTCCACTGATCGCGGGGTTGGCGTTGATCGGACTCTGTATCTTTGCTTATTACACGGTTTTCCCGGATCTTTTGGCCGACGGGTTGAATTCGGATCAGTGGTTTTCGTATTTTATTGTGCATCAATTGCCGATTGGGATTTCCGGACTGGTGGTGGCGGGCCTTTTTGCGGCGACAATGTCGAGTGTGGACAGTGGGATCAACAGTTTGACGGCGGCGACCATGATCGATTTTTATCGCCGTTTTGTGAAAGGGGAAAAGTATGCGGTGGCCGGGGAAGTGGCGGATCTGACCGACGCGGCCTCGGTGGCCACGACAAGAAAGGAGCTTTGGTTCTCTCGCGGACTGACCCTCTTTTGGGGAGGGGTCGCGACGTTGCTTGCGATATTCGTCAATCGGCTCGGAACCATCATGGAGATTATTCAGACGCTCAACGGATTGACGGCCGGGGTGCTCCTTGGCGTCTTTTTGCTTGGGGTATTGACCCGTCGCACGAACGGACGCGGGGCTTTCATTGCAGTAGTCCTCGGGTTGGGGTCGGTGGCATACGTCGCCTTTTGGACGCCGGCTCATTTCTTCTGGTATTCGCCGGTTGGATGCGCTGTCACATTTGCGGGAGGTTATCTCTTGAGTTTACTCTTCACACCTCCGGAAACGTCTCAACTCCGTGGACTGACCAAGTGGGATCAGGCATAAACCGGATTTTCCTATGAGTGAACCAAAAAAAAATTTCCCTGTCTTCCTCCTCGTTTGCGCGTTGTTTGGTTTCGCGGACGCCTTTCCGGTCAATGCCCAAGGTGGCGTGCCGCCGGGCCCGGTCGCGGAGGATTTTCCGGGCCAGATCCGGTTGCTGGCGCCGCCGGTAATCTACGCCGCGCCCGGTATCGAATCGAATATTTACTTCGAAAACCTTGGCCTGATGCTCAATCCAGCGAATTATGCGTTCGATGTGACATGCCCGAAAGGCGTTCAGATGCAGAATCGTTGGACCTATACTCCGGCCGCTGGTGAGGCGGGCGAATATCCGATCACTATCGCGGTTCTCAACGAGGCCAATGAAGTGGTTGCCCGGGCCTCGTCGGTCATTTTGGTTTCACCTGGAGGGGGCGGTCCGGAACGATCCGGCACGCTTTTGTTGATCGGCGCCAGTTTGACCGAGTATGGGATTTATGCCCAACACCTGCTTGACCTTTCGCAGGCGGACCCGGATGTGGGGTTGACGTTAATCGGCTCGCGCGGGCCGGGCAACAAGCCTCCGGAGGGCCCACTCCGGCACGAAGGTTACAGCGGTTGGACGGCGCAGGCATTTGCGACGATGCACGGCCCGCTCTCGCGTTCCGGGGTAGTCAAACGGCCCGACACCGGCAGTCCATTTCTCTACGAGGATGACGACGGCGAAGTTGTCCTGGATTTTCAGCGCTATTGTGATGAGTTCAACGGAGGAGCCGGCCCTGATGTGGTGACTATTCACCTCGGACCGAACGACATTTTTCGTGAGAATGATTCCACCATCGAAGCGCGGGTCGACCGGGCGCTTGGGTATTACGATCAACTCGTTACCATGATCCACGAAGTCCGGCCGGAGACGAAGATCGGCATCGTGCTGGTCGGTCCCGCCTCCCGCAGTCAGGATGGATTTCGCAACTATTCGGCTTCCCGCAAGCAAACAGCCTGGCAATACTGCCGTAACCATCATCGGATGATTGAACGGCTGGTGGAGGGGTTCTCCGGTCGAGAGGGAGAAAATATCTTCGTGGTGCCCGTGAACGTCAACCTCGACGCCGACCATCATTACCCGACATGGACCGCACCCCGCAACGCGCGGTCGACCGATCAGGTCACCCGAGTCAACAACGGCACTCATCCGAGTGAAGCCGGTTACAAACAAGTCGGCGACACGATCTACAGTTGGCTGAAAGCAGTCTTACCCGACGCCTGAATCCGGTCCCTATTTCGAACATTCAAAGACGATACCGCTTGTTATGATTCATTTATCCATTTCTCTTTCCTTGGCTTTCGTTGCCATGTTGGCGGGCGTTTCCGCCGCGGTATCGCAACGCCCTGATTGGGCTGGCAGCGGGACCCATCGTATCCTCGTCGCTGTTCCGCCCGTGGAGATTGGGGATCGCGAACGTGACGAAGCCCCCGCGAGTATCGAACTCGATTTCAACACGACTTTGCCCAAGCTCGGCGCCGGCGGACGTCACGTCGATTTGGCGTCAATTCAGGTGATCCGTTACTCGCCGGAGACTGGGGAGCCGCTTCTTCCCGGCACGTCCTTTCTGTATGGACGTGGTGAATACGATCGGCCCTTGCGGTGGTACGACGCCTCGATTCCAACGGAATTTCCCGAAGTATTGACGCCGGTGAGCCGAACCAACGGTGAATTGCGCCGGACGCCTCAGCGGCGGGCCGGGCACGTTTACAATACACTCGGGGATGGGGAAGCGGGTGAGCTGGCCTGGATGCACGCCCAGAACGGTTCCGGTCGGTCTCATTACGCGGTTTATTTTGATCTCCTGCCGGCGGGGGAGCGCATGCGTGAAGTTCCTCCCAGCGGCTGGCTTGGCGATGGCATGCCACGCACCGGACGTTGGGGTGAGAGCACGACCGGCAGCGGTCACACTCGCATCGCGCTTGACGATTGGAACGACAACGGCCTCATCGATATTATTCATGGTGAACAGTACGGCCGGCTTTTCGTGTATCCCAATCAGGGCACGCCCGAAGAACCGTATTATCCGTTCCGCCAACTGCTCTTTGACGCCGACGGATTGCCGCTCGATGTCGGCATTCACGCGGCGCCACTGGTGGTCGATTGGGATGGTGATGGCGTGAAAGACCTGCTCGTCGGAACCTACGTCAATCGGATCGTCTACTTCAAAAATGCCGGCACCAACCGTGACCGTAAACTCGTCTACCAGGGATTTCTAGAGCTTGAGGGCGAGGTGCTCGAACTTCCGGTTTCGCCGGTGATCGGCCGGAGCGAAGCGGTGTTTGACCACGATTATTATCCGGTGCTCGAAGCGGTGGACTGGACTGGCAACGGGCGGAAGGATCTCATTGCGGGAGGCTATGTGACCGGCCGAATTTTCCTATACGAAAATCTCGGTCCCGGCGAGAACGGCCAGCCGCGGCTCGCATTTCGAGGACCCATCGAAGCCGACGGTAAACCGATCAATGTCGGCGACTGGTGCGCCGCCCCCACGGTGGCCGATTTCACCGGCGACGGCCGGCTCGACCTTATCACCGGCGCTCTCGCGATGACGCCGGAAAGCAGAGGGAAAACGCCCTTCCTCCGTTACTATCGCAATGAAGGGGAACCCGGCGATCCGCAGCTCATCGAGGCGGAGCTTCCCACCCGCGGCGAAGCTCCCCGTGGCGCCATGGCTTCCCCTCGCGCAGCCGATCTGACCAACAATGGTCTGCTCGATCTGGTCGTCAGCAGCAATGCCAATATCTTCATTTTCCGCAACGTCGGAACGTCGACAGCGCCGTTGTTTGAGTTGAATCGCGATTTTATTCCATCTTCGTTTGGCAGTGCGCCTCTGGCGGTGCAGCAGTTTATCGATTGGAACGGCAATGGATTGCCCGACCTTGTGTCGCGCAGTTATACCGTCCATCTCAACAGCGGCGCAGGGAATCCTTTCAAGTTTGATGAAACCGTTCGCGTTCTGCCTCCTGGTCAACATATCGCCCACCCCTCGGGGGTGGGCGACGACTGGTTTTGGCCGTTTCTCAATGACTTCACCGAAAACGGCAAAATCGATGTGCTTTTCGGTGATTGGCACGGCCATGTCTGGTTGCACCGAAATTTAAGCACTGATACGGCAATTCGCTTCGACCTCCAGGGTGAGCGACTGAAGACGGTTGATGGCAAACCAATCAAAGTTGGCCCGCAAAATGTCGATGACCCCGAAACGGATTTTACGACTCTCCAAGGCGCGCGAACGGTATTTGCGGTGGGAGACTTCGATGGCGATGGCGTGAATGATTTGGTGGTGGGGGACACCTTCGGCATTGTTCGTTATTACCGGAATGCCGGCAGCAATAACGGACCAGTCTTCGAGCAACCCGTTGAAGTCGGCAACCTCAATTTCCGCCTGCTCGTCGATGCCTTCGATTGGAATGGAAATGGAAGGCTCGATATCATCGCTGGTGCCGCCAATGGCCGGGTCCGGGTTTTTCAGAACATTGCCAGCTCGGGTGCCGCGAAATTCGACGAAGGGATGTCATTGGAGCTACCCCCGGTCCGGCAACCGCGCGTCCTGATGGTCGACCTGAACGGTGATGGTGACGACGACCTTTTTCTTCCCAGTACCCAAGGCTCGGTCTGGATAGAACGCTCGTTTCTGGAGGATGGATACCGGCCCGGCGAAATCGTTGGCCTTGAGCAGAGGAACTGACCCCTGTTACTGGACCGGACGACCGGCAGCGACAGGCTCGACCTTCGTTCGGGCGGTTGCGTGTCACCAGGCCGTCCAACCGCCATCGACCGCGAGATTGTGTCCGGTGACGTAGGACGAGGCGGATGCGAGTAGAAACAGCACGGAACCGGCGATTTCATCGGACCGGCCAATTCGGCCAAGGGGTGTCTTTTCAGCCAGGTTCCGGATGAATTCCGGGTTAGCCTGCTGTTGGGAAGGGAATGGGAACGGCCCCGGGGAGATGCAATTGCACCGGACGTTGCGGCGACCCCAGTGGGAAGCGAAGTAGCGTGTCATTGCCTGAATTCCGGCTTTGCCGACCCCGTAGTCGAGAGGATTGGGAGAAAGTGGAGGAGGATAGATTCTGGGTTCCGGTGCGATAGTCCCATACATGCTTGAAAAAAGCACAAGGGAGCCTTGTCGGGCATCGGCCATGGCGTTGCCAATAGTGCGGGAAAGAGAAAAGGTGGCGGTTAAGCCGACATGATTCACTTGATCGAACTCCTCGGAGGTGAGGCCGTCCATCGGTTTTCCAGAGGTGCGGTAGGTTAGAATCACCGCTCCCTGGGGAGTTCCCCGCTCTCGCAGGGTGTCCTGCAGAAATCTTTCGGTCGCTGCGCAATCACCGACATCGAGGCGGGCCGGGGTCACTTTTGCCTCGAGTTTGGCTTCGGCGACGAAGTCGAAGGCCCTCGACTCAAGGTCCGCGCAAAGGACGGTGGCACCGGATTCGGCGAGAAGGCGGACCGCCGGTTGCCCGAGATAACCGGCGCCGCCAAAAACCCAGATGTCGCTGCCGGAGAGTTCAAATTTGTTGAGGAATGACATGATTTTCGAATAGAAAGTTAAGTTTCATCATCAAGAAAGAAACAGTGAAATCCGCTGGTAAAGGGGAGTTACCGGTGCGATGAACGGCGTTTTCGGAATCGACTGGTCAAAGCTTATTACAGGCTGAATGCCGTTGAGACCGGGTTGGAGGGGGGGCACGATCCAGAGGATGTCATCCACTGGTTCGAAACTCGCCATTGTTCTTTTTATTCTGGGTGCTAGCGCGTCCCTGTCCGCTGTCACCGCCCCCAATCAGGATATCTCGCTTCATCCGGCGGCGGCGGGAATCGACATTCCGATGGGCCCCTTTGTCCTATTGGACGAGGGACACATTCTCACGGTGGATGAACACAATGCCCGCATTAGCGGGAATGGTGGCGCGAGTTGGGACTCGTATTCGATTTTCAAAGACAAGAATAAGTTCGCCATCCGCCCGGAGCGGGCGTTGGTCCGGACGGAAGATAACACGATCATTCTCGCCTTCATGAATGATGTGGAACGTCATTGGACCTGGGACCGAGCCTTGGGTGATGCACCTGGGGCGCGTCTTCCCACCTATGTGGTCCGCAGCCTGGACGGCGGGAAGAACTGGGAGGAGCCTCAAATGCTCCACGCGGAATGGACCGGAGCGATTCGTAATATGATCCAGACCAGTGGGGGAGACGTGGTATTTACGAGTATGATGTTGCTTCATGATCCCGGTAGGCATGCCACGGTCACCTATTTGTCGAGTGATGAGGGCCAGACCTGGCGGCGCAGCAATATCATTGACCTTGGGGGAGCCGGTCATCACGACGGCGCGATCGAGTCGACGATCGAAGAATTGTCGGACGGACGCTTGTATATGTTGTTGCGGACGAATTGGGACCGTTTCTGGGAGGCCTACTCGGACGACGGGGGGCGGTATTGGCGGATTATCCGCCCGAGTGAGATCGATGCCGGATCGGCTCCGGGATTGTTGGCCCGGTTGGAAAGTGGGAAGTTGGTGTTGATTTGGAATCGCCTGTTGCCGGAAGGGGTGGAGGAGTTCCCTCGGGTTGGAGGGAACCGGGTTTGGTCGGAGGAACCGGCGATCAATCACCGGTGGGAGATGTCGATCGCGTTTTCCGAGGACGACGGCCGGAGTTGGAGCGAACCGGTGGTCTTCGCGCGAGCCGACGAGACGATGGGCCGGCGGGATATTTCCTACCCATATCTTTTCGAGCCTCGGGCGGGCGAGCTCTGGATCACCAGTATGCGCGGCGAACTGCGGGCGAGGTTATTCGAGAAGGATTTTGTCGGTGCAGAATAATCGGTAAGTTGGGCGAGACCGCGTCGGGTTGGAATTCGGTAAACTAGGTAGATTCCATCCGAAAAGGGTTTTTACGAGCGGCGATTGTTTGATTGAAGATGGATGTTTGGTGGATGGGTGGAATCCGGCACCCCCAAAGGCAGTAACCAAACAGTGAATACGGTCCGAATCGTCGTTTTGGAACCAAATTGAGCAGGATCGGTACAGGACCGATCCTCCGTCTTCGACGTTCTTTGTTTGGAATGACGGGGGGACCTCGCTCAAGCGACTTGGCACCGTCGTTTTCGCTTTCGCAGCAGGATCGTCCGACACGCATTGTAGGCCAGGCACTTCTCCAAAAATTCCTCGCGGGCTGCCGCAATGCCTGTCCGGCTGAGTTGGCCGAAGTCGAAGCCATACTTCAGGCAAAACATTAAAGACTCCACGGCCGAACGGCCGGCCCGGGCCAGGCGATACTCCTCCCCGTCCCAGTCCTCGCCAAGGAGCTTCTTTCCCTTCGATCCACTGATGCTGACGATCTCCACTCCCAACTCCCTGACCCGATCATGGCCCTCCCGCGAAGAATAGCCGTCGTCCACGCTGGTCAGGTGCGGTATGACTCCAGTGTTGGCGATCGCTCTTTCCACCATCGGCACCAGGTTGGAGGAATCGGAGGTGTTGCCTGAATCGACCTTCAGCGCGACGACATATCCATTGGCGCTTCGGGCCAATTGCGGCTTGTAGCCGATGACCGGCTGGCGACCTCCCTTTTGGATGTAAGCCGCCGAGCGGTCGTGAACGCTCAAGACGCGCTCGGTCGAAGGAAAGGTTTTTTCTTCGAAAATGCGTTGGCGCATTTGTTCGAGCGACTTCGTGGCGAGGTGCAGACTCTCGACAAACAGATCGACACGCGCTTTGGCCTGTTGGCGCAAGCTGGGCAGGATCCGCCCGTTGTCGAGTCGTTCGTTCCAGCTTGCCTCCACGCGCTTGAACTCGTTATCCGCATGGCAAAGAAGTTTGGCCGCCAACTCAATGAACTCCCGGCAAAACTTCTGGAACTTCTTCTTTTTCTTAGCGTTAAGATTGATTTGAAAAGGCTTTTTCGAGAGCTCTTCGAGGTAGCTCTCCATGCGTCCCGGGCGGATATTTGCCAAACCGAAAAGCTCGAACTTGCGGCCGATCTCATAAAGGCGCCGGGCCAGGACGAAGATGGTCTTGGCATCGGTCGGCCAGCACGAATTGGCCTTGGTCGCGGTACTATCGATCAGGACCTGATCGAAGCTGTCGAGCTCTTCCCGGCTGGCCCGGTTTAACTGGGCGGAAAGGATCGCCTCACGCGTTTCAAGGCTGATCGCATTGAGCAACTCGCTCATGGTCGAACGCCCCGGCAGGCTCAGCCCGCGTCCGACCAGAAAAGCTTCCAGGCTTTTGGACTCGCCCATGAAATCCAGCGCTTCCTTGTTGGTGCAGGAGCCGTGATAGCCGCGCGTCAACAGCAAAACCCCCGCTACCGCGCCAGGCATTCGTGGCCGCCCTTGTTCGAGCACCTCCAGTTTACCCGGCAGTTTCCGGCCCTTGGCATCGAAGCGTGGCGGCGGAAAACTTTCGGGAAGGTTTTCGAGCCCGGCCAACGCACCGTTTTGGCTCTGGAGAAAAAGACGGTCGGCCCGCCGGAGCTTCTTTTTCTCCAAGCCGTGCCGGTCGAGATCGGCCTCGATTTTCACCACCAAATCGGGCCTCGAATCGAATAAATCGGCACTTTCGGCCAAGAACTCGCTGAAATCCGTGCTCGCGGCGTAATAAAAGTTATTGAAACAGGGCGTGAAATGTGCAGGATTGCCGTTGGCCTCAGTTGTTGAACTATGGTTAGGTTTAGTCATTTAACTACAACAGCTTGAGGCCGCTTGTATTTCAAGCTTAAATACGGTTAATATTCCCGTTTTCCTGGCCGATTTTCGATAGCCAATCACCTTTTCGGACACGCTCTAGGTAGGGGTGAGAATTGGAAAGTGCCGCGCCAGTCTGAAACTGGGTATCGGAGGCCGCGCGGCGGCGGAAGCCAAGCCGACTACGGGAATGACGTTGATTGGAAGCCACTGGGAGGGATGGCATCCTGCCGTCCGCCGTCGGCGTCGTTGCAGAAGACAGTCGGCTGGAAGACCAACCCTCCGATTTGGTCCTGCAATCGGCATGGGCTCCCTGCAGTGCGTAATTACGCCAACGGCGTTTCGTCCTTCAGCCCAGGGTTGCCGCGCGAATGCGGGGCTACCCTGGGTCTTGGTCGCGAGACGATCTACCTCGAAGAGGTTGCGCCCTGGCCTGCATGCGATGGTGGACCGGACCGGGCGGAACCGCGTTGCGGTTCGTGGCGGCGGATATCGTTTCCCAGGGTAGGCCTCGTTTCACTCGGCTCAACCCTGGGCTGGAGGACGTAAGCCCGTTGGGCTATGGAACTCTGGTTCAGGCGTGAAAATCTTTTTCGGATCACACTTTGTTGCCACTGGGAGGGATGGCAACCTGTCGTCCGCTGTCAGTTCAGCCTCAGAAGGAGGTCGGCTGGAAGCAAACCCTCCGATTTGGCTTCCACAGAATCTGTTTGATGTAGTGGGGTTGGCTCCGCCGCCCTACCGTTTGGTGTCCGAAACGCGGGAGCCAATCGATTGCATCGGCGACGCATGATATCGAAGGTTCGGCCATTCGGCACTTGCCGCTGCGGTCGGGCGGCGGAGCCAACCCGACTACGGGAAGACTTTGCTTAGAAGCCATTGGGAGGGATGGCAACCTGTCGTCCGCGGTCGACGATTTGGTTTTCCAATCCGCATGGAGAGTGAAGTTCTATAAGCGTGATTGTCGGGAACGGACCGAATGACGCACGGTCGGCATGGTCCACGTCGTCGCAACGTTAAGGTTCGGGTTCCCAGATGATCGCGTCCAGCCAGGCGGCGTCTTCCCCGGAAGCTTCATCCCGATCCTTGGAGTAGACCCACCGTAAAGTCTGGGGGCCGGAGGGAATTTGGAAACTCCGCTCTTGCCATGAAACTTCGCCGGCTATTCGGCCCCTTTCATCTTCGCCGACGTAGAAGACGAGATCGTCACCCCAGGGATCCGAGGAGACACTCCACCAGAACGTGAGGTTTCCCGGCCCCTCCACGGTCGTTTCGAGCCAGGTGGTTTCATCGTCGAAGATCCGGCCGCTGCGGGCCGCCATTCCGCCGAGACGAGAATTTCCGACTTGGCCGGACCAGACGGAATCACCCCCCGTGACCCAGTCCCACGTTGGTTGTCCCAACGCTTCCCCGATGGAAGGTCCTTCATTCCCGTCCGATGAAACCATCAGGCGCATGAAACGATGCTCGAATTCGTCGGCGGGCCGGATGTCGCGATAGGTTCGGGTGGTGGTGGCCCCGTCGTCATTGATGTTTACTAGCACGGCTTCCTCCGACCAGGACTTGAGTTCGTCGGAAATCTGGACTCGAAAGCGTGGGTCGCTCAATCCTGAGGGATGGGAAAAGGAGAGCGAAAGAAACTTTTTTCCCTCTGTTTCCGGAAAAGCGCCGACTTCCGGAGACAACAGGGGGCCGGGTTGAGGCTGAAGGGGATCGAGCCCCAGGGCATACTTCATGAGGTTCGAAATCCCGTCTCCGGCCGGATTGGCGTGGGCCCCTCCGATTGAATCATTTTCCAAGCCGCTCTCCCCGAAGTGTTCCATTGCCCATGCGGTGTAGGTCTGACCGCAGCTTCGGCGAAATTGATTGAATCCCAGGTCCTGCCAGGGGCCGACGATATCGTCCCGGTCATTCTGGCAAAAGGAGCTGGTGCCGACCGCGGCAAGGCTTGTGGGATCGCTCCGGATTCCGCCACCTTGTCCGATGTTTTGTTCGAAAACCGAATCGATCACCGTGGACCGGCTTCCCATCCGGTTGTCGATGCCTCCACCGAGGCGGGC
This sequence comes from Verruconatronum alginivorum, assembly GCF_056590205.1. Taxonomy (NCBI): domain Bacteria; kingdom Pseudomonadati; phylum Verrucomicrobiota; class Opitutia; order Opitutales; family Verruconatronaceae; genus Verruconatronum; species Verruconatronum alginivorum. Next base: position 859,515 of record NZ_JBWPVQ010000001.1, on the reverse strand, counting down.
GGCGTGGTTGTTTCGGAAGACCACGTTTTGAATCGTCGGTTCGCTGCCTTGATTGTAGATGCCTCCTCCGCCCCTTTCACCCGCCCTGTTCCCTTCGAACCGGCTATCGATGATGGATGGATTGCTGTTGAAATTGGTCATGGCCCCGCCGTTGCCGTAATCCCCCGACCTGTTTTCGGTGAACGTGCAGGCGATGATTGTTGGATGGCTGTTGGAATTCGCCATGCCCCCGCCGTCGCCATCGGTGCGCGCCTGATTGCGGTGGAAAACCGTGTCGAAGATCGCGGGATGGCTGGAGACATTGCGGATTCCGCCCCCATGGTCGGCGCGGTTTGCCTCGAACACCGTGGCGACGATCGCAGGGTTGCTGGAGGAATTGAACATCCCTCCGCCATCCTCGTCGGCGTAATTGTTCTCGAAGCGGCAGCCCATCACGACGGGGTTGCTGGCGCGATTATGCATGCCGGCCCCGTCATCCCACGCCCGGTTGTTTATGAAGGTGGTATCGAGCACCACCGCGTGGCTTCCTTCGTTGAAAATGCCGCCGCCCCAGAAGTCCGCTAGGTTGTCGACGAACGAGGAATCTGAAATCACCGGGGCCGAGCCATAGTGGTTAGCCATGCCGCCTCCATCGAAAGCCCGATTGTTTTGGAACAGGCAATTCCGGAGATTCGGATGGCTGTTTTCATTGAGCATTCCGCCTCCTGAATCCGGAGCCCGATTGTTTTCGAAAACGCAGTCGGCGAAGGTTGGGCTGCTGTCCAAGTTGTAGACGCCTCCGGCGCCTCCTTTGATGGTGAGGTCGGAGAATCTGGTCTGCATGCCCGCCCCATGGGTGACGAGTATCCAAAAAGCGGGGGCTTCCGGACTCCGCTGGATCGTGGCGCCATTTCCCTGAAGCTTGATTTCCCGTGACACCGGCGGAAGACCGCTAGGCGCCGGACCGCCGGAGGGGTAAATCGAGGTCAACGTGTAGGTTCCGTTTTCGGCCAGTTCGATGCGATCGCCGTCCTGGGCCGATTCGAGCGCTCCGATCAGACCGGAAACGTCGCCGTCGGCGATGTTATAAGTATTCGCCCCGCCCGTCAGTGGTTTTTGTAGCAGAATTACGAATACAAACAGAAGGGTGACTAGACGGCTTGGCGAAAAAAATCGAGAGGCGGGGCTAAAACGGTTCATGGAGACAATTGTGATGGAACCGTTTGCAAACGAGAATTGGGGAATGCCCCTTTCAGGGATCGGGATAATCACGGTCCGCCCAAAGGATGGGCGAACGTTTGCCTCGGCGGGTTCGCCGTCGCCGACAGGAACGCTTGCTGAGCGAATCGGCGATGGACGGGGAAGGGGCGTCCGGGATGCAAACGTTTGGCGTGCGGCACGCCAAGGGGGCGGTCTACTCTTCGAGCAGAGTCTCGTCGGCGGCGATCTGGGCTTCGAGTTCGTCGAGGTAGGCGTCCATATTTTCCTCATTGATCGTTGCCCGGGCCTCAGCCACAGGGTCTGAGCCGGGGGCTGGTGGTTGGGCCGATGGCGGGTTTTCATTTCCGCAGGCGTTCATCAGGCCCAATGTGATGAGGGAGAGGGACAGTTTGAGAATGGCTTTCACGATAATTGGTGGTGTCGGGGTTATTGATTGCGGCCGGGAGTTTGGTTTGAACGCTCGTTGAGCCGACCCATTTGTCGGTTATGGCGTTCCTGTTCCCGGCTGATGAGGTCGTCGACCCGTTCCAGCATTTCGCCGCGGTCGTTCTCGATCGCCAGTTCGCGAAGCCGTTGCAACTGAGCTATCCGGCGTTGGTGGATCTGGACGAAATTCTCGTTTTGGCGTTCGAGCGCGGCCTCCCTTCTCTCTAGTCCTTGCGCCCGTTCGGCCCCGCCTTGACCGCGCTCGGTGGGCGCGTTCGCCGACGGGATGGACGGACGATCCGGTTGTGCCGATTGCTCCCTGGGACCTTGTGCGCGGTTTCCGGCCTTGTCCGCCGCTTGGGTAGCGTCCGGGGCTGAGCCGCCCGGGCGCTCTTCCGCTCGCTGACTCGCTGCTTGCACGGGGGATTCCGGCCTTTGGCCGAACACGGGCTGAGCACAAAACACGAAAATCACGGAACACAAACCGGCGGTTATAATTGAAATCTTCATCGGGCGAATGTTGCTTTTCTAAATCTGAAAAACGTGCAAGAACCTTGCGCTATCCCGGATGATTTCAACGGATGCGAAGCGGTCCAAGCAAAAATTTCACTGTCAATTCTCTTTTACGGATCATTCACAGGGAGAAGGATTGTCTTGGAAAACCGTCTTTGGACTAAAGTGAAAACGGAGGCCGCGCCCGCGTGGGGCCGCACGGTGTCGCTTCCGGGGAATCTTGGGCGAGTCCCCACCGAAAAACGATGAGATTTCGGAAAAGAGGATGGATTCTTACGGGTAAAATCTCCGCGGGGTTGTTTCGGTGGCGCGGTGGTTCGATGATTCGCAATAAGCACTGTGGCCTGCTCCCTTTTCTGTGATCCAGTTCCTTATCCGGGGAAGCAGTATTCCAGGGGGTGTGCGACGAATTCTGAGGTGTGTGATTATGGTGAGACGAATTGTAGGTTCGGTGACATTGGTTTTGGTTATGAACGGACGCACGGCAGCCGGTGATTGAGTGAGGTATGAACGATATCACCGGATAACCAATCAAAATATAATTTACCCCGCGGCAACCCTGGGCTGGAAGCGCGGAACGCCATTGGCGTAGGCCTCGGATCTCACGCCAAAATGACAGAGCCGTCCCGCCTCCGTGCGGTTTCCCCAACCACCTGATCCGCCGCCTCAACCGGGGCACTGCACGGAGGCGTGGACGCCGACGCCACTTTGGGGCGACCCACACCAAGACAGGAGTTTCATCGCCCAACGGGCTTGAACCCTTCAGCCGAACATGAACCGCAACGTGGTACCGCCCGCATTCCCGTTGGTCTCACTAGGTCCGCGAGTTCGACCACCGGCTGCAAGCTTTCTTCCCGCCGAAATGCAGGAACTACTGGGACCAGGATTCCCGCAAATATCGGCGCTTGGAATGGACGGAAGGTTCCGGACTTACCGGTCCAAGAGGATGTTCAGCAGCGCGATGAACTGGCCGTAATTATTGCTGACTGCCCCTTCCTGAATCTTGCGGTAAACTTCCTCGGATTGCACGGATCGGGCCGATCCGTCGGCCATGACGAGTGTCCAGATGGGCGGCTCGGTCCGGGAGATGGCGGAGAGATCGGCTATGATGTCCATCACCATGATGACTTGGGAGGGGTCGTAAATCTGATTGAGCGAGAAGATCTGTCCGCCGACCGCCCCCTCTACCCGCTCCCGGTCGGGGTTCAGATAATAACCGGCGCGGATGAAACCGGGATCTCCTCCGCTGAGGTAGGAATCATATTGCGCCCGGAAGGCGTCGAAGCCGTGGCGTGCATTGTTGAGCAGTGGAGAATGAAAGATCTCGGGACTGTCGACGTATCCCCCTGCCAGCAGGTTGCCAAATCCTTTTTCAGGACCGGGGCCGCCGAGGTCGTCCCAAAAAACCGCGTAGCTCCGCCAAGGCAATATTTTGTCGAACCGATGATCAGGAAGCCTGCCGCTATTGTCGTTGGCGAAGAGGATGGCTCCTTTGAATATTTCGCGCTGGTTGCTGAGCGATTTTGTCGCATGCGCCCGTTCCCGGACGCTGCGTGTCACCGGAATCAGGATAGCCGCCAGGATCGCGATTATGGCGATTACCGTGAGGAGTTCGATCAAGGTGAAACCTGCATTGCGGACTCCGGGAAAAGTTCGGGAGAACATCCGGGACTGGGGGGAGAATAGCTGTGCCATGGTCGTGATCTGTTAACTGTTCGCTGAAACAAATTGGGCGGTCCTGTAAAATGGTCTTCTGGTGACCAAGGAGACATTACCACCGCCCTCCAATTTATTTGACGACTATGCGGAGGCGGGTCGGTGAAGTCAGGTCATTTTGGATTTTACCCGTAAGATCCGAGCTGTTTCCGGCCTCGCAATTCACGGTAGGGCCGCTTTACCAGCAGTCAATTCGGAGATCTTACGAGTAAAATGCCGGAAAGGTTGTCGTTCGACTTGGTTTTGACGACCGTTTTGATTCGTTCTACGAAACGAAGATTAACCCAAGGAACATTATGCGAATCTCAAAAAATGCTCATTTCATGTGGCGCAACATTTGCCTTCTTGCTGGCCTGAAGGTACTGCCGCTTCTCCTTTTGCCCGTTGTAAACGCTTCCGTTGACACACAATTTAATGTGGCGGCAAGCATTCAGGGGAGCGTTAACGCCGTCCAAAGCAACTCCGGGAATCCGGGATTTCAGGTTAATCCGAGAATCCGGATCGGAGACAATGGAACTGGTGAATGGCAAGGGTGGCTTCAGTTCACCATTCCGGAGGCCCCGCAGGAGGGTCTCTCGATCGAATCTGTCTTTATTAACTTCACGAATCTTCAGAATGAAAGTCAGGGCCCGGGGTTGGTTATCGGTTTGATTGAGGAAAATGAGTGGGATGCCACGAATATTTACTACAACCGTTTTTCGCTGGTAGCGAATTCCTCGATCACGCTGGCGACTGTCGGCACTCTTCCGGAGAATGTATCGGCTGACATTACCCGTTATTTTGACGGAAGTGTGGCTTCGGTTACGCCCGGAGAGGTTCTTTCAATCAAGGCTTTCCGGAATATCAGCGGCAATCGTCGCGGCCATACCGACAGCCCGGTGACGTTGGAGGTGACGTTTGCTCCAGAGAACGAACTTACTACGGAGGTGCCAGTTGCCATTCACCGCGCGATCGAGTTGGAATTTCCGACAGTCGCCGGGGGATTTTATAAGATTCAATCGTCGGAAGACCTCGAGACTTGGACCGATGAGGGCTACGTGTTTGTCGGTGAGGGGGAGACGGAATACCGCTTCTTTACAACCCGTGATTTGGAAAAACGGTTTTATCGGGTCCTGACGGAATAAGGTCTCTCACAGGTGTTTGATTAACTCGGGCCGAGATTTTCGTGCGAAAGTCTCGGCTCATTTTTCGGCTCACTAGGGCGATTGGAGAGGCATCAAGATGAAGTTTATAATCGAATTCAGCTCCTGTAAGATGGTCGGAAGGATTACGGTCGCGGTGAAAAGACTGCTTTTCGCCATTGCCGGTATCGCGGGGGCGGGCGTTGCCAGCGCCCAGGAAATCGTGATCGTTCAACCAGACATCCGGGGCGGGGTTAATACCGTGCAAAGTCCGGGAAAGGATAGCGGATCTCCGGGATTGTTAAATTCTCACCGGGTGCGTTGGGGAAATGCCGGTGACGGGAGCGGGGAATGGCAGGGGTGGTTGCAGTTCACCATCCCGGAGATCCCCGGGCAATCCATCGACTCCGTCAGCATCCATTTCTCTTCGATTGTAAATGAAACGGCATCGCCTGGACTAGTGATCGGTTTGGTGAGTAATGCTTGGGATTCCTCCACGATCTATTACAACCGTTTCTCGGCTCTGGTCTCGAAAACGCTGGTGGGAGTCGGCTCTCACCAGGAGAACGCGGCCGCGGATCTGACCGCATGGTTCGACGGAAGAGAGGCTAGCATTCAGGCCGGTGAGTTGCTCTCGATTAAGGTCTTCCGGAACATCAGCGGCAATCGTCGAGCAAGGACCGACGGTGACATTCAGTTGCAAATTAATTACGTCATCGAATCCGATATTGCCCTGATATTGGCGGACGATCCCCTGCCTGCCCAAGTCGAAGCTGCCGACCGGTTGCGGATGCTGCTGTTGCGGGCGACCGGGGCGCGGCCGCGGGTCGTCTCCGCCCAAAATGCACCTGCGACCGGACCGCGCATCTTCGTCGGATACGGCTCGCATCTGTCTGGTGTCGTAACCCTCCCGACGGTTCCCGAAGGACTGAAGATTCTCGAGCGAGACGGGGATTTGATTCTGCTGGGCGAGATCGCTCCGGCGGGCACCAATAATCAGATCGGCGCGATCGATCGCGGAATCATGCACGCGGTCGAGACGTTTGCTGAAAAAGTGTTAGGTTACCGGTTCCTTTTTTCCCGGCCTCCGGAACTGGATGCCGAAATGTTCGAACTCGGCACTGTCATCCCTGACCTGACGGAATTCGTCATTGAACCTGGCTTGTTCATTGAGGAGGCCCCGGTGTTTTCCCACCGGATTCCTCACGGCATGCCGAGCGGAGTCTTTGGTATGCGGGCAGGCGGTTCCCGGGCCTTCAGCGCCAATCATGTTCACAACGCCGCAGCCTGGCGCAGTATGTATGGGGAGACCCATCCGGAGTTGTTTGTGCTCAAAGCCGACGGCACCCGTGACTGGAACCACCTCGATTACGCGGAGCCTCTGGTGCTGGAGAAGGAGCTCGAACACCTGGAAACTTTCTTTGCCACCGGCGGTGCGCAAAGGCCTGGAATGACGGTCGCCCCGACCTCCCTCTACATACCGGCCGTGCCGGGAGATAATTATCCGAATAGTCACAGCGCGGCCGCGCAGGCGTTGCTTCGCCCTGGATCGGTTTGGGGGCGGCAGTCGAATTTATGGTTTGATTATGTGCAACGGCTCGCGGCTGAGGTCGAAGTTCGATGGCCCCACATGCGTGTATCCACTTTGGCATACCAGTGGTATACTGATCCACCAGATTTCGTGATTCCAGATAATGTGGATGTGATGCTTACCCTCATGCGCTCGTCCACGCAGAATAAAGAACCTCACGTCTTCTCTCATAATTTAGGAAAGGTCGATGAGTGGTTAGCGCGTCTCGACGACGAGCCCGCCCGATTGTATTTGTGGGAATATTGGGTATGGCCCGGAATCTTCATCACTCCGCCGACGATATCGCCTCATACCATGCAGGATTGGCTGCAAACGGTTGGCTCCCGCGTGTCGGGGGTATTCATTAATGGTGGAGGGCATCCCTTGCAGTTCCAATATCTGATGTACCGTCTGTGGCTTCGCCTCCTATGGGATCCCAGTTTGAATGTGACGGCTGAAATAGACGATTTGACGCAAGCCTTTTATGGACCGGGAGGTGCGAGCATGGCTACGTTTTACCACCGGCTGATTGAGCGGTATGAGATGGAATGGCATAACCCCAATCTGATTTCCGAGCTCTATTATGTTCATCCTGAGCTCTATTATGGTCAGAGTTATCCTCGCGAGGAAGTCGAGTTACTCGCGGGCTGGCTGGAAATGGCACGGCAACAGGTGGGCTTGCCTGCGGTTATGGAGACGAAGGTTCAGCACGGCTCGGCGGTCTATTTGCTGAACCCGGAGGAGGAATCGGTCGCGGTTGGAATCAGGCTGACCGCGGCAGGTCATGAGCTGGTCGATCCGGCTGTCGGCTGGGACAGTGGGCGGCTTGTTTGGCGGGGCCGTCTGCAGCCGGGCGAACGACTGGATATTACCCGTTCGGGTAATGTGGAGCTGACGGATGGGAATGGAATAACGACGGACGTGTCGGGCAGTTTCGAAGGGGACTTTCCGGTTATTGCCGCCGGCGAGGCTGATGTTTTCCATTTCTGGCATTCCGGAATGGAACGAGAGGAAAAGTTTCCTGTTCAGTTACACTACAGCGCGGAAGCGGAGGTTCAGGATCAGGTTGAGATTACTATTTATGGGCAACGTCTGGTGTGGCTCAGGGATCCTTACTTGGTATTTCACCCAACCCATTCGCAATACGATCAGAAGCAAGGTTTCTTTGCCGAGGCTCACATCGCGCACAAACATATAAAGCAAATCCCAAAATACGAAGTAACCGAATTCACAACCCTGCCAACCGATATAGATGACCCCCGCTGGGCTGCGGTCCCGGCCTTCGATCTGGTGAGGGGGCGTGAAAGCGGGGGTATGCCGTATCATAACATCGGTTTTCAGGCCGATTTGCGCACTGGGATCCGAATGGTATTTGAAACCGATGCTGGTCTGGCGGTTCGTCTCGAGGCCGAGGGCGCCCCCGCATCGGGAGAGATTGTTATCCTAGAGTTGCACGGCACGATTTTTGAAATCGCCATTGCGGATGGTAGTGTTAACGGTCCCCAAGTGCGGCAGCTTGAGATTTTCGATAACGGCTGGCGCGCGTTGATTCATCTGGATTGGAGTGAAGTCGGCCTTGCCGGAGGCCAGTCCCCGGAACTCTCTTCTGGCATTTCGGCGCAGTTGCAGCGGAAGCGAGGCGGAGACAGTTATATTTGGTCGCCACCCCTCGGTTCTCCCTGGGGACACGATAGGCAGGGGCCGGGAGAGCTCTCATTTCTGTATTTGGCCCGAGTTCCCTCGGAGGTTGTCAACTCGATTGACCCTACGAAGCTAGGCATTGAATGGTGGGCAGGGGGAAACGGCGTCAGCTTCGCACCGAACTTTTTTGTTCCTTATGGAGCTACCGGATCCGATAACGCTTCGGGGCAGCAGATCGCGATTAAAGTCTTTAGAAATATCAGTGGGCATCGCCGGGCGAGAACAGATGGCAATATTCAATTGGAGCTGAGTTATGTCGACGAACCATCGGTCACGATCCTGAACCCTACCGTACGCGGCAGTCTCAACAACGTTTCCAATCCGGGCCGGGATAGCGAATCTTCCGGTTTCCTTCTGACTCCTCGGGTGCGGTGGGGGAATAGTGGAGACGGCACCGGAGAGTGGCAGGGCTGGTTGCGGTTTACGATTCCCGAAGCGCCGGGACAAACGATCGAAGCCGCGGAGATCACCTTCTCTGACATCGTGACGGAAACCGTCGGCTATCCTCCCGGCCTGGTAGTTGGATTGGTGAGCAGTCATTGGAATGCGAATACGATTTATTTCGACCGTTACCCACCGTCAGCCACGAAGACGATACTTCCTGTCGGTTCGCACCAAGGGAGCCCGGCGGTGAGTATTATGGAGTGGTTGAAAGGATCGGCCACATTCGGGACGCTGGAATCAGGGGATCACTCGAGCTTGAGCTTTCGCCTTTCAGTAAGTGAGCCATCAACGCTACAGTTCTTCCGTTTCGTGGAAGGCGATGAAGCGCTTCACCGGATTCACCTGAATGGTGAAGAGATCTATCCATGGGTTGTGACGGCATCGAGCCTGGCAGGGTGGGAGCGGGTGACTTTCGCTGTTCCTTCCGGGGATAGTGTGGTGACACTGAGCGTGGAGAATGTTTCCGCGAACGGACTTCTTCAGGTCTGGATCGACCAGATTTCGATTGTGGCAGGTTATGAGAAGTGGGCTGGGGATGCCGGTCTTTTTGGGCCGGAATCCGATCCCGATAGCCATTTGAGCGGTTTGGGATTAAAAAACCTCATGGCCTTCGCCATGGGACTGGATCCAGCCAGCGCCACCCTGGAGGACCTTCCGGCAATTGTCGGTGTGGATACCTCCACCGGTCAGATGAAATACGCTTACCGCCGGGCGACGCAGCTTGATGGCGGGAGCCTTCGGCTCCAGGTTTCGAACGATCTTCAGAAATGGTTCGAAGCCGAGATCGCCGGGGAAACTATTCTACATGCTAACGGCGACGGCGACTGGGAGCTGGTCGAAGCTACGGTATTTGTTTTCGGCCAGGAGCGAATGTTCCTGCGGCTGGAATTCGAGGCCGAAGAATATTACGAGTAAAACGACGAAAGAATTGTCATTCCAAAGATTGATTCGAAGTCTAAACAAGAGCGCTAATTTCCTCAAGGGAATGAATCGAAACCAACAACCCAAATACGATCATGTCTATTACAATAAAAACTCATTCTGTTAAGAATCGGCCATTGTTACTCTGCGGAATCGCGGCGTCGGTATTCCTCCTTTCCGTCGCTGGAACAGTTTCCGCTGCCACTGAAATAAACGTGACGGCGACTATTCAAGGCAGTCTTTCCCAGTCGCGTGGTGAATCAAATCCAGGTCTGGAACAGCAACCTAGGGTTCGCTTTGGAAATAACGGGGCAGGTGAGTGGCAGGGCTGGCTTAAGTTTACGATACCCGAGGCCCCCGAGCCTGGGCAACAGATTGGATCGGTGTTCATCAACTTCACCAATCTTGTGAATGAGACTGGTGGGCCGGGGATGGTCGTCGGGCTTATTGACGACAATAGCTGGGACGCACAGAGTATTTATTTTAACCGGTTTTCACCAGTATCAGGTTCAGCGATAACATTGGCCACTGTAGGCTCACTGCCTTCCATTATTTCGGGTGATATTACCCGTTATTTTGATGGAAGTGTTGCCTCCATTATGCCCGGGGACACGATCTCAATCATGGTGTACCGGAATATCAGTGGCAATCGCCGAGGTCAAACCGACAGCCCGGTTACTTTGGATGTGGCATTTATTCCAGAACCGAGAGTTTATGGCTTGGGCTTTGGATTGATTATCATGGGCGTTGTTTTCTGCCGACGCCGTTGGAGCCGCTGAGTAAGGCCAGTCATCCATCCGTCGACACTCTATAGGGCTTGCAGGTTGATCAAACCTGCGAGCCTTTTTGGCAACTGACTTCCTGCGGTTTGTGGTTAGATCCCTCTCCTTATGTAGCTTATCAGGGATTCTCAAACCGCCCGCTCCGCTCAAGGTCGCAAAGATCGCAAAGAAAAAAACAGAATACCTTCTCCTTTCCGTATACATCCGTGGTCAGGAAATCCAGCCTCCCGTTCCTTTCCTCCCTCCTTTGCGGCCTTCGCGTTCTTTGCGGTTTATCCCTATTACAGATTACGGGGCAGTGAGTTACGGGAAATCGTGCTCGAAAAACAAGAAATCGTCGGGTTGTGGTACAAAGAACACAAGAACGGAACTGAGAGAGCCGTTTGCTCGGCGTCTCAATTTTGTGCTCTTTGTGATCTGCGTGGTTAATTCTCCAGTATCCCCCGCAGTGATTTCTTTTACAACGGCAGCAATACAAGCGTGCCTGGTCCTTGTTTGCCATGTCCCCAGGGCGAAGACAAGGGAGGCGACCAGATATAACTGTCGTCACCACGTTCCCGTTTGATCTGGGCGGGAATTCCGGCGCCGGATGATCGATCTCCCGAGAGGCCAAGTTCGCTCCATTCCAGTACGACCAAGGCGAGCCAGCCGTTATCATCAATCTGTAGTCCGCGCAACAGGTGGTCATCTTTTCCCTTGCCCCCGATGCTGATTTCGAAGGTTTTTCCGTTGATTTCCAAGGTGACGCGCTCCCCTTCGATTGGGGTGCCTTCGGCTTCCAAGAGCATCGCCAAACCATTTCCGGGGGTAAACGTCATCCGTCCCTGGGTGCGGAGATCGGCTGGAAATCCCATGTTGTGGTATGGGGTGCCACCATTCTCCCGGCCTCGCACAAGTTCGATGGTTGGCACGGAGGCCCACAGTGGGTCCTCGTCGTTTTCCGGCAGCGCGCCCACCTCGGAAACCCGGTAAACCGGTGGTTGCCCTAAGTGCTTATGGACCACGTGCGCCTCCGCGAAAAAACCTTGTTTTGTGTCATATTGGGAACGTGTCGGATGAAACACGTGATAAGGACCCCTAAGCCATGCCAGGCGGCGGGCGTAAATATTCGTTTTCGAACTGCTCATCGTCGCTGTGTCGTCGCTTCCGTAACGCAGTGCGATTTCGAAAGTCCCGTCCCGCTTTGGACTGGAATGCCAAAAGTGGAACACGTCCGCCCCGCCGGCTGCCAACGTCGGGGAAGCGCCTTCCAATGCTTCGCTGACATCTCTGACCTGGCCATCTCCGGACGTCAACGCCGCCTGGCCGGAGGCGCTGATGGCCAGGCGCTCGCCCGGTTGGAGCCTTCCGTTCCAGACGAGACGTCCGTCATCCCAACCGAAGACCGGGTCGACCAGTTCGTTGTCTGTCGCAATCAGCTCGATGCTGACACCGGCCACCGCCTCATCGCCGTTGAAGAGATAAATGGCCGAGCCGTGTTTCACCGCGGTCTCGATCACTGCCGGCAGACCTGTCTCGCGGCGCGCTTTCTCAAGGCGAGCGGCTAACCAGGTGATTTCCGGCGCCGGATAACTTTGGCCATAATAGAGACTCGGATGGATGTAATACTGGTCCCAGATCAGTTCCGGGTTTTCCCATGCCATCTCGTAGCGTTCAATGAGACGGTGGTAAAACTCCGCCATGCTGGCTCCGGCGGGGCCGTAGAACGTATGGCAGATGTCCTCGATTTCCGCTGTTACGTCCAAGTCTGGATTCCACAATAGTCGCAGCCATAACCGGTACATCAAATATTGGAACTGAAGCGGGTGTCCTCCGCCGTTGATGAATACCCCCGAGACATGGGGTCTAACGGTTTGGAGCCAGTCTTGCATGGCATGGGGCGATATTGTCGGCGGAGTGATGAAGATGCCTGGCCAGACCCAATACTCCCACAGGTACAACCGGTCGCGGTCATTTCCGAGGTAAGCGGACCAATTTTTCAAATGCTCGAGATTCCTTTCGAAAACATCCGGTTCTTTATTTTGCATGGATGAGCGCATCAGGGCCAGCATCACATCGACATTTTCGTGTAATTCAAAGGTGGGTATGCCGTAGTGTCGGTAGTAGGCCAGCGTGGCTATACGCATCTCGGGCCATCGTTCTTCCACGGCCGCAGCCAGACGGTTCATGTAGTCGAACCAGATGTTGGAAAACGTTCCCCACGGCTTGGCGGATGGATTGTAGAGTTCCCTCGATCTTTCGTTGTATCTAACGGATGGCGGTCGAATGTCGGGCGGCTCTTCCTGGATGTATTTGTGGTTTGGCACGCGGCCTTGGAAGGGGGTTCGGCTTCCAGTCGCGAAAAAATCTTCAATGTGTTCGATTCGTTTTTGAAGGACCAAGGGCTCCGTATAGTCCAGGAAATTCAAATAACGCTGGGCCCCCATCGCTTCGGCATGTGCATCCTGTTCCCGTGAAGCATCATTTTCACGCGGAATAAACATTTCAGGATACTTTTCGGCGTATTGTCTGGCCCACCAATCGACATCATAACTATGGTTTGCCGCAAAATCCGTGGACGATCCTTCGCGCAAACCGATCACGCCACGAGGATGGCCGTGGAGCCTGCGATGTTGAAAAGCCGGTGCTTCTTCGATTTGCAGCCCTGGTTCGATTGTGATTTCCGCGAGCTCCGGCACCACTGTGCCCAGCTCAAACATCTCCGGATCCGATGGGGTGGAAAAGAGGAAACGATAACCCAAGACTTCCTCGGCGAAGGTTTCCACCGCGTGCATGACACCGCGGTCGACCGCCTCGGGCCGGTTGTTAGTGCCAGCCGGTGCGATTTCTCCCAGAATAAAGACGTCGCCGTCCCGTTCCAGAATCTTTACCCCCTCCGGTTCTCGTGGTGGATTGACAACCCCGTCGAGATGAGGCCCGTGGCCGACGAAAATGCGAAGGCCATTTGGTGGAATTTCCCTCGCAGTCACGATACGCGGAAGTTCGCCCATGGCCCGCGCCAGCAGCATTCGTAGCTTCACGGCCGCCTCATTCTGACCGGACGAAGGCTGGTCTGGTATGACAATGGCGATCAGCGACTCTTTCGTGTATTTGAGCTCCAATTGAATGTTGCCGTCGGCCCTTGCCCGCCGGTGGCCGCTGATGGAGCGGAAAACTTTGATGGATAAGTCCGACCCGGGTTGAACGGCGGCAATCGTGCCGTCGAACCATTCTGAGATGTCAACGGATGGATTGTCCTGATGAGAACCGACCTCCACCAACGTGACTCGAAAATCAGGATTAAGAGGGTAGCGGTCGGCGAAGATCGTGTCGCGGCCCCAGTCGTTGGGGACGAGCTGGATCATCAGTCCCGGATTGCCGGTTTCATTGGTGACCCCAAGGAAGGTAAGAGTCGCGGATTCGATGGAATAACCGGGGTTCGGCGCCTCGGGAATTGGGAACCGGAGCCAACCCTGCCATTCGCCGGAGCCGTCGCCATTGTTGCCCCAGCGAATACGCGGGGTTAAATGAAAGCCTGGATGATCGGCATCGTTGCCGGGTTTTTGGACGGCATTGACGCTACCGCGGAGCTCCGGGGCCACGGTTTCAATGTGGGTCTTCGCCGAGGCCAATTCCGACGAAGCGAGTAAAAAGACCCCCGCGACGCAGGCCATCCGTTTCGCTTGCTGATGCATTATAGTAATTCCCTGTTCTTAATTTTCCGCCCTTCGCACAGAAGGGAACGCCATCGTTCCGTGATGACTATGAAACCGCTGTATGCCGGTTTGTTTGGCTGGCAACGGCACGGCAATCCCATGCGCGATCACCGCTCCAAAACGATGTTTGGCAGCTCCCCGGGAAAGTTAATCCATTTTCAATATTACCCGTAAGAAATGGGTTAAATCAGGATGATATGTTCGGAGGAAGTGGTGGCGCCGCGGGAATCGGTGGCTGTGAAAAAGCAGGCGCCGGGACGAAGGCCGGGGCAGGTGGCCTGGAGAGACCCCGGATGGATCGTGGCCGGAACCGTCTGCCATTGGCGGTCGATCCAAGGACCTTCGTGACAGGCGTAATGCAGGGAGGCGGACTGTAGCCGGGCGCCCGGGTCGAACGGAGCCAGCAGGTTGTTTCCTTCCATCCGGGTGGCTCCAATCCTTGCGAGTGGTGGACCGCCGCGAAAGATGCTGTTCATGAACCATTCGATCTCCCGGGGCGCCGCGCCGATCTCCTGGCCGTGGCCGAGGCCGACCTGAATGGATAAGGTCCGCTCGGCCGGAGGCAGTCGGTAGCTCTTTTGGTAACTGTCCAAGGGGTAGGCGAAGTCGTTCGTGCCGTTTACCCAGAGCATCGGGGCATGGCGCTGGGCCAGATAACGGGAGGGGTCGAAGTGAGTGATCCAAGCTTCGCGGGAGGCCTCGGACAAGCGGGCGAGAACGTCCAGCCAGGCGCTGTTTTCATGGATGAAACCGCACCCGTAGACCGGCGCTGCCGCCCGTAGGCGATCGTCGAGGGAAGCGACCAGGCAGGTGACATACCCGCCCCAGGAAATACCCGTGATGCCAAGACGCTTCGGGTCGACGGCCGGAAAGCTCGCCAGGAGGGAAACGGCGCGGACGACGTTGGCCACCGCCTGGTAGGGCCAGGCCGCGCGTAAGCCAAACTCAATGTCGTCGAACTTTTGCCGGTCCTCCTGCCGGGGGCCGCCGTCGGACAGGAAACTTCCGTCGGAGTCCCGCCCCGAAAGATCCATTGCGACGGCGACATAACCTCGGAGAGCCCACATTTGAGCCCATTCGGCGAAAGCGGTGCCTCCGCCCCCATGGACGAGAATCATGCCCGGAAGCGAGCGGTTCGCATCTTTGGCCTCTTCGGGCAAGCCAACGTAGGCGAATACGCGGGATCGGTGGTTCTGATACGGTTCGCCTTCATAATAAAGCGCGCGCACAAGGGGGTGGGCGAAGGATCGCTCATCCCAAAGGATTGCGGGAACGTTCCGTTTCAGGCTTTCGAAGTCCCACAAGTCAGAACCGGTGGTTTGTGATGTGGATTGTTGCATAGAGGTCCCCATCCCGCGCTCCGCGCGGGCGAAAATCATGGATGAAACTTAGTTTTCCGAGGCGAAGCCTCCTTGGAGTGCTCCGCGTCCCCGCGGAGCTTTGGAGCGGAAGAACCGGGTCCGGAGTGTTCGAGCGATCGCGGTGCGGGCCAACCCCGCGTTGGAGTCGAAAGGCGGTGCGGGGACGCACCGCACTCCAAAGCGCTTCGCGCGAAAACGGAATTTGACCGCCTTCCAACCGGCATAAACAGTGAGGTTTTATAGAAGGAAGTCATATCCGATTCACCGGTGGCAACGGTTTTCCTTCGCCTGCCGCCGCCGCCGGGGCCTTGTTTTTCAGCGTCTTCCCGTCCACCCATTCCCCGGTCACCAGGACGCATTTCGCCTCGGCGGGAATTCCGGCCTCGTTGCGATGGACCTGTTCCACGACCAGGTCGATGCCGAGGGCACCGATCCGCCGGGGATGTTGATTGACGCCGGAAAAATGCGGGTGGTCGCGGGACCAGTCGACGGTGGCGAAGCCGACATCGTCCGGCACTTTGAAGCCGCCTTCTTCAAGCCAGACTGGGACGGCGGGATCAAAGCTGACCACCACTTCCGGGCGTTCGTGCCGAAACCATTCGAGGAACGAATTCTTCGCCCAGGTTTCCGGCACAAAAACCGAAAGCTTCGCTTTCCGCGAGAGGCGCCATTTGTGGTAAAGGAAACTTCCGATCCAACGGTGATCAACCCGGTCGTCCATGGAGCGGGGCAGGGCGAGGCTCACATGGCGGTAGCCCATGTTGACGATCTTGTTTACCAGTACCTGGATGCATTGGAAATTGTCGGACGTGACGAAATGGACTGCAGGGTGTTCGACGCTGAAACCGAATTTGGCGGCGGCGTATCGTTCCCAGTGGAGGTCGATCTGGGCATGGCGTCCCTCCGCCGGCGAGATTAGAATCGCATGCAACGCCCGGGCCAGAAAAATACCGTCGATCCGTTCCAGAGACATGCCGGGCGCGTAGGGGCTGAATTCTTCCAACTTAAATCCAAGTTCTTCGGCCCGGGCGGAAGCGCCGATGAAATAGTTCCGGCCCGCGTTGGTGGCGTGCAGGTGTTGCGGCGGTTTCATTAGATTCAAGAAGGCGATCACCGGGCGGGATCTTCGTTTTCCACCGGTCCGCAATTGCGCCATGAGGGTGGAAATGTATGGATTCGTCCGATAGTTGAGTTCTTCGGCCACTTCCCAAACCCGTTCGCGGGTGGCTTTCTTGACCCGCGGGTCGTTGCGAAGAGCCATCGAAACGGTCATTTTCGACAACCCGCAGGCGTCGGCCACATCTTGCATTGTAGTGGGGGTGTCTCGCGGCATCTCTAATTGGTAAGGAGGGATCTGCCTGGAATGGCAAGTGGAATGAATTGAACAGGATGAAAGGAAGATGCCGAGATTATCTCCCGTTCCTCTTACGGGTAAAAAAGAAAATGCGTGGTCATTCCGGAGGCCGCCCGGCAATACTTCCGAAATGCCGGGATCCGTGCCATCTCCATACCACGACTGTGCGGTGCGCATCGAGCACCGCCCGGGCCACGCCGTGGAGAGCCGGGAGGTCTTGATGCGGATGCTCGACACGTTGGTCGATTGCGGGGTGGACAGCTTTTGGTACAGCGCCCAGGCCAAAGGCCGTTATCCGTTGTTTCCGTCCAAGGTGATGCCGTACCGGGAGGACCCGAACGCCGGCAACCTCCGCTGGCTCACCGGGGAGGCCCATGAGCGGGGGCTGACGGTGATGAGCTGGGATTATCTCTCCACGGCACCTTTGCTCGTCGCCGAGCATCCGGATTGGCGGGTCGAGTTTTTGGGAGAGGCGACGGAGCACTACGATCGCAACGACCACTTTGTCTGCCTCGGGTCTCCTTACGGTGATCTTCTGGTCGATTATTGTGTCGAGCAAATCCGGGATCTCGGGTTCGACGGGATTTGGTTCGACGGTTGTTTTCAGCGGTCGGACGCGGATCGACGCTGGGCTTCGCGGTCCTCTTTTATGCGGGAGAAATTCCGGGCGGAGACCGGTCACGAGATTCCGGCCAGCGTCGATTTCGATGATCCGGTATTTCGAATATGGGTACGATGGAGGGCCGATTGGTGGCAGAGTTACTTCCAAAGCCTGACCGCGCGGGTGCTGGCGGAAGAGCCAAAGGCGACCCTGGTGTTCAACCATTTTGTTCGATTGACCACGGGTCCGGACGTCGGGTGCGCCCTGCGGCGGATCCCGATGGATGCCATTTTGGCGGGCGAGGATGAGTTGCGCCGTCAACAGATCCAACTTCAAGCCCGCCTGCTCCGCGCGATGAACCGGCGGCGGCGTCCGGAAATCTGGACCCGGTGGGAAGATAGCGCGCACGTGCCCGGACCGGGGCGACCCGAGCCGGATGTGGACGGACTTTTGCATTTTGCCGCCTCCTGCCTGACCGCCGGGGCGCATCCGAGTTTCGGCTTGGCGGAATCCCCGTCCTCATCCGCCCGCGGACTTCGGATGGTGGCCCGGATGGTGCGCGAGCGCACCCCGTGGATTCGCGGAGAGCCGGTCGCTTCGATTCGCATGCTCGTCGCTCAGTCGACGTTGAATAATGTTCGCACCGGCAAGAACGCGTCCTGGTTGAAGGAGAGCCTTGGCTACTCCTATCTGTTGGAGGATGCCCATTGGCTCTACGAGGTACTGCTGGAGGACGAACTGGACGACTTGGCAAACGAAGATCCGGTCGGGCCACCCGTTCTCTTACCGAGCAGCCCGTATCTTCCGGATGGCGCGTTGGAGGCATTGGGGACTTTCATGGAGCGAGGAGGAACGGTCATCGCCTTTGGCGATTCCGGCGAATTCGATTCGGCGGGAAACCCGACTGGAAGCGGGTTGCTGGACCGGTTCATCCGGCCGACCAAGAAGACCGAGACGATGCCGCACGTCACGGTTCGTTCGAACGGCTTTCCCGGTCGACCCGCTGGCGAACGATTTCTGGTGTCGGGGCGGGGGTTCGTTTTCGATGCGGACGATGTGACGACGCTCTTGGAGGGAGCGACCTCGGGGATGCGTTCGAAACAGGAACGGATGAAACGGGCCGAAGGTTTTTCCGAGATCGGAACGGCGGGTGATACGGGATCGCTCGCGGTTTTGAAGAACGTCGGCGCGGGCCGTTTGTTATTCGCGGCGTTTCAACCCGGCCCGGTTTATGTCGAGGCGCCTCATCGCAGCACCTGCGGGCTGGTGGATGCCCTGCTTGCGCCATACCTCAATCAGCGGGTGAGCCTGGAAGGGCCGGAGCAGGTGATCTTCTCCGCCTTTCGGCAAGAAGACGACGACTTGATTTTGCACCTTTTCAATCGCAACCCGCGGCTGCGTTGTTTGAGGGAGATCGAGTTCGGCGTGGCGGGGGCTCCGGCACCGACCGGTCCGCTTTCGCTCCGAACGGCCCAACCTTTTATCGACGCGGAGGTCGTCGCCGGAGCGGATCAAATTTCACTGGGAGCGATCGAGGCGGAGACAGGCACGATTGAAGTGAAACGAATCGCGGAGCATGCGGTGTTGAGAATCCGTTTTTCGAAAAGCGACAACGCTTAGGAAAATCACAAGCACAACAAATCAATAGTAAATATTATCGTTCGTTATGGCGCGATCAGGGTCAGTTCCCGTGATACGGTTTAATTAAACACACTGTGAGGTAGCATTGAGTCACCCGATACCGTCATTGACCGAAACCGGGAACTGGCAGCACCGTCACGCCGACTAAATCGAATCACCTTATGATTTTCTCTTTCCGAATAATCTTTTTTCCATGCAGGAAACTAAAACAATGAATGATACGAACGTCGTCCCGTCGGAACGTCAACGGGCCCGGGCGCAGTTGTCTGAAAGAACCCGTGAACTGGAGCGGTTTCTTTTGCCCGCCGAGGAGATGACGGTCGAGGTCTGGTTGTGCGGCGAGAAGCTGCGGCCCCATTTTTTCGAGGAATGGCTGCCGGCCTGTTTTGAGAGACGGCTCGATTTCGATGAATGGACCCCGAATGAGGCCCGCCTCGATTGGATGTTCACGGGTCCGGAAGGGAAAGTCCTGCTCTCGCTCGACGCTGCGGAGTTGACCTTTCAGCAGAGTTTCCACGATTCGTTCTGGCTGCATTCGCCGGATTTGCTTTTCGATCAGGATTTCGACGTTCCCCGGGACCGCTGGTTCCAGGCCCCGATGTCCTCCTTCAATGGCGAGACGGGCATCAACACGCACCCCGAGCAAAAGTGGCCGGAGCGTCGGGTGGCGATCACCGATGCGGTTCGTTCGATCGCAGTGACTTTGTCGCATAACATGGAGCTTGCGGTTTGGATCAATGGGGTCCGGGTCATCGCCCAGGTCTGCCTGCAAGACCTGCATCATCATCAACTTCACCTTTCGGACGCGACCGGCAGATGCGCGGGGAGGTTGATGGAAGCGGCGCCTCGCCGGACCGAGACGGTGGTGAATCCCGACCAGGTTCGGCAGACCATGATCGGTTTCGGAGGGACGAGCATCCCGACCGCTTACGCGGAGTTGAGCGAAGCCGGGAAGGCGCAATTCTGGGACTATGTCGAAACCTATAATCTCCGTATCCAGCGGGAGAATCCGATCGCCGACGAACTGCGCGAAAGCCTCGATAATTGGGACGACCTGAAGTCGGCGGCCCCGCATTATTACGGAGACAATTTTCCGAACGGAAATATCAGCGACTTCGCGATGAACCGGGAATTCCTCCGCCGCGGCGGCCAGGTCTGGTTCGAATTCTGGCATTTCCCGAAATGGATGGTGGAGGTGGGGGAGAGTTTCCTGGACGAGAAAGGGCAGAAACGGTTGAACCCGGTGAAGGTCGCGGAGTACGCGCGGGCCATTGTCGGTTATTGCCGCACCTCCCGGGATAAGACCGGTCATCCGCCGGCCGTGGTTGGAATCCAAAACGAGAATTCCCATCCCAAGGAGACTTACCATTTGATGGTCGCGGAATTGAGGAAGGAGCTCGACCGCGCGGGGTTCGGCGAAGTGCGTATCCACATGAGTGATGCGAACATGTTGTCGAACGACTCGAATTGGGGAAAGCTCTACGCCGACGCCCATACCCGGGCCAGAACATTTTCCGAGAATCCGGAAACGTGGGCGAAGATCGATTACGCCACCGCCCACATGTATGATTACCAGGAATACTTCGATGATCCGGACCGTTTCGACGGGCCGTTGCGGGAGTTGCATGAGATCGTGAAGGAAAAACCGTTTCTTTCCACGGAGCTTTGCGTCAACAGTCCCCGTTACCAGATGCGAAGCTATCGGCTGGCGTTGCTGATGGGGGAACTCAGTCACAAAAACCTGACGCTGCTGGACGCTTCGGCGATTCTTTATTGCTGGACGCTCCTCAATGTTGAGCAACCCTCCTATGCCTGGACCCGGGCCCTGCTGACGATTGACCGGGCGAATGGTTTCGTGCCCGTTCCGTCCAGCCATCAACTTCGGGTCCTCGGCAGTTGGAGTCGTCGAGTCCGGGAAGGTATGAGTCGAGTGGATACGAACTGCGACGACCCCGACCTGCTGGTCACGGCGTTTGTGGGAGAGAAGGGAGAAAAGACCTGGGTGGCGCTCAACCGGGGGCGGGCGATTATCCGCGCTTCGATCGCTCCCTGGGGATTGGAAGATTTTCAGTGGATGGAAAAAACCTCTCCCTACGCCCCCAACATGGCCGTCGATTTCGACCCCGGGGCGCGCAACGGCGACGCCGCGGTGGAAATCGGTCCGGGCGAGATCGTGACCTTAACCAATGTTGCGCTGGGAGGAGCCCGCTCGTGAACGAGTTGCCTCCGCTCCGGTCGATTTGGCCGCTTGATGGCTTGTGGGATTTCTCCTTCCTCGGCGCGATCGATCTCGAATCGTTTTCTCCAAATGATCTGACGATGTCCGGGAAAGCGCTCGTTCCGTCGGCGTTCGATGCGTTGCCGGATCATGCCGGGCGACGAGGATCTGCGGTATACCGGCGCCGGTTCCGGGTTCCCCGAGGGCGAAAGTCCCGCCTGGAGTTTCAGGCCGTTTCGATGTGGAGCCGCATTTACGTCGATGGTATTTTGTTGAAGGAGAATGCCTGCGGATACGCTCCGTTCACCGTCGACGTTCCGGTCGCTGATCGCGACGAGCGGGAGTTGCTGGTCCTGGTGGACAACCGGTTCGATTTCGAGCGGGTACCGATGCACGAGGAGTATTTCGATTTTTATCAATACGGCGGGATCATCCGGAGCGTCAGTTGCTCGTTGTTGCCTGCCGATGGTGCGGTCATCGACCATGTGCATCTCTTCCCGAATGAGGAATACCGCGACGGAGGAGTGGAGGTGCGGGTTGTTCTGACTGAACAAACGAATGGCCCGGTGACGCTCGGCGTGGCCTTCGACGACGGGGAAACCAACTGGTTTGAAAACGTGACCCCCACCGATGGAACGGTTCGGGTGCGGGCCCGCGTCCCCGCTCCCCGGTTGTGGTCGCCCGCGTCGCCTCAACTTCATACCGCCGTGGTGGGAATTCCGGGGGGCGACGCGATCCGGGTGCGTTTCGGTCTGCGGAGAATCGAAGCGCGGGAGGGCGCCCTCTGGTTAAACGAGGAGCCGTTGCGGCTGCGTGGATACAACCGGCACGAGTGGCATCCCAACTCCGGGCCGAGCACGCCGACTTTGCAGATGTTCGCCGATTTGCAACACCTGCGCGACCTCGGATGCAACTTCATCCGTGGCTCCCATTATCCGCAGGACCAGCGGTTTCTCGATCTCTGTGACGAACTAGGGTTTCTTGTTTGGGAAGAGAATCTCGGGTGGGGGCAGCGGGCTAAGACCTTCGCCAGCGAAAAGTTCCTGGCCGACCATGCCGCGAGTTTACGCTCGATGGTGCGGGCCAGCGGGAACCATCCGTCGGTGATCATCTGGGGATTCTTCAATGAAGCCGGCACCGACCAGGAATACGTCCGGCCATGCTTCGAGGAGACCGTGGCCACGCTACGCGCGCTCGATTCGACCCGATTGATTTCCTACGCGACGATGTTTCCGTTGGCGGACCGTTGTTACGACTTGGTGGACCTGATCTCCATAAACGCCTATCCTGGCTGGTATGGATCCGAGGGAGTGGAAAATCCGCTCGACCTGATCGAGTCGACCTGGGAAAAAATCTTTTCGGGGGTGGATGGGCTCGGATTCGGCGATAAGCCGATCATGATCTCCGAGACCGGTGTGGAAGGGCTTTACGGGTGGCGCGACTCGCACGCCGATTTTTTCACGGAACAGTTCCAGGCCGAGTATCTTCGCCGGGCTTGCGAATGGGCCTTGGGGAATCCCCGCTGTTGCGGGATCGCCCTGTGGCACTTCAGCGATGCCCGAACCTACTCGGGCGGTTGGTCGATGGCGCGGCCCCGCACCTTCAACAACAAAGGAACGCTGGACGAATACCGGCGTCCCAAGCTCGCCTACAAGACGGTGAAAGACCTTTTCGGCCTTCAAGGCCGGTCGAAGTAACCAACCAGTTGGCGGGCGTTGCGATGGATGGGGAGCATCGCTTCGGTCAGGCATTGGTGGAGCTCGTAACGGGGGTTCGAGATCCCATTGTTGCTGTGGTCGGCTTCGTCGGCGTATTTAAAATAGCTGTCAGCCTACGATGCTGGGGGCTTCCAAGGCGGCCATGCACCACCGACTTATTTCGGCCCCCCTATTTTGGGGGATAGGCAGAACGAAGGTTTTTCCGTAATCTCCCTCGCTTCTGTTTTTAACTCAATGTTTACGACTTATCCGATGAAGATCCGTAGTCACCGTCGAACCCTCGTTTCGCCCGGAATAATCGCCTGTCTCCTCGCTGCCCCCGTTGCGGCTGGCTCGGACACTCCCGCACCCACGCGCTCTGTGATCGATACCGGAGCTCCCGGTTTGGTGGTCGTGGAGAACAGGCTGTTGACCGGCTCGGTCACGATTGACGCGGGCCGTCATATTCGCGCGGCCAACGGGATCATCTTGGGAGAACTTACCCTCCATGGTGGCACGCTCGGCGACGATGCCGCGACCCGGATCACCATCAACGAAGCCGGTTTCGCCCAATTTCAAAACGGCATCGTGTTGACTTCGCATGGTGATTTTACCTTCGATGGCGCGAACCAGACCCATAACCTGCGGATCGCTTACAATGGCGGACTCGGCAGTTATTCGATTCAAAATTTCTCGCTTCCGTCCGAGAACCAATATCTTGACGCGGCCGGTTCCGCCCGGAATGAGTTCGGAGGCAGCTGGTGGATGCAGGCCGAATACGGCAACGTGTTCGGGGCGAAATCGATCTTCACCAGCAATCTGGATGTTGGCACATCGCCGGAGTTTTCTCAATTGGTGTCTCCGAGCCGCCGCAACCCGGTCGAGTCCCCTTTTTTTCATTTGCACCACGAGAACGGGCGGACACGGACCCGGGATTTGGTCGAAACCAGCCGTCCGGAACCAAGGCCGGAAATCGGCGGCACACTGACGAGTTGGTCGCTCGAGCGTGGGGCCGGAGTCCTTGCCGTGGAACGGGTGAACCCGTTGATCATGGGGGAGCAGATCGCCGGTAGCGGACTCGACCTTTCCGGTGTCGAGATTTCCATTACCGGCACCGCTCTCGAAGATCGACGGATCGTGGGCGCCAGTGGCACGACTTCTCCGATCATCAACCTGGGCCGGGTCATGGTCGGTTCGGAACCGGCCCAAGTCAACCGGACCGATACCATTCAACTTCATACCTATGGGTCGGATGACACTCATACCCGAATCCGTCTCGAGGCGTTCGATCTGGAAAACGAAGGGGCCGGAATTCGGGCGGTCCATGCGGCGACTGCCGATTTTTCCGACGCCTCCGCCACCTCGGCGGTCCAAGTAACCGGGGTTTTCACCCGGACCGCTGACACCCTCGGCACGCAAACCGCCACCGTGAACGCCGGGTCCCAAGTCAGCACCTTGGAAAATGGCGGGCTTGGTTTGGAGGGGGAATCCGTTCAAGGAAACCTGTCGTTCGGTTATACCTGGGGCGTGGTCGACAACAACGCCTTGGAGTCCGGCAATCTCCTGATTTTCCGCAACGCCGAAAAGTCCGATGCTTCGCAGTATCTGAACCACTCGGTTCAGCGCCAGCATGACGTATCGACCCACACCGCGATTGGTTACGATCCCCGGGTGCATGTCAGCGGAACCTACGCCCCCGGTCAGCACGACCTCGGCGTCACCACCTTGAACGCCGCCAACGGCCGGGTCTGGGGAGAGGGTTTGGATGGGGAAACCGTCACCGCTTCCACCGCCTTCAGCACCACGCTTGTTTCGATTAAGCAGGCGGAGCAGACCTTTACCCCCTCCAGGAGCGGACCGCTCGGTTCCGGTGATACCATCACCGTCGCGGATGTCGGCTCGGGGCTTTACCAAGCCCGGACGGAATTGCTGGATGTCGGGATAACCGGCGGGGACCGGCTCGACTACAACATCGGTCTCAATGGATCCCCTTCGATCGACCATGGGACGGATGTGACGATCACGGTTCATTACGTCGGGGTGGCACCGGTCCTTGTGGCTGGCGATCTAGGACGGGTGGCTCGGGCGCAATTCAACGTCGCTTACACCAGTTTCTTTGATTTCTTTTCGTTTCCGTTGAGTGCTGATTTCAGTGCCTTCGATTGGGATCTTTCGTGGGCTCTTCAGACGCGGTCGTTTGACCTTGAAACCCGCTTCGATGCCCCGGCGGCCTCCGCGGCCAGCGCGACGGTGGCGGCCGGAACCAATTTCCGCGAGAACGGTTTAAGCCTGCAGAACACGACCGAAAACACCAGCGGGCGGTTCGTTGCGGCCACCAAATTCGAGGTGGTCGATTCGAAGGCACTGACCGAGGAGGTGACGGTGGCGGTCTCCTTCACGACGGTGGACGACCTCGATGACGCCGTGCGGGATGCTCTGGAAAACAGTGCGGCGAACGCCGGGTCGCGCGCCGGCTTTTTCGGAGACGCCGGGAATGGGGGCCTTCTCGCCTTCAGCAGCGACATTGTCTCGGTCGACGGGTTGGACGGGATCTTCCATGTGATCGAGCTCAGTTTCGAGGAATCGTTGCCGGGGATCCATCAAGTTGTTTGGGAGACCAGTTATCTTGACTCCGAAGGAAATTGGCAGACCGCCTGGGTTAACGCCGTCTTGGGAAATTCGAATATCGAGGCGCTCGATTTGCTCGCTGGAACAGTCACCTTGGGTGGGGTCGATCTGGCAATCGCCGATTATCTCAGCGATCGCTTGTTCCTCGGCAGTTATACCAGCTATTTGGATACAGTGGGTGAATCCCAATTGGGCGCTTGGGGTTTCGACGTAGACGGCCTGCTCGTCTGGGCGGTCATTGACCACAACTCGAATTTCGCTTCGGCGGTTCCGGAGCCGGGAACCTACGCGCTGTTGATCGGCCTTTTCGGCTTGGGCATCGCCGGTTATCTAAGGCGGAAACATTGAAAAGATAACTCCTTTGCCGGGAAGATTCCTGAGAGAATCTTCGTGGATTGACCAGCGGTTATGGGAGAGCGCCGTTTCGTCGTGGAGAAAACAAAAAGGGGATCGATTTGATCCCCTTTTTGCTGTTCACTACCGCGCGACGATGAATGCGAAATGGATTATTTTGATTGCACTTCTTTCTGCCGCGATGTCCGGGTTGGCCGTCGCATCCGCCGACTTGATGGAACCTTTGCCGGAGGCACAGGTGGTGGCGGCGAACGAACGTTGGGGGGAAGCGATCGCGGAATTGCGCGCTCGTGACGTGGTGGAGGAACACCCGGCCGACGCGATTCTGTTTCTGGGGAGTTCGTCGGTGCGTTTGTGGAGCACCATCGCCAAAGATATGGCGCCCTATCATCCGATCCGGCGAGGTTACGGTGGCGCCCGCTTTTCGGATTTAGTGGTCTTCGCGGAGGAATTGATCCGTCCGCACCGTTTTCGAGCGGCGGTGATTTTCGTGGCCAACGACATCACCGGACGTGCCAGCGATGCCGAACCGGAAACGGTCGTGGCATGGTTCGAGCGGGTCGCCCGGACCGCCCGGCTGGTCGAACCGGACGCGGCGGTCTTTTGCGTGGAAATCACTCCCTCGCAGGCGCGTTGGCACGCTTGGGAGAAGATCCAGGAACTGAATACGCTGCTTCGCCTCGCGTGCGAGGCGGAGGAGAATTGGCATTTCATTTCGACCGCGTCCGCCTATCTCGATGAGGAGGGGGAGCCGAGACCGGAATTGTTCCGGGAGGATCGGTTGCATCTCAATGCCGAGGGCTACCGCCTTTGGGCCGAGGCGATCAAACGCGGTCTCCGGCAAGGGGGGATCGAGTAGAAGGGGGCGTTGCTTTGGCCTCTTTTCCTCTCGCGGTTTGAATCAAAACGCGAACGGATCCGCCAGGTAGATCGTGTAGGCCTCGCGACGGGCGTTCGGATACAATTTGGCCGGGACAGGTTCGAAACGGAGGCCGGATCGTTTGAGGCGGGTTTCGAACTTGGGATCGCGGGTCGCGGACCAGATGGCGACCCGGCCTGTGGGAGTTATGGTCCGGGCAAGGAGGTTCAAGCCTTCCTGGCTATAGAGGCGGGCGTTGGCTTTTTGCACCATCGCGCTTGGTCCGTTGTCGATATCGAGCAGGATGGCATCGTAAGCCTCGGAGCCGGCCCGTTTGACGACGGCGAAGACATCCTCGGAGAAAACCTCCACCCGGGGATCGGCCAAGCGGTGGCCGTGGAGGGATTGGAGAAACCGGCGGTTCCAGTCGATCACTTCGGGGAAAAGCTCCGCCACCTCCACCCGGGCTCCCGGGGCGACTTGGTCGAGAACGCTTGCCAAAGTGAACCCGAGACCGAGTCCTCCGATCAGGATCCGCGGGGCTTCGACCTCGGACAGACGGCCGCAGCCGAGTTGGCCGAGCATCGATTCGGAAAACGAAGTCTTGGAATGCATCAAATCCTGCCCGTCGAGGCGGATGCAATAGCTGCCGTCGTGTTCGACCAGAATGAGGCGGCCGCCTTCCGGAGTGGTTGTTTCGGCGAGGATGTGGGAAGGTTTCATAAAAAATCAGATTCGGCCGGCCTCCGGGGAACGAGATGGAAACGAAACTTTCTTGTCACTGGGAGGGATGGCATCCTGCCGTCCGCCGTCGGCGTCGGTTTCAGAAGAAGGTCGGCTGGAAGCCAACCCTCCGATTTGGGCCTGTAATCTGCGTAAACAGTGAAGTTTCATCAAAGGATGTGGGAAGATTTAATAAAGCCAGGAGGGCTGCGTCCGGGGAACAAGATGGAAACGAAACCTTCTTGTCACTGGGAGGGATGGCATCCTGCCGTCCGCCGTCGGCGTCGGTTTCAGGAGAAGGTCGGCTGGAAGCCAACCCTCCGATTTGGGCCTGTAATCCGTAGGACAGCGAAGTTTCATCAAAGGATGTGGGAAGGTTTCATAAAAGTCAGATCCGGGCTGCGCCCGGGGAACAACATGGAACGAAACTTTCTTGTCACTGGGAGGGATGGCATCCTGCCGTCCGCCGTCGGCGTCGGTTTCAGAAGAAGGTCGGCTGGAAGCCAACCCTCCGATTTGGGCCTGTAATCCGTAGGACAGCGAAGTTTCATCAAAGGATGTGGGAAGATTTATTAAAGCCAGGAGGGCTGCGCCCGGGGAACAAGATGGAAACGAAACTTCCTTGTCACTGAGAGGAATGGCATCCTGCCGTCCGCCGTCGGCGTCGGTTTCAGAAGAAGGTCGGCTGGAAGCCAACCCTCCGATTTGGGCCTGTAATCCGTAGGACAGCGAAGTTTCATCAAAGGATGTGGGAAGGTTTCATAAAAAATCAGATCCGGGCTGCGCCCGGGGAACAACATGGAACGAAACTTTCTTGTCACTGGGAGGGATGGCATCCTGCCGTCCGCCGTCGGCTTCGGTTTCAGAAGAAGGTCGGCTGGAAGCCAACCCTCCGATTTGGGCCTGTAATCCGTAGGACAGCGAAGTTTCATCAAAGGATGTGGGAAGGTTTATTAAAGCCAGGAGGGCTGCGCCCGGGGAACAACATGGAACGAAACTTTCTTGTCACTGGGAGGGATGGCATCCTGCCGTCCGCCGTCGGCGTCGGTTTCAGAAAAAGGTCGGCTGGAAGCCAACCCTCCGATTTGGGCCTGTAATCCGTAGGACAGCGAAGTTTCATCAGAGAGAATAGGTTATAGGAAAGGTGACCGGTCTGTCGCGGAAAAAACCGGAAACGGGGGGAAGAGGAGGTTTGTTCTCTCGATGCGAAACTGCCTACCGAGCGGGGGTCGCCGGGTCCTTCAAGGATGAGGCAAGGCGGGTGATGATCGCATCGAAGTAAAATCCGCTGAACGGTCCGTGCCAGGACATGATTCCGGTTTCGTAGGGCAGCCGTCCGTCGGCGGTGGTCTCGTCGTAATGTTCGTCCGGGGAGATGTAGCCGTGGTATCCCCCTGAAAAGCAGGTGATCCAAAGGCGGAAACCCTCCGCTTCGGTGCGCTGTTTTTGCGCGAGGCTGCTTTCGGCGCTGTATTCGCCCGGCACCCCGACCAAAGTGACCTCCCCGATGCGAACGGCTTGGAACCAGGCGTCGGCGGGAATGCCCGCCGCGGTGAGAAGAAACGGGGAAAGTCGCCAATTTTGATTCAGACGTCGTTGGCGTGGAGGGAGAGGCAGGCGACTTCCGACGGCGGCCAAAACGATTTCCGACGAGCTTGGTGCGAGCGGGGTTTCCGCCGCCAGTTGCGCCAGTTGCATTCCCATCTGTTCGGCTGAGTGGGTGGGGCGGGCGCTTCCGGGGGAACCGGCTTGAAAAAAGACCTTTGCTCCGGTGGTGGATTCCAGCTCGCGGCGGAGATGGCCGGGATAATCGCCGCTGATTTTGAGGTTGGAGGGCCCGAGCGTCGTGGCATGGGCGCCGAAGTTCAACAGGTAACACTTCCGGCCGTCTTCCCGATGGAGCAGCAGGATTTCGAGGAAGTCGTCGACCGGGAGGTTGCGGACCCGGTTGGCGATCCATTCCGATGCCTTGCCCCGTCCGACTTCACTGGCGGCCGGTTGGAGGTCTCCGAGGGCTTCGTTCGCCGCCTCGATGAATTGTTTCTGAAGGAAGCTGCCGTAGTCTTGGTCGTGGCGACCCCCGGAAAACCATCCGGCCACCCGGTTGTTCCAGGGGTTGGGCGCCGAGTGGGTGTGGGTGGCGCTGAAGAGAATTGCCTCCGGGGGAAGACCGTGGCTTTGCCCGAGCCGTTGACGGACGGGCGCGGCGATGTTTTCCGAAATCAGGAGCAGGTCGGCGAAAAAGAGCAGCAGAGTCACTTCTCCGTTGTGAAGTGCCACGCAACCGATCTCGATCGGGTCGGCCACGCCTTCCGACCGGGCTCCCTGGTGGGCGCTGTAACCGAAAAGGGGGAGAGATTCGTTCGGGGTGATGGACCGCGAAGCCCATCCGGCCTGCAAAGGGCCGGGAGCGGGGAGGTAGGCTGAGGGAAACTCCCGTTCGAGGATCCGGAAGCTCTTCTCCAAGGCGGCAAGGGTCCTGACGTCGGAGGTGTAAATCGGCCACGGTCCGATCAGGAGGACGAAGAGTCCCAGGAAAAGGAGAAAGATGGTCGCCGCGGCAACCGGTTTCCGGATTTTGCGCACGACGGATACATTGACGAAGCCTGAAGGAGCGGCAACAGGTTTTCTTTCGCGGAAGCGCCGGTTCTGCAGTTGGGCGATGATGAATCCTGCGGAAACGAAAATCAAAAAAGGGGCGGGTCGATTGATCCTGATCAAGGAGTTTTTTCATTTGCCCGGCATAGTGGAGGGATGGAAACCACCAATCAAATTCATGCCCACGATGTCCTCGGATTGATCGATGAAAACGCGGGTGCTTACGACACCACGACTCTACCGGCGAAGCTGCGGGAATTCTTCGGCGGCGAGGCGACCTATTACGCCTGCACCGCCTCGGGAATGACGCCCGAGGAGTTGATCGGCTTTCTGTTTAATCGCGAAAAAATCGTCGAAACCGATGGCAAACTTTACCTGAACCGGGCGAACATTTGTCCGCACTAGCCCGGAAAATTGCCTCGGCTGGATACAATGATTTTCCGGAGCCGCGCGCTTCGGCCGTGGTCACGGTAGCGTCGAGCTTTCGCTCGATGAATCCCGTCCGCTGTCTCAGGCACCGGTAATTTCCCGTAGCGGTGGCAGTTCCGCCGCCCCGTCTTGGCCGCGTTCGCCCGCGCCGAAGCTCCCCTTACTCTGTCATTGACGCGGCGACACCCCATCACCGTCAATCCTTTTTGGCCGCTGCTGTCGGGCGGCGAAGCCAACCCGACTACGAAAGGAGCCGCGCGCTTCGGCCGTGGGTTGCATCGAAGTTGGGGGACAGGCGGGCCGACGACATCCGGCGTGAGGCGGGAGGCTGGAGCACGGGAAGAGGTCGATGAAGGCGTGGCTTCATTGTTACGAAGTGGTGGTTGTTTTGTGGGATGTTTTGAAGACTTCGCGGGCGATGGTGGCGTAGAGGATCGCCTCGGCGTAGCGGTCGCTTTCTTCGCGGAGTTGGCCGGTGGAGTCGGGGAAGACCCGGGCGTAGTAGATGATCGAGGCGAGTAGTTCGGGGGCGAAGACCAGGACGTCGCCCGGTCCGGCGTTGGTCCGGAAGCCGGCCATCGCCCGGCGCCACATTTCCTTGAAGTCGGCGAGGTAGTCCGCCCCGACCGCCATCCGGGGTCGTCCGGACACGCTTTCGATCGGCGCCTGCATGAAGCCGGGCGCAGCGATTCGGCCGTGGATGAAACCGATCCGGTCGAAGATCGGTTGCATGAAATCGAGGCGGCTTTCGAAGTCGCCGTAGACCATTTCCTGGCCGCAATAAAAATGGCTGAAATCGCCGTTGAATCGCATTTCCGGGAAGCTCTCCGCCAAGCGGGCCGTGCGCCAGAGGTCCTGGGTGATCGTCGCGCGATGGGTTTCGATGAACGCCGGCAGATTGTGTTTTTCCGATGCGGTCAGGGTGGCTTCGACCAGGCGGTGGGCGACGGCATCGTCTTCGATCCCGGTGCCGAGGTGGAGGGTAATGCAGGAATCCCCCCGCGCTTTGTGTTTGGCGAAGACGGCGTCGGCCTGGTCGGGAGTGTCGAGGCGGTCGAGACCGCAATATGGCAGGCGGCCGTTGTCGATCGGCGAATGAGCGCCGCCGAGCTGGACCCCTTCAAATCCGTCCGCGGCGATCCGTTCTTCCGCTTCGGGCCAGGTCAGGCCCGCCCCCACGGAGTGCGGCGGCAGATCGAAAAGGGTGTCGAGATTCAGGTAGACCCGGAGCTTTGGAGAGTCTCCGGTATTGTCGTTTAGGTATTTGGCCATGCTGGAAGTTTTTCTTTAGCCACGAAAAGGCACAGAACGCGCAAAAAAGAGCGAAATGGCGATGGTGGCTGATTCGTTTTGATTAAAATTCGTCGAAGGCGATTTGATCCTGGGTTACCCCGAGTTTTGTCATGAGCATCTTGGTACATGCTTTGATCATCATCGGGGGACCGCAAAGATAAAATTCGACCGCTTTCGGATTTGGATGGTTCTCCAGGTAGTTGATCAACACGACCTCGTGGATAAAACCGGTCAGACCGGTCCATCGATCTTCCTCCAGCGGATCGGAGAGGGCGAGATGGAACTCGAAGTTCGGGTGTTCGGCCGCCAGTTTTTCGAAGTAGTCGGCGTAGTAGATCTCCTGCTTCGACCGGGCGCCGTACCAGTAGCTGACTTTGCGGGCGGTTTTCTCGTTTTCGAAGAGGTGGGAGAGGTGGGCGCGCAAGGGAGCCATGCCGGCGCCGCCGCCGATGTAGACCATTTCCTTGCGGGTCGGTTTGATGTGGAAGTCGCCGAACGGACCGATCGCGGTCACGGTGTCGCCTGGCTTGAGGTTGAAGACGTAGCTCGAGCCGATCCCCGGGCAGCAATCCTGTCCGGGCGGCGGGGTGGCGATTCGGACGTTGAAGCGGAGCTGGCGTTCGGTCCGTGGATTGCTGGCGATCGAGTAGTTGTTGCGGCGGCCGCTCTGCGGATTGGCGACGCTCAGGTCGAAGACATGCTGCCGTTCCCAGACCGAGGCGTAGGGTTCTGGAATGTCGAAATCGCGGAAACGGATCCGCTCGTAGGGGGGAATGTCGAGCTGCATGTAATCACCCGGGGTGAAATCGATCTTTTCCGCGGAATCGACCGGTTCGAGGACCAGTTCCTTGATGAAGGTGGAGACGTTGCGGTTGCCCACCACGCGCAGCGTATACGTTTTTTGGTGACGCGCTCCATCGCCGCCCGGGGTTTGAACGTTGAGCCAGATTCGGCCGTTGCGTTCTTCGATCGGGTAGGTGGCGAGTCCGCGGCAGACCGGGGCGCGGGCGGGAGAACCATCGGCGAGATTGAAGCGCCCGTTATGCTTCGGGCATTCGATGATTTTCCCCTTTACCAATCCGTCCGCGAGATGGGTGTTTCCGTGCGTGCAAATGCCGTCGGTGGCGTAAAGCCGGCCTTCGGCATCCCGGGACAAGGCGAACGTTTTTTTGCCGTGATCAAAGCGGATGACGTCCTCGAGGCCTAGATCGGCGCCGGCGCAGATTTCCAGCCATCCCTGGGGATCGGGCGCGGCCTCGGACCGGTGGCCGGATTCCTCCGGGCGTTGTTTCGGCGGGGGGAGTTTGCGTTTCACGTGGTAGGTGGGATCCTTCACCTGTTTCCAGACCGCCGGGATGATTTCCTTCCAGGCGGAAAGGAGGCTCGGGTAGGGGGTGGGCATGTCGTCTTTGACGACCTCGTGCAGTTTCGGCAGGGCGTGGTAGGGGACCAGGGGGAACATGTGGTGCTCCACGTGGTAGTTCATATTCCAATACAAAAACCGGTGGACCGGGTTCATGTAAACGGTTCGGCAATTGAGCCGGTGGTCGAGGACGTTTTCGGCCAGGCCGGCGTGCTGGGTGTAGCCGTAGATCGGCATCAGCCAGGCGCCGAAGAGATTGCAGCCGCCGACCAGCAGGATCGGGAGAAGGCTGCCGGTGACGATACTGAGGGCGATCACGGCGGCGTAAATGGCGACGTAAACACGGGCCCGTCGGAAAACTTTCGGGAATTCGCTTTCGGGGATGAATGTCTTCTCATCCGGCGACATTTTCCCAAGGCTGTGGAGGAGGATCGCCTTGAAGTAGGTGAAGTAGACCTTCCAGTTGATGAAACTGAGGATGAGGGCTCGGATGTTCGGGGGGCGGGGAACGGCGATTTCGGGATCGCGGCCGACGATGATGGTGTCGCTGTGGTGGCGGGTGTGGCTCCAGCGCCAGACGGTCGATTCGCGCATCACCATGAACGAGGCGATCTCGTAGAGCCAGTTGTTCATCCAATCGGTTTTAAAGGCGGTGCCATGTCCGGCCTCGTGCCACCGGGAGTCGGAGGTGGAGGCGTAGAGGACGGCATAGCAGAGGTAGGGGAGGATCGCCCACCAGCTTCCCCAGAGGAGATAGGTCAGGTAACCGAATCCGAAGATCAGTCCGAACCAGATGATGGTGTCGCGGATGGCCGGTCCGTCTTTGCGGACCAGCAAGCTCCGCATGGTGGCGCGGGGCACCGGGCATTGGTACCAGTCTGCTTCGGCCAGGCCGAGTTCGACCGCGCGTTCGGCGTTTTCGCCGGTCAGGCTGTAATCGAGAACGGAAGGGGGGCGCAGCAATGTGGCGGTCCCGTGATCATGATCGTGGTCCATGTGTCTGTTTTAATTGAAGTTTCGGGTCGGGTGGATGGTGCGGCGACTCTGCTCAAAGAGTGCCGAACGCGTAAATGGTGGTGTGGTGTTGCGGTTGGCCGGGTCGGACCAGGATGTCGCCGAAGCCTCCGATGTTGGCGGCTTCCGGATAACCTTGGCATTCGAGACAGAATGCGCCGAATTTTGCATAGCGGCCGCCGTTTTTTCCTCGGATGGTTCCGTCGAGATGGTAGCTGAAAAACGTTTGGAGGCAGCTGTTGGTGGTTCGCGCTTCGAGGAACCGTCCGGTAGAGGGATCTTCGACGCGGGCGACTAACCGGAGGGATTTGTCAGGGTCGAACCAATACAGATCGCCATGGTTCTTCCAGAGGTGCGGGATGGCGTCGCCGAGGCGGATCGGCTGCCGCATGTCTCCCGGCCGGTCGTCGACCGGTTCGAGCCGATTGAGGAGGGTCAAATTCTCGTCGCTCGGAATGACTGCCGAACTGAAAATTTGCGCCCGGTGGTCGAGGATGGTGCCGTGTCCTTCACCGGCCAGGTTGAAATAGGAGTGGTGGGTGATGCTCGCCGGGGTGGGCCGGTCGGACTCGACAAACGTTTCGAAGACGAACTCGTTGGCGGCGGTGACGGTGTAGACGACGGCGATGTCGAGATTTCCCGGGTAGCCTTGGTCATTGTCCGGGCTGTAGCAGCTGAGTTTCAGGGAAGGGGCGCCGTCGGAACGTTCGACCGGTTCGGCGTTCCAGATTCGGGTATGCAGAGCTCCGGGGCCGCCGTGCAGATGGTTGGGTGGTTCGTTGACGGGGAGCTGGAATTCTTCGGAGCCAATCCGTAGTTTCCCGTGGCCGATGCGGCCGGCGATACGTCCGACGGTGGCGCCGAAATAGCCGGGGTTTTCCAAGTAAGGTTCGAATTCCCGGTAGCCCAGAACGACATCGGCGAGACTCCCCTGGCGGTCGGGGGCGAGCAGCCGGCGGACGATACCGCCGTAAGTCAGGATTTCGAGTTCGAGGCCTCCGGCACCCTTCAGGGTCCAGGCTTCGATGGAACGGCCGTCGGGCAAGGAACCGAAGTGGGCGGATCGCACTCGCGAATGAGGGTGGGTGTCGGGCATAAGTTGGAATATTAACCCGTATTACCGCCGCTTGTCTTTTCGCTTTTTTACCGGAAGATTTCATAATTTGTCATTGAGTCGTGAAACTAAAGAGGCGGGGGCGCCCTCAGCAACTTTCGGCGTGACCGCCTTGATTGGTTGCCTGGAAGACGACCTCTCTTTCTATTGAAACTTCACTGTTCATACGTGCTGGAGGGCTAAATCGGAGGGTTGGCTTCCGGCCGACCTTCCCCTGAAACGACGCCGACGGCGGACGGCAGGATGCCATCCCTCCCAGTAGCGAAAAAGTTTCATCCATGCTGTTCACCGGGCGCAGCCCGGATGGGGCTCTCACGACAGGGAAGGGGGAAAGAGTCTTCTCGCCTCTTTCGGGAGAGATTGCATACTTTGTTCCTGATGCTGGAGAACCTGAAGATCGGTCCCGAATACGACGGGTTCGCTTTTTTGGCGGAGTCGGTGCGGAATCCGCCGGTTTTGGCTCCGCATCGTCACGTGGAGCTGGAATTGAATTTGGTCGTTTCCGGGGCGATCACCTATGTTTTCCATGGGCGGCGTTATCGGTTTCCTCGTCGTTCGCTCTTGTGGTTTTTTCCGGCCCAGGTGCATCAGTTGGTCGATCGGACTCCGGACGCGGCCAATTTTGTGGTGGTGTTTAAGCCGGAGCTCTTGCGGGCCGCGTGTCGAACCGCCCGCTATGCGCCGTTGAAAGCCGAAAGGTTTCCGGGGGAGGGAATCCTGCACACGGAGTTGGAGCCGGATGTATATGAGAATCTTCGGCGGACCCTGGAAGCTTTGGTGAAAGACGGACTCGATCCGGACCTTTTGAACCGGGAGGCGGGTTTCGGTGGGGTGAGTGATGATTTCACCTTCCGGCATCACGATCCGGATTACCTGAACGCCGGTTTGCGGCATCTCCTGTTGACCTGTTGGCGTTTGCAACAGGAGCGCTCGGGCAGCGGGCGGGAGGTCTCGTTGCATCCGGCGGTGCGCCGGGCGTTGTCGTTGTTGGGCGAAGAAGGCGTCGGCGGCGATCTCGATACTTTGGCGAGGGAATGCGGGGTGAGCACCGCCTATTTGAGCCGGACGTTTCGGAGGGAAGTGGGGGTGACGATCAGTCGTTATCGGAACTCGTTGAAGTTGGGTCGGTTTTGGTCGGCCTATCGGAAGCGGTCGACGGAGACGGTGTTGGAAGCGGCATTGGCGGCGGGCTTTGGCAGTTACGCCCAGTTCTACCGGGTATTCACCGACGCCTACGGAGTCAGTCCGCGGGATTCGATCCGGAAAATTTAAGGGCGGCGGCCAACGGTCGGACGCCGGAATCGGTTCGGATCGGGGATGGGCTTGATCTTCGGGCGTTAGACTTGTTTGTTCAGGGGCGAATATGAGAACTTCGCCCGTCCGTCCCCTCCGTTTGCCGCGTGTGTTGCAGTTGCGACTGGAAGCGATGCTCCAGGAGCATTTGCAGGGAGGGAACCGGAACGGGCGGGGTGGGCCGGAGCTGGATTTCACCCGGCCGCAAGGGGAGCCGGCGCTGACCCCGGCGGATTCGGTTTCATGGAAGGTATTCAATAATCCGGTTTCGTTGTTGATCGGTGGAATCACCGCGGTGCTGTTGGAGTTGGCGGAACCGCGGGTGAGGTCGGGGGTTTGGGATCACACCACGTTCCGGACTGATCCGATGCGGCGGATGCGGCGGACCGGTCTGGCGGCGATGGTCACGGTGTATGGGGCGCGGAGCGTGGCGGAGCCGATGATCGCCGGGGTGCGGCGGATGCATGAGCGGGTGCGGGGGGAAACGCCGGACGGGGTGGCGTATCATGCCAACGACCCGGAGTTGCTGAGGTGGGTGCATGCGACCGCTTCGTTCGGGTTTTTGGAAGCGTATCATGAATATGTCCGGCCGGTTTCGCCCGAGGACCGCGATCGGTTTTACTCGGAAGGCCCGCCGGTGGCCCGGTTGTATGGAGTCGAGGATGCGCCCGGATCGGAGAAGGAGTTGAAGGCGTTGTTTGCGGCGATGCTTCCGAAGTTGGAGCGGTCGGAAATCGTATTCGAATTCTTGGGAATCATGCGGAAGGTGGAGGTGATGCCCCGTCCGTTTGGCGTGATGAACCGATTGATGATCCGGGCGGCGATCGATTTGATTCCGGCGCCGGTGAGGGAGGTCCTCGGGGTGGGCCGACGTTTCGGCTTGCCGCCGGGAGGAGCGTCGCTGCTCAGGATGGCGGGTGCGAACGCCGACCGGATGGTTTTAGAGGGGAGTCCTTCGGCTGCCGCCTGCGTGCGCCTCGGTTTGCCGAAGGATTATTTGTTGCGGCGGTGAGGTGATCGAATGGGTTTTCGCAAGAAGATGGTCACTGGGAGGGATGGCATCCTGCCGTCCGCCGCCGGCGGTTTCAGAAAAAGGTCGGCTGGAAGCCAACCCTCCGATTTGGCCCGCACAGAAGTCGTTTAACGTGGCGGAGCCAACTCGACTACGGGACGACGTTCCTTAGAAGCCACTGGGAGGGATGGCATCCTGCCGTCCCCCGTCGGTTTCGGGTATTTTGCCTTCTTGCGGTTATCAACGGTGTTTTCAGGCTCAATGTTTTTCGCCGTCGGCGCACGACAAAGGGGTGGCGGGAAGGGCGTCCTCGGGTTTGAGGACGGTGACCGGTTTGTTTTCGGCACCTGCGTAGAAGACCAGGATCACGGCAGGAACGTCGCCGGGGTTTTCGCCGAAATGCCATTGGTCGACCAGTTCGACGATCGAATCACCGGGGGTAAGGTGGAGAACTTGTCCATTTTCGGCGGTGACGCGGAGTTCTCCGGCGAGCAGGTAACCGACGTTGATGACCGGGTGTTTATGCCATGGAAGGCTGGTCCGCGGGGGAATGGTGATTTTGAGGAGGGTCACTTCCGGTTGTCCGGACGGGTAGGCGGGAAGAAGGTCACCGTTCCAGGCGGCGTTGGTCTTGGCCAGCGTCTCCGCGACGATTGTGGGCGGGGATTCGGAAAACCCGAAGGCGGGGAGGAAAACGAGGCAGGCGAGGAGAAGTTGTTTCTTCATGGAGTCAGGAAGATAGGATCGGAGCGGGAGGGCGCAAGCCTCGGATCGGAGGATGGATGCGTCGCTTTTGGATCAGGGGAGGCGGATTGGGTGGAGACTCAGTCGGCTGGGTTCGGCTCGACCCGGAGGCGGAGGAAGCGGGCGGTGGAACCGTTGACGGGAAGATCGTCGCGGACGGTGATCCGCTGGCGGTTGTTTTCCAGGTCGACGATGTCGAGGATGGCGGTCGGGACCGCTTTCCAGTCGGCCATATCGTTGGAGGCTTCGACCACGAATTCGAGGTCGGCGGCGGAGGAGCGGCGCTCGTAGACGATGGTCAGGAAGTCCGCTCCGTCGACCTCCGTAAGCCCGGCGGTCGGCAGACCGGAGCGGGAAGGCACCAACGGATCCCGGCCCAGGGCGTATTCGAGGAGGTTGGTGACCCCGTCTCCATCCGGATCGGCGTCGGGTGCGGCGAAGGCCGGATCGCTGGGGCCGTCGAGGCCGAAGGCATGGTTTTGCCATTCGTCGAATGTCGCGGCCTTCATCGCGGCGATCCGAGGACTGAACAAGCGGAGTTCCCCGCTTGCCTCGCCGGTGACTTCGAAAACGACCGAACGGAACGGCGACGGGGAAACATCGGAAAAGAGATTGAGGAGGGCGGCGACTGTGGTGGCATCTCCTCCGAGGGCAATGCCGTCAATGGCACTCGTGTCGATGGTGGCGGCGGGGCCGATCAGATTCATGCCGAAGATGCCTTCGAGGTCGAGTTCGGCCAATTCCTCGTGTTCGAAGATCAGAATCCGGACGTTTCGCCAGACGAGATCAAACCCCTCTTGGGCGGGGACGCGGATCTCGTTCAAGGTCAGGATCGGGACGGTGACCGTGTCGCCGCCGATGCCGCCGATCTGGGCGACCATGCCTCCGTTGGCTTGGTGATCCGGGACGAAACTCTCCAGGTTGGCGTAGGATTCGGGGATGAGGCCGATCTGTTGGGCCCAATTGAAGCCGATGAATGAACTCCCTGCCCCGGTGTCGAAGAGCCAGTGCGCGGTAACGCTGTCGCGGTTGAAATCGTGAGAGATTCGGACATTTTTGACCAGCGGGTTCCGGCTCATGCTCGGGAGCGTTTCGCCTTCCGGGGGATCGCCGACGAAGTCGCGCATTTCGAGATCGAGCGTGATGTTGTGCGCCGGGATCTCCGGGTCGCCGTGGGGGAGGAGTTGGGTTTGGATTTCCCGAACATTATCGGAAAGCTCCGGGAGAAGGGCGGCTAGTTCCGGTGGAATCGGCATCCACTCCATGACCATTGTTCTTTGTTCGATGACCGGCATCCCGACGATGTTGACCGGGCTGACCAAGGTATAGGGCCAGTAAAACCCCTCCCAAAGGGGAATCATCACCGTGGTGACTTCGCCGATGCCCGGGGCTTGGCGGACCCAAAGGCGGTGGTCGCCGTAGTGGATGAAATCGGCGGCGGTGATCTCGCCATCGATCGGAAACGGATCGTTGAAGAGCATCACGCCGAAGGGACGGCTGACCGAGCCGGTTTCCGCGCCTCCGATGCCGAGGTTGGTGTAAACGCCGATGTAATCGCTCGGGCTGAGTTCGGCGGAGGCCACCCCATGGTCGTTTGGTTCGACGTGGAGGTTGCTGAGGACAAATCCGGAGGAACCGGTGTCGATGAAGGCCCGGATCAGCACCGGATCCCCGTCGGGGGTGGTCACGACGTTTTCTCCGTCGGTGAGGAGGGAGTAGAGCCGTGGTTGGTCCATTGCGGTGGCGTGGTGAAACGGGAACGCCGGGTGATTGAGGACGAAGGAGGGGGAGGCATCGGCGGCGGGAGAGAGCGGGCCGAGACCGAGCAGAGCGAAGCCGAGCAGGCGGTGAAATCGTCGCGTCATACAAGGTTATATCACCTAAATCGCGCCCTGTCGCAATGGATCGGGAAATCCCCGGGGCGGCCGCGTCGGTTAACCCGGGGGTCTTCGGGTGATCGAGAAACGGTTTTTGCGACTCCGGTAGAGGATGAAATCGGCCTCGGCTGCCGCGCCTTCGGCAAAAGTCGGGTAGTCGCGAAGATTGCTTTGCAGGAAAACTTCGATCGCCTTCTCCAGGGGAAATTGCCGGTCGTTCAGGTCCCGGGAGAGGCGGGTGTCCAATTGGGTGCGCCAGTGGGCTTCAACCAGGACCAAGCCGTCGAATTCGTCGCGGATACCCCGGTGGGCGGCGATTTCGCCATCGCACAGAAGGATCCGGCTGGGCGGAACCGTCTCGAGACAGTCGACGGCGCCGGTGATCGGGTCGAGTACGGGCCGTTCGAAGGGGAGGCCGTTCCGGGCGGCTTGGAGGCAGGCGCGCAGGCGTTCGAGGTCATTTCCTTCGGGGTGGGAACCGAAGAGACCGCGGCCCCGGCGAGTGGCGCGCGGGAGGCGGAAATCGTCGAGCGGGAGTCGGATGGCGTCCGCGAGATTGCCGGCCAGCCAATGGGCGAGGGTGGTCTTGCCGCATCCGCCGGGGCCGCCGATCCCGAGGAGAAACGGGGCCGGCCCCCCGCGGCGCCGGATCCAGGCGGCGAGCGTTTGAAACGCCGCGGGACCGGCGGGAGGTCCGGAATCGGGAGCGGTCATCGACGGAGGGTGCCGGTGGATGGCGCGTCAGGCGGATGGATTGGTCTGTTCAGTTTCCGGGCGTTCCGGGAGGCGGATTTCGCGTTTTTCGGGATCGGGATGCTGCCGGTAAAACAAGGCGGTGTGGCCGACAATGCCGACCGGAAGGGAACCGGTCTTTTCCGCGATCTCCGGGGCGAGCCGCCGTTTTTCCTCTTTCAAGGCGGCAAACTTTACTTTGATCAACTCGTGCCGATCGAACAGTTGGTTGAGTTCGGTCAGGAACCCTTCGTCGACCCCTTTCTTGCCGACATGGATGGCGGGGCGAAGGGTCTGACCTAAACCGCGGAGATATGATTTCTGGAAACCTTTCATGAAATGATCATTCAATTATCCGGGACGGAAGAAAATGGGCGAGCCCATATTTGGGGAACCGGGGGGCGGGCTGTTCCGTTTCTTTCCCGATCCTTTTCCGTTGGGCGCGATTGAACGTGGGGGGAAAAACAGACAACCGTCTGTCATTGCGAGGAAGGAGGAACGACTGACGCGGCAATCCACGTTCCGGGAAAGGGGGCGCGGATCACTGTTTCGTGGATTGCTTCGTCGGCGGAGCCTCCTCACAATGACACGACGGTGATCCCACCACCTCCGATTATTCCCTTTCCCGGCCCTTTCCCGTTGCCTCCCTCGATCGACACTTGCCATTTGGTCTGTATCGAACTAAATGTAAGTCTTTTGTCGAAGAATCCCCTAACTATTATTTATATGAAAACACGTTCCTGTGCAGTTGTTGTTTCCGCGATTTCCGCCCTTTTTATGGTCGCCTGCGGTGGTCCGGCCGTGGCCGACACCACTCCTTCCGTTGCTGCGGCGGCGCCTCCGGAGAGTGCGGAGGGGACGGTCCAGTATGTGGTGGAGGGTCTGCTCCAGCATGAGCCGCAGCGGATCTGGACCGCTCTGCCGGATCGTTACCGCAACGATGTGAACGGGATCATCTCTGATCTTTCCGCGAAAATGGATGCCGATGTTTACAATCGGGCCTTCCAGTTGCTGGGTCGGGTGGGGGCTCTGCTGGACGACAAGAAGGAGTTGTTTTTGGACAGTCAGATGTTTCCCGGCCAAGTGGACCGCGAAGACGCGGCGGCCAATTGGGATTCCATGACCGCTACTCTCCGGACATTGGCCAGCAGTGAGATTTCGCGCCTGGAAGGACTGGCCAACTTGAACGTCGAGTCGTTCCTGGCGAACACCGGGGCGAAATTGCTGGCCAACGCGGAGAAAGCCGCCCGGGAGACCGATGAGGATCTTTTCGAGAATCTCCGCAACTTGCAGGTCGAGGTGGTCGAACAAGACGAAGGTCGGGCTAGTTTGCGTTTGTCGGGTGCCGCTGAAGAGGCGATGGAAATCGAATTGGCCCGGGTCGACGGGCGCTGGGTCCCCGCCGAAATGGCGGCCGAGTGGGACAGCTCCATTTCCCGCGCCCGCGAACAGATTGCTGGAATGTCCCGAGAACAAATGCAGGCGATGAAGCCGCAACTGCTCGGTGTGTTTGGGATGTTGGAGGGGACGCTGGCGCAACTCGAGGCCGCTGAAACCCGTCAGCAGCTCGATCAAGCGCTGCAAGTCGCGATGTTCTCGGTGATGGGAGTTGTCGGAGCGGCGATGCAGGGCATGCAGCACTGAGCGTTCCGCGGCGCATTGTCGCGGGAGTTTTTTGTTCTTTGGATTA
This sequence comes from Verruconatronum alginivorum, assembly GCF_056590205.1. Taxonomy (NCBI): domain Bacteria; kingdom Pseudomonadati; phylum Verrucomicrobiota; class Opitutia; order Opitutales; family Verruconatronaceae; genus Verruconatronum; species Verruconatronum alginivorum. The sequence goes on along the minus strand of NZ_JBWPVQ010000001.1, from coordinate 816,831 downwards.
GGCGCGGACCGTGGGAGGAGGCGCGCGTCCAACGACGACGGCTGAAGCGCGTCGCTCCGGAACGGCTGAAGGGTGTCGTTTCTATTGGGTGGCGGGAGGATGTCGATCGGGTTAGGTTAGGCGATGCGACGGGAGATGGAAGGAGAGGCGGACGTGATCGTCGTGGGGGGCGGGCCCGCCGGATTGAGCGCGGCGTTGCTGCTCGGACGATGCCGCCGGAAGGTGGTGTTGTTCGATGACGCCCGCCCGCGCAACCGGGCGTCGAAAACGATGCACGGTTTCTTGTCGCGCGACGGCATTTCGACGACCGCGTTCCGGCGGACCTGCTTTAGGCAGCTTGAACCCTACCGGACGGTGCGGATCGAATCCGGGCGAATTGTCACGGCCCGACGGCGAGGGGGCGGATTCGAAGTGACGCATGAAAGCGGGACGGTTTACCGGAGTCGGAAGCTTTTGTTGGCGACGGGGGTCGAAGACATATTGCCCGATCTCCCGGAATTGAGCCGGTTTTACGGCCGGACCGCGTTCCATTGTCCGCTGTGCGACGCATGGGATTTCCGTGACCAACCGTTGGCTGTATATGGCTGCGGGAATTCGGCTTTTGAATACACTTTGGAAGTGCGAATCTGGTCGGAGCAGGTCGTTCTCTGCGCCGATGGAGAGGATCGGTTGACCAAGAGGCAGCGGGAACTGCTGGATCGGATGAACGTCCGGGTGGTGGTGTCGAAAGTAGTCCGATTGGCCGGACGGGGGAGGCGGCTTTCGCGTATCCATTTTTCGGATGGAACTTCGGTTCCCTGCAGCGCGCTCTTCTTTTGCACGGAAGAACGGCGGCAGTCGGATCTGGCGGAACAACTCGGAGCGCGAACCGATGGTGACGGTCGGGTGGATCAAAACAGCCGGGAAGGGACGGATCTCCCCGGTTTGTTTGTCGCGGGGAATACTTCCCGCGGGGTGCAATTGGCGATCGCCGCCGCCGCCGAGGGGGCCAAGGCGGCGTATGGGATCAATGACGAACTGAATTGCGAGGATTTTCCGAGATAAAACCGGCGAGGCGCGGGTGGACGGTTGTGCCTCAGTCACAATGGGACTGGAGCATCCAGCTCGCGAACTCAACTCTTAGACTACAGCTCTTCCTCTTCCAGGGGATCGAAGTCGAAGTCCTGGTCGGGCTCGGGGGTGATCTCCTCGTCGGCAACCGGAGGGTGCCGGTCGGGCAGGAGGAGCGCGGCGAGAAGGCCGCCTCCGATCACCGCGGTGGCGGTCGCCCATGGATATTGGTCGACCAGTTCGCGTAACCGCCGGTTGGTGTAGGCGAGTCCGCCGCGGGCTTGCTTGATGAGTTCGTCCTCGATCCGTTCCACCTGGGGGGATGGCTCCTCTTCTTCTTGCTGCCGGCTTTCTGCGAGCAGCAACCATGCGGTCGACGCCCCGAGCAATGCGGCCGGGATTGGATTGCGACGGACATGCCGCAACACGGCCCGAATGATCCGCTCTTCGTCGGGATCGATCGGAGGACCGGGCGCGTCGCCGGGAGTTTTTTTCCGGGCTCTTAGGTATGAAACGAGTTCATCGATCAGGCGGCCGGTCGGATGTTTGCCTTGGGAGGTGAAGTTTTTGTTTTTGTCGATCACGGGTTTTATTGGAAGTGAGTGGGTGGGGCAGGTGAAGTGCGGGTTTCCTCGTCGGGGTCGTTGATCAGGTTTGGGTCATCCACCAGCCCCCGGGATCTCATGACGCGGGTGGCGGTGCGCCGGATCGACGGCTCAATGCGTTCCTTTGCCTTTTGGATGGGGGTTTGACTGCGGCTCCAGGCGTAGCCGGCGACGGCGGCGGCGATTCCGGCGGCGGCCGCCGCGGCGGTCCAGGCGATTTTGCGCTTCGATTCTCGGTCGGCGGAATCGTCCTCCCGCCAGCCGCCGGTGATGGCGTCGCTGTCCGGCATCGTGGAGTAAAGGTTTCCGTCGGTTGGGCCGGCCGCGTTCTCTTGGAAATGCTCTTTGTCGACCTGGCGGGCCATCATTTTTTCGGCGGTGGCACGGGGGAGGACGCTGCGCACGGCGGCGAGAAGTCCGCCCGATTTGCCGGCGAAGACCTCGGGCCGGGGCTTTTCCAGGCAATCCAGGATTGTTTCCGCCACGACCTCGGGCGGGTAGACGGGCGGCAACGGTTTGATCGCGCGTCCGGTGTAGTTCGCCGCGTGTTGGAAGATGGGGGTGTCGATCGAGGCGGGGAGGACGGTGCAAACGTGGATGTCCGGCTCGTCCATCAATTCCATCCGGAGGCTTTCGCTCCAGCCGTTGATGGCGAATTTGCTGGTGGTGTAGGCGCTGACGTAAGGGGTGCCGGTTTTGCCGACCATGGAGGAGACGTTGATCAGGATTCCCTCGCCTTGTTCGCGGAAATAGGGAAGGACGGCCCGGGCTCCGTTCATGTATCCATACAGGTTGGTCTCGATCACCCGCCGGTAGTCTTCGGGAGGAGCGGTTTCGAATTTGGCGAACAAACTGACCGCCGCGTTGTTGACCCAAGCGTCGACGTGGCCGAATTGCCGGTAGGCTGATTTTGCGATTTTGCGAAGGGCTTCGGGATCGGTGACGTCGGCGGGGGCTGCGATCGCCCGGCCGCCGGCCTCCTGGCACTCCCCGGCGACCTCGCGAAGGGTTTCGCCGTGGCGGGCCACCAGTACGACGGTGGCGTGTTGTTTGGCCGCCATCAGGGCGGTCGCTCGGCCGATGCCGCTCGACGCGCCGGTGATCACGATCACTTTGTCCAGTAGATCTTTCATTGAATTGCTCTGCGTATGGTTTTCGATCGGTTTTCTAACACGGTAAGGGCATCCGATGGCGGCAACAAGGAGCGGCGGACCCTGAACGCCGGGTCGGGGAAAGGCCGACGAGGGAGCGGCGCGTATGGCCGCTGACGTTGGGCGGGTGGAGTTGGGGGGGCGATCTCTGTGGCCGATGGTCTTCGGCTAAAGCACGAAGCTCCTGGTAGCATCCCGGCTTTCGCCGGATGACGGAGCGGCGCGCTTCAGCCGCCGACGTTGGGCGGGTGGAGTTTTGGGGACGTTTCCTGTGGCCGATGGTCTTCGGCTAAAGCACGAAGCTCCTGGTAGCATCCCGGCTTTCGCCGGATGACGGAGCGGCGCGCTTCAGCCGTCCTTGGTCTTAGGCTAAAGCGTGAGGCTCTCGTTGCGCGGAGATGGTCGGCGGGGTAGAATGGAAGCGGAAAACGATGGAAACAATGAAATTACCGGCGGAAGCCGCTCGGCTGCCGCGCCCCGATAGTCCGTTTTTTTGTTGCCTGCGGGGGAACGGACCGGAATTGGAGGAGGCCGCTCCGGCGCCGGATTCGCCGGAATTTGCCGCGTTGCTGGAACACATGGTGGCCCGTCCGCTCGAAGAGGGGAACGAGATTGAAATATTGCCCAACGGGGCCCGATTTTTCCCGGCGATGCTCGAATTGATCCGTGGGGCGGAGCGGTCGATCACCTTGGAAATCTACATTTGGCGATCGGGGGAGATCAGCGAGAAGTTCATTGAGGCGTTGTCGGAGCGTTCCCTCGCCGGAGTGAAGGTCCACGTGATGGGAGACGGCATCGGGTTGCTGAAAATGAAACGGGCGGACATGGACCGGATGAAGGAGGCGGGGGTCCATTTCGTTTTCTACGAGCGGGCTCGGGCCGGAAAAATCAAGGCGAACATCAATCATCGGACCCACCGGAAGATCCTGGTAGTCGACGGCCGGACGGCGATCACCGGCGGGATCTGTATCGCCGACGAGTGGACGGGCGACGCCACCGAGCGGTCGCATTGGCGGGACAACGGCTATTTGATCCGGGGGCCGATGGTGAATCACATGCAGGCGGTTTTCGTCGAAAATTGGCTCAACACCACCGCCCAACTCCTCTGGGGAGACGATTATTTTCCCGGATTGGAAGAGGCGGGCGAAGTGAGGGGCCATTTTTATCAGACGCGGCCGAGCGGACGGTACAGCAATGTGAAACGATCCGTCTTTTTGGCATTCGCGGCCGCCCGGAGCCGGGTGAGACTCGCTCATTCTTATTTCATTCCAGATGACGAAGCGACCGACCTGTTGATCGCCACGGTGAAGCGCGGCGTGCGGGTGGAGGTGGTGGCCCCCGCGATCAACGACACTTTGGCGGGCCGGGCGGTGATGCGGTCGCGGATCCGGCCTTTGCTGGAAAACGGGGTGGAAATCCACCTGTTTTCTCCCGCGATGTATCATTGCAAATACCTGATCGTGGACGACTTTTACGTTTCAGCCGGTTCGAGCAACTTCGATCCGCGGTCGTTTCATATGCATGACGAAGCCGATTTCACCGCGTTGGATCATGAGTTCGCGTCGCGTCATATCCGGATCTTCGAAGACGACAAACGACAATCGCAACCGTATACGCTGGAAAACCACGACCGACGTCCATGGGGGATGAAATTGGGCGATTGGGTGGCTGGTCGGTTCTGGAAGGTGTTTTGAGCGGAGGTGGGGACTCTAACAAAACGGCCAGATGAACCTTAAGGCAGCAGTATTTAGCCGCGAGAAGGCGCAAAAGGCGCAAAGATATTAATCCGGCCGCTGAACTTCCTACGGTGGAGCGTCCAGATGAAATAGCCGTGATGTCTGGATCACGGGCGCGACTTGACTGTTTACGGTTTAGCATTTTGGATGGAAGATGAGCTATTTGCGTCGGCTGGGCCCGTTTGGCCCGGTGGAGCCGGCGTTCTCTCTTCCTATGATCAAGAAGAAACGCATTCTCGCGGTTGAGGACAGTCCCACCCAGGGGGAAATGCTTCGGTATGAACTGGAGCGACGGGGGTTCGAGGCGCGGTTGGAAAAAAACGGCCGACATGCTTTCGAGGCCTTGGCAACTTATGCGCCAGACTTGGTTGTCACCGACATTTTGATGCCGGAGATGGACGGTTACGACCTTTGCCGGGCGATCAAGAGCGATAAGCGTTGGGAGAATATCCCGGTGATCCTCGTGACCGGGTTGTCGGATCCGGTGGAAGTGGTGCGGGCGTTGGAATGCGGCGCTGATGGGTTCGTGGTGAAACCTTTCGCTCCCGGCCAGCTGGTTTCCCGGGTGGAAACCGTGTTGGCCGAAACACCGGAACCGCGCGAGAGCCGCCGGTCGGAGGAAGTGGTCCTTGAATTCCAAGGGCGGGAATTCCGGATCGATCAATCCCGCCGCCAGATATTGAAGTTGCTGTTGTCGACCTACGAAACGGCGGTGGAGAAGAACGACGCGTTGCGCTCCGCGCAAGACCAGTTGCGGGCCTTAAATGAAGGGTTGGAGGAGAAGGTGCGGGCCCGCACCCGGGAGTTGCTCCAGGAGGTGGGGGAGCGGCGGAAGGCGGAGGAGAGCTTGACTGACGCAAACCGGGCTTTGGAAAAAAGGGCGGCGCAATTGCAACGTTTGGCGTTGGCGTTGACCCGGACCGAGCAGGCGGAGCGCGAACGTTTGGCGGCGGTATTGCACGATCATTTGCAACAGTTGCTGGTTGGAGCGAAGATGCTGGTGACCACCCACAAAGACCGGCCCAACTCGCCGAAACTGCCGGAAGGACTCGGCCGGATCGAGGAATTGTTGGGCGAAGCCGTGGCGATCTCGCGGGATCTCACGGTCGAGTTATGCCCGCCGATTTTGCGTGAAGGCGGATTGGTCGCGGGGTTGGAATGGTTGAGTCGCCGCATGCGGGAAAAATACGATCTCCGGATCTCGGCCGATCTCGGTCCCGAGGCGAACAAGTGCTCGGAGGAAGTCACCGTGTTTCTCTTCCAAGCGTCGCGGGAGCTGCTCTTCAACGTGTTCAAACATGCCGGGGTCGACGAGGCTGAAATGACATTGGCCGGAGAAGGCGGGAGCGATCGGTTGCGGCTGACTGTGAAAGACGCCGGCAAAGGTTTCGATCCGGGGCGCGGGGAGGAGGGCGACTCCGGAGGAGGCGATTCGTTTGGTCTTTTCAGCATTCAGGAACGGGCGGAAGCGCTGGGCGGAACCGCTGAGATCGGAAGCGTTCCCGGGGGCGGGACATGGGTCACCCTGGTGGTGCCGTGTCAACCGGAGGCGCCGGAGACGATTGTCGAAGAGGCGAAGACGACCGGGGTACGATGAGCGGGGAAGGGGCTCCAGTCTTGGTCTTCCGGGTGGGCGACCATCGATTGGCGGTGGAAGCCTCCGTGGTCGATTCGGTCGAACCCATGGTCGAAATCGTGCCATTGCCCCGGAGCCCCGAGGCGGTCTGCGGGTTGGTGGAGGTGGAAGGGGAGGTCGTGCCGGTCTTCTCGATCCGCCGCCGTTTTGCGATGCCGGAACGCGAGGTCCGACCGGAAGATTTTCTGGTGTTGGCCCGGGCGGGCGAGAGACGGGTCGCGTTGGTCGCCGAGGAAGTCGAAGGAGTGCGGGAGACCGGTCCGCTTTGGCGCGACCCGGAAGTAGGAGAGGCGATGCAAGGCATCCGCGGCGTCATGAAGACGCCCGACGGTTTGATTCTGATCCAGGACTTAAAGGGATTTTTGAATACGGAAGAGGAGGGACGGCTGCGGGCCGCGCTTTCCCGGGAGAAGGCCGAATGAGCATTCGGCTTCCCAGGGAAACTTTGGTGAACATCAACGAGGCTCTCTCGGAGCAGATGGGCCTGCGGTTTCCCGAAAGCCGGTTCCGGGATCTGGAACGAGGCCTGGGGATCGCTTGCGAAGAGTTGGAATTGCAGGATGCCGACCAATGTCTGCGGGCTCTGCGGGGGGAGAAACTCACCCGGCACCAGATCGAATTGCTGGCCTCCCACCTGACGATCGGGGAGACCTACTTTTTCCGTGAACCGAAGAGTTTCGGCGTATTGGAGCAGGACATACTTCCGGAGTTGATCGAACGTCGCCGCCGCAGTAACCGGATTTTGCGGGTTTGGAGCGCTGGTTGTTCGTCCGGCGAGGAGGTTTATTCCATCGCGATCCTGTTGCGGCGACTGATACCCGACTGGAAAGATTGGGGTATCACTATTTTGGGTACGGATATCAATCCGGCCGCACTGAGGAAGGCGGAGTCCGGGGTGTATGGGAACTGGTCGTTTCGAGGACTGGGGCCGGACTTCAAAGAGCGGCATTTCACTCCGGTGGAGCCAAAACGATTTCGGGTGAAGGATGAAGTGCGCCGGAATGTCCGTTTCGGTTATTTGAACCTGGCCGAAGATACTTCGTATCCCTCTTTGGCGACCAACACGCTGGCGGTCGACATCATCTTTTGCCGTAACGTTCTGATGTATTTTTCCCCGGCCACCATTAAATCGGTGACCCGCCGTTTCCTGAGCGCCCTGGTGGAGGGAGGGTGGGTGATCACCAGTCCCTCGGAAGCTTCGCGACAATATTTTCCCGGATTCGAGACGGTAAATTTTCCCGGGGTGATTTTATTCCGGAAGCCTCGCGCGGGGAAGGGACCTCCGGTTCACCGGGAGCCTCTTCCGATTCCCTCTTCGGTCTCCGCGCCCTCGCCGTTGCCTACGCCGCGGGCGGAGGGGCCGCCGAAGCGACGGACCCCGTTGCCAGAGCGGACGGCGACGGAACCGCGGGAGGATCCGGAGTTGTTGGCGGAGGCGCGTGAATTATTGGCGCGGGGCGAAAACGACGAGGTTCTCCGTCGTTTGGCCGATGCGCCGGGGAGCGTGGCCGCGTTGGAATTGGCCGCCCGTGCTTGGGCCAATCAAGGGAATTTAACCAAGGCCCTGGCGGTAATCGAGCGGGCGTTGGCCGCGGACCCGCTGGCGGTCGCGATGCATTATTTGAAGGCCGGGATCCTGCAGGAAATGGGAGACAGTTCCGAAGCGGCCGCGATCTTGCGCAAGGCGATCTTTCTGGAGCGGGATTTCGTGATGGCCCATTTCACCTTGGCGAACATTTATCGTCAACTCGGGAAGTCCGCGGAATCCAGGCGACATTTTCGCCAGACGGAGAAATTGTTGGCCGATTATCCGGCGGACAAAATTCCGCCTGAAGGAGAAGGGATGAACGGACGGCGACTGCGGGAAATCGTCGCCGCGAATTTGCGGTCGTTGGATTGAGTCGAAACTGGATCGCGCGTGGAATGGAGTGGAATGAAGCATGACTGAAAATCAGGAAAAAGCGGAAGCGCAACAGATTCTCCGGGAGCGGGCGCGACGGTTGGCGAGGCGGCGGGCCGCGGATACGGCGGACATCCGAGGCATCGAAGTTTTCGAGTTCATCGTGGCCGGCGACCATTACGCTTTGCCGGTGGCGGCGTTGCGGGAGGTTCATCCCGCCCGGCGGATGGATACGATCCCGGGCACTCCCGATTTCGTCGCCGGTGTGGTGGTGATCCGGGGCCAAATCGTTTCGGTCCTCGATCTGCGGGTGTTACTCGGCTTGGGATCGACGCAGTTCAACGATGAAAATTACGCGGTGGTCCTGGGGAACGAAACAATGAATTTCGCCCTGATGGCTCATCAGGTCGGCGGAGTTCGAGTGTTGGAAGACCAGGAACTTGAAGCGGGTAACCCGTCGCGGGCCCATGTCGAGCATCCTTATGTTTCGGGGGTGACGGGAGATGGGCTGATCCTGCTCGACGGGGAAAAACTGTTGTCAGATCCCGCCCTCGTTGTTATGGCCTAATGCTTGCCGAATGCACCTGGAACCGAAGTCGCAGAAGAACCAATACAAGCCTTAAATAACGTGAGCTCACTATTTCCCACCGTCCGATCCCAATTGGCCGCCGGTTTCGCCATCATTGTCCTGCTGTTGCTGGTGGTGGTCGGCGTCGCCACTTACAACTTCAACCGGCTCTTGTGGAACCAGCAGGAACTGTTTGGCGCCGCCTTCCGCGATCTCGTCCAGGTGCAGGAACTTGAAGTCAACAGCCACGACGCCCGCTTGCTGTTGGTGATGGAGCTTTTCGACCGAAGCGAAGATGATCGTTTGATCCGCGTCCGGGATGAGCAAACCCGCTTGTTCCAGGAGAACGACCGAATCTTGTCCGAATTGCGCGAACGTCACCCGGCGAATACACCGATGCGGTCGTTGCTGGATGAAGTCTATGATCTGCACCGCTTGTTGGCCGATACTCGCGACAACGAAGTCATCCCCGCGATTATCGCCAACGAATTGAATACGGCCTTCCGTATCACGGTGGGAGGAGTCCAGGAGGAACGTTATGGTCGGAAGCGGGAATTGATCGGCGAGATCCTCGGGTTGACCGCGGAACGGGCGACCCGGCAGGTCCGAGACACGGAGAGCCAGACGTTGGCGGCGCGGAATCTTTTGGTTGTGATGGGGGGGCTGGCGGTCTTATTTGCGGTCGGCATGGCGGTTGTATTGAGTAAGTTGATATCGACGCCCCTGGGTTTGTTGACCGAGGCGGCCGGGCGGATCGCCAAAGGGGACTTGACGGTCGATGTTCCCGAGACGCGGCGCAGCGACGATCTCGGGGACCTTTCGCGGTCGTTCCGCTCGATGGTCCGGGCCTTGCGCCGGGTGAATCAGGAGATCCGGGAAGGAGTCAATGTGTTGGCCTCCACGTCGAGTGAAATCCTCGCCGCGACCAGTCAGATCGCCACCGGCGTTTCGGAGACGGCGGCTTCGGTCAACGAAACGACCGCGACGCTCGACGAAGCGCGGCAGACGGCGAACCTCGTCAGTGAAAAGGCCCGCACCGTGTCGGAGGTTTCGCAAACCGCCGCCCGCGTCTCCCGGAATGGACGCCGGGAGGTGGAGGCTGCGATCCAGGACATGGATGTGATCCGCGAGCACATGGAAAATATCGGCGGAAGCATCGCCCGTCTCCATGAGCACAGTCAGGCAATCGGTGACATCATTCTCACCGTCAACGATCTTTCCGAGCAATCGAATCTTCTGGCGGTGAACGCCGCGATCGAAGCGGCGAAGGCCGGGGAAAGCGGCAAAGGTTTTTCGGTGGTGGCGCGGGAAATGAAGAACCTCGCGGTGCAATCGAAGCAGGCGACCTCCCAGGTGCGTTCCATCCTCGGGGAAATCCAGCAGAACGCCAATGCGACGGTCATGGCGACGGAGCGCGGTCACAAAGTGGTCGAGGCGGGGGTCAGCCGTTCGCGCTCGGCGGGCGACGCGATCCGCGAGATCACGGAAAGCATCGGCGAAGCGGCGCAGGCGGCGATGCAGATCGCGGCCTCGAGCAACGAGCAGTTGATCGGAATGGAGCAAGTCGCGACGGCGATGGAAAACATCACCCAGGCGAGTCATCAAAACGCGGCCGGAACGAAGCAGGCGGAAGAAAGCGCCCGGGCCTTGCACGATCTGGGGGGCCGTTTGCGGGAGATGGTCGACCGTTATAAGTTGTAGTTCTTGCCGCGCCCGCGTCGCCCTGTCTGCCATAAGAATCGATGGATCCGGAATTCCAGAAACGGTTGCTCGCCACCTATCGGATCGAGGCGGCGGAATACCTGGAAACGATGGCGGCCGGCCTCTGGGCGTTGGAGGAGGAGCTGGGGGAACCGGAGCGGGAAGCGATCCTGAAAAAAATCTACCGGGATTTCCATAGCTTGAAAGGGGCCGCCCGGGCGGTGAACGAACGGGAGGTCGATTCCGTCTGCCACCGATGCGAAACCATCGTGTCGCGGGTGTTGAAAGGGGAGACCGCTTTGTCGCCGGAATTGGCGGGGCTCTTGCGGGAAGCCGTCGCGCTGCTGACCCGGTGGCATGGAGGCGGCGAAGGCGGGGAACCGGTCGGGGAAGCCGACGTCGTCCGATTGCTTGATCGATTGGACGGAGGGGACCCGCAGCCGACGGAGGAGGGGGAACCTGTTTCACCTGCGCCGACAGCACCCACTCCGCCGGCAGGGTCGCCACCGCCTCTGGCAGAGCCTTCCGCGAAGTTGACCGTTTCGCGGGCGGCGAGTCTGGCTCCCTCGCGGCAGGAGACGGTTCGGACCCCGGTCGATCGGTTGGACGCGATTCTTTACCGGGCGGAAGAGATGCACGGCTTGCGCGAGGATGGTGCGCGCAACGTGAAACGGACGGCGGCCTTGCGCGCCCGGCTCACGGAATGGCGTAACGAATGGGGCAAAGCGCAGGTCGATTCCGGATTCGTCCGGCATTTGGCGGGGGAGGCTAATTTGTTGGATTTGCCTGTCGAAATCAGGGAGACAATGCAGCGACTTTACGGTTTCCTGGATTGGAACCGGGAATTTTTCGAACAATTGGGCGACGAGATTCGGGAGTTGATCCAAGCGCGGACCGCGACCCACGGCCGATTCGAGGCGAACGTTGATCGCCTGTTGGATGAGACCAAGGAATTGTTGATGGTGCCGTTTTCCCGGGAATCGGAGAAATTCGCCGTCTTCGTCGCGGAAACCGCCCGCCAGGCCTTGCCGCCGAAAAAAGCCAGGCTGAAAGTGGAAGGGGCCGACGTTGAAATCGACCGCCGCATCCTGGAGGCGATGAAGAACCCGTTCATCCATTTGTTGCGGAACGCGGTCGACCACAGTTTGGAAGTGGAAGCGGACCGGGAACGGGAGGGGAAACCGGCGGAAGGAACGATCCGTTTTTCCATTACACCTTTGGGAGACGGGACCGTCGAGGTGCTCGTGGCGGACGACGGCCGCGGCATTGACGTGGCCGACCTGCGGGAACGGGTGGTCGCGGCGGGGCTGGCGGGAGCGGATCAAGCCGCCACGTTGCCGTCTTCGCGGTTGTTCGACTTTATGTTCGAAGCGAATTTTTCGACCCGGACCTATGTATCCGAAACTTCGGGACGCGGGCTCGGGTTGGCGATCGTCAAGGAAACGGCGGAACGGTTGGGCGGTTATGTGTCGGTTTCGTCGGAGCCGGGGAAAGGGACCGCCTTTCGGGTGGTGTTGCCGATGTCGTTGGCGCGCTTCCGGGCGGTGGAGTTGCGGTGCGGGGGACGGGCTTTCCTATTACCGAGCGGAAAAATGCGTCACGCCGGGCGGGTGAAGCGGAGCGAAATCAAATACGTCGAAGGGAAGGCGACGATTCGGAGCGGACCGGTGACGTTGCCGTTGTTTCGTTTGGCCGATGTTTTGGGCCTTGTCGGCGAGAAGGCGGAGGAGCGGGACTACGTCGCGTATGTGACGGTGAAGGAGCGGGGAATGGAGTTTGCTTTGGAGGTGGATGAATTGGTTGAGGAACGGGAGGCGGTCATGAGAAGTCTGGGACCCCAGTTGCGGCGGGTGCGTCATATCGCGGGCGCTTCGATCGGAGATTCCGGGCGGGTGGTGCCGGTGATTCATGTGGCCGACGTCGGGCGGACGGTCGCCGGGGGCGGCGGGGCGGCTCCGGCCCGGGTGGCGGCGCCGGTGCGACGGCGCGAAGATCGGTCGAAGCGGATTCTGGTGGTCGAGGATTCGATGACCGCGCGAAGCCTGTTGAAAAATATTCTGGAGGGAAGCGGTTACCGGGTGGGGACGGCCCGGGATGGATTGGATGGGCTTGACTTGGTGAGAAAGGGAAAGTTTGACTTGGTGTTGACTGACGTGGAAATGCCGCATTTGGACGGGTTCGAGTTAACCCGTGAAATACGAAATGATGAAAATTTGCGCGATCTCCCGGTGATTATTTTGACCGCGCTCGCGTCCCGGGAGGACAAGGAGCGGGGGATGGAGGCGGGCGCCGATGCTTATGTTGTGAAGTCGAATTTTGACCAAAGCGATCTTTTGGATACGGTAAAGGATCTGTTGCGCAATGATTAAGGTTCTAATTGCGGATGATTCCCCGACGGTGTGCGGTTTTCTGGAAGGGATTTTGACCGAGGATCCCAAAATCGAAGTGGTGGCGGTGGTGAAGGACGGCGTGGAGGCCGTCGAATATGTCCAACGGGAACGCCCGGACGTGGTGACGATGGACATCGAGATGCCCCGGATGAACGGCTTCGAGGCGACCCGCCGGATCATGGAAACGGCTCCGGTCCCGGTGGTGATCGTCAGCGGGCTTTCGTTGGCCGAGCAACGGGCGACCTTTCGGGCGTTCGAAGCCGGGGCGGTGGCGGTGGTGCCTCGTCCCCCGGGGTTCGGCCATGCCGATTTCGAGGATGCGGTCCGGGAGTTACGAAACACGGTGAAGGCGATGGCCGAGGTCCGGGTGATCCGGCGCTGGCCGAAGCCGAAGGAAAAGGAGCGGAAGGAAGTGGAAAGTTCCCCGCCGGTGGGTGTTTCGTCCGGTCTGGGAATCGTCGGCATCGGCGCCTCGACGGGTGGTCCGGCGGCGGTTAAAACGATATTAAGCGGGCTTCCTCCGGAGTTTCCCTATCCATTGGTTTTGGTCCAGCATATGAGCCAGGGATTTTTGGGAGGATACGCGGACTGGCTGCGATCGGCCACTGGACGGACGGTGACTTTGGGCGTCGACGGGGAGGAAATGAAAGCCGGCCAGGTTTATGTGGCCCCGGAATCGTGCCAGATGGGGGTCACTCCGGACGGACGGATCGTGTTGACTGACGAGGCCCCGGTGACGGATCACGAGCCATGTCCCTCGGTCTCGCGTTTGTTTCGCTCGTTGGCCGAGTCGTATGGTCCGGCGGCGGTCGGGATATTATTGACCGGCATGGGGCGCGACGGAGCCGATTCGATGAAACTGATGAAAGAGCGGGGGGGGGTCACGATCGCCCAAAACGCGGAAAGTTGCATCGTCAACGGAATGCCGCACGAAGCGATCAAGCTCAACGCGGCGACCTATGTCTTGTCGCCGGAACAGATCAGCAAGATGTTGGGTGAATTGGCGCGCCGGAAGAAGTGACGCGTCGGGAAGGCGAGGGAGGAGATCGCGTGGATTTGGCATGAACATTCTTCGCCAGACCGACCACCGTCCCTGGCCTTTGCCCCGGGGGCCGTGGGTTCTTCACATGCGGTGGGCGCATTTGGCTTTCCTCCATTGGGCGATCTCTCCGGAGGCGCTACGGCCGTTGATTCCGGCGGGATTGGAGCTCGACACGTTCGATGGACAGGCCTGGATCGGGGTGGTGCCGTTTCGGATGGAAAACGTCCATGCCCGTCTGTTTCCGGGCATCCCGACCGCGACGAATTTTCCCGAGTTGAACGTCCGGACCTATGTGCGGGGAAAGGACCGGGCGGGGGTTTGGTTCATGAGTTTGGATGCGGCGAGTCGACTGGCGGTTTCGGCGGCACGGATCGGGGCGTTCCTGCCGTATTTCGACGCGAAGATGAGCCTGGTAAATGAAGGGGAGGAAGTGGTTTACGCCAGTTGTCGCGACCACCGGGGGGCGCCGTCGGCGGAGTTCCGGGCGAGATACGGTCCGACCGGACCGGTGACGGCTTACGAGCCGGGGAGTCTGGAGCGGTGGTTGACTGAGCGGTATTGTTTATTCAGCGCGCGCCGGGATGGAAAGTTGTTCCGGGTCGAGGTGCATCATTTGCCTTGGCCATTGCGACCGGCCGAGGCTGAAATCGAAGTGAACACGATGGTCGCGGCGGCCGGATTGGCCCTTCCCGATGAACCCCCGCTGGCGCATTTCGCGGATTCGCTCGACGTGGTCGCGTGGCCGCCGGTGGCGCTGTAGGGGTGGAACAGGCATTCCTGCCTGTTTTTTTAACAAAACGAGACTCGGGGCTTACTGGCGGTGGGGAGGAAACTGGTGTTGGCCGAACCAGTAATCGCGGGCGGCGGCGAGGAGGTTGCTGAGATCCTGGAGTGCCGCCGGTTTGGCGAGATAGGAATTGGCGCCGAGACGAGCGGCGCGAAGGATGTCTTTTTCCTCTTTCGACGACGTCAATACAATCACCACCAGGCTTTCGAGCGAAGGTTGCTGACGGATCCATTCCAGGACTTCGAAGCCGGATTTGAAAGGAAGCTTCAAGTCGAGAAACATCAGGGCGGGCCGGGGAAATTCGGTTCGGTTGCCGAACGATCCGTTGCCGTTGAGGTAATCAATCGCTTGTTGTCCGTCGCTGACGAAATAAAGGTTTTCCAGCCCGGTTTTTTTTCCGGCGCGTTTAAGCAGAAAAGCATCGTCGTCATTGTCTTCCACGACGAGGATCGGAGGATGGTCGGGCATAGGGAAAATTGATAGGCGATCGGAGATTGACGATAGACGATGCTGGACAGCTTAACCTGAATGGAATTTGGGTGAACGCAAGGGGGGGGAGTGAATAATGGAATCTTGTTATGAATCGGGAAGTGACGCAGGTGAAGCTTTATTCTTATAAGAACTGTTCGACGTGCCGCAAGGCGGGAGTCTGGTTGCGGGAGCGGGGAATTGGATTCGAGGAGAGACCGATCCGGGAAACTCCACCTGACCCGGAAGAATTGCGGCGGGTGTTGGTGTTTTACGACGGGGATTTGCGTCGGCTCTTCAATACGTCCGGACAGGATTACCGAGCACTTAACATGAAAGAACGCCTCCCGGGGATGTCCGTCGACGAGGCAATCGCGCTCCTGGCCGAAAACGGCAACCTGGTGAAACGTCCGTTTCTCGTCACCTCGTCGACGGGTCGGGCCGGGTTCAAAGAGGAGGAGTGGAAAGAAATGTTGGGAGTGGATTGAAGGAAAATTACGAAAGGCAAGCCAAGGTGGCGGAGGCGTCCCGCCTCCGTGTGTCGGTTTGGGCACGGCGAACCTGAGGCTCTGTCCGGAGCCGGGACGGCCCCGCCACATTCTTTTCAGCGGAGTTTGACGGAACCGTTCTCGGCGAGGAGGAGGTTTTGGGCGATCAGGGAATCGAGGGCGGCTTCCAAGGGGAGGGTGACGTTGGCGGTGAGACGGGAGATGCCGAAACATTTCGCGACTTCGCGGAGGAGGTCGGTGCGGGGGTAGCTGAGATACCGTTCGAGGATGTCGAGGAAGGCGTTTCGGATCTCCGCGGCCGGGATCTCTTCGATTTTCCGGACGCTAACTGATTCGTTTGTAGGGGTTCGGTAAATACGGAAATCATCCGGCGAGATCGCTTTGGGCCAAAAGACGCCGTCACTCAAGCCTTCCGGCGGGAGCAGGTTGCGAATGATCTCGCGGATACGCGGGCCGGAGCGGTTGAACCCCCACTCGGCGCGGATGCGGCGTTGCAGGAGGGTTTCGGTGATCGGGCCTTCCGCTTCAATGATCCGTTCGATCTGACGCTGGATGGCGCGGCTCCCTTTCGGCTCGTAAAAGAGTTCCTGGGGGGATTGCGCTTGGAACGTCACCGTCGGATACGGGACCGCGCGGGATTCTGAAGGCTCGACCGGCGTTTCCTGGACTTCCAAATCCTGGCCGGAGCTTTCCGGATAGGTTGGCGGCGGTGGCGGTTCGTTCGTCCCCTCCGGATCAGTCGTAATCGCCGTCGAATTCTCCGCGGCCTCTTCCACGGCGGCGAGCAGGCGTTCCTCGGCTTTCTCGCGATCCCGCCACCAGTCGGTCGACCAGATGCGGTGGATCCGCCAGCCGAGTCCTTCGAGGACCGCTTGCCGGAGGCGGTCGCGGTCGCGGGCGGTGGAGGCCCGGTGGTAACTGGCGCCGTCGCATTCGATTCCCAGCAGGTAGCGGCCGGGCGCGTCGGGGGCGACGACCGCCAGATC
Organism: Verruconatronum alginivorum; assembly: GCF_056590205.1. Lineage (NCBI taxonomy): Bacteria > Pseudomonadati > Verrucomicrobiota > Opitutia > Opitutales > Verruconatronaceae > Verruconatronum > Verruconatronum alginivorum. The sequence goes on along the minus strand of NZ_JBWPVQ010000001.1, from coordinate 800,302 downwards.
GATCCGGTAGCCGGAACAACCAATTTGGGTCTGCACCTCGAAGCCGCGGGCGCGGAGGAAGTCCGCGACCTGCGATTCGAAGACGGAGTCGAATTCGTCGACCTCTGCCGATTCGATGGCGGCGGCGAGGGCGCGGGGACCGCGTTCGGCGTATTCGAGATAGGCTTTGAGATGTTCGACTCCTCGGGCCCGGGTGCGGGCGAGATCGATTTGTTCGGAGCGCAACGTCGAGAAGACGACGATCTCGTGTTTGGCCCGGGTAATGGCGACGTTGAGACGGCGTTCGCCGCCGTTCCGATTCAGCGGACCGAAGTTCATCGAGACCCGTCCGGTTTCGTCGGGGCCGTAGCAAACGGAAAAGAGAATCACGTCGCGTTCGTCCCCCTGGACGTTCTCCAGGTTTTTCACGAAAACCGGTTCCTCCACGTCGTCGCCGAAGTGGCCCTCGATCTCCGGATGGTCGCGGCGGGCTTCGTCGAGTTTGTCCATGACCAAAGTCTGCTGGGCCTGGCTGAAGGTGACGATGCCGATCGATTGACGGGAAAGCTCCGGATCGGTGAGGCGGCGGACCACTTCGGACCGGATCGCTTCGGCTTCGGCGAGGTTGGTCCGGCTCTTCCCTTTGTCGTAGAAGCCGTCCGGAACCGGTTCCAGCCGGACCCCCGCTTCGGCATGGGGAGCGGGAAACGTGTGGAGCTGGTTCTCGTAGTAGTGCCGGTTGCTGAAAGCGATCAAGCCCTCGCGGCGGCTCCGGTAGTGCCAGCGAAGGTAGTAAACCGGCAGGCCGGAGCCGAGGCATTCGTCGAGGATGCTTTCGAGGTCGACGATGGACCCGTCGTCGATCGCTTCGTCGTCGGTGTCGACCCGGCCGAAGAAGTTGGTCGGGGGGAGCTGCTTGGGGTCGCCGACGATCACCAGTTGTTTTCCCCGGGCGATCGCCCCGACCGCGTCCCAGACCGGGATTTGTGATGCTTCATCGAATACAACGAGGTCGAAATGGTCCTGGCCCGCGTCGAGATATTGGGCGACTGAGAGGGGACTCATCAGGAAACATGGCTTCAATTTCGGGGCGATGCTCGGGATCTCCTGCAAAAGTTTGCGCACCGGTTTGTGGCGGGCTTTCTTGGCTCGTTCGCGCTGCAGGATGCCGAGCTCGGTATTGCGCGGACATTCCTCGCTGCGGGCGCGGGGGAGTTCGGCGGAGAGCCGGGCGACCACGGTTTGGGCGGTGAGGCGGATGAAGCGGTCATCGAGGTCGTTGAACGCCTCGATTCGCTTTTCCTGCTCGTCGCCCCAGAATTCGCGGAGGGTTTCGGAAAGGGTCAGGAGACGGCGAATGAAGTTTTCGCGGTAATTTTGTTCGAAGGCTTCCCGCAGCCGGGCCAACGGCAGGAGGCCGGAATCGACCGCGCGCAACAATGGATCGAGTTGGGCGGCTTCGGCCTGTTGCACCGATTGTTGCCAGCGGCACCAGTTCTGCAGGTCGGCTCGGTGGCTCTGGATCCGGCGGGTCAATTCCCGCAAGGCCGGGAGGTGTCCGGCGACGGGCAACGGCACCGTTTCGTCGATCCGGAGTCGTTCCCGGAAGGTTTGTTCCGCGGCGCGGAGGGCGGTCCAGGTGTCGGAGAACCGAACGAACTTCGCCGCCACCGGTTTCCCGGTCGCGAGCATATCGGGAGCGGTGGCGAGGAGTTGTCCGACCCGGGTCCGGAGTTCGATCAACCGTTCGACGCTTTCCCCGGCGATCCGGCCGATCAGGTCGTGCAACTCGTCTCCGAAGTCGCGGATCTGTTCGAGCCGTTTCCAGTCGGCTTCGCCTCCGGCCCAGTGATCGCCGAGGCGGACGACGGCCGGTTCGCGGGCTTCGGTGACGAGTCGGTGATTGTGGGCCAACTCCTCGGCGGTGGCGAAAAACTCCGGCGCCCCGTCGATCGTCCATTTGGGAGTGCCGGGGCGTCGGGCGGTCCGGACCGGTTTCAGCAGGAACCAAATTCGGATGCGGGACCAGACGCCCGGGTTCGAGGCGAGGGTGGAATGTTTCCGCTCCAATTCCGGGAGATCGAGCGCGAGCACTTTTTCGAGATCGAACTCCCCGAGCTTTTCGCGGGCCGCGTCGCGATTTCGTCCGGTGGCGATCCAGGCTTCGAGCTGGGCGCGGAACGCCTGCCAATCGCCGGCCGCGACGAACTCCGCCGGGAGGGCCGGGGCGCCGGTGAGGAGTCGGCAAAGTCCGGCGACCGCTTCCAGGACCGGGCCGGGGGCGGAGACGAAATCGCCGCCGAGGGTTTCCTGGACTCCGGCCAACGCTTCGTCGGCCGCGGCGGCCCGGTCGTCGGCTTCCCGGGCGGCGGCGACCGCCTGGTCCTCCCAGTCCGGGGTCCAGGAGGAGGCGCGCACCGGTTTCAAGGCATCCTTCGCGGCGTCGCTCAGCCGGGAGGCGGCCCCCCGAAGTTGCAAGTCGTCGCAGAGCTGCTGGAGGTTTTCGAAATGTTCCCGGGAGTGCGATTCGATGCCGTCGATCCGCAAAGGCTCCAATTCAGCCGGGAGGCCGGGACCATTCTGGCGGGCGATCAGCCACGAGTAGCCGTGGAAGGCGCTCATCCCGTTCGGGTAACGCCGGTGGAGTTCCCGGACGTATCCATTTAGTTCGGACCGGGCCGTTTCCAGTTTCGCCGCGAGGTGCTCCCATTCCGCCGGGGATTGTTGCGAACCGAAGTCCAGGGCGTCGCCGAACTGCCGGAGCACGTCCATCTTTCCGGCCTTGTTGGAATGAAGTTCGAGGCAAAACGGGGCGAGGCCGATCTGGCTCAACCGCCGGTGAACCACCTCGAGCGCCGCCCGTTTTTCGGCGACGAACAAGACCCGTTTGCCGAGGGCGAGGGAGTGGGCGATCAAGTTGGTGATCGTCTGCGATTTTCCGGTGCCGGGGGGACCGTGGAGCACCAGGTTTTTGCCCCGCGAAGCCGCCAGGATCGAGGCGAGCTGGGAGGAATCGGCGCTGACCGGGCAAAAGACCTCGTCGTAGGGGACCTTGTCGTCGAGCTCCTCCTCGGGAATCCCCTCGACGCCGTCGATGAACGGCTGTCCGGCCTTGTTGACCAGATGATCGACCACGGAATTGCGGGTGAGCATCGCGACCCGGTCGTGGAGGTCCTTCCAGAGAAGAAACTTGTTGAAGGAAAACTGCGCCAGCCAGACGTCGCGGCGGACCTCCCACCCCGGCAGGTCCTTGACCGCCTGTTGAAACGCCCGGAAAACCCGGGCGACGTCGACTCCCTGCTCGCCATCGGGCGGAGGATTGACCCCGGGGATCTCCAGTTCGAAATCCCGCTTCAGCAACTCCAGCAACGTGACGTTGATCATCGGATCCTCGTCGTAACGTTTGAGCGCGAATCCTTGCTGGACCGATTTCCGCTCCAGTTTCACCGGCACCAGCAGGATCGGGGCGAGATGGGTCTTGTCGCTCTCCCGGGCCTCCTTCCATTCCAGGAAACCGAGGGCGAGGTAAAGGGTGTTGACCCCGCTCTCCTCCATTTCCATCCGGGTCCGCCGGAAGAGCTCCAGCAACCGCCGTCCGAGTTCCGTATCGGTGAGGGAACTACGCAAACGTTTGGCCCGCAACTCCTCGGTGAGATGGGTCATCAACGGGTCGTCGGCGAACTGTTTTTCCTGCAACGCTAGGCTGCGCGGATCGAGTCCGGCCATCAGTTTGCTTTGTTCCTTCAGTTGAAACGCCTGGTCGAGGGCCAACTGGTCCTCCAGGTGCTCCGGATCGGGGCAAACCAACGGAATGGTTTGTTTGGTTTCGCGGAAATTGAGGAGACGGTTCCGCAAGGTGAGGTCGAGCAACTGTTGTTTCCAATGCCCGATCCGTCCCTCGGGGGCGGCCGGTTGACCGGAGAAATCGATCTCCTCGGCGAATACCCGTTCCTCCCGGGTCGATGAAGGCGTGGCTTTATCGCTACTAGGGGGAACAGCTCTGAAGTCCAAGGTCTCCATCCCTTCTTCCTCGGCCCGTTTCAACGGCAAAGGGCGGATGCCGGAGGCGCGGGAACGGAAGAGATCGATCGCTTCCTGGAAAATCGCATCCTGGCGGAGATGTTTGCCGGCCGCCGCGACCGCCGCGTCGAAGTCGGACCGGTTTCCCTCGCAGGCCAAAGTCGTTTCGAACACCAGGATCTCGTCGAGTTCGGTCCGTTTCCGGATGCTCTGGAGATCGTCCGAGGCCGGTTCCGGAAGCGACTCCGGGATCAGCCAGCAGCCGACGTAGGCGTGGCCCTCGTGCATAAGAATCAACGGACGGAGCCCGGCCTGTTCCAGGAGGGAGGAGAAGAGCAGGCAAAGATCGAGGCAGGTGGCGAGTTTGGAGTGCAGGATCTGGGCGCAGAAGCGGACTCGCTGACCGGACTTCTCGAAGCTCGCCGGGGGATTGCAGTAACGGATCCCCTGTTCGCGCACCGCCTGGAAGATGGCGTCGAGGATCTGGTATACCCGTTTTTTGCTCTTCGTCTGATACCCATCCAAGGCGCTCGACCCGGTGGCCTCGCCCAAAATGGCGGCGGCCCGGCCCAGGATCGATTCCACCGCCGAGACGTTGGGAGTGACGAACGCGGCCAAAATCTCGGGGAGGCTGACCAGGCCGGTCCATTCGTCGAAGGCATAGACATCGATCGGCAATGACTTGGAAAAAACGGTCGCGGGAGCGTCGTTGTCGTTGCTGTCGCTGGTGGTGGGATGATCGGAAGCGGTCACCTCGATCATGAGTTCCCCGCGGACCCGGTCGGAAAGGGCGGCCAGGTAATTCAAGTCCAACTCGACCGGCACGTCGGTGAGGATGAAATCGCTTCCGGCCGGGATCAAGGCGATCCGTTCTGAAAAGACCCGCGCCCATTCGGGACTGGGGGTGAACCGGCAAACGACGTCGTGAAGATCGTGCGCCCCATTGTTCCGGATCTCGATCCGGCGGATGACGGGAATCGCGTTTTGCTGGAAGGCGAAGTTGACGCGTGCCGCATGGTCGATGGCCACATCCACCGCCACCGCCGGCAACGAGGCAGTTTCATCGGACATCGCACCATTAAAACCGCAACCCCCTCCAGGCGCAAGCTCCTGGTAGCATCCCGGCTTTCGCCGGATGACGGAGCGGTGCGCTTTAGCCATCAGCCGCCATCGTGGGGGCGTCTCTGTGAAAAATCCAATTGTCCAATATCGTTGTAGAGTCTGGATGCGGAAGGGAGTTGCAGAAGAGTGCTCCAGTCTTCAATAAAATCGGGAACACGCGTGCGGTGCTCGGGGAAATGAAACTTCTTAAGTCTTCTCCCCTTCAGTTCGCTGGCAGCGATGAGAAGTTGCTTGAGATTCTCCTTGGGGTCAGGAAGGCTTTCGATCCTGTGGATGGGGGGCAGTGCAAGAGGTGTTTTTCCATTCGGATTGCCGGATGCGCCCCGTATCGCAGACTCTGATATCAATAGCCAAGCTTCGGTCATGCGGACAGGGACGACTGGCACATGTTGCGGCGCCCCATTCCGTTCGATTTCGGAAAGAGCCGTTGAAATCTCGAGTCGCCTGTTCTCAGGATCCTCCTTCTCCGCGTCACGGTGGACAAAGAGAACGTCGGACGGGAAAAACTCGAGGGCGGCTTGAATCCGATTTCTCAAACCTTTGGGTGGCTTGGGAAGATTATGCACATCCGCGGTTTGGCCAATCCATTCGCAATCCCGATGATGTTGAGAAAGCATCCACCTCAGGAGGACAACGAGAACTCGATCGGAGGTTCCGTCGGCAAGTAGGGTAAAGTGAAAAAACTTCATTCCGGAGTATCGGTGATCTGAGGCAACAGCATCTGAAGATCTTCGCGATCCGCTACGCGTCCCAGGTTGCGCTGGGTTTTTCCATTTCGATTGATTGGGTTGAGGTAAGGCAAAAGCAGTCCACGGGGAATCGCATTGCCGGTAAGCTTTTCTCTCCATGTCTGGGGGAGCCCGACAAAAGTGGGCAATTGCACAAGTCTTTCCTCAAACTGCCGTGAGCGATCCACAACGATCACTAAGCTGTCATCCGGCACTTCGGATACCACCAACGGAGAGTGGGTGTTGATAATTACTTGCCGCAGAGGGTTGTCGTCTCCGCAGGGTTCAGCGGGATCGACAGCGATGTCGCGAAGCAGCGCGATCATGGCGGGTATGCGTTTCGGATGAATACCGTTTTCTGGTTCCTCCAGGCAAATCACCCCGGTCAGGGCAGGGTCTTCTTCAAGAATCGCCAGAGCCAGAAACCGAAGGGTTCCGTCGGACAGGCCGCGGGCGGGGATACTGTTTCCGGAGCGGTCCTGGACAACAATGGAATAAGCTTCCCGGACAGTATCTTCGTCCAGGTGAAGACTCTTAACGTTTTCCACCAACTCGGTAAGCCTTCCCGCCAAACGAGCAGTCACTTCTCCGCCCCCGCTTTGGGATTCAATCAAACGGTGCAGGGTCGCAGGCATGTGACGACCATGCACATCGATAGATGGAGGCTCGTTGAAATTGTCGGGAGCCCGGAGGCTGGAAGATTCCAGAGCGAGGAAACGCCAGGATTCCATCTCTCTTTTGGCGCAAAGCGCGGTCGGCGACTCCGACGCATTGGCAGTGGAAAGCACGGTCCGGGGGAGGCTTCTCGCGAGCGCGGGAAACGGTTTTCCACCGCTCCCTCCGTCCTGATGGCGACCGATTACCCGATCCTCTCCTTTGTCGAAAGTGGAGATGAAATAATCACGGGTTCCGCCCGCCCTACGCTGCTGTTTCAAGCTGGATCGCCACGCGGGCGAATTCTTAAAATGAATCAGCTTGTTCGCGTTTGTCCAAGGGTGGTAGCCGAGTTGTTCTTTGACGATTTCCAAGGGCAGATTCGTCCGGGCCAGGGTTCCCTCGGCAATCGAGAGTTCGTAAGTCAAAAACGTAAAAGTTGCCGTCGCCTCTTGGTTTAGATCGTCGCGCGCCTTCGCGGGTACGATCATCTCCACATAAAAATCAATTCTCCGTTTCCCTTTTTTTCCTCCAAGCGGGAAGATATGGTCGGGGCTGGTGGCTTTGCCCCCGTCTCCCCGGATCGCAAGCGCGGCCTCAAGGATGGTTCTTGATGCTGTGAGGCTTAGAAACTGAATAGCATCAAAGAGGTTCGATTTCCCGCTTCCATTTGGGCCGGCTATGCATGTGAACTCGCTCAAGTGTAAATCCACGTCTCGTAGATTTTTGAAGCCGTTGACTCTGAAGCGGGTGATCATTCACCAACCTTATCTGGAATTCCATGGGTGGGTGCAAGTGTGGTTTTCTTTGAGACAAGCATGACGACATGTAAGGCTTCATCCGGGAAAATAAATTTCTTTGGGGATCAGGGAGTTGAGGGTAGCGGGGCATTCCAGTCTTTGACAGGAGTGAAATTTTGTTCACATGTAAGGGGATGGAATCCGCGCAAAGGCGAACGACTTTTCCGCCGGTGGTGCCCGCGTTCGGGCGTCACGGGTCGGCTGCGGCCGCGCGGAAGAAGTTGGCGGAGTTGCGGGGAGTCCTCGCCGAGCGGTTTCCGGAAAGGCGGGCCCGGGATGAGGTGTTGGCGACCGGGTTTCCTCCGTTGGACGACGGGGTCGACGGGGGCCTGCCGCGAGGGGCGGTGAGCGAGGTGGTGGCTTCCCGACCGAGTTGCGGGGGACAATGGGTCGTGCATGCCTTGCTGGAAACGGCGCGGAGAACCCATCAATACCTCGGGCTGGTCGATGGCAGCGACGGATTCGACCCGCAATCGGAGGCGGAGGAATTGCTTCCCTACCTGCTCTGGATCCGTTGCCGCGAGGCGAAAGCGGCGCTGCAGGCGACCGATCTGCTGGTCCGGGACGGCAACATCTCTCTGGTGTTGCTCGACCTCCGGGGCAATCTGTCCGGCGAACTCCGCAAGCAACCGGTCAGCGTCTGGTACCGCCTGCAACGGGCAGTCGAAAAAACCGGCGGCATCCTCGTGGTCCTCGGCGCCCGTCCGATGGTCAGCAGCGCGACGACTAGAAGAGAATTATGAATGAGGAATTATGAATGATGAAGGAAGGGAAGTTTGGGGCGGTTTGGTTGGAGCGGTTTCGGTGGCAGGCGGTGGTGTCCATGGAGCGGTCGCCGGGGGATGGTTCGGCGGTGGTTGTGATGGAGGAAGTCGGACGGAAGGCGGTGGCGGTGGAGTTGGGCGATTCCGCCCTCGCGGCGGGGGCGAGACCGGGGATGACCGCGCCGCAAGTGCTGGCCAGGTGTCCGGAGGCGGTCCTGAAAACCCGGTCGGTCGAGATGGAGAAAGCGGCGCGGGAGGCGTTGCTGACGGCCGCGTTCGCCTGGTCGCCCCGGGTGGAGGAGACCGGCGACGGTCTTTGCACGGTCGATTTGCGGGGGATTGGCTCCTCGTTGGGGCAATCCGCGCTCGCCATTCACCGGTCGTTGCAATCGCTCGGACTGGAGGCGCGGATCGGGATCGGGCGCAACCCGTTGCTGGCCTGGTTCGCCGCCCGCCGGGCCGACCCGGTGTTGGAGGTGGAGGATGAAAAATCGTTTTTGGCGGAGTTGCCGGTATCGGTCGCGGAACCTCCGCCCGCGATCGCCGAGGTTCTGGACAAATGGGGGGTGAAAACATTGGGGGCTTTCTCGGCGTTGCCGCGTCAGGAAATCGCCCGGCGGTTGGGGAGCGAAGGGAGCGCGCTCTGGGACCGGGCGGCGGGACGGGAGGAACGGGTTTTGCGGCTGGCCACGCTTCCGGAGGAGTTCGAGCAAGGGATCGAATTGGAGCAGGAGATGGAAACGTTGGAGCCGTTGTTGTTCATTTTGCGCCGGTTTATCGACCGGTTGAGTCTGCGGTTGGGCGCGGTGCACCAGGTGGCGGAGGAGGTCGGGCTGGAACTCGGGCTCGCCGACCGGTCGGTGTACGAACGGAGCTTCCGGTTGCCGGAGCCGACCCGCAATCCAGAGCTGCTTTTCCGGATGTTGCACACTCATTTGGAGGGAGTCCGCACCGAACATCCGATCGTCAAAATCCATCTCCGGATGACTCCCTGCAAACCGGTTTCCAAACAACACGACTTATTCGAGGCGGCGGTGAAGGATCCGTATTCGTTTTCCGATACATTGGCCCGGTTGGTGGCGGTGGTCGGGTCCGGCAACGTCGGTTCGCCCCGGCTGGAGCCGACTCATCGTCCCGATGCCTTCCGCATGGAACCGCTCGCCGACATCGGTTCGCGGACGGAGACGACCGCCCCGGTCCGGGAGATTCTGCCGATGCGCCGCTACCGTCCGCCGGTGGCGGTCCGGGTCTGGATGGCGGAGGGACGGCCGGTCCAGGTCGAGAGCAATGAATTCAGTCTTCGGATACAAAACGTCCGGGGACCCTGGCGGCTTTCCGGGAACTGGTGGGAACCCCGCCGCTGGGCTCGGGAAGAGTGGGACATCGAATGCGCCGACGGCGGGCATTACCGGTTGGTCCGGGAAAAGAAGGATTGGTATTTGGAAGGGGAATACGGATGAGGGAGAATTTTGGATTTTGGATTTTGGATTGGGGATTTTGGATTGGGGAGTTGAGGGAAGGGGACTGGGGGTAGTTTTTATGTATGTCGAACTTCATAGTCGGAGTGCCTTTAGTTTTTTGCGGGGGGCTTCGAATCCGGAGCAGTTGGCGGCGGAGGCGGCCAGGCTGGGGATGCCGGCGATAGCGGTTTGTGACCGGGACGGAGTTTACGGGGCGCCTCGGTTCTACGCGGCGGCGCGGGAGCAGGGGATTCGTCCGATCATCGGGAGCGAATTGACTCTGGAGGACGGGTCGGTGTTGCCGGTGCTGGTGGAGACGCGGGAAGGTTACCGCAACCTCTGCCGAATGATCACCCAATCTAAACTGCGGGCCCCGAAAGGCGAGAGCCGGATCACTTGGAAGGAGGTCGGGGAGTTCGCGGAAGGGTTGATCGCCTTGACCGGCGATGCGGAAGGTCCCGTGCGCCGGAGTTGGGAGGGTGGCGGAAAGGGAGAGGTGGAAGAAGTCGTGGGGCGGTTGCGGAAGATTTTCGGTCGCGACCGTTTGTATGTGGAGGTGCAGCGTCACCTGGTGCGGGGGGAAGACCGGACCGGACGGATGTTGGTCGATCTGGCTCGTTCGAGCGGCTTGCCGTTGTTGGCCACCAACGGAGTTTGTCACGCCACTCCCCGGGGCCGGGCGGTATTGGATGTATTCACCTGTTTGCGACACAAAACCCATCTCGATGCGGCCGGGTTGTTGTTGAGTTGGAACGGGGAACGCCATTTGAAAAGCGGCGAGGCGATGGAGCGCTTGTTCGCCGATCTGCCGGAGGCGGTCCGCAACACCGGGGAGTTGGCGGAGCGGCTCGATTTTACTCTTGAAAATCTCGGTTACGATTTTCCGGCGTATCCGGTGAGGGAAGGGGAGACGATGGAAAGCGTGTTGCGGGAGGCGACCTGGGCCGGGGCGCGGAACCGTTACGGAAGCCGGTTGGGACCGAAAGTGAAGGCGCAGTTGGAACATGAGTTGGCTTTGATCGCGAAACTCGGATTCAGCGGCTATTTCCTGATTGTCTGGGACATCGTCAATTTCTGCCGGGAGCAAAACATCATGGTCCAGGGACGGGGGAGCGCGGCGAACAGCGCGGTTTGTTACAGTCTCGGGATCACCGCGGTCGATCCGGTCGGGGGGAATCTTTTGTTCGAACGATTCCTGAGCGAAGGGCGAAAAGGGTGGCCGGACATCGACCTCGATCTGCCGAGCGGCGACCGCCGGGAACGGGTGATCCAGGAAGTTTACGGACGTTACGGCAAACATGGCGCGGCGATGACCGCGAACGTCATTACCTACAAAGGCCGTAGCGCGATCCGGGAGTTGGGGAAGGTGTTGAATTTTCCCCAGGAAACGATCGACCGGTTTTCCCGGCTCTTCGCCCATGGCGATTACCGGCACACCCTCGATTTGCCAACCCAGATGACCCAGGCCGGGATTCCGGCGAGCCATCCGCGGGCTCCGGCGCTGGCCGCGCTTTACCAGGCGATCTACGGGCTTCCCCGGCATCTGGGACAGCACTCCGGCGGCATGATCGTTTGTCAGGGGAAACTCGATACGTTGGTTCCATTGGAGAACGCCTCGATGCCCGGGCGGGTGGTGGCGCAATGGGACAAGGAGGATTGCGAGGATCTCGGTATTGTGAAAGTGGATTTGCTGGGACTCGGCATGATGGCGGTGTTGCAGGATACCCTGACGGTTACCGGGGAGCGGGGACGCGGCGTCGATCTGGCCCAATTGCCGACCGACGATCCGGAGACCTTCGTGATGATGCGGGCGGCGGACACGGTCGGGGTGTTCCAGATCGAGAGCCGGGCGCAGATGGCGACGCTGCCGCGGATGAAGCCGAAAACCTTTTACGACCTGGTGATCGAAGTCGCGTTGATCCGTCCCGGGCCGATCCAGGGAAAGATGGTGCATCCCTACCTGGCGCGGCGGGCGGGGAAGGCGCCGGTCGATTACATGCACGAAGCGTTGAAACCGGTGTTGGAGCGGACGCTGGGGGTGCCGTTGTTCCAGGAGCAGGTGTTGAAGATGGCGATGGTGATGGCTGACTTCAGCGGATCGGAGGCGGAGGAATTGCGCCGGGCGATGAGTTTCCGCCGGTCGCGGGAACGGATGGAACGGGTGATGGGGCAATTGCGGGCGGCGATGCGGGAACGCGGGGTGGCGGTCTCGACGATCGAGGAAATCGTCGCCTCGATCGGATCGTTCGCGTTGTATGGATTTCCGGAATCGCACGCGATCAGTTTCGCGTTGATCACCTATGCCAGCGCCTGGCTGAAGGTCCATCGGACGGCGGAATATTACGCGGCCCTGTTGAACAATCAGCCGATGGGATTCTATTCGCCGGCCACCCTGGTCCAGGATGCGCGGCGGCGGGGCCTGCGGGTGAAACCGGTTTGCGTGATGGTGTCGGACTGGGATTGCGCGGTCGAAAGCGACGAGGCGATCCGGTTGGGCTTGCGGATGGTCCGGGGATTGCGGGCGGGACCGGCGCGGGCGATGCTGGAGGCGCGGCGAACCCGGTTGTTCAGGTCGGTGGAGGATTTCCGGGAGCGGACCGAATTCAACCAAACCGAACGCCGGACCCTTGCCTCGATCGGCGCTTTGAACGGCTTGGCGGCCCACCGGCGGGAAGCGCTTTGGTGGGTGGAGGAAAAAGAAGTTCAAGGTTCGTTGTTCCAAGTTCAAGGTTGGGAAGAAGAAACCTTGAACCTTGAACCTGAAACTTTGAACTCGACGAAGTCGACCTGTCCGTTGGAGGCGATGGATCATTTGGAGCGGTTGCGGGCGGATTACGGGGGGACGGGGTTGACCACGGGGTCGCATCCGATGCGGAGGATGCGGGCGGGGCTGGCGGGGGTTTGCCGGGCGATGGATTTGGAGCACGCGCGGAACGGGCGACGGGTGACCATCGCGGGAAGTGTGATTTGTCGCCAACGTCCGGGTACGGCGAAAGGGTTCGTGTTCATCAGCCTGGAAGACGAAACCGGAATCGCCAACGCCATCGTCACTCCGGATCTGTTCGAGAAGCAACGCCTGTTGATTTCCCAGGAACCGTTTTTGAAAATCCGCGGCATCCTGCAAAACCAGGAAGGAGTGATATCGATCAAAGCCGAACGGGTGGAAGCCCTTCACGAAACCGGCATGCCCGAAGCGACCTCGCACGATTTTCATTGAACGAAGGATATTGAGGGGCAGATTTGGCCTGCTTGCGCTCTGGAAAGGGGAGCGGCGCGCTTCAGCCGCCGATGTTGGACGTTCAGGGTTTTGGGACGTTCCCCGTGGCCGATGGTCTTCGGCTAAAGCACGAAGCTCCCGGAGAACGCTTTTGTCAAACCCGGGCGCCTTGGCCGCTTCGGTGAGGGAGAGGCTTGTTTCAGGCCTTCGGCGATCCGTTTTTCCTTTTTCCAAATCTGGTGGGCGCGATCCAAAATTTCGTCCCAATGTTCCCGCGGGACATAAACCACATCGTCATCGTCGCCGACGATGTAGTCGCCGGAACTGGGAGCGAGTTTCGTAGCGATGAAGCCGCGCCTTCATCGATTCGGTCGGAAGGGAGTTTCGATGGCTGCGGTCGAATTTTCGGGGAAGATTCGCAGGACTTTCGGTTTCGCCGACGCGGAGGCAACGGCGGTTTCTTCGCACCGTCGCTGCCATCCACGCAAATTCCACTCCTCTTATCCTTGCGGGAGTGAAACCCGACGCGCAGAAGCGAAGGTGAATGTTTTTGCGCGCCTACGCTCCGACGCGGCCTGAGCCTGCGGCGCACTCTTCGAGCCCGTGGTCGGGAGGGGCCAGGTCGGCGGGATCTTGGGAGGCGATCATTTCGGCCCAGGATGCCCCGGGAGGCGGCGATTCGGTGGCGGGCAATACATCGGGATGGGCGTCGAAAGCGAAGAGCCGGATCGGGCCGTCGCCCCAGGAACGGCGCCCGGTGAAGCGGATCGCTTGCAACGGTTTTTCGATCCGGATGATTTGGAGGCGGCGGAAATTATCCGTTTGCTCGTGCAGCGGTTCCCAATTGCCGCTTTCGGTAAGGCCTTCGACGAGATAGTCGCGGACGAGTTGTTTCGGCAGACCGAGCGGAGATTCGTTGACCCGGTAACGACATGGCATCCGTTTGAAGTCGTTCATGTCGCTGTCGAAGACCAGGCGGAGACTACCGGGGCGACGGAGGGTTTCCCACGAAAATGAGATCGATTCGTCGGGGGCGAGTTCGACGGCATGGTTGGCCCCTTCCCAATCGCGTTCCCAGCCGTCGGCGAGGAGCGAGGCGTTTGCTTCGTTGGAGAAACGGGCTTCACGCATCAGTTCGTTGCGGGCGAGGGTCTGGCCGGGGAGCCAGCAATCGTCTTCGATGAGTTGCTGTTGCAAGCGCCGGAGGCGTCCGCCGACGAGGTCGCGGGGAAGGCACGATTCGCGGACGCAAAGAGCCGCGGCGGTCCCGACCGCCTGTCCGATCACGCTGGTGGTGCCCATTACCCGGGTGGAAGAAAGGGCTGCGTGGGTGACCGAGATGTTGCGTCCGGCGCAGAAAAGATTGGGGATATTGCGGGAATAGAGGGAGCGGAGCGGGATCCCATACGGGGTGGGCGCCGGATGAAAGATGGTGGCCTTTCCCGGATACAGCAGGCCGGCCGGGTGATGGTCGTCCATCGACCAACCGCCGTAGGCGACCACGTCGTCGAAGTTCCCTCCGCGTTCGAGATCGTGTTGGGTCAGGATGTGCGGACCGGCGTAGCGGCGGTTTTCCCGTTTGCCGGGGAGGGCGCCGAGCCAGCGCATCCGCCAATTGCGGAGGCGGTCGGCTTGCGGGCCGCGATTTTTCATGTAATCCCAGACGCCCCAGGCGATCTTGAGGAGATCGGTCCGGATTTCTTCGGCTTCATGGATGGTGTCTTGGAGACCCCCCAGTTCGAGCCACCAGAAATTGTGGCCGAATCCCTGTCCGACACGGGCGGGGAGATTGGAGTCGTCGCCGAAATGATACGCCCAGTTCGGCGGGGTGAAGAACTGGGGAGAAGGAGTTTCTTCGAGTTGAATCAGGAGGGTGTTCCCCATCGTCCGGTCGTCCGCTTTCAATGGCGCGATCGGCTCGTCGAAAGCGGCACGCGATTCCCGGCCGGAGCTGGTTTCGGCCCCCGAAAGAGGAGCCAGAATGGAATCGCCGGACGAATCGACGAAGAACCTGGCGTTGACGGTGTGCCAGGTTTGGGTGGTCAACTGCCAGGCCTGGACCTGGGTGAGATGTCCATCCTCGACGGTCGCGTCATTGACGGTGCAATTCAGCAGCGTCGTCAAACCGGGAGTCATCAAGGCGTACTCGAAGAGAACGGAGTCCCAGACCGAATACAAGCCGGACGGATTGCGGGAGAGATTGAGCAGCTGGATTTCCTCAAGCAGGCCGGTTTCCTTACGGTCCTGGCCGTGGGCTCCGCAGATCCACATCCGCACCTCGGAGGAGGCATTGCCGCCGAGAACGGGTCGATCGTGAATCAGCACGACCCGGCTTCCCCGCCGGGCCGCGGCGACGGCGGCGATCAAGCCGGCCATGCCTCCTCCGACCACGCAAACATCCGCGGTGTGTTCGATGCGATGAAGATTCTCGTTCATGGTGGAAAACAGTAGTTCACGCGAGCGCCCTTTGCCATGGCGAAGGCTTGCAGGAAGATCAAAATAAATTGCATAATTTTATCATGTCGGAAAAGGGACAGGGAGCGGACGGCATGGCATTGCGGGAGTGGCTTTCGCTGCGGTTTCAATTTCTATGGGTGTATCGGAAGAAGCTGGGGGAAGAGATGTCGGGGGCGGCTTCGTTTGATTTCCAAAGCGCTTTGTATGTGGTCGACGGTTGGGTTGAGGTGGAGGGGGCGGAAAGCGCGGGGGCTCGGGCCGGACGAGGAGAATGGCTGGTGACCCGCCAGGGGCGGCGGCGGCAGCGGATTGGTCCGGGAACGGAAGTGTTGTCGGTCGGATTTCGTTTTCAGCGGGCAACCGGGGAAGCGGTGTATGACGGGGGGTTGCCGCTGGTTTTCGCGGGAGCGGATTTTCCCGCGGTGAAAGGAGCGGCAGAACGTCTTCACCGCCGGGCCGGGACGGAGATGGAAACGGAATATCTTCCGATGGACGCGCCCTTGACCATGACGGGATTTCTGACCGTCCAAAACGAATTCCGCAATTTCCTGGTGACGTTGGGCGAAACCCTGGAACGGAGCGGGGTGGTTCGGGAGGTGCCGGTCACGCCCGACCGCCGGGTCCAGCACGCATTGCGAATCATCGGCGAGCGCCGGATCGGCAAACCGTTGCGGGTGGCCGGACTTGCCCGGCAAGTGGGATTGAGCACCGCCCAACTGGACCGCTTGATGATCAAGGCGACGGGAAAAACCGCCTTCGAGCAAATCGAACAACACCGTCTGCAAGCGATCCGGGACGAACTCTCCGGAGGAGAATCTCCTCTGAAACGGCTCGCCTACGAACACGGTTTCTCGTCCCCATCCCATCTCACCCATTGGTTTCGCCGGAAGCAGGGAACGACGCCGAAAGCCTATCGCGATCGGCGGAAGTGAACTCCGCTGGGTCGATTTGTTGGAGTCCCGCCTTTAGGCGGTCCTATCTCGACACAAGTTCCGGCTAAACTCGACTGTAATCCTGGAGAGAATGTCGCGGCGGGCGGGAGTTTGAGTTGCGTTGGTTCTGCCGTTTCTTCATGATCCGGAGCAAGACCCAAGCATTTGTAACCGCCGCCTTTATGCCTGAAAGGACCCGTCCCAACATTTTATTGATCACTACGGATCAGCAGCGTTTCGACGCCCTGGGGATCAATGGTAATAAAATTCTGAATACGCCCAACCTTGATTCGCTGGCCCGAACCGGGGTGAATTTCAGTCGGGCTTATGTGACCTGTCCGATCTGTATTCCGGCCCGGCGGACGTTGATCAGCGGCCAAAGTCCCACGACCCACGGCCTGAGGGCCTACCGGGACGGTTTGGAATTCAATCCGGCCCATACGCTTCCGGGGGTTTTGGGCCGGCATGGCTGGCAGACCCAATTGGTGGGGAAACTGCATCTCCATCCCCAGCGGAAACGTTTTGGTTTCGATCATATGGTCTTGAGTGAAACGCCCAATTACCGTCCCGATTCCCCGCTGCAAAGCCAAAACGATTACGCGAAATGGCTCCGCTCCCAGGGGATTCACCATCATCCCAATTTCCACGGGATTGATAGCAACGGGCGTCTCGCGCGTCCCTTTCCACTCGATGAGGCCTATCACCACAATACGTGGTTGGCCCAGGAAGCGGTCGCATTCATCACGGAGCGCCGGGACCCGGCCTGCCCGTGGTTTTTGCATCTATCGTTCACCCATCCCCATCCGCCTTTCACTCCGCCGCGGGATTATTTGAATAAATACATGCGCCGGTTCGAGCGCCTCTCACCGCCGGTGATCGGGTCCTGGGCGAATCGCGGAGAGGCGGCTCCGGGTCTTTCGCCCAGATCGCCAACGGGGCCGTTTGATCCGGAGGAAATACGGGAAGCGAAAGCGGGTTACTACGCCTTGATCAACCACATCGACGACTGCATCGCCTACGTGCTCGATCGGATTTTCGAATATGGACATCCGCGCGGCGAGGAGCCCCTCTGGATCCTCTTCAGTTCCGACCATGGCGAGATGCTCGGAGATCATCATCTGTTTCGAAAAGGCCTCCCGTTCGAAGGCTCCGCCCATGTTCCCTTTTTCCTTTCGGGACGAAACGTCGAGCTGCAATCGGGCACGGTGGACGATCTGGTTTGCTGGGAAGACATTATGCCGACCCTTTTGGACCTTGCCGGCGTTCCGATTCCGCCCGGCCTTGATGGCGACTCCCTGGCAGGCGCGGTGCGGGGAAAACAAATCCCGAAGCGCGACAGGTTGTTTGAAGAATGCGGGAATCGATTTCCTCATTATTCGATCATCACCGGGCCATGGAAATACATTTTCTGGCGGAGCACCAACGAAGAGCAATTATTCCATCTCTTCGAGGACCCGGAGGAAACGGAAGACCGGTCTGGTTCGGAGGACCTCACACCCTTCCGCGAAATGCTTTCCGACGCATTGCATCAGCGGGGCGAATCCTTGCCCCCGTTTGAAACCCTCGTCCCGGTGAACAACAGCCTTCCGGCGGCGTTGTTGTAAGTATTGGCCGTCGTCCAATGCAAGCACTCCGCGCCTCTCGTCGTCGAGGAGTAGGAGCGTAACCGGAACATCTCCCTTCTTGGAGGAAGAATACGGGTCGGTTTGGCCCCATGGGACGCTTCCGAAGCTTTGGCCGATCACGTTACGATTGAACCATCGCGCTCCCTCTGTTAACCGTTAACATCCAAAGCTGTTGTCGGTTTCGCTGCGGGTGGAATAGGGTCGGTCATGTTCGATTCCAAACATGAATGAACATGCGGTGGGCGATCCTTGCTTTTCGCACAACCTCTCGCTTTGCCGTGGGGACGTCGCCCTCTTTCGCCGTTTCCAACCAAAACACCAACGACACACGCTATGATTAAAACCTCTCTGCGCTCCTTCTGTTTTACGCCTTCCGCCTGGGTCGCCTGTGCCACGGCGGTGTTTCCGATTGCGATCGTTTCGATGGCGGAGGCTTCCTCCACCCAGTGGACCGGTGCGACCAATAGTCTGGTCGGCGAACCGCTCAATTGGACCGCTGGAGTGCCGACGAGTGCGACGGACGTGATTCTTTCCGCCACGGATGCCACTCGCGTCACTTTGCAGGGAAATGCCACTGCCCGGAGTCTCACGTTTGCGGGGACCACCGAGGGGACGCCGCTCAATTATCACTGGACCGTCCCCGGGACCCTCAACGTCACGGATCGAATCGATGTCCTGGCCGGTTCGGGAGCCCACACCATCGATGCGACCACCGGTTATCAGATTCGGTTTTCCGGTATGAATGTCGCGCCGGGCGACCGTTACATCACGAACAACTCCGCCAATCTTTTGACACTTACGACCCAGCTGAACGGTTTCTCCGACCAAGGGCATGTCAACATTCATTTCGACGGATCGGGCGACACCATCATCGCGGGAACGATTCATCAAAACACGGCGGTGAATCAGAACATCCGGAGAGTCCAGTTGGATCCGACGATGTCGGGAACATTGACGATCGGGAGCGGTTTGTTGGTTCGTTCGAATGTTTCCACCTACGTCTATGGCGGGACCTTGGCGATGGACGGGGACATCGTCGCCCAAAATTCGGAGCTGAGGGTCGCCGGAGAAGGGGCATCGGCCGTCCTTACCGGAAATGGACGAATCGGGGTTCAGCCTTCCGCGACCTCGAACGCCCAGCTTTCGATCAACATGTATGACGGGGCCGTCGTATCCGCCGGACGGATCGGGGAGACGGGGGCATTGCAGTTTCTCAACTCCGACGTCAGCTTCAGGGCGGGATCGACCATCCATGTCGACCTGCTTTCTCCCAACGACCATGACCAATTGCTGTTCGCCCGGGAAGACCTGTCCGGGAGGAGCGGTGGTGGATCGAATCTGAAGCTTCCGGCGGTCGATCTCGTGACGACCGGTGATGGGGTGGAACTCGCTTTGAATTTCCTCGGCGGAGCACCGGTGCTGGGAAATTACACGATTTTGTCCGGTTATGACGCCCTGACCGGACGGTTCGTCGGATGGGATCATGAAGTTGAGAGAACATTGGACGGATTCGACGGCTATTCGTTCTCTCTGTATTACGGAGCTCACCAGACGGTGCTGACGGTGATTCCGGAGCCGAAAACTTACGCGTTGATCGGCGGGGTCGTCGCGCTCCTAGCAATCGGGCTCCGGCGGAGAAAATAAGGGTTCAGCGCCCTCGCCGTTGCCCGGGATCCGCGCGGAGGTTTTGATGAAAATTAACGCAAAGATATTTGCTCGAACCGGAGCAATCGGGCTGACGGCGGTGCTTGGGATTGTTGCCGGGATGCCTGTCGCGATCGGCTCGACCACGACGTGGACCGGAGCGAGCGGCAATAACCCATCGATCTCGAGCAATTGGACCTCTGGGGTTCCCGACGCCGGAGTGGCGGCGATATTCCCGGCGACCGGGGTTAATCGGGTTAATTTATCCGGCTCTTTGACCACGGGCGCCTTGCACTTTCCAGGCACGGTTGAAGGAACTCCGCTCGACTACACGTTCATGGTGTCGGGGCAGATTCGGGAGTTGCGGGATATCGTGGTGGAGGCGGGATCGGGAGCTCACACCATCGATGCGACATTGGGATTTTGGATACGCTTCGTCGGCGCTGATTCGGTTCCCGGAATCCGAACCGTCATCAATGATTCGGGACGGCCGTTGACCCTTCGGACCCAGCTCAACGCGGAGACCGGAACCGGCCATGTTCTGCTCAATTTCGGTGGTTCCGGGAACACCATCATCAGCGGCCCCACCACGGACGGAGTGGCGATCAATCAGAATATCCGGAGCGTCGAATTGACCTCCGGCATGACCGGCCAACTGACGGTGGACGCCGGGCTCGCTGTCCGGACGAATCTTGCGACGTATGTCCATGGAGGCACCTTGGCCCTCGACGGCTATTTGGCGGCGCACAATAGTATTCTCCGGGTCGGCGGCGCCGGCGCGCCCGCGGTCCTGGCCGGTCGCGGGGAAGTCGGCCGCCAGCCGACGGCGAGCGCCAACAATACGCTCGACGTGGCGGTTCTCGAAGGGGGAGTCGTCGCCCCGGGTCGGGTGGGCGAGGTCGGAGCGTTGCACTTCGTCAACTTCGACGTCGAGTTTCGCAGCGGCTCCGCGGTTCGATTGGATCTGTTGAACCCGGACGTCCATGACCGCCTGGTTTTCGCCAAAGTGGATACGACGAGCCGGAACCGGGTGCCGTCGGTCATTCTCTCCGGGACGGGAAGCGGAGTCGCGTTGGACCTGAATTTCCCGGGCGGAAATCCAAGTCCCGGAGTCTATTCGATCCTGTCCGGCTATCAAAGTCTGTCGGGTGAGTTCGCCGGATGGCAAGATGGCGTCGAGCGCACGCTCGATGGCTTTGACGAAGCTTACACCTTTAGGATCGATTATGGTCCCGGTGAGACCACGTTGACCGTCGACGGGCCAGAAGGAGTGATCCTGGTGGAGAATCAGGCACCCGGGGTGGTGTTGGTGACCGCCGATCAGCCGACTCCGGTCGCCGCTTACGCGGCGGAAGAAATGGCGTCGCATGTTTTCCAGGCGACCGGCGTCACCTTGGAGATCGTAAAAGAGTCGGAGGCTCCGGACAGCGAATGGATCGGCCGTATTTTTCTTGGGGATACACAGGCCGCCGCCGCGCGGGGAATTGACGTTCAAAATTTACCGGCGGACGCCTTTCACCTGTTGACGGATGGCCGCGACCTTTACATCGTCGGGCGGGAGGATCCGAAGGTCGGGGTATTCGATTCCTCCGGGAGCTTGGGGAATCCGATGATCGTCCATCGGAGCACGCTCTACGGAGTGTACGAAATCCTGGAGCGTTACATCGGAGTGAAATGGTTGTGGCCGGGGGAACTTGGCACGGTGGTGCCGACCATGGAACGGGTGGTGATCCGGGATAATCTGGACGAAATCAACGAACCGGCGATCCGTTTCCGCCGCTTTCGCACCGGACAGTCGGCTGGATCTCCGAGCGTGGACGGAGCGCTCGTTTCGTATGCCCCGGAAATCAAGCGTTTGGCGTTTTCCGAGGAAGGGTTGAAGGCCTATGCGGCGGATTTGCACACCTACCTTGTTCGTCATCGGATCGGTTACACCGAGCCAAGTCCGCAAGTTGGCCACTATTTCGCGGGATGGTGGGAAAAGTATGGGGCCGAGCACCCAGAGTGGTTCATGATGCGCGCCGACGGGCAGCGCGGCCCCGAGCCCGGTGAATCGACCACCCATGTCCCGATGTGCGTATCCAATCCCGAATTACATTCCTATCTCGTCGATGAAGTCTGGGATGGCGGCGATGTTCTCCGGGTTGGCGAAGTCGATCGCCGCGTGTTCTGCCAATGCGAGGTTTGCGTCTCGTGGGACGAACCGACGGAGCAGCCTGCCTTCGCCAACTACGTGCCGCTGGTTTCCGACCGTTACGCCCGTTTCTGGCGGACGATCCGCGATTTGGCGGTCGAACGGAATCCGGACGTATTGGTCACGACGTTTCTCTATTGGAATTACCTGCCAGCCCCGGTATCGAACGAGCCCCTCAATAACCTATACGGATCGTTCGTCCCTTGGGGGAACCGGAACATCACCTATTACCCGATGCAGGAGGCGGCGCACGAATGGGTGAAGGATCAATGGAAACGGTGGCACGATCTCGGAATGACGATGTCCTACCGTCCCAATCATTTGTTGGGCGGGTATGTGATGCCGCACCTCAGCACCTGGCAGGCCGGCGACATGTTCCAATTCGCCGCCCGCAACGGGATGGTCGGGTTCGATTTCGACAGCCTCTGGTCGCATTGGTCGGTGAAAGGGCCGATGTATTACATTCTCATGCGGTTATCGGTCGATCCCGAGCGTGAGATCGCCGACCTCCGCGCCGAGTATTTTTCCGCTTTTGGTCCCGCCGCCGACCTGGTGGTGGAATATTTCGATTACTGGGAAGCGTATTCACTTTCCGATGCTCCGTTGGGCGGGGTTCCATGGAGCAGTCCGCTCAGCGCCGCGAATTTGTATCCGCCCAGTGCTTTCACACCGGGAGCGAACATTTTGGAGGCGGCGCTGGCGCTGGCGTTGGAAGATCCCCGGCCCGAATACGCGAAACGGATCGGATTCTTGCAGGCCGGACTTGAGCATGCCCGGCTGTCGGCCCGGTTTGTCGCAGCCCTGGATGCTGGGGCCTCGCTCCCCGAGATGGGAACGGAAGCGTTCGACGTGGCGATTGCCGCGTTGGTGGAGTTGGCCGCGTTTCGCCGAGCGAACGAGCACTTATACATCGCCGACTTCATTTCGGCGTCCGCCATCGAGAACCGGCGGATCGATTTCGGGACTTTCCCCGACACCTCGGGCGACGGCCTATTCGACAGCGAACTACTCGAAGCCGGATTCCATCCCCGGACTGATCATTCGGCTCTGGTCCAGATTGTCGGCGGATCCCCGGCCCGCTTCGGAATAGAAGACCGCTACGACGACGGGGTCGCCTCGGTGTTGGCGCGCCCGGGGGATTTCGATCTGTTCACGCCGAACTCAATTCTGGACCTCAATCTGGGCGGGGTCATGCTCCGGCGGGCGGAAGAGGGATTTGAATTGGAGTTTACGATCGAAGTCTCCGACGACCTCTCGTATTGGCATCCGTGGGAGACGATCGACCGTTTCCTGGAAATCGAAACCGACCAAGCGTTTTTGCGGATTCGCGCCGGAGGTCCGCGAGCGGGGACGGAATAGAAATAGACTATCAGTCGGCGGAAATTTGTGGTTGATTGGGAGCGTGAAAAGAGACCGGGCTCCGAATCTTCGTGCCATTGCCGACGCATCCGGCTACTCCACGGCCACGGTTTCCTGGGCGTTGCGGGGGCATCCGCGGGTTCCGGAAACGACCCGGTCGAAGATCCGGGCGGTTGCGGACCAACTCGGTTACCGGGCGGATCCGAAGCTCGCGGAGTTGCAAGCCCATCTCCGGCGGGGCAAGCCACGTTCGTCCGGGGAAGTGTTGGCCTTGGTTACCCCGTATCCGAGCAAGACGCGATGGAAATCGGAGATCGTGACCGGGATTCGCGAGCGGGCGGCTGAATTTGGTTACGAGGTGGAGGAGTTTCCGCTCGACGAGGAGCGGGGCGGCTACAGCGAGCAACGGCTCAATTCGGTTTTCAGCGCTCGGTCCATTCGGGGGGTAATAGTCCATGCCCTCGACATACCCCGGCCCTTGGAGGATTTATCCTGGGCGAAATATTCCGCGGTGACCGTAAGCTACTCGTTGCAGTCTCCCCGGTTGCATCGGGTGGGGAACAATCATTACCAAAGCATGGCGTTGGCCCTCTTGAGCTTGAGGAAGAAGGGATACCGGCGGATCGGTCTGGTGCTCGACGAATCGCAGGATGAGCGGGTCAACCACCTTTGGCAGGCGTCTTATTTTGTGAATACAAAGGCCTCGGGTGCCTCCTCGATCCCGGCGTTGATCGCGCATCCGGTCACCGAGGAGGCGTTTCGGGATTGGTTTTGGAAGCATAAACCCGAAGTGGTTTTGGTGGAAGGGTTGCGATACACGAATGCGTTTGAGTGGCTTCGGCGAATGGACCTGAAGATTCCGGAGGATGTCGGTTACGCGAATCTTTACCTGTTCCCGCCTTACGGAGAAATCGGCGGAATCAACCAGGAAAGCCACCAGCAAGGCCGGGCCATGGTCGACTTGGCGGTGGCCCAGATCCTTTCCAATGAACGGGGGATTCCGTCGCATCCGAAAACCGTTTTGATCGACGGCTCCTGGGTCGACGGAAAGACCATTCGTAGCCTCGCTGAAGAAAAGGATTAACCGCAAAGGCCGCAAAGATCGCAAAGAGGGTCTTCAAAATCGCCCGTTGCGGTCAGATTTGATCCTGCAGGGAATTCAGTCTTTCCCGGGCGGCGAGCAGTTTGTCGCGCAACTTCGGGAGAGCGGTTTTGCCGAAGTCTCCGCGAAAGCCGATAAAGCAGAGGCTGAAGCGTTCGATCGGGTGATCGACCGGGCAGGCGATGGCGTCGATCCCCTGGGGGTGGGTGCCGATGTTCTCGCACCAGCCGCGCGCACGACATTGGGCGACTCGTTCCCGCAAGGCTTCGGGCGAGTGTCGCCGCCAATGGGCGGGCGGGGTTTTCGTGATGAGTGTTTCCAATGTCGCCGGTTCCAAGTGAGCCAGGAGAGCGGCGCCCGAAGCGGCTTCCACTACCGGGTAAGGAATGCCGATCGGAGTGAGGATTCCGATCGAAACCTCCGGCGAGCCGACGGCCACCGTTACCTGGTCGGCGCCTTGACGAGCGCAAAGCTTGGTGGTGATTCCCAATTCGCGGGCCAGATCTTCGAGCAGCGGTCGGGCGGCCCGGACGATGCGGCGGAGGTCGGCGAGCGGCTCGGTAACCGGGAGCAACCCCGAGCCGACCTCGTACCCGTTATTTCCGTCGGTGGCGACCCAACCGGCCGCCTCTAAGGTCTTAAGGATCCGATAACAGGTCGAGGGGCTCGCCCCGACCCGGACCGCGATGTATTTCGACGGCAATCCCGGTCCTTCCTCCGCGAGGAGCCGAAGGATTCGGATCGTCTTTTCCACCGCAGGGATGCGGTGGGCGGAATTGTCCGCACTCGAATCAATTTGAGCCCGTGAATTCATATTTGAAAAAGATTAGTTCAGATTTGATTGACCCATGCAGAGGGGCAAGAGGAAAATTCGGCATTGATGATGTGGAACTCCGTTGAATCTCTGTTGTTGAATTCCGACCCGGCTAAAATGCTGTATCGGAATCACGCGGCGGGTCTTCCCCTCGTCGACTTCCATACGCATCTTTCTCCGGGCGACTTCGTTCGAAATGAACCGTTTGCCGACATCACGGAACTTTGGATATCCGCGGACCCATACAAGTGGCGGGCGATGCGGATGGTTGGAGTCGCGGAACGGCTGATCACCGGGGAGGCGTCTCCCGATGAACGGTTTGACGCCTGGGCCTCGACGTTGCCGGCGTTGGTGGGAGATCCCTTGGCGGATTGGGCGCGGCTCGAATTGAAACAGTTCTTCGAAATCGAGGAAATATTGACGTCCGCATCCGCGAAATGGATACGAGAGCAGTGCAATGCCCGACTGGCCGAGGACGATTTCCGCCCCCAGGCGATTCTGCGGAAGGCGGGAGTGGAAACATTTGTCACCTCGGACCGATGGTTCGATTCGCTGGACGCCCATTTACGGGCGCGACGGGACGGATTGAAGCCGGTGATGTCGCCGTCGTTGCGGGCGGATGAGGCGTTGGCGGTCGATTCCTCCGGCTACACGGATTGGATCCGAACGGCGGGCGAGTTCGCGGGATCGACGATCGGGGCTCTCGGCGATTTTTTGGCGGTCTTGCGAAGCCGGATGGACGACTTCGCGGGGGCCGGTTGCGTTTTGTCGGACCATGGGATCGATAAGCTTTTTTACGCTCCCTGCGGGGAAGCCGAGGCGGAAGCCCTCTTCAAGAAGCGACTGACTGGCGGGTCCCTGTCGGTCGATGACGTCGCGAAGTTACGCACGTTCATTTTGCTCTGGCTGGCCGGGGAATATCGGAGGCGCGGGTGGACGATGCAGATCCATGCGGGTCCGATGCGGACGACCAGTCGATCCCTGGCCGGAAAGGTCGGCGCCCCCGGCGGGTTCGCCTGCATCGGTGCATCGCTCGACATCGAAACCTTGGTGGCGCTGCTCGACGCAATGGAGGTGGGTCCGGGTTTGCCCTCCACGATCCTCTATCCGGCCAACCCGAATGACTATGAAGCGGTCGCGAGCGTGTGCGGCTGTTTCGTCGAAGAGGGAGTGCCGGGAAAGGTCCAACTCGGACCGGCTTGGTGGTTCAATGATTCCAGTGACGGTATCGCCCGGCAGTTGCGGGCGGTCGCGAATCATGGGGCGCTGGGCACCTTCGTCGGAATGAACACCGATTCCCGCTCGTTTCTGTCGAGCGTGCGTCACGATTACTTTAGGCGGGTTTTGTGTAATCTGCTCGGGGAGTGGGCGGAGTCCGGAAGGTTCGATCCGGGGGAGCCCGCGGCGGGGGATTTGATTGAAGCTCTCTGTTATCGAAACGCCAAGGAGCTCTTGGGGGATGTATCGACGAAGTTATGACGAGTTTTACGAAGAAAGGAAAAGTGGCGGTGGTCACCGGAGCGGGCGGGACGCTTTGTTCGGTCATGGCCCGGGATCTCGCTCGGCAAGGGATGAAGGTCGTTTTGATCGGCCGGACGTTGTCTAAGTTGGAAGGCGTGGCGGATGCGATCGAAAACGAGGGAGGCATCGCCTGTCCGCTCGCGGCCGACGTCACCGACATCGAGTCGGTGAAAGGAGCAGGTGCGCGCGTGCTGGAGGACGTCGGTCCGTGTTCCGTCTTAATCAATGGGGCCGGAGGTAAATTGAACGGCTCGACCATGACCCAGGTGGCGTTTACCCCGCGGGAGTTGGAGGAGGCGCCGGGAGTGAACGGTTTTTTCAATTGCGATCTGGAGATCTTCAAACAGGAGGTCGATTTAAACCTCGCCGGGGCGGCGATCCCGTCTCAGGTGTTCGGGCGGGCGATGGCCGAGAACGGCGGGGGATCGATCATCAATTTCGCCTCGATGACCAGTTTCCGTCCCCTTTCCAAGGTCGCTCCCTATGCGGCGGCCAAGGCGGCGATCGTCAACTACACCCAATGGCTCGCCGCCTATCTGGCTCCGGCCGGCATCCGGGTGAACGCCATCGCTCCGGGGTTCTTCATCAATGATCGAAATCGCAAACTTCTTTACAACGAGGATGGCAGCCTGAGCGCGCGCGGGGAGCAGGTATTGCGTCACACTCCGGCCGGTCGTTTCGGCAGACCGGAGGAGTTGCTCGGTTGCCTGAACTGGTTGATCGACGACAACGCCGCCTCGTTCGTAACGGGAATCACCGTTCCGGTCGACGGTGGTTTCCTCGCCTGTCCGGGAACCTGACCGAAGATTGGTGTATTCAGATGATACTGACTGAATTTCTACCCGCCAAACCGGACCGCTCCTGGGCCTTCGCCAAACAGGCGGGGATCACCCACGCCATCTGCAAATGCGCGTCCGAGTTGACCGGTCTTCCCGCGCCGGACGATCTCGATGCTTTACGCACGATCCGGGACCGGTTCCGGGAGGGCGGGTTGACCCTCTACGGACTGGAGGGGGACGCCTTCGACATGCAGCGGATCAAGCTCGGACTGCCGGGGCGCGACGCTGATATCGAGCGGTATCAGAAGATGCTGCGGAACATGGGTGAACTCGAGATTCCGTTGTTGTGTTACAATTTCATGGCGACGATCGGGTGGTTCCGGACCGACACCCGGGTGGCGACCCGGGGAGGGGCAATCACCAACCGGTTTCGGCTTGCCGATGTGGAGGCTCCGTTGGTGCCGGACGCGGAGCGGGTCACGGAAGAGAAGCTTTGGCGAAATTACGCCTATTTCATTGAACGGGTTCTGCCGGTGGCGGAAGAGGCCGGGGTTAAGATGGGGCTGCATCCGGATGATCCTCCGGTTTCTCCATTGCGGGGAGTCGGACGTATTTTTACCTCGGCTGACTCCTTTGTTCGGGCGATGTCGTTGAGCGATTCGCCGAGTCACGGCATCACCTATTGCCAGGCGAATTTCCGTGCCATGGGAGAAGACCTGTTCGCCACCGCGGAGCGCTTCGCCGACCGAATCGAATTCGTGCATTTCCGTGACGTGGAAGGAACGCGCGACGATTTCACTGAGACCTTTCACGACAACGGACCGACGGATATGGCTGAGATGCTCCGGCACTATCACGCGCTCGGTTTTCGTGGACCGATCCGGGTGGATCACGTGCCGTCGCTCAGTGGGGAGGAAGATTTGCCCCATGGATACGCTCTGCTCGGACGCCTTTTTGCCGTTGGGTATATGAAAGGCATTCTCGATGCCCACCAAATTTCCTACCGCTGAATGGCGGTGAAATCATCCGCAAAAAAAAGGAAACCAAACATGACGATGAACAAGAAAGACCTAAACGCCGACATCGAAGCCTACAAGAAGGAAGTGGGCATGATGAATTTGGAAAAACTGATCGCCGCCCGCGAAACCATCTCGACGAGCGAATTTTCGATTCCCGTGAAGGAGTTGCTAAGCCGTTACGAAGCGCTTTACACCGGCGCGATTTGTGACGTGTTGCGTGAGCATGCTCTCCTCGACCAAGCTTTGCCCGGGCATATCATGCCATTGCGGCCGGAGCGGACGGTGGCGGGTCTCGCCTTCACGGTGAAGAGCTCCCCCAATGTCAAGATCACCGGGGAAATGACCTACCGGACCAAGATGCTGTCGGAGCTGACTCCTGATGCGATGATCGTTTGGGACACCTCCAATGATGAAAAGGCGACGCTTTGGGGCGGGGTCATGACCGCGACCGCCCGCGGGCTTGGGGTGCGTGGAGCGGTGATCGACGGAGGCATCCGCGACACCCATCAGATCCTGGAGCATGACTTTCCGGTGTTTTATAAGTATCGCACGCCAAACGGATCTCTTGGCCGGTGTCTCATTACCCATTATCAAATTCCGATCAAAATCGGCGACGCGGTGATCCGCCCCGGCGACGTCGTTCTCGGCGACATCGACGGCGTGGTGATCGTCCCCCGCGACATCGCCGTCGAGGTTTTGGAGCGGGCCGAGGAGATCCGGTCGAATGAAAAGAAGATCTTCGGCTGGGTCGCGGAAGGAAAGACCGTCGACGAGATCACCGAGCAAGGCGGTTATTTTTGACGTCGGCCATCCGCTGGACTTCTGAACAGAAGAAGAGGAAGGAAGCGAACGATAGGAAGGACATGGTTTAATGGACGACATTTGTACGGGTTGGCCGGATTGGATCGAGGTGATCAACCGCTTCGACAACGAATCGGTGGCGGCGGCCCTCCATGATCTTCGCCGTGACTTTGGGGTGGTTCTTCGCGGGTCGTCGGGACATCAGACGGCGGGTGGGAACTGGACGCTGGAGGTCGAGCGTTCCGGAAGTCTTTCCGAAGAAACCTTCCGTCTGGAGGTCACTGTTGACCGTCGAATTCGTATCGAAGGCGGAGATACGCTCGGAGCCATTTTCGGGATCTATGAGGTTTCGCATCGGTTTCTTGGCGTAGATGCGCTGTGGTTCTGGAAAGACATTGAGCCTCCTCGGCTTGCCAAGTTCGACCCGGAGCCGCAATGCATCGAATCCGGTGCTCTGGCATTTCGTTTCCGGGGATGGTTCATCAATGACGAGGATCTGCTTGGCGGATGGAAGTCGCCTGCGGGGGAGCGGTTTTTGGATTGGCCATCGCGGGAGGCAACTCTCGCCAATCCACCGAGTGAAGAGGCGGACAATTATGAATACCGTCTGCTGCAATACTATACGCCGGTGGTGCCCCCGGTAACGATGGAGATGGTTTACGAAGCGGCGCTGCGCTCACGCGCCAATTTGGTGATTCCCGCTTCATTCACGGATATAATGAATGAGCCGGAGGAGGACATGATCCGGGCGGCGGTTCGACGCGGATTGTATGTCAGTCAACATCATGTCGAACCGCTCGGGGTCGCTCATTTCGCCTTTGAGACCTGGTGGAGTCGGCGTGGGGGAGCGCCCGCCTTCAGTTATCGCGAGAATCCGGAGGAAATGCGGACCTGTTGGCGAGCCTATGCCGCGAAGTGGGCGGAGGTGGCCGGTGATGCGCTGATTTGGCAGGTCGGTTTGCGGGGCA
Source organism: Verruconatronum alginivorum (assembly GCF_056590205.1). Classification (NCBI taxonomy): domain Bacteria; kingdom Pseudomonadati; phylum Verrucomicrobiota; class Opitutia; order Opitutales; family Verruconatronaceae; genus Verruconatronum; species Verruconatronum alginivorum. The sequence goes on along the minus strand of NZ_JBWPVQ010000001.1, from coordinate 770,343 downwards.
GGGGCGACCGGGCGCTTTGGAGCCACGACCCGGAGGCGCGGGAACATGCCGGGAAGTTCATCGCGGATGCGTTGAACGACCAGATGGCGATCATCCGGAGTGTCGACAGTCGTGAGAATCCGCCCGCCACATTGACCTTGTGGCTGGAAGGGGCGGAACTGATCGCGACGGGTAAACTGCGGGTGCCGGATGGGGTAATTTGTGTTTTTGCCGACCATTCGATGACCCAGGAGATGCAGCAGGATTTCGACATGTTGCCGCGGGAAGCAGGGAAACAGCGGGGGTTTTATTACCACATTGCGGTCTGGCCACTCGGGCCCCATCTCGTCCAGGGGCCGCCCCCGGAAAAGTTGTTTCGGATCGTCAGATCGGTGGCCGCCAAAGGGGACACCGCTTACGCCATTCTCAATGTGGCCAATGTCCGGGAACACACAATGGGAATCGCGGCCTGGACGGAACAGGTCTGGCGGCGGGAGAGGATGGATCAGGAGGGATTCCTTCGCCGGTGGGCGGGGCCGGAGCTCGCACCGTTCTACGCGGAATTTTTGGAGTGTATCCCGCAACTCCGGCCGGAATGGCGTCTTTATGATGGCGGGCTCCGTTATTTCATCGACCGCCTGATCCGTCACCACGCCGGCGCGTTTCCAATCGACGGATTTCTGGTCGAGGAACTGATTGAAGGAAGACAGGAAACTCGGGCGAAGATCGTGGCGGCGGCGGAACGGTTGGGCGAGCTTCTAGAAGCGGTTCGAGCCAGCGAAGCGGGAATTGAGGCCCGGCTGCGCGATTTCGTGCGGTTCAACCTGGTGGGGCAGGCGATCATCTTGCGGGGGCTTTATCGGGCGGCGGCCGGGCTTCTTGCGGAACCGCCCGATTACGTGGGCGCGATGGACGCATTGGGGGGCATCGAGGACGGTTTCCGGGAAGGCGAACGCGGAAAATGGAAAGATTGGTATCGTGGTGAGATCAAGGTCGGGGTTTCCGGTCTCCGCGACCGAATCGAACGCCTCCGTGATGCGCGTTGATGTTAGGTTTGGGATGGGTTTCTGCCCACCTGCCGGTTGACTCGCTTCTCGGGGGATTGCTAGCCTTTGTAGCGAAGTAGGGCCGTTTAATTGGCCATTCCCCTCAACGCTTGAAAAAATCAATCATGAAACACCCTTTGCAAAACGCAGTTTTACTGAACGCTTTCCTATGTTTATTCGCGGCATCGTTATCCGCAGAGACACTTCTTTACGAAAACAACTTCGACACCCCGGCGAAGATCGATGCAATGGTCTGGGATTCGACCTTGCAATTGGCGTATCAACCGTCCACGCATGGGGTTTACGCATTGCGAAATGATGGGAGCTTCAATCGCCGGATCGGGACCCGGGCGGTGTATGCTCCTGTTTGGCATACGTTGAATGCTCCGGAGCTTTCCGCTCTCCTGTCGGGGAGTGTGTCAAACGCGACCAAATCGTTCCTGCGGCTTTCCTATGATGGAAGTTTTCCTTCCGATCCCCAGGATCCCGGACCTTATGGAGTGGCGGTCGGGCTCAACGATAATCCGGTTGACGCCTTCCGTAGTGTTTCGACCGACGGCGATCCGGATTTTGCAGGACTTACCCACGTCTGGATTCAATCGCAGCTGGAGAATCGTTCCGGCTCCGTACCTCCCCAGAACCGAAAGTCCGCCGTTGGAGATCTGGAGATGCACGCGACGGTGAGTCCGGCGTTGGCCGGAGAGCGAGTTTTTATCCATCTCAATGATTTTGGGACGGAAGATCAGCGAAACGAGTGGACGATCAACAGCACCGATAGTCTGTTGTTTGAGAGTATCGTCGGCGGATATTCGGATATGGATAACGACAATCTCGCCGCCCGCGTTCGCCTCGGATCGGGAACGGGGATTTATACCTTTGATGCAAAGATCGACGCACCCGAGGGTTATCGTTTTCAGGATCCGATCGCCACGGGATTGGGATACGGTTCTTGGTCGAATCATGGGACGTGGACCCGGATCGGCTTGTCGCTGGACGGCGAGGAGTTTGTTTACAGCGAAGTCAATGAGGCAATCAACGGCACCTACGCGATGTTGGTGGATATGACGGATGAGCCGGGCTTCGCGGAGCCGCTGAATGAACTTTGGGTTCGGGTGGAAATGAGGTCGTCGAGCGGGAGCGGCAGTTTTCTTCCGCGATTCCAGGATGTCCGGGTGAGCGGACTGATCGTCGAGGCGCCGGGGGAGCCCGGAGTTCCGCCGCCCGTTCTTGAGCCGCGGGCGGTCGTTGTGGAACGGGTTGAGGAGGGGATTGAGCGCCGTTATCTCGGAGTCGAGGTGTGGGATGTCCCGGGGGCGACGGTTTCCCTTGAGGCCTCTTCCGGTCTTGTGGTTTGGGAAGGAATTTCCTTCACCAGCGAGGTCGTCGAACCGTTCGGCGGAGAGCGTGATCGTATTCTTCTGGTGAGCGAAGTTCGAATCGACGAGAATCCACGGTATTTCCTGCGGGTCAAGGTCGAGGAAGAGTTCGGATCGAATTGATGCGGAGCCTGATCAGGACTCTTGCTCGGTTTTCCAGTCCCAGGAGCGAATCAGATGGGCGTTGGGGGCGTCGCCACCTTTCATTCGGCCAGGCTGTTCTCCGGTCGCCCTGGCGATTTCGATCCTCCATTTGTGGGGGGTGATCCCGAATTTCTCTTTAAACGTCCGGTGAAAATCGACCGTGCTGCCGAAATTGGTCTCTGCGGCGATTACGTCCACCGTACGATTGGTTTGGATGAGTAGCCGACAGGCTTCGTGGAGTCGGATATCGCGGAAAACCTCCCGAGGGGATTTTTGCCGGACCTGGTGAAACGTCCTCCGCAGTTGACTGGGGGAAACCTTCACATGCCGGGCGATTTCATCAAGGGAGGGGTTTTTGGCGAGATTGTCCCGGTAGTAGGATTCCGCCTGTTCGATCCGGTGTATCTTTCCCAAGTGCAACGGGTTCTCCGCCGCCAAATCGCCCTTGACCCTGGAAAGGAGAATGAGGGAGAGCTCCGCGAGGAGCTTGGAGAGGCGCAATTCGTAGCTTTCGTCGGGATGGTGGTAAAACGGACGGATTTCCTCCGCCATATCTTTGATCGCCTCACGTTCCGGCGCGGTTAATTCGACCGACCATAAGGCTTTACCTTGCATTCGCTTGGCAATCACGTCGGGAATCCACGGAAAGTGGAAGGCGACCCGGTAGGAAGTCTTGTCCTCGCCGATCCAGCAATATTCTTCTTGGGGAGCGAGCAGCCAAAGGGTGGTGGATTGCAGTTTGGCGGGTGGGGTGTTGGAGAACTGGGGGGCGCACCTTCCTTCCAAAATGGCGAAAAACTCCCAATTCAGGCGACGGGACATCGGGTTTGGGTGTGTGACGAAGTTCCACTTACCCGCACTGAAATACCTGAGCATGAGCGGAAAGTAGGGCGGGGGAGAGTCATTTGTCAATGCGTGATGTTGTTACGATTACCCCGAGGATTGTGAGAGCTTTGTGTTGGGAAAGCCGAATTCCTTCGGGGTGGATGGCGGTGTTGAAATGCTGATCAAGCGCGTTAGGGGCCTCTTAGGAGGCCGGGCGGGATATTGTGGTGGAAGCGGCTCGCGTCCGGGGAGGAAGTTCGATGCGCGTTTGTGTTAGGTTTGGGGCAGGTTTCGGCCTTCGGTCCCGTTGACTCGCCTCTGGCGGCGGTGCTAGCGTCTTACCTGTAATCAATTATTCTTCCACCACGGAAACAGTCGCCAACCATGTGATTCATACTGGGCGAATTTACATCCTCAACAAACCCTTCCATGCATAACATAAAAAAAACCGTAGGAATATTAACTGCCCTCGTATTGTCCGCGATGCCGTCCATGTCGGCGCAATTGTTGGAGTATAATAATAATTTCGACAACGCGGAGAAAATTGACGGTTTGGGGTGGGATTCGATTGTGGACCTATCCTACATGGCTTCGTCGGGCGGAACTATTTTCGCCCTGAGGAATAGTGGATCCTTTAATCGGCGCACTGCTACTCGGGCGGTCTTCGCCCCGACTTGGCATACGTTGAGCAGCCCGGAGCTTTCGGCCTTGCTCTCGGGGAGCATATCGAACTCCACAAACGCATTTCTCCGGCTTTCCCATGATGGGGTGAACTTCGATGATTACCAAGTCGCAGCGAGAGTTGACACGAATCCCGTGGATGTGTTTCGCAGCGTATCCACCGGGTCCGATCCGGCCTTCATGGGACTTTCCCATGTCTGGATCCAGGCTCAGGTGGAAAACCGGTCTGGCAGCGTTCCTCCACTTAATCGTAGGTCCGCGGTCGGGGATTTGAGTTTTCAGGCTACGATCAATCCGGGACAAGTGGGGGATCGGGTTTTCATTCACTTGAACGACTTTGGCACTCAAGGGCAGCGAGATGAGTGGGCGATCAATGATACGAACAATTTGGAGTTTGTGCCGATTTTCGGCGGACTCTCCGATAGCAACAACGACGACCTCGCGGCGAGGGTCCGTTTCGCCGCCGGGACCGGCACTCGGACCCTCGATACCAAGATCGTGGCGCCGGAGTGTTTCTTTTTCCAGGACCCGATCGCAACCGGTACTGGTTCCGGGTCGCTCAACAACCACGGAACCCAAGCTCGAATTGGGCTTTCCCTGGATGGTGAAACATATTTTTACAGTTCCGTGGATGGCAGTATAAACGGCTCCTATGCGATGTTTTTGGATATGACAGCCCAGGACGGGTTCAACGTTCCGCTGACTGAGATGTGGTTGCGGATTGAGATGAACTCTACGAGCGGCAGCGGACAATACATGCCGTGGGCGGAGGATGTGATGGTGAGTGGCCTCGTGGCCATTCCGGAACCGGCTCATGTCGGATTGATCCTTGCCCTTGGTGTCGGAGGGTTGTTGATTCTTCGCCGGCGGTCGTGACGCGGTTCCCGGCATGTCATCGCGTGATTTTTTGATTCTTATTCCCAGCTTAACCAAAAGGATTCCCATGAAACAGATGAGCGGCAACAGTCAACGGCATTGCGGGAGGCGCGGTAAACCTCGGGTCGGCGGGGCGGGATTTACTTTGATCGAGTTGCTTACGGTGATCGCGATTATAGGAATTTTGGCGGCGATTTTGATCCCGGTCGTCGGCCGGGCCCGCCAATCGGCGAAAAACGCTAAATGCGTCAGCAATCTCCGGGAGATCGGCTCTGCCATGATGGCGTTCGAGAATGATAATAACGGCAGCTTTGTCAGCTACAAGGGAATGGGTTATATCTATTATGATTCGGTCGGCAATGGTCCCTTTGGAGCCGCCCGGTATTTCATGCATGACGATACCCCCATTATCGCCAACGATCACTTATTCTCCCCGCTGCTTCCCGATTCAAGGAGTTCGTGGCGGGCCGGATATTCCGCCCGGATGTTTTCCGGGAGGGGGTTTACGGGGAGTGTCTGGACGACGGTCACCGGGTACATCCCATTTGGCCTGCATCAACTCGATAACCCGAGCCTGACGATCACCTTCTCGGTCGATTTTTCGCGACCCCAGCATTTCGAGATCCTCCGGGAGATCGGTTGGATTAACGCTGTCTTCGCCGACGGCCATGTCCGAGGCATTCGCATGGCGGAGGAAGATTGGAACGCCATTGGAGCAATGGATCGTGAAAGCGCACCGGGCCCCTATCGGTCGTCCTACTACCGCCTCGAGCGGGCGGCGGGAAATCCGGATCCACATCCGTAGGCGGGAGCCGTGCCAGAGTCGTCAGTTCTCCCGGGGGCGGGAAGAATAGGACATCGGTGGCACCTTTTCGGAGGTGCGCTATCAAAAACGAATCTTATGAAATTTGGAATGTTAATGCCAGGGCTGGCGGCTGCCCTCATGTGGACCGGAGTGGCTTCGGCCGAGGCTCCGTCCGGGGAACGCCGGGAAGGGTCGTTTCGCGATGGCGGAGTGTATGTGAGCGCCGGATACGGAAACCTGGCGCACCGTCGGGTCGGCCTGGGGTCGGACCTCAGCGAACAATTGCCGGTATACCGGGCCGAAGGAAAGTTCGTGGTGATCCAGCTGCAAGGATACCCGACCGGCAGTCAGTCTTTCGATGCCCTCGAAGGTTGGCTCGACCGGCACGATCTTTCATTGATCGACGTCCTGCATTTCGGCGAAGAGCAACCCCACAATGCCGTCGCCGATCTGGACCAGCTTTATGATTTCGTGAAGGCGAGGAGCGATGTACCGGTCTATTCCTGGTATTCGATGCCGTTGGGGCCGGCGGGGAAAGCGGACGGATTCTGGTATGATTTTTACGGCCGCGGTTATTCTGAGTTCCGGGACAAAGCCAGGGAATACCTCGCGACCGGAAAGCCTCTGGGAATGACGATCGATGGGTCGGGATACAGCGACCTCAACGCGGCCCGGGAGCAGGTGATGGTCGCCCAGGAATTTGACATGCCGGTGAACTATTTTCTCGCGGATCATCAATCGGGCAGTTTCAATGGTTGGAACAGCGCCGGTCGCCTCGTGTATGTGCCCCACCGGAATTTCGCGTTCAGCGCGCTGGAGTTTCAGCGACGGAGCGGCCCGCCGTGGCTTTTGAGGGCAGGGGATTTCCTCTGGGGCGACCCGATCGAGATCGGCGGTGATTATGACGGACACGTGGCTTTCGCCTGGAACGGCCTTGATCGATCCACTGTTTTCGGTCTTCGGAGTTTGCGGATTTCGAACGGAACCATGCGGAACCTGGCGGAGAAACCCGTATCCATCGACTATCAGTTCTGGTCGCTGTTCCCGTTTCAGAATGGAGTCTTCCGGATTCAGACCGTCGGCGATGCCGGAAGCCTCAAGGTGGAACATTCCCGGGCGGGCCGGGAGATGGATTGGGTGGAATTGTCGCCCCAGTCGAATGCCGACGGAGAATTGACGTTTGGGATCAGCGGATCGGCCCAGGAACTGCGGGTTCGTCTAACATTGCTCGGGCCCGACGTTGAGATCGGCGAGATGAGTTTGCAGGGGAAGGTCGCGGTCATACCTGGGGCGGCGGTGCCGTTGTACCCATCTTTCTTTCACGGATGGAGACGTGGGATCCGTTATACCCAGAATTTCAGGAGCGGACAATGGCGGGCCTTTTCCACGTTCATCAATGCGGAAGCTTTGGAACCGGGACCCGATCTGGCGATGCGAGGAAAGGACGGCTCCGCCGTTACTTCGACCGTTGCCGGGAGATACACCAGCACGCAGCCGCTGAAAGATTTGTTCGTTCGGCTGAATTGTTATATCCGTCCCTCTCACGGCGCCTCGGTGCTCCTCGGTGTTTCCCTGGATGGCACAAATTTAATTTACCAAACGGATCCTCTGACTGAGAGCCAGATCTATGAGGCGGACTTAAGTGACGTTTCCGGCTTGCAGGGAGTCAGCACGTTTTATGTGCACGTGCAGCAGCGGAATAGTTCGGGAATTCGCGGCAATATCAGCAGTCGGATCGATTCCATTGAAATTAACGCAAATTTGGCCGAATGAAAACACGGGTATCAATCCATGAATATTTATGATGAAGCTAGCAAGAAACATCACTCTCGGTTTGATTACATGCATTGCGGGTGCGATGCATGCGGACGATTTCGGGGAAATTAAGGTGGATCGGTCTCCACTCACGTATCGGGATTCCGGGGTGTATACCCGTGCCACATTCTGGCATGGGCGTCCGCCTGAGTCGGAGGGAATCAAGAGCCTTTTGACGCCGGAACGGGCCGCCAAGGAAGCGCCGTGGTCGTTTTATATAGTCCAGACGAATAATCCGGATGAAAGCGAAGTGGCCAATCTCCGCAGGTTGGCGGCTCACGGGAAAAAGGTGATTCTGCGGGTGAAGTTTCCGGGGGGAATTCATCCGAGAATCAATGTCGACGAGGCGAAGGAGACTTTGATCAATACCTTGGAAACGGTCAAGCCGGAATGGTTGTATGGCATCACTCTGGATGAGGAGAATGTGTATTGGGGAGGCAACATCGAGGCATTGACCGAGCTCTATCATTGGAGCAAGGAGCGGTGGCCGGAATTGATGATTTATCAATGGTGGACGCCGATGGAAGTGCCGAACGCCCGTGCGGAGAGCGGGTGGGTTGCCTTGCCGGCCGACGGTTGGGTGATGGACCTGTATGGTCGACCGCGCGAGGAATTCGAGCAAAAGGTGGTGCGGGCATTGGAGACTGGAAAACCGTTGATCCACATCGTCTGGTCCTCGCCGGACTGGTTGAGATACAGCGGCGGGGATACTTGGGAAGAGGGAAAGCAGGTGTTCAAGGACCAACTGGAAATCTGCCGGGCCTACGATATTCCGGTGGCCCACTTCATCGTGCAGAGCCGGGTCATTGAAGATGGGGAAGTCGTCGAACCGATCCGCTGGGGATGGCACGCCAAAAGCCCAAAGGTCCGTGACTGGTACCGTTACATCGAGGTCTTGGCGGAGACCACCAAGCGCATTCCCGATGCCCTGATCGGATTCCGGTCGCTCGATGAGAAGAAATTCGATTGGGCGCATGCTTCGTTGGACAATGAATCCGGGCTGCACTTCACCCTGGATGATCACGGACGGAGGCGAATGGTGGGCGACGTGGTTCTCCATGAACTCGCTGCCGATCCCGGAACCCACCCGGTGTCCCTGTCCGGACGACAGGATTACCTCGGGCTTACCTTGGCGCTGGATGAGTCGGCGCAATATTTGAACCGGCCCGAGTGGGCGGTGCGGGGAGTTCCCGGACGAGTGGTTCGCGTGCCGGTGATCTTTCAAATAGAGCCCAAGGTACCCGTGGCCGATGTGGCCGTCAAATTGAGGTTTGATGCGACGCCTGCTCGCGGTGGGAAGGTCATGATCTCGACCTCGGAGGACGGGGAAATTTGGTCCGAACCAGTCGCCTTCGACGAGCGCAATGTGCGGCATACCGTGACACGCAATGGGGTGGACGACGAAGCCTTCAGTGAGGCGCCCTTGTGGGTCAACGTCGAATTGCAGGCCCTTTCCGGCACCGAGACCCTCTACGCCTCTCAGATCAGAAGCGTGACAGTGGAGGCGACCGTCGCTCCACGTTTGGAGTAAAGTCGGATGGTATTTGTGAATCGGTTTCTTTCCTCGGTTTTTGCTGGGCTTCTGGTAGGTGTTTCATGCCTCGCCGGGAGTTGGGAGGGTGACTTCGGCAATGGAGGATTCCATTTTGGTGAGGGGTTCGGTGACGGATCCCTCTACCATACGCGGGGGAATCTCGACGCCAACAGCAACGCTCGCTTCCGGGAGGCGGGTGACGCTTCCAAACTGGTCGTCGTCCATTTCTCGATGGAGGGGACAAGCCAGAACTACCTGGTCCGTTTCAATGACTGGGTAGAGCGAACTGACCTTTCGCTGATCTCCGCCATCACGGTCGCCGACGACGGCCGCGAAGATTGGGGGCAGGTGTTTTCCGCGATGCGAAACAAGGTAGGGGAAAAGGCGGAAACGCCGCTCTTTCTTGTGACCGCCGGGAAAACGGTCGAAGAAGGGACCGCGGGCTATTGGTGGTTGTTCGACGGCGGCGACTACAGCGCCTCCGAAAGGATATTGGAAGCATTTCTCAGGAGCGGGAAGCTGGTGGGAATCGCGCTGGATGTATCCGGAGAATGGAGCGTGGAAAGGCTGCGTGAAACCGTGATGCTCGCTTGGCGTTTCGATCTTCCCGTCTCGTATCGGACCGGGGACGGATTGTTGGACCAGGTGAGGCAATGGTATGCGGCGGACCGGCTAGGGACGGTCGGCTTGAGAAATTTTGTCTTCAGTTCCCTTGAGTTTCAGCGACGCAGCGCTCTCCACGGAAGTTTTGAGGCGGGCGATCTCTTTTGGGGAAATCCGATCGAGTTGGCCGGAGATGGGTCGGGGGCAATCGACCTGTCCTGGAGCGGAATTGATCGGGCCACTGTATTCGGGTTTCGGAACCTGCGTCTGGAAGAAGGCGCCTTGCAACTCAAGAACAGCGGGGAGGTTGCCCTCGATTATCATTTTTGGTCACTCCTTCCGGTAGGTGATCTTGCTTTGGAATTGTCGTTCGTGGGAAACGCCCACTCGTTGCGGGTCGAAACCTCCCGCGCCGGAAGCGATCGGGATTGGGTCGAACTGAACCCCGTCGAAACCGGAGAGGGGCTGGCGGTGTATGCTTTGAGTGAAGTTGGACGTGAATTACGGACCCGTATCATTATTGTAGATACCGATGTGGTGCTGAACGGCGGCCGGTTGACGGGAGAACAGGAGGAGACGACGGATCCTTTTGTCGAACTGAGTCCTGGATATTATGATGCCGTCAGCCAGGGAATACGCTATGCGCAGGATTTGGGGGCGGGACAATGGAGGTCATTGGGCAAAATTACCGGCGAACAACACCTCGAGCCCGGCCCGGCGCTCGCGTTGCGGGGACGATCCGGTTTTATCGTCGCCGCGACGGTGGTGCAGAAATTTACCAGCCGTGATGCGATGCAGGACATCGTCGTCCGTTTGACCGGATCGGTTCGGCAGGGATTCGGCGGATCGTTTTCATTGGGCATTTCTTTGGATGGAGAGAATCTTATCTACCAGGGGGCGACTTGCACGGAGAGTCAGACTTACGTGGCGGATCTGAGTGGACTCGTTGAATTTCAAGGCATCCAGGAGTTTTACGTGCACCTCGGATTGAGGAACAACTCGGGGGTGCGGAGCCACATCGCCAGCAGTCTGAGTCGATTGGAAATTGACGCATCGGTCGTATCACCGTCGTTTCGAACCGGCCGGGTGGAGGGGATCGAGAGCCGCTGGATCGAGCTCTCGCCCGAGTATTATCTGCCATTGCGGGGAGGCGTTCGTTACCACCAGGATTTGAGAAAAGGGGAATGGCCGACGTGGGGGTGGGTGTTGAATCCGCAGGCGCTGGAGCCGGGGCCCGCTCTTTCCATGCGCGGTCGGAGCGGGAGCGCGGTGGCGGCCACGGTGGTCCAGCAGTTCGCGAGTGAGATTCCCTTGGATTCGATCATCGTGCGTTTGACCGGAGGGATTCGGCCGCATCACGGAGGCTCGTTCTGGCTGGATGTATCGTTGGACGGGGAGACGCCGGTCTATCAAGGCACGCCTGTTTCCAGTAGTCAGACTTACAGCGCCGACCTGAGTGGATACGAGGAGTTGCAGGGAGTCACCGAGTTCTATGTTCACTTGCATCAGCGAAACAATTCCGGAATTCGGAGTCACATCAGCAGTTGGCTGACGGACCTCGAAGTTGATGCTCATTATGTGGGTGTTTCATTCGCCAAGTGGCGCGACCAAAATTTTTCCGTAACGGAGCGCTCTCAACCCTCAATCAGTGGAACTCTCGCCGCGCCCGCCGGGGACCGGGTGCCGAATCTTTTGAAATACGCCTTCGGTTTTGGGGCGTGGGAGGCGGTCAGCGCCGGGGATTTTGCGAAGATGGAGCGTGCCGGGAACCAAATGCGATTTGTCTATGAGGAGCGGACGGATCGCACCGATATCCGTTACCGGTTTCTGATTTCGGAGGATCTTGTCGAATGGTATTCGGACGAGCCCTACATTTCGGTTTGGGATCGGAAAGTAATTACAGAAGGATTGTACCGGGTCACGGTGGAGCCGGGCTGGGACGCGACTCGCGCCTTCGGTCGGGTTGAGGTGGAGCTGGAGTAGGATGATGTGAAGGAGGAGGCGTTGCTTCATCGCTACGGGGAGATGTAGCGAATCTTCCCGGAAGATTTGACGGGTCGGGGAAGGCGTCTCCCGAAGGAAGGTCGATGAAGGCGTGGCTTCATCGCTACGGGGAGGAGGGGCAGGTGGTTTCGCCGGCTTGCCAGGCAGAGGGGATGATCAGGGTGCGGGGGGTATCGTCGAAGCCGGTTCCGTTGCCGTGGAGGACGTTTACCACGAGATCGACGGCCGCTTTTCCTTTGGTCAGGCGGGGTTGGACCATGCCGGAGAGCTTCGGGCGGAAACGGTCCGATTCGGGGTGGGAATAGAGATCAAAGCTGGCGTATCCGAGTTCGTTCGGGAGGCGGTATCCGGATTCGATCAACAGGTCGTAGACCTGATTGGCTTGTCCGGCACTCAGAATGCAGTCCGGGCAGGTTTCTGTGATCCAGTCGGCCAATCCGGCGCGGTTGAATCGTTCCGGAACATGAATGGGAAGCGGGGTAAGATTGGAATGGACCGAGTGGTAGCCGAGGTAGCCGCTCCGCCAAAGGTAATTCACCCGTTCGTCCATTTGTCTCTCCATCGCGAGCCCGATCCGGCGGTAGCCCAGGCGATCGAGTTCCGCCAGCGCCACGGTCATGGTTTGATAATGATCGGTGGCGACGCGGTGGATGGTCGAATGTTCGAGGGTGTAGTCGACGGCTACGGCGGCATATCGGTCCCAGCGGAAGTCGAGAGTCTCGTGCGGGGGACGCACCATGGCGATGATGATTCCCCGAATTCCCCGGTTCCACAGCATCCGGTCGATTTGGCGGGTATCGGGTCGCTTGCTGGAAAGGCGGACATCTTCTAGCTTGAAGCCGAGTTCGTCCGCTCGTCGGCGGATGCCTTCGGCCACGGGATCTTCGTGGATCGGAGAGTAGTCGGGCCAAATCATGGCAAGCGTTTCGCAACGTTCGTCCGGACGCCTGTTTCGCAGGCGCGCCATCAATTCCGAGACCTTCGGGTCGGGACGGTAACCCATTTCCAGGGCCAGTTTTTGGATCCGTTCGCGGGTGTCGGCCGCGAGCACCCGTTGATTCCGCAGAGCGCGGGAGACGGTCATGATGGAAACTCCGGCGCGCTCGGCGACGTCTTTCAAAGTGATTCGGGCGGGCATGAGGATGTTTGCGGGAAAGAGGAGGAGAAATTCGGAAATATCCGAGCATGCGGTGGATCGAAAAGAGAGCAAGCGCTTTCTGTTAGGTTAACATAAAAATGGAGTTGAGGAAGAGAGGTAATCTCCATTCACTGGTTTTAATCATCGGTTGTCGCCCGAACTCTAAACGGAGAAATCAAAATGAAACCATCCGCCCTCGAACAGTCTCCCCTCGTATCCGCACCGCACTCGAATCGTTTAAGCACCCGTGCTGGCGCGGGTTTCACCTTGATCGAACTACTGACCGTCATCGCGATCATCGGCATTCTGGCCGCCATTTTGATTCCGGTGGTTGGTTCGGTGCGAGAGAGTGCCAACGCCGCGAAATGCGCGACCAACCTGCGGGAGCTGTCGACCGCCTACCATCTCTACGCCGCTGACCATGGCGGACGGCCGATCGATTCGGAATTTTGGGAGGAGAGCGAGGAGGATGGGCTCTGGCCTTACTTGGACTTGACCTGGGTGAATGATCCGGCACCGGCCGGTCCCACTGTCATGACCTGTCCGTCGGCCGAGCGATCCAACCCGGCGATCCGCCGCTGGAACCGGAATTATTCGGTGAACCGCCACGCCGCCCGCAGTGCCGGAGGTTCGGACACCGCCTACTACAATGGTCAATATTTTCTAAAGCATGTCGATCAGGCGCAGGACCCGAGTCTGTTGATGATGTTTATCGACGGCGCGATGCGGACGACCCGCAGTGGCGATTTCATTCGCGCGGTCATCGCTGACACTCATTTGGGAAACGCGAATTGGGACTACCTGTTTCAGCATAACGACGGCGTCAACGCAGTCTTTCTTGATGGCCATGTGGAACGGATCACACGCGCCGAAATGGACGACCTGAATGGTCTGAGGAACGATCCGTTCTGGCAGCAGGCCTGGCAGCCGTGAGTCACCAGGCGCGGCTTACCGTTGTCGCGGAAAGACGGTCGGTAAGGGCCGAAGATCCACCTTGGCCGAGGTCGCTTGTCCGGGAGAATCCTTCCCGGCGGACCATCCGTGACGCCGAAACCTGAACCTCCACCCAAACAAACATGAACATGATGAATCGACACGCTCTCTCCTTGAAACCCTCCTTCTTGTCCCTGCCCGTGACGGGAAGCATCGGCGCCATTTTATGCGCATCCGTCTTGTCCGTCGGGGCGACCACCTCCACTTGGCTGGGGTCGGAGGATGGCGATCTCGCCAACGAGGCCAATTGGTCGGGCGGTTTGCCCGGGGAAACCGTCGGCGCGGTGTTTCCCGCGACCGGGGTCGAACATACCGATTTGTCCCGGGCCGGGAGTTTCGATGCCCGGTCTCTGACTTTCGAAGGAACGACCGAAGGGGAACCGCTCGACTACGCGATTACCTTGGCGGGCGAGAGCCGGATCCAATACATTCAGGAGGGGATCTTCGTGAACGAGGGGGCCGGCGCGGTCACCTTGTCTCCTGGTTCCCTCCTCACAATCATGGGTGGAAGGACCTCCGACATCATCAATCAATCGTCCCGACTGTTGACCATCGACGGACAGGTGAATCGGGAGGGGAGCGGCAATGTGACCGTGCGGCTGAATGGTCCGGGTGATGTGTTGTTCACCGGTGGATTCGCCGGTGTCGCCGTTAGCCAAAATATTCGGGAATTCCTGCTCGCGCCCGACCTGACCGGGGAAGTGACGATCGATTCGGGTTTAATCATCAGCCCCAATCTGATGACGAACGTCTATGGCGGCACGTTGGTGCTCGACGGAAACCTTCGGGCCTGGGGGAGTTATTTGACTGTCGGGGGGCAGGAGGCCGCTGCCGTCTTGACCGGCAACGGGACTCTCGGAGTGCAGGCGCCGGGGGCCAACCGGACCTTTATCCCGGAAATCCGGAACTTAGGAATCGTGAATCCCGGCCGGGTCGGAGAGACCGGGACCATGGAGTTCGTCAATTTTAATTTGAGATTCCGCAACGGCGCCGCCCTTCACCTCGACCTGGCGAATCCAAACAATCATGACAAATTGACCTTCGCGCAGGTGGACAGCGGAAGCGAAAACAAGGTCCCGGCCGTTATCCTGGATGACACCAGCCTGGGAGTGACCTTGGAGTTGAACTTTCTCAGCGACCGTTTGGCCGGAGGGGAATACGTCATTCTTTCGGGTTATGAAAGCATTACCGGGGAGTTCGTCGGCTGGGAAGACGGGGTCGAACGGACCCTGGACGGCTACGGTGAAGCCAACCTTTTCCGGATCGATTATGGTCCGAACCAAACGATCCTGACCGTGATTCCGGATCCGGATTCGTTGCCTCTGGTGTTGACCGGTTTCGACTACGACGCGACGACCGGTGCCTTTACCTTGACCGCCACCGGTGCTCCGAACCGAACTTATAATCTGGAAGTGTCGGATGATCTTGTGACTTGGACCTCGATCGCCGAACCGGTCGCCGACGCGAATGGGGAAATCGTTTATTCCGATACCCAAGCCGAAGGTGTCTCGCGCCGCTTCTACCGGATGGCGGAATAACCTCCGATCAGGCGAAAGACAACGACAGTGGAAATACGGAGAAGATGGAAGAGGCTGGGTGCCCTGGCACTCTGCCTGGGGATGCTTGTGGGTTGCGCGGAAGCGGGCGAAGCGGGGGGCGAAGTGACTCTGGTGGAAAACAGGATTGCTCGTGCCCTACTGGTTGTCCCCGATGAGCCGCATCCGGTGGCGGCCTATGCAGCGGAGGAGTTGGCGCGCCACATTGCAAAGGCGACCGGGGTGACCCTGGATATCGTCGGCGAAGCCGAAGCGAGGCGAGGTTGGGACGGAAGCCGGATTTTCGTCGGCCCGACTCGGGCGGCCTCCGCCCGTGGCATCGACGGATCGGCGCTGCCGCCGGACGCCTTCGCGTTGCGGACCCACGGTCGGGATTTGTATTTATCCGGTCATGACAGCTCCAAGCTGAACCTTGCCGGAGTTTCACGGGACGCGGGAGGACATCGCGGGACACTTTACGGCGCCTACGAACTGTTGGAACGTTACGTCGGAGTCCGTTGGTTGTGGCCGGGCGATCTGGGTACGGTGGTGCCATCGGCGGAATCGCTGGTGATCCGTGACGCCCTCGACGAAATTATCGAACCGGCGATCCAGTTCCGGCGCTACCGGGTCTGGCACATCGATCGTCACATGAATGCCTACGATCCCGATATCGAGCGATTGGCGTTTACCCCGGACGGCTTGAAGTCCTACGCCGACGATCTGTATGCCTATCTTGTCCGGCACCGGCTCGGATATACGAAGGAAAAGCCGAATGTAGGCCATTACTTTTCCGGCTGGTGGGAGCGTTATGGCGAGAAACACCCGGAGTGGTTCATGATGCGGGAAGACGGGGAGCGCGGGCCGGAACCGGGAGGATCGACCCGGCACGTGGCGATGTGCGTATCCAATCCCGACTTACATCGGTATCTCGTGGAAGAGGACTGGGATGGCGGGGACTTCATTCGCCTCGGAGAAGTCGACCGGAGGGTCTTTTGCCAATGCCCGGATTGCGAGGCGTGGGACGTGCCCGCCGATCAACCGGACTTCGCGCGTTATGAACCGTTGGTCTCCGACCGCTACGCCCGGTTTTGGAAGACCGTGCGGGATCTCGCGGCGAAGCGGAATCCGGACGTGATGGTGACCACGTTTCTTTATTGGAACTACTTGCCGGCGCCGGTCTCGGACTTCTCGTTGGAAAATGTTTACGGTGAGTTCGTGCCATGGGGCAACACCGCCATCACCTATTACCCGATGGAAGAAGAGGCGCACGAGTGGAACAAGGCGCAGTGGCTCGGTTGGAGCGAGCGGGGAGTCAAGATCGGCTACCGGCCGAATTATCTCTTGGGCGGATATGTGATGCCGCATCTGAGCACGTGGCAGGCGGGGGATATGTTCCAGTTCGCCGCGCGGCATAACATGGCGGGCTTTGATTACGACAGTCTTTGGGGACATTGGGCGGTGAGTGGGCCGATGTATTACATTCACATGCGGCTGGCGGTCGATCCGGAGCGTGACCTCGGCGAATTGCGGAACGAATATTTCTCGGCGTTCGGTCCGGCGGCAGGGTTGGTCGAGGAGTATTTTGATTATTGGGAGGAATACTCCCGCACCGAGGCGCCGCGCGGCGGAGTCGGATGGAATAATCCCACCACCGCCCACGAGCGGTATCCGGCCCAGGCCTTCGAACCGGCGGAGGCGCTCCTGCAACGGGCTTTGCGTCAGGCCCGCCGGGAGGCCGACTCCGTTTATGCGGAACGGGTTGCGTTCCTGATCGCCGGACTCCAGCACGCCCGCCTCTCGGCGGAGTTCATCGGAACGCTCGGGAGGCAGGGGGCGGTTCCGTCCGATCCCGAGAGGCTTGAAGCCGCGAGAAAAGCCTTGGCTGAGTTGATCCGTTTCCGGCGTCAGCACGAACACCTTTATATCGCCGATTATATCGCGGCTTCGACGGTGGAGAATCGCCGGATCGATTTCGATCGGTTGTTCGACGGAGATTGGTCCGCCGCTTCCGTCGCCTCTGCGGGGGCTCCCGGGGACTCCCCATGGGGCGAATGGTATTTCCGCAAGGATCCAGGCAACGCGGGAGAAGCTGAGCGTTGGTTTACCGCCACCACGGGAGGTCGCGAAAACGGTATCCGGGTTCGCATGACGGAGGGAGGGGGCTATCGGATCGACGATCCGGCATGGGCGCCGGTGAAGGTCCCCGCTCCGTTGGAGGAGACGGAGATTGGATCGCACGTAGGTTACGGTTGGTATGCCACGGTGTTTCCCATCCCGGAGAACTGGCGGGGCGAAACCGTTCTTCTTCAGTTCGAGGGGGTCGGCGACGAGGCTTGGGTTTATCTCAACGGAACCGAGGTGGGAGAGCGGACCATCGAATCGACGGGTGCCAAGGCGAACGAACTCCGGAACCGGTCGTTCACCGTCGAGGTTAACCCGAATAACGCGCGGTATGGCGCGGAAAACCTGTTGGTCGTTCGTATCCGAGCGGCTTCGGGCGAACGGTCCGGGATTTGGCGACCGGTCCATCTCGATTACGCGGACGATCTGTAAGCGGTGATCGGGTGAAATTGATAGGGTATCATTATGAAGAAAATTATCCCTGTGCTTACCTTCGTTCTCTTGTCGGCCGTTTGTTTGGCCGAATCGGAGGTGGCGCTGTCGAATCCGAATTTCGAGGAAGAAGTGAAGCGCGACGTCTGGGCGTGGCCGTATGGCAACGAAGACGTCGCCAGGGCTTATCGGACCGAAGAGGCCGCGCATTCCGGAATGTGGAGCTTCGTCATCGAAAACGACGAGTCGAAGTTCACCACCGTCCGGGGAGCGATGTTCCCGGTAAAGGAAGGCGATATTGTTGAATTCACCGGATGGATACGAGCCGGGTTGGAGGGTGCCTCCAACGGCGCGATGTTGCGGGTTCTCTTTCTCGACGGGGAAGGGAATCGGGTCGGCAATGTCCGCTCTCCGGCCGTCGAGGGGGACAGTGACTGGACCTTTCGCCGCCTTCTGGCACCCGCTCCGGCGGGCGCGACCGCATTTCGTCCCTTTTTCGACATTTACCGGGGAGAAGGTCGAGCGTATTTCGATACCTTGGACTTGAAGGTGCATACGGGACGCGTCGATTCCGCCGGGGACCTTGCGGTGGCGGTTTTCACGGATTTGGAGGAAGGTGCTCCGACTTTCGACAGCGTGAAGACCCTTTTGGGCGAACACTTGATTCTCGGAAATGCGGAAGAACCGACCGGGGCATTGCAGAAGAGTTCGGGGGCATTGGTGTTGTTCGAAGGATCCTCGGTTTCCGGTGATTTGGCCGGAGCATTGACGGAATTCGCGGCGCGGGGAAATCCGGTCTTCATGGATATACGGAATTTCGGTGAATGGGCGGGAGTCTCCGTGGAGAAGGTGGAAGCCGAAGGTGGCCACGTGGTCGAAAAGTGCCTGGAGGCCACCGCCGGTTTTCGAACGGGGGACCAGTTTCCGCGGCGGGATCGCGACGGGAATCTGTATGTAGTGGCGGACGGCGAGGCAGCGGATGCGAAAGGAATCGTGGCCTTGGCCCGGACGGATGGAGGCGTGAGTTTCGCGGCGAAACCGGTCGGAAATGGGAGGGTGTATGGGTTGGACATGTTCTCCGTCGCCGAGCCGAATGTGCGCAATTATTGGAACGCGGAATCGGCGATCAAGACCGACGGGTCATTTTACAAATACCTTTTCATGACCAACGTCCTGACGAATCCGGTACGCTATGGCGAATGGTATCCGGAAAAGGTCAGTTATGCGGAGATCATTGAAATGATGAAGAAGATCGCGGATACCTATCCCGAAATCACTTTGGAGGAGGAGGGGGTGGCTTCGGGCGACGGCTACGTCTTGTACAGTCTCAACGCGGGTGCCGCGGACGCTCCCTTGTATTTCTTTTATGGGGCCGCCCATGGGCATGAGTGGGAACCGGCTTACGGGTTGCTGACCTTCGCCCGCCGACTGGCGGAGGGCGATTATGCCGACGTGATTGATCTCGGCGAAGTCGCATTCAAGATCATCCCGGTATTGAATCCGTGGGGCTACGACAATTACCGACGGCAAAACGCCAACCACGTCGACCTCAACCGCCAGGGGGACCAAAGCTGGGAGGAGAGCGGGCAGGATATCGAAGGATACGACGAAACCCACTCCCGGTGGAAGGGATATCACGGACCCTTCTCGGAACCGGAAACGATCGTTTACAAACGAATCATCGACGAAAACGCCGACCGATTGTTCTTCGTGTTGGACTTCCATGGAAATCCCAATGCGACGTGGAATCCGTTGACCATTCTCCGGGAAGGGACTCGTCCGGAGAATTTCCTTAAGTCGATGCATTGGGTGGAGAATCTGAACAGCCGAATCGACGGCCGTTATCTCCTTCAGCAAACCACCGAGGAGACGCCCTCCAAATACTTGATGCGGCGCCCCTATGTCGATCAAACGGGTCGGCCCATGCTGACGGCCACATCCACTCGGGACCGCTACGGATTCGTGATCGAAATTACCGCAACCTTGCCGACGAGTATTGCATCGATCATGGTCACCGACCTCGTTGGGGAGATCATTCGGTCGATTTTTGAAGTCTATCCCGAGGCGTTGACCGCTGGAATCGAGGCAAATGCGGCGGACCAGGTGCGACTGCGGATCCGGAGCAGTTACCCGAATCAATCAATTCCGGTTGCCGCGACTTTGTGGATCAATGATCAGGAGGTCGGGAGCCAGCGGTCCGTGGTCGACGCGGAGGAAAAAGTTTTGGCCTTCAAGCTGGCCGACGCGCTCGATGGACGGAACCGGTTCCGCGCGGTGATCGAATCCGATTCGGAAGGAGATGGAGGGAAGAGGTTGGAGCGGCCGGTCGAGATCGTGGAAGAGATCGATTTCGGGGATTTGGTCGAAGTGGCTCGGGTCTCCCCTGAAAGGGGATCGTCCGACGGACGTTTCAGCTGGAACGGGACTTCGGCGCTGTCGTTGGATTCGGAAGAGGATGTTCATCCGGTTGCGGCGCGCAATCGGTGGCGAGGTCCCGAGGATCTCAGCGGTGAAGTCCGTCTCGGATGGGACGGGAAGGATTACATTTTTATCCGGGTGTCGGTTCGCGACCCGCAACATCATAACGATCAAGAAGGGGATGAGATCTGGGATGGCGACAGCCTCCAGTTGGCGTTCGCTCCACGACGTTCGGTCGCGACCAACGACGATTTTTTTGTCATCGGCTTTGCCCTGACCTCCGACGGGGTGCGAAGCCATCAATGGTACGGGCCCGAAACCGCTCTTCTCGATGAGGCTGGTTATGAAGTCGTCCGTGACGAAGCCGCGGGACGTACGATCTACGAGGTGCGGCTTCCCCTGGAGCGGTTGACCATCGAGCCGGGGGCGGTTTTTAATTTCAATGCGGTGGTCTTCCAGGGAGGTGAAGAGGGGCGCCACCAGTATTGGATGCAGCTCTCGCCTGGTTTGGCGGGAGGAAGGAATCCCGCCGCGTATCGCGGATTTATCCTCCGTTGAATCCCCGGAGCGGCAAACCGGCTTGTCGGGTCATTGTCATTCAGATGATAATAGCGGCATGAGCACTTCGATCATAACCCGGGAAGCGTATCAGCTTCCTGACGACATCGGGTCGGGCGCGCGGGTCACCCGCCTGACTTCCTTTCCTTGCGTCAACATGAACATTTACTGCGAAGTTCCCTACATGGACGCCGCCAGTAAATACCTCTTTTTTCTGCGCCAAATGGCACCCGGTCGGCCAAGCGAGCTTTGGCGGGCGAACTTGGAAAACAAACGCTTGGAGATGATCGACGAGCGACTCCCGAGCGTGGGCGGAGCGGCGATCTCACCCGATCAAACAACCTTTTATTATTACCGCGCGGATGACGAGGGTCTGACCCTGGTGCAGATGGACGCGGAGAGTCTCGAGCGAATCGAACGGAAACTTCCCGCCAAATTTCGACCCAAGGGCCTGGGGTCGGTCACCCCGGACCGGGCCGGATACATCATCAACACCGAGTCGGGGAATGGGTGGGCGATCGTCCGGGTCGAGTTGGCGACGGGCGAGATTGCGACCCTTTACAAAGGCACGAATATTTCCAACGCGCATGTGCAGGTGGATCCCCGCGACGGACGCCGCGTTCTGGTGCAGATCAATGAATTGCAGTCGAACGGCGACCCTGGCGTGTCGACACATCTGCGATCTAGCCGCATCGGACTCGGCTTATTGGACATTGCCTCCGGCCAATTGGAGGAACTCGCGATCGGTCCGCCTTTCACCGAAGTGAATTGCCAGGGGCATCAATGTTTCATCGGGATGACCGGGCGGGTGCTGGCGACCCTGTCGGAAATCGGCGGCGGGGCTTCGGAGGAGGAGATCCTGGTTCGGCGAAAGCGAAACATCGAGGAAGGCAATCTGGTGTCGATTGGCTCCGGGGAGAAATCGCACACCGTGGTGGCGCGGGGGCATCGGTTCGCTCATCCGAACGCCTCGCGGGACGGCCGCTTTTTCGTGGCCGACACCTCGGAAGGGAAACTGGTGGCCGGTTCGGTCGCGACGGGACGGCACCGGGTCCTGTGTGATTCCGGCACGAGTTTCGGTGGCGCCCAATATTGTCACGCCCACCCGTATTTCAGTCCCGATTGCCGGTGGGTGGTTTTCAATTCGAACGCCACCGGTGTCCCCCACCTTTATGTCGCCGAGGTCCCGGACGGCTTTCTAGCCGAACTGGAATAAAGGAGCGGCGCGCTTCAGTCGCGGGGAGGGACGTCGCGTGATCTAGGGGGCGTTCCCTGCGGCCGACGGTCTTCGGCTAAAGCACGAAGCTCCAGCTCACGGCGCGCTTCATTCGCCGATGTCCTCGTTCCAAAGTTCCGGCTCAGCGGCGATGAACTCTTGCATGAGCTCGACGCAATCCGGGTCGTCTAGGAGGGTGACTTCCACGCCGTGGGTGCGCAGGTATTCCTCGGCACCGACGAAGGTTTGGTTTTCTCCGACGACGACTTTGGGGATCCCATAAAGGAGGATCGCTCCGCTGCACATCGGACAAGGGGAGAGGGTCGTGTAAAGGGTGCAGCGCCGGTAAACCGAGGCCGGCAACCGTCCGGCGTTTTCGAGGCAATTCATTTCCCCGTGATGGATGACGCTTCCATCCTGTACCCGCCGGTTGTGGCCGCGTCCAATGACCTTCCCATCCAAAACGAGGACCGAGCCGATGGGGATTCCCCCTTCGGAACGACCCTTCCGCGCCTCTTCCAGGGCGGCCTGCATAAACGGATTCGATTCAGCCATGGCTCGTATGATTTCCGCCGGTACGGCCGCTGGCAAGAGGTAAGCACCCGTCAAAACCTTTTTGACCGCCGTCCGGTCCGTGGTAAGATGCCTTGAATGAATGCATACGATCCGGACAAACCCGTCGATCCCGAGGAATGGCTGAAGATTGAAGAAGAGGAGCGAATTCTTCTTGTGGAGGCATATCATAAGAAGGCCAAAATCGAGCTGCCGAATCCCGAGATTCACGCCGTTATGCACTGTGTCGTGGAAAACCAACTCGCGGTGGGAGACGGAACTACTGCCAAAGACGCTCTGGGACGTCTCCTCCGCGAAGGGCTCACCCGTCATGAGGCCATCCATGCCATAGCTACGGTCCTTTCCGGTCGCCTTTACGAACACCAGACCACCCGGACCGAGTGGGATAGCGCCGCCTACAACCGGGAACTCGACGAGCTCACCGCGCAGGCCTGGCTCAATTCCGGATCGCCGGACGAAACAGACTGACGCCAAGGGGGCTTACCCCAATGACCATCGAAGAGCTTCGCATCGCCGGTT
Source organism: Verruconatronum alginivorum (assembly GCF_056590205.1). Taxonomy (NCBI): domain Bacteria; kingdom Pseudomonadati; phylum Verrucomicrobiota; class Opitutia; order Opitutales; family Verruconatronaceae; genus Verruconatronum; species Verruconatronum alginivorum. The sequence goes on along the minus strand of NZ_JBWPVQ010000001.1, from coordinate 747,149 downwards.
ACCGCTCCTTGCGCGACCTTCGTCTCGGCCTCGGGCGTGTCAACGTTTTGACGGGACCGAACGGCTGCGGGAAGAGCAATCTTTACAATGCGTTGTATTTGATTTCTCGAGCGGCCAACGGGGGACTCGGTCCAATGATCGCGGCGGAGGGAGGTATGGGGTCGGTTCTCTGGGCCGGTCCTCGGCGAAAGGCGAGCAAGAAGGAACCGGTCCGCATGACGATTTCCGCGATCACCGATACCTTCTCGTATGAGTTGCGTTGCGGCCTTCCCACGCCTCGGACGACGATGTTCGATCAAGATCCCGAGGTGAAAGAGGAGTATGTTTGGCACGGCCGGGAGCGTCGTCCGTCGACCACCTTTTTTCAACGCGACCGAACGGGCTGTTGGGTTCGGGATCGGGAAGGCCGACGGGTTCCTTACTCGGGCGAACTCGATGCTAATGAGTCGGTGCTCTCGCAAATTCGGGAACCGCACCTTTATCCCGAACTTTCGCTTCTCCGCGCGGAAATCGCTCGATGGCGCTTCTACCATCACTTTCGGAGTGATCCGGAGTCGCCGCTTCGTCAACCGCAAGCGGGAGTTTGGACACCTGTCCTCAATCATGACGGAGCCGACCTTGCCGCGACCATCCAGACCATTCTCGAAAGTGAAAAGGGGACCGATCTCCGGGCGACGGTCGCCGAGGCGTTTGGAGCCCGCATTGAAGTGGCGACCGACGGCACGCGATTTCGTCTCCTGTTGCACATGCCGGGCCTGCACCGTCCATTGCAAGCCCCGGAGTTTTCGGATGGCACGCTTCGCTACCTTTGTCTTGCTGCGGCCCTCCTCAGTCCGCGCCCGGCGAGTCTCTTGGCGTTGAACGAACCCGAGACCAGTCTTCACCCGGATCTCCTGGCGCCATTGGGACGTCTCATTGCCGACGCCGCGCGGGATTCCCAGCTTTGGGTCACCACCCATTCACCGATCCTCGCGGACACCATCGGAGAGCTTTCCGGCAAAAGGCCTATCCGGCTCGAACTCGTCGAAGGAGCCACCCGCGTCGTCGGCCAAGGCCTCGTCTTTCAATCCGGCGACGATTGAATCCGCAACGCTCGATTCGTTGGGAATTGGGCGGATCGGCCCGTGCCTTCCACCTCGTCGATGAAAGCTTGCATCACGCGGGTGGGAACGAGTTTCGTCCGCCAGACGAGGGCGATTTTGCGGAAGACCGGCTTCGGCTGGATGGAGCGGTGGGTGACTTTGTATCCGTTCAAATAGGGAAGGGCCATGGCCGGGGTGAAGGAGATCCCGAGTCCCATCTCCACCAACGCCTGCACCGTATCGAGTTGGGAACTACGGATCGTCAGTTTGGGATCCGCCCCGGCTTGTTTGCAGACCTGCAGGGCCTGGCTGCTCAGGCAGTGCGCCTCCTTCATCAGAACCATCGGGTAGGTGGCGGCCGTGCCAAGGTGGACCCGCTTTTCATCCGCCAAGGGATGCCCCGTTGGCAGGGTCACGAGCAGTTCGTCGTCCTCCAGTTCCAACACCGCCAGCCCTTCCTCGTTCAAAGGTGGACTCACCAGCGCGAGGTCGAGTTCGCCTCCTCGCAATTGCGCCAGGAGATTTTGGGTGACGTCTTCGGAGACGGATAGGCGGACGCCGGTATGTCTCTTGACGAAGCCACCCACCATGCGGGGCAGCAGATAGGGGGCGATGGTCGGAATCGCGCCGATTCTCAGGTCCCCCTGCAGGATTCCCCCGAGCGACCGCGCCTCCTCCTCCAGCGCCCGGATCTCGCCTACGATCCGGAGCGCGCGCGGATAAAACGACTCGCCGAATGGAGTCAACTCGGCCCGCTTCCGGTTGCGCCGGAACAACGGCTGGCCGAGTTCCTTTTCCAGCTTTCCGATTTGATGACTCAGCGTCGGTTGGGTGACGAAACATTTTTCGGCCGCCCGGGTGAACCGGCCGGTATTGGCCACTTCCAGAAAGTATCGGAGCTGATGAATTTCCATAGCTTGTGTCTATGGACAATAGAGTTAACAAGTATTTCTGGAAATACAACAACCTTGTTATCATGGCCTCCGATATGAGCCAGAAACGACCCATCCTGACCACGACCGCCGGCAATCCGGTGGCCGACAACCAAAATTCGCTGACCGCCGGCAACCGCGGCCCGCTTCTCCTCCAGGACTACCAACTGATTGAAAAGCTGGCGCACCAGAACCGGGAGCGCATTCCCGAGCGGGTCGTCCACGCCAAGGGTTCTGGTGCCTATGGGACGCTGACGATCACCAACGACATCACGAAATACAGCCGGGCCGGCGTTTTTTCCGAAGTCGGGAAGAAGACCGATCTGTTTCTCCGTTTCTCTACGGTGGCCGGCGAGCGCGGCGCGGCCGACGCCGAGCGTGACGTCCGCGGGTTCGCGATCAAGTTCTACACCGATGAAGGCAACTGGGACCTCGTCGGCAACAACACGCCGGTTTTCTTCGTCCGCGATCCGCTGAAGTTTCCGGACTTCATTCACACCCAGAAACGCCACCCTCGCACCAATATGCGCAGTCCGACGGCGATGTGGGATTTTTGGTCGCTCAGTCCGGAGAGTCTCCACCAGGTGACCATCCTGTTTTCCGACCGCGGTCTCCCGAAGAGCTACCGCCACGTCAATGGTTACGGCAGCCACACCTACAGTTTCCTGAACGCGGAGAACCAACGTTTCTGGGTGAAGTTTCACTTCAAGACGATGCAAGGGATCGAGTGCCTGGGCAATGAAGAGGCGGCCCGGATCATCGCCGACGACCGCGAAAGCACCCAGCGCGATCTCTACGAGTCGATCGAGAACGGAGATTTCCCGAAGTGGCGGATGATGGTCCAGGTGATGCCGGAGGAGGAGGCGGAAAACTACCGCATCAATCCATTCGATTTGACCAAGGTCTGGCCGCATGGCGATTATCCGCTGATCGAAGTCGGCATTCTGGAACTCAATCGCAACCCGGAAAACTATTTCGCCGAGGTCGAGCAATCCTCGTTCAGTCCCTCCAACATCGTCCCGGGCATCGGATTTTCGCCGGACAAGATGCTTCAGGCGCGGATCTTCTCCTACGCCGACGCCCACCGTTATCGGGTCGGCACCCACTATGAGATGCTCCCGGTCAACCAACCGAAATCGCCGGTCAACCATTATCACATGGACGGTCCGATGCGTTTCGATAGCCCGAAGGGAACCGACGCCTATTACGAGCCGAACAGCTTCAACGGTCCGGCGCAGGAGGAACGTTTCAACGAGCCCCCGCTGAAGATCTCCGGTGACGCCGATCGTTACGACCACCGCGAAGGCAACGACGACTACACTCAGGCCGGGAATCTTTTCCGTTTGTTGCCGCAGGATGAGAAGGAGCGTCTCTTCAAAAATATCGCCGGGGCGATGCAAGGCGTACCCGAAACAATCATACGCCGTCAGCTCGAACACTTCACGAAAGCCGATCCCGCCTATGGCGCGGGCGTGGCGCGGGCCCTCGGGTTGGACCCGGCCGAACCGCCGGTCGCCGTTGTGTAGGGAATGGGAGAGGGAACACACCCCACCGCTCTGGCGAGCGGTCCCCCCCTCTCAAGAGGGGAACAGCTTACAGGACGTTCCCCTCTTGAGGGGGGGACCATGCGCAAGCATGGTGGGGTGTGTTTCATTCTTCTCGCAATTCTCCGCCGCACCAAATCCAACCCAACAACGCAAAATCATCATGGACCACTCCGTCACTTTGGAAGAAGAGAATCGTTACGCCGAACTGCAACAGCTTGCTCTCGACTTCGCCCGCCAGGGCGAGACGGCCGAACTCGCGCCGATGATCGACGCAGGGTTGCCGATCAACTTGGCCGATCACAAGGGGAACACCCTGCTGATGCTGGCGGCCTACAACGGACAGCTCGAAACGTCCCGGATGTTGGTGGACAAAGGAGCGGAGGTCGACCGGCGAAACGATCGGGGACAGACCCCCCTCGGCGGTGTCGCGTTCAAGGGTCACACCGCGATCGCCCGGCTTCTCCTCGAAGCCGGCGCCGACCGGAACGCCGACAACGGCGGCGGGGCGACGCCGCTGTTGTTTGCGACGATGTTCGGACGAACCGAGATCGCCTCCCTGCTGCGCGCGCACGGCGGAACGATCGGCCGCAGGAAGATTCTGGGATGGTTGGCCCCGGCGCTCTCGATTCCGTTGCGGGCCCTGAGGACCATTCCATACCGGTTTCGCCCGATGAAAAGACCCAACTAAAGGCCACTGGGAGGGATGGCATCCTGCCGTCCGCCGTCGGAGTCAGAAGAGGTCGGCTGGAAGCCAACCCTCCGATTTGGATAGTGGTGTCGGGGATCAATGGGTCAGGGCGTGGACGAAGATGTTGACGCCGAGTTGGGTGTAGAACTCGTGGGCGAAGTCGCTGATTTCGCGGCTGTGGTAATAACGGAAGATGCGCCAGGTGCCGTCGGGCTCTTCGACCCAGCTCGGACGGGCCGGTTCCTGGGAGTAAATGATGTCGGTGCGGCCGTCTTCGCGGACGGCCTGGAAGCGTTCGCCCCGGTAGGCGGCGTCGCGGAGTTGGTCTTCCAACCCTTCGCCGCTTTCGCGCACCCGAAAGGCGATCGGGTTCGACCAGGCTCCGAGGTGGTTGCGTCCCCATCCCATGGATACGATCGGCGAGGCCAGGACCGCGATCCGGCCTTCGATTTTCAATTGAAGGAACGAATACGTCCCTTGCGGCCATTTTTCGTTCACCACGTAATCGACCAGGCTTTCCGGCAGATCCTCGGGGGAAGGCAAGCCGCTGTAAAACGCGCGGAAGAGTCCGTGGGAGCGGGGGACGCGCTCGAAGGAGCGGTCAGGGTAAAGGGAGCGGAAGAGTTCCTGCAGGGTCGGATGGATTTCCCAGTCGGCGAAGCTGTGGCGTTGGCCGTGTTGGGCGTCCCCTCGGAGAAATTCGGAGGTGATCCCGGCGTCGATATAGAGGAAGCCGCCCCGGTCGAGGAAGTTCTTCAGGTTCTCCCGGGCGCGGCCGGATAGGTTCCAGTTCTGGATGTCACCGAAATTCACATACATCAGCGGATGCAGGAAAATCCGCTCGTCTTCGAACGAGTCGATGAAGAGCGGATCGGGGTGGAGCCGGATGCTGGTGGTCTCGTTGATGTGCTCGATCAACGTCGGCAGGGCCGTCGGATTGTTCCGTTGCAGCGGATTTCCCTGGACGAGCTGGACGATCCGCGGCTCGCCGGCGGCATGCAGGGCGGCGTGGGCCAGGAGGGCGATCAGGAGGAGGGTGATGAAGCGGAAGGCGATCATGACGGAATGGTTAACCACTAATAAACACTAATAGACACTAATTTCTAATCCGGAGTGGGTTCTCTGACTATTTCAATTCGTGTTCATTCGTGTCCATTCGTGGTTTAATGCTGTTGAAGGTGATTTTCGATTTGCGCGCGGAGGGGGGAGCCGGGGTTGGCGTCGCGGTAGGCGCGGAGTTCTTCAAGGGAGCGGGGGGTGGGAGTGCGCATCAGCCAATCGAGGGCGACTCGTTGGGTGACGGGATCTTCGGTGTTGAGGGTGATGCCCATGATTTCCTCCCAACCGTCGATGCGGCGCATGGCGATCTGTTGCAGGGCGGCGACCCGGACTTCGCGGACCTCGTCGAGAAGGAGGTCGAGGAGAAGTTCCTCGGCTTGGGCGGCGGGCAAGCGGGAGGCGAGCGCGGCAGTGCCTTGGCGGACGTCGGCGTGACGGCTGGAAACCATCTTCGCCAGGAGATCGTCGGAGATCTGGCGTTGATGTTGGGAAAAGGTCCGCATCGCCTGCTGGCGGACGCCTTGCACCGGATCTTGCAGGAGGGCGGTCAATTGCTCGGTCTCGACCTCCTGTCCCCAGCGGCTGAGGAAGATCTGCACGGCTTGCTGGCGGAGGGCGGGATCGTTTTCCTTCATCCATTCCCGGAGGAACGGTTTGCCGTCGTCGCCGAGAGTTTGGGCGGCGAAGATCAAGCGTTGTCCGGCGTTGGTCCTTCCGCCGGAGGAGCGGTAGAGGCGGAGCATCCGCTCGTAGAGGCTGGCCGATGGATTTTGATTGAAAATGGCCAGCATCGCTTCGATCGCCACCGGCGGGTGAGAGTCTTCGGCGAGTTTCTCCAAAGTTTGCAGCACGGCGGGAGTGCGGCGGGTTTGCAGGGCGCGGGCGAGTTCGAGGCGGAAAATGTCGCTCTCGTGTTCCGCCATTGCCGATGCTTCGCGGGAAAGGGTGTCGGGTTGGAGCAGATTCAAGCCCCAGCGCAAGGCGTGGACCGCGACTTCCTGGTCCGGATCGTGTAGAAGGGCGACCACGGTTTCTTCGGGAAGGTCGATCTGGAGGAAGGGGAAATTGGTCACCATGTTGCGCCGGACGGAGACGTCTTCGTCCCGGAACGCCTGCTGGAGGATCCGGGTGCTCGCCTGGGAAAACCGCCGTTCCATGCGCCCTCCGGCCTGGACCGTGAACGGAACGGTGTGGGCGAGCATTCGGATCGAGTTGGAGGCGATCCGGCGAATGGATACATCGGGGTCGCCGACCAAACGAATCATCGGTTCGGCGAACGCCGGATTGACCTGTCCCGGTTCTTCGAGCAACGAGACCAAGGCGGCCTGGCGGACGCTCGCGGCGGGATCTTCGAGGGCTTTGCCGACGACCCGGCGGGCCGGTTCGACCGGATATTTGCCGAGCAGCATCACGGCGGAGCGCCGGACCTCGGGATTCTCCGATTGGAATTGTTCGACGGCCCGCTCGACGGTTTCGCGCCAATACGGATCCTCCGGCATGGGCGGTTCTTCCTCCATCTGGGCGGGAGGAATCGGTTCGCCCGGAAGTCCGCCAGGAGTGACCCCTGGTGGGGGAGTGATTTCGATCCGGGGGAATTCGTTGGCCCTCTCGTCGGCGGTCAGCGCGAGCGGGACTCCGGCCAAGAGGGTGGTTCCGATGAAGAGATGGATGTGGAAATGGATGCGGCTTTTGAACATGGGATTTTTAACCACTAATGAACACTAATAAACACTAATGGGGAATTGTTGGAGACGTTGTGGAAGCCGACCGGAAGCACCAGAGGAGTCGTAGCCAGATAGGTTGTTTGAAGCCTTTGCGGGATCCGGGCGGATACCGTGGGTGGATTGTAGCCCCGAAGGGGTGTCATTCTACAGCCCAGGGCAACGCCCTGGGTTGATCGTCCAGCTGAAACGCCAGCCCTGAAAGGGCGACATTTTGGTTGTATCCTCATGGTGGTGCCCGTTGAGCCCTGAAACTGTGGATGCATATTCATTTCAGGCCGAGGCGGCGGCGCAGGTACCATTCTCCGAAGAGAGGCAGGGCCAGGAGGAGAAGGAAGAACGGATTTCCGGCGAGGTGACGGCGGGTTTCGCGGGTCGGCACGCCTTCCGCGAGCGGAAGTTCCCGGAGGTTGCGGACCTCGGTGTGGTGATAGAATTCGCCGCCGGTGAGGCGGGCGATGTCGCGGAGCAGATCTTCGCGGTAGGCGGTGTCTTCGCGTTCGCGGTCGTGATGGGCGGCGATGAAAAAGGCGTCGTGGGTCAGCTCTTCTCCTTCGGGGAAGCGGACCTGGTAACGGATACGGTATTCGCCCGCTTCCTCCGGGCGGAAATCGGTTTCGAACCGTCCAGGTTGACGGAAGGAGGGTTGCAAACGGATCTGGCGGGTTTCGCCGCCGGGCAGAGTGACGGTTGCTTGGACTTCGGCTTCCTGGGCGGGACGGAAATCGGATCCCATCACTTCGATCCCGGCGTTGAGGTCAGCGGCGAGCGGAACGCGGTTGCCTTGCACCGGAGTGGAAAGGCGGGGTTTGCCGGTGGAGGCGAGCCAGACCAGGGTGTGGTTCCAGAACAGCCGGTGTTGCTCCACTCCGGTGCCGGTCGCCATCCGCCAACGCCAGGTGGCGTCGCTGCCGATCCAGCCGACACGTCCGGCGCCAAAAGCCTGGACCGCCATCAGCGCGCCGTCGCCGGTGGCCGGGCGCAGGATCGGGCGGGCGCCCCGTTTCCATTCGGTGGCGACCGCCGCCGGAAGTTCTTCCGGAAGGAAAATGGGTGGGCGGTTGAAAAGCGCTCCCCCGGCGATCTCGTTGAAAATCGGCGCGGTCGAAATCGAGAGTTCGCGGCGGGAAAACGGCAGGTCCTCTTCGAGACGGACCACCGGCAGCAACGCGGCGAAGTCGCCGGGGACTTCGCCGACCGGACCGGTGAGGAGGAGGCCGCCGCCCCGATTGGCGACGAAATTGCGCAGGGCCGGGAGCGCTTCTTGCATCTCGGTCAGCAGTCGCGGATCGAGGATGATCGCGTCGTAGGCGTTGAAGAAACTTCCCTCCGACGGAAACGCGTCGCGGGGCGCGGTCCGTTCCTGTTCTCCGGTGAGAAGTTGGAACAACGTTTCGGGACCGGTCCGGATGATCGCTTCGAGACCGATTTGCTCGGCCCCCTCGACCGCCTGTTGGAGAAAGCGGTATTCGATGGACGGCCGGCTGCCGAGGTAGAGGATGCGGAACTGGTCGGGTTCGCTGACGTCGACCGCCGCCATGTCGATTTGCTCGGGTCCATCCCGGGGGCGGGCGACCAGGCGGAACGCTTGACCGCCGGGCCGGAGCGGGGTCACGGAGAAAACCGCCTCCTCCTGGGAACGGGCCGGGAGGGTGAGGTCCATCGTATTCACAATCTCATCACCATGGTGCAACTCCAGCCGGATATCCTGGGCCGAGTCGCGGGTGTTGCTGACGTTGACCCGGAGGTCCATCGGCTCGCCCCGTTCGCCTTGGAAGCGGGGTTGACTGAAGGCGGCCCGCACGGTGCCGGGGGGAGTGCGCGAGCCGATGCCGACGGTTGAAACCGGGATGCCGCGCGAGCGGAATTGGCGGGCGGCTTCGATCGGGGAGGGGCCGACGTTGGAGCCGCCGTCGCTGATCAGGAGGACCGCGCCGAGGTCGGCGCGGCGACCGCCGTCGGTCAGCTCCTGTTGCAAGACCGAGCCGAGGGCGGTGCCGCCGGGAAGAAGGACGGGGGTGCCGCCGGTGAACGGAACGCTCTCTTCGGCGAAAGTGGAGACGTCGATCCGGTAGTCCCGGTCGCGCAAGGTCCGGATCGGAGATTCGCCGGTCATTTGGAGCCAATCGCGGGCGAGGTCGAAGCGGGTCCGGTCGCCGCCGTCGATGTCGGGCGTATCCATACTTCCTGACATGTCGACCAGAACCGCTACCCGAAAACCGGAGGAATCCGGCTCCCGTTCGAGACGGTAGGGATTGGTCAACATCAGGAGGATCGCGGCGAACGCCCAGAGGCGGAGTCCGGCGAGACCCCACAGGTAACTGGGCCGCACCAGGCCGCGGAGGCGGAGGGAGACCCAGGTCAGGACGCCGACCGCCAGCAACCCGCCGAGGGCGATCCAGGAAAATGGAATCGGTGTGTCGAATGCGATCATTCCGAAAAGAGAAGCGGGTTAACCACTAATAAGCACTAATAACCACTAATCAAGATGCGTAATCTCTGCAGGTCCGTATTAGTGTCCATTAGTGTTTATTAGTGGTTAAAGAAGTCTGAGATTGGGTTTATGGTGTTTCGCTTAGGTCTTTGAAATATTCTTCGACCAGGCCGCGGTAGCGTTCGGGGGGTTCGGAGACTTGGCGTTGGAGGCGGGCGCGGCGGTCGATTTCCTGGGCGAACATTTGTTGTTCAAGGGTCCGGGAGGCGGCGCGCAAGAGTTCGCTGGTCCGGAAAATATTCGGTTGGCGGCCATCCTGGAGGCTGCCCCCCAATTGGCCGCTCAGCTCCTGCAGGGTTTGGTCGCGCAGGGCCTGGCCCGCCCGTCCGACCCGGTCGCCCATCCGGGAGGTGATCTGTTCCAATCGCTCGCCGATGGCGTCGGCCGATTGTCCGGTCATACCCATCACCTCCTGCTGGGCCTGCTGGAGTTGGGCGAGGAGTTGCTGCATTTGCTGGCGCGACATCGCGGGCATCAGGTTGGCGGAGGCGTCGAGTGATTCGGCGAGGCCGCCGAGGTTTTCGGCGACGTTCTCCTGGATGTCGGCGGCGCGGTCGTAGCGGCGGTAGAGCAAGGCGTTTCCGGCCCGGCCCATTTCCCCGGCGACGTTTTCGTCGCGCATCTGCTGGCTGGCGGCGGCGACGGCGCGGGAAGCTTCGGGGTGGGAATCGCGGAGCTGGTTGGCGGTGTCGTCCATGGCGGAGAGGAGCGACTGCAACTGCTGTTGCATCGCCTGCTGCTGTTCGCGCAAGGCGGCGGCCTCTTCGGCGGACGGGGAGTCGCTGGCGGCGAGACCACGGCTGCCGCCGGCGGCTTCACCCTGTTGGCGGGCCAACTGGTCGGCCTGACGGGCGAGGTCCGCGACCTGATTGCCGGTCATCTCTCCCATGAAATCTTCCAGGTTTTCGAGGGCCGAGAGCAGGGAGGAGCGGGCGCGGTCGCCGTCGCGGGCGGCCGGGTCGGGTTGGTTGGCCTCGATCCGGGAAGAGGCGCTCTCCATGGAGGAGGAAGCGGCGGCGAGATCGCGGCGGGCACCTTCGGCGCCGCGGAGTTGGCTCAGTTGCTGATTGATGGAATCGGTCCGATCGCGAATCGCGTCCTGACGTTGTTGATACTCGGCTTGTTGTTCGGCGGAAAGGCCGCGGGAAGCCATCCGGCGCATCGCGCTGTTTTGGGCGGCCTGGTCGTCGGAGAGGCGTTGCACGTCGGCCATCAGCTGTTGCATTTGCTCGACGAACTCGTCGGCGTCCATTTCCTCCTGCTGCGGGCCGCGGCTGTCGCCGGAGGAACCATCCTCGGATTCTTCGGAGCTGGTTTGGTTGCGCATCAAGGCGTTTTGAATGGTGACGAGATCGGCGAGCGCCATTTCCTGGGGAGGGATCGCGTCGTTGATCCGGCGTTGGTCGATCAGTTGGCTGGCGAGTTCCATCCGTTGCATGGCACGGTTGGTCAAGGCAACCAGGGGAGCGGCGTTTTCCTCGCCGAGTTGTTCGACGATGGCCCGCTGGACCCCGGCGGTTTCGAGCCGGACCTCCTCCAGGCCGGCGGCGATCTCGCGGCGGAGTTGTTCGTCCTGCTGGCCGGTGAGTTGCCAGCTGAGGCGGATCAGGCGCTTCAGTTCAACGATCAAGGCCTGGAGGTCGATCTCTTCGAGCTCCATCGGTTCGCCCTCCATCTCCTCGGGCTCGGCCTCTTCGCGGACCTCGATGAAAAAGACCTCGGAGCGGGTTTGTTGGGACTCCGGTTCGCGGTTGTCGGTGGCGGTGAAAAAGTAAACGACGACATCCCCCTCCTGGGCTTCGAGGGCGGCGAGGTCGAGGGTGGAGCGGACGGTCCGCTCGGTGATCCGGGGGGCCTCCTCGTCGTCGGTCGCGGCGCTGAAAAGACGGACGGGCGGTTTGCGTTGGCCCGAAACGGAGACATGCAGAGCCACGTGGGTGAGTCCGAAATCGTCGGCGGCGATGGCGGTCAGGTCGACGCTCGCTTCCGGCTCGGCGGTGGTGTCGCGACCGGGACGGGTGACGTCGATGGTCGGCGGCTGGTCGGGTTGGCTTTTGATGGTGAACTCGGGGGTCCGGGCGGATCGGTCCTCTTTATCGCGGACGATGAAACGGGCGGTGAAGGTTTCGCGCAGGCGGAGAGTGAGCGAATGAAGACCATCCTCGCCCGACTCCATTACCGTTTCGCCGGATTCCCGGCGGAGGGCGGCGGAGGCGGCGGTGGGGGATTTGAGCTCCCACTCGATCCGGCTCCCCTCGATGGCGGTGAAGCCGCGGAGGTTGTCGAACTCCTCCTTCGGCAGACCGGTGTAGGCCGGCGGGATTACCCGGACCCGGGTTCGGTCGATGGTCGGCGGAATGTAGGAGGAAATATGATACCAAGGGGTTTTTAGAGAAGGCGTGACGATCCGGTAGCGGATGTCGTCGATGATATCGTAGAAGGTGAAACTGTGGTTCGATTCCCCCTGGTGCATCGGGAAGCGGTGACGACCGGTTTCGTCGATGTATTCGATGGTCGGTTCGTTTTCCCAGCGGAGGATGTCGGCGGTCACCCGGAGATCGGTCCGGACCGGAGTCTCGCCGTCGCCCGGGTTGACGGTGATCCCGGCGACGTCGGCGCCGAGGAGGTAGGCGAGATGGTAAGCCCCCTTTTGGGCGAAGGAGCTGAGCATCAGCAATCCGGCCAGGAGCAGCAGCGCGACGAGGGCGGCGAGGAGCGGTTTGGTTTGCCAGCGGTTCGGCACCAGGACGGCTTCGAAGTCGACCTCGGCGGTCTCCTTCCGCATGTGGGTGATCAACGCTTCCTCCAAAGGACGGCGGGATTCGGGTGGTTTTTGTTCCTGCTCGGTGGCGCAGATCAGTCCGTCCATCCACTCCGGATGTTTCTCCTCCACTTGGGCGGCCAGTTCGGGGAGCGGGACCGGACGGCGCCAGATGCGGAACGAAATCCAGCCGAGATAACCGGCGAAGGCGACGGCCACGATGAGGAGGAGGAAGAAGGCGTTCTGCTCCTGCATCGGTTGCCAGCGGTTGAGCGCGGCGAGGAAGAGCAGGAGAACGGTCGCCGCCAGGCCGCCGTGCAGGACGAGGGCGAGCCAGCGGCGTTTTTGCAAAACGCGGCGGGTGCGGCGGAGTCTGTCGCTTAAAGTCGGGTTCATGTCGATCGGACGGCGCTTTCCGGAGTGGCCTCCGGGCGGGTCGCCGGTTGTTGTTGCCGGAGGCGGCGGACGCGGGCGGCCAACGGCATTTCGAGAATGAAAATCAAAAGTGCGGCGATCGCCAGCCACGGCCACAAAGAAATCGGACGCGGGCCATCAGCGGCGCCGGTCCCGGTAGCGGCGGTGGCGGGTCCGCCGGTGACCGCGGTTTGGAGATCGGTCAGGTTGGCGGTCCGGGGCACCGATTCGCTGCGGGGCGCGTTGAGGACCACCGGGATTCCGCCGACCACGGAAATGCCGGGGCGCAACGGATCGAGATTGTCGAGGGCCGGGGCGTCGGCCGGAAGATTCAACCGGGCGGCGACCGGGGTCAGGCCCGGGCCGGTTTCGAGATGGACGATCCCATGATCGGGTGGCAGGTCGCCGGCGACCAATTCCCGGATGATCGGGAGGAACGCGGTGGTGACCGGAAGATCGGTCCAGGAAGTCTGAAACGGAACCGCGGTCGCCATTACGATCCCCGATCCGACCGGACGCTCGATCAGCAGCGGATCCTCGCGGCTGGTGCGGAGGAGGACCCGGCTGTTTTCATCCCGGGGGGCCAGGCGGACGTATTGATAAATGGATACATGGGACAACCCGCGGGCGGCGTCGTCGCGGAAAAGCAAATCGATCGGACTGTCGGGGAGGACCCAATCGATGCTGTGCGGCCGGGACTGGCGGCGGTCGAGACCGGCGACGCCCTCGAAGCCGAGATCGATCAGCCCCTGGTCGGCCAGCAACGTGGTCTGGCGCGCGGGAGCTTTGCCCGGAGTGACCAGAAGACGGCCGCCGTTCTCGACGTGGTCGCGGAGCCGGGACCAATCCCCGGAGCGCAAGTAGGGCGCGGCGCCGAGCAGAAAAACCGCTTCGACATCCCGGAGGGCGCTCTCGGTGACCTCGCCCGGCGGCACCACGTTGACGGAGAAATGGAGCCATTGGGTTTCGGTGCGGGTGGTCAAGGCCCGGGAAAGGAAGAACAACTCCTCCGCCTTCTCCGGCTCGTCGTTGGCCGGGAAGACGGCGAGGGCGCGGATCGGGGGCGGGCGGTTGAGCCAGAGGAAAAACCGGTCGTCGGCCGGGTAGGCGTCGGGATCGAGCCGGACCTCGGCGTGGGAGGCCGACGGTTCTTCGAGGACAAAGGAAACCGATTGGGAGGCGCCCGGATCGAGGCGGATTTCGCGGGAAACGGTTTCGTCGCCGGCCCGGAGAGTGACGGTTCGTTCGGCGGCCTCGCGACCGAAATTGCGGACCTCGGCGACGACCTGGCGGCGGCCGTCGGCGAGCGGCAGGGCGCGGGCGTTGAGGATGGCGGCGTTTTCGCGGAAGTCGGGTCCGACCCGGACCCAGTCGATTTCGACGGCGGGGCCGGCTTGGGGGAGGGCCGACGGGGACCAGTCGGATTCCTGGAAATCGGAAAGGATGGCGAGTCTCGGAGCGCCCTCGCCGCTGAACAGCCGGAGCGCCTGGCGGAGGCTTTCGCGGTGGTTGCCGGCCGCGAGTTGCGGGGCGGCTTCGGTGAGATGGTTGCGGAGACGGGCGTGGTCGCGGGTGAGCGGCTCGACCAGGAGGGGACCGGCCCCGGAAATCACCAGGCCGACCGGATTGGCGGAATGTTGGGCGAGCAATTCCCGGGCCTGGGCGACGGCGTCGTCCCAGGAGTTCCAGCCCGACATGCTGGCGGAGGCGTCGAGGAGGATGACCAGTTCGCCCCGGGATTCGCCGGGATCGGCGGCGGCCGCCGCGGCGTCGGGCTGCCATTGGGGGCGGGCGAGGGCGGTGACGATGGCGGCGAAAAGCAGCATCCGGAGGGCGAGCAGGAGGAGATCGCGGAGGCGGCGTTTGCGCTCCACCGGGAGTTTGCCCCGCAGAATGAACCGGATCGAAGGGAAAACCAGCGGACGGAAGAGGTCGCGGTTGATCAGGTGGATCAACACCGGCGCGGCCAGACCGAGGAGGCCCCAAAGAAAAACCGGATTAGCGAAGGACAACATGGAAGAGAATTATGAATTAGGAATTATGAGGGTGGGGTTAGCGGAGGGAGTCGCGTTTGTGGAGATAGGTGGCGAGGGTGTGGGCGAGCGGTTCGGAGGTGACCAGGCGGAGGAAGTCGACCTGGGAACGGGTCATCGATTGGGAGAGGTTGGAGAGGAATGTTCCCATGGAGCGGACGTAGTCGGCGCGGATGCTGTCGGGATAGGTGTCGATGCGGCCCCCGCTCTCGGCGTCGATGAACTCGGTGGAGCGGTCGAACGGCAGGTCGATTTCGTCCTGGTCGAGCACCTGGATGGCAAGGCAATCGTGGTGGGCGAAGCGGAGACGCTTCAGGAGAGGCGGGAGAGTTTCGCCGGCGTCGAGGAAGTCGGACAGGAACACGATGAGGCCGCGGCTGCGGAAGTGGTTGGTCAGGTAATTCCAGGCGCGGGGGTGGTCGGCGGAACCCTCGGGACGTTGCCGGGCGAGGCTGCCGAAGATCCGTTGCAATTGCCCGTGGGAGCGGGACGGATCGATCGCCTGGACCACCGAGTCGTTGTAGATGAAAAGACCGACGTTGTCCCCCTGGCGGGAGGCCATGTAGGCGAGGGAGGCGGCGACCATGGCGGCGTAGCGCCATTTGGTGCATTCCGCGCGGCCGCCAATGTAGGCGAGGGAGGCGCTGGCGTCGAGGACCAGCGAGAGGTTCATGTTGGTTTCCTCCTGGAAGACCTTGGTGTGGAATTTGTTTTGCCGGGAGAAAACCTTCCAGTCGACGTATTTGAGGTCGTCGCCGGGGGTGTAGTTGCGGTATTGGAGAAACTCTCCGCCGGTGCCGTGGGAAAGGCTGCGGTGGAGACCCGCGAGGAAACCCTCCACGGCGGTCTTCGCGAGGAGGGAATAATTGTCGATCCGGGCCAGAGTGGCCGGCGACAAAAGCTCGGCCGCCGGATTTTTCATCATTCGGGAATTTCTTCGAGGAGTTCCCGGATCACGTCGGAGGAGCGGATGCCTTCGGCCTCGGCATGGAAATTGGTCAGCACCCGGTGGCGCAGGACCGACGGGGCGAGGGCGCGGACATCCTCGCAGGCGACGTTGAAACGGCCTTCGAGGAGGGCGCGGGCCTTTCCGGCGAGGATCAACGCCTGGGAAGCGCGGGAGCCGGCCCCCCATTTGATCATCTCGCGGACCCGGGCCGGAGCGGAGGCGCTGTCGGGGCGGGTGGCGCCGACCAGGCGGACGGCGTAGCGGATGACGTTTTCGGAGACCGGGACTTCGCGGACCATTTTTTGCAATTCGATGACCTCGTCGCGTTTGAAAATCGCATCGGGACGGGCCCGGACCGGGGCGGTGGTGGCGGCGACCATCTTTTCCTCGTCGGCCTGGGAAAGGTAGGTCATGACCGGATTCAGGAGGAAACGGTCGAGCTGGGCCTCCGG
Organism: Verruconatronum alginivorum; assembly: GCF_056590205.1. Classification (NCBI taxonomy): domain Bacteria; kingdom Pseudomonadati; phylum Verrucomicrobiota; class Opitutia; order Opitutales; family Verruconatronaceae; genus Verruconatronum; species Verruconatronum alginivorum. The sequence continues at coordinate 731,017 of NZ_JBWPVQ010000001.1, read as the reverse complement.
CAGCGGGTAAGTCCCCTCGAGTTCGATCGGGTTCTGGGTGGCGAGGACGAAAAAGGGCGGTTCGAGGTCGTGGGTGATCCCGGCGGCGGTGACGTGTCCCTCGCCCATCGCCTCGAGAAGGGCCGACTGGGTTTTGGGAGGGGTGCGGTTGATTTCGTCGGCCAGAACGATGTTGGCGAAGATGGGGCCCTTGACGTAACGGAAGTGGCGTTTGCCGGTGGCCGGGTCCTCCTCGATGACCTCGGTGCCGACCACGTCGGCCGGCATCAAATCGGGGGTGAACTGGATCCGTTTGAAGCTCAAGGAGAAAAGATCGGCGATCGATTTGACGAGCAACGTCTTCCCGAGGCCCGGCACGCCCATGAGCAGGCAGTGTCCCTGGGCCAGGAGGGAAATGATGATCTCCTCTATCACGGTCTCCTGTCCGACGATGACCTTGCGGATCTCGGAGAAGACCCGTCCGCGGGCGTCGCGGACCTTTTCGATGATTTCCAAACCTTCTTCTTGAATCATAAGCGAGCGTTGTCCCTGAGAGGGTAACCTATGGAGCGGGAAAGTTCCCCTTCGATTGGAAATTCCCCATGAAAAGCCCTCAGCATAACCCACGGCAACTCACGGGTCCAGCGTTGTTTAAAGAGTTTTGCCGGGGATCGCTCCATAAAGTGGCGGGGCCGTCCCGGTTCCGTGCGGTTCTCTTGGGCTCCGCAGGCTAAACCCACACGCTGAGGCGGGCGTCTCACCCCCTTTGGGGCCTTCGGATTTTACGGCAGAACCCGAAGGTCTCATTAACCCAACGGGCTTACGCCCTCCAGCCCAGGGTTGAGCCGAGGGAAACGAGGCCTACCCTGGGAGCCGATACCCGAGGCCACGAACCGCAACGCGGTTCCGCCCCCATACGAACCACGCTCGCACGGGGGCCGGGGCGCAACCTCTTCGAGGTAGATCGTCTTGCGACCGAGACCCAGGGTAGCCCCGCATGCGCGCGGCAACCCTGGGCTGGAGGACGAAACGCCGTTGGCGTATTAACCCAAAGTGGCGGGGCCGTCCCGGCTCCGTGCGGTGTAAAAGGCTCAGCGGACCAGACGGGCCATCGAGTGAAAACTCGATGCTACGGTGGCTGGTCCGTCCGGCGAAACCCACGCACTGAAGCGGGACGCCTCACCCACTTTGGTGCTTTCGGATCTTACGGCAGAACCAGAGAAATCCCATAGCCCAACGGGCTTACGCCCTCCAGCCCAGGGTTGAGTCGAGGGAAACGAGGCCTACCCTGGGAGCCGATACCCGAGGCCACGAACCGCAACGCGGTTCCGCCCCCGTCCGAACCACGCTCGCACGGGGGCCGGGGCGCAACCTCTTCGAGGTAGATCGTCTCGCGACCGATACCCAGGGTAGCCCCGCATTCGCGTGGCAACCCTGGGCTGAAGGACGAAACGCCGTTGGCGTATAAGCCCCAAAGTGGCGGGGCCGTCCCGGCTCCGTGCGGTGCACCAAGCCCGGCGGACCAGACGGGGTCATCGAGTGAAAACTCGATGCTACGGTGGCTGGTCCGTCCGGCGAAACCCACGCACTGAGGCGGGACGCCTCACCCACTTTGGTGCTTTCGGATCTTACGGCAGAACCAGAGAGTCCCATAGCCCAACGGGCTTACGCCCTCCAGCCCAGGGTTGAGCCGAGGGAAACGAGGCCTACCCTGGGAGCCGATACCCGAGGCCACGAACCGCAACGCGGTTCCGCCCCCAGACGAACCACGCTCGCACGGGGGCCGGGGCGTAACCTCTTCGAGGTAGATCGTCTCGCGACCGATACCCAGGGTAGCCCCGCATTCGCGCGGCAACCCTGGACTGGAGGACGAAACGCCGTTGGCGTATAAGCCCCAAAGTGGCGGGGCCGTCCCGGCTCCGTGCGGTGCACCAAGCCCGGCGGACCAGACGGGGTCATCGAGTGAAAACTCGATGCTGCTATGAGGGTTTCGTGACAAGCGGAAAATGAAACCGTTGTTTGATTTATTTTTCTTAGGACATTCTTAAGATCTGCTTTCTTACCTTAGTTCCCCTAGCGGGGGTTTGGGGGCGGCAATGAGCCCCAATCTTTTGGCCTTTGGAGTTGCCCCCGGAAAGGAATGTCTCTCGTCCCCGGTCCCCTCGAACTGGCCGGGGGGACAAACTGCTATCCGCGCGTGCCTTAGAGGCAGCGCATTATAATTTATGCGACCCCCGGCGAGGCCGGAGGAAAAGAGGGACGGAGCAAGCGGCACAATCTACAGGAACGGATGAAAGTCCAAGCATCGAAACGTGCGCGCTCCACTCCGAAATCGGGTTCGCTTCAGGCAAAAAGATCAAAGAACAAAAAGGGAAGTTGGTTGCCCTCAGCCGACTGCAACCTCGGGCATCCTCAGGCCGAGCTTCTCAGGCGTGGTTTGACCGGTGGCCAACCGCCACAGATCGATGGCGAGCTTGCGGGCGGCCGCGACCGCGATCTTGCGCCGAGACCGGCCGCTGACAAGCTTCTCGACCAACTCGCGCACGGGCGGGTAATCGGGTTGCCATCGCACCATGCGCCAGACCGCTTCGATTAACAGGGCGCGTATTCGCGGATTGCCGTGCTTGTTTATACTCAGATCCCGGGAGGATCCTCCGCTTTGGTGAACCCCGGCACATAATCCGACGAAGCCGGCCACTTGACGCCGGTTCTTAAACCGTCCCCAGTCGCAGATCTCCCGCAGGAGCATCACCCAGGTCAGGGCTCCGATTCCGACCGGCAGAGGCTGTTTAACCTCCTCGACCAGTTCCTTTTTGATGGCCCTTTCCTTCTCGTCGAGCTTCAGCAGAATCTCACGCATTACCTCAAGTTGCTGGACCAGATACTCGGGTAATTCGAGACAGAGATCCTTCCATTTGCGCGGCCCCCACCAACGGCCTTTCACGTGGAATCCCTGCGCCAGCAACGCGCTTCGACCACGTGCCTCCCATCCACTCCGGCTCTTCTTGATCTGATCGCGCAGACGTGATCTCGCCCGCGCCTGTTCTTCCTCCTGGCTTGGCACACGAATGACCGTGAAGGCCTTCTTGTTGCCTCGCAAATAGCGGTCGAGTTGGTCGACCAGCCCCCGCGCATCAAGGTTATCCGTCTTTTGGTTGCGTCCGCCCGCCAGGCTCACCGGGGCAACCACGAAAACGGTGGCTCCCAATTCGGTGAGCTGGCGGTATAATCCATAGCCGCAAGGACCAGCCTCATAACAGGCATAAACCTTCAGGTCGGCGGCCACTAACTTGCCAACGAGGCGAACCAGTTCCTCGTGCTTCAAGCGCAACGGGCGTTGCGGCAAGCTGCCGTCCACCTGTAGGCAAGCCACGCCATCGCGGGCATGAAGATCGATCCCGAGCTTGACCTCCTGCCCATTGGACGAGACGATTCCGTTAATCAATTTGGAGAAGTTATTTTTCGATTGGTTATTCATATCGGGCGACATGTTGGAGAATTCTTTCCCACTTGTCGCCCTCATGTTATCTACGGTGGCTGGTCCGTCCGGCGAAACCCACGCACTGAGGCGGGACGCCTCACCCACTTTGGTGCTTTCGGATCTTACGGCAGAACCAGAGAAATCCCATAGCCCAACGGGCTTACGCCCTCCAGCCCAGGGTTGAGTCGAGGGAAACGAGGCCTACCCTGGGAGCCGATACCCGAGGCCACGAACCGCAACGCGGTTCCGCCCCCGTCCGATCCGGCATCGCACGGGGGCCGGGGCGCAACCTCTTCGAGGTAGATCGTCTCGCGACCGAGACCCAGGGTAGCCCCGCATTCGCGTGGCAACCCTGGGATGAAGGACGAAACGCCGTTGGCGTATTAACCCAAAGTGGCGGGGCCGTCCCGGCTCCGTGCGGTGTAAAAGGCTCAGCGGACCAGACGGGCCATCGAGTGAAAACTCGATGCTTCGGTGGCTGGTCCGTCCGGCGAAACCCACGCACTGAGGCGGGACGCCTCACCCACTTTGGTGCTTTCGGATCTTACGGCAGAACCAGAGAAATCCCATAGCCCAACGGGCTTACGCCCTCCAGCCCAGGGTTGAGTCGAGGGAAACGAGGCCTACCCTGGGAGCCGATACCCGAGGCCACGAACCGCAACGCGGTTCCGCCCCCGTCCGATCCGGCATCGCACGAGGGCCAGGGCGCAACCTCTTCGAGGTAGATCGTCTCGCGACCGGGACCCAGGGTAGCCCCGCATTCGCGCGGCAACCCTGGGCTGAAGGACGAAACGCCGTTGGCGTATAAGTTCCAAAGTGGCGGGGTCGTCCCGGCTCCGTGCGGAGCACCCAGCCTCGCCGCTCGCCGCGGACCAGACGGAGCTGGTCCCTCCCCGAAACCCACGCACTGAGGCGGGGCCGTCCCGGCTCCGTGCGGTGAGACGTAGCACCAGCGTCTCGCTGCTTTTTGGTGTGGAAATCGGGCCCGGCGGTCTTTTCATTGGAAAATCGAACGGGAGGCGGGAAAAAAGCCTTGACCGGGAATAATAATTAGGAAATAAATTATTACACATGAAGCGGACGAAGGCCAGTCAGGCGGATGTTGCGAAAAAAGCCGGGGTTTCCCAAGCGGTGGTTTCGGTGGTCTTAAACGACTCGTCGGCCATCACGGTTTCGGAAGAGACCCGGCAGCGGGTTTTGGCCGCGGCGGATGAGCTCGACTACGGGCGGATGTCTTCGCTTGGCCGCCGGGATGGGAAAATCATTGCCTTCATCTGCAATCCGGTCCGTCGGGGCGGTCACCGCGAAGAATGGATTTTCGCTTCGTATGAACGGTTTTACCAGCGGATCCTGGACAGCCTGGTGAGGTATGCGTCGGGTCATGGCTTTTTTCTTTTGGTGAAGCCGTGCGATCCGGATACCGACATGAAGAAGTGGCTCCGATCCTCGGGTGTGGGAGGGGTCATTTGGCATGGCCGCGATGAAGAGTTGTTTCGGTGGATCCGGGGCCAGATGCCCATTGTGGAGCTCAATCGCTTGTACGGGTACGATATCGACACGGTCACCGCGAACCAGGAGGAAATAATTCATTTGGCGATGGAGCATTTGTACTCCCGGGGGCACCGGCAAATCGCCTATCTGCCGTTGACCCCCCGCCGGGATGGTTTGTGGAAAGTCCGGCAAAGGACTTATGACGAGTTCGTCGCCGACCGGGGACTCTACGCTTACACGGAGTTCAATCAGTGGGAGGAAGACGGGACGACGATGGCGACCGAGGCGGTTTACGGCCTTTGGCGCGAGATGGGAAAGAAACGGCCGACGGCGATCGTCGTCGGCGACCATCGTGCGTTGTTGCTAATAAAATATTTTCAATCGATGGGGGTGGCCATTCCGAAGGAGCTGAGTTTCGTCGGAATCGATGACGTGGAGGCCTGTCAATACATTACCCCGGCCCTGACCTCCATCTCCCAGCCGCTGGAGGAGATCGCTGAAGTCGCCTTCGACTTGTTGAGGAAAAGGATGGAGACGCCCTCGCGTTCGTGTCGTGCCATCATGATTTCCCCCCGATTGATGGAGCGGGATTCGGTGGCATCGATCCCTGTGATCCCAACCGTTAACTCGTTGGAGGAAACATCCGTGAAAAAACAAAATGGACCGCTTTCGATTCCCGAGATCCAACCATGATTCCGTAGGGACAGTCCCTGTGTGTCGCGCACCCCGCGCCCTGAAACCCTTTCCCCGAACACCTTAAACCCTTCAATTCCATATCATCCGCACCATGAAACATCCATCCAAAGCGTTTACCCTCATCGAGCTCCTGACTGTCATTGCGATCATTGGTATCCTGGCGGCCATACTCATTCCCGTCGTCGGGCGGGTTCGCGACAACGCCCGTTCGGCGAAGTGCATCAGCAATCTTCGCGGTATAGGGAGCGGTCTCTATGCCTACGAAGCGGAGCACGGTCACCTGGTGCCTTCCGCGATTGTCTCGGATTCGCCGCGGATCCATTGGTTCAATGTTCTGGAGCCTTACATGGGGGACAGGGTGACGGATCCCTCGGATCCGGACCGTCCTGATTGGCAGCTGTGTCCTGCCCGGGAGCCTCACGAGCCGAACTCGCGGGCGGTCGGATATGGCTGGAATTACCTGGGATTCGGCCAATGGCCGGTCGATTCCAATAACCACAATCCTGGTGAAAGCTCCGGTCATTACATGCGTCTGGCGAATGTAATGAATCCATCCGGAACCATCATTATCGGCGATTCGCCTGACCGGGGGGATTTCTTCCGGTGGGTCTATATTTATAATGCCCTCGGCGGCGGGAATCTTGCCCGCCGCCACAGAGAAGGAGGGCATTATCTTTTCGTCGATGGCCATGTGGAGCACTTCACGGCGGACGACCTGATCGCCGAATTGCATAAGGACAACAAGGCAATCTTCCGGCCCTGAGCCCGCGCGGGGAGGAGGTACTCATTCCGGGGTTGTGAGTATCATACGTGTCCGACTCTTATTCGTTACCACAGCCCGGCTGTAGCCTCCCACCTATACTTTCAACGCATGTCACGATTACAAGTGATACCAACCCATAAAAAATAATCCTTCCATCCTACTTCAATCATGAAACAGCCTATTCCCGATCCTCTTAAACGACCCTCCCTCCGTACCCGCTGCCTGATTGCGGCCGCCGCGGGCCTCTTCTTATTCGGTTCCCCCTCCTCCGCATTGGCTGTCTTCGACCCGCTGATGGATGAGATGGATGAACCGATTCTCATCGACAATTTCACGGATGGGTTGTCGAAATGGACGCTCATTGGGGCCAATGTAACGATTACGGAGAGTGGCGGTCAGACATTTCTTCGGGTGGGCGGCAGCAGTGGTGTCAGTCTTAATCCCGCCCATCGTATCCCATTGCCGGAGGTCGGCAGCATGTTGGTCGTGGATATGGACGTCGCCGGGCGCTGGCGCAACATGCCGCAGCTGTTCCTGAGCAACGGTGACGGTGTCAATTTGGTTGAGTTGGGGAGACCCGGCAGCGGGTCGGTCGGGACGGGCTTACCGTTCTCTGCCAGACTCCACCCGGGGGATTCCTTCCAAACGGTTCTTCCCATCGCTCCGACCACGACCACGACCGGCGAGGACAATTGGAACACGATCCGGTTCATCTTCGACAATCGTGGAGGCGACCGGGTCGCGGCGGTCTATGTGAAGCCGTTTGGAGAATCCCAGTTTCAACCGTATGTCTGGAACGATGGAACCGGAGATCCGGTGACGCGGGCCAACGCCTGGGCCACATCCGCTCCGATGGAGGTCTATTATCGGCAGCATGAAGGGGGCGTGTCCCGTCTTTTCATGGACTACATTCAATACCAGGTGATTTCAGACCCCTCCGCTTACTTCAACACCTTGGTTGCGGGGGTGCGCTTGGAGAAAGCGGATGAACTGAGGGTGCCGACCGAACTCGGCCGGGCCTATCAGGTCCAGCGATCCACAGATGGGGGCCAAAGCTGGGCCAACGTCGGGGGGATCATGGTGGGCGACGGCACGAACATCCGCCGTTACACATCCTCCCAATCCGGTTCGGCTGTTCAATACCGGGTCCTCACCACCCAAGAATAGTCACCTCTCAAATCCCAAGACAGAAAGATCCTAAGAATGAAGACGACAACCGCTTTTGAGAATCTCGGCGCAACCGGACTCTCCGCCTCTCTGTTCCTCCTGTTGGCCGCCCCGCTCTCCGCCGATTACGCAACCGGTTTTGAACCAGGGCACGATTCGGGATATCAAATTGGACAGACCATTATTGGAGTGGATGGCTGGGAAGTCTGGACGCTCCACAGTGAAAATCCTCTGGACGCGCGCATCGTGCCGGCCTTGGACGGAGGCGACGGCCAGGTGCTTTTCATGGAATCGACCAGCACCGGGAACGCGAACAACCGCCGGACCCGGGTCGTCCGGGCGTTCGCTCCTCCGCAAGATGACCTTGTGCATGTGAACGTGGACCTCGCCTTTGATTGGGGTGCTGAAAGGGTGAGTTGGATGGGCATGCAGGTGAATCCGTGGGAGGAGTTTCCCACGGTGGTCGCTTTCGCCAGCGATGTTAACTATGGGCTCTTTTATTTGGACGATGGCCTGCCGGTCGTCGTGTTGCCACCGGCTGAGGTGAAAAGACAATCGCCCTATCATGTTTCACTGCTTCTGGACACCTCGACCCAAACGTTTTCGATTCGGATCGACGGGCTCCGGGCCGACGGTTCCCCTTTATCCTACTCGGCGGATAACAGGATCTTCCGCAGGGAAACGGAAGAGACTCCGGACATAACGGAAATCAAGGATATCCGCTTCAAGATCGGACAAGGCGGCGGAGGAGGCGCCCATCAAATGTGGATCGACAATCTGATCGTCGGTCCGGGGCCGCTGGTGACGGAGACTCCGGCACCTGGTGCGGGGAACTTTGCCGCGGTCGAGTTGGTGTTTCCCACGGATAACGACCGGTTTTACCAGATCACCACCTCCACCGATTTGGTTTCCTGGGGCGATGCCGGTGGTATGATCGCCGGCGACGGAGATGACGTGAGACGGTTCTTCTCGACCCAGGATCAATCGAGGCAGTTCTTCCGGGTATTGACCGGCAATTAAGCGGCACCGGTAGCAGTAACAAGAAACCGAATACAAGCCGGCCAACTTCGGCTAATCGACCCCGCGGGACAACTGCCCCGCGGGGACAGGATCCCTCTATGATTAAAGAACGGATACATTTGGGTTTGACGCTCGCCGTTTTGATCCTCGCCGCTCCGGTTCTCCGGGGTTTCGTCGAGGTCGACGCGTCCACTTTCGGGTTCGACGAGAACGACTCCACGGCGGCGTTGCAAGCGGCGATCGATTCCGGTGCCGACCGGGTGATTGTTCCCTACATGGGGAGCGATTGGATCGTGGAGCCCATCTTCCTCGCGAGCAATCAAGAGATCTTTTTCGAACCCGGTGTGATTGTTACCGCCAAGCAAAATTCATTCCAAGGGGTCGCCGATGTTTTGATCTCGGCCCGTGACCGCGAAAACATTGTTTTGTCGGGTTACGGCGCCACCCTGCGGATGCGCAAATCCGATTACCAGGGCGGCGGGTATGAACCCGGAGAATGGCGACATACGCTGGCTCTTTACGGCGTGACCAATGTCGTGGTGGAAGGGTTTACCCTGCGTGACAGCGGAGGTGATGGGATTTATATCGGTTCGGGCAATTGGACCCGGCCGGGGTATCCGGTATATGGCGACAACCTTCCTTATTGCCAGGATATCGTCATTCGCGACGTGATCGCCGACAACAATCACCGGCAAGGCATGAGCATCACCAGCGCCAAGAATCTCCTGGTCGAGGACAGTGTGTTCAGGAATACCGCCGGCACCGCGCCCCAGGCCGGAGTGAATATCGAGACCAGTAGTCCGCACGGCTGGATCGTGGGGGTTGTGCTCCGAAACATCATCAGCGAGAATAATGCGGGGGACGCCTTTTTCGTTCATCTCGGAAAGCTGGACGGCGACTCGCAACCTGTGAGCATTCGGTTGGAAAACTGCATCGCGAGGAACGGCGGGCTGGGAGCCTACTCCTATCTCGGGCCGGGCGGAGACGCTCCGGTGCCGGGCTGGATCGAAGTGGTGAACCTCCATGGCGAAAATATGGGCGGTCCCGCGATCAATTTTCGGGAAAACCCGGCTTCCGGTATCTTCACCCGCTTTGTCAATTGCACCTTCACGAATGTTTCGATCGGCACCCGCTCCTTTGAACGGCATCCGATATGGTTCCAGATGCGGGAGGGCGATCTCCTCAACCAAGGCGGCGTGGAGTTTGTGAATTTAGTATTGAACGACAATCGGTCCCGCCCCTTTCTCCGCGTGGAGAACCAAGGTGACGTTCAAGTCAAACTCGTACACGTCTGGGGGGATTTGACAGTCAACAATCCTTCCGGCGTCTCGACCTCGATCGATCCGGTGACGTCGAATGTCGATTTGCGGATCAATCAACCTCCTCCTCCTGCCGGGTATCGAACCGGATTCAATCCGGGGCACAACTACCGCAATACGATCAATGAAAGCGTGATTGGTGTCGATGGTTGGCATGTCTGGACGCTTCAGAGCGACGATCCCATGGACGCCCGACTTGTCCGGCACTGGGATGGAGGGAGCGGGAATGCCCTGTATCTGACTTCGACCAGCACGTTGCACATCGGCCACCGCCGGACGCGGGTGGTCCGATCCCTTGACCGTCCAGCATCGGGACTGGTTCATGTGAGCGCGGACCTCGCCTTTGAGTGGAGAGGAAACACCACGAACTTCGTGGGGATCCAGATCAATCCATGGGAGACAGCGGCAACGATCTTCGGGTTTTCTCCGGGTGATGGAATGGGGCTTTTCTATGAATCGAATCGTCAACGAATCACCATTCTGCCGACCTCCGAAGTGAAACCGGGGTCGACCTACAGTTTCACCCTTTTGGTGAATACCGATACCAACACCTTCTCCATCCAGGTAAACGGGGTTCGGGCCGATGGATCCCCCCTCGCGTATTCGGCGACTGGATTGGTTTTTCGATATCCCTCCTCTGCTGTGACCGACATTCGGGTCAAGAACGGCCGGGGTGATACCATGGGGCTTTATGTGGGCAACGTCGTCGTGGCTCAAGGTCCATTGGGGTTGAATACGGTATCGGGTGCCATCACGCATGAGCCGGGCATCCAGTTGGTGATTCCCCGGATATCGAGCGGATACTATCAAATTCAAACTACGGAAACACTTGCCGAATGGATAAACGAAGGAAGCTTCTTCCGCGCGGATAATCAGAAACGACGCTATTTCTTTCCATTTGAAAATAAACAGAAGCAATTCTACCGAGTCCTGACGGGCGGTGAGTGATTGGTGGCAGCAATTTCCTTAATTAACCTCCGACGAAAACCAAATACCAAAGGTATGAAATCCATGAAAAGCACCCTCAAATATTCTACGACCATCGCGGTCGCTATGTTATCTCTCTCTCCGTTCGCGGCCGCCAATTGGACCGCCGACTTCAGTGACTCTTCGCAGTTTACCGTTAATCAAACCGTCGTCGGGCAGCAAAGCTGGGAGGCGGTTCGGATCAACTCTGACAACAACAACGATGCCAGCATCATCACGGATCCGTTCGGCAGCGGAAACCAAGTGCTGAGGATCTTGTCGACGAATGCTGAGGGTGGCACCAATCAGCGGTGGACTTACATTGAGAGAACCGGAATTCCTTCGGTGGCTGGTCCAATCGTCCATTTTCAGGCGAAGATCGCGATCGATCCAAATCCCACCTCCACGAGTGTCGCGTTGCCCTTCCGCCTCGCATTCAACGCCAGCGGTAACGATGCTGGGACCACTCCGTTGGAGATTGGATATTCAAATGGTAACGGCTGGTATTATAGCAATACGGGGACAGGCACCTCTGGGATTCGGAATTCCGCCAACCGGGTGAGTTTGTCCGGATTCGCCAAGGGCGACATCATGTTTGGACATTTTTATACTATCGATCTGACCTTCGATTTCATCGAAAAGAGCACGGCGTTGACCATCAGTGGACTTGATAAAGACAACAATCCCATATCCCTCACCGTCCCCGATATCGCATTCTGGTCCGGGGCGTTGAGCGGACCGAATGGAATTCACGCGGTGCAATTGCTTAACGAGGGTGGTTTTGATCGTCAAACTGTCTACGTCGAATCCCTATCGCTTATTCCCGAGCCGGCGACGGTGGCGAGCATTCTCGGCCTGCTGGCACTCGCGGGGACGGTGTTCTCCCGTCGGCGTCGCGGTTGAAAGAAGCCCCGCGTGGCCCTGCCATGTGCGAGTCCACAGGGCAGGCTGTTGGTCGCATCCCGGATAAAGAAGATTAAAAAGAAGATCATGATAAGAAGTTTGTTTTACGTATTGTTATTCATGCCACTAGCGGCACTCGGTGGCGGATTTCCCGTGGTGGAGAATGGGGAATCGCGCGCGCGAATCGTGGTGGCAGGGGAGGATTCGGATGTGTTGGTCTACGCGGCGCGGGAGCTTCAGCGAGTTGTTTTGTTGAGCACCGGAGTTACGTTGCCGATTGACCATTCGAACGGCGGAGGGTTTGCCCCCGGCAGCATCGTGATCGCCAATCTCGAAAAATCCGGCGAGGCCCTGGCTGCGGCGGGTGTTTCCGGGGAGAATCTGGAGGCGGAGTCGGTCCGTCTCGTGCAAGTGGACGAGGTGATTTATCTCCTCGGCATGGGAGAGCAGGCGGCTTTGTTCGCGGTTTACGCCTTTTGCGAAAATGAGATCGGTGCCCGATGGTTTTGGCCAAGTGAAAGCGGGGAGTTTATTCCCCGGTTGGATGAATGGGTGGTGAGCGATCTGGACTACCTCCACACTCCCTCCCTGCCGGTTCGGACTTTGGTGATTACCGCCCCGCGCATGGGTTATGATGAAGATACGGATGTCTGGATGGCGCGAAACCGTATGAACAGCGTGAATACCCGGCCCGGTTTGGACCCGGCGATCATGCAAAAACGCAAGGAGAAAGGATTCCGGGTGCGGGTGATCGGTCACAATGTGGTGCTCTCGAGGGAAATGCTCGAAGAACACCCGGAATATCTCGCCAAATTCGGGGGGCAGCGACAGTTCCACCCGCGGAAGACTTCTCACCTCTGTTGGTCAAACGAGGAGGTGCAAAAGATTATCGCGGAAAAAATCGCCTCGTGGTGGGACGATACTCCGGGGCTGGACGGCATTCATTTCAATCCGGCCGACCAAAGTAATTTCTGTGAATGCGCGGAGTGCGTTGAGATGGCCCCGGACGTTTCCACGCGTTGGCAGATGTTCTCTCAGATCGTGATCGAACAGCTCCGGGAGATGGCCTACAACGGGGAGTATTACGGGTATGCTTACATGGCCTACCGCGATGTTCCGACGGCGGTGGCCGATTACGTTTACAATGGCTATTGCCTTTATAACGCCAACTACCGGAGATCGTTGGGGAGCGGCGATCCCACGAACGCCATCCCGGAAGCGGAGATGCTCGCCTGGAAGGACCTGGGGTCGGCGATCGGTTTGCGGGGTTACGAATACATTATTTACGCCGATCCGGTGATTGTTCCGATGGTCTCTTTCATCGTGGATGGGATGCACTGGATGAGTGATCACGGGATGGTCGGTTACATGTCGGAGATTTTTTGCTACAACAATCCGCCGTCGGCCGAGCCGAAGAATCAACGTTGGCATACCAATCGGATGAACGTCTATGCGTCGGCCCGTGCGATGTGGGACCGCGAGGTATCCCCCCAGGATATCGTGGAAGATTGGGGCCGTCACATTTATGGTCCGGCGGCACGGCCGATGATCGATTATTACTGGCTGTTGGAGGAAGCGTGGACATCGGCGGAGCAGGCCATCGCGTATTTCACCCATCCGACCGCATCGGGCGCAGGGAGTTTTCTCTCGGAGGAAGTGTTTCGCCGGGCGGATGAGTTGTTTGCCCAAGCCCGGGAGTTTGCGGCTTCGGAGTCTGAGAGCGCCCGCCGTGATCGGATCCTGCAGCAGATCGCGGTCGAAGAAGAGATGCTCGACGTTTGGCGGGAATTTTACCGTCAGCAGGCCGGGATGGGGCAGCGTAATGTCGGTTATATCCCTCGCGCGAAATCCCGGGGTTGGCCCTCGGAGACGGAGTGGGCCGAACGTGCCTGGGTGATGGGAGAGTTTGTCGAGCGGAACGGGGATCGGGCGAACGACCAGACGCGGGTCGCTCTTATTCGCGATAATGAGTATGTTTATATCCGGGCTCATTGTTATGACAGTTATCCGGGGGGACTCGTGGCGAATTATCATGAACACGACAGCAACGTTTGGGCCGACGATTCGCTCGAGTTGTTTATCGTGAACGATGAGCTGGCCGGGACCAACCGTTACATGCACCTTGCGGTCAATACGCTGGGGGCGCGTTACGATGCGATTTCGCTGGGAGGGATGAACATGGACACCGGCTGGGATCCCAAGTGGGATGCGGTGGTGACGGTGGAGAATGGCGACTGGCAGGCGAAAATTCGTCTGCCGATCGCGGAGTTCGGAGGCCTTGTTGAGGGAGGGACTTGGCGGATGTCAATCAAGCGGACCCGTCCCGTGCGGGATCGTCTGCACAGCGGCTGGCCGGACGCGGCCTATCACAACGTCGAAAGTTTGGGGGTTTTGCATTTTGTGGAGGAGGTGCCGGAGGATTTCACTCTGATCCTCTACGAGCACGACGAAACGCGTAACGCGCTGTTCGCCTACGTGCAGGAAGATGCGCGGGTGAGGGCCACCCGGATCATCAACGACGAAGAGGGACTGATCCGGGCGATTCTGAACAAACCCGACCTCATCGTCTTGCAGTATCATGGCGGCGAGGAGTTGGAACTATCCCGGACGGTCCTGGACGATTACCTGAAACCGTACCTGATGGCGGGAGGAAAGGTGATGATATCGGCCCGAGGCAACACCGGTCCTTTGCATCCGTGGCTCAGGTCGATCGGACTGCCGGTGCGCTGGAGTGGCTGGGGGGCGGAGCCGCAACGCAGGACGCGCAATCTTCGGCAAGGTCGGTGGTTGGATGCTGAGCATGATTTGACGCCGATATTCGAGCGGGCGCGGACCCCGGTGTCGGGTTATATCCCGGAGGCCGCGACTTGGCAAAGCCTGGCGGAAGTCCAAATGACCAATGGGACTAATGTTCCCTGGCTATTGCGTGCTGAGGTCGGCGCGGGGGTGATTTATTTGACGAGTTCCAGATTCACTTATGGCGGAGGCCATGAGATATTTGGTACGCAGAACCCCACCTATGCGGCCCATCTGCTGAGCAATCTGTTGCGGTCGAATTGAGAAGGAGGGGGGGGGCAGTCAACGCATGGGGGCCGGGGCGCAACCTCTTCGAGGTAGATCGTCTCGCGACCGATACCCAGGGTAGCCCCGCATTCGCGCGGCAACTCTGGGCTGGAGGACGAAACGCCGTTGGCGTATATGGACAAAGTGGCGTGGGCCGTCCCGGCTCCGTGCTGCGCAAACGCCGTTGGCGTATATGCCAAAGTGGCGGGGCCGTCCCGGCTCCGGGCGGTGCATCGAGTCCGGCGGACCAGACGGGGTCATCGAGTGAAACCTCGATGCTGCGGTGGCTGGTCCCTCCGGCTCCTTATGCTGGGCGAAATCGACGCGATGAGGCGGGACGCCTCACCCACTTTCTGACTCCGACAAAAGAGGGCGGATGGCGGCGGAATGGAGGAGGGGGAAGGCCGCGCCGGACTTGGTGAGGCGGAGGCGGACGGTTGCGGCTTCGTTCGCGGCGAGGGGGATTTCGATCGACCCGGTGGAGCAGGGGAAGACTGTCAGGAGACCGTTGTCGATCTCGACCCGCAATCCCGCCTTGGGGTTCGGGTAGGTTTCGAGCAAGAGTTTCGCCGGTTTTCCGGCGGGGCGGCGCAATTCGAATTCGAGGAACCCGTTCGGGAATACGGTGTTGCCGACTTCGCGGAAAAAGCGGTCGTTCCGGACTACGACGTGACTGGCGTGCATATAGCGGCGGATGCGCCACTCGTCGGTGGGGGCGCCGAAGATGATGGCGTCGACCGTATTCGATGTGGCGAGTATCGCCTGGCGGTTTCGCCATTCGATGGCGTATTCCTCGCGAAGGGCGAGGATCATCTGCCAGATCGGGCGGACGTAGTTGCCGGCGAGATTCGGTTCACCCGGTTCGTGAAGGCCGTGGTAAGCGTCGGTCGCGCGTTCGGAGGAGGGAGCGAGTTGATCGAGTTCGGCCAAAGGAAGGAAGTCGGTCATTTCCTTCCGGATTTCGGCCATGGCGGCATCGAGGGTGCGGCCGTCGGCATCGTCGTTTTCCATGCCATCAAAATAGGCGCAGATCGCCCGGCAAAAGAATTCGTAGAGGCGGCTCACCGCGAGGGCGGTTTGCGTTTCCCGGAGAAATCGGCGGTGGAAATCGGGAACGAGGGCGGGCCGGAGCTCTTCAATCGCTTGGAGCATTCCTGCGGCCACGGCGGTCGCTTCGCGTTTTTCGGCGAGGATTTCCTCGCGGCTGACGGGGGAGTCGCGGTCGGCGAAAATTGACCAGATACCGTCCTGGTGGGCGAGAGGAACGTGTTCTTTGAACAAGGCGAAAATCCCACCGGCCTTGATCCATTTGAGCGCCGGATGGAGGGGGAAAGTGTGGAAGATAACGTTCCCGAAAATGAAGTTAATTTTTTCGACCACTCGCATGCCGGTTTCGATCAGCTTCCGGAGTTCGTCTCCGTGACCGGGCGCGTGTTCTTCGCACCATTGTTGCAGCAGTTCGGCGGCGGTGATCTCGGGGTCGTCGATGGCTCGGTGGTAGGCCCGGAGGTTGATTTCGTAGGAGGTATCGAAAATGGAAGTGTTGAGACGATCGAGCCGGAGGGCGAAACGGTCGACTCCGAGATCGCTGGCCGTTCGGACGTAATCGACGATCCGGCCCACGTTGGCGGCGGGAAGGTTGCCGGCTCCTAAAAACTCGCCGACGCAGTCACATTCAACGGAGAAGGTGGCGCCGTCGATCGCGCGAAGCCAGGGATTCACGGGAAGAAACGGGACGAAATCGTAGGGGGTGATCTTGGTTTCGATTTCGAATCCGGGATGGAAGCGCGCGGCTTCGGCGGCACCCGCGAGGATGTCGTGGTAATCCTGGGCGATGGAGCCGAACGAGCGAAGGACGAAGCGTTTGCCCCGTGCTTGCAACGCTTCGGTGAAAAGCGAGACCAGATGGGCGACGACTTGGGGTGGCGGGTAACGGTCGGGGCGGGAGTTGTGGATGACCGAGAAATCGGACTCGGTCAAGGTGAGGACCAGGCCGTCGAGTTCCGGGAGATTGCGGAAGGTTTGGTCGATCTTGTAGCGGATCAGGTCCGCGTAGGTTTCTCCGAGCAAGTCGAATTCCTGGTCTTCGTCGAGCAGTCCGGGAAGGGATTCGGCGAGGGAGCGGGGAATCATGACCTCGCGGTGCCAGTAGAGGAGCGGGCAATCGATGGAGTGGGCGAGGGCGAGGATCTCGCGCATTTGATCGAGGTTTCGGTCGATGGCCTCCTTGTCGCGGGGATCGGCGACGCCGGCGTAGCCATCGTAATGAACGAGCCCCTCCATCCCGCCGAGATCGCCGTGGCAGGTGCCGCAAAGTTCGAAGCTGTCGACCCGGTAGCGGCGGGCGTGGCGGACGAGCGCCCTCATGTATTCAACATCCAATGGCGTCGGATGCATGATCGACCAGGTGATCTCGGCTTTTTTCATTCGTGGTGGGGAGGATGATGGAGGTCGCAAGAACGTTCAACTTCCAACTTTCAAGGTCAGAGCAAATGGAGCCCTGGGCGCAGTCCGGATGTTGCTTCTACAAAACTTTACTCTTTATGCGCGGCCGGAGGGTGATTCGGTTTTCGCGCGAAGCGCTTTGGAGTGCGGGGCGTCCCCGCGCCGCTTTCGGATTTGTCGCGATGGCCGTGCGCTCGACACTCATTCGACGGCCGAAGCTCTCCCGCGTGCTCGAAAGCTCCGCGGGGACGCGGAGCACTCCAAAGAGGCTCCGCCTCGAAACATTCGATGTTGTTCCCCGGCCTCAGCACGGAGTGAAGGCGTGTCGTTAGTCCTCTGCCTCGACGACCCGGTAAAAGCGGCGGGGGTGGGTGGCGGCGTCGGGTTCGGTGTGATCGAGGAAGCCGGAGACGGTAAATCCGGTCCAGAGGGGGGTCCATTCGATGAGGTCGGCGGAGGCTTCGATGGAATATTCGGTTTCCGCCGGGCCGATGAATTTCAAACGAAAATCGTCGCCTTCCCAGCCGAAGAAGCTGATCCGGGCCGGAGTGTCGAGGGCGAGGACCGCAGTGACGCTTTCAAGAAATCCCAGGGTGTTGCTGACCCGGGCGTGGTAGTTTCCTTCGTTGTCGGCGGCGAAGGCGGTGAATTCGAGGTAAGGCGAGGTCTCGCCGGGGAGTTCGACTCCGTCACGAAACCATTTGTATTCAAGATCTGGGTATCCTGTGGCGATCACCGACAGGGTTATGGGGGCACCGGGAGAGACGGTCCGGCTGGCCGGGTGGGCGGTGATGGTCGGGGCGGCTTGAACAGATAAGGTGGCGGGGGTGCTGGAAGTTGAATCAAACGGGTTGGAGACGGTGACCGAGTATTCGCCGGCGTGATCCAGGGTGGCGGAATCGATCGAAAAGCTCGAGTCGATTGCCCCGTCGACGATCTTGCCGTCGTGGAACCATTGGTAACTGAGTGGGGCGTCGCCGGAGGCGGAGACGGAAAACGTGACCGGATCCCCGGCGTGGACAATTTGGCCGGCGGGGTGGGAAGTGATGGTCGGAGGGAGATTGACGGTGAGGGTAGCGACGGAGCTGGTGACCGACCCGGCGGAGTTGGAGACGGTGACCGTATAGTTGCCGGCATGCGAGGCGTTGACCGGATTGATGGTGTGACTGGTGCCGGTGGCCCCGCCGATGTTCGATCCGTTGCGTTTCCATTGGTAGTTGAGCGGGGTCGAACCGGTGGCGGCGACGGAGAAGGTGGCGGAACCGCCGGCGTTGATGGTTTGGTGGGCGGGATGGGACGTGATCGACGGAGGGGAGAGGATCGACAAATGGGCCGGGGCCGAGGTAACCGAGTTGATCCGGTTGGTGACGGAAACCGTGTAGGCTCCCGCATGACCGGAAGTCGCGTTGGCGATGGTGTGGGAGGAGCCAGTGGCGCCGGGGATTTTGGCGCCGTTGAAGAACCAGGCGTATTCGAGATCAGGGGTCCCGGTGGCCGAAACGGAAAAAGTGACCGGCGAGCCGGATGCGACTGACTGGCTGGCGGGCGGGGTAACGATGTTGACCGGATCGCCGAGGTTGATTTCGAGAGTGACGGTGCCGGTCGCGCCTCCGACGCCGTCGACAGCGATCCAAAAAATATCGTTCTTTTTGGCGGGAACCAGGACCTTCGAGTGATTGGGGGGAGGTCCCAGGTCGCATCCCTCCTCGTGCAACGTGTCGTAAGTTCCCGGGCCGGTGTATACGGCGAGGATGGTTTGGAAATTGCTTCCCTGGGTGTTGATTTGCAGCGTTCCGCTTTCCGGGGCCTGGAAGGCGAACCACTCCGAGGCGCCGCCGGTTTCACCGCAATGATGGGGTTCGTTGTGTTCTTTTGAAGAACCGTGGGTGCTGAAGATGTGGCTGCTGGAGTAGCCACGAGTGAAGCTGGAAGGAGTGATCGGCTCGGATTCCGATTCGGGAGGGTTGGTTCGATCGTGGGTTGGGCTTTCGGACGACCGGACGGATGACGGGTTTTGGGAGGCGGGGACGGAGGCGGTTCGGATCCCGTCGTCAGGAAGGATTCCCAGCATCCGGTCGGCGGCCTCCAGGAACTTTTTGAAACTGGCGGCCTCCCGGTCGACCGATCCGTCTTGTTGGACGTTGATTTGGATTCGGGCTTCGGGGGTGAACGTCACCCGTCCGGATTGGTTGGCCAATCGAGCCCGGTAGAAACCGACATGTTCGGGGCCCATTTTCTGAATCACCAGGCGGTTTCCCTGAATGCCGAGCGGTTCGCCATTGTGGAACCATTCGGCTTCGGCGAAGTCGGCCTGAAACTCCAGAACCAGCTCGTCTCCGAGGCCGACCGTTTCGCTCGGAGACATGGCAACCACCACCGGCAAGCGATCCGAAGTCGGTTCGAACTCCCACCCGAGCATCACTTCCCCGCCGGCACCGCCGAAACCGTCCACCGCGATGTAATACGTTTCACCTTGCGACACGTTGAAGTGGACCCGGCTGGTCAGAATACGGCCGCTCTCGTCTTCATTGGAGGCCACCTCCTGGAGGGTGGCCAGGCCTTCGCCGGTGTAGATGGCGAGTAACGTGTCGAATTCGCTGAGCGCCGTGGTGAAAGTGACGATCCCGGCTGCTCCCTGCGGGGGACTCCAT
Organism: Verruconatronum alginivorum; assembly: GCF_056590205.1. NCBI lineage: Bacteria > Pseudomonadati > Verrucomicrobiota > Opitutia > Opitutales > Verruconatronaceae > Verruconatronum > Verruconatronum alginivorum. The sequence goes on along the minus strand of NZ_JBWPVQ010000001.1, from coordinate 711,073 downwards.
TCAAACCAGATGGAGCGGCCGCCCCGTTTCCCGGCGTGGACCGGTTCGCCCGGTTCGCGCCCGGCGGCTGAATTATCGGACCGGACCAGGCCGGAGGCGAGAGGTTGGAGGACGAAGCGGTCCTTGAAAAGCTCGTTGCCAACGGCTTCCACCACATTGCCTACGGTCCCGAGGGTGAGGCGGACGGTTTCGCTGGTGTGGGAAAGAAGACCGCTGCTGACCTGCACGGTGTAGAAGCCGACGTTGGTCAATCCGACCCGGCGGACGGTATAGGTCGGTTCAGTCGCTCCGAAAATCGGCAGCCCGTTTCGATACCATTGGTAGCGGAGGTTGGAGCCGGTGGCCGAGACGGAAAAAGTGGCTTCGTCTCCGAGCGGAACGTTTAAACGATCCAGCGGTTGCTCAACGATTTCCAGTTTCGGTGGGGTGAGGATGGGGAGCAAGGCGGAAGCGGATGCCGGGAACAGGCAAAGGATCCCCCAGGAACATCCTGCGAGTAAAAGGAGCCGGAGGGCGCTTTGGAGAGGATTCCACACGTGCTTTGGATCTTCGCATTTTCCGGTTGGGAAAACAATCCCTTTTCCGGAGAGACGTAAACGTTGTAGCAGAAGGTCAAAGAGGCTGAATCTGTCCCGCGGCTTCCGGCGGGCGTTCAAACGTGGCTTTCGTTTCGCTGGAGGATTTCAGCGAGGATTTCGAGAGCCCGAATCATTTCCGTTCCATCGAGAAGCGCGACCCGGAGGGAGGCGATGCCGTCGCCGAAAAGGAGAGCAAAGCGCGGACCAATCGCTTCGTCCAGGTCGCGGGGTTCCGGAAGGCGTGCTTCCGCGGCGAGAGCTTTGGCGGCGAGGCAGACCGCTTCCCGCAGAGCGGGCAATGCTTCGGCGTCGAATCCTCCCTGACGCAACAGATCGGCCATCTTCCGCTTGCGGGCCGCTTGCTCCCGGAATTCCTTTATCCGGGCCTGTTCTTCCGGTGACAGCGGGGAGGGTTGCTCGGTGCGGTTCATATCCAGGGAGCGGGAGGCCCGAACGGTCGATTTCACCAATCCGGCCGCTTCGAGACGTTTCAAGGTTTCAAGAGTGGAACGGTCGATGATTTCGATCCCCAGGTCGGGAGTTCCGGCGGTGGAGCGAAGCAGTTCTTCCGCGATTCCCCGCACCCGGGGGGCGAGGGAGTCGGGGTCCCGGTCGACCACCACCAGCAAAGTGCTACCGTCGCCTTCGACCGGAAAACGTTCCTCGCAGCCAGCGAGGGTCGTCCCGAGTTCGGCGGCGAGGCGACGGGCGAGGGCCAATGGGAGGTCGGTGACCGGGGCGGCGGCAGTCGGTTGACCGGTTTTCCGGGAAGCCGGCATGAGAGCTTGTTCGAGGCGTTTGAGGAAGGTTTGACCTCCGCGCCGGAGGGAGACCTGGGAGAGGTCGCCGACCCCGTCGAGCACGCCGTCGGCGAGTCCCTGTTTGGCGGCGAGGGTCCCGAGCATTCCATGTTCGATGGTGCCTTCCGAGATCAGGTTGATCACCGTCACCGGACGGGTCTGTTGCTTGCGCCAGGCACGGGCGATTCGCTGTTCGAGTTTGGCGGGGTTCCAGGGAAGGTCGCAGTTGATGACGACGCTGGCGTTTTGCAGATTCAGTCCGACTCCGCCCGATTCGGAGCACAGAAAGATCCGGCAGGCGGGATCGCTCTTGAAAGCGCGAATTTCCGCCCGGCGTTTTTGTTGCGGCACGCTGCCGGTGTGCCAGGCAAAACCGATTTTCTTCTGCCGGAGAAAATCGCGGACGAGTTCCAGCATCCGTACCCACTCGGAGAATACGATGATCTTCACGTCGGGTTCCGCGAGGAAGTCGTCGAAGATTTTTTCGAGTTCCTTGAGTTTCGGGCAAGTCCGGTCATCCCGGTCCAGGATGTAGGGGGTGTCGCAGACCATCCGCATTTTGGCCAGCGTCATCATCAGGATCTCCTGTTCCTTTTGGGTGAGCGGCCGGCGCTTCGACTGGAGCATCAGGCGGCCGACGGTGGTTTTGAATTCCTCGTGGAGCTCCGACTGGGGTTTGCTCATCGGCACGAAGTAGTTGCGGTCGGTCCGGTCGGGAAGTTCGGTTTCGACCTCCGCCTTGCGCCGGCGGAGGATGATCGGGGCGACCCGTTGGCGGAGACGGTCGAGATTTTGGTAGCCGGAAGGCCGTCCCCGTTCATCGAGCTGGTAGAATTCGCGGTTGAAGCGGAAGAGCGGGCCGAGGATGGACGGGTCGAGGAAATCGAGGATCGAATAGAGTTCGTCGATCCGGTTTTCGATCGGCGTGCCGGTCAGGACGAAGGCGTAGGGACTTTGGAGGCGTTTGACGGCGCGGGCGGTTTTGGAACTCCAGTTCTTGATTCGCTGGGCTTCATCAAGGATGACGATGTCCGGGCGCATTCGTTCGTTGATATCGAGGGCGTCAGTGCGGACCTGTTCGTAATTGACCAGGTTGAAGAAGGAAGGAGTGGCGTAGGCGTGAACCCGTTGTGTCCGGTTTCCGAATACGATCTGGAGATCGAAGCCGGTGAATTTTTGGATCTGTTCTTCCCACTCGGTTTTCAGCGAGGCGGGTGTGACGACGAGGACCCGGTTGGCTTTGCCGAGGCGGTGGAGCAAGGCCGCGGCGGCGATGGCCTGGACCGTTTTGCCGAGACCCATTTCGTCGGCGACCATCGCCCGCTGGCGGAAGGCGAGATGGAGCATCCCTTCCCGCTGATAGGGGAAAAGCGGCAACCGGGTTTCGTGGGGTGGGAATTCGCCGGATTGAACTTTGCATTCGTATTCGCGGCGCAGGACGACGCGTTCCTCCTCAAGACGGAGACCCTGGAGCCAGGCCTCGATCTCCTGGGAGATGCGCAGGCGCGGAGAGCGGTTCGAGCGGAGTTTGGCGAGAGCGTCGTCCGGGGAAATGTCCGGGACGAGAATGCCGCTTTCGTCGAAGAGCGGTTCGACGGACGGCGGCAGGCGGGAACGGTCGCCTTCGACCCGGAGGCGGTCGCCGTCGCCTGGAACGATGTCGATCCGGTCGGAGCCGTGTTCGATCGCGTCGTGGTAAAGTTCGGGGAAGCGGCTTTCGAGGTGCAGGAGGACGGCCTCGGTGTGTTTGCAGGTGCCGAGCCCGTTGATGCGGAAATCGGGACTCGAGGAGGCGAAGCGACGGTTGGCAATGTCGCGGATCTCGACCTGGTAGGTCATCCCGCTTTTCGAATGAACGGCGAAATTGCTGAATATCGGGTGGCGTTCGTCGAGATTGACGACCTGCGGAAGCTCTTCCATCGCCCGGGCGCGGCGTTTGGCGATCTCCTGTTCATCGGTGGTGCGCCAGTCGTGGGCGGAAGGGAGTGCGATTTCCGGTTCGGACGGGGTGCTTTTCCTTTGTTTGTCCGAAGATTCCGGGGAGCGGGTTTTGTTGCCGTTGGATCCGGCTCGAGGCTGGCGGCGAAATTGGAGGACTTTTTCGGTCAAACGTTGGCCGGCCCGGGACAAGGAGGAAGTTCGTCTGTTCATGTCGCGGCGAATTCTCGGGAAGGAACCGGGGGAGTGACAAGGTTAAAGAGCGGCGGGTTGATATGACCTGGAGCCGTCATTTCCGGGGGGGCTCCCGGCCTTCGCAGGACTTCGTTTAGGCCATCCCGGAGCGATGAAACCGTCAGCAGGGCTATTCATCTGGCCGCACTAGCGTCCAGCTAAGGGGCCACCTCGGATTTGTAAGTAACGGATTTTCATGATCTAAAGAGGTGAGTTTGTTGTGACGCATTTGAAGCTTGGTCTGGTGTTCGGGGCGGGCTTATTGAGACTGGCCTCATGAACGAAGGCCGTCTCATTTTCACCCAAGTAATGGATACGCTGCACCGCGAGCAGTTTGAGCGTTGCGTTGCTCTCTACCCGATGCCTCGCCAGAGTCGGGGAATGAGCGCACGTGACCAATTCCTGGCAATGGCATTTGCGCAGATCACATTTCGCGAAGGATTGCGTGATATCGAAGCTTGTTTACGTAACAGTCAACATCTCTACGCCATGGGAATTCGGGGCAACATCACCCGAACCAACATTGCTTACGCGAACGAGTTTCGGGATTGGCGAATTTATGAAGCGCTCGGCCAAATTCTCATTCGTAAGGCGCGCCGCCTTTACGTCAACGAGCCGAACGGCTTGGAGATGGATGAGATGGTTTACGCGGTTGACGCCTCGACTATCGACCTGTGCCTTTCTATTTTCCCGTGGGCGAAGTTCAGAAGAACGAAGGCGGCGATCAAGCTGCATACCCAGATCGATCTTGCCGGCTCGATCCCTGTGTTCATCAGCATTACCGATGGATCAATTCATGACGTCAACTTTCTCGATCGCATGGCATTTGAGGAGGGAAGCATCTATGTTTTTGATCGTGCCTACCTGGATTTCGCCCGCCTTTTCCGTATCCATCTGGCTGGTGCATTCTTCGTTATTCGCAGTAAATCCAATACCCGATTCACCGTGTGTGAATCTCGGCAGGTTGATAAATCCACTGGTCTCAGATGCGATCAAGTGATCGTCTTGCGGACGAAAAAGGGAAAACGGGATTACCCTGACCGCCTTCGCCGTATTTCTTATTTCGATACCGAAACAAACAAGCGCCTGACATTCCTTACAAACAATTTAACGTTGCCTGCGTTAACCATCGCCGCGATTTACAAGAGCCGCTGGCGGATCGAACTCTTCTTCAAATGGATCAAGCAGAATCTTCGAATAAAAGCATTCTACGGAACCAGTGACAACGCGGTGCGCACCCAGATATGGATCGCCACGTGCGTCTACCTCATGGTGGCCTGTCTCAATAAGGTCCATGGACTCGATGAAAGTCTCAGCCGAATTCTACAAATCTTGAGCGTCAACGTATTTCAGAAGACCCCTATGAATCAGCTATTTGCAAACTATAATAACGGAAAACCCGCGAATGATATTTCGAACCAACTGGTATTCAAGGACTTTTAACTGGACGCTAGTGATCTGGCCGATGAACTTCCCGCGGTGGAGCGTCTGCCCTGTTGAAGTATCCGGCTTCAGCCGATTTTCAGATCGAGGTGGGGACCGGCTGAAGGCGGAACTCCAACAAATCGGCCAGATGAAAGAGCCCTGAATCGTGCAGCGCCTCGTAGAAGAAGCTTTTCCTGTGGCGGAGAAGGTGTAGATATGATTTGCGGCAACCGATGTCCCTTTCTCCGCAGCATTTGTCATGAAAAGAATTCTCTCCGGCGTGTTGTTTATCGTTTCAATGGGTTCGGTCGCCTGGGCGTCGGCTGATCCGGCGGCGGCGCGTTTGTTGACGGCTTCGGGTCAAGTCGAGGCGGCCTTGGAGACGGCCCCCGGCGACTGGCGGCCGGCGGTGGTGGATCAGACTCTGGGGACCGGGGACCGCCTGCGGACCGGAGAACGGAGTCGGGCGGCGGTTCGGTTGTCGAACGCCAGCGTGTTGCGGATCAACGAATTGACCACGCTGACCATTCGGCCTGATCCCGATGGCGCCGCAACCTCGGCGCTCGATCTGCGGGCCGGGGCCGCCTATTTCTTCCATCGCGAGCGGGAGACGACCCGGTTCAGCACGCCGACCGCCTCGGGGGCGATCCGGGGGACCGAGTTCCACCTGGCGGTCGGTCCGGACGGGGGAACGGTGCTTACCTTGTTGGAAGGTGAGGTCGAAATCGGGAACGAATTCGGCGTGGTGGTTCTGACCGGCGGGGAGCAGGCGACGGTGGAGCCGGGGGAGGCGCCGCGGAGGACGGCGGTGATCGACGCGGTCCAGATCATTCAATGGACCCTGTATTACCCGGCGGTGCTCGATCCCGACGAATTGGATCTGGAGGAAGAGGTCGTCGAGGCATTGGAGGCGAGTTTGGCGGCCTACCGGGAAGGGGACTTGCTGGCGGCGCTGGAACGTTATCCGGCGGACCGTCAACCGGCGACCGATGCCGAGCGGGTCTACCGGGCGGCGGTCCTGTTGGCGGCGGGGCAGGTCGAGGCGGCGGAGCGTGGTTTGGCGGAGATCGACGGCCTGGAGGGCCGGGAAGGGCGATTGGCAGACGCGTTGCGGGAGATGGTGGCGGCGGTGAAGCAGCGTCCCTGGGAGCGGGAGACGCCCCGGGAGTGGGCGACCGAATGGATGGCCGGCTCTTATTTTGCCCAGTCGCAAGGCAGGTTGGAAGAGGCGCGGGAGATGGCGTGGCGGGCGGTGGAAGTGTCGCCGCGGTTCGGGTTCGCCTGGGCGCGGGCGGCGGAGATGGAGTTCAGTTTCGGGCGATCGCGCGCGGCCGGGACGGCGCTGGGAAACGGGATCGAACGTGCTCCGCGGAACGCCCAGGCGGTGGCGCTGCAAGGATTCATCTTGAGCGCGGAGAACCGTCATGGAGCGGCCTACGCGCGATTCGAAGAAGCGATCGTCCTCGACGGGGCGCTCGGCAACGCCTGGCTGGGGAGGGGATTGTTGCGGATCCGCGACCGCCGGGTCGGCGAAGGCCTGCATGATCTGCAGACGGCCGCCGCCCTGGAACCGCAACGGTCGTTGCTCCGGAGTTATTTGGGCAAAGCGTATGAGCACGCAAGGGAGCCGGACCGGGCGGAGCATGAGTGGGCCCTTGCGATGGAACTCGATCCGGCCGACCCGACCCCGTGGCTCTATTCGGCCATATTCAATCACCGGCATCATCGGGTGAACCGGGCGATCCGGGAGCTGGAAACCTCGCAGGAATTGAACGACAATCGCCGGATTTTCCGGTCACGCCTTCTGCTCGACCAGGACCGGGCGGTGCGGGGGGCCAATTTGGCCGCGATTTACCGGGATGCCGGTATGACGGACTACAGTGTTCGGGAAGCGTCGCGCGCGGTGCATCACGATTACACCAATTACTCGGCGCATCTTTTTCTGGCGAACAGTTACGACGCCTTGCGGGACCGTCGGTATGCGAATCTTCGATACGAAACGCCCTGGGCGAGCGAATGGCTGTTGGCCAGTTTGCTGGCGCCGGTCGGGGCGGGGACCCTCTCGCAGAACGTTTCGCAACAGGAGTATACGCGCATGTTTGAGGGAAACCGGTTGGGGCTGATGGCGGAGACGGAGTATCGCAGCGGCGGGGATTGGTTGCACCGGATTTCCCAATTCGGGGTCGTCGGCGACAGCGAATATGCGGTCGATGGGAGACACGACTCCCAGAACGGCGATCGTCCGAACCAGGATCTGGAGGATCTTGCGTTGTCGGCACAATTCAAACATCAACTGACCCCTCGGGACAGCATCTACTTGCAAGGAATGTATCGGAAATTCCGGGGCGGCGATTTGAACCAGTATTACGATCCGGCCGAGGCGAATCCAACTTTTCGTTTCGAGGAAGTCCAGGAGCCGAATCTCTTCGCCGGTTACCATCGTGCCTGGCATCCTGGGAGCCATACGCTCGTTCTGGCGGGGTTGCTCAATCACTCTTTTACTTTAACCGACGGGCAGCTGGATGCTTTCACCGTCGTGCGGAACCAGGACGGAAGTATTAATCGAGTGGAGCTTCATCAAACAGCGCATCAATTCAAAAGTGACTTCACCGGTTACTCCCTGGAGGCCCAGCAGATCCTTCGTCAGGCGGACCACACGTTCATCGTCGGCGGTCGTCTCCAAACCGGCACGATCGAAAGCGAATCCTTTTCGCCCCGGCCGGCCTCGCCTTCCCATGCCACGTTTTTCGGGCAAGGACCGCCGGTGACCACTTACCAGGCGGAAGCGGATCTCCGGCGAGTCTCGGCCTACGGGTATCATTTCTGGCAGATCGCGGAACCGGTCCAATTGATCGCGGGAGCGTCTTACGACCGGGTGCGGTATCCATTGAACACGGATTTAACTCCGCTCAGCGACGGTGACCACACCCGGGAGCGGTGGCATCCGAAAGCAGGGGTGGTCTGGACGCCGTTCGACGGGACGGCGGTCCGGGGGGCTTACACCCGCTCGATCGGCGGATTGTTTTACGACGGGAGCGTTCGATTGGAGCCGGCCCAGGTGGCCGGATTCACCCAGGCGTTTCGCAGCATGATCCCCGAGTCGGTGGCAGGCGTGGTCGCGGGGACGGATTTCACCACGTATGGAATCGGACTCGACCAGCGACTTGCCATCAACACTTACTTCGTGGTGGAGGCGGAACTCTGGGAGTCCGAGGGGGAGCGTCGGTTCGGGACGTTCGATTTCACCTTTCCACCGCCGGCGGCTCCATCTTCGACTGCCCAGCGGCTTGATTTCCGCGAACGATCCCTGGCGGTGGCGGTGAACCAATTGATCGGGGAACAGCTGGCGGCCGGAGCCCGTTACCGGTTGAGCCGGGCGGAGTTGGAGACCCGGATCCTGGACATTCCGGCGGAGCAATGGCCGACGCCGACGGGGGAGACCGAGTCGACTTTGCATCAAGTCGACCTGTTCCTCCTTTGGCAGCATCCCGGTGGATTCTTCACCCAAGGCGAGGCGCTGTGGTGGAGGCAAGGCAATCGTGGGTATGACCCCGAACGTCCGGGCGACGCGTTTTGGCAGGGCAACGTCTACGCCGGATACCGCTTTCCGGGGCGCCATGCCGAGGTGCGCGCGGGAGTCTTGAACGTAGGCGATACCGATTACCGGTTGAATCCGTTGAATCTGCATGCCGAACTCCCGCGGGAGAGGACGCTGCTGTTGAGTTTGAAAGTGAATTTTTGAACCGCGGATGGGCGCCAATAATCGTAGATGAAGAGGATGCCGAACGGAGGATTAGCGGGGGGATTGATCGGGGCGGGACTCGGGGTGGTCTTGCTGTGGTTGCCGTTCGGTTTCCTGTCGAACTGGAGTTACGACTTGCCGTTCAATTTCCTGATCCGGGGTGATCAGGTGCCGGACGATGCGGTGATCGTGTATTTGGACGAGCCGTCGCATTTGGAGTTGGGACAACCGTATGACCGTCCGTGGGACCGGGCGTTGCATGCGGAGCTGTTGAGGCGATTGACGGCGGAGGGATCGGCGGCGGTGGTCTTTGATATCGTGTTTTTGGGGGAAGGACCGGATCCGGCGGCGGATGCGGCGTTGGCTGCGGCGATCCGGGAGCATGGTGGAGTCATTCTGGCCGGCGAGGCGATCCGGCACGAGCATGGCGGGGCGGTGGTGGAACAGTTGCTGGTTCCCTTTGATCCGTTTCGACGGGCGGCGGCGGGGTGGGGGTTGGTGCAACTGGCGATCGACGATGGGCGGGCGGTGCGGCGACATTGGCACGAATCGTCGGAGGATATTCCGAGTCTCTCCTGGGCGGCGGCCGATTGGGTGGGACGGGCTCCTTCGGAGGCCGGACGGAGGGGACGCTGGATGCGGTACTATGGCCCGCCGGGGACGATCCCGGGAGTCAGTTTTCACCAAGCGCTTTGGGAGGATGGGGTTCCGCCCGGATTCTTCCGGGATCGGATCGTATTTGTCGGGGCCAAGCCGACCAGTGGGTTCACGGGCGCGGGTATGGATGAATTCGCCACCCCCTACCGCTCCTTCGGGCAACGGGTGGCGGCGGCGAGAAGCGGAAGGGTGGCGCCCCCTGTTTTCGCGCCGGGGGTGGAAATTCACGCGACCTCATTTCTGAATCTGGTGCGCGGGGAAGACTTGCGGCGGATGCCCGGGTGGTTTGAGTTCTGGTTGGTGGTCGCCTTTGGAATGGCGGTCGGGTGGCTCCTGGCGAGTTGCCGCCCGTTGGCCGCGACCGGGTTAGCGGTAAGTATGGCGGTGGCGGTGGTGTTCGGGGGGTGGGCGGTTTTCTGGTGGCACGACTATTGGTTTGTTTGGTTGATTCTGGTTGGCCAGGTCGGGGGAACACTTGGATGGGCGGTGGTTTACAATTCGGTGCGCGAATACGTGGCGAGGCAGATGATGATACGAACCTTGTCGATGCATTTGTCGCCCGCCCGGGCGAAGGTGGTGATGCGGGATCCGGATTTGCTCAGGCCCGGGGCGGAGCAGCGGACAATCAGTATTCTCTTCAGCGACATCGCGGGCTTCTCGGAAATCGCCGAAAAAATGGCGCCGAATGAACTGGCCGACTTGTTGAACCGGTATTTCGAAGCCTCGATCGCCAGTATTCATCGGATGGACGGGACCGTGGTCAAGTTGATCGGCGATGCGATTTTCGCGATTTGGAACGCCCCGGAAGCGCAGGAGGACCATCATGAACGGGCCTGCCGGGCGGCTCTGTTGTTGCGCAGGCAGTTGGGGGATTTTGAGCGGAATAATCCGGATTGGCCGGCATTGCGAACCCGCGTCGGACTGCATGCCGGAGTGGCCGCGGTGGGGAACTTCGGGAGTTCCGTCCGGTTCGATTACACCGCGATCGGGGATGCGGTGAATTTGGCGTCGCGTTTGGAGGGATTGAACAAGTTCCTCGGAACGGATTTGTTGATGACGGGTGAGATTGCGGCGGAAGTCGAAGGGATATTCGTCACCCGGAGCGTCGGGAAATTTGTATTCAAAGGAATGGGACGGCCGGTCGAAGTGATCGAGCTGATCGGCGACCGAGTTGAAGGCGCGGGCTCGACCGAGGAAGGTCTTTTTCAACGGGGGGTGGCGGCGTTCCGGGAACGAAGATGGGCGACGGCGGCGCAATTGTTTCGCGAGCAATTGAAAGAGCGACCGGAGGACGGACCTGCGCGGTTTTATCTCCACCGGATCGAGGAGTTGGAGCATGTCTCCCTGCCTCCGGAGTGGAAGGGAGAGATCGTCATGAGCGAGAAATAACCGAACCAAAGTTCCGGGAAATTCCGTGGATAGAAAATTTTCTTGGGGTCTGGATCGGCTCAGGGAGCGGGTTCGGGGGGGCGCGGGGGATCATCCCTTGACCCGGCGGGGGTTCTTTGGCATTGGATAGAACCCTTGCATCAGAACCGTGGGAAAGAGATTGGTCCTTCTCTTTGCCCAGATCAACCCTGGGCCCGTCATCGGGTTTCCGGACCACACGGGAGTGCTTCTTGCGCTTTCGCTTCCATTGTTATGAATCAAGCGAAACAAAGTTACGGAGACGATCCGCTGGCCGTGCGCGACACCGGTCAATATCAAGCGGAATACATTCACCAATTCGTGGAAAAGTGGGACGAGCTGATCGACTGGGAAGCCCGGGCGGCCAGCGAAGGCAGCTTTTTCATCGACGTCCTCAAGGAACGCGGCGCCCAGCGGGTGCTCGATGTCGCCTGCGGCACCGGTTTTCATTCGGTCCGCTTGTTGAAGGCGGGATTTGAAGTGGTCAGCGCGGACGGGAGTCCCGAGATGTTGGCTAAGGCGTTCGCCAACGGGCGGAAACATGGGCACATTCTGCGGACCGTCCAAGCCGACTGGCGGTGGCTCAACCGGGACATCCACGGCAAGTTCGACGCGGTCATTTGCCTGGGGAATTCGTTTACCCATCTCTTTTCGGAGCATGATCGGAGAAAAGCGTTGGCGGAATTCTATGCGGTGTTGCGGCACGATGGGATCCTCATCCTCGACCAGCGGAACTACGACGCGATGCTGACCAGCGGTTTCAAGACGAAGCATACCTACTATTATTGCGGGGAAAACGTGGTCGCCTATCCGGAGCATATTGATTCGGGACTGGCCCGTTTCCGTTACGAGTTTCCGGACAAGTCCGTTTTTCACCTCAATATGTATCCATTAAAAAAGGACTACGTCACGCGGTTGATGAAGGAGGTCGGATTTCAGGCCGACACCACTTACGGCGATTTCCAGGAAACCTATCGCGACGAGGATCCGGATTTCATTGTCCACGTGGCGGAAAAAAGCTACCGCGAGCCGGATCCGTTGAGCGAGGCGAAAGGGGGCTATTCCCAGCGGGTCAACACCACCCGTGATTATTACAACAGCACGCCGGCCGATCGGTTCTACGCCACCATCTGGGGCGGCGAGGACATTCATATTGGCCTTTATGAGAAAGAGGGAGAGGAAATATCCGCTGCCAGCCGCCGGACGGTGGAGCGGCTCGCGGAATGCCTTCCCCCGCTGGGAGAGGGGGATCACGTGCTCGATCTCGGCGCCGGATACGGCGGGGCGGCCCGCTACCTGGCCGGTAAATTCGGGTGCCGGGTCTCTTGTCTCAATCTCTCCGAAGTGCAAAACCAGCGCAACCGGGAGATCAACGCGGCGAAAGGTTTCGAGCCGCTGGTCGACGTTCACGATGGAAACTTTGAGGCCATTCCCTTTGACGACGGATTGTTCGACGTGGTCTGGTCTCAAGATTCCTTTCTCCACAGTGGGGATCGCCGCTCGGTGATTCGGGAAGCGGCCCGGGTGATGAAGCCCGGCGGAATCTTTGTGTTCACGGACCCGATGCAGCGGGAAGGGGCGCCGGAAGAGGCGTTGAAGCCGGTTTTGGAACGGATCCACCTGGAGTCGATGGGGACGGTTCCCTTTTACGAGCAAGCGGCCGAAGAGTTCGGACTGGAGAAAGTCGACTTCATCGATCTCTCCGAAAATCTGCCGAAACATTACGGCCGGGTTCTGGAGGAGATTGAACGTCGCGAAGCGGATGCGGTGGAATCCTCCGGCCAGGAATACGTCGACCGGATGAAAAAAGGTCTCCGCCATTGGATCCGGGCCGGGGGTGACGGCCATCTCCAGTGGGGCATTTTGATCTTCCGTAAGAAGTAACCGATTGGGGCGAACGTGACACAGGCATTCCTGCCTGTCGTTCCCGCGGGAGTGGGCGCACAGACAGGAATGTCTGTGTCACTCGATCACGCAATTCTCTTCATACGCTCGGGCGAGACCATGGAGGGTGATGGAGGGAGCGGATATCAGTTTCTGTCGGAGGGAATTTCGGAGAAAACGGGTGGTGCCGCCGGTGGCGAGGAGGGTCGGGGGAGGTTCTCCCCGGGAGGCGAGTTCGCCGGTGACGGCGTCGAGGAGGGATTGAATCATTCCGCCGAAGCCGATCACGCAGCCTATTCTCATGGCGTCGCGGGTGGTCTTGCCGATGGCGCCCTGGATGTCGAGGTCGTCGCCGAGGTCGGGGAGGAGGGCGGTTTGCTGATGGAGATACTGGGTCATGATTCGCAGACCCGGAGCGATCACGCCCCCTTCGTAACCTCCGGAAGCGGTGACGATGTCGAAGGTGACGGCCGTCCCCATATCGATGACGATGCAGGGGAGCGGATAAAGAACGGTGGCTGCGACCGCGTTGGCGAGGCGGTCCTGGCCGATCTCGTGGGGGCGGGGGTAGCTGATCTTCATGCTGAGGCGGACTTGGTGGGTGAGCTGAAAAGGCGGTCGGGCGATCCCGAGTGCCACCAGAAGATCACGCAAACGGGGCGTGGCGGCCGGAACCACCGAACAGAATGCGATCGCTTCGCTCTTCGACTGGTCGACGAATTGCTTCACTGCCTCAGCCAAGGAGCCATGCGGATCGTCGAGGTTGCCAGTGGGGATTTCACCCATTTCCCGGGCCTGGAGGGAGTCAACGATTCCAAAGTGGGTGTGCGTATTGCCGATATCAATACAAAAGATCATGGGTGGGGATTATGGATGAGGATGAACCAAATATGAAGGGGAAAACCACTTCACCACCGGGAATGATTAAGGCCTTCCCCGATCCCTGCGGAAGATCCCCCTATGGTCGTTTCCGCATGGACCCGATTGGTCCCGCCTTTGCAGGGTGGTATTCTACCGGCGTAATTCGTGTTCCGTGAGAGCGCGAGAAACTGGCAGTAGAACAAACGAATACTCATGACCGAAATGAAAAAAACTAGCGACAAGAAACAGGCTCGGCCTTACCTGGCTCCCAAACTCTCCAACCATGGTTCCGTCGCGGACCTTACCCATCATCTCCGCCGCGGCGGAAGCTGGGGAAAGAAATGGGGCGGAGGTGGCGGCGGAGGTGGCGGCGGCCATAACAACTCGAAGGTTTCCTGACGTAAGGTCATCCGCCATGCGGACTTACACCCTCGCGGGTTTGGGGGTCACCTCGGATATAGAACTTCCCCTTGCGGAAGGAACCTCTCCGACGGCGGACCTGGCTTTGAAGCTGGGTCCGCCGTTGGAACAGGCCGAGGAGCCGACCGAAACCGAATGGTATTGGAGCGCGCCCGACGAGGCCGTCCTGGATTACGTCGGCCTCGGCAAAGCCAAGGTTTCGGAAGGCAGAGAGATCCTGCTCCGGCCATCGGCGGCCGTAGCCGCCCGGACCGAGTGGCGGGGCTTGATCATTCCTTGTTTCGCCGCCTTGTTTCATCAGCGGGGCGATTTGTCGCTGCATGCCAGCGCCGTTTCCATCGACGGAAAGGCAATCGGCTTCATGGGTCATTGCGGAGCCGGGAAATCGACTTTGGTTGCGCAATTGGTGGGCGATGATGTCCGCTTTCTTTGCGACGATCTTTTATTGCTAGGGAAGGGCGACGAAGGTGAGCCGTTGGCTTACCCCGGGTTTTCCATTATCAAATTGTGGGAAGACGCGGTTTCGGCCGCTAAGGGAGATTTCTCCCGACTCGGCACTCTTTATCCCGACGCCACCAAGGATGGATTCACTCCCGCCGCAAACGAATCGGCGACAGGTCCTTCGCCTCTCCATACGCTATTTGTTTTGCAGGATGGAGACGAAGTCCGGATCGATCCGCTGTCTAAGAGCGAGGCGGTGGGGGAACTTATTCAGCAGACCTATGGAATCCACAATTTTCAATATAAACCCTTGGCGCTGCAATTCCGGCAATGCGGTGAGTTGGCTCAACGGGTGCCCGTCAAGGTCTTGACCCGGCCTCGGAATTTCAGCTGTGCCGCAGAGGTGGAGGAAGCCATTCGGGAAGCGATCGGGGCGCGGGCATTGACTTGCTGAGTCCGTCCGCAGACTGGATGAAAAAAAGGCGCGCTCCCGGAAGGGAGGCGCGCCTGAGAGATTCTGAGACTATCGACCCCGATCAGAAGGCGAAGATGACGCCGGCGAAGAGCGAATACCCGTCGAAGCCTCCTTCGAAGCGAGTGTAAGCCGGATCAAAGGTAAGACCCCAGCTCGGGTTCACCCAATAGGCAGCCCGCGCGCCGAGCGACCAGCTGTCATCGACATCGCTGCTGATGCCGAACTGGTATTCAAAATACGGAGCGAGGGAGAATGCATCGAAGATGAATTCGACGCCGACCGAAACCGGTAAACCGTAGCCGCTGGCGGTAAAGGTTTGTCCCTCGAATCGAGCCCGGGAGCGCGACCAGGCGAGACCTACGTCGGCAAATGGTACAAAGCGCGGGTCGATGAAGGCGTATCCGCGAAGAACACCGGCGAGACCGTAGCTATGCGTGGTCGGGTCGCTCGGAAGCAAATCGTCGCTCGTGGAGAGGCGCAGGTAGCCGGCGCTTCCCATGAAGTCGAAGCCGTAGCGTTCGTCCTCGGTGAGGGGCATGTTGAAGCCCACCCCGGCACCCCAGCCATCGGAGGTGACGCCTCCGCCGCTGAAACGCAAATAACCGCCTTCGGCTCCGGCATAGCGGGCCCCCAGCAATCCTTGGGCGTTCGCCGAAGTGTTCATGACTCCCAACGCGAGGAGTCCAAGCATAAACGCAGTCTTAGTTTTCATAGCTTAGTTTGAATACAGTTTGTAGGTTACCTGTCATCAGGTCTTGGAGACGTAATCGGAAAGCGGGATTGGCGTCAATGCCGAATTTCAGCCTGAAAATGTTCAGCTACGGGACTGTAAGACAGGCATTGTTACCTGTTTCTCCACAGACAGGAATGCCCGTGCCACGGGCTTACGAGTTGACCGAACGGCGGCTCGCCTTCATAATGGAGGCATGTTGTGCGCGGCTGGGAAAGATGTTCGGAAGGTCAGATTCGAAACCGGGGTGGCGGATAGTAGTCCGCGGCTCGAGGTGAAGCTGTTGGTGTTGCTCAGTCGCCTCCGCATGAATGAGGAACAGGTGGACGAGGTTCGCGCTATTGTCTCTGGCCGGATCGATTGGGACCAGTTTTTGAAATTGGTCTTTTTTCACCGGGTGCATCCATTGGTCCAGCGGCATTTCGGACGGCATCGGTTTGCCGACATTCCGGAGGAAGTCACCGGAACGCTCGCGGATGCTTGCGGGGAGAATCAGCTTCGGATGATGGAACTGACCGGGGAATTGGTTCGGTTGACCGAGCGGTTGGAGTCGGCCGGGGTTGGAATGATCCCGCTCAAAGGGCCCGCCCTCGCCGCTTCTGTTTACGGAAATCTGGCGTTGCGACCGGCGGGGGACCTCGACCTCCTGGTGAGACCCCGGGATGTTTCGGCCGCACTCGATGTGTTGCGGTCGTTTGGGTACGGAGTGGTCTTGAACCGCGTTGGTCTGCTTGCCAGCGAGTCTCAGGAATTGGCGATTCGCCGCTTTCACTACCATTTCGCCCTGGAAGACGAAACACGGGATATGTCGGTTGAATTGCATTTCGACCTCGCCCCCAAGAAGATGCCGTTTCTCGCCACGCCGGAAGAGTTGTTCGACAGCGCGGTATCTCATCGGATCGGCGGTCGGCAAATGACACTTTTGAACGACGAAGAGAATCTACTTTACCTGTGCCAGCACGGAGGCAAACACGCCTGGTCCCGGCTCGAATGGTTGGTGGGTGTGGCGGAATTGGCGGGACGCATGGAAGAGATCGACGAGTCTCGACTTTGGGCCTTGGCCGAACGCCGCGGGGCGGCCACCTCGCTTCTTCTCGGCCTTCATTTGGTTCGGGCATTGTTCGGGGTCGCCGTTGCCCCGGGGATTTTGCGGCGCGCAGAGCAGAATCCAGTGGTGATCGAACTGGGGGAAATCGTCATGGCGCGGCTGGAGAAGCGGGACGATTCGTTGGAGGTGCAGGAGCGTTTCCAACGGAAGTTGACGGCGACCTGGCGGCAGAAACTTCGGCGGTGGAGCGTCACGACATTCAGTCCTGGCAAAGGAGACATCGCGGTCATGACTTGCCGGATACCGTGGTTGTATTATTTGGTAAAACCGTTTCGCGCGGTTCGAATCCGGATCGCCCATTTGGTCCGGGCCGGACGAGGATTCATCGCCCGGGATTCATCGCCGCGGCTGTAATCGGAGGCGGATCAGACCGCCGCCAGTTCGTGAAACCGGGGGTTCGTCGCCAACAGGTCGTCAAACCGACCGGTGGCGGTGACTGAACCGTTGTCGACGAAAACGACAATGTCGGATTGCCGGATCGTCGAAAGCCGATGAGCGATCATAAGGATGGTTTTCCGTCCCGAAAGGGATTGGACCGCCTCGACGATCGCCCGTTCGGTTTCGGCGTCGAGGGAGCTGGTCGCTTCGTCGAGGAGGATCACTTCCGGATCGTGGTAGAGCGCCCGGGCGATGCCGATCCGTTGTCGTTGTCCGCCACTCAATCGGATGCCATCTTCGCCGACCCGGCTGTCGTATCCATCGGGTAATTCAGCTTCAATGAAGTCGGCGATGTTGGCCAGCCGGGCGGCGTTGCGCACCGCTTCGTCGTCGATTTCCTCCGGCGGAATTCCAAAGGCGATATTGTGGCGGATGGTGTCGTCGGTGAGAAAAATCTGCTGGGGAACGTATCCACAATTTCGTTGCCAGGCCGCTCGATTTTCTTCGGTGATGGCAATCCCATCGACCCGGACGGTCCCGGCCTGCGGTTGGAGGAGGCCGAGGATGATGTCCCCGAGAGTGGTTTTTCCCGATCCCGACCGACCGCAAAAACCGATCCGGGCCCGGGCGGGAATGGTGAGGTTTACGTTTCCGACCGCTTGCCGTGAACCGTTCGGGTAAGTGAAGCTGACGCCGGCGAGTTCGATTTTCTCCCGCAACGGAAGGCGGGAGTTTTCCGGCGGCTTCGCTTCGGGCGCGGGCGATTCCGGCAGCAAGGCTTCGCACTCGCGGAAGACTCGGTCGACGCTCTCCCGGTAGTACCGCAATTGACTGCAGCAGCGGTAGAACCCTTGGATAGCGGGCATCAAACGGTAACCGGCTACCGCGAACAGGCCGAGCACCGGGAGGGCGGCGCCAATCTCCTGATGTTGCCGAAGGATCAGCAGGGCCACCAGAACCATGCCGGCGAAGGCGATCATCTCCACCAGATTCTTCGGCAACGACGAGTAGAGTTGAGCCCGTTCCTCATAATGAAAATAACGCTCCGACGGCTTCGCGAAGGCTTGGACGAAGTGGTTCTCCCGGCGAAGGACTTTCAACTCCTTGATGGTGCCGAACGCCTCGCAAACCGCTTTGTAGCGTAGGTCGTCGGCGGCGGCTCGGTTTCGGCCGGCTTGTTTCAACCGTGTTCGCAACGCGAAATAAATCCCCGTGTAGCTGATGGCGAAAAAGAAACCGGTTCCAAGGGCGACCCAGGGGTTCACCAGGATCAGCAGTCCGCCGAGTCCCCCGATCGTGAGGAGGAGGGCGAGGGCGTTCATGGTGGTCCGGAGGAAACCTCCCGTGACCAAATAGACTTCGGAGAAAATGTTGCGCAGAAACTCCGAGCTGTTGCGGTCGAGAAAATACAAGTAGGATCGGTGCAAGTAGCTCCGTAATAGCAGCGTCGAAAGATAACAATCGAGGCGGGCGGCGAACCGGGCAACCAGGATCGAATGGGTGGCGGAGAGAATGTTGGCCAAGCCGACGGCGGCCACCACCGTGAGACCAAGGACGACGATCCAGGTCGAACCGTCGATAGGGCCGATCCGCTCAGATGCGATGGCAAAGAATCGTCCCTCGACAAAGGCGTCCGGATTGGCGATCGCTTGAAGGAATGGAAGAATGGAACCGACCATCGCCAATTGGGCCAAGGCGGTGAGGTTCATCATGATAAACAATCCGACAACCGCCCAACGGTATCGGTTGGGAAGAAGGCTCCAGCATTTCTTTGCGGCGTCAAGCATAGCGATCCGCAATGATACGGCGAGCGAAGGGGAGCGTCAAGACCAGGCTGGAAGACCACAAGGGAAAGTCTGCTGTAGAAGAATGGAGGGACCACGGAAAACACGGAATACACGGAAAATCCGGAAGAAGAGAATGGAAGATTCGGTTCTTTTGCACCGATCTGCGGATTTCGGTTGTCTTGACATGCCGGAGCTTTTGCGGCATGATCGTGAACTGTCCCGGAGACAAGCGGGAGAAGACTTTCACCAAGGGAAATCATGAATTTGGATACGCAAATCACATTGGAGAGCCGGGTCGCGGCAACCGAAGATCAGTTGACTTGTGAGTTGGGCGGGGAATCTGCCATCTTGCGTCTGGCCGACGGTGTTTATTACGGTTTGAACGAGACCGGGGCGTTTTTGTGGGAGCGCCTGCAAGGGGTGGTTCAAGTCAGTGATCTCCTGGATGCGATGCTCGAGGAATTCGACGTGTCGCGGGAGGAAGCGGAACGGGATTTGATCGCGCTTCTCGGCGAGTTGCGGAAAGTCCGGTTGGTGAAGACCTGCGATGCGTCCGTTGCGTAAATGGCTGGGCTTGACTCCGGTAGAAAGACGGACGTTTCGCGAGGCCGTTTTTTACCTTTGGATTGTCCGGCTCGCGCTCTGGTCCCTTCCTTTTCAAAGAGTGGACCGGTGGGTGGCTTCGGTGTGCAGGAAGCCGCGGAAAATCGTCGTTGAGTGCGACGGGGAATTGGTGACCCGGACCGTGAGGCGTGCCGCTCGTCTGGTGCCGGTGGGCACCTGTTTGACCCAGGCCTTGACTACCAAGATTCTCTTGGCGCGGCGGGGGATGTCCTGCGAGATCCGTTTCGGGGCCCGGAAGCGGGCGGGAAGGCTGGAGGCGCATGCGTGGGTCGAACGGGATGGGCGGGCGATTCTCGGAGAACCGTCCCCAGGCGAGTTCGCCGAATTCCGGCCGATGAAGCCACAGTGAATCGGGAGGCTCGTCCGTGAAACAGGCATTTCTGCCTGTCTCTTTCCAGAGGGAACAGACAGGAATGTCCGTGTCACATGGCGGGCTCTTCAGTCGCCGTAGCCGTAGGTTTCGGCGATGAAATCGATGTCTTTGTCCCCCCGGCCACTGAGATTGACGAGGATGGTCTGGTGGGGACGTTCTCTGGCGAGTTTCATGGCGAACGCGACGGCATGGGCGCTTTCCAGGGCCGGAATGATTCCTTCCAGCCGGGAGAGTTTGTAAAAGGCGTCCAAGGCTTCGCGATCGTCGGCGACGCCATTTTGCAGACGGCCATTGGTCTTTAAAAAGGCGTGTTCCGGGCCGACCGATGGATAATCGAGTCCGCTCGCCACCGAGTAAACCGCCGCCGGTTCCCCGGAGGGTGTTTGCAGGAGCATCGAGCGGAAACCGTGCAGGACCCCGGGCGAACCATACATCAGGGAGGCGGCGTGATCTCCCTCGGCTTTGCCGCGTCCGAGCGGTTCGACGGCGAACAGGTCGCACGGATCTTCCACGAAGGCAGAGAAAAGGCCCATGGCGTTGCTGCCGCCACCGACGCAGGCTACCAGACTTTCCGGGAGCTCACCGGTCATTTCGAGGAATTGTTCGCGGGCTTCAATGCCGACCACCCGCTGGAAGTCGCGCACCATCTGGGGGAAGGGATGGGGGCCGACCACCGAACCGATCGCGTAAAGACAGTTCTCCGGGTCTTCGAGATACGCCTCGAACGCGGAGTCGACGGCTTCCTTGAGGGTTTTGGCCCCGCGTCTCACCGGAACCACCTTGGCCCCGAGTAGTTTCATCCGAGTGACGTTTGGATGTTCTTTGGCGATATCGACCTCGCCCATGTGGATCTCGCATTCGAGCCGGAAATAGGCGGCGGCGGTGGCGAGAGCGACTCCGTGTTGTCCGGCCCCGGTTTCGGCGATCAGCTTCTTCTTGCCGAGATGTTTGGCGAGCAATCCCTCGCCCATGCAATGGTTGAGTTTGTGGGCGCCGGAATGGTTCAGGTCCTCGCGTTTGAGATAGATGCGACCGCCGCCGATCTCGTCGCTGAGGTTTCGGGCGTAGTATACGGGAGTCGGGCGGCCCTGGTAATGTTTACGGATTCGGCGGAGCTCCGAAATGAAGTCGTGCGACCGGCTGATGCGCTGGTAGGCCTCGTTGATCTTGCTCATTTGCTCGACCAAGGCATCGGGGATGTAGGCGCCGCCGAATTCGCCGAACATGCCGTTGGCATCCGGAAAACGCCGGTGAAAAGGGAGAGGAGGACGCGCGGAGGCGCCGTTGGCGGAGGGCGAAGATTCGGTGCTCATAAATAACGTGGATTGCTTGCCAGGAATGGAACCGGCCCGACGGCCGACCGGCAATCGAACGGAAAGCAAAAATTGACCCGGGTCAAGAAGGGGGAAAGGGGAGGAGCAAAAGGAGACGGATGATCGACAAAAGACGCACTGGGTGGGCGGGGCGCCCGGGTTGCCGTAGGATCGGATGAAGGAGCGGCGCGCTTCAGTCACGCTTCAGCCGCGCATCAGCCGCCGTCGTTGGTCGGGTTGAGTGTGGGGACGCTCCCCGTCGCCGATGGTCTTCGGCTGAAGCACGAAGCTCCGGCATTGGGCGACTGCCTGTCGTAGTCGGGTTGGCTTTGCCGCCCGACCGCAGCGGCCGAGGAAGAACCGGGGGGGCGTTCGATATCGTGCGTCTCGGATGGCTCGCGCGGGTTGCCGAGATTCCGGACGTCCGAGGTGGGGCGGCGGAGCCAACCCCACTACGAGAGAGGCGTCGCAATACCGGCTTCCGCCTTCATGTCTTGCCGTGGGCGGCGAAGTCAGCGGGCGAGGAGGCCTTCGAGGACGATTTTTTCGGCTTGGTGCAGGCCGTGGCGGCGGACGGACTCCTGGGCGATGTCGAGTCCGATCGTGTGGGGAATGGTGTGGCGATTGGAGTGGTAAATGAAGCCGATTGCCGACAGGAGGACCAGGAGGTGTTGGGGATCGACGGCGTAGGAAAGTTCGCCGTTTTTGCGGTACCGCTTCAGCAAGACGCCCAATCGCTGGAGGGCGGGGGTCTTCGTCAACAGGTTCGGATGGGCGGAGAGGAAACGGCCGCGATCGAGGTTTTCCCACATCAGCAGGCTGACGAATTCCGGTTCGTCGTGGAGGAACTCGAAATACTGGTGAAGCACGAGCCGAACCGCCTCCTTCAAGGTGAGCGATTCATCAAGGGCGGCCAGTTCGAGTTTCTCCAACCGGGCGAAAACGTCGCGCAGGACCGCCAGATACAAACCCTCTTTGTTTCCATAATAATGATACAGCATCCGTTTGGTCACCCCGGCCCGGTTCACGATCATGCTGACCGACACGCCATGGTAACCCTTCTCGGAAAACAATTTGATTCCGGCCCGCAAAAGGCGGGCGCGGGTTTTTTCCGGATTGCGGGACTGGAGGGACTTGACAGGCGAGCTCATATTTGTAACCGATTGTTTACTTAACGACGTTTTCCGGAAGTTTGTCAAGGGATAGGTCAGGCTTCCGGATCGCGGTGAATGGGGAATTTTTGGGAAATAGTTTATGAGTGGTTCGAAGGCAGTAGATCCGGTCCTTCCGTGTGCTCCGGAAGAGGTCGATGGATTTTTGAGCGCGCCGCCGGAAGCGGTGGTCGCGGCGGTGGGGCGAATGAAAGGGGAGTTTATGGTCCTGGGGGCGGCGGGGAAAATGGGGTTGCATCTTTGCCTGATGTTGCGCCGGGCGCTCGACGCGCGGAAAGACCCCCGCCGGGTGATTGCCGTTTCCCGGTTCAGTAAGGCCGGGAGTCGCGATGAGTTTGAGTCAAAGGGGATCCGGACCGTGCCGTGCGACCTTTGTGATGAGGCGCAACTAGCCGGATTGGAAACGGTGCCGAACATCATTTTCATGGCCGGTGCGAAATTCGGGACCTCCGACCGTCCGAATTTGTTGCGGTTGATGAACGAGGAGATGCCCGCCCGGGTGGCCCGGCGTTTCGCGGGGTGCGCGATCACCGCCTTTTCGACCGGCTGCGTTTATTCGTTCGAGCCGGTGGAGAGCCGCGGATCGAACGAAGACTCACCGACGAATCCGATTGGTGAATACGCGCAATCCTGCCTCGGTCGGGAGCAAGCGTTCGTGAAGCAGGCGGGGGACGGGAAGACCCGCGTGGCATTGATCCGTCTGAATTATTCGGTCGAGTTCCGCTACGGAGTGCCGATCGACATCGCCCGGAAAGTTTTGGCCGGGGAACCGGTCGACGTCACCATGGGGCATGTCAATTTGATTTGGCAGCGGGATGCGGTGGCGCAGACGATTCTCGCTCATGAGCTTGCGGAGAATCCGCCGTTCGTGATCAACATCACCGGTCCGGAAACGCTGCGGGTCCGGGATATCGCGGCGCAGTTGGGCCGCCTCTTGGGGCGCGCGCCGAAGATCGTCGGAGAGGAGGAACCGACGGCGTGGATCAGCGACGCTTCGCGTTCCCACCGGTTGTTCGGGAAGCCCGAGACCGACTACTCGACGATGATGCAGTGGATCGCCGCCTGGCAACTGGCCGCGTTGCCGACTTTGAATAAACCGACCGGATTTGAAAAACGTGATGGAAAATTTTAACCTCAGAACGGAACTGCTGAAGGGGTTGGCGATTCCCGCCCTCCCTTTGGCATTGGACGAGCAACGGAGTTGGTCGAAGAAGTATCAGCGGGCGGTATTGCGTTATTACCTCGACGCCGGGGTGGGCGGAGTGGCGGTGGGGGTTCACTCCACCCAATTCGAGATCCGGGATCCGGCGCACGGCCTGTTCGAGCCGTTGTTGGAATTCGCCTCCGCGGAGATGGACAAGTGGGTTAAAGGAAAGCGCCCAGTGGTGAAGATCGCCGGGATCTGCGGTCCGACTACCCAGGCGTTGGCGGAGGCGAAGACGGCGACTCGGCTCGGGTATCATGCCGGACTGTTGAGCCTGGCCGCGTTGAAGAATTCGAGTGTCAAGGAATTGCTCGAACATTGCCGGGCGGTGGCGGAGGAGATCCCCGTGGTCGGCTTCTATTTGCAGCCCGCGGTCGGTGGCCGGGTGTTGCCGTATTCCTTCTGGCGGGAGTTTGCCCGTATTCAAAATGTCGTGGCGGTCAAAATGGCTCCGTTCAACCGCTACCAGACATTCGACGTGGTCCGGGCGGTGATGGAGGCCGGGCGCGAGGATATCGCGCTTTACACCGGGAATGACGACAACATCGCGGTCGACTTGCTGACCCCGTGGGAGATCGACGGAAAGCGCCGGTTTATCGTCGGGGGATTGTTGGGCCAATTTGGAGTTTGGACCAAGCGGGCGGTAGAGTTGTTGGAGGAAATCAAGGTCGTGCGGGAGGCGGGAAGTTTGCCGATCGATTGGTTGACCCGCAACGCGGCCTGGACCGATGCCAACGCCGCGGTCTTCGATGCGGCGAACGGATTCGCCGGGGTTTTGCCGGGAATCCATGAAGTGCTCCGGCGACAGGGGCTGCTGTTGACGACTCACTGTTTGAATCCAAAAGAACAGCTATCGCCGGGACAGGCGGAGGAACTGGATCGGGTGACGGCGGCCTATCCGTGGCTGGTTGACGATGAGTTTGTGAGGGGTAATTTGAATCGGTGGCTGAACGAGGAGGAAAGTTAACCGCAGATGGGTACAGATGGCCGAAGATGGCCGCAGATAGAGAGGGATCATTCTATCTTATTAGTGTTTATTCGTGTCCATTCGTGGTTAATGAATCGGGGGTTTTATTATGGTCTCGGTTTTCGATGTGATAGGTCCGGCGATGATTGGTCCTTCGAGTAGTCATACGGCCGGGGCGGTGCGGATCGGGTTGATCGCGCGGTTATTGTTGGGGGAAGAGCCGAAGCGGGTGCGGGTGGAGTTGCATGGATCGTTCGCGGCGACGGGGAAGGGACACGCGACCGACCGGGCGTTGGTGGCGGGGCTTTTGGGATTCGCTCCGGATGACGAGCGATTGAAGGATGCGTTGGACCTCGCCGGAAAGGCGGGAATGGGGGTGGAGTTCGAGGAGACCGATCTGGGGGAAGACGTTCATCCGAACAGCGCGCGGTTGACCTTGGAGGGAGAGACGGCGGATGGGAAATGTTCGGTCCTTGGAAGTTCGGTCGGCGGAGGGATGATCAAGATCCGCGACGTCGACGGCTTCGCGACCTCGTTTTCCGGGGAGTGCGAAACGTTGGTCCTTTGGCATCGGGACAGTTCGGGATATTTGGCGAAAGTCACCGCCCTCTTGGCTTGCGTGGAGGCGAACATCGCCACGATCCGGACCAGTCGCAAAGGGCGTGGGGCCGAGGCGTTGACCGTGCTGGAAGTCGACGCGCCATTGCCGGACGATTGTTTGAATCTCCTCGCCCGGTTGTCCGCCACCCGGCGGGTGCGGCATTTTGAGAAGCTAAGGTGAGTTAAAGGAAACCATGGGAGAGGAAGGGGAATCGTACAACTACAAAACCGCCGGGGAGCTCCTGGAGCTTTGCCGAGGTCACGGATTGCCGATCTGGCGGGTGGCCCTCAAACTGGAAGCGGCCGAAGGAGGGAGTTCCGAGCAGGAGTTGCTCGATCGGATGCGGGAGTATTACGCGAAAATGCGCGAGAGCATCCGGAAGGGGCTGGCCTTGAAGGGGATATCTCCAAGCGGATTGTCGGGGGGCGACGCGGCTAAGTTGTTGGCCTATTCGCAGTCGGAGAAACCGTTGTTCGGGGCTCGTTTCGCCCGGACGATCGCTTATGGGTTCGCTGTGTTGGAGTGTAACGCGCAATTCGGACGAATCGTCGCCACTCCGACGGCGGGATCGGCCGGGATCGTGCCGGCTTGTCTGTTGAGTCTTGAAGAAGAGGAGGGGTTGCCCGAGGAGCGGGCGGCCGAGGCGCTCTTCACCGCCGCCGGGATCGGCATCATCATCGGAACCCAGGCGACATTTTCCGGTGCCCGGGGAGGGTGTCAGGCCGAAGTCGGAAGCGCCTCCTGTATGGCGGCGGCGGCGATTGTCGAAGCGATGGGAGGCACACCGGAGCAGGCCGCCAACGCCGGGGCATTCGCGCTGATGAATACGCTTGGTCTGGTTTGTGATCCAATCGGTGGATACGTCGAGGTCCCTTGCGTGAGTCGAAACGGAATGTTCGCGATCCACAGTTTCGAAGCGGCGGTGATGGCCATGGCTGGGGCTCGATGCGTGGTTCCGCTCGACGACGTGGTGATCGCGATGCGGGACATCGGGCGCCGCATGCCGCGGGCCTTGAAGGAAACCTCGGAGGCGGGCTTGGCGAAGACACCGACCGGGTTGAAGTTTGAGTCTGGTAAATTCATGCCGGGAAACAAGCATCCGAGGAATGAAAGCACCCAACCCTGAACATCTTCTCCAAACGCTGGTCCGCATCCCGAGCGTTAACCCTGGGGCCGGCGGGGGCGGTGAAGGCGGGTTGATCACTTTTCTTGCCGAGTTGCTCGATCCGTGGGCGGATTCGATCGAATTGAGTGAAGTTGCTCCGGACCGGGGGAATCTGGTCGCACGATTCGACGGGAAAGAAGGAGGTCGGAGTTATGCGTTGGAAGCGCATAGTGACACGGTGGGAGTCGAGGGAATGACGATCGACCCATTTGGCGGGGAGGTTCGCGACGGACGTCTTTGGGGGCGGGGAGCCTGCGACACCAAAGGGCCGATGGCGGCGATGCTTTGCGCCCTGTTGGGGCATTTGGAAAAGCACGGGAAGCCGCCCGCGACGTGGTATTTTGTTTCGACCGTCGATGAGGAGTTGGGAGGTTTGGGAGCCCGAAGTTTAGTGGAAAGCGGGTTCCGCTGTAATGGGATTGTCGTGGGCGAACCGACGGGGTTGCGGCCGATCGTGGCCCACAAAGGAGCGGTGCGTTATCGGGTGGATGTGCGCGGATTGGCGGGCCACAGCGCGTATCCGGAGAATGGAGTCAATGCGATCCATGCCTTGGCGGATTGGATTCATGAAATGGAGGCGGCGATTCCGAATGATCCGGATGGGTTGACCATTAGTGTCGGGACGATGCGCGGGGGTGACCAGGTGAATCGTATTCCGGATTTGGCGACGCTGGAGGTTGATATCCGCGTGCCGCCCGGAGTGGCGGTTGCGGAAGTGGAGAGTCTGGTGGACCGTGTTGCCGAGGAGGTGGGCGGGCGTCGTCCGGGAAGCCGCCTTGGACGTGAACGAACCCAGCTGTATTTGCCATTTAGGCTGGCGCCGGAAAGTGATTTTCGCCGGAAGCTCGCGCCCATTTTCCGTGGAAGTGAAGATCGGGGCGAGACCGCCCGTTACGCGACCAATGCCGGTTTCTTCGCCGATGCGGGGATTCCGTCGGTGGTTTTTGGTCCCGGATCGATTGCCCAAGCCCATACGGCCGACGAATGGATCGACCTGGCCAGCGTTGAGGCGGCGGTTGATGTGTTTGGGAAGTTGATTCGGGAACCGTGAGTCGCACCGAGGGATCATTCCCAGGGTAGGCTTCGTTCCCCTCGGCTCAACCAGCGGCGACTTATTTGGAGCTGTTGCTGTGCAGGAAGAAAGCTCCTTTAAGAGGTTCGATGGTGGTGTCGAATTGTATACGGCCGGGTTGGACGACGGGTTGGACCGGGAGCCATTCGCCGGAGGAATCGAGATGAAGCCACTGTCCATTGCAATGCTCGTTTGCGTTGGGGCGAAGGGTGAAGCCGGCGATCGAGTCGAGCGTGGCGTTCAGCACCGCGAAGAATGTTCCCCGGGTGGTTTGAGAACGGTAGACCCGGGTGCCGTCGGGGCCCATGAGGAGTGCCGCGCCAGTCGGGTTTTCGAGCAGGAGGTTTTGGAAAAAGATTCGGCGGAATCGAGTGAAAAACGACATGAAGAATTGGGCGCCGCCATCGAGGGGATAGGCCAGGGAGAGAACCTTGCCCCCTTGGGGGGTGGGAGAGAGGATGGCTCCCGGCCAAAGCGGAGTGTGATCGGCTTTGTGGATACGGGTGAGGATCCCCGAGTCCGGAGCGGGTTCGATTTCAAGAAGGCGGCTGGAGTTGCGCTGGGCGCAGACGCGAGGATCGGCGACGCCGTGGGCGGCGGGATCGTCGGCGAGGATCGTTTCGTAACTGTAACCATCGGCCGCGAGGGAGCGCCACCGGAGTTGGCGAACGCTGATGGCATCCCCAAATCCGCGTTCGCGGAGAACCTCGACAGCGACGGCGTCGAGGATCACGAAACCGCCGAGGAGGCGTTCGATGTCGGCGTCTGGAAAAGCCCGGAGGGTCTGTCCGTTGACGAAGATCGGGCCTCGATCCGGTTCGATCCGGGTGGTGATCCGGTGGGCGATGCCCAGGATGGCGCAGGTTTCGGCCCATACGGGGGAGGGATGGACGAGGCTTTGCATGCTTCCTTCGAATCCGCCGCTGCCGCCGCCGGAAGGATTTTGTTGCATCTGGAGGGAAAGCGCTTCGCCGTTGATTTTTTGGCGGCGGACGCCGGCGGGAGGTTCGGGGAGGCGGAGGTGATCGGCGATCGTGGTGGAGACGAGGACTTGGGCACCGTCGGCGGATCGGTCGTCGAGATGGAGGGCGGCGAGGGCGTTGAGGACCGGTTTGACGGCGGCGAGGTGTTGGCCGAAGTCAGGGTCGAGGGCGGTGCCGTTGCCCATGTTGTCGTAATGGTTGATCGTGATTCCGGGGCTTCCGAAGGCGGCGGCTTCGAGCATTTGCCAGACAGTGTAGCGGCCGCTCTTCGAGTAGATCCCGCAGCGGGGGGAGTTTTCGAGTTCCGGGTAAATACCGACCGGACCTGAAAGGCAGGCGATGGTTTGGCGGGTGACGGAAGGGGTGGTCCGCAGGGCTCGCTCTTCGGTGTAGGGCTCCATGTGCGGGCGAATGAGGAAAACGGGGTCGTTGCCGAGCGCTTCTTGCATGGCGGGCCAGTCGCGGCCTTCGGCGGAATGTTGGTCGGGGCGCGAACTCATGAGCGCCAAACGGGTTGCGGGATGGGCGGTTTCGACCATTTGGCGAACGACTCGCATAGGTTCGAGGAGGGATTCGCGGGAGAGATCGAACCAGAGGCGGCGCCACGGATGAGGGTCGCCCGGCCGGAGAATCGCGTCGAGGAGATCATCTCGGGAAACCTCCTCGCCGACCATTTGGGAAAAGCGGGTGAGGTGGGCGTCGCAGAAGCAGCCGCCCCAACCGAGTTCGGCGCCGTGGTTGTGGAGGCGCCAATCGTCTTCGACCCAGATCGCGACCGGGCGCAATTCCGCCGCGAGCCGGGCGAAGGTTCGACCGAGCCAGTTTTGCCATTCCGGGCAAAGCGGGCAGGCGACGATCGAGCTGGCGATGCCGGTTTCGCCGACCATCGG
Source organism: Verruconatronum alginivorum (assembly GCF_056590205.1). NCBI lineage: Bacteria > Pseudomonadati > Verrucomicrobiota > Opitutia > Opitutales > Verruconatronaceae > Verruconatronum > Verruconatronum alginivorum. Next base: position 681,844 of record NZ_JBWPVQ010000001.1, on the reverse strand, counting down.
CCGGAAGGATTGTCCCGGTTTCAGAGCGCGGCCCCGCGGCACTTGATAGAGGGTGGTCCATGGGTTGAGGCTCAAGTCGATTCCGTGAAGGGAGAGTTGTTCGCGTAGTCGGCGGCCCATCCGGCAATATGCCTCCAGTTCGGGGTCGGTGAGATGGCCATCGCTCAGTTCCTCGGCGGCGATCAGCAGCATAACCTCCTCGATTCGGGCGGATCGGCAGAGTTCGACCAACTCGGCGATCCGGGTGTCGGCATCCCGTTCGGGATCAATGCCGTAGCGCAAAATGTAGCGGAACGAGGAAGCGTCAGTTAGAACCATATAGCGGATTGTTTGGGGGTTGACGGAAAACTCAATGCCGATTGTTGGGGAATCCCTGAATTCAAAGGAGAGGGAGAGTGGGAGACTAAGGAAGTTGCCCAAACATGGAAGGGTAAGGAAGGGGCGGAATCATCTTTCCTAATACAGTTTTTTAGTAGGGAGGACAGGGGTATCTGAGCGGGAGTGGTACGCCGTCTTTGGGGGGCCGGTTTCGTTGATTTCCATCGGAGCGGGGACTAGGTTCGTATTGCACGAGCGATGAACTTTCTTAAGGTCCCGGAGCCGGATTGGAGCGGCCGGGATCGCGCGAAATGAAAACAATCAACTCGCAGGAGGAGAAGAATGATGAAAACAATCAAGACCATGTTGCTGGCCTTGGCAGGGACCAGTTTGGTTGTCGCGGGAGCAAGTGGACAAGGGTTTCTCGGGCAGCCGTATTTCGGTGTCGATGGGGGCTGGGAGCGCCTTGACAACGGTGAATCGGATGATGGATGGGGCGTCGGGGCGGAAATGAATGCGGCGGTCCCGATGCAGCCGCAGTCTCCATTCGGCGTCGATTTCCGGGTGAGAGGCGATTACGTCGACATCTTCGACAGCAATTTGTGGGACGTGCACGGGACCGTGCGCGGCTACATGCTCCCCAAGCAGGGGTTCACCCCGTTTGTCGGTGCCGGCTTCGGTTGGCGCGATTTCGACGCGGTGGACAGCATTTACGCGCCGGTGGAAGCGGGCGCGGAGTTCGGGGTCGGCCAAATGTCGCTGATGCCGTATTTCCGGTATGCCTTTGCTTTCGATAGCGCGGTGGATGACTTCTGGTCGGTCGGCGCCAGGGGAGTTTACTGGTTGCCGGCGGACGGATGGGGAGTGACGGCATCGGTCGAGTACACGGACTACGATGAGATTGGCGGTTTTGACGTGGTCGATAGCGGGATCGGGGTCCGAGTGGGCCTGGTGTTCTCGTTTTGACCGCGGACGAGCCGTGGGACGTGGAGGAGAGTAGATGATACAGAGCGCGCTTCCGGATTCGGGAGCGCGCTTTTTCTATGCATGGCGGCCGCGTTGGGTTGAGTGGTGCCGGGGAGCTCTGGTAAGGTGGCGGGTAGGATGCCGGCGAAGAAAAAGAAGAATGCGAAGCCGTTGGTGGGCGGGGCGCTGGTCAAGGAAGTCTGCCGCCGGATCCGGTTGGCGCGCAGTTATTGGGATGCGCACAACAATGCCGCCTGCCGGGGCGAGCGGGAGAAGGCGATGGCGCTTTACGAAACGCTCACCCCCGAGGAAAAGGAAAAGGTGCCGCAGGTGCTGCGGGTATGGTTGCGTTATCGGAGCGAGAAATATTTCGGGCCCGACCGGACCGCCCCTGGCAGGGGGCGGTTCGGCGGAAAAAAGCGATCGACCTGACGGTTTTCGATCAGAAACCGAAACGGCCCCAGAAGCCGGACTTCGCCGGTTTGGCGCTGGCTTCGGAGGGACGTGGCGCCGGGGAACCGTTCGACGGGGAGGCCGGTCCCCGCCGGGACCGGTTGCTGCGACGACGGGAGTTGGGAGCGGTTTGATCGGAGGCGGCGGTGCGCTCGCCCGAGTTGGAGGCCGAGGCGGACCGGACTTGGTTTGGGCGGTCGCCGTTGCCATTCGGTCGGGGACGGCGGGGGCCGCGTCCGGGCATGACGGTTTTCGGCGTGACTTTCGCCGGGCGGCGGCCACCGCTCCGGACGGGCGCGGCACCGGCTTCGATCGCATAGGGGTGGTCGGCGAGGACCGGGACGTCGGTGCGGATCAGCTTTTCGATATCGCGGAGGTAGGCGCGTTCCTCCGGTTCGCAGAAGGCGATCGCCTTGCCATCGGCCCCGGCGCGGGCGGTGCGGCCGATGCGGTGGACGTAGGACTCGGGTTCGTTCGGGATGTCGTAGTTGATGACCAGGGAAATCCCTTTGACGTCGATGCCGCGGGCGGCGATGTCGGTGGCGACGAGGACCCGGATGTTTCCGGCCCGGAATTGTTCGAGGGCGCGTTCGCGGGCGGTTTGCGATTTGTTGCCATGGATCGCGGCGGAGCGGATGCCATTCACGTCGAGGTGTTTGACCAGCTTGTTGGAGCCATGCTTGGTGCGGGAGAAGACGAGCACCAAGCCCTTGCCGTGGGAGCCGATGGTGTGGACGAGCAACTTGTTTTTGTTGCGCTTGTCGACGTGGCAGACGTGTTGGTCGATCCGCTCGGCGGTGGAAGAGACGGGGGTCACCTCCACTTTCACCGGATCGGTGAGAAGTTTGTTGGCGATCTCCAGGATCGGTCCCGGCATGGTGGCCGAGAAGAGCAGGGACTGGCGCTTTGGCGGGAGCTTGGCGATTACCCGTTTCACGTCGGGGGCGAAGCCCATGTCGAGCATCCGGTCGGCTTCGTCGAGGACGAAGATTTCGACACCGGAAAAGGTGATGTGTCCCTGTTGAAGCAGGTCGAGGAGGCGGCCGGGGGTGGCGACGACGATGTCGACTCCGTTTTGTAGGGCGCGGACCTGCGGGTTTTGACCGACGCCGCCGAAAATGACGGTGTGACGGAGGTCGAGGTATTTGCCGTAGGCGGCGAAGTTGTCGCCGATTTGGGCGGCCAACTCCCGGGTGGGGGTCAGGATCAGGGCGCGCGGGCGGCCCCGGGTTCGCGGTGCCGGCGAGGCGGCGAGACGATCGAGGATCGGGAGAGCGAAGGCGGCGGTTTTGCCGGTGCCGGTTTGGGCGCAACCGATCAAGTCGCGTCCTTCAAGCAAGTGCGGAATTGCCCGGGCTTGGATCGGCGACGGTTGCCGGTAGTTTTTTTCAACGATGGCGCGCTGAATCGGCTGGGCCAGATTCAGTTCGGAAAACAAGGATACGGATGTCATATACGAAGGATCGGGGCGCCGTAGGGACGCTCCGGGTGTCTTTTTAGGTCTTGTCCGCAAAACAGGCGGATAGACGGATGGCTCGATGAATTTGAGAATGCCTTGAACAGTCTCTCATCGAAAAGACGCCCGAGGGGCCGAGCGGGTTCGGGTTTTTCCCGGAAGGAAAAAGGGCCGATGGCTCACCAACGGCGGGCACACTCGCACCAACGACCGGAAAATGCAAGCGGGTTTCCGGGGGACGGGTGTTTTTCGAACGCGCAGCATCGGGCTTTGCCCGTGAATAGGATGGAATGGCATTGGTTTTCGAGGCGGAGCCTCTTTGGAGTGCTCCGCGTCCCCGCGGAGCTTTGGTGCGTGCGGAAGGGCTTCGGTGGGCGAATAAGTGTGGAGCGTGCGGCCATCGTCGACCATTTCGAAAGCGGTGCGGGGACGCACCAGCACTCCAAAAGCGCTTCGCGCGAAAACCGGACCGCCCGCCATGCTCCGGCGCGGGGGAGGAGGGGAGATCTCAGTGGTGGTCTTGCTGGTAATTGAGAAACTTCGGGATGCTGGGGGAAAAGCAGCAGTTCCAAGCGACGAACGTGGCGACGGCGAAGCCGACCGCGTCGAGGGCGGTCCAATAGGTGATGGGAGCCGTCAGGACGTTTAAGGAAATCATCACCGCGAAGGCGAAGGCGATGATGGTGCCGACGAATCCGAGCAGGTGTTTTACGGAGAGACTGCCGCGGTAAAGCAGGAAAAGACAAAGCAAGGTGACGGCGGCGAAGAGTCCGTAGATCGTGAGGCGGGTGGCGTAACCCCAGGTGGCGGTGAGCGGGTGGGAATGTCCGGCGATGGCTAGTCCGAGGATCGACGCGGTGTATCCGAGGGTGAGAGTGATGATTGCGACGACGGTCCACCGACCCCGGCGAACCGGATTCTTGTGGTGGTGGTGATGGTGGTGTTTGCGGTGGGAATCGGAATGCTTCCGGGAATGGCCGTCATGGGGTTGGATCGACTTTTCTTCTGGAGGGGAATTCTCGCTCATGAGGCGCGAGTCCATACGAATCGCGCCCCGTTGGCAAGATGTTAAAATAACGTTAAAGCAAGCGGATCGAGATCGGGCAGTGTCATCGGACTGCCGGGTCGAATCACGATGCCTCGTCAGTCGGTGGGAGGGCTTGGAAGAACGATTTAACCCACCAGAAGATATCCTCTTTTTGGACGTTGGCCCGAAGTCGTTTCATCCGGGCTTGCCGATCTTTTTGTTTCATGTTGAAGGCCTTATGAATCGCGTCGGCGGTGTGTTTGACGTCGTAAGGATTGACCAGCAGGGCTCCTTTTTTGAGTTGGTCGGCGGCTCCGGCGAACTGGCTGAGAATCAAGACGGAATTTTCTTCCAAACTGCAGGCGCAATATTCTTTGGCGACGAGGTTCATCCCGTCTTTGTGCGGGGTAATGAGGGCGATCTCGGCGGTGCGGTAATAGGCGAGCAGTTCGAGGAAATCGAGGCTCCGGAAGACGTAATGGATCGGCACCCAGTTGCCGGAGGAGAAATCGCCGTTGATCTCGCCGACCAGGCGGTCGATCTCGGTTTTGAGGGCGTGGTATTTGGGGATATGGGTCCGGCTTGGCACGACGACCTGGATGAACGTCACTCGCTGGTGGAGTTCCGGATAACGTTCGAGGGCGTCGCGAAACGCTTTCAGGCGGTCGGGGATTCCCTTGGTGTAATCGAGACGGTCGACTCCGAGAATCAGCTGGCGGTCGGGGAAACCGGCGTGGATATTCCAGGCCCGGCGGGCGACGTCTTCGAGGGCGGCGGTTTCGGAGAAATCCTTGGCGTCGATCCCGATCGGAAAGGCGCCGAGGGTGATTTCGCGGCCCTTCCAGTGGATTACCCGGAGGGCGCCGCGGCTTTCGACGGTCAAGCCGCTGAGGCGGCGGGCGCATTGGAGGAAGTTGCGGAGGTCGCGGGCGGTCTGGAACCCGAGGAGGTCGTATTGGAGGAGGGCGTGCAGCATTTCCCCGTGTTCCGGGAGCTTCGTGAAAATATCGAGCGAGGGGAACGGGATGTGGAGGAAAAAGGCGAGTTGGTGGGGATACTTTTTCTTGCGGAGGATTTCGGCCACGCAGATCAGTTGGTAGTCGTGAATCCAGACGAAATCCCCTTCGCCGGTATGGGCTTGAACCGCGTCGGCGAACCGCTCGTTCACCTTCCGGTAGGCGGCCCAATAGTCGGGGTCGAAATTGCAGAGGCCTTGGAGGTCGTGGAACAGAGGCCAAACGACTTCGTTGGAATACCCGTAGTAGAACTGGTCACGTTCGGTTTCGGAGAGTTCGATCGGCACGACTTGATAGCCGGTGTTTTTACTGGCCCGGGCGAGGGCGTTTTTGACTTCGCGGACCGGCGTGGTGGTGCCGGACCAGCCGATCCAAAGCCCTCCGATTTCCTGAAGGACCGGGGTCAGCCCGGTGACGAGTCCGCCGGAGGAGGGTTTTGCGCCCCATTTTCCACGTTCATCCTGCTCCAAGGTGAACGGGAGCCGGTTCGAAACAACGATCAATCTCTTCATTGGTTTTTGGCAACGGGGGGTTCCGGGGGATTCCAAAATTAAAATAAATGGAGGCGGGCGGTTTGAAAAGCGCCGCCTCCACGAAAAACCCGCGCGCCCGCTCCGGTCGAATCGGAGGTCGGGCGCGAGCGGGGGCCGACGCGGCGCCTACGATTTCAGCCGGGCGTTTAGCACGATCTCGGTGCCGGCCAAGGCCTTCGACACGGGACATTGCTTTTTCGACAACTCGGCTTTTTCATCGAAGACGCTCTTTTCGAGGCCCGGGACCTCCGCTTCGCAATCGAGTTCGATCTTGGTGATCTTCGGCGCTCCGTCGACTTGTCCCAAATGGACTTTGGCTTTGGTGGTCACCGAGGTCGGTTTGTAACCGTCTTTCGAGAGCACGGCCGAAAGGAACATCGAGAAGCATCCGGAATGGGCCGCTCCGATCAATTCCTCGGGGTTGGTGCCGTCGGCTTCTTCAAAACGGGAAGCAAAGGTATAGGGGCCTTCGAAGGCTCCGCTTCCGAATTTCATTTTTCCTTTGCCTTCCTTGAGGGTTCCTTCCCATCGCGATTCCGCTGTGCGTACGCTCATTGATTCTGTCTCCTGTTAATGGTTCCGATTCTGGTTGGTTATGAATATTCCTTCCGATTTCACGGAAGAGTTTCGACGATAGCAAACGCCGTTGCGGAAGTAAACCGCTTATTGGATGACGAGCCGGAATGCCGGAATTGGGCGCGATTGAAAGTGGTGGTAAGAACAGACAACCGTCTGTCATTGCGAGGAAGGAGGAACGACTGACGCGGCAATCCACGTTCCGGGAAAGGGGCGCGGGTCGCTGTTTCGTGGATTGCTTCGTCGGCGGAGCCTCCTCGCAATGACACGACGGTGATCCCACCACTTCTGATTACATCGTCGGAATTCGGTCGGCTCCCGATAACGTAGCCTTCCGTTTTCCGCGGAGATCGAAAGGAGTTGCCGGAGGGAAATCGGCCGGGTAAAATCAACCGCCAGAGCCGTTTTTAAACAATCACACCCAACCACCACTCTCTCTATGAAAACCGAACAGGCGCCGAATCGTTTCCGTCAATTGCAACCTCACTTCGCTCCGTCCGTGCAACGTTGGGAATCGGAGCTGATGGATCGAATCCCCCAGCTCGACCCGGAGAGCGGTGCCGCGATGTCGGACTTGACCGACTGCCTGATCGACGACGCGATGCGGCAACGGGCGACCGACATTCACCTGGAGCCCGAGGACGGCCACCTCTGTGTGCGGTTACGGATCGACGGGGTCCTGCACGATTCGGCCCTTTTGCCGAGGGAGGTGGGCGGCCGGTTGATTGGGCATTTGAAAGCGATGGCGCAGATCGATCCGATCCCGTTGAGCCGTCCGGCGGATGGTCGGGCCAGTTACTATCACGATGAAAGCGAGTTGCATCTTCGGGTGGCCGGGGTGCCTTGCATCGGAGGGGAGAAGCTGGCGATCCGGTTATTGCAGGCCCAGCAACTGGAACTCAACTTGAGCGACCTTGGTCTGCGTAAGGAGCAATACGCGACGATCGAAAAGTGGTTGAAAAACGTATCCGGAATGTTCCTGGTGGTCGGAGCCACTGGCAGCGGCAAGACCACCACGCTGTATGCCTTGTTGCATGAGCTGAAGATCTTTAATCAAAGCGTGGTCACGATCGAGGATCCGGTCGAATACCGGGTCAACGGCATCACCCAAATGCAAGTGAACGACCGGCGCGGACTGACGTTCGGGGAAGGCGTGAAAGCGATGCTCCGCCTCGATCCCGATTTCCTCCTGGTCGGCGAAGTCCGGGACGTGCCGTCCGCCCAGGCGGCGCTCGACGTGGCGGCCAGCGGAAAGACCGTGCTCAGCACGCTGCATAGCCGTGACGCAGCCGGGGCGATCACCACTCTGCGGAATCTTCATTTGAAGGATTACGAGATTGCGACCGCCTTGGAAGTGGTGGTGGCACAACGTTTGGTGCGGAAGCTTTGTCCCGCGTGCCGGAAAGAGGGCACGGTGTCGAACGCCGAAAAGGCGTGGCTGGAGTCGGCCGGGTTGGAAGTGCCGGAGACGGTGTGGGTTGCCGGGGAGTGTGAGGAATGTCAATACACCGGTTTTCATGGGCGGACGGGATTGTTCGAGGTCTGGCATCTGGAGGAACATTTCAAGCAGCTGGTTTTGCGGCACGCCGACGAGTCGCAGCTGCGCGGCGAGCTTAGGCGCGGAGGGGTCGATCCGATCTTGCACGACGGCGTGGAGAAAGTGAAACAGGGAGTGACGACGCTCGGCGAACTTCAGCGTCCCGGCTGGTGAAGGGAATGAAACGGGAGGAGAACCGGCGCGACCGGATCGTCGCGTGGTTGATGCAACCGACGACCACCGCCGGCCGGGTGGCGAAGTTCGCGCTACGGGTGGTCCGGCATTTCTATTACAACAACGGGGTGCTGCTCGCGAGCGCGGTCGCCTACAATACGATGTTGTCGGTTATTCCGCTTTGTCTGGTGATCGTGATGGTATTCGCCCAGTTTTTCACCGACGAGTTGATTTACGAAATCATCTTTCCGGAACTGGCAATCATCGTCCCGGGAATGGACGTCATCCTCGAAGGGGTGTTGCAAGCGTTTCCCGACAACCGGGAATTGGTCGGCGTGATCGGTTTCCTGGCGATGGTCTTCTTCAGTTCGATCGCGTTCCGAATCCTGGAAACCGCCATGGGGGTCATCTTTCACCGACCGCAACACAAGGCGCCGCGGAAGTTTTGGGTGTCGGCGGTGTTGCCCTACCTGTTCATCGGGGTGATCGGGGTGGCGGTGTTGTTGATCACCCTTGTCTCAGCGGCGGTGCATGCGATCCCGTTCAAGGAGGTCGGGTGGTTCGGCCGGGAGATCGCGTTGGATGAGGTGACGCGGATGGTGGTCCATCTGCTGGCCCTCGGAGGATTGGTCCTGCTGTTCACCGCTCTTTACAGTGTGATGCCGACGAGCAGGATTCGGTTTCGCCGGGCGTTGATCGGCGGGGTCACGGCGACCGTGCTTTGGGAGGGGGTGCGGCTCTTGCTCGGATGGTTTTTCACCAATCTCTCATTGGTCGGTGTGGTTTATGGATCGTTGGCGACGATGGTGATTTTGTTGATCAGCATGGAAGTGGCGGCGGTGATCATCTTGTTCGCCGCCCAGGTGATCGCGGAGTTGGAGCATAGCGCCAAACTCCGCCTGCCGTGGTACGAGGAGTAACTCAGCGTTGTTTTTTCCAGTTCGTCGCCAAGGTGGCAAGCGAGGCGAGGGAGCGGACCGGACGTCCCAGCGCGCCGGCCAGCAGGAGCGGTTCGGCGTCGGTTTTGGCCGCCCTCAGGTAGCGGACGTGCCAGAGGAGGAGAAGATGGGAAAGGGTGACGAACAAAAACAACAGCTCGAAATTCCCCGTGTTCATGGTCGGCGTCTCGCCTTCACCTCGGAGAAACAGTCCCCAAAAGATCGGAGACAGACCACCGAGGAAACTGGTGATCGCTCCATGGACGGAAATCCGGACCGGGCGGTCCCGCTCGCTGGTGAGCCGGGGAAGGTAATTCAGGTTGGCCGACATCCATCCCGCCGCCGCCATCCCGAGGGTGAAGTAAACGAGTAGCAGAGGGACGATCCACGAAACCTCCCAATGGAGGAAACCCCACCAGGAAGCTGCCACCGCGATGTAAAGGGCACTGGACGCGCGGAAAAAGACCCGGGGTCCGCTTCGGTCAATGATGTTGCGGACGTAAAGGGATCCGGCGATCGCCCCGAGGTATTGCATGGTGGTGAAAATAATGATCTCGGCGGCGCTCAAACCGGCTTCCACGCGCAGGTAGTAAATCGAGAAAGGAACGATCGGGGCCGAAGTGACGGCGAAAAGCACACTCAACCAAAGGAAGTGGCGGTAGCGGCTTCTCCGGAAACAGAGACGGGGGGCCTCTTTGAACAATCCTTTTAAGTCAACCGGATCGGGGAGCGGTCCCTCCGGGATCTTTTTGAGCGCGTACCAAGCGAGCAACGCCCCGGCCAAAGCCAGGGAGTATTGCAACACGAAGGCGTCGTGCAGGGGCAACCAATAGAAAAGGAGGGAGCAGGCGATGAGGGTCGTCACCCCCGCGACGCCGGAGAAAATCTGGTCGTTGGCGAAATACCGGCCGCGCAATTTGTCGGGAAGAATTGAATACATCCACGGCAGGAAGGCGCACCCGCCGATCGAACGGAGCAAGGCGAAAAAGAAGATGCTGCCGATGAGGAGGTTGACATGCCAATCGGCCGGTTCCGCGGGCCGGAGCCAGGCGAGGTAGATCGGGATCAACAGCGAGATCGAGCGGGCCCCCCATCCGAAAAGCATCAGACGCCGGTAACCGAACTTGGGAAGAAGGGCGGTCGCCAACACCTGAATCGGAGCAAGGAGGAAAAGGAACGAGTAGATCAGCCCGACCTGGAAGGCGGTGGCGCCCAGCGATTCGGCCAACAGGACCAACGGCGTGCCGAGGGCGATCTGCCAGGTGATCGCGTTGAAAAATCCAAACGCCAGCCCCATCCGGAACGGGCGGAGGGATTCGGGGCGGGCGGAATCGCGCGCATCGGATCCGTTCATTGGCGCAGGATTCCGGCGACATGAAGATGTCGATCAGCAGCAGAATCGGCGCGCATGGGAATCATATTCACACTCAACAGGAAACGGATGAAAGGGTCAAGTGGACAGGGAGGGAGCCGTGAATAACGATGATTCGACCGTAAGCTGGTCATCCGGGGAGAGGGACCACGGAATACCCGGAAGGCACGGAATATTCTGTCCTCTCGGGGCCTAGCCGGATCCTGCTTTGTAGCGATGACAGCGCGCCATTCCCGACCTGTAGTCTTTGCGCGGAGGCCTGGGGAGTTTCGACCGGTCGAAATCCGGAGCTTCGAATTGACGAAGCCTGTTTCCTGTGTATTGATCTGTGTATGGGCACAAAAACACTGTCGGTGGATGAAGAGGCTTACCGGGCTCTTGTTCGGGCGCGCCGACATCGGGGCGAATCGTTTTCCAAGGTGATCAAGCGAGCCAAATGGGACGATGGACCGAAGCGGTGCGGCGATCTGCTCGCCCGTGCCTCCGGAGCGGTTTCGGATGCCACGTTGGAAAGGCTTATCGAAGCCCAGAGAAACGACCGGCCGCCCGCGGACAAATGGAATCGTTGATTTTTGACACCACGTTTCTGATTGATTTTCAGCGGGAACGAAAGGCCGGCAAATTGGGGAAAGCGCACAGGTTTCTCGAAAGCCACCGCGAGAAGGCTGCCTATCTTTCGATTATAGCCTACGGAGAGTATGCGGAGGGCTTTGAAAACCGTGAAGATCCTGCGTTTGTATCTGTTGTGGAGTCGTTTGAGATTCTTCCAGTCACACGTTCCGTCGCGGATCATTATGCGCGAATCACCCGAAGTCTTCGAGCGGCTGGTCTGATGATCGGGGCCAACGATCTCTGGATCGCCGCCGCCTCCCTCGACTGCGGGTTTCCTCTCGTGACCGACAATACGGACCATTTTGGACGGGTGGAAGCCATTCAGTTACTCAATTACTAAGGGGCCCGATCGAGACGAGCGTCGCAGGGCTCCTGATGGGCGGGAAGTTCATCACTTTTCGCCGAACAGCCAAGCTACGGTGACTTTGAGGCTTTTAGCGATAGCGGCAATTTCGTAGTCCATGACGTAACGTTCCTGGTTTTCGATCCGGGAAATGGCGGACCGATCGATGGTCAAGCCACGCGCGGCCAAGCGACCAGCCAAGTCCTGCTGGGAAACCGAGGGCTTGCAGGCCAACCGAGCCCGGCGAATTCGTCCCCCAATTAAATTACGTGCCGGCCCTTGAAGCGTTTTTTTCATTCACGTGCGCAATTCACACGCTTGACATTGGAGCACGAAACCTCACTAGATGTGTGTGATATTCACACACAAATGCGGTATTTAAGAAAACCGTTGACAACATCGTTCTACTCACGGAAACCCTTGAACCGGAGGAAAATCTAATGAGAAAGAAAAAAGCTGCTTCCTTGATCCCCACGATTTTCGCGGGAGCGATTGCGTTGTTCGTGTCCGCTGATTCTGCTTTTGCCCTGTCGAGTACGGAGGCGGACGCCATCGTCGAAGCGGAGATAACTGCCCAGGCTGAACGGGAAGCGGATAGGCGGAACGAACTCCTGGAGGCGCCAGCAGTCCAGGAATGGACATTTGATCACGCGGGACACCAAACTCTCTTCCGACAAGTTGCGCAACCAGCCAGAAAGACGTCGACCGCCGCGGAAGAGACCGGAGCGACGGAGCTAACGACGGAAGATATTCCTCTTCTTGATCCGGAGCGAAAATCAATGAACCTCACCCTCTTCGTAACGGTTTGGGATGATGAAATGACCAAAATTCAGGTGGCGCCGTTGAGCGATGGCGTCACAGTCCTCAGCAATGTGGCATTTACCTATTTGCCCCCCATCGAAAGCCTGCGAGCAGGGGACTTTTATTTTTCGTATTTCAGCTTCGTAACGAAGGTCGAGTCGGACTCAACCAACGAGACAAACCGTCCGGACTCCACGATCTTTTCCTCCTCGTTCCCCGAATATGTCGTTTTCTCCAAATCTGAAACGGAGGTCTCTCCCGATCTTCTGGAGGCGATTGACGCTCTTCATGTCCACTACGTTCAGAATGAAGCGAATTTCGAAGCGCGAGCTCAGCGGGCGGAAACTCTCAGGGCGGCGCATGAACGTTATCGTCAAGCCCACCCGCCAGCTCTCCGAGAGACCGTGGTTAACTTCTTCCCAATCCGAAGCCGGATCCATTCCGAAAACCCCGAGTAAAAATTCTCCCCACCATGAAAAGAACTCTTCTCGACCGTTTCGCTCCCTCCGGCCGTTTCGCTCTAGCGACCACGGGTGTTGTACTATCCAGTGGGCTTCTTGCCACTTCAAGCGTCCCTGCGGATGAGGGGCTGGCGATCGTGCATGATCGCGGCACCGACGCGTTCCACCTCTCTTGGCAGGGCGCACTCGATCACACCTACTTCGTCCAATTCAGCCCCGATCTGGCCTCCGGTTGGATTTACGTGCCGTTGATCGAGCAAGGCTCCGACGACGAAATCATCTGGGGGTTCCACCTCGCCGGAGATCCCGGCCGGGGATTCTTCCGTCTCCGTTTCACCGACCTGTTCGCCCCCGATCCCTACCTCTCGGTCTTCGGCGGCGACGGCATCCCCAGCGGCTGGAAACTGGAGAACGGCCTTGATCCGTTCGGCGACTACACCGGTCTTTCCCCCGAGGGCAGCGCGCTCACTTATTGGGAGCTCTGGCAGCTGTCGCTTGAAGGCGGCCAGGATCCGGCGGCGGCAAACGCTGCTGGACTGATCGTGCATTCGCCGTAATTTGAGATAACCCATTTTCAATTTCGTTACGGATTATCAATAAAACCATCTCATTATGATTCTTGTATGCTCGATAAAATGCCATTAAGATTAATTCTTATACTATTGTGTTTATTTGGGCATAATTTGATGGGGGAATCCCCCTGCGGAAATTTGGTTTTCAAAGGTAAGATCACAGTGGGGGGAGAAGCAACATTAATAGCTGATTCTGTAGAGGTATCCACTGAAAAAGGAGGGTTTATCCAATACAACCCAATCGAATTTGAACGAAATAAATATTTTCTCGAGAAAGTTTTTCACGGGAAAAATGATTTTGCTTATGGTGGTTTTTGGGATTGCCTTGATCACGAAGGCTATCACATGTGGGACGGTAGCTTGAAGTACACCATAAGCTCCGATGGAACAGCACAGTATGATTCTGATAATTCCCTTGTCACTCGACATTCTTGGACTACGGAAAGTGGAAGCGGATCGTTTCCTGTAAGTAATGCGGAGTTCAGTAGCATCAATTTAATGCTCGCTTGGGCGCCGAATCATTTTATTATATACTATAAGTCAGATCAAGCAGAATTAACAGGAACTTATGAATGCCTCAACGGCTATAAGTTAATGGGGACAATCTTCGAAACATTAGAGGACGAATTTACGACTAATCGGCTGATTGAAACGGCATTGAAAATACTTCCTCCTTTTGCCGGATTTGATAGCTCCAAGACTGTAATAGGACAGGGTGACTCGGGAAACTCCTTTAGAATGCTCCCTTCTAATGAATCAACATTTAGCTTTCGTCGGGTGAAGTATAAGTGGATGTTTGACCCAGATCCCAGTGGAATAACCACGCTGACCTGGGTTGAACGGTTTCAGCCTGAGGGAGGGGGGGATCCGGTATTTACGCCAATGCCTCCGTTTGTCTATCATGGATATGGTCCTGGGCAAGTAGAGACTTCGGTCTATGACCTATCCGAGCCTGAAGAGAATGGAACAAAGACCGTTATATTGAGCGGTTTTAGTGCGGCTTTCGATTTTTGCCCAGTTGGCGATTATGAGGTAACGTTCACCTATTTCGACGGTAATGGGACTGAAAGCCCGATGGATTTGAAAGAACGGCAGGACGTCGTTACGGTTGATGACGTGTCCCAGCCGTATATCCTGGTCAAGGAATTGCCGACTGGGGTGACCAGTGCCGGGCAAATCAAAGCGGTGGCGCGCTTGCTTGAGCGCAGCCGTACGCCGGGTAGTGACGATGGCGGTCATAATTCGAGCGCGAGTTGGTCGGTTTTCATGGGCGGATACGAGAACGGTCGGTCCGCGGGCGCAATCCGTTTTTACCAGCAGGAAGTCACCGCGGAAAGTTATGGCCCGGGTGTTTTGACCTACGGCTTGGCCGGTCAGTCGGAAATCGACGTCGTTTACGATTCCGATGGTGCGCTGCGGCAGGTCTTCGCTCCCCAGGCGTTCGCCGATATCGTGACCGAATACACGGTTTCGGATGATATCGATTTTTATGAGATCCGTTTCTATCATCCCACGGACATCGGGAATTTCAACCCGGCTTCCGGCCTTTACGAACTGGCCTCCGAGGTCGATCCGATTGACGATGCATTTTCAATCTGGCGCGTCGACAATCCGAATCCGGCGACCACGACCCAAATCAGGATGCGTCAGATGGTGGGAACGCCGGTGACCCGTCATTTCACCCATGACGATGCGGCTGACAAGTGGACGTTGGCTACTGGAAACGGGTTGCACACTGTTTCACGGGAAACCGACTCGTCCGGACCGGACCGGATCGTCACGACCATTGTCAGCGACAATGTTTTCGGCGAAATCAGCAAAATTTCCGAAACCTTCCGGACGTTTGGCTGGGGCGAGGAACGGGTCGAAGAGGTGCGCGATCCCGGAGGCCGTAACCTCACGACCACTTGGGATTATTACGTCGATCCAGCCGACGGATGGCGCGTGGGCAAACTGAAATCCCGATCCGATTCCAACGGATATTGGGAAGTTTACGATTATGATCCTCTCGGCAGGCGGACCAAAACGATTTCTTCGTGGGAGGGCTCCCTCCTCGCCGACGCCGGAACCGAATCCTACCATAAGGTCGAACAAATCGCCTATTGGGAAGAGGATGTGAATGGCGATGGTGTCCGGGAACGGATTCAAAGCACGGTTGTAAAGATCAAGAATCATGAGGTCTCGCGGCGCTATCGAGTCGAGTGGGGGAATGGTTTCGAGGAGCCGAATCCCAATTATTTGCCCGGCATGCCGTATCAGCCGCCTTATCGTATGACCAGCGTTTCCAATATCCGGGTCGGCACGCCGGGCTGGGAATTGGACAACGAGAACCATCCGGCCAATCTTATCACAACCACCCACACCTATGCGACGGGGCCGTGGAAAGGGAAACCTCGCCGGGTATTTCATTCGAACGGCACCGTCACCCTCTATTCCTACGTCTCCGTCAATGGCGCCCTCGTCACCACCATCGCCCGAGGAGAGCCGGCCGGGGATGGCGAACTGGTCGATGCCATCGCCTCCGGCACGGTCACCGTCACCACCGTCGATTCCGCCGGAAACACCGTCTCCGAAATCGAACGCGATTTCCGGGAATTCGACCTCAAGTTGACGACCCTCGTGGAGGATCCCGGTGGCGGATTCATTCCGACTTCACCGGAAGGCCTTCCGCTGAGCGGGGACAATATCGTCCACATCGGGCGCGATCCAGAAGGCGAAATCCTTTTCCGCGTTTTCGACCGGACCGGACAAATGCTCGCCGATAAATCGAAGACCAGCTTGGCCGAGGAAAATCCCGAGATCCAGGAACTTCAAGCGCTGATCGACAGCCTCATCGGGGTCGCCAGTCCCGAGCACATCGCGATTCTCCTCGATCAACTCGACGATCTCCACGAAGCGCTCTTCGCCGATCTCGACCAATTGCTTGATGGCGCCTGGGAAGCGAGTGAACTTTCGGCCGTCGAGAAGCGGAGCCTCGCCGCCGAAGTGTTACGGCTTCTCGGTCTCACGGAATTCGACAACAGCGTGACCCTTTCCGTCCGCCAGGTCGATTCCAGCGACGATTTCGGCCGTCCGCTGATCGTCTCCTATCCGCTCGACGGCACATCGGAAATCTTCACTTACGGCGACTTCGGCCAAATCGCCACCCACACCGCCCGGGACGGCACGGTCACGACGCACACCCCGGACGCCCTCGGACGCACGGTCCAAACCACTCGCAACGGCATCACCGAAGCATACGGCCTCGACGGAAACGGACGTCGCCGCACCGTGACCCGCCTCGGTTCCCCGGCCACTCTCCTCCAGGAAAACCACTTCGACCTCGCGGGAGATTTGGTTTGGTCGAAGGACATCGCCGGGGAAACCACCGATCACACCGAAGAGATCGACTCCGCGACCGGCCTTTGGAAACGGACCGTGGAATACCCCGACGGCGGGACCCGGATCGAGCTGAGCTATCCGGACGGAACCCTTTTCAAAGTCGAAGGCACCGCCGCCGCCCATCGCCAATACGAATATGGAACCACCACCGACGGCGAACGCTGGACCCGGGAGATTTTCCTCAAGCCCGGTCCCCATGCCACCGCCGAATGGGTGAAAACCTACACCGATATGCTCGGCCGGACCGTTCGCCGCGAATATCCGTATCCCTCCGGCGCCGACGAAACCTGGGAGTTCAACCAGCTTGGACAACTCGTCGCCTATCGCGACGCCGACGGAGTCACCCGGCGTTTCGCCTACAACGGTCTCGGCGAACTGGAGATCACCGCCGTGGCGATCGACGGAGCCACCGGTATTTCCTTTGACGGCGAAGACCGCATCCGCCGCACCACCCGCAGAGTGCTTTCGACGAGCCACCCCGCCAACACCCGGGGCGAAGACATCATCGTCACCATCGAGGAGGCGTGGACCGAAGATAACGTCGACAAACCCGTGGAAATTTCCCGGCACGAAACCACCACCAGCGGGCTTCGCAGTTGGGAGGTCCGCGGCGGAGCCACCAGCAGCGTCACCACGACCCGCGATTTCTCCGGATCCTCCCCCGTCCGCACCGTCCACAGCACCCGCCCCGACGGATCGTATTCGATCACGGAATACCACGGCGGTCGACTTCATCGCGAGGCCCGTCACGGCGGGGACGGCACTCTTCTCCATGAAACCGAGTACGAATATGATTCGCTTGGCCGCCTGGAGTTTGCCGACGACCACCGCAATGGCCGAACCACTTTCCAATACGATGCGGCCGACCGCCTCTGGAAGGTGACGACCCCGCCCCCGGCTGATGGGCAATCGTCGCAGACAACCGAATACGGTTACGATTCGATGGGCCGGCAAAACAAGATCGTCCATGCTGACCTCGCCGAGACCCATTTTGAATATTGGCCGAACGGTCAGCTCAAGAAAACCTGGGGCGACCGCACTTACCGCGTGGCCTACACCTACGATTTGCAGGGACGCAAACAGACGATGACCACCTGGCGAGCCTACCCCTCCCAGGCTGCCCTTACCACTTGGAATTATCATCCCCAGCGCGGCTGGCTGGAGAACAAACGCTACAACGACAACAAAGGCCCCGAATACACCTACTGGCCCTCGGGACGGCTGAAAACCCGCACCTGGGCGCGGGAAGTGGACAACCAGCCGCTCGTCACCACCTACACTTACAATGAGGCGGGTGACCTTTGGACCACCGTCTACACGGATGGCACACCGTCCGTCACGCATACCTATGACCGTCTGGGACGCCTCAAGACCACCGAAGACGCCGCCGGACTGCTCACCCGCGGTTACACTACCGCCGGTTTTCTCGAATACGAAGATTACACCGGCAGCGGTCTCCTGGGAGGGGTGAGCATCGACCGGGAATACGACCCGCAGCATCGCCTCCGTTATCTCGCGACGGATGCGGGCTACGGCGCCGGCTACCTGTTCGATGCCGCCGGTCGCCTCAACCGCATTTCCGAAGCCCATCATCGCGCCGATCTCGGCTACGAGTCCGGCACGGGGATCCTGGAAAGCGTCGACATCCGCCGCGTCGGCACGCTCCGCCTCCGCCACGAACGATCCGTCGACAAACTTGTCCGCGTCGAGTGGATGAAAACCATCGTGGATGGCGCGCCGGTGGTTCGACGCGATTACACGCACAACGCCGCCAACCAGCGCACCATCATCGAACACGAAGACGGCCGCGCCTGGCATTACGGATATGACAATCTCGGGCAAGTGACGTCCGCCCATAAACGCCTCTCCACCGATCCCCAATCCGCCATCCTCCCCGGCTACAGCTTCGGCTACACCTTCGACGGCATCGGCAATCGGGAAACCGCCACCCGCAACAGCCGGACCGCCACCTACACTCCAAGTTTGCTAAACCAGTACGAGCAGCGCACGGTCCCCGCCTATATCGACGTCCTCGGCGAAGCCCTCCCGGCTGCCACAGTGACCGTGAACGGTCAACCCACCCAGCGAACCGACCGGGATTTCCACCGGGAGGTAACGATGGACAACAGCCCCGGCCCGGTGCATAGTCCAATCATCGTGGAAGCCGAAATCGACAACCAACTCGTGGACGAAACCCGCTGGGCCTTTAAAGCGGAGGACCCGGAAACCTTCGTTCACGATTTGGATGGAAACCTCGAATCCGACGGCCGCTGGAATTACTTCTGGGATGGCGAGAACCGGTTGAAGGCCATGGAAACACGCACAAACGTCGCAACTGCCATCCCCGACCTCAAACAGCGTCTCGAATTCGCTTATGATTACCAGGGGCGCCGCATCCGGAAATTGGTGAAGGAATGGGTAGCCAACGACTGGGAGCCCGTCAAAGACCTCCGGTTCATTTACGACGGCTGGAACCTCGTCGAGGAACGCGATGCCCTGAACGGCAACGCCGTAATCCGTAGACATGTTTGGGGGCCGGACATAAGCGGCTCCATGCAAGGCGTTGGGGGAGTCGGCGGTTTGCTCTGGACGCAAACGCCGACGCAGACATTCGCGGCAAGCACGGACGCCAATGGAAATGTGGTCGCGTGGGTGAACACCGCGACCCTCGCGGTTGCCGGCCGCCTCGATTACTCGCCGTTTGGCGATCCGATCGTTCAAACCGGCGTGGCGAAGGAATTGCCGTTCGGGTTCAGCACCAAATATACTGATGCAGAAACCAGTATCGTCTATTATGGTTACCGATACGTTGATCCGGCAACTGGCCGGTTCCTGAATAGGGATCCGATTGAAGAGGATGGTGGAATCAGCCTCCTCGGTTTCTCTCAAAATGACGCCATTAATTCCGGTGACTATCTAGGGTTGTGGCAGATTCATTTCACCAACGCGAACCTGCGAAGACAAACGGACACATCATTTACTTGGTCACCAACCGCTATGCAGCGTATTGTCAATGCGCAAAGTAAGGCGATAATAATTGCGGAGGACTTAAAAATTATTATGGACACTTATCTGGACCAGATTGACAGTCTGTATTGTCCAGGAAGAGGACGAAACACTTATCGTCGAGCCGTTATGTATATGCGTGATACCCAAATCGAGGCTCTGGCCGCTCTTAGATCAGCTCGAAAACTATTCGTGCTGCCGGGCAAACGAGATGCCGACGCATGGGTGGTACCGAACACCCACTCAGAGCATATCTGGTTTAATACAGATAATTTGAACCCCAGTGGTATAAATTCGTTTCAAATGGGACGAGTCTTCCTACACGAAACAACGACGTTAATAGGGAGAACTCCGCAAAGAGATGGTGACTTCCGGATGTTTAGACCTAAGACCTCGATGGATTTTGCCAGAAATGCGAATTTCCAATCTGATCTGGCGGATCGCCTTGAAGGCAGCGGGTTGAACATCGTTGTGTTCAGGTTAATAATACAAGATATGGAACGTAGTGCCGGAAGTAGTGTGACACTTAGCATGCGGCGAGGTCCGCGGGAAGGGCTGTGTCGGGTTGATGGTAAAAATCTTGGCGATCATTCTGATGCCAGTTTTTGAATGCACTTTCGTTAATTGGCTGATTCGTCCTAGCATGATATCATAAAGTATGAGGTGGAAAAAACTTATTCTAATTTACCTATTAGGAATGGTATTTGGCCTTTTGTTTCTGGTATTTAATCGGCCTCACCGGTTACAGGATATGTGGGATTATTACGGAGTAGTAAATGCCGATTTTGTTTCGGTTAAAGAATACGACGGTAGAAGCGGCATGATCAGCTTTCGTGCATGGGGACAGTCGCCGTTAAAATGGGGATGGAATCCACCCGAGAGTTTTCGCTACAGGCGCTTGAATATCAGTATCGAGGATGATTTCCGATCGCCAGAAAGGAGTTCGAAGGCAACCGGGACCTTGGATTTGATTACTATGGAATATTCTTTGAACGGAGAAGTTGGAATTCTTTCCGAGAACGTCCTGGCGGAGTTGTTCGCAATCAAGGAAGATCAAATTCAGCCAGAGATCACGAGAATCTTTGAGTTTTTAGTTCGTGCGAGGGATGGAACGTTGCCGCCAAGGCCGCCAAGGCGAATTACCGACACTTTTTCAACAATTGAAATGCATGAGGATCTTCAAATGTATGGGAACCTTCGGCACCAACTGCGACAGGGTTTCTTTCCTCGTTGGTCAGCGTTTGCTTTTGGAATATGGACTCTCGCCTTTGTCATAATGGCGATCCTATTGAGAAATCCATCTAAGGGCTTTGGGCGGTTGATCAAAGGAACCGGTCAGTAAATGGCCGGGGCTTGTCATTAAATTACCATTGCCGAGACAAGAGTAATCGTCCCGGTCGCGGCGGGGTCACGGTCGCGGCGGGGTCAGGCATCAAATTGCAAATTACCGGGACTGTCTACCCGGATCCGAAAGAACGACTGGAGTGTGACTATGACCATCGGGGAGATCGCATCCGGAACTATGAGCCTAGGTCGCTAAGATTTGCCAATTATTTGCCAGAAAAGAGGAATTGCACTGCTTTTATGTTCATCTACTTACACGGCTTATGATTTCTAAGATGCTGATAAATGCATCTTAACATAATCGCGATGCAGTATTAGGAAAACTACTATCGGGTTCGAATCCCGCTGGCACGACGCCCGAATAATCGGTTTCGCGGACATCTCCTTCCTGCATCTGCGTATATCCGCGAAATCTGCGGTTAATTTTTACCTGCGGTGTGATCTGCGGATCTGCGGTTCCCGTCGCTTCCCGGATTGACAACTTTTCCGTGCGGCCGATTTTTGAGGAGGACCATGGACGATCAACGAGCACCAGCCCTTTCGCCGGACGGCGTTCCGCAGAACGAACGTCTTTGGGCGACGTTTGCCCATCTCTCCGCTTTGCTCGGCTATGTCGCTTTTCCGATCGGTTTCATTTTGGGGCCGTTGATCATTTGGTTGATCAAGAGAAACGAAATGCCGTTTCTGGATGACCAAGGCAAGGAGGCGATTAATTTCCAGATCACCATGACCTTGGCCGCCGTCGTCGCGGGCATTCTGGTTTTTGCGGTGGTCGGTTTCGTTTTACTGCCGGTAATCGCGGTCATTCACCTGATTTTGGTGATCGTGGCGACGATCAAATCGAACGAAGGGGTGGCTTATCGCTACCCCCTTTGTCTCCGGTTGGTTAAGTAGAGTAGGCGGCGGATGTCGGCTGGCGGGGCCACCCGCGTCAATTCCGTTTCGGGACCGTCGATTTGCGCGGGCGGCGGGATCGAATAAAGTAAAGGCATGGCAACGCGCGACTTTGCAGATTGGAAGTCATTGTCGGCGCTGGCTGACCGGCTTCAGGAGTTCGGGGACCGGCCCGCCGTGATCCGTTTCACCCGAAAAGATAAAGAGGAGTGGCCGTTCGAACGATTGGCCCGGGAGGCGGCCGGGATGACAGGAGGACTTCGGGCGCTCGGAGTCGAAAAGGGGGAACATGTCGCGGTGATTGCCGAGCCGTCTCCGGAGTGGTTTGTTACGGCTCTGGCGATTCTGCGCATCGGGGCGGTTTTGGCGCCGATCGATACCCAAATGTCGGACGAGGATCTGGAGCGGGTGCTGGCGGACTGCGATGCGAAACGGGTTTTCGCTTCGGACCGGGTGGCGCGGCGCCTGAAGGAGATCGCCGGAGACCGCGGGTTGAAGGTTTTCGTGCTTGGCGCGCGGGATGACGACCACGAAGGGAGGGAAGGGGAGGTTGACGAGGTCGACGGATGGGCTGACCTCTGCCGTCACGACCCGGTGCCGGCGGCTGAGGTCGGCGAGGAGGAGCGGGCGGTGTTGTTTTACACTTCCGGGACGACCGGACCGCCGAAAGGGGTGCCGCTTTCTCATCGCAATGTGGTGTTTCAGATCCAGGCAGTAGCCAAGACCGGCTTGGTGAAAGATGGCGACCGGATGTTGTTGCCGCTGCCGATGCATCATGTGTATCCACTGGTGATCGGTTTGTTCACCCCGCTGGCGCTGGGAGTGACGATTCTGTTGCCTCACTCATTGACCGGTGAGGCGCTGGTGCGGGCGTTGAATCAGGGAGAAGGGTCGGTCATTCTCGGAGTGCCCCGGCTTTACCGGGCGTTATTCGAAGGGATCCGGGGGAAGGTCGGTGGTGCGGGCCGGTGGGCGGCCGGGCTCTTTTCGGGAGCAATCGCGCTCGCCCGGGTTTCCCGGCGGATCGGGGTGCCCGCCGGTCGTTTTCTATTCAGTCCGATCCGGCGAAAAATGGGGGCGAAAATCCGCATGTTGGCGTCGGGGGGATCGCCGCTCGACCCGGAATTGGCCGAGAATTTGGAGGCGTTCGGCTGGCCGATCGCGGTTGGATACGGGTTGACGGAAACTTCTCCGCTTTTGACCTTGAAGCGTCCGGGGGAGGGAGATTTTTCCACGGTGGGCAAGCCGATTGAAGGAGTGGAACTCAAGATCGATCCTGATGCTCTGCCGGAAGCGGAACGGGAGGCCCAGGAGGCTGGAAAACGTGACCATGAGCGCGGGGAAGTGTTGGCGCGGGGCCCTAACGTCTTTTCCGGTTACCATAATCTGCCGGAAAAGACCGAAGAATCGATTCAAGAGGGCTGGTTCCGGACGGGGGACCTCGGTTACCTGGACCAGGATGGTTACCTTTATCTCGGCGGACGCGCCTCCGCGATGATCGTGCTTGAAGGGGGAGAAAACATCGACCCGGAATCGATCGAAACGACGCTGAGCGCGGCGGAGGAAGTGGCCGAGGTCGGCGTCTTGGAGGAACGGGGAAAACTCGTCGCCCTGGCGGTGCCGGATCGGGCGGTGTTGCGGGAGCATGGGCGGGAAGAGGCCCCGCGCATCGTCAAGAAGGCTCTCGAACAGCGGGCGGCGTCGCTGGCGAGTTACAAGCGCCTGTCGAACATTGAAGTGGTTCGGGAGCCTCTGCCGAAAACCCGGTTGGGGAAAATTAAGCGCCACCGGTTGGCGGAACAATACGAAGCCGCGAAGAAAGGAGAAAGCGGGGGTGACCGGAAGACTGGTCCAGTCCCGATCGAACAGCTGGGGAGCGACGACCGGGTGCTCCTGGAGAATCCGCAGGCGAGGAAGCTGTGGAATTTGTTGGCTAAGCGTTACGCGGATCGACAGTTGACGCCGGATGCCAGTTTGGAACTCGATCTCGGCATCGATTCGTTGGAGTGGGTCGAATTGTCGTTGTCCGCCCAGGAGCGGACCGGCGTGCCGATCACGGAGGATCTGATCGAGCGGGTGGAGACCGTGCGCGATCTGCTGGAGGCGGCCGCGAACTCGGAGAAGGAGGAATTGGCCGAAGGAAAACGTCCGATCGAGGAACCGGAGGAAGTTTTGAATGACTCCGACAAACGCTGGGCGACGCCATTGGGGGCGGGAATGTCGGCGGTGACTTCGATGGTTTACGGAGTTTCCCGGGCGGCGGCGACCTTGTTGGGCTGTCGGTTCCGGGGGCATGGATTGGAAAACCTGCCGGAGAAAGGGCCGTATATTCTGGTGCCGAACCACATCAGTTTTTTCGATGCGCCGGCGATAACCTGTGCGTTGGGCCATGGTCGGTTCAAGCGCTATTTTTGGGCGGGGAACGCGGAGATACTCTTTCGCGGCGCGTTCCGGCGCTGGGTGAGCCGCTTGTTCCAAGTGGTGCCGATCGATCCGAAACGAGGTCCCTTGTCGAGTCTCGCCGTCGGAGCCTTGGTGATGAAGCGAGGGCATCGGTTGGTCTGGTTTCCTGAAGGGAGGATTTCGACCGACGGCAATTTACAGTCGTTCCAGCCGGGGATCGGTTTAATCGTGGCCCATCACGAACCGTCGATCGTGCCGGTGTTTATCCGTGGGACGAGGGAAGCGATGCCGTTGGGACGGAAATTACCGAAAGGCGGCGAAATCGATGTCTATTTCGGTAAGCCGATCGAGGCGGGGAAATTGAAAGAGGAAGCCGGTCGTCTGGACGATGAGGAAGGGGAGATGCATCAACGGATCGCCCGGGTGCTGGAGCGGGAGGTGCGGCGGCTCGCGGAAGAATGCGGCCACAAAGAGGAAAGGGACGTCCCTACGGAGGAGGACCGGGAGGCTGCGTAATCCAATTGAAGCGGCCCGGGAACGCCCCGGCACTCCAAAGCGCATAGATAGATCCGGGCGGCCTCGCGTTTCGCCTGGGGGCCCGGGAAATGGGGAACCGCCACCCATCTGAACGGTTACCCATTTCCCGGCAGGCCACCCCGGGCATTATGGCTGCTCCATCCGCTGCCTCAAGGGGAGCGGGGGTAATCGATGGAGCCGGCGCCCCGGGGAAGGTCGTTTCCTGCGATGGCGGAAAGTTGTTGTTTCAGGCGGCGGAAGCAGTCCGGGCAGCATCCGTGGGAAAAAATCGTGCCGGGGTGTTTTTGCCGGAAAGCGGCCTCGCGCAGTGGCAGGTCCGGACAGTAGACGCAGATGACTTGGATCGGCGCGGCCGGCTCGGGACATTCTTCAGCCGGGGAAAACGGTGAAATGGCGGAAAGGGCGGTCATTCGCTCACCCCCGAATCCTGCTCGACGACCACCCGGGGCGATGGACCGCGGAAGGTGTTTCCGCGGTTCGGGGCGATCGTGGCGATCGCTTTGGAATGGTTCGGTTGAATGTCCATTTTTGATAAGTTCTGGAACTTTCAGGATTGAGTGTCGGGGTGCAAGAAAAAAGTTGCCGATTGTTAAAAGTTTCTTAACTTGCCCTCATGAGTTATTTTTCGGCCGCTTTAGAGCGGGCCATGGAGGATTTGTCCATGTCCCAACAGGATCTCATTGGCGCCACTGGAATTCACCGCACCAGCATGAGCAGTTATGTTCGCGGGTCGGTTCCGGTCGGACCGCGGATTTTGCGCCGGATCGCCGGGGCTTTCCCCGAAACGGTTCGTCCCAATCTCGTTCGCGGATGGTTGTTGGACCAGGTCCCGAGGGAAATGCAATCCATGGTTGAGGTAGTTCCGCAAACCGTTCTGGTGCAAGAGGACCGTCCGCCGATCGCTCCCGATTGTCCGGAGGATGTTCGGCGCAGTTTGGACGTGTTGGCCCGGCGCTCGGTCGACGCTCCGGTGCGGGATTTGATTTTGGACCTGGCCCGCGTTCTTTCCGACTCCAGGAATTAAAACGTTTTCAACCTCGGGGTCCGCCGGGGATCCTTTGCCGGAAGCGGTTCGCGAACGTCGAACCGCTTCTTTTCTTGTTTGTCGTCCCGTCGAAAGGGCGTTTATCTCTGAGCCGATAAGGAGGAGATAGTCCTTCATTCTCGCCAACCATAAATCGCGAACGCCCAAGGGGGTTCGATCTGATCCATGATCGCTGAAAGTCCGGAAGAATTGTACGACAAGTTCGTCCTCGGGAATTATCCCAAGGCGCCGCTGACCTTGGTCCAAGGGCAGGGGGATCGTGTCTGGGACGACGCCGGCCGCGAATACCTCGATTTTTGCGGCGGCATCGCGGTCAATTGCATCGGGCATGCCCATCCGTTTTGGGTGCGGCAGGTGGCCGAGCAGGCGGCAACGCTGGTCCATACCAGCAACCTTTTCCGCAATGAGATCCAGGGGCGTTTGGCCGGGGTGTTGGTGCAGAAGGCCGGACCGGGCAAAGTCTTTTTTTGCAACAGTGGTCTCGAGGCGAACGAGGCGTTGTTCAAGTTGGGGCGCAGACACGGATTCGACCGGACCGGCGAGGAAGGGAAGCGGTATAAGATCATCACGTCGCGGAACTCCTTTCACGGGCGATCGTTTGGCGGCATGAGCGCCACCAACCAGGAAAAAATCCGGACTGGATTCTCGCCGTTCGTCCCCGGTTTTTCCCATGCGGAGTTCAATGACTTGGAAAGTTTCGAGCGGTTGATCGATGAAGAAACCGCGGCGATCGCGGTTGAACCGGTCCAGGGAGAGGGGGGCATTCACTCGGCCACCCCGGAGTTTTTGCAAGGTCTGCGCGAGTTGTGCGATCGGCACGGTCTCTTGCTCTTGTTGGACGAAGTCCAGTGCGGGATCGGCCGAACCGGCGATTATTTCGCGTTTCAACAGGCCGGGATCGTTCCCGACGCCATCGCGATGGCGAAAGGATTGGGGGGCGGATTCCCGATCGGGGCGATGTGGGTGCGCGAAGATCGGGTCCATCTGCTGCCTCCGGGATCGCACGGCACCACCTTCGGTGGCTCACCGTTGGCTTGCGCGGCCGGTTTGGCGACGTTGACCGTGATCGAGCGGGAAGAGGCGTTGGAGCAGGTCCGGGCGAATAGTCCGCGCTGGATGGAATCATTGCGGCGGCTCGCCGCCTCCATGCCCGAGCGGATCGTCGAAGTGCGGGGCCGCGGTTACATGATCGGGGTCCAGTTGACCGCCGATCCGGCTCCCGTTCTGGCCGCGATGCGGGAGATGGGGTTGTTGGCCGCTTCGGCCGGAGGCAACGTGGTTCGATTCCTTCCCTCCCTCTTGGTCGATCCAGCCGATATCGAGAAGTCGGTTCGGATATTCCGCAGTGCCCTTTCCCGGCTCAACCGTCCGGACGGCGGTTGACCGGGGGCGGCCCTGAGCCGGTCCGAAAATTCGGAAAAAAACGGTTGCGCACCGATCGGGCGGATGATTCAATGCCCGTTTTTTTTCAATCCCTGATCCGGGGTATTGATCGGTCGAGTTTGTTCCGTGGATAGGATGGAGAGGCTCGGGGGATCGACTCCGCGACACGGCGCCAAGTCATGAAGCACTTTTTAAAGGAAACCGATTTCAAGACACATGAGGTGGCCGAGATTTTTTCTCTGGCCCGGGCGGTGAAGGCTAACCGGATGCGTCACACCCCGCCGACCCTCGACCGTCAGACTTGGGCGCTGATCTTTTCGAAATCGAGCACCCGAACCCGCGTTTCCTTCGAAGTCGCCATTCGGGAGCAGGGTGGATCGTCGCTTTATCTCAACAAGAACGACATCCAGCTCGGGCGGGGCGAGTCCGTCAATGATACGGCGCGGGTCCTTTCCCGTTACGTCCATGGTTTGATCGTGCGGACCTATGACCATCAGGACGTGGTCGGCCTGGCGGAGCATGGCACGATTCCAATCGTGAACGCGTTGACCGATTTTCTGCATCCGTGCCAGATCTACACCGACGCCTTCACCTTGGCGGAAAAATGGACGACCGGCGACGATCTACTCGGTTCGTTGAAGGGGCGCAAGATCACCTTTCTCGGGGACACCGCCTGCAACGTGAGCAATTCCTGGATTCTGGGGGCGGCGTTGTTTGGGATGAAGCTCTCGCTGAGCGGTCCGAAAGGCTATGAGCCGGGACCGGAGATCCGCCAACTCCTGGCCGATGAGGGTTTGGCCGAAAATTTCGAGTTCACCTACGATCCCGAAGAAGCGGTGCGCGATGCCGACGCTGTTTACACCGATGTCTGGGTGAGCATGGGCAAGGAAGAAGAGGCCCAGGACCGGGTGATCCAGATGCTGCCCTACCAAGTCAACTCGGAGTTGATGGCGAAGGCCAAACCGGGGGCGATCTTCATGCATTGCCTCCCGGCCTACATTGGAAACGAAGTCACCGAAAGCGTGATCGAAGGCCCGGCCTCGGTCGTGTGGGATCAGGCGGAGAACCGCCTCCACGTCCAAAAGGCGATTCTATCCGTGCTCGGCCGTTCGCATCGGTGAGGTCGGCGGATCGCGCCGTTTTCCGGAAAAAGGCTCGCAATCCCGGGCGATTTTGTCGCATGAAGGGGGCAACAACATTATGAAAGTCGTACTCGCTTATTCCGGAGGTCTCGATACCTCCGTCATTGTCAGCTGGATCAAGGAAACCTATAACGCGGAAGTCGTCACGTTCGCGGCCGACATCGGTCAGGAGGAAGAACTCGACGGGTTGCCGGAAAAAGCGAAGCAAACGGGAGCGGTCAGCCATTACACCCTCGACTTGGTCGAGGAGTTCGCCTCGGACTTCATTTACCCGATGATTCGGGCCAACGCGATTTACGAGGGCCAATATTTTCTCGGCACCTCGATCGCCCGTCCGCTGATCGCCAAGGCGCAAATCGACGTCGCCCGCAAGGAAAACGCCACCACCGTCTCCCATGGCGCCACGGGCAAAGGAAACGACCAATGCCGTTTCGAACTCACCTACGCCGCTCTCGCCCCCGATCTCCAGATCATTTCCCCGTGGCGTCTCGACAACTTCCGCGAAAAATTCCCGGGCCGGAAAGAGATGATCGATTATTGCCGGGAAAACGGGATCAATGTCGAGGCGAGCGCCAAGAAGCCGTATTCGATGGACCGGAATCTTCTCCACATCTCCTACGAAGCCGGTATCCTGGAAGACCCGTGGTTCGATCCGACCACCGAGGAAAACAAGGGCATGTTCAAACTGTCGGTCTCCCCGGAAGACGCCCCCGACCAAGCCGAATACGTCGAGCTGGAGTTCGAATCGGGCGATTGCGTGGCGGTCGACGGCGAGCGTCTCAGCCCGGCCGGAGTGATGAAAAAACTCAACAAGCTCGGCGGCAAACACGGGGTCGGCCGGGTCGATATGGTTGAAAACCGATTTGTCGGCATGAAAAGCCGGGGAGTTTACGAGACCCCGGGCGGCACCATCCTGATGCACGCCCACCGCCAGCTCGAGAGCCTGACGATGGACCGCGAACTGATGCATCTCCGCGATTCGCTGATCCCGAAATACGCTGAATTGGTTTATTACGGATTCTGGTACGCGCCGGAACGGGAGGCGCTCCAGGCCCTCGTCGACGAGAGCCAGAAGACCGTCACCGGCACCGTCCGCTTGAAGCTTTACAAGGGGAACATCATCACCTGCGGGCGGAAGTCGCCGTTGTCGATGTATGATCCCGACATCGCCTCGATGGAAGGCGTCGCCAGCAGCTACAACCAGAACGACGCCAGCGGATTCATCCGTTTGCAAGGACTTCGTCTGCGGGCCCGCTACGCCGCCCAGGGCGCTCCTTCCACCGTCCGCGAAAGCCGGATGCGGAAGGGTTGATGACATCCATCCCGACGCTATGAAACAGAGGACCATCTCACGCGAGGCCACCATCAAAGGGAAGGCGTTGCACACCGGCGACGATGTGCATCTCACCCTCAAGCCCGCGGCGGTAGACACCGGCGTGATTTTCCGGCGAATGGATCTCTACGGGAAACCGGAGATCCGTTCCCGGGTCGATTTCGTTTCCGAGTTGGTCCGCAGCACCACCATCTCCTCGGGTTACACCAAGATCCACACCGTCGAACACGTCCTCAGTGCTCTTCACGGCCTCGGGATCGACAACATCGTGATCGAAATGGACGCGAGCGAGCCGCCGATCATGGATGGGTCGGCCCGCGCTTTCGTCGACCTGATCAAGCAGGCCGGTCCGGTCGAGCAGGAAAAAGACCGGGTCTATTTCAAAGTCGAGTCGCCGGTTTCGATCATTCGCGGCAATTCCTCGATCGTCGCTCTGCCGTGCGATACGTTCAAGGTCTCCTGCACTTCGGCCGACGACCGGGGGATCCACACCCAGCATCTCTCCTTGGAAATCGATCCGGAGACCTACGAGAAGGAGCTTTCCTCCGCCCGGACGTTTACGGTTTACGAAGAGATCGAGGAACTCCTGAAGTTGGGCAAGATCCGGGGGGGCAGCCTCGAAAACGCCGTTGTCCTCAAGGGGGACAAGATTCTTTCGAAGGAGCCGCTCCGTTACAAAGATGAGTTCGTCCGGCACAAGATCCTCGACATCGTCGGGGACATTTTCCTCCTCGGATTGCCGATCAAGGCTCACATCATCGCGATGCGGCCAGGCCACGCCATCAACTCCGAACTCACCCGCGCCCTGGCCGACCTCCTGAAAACCCAGCAGGCGGGCGAAAAGCCGAAACCACCGGTGCGGCTCACCACGATCAAACCGACCGAAAGCAGTCTCGATATCGGACAGATCCTCGAAACCATCCCGCACCGCTACCCGTTCGTAATGGTCGACCGCGTCGTCGAAATCATCAGCGACGACGAACTGGTCGCCTTGAAAAACGTCACCATCAACGAGCCGTTTTTCCAAGGCCATTTCCCGGGGAAACCGGTCATGCCCGGTGTCCTCCAGCTGGAAGCGATGGCTCAGGCGGCCGGGATTCTCGTGCTCCGGCAGACCGGTGACACAGCAAAGGTGGCCTACTTCATGAGCGCCGACAAAGTGAAGTTCCGTAAGCCGGTCGAGCCGGGCGACCAGTTGGTGATCTACGTCAAAATCCTCAAACGCCGCGGCAAAAAGATCGCCAGTGCCGAGGCGACCTGCAAAGTGAATGATCAAGTGGTGTCGACCGCCGAACTCATGTTCACCATGGTCGAACCTGCTGACGCCAGTTGATACAGAACGAGTTATGAAAGACGCCGTGATGCTGACTCCCCAGGACGAGACCCGACCGGACCAAGGACCGGACATCCACCCGACCGCCGTGGTGGAGAAGGGAGCTCGGATCGGTCCGGGAACGGTGATCGGGGCGTATGCGTTTGTCGGGGCGGAAGTGGTCTTGGGAGCTAATTGCAAGTTGCATCATCACGCCACGGTCGACGGTTTCACCGAACTCGGCGACGGATGTGAGGTGTTTCCCTACGCCTGCGTCGGCCTGCGGAGCCAGGACTTGAAATACCGCGGCGGTCGCCCGGGGGTTCGCGCCGGCAAAGGAAACGTTTTCCGCGAATTCTGCACCGTCCACGCCGCCACCAACGACGGCGAGTTCACCACCATCGGTGACCGGAGTTATTTTCTCGCTTATTCCCACGTCGCCCATGACTGCCAAATCGGCGACGGAGTGATCATGAGCAACAACGCGACCCTCGCCGGACACGTTTGGGTGGAAGATCACGTCATCATCGGCGGCATGTCGGGTGTCCACCAGTTTTGCCGGATCGGAACCCGGGCGATGATCGGGGGATGTTCGAAAGTGGAAAAAGACGTTCCGCCGTTCTTGATTTGCGACGGCCATCCCGCCCTGATCCGGGGGATGAACATCATCGGGTTGCAACGCGCCGGCTATTCCGAGGATCAGATCGCCCGGATCAAGTTCGCCTACAAAGCGTTTTACCGCGACGGAATGAACCGGACGCAAGCCTTGGCTAAGTTGTCCGGCCACCCGGAGAGCGACAGCCCCGAGATCGCGGCATTCCGCGCGTTCGCCGCGAAGAGCGAACGCGGCTTTTCGTCCGGTCCTCGCCGGGAAGATCCTTCAGATCCGGCCGATTAATTTTCCGCCGGCGGGTGGAGACGGACCTCCCGATACCCCTGAAACGACATGGATGATCGAATCAACCGGCTCACCGAACGGGTGGCCGACTTGGAACGTCAGGTCGAGGCTCTGAGGGCCCGACTGGAAGGCCATCCCTTTACCGAGATCGAGCCCGAAACGGAGTTGGAGCCCGCGGCGGAAACCGAGCTTGAGAACCCACCGATGGAAGAACCGGTCTGGCCGCCGATGGCACCACACGAACCGGTGGTCCGTCCGCCGGAGCTGCCTCTTCCGGTTCCTTCTTCTGCCGCCGCGGCTTTCGATTGGCGGACAAAATTGCGGGCTTGGAACCTGTGGCCCCCCGAAGGGGAGGGCAGTTTTGAAGTGCAACTCGGTGCCTGGTGGGCTACCCGAATCGGAGCCCTTCTGGCGGTGATCGGGGTGGTCTTTTTCGGTGTTTACATCGCCCACGGCACGCCGCCTTGGGTGCGGCTCGCGCAGTTGGCGGGGATCGCCCTCGCCGTGACCGCCGCCGGACATTGGCTGGAACGACGTCAGCCGAAATTTGGTTCGGTGGTCTTTGGGGGCGGATTAGCCCTGATCTTTTTCACCGGTTTCGCCGCCTACGCCATACCGGCGGTGAAGGTGATCGATCATCCGCTCCTCGCGACGGGGGTGCAAGGTCTGACGGTGATGGGGCTCGGATGGGCCAGCTTTTGGAAGAATCGGAGCGGACTCGCCACCATGGCGATCCTGTTCGGATTCGTGACCTGCTTCTTCTCGTTCGTCGAGCAATTGCATGACATCAGTCTGGTCGCCGCCTTTTTCCTGTCCGTGGCGGGAGCGGGACTCTGGGTGTCCAAGTCATGGATACAGCCGTTGGCTTGCAGCCTCCCGGCAGCCTATGTCATTTACGGGACGATCGTTCTCTTCGGGTGGTCCGAGACGCCTCCGGAAACAATTGGTCAGACGTTTGCGTTTCCGGTTGGCCTTTTCCTGCTTCATGCGGCCCTCGATTATGTCGGGTTGAAGCAAGGATGGGCTCCGGCGGCGCCGATGCGGCGGCTTCTGCAAGCCTGCAATGCGGCGGGGGCGGCCGGGCTCGGTTTGTGGGCGGCGGTTCGTTATTTTCCGGAGTTGGTCGCGCCGTTCTATTTTTTGTTCGCCGCTATCTTTCTCGGCGGAGCCTGGTTGTATTGGAGGCAGGATCGAACCGATGAAATGGGACACGTTTGGTTCGCGGCCGGAACCGGTTTTCTGGCGCTCGGTTTGATCGAAATTCTCGGAGCCCGCACCCGTTGGGTGGCGCTGGGAGTGCAAGGTCTCGTGGTGCTGGCGGTGACCCGGCGGACCCGCCTGTGGACTGGCGAGGCGGCGATGGGAATTCTGTGGTTCGCTTCGGCCGGACTCTTTTTCTATGATACAGCCCAAAGCGGCCTGTTGGTGGAACGCGGAGCCTTCGCCTCCTGGTGGGGGTTGGCCGCCGGCACGTATCTGGTGATCTCCGGAGTATTGGTCGGCTTGCAAGGAAAATGGTTCGCGCGATTGCCGATTCCGGGAGGTGAACCGGTTCGGGTGGAAACCGTCTCTCCGCCCGGGCGGGTGGAGCTGAACGTGCTCTACTCGCTTGTGCTGGGAGGGGTCGCGGTGGCTGCGGCGTGGGCCGGATTCGCGCCCGGATATTTCCCGGTCGGAGCCATTTTCGCGGCAATCCTTTTGGCCGCGGGTTTGGCGGCGACCCGGCATTGGGCGGTCTTGGCGGGGGTCGCCCTTCCTTTTGGGTTTGCGCAGTGGACCTTCTGGGGGATGATTCCCGGGTTCGTCGGGGAACCCGGTTTTGGGCTCAGTGGAGGGACATGCGTGGGAACGGCCTTGGCGGCGGCGGCAGCGGCGCAGTATCTGCGGGGGCGGGGGCGGTTGCCTGAACCGTGGGGGCTGGTTTTGACGGCGGCGCTGCATGGTGTTTGGCTGATATCGTTGCAGATGTTGCTGGCGGGAAGCGTTTCTCTGGAAACGAATCTGTTGGTCGCGGCGGGAGTCGGGTTGATCCTGTTGTTTCTGGCCGGATGGCGACGATTCGATTTCTTGCCGGACCTGGCGTTAATGCCGGTGGCCTTGGTGTTCGTGGTGGCGGTGAAAGCGGGATTTCAAGGTTGGGGGGTGATGTTGTCCGGGGGAATGGATTGGATGCTGTGGGCGGCTGCTCTGGTGGCCTTCGCAACGGTCTCGTTGCGAGATTCATGGCAACGGGTCGATGGACTGGCGGGAGTTTTTCCGTCACCAACTGTTTCGAGATGGATCGGGGCGAGCGGGGCCACAGTCTTGGTAGTCTACCTTTTGGTCCGTGAATTCGATTTGCCGCACCTGATGGCGGCCTGTGGGAGCGCCGGGGTGGCGGTTTTACTGCTCGCGCACTGGCCGGGATGGCGCGCGGCGGTCGCATCCGCGTTCTTTATAATCGTTGTGGGGCATATCGCCTTTCTGGTATCGCTCGGGCCGGAGCGTTCCGGCGACGTCGGTTGGGCGCTTTCGCTCGGCGTCTTGACGATCGTCTGTGGGATTCTCTGCAATGAGCGGTCGATCGTGGATCGGACGTCGCTTCGGGAAGGATTGCAGTGGGCGTTCGCTGTTCTGGCCGTCGGAAGCCTGTTTTTGCTTTTCTGGACCCGAACTGGACCGCTTCAGCCGTATGTTACTGTTTTTTGGGGAATCACTGCCATATCGGTTTTCGCGAGCGGACTGGTTTGGCGGATACGACCGATGCGGGTGGTCGGGCTAATCGGATTGGCCCTGTGTTTGCCGAGGGTATTCCTGGTCGATATCCACTCCACCTTTTACCGGATCGCCGCCTTCGGCGTTATCGGGTTGGTGCTCCTGGTGGTCGGTTACAGTTACCATCGCTTCCGCGGTTATCTGAATCCTCCCGCGAAGGACGAAGTCGGATCGACCGGAAACGACGGTTAGCGGGCGACGTGGGACGGAAGGCCTGCCGGAGCGTCGCTTATTTGTTGTACACCTTGTTTGGATCGAAGGACTTTTCCTTGATCGCCAACTCCAGGGCGAACGTTTCGGGATCCGCTACTTTGCGGTAGAAGCAGGAGCGGTAGCCGTTGTGGCAGCAACCTTCGCCGGTGACTTCGACCTTGATCATGATGACGTCCTGGTCGCAATCGACGTAAATGTCCTTCACCTTCTGGACGAGACCGGACTCTTCGCCTTTGACCCAGAGCTTGTTTCGCGAGCGGCTCCAATAACTGGCCTTGCGGGTTTGGATCGTCAGTCGCAGTGATTCCGCGTTCATGAAAGCGAACATCAGAATCTCCCCGCTGTTCGCATCGGTGGTGATGCACGGGATCAGTCCGTCCGCATCGAATTTCGGCCGGAAAACGTTCCCGAGTTCCACTTCTTCCTTGCTGGTCCGTGAAGCAAAAATTTCTTCGCTCATCCCCCCAGCTTGGACCCAACCCGGAAGAGCGTAAAACGTTTTTTTCAGTGACAGGAACCTCGTTGATCCGCGCGCCTACGGACGGCTCATGCAGGTTGAGACAAGGGCTTAAGGAAAGACTAAGGAGACGGCAAAAAGACAACATTAATAATCGGTTTAAAAGTCGGTTGAAGAAGTCGCATGCGAAGGTTTCCAGCGGATGCCCGTCAGCCGGCCCGAAACGATTTCCGGACAATCCCTGATCCGATCGGGTCAAGGATTGTCCGGGAGTCGGGATTGAGTCGGTGGATGGGACAAGTTACGCGGATGAGGAGGCGGGTGGGAAAAGGTCTGGACTTGGGAAGGCGGTGGTCTACGCAGGCTCAAAGAGATGGCTTAAGGAAACGGCAAAAAGTCGGCTTTAATAATCGGTTGCAAAAGTCGGTTGAAGAAGTCGCATGGCGAAGGTTTCCAGCGGAATGCCCCTCTGGCCGGTTTGAAACGATTTCCGGACAATCCTTGATCCGATCGGGTCAAGGATTGTCCGAGAGGGACGGGATTGAGCTGATGGGGGAAGAGTTATGCGGATGAGGAGACGGGTGGGGAAAGGTCCGGACAGGGGAAGGCGGTGGTTTCGGCGTCATTGATCAGCAGTTGCTGGAGGACGAGACCTGCCTCTCGGAGAGTTTTAATCCGGCGTTTCCAAGCCTGTTTGCCGGGATAACTGCGCGGCAGAAGGGGAGTCGGAAGAAAAGGGTCGGTCTCAAGAATCCGAGTCCATGCCATGCGTTCCTGGTGGCCCCAAGCCCTTAGGCGGTCGGCGTAGGTAGGGTCGTTTTCGCTCGTTTGTCGCGTTGGAAATCGACTCAAAACGGATTCGTGTTGTTTGTAGAGGGCCTCGATGTCGCGGAAATTCCAAGCCGACCGCACGATTGCCCGGTCCGATTCACCGCCGCAGGGGATTCCCTCCATACAAAGGAACGTTCTGGACTGGTCGTCGCGCGGAAAAATCTTCTTCCGCAGAGGAGTGAGGTCATCGGGGGTCACCCAAACGCTCCGTTGAAGGCATCCGAAGGAGTTCTCCCGCAGAAACCGACGAAGTTTTTGGCGAAGGATGGATTCATCTTCCGGGACATCGAACAAGATCATCCGCCACTTGCCATCCCACGGGCGTCTCCAGCGTTCCACGGGATCACATCCGCCAAGGACGTGGAGGCGTCCGAGTTCCGTGAGTCGGACTAATCGGTGATCGAGACGTTCGCCCCGTTGCTCCAGCAATTGCCGGGCCTCCAAACGCTGGATTTGGCGGAGCAAGCCATTGGAGTAGGCCCAGGACTCGAAGGATTGATCGAGGTTCCGCCAAGTTGGGCGCAGCAACGAATCGGTGGTCCAAAGAAGGAAATAGAGGAATTCTTCTGTTTTAGCTTTCATTGAAGGGGCAGTGGGGAGATTTGAGTGAAACAAACCGCCCGGTTGGTTTTTTGTCAATCGTTGGTTTTGTCTGGTTGAGTCATGGATTAGCTTCGGCAGTTTGACCCTACAGCGAGTTGGAAAGGAAGTAGGCTCTATCAGCGCGATCTCCGTTTCGTCTTTTCGCCGACAATCCTCTGACCTGATCGCATCCGATACCCCGGCGACAAATCCTGACGCGATCGCGTCAGGATTTGTCGTGATGAGAAAGGCGCGGGTGGGGTGAGAAAGCGAAAGGCGATTTGACGCTAGGGGGAAATGGTGTGGGTTTCTGCGGTGACCTCCAACGACATTCTGGGACTCGATCGCATCATGGATTGTCGTCCTGCATGCGGTGGGGATTGAGAGGTCGAAGGGGAAACCCGAACTCTCGGCGATAATCCCTGACGCGATCGAGTCAGGGATTGTCGTGATGAGGGGTGTTGGGGGCTGGAACAGTTGGGGGCTGGAGAAGGGTGGAATGGTGGATGAGGCGAAGACGGGAAGGAGAGTTTTCTTTGTCGGTCAGACGATTCTCATGCCAATGGCGGAGACGGGAGTGCTATTCAGTGCGGGCGGAGGCTTGCTTGGCCAAGCAAGCGCGGTTAGGTGTGGGAATTCATGAAAAAGGAGCAGGAGAAGCATCGGTTGACGACGGAGGATGTGCGGCGAATTTGT
Source organism: Verruconatronum alginivorum (assembly GCF_056590205.1). Lineage (NCBI taxonomy): Bacteria > Pseudomonadati > Verrucomicrobiota > Opitutia > Opitutales > Verruconatronaceae > Verruconatronum > Verruconatronum alginivorum. The sequence goes on along the minus strand of NZ_JBWPVQ010000001.1, from coordinate 644,478 downwards.
GATGCGCCGGAGTTCGTGGGGCATTACCGGGAAGCGCTGGGGCGGATGGGGCTCTGGAAATCGGAGGAGGTTTTGATTGAGCAACTCCTAAAGCAAACCGACCGGATACTCGATCTCGGCTGCGGGGCGGGGCGGGTGGCGTTCGGTTTGTGGGACCGCGGGTTCCGCAAAGTGGAGGGACTCGATTTGTCGGAAGGAATGATCCGGGTCGCCCGGGAGCATGCGGCCGGGACCGGACGCGGAATCAAATTCACGACGGGAGATGCTACAGGACTCGCGTATCCAGAAAATGAATTCGACGCGGTGATCTTTGGATTTGGCGGGCTGATGCAAATTCCGGGACGACATCGTCGTCGCCAGGCGCTTCGGGAGGTCATGCGGATCCTTCGCCCGGGCGGCCTTTTCATCTTCACTACCCACGACCGGGAGATGGACGAATACCGCGATTTTTGGCGGGACGAGGCGAATCGTCCTTTGGCGACTGGGATGGAGTTCGGGGATATTCACGAGGAAGGTCCGCATGGAATGGTCTTCGTCCATGTCCCGGATTGTCCGGAGATTGAGGAGGATTTGGAGGTGACCGGTTGGACCGCCGCGCAGACGTGGCTTCGTTCGGATCTTGCGGAAGAGGAGGAACAGGTGGAGGAACTCTCGGACCCGTGCCGCTTCTGGTTGGCGAGGAAACCGTTGGATTGACGGTTCGCCCGCGGCTCGCATGCTTGGGGTTTTGGCGAACAAGATGGCGATGACTCCGGACAAGGAAGCGGGAAAAATCTTGGCTCTCAGCGGGGGCGACGTGTTGCGGGCGATGGAGTTGGTGGAACGCCAACTGAACACTTTACATACCCGGTCTCAGGTTTTGCTCAGTTTGGCTGGGGTGGTGATTACTGTTACCGGTTTCTCCGGACGGATTATCGCGGGTACTGGACCATTGGCGCAAATCCTGGTGGTCGCGGGGGTCGGAGTGGTCGTGGCGAGCGCCGTCTGGATCTACGTCGGGGTGATGGGGCTGCGTTGGATCACTTCGCAGTTGGAAGGCGAGCCGGTCGAGGCGTTGGCCCTGGCGGTGGAGCGGCGGGACCTTCGGACCAAGCGTTATCGCATTGGCGGGATGCTGTTGAGCGCCGGTTTGGTCGTCTACGGATTCGCGGTCGGTTTGATGCTGCTTAATCCCTAAGGTTTTCCCTGATAAAAAATTTCCATTTCTCGGTTTTGGCCCGAGACTTGCTCTAGGGGGAGGCGCGAGTCGGTCTTCGGCCGACTCGTAGACAGAAAACAAACTGCAAACAAAACAAACATGAAGAAAATCATCCTCTCGCTCGCTTCTTGCGCGCTTCCTCTTTCCTGGGCCGGAGCGGTCCTGCCACAGGAATTCAGTGTCAGCAGTGACATCACCTTCGCCTCCGATTATGTCTTCCGGGGGGTCAAGCTCGCCGATGAATCGTTTCAGCCGAACGTGGAGTTCGGACTTGGCGATTTTTACGCAGGCATCTGGGCAAATCTGCCCACTGACGTCGACCCGACGGAAATCAATTATTATGGTGGGGTTGCGTTGGCGATTCCCGGCCTGGAAGGAATCGAGTTCGATCTCGGTCTGACCGTCTATCATTATCCGAATCAAGGGGAGCAACGGACGCACGAGTTCTATCTTGGCGCGTTGTTCGATATTCCCCAGGTGCCAGCGTTAACCGCGGGGGCCTATTACTTCTATGACGTGGATCTCGAGACCCACGTCGGCGAAGGCTCGTTGACCTATTCCCATAGCTTGGAAGCTCTCGGGGTTCCTGCGTCGCTCGACTTCACCATCCTGGGGGGCATCCAAGGAGTGGGAAGCGGATCCGATGCGGAAAGCTTCCATTACTATGGCGGTTCGATCGAGCTTCCTTTTGCGCTGAGCGAATTCTCGGCTTTGACTGCCGGGATCCATTACGCGACCGCTGAAAAGCTGACCTTCGGACCGGGCGAACGGGGCAAGAACCTGTTCTGGACCCTCGGATATTCCGCCGCGTTCTAAGGCGGGCTGATTGAATCACCGTCAATTCCATGGCCGCGGCGCAGGGGATTCCCTTCGCCGCGGTTCTTCTTTGTAAACTCCGCAAAAAAACTCTGCCAAAGAGATTGACAAGCCTCGACTGGAATCTAGGTTTGTCCCTTTTTCGATTGATGAAAACCTTCTTAGCCAAGAAAGAGACGGTCGAGCCGAAGTGGTTTGTTATCGACGCTTCCGGGCAGGTGCTGGGGCGCCTGTCAGTGAAGATCGCCAACATTCTGCGGGGCCGTCACAAGCCCACCTACACGCCGCACGTCGACACCGGCGATTTCGTCGTGGTGATCAACGCGGACAAAGTTCAATTGACCGGCAAGAAGGAGGAGCAGAAGAACTACATGTTCTACTCCGGTTATGTCGGGGGCGAGAGCTACCGTTCGGTTCCGGAGATGCGTGAAAAGCGTCCTGAATTTATCATCGAGCACGCCGTCAAAGGCATGTTGCCGCGGAACCGCCTTTCCCGCCAGATGCTGAAGAAGCTGAAGGTCTATGGCGGCTCCGAGCATCCCCATGCCGCGCAGGAACCGACTTCCATCTCTCTGTAATCTATGAGCCAAAGCACCACCAACGAATTTTTGGGCACCGGCCGCCGGAAAACCGCGGTCGCCCGCGTGCGTCTCGCCGAAGGGGCGGGCACCTCGACCGTCAACGGACGGGAACTCGCCGAATACTTTTCCACCGAGATGATGGTCAACGAAGCCATGGCGCCGTTCGCGACCGCCGAATTGGGTGACGGGCTTCATTTCCGGGCCTCCGTCGCCGGCAGCGGGCTGCATTCGCAAGCCACCGCCGTTGCGCATGGCATCGCCCGCGCCCTCCTGCAGTACAACCCGGAACTCCGGGTGACGTTGAAGCAGGGCGGACATTTGACCCGCGATCCGCGGGAACGGGAGCGCAAAAAGCCGGGTCGTCCTGGCGCCCGCAAGCGCTTCCAATTCTCCAAGCGTTAATTCTCTCCCGGCTTTGGGAGACGAAACAGGCGGTTGCCCGCAAATGGCGCATTCTTCGGGAAAGCCCAAATTGGCGGTCGGTATCGTCGGCGCATCCGGATACTCGGGCGAGCTGTTGGTTCATTTGCTCGTCCGGCATCCTGACGTGGATCTGGCGTGTGTGACCTCCCGGCAACATGCCGGAAAACCGGCGGAGGAGGTGATGCCTTCCCTCCGCAACAAAGCCCCCGCCCTCCGTTTCACCGATTCGGACCCGGCCCGGTTGGCCGCCGATCCCGGTATCGATCTTTTCTTTCTGGCTCTGCCGCACGGAGTGGCGGCGGAGTTCGCGCGTCCGTTGGTCGACGCGGGGAAGAAGGTGATCGATCTCAGCGCCGATTTCCGGCTCACCTCGCCGGAGGTTTACGAGGCGTATTACGGCAAGCCCCATCCCGATCCCGAATTGATGGCGCGCTCCCCGTATGTTTTGCCTGAGTTGGCCGGATCGGACTGGAAGGAGGCGTCGCTGATCGCCGCTCCCGGGTGTTACCCGACCAGCATTTTGGTTCCGCTTCTCCCGCTTCTCCGGAAAAAGGTCGTCGCCTCACGCGGAATCGTGATCGCCTCCTACAGCGGGGTCAGCGGGGCCGGCAAAAAAGTATCGGAGGAGTATCTCTTTTGCGAACGGGCGGAAAGCGCCCGGGCCTATGGCGTGCCGCGGCACCGCCACCTGTCGGAGATCGAGGAACAACTCTCCGGTGCGGCGGGCGAAACCGTGGTGGTGCAATTCACTCCGCACCTCGCGCCGATGCGGAGGGGGATCGTTTCCACGATCATCGCTCCGGCCGGGGAAGGGGGAATCGACGAACTTTACGCGGCTTGGCGGGATGTTTACGGGGAATCGCCGTTCGTCTACCTCTTGCCCTCCGGGCAGACTCCCGACAGTCAATTGGTGGTCGGCACCAATCGAATCGATATTTCGGCGGTCTTCGACGAGCGGACCGGAAACTACGTCATCACCTCCGCCGAAGACAATTTGATGAAGGGGGCCGCCGGACAGGCGGTCCAGATCATGAACCTCTGGCACGGATTCCCCGAGACATCGGGGTTGATGTGACCGGGCGGACCGAAGGTTGGCGTATGGACGATTTGTCGATCAGCGAAAATTCGCCCGGGATCAGTGATGTGCCCGGATTTACCGCGGGCGGTGCCGCCTGCGATATCCGCAACAAAGGGGACGCTCAGCGACTCGACGTCGCGGTGATCCATTCGGAACGCCCGTGCGCGGCGGCGGGAGTCTTCACGATCAATGCGGTCAAAGCCGCGCCGGTTCTCCAATGTCAGGAGATTCTCGAACGCGGCGGGGCGGCGCACGGAATCGTCGCCAACAGCGGCAACGCGAACGCCTGCACCGGGGATGGCGGCATGGCCGACGCCCGGGAGATGGCGAAGATCGCGGGCGAGGCGCTGGGAGCGGCGGCTGAGACGATTTTCGTTTGTTCCACCGGCCGGATCGGCGAACGTTTGCCGATGGAAAAGCTTTCCGACGGCATTCGGGCGGCGGTGGCCGACCGAGGCACCTCGCCGGAGCAGGGCAACCGCGCCGCGCAGGCAATTCTGACTTCCGACACCCGGCCGAAATCGATCACGGTCCGTTTCCGGGCGGGCGATCGGGAAGTGACCGTTTCCGGCATCGCCAAAGGAGCCGGGATGATCCAGCCGAACATGGCGACCATGCTCGCCTTCCTCGCCACCGACGCCGACGTTGGCCGGGAGGAGCTCCAAAAGATTTTGGCCGAAGCGGTGCGGTTGACTTTCAACCGGATCACCGTCGACGGCGACATGAGCACCAACGACACCGTCCTCCTCCTGGCCAACGGAGCCTCCGGGGTCGCCGCCGGGGAGGGAAGCGGGGCGGCCGGCGAACTTTTCCGCAAAGCGGTCTGGAAAGTCTGCGATTTTCTGGCCGAGAAGATTGTTTCCGACGGGGAAAAAATCAGCAAAGTGGTGGAGGTTTTCGTCGAAGGGGCGGCGACGGAGGAAGACGCCGAAAAAGTCGCCCGGGCGATCGGCAATTCCCTGTTGGTGAAATCCTCGTGGTACGGAAACGACCCGAATTGGGGACGTTTGGCGGACGCGGCCGGTTACTCCGGCGCCCGGTTCGACGGGCGGCAATTCGATATTCTTTACGGTGAAACCCCGGCGGTGATGGCCGGGGAACCCGTCCACCAAAACCGGGCGAAATGGAAAGAGATCGTCCAATGTAACCGGTTTTCCATTACAATCAGACTCAACGTCCCCGGCGGGGAAGGAACCTTCCGCCTTCTCGCCACCGACCTGACCGAAAGCTATGTCCGTTTTAACAAAAGCGAGTGAGGATCAACTCTTCCGCGATTCGATCGCGAAGGCGCAGGTGTTGCTCGAAGCCCTGCCTTATATCCAAAACTTCCGCGGCTCCACCTTCGTGGTGAAGTATGGCGGCAGCTTCATGGACGATCCCGATCCGGAAGTCCGCGCCCGGGTGGCGGTCGACATCGTCTTCCTGGCGGCGGTCGGGATCAACGTCGTCGTCGTCCACGGCGGCGGCAAGGCGATCTCGCGCTCGATGGAACGGGCCGGATTGAAGCCGGTTTTCGACAACGGCCTGCGGGTCACCGACGAGGAAACGATGGCGGTGGTCAAGCAGACCCTCAACAAGGAGGTCAACGGCGACATCTGCCAAATGATCCGCGACCATGGCGGCAACCCGGTCGGGATGTTCGGCAACACCATTCTCGCCTGCAACAAATTGGAGCGGGACGACGACGGCAACAAGGTCGACCTCGGCCTTGTCGGCGAGATTTCGGAAGTGAAGGTGAAGCTGATCAAGAAGGCTTTGAAAGAAGGGGCGACCCCGATCATCTCCCCGGTGGCGGAAGGCCTCGATGGCAAAGCCTACAACATCAACGCCGACCTCGCCGCCGCCCGGGTGGCCAGCGCCTTGCGCGCCCGGCGTCTGGTTTTCATGAGCGACGTGCCCGGCCTCTTGGCCGACCCGGCGGATCAAGCCTCGTTGATTTCGACGGTGAAAATCAACGAAGTCGACGGCCTGAAGAAGACCAAGGTGATCGACCGCGGGATGTTGCCGAAGATGAACGGCGCCATCCGCGCCCTGCAGGAAGGGGTCCACCGGGTCCACTTCATCGACGGCCGGATGCCGCACAGTCTGCTGCTGGAAATCTTCACCGACAAAGGCGTCGGCACGGAGATCGTCCACGGGTAGGGGATTGTGACACCGGCATTCCTGCCGGTGAGGGACAGACAGAATGTCTGTTTCACGTTTTTCCGCCGCCGCGCAGCATGTCGGCTGTAACCGGCGTCAGCCTTCCGAGCATCATTGGCGTAGTCGGGTTGGCTTTGCCGCCCGACCGCAGCGGTTGGAGCGACTGGATGGAGTTTGGCTTCGTGCGTCGCGGTGCGGCTTCATTCATCCTTTTCCAGTGTTTTGGACGGCGCTTTCACCGGTTCGAAATTGATCGCAGCATGCGAGACTTTTCCAATTGCCCGAAAGCGGATTCCGGGCAATTGTTTATCGCTATGGCCAATGACAAGCAAGCGACTTGGGGAGGAAGATTTTCGGAAGGACCGGCGGACTTGATGCTGCGATTCAGCGAGTCGGTGTCGTTTGACCGGAGGCTGGCCCCGTTCGACATTCTCGTCAACCGAGCCCACTCGGCGATGTTGCACCGGATCGGGGTGTTGACCAAGGCCGAGATGGAAGACATCCACCGGGGGTTGAAGGTGGTCGGCGACATGGTGGAGTCCGGCGGGATTTCGTGGGAAACCTCGCTGGAGGACGTTCACATGAACATCGAGCAAACGCTCCACCGGGCGGTCCCGGCGGCGGCGAAATTGCACACCGCCCGTAGTCGGAACGACCAGATCGCCACCGACATGCGCCTCTTCTTTAAAACCGCCTGCCGCGATCTGGAAAAGGAATTGCTCGGAGTGCTTCGGGTCTTGGTCGAACTCGCCCAGCGGACCGATCGGATCTACATCCCCGGCTACACCCACTTGCAACGAGCCCAGCCGGTTTCGATGGCCCATCAATTTCTCGCCTACGCGGAAATGTTCGGACGCGATCTCCGGCGCTTCCAACAAGTGGCGGCCAATGCCAACTACTGTCCCCTCGGATCCGGCGCCATCGCCGGCAGCACTCTCCCGGTCGACCGGGAATTCGTCGCGGAATACCTCGGCTTCGTCGATGCCGACGGCAAACCCCAGGTTACCCACAACGGGATGGACGCCGTCAGCGACCGCGATCTCTTCATCGAATTCGCCTCCGCGTGCGCGATGTGCGGACTCCATTTTTCCCGGGTCGCCGAGGACATGATTCTCTGGAGCAGCCAGGAATTCCGTTTCGTCGATCTGCCGGACGCCTTCTGCACCGGCTCGAGTTTGATGCCGCAAAAGAAGAACCCCGATTCAATGGAGCTCCTCCGCGGGAAAGCGGCCCGCCTCCACGGGAATCACCAGACGCTTTGCATGTTGGTGAAAGGGCTGCCGTTCACCTACAACCGCGATCTGCAGGAAGACAAGCCGCCGGTCTTCGACAGTTTCGATCAAACCCAGCTCTCATTGCAAGTTCTGGCCCAAACCCTATCCGGGCTTCAGCCGAACGAACCCGCCTGCGCGAAAGCCGTTTCCGACCCGCTCCTCCTCGCGACCGATCTCGCTGATTATCTGGTGATGAAAGGGGTTCCGTTCCGCAAGGCCCATCACGTGGTGGGCGAACTTGTGAAACTGGCGGAAGAAAAGAAGACGCCGATCGACCAATTGGATTACCGGGAAGTCCATGGCTTCTGCGATCTGATCGAAGAAGACTGGGTCGACGTCTTCGATTTGGACCGAGCGATGTCGAAGCGCTTGGGGACCGGCATGCCCGGTCCGACCCAGGTGCAGATCGAAATCGAGCGCTGGCGGGCTGTTTTAGCCGAAGCCGACCGTGCTGAATAAAAACGCATTGTTCGCTTGCAAAACCCCCGAACCGGGACGATATGTATCCTCCTGTTCTTTGAGCGCTTTAACCGGCGCTCCTCCGGATCTCATCCGCGAATGACCGAATCATCAGGAAATTCTCCCTCATAATTCATCATTCAAAATTCATCCTTTTCTTCTTGGGGGGTGTTACGGATTCGACCTTATGGTGGAGTGCAAGGTGGCATGTCGAGGATGATGGTTGGCCTCGTAAATCTTCCATCAAAAAAACAAATGGCAACACTGAAGAAATGCCTCTGGCTGCTTAATTAAACACAGCCACGTCTCCCTGCCAACGCCTGCTAGGCAGAGGGGGCGACGACAGCAGGTATAGCCCGGGTTGGGTTTCCGATGCCCGGGCCGTACTTCACAATTGGATACTGGCCTTGGAGCGAGCGTGCGTCTTCGCGTGCTCCGGGCGAGATTAAAAAAGACGATAAACATGTAGAAGCTTTGCGTGAAGTCATAGGGGACGCGGGTTCGACTCCCGCCACCTCCACCAGTTTTCGTTCAGCGTCAGCGGACGAAGCCCGTCCCGGCGTAGCCTTCAGGCGAAGCCTGACCGCAAATCACCACGAACGGGAATTACGCCCGGGCAGGTCAGCAAGCAGAAAAACCGGCTCCACAGTTCGATCTACCGTCATCCGTGGATGAGCGTCTCGTAAGTTAACCCCTCATTCGGAATGTGGCCAGCATCATTGCATCGGACGGATTCTGGATCACGGCTGTTTTGATTGTCACTCTCGATCAGTGGTCATAGCTCTTTCAGATGGGGTTTATGAGCATCACAAGTTTCCTCCCGGCCGAGATCCTGACGCGCCTCAGCCAAGCCCGGACGCGGGACGAGTCGGTGCAAATCTGGATCGACCATCCTGAAGTGCTTGAGAACCACCTCTTCGTTCTTTCCATAGACGACGCCGAAGGTGGGATGCGTTGGCCAGCCCGCTTGGACTTGGCGGATCGCGGATTTCTCCGCTCCATTTTCCGCCATTCGAGTCTTTGGTTTGTGAGTCATGAAATTCTTGCCGCCATGTTCGGGCCGGAGCAGAGGGTTGATCTCCCCATGGACTACACCATCGGTTTCGATATCAACGCCGCCGAATACCTCCGCGCCATGGTCGAGGGGCGCGACCGAACGATCGTCGAAGCCTTTCGGTCGGCCGCCCGGCAGCTCGCGGGGAGGCGCTTTAATTGGGACCTCGGTCCCTACCTCATGGAGAGGGCCGCCCGTTTGGGGGACGGGGAAGCTATCGACCTTGAGTGCATCTGGCGAACGGTTGTCGCATCCGAACGCTTCGGAGCCTGCGACCAGGCACATTTTGCGCAGACCGGCGAGATCGTCCCTCAGATCTCCGAAAACGACATCCTCCGGAAGGCCCAGGATCTCCTGGCTGGCTGGGATCAGCAGTTGAAACGCGGCGGGTTCAGTAAAATCAGGGAGCAACACCGGCTCTTCTACCTGATGGCCCTGCAGATGGCATGGCTTGAACAACGGTATCCCGACCGGCGCTCGGCCCGGAGAAAATTGGTCGAATTTATCTCCTTCATGGATCGGGAGATCAGTTCGATGTTTCACAACATCATTTGGGCTGCCGGAAAATTCTTTGAACATGGCGGCCAGTTTCGACCGCTTAGCAAGCTTACGAGTAAGGGCAGGAAACTCCTCCAAAACGCCGAGAATGTCGCATGGGACCTCCTTCATTTCACCATGCGGCGCGACTTCGTAAGCGTCACGGGCCATGATGGCGCCTTCCTGGTTCCTTACTTCCTGACCTTTGATCGAGGGCTGGCCGAGCTTCTCGATGGCTTTCCCCAGCGCAGTTGCCTGCTTTCGCCCCACCGCGGTTTTCCTCAATTTTTTGGAGAGGTCGACTTTGAGCAATGGCTTCTCGCAAGCCTGGGCGAGAGCTTCGCGGAAGTTCGAGACTGCTTCACGATTGAAGGAGCCGAGCGGCGCCGGGAGCGAGGTTTCAACATCACAGCCGCCGCCACGGAGGAGCGCGTCAGATGGCTGGAGGCAGCTTTGGGAGCTAATTGAACAGGTGAATAAGCGCCACCGATTCTGAGCGAGGATGCGCCGTTCGGCATCATCAAAGCCGCTTCATGCCACGGTCGCCGCAGCGAACCGGCCGCCGGCGCTTTGATGCCAGACGTGTTGGTAGATTCGTGAGGCGACCATCTGCTTCTCTTCGCCAGTGAAGGGCGGTTCTGGAAGCACCTCGAAAATTCGGTCCAAAATAAGAACTTCAACCTCGGCCCGGGTCTGCTCCTTTTCTGTCCATCCTTCCAAGGGAGCGACGGCCTCTTGAATTGCTTCAAGGAGATTCTGGCTGGCCTGCTTGACCCGCTCCCGTTCAGCTTTGGACAGATTCTCTTTCTTCAAGAGGTCGAAGATCGCCAACTCGTCCTCGCTGAGGCCCTCCTCTGCAGCCCGCCGTTGTTCCGCGTCCAACCCTTTCATCAGGTCAATCAGCCTGGCAAATGTCTCTTCCACGCTGACGCGGTCCTTCTCCCGGTTATAGTCGGCCACGATTTCGGAATACCGCTTGTAATAGTCCATCCGCTGAGGATTCCGGCCAAGCATCTGAACCAGCTTCTTTTCGACAATCTCGCGAATATCCGCCAAAACCGTCGCTTTTCGGCGGACCTTCCTGGCGAATTCATCCCTTAGCTTTTCCAGGTCGATTCCACTTAGATCGTAAAAGCGCTCCTCTTTGACTTCCTCCTCAGGTTGCGCACGGATGGCCTCGTTCACGATTTCCCTCAGCTCTTCGAGGAGCTCCGAAACATCGGCGGTGTCCCTCCTTTCTAATAGCTTCTTGTAAATGGCCTCCAGATTGTCATGACGCTCCCCGTAAGCTGCGGCGGAGGGCTCCATGATGAGGGCCTTGAACCGAATGAAAACCTGACGGGCGAGTATTTCGAAACGCCGCTTCGCCTCATCGGAGGTATAGACTGCTTCCACTCCGTCCGCGAGCGCCTGGATCTTCGTGAATCCTTCTGCTCCCTTCAGCCTGTTCGGGTCGAATCCCAATCCCCGCAGGTGCTTCTCTGTTTCCTCAAGCGCGGCCTCCAATGCCTGAACTCGCTCTTCAATTGGGGCCACGATTTCCTCGTCTCCTCCAGATTCTCCTTCATCGCCGAGCGCGTATTGTGCCAGCGCCTCGCGCAGACTTTTCAGCATTCCGTTATAGTCAACGATCAGCCCAAAATCCTTTCCCGGATAAACACGGTTTGCCCGCGCGATTGCCTGCATGAGGGTGTGCGCCTTCATCGGTTTGTCGATGTAGAGCGTTGACAGCGACTCCACGTCAAAACCGGTCAGCCACATTGCGCAGACGATAGCGACCCGAAAGGGGTGATCCGGATTCTTGAACGCCGTTTCCACATCCACGCGGGTGTTTTCCACCTCAAATCCCTGCTTCATGCGTGCTCGATGCGGAATCACGTCGAATCCGATCTTTCCGAAACCCACTACCTCATTTTGTCCTTCACTGATGATGATCTCGACTATCGTCTCTTCGAGCCATCGGACCTGGCCCCGGAGCCATGTGAGTTCCTTTTCCACCCGCTCCCGATCCGCCTCATCCTCGACGGCCGGAAGCTCTTGCTCGTGCTGTCTGATCATGGCTCTCGCCAGCGCGATCTTCTCCCTCCATCGCGGAATAATCCGCTGATACATCTTGGCGCAGGTGATTTTGTCGATGCAGACGAGCAGAGACTTGCCCGATTCCCACCGCGCCGCACAGTGCTCCACGAAATCGTCAGCGATTTTGTCCAATCTCTCCGGGGCCGTGATGACTTCATAATCCTGGCCGAGTAACTTCTCCAGGAGAGCCTCCTTATCCGGATCGAGCTCCGCTTTGGCAATGGCCTCCGCGATCCGGTCGTTCAGATCCAGCCGGGTGACCCGCAGTTTTTCCCCTCGGTTTTCGTAGACCAGCTTTACAGTGGAGCCATCCTCTTCGGATCGTTTGAAGTCATACCTTGAAACATAGCTTCCAAAAATCCGTTTGGTCAGATGGTCGTTCTTGAAGAGCGGTGTCCCGGTGAAACCGATGAACGAGGCATTGGGAAGCGCCAGCCGCATGTTTCGGGCCAGCTTGCCGGCTTGGGTCCGGTGCGCTTCGTCCGAAATGACGATGATGTCGTCGCGCCTGCTGTAAGGCTCATTCGGATCCACGTCCTGGTTGAACTTGTGGATCAGACTGAAAATAAAACGATGATTTTCTTTCAGGAGCCCCTTTAAAACCTCCCCGGACGTGGCACGCGGCGTCCTCTCATCTGCCACGTCGCACCCCACAAATGTGCGATAAATCTGGCTGTCGAGATCGTTTCTGTCGGTCATCAGAAGAAAGGTGAACTTCGACGAAACCTTCCGCCGCACCTTTTCCGCGAAGAATGCCATGGAATAGGATTTTCCGCTCCCCTGAGTGTGCCAGAACACGCCGAGCTTCCCCAGATCAGGGTGCGCGGGCTCCACCACCTGTAAGGCGCTCTTTTCCTTTCGTTCATCCAGCGCCGAAACCATCGGCGCCAAGTCCCTATCTACCGCTTCCTCAGGGGGAAGCTCTACCACGCGGTAGGAGAGGCGCTTCTCCGGTGGGAATGCGTTTTTCAACTCCTCTTGCCGCGTGACGGCTGCCACACCATTGTTGACTCCCAGCACCTGGTGATTTCTCGCCACGATTTTTCGAATTGCTCCAGGCTTGCTGCCGTCAAAAAGCACGAAGTTTTCGACGAGATCCAGCAACCGGTCGTGAGCCAGCATGCCATTAAGCAGCACCTCCGCGTCGACACTTCCCTTTTCCGATTCATTCAGTCTCTTCCATTCGTGGAAGTGCTCCCAACTGCTCGTGATTGAACCATATCGAGCGCGATGGCCATTGCTGACGATGAGGAAGGCGTTATGGTGGAAAGCGTGAGCGATGACATTTTCGTCGAGATAGTCTCGCAAATTTCCGTCGAATCCGGCGCGGATGTTCTTGTAAACCGCCTTTAGTTCAACGAACACCAGCGGCAATCCATTGACGAAGCAGATCAGGTCCGCGCGGCGGTTGTAATTCGGCGTGCGAGGTCCGGTGATCTTTAGTTCGCGCACCGCGATGAAACGGTTGTTCGCTTTGCCGTCCGGGCCGATGCCGTTGGAAAAGTCCACCACCTTGGCTCGCCCGTGCCGAAGGTCTCCTGACGTGTCGCGATAGCTCACCGGCACCCCGTCGCGAATGTAGTGATAGAACTCCTGATTTTGCTGGAGCAGTCCCCTGGAAAAATCGTGCCGCGTCATCGTCTGCACGGCCTCATTCACCGCGGGTTCCGGCAGATCAGGATTCAGCCGTTCAATGGCGGCGCGGAGATCACGAGTAAGCACCACATCCTTCGTATCGCTCCGACCCAAGGTTCCGGCTGGACCGAAGGTCTCCTGATTCCAGGCGTAAACACTTTCCCACCCGAGCACCGTTTCGAGGTGATCGGCAAATGTCTTCTGAACCAGCCGGTCTTCGCTGTTGATGTCGGTGTAGGCCATGATCAGCCGCCGCGGAGCCTGCGAACCCACTCGGCCGCATCAGGCACATCAGCCCAGACCTTCGTCCCTTGCTCAATGAACCCCTCCAGACCCAGTTCCTCGCGAGACCCATCAAAGGGGACAGGCCGACCATACGGCGGATAAGGATCGTTGAGGATGCGAAGCCCATTCTCCAGCACCTCGTATCGGAAGTCCTTTCGCGGGGCGGCGGACTTGTCGGATGAGTTCATAGCGGACCAGCTTCGATTGACAGCGCCTATTCCGCCAGCGGCTGAAATTCCTCCGTGGACATGGGTTCGTGTTCCTTTGGCCAGTGGCCGCTCAATTCGATCAACACGCGCTGCTTCGATGGAGCGGGGACGGGATTGATCCTAACCACCTGCGCCGCATAGTCGCCAGGCGCGTAGGCGATGGCGTGAACCAGGTCGTTCACCAAATAACGGGGAGCCCAGCCGATCATGTGGTAGTCCTCAGACTGAATTTGCACGGCGAACCCTGTTTCCGGATTCGTCAGTTCAATAGTGACGTAAAGAGGCTCATCCGCTTGCAATCCCGCCAGACGCCCTTGCGCTGACTCATTCGTGTGACGCCAGCCGTGCAGAAAAAAGCGACAGCGGAAAGCTCCGTTCTCCTTTTTTTCAATTTTTGGAAACACCTGAAAGCTGTCGGTCGCCCGGTAACCGCCATCGACCGACAAAATGTCCAAGGGGTCAGGATCGCTCTCCTCGATAGCAAGTAGCTTAAGGTAATCCTGAAAGTCGCGGCGCTGAGGAGTCATGACGCGATTCTTGAACAAAGGGAAGAGGCTATCGGACGTGTAGCGCCGGTCAAAATCCGGAAAGTCATACAAAGGGGCAAATCCACTGCTGTGTTGCGCCTCCCGCGCCCCCTTTGTGTAGGCAAAGGCATAGTGACGCTCAGGGCTGGCATCCAAACGTCCCACCGGAAACCACCGGCGGCTTCGGGCATCCTGCCAGGCAAGAAAAACAGTTTTTGTCGGATTAGTGGGCATATGCTCTTAAAGAATGGAGATTAAAATGGAAGAGATCGACAACAAAGCGCCTTGACAAGTCGCTCATCCAACTTCGCGGGATTCGTGCGACAATCCGCTCCATCACGGCGGGATCGAGGTTCTCCAGCTTTCTCAGGGCAGTTTGAAAATAGTGGCGCAAAGGATCCTGTTCAAGACACCATTCCACCAACTCCAAGGGCGGGGGACCCCGTTTGGAAGTCTCGTCCACAAACACCGCTCCAGAGGCGCGGCTGACGTATTTGCCAACTCCCAGCTCATCGAGGTAACGTTGGCGGCTCTGTTTGCCTCCTTCATCCCGCAGCTCTCGCCCGAGCGAGGACGCATGGTCGAACGTCGGTGCCAACCGCCCGCGGTAGGTGCCATCTTTCAGTTGCTTGCGCAGAATGCCCCAGTTCTCGTGATGGCGGTCCACATTTCCGATCAGAGCATCAAACACCAGGTATTCCGCTAATTTCAGACGGCAACTTTCCGCATATTCCTTGGACTGAAAAATTCCCATGCTTTGGAACATCCGCTGCACGGTATGCATCGGATGACGCCCCTTTCGGTCTCGATCATAAGTCGCATCCATCCCCGCCAGAATTTGGTTGCCGTGAAAAAGTTCGTAACGTTCGAAGGTGTCTCCGGCAAGAACCTTGGTGAAACTCAAGGTCCCGGAGCCTCCCTGTCCCTCGAACTCCGCCAGCTCCACCCGTGGAGCGACGATCTTCATTGAGCACGCAACCTCGTAAGCGATCTTTTCCGCCCAATGCTGGCCGGTGCCAGATGTCGGAAACTTGAACAGCCAGTCCCGTTTCTCGGGGTCGCGTGGGTCGCGAAACCAAAACTTCGTCTTGGAGCCCATCTGTTCGGACTCCAATACCCAGTCGGGGTGGATCTGCATGATCGGGTAATCCATGTCCGTCATTCTCCCTCCCTTCGAAATTGAACATGCTCCATGCAGCACTTCTTGAATTTCTTCCCGCTCCCGCAAGGGCACCGATCGTTTCTGCCAGGTTTCGGCGTCCCCGGGGGCAGAGAGACAATCCGGCTTTGTCCGGTATCGTTCTTTAAAAGCTCCTCCATCACATCTTCGTATTCCCACTCGCCCTCCAGCCATTGGGCGATCTCAAACGGCCCGGATTTCCGTAGGTCGATCCCGAAAGTAACCGTCGATTTTGCCCGTGCGCGGTAATGCTCGATCCGGGTCCGGACGGTGACGTTCTTGAAAAACTCCCCCGGGGTCAGTGAGCGGTGAACCATTACATTCACCACGACGTCGTCTTCCCGGATCGTCGTTCGGTTGATCTCGTAAGTCGGCCCTGCTCCCTGACGGAGGCGTTTCACGGAGTTTGCCAACCGCAGCAGGGCATTGTTACTCAGGCTCAGAAGCGCAAAGGCAATGTAGCGGGCGTCATCATCCGGGCGGCGCCGCAGTTCTTCGAGTATCTCGCGGATCGGTTCCGGGAGATCCATAACCGGCATCGTGTCGGGCGTCGCCTCGCCATACCACTCGGCCGAGAAAAAGTCTTCGAACTTTTCCTCGCCCCCCGTGAAGGTGATCATTGATGGGCCACCCTGATGTTCAGCAATCTCTTTACGCCCCTCGTAAACCGAGGGGTGAAGGCGGTTGTCGAGATACTGGCCGAAGATGTCCAGTTCGTCGCCGCTTAAGCGCACGCCGAGGCCCTGGTGGGCCGTCCGGCGCTCGATATAATACAGGAAAATATCCGGGTTTTCCGCGAAGCGCGTGATCACGTCGAGATCGTCGAGGGAGACGGACCATGGAAAGGCGTTCCCCTTGAAAAGACCGAGTTGCTGCGTGACCGCCAGTTGAGTGGTGATTCCGAACAGATGCTGGAGAGTTACCGAAATTGGCATCACTCTCCGCAGGCTCTCCCGCGAGACGGTCAACTGTCGCCCGCTACGCTTCTCCTTGAAGGTAATTTTTCCGTCCTCTTCGAGCACCCGCAACACACGCCGGGCCTGATAGAACGCGTCCTGAATGTTCTTCGACAGGACGTTTTTCAGGCCTTTCGCTCCACCGCGCACCGCCGATTTGGCGACTCGATTGTTTTTGGCCTCCAGGATGACCAGGAACGGCCCCCAATGAACCACGACGTCCGCCTCCGTTTCTCCGCCTGGTTTGTTCGGATCCCTGAAACAGGCGCTCTGGAGAATGCTGCTCGCGGGAAACAGCCGTCGCATCTGGTTCGCGATCACGGTTTCCATCCAGGCGGAAGCGCCGTCAACATATCGATTCACCAAGCTGGCATCACTTCGCGCAACATCATCGAAATAGGAGAAAATGGCGTCGAGCACGGTCGTTCCCTGAAGAGAAAATGCGCGTTCAGGATCGGTGAAATAGAGCGGACGGTCCTGCAAATCCACCACCTTCGCGACCGATGCCAAATTGCCTGGACTCAATCCAATCGCCCCGTGCAGGGCGTTCCACTCGGCTTGCTCAAGATCCGGGACGCGCTGCGCCACTTGCGTTCTGTCGGGAATCCAGGCCCCTCCCATTTCGGCGAGACAGTCATCCATCGCGCCTCGGACCCTTTGTGCTTCCTCACGGTTGTCCGGTTCTGTTTTCCCACCGAGCAGCCGCCGCATTTCATCGCAGAGACCGTGCCAGCGGGCTTTCATGGCGTTTATGTTCTCTTCTGTCCGATCGATGATCGCCATCGCGATCTCCAGCGTCCGGAGCGGCCCGATGCCGACTCTTGATCGAAACATCTCCTCCAGCCCCGCAAAAGCTCCGGTAATCCTCCTCTGCACTTGAACCGGATAGGCCGAGCCGCGCACGTTTCCGGTAACCATCCGGAGATGAGCCCCCAGCAAATCATAATCGCCCTCACCCGCGAATATTTCCGCGAAGGAGAATGCGCTTTGGTATTCCTCGATGACCTTGATGACCCGGTCGATGCCATCGGCATCCTCCGAACCTGCCCGATCAAAATGCGGAAACAAAAGCCATGCGGCTAACTCGATCGCCGCTGGCGCCGGCCGCGCCGACTTGCTCCCGTTCCCGGAATGCACGGCAGCCATCCGGGAGAGAGCATAACTTGCAAACACCGCCCGCGCATCGACCCCCTTCAGCTCATCGATGAACTTTCTTTCGGCTTCCGCCAGTTGCTCGCGAGCGCGTTTTGCAAGATCGCCAGGGGATGGGGCACCGTCCGCATTCATTCATTATACCTCGATTTCGCCGCTCATCAGCTTCGGGAGGAGAAGGTCCCGGGCAGCACGGAGCTTTTGATTCTGCGTGCGCAGGTTGTGAATCTGAGAAAAGGCGGGGTCGCTCGTCTCCGCGAATAGGGTTAGTAAATTTTGAGTCGGAACGAGAATCTCGGCCCGTTCGAAATCGGCTGCGACTACGGCGGGATATGCGGCGCCCTTGGCATGATTTTCAAGGTAGCCGACGAACGCATCCGTCGTTGTGGCAAAGTAAAGGAAGCAGGTGGGCGCGCCACGCGGTGTTAGGACAGCAAAGCCCGTCGACACGATGAGATTTTCGGGCGGGTTCCAGATGACCGCGTGCGAACGGCGATTGGGACGCACGCAGGACCAAATGATGTCTCCGTGGCGAACGATCCGTCTGGCCCGACTTGGAGCTTCCGAAAAATCCATCTTCGTGGTTCCGGTGATTTCTCCCGGAAGGACCGAAGCGATGTCCACGTATTCGATTTCCCCCTCATATCCTCGCTTGACCGAGGCGGAGTTAATCTCGGCGATTTCGCCGACTTGCTTTCGCTCCCATCCCTCTGGAACTCCGTCAACTATCTGGACATGCTCGTGGCCGGGGAAGCGGAGGCGGACAAACCATTCCCGGCAAAGCTGCCGCGACGCCTCCTCCAGCAACTCTATTCGCCGCCGATTGTTCTCGATCAGGTCGTCGTAGGCGGAGAGGATATCAGTGATTGCTTTCTGGGTTGTCGTATCAGGAGCCGTGACGGGTAGGTCGTGAAGCACGTTTCGGTCGACGCCAGGAACAGCTGCCTTGTCGCTCCGATAATCACGTAAAACGTTCTTCAGAAAATAGGCTGCGAATTTGGGATCGGTGGTCTTGAAATCGACGACATACAGAGCTGTGTTGAGAGGCCAATACGGCTGTTCGATGTAAAAGACCTCCCCGAGCGTACCGTACCTTCCTGTGACCACGCCCGGGGGAGCTGCCTTCGCCTCATTATGAAAACCGGTGACTCCCGATGAAGAAACTACCGGGATTTCGCCATCAATTCTCCGGTCATTTGGAAGATCATGGCCGCGCTTTAGGGTAAGGAGGTCGCCAAGGCGGTAGCTTTTCCAGCTCATGCCCCCAATCCCTCAAAGTTCTTCTGAATTCTTGCGGCCAACTCAGCAGCCTCCGCATTCAGATCCGCCAGCTCGACGTGGATGTCGCGGATGGTTTGCTCAAAGTCGAAATCCTCGTCCACCTCGACTGGCGCCACGCCGACGTAGCGGCCGGGCGTCAGACTCCAGTCGGCGGCTTCGATGTCGGCGCGACTGACGATCCGACAGAGGCCGGGGACGTCCGCAAACTTTCCTTCCGGGAAACGGGAAAGGAGCCAGTGGGCCTGCCGCTCGAAGTAGGCGGTGCGCTTGAGTTGCTCCACCGCTTCCTTGCGGGCGGCATCCAGCTCCTTCTCCAGCTTCGCGATCGCCCGGCCGTTCCAGGATTCGTGAGAGCGAACCTCCTCCTCTTTCCCGGCGGCATCGACCAGGCGCGAGGACAGCTTCACCACCAGATCCAGATCCTTCACCAGATCCCGGCAGGCGCCGGCCAGAGGATCCAGCGCATCAAGCCGGTCCTTGAGTTTTTGGAACTCCGGATCGCACTCCTCCTGCCATTCCCGCACAATGCGTCCCTCCCATTCCTCCAGCGAGCGAAAGCAAAGGGCGGCCGCCTCATCGCGTTCCTTCAGGAGACTCCGCAACGGACTCTCCTTCGACAGCGATTGCCAGACGGGGGCCGTGGCTGCCTCCAGCGCCTTGTAAGCGTCCCGAAATACTTCCGTATACCCCGCGATCGCCCCTGCCTCGGCGATCGTTCGATCCAAGTAGCTCTTGACCAGTTCGAGAAAGCGATCCGACTGCCCCCGGTAAAGCCAGACGATGGCGGTGAGGTTCTGCAGTTGCTCCGGGGTGAAATCGTAAATCTTACGGGTGACCTTCCGGTAGATGTTCCGTGCATCCAACATCAACACCTGGTCGCGGCGTTCCTTTGGCTTTCCTTTGTCGAAGTGCCAGAGTTCGCAAGGGACTGTGCGTGTGTAGAAGAAGTTTGAGCGGATCGAGACCATCACGTCCACGTCGCCCGTCTCCACGATCTTGCGGCGCACCTCAGCCTCCTTGTTGCCGGCGCTGGAGGCCTGCGACGACATCACGAAACCGGCGCGGCCCTTCGGCCCGAGGTAACTGTGGAAATAGGAGATCCAGAGATAGTTGCCGTTCGGGACCTTCTTGTCCTTGTTCACCCCGGGCAGACCGAACGGGAGGCGGCGGTCGGTCTTCACCTTTTCTGAATCGACCATGTCCACGTTGAAGGGCGGATTGGCCATGACGAAATCGCAGTTGCCCCAAAGCGAATGGTTCTCCGGCAGGCGGTGAACATCCTCGTAAAACGTATTGGCCTCCCGGATATCGCCCTCCAGGCCATGGACCGCGAGATTCATCTTCGCCAGGCGAATGGTGGTCGCCGTCTTCTCCTGCCCGTAGAAAGTGACCCGATGGCCGGTGTCCAGCCCATGGCCTTCGATAAAGTGGCTCGTCTGAACAAACATCCCGCCGGACCCGCAGGCCGGATCGAACACTACTCCGTGTTCAGGCTCGATGACATTGACGATGGTCTGCACCAGCGAGGGCGGGGTAAAAAATTCGCCATTGTCCTGCGCCCCCTGCATGGCGAACTTCATCAGGAAGTATTCATAAATGCGCCCGAAGACATCGCCGCTGGCATTGCGCAGCGTCTCGCTGTCGAAAGTCCTCAGCACGTCCTCGAGAAGGTCGTTGTCGAATTTTTCGTAATCCTTCGGGAGCTGATTCGCGAGCGGCTCGAAGTCGTCCTCGATCGCCTTCATCGCCTCCATCAATGCCTTGCCGAGGTGGGTTCCCTCGGGCAGTTTCAGCAGGCGGTCGTAGCGGGCCTTTTCCGGCAACATAAGCGCCCGCCGTTTCAGAAAATCGCCCTTCACGATCGGGCGCGGCGGCATTTTTCCCGAGCGCTGATCCTCCTCGATCTGGCGGAGGGCGGCGTTGTAGCGATTGGTGGCATGGCGCAGGAAGATAATCCCCAGCACCGGCATGCAATATTCCGACGAAGTCAGCTTGGAGTTGGCGCGGAGATTGTCCGCCGTCTCCCAGAGATCCGCCTCCAGCTTCTCAATGTTCCGCATCTGATCGCCATCGCCTTGCGCATGGAGCGGACGAACCAGCGGCGCCGCCACAGGAGCTGGCGCTTTCGCGGAAACAGGGACATTGGGACTGGAAGTCGGCGAAGGCATGCCAACTGTTCTTGCCCCGGCAGCAAGCAAGGTCAATCCTTTGGGAAGAAGGCGATCGCCTGGTTTATGGAGGGAGGTTAGAAGGGCGGGGAAGCATTTGTAGTTGAAGCAGGTGGGGACGCCAGTAGAAATGATCGAGAACCCAATTATTCGACCGAATGCCCGACGTTTTCATCAGTTATTCCGCCAAAGACAGTGCCCTCGCCCGTGCCATCCATTCCAGCGCTCAGCTTGTCGGATTGTCCTCCTTTCTGGCGGAGCTTTCCCTAAAACCGAGCGACGACTGGAAAAAGACGATCCTTGAGAAGCTGGAACAATCCAAATGGGTCCTGTTTTTGGCAATTCCCAACTCCTGCGCATCGAGCGCCGTTATGCACGAGATTGGGGCGGCATTGGTCCTGAAAAAGAGTTTCGTTCCGGTCCGGATCGGCGTGCCGGTAGAGGAGCTCCCCGATTGGATCAAGGACCGTCAAGCCGTCGACGGCACGGATCCGGAGGCGATGAAGAGCCTGTTTCAGCAAGTGACCGAGCAGATTAAGGCGGATCAGATCAAAGCCGGCCTGGTGCTCGGGGCAATCGTCTTCGGGATTTTATGGCTGGGTAAGGAGTAAGAAACGATGTCATTCAGCATGAAACTCTGGCAGGTCGCCGACGGCGGTCTGAAGGAAGTGCCCAAGTCGAAGCTCGACAAAGAATCCCGGCTCGAAGAGTGGGTGCGGCGTGATCCAAGTTTGCTCGGGATGGATCTGCTGATCGTCGGCCAGCAGGTGATGACGCACAGCAAAGGCTTCATCGATCTGCTCGCGCTCGATCAGGATGGCAACCTGGTCGTCCTCGAACTGAAAAGGGACAAGACTCCCCGGGAGGTGATCGCGCAGATTCTCGGTTATGGCTCCTTCGTCCGAAAGCTGACCTTCGAAGATCTCGACGACCTCTCCCGGAAATATTGCGCCAAATCCTTGGGCGAGGCCTACGCCGAGCAATTCGGTGGCAGCTTGCCCGATCAGGTCAACCAGAGCCACCAGTTAATCATCCTGGCCTCGGCGCTCGATGAATCGTCGGAGCGGATCGTCGGTTATCTCGCCGAGGAACACGACGTCCCGATCAACGCCATATTCTTCACCTTCTTCGAAACCGACGGCCAGGAATTCCTCGGCCGCGCCTGGCTGCGAGACCCCGAGGAGGTTCAGGAAAAGGCGGTGTCGCGGAAGCAGGCGCCGTGGACCGGCTTCTACTTCGTGAACGTGGGCGAGTCGGATCACCGCAACTGGGACGACTGCCGGCAATACGGTTTCCTCGCCGCTGGCTACGGCCCAAAATACGCCCGGTCGATCCAGAAGCTGGAGCCAGGCGATCAGGTCTTCGCCTACATGAAAGGCCTCGGCTACGTCGGCTTCGGCGAAGTCACCCGCGCCGCGGTGATGGCCAAAGACTTTGTGGACCCGGCGACGGGGAAGAAGTTGGCCGACCTTCCCCTGAAGGAGCCGCGCATTCTTCACGATGCGGATGATACCGATCTCGCTGACTGGGTCGTAGCCGTCGACTGGAAGAAAACCTTCCCCCGCGAACAGGCCAAAACCTTCCTCGGCGTCTTCGCCAACCAAAACATCGTCTGCAAACTCCGCCACCCGGAGACGGTGGAATTTCTCAAACGGGAGTTTTCGAATGATCTTTGACCACCCAATCTGGTAATTGTCCCGCTCGCACTATAGCTAGAGGGTATCCGAAAAGGGTTTCGGGCGTTCTGCTTGGCTGAAACAGCGGTGACACACCCCATCCGCGGCGCGGCAAAGCGCGCCAGCGCGACGACGGCCATGCTCGCGCATGGTCCCCCCCTCTCAAGAGGGGAATTGCTTACAAAAAGATCCCCTCTTGAGAGGGGCGGACCGCTCGCTAGAGCGGTGGGGTGTGTTTCCGGGCCGGTCCGGTCGCTGCAAACCCTTTTCGGACGGGGTCTAGCTATGGAAGTAATCCACGCCCGCTCAACAGGCCCCGCACAACCGGCAAACCGTCCGACGGTGGTCGCGGGAACAATCCCCCAAGGGGAACTAACCGAAACCATTAAAATCCTTCCGGTATCGACTGACGCGATAACCAATACAGAACCCGACAACCAGCAGAAAAACAGCTATCCCCACTAGGTAAGGTAATGGATTTACGGTGATGGCAACGGCGCGAAAATAGTAATCGAGGTTCGGCACAACAGTGAACTCATTTTGCTTTGTAAAGGCATATGCAGTGCCGAAGTCATAGCCTCCGTTGTTCTCCCAAGTCCCTGAAATACGGTAATTTGCGTTGGGCTTTTCGCTTGATAAAATAAAGCAGTAAGTTCTCCAGCCAAGTAACAGCGGCGGATCCGCGAATGTCGCGGTAGCTGTGAACTCTTGAGGTTGTGGTCGGGGGGAGCCTTTCCCGCCATCAGTCAAACTTGATTGATCGATGAACGAAGCAGCAATCATGCGGCCGGGAAGCCCATTCTTCATAGAGTGAAGGGCGACCTTTAATGGAGCGAACTCGGACTCCTCCAAGACTTCTACGATCCACGACACCTCTGCAAGACGCCCAGTCTGCGTTGGCGAGAATGACTGCCCGATTCGGTTGTCAAAGACACTGTCGTTATCCACTCCCAAGCCCGCCCCAGCCGAAAAGCTGGCTCTGAGTTCCTTGGGAGGCAGATTCTCAGCGATAGGAAAGCGTTGTTGGGAGGTGGCGAAACTTGTGGAGGCGATTAAAACGACGAAGGTTAAAAGATGTTTCATCATAGCTGGGATCGGGGGAAAGAGTTCCGGATGTCAGACTCGTTGCCGAATCTTTTTCACGGTGCCGCGTTTGAGGTGGGGGGGGTCGATGAGTTCGCCGCGGCTGACGGGGTTGCCTTCGATGATCGTCCAGAGGCGTTGGAAGGCGCGGCGGCCGATGGAGGTGAAATCGAGGTCCATCAGATCGTAGGGGAACGTCTTGGCCGGAAGGAGAGAGGGGCAACCGCAGGCGATGACCGATAGGTCGGCGGGGACGCGGAGGCGGAGGGCGGTCAGGATCGGTTGGAGTGCCACCATGTTGCCGACGTAGGGAGAAAACAACGCCGTCACGCGGTCGGGCCCCGTGAGCGCCTTCTTCACGTCGGCGAGTTCGCGGCGGGTCAGGGTTTTGAGCGCGGACAACGGGAGGACTTTCAGATCCAAACCGGTCAAACCGGATTCATCCATGGCCATTTCGAATCCTTGGAGACGTTCACGGATGATGTCGCTTTCAATCGAGCGCCCGAGGAAGGCCAACCGGCGGTGTCCTTTCGCGAGGAGCAACCGGGCCGCATCGTAGCCGGTTCCGACGTTGTTGATGTTGATGGAGATGGCCTTGGTTTCTTTGCAGTTGTCGAAAACCGAGACGACCGGGATGTTGGCCGCGATGAGAGGGATGGTCATCGGGGAGTGGTCGGCGACATAGGTCCGGCGGAAAATGGCCACGCCGTCGGGGCGCTGTTGCAGGAGGGAGGCGGTGATTTCGCGCTGGATCTGGGCTTGGCCGTTGTTGAGATAATAGATCACTTCGGAGTCGTGTTGGACGGCGGTTTCGAAGAAGGCGCGGGTGCAGACCAAGGCGGACGAGACCAACGGCGGAACCTGGAAGAGGGGTTGGCTCCGGGGGGTCTCCGCCCCGTCGATGACGAGCGCGATTCGGCGGCGGCCCGGCTGTCCGGGATTGCGGAGTTTGTAACGGATCGAATCCCACGTAGCGGGCGGGGGGAGGTGCGGGGCGGAGCCTTTGTGAAGGAGCAGGAGCGCCCGTTTCTGCGCGCCGGCGGTGACGCGGTATCCGCTTCTCGGTCGCACATGAAGAATGCCTTCGGAGACCAGTTTCGCGAGACTGACCTTGGCGGTGGTTTCCGAGACTTTCCACAGGTTGCAGATCTTCCGGTTGGAGAGGAATTTACCATCATCCGCGTAATAACCGCTGGCGACTTCGACAAGAAGAGACTGGGTCAATTGTTGGTTCAGGAAAGGTCTCATGGGAGGACAAAAAGATACACAGTTTGTTTCTGGCACCGGAACGATTCCAGTTGAGACGGACCATCGCAAGGTATTTTATTCGAAGCAATCCACAACCCCCAAATTTTTTCCACCGATGAAAAAGAAGTTACTGATGGCAGTGAGAAAAGAGTTGTTCCCAACGGTGTTCGCCGACCGGGATGTCCGCCGGATCATGGAGACGTGCGACATCATCAACCGGGAGCTTCCGGAGCGGGTGACGCCGGAGTTTCTGCGGGAAAGCATCGCGGACGCGGAGATTCTGGTCACCTCCTGGGGAAGTTGCCGGGTCGAGGAAGAGGTGATGTCTCTGGCTCCCGCGTTGAAACTCCTTTGCCATGGGGCCGGCACGGTGAAGCCGATCGTCAGCGACGCGATCTGGACGCGGGGCGTTCAGGTGACGAGCGCCGCCGCGGCGATCGCCTATGGGGTGGCGGAGTTTTGTCTGGGGCAGATTTTGACCGGCACGAAGCGGGTCCATTGGTTGGCGCAGCAGACCCGCAATGGCTATTGGCGGGACCAGGTGCCGGCTTGTTTCGGCGGCGTATCCGAAATTTACGCACAGAAAATCGGAATCATCGGCGTCGGCCATGTCGGACGTTTGTTGATCGGATTGCTCAAGAATTTCACCTGTGACGTTTTGGTTTACGATCCCTATTTGCCGACAGCCCGGGCGGAGGAGTTGGGTGTTGAGAAAGTCGATACGTTGGAGGAACTTTTCTCCCGGTGTCTGGTGGTCTCCTTGAATGCGCCCAGCACGGAGGAGACCCGCGGAATGTTGCGCGGATCGCATTTCGCGCTGTTGCGTGACGGAGGAATGTTTGTCAATACCGCCCGGGCCGATCTCATCAATGACGTGGAGTTTATTCAGGAACTCGAAAAAGGCAGATTCATCGCCTGCATCGATGTGACCCAGGTGGAACCGTGTCCCTTGAATCATCCTTTTCGGAGGTTGCCCAACGTTCTTTTGACTCCGCACGTGGCCGGAGCGGTGGTGCAAAACCGGTTGAGGATGGGAACGATGGTCGCCGACGAGGTGGAACTTTATTGCGCGGGCCGACCCCAGCGATTTCCCGTGCGGGTCGACGATCTGGCGACGATCGGTTGACCGGGCCGACGAAAAGGATTCCCGCAAAAAAGATACACAGTTTTGAGATCGGGGCGGTTGGATTTGGATTGGAATGGCGCGAAAAAGAAGGCTTAATAAAAACCATAAGAAGCGCTGCAACTTATAACATTGAAAGGTACTAATTATGTCTACTGTTCAAGAATCATCTATCTCCCTGAAAGTCCGCGCCTTTACCCTCATTGAACTGCTCACCGTCATCGCCATCATTGGGATCCTGGCCGCAATCCTGATTCCGGTGGTCGGAGCGGTCCGGGAGAGTGCCCGGGCGGCTTCGTGCACATCAAACCTGAGGCAGGTCGGCGCCGGTCTCCTGCTTTACGCTTCCGAGAATGGCGTCATTCCGTCGGCGCGCAACGAGGACAGCAACGGGGTACTCCTCGGATACTGGCAACGGACGATCTGGGAATACGTCGGTTATGACCGCAGCACGTTGCGTGTCGGTGAGAATTACGAGCGGATCGATAGCCAGGTCACAAACATCTTTCACTGCCCGACCGTTCGGAACGGGGATATCCAGACGATGTTGACCCCCGGGGCGAGTTCGCCCCAGTTGTTTTCGTATGCGATGAACTACCTGCCGAACTTTGTGTTTTATAATCAGGGAACAGCATATGCGGAACGGAACCCGATGCCATTGGAGGGGCTCGATATCCCATCCGCGACGGTGCTGATTTACGAAGGGGCGAACTGGCGGGGACACGGCGGGCATTACCATACGGCGCACGGGTTGATTCCCCACAACGAGGCGGCGAATTTCCTCTTCTTCGACGGTCATGTGGAACGGGTGTCTTATTCGAACGTCCCAGAATACACCGCTCGGACCTCCGGGGCGTTTTGGGGCGGGGACGTTTCCGTTCGTTAAACATCTCTCTTTGCGGTCTCGGTTCTTCGGAGCCGGGCGGCCCTCTCTATTTCTTATGTATTCGCAATTTCAATGCGGTTGGCTTCCGGCCGTACTTCTCGTTCTCGCCGCCACGGTGTCCGTGGCGGCCAAAGATCCCGGCGCTCCCATCGAACTCTCGGAACTTGCTCCCTGGGAGGAGAAGTGGAAGACCGCCGGGGCGGAGATTCGGTTTGGAGAAGAAGGGCGCATCTTCCAGGTGGAGACCCCGGCGGAGATTCGTCGGGTCATGCGCAACGATGCCCGGCCGGGGGACGTGCTGGTGATGGCGAACGGCGAATGGAAGGACGCCGAGCTGGTTTTCGAAGGAAAAGGGGAGCCGGGGCGGCCGATTACCTTGAGGGCGGAGGAACCGGGGAAGGTTTTGCTCACCGGCGGGTCCCGTCTGTCGATCGGCGGGAGTCACTTGGTGGTTGACGGACTGCATTTCCGCGACGGAAATTTGAAGGCCGGGGCGGTGATCCAGTTTAGGACGTCGGCGTTCGGAGAAGCGACGAACTGCCGCTTGACGAATTCGGCAATCACCGATTACAACCCCGCGGATCCATTCACCAGTTACCATTGGATCAACCTCTTCGGACGGGAAAACCGGATCGATCACAACCGATTTTCCGGTCAGGACCACGCCGGGCGCATGATTACGCTGATGGTGTCGGACGAGCCGAACTACCACCGGATCGACCGGAATCATTTCGGTCCCCGCATCCATCGTGATCCCGATTCCCGGAGGTCGGGCGGTGCGATCATCATGATCGGTCACTCGTTCAGCTCGATGCATGATTCCCGGACGCTGGTGGAGTATAATTATTTTGAGAACTGCAGCGGCCACGGAGAAATCCTTTCCAATAAATCGAACGAGAACGTTTACCGTCACAACACCATCGTGGACTCGCGCGGCGCCCTGACGCTTCGCCATGGCGATCGTTGCGTCGTCTATGGGAACGCGTTTCTCGGGAACGGCGGGGCCGGGACTGGTGGAGTCCGAATCATCAACGCGGGACATCGGGTCGAGGCGAACTATTTCGAACGTTTGGCCGGGGCGGGTTGGACGCCCCCGCTCGGCATCATGAGCGGGCAGGTCGAAGGGGAAATCCATGAATACTTCCCCGCGCGCGACTCCCTCATCAAGAACAACGTTTTCGTCGAGTGCCGGAGGCCGGTCGTTCTCGGATTGGGGTCGGAGCGACCGGCGTTGAGCGTGCCGCCCCAGAATATTCATTTTTCCGGAAACGTCTTCCATGGCGGCGAGGGGCCGCTGTTCGAAGTGCGTGCCCCCCCGGTCGGTCTGAAGTGGACGGAAAACCGGGTAGTCGGCGTCGAGCCGGGAATCGACGGCGGCGCAGGCCTCGCGGTTAGCGGCGCTTCCACCGCATCGCCTCCGTCGCCGGTCTATCCGCTCGTCGATCCCGGCGAGGTCGGTCCCTCCTGGTTCAAGTCCGATCACGTGTCGCCGTGAACACCCATTTCACCTTAACCACAACCATCACCCAGTTAACGAAAGCCATGAAAAACAGACTCCCTCTCCTATCCTTGATCGCGGCATTCTCGGTCCACGTGCCGAGCGCCGTGCACGCGAATGACGATCCCTCGTTGATCTTCCAGGACCATTTCGACCAATATTATCCCGGGGACGCTCCCGGTATGCCGTTGTGGACGGCTGCCTGGTATGGCGAAGGGATCGGGACCTTACAGGTGATCGCGGATACCGGAAACCGTTTTGGTCGGGGAACCGCAAATTCCATTTTGGAATTTCGAAAAGACGGCAACGCCGGATCGATGGCTCTGCAGGCACTCGAAGTATTCGACGAAGCGACCGCGTCGGAAGTGATGACCTTCTCCTTCGACTTTGTGGAATCCGGGGCCACCGGCTTCGGGGACTGGGTCAGCCTTTATCTTTACGCTGATGAGAGGGACACCAACACCCGGGCTCAGCGCATCCTTATTGGCCGTGGCAATATCGCCAATGCGAGTTACCTGGCTGGCTCGGTGGTGCGAGCAGACATCGTGGTCAACAACGGACAAGACCCGATCACCTACCGCGACGGGACGCAAACCCTGCAACCGGGACGAGTCGACATTTGGCTGGACGGCGTGCTGGCATCGGCGGGGTTTCAGCGGGATAATAACTTGCGCGGCCCGATCGTCAGTTTCGAATTGAACGCGAGCACCAACGACCGGATCTATGCCTGGTTCGACGCCTTCGAAGTTAGGGACGAACCGTATGTGCGAGAGCCGAGCGGATCTCCGATCCTGTTTCATGACGATTTCGTATTCCACGCTGAGAATGCCGCTCCCGGACGTCCCTGGACGCACGTGGTCGACGGAGCCGGCCGCGGAACCGTGCGGGTGAGACGGGATGTCGGTGAACTGTTCGGTGAAGATATTTCGAATCAGATCATTGAATACAAAGGCGACGGAACGGTCGATGCGATGGCATTGCGCGCGGCCGAAGTGTTCTCCCCGGCGATCGCGCCGGAAGTCGCGACGTTCAGCTTCCGCCTTCATGAACCGGATGTCGACGGACACAAGGACTTGCTCAGCCTATTCCTTTACAACGGCACCGTCGTCGCGGGCAATATGACCCATCGCATCATTTTCGGCCGCGGGGCTATCGGAGGCTATAATTATGGATACGACCGAACGATGCAGGTCGACATCATCGCCAACGCGTCAAGCTCCCCGGTGACCTACCGGGACGGATCCCAGACGGTTCCATCGGGTACAGCGGATATCTGGATCGACGGGGAATTGGTGGTGGCGGGGTTGACCACCAACAACAGTAACCTCGGCGCCATCCGAAGCTTCCAATTGCAAAACGGCACGGCGAATACGCCGTTGGTCTATTTCGACAACTTCATCGTCCGCAACGTCCCTTATGTGACCGGGGAAGCCGACGAAGCTGAAGGGTATCAGGCCTGGCGGGAGCTACATTTCGCGGGCGAACTGGACAATCCGGAGATCAGCGGGGATTTTGCCGATCCTGACGGCGACGGAGTGGTCAATTTGTTGGAATACGCGCTTGGCCGGAATCCGCGCGAAGCGTCGGTTGAAGGTTTGCCGACCCCGTCGGTGACCGTGGCCGGAGAAGAGTCGTTTCTTACGATGACCTACCAGCGGAATCCCGCTGCCATCGACCTTAAATTTCGGATACAAGTTTCAGAAGACCTGGTCACTTGGAATTACAATGGCGACGGGACCGGGGAAACTTATACCGAAGTCCTTGATGAAGATCCCACCGACGATGGGAATCTCTCCGTGACGGTGCGCGACCTGACTCCACTCGACGGAGAAGTGCGCCGGTTCATTCGCCTCGACATCGTGAAGACCCCGTGAGCATTCGAAAATCCATTGCTTCCCGCGGTTGCGGCCGCGTCCGGGGTGTCGTTGTCGGCCTGGGATTCCTGCTGGCAAGCTTAGTGGTCAGCATTCCGGTAAAGGCCGGGGACGTCCTCTTTGTGGATACATTCGAAAGCCACACGCCGGGAACGGTTCCCGGACTTCCGTGGACCGAAATATCCGGCGGTGGGGAAGGGATCTCGGCTTTGGTGTGGGGCTACGGAGATCCCTTCTCGAAAGCCGGAGCCAACCAATACCTCGAGTTCCGGGGAGAAACCACCGCGGGACCATTGGCGCTCCGGTCGATGGGAGGCCTTCCGGGCGGTGAGGCCGCCGAGGTGATCACACTCTCGTTTCTGATGATCGAACCGGATCTGGAGGGTCAGCGCGATTGGATCAGTCTATTCCTTTACGTCGGACCCCGTGCCACGGAAAACCGGGCTCAACGCTTCTTGCTCGGCCGGGGGCAATTCGCCGGAATCCCTTACGCCTACGATGACGTCCTGCGGGTTGATGCTGTTATCAACAACAGTGAAGATCCGGTGTCGTATGACGGACGGGAAGGAATGTTGCCACCCGGGACCTTCGACCTGTGGCTGAACGGAGAACTTGCGGCGGCCGGATTAGCGCGGGACCATGAGCGCAAAGGAGGAATCACTGGAATCGAGTTGGCGAAGGCGACCAACAATACCCCTTTGGTGTTGTTCGACGACTTCACCGTTTTCTCCGGCGCGGTGCCGAATCGTCCGATTCCACCCCCCTACATCGGGGACGAATTCCACGTTTCTTCGCCATCGGAGATCGTCGCGGTGATGAGAGACCACGCCCAACCCGGCGACACCTTAATCATGGCGAACGGGGAATGGCGAAACGTCACCATCACCTTTGAAGGCCATGGAAGCGAGGAGCGGCCGATCACACTGCGGGCGGAAACTCCGGGCCAAGTAATCCTCTGCGGTCAGTCGCGGTTGCGGATCGGGGGAAGTCATTTGGTCGTCGATGGCTTGCTCTTCACCGACGGGTGGCTGACGAGCGGATCCGTGGTCGAGTTTCGAACTTCCGCGATGGGGCACGCCCGGGATTCCCGGCTGACCAATACCGGGTTTGTTCGTTACAACTCCCCCGATCGGACCAACAATTACAAATGGGTCTCGTTGTTCGGGCGGCGGAATCGGGTCGATCATTGTCGATTCGACGGAATGGACCACGTGGGCCAGGCGATCACGGTTTGGCTCGATGGCGAACCGAATTACCATCGGATCGATCATAATTTCTTCGGTCCGAGACCCCCGCTCGGAATGAATGGGGGAGAAATGATTCGTATCGGCGACAGTGGTACGTCGCTGCAAAATTCACGGACAGTGGTCGAGCACAATCTCTTCTTCGAATGTGATGGCGAAGGGGAAATCGTCAGCAATAAATCGTGCGAAAACATCTTTCGTCACAATACCTTCATCCGCAGCGCGGGAGCCCTGACCCTTCGGCATGGCCATCGGAACTTGGTCGAAGGAAATTATTTCTTCGGAGGTTTCAAGCCGGGTACTGGCGGCGTGCGGATCATCAATGAGGGGCAGGTGGTGATCAACAATTACTTCCATGGGTTGACCGGTCGGGGCTTTTCTCCGCCGCTTGGTATCATGAATGGGAAACCGGATTCCGAGTTGCACGAATATTTTCAGGTTAAGGACGCGGTGGTGGCCTTCAACACCTTCGTTGACTGCGAACGACCGGTCATTATCGGCCTCGGCGCGGAACGCTCCGACCTGACGCTGCCTCCGGAGAATCTCGTAATGGCCAACAATATATTTACCGCCACCGTCGGCCCGATCATTGAAATGCGCGACCAACCGGTCAGTGTGACCTGGACCGCCAATCTCGTGTTTGGGGCGTCGGTGGGCATTCCGCAGACGCCGGGCGTCACTCAGGCGAATCCGATGTTTGAAGAAGGATTTGCCGGACTCTTCCTGCCCGGCCCGGGGAGCCCGGCGATAGGGGGAGCTGAAGGAGATTTCTCCTGGGTGGAACACGACATCCTCGGACGTCTGAGGAGCGGGGACACCGACATCGGGGCGGTGGAGATTTCGGAATTGCCGGTGAGGACGCCTCCGTTAACTCCTGGCGACGTCGGACCGGAATGGATGCGGAGCGGATGGGAATCCTGGAGAAGCGAACATTTTAATCCGGCGGACTGGGCGGACCCCACGACCATCGGCGCCTGGGCCGCCCGTGGTCCGGACAGCGTTCCCAACATCCTCCGCTTCGTTCTGGGGATATCCCCGGACACGCCGATTTCGTCCTATCTTCCCGAAATGCGTCTCACGGATGGGCAGCCGGAATTTATCTACCGTCGTGCCGCCGACATTTCCGGGGCTGCGGTTACCGTCGAAATATCGCCGGATCTTCAAGAATGGTATTGGGGAGAAGGATACACATCGGTGACCCGCGTGGCTCATTATACGAATTACCATCTTGTTTCCGTTGAACCCGCGGATCCGGCTGCGGAGAAAATGTTTATGCGCCTGCGAGTCAGGGAGGAATAGGGCGGGCCTTTTAGGGATTTCTACTCAAATAACATATGAAAACAAAACTCACCATTCAGATTAGCGGCCTCCTTCTCGGATTCTCGATCCTTCCGACGGAATTATTTGCCTCTAACATCCTGTTTCAGGATCAATTTAATATGGCTCCGCGTCCCGAGAATCCCCCATGGACATGGGTGCGCGACTCGCAGAATGGTGGTTTGGGGGCACTTGATATCGTCGCTGATGCCGGCGATTATTTTCAGAATGGGACATCTCATAACGTTTTGCGATGGCACAAGGATACCACCGGGACCCCACCGCTGTCCTTGCAGGCCAACAACGTAATGAACGTGGGAGTGGCCACCTTCAGTTTCAATTTTTACGAACCTGCAAGTGTCTACAACGATTGGGTCGATTTATGGGTCTATTCCGGAAGCATTTTGGGAGCGAATTCTGTGCAGCGTTTTCAAATGGGCCGGGGTGCATTAGGCGTTTCCGAACCGGCCTATCGAACCGATTTTGGCCAAGACACATTGGTGCGTTTTGATTTTGTGGTTAACAACAGCGGAGAGACATTGGTTTACGGTGACAATATATCACTGGAGACCAATCATGCTGACGTCTGGATAAATGGTGTACTTGCGAGGGCCGCATGGCAAGTGAGCAACAACCAGTCGGGGTTAATTACAGGCTTTCAGTTTAACACGGTCGGTAGTGGGCGTCAGCTTGCCTATATTGATGACTTTGTCGTTCGAGAAGGTGCTTTTGTAATTCCCGAACCGTCTACGACCGGCTTCCTTGCGGCTACAGGGGCTTTGTTGCTGGTCATGCTTCGCCGGAGACGGTCCTGAAAATGAAGCGATCGAGTGGTGGCATTTCCCCGGCGTCGCGGGACGTGGGTGAAGTTGAGCGCGCTCTCGAGGCCTTTTGTTTACAGGACGCGCGTTTGGATTCAGCCGGTGGCACAGCCGGGAAAGCCTGGCGGGTGACCGCGGCGGAGGGAACGTTTTTCATGCGCAAACGCGGGGGGCGGACGGCGACGCCGCAGCGGATTCGTTATGACCATGGGTTGCGACGGCATCTGGCGGAGCGAGGCTTTTGCGCGTTTCCCCCGGTGGAGACCGCGGAGGGGGAGTCGTTTGTGGGAATTGAAGGATCGGCCTACGAGCTTTATCCCTGGGTGGAAGGCGGTCCGCTGGAACCGGAGATCCAAGACCGGGTGCGTCCCCGGGCCGCCGCGGCGTTGGCGAAGTTGCACGCCTTGGCGGCGGATTATGAGGCCCCTTGCGAGCCGACGCTGCCTCAATTCGGGCATTATCCGGTGGCGATGCCAGTCGGAGGACGCTTCGACGATCCGGACGTTCTGGTCAAAGTGGTGGAGTATTTGTCCGATCAATACGGTGTCTCGGAACGGCGGAAAGATCTCGCCTTGGCAGTGGAACGGGTACGCCGGTGGAGAGAAAGTTATGCCGACCTTTACCGGAAGTTGCCGGTGACGGTGATTCACGGTGATTACAACGCCTGCAATCTCCTGTATCGTCCGGATGGGGAAGTGGCCGGGGTCTTCGACTTCGACTGGGCGTGGAGGGATACCCGGGTTCGTGACATCGCGGAAGGAATCATCTTTTTCGGAGCCCGTCGCACCCGTCGGATCGATAGCGGCAGCATTTGGGAATTGACCGCTTGCCCGGAATTTGACGGTCGGGCGATGGCGGAATTCGTGCAGGCTTACCATGCGGTCAATCCATTGGACTCAAGCGAACGGCGCGCGCTGGTCCCGGCATTACTCGGCTGTTGGGTGGCGTTTCGCACCGAAGGAATCATGAAAGTGCCGGAAGAACGAGGTGCCGAATTCTTTCTGCAGGACTTTTTCCGGCCCTTCGAATGGGCCGAGAACTTCGGTGCCGAATGGACCCGCTGGATTGAATCCGTTAATTGAATACAGATGCGACGACTATGGAGAAAGGATTTGGCAAAGGAATAACGAGGATCGCTCTCGCCGCGCTCATCTTTGGATTGGGTGCCTGCACCGGGGGGAACGCCGCTGGTATCCCGGAGGAAGGACTTAGACAGAACTACGCGCGATTGGGCGAACGGACTCTCTTTCCGGAGACCCGGTTGGACGGCGCGGTGATGGTCGCACCTGAGGAATTCCGGGCCCAGGCGAACCAGTTAGCCGATGCGATTCGGGAGCGGATCGGCATCGAAATCCGGGTGGTCGATCCGGACGAGGCGAGGGAAAAGGGTGATAGGATTTGGGAGCTCAACCTGATCCTGTTCGGAAGCCTTGGAACGAATCCGTGGATCGATGTTTTGTATGGGAAACAACTGACGGCGGTCGACGGTCACTTCGGTCCAGGTTCCTATCTGGTCCATGTTGTGGCCGACCCGTTCGGGCTTGGACGAAACGTGGTGGTCGCCGGATGCGTCGACCGGTCCGGGGCGGAAGAGGCGGTCGAAGCGATCCTGGCCCGGCTCGAGCCGGGGAGCGAGCGGTTGCCGTATTTCATCGACTCCGACCGGAAAGAGAATCCCGGGAGAGTGGCGGAACGGGCTCTCGGCCGGGTGGAGGATCACCTTGAGGCGCTTCGGCGCAGCAATGTCGCGGAAGGGGCGTTGTTGACGGCGATCCGCGACATCCAGGAAATCGGGGAATCGTATGCTTTTTCCGGGAGTGAAGCGCTGGGCGAAGGACTTGCCCGGCTGTTGCCCGCTTTTGCGGAGGTGGTGAACGGGTTGGGAGAGATGCCACCCGGAAGGCTCCACGGATGGAGTCCGTATCTGCATCCCTTGTGGCGATTGTTGGAGCCGTCGCCGTTGTTTGATGAATCGCAACGGGCGGCGATCGCGGATTGCTACCGGACGCTGATCGAGTGGGACATGAACGAGACCTATGTCGCCGCGTTCGCCCAGAATTACGAGCGGGGGGTGTTGGCCAATCTCCGGCGCAACAAGTATATGTTTTCCGCTTTCGGGATTTATCAAGGACTGGATTATTTCTCGACCCATTACGAGGAATTGCCGGAGCAAGCGCGGTGGGAGGAACTGGTCGAGACCATGTTCGAGCGGGCGGGGTCGCTGATGGGGAAAGACGACGCCATCGATTATTTCCTGCACGTTCCCCTGATCTTTTTCCGCTACGGTGTCGCCTCCGGAGATGAGCGGCTGAAAGAGGAGGCAGTGCGAATGGCGCGGTTGCAAACGATGTTCGTGGACAGTTTGGGAAACAACACGTCGGTCGGGGACAACTTCCCCTTCGGTCACGCCAGCGCGTTGTACTGGGGGCATTCGGCCCTGCTTCGGGCGGCCGCGCATTTCAGCGGCGATCCCTTTTTCATCGGAGTTCTGGAGAAGGTGAAGGACAATCGGGTCGGTCTCAGCACCCGCGATCTGTTGAGTCCGCGGTTCATGTTCACCACCGCGATGGAGGGGGAGCTTCCCGACGGACCCGCCACGGTCGAGGCCTTTCCATTGGACGAAGCCTACTATGACGACATCCTCAATCCGCACTCCCGGATGTATTATCGTAATCACCCCCGGGCGGGGGATCTCAACGTGGAATTCGACAAAAGCTTCTTCAAGTTGGTTTGGCGGGAAGGATGGGACGAAGAAGACCAATACATGATGCTCAATGGCGTCAACGGCGCGATCCACGAGCACTCCGATGGGAACACCATCAATTCGCTGGTCGACCGCGGACGAATCTGGGTGGCCGACCGGAGCTATATAGAGAAATCCGAGAATTTTCAAAACGGACTGGTGATCGCCCGAGACGGGGAAGCGGCGAAGAAGCCGTATTTGGCCGGGTTGGAGTTGCTGGCGGATCTTCCCGCCGCGGCAATGACCCGGACCAGCAATCACGGTTATGCCGGGGCGGACTGGGACCGGACGATTTTCTGGGGGAAGGGACGCTACTTTCTCGTCGTTGATGACGTTTTGTATCAGGAATCCGGCGACTACGTGACGCAAAACTATTGGCATCTGCTGGGGGAAGGCGAACTTCGGGAGGACGGAATCATTGTCAGGCAAAAGGAAAGAGCATTCGCCCTCCTCAATGGCGAAGGAACGACCATGCGGGCGGAAAACCGTCGACAGCATGCGGCCAACATGTGGGGGAGTTACCCGTTCTTTCAGGACGATGCCGAACCGAATGTGGTTAAACTTCGTCAGATCCGGAGCGGTCCCAGGAGCAGCGGCGACCGGGATCGGTTCGTCAATTTGATGGTGGCGAGTCCGGACGAACGAGTGCCGGAGGCGAGAGTCGGCCTCCTTGAAAACGGTCTCGTCCGGATCGATTGGGAAGATGGAGCGGTGGAATTGGCGGGAACCGATGGGATCGAATCGGAAGGAATAATCATCGATGCCGGGGCGTTCATTCTCCATGAGGAGACGATTCAGTTAGCGGGATTGCGACACCTTCGCGTTGGTGATTCTGAGTTGCGTGGAGAAGGGAACCTCTCCGTGGAAATCGACGTAGCCTCCGGAGAAGTCCGATGGATCGATGGAGAGGCCGATTCGAACGACGGAGACCTGAAGACGGATTTCGCCGAACGGTGGGTCCGCTCATTCGACGCGCTCCGGGGGAGTCCGACGGTTTCGGGCGATTTCTCCGTTGAACCGGTCCATGACGAAGTTCGTGAACTCCAGGCGACGAAGATTGGGGAGGCCGACCCGGGAGTTCGAGTGGTCCGGGAGTTGGTCGATGGGATCATCGCTGTCGGCGGGGAAAGCGGGAAAGTGCAAGTTTTCGATGATGCCGGAGAACTCCAGTGGGATTCCGCGACGGAATCCACGATCAATGATCTGGTCTTTTTGCCGCAATGGGAGGATCGCCTGGTCGTGGGGGGAACCGATTACGCCGTCCGGGCGTATTCGCTGGATGGTGACGAAGTCTGGGTTCGTCAGCTCCCGCCCCCGACCCGGAGCCCGGAAAGTTGGGTGGGAGTCACCTCCATGGCTCCGGCCCGGTCCGGAACCGGCGACATCGAGCTCCTGGCCGGCAGCGCCTATCTGGAATTGTATCGGTTGGATCAATCCGGAGAAATCGTTCAACAAATGCCCGGCTATCATCGCGGGGTGAACCACGTGACGGCGGCCGACCTGACCGGCGACGGACGGGACGAAGCGGTTGTCGGCATGGAGTGGCGGGAAGTCCAGGTGGAGCGGAACGGACGCCTTGAATTCAACTCACGATCGGTCGGCTGGAACTGGGTTCGAGTGAGGAGTCTGGTCGTCGGACCGGACCGTCCGGCCCTTGTCGTCGCCGGAGCCGCCGACGGTTGGCTGGAAATCATTTCGGACGAGCGGCGGGATTCCTGGCATACCCGCCTTCCCGGGGCTATCCGGGCGTTGGAGTTGGTTGAAGCCGGAGACGAAAGCGTGCTTTATGCCGGGACCGGCAGTTTTTCGCTATACGCGTATTCGATATCCGGTGACGAACTCTGGCGGATTCGTTTGAGCGAACGGGTTGACCACATTTTTCCTATCGACTCGGAGCGGCTCGTGGCGGCGACGTCGGATGGCAAACTTTGGTTGGTCGACGGAGGCGAAATCGTCGGCCGCGCGCCCGTGGGCGACGGTCCCTTTGGGGGGCTTTTGCCGGGCGGTCGGTCGGATCAAATTCGGGCGGTCCTGGAAAACGGAGAGATCTGGGAGATCACCTTTTGATCGTTGGCTCGTCGCTGCTTTGCGGAGCGGCGGCGGGATCCTTCGAATTCCGGGTGCCGCGTCGGCCGACGACGAACATCAGTCCGCCGATGGCGATAACGGTGGTGGCGACGAGGACGATCGAGAGGCGGCCTTGCCATGGGTTCGGCAGTAAGAGCAACAGGAGAATGAAAGCTCCCACCGCGGCGGTGAAGGTTCCGATGAGAGTCAATTGGCGCAAATCGCTTGCTTGACCGATCTCCTTTTCGAAATCGACCGGCCGATACATCCGCTCGAAGAAGTCCCGCACCTGTTGCCGGTAGTCAGCGGAGGCACCCCGCCAGAACGGGATGGTCAGAAGGTAGGCGGTCGCGCCGCCGGACAGGTTGGCGATCACTTTGGTTTGGAAATTCCATTCGGCACCGACGATGGAGGCAACCAAGGCCGGGAGGAGCCCGCAGATCACGGAAACGATCGCCGACCAACCGGGCACCCGTTTGATGAATATGCCGAGGACCATCGGAATGGAGAGAGGCACTCCGAGCATGGCGCCGATGTTCAGCATGACGTCGAACATTCCGCGTCCGCCTAATTGGGCGAAATAGAGGGCGATGCTGATGATCAAACCTCCGAAGAATAGGGAGAAGATCCGCCCGAGGATCAATTGGCCGTATTCGCTCAAGAGTCGGAGACCGAACAGTCGACAGAGGGCCGGATAGATGTCGCGGACGAAGATCGCGGCGTTGCGATTCAAGCCGCTGTCAATCGAACTCATGGTGGCCGAGAACATGGCAACCACGATGAGGCCGGTCATGCCGAGGGGAAGGACCATGATGCTGGCGGCGGCGAAGGCGGCTTCCGAAGGGTTGTTGAGACCGGCCCCCATCGCCATCACCTCCGGTTCGTAGAGCAACCGGGCGACCATCGGGGGGATGAACCAGAAGATCGACCCGAGTCCCATCATGGTGCCGCCGAGCAGGGCGGCTTTGCGGGCGTCGCGGCCGTCTTTGACGGAGAAGTAACGTTGGGCGGAAATCAAAGTGTTGCTCAGAATGGCTTGATTGAAAATCATCGCGGCCGCCCAGATCATGGTGAATTGCCCGACCGAAAAGTCTCCCGGGGCGTTGATCAATTTGAACTCTTGGGAGAGCCCCTTTTCCGTGATCAAGGCGGAAAAACCGGAGAACCAGCCGACCTCGATCAGGCAGAGGATGGCGATCAGCACGGTCAGAGGAATCATGATCAAGCTTTGGACGAAGTCGGTCGCCATGACCGCCCAACTCCCTCCGGTGGTCGAGTAGAAGATCACCACGCTTCCGACGACCACGATCACCATCCAAATCTCGAAGCCGAACACGGCCGAGGTGAAAATCGCCATCGCCCAGAGTTGGAGTCCTCCTCCCAGCAGCGAAGTCATCACGCCGAAGGCAGCGTAAAATTGCTGGGTAAAAGGGCCATAGCGCATGCGAATGACCTCGGGGGCGGTGATGGCGCGGAGCTGCCGGAACCATGGAGCGAAGAAAAGAAACGCGAGGATAAAGCCGAGGGTGTTGCCGATGTAAATGATCGCCACGCTCCAGCCGGCGGTGAACGCGACCCCGGAGGCCCCGGTGAAAGTGTAGGCGCTGATACCCGCCATGAAAGCGCTGGAACCGACCAGCCACCACGTCCCACGGGCACCGCTGCGAAAATAATCGCTGATGTTCGAATTGAAGTTTTTGAACGCGACTCCGATTCCCAGGAGGAAACAGAGATAGAGGGCGATGACGATGAATTCGATCAGACGATTGGTTTCGACCATAAGCGGGATGAGATGTGAAAAGGTTGGGCGACGCTGCCGCGGGTTTCGAGTGAAGAATCGATCAAATGGGTTTTCTCGTGCGGATCTCCTTCGTAGACCGCTTCCAAAATTCGGAAGGCTTCTTCTCCGATCCGTTCGAAATCAAGCCTGATCGTGTCAAACGGCAGAGAGAAAGGTGGGATGTCAGGAGTGGTTGAACAAACGATCGCCGACAGGTCGCGCGGAATGACCAGGCGAAAGTGTTGAAGAATCGGATACAAAACCGGGAGCAGAGGCACTGACGTTGAGAAGAGACCGGTGATCCGCTCGGGGTTCGTCGGCGAGAAGTGATTTCTGGCCTGTTTGTCGACGCCGTCCGGATGGTCCCGCACGGTGATCGGGACGATCTCGATCTTTTCGGAAAGGTTTTCCCTTGCCGCGAGCTCGCAACCAAGGAGGCGGTCTTGGAAGTAAAACGGGTTTTCGGTCCGGGCGGGCAACGCGACTCCGATGCGGGTGTGTCCGGCGTCGATCAAAGCCTTGGCGGCGGTGTGGCCGATGGCGACGTTGTTGAAGTTGACCGACCACATCCGGATCCCTTCGCAATCGTCGAAAGCGGTGACGACCGGCAGTCCCAGTTTGATCAAGTCACGGGCGAGGGGAGTGGCACTGGCGGTGAGGATTCGCTTGAGAATGATTACCCCTTGGACGGAAGATTCCCGGATCTCCGTCATGAGATGGCGACGGGTTTGCTCCCGGCCGTCGTCGAGATGAAAGTCGACGGCGACCTTCTTGTCGGTCGCGGCGGTGAAAATCGCTTTGGCGGATTGACTGAAAGTGAGGGCGGCGATGTGGTCGAGCAATTCGACGGACCGCCGGGCCTGGTCGGGATTGACGTCGTTCGAGAGGATAATCACGGCGATCCGTTTTAAAGGGACCGATTCGTGAAGGATATGGCGGGCTTTGTGTCCCCAATCGCGGGAAGCCCGCAACGGAGAGGCGGGGGCGGACCGCAAGCGGACCATCGCCCGTTGGCGGAATCCTTCCCGAAGGTAATGGCCGCTCCTCTGGGCCGGACGGAGGAGTCCCCAGTCGTGAAGAGTCTCCAAGCTGCGGGAGGCGGTCAGGGAGGAAACCTTCCATTGGTGGATGATATCCCGGCGGGAAAGAAACCGCCCCCGCTCCCGGTAATTGCCGGTCGCCAACTCGATCAACAAGGCGGTGGCGAGGCGTTCGGGAAGCGGCGGTTTCATAGAAAAAGGTGAAAATCGAAGGTGGTCTTTTCCAGTCGAAGAAGAGTATGCGGATATTTTTCGCGCGGTGAAAAGCGTGGATTTGCCGGTGGGTCAAAAAACAGACCAGTTTCTTTGTTTTATCAACTGAGCAATAAAACCCAATCAGCCGATCCATTGAAATCGCGAAGAGTGGAAAAGATACACAGTTTTCCTTTCACGTATCAATTTTCGGTTTGTCCCGGAGAGAGGGTTGGGAGAGGATCGGTCTCCGATACCCTCTTGCTTGAACGTCTTATGCTTTTGAATACAACTGTGTCAGCCACCGAACTCCATTTTATCTCACGCGGGCAACCCAGGCAAACCGGGAGGGATCGATCATGAGTCCCGCCACCGCCGCCGTTTTGTCCAAAGTGAGGATTCGGGAAGCCTCGGTGGAGTTCATCGAACAACCATTTTTGAAGCCGCTGCAATTGAGCTCCGGCTTGATCACGAAAGCGACCGAAGCCCGGGCGACCGTCCGCGTCGAGGTCGGGGGGCGCGACGGGATCGGTCATGGTTCGATTTACCTGAGCGACCTCTGGGCCTGGCCGGGAGCCCGTCCCGACCGAAGCGCCAAGGATGTTGCGATGCGGAGCCTTTGCGTCCGTCTGGCGGAAGATTTGGGGAAGCACTGCGGGGGCGAGTCCGCCCATCCGTTGGAACTTGGCCTGCGGTTGCATCATGCCTTGGGGGAAATGTCCGGCGAGGCCGGGATGCCGCTGTTGGCCCAATGTGTCTGCGCCAGTATCTTCGATGCCGCAATCCATGACGCGGCCGGGAACGCGCTGAACAAGAGTGCCTTTGCGTTTTACGACGAACCGGTCGCGCTGCCGAGCGCGGACCGGTATTTCAAAGGGGAAAGCGCGGCGGCGGCGATTCGGTCGGCCCTGCGGGAACCGGTGGACGAATTGGATGCCTGGTGGATCGTCGGGGCGAGGGATGACTTGGAAACGACGCTATTGCCCGCGGTGCGGCGGAGCGGGTTTCGTTGCATCAAGATCAAGACCCTCGGGGCCGACAATCAGGAAGACGCCCGGCGAACCT
Organism: Verruconatronum alginivorum; assembly: GCF_056590205.1. Classification (NCBI taxonomy): domain Bacteria; kingdom Pseudomonadati; phylum Verrucomicrobiota; class Opitutia; order Opitutales; family Verruconatronaceae; genus Verruconatronum; species Verruconatronum alginivorum. The sequence continues at coordinate 601,787 of NZ_JBWPVQ010000001.1, read as the reverse complement.
CCGAGATTTATGAATTTCTCCGTCAGGCCGGGGTGGAAAAGCCGGTTCTCTCCATCGACAGCAACGAAGGGAATCCGGATGCCGGGGCAGTGAACGATTATTTGGAGCGATTGGAAAGGATCAATCCGGCGGCGTTCGAAGCGCTCGCCTATCTGGAACAACCGACCTCGCGCGACATCGAAGGAGACCCGCAAAACTGGAGCGGCGTTTCCAGGCCGGTCTTGCTCGATGAAGGGCTGACCTCGATCGAGCTTCTGCCGTTGGCCTTGGAACAACGGTGGGGTGGTCTCGCGTTGAAGACCTGCAAAGGGCACAGTTTCGCCCTGACCTCCGCGGCGTGGGCGGTGGAGAACCGGATGTCGCTCGCGTTGCAGGACTTGACCAATCCCGGCTATTCGGCGATCCACGCCTTCCTCTTCGGGGCGCATCTGCCGATGATCAACGGAGTCGAGATCAACTCCCCGCAATACACCCCGGCGGCCAACGAACCATGGTTGCCGGAATTCCGGGACTTGTTCGAACCGCAGGACGGGAAGCATCGTTTTGAAGTCGGCAAACATGTCGGACTCGGCGGGGCGGTGTTGGGGCCAGACAAAATCTGATCTTATGATAAAAATCGGTATTATCGGACTTGATACATCCCATGCGACGGCGTTCACCCGCCTGCTCCACGACGAGTCGGCGGAGCATCACGTTCCGGGAGCGCGGGTGGTGACCGCGTTTCCGGGAGGCACGCCCGGGTTTCCCATGAGCATGGACCGCGTCGACGGCTTCACCCGGGAGATGCGAGGGACCTATGGGGTGCGGATCGTCGATGCGATCGAAGAAGTCGGCGAAGGTTGCGACGGGATCCTGTTGGAATCGGTCGACGGGCGGCTTCATCTGGAGCAGTTCCGCAAAATCGTCTCGTGGAAGAAGCCGGTCTTCATCGACAAGCCATTGGCGGTGTCGGTCAAAGAGGCGGAGGAAATCGTCGCTTTGGCCCGCGCGTCGGAGGTGCCGTTGATGAGTTGCTCCAGTCTCCGCTTCGCGGTGGCGTTTCGCCGGGCGTTGGAAACGGAAGGCGCCGGGGAAATGACCGGGATCGACGTGTATGGACCGATGGCTCTGGTGCCGGAGATGCCGGGACTTTTCTGGTATGGGGTGCATTGCGCCGAAATGCTGATCGCCGCCCTGGGACCCGATTTCGCAGAGGTCACGGGATTGCACACCGAAACCCATGATGTGATGGCGGTGCGCTGGAAAGACGGGCGTCTCGGGACGTTCCGGGGGAATCGCAGCGGCAACAACCAGTTCGGCGGCACGGTTCACTTTGCGGGACGGAGCGTCCCGTTCCAAGTCGATCGGGAGCGGGACCGCCCCTATTACGCATCGTTGTTGGAGCATATCATTCCGTTTCTAAAAGGAGAACGGAACGCCGCGCCCGGAGAAGAAGCCTTGGCGGTGGTGCGTCTGATGGAAGAAGGAAACCGGGTCTTGCGGATCGGAACGTAACAGGATTCGAACGTGAGGATTTTGGATACATTCGGGGCTTCGGTTTGGGTCGCACTGACCTTCTCCGCGACCCTTCTGTCGGTCGCGGTCTTCGCCGACGTGGAAGACCGGTATGACGTGCGACCGATTTTTCGCGAAAGCTTCGACGACGAAACGTGGACGACGCGTTGGGCGGTCGAAGGAAACAGCCAAGTCGAAGTCTCCGATGGACGGTTGTGGATCCGCCGCCAGGATGGTCCGGAGGCAAGTGTGGCAACCGTTTGGATACGGGAGGAGTTGCCTCGGAATGTGTTCATTCGCCTGCGGGCGGGCGTGGTCGGTCCCCAGGAAGAGAATGCCGCGAATGTGAACCTCATTTTGCACGCGCGCGAGTTGGATGGGTCGCCGCTGCGATTCGGTCGGAGCGGAGCATATTCGGAGTATCATGAAATTCCCAACTACATCGTTACTCTCACCGGTGGAAGCCGACCCGGGCACAGCCGGGTGCGGCGCAACCCCGGATTTGAGATGGTGAGCGAATCCCCCCGACGCTCGGAGGTCGGCGAGGAGTATGAAGTCACCCTGACTTATGTCGACGGACGCCTCCGGTATTATCTCGATGGCGAGCTGATCCACGATGTCCGGGACGACCATCCGCATCCTCCGGGGAAGTTCGGGCTCCGCACCTTCAGCACCGACATCTGGTGGGACGACATTGAAATCGGGGAAATCGTATCCCAGCCGTGAATCTGTTGACGATCCATTCGATGAAACTTCATTGTTTATGCGGGTTGCAGGGCCAAATCGGAGGGCTGGCTTTTCGCCGATCTTCTTCTGAGCCTGACGCCGACGGGGGACGGCAGGATGCCATCCCTCCCAGTAGCGGGGAGGTATTCTTCTGTAGTCGGGGTGGCTCCGCCTCCCGACAGCGGCGGCTGGAGACGGTTGGGCGAATGTTCGATTCCGCGCGTTTCCGAGGGGATCGAATGGCTGCCGCGTTTTGGACACCCAACGGTGGGGCGGCAAAGCCAACCCCACTACGCGATTTCGGATTTTTGTTGTCCTGCGGGTTGCACGCCGACGGGGGACGGCAGGATGCCATCCCTCCCAGTGGCAGAAAGATTTCCTTCTGTAGTCGGGTTGGCTCCGCCGCCCGACAGCGGCGGCTGGAGACGGTTGGGCGAACGTTCGATTGCGCGCGTCCCCGAGGGGATCGAATGGCTGCCGCGTTTCGGACACCCAACGGTGGGGCGGCAAAGCCAACCCCACTACGCGATTTCGGATTTTTGTTGTCCTGCGGGTTGCACGCCGACGGGGGACGGCAGGATGCCATCCCTCCCAGTAGCGGGGAGGTATTCTTCCGTAGTCGGGTTGGCTCCGCCGCCCGACAGCGGCGGCTGGCGACGGTTGGGCGAATGTTCGATTCCGCGCTTCGCCGAGGGGATCGAATGGCTTCCGCGTTTGGGACACCCAACGGTGGGGCGGCAAAGCTAACCCCACTACGCGATTTCGGATTTCTGTTGTCCTGCGGGTCGCACGCCGACGGGGGACGGCAGGATGCCATCCCTCCCAGTAGCGGGGAGGTATTCTTCTGTAGTCGGGTTGGCTCCGCCGCCCGACAGCGGCGGCTGGAGACGGTTGGGCGAATGTTCGATTACGCGCGTCGCCGAGGGGATCGAATGGCTGCCGCATTTCGGACACCCAACGATGGGGCGGCAAAGCCAACCCCACTACGCGATAGAGAACTTCTGGTTTCCTGTGGGTTGCACGCCGGCGGGGGACGGCAGGATGCCATCCCTCCCAGTGGCGGAAAGATTTCCTTCTGTAGTCGGGTTGGCTCCGCCGCCCGACAGCGGCGGCTGGAGACGGTTGGGCGAACGTTCGATTGCGCGCGTCGCCGAGGGGATCGAATGGCTGCCGCATTTCGGACACCCAACGATGGGGCGGCAAAGCCAACCCCACTACGCGATAGAGAACTTCTGGTTTCCTGTGGGTTGCACGCCGGCGGGGGACGGCAGGATGCCATCCCTCCCAGTGGCGGAAAGATTTCCTTCTGTAGTCGGGTTGGCTCCGCCGCCCGACAGCGGCGGCTGGAGACGGTTGGGCGAATGTTCGATTCCGCGCGTCGCCGAGGGGATCGAATGGCTGCCGCGTTTCGGACACCCAACGGTGGGGCGGCAAAGCCAACCCCACTACGCGATTTCAGATTTTTGTTGTCCTGCGGGTTGCACGCCGACGGGGGACGGCAGGATGCCATCCCTCCCAGTGGCGGGGAGGTTTCATTCCGTAGTCGGGTTGGCTCCGGCGCCCGACAGCGGCGGCTGGCGACGGTTAGGCGAATGTTCGATTCCGCGCGTCGCCGTGGGGATCGAATGGCTTCCTCGTTTCGGACACCCAACGGTGGGGCGGCAAAGCCAACCCCACTACTCGATACGAGTTGGGGGGGGAGCGGAGTTTCATTCCATTTTGTTCCCTGGCCCTGAACCTATCGACAATCCTTTTATATGATGAAAAAAATCTCCCTGACTTTCCTCCTCCTTCTTCCTCTCGCCGGATGGGCGTTCGACGTTGACACTCGTCCGCAGCCGGCGACCCATCCTCCGCTCACTCCGCTCGATGGCGAGGCGGTGTCGATGAATCCCCCGCCAATGATCTGGCGGGTCGACGCTCGGGCGGCGGAATATATTCTGGAAATGTCATCCGATCCGGAGTTCGGAGAAGTCGGGGTACGGGTGGAAGGGATCGACCTGCCGTTTTACAATCATTCGAAGGTTTTGGATGAAGGGGAATGGCATTGGCGGTATTTCGTGGTGTCCGCCGACGGGGAAGTTTCCAAACCGTCTCCCGCGCGAAGCTTTCGGGTGGAGTCGGGCGCGCTGGAGTTTCCCGTGCCGCCGACGCGCGAGATTTTAGAGTCGATGCCCGGGCATCCCCGGATCTTCACCAACCCAAGTGAATTGAACGCCTTCCGGGAGCGCAGGCATGGTCCCGCCGCCGAAGCTTGGGGGGAAGTCGAATGGCGGGCCGACCAAGCGCTCGGACGCACGCCGGAGCGTCCGGGAAATCTGACGGATATGCGGGTGCGGCTGCCGGAAGGCCCGACGCCTGGGATGGAAGGACGCTGGCGGGAAGGGGAGGATGTCCGCCGTCAGGTCTTCTGGCCCGAAGGTCCGCTCTGGAAATGGTCGCCCGACTACGTCACTACCGACCTAGCCTCAGACGCCGGCCGGGCCGACACGCTTTCGTTTGCGTATTTGATTTCCGGTGACGGCCGGTATGCCGAATCCGCCCGGGAGTGGCTCTTGTTTCTGTCGGACGCCCGGATCGATTACCATTTGGAGGACCGCGCCCAACACGACACGGTGGTCTACGGCGGAGTCGAAGTCGCCTTGAAGGCGATGGCGTTGACCTTTGATCGCATCCACGGGCATCTGGATGAAGCGGAGAGGGAGCAGGTGCTTGATTTCATCGAGTATCACGGCGAGGCGGCCTATCAATGGCTGCGGGACCGTATTGGAATTCACCTTACGTATCAGAGCTCCCATCCCCAGCAGTGCATGCATGCCTTGCTGACGACGACGCTGGCGGTGGCGACCCATCGGGACAGTTTCGACGAATGGACCGATTATCTGGTTCGGCAGTATGTCAACCGGATTGCCTGGACCAGCGAGGACGGGGGGTATTTCGAAGGGCAGACTTACGCGCATAAGTTCCGCTGGATTCTGGAAGGATTGGTCGCGATGCGGACGGCGGCAGGGCTCGATCTTTTCCAGCAGCCTCATATTCGGAATTCCGGGCAGTTTTGGCTGTATTGTCAGTCGCTCAATTACTGGTTCCACCATGGCGGCGACGTTTACAGTCTGATCTGGCCATGGGGAAACTCGGCCGACGCCTACATCACCAACCTGATGGCCTCGATGAACACCGATCCGTATCTCCAGTGGTGGTCGGATACCGTGTTCGCCGATCCGCATCACATCCCGTTCCAGTATCTCTCGCAGACCGATCTGGAAGCGAAACCGCCGATCGACATTCCGCAGGCGGCCCAGTTTCCGGAGACGGGCCAACTGACGGCGTTCGACCGTTTCTACGATCATTCCAGCGACCGGATCTTCTTCCGGAGCAGCCAATGGGGCGGACACAGCCATGCCCATGCGGATCAAAACAACTTCGTGATTCATTCCCGCGGGGAGATCCTCGCCGCCGATCCGAGCTATTACACGTTCTCCGGCGACGACTACCACGTTCGGTGGAGTCAATCGACCCATACCCACAATACGATTCTGGTGAACGGCCGAGGGCAACCGACCCGCAGCATCGACGCGAAAGGTGAAATCTCCGGCTTCTTTCACTCGCCGGACTACACCCTCTTCCTCGGCGACGCTTCCCGGGCTTACGAAGAACCGTTGGACCGGTTCGAGCGGGCGGTGCTGTTTGTCCGTCCCGGATTCTACGTGGTTTACGACGAATTGCTGGCGGACGAACCGAGCGAGTTCACTTGGTTGTTGAATACATTCCAGGAAGCGGAGCTGGAGGAAAGGAACCGGACCATGACCGTCGCCCAACAGGACCGCCGCCTCCGGGTGCGGCACCTGTTGCCGGAAGGACTTTCCTATGAACAATCGAACGAGCGGAAAATCCCCTTTTTGACGCGGGCGTGGTCCCGCTACACCAAAGTGTTTCCGGAAGCGTGGAACATTCGGGTGACGACGACCGAAAAGGAAACGGAGCCGCGTTTCCTCGCGCTGATGAATACCTATTCGGCGACCGATGGTGACACCATCCGGGAACAGCGCCTCGTGGAAAACGAGACGACGGTGGGCCTCGTCTATGCCACCGAAGGAATGGAGGAAACGGTGTTGTTCCGCCGGCATCTCCGCCAACCCACGGAGATCGCCGGGGAACGGATCCGGAGCGACGCGATGGCGACGGCGGTGGCCCGTGACGAGGCCGGCGACGTCCGCCGGTGGATGATCGCGGCGGGCTCCGCTTTGACCGCCGACGGTCGGAGGTTGGTGCAATTGGAACAAGACGCGGATGTGGCGGCCGCCCTCGGGATCGCGGCGGCGCGCGGTCGATTTTCGATCATCGGCAAGGATTTGCAACAGATCCGGTTGTATGTCGGCGACCGGCCGGAGATGGTTTGGCTGGCGGAGCCGAACGCCGTGGCGAACGGGAAGTCGGTGCCGTTCGACTGGGCCGACGGCGAGTTGTCGTTGCCATGGCCGGGAGGGGAAGGGGTGTTCTGGATCGACCCCGAACCGGCATTGTTGGCCACTCCCGCCGATGTCGAGTTGCACGTGACGGACGCATCCGGGAGTTACATTTTGCCGATGCGGGTCGCGGTCGCGGAAACCGGCGATTGGGTGGCGTATGCGGAAGGCGCTCCGCGGGAGCCGGGCCGGTATCGCCTGACGGCGACGGGCGCGGCCGCCGAACTGTTGATCCAGGACAGGTGGGATCCGGTGCAAAGCGCCCACGGCGGAGAGAAGGTTGAAGGAGTTTGGCGGGAAAAGTCGGAGCTCTTCTTCCGATTCGCGCCGGGGGACGAAACGCCCCGTTTCGAGGCGGTCTTGGCCGACGGCTTTGACGGCGGGTTCGCGAATCTGTTGCGCAACGGAAACTTCGAGGAAGGGATCCCGGATTATCCGCCGCGCGGGTGGACGGTCGCCCCGACCCGGCCGGTGGCGAATGACCCGGATCCGGCGGAACCCGGTTGGCCGGAATGGAGCCAGGAGGAGTCGGTCGCCGGGGAATCGGCGCTCAAGTTCTTCCGTCCCCGCAATCTGATCGCCCTCCGCAGTCAACCGATGCGCTTGGGCACCGAAGGGCGCTATCTCCTTCGATTTTATGCGAAAGGGGACGCGACGCATGCGCGGGTGCGGGTGAGCGGCCAACGTGGAACGGGCGGAAGCATCCGGATCCATCCGTCCGAAGAATGGCGGGAATATCGTCTCGAAATCGAAATGTCTCCCGGATACACCGAAATCTGGATTCAAATGTCAGCCGGAGGAGAGCCTGACCAACTCCTTTGGGTCGACGAGATGGAATTCGGGCCGTTGCCTTAACGGCGGCGGGAAATGGACTCGAAGGCGTGCAACGCCTGGTCGCGGGCGACCCGGTGGTCGACGATCGGATGGGGATAGTTCTTGCCCAATTCGACGTCGGCCGCCTGGAGCGTTGCCGGGGAGGCCGTCCAGGGGCGGTGGATGAAGCGGGCGGGTAGACGGCTTAGTTCAGGGACGAAGCGCCGGACGTAGGCACCGTCCGGATCGAACTTTTCTCCTTGGGTCACCGGGTTGAAGATTCGGAAAAAGGGAGCCGCGTCGACTCCGCAACCGGCGACCCATTGCCACCCCATCGTGTTGTTCGCCACGTCGGCGTCGACCAATTGATCGCGGAACCAGCGGGCGCCCTCCTGCCAGGGAACGAGAAGATGTTTCGTCAGGAACGAGGCGACCATCATCCGGCTTCGGTTATGGATCCAGCCCGTCTGCAAAATTTCGCGCATGCCGGCGTCGACCATCGGATAACCGGTTCGTCCTTCTCGCCAAGCCTGGAGGGCGAATGATTTCCGCCACGGAAATTCCGCGAACGCCGGTTTGAACGGCTCGTTGCAGGTGTGCGGGAAATGGTGGAGGACATGGTAGGCGAACTCGCGCCAGAGGACCTCTTTTTTGAAAACCTCCGAGCCGCCTCCCGCTCTTTCCTGCAGGACTCGATGGATCAATTCGCGGACGCCGATTTGGCCGAAGTGAAGGTAGGGAGAAAGCCGGGAGGTTCCCGGTCGGGCGGGGAAATCCCGCGAGCGATGGTAGTCGGACAACCCCTTTTCGAGGAAATCATCCAATCGCTGAAGGCCCGCTCGCCGGGTCGGGTGCCAATGCTCCGCGAGCGAGGGTTTGTCGCCGTCGCCGGAAAGCAAGGCGAGATCGGCCAAGGTTGCGGAGGGGATTGCTACGACTCCCGCGATCTCCCGGATCGGAGGTTCGGCAACCGGTTTGGTTTGGCCGCGTCCCGCGACCGCCCGGGCGAACGGTCCGAATACCCGATAGGCATCCCCGGAGGCGGTGCGGATCTCGCCGGGATCGAACAACAACGAGCTGTTGAATCCTTTCGTTTCCACGCCGGATTTCCGGAGGTCGCGCGCCACCCGCACATCCCGTCGGTCCAGGGATGGGGTGTAGCAATGATTCCAATACACCGCGCCTGCCCCGCTAGAGCGGACGAGTTCGTCGAGGGCGGTGGTCGCCCGCCCGGTTCGGATCGTCAAAGGGGTTCCGATCCGGTCGAGTTGGGCGGCGAGGTCTTCCAAGGCGAAGTGAAGCCACCACTTTGAGGCGCCTCCCGGAGCGGACTCGCCTTCCTCCTCGGGCGCGTGGATGTAGACGGGCAGGACCGGTCGACGGCTCTGGACCGCTTCGGTCCAAGCCGTGTTATCCTGCAACCGGAGATCCCGGCGAAACCAAACAATGATCGGGGAGGCCATATCTTATTCAAAAACGTGGTGCGAAGGTCGTGTTCACCGGGCGAGACTGCAACCTGGGAGGGGAGATTTCGAGACCTTTCTTTGCCGTCTGGATCCCGGGTTAATGGCTCGGCTTCGCGGGCGTTTTCCCCGTGCTTGCGTTTTGGTCCGCTATCCGTTGGGCTCCCCGGTGAGTGGTTTTGCTCGCGAGCGTCGGCGAGGATTTTGGGATGAAATTTTTACACACGGCAGATTGGCAACTTGGCAAACCGTTCGCTCGGGTGGACGACGTCGACAAACGGGTGCTGCTTCAGCAGGAACGGATCGAAGTCATCAAACGGATCGGGGTGACGGCGCGCGAGCATGGGGCCGCTTTCATCCTGGTGGCGGGCGATTTATTCGATTCCTCCAGCGCCGGGAAATCGACGGTTTCGGCGGCGTGCAGTGCGATTGGGCAATTGGCGATCCCGGTCATCGTTATCCCGGGCAACCACGACCACGGAGGCCCGGGGAGTTTGTGGGAGCAGGAGTTCTTCCAACGGGAGCGGGCAGCGCTCGCTCCGAACCTCACCATTCTCCTCACGCCCGAACCGTTTGAGACCGACCAGGCGATCCTTTTTCCTTGTCCGTTGACCCGGAGGGCGGAGAGCGTCGACACCACCACCTGGCTTCGTTCGGCGGATCGGTGGCGTCGGATCGAAGGAGGGAAACCTCGGATCATTCTCGCCCATGGCAGCGTTCAGGCTTTTGGCGCCCGCTCGGGCGATGAGGAGGATTTCGACGGCCATGCCGCCAATCAGCTCGACCTCGGGCGCTTGCCGGAGGCGGAATACGATTACCTCGCCCTCGGGGATTGGCACGGGGCCAAGCGGGTTGGTCCGAAGGCCTGGTATTCCGGCACCCCCGAACTCGATCGCTTTCCGAAAGGGGAGGAAAACGACCCCGGTAAAGTGCTCGTGGTGGAGGTCGAACGCGGACAACCGCCGCAGGTCCTCCCGGTGAAAACCGCCCGATTTCGCTGGAACGCGCTGGCGTTCGATTTCGCCGGGGACTCCGGCATCGTCTCTCTGGAAGAGCAATTGACGGAACTTCTCGGTCAGCGGGCCAACGAAGATCTGGTGCAACTTCATTTGTCGGGAGCGGTCGGCATCACCGACTCCGCCCGGTTGGAGCGGTTGGTCGAATCCCTTCGGGCGCGATTGTTGCGGGTCAAGTTGACCGACGAAACCACCATCGCTCCGACGGCGGAGGAGATCGACGCGTTGACCCGGCGCCAAAGCGATCCGCTGATCGCCCGGGTCGCGGCCCGCCTGGTCGAACGCGCCGCCGGGCCCGCCGACGAAGCCGCTGTCGCCGCCATAGCCTTGCGGGAGTTGCACGCCGCCGTGGCCCGGACGTGATCCCATCGCCGCCCATTTGAATCGATTTTCGCCATGCATCTGATCTCCGCAGTCGTCCGAAACTACCGGGTCCACCGGCAAATTTCCGTGCAATTCGATCGGGCGCGCAACGTCGTCGGCGGTCCGAACGAGACCGGCAAGAGCACCTTGATCGAGGCGATCCATCGGGCTTTGTTTCTCCGGAGCAAGGCCGGAGGCGAAGTGCAAAAGGCCATGGTCTCCAATCTGCCGGGAGTTTCCGGTCATCCGGAGGTCGAGGTGGCGTTTCACGCGGGCGGACGGGATTACCACCTGAGCAAGCGTTTCAGCGGCGGGCAAACCGGGGTCACGAAATTGACCGAGGCGGGAGGGGAGACGTGGACCGGCGATGACGGAGAAGAGCGGTTGGCGGCGTTGTTGGGTCTTGATTCGTTGGTCGGAGGTCAAGGCGCGGCCAACAAACTCGCCCAGCAATGGGCTCACCTATGGGTCTGGCAGGGGAAGAGCGGCGAGGATCCGTGCGCCCACGCCGGCAGCGAACACGCGACTTTGCTCCAGCGCCTGCAGGAAACCGGGGGTGCGGCAGCGATGCAATCGGAGTGCGATAGCCGGGTCGCCGCCGAATTTGCTCAACTTTCCGGCGGGATTTTCGGACAGAAAGCCCAACCGAAAAAGGGGTCCGATCTCGAAAAGGCGCAAGCCGCCCTGGGGGAAGCGGAAGCGGTCCGTGACCGGGCCCGCGAGCGGGTGGAACGCCTGCGCCAAGCCGTAGCCGCATTCGAGCAGGCGGCGGGGATTATCGCCGGCGCGACTGAGGACCTTCGTTCGTTGGAAGCCGACCGGGCCGCCGTGAAGGCGAAGTTGGCTCGCGTCGAGAAATTAGGCAACGTCGAACGGGCTCAACAGGTCGAAGCCTCCGGCGCGGCCGACAAATACCGCGGACTGAAAAAGGCCGACGATCAAATCGCTGAATTGCGCGCGAAGATCGCCGCGTGCGAAACCTCCCTCGCTCCGAAGAACACGGAACTCGCCCGGGCCGAAACGACCGTCGGCACCGCCCGGGAAACGGCGGAACAGGCCGAACGGACCTACCTCGCCGCCGGCGAGGAGACCCGGACCGCTCGTTTGCGCCGTGATCTGGCGGCGGCCTTCCTGCAATGGATCGAGCGAAAGACGACCGTCGATCAACTCGCGGCGAAACTTGCCCAGATCCAGTCCCGGGGGGAAGGGTTGGCCCGGCTTCGCAAGGATGTGGCCGCATTGCCCGAAATCGACGGGCGGAAATTGAAGAAATTGCAAGCCCTTGAGAGCGAGGCTCAACAGGCGACGGCGGCTTTGCGGGCGATGGCCGCCGGGATCGAGGTGCTCGCCACCGATCAAACGGTGCGGGTCGGCGCGGCGAATTTGGGGATCGGGGAAAGTGAAACCGTTACCGAAACCACCGAGATCGCCATCGGGGACTCGGTCCGGTTGCGGATCCGACCCGGAGGAGGGGAGCGCCTGGCCGAGGCCCGGAGCGCCGCCGCCGAGGCGGGACGGAAACTCCAAAGTTCGCTCGACGCTATCGGAGTCGAAGACGTCGCGGCGGCGGCGGAAACGGTCGCCCGCCGAACCGATTTGCAAAACCGGATCGGACAAGAGGAACGGATTTTGGAAGAAATGGAGGCGAAAAAACTCCCCGCCCAGCTCGCCGCCGCCCGCCAGGAGGAGGCGATGGTCCGGGCCGACGTCGAACGGAGACGGGAACGGATCCGGGAGGTGACGGAACCCGCCGATCACGCGACGGCCCGGTCTCATCTCGGCGATGAAGAAGAAGCCCTCCGTTTGGCCGAGCGAATGGAGGCCGAGTGCCGCAGCGCCCGCGACTCCGCGCAGAAGGCGTTGAAAGAGGCCGAGCAGGAGCGGACCCGCATCGGGCAATCCCTCGAAACGGAGACCGCCGCCCTCCGCGGGTTCGAAGCGCAACACCGGCTCTTGCTGGAAAATCATGGAAATGACGAGATCCGGGCGAAAGCGTTGGCCGAAGCGGATGCGGCGCGGAGGGTCGCTGAACGGGAATTGGCGGAAACCCGGGCCGCCCTGGCCGAGTTGCAGCCGGAGCTGTTGCAAGGGGACCGGGTGCGGTTGCACCGGGCCTGGGAGGAAGCCAATCGGAGATTGGAGGAGGCGAAGATCCGTCAAGCCGAGGCGAAGGTGGAGCTCCGGTCGGATGGCGGCGAGGATCCGCAAGGGGATTGGACGCTCGCCGAAGCCCGGGTTGAATCGGCCCGGCAACGGCTGGAAGGTGTGCGGGTGAAGGCGGAAGCGATCCGTTTGTTGGATACACTGTTCACCGAGGAGCAGCAAGCGATGGCGGACCATTTCACCGCTCCGCTGGTCGAGAGAATCTCCGGTTACTTGCAATGCCTGTTCGGACCCGGGGCTCGGGCGGCGGTGACTCTGGGGGATGGCGCTTTCACGGGGATGCAATTAATCCGGCCGGGGCACGGGGCGGGGGCGGTGGCATTCGACAGTTTGAGCGGCGGCGCCCGGGAGCAAGTCGCGGCGGCGGTCCGCCTCGCGATGGCGGAAGTGCTGGCGGGGGACCACGGCGGTTGTTTGCCGGTGGTGTTCGACGACGCCTTCGCCTATTCCGACTCGGAACGGGTGAAAACCCTCCAGCGAATGCTCGATCTGGCCGCGAATCGCGGATTGCAGGTGATCGTCCTCACGTGCGCCCCCTCTGATTACGCCGGACTCGGAGCCCGTCACGTCACGCTCGCTCCCGATCCGTCCGTTCCCGACCTGGCAGAAACCGCGGCGAATTGAATCTTCATTTAGCTTTAAAACAGCAGTATATAGCCGCGAGAAGGCACAAAAGGCGCAAGAAAAGGAACTGAAGCGGGAGGGCCGAGTTACCTAACCGGTGACTGGTTTATCTTCGCCTTCTCATGGGCAATTCCATGCTTTTTGCGTATTTTGTGCTTTTTCGCGACTATTCCAATTGCGGAGTCTGGGTTTATCCGTTCCAGCCCGTTCCAGCCCGGTGGGCGGAGTCGGATCAGTTCAATTGAGTGAGGTTCTCCGAACCGAGCTGTTTTTCGACCGCGCGTCCCAATGCCTCCAGCGAAAACGGCTTCGGGAGAAAGTTCTCGCCCACGCGCAAATCGAGGCCCCCCGCGAGGAGTTCTTGTGAATATCCGCTCATGAAGAGAACGGCCAGATTGGGCTTCTCGGCTTGGAAGACCCGCGCGAGGGTGATGCCGGAAGTTCCCGACGGCATCACCACATCCGTGATCAGAAGGTCAATCGCGTCCCGCTCCTTCGACCAGAGTTCGGCGGCCGCTCGCCCGTTTGCGGCGGAGTGGACGATGTAACCCATTTTTTGGAGGGCGGCCTTGAACAATTCCCTCACGGCTGACTCGTCCTCCACGAGCAGGACCGTGCCGGTTCCTCGGATCAGGCCTTTTCTTAGCTGCATCCGCGGCTCCGGAGCGGGTCCCGACGGTGGCGCGGTCGGCAGAAAAATCTCGAAGATGGTGCCGCAATTCGGGCGGCTGTGGACCTTGATTTGGCCCCGGTGTTGTTCCACAATACCGCTGACGGTGGCCAATCCCAGGCCGGTGCCTTCCCCAATATCCTTGGTGGTGAAAAACGGATCGAAGATCAGCGGCAAATGTTCTTCGGGAATTCCGCATCCGGTGTCGGTGATCCGCAGACCGACGAAACCTTCAGGCGCCTGGCGTTGGTTGGATCCTGCGGAAAGGAAGGTTTCGAGCGTGAACTTTCCGCCATCGGGCATGGCATCACGCGAATTGACGGCCAGGTTCACAATCACCTGCTCGATCATGCCGCCGTCCGCCAAGGTTGGAGGCAAGTCGGGCGCCAAACGCAGTTCCACTTCGATATCCTCCCGCAGGACCCGCCGCAGCATGTTGACCGTCTGGCGAATCAGGGAGTTCAGATCGACCGCTTGCAACTTGATCACCTGGCGCCGGCTGAAGGTCAGAAGTTGACGCGTCAACTCGGCCGCCCGGGTCGCCGCGCGGTGGATCTCGCGGGCCGATCCCAACACCCCGGGCGGGAGGGAGGGTTCCATCAGCAGCATGGCATGTCCGTCGACTACGGTGAGAAGATTATTGAAATCGTGGGCGATGCCTCCCGCGAGCCGTCCGATCGCTTCCCGTTTCTGCGAAAGGAAGAGTTCTTTTTCCAAGGCATCCCGCTCCATGACATAGCGGATTGTCCGGCGGACCGAAGCCGCGTTCACCTCTTTTTTTAAGAGATATTCGCGGGCGCCCGCCTTGATGGCTTGGAGGCCGATCTCCTCATCGTCCAGGCCGGTGAGGACAACCAGTGGAATTCCCCCGGCCTGGGCGAAAAGTCGTTCGAATGTTTCCAGGCCCTGGCTGTCGGGTAGTCCGAGGTCCGTGAAAATCAGGTCGAAGTCGTTTGTTCCCAAGTGACGCAAGGCATCTTCCAGGCGATCCGCATGTTTCAGTTCATACTGGTTAGGCCCGTCTCTCAATGCGTCGTCGACCAGAAACGCATCCACCGGACTGTCTTCCACCAACAGGATTTTAATCCGTTTCGGCTCTCCGGGGGCGACCGACCGTCGTTGAACGATTGGCTTTGGCACCGGGTGGGAGGGGTAGATCACCTCGTCGCTCCAAAAGGTCTTCAGTCGTTTTAACGTCTCCGTCAGTTCGATACCATCGGCCGACTTCCGGATGAAACAATTCGCGTGGTAGCGATAGGCCTCGGCCACGTCCTCGTCTCGGTCCGACGAAGTAAAAACAATAACCGGTAGGAGCGACAGGTCCTGATCTCCCCGGATCTCCCGCAAGACATCGCGTCCGTCTTTGCGGGGAAGGTTCAAGTCGAGGATGACGATGTGCGGTCGGGGCGCTTCACTGTACCTTCCCTGACGCCGCAGGAAGTCGAGGGCCTCGATCCCGTCTTCCACCGCATGAAGGGTGGCGGGAAGACCGGTGTTGTGAAAGATTTCGGTGGTGATCAGCCGGTCGGAAGGGCTGTCTTCGACCAGCAGGATGTCGAGATTAGTCCGCTTCATGGGAAGCTCCTCCGTTGGGTGGCAAGGCGACGACGGCGAACCAAAACCCCTGGACCGCCCGGACCACTTCGCTGAATCGGTCAAAATCCACCGGTTTTACAACGTAGCAGTTGGCGTGCAATCCGTATGCGTTCAGGATATCCTCCTCCGCCTGGGAAGTGGTCAACACCACCACCGGGATACGCTTGAGGTCGGGGTCGGCTTTGATTTCCGCGAGAACCTCCCTTCCATCTTTTTTCGGCAGATTCAAGTCGAGGAGGATGAGATCCGGACGCGGCTTGTCGTTGAACTCGGCTGTTCGACGAAGAAACGCCAGGGCGCTGACTCCGTCTTCGACGACGTGCAAACTGTTGAGGAGTTTGGCCTCCTGTAAGGCCTCGATGGTCAACAGGCGGTCGGTCGGGCTATCTTCGACCAAAAGAATCTCAATTGGACGTATGGCTGATGGATGTTCGGTCATGATGAGTGACGGGAGTTTTCGGCGGGAATGGTGAAGTGGAACGTCGAGCCGCCGCCGGGAGCTGATTCAACCCAGATTCGACCTCCGTGGCGAAGAATGATCTTTTGGCAAATGGCGAGGCCGATGCCGGTTCCGCTGTATTCACGGCGGGTGTGCAACCGCTGGAAAATGCCGAAGATTCGTTCGAAATATTCGGGGGCGATGCCGATCCCATTGTCGCGGACGCTCAACCGCCAGTGGTCCTCCTGGAGCATCGCGGAGACGTGGATGCGAGGGGGAGCTTCCCCGCGGTATTTCAGTCCGTTTCCGACGATATTTTGCAGCACCTGCGTGAGCTGCACCGGGTCGCCGAAAACCTGGGGGAGCGGTTCATACGTGACCTGTGCTCCGCTTTCCTCGATGGTCGCCCGCAGATTGACCAGTGCTCTCTCCATGACCTCTTCCATGCTGCAGTTTCGCATTTGGCCACCGCGGGTTCCGACGCGGGAGTAGGCCAACAGATCCGCGATGAGCCGCTGCATCCGCTCGGCGCCATCCACCGCATGACCGATCAACTCAAGGGCTTTCTCATCGAGTTGTTCCCGATATCGGTTACGCAAGATCTGGGTGCAGCCCGCCACCGCCCGAAGGGGTTCCTGCAAGTCGTGGGAGGCGACATAAGCGAATTGCTCCAGATCCTTGTTGGACCGCTCCAGTTCCTCCGCCTTCGCGGAGACCAGGCGCCGGGCGGTTTCGGCTTCGTCGCGGGCGATCCTCGCTTCCGCCGCGGAATCGAGCGCGGCTTGGCGTTCCCGTTGCAGCGCTGCCGCCGCTTCCTTCCGGGCGGTGATATCGTGGACGAAGAGAATGTAGGCTCCACTTTTCTCCAGCTTGGCCGCTCCGGCCAAAAGCCAAACTTTTCGTCCATCCTTTCGTGAATACTGGATTTCCTCGGGCTCGGCCCTCGCGACCCGGGCCATGGGCGACTCTTGGCCGCCATCCACCTGCTGACTCCAGGAGCAGTTACCTCCATCCAGTTCGGTTCGATCCGAACCGATCACTTGCAGGAACCGGTCGTTGGCATAATCGATCACGCCCTGGTCATCGCAAGTCGCTACGCCGATCAGGTTGGAATCCGTGAGGCAGCGGAAACGCGATTCGCTGAGCCGGAGTTCATCCTCGATCCGTTGCCGGCGAACCGTATCGCGGTTGACCGCCGCCGCCGCCCCGGCGACCAGCAGAATCGCCAAGGCACTGCTCCCGCCAATCATCCCAAGGGTTCGGGCTCTGGAGTTTTGCACGATCTCGTCCCTGGTTCGAAAGGCCTCTTCGCCTTTTTCCTCTAATAGGGTGGTCAAGTCGCGGATTTGGACCATCAGGAGCTCTCCCGGGCCGACCTGAATGGCTTGCACCGCCGCCTCGAATCCGGCTGACCGGCGGAGGTGGACGACCTGCTCGATCTCGGCGAATTTCTCCTCAATCAATCGCGCGAGTCGTTGCGAATCGTGGTTCATTTCGGCGGTCAACGCCGGGGAAGCGAAAATCTTCCGCAGTTCCGTCGGCACGTTCAGCTTGGCCGTTGAAAACGGCGCGAGGGTCTCCTCGCGACCAGTCAGGACAAATCCCCGCTCGCTGGTTTCCGCGTCTTTGAGCGCGGACACGACCTCCTCGTAACTCTTGGCGAGTCGGCTGGAAGCTTTCCGTTCCTCCATCAATTCGAGAAGGGTCAGGGTGCTGCGATACGAGACGATCGACACCACTAAAAGAAGAGCGGTGGCAATGGTGAAGGCTAGATTGATCTGATAAAGGAAGGAACGCGAGTTCACGGGTTGAGGTGGCGCATTGCGATCGAATAGTCGGATGGATTTTAGGCTCCTAGGGTAACCGTTGATCGGGATCCGGCTCTCTGCATCTATTGCCGGAGACTCCGCGCGAATTGCACTCGGCGGCAAACGCCTGCGGATCAGAACAAATGCAGTCGGGGTGAATTGAAGGGGGAAGGGGTGGGCGCGGTAAGCGGTGTCCGAAGTCGGATGTTCCCGCTAACCATGGCGGGTTGGGAATGGTTCTTCCGAATGGTCGGGCCGGAGAGATTCGAACTCTCGACCTCTTGCACCCCATGCAAGCGCGCTACCAGGCTGCGCCACGGCCCGACGACCGGAAAAGATCCAAAGAACGGGGAAATCCGGGAGGAAGCAAGTTCTTTTCGGAGATTTTTCCCTTTGGAAAACCACGCGTCCGAACTGGTCGCCGTCTCCTCGCCGAGAGATTCGTGTCGATTCTTTGGCCGAGGTGATGTGGAATCTTTCGGATGACGAACGATTCGGAACGATTGATCGAGGAAATCCGGCGGCAGGGGCGTTTGACCCGATGGACTGTCTTTGGAATGGTCGTTGCGGCGACGGTCGCGCTTGGGATGTTACTGACCGATTGGGCGAATGTCGCCCGTTGGGCGGGACGTATCGTGATTTACGGGATGATGGCCGCGATGGTGATTGCGATTGTCCGATCTCTCTGGTCACGGGAAGGTGAACGCCGGGAATAACCACTGGGAGGGATGACGTTCTGGCTTCCGCCGTCGGAACGGTCCTCCCCGGACCGCATGAATGCGGGCATGAACTCCAATCTGAGTCCGCATCTTCGCGACGACTTCGGGATCATGGTTGAGAACACGGCGCGATTGAACGTGGTGGGAAAACAGCCAACCGTCTGTCATTGCGAGGAAGGAGGAACGACTGACGCGGCAATCCACGTTCCGGGAAAGGGGGCGCGGGTCGCTGTTTCGTGGATTGCTTCGTCGGCGGAGCCTCTTCGCAATGACACGACGGTGATCCCATCACTCCTGCTTACACGCTTGAGAACCAGGGTTACAACTTAAGGCTTGCGCAAACGTTGCAGCACCAGAGAATGAAAGTTGGCCGAACAGTTCCTGGGCCCAATCTCACACTCCTCCCGCTCCATATGAAAATTTTCGATCGTGTTGTTTTGCTGTTGGGTTTGTTGGTGCTCTTCGTCGGGGGAAGCGGGATCGCTTTCTCCCCGCTGAACTCGTTGTCGGCCGCTGCTGGCGCGCTCGGATCGCAAGGGGAGGCGATATCGGCGGAGGCAGGGACGGAAACTACCTTGCCGGCCCGGCGTTTGGTGGGGCACTGGCGATTGAATGAAACGGAGCCAGGTCCGGTGGTCGATGCCACCGGCAATTCGCATGGCACGGCGGTGGGCAATCCGGCGGTCGGGCAGCCGGGGCCAGAACCGTCTTCCGGGGATCTCGCTTACGATTTTTCCGGTGGAATCCATGGTGTGGATACGAACACGGCGAGGGTGATTCCGGTTAATGGTGATTTCACCTTGGCGGTCTGGTTCAGGACGAACGGTCCACACGACGATCAAGGCCATCTGTTTTCTAACAACGATTCCCAGGATGGCCGCTGTAACCTTGGCGTGACCGACGGTCGGTTGCGTTGGTGGCATCACGGCGGGTTGCAATTGACCTCTCCGGGGCGGGTTGATGACGGCGCATGGCATCTCGCCGAAGTCATTCGTCAGGGGAACCATTGGTCTCTCTGGCTGGATGGTGAAATCGTGGCGAGTGCGGTCGCGGATTTGTTCGTCGGCCAAAACCGAAACTGGTTCATCGGGCGGGCCAACCGCGAGCGGTTTCCCTTCGAGGGCTGGATCGGTGAGGTGCGGGTTTCAAACTACGCCAGGAACGAACCGGGTCTGGTCGAGCATTGGCGCTTCGATGAAACAGAGCTCCATTTCACCGCCAACCGGGCTCCGTTGCAGAACGACCTGCCGGGGGGCGTGGCTGCCCGACTGTTCAGTGAAGAGCCAACCGAATCGGCCCTGGGAATTCCGGGGGCGGTTCCGGGTTCCGGAACGGCGATTCGGATCAGGACCGCCCTCGAACGGGTTGAAACAGCCTTGACCGAAGAACGTCACTTGGGAAATCGCCCGTTCACCTTGGCGTTTTGGTTTCGGGCGGATGAAGATCCGCAAGGTGTGGTAACCCTGGCGGGATCCGATTTGGGTGCCACCGCGACCCCGGCGGGATGGAGTGTGCAATTGGCGGGAACCACCGGCGCCGAACGGTTTGAATTGGCCTTCGCCCACCGTGGGTGGGGAGGAGGTGGAGCGACTTTGCCGGACCGCGTGAGTATTCAAGAATCTGTGACATCTGGTGTTTGGCATCATCTGGCTTTGGTGCGGACGGATGAATCCGGGGAGAACTTCCGGATCTATCTCGACGGGAGTCAGATTTGGTCGGGGACGAATCAACACCGGTTCGAAGTCGATTCCACGGCCGGTTTTCACCTCGGCCGCGGGCCGGGAGGGGGACGGGGCGGAATGACGGCCTCCTTCGACGATCTCCGTTGTTACGACAACGCCCTGTCGCCCCGGGAAGTGTCCTTCCTGGCGGCCGGTATGGTCTGGGAACCGATCCCGGGAGACGGTGCCACCTTTGTCGAACCTGTTGAGTCGCCCTTGTCCTGGCTGGTGAACGAAAACGCCGAAGCGTTGGAAGCATTTGACGTGTTTTTCGGGGAGACGGAGGAGACGTTGGCGCCGGTCGCGACGATTCCGCCCGGGGAGCCGTTGGTTTGGACGCCCGGGGATTTGGAGGAGGGCCGGACCTATTTTTGGCGGGTGGCGCTGGCGAATGGCACATTGGAAGGACCGGTCTGGTCCTTCACGACGAAGCCGTTCGCGATCCCGGGGATCGTGGTGAACCACCGGCCGAAGTCGAGCGGTCGCTACCTCGGATCGCCGAGCCTCGCGGTGTTGCCCAATGGGAATTACATCGCCAGCCATGACTGGTTCGGACGGGGAAGCGTCGGCGCCCGCCAGACCGCGCTTTTCGAGTCGTTGGACCGGGGACGGTCGTGGCGGCCGATCACCACGGTCGATGACCAATATTGGTCGAACCTGTTTTGGCATAACGGCGCCCTTTACTTGATGGGAACGACCGGTGGATACGGGCAAGTGGTGATCCGGAGGTCCGATGACCACGGCCGGACCTGGACGAATCCGGTCGATGAATACAGCGGAATTCTACTGCCGGAGCACCAGTATCACACCGCGCCGATGCCGGTGGTTGTTCATAACGGGAGGATTTGGCGGACCATGGAAGATGGCGAGGGCGGGACCAACTGGGGGCCGTGGTTTCGGGCGTTTGTGATGTCGGCACCCGAGGAGGCGGACCTGTTGAAGGCATCCAATTGGACCTCGACCAACCGGCTCGGCCACGATCCGACCTATCTTGACGGAGCCTTCGCCGGGTGGCTTGAGGGAAACGTGGTGGTCGATCCCGAAGGACGAATTGTCAATATTCCGCGGGTGAATTACCGGCGGACCCCGGAGCGGGCGGCCATCATTCGGATATCGGAAGATGGAACGACAGCGACCTTCGATCCGGCGGAGGACTTCGTCTATTTCCCCGGAGGCTCGAAGAAATTTGTCATCCGGCCCGATCCGGAAGGCGGGCGTTATTGGACTCTCTCGAACGGGATTCTGCCGGAACATGAAGGAGGTGACGCGGCTCGTACCCGTAATTCGGTGACGCTGATGTCCTCAAACGATCTGCGGGGGTGGACGATCCATTCGTTGATTCTTTATCATCCGGATGTCGAGTATCACGGATTTCAATACCTGGATTGGCACTTCGATGGGGAGGATATCATCGCGGTGTCGCGGACCGCTCATGATGACGGGATGGGAGGTGCCCAGGATCATCACGACGCGAATTTCATGACGTTCCACCGGATCGAGAATTTCCGTGGCCCCTATCCGCCTTATCCGGAGCTGGCCCCCCGCCCTCGTTGGCTGGAGGCGGGTCGGGATGTGACGATTCTGGCTCGGGCCTCGGATGTCGAGAGCTGGAGATGGTTCCGGCGGAGCGAGGGAGGAGAGGACGAGGAGATCGTGACCGGCGGAAGATTCACGATCACGGTGGAAGGGAAAACGAGTCTGTTGCGCATCGCATCGTTCGGACCGGAAGATGTCGGCGAGTATTATCCGGTGGCGGAGAATTCGGTCGGGGTTTGCGAGTTTGAACCGGCGATGTTCGACATCATCGAACACGTGCTGGCGCATCATTGGCGAATGGACGATGTGGCGGATTGGGCGGGAGATTGGATGCCGCTGTATGATACGGCCGATCCGAATGGTTGGGCAGAGATAGTGGCGCCGCTGGGGGAAAGGGATCTGGTCCGCTTCGAGGAACCCGGGGCGCGCTCCTGGACGGGAAAGTCGATTCGTTTCGGGGGCCGTTACGACCGGGCGATTTTGGGCGAAATATCTCCCGGATTGAAACCGTTCACGATCGGTTTCTGGTTTAAAATGAATTCCTTCAACCGGTGGGAAGGAAATCAGGATCACATCCTTTCGAGCAATTCCGGGGGCGATCAGGTCGGACGCTGGAACGTTCATTTGGAGGGCGATCCGGCCTATTTGGCGGAGCATGGCGGTCCGCGATTGGTTTTTTGGCAGCACGGTCGCGGCGCTCAGGTGTTGGCGCCGAAGGTAGAGGCTGGCCAATGGCATCATGTGGCGTTGGTCCGCGGTTCGGAGCAGGAGAACAACTTTCGGATTTATCTCGATGGAAAGCGGGTCCATCGGTCGACGAACAACCTCGATTTCACCAACTCGGACCGGGGGGTATTCCTGGCGCGCCGTCCTTCCACCCCAATGAGTTCAGGCTTTGACGGCTGGATCGACGATGTCCGGTTTTATCACGGAGCCCTGCTTCATCCCGGCGAGTTGTGGGGAGACGGATACGCCGGATGGGCCAGGGAAATATTCGGCGAAGCTTACGGCGGGTTCGGCACGCGGTTGCATGACAGTTATCACGGGGACGGAACGACCAACTTCTTTCGTTACGCCTTCGACCTCGATCCATGGAAGCCGGAGGCTCGACCGAAGAAGCGATTGGAAGTCACCGGGACGGAGGGAGACCGTCGAATGGAGTTCGGGTTCACGGCCCGGGCCGATTCGGCGATCCGTTACGATTTGCAGACGACCCAGGATTTGCGGGAGTGGGAAAGTTATTCGTTCGGCTTCGACGGAGAAGGCTGGACCATTGCCGGCCAATTTCCCGGAGATTTGGATGAGGAGTGGAGGGTAGGAGACGTATCCGGAATGACGCTACGGACGCCGGTGGAGGGGGCGGCATACGAGCGCGGCTTTTATCGAATCGGTTCGGTCTGGATGGGCGCCAACGGGGGCGGGTTTCGTTAAGAACCATGTGGCGGAGGCGTCCCGTCTCCGTGTGTTGGTCGGGCGGCGGAGCCAACCCGACTACGAGAGGCCGGACTGCACTTAGATCGGCGGAGGGGCGGCGACGGATTCGCCGGGGTGGAACTGAGGAGTGACCAGGTGGGTGTCGGGAAGGAGGTCGCCTTGTTCGACCAATTGGAGAGTCAGGCGGCCGAGCTTGCCGGTGAAGGTTTGGTTTTTGATCACGTAGCGGCTGATCGCGATGCCGAGGAAATCGAGGAAACCTTCGTCGTCGCGGCAAATCACCGAGATATCTTCCGGGATGCGCAGTCCTCCTTGATAGAGTGGAGGCAGAGCGCCGAGGAGGGCGCGTCCGGTACAGACGACCAGGCCCGTCGGGCGGTGGCGGAGTTTGAGCATCTGGGCGATTCGCCGTTTCAACCCTTCCACGGATCCGTCGTGTTTGATCAGGATACCGGTCGCCTCGGATCCCCGGTGGGCTTGGATCGCTTCGAGGAACCCCTCTTCGCTCGCCTTGTCGCCGGCCCGTTCGCTCTGGTGGACCACCAGGGCGAGGTGACGGTGGCCATGGGCGAGCAGATGTCCGGCGGCGTGGCGACAGGTGGCGCGCTGGTCCTGATCGATCGACGGCAGTCGGAGGTCCGGGTAACAGGAGCCGACGACCAGCGCCGGCAACTTTTGTTGTTGGAACCATTTCTGCACGCTGTAGGAACTCCAGAACAAGAGCCAGGCGGAGTCGGGATACTGGTTGACGTAATGCTCCAACGCCTTGAAGGGACGTTTGCTGGCGAGGCGCTGGTCGTGGAGGTTGAATAAGTCGCGGCCGGTCGGGCGGAGCAGGTTGAGCAGTTCGCTGCAATATTGGTTGGTGATCGGGGAGAATTGATCGCGGGGAAGCGGAGTGAGGACATTGACCCGGTGGATGTGGCTTCGGCCATGGGCGACCGAAGTCTGGAGGATTCGGGTCCGTTTGCCGTGGGCGACCTCGATCAAGCCGTCGGCGGCGAGGATGTTGAGGGATTTGCGCAGGGTCGGGCGGCTGATGCGGAAGAGGCTGCAGAGGTAACGTTCTCCGGGAAGGAAGGTTTGCCAGCGTTGCTCCTCGATCGAGGTGCGGAGGATATCGACGGTTTCGACGATCAAGGAACGTTTGGAAGGGATGCGGAGCGGGTGGTAGTCGTTGAGGTCGTCCATGAGGCGGGAGTTAAACCAGACGTCTTGAAACCGGCAATTCAAAACTGGACCACTTTGTTCGCCAGTTGAATCGTCTCCGGTTTCGGGCGGGGGTGGTTATGGTAAGGGAAGATGTCTACGAATCTGCTTACGAAAACCTTTGCCGAGCGGTTGCGGACCAGCCGGGTCTGGTCGGCGACTCCGACCCCGTTTGATGATGATTTGGGGCTCGACGTTCCGTCCGTGGAGCGGTTGGTCGCGCATCACCGTCAGCTCGGCTGCGACGGCCTTTTCCTCGGGGGAACCTGCGGTGAAGGTCCCTGGATGCCGGAGCGCGATCTGCGGAACCTGGTGCGTTGCGTCCGCCGGGAGGCGAATGGCGAGCTGTTGATCGCGGTCCAGGTCACGGACAATTCGGCGGCGCGGATCCTCGACAACATGGAGAAAGCCCGGCAGGACGGGGCGGATCTGGCGATTATCGCTCCGCCGCGGTTCATGATGAACGCGACGGCGCGGCGAATGTTCGAGCTTTACCGGGAGGCGGTGGAGAAGAGCCCGTTGCCGGTCGGGATTTACGACTGCGGCAACAACGGGGCGGTGGTGGTTCCGGTCGAAGTGCTGGAAGATATTTACGCTCTGCCGAACGTAGTGCTGGTGAAAGACAGTTCGATGGACCCGGCGAGACGGGATGCGGCCTTGCGAGTCCGGGAGGCGAAAGGTGAGCTCCATCTGACCAACGGGTACGAGTTTTCGATCCTCGAATACATGGAGGCCGGCTACGACGGGGTGATGTTCGGGGGAACGATTTTTACCGGTTATCTGGTAAACCAGATTCTCGACCTGTGGGCGGGCGGCGAGAAGGAGGAAGCCCGGCGACTGGAGGCCAAGGTGGTGGCGATGCTTTACACGGTTTACGGCGGCAAGGACCTGACCTGCTGGCTGAGTGGGTTGAAACGCCTGATGGTTGAGCTCGGGGTCTTCGGCGGCTGGAAGAATCACTTGGGGTATCCTTTGACTGAAGAGTGCCTCCATGGGTTCGAGGCGTTGGTGTGTGAAGAGAAGGAGTTCCTGCTGCCGGGAAATGCCACCCCGCTTAGACTGAATTAATCTGCTGGATCTCCGGGCGGAGTGATAAGTTTGTCCAGGTAATGCCGATCATAGATGATCGCCAACCAGACTTCCATTACCTCGATCGGTTTCGCGTCTCCCGCGCCCAGGGCAAGAGAGAGTTCATTCGGTCCTTGCCGCCTCAGATGGAAATCCTGGATGGGCAATTGAAAATAGGCTTCTGGTGCCGTCGCCGGAACGGAGCCAATCACTTCGAAAAGTCCCGATAGTTTTCCATCGTGGAGGGGTTCGCCGTTCAACCGCACCTGCAATGAACTCTGGCGGTTCGCATCTCTGAACCCGATGCGAAGGAAGGCGTCGCGTGGAGATGGTTTGTTTGCTCCTGCCTGGCCCGTGAGAAGTGTCAAGCGGATCTCGTTACCTGCTATCAAGCGCACCGGAATTTGTTTTCTGTATTGATAGCTGTCCTCGTGATCAAGGTAATAGGCAGGGGTAATCGCATAGATCTGGTCTGCGCCGTTCAGGCTCCTGGGATGGGCCAAGTCCCGCATGATTCGATACACCCGATCCGAGAACGGCCGCCTGCCTCGGTCTTCGTGATGATAATTGAAAAGCTCGAAGCCCGAGGCGCCCATCTCCCAGTAGGTCGCCGCGGCCCCGCGCACCAGTTCCGGCGATACGTGACGAATCGCCGGGGCGGTAAAATCTTCCGGGGAAGGCGTCGCGGAAAAAGGGAAGTGCCAGGAGGTTCGGGGGTAGAGAGAGGGGTAAACTCTGGTGTTACCTCTCCTTGAGATTTCCACAAACGCATCGACGGGCATGTCATGCGCGAGGGTCATCAATTGAGCCGGGAGCAAGACATCGACCAATTCCTCCTCCACCCAAGTCTCAATATCCAGGCCGGCCCAGCGGCAATTCCGTGGCGAAGGCGGCACGCGCGCCATCAGGGCCAGGTCTCGGCCCTGCCGTGCGCCTGCTTCGTCCAGCAGGATCCGAACCTCCCGCATCAATTCTGTGACCAAGTGAGCTCGTTCCTCCGCTTTCCCCTTTGGGAATAGAACCTGGAGGCGGTTGAAGTCGAGCTGAATGCCGTCGATAATGTCCTCGTAACGCTCGATTGTTTCGCGTATCACTCCAAGGCGGTATTCGCGTACCTTGTCGTGCGTAAAATTAAGCAGATTTCCATACGCTCTCTCTGATTCAATAGGTGAGTCGCGGATAGTCAGTTTTTCATGGTTATCGATCCAGAACCGGCCGGTTAGCGGGTATTCGAAAGGGTCGAAAATAAAGTGATCGTCGTTCATCCGGTAGGAGGGAAGAAAATAGAGACCGTTTTCCCGTGCCCGCTCCCCCGCGACCCGGATGGGATCGATGTTCGCCCTCATACCGGCAACGATCCGCCGCGTACGAACACCCCAGGTCGTTTCTTCACTTTCCCCATCCGAGTCCATGCGGGTAAGTTTTGTCTCTCGCCAACCCCACACACTGGCAACGTCCGTCGGATAATAGAGAACGTCGGATCCGGCACCGATCGAATAAAGGAGCGTCCTGACGGGCGTTCCCATCAGGGCGTCCACGGATGCTTGAACCAGCTGAATTGATTCCTCCGGATCATCCGCGATGAAGGAAAAATCCCCGTCGTCATTGAGCATAAGGCCGAAGTCCGGCAGGACGCGCGAAGGACTTCCCGAAAGCGGAGTCCAGACGAGGATGCCCAGCTTCAGCCATGCGGCGAACAATAGAAGAGGTAAAGGTTTCATATCAATTCAACGGATACACACTTGATTGTTGGTTCCTTCATTTCATGGCACTTGAATGTAATTCTTCTTTTTTTTGGGGGGGGCTCAACCGGTTCAAACTGCTAAACTTAAATCACCTGTTATTTGATTGGTTGTGAGGTTTCTTTACCAGTTTATTCGACTGGTTGAACCTGTTTCAGTGCATAGTCTTCGAATCAACGGAACTGTTTTTTGGTTCAACTTCGTGACCGGAGCGTGGCAGTATGCCGGGAGAATCGTGCCAGAATTTCCATTGATTGCATTCAGGGTGAAAGCTTTCGTCAGAGCGTGTTATGCTTTTCTCGGCATTGCGCTGGTGAGCGGCGTTTTCGCCGGCCCGGTTCACCAGGGCCAGCCACTCCTTGAGTGGAAAGAACTGCCACCGCTTCCCGGGACAGCTGGCTACAGTGGAATGTTCGCGGGGGAAAGTCATGGTGCATTGATTGCTGCGGGAGGCGCCGCCAACCTTCCCTTTGCCCCCCCTGGGGAAAATGGTCCGGGGGTTTGGTCCGACAGGATTTATATTCTTGAGTCCGGTGCGGCCGAATGGTATCTCGCGAAAGAGCGCCTGCCGCGTGCACTCGCTTATGGAGTTTCCGTTAGCGACGACAATACGTTGATTTGCATCGGTGGCGGGAGTGAAGCCGGGTTCTATGACGATGTATTTGCTTTACGGTGGAGGGAAGGGCGAATCGAAGTTGATTGGTTACCGTCGTTGCCGTTGCCGCTTGCATATATGAGTGGCGCGATCGTTGGGAGGACCATCTATATCGCCGGCGGTCTCACTGACACTGCGTCAGGCGTGTCGCAATCGATCTTTCTGGCGTTAGATCTCTCTTCGGGGAAGAGGCGCGAGTGGATTCAACTGGAGTCGTGGCCCGGCGGTGCGCGCCACCTCGCTGTTTCCGGTGCGCAGGATGACGCGTTTTTTCTGATCAGTGGCATACGGCAGATGGAGGACGGGGAAGAGGATCGTCTGCGGATGCAGTACCTGACTGACGCCTACAGGTTTGATCCTGGCCGGCGGGGAGGAGGTGGCTCCTGGAGCCGCCTGCCTGATCTGCCGGTCCCCGTCGCCGCGGCCCCTTCTCCCGCAATCCCGCTTGGCGCCGCGCACCTGCTGGTGCTGGGAGGCACTGCGACAAACCTGCTGGAGGCGGATCGACCTCCGCCTCCAGCGGTTTCGCGGACAATCCTCGCATTCCATACCTTCACTGAAACGTGGACTGAACGTGGCGAAATGCCTCCTGATTCCTCACGCATCACTGCCCCGGTCGCGCGGTGGGGCGACCGGTTCGTCCTGGTTGGCGGGGAAACAGTCCCGGGCTTGCGATCTTCGGCGGTCTATGGTGCTTCGCCCTCCCGTCCGTCCAGTGAGTTCGGTTTCCTCGACTGGTGTTCGCTGGCTGTTTACCTTTGTGCGGTTATGATTCTGGGCCTCTGCTTTTGGAGGCGGATGCGGTCGACGGAAGACTTCTTTCTGGCTGGCCGGCGCGTTCCGTGGTGGGCGGTGGGGTTGAGCATCTTTGGCACGCAGTTGAGTGCGATCTCATTCGTCGCGATTCCCGCGGTTGCCTTCGCCACGGATTGGGTCCAATTGCTTGGCACCTTCATGATCCTGGCCATTGTTCCGCTGGTCGTTTATTATTACCTGCCTTTCTTTCGCAGGTTGGGGGTTTCAACAGCCTACGAATATCTTGAATACCGTTTCAATCTTGCCGTTCGTCTTTTCAGCAGCCTGACTTTCATCCTCACTCAGCTCGGACGAATCGGCATTGTTCTTTATCTGCCCTCCGTCGTGCTCTCCGCCGTTACCGGGCTCGATTTGTATCTTTGTATCCTTACGATGGGGGTGCTCGCCACGGCCTACACTGTTGTCGGGGGGATCGAAGCCGTCATTTGGACGGACGTGCTCCAGGTGATTGTGCTGATAAGCGGTGCCGTTGCCTGTCTGGTTGTCGTGAGTCTGGAAGCGGGGGGAATTTCCGGGATCGTGACCCTTGGCGCGGCCGATGGCAAGTTTCACACGTTCGACTGGACGCTCGATGTCGCGGTCATGGGCGCGTGGGTTGTCATCGTGGGAAACTTTTTTATCAATCTCGTGCCATATACCGCGGACCAGACCGTGGTGCAGCGTTATCTGACCACCCCCGATGAAAAACAGGCAGCGAAAAGCATTTGGGTCAATGGCTTGATCAGCATTCCAGCCGGTTTGCTCTTCTTCTTTCTCGGAACCGCTCTTTACGTGTTCTACAAACTGAATCCCCAGATGCTGACTGCTGGAAGGAGTGACGAAATCCTGCCGTGGTTTATTGTTCAACAGCTTCCTGCCGGTGTTTCCGGTCTCGTCATCGCGGGGGTATTTGCAGCCGCGATGTCCTCTCTCGACAGTAGCATGAATAGTATCGCCACTGCTTGGGTTCATGATTTTCAACGACGATTGCGGCCAAACATTCCGGACCGGAAAAATCTACAGACGGCCCGTGTGGTCACTGTCGTGGTGGGAGTTTTCGGCACCGGCAGCGCCTTGACCCTTGCCACTGTCGAAGTCACGCTCATCTTCAACGCCTTCGTCACTCTCATGGGTTTGCTGGGCGGGGGGCTTGCCGGTATCTTCGCCCTCGCGATCTTCACTCGTCGGACCACGGGCGCCGGGGCACTTATTGGGGCACTTGTCGGAGCAGCGGTTCCATTGACGGTCAGCCTGACTACTGATGTGAACTTTTACCTTTTCGCCGCGCTCGGCGTTCTTTCCTGCGTAGTCACGGGTTATACCGTAAGTCTGGTTTTCCCCCGGCAGGCAAAGGACCTTAAAGGCTTAACCATTTACACCTTGAAGCGGGACTAATTGCGGGGCGCTTCGAGGGGATCAGGTCGTCCCCGCCACGGAGAAGCGAAAGCAGCGGATGATGCTCTGGCATTCCTCATGGCACCAGAACGCGACGAAGCACTGCCGGTTTGGCAGTTCGATGACGGACGGCGCTCCGAATTTCAGTGTGCGAAACTGGTCCACCATCGTTGGACGAGGACCGGTTTCGGGCGCCTGTTGGTGGCCCCACAGTGGTTGGGATGCCAGATTGATCCAATGATTTTCCTCGAGTGAGACAAACTGCGCCCACAGGCCCGGTTGATCGAGGCGGCGATAGACGCAAAGCAAGCGGCCGTCCGAAAGTAAAAGGGGGGTCAACGTTTGTCCGTGAAGCCCCGTGGACATCGGCTCGGACCACGTTTCCCCCCTGTCGGTGCTGATTGCATACGAGTTCGGCAGATCCCGGTTCGCTGCTATATCATGGCGCCAGGCCACGGCCAACAGGCGTCCGTCCGGCAACTCGACGATCTTGGATTCCCAGAAGGCGAGGGAGTCGTCGGGACTGTGCATGACGTCCAGGAAATGCGGCCAGGATTTTCCTTCATCGGAGGAGACGAAAGCGACCATCCGGTTTCCGTTTGGCAGCGCACCATCCCATCCCCGCCAGGTACTCGTCGGCCACAGCCAACAGCCGTCGCTCAAGGGAGTGACCGGTGCGCACATCTCGAAAGCCGGGCCTGCCAGGGGTGGTTCGATCAGGGTGGGTTCACTCCAGGTCTTTCCTCGGTCGCTCGAACGTGTGAGAAGGAGTTCAGTCGGGACGAACCCAAGGTTTTCCGGGTTGGTCAGCCCCTCCTGGGGGTGGAGCGTTCGATCATGGCGGACCAGATTGACGATCAGTTCATTCGGTGACGCTGAGGTTAATGCGAGTCGAGCCGTATTGCTGGTCAACCGTGAATCATCTTTCCCCGCCGGGATGCTGCCTTGCTCCGTCCAGGTATTTCCGCCGTCGATGGAGCGCGCAAAACGGGTGTGGAGATTTGCCGCTTCGAAGGCCTCCCCAACGGTGTATACCGCCAGCAGATCCTCATTCGAGAGGGCCACAATCGAAGGGAAATAAGCGTGGCGACTGAAAACGTGCGGCTTGGGATTGCGGTAAATTACGCTCGTAACGAGATTCGTGATCGGCTGGGAGGTCTGAGGCATGATTTGAGTTTTCGGCTACAGGCTGGTGCGATTCCAAAGGTTATGCAACGAACGGGAACAGGTAAGCTTCATTAGCCAGCAGACGGGGACCTTTTTCGTCCAGCGGGAAATCGTCTGGCTGGTGATATTCATTTGCCAGTTGGAATGCTTTGCGCTTGGAAGTTTGAGCCGAGATACTGGCCATATCACACCTGACTTTCTTTCATTTCTTAGATTCTCATTATGAAAACCAAAACTATCAGACTCCATGTATTGGCCGGGCTGGTCGCCGGCGGACTCACCCTTTCATCGTTGGCGGACGCCGCCACTTTCAACTGGATTGGCGAGGAGGGGGGTGAGTTTACCGATCCGGACAATTGGCAGGGGCCGGAAGAAGGTCTTGTTCCAACCTCCGGGGACCTGGTGATTTTCGCCAACAGTTTGCCCGAGCAGACCATCACGCTGGAAGAGGATGTAGAAATCGCCGAGTTTCGGGTGAACCTCACGACCGGCCCGATCACGTTCGATTTCGGCGATTCCGTTTTAAAGACAACATCGTTCGGGCGCGTCGGGACCGGGGCGCCTGACTTGGGACACTTGATTCTCGCCAGTGGAGAGCTGGACATTGGGAACCAGCTCTTTCTTGGCACGGCATCGACGGACAATATTCTAGAAGTGGCGGGGCCGGATTCGATCATGCGTGTTGCTCTGAGAATTCGAATGGGAGCGCTCGCGGGGGCCAATGACAATACGCTCATCATTCGCGACGGAGGACAGCTAATCGCCGCTTCGGATGCTCATTTGGGCGATCAGGGCGATGGGAACAGCTCCACCGTCACGGGAGCCGGCTCCCTGCTTTCGGTGGCCCTGCCTATTCGAATCGGTGCTGGAAATGCCAAGGTCGACAACGAACTCTTCGTCCTGGACGGAGGTACCGTTACCAGTGGCGGTGGTCTGATTGGTAACGGTGCAGGCAGTGATCGCAATCAGGTGACGGTTTCCGGCGAAGGCAGCCATTGGACTTCGACGGGAGGCCTTTTTCGGGTCGGCGGAAGCGGTTCCGCGAGCAAGCTTCTCATCCAGGATGGGGGGGCGGTGACGGTGAATGCGATGGATGTGACCCTTGGGTTCGGTCCGGCGAGTATCAATAATCTGGTCGAGGTTTCCGGCGGAGGGGTCTTTTCGGTGGAACGAGGTATCGATGTCCGGCGGGGGACTCTTCTGATTGAGGAGGGAATTGTCGAGGCGGCCTTCTTGCTGGCAAACACGGATTCGGGAGGAACGTTGACATCGATCGTCGAATTTAACTCGGGATTGCTCAGTCTCGGGGATTCGTCCTTCGACATGGCATCTCCTCTTCAAGTGGGAGATGGAGGCCATGAGGCTGCCATTTATCGAATGTTAAACGGTGGAGAACATCGGTTTGCGCAGGGCGTCGTTCTTTCCGGCAATGGCCATCTTGAAGGCAGTGGAACGATCATTGGTGACGTTTCCGGTGCTTCCGGTGCAACGGTCACCATAGGTACGGACTCCGATTACGGCCAAATTGACCATTCCGGACTTTGGGATAACACGAATCTGGCGACGCACCTGAAGTTAGGCGATATCTCGGAAGGCCAGTTCGACACGTTGGTGGTAAACGAAACCTTTCGGTTGGGCGGGTCGATCGAGATTGATGTGAGTGAACTGGTCGCGCCCGACGGGGGAGGTGAAGTGCGAGTGATCCGTTTGTTGGGCGACGTGGACGGGGTGGAGGAGGATCTGGAGATCGTCTTTGTCGGCGGTAATCCAGTGCAATACCGTTTTGAAGCACCTCCTTCCGGTTTTTATGCGCAATGGCAGAGCGACTTCTTCACAGTCGAGCAGCTATCCGACAACAGCGTAAGCGGTCCGGCCGCAGTTCCGGCGGGTGATGGTGTGCCAAACATTTTCAAGTACGCGCTGAACCTCGATCCCTTTGAACCTTCGCGGGAGGGTTCGCCGAGGGTATCGATTGACGGGGATTTTATGGCGGTGAGTATCTCTCGCCTGGCGGCGGCTGAGGATCTGAAACTTTCGCTGGAGGTATCGGAGAATCTTGGCGACTGGACTCCAGTGGACGCCGGAATCAATACGGAGCCCGACGGTGATCGAGTGGTTGTGTCCTTGCTGGACACTGTGCCGGTGGATGCCGGTACGCAACGGTTTGCGCGCGTGAAGGCACAGCGGGCGCAGGGTGGATTGGTCCTTATCTTTGATTGAAAGGAATGAGATATGTTGCGCGATAGAAAGGTCGATGTTTTTCGCAGAGACGGTTTCACACTGATCGAATTACTGACGGTGATCGCCATCATCGGGATCTTGGCGGCGATCCTGATTCCGGTGGTCGGTACGGTGCGCGAAGGTGCTCGTCGCTCTTCCTGCACCAGCAATCTTCGCCAGATCGGGCTGGCAATACACCTTTACCTCGCGGACCACGACGAAAGGTTCTTTCCCCGAGCGCAGGGTGGAAGCAGTGAGAACTACATCTTTCATATCTGGCCCTACATAGAAGACCGCGATGTTTTCCGTTGCCCGTCAGACCCGACGGATCCAATGACGCACGAGAGATCTTATCGGATTTCGACGGGGACAGGTGCGGCAGGATTTATCTATGACCGTGCTTACAACACGATTCCCAATCCCTCGCAAACAATCGGCGTGCTGGACGTCGTCTACGTCGGTCCGGGCGCGATGCCTCTTTTTGTGCAGGGAACCGTCGAATGGGGAATGAGCACGAATGAGCGAGCTGATTTGAGAGCGAATTACAAACGGCTGCACAGTGCGGATAACAATACCGTGAACCTGCTATTCCTGGACGGGCACGTTGCCTTCGTTCAAGAGCCGATTCCCAGGGAGTTGTGGGACCCGAATATGTGAGGCGGAAAGTGCGGTCGCTGTCCATGAAGGTTCTCCCTCCAGTTGCCCTTTGATCGGGGGATGGGGTGCAACCCACGGCAATCGAAAAATCTTCAGCCCCAAAGGGCCGGCCTCCTTTGGGGCAAGCGTTTTGACGCAAATGAATGGTTCGCTCCGCCCCGCGGATTCGATCACCTGCAGACAATTGAAATGATGGCATTAGAAAACACGAAAACAACGACTGAACCCTGGGTAAAACGCTCTTCCAAGCCGGATGGGTGGCGCACCTGGATCATGCTGGGAGTATTCGTTCTCGCTGGGGCAGAACTGAGCGCCGGAAAAAATGAAGCTCGATCGACGCCGCCCGATTTCGGGGTGATCTTGAACGATGACGCCGACCTCTCCTTTATAAGTCCGGACCCGGATGAGGCGGCCAGATATATCCGTGCCAGCGTCGAGGCGCTCGCCGGAACTTCAATTGGAACCTTTGTCTACTCGGTCGGTGCCGGTTCGGATATTCTTGTTTATCCGACAAAGGTCGCAAGTGTGTGGGGTTGGCGCGAGACGAAGCTTGAGGCGGAGCATCCGCTTTGGAGGGCGCGGATGATGAATGCGCAAGCTTGCCTTGAGGCGGGAATGGATCCGGTGCGCGTGGCTGGCGAGACAGCGAAGGAACTGGGGCTCCGTTTTTTGCCGAGTTTGCGGATGAACGACGGCCATTTTGTGTTCGACCCATTCGATTATCCATTGACCGGAGAGTTTTGGATGAAAAATCATGAGAGACTGACGATTGGCAAGTCGCCGATCCGCGGTCGAGAGGGTTATGAGAATCTCCTCGATTATTCACATGAAGAGGTTCGTGAATACCGGTTGGCCGTGATCGCTGAGATCCTGGATCGCTACGGCGATTTCATTGACGGGATCGAACTCGATTTCAACCGCTTCCAGCTCTTTTTCCCGGCTGGCAAAGCGGAGGAGCGTGCCCCGCTGATGACTGGACTCGTCGCGGAAGTTCGCGCTCGCCTCGACGACCTGGCGGCCCGGCGGGGAGAGGACCTATACTTGTTCGTTCGAGTCCCCCCCTCGCTTCGAAATTGCCGCTGGTCAGGACTCGAAATCGAAGAGTGGGCGAGACGAGGTCTCGTCGATCTTATTTCGCCTGCGCAGTTGATGACGCTGGCATACTGTCTTCCGGTCGCCGAATTCGTCGAGGTGTCGCAGCCGTATTCCGTGCAGGTTTATCCGTCCCTTTATCCGCGCACAAGCTGGCGGGTCCCGTTTCCGGATAAGAATCCTGAAGATGAATACAAAGCTTCGCCGGGCCGGGATGTGACGCCCGAGGAGTTGCGCGGAGCCGTGGCGAATATGCGAAATGCCGGGGCGGATGGATTCTACCTTTTCAACTATCATCACGGAGACGATGCGCGACGGCCGTATTGGGATCAGTTTTACCGGAAGCTTCGGGACCTCTCACATCCTGCGGCATTGACTGGAGAAACAAAGGTTTTTGTCATCACCAAGGCTTATTTTCTCGACCACGAAGATTCGTATCAATACCGGAAGCAATTGCCAGTGACTTTAGCGCCGGGTGTTCCCGCCGAGTTGAGCCTCCTAGTCGGGGAGAACCTTGCCCATGCTCCTTTCCCCCTGGAGACCATTGTTTTCCGTTTTGGTATTCGAGGTCTGGAGGAACTGTCGCAGTTGGCGATCCACCTGAATGGGAAGAGATTGTTCGAGGGAGAAGTGGACGGCCACCTGTTCTTCGCGGGACCGAATCCCGGTGTGCCGCCGAGACAGGCAGACGCGGCGGAGGGATACCTTCATGTGGAAGTTCCGGATGCCGGATGGATTCGGCATGGTGTGAATCAACTGACGGTTGCAGGCGGAGAAGGCGAGGTCCTGCTGACGGACGTTGAGTTGCGAATCGGATATCAAAACAGGTTATGGCAGATCATGAGAGACGGCATTCACTACCGGGGTACGGGATTATGAGAGGCCCCCGGTTTTTGCTCAGCCTTGTTCTCGGCCTGGGTATCGTGGCGCTTCCTGCTTTGGCGGTGCAGTATGAGGAGACGTTTCAATGGAGCCTCAGCTATACAGGATCGGTCCTGCCGGACGACCCCGACGCGATCCTTTTCAGCGACGGAAGCAGCGCGGCATTTACCCGGCACGCCGAGCCGGGTCTGGTCGAACTGACGGCCGACGGGTTGCGAATGAATTCAATCGATGGGGCTTCGGGCTCCTACTACCTGGGACTTCCGATCATGGGGTTGGTGGAACTCGATTCTGTGAAAGGCTATACCATCGAGATGAGGGCCAGGCTTTCCGCCGCCACCACGGCAGGCAATGTTTCCGCGGCCCAGGTAAGCTTCGACGAGAAGGCTTCAGGAATCGCCCGCTGGTACCTGTTTGGTTTGGGGGTAAACGCCGCAGGTCAGAAAATCGTACGTTTGACCGGCATCTCTTCCAGTCAGGAAATCCTCGTTCCGGAAGGTATGAACACCTATACGATCACGGTGAAGGGTGACGCGATCACACTCTATATCAACGGGGAAAAAGTAGATCTTTCCTCGCCGGTAACGGGCCGGGACCTCGACCGAGGACGCATTTGGTTCGGGGATATATCCGGGTCGGTCGCGGCCGACTGGTATCTCGCTTCCTTGCGTGTCTACGATGGCGGAGCCGTGGCACCATCGTCCGCAGGCCCGCCGCCGGACGACGGCGTCGTTCGCGAGCCTGGTTTCTCTTTCACGCCCGACCGCGACTATCTGCGGCAGCAGGCGAAGATTACCGTTGGAGAGACGCGCGTGTTGATTCGAGGAGCCCGCTCACCCCTTATGGCCTATTTCTCGGACGGATCCATCCTCCTGTCCGGGCAACGCGATGGATTTCAAACCCTTCGTTCGTTCGACGGCGGGGAATGGTGGCGGCGTCACACGAGCAGCTTCGCTTTGTTGAATACGGTGGAATTGAACGATGGACGTGTTTTGCGAATGCATCACAATGCAGTGAATCTTGAGGATGAGCCGGGCTGGTATCGAACCACGCGTTGGATCTCGACCGACCTGGGGGGGAGTTTTGGGGCGGCGATGACGGATGGCCGGTTGTACCTTGCTCCCGAAGATTTTGATGCCGATTTGAACCATTATTTCTGGCAGATTCGTCAGCTGGCCGATGGAACGCTGCTGGCGGTCATGCAAAGTCAATATCGCGAGGGCACAAAGCGCCCCTTCCGGACTGTCCTTAGCCGCTCGGTGGATGGCGGCGTGAATTGGGAATACCTTTCCCAAGTCGCTGCACTTGATACGATCGACGATCCCGATGGCCGGCTCTTCGACTCCGGATGGCCGCTGCATGGGCCGGTAGAACCGACACTGGCGGATCTTGGGAACGGGCATTTGGTCTCCGTAATGCGAACGACCCTCGACGACGGCCGCCTGACCCCTGATCGGGTCGGACCCCCACAGGAGGTCTTTCGAGACCTCAATTACACGGTCAGCGGCGATGGAATCTACCCCAACGTCCTCGATCTACCGGCAGACAGGTTCTTCGGAATGGGCCCGCCTAACGCCCCATTGATTATCGCCTATTCCGAGGATGCCGGGGAAACCTGGAGCCGAGCCGTTCCTATGCAGCAGGCGCGCGGGGTGCAACCCCGTCTTGAACAAAGTGGAGGCATTCTTTTTTTGAGTTATGGCGGTCTCGCCTACCCTCGGTGGGGACATGCGGCAAAGGCCAGTTTTGATGGCGGACGGAGTTGGACCGAGGAAGTTCCCTATGGGTCGTTTTTAACGAGCGGCTACACAGCCGTCGCTCCGATTGGCGAGGGCGTTTTCCTTTGTGTGTTCGATGTCACACCACCCCAGCCATGGACCAACCAGGATGCACACTGGATCGGTGCGGTAACGATCACCGTGGATCCCTCTCCCGAAATCGAATCATTCGAAGCTTGGAGAAAGGTGAATTTCAGTTCCGCGGAACTGGCTGATGAAACCATGAGCGGCGAGCACGCGAGCCCGGCCGGCGATGGAATATCCAACCTCTTGAAGTATGTTTTCGGCATTTCCCCTCTGGAGAATGCGTATACTTCGCACCCTGACCTGTTGCCGTATGGAGACTATGTGCAAGGACGCCTTTGTCTCTCCTTCGTGCAGCGACCGGCGGAGGATGTCGACGTTTTTGTCGAGCTGTCGAAGGACCTGGAGGAATGGCAGGAAGGGGGCGAGACAGTGGAAGTCGTAGAGGAAAATGGACGCATGCTTGTTACTGTGTGCGAAGATGAGGATGAAGATGGGTCGGATCGTCGCTTTATTCGCCTGCGTGTTCGGCGAAACCAATAGGCGAAGGATGCCTTCTCGCCCAGCTCAACGAGCCTGCTTGATGAACGCAAAGAGTAAGAGATGAAGTTATTACCATTTGGGATCATCGCAATTGTTTTGGCCCTTGTGTTGTCGCTGGCTGTCAACCGGTTCTACATGCCGGTCGATGGTCTGACGGTCGTTTCGAGCGGGGTCAATTCCAGGATGGATTCTGCTCGTGAAAGTTCCTCGCCGAGATTTGCTTCCACCGGCTTCCAGGAAGGCAAGGGGCAGCATCCTGTCCCTGTTTCAGAATTCGGAGTAACCTTGCATTCCGACGGCGACCGCTTGTTTCCCCCGGGGCCTTTGGATGATGGACCGAACTATGGGCTTCCCCCGGCAGAGGCGGTAGCAATAATCATTCGGGAGGTCGATACAATCGCTGACGCGGGATTTGAGACCCTGAAAATGGGGCTTGGCACGGACGTTTTGAATTGGCCGTCCGAAGTGGGAAGTTCTCGGGATTGGCGGATTGATGATAGCGATTGGGCGCTTCCGGACGAGGTCTGGGCGAAATATAAGGACCTGCGAGGCCGTGCCTGGACCGCGCGGAGAATGTTTGAGGCTGATGTTGACCCAGTCAGAGTAGCTGCAGAAAGAGCGAGGGAAAGAGGAATGAGATTTATCATTTCCTATCGAATCGCCGATACGCATTTTACCGTGGATCCGGCCAATTATCCGCTCACTGATGAATTTTACCTGCAACGTGAGTTTGGTTCCTTCTTGGAAGATGCGATCGCGATAAAACATGATGGAAAATCTCCGGTGCCAGGATATCAACGCTTCGATACATTGATGAATTTCTCCAATCCGTCGGTCCGATCCCATCGCCGTGCGATCATTTTTGAGGCTCTCGATCGATACAAGGATACGATTGATGGATTTGAGATAGAGTTTAACCGGTCAGTGGCCCTGTTTCCTTTTGGAGACGGTGCGTCGAATATTCATATCGTAACTTCATTTCTGCGGGAGGTGAGAGAAAAAATCGGCGCTCTGTCAAAGGACGCGAACCCTCTATATTTTGGAATTCGGGTTCCGTGGGATGATGAAGTCGGTCGTCTCCAAGGACTGGATGTGGCGGAGCAGATCCGCGAACGAAACGTTCACTATATTGTTCCATCTAACATCATGACCGTGCCCCATGATATGGATATTCGACCATGGATTGCCTTGGCGAAGCCGAACGACATTACGGACGAAGGAGTCGCGGTTTTCGCAGGATTATCCGCCCGCAAGCCTCGTGGATGGACATTTCCGGAGGATTTTAAAACCCTGTCAAGTTACAGGCTTGGAGTCGTGGCAGAGGATGCTCAGATACTGGGTGCCGCCCGGGGATATTTCAGTATGGGTGTCGATGGCGTGGAACTATATAACTTCGCCGGACTAGTCGCGAACGCCACGGGTGCACGAAGGCTTGAATCGTTGGCTGGGAGCTTGCGTCGAGATGCGGATACCAGTCGAGTTAACAAGATTTTTGCGGTGACGCCGGTTCACGCCAGACCCTACGAAGGGAGATTGGAGTATGTGAAACGATTGCCTGCGGAGTTTCGTGCAGATGGTACGGTGTGGACGAATTCGTGGGACGGGGGCATGTTCGAACAGGAAGATGCTCGCCACTATTCTCGTTTGTATGTGACTGACCGCCTTCAAGGAGAAACGGAAGGTGATTGGTACTTTCGTTTGGGATTGCGCGGATCACCGGAATTCGATTCGGAAAAGCTGAGTCTTGAAATTATTGTGAATGGAACGTCGTTATGGAACGGTCCCATCGACCAATCTGGCCCGGCCGACCTGATTGCGGTCGGCGATCCGAAGAATCCGGCGCCTTGGCCTTCTCCAACGCACTATTTTTCCATACCTATCCCAAGTCGATTTCCACTAAAGGACAATGAATTCAATGATGTGATTATCCGGCGGAATCCTATGTATGGAAATCCATTTGCGTTCAACCTTCAGGAGATTCAGGTGGGGGTCTTTTATTAATCGGAAGGAGACAGAGTAATTTCTGAGCGCATCCTGAACAGTGATCGGCGTCGAGTGGCACCGAGCAAAAACCATAGAGGATTCAAGGGCGGATTCGATACCACAAGTATGTGGTATTCGGAATTCGGGAGCTGTTTGCTATCCCCTACGTTGACCTTCCGTCCCGAGCCAGGCCATCGTGTTCTTATAGCTGACGCGTTCCTGGACGTCCTTCGGGAGGGCGTCGAGGCAGGCGACTTCGCGGCGGTAGGAACTGGTCATTCGGACGTGTTCGTATTGAATCGAATGAAACGGTGAGTCGGTTCCCCAGATGAGTTTGTTCGGATACGCTTCGGCAAGATCGCGGAGGACGGTTTCGGGAGAGGTGTAGTCGGTTTGGAACCGTTCTTCGGGAACCGCGACCGCCGGATGGTTTTGGGCGGCGCATTGGCAGTGGATCACGAAGGCGGAGATGTCGAACCAGGCGTTGTCGAGTTCCGCGACCCGTTGCAGGCTCGGCAGGTGGAATCGACAGGAATGGGCCAACACGAAACGGACTCCCGGCCGCGCTTCCGCCACCCGGATGATGTCGGCGCATTGCGACCACTCGTCTTCCTTGCGGATGCTGGAATGGATCAGGAGGGGGAGGTTGTGTTCTTCGGCGTAGTCCAGGATGCAGGAGCCGACGTCGAGCAGGGATAGGATTTTGGATTGGATAATCGTTCCTTGGATCTTGATTCCGCGGAATCGATAATCCTTCGGCAATTTGCCCCACTCGGCGACTTGTTCCTGCGGCTTGCGGGCCGGGTCGGTGATAATGAACGGCCAGACCTTTTCTCGCCATTCCGGCGGACTCGTCCGCAACTCCTCGCACAGCCGCCAGTTTTCGAAGGCGTAGGGTACCGACCCGGACGCGGCGGGAAGCTCGATCTTCTTCTGCTTGAGGGCCTCCAAATCGAGCGCGGTGTAGGAGACAAATGGAAAGGTAATCAGAATGTCGATACCTGTGTTTTCGCTTTCCAGGATCAAATGGGACAAGGGAAGCGCATACGGAGACCAGCCCTGGTAGTAGAACAGGGGGTCGAACCCGACGTGGGTGTGATTGTCGATTCGCATATTGGATACGATAGAGGGTTCAGCCGTTGGGCAGCATCACCGCTTTGACGACCGGCTCCGTTCCGTCGATGATCTTCCCGAGAAATTCTTTGGCTTCACCGTGCAGGAAAGTGTGCGTGACGAGATCCTTCACCGGGACAAGGCCCTTCTTGATCAGGTCGAGCGAGAGACTGAAGTTCACCGCCGGTTCGGCGAAGAACGGGCGCAAGGTGATCTTGCGGAAAACGAGATCGTTCACGTCGACTTCGATCTTGTTTCGTCCGCCGAAGTGGAGTCCGAAGAAGGTGATGATGCCTCCGTAGCGAATGATCTTCAGCGCGTCGTAGATGCTCTCGGGAGGGGAACTGACGATGACGCGATCAACGCCGCCGGGAGCCTCCTTTTTGATGACCTCCTCGATGTCTTCGGTCGCGGTATCGATGACCCGGTCGACCCCCATGCGGTAGGCGAGCTCGACGCGGGCCTTGCCGCGGACGCTGCTGGCGTCGTTCTCGGAAATCGCGACGAAACCGGCTCCGTTGAGTTTCGCGACCTTCGCGGTCATCAATCCCAGCGGTCCGCAGCCGAGCACGGCGACGGAGCCGTTGAGCGGAATATCCGAGCTGATCACCGAATTCATGCAGACGGCGAGCGGCTCCGCCAAGCACGCTTCTTTGTAGTCGATATCTTTGAACGGGACCAGGCTGTTGTAGCGGAGGCGCATGTATTGTCCCATCCCCGACTGTCCGTCGAGGGTGAACATGTTCTGGCAAAGGTCCGACCGTCCCCCTTTGCAATCTTTGCAGACGCCGCACATGGTGCAGTCTTCCACCACCACGGAGTCGCCCGGTTTGAGAGTGGTGACGCCTTGACCGATTTCGACCACTTCGGCCGAAAGTTCGTGGCCGAGCGGCATCGGATCATCCTCCCATTGTTTGAGGAAGTTGAGATCGGTGCCGCAGACCCCGCAGGCATGGATTTTGATGATGACGTCGTTGAAGCCCGGAGCCTCGAGCTCCATTTCCCGGGCTTCGATGGTGAGATTCTTTTTTCCGTAAAGTCCGATAGTTTTCATGCGTCTTATTGTCGTGGGTTATTTGCCGGCAGCCTTGATCATCCGGGCGTCCAGGACGGAGAGTCCCTTGGGATGGACTTTGACGGGGTTCAGGTCGACTTCGGCGATGTGAGGGTTTTCGATCAAGAGTCGGGAGACGTTCATCAACGCCTGTTTGATCGCGTCGAGGTCCGCGTGGGCTGCCCCGCGGGCGCCGGTCAAGAGCGGGTATCCTTTGATCTCCCGGATCATTTCGTCGGCGTCGGTTTCGTCGATCGGGCAAATGCGGAAGGAGACATCCTTCAACACCTCGACGAAGATGCCGCCGATGCCGAACATGATCGACGGCCCGAAGATCGGATCGTTCAATCCTCCGATGATCACTTCCACGCCCGCCTCGGTGTTCATCTTGGTGACGAGCAACCCGGCGATGTCGGCGTCGGCGTCGTAGGTTTTGGCGTTCGTGAGAATGGTTTCGCACGCGTGCTTCACGGCGTTCGCGTCGGCGAGGTTTAGTTTCACGCAACCGGCGTCGGATTTGTGTAGAATATCCTTGGATACGATCTTCGCCACGACGGGATAGGCGATCGAGTCGGCGAAGGCGGCGGCCTCCTCGGGAGTTTTCACCAGCTTCTCCTCGGGGAAGGGGAGGTCGTAGTTTTTCAAGAGGAGCTTCGCTTCCGGTTCCAGCAAGCTGTCGGGAGCGCCGGTGGGAGAACCGCTCTCGGCCGCCGGTTCGGCGGGAGGCAGGGCGGCGACGAAATCGCGGCCGCTCATCCGTTGCTTGACCTCGTTGTAGCGGACCAAGGCGGCCATTGCGTTGACCGCGTCGTGGTGATCGAGGAAAACGGGGATGTTGTTTTTGCGCAGTTGCTCCAGGAAAACGCCCTCGCGGTAGCCGAAATAGGAGTAGATCAAGACCGGCTTCGTGGTGCGGGCGAGAAGCTCGCACATCCGGGCGACATGTTTCTCCTCCTTGTCGTAGTCGCGCGGACTGATGTAGTAGAAACCGGCGAAACCGCCGACGATGATCACGCCGTCGATCGAGTCGTCCTCCATCGCGATCTCGGTCGCTTCGACGACGTTTTCCCAGCCGGCCAAATCGATCGGGTTGAGGACCGATCCATTGCGGGGAACGAATTTACTCAGCTTTTCCTGGCTCGTCGCCGAAAGCTCGGGAACGACCAGTCCCTTTTGCACGCAGGCGTCGCTGGTCACCGCGCAGTCGCCGCCACCTTCGGAAATGATGCAGACCCGGTTGCCCTTGGCCTCCTTCTTTTGTTTGAAGGCGAGAAGGACGGAGTTGAACTCGGCGAAACTCTCGACCTGGATCGCGCCCGACTGGGCGAAGGCGGCCTTGTAGGTTTCATCGTTGCCGGCGATCGAGGCGGTGTGGCTCGAAACCACCCGGGCTCCGGTCTC
This sequence comes from Verruconatronum alginivorum, assembly GCF_056590205.1. NCBI lineage: Bacteria > Pseudomonadati > Verrucomicrobiota > Opitutia > Opitutales > Verruconatronaceae > Verruconatronum > Verruconatronum alginivorum. The sequence goes on along the minus strand of NZ_JBWPVQ010000001.1, from coordinate 557,958 downwards.
GGTGCGACCGCTTTTGAAAACCACCACCGGCTTTACCGGGACGGTTTGGCGGACTTCCTGGAGGAATTTCCGTCCCTCGCGGAGTCCCTCGATGTGGACCGCGATGGCGTTGGTCCCGGAGTCGCTCCGGAAGTAGCGGATCAAGTCGTGGGCCTGGAGATCGGCCTGGTTGCCGAGGTCGACCACGTAATCGAAGCCGAGGCCGCGCTCGCCCCCGGGGAAGGTGAGCGACATGGTGAGGTTTCCGCTCTGGGTGACCAGGGCGGTGTGGCCCCGGCTGATGAAGCCCGACATCATCAAATCGAGGTCGGAGCGGGCGCTGTAGAAACCGAGCGTATTGGGTCCGATGATACGAATCCCTTTGGCGGTGGCTTTCGCGACCAGTTCGTCCTGGTGTTGTTTTCCTTCCTCGCCGTGCTCGGCGAAACCGGCGGTGATGATCACGATTCCCTTGACCCCTTTTTCGATGCAATCCTCGATCGCGGAGGTGGCCAGTTTCTTCGGCACCATGATCAAGGCGGTGTCGACTTCGTCCGGGACGTCGAGCAAGCTCGGGTAGCATTTGAGCCCGAGGATTCTGTCGGCGTTCGGGTTGATCAGGTAGAGTTTGCCCGCGTAGCCGTAGCGTTGGGCCACCTCGACCAGCGGGTAGCCGAAACTATCGGGGTTGCGGGAGACGCCGATGATCGCGACCGCCCGCGGGTTCAGGAAATAGTGCATGTTCTCGAGGAACAAGGCCTCGGAGTCTTTGGTGAGTGTATCCATGATCTGATTATTGTGAAGTTGATTGTCGAGTCGGTTGCGGGGGAGGAGATCAGGCCGGTTCGAATTTCGGCAGACTGATCTCGGGAGTTACGTCGTCGAAGATCGCCTTGACCTTCAGGCCGATTTTGACCTTCTCGGGCGGGATGTTGATCACGTTGGAAATCATCCGGACCCCTTCTTCGAGTTCGATGATGGCGTAAACGTAGGGCACGTCCTCCGCGAAACTGTCGTAGAGGGGCCGATGGATGATGGTGAAGGTGTAAACCTCGCCCCGTCCGCTGGCCGACGTCCATTTCGTGTCGGAAGAGAAACAGTGGGGGCAGACGAGGCGGGGGAAGAAAATCTTCTCGCCGCAGGAGACGCACTGTTGGATGGCCAATTCATGGCGTTTGGCGGCTTCCCAGAATCCGGCGGTCTCGGGAAGAATCTGGGGCAACGGTTTCTTGTAAGTGGATGGTTCGGACATGGTCGAATCTCGGTTTGGTAAGTTGGATCAAGGGATTTCGTTGCCGAAGATCAGCGTGCATTCGTTGGACATCGCGCCGCCGTTTCCGTTGACGACGCCGAAGCGGGCGCCTTCGACCTGCAGATTGTCGGCCCGGCCCATCAACTGGCGGGCGGCCTCGATGGTGTGCATGAAGTGACAGGCCCCGTAAGGTTGGCCCCGGCCGAGTTGGCCCCCGTCGGTGTTGACCGGCATTTCGCCGCGGAAAGTGAGGTCGGTGTTGGCCACGTAGTCGGCTCCCTCGCCCTTGGCGCAGAGGCCGATGTCTTCGAGGGCGATCATCAGGGTGATCGTGTAGCAATCGTAGAGTTGGGCGAAATCCATGTCGCGGACCGTCAACCCCGACATCTCGAACGCATCTTTGGCGGCGGCCTTGATCGGGGAGGTCGTTAGCGAGCGATCCCGCCCGTAGGCGGGGGTCCACATGCCCCGGTCGATGCTCTGGCCGCCGCCGAGCAGATAAACCGGACGTTGCCTGGCGTCCTTGGCCCGGTTGGCGGATGTGAGGATCAAGGCGCTCGCGCCGGTGCAAGGCATCACGATTTCGAAAATCCGGGTCGGGTTGCAGATCATCCGGCTCTCCAACACCTGCTGGATCGTCAACCGGTCTTTAAGCAAGGCGTTGGGGAATTGGGAGGCATGGAAGCGGGCGTTCACCACGATCTTGGCGAACTCCTCTTCGCGGGCGTTGAACTCGTGTTTGTAACGCTGCTTGATCAAGGCGTAGGCGGCGTTGTCCAACATCGGGCCGAAGACCGTGTCGAAGTCGCGTTCGAACGGAACTGTGTTTTCCAAACCGTATTCGAAACTTTGTGACGGATCCATCAGCGAGCCGCCGACCAGCAGGACGGTCTTGCACAGTCCTGCCTGGATCGCGGCGGCGGAGTAGAGGACCGCGGCGGTCCCGGAACCTCCCCCGAAATACATGCTGTCGAGAAACTTCGGTTTCAACTGCAGGTATTCCGCGAAATCACTCGACCAACTCGAAGGTTGGTCCATCGGCGTGATCGCGATCAAGCCGTCGATCTCGTCCTTATGGATCCCGGCGTCGGCGATGGCCCGGATCGCGGCTCCGCACTGTTCCCCGTAATTCGACCGTCCGGCGGAGTTCTTGCCCTTGGCGAACTCCGTTTCCCCGTAACCGATGATGGCGCAACTTCCTTTTAAACTCATAAGCCGTTTTTCCGAAAAAGCGTGAACATTCGTATGTATAGAACATTCGTATGTCCACGGGGTCGAGTCAAGAGGATTTCTGGTGAAGCGGGATTCCGGCTTCGGAACCGGGATTTTAACCACTAATGAACACGAATGGACACTAATTCGTTCAAGCCGGTTGGCCGACGCAGGAGGAGGCGCGGGGGAGGATTTCCCAGGCGTCGCCGACGACGAGTTGGCGGTCGGGGAGGGGGGTGTTGGTTTCGATCGCTTCGAAGAGATGGGAGACGACTTGTTCCGCTAAGAGGTCTTCGCGGACCTTCATCGTGGTCAGCGAGGGATAGAGGTGGCTGCTGATTTCCTCTTCCCCGAAGCCGTAGATGCCGACGTCTTCGGGAACCCGGTGGCCGAGTTTTTGACAGATTCCCATGGCCCCGATCGCCATCAGGTCGTTGTAACAGATGACCGCGTCGGGCGGTTGTTTCCGGCTCATCAGGGCTTCCATCCCGAGGCGCCCGGAAGCGGGGAAATCGGTGGGACGTTCGGTGGGACCGGTTAACATGTGGATCACTGGTCGCGCGATTCCGGCGGCGACGGCGGCGGTTTTGAACCCTCCGCTGGCCTCGTCCCAAGCGGTTTTTTCGACTTGGCGCAGGGTGGTGACGGTTCGTCCGAGGAAGCACGGGTGGCGGGCGCCGTCGGCGAGGGCGAGGCGGGTCAACTCCGCGAAGGCGGCCCGACGGTCGACATCGACTTGGAAGACGCCGGGGACTTTCAATCCCATGCAAACCGCCAGCGGAATGCCCGATTCGCGGAGGCGGACGAGTTCCTTCCGGGCAAAATCGTCGCCGAAACCGACGAGGACCACCCCTTCGACCCGTTGTTCGAAGAGGATGTCGCAGACCGATTCGGAGCCGAAGGTGAACCAGTTGGCGTCGAGCGTGAGGGGGGTGTAACCGCGCTTGGCGATCTGATCGCAGACGCCCCGGAGGGAGCGCCGGGCCATCGCGCTGCGGGTGTCGAATTCGAGGACCCCGATCATCCGGCTGCCTTCCCCCCGCAGCAATCTGGCGCTCCGGCTCGGGCGGTATTCCAATTGCGCCGCGAGCTCGCGGACCTTTCGCTTGGTTTCCTCGCTGTAGCGGTCGAGGCGTTTTCCGGCCAAGATGTAGGAGACGGTCGACTGGTGCATGCCGAGTCGGCCGGCGATTTCCTTTTGGCTTACTTTTTCGAGGCCGGAGGGCCGTTTGGTCGGGCGGGACATAGGATCGATGGACGCGAAACCAACCTTCGTCCGGCCGTCCGCCCGGGGCAAGCCCAATGACGCGGACTCCGCCTCATTGGTCGAACGGATAGGCGATGTGGCGGAGGTTTTCGAATCGAAGGTCGCTGGTCTCCTGCCGGTCGAGGAAACGATCCCATGAGTCGGGGGCGGCGGTCCAATCGATGGTGACGTTCTCCAGCAGCAAGTCGCGGGTCCGGTTGACCGTCCACAGTGGGCGTCCTCTCACCTGGATCACCCGATGCAGGTCTTCCGGACGGGCTCCGTCGGGGGCGCCGGGGCGAAGGGGACTCGTTTTGATCCGGGCCGGCCGGACGGTCCAATGGATGGCGCGCAGGACCAGATCTTCGATCCAGCCGTCGTCCCAACCGCTGATGATGGCCCGATAGGGAGCCGTGACTTCGACGTTCTCGATGACGACGTTTTGGATCGAGCCCGTGCCCGTCCGATCGCGGATGGTGATCCGAAACGGTTCGCCGCTCATCGATTCGCCCTCGAATTCGTGAAGGTCCATCCGGATGTCGCGGAAGACGATGTTGGAGAAAGCGTGGCCGTCGCGCATCCAGAGGCCGATGCCACGCGAGGAGTGGATCACGTCGATGTTTTCGAAAAGGATGTCGCGGATGTCGCGTCGGCTTTCGGTGCCGATTTTCAAGGCGGTCTTGAGGCTCATCACTACGGAGTCGCGGACGACGATTCTCGTGCTCGGGCGCGCGGTGTGGGCGGGGCTGGTCGCTTTCACCACGATCGCGTCGTCGCCGGAGTAAACGAAGACGTTCGAAATGCGGACGTCGCGCGCGTGATCGGGATCGATTCCGTCGGTGTTCGGCACTCCCCAATCGGCGACGATCCGGATCCCATCGATTTCGATGTCGTCGCAATGGATCACGTGGAAGACCCATCCGGCGGCGTCGCGCATCATGACGTCGCGGGCGAAGAGGCGCTTCCCATGGCGAAAGTGAACGACCCGACCGGAACGTTCGTGGCCGGCCCCCCGGATCAGGTGGCCGCGGCCGTCGATCACGCCCGGACCGGAGAGGCCGCTGTTCTCGGCGTTCCAGAATCTGAATACGGCTCCCCAACGGTCGGGCCAGTCGGAGGTGTCGGCGTAAACTAAAGCCCCGGGGGCGAGGAAGATCTCGGTGTTGCTCCCGACCATCAGCGGGGACGTCCGGTAAGTGCCTGGTCCGAAAATCACCAAGCCCCCGTCGTCGCGGGCCGAGCAGGCATTGAGCACCGCTTGGAGTTCCTCGGTGACCGCGTCGCCGGAAGGGTGGTCGGCCAAGGGCGAGACGTCGAAAACCTCGCGACCCTCGATCTCCGGCCCCCAATCGCGGTCGGCTTCGGCGAGCAGGATGAGCGGGGAATGGCGGTCGCCGTCGACGGGGTCCATCATGAGGACCCGTTGTCCCGGGCCGTCGATCCGGAGGGAAAGGCGGCCTTCGTCGATGGAGAGGTCGTCCTGGTAACGGGTTGGCAGGAGGACGATCCGGGTGTTGTCCGGCAGATCGACGTCGATCTCGAAAGTGAACGATTTCTTCACTTGAAAGCGTGCGTAGTAGGCCGGATGCAGGTGTCCGGCCGGGTAGAGCGGGAACTCCGTGTCGCCGATCGCGACCCGGTAGGGGGAGTCAGCGACCGGATCCGGTTCGAACAGCCAGCGGACCGGCGCGTCGGTTTCCTCGGGCAAATCTGTGTCGTCGGAAAGGATGGTCTCGGGATTACCGGATACCTCCGCGCGGGGCAAGAGAAAGACGAGCGCGAAGAAGGAAAAGGCGAGGAACGAAAATGGTAAGGAGATTCTCATGACGCCGTGCCTGGTTGGCGTTTGACATTGTAATGGAAATGGCAAAGCGAAAAAAGGCCAAAGGCAACCCTTGAAAGCCGGTCTCCTCACAACGCTGAAGACCGCATGAATGCGGGCTCCAACCCGTTCCTCGGCGAAGAACGCGCTGGTGGGTGCTCTTGGGAAGATCATGGTCGATTCGCAGCTGGGAAGGAGACCGATTGGCATGCCGGGCGCGGACGATGAAGATTGCTAAAGCAAAGACGCCGAAAGATCCGCCCTCCGGCTTGCGACGAACGGCGGTAAAATTCAGCGACAATCCCTGACCCGATCGGATCAGGGATTGTCGCGGAGCAGAGGCGGGTTCCGTTGGGGGGGGACTAGGGATGTTCCGGGGGTCTACCGAAGAACGCGCTGGTGGGTGCACTTGCGGAAGATCATGGTCGATTCGCAGCTGGGAAGGAGACCGATTGGCATGCCGGGCGCAGGACGATGAAGATGGCCAAAGCAAAGACGCCGAAAGATCCGCCCCCGGCTTGCGACGAACGGCGGTAAAATTCAGCGACAATCTCTGACCCGATCGGATCAGGGATTGTCGCGGACCAGAAGCGGGTTCCGTTGGGGGGGACTAGGGATGTTCCGGAGGACTACCGAAGAACGCGCTGGTGGGTGCTCTTGCGGAAGATCATCGTCGATTCGCAGCTGGGAAGGAGACCGATTGGCATGCCGGGCGCAGGACGATGAAGATGGCGAAGGCAAAAACGCCGAAAGATCCCCCCGGCTTGCGACGAACGACGGTCAGATTCACGCGACAATCCCTGACCCGATCGGATCAGGGAATGTCGCGGAGCAGAAGCGGGTTCCGTTGGGCGGGCGGGGGAGGGAGGGATGTTCCGGGGATCTACCGAAGAACGCGTTGGTGGGTGCTCTTGCGGAAGATCATCGTCAATTCGCAGACGTCGTCTTCGGTTTGGGTCTTGATGTCAAAGCCCATGTTCTCGAAGAGGTAGAGCATCGCCCGGTTTTCTGCGAGGACGTCGGCGGTGAAACCGTGGAGACCGGCCCGCTTGCCGAGCTCCGTCAGATACCCGAGGAGGGCGCGGCCGAGGCCTTTGTTGTGCAGGTCGTCGCGGACCACGAAGGCGACCTCCGCCATGTGCGCAGGAGCGTCGATGGCGTATTGCCCGATGCCGAGAATCCGTTCCCGCCGTTCCGTGCCGGTGGTCGCGAGGATCACCATTTCCTGGCTGTAGTCGATCACCGTGAACTGTTGCAACCGGTCGTGCGGCATGTCGGTGCGGACCGAAAGAAACCGGCGGTAAAGACTGCGGTCGGAGAGCGAATAAAAGAAATCCTTCAACAATGGCTCGTCGCTGATCCGGACCGGACGGAGCAGGACCGGTTGGTCAAAGGCCGGGAGATGGCGGTAGCGTTCCAACTCCGACGGATATTCCCCCTTCCGTCCGGGGATGAAGGCTTGGTCGCTGTAAATCAATCGATGCTTCTTCGCCTCCTTGATCAGTTTGGAGCGGAACTTCGGATGGGCGATCGAGATCAAGGCCATCGCCCGTTCGCGGACGTTTTTGCCATGCAGATACGCGATCCCGTATTCGGTGACGACATAGTGGATGTCGCCCCGGTGCAACGTGACCCCCGCCCCGGCCGGCAAGAGCGGGACGATCCGGGAAACCTCGGCGTTTTCCCCGGCGGTGGAGGGAAGGGCGAGGATCGATTTACCGCCCCGGGCCAACATGGCGCCCCGCATGAAATCGGCCTGGCCGCCGACGCCGCTGAAAAAATCCGAGGTGATCGACTCGGCGGTCGATTGGCCGGTGAGATCGATTTCGAGGGCGGTGTTGATCGCGGTCATGTTGTCCTGGCGGGCGATCAGCAATGGATTGTTGGTGTAATCGATCGGCCGGAATTCGATGCCCGGATTATCGTCGATGTAGCGGTAGGTCGACCGGGTTCCCATGCAGAAGGAAGTTACCGTCTTGCCCGGATTGACCGTCTTCCGGCTGTTGTCGACCACTCCCTTTTTCATTAGGCTGACCAACCCGTCGCCGAGCAGTTCGGTATGGATGCCGAGATGCTTCTTCCCCTTGAGGCGGGCGAGGATCGAATTTGGAATTCCCCCGTAGCCGACCTGCAACGTGTCGCCATCCTGGACAAGCCGGGAAACGTATTCGCCGATCTGTGACATCACCGGATCGGCCGGTTCCGGTTTCACTTCGAGCAACGGCTCGTTGTGCGGGATGATGAAGTCGATCCGGTCGAGGTGGATGAAACTCTCGCCATGCACCCGTGGCATCCGGTCGTTGATTTGGGCGATGACCAGTTTCGCGCAATCGACGGCCGAGCGGACGATGTCGAGACTGACTCCGAGGCTGACGAAACCATGTTCGTCGGGCGACGAGACCTGGATCAAGGCGACGTCGATCGGGATCAAGCCGTCCCGGAAAAGTCTCGGGACATTGGAAAGAAAAACCGGAGTGTAATCGGCGAGCCCCTCGTTGACCGCCTTGCGGGAACCGTCGCTGACGAAGAACGAATTGTGGCGGAAAGTGTCCTTGAATTTGAGGTCGGTGTAGGGCGCGAGCCCGAGGGTCCAGATGTGGAAGATCTCCGCGTCGAAGATCGCCTTCGGGTAGGACTGGACATAATCGACCAAAGATTTGACCAAAAACTGCGGTTCGGCGCAGCCGGTGGCGACGAAGATCCGGTTGCCGCGATGGATCTGTTTAAAGACCTCGTGCGGTGGCCGGATTTTTTTTGAATGACGTTTTCGAAGGTCCCTGCGCATGGTGGGTTGGTGGATGTTCTTTCGACTAATTGAATGGCGGATTAAACCGGACCGCAAGAGAACCCCGGCCTTGCGTCTCGGCGAGGATAGCATTCGCATGGGCTTTGATCTTCTTATCGTTTGAACGATGCTCCGCATTTTTTGGGGGGAAAATCGAGATCAAGGGTGGGGCGGGACGTTGGGCGAGAATGGGCAGATGTTGCCAGTGCAAGAAGGTGGCACGATGCTTGCTGTCTGGCAGGGGAAATGCGAGGCGGAACAAACTGTATCGGGGGTTTCCAAGGGATTGGTCGGAAATCAGGCCGTTTTTTTATCATTCGTTATGGCTCACTGCGCGTCGATGAAACTTCACTGTTCATGCGAGTTGGGAGGCGATCCGGTTTTCGCGCGAAGCGCTCTGGAGTGCGGTGCGTCCTCGCACCGCTTTCGGGATGGTCGGCGACGGCCGCGCGCCTGGCAATCATTCGTCGGCCGGAGACCTTCCGCGCGCCCGAAAGCTCCGCCTCGGAAACCAAGGTTCATTCGATGTTATTCCCAGGGCGCAGCCCGGATGGGGCCTTCTATACAAATCGCGCCGCGTTTTTGCACACCTTCTCGGCCACCGGTGGCAATCGCGGCTTGGCAACCCGACAATCCGTTCCCATGCACTTCAATCTATTTCCGCAGGGTGACTGGGCAATAATTGACGGGAAAATCTGGTATTCTGAACGGACCAGATATTTGCATTCGAAGGGGCGTGTGCCCCATGCGATAGTGGTTTTCGGCCTTTCATCTGCACTTGGAGAGGCGTTCATTTCCCGGTTACAACCTTTTAGCCCAAGTATATGAAAAATCCCGTCAATCTCCTCTCACCGGTTTCGATTCTTATGTTTTCGGTCGCCACGTTGACCGCCCAGTGGACGGATCCATTCGCAGGAAGTTCACTCAATCCCGCATGGTCGGAGGAGACGGCAGTGGGTGCGACTTATTCCGCAACGGCGGTGAATTACGATTATGAAGTCACCGGAGGTCAGCTGGTGGTGAATGATGTCGTGCCGACCGGGAGTGGAAATCACACCGCCGACTTCATTCTGCGGCGCTCTGTCGATTCGCTGGCCGATTTTCAGGCGACCTTCGACTTTGGATGGAACATGACCAGTTCGGTGGACAATACCTTGGTCGAGAACCGGAAAGCGGTCCCGCGCATTCTGTTGCGATTCATGGATGGCGCCGGGAACATCGCGATCGAGGTCGGTTTCGAGGACCAGGGGTATTCCGGCGGGGGTTCGACTGGAAACGTTGTGGCCGGTTTCGGTGTTTCGCACGTCGCCGGGCAGGGGCCGTATTCTTACACTGCCGCCAACAGCGCCATCATCGGCGGCGCTGTTTTCAATGTGGTGCGTGACGGCGGCAATGTTTTCATTTTCCGGGACGGTGGCGAAACCGCCGTGGCGACCGGATTCAGCCTGGCCTCGATCGAATACGTCGAATTGGTTTTCGGACGCCGCAATTTCAACTCGATTAACGATGAGTTTTTCGGCCAGGCCTGGGTCAACGAGGTTTCCGTGATTCCGGAGCCGGCGGCAATCGCTTATCTGGCGGTGATCGGAGGGCTGGTTTTCTGGGGTCGCCGCCGGTGGAGCGCAGATCGTCGCTAAAGGAAACGAAAACCGTCCGCTCCCCTGAAACGTTATTTCAAGAAACATGGTGAAACCTGAACAGGAAAGACTCGCGCTCTTCGGCGGCCCGCGCGCCGTGAAGGAGCATTCAAAGAAATTGTTCCATTGGCCGATCGTCACGGAAGAGGATGAGCGGGCGGTGATCGACGTCATCCGGGCCGGAACGATGTCGAAGATCGACATCAGCCGTCAATTCGAGGCCGAGTACGCCGCTTTCCAGGGAACGAAATACGCCCTGGCCCATTGCAACGGGACGGCTTCCCTGCTCTCGGCGATGTTCGGTTGCAAGATCGGCCGGGGAGACGAGATGATTGTGCCGAGCATCACCTATTGGGCGAGCGCGTTGCAGGTTTTTTCGCTGGGCGGGACGCCGGTCTTTGCCGACATCGACCCGGAAACCCTCTGCATCGATCCGAATGATGTCGAACGCCGGATCACGAGCCGCACCAAAGCGATCGTAGTGGTCCATTACAGCGGTTATCCGTGCGACATGGATGCGATCATGACGATCGCGCGACGCCACGGTGTGAAGGTGATCGAGGATGTATCGCACGCCCATGGAACATTGTACAAAGGGAAAATGGTCGGTTCGATCGGCGATGTCGCGGGACTTTCCATGATGGGCGGCAAGAGCTTTGCCATCGGTGAAGGGGGAATGCTTTGCACGAACGACCGGGAAATTTACGAGCGTGCGCTGGCTTTCGCTCATTACGAGCGTTGCTTGACGGATCTGACGTTGCCGGGACTGAAAGAGGTCGCGGCCCCCGAGGGGTTCATCTCCGCTTTGCCGCTCGGCGGTATCAAAGGCCGGATCAATCAAACCTGCTCCGCGATGGGCCGGGTCCAGTTGAAGTATTATCCGGCGCGGATCAAGGAGATCCAGCGGGCGATGAATCGGTTTTGGGATTTACTCGAAGGGGTGCCGGGAATCCGAGCGCATCGGCCTCCGGAAAATTCCGGATCGACCATGGGAGGGTGGTACAATCCCCTCGGCATTTACCGCCCCGAAGAACTTAACGGTCTGCCGGTAGAACGTTTTATCGAAGCGGTGAACGCGGAAACCGGCTCCTCGCATCGATCCGGGAACTTCCCGTTGCACACCCATCCGCTCCTCCATCGGGCTGATGTCTATCGCGATGGCAAGCCGACCCGAATCGCTTTCGCCGATCGTGATCTTCGGGAACAAAAAGGGGATCTTCCGGTCGCGGAGGGGTTCCTGGATCGGGTTTTCGGAATTCCGTGGTTCAAGCACGATTGGCCGGAAGCCGTCGAGCAATACGCCGCAGCCTTTCGGAAGGTGGCGTTGCAGGCGGACAATCTTTTGCCGGTGACCGTGTAAACCCGCTCGACCGATGGGCTTTAGAAACAGCATATGAGAAACACCCGTAATCGCAGAGGCTTTACCCTTATCGAACTCCTGACGGTTATTGCGATCATCGGCATTCTTGCCGCTATCCTGATTCCGGTAGTCGGCCGGGTTCGCGATGCGGCCCGCAGTTCCACTTGCCAGAGTAATCTCCGGCAGTTCGGTGTCGCCATCGCTCTTTACACGAATGACCATCATGATCGCTTTCCAGTGGGACATCGTTCCGACCCCCGGGCGGAGAACAGTTGGGCCAATGCCTGGGTTCAGACTCTGCAGCCCTATATGGACATCGACCCGATCGATCCGACCCAACGCATTTTCGCCCAGCAGTCGGGGTGTCCGGTCGGGCAGGGAGAACACATCAATTACGCGATTTCCAATATGCTGACCTGGGCCGATAACACTCCGGCAAGCAGTCGCCTCGATACTCCGACCCGTAACATGATGATGATTGATTTCTGGGGGCGGTCGGTGGCCCGGCACTCGGATTGGCGCGCGTTGGACCAGATGAATCGGAGTCATCCTCCTTCCTCCCTCGGTTTCAATTTCTGGCATAGCGATCAAGTGAACATCCTGTTCGCCGATGGACACGTTCAGAGTGCCAATTGGGAACGGATGAATCGGGTCGGGATCGATCCGATGGATGCCTTCTGGGGGGACGATTACAACGGCGTCTCCCGGTTCTAAAATCCTCTCCCACCCACCCATTCAAAACTATGACCCGCTTTAAGTCCTCCTTGTTTTTAGTGTTCCTTCTCGTCTCTCCTTGCCTGGCGCAGGCATCGGGGTTCACCGACAGCTTTGCTTCCGGCTCCCTGGATCCGGCCTGGAGCGTTCACTACGCGAACGCCGACAATTACTCGATCAGTTACGTCAACGCCACTTACTCGGTATCGGGCGGGCAGTTGGTGATCGAGGATGTGGTTTCGACTGCGAGTGGGGGTCACACCGCCGATTTCATCCTGAGGCGAACCGCGGGCGGTCTGAGCGATTTCGACGCGACTTTCGACTTCGAGTGGGACATGCGGCGCCCCGGCAGCGATAATATTGTGGAACACCGCAAAGCGATGCCTCGCATCCTGATCCGGCTTCTCGACGCGACCGGAGCCACGGTGGTGGAAGCCGGATTGGAAGATCGTGTCTATTCAGGCTCCACCGGCCCATTTGGGGATTTTGTCGCGGATACCGCGCTTCCGTCAAAAGCGGCGGGCTTCTTATACACGTATCGGGAGACAAATCCGGACCATATCGGCGCATCGGTTTTCAGGCTGGTCCGGGTCGATGGTGCCATTTCGATTTACCGCGGAGCTTCGGAGACTCCGGTTTTCACTGGCGAGGATGATCGCCAGATCGCCTCGGTCGAAATGGTTTTCGGGCAGCGGCACCTCAACGGGGCCCCGGACGCTTTCTTCGGCGAGGCCCGGGTCAACCAAGTCAGCATCACCGGAGCCGAAGGCCCTCCGCCGACGTATGCCGAGCTTTTCGACCTGATCAACCGGCGTTACGACATGAACAGTTTCGCCGACAATCCCTTGAGCAATGCGGTCGGTTGGGGCGCTGGAAACATCCTGATGGCCTACCTGGCGAAATTCGAGGCGACCGGCGATGTCCAATACCTCGGGATGATCAAGATTCACGCCGAGAAGATTTTCGCCAACCGGGCCGATCGGCTTGGCCTCATGGATGAGGTCCGCGGCAAATTCATGCCGGCCTGGACCAGCACGGCGTATTCCGATGGCCAACACCATGCCTGGTTGGTCCATGCGGGCAATTTCCTGTTTCCTGTCGTGCGGGCGGCTTATCTGATCAACCAGGATCCGGGTCTGCGCGAAGATTTCGGATACTTCGCCGACTGGGCCGTCGCCGAGGCGATCGAGGTGATGGAAGGCTTTGAAGCGGAGGACTGGTATAACGGTCCCGGAACGGGGGAAGGGCATTTCCGCGGACTTCCGGATCCGGCTCGAGTGAACGATCCGTTGCCCTATAATATGATGCACACCGCCGGGCGGACCTACGTCGCCCTTTGGCTCGCCACCGGCGAGGAACGGTTTCGCGAAAAGGCCGAACGCCTGGCAAGGTTCTGGCGCAATCGGATGAACACCCCTTCGAACCGCTTCACCTGGAGTTATTCCACCTATTTCCCGAACCGGATGGAGGACCTTTCGCACGGGGCGATCAGCGTCGATTTCGCCTTCCACGCGTTTCGCGCCGGAATCTTCTTCACGGAGGACGACATGGACCGTCTGATCGCCACCCTTCAACATACTGCCCAGGAAGGTTCCGGATTTTCTCTTTACGTCGACGGGACCGGCGACCTTAGCCAGTCGGACCAGGCCCACCGTTGGATGCATCTCGCCTTCCTCGATCCGGACCTGATCGACCTATATCATCCCTGGCTCCTGGCCAATTGGAACACGGCGGCCCCGCTGCAGATGGTGCATGCGACGGCTTACATGGAGGAAGTGTCAACGCTCGAGTTCGCGCCCGAGACGCCGCATCCGCCCTCGGGCCCGGCGACTCCGCCTCCCGCGCCCGGCCCCGGCTTGAACGAAACATTTGACCGGAACAGTCTCTTCAATCACTCCGACCGGGCGGGTCCCCAATGGTTTTCGACCGCCCATCCTTTGGCGTTGATCGGCGCCACCTATGCCGTTCAGGACGGTCAACTGGAGGTTTACGCGATCGACACCACCGCAAGCGGAAACTTCGTTCCCGACGTTCGATTCACCCGGCCGATCCGGCCGGTCTCCGGGGATTTTTCGCTCACCTATGATTTCGGCTGGGACATGCGCGCACCGGGCGACATCTTGACCGAAAATCGAAAAGCTGTACCCAGAATTCTGATCCGATTGCTCGACGCCGAGGGAAACACCGTGGCGGAAGCCGGACTCGAAGACCGGGTTTATTCGGGTGCGACCGATTCGTTTGGAAGATTGGTCGCGGGGGTCAACGTCACGTCCAAGACGGGCGGTTACAGTTATCCTTATTCCGTCTCGAACGCGGATGTCGCGGGCGATGCGTTTGTCCGGATCGAGCGGGAGGAGGGCACCCTTTCCTTTTATTTCGGAAGCAATCAACAGCCGGTTTTGACCGCCGCCAGCGCAGCTACAATCACCGATGTCGAATTGGTTTTTGGCCGAATGAACATTTCCTCCGTGGCGGACGAGTTTTTCGGACTCGGCATCGTGCGGGAAGTGAAAATGGATGTGCCCGGTCTCACCTTCGCCGCATGGCGGGAGGCGAATTTCGATCCGGGCGATTGGGGGGATCCAGAGGTCAGCGGGCCTCAAGCCGATCCTGGTGGTTTTGGTATCACCAACCTGGCCCGTTACGCTTTTGGCATGAGCGCCGCTTTCCCCGAGCGGGAACTCCTTCCGATGGGTGATACCGTATCCGTCGCGGGGGAATGTCGCCCGGCCTTTGCCTACAGTCGTATTGAGGCGACCGATCTCGAATATCGGATCGAAGTTTCCAGTGACCTGGTCGATTGGCGCAGTGCCGACGGAGAGATCGAGGTCCATTCGGTGACTTCCGCCGGGGAGGGGGAGCGGGTGGTGGTCCGGAGCATGACCTCCTGTGACGATCTGGACCGTCTCTTTTTCCGCCTGATCCTGGATTTGGCCGACTAGGCATGGCAGGGACAGGAGACGGAGGGGTGGTCGACGCCCATCAGCACGTTTTCTGGTGGAGTCGGGACGATGCCGGATTGGTGGCGGATATGGACCGCTACGGCATCGATCGAGCCTGGTTGCTGACTTGGGAGATCGCTCCGCCTGAGGATGATCCCTCGTATCATCCTTACCTGAATCCGGCCCGGATACGGCCCGACGGGACGCATCCCGGCATCCGGTTGAACGATCTTCTCCGGGCGAGGGACCGTTTTCCGGCGCGTTTCGAAGTCGGATATTGTCCGCACCCCCTGTATGGCAACGCTCCGGATCTGTTGCGCGCGGCGGCGGCGATGCATCGGGTCCGGATCTGCGGGGAATGGAAATTTCAGATTCTGATCGACGATCCGCGATCGGTGGAACTTTTTCGTGCCGCCGGCGAATTGAGGATGCCGGTGGTGCTGCACCTCGGTCCGCCGTTCCTGCCCGACATGGAAGGGAAGCAAGTGTATCAAAAACAATGGTACGGAGGAACGGTTGACAATTTGGAACGGGCCATGCGGGCTTGTCCCGACACCATCTTCGTTGGCCACGCTCCCGGGTTTTGGAGAGAAATCAGCGGGGATGCTTCGCGGGAACGGGCGAAGCAAGGAGAGGGACCTGTGGTCGAGGGGGGGCGGCTCTACCGGATGTTCGAGACGTATCCGAATCTTTATGGCGATCTTTCGGCCTTTTCCGGGTTGAACGCCTTGCGGCGGGACCCGGATCATGCCAAGAGCTTTTTGATTCGGTTTGCCTCCCGGCTTTTATTCGGGCGGGATCAATACGGAGGCGAACTTCTCGATTTTCTGGCGGGTTTGCAATTGCCCGACGAGGCCAGGAGTAGAATCTTCGGGGGGAACGCCCAGCGGTTGTTGGGGGAAGCGGGAGGTGGATGAAAAGGATGAGTATGAAAATCTGGCGATCTTTGACTTTGGCGTTCCTCGCCGGAGTGGGTGTTTCGTGGGGCGAGGAATCAGCCGTGGCGTTTATGGACATCAACGAGCAGGAAAAGATCTTTCGGTTCGGATTCTCTGAAACGGAGTCCCAACCCCTGGACACCTTGAGCCGCGGGGCTCCCGGCTACGCGGTGGTGGGGGTAAGCATGGGGTCGGAGACCTCCCCGGTCAATCACCTGGCACTGATCGTTCGGCCGCTGAACGGAGCGGAGCTGGGACATCGCCTGGAGGTGGGGAAGACGCGCTTGAAACAGCGGCAGGTGTTCCATGAGGTGCCGCGGGGGTATGTCGTGGTCGGAATCGAAGCGGCCGCGGCGGGACGCAATCTCCAGCATCTGACGCTGGAGGCGGCGAAACTCCCCGGGGGAGTGACCCTGGGAGAGCGGGTGCGCATCGGAGATTCCCGCAAGGAACCGTATCAAACCCAGAGCCTGGGGCCGGTCGCCTACCGGGAAGTGCCGAATGGCTATTACCTCACGGGTATCGGGGTGGCGACGCTCAGTGGGCTCGCCGGAGGCGATGGGATAACCCACATCGGATTGCAGCTCCAGCGTCTGGTGGTGCCCCTGGACCGGCAGGCCGAGGCCGCGCCGGGGACCCGAACGATTTATGTCTCCTCGTCGGAAGGCAACGATGAGATGGACGGCACCCATGCCCGTCCGGTCGCAACCTTGTGGCGGGCGAAGGAATTGGCGGACCAAGCGGGCGAGGCCAGTGCAATCCGGATCCTTCTGAAGGGAGGCGACACTTTTACTCCCCGCCGGACCATGCGAAACCAAGTGATGGATGAACGCAACCATCCCCGGGGCCAATTCGCCTTCCTCTGGGATATCGACAAACCGCTGCTCCTGTCGACCTATGGCAATACTGAAATGGCGACCATCGGTCCGGGAGGATACATGAGCGATGAGGCCCCCTCCCGGGCGATCGGCGTTTCGTCGCCGAGCACCCGGCAGGTTGTCATTGAAAATCTGGCCTTCCGCAGGTGGCAGGGAGAGGTCCTCTACACCTACGGGTACGAAGGGCGGGACGGGGAGGGGCTGGTGTTCCGCAACAATCTGATCCACGAGCAGGGAACCTACTTTTTTCCGGGAGAAACGGTTTCGATCGACGGGGAAAACACCCTGCCGCTTGAATCTGCCCGGAATCCGGGAGTGTATCCGAATGCCGAAGACATAAGCGCATTGCGCCCCCGCGACTGGCATCCGTTCTTCGTCGGGGGAACTGTTCAGATCCGCAACTCGCGCAACGTCATCCTGCGCAACAACATTTTCAAAGAGGTCCATGGGCACTTCTACAACGGAAACGACCCGCTCTTGATCGAAAACATGCACGTGCTCTACGTCGGCCGCGCCGCGAATTTGACGGTCGAACAGAACCTCCTGATGAACGCGAGCGGAAATCCCTTGAAGTTCGCCTATGAGCAGACCCGGAACGTCGACGTGCGGAACAACATGCTCCTCTACACCAGTCCTTCGCTCAATCTTGGCGTGGTCCAGACCGGATGGGTCCGGCTGAGTGGCGGCCGGGCGCACGACCGGGATTGGCCGTCCGACGTCCGGATCGACGGCAATTACTTCCTCCATCCCTATTGCTGGGCGGGCATCGAGGATTGCGGGCGCTCCCGCACCAGGAAGATGTCAATCAACCAACCCGGCGCCGAACCCGCGAGCCTGAAGTGGGGAACGAATATTTTTCGCTACGAATGGGAGTGATTCCGGTTCCCAGTTTGATTCGATTGGCTGCTTTGATGGCGATGCTGGTTTGGCTGGGAATGGCACACTTGGCCGCCGCCGATTCGCCCCCGGAGGAACCCGCCGTAGCGTTTCGGGCGCAAGGATTGCCGCACCCGAGCGACTCGAGCGTGACTGCCGTCGCTGCCCGGGCGGTTCTGCGGGCGTTTTACAACGAATATCCCCAGTATCAAATCGAAACCTTCTCCATGCCGGCGATGGGGACGGCGGCCGGAGATGGAGGGGTGTTGATGGCGATTGCCGCCGGGGTGGGACCGCACGCCATTTCGGTCAATTTCCGCCAATCCTCGACCTACATCGAGCGGGGTTTCTTGGAACCGATGGAGATCCTCCTGGCGCGGGTGTTGAGCGACGACCCGTCGGTGCGGCGCGTCAATTCGCAGGGGAGGTGGACGAATGATCCCGGCGAGCTGGAAATCGCCGAAGCGCTCGACCTTCTGAGAAGCCGTGTACCCGCCCCGGCCTGGCCGGTCATCTATCGGCCGAATTACGCGGTCGATTCCGATGAAAAGCATGTTTGGGCCTTGCCCCACACCAGCCTGGTGAGGGCGCTGCTTTACCGGAAGGATCTGTTCAGTCAGGCCGGTCTCGATCCGGAACGCCCCCCGCGGACCTGGGATGAACTTTTGGAATACGCCCGGGCACTCCGAGAGCCGGACGAGGGACGGACCGGGCTAATGCTGGCCTATTCCGCTTCCGTTCTTTTCAGTTTCCTCGCGTCGAATGGCGTCGAGATCATCCGTCAGGAAAACGGGGAGTGGCGGGCCGGTTATGCGACCCGGGAGGCGGCGGAGGCCTTCCATTTCGTCTGGCGTCTGATGCATGAGCCGTGGGAGCGGAATGGAAGAACCCTGCGAAACGCCGCCAGCCGGAATTTCGATTTACTGGAGTGGGAGCGGGGCCGGGTCGGAATGTATTTCGCCTACCTTGACGAGGAGATGATCGCCACCATCAACCCCCAACTGGTCGGAATCGCCCCGATGCCCGAGTCGCCCCGGGGAATTGCGGCGGGAGAGGTCAATGCGTGGATGCTCGGAGTCTTCAGTGATTCGACACCCGAGCAGCAGCTGGCGGTGATGCGGTATCTCTGGTTCCTGACCGGCGAGGAAGCGCAGCGGATCCGGACCCAGGTGTATGTCGGGAACGGATACGGACAATTTGTGAACCCGGACCTCCTGGAGCGGTTCGGTTATCACGACTTGCTGGCCCAAGTCCCGGAAGGCTGGAAGGAAACCTTCGAAGCGGCGATGGCCGCGGGCGTCCCGGAGCCGTATGGCCGCAACACCCAGAACATCTACCGCTACCTGGCCCGGCCGATTTACCGGGCGTTGGAATTGCCGATCGAACGGATGGAAAAGGAGGAGGCGCTCGCGGCCATCCAGGCGGTCCTGGAAGAATCGGCGGAAGAGGTGAACCGGAAAGTCCTCGGGCACGTGGAACCGGCGCAACGGCGCCTGCAACGGGTGGTGGCGGGCTTCGTGATGGCCGTCATCGCCGCCGGTTTCGCCGGGGGACTTTGGCATGTCTGGCGCTTCTTCTCGCTGGCTGCCGGACCGCCCGTCGGTGGACCGGGGCGGGCCCGTCTTCCGGGTTACGTGTTGCTGTTTCCCGCCTTGCTGCTGATCGTTCTTTGGCAATACCTCCCGCTGGGGGGCGGATTGGCGATCGCCGTGGCGGATTATCAACTGGTGCGCGACACCGTTTGGGTCGGAGTCGACAATTTCGCCACTGTCCTGTTCGACGAGCGGTTCTGGGCGGCGCTCGGGCGAACGTTTTATTTCGTCGCCTTGATGATCGGATTCGGATTCTGGCCGCCGATCCTGCTGGCGATCCTTTTGCAGGAAATACCGACCAACACCGCGAAATACGTTTACCGCACCATCTTTTATCTTCCGGCGGTTATCAGTGGAATCGTGGTGATGTTCTTGTGGAAGCAGTTTTATGACCCGGGCGAATCCGGAGCCTTGAACCAGTTGCTCCTGGCGTTGAACCGGTTGGATCCGTTTTCGGCGACGGCGGTGCGGCTCTTCGGGGCGGTCCTGTGGGTCTCGCTCATCGTATTGCTCCTGAGACTACCGCGAAAGGTGGAGGAGATGCCGGCGCTGTTGAAAGGAACCTTTTACCTTGCCGGCTCGACCTTGGCGATTCTTTCCGTGATCCCGCTGATCCGCCTGGGATCTGAAGAGGGGGTTATGACCTTGATCGGGTCGGCGGTCGGCCGATTCCGGAACGAGCCGCTCGGATGGATCCACGATCCCGCGTGGGCGATGCTCTGTGTGGTCATTCCAGTGATCTGGGCGGCTTCGGGACCCGCCTGCATCATCTATTTGGCGGCCTTGAAGACGGTGCCCGAAGAACTTTACGAGGCTGCTGAAATCGACGGGGCGGGCAACTGGCACAAGATATTTTATATCGTTCTGCCGAGATTGAAATTCATCATCGTCATTCAGTTTGTCGCGGCGGTGGTGGCGGCCTTCCGGGGGGGCGCCGAATACATCCTCGCCCTGACCGATGGGGGGCCGAACGACGCCACCACGATTCTTTCGCTGGAGATTCTATTCCGGACGTTTATGGATCTGCGGTTTGGCATCGGCACGGCGATGGCCTGGATCCTTGGGTTGTTGTTGATCGGGTTCACGGCCTGGCAACTGAAGATGTTGTCGCGGGCCGAGTTCCGGGCGGGAGGCTGAACCACCATGCCGATCATCTCACAATTACAGCGTCGGACATTGCGGGGAAAGCTTCTCATCGGGGCCATTTTCGCACTGCTTTCCGTCGGTGGGCTGACCATGATTTATCCCTTCGCCCTGATGCTCTCGGGCGCCTTGAGAAGTGAGCTCGATCAGGCCGATCTCGATTTGATTCCAGCGTTTCTTTACCGGGCCGACGTTTTGTACCAGAAGTATCTGGAAACAAAATACAACCAGGATGGAGCCGCGGTCAACCGGGCCCACCGCACCGATGTCTTCAGTTTCCGGGAGATTCAAAAACCGGAAGAAAACCCGGCTGCCGCGGCCGACCTGCGGGAATTCATCGGGGCGGAAATCCCGGAGCACTGGCAGGTGCTTGGCGGAACTCATGGGGTCCGGACGGTCCCGGAAAACCTCCGGTCGATCCGGCGTCACCTCGCCCGGGAATACGGTGGCGATCTCAATGCATTGGGACGCGACATGGGAGCCCCGATCGATGGCTGGAACACGTTGTTGATTCCGCCCCCGCAATGGCTCGGCCAGCGTTACAATATTCCGGACGGACCGTTGTTCGAGGCATACCGAACATTCGCGGAAGCGGCGGAGCCTGCCGAGCGGCAACTGGTGTCCCTCTCGGGACACTTTCTCGAGACGATCGTCTACCCGGTCTATGGCCGGACGGCCCCGGCGATTCTAAACCGGGAATTCGGATTGGAACTGGCGCGTGTATCCGATCTCCGGATTCCCGCCACTCTTCCGGCACAAGGGTCCGGTCGCTTCCGGGAGAGTTGGATCAGCTTCGTCCGGGAGAGCCTGAATTCCTCCTTTGTCATCCTGCCCGCCGAAGTCGAGGCGGATTATGAAGTCTTCCTTCGCCACCGTTACCAGACGATTGAGAGCTTGAACCGGGCCTGGAACACGGATTATTCCGCGTTCGATCGGATTCCGCTCCCCCGGGGAGAGTGGCTCGGAGGGGCGCGGCGCATCGATTATAGTGAATTCCTTCAAGGCCGTCCCCCGGAGGAGTATCAATTGACCGGACCGGAATTCGCCTGGGGGGAGTGGCTGGAGAACCGTTATGGCGAAATCGGGAAATTGAATCAGGTCCATGGGACGGCCTGGCGCGGTTTCGAAGAAGTCTCCATTCCGATGGCCGGACTGGAATGGGAATATGTGGAAGCCCATCGGGGTTCCTTGCGGGCGCGCTACGCTGTCCGAAATTTCATCAATGTCTTCGATGAGTTGTTTGTGCAGGGGCGGGTCTTTGTGAATACGGTCATCATGTGTTCGCTGGCGGTCGTGTCGGCGCTTTTGATCAATCCGTTGGCCGCCTACGCGATGTCGCGATTCCGGCTCCCAGGGACTTATAAGATTTTGTTGTTCCTGATGGCGACGATGGCGTTTCCCCCCATCATCACCCTGATCCCGACCTTCATTATTCTGCGGAACCTGGAACTTTTGAATACATTTGCCGCGCTGGTGCTTCCCACGATCGCGAATGGATACCTGATTTTTCTATTGAAAGGCTTCTTCGACTCGTTGCCCCGGGAGCTTTATGAGGCGGCCACGATCGACGGAGCGTCGGAGTTGCGGATTTTTTTCCAGATTACGATGTCTCTCAGCAAACCGATTCTCGCCGTGGTCGCTTTGCAGGCGTTCAACAGTGCGTATTTGATGTTTCTATACGCCCTGGTAGTCGCTCCCGATCCCGATATGTGGATCATCAACGTCTGGATTTATCAATGGCAACGGACCGCTTCGATGGGGGCGGTGATGGCATCTGTTTTGGTGGCCAGTATTCCGACACTGGTTATATTCTTGCTTGCACAAAACATCATCATGCGAGGGATCGTCGTGCCGGTGGAAAAGTGATGGCTCGGTTCTTTCGGAATTCACTCAAATTAATCTGAGACCAACATGAAACAATTGCCGGTTTATTTCGATGCGTTTGCGAAGATCGGGCCCCGGGCCAAGAAGCATGCGGCCCTGCCCTGGTCGCTCGAGCATCTGCAGCGCGAGATGGATCATTGCTCGATCTCGGGAGCGTTGGTGCAATCGACCCTTTCTGTGTATTACGACCCGATGTACGGGAACCGGCGGTTAAGCCGGGAGCTCCAAGGTGAGGAGCGCTTGTTTCCGGTTTGGAACCTGATGCCGGGTGCCTCCGGGGAGGTGCCGGGAGTGGGGGAGTTGGAAGTCATGATGGGGGACCATGACGTCCGGGCCGTCTCTCTGCATCCGAAGACCAACGGCTGGCGGTGGCAGGCGGATTATTCCCGGGCGCTCCTGGAGTGGCTCGAGGACAAAGGGATCCCGGTCCTGGTTCCCCGGGGGGAGTTCGGCGACTTTGGGGAGATCGAGGAATGGCTGGAACGCTTTCCAAACCACCCCCTGATCGTGACCGGATGCGATTGGATGGAGCAGCGGGAAGTGATTCCATTGCTCCGCCGGAGCCGGAATTTCCATATCACTCTGGAGGCGTTCCAGATTCACTACGGAGTGGAAATGTTCGAACGCGAAGGGTGTGTCGACCAGATCCTGTTCGGCTCCGGGGCACCCGCGATGTCGGCGGGGGCGGCCCGTTGTTTCTTCGATTACGCGGAAGTCTCGGCCGAGTCGGCGAAAGCGATGGCCGGGGGGAATCTGATTCGGTTGTTGAAAGGGCGGGGACCGGAGGAGGCGTATGAGAACCGGGAGGAAGACGCCTGCATGCGTGCCGCGCGAGAAGGAAAGCCTGTACCGGGCGGTTTCATCGACATGCATATGCACATTCTTCACGAAGGAATGAACGGGGCCGGGGAATCGCACCGGATGGAAAATGGGGGGCCGAAGGGGGTTTTCTCATTGCTCCAGCGGCTCGGTTGCGCAGGCGGAGGCTTTATGAGCTGGCTGGGACCGGTCAGTTGCGACTCGCTCGGAGGCAACGTCTGCGTCAAAGAGGCACTCGATGCCGGGCCGCCGGGATATTGGGGATTGGCGACCTTCGATCCGGTTCATTTGAGTCAACGGGAGTTGGAGTCGCGTGTGCCGGAGGTCTTTTCCGATGGCCGGTTTGTCGGCTTGAAGCCGTATGTCCGGTTCGGCGTAGAGTATCACGATCCCAAATACGACGTGGTCTGGGAATACGGCAATTGTCATGAACTGTATGGTTTGCTCCATCGGGTGCGGGGGGACTTCCAGGAAGTGGAGGCGTTGGCTGAACGTTTTCCCCGGATGCGTTGGGTGGTGGCCCATTGCGGAAAGGATTACCGGGCGGCTGATCTTGCCATTGAGGCGATTCGCCGTCACCGGAACATTTATGCGGAAATCACCCACACCGCGGTTCCCGGCGGAATCATCGATTATCTTGCCGCGGGCGCCGGAGCCGACCGGGTGCTTTACGGCAGCGATCTACCGATGCGTGACCCGAGACCTCAACTCGGATGGGTCCTCTTTTCCCGGTTGCCCCTGGAGGACAAGGTGAAGGTCTTGCGGGAAAACGCCCTGCGGGTGATCGAACCCCTCCGGAGACGTTTGCCGGAGCGGAGTTGGCCGCGGGTGAGCGCCGCGGACGGGACTGGGAAGAAGTGAAAGAATGTATCAAATCGGTGGTGACGGAGCAATCGACGCCAAGGTGCCCCCCGGAATGAGTTCGGGAAGAATCAGGGTATGCCGGGGGGGTAGGGGGCCGTCGGCGGCGAGTCTCATCACCAGGCGTGAAAGACGCTTGGCGAAGTAACGGCGACCGTAGTGGTAACGGGTGATTTCGGGCGAGAAGTAGTCGATGTAGGATTCGCTGTCGCGTGAGATCACGGATACATCCCGGGGAATGGAAATGCCGCGGGAGAGGAGGTGGCTGGTGACGGTCAGGGCGTGCAAAGAGCGGCAGACCAGGAAGCCGGTCACGGGACGGACCGTTTGCAGGTGGGAATCGAGTTTGCGGCAGATTCCTTCCCGGGTGGAATCATGGCGCAAAATGACCCCTTCGGCTCCGGACCGCGAACTCAGCTCAATGCCTTCGCGGAAGCCTCTTTCGCTGGCGGTGTTTCCCGCGATGTGAGCGTCCGGAATCACCAGGGCGATTCGGCGATGTCCCTGGGCGGAAAAAACGCCGACCGCGTGCCGGCAGACCGCCTGGTAGTCGATGCTGATCGATGGAATGCGGATCTCTTCGGCGGCCGGCCCGACGATCACGGTGGGGAGGCTCCGGTCGGCGAAGAAGCGTTGCACTTCGGTGGCGGGGGAGATCAGGACCCAGCAGGCTACCTGGGGATTGCGGAGGAACTCGTTGAGTTTGCGGTCGGGTTTCCGCTGGCCGAGCCGGAGGTCGGTGAAGATTTCGAGCCGGCGTCCGATCTTCTGAAGATTGCGGCGGAGTTCGTTGATGTAGAAAATCACCATTGGAGCCATCAACTGAACCTGTTCGTTGGCGACGATGGCGACCAAATCGCGGGAAACCTGCGGATTGGTTCCCGCGAAAGCATCGAGGATCCGTCGCTTCTTCCGGGCGTCGGCGGAGATGCTGCCTTCCTGGACCAGGATGGCGAGGGCGCTCCGAAGGGTGGAACGACTGACCTGGAGATGTTCGCAAAGACTGCGTTCGCCGGGGAGTGTTTCCTGCCACAAACCTTCTTGAATACCTTTTCGGACCGAGGCGACGGTCGCCAGGACGAGCGAGGAGCGCTGCGGCAAGTCGAGCATGAGCGGAGATTCTCAAATCGCCGGACCGGAAGTCAATGGCCGAGGTTCCGGTGCGGACGGACCGGCTTTGTCCCCCCACTCGGGAGAGTGCCGGGGGAAATGAGACCGGCACCGCCCGCGCGGTTCCTTAGATGAACTCGTTGATCAGGTTTTCCAGCATTTCCTGGCGGCCGCTTTTGTTCGGAGTGATGTCGCCTTTTTCGAGCATGTAGCGTTCGAGGTCGGCGAGGCCGACGGCGCCTTGCTCGATCTTTTGGCCGATGCCGGTGTCCCAGGAGGCGTAGCGTTCCTTGACGAAAGCCTCCAATCGGCCATCGGCCCGAATCGCGGCGGCGATCTTCAACCCGCGGGCGAACGCGTCCATGCTGCCGATGTGGGCGTGGAACAGGTCGATCGGTTCGAAACTTTCCCGCCGGACCTTGGCGTCGAAATTCAGCCCCCCGGTGGTGAATCCTCCGCCCTTCAGAACCGCCAGCATGATCTGGGTGGTCAGGTAAAGGTCGGTGGCGAACTGGTCGGTGTCCCAGCCGAGGAGGAGGTCGCCGGTGTTGGCGTCGATGGTGCCGAGCGCCCCGGCTCCGATCGCGGTCTCCAGCTCGTGCTGCATGGTGTGACCGGCGAGGGTGGCGTGATTGGTTTCGATGTTGAGCTTGAAATGCTCGAGCAGGCCGTATTCGCGAAGGAAATTGAGACAGGCGGCCGCGTCGGAATCGTATTGGTGGGTGGTCGGTTCCTTCGGTTTCGGTTCGATGTAGAACGGTCCCTTGAATCCGATCGCTTTTTTGTAGTCGACCGCCATGTGCAACAGTCGGGCGAGGTGGTCGAGCTCGCGCTTCATCTGGGTGTTGAGCAGGGTGGCGTAGCCCTCGCGTCCGCCCCAGAAGAGGTAGGCTTCCCCGCCGAGCCGGTGGGTGACATCCATCGCTTGTTTGACCTGGGCGGCGGCGTAGGCGAAGACGTCGGCGTTGCAACTGGTCGCGGCCCCGTGGACATAGCGGGGGTGGGCGAAGAGGCAGGCGGTTCCCCAGAGGAGGCGGATCCCGGTCCGGTCCTG
The DNA here is from genome assembly GCF_056590205.1 of Verruconatronum alginivorum. Lineage (NCBI taxonomy): Bacteria > Pseudomonadati > Verrucomicrobiota > Opitutia > Opitutales > Verruconatronaceae > Verruconatronum > Verruconatronum alginivorum. The sequence goes on along the minus strand of NZ_JBWPVQ010000001.1, from coordinate 531,854 downwards.
TTCCTCCTTCAACACCTCGGCGACGGCGTCGAAATTGGCGTTGGACTCGCGCAGGTTGGCCCCTTCGGGGGCGACGTCGCGGTCATGGAAACAATAATACGGGGCGCCGAGTTTCTCGATGAATTCGAAGGCGACCCGGGCGCGGTTGCGGGCGTTGTCGAGGGAATCGGAGCCGTCGTCCCAGGGACGGACCGCCGTGCCGGCGCCGAACGGATCGGATAGGCTCCCTCGGAAGGTGTGCCAATAGACCACCGAAAAGCGGAGGTGATCCTTCATTGACTTCCCCTCGACGATTTCGTCGGGATTGTAATATTTAAACGCCAGAGGATTCCGCGATTTCGGGCCCTCATAGGCGATTTTTTTAACTTCAGGAAAGGCTTCGGACTTAGGCATGTGAGTGAATGGTTCGGTGTCGCTCGAAAGGGCGGCGAATTGTCAGGTTAATCATCTCAAGAGGATGATTCAACCCCATGATCCGGACGAAAAATCGCCGGAAAAGCAAACTTTTTCTAACGTTAGGAAAGCTCGAGGATTGACCTTTGTTGTCAACTCCCATCCTAACGTTAGAATGTTGATTGCAATTCGTCCGGGATCTTCCACAATCCGGCAGCATGGCTTCTTATGTCTTGGGGATTGATTATGGGACGAACTCCGTGCGGGCTTTGATCGTCGATTGCGCGGATGGGACAGAGATCGGGACCGGGGTGGTCGGTTATCCGAGCGGGGATCAGGGGATTCTCCTGGATCGCCGGGATTCCAACCTGGCCCGGCAGAATCCGGCCGATTATCTTTTCGGTCTGGAAAAAAGTGTCCGGGTGGCGTTGGAGGAAGCGGGGAAGTCGCGGCCTTCCTTCAGACCCGATGAGATCATCGGCGTCGGGGTCGACACCACCGGATCGAGTCCGATCCCGGTCGACCGGGAGAACCGGCCGTTGGCCTTTCAGGATAAGTTCAAAGACAACCTGGCCGCCCAATGCTGGCTTTGGAAAGATCATACGAGTCACGCCGAAGCGGCCAAGATCACCGAACTGGCCCGGGAGATTCGTCCCCAATATGTCGAACGGTGCGGGAATACCTATTCTTCCGAATGGTTTTGGAGCAAGGTCTGGCATTGCCTGCGGACGGCGCCCGAAGTTTTCGACGCGGCGGAATCATGGGTCGAGTTCTCGGATTGGGTTCCCGCCGTCCTCGCCGGGGTGCGCGATCCGAAGGGGGTGAAGCGGGGCGTCTGCGCGGCGGGACACAAGGCCCTTTACGCCGACGATTGGGGTGGGCTTCCGGACAAGGCATTTTTGACGAAGCTCGATCCGAAACTGGCGGAGTTGCGGGACCGCTTGTATGAGAAAGCACATGACGCGGCGGAATCCGCCGGTGAGTTGTGCGAGGAATGGGCGGGGAAGCTTGGGCTGCCGGCGGGGATCCCGGTGACGATCGGGGAGTTCGACGTCCATTACGGATCGATCGGTTGCGGGATCGAGGAGGGGGTGTTGGTCAAGGTTATCGGCACCTCCACCTGCGACACGGCGGTCTTGCCGGCGAGCGGCGACATTCCGGTGGTGCCGGGGATTTGCGGTATCGTCAAGGGAGCGATCCTTCCCGGTTTTTACGGAGTCGAGGCGGGGCAGTCGGCGGTCGGCGACATTTTCAAATGGTGGGTCGAGAGGGTCTGCCGCGGCGACGACCAGTTGCATGTGGAACTGACCGAGGAGGCCAAGCGGCTTCGTCCGGGGGAGTCGGGATTGTTGGCGCTCGATTGGAACAACGGCAACCGGACGGTCCTGGTCGACCAGCGCCTGACCGGTCTGCTGCTCGGGCAAACGCTTCACACCAGCCAGGCGGAGATTTACCGGGCGTTGATCGAAGCGACGGCGTTTGGCGCCCGGATGATCATCGAACGGATCGCGGAGCACGGCATCCGGATCGATCGGGTGGTCTGCGCCGGGGGGATCGCCGAGAAGAATCCGTTGTTGATGCAGATCTACGCCGACGTCACTGGGCGGACCATGCAAGTGGCCCGTTCCTCCCAGGCTTGCGCCCTCGGATCGGCGATCGCCGCCGCGGTGTTGGCGGGGCCGGAGAAAGGGGGGCATGCCGATTTCCAATCAGCCCAACAGGCGATGGCCGGAATCAAACCAGGCGTTTCGTATGCGCCGGTCTCGGAGAACCAGGCGGTGTATGACGAGCTCTTCGCGCTTTACCGCTCGGTGCATGACGCCTTTGGCGGGGTGACCAAGTCGGCCGATCTCGGGGCGGTGATGAAGAAGCTTTTGGAAATCAAAGAAAGACGGAATTGATGAAAGAATTGAAACAAGATCTCGAAATCTGGTTCCTCACCGGGAGTCAGCATCTCTACGGCGACGAGGCGATCCGCCAAGTCGGCGAGAACGCGCGGAAAATGGTCGAAGGATTGAATGCTTCCTCCGCCGTGCCGGTGAAGATCGTTTACCAGCCGGTGTTGACCGGACCCGAGTCGATTCGGGGCATCGTCGCGGAGGCGAACGCATCGGCGAACTGCGCCGGATTGATCGCCTGGATGCACACGTTTTCGCCGGCGAAGATGTGGATCGGCGGGTTGAAGGCGCTTCGCAAGCCGCTGGCCCATCTCCACACCCAGTTCAACCGCGATCTTCCATGGGCGGATATCGACATGGATTTCATGAATCTGAACCAGGCGGCCCATGGGGACCGGGAGTTCGGTTTCATCAACAGCCGGATGCGGATCGACCGGAAAGTGGTGGTTGGTCACTGGGAGGCGGAAGCGACTCAAAAGCAATTGGGAATCTGGATACGCGCCGCCCGGGCCTGGCATGATTGGCAGGGGGCGAAGTTCGCCCGGTTCGGCGACAACATGCGCTATGTCTCCGTCACCGAAGGCGACAAGGTTTCCGCCGAAATCGCGTTTGGGTATTCGGTAAACGGGTACGGAGTCGGCGACCTGGTGGCGAAGGTGAATGCCGTTTTCGACGCGGAAGTCGACCGGTTGGTCGAGGAATACGCCGGGCTTTACCGGATGGAGTCGTCGCTGCAAAAGGGAGGCGAGCGCCATGCCTCGGTGCGCGAGGCGGCCCGGATCGAGCTCGGTCTGCGCGCTTTTCTGGAGGAAGGCGGATTCAAGGGATTCACCACCACGTTCGAGGATCTCCACGGGTTGAAGCAACTCCCGGGACTCGCGGTGCAGCGGCTGATGGCCGACGGTTACGGGTTCGGCGCGGAGGGAGATTGGAAGCACGCGGCTCTGTTGCGGGCGATGAAAGTGATGGCCGACGGCCTTGCGGGCGGCACCTCCTTCATGGAGGATTACACTTATCATCTCGACCCGGCGGGGGAGAAAGTCCTCGGAGCCCATATGCTGGAAATTTGTCCGAGCATCGCGGAAGGAAAACCGTCGCTGGAGGTGCATTCGCTCGGCATCGGCGGGAAGGCCGATCCGGCCCGGTTGGTGTTCGATTCCGCGATCGGACCGGCGGTGAACGCCTCGCTGGTCGATCTCGGCAACCGGTTCCGCCTGGTGGTGAACGACGTGGAGGTGGTGAAGCCCGATCATCCGATGCCGAAGCTGCCGGTGGCCCGGGCGTTGTGGTCGCCGAAACCCGATTTCGCCACCTCTGCCGGGGGGTGGATTCTGGCCGGCGGGGCTCATCACACCGGGTTCAGCCTGGCGATCGACGCGCGTTATTTGGAAGACTTCGCGGAAATGGCTGGTTTGGAGTATTTCCACATCGGCGCCGGAAGCAGCATCGGTTCGATCAAACGGGAGTTGCGGTGGAATGAATTGTATTACCACCTGGCCCCCGGATTGGGGTCGGTCTGATCGGTGGGGGTCTGCTATGACGAAGTATCAGGAAATTCGTGACGAATGTTGGGAGGCGAACCGGCGGTTGCCGACGACCGGGTTGGTCGATTTGACCTTTGGGAACGTCAGCGTCTACGATCCGGAGGCGGGGGTGTTTGCGATCAAGCCGAGCGGCGTGGCTTACGATGAGTTGAAGCCGGACGATCTGGTGGTGCTTGATTTGGACGGCAAAGTGGTCGAAGGGACGTTGCGGCCGTCGTCGGACACGCCGACGCACCGATGTTTATTCCGGGCCTTTTCCGGGATTCGTTCGGTGGTCCACACCCATTCGCGTTTCGCGGTCTCGTTTGCCCAGGCCGGACGGGAAATCCCGTGCCTGGGGACGACCCATGCCGACTATTTTCACGGGGCGGTTCCGGTGACCCGGGCAATGACCCGGGAGGAGATCGAAGGAGAATACGAGTGGGAAACCGGCAACGTCATCGTGGAGCGGTTTCGGGATCTCGATCCGATGAAGGTCCCCGCGGTGTTGGTCCGCAATCACGGGCCGTTTGTCTGGGGTCCATCTGGTGTGAAGGCGGTCGAGACGGCCCAGGCGCTCGAGATCGTGGCGCAAATGGCGTTGCAGGCGATGCAAATCAACTCGGCGGCTGGCCCGGTTTCGGGACCGTTGTTGGATAAGCATTTCTTCCGCAAGCACGGTCCCGGGGCGTATTACGGGCAGAAGTGATTTTCGTCGAAGAATCATCCGGCGAAAGCCGGGATGCTACCGGGAAGCTGGGTAGCATCGGCTTTTCAGCCGATGATGGGCGTGGAGGGCCGGGTAGGCCGTGGCGGGGAGATCATCCGGCGAAAGCCGGGATGCTACTGGGAAGCTGGGTAGCATCGGCTTTTCAGCCGATGATGGGCGTTGGGGCCGGGTAGGCCGGGCGGGGAGATCATCCGGCGAAAGCGGGTTACTTGTTGTTTCTTTCGATCCGGAGCAGGATCGCCAGCGCGGCGAAGGATGCCGGGACCACCAGCAGGCCCGCGGCGAGGCCGACCCGGTCGCCGATGAAGCCGATGATCCACGATGCGTAAGCGAAGCCGGGAATTCCGGCGCAGGAGAGAAGGATGAACAGGGACGTTTTGTCGACCGGGAGACGGTCTCCCGCGTAAGACTGGATGCTCGGCCAGAAGCAGGCGACCGAGAGTCCGGCCAGGAAGAGGGTGGAGAAAAGAATGGGTAGATTGGGAGCGAACGGAATCAGCGCGGTGATCGCCGTTCCCGCGACGGCGCAGACCAAAATCAGCCGGGGCAAACTGTGTTGGCGGACCCAAACTCCGCTGCCGAACCGTCCAGCCACCATTCCCGCCGCGAACAAAGCCGCTCCGACACCCCCGGCGCGGGGGAGGGTGTCGTGGTGGAGTTGAATGAAGCTGGCGCTCCAGAAAGTGAGTGCGCCTTCTGCCGCTCCCGCTACGAACATCATTGCCATGAAGAGCCAGAACTTGGGCATGCGGATCAAGGTCAACTTGTGAGCGAAAACCTCGGCGGCGGCGAAGCGTCCTGTTGCGGGAGCGCTGTTTTGCAGGGCGAGGAAGAAAATGCCTGACAAGGTCGAAACCCCTCCGAGAAATCCGATGATCCATCGCCAGGAGATGTCCCGGCTTAGCAGTTCTCCGGAGATGAGCATCGTCAGCAAGACACCGACCGACCAGAAACCGTTGACGATGTTTAGGAAACGGCCGGAGTCGTCGGGATGGAGATCGGAGACCAACGGATTAAGCAGCCCTTCGAGAATTCCGCCGCCCAATCCCAGCAAGGCCACGCCCAGCAGAATGGTTCCGTAGACTGGCGCCACGCTATAGACCAACATTCCAACTCCGAGCACGAGGCAACTGACCCCGAGCGAGACCGGTTTTCCCCAACGAGCCGCCGCGAATCCACTTCCGACTAAGGCGACGAGGAGCAAGGTCCCTCGGACCACTTCGATCCCGCCGCCGGCTACCAAGGAGAGCGAGAGTTCCCGTGCGATGATGATCAAACAAATCGGGGTGACTGTCGCGCTGGTCGCATAGGTGAGCATCCCGAGCGACGACGCGAAGTCGAGCGGGTGGAAACCTAATCTACGACCCTTATTTTGTCTGCCAACGCTCATCCATTAGAAGAACTCCGACAGGAGCGGTTCAGTCAACCCCTCGTTGGTCTCGAACTATTTCTCTCCGCGAGAATGAACGACTGTGTTTCGGGTTTAGTCGCCAGTGGCGGACATGACCCCTAGCTGGGAGTAGCGTTTCCGGCCGATTTCCATGGGACCTTCGATCGCGCCGAAGAGCATGTGCCAGGAGCCGTTGTGGGAGACGAAGGTGCCATCGAAGTGAACCGGGAGATAGGCGAGGACTTCCCAGTCGGGCCAGGATCGTCCGGGATTTCGCCAAAGGCTTTCCGCGCTCAGGGTGGTGGTGACGAGCCCTTTGAAGATCTGCCCGTTCACCGGAATCGCCCGTTCGGAATCGTCTTCGTAATGATAGGGCCGTGACGCCGCGATCCAGGTGATATGACCGTCGTGATAGACACTGGCACTCGGATTGTTTCCGATGAATTTCCCGGTCCGGAACGGTCCTTCCCAATTGAAAAGGTCGGTCGATTTGTAGATCGGATTTTCACCGGTCGAGCGGGAGGTCATGATCCACCGGTCGCTTTCGCCGAGCCGCACTACGGAGACTTCTCCGGCGGATCCCCAGGCGAAACTTGAGGGAAACAAGGCCTGACTTTGCCAGGTGGCGCCGTTGTCGACGGTGTAGGCCGCGTGAATCGAGCCGCCTCCATGGCAGAACAGGATGTAGCCGTCGGAATCGTGGCCCCCGACCGAGGCGGGAAACTCGGAAAAGGTGAAGCTGGGAGACATGATGGGAAGATGGTCGAGCACTTGGGAAATCCAAGTGAGGCCACCATCATCTGAATACATAAAAAACGCGTGGTGAACGCGGCCGTTGTCGTCGGCGTCGCGTCTCGATCCAAAGAGTCCGATCCGGCCGTTGCCCATGAGGCGGGCCCGGATATCGGTGCCGGTCATGCCGTCGGCTTCCACGTAAATAGTGCGGACGTTTTCCAGGGTTCGGCCGCCATCACAGGATTCGGCCATCTTTACGACGGAGGCGGGGTCGATCGCGTTGTGGATGTCACCCTCTCTCCAAAAGAAAAGCCAGCGGTCTTCGAGGATGACGAGGCCACTGCCCCGGCTGCGGTGCATGTCGCGTTCGGTGACCAGCGTCAGTTGCGGCCTTGGATGGAACGGGTGGGCGGGGGGGAGGTCGGCGGCGGGGCCGAGTTGGCGGAGAAGCGGAGGCATCTTGAGTATTCCGATCAGGCCAAAGGTTTGTTGCTCGCGGGCACCCGCTGCCAGAAATCCGCCGCATGGAGACCAGGCGAGCGATTCCAGCTGGCTGGGGACTTGGATGGCCTGGGCCTGGTAAATGTGATTTCCCCCGGCGTGGAGAGTCCAGACCCGGATCCGGTCATCGGCTCCGGCGGTCGCGAGAAAGCGGCTGTCGGGAGACCAGGCGAGCGCCACCATCCCATGCCCGGGTCCATGGGCCGGCTTGATCCGGCGGGGTTCCGACAGGTTGGAAGTGGGCCGGACGGTGATCTCACCGTTGCCATCGACGGCGGCGAGAAATTCGCCGTTGGGAGACCATGCCAGGTCGCGAATCAGCGAAGGCGCCGGGAGGTTGTCGATCAAGGTCAACCGCCGCCAATCGCGAATCTGGATCGAGTAGTCACCGCCCGGCGACCGGTGGGCGAGGGCAAAAAAGTCGTTATCCGGGGACCAGGCCACCGGATTATACACCCCATGTTTTTGGCCGCCATCGAGGGTGGAGAAGATGGAGCCATCCTCCATTCGCCAGATGATTACCGAGCCGCTCCGATCGGTGGATACGGCCAGGCGATCGTCCGGAGAGAGGGCGATGTTGGTAACATTGTCGTGATGCCCGATCATCCGGCGGACCAAGTCCCCGGCCTCGTCGTAGACGGTCAGGTTGTGGACGCCCGCGCCGCTGGCGGCGACGACCACGCCTTGTTTGGAGGTGGCCAGGTCGAGCACCTGTCCGCTGTGGTTCGATGCCTGCCAGAGGAAGGCGCCTGTGACGGCATCCCATTTCTTCAGGAGGTTGCTGGTGCGTTCGCCGGTGTAAAGCGAGCGGCCGTTGGGGCTCCAGCCAACGCTGCGGATATAGGAGGCCCCATCGGACTCGAACAGGATCTGATCTTCTCGGTCGATCAATTCGACGGCGAGACGCATAAACCGGGTTTGCAATTGATTCATGGGTTGAAGGTCCCGCACGGTGAGGGCCGAGACATGATCGGTGATGATAGCGATTTGTTCGTCGTTCCGGCGCCAATCAACGAGATTGTCGGATACCTCGATGTGGAAATCGACATCCCACGCCTGGGGATTCCGGTCGATCGTCAGGCCGAAGAAGGTTTGTCCGGTATCCTCGTCGGTTTGCGGCAACGCCGATTGTCCCGCGGGACCGAGGGCGTAACGAAGAAGGTTGGGGATTCCGCTTCCGATGCCGTCCTGATGCGGAGCGGCCCGCTCCGGGGGGAGCTGGTTGGCGATGGTCCACTCCTCGTAGCCGGCGCCGGAGGGTTGCGGGAGGAGGGCGAGCAGGAGGGCGCCGAGCAACGTGGCAGCCGGCGGCCGGATGTCCGCCGGGTATTCGGCCCGGGAATCGGAACGATTCGCGCCATTCTTCCTGGGAATCATCATTTTTGTATTCGCGGTGGTTCTGGCCGGATCCTCAACGGCGTGATCGCTACGAATTCAAAACTTTGATACATTGCGTCCGGCGGTTAATTGATGAGAAGCTTGAGTCAAGGCAGGGGTAAAAGCAAGGCCATGGCACAATAGTGCTATTAGTAGCACCTTTTTCCTATCGACGCTCAGGGGGGCGGAGGCTACCCTCAGGACGCTTCACCAGGAAAATCCTAATCTGAAACCAAGCTATATTGAAAGCATGAGAAACGACCACTTCCCGCGACGCGAATTTATGAAAGGCGGCCTCTTGGCCGCGGCCGGGCTGGCCGCCGGAGTGGGCGGCGCTTCGCAGCTCCGGGCCAGCACGGCGAATGGTGAACGGGCGGTCAAACTCTTGACGCAGACCCGAACGGTCCGGATTCCCGATGATTATGATACGCTGCAGGATGCGGTCAACGAGGAGAGCAAGTGGGCGGTGAGCCAGGGGGTGAAAATCATTCTTCTGATCCAGAGCGGACACAAGCTGGTGCGGAACCTTGCGATCATGGGAGGCGACTATTCCCATTTCTGGATTCGTTCGGAAGACCCGGTGGTTTACCTCGATTCGGGAATCGTGTTCGAGACCACGCCGACCGGCCGGGTGACCGCATTATTCGATCTCCATTTTTGCCGGGCTCCGGTCTTGGATTGCCTGGTCGACATGGAAGGAAAGGGGCGGCGCGGCTACCGATTGTTTACCTCCCATGGGCTGGTTCGAAATGGCGCGGGGATCCGGCGGGCCGAGGAGGACGGCATCGATGCCGGGCATGGATCGACGATCTGGATCAACGGGGGAGAAGCCACCGGGTGCGGGCGCCATAATTTGCATATCAGCCACGGCTCCATGTGTTCGGCCCGGACCGGAGGAACTTCGAATTTCTCCGGGGCTACCGGCGATTTCGATCACAACTCGGCCGGAACCAACGTCGGCTTTTATCATGGGGCGAAGGGAACTATCGCCGGTAGCATCTGTCGGAATGCGGCTCAGGATGGCATCAACGCGATCCACGCTTCGACGATCGACGCGACCGCGGTCGACGCCTCGAATTGTGGGCGCGACGGGGTGCGGGTTGGCGACGGCGGCACGGTCCATGTCCGGACAACCAATTTGACGAACTGCGGCCGTCATGGGTTGAGCGCCCGGCACTGTTCGTCGATTGAGGCCCGGGATTGCGACGTGAGCGGCGCGGGCGAGGTGGGGGTTTTCGCGGAAGACGCCTCCCGGATCGACGCGCTGGGAGTGATTGCGCGAGGGTGCGGGGTGCATGGGATTCGCGCGGGTTCCGCTGCGACGATAAATGCCCGGAACGTGGATGCGACGGGAACGCGGGGCGGCGGGGTGGATATCCGGGTCGCCCAGGGGGGAATCATCAACGCCACCGGCGCCACCGGAACCCTGTCGCAAGCGGCCAACCAACTGGCCGGCGCGGGGATTATTTTTCAGGAGTAATTTAAATGTGGGTACGAATCGACCTCGGTGGGTTCGCGCACAAAATTGCTACAACTAGCATCTTTGTCCTATTGCGGGGATTCGAGTGAAAATCGTATCCTATAAATGGCGACACGGTCGGAAGCGGTGGGTGCGCGGACGATTCTTCGCGTTGGCGTTTCTCGATCCCTTTGTCCCGTTTTGCCAGCCTGAAAACCTATGAAACACCCTATTCTCCACCATCGATCGATCTTTCAGGCGGCATGGCTGCTTGTATTTGCGACGTCTGCCGTTGCGCCAGCACTGATTCAGGGGAACATCAAAGAGTGGATTCAGTCCGAGGGAGGGAGTTTCCATGAAGGCGAGTATTGGAGTCCGCCAGGGGAACCGGGTCCTGCCGACGAAATCCGTTTTGATTTGGGTGAAGCGGAGCCTTATCTTGTGACATTGCACGCCGATGGTTTGGCGGGGCTGATGAATATCTTCACGGATCGGGTCGAATTCGATTTGGGTGGACGGAAGCTGGAGGCGGGCGATTTGTATGTGGCGAACGGCACAGGGGGAACCGGTTTTTTGAAGTTGAGAGATGGAGAGGTTTCGGTTGGCCAGAATCTTCAGGTAGGACAAGGGAGCGGCAGCGACGCGACGTTCATTTTTGAAAACGGGACTCTGAATGTCGGCAGCATGTTTCGGGGGCCGATGAACAATACCAGTTATGCCCGCATCGAGTTGCGGAACAGTATTGTCGATGTCGGGCGCATGGAGATTCTCCGCGACGCGGACGTCGAGATCCGCGGAACCACCTTGACGAGTCACGATCAGGATATCCGGTTGGCCAATTCCGGGAATCCCGCTCTGCAGCATGTTGTGCGGATGTTGGTCACCGACGGATCCCATGTGACCACCCATCGGAATTTCGCCTCATCGAACAATGCGAACAATTTGACTGAACTGACCATCTCCGGGCCGGGCACGGTCTTCGAGATCACCGGAAACGCCGGGGGAGGCGATTGGAACGGTGCCTGGGAGGGAGACGCCGTTACGGTGATCAAGGATGGAGCGCTGGTGAAAGTCGGGCGTGATTTTCGGCCGGGCGGCGCCGGATCGGAAACCATCACGGTGACCGGAGCAAGCGTGGAGGTCGGCGGACGTGTATTGTTCGGGCACAGGTTCGAACTCACAGGCGGAAGCGGGTCCCTGATACTCGATAGTGCCACGATGACCAGTGGTTTGTTTCTCTCGGCGGGCGATGCGGAATTTTCGTCCGGAAGCGTTCTTCTCCGGGGCGGATCGGTCTGGACTTCGACGATCGACGGCGACGGTGTGGATACGCGAATCGGGAACAGTGTCGGAGCGACTGGTGAAGTCAGGATTGAAGAAGGAAGCCGTTTTTCGGTACTGGCCGGCAACTCCGGGAGCGGGGTCGATATTGGATTGAGAATCGGTTCGGCGCCGGGGTCGGAAGGGACCGTGACGGTGACGGGGGAGAACTCGCTGCTGGATGGCGAGGTGATGGATATTTTTGTGGGAGGCGGGCGGACCGCGGCGGGTGGCAGCGGGATTTTGGAGGTGACGGACGGTGGCCGGGTCGAAGCCGGAGGCGATCTTCACATCTGGTATCCCGGCAGCCTTCGTCTCGATGGCGGCACTGTTTTGGCGGGATCGCTCGGATTCGCGGAGCCGAGGCAGTATGAAGAAGAAACGCTCACCCACCAGGTGCCGGTCGATGCTCCGGAGACGATGCCGGTGACGGACGGGTTGGCCGTTTGGCTTGCCGCGGATCTCCTGGGCCTCGACCACGGCGACCCGGTGGCGTTATGGGAGGACGCCAGCGGAAACGGCCATCACCTGGCGCAACCGCTGGCCGCCGCCCGTCCGACCTATGTCGCGGATGTGATCGGCGGGAAGCCGGTGGTCCGGTTCGATGGAAGCAACGATCACCTTTATATGTCCCAGGCCTTTGATTCGGCTGTTGGCCAGCCCAATCAGATCTTTGTGGTCTTTCAATCGCCGGCTCCAACCAACGGAGGCCGGGTATTCGACAAAGCGCCGGCGGGGTCGGACCGGCAGACGCTTCGCCTGACGAGCGGGGGTGGTCAGATGCACGCGGGGAGCGGCATCGGCGGCGGTTTCAACAATAACGGATGGAATATCCACGACCTCCTCTTCGACGGAGTCAGCAGTCACTGGTACGCCCGGACGCTTTCGACGGTTGCGATGGGCGAGGGAAACACCGGAACCCGCACTATGGAAAGCCTGCAACTCGGGGCGGATTTCCGTCAGGACCGGGACTTCTTTCAAGGGGACATCGCCGAGGTCCTTGTTTTCGATCGGGCGTTGAACGACGAAGAACGGATCGCCGTGGAAGATTACCTTGCCGGAAAATACGGTCTGCCGGTCTGGCGAAATGTCACCCAACTTCTCGATGAAACTCCGGAAATCAAAATCGTTCTCGGCGATTCCAGTGAGGAAGCGGCGATCCAAATCGCGGGGAATGTTTTCCTCGACAACGCGCCGCGCCTGGCAGTCGAATTCGCCGATGGTTTCAGTCCCTCCGAAAGAGAGCAGTTCCGAATCCTCAGCTACGGCGGTTCGATCAGCGGCCATTTCGCGGACTTGCCGGAATGGGGCAGGGTGAAACTGGGCGAAACGTATTTGAGAATCTCTTACGCGGACGGGTGGGTGACTCTCACGGAAGCTCCGCCTGCGCCGGATGTCCCGGTGGTGGAATCGATGCCGGCCCTGGAGCAGTCGCTCCCATTGACCGCGGGGCTGGTGCTGGAGGTCGAACTCGATGGTCCGGTTGGGATGGAGCTGCAGTGGTTTAAGGATGGCGTCGCGATCGAGGGGGCCACCGGCAATCGGCTGAGCCTGTCCGGAGCCGGGGTGCATATGGAAGGGGTCTATCATCTCAGGGTTACCTGGGGCGAAGATACGATGGATCTGGATCCGATACTGGTGGAAGTGACCCCCTTTGCCGGCCCTGACACGGTGGAACGGATGGCGGGAAAGCCGGTTAAGATTCCGGTGGAAAGCTTGCTGGCGAATGATCTGGCCTCCGATGGAGGAGAACTCTCGCTGGAGACCGTTTCCGGTGTCAGCGCCAACGGCGGAAGTGTCTACCTGGAGGAAGGATGGGTCTTTTATCTGCCTCCGGACGGTAACGATGCGACGGATACCTTTACTTATGTCATCCGGGATGCTCGCGACCGGACTGCCGAAGGAACGGTGACAGTGGAATTGGCGACTGGTTATGAAGGGCCGTCGCGGGCGATTCTGAGCCTGGAATACGATGCGCAGGAAGAAGCGTGGCGACTTCGGATCGTCGGATTTCCCGGACAAACCTACGAGATTCAACAGGTCGAGACTCTCGGCGAACCCTGGGTTCCACTCGGGGAGGCGACCGAGATCAGCCCGGGTCTGTATCAGTTTCTCGACTACGAAGGCGCGCAATCCAGTCAGCGATTCTATCGGGCCGTCCGTCAATAATCAGCCGACCGATCAGTCATGAAACCATCTGCCAACACACCTGTTTCCCTCTTGAAAACGACCTGCCGCGGATCGCGGCTCATTCTGGCGGCACTCCTGGCTCCGGTCGCCCTGGACGGCGCCCTGGTGGTGGAGCGTCATTTTTCGGGGCTCGATCTTCTGATACCGGATGAAGGGGAGCTCTTGAACGTCCAGGCGGTTGACATCGGTCAGGCGATCATCAATCACCTTCAGATTGACCTGACGATAAGGGGTGCCAACGGCCCGGCCTACAACGGCGATTATTTTGTATCCGTGGCCCATGAGCATGGAGGTTATGCGGCGTTGCTCAACCGGGTCGGCCGAACCGCAGCCAGTCCCTTTGGTTATGCGGACAATGGGTTTCAGGTTCGCTTCGACGATGCCGCGGTCGCCGGTGACATCCATCTTTACAGGGCGGAACTCGGAGGCGCCCCCGTGGGTCCACTCACGGGGATCTGGCAACCGGACGGCCGGGTCGCGAACCCCGACCAGGTCACCGATCTCGACGCGCGAACGGCGATGCTGGATTCATTTGCCGGGACGGCGGCCAGTGGCAACTGGTGGCTCTATGCGGCCGACCTCTCAGGCGGAGGCGTGGGACAGCTCGAAAGTTGGGGCCTGCGGATGACCGTGACACCGTCCGGGCAACTCAATCTTGTGGAAGGCGACCGGCTGTCCACCTCGACCGGAGGACCCCTCCTGTTGTCGAGCGATATGGCATTGGGTGGCACGGTGATCTCAAGCGGCGACGGCGAACTTCAATTCTCCGGGGAAATATCCGGGGCCGGAGCCCTCCGTCACGAAGGGCAGGGAACGTTGGTGTTGTCGGGCGAGAACACCTTCGCCGGCGGCGTTGAAGTCGTGAACGGACGTCTTCGGGTGGCGAATGTTTCCGGCAGCGGCACCGGGACGGGAGAAGTGGTGGTTCGCGACGGAGCCATTCTGGCGGGGAACGGACGCATTGGTGGCCGAACCACCCTGGATTCGGGCGCCCTGCTTTCTCCCGGCGCCAGTCCTGGCACCCTGACATTTTCTGACGACCTCGTTTTCAGCGAGGGTGCGGTTTACCGTTGGGAAATCAACGATCCGTACGGTGCCAAAGGAGGCGATCCCGGATGGGATTGGTTGAACATCGAAGGTGATTTTCATCTTCCGGCCGACGGAATGTGGGTCTTGCAGGTCGTTTCTTTGACCGCGGCCAACGAAGCTGGCGAGGTCAGCCTGTTTGATTCCGGACAAAGTTACAGTTGGACGATCGCTTCGGCGCAAGGGATGATTTTTGGTTTTGATCCGGGTCAGGTCCTGCTGGATCTCAGTGAATTCTCCAATGACCTCGGAGGGGGGAGCTTTGAGGTTGGGCTATCCGGCAACGACATGGTTCTGGAGTTCACCCCGATACCCGAGCCGAAAGTATACGGTCTGCTGGCAGGCTTGGCGATGCTTGCGGCTGTCCTCGGAGGCCGGTCGATTCGCCGCCTGAACCCGAGGATGTGAATGGTGAAGGATCGGCCGGACGGCTCGCTCGAATGACCGTCGGCGAATCCGCAGGCTTCGTGCGACGTCTACTAGCGGGAACCGGAACTTTTCCTTGTGCCTGCGGCGATTTAAGGTGATGGTGGCAGGGCCATGTGGAAGGGACATTGTGAGGCGGACTGTCGCGATTTGAATGGGGCGAATGGGCCATGGAAGATCGGGCCGGTCGTATCCGTCGCGGGGGACACATTTCGGTGAAGATCCTGAGTATCCAGCCGTTTTTGAAAGGTTACCGGCTTCATCCCGTGGCCGGGGGGAAGGACAAGGCGGCGACTGAGATCGGAATCGCGGCGGTGGAGGCGGGACATGAAATCTACGTGTTGCCGTTGCCGTGGAGCGGGAAGAAAGTGGTCAGCGAACTCCTGTTCAAGCGGATGCCGTTTTTGGCTGACGGAGAGAGGATTCGATTCGAATTGTTGCCGACCGCCTTCATGCCGTCCGGCCGCCGTCTGACCCGCGGAGTTTTCCGGGCGCTCTTCCGGGAAGGCGGATGGCGGCGCCCGTTCGAGGCCGTTGCCGGTGCGAACGCGTTCCTGATCGGCGAGGAATGGCAGGCGGTGGCTCACGCGGTGCGGGAGGTCGATTTCGACCTCGTTCACAACCATCAGAGTTCGTCCGACGCGCCGCGGCTGTTGCGGGAAGCCGGGTATCGAAAACCGCTGGTCCTCACCAATCACTCGGCGGTGCCGAGTCCCTTTTTGGCGGAGTATGACCAGGTTGTTTTCGTCAGTCATTTTCAGCGGGAGCAGGCGATCGCGAAGGATCCGTCGCTGGCGGGTAAGTCGAGGGTGATTCATTATTTCGCCGCCCCGGAATATTGCGGAAGGCTCGATCCGCAAGTCAGCACCGACATCGTTTTTATCGGAGTTTTGGATACGCCGAGGAAGGGGCTTGGGACGATTTTGGAAACGATGGCGGCATTTGAGGGATTGCGCCGTTTCCGCCTGCATGTGATCGGGGAAGGGGAGATGCTGGAGAGTCATCGGGCTTATGCGAAGGAGCACCGGCTGGACGTGGTCTTCCACGGGCGGGTGCCGCATGCCCGGAACGCCGAGATCATGGCTGGCGCGGGCCTTTACCTGATGCCGAGCCGGGCGGAAGGAATGGCGCTCACCTACATCGAGGCGCTCTGCATGGGGTTGCCGCTGATCGGATATCCGCCGAACATTCGGGAGTTCCAGGAAATCCTCGGTCGAGAAGTTGGTCTCGCCTATGATGCCGCCACCGGGGACAAGTCGCTTTTGCGTGATCTGATCCTCCAGGTCCTCGACCCCTCCGGCCCCTTCACTCCAGAGCATCGCCGGACAATCGCCGAAGCGGCGCGAAAACATTTCTCGGTGGCACGCTTTCGGGCGAACTACCTCGATTTCTACCGGTCGCTGAAATAAGGGAAAGAAGGAAGGGGCGGCCATTACGCCGTTGACGTCCGATTGCTCTTGGCTGATCCTGACGGATTCCCTCATTTGTCAATTCTGGCATGCTGGCCCTGACCCCCTCGTATCATTCAGGACTTCGCCCCACCGATGGCGCCCCAATGGCCTCCGACGCTCGTTCCTTCAAATCAGGCACTTTTGCGGTTAAACCTGCGCTTTTGCTTGCCCAACAGGCCGTTTTACCACGAAATCCCGTGGAGTCCTGTTCCTATCCGTAATGCCCACAATCTTCGACAACATTGAAACCGGTTTTCTCGAAAACGACGCTCAGAACGGGCTTCGGGACGCCCTGAAGTTGGCTCGCCGCGGAGACTTTTGTGTCGGGTATTTCAATCTTCGGGGCTGGCGCTACATTGATGACGTTGTCGAAACGTGGCATGGCGAGAACGGCACCCCTCCCTGTCGCCTCCTTGTCGGAATGCAGCGTCTGCCCCATGAGGACCTGCCCAAACTTTTTTCTCCCGATGTTGCCGAGGAGCGACTCGACAACAAAACTGTCGCCAGGCTCAAGCGAAGCGCCGCTCTCGAATTCCGCAAGCAGCTCACCATCGGTGTTCCCAGTGCCACGGATGAAGCCGCCCTTCGCCGCCTCGCCCGGCAGTTGCGCGAAGGAAAACTCACGGTGAAGCTCTTCCTCCGCCACACCCTGCACGCGAAGCTTTACCTGGCTCACCGCCAGGACACCTTCAATCCCGTCATCGGCTATCTCGGAAGCAGCAACCTGACCATGTCCGGATTGAAGGGGCAGGGTGAACTCAACGTCGATGTGCTGGAGCGGGACGCAGCCGAAAAACTCGTCAAGTGGTTCAATGACCGCTGGGCCGACCAGCGTTGCCTCGACATTACCCAGGAACTGATCGATGTCATCGAGGAAAGTTGGGCCTCCGAACGCCTGCTGCCGCCGTTTCATATCTACCTGAAAATGGCTTGGCACCTTTCACAGGACGCCCGCGACGGTATCAAGGAATTTCGCATTCCCCATGATGTCGCGCATGATCTCCTGGAGTTTCAGCGAAAGGCTGTTCAGATCGCTTGTCGCCATCTCAACAAGCGCGGAGGAGTCCTCGTAGGGGACGTCGTCGGCTTGGGGAAAACCCGTGTTGCTTCCGCGATCGCTCGCGTCATGGGTGACGACCAGATGCTTGAGACGCTGATCCTTTGTCCGAAGAACCTGGTGCCCATGTGGGAAGATTATGCCCATCGTTACCGACTTCGCGCTCCGAAAGTCCTTTCTCAGAGCCGTGCGCAGCGCGATCTTTCCGGTCTCCCGCGTTACCGCCTGGTCATCCTTGATGAGTCGCATAATTTCCGAAACCGGGAGGGGAAAACTTATCAGGCCATTCGCGAATACGTGGAGCGGAATGATGCCAAAGTGGTCCTGCTTTCCGCGACCCCCTACAACAAGACTTACCTCGATTTATCCAGTCAGTTACGCCTCTTTTTAAACGAGCAACACGACATCGGAATCCGCCCTGAGTCCCTGCTGAAGGAGATCAGCGAATCCGAGTTCAGTCTGAAAAATCCCAATACTCCTTTGACCTCCCTGGCAGCATTCGAGCAAAGCTACTTTGCCGACGATTGGCGCGAGATCATGCGCCTTTTTCTCGTTCGGCGCACCCGCAGTTTTATCCTGCAAAATTACGCTGAAATCGACGATCGCGATGGCAGGCCCTATCTGACCTTGCCGGACGGGTTCCGGATTTACTTCCCGTCCCGCGAACCCCACACGGTAAAATTCCGCTCAGATCCTCAGGATCCGGACGATGCCTGCGCCCGGCTGTTTCGAACGGAAATCGTCGATGCGATCGACGACTTGGATCTCCCGCGCTACGGCTTGAGCCTTTATCTCAAAGATGTGCTTCCCAAAGACCTCAGTGCGGCGGACGAAAAGCTCCTCGACGACCTCTCCCGGGCCGGACGCCGTCTGAAAGGCTTCTGCCGCACCAATCTTTTCAAGCGCCTCGAAAGCTCCGCCCGCGCCTTCCTCCTCTCCATCCACCGGCACATCCTGCGAAATGAGATTTTCATTCACGCCCTGGAGAACCAGATGCCCCTTCCCATTGGCCAACAGGATGCCTCGCTCCTCGACACCCGAATGAGGGATACCTCCGAAAACGAACTGCCGCTGGAACAAAAGGAGGATAAACTCCCCCCCACTCACGAATGGGAGGAGAAACATTACCGCAAGGAGGCCGCGCGTCTTTACCAGTTTATTGCCAATCACCAAATGCGGCGCTATCGCTGGCTTCGCACCGATGTATTCAAGAAGACGCTTCTTGCCGATCTCCGTCGGGACGCCCGCGCCTTACACCAGATCCTGAACGAGGCCGGAGAGATTCCTCCGGTCAAAGATTTCAAACTTCAGGCGCTCATCCGTCTGCTGCAGGGACTCGCGGGCGAAAAATTTCTTCTCTTTACCCAGTTCGCGGACACGGCCCGATACCTGCTTGAAGCCCTTGAGACTGCTGGCGTGAAAGGGGTGGACTGCGTGACCGGCGATTCTGAGAACCCCGCCAAACAGGCATGGCGGTTCTCTCCCGAGTCCAATGAGAAACTGCAGGAATTTCCCCCCGGCTCGCAAACGCGCGTCCTCCTCGCTACCGATGTTCTTTCCGAAGGCCAGAACCTCCAGGACTCCTCGCGTGTCATCAATTATGATTTGCCCTGGGCGATTATTCGGCTGATCCAACGCGCCGGTCGCGTGGATCGTATTGGCCAAAAGGCTGACGTCATCCATTGCTACTCATTCCTGCCGGCCGAGGGCGTAGAGCAAATTATCAACCTCCGACGTCGCCTCATCGATCGCTTGAAGCAGAACGAGGAGGTCGTCGGTTCGGATGAGTCTTTTTTTGAAGCCCAGACGGCCAGCGACGAAGAGGCTTTTCGCCACCTCTATAACGAAAAATCCGGGATTCTTGATGAACCCGAAGATGACGAGGTGGACCTTACCTCCGAAGCGTTTGAAATCTGGTCAAAGGCCACCAAAGATGACGCGGCTCTTCGCAAAGCTATCGAAGCCTTGCCCGACGTGGTATTCGCTACCAAGCCACACTCGCCCGATCCCGAGCGGCCGGCTTTCACGCCCCCGGGCGTCCTCACCTACATCCGGACCGCCCAGGACCACGACGCGCTTCTATGGATCGACGAGACCAAACGTTCCGTCTCCGAGTCGCCTGTCCGCATCCTTCGTGCCGCTGCCTGCAACGTGGAGACGCAGGCCCTGCCGCGACGTGCGGATCACCACGAGTTGGTCGCCACCGCGACCAAAATCATCCAGGAAGAGCGACGCGACGCCCAAGCTGGGCAGCTGGGAAATCGGCGCGGCGCCCGTTATCGCACCTACGAGCGACTGCAGGACTTTCTCCGCCACAGGGAAGGGGACCTTTTCCTGACCGATGAAGTCCGAGCCGCGATTCAGGCCATTTTCGATAACCCCCTCACGACCGAAGCCGTGGACAAACTCAACCGCCAACTCCGCTCCGGCATCTCGGACGACGATCTGGCCCAACTCGTGACGACGCTCCACCGCGATGAGCGCCTTGTGGTTACCGGCGTGCATGACAGCGAACTCAAGCAACCGCGAATCCTCTGCTCGATGGGACTGGTGCAGAAAGGTTAATCATGCATTTGATCTACTGCGACGAATCCGGCAATACGGGCACCAATCTATCCGATCCCGCCCAACCAATTTTTCTGCTCGGGGCACTCGTCGTTCCCGAAACCTCCTGGCGGGAGATCGAAAGCGGCCTCGAACAAATCGTCGCCAAATCCTTCCCTCAAATTCCGGCCGAAGATTTGGAACTACATGGCGCCGATCTAAGCAACCCCCGACAACCCAATCCGCTCCGAAGCGTTTCCATAGCCGAACGTCTCGCTTGCCGGGACGCCTGTTTCAAACTGGCCGCCCAGCACCAGCTTCGTTTTATCTACCGAGCTATTCCGAAAAAGCGCTTCCACCAATGGTGTCAAAGCACATTTGGCGCCGGCATTCTGATCAATCCCCACGTTATAGCCTTCCTCCTCGTAGCCCGCGTGGTAAATGAGTATCTAAAAACCCTTCCGGAGAAGCCGAACGGTATTCTGATCTCGGACGAGAACAAAGAAGTGGCTCGCGATGTGGAAAAATCGGTTCGCGCACTTCGGCTTGCGCCCGGATTGCTCGGCCTTACCCAGATAATCGAAAAAGGCTTTTTTATCGAATCGCACAAAAGCCGCCTCCTGCAGTTGGCGGACCTCTTCGCCTACACGGCGCGGAGGAAGGAGGAGGACAAGACCGGTTTTGCCATCCGAGAGCACGACCGCTCCGGAATTTCTCTCATTGAACCGCTGGTTTATCGCGGGCAAGAATCCCTTCAAGACCTCCTTCAATGGTGGTCTGCCGAGCAAAAAAAGGGGGCGGCCGGGGATAAATCACGGGGTCGGTAAAGGTCCGGCCCACTCCGGTCGCCACTGAAGACAATACTCACCGAGTTTCTAAAATCAATAGCTAATGTCCACCATCGCCCAGCAAAACGAAGAGATCCAGCGCTACCTAGAAGCCTTCGACTTCTCTGGCCTCTTCACCGACGTAACTCTGGGCTGGGATTGGCCTGCGGTTAGTGACGGAAAACTCCGCGTCCCCACCAAGACCGGCTTCATCACCCTCGACACCGTCGCCGAGAAACGCGGCGTCAAGGTGCTCCTCGTCCCGCCCGATCGAAACGGCCAAATCCCTCCCTCCGATCAGCGCAAGGCCCTCGAAAAAGCCGTCACCCCTCTCGCGGCCGAACACCTCCTCATCTTCACCGACGCCGCCAAGACCCGCCAAGTCTGGCTCTGGACCTCCCGCCTGCCCGGCGAGCCGGTCCGCCACCGCGAGCTCCGCTGGGAGAAAGACAAACCCAACACGCTTCTCCTCCAGAAAATCCGGTCCATCGCATTTACTCTGGACGAAGAAGAAGCCCTCGACGTCACCGGTGTCGTCCACCGGCTCCGCGATTCCCTCGACCGCGATCGTGTCACCCGCCGCTTCTACGACCGTTTCAAGCGGGAAAAAGACGCCTTCCGCGGCTTTGTCCAAAACCTCGCCGGAAGCGATCTTCTCGACTGGTACACCTCCCTGATGCTGAACCGGCTCATGTTCTGCTACTTCCTCCAGCGGCAGGGCTTCCTCAACGGCGAGCAAAATTACCTCAGCGAACGCCTCAACTATGTCCGCGAAAACGAGGGGAAAGACCAGTTTCACTCCTTCTACCGCTCCTTCCTCCGCCGCCTCTTCCACGAAGGACTTGGCCAGCCAGAGGACCAGCGCGAAAAGGATCTCGTCGCCTTGATCGGCGACGTCCCTTACCTCAACGGCGGCATCTTCGAAGAACACCGCATCGAACGGGACCACCCCGATCTCCACATTCCCGACGAAGCTTTCGAGCGTGTATTCACTTTTCTCGATCAATACGACTGGCACCTCGATGACCGCCCCATCGCGAAGAACGAGGAAATCAACCCCGAGATCCTCGGTTACGTCTTCGAGAAATACACCAACCAAAAGGAGATGGGCGCCTACTACACCAAGGAGGACATCACCGACTACATCTCCAAAAACTGCATCATCCCGTTCCTCTTCGACGCCGTCGGCAAGAAGCTTGCCGACTCCGCCTGGGACCTTCTCCGCGACGACCCCGACCGCTACATTTACCCCGCCGTCCTTCACGGCGCCGGAGAAGACGAAAAGGAATGGCGCTCCTCACTCCCCGATAACGTCGCGGTCGGCCTCGACGTGCCGACCCTGAAAGAAACGGTTACTTCCGCCCGCCCAATCCAAACGCTGGAGGCACGCAAAGATTGGAACACGCCGGCCCCGGCTTCACGCGGGCTTCCGACAGAAATCTGGCGCGAAACCATCGCCCGGCACCAGCGATGCCATGAACTGCGTCGTAAACTGCGCGAAGGGGAGGTCCGCACTGTCAACGACTTGATCACCCTCAACCTCAACATCCGGCAATTCGCCGAGGACGTCATCGCCGACGCCGGCCCCGATCTCCTCTCCGCTCTCTTCAAAGCGATCCGCAAAGTCAGCGTCCTGGACCCGACCTGCGGCTCGGGCGCCTTTCTCTTCGCAGCCCTCAACATCCTCGAACCTCTCTACCGCGGATGCCTCGACCGCATGCGCGCGCTCCTCGATGATTGGGAAACCAAAGGCGAAAAGCATCCGAACTACAAAAAGGAATTCACCGCCATCCTGGACCAGGTGGCGCGCCATCCGAACGAAGATTATTGGGTCTTCAAATCGATCATCGTCCACAATCTCTATGGCGTGGACATCATGGAAGAAGCGGTCGAGATCTGCAAACTCCGCCTCTTCCTCAAACTCGCGGCCCAGCTCCAGCCCGGCCAGGAGGTAGAACCGCTACCCGACATCGACTTCAATATCCGCGCCGGCAATACACTCGTCGGCTACGCCAACCGCGACGAGGTCCGGCGAGCCTTCACTGAGCATCAGGGCGGCGGCAAAGCCTCCCAACTCCTCCTCGGCGGCATCGAACATTCCCTCGACGACTACCGCCGCATCGAAGAGCAGGCCGACCTTCTCGACGCCCAGTTCCGGCTGTTTCAGGATATGCAAGACGACTGCGGGATGGATGCCGCTGAATTCCGGACCGCTAAGGCGAAATTAACTGAGCGGCTGACCAACCTCCGCGATCAACTCGATCGTTTCCTCGCCGGGGATTATGACAAACGAAATTTGAAAAACCAGAAGTGCTTCGAACAGTGGCGAAAAAACCATCACCCATTCCACTGGTTCGTCGAGTTCTACGGCATTTTGAACAGCGGGGGCTTCGATGTGGTCATTGGGAACCCGCCGTATGTTGAAACGTCCAAAGTTGCGAATTACAAGGTGCTTGGCTATACCACGGCTTCTTGTGGAAATCTCTACGCCAATTGCGTCGAGAGGTGTGTAAACATATCGGCGGGGAGATTCGGGGTCATCGTGCCATTAAGCGGGTTTTCAACCGCCCGTATGGCGGGATATCAGGATCTACTTCTAAAAAACTTTTCTACCTTGCATCTTTCCTTCTTTAGCGGGGACGCACATCCGAGCGTCCTATTTGATGGTGTTAAATACAGGCTAACGATTATTCTGGGCCGGCCCGGCCGAGACGCGGAGATTTTTTCAACGGATTATCTTAGATGGAGTGCCATTGAACGGTCTATCCTTTTTCCGGTGAAAATTACGTACCACCGAAACGGCTTTTCGACTGGTTCGCTCCAATTTGCAAAAGTCGGCAGTAGTCTCGCGCACGAGCTCCTGAAGAAAACAACGAAGAAGCATCCGGGGGTCGGATCTTTTCTTCGTCCCAAGGGCTCAGCCAAGATTAATTATCACAGGAGCCCAGTTTTTTGGATTCGCTCCATGGACTTTGAGCCCTATTTCAAATCTGCGCATAAGAGCCGATCAACCGATCACCTTAAGGATCTGACAGCAGATCGTCCAGCTGTGATTCGTCGGATTGGAGCCATTCTCAACAGTACGCTTTTTTACTTTTGGTTCTCCACGCAGGGAAATTGTCGGAATGTTACCGGCGATGAGATCGAGAGATTTCCTTGCGGTGACCTGGCAGATGACAGCGTGCCGGCCTTCGAAAGGCCGTTCTCGCTCCTGATGGAGGATTTGCAGAAAAATTCCCAGAGAAGGGTCTATGTCTATCAGGCGTCGGGAAGAGTGGAGTATCAGGAATTTTATCCGGACAAGTCGAAAAGCATCATCGACCAAATCGACACCGTCCTCGCCGAACACTACGGCTTCACAGAGGAAGAGCTGGACTTCATCATCAACTACGACATCAAATACCGCATGGGCCTGGGCGGCGCTGGCGACAATGGCGAGGGCGAGTGATGGAGATGACGTTCGGTGAAGCAAGGCCTAATTGCACCTTAAGTCCGACTGGGATTAGGCCAGCCACACACGATGTTAAACAAAATTGTCATCCGTAATTTTAAGCGACTAAAGGACGTCGAGATTCCTCTCGGACAGGCGGTCGTTTTTATCGGGCCCAATAATTCGGGCAAGACCACAGCGTTGCAGGCACTGGCGCTTTGGGAGATCGGTCTGCGCGAGTGGCTGGATCACCGTGGCGGAAAGGCTTCGCCCGAAAAACGCCCTGGCGTCACGATCAACCGGCGCGATCTCATCTCCCTTCCCGTTCCCGCCGCGAACCTGCTTTGGAATGATCTTCACGTCCGGCAAACCCGTGATCGAAAGACGCAGAATATCCGCGTGGACGTGCTGGTGGAAGGAGAGACTTCGGGTGTTTCCTGGAAGTGCGGGTTCGAGTTCGACTACACCTCGGAGGAGGCGCTGATATGTCGACCGCTCCGGCTGCCGGGCTTCGAGCAGGTGAAGGTTCAGGACGCGAAGTTCATGGATGTGCCGGAGGCGCTGGAAGGCGGAGGGCCAAGGTTCTGCTTTCTCCCTCCAATGTCCGGCCTTGCCGCCATTGAACCAAAGATCGAACCGGGCCGCATTGATGTGCTTTTGGGGGAAGGACAGACCGCGCAGGTGCTAAGGAATCTGTGCCACACGACCTTCAGCACCCAACTGGAAGTCTGGGAGTCGATATGCCAGCTGATGGAGAGTTTCTTCCACATCCGTCTCCGCGATCCCGAATACCTGCCGCAGCGCGGTGAGATCCGACTCAGCTACGAGGAGCGCGGAAAGGTTCTCGATATTTCCTCGTCCGGTCGCGGCGCCCAACAAACGCTCCTACTGCTTGCCTACGTCAACGCCAACCCTGGATCAGTTCTCCTGCTCGACGAACCGGACGCGCACCTGGAAATTCTTCGGCAGCGGCAGATTTACAACAGCCTCGTCGAGCAGGCCCGGGCGCAGGGTTCCCAAATCATTGCCGCAAGCCATTCCGAGATCGTCCTAAACGAGGCCGCCGGGCGGGACACGGTCGTGGCCTTTGTGGGCAAGCCGCATGAACTGACAGCGGGGAAACCGTCGCAACTCATAAAGGCCTTACGCGACATCGGCTTTGACGAATATTATCAGGCCGAACAAAAGGGATGGGTTCTTTACTTGGAAGACTCCACGGATCTCCCCATCCTTATCGCGTTCGCTGAAATGCTCGAACACCCTGCCCGAGAGGTGCTCGCCACACCATTCATCCACTACGTCGGGACAAACCTTCCGCAAAAAGCGCGGGATCATTTTTCCGGGCTGCGTGAAGCCAAGTCCGACCTGGTCGGGCTCGCGCTCTTCGATCGGCTCGACCGCGAGTTGCCCAACGCATATCCGCCCCTCAAGGAGATCACTTGGGAACGGCGCGAAATCGAGAACTATCTTTGCACGCGCGAGGTCCTGCTGAAGTATGCGACGCAGTTTTCATTTGGTCTAGGGCCGCTCTTCGATCAGCCGAATCAAGGCAATGCTGCCGTTATGGCCGAAGAGATCGAAAAGCTGGAATCCGCTTTGGAGAGCTTGGGCAAACCCTCGCCATGGTCGAACGACAGCAAGGCGACGGACGATTTCTTAGACCCGCTCTTTCGCAATTTCTCCCGCCGCCTCGGCGTCCCGCTCTGCCTCCGTAAGAATTCTTACTCCCAATTGGTAAAGCTGATGGAGAAGAAAGACGTGCCTCCTGAAGTGAACGATAAACTGGATGCAATCCTGACAACCGCTCAAATCGCAAAGCCGAACCTCACGTGAAACAACCGCTAAAGGATAGATGATCCTGCGCGTCCCCCAACAAATTAACTACGACGGCCGCACCCTCTGGGCGCACGGCAACGCCGACTTGCTCGCCCTCCCGCTTGACGCGCTCCTTTGCTCAACCGCCTGCCCCGGGTCGAAAATCGTCGAGGCAATGGACCTCGCCCAAACCTGGCGCGCCGAAAACCGCGCCGTGATCAGCGGCTTTCACACCCCCGTCGAAAAAGAATGCCTCCGCATCTTCCTCCGCGGCCCCCAACCCGTCGTCATCTGCCCCGCCCGGGGCGTGGACCCCTTCTCGATCCCAAAAGACTGGATACAAAAATACCGCCGCGACGAGTTCCTCATCCTCAGCCCCTTCCCCGCCACCATTCGCCGCCCCACCAAAGAAACCGCTGAGGAACGCACCCGTCTGGTGCTGGAATTAGCAACACGGCGGACGGTGATTTATGCTTCTCCCGACGGAGGATTGGCAAATGCCCTCAGCATTACCAGTCCGCAGCCTCAACAGTGAGGACTTCTCGAACTCCGGTCGTGGGGACCGTCAGGAGCGTCAGTGTATAAAACTGAGTTTTCAAGGCCTGTTCCCGCAGAATAATGTCTTTCTCTGATCCTGGATGCACGTTACTAAACCAATGTGAGGCTGAAGTCATGCACTCCTGAATTTGAACTCCGGTGGTATCGCTTTCATTTACCACAGCAGTAGCTGAACCGCGGTGGGAATCCGGACGTTTCACCCGAATTCGTCGCATACTTCTTTGTTGAAATTGTGGAGATATCCGGTACCAAGTCGTTCCTCCCGACCGAAAAGAGATCATAGCGGCGAAAGTATCAGGCATTCCGACTACTCGTCGAACCGTAGCCTCTAAAGAAGCACCAAAAGTGTTGGCGACAGAACGAATTGTGTTAAGATCTCTATCGCACGAGGTGAGTGCCTGACGCAGCCGATCTTCCGGCATCAGCATCCTTGCAGCAAAAAAATCAGCCTCCAATTCCACATAATATTCGGGTCTTGGAGCTGCACAAAACGATGGATGTGACGGCGCATGACCCATCAAAAGTGCGGCCCGGTGTTCAGGAATAAAAAAATGCCCCAACTCATGAGCAAAGGTAAATCGAGCCCGGCCGCTATCCGGGCCTCCACCTCGAAGGTTGCAGAAAATGTGAAACCTCCCACCCCTACACTCCAGTAACCCGTCAAAACCCTTACCATATTCATTGTAGGACCAGGTTAAATCGTTCCGCAGGGCTATCCGCGTAAGATTGACTCGCCCCGCCCCTGGAGAATACTCCTCCGCGACGCTCTCTCCGAGTTCCGAAAGATACTTCCGTCGCTGGTGGCGAAGTTCAAGCCCCATTGTTAACTGCTCCGTTGACTCTCCGCCTCGTCGCGATCCTTTCTCATTAAATCGCGAATTTCTTGGGGAATCTCAGAGCCCCCACGTGCCGCTTGAGCGAGTGATTCTTCAATCTGCGACTTTAGGGGATTGGGAGTCAACGTCGGTTCAATTGTCCCTTCTTTGATCAACTGGAAGACATCCGCCGACGTTGATGTGGAGTGGGGAAAAAGGCCAAACTCTTCCTCCAAGGCAGCAATCTCTTCTTCGGATTCGGGAGGAAGAAGTCCCTCATCCCTTAAGGTGTGGTATACGGCTCGTTCCACGTCGGATTCAGCAATGTTTCGGTGTTTACGGCTCATATTACTTCAGTGGTTCCTCAGGCAAATCAGCCAAGATCCCTTTCATTTTGTCGATCATTCTTTTTCGACGCTGTCGGACCGTGGCTAGCTCCAAGCCGACGGCTGACGCGAGTTGGGTTGCCTTCTCGTGCGGCATGTTGCATCGCCCGGTATTCAAGTCGATGTAGGATGCAGAAAAAGTCAGGATGAACCGGTTGTCCTCTGAAAGAGAGTCAAAATATTGTGCAAGAGCGGTCCGAGCAGGCGGTGTAGGTCTTGGTCCATCGCTATCTAATCGTTCAATCGTGACAGCCGGTAGACTATCCCCGAAGTTGTCCAGATATGTGTCCAACGAAATACCTTCGATTGAACTCACCGTTGAAAGATACCTCAGGTAAAGGTTGCGGCAAATTCCGCAAAGGAAATTTCTTATGGCCCTGCGCCGTGCATCGGGTGAACTAGAAGACGGGGGGCGGAAGCCTGGCTTCTTTAGCCAAACTGTTGCGAAGGTTTCATTGACGAAGTCAACCGCAGACTTCGCTGAATGCTTCCATCCATACTTCTCGCACACTGCTTCCAGAAACCCGGCATGGCGCTCATGCAATGCTTTCAAGGCCGCCCCAGCCTGTCTTGGATCCTGCTCAGCCTCGTAAATCTGCAGCAAGAGCAGTTCATCGTCGGCATCCTCAGGTAAGATATTATCAATCAGTACGTTTTCGTTGTCTTCCATCACTGAAGAGGGAACCTGTCACGATTTCGGGATTAGAGATAAAGAGCCCAAACCAAGTGGGCAAGGACTAACACAAAAACTTTTATGATCGAAGAAAACAACAAAGAGAAAAACGAGCAGGGTCGCAATTCGGGACGAATCGTGATCTTCATCAACGATCAACAGCATTTCGCGCCCAGTCCTTCGATGACTGGCGCCGAAATCAAGAAGCTGGGCAGCGTGCCGAGCGGCAATCATCTGTTCCTGGAGCAGCCGGGACCGAGTTCTGACCGGCAAATCAAGGACGATGAGGTCGTGGAACTGCGCTCTGGCTTCAAGTTTTATGATCTGGCAAGGGCCATTCGGGGAGATGAAGCCCTTCCGGAGCGGGTACAGCAGGACCTGGAGCGGTTGCGCCAGGATTTTCCGAAGGTGGTCGCCAGTAAGAAAAACGATGGCAATATCGCCGTGGTCGTTGAGGACGTGCCGCTGGATCCGCGCTGGGAGCCCGGCGTATCGTCTGTCCTGCTGCTTGTACCGTCCAACTTTCCTCAGGGCGCGCCGAAGTTCTTCGTGTCGCCGGACATCAGGCATCGGGAGACGCAGAAACAGCCTCACGGCGCGAGCCCCACAACCATGGACGGCCAGAGTTGGGTCACCTTCTGTTATTCGCAGAAGCCGTGGGACCCGTCTCGTGAGAATCTTTGGCGCTTTCTCAAGCATGTGCAGAGGAGGTTCTATGAACAAAATTAAGCATGAGCTTCGGATTTCCTCTGCTGACTACGAGACCTTGATGCGGCATCTTTTTCCGCCGGGAAATGCCGTGGAGCAGGGAGCTTACCTTTTGACAGGCAGGATCGATCTGGGTGACCGCCTCGTCTTTCCGGTTCGGGCTGTGATTCCAGCCACGCCCGATTGCGTGACGACCCAATCACCGACCTTGATCGAATTCGCCCCGCATTTTCTCAGCGGGGTGTTGAAGCGGGCCCGCGATAAACGGTGGTGTACCTTCGACGTCCATACGCATCCTTTTTCCCGGGGAACGGTTCGGTTCTCCGCAATCGATCACGACAAAATCCCCGGATCGCTTCAGACCGCAGCCGCTCGTGTGCCCGGACTGCCGCACGGCGCGGTCGTGTTTGGGCATGACTGCTTCGATAGCGTGATCGAGATGCCCGAGGGGGGCAGAGCCCATCTGGCGAGAATCCAAATCGTCGGTCGAAATCAACGCTGGATGAAACCAAGCGCCTCCATCGAGGGAAACGGCGAAGGCGCTCCTTTCGGCAATGAGTATCATCGCCAAATTCTCGCCCTGGGGGAGAGAGGCCAGCGTCAGCTTCAGAAGATGCGAGTCGGGATTGTCGGCCTCGGCGGAATCGGATCTCATGTTTTCCAACAACTCCTCCACCTGGGGGTGCGGGACATCGTTCTCGTCGATCACGATTCGCTGGAAGAAACGAACCTTTCCCGTGTAGTGGGGACTTTTCCCGAGGATGTGGGCAAGCCGAAGGTGGAACTCATGCGTCGCCTCGGCGAGCGGATCGCCGGAGACGCAAAGATCCTTGCGCTGCCTCTCGGCGTCGAAACTGAAAGCGTGCTTCAGACTCTGAAAGGCATGGACGTGATTTTTTGCTGCTGCGATAATTTCACCAGCCGGGCCATTCTCAGCGTTTTTGCCAGTCAGCACCTTCTCCCGCTAATCGACACCGCCACAGAGATCGAGGCTCTCGATGGCGAATCCATCCGTAACGTCACCGGCCGGGTGAATGTGGTTTTGCCAGACGGCCCATGCCTGTTCTGCATGAACCATGTCACCGCCGGCGATATCGCGCGAGAGAGGCGGGAAGATGAGGAGCGGAATTACGTGACGGGAGCCTCGATTCCGGCCCCGGCCGTCATTTCATTTAACGGCGTCGTTGCCAACCTGGCGGTGAACGAGTTTCTCCACCTGGTCACCGGTTTCGCGAAGGAGCGGCCACCCCACGCGTGGCTCAGTTATGACGCGATGCGCGGCACTGTCCGCGTAATCCAGCCCTCGCCATCCAGCGATTGCCCCATCTGCCACCGATTCCGTGCGCGTGGAGACAGCGCGAACCCGCTCGATCTCATCGAGGAGATGTTATGCCCGGCGGAGACGGTGAGGGACGAACGCAATCTGGAAAGGACAGAAGTATCATGATCACAATCACAATCGGAGAAGTAAGTAAGGCGTTCAGCGACGCCAGAGAACCGTGGATCAATCAGGAGGTCAACCGGCGGCGTGCCGCGGGAGATGGAGTCTGCGTTCAGGTGCGGATTGATGACCCGCCTGTGAACCTCTTGCTTTCGACGCCGCAGTGCCAATATCGAGGCGGCGGCGGAGGCAACCTAAACGACCGTGAACAACGAATCGTCGATCTGTGGATCAAGAACCGTCTAAACCAAGATGACTTTGCTGGCGGTAACGTCATCGCGTTTCTCAAACAGCTCAAACCATAGAAAGGATAACGGCCATGGCCCATCAAACGTATCAAATCATCTTCAATGGTTATTGGCGGGAGCCGAACGTTTCCGGCATGCCCGATCACTCCGGCGTCTATTGCGCCTATACCTGCACCAACAACCTGCTCACCAATTCGATTGTGCTGGATCGTCTGATCTATATCGGAGAGGCCGGCAATGTTCGCGACCGCATCGCAAGCCATGAGGGCTGGGAGGTTTGGCGCACTTATCTCCTGCCGAGCCAGGAAGTTTGCTTCTCCACAGCGCCGGTCACATCGACTAATCGCCTCAGAGTGGAGGCCGCGCTGATCCACCATCATCAGTCGCCCGCCAATATCGAATACAAGGATTCGTTTCCCTTCGATCCAACGACGGTGCAAACGAGTGGCGCGAACCACTTCTTGGAGAGTTTTTTTATGGTGCAGGGGAATGTGCCAACGCCACCTTGGGTAAGGCTCACCTCATAAAGATTTCCACGGGGCTGGGCTTTGCCTTTCCTTGGCTCGTGCTGCGCAAGCCGGACACAAGTGGTCAGGCCGAACACCGTAACATTTGGCGGATTATCGAGATCTGCCGGTCCGTCCCCATTTTGGCACCGACCAAAGATGACGTTCTCTTTATTGGCGACGAGGCCATCTGGGCCTCGGTCGCTGAAGGGGGGGCTCGTAGAGCGCACCGGGTTCCACGGTGTCGCGGAACGTCAACTGCTCGATAATGGTTTCAATGACGGGGGTTCGGCGACATGTCGCCTGGACGGAAAGCTCGGACATGTCCGAGCACCCCAAGGGCGTGGCGCGAGGTCAATGAGTTCTCTTAGGGTGCGAGCGGATGCGGCACTGGTTTTTTCCCGCGCACCCAGTTCTCGACCGCACGAGGCGCTCGACCCGGTATGATGAATGCCCTGCGTCTCAACCGGTACCTTCGCGGCGATGTCCGGTCCGGAAGGCGGAGGGTGGTTTTCCGAGGGTGCGGGTGAAGGCGCGGCTGAAGGTGAAGGGATCGGCGTAGCCGGCCCGTTCGGCGGCGGCTTTTACGCTCAAGCCTTCCTGGCGCAACCAGGTGCTCGCTTCGCGGAGGCGGGATTCGCGCAGGAAGCGGCCGAGGCTCAATCCGGTGTCCCGGCGGAAACAAAAGCGAAGATGACTTTCGCTCATCCCGAGTTCCCGGGCGATCTCCGTCGGGCCGTTCGTGCCGTCGCGCCGCCTGGCTGCCTGGATCCGGGCAATGAGGGTGGCTCCCGCTTTCGGATCTCCGGTCTCGCCCGGAAACGGCGGGAACAAGCGACGTAACAGGTGCAGGAGGCGGGCTGCCACCAGAGAGCCGTCGGTCCCGCCTTGGGGCGGATGCCATTCGGCCAATAGCTCCTTCAACATAGCTCGGGTGGCTCGATCGATCTTTCTGATTCCCGCCCATTCCTCCGACAAAGGACTGTGTCCAGCCCAGTCGAACGTGATATACAGCCAGGTCAGGCCGGCCGACACCTCCCGGTAACCATGGAGGTGTAAGGGAGGGATCAATACGGCCGAACCGGTCGAAAGCCGCAATTTCGCTCCTTCCCGTTCGACTGTGGCGGACCCTCGTAGTGCCAGAATCAATACCCAGCGCTGGTGAAACCCCGAGTTTCTCCCGTGCGCCAAGGGGCGGCCGCCCCCGCGGACGAACGCCAGCATGTTGTCGGGCAATTCCTCCGTCGACCGGCGCAACCCGGTGAAAAATTGTTTGGGTTCCGGGATCGATTGTAGCAAGGCGTTAAGGTGATGCCCGTTTTGATGATTCATTAAATCGAAATTAACATGAAAAACACCAGTTTGGCCATTCCGGAAATCTGATTTCTCGGGTAGTCTTCTTGACCATCTATGAGCTTGCCCACTTCCTCTCTTTCTCCTTCCGTTTCTTCCGCCGTCGACCAATGTGGCCAACGAATCGGCGTCGTCGGTTGCGGTCAGCGGGTCGCCGGCATTTTGGCCCGGATGCGCAAGGTTGAGCCGGATCTGCCGATCACCGCTGTTTTCGATCCGGACGAAGATTCGATCCGCGGTCTGCGGGAACGGACCGGCGCCGAGCCTGAAGTATGTTCCGGTGTTCGCGAGCTTTGCGAACGGGACGACGTCGATTGGGTTTTTATCGGTTCGTGGAATCGCTTTCACGCGGAACAGGCGATTCTCGCGTTGGAGGCCGGCAAGCATGTCTTCTGCGAGAAACCGTTGGCCCTCTCCCTCGACGAAGCGGAAGGGATGCACGCCGCCTGGGTGAAGAGCGGACGCACCTTTGCGCTTGGGCTGGTCCTCCGCTATTCCCCGTTGTATCAGATGGCCAAACGGTTCATCGAGGAAGGGAAAATCGGGCGCATTCTCTCCTTTGAATTCAACGAAACCTTGCGTTTCAATCACGGCGGTTACATCCACGGCAACTGGCGGCGTCACACTCGAAACGCCGGTTCTCACTTGCTGGAAAAGTGCTGTCACGATCTCGATCTGGCGCTTTGGTTGACGGAAGATCGTCCGGTCCGGGTTGCCAGTTTTGGAGGGAGGAGCTTCTTTACTTCCGAAAACCGGACCGCCCTGGAGCGGGTGGGGCCGGATCCTTCCGGGAAGGTGGCATTCCAGGCCTGGCCGGATTCCGGCCGGGTGAATCCGTTCACCGACGACAAAGATATCGTGGACCATCAGGTTGCGATTCTTGAGTTCGGTTCCGGGATACGGGCCACGTTTCATACCCAATGCCTGGCGGGCCTTCCCGAACGCCGGTTTTACATTCTCGGGACGGATGGTTCGCTCCGTTTCGACGCCTACACCGGGAAGATGGAATTGAAGCGAATCGGATGGGATGAAGCCATCGAGGAGTTTCAACCGATCGAAGGGAGTGGGCACGCCGGGGGAGACGAGTTCCTTTGCCGCGACCTTCTCCGATGCATGCGGGGCGAAACGCAGCCGGCGGCGGGCATCGCCGAAGGGGTCCGCTCGCTGGTCGTCGCGCAGGCGATCGATTCCGCGATGGAGCGAGGCACCGTCGTCGATCTTCGGCCGCTGTGGGACCGGGCGGTTCCGCTGTTGGCGTCGGACGGACGGACCGGTCCCGATTTATGAGGTCGATCCGGGCTTGCGCTTTTCGGGTGAAGCCAACCGACCGGCGTGTTTCATGAATTCGGCGTTGCGGCAACTGCCGGGGGTCAGGCCGAAAGCCTTGCGGAAGGCGCGGCAGAAGTAATTGACGTCACTGAATCCGCACGACAGGGCGGCTTCCTTGACGGAAATGGTGCACTCCGTGAGCATCCGGAGCGCGAGTCTGAGGCGCAGGTGCAGCAGGTATTGGCCGGGGGAAATTCCTTCGGCCTCGCGAAACAGACGGGTGAAATGGTAGCGGCTGTAACCGGAATGGGCCGCCATCTCCTCCACGCCGATCTGGCGGTGGAGGTTGGCCTGGCAAAAGGCTTTCACTTCCTGGAAGTCGGCTTCGGAATCCTTCTTCCTGGTGGATGCGTCGATGTCGGAGATCAACGCCATCGCGAGCTGGTAGGCGTGGGAGGAGGATTCCGACGGAAGAGTCAGGTGGTTGCCCTGGGCGGCCTGGCAGATTTCGGCGGCGGAACAGACCGACGCGGCGTGCGGGGAGAGGTCGAGGACTGGTCCGGCCTTCTTTTGGACATACCGCCAGATTCGCATGATTTCGGAGCCGTAAAGGCAGACATAGATGAACTTCCATTCCTTCGCTTCCGGCGGAAGCCAGTAGCGGTGTTTGTGGGGGAAATAGAGGACCATTGCCTGCCCCGGGAGGATTTTGCGGGTCTTGCCCCGGAAGGTAAGCCGCCCTTCGCCGGCGAGGGTGTATTGGAAGAGGCAGAAGCTCCCTTTGCCGCGTTTGGATCCGTCCCAATCGTAGCTGGAACGGGTTTCGGTTTTGTAACCGCAGCTGATGAGCAGCGAATTCAGGGGAACGTCGCGGGTGGGAACGGCGACGATCTTCCGGAATTCGTTCAAGTTGCTGATCAGGTCGAGCATGACGGAGGAGAAGAGAGGGAGAGATGGAAAACGAAGGCGAGGGCCGGCTTCGGTTCGACGTCCTGCCGCCGGGATTGTTCCGGTTCTCGGCGGTTCATCCTTTCACTCCTCCGAGCTGGATGCCCCGGACCAGTTGTTTCTGGAGGAGGATGAACAGGATGATCATCGGCGCCACCGACATCGTCACGGCCGCCATCAGGAGATGGGTTTCCTGTCCCTGGGTCGACTCGAAGTAGAGCAGGCCGAGCGGCAAGGTGTATTTTTCCACGCTGCGCAGCATCACCAGCGGCCAGAAAAGGGTTTGGTAATTACTGATGAAGGTGAAGATGGTGAGGGTGATCAGTCCCGGGCGCGCCAGTGGAAGGATGATTTCCCAGAAGACATACCATTTGCTGGCGCCATCGATTTCGGCGGCTTCGTCGAGACTGGCGGGGATGGTGAGCATGAATTGCCGGAGCAGAAAGGTCCCGAACGCGCTGAAGGCGGCCGGAAGGATCAGTCCGGGAAACGTATCCACCAACCGGAGACCGATCATGATCTGGTAGGTCGGGACCATGGTGATCAGGAACGGCAGCATCATGGTGGCGAGGTAAAGGAAGAACACTTTGTCACGTCCCGGCCATTGCAAACGGGAGAAGCTGAACGCGGCCAAAGCGCTGCTGAAAACGGTGAGGAATGTGATCCAGGAGGTGACGAAAAGACTGTTGATGTAGAAGCGGGCGAACGGGATTTGTTGGAAGACCAGCAGGTAGTTCGACCATTGGGCCTCGCGGGGCATCCAGCCCTGGGCGTCGACTTCCGCCAGCGTTTTGAGACTGGTCAGCACCATCCAGACGAACGGCAGCACCATGGTGAAACTGAGGGCGACCAGTCCGGCGTGCAGGGCGCCGGTGGAGAAGAAGAGTTTGACCACCCTGCCGCCGTCGGAGCGATGGAGACCGTTTTCTCGTCGGGCCGTCCCGCCATTGTCGACCGGGCGGGGGCCGCGGGGGCGTTGGCGGATCGCGGGTTCAGTCGTTGACATAGCGATTTCCGAACCTCCAGTTGAAAAGGGTGACGATGAAGACGAAGGCGAAGAGGATCCAGGCGGTGGCGGCGGCGTAGCCGAGCCGTCCGGTATCGAAGCCTTCCTGGTAGATGAAGTAACTCAAGGTGGTGGTGGATCCGGCGGGTCCGCCCTGGGTCATGGCAAACGCCATTTCGAAACCGCCTTGCAGTCCGGAGATGATCGCCATGATTCCGACGAAGAAGGTGACCGGGGCCAGTTGGGGCCAGGTGATGTGCCAGAAGGTTTGCATCGAGCCGGCCCCGTCGATTTTCGCCGCTTCGTACAGGTCGGGTGGGATATTGGAAAGACCCGCGATGTAGAGAAGCATGGTCTGGGAGCCGATCGCCGCCCAGAGGGCCATGATGAGGATTGCCGGCTTGGCCCAGTGGTAATCGGTCAGCCAGTTCGGGGGGGTGATCCCGTCGGCGGCCATGGCGGGAAGATTGAAGAAGACGATGCCGATGCCGAGGAGGATGAACGCGGCCGCCATGGTGGCCAAACTGAAGAGGAGTGCGGTTCCGATGCCGGCGTCGGAGGGAGCGGTGAAATCGGGACCCTTCCGCCAGAGGAGGGCTTCCCGGACGATCAGTCCGGCGAAGAGGAGGAGGGCCAGGCGGGCGGCAAACGGTTCCGGGGACCAGAATTGCAGTGCGATGATCGGACCGGCGAGGATCGCCGCTCCGAGGGCCACCGGGGCGAATCCGATATAGCCATCGTTCCAGAGGGAACGAAGCTTGCGCAGGGCGAGGGCGGAGACCATCAGGAGCAGGAGAAAGCAGACCCACATGCCGGACTGGGTGAGGGAGGCCGGAATGCCGTTGACCAGGTTGGTGGTGGCATCGGTGAACGGGGCCAGCAGGTTGTTGATCGGGCCGGTGTGGGGACTGTAAAGCTTGGTCCAAAGGATGTAGGTGGCGACTCCCGAGGTGAAGGCGGGAAGAAACAGCAAAGTCCGGTAGACCGTGGTGCCGCCGACGATGCCGAGCAGGAGCATGGCGCAGGCGAGGACCGACATCAGCGCGACGATGCCGGTCGTTTTCGAGCCGAGCAAGGTGAGGAGGACGATGCAAGTGACCAGGATGGCGGTGGAAAGCAAGGCGAGGTAGACCCGCCGGTTCCCGCCGGACAGGTCACGCGAAAGGAGGAGGGCGAGGAACAGGTTGCCGGCGATGGCGACCGGGATTCCCATCATGAAAAACAAGGTGTTGCCGAAATAGCGCCAGAAATCGCGGGAAGTGAGAAGATCGCGGAACCCCTCCAGGCCGATGAAGCGGATCGGTTCATCCTTGAACATGTTGTGGAGCCGCAAGTCCCAGTTGCTGAACGCCAGCACCAGGCTCAGGATCAGCGGAACCAGGGTGAAAATCAGAAAACCGGCCAGGCTGGGAGTCAGAAACGCGAGGCCGGTGGCGATCTTGCGGACCTTCCGGCTTTGGGACGAGGTGACTGGTTTGGCGGCGGTTTCCATCGATCAAGACTCGGGTTGCGCGGCCCATCCCATGGCGACGTAGTAGCGCTGGTAAAATGGATTTTCGATCCACTCCAACGGCACCGGTTCGCCCCGGGCGCGGAGATCATCGATGCGGGCCTGGCGTTCGAGGCGTTCCTCGAATCCGGCGCGGAGGGCGGGCATTTCGCGTAAGGTCCGTTCGATCTCGCGATTGATGCGAGCCGCCATTTCGGCGGCGGCGGCTTCGGCGGTGAAAATCCCGGAGCGAAAACCCTCCTCCGCCGATTCGACCGCGCGGCGGGCGACCATGTCGACCACGTAGGGACTGTAGCTTTCGGGTATCGCGATCTGTTCGACCGCCTCGGCGAAGACTTCGTGGGCTCCCCATTCGTTGGGGAAATCGGGAGGGCGAAGGAACTCCTCGGTGCGGGTATATTTCATGTTGGGCGGCAGGCCGTCCCCCGACCGGACGATTTGCATGTTGTACGGCTCGCTGGTCAGGTAGGCCAGGAAGTAGGCGGCGAGGTCCTTGTCGGGCGACCCGGCGTAAACCCCGGCCCCCCGGACGCTGGTCGGATTGTTGGGGAAACCGCCGTGCGGAGGATTGCTGGCGGAAAGGTTGAGGCTGCCGAGCTGACGGAACCGCATCACCGCGTGACGTCCCGACCAGACCAGGGCGAAGTTGCCTTCGAAGAACAACTGGAAACTCATGCCGCCCCAGCCGGCCTCGGTGGCGAAGGAGGCGAGGTCGGCCGAAGTCGGAAGGATCCGGTAGACATGGGTCCAGCGATGGAGACGTTCGAGCACCTCGACGTTTCGCGGATCATCGAGGATCGAGGCGGTCAAGGTTTCGTTGAACACGTCGAGACCGAGGCTGCGGCGCATCGTGGTCGAATCGATCCGGTTGGCGAAAAAGTGGGTTTGGCGCTGGCCGGGGGTGTTGGCCGCCTCGACGAAGCGTTTTCCCATTTCCTCGAAGGTTTCGAAATCCCAGTCGCGGGGCGGAACCGGCAAACCGTGTTTCTCAAAAGCGTCCTTATTTACCCAATACAAGAGCGAATTGATGATGCACGGGTACATGTATTGGCGGCCGTCGAGAACGATGTCGGATTCGATCGTGGCGGAGGTTTGCGACGGATCGAAGCCGAGGTGCAAGGCGGCGCCGGTAACGTCATGCAGCAGCCCGATGCTGTGGAAGTAGCGCATCCGGTTGATATCCATGATATCGCTCGCCACTCCGGAGACCCCCTGGATGATCATTTTGGAAATGTTCCGGTTGGCGGTATCCATCCGCAGTTGGAACGGTGGATGTCCTTCGTCCTCCAGCCATTGGTGGAAGAGATCGACTTGCTCCTGGCGGGCGGGGTTGGAATCGGTGTTCCAGTAGAGGACCGGGACCGGCGAAGCCGTGTCGGGCAGAAAGGCGTAGATCAGGACGCTCGCGATCAAAAGCGCGCCGAAGCTGATGCCGAACACCAATTTCACTGGAGGTTGCTCCTGGTCATGGATGGAAGAGCGGATCCCGGGCGGTCAATGGTCGAAGAGAGGCTGACGGGCCGCGATTCATGCTTTGGGCAGAAGCTTCGTTCCGTCAGCGGTGACGCATTGGAAACAGAAAGCCCAGCCGCCGTGATTGGAACCCGCTTCGTTGGTCAGTTTCAAGAGAATCCGGTTTTCCCCTTTCTTCAGTTTCACCGGAACGGTGTTGGTGCGGAACGCCGGTTGATCGCCGAGGAAAAGCGGTTCCTCCTCGTTCACGCGAAGATAGAGTCGGTCATCCCAGGAGATTTGCAACCGGGCATCGGTTTCTGCGGGGGATTCGATGACGCAACGGGCGACGGCGATCCCGGGATGGGTGAGCGCCACCCCCTTGGAGATAGGCCGGATGTAATGGTTGAAATCGACGAAACCATGGACGGCCGGGGCGCGATGCCAGCGAGCCTGGTCGCGTCCGGCTTCCCGGGAACGGGGCGAAAGCCACGGGGAGCCTTCCTCGTGTTCGACCTGGAAGGTTTGTTCCGGATCGAAGTTTTCCTCTTCGGCCGCCACCGCTCCTTCCTGGGCGGGAAACGGGCCGCAGAGCCACCAGTCGCCGGAATCGCTCAAAGGCAGGTCGCAATCCTTCGCGTTCAATTCCGCTCCCGGGAGTCGAAGGTCGCAGGACGGCATTTTCCAGAACGGCCGGATAGGCTCCTTTTGATACCAGTAGGTCGTGCTGCAAATATCGTTGGCCATGCAACCGAAGCGGAGGTGGAGGGACTTTTCGAACGGAATGAAATCCTGATCGAAGAATCGGTAGCCGACTACCCGCTGGGCCGGGCGGGCCTGGCCGACATCCTCATGGACGTAGTAGGGCATGGCCGAGTAAAGATGGGTCCGGGCGGGGTGGAGCGCTCCGCCGTAGGAAGTGCCAAAGGTATCTTCGCCGCCGATTCCCCGCAGGTAAACCGGTTCCGAGGTCTCGCCGTCGATGTAAAGATTGTCGGCGCCTCCGTGACTCCAGCGGTCGGTGTCGTCCATCAACCGGACCCCGTAGGTGAAGCCGGCCAGGTGACCGGATCCCTTGATGTCGGCCATCAGGAAATCCTTGCCGTATTTGGGAGCCGGCATTTCCCGCCTCCAGCGGGCGCAGAAGCGGGCCTCCTCGCGCAGTTGTTGCCCCGGGTAGCGGTGCCAGTCGACGATCAGGTAAATTTTGTGCGGCTCGTCGCCGCCTTCGAATTCGACCCGGGCCGAACGGGCGAACGGCATGGGGAAATAGCAGTTGTAACCGCTTTCGGCCATCACGGAGAGAAACGGGGTGTTGACCGGATACCAGGCCTTGCCATGCATCACCCCGAAAAAGTCACCCACCGGCGCTTCCACCTGCGGCACTTCGCTGTCGTCGAAATAAATCCGGAACAGGCATTTCCGGTTCGAAGTGTCCTGGCGGGTCATCGTCACCCAGATATGCTGGATGCAGCCGGGGCCGTCGAGGAGGGCGAAAGTCCGCTTTTCGAACGGATCGAGCCGGCCATTCTTCCCGGCGATGCTCACGCGATCGGGGACGGCGCGAGAAGGAAGATCGAGATTTAGTCCTTGGTTGTAAATCACAGCGCCCTTTTTAATCGGCTCCGTAAGGAAGAGAAAGAGGAATTACGTGCTATCAATAGCACAATCGTGCGGCGG
This sequence comes from Verruconatronum alginivorum, assembly GCF_056590205.1. Taxonomy (NCBI): domain Bacteria; kingdom Pseudomonadati; phylum Verrucomicrobiota; class Opitutia; order Opitutales; family Verruconatronaceae; genus Verruconatronum; species Verruconatronum alginivorum. Next base: position 491,149 of record NZ_JBWPVQ010000001.1, on the reverse strand, counting down.
TCATCCGGTGCCTGAGTCGGGGGCAAAGACCAGCCGCACGAAAGTGCTATCGATAGCACGATCTTTCTATTTTTCAGCCGGGGAAAAAGTGGGAGGATCGAGCGGACGATTCGCAACCGCTTTGGAACGACCGTCTTCGATGCCTGCCGCAGGGCCGGGCCCATGGATTCGGCGCCGAACGGATGAATTCCAACGAACCGATAACATGAGTGATAAACAACCCCTGGATCCCCGCTGGAGCCGGCGGGATTTTGTCAAAAAGAGCACTCTTGCGGCCGCGGCCCTGGCGACGGGTCCGGCGTGGGCGGCGCTCGCCGGAGACGGGCGAGCGGCGGTGTCCGCGGGAAGCGCGACTCAATTTCGAGGCGTCTACCTGGAAGCTCCCTTTCTCCGCCGGAGTCCCCAGAACTGGGACATCGGCGGGGTGCTCGATTTTATTCGGGAGGAGATGCGTTGCGATCAGGTCTTCCTCCGGGTGTATGCCTACAACCGTCCGGAAAATTTTTATTTTCGTCCTGATCCCGCTTATTACCGCGACACCGCCTTGAAGATGGATCCGGGCGCGCAATCCGAAGCTCCCTCCCAGGCATTGCCGTTCGATGTGCTCGACCGGGTTTGCGAAGAGGCCGGGCGGCGCGACATGAGGACGCATGTGATTCTGTTTCCGAGCAAAGAGCGACCCCGGACGATTGTGAATGCGGAGCAGGTGCTTCTGCGGGACGACCGCGGGGCGGTGGGCCGGACGGTTTGCTTCAATCACCCGGACTACAAAGCCCATTTCTTTGGAATGGTCCGCAACCTGTTTGAGAGATATCCGATCGCGGGGGCCAAGTTCGGGTCCGAGCGGGGCGGACCGTTGTTCATGATGCAAAAGCAATATTGGCGGCCGCACTGCTTTTGCGACCATTGCCTGCGCTCCGGCCGCGAGCGCGGAATCGATCCGGAGCGGGCCCGGGAAGGCTACCGGAAACTCTGGGAGCAATGGGAAATTCCTGGCGGTCGCGGCGGGTCGCGCCGGATCAACGCTTCGATGGCGGAAGGAAGTTTCCCCCGGGCGGAGCGACCGGTGGACGGATTCCTTGTCGGTTTCATGCGGCTGATGTTCCGTTACCCGGAGATCCTGGCCTGGGACCGGATGTGGTTCGAGCACCAGATGGAGTTGCAGCGCGGGATGAACCGGATCGCTAAATCGATCCGGCCGGACGCGCTCACCGGGGCGCACCTCTGGCATCGGGGACGATCCTTCTCGCCGTTGATGCGGGCGGCGGAAGACGTCCGGGAGTTGGCGGAGTTTTCCGATTACGTCCGGCCGACGGTCTTCACCCAACCCTCCGGCAGCCGGTTCATCGAAGAATCGATGACCCTCTGCCAGACCTTTTTCGGCGACCTAGGCCTCGAGGAAATGACGGACATTTTGTATGATATGTGCGGGTACAAAAATGAAGGATCGGTCGATGAAATCTTCGGGCAGCCGTTCAGCACTGCCTACGTTCGCCGGGAAGTGGAAATGGTGAAAGCCCGTTTGGAAGGAACGGCCAAGGTGTTCGCCGGGATTTCCGCTTCCTACTACGGCGGACCCGAAGCCTGGAGCGCCACCTTGACCGGTCCGGAGCGGATCGCCGAGGAGATTGAAGCGGCGGCCGAAGCCGGAACGGACGGATTCCTGTTCGGGTCGGTGGCGATGGACGACCGGCCCCGGATGCGTGGGATCGGCGAAGGATTGCGGAGGATTGGATGGGCCTGAAACCTTTTATCGGCAGTGAATATCTTCCGGCGTGGAATCCGACCCGGAAGGATGGGAATCTGACGGAAGTCTTCGACCATGTCGAAGCGATGGGCGCGCAGTACATCACGCCGCCCGTCTACGCCTACAAGCGACCCTACATCGTGGCCTGGCCCCCGAATCCGGAGTATTACACCGGGACCACGCTCAAGATGAACTATTGGGACGGCCTCGGATCGGAGGATTTTCTCGGCCTGATTTGTCAGGAAGCGGAAAAGCGGGGGGTGCAGGTTTACGGATTCTTCTGGCCCTTCAACGTCCTGACCCACCTTTCGGACCGCGGCGAGACGGTCATTGAAAACTGGCCGAGCGCCCGCTCGGTGGATATGAACGGAAAGCCGGGGCCGATGATGTGCTATGGAAATCCCGATTACCAGGCGCACTTCTTCGCGGCGGTCCGGGATGTGTTTGAGAATTACCCGTTGCAAGGCTCCTTCTTCGGGCTCGACACCGGCGGTCCGATCGCCCAGTGGCAATTGCGCGGATGGACACCGTATTGTTTCTGTGAATACTGCCGGAAAGACGGCGCGCGGCGGGGGCTCGACCCGGAAAAGGCGCGGACCGGCTACCGGAAAATGCTGGAACTGTTCGGGCCGGAGCGGAAAGGCGGGTTGAACCATGTGCGCGGATTGCCGGATTCGCTGGAAGCGATGCGGGCTGACCGTCCGGTGGACGGCTTCTTCGTCAGTTTCATGCGGCTGGCGATGCATTATCCCGACATGCTGGGATGGAATCAGATGTGGATCGACCAGCGGACGCATCTTCAGCGGGAAATGTACCGGATCATCAAGTCGATTCGTCCCGAAGCGAACGTGGGAACCCACACCCCGTCGACCCTCTTCGACCATTTTGTCTGGGGAGAAGAAGATTATTCGGTGTATTCGGAGTTCAATGACTTCGTTCGGCCAGCGGTGTTCAGCAGTCCGGGCGGCAACCGGTTTTTATACAGCGCCGTGGTGGCCGGGGCGACAATGTTCGGGGATTTGAACATCGACCAGGTGGTGAAGCTGTTGTCGGCGGCTTATGGAATTCCGTTTTCCGGCGACAGTTGGGAGGAACTGTTGAACAACCGCCTCGGCGGCGACTGGATCGAGGCGGAAGTCCGGCGGGCGCGCGAAGGGGGCGGAGGGAAGGTGGCGGTTTACGCGGGAGTGTCGGCCTCGAATTATCAGCAAGCCACCGACTGGGAGCAAACCTACCAACAACTGAAGGAAGACCTGGTCGGCGCCCGGGCCGGCGGGGCGGACGGACTGCTCTTTGGCCGGGTCGACCGGCGGGGGGGCGGATGGTGGACCTCGGAAATCGGCGAGGCTCTCCGGGAGACCGGCTGGTTGTGACGGATCGGTGAGGCTGAATTTTTGCGAGCGAACATGGAAAGACGAAAAGGAAGCAGTAAGAAGCGCGGCATCCTCGCGGCGTTGGCGGTGGGATTGGTCTGTTTGGTGCCGGACGGCCCTGGTCCGGGTGAAGCGCAGGCGGCTCCGGGTGCGTCGCCGGCGCGGTTCGATCCGTTTGACTGGGGCTTGAATCTCCCGGAGCGGGCGGTGTCGCGGCGGATCAGCCGGCACTTCTTCTTCGGCGGACCGGAGCCGGAAGTGCTGGCGGAGTTAAAAGGGCCCGGCTGCATTCGACGGTTTTGGATCACGGTCCAGAATCCGGAAGAAGTGATTCTTCGGATCTACTTCGACGGCGAGGAGATTCCCTATGTGGAAGCGCCGCTGACGACCTTTTTCGGGGTGATGCACCTGACTGGCGGGCCGCGGGACGTGTATCGGGTCGACACTCCGTTTTTCTCGATCAAGGAGAAAAACGGCATGACCTGTTATCTGCCGATGCCGTTTGCCGAATCGGCCCGGATCGAAGTGATCCGGCAGGGCGGAATGAAGGGAGACCGTGAAGAAGTGAACCTGCATTACATGATCGACTGGCATCAATATGTCGGCCAGGAGTTGGAAGAGCCGATGCGCTTCAGCGCCCGGTGGCGCCGGGAAGCCCCGGTGAAGGATTGGTCCGATGAATTCTTGATGCTCGACGCCGAAGGCCCCGGCCGCTTGATCGGCTACTTTCTCGGAGTCGACATGCTGGAGAGCCGGTTCACTCACCGGTGGAGCCACGCCGGGGGCGACAGTGTTTACATCGACGGCGAAGGAGATTATCCCTCCTACCTGAGGGGGGTCGGGGGAGAAGACACCTTTGGAACCTCGTATTCAGGAGGGGAATACGGATTGCTATTCGAGACCCAGACCTCGATGTGGGCCGACAAACCGTATTACATCCAGGCGCATGAGGAGACGCGGGATACCCGGGGAGGATCCGAGCGTCAGCGGCTGGTCGGCTACCGGTTTTTTGTCAACGATTCGATCACCTTCGAACGATCGCTGCACCTTCGGTTTGGCGCCCGGGAGCACGATTACCAGGCGATGGTCTACTGGTATGCGGCAAGCCCGGTGAGACCATTTTTCGACATGCCACCGCCGGAGCAGAGGGGGCTGGGAACGGAAGTGCGGCGGGGCGAATATGACCGGCCGTTGCCCGACACTGGAGAATGGTGGATCGCCGGTCCATTCGACCGTGACTTCTCGGAGTTGCCGGAGGGAGCGATTGATTTCGAGGAGGAATTCAATGGACGGCCGTGGCAGCGATATTCGGCGATCCGGAACTTCGTCGATTTCAACCACGTCTATCGGGGGAAACCGGCCCACGTCAGCCTCTGGACCCTGGAAGGCAGCGCGGTAGCGCGGGCCACCATCACGGCACCTGAAGAAACGACGGCGGAATTCCTGGTGGCGTGGGACGACGAGATGATCTTGCAGGTCAACGGCCAGGAACCGGTCGATCTCGGGTATAATCTGTTTCTGGAAGGCCGACGGCTGGAAGTGCCGTTGCGGGCAGGGGAGAACGACGTGGTATTGTTGTTGCGCAATGCCCGGGACCGAAGCCGGAGGCAGCCGAGTTTTACCCGCGGGTCGTGGATTTTCTCGCTACGCGTCACCACTGAAACAGGAGAGGTTCTCCTCCCCGCGGCTCCCGTATCCGGCGAATGAACTGGGAGAAATCTTCGGGTGATACCAAGTGGAGAACGGCGTGGGGAAATGATCTTCCACTTACAGCGCTCCGATTCTTCAGCGTTTTCCGGACGAGAGATCCGGCGGAGTACGCTGAAGCGGCGAGGGAGCAACGGAAGTGGATGGCGGCGAAGGATCCTTACTATCCGGTGTATCACATCGCTCCTCCGATGGGGATGATCAACGATCCAAACCCGATTTATCACGATGGAAGGTATCATCTGTTTTTCATCCAGACCCTGGCCGACTTCCGGAAGGATCGGCGGTCGGCCGAGGAACGGGTCGAATCGTGGGAGCAGGGAATTCATCGCCACTGCTGGGGCCATCTGGTGAGCGAAGATCTAATCCATTGGGAGGATTGGCCGGTGGCTCTCTGGCCGGACACGGCGCATGATGCCGGTGGGACTTTCTCGGGAAGTGTATTCATGGGAGACGACGGCAAACCGTATGCCCTTTATCCCGGTGTCGAAGTCGACAAGAGGCCCCGGTCGGAGACGGTGACCAACGGAATGCTCGCCCGCAGCGATGATTGGATTCATTGGGGCGAAAAAACGCGGGTGTTGAGAGACTTCGACCGGCCGAATCCGAATGGACCGGTTTTGTGGGACACCCAAGTCTGGAAGGAAAACGACGGCTGGAAACTCCTGAGCGGCGGTACTGACGGGGAACGGGGAGTCGCGTCTTTATGGACCTCGGGCGACCTCCGCCACTGGACGTTTCGCCGGAACATCGCCCCGTCGATTCATTATTCGGACTGGTGGCTGGTGGTATCCCTGATCGAGATCGGTGGAAAGCATCTGTTGATGGTGAGCCGTCCGGGCGGACCGTATTGGGTGGGGCATTACGACCGGGAGAAGATGCTCTTCATTCCCGACCATGCCGAGCCGGAATACGTCGACCGCGGAAGCGCGTTCGCATTCAATCCCCGGTTGGTGGACGACCGGGGGGCGGGAGGAACTCAGCGGCGCCTGATGTGGGGACATGTTCATCACAAGAGGCCGGTATCGCCGGCCCGGGGAGCGCTCCGGTGGGAGCGCGCTATTTCGATCCCGCGGGAAATCAGCCTGGTCCGGGGCCGTTTGTACCAACGACCGGCGCCGGAATTGGCGGGATTGCGGGAGGAGTCGCGAAGGGTGGAAAAAGTCCGGGTGGAACCGGAAAAGCCGGCGAAGCTTTCTGGAGGCGAAGGCCGGGCCTGGGAGCTTGCGGTTGAGATCGCGTCACCCGGGCCGGAGGTCCAACAGACGGGGATCCGGTTGATGGCGGGGAGTGAGATTGTTTTGAACATCGCTTACGATGTGATCGAAAATCGCCTGGCGGTGAACGGGGCGACGGCGCCCCTTTACCGTCCGGAGGGGGAGCGGCTTCATTTTCGCTTATTCTTCGACGGATCGGTGGCGGAAGGTTTTCTGAACGGTGTCGCGTTGACCGCCTGTGTCTACCGTTCCGGTGGAGAGGCGATGCTGGACATTTACTGCGAGGGAGGGGCGGTGACGGTGGAGGTCGCCGAGCTTTGGCGATTGCGATCGATCTGGTGATTTGCAGGGGGCGAGCACGATAATCCTATGCATAGCATATTAATCCTATGGACGCTCGAAGTTGCCACAGCTAGGCTTAATATTCGGGAGCGGCATCGACCGGGGGAATCGGCTTTTCTTTTTGAAACGTGCCGGATAAAATTAAATCCAGGTTGTTTTCTTAGTCTGGTCGGGGCTGCTGAAGAGAGGCGAATGGGAAAAATGAAATGACGGAAAAGCGGCGGTTCAAGGTAGCTTTCATCGGAGCGGGGAGTATCGGTTTCACGCGCAAACTGGTGCGGGATCTACTCTGCGTGCCGGAGTTTGCCGGAATCGAATTGGCCTTCACCGACATCCACCGTGAAAACCTCGAGCGGGTCACCGAACTCTGCCGGCGTGACATCGTGGCCAACGGACTTTCCACCCGGATCGTCGCCACGACGGACCGAAGGAGAGCGTTGGCCGGAGCCCGGTATGTTTTCTCCATGGTGCGGATCGGGGGGTTGGAACTCTTCGAACAGGACATCGAAATTCCGCGGAAATACGGAGTGCATCAATGTGTCGGCGACACACTGGGGCCGGGCGGGATCTTTTATGCGCAACGGGGAATTCCCGCCATCCTTGAGTTTTGCCGGGATATTCGCGAAGTGGCCGAACCGGGATGTCTCTTCCTCAATTACGCGAACCCGATGGCGATGTTGACCTGGGCCGCCAACCAATATGGGAAGGTGTTCACCGTCGGGTTGTGTCATGGAGTCCAGGCGACCCAGCGACTCCTGGCCGACCTGCTGGGGGTTCCGGTTTCGTCCCTGGATGTGACGGCGGCGGGGATCAACCACCAGACGTGGTTTTTGTCGGTGAAGCGGGAAGGAGAGGAGATGCGGGAGAAGCTTCTCGAGTTGCTGGAGCGCCATCCGCTTTATCGCGAAACCGAAAAGGTGCGGATCGATATGTTGCGCCGGTTCGGCTATTTCAGTACGGAGTCGAACGGGCATTTGAGTGAGTATGTGCCATGGTACCGGAAACGTCCGGATGAGATTTGCCGATGGATCGACCCGCGCAAGTGGAGTTACGGAGAGACGGGAGGTTACTTGCGGATTTGCCGGGAGAGCCGGGGGTCCTTCGATTCGGGAGGCCGGAACGGAGAGAAGCAGGCGGTGGCCCGTTTCGTTCCAGGAGAGCGAAGCGTCGAGCACGGGTCCTATATTCTCGAAGGCCTCGAAACCGGACGTTGCTACCGGGGCCATTTTAATGTGGTCAACGACGGGGCGATCGCGAATCTCCCCGGAGACGCGGTGGTGGAAGTTCCGGGGTATGTGGACCGCAACGGCATCAACATCTCACGCGTGGGGGAGTTGCCCCTCGGGTGTGCCGCCGTATGCTCCGCGAGCATCCATGTCCAACGTCTCGCGGTGGAGGCTGCGATCCAGGGCGATGCCCAGTTGCTGCGGCAGGCGATGATGATGGATCCGTTGACCGGCGCCGTTTGTGATCCAAACGAGATCGCCGCCATGACCGACGAGATGCTCCTGGCCCACCGCGAATGGCTTCCCCACTACGCGGACGCGATCACCGCCGCCGAACGGAGCCGGGGCGGAGCCGTTCGGAAAGCCCGGCGTGACACCATCGTTCGGTGATCGGCGTGGCCGTTGGCGAGTGTCTCGGGGGGCGAAATGCCGCGGGCCGACGCATTCGCTGTCTGACGCGGCGCATCGGGATAGGGCAATTCCAAAAAATCAGGTTTATGGAAGAACGAATGCTACTGAAGAAAAGTTTGATTTCGTGTGTGACGTTATCCATCGCGGTAGCGGGCACGTTCTTTTTGGGCGGAGGGTCTGGGGAAGCGCGTCCGGCGAGGTCGGTCGCCGGATTTGATCCGTTCGACTGGGGGCTGAATCTCCCGGACAATCCGGTGCCGCGCCGGGTGAGCCGTCATTTTTATTTCGAGGGCGACCAACCCGAGTTATTGGCGGAACTGGAAGGACCGGGAAGCGTCCGGCGGTTTTGGATAACCGGGCGGGAAGTCGGACGGGAAGTGGTTCTTCGGATTTATTTCGACGGGGAAGAGACGCCTTACGTCGAAGCACCGTTGGGAGAGTTTTTCGGGGGAATGCACAATCTGACCAGCACCACCTATCCCCATGATCACGAGCGGACCGAGTTCCCGATTGACCGGGCGATGCGGATCAACACCCCGTTTATTTCGATCAAACCCAAGAACGGTATGAGCGTCTATTTTCCGATGCCGTTCGCGAAGTCGGCGCGTTTCGAGGTGACCGGCAGCGGGGAGCACCGGCACAATTTGTATTACACGATCGACTGGGAGGAGTATCCCGGCCGTAAGTTGGATGAACCGATGCGATTCGCGGCCCGCTGGAGGAGGGAATCGCCGGTGCGGGATTACGAGGATGACTTTTTCATGCTGGACGCGGACGGACCCGGGCGATTGATCGGGTTCGTCTACGCGGTCGATATGTTGCAAAGCCGGCACGGGAGGGACGGCATGCGTTGGAGTCACGCCGGTGCGGACAATATTTACATCGATGGTGACGGGGAGCATCCCGCCTTTCTGCGTGGTATCGGCGGGGAGGATACCTTTGGCACCTCTTTTTCCGGGGGAGATTATGTTCCTCAAAGTTCAATCTTTTCGGATATGCCGTTTTACGTGCAAAAGGCGGAGGACGGATCGAAGCAAAAACTTGTCGCTTATCGTTTTCTGGTGAACGAGCGAACGAATTTCCAGCGTTCGATCCATATGCGATTCGGGGCGCGGGCTCATGATGTTTCGACCATGGTGTATTGGTATTCGGCGAAACCGGTGCGTCCCTATTTTGAAATGCCTCCGTATGAGAAACGGCAGGCCGGAGCGGAGATCCTTCGAGGAGAATATGATCTGCCGTTGCCCGACACCGGACGGTGGCTGACAGCCGGGCCCTTCGACCAGAACTTTGATGACTTGCGGGTGAATGGGGCACCTATCCGGGAAGGAGACGAGTTCCACGGGGCGCGTTGGCAACCATTCGGGGCGGTGCGCGGGTTCGTGGATTTCAACCACGTTTACCGGCCGGAGGCGAGCAACCGCAACTCCCCCACTTTGGAAGGCGTGGCGGTGGCGCGCAGCAGCCTGTTCGTGCCGGAGGCCGGACCGGCTCGTCTGACCCTCGGGTGGAGCGATCATCTCCGGATCCAAGTCAACGACCGGAAGCCGGTCGATCTGGGCGAGCAGCTCTATTTTCGTGGCCGGACGATTGAGGTCGATTTGGACGAAGGGGAGAATCAATTGACGATCTGGTTGCGGAACGGTCCGCAAGAACCCAGTTGGGACCGCGGGGCGTGGAACTTTTCCTTTCGGGCGGTCGCCGGGGAAAAGGAATTAGTGCCGCAAATCGGTTTTCAGGGGAACGGTGAAAAAACATTGCAATCCGGCCGCTGAAGTCTGAACTTTCCGGCCATTCCCGATTCTCATGGGAACTGAAGTCTGGTTAGCACGAAAGTGCTAGCTATAGCAATTTTCTCCTATTGGCGGTGAAATTCGGGTGACGTATAATCGGCCCGTTCCGAGACCGGCCGAGAAGACCTCTCAGCGGCCGCAATCCGGGATCACTCTCTTGGAGGACAGCCTCGTTTCGCCCAAACCAACATAAGGAGACAGATATGAAGAGACCTCTCTCACCACCCAACTCCCGCACACTGATTTCCCGTTTTACGGCAGGATTACTCACCCTGTTCGTCCTCGTCGCGCTGGCGGCTCCTGGCCATGCGTTTTACCGGGAATGGATCAATCCGGCAGGCGGATCCTTTTTCGATAACGGCAACTGGAGTCCGTTCGGGGCACCCAGTCACGATGAAGACGCGATCTTCGGCCTCGGCCAGGAAGCGCCCTACCAGGTGACGCTCAATCAGTTTGCCATCATCTGGGATTTAATTGTCGAAACGGACAAGGTGAGCATTAATCTCGACGGGAACGAATTTCAGGTCTTCAATGGCCTGGTCGGCGCCATCGGCGGCGCGAAAGGCCATTTGGAAGTGAAAAACGGAACCTTGATGGTCGACCAGAATTTCCAGGTCGGCCACGGGAGCGGAAGTGAGGGGACCTTTATCCTGGAGAACGCGACCATGGATGTGACCGGTCTGTTCCGGGGGCCGATGAACAACACCTCCTACGCGAACATCGAGCTTCGCGACAGTGTTGTCGACGTGTTTCGCTTTGAGGTGCTCCGCGACGCCGATGTCAAGATTTTGGGTACAAAGCTGACCGCGACGGATGACATTCGTTTCGCCGGGGCCGGCGATGCCAACCTCCAGCACGTGACCCGAGTGCTCGTCGGGGACGGGAGCCATGTGATCACCCACCGGAATCTGGCGACCTCCAACAACGCGAACAACCTGACGGAGCTGACGGTGACCGGCGACGGGACGATTTTCGAATTGACCGGAGAAACCGAAGGAGGCGACTGGAACGGCTCCTGGCTCGGCGACGCGGTGGTGATCGTCGAAGGCGGGGCGGCGCTGAAAGTTGCCAATACCTTCCGTCCGGGCGGCGCCGGCCATGAAGAGGTGCTGGTCACCGATGCGAGCGTGGAAGTCGGCGGCCTGGTTCGTTTGGGCCACCGTTCCCTGGAGCCGTTGAGCGGAGGATCGGCGGTGCTGACGTTGAACAACTCGACGATGACCAGTCACTTTCTTGAAAACATCGGCCATGCCAATTATTCCAGCGGCAGTGTGATTCTGCGCAACGGATCGGTTTGGACTTCCCAGCTGGCGGCGTCCAATCTGGGGAGCAGCACCGGGTCGACCGGATCGATGTCTATCGAAAGCGGAAGCCATTTGACCCTCTCTGAGACTGGATCCTTTCAAATTGGGGCCGTGGAAACAGCTGTGGGCAGCCTGACCGTGACCGGTGCGAATTCCCGGTTGGAAGGAGCGACCGATATGTTCGTCGGCGGGTCGCGGAAGGTGGCTCATCCGATTCCCGGCACCGGCGATTTCGAGGTGCCGCAGGAAACTCCGGCCGAACTGCCGGTGACGTCCGGTTTGGCGCTTTGGTTTGCCGCGGATGAGATTGACGGTCTCCAGGATGGCGATCCGGTGAGTCAATGGAGCGATCTCAGCAACAACGGGTATCATCTTTCCCAGCCCAATGCGGACGCCCGGCCGACCTTTGTGGCCGACGGCGTCAATGGAAAGCCGGTGGTCCGGTTCGACGGTGACGGCCACCACCTGTTGACCGGCGCGTTCAGTCCGCAGCTTGCGCAAGCGAACCACGTTTTTCTCGTGCTCTTTGCCGACGACCCGAGCGGCGGCCGGGTGTTCGATCGCCCGTCCAGCGTGGGTGGCGGCCGTCAGACGGTCCGGACTTTTGGAGATCGGCTCAACGCCTTCGCCGGGTTGAATCTCAACGGAACGGTGACCGACTGGGAGAAGTGGCACTTGTTCGAGGTCCTGTTCAACCAGGGTGAGAGCCGGGTGGGGGGTAAGACGGTCGCCTCCTTTGCGCTCGACGCCGGGAATATTGGGAGCAACAGCATGGGGAGCTTGATCCTCGGTTCGCACGCGAACGGAACGAGCGAATTTTTCCGGGGCGACGTGGCCGAGATGATTATTTTCGACCGCGCCCTCAGCGACGAGGAAGTCGAAGCTGTCGAGAATTACCTGGCGGGAAAATATGCGCTGCCGCTGGCTGTGCCGGGCACCGGAGAAGTCGACTACACCGGCGCGGGCGGACTCGGCGATCTGGTGGTCACCGATGGCGGTTTCCTCGGCCTCAGCAACGAATTGTTCATCTGGGAAACCGGCACGCTGACTCTGAACGGAGGTCAGCTTCAGGTCGGGGAACTCGGTTTCTCGAATGTCTCCCGGCAGGTCGAAGTCACCGGGCCGACCGAGGGTGCGGTCCACCCGGAGGATCCGGCGGAAGAATTGCCGGTGACCGATGGACTGACCGTCTGGTTGGCCGCCGACGCCCTGGAGTTGACCGACGGAGACCCGGTCGCTGAATGGACCGACCTGAGCGGATTGGGACACCACATCTCCCAGCCCAACGAAGCGAACCGGCCGCTTTATGTGGCGGACGGCCTCAATGGTAAGCCGGCGATCCGATTCGACGGTGTCAATGATCACCTGTATATGCCCTCGCGCTTCAGCCCGGAAATCGAGCAACCGAACCATATCTTCATCGTGTTCCAGGCCAACCGTCCGTCCGGAGGAGACCGCGTGTTCGATCGTGGTCCGGCTGGTGGCGATCGCCAAACCCTGCGGTTGACCGCCAGTGGCGGCGAGCTCCATGCCGGATCCGGGATTGGTGGCGGCTTCTCCGATTCCGGCTGGAATATTCACGAAATCCTTTTCAATGATACCAACAGCCACTGGTACGCCAGAACCCTCGGCCTTGCTCCGATGGGACAGGGAGCCGCGGGAGACCGCCGGATGGGCGCCTTGCAGCTGGGGATCCACAATAACCAGTCATCGGACCCCTTCGACGGAAACATCGCCGAGTTCATCATGTTCAATCGCCAGTTGAGCGACGAGGAGATCGAAGCCGTCGAGCATTATCTGGCCGGAAAATACAGTCTGCCGGTTTGGGGCTACGAGACGGAGACGCTCGATCTCGCTCCGACTTTGGCCACGGTGGTCGGCGGATCGGCGAACTCCACGGTTGAAGTTGCCGGAAACCTGGTCCTGGGAGAGACGACGCGGCTCAACCTGGCGCTCGCCTCCGGCTATGAGCCGGGCCAGGGGGAGACCTTCACCCTGGCGACTTACGGAGGTTCCCGGAGCGGACATTTCGCCGGTTTGCCGGAAGGCGCCACCATCGAACTCGGTGGGCGCCTTTTTCAAATCAGTTATGCCGGCGGCGCCGTCACCCTTACCGAAACGAGTGGTCCGGCCGGCGTCAGCTTCTCCGATTGGATCGCCGGCTTCGATCTGCCGGAAGGACAGGAGGGGCCTGAAGCGAACCCGAGCGGAGACGGAATCGCGAACGCCATCAAATACGCTCTCGGCATGGATCCGACCCAATCGAGCCGGGCTGAGCTGCCCGAAATGTCGGTGGAGGAGTTCGACGGGAAACAATACCTGACGCTTGAAGTGATCAAGAATCCGGATGCGGTCAATGTCTCGTATACCGTGGAAGTCTCCGGCGACCTGGCCGTCTGGGAGGATGGAGAAGAGGCCGTCGCCGTCGTGGAGGAAGATGATTCGATTTTGATCGCGCGGGACAAAACCGCCTTGGAAGACGCCGGCTCCCGCTTCATTCGAGTTCGGATCGAGCTCGAATAAATAAGTTATCTGCCGAAACGGCGCCTCGAAACCGTCATGAAAGCACAAAAGTCCTGCTGATCGCAAATAGGTGCTATTGCAGGAGATGGGGCAATCAGAGATAGTAGAGGCGTCGGATCGGTTAATTGAAATTAGTTGATTGAACGCCAAAGAAAGGCAGGGATTGCATAATGATTCGGGGTAAATGTGACAGCATGAAAGCGAGCCGTCCGGCTGGTTTTACTCTCATCGAGTTGTTGACGGTGATCGCCATCATCGGGATTCTCGCGGCTATCCTGATCCCGGTGGTCGGCACGGTTCGCGAGTCGGCTCGCACCGCGAAATGCGCCGCGAACCTCCGGACGCTTGGCCAGGCCGGCTTGGCCTGGATCATGGACCACGACGAACGGATGCTCGACGTGGGAGGATGGCGGGCTCGCCCGGTGCAAGGCGGAACGCCGCGTCCCGATTCCCTCGCTCCCTACGTCGGGTTGACCAATGAAGATGCTCAACCGGCGACCGAGACGGTCTACAGTTGCCCGACACACACCTCCATGGAAGGGGTTCGCAAAGATTTCGGCCAGCAATACGCCGTCAACTCCTTCGCCTGTGCCACGGTTGCCCACACGGCGGAGGATTTCCTCAGAGGCGCTTCGGTCCTTGCCGGGCATCCGCAGCGGTTCACGGAGATTTCGGCACCGAGTCAGATGGCGTTTTTCATGGATGGAATCAGCGACGGCAACGGCGGTTCGTGGCCGGCGCATCATCCGGAGCATTCCCATTGGAATTCGGTTTACACCGGACCCGGATCGACCGGGATGATCTGGCAGCACAACGGATCGATCAACGTCGTGTTTTTGGATGGCCACGTCGACCGGCGGTCGCGGGAGCAATTGCAGAACAGCCGCTCGACCGACGTTTTTTGGGGACAGCAGGTGACTAGGGAGCGCTGAGCGACGGCAACGAAGGCCGGCGCAAGTTTGTTTGCCGGTCGTTTCGTTTCGGAGGCAAGAAGGATGGATAACGAAACTGGATTCAACCGACGCGACTTCGTGAAGAAGGGCGTCATGGGTGGTGTATTCTTCGCCGGCGGCGCGGCCGTCGCGAAGGCGGGAGGAGTCTCGGTTTCGCCGGACGCGATTCAGGTGCCCCGTTTGCTGGTGGATGACCGGGTAGTGAGAATCCCCGAAGATTACCCGACATTGCAGGAGGCCATCGACCGCGAGTCACGCTGGTTTCCGGTTCAGGGAAAACGAATCCTCCTGCGGATCCAATCCGGGCACCGGCTCACCGCCGGGTTGTTGATCCAGGACGGCCATTTTGCCCATTTCCGTATCGAATCCGAGGATACGGTGGTCGAGGTGAGCGACGATTTCGAGGGCGATCTGATTAATGGCCGACGATGCCACATGCCGACCCTGGCCTGTTTGATCGACATGCGCGACCGAGGGCGCAACGGTTATTTTGTCCGCAACTCGATCGGCTACATCGAACCGAAGTGCGGGGTGAGAAACGCCGGGCGCGATTGCGTTCTATGCGATCACGCCGGAATGCTGGAAATGAGGGAAGCCGAGGCCACCGGGGCGGGACGCTTTAACCTCCACTGCGCGGTTTCGGCGATGATCGGCGCCCGGTCGGCGATCCTCTCCGGTTCCAAACACATCAACGTCTATTGTTCCCACACGGGCTCGATCACCTGTGATTCCGCCGATTGCTCGGGGGCGGCGGAAGATGGGGTCTGGGCCAACGGCGCCAGTCAAATCGATGCGGCGAGCGTCGACGCCAGAGATTGCGGCGGGCATGGCATCCGCTCTCATCGCGGCGCTTCGGTGCGGGCGCGCGATGCAGATGTATCCGGGGCCGGAGGACGCGGGTTGGAGGTCCGGGACGGCGGAATCATCGCCGCCACCGGAACTCGCACCACTCACGGGACTCCGGCGGTCCAGGACACCAACCTGGCGAACTTCAACCAGGTGTTCGGGCAGGGAATCATCTTCAATGAAAACGCGTAGCGGGCGGTGAAGACGATCCCGGCCGCGGTCCTGTCGTCGCTTGCGGTGTTAACCGGCGGCCTCTTCGGAATCGGAACGGAAATCCGTTGGGCGAATCGGGATGGTGGCATTGTTCAACAGCCGGCCAATTGGAGACCGTTGATAGTGCCGGACCTGAAGGATGTGGCGGTGTTCCGTCTGGAGTCGATCTCGCCATACCTTGTCGAAAGTGAAGGCGACATCCGGGTCCGCGGACTTCACGTCTTGCACGACCGGTTGACCCTCAACCTGGCCGGCTCGTCGCTGGAAATCTCCGGACGACTCGACGTATCGCGAGGAAGCCTGCGCCTGACCGGTGCGAAGGCGGAAGCCGAGTCGGTAACGGCCGGATCCGTCGAAGGAGAAGAAGGGATTCTGGAACTGAGCGACAGCCGATTGGCGGTCTCGTCGATTCGTATCGCTCATGTGGATACGTCGGCCGGGGAAATGCGGTTGAGGGGCGGAAGTGAATTGCTGTTGTTCCAACCCGAAACTCCAAAACCGGAAGCGGGCGGTGGTCCCGGCGCCACCGGATGGTTGCGGATTGAGGAGGGGAGCCGGGTCGTGGTGGACGGAGCCGCGACACTGAGAATGGGATGGGCCGGTCATTCCCAAGGCACGGTTCTGGTTGACGGTCCCGGTTCTATTTTGCGCGGAGATGAGTTAAGCATCGCTGTCGGAGGGAATCCGCCGAGCTACCGCTACGCTGGTCCGGGCGCCGTGGAGGTCGTTCCCGGATCGAGCGGAGGCGAGGGACACCTGGCGGTGCGAAACGGGGGGAGCGTGGTGACCGGGAGGGAACTCTTTCTCTGGGAGACGGGGCGTCTTTGGATCGCCGGTGGCAGATTGGAGGCAGGTTTCCTCGGCATCTCGGCCGTGGAAGGAGCGGAAATCCGCGTGGGGCTGGAACCGGATGGCTCCGCACCGATCCGGGTGAATGGAGATGTGGCGCTCGGCCAAGGCGCGAAATTGACGGTGTCGTTGCCGGAAGACTTTTCCGCCGCGGCCGGTGATCGATTTTTGCTCCTGGATTATGGTGGGACCCTGTTGGGACATTTCGCCGGGCTTCATGAAGGGGAGAAAATCCGGATTGGGCGCTATTGGTTTGAGATGTCGTATCTGTCGGGAAGCGTCTCGGCGACAGTCGTGTCCGTGATCTCCGGTGTCACCTACGCCGAATGGATTGCTGGATACGATCTCGGGGAACTGGAGCGGCATCCGGGGGCCGCTCCGGGGGGAGATGGCCTGGCAAATGCGATGAAATACGCCCTCGGGCTGGATCCATCGATTCCGCAACAGGAGGCGCTTTCGCGCGTATGGGTTCGGACACTTGACGAGCACGGACGCTTGTCGTTTGACATCACCCGGAACCCCGCGGCAGTGGATGTGTTCCTGGCGGTCGAGGTTTCGAGCGATCTTGTGGAATGGATGAGCGGCCCGGAAAACGTGGTGATCCTGGAGGATAGCCCCGGTCGTTTGCGGGTGCGTGATGCCAGGTCGGCGGCGGAATTTGACCGGAGATTCATGCGGTTGGCAGTCACTCTTTCCGAGTAAAGTTACCGGGTGCCTTTATTGCCGCACAGAAGTGCTACCTAAAGCATTTTTTTCCTATATTCGGCTCGTTCAGTCTGGAATAGAATGATTTCCGTCTGCGCCGGACCCCGGCGGAATTTCGACTCACGATGGAACAGGAAAGGACGAATTGGATGACTCGAAGAGGTTTTCTTCAGAAGACGGCTCTTGCCGGCATGGCCGGTTATGTGGCGGGAGGGAGCGTCGTCAATGGCGCCGCTTCCCAGGCCGGCGAATCGAAGCTCTCTCCTTTGGGAGAGTCCCTTCCGGAGGCGCATCCGTTTTGGCCGGAACCGCGTTTGGCGCTGATCACCGATCACCGGAAGCATCGCAGCCGGGGAAGTGGCATGGTTATTTTGAAAGACAAATGGCTCTTTTTCTGGCGCGAAGGAAACATTCATGGCACCAGCGATCAGGGGGCGGTGATTAAGATGGGCGAATCCCGGACCGCCGGGCAGACCATCCAAAATGTCCGCACCCTCTATGATGAAGGCCCCGACGCACCGGCTAACGCCAGCGACCTGCGGGTCCGCTTGATGGGCAATGGGCGCATCGGACTCTTCGCGGTTCGAAACAGTTTTCCGGGGCGAAAATGGATCGCCCCTGTTTTCATGTATTCAGATGATGGAGGCGAAAGCTGGGAAAAGCAGATTCTCGACGTAGGGGAGGCCACCCATCCGAGTTTTACGTTCAGCGAATTTCCCGCGTCGGTCGGCGGACATGACACCGACGGTTACATCCTGTTTTGTTATTCGGGCGGACACGCCCCCTGGAGCGAAGAGGCGAAGTTGGATGCGGTTTACACCGTGGACAACGGCAAGACTTGGTCGCGGAAGACGGTGATCACCGGGCTGCCGCTCGGCACCCACGAAATGTCGGTCGTGCGGCTGGGAGAATCCGACCGTTGGATCATGGTCGGGAGATCCCGCTCCGAGGCGATGGGGCAACCGGTGTTCAAGTCGACCGATCTGTTCAATTGGGATGGACCGTATGGTGTCCACCCGCATTTGGACAATCCAAGCACAATCCTTTATCACGCCGGCGCCATTACCTGGATCGGGGCATCCCGTCCGAACCATTACCGGCGCCCGCGGGGACCGTCGGATGAGATCCGGGTGAACGGCAGCAGTTTCCAGGGCCTGGCGACCAGGACGGCGGATGCCGAACGGATCTGGCGCAATCCGGGCGACTGGCCCGATTGGTCAATCCTGGCATATCTTCCGGTCCATTTCGACGGCACGTTTGTCCAGCACGCAGGGCATTGGTATATGATCTTCGGCGCGGTTGAAGGACCGATGAGGACCGGCCGCAAATATTATTCGCAACTCGGGATCATGACTTCGGCCCGTGCTCCGCACATCCCGTTCAGCGGTCATTTGCCCGGTTGGATGATGGAGCCGGACGCCTTGCCCGACGGCGATGAAGGGGCGATCCGGTTCCAGGAACTGGTGCAAAAGTAATCAGGCCAGGACTATTCATCTGGCCGCCTTGTTGGAGTTCCGGCTTCAGCCGGTTTTTAGATCGAGGCGGGGACCGGCTGAAGGCGGAACTCCAACAGGGCAGATGCTCCACCGTGGGAGGTTTATCGGCCAGATGAAATAGCCCTGGTGATCAGACCCCCATCCGCTGCCGCGACAGAAAAAATAACAGGTGTTAGTTTTTTTGTCGCGGTGAATGAAGAGGGGGGAGAGCGGGGCGACGGGGGGGGTTGGGAGGCGGTCCTTTTCAACCGGGGTTGCCGCCTTCGAGGGCGGGCTGGCAGGAAGCGACGATCCGGCGGTATCCGTTTTGGACGTGGGCTCGCATGGCGGCTTCGGCTTTGTCCGGATTTCGGGAAAGGACTTTATCGATCAGGGATTCGTGGAAAACCGGCGGCAGATCGGGGGGGCGCTTGTAGGAGGTCACTTTGAGGAGAAGAAAAAACAAGTTCACCTGGCGCAAGGCATCGACCAGTGATTGCATGCCGGTGAATTCGGCCATGGTCATGTGCAGGTTGAAATGAAGCTGGTCGACCTCGGATTCGGGTCTCGCTTCCTGTTTCGCCCAGTCGAGTTCCTTGGCAAGGTCCCGCAGGTGATCGGCCTGGGTTTCATCGATTCCCTCACTGAGGAGCCGGGCGACTTGACACTCGACGGCTTCGCGCAACGCGAAGTGACTGCGGATGGCGTCGAGGGAAGGGATGGCGACGAAATGTCCCCATTGGGGCCGGGACTCGACCAGGCCATCCTTTTCCAGGCGCCGGAGTGCTTCGATCACCGGAATCACACTGACCTTGGACATCGAAGCCATTTTCCGGAGGCTGAGTTTTTCTCCCGCGGCCAGTTCCCCGGCGAGAATTTTCTGGTAAATCGTCCAATAGGCCTGGTCGGGCGCAGTCTTTGGCTGATTGGAATTCGGCGCCAAAGTGAACGGATCGTATTTGTGCATAGGGGACTCTTTAAAATGGACGCCTGGAAATCGGATCGACCTAACGAAAGGGAAAACCGACTCTTGGGCAAGCGTTTCGGTGGACAAGCGATTCATTGAATTGCGGGCACAGGTTTTTTTCCGGACAAGCGGTTTTCCCTGAAGTGGTTATCACTCAATGCGAAATGAGAAGGGTTCCGCCGAGCCTCCTCGAACCCTGATTTTTACGGATTTCAGGAAGAAATTCCGGGACCGCGTCTCTCCCGGGGCCGCCTTATGGGGATTATTGGGGGACCGGCGCGACGGGCATTCGGCCTTGACCCGGACAATGCCTCGCGCCATACCAGACGCCACTTCACCAGCATGATGGTGCCGGCCGATATCCGAAGACCGGGCGTGGAGGAGGGAAGTATTGATTGCGAGCCAACTGGAATAGTGATTTAACACCCTTATCTTGATGCCTATTCTTCGCGAAGCTTTTGGTTACCTGACCCGTGCCGCCTGTTATGTGGCACCTCTCGCCGGATTGACCGGTGGCGTATTGCTGCTGGCGGGGCGTGAATCCCAAGGCGGACCGTGGGTGGTCTTGGCGTTGATCGCGATGGCCCTCGCGTTTTTCCGCCATCCGAAACTCCGCAGTTTTTCGTTTACCGCCTGGGTGCTGGTGGTCGCCGGCACTGCCTTGTTTTACCCGGGGCTCTTTGGCACCTGGGGTGGTTTTGACCTGACATTGCTGATCGTGCCGCTCACCCAGATCATCATGTTTGGGATGGGCTCGACCCTGAATCTCCGTGATTTCGCCCGGGTGGCGCTTTTCCCGTGGCCGGTTCTGATCGGGGTTTTTCTGCAGTTCGGGGTGATGCCGATCGTCGGCCTTTCCCTGGTTCTCGCGTTTGGATTTGAGGGTGAGTTGGCGGCGGGCATCATTTTGATCGGGGTATGTTCCGGGGGGGTGGCCTCCAACCTGATGACATATCTGGCCGGGGGCCGGGTGGCGTTGTCGGTGACGACGACCTGTGTGTCGACTTTTCTGGCCCCGGTGATGACCCCATTTCTTATGGCGCGGTTTGCGGGGCGGTTTATCGAGATCGACGTCTTGCAGATGATGGTCTCGATTCTGAATGTTATCCTGGTTCCGGTGGTCGCCGGCCTGGTTGCCAACGCCATTCTATACAGTCCGGAGCGGTGGGCGAGGAACACCCGGGCATTGCTGTCGATCCTGGGGGCGAGCTTCGCGGTGGCCGCCGTCACTCTCTGGATCCCGGAAACCGGGTGGGGGGCTTTCCTGCCCTTGAAGACCGGTGCGGCGCTGGGGGCGTTTTTGATCGGGATGGTCGCGTTGTTGAAGTGGGTGGTGAACGTCCGGTTCTCCGGGCCGGACAACTGGATGGGACGGGCGCTGCCGCTTGTTTCGATGACGGCGATTTGTTGTATCCTGGCGATCATCACAGCCCAGACCCGGGAAGTACTCCTGGCGGTCGGATTGTTGCTGGTGGTAGCGTTGATGATCCATAACGCTGTCGGGTATCTGCTCGGGTATTGGGGAGCGAAAGGACTTGGATATATCCTCGGATACGGCGGATATATGCTGAAAGTCTATCCGAGCGTGCGGAACCGGATGGATGAAAAAGCCTGCCGGACGGTCGCGTTTGAGGTCGGGATGCAGAATGGAGGGATGGCGACCGGTCTTGCCATTGACGTGTTGCAGAGCCATGTGGCCGCCCTTCCTCCAAATGTTTTCGGAACCTGGATGAATGTCTCGGGCTCGATTTTGGCGAATTGGTGGAAGCGCAAGCCGATCCCGCAACCCTCTTCCTTCATGACGTCGGCGGCCCGGCGGCGGGAAGCGATAAGCGATTCCGGAAGCGGGGAGTAGAGCCCCGGGCCGGATGTTGCCCCCGTGCGTCCGAATGGGTGAGCCGGAGAACCGCCTCGGAAAAACCCTGAAAAATCTTCTTGCCCTTCCAGAATTTGTGGCGTTATAACTGTTATAACACTCACGAAATTTCCTTGTTTTCCTTGTCGACGGCCCTTTTTCGCAAATCCCATCCAAACGATAAGGCGGCTCCGCTTCACTCCTGGTCAATAGGCTGTCCGAATCGACAATTCGAGCCGCGGCAGACTCGAATGGGACGGGACGCCGGGATAAAGCGTCCACGAGGGAACCGACGGGATTTTCTAAAAAACCGCTAAACAAACATGGTTCATTTCAATCAATTTTTGACTGCCCTTACCCGCGGCGCCCGTTTCACCGGTCCGATTTTCGCCCTGCTGGCGATTTCGTTCGCGCTTTTCGGACTTCCCTCCTTCGCCGCTCCGTCCGCCGTGCTCGCTCTTTTGTCGATGGCTCTGGCGTTCTTCGGTCATCCGACTCTTCGCAGTTTCACCTTTACCGCCTCGGTTTTGGTCTTCGTGGCGACGGCCCTCTTTTATCCGGGACTGTTTCAAAGCTGGGGTGGGCTGAGTTTGACGTTATTGATCGTTCCGCTGACGCAAATCATCATGTTCGGAATGGGGACGACGTTGAATCTCCGGGACTTCGCCCGGGTCGCGCTTTTTCCCTGGCCGGTTTTGATCGGGGCCTTTCTGCAGTTCGCCGTGATGCCGTTGGTCGGTTTGGTGGTGGTGCTGTCATTCGGATTCGATGGCGAGATTGCTGCGGGGATCATTTTAATCGGTGCCTGTTCGGGAGGAGTCGCCTCCAATCTGATGGCCTATCTGGCCGGCGGCCGGGTGGCGTTGTCGGTCACCATGACCTGTGTTTCCACCTTTCTTGCCCCGGTAATGACCCCCTTTATTATGGCCCGGTTTGCCGGACAATTTTTGGAAATCAATGCATTTCTGATGATGATTTCGATCTTCAACATTATCATCGTTCCGGTCGTGGCGGGACTCGTCGCCAACGCGATTCTTTACAGCAAGAAGACGTGGGCCCGAAATACCGGGGTCCTGTGGACCATCATCGGAGCGTCCGCGGGGGTGGCTTTCATCGGTCTTTCGATGCCTGGAGACGGACTCGGTGCATTCGTTCCTTTGAAGACGGGAGTCGCCCTCGGGGCGAGTTTGATCGGTCTAGTTGCTCTGCTGAAATGGATTGTCAACGTTCGGTTGAACCGGTCTGAGAATTGGATGGACCGGGCGTTGCCCCTGGTGTCCATGACTGCCATCTGTTGTATCCTGGCAGTCATTACGGCGCAGACGCGGGAAGTTCTCCTGGCGGTGGGGATGTTGCTCGTTTTGGCGGCCGTGATCCACAACGCGGCCGGGTATCTCTTCGGGTATTGGGGCGCCCGGGGCTTGGGATACGTGGTCGGATATGTCGGTTTTAAACTCAACATTTATCCCGTCGTCGCCAACAAGATGGATGAGCGGACCTGCCGCACCGTCGCTTTCGAGGTTGGAATGCAAAACGGAGGAATGGCGACCGGCTTGGCGATCGACGTCCTCAAGAGCCATGTAGCGGCCCTGCCTCCGAACGTATTCGGAACTTGGATGAACATTTCCGGATCGATGCTGGCGAACTGGTGGAAGCGTCGTCCGGTTCAAGAGGAAGACCCCCTCGCGGAAGTCGCGACGACCAGGACCACCTCGGCCAACGTGGCCGGGACCGATCCAGCGTTGGCCGATGAGTGAGAGGTGACCGCTACGCTTCTTATGAACCTTCACTGTCTATCCGCGTTACGGGGCGAAATCAGAGAGTCTTCCAGCCGAACCTCTTCTGGGGCTGATGCCGGTGGCGGACGGCAGGATGCCATCCCTCCCAGTGGGGAAGGTTTATTTGATATTGTTTGCAAGGCCCGCCCCGAATCATTGCTACTATGAAACGGACTTCACCCACGGAACCCTGTCTCGCGACCGTCGCTCAAAAGGCCGGCGTTTCGCCGATGTCGGTTTCGCGGGTTTTGCGGAATTCGCCGGACGTTTCCGACACGATGCGGAGGCGGGTACTGACGGCGGTGGAAGAGCTCGGTTATCGGCCCGATCCGAATCTTTCGCGGTTGATGTCGATCGTTCGGTCGAAGAAGAAGCAGGGGGTCCGGGCCACCTTGGGAATACTGCGGGACGCCCAACAGGACGCGGCCTTGCGGGATCCGGTCTATCGGTTCGTATCTTCCGATTTAATCAAGAAACGGGCGATCGACCATGGGTACGTGGCTGAAGACTTTTTCATCGGCCCCGGCGGCCTGTCTCCGCAGCGGCTTCGCTCGGTGTTGAAGGCGCGCGGCATTGAAGGAATCATCGCGTCGCCCCAGTCGGTGAACAGCGCGATCGGCCAATTTGATTTTTCTTCATTCAGCTCCGCGATATTCGGTTTCGCGCTCGCTTCTCCCCGACTTCATCGGGTGACGGCAAACATGATGCAAGGCATTATGGATACGATGAGCGAGTTGACCGCGCGGGGTTACCGGCGGATTGGATTGGCGATCTCCAACTGGATCGATTGCCGGTCGGATTTCACCTATTCCGGCGCGGTCCTCCATTACAATGAGATGCGCCTTAAGGCGTCGGGCAACCGGCTTCCGCCCCCGCTTGTCCTGCCGACCAGCGAGGTCGCGCAGTCGGCGGACGTCTTTTGCCGTTGGGTGAAGGAGCATTGTCCGGATGTGATTATTTCCTTCGACCGCTATGTTCCGGATTGGATCGAACAGCGGTTGGGAATGCGAATTCCGGATGACATCGGTTATGTGATCCATGATTGGGCGACTGGCATGAGTGGATTCGCCGGAATCAATCATCACCGTGAATGGTTGGCGGCGGCGGCGGTGGATCTCGTGGCCAACCAATTGATGCGAAACGAGCGGGGGATACCGGAGGCTCCTCTGCATATTTTGATACCCCCCCGATTCGTCGATGGCGATAGCATCCGGAAATACGGCCAGGCGACCAACGAAGTCAGGCGAACTGGTACGTGATGAATATGGAATACTGGCGAAAGAGATTGCGGTATGGGATGGTGCTCCTGGCGGGGGTGGTGGCGCTTTTGTTTTCCGGGTGCGGCGGTGATTCCGGATACCCGGATCAGCCGATTGTTTTGATCTGCCCCTGGGCGGCGGGCGGCGGAACCGACAGGGTTGCCAGGCAGGTGGCGGTCGGTTTGGAAGCGGAACTCGGGGTTCCCGTGAACGTCGTCAACGCGACCGGTGCCTCGGGCGTGACCGGGCATACCCGGGGAGCCCTGGCCCGCCCGGATGGATACACCATCACTTTGATCACCGCGGAGTTGAACATGCTGCATTGGCGGGATCTGACACCGATCACCTATCAGAACTATCAACTCGCCGGTCTGATCAACCGCGATCCCGGCGCGATATTTGTCCGGAAGGACTCTCCGTGGAAGACGTTGGAGGATTTGAGCGAGTACATCCGGCGCAACCCGGGGGAGTTGCGGGGATCCGGGACGGCGCTCGGAGGGATCTGGCATGTGGCGATGGCGGGATGGCTCAATGAAATCGGGGCGGGAGTCGACGCGGTCCGCTGGATTTCGATCGAAGGGTCAACCCCGTCGTTGCAGGAGCTGATGGCCGGTGGCCTGGCGCTAGTCAGTTGCAGTCTCCCGGAAGCCCGCTCGTTGTTGCAAGCTGGCGAAATCCGTTGTTTGGGAGTGATGGCGGACGAGCGATTGAGCCAGTTCCCGGATGTTCCCACGATGAAGGAGCAAGGGGTGGACATTTCTCTCGGCACCTGGCGGGGAGTGGCGATGCCGGCCGGTGTGCCGGAAGAGCGGGCGGAGGCATTGATTGCCGCATTGGACCGGGTGGTAAACGGGAGCGAATTCCGCAAGTTCATGGACCAGGCCGGATTCAACTGGGCATTCGAAGGGCCGGACGAGTTTTCAGCGACGCTGGCCCAACTCGACGCCGCCTTCGGAGAGGTTTTGACGAGTGACGCCTTTGTGAACATGGGCGATGAAATCATCGGGCCGATGGCGTTTCCGCTGCTGCTCGGAGTTTTAGGGCTTCTGGTGTTCGGTGGACTGGTGATGACCAAAGGCCTTGCCCGGAGTGATTCGGCGGACGACGTCTCCCGGCGCGTCGATGCGAAAGCGAAAGAGCGACTCAGGCTCATCCACGCATGTATTTAACCCAACCAAAACGAAAGAATGACAACCCATGAATAACATGACTCGACTCGCGGCAGCTCTTCACAAATCGACTCCGAAACGCATGAATACGGCTTGCTGGGGT
Source organism: Verruconatronum alginivorum (assembly GCF_056590205.1). Lineage (NCBI taxonomy): Bacteria > Pseudomonadati > Verrucomicrobiota > Opitutia > Opitutales > Verruconatronaceae > Verruconatronum > Verruconatronum alginivorum. The sequence goes on along the minus strand of NZ_JBWPVQ010000001.1, from coordinate 465,334 downwards.
GTGGCCTTGGTAGCCGGAGGGATCTGGGCTCTGCCGGTTTCGGCAGCCACCGAGACCTGGATAAACCAGGATGGCGGCAGTTTTCACGATTCCGGGAACTGGTCGCCCGCCGGACCTCCGGGAGCCGGGGATGCCGCGTATTTCAACATGGGAGAGGTTGTTCCCTACGCGGTGCAGTTCACCAGCGATGTGATTACCCAGAACGCATGGATCGGCAATGACAGCGTGTTGTTTCAACTGGGGGGGCGGACCTATACGTTGACCAACGATCTTCACGTCGGTCGAAGTAACGGCGACGTTGGATACCTGATCGTGGAGGGAGGCATCTTTGACATCCAAAACCGGTTCGACATCGGGCGGCAAGGTGAGGGCTTTCTACATTTGCGAGGGGAGGATACGATAATGAATGTCGCGGGAGTTCGTCCCCGCATCGGCCGGGATGCGGCCGGGGCCGCGCTGATTTCCGATGGGGCCACCATGAACGTGACCAGCGACCTGAGGATCGGATGGGACAGCGAACCTGCCGATGTCTCAACTCTCACTGTCGATGGAGGTCAGCTCAACATTTCCGGCGGATTGCACATTTCGGACGGAGCGGCGACGGTCGGCGAAGCGAGTTTCGTCAACGGAGCCCAAGTGGTGGTGGACAATCGCTTTGACGTCGGCCGGGAGGGAGTCGGTTCCCTGGAGGTGCGGGGAGAAGGCACGACTCTGACGGTCGGAGGCGTCAATTCCAGGATTGGACGGAGTGCCGCTGGAACAGCGATATTCGCGGAAGGCGCTCTCGTCGATGTGGCTGGCGACTTGAGAGTGGCATGGAATGGATCCGTGGGAGAAACCTCCACGTTGACCGTGGATGACGCGACGCTGACCGTCACTGGGGCGATTGTCGGGGGTGACGGTGCGAATACGATTGCTGAGATCGGGTTTTCGAATGGGGCCCAGGTGACAGCGGGAAGTCTGATCATGGGGCAGGCGGGAGCCGGTTCACTTGAAATGACTGGCCTCAATACGGTGTTTAGCCTCAGCGAAGATGTAGTCATTGGCAACAATGCGGCTGGAAGTGTCAGCATTTCGGATGGAGCGTCGTTGAGCGGAGCCGGAAGCAATGTCTATGTGGGGGGAAATTCGCCGGAGAATGGTGGTGCCGGGGCGGAGGGAATCCTGGAAGTTTCGACTGGCGGCACGGTGAACATCGGGGGAATGCTGCAAGTGTGGGAAACCGGAGAACTGCGGGTGAGCGGGGCGACGGTATTCGCGGGAGCGTTGCATTTCGCCGCGGAGCCGGGAGCGGTTTTCCTTGCGGGATTGGACGGTGGACTGGATTCCCTGTTGGAAATCGCCGGGGACATCGACCTCGGAGGCGCGGCGCTGGAAGTGTATTTTTCAAATGGATACACGCCCGGATTTGGGGATCAGTTTCAATTGTTCAACGCCGGGGGCACTATCCTCGGTGAGTTTGGCTCCACTCAACTCCCCGCGTTGGCGGACGGTCTCGAATGGACGACCGATTTCTTATATTCGGATGGAATAATCGGGGTCATTCCAGAGCCAAAAACGTCTGCCCTGGTCGCGGGGTTGATGATCCTCGGGTTGGTGGCGTTCCGGCGCTCGACCCTGATCCGGAAGAATTCCTTTTAAGACATGAATCGAACGACGCCAGTTTTCATCGGTCTATTAACCTGGATGGTCGCGGGATGCGGCTCCGCCGACGGGAGAATTAAATCGTATGAAGGATTTGATTACGAAGACCGGGTTGGTCTGCTGGGCGCGGGTGGCGGGACAGGCTGGGGAGGGGCCTGGCGGGAACGCTGGTTCGTCACCCAAGACGGATCCAGTCTGAATTACCCGGCTGGAAGCGATCTGACCGGAGTTGGGGGGCGTTTGCATGTAGTCGTCGAGGCAGCCCAGGATATTTTCAGGCCATTGCCGTTTGTGATTCAGGATGACCAGGCGTCGTCGATTTATTTTAGTGTATTGTTCCGGAGGCACACCAGCTCTGGCGGTGTGTCGTTCGATCTTCAGTCCGCCCAGGGTATGGCTTGGCGGATGATTGTCGGATCGCCGGGCTATCTCCAGATTGGTCCCACCGCTGGATTCGGCGCCAGCTTCCGGAGTCCTGACGGGTTGGCGCCGGTCGGGGAGACGATCTTCCTGGTTGGCCGGATGAAAAGCACGGTGGACAATGCCCGGCGTTATGATTTGCAGGTTTATGTGGCTGGAGTGGACGCCGTCGGTTCGGAAGGGCCGGTGACCTGGACCGTGGGGGGAGAGAGCGGAACCTTTACCACCGGAGGGATGGATACGTTCCGTTTGAGGGTGTTTGGAACCGATATTGACGCCGAAATCGACGAACTCCGGTTCGGGACGACCTGGGAGAGCGTGACCGCCCCGGCCTCGGGGAACGGAGGAAGCGATCCGATCGCGTATGAAGGATTTGATTACGACGGCCGGACCGATCTCGGCGGATTGGCGGGAGGGCAGGGATGGACTGAACCGTGGAGCGCCGAGTGGACGCTTGGCGCCGACGGCGAAAGCCTGGTTTTTCCTGCGGGGACCGGGTTTTCCGCGGCGGGAGATCGATTGCACGTGGCCGGGGGGGGAGCCCGAAACGCGTATCGTCCGTTGGGATTCACTCTGGAAGATGGCCGGGAGTCGACCTATTACATGAGTTTCCTCCTGCGCCGGGGAAACTCGACATCGGGTCTTTCGATCGATCTGGAATCGACAACCGCCGAAGCAGGGGGAACGGCGGCGAACCAGGGATGGCGGGTTGTTACGGGAACCAGCGGACAATATCAAATCGGGGCCGCCAGCGGACTTGGGGGAAGTTTGCACACCACGCAAACCGGTCTGTCGCCAGTGGGCGAAACCATCTTTCTGGTCTCGAAAATGGTGACGCATCCGGACAATGACCGGGAGTATTATCTGAAAGCCTACGTGGTGGGTGTGGATCAGGTCGGTCCGGAAGAGCCGACGGAATGGACGGCGGTCACCACGAATTCCCGAGTGGCGACCGGCGGGCTTGACCGGTTGAGGGTCCGCTTGTTCGGATCGAACAATGATGTTCAATTCGACGAATTCCGGATCGGGACGAATTGGCAAAGTGTTACCCGTCACTTGAATCCTCTGGGTGGATTCGATCAGTGGCGGGCCTATCACTTCGATCAGCGGGAACTGGGAGAACCGGAGATGAGCGGGACCCATGGGAATCCCGCCGGCGACGGTGTATCCAATTTGGTCAAGTATGCATTGGGAATGGATCCGTGGCAAAGCGCGGCGGGAGAGGAATTGGGTATTGTTGGCCGGGAGGATTTTCACGAAGAAACCTATCTCACGTTCAGTTACGCGCGTCCCTCGACCCTTCCGGATATTCAATACGATGTCCTGGCCTCTCCGGATCTGTTTGACTGGACGGAACGGGGAATTCCGGTGCGGGTTGACTACGAGGAGGATGGCCGGGAGCGGTTTGTTTACCGCGATGTTGTGCCGATGAGTGACGCTCCGGCTCGTTTCATGAATTTGCGTGTTGCCCGGGCGGGAGGGGACGATGACGGAGATTTTGTATCCCCGCTCCCGATGTCGTATGGCATTGATTCGCCGCCTCCGGAATATCCAGTGGCGCGGGTCGAGCTGCGGGGAGGCGAAAGGGATATCCTGCGGGAAGGCGTCAAGTTGTTCACCGACCGCGATTATACGGCGACCCGCGTAAGGGCGTTCGAAGGACACGACTTCTACCGGTCTGAGATTGGCGAGATCGATGTGGTGGCGCACAGTGCCGGCCTTTTCTATGTTCTCACGCCCGTCGCGGGACATCCCGGAAGTTTGGTGGGTGAATTGACGGCGGCCGGATTCAAGCGCATCGAGATGGATTCGTTTAACTTGATTGCGGAGAAGCCGGGAGTGGAATTCGATGCCTACACCCGGGTTATGCGAACGAATGAGCGGCTTTTGCTGGGCGACTACGGGGTTCTCGTGTTTCCGATCAAGCCGTATGAACTCTGGGATTCCCGGATACCGTTTCCGGCTTCGGGCGACATCCCTTATATCGGAGACAAAGGACCCGGGGTGCACCAGGTTGAGATTCATCGGGCGAGCCAGGGGGTCGATCAGTTTCTGCACCAAATGTCCCTGGCCGTGCATAAGGGCGAGCTTTATGCGGCCTGGAAAAATACTACACTTGGCGAACTCGATACGGATGCCCTCATCCGGTTTTCGAAGTCGACCGACGGCGGGCTCACCTGGACGCCGACCGCGACCATCACCACGACCGAATGGGAAGCGGGGGAGGAAGTGCCTCTGATCCGGAACAAGAACCAGCAGGAGACGTTGGACCTTGGGGGGCAATTTCTGGAATTTTCGGGCCTCGCTTCGAACGGGGGGCAACTTTGGGCCTTTAGCACGCTCTATCCCGACGATCCTCCGATCCTGCGCATGCGGGGGTTGGTATTGAACGAACGGACCGACGAATGGGAACAGCGGGGACCGGTCACGGACCGGAAGTTTTTTCCGTTGAGCGGAGCGATTCCGATGGACAACGGCAACTGGATCATGGGCGGTTGGTTTACGACCGGCTGTGCGATTAGCCGGGGCAGCGATTTTTCGACCTGGGATCTTCCCTCCGGGCCGATGGTTTTCCATGAAGCCCTGCAAGGAACCGAGGGAGGACCGGTCGTATACGACGGAGGGAAGAAGATTGTGGCCGTGTACCGGAATCAACACTTTTGGGCATCGGCGGTCGGCAATTATCCCTGGCGGGATTACCGGGCGGTTGTGACGGTGAGTCGCGATTATGGAGAGAGCTGGTCGAACGCGGTGGAAAGCAACTTCCCGATGAGCATTTCAAAGCCGCATGTCGGAAAGCTGTCTACGGGTCAGACCTATCTCGTGTTCAACGTACATAACCCCGACTTTTATCCATATCCCCGGCAGATGCTGGCCATCGCGGTCAGCGAACCGGGCGAGCGGGTGATGAGCCGGGTCTACACGGTTGCGCCGGGATTTCCGCCCGCCGCGCGATATCCGGAAGGAATGCGCAAAGGCCCGTGGCATTCACGATCTTATCCGGCCGTTGTGGAGCACGAGGGAAATCTTTATGTGGCTTACAGCCTGAACAAGGAGGATGCCAAGGTGACAATCATACCGGTCGATCTCCTGCAGTCACCGTGAGGCATGAAGAGCAACTGGTATCATACCAAGATGTTTCTGTTGAGAGGGAAATTCCATTGAACACACTGAATATATTGCCACCACGACGTTCGGAGACGGACGCCTACTCTAATCCAAAGGATGCAATTATGAAACCATGTACCTCATCTATGTCTAAGATCATTCAACGCTGGAGCCGTCCCCTGTTGGCGGCGGGCTTTTTGGCGGCGGCGAGTGCGGGCACCGCCGACGATGCCTTTTGGAAGTTTTGGAACAATCCGGCTGGAGGAAGTTTCCATGACGGATCGAATTGGTTGAACGGCGCGCCGGAGTTTTACGAAGACGCGGTATTCGACATCGGGGCCGAGGAAGCTTATCCGGTCACCTTCGCCGGTGCGGCCGAGACGTATATGCTTCTGCTGGGCACCGACAACGTCCTTTTTCAGTTGAATGGAAATACCTACACCCTTCGGCAGGATTTGTTCTTGGCCCATCAGGAAGACGACGTTGCGAGCCTGGTGGTTGAAGGCGGTTCCATGATCCTGGAGAACCGTTTCGACGTGGGGCGGATCGGTGCCGGCCATCTTGAGGTGAAGGGAGAGGGGACGACGCTCTCGGCGGCGGGGGTTCGCCCCCGGATTGGTAATATGGGACCGGGAACCGCGTTGATTTCTGATGGGGCGACTTTGAGCGTGGTCAGTGATTTGCGGATCGCTTTGGAAGAGGATTCCAGGCTGACGGTCGATGGCGGGCATCTGGTGGTCCAGGGCGGACTTCATCTTTCGGATGGTGCCAACGCGCACGGAGAGGCGATCTTTCGGAACGGGGCCATGGCGACGATCAGTAACCGCTTCGATATCGGACGAACCGGTTCAGGTTACCTCGAGCTTCGGGATCCGGGAACGGTTTTGAATGTCTCGGGCACTCGCCCTCGGATTGGCCGCAGTGCGCCCGGCGATGCGGTGATCGCCGACGGAGCTACGATGAACGTCCTGGGGAGCGACCTTCGCATCTCGTGGGAGGGTGCGCCGGGAGACAGATCCACGCTGCTGGTCGATGGCGGTAATTTGAACATCGACGGCGGATTGCATGTTTCCGACGGCCCCACGACGATCGGGGAAGCAACCTTTACGAATGGCGCCCAAATCGATGTCGGCAACCGGTTCGATATCGGACGTGAGGGAGTCGGAAGTTTGGAAGTGAGTGGCGCCAACACACTCTTGACGGTGGGTGGCGTGAACTCACGAATCGGACGAAACAAGGCCGGAACAGCATTGTTTTCGGATGGTGCGACGGTCAACGTCGCGGGCGACTTGCGGGTGGCCTGGCTCGGGGATGCGGGAGAGACCTCCATTCTGACGGTCGACAATGCGGTGCTGGATGTGGAGGGATATCTCGCGGCGGCTGACAGCGGATCGGTGGTGGCCGAGATTTATGTGGAGAACGGTGCGACGGTCACCGCCGGGGGTCTCAACATCGGTAATCATGGAGCGACCACGTTCGACCTCACCGGAGCGGGCACGACCTTATCGGCGGGCTCCATGCGAATCGGCACGAACGGCGAGGCGGTCATGACCGTGAGTGACGGTGCGGTGCTGGCCGGGCAAGACGAGAACGATTTGAATATCGCCACCAATTCCGGTTCGGAAGGAACGCTGGTGTTGACTGGAAGCGGGAGCCGGCTCGAAGGTTCCGCCCTCGGCCTGTTCATCGGGGGATCCCGTGAAGTCTGGGTCGATGATGGCGAAGGCGGAGGAGAATTCACCGGAGGGGTCGGAGGAACCGGCCGGTTGGATGTCCTGGCTGGAGGCGAGGTCGATATCGGCGGTGAAGTCGTCGTGTGGCGGACCGGCACCCTTCATGTCGAAGACGGAACGATTCGGGCGAGTTCGATCCGCTTCGCGGACGGCGTCGGGGAAGACTCGGCTCTCCTGAGCCTGGTCCTTGATGCCGCAAGTGGCCCATTCTTGGACATGTCCGGCGACTTCACTCTCGGTTCGAACGCACGGTTGGAGTTGGCGGTCAATGAAACGGCGACTTTCACTGCGGGCCAAAAGTTCGTCGTGGCGAGTGCCGGAGGTGAAGTGACAGGGACATTCGCGGGCCTCGCTGAGGGAGCCGTTCTTACGGTGGATGACGTCGATTTCAGCATCAGCTACCAAGGATCAGAGGTCGCGTTAACCGTGCAGGGAGAGACCACCGGGCTTACCTACGGCGCCTGGATCGCGGGATTTGAACTGCCCGCGGCCGACCAGGCTTTCGACGCGAACCCCAGTGGTGACGGAATTCCGAATGCGATCAAGTATGCACTCGGATTGGATCCGACCGTTTCCTCGGTCGGGGAAGTGCCTGTGGCGAAATTGGAAGTCGATGGGGGGGAACAATACCTGGAGATTCAAATTGCCAAAAATCAGGATGCCGTCGAAGCCGTCTTCACTATGGAAGTGTCGTCTGACCTGATCAATTGGGAGGACGGCGATGAATCAGTGCTGGTGATCGAAGAAACGGATACGCTTTTGCATGCCCGTGACCGCACAGCGCTGTCGGATCTGTCGAAGCGTTTCATGCGTTTCCGGGTGGAAATCGGAATCCAGGACTGAGCCGACAAATTGGAGGTAACAAAGGGAGATATAACTGATGAGAATAAACAAACCTATCAAATCAACCGCGGAAAACATTGAGTGTCGCGGCTTCACACTGATCGAGTTGTTGACGGTCATTGCGATCATTGGGATCCTGGCGGCGATCTTGATTCCAGTCGTTGGCAGTGTGAGGGAGTCGGCACGCTCGGCGCAATGCGTGAGCAACTTGAGGACCCTTAGTCAGGCCGGACTTGCTTGGATTATGGATAATGAGGAGCGGATGTTGGATCAGTGGGGCTGGAGGCTTCCGCCGGATCAAGCCTTTTCAGGCACCCGTCCGGATACCGATCCCAGTGGCAGCGCGCTCCGGAACGACTCTCTAGCCCCGTATCTCGGGCTTACTTCGGAAATGGCGCAGCCTCCCTCCGAAACGGTGATGAGTTGTCCGACTCATGTCGGGCTGGAAGGGGTTTGGAAAGATTACGGACAGCAGTATGCCGTCAACCGGTTCGCATGTGCCACTTTGACGACCTCGGCCGGGGCGACCCCTCAAGTCTATTCGGGGCATGCTCAGCTGTTTAGCGAGATTTCCGCGCCCAGTCGGATGGCGTTCTTCATGGATGGAGTGAGCGATGGGCAGGGCGGGTCGTATCCTTCGTCCGCCCCGACCGATTCGTATTGGAGAAGCGAGTACACGGGTCCTGGCAGCACCGGATTGATCTTTCAGCACAACGGAAAGATCAACGTGGCGTTTCTTGATGGGCACGTGGAATCGCGGGGGAGGGCCGAGTTGCCGACCAACGATCACGATGTGTTCTGGGGCAACATGAGCCGGTTCCGTTGAACTGGAAGGACCTGGTGCTTTGAATGTGTTTTCGTCGCCCGACCTGTTTGTTGTCGATGATTCTCTGCTCCGTATGCGCGGCATCCGCCGACGAGTTGGTGGAGCTGTGGGATCCCGCGATCCCGTTTCCATACGGGTATGAGGAAATTCCGGTCTTGCCATATGTGCGGTATAGTTCGGTTCATTGGGCGGTCGCGGGCGAATGGCAATATCTCCATCAGGCCGGGCTTGGCTTTCACGAAAACATGTTGTTCGCCGGATGGGCGCACGCTCTCGAAGATGAGGGGTCGCCGGAACAAATGATAACGGGCAGGCGGTCTACGGATGGAGGTCGGACGTGGACGCCGACGGAGGTGATCGGTCCGGAGATCGAAGGAATCGACCGCTTGGGTTTCTGCACGTTCTTCTCACATCAGGGAAGGATGTGGGCCTTCGGATCCAAGCGGAACAGCCATCAAATGGTCGCTTATTATTTTCACCCACGCGACCACGTTTGGATTGAGGAAGGGGTGGTGCTCGCCGAGCCCGGTTGGACGGCGACCGACCGGATACGCCGGATGGAAAACGGCAACCACATTCTCGCGGGGGGAGTCGCAAGCAACCAGATCGCGATCAGCGATGGCGACGATCTCACCCAGTGGCGGATCAGGAACATCCCCCATGATCCGGAACTCAGGTTTCCACTGATCTCCTTGATCATCGAGGACAATGAAATCTGGGCGATCATGCGGAACTCCCAAGCTTCTTTTGCCCTGGTCTCTCGAAGTTACGACTACGGGGAAACGTGGGAGGAAGCGCGAATGAGCAACTTCCCGATGTCGCCCGCGAGACCGTTTGCGGGCATGCTTAGCACTGGCGAGCGGTATGTGATTTCCAGCACGCCGCGAGACATGCGGAGTGAATCTCGGCAAGCCCTGACCATCGCGTTGAGTCGGCCAGGGGAGAAGCAACTCAGCCGAATCTGGAGGATCTCCCGCGGAACTCCCCATCATTTGCGGCATCCAGGACACGCGAAAGGACGGCAATGGTCCTACCCGCAGGCAGTGGAGCATGACGGGAATTTGTATGTGATTTATTCAGTCAACAAGGAAGATGCCGAGATGGCGGTCATTCCGCTGGAGGCATTCGAAGAGATCGAGATGGACGGAACCCGCCGTCACTGGAGCAATCCCGCCGGGGGGATTTATCAGGAGAATTCCAATTGGCAAGGAGGCGTCCCGGCTGTTGACCAGGAGGCGTGGTTTGATTTGGGACAGCTGGAACGGTATACCGTCCTTTTTCAATCCAGTGCCGAAAATCGAGGAACTCTCATCGGGAACGATCATGTCGTCTTTCAGCTTGGCGAAAATGAACTGACTGTTCGTGAGGATCTGTCGGTGACTTCCGGGTTGAATTCCTCTGGTAGCCTGGAGGTTCACGGAGGATCGACTCGGGTTGAAGGAAACCTGGCTGTGTCGGGCGACATTCGTTTCGAGGATGGCACCTTGCTGTTGGACGGAACCCTGCAGTTGTCCGGAGAAGAAGGAAGGCAGGCGACCGGACAATTTCGGGGCGATGCGTCCGCGATGATTCAAAACCGGTTCGACGTCGGCCGGGATGGACCTGGTTTCCTGGAGCTTACGGGACAAGGAACGGAAGTCACCGTGGAAGGGACCCGGCCCCGGGTTGGGCGGAACGCACCGGGAGTCCTGATTGTCAGGGAAGGGGCTAGCTTGACCGTCACCGACGATCTGCGGATTTCCTGGGGAGGGGCGAATGGAGAGGTGTCGTCGCTTTGGGTGGATGACGCTCAACTGACAGTGGGAGGCGGATTTCACGTAGGGGACGGGCCGACGACGATTGGGAAGGCGCGTTTTTCCTCGGGTGCGTCGGCGACGATCAGTAACCGGTTTGACATCGGCCGCGAAGGGCCGGGTGAGCTGGAGGTGACGGGTCCCGGAACCACATTGACTGTGGGCGGAGTGAATTCCCGGATCGGCCGAAACGCGCCGGGGATGGCATCGATTTCCGACGGCGCCGCGGTTAATGTTGGGGGTGATCTGCGGATTGCCTGGAATGGTTCGGCAGGCGATCTCTCAACTTTGACGATGGATGCCGCTGTTTTGACAGTGGAGGGGAATTTGATCGCGGGAGATCATTCCGCGACCCGTGCGGAGATCAGCATGCGGAACGGCTCGTCCGCCGCGGTCGCCGGGGCCATCCTGGGACATCAGGGAGATGCCCGACTGGAATTGCTTGGCGAGGGGACGACCTTGACTTTGGCGGGGACGCTGCAGGTGGGAAACAACGCCCCGGCAGAAATCCGGCTCGCGGGAGGAACGATCGAGGCTGGGGACATTTTTTTCAGCCCGGGCGCATCGCTCGTCACGATCCTGGGAGAAAGTCCCGGCTCGGTGATCAAGTCGGACGCCGGAGTCACCATCGCGGCAGGAGTCGATCTTCACGTGGACTGGAGCGGCAACTTTATCGCCTTGCCGGGAACCCGGCTTCCCTTGATCCAGTCCGGCGCCGGGGTCGATGGATTCTTTTCCGGGTTGCCGGACGGGCATGTCCTCGAGGCCGGTGGTTATGAATTCGAGATCCATTACGAGGGCGAGGAAGTCGCGCTGATCGTTCTCCGGGCCGATGTCGCTTTCACGGACTGGGTTTCGCGCTTCGGGTTGCCGGAGGACCAGTGGAGCCCGGAAGCGAATCCGGCGGGCGATGGGATTTCGAACGCGGTCAAGTACGCCTTGGGCCTGGATCCAGGAAAGGTGGAGGTTGAGCGTTTTCCCGGGGCGGTCATTGAAACGCTCGGCGAGGATGCTTACCTCGTCTTGGATATTCCGCGCAATCCGGTGGCGAGCGAAGCCGAATTTCAGGTCGAAGTTTCGGATGACTTGAGCGGATGGAGGAGCGGATCGGCGTCGGTGACGATTATCGAGGAAACGGATACACGCCTCCGGGTAAAGAGCAATCATCGGATCGCGGATTTGGAACAACAGTTTATGCGCCTGAAAATCGAGCTCGACTGATTCAGGTTGCCGGGGGTTGAGCCCGCCTGATCGAAGCGAAGAACAGAAGAATTACTATGAGCATTGGACGACTAACATCGAAACAATTTCTTTCCACCCTTTTGGCAGCGGGATGCCTGCAAGCAGGATTTGCGGTTGCGCACGGCGATGGACCGGTGAACCTGTGGGATCCGGCAGTCCCCTTTCCTCCGAGCTTGGAATCGATCCCCCCTGTTCCATATGGTGAATACAGTCGGGTGCACCGGGCCGAGCGCGGCGGACTGCAGTTTCTCCACGAAGCGGGAATCGCTTTCCATAATGGAGTCCTGTTCACTGGCTGGGTTCACGGGGTGCGGGACGAAGCGGCCCCGGACGGACGAATCAATAGCAGACGTTCCGAAGATGGGGGCAGAACGTGGTCGGCCCTGGAAACGATCGCCCCGAAGATCGTGGGGGACGAACGGTGGGAGTATTGCAGCTTTCTGTCCCATGAAGGGCGCCTTTGGGCGTTCACGACCCGGACGTGGGACGCATGGGAATTCCGCGATCCGTTTCTTGAAGCTTTTTATTTGGACGAAGAGCAAGACCGGTGGGTCCGTCACGGAGTCATCCTCGAGGACTTTGTGGCAACGGACAAGGTGCGTCGGTTGGGCAATGGGAACTGGATCCTGGCTGGAATGGCGCATGGCGAAAACCGGATCGCGATCAGTGACGGGGACGACCTGACTTCCTGGACCCTCACTCAGATTCCCCATCAGGAGGGGCTGCGCTGGCCGTTGGTTTCGCTGATCGTGGAGGAGAACCGGATAACGGCGGTGATGCGGAATTCGGAAGATACCATGGCGCTCGTTTCGGTGAGCGAGGATTACGGGCAAACCTGGTCGTTCGCGGAACGCTCGAACCTCCCGATGATCGCGGTAAAACCCTTTGCCGGGAAGTTGAGCACTGGGCAGCGTTATCTGATCACCGGCACTCCGCCCGCCCCGGGCGACAATCGGCGACTGGCTCTGACGATTGCCGTGAGTGCGCCCGGTGAAGACTATTTCAGCCGGATCTGGAGGATCAGTCGCGGCGAGCCCCATCCGCTGCGCTTCGCCGGAGCGGCCAAATCGCCCCAATGGTCGTATCCGAAAGCGATCGAGCATGAAGGCAACCTTTATGTCATCTATTCCTCGAACAAGGAGGATGCCGAAGTTGCCATCATTCCCATCGAGATTTTTCAAGATTCCCAGGACCATTTGTTCGCTTTTCAGAAAGAATGGAGCAACACGGATGGCGGCCTGTTTGCCCAATCGGAAAACTGGCAAGGCGGCGTGCCGGGACCGGGAGACGACGCGATATTCAGCCTCGGGGTCGACCAGCCCTATCGGATTTCTTTCGCGGATGATGCCGAAAACTACCGGACCGTTGTGCGGGGAAGCGACGTCATTCTCGACTTGGGACAACGACACTATACATTGACCGAAGGCCTTCAGGTCGCTCCCGGAGCGGAGGGGATGGGTCGTCTTCTGTTCGAAGGGGGGCGGATCAGCGTCGACCGGGGAGTGGATGTCGCCGGCGAGCTCGCGCTTCGTTCGACTGAATTGACCATCGGCTTGACGTTGCAGCTTTCCGGAAACGGAGAGAACCCCGCGAAGCTGGCGGTCCGCGACGGTGCGAGAGTCGATGTTGGCAACCGGTTCGACGTCGGCCGGGATGGTCCGGCAAGTTTGGAAATCCACGGTCCGGATACAATCGTCACGGTCGACGGAACCCGGCCCCGGGTCGGACGCAACGCCCCGGGCAGCCTGCTGATCACCGACGGCGCGACTTTGGAGGTGATCCAGGATCTGCGGATTTCGTGGGATGGACAAAACGGGGACGTTTCGATCCTGACGGTGGACGGAGGTCACTTGAATGTCGGGGGAATGCTTGGCGGATCGGACGGCGACTCCACCCGCGCGGAGATACGACTCCTGAACGGAGCGGTGGTAAATGCCGGTCGGGTTGTTCTCGGGCATCGTGGCTTCGGGGAACTGGAGCTTGATGGCCGGGAGACGCAACTGACGGTTGCCCGTGATCTTTTGATCGGGCAACGTGGGCCTGCGAAGATGCGTTTGGCGGGAAATTCCGCGGCGACCGTTGGCAGCGCCTTGACCGTATCCGGCGACGGGCTGCTGCAAATGGCAGGAGGTACCGCCCGCGCCGGTGAATTGAAGTTTGGCGGCGCTGGAAGTCCGCGATTGGAAGTGGTTTTAGGGCCGGACCGGGAGCCTCCCCTCCGGGTCGATGGGAACGTGACATTCGGGAACGCGGCGACCCTCGGCGTGGAATTGGCCGACGGTTTCCACGCCCGGCCGGGAGAAGTGATCCCCCTGATCGCCTACGGTGGCGCTTTGAGGGGAAAGATCAATGGCCTGGCAGACGGCGAAACGATTCACGCGGGCGATTATGCCTTCCGGATCGATTATGGAACCCGAAACCAGGAAATCGCTCTAACTGTGCTTGCGGCGAGCCCTCAATGACTTCACCTGCGAAATGAACGAATCAGTTGAAACCCGAATAATATCATGAAACCAACAAATAGAGAGATACCCGAAATGAAGCGGGAGCGGATGGAGGTCCGTTCCCTGGTGATGGCTCTTGCCTTGATCGGAAGCGGTGCCGGAGCTGCCCATGCCGGCACTTGGGGCGGGGGAGACGGCAATTGGAATGTCGGTCAAAACTGGGCGGGGAATGCTGTTCCCAGTGGAGTGGCCGTAACCGTCGGCAATGAAGGAAGTGTTGCCCGGATCCTCGACGCGGTGCCGAATATAACCGGCCTCCTGATTCAGAACGAAGGATCGGTTTCCATCGAAACCGGAGGCCGGATCGCCGTGCCCGTGACGGTCGAAGGAGGGCATCTGGTCATCGACGGTGGAACGCTCGGGCGAAATCAGGCCAATAGTGTCTCCAGAAATTTGATCAACATCGATGGTGATTCAACCATGACGATCGTCTCGGGATCGGTGCTGACCAGCGGGATCAACAGCTTGGCCGGAAGCGTCTTCATGAGCGGCGGTTCCTGGAACCATACCAGCCGGTTCGATCTCAGCGGCACCTTTCATTTCAGCGGGGGAAGTCTCGTCACGTCCAACTCGCCCTTTCGCGATGTGGGGGCCGCGACCGTCACTGTTGAGGGGACGTGGGGCGGTGGCAACCTTACGTTTGGCGGGGGCGGCTTTCAGTTGACCAACTCCAATTCGGTGCTGGAGGCGCTCTTCAACGAGAGTGGCGGTATCGAGACGATCGTCACGAGCGGCGAGGCTTTGTTGCGCAATGGATTTGCCCGACTCGACTTGTCTGCGACGATCGATCCGGGTTATGACCTCACCAATCTGCACGGAACCCATATCCTGGTTGCGGCGTTGGGGGGAATCGATCTTGCCGATTATGGCCTGACTCTCGGCGGATCGTTTTTGGCTGAAGGGCTCGCGGTCAGCGACTGGGGCGTGGTGGCCGGGCAAGGAGCCTGGGAAGGTTACGAACTTCTGCAGGTCACGGTGATTCCGGAACCGGCGACGGTTGCGTTATTCCTCTCGCTGGCGATGGCCGGTTGCGTGGGATGGCGCAGATGGAATCGGAAATAAACTGAAGGGAAACGAACAGTTATGACCCATCTCCTCCGTCGACTCATATCCATCGCCCCCGGCCTGTTGGTCGCGGGCGCGGCTGTCTCGTGGGGAACCTCGGTGACCTGGATCGGCGACGATGGCGATTGGATGATTGGGGACAACTGGGATTCCGGCGGCGTGCCGTCCGGTCAATCGGCGATCGTGACCGGCGAAGGACAGGTGGCCCGGATCCAACATCCGGCTCCCGGGCTTCTCGGTCTTTCGGTAGAGGCGGATGCGGTCGTGGCTGTCGAAGAAGGCGGGCGTATTGCTTCGATGGTTACGGTCGACGGTGGTCGGCTTCTGATCGACGGAGGATCGCTTGGTCGAAATCAAGCGGATTCGGTGGCGCGAAATCCACTTCAGGTTATGCCGCGGTCCAGCGTGGATTTATACTCGGGATTCCTTTTGACCAGCGGGATCAGTCTGGTGGAGGGCGAAGTGAATGTCGCGGGAGGGACATGGAATCATTCCGGTCGGATCGATCTGGGGGGAACGTTGGCGGTGCGTGGCGGGGTGCTTCAGACTGGCAATTCCCAGTTGCGGGACGTGGGTCCGTCCCGGATCCGCATCGAGGGAAGTCGGGAGGATGGGAAATCCATCGCGCTGGGGGCGGGTGGTTTCCGGATCAGTCATGCGGAGACGATCATGGAGTTTAGGTTTGATACATTTTCGTCGGTCGATCCGGTTGCCGCCACGGGACCGGTTTCGGTGGAAAGCGGGACGATCCGGATCGGATTGGCGAAAGGGCTTGGACCGGAATTCGACCCCGGAGCTTTGTTGGGCTTTCAGACTCTTTTTGCGTCGAAGGGAAGCCTCGAAGTGGCCGGTGTCAACCTGGTGGGGGAAAGTGGTATCGAGCTGGGCAACGTCGGCCTGGCCAGCGGAACCGGTGAGTGGAGTGGTTATAATCTGTGGCAAGTTGAGATCGCGAAACTGCCCGTTTACTGGACGGGAGGGGATGGCAATTGGGCCGATGCCGCGAATTGGTCGGGGGGGGAAATTCCGGCGGCGGATTCCGCACTAGTCCGGGGCGAGGGTCGCCGGGCGAGAATCACCGGGCCTGCGGCGACTTTGGGGCGATTGCACGTGGAAGATGGGGCGGTTGTCAGCCTCCATGGAGGGGGGCGGATGGCCGCTCCGGTGGAGATCGAGGGGGGGGCGGTCTGGATCGTTGGCGGCGTATTGGGCCGCAACCAGGCCAATGAAGTCGAGCGAAATGTTTTGCGGGTTGGAGCCGACTCCGCGTTGAGGTTGATTAACGGGAATCTCTTGACGAATGGAGTCGCGGCGATCGCTGGCCGGATGTCGATTCGTGGCGGCACTTGGAATCATACGAATCGGATCGATTTGAGTGGAAATTTTGCGATGGATGGAGGCACCCTGGTGACAGGTTCCGGGGTGATGCGGGACGTCGCGCCCGCGACGCTTACGGTGAAGGGCCAATGGGGGGAAGGGCAAAGCATCCATCTCGGTGCCGGAGGGTTGGCTCTGACGCACCCTGGGTCGATGTTTGAGGTACTCCTGAATGAAGAAGGACGTATCGAACCCATCAGGACATCGGGCGGTGTGACGTTTTCGAATGTCGCAATCCGAATCGATCTGTCGGAAGGTGTTTCCCCGGCAATCGAGTCGGCGACCTTCATGGGGAACCATCCGTTGATAGCCGCACTCGACGAAATTGAACTCGACGGCGTGGCCTTGGAACTCGGCCCCGCGATGGAGGCCCGGGGGTTGACGGCTGACTTCGCGGTAATCGATGGAAGCGGTGCTTGGAGTGGATACGAGGTTTTGGAAATCCGAATTCGGGCGATACCGGAAGAAGTGGATACGACTTGGGTGGGCGGCGTCGGAGACTGGAGTGTTGAATCCAACTGGTTTCCGGCGGGCGTGCCGTCGGAGGTCCGGGCCGGAGTGATGGGAGCGGAAAGCGTGGCCCATATCACCGGAGTCGTTCCTGGGCTGGATGGGTTGTCGGTGCGGGACGGTGGCACGGTGCGGTTGGCATTGGGGGGACGCCTCGCGTCTCCGGTGACCGTCGATGGGGGACTATTGTTACTCGAAGGCGGGATCGTGGGAAGAAATCAGGCCAATGCCGTAGCAAGAAACCCACTCCAGGTGATGGACGATTCGAGCCTGATAATCCGGTCCGGTCAGCTCTTGACAAGTGGCGCCAGCTATTCGGCTGGCGAGATCCGTCTGGAAGGAGGGACTTGGAACCACACCGGTCGCATTGATCTTCGCGGGAAAACGATTCTTTCGGGCGGATCCTTAACCACGGCGAGCGGCGTGGTCCGGAACGTGGGATCGGCGGAGCTGACGGTGATCGGCAGATGGGCGAACGGGGGAGGGATCGCGCTGGGGCCTGGCGGGCTGGAGTGGACGGGATCCGAAGCGAGTTTGGAGTTTTTGTTTGAGGAAGCCGGCGGTATCGAACCGGTGGTGACGGCCGGAAGCGCGGTGTTAAAAGATATCACCATTCGAGTCGGGCTTGTGCCGGAGCTGGAAGGAGATGTTGACGAACTCAGCGGAATACAAGGGACTCATGTCGTGGTCGCGGCTCAAGGCGGCTTGTCGTTCGAAAATATCGCTATGGTGATCGACGGGCGGTTGAGGTTGAACGATTGGACGGTGGGGGCGGGAAGCGGTTCCTGGGCTGGATACACGGTGTTGATGGTGGATCTGGGGCCGGCGACCGAGGAAGAATTATACAACGGAATCGTTCTCCCCGGGGAATGGCCGCCGACCTATATGGCGGATGATGCGAGCCTGAATCCATTGCCGGTGCCGTACTTGGACGTCCCGCCTGCGGTTATCCCGATCAACGTCGGGCGTCAATTGTTTGTCGACAACTTTCTGGTTGAAGCGACCAACCTCACGCGGACTTTTCATCAGGCCGTGAAACACCCCGACAATCCGATCTTTTATCCGGAGACCGAAGGGGAACTAGGGATCGGTGATTTCGTGCCGATGGCGGCCCCCTTCAGTGATGGGGTATGGTATGACCCCAAAAGCAACGTATTCAAAATGTGGTATCAGGCGGCCTATTTCGATGGAACCGCTTACGCCGTGAGTCCGGATGGGTTGAACTGGGAACGCCCCGATCTTGACGTGGTGCCGGGGACCAATCGGGTCCTTCCGAACCGGGACGGAGTGACCCGGGATTCGTCGGCGGTGATTTTGAATCATGATGCGATCGATCCGACCGAGCGGTTCAATATGTTGCTCTACACCCGGCCGGCGCAGCGCGGAGAAGTCTATACCTCGGCGGACGGAATTCATTGGGGAGAGCCGATAGAGACCTTCGAGATGGGAGACCGGTCGACGATCTTTTACAATCCATTTCGGCGGAAGTGGGTGTATAGCATTCGATCTAGCTGGGATCGCAGAAGTCGCGATTACGTGGAAACCGACGATTTAATCCTGGGAGCGATCGCGCCGCAGAACCGGGTTCATTGGTTACGGGTGGACAACCTCGATCAGGCGGATCCGGAAATCGGGGACCGTCCTCAACTCTATAACTTTGACGCGGTTGCCTACGAATCGTTGATGCTCGGCGCCTTTACCGTTCATCTCGGGCCTTCCAATACGGTGATCAATGAGACCGGCATTCCGAAGATCACGGAGATTCATATAGGTTTCAGTCGTGATGGATTTCATTGGTCGCGGCCGGACGATCGGACTCCCTTCATCGCGGCCTCCCGGACGGAAGGGTCGTGGGACCGGGGATATCTGCATTCGAATGCGGCGCTCTGCCTGGTGATGGAAGACGAGCTGTGGTTTTATTACACCGGTTTTGCTGGAGACACCACCCTGGTGAATCGAACACCGCGCTATACCGGAGGGGCTTACGCGAACGGGGCGACAGGTCTGGCCATTTTGCGGCGGGATGGTTTCGCCTCAATGGACGCCGGGGAAACGACTGGAACGTTGACCACCCGGCCGGTGATCTTTGAGGGCCGGTATCTGTTCGTGAACATTGACAATCCCGAGGGAGAGTTGCGGGTGGAAGTCTTGGATGAAAACGGCGTTCCGATCGATGGGTTCGGGGTGGAAGAATCGAAGGCGGTCTCGGCCGATAGTACCCGGATTCGAGTTGAATGGAACGATCAAGAGGATTTGGCACCCTTGGCGAACAGACCGGTCAAGTTTCGCTTTTACCTGACGAACGGAAGTCTTTACGCGTTCTGGGTCAGTCCGGATGAGGCGGGTTCGAGTCAGGGCTATCTGGCCGGAGGCGGTCCCGGATTCCGGGGCGCGGTGGATGACGTTGGCCGAATCGAGCGGGCGGCCGGCGGAACGCCACATTGGTGGCTCGTTGAAAATGGGCTGGTGGAAGCCGGGGCGTCCCCGGAAGCGTTTGACCAAGCGGAGATGATGGACCTTCTCGGGAAAGGATTTACCGCCCGGGAGGAATATATCGCCGGAACGGATCCGAGGGATCCGTCTTCGCGGCTGAAGGTGCGGGAGATCGATCTGGGCGTGGAGGGAATCACGCTTCGGTGGGATGCGGTTTCGGGCCGGTGGTATTCGGTCTTCAGCAGGGATCGTTTAACCGCGGGTGGCTGGGAGCGGATCCATGGTCCGGTTTGGTATGCTGCGGACCAATTGGCCACATTCACGGACTCATCGATCGGTGGCGCGAAACGATTTTATCGGATTGGGGTGGAGCGGAAATGAACGACGGCGGAATATGGCTGGTATCATACCAGGCGACAGAGGTTGCCGATGGTCCTTCGTCCGTGAAGATTCGGAGGAAAGGAAAAGGGGACCTGCTTTCCGATTATTGCCGTCGTTTCGAATGATCCATCGATTTACGAACCCAAAAAACACTCAACCTGACCAAACATGACGCAAAAAACCATCAGACGTAAACAATCTCTCCCGATGCTTCGCCGGATTTCGTCCGTGGGGCTGTGGAGGCCCATTATGTGCCTCGGGATGACGGTAGGCCTGGCCGGCATCGGCTCGGCTCCCTTGAACGGTGTGACCAAAGAATGGATCAACTCCAGTGGCGGAAGTTTTCACCTTGGGGGGAATTGGAATCCCTCCGGCGTGCCGACTTCGTTGGACGAGGCGGTGTTCAACCTTGGCGCCGCCGAGCCTTACACGGTCGATTTTTCCCAATGGGTGACCAATTACCGGATGATTTTGAATTCGGATAAAGTGAGGCTGAACCTGGCGGGAAACCGCTACACACTTCAAGACGAAGGTTCGACGGGAAACAATCCCGCGCAATATCTCACGGGGTTGACCGTGGCTCCCTTTGAAGGAGACGATGCCGAACTGATTGTGGAAGGAGGCGGGCACTTGCGAACCGGAGCGGTTCATGTCGGTGGAGCCGCGGGATCCGTTGGACGAGTCATCGTGCGGGGAAGCAGCACCAGTTGGATGAACGACGCGTTTAATCAAACCGATGGAAACGTATTTGGCCGCGACGGTTTTGCCTCGTTGCGGATCGAAGACGGAGCATTGGCGGATTTTGACCTGTTGGCCTTTAACCGCCGCGCCGGGTCCCAGACCGAATTGGTGGTGACCGGGACCGACTCTCTCCTTGACGCCTGGCAACTCGATCTGGCTCTTGCCGATGGGGGAGACTTTTCGGTGACCGAGGGTGGAAAGATCAACGGCCGTCACCGGTTGCATGCCGGTTGGGCGGGACACTCCACCCTGTTGGTCGACGGCGGAACGCTGCAAGCGCCGGATCGTTTATGGTTGGCGGCGGGTGCGGGATCAATGGATATCACGTTGACGAATGGGGCGGTCATTGAGACCGGTCAATTCACCCTGAGCCGGATTGTCGGAAGTCAGGCGACGTTGTCGATGGATGGCGGGTCGAGAATCAGTTCGACAGGCGCCCTTCAACAACGGGTGAATTCAGAACTGGTCGCCTCGGGGGCGGGGACGATCATTGAAACGGACAACGATTTCTTCGCCGGATGGGAGAGTGCCGCTGAGCCCGCGGCAACGACCGTGATCAAGGACGGAGCCTTTATGCGAGTCGGAAACGACGTGCGGGCCGGACGGGACGGGCTTTCCGCATGGCGGGTGGAGAACGCCGCCGTGGAGGTGGCGCGACATGTCCGACTTGGAATCACCACCACTGGCGGTTCCAGCCTGGTAGTTGACGGATCCACCTTCTCGGTTGGGCAAAATCTGGTGGTCAGTGAAGTCAAGACCACCGAAGGCAGCATGGAGGTGATCAATGGCAGCACGGTGACCGTGGGAGGCGATTTGCGGCAAATGGCGAACTCGACCCTGTTGATCGAAGGTGAAGGGAGCAGCCTTGAAGCCGCCGGAGATTTCTTCGCGGGTTGGGTCCTGGACGCTCCGGGTGTTTACACCATGGTGAAAGATGGCGCTTTCTTGGGGATCGGAAAGGACCTTCGGGCCGGCCGGGATGGGATTTCGACTTTGACCATCAATAATGCGACTGCCGATGTTGGCGGATGGGTGCGGCTTGGGGTTACCCAACCGGGGAACTCCACTCTGGTCCTGGAAAACGGCGGCCAGATGACCAGTGGTGAGATCTTGCATCTCGGACCGGCGGCCTCGACGACCGGTCGGATCATCATGCGTGGCGGATCGACTTGGAATTCAATCATCGGCCGTGCGGGCGGGGAAGGACGTGACACCGACCTCGGCGGAAACCAGGACGCCTTTGGATCGATCCTGATCGAAGAAGGTAGTGAACTCACCATTACGGGTTCGAGCCGTTACCGGATTGGCGAGGCACCCGGAAGCGAAGGGATCATCATCGTCACTGGTGAAGGCTCGCGCTTCGCCGGAACGGAACTCGGTGTTCACGTGGGCGGTGCTCCACTGGAAGAGGTCGATGAGGAAACCATCGGCGGTCCGGGTGGCCAAGGCCTTTTGGAGGTAAACTCGGGAGCGCTGGTCGATCTGGGAGGCGAGCTTTTCGTCTGGGAAATGGGCGTCCTGTCGATCGATGGCGGACAAGTGAAAGCCGCTGAGCTCGGTTTTTCGGAGGCGAGCGGCGCCGTGGTGAATCTGGTTCTTGGAGCCGGTGTTTCGCCCAGCCTCGACATCGCGGGGAATGTTTCCCTGGGCAATGAAGTCTCCCTGGAGCTGAGCCTGGCCGACGGATGGACGCCGGTCGCTGGGCAAACGGTCACGCTGATCGCTTACGGCGGAACCCTGAGCGGGCAATTCGCCGGACTTCCGGACGGGGCCATTGTCGAAGTCGGCGGGGTGGATTTCCAAATCGCTTACGGAGAAACCGCCGGCGCGGTGACCCTGGAGGCGGTCGGGGAATCCACTGGTTTGACCTATTCCGCCTGGGCGGCCGGTTTTGACCTGCCGCCGGGCCAGGAAGGACCGGAGGCCAACCCGAGCGGTGATGGGATTTCAAATGCCATCAAGTACGCCTTGGGATTGGATCCGACTGTGGCAACCGTGTCGGCGATGCCCGAGGCCCGTCTTTACGAGCAGGATTCGGAACGCTACCTTTCGCTGGAGATACCAAAGAATCCAGAGGCGGTGGAAGCCACGTTTATTGTGCAAGTATCCGTAGACTTGGTACAATGGGAGGCGGGAGCCGAATTTATCGCGGTGATCGAAGAGACAGAGTCGCTTTTATGGGTCCGGGATCGGACGCCGATTTCTCAGCTGGATAAGCGTTTTATTCGGCTGTCAGTCGAGTTGTCCGCTGGTAACGAATAACGGGAGAGGAGAATAAAACAATGAATACACAACAGTTTGGCAGAAATCGTTCGGAGCGCCCCAGGGCGGGCGGTGCATGCGGGTTCACCTTGATTGAACTCTTAACGGTGATCGCGATCATTGCGATCTTGGCGGCGATATTGATTCCTGTCGTGGGGCAGGTCCGGGAGTCCGCTCGCACTGCGACGTGCGCGAGCAATCTCAGGCAACTCGCCCAGGCGGGGCTGATGATGATCGATGAGCAAAACGGACGTCTGCTCGATTCCCGGGGATGGCGGCTTCCGCCCGTGGTGGACGGAATCGAGCGGCGCGATTCGTTGGCTCCTTATCTCGGTTATACCTTGGCGATGGCCCAGCCTCCGAGCATGACGGTCTATACCTGCCCGAGCCACATTGCCATCGAAGGAATGCATCCCGGGGTGAGCGCGGATCACGATGCTTCGTATCCGGGGAGTGATTACGGGAGGACCTATTCCATCAATACCTACACCGCGCCCTCGTTCGCGAACACCTCGCGTGAGTATATGGATGGAACCGCCCACGTCCACAGCCATGCCCCAACCAACATTATCCAGCACATGAATCCGACCCAAACGGCGTTTTTCATGGACGGAATCAGTAATGGGGACGGCATATCCAAACCATCCTTCCGCTCGGAGCACCCGCGTTTGCGCCTGCAGTATTCCGGACCAGGATCGTTGGGATTGATGTTTCAGCACAATGGCCGGATCAATGTGGCTTATCTCGATGGTCACATTGGCACGATCAGCAGTCTCGATGAGATCCCGACTTCGCGATATGATCCGTTCTGGGGGGCACCGGTCCCCGGGGAACGGGAGCGCCGATGATGATCCGGGATATGCCGGGTCAATCGTGAAAGATGATCGGTATTGGCGGGATGAGCGCGTCGGGAGGCGGCGCGCTTCTCCTTTTGTGATGGTTGGCATGTTCGCCGGCAGTCCTCATGGAAGGAATTCTAAAGTGTAATCAAAGCGGAAATACGAATCGAAGAGTTGTATGAAAAGAGAAGAGAATGTGAACCGGAGGGAATTTCTGAAAGCGGGCGTGATCGGAGCGGCCGGGTTGGCCGTCGGGAGCCGGATGGGCTCGGTCTTGCGGGCGAATCCGCGTGATCCGGTGGGAGCCGCTTCCGGGAATGGATCCGGGGAACTGCTTTACAATGGGATCCGTTTGCCGTCGGAGTGGCCGCCGCGGAATTTGAATCCACGCAGTCGTCGGGTGGTTTCCGTGCCTTATTTGAAGAATGTTCCCGACGTTATTCCGGTGAAGGTGGGTCGGCAGTTGTTCGTCGACGACTTTTTGATCGAACGGACGAATCTGCGCCGGACCTTCCATCAGCCGGTGCCTCACGCGGGCAATCCCGTGCTGCGCCCGCAAACACCGTTGGAAATGAATAACAATCTCTGTCCGGTGGCATGTCCATTCACCGACGGGGCGTTTTACGATTCCCGCGACGGAAAATTTAAAATGTGGTACATGGCCGGTTGGTTCGACGGCACGGCCTATGCGGAGAGCCGGGACGGGGTCCATTGGACGCGTCCGAACCTGCCAATCGTGCCCGGGACCAACCGTCTTCTCCCCGATGCCTTTGACCAACGGCGCGATGGGGCAACGGTTTGGCTGGATGATGACGCGGAGAATCCGCGGGAACGGTTCAAAATGTTCCTTTTTACCCGGGCCGGGAAGATGGGGCGGGCGCTGCAGAATGTCGGCGGTTGGATTTTCACCTCCGGAGACGGCATCCATTGGGATTGCCGGGGACGGACGTCGTTCACGAACGACAACACTCTCTTCTTTTACAATCCGTTTCGCAAGAAATGGGTATTCAGTTTGCGGACGTTCGATCGGCGGGACGGAATCCGGGAGCGCACCCGGGGTTATTGGGAAAGCTCGAACTTTCTCGACGCGGTTTCGCGGGACGACACCTGGGCCGGACAAGCGCCCGTTTTCTGGACGAGTGCTGATGAAAAGGATCTGGATCGTCCGGATTATCCGATCGGGGAAAGAACCCAATTGTATAAGGTCGATGCCGTCGGTTACGAAAGTCTGATGCTTGGACTTTTCCAGATCCACTACGGACCGTCGAACGCCGCTTGCGCCGAAGGAGGGTTCCCGAAGTTGACCGACTTGCAGCTCGGTTTCAGCCGGGATGGTTTCCATTGGGACCGGCCCCATCGCGAGGCCTTCATCGGTGGGACTCTGGAGAAGGAAGACTGGGATCGCGCATACATCCACTCGGTCGGCGGAGGCTGTTTCGTCGTGGGTGACAAATTGTATTTCTATTACAGCGGTTTCCGGGGCGATGAGAATAACCTCCATCCCGAGCATGGTTGGAACGGGATGTATGCCAACGGTTCCACGGGCATCGCGGTCCTCCGCCGGGATGGATTCGCCTCGATGGACGCGGGGAGTCAAGGCGGCGAGCTGATTACCCGTCCCCTGGTCTTTGAGGGGGAACACCTCTTCGTGAACGCGGCCGTAAGCCGGGGGGACCTTCGGGTTGAAGTGCTCGACCGTGATGGAAACGTGATCGCGCCTTTCGACCGGGGAAATTGCGTGCCGGTTTCCACCGATTCCACTTTGGAGGAAGTCCGGTGGAATGGTGGCGGGAGTTTGGGGGAGTTGGCGGGGCAAGCGGTCCGGTTTCGTTTTCTGCTGAACAACGGGGAACTTTACTCGTTTTGGGTCTCCAAGGACCGTTCGGGGGCGAGCCAGGGATTTGTCGCGGCCGGTGGTCCGGGTTTGCGAGGCCATCGCGACACGGTCGGCAAGGCGGGATATGCAGCCGCCGCGGAGTCGCTGGGGGCGATTCGCCTGGGATGAGGCGGTGCGGGGCCCGTCCCGGGGCCTCGCCGGAGGGCGGTTCAAGGGGATTGTTGGAGGGCGGCGAACGCTGCGCCGGCGGCGAGGATGAAGAAGGCGGGCGGGGCGGCCCAGAAGGCCAGTAAGGAGAGAATCATCGCTTTTTCCGGAGCGTTCGAGGGGTAAATCACTTCAAAGGTGGTCTTCTTGACGGGGCGTCCGTAGCCGGGCCCTCCGGTGAATTCGTAATGGTTCCCGTCGTCGGCTTGGAATGCGACGACGGGAAAATAGAATTGGCGGCGGATGCCGCGAATTTCCCAGCGCACGAAAGTGCCGGTGGCGCGCGCGCCCCGGGTGAAGAGGGTGACTCGACGCCACAGAATCACCAAGCCCATGACCCCCATGATTAACGAAACGGTGGCGAGGTAGACGATTGCGAGCATTCGATGTTTTGAATCCAGCTTACGAAGCCTGAAGCTGACGGCAATTGCGAAAACATGACGGGGCGAAGTCGGTTTGGCATCGACTCCCGGGGTGGCGGCGAATAGACCGGAGGAAATGAAGATTATCCGTTATCGAAACCATGAGGGGGAAATCGGCTATGCCGCCGAGGTGGAAGGGGGGCCGCGGGGAATCGCCGGAGATATTTTCGGCGATTTCGCGGTGAGCAACCGTCCCGCGAGGGTGGCGAAGGTGTTGGCGCCGATCATTCCGCGGGCGATTTTTTGCATTGGGTTGAATTACCGGCGTCACGCCGAGGAAAGCGGTGCCCCGGTTCCGGACTTTCCGGTCGTATTCATGAAAGGGGCGAACACGTTGCAGGATCCGGGCGGACCGATTGAGTTGCCGCGGTCGTTGCGGAGCGGCGAAGTCGACTACGAGTGTGAATTGGCGGTGGTCATCGGGCGGACCTGCAAAAACGTCCGACGGGAGGAGGCGTTGGAATACGTCCTCGGTTACACCTGCGGCAACGACGTGAGCGCCCGCGACTGGCAGCGGAAGATGGGCGGAGGGCAATGGTGCCGGGGGAAAACTTTCGACACGTTTTGTCCGCTCGGGCCGCGCTTGATAACGCCGGACGAGATCCCCGATCCGGGGTCGTTAAAAATCCGGACCGTGTTGAACGGCGAAGTGGTGCAGGACTGGCACACCGGAGACATGATTTTCGATGTTCCGGCGTTGATCGAGTTCTTGAGCGGGAGCACCACGCTTTTGCCCGGCACGGTGATCATGACCGGGACCCCTCATGGGGTCGGCATGGCGGCCAATCCACCCAGGTGGCTGCGGCCGGGGGACGAGGTTACCGTCGAGATCGACAAGATCGGAAAATTAACCAATCCGGTGATCGAAGAGGAAACCGAGTGAGGCCCCGGGGTGCGTTAGGGTAACGTTTCTTGTAGGTTGAGAATGCCGGGGGAGTGGTGCTTACTGGTTGAAACGCTTCAAAAGTTTATTTCGGTCGCGAAGCACAATCCAATCCCCGCATTCCAGCCGTCATGTCCAAGAAATCTTTCCTGCATTCAAACGTCCGAGGGTTCACCCTCATCGAACTTCTCACGGTCATCGCCATCATCGGTATTTTGGCGGCGATCCTCATTCCGGTGATCGGAAGGGTCCGGGAATCGGCCCGGGATTCCGTTTGCCGGAGCAACCTGCGGCAGATTCACACGGCGATGGTCTTGTGGGCGAATGACCATGATGACCGGTTGATTCCGATCCAACGGGAACCGGCTTCGGCGCCTGGGACCAACCGGCATTACTGGACTCAAGTGCTGCCCGACGAGGGGTATGTGCCGCCGACGAGAATCGATGGCGTTTTGGATTTCAATCACGTCTTTTTCTGCCCCTCCGCCGATCCGGTCAATGAAGGGACTTTCGCGACGGATTTCTCGATGAACGAGGACATTGGTTACCGCTCCGGCGGCGGCGCCCAGCGCAACTTGAGCATGTCAGATGTGAGCAGCCATGCCATTGTCGGGGAAGTTCGTTCGATCGCGTTTTTCACGCGGGTTCGTTTGCGGGACGACGCCCGTTTCCGCCACGGCGGCAATGGAAACCAAGGGACTGGCAACTTCGTGTTCGGCAACGGCAGTGTGCAGTCGTTCCACTACGCCCAAAGGGAAGATTTGTGGGAAGACTACTGCCGCTGGGTGAACTGAGATCTGAGGATGTGGCTGAGGCGGGACGCTTCACCGAACAGGCAGGAATGCCTGTTTCACGGACATTGCTTCGCTACGTCCTGTCTGTGGTTTGTTTCGGAGGGCAGGTGGTTTCGCCGGTTTGCCAGACGGATGGGATCTGGAGGATTCGAGGAAATTGGCTGAGACCGACCCCGTCGCCGTGGAGAAACCCAACCAGCATGTCGACGGCCGCGATCCCTTTAGCGACGCGGCGTTGGTTCATGCCGGAGAAAAACGGATTGTCGGGGCTGATGTCGAAACTTGCGTAGCCAATTTCTTCGGGGATCTTGACCCCGGCTGTGTGCATGAGTTCAAAGACCCGGTTTTCCCGTCCCGCGCTCAAGACGCAGTCGGGGCGGTGCTTCTTGATCCATTCGAGCAACGGGGCACTCGCGAACTCGTCCGGAAGGTGGAAAGGCAGTTGTTCGAGTTCCGGGTGCACGGAGTGGTAGGCGAGGTAACCTCCCCGCCAAAGGTAGTTGACCCGATCGTCCATCTGCCGCTCCATCGCCAAGCCGATCCGGCGGTAACCGAGGGCGCGGAGCTTGTCCAGAACGGTGGTCATGGTCTGGTATTGATTGGTGGCGACCCGGTGGATGTAAGGGTTTTCCAGCGTGTAATCGAGGGCGACCGCCGCGTAACGGTCCCAGCGGAAATCGAGTTCGCTGTGCGGATGGGGAACCACGCCGACGATGATTCCCCGGATGCCGCGGTTCCAGAGGACGCGGTCGATCCGCCGGGCCGGATTGCTGCTGGTGATTCGGAAGTCTTCCACTTGGAAACCGAGTTCGGCGGCGCGGGTCTGGATGCCGACGGCGGTTGAAATTTGGGTCTGCCAATGCGGCCAGATCATCGCGAGGGTTTCGGTCCGGTCCGAGGGACGACGGTAACGCAGACGTGACATCAATTCCGAAACCTTCGGGTCGGGTCGGTAGCCCATCTCTTCCGCCAGTTGCCGGATCCGGTCGCGGGTGGCGTCGGAGATCCCCTTGTGCCTCCGCAAGGCCCGGGAAACGGTCATGATCGAAACCCCGGCTTTATCGGCGACGTCTTTTAAGGTGATGCGGTCGGGCATGGCGGGAAGAAAAAACGGTTAACCACGAATGGACTCGCATGATCATCCGGAGGGGGACCGGGGAGCGTCAAGGGTTCTTTAGTTAGGGTAACGTATTTTTGGAAATTGTGAGGGTGGCTATTCCGTCGTTGAATGGGTCGAAATCGCCGCAACAACTGCCCGCGTCCGAGGTCCATGGTATTTTGCGGCGGAAAGCCCCATTTTCATTTTTTAAGTTTATGAGCCTTTTCAATCTTTTAAGAGGTGTCGGCCTTTCCGCGGGAGCGGTGCTGACGGTTTCCCTGGCCGCCGCAAATGTCATTAACGGAAATGTCCCCGCCACCACCTGGACCGGATCCGTGGACAACGTCTGGAACTCCGCCGTGCCGGGCAATTGGTCGGACGGATTGCCGGACGCCGCCACCGGCGCGGTTTTCCCGGCCCAAGGGGTGAGCCGAACGGCGATCAGCGTCACCGCGTCGCAGACGGTGCATTCGTTGGTGTTCCCGGCCCGGACGGACGGGGGAATCCCGCTCGATTACGCGATCGTTTTGGGAGGCGAGCGCCAGTTGCAGGCCTTGACCGGCATTCACGTCGGGGCGGGGGCCGGGCAGGTGACGATCGACGTTGGTAGCAACTTTCGGTTTTTGGGCGACGGCGCGACTGGACGAATTGTCAATGATTCGGATCGGCCGCTTACCCTCGACGGGCGGTTGCATCGGACCGGAGGGTTCAGTCTCACCTTGGAGTTCGACGGCTCGGGAGACACCATCCTGACGGGAGGGTTCAATGGATCGGTGGTCCATGCCGAGGTGTCGACCTTCCGCTTGGCTCCGGGGATGGGGGGGCGGGTGATCGTCGCGGAAGGGATGAGCGTGAATCGAAACAACCGGACCGAAGTTCATGGAGGGACGTTGGTGTTGGACGGTTCGCATCCCGGGGCCGGCTTTTATTTCCACGTCGGGGGCGAAGGAGCGGAAGCGGTTTTGACCGGCCGGGGAGAGATCGGCCGGGGAGCGACGGCGATGCCGGTGCGCATCTACTCCGGGGGAGTCGTCGATCCGGGTCGGTCGGGTGCGGTCGGAACACTGCGGTTCGCCGATCAATTGGTCGATTTTCAAGCCGGCTCGACAGTGCGACTCGATCTGCTTAATCCCGGGTATCATGACCGCATCGAGTTTCTGCAAGTGAACTCGACCCCTTCGGTGACCCTCGCCACCGGCGGGGCGGGGGTGGAGCTCGACCTCCGCTTTTTCGGCAGTCGCCCGGCGGGTGGAGAATATGTCATCCTTTCGGGCTACGGTAACCTGACCGGGCGGTTCGCCGGTTGGGAAAACGGGGTGGAGCGGACGTTGGACGGATTCGCCGAAGGGTATCGTTTCCGGGTCGATTACGGGCCGTCGGCGACGACGTTGACGGTGATCCCCGGGCCGGAGCGGAGGTTCGGCATCGACGAATTCGGGTTCGCCGAACAGACGGAAGATTTTGAGCTGCGTTTCGCCGGTTTGGCGGACCGGACTTATCGGGTTGAGGTATCCGATGATTTGATACATTGGAACCTGTTGACCGAGCGGACGACCGACATGGACGAAGACGTGATTGTGGTCGATGTCGGGGCAACCGAACGGGCGCGGCGGTTTTACCGCGTGTCGGAGTGGGAACGTTACGGCAACGAGGCGAATCCGGCGATGGTCCAGCGGGTCGAGTCGGGAGAAATCGATTGGGCCAATGCGGCTTGGTGGGGCTTCGACCCGGCCGATGCGACGGATGCGTTGCAGGCAGCGATCCAGTCGGGGGCTCGGGAGTTGACCGTGCCGGACATGGGGACCCCGTGGATGATGCGGGAAACGATCCGCTTGGCGGGCAACCAGACGATCCGGTTTAAAGAAGGGACGGTGGTCGAGGCGATCGAAGGACGGTTTCTCGGAATCCACGATTTTCTTTTCGCGGCGGTCGAGGTGGAGAACCTTCGGCTGGAAGGGGGGGGCTCGACGCTGCGGATGCGCAAGAGCGACTACCAGAACGCGCCTTACGCCCCGAGCGAATGGCGGCATTTGATCGGGCTCTTCAGTGCGAAGAATGTCGAAATCTCCGGGTTGATTCTGGAAGCGAGCGGGGGCGACGGCATTTACATCGGGGTGGCCGGAAGCCAGGGGACGACCCGGACGACGATGCCCCGCTATTGTGAAAACATTGTGATCCGGGACGTGATCTGCCGCGACAATCATCGTCAAGGTATCAGCGTGATCAGTGTGCGCGGCTTGTTGATCGAGAACACGATTCTGGAGCAAACCAGCGGAGCGCCGCCTCAGGCCGGGATTGATTTCGAGCCGTTCCGGCCGTATCATCTTCTTCAGGACATTGTGATGAGAAACTGCCTGACCCGGAACAACGCCGGGGCCGGATACGTGATCTGGGTGTCGGACCTGGACGAACCGATTTCGATTTTGTTGGAAAATTGTCGGTCGGAAGGAGACCGCGACGGTCTGCGGGTGCGGGTGAATTCGGCGGCGGACCGCTTGCTGGAAGGGTGGATTGATATCATCGGGTGCA
This sequence comes from Verruconatronum alginivorum, assembly GCF_056590205.1. Classification (NCBI taxonomy): domain Bacteria; kingdom Pseudomonadati; phylum Verrucomicrobiota; class Opitutia; order Opitutales; family Verruconatronaceae; genus Verruconatronum; species Verruconatronum alginivorum. The sequence continues at coordinate 433,842 of NZ_JBWPVQ010000001.1, read as the reverse complement.
GTTTTGAAGGAAGCACCGGACGTGGGATCGCGATTGAGAAACCGGCGGAAAGTCCGGAATTGCGGCTCATCGATTGCGAAGTGATCGAACCGGCGATGACATTCGGCGACCGGCGACCGGTGATGTTTTACAGCTCGCCCGGCGCCACCGATCCTGTCGGGGGTGTTCATTTCGAAAACCTGTTGATCCAGGATCCGCTCGACCGGATACCGTTCGGATACGTCGACCATGCGGGGGGATTGCCGCTGACCGGTGTTACGGGAAATCTGATTCTGAATCCGGCGCCCGGGGAGGTCGTTAATGTAGATCTCACGCCGCAGCAACTGGCCGAATGGATTTCGACCCCGGAGTGGATCGATCTCCCGCGGTTGAATTTGGCGGAGATTGAGTTCGAACCGGTGATGGCGGGCAATCCGGCAGACTACGGTTATACCCGGGGGCGGGTGCGCTCGCGCGGGGCGGACCGGGAGGCGTTGTTCGCGGTCTATGCCCCGGCGGGGGAGAGTGTGACGATGCGGTTGCGGTTCGCCCAGCTCGCGAGTTTCGAATCGGGACCGTTGAACGTTCGGGTGACTGATCAATCGGGGACGACGGTGCACCAGACCTCAATCCCGTTCCAAGCGGACACGGATGTGACGTTCGCGGCGGTCGCCGGGGGCCTTTATTTCGTGACGGCGAATCCGAACCAAAACCTGTTGTCGGTGATTGAGAGCACCCACCGGGTCAATATCGGTATAGCCGACGAGCGGGTGAACCTGAAAACCCCGGCGGGCGATCATTATTTTTGGGTGCCGCGCCACACGGAAGAATTCGCGGTGGAGATCGCCGGCGACGGATCGAACGAAGGGGTGCAAGTCGAGTTGATCAATCCGGCCGGCGAAGTGGTTTATCACCGTGACAACGTGACCGGGGTGCAGCAATTGGCGATCGAGTATCCCGGGCCGGCCCCGAGTGTCGGGGAAGTTTGGATCCTCCGGATCTCCCGTCCTTCGACTCTCGGGATGCATTTCGGCGACGTTTACATCGACCTGCGCGGGATTCCGCCGCTATTGGCTCCATCGCCCGAGGCGTTGTTGCGTCCGGTTGAGTGAGACGAAGCTCCGGTAGCATTCCGGCTTTCGCCGGATGACGGAGCGGCGCGCTTCAGCCGCCGCCACGTTGCCCGAGCGAAGTGTTGGGAGGATCGCTTTTGCCGACGGTCTTCGGCTAAAGCACGAAGCTCCGGTAGCATCCCGGCTTTCGCCGGATGACGGAGCGGTGCGCTTCAGGCGCCGTCACGTTGCCCGAGCGAAGTGTTGGGAGGATCGCTTTTGCCGACGTGCTTCGGCTAAAGCACGAAGTTCCGGTAGCATCCCGGCTTTCGCCGGATGACGGAGCGGCGCGCTTCAGCCGCCGGCGGTGGACGTGCGGAGTGCGCGAGCCGGGTCATTGACTTTTTCCGTTTCGTTACGCTAACGCGATGGATCTCTTGTGGAGAGTCCGGGGTCTTGGTTCACTCGTCATCAATCCTATTGAGAGGGAAAGCCCTGAACTAAAACCCAGCAATTCGAAGGAAATCATGATTACTCTCGCTACATCTCACCCTGCCCGCGAGGGGCGACGTGCCCGCGTCTTCGCCGCATTGTCGGCCGCGTGGCTCGCCTCGGCGCTCACCATGGCCGCCAGCACCACCACTTGGACCGGAGCGGTCAATAATGTTCTCTCCGAACCCGGCAACTGGACGGACGGTCTGCCGACTGAAACTGTCGGAGCGATTTTCCCTGCGACCGGTGTCCAGAATCCGGCGATCAGTGGGTCGAGCATCCATATCGAGTCGTTTCTTTTCCCCGGAACGTCCGAAGGTGAACCGCTGAGTTATTCGATCACGGCGGGAGGGCAGACCCAGTTTCACAATGTGCAGAGCATCCTCGTCGAAGCGGGTTCCGGTGCTCACACCATCAGCCCTGGGGCATTGTTGAGATTTAAATCGGGGCAAACGAATTATGTCACCAATCACTCCGATAACTTGTTGACTCTAAACGCCCAGTTGCGGCGATCCGGGGACGCCACCACCACCTTGGTTTTCGACGGGTCGGGAAATGTTTTACTCACAGGAGGATACAGCGGAATTGGTGTCAGCACCGATATTCATACGCTGAGGGTCGCGTCAACCATGTCCGGTCAATTTACGGTGGATGCCGGTTTGGATGTGAGACCAGGTCTGATCGCGCGGATCTACGGAGGAGTGTTCGCCTTGGACGGAGTGTTTCGCACGGATAACAATTTTCTCACTGTTGGAGGGCAGGGCTCCTTAGCAGTTTTGACGGGCCACGGTCGAATCGGCCAACAACCGACAGAGACCACGAACAGCACCTTGACAGTGAACATCAACAATCAAGGCGTCGTGGCACCCGGTCGGGTCGGGGAAACCGGCGTGTTGGAATTCGTAAATTTCGACGTCGCCTTCAATAACGGATCGAAACTTCTTCTCGATCTACTCAATGCCGAGGATCATGACCAACTTTTGTTCGCTCAGATTGATACCACCAGCAACAACGTGGTGCCGACACTGGTTTTGTCGGGCGACGTGGAGTTGGAGTTGAATCTGCTGCCCGATTTCTTCGCCCCGGTTGATTCGGTGTTCACAATTTTGTCCGGATATGACGCGATCGATGGGGTCTTCGCCGGATTGCCGAATGGCGCGGAAATTTCGATCGGGGACTATGTCTTCCAAATTCATTACGGCACGAACGAGACGACGTTGACGGTGCTGGTTTCCGGCGACGAGCCGTTGCCGGATCCCGATCCGACTCCGGATCCCGTATTGTATTGGGGGGGGAGAAATCACGGGACAGGGGCGCGCGTCATGGGTTCCGCCTTGGACGGTTCGGACACCCGGGTGATTTTCGACGGCACGGTAGCCAATGATGAGGTCATGCAGGGCAAGGTGCTCGGGCTCACCGTCACCGCTGATCACATTTACTGGATCGATCTCGGGCAGGGGAATGTTTCACAGCCCGGTGCGGTTTGGCGGGCGAATCGCGATGGGTCGGGCGCGGAGATTTTCGCCGGACGTCCTGCCGAGATGAGCACCCAGAACTTCCGCCCCCAGTTCGTCGTGGTCGACGAATCGAACGGCATGCTCTACTTCTCGGAATACATAAGCGGTCTTTACGCTGTCGATCTGACGACCCGGGAGGTCGAGTCTCTAGGGAATCCGATTTCGGGAACAACCGGGCTGGTTCCCTTCGGTGACAATTTCCTTCTATCTGTCAATGAGAACGACGATAACCTCCGTCTGACGAATATCGCGGAAAAGACGCACGTCGTTGTCGCCGATCTTTCGGTTGAAAATGGAAGTGTCGCACCGAGCAATCATTACGGACTCGCCCTGGATGCCGCCGGACAGAAACTTTATTTCACCGGGTATGAGCAATTTCAGTTGGCCGTTTATGATTTCAGCACTGATGACGGTGATATCACGACCGGTACTGTGACGATGTTGGTCGACCAGGAAGCGGGGGTCGCACGAGCCTACGGATTGAGCAGGACCGGGTCCGGGAAACTCATTTATGTCGTGGATGACACCGCGATTTACTCCTACGATCCGGTCAGCGACGTCCGGGAATCGGTCAACTTCACCGCCGGATCAGGGGAACGCCCCCATGTCGGCGTCGCCGCGTGGGATCCGATCGGGCCTCCGTCGGTTTCTCCCGGGTATGACGCGTGGGCGGAAGATCGGTTCACCGACGCTTATGGGAATCCGGCGATCAGTGGTCCGACCGCTGATCCGGACGGCGACGGCATTCCGAACTTGTTGGAATACGCCTTGGGGCTCGATCCGTTGACCCCCGGGGTGATCAATTTGAACGAGTCGATCCAAACCGTCGGCGGCAACGATTACCTGACGGTGACGTTCAGCCGTCCGTCGGACATCGACGACATGGAATACAACGTGGACGTCTCCACCGACCTGATCGATTGGACTCCGGGAACGGGAGATTTCGTCACCACTACGGACAATGGAATCGACACGGTCACTTATTTCGACGACGAACCGGTCTCCGGACAAGAGCGTCGCTTCTTCCGGCTCCGGGTCGAGCCGAAGGAGTGATCGACATAAAGGAGGACGGACATTCCTGTCCGTCCACACCCGGGCAGGAATGTCCGGGCTCCTTTAGCAAACCAAGAAGCACTTTATCTCGAAAACATGAAACATAAAACCAACGTATCCAGCTCCTCTCTCGCTTCCCGACTTCCGGGGAGCCGTTCCGGCGCCGCCGGGACCGCGTTCGCTCTCTTTCTCGCCTCCGCCTTGCATGTTTCCGCCAGCACGACTTGGATCGGTGGAGCAGAAGGCGATCCCGACAATTTGGCGAATGCAGCCAACTGGTCAAATGGCGTGCCGAGCGCATCGCTCGGAGCGGTCTTTCCGGCGTCCGGGGTGGGAACCGCCAATCTGAGTGCACCAGGGAATTTTAGTGTTAGTAGTATGCTGTTTGGCGGGAGTGGAACGCCTGTCGATTATAGCATTGCGGCGGGAGGTGAGTTTCAGAACGTTTCCAGCATCGTAGTTGAGGCTGGAGCCGGGGCGGTCACCATTAACCCGCACTCTGAGTTGCGGTTTAATGCTACTTCATCCGGACTAACGAATTACATCACCAACCATTCCGCTAATCTGTTGACCATCAACGGTCGACTTCATCGTTCGGGGTCGCACACTATGACGGTCGAGATCGGCGGTTCAGGCGATGTGTTGTTCACCGGCGGAGTTGCCGGAATCGCAGTGAATAACGAGGTGACTAATTTACGCCTCAGCACGAACTATGGCGGTACGACGACGGTTGACGCGGGCTTACAGGTACGGACCAACAGTGCTACCAGGGTGCAAGGCGGTACACTCGTAATGGATGGGGATTTGATTGCCAGAGGTAACACGAGTGCCAGTGTCCTGATCGTAGGCGACCACGGAGCGACCGCTACCTTGACTGGGAACGGCCGGATTGGCGTGCAGCAAACGGACACATCCAACCTCCTATTCACTCAGAGCATCCGTGATCGAGGCATTGTTAATCCCGGCCGGGTGGGTGAGGTCGGGGCCTTGACGTTTGCCAATTTCGATTTGAGTTTCCAAAATGGATCAGCGCTTCACTTGGACCTTCTCAATCCGAATGAGCATGACCAATTGCTGTTTGCCCAAGTAGATACAACGGACAGAAACAAGGTTCCGGCAGTCATACTTACTGGCACGGTCAACTTGGAGCTTAACTTCCTCGGGGGTGCCCCGGTCTTAGGAGAATACACGATTCTTTCGGGTTACAGTGCCATTAGTGCGATCGATGGAGAGACGAACATCGGTTTTGCTGGCTGGGAAAACGGAACGGCTCGCACTCTCGATGGTTACGAGGGTTATTTATTCATTTTGCATTATGGGACTAATGCCACCACGCTGGAAATTATCCCCGAGCCGTCGACTTATGCTTTGATCGCCGGATTGGGAGTCCTGGGTATTTTGGCTCTTCGTCGTCGGAAGAGGAGTTGAATAGCAAAAACGAGGAAGCGAAGGGGGCGTCGTCGCCTTGGAGGTTCGGTCTCCTTCGCTTCCTTCGTTTGCTTTATTTGAATTTCATAGTCGGAGCGGTTTGGATAGTGGGGTTGTATCCAATAAATCGGAACACACCCCACCGCTCTGGCGAGCGGTCCCCCCCTCTCAAGAGGGGATCTGTTTCCGCGAGGGGCGGGACCATGGACAAGAATGGCGGGGTGCGTGAGTGATCGGTCGCCGTGCAAGCCGGAACAGTCTTTATGGGTAATGGTGTGATGATTCATTCGGCAAAGGATTTTTTGAATACGGCGATAGCTGGGTTGTTTGGGGCGGTTTTGCTCGCTTTGGCGGCGGGGTGTTCGGAGGGACCGGCGCAGATTCGGGCGACCGCGGGAGAGGTTGTCCTGGTGGAGGAGGGGGCTCCGGGGGTGTTGGTGGTGACTGCCGACGTGCCGAGCGCGATGGTGGCTTACGCGGCGAAGGAGTTGACGCTCCATGTCGCCAAGGCGACGGGAGTCGATCTCGAGGTGGTCACTGAATCAAATTTGCCGGGTGACTGGGACGGAGGTCGCATTTTTCTCGGGGCGACCCGGGCCGCCGGGACGGCGGGGATCGACTTGGAGGGGTTGCCCGCCGATTCCTTTCATTTGCTCACGTTGGACGGTGACCTGTTCATTGCGGGCCAGGAGAAACCGCGGCAGCGTTTCGATCTGTCTGGTCGGGGAGGCAGGAACACGTTGTATGATCGGATTGAAGCGGGGGCGCTTTACGGTGTTTATGAAGTGTTGGAGCGGTTTGTCGGGGTGAAATGGTTTTGGCCGGGAGAGCTCGGGATGGAGGTGCCGAAGACCGAGCGGTTGGTGGTGGCCGGACCGCTGAATGAAGTGGTCGAACCCGTGTATCAGTTCCGTCGTTACCGGGCGTGGCATATCAGCAATGCGATCAACCGGGGTTACGACGATGAAACCGCCCGGTTGGCGTTTTCTCCCGAAGGGTTGAGCGCCTACGGGGATGCGTTGTATCCGTTTCTGGCGCGGCACCGGATTGGTTTCACCGAACAAAAACCAGAGGTCGGGCATTTCTTTTCCGGTTGGTGGGAGCGTTACGGCGCCCAACATCCGGAATGGTTCATGATGCGGGAAGATGGCGAGCGCGGTCCGCCTCCGGGCGCTTCCGCACGGCAGCGGCGTCACGTCGCGATGTGTGTTTCGAACCGGGATCTCCATCGCTTTTTGGTGAACGAGATTTGGGATGGCGGCGATGTTCTCAGTCTCGGCGAAGTCGACGACCGGGTGTTTTGCCAATGTCCCGTCTGCGAGTCGTGGGATGTCCCCCAGAAGCAGCCTGACTTCGCCCGTTACCAGCCGTTGGTTTCCGACCGGTATGCCCGGTTTTGGAAGGAGGTCCGGGATTTGGCGGTGAAGCGGAATCCGAACGTGCAGGTGACGACCTTCCTCTATTGGAACTACAAACCGGCTCCGGCGAAGCGGGTGAATCTGAGCAATGTTTATGGCGAATATGTGCCGTGGGGGAATCCGGCGATCACCTATTACCCGATGAGCGACGAAGCCCATGCCTGGAATAAAGCGCAGTGGCGGAAATGGAGCGGGCTCGGGGTGACGATGGCTTATCGGCCGAATTATCTGCTCGGTGGATACGTCATGCCCCATCTGAGCACCTGGCAGGCGGCAGAGATGTTTCAATTCGCGGCCGAGAACGGGATGGTCGGGTTCGACTTCGACAGCCTCTGGGCTCACTGGGCGGTGAGCGGTCCGATGTATTATATTCACATGCGGTTGGCGGTCGACCCGGCGGCGGATATCAGCGAGTTGCGCCGGGAGTATTTTTCGGCCTTTGGTCCGGCGGCGGACCTCGTCGAGCGCTACTTCGACTACTGGGAAAACTATTCCGCCAATGAAGCCTCCCGGGGCGGAGTCGGTTACAACAACCCCACCACCGCCAACGACCGGTATCCTCCGAGATCGTTTGAGCCGGCCGCGAAGTTTTTGGAAGAAGCCTTGGCGACGGTGGTGGAATATCCGCGCTCTGAATACGCCGAGCGGATTCGCTTTCTCCAAGCGGGACTGGAACATGCCCGGTTGTCGGCACGGTTTATCGGAACCTTGGACCGGCAGGGGGCATTGCCGACCGGTGATGGGGAACGGATGAAAAAGGCACGGGCGGCGTTGGAGGAGTTGATCCGATTTCGGCGGGACCATGAGCATCTGTTCATTGCTGATTATATCGCCGCATCCCGGATTGAAAACCGACGGATCGACATCGGCACGCTCCTCGACGCCGACCTCGGCGATTTGACGGAGAAGGCGGTCGACCGGGGACGCCGGAAAGAGGATCCGTGGGACCAATGGTATTTCCGCCAGGACCCCGATGATGTCGGAATGGAGGAACAATGGTACTTTCCGGATGATTCCGCGACCGAGAAAGGATTGCAAATCAGAATGGGAGAAGATCCCGAGTTGCGGATCGACGATTCGATTTGGAGGCCAGTCCCGGTTCCGGCCCGGTTGAGCGAAACGGAGATCGGTAATTATCACGGCCACGGCTGGTATGCGACGGTGTTCACGGTTCCCGATTCCTGGCGTGGCCAGACCGTGCAGGTTCATTTCGAAGGAGTCGACGAGCAAGCTTGGGTTTACGTCAACGGCAAGCTGGTCGGGGAGCACACGGTGGAGTCGGAAGAACGTCCGGTCAGCGAGTTGTGGCACCGGTCGTTCACGGTGGAAATCGATCCGGCTCAGATCCGCTGGGGCCGTCAGAATCTGCTCGTCGTGCGGACCCACGCCTCGGCGGGTGAATCCGGCATTTGGGGGAACGTCCACCTCTACCAAGCCGACGATTTGTTTTAGGGGGATTCAAAAAAATAGCACTCTGAAGCTGTCGTTCAATCGGAGAATTTCTATGGGACGGGAAACGAGCGATCGCGTGGTGTTGAGGGATGTCGCGAGGGCGGCCGGTGTTTCGCTATCGACCGTTTCATTGGCTTTGCGAAACGATTCCCGTTTGCCCCCCTCGACACGGAAAAAGGTCCAGCGGGCGGCGCAGGAATTGGGCTATCGGCCGAACCCAAAACTGGCCCAGTTGATGACGACGGTCCGGGGGAGTCAGAGTCAAATTTTGATCAGCCTCGGTTTGGTGACCCCGCACGTCGATCCGCGTCGGCGTGAAGCTTCCCCGATTCTGCTCGGAGCCAAAGAACGGGCCGCGCAACTCGGATACACGTTCGAAGAATTTCCGTTGGCCGGAGGAATCGGCAGCGAAGCGCGGTTGAACGAAATTCTCCGGGCGAGGAACGTCGACGGGGTGATCGTTTATTCCTTTCACAATTCCCACGCCAGGCTCGATCTCGATTGGGATTCCTTGGCGGCGGTGGCGATGGGTTACACCCTGACCAGCCCCTCTCTCCACCGGATCGCCTTCGACCACTTCAGCGGAATCTCCCTGGCCTTTCGGGAACTCCGGAAACGGGGTTACCGCCGGATCGCTACTTGCCTGTCGACCCGGGCCAACGACTCGGTGCGGCGCGCCTGGGAACTCGGCCATCTGCTCCAGGCCACTGGACGGAACAAGGGACGAAGCTTCGCGCCCTTGATTTCCGCCAGCTTGGATTTTCCCGCATTCGAGAAGTGGTTCATGCCGAGACGGCCCGATGCGATCCTGGCCGACGGGTATGGCACGCAGATTCTCGAATGGTTGTCCAAGATGGGGATCGGCGTGCCAGACGAAGTCGGATACGTCGACCTGAACCAGAAGGAGCAGCGTCCGGAGATCAGTGGAATCGATCAAAACGAATACGTGATGGGATCGACCGCCGTCGATATGTTGGCAAATGAAATTTACCTGAATATGCGAGGGATCCCCAAATGGCCGCGGACGATCACCATCCAGGGAAGGTGGGTGCAGGCGAAAACCACCCGCGAAGTGGCCCCGGCGGATAGCGGTTGATGTCGTGGGGGAAAACGGCGCGGATTCCGGGAAGCGGCGGAGGTTGATTCGACCATAAAATACGCGGAACAGACGGAAAAGAAAGGATCACCCAAGACAGGCCCAATGCCGGGATGTTTTATTCAACGGATGAATAGGAGATCCTCGTTGAATTCGCCGGAGCCGGTCATGCTGTCTCAAGCACTCGTCCGAACCCTTTCGGCCGACAGTTTTAACTCCAACCTCAAAATAGAAGCCGGAAGGGCGTCCCGTCAATCCATCTCTATCAGGCCTACGATTTGTTCTGATCGGACGACGGTGGACGCGGCCGGGAAGGTCAAAATCGGGCCGGAAGGGGGATGCTCGTCAACGATTGACTAAATTCCCTTTGCTGATCGAGCTGGAGTTTTTGAGGCTTGTCGCCGTTATTCAACGACCCGGCTTTCGGTTGGACGGGTCTCAAAACTCTAACTCCAAGGAGACAAGACCTTATGATGAAACCCCCTACGATTGGAAAAATGCTGAAAGGTGGCCTGTTGGCGTTAATGGCCGGAACCCTCTGGACTGCTCCAGTGTCTGCCGGACCGTTACTTTCTTGGGATTGGGAGGGAACGGATGGAGAGATCAACAATTACGAGGACGGATCAACCTGGTGGCATCAAAAGGAACCGTATAGCCCATCTACCCAAGCTTTGGACATGCGACAGGTTTCAGGCACTGTGACGCGGGTAACGCTTCCCCAGACAGGGCCAGGATCAGCCTTTCCCAATCATACTTATGGAATCGACCTTTCAGCAGGAAATATCCGTCATCATTCGCATACTGTATTGAATCGGGACAGCTTTACGGTCGAAACGTTTCTCCATGTTACTACGGTTTCCGGTGGCACCGATCGATTCTTCCGAATCTTGGGAAGTGAACCAGGAAATCAGGTGCATGGTGTAGTAGATAATGGATTTGTCGGTGCGAGGGTCTTTAGCCCAACTGGTGCCCACAGAAACGTTGTTGCTTCGCCATTTCAAGTTGTGGCTGGTCGTGATTATTACCTCTCGGTCGGCGTCAGTACTGGCCAGAATGCTGCGGATCGGTTCGTTGATTTCTATTTTCTCGATTTAACGACCCACGGGCATGACTTGGGGGAACTGCAATATGCGAGGGTGATGCTCGGCAGTGAGTTTACTTCACTAAATAAATCCACCCCGCATCTGACGCTGGGGATGGATAGCGGTTTCTCCGTGTTCGGCACGACCCGCTACTCCGACGGCGTTCTCTCCCAGGGTGATTTGATGATCATTCCGGAACCGGCCACGGTGGCGTTTCTATTCGGGAGTATAGCTTTGGGGCTGGTGGTGATTCGGCGGAAACGGTCCGGTCGGGTTGCCGCCTGAGCCTTTGAACCGAACTGGGTGTGTGAAAGACGCCGGAGGCGCTGGCCATTGGCCCGCATTCCGGCGTCTTTTTTTATGCCCCGCCCATCCGACAAAAAAGGGAACCGCAGATGGCCGCGGATGGCCGCAGATAGGAGCCGCTTTCCTTGTCAGTCAACGATTGATCAAATTCCTTTTGCTGATTGAGGTGGAGTTTTTGAGTCTTTCCGCCGCTATTCAACGACCCCGCCGAATTGTCGGGTCTGAAATCTAACTCCAAGGAGACAGGATAATATGAAATTCCCCACGATAACTTGTCGTCGCATGATTCGTGCTTTTGCCAAGGCCGTCCCACTTGTGGTGGTGACCGGTTTCTTATACGGAACAACTGCTTTCGCCCAACCACTGTCGTATTGGTCTTGGGAGGGAAGCACCGAAACCTGGCTTGAAGATAAGATCGGGAATCAACACATGACGGCAGGCATCACCCCGACGCGGGTGTTACTTCCTTCCAGCGGTTTCGGCTCGGCTTTCCCCAATCCTATTCCCAATCCAGACCCGGCTGTGGGTGGGGTGAATGACTATGGCATCCGGAAGAACGATAACCCTGTCAGCGCTACCAGCACGCCCCGCAGTACCGCGTTCAACCGTGACAGTTTTACCGTAGAAATCTTTTTCAATGTTGAAAACCCGGACAATTTCATTGAATTGTTCGGCATTCGAGGCGTCGCGAATCAATTTCACCTAACCGTTCGTGAGGGTGAGTTATCCACCCGGATGTATGAATCCAATGGCACTTCTTTCACCCACGAGAGCTCCGGATTTTCGGTATCCGGAGGCATCGATTATTTCGCCGCCATAGCGGTCAGCGTCGGCGCAAACGAAGAAGACCGGTTCCTGGACTTTTACCTTCAGGATCTGACCAACGGCGGAGATTTGCTTTACACTCGAAAGAGTTTGGCCAGCCAATACACATCGCTGCATAAGGGCGATTTGGGCTTCTACCTTCGGCCAGGCCCCAACGACCCCGTAACCTACGGCGACATCCGCTATTCCAATGGCATCCTCTCCCAGAACGACCTCCTGATCATCCCGGAACCGGCCACGGTCGCCTTTCTTTTCGGAGGGGTGGCTTTGACTCTGGTGGTCATTCGGCGGAAACGGTCCCGACAAGAATAGGGAACCGCAGATGGGCGCGAATGGCCGCAGATAGGAGAGGGGCTTGTGGGGCCCGCCGTAGTCGGGTTGGCTTCGCCGCCCGACCGCAGCGGCCATGGGCGACCCGAATGTCGGCGATTTCCTGCGTCGAGGGCGGGGTTGTTGATCCGGGTTTTCGTGCATCGTGGGAAATGGGGCGGCGGAGCCAACCCCACTACTGCCCACGCGACTGTCGGGGGCGGTATGGTTTTTCCTTTCAAGAGGAAGAACACACCCCACCATGCTGGCGCATGGTCCCCCCCTCTCAAGAGGGGATCGGTGTGAGATCGGTGGGGTGTGTCGTCGGGTGGATTCCGCGAGGCCGCCGTCGTCGCGTTGGAGTTGCCGCCCGACAGCGGTTACTGCAACGGCCGTTCGGAGTCGACGATTGACCAAATACCGTTTGCAGGTGGAGGGGGGGTATATGAGTCTCGTCCCTCGATTCAACCAACCCCGGCCAAATTGTCGGATTTCTATCCTCGATTAAACATAATGAACAGCAAGAAGCAGGTAAACATTGGTATCATCGGACTCGGCTGGCCCGGCCAACGGCATACGGAAGCGGTTTTGGCTTCGGCCCACGCAAGGCTTTATGCCGCCGCCGACACGAACGCCGAACGGACGACGGCCTACGCCGAAAAGCACCCGGGGGTGAAGGTCTTCGGCGATTACGAGGAGATGTTGGCCGACCCCGAGCTCGACGCGGTCGTCGTCTGCCTGCCGAACTTTCTTCATTTTCCCGCCACCATGGCCGCCCTGCGGCACGGAAAACATGTGTTGTGCGAAAAGCCGCCGACGTTGAACCGGGAGCAGATGCGGGAGGTCCGGACCGAAGCGGACGCGCGCCAATTGGTTTATGCGTTCGGCCGTCAAAGGCGCTTCGACGGACGGACGACCGTCGCCCGGGAGACCATTTCGAGCGGGCGGCTGGGGCAGATCTATTTTGCCCGGACCCACTGGCTGCGTTCCCGCGGCATTCCGATCGGGATCGGCGGATGGTTCGTTGATCGCGCCAAGGCCGGAGGCGGCGCTGTGATCGACATCGGTATCCATGCGTTGGATGCGGCCTGGTTTCTGATGGGGTGCCCGCGCCCGACAACCGTTTCGGCGCAAGTTTCCACCAACTTCCGGGATTTCGTCCCGCCCGATGTCCACTTCGACGTCGACGACACCGGTTTCGCCTTCATTCGTTTCGCCAACGGCGCGGTGATGCATTTGGAAGTCTGTTGGGCGGCGAACCTGCCGGACGACGTGCCAGAGATAGGCCCCAATCGGCGGGATTCCTTAAAGACCGTTCTTTTCGGTCGGAAGGCGACCTTGCGGGTTAATCCATTGACCCTTTTCGAAGACCAGGCGGGGACCTTGGTGGACATTCCGATGGAGGCCACGGATGGGAACGGCTTCGCCGAGCAAATGGAGGATTTCGCGCAGGCGGTCCTGACTGGCCGCGAGCCGACCAACAACGTCACCCAAGCCCTCTACCTGATGGAAATGCTCGACGCCATGTATGAATCGAGCGCGACCGGCCGCGAAGTGGTGATCCCGGATTTGACCGATCACCCGTCGCCTTCCTCTGACGCACTCGAATCGGCGAAAGTGGTGACTTAAGGAGAAACAGGGATTGCCACGCCATATCCGCTTCGCTCCGTCCTGCCTGTTTATATAGACCCCGTCCGAAAAGGGTTGGCGTTCGACGGATCGGCTCCGCTACACACCCCACCGCTCTCAAGAGGGGAACTTTTTCACGCCATTCCCCTCTTATGAAACGTTGCTGTTCATGCGGGTCGCAGGGTCAAATCGGAGGGTTGGCTTCCAGCCGACCTTCCCCTGGAACGACGCCGACGGCGGACGGCAGGATGCCATCCCTCCCAGTGGCGAGGAAGTTTTATTCCATATTGTTCCCCGGGCGCAGCCCGGAATTTTGCTCTTGAGAGGGGGGGGCATGCGCAAGCATGGTGGGGTGTGTATGTTTCCCGCTGTTACAGTCAGGGAACGGCCGAAAACCTTTCGGATACCCTCTATCTACTCAAGAACCGCAACCGGACAGGACGAAGCGAAGCGGAGATGGCGTAGCAATGTCCGGGCTCCCCTTGCGGTCACGTCTCCTCCGTGACTGGTGGTCTCGTCGTGGCGCCGTCGATCCAGCGGCCGTTGATGATGATGGTGCGGGGGTGTTCGGGGATGCCTTGTTCGTTGAGGTAGATGGATTGGGCGAGAGCGTCGACCGCGATGCGTCCTTGGAGATAATCGTTTTGTTTCAGGCCGCTGATTCCGCTCCAGTGATGGGCGAGGTGGAGGGAGGCGTAGCCGATTTCCCCGGGGACGTTCACTTTCATCCGTTCGAGCCATTCGAGGGCGTTGTTGGCGCCGTCGACCAGGATGGCATCGGGGCGTTGGTCGAGTATCCAGTTTTCGAATTCGCGGAAGTCGAGGGTGGAACTGATCAAGGGGCGGGGCGGGTCGACGATTTCTTTCTCGAAGGCGTGGGCATACCATCCGCGAAGCCAGGCGTCTCGTGAGCTTTGGTTCGTCCGTCCGCGGGTACAGAGCCCTATCCGGGAATAGCCGGCCTCCTGCAGTTTTTGGAAAGCGAGGGTGACGCCCCCGTAGTGGTCGAAGGCGATCCGGTGGAGATTGGGGGAGGCGAGGGAATATCCGATCGCGACGGCGGAGAGGCCGGCGAGGCGGATGTTGAGTGACGATCTCCCGGCCCGCATCGGAAAGAATACCACGCCATCCATATTCCGGGTGGCAAGAACCTGCTCCAAACGTTTCTCGGTGCCGACGCCGCCGACGATCGGAAACTCGTCGAAGCCGTAGCCCAATTCTTTGGAGCGGTCGTGGACGCCGCGGAAAATCCGGGAGAGTTCGGGGCGGTCGAGGTTCACCTCCGGCGTCACCAGGCCGATGTTGACCATGAATTGGCTGTCGCTCCCGCGCAATGAGGCCATGAAGCGGGACAGCTTGGGGTTGGGTTTGTAATTGAGTTGGTGGGCCAGTTCGCGGATTTTCCTTTTGGTTTCCTCGGGAATCCGGTTGTGGTTGCGCAAAGCGAGGGAGACGGTGGAGACAGAGACGCCGGCCGCTTTCGCCAGGGTTTTCATGGTGACTTTTCCGTTTTCGTCCTTCATGGAATCAGCCATCTGACAGAGGTCTATTGGTCATAAGCGCAGTATTCGGGAGGGGGGCATAAAGTCAACGATTGAGCAAAGAAGAGTTTATACTAAGGGAGTTTCTTGGTTCATTTGCAGCAGAAACCAGAGACGTAATCGAAGCGAGCACCCTCTTTCAAATCCCATTAGGAGAATTACAATGAAAACAGCAATCCAGCATTCATCGACGGGCACTTTCCCGGGCAACGATCGTGTCGCCCGGCATGGATTCACTTTGATCGAGCTTTTGACGGTGATCGCCATCATCGGCATTTTAGCCGCGATCCTTATCCCGGTCGTCGGAAGAGTGCGGGAATCGAGTCGCACGGCGCGATGCGTGGCGAATCTCCGCCAACTCGGCACCGCGTACCATTTGTTCACGGAGGAGCACAATGGCAGGACGCCCGATTATTTGCGGTGGCCCTCCCGCCCCTCTTCCAATGACCCGGATCGGGGTCTTGCGCCATATCTGGGCCTTCCGGAAACCGATCCGACGAGGGAACCAACGATATTGTCCTGTCCGAATTCCCACATGACCCATCCCGGAAGACAGGCTTGGCGCCGGTCCTATTCGATCAACATCAATGCTTGTGCGACGAGGGATTGGGAACCAATCGAAAATCGCCCGAATTTGTCGAACGTCGACATGGCTCATTCTCCGAGTTTGCTGCTTATCTTCATCGATGGCGCTTACAATACCGGGAATCCGAATTCGGATGGTTGGGCTTATGAGTTTTACGTGACTCCCGACCTGCCGTTGACTCACCCTGGCAGGGATTTTACTTGGGCGCATGGAGGAAGCGTGAACGCGGCGTTCCTGGATGGCCACGTCGAACGTCTTTCCCGAGAGGAGATCGAGGCGAAGGATCGGCACGGTCCCTTTTGGCAGCAGGCGAATTAACGAGATCGCGGGGAAAGTGTTCATTTCCCTCAAATCGCGATAGTTTCGGCCGCGCGTTGAGTTTGAGGCGGAGCGACTTCGGTCGTTCCGCCCACTTTTTTTCCGGGCAGAGAACCCTTGAGGGATAGAATCGTTTATGAGGGACGTCGGACGGTTCATGGAAAACCCTTGGCAGTCACCGACGCGGCCAGGTATGGCGAAAAAGAAGGGTCAACGATTGAGCAAAGGGAGATTTATTCGGGACCTGTTTTGCGTTCCCATTTGCGGAGGAAAACAAAACATGGCGTCGAGCCAAGGTTCGTTTTTCCTTCATTTTAGAGCCCCAACGAAAGATCCACGATGAATCAGCGAGTCAGCATTCCCTTTCAATGATTTCCGTGCGTGGCTCTGTATTTGAACTTTAATTACTTGGAAAGAAGCAGAATATGACGTCGATGCGAATGTGGACCTGGGCGGGTGTGGCGAGTTTTTGGGCGGCGGCGGCGATGGCGCAGCCGATGCACTATTGGACCTGGGAAGGGGCGGACTGGCAGAAGGACCGGATCGGCAACCTCGACATGAGCAACATCCCCTCGGATGGGACAGTCAATCGGCTCCTCCTTCCGCAGAGCGGTCCCGGATCCGCGTTTCCCGATCCGATCCCGCTGACCGGAAATCCGAATATTTTCGGCATCGACACCTCGGTCGACTCCGGTTTCATCCGCACCGACAACAGCGCGGAGTCGTTCAACCGGGACAGTTTCACCGTCGAGGTCTTCTTCAATCCGAACGCGGTGTCCGGGACGTCGAATCGACGTTTTTTCGATATCTCGACCGGAAATCAAATGGCGCGGGGGCTGATTCGGAACGGTAGGTTGGGCGTGCGGCTCTACCGGTCGGATCTCCAAAACGACTTCAGTAATATCGAGTCGAATTTGACGCTGGTGGCGAATCGCGATTATTACACCGCGATCGCGGTCAGCGTTGGGCCGAATCCGGAGGACGGGTTCGTCGACTTCTATTTGCAGGATCTGACCGCCGGAGGTCCATTGCAACATCAACGGGTCACGTCGCTCGGTCTGGAATTCACTTCCTTGAACCACCGGCCGGGAGGGCATTCGTTGCGGATCGGGCGGGACCAGGCATTCAACGCCATCGGGGACGTGCGTTATTCCGCCGGGGTGTTGACGGAGGCGGAGTTGCTGATGACGGAGCCGGAGATGGTTCCGCCTCGTCTGACCGCGCTAGGTTTCGACCCGGAGACGGGGGATTTCACTCTGAGCTACACCGCGATGCCCGACCGGCTCTATCAATTGGCAGTTTCGGATGATCTCGTGTCCTGGAGCTTCGAGGGGAACTTGATGGGGAGCGCGGACTCCGAAGGAAAGATCCACTTCTCGGATTCGCAGGCCAGCGGCTTGAATCGGCGGTTTTACCGGATGAGCAGCGGGCAACTCTCGGTAACGATGATTCCGTATTATTTGAGCGCCGACGCCCTCGACGTGCGGGTCGATCTTTTCGCCGGCTCGTTGCGTGAGGCGGCCGATATTTTCCGTTTGGAGCTCCATCAAGGTGGCTCGATGGTGGAGACCAAGGACGTCTCCGCGAGTCGGTTCGGCCAGCGAATCGTGTTGCCGAGCCACAAGATCGGGGAAGGGGCTTATGAATTGGTGGCGCGGGTCCTCGATGGGAACGGCAGCGAACTCTCCCGGATTTCGCTCGACCTGAACCGTCCCATTCCCTGGTGGGTGAGCAATCCCCCGGGAGTCAGCGCCTTCGTGCCGCCCCCGTTCGATCCGATCCAGGAAGACGACGGGGAAGTGACGATCATCGGCCGCGTTTATACCTTTGAATCGGATCATTTTCTCCCGAGGCAAATGGTGGCGGAAGGGGAGGCTCTCTTCGCCAGTCCGCCCCGGTTGGTGGCGTCAGTGAACGGGCAGGCCGTGGCCTTGACCGGAACGCTCGCGCTCGCCGACACCGATCCGGAGCACGTGATCTACGAGTTCGCCGGGCATTTGGGACCGATCCCGGTGTCGGCGACGACCCGGATCGAGTTCGACGGATTCATCATGATCGATCTCGACCTCGATTCGGCGGGTCATACGGTCGATTCATTGCGGGTCGAGTTTCCGGTCGATCAGAACCATGCCGAGCTTTACACGGTTAACGCCTATTACGACGAACGGGCTCAACGGCCTCGCGCGGTCGATCCTTTGCCTCCGTCGGTTTTGGCGTTGAGCGGGGGTCTTCCCCGGGCCGGAAGCATCGGGGATGGGTTCACCATCGGATTTAATCACGCCGTCTGGATCGGCACCGGTCGCCGGGGGTTCCAGTGGTGCGCGGAGACCGCCGAGCATTGGTCGTTCGACGACCGGGCGGAAAGCATCGAGGTATTGCCGGGAGAAGAACCGGGGGTCACGCTCTTCCGTTTGCGGGTGATCGACAAACCGATCGCCTCCGATCGGCTCACTTACCAATGGGGATTGGGGGCGAGCCCGGTTAAGCCGTATGGAACCGGGGGCCAGGATTTTTATTACGGGCAGACCGGCGAGGATTTCCGCAATCTTCAAACCACCGATCCGCAGGAACGGATCGACATGGAACGCCGGTTCGTGGAGGCCTACCAGGAGATCGGAGCCCAATGGTATAACATTCATTCGAACTGGAACGCCGACCACGCCTTCGGCCAACCGTTCCGGGAGGCGCCGGGCCTGGATGTCCGGAGCGAGTTCAACGACTGGCTTCAGGCCGAAGGATTCCGTACCACGTGGTACTCCGGATGGAACGCTCTTCATCCCGCCCTGGAGATGTTTCCGTATTACGGTGTCGCCATGCGCCGGATCCCGACCCGGTTCGATTTCGACGGCTACAAGGAGTGCGCCCGGGGCGGGTATATCGAATACTTGACCGGCGGAACCGTCTGGATGATTCAGAACATCGGCGCCGACGGAATCTACGCCGACAGCACCTCGGGTCCGGAGCCATGTTACGAAGAAATGCATGGCTGCGGATTCGTCGATCCCAAGACCGGGCAGCGGGTGGTGACCCGGGATATTTTCGCGCGTCGCGAATTGTTCAAACGGTTGTATAAGATCTTTCATGGGGAAGTGATGACGGGAGGATTGGTTTACGCTCACGACGGGTGGGCTCCGAATCTCGGAATCATGTCGTTCACCGACATCAATTACACCGCGGAAGGGGCGATGGAGGAAGATTTGAACAATCTCGACCGTTACCGGGCCCAATACAATGGCGTCCAATACGGTCTACCGGTGGAGCATTCGTGGAGAAACCCCCATGTGGTCGATCGGAATCATCTCTGGGGGCTCTCGATGGTCCATGGAAACCGGATCAAAATGTATCCCTGGCGCATCCAGGAGAGCGCCCGGCGAAAGACCTACGCGGAAGAGGCCGGCATCGATTACCGGATGTGGGCTCCGGCGCAATGGTTCAACTGGGACAGTCCGTGGGCCTGGCATCCGTATTACGAGAACGGGCATTTGCTCCAGGTCGATGCGGCGACGGAAGTTGTGGCCTCGTTCCATGTCAACGATCAGCAACAAGTATCGTTTGTTGCTTTTAACAACGGAGAGGAGGCCGCCGGAGCCCTGTTCAACCTCGATGTCCAACAACTCGACCTGCCGTCGGTGCTGTATGCCCTCGACGTCGTCACCGAGGAGACATTTCAGTTTCAGAACGGCATGTTTTTCCTCGATTTTCACGCCAAGCGTCCGCGCATTCTGGTGATGTCTCCCAACCCGATCCAAGTCGAGGACTTGTGAATGCGGGAGCGACTCGGGGAAGTGTCTGACGGGGGCGCAGGTCAACAATTGACTGAATATCCTTTGCGCTGGACACCCGATTTTCCAATGCTCTTGCTCCGTCGTATCACCCATTGTGCGGCGCTATAGATGATCGCGGAGTCCGATTATCCGGAATGGCTCCATGGGCCGACCTCACGAGAATAAATTTCCCGAACCTCCACAGAAAACTATGAAGATCCGCAAATTATTAACTCTGGCCCCTCTCTCGATGGCGGCCGCGGCGTTGAGTTGGGCGCTCCCGCTCGCCGCCGCGCCTCTCGGTGAATGGCATTTTGACGAAGCCCAGGGGACACCCCTGGCGCAAACCTTGAACACCGGGTCCCTCGCTCCCGCGACCTGGGGGACGGCTGGGAGCCATCTTTCGGCGACGACCGGCGACGGCGCCTATCGGATTCAGGAATCGAGCGGAACGCATCGCTCGGCGTTTGTCGTGGGCACCTTGGTCAAACCAATGCGCTATGAGGTCGAAGTTCGCAGTTTCAGTTTTTCCGGGCAGACCACGAATGAGCGCGTCCGTTTCGGCTTTTTGACATCCACTGGTGGAAATGTGGTGGAAATGGTTTTAGCCCGCCACGGAACCAGTGCCGATCCGCTGATTCAAATTCAAGGGGAAGCATTTATTAACAGCTCAACCCAGGTGAATATTCCCGCTTACACGTTGTTCACGAGCAATTCGCGCGCGGAACCGTTCTGGCTGGCGTTGGAGTTCAATCAACCGCGCAACGAATACGAAATTTTCTATCGCCTCGACAGCGAGTCACCATGGATCTCGATTGGCGTCGGAGATTCCGGTGGAGGGCGGACCGCGGACCGGGCCGGTTTGGGGCAGAGTGGAACCTTTGCAGGGGGGACCGAACATGTTGCGATCTCGCATGTGCGTATCACGGAGGATGTCGATTACGTTGAACCCATTCATTATTGGACGTGGCAAGGCGAACCGGGCGTGCCGAATGTATCGGGGACCTGGTGGCACGACAAGTTGGGTGACCGGGACATGAGTCTTGTGGGTAGGGACGGAGATGAAACGAATCCCAACACTCCCGTCCAAGTCGAAATCGTCCCGGGTGGTCCGGGATCGGCCTTCCCGAATCCGACTCCGGTGACCGGGGCCGAGAATACCCACGTGTTGAATACGTTGGAGGGCCACATCCGGACCAGCGCCTCGGAAGAATTCCACCGCAACAGTTTTACCTTTGAGATCTTTTTCAATGCGGTGCAGACGGAGGAGCTTTCCCGGTTGTTTGATATGTCCCAGTCGAGCGTCCAGGCGCAAGGGTTGGTCAGGAATAATATCCTCTCGGCCCGGGTTTACCCCCCGAACGGCAGCTTCGATGCGAACACCAATGTGGATTCGACACTTTCGGTGGACCCGAACGTCGATTATTACGCCGCATTTGCCATCAGCACCGGGCCGGACTCGGCCGACCGTTTCGTCGATTTCTATCTCAAGGACCTCACCAATGACGGGCCTTTGCAACATGAGCGGGTGGGCCTGGATGACTCCCGCACCAGTCTGCACGCCCGAACCGAACCGGGCAGTGCGGGATTGTCGCTCAGAATCGGCCGTAACTACAACTTTCCCGCGATCGGCGACGTCCGTTATTCGGCGGGCGTCCTGGATCCGCTCGATCTTATCTATCCGTATGTTCCGCCGCCGCCAGCTCCCCACGCCTACTGGACCTGGAGTGGAGAGGACGGCACGCCGGGAACCGATGGAACCTGGTGGCGCGAGAAGTCCGGGAGGCACACCGGATTGATGGATATGCGGAGTGTCGGAGATACGGTGAGCCGCATCGAGTTGCCCGCCAGCGGGCCGGGTTCGGCGTTTCCGAGCGTGATCCCGGGGACGGAGGAGCCGATCACCCATGGCGTCGATCTGTCGAACGGCCAGATCGGCACCCATCGCTCGAACGAGTTCAATCGGGACAGTTTCATGATCGAGACCTTCTTCCACCTTTCCGAGGTTCCGGCATCGGACACTTATCAAATCTTCCGGCTGCTGGGACATCCCAGTCCCGGAAACGTGGCCCAAGGTGTGATTCGAAACGGAAATTTGGCGGCCCGCGTTTACACGCCGGCCGGAGACTTCGATAACGCTGAAACAAACATCCAGTCAGGTTTCTCTCTTTCCGCCGGGATCGATTATTACGCGGCGATCGGCATAAGCACCGGTCCTAATCCGGAAGACCGGTTCGTTGACTTTTATTTGCAGGATCTCACCAACATGACCCCTGTTCAACAGCAACGGGTTGGCATCTGGGACGGTTTCACCAGCTTGAACCAGCCTGCGGAAGGAACCCATCTGACGATTGGAATGGGCGACATGTTCGCGGTGATGGGGGCGGTCCGTTATTTCAAGGAGATCGTCGGTCCGGAGTCGTTGATGTTCGTGCATGTTGAGCCTCTTCCGCCGGCTAGCGCCGATCTTTATTGGGGAAGCTGGGGCGCCGGGGCCAGTGCCCGGATCGTGGGCGCCAACCTCGATGGTTCGGATGTCCGCGCCATCTTCGACGGCACGGGAGTTGACGATCAAGTGATGAACGGAAAGCCGATGGGCATCACCATCACCGCCGATTACATTTACTGGGTCGATCTGGGCGTCACCGACGATCCCGACCGGCCGGGAGGGATCTGGCGCGCCACCCGTAGCGGAGAGGATGCGCGGCTTTTCGTCGAGCGTCCGGCGAGCGTGACCGGCCTCTTCCGCCCTCAATCCGTCGTCGTCGATGAAGCGAACGGAAAACTCTATTTCTCCGAATGGGACAACGGGTTGTATTCGGCCGACTTGGAGACTGGAGGGAACGTCACCTCGCTCGGCTCGCCGAGCGACAGGACCACCGCCCTCGTGCTACTGGGAGATGATCGCATCCTTTCGGTCAACGCGATCGACACCTATCTATGGGTGACCGATATCGCCACGCAAACCCACCAAACCGTGGTCGACTTGCGGGTCCACGACGGGGAGGTGCACGATCTCCGTCATTACGGCCTGGCGCTGGATGCGGCGAACCAAATCGTTTATTTCACAGGTTTCGAAGCGCAGTTGGGAGCGTATGACTATAGTTCGAACGGTGGGGATATCGCGACCGGCGAGATTACCTTCCTTGTCACGGATTCCGGACAGGGGCGGGGAATTTCCCTCACCGAGGCCGGACAGCTCTTCTATGTCGAGAGCGGGGCCGGGAGAATCTTCTCCTACAATACCGCGACCGGGGTGCGTTCCGAAGTGGTGGCGACTTCCGGGTTTGAACGTCCGGATACCGGAGTTGCCGCATGGGGACCGGCCACCGGCGAGCCACCGTTGTCGGGGTATGCCGCCTGGGCGCAGGCCAAGTTCGGCGAAGATTACGGCGATGAATCGATCAGCGGGCGAATGGCTGATCCGGATGGTGACGGGTTGGTGAATCTGTTGGAATACGCCTTCAACACTCATCCGCTGCAGCCGAACGTCCTTAACCTCCAAGAGTCGATCCAAACGGTCGGCGGCGAGGAATTCCTGACAATCACCTTCGAGCGTCGGGAAGGAATCGACGATCTCGACTACGTAGTCGAGGTCTCGACCGACCTGGTGGATTGGGTGACCGGCGAAGGCGATTACGCGGTCACTACCGCCGACGGGATTGAAACCGTCACCTATTTCGATTCGGAAAGCATCTCCGGATCCTCGCGGCGCTTCCTGCGGGTGAGCGTCGTTTCGAACGAATAGGGACAAGCGACGGTCAATCTGTTGTTTTCAAGAGCCGTCCGCGATCGCGCGGACGGCTCTATGTTTTTCCGGAATCGATGCGCCAAGAAATATTTGAATATTTGCCGTCCAATGGAGCGTGGTTGGCGGAATCGGGGTTCCGGCGTGGGGTTTCATGTAGCGGGGTTGGCTCCGCTGCCCCGTTGTCCGGTCGGCCCGAAAAGTCGGGGGGGACCTATGCGAGCTGGTCGTGACGCGGGATATCCTGGTCGTTCGGTCGTTTTCGCCGCTGCTGTCGGGCGGCGAAGCCAACCCGACTACGGTGATTTTGAGCGGTCGATTAAGGCGGTCAACGTTTGACGGCATTGTGGTTGTCGTCGGAACAGGCGTCCTTGATGCTGGATCTCGTTTTCCTTGATCCTCTTTTTGCGAGCGCGGGACGACTCGCCTGCCATTTATGAAAATTCAGTCGTTTCTTCGGAAATCCGGTTTTGTTCACCCACCTTCTTCGTCCGGGGGAGAGCGCCTCTCTCGGAGGAATTTTCTCCGGCAGGGCCCTTTGGCGGCCGCGGCGATCGCCTGCGGAGTCACCGCGCCTCGGTCCGTCCGGGCCGCCCCGGGTCCTTCATCCAGCAGTGTCAACGTCGCCCAATTCGGGGCGACCGGCGATGGCGTCACCGACGACACCCAAGCGATCCTGGACGCGATCGCCCATGCCAAAGCCAACCAGTTGGAGGAGGTGGTTTTCTCGGCCGGGGTTTTCATTGTCTCCCAAACGATCAAGATGCCGTCGAACCTCACCCTCCGCGGCCAGGGACGGGACGCAACCATTTTGAAGGCGAAGGCCGACACTTTGTTCGACATGTTCAAGCCGGATCCCCGGACGTCGAATATCAGGCAACGGCGGACCATGATCACCACGGAGGCGGTGGCAACCGTTCGTCAGGAAGTGACGGTGAACATGGGGCTGAAGCATTTCACCTTGGATTGGAATAACTGTCCGACGCTCGAATTCGGGCATTGTGTTGTATTGGCGGATTGCGCCGACGACGCCTTGTTGGAGGACGTCAGTTTCATCAACTGCATGCCGTCGGATCATCCCCCGACGAAGGAAGAGCGCGAGCAGATTCAAATCACCGCGTTTCGCGGGGAATGCATCATGTTCTCGAATTCCAACGACGGAATGATGCGGAATTGCCGGCTGACCGATTCCGGGTATCGCCCTCTTTCGGTCGCTTACAATAGCTTGAACATTGAGTTCGTCGAGGGGGAGATCGTTGCCGAAAATCCGGTTTGGCGGCATGTTTTCTGGGAAGTCCATGGCGACGGAATGCCCCGGGACGCGAACTACCTGCGGTCCCAGCTATACGTCCGCGATTCGGTCTTCCGGCTGGAAGGCGGGAGCGGGCAGGATGCGTTCGCGTATCACACCGGCTCCGGTCGGGTGGAGAATTGCGACGTCTATATCACCGGCGGGGTGATGAGCTTCAACTCCCTCTTCCGTCCGTTCGACGGTTCGCACGATTGCGAGTTCTTGAACAACCGGGTCCACTGCGAGGTTCCGTTGCCGTCCGCCTTTCATATCATGAGCACCGGTCAGCCGGCCCATGACGACAATTTGAACTTGGTTTGCAAGGGAAACCAAATCCTGTTCCGTTTGCAGGCGAGTCCCCACAACAATCACGCATTGTTGGCCCGGATGACGAATGCCCCCAGTCGCGGCGTCGTCATTCAAGACAATCACATGGTCGTGGAGCACAACGGATTGCGCGGAAACCGGATCATCGACCTCGAGACCACCCGGGAGTTCGTGGTCAGCGGTAACGTCGTCCAGCTCACTCGCGTGGGCGGCGGGACTTCCGGCACGAAACCGACCGGAATCATGGTGCGCGATTCCCAAGACGGGTTGGTCGTCAACAACACCCTGACCGGTGAGTTCCTCGACGGAATAATCGTTCAAGGTGAAAGCGACGGCATCGTGGTTCGAGGCAACTCGCTGCCCGCCGTGGACCGCGATGCGGTGAAAATCGACGCCACCGGAACGGTGGTGGTCGGACAGAACGGCGAATCCTCAGCCGATTGATACCATGAACACTCGAATTTGGTTGCGTAATGTCACCGGTCTCTCGGGGGCGGTTTGGTGGGTGGCCGCCGCCGGAATATTCCTTGGCGGTGGAACCTCTCCCGATGCCGTCGGGGAGACCGCGAACGTTTTCCGGGTCGAACGAGGAACCGTCCTGCTGTATGAACCGGTCACCGAAGTGGGACCGGATTCGTGGAGCCTTGGGGGCGTCGGGAGCGATGCGCTGGTCCGGACCATGGTCGACGGCTTGTTGGACGGTGGCGCCGGTGGACTTGCCGCGTTGGGGATTTCCTTCGGGGGCGTGCTCGACATCGGAGCGACCCTCCAAACGACCGGAGCCAAAACCTTGCGGTTGGGAGGGGGGACGATCCGAATGGAGGCCGACGGCGAGTTGCGATTGACCGGGGCCAACCCGGACAACGAAACGACCATCGCCGGATCCGGTTCGACCGAGCCATCCTGGATCGATCCCGATGGAATGGGAACGCTCCGCCTGGACGCTCCGTTGACGCGGATCGAACCGCAGAACGGCACCGACATTTGGATACACGCGGCGTTGGTCGGCGACCAACCGGTCCGGGTAAGCGGAACCAACGATCTGATCCTCGGAGGCCACCGCTCCAACGCCCACGTCGGTTGGATGCGGGTGGGAGGATCGGGCGCGCTCCGGTTGGGAAAAACCGGCGGGGCGATCGCCGTCGCGGGAGATCTCCGGATCGAAACGGGCGGCAGGGTGGTTCTCGAAAATTCCGGTCAGTTCGCCGACGGCGTAGATGTCGAATTGGCAGGAGGCACTTTTCAACTCAACGGACACTCCGACGAGATAGGATCGTTGTCGCTCGGAGGAGGTGGAGCGATCGATTTCGCTGGCGGTCCGGCGACCCTGTTGGTCCGCGATGCCTTCGTCGACGACGGAGGAGTGATCGTTATCTCCAATTGGAGCGGCTCGTTTTCCGGTGGGGGCGACCATCAACTTTTGTTTGGATTCAATCCGACCGAATTCGTCACGCAGCTTGGGAATCGGTTGGTCTTTGATGGATATGATCACGGGTACCATGTCATCGAGCGCGGCGGTGGAATCTTCGAGATCGCGGCAGCGCCGGAGGGGACGGTGTATCACCATTGGGCTTACGCCCGGCAACTCGATCCGGAAAGCGACGGTGCGCCGCGGGCCGATCCGGACGGTGACGGTGTTCCCAACATCCTTGAATTCGCCTTCGGAACCGACCCGCGGGTGGCGACCCCCCGGCCGACTCCGGAGGTCATCGATAGTTGGCTCGTGCTTCCCTACACCCGGGCCCTCGTCGCGGCGGAGATGGTCGACATAGTCGCGGAACGAGCCTCGGATCTCGCCGGGCCGTGGACCGAAACCGATGTTGAGGATTTGTTGGTCGGGGTGACCGACGGAATCGAATCCCGAATCGCCCGGACCCCGGTCGAGGGTGAACGCGGTTTCCTTCGTTTGCGGGCGGAGTCCGCGCACGCCGCCCGGACGCTTTTTCATTGGACCTGGGAGGGGAGCGACGGAACTCCCGGCAGCTCCGGGACTTGGTGGCATGACAAGAGCGGAAACGGGTTGCATATGGGTGTCGTCGGTAGCGGATCGCCCGGGCGGCATCTGTTGCCTGAAGCCGGGCCCGGATCGACGTTTCCCAATCCGATCCCGAGAACCGGCGACTCCAACACTCACGGACTCGACGTTTCGGGAGGGTGGCTGCGAACGGTTCTGACACCGCTCTTTTTCCGAAACAGTTTCACGGTGGAGACGTTTTTTAATATACCGGACCCCACGACTGAAAGCCGGTTTTTCGCCCTGCAAGGCAGCAAACAACAAGCCAACGGCTACGTCGCGGGCGGCACATTGCGAGTTCGCGTATACAATCCGAATGGTGATTTCGTGACCGGGTTTTCCCCGGTGGATTCCGGGTTGGTGGTGGAAAGCGGCAAGGATTACTATGTGGCGGTCGCGGTCAGTACGGGAGCAAATGCGACGGATCGTTTCGTCGATTTTTATCTCAAAAATCTTACCGACGGAGGATCGCTGCGATACACCCGGGTGTCGATCGACGACATGTTCACCGGATTGTGGGCCGGGGGAAACGTTGCCTTTCGGGTCGGATCGGTCGGCACGTTTTCCGCGATCGGCGAGGTCCGTTACTCGGATGGGATTGTTCCGCGTTCGAATCTGCTGATCAGTCCCCGCATTGACTGGTAGAGGCCGGGTCACGAGGAAGATTCTTCGGTCAACTATCGACTAGAACGGCGTTGCGGCGGAAGAGGTCGTGCTATCGGCTTATTGGCGTTATGGTTAAAAGAATCTGCGTTTCCGTCGCGGTCCTCGCGGGCCTATCGTTATCCTTTGCCGCCGGATTGGCGGGAGCCGAAGTGCGGAGTTATCCGACCTTGGGGAGTATTGATTTTCGGCAGGGAACGATCGAGATGTGGGTCGTGGCGAATTTCGATCCCCACCGGACCACCGACCAAGAGACGTGGACCCGGAATCTGGTGAATTTCGAGCAGGACGGGGAGAATTATTTCCAGGTCGTCTGGCGTTACGCCCACCGTCCCCAATGGGACCATCGGGCCGGCCCATGGGTGCGGGGCAATATCGAAGGGGAGCGGAGTTTCGTTTCGATGCACCTTTGGCCGAGCACTGACGATGTGTTGTCCTCGCTCCGGGAAGGGGAGCGTTTCCACCTCGCCTACTGTTGGGATGGTCAGGAAATCTGGGTGTATGTGAACGGCAGATTGTTCGGCAGTCGCCAACCGATGAGCGGCGGGCGCCTCGGCCTGCGGCCGAGCGAAGACCTCGAGATGGTGGTGGGGAGCAATCGAGATTTGAGCCTCACCGTCGACGACCTTCGGATTTCGTCCTTGCCCCGCCGTCCCAATGAACTCGGTTTCCATGAGCCCGACGGGATGCGCCGCGACGTGCTGACGCTGTTTTTGGAGGAGCGAGAGTAGCCGGGGCCCCGCGAGAGGGGGGCAGACCCCGGTCAGCTTCCTTGTCACTGGGAGGGATGGCATCCTGCCGTCCGCCGTCGGCGTCGGTCTGAGAAGAAGGTCGGCTGGAAGCCAACCCTCCGATTTGGTCCTACAACCTGAATGGCCCCGTAGTCGGGTTGGCTCCGCCGCCCGACCGCATCGGCCAGGGAGCCCAAGACGCCGAGTCCAGCTCCCCGCGTCGAGAGCGGGTTCGATGATCCCGGGCTTTCGAGCACGCCCGGAAATGGGGCGGCAAAGCCAACCCCACTGCTTTGAAGGCCCCGTAGTCGGGTTGGCTCCGCCGCCCGACCGTAGCGGCCAGGGAGCCCAAGACGCCGAGTCAAGCTTCCCGCGTCGAGAGCGGGTTGGATGATCCCGGGCTTTCGAGCACGCCCGGAAATGGGGCGGCAAAGCCAACCCCACTACTTTGAAGGCCCAGTAGTCGGGTTGGCTCCGCCGCCCGACCGTAGCGGCCAGGGAGCCCAAGACGCCGAGTCAAGCTTCCCGCGTCGAGAGCGGGTTCGATGATCCCGGGCCGCTGAGGGCGCCAGAAAAATGGGGTGGCATAGGAGACGCCGCCATGCTCAACCGTTGACGCTTTTTCGTTTGGAAAATCCCCGCAGACCTGCGAGGACATAGGTATGTATTCTTTTTTGTTACGGAAAATCGCCCGAGGGGCCCTGGTTTGCGGGGTGTTGGTTTTGCCTTCGTTTGTGCTGGGAGAATTTGCACCGTCGTGGGAGCGGTTGCCGATGGCGGGGGCTCCGCGGTTGGTCGAGGCGCCGAATGTTGACGGTCGGTTGGATACAAGGGAGTGGTTCGGGGCGGCGAAACTGCCGCCGATTATTAACACCGAGACCGGGCGACGGTATCCGGACGAGACGGAGGTCTTCATCGGTTACACCGACGAGGCCCTTTTCGTCGGTTGGCGGGTTCACCGGCAGCCGGTGGCGATGCGGATGGCGCGGCGCGAAGCGGGATACATTGAGAACGGAGGTCCGTGGGGGGACGATGGGGTGCAGTTGTTGATCGACGTCGAAGGACGCGGGCGGGAGGCGGTCCAGTTTGGCGGAAATCCGGCGGGGGCTTACGGCGATTTGTTGATGACCCGGGAAGGGGGGCGAGTGCATCGCGACCAGAGCCGGAGTTGGGATTGGACTTACGCGGCGCGGGAAATTTCCGGGGGGTGGGAAGGGGAATTGAGCATTCCCTTCGCCAGTCTCGGCTTGGAAGGTCCGCCGGAAACGGGCGCAGAATGGGGGTTCGGATTCGCGCGGTCCGACCGGACTCCCCACGAACGTTATGGCTTTCTCTCGTGGCGCGACCGGGGGGATATGGCTGATCTGAGTCGGATCTCGCGCTTGGTTTTCGCGGGGGATGCGCCGGCGTTCCGGATTCTGGAAATCGGCGAGGTGGCGGAGAGATCGGCCGGGTTGATGGGAGAGTTGATCCAAGTTTCGGATACGGAGAAGACGGTGCGGGTCGAATACGGCATCTACGCGTTGCGCGAGGGCATGGATGTGGAGAACATCTTTTCGACGATCGATTCCGGTCTCGGCGAAGAGGGGATGACCGGAGAGGTGGCGTCGTTCGCCACGGCGGAGACGCAGATCCGGAGCATCCTCGGCTGGTTCGAGCCGTTGGCGGTCGAACGGGTGACGAAGACGGTCGGGGCGGGGAGCCGGACCGGTCTGAATTTGCTTGCCGGTGACGCGCCGGTCGGGTCGTTGTTGATTGCCTGGAAAGTGACCGGCGAGGGAGGCGAAGTTTTGGGAGCGGGGTTGATGCCCGCCGAACGCCATCCGCCGATCCGGGTGGTGGTGACTCCGTATTTCTTGAGCAGCGACGTCCTCGATGTGCGGGTGGAAATCCACAACCAGGAACTAGCGGGTCGGGCCGATCGGATTCGTTTGGAATTGTATCAGGACGGGAGTCGGATTGAGGAGAAGGAAATTTCGGCCCGGCGGTTGGGACGGCGGGTCGTCGTGCCGAGCGATGGGATCGGCGAAGGGGCGTATCAGTTGCGGGTGGAAATTCTGGACGCGGCGGGGGAATCGGTCGGCCGTCTGCCGGTCGCCTTGAACCGTCCGATTCCGGATTGGGTGGCCAACCCCCGGGGGGGGAGCGCGTTTGTTCCGAAGCCGTTCGAGCCGGTGGAAGTGAAGGAGAAGGAAGTCCGGGTCTGGGGCCGGAGTTATCAATTCCAGCCGACCGGATTTCTGCCGTCCCAAATCGTCTCCGCCGGAGAATCGATCTTCGCCGCCGCACCGCGGTTGGTCGCCGAGATCGACGGGAGACCGGTGGAGTTGCGCGGGGAGTTGGAGTTGGAAGAGACGGACCAGGAATTCGCGGTATTCAAATTCACCGGACATTTGGGCGGGGCTGCGGTCGAGGC
The DNA here is from genome assembly GCF_056590205.1 of Verruconatronum alginivorum. Classification (NCBI taxonomy): domain Bacteria; kingdom Pseudomonadati; phylum Verrucomicrobiota; class Opitutia; order Opitutales; family Verruconatronaceae; genus Verruconatronum; species Verruconatronum alginivorum. The sequence goes on along the minus strand of NZ_JBWPVQ010000001.1, from coordinate 402,805 downwards.
CCGGACGCGGGTCGAATACGACGGGTTCATGACGGTCGAGTTGGACATCGACGCTTCGGGCCGGGTGGTCGATTCCCTGGCGGTGGAGTTTCCGTTGAAGAAGAGCCAGGCGGAACTTTACACCTTGAACGCCTATTACGACGAACGGGCGCACCGGCCGGATTCGGACGAGATGTTGTTGCTCAGCGGCGGCATTTCCCGGGCCGGTTTGATTGGCGACGGATTTACGATCGGGTTCAACCATGCGGTCTGGCTCGGGACGCCGCACCGCGGATTCCAGTGGTTGACGGAGACCGCTGAGCATTGGGCGATCGCCGATCGGTCGCGCAGCATCGAAGTGTTGCCCGACGCGGAGGAAGGGGTGACGATCCTGCGGTTGCGGGTGATCGACGAATCGGTGGAGACGGACCGACTCTGGTACAAATGGGGGTTGGCCGCGAGCCCGGTCAGACCCTACGGACGTGGTGGCCAGGACATTTACTTCGGTCAATCGGGGACGGTCTGGCGTCGGGTCGAAGGGGATCGCGCGATCGACTGGATCAAGCCGGAGGAACGGTTCGTGGACAACTATCTCGCTCTGGGGGCGGAGTGGTACATCATGCACGCCGATTGGAACCGGGACTTCGCCTTCGGGCAGCCGTTCCGGGAGATCGAGCGGATCGAGCAGCGGCGCGGTTTCAACGATTGGTTGCACGAGAAAGGGTTGCGGAGCGTCTGGTACACCGGATGGAACGCGTTGGACACGGTGATGGAAATGCACCCGTTTTACGGCGAAGCGATGCGGCGGATTCCGACCCGGTTCAGTTGGGGCGGCTACAAGGAATGCACCCGGGGAGGTTACATCGAATATCTGACCGGCGGGGCGGCGTGGATGGTGGAGAACATCGGCGTCGACGGAGTCTATCTCGACAGCACCTCGGGCGCGGAATTCTGTTTGGAGGAGTTGCACGGGTGCGGTTTCGTCGACCCGAAGACCGGGGAACGGGTGGTGACCCGGGATCTCTTCGGACGCCGGGAGTTGTTCAAACGCCTGCACAAGATGTTCCATGGAGAAGTGGTCGAGGACGGTTTCATTTACAGTCACGACGGCTGGGCTCCGGTGCTGGGGATTCTCTCCTTCGCGGACCTCAACCACACGGCGGAAGGAGCGCAGTTGGAGGATTACCACGACCTTGATTTCTACCGGGCTCAGTATAACGCGACGCAATACGGTATCCCGGTCGAGCACGCCTGGCGGTCGGATCATGTCGTCGACCGGAATCACGCCTGGGGGGTGGCGATGTTGCACGGCAACCGGATCAAGCTCTACCCCCACCGGGCGCTCGAGCACGACGACAGCTACGCTCCGGAACGGGGGATCGCCTGGCGGATGTGGGCTCCGAGTCAATGGTTCGATTGGGAGGTCGACTGGGCCTGGTATCCGTATTATGAAAATGGAGACGTGTTGCGCGTCGCCGCAGACGGGGAAATCGTGGCCTCGTTCCATGCGAACGCCAACGACCAGATCATCTTCGTGGCATTCAATAACACGGAAGAAGAAGCGACGGCCGGATTCGAGTTGAATCTGGCGACCCTCGGGTTGCCGCAACGGATGTATGCCTTCGACGTGGTGACCCGCGAACGGTTTGAAATCCGGGGCGGACGTTTCGACCTCGATATCCTCGGGAAGCGCCCCCGGGTGCTGGTCTTCGCGCCGGAGCCGGTCGAGGAGTTTTGAAGGGGAACGGGCTGGGGAACTGGAGGATTTTACAGAAGGAAGCAAAGGAGAGGGAAGTGAAGAAAGCACGGATTTTTTTGACAGAATCATTGGAGGCAAAATCATGGCGGTAAAGGAGTGATCGCTAATGTTTTGCCTCCCTTTGCTTCCTACTGTGGAACGTTCATGCGGGCTGGAGGGCAAAATCGGAGGGTTGGCTTCCAGCCGACCTTACTGAGGACTACGCCGACGGCGGACCTGCCATCCCTCCCAGTGGCGAAGAAGTTTTATTCTGTGTTCCGTGTGGATTTCAGCTTGGAAGGCCGCCGGGCTCAACGGTTGAGCAGAATCCGGTTGTCGTGGGGTAGGGGGGATGATGTTTCTAGAGGGATGAACATCACCCTTTCCAGGAAGACTTTCCGATTGTTGTCCGCGATTCTGCCGGTTTCGCTTCTTTCTGCCATTTCAAGTTTGTCCGGCGGGGAGCCGGATTGGGAGCGTTACCCCCATGTGGGAGCTCCGCGGTTGGTGGCGTCGCCGGAGGTGGATGGACGACTCGACGCGCGCGAATGGATCGGCGCGGCGAAATTGCCCCCGTTGATCAATTCGGAGAACGGACGACGCTACCCCGACCCGACCGATGTATTTGTCGGTTACACTGAAGAGGCGCTTTATATCGGTTGGCGGATTCACCGGGCTCCGGGGCCGATGCGGATAACCCATCGGGAGCCTGGGCGGATCGTCAACGGCGGGCCGTGGCGCGACGATGGGGTGGAGATATTTTTGGACATCACGGGCGAGAGTCGCGAAGCGGTGCAGTTTGGCGGGAACGCGGCGGGGGCTTTCGGAGACCTCTTGTTGAACCGTGATGCGAGCGGGCGGGTCCACCGGGATTTCTCGCGGGAGTGGGATTGGCGTTATGCGACTCGGGAAGTTCCCGGCGGCTGGGAAGGTGAGTTACGGGTTTCGTTTGAAAGCCTCGGGTTGGACGGTCCCCCGGAGGATGGGGCGCAGTGGGGAATCGGGTTCGCCCGGGCCAACAAACTCCCGGTCGACCGCTACGCCTTTTTGTCGTGGCGCGACCGTGATGACTTGGCCGACCTTTCCCGGATGGGGCGTTTGATTTTCGCCGGGGAGGCGCCGGCTTTCCGGATCGATCAACTCGGCGAAGTCGGCGAACGCTCGGCCGGGTTGAAGGGAGAGTTGATCAATCTCACCGACCGGGAAAAGCGGGTTTCCATCGAGTACGGCATTTACGCTCTGCGGGAAGGACTTGAAGCGGAGAACATCTACTCGATCATCGATTCCGGATTGGGGGAAGAAGGGATGGTCGGGGATGTCGGCGCCTTCACCACCGTCGACCGTCAAATCCGCAGTGTGCTCGGGATGTTCCGGCCGTTGGCAGTGGAGCGGGTGGAAAAGACCGTCGCCTCCGACAGCCGGACCGGAGTGATGCTGTTGAGCGAGGATGTTCCGGTCGGAGCTTTGGTAGTTGCGTGGAATGTCGCGGCGGAGGATGGCGAACGGCTCGGGTCGGGAATCTTTTTGGCGGAGCGCCATCCACGTATTCAGTTGTCGGTGACACCATACTTTTTGAGTAGCGATGTCCTCGACGTGCGGGTCGATTTGCATTCGCAGGAGTTGGTGCAGGGGGCTCGCCGGTTTCGTTTGGAACTCACCCAGGGCGGGGAATCGTTGGAAACAAAAGAAGTTCCGGCGGACCGCCGCGGGCAGCGGATCGTGGTGCCGAGCAACCGGATCGAGGAGGGAGCTTACGAGTTGGCGGTGACGGTGTTCGACGGAGCCGGCGAATCGCTGGGGAATTTCTCGCGGGAGTTGAGCCGTCCGATCCCGGACTGGATCACGCAGCCGCGTGGGGTCAGCCGGTTTGTGCCGCCGCCGTATACGCCGGTCGAAGTCGACGGGGACGAAGTGCGGGTGTTGTTGCGGGAATACACCTTCCGGAGTGATTCTTTCCTGCCGGCCCAAGTGGTGGCGTCGGGTGAAGGACTGTTCGCGGGGGCTCCGCGTTTGGTAGGCGAAGTCGACGGCCGTCGGGCGGAGCTGCGCGGGGAACTGGAGCTGGTGGAGACTGATCCGGAATACGCCCGTTATCGATTCGCCGGCGACCTCGGAGGGGTGCCGGTGGAGGCGGAGACCCGGATCGAGTTCGACGGTTTCGTCATCGTCGAATTGAAGGTCGAGCCGAACGGACGGCGGATCGATGAGTTGCACGTGGAGTTCCCATTCGACCGGGAACATACCGAGCTTTACACGCTCCATGCCTATTACGACGAGCGGAACCACCGACCGGACATGGACGAAATGCTGGCGCTGAGTGGTGGAATCTCGAAGGCCGGTTTGATCGGCGACGGCTTCACGATTGGTTTCAATCATGCGGTCTGGCTCGGAACCCCTCGCCGGGGTTTTCAGTGGGTAGCCGACACCGCGGAGCATTGGGCGTTCGGCGACCGCTCGCAAAGCATTGAAGTTTTGCCCGGCGCGGAGGAAGGGGTGACTCTTTTCCGCCTGCGGGTGATCGACAGGCCGGTCGACTCCGGAAGTCTGGAATACAAGTGGGGTTTGATGGCCGGACCGTTTCGGGAGTTGGGAAGTCGGGGGCAGCAATTTTACTACGGCCAAACCGGCGGAAACTTCCGGGACGTGGCCGGGAACGAGCCGAAGCATCGTATCGAGTTGGAAGAACGGTTCGGTGCCGCCTACAAGGAAATCGGGCTCCAATGGTATAACGTCTTCTCGAATTGGAACTCGGAGATTTTCGGTCAGCCTTATCGCGACCTGGGCGGCATGGAGCAACGGCGGGGATTCAATGATTGGATGCACGAACAAGGTTTCAAGACCACTTGGTATACAGGTTGGAACGCGATTCACCCGGCGATGGATTTGTATCCGTTTTATGGGGAAGCGATGCGGCGGATCCCGACCCGCTTCAGCTGGGGAGGTTACAAGGAATGCACCAACGCCGGGTATGTCGAATACCTGTCGGGCGGAGCGGTCTGGATGATTGAGAATCTCGGTATGGACGGCATTTATCTCGACAGCACCCATGGGGCCGAGTTTTGCGAGGAGGAGTTGCACGGGTGTGGATTCGTCGATCCGGAAACCGGACGGCGGATCGTGACCCGCGATATCTTTGGGCGGCGGGAGCTTTTCAAGCGCTTGTATAAGATTTTCCATGGGGAAGTGTTGGAAAACGGCATTGTTTACAGTCACGACGGATGGGCTCCGATTCTCGGGATCATATCCTTCATCGACATCAATCACACGGCGGAGGACGCCCAGTTGGAGAATTTCCACAACCTCGATTTTTATCGGGCGCAGTATAACGCCAGTCAATATGGGGTGCCGGTGGAAAAGGCGTGGCGGGAGGACCATGTGGTCGACCGCAACCATGCTTGGGGCGTCTCGATGGTGCATGGCAATCGGATCAAGATGTATCCCCACCGGGTGTTGCCGACCCCGTCGCAACGCCACACCAATTATGCTTCCGACCGCGGGATCGATTGGCGGATGTGGGTGCCGAGCCAATGGTTCAACTGGGACTCCGAGTGGTCGTGGAATCCATATTATGAAAACGAAGGGGTTCTGCGGGTGGCCGCGGACGGCGAAGTGGTCGGGTCGTTCTGGGTGAACGACGACGGGCAAGTTTCGTTCGTCGGATTCAACAACGAGGAGCGGGAGTTGACCGCTCGCTTCACGCTGAACAACCGGCAACTCGGTTTGCCGCGGACGATGCACGCGCTCGACGTGGTCACCGGGGAAACCATTGTGGTAGAGAACGGTCGGTTCGAATTGGACATTCTCGGCAAGCGTCCCCGGGTGTTAATCATGGCCCCGGAGGAGATTGACCAAACCAGGTGGCCCTTGAACGTAGGCCCGCGCGGCGCCCGGTAGGGGCGGGCGGCGGCCGTTGCAGCAAATCCCGGCTTTAGCCGGTTTTTGAGTCAAGTGGGAACCGCCGAAAGGCGGCACCCCAACAAATGCCCGGATGAAATAGCCGTGGTCAACGTTCGACCAATTCGGAATTGGCGGTCGCTTCGTCACCGGTTTGACTCATCGATGACAACATAGGACCGTCTCCCTGCCCCAAAACGTTAACTTCGCTGGGGCGGCCTCGACCGGAGAACCGTCCAATATCCGATTTCGAATCATCAAGATGACGCTCTTAAATCAAATCCGGCGGGAATCCGCATCACGGCTCGGGATGGCGCTGGCGGCGCTCCTGCTTTTCTCGATCTTCGGCCACGCCCAACCGCTTCACCATTGGACTTGGGAAGGAAGGACGGGAACCGAGGGGCATCCTCGGCCGGATGGGGATTGGTGGGAGGATAAGCTTGGCAATGTGCCGATGTCCTTCGTTTCCGATGGGACGGTCGAGCGGGTCGCGCTACCGGCGACCGGTCCTGGATCGGCGTTCCCGGACCCGATGCCGCAAACCGGCGGGCACAACATCTTCGGGGTCGACACCCGGATCGATGGCGGTTACATCCGGACCGGTCCGACCCCCGCCTTCAATCGGGACCGTTTCACCGTCGAAGTCTTTTTCAATCCGGTGACCGTCGCCGGAACCAGCGAGCGGCGTTTTTTCGATATGTCCCATTCGGTTCAAATGGGGCGGGGATTGGTGCGCAACGGCGTTTTAGCCGCCCGAATCTACACGCCGGATGGCGGCGCCGCCAATTCGGTTCTTCAGTCGAACCTTTCGGTCGTAGCCGGCAAAGATTATTATGCGGCGATCGGGGTGAGCACCGGACCGAATGCCGCCGACCGATTCGTCGACTTCTATCTGAAAAACCTCACCGACAACGGTCCATTGCAGTACCAGCGGGTCTCCCTGGATAGCCGGTTCACCGGAACCAATCACCGGGTGGGTGGACATTCTCTTCGAATTGGGCGGGATAACGCCTTTCATGTGATCGGCGATGTCCGGTATTCCAACGGAATCCTGGCGGAAGCGGACCTGCTGGTTTCCCAACCGCCAATGCCGCCGTTGGTTTTGGAAGCTCTCGGAGTCGACACGGAATCGGGGGGGGTGACGCTGGGATTCCGCGGGATGCCGAACCGCCCTTACCAGTTGGAGGTGTCGGAGGATTTGGCTTCGTGGCGTTTGGGCAATCAATTGCGGACGGATTCCGACGCGCTCGGTTTGGCGGTCTTCTATGATGCCGCCGCCGCCGGACTTGACCGCAGGTTTTATCGGATGCGCCCGGTGCGGGCCTCGGTGACCGTCACCCCGTATTTTCTCAGCAGCGACGTGCTTGACGTCCGGGTGTATCCGTATGATCGCGACATCCGCGATCAAGCCGACCGGTTCCTGATCGAAGTCCGTCAAAACGGAAGCCTGTTGGAATCGAAGGAGACCGCCGCCAGCGTCCTCAGCGAACGGATTGTTGTGCCGAGCGATCAGGTCGGCGAAGGGGATTACGAGGTCGTGGTTCATTTTCTCGATACGGCGGGTAACCCGATCGAGCGGATCGTTTCCCACCAGCGACGACCGATTCCGACGTGGGTGAGCGAGCCCCCTGGGATTACCTCGTTTGTGCCTGCGCCGTTCGAACCGGTGGAGGTAAATACCTTGGAGGTCCACGTCTGGGATCGAACTTACGCCTTCGCTCCCGACGCGTTTCTCCCGGCTCAGATGACTGCCGCTCAACAACCGCTGTTCGCCAGTGCCCCGCGTCTGAAGGCGGCGGTCGACGGACAACCAGCGGAGTTGACCGGAACCTTGGCGTTGGCAGCGAACGATCCGGAGCACGCGGTCTATGAGTTCTCCGGTTTCCTCGGACCGGTCGCGGTCGAAGCCACGACCCGGATCGAGTTCGACGGCTTTATCCTGATCGATTTCGCGCTGGAGGCCGCGGGACGGACAATCGATTCCCTGATGGTGGAGTTTCCGGTGTTGAATCAGCACGCCGAGCTTTACACGCTGCACGCTTATTACGACGAGCGGAATCATCGAAACGACTTACCGGTTGACCCGGTCCTGACCGGAGGAATCCCCCGGGCCGGTCTCATCGACAACGGATTCACCATCGGATTCAACCACGCCGTCTGGCTCGGCACCCCGCGCCGCGGTTTCCAATGGGTTGCGGAGACGGCGAAGCATTGGGCGATCGTCGACCGGTCGCGCAGCATCGAGGTATTGCCGGACGACGAGCCCGGAGTCACGATGTTTCGCCTCCGGGTGATTGATAAACCTGTCCAACCCTCCCGTCTCGAATACCAATGGGGGTTGATGGCCGGGCCGGTGCGTCCTTACGGGCGGCAAGGACAGGACTTTTATTTCGGTCAAAACGCGGGGAGCTTCCTCACCGCCGAGACCCTGGCCGACCGGATCGCGCAGGAGAACCACTTCGTCGATTATTACCTGGATATCGCGGGCGACGAACTCTGGTATCATGTCTTTGCCAATTGGAACGCCGATTTCGCGTTCGGCCAACCGTTCCGGGAAATCGGCGGGATGGATATGCGGCGCGACTTCAACGATTGGTTGCAATCGAAAGGGACCCGACCGGTCTGGTACGGCAGCTTCAACGGAATGCACCGCAATATGGAAATGTATCCATATTATGGGGAAGCCATGCGCCGGGTTCCGTTTCGGTTCGACTTCGACGGCGACACCGAATGCGCCTACGGCGGATTCATCGAGTATCTCGCCGGGGGAGCGGCTTGGATGATTGAGAACCTCGGGATGGAGGGGATCTATCTCGACCACGTGTCGGGGGCGGAGCCGTGTTTCGAGGAGTTGCATGGCTGTGGATTCGTCGATCCGGACACCGGGAAACGGGTGGTCTCCCGCGACTTCTTCGGGCGGCGGGAGGCGTTTAAACGGGTCTACAAGATCTTCAATGGCGAAATCCTGCCGGAGGGATTGATTTACAGTCACGACGGCTGGGCTCCGATTCTGGGAATCATGTCGTTCACCCACATCAATCATACCGCCGAGGAAGCGCTTTTCGAATATTTCGACAATCTTGACTTCTACCGGGCGAAATACAACCCGACTCAACTCGGGGTTCCGGTGGAACACGCGTGGCGGCCGGATCATCCGGTGGAACGCAATCACGCCTGGGGCGTCTCGTTGATCCATGGCAATCGGATCAAGATGTATCCGCATCGTCTGACACCTGGGAGCCGGGGGACGAGTTACGCTCCGGAAGCGGGGATCGATTGGCGGATGTGGGCTTCGAGCCGGTGGTTCAATTGGGAGAGTCCCTGGTCGTGGCATCCGTATTATGAAAACGGCAACGTGTTGCAGGTTTCCGCGGAAAACGTCGTCGCCTCGTTCCATGTCAACGACGACGGGCAGATCGCTTTCACCGCCTTCAACAGCGGTGAACAGGAGGAGTGGGCCTTTTTCACCCTACAGAACCAGCAGTTGGGGCTGCCGAGCACGTTGCACGCGCGCGATGTGGTGACAGGTGACACCTTTCAGTTCAGTGGCGGTTCTTTCGGGCTCAGTGTCCTGGGCAAAAGGCCTCGGGTGTTGGTGATTGCTCCGCAACCGATCGGCGCGAACGACCTCTGATCGTTGGCCTGATGCGCGAAGGAAACTGTTCAACGGTTTAACAATGGCATTTTGACGGTCTCGCTCCCTTCCTGTTGGTTGGTGGCCTGACGCGAAATACGAGGAGACGGGGGGTGGGAGTTTACGCCCCGTAAAATGAAAGACGAATCACTGAGAATCATGAAAAAGAAATACGCCATCGTGGGCACGGGCACCCGGTCGAAAATGTATTTTAACGCCTTGTTGGATACCCACGCCGATGTGGGGGAATTGGTGGCGTTATGCGACATCAACCCGACCCGGGTCGCCTATTACAACAATCTTGCTCAAAAGGATTTCGGATTGGCCGCTCCGCTTCCGGCCTACGGAGCCGATGAATTTGAGCGGATGATCGAGGAGACCGCTCCTGATTCGGTCATCGTGACCACTACCGATTGCACTCACCATCATTACATCATCCGGGCGATGGAACTCGGTTGCGACGTCATCACGGAAAAACCGATGACGACCGATGCGGAGAAGTGCCAGGCGATCGTCGACGCGGTGGAACGGACCGGCCGCGATCTCCGAGTGACATTCAACTACCGCTACAGTCCGCGCAACTCTAAGGTGAAGGAAATTCTCCAATCGGGGGAAATCGGCGACGTTCTTTCGGTCCATTTCGAGTGGTTGCTCGATACTCGTCACGGGGCCGACTATTTCCGCCGTTGGCATCGGGACAAGAAGAACTCCGGCGGCCTGATGGTGCATAAATCGACCCATCACTTCGACCTCGTCAATTGGTGGCTTGGCGCCATGCCTGAAACGGTATTCGCGATGGGCAAACTCGGTTTTTACGGGCGGGCCAACGGCGAGAAGCGGGGGCTGACCGAATTCCCTTCCCGTTACCACGGTTGGCCGGGAGCGAAATCAGATCCGTTTGCGATCCATATGGCGGAGAATCCGATCCATAAGGCCCTGTTCCTCGACGCCGAAAAGCACGATGGCTACATCCGCGACCATAATGTGTTCGGTGAAAACATCACGATCGAGGACACCATGAGCGTGATGGTCCGCTACGACAATGCGGCATTTCTCACCTATTCCTTGAACGCCCATTGTCCATGGGAAGGCTACCGGGTGATGTTTAACGGCACCAAGGGGCGGTTGGAAGTCGAGGTAGTCGAGCGTTCCTATGTCGCCGGTGCGAAAACGGATCACAACATGGCCGGCCAGCACGCGTTGGCGACCGATCCGAGCCTCGAGGGTGAGGCGGAGGACTTGGAGAATCGGATGAAGCGTCCGATGATCCTGTTGCAACGGCATTGGGAAAAGGCTCGGGAGATTCCTTTTGAAGTGCAAACCGGAGGCGGCCATGGCGGCGGCGACATCCGTTTGTTGAACGATATTTTCCGTGGCGGCGAAGCGGATCCACTCGGCCGGGCCGCCAATTTCCTCGACGGTGCACGCAGCATCTTGGTCGGGATCGCGGCCAATCGCTGTTTTAAAACCAAAAAACCGGTCGAGGTTTCCGAGCTGGTCCGATTCCCCGAGTTCCAGTCCGAACCGGAACCGGCCGCTTTGGTCTGAGCGACCTTGGGAAAGATTTTGGGGATCAGTCTGATCCCTGAAGGGCCGATTCCCATGAATCGGAGGGTGTAATGGGTGAAGCCGCCCGCGGGAGCGCGGGCGGCTTTTTCCATGAATACGTTCGGCCTCCTAAATAGGTCCCGTCCGAAAAGGGTTCGCAGCGACCGGACCGGCCTGGAAACACACCCCACCGCTCTAGCGAGCGGTCCCCCCTCTCAAGAGGGGATCTTTTTGTAAGCCATTCCCCTCTTGAGAGGGGGGACCATGCGCGAGCATGGTGGGGTGTGTCCCCGCTGTTTCCGCCAAGCGAACGGTCGCAACCCTTTTCGGTTACCCTCTAAATACTCTTCATTCGCGAATACCTGCGAAACCTGCGGTTCAAAATCCACTTTCCGGTGTCAGTCGGATCCGCCAGCGATCAACACCTCGACACCACGGCTCCGGATTTCGTCCAGCAGATCCCGGGGGGCTTTTCCGTCGGTGATGATGCAGTCGATTTCGTCGAAGCCGCAAAGCCGCGAAAGGGAGCGGCGGCCGAACTTGGTGTGGTCGAGGCAAAAAACGACCTTCCGGGCGGCCGCGATCATCGCGCGTTGGATATCGATCAACAAGGCGTGTGAGTTGTAGATCCCGTCGGCAGTGACTCCGTTGCTGCTCATGATCGCCAGGTCGACGTGCGCCTCTCGAAAGGCTCGCTCCGCCAGCGGACCGACCAGCACCCCGAGTCGCGGATAGACGACCCCGCCGGAAAGGATCACTTCCACCCGACTGCTTGAGGCGAAGAGGTTGGCGACCGGCAGGGAGTTGGTGAAAATCTGCGGCTCTTTCGTTTCCAGATGCCGGGCGACCTGAAAGACCGTCGATCCGGCGTCGAGCACCAAGCTTTGCCGCGGACCGACCAGGTCGGCGCAAAGGAGCCCCATCCGCTCTTTCTCCGCCACTTCCTGGGTCGTGCGGATGGTGAAGACGAACTCTTCCGTCTTTGGCGCGTTCAGCCGGGCTCCTCCATGGGTTCGGCGGATTCCCCCTTCCGCCTCCAGTCGGATGAGATCCCGGCGGACGGTGGAGATGGAACCGCCGACCTGTCGGACCAGTTCTTCGAGGGAAGCGAATTCTGATTGTCGAAGGTAATCGACGATTCGGGCGCGGCGTTCTTCAGCTTGCATAAATCGATGGGTTGGTGAGTTTGGCGTCCGTGAGAACGGAATGCCGCCCCTTCAGGGCTCGGGGTTCCGTGGAAGGCGGAAACCCAAGGCGTTGCCCTAGGCTGTTGGATATCCCCCTTCGGGGATTTGGAAACGGTTGGAGGTCGTCGGAATGCCGCCCCTTCAGGGCTCGCGATCCGTAAATGGCGGAAACCCAGGGCGTTGCCCTGGGCTGTTGAATGTCCCCCTTCGGGGGTCTGGAAACGGTCGGAGGCCACAGCCGTCGCGCCAGCCCCGAAGGGGCGGTTTATCGTGGTTCAAGTCCGGTTGGTTCGCAACAATGACGGCAACCCGGTCGTGCCAGCCCCGAAGGGGCGGAATCCTATAGCCCAGGGCAACGCCCTGGGTTAAAAATGGAAGAAAAGGAAAAGCCCTGAAAGGGTGAAATGGGCGGCGGCCATCGTCGCGTGATCTGCGGCTGATGGCGGTCGAACAAACCAGGCCGGGGCCCCTGGAATGCCGCCCCTTCAGGGCTCGCGATCCGTAAATGGCGGAAACCCAGGGCGTTGCCCTGGGCTGTTGGATGTCCCCCTTCGGGGGGCTGGAAACGGTCGGAGGTCGTCGGAATGCCGTCCCTTCAGGGCTCGGGTTCCGTGGATGGCGGAAACCCAGGGCGTTGCCCTGGGTTGTTGGATGTCCCCCTTCGGGGGTCTGGAAACGGTTGGAGGCCACCGGAATGCCGCCCCTTCAGGGCTCGCGGTCCGTGGACGGCGGAATCCCAGGGCGTTGCCCTGGGTTGTTGGATGTCCCCCCTTCGGGGGTCTGGAAACGGTTGGAGGTCACCGGAATGCCGCCCCTTCAGGGCTCGGGTTCCGTGGATGGCGGAAACCCAGGGCGTTGCCCTGGGCTGTTGGATGTCCCCCTTCGGGGGTCTGGAAACGGTCGGAGGCCACAGCCGTCGCGCCAGCCCCGAAGGGGCGGAATTCTATAGCCCAGGGCAACGCCCTGGGTTAAAAATGGAAAAAAGGAAGAGCCCTGAAAGGGTGAAATGGGCGTCGGCCATCGTCGCACAATCCACGAACGATGACGGTAGGGTGAAACAGGCGGGTCCCCCGGAACGTCGCCCCTTCAGGGCTCGCGTTCCGCGGATGGCGGAAACCCAGGGCCTTGCCCTGGGCGGTTGGATGTCCCCCTTCGGGGGCCTGGAAACCGTCGCCACCGAAGACCGACCGGCGCTTTCTCGAACGAAGGGATCATGCATGCGGAGGTTCGCATCGGTGGCCGGTTGTGGGATTCTTCAAAGCTCATGGGTGAATGAAATCGACCGAAGAATGGAAGATATTGGAAGATTTTCAATCTTTTTGTTCAAAACGCTTGACGTTCGTTTCCAGAATCGCCTCAATCGGACAGTAGATATTCAGCCCATGATGCAATCATCCAAACCATTGCCGCACCGCGCCGTCATCGAGCACCACGTTCGCCAAGCGGTTTATCGGCGCTTGGGGAAGCCGCTGCCGTCGTTGGCCACGGCGCCGAATCCGTTGATCGTCAACGTGAGCGCCCGCCATTGCCATTTGACCCAGGAGGCGGTCGACGCCCTTTTCGGCAAAGGGTATCAATTGCAGGTCCACAAATATCTGTACCAGGAAGGGCATTACGCGGCGAAGGAAACCGTTACGTTGATCGGGCCGCGCAGTCGGGTGATTTCGAATCTGCGGATCCTCGGGCCGTGCCGCGACGCCAACCAGGTCGAACTCGCTTACACCGATGCCATCGCGCTCGGTTTCGATATTCCGGTCCGCATCTCCGGCGACATCAAGGACACCCCAGGCTGCATGCTGATGGGGCCGAAGGGATTTTGGGAAATGTCCCACGGGGTGATCCGGGCGATGCGCCATGTTCACATGCACCCCGACGACGCCGCTTTTTACGGGGTGAAGGGGGCGGCTCCATGAAGTTGAAGATCGGCGGACCGTGCGGCCTGACCCTCGACCACGTCCTCGTCCGGGAGGATCCGAAAGTGAAACTCGAGGTCCATATCGACACGGACGAAGGAAACGCCTGTAACATCCGTCCGGATACGCCCTGCGAACTGGTCCGAGCCTGAACGAGAGACCGACGAACCGATGCGAATTTTTCGGACGCCGTCAGACTGGCGGCGTTCAAAAGACCCGAGCAACAACTCAACAGCTTAGCAAAAGCACGAATAACCAACAAATGCGGCACGGCCGCTTGATACAATGAGTGAAGCACTAGGAATGGTGGAAACCAAAGGATACGTTGGCAGCGTTGAAGCCAGCGATGCCATGGTGAAGGCCGCGAACGTGACGATCGTCCGCACTGTCCAAATCGGCGGCGGGCTGATCACCGTCCTCGCTCGCGGGGATGTTGGCAGCATTAAAGCGGCCGTGGACGCGGGGGCTGCTGCCGCCGCGCGGGTGGGGGAACTGGTCAGTTCCCACGTGATCGCCCGCCCGCACGAAGACTTGCTCGATACCTTCATGAAGTAGTCCGGTATCGGGAAAACGAATATAAAAACGAAAGAATTTACAGTTATGGCACAGCAAGCACTGGGAATGATCGAGGTGAAGGGGTTCGCCACCCTCGTTGAAGCGAGCGACGCCGCTCTCAAGTCGGCCAACGTGACGTTGGTCGGTTGGGAAAAGGTCGGCAGCGGTTATGTGACCGCCTTTTTCCGGGGCGACGTCGCCGCGGTCAAGGCGGCCACTGATTCGGCCGCCGCCGCCGCGTCGCAAATCGGAGAGGTGATCAGCGTCCAGGTCATTCCGCGTCCGCACGAGGATTTGGCCGGTCTCGGTTCCTTCATCGCCTGATTCCGCCGGTTTCGCTAAGAGTTCGACGGTTCACCCTTTCGACAGCCCGATGAATATTCTGGTCGCAAATCTCGGCTCGACCTCGCTCAAATACCGCTTGTTCCGTTTCGACGGAGACAAGGCGGAGATGGTGACGCGGGGCGGCTACGAGCGGGTCACCGATTATTCGGCGGCGATCGACGAATGCCTGGCCGCGTTGCGGGAAGGCGGATTCGTTGAAAAGCCGGGCGATCTTTCGGCCGTGGCGTTCAAGACGATCATGGCGAAGGGCCGGAGCGGTTGCGTGGTGGCCGACGACGAACTTCTTGAAGCGATGGAGGCGTGGAGCCGGATCGCTCCCGCCCACAATCCGCCTTACGTCCAGGGGATTCGGGCCTTTTCCCGGCAGATGCCGGGGGTTCCGATGATCGCCTTGTTCGAAACCGCGTTTTATCAGTGGCTCCCGGAAGGGGCCCGGCAATACGCGGTGCCGCGCGACTGGAAGGAGGCCGGGGTGGTCCGTCACGGATTCCACGGCGCCAGCCACAAGTTCATCGCGGAGCGTTCGGCGGAGTTGCTCGGACGGCCGGACATCGCGAAACGGGCCACCGAACTCTACACTGGATTGCAGCCGCGGGATGCGGGCGCCAAACCGTTGCGGGTGATTTCGTGTCACCTCGGCGGCAGTTCCTCCATCACCGGTTTGCTCGACGGCGTGGCGATCGGCAACAGCTTCGGGACGAGCCCGCAATCGGGCTTGCCGCAAAACAATCGCAGCGGAGACTTGGATCCGTTTGCCCTCCTGCACATGATGCGGGAGAAAAAACTCTCCATTGAGGAGACCGAAAGTCTTCTCAGCCGGGAGTCGGGTTTGAAGGCGTTGTCGGGCGGTTGCACCGATCTCCGGGACATCAAGGCGAAGGCCGATGCCGGGGACGCGGACGCCAAGGCCGCCATCGACGTTTACGTCCACCAGATCCGTCACTGGATCGGCGCGTTCCACCTTGAATTGAACGGGATCGACGCGCTGGTTTTCACCGCCGGGATCGGCGAGAACAATCCCTGGTTGCGCGAGGCGGTTTGCCGCGGACTCGATCAACTCGGGATTCGCGTCGACGCTTCGGCGAACGAATCGCTCGGTTCGGCCGAGGGCTCGCTCGGGGCGGCCGATTCGCCGGTGAAAATCCTGGTGATACCCACCAACGAAGAACTGGTCGTGGCGCGTGAAGCGCACCGGCTTTTGCGAAATCAACCTCGGAGCTGATTATTTCCCATGGCTAAAACAGCAAACAAATCTATCAAAACCACCAAACAAGAAAGTCCATCTATGGCACAGCAAGCAATTGGAATGTTGGAAACACGCGGCCTGGTCGCCCTCGTTGAGGGGACCGACGCCATGCTCAAGGCCGCCAACGTCGAGTTGGCCGGTCCGATGAAACAGGTCGGCAACGCCCTCGTTACCGCCGTTGTCGTCGGCGATGTGGCCGCCGTCAAAGCGGCTACCGATGCCGGCGTGCAAGCCGCGAAGGCGGTCGGCGGCGAAGTGGTGAGCGTGCACGTGATCGCCCGCCCGCATACCGACGTCAACGCCGTTCTCCCGAACAAAGCGGGTTCGAAATAATCCCTCATGTTCCTCGCCAAAGTTGAAGGTTCGGTCGTTTCGACCAAGAAGGACGCCTCGATGAACGGGCGCCGCCTTCTCCTGGTTCGTCCCCAGTTGGTGGACGACAAGGACCCGGGCAAACTTCGCCCGGGACAGAACACGATCGTGGCGGTGGATGTGGTCGGCGCGGGCGAAGGGGAGATGGTGATGTTTTCCCAGGGCAGTTCCGCCCGCCTCGCCGCGAACCTGAAGGATTGTCCGGTCGACGCGGTGATTATCGGGATTGTGGATACGGTCGACGTATTCGGAAAACAGATCTTTTCCGCCCGGGAGGAGTGACCGGTCGTCCGGGAGAATAATAGGAGAGCTTGAGCAGTGAATGAAGATTTAGTCAGGAATATCGTAGCGGAAGTGATGGGTCGCCTTGGGGGTCCCCCGGCCGCGCCGCAAAGCCAATCGGTCGCTTCGGCCACTCCGGCGGCTCCGCATCCGGCCAACGGGAGCGGTTCCTGCCGTTGCCATGGTGGCAACGGCCATGGGGGCGGATACTCCTCCGGACGGCGTTTCGGTGTCTTCGAGGATCCGAACGAGGCGTGCGCCGCCGCCCACGACGCGTTTCGCCAACTCCAGCAAAAAGGAGTGGCGGCCCGTCGCACGGTGATCGACATCGTCAAGAAAATGGCCGTTGCCAACGCCGAATCCTGGGGACGCCAGGAGTTGGAGGAAACGAAGATCGGCCGCCTCGACCATAAAATCGAGAAATTGCAGATCATCAAACTCGTCCCCGGAGTGGAGTTCATCCATCCCTATGGGATGAGCGGCGATGCCGGGATCACATTGGAAGAATACACGCCGTTCGGCGTGGTCGTCGCGGTCACCCCGTCGACCCATTCGATCCCGACGCTCAGCGGCAACATTATCAATGTCGTCGCCGCGGGCAATGCCGTCGTGTTCAACGCCCATCCGAGCGCCAACCAATGCGCCGGCATGGCGGTGCGCGCCTACAACGAGGAAATCTACCGCCAGACCGGCATCGAAAACCTCGTCTGCATCGTTCGCAAGCCGACCCTCGAATCGTTCGCCGCCCTTTGCGCCAACGACCACGTCCGGCTGCTTCTCATCACCGGCGGACCGGGAGTGGTGAAAGCGGCCATGGTCACCGGCAAACGGGCCATTTGCGCCGGTCCCGGCAATCCGCCGGTGGTGGTCGACGAATCGGCCAACATCGAGAAGGCCGCCGAAAGCATCATCAAGGGGGCCGCTTACGACAACAATTTGCTCTGCATCGGCGAAAAAGAGGTCTTCGTGATCGATCGGGTCGCCGATGAATTGATGGCCGCCATGGAACGCCGCAGCGCGGTCCGGTTGTCTTCATCGCAGCTCGACCGCTTGACCAGCGAGGTCTTTTCCTTCCCGCAAGGGCAGGGGGCGGGTTGCGGACATCCGGCTTTAAATCGCGATCTGATCGGTAAGGACGCCGCGGTGTTGGCCCGGCGCGCCGGTGTCGACGTGCCACAAGGGACCGAGCTCTTGTTCGCCGAAACCGACGCCCGCCACGCTTTCGTCCAGGAGGAGCAGATGATGCCGTTCCTGCCGATCGTGCGGGTGCGCGACATCGACGAAGCGATCCGACTCGCCAAGCAGGCGGAGCACAACTACCGCCACACCTCGATCATCCACACCCGCAACGTCGACCACATGACGGCGATGGCCCGGGAAATGGACACCACCTTGTTCGTCAAGAACGGCCCTTCGATGGCCGGTCTCGGCTTGGGGGGCGAGGGTTATCTGAGTTACTCGATCGCCACGCCGACCGGCGAAGGGGTGACCAATCCGAAGACCTTCACCCGCACCCGCCGGTGCGTGATGGTGGAAAACCTTCGTATATACTGATTCGATACCGATGATCCTTGCCCGCGTCGAAGGCAGTGTCACCTCCACCCGCAAGCACAAGAGCTACGACGGGTGGAAACTGCTGTTGTGCCAGCCGATCAATTCCGACGGCGGGCGCAATGGCGGACCGGTGATCGCCATCGATCCGAAAGGGGCGGGGAGGGGTGATCATGTCATCGTCTCGACCGACGGCCAAGCCGCCCGCACCGCGGTCAAAGATCCAATGAGTCCGGCTCGTCACATGATCGTCGCCATCGTCGACAACATCGACGAGTTGGCCGCCAAGTCGAACGGAGGTTCCCGATGAAGGTCGGCCACGTGATCGGCCGGGTGACGTTGAGTCAGACCATCCCCGGCATCAAGGGGGCGCGATGGTTGATCGTCAGCCCGATGACCCGTGAGACTTTGCAAAAACTACCCGGCGATCCCGGTTTGAGTCCGGAAGCGAGCCCGGTCGTTTACGACGACCTCGGCGCCGGGCCCGGCGACCTGATCGGCTTTGTCGAAGGCCGGGAAGCGGCGTCGCCGTTCAATCCACCCATTCCGATCGACGCGATCAACGGCGCGATCCTCGATCACATCCATTACACACCTGTCACATGAGAAAAGTTATCACGGAAAAGGAAATCCAGGAGATGCGGGCCCGGGGAGAAGATCTCCGTTCGCTTCCCGCCAACGCCCTCTACACGCCCTCCGCCCGCGACTTGCTTTCCACGTTGAACGTCTCCCCCGATGGTCGGAACCACGCTCCGGCAGCCCGTCCGGTTTCTTCCGCTCCGGCTCCGTCGGCCTCGGGCGGGAGCGAGATCGAGCGTATTTTCAATTCGCCGGAGAGCCAGAAGATTAAGGAGGAGATTTGCGACATCGGCCGACGCCTTTGGCAGCGCGAATATGTCGACGGAAACGGCGGCAACATTTCCTACCGGATCGGTGAGAACCTGGTCCTTTGCACGCCGACCCTCGTATCCAAAGGGTTCATGAAACCGGAGGACATCTGCCTGGTCGACCTGGAAGGC
This sequence comes from Verruconatronum alginivorum, assembly GCF_056590205.1. NCBI lineage: Bacteria > Pseudomonadati > Verrucomicrobiota > Opitutia > Opitutales > Verruconatronaceae > Verruconatronum > Verruconatronum alginivorum. The sequence goes on along the minus strand of NZ_JBWPVQ010000001.1, from coordinate 383,542 downwards.
AACCAGAAAGCGGGGGTCAAGAAACGGACCAGCGAGATCCTGATGCATTTGCAGATCATGAAGGCGCAGCCGAAGGCGAAGGCGGTGGTGCATTGCCATCCGCCTTCCTCCACCGGCTTCGCGGTCGCCGGGGTGAAACCGCCGACCTGCATGATCCCGGAAATCGAGGTCTTCATCGGCGAAGTTCCGATCGCCCCCTACATGACTCCCGGCACGCCGGAGTTGGGGGCGAAGATCGCCAGCATGACCAACCATCACAACACCATTTTGATGGCCAATCACGGGGTGGTCGCTTGGAGCAACACCGTTGAGGATGCCTATTTCAAAATGGAGATCGTCGAGGCCTATTGCCGCACCATCCTGGTGGCGGCCCAGCTCGGCCAACCGTTGAAGACCTTCTCCAGCGGTCAGTTGCAGGATCTGTTGTCGATCAAGAAGACCCTCGACATTCCCGACCGCCGCCACGGCTTGAAGGAGTGCGAACTCTGTGACAACGACGAATGGCGTCCGGGAGTGAGCTGCCAATTGCCGGCCGAGGATGTGCGTCCTCAACCCCAGCCGAACGCCGATCCCGAAGCCGAGGCGATCATCCAATCGGTGACCGATATGATCATGAAAGAATTGAAAGGAGCAGCAACAGCATGAAGGCAACCATCATAGGCGGCGGCGGACGAGTCGGTTCGTGCGCGGCGTTCGCCCTCCAGTGCGGAGGACTTGTATCCGAAATCCAATTGCTCGACGCCAATGTCGACATGGCCGAAGGCGAAGCGCTCGACCTCTTGCACGGCAGTTCCTTCTCCGCCGACCAGCGGATTTACGCCGGGGACTACGCCCGGGCGGCCGACAGCGACATTTTCATCATCACCGCCGGCCTCCGCCGGAAACCGGACGAGTCCCGCCTCGATTTGATCAACCGCAACGTCGCGTTGTTCAATCAGATCCTCGACAGTATTCACTCCGCCGGCCTGCGCCGCGACGCGATCGTGTTCGTGGTTTCGAACCCGGTCGACATCCTGACCCAGCTCGCCGTGCAACGCCTCGGTTTGCCGTGGCAGCAAGTGATCGGCCTCGGCACGCAGCTCGACACCGCCCGTTTCTCCTCATTCATCGCGGAAGAACTCAACCTGGCGGCGACGCAAGTGAAGTCTTTGATCCTCGGCGAACACGGCGATTCGATGGTGCCGATCTGGTCGCATGCTTCGGTCAACGGCCTGCCGATCGACGGCCTTCCGCAATTCACCCCGAATTTTCAGAACCAGGTGTTCGCCCGGACCCGCGGCAGCGGGGCGGAAGTGATCAAGAAAAAGGGGGCGCCGGCTGGGCGGTCGCCCTGGCGATCCGCGACACCGTCGACGCGATCGTCCTCGACCAGCGCCGCCTTCAACCGGTTTCCTCGTTGCAACAAGGCGCCTACGGCATCCGCAACATTTGCTTGAGCGTCCCGACCGTGATCGGCCGCCGCGGGGTGATCGACCAAGTCGAGATCAAACTCTGGCCCAAAGAACAGCTCGGCCTCCAAACCTCCGCCCGCTCCCTCCAGGAGACCTTGCGGAAGGTGACTTGACCCGGCCGGATAGGTCGATGAAGGCGTGGCTTCATCGTTACGTAGCGAATCTTCCCCGAAGATTCGACGCCGCCTTCGATTTGGGTTAGCCCGCTTTGCGGGTTTCTTCAGTCAGAGAACGCCGTATTTTTCAAAGGCCGCGGTGGAGGACATGCCGTTTTCAATCTCCTTGCGGACCAGATTTTCGGCGGAGGCCTTTTTGACGGCCTTCTCGAACACCTCTTGTTCGATCTCCCTCGGAATCACCACGACGCCGTCGAGGTCCCCGAAAATCAGGTCGCCCGGGCGCACGACCGTGCCCTCGATCTCGATCGGAGTGCGATAGTCGGCCACGATCATGCGAACCCTGGAATCCTGCGCGAAACGGCCGGTGCTGAAGACCGGCCAGTCTTGTTCCAACACTTGGGGAGTGTCCCGGTGGGGGGCGTTCACCACCGCGCCCGCCGCGCGGCGGGCGCGGGCCGTGGCCGTGAGGATTTCTCCCCAGCAAGCCGAGGAATGGGAGGGAAGGCTGCCGACGTAGACCTCGTCGGGTTCGAGTTGGTCGAGCGCCTCGGTCAATTTGCCGAACGGTCGCTTTTGGGGACCGTAAACGTCGGACAAGCGGACCGGCATCGCCCGGCCGATCAGTTTCATGTTTTCGCGTATCGGTTGCACCGCCCGCGGCAGGAACTGGTGGTATCGTCCCAGCTCATCCAGCACATCGCCAACGACAGGCGTGTAAAGAAGCGTCCGGAACGTGGAAAACATTTGTTCTTCGGTCATGATCATTACCAGTGGACCAACCGGATCGGTCTGGAAAGGAAATTCCCGGGGAGTTCAACAATGTCAGCAAAACCGGGGTCGCCAGTCGGTCCACGACCGGGGAGACTTATTTTGAGGATGGCGAACCGGTTCCGGGGGCGGCATGAACTTTTTTTCCTGTTATAGGTTTTCCCGCCGGGCGGTTTGGCTGGCGGCGGGGATCGCGTTGATATTCGGATGGGCGCGGGTCGCCGCCGGTGGGGTGGCGGTGGTCACGGTTTTGGATTCGGAACGGGTTCAGGACACTCAGTTGCGGAAAGGCAATGGGTGGGGCGGGTGGAATTTCGGAAATGGCCAATACCTGCAGGTCGGTCACAAACCGGCGATCGCGCATGATTTTGTTGAGGCGGTCAGCCTGGTGCGGTTCGACCTGTCCGGTCTCCGGAGAATGGAGGTGGAATCGGCGCAATTGAGGCTGTATGTGCCCCGCAACCTCCATCAGATGCAGTCCTTGCCCTTGCGGGTGCATGCGGTGAGTGAGGCGAACGCCGGGTGGCGGGAGGGATCCTCGGAGGCGGAGGTGGAGGCGTCGGCGGCCAGTTGGAACGAGCGGGCCGAAGGTATTCCCTGGGCCGGGGCTCCGGGCCTGGGGATGTCCGGGATCGATTCTGGGGAGGAGCCGTTTTCCATCCGGATCAGCGATGGAAACCAAGGGGAGTGGTTGGAGTTCGACTTGCCCGCCGAGTTGGTGCAGCAATGGATGGACGACCCCGACTCCAACGCCGGACTGCTGATCCGCAGCGACGACGATCTGGAGGTCGGTCAACACACCCACATCGCGGCGAGCGAACATTGGACCGGCAACGGGCCCCGTCTGGTGATTCGCGGAACCTTCGTCCCGGGGATCGTTCCGGAGGGCATCCATACCCTCGCGGAGGGGAACCCGAGATTCGTTTTTCCGCCGGCCGGCCCGGTTTATGAACGTTGGCTGGCCGGCAGGGGGACCCGCTATGTGGCTTGGGCGCAGGAACCGACAATCGGTTTGGACGAGACCCAACGGATTTTTCCGTATCTCTGGGATATTTTGGTCCGGGGTCGGTTGACGGTTCCGAAAGCGATGATTCCCCTCCGGGATCTCTTCCTGGCGATCCCGACGGTGGTCGCCTCCGGGGATGAAGAGACGGCTCGGAGCATGATGATCGATTTTCACACCCGCGTGCAGGTGCTTGACTATGCGCGGGGGCAAAACTGGTACAATGCGGGGCCGGTGGTGGAGCATTTGAATCCGTTGCAGATCGCCCGCTTCTTCGTCCGCAGCCCGGAGGAGACCGCGGCAACCGGGATTGTGGGGATTTATTCCCAGGTCGATGACGGCCGGTGGCAGACGGAATACACCCAGGCTGAAATCGATGCGGCGATCGAAGGAAAAGTGAATCGGATGGCGAACCGGCTCTCCCTGCAACCGGGGACGCCGCCCTATCTGGCGGTGCGTGCCGCAGTGGAGGAACTGTTGCCGACGGAGTATTTCCACCGGTCCGAACTCAAGAAAGCGTTGGACGAAGTCGCGGCGCTGATCGAGGTGGAGGAGGATGGATTGGAGATGTTGTTCGCGATTCGGCGAATGTTTTTCCATCACCGGATGTTCCTTCTGCACCAGTCCTTCTTTGGCCGGCCCTTTTTCGACGTGATCATGGAGCACGCTCCGATGGTCGATTTCCTGGAGTGGGCCTATGATCTGCGGGCCAACGAATATTCGCCCCAGCGGGTGGGGAGTCAGATCGACGCCGCAGCGAGGTATTTCTGGGGGCCGAGTCCGTATCATGAAGCGGAGTTCGCGCGTTTTCAGGGCGCGGAGTGGGGGAACGATCTCGCAGGATATTCAGGAAGTGGATACGTGAGCTTCGGAACGGCGGGAACGCGCCACATCGAATGGACGGTCGAGGTCGAGACGGGAGGCGATCATTGGCTCTCCCTTCGGCACGCGGTTGCTGCCGGCGGGTCGCAGAATCCCCTGCGCCTCTCGGTGGACGGCGAGATTGTGCATGATCCCCTCGCCTTGACCCCGGCCAGCGCGGGCGCCTGGACCTGGACCACCGTGCCGGTGGATTTGCGGGCTGGAACCTCGACGATTCGGCTTAGCGCGCATGGCGGGGGAGATACCCTGATTGATGGGATGGACCTCGTCGCGGTCGATGAGACCTGGCGATTGGAAAAACGGTGGGAGTTGGTCGTCGGCGGTCCGGTGGCCGCCGAAGTCCTGGGGGCGGCGGAGTTTCCGGGGCGGAACAGCAATCTGGCCGCCTGGGGATCGGTCGCGTTTGACGGGGATCGGGTGTTCGCGTTGGGGACCAACAACGGGATCATGGCCTTCGATTTGGTCGGGAGTGGGAGCGCCACAATCCTGCGGCCCCGGTGGGAGATCGATCCGGAATCGGTCGATTTCCTTTCCGGAGCCGACAACCGGCAGCGCGGGATGACGGTCAACCCGATGACAGGAAACCTTCTGATGGTGAACCGGATTGGCAATCAGGAGATCGAGATCGTCATCCTCAGCGGCGGCACTGGCGCGAAAATCGGCAAACTCTCCGTCGATGGAATAAGCGGCGGCAATTGGGATCTGAATCTGATCGCCGCCTCCGACGATGGGGCGATTTACGCCTGCAATTGGACCGACGACAGCGCCGTCCGACCGTTCAAGGTGTATCGCTGGGAGAATGAGGCGGCAAATCCGACGCTGGCCTATGCCGGGGATCCGAGCGAAGGAGATTCGAATGCGGCCCATCGCCGGTTTGGACTGACCTTTGCCGTTCGTGGTTCGGGAACCGGGACCGAATTCATCGCGACCACCCGGGAGAACCTCGCGGCCTTGTTCACCACGGCGAACGGGACCGGATTCACCAGTTCGCGGATTCTCGTCGACGATCCGGTGGTGGGCCAAAACCGGTTGATGGAGCGGGGAGTCACTTTTCTGAAAGGAAATCGGTTTTTGGCTAAATCGAGCGGATTCGGAAGCGGCGACCGGCCGTTGTTGGAAATTGAATACAATTCGCCGGCCGGATCGGGATACGTGCGACGGATCTTTTCCTCCGATCTCGGGCTGGTCCCCGAGGATGGATCCCCGATCGCCTACGATCCGGGCACGGGCTTGTTGGGGATGGTTTTGCGGGCGGGAGCCGGGGAGCCTCACTATTTCCATCTTTACCGTTATCAATCATTGGAGGCAGCGACCACCGAATTTCTGACCGACGGAAACCGGCAGCGCGGATTGGCGATCAATCCGGTGACCGGGAACCTCCTGGTGGTCCACCGGGTGACGAATAGCGAGATCGTGATCCCGGTCCTGAACCGCGACACCGGCGCCGCGCGAGGTTTTCTGTCGGTGGCGGGAATCGCGGGAGGGGATTTCGCGTTGAGTGAAATCGCGGTCGCGGAGGACGGCGTAATCTTCGCGGCGAATTTCGTCGGCAATTCGGCGACCGTGCCGTTCCGCCTTTACCGGTGGGAAAACGAGCAGGCCGATCCGGTCCTGGTCTATACCGGAGATCCGAGCGGCGGGAATCTTTTCGCCAGCAACCGGCAAAACTGGGGGGAAACCATGGGGATCCGGGGGGCGGCGGCCAAACGGAGCTGATCTTCAGTTCCCGGGGGACCCTGGCCGCGATCTTTGTCGCAGGGGAGCCTGGCGGGCCCTGGCAGGCTCGGCGGATCTTCACCGACGCGGAAGCCGGGGAGCTTTCCCGGGAAGTTGCCTTTGGGGAGGGGAATCGGTTCCTGGCGAAAACCGCGACCAGCGCCCTCGGCAGACTCTTGGAGATCGAGTATGATTTCGCGACCGAAACGGGGACCATCGTCCGGGCTTTCGACCCGTCGATTTTCCCGCAGGAGGTCGGGCCGATCGCGGTCGATCTGGAACGACGATTGTTGGCGGGGGTGACCCGGGGAGGGGAAGGGATTGTTAAAACCGTCCAACTCTTCGGTTACGACAGTCTTTCCGGCAACCGGGTGAATCTCCCTCTCGACACCGAAGACTTTTCCCTGAGAACAAGCAGTTCCGGGGCGTGGGGAAAGGTGGTTTTCGACCGGAACCGCCTTTTCGCGCTCTCAACCAACAACGGAATCCTGGCCTTGGACTTGGTGGGAACCCCCTCGCCGCAAAATTTCGACGCCTGGCGGCAGGCGAATTTTTCCCCGCCGAGCGCGACGATCTCGCCACCAGCGGTCCCGGGGTCGACCTGGTCGGGGATGGAATGTCGAACCTCTTGCGTTATGCCAGCGGACTTGGCGCACGGACGCCTGGACGGGACCGCCTCCCTTCTCTGGAATCCGTCGACGGCGGTTTTCACTATTCCTTCACCCGCTCGCCCGCAGCGACCGATCTGTCTTATCGCCTCCAATATTCTTACGATCTTCAAACCTGGTTCGACGGGGACGAATTCTTCGAGGAAATCGATGTCCGGGAGGCAGGCTTGGTGGAACGGGTCCTGATCGAAGTCAAACTGGCGGATTTCGGCCGGATTTTTGTGCGTCTGCACGTTGAATTAATCGATCCGTGACCCAACATTACGGACTCTTTCCCGTGTTTTTTCTGAACAATGCCAGTTAGGGCTGATTTGAATCGATCCTTAAAGAATTCGACCATGCATTCGATGCGTTTCCGTCTCCATTCATTCGCACTCATTGCGCTCTCGATTATGATGTTTTCAACGGATCTTCAAAGTGCCGACCGTCCTGCGGGTTCGTCCGGAACGATCGTGCTTCCTTCGGATGCCGCCCGCTCGGTCGAGATCGCCGGGCAGGAATTGGCCGAAGGACTGGAAAAACTCTTCGCCGGCCTTCGTTTCGAAGTCGGCTCCGGGGGTCCGGGCGAAGAGGACGGCCCGGTGATCCACCTCGGGGTGGGGGAGTTGCCCGCATTGGGGAACGCCTTCGATGGCGGGCGCTTGCCGGAAGGGCCGGAGAGCTTTGTGGTGGGAACCGCCGAAAGCGAAGGCCGGCAAGTCGGGGTGATTCTCGGATCCGATGCGGGAGGTTTGGTGCAGGGTGTCCACCGGCTGTTGGATCGGCTCGGTTACGGGGCTTATCTCAACTTCTCGGCGGTTCCGGCGGAACCGCGTCCCGAATTTGGATGGGAAGGCTGGGACTTTAGTGACCGCCCTCTGATGGAGCGGCGCCTAGTCTTCAATTGGCACAATTTTCTCTCCGGTTGTTCCTCGTGGGACGCCGAGCAATGGAAGGAGTGGGTTCGGCAGTCTCAGAAAATGGGATACAACGGGATCATGGTCCATGCGTATGGCAACAACCCGATGATCGGATTCGAGTTTCAGGGGACCCAGCGCCCCGTCGGCAACCTCACCTCCACCCGGGTCGGTCGAGATTGGGCGACGAACCACGTCAACGACGTGCGCCGCATGTGGGGGTGAAGTTTTTGAAAACCCGGTGTTCGGGAGCGAAGCGGCGGTGAACGGCACGGACCGGGAACGAACCGAGGCGGCCCAAGAGTTGATGGCAAAAGCGTTCCGTTATGCGGGAGAGCGGGGAATGAGCGTGTTTTTCTCCATCGACGTGGACACGGAGTCGGCCAATCCCCAGGAGTTGGTTACCCTCCTCCCGGAAGAGGCCCGGTTCCAGGTGGAAGGCCATTGGTTGCCGATTCCGGACAGCGAGGAAGGATATTCGCTCTACAAAGAGCAGATCCGTAACCTGTTGGAGGTGTATCCGGAAATCAACGTCCTGGCACCCTGGTGTCGCCCCGGGCAGAGGAACGGACCTTGGACCCGTTTGACGCCGGAGACCTTGCCGGAAGTCTGGCGGGAGGAATACGAGAGGACGATGGCGGGACTTCCGCACCTCTCGATGCACCCATGGTCGCCGCGGCTTTTCGGATTGGCGAAGATCGTCGAAGCCTACCAGCGGGCGGTTAAGGAGCTCGGACGGGAGGATGTCGAAATCGTATTCGGGACCTGGTTACGCCGGGACGTGTTGCCGCGGCGGGGCGGCCATTTCATTAACCCCCGGCTGATGCATGCGTTCATGCCTGAAGGTGTCGCCTTGATGCCTCTCGATTGGGACGTGATCCGGGACGATTCCTTCTTCGAATGGCCCGACCTGCAGTCGGCCTTCGCCGAAGTGACCATCCTGGGAGGCCGGCCCATGTATCCGATCGCCTGGGCGCATCACGATGACGGCGATTACTTCGGGCCTCCGTATAAACCGTTTTCGAATCTGCACGATCGGCTGACGGTCATGGGTGTCGAAGGCGGGACCTTGGCGGTGATCCATTGGATGACCAAACCGCTCGACCTCTATTTCAAGTCGACCGTCAACCAGCTTTGGGAGGGATCGAGGAACCAGCCGCTCGGCGAAGCGGTCGCCCGAATGGGGACGGACCTGGCGGGAGAAGCCCAAGGGGAGGCGCTGACGCGGTATTTGGAGGCGTGGCTGTCTGGCATGCCCCGGATCGGCCGGGAAACCAGTTCCCGTTTCATGCACACCGCCTCGGGTGACGACACGCTGGCGGAGTTGGACGAAGTCCGGCGGGGGAAGGAAAGGCGGCTGAGACTCCTCGACGCGATTGACACCGATTCGCTTTCACCTGCTGGAAAGGAATGGATCGAATATTTCCGGGGAATGGAGCATTATATTCTGGCGGTTTTCGAGAACGAGCATCGCTTCCGTGAAGCCAAGGCCTTGCGCAACGCGGGCGACGTCGTCGCCGCCCGCGAGGCGTTGCGGGAAACCAGTCCGGAGCAGGCGATCGCCCGGTTCGCGGAATTTTCCCAAAACGGAACCCTGACCCGGGGCGAGCAAGGATTGATCGTTTCGATGAACACCCGGTGGCTGAGTCATTATGAGATGCTCGGGCAGATGGTCGGATTGAAACCGATTCGATACAATTTTGGTCCGACCATTCACGAGGAACTCGCTCAAGACCCCGGGCGTTACACCTTTCACTTCGACACGGAACGGAACCTTTGGGAAGTGCTTGGGGAGACGGAAACCGGATACGGAATTTACCAAACGGACGACCAAGACGGCGACGCCGGATCGGTCGAGGCGGAGATCGTTCGCACCGGGTTGATCGGGGCTGGTGAAATGACGATCCAACTCGGGCCGATCATGAGCCGGGAGACCCATGCCGGAACGCGAAGCCTCCAACCTGGCGAATACCGTCTCACGCTTCTGGTACCTGGCGATATGGACTCCGCGATCTCGTTGGAGGTGGTCAACGGCGGGACCGGGCCGATCGCTTCGAAAGAGTTTGCCGCCGTCCAGGGAGCCGACGACGTTCGTCGGCTGGCGCTCGATCTGAAACTGGAAGATGCGGGCCTCCCGACGCTGAAGGTGACGACTGGAAACGGCGACCTGCGGCTCGGCGGGCTGATCCTTGAACCATTATTCTAAATGCTGAAAACTCGTATGAAAAGACTTCTGACATCGACTCTCCTGGCGGGATTGTTCTGCTTTTCGAATACCGGAGAGGCCCAGGAAATCATTCGCGACAACATCCATGTGAGCCTTGGAAAGCCGGTCACGGCGGTCGGGCATGCCCGGGGAGGAGTGCCGGAGCACGCGGTAGACGGTGATGCGCAAACCCGTTGGCGGGTGCCGACCCGAGAGATCTCCGAGGATGGATCCGCCTGGGGAAAACCGGCCTGGCTGAAGGTTGATCTCGGCGATGTCCATACCCTGGAGAAAATCGAGGTAATGCCGGAAGGGAAGCGCCCGTATCAATACATCGTCGAAGCATCCAGGGACGGCGTCGATTTCCAGCGGATCGTTGATCGCCGGGGGAACCGGGAGGAACGGGAAATAATCGTGGACCAGGTAGACCGGGTTCCGGCCCGTTACGTCCGCCTTTCGATCGAAGGGATCGAGGGAGGACGTTCGAGCTGGGCGAGCATTCACCAGTTCAACGTCTGGGCCGCGCCCCAGGAGGAGACCTTGATCGTATCGGGTCCGGCCAGGGTCCACGATACCCAACTGCGGCGCGGCGATTATTGGGGGAAGTGGAATTATGGGGACGGACAGTATTTGCAAGTAGGGGCATAAACCGGCGATCGTGTATGATTTTGTCAGGACGAAAAGCCTCCTGCGCTTTGATTTGGCCGGCCTTCCCAAGATGGATGTCGAGTCGGCCAAGGTCTTGCTCTACGTTCCGAAGAATCTGACCCAGATGCAGCCCCTCGCGTTGCATTTGCACCGGATCAGCGACGCCAACGCCGGGTGGAAGGAAGGGAGCTCGGAGGCGAGTCGCGAACCGGAGGCCGCCACTTGGAGCGAATTGGCGGAAGGAGTTTCCTGGGCGGGTGGTCCGGGTTTGGCGGTTCCGGGGGTCGATTTTTCCACGAAACCGCTGGCGAGCCGGATCGCCGACGGCGATGAAGGGACCTGGTTGGAATTCGAATTGCCCGGTGACCTGGTGCGTCAATGGATGGACGATCCTGATTCGAACGGCGGACTTTTGATCCGGGGCGATGACGACCTGGAACTCGGCCAGCACACCCACATTGCGGCGAGCGAGCATTGGACTGGTAAAGGGCCCCGTCTGGTGGTGACGGGTAAATTCCTGGAGGAGAAGGTGCCGGAAAGTATTCATACTCTGGTGACGCCGAATCCGACCCTGGCTTTTCCGCCGCCGCTTCCGCTCTATGAGCGCTGGCTGCGGGAGCGGGGCACCCGTTACACGAATTGGGCGCAGGATCCAATGATCGGGATGGATGAAATGCAGCGGAAGTTCCCGTATCTGTGGGATATCATGGTGCGGGCGCGGATCACTCTGCCAAACGCGATGCTTCAGTTGCGCGATCTGTTCGAGGAGATTCCGGAAATCGTGAGGAATAATGATGAGGAGCGCGCCAGAGAGGCGATGACGGACTTTTTTGGATACATGAAGGTCCTCGATTATTCGCGGGCCCAAAACTGGTATAACGCCGGTCCGGTGGTCGAGCACATCTCACCGCTGCAAATCGCCCGGTTTTTCGTACGGCCGCCCGAGGAAGTCGAGATCAGCGGGGTGGTCGGGATTTATTCCCGCTTCAATGATGGTCGCTGGCAGCGCGAATACACCGAGGAGGATTTGGAGAAAGAGATCGCGGCCAAGATCGAGCGGGTTTCGAGACGGTTTCAATACGAGCCCGGATCGGAGGCGGGGGAGGCGCTCGAAGGAGCGGTGCGGGAGCTTTTGCCGATCGAGTGGAAATACCGGTCTGAACTGCAACTGGCGATGGACGAAGTGTTCAAGTTGATCGACGAGGAGAACGACGGTCCCGAAATGATGGCCCAGTTGCGGAGACTCTTTTTCGCCCATCGGATGCATTTGATTTACCAGTCGTTCTTCAGCCGGCCCTTCTTCGATGTCTTCATGGAGCACGCGCCGATGGTGGCATACGCCAATTGGGTCTATGACATTCGAGAGAACCAGTATTCCCGTCCGCGGGTCGGCAACCAGATCGTGGCGGTCAAACGCTTCATGTGGGAACCGACCGAGTTTCATGAGGCGGAATACGGTCGGTTCGAAGGGGCGGAATGGTCGAACGAGAGATCGGGGCATACCGGCACCGGGCATGTGACTTTCAACGGGGAACCGGGTGGTTTTCTTGAACTGGAAGTCGAAGTCGAAGAGAAGGGGAAGCACGAATTCGTCTTCCGCTACGGATTGAACGGCGGGCGCGAACTGGAGCTCTTGTTGGCGATCGGGGGCATTATCCTCGATCGACCGCTGCGGCCGGCGGCGACGGCGGAAGGCGAGTGGGCTGAAGCGGGGGCGACGGTCCGACTGCTTCCGGGCACCTACCGGGTTCGACTCATCGCGGTAGGCGACGCCACCGGTCTGGATGTCGATGCGATGGAACTGCGGCGGATGGAATGATTCACGCTTGTTTGCGAACCGTTTTGCCCGGATTCCAAAGACCATTGACCAGCGAGACATCGGGGTAGTCGACGCGGCCAAGTTCGTTGTAGGTGACCTTGTCGATCAAAAGGTTGGCGGCGCGAATGCCCTGTTGCTCCCAGGTGGCGTAGATTCCCGAGCGGACTCCCCATGGCGGGACAGGCGAAGGTGGCGAGACCGATGTCGCGCGGGACCCGATATCCGCCGGCCTCGAGCCAGGCGAGCGGCTCCTCGAAGCGGTTCACCATGACGACGTCGGGGGCCTCCTGTTCGATCCAGCGGAGGAACGTTTTTTGGCCCCAATTATGGGTGAGGAGCGGTTGCGGAAAAGTGTGTTTGGACGTGTGGTGCTCGGCGAGGTAGGCGGCGAGCCAGCGATAACCGAGGCGGGAATTCAATTTCTCGCTGATGGCGAGGCCGATCCGCTGGTAGCCGAGTCGCCGGCATTCCTGAATAATCGAGATCGAGGCTTCGTAATGGTTGCTGCGGACCCGGTGGACGCGGGAGTCGACCAGGGTCGGCCCGATCGCCACCGCGACGAAACGTTCCCATTGCCAGTCGTAGGTTTGCCTCGGTTCGGGGAAAGGGGAGAAAATGGCGCCGTTGATGCCGCGGGTGTAAGATCTCCCCCAGGCGGACCGGCGTGAACTTCTCCAAGGGCGCCCAGATTTCCTCCAGGTGAAACCCGCGCGACTCCGCTTGGGCGCGGGCGCTTTCGAAACAACCTTGAATCCCGGGGAATGCCTCCGCCCAGCCTTGTTTTGATGGAAAGAACGTCACGAAAGCCAGGGTGGGTGGGGAGGCCGGCAGTTTGCCGCGGCGGCGACTCCGCATCAGGGCGGTGACGTAAGGGTTGCGCCGGTATCCCAGATCGTGGGCGACCTTTTGGATGCGCTCGCGGGTGGCGGGAGGAAGTTCCGGACTTCCCTGGAGGGCGAGCGAAACGGTGGAACGCGAGACCCCGGCCTTCCGGGCGATATCTGTCATGGATACGGAATCGGACATGGGCGATCGGTGATTTGGCGAGCACGGTTCAAACCGTTTACTCAACAATGTCAGAAGTAGCGTGTTTGCTGGATGGGGAAATGTCCACAACGCTTTTCCCGGGATCAGAATTAAAAGGAGAAGAGGCTGGTTTCCGATTGTTGCTTATGAAAATTGGACTCGGTTTATACCGTCGGATGTTGCGGCGTGAGAACTATCAGTTTGCCCGCCAATGCGGATGCACGCACATCGTGGCCCACTTGGTCGACTACATGTCCGGAGGGCAACTCACGGGCACGGATGAAGTCACCAGTTGGGGGGCGAGCGACCGGAGTCCGGACGATCTTTGGAGTGTGGAAGAATTGCGGGGCCTGAAGAAGGAGATCAACGCGGAAGGGTTGGAACTGGAGGCGATCGAGAATTTTGATCCGGCCCATTGGCACGACATTCTTTTGGATGGACCGGCCCGGGACGAGCAGATGGAGAATCTGAAGACGATGGTCCGCCGGGTGGGCGAAGCCGGGATTCCGATCATCGGCTATAATTTTTCGTTGGCGGGGGTGTGGGGCCATGTGGTGGGGCCATGGGGGCGCGGGGGAGCGGAGTCGGTCGCGTTCCGCGGGCCGGCCGGTCCTGAGGAGACTCCGATCCCGGCGGGTCAGATTTGGAACATGGTCTATGACAGTTCCGCTCCTGTCGGGACGTTGCAGAGTGATATTCCGACCCATGAGGAGCTTTGGGAGCGGGTGGGACGATTTCTGCGGGAGTTGGTCCCGGTGGCGGAGGAGAGCGGGGTTCGGTTGGCCGCCCACCCGGATGATCCGCCGATGCCGACCCTGCGGGGGACTCCCCGGCTGGTGTATCAGCCGGAGATGTATCAGCGTCTGCTCGATCTTTATCCGAGCCGGGCCAACGCTCTGGAGTTTTGCCTGGGAAGTATTTCCGAAATGACCACGGGAGATGTGTATGAGGCGACGGAGAAATATGCCCGCCAAGGGGCGATCGGCTACGTGCATTTCCGCAACGTCCGGGGTAAAGTACCTGATTATGAGGAGGTCTTTATCGACGAAGGGGATATCGACATGAAGCGGATTCTTCGCATCCTGCATTCGGCGGAGTATGACGGAGTGTTGATCCCGGATCACACCCCGTCGATGAAATGTGGCGCCCCGTGGCATGCCGGAATGGCTTATGCCCTCGGCTACATGCGATCGGCCCTGGAGGAGGTGCAAGGATGAAACCGGTTTCAATGATCGGATTCCCCGCCGGGGCGGTCGAGGAAGCGGCGAATCCCGCGTTTTTGCTTCGCCATGAACATGCGTTGATCACCGGGGGCGGGAGTGGGCTCGGCCTCGGGATAGCCCGTTGCATGGCGGCGGCCGGGGCGCGGGTGACCTTGGTCGGTCGTCGCGAGGAATTGCTGGCGGATGCGGTCCGGGAAATCGGCGACGCGGCGCAATATCTCGTCCACGACATTACCGCGACAGGGAAAGCCGCTTCGTTGGTGGAGCAAGCGGGGCGGGATGGAGAGGTCCCGGTGACGATTTTGGTCAACAACGCCGGGATCCATTTGAAAAAGCCGACCGATGAAGTCTCCGACGAGGAGTTTCTCGCGGTGATGAACACCCATGTGTTCGCCGCGCACGCCCTCAACCGGGCGGTGATTCCGGGCATGCTCGAACGCGGCTCGGGCAATATTGTCATGATCGCGTCGATGGCCTCGCTGATCGGCTTGCCCCGGGTGGCGGCTTATGCGGCGGCCAAGAGCGCATATGTCGGGCTCGTCCGTGCGATGGCGGCGGAATACTCCGGTCGCGGCATCCGGGTCAACGCCATCGCCCCCGGCTGGATCGAGTCGAAGATGTTGCGAGGTGCGTTGGAAAGCGATCCGCAACGGAAGAAACGGATCCTCGAGCGGACCCCGATCGGCGGTTTCGGTCGACCGGAAGACATTGGCCACGCGGCGGTCTATCTATGTTCCCCGGCGGCCCGGTTTGTCACCGGCGTGGTCTTGCCGGTTGACGGAGGCGCCAGCATCGGATTGTAATCGTGGGATGTCGACGAGCCGCAACGGACCGGTATCCCGATGCCTGGAGGGGAAGGTTTCGTTCGTGGCGACGGCCCTTTTGCTGGGGCTGGGTCTCCTGATTTTCGGAATGTCTGCCGGTTGCGGCCGCGGCCCCGGCGATCGCGTGGTTCTCCGGGTGGCGCATCCGCTGGACCGGAACCATCCGGTGCATCTGGCCGCCGAGCGGATGGGGCAGGTATTGGAAGAGGAATCGGGGGGAAGATGCAGTTGAAAATCTATCCCAACGGTCAACTTGGCGGACTTCGCGAGACGATCGAGCTGCTCCAGATCGGGAGTCTCGACATGACCGTCGCCTCGGCCGCGGTGCTGGAAAGTTTCATCGGCGATCTGCGCGTATTCGGTTTTCCATACATATTTCGCGATGACGACCATCGAATCGCGGTATTGTCCGGAGAGGTCGGGCGGGGGCTTTTCGAGGCGGGGTTGGATCAGCGGTTGCGGGGGCTGGCTTATTTCGACGCCGGCAGCCGAAGTTTTTACACCCGGAACCGGCCGATCCGGCATCCGGACGATCTGGCCGGCCTGCGGGTGCGGGTGATCCCGAGTCCGATGGCGCGGGCGATGGTGCGGGCGCTCGGCGGGTCGCCGGCCTCGGTCAACTGGGGGGAACTTTATTCGGCTCTCCAGCAAGGCGTGGTCGATGCGGCGGAAAACAATCCTCCCTCGTATTTCCTCTCCCGCCATTATGAGATCACCGGTTATTTTTCCTCAACGAACACACCGCGATTCCCGACATGTTGATCATCAGCGAACCGGTCTGGCAGAGACTCGGCCCCCGGGAACGGGAGTGGCTGGAGAAAGCGGTGGCGGTGGCGGAGCGCTATCAATGGGAAGTCTGGGCGGATGCGGTGAGGGAGGCGTTCGCGGAATTGGAAGCGGCGGGTGTGGAGATCATCACCCCTGACCGGAGGCCGTTCATGGATCGGGTCGAATCGATTTATGAACGGACCCGCGAGACGGATCCCGGTCTGTATAAAATCGTCGAACGGGTGAGGAGGATGGAGCCGTGAACGGGGTGAAACGAATTTGCGACCGTTGTCTCGAATTCGCGCTGGTCGTTTTGCTGGGGGGATGACGCTGGCGATCCTGTGGCAGGTATTCACACGATTGATACTGAGGGACGCCAGTGATTACACGGACGAGTTGGCCCGGTATCAGTTGCTCTGGTTGGGGACGTTGGGTGCGGCCTACGGGATCGGACAACGCTACCACCTGGCGATGGATTATTGCCTCGGCCAATTGAAGCCGGCGGCCTTTCGGGTCGCCGACCGGTTTACTCATGTGGTGGTCTTCGCGGCGGGGTTGCTCATCCTGGTTGTCGGGGGCGGGTCGCTGGTCTGGCTCAGTTTTCAGTTGGGGCAGCGGAGTCCCGACCTCGGGATCGCGCTCGGCTTTGTGTATCTCTGTATTCCGGTGAGCGGAGGCTGTTTATGTTTTTACACTCTCTACCATTTCCTCCACCCGCGCTCGGCTTTGCCCGGAGAAAAAGGGGGAGAAGGCGGAGCGGATGCCGCGGTGTGATGGACTTATTTGAAGGAGAAACCAGATGATGGAATGGCTGCCGGCGATCGTCCTGGTCTTGTCCTTCGGCTTGTTGTTGGTGGCGGGGGTGCCGATCGCGTTCGCGATCGCCCTCAGTTCGTTGCTGACCCTCCTCTTCAGCATACCGTTTTTCCCCTCGGTCACGACGATGGCTCAGCAAATGGCGACGGCGATGGACAGCTTCGCGTTGTTGGCGATCCCGCTGTTTGTGTTGGCGGGGCAAATCATGAGCCAGGGAGGGGTGGCCCGGCGACTGATCGCGTTTGCGAAGGCGGTTTTGGGGCCGGTCCGGGGTGGCTTGGCCTTCGTGAACATCTTGTCCGCGATGCTCTTCGGATCGATCTCGGGGAGTGCGGCCGCCTCGGCGGCGGCTATCGGCGGGGTGATGACGGGACCGATGACGCGGGACGGATACGACCGAGGATTCTGCGCGGCGACCAATGTGACCGCGGCGACCACCGGCCTGCTGATTCCGCCCAGCACGCCATTGATCATTTATTCGCTGGCGGCGGGAGGGGTATCGATCGGGGCGCTGTTCGTGGCCGGATACCTGCCGGGTTTGCTGCTCGGATCGGCCTTGATGGCCGTGGCCTATGCGGGTGCCCGGCGGCGGGGTCTTGCCGCCGGTCCGCCGGTTCGGTGGGGGGAGATCGGAACCACTTTTTTGCATGCCTTGCCGAGCCTGTTTTTGCTGGTCGTGGTGATCGGTGGAATCATCGCCGGTTTTTTCACGGCGACCGAGGCGGCGGGAATCGCGGTGTTTTACAGTTTTGTCCTGACCGTTCTGGTGTATCGGGAGGTTTCCTTCCGGGAACTGCCGGGGATTTTGTTGGCGGCGGCGCGGACCTCGTCGATCGTGATGCTCATCGTCGGGGCCTCCCTGTCGATGGCTTGGGTCATGGCCTATGAGGAATTGCCCCAGACCGTCGCCGGGGCGCTGCTGCAACTTTCGGAGAACCCGCTGGTCCTGTTGATCGTGATCAACCTGGTCCTGATCGCGGTGGGGACCTTCATGGACATGACTCCGGCGTTGTTGATCTTCACTCCGATCTTTTTGCCCGCGGCAATGGAGGCGGGCGTCGATCCGGTTCATTTCGGGATCATCATCGTTTTGAATCTGGCGATCGGGCTTTGTAGCCCTCCGGTAGGCTCGACCCTCTTTATCGGTGCCTCGGTCGCGGAGGTGCGGATGGCCCGGATGATTCCGGCCCTTTTGCCCTATTTCCTGGCCATGGTAGTGGTCCTGGCTCTGGTAACTTTCTTTCCTGGGATAAGTCTCTGGCTGCCAGGGGCGTTCGGTTTGAATTAAAAGGACGGCTGACTGTTTTCCGCCCGCGGGAACCGGAGTGCGTTGCAAGGGTCTGATCGTTCCTGAACAATGTCAGTAAGGGTTCAATTGCCGAGGAGAGGAGAGACGCCATGATTAATCTTAGAGAAAATTCGAACCTGGAACGCTGCGTGTGCTGAATGTAAGTAACCCGTGAAATAACATGAAACAACACTACCTTTTGACCAGCCTTACCCTTGTTGCCGCTTTTACGGCGTCGGCCTCCTGGGATCTGGAGCGCGCCTGGGAGCTGGTGCCGAGCGATGAAGTCGTCAACGATCCCGTGGACGTCGCGGAATTTACCACTCAAAACAGTAATCTGGCCTCATGGGGAGCTGTCGCTTTCCATGGCGGACGGGCTTATGTGCTGGGGACCAACAACGGCATCATGGCGCTCGATATCGTCGGAGAAGGGGAGAACGCCACCATGGAGAAGGTTTGGGAACTCAATCCCGGCCAGAATGGAAATGAACCGTTGGACGTGGGGGAGTTTTCGGCCCAAAATGCGGGCGAGTGGGGAGCGGTGGCCTTCCATGGGAACCGGGTCTACGTGGCTGGGGCGAACAATGGTGTCCTGGCGTTTGAGATCATTGGCGAGGGATTGGATCGCCAGCTTGATTTGCTCTGGGAACTCTCGGCCGATGACGAGTCGATCGCCTTTCTGAATGACTCCGGCAACCGGCAGCGCGGGCTGACGGTCAATCCGGTCACGGGCAACCTTTTGCTGGTCAACCGAATCGCCAACAACAACATCCAGATTCCGATCCTGGACGGCGACACCGGGGCCATGATCGGCAATTTGTCGGTCTCGGGAATCCAGGATGGCAGTTTTCATCTGAACCTGATCGCCGCGGCGGAAGATGGCGCCATCTACGCCTGCAACTGGACCTCGAACAGCGCCTCAACCGCCTTCAAAATCTACCGCTGGGCGAACGAGCAGGCGAATCCGACCGTCGCCTACATGGGCGACCCGAGTCAGGGGAATTCGGACAGCAATCTTCGGCGCTGGGGGATCACTTTCGCGGCGCGCGGTTCCGGGACGAACACGGAATTGATTTCGACGACGCGCGGCAACCTTGCTGCTGTTTTCACCACATCGAACGGTAGCGATTTCTCCAGTACTCGGATCGTGGTCAACGATCCGCTGTTGGCGTCCGGTCATCCGATGGAGAAGGGAGTGACCTTTTACGAAGGAAACCGCTTTCTGGCGAAGACCACTGGAGGGCCGTTATTGGAAATCGAATACAATTTGGCGACCGGAACCGGAGTGCTCGTCCGTTCGTTTTCGGACGATTTCGGACTCATCCCGGGGGAGGGAGCGCCGATCGGCTACGATCCCGCGAGCGGTTTGCTGGGTATGATCCTGGAGGCCGGTAACAACCAGCCCCGCTATTTCCATCTCTATCAATACGACGCCCTCAACGACGAAGTAACGGTCGATTTCCTGACGGATTCAGGAAACGACCAGCGTGGTATGACGGTGAACCCGGTCACGGGAAATGTGCTCCTGGTGAACCGGATCGCCAACAACGAGATCGAGATCGTCATTCTCGATGGCGATACCGGCGAGAAGACCGGGGAGTTGTCGGTAGCCGGGATCATGGACGGCACCTGGTATTTGAACCTGATCGCGGCGGCGGACGACGGGGTCATATACGCGGCGAACTGGACGACCAACAGTGCGGCCAATGCGTTCAAAATTTACCGCTGGGAGAACGAGGAGGCGAATCCGACCGTCGCTTACATGGGCGATCCGAGTCAGGGGGATCCAGTGGGGGACCACCGGCGGTGGGGGTTCACCTTCGCCGCGCGCGGCGCCGGAGCGAACACCGAGCTTGTTTCCACCACCGGCGGCACATTGGCGGCGGTGTTTACCACAGGGAACGGCACGGACTTCTCGGCCAACCGGGTATCGATTGACGAGCCATTGTTGGCGGAAGGCCGATTGATGGAGCGCGGCGTTACCTTCCACGAAGGAAACCGTTTCCTCGCGAAGTCGAATGGTTCCGGCTCGGGGGACCGGCCACTGTTGAAGATCGAGCGATCTGACGACCGGAACCGGCCAGTTGATCCGAAGCTTTTCCTCGGACGCCGGACTCATTCCAGAAGACGGGGGACCGATCGGCTATGATCCGGCGAGCGGATTCCTCGGCATGTTGCTCCGGGCCGGCAATGATCAGCCCCATTATTTCCACCTCTATTATTACGACTCGCTGGAGTCCGAAGCCGCAGTCGATTTCCTTACCGACAGCGGCAATCGCCAGCGCGGTTTGGCGGTCAATCCCGTGACCGGCAACGTCCTCGTGGTCCACCGGGTGACTGATTCGATCATCGATATTCCGGTCCTCAACCGCCATACCGGGGCGCGAATCAACACCCTTTCGGTGGAGAACGTCGAAGGAGGAAGTTTCGCTCTCAGCGAGATCGCCGTGGCGGACGACGGGGTCATTTATGCGGCCAACTACGTGACGAACTCGGCCAACACCGATTTCCGGATCTACCGCTGGCAGGACGAAAACGC
The DNA here is from genome assembly GCF_056590205.1 of Verruconatronum alginivorum. NCBI lineage: Bacteria > Pseudomonadati > Verrucomicrobiota > Opitutia > Opitutales > Verruconatronaceae > Verruconatronum > Verruconatronum alginivorum. The sequence continues at coordinate 362,882 of NZ_JBWPVQ010000001.1, read as the reverse complement.
GGACCCGCAACTCGTGTATTCGGGGGATCCGAGTGGAAACGATTCCGTTTCGAGCAACCGGCAGAATTGGGGCGAGACGATGGGAATCCGGGGTGCGGGCAACAGCACGGAGTTGATCTTCAGTTCCCGCGGAACCCTGGCGGCGGTCTTCACCACCAATGACGGAGGAGCCAACTTCACGGCGAACCGGGTTTACACCGACGCCGACGCCGGAGAATTGTCCCGCGAAGTCGCGTTTGTCGAAGGGAACCGTTTCCTGGCCAAGACCGCGACCGGCTCGCAAGGCCGCCTGCTGGAGATCGAATATGATCTGACCGAGGAGAGCGGGACCATCGTTCGGGCCATCGGGACCGAGTTTTTCCCGCAGGATATCGGCCCGATCGCCGTCGATTTGGAGCGAGGACTCCTGGCCGGGGTCCTTCGAGGCGGAGGCGGTGCGACCAAGAGCGTGATGCTCTATGACTACAACACCCTCTCCACCGATACCGTAAACCAGCCTCTCGCGGTGGTGGACTTCACTCTTACCATTGCCAGCGCGGGCGGGTGGGGAAAGGTGGTTTTTGATCAGGACCAAGTCTTCGCGCTCTCCACCAACAACGGAATCCTGGCGTTGAACCTGGTCGAAGCGGAGGCCGCCATCACCTTCGCGGCCTGGAGGGATTTTCACTTCACCGAGGCGGAATTGGCGGATGAGACAATCAGCGGTGCCGACGTCGATCTGGTCGGCGACGGCCTGACCAATTTCCTGCGCTACGCGTTCGGCCTCGGCCCGCGGGATTCCGGCCTCCACCGGCTTCCCGCCCTGGAAAAGGAAAACGGGGGATTACAATTCACCTTCTATCGGGTGGTTGGCGCCGCCGATCTTTCCTACGTTCCACAATATTCGTTGGACCTTCAGACCTGGGACACCGACGCGCAGATCCTGGAGGAAATCGATGTGATTCAGAATGGAGAAACTGAAATAGTGATCGTCGAGGTGCATGCCTCCGATGAAGATCGGATTTTCGTTCGATTGGCCGTCAATCCGGTTTCACCCTAAGACAACTCGCCACCGATGAAAACAAAGTTTATTAATGGGTTTGGAAGAAAACACGGGCTCGTGAAATGGGGCGGAACGGCAAAGGGTTTCACCCTGATCGAACTCCTGACTGTGATCGCGATCATCGGCATCTTAGCCGCGATCCTGATTCCGGTCGTCGGCAAAGTCAGGGAGTCTGCCTATCGGGCGGCCGACCAAAGTAACTTGCGGACTCTCGGCCAGGCCGCGCTGGTCTTTGCCAGTGAACACGACAACCGGCTCCCTTCCCAGCCCTATGGTCAAGGATGGTGGCCCAAGGTGCTTTTTCCGTATGTGGAATCGCACGACATTTTTCGCCGGCCCGGAGCCGATCCCGATCTTCCGTGGAGCGACGCTCGTCGGGATGGCTATTTCCAGAGCGCGGCGACCGTCGATCCCTCCGGCGAACCGATCCGTTGGTGGTATTGGATCAACGGCCCCAATTCCTGGCAGCCGTTTTGGAATCACGTCGCCCTCGGCCTTGGCACCGGGGATTCCTCGGCGGAGGCGGGGCTGGCCCTTGATCAGGTGGACGAACCTTCCCGAACGGTTTTCATGGCGAACGGTTACCAATGGAATTTTCCTTCATCGGCACCAAATCCCTATGGCGACAATCCCCGGTGGTTTCGCTGGTCCAACGGTAAGACTCATTTCCTCTGGCTCGATGGCCACGTGGACGCCCGCGGATTGAATGAACTCACCCGCAACGACTTCGCCATTGAAAAGGGACGATTCCCATAGGCCGCGGGGCAGGAGATGCACGTAGGCGAGTCTCGTTTTTTCCGGCGAATGGAGCCGCGGGTTTCCTTGGGATATGCTGCCATGAACCGAGCGATCCTCACCTGCCTGCTGGTGTCCGCACTTTTAATTCCCCCGGCTGCGGCGGTCTCCGCTGCCGAGGTGGAATGGCGGTTCGGGTCCGATCCCGGTCGTGACGGCGACGGAGGCTTCCTTCTGAGCAATACCTCGAATACCAACGGCGAATGGCGCGTTGAGGCAGAGTCCCTTCGGTTCGAGAACCGCCACCATCCGCAAGGAGATCAAGGGAACTTCACCGAAGCCGCCGCGGTCGTCGATTTGCGGGAATATGGTTGGGAACCGGGCAAAGACTTTACCCTCAGTCTCGAGTTCTCGATGAGCGGGGTTTCGGACTGGAACCGCCTGGGGATCGTTGCTCTCGCACCGGACATGGGGGAGCACGAATACGGCGAAGGCGGTTTTTACCACGGCCAGTTGCGGGTCCAGTCGAACCGCGTGTTCACCCTGCGGGTCGCCGATGGATTCGGCGGGGAGCGTCCGATGGTTTCCCTTCCACTGCCCCCCTCTCTGCCGGATGGCAATTCCCGGATCCTGTTGAGTGGGACCTACGACGATGCGGGAGGCTTGACTTTCAGTATCGAAGCCGCGTTGGAAGGGAGCGATCAGGTCTGGTTCAGCCGCGCCTCCCGGATCGCCCACCCGCGGGATGGGGCCTGGTTCGGATTCGGCGGGCGGATCCGCGCCTATCCGGGCGCCCGTCAGCCGATTCTCGATTTCAAAACGTTTCGATTTGTGCCCGAAGCCACCGAGCCACCGAAGATCACGGCCGATTTGGTCCGGCACCGCGGAACCTGGACCCATGATGGAAGGAAGTATCCCTTCACGGTAAGCGTCAGGGGCGAATTCCATCGGTTCGAACCGCTGGCCGCCGCGGTGTATTGGCGGAATTTGAAGATTCCCCGAATCGGGACCGATCCGGACGAGGCGATCCTCGAAGATCTGCTCGGCGACGGCCTCGTGGTGATCGATTTCGACGGGGCCAACCTGCCGAACGGATCGCCGGATATGGAGCGGTCCTTGCTCGCGTTTCAAAGAAACCTGCCGATGGTTATTTCGGCGGCGAGCAACGGAGAGATTCAAATCGACGACCGCCGGGTTTACGCGGTGCCGTCGGGCTACCGACTCAAACGAAATCTCCCGTTTTGGAACATTGAAAAGCATGCGGTTCACGGGACGATGGACCGGATCCTGGAGGTTTATAACAACGATATCGTGGAGCGATTCGGGGCCGAACCGGTCGAATCGGTGGAGGATATGCGGGGGCGCTCCGGCAATTCATTCGATTACAATCTCTACATCGATTTGGTCTATCCGTCGGGAATGCCGGATTCTCCCGTGCCGACGATCGCCCATTTTGCGACGATCTGCCCGATGCCGGGAACCTTCCGGTCAGGGGACCGGTGGTTGTATCCGATCGGGTGGCTGACCTCCGGCTACGCGCTGGCGCTGGTCGATCACATTTACCACCCGGCGGCTCGGACCCGATACTACGGTCACGTGACCAATTTCACCCTCGATTTCTGGAACGGTCTCTCGGCGGGAACCGCCGCCATCCGGTTTCTCCGGGCTCATGCGGGGGAGTTTAACCTCGACGGGAAAATCGGAGCGCTCGGCCATTCAAAATCGGCTTATTCCGTGATCCGCCTCGCCGATCCGAATCACGTGGAACTGCCGGAATTCCGTGAGTTCGAAAGATTCCCCCCGGTTCGCCGGAGCCGCAGCCATGGCAAGGTTTCACCAGTGATATCCAAGTGGCCTACTCCTCCATGGGTATGGGCGTGCGGAGAACTCAATACACCACGCGGGATTTGGTTCCATTGATCATTGTGGCGGGTAGATATGACCATTTCGGTTACTGGAACGCGACCCCCGCCCAGGTCGCCCGGGCCTACGGATACGACTTGAATCAACTGACGATTTGGATGGAGGAACTCGGCCATACCTACGCTTTCGGACACGACCGGGCGACAGGACAAGACCGTAATCTGCTGGTCAGACGTTTTTTCGATCAACACCTCGATCCGTTAGGAGACGATCGTTTGAAAGTGTTGGCCGTGACGCCGGCGGACGGAGCCGAAGAGGTCGGGCTCGACGGGACGACTCCCCGCTTTTATGTCGATCAGGAGAATCTTCCGGAAGACTTGCACGGGCTCTCCGTAAACGTGCCCGTGACGGTTCGATTCGCCCGGTCGATCGATCTTGAGTCGGTGGGGGCGGAGGCGTTGGTCCTGCGGGAGACGGCGACCGGAAATCCGGTGCCCGGCCGTTGGGAAGCGTCGCTGCGGGAGACCCGGTTCACCTTTTTGCCCGAAGAAAGTTTGTCACCATTTTCTGAATACTACGTGGAGGTTGCTCCCGGCATCGCGGATGTGAACGGGCGGTTGCTGGAGGATGGCTTTCGTTCGACCTTCCGCACCCGGGAGAACCGATGAAAGCGTGGCTTCATCGCTACGCAGCGAGTCTTCCCGGAAGATTCGATGTGCCGGGCCAGGCGGTTGCGATGGGCCTCTTTTCGGCGACGGGCGGCTTCGGGGGGTAGGAACGACTGAGCGCCCGGTAGGAACGACTGAACGAGCGGTAGGAACCACTGAAAGACCGGTAGGGATGAGTGAATGAGGGGGATCGCCTGTTTGTCAGCCCGAGGCGTCGAGTGAAATAACTGGGGGAGAGGACAGACAGGAATGTCTGTTTCACGGGGAAAGGTTTCTTCGGCGTTGCTTCGGTTGGGGCTTTTCGGGATCGTCGGGGGGAATGGAACTGGAGATCCTTTATCGGGATGATGAGTTTGTGGCGGTGTGCAAACCGGCGGGGTTGCTGGTGCATCGGACGCGGTTGGATGCGGGGGAAAGTCGTTTTTGCGTCCAAGTATTAAGGGATCAACTCGGGGTCGAGGTCTTTCCTTGCCACCGGCTCGACAAGCCGACGGCGGGAATTTTGCTTTTCGCGTTGAACAAAGAAGCCCTTCGGCGGGCGGGAGCGGAGTTCGCCGCCGGCAGCGTGACGAAGGAGTATCTGGCGGTTGTCCGCGGATGGACGCCGGAGGAGGGGGTGATCGATTATCCGCTGCGTTATGAGAAGGATCATTATGACGGGCGGGCTCCGGCCGGGGAACAGGAGGCGGTGACGCGTTTTCGGCGGTTGGCTAAGGCGGAGGTCGAGGGGCCGGTTGGCCGGTATGCGACGGGACGGTATTCGTTGGTTCGGTTGCGGCCGGAGACGGGGAGGAAGCACCAGCTACGGCGTCACCTGGCCCATTTGCGGCATCCGATCGTCGGGGACACCCGGCATGGAGACGGGGCGCACAATCGGTTTTTCCGGGAGTGGTTCCGGTGTCACCGCTTGCTTTTGGTCGCGACGGGGCTCGATTTCGGGAAAGGTTTCACCTGGGAACGGATTCGGATTGAGGCGGAGCCGGACCGGGAGTTCAGGCGGGTGGTGGAGGAGGTCGGTTTGTAGTGAAAAGCTTGGATGCGAGGTTGCGATTGGGGACGGAAATGGTTCAAATTCAGGTATGAAACAGCCGCCGCCCGATGCTCTTCGTGTTTCTCCCGACCGGTTGCAAGACTGGGTCGAAAAAGTCGCCCGCAGCGCCGGGTTGCCGGGGGAGCGTTCGGCGCTGTTGGCCCGGTTGCTGGTCGAGAATGATCTGCGCGGGGTTTTTAGCCACGGCAGCGTTTCGATGTTGCGCTATACCCGGGAGATCGACCGGGGCGGACTGAATCCGGGGGCTGGGGTGACGCGGGTCAACGAGACTCCGACCAGTTTGTTGATCGATGGGGATGGGGGACTCGGTTACTTCCCGGCCCACGAGGGAACTTTGGCGCTGATTGATAAAGCGCGGGAGCATGGGATGGCGGCGATGGTGACGCGGAATCACGGTCACATCGGGGCGGCCGGGATCTACACCCGGTTGCCACTCGGCCACGATTTGCTGGCGTTCATGACGTCCGGGGTGCAGCTCAATTTGAAATCGGGCGACCTGGCGTATGAAGCGGCGGGGGCATCGCCGATGTCGTTCAGTGCGCCGGGGAAGGAGGAGCCGCCATTGGTATTTGATTGCGGGGTGACCCACGATTTCCAGGGGAAGGCGCCGTTATATCGGGACCAGATCGCGGGACTCGCGCCGGGGGTGGCGTTGCGAGCGGTCGGATTTGGCACGGTTTGCCAGGTCTGGGCCGGTTTGCTGAGCGGATTGGCGGTCGACGCGTCCCGGTCGGACCGAAAATACGCGGCGGCCAACCAGGGGTCGATGATGTTCCTCTGCAAGATTTCGCTCTTCATCGAGCCGGAGAAATTCAAGCGGGAGATTGACGAGTACAGCCGGCAGGTGCGGGGAAAACTGGTGCCGATCCCGGGCACCGAAGGGGCTTATCTCCCGGGTAATGTCGAAGCGGAGCATGAGAAGGCGTATCGCCGCGATGGAATTCCGCTCGGGGATTGGCATAAGCGGAGTTTGGAAACCGTGGCCAAGGAAAAAGGGGTGCCAGTGCCGTGGAAGTGAAATGCGGGGCGGCGGCGAGACGCGCGATTGGGAGGGAGTATGGCGGAATCGGGTAAAGATGGTTTTTCGTATGTCTTCCGTCCCGGGGCGGGGCCGGGAGCGGAGTGTCTGTTGTTGTTGCACGGGACCGGGGGAAGTGAGCACGATCTCTTGGGATTGGGATCGGAACTGGCTCCGGGAAGGGCGTTGTTGAGTCCGCGGGGGCGGGTTTCGGAGAACGGACATGCCCGGTTTTTCCGTCGTTTTGGGGAAGGGAACCTCGATGTCGAAGACTGGAAGCGGAGGACGGAAGAGTTGGCGGATTTCGTGGTGGCGAAGGGAAAGGAGCATGGCTTCGATCCCGGGGAAGTCACCGCACTCGGGTATTCGAACGGGGCGAACATCGCGCTGGGTCTTTTGCTGTTGCGGCCGGACGCGTTGGGACGGGCGATTTTGTTGCGCCCGATGTTCGTCAGCGGAGACGTCCGTCCGGTCGATTTGACGGGGAAGGTGGTTTGTTTGTTGGCCGGGAGGCGGGATCCGTTGATCTCTCCGGAGGATGGCGATCGGTTGAGGGACCACCTGGAGAGCTGCGGCGCGACGGTTGAGTTGCACCGGTTGGAAGCCGGACATGGCCTAATCGCGGAAGATTTTGAGGTGATTAGGCGGTGGTTGGGGGTGGAGTCCGGAGGGGGTTGAACCACTGATAATCACTAATAAACACTAATGGGGGAGGGGGAAGGGTGGGCACATTGTGGTGGGGCATTAGGCGAAGAGGTCGAGTTGGGCGTCGGAGGTGGTGACTTTGATTTTCTTGCGCGGACGGGCCGGGGGGGCGGGAGAGGTGAGAGTGACGTTGGTGTCGTCGGATTCGAGTTTTTCGAGGATCTCCTTGGCGCGGTCGATGACCGGCTGGGGGAGCCCGGCGAGGCGGGCGACCTGGATCCCGTAACTGCGGTCGGCGGCGCCGGGGACGACTTGGCGGACGAAGATGATTTCGTCGTTCCATTCCTTGACCGCCACTGAGTGGTTTTGCAGGCGGGGGAGGGATTTCGAGAGTTGGGTCAGCTCGTGGTAATGGGTGGCAAACAAGGTGCGGGGACCTTGGGCCGGGTCGGCGTGCAGGTGTTCCACCACGGCCCAGGCGATGCTGAGACCGTCGTAGTACTGGTGCCGCGGCCGATTTCGTCGAGGATGATCAGGCTCCGTTCGGTGGCGTTGTTGAGGATGTTGGCGGTTTCGTTCATTTCGACCATGAAGGTCGAGTTGCCGCGGGCGAGTTCGTCGCTGGCGCCGACCCGGGAGAAAATCCGGTCGACCAAGCCTATCCGGCATGATTTGGCGGGAGCCCAGGAACCGACCTGCGCCATCAACGTGATCAAGGCGACCTGGCGGATGTAAGTCGATTTGCCGGCCATGTTGGGGCCGGTGATCAGCATGATCTGGGCGGACTCGGAGTCGAGGTTGGTGCTGTTGGGGACGAAGGAGAAACTGCCGGCGAGACCGAGGTGTTGCTGGCGTATGGTTTTTTCCACTACGGGATGGCGGCCTTCGATGATTTCGAGGCAGAGGCCGTCGTCGAGGACCGGACGGCAGTAATCCCATTCGCGGGCCAAGGCGGCCCAGCCGAGGAAGACGTCGAGTTCGGCGAGGGCTTCGGCGGTCTCGCGGAGAGGGGCGCTTTGTTCGAGGACCTGGGCGACGAGCTTGGCGAACAGTTGTTGTTCGCGGGCGTTGGCGTTTTCCTCGGCGTGGAAGATCTCCTTCTCCTTTTCCTTGAGTTCCTCGGTGTAGTAACGCTCGGCGTTGACGGTGGTCTGGCGGCGGATGTAGTTGTCGGGGACGAGGTGGAGGTTCGATTTGGTGATTTCGATGAAATAACCGAAAGCGTTGTTGAATTTAACCTTGAGGGTGCGGATGCCGGTCCGCTCCTGTTCGGTCCGTTCGAGTTCGGCGAGCCAGACCTTGTTGTCGGAGGTGAGGGAAAGGATCCGGTCGAGTTCCTCGTCGTAACCGGGACGGATGTAGCCGCCATCGAGGAGTTGGGCGGGAAGTTCGTCACGGAGAGCGTTTGTGAGGAGCCGGTGGAGGTCGGGGAATTCGCCGATGCGGGCGGTGACGGTTTCGACGGCGGAGGAGCCGAGCTCGGTGAGGCAGGCGCGGATGTCGGGCAGTTGGGCGAGAGTTTCACGGATCGCTCCGAGTTCCCGGGGGTTGCGGAGGCGGTTTTGGAGGCGTCCGAGGATCCGGACCAGGTCGCGAACCGATTTCAGTTTTTCCTGGATGCGGGAGATGGCGACGGGGTTGTCGACGAAGGCGCCGACGCAATCGCGGCGACGGATGATTTCCGGAAGGTCGAGGGTCGGGGCGGCGAGGAAGTTTTCGAGGAGGCGGGCGCCGGCGGCGGTCACTGTGGCGTCCATCGCTTCGAGGAGGGAGCCGGTCCGGACGTTGGCGGCGGATTGGAGGATCTCGAGGTTGCGGAGGGTGGCCGGGTCGAGCAGGAGGCTGCGTTTGCTTTGGTAGGGGCGGATGGTCCGGAGGTTTTCGGGCGGGGCGCAAAGGTTTTCGGAGACGTAGGCGACGAGGGCGCCGGCGACGCCGAGGGCGGGATGTGACAAATCGAGGCCGAAGCCGTCGAGGTTGAGGACGCCGAGGGTTTCGAGGACGCTTTTGGCGCCGGCCCGTTGCTCGAATTGGAAGGACGGGAGTTCCGACACCAGGCGGCCTTGGAAGAAGGCGAGCAATTCCTCCATGGCGGGAATTTTGTCCTGTCCGGCGCGCCACCGTTCGAGTTGTTCCTCGGGGATTACCACCTCCTGCGGATCGATGGCGGCGAGGACCGGGAGGAGGTCTTCGATTGCCTCTTCAGCGCTGACGGTGAATTCGCCGGTGGAGAGGTCGAGCCAGGCGCCCCGGATGGCGGGGCCGGCGAGATCGACGGCGAGGATGTAGCGGTTTTCGCGGGCCTCGATTTGGTTGGGTTCGATGGCGGTCCCCGGGGTGATGATCCGGGTGAGGGAACGTTTGACCAGTTTGCCTGGCTGAGGGGTTTCGACCTGTTCGCAGATGGCGACCTTTTTGCCGGCGGCGAGGACCTTGTTGATGTAACCCTCGGCGGCGTGGTAGGGGATGCCGGCCATCGGGTAGTCGTTTCGTTTGGTCAAGGTGATGCCGAGGATGGAGGCGCCGAGTTCGGCGTCTTCGTAGAACATTTCGTAGAAATCGCCTAGCCGGAAGAGCAGCAGGGTGTTGGGCGGGAGCTTTTGCTTCACCTCCACGTACTGTTCCATCATCGGAGTCAATTTCACTTCGTTGGCCATGGAAGGGAGAATTCCGGAATCGATTCGGGGAATCGAGAAAGAAATCGGAGGAATCGACCGGTGAAGGTCGAGGACGGGGTGGGAGGAAAGGGGTGGGGACATCGCGGGGAAGAGGATTTCGCCCTTTCAGGGCTCTGGTTTGTCGTGCTGGTTAAACCCAGGGCGTTGCCCTGGGCTGTAGGATTTCGCCCCTTCGGGGTTTCGGAGTTGAGATTTTGCAGTGAAGCGTTTTGGAGGGGAGTCGGAGTGGGGGGCGGATAGGATGTCGCCCTTTCAGGGCTCTGGTTTGTTCGTGCTGGTTAAACCCAGGGCGTTGCCCTGGGCTGTAGGATTTCGCCCCTTCGGGGCTGACCGCGGCGTCGCCCTGAGCTGTTGGATGTTCTAGGAGAGGCAGCGGAGTTGGGATTTGGTAGCGATCGAGTTTCGGAGGGGCGTCGGGGCGGGCGCGGGGAGCGAGGTCGCTTTTTCTTTTCCCCGCCGGGGGGGCGGGCAATGGGCGACATCTTGCGGACAATCCCTGACCCGATCGGGTCAGGGATTGTCCAAACCCAGAGTGCTGCCCTGTGTCACTCAGGGCGCTGCCCAAGGTTGTTGGATGTCGTCCCTCGTGGCTGGCCGGGGCGTCGCCCTGAGCTGTTGGATGTTCTCGGAGAGGAAGCGGAGTTGGGATTTGGTAGCGATTGAGTTTCGGAGAGGCGTCGGGGCGGGCGCGGGGAGCGAGGTCGCTTTTTCTTTTCCCCGCCGGGGGGCGGGCAATGGGCGACATCTTGCGGACAATCCTTGACCCGATCGGGTCAGGGATTGTCCAAACCCAGAGTGCTGCCCTGTGTCACTCAGGGCGCTGCCCGAGGTTGTTGGATGTCGCCCCTCGTGGCTGACCGCGGCGTCGCCCTGAGCTATTGGATGTTCTAGGAGAGGCAGCGGAGTTGGGATTTGGTAGCGATCGAGTTTCGGAGGGGTGTCGGGGCGGGCGCGGGGAGCGAGGTCGCTTTTTCTTTTCCCCGCCGGGGGGGGGCGGGCAATGGGCGACATCTTGCGGACAATCCCTGACCCGATCGGGTCAGGGATTGTCCAAACCCAGAGTGCTGCCCTGTGTCACTCAGGGCGCTGCCCAAGGTTGTTGGATGTCGTCCCTCGTGGCTGGCCGGGGCGTCGCCCTGAGCTGTTGGATGTTCTCGGAGAGGATGCGGAGTTGGGATTTGGTAGCGATTGAGTTTCGGAGAGGCGTCGGGGCGGGCGCGGGGAGCGAGGTCGCTTTTTCTTTTCCCCGCCGGGGGGGCGGGCAATGGGCGACATCTTGCGGACAATCCCTGACCCGATCGGGTCAGGGATTGTCCAAACCCGGGGTGTGTCGCCCGTGGCTATAGTTAGATTCCATCCGAAAAGGGTTTTTACGAGCGGCGATTGTTTGATTGAAGATGGATGTTTGGTGGATGGGTGGAATCCGGCACCCCCAAAGGCAGTAACCAAACAGTGAATACGGTCCGAATCGTCGTTTTGGAACCAAATTGAGCAGGATCGGTAGGACCGATCCTCCGTCTTCGACGTTCTTTGTTTGGAATGACGGGGGACCTCGCTCAAGCGACTTGGCACCGTCGTTTTCGCTTTCGCAGCAGGATCGTCCGACACGCATTGTAGGCCAGGCACTTCTCCAAAAATTCCTCGCGGGCTGCCGCAATGCCTGTCCGGCTGAGTTGGCCGAAGTCGAAGCCATACTTCAGGCAAAACATTAAAGACTCCACGGCCGAACGGCCGGCCCGGGCCAGGCGATACTCCTCCCCGTCCCAGTCCTCGCCAAGGAGCTTCTTTCCCTTCGATCCACTGATGCTGACGATCTCCACTCCCAACTCCCTGACCCGATCATGGCCCTCCCGCGAAGAATAGCCGTCGTCCACGCTGGTCAGGTGCGGTATGACTCCAGTGTTGGCGATCGCTCTTTCCACCATCGGCACCAGGTTGGAGGAATCGGAGGTGTTGCCTGAATCGACCTTCAGCGCGACGACATATCCATTGGCGCTTCGGGCCAATTGCGGCTTGTAGCCGATGACCGGCTGGCGACCTCCCTTTTGGATGTAAGCCGCCGAGCGGTCGTGAACGCTCAAGACGCGCTCGGTCGAAGGAAAGGTTTTTCTTCGAAAATGCGTTGGCGCATTTGTTCGAGCGACTTCGTGGCGAGGTGCAGACTCTCGACAAACAGATCGACACGCGCTTTGGCCTGTTGGCGCAAGCTGGGCAGGATCCGCCCGTTGTCGAGTCGTTCGTTCCAGCTTGCCTCCACGCGCTTGAACTCGTTATCCGCATGGCAAAGAAGTTTGGCCGCCAACTCAATGAACTCCCGGCAAAACTTCTGGAACTTCTTCTTTTTCTTAGCGTTAAGATTGATTTGAAAAGGCTTTTTCGAGAGCTCTTCGAGGTAGCTCTCCATGCGTCCCGGGCGGATATTTGCCAAACCGAAAAGCTCGAACTTGCGGCCGATCTCATAAAGGCGCCGGGCCAGGACGAAGATGGTCTTGGCATCGGTCGGCCAGCACGAATTGGCCTTGGTCGCGGTACTATCGATCAGGACCTGATCGAAGCTGTCGAGCTCTTCCCGGCTGGCCCGGTTTAACTGGGCGGAAAGGATCGCCTCACGCGTTTCAAGGCTGATCGCATTGAGCAACTCGCTCATGGTCGAACGCCCCGGCAGGCTCAGCCCGCGTCCGACCAGAAAAGCTTCCAGGCTTTTGGACTCGCCCATGAAATCCAGCGCTTCCTTGTTGGTGCAGGAGCCGTGATAGCCGCGCGTCAACAGCAAAACCCCCGCTACCGCGCCAGGCATTCGTGGCCGCCCTTGTTCGAGCACCTCCAGTTTACCCGGCAGTTTCCGGCCCTTGGCATCGAAGCGTGGCGGCGGAAAACTTTCGGGAAGGTTTTCGAGCCCGGCCAACGCACCGTTTTGGCTCTGGAGAAAAAGACGGTCGGCCCGCCGAAGCTTCTTTTTCTCCAAGCCGTGCCGGTCGAGATCGGCCTCGATTTTCACCACCAAATCGGGCCTCGAATCGAATAAATCGGCACTTTCGGCCAAGAACTCGCTGAAATCCGTGCTCGCGGCGTAATAAAAGTTATTGAAACAGGGCGTGAAATGTGCAGGATTGCCGTTGGCCTCAGTTGTTGAACTATGGTTAGGTTTAGTCATTTAACCACAACAGCTTGAGGCCGCTTGTATTTCAAGCTTAAATACGGTTAATATTCCCGTTTTCCTGGCCGATTTTCGATAGCCAATCACCTTTTCGGACACGCTCTAGTTAGGATTTCGGTGTTGCGGGGCTCGGGGTGGGGGCGGTTGGTTTGGGAAATTGAGGCTAATTCCTTATGGCGGGATCAGGGTTTCCCCGATACTATTCAGGCTTGCAATTATTGGGGCCGTGCGACTCGGAGTTATCCCTTCCCCTGATGTCGGTGGAGCGGGAGGCTCCGGAAAAATCGGCCGACGGGGGATAATCGGGGGGAACATTTGGCGAGGCAAGGCAATCAAGGTCATGAATGGATACATGGGACAACCGGGCGGGATGAATGCCGTCGGCGTCATTTCGAGCGCGATCATGCTCGGGGCGGTGGTCGTATCGGGGTCCCAACCGGCGTGGGCGCGGACCGACCGTGATTCGCTCGACTCCTTTTTGCACCTTTCTTTGGAAGAGTTGATGAACATCCGGGTCACCTCGGTCTCAAAGAAGGAGGAGGACCTGTTTGACGCGGCTTCGGCGGTCTTTGTGTTGACCCATGAGGATATCCGTCGCTCGGGCGTGACCACGGTGGCCGACGCGCTTCGAATGGTGCCGGGGATGAACATCACGTCGGCCCATTCCAATCGTTGGGCGGTGACGGCCCGGGGGCACAATCACATTTGGGCAAACAAATTATTGGTCTTGGTCGATGGACGGTCGGTTTATAGTCCGCTCTTCGGGGGCGTTTATTGGGACGCTCAGCAATTTATGCTCGCAGATATCGACCGGATCGAAGTGATTCGCGGTCCCGGGGCGACCCTATGGGGGGCCGATGCGGTCAACGGCGTGGTCAACGTGATCACCCGGAGCGCCCGGGAAACCCAGGGGACGCTGGTTTACGGCGGCGGCGGGGTGGTCCACCAAGGGATGGCTGGGGTGCGGCATGGAGGGGAGATCAATGAGAACACCTGGTACCGGGTGTTTGGAACCTATTATTCGAAGGATCATTACGTATTCGAGAGGGATCATCCGTTTGCGGAACGTCGTTCGGCGGAAGACGGTTGGCAAGCGTGGCACGGAGGGATGCGAGTCGACCATCATCCGGTCGAGGACATCCATGCCAGTTGGCAGGTGGCCGGCACTTTTCTCGATCTGGACGAAGGACTCTCGGACGCCTACAACGTGTATACGCTATGGAATTGGACGCGGGAGTTCCTCAACGAATCGCAGCTCGAATTCCAAGCGTATTACGACCGGGCGCACCGTGACGAAGTCGACATCGATCGGATCGCCCACACCATTGACGTGATTGACCTTTCGTTCCAGCACCGGTTGCCGATCGGTGAGCGAAACGAGGTGGTCTGGGGCGGCGGTTACCGCTTCATTCAGACGAAAATCGGGGACCCGACTCCGAGCATTTTGGTGGAAAACGACCGGGCGACGCGCAATCTTGTCAGCCTCTTCGCCGAGAACGAGTTCCAGGCAATTCCCGACCGATGGACCGTGGCGGCCGGGATGAAGGTGGAGCACAATGAGTTCACCGGGATCGAGTTCCAGCCGAACCTGAGGACTGCCTTCAAGCCGACGGAGAACCAGACGGTCTGGGCTTCGGTCGCCCGGGCGGTCCGGACGCCGAGCGAAATCGAAGCGGGAGAATTGATCACCTTCACCTCGGAGTGGCCGTTCCCGGATCCCGATGGTAATTGGTTCATTCCATTCACCGGAAGCGGCAGTCTTTCGGCGGAAAAGTTGTGGGCTTACGAACTCGGTTACCGGATCCGCCCGACCGAGCGATTGAGCGTCGACGTCGCCACCTTTTACAATCATTACAGCGACCTTATATGGGTCGATGACGGGACCTATGCCCCGGGCAATCCTTTCGGCACCGCTTATTTCGAGTGGGCCAACACTATGAGCGGATGGAGCTACGGCGGCGAAATCTTCGCGATCTGGGCGGTCACCGATCAGTTCCGGCTTTCCCCTTCGTTCGCCTATCTGGTCGAAAAAGTCCGTCATTCCTGGGATATCCCGAGTCAAAAGAGCGCGCCCCGCCACCAGATCGGATTGCGCGCCTCCTACGATCTATCGAGTCGGACGAGCATTGATGGCCAATTGCGCTACATCGACCAGATCGTGATGGTGCCATCCTATGTGGCGGCCGACCTCCGGGTGGCGTATCGGCCCACCGCGGGGATGGAGATCGCGGTCGCGGGGCACAACCTTTTGCAGAGCCAACATCGGGAGCAACCGCAGCAATTCGCAGCTCGCCTGACGCCGGAAGTTCCGCGTAGCGTCTACGGCAAATTGACTTGGAGATTTTGATCGGACGGGATGAAATTTGGAGGAAGGATCAGTCAAACAAAGATGAAAGGCGCGGTCTTCCGCCCGGCGGGCTGGAGGGCGTGGCCGAGGTGGATGGGCGTTTGTCTGGGCGTCGTGCTGCTGTTCGCGGGAGGACCGCGGGCCGAGGCGAATCCGGCCTTGACGGAGGACCAGGTGAAAGCGCTCTTTCTGTTCAATTTCACCCGTTACGTCGAGTGGCCGGAAGGGGCGTTCGCCGGAGCGGAAGCCCCTCTAGTGATCGGGGTCGCGGGGCGCGGGGGGATTGAGAACGAGTTGCGGAAAGTGACCCAGGGGAGACGGGTGCAGGGGCGACCAGTTATGGTTCGGCAAATTTCGGGAGCGGCGGACCTCGAAGGGGTGCATATTCTCTTCATGAGAGAAGGGGCGCAGGTCCGAATCGGGGAGACGCTGGAGCGTATCCGCCAATCGCCGATTCTGACGGTCGGGGAGCAGTCAAGTTTTCTGGGTGCCGGGGGAATGGTGAATTTCGTTTTGCGCGACGGAAACGTCCGTTTGCAGGTGAACTTGCCCGCCGCCCGGGAGGCGAGCTTGCAATTGAGTTCCCATCTCCTGCGGGTGGCGGAAGTGGTGGCGGGGAACTTCGAGGAATAGGAGGAGGTTTGTCATGCATTTCTTGAGACACATTTCAATCCGCAGCAAGCAGACCTGGATCATGATGTTGACCAGCAGCGCCGCGCTGTTGATGGCATGCGCCGCGTTCGTGGCCTATGAGATGATTTCGTTCCGGGGGGCGTTGGTGAAGGAGATCGACGTCCTGGCCGAGATCGTCGGCAGCAATTGCGCCGCGGCGATCGATTTCGATGATCCCCGGTCAGCGGCGGAGACGTTGTCGGCCTTGCGGGCCAACGAGCACATTCTGGCGGCGGCGGTTTATACCGGAGACGGGCAACTCTTCGCGCGCTACCGCCGGGAAGACGCCGTCCATGCCCCGCCGCCGGTGTCGCGGGCGATCGGTTACGAGTTCGTCGAGAATCGGCTCGAACTGTTCGGTCCGATCATCCACCACGGGGAAGTGATCGGGATGATTTATGTGGCGTCGGACTTGAATCTGTTGGCGACCCGGGTGGCCCGTTACCTGGGGATCGGGGGGCTGGTTTTTCTCGCCTCGGCCGGGTTGGCGTTTGTGTTGTCGCGTTACTTGCAACAATTGATTTCCCGGCCCATTTTACATTTGGCCGGCGTGGTGCGGAGGGTCGGCCAGGAGAAGGATTATTCGGTGCGGGCGGTGAAAACCGGCGAGGACGAACTCGGGCAATTGATGGACGGCTTCAACGAGATGTTGGATCAGATCCAGCTTCGGGACAACGCGCTGAAGGAGGCGCGGAATAATCTGGAAAAACGGGTCGCCGACCGGACGCGGGAGTTGGAGTCGATCCACCGGCAGTTGGTCGACGCCTCGCGGTTGAGCGGGATGGCGGAGATCGCCACCAACGTGCTGCACAATGTCGGCAACGTCTTGAACAGCGTCAATATCTCCGCGAGCTTGGTCGGGGACCGCGTGAAAAATTCCAAGGCGGCGAGTTTGAGCAAAGTGGTCGACTTGTTGAAAGAGCATCAGGACGACCTGGGGAGTTTTATCACGGAGCACCCCCGCGGGAAACATTTGCCGGCCTTCTTGACGCAATTGGCAGAATTGGTCCGGGTCGAGCATGAGGCGACCGCGAAGGAACTGGCGTCGCTCTGTTCGAACATCGAGCACATCAAGGAAATCGTCGCGACCCAGCAGAACTACACTCGGGCCTCCGGGCTGAGGGAGACGGTCGATCTCGCGGCCTTGATCGAAGACAGTCTCCGAATGAACGCCGGCGCGTTGAACCGCCACAATGTCGAGGTCGTCCGCGAAATCGGGGAGGTTTCCCCGGTCGTCACTCAAAAGCACAAAATCATGCAGATCCTGGTGAACCTGGTCCGCAACGCGAAATACGCCTGCGACGAATCCGGTCGGACCGACAAGCGGCTGACGATCCGGGTGAAGGAAGAAGGAGATCGGATCTCGATATCGGTGATCGACAATGGGATCGGTATCCCGAAGGAAAACATGACCCGTATCTTCAATCATGGGTTCACCACGCGGAAGGAAGGCAATGGTTTCGGCCTGCACAGCAGCGCTCTGGCGGCCAAGGATTTAGGAGGCGCGTTGCGGGTCCAGAGTGACGGATTGGGGCAAGGGGCGACCTTCACGTTGGAAATCCCGGTGGTGCGGGAAGGGGCGGTGGCATGAGCGGGACGAACCGCGAGACCCTCGACCGGCGGATTCTGGTCGTTGACGATAACGAAGCGATTCACGAAGATTTTCGGAAAATCCTCTGCGGACGGGACGGCGAGACCGAGGCGCTTGACGCGATGGAAGAGGCTTTGTTCGGGGCCTCTCCGGCGGCCCGGGAGCAACCGGCTTTCGAGGTCGAGTCCGCTTACCAAGGCGAGGACGGGGTCGAGTTGATTCGGACGGCCCGGGAGGCGGGACGCCCCTACATGATGGCGTTCATCGATTTGCGAATGCCGCCCGGGATAGATGGACTTGAAACCGCTTTGCGGGCCTGGGAGACCGATCCCGAGCTGCAAGTTGTGATCTGCACCGCGTATTCGGATTATTCGCTCGAAGAGATTCTGCGGAAGTTTTCTTACTCCGACCGATTCGTGATTCTGAAAAAACCATTCGATTCGGTGGAGGCGTTTCAATTGACGCATTCGCTGGTCGAAAAACGGCGACTCCTGCGGGCGGTGGCGCTCCGGGTGGAGAATCTGGAAAGCCAAGTGGAGCAGCGGACCGGAGCCTTGCGGGCCGAATCGATCCGGGCCCGCGATCTGGCGGAACGGGCGGAAGGGGCGAGTAAAGCGAAGAATTTGTTTCTCGCGAACATGAGCCATGAGATCCGGACCCCGATGAATGGGGTGATCGGGATGGTGAACCTCTTGTTGGAAACCGACCTCACACCGCAACAGGCCGAATTCGCCTCGACCATCCGCAGCAGCGCCGGCGCTTTGCTTGCCATCCTCGACCAGATGATCTGTTTCACCCAGCTTGAATCCGGACGGACTGTCGAGGAGGCGGTCGAATTCAGCCCGCGCGATGTGGCGATCGAAGCAATTCACCTGGTGACCGCATCCGCCCGGGAGAAAGGAATTGAGTTGTCATGGGAAATCGACGACGACGTTCCGGCCCGGTTGGTGGGAGGCGGTCGGCGGTTGCGGCAGATCTTGTTTATCCTGTTGGGGAACGCCGTGAAATTCACCGAGGCGGGACGGATCGGACTTGCTCTGTCAGTGGGACGTTGCCTGGGCGGATCGGTGGAGCTTCGCGGGAGCGTTCGCGACACCGGGATCGGGATGACTGAGGAGGAGCAGGAGGGGATCTTCGGGGTGTTCACGCAAGCGGATTCCACGAGCTCGCGGAAATATGGAGGAACGGGCATCGGACTGGCCATTTGCCGGAAACTGGTGGAAGGGCTGGCGGGAAACATTACGGTCTCCAGTCGTCCCGCCGGAGGGTCCGAGTTTGTCTTTACCGCTACCTTTGAAACCTCGGAGTCGGATGGTGACCTCGGAGAGGAAGATCCGGAATCATCGGAGGGTCCTGGTGACGGAGGAAATCCCGTCCCGGTGCTTTTGGTGGAAGACAATCGGGTGAACCAGCGGTTGGCTTGTTTGTTTCTGGAGCGACTCGGTTGTGAAGTCGAAGTGGTGGACAATGGAGCCATGGCGATCGCCCGGTGGAAGGAGGCGGGGCATCCGGTGATTTTCATGGATTGCCAGATGCCGATTCTGGATGGTTATGAAACGACCCGCCGCATCCGTGCGATCGTGGCGGAAGAGCGGAGGCCGGCTCCATGGATCGTGGCCGTTACCGCCCAAGGGGACGAGGCCCGGCGGGCATGTTTCGAAGCCGGGATGGACGATTATCTGGCGAAACCGATCACGATGCGGCCGCTTCGGGAAGTGTTGAAAAAGGCCGGCGGCCGAATCCCCCCCGAAACCGACCGGAATGTCGGGACCGAAACCAAAGGATAAGAGATGGACGCCGTGCCCGCCAACCGAAGGATTTTGATCATCGACGACAACCGGTCGATCCACGAAGACTTTCGCAAGATTCTCCTGCCCGGCGACGGGGAGGTTGTGTCGGGCTTCGATGCGGTAGAGGCGGCCTTGTTTGGGGAGAAAGAAGAACGTCGGAGTGAGGTCCGGTTTGAGCTCGATTCGGCTTATCAAGGGGAGGAAGGAATCGCCCGGGTCGAGGAAGCCCTCCGGGCGGGGCGACCCTACGCCATGGCCTTCGTCGATGTGCGGATGCCGCCGGGGCTTGATGGGATTGAGACGACCCGTCAGATCCTGACGTTGGATCCCCGGATTCAGATCGCGATTTGCACGGCCTATTCCGACTATTCCTGGAAGGAGATCTTCACCCGATTCGGGCATCATGATGGCCTGCTGATTTTGAAAAAACCGTTCGATGCGGTCGAGGCGTTGCAGATGGCTTACACTCTGACGGAAAAGTGGCGTTTGCACGAGGAGGCCCGCCGGAGGATGGAGGATCTCGAAAACCGGGTCGCCCTCCGGACGGCGGAGTTGCAAAAGGAACGGGATTTTGCCGAGAACATCATTCAGACCGCGAACCTGATGTTCGTGCAATTGGATACGGATGGCGCTGTTATCCGGGTGAATTCCGCCACCGCGACTTCGACCGGTTACCGGATCGATGAGATCGTGGGGCGAAGCTGGTTCGACCTCTTCGTTCCGCGGGAAGACAAGGCGTCGATCCTCGAACATTTCGAGCGGGTTAAAGGAGGGGAGCCGTGCTGCGAGGCGTATGAAAACGAATTCGTCACCAGGACGGGGGAACGGCGGCAGGCACTCTGGAAGTCGGCGAAGTTGTTGGCCGACGGGGAGTTTGTTGGGACGATTTCGTTCGGCCTCGACGTCACCGAGCGAAACCGTCTCCGCGACCAGATTCATCGCATCCAACGAATGGATACGGTAGGCAAACTGGCGGGAGGGGTGGCTCACGAATTCAATAATTTGCTGATGTCGATCCTGGGTCAGGCCGAACTGCTGTTGGTCGATCTGCCGGAAGGAAGTCCTCTGCGCGAAGGAGTGTTGGCCATCCAGCAGGGTGGGGACCGGGCGGCGGAGTTGACCCGGCAATTGCTCGCCTACGGTCGACGCCAGTTGTTGCGCAATCAAGTCATCAATCTGAACGACGTAGTCCGGGGGATCGAGGCGATGATCGACCATGTGACCGGCCGGAACATCGTGGTCCGGTTTGAGCTCGAGCCAAATTTGTATTCGGTGAAGGCTGATCCGGGGCAATTGGAGCAAGTGGTCTTGAATCTGGTGGCAAATGCCACGGACGCGATGCCGGCGGGAGGGGCGCTGGTGCTGAAATCGACGAATGTGACGTTGAACGGCGACCAGCGGCTCGATCCGGAGCTCAAGCCGGGGGATTACGTCACCTTGGAGGTGGCCGACACCGGCTCCGGGATCGACCGGGACGTGATGGCGAACATTTTTGAGCCGTTTTTCTCCACGAAGGGAATGGGTCGCGGGACCGGTTTGGGATTGTCGACTTCGTATGGGATTTTGAAACAAAGCGGAGGCACCCTGACCGCGGAGAGCGAATCGGGCCGGGGAAGTTCGTTCACCTTGATTTTGCCCAAGGCCTAGGGGGCCAAGGAGGATGCTCCGGTCGTTTTCGGGGGCGGAGTGTTTGGCGGTTTTGGCAGAATAGCGTTGCGCTTGCGGCGGTTTTTCCGGAAAGAAGGTTCTTTTGATCGAGAACGACGGAGTCGCGGGAGAACGGGAGCATGAGCGTGGGAATGGAAATCAAACCGGGTAGGGAAGAATTCGGCAGGTTGGCCGGAGAGGGGAACGTGGTGCCGGTTTACGCGGATCTGATGGCCGACTTTGAAACGCCGGTGTCGGCTTACGCGAAGTTGCGGCAATCGGGGCCGGCTTTCCTTTTCGAATCGGTCGAAGGAGGGGAGAATCTTTACCGTTACACCTTCATCGGCTGCCGTCCCCGGAAGATTTTCACTTGCGGCCCGGAAACCACTCAAGTGGAGGAACCGGGACAACCGGCTCGTGAGTATCCGACCCCGCCTGATCCGTTGCGGGTGATCGAGGAGGAGATGGCTGGTTATCGTCCGGTGAAATTGCCGAACATGCCCCGGTTCACCGGCGGGGCGGTCGGTTTCCTAAGCTACGAATACGTCCACCGGGTGGAACCGGTGGTGCCTCCGGCCGAGCGGCGGGAAATTTCGGGAGTCCCGTTGATTTATTTCATGCTGGTCGATTCGGTGCTGATCTTCGACCGGGCCAACCAGACCTTGCGGATCTGCGTCAACGCCCATGTCGGCGACCGTCCCGAGGAGGCTTACGACCGGGCGGTGCGGGAGATTGAAGAAATTTACTCCCTGCTGGCGAAAAAACAGGAACTGGCCCCGGCCCCCTTGGTGGAGCCGAAAGAGGTGCCGGTCCCCGAGGGGAATTTCACCCCGGAAGAGTTTAAAGCCCTGGTGGAGGCTTCGAAAGAATACGTCCGGGCCGGGGACGTCATTCAAGTCGTTCTCAGCCAACGGTTCAGTCAACCATTCGAGCAATCGCCGCTCGACCTTTACCGCGCGCTCCGGACGGTGAACCCGTCGCCGTATATGTTTCTCCTGGAGATCGCCGGATGTTCGGTGGTCGGAGCTTCCCCGGAAGTGCATGTCCGGCTCACCGATGGTTTGGTTGAGATTCGACCGATCGCCGGGACCCGGCCGCGCGGCAAAACCTCCACCGAGGATCTGCATTTCGAGAAGGATTTGCTGGCCGATGGAAAGGAGCGGGCGGAGCACCTGATGTTGGTCGATTTGGCCCGCAACGACATCGGCCGGGTTTGCGAATACGGATCGGTCCATGTGCCGGAGTTTATGATCGTGGAGCGGTATTCGCACGTGATGCATATCGTTTCGCAGGTCGAGGGGAAATTGCAGGCCGGGTCGAACGCTTACGATCTGATGCGGGCCACCTTCCCGGCCGGAACGGTGAGCGGCGCCCCGAAGATCCGGGCGATGCAGATCATTTCCGAACAGGAAAAGACCCAGCGGGGCGTCTACGCCGGCGCGCTCGGTTACTTCAGTTACGACGGCAACCTCGATTCCTGCATCACCATCCGGACCGCGCTTTTGAAGGATGGTCAAATCCATGTGCAGTCGGGGGCGGGGATCGTCGCCGACTCGGTTCCCGAAAACGAATACTGGGAAACGGTCAACAAGGCCAAAGGGATGATGAAAGCCGTGGCGATGGCTCGGCGGATAAGAGACTGATTGCGGTCGGGGAACATCCCGGTTATCTTGTTTTCTAACAGGATAAACAAAGGACCCGAGCGAACAAAACCTGGCAACGATCCTCGGACTGACGGCTCGTGGGAGGCCGTGTGTCCGGAGTCGTTTGACTTCAATGGATTACGGGGGGCTTCGACTCGGGCTGGAATTAGAGTAAACCGAGGAATTTGGTAAGAGGGGGAGTTCATGCCAGACAAATCATCATCTTCGTCCCGGACCCGGGAGGAGCGCGATTATCGCGGGCCGGACGAGCATAACGCGATCCGTCTGTATCTGCAGGATATTGGACAGATTCCGCTGATTACGCCCGAAAAGGAAATCGAGCTTGCCGCTAAAATCAAAAAAGGCGACAAGGATGCGCGCGATTTGATGATCAAGTCGAATCTCCGTTTGGTGGTGAAAATCGCGCACGATTACAGCAATTTCGGACTGCCGTTGATCGATTTGATCAGCGAAGGCAACATCGGTTTGATCAAGGCGGTCGAGCGGTTCGATCCGCAGAAGGGGGGGAAACTCAGCACTTACGCCGCCTGGTGGATCAAACAATCGATCAAGCGGGCCTTGGCTAACCAGAGTAAGACCATCCGGCTTCCGGTGCATCTGGTCGACAAGATCTCCAAGATGCGGCGGATGGCGATGCAATTGCAGGAGGAACTCGGGCGGGAACCCTCGGACGAGGAAATCGCCGAGGCGATCCAGATCCCGGTCAACAAGGTGGCCCACCTGAAATCGGTGAGCGTCCGTCCGACCTCCCTCGACGCGCCGGTCGGCGAGGACGACACCACCCAGTTTGGCGACTTGGTCGGCGACGAAAACGCGGCGACTCCCTTCGAGAGCCTGCGTGACAAGACTTTGCAGGCCGACATCAACGACCTGATCAGTCGCCTCGACGAGCGGGAAGCCCAGATCATCAAGCTCCGTTTCGGACTCGAAGGGAACACCCCGAAAACCTTGGAAGAGGTCGGCGAAATCTTCGGGATCACCCGCGAACGGGTCAGGCAGCTGCAAAACATGGCGTTGTCGCAGATGCGCAAGAGCATGTATAAAATGGAGCGCCAGCGTTCGCTGGAAGAGATCGAAGAAGACCGCCGGGAAAAGGAGAAGATGGAGGTTTTCCGGGAGTTTTTCGAAAAAAAGATGGGCAAAGGGGGCGACGAGAAAAAGAAGTAGGGAGGCGTTGTTTGTAGGGTTAGCCGGAGCTTCGCGCTTTAGCCGAAGACCGTCGGCCACGGGGAACGTTCCCGGTATTCCGCCCGCCGACACAGTCCCGAAAAAATTCCCGTAAGTAGCTGGGAAATGCTTGCGTTTCCTCGGCAACGTTTCATCTTGGACCTTTTGATCGATCTTCGATCAGGCACCTATAGTTCAATGGATAGAACATCGGCCTCCGGAGCCGACGATCTGGGTTCGACTCCCGGTGGGTGCACCATTTTTTTCGAGACCGTCGGCGATCTTCGCGGCGGTCTTTTTTATTTTCCATGCCTCTCGTCCAACCCTCCAGTTATCGCGATCCCCGTTTCCTTGTCTCCGGCCATCTGCAAACGATCTTGCCGGCCTTGTTCCGCCGGGTCGTCGGAGGAGCCACCTCGAGTCGGGAACGAATCGAAACGCCGGACGACGATTTTCTCGATCTCGACTGGCGCCGCGCCGGGAACGGGAAATTGGCGATCCTTTCCCACGGGTTGGAGGGGTCGAGCCGTTCCGGTTACATCCGGGGAATGGCGGCGGCGTTGCTCACCGAAGGATGGGACGTGCTGGCGTGGAACTTCCGGGGGTGCGGGGACGAATTGAACCGTCAGCCGCGGTTCTACCACAGCGGCGACACCGGGGACCTCGCCTGGGTGATCCGTCAGGCCGGACGGAATTACGAGCGGATCGACCTGATCGGATTCAGCCTCGGGGGGAACGTCACGTTGAAATATCTCGGCGAAGACCCGGGCCGGGTCGATCCGAAGATCGGCGGAGCGGTGGCGTTTTCGGTGCCGTGTGATTTGACCGCCAGTGCTCGACGTCTCGACCAGCCGGACAACCGGATTTACACCCGGCGTTTCCTGCGGACCTTGAAGGCCAAGGTCAAGGCGAAGGCGCGGCAAATGCCCGGGCGAATCGACGCGACCGGGGTCGAGGCCATCCGGACCTTCGGCGAATTCGACGACCGATACACCGCCCCGATGCACGGGTTCGCCGACGCGCGGGATTATTGGCGGAAAAGCTCCAGCCGGCAGTTTCTTAAAGCGATCCGTATTCCGACCCTGTTGGTGAATGCCCGGAATGACCCGTTTCTGCCGCCGGAGTGCTTCCCCGAGGCCGAGGCGGCGACGAGCGACCACTTCCACCTCGAAGCACCGGCGGGGGGCGGCCACGTCGGTTTCGCGTCGCCCGGCGGACGGTATTGGTCCGAACTCCGGGCGATCGAGTTCCTAGCAGAGCAATAATCCTTAGCCGGTGCACCCCGGGGGTGTCGGTGATTCGTTGGCGTTCCCGGCTTCAGCAGCCGGTGTTGGGCGGGCGGAGCCGGCGGATGAGTAGTCGGGTTGGCTTTGCCGCCCGACGGCAGCGGCTCGGACCGTCCGAGTCGAAGTGTGACGTCGGCCGTCGCGGTCGGGTTGAATGGGTTCCGTCCGTTTCGAACCCGGCGGAAAATGGGGCGGCGAAGCCAACCCCACTACTCACAACCGCGAGAGGCCGGCGGCAGTCGATGATCTTGTCATTTTGCCTCGGCGGCCGGAGCGCCCCCCTGCGGGAGCGACCCGCCGCCGACGATGGTGATCGGGAACGGATCGGTGGCGGAGCCTGCGGATAATTCCCGTGGAGTCAGTCTGGCCGTAGTCGGGTTGGCTTCGCCGTCCGACGGCAGCGGCTCGGACCGTTCGAGTCGAAGTGTGACGTCGGCCGTCGCGGTCGGGCTGAATGGTTTCCGTCCGTTTCGAACCCAGCGGAAAATGGGGCGGCAAAGCCAACCCCACTACTCACAACCGCGAGAGGCCGGCGGCAGCCGATAATCTTGTCATTTTGCCTCGGCGGCGGAGCCTGCGGATCATTCCCGTGGAGTCAGTCTGGCCGTAGTCGGGTTGGCTTCGCCGCCCGACGGCAGCGGCTCGGACCGTCCGAGTCGAAGTGTGACGTCGGCCGTCGCGGTCGGGCTGAATGGTTTCCGTCCGTTTCGAAGCCAGCGGAAAATGGGGCGGCAAAGCCAACCCCACTACTCACAACCGCAAGAGGCCGGCGGCAGCCGATGATCTTGTCATTTTGCCTCGGCGGCCGGAGCGCCCCCCTGCGGGAGCGACCCGCCGCCGACGATGGTGATCGGGAACGGATCGGTGGCGGGCGGAGCCTGCGGATCATTCCCGTGGAGTCAGTCTGGCCGTAGTCGGGTTGGCTTCGCCGCCCGACGGCAGCGGCTCGGACCGTCCGAGTCGAAGTGTGACGTCGGGCGGCGCGGTCGGGCTGAATGGTTTCCGTTCGTTTCGAACCCAGCGGAAAATGGGGCGGCAAAGCCAACCCCACTACTCACAACCGCAAGAGGCCGGCGGCAGCCGATGATCTTGTTATTTTGTCTCGGCGGCCGGAGCTCCCCCCTGCGGGAGGGAGCCGCCGCCGATGATGGTGATCGGGAACGGATCGGTGGCGGAGCCGGTGTAGAGGGTCCGGTGCGGGAAGGGAATTTCGATTCCTTCGGCGTCGAAGCGCTCCTTGATCTGCGCCATGATGCTATTGCGCAGGACCGCGAAATCCTCCTTGGCGAACCAAACGCCGAAAAGGAAGTTCAGCGAAGATTCGCCGAATTCCTGGAAAATGATCACCGGTTCCGGTTCGTCGAGGCAATGCGGGTTCTTGTCCGCGATCTCCTTGAGCACCTGGACCACTTTTTTGACGTCTTCCTTGTAGGCGACCCCGATTTGAATGTCGTGGCGGCGGATCGGAAAGCGGCTGATGTTGATGAATTGGTTCTTGATCAACTGTTCGTTCGGGATGCGGATGAAACGGTTGTCGAACGTCCGGAGTTTGATCGACAGGAGGTCGATCGAATGCACCGCGCCGACGGTGCCGTTGATGTTGATCGCGTCGCCGATCATGAACGGCTTTTCCCAAATCAGAAATAGACCGCTGATGATGTTGGAGAGACTGGTCTGGCTGGCGAAACCGATCGCCACGCCGAGAATCCCGGCCGCGCCGAGGACGGCGGTCAGATCGAAATTGAGCTCCCGCAAACTGGTCAGGAAGAGGATTACGCTTCCGGCGTAAAAGATCCCTTGCGAGAGGATCGTGCCGGCGTGCGGGGAGACGTGTTTGGAAATGACCCGGGCAGTCATCCGTTTGGCCAGGTAGAGCAGCGGGATCCCGACCACCAGCGTCAGACCGAAACGGATCAGGTTTTCGGCGGTCAATGTCTCACCCCAGAACGCGAAAAAGGTAAAGGCTGTCATAGAGGAAAATGTGGAGAGGGAATCGGGCTCAGGAGGTCCAGAGCGAATCGAAACTCTTTTTGATGAAGTTGCCCTTCGGCACCGGTTCCCGGGCGGTGGCGATCAAGGAGTGGATCCGCTCGTAATCCGGCGGATCCTTGCTGAAGGTGACCTCGCTGAAGTTTTTCTCTCCTTGGTAGGTGACCTGGATTTCCTCCGACCAGAGGCGGGTCGCCCCTTGGTAAAGATTCACGTGCATCGCCCGGACGCAGAGTTTGTCGAAATTGAGTTCCTCCTCGGAGCTGTTGCGGATCAACACCGGACAAATCGCCCGGTGTTCTCCCTTTTTGACGCCGGTTAGATCGCGGGATCCGCCGGTGCGGAGGGCGTAGCAGAGTTCGCCCGCCACCGGGGCGCCGAACCAGGTGCGCGACAGGATCACCGTCGGTTCTTCGTAGATGAACAACTCCCGTCGCGGTCCGATGTAAAACTGGAGCACGATCGGGATGCTCACAAAAAGGACCACTTCGTTCCCCCGCGGAATGCGGATCGGGGAGTCCGGCCGAATCACCACCGGCTTGTCCGGCATCGCGGGTTGGACGGTGAGGGTGGAGTCCTCTTCCTTGAACGCCCAGCGTCTCCAGGCACCGGTCTCGGGCGGATCCTCGGCTTGGCTGAAGTCGAGCTGCTCCCGTTCCTCCGGAACCCGGGTCGGCATCACCCGCCACTCGTGTTGTTGTCGGGTGGCCCAGAGCCGCAATGTGCCGGCCTGCCAAAAACGCCATTCGTCCGGCTCCAGCTGGTGGGGAGCCCAAAAATCATTGGTTCGCGCAAGGTTGGACATAAGGAATCGGCGGAGAGAATCGATGGTTCGCGAATCGAAGTCAAGTAGCTGAAGCATCCCATTCGCGGTCTCCCGGCAGCACCGGGTTCCCCCCTAAAGATGCACCCGTTTGCGTCAAATGTTGTGAATTTGCTCGACTGCGGACGGCGTGTCGGCCATCGTTTATCGTTTAGTTATTGGTCCCAACCGTCCGGACACTTGCTTTTCATGACATCCTCAGGAGACCCTTCATTTATCGACCCCGCTTCCTTGCTGGATCCGCTCGCCGGCGGGTTGCTCGACCATCTTCCCGCGATTGTTTACGTGCTCGATGAGACCGGGCGTTTCGCCAAGTGGAATCGGCGTTTGGAGGAAATCCTCGAGTCGCCTGCCGCCGATCTCGTCAAACTCGGCCCGGTCGACCTGATCGTTCCGGAAGAGGCTGGGGGGATGGCGAAACATTTGGATGAAGTCCGCCGCGCCGGGGAAGGCCGGGTGGAGGCGACGATTGGCAGCGAACCGGAAAGCGCCGTGATCGGCCATTTTTCGCATCGAATGGTCGAGGCGAAGGGGAGTCGGTGGATCGTCGGTCTGGTGGTGGAGCTGCCCGGCCGCCGCATTCCGCCCGAACCCCGAGCGGGGAAGTTCGACGCGGCAATTCTGGAGCTGGGCCAACGGCTGAGCGAGGCGAGAAGTCCCCGCGAAGCCGGCCGGGTGATCGCCGACGTGAGCCGCAATTTGATCGGTTGGGACGCTTGTTCGATCACCCTGCAGGATCCGGAAACCGGCGGAGTCCGGCCGGTTTTCACCATGGACACCGTCGAAGGGAAGTTGACCGAATTCCCCGGAACCGTTCCGGCGGGAGCACCTCCGAGCCCGGCGTTCGCTGAGATCCTCCGCGACGGCAGCCGATTGATCCTGCGCAATGAAGGGAGCTTTTCCGACACCAGCATACCCTTTGGTAATACCGGAAGGCGTTCCCAATCGTTGATTTTCGTGCCGATTCGGAAAGGGGATCGCT
This sequence comes from Verruconatronum alginivorum, assembly GCF_056590205.1. Classification (NCBI taxonomy): domain Bacteria; kingdom Pseudomonadati; phylum Verrucomicrobiota; class Opitutia; order Opitutales; family Verruconatronaceae; genus Verruconatronum; species Verruconatronum alginivorum. The sequence continues at coordinate 334,067 of NZ_JBWPVQ010000001.1, read as the reverse complement.
CGGTCGGGGTCATGTCGATCCAGAGTTACCGCAAAGAGGCCTACACCGAACACGACGTGCGGACTCTGGAGGCGTTGGCGGGACATTGCGCCGGGGCGTTGGAGCGGCTGCGGATCGAAGGGGCGTTGCGGTTGGCGGAGCAGCGGTTCATCCGGGCGTTTGAGACGAGCCCGGTGGCGATGTTTGTCGGCGACTACGAAAACGGCCGCGCCTTGGCGGTCAATTCGGCCTTCGTGCAGATTTTCGGCTTTTCCCGCGACGAACTTCTCGGCCGCAACGGGCTGGAAATCGGTTTTTGGGACAACCCCGCCGATCGCGAAGAGATCTACCGGGCGATCCGGAGCGGACGGCCGGTGCGCGACGTCCAGGTCCGCTTCCGCAGCAAAGCGGGCGAGCTTCGGCATGTGTTGGTTTCGGTGGAGACCATCCAGGTCGAGGGGGAGCGGTCGCTACTGTTTTTCAACTACGACATCACCGAACGGGTCAAACTCGAAGCCAGGTTGCGGCAGTCCCAAAAGCTCGAGTCGATCGGGCAAGTAACCGCCGGGGTGGCCCACGATTTCAACAATCTTTTAACCGTGGTCGACGGTTGCACGAGTCTCGCCCTGGCCAGCAATTACCTCGATCCCGAGGTGCGGGAGCTCCTCGATCAGATCGCGCAGGCCGCCGAACGGGCCGGCAACCTCACCCGGCAACTTCTCGCCTTCAGTTCCCGTCAGGAAATGGTGGCCCGCGAACTCGACCTCAATGCGGTTGTCCGCAACCTTGCCCGGATGTTGGAGCGGATTCTCGGCCCGGAACGTTCCCTCGACCTACGCTGTGGGAACTGCCTTCCGACGGTTTCGGCCGACCCCGGGATGATCGAACAGGTGATCGTCAACATGGTCGTCAACGCGCGCGACGCCATGCCCGACGGCGGAAACATCGTCATCGAAACCGCCGTGGTCGCCCCCGACCCCGCCACGTTGCCGCCCGACGGACCCGCCGTTGCCGCCGATTCCTACATTTGCCTCCGGGTGACCGACACCGGCGGAGGCATCTCGCCCGGCAACCTGCCCCGCCTGTTCGAACCGTTTTTCACCACCAAAGAGGTCGGCAAAGGGAATGGGCTCGGGTTGGCCACCGCGTACGGAATCGTCAAGCAGCACCACGGATGGATCGATGTCCGCAGCCGGATCGCCGAGGGGAGCACCTTTTCGGTTTACTTGCCGGCTTGTGGAGATGCTCCGGCCGTCGAGGATTCCACCGGTCCCGCTTATGGTGCGCCCAAAGGAAAAGAGTCGATTTTGGTCGTCGAGGACGAACCGTCGGTTCGTGAGTTGATCTGCCACATTCTGACGTTTTACGGTTACACCTCCATCGCGGCGGAATCGGGGGTAAAGGCGCTTCAAGTCTGGGCCGCCCGGGCCGCCGAAATCGACGGCGTGATCACCGACATCGTGATGCCCGGTGGAATCGACGGCCGGGAATTGGCCGAACGCCTTCTCGCCGACCGTCCCGACCTCCCGATCCTTTATATCAGCGGCTACAGCCCGGATATCGCCGGCCAACGGATTGATCTGATCGATGGAGTCAATTTCCTGCAGAAACCATTCGAAGCCGCCAGCCTGGCCAAAGCCCTCCGAGCCCGGCTCGATGGAAGAGAATGATGCAGGAGCGTGGCGGGGTTGGATTCACCCGGCTTCGTCGCCCCGTTTTTGCCCCCAGCGCCGAAGGTGCGTCATCCAACAGCCCAGTCCGAAGGGCTGGATTAACCGGGCAAACGTTCCCGTCGGCCTGCAAGGTCGCAATCCGATCAGGCTCCGGCCCTTCAGTTCTGGAATCTGTCGTCATGGATCCCGTTCCAGGTAGCGGGGTTGGCTTCGCCGCCTCGTTGTCCGTTGCGTTCGAACCGGGAAACCCATCCGATTTCGTTATCGACGAGCGCTATACCCCATTCTGTCGGGCGGCAAAGCCAACCCGACTACGGCTGTGAGTCATGGCCCTGGATGGCTCGTCCGTCCGCGCCATTGTCCGTTTTCCACCATTGCCCGTCCGCATGCCCCCAGCGCCGAAGGTGCGTCATCCAACAGCCCAGTCCGAAGGACTGGGGTAACCGGGCAAACGTTCCGGCGGCCTGAAAGGTCGCAATTCGCCATTCCGGGGAGGTCACATTTTCTGATTTATAGGTTGGAGCGGACCGTAATTTTGCGCAATCTGTCCCTTTCATTTCAACTTCCTAACTCATCATTCCTTATTCCTAATTCTCTTCAACTTTCCGACCGTTGGTCCGACTACGAACTGCTGGATTGCGGTAATGGCATGAAGCAGGAACGGTGGGGCGACCATGTGTTGGTCCGTCCGGATCCGCAGATCATTTGGCCGCGGGTGTCCGGGAAACCGTGGTCGGATTATGACGCATTTTACCATCGCAGCGAGAGCGGGGGAGGGAAGTGGGAATTTCGCCGGCCATTACCGGAATCCTGGGTGATTCGATACGGCAACCTTCGGTTCAAGATCCGCCCGACCGGCTTCAAACACACCGGCCTCTTTCCCGAACAGGCGGTCAATTGGGATTGGGTCGGTGCCCAAATTAAACAAGCCGGGCGGCCGGTCAACGTGCTCAACCTTTTCGGTTACACCGGGGCCGCCACCGTCGCCGCGGCCGCCGCCGGGGCCTCGGTCTGCCATGTCGACGCCGCCGACGGCATGGTCCGCTGGTGCCGGGAAAACGCTGCGTTATCGGGCCTTGAAAACCATCCGATCCGCTATATCGCCGACGACTGCTTGAAATTCGTCCGACGCGAAATCAAACGCGGGCGCAGCTACGACGCCGTTATCATGGATCCACCCACCTATGGCCGGGGCAACCAAGGGGAAATGTGGAAGCTGGAAACCCACTTGTGGGAACTCCTTATCGAATGCCGTCGCCTCCTCTCCGACCGGCCCCTCTTTTTCCTGATCAACGCCTACACCGCCCGCCTTTCCCCGACCGTGGTAGTCAATCTCCTCCAAGCTCTCCTCGGCGACGCCGGAGGCAAAGTCACCGGCGGCGAAATCGGCCTCCCGATCCGCGCCGACGGCAAGATCCTCCCCTGCGGCATCTACGGCCGCTGGGAAACCTGAGCTACTGTAACACAGTAAGAAAGTGGCGGGACGATCCCGCACTTTGGGCTTATACGCCAACGGCGTTTCGTCCTTCAGCCCAGGGTTGCCGCGCGAATGCGGGGCTAGGCGAGCGGCGAGGCTTGGTGCTCCGCACGGAGCCGGGACGGCCCGCCACTTTGGGCTTATACGCCAACGGCGTTTCGTCCTCCAGCCCAGGGTTGCCGCGCGAATGCGGGGCTACCCTGGGTCTCGGTCGCGAGACAATCTACCTCGAAGAGGTTGCGCCCTGACCCCCGCGCAATGTTGAATCGAACGGGGGCGGAACCGCGTTGCGGTTCATGGCCTCGGGTATGGCACCATAGGGGATCGGATTAAATATCATAATCAGCGGAACCGCGTTGCGGTTCATGGCCTCGGGTATGGGTCCCAGGGTAAGCCTCGTTTCCCTCGGCTCAACCCTGGGCTGGAGGGCGTAAGCCCGTTGGGCTATGGAACTTTGGTGCTCCGCACGGAGCCGGGACGATCCCGCTACTTTGGGCTTATACGCCAACGGCGTTTCGTCCTCCAGCCCAGGGTTGCCACGCGAATGCGGGGCTACCCTGGGTCCCGGTCGCGAGACAATCTACCTCGAAGAGGTTGCGCCCTGACCCCCGCGCAATGGTGGATCGAACGGGGGCGGAACCGCGTTGCGGTTCATGGCCTCGGGTATGGGTCCCAGGGTAGGCCTCGTTTCCCTCGGCTCAACCCTGGGCTGGAGGGCGTAAGCCCGTTGGGCTATGGAGCTTTGGTGCTCCGCACGGAGCCGGGAAAGTCCCGCCATTTTGGGCCTAACGCCAACGGCGTTTCGTCCTCCAGCCCAGGGTTGCCGCGCGAATGCGGGGCTACCCTGGGTCTCGGTCGCGAGACAATCTACCTCGAAGAGGTTGCGCCCTGACCCCCGCGCAATGTTGAATCGAACGGGGGCGGAACCGCGTTGCGGTTCATTGCCTCGGGTATGGGTCCCAGGGTAAGCCTCGTTTCCCTCGGCTCAACCCTGGGCTGGAGGGCGTAAGCCCGTTGGGCTATGGAACCTTGGTTCCGACGTAGCAGGGCCTCTCGTCTCAACACGTGGCTTTCGCGGAGGGACCGGCTCCCCGTCTGGTCGGCGGGGAACCTTGGTGCTCCGCCTGGAGCCGGGACGATCCCGCCACTTTGGGCTTATACGCCAACGGCGTTTCGTCCTCCAGCCCAGGGTTGCCGCGCGAATGCGGGGCTACCCTGGGTCTCGGTCGCGAGACAATCTACCTCGAAGAGGTTGCGCCCTGACCCGCGTGCAATGTTGGATCGGACGGGACGGAACCGCGTTGCGGTTCATGGCCCCGGGTATGGGTCCCAGGGTAAGCCTCGTTTCCCTCGGCTCAACCCTGGGCTGGAGGGCGTAAGCCCGTTGGGCTATGGAACCTTGGTTCCGACGTAGCAGGGCCTCTCGTCTCAACACGTGGCTTTCGCGGAGGGACCGGCTCCCCGTCTGGTCGGCGGGGAACCTTGGTGCTCCGCCTGGAGCCGGGACGATCCCGCACTTTGGGCTTATACGCCAACGGCGTTTCGTCCTTCAGCCCAGGGTTGCCGCGCGAATGCGGGGCTAGGCGAGCGGCGAGGCTTGGTGCTCCGCCCGGAGCCGGGACGATCCCGCCACTTTGGGCTTATACGCCAACGGCGTTTCGTCCTCCAGCCCAGGGTTGCCGCGCGAATGCGGGGCTACCCTGGGTCTCGGTCGCGAGACAATCTACCTCGAAGAGGTTGCGCCTTGGCCCCCGTGCAATGTTGGATCGAACGGGGGCGGAACCGCGTTGCGGTTCATGGCCTCGGGTATGGGTCCCAGGGTAGGCCTCGTTTCCCTCGGCTCAACCCTGGGCTGGAGGGCGTAAGCCCGTTGGGCTATGGAACCTTGGTTCCGACGTGGCAGGGCCTCTCGTCTCAGCACGTGGCTTTCGCGGAGGGACCGGCTCCGTCTGGTCGGGGTGGAAGGTCTACGTTGTCCCAAAACAGGGAATCCCTGATCGTAGGGAGACCCGGTTTGCGGTATCCTCGCTTCATTATGATCTGGACGATATTCGTGATTCTACTCGGACTCTGGCTGATCGGGATGGCGACCGCCGTCACCATGGGCGGGCTCATCCATCTCCTCCTGGTCTTCGCGGTGATCGCTTTGATCGTCCGCCTGATGCAGGAACGTCGGGTCTGATGGCGCCAACGCGCAACTCCCGCTTCCAAAGGTAGTCGGCGTCCCTACGCGAATTGCCCCGCCACCCAACCGGACGACCAGGCCCACTGGAAATTGTAGCCGCCGAGCCACCCGGTGACGTCCACCGCTTCTCCAATGAAAAAGAGTCCGGGCACCGTTCCCGCCTCCATCGTCTTGCTGGATAATTCCCGGGTGTCGACTCCTCCGATCGTAACTTCCGCCTTGGCGTATCCCTCGGTCCCTCCGGGAATCACCCGCCATTGACGCAAACCGCCGATCCATTCCTCCGCTTCCACGCGGCTCAATTGCGCGACCGGCTTCTCGGCCAACCGCGACGGCAGCCAAACTTCCACGAATCGCCTCGGCAAGAGCCGCGCCAACCAATTGCCGGTCTTCATCCCCGACCGCATTTCCCGCTCCAACGCCTCCGGCGTCATCTCCGGCAACAGATCGAACGTCACCGTCCCGCCCGGTCGCCAATACGACGAAACTTGCAAAATCGCCGGTCCGCTCAGCCCACGGTGGGTGAACAGCAAATTCTCCCGGAACTCCGGTCCCTCGTCGCAGCGCGCCACGGCATCGATGGAAATTCCACTCAGGCTCCGGAATCGCGTCGCATCCTCTCCCTTCCAGGTCAATGGCACCAAACCGGGCCGGGGTGGCGTCAGTTTCAATCCGAACCGCCGGGCCAGCCGATGTCCGAAATCCGTCGCCCCCATCTTCGGAATCGATAAACCACCACTCGCCACCACCACCGACTCCGCCCGGTGTTCACCCGTGGAACTGCGCACCAGGAAACGTTCGCCCTTTTCCACTTCCTCCACCCGCTGACCGGTCCGCACCGCGACCCCCGCTCGGGCGGCTTCGTCGAGCAACATCCGGACGATCTCCCGCGAACTGCCGTCGCAAAATAATTGACCGAGCTTCTTCTCGTGATACGGAATCCGGTGCCTCTCCACCAATGCGATAAAATCCGCCGCCGTGTAGCGGGCCAGAGCCGACCGCGGAAAGTGGGGATTGCCGCAAAGATATCGTTCCGGCCGCGCCCCGATGTTGGTGAAATTACAGCGCCCGCCCCCGGAGATCAGGATTTTTTTCCCGACCCGCTCCGCATGTTCGAGCACCACCACCGAGCGCCCCCGTTTCCCCGCCTCAATGGCGCACATCAACCCGGCCGCCCCACCGCCGATCACCACCACATCCCAATCGTTATTCATTGAACCGCAGATTACGCAGATTTCCGCAGATAAGCTGAAGAAGAATTCCGTTCTCTTCTATTAGTGTGCATTAGTGTTTATCAGTGGTTAAATGACGTCCTGAAAAGATGCTCTCCAGCCAGACGATCGCCCCAAATCCCATAAGAATCGCCAAGTTCCGGGCGATCCAGAGGGGATAATTCGGCGCTCCATCCGAGGCGCCGAAACAACCGCAGGTCACATCCAGACCCCGGGCCCAGGCGCTGGCGACCAATACGATGAAGACCACCATCATCCCGCTCAGCAGCAGCAGTGCTCCGTCCCGCTGCACCCGGGCGATCAACGCCACGCCGCACAGCAGTTCCAGCCACGGCAGATAAACCGCCACCAGCCCCGCTAATCCGAGTGAAACCACCTCGAAATTCGCCACGTCGACCTGGAACGCCGCTGGATCGAGCAGCTTGATTCCCCCGCTGTAAACGAACAACCCCCCGAGCCCGATCCGCATGACCAGACCGGCGATCCACCGCCAATCGGTCCATCTGCCGTCGACCGGTCCCCTCATCGCTTCGCCCCTTGTTTCGACCATTCGTTCCAACCCCCGCGAAGAACAAAAATTCCTTCGCTGGCGAGATCCCGTCGCAATCGTTCCGCCACCGCGTGACTCGCCTGACACTGGGCTCCGCCGCAGTAAACCACCACGGGCCGGTCCGGTTCCCACACCATCATCACGTCGAGAAACAATCCCTCCCATTCGTCCTCGTTCAGCAACATCGCCCCCGGGACGTGTCCCGACTCGAATTCCCCTCGACTGCGGGCGTCGAGCCATAGGGCCTCCTTCCAGCCCAAAGCCATCTCCAACCGCACTTCTCCCGGCCCCAGCGGCGGCTCGGCCCAGACCGGCGGATCCGAATGAAACACCCCCGTCAAAACCGCCGCCGGCACCGCCAGCAAAAGCAGAACCGCCGCCTGTCGTAAAACCCTGAACCAAACCCCCGTCATTTACCTGAGCAAAGTGTCATCAAAACCCTGAAAATCAAGTCCCGACCCACCAACCCCGGATGGGAACGCAAGTGATTACCTGAAAAGAGCAGTGGATAGCCGCGAAGAGGCGCAAGATCCTCAAAAAGAAGAGCCATTCAGGAGTACTGGATGGGTGTTTTTTCTAATCGCTGCGTATTTTAGAGCGATTCTCAAAAGTTTTCTGAAATTACGCTGAGAGGGCTAGCGCGAAGACCGGCTGAAGCCGGGACTCCAACCTTGAACGGCTTGTCAGGTTGGAGTCCCGCATTTATGCGGTCTTCACAGAGCGGGAGCCTCCCGGGAGAAGCATATTGGAAACCGAGATTCATCGACGGGATTTCTTAGGGAATTTTCGAGAATCGCTATATTTTCTAAGTTTTGAGTTTTTTGTGTTTCTTCGCGGCTATCAAATTCCCCGTTGAACTGCCGGTTTCCCTTCGCGCCCTTGAGCGAAGCGGGCGGTAAAATCCGTCAGCCTAAGCCTGTCCGAACCAACCGTGTCCACCGGCCCCTTCGACCCCGGAGTGAACATTTCCTCCCCGCCGGTGTCTTCCAACCGGAAGGTCAGTATACATCCGCATTTTCAGAAAAATTCACCTTTACACCGGCCGCTGTTTGGTCTAGATCTTTCAACCGTCATCTACGATATGCTTCGTTCTTGCACACGTCCGACCGTCCGCGCGAAATGCTCGCTGGGCGGATTCGTTTTTCTGGCGCTCGCCGCTTTGGCCGCACCTTTGGCCGCTCAATTGACATGGGAAACCACCCAGATCCAGCAGGACCTGGCTTTGGGACAGGAGCATTCGGAAGCGGTTTTCCGGTTCGAAAACACCGGCAAATACCCGGTCGAAATCCGATCCACCTCCTCCAGTTGCGGGTGCACCACCGCTGAACTTGCTCAAACGATTTATCAACCGGGGGATAGGGGAGAAATTCGCACCCGGTTCACCGTCGGTGGAAGGACCGGGACCCGCCGGAACTCGGTCCAGGTCCAGACCGACGATCCTTCCGCGCCGACCACGACCCTCGTTTACGCGGTGGAGATTCCGACGGTGGTCACGATTTCTCCCCGTCTGTTGCAATGGCGGGTCAATTCCGAGCCCGAAGAACGGACGATCCGGGTCCAATTGAACCCGGAAGCGGGATTAAAAATCACCGGGGTCACGGCCGACAATGAAAACTTCAAGACCACTGTGACCGAAGGGGATGCGCCCGGGGAATACCTGGTGGCCCTGACCCCCCTCGCAACTAATTCCTCGGACCGAGCAGTTTTCGCTTTACAAACTGATCCAAAAATTCAAAATCAGCCTAATTTCTCTTTCTATGCGTTTGTCCGTTGACTCCGAATTTCGGTGAAAACCCCTGGTCTCCTCAGATGAGGAGTTCGGGTGAAACGCGCTTAAAACATAAACAGAAAATCGCAACCAGATCTGCTACGAAGGTAAGATCGCTTAAACCAAACATCGAAGAGAACAAAAACACACTATGAAAACAAAATCCCTCCTCGCAATGGCCGTAGCCCCGATGATCCTGGGTGCGCCATTACTCACCCACGCCGAATCGGTCACCACCGACCCGGTCGGGTTCGTGAAGACAAATTTGCCAACAGGGAATAGCCTTCTGGGTATTTCAATGGTCAATCCAGCAGTCTTCGCGGCTCAAATCGAATCCGTCGAATCCAATGGGGTTGTTGTCGGCGGAAGCTCTGTTGATTTTGACGATTATTTGACGTCAGGGGTTGCATACTTCTTGGAGATCACATCGCCTTCGGATGTTGCCGGTCACCGCTTTGAGGTTAACGGTGCTGCGACGATTACCGATGGAAACAATAAAATTCACATCACTTCATCTTCTCTCAATACGGCCGATCTCTCGATTTTGAACGGTGAAGATAGTGCTAAATTTGTGATTCGCCCGCACGTTACACTTGGGCAATTGACCCAAGAATGGGGTGCGGAAAATCTCCGGGCCGGAGATGTGATTTTTATGTTGAACAGTTCTGGCGTCTATGCGCAATATGCGTATAGCACAACCTCTGGGAACTGGACCGAAGGCCCCTTTAATCGCAATTCCCTCGTGATTCCATCCGGAGTTGGTTTTTGGTTTTCACGATCAAGTACCGATGTGACGGAAGGAGTTTTTACGGGAGAAGTTAGGAATAACCATTTTGTGCAGCCATTGGTTGCCGGTCTACAGTTGATATCCCAAGGGTTTCCTGTGGCATCAAATTTGGCCTTTGCCAAGGTTGTCGATGATAATGTTATTCCACAGCGTAACCTTTTGGCTGGAACAGTGGAACAACCAAGTAGCGTTAACCTAACTAATGGAGATATTTTATTCCGTTGGACCGGCTCTACCTATCAACAGTTGAATTATTCTGCTTCAAATGATCGTTGGAATGAGGGGCCGTTCAACCGAACTCTGGATGATATGTTTCAACCTACCACCGGTGTTTTCTTGAACCTTGCCGTTGCTTCGCCGAATTATACGCACATGAACCCTGTTCAGAATTAAAACAGATTAAGACTTTCTCGCTTGGGAAAACAAAAAACACGTAAAAAACATGAAGAAACTTCTATTAATTGCTAGCTCGTTCGTAGTCGCTGCCGGGTTGAGCGCTCAATCCGTGAGCATCACTTATCAATCCGATTTTGACGGTAACCAGAATCCGTTGAGATTTGGTGGTGCGCCTCTGACCACTGATTTTACAGTTGAATTGATCAGTTTGGGAGGGGCTTCATACGACTTCTCTGGCTCTCAAATTCAGCCAAGCGATGCTGCTTCGATCTTTGGAAGTCGCATTGCATTAGATTCCACTCAATGGTCTTTTGACGTTGCTGGATCTGGATTGACTGGATTTTGGGAGACCGTGACCTTCAACGCCTCGAATCCTTATCCAGCTGGTGCCGCTGGAACCCAAGGTTATATTTTTATTTATAACTCCTTGGATTTTAATAGCACGAGCACTGAGTGGTTGCTCATCACGAATAATAGTTGGACATTCGTGAATCCTGCTCAACCACCTCCAGCAGTACCCGCATTCAGTTTGGCGAATGCCGGCAACTATACTGTAGTTGGGAGCATGGATGGCAGTGATTTCTTGGCCGCTCAAGTCATTCCGGAGCCTTCGACTTATGCTCTGATCTTCGGTCTCGGTATCCTCGGTTTCCTCGGATATCGCCGGGTTCGTAAATAAGCTGTAGGATTTCCGATCCTTTCAGAGCCGTAATCCCGTTCGGGGTTACGGCTCTTTTTTTTGACGAAAGTGCACCCATTGATGATTTCGTAGGTCAAATAATAGGGGCTTCAGTCGTCGGTCGGGTGACGGACTAAGAAAAACCCATGACGCGGATTCATTCACACATGTTACTGGTTCTTCTCTTCGGACTTTGTCTGGCGCTTTCGGGGGACGCGGATGCGCTGCCTAATTATGGCCATGTGCTTGGTGCTGAATCTTTGTATTGGGAGTCTGGGGGAGACCGGCTCTGGACGGTTGATGAAGAAGGTGGACGGGAGGGGGGGGATGCGGTTCGCAGCGGGGCGATTGGTCACAACCAGTCTTCTTTTCTCGAAACTTATGTGACCGGCCCAGGTGTTCTTTCATTCTGGTGGAGAGCATCGTCTGAGCCGGTTTATGATCGGCTGACATTGCAAATTGGGGGCGAGGAACGGAAGTCGTTATCGGGTGAAAGCGGCTGGCAGTATGTGGAGAAGGTCATTGCCCCCGGCACCAATTTTCTGCGGTGGACGTATGCCAAGGATGTGAGTGTCAGCCAAGGGGACGACGGAGGGTGGTTGGAGGAGGTCCGCTTTGTCCCCACCGGAGAGATTGGTGAGCCCGGTATTTTGGAGCAACCACAGTCACTGCAGGTGGATCCCTTCGATGAGGTCACGATCTCGGTTCGGGTCACGGGCAATCCCCATCCGGCGGTCCAATGGTTCAAAGACGGGAGTCCGATCGAAGGGGCCACTCACGTCAATCACCGGATTGAACGTGTTGGGGTCGAGGACCTCGGTTCTTTTCATGTCGAGGTGACGAATGAGTTCGGAACCGAGACCAGCGATGCCGCGCTATTGACCTATCGCGACGTCGGGATTTTCTTTCAGTCCGATTTTGAGGGACTCCCAGTTGGCCATGGAACTCTCGCCGGAAATGAAGGGTGGTCCCAGAAGAACGCGTCCGGTTCTCAGGGGATCAAGGCCAATGCTTTTCCTTTCGGGCGCGCGGCCTATCTGGGGGAGACCCCGCCCGAGGTCGCTGCTAATCCGGCCTATCTCTGGCAGAGAATCGAGGCCGATGTGCTCGCCGGCGAAGTGCCGGAAGTGGTTTTCGTGATGGACCTCGGAGTCTGGGATTCCAATAACTCCCAGTATGATGATTTCCTTATTCAGCTGCGGAACTCCGCCGGGGCGCTCCTCGGTGAGCTCCGGTTTGAGAATCTAACGCTCAGAATCTTCTTTGGCGACGGCGTCCGGGAGACGTTCTCGGGTCGCTTTTTTGAAAATGATCGCTTTCACCGCCTCCGGATCGTCGTCGATTTCGAGCGTAATCTTTGGAGCGCCTCTCTTGACGGTGAAATTATCTTTCCATTGCGCGCATTCGCGGCCCCGAATCGCGTTCGCGACCTGGGTGACTTCATGCTTGCGTGGCGAGTGCGGAACATTGACTCACCCGGGGATAATTTTTTGGCCTTCGACAACCTGGCCATTTACGCGAGGTCGCCTGAAACGGTCCGGGACCTCCCGGGCGGATTGGCCCCGCAGAATTTCACTTGGTCGAGCGGCGGAAACGAGGTTTGGTTCGTCCAGAACGCGGTCACTCCCGATGGAGGTTACGCCGCGCAGAGCGGTGCGATCGGTCATAATGGAACTACTTGGCTGGAAATCGAAGTGGAAGGGCCGGGAACTCTGACCTTCTCTTGGAAGGTATCATCGGAACAACATTTCGATTTGTTGCGCTTTTATGTGAATGGAGCGGAACAGGCCAGACGATCGGGCCCTCTGGATTGGCATTCGTTTTCGACTCGGCTGGAGCCCGGGTCGAATGTTTTGCGATGGGAATACAGCAAGGATGGAAGTGTCAATTGGGGGTGGGATACCGCTTGGGTCGGAGGGATCGAGTATCTGCCGGACGATCTCCGACTCACCTATTGGGACTGGCTCGAACTCGAAGGGCTTTCCGGGGCCGAGGGTGATCCATCGGCCGATCCGGGGGGAATAGGTATTCCGAACCTCTTGCGTTTCGTCCATGGCATCCCGATTACGGACGCCTCGCGCGCCGGCCTTCCCCGTCCGATTCGTGCTGACGGAGGAATCGGATTGGAGTTTGTCAGGACCCGTGATATCCGCGGAGTCGATATCCGGCTGGAAGGCACGGAGGACCTGGGAACCTGGACGGCTCTGGGTGCGGCGGAAGAGATTTTCGAAGAGGGCGATCGCGACCGGGTAACTTTGCGAATCGCCGAAGAGCCGGTTCCCGGCTATTTCCTACGCCTGAGGGTGAGGTTGAACGACGATTAATCCTCGGAAAGAGAGGTGGCGTACCTGCTTGGAGGCGCATTCGGCGGCTGGAGGCGGTGGCCGAGGTCAGCCAAAAGACGTCAGGTCTTGACTCTTGACAAGGCGTATGGAATTGGATCTTCCCCAGCGATTTATCAAAGCTGAAGAGCTGACGTCTTTTGCGTCTGCGGCCGGTTAGGTCAGCCAAAAGACGTCAGGTCTTGACTCTTGACAAAGGCGTATGGAATTGGATCTTCCCCAGCGATTTATCAAAGCTGAAGAGCTGACGTCTTTTGCGTCTGCGGCCGGTTAGGCAGCATCAACCGCGCGTATGGATGGTAATTTATCGACGCGCGACATTTCACTACGTTCGGCCGCCCCCGCCCGCTGCGGTCGGGCGGCAAAGCCAACCCGACTACACGTATCCTGCGCCTGGGGGTGAGGTTGAACGACGAGTAGGCCCGAGGTGGTGTGTCTGCTTGCAGGCGCATTCGGCGGCTGGAGACGGTGGCCGAGGAAATCCCAGGGGCGCGAGCAAGCGCGCACGCAACGGAGAGTGGCCGCGGAGCCGCTCAAGGTGAGTGTCTATGACCAGGGGACGGATATATTTGGTGGTTCGAGAGAAGCGGTTGACACTGGTTTCACAGCTCAAGGCCCATTGCCTTGCGGAATTGAAGTGGGTGAATCAGACTGGGGAGGCTATAATCATCACGCGGATTTTGAAGATCCCGAAGAATCTCCCTTGTGCGACCGCCAAGTTTATCGCGTTGGAAGCTTACAACCTTCCGAAGCCCTTTCGTCGCGATCCCGCCGACCGCCAGATCGTCGCTTGCGCGCGATTGCACGGCCTGACCTTGTTGACCGCGGATGCCCGGATCCTCAATTGGGAGCATGTCGCGACGTTGGATGCCCGAGTGTAGGGTGCGTTTCGGTGGAGCGGCGTGGGGTGTTGGTGACAAAATCATTGATGGCAGAATCATTTTCAAGGTAAAGCTGGGGATTGTTTTTTCTGTTGTCTTAACCGGGAGCCGGTAGGGTGGTGACGTGCGGAATCGATGGGGATTGTTTTTGATGGTTTGTTGTATTGCCACGAACGGGCCGGTTTTCGGAATGGTCTGCGTCGATGGTGATGGGTTTTCGGCTGAGTTGCGCCAGGCGGCGTCATTGTATGACGCTGGTTAGCAGGGGAACGATGATGCGTTGCTGGAGGCGATCACGATTCTGGAGCGGCTGCGACGGGGACGGGAGGTGGAGCCGTTGAGGCGAGTCAGCCAAAAGACGTCAGGTCTTGACTCTTGACAAAGGCGTATGGAATTGAATCTTCCCCAGCGATTTATCAAAAATGAAGAGCTGACGTCTTTTGCGTCTTCGGCCGGTTAGGCAGCATCAACCGCGCGTATGGATGGTAATTTATCGACGCGCGACATTTCACTACGTTCGGCCGCCCCCGCCCGCTGCGGTCGGGCGGCAAAGCCAACCCGACTACACGTATCCTGCGCCTGGGGTGAGGTTGAACGACGAGTAGGCCCGAGGTGGTGTGTCTGCTTGCAGGCGCATTCGGCGGCTGGAGACGGTGGCCGAGGAAATCCCAGGGGCGCGAGCAAGCGCGCACGCAACGGAGAGTGGCCGCGGAGCCGCTCAAGGTGAGTGTCTATGACCAGGGGACGGATCTATTTGGTGGTTCGAGAGAAGCGGTTGACACTGGTTTCACAGTTCAAGGCCCATTGCCTTGCGGAATTGAAGTGGGTGAATCAGACTGGGGAGGCTATAATCATCACGCGGATTTTGAAGATCCCGAAGAATCTCCCTTGTGCGACCGCCAAGTTTATCGCGTTGGAAGCTTACAACCTTCCGAAGCCCTTTCGTCGCGATCCCGCCGACCGCCAGATCGTCGCTTGCGCGCGATTGCACGGCCTGACCTTGTTGACCGCGGATGCCCGGATCCTCAATTGGGAGCATGTCGCGACGTTGGATAGCAGGCTGTAGGGTGCGTTTCGGTGGGGCGGCGTGGGGGGTTGGTGACAAAATCATTGATGGCAGAATCATTTTCAAGGTAAAGCTGGGGATTGTTTTTTTCTGTTGTCTTAACCGGGAGCCGGTAGGGTGGTGACGTGCGGAATCGATGGGGATTGTTTTTGATGGTTTGTTGTATTGCCACGAACGGGCCGGTTTTCGGAATGGTCTGCGTCGATGGTGATGGGTTTTCGGCTGAGTTGCGCCAGGCGGCGTCATTGTATGACGCTGGTTGGCAGGGGAACGATGATGCGTTGCTGGAGGCGATCACGATTCTGGAGCGGCTGCGACGGCGGGGACGGGAGGTGGAGCCGTTGACGCGGGCCTACTATGGGAGTGCGGCGATTGCCCGGGCGCGGATGGTGCCGGATTTACAGAAGAGGCGATGGTTGCGGATGGGAGCGGCCGAGTTGGATCGTGCGGTGGAAACGGCGCCGGAGGATCTGCAGGTGCGTTTGTTGCGGGCGGTCAGCTTGGCGGTGCTGCCGCGGATGGCTGGTCAGCCAAAAGACGTCAGGTCTTGACTCTTGACAAAGGCGTATGGAATTGAATCTTCCCCAGCGATTTATCAAAGCTGAAGAGCTGACGTCTTTTGCGTCTGCGGCCGGTTAGGCAGCATCAACCGCGCGTATGGGCGGTAATTTATCGACGCGCGACAATTTCACTACGTTCGGCCGCCCCCGCCCGCTGCGGTCGGGCGGCAGAGCCAACCCGACTACACGTATCCTGGTCAGCCAAAAGACGTCAGGTCTTGACTCTTGACAAAGGCGTATGGAATTGAATTTTCCCCAGCGATTTATCAAAGCTGAAGAGCTGACGTCTTTTGCGTCTGCGGCCGGTTAGGCAGCATCAACCGCGCGTATGGGCGGTAATTTATCGACGCGCGACAATTTCACTAGGTTCGGCCGCCCCCGCCCGCTGCGGTCGGGCGGCAGAGCCAACCCGACTACACGTATCCTGCGCCTGAGGGTGAGGTTGATCGACAAGTAGCCCCGAGGTCGTGTGTCTGCTTGCAGGCGCATTCGACGGCGGGAGGCGGTGGCCGCGAGGAAACCCCAGGGCGCGAGCAAGCGCGCACGCAACGGAGAGTGGCCGCGGAGCCGCTCAAGGTGAGTTCTATGACCAGGGGACGGATCTATTTCGTGGTTCGAGAGAAGCGGTTGACACTGGTTTCACAGTTCAAGGCCCATTGCCTTGCGGAATTGAAGTGGGTGAATCAGACTGGGGAGGCTATAATCATCCCGCGGAGGGGGAAGGCGATTGCGCGGATCGAGCCAATTGAGTCGGGGGACGACCAAGAGGTTAAGCTCGGTTCCAAGGCAGGGAATGCCCGGATCAATCGGGATTTGGTCGGACTGGACTTCGATGAGGAATGGGAAAGGGAGAGGTGAGGCTGCTATTGGATACCCACGTCTGGATTTGGGCCGTTGTAGACGCTACAGATCGCTCTCGGATTTTGAAGATCCCGAAGAATCTCCCTTGTGCGACCGCCAAGTTTATCGCGTTGGAAGCTTACAACCTTCCGAAGCCCTTTCGTCGCGATCCCGCCGACCGCCAGATCGTCGCTTGCGCGCGATTGCACGGCCTGACCTTGTTGACCGCGGATGCCCGGATCCTCAATTGGGAGCATGTCGCGACGTTGGATGCCCGAGTGTAGGGTGCGTTTCGGTGGGGCGGCGTGGGGTGTTGGTGACAAAATCATTGATGGCAGAATCATTTTCAAGGTAAAGCTGGGGATTGTTTTTTCTGTTGTCTTAACCGGGAGCCGGTAGGGTGGTGACGTGCGGAATCGATGGGGATTGTTTTTGATGGTTTGTTGTATTGCCACGAACGGGCCGGTTTTCGGAATGGTCTGCGTCGATGGTGATGGGTTTTCGGCTGAGTTGCGCCAGGCGGTTGAATTGTATGACGCCGGTTGGCAGGGGAACGATGAGGCGTTGCTGGAGGCGATCACGATTCTGGAGCGGCTGCGACGGGGACGGGAGGTGGAGCCGTTGACGCGGGCCTACTATGGGAGCGCGGCGATTGCCCGGGCGCGGATGGTGCCGGATTTACAGAAGAGGCGATGGTTGCGGATGGGAGCGGCCGAGTTGGATCGTGCGGTGGAAACGGCGCCGGAGGATCTGCAGGTGCGTTTGTTGCGGGCGGTCAGCTTGGCGGTGCTGCCGCGGATGGCTGGGAGGATGGAGACGGCGGAGTCTGATTTTGAGTGGTTGGTGGCCCGGGCTACGGAAGAGGGAGATCGTTTGGCGGCGGGGTGTGGTCAGGTGATTTTCTATCATGCCGGCTCGTTCGCGATGAGGAACCGGGACTCCCGGGCGGTGGAATGGCTGGAGACGGCCGTCGCGATCGGGGAGACCGGGGAAATCGAGATGGAGCGGGTCGAACGAGCGCTACAGCTTGCCAGACGCCTTTTTTCCCGTGAGGATGGGGCGCATCATGATTGACGAGTTGGATCAGGTTTTGGTGACGGAGGAACAACTGGCGACCCGCACGGGCGAGTTGGGCGAGGAAATCAGTCGGTTTTACGCGGAGGAGGAGGAAGTGACGGTGGTGGCGATCATCAACGGCGCCCTGTTTTTCACCGCCGATCTGCTCCGCCGGATCGACTTGCCGGTCCGGCTCGATTGCACCCGTATTTCCAGTTACCGCAACGAAACCGTCTCCCAGGAGCCGGAGGTTTTATACAACGTCACCCTGGAAGTGGAGAACCGTCACGTCCTGGTGATCGACGACATCCTGGACACAGGGAAGACCCTTTCGAAGATCACCGAAATGTTCAAGAAGTTGAACCCTCAGTCACTGCGCACCTGCGTCTTGTTGGAGAAGCAAGGTCGCCGCGAAATTCCTTTCAAGGCGGATTGGGTCGGGTTCAGAATCCCCGATAAGTTCGTGGTCGGTTACGGCCTCGATTTCGCCGAACGCTACCGCAACCTCCCCTGCATCGGCGTGTTGAAGCCCGAATTCCAGAATCCCCCGGAGTGGACGTAGCGGCACGCTTCGCGCGCATAGACGATAGCTAGATTCCATCCGAAAAGGGTTTTTACGAGCGGCGATTGTTTGATTGAAGATGGATGTTTGGTGGATGGGTGGAATCCGGCACCCCCAAAGGCAGTAACCAAACAGTGAATACGGTCCGAATCGTCGTTTTGGAACCAAATTGAGCAGGATCGGTACAGGACCGATCCTCCGTCTTCGACGTTCTTTGTTTGGAATGACGGGGGGACCTCGCTCAAGCGACTTGGCACCGTCGTTTTCGCTTTCGCAGCAGGATCGTCCGACACGCATTGTAGGCCAGGCACTTCTCCAAAAATTCCTCGCGGGCTGCCGCAATGCCTGTCCGGCTGAGTTGGCCGAAGTCGAAGCCATACTTCAGGCAAAACATTAAAGACTCCACGGCCGAACGGCCGGCCCGGGCCAGGCGATACTCCTCCCCGTCCCAGTCCTCGCCAAGGAGCTTCTTTCCCTTCGATCCACTGATGCTGACGATCTCCACTCCCAACTCCCTGACCCGATCATGGCCCTCCCGCGAAGAATAGCCGTCGTCCACGCTGGTCAGGTGCGGTATGACTCCAGTGTTGGCGATCGCTCTTTCCACCATCGGCACCAGGTTGGAGGAATCGGAGGTGTTGCCTGAATCGACCTTCAGCGCGACGACATATCCATTGGCGCTTCGGGCCAATTGCGGCTTGTAGCCGATGACCGGCTGGCGACCTCCCTTTTGGATGTAAGCCGCCGAGCGGTCGTGAACGCTCAAGACGCGCTCGGTCGAAGGAAAGGTTTTTTCTTCGAAAATGCGTTGGCGCATTTGTTCGAGCGACTTCGTGGCGAGGTGCAGACTCTCGACAAACAGATCGACACGCGCTTTGGCCTGTTGGCGCAAGCTGGGCAGGATCCGCCCGTTGTCGAGTCGTTCGTTCCAGCTTGCCTCCACGCGCTTGAACTCGTTATCCGCATGGCAAAGAAGTTTGGCCGCCAACTCAATGAACTCCCGGCAAAACTTCTGGAACTTCTTCTTTTTCTTAGCGTTAAGATTGATTTGAAAAGGCTTTTTCGAGAGCTCTTCGAGGTAGCTCTCCATGCGTCCCGGGCGGATATTTGCCAAACCGAAAAGCTCGAACTTGCGGCCGATCTCATAAAGGCGCCGGGCCAGGACGAAGATGGTCTTGGCATCGGTCGGCCAGCACGAATTGGCCTTGGTCGCGGTACTATCGATCAGGACCTGATCGAAGCTGTCGAGCTCTTCCCGGCTGGCCCGGTTTAACTGGGCGGAAAGGATCGCCTCACGCGTTTCAAGGCTGATCGCATTGAGCAACTCGCTCATGGTCGAACGCCCCGGCAGGCTCAGCCCGCGTCCGACCAGAAAAGCTTCCAGGCTTTTGGACTCGCCCATGAAATCCAGCGCTTCCTTGTTGGTGCAGGAGCCGTGATAGCCGCGCGTCAACAGCAAAACCCCCGCTACCGCGCCAGGCATTCGTGGCCGCCCTTGTTCGAGCACCTCCAGTTTACCCGGCAGTTTCCGGCCCTTGGCATCGAAGCGTGGCGGCGGAAAACTTTCGGGAAGGTTTTCGAGCCCGGCCAACGCACCGTTTTGGCTCTGGAGAAAAAGACGGTCGGCCCGCCGAAGCTTCTTTTTCTCCAAGCCGTGCCGGTCGAGATCGGCCTCGATTTTCACCACCAAATCGGGCCTCGAATCGAATAAATCGGCACTTTCGGCCAAGAACTCGCTGAAATCCGTGCTCGCGGCGTAATAAAAGTTATTGAAACAGGGCGTGAAATGTGCAGGATTGCCGTTGGCCTCAGTTGTTGAACTATGGTTAGGTTTAGTCATTTAACCACAACAGCTTGAGGCCGCTTGTATTTCAAGCTTAAATACGGTTAATATTCCCGTTTTCCTGGCCGATTTTCGATAGCCAATCACCTTTTCGGACACGCTCTAGCTAATAAACGATAGACGATGAAGGAGGCCAAGCCTCCTAATTTATAATTCTCTTAGGTAGCCGGTTTTGCGGTAGACTTTGGAGAGCATTTTGTTGGCGCGGACCTGGGCGTGTTCGGCGCCGGATTTGAGAACGTCGTTGAGATATTCCTTATTGGCCATCAGATCCTGGTAACGGCGTTGGATCGGTTCGAGTTTGGCGATGACGGCGTCGGCTACGGCCTTCTTAAAAGTGCCGTAGCCGGAGGAGGAGAATTCGCTTTCGAGGTCGGCGATGGTGCGTCCGGTCACTCCGCTGAAGATGGTGAGGAGATTGGTGATGCCTGGTTTGTCGTCGGCGGCCCGGACCTCGTTGCCGGAATCGGTGACGGCGGAGAGGAGTTTTTTGCGGGTCACTTCGGGCGGATCAAGGAGGAGGATGTACTCGTTGGCGTTCTCATCGGTCTTCGACATCTTCTGCGCCGGATTCTGCAACGACATGATCCGGGCTCCGGTCTTGCCGATAAACGGTTCCGGGATTTTGAAGGTGTCGGAATAGGTCGTATTGAAGCGTTGGGCGAGGTTGCGGGTCAATTCGAGGTGTTGTTTTTGGTCTTCTCCGACCGGGACGAGGTCGGCGTTGTAGAGGAGGATGTCGGCGGCCATCAGGATCGGGTAATAGAGCAGTCCGGCGTTGACGCTGGCGCCCGGCCTGGACGACTTGTCCTTGAACTGGGTCATCCGTTGAAGCTCTCCGATCGGGCAGAGGCAGCCGAGGATCCAAGCCAATTCGCTGTGGCCGGTGACGTGGGACTGGATGAAAATGTGGGAGGTGGCGGGGTCGAGGCCGCAGGCGATGTATTGGGCGACGAGGGCCTGGGTGCGGCGGCGCAGTTCCGCCGGGACGTAGCGGACGGTGATCGCGTGCATGTCGGCCACCGGGAAGTAGCAATTGTAATCCCGTTGCATCGCGGCCCAGTTCTGGATCGCCCCGAGGTAATTGCCGAGGGTCATATCCCCCGACGGCTTGGCGCCAGTCAGAATCAAAGGTTTGTCGGTTGAGTCGGGCATGGTATTGGCGAAAAAATGCGAATGCGAAACGAGCAATTCCCGACCGTGGCTTCCCGGCGCAAAACGCCGACTTATCCAGTGGTCGGGGCGAAACAACAAACGATGGAAACGGACCCGAAACGGGTCAAGGAGAATGGCAAAGGGGGATCGCGGGATCGATCAAACCATTCGAAGTAATCCTCAAACCCCATCCGCCGGTGCGTTCCACTTTGACTGACGGGGAGATGATCATTTTTGGGTTTTGGGAAAATATCGATTTCACTTTTTAGCGGCCATCTTCAGTTTGTCTTCTTATGAATCGAATGACCTGGGATGTGGAATTGTTGAAGGAGGCCGGACGGATGTTCGGATTGCGGGGCGCCTTCGTCGAAGGAGGCCCTTTCGGAAGCGGCCACATCAACGACACCTTCGCCGTCACCTACGATCAAGGGGGGAGTCGGGTCCGCTACATCCACCAGCGGCTGAATTCCAAGGTTTTCAAGGATCCGGTCCGGCTGATGGAAAATGTCGAACGGGTTTGCCGGCATGCCGCGGCGAAGGCGGCGGAAGTGGCGCCGGCGGGGGAGGTCTCCTCCCGGCGGGCGTTGACCCTGGTGCCGACGGTCGAAGGGGCCCCTGCCTGGATTGACGATGCGGACGACCATTGGCGAACGTTTTTCTTCATCGAAGGGGCGGCCACCCATGATGTGATCGCCAGCACCGGTCAGGCGCGGGAAGCTGCCCGGGCCTTCGGCGCGTTCCAGGCGATGTTGGCCGATCTGCCGGCGAAGGATCTGCACGAGACCATCCCGGATTTCCATCATACCCGGAAGCGGTTGGAGACTTTGAAGATGGCGGCGGAGGCCGATAAACACGGACGATTGAAGGAAGTCAGCGCCGAGCTCGACTTCGCGCTCTCGCGGGAGGCGCTGGCCGGGTTGCTTCTCGGTTTGGCGGCGGAGGGGGCGATTCCGATCCGGGTCACCCACAACGACACCAAGCTGAACAACGTCATGCTCGACAACGTCACGGGCGAGGGTGTTTGTGTGATAGATTTGGATACGGTGATGCCGGGACTTTCCCTTTATGATTTCGGGGATATGGTTCGGACGGCGGTCAGTCCGGTGGGGGAGGACGAACGCGACCTCTCAAGGATCCAGGTGAGGACGGAGATGTTCCGGGCGTTGGCGGAAGGTTTTTTGGCGACGGCCGGTTCGTTTTTGAATCCCGCGGAAAAGGACCATTTGGTGACGGCGGGTCAGTTGCTGGCCTATGAAAACGGAGTCCGCTTTCTGACCGATTATCTGTCCGGAGACGTCTATTTCAAAACCCACTGGGAGGGGCACAATCTCGACCGATGTCGCGCCCAATTCGCCTTGTTGCGGGACCTCGAATCCCGGGAGGCGGAGCTGCGGAAGATCGTGGATACGATTTAAGCGGAGGGGACGGTCGATCCGGTTTTTGCGCGAAGCGCTTTGGAGTGCGGTGCGTCCCCGCACCGCTTTTGGAATGGTCGGCGATGGTCGCACGCCCGGCAGCCATTCGACTGCCGGAGGTCTTTCGCACGCTCAAAAGCTCCGCGGGGACGCGGAGCACTCCAAAGAGGCTCCGCCTCGAAAAGCAGCGTGCGTCTTCGTTTTCGCGCGAAGCGCTTTGGAGTGCGGTGCGTCCCCGCACCGCTTTTGGAATGGTCGGCGATGGTCGTGCGCTCGGCAGTCCTTTGACGGCCGGAAACTCTTTCGCACGCTCCGAAAGCTCCGCGGGGACGCGGAGCACCAAAGAGGCTCCGCCTCGAAAAGCAGCGTGCGTCTTCGTTTTCGCGCGAAGCGCTTTGGTGCGGTGCGTCCCCGCACCGCTTTTGGAATGGTCGGCGATGGTCGCACGCCCGGCAGCCATTCGACTGCCGAAACTCTTTCGCACGCTCCGAAAGCTCCGCGGGGACGCGGAGCACTCCAAAGAGGCATCGCCTCGAAAAGCCAAGTTTCATTGGATTTTGTTCGCCGGGCGCAGCCCAGGGAAATGGGGCGGCAAAGCCAACCCCACTACTTTGAGGACGATTTGTGTCAGCGGAATGAGGGTGTTCTGAAATGATAAATATTATGTTTTTGAACATTTTTTATTGACGATGTTCGGCGGTTCGGGTGGAATCGACATCGAGTCTTGTTGTGAAGCGGTTCAAAAATTTGAGCGATAAACGAGCCTCATTGGCAGCACCCAAACCCTACTATGATACTCGTTAAACCATTTTGGGTTCCCGTTTCAGTCCTTCTTCTGGTCGTTATCGCACTGGCTGGCCCGGAGGGCCGGGCGCAGGTCTTGCTGAACGAAACGTTCGAAAGCTATGGGGCGGAGATCAGTTTGCATGGCCTGAATCCGGGGGATGGGAATCCGGCGAATTGGATCGTCGGCAATGCGTCGCCCGGGACCAAAGGGGCGAATGTCGTGCCGGGTTCGTCGACCGGCGGGACGGGCGCGAACCAGCGGGTCGGGCGTTACTTTTACACCACGCAGGCGACCAGTAGTCTACCGACGATGCGCCGGTTGTTTGCCCCCACGGGAGTCATGATTCGGACGACTTTCAAGATTCGGATCGAAGACCCCGCGGCCGGCACTCATCAAGTGATTTTGGCCGGTACCACTGAGGGAGGAACCGCCGGTCGCTTTCGGTTCAGTCCGACCTCCTTCGGGGTCCTTGGCGCCAATAGCGGGCCGGGGGTAGGGACGGGATCGATCGAGACGATCATCAGCAACGTCCGGCTGGGCGATTGGTATGAGGTGACGATGACGTTGGATCCGGTGAGTCAGACCTTTTGGGCGAGCGTGGAGAACCTCGACAACACTTCCCCCGGGCAATCCGGGGTCTCGGGGATCCATTACTTTTGGAGTAATATTTCGGTGATCAACCGGTGGTCGGTGGAGCAGGCGACCAGTCATCCGGCCGGTGCCTTGTTCGACGACATCTTGGTTGAGGTGGTCCCGGAGGAAATCCCGCCCTTGCGGGTTGATCTGCTGCCGCCGACCTCCGAGGGCTATTTTCGGATGAATGTTTTCGATCCGACGAAAGGAACGATCGGGATCGATGCCTCGACGGATTTGGTCGACTGGAAAATCGTCGTTTTCGAGGAGGAGACGGATGCGGCGGGGATTTATGAGTTCGTCGACACGGAAACCCATGCCTTCGACCGCCGGTTTTATCGGGCGCTCCGGCGGGAGGTTGGGGAGTTTCCCGAATTGCCGGGTGGAGCTCTCACCCGGATGCCGAGCCGCTCGCTGACGGTGGACGGGCGCCTGGAAGGGGAGACCGCTTTGGTGATCCAGGAAGGGACGCTGGAGTGGGAGATCTACGACGCGCCGGGGCCGGATTATTTCATCGAGTTTTGGATGCGGCCGGTCGATTGGAATCCGCTCGACGGAAGCGCGGTGCATCTGGCGGAGTTTTCCATCGGATCCGACGTTTATCTTTTGGAGAAGCTGGCGGATGAAACCACCGTGGTGATGCGGAAGGAAGGCGGAATCATTCGCTCGTACCCGGTTTACGCCTGGGACGAGTCGGAGTGGGTGCATTCGATGTCCCGGGTGCGTCCGTTTCAGCGCAGTGTCGGCTGGCACCATGTGGTCATCACGATCGCCGGGGCGGAAATGCTTGTCACCATCGATGGATTCACCTCCCGGGTCACCGCCCTCGCCGACGTCCATGGATCTTTGAATCGCTTCGCTCTGCACGGCAATCCCGGGACCGCCATCCAGGACCTGGTGATCGCTTCGGGCGGAACTTTAAACCCGACGACTCTTCGGAGCCGGTTCTTGAACCGGCTGATGGGGTTGGCGGACAACTAAAACGTGGCGGATCGAATCAAATGGAGTCGAATTCGGCAGATCCAAAAATGTTAAATTTCTATTTTTTGTATTTTTTGGATTGACCAGATTCCCTCGTGCTCATTACTTATATGATTATGAACCCTGAAAATGTCGGTTGCTTGAAAAATGGTTATGTTTCGCGGAACCGTTCCGGTTTTACGCTGATTGAACTTCTCACCGTCATCGCCATCATTGGTATCCTGGCGGCGATCCTCATCCCTGTTGTTGGCACCGTTCGTGAGCGCGGTCGCCAGGCGAAATGTGTTTCGAATCTTCGGCAAGTCACGATGTCGTCATTGTTGTACGCGTCCGAAAACAACTCGATGATTCCCTTTTACTATTATGATCCGGGCGGTGAGGAGAACAACGAACTCTGGTGGCGTCCCGCTTTGATCGTCGCGGGTTATTTATCCGGTTATGACGCCACACTCTGTCCCTCTCTCTTGCCGCCGAACGAGAGGACGACCCTGGATCACGCCGTGTCCGATTTCAACGCATACGGGATGCGCCGGAACGAGACGGGTGCGGTGGGGTTTCGGACAACCCGCAGGGACGTGGAAGGAAGGAGCGTCACGTCTATCGATCTTTATCTGAGCCTTATCGAAGACGCTAGTCGTTATCCCCTCTTTGGTGATAGCGTGGTTCCCTTGGATTACGGAGACGCGGCTCGCGCCGGCCTGCAATGGCACCGTTTGAGCATGAATCCTGGTGGGGGTGGGCTCCATCTCCGGCACGGGGGGCGAGGTAACGTCGCTTTTTTGGACGGCCACGTTGAAAGCCTGGAGCAAGGCAACGCCGGCAACTTTGGCTTTGTCAGAGGTTTCGATGAGAATACGGCTCCGGTCACCTTCGGGTCGACCATCAATTAAGCCGGATTCTTAAGACAGACCCAACACTCAATCCTATTAATCACCCGAACACAGGACCCTGTAATGAAAATACTTAGCAGACTACGTTTCACCGTTCCCGTCGCGGTTCTATTCGCCTTGTGTGTGGCCTCAGCGCAAGCGCAAATCTTGCTCGACGAGAATTTCGAGTCGTATGACAATAACGTCACCTTGCACAATAGGAACCCAGGCGACGGAAATCCGAACAACTGGGAGGCGGGTATGTCCCTCGCCGACCGAGGCTCTCGCGTTTTCGAGGGATCATCCACCGGAGGTTCCGGAGCGAATGAACGGATCGTCCGTTTTTATTACGAACCGGTGGACAGTGGGCTTACCTATCCCCATATGCGTCGGCTATTTGCGGACACTGAAACCGAAGTGCGGACAAGCTTCAAGATTCGCATCGACGACCCGGATTCGATCCGGCATCAGGTGATCCTTCAACGCAGGGTCGGGAGTTCGACCTCTTCGCCGGTCAGGTTCCGGTTTTCGGCGACCGGATTTACCGTCTTGGGAAGGCCGAATCCTCCGTCGACCGTCGACCCGGGAGAGATCGAAGAGGTTATTGTCGACGATGTTATCATTGGAGACTGGTATGAGGTTGTTGTGACGGCCGATCCCGTTTCGCAAACCTTTTGGGCGTCGGTTCGGAATCTGGACAACGATCAGCCGGGGCAATCTGGAATTTCCCCTCCGGTTTATTTCTGGACCGATGTCAATATGGTCAACCGGTGGTCGGCCGAACAGGCAAGCCTTGGCTCACTGGGGGCTTCCTTTGACGATATCATCGTCGAATTGGTCCCCGACGAAGTGGAGCCGTTGCAGGTGAACATTCTTCCGGTCACCGCAGAAGGGTATTTCCGGATGAGTGTCCTGGGCGAACCGGAGCGGAATTTCTCGATCGAGGCTTCGACGGATTTGACGGGTTGGGATGATGTCGTGACCGGTGCCGTGATCGACCATACTGGGGAATATGAGTTCACCGATACCGCAGCCTCAACTCTTAACCGCCGTTTTTACCGGGTTCGTTCCGAGTAATTGAAACACACTACCGGGGACACTCTCTTTCCGTTTGAAGAGGGTGGCCCCGGTCTCTATCCCGGATGCGGGAAGATTGGCTTTCTGGGTAGCAGGGGTGGCGCGGCTGCCCTGTTTTTTCCGTCGCCGATCGCTCGAACCGTCGCTGTCGGGCGGCGAAGCCAACCCGATTACTGCAATGAAGACCTCACTATGCGTTTGACGATGATATCACGACTCCTTGGCAGGTTCTGCGGCGCGGGCGGCACGATTTTCGCGATCGGCTTTGCGGTCGGCCTCGACGCCTCCGTTTACGAACGGAAGTGGACGGCGGCGGAGTTGGAGCAATCGATCGACGATAGCGCCGTCTGGTTAAACAGCGACATCGGCAGATCCGAGACCGTCCCCACTCCATGGATACCGATGGCCGTCGACGGGCAGACCATCACCATGTGGGGGCGCTCCTACGAATACAACAATTCCATCCTGCCGGTCCAGATGCGGAGCCAAGAGACCGATTTGCTCGGGGGCAGGCCCTCGGTGCAGATCCGTTCGGGAGGGCTCTGGCGCGAGTTCAACTTCGCGACGGTCGTGATCAATCAGATCCACGACGGATTGGTCCGGGCGGTGGCGACATCCCAAACCGCGACGTTCACCCTCGAGATGGAGGTCGACTACGAATATGACGGGATGGGGAAGGTCCGTCTTCGCCTGACGGACTCGGGCAACAATACCATCGACCGGGTGCGGCTCAATATCCCGGTGTTGGCGGATCAATCGATCTTGTTCAACGTCACCGGCTCTCGTTCCAACATCCTGGTAAACGGCGCTCCGAGTCCCGGCGCGGCGCTTCCCCCCTTGTCGGATTCCGGTGTTGTCGCCGATACGGGCCTTTTTCTCGACGCCTTTCGGGAGTTGATCTGGGTCGGCAATCAGAACGTCGGATTGTCATGGTTCGCCGACGGGATGATGGGTTGGGAGATCTCGAACGAAACAGATATCCAAGTGATCGGACCGAAGCAGAACGGCGTGCGCGTGTTCCGGGTGAAGTTGGCCGACCGGGCCTTTTCCTTGAACCACCCCTTTGAGGTGGTCTTCGGTATCCAGGCGACGCCGATGCGGCCGCGGCCCGAGGACTTCCGCTCCCGGGTCGGCTGGACCGCCGGATCGGCGCAGACTCCGTTTTTATGGCAGTGGAGATGGGGCGACGGCTTTTATTACCCCTTTCAAGACACCTATCCGGAGGCCGCCCGGCAGGATGTGGAAGCGAACCGCGCGATGGGACGGGAAATCATGCCGGCTTCTTCGCTCGAATACATGGGCGCTTATCGGTTTTCGCGGGGCAAATTCGGATTGCTCGATTTTCCGGGGCTGATGCATCGGGAGGTCCTTTTGTGGCAAAATGTTTGGCGTCAAGTCCGGGTGTTCAGCGGAACTCCGGCGAACGCGGCCAGCCGGAAGGAGGCCGCCTTGCAGCGGAAGGCGGACGGCGATCCGGGAGGACGAACCGTCGAGGAGGTCCTTGCGATCAGTCGTCACACCGCACCCGGGGATGATTGGGACGGAGTGATGTGGGAACCCACCTCTTATCCGGACCGTTACTGTTTTAATTCTTCCTTCCAGGACTTTTATGTCTGGAAACTCCGGGAGTTGGTGTCGGCGACCGGACTCGGGGCGATCTATCTCGACCAGCAAATTTACCAGTGTGGGAATCCCGACCATGGTTGCGGATACATCGATTACAAAGGAGATTGGGCGCAGCAAGGAAACGTCTTCGCGTTGCGCGAGATGATGAAGCGAGTTTATACGGTCTTCTACGAAGAGAACGACGGTCGCGAACCATGGATCAAATGGCATTGTTCGCAGCAACTCGTGGTGCCGGCGATGTCGTTTATCGACATTTACTGGGATGGGGAAAAATACACCGACCCCAATCACGAGCGGAGCATCGTCGGCAGGGAGTTTTACAGCTCGTTTCTCGGGGAAGCGGTGATGCAGGTGCAGCACATGGGCAAGCCGTTTGGCTTCACGGCGGCGTTTATTCCGCAGATCACCCGGGACGAATTGCGTGGTTTGATTCCGTCGTCGCCGGGGTTGAGCACGGCGCGTGATATGATGGGATTGCTGATGGTCCATGACTCTCACATCGACGGGCATGCGACGCTGACCTATCACGGCGAATTGGTGAACCGGATACAAAACGCCCGGCTTTCGTACCCGCTCGATACGATGGGGGTCCATTATTATTGGGAGTCGGACACGGGGGTGTCGACCAGTCCCGGTTCGATCCGGTCGATCCTGCATTACGACGAGACGAAGGCCCTGTTGATCCTGTTCAACTGGGGCGACGAACTCGTCTTGTCGCAAACGACCCTTGACGGCGATCAGATCGGTGTCGGCCCGGTCGGAATCCGGGTGAAGGACGTCCTGACCGGAGCGAACATAGCGACGACCGGCAACGACATCGTGCTCGAAATGCTCCCCCGCGATTTCCGCATGCTGGAAATCGAGTGGGAATAAAGCAAAGGAGAACGGGCTTTTCAGCCTGTTTGCTCGGGACAGACAGGAATGTCTGTGTCACGCCAAGGGGAACGGGCTTTCCAGCCCGTTTTCTTCAGGACTTCGGTTTCGCCGGGAGTTGTCCGTTGGCGCGTTTGAACTGCATTTCGTATTGCTTGGGAGAAATGCCGTAAGTCGTCTTGAAGAGACGCGAGAAGGAGTGGATCGACGAGAATCCCAGCTTTTGGGCGATCTCGGTAATGTTGAAATCGGTGGTCTGGATCATCCGGGCCGCTTGGGTGATGCAGCGGGTTCGGATGTAACTGCCGAGACTGGTTTGTCGGACGTGCTTCCGGAAGAGGGTGCGCAACTGGTTCGAGGAATAACCCATCGATCCGGCCAATCGTTCGATCGTGAAATTCTGTTCTTGGTTTTGGTCGAGGTAACTGTTGATTCGCTCGAGTAGATCGTCCCGTTCGGGGTGGTCGGGGCGGATTCGTCGTCTCTTGGCGGGGATTTCGGGAGCGTCGCACAGGGAGAGGAGCAGACGGGAGAGATGGAAGGCCAGTGCCAGGGGAGATTTGGACCGGTAGGCTTCGAGCACGTCTTTCAGCAGAAGAATGTCGCGCTGCTCCATGCGGCGCGGATGGTTCCGCAAGCTTTCGATCCGGCTCGAATTGGGCAAGTCGAAGGTGACGGTGATCCAGCCGGAACGGTCCACTTCGCTCGATCCGTAATGGAATTGGTGCGGGAAGATCAATGCGCACTCGTCGGCTTCGAGTTCGTAATAATGATCGGCGATTTTGAGCCTGCTGCGGGAAGTGGTAGCGATATCGAGAACGAATCGCGGATGGCAGCTGCCCAGGCTGCGGCTGAGAACTTTAGGTTGGACCGGGAAGACGAGGATATTGTCGGGAGCCAGGTCATTCTGGATCCGTTGCCCGACCCAATAGCTGTCGGGGTAGCCGATCTTTTCGATGGCAGGCCAGAAGTCCTGGGTCGAAAAACGGCCCTTTTGACGGGTCTTGCTTTTGGAGGAATCAGCGATCATTCGATCCGGACTCTACGAATGCCGAGAGTGAATGCAATTATTTTGCAGGGAGGGTGACGGAGGAAAAACCGCCGGTAATTACGCATAACTCACGGCAAAAGGGCATTTTTTAGATTGAAAAGACAACAAATCGGAAATTTAACACTTAAATGAGTAGTCATTCTCGAATTCGGACGGCGATCGTCGGTTTGGGGCGGTCGGGATGGGGGATCCATGGCAAGGCGCTAAAGGATCGGAGCGATTATGAACTGGTTGCGGTGGCCGATCCGGATCAGGCGAGGCTCCGCGAATTCGGGGAGAAACTCGGTTGCCCCGGAGTCCCCACGATCGACGAAATCCTGGCGAAATCCGACGCGGAGTTGGTGGTGGTGGCCAGTCCGAATCACCTGCACGTCGAGGATGGAATGAAGGTCCTGGAGTCGGGCCGTCATTGTGTATTGGAAAAGCCGGTGGCGTTGAATCATGCCGACGCCCGGCGGCTGGCGGAGTGCGCGGAGCGAAAGGGCCGGAAGGTGTTCGCCCATCACCAGCGCCGCTTCAGCGACGAATTCCGTTTTTTAAAGGAGGTCATCGAGAGCGGGATTCTCGGGCGGATCTTTGAAATCCGCTTGGCTTGGGGAGGGTATACCCGGCGGAACGATTGGCAGACGTTGGTCAAATACAACGGAGGCATGCTCAATAACCATGGACCGCACGCGTTGGATCTGATTTTAAACCTGGCGGATTCGCCCGTCGAAACGCTCACGGGGGACCGGAAACATGTGAAGGACGCGGGCGACGCTGACGATCACGTGCATCTCTTCATGAAGACGGCCCGAGGGCAGATCCTCGATGTGATGACCAGTTCCTGTGTGGCGATCCCGCTGCCGCGAACGGTTTTATTGGGGGCTAACGGCACATTAGTGGCCCCGGACGACAAGACCGCCAAGCTCCGGTATTACGATCCGGCGGCGGCGGAACCGATCGAAGTGATCGACCGCCTGGCGCCGCCGGGAGTCGATCTCCGTCCGCAGCCGTTGCCATGGATCGAGGAAGAGCGGGAAATCAAGCCCGCGACCCCGGGAGGTGATTTTTACGACAACGTCGCCGGAGTTTTACGGAGAAACGAACCGATGGTGGTCAGTCTCGAAAGCGCGGTCGAAGTGGTCCGGATCCTGGAGATGGCGCACGGCCAGGGGAGGTTGTAGCGCCGCTCTGGGTGCTGCGGGAGCCCCGGTCAACACACCCCACCATGCTTGCGCATGGTCCCCCCTCAAGAGGGGATCAGCGTACAAGAAGTTCCCCTCTTATGAAACTTCACTGTTCATGCGGGTTGCAGGGCTAAATCGGAGGGTTGGCTTCCAGCCGACCTCACCCTGAAACGACGCCGACGGCGGACGGCAGGATGCCATCCCTCCCAGTGGCGAGGAAGTTTCATTCTATGTTGTCCCCCGGCGCAGCCCGGATATTGGCTCTTGAGAGAGGGGGACCGCTCGCCAGAGTGGTGGGGTGTGTTCCCGTTCCCCTCGCGCCGGGAGACCGCTCGCCCCATCTTCCTCAAAACCCTTCCGACTCGAGTAGTGCTCGGAGGTAGGCGAGGTCTTCCTGGGCGAACCATTCGCGGTCGCCGGGACGGGGAGCCTCGATGCAAACCGGTCCTTGATAACCGGCGGCGCGGCAGGCTTTGAGCAACATCCGATTGTTGATCACGCCGTCGGCCAAGCTGGTGGTGATCGGAGTCCGGACCCCTTCCACGGGAATCAGGTTTTTCAAGTGGACGTATTTGAGGTGGTGTTTCATCCCGGCGACGCAAGCGTCCAGCTTCGGCGGAGTCGGGAAGTAATATTGATTGGCCAAGTCGAAGTTGATGCCGACGTTTTCCCGATCGATCCGTTCGACGAATTCGACTGAGGCGGGAATGCTGTCGTGCAGGTAGAAACCGTGGGTCTCGAAGGCGAGCACCCCGTCGAAAGGACGGATGGCGTCGGCGACCTCCCGGTAGAACGCGACGTTGATCTCTTTCGCCCGTTCAGTGGCGATCGCCGAGCCTTGGTGCTCGTAAAGGGTGGGATTCAGCGCCGGGGAAGGGTTGCGGATCGGACTGGAGAAGGCGTTGAACAGGATCCCCGGGAAAGCGTCGCCGAGCAGCTTCACGGATTGAAGCGTCTCGTCGAGATGGCGGGCGACGGCGGCATCGTCGGCGATGTCGACCTGGAGGCCGAGGGCGACCACCGGCACGGTCAGTTTTGAGCGTTTTAAATCGGCGATGGCCGACTGGATGTATTCGACCGTCGGGACCCCCTGCCGGGAACGGCCGCGCAGCTCGATGCCGTCGAACCCCCAGCGTTCCGCTTTTTCCACGGCTTCGGTCACGCTTTGACCTTGCTCGCAGTAATTGATGTGCATGATGACGGGAGTCGATGAATGGGCCATGATGGAGATAAAGGTTGAGATCGACGTGGGCGGCGGAAAACCTTCCGGGGTTTTCCGCAACATCGTCGTCAAACGAAGGTCATACGAACAAGCGCCGCGGGACAGCAACCAAAAACACCCGAATTGGTAAGTTTTATTATTCTTTGCGTTTTTTGATTGAACCTTTGCGGGGAATTCTTTTATATCAATAAATAATGGCGCGACGTCACTTCCATCACCGAGGCTCCGTTCGTCGGATGCGGAGCCATAAAGGGTTCACT
The DNA here is from genome assembly GCF_056590205.1 of Verruconatronum alginivorum. Taxonomy (NCBI): domain Bacteria; kingdom Pseudomonadati; phylum Verrucomicrobiota; class Opitutia; order Opitutales; family Verruconatronaceae; genus Verruconatronum; species Verruconatronum alginivorum. Next base: position 301,073 of record NZ_JBWPVQ010000001.1, on the reverse strand, counting down.
CTGATTGAATTGCTGGCAGTGATCGCGATCATCGGGATTTTGGCTACCGTGTTGATTGCAGTGGTGGGGAGCACGCGGCAGCGGGCTCATGCGGCGAGATGTATTTCGAATTTGCGCGAGATCGGCACGGCTAGTCTGTTGCATGCCAGCGAGAATCAATCGCGGATAATTTTTGCCACCCACGTCGGGGGGCAGGAGCGGTGGTGGCGGACGGAATTACTGCATGAGGGGTATCTCACGGAACTGGAGGTCGGATTATGTCCCTCCCTTCCGCTTGAGCCGGGCGAAACCGACATGTTTCAGGCCTATGGCATGCGGCGGTTTTCTCCTCCCGCGGAAACCCCGGAAGGATTTGTTAACCAAAGAAGAACGGTGGACGGGGTCTTGATGATCGGGAATTGGGTGATGGTGGACCAGATCGCCGACCCTTCCAGATTTCCTTTGTATGCCGATAGCGTGACCTCGCGGGACATCGGGGTGGCCGGACGCCGTGGTCGTCAGTGGCATCGTTTCAGCGCCGATCCGTCCGGCCTCGGCACCCACCAAGCCATTCATCTCCGCCATGGAGGCCGGGCCAATGTCTGGTTCCTCGACGGTCACATCGAGTCCTTGGATGCCACCGAGTTAGCGCAATACGGCATACTTTCCGGATTTGACGAGGAGATCAACCTGGTTGTCTTCCCGGAGTAGGCCGAAACTGGCCTCGATGCCCAAGAAGGGGAACCGCAGATGGGCGCAGATTTCCGCAGATAAAGGAGAAGGTTGGGGGTTTCCGTAGTCGGGTTGGCTTTGCCGCCCGATGGCAGCGGCGGCGGGGGGCGGTGAAGCGGGTTTGATGTAGGGCGTGGCGGGCGGTCTTCATTGGGTACCGAGTTTGGCGAGGAGGCCGCGTTCGCGGGCGTTGCCGAGCATCCAGTGGAAGAACCAGGCGGCGGCGGCGATCCAGACGAGGTTCAAGCCGAAGGCCCAGGCGAGATGGAAACGGGAGAGGGTTCCGGTTTGCACCACTTCCCGCATCCCTTCGAAAACATGGGTCGTCGGTAATGCCAGGGCCACCGGTTGCAAAAACGTCGGCAGGACGCTCACCGGATAGAAGACCGCCGAGAAGGGTTGCAAGAGAAAGGGAACTCCCCAGGCCAGCGCTTCCGCCGCCTGGCCCCAGCGGATGATCAGGGCGGTGGTCACCAGTCCGACCGCCCAACCGGTGACCAACAGGTTGATGAAAAACGGGACGAGGGAGAATCCCATCGCCAGGATGTCGAAGGAGTAAAAGAAGTAGGCGAGGAGGGAAAGGAAAGCGGTAGTGAAGGCGATCTTCACGACCGCGACCACCACGGTGGCGGCCAACATTTCGATCGGTCGTACCGGTGAAACGAATACGTTGAGGATGCTGCGTCCCCACATGTCCTCCAGAAACGGAAGGGTGACCCCTTGTTGGGATCGATACATGATGTCCCAGAAAATCATCGCGCCGATCAGGAAGAGGATGAAGGCGGGGGGATCTTCGGTCGCCTGCACTAGGTAGGCGGTGAGAAACCCCCAGACGAGGAGATCCATCACCGGCCAGAAGACGATTTCGAACAAACGAGGAAGGCTCCGTTTGTAGAGATAAGCGTAGCGGAGCGCCATCCCGGCGACGCGTCGGGGATTCATCGGCTCTCCTCCTGTTTCGGGTCGGGCTCGATCAGGTCGCCGCTCCGGGCGACGGCGATGAAAACCTCTTCCAGGGAATTTTGGCGGAAGTGGGCAACCACCTCGGCCGGGGTTCCGGCGCCGAGGATTTTTCCCCGGTTGAGGAAGAGAACCCGGTCGCAAACCTCCTCGACGTCCCGCATGTTGTGGGAAGTGTAGAGCATGGCGATGCCGCGGTCGCTTTGGATCTGGCGAAGTGTTTTGCGCAGTTTGTCGGCCATGTCGGGGTCGAGGCTGGCGGTCGGCTCGTCGAGCAGGAGGAGTTCGGGATCGTTGAGGAGCGCCTTGCAGATGTTGAGCCGGGTCGATTCGCCGGAGGAAAGGTGACCGCTGATCTGGTTGCGCAAATGGGTGATTTCGAAGAGCTCCAGAAGTTCGTTGGATTTCCGTTTCCAATCGGAGACGTTGTAGATGAGGGAGAAGATCCGGAGATTCTCCCAGACCCGGAGGTTCATCGGGAGATTGGTGTAGGCCGAGGAGAAATTGCACCGCTGGAGGATCGCGGTCCGGTGGTGTTCCATGTCGAGGCCGAAGAGACGGACGATTCCGGAAGTGGCGGTGGTGAGACCGAGCAGGATGTGGATCGCGGTGGTTTTGCCCGCGCCATTGGCTCCCAGCAGTCCGACGATTTCACCGCGTCCGACGGTGAAAGAAAGACCGTCGACGGCGGTGATGCGGCCAAATTGTTTGCGGAGATCGACCACTTCCACGACGGGATCCATCTTCAACCCTTATCAAATTTCCCTTCGGTTGGCGACCGGAAGGAGTGATTTTCGGCCATGCGGAGGGAGAACACACCCCACCGCTCCCAATAGGAAAACGGGAACACACCCCACCGCTCTTGCGAGCGGTCCCCCCCTCTCAAGAGGGGAACTTCTTGTACGCTGATCCCCTCTTGAGAGGGGGGGACCATGCGCGAGCATGGTGGGGTGTGTTTTCCCTCTCCGTCGCGGAATTCGTGTTTATTCGTGTCCATTCGTGGTTTTTCGGCTACGGTTTCGGGCATGAAGATCTTCGGAAAGGGTGGATTGGGAGTCGCGGTGGCGGTGGGATTCTTTTTGACGGCGGTGGCGGCGGCCTACGGTCAGACCCACAACGGGGTTGAGTTGGTGGAGGCTCGTTTGGTGGCCGATTCGAAGACGGTGGTGCCGGGACGTCCGGTGACGCTCGGGTTGCACCTGAAAATGGAGGAGGGATGGCACACCTATTGGGAGTATTCGGGGGACTCGGGGTTGCCGGTCACGCTCGATTTGCGGTTGCCGGACGGGTTTCGGACGACCGAATTGCAGTGGCCGTTGCCGAGGCGGATGGTGGAGCCGGGGGACATGGAAGTGTACGCTTACAAAGACGAAGTGCTGCTGCTGATGCGCCTGTTTCCCCCGGCGAAAATGGAGGAAGGGGGCGCGATCGAGCTGACGGGTTTGGCCGAATGGTTGGTCTGCGAGGCGATTTGTATTCCCGGGGAAGCCGAAGTTTCGTTGGAGTTAATGGTGGCCGATGAGTTGAAGCCGGCGAATACGGAGCTTTTCGACCGGTTCCGGAGTCAGCTGCCGGAACCGTTGCGGGGCCGGCCGGAGGACCCGGTGCGGGTCGAGTTGGCCCGGGAGGGGAGTCGCTTTCTCGCCCGCGTGGTGGAGGGACCGGATACGTGGGAATACGACTATTATCCATTGCCCGCCTCCAACACGGTGTTGGGCCATCCGGAAACCGTTTCCGGAAACGGCGTCGCCGCGGAGGTGCGGATCCCGATTTTCGCGGCCCCGGCCGGGCTGGAACGGTTGCCCGGGGTGCTGGTGGCGGAAGATCCGGCCACCGGAGAACGGCGCGGCTGGCGGGTCCGGTAAACGGGCGTGGGTTCGAGGTGATGAAACCGCCGGCTTACCCGCCTGACAAGATTTCGAATTCGGAGAAGCGTTTTACCGCCCGGTCGAAAGTCTGCGTCTTTTCAACGCCCGCGCGCTTGGCAGCCAGCGCGATCAGATGTTCCGGCAAATCCCCCTTGATCCGCACGCGCTCCAGCGCGAGAGTCGCATCGCCGCCCGACTGAAAAACAAACCGGGCGTCCGCCGTGAGCTTCATCAGGATTTCAACGACCGTCTCCGGGGAGAGTTGATACCCGTGCTGCAAAATCCAGAAGGTCTCCACCAGAGTTACATCCGCTATCCAAACCGGCACTCCCGCCTGTTCCGCCCGCATCAATTGTTTCCGGACGATTTCGAGTTGCGAAGGGTCGTCTTCGGTTAGATGACGGACAAGGAGATTGGTGTCCCATGCTTTCACTTCTGACGGTTTCGGTAGGAGGCAAGAGCACCCATTTTAATGGCGTTCTTGATGGCGGAGGATTTAAGCGGGGTGCGAGGGGAACCGAGATAGGCGGTGGCGGCCCCGTCCGACTTTTGCAGCGGAATTTTCCTGAGAATGTAAACGCCGTTTGCCGCGACTTCAAAGCCGAGTCGATCCCCCTTTCGCAGATTCATCGCATGCCGCACTTTGGAGGGGATGGTAATCTGGTTTTTACTGGATACCGAAGAAGTTTCCATTCCTTACTTTTCGTCAAAATGAAAGGCATGTCAATTCGATGCGGAACCAATTGTAAGCTGTTGTCATTTTCCTGAAGTAGCCTGATTCTGGAAAACGACCGGAGACGACCCGGCTGAATTGTGGAACGAATGGATAACTCCCGGCACCTTTTAATCGACGCTTACAACGTCATCCATCAGTGGCCGGAAACGCGCCGGGCGATGCGACGAGGAAGCGTTTACGCCCGGGAGAAGTTGGCGTCGGCGGTGCGGGTGATCCACGATCATGAGGGAGTCCGGGTGACCTTGGTTTTTGACGGTCAGGGCGAGGAACTCGAAGTGGAGCGTCCCGGCGGCCATCTGACCTTTTCCTACCTGTATTCGCCGAAATCGATGTCGGCCGACGACGTGATTGAACGTTTGGTCGGGGGAAGCGACACCCCGCAAAACTTCATTGTGGTGACCCGGGATCTGGCGGAGCGCCACACCATCGAAGCGCTCGGCGCAACGGTTTACACCCCGGACGACCTCCGGGCATGGGTGACCCGGACGGAACGGGCAGTCGCCGGAGGGTTGACCACCAAGCGCAAACAGGTCGATTTGGACTGGGGCAACAAGATTGATTTCAAGCGGGAGAAGGATGGATAAACCGCGGATTCCGAGACTGGCGCGGATGACTTCAAACTTGCCCGAGAATACGGAACCTGTTGGTATGGGATAAATGACGCGGGCTGCTCTTCTTCTCGGGTTTGCCTTCGCCGCCCTGTTGCGGCCGTCCGATGTATTGGGCGACTGCTCACTCGTCACCCTGGGCTTCCGGCCGCTCAACGACAGTGGAATTGGCTTTTATCAGGGATTTCGCACCGGACTTTACCCGGACGGTGCCAATAGCCTTCCGCCCGTGCATGCCGCAGCAGGGCTGGCTGCCGCACAGGAAGTTGTCCCCCTCAATGCCGAGGGGATGCCCGACCCGGTTAATGGCCGGATCGTGATGATCTCGGTTGGCATGTCAAATACCACGCAGGAGTTCGCCGTCTACAAGCAGATGGCCGACGCCGACCCGGCGAAAAATCCGCGACTGGTCATCGTCGACGGGGCTCAGGGTAGCCGTCCGGCCCCTGATTGGATCAATTCCTCCGCCCTCACTTGGAACGTGGTGGATCAGCGTTTGGTCGAAAGCGGCGTCACCCCGGCCCAGGTGCAGGTGGCATGGATCAAGCAGGCCCGCCGACGTCCTCAGGAACTTGGCGGTTTTCCGTTCCATGCCGAAGTCCTCCGAAACGACCTCGGCCAGATCGTCCGCGCGCTGAAAACACGTTATCCTAATGTCAGGATTGCCTACCTCAGCAGCCGTACTCGCGCCTATACCTTGAATCTGGACACATCCAATCCCGAACCGTTCGCCTATGAATCAGGCTTCTCGGTCAAATGGCTGATCGAGCGCCAGATGGAGGGCCTGCCTGCTCTTAATTTCGACCCGGCAAACGGCCAAGTGCTGGCTCCCTGGCTGGCCTGGGGGCCTTATCTCTGGATCGATGGCACCAATGCCCGCTCGGATGGTCAGGTCTGGCTCTGCTCCGACGTAGCGGGCGACTTCTTTCATCCTTCCCACGCGGGACGTCAGAAAGTCGCGCGGCAATTGACCACATTTTTCAAAACCGATCCGGCCGCCGCGCTCTGGTATCTAAAGCCTTCCGATCCTCAACCGCAGGCGACTATCTCGGCGAGCGTTTCGACCGGTATCGCTCCGTTGGAGGTTCAGTTCACCGCTTCCGCCAGTTCCTCCGCCGAAGAGATCGTCGAATACGCCTGGAGTTTTGATGATGGAGGAAGCTCCCTCCACCAGAATCCAGTCAAGTTTTTCCCGACCCCTGGGTTCTACAACGTTCGCTTGACGGTTTCGGACAGTGCTGGGAACACTGCTCGGCTGGAGCACCCGATTGAAGTGAAGACAGATTACCACGCTTGGCGGACCCTCCTCTTCGACGGCGCACCTGGATCGGGACCGCTGGAGGACCCGGATGGCGACGGTAGGGTCAATCTGCTGGAATACTGGTCGGGCACCAATCCGCGCCTCGCAGAGGCTCCTCGGTATACAATCCGCCGGACCAGGAACGGGGAGATCGAATGGATTTTTTCGCGGGTGCGTTATGCCGCTGATCTTGAATACATGATCGAGGCGGCCGGGAATGTCACCGGTCCCTGGGTGTCGCTGCCGGTTGCGGAAGAAATCATTGATGCCGGCACGATGGTGGAGACGGTCCGGGTGACGGTTCCCGGCCACGGCCCCCACCGTTTTTTTCGCCTGCATTTGAACCGCGTCAACTAATCCCCGCGGCCATTGGGGCTGGAATCCCGGCGGCGTCTTAAGAAAGGCCAGTGGAAGAAAGTCTTCGCCACTCTTAATGAACATCTCGAACCGAGCGACCGCCCCGATGAAGAGGCTCCGGGTGCGGCGCGCTTGGCGCTACATGCCACATTCTGCAAAGCCGCATGAAGAAAAACCGAATGACCTGGACGCTCGAAAATGCCGAACCCAAGGTTCAACTACGCGTCATGTGCGCAAACGGAAAATGGGAGGATTACTGGCGCGAACAAGCTGCCGCATGAATCTCACCCCTTTCGATCGCGTGGCGCCCAATCGCTCGCCTTCAGATACTTACAAAGGTAATCGGTCTTGCCCGCGCTGCGCATCCAGATCACCGCGTGGGCCTTGTCGCGAACCTTTGGCAGCCACGCCTCCCCGCCGGAATTTCGGAGGAAAGCCTCGCTCCAGCCGTCCCCCAACTTTTCGTCAATCGTTCGCCTTAATTGGCTTCCAAACAGACCATAAAACGTGAAGTTCGGTTTTCCTTAGAGTCTGAGTTGAGGACGATGTGAAGCAGTAAGGAAGTCGATTGAAAAAGGAAAGTTAAGCCCTCTGATTTGAGCGGGCCCTAAACGCAGTCGGAGGACCGGCGGCGACGACGCATGAGGATCGCGGCAATCGAAAACATACCGGCGAGCAATGCATAAATACGCGGCTCGGGGATGTAGGTTAGATACAGGTCGCCCCCGTCGGTGCTCAGGAAGAATTCCCAGCCGTTCGGGATCGTGTTGTGCGACGTGAACTGCGTTGTATTCAAAAATATCGACGCGAGCGATCCGGTAATCGCGCCGGCGGTGGCGATCAGCCATTGGTAGGTTCCGTTCGGATCGAAATCGGTGAGCGCGCTGGGCTCGTTGCTCGTTCCCAGTGAAATCAGCGTAATCGTGAAGGGGTTCTCCTCCGTCGCAGTGATCGAGAGCGTATTCAACACGTTGAACAAATCCCAACCGGGATCGTCGCCCACGGTCCCATTTGCGAGGTTGATCTCCCACTGGTAATTTCCGTCTTCGCCCCATTCGGCGCTCCCAACGGTCAGTGTTCCCGGGCTCGCCCCGGGGGCGAGCGTGCCGCCGTCGAAGATCGAGACCGCGCCGCCGATCGCGCCGGTGCCGCCGAGGATGCCGGGTCCCGAGACGTTGACCGCCGCGGCGCCCGTGGCGCTGCCGGTCGCGTTCGAAACCAAAAGGCTTCCGTTCGTCACGACGATCTCGCCGAAAAAATCTCCTTCCTCGCTCAACAGAAGCCGCCCGGCTCCCTCCTGGCGGAGCGCGCCCGCTCCCCGCAAGGGTCCGTGGGATACAATTTCGCCGCCGCCGGTAAAGACGACTTCTCCCGCGATTACGAGCTCGGATGTTAATTCCGTGCGCGCCCCGCTTGCCGCCACGCGGTCGCCGGTGCTCAATCGCAGCGTTTGGCCGTCCACGGGCGTCACCTTCATGGCGATGCTCCAGCTCTCCAGGCGCGCCTCGCCTCCGGTGGACTCGTGAGACAGAAAAAGTTGCAACTGGCCCGAGGCGGCGCTGCCGTCGAAGGAGCTGAGCATCGCGGTGCGTGGATGGGTATCGACGACGTCCTCCGGTAGCGCCGCGCGGCCGCTCGGCTGCCATTCGCCAGTCAATGGCTCCGCGCCGAGTGGGCCGGTCGTGTCCCGATAAACGTGGATGTCTCCGTTGGTCGCGGAATCGGAAAAAGTGACGTCGAAGCCATTGTCGAGGTAGCCGAAGGGCCAGGATGCGGTCTTGCCGACGCGGTTCAGCAATACCGCGTAGCCGCCCTGGTCGTATCCGAGCGCGACATACCAGTCTCCGTTCACCATCGGTCCATTGTGACCGGAGAGGACAAGGCCGACAGATAGATTCGAGATCGTCGCGTCCCGATAATCGAGGACTTGAAGGTTGAGCAACTCGCCTCCTTCCGGGACGGCGAGGCCGGTATCAAAAGTCCGTTCGACGGTGAGTGTGTTGGCGGAGGCGGCGATGGGGAGGAGGGCGGCGGAGAAAATGCTGAAAAGCTGCCCCTTCGACAAGCTCAGGGCCCTGAGCCTGTCGAAGGGAAATGCTGAAAAGCTGAAAGGCTTCATTATTTGTCGTTTCCTGATTTTCATTTGTCATTTCTCATTTGTTCGTCTTGATCCGTCCGACCTCTGACCTCCGACCTCTGTCTCCTGCCGTCTTCATATCCTGAAACCTGAAACCTGACACCTGAAACCTCCTTTACTCTCTAACCGCGCGGTAGAATCTCTGACTGAAACTCTCGGCGTCCTCGTCGATGTATTCGTAGAGTCCGGACGCGCCCGCCGTGGCTGTGTCGATGGTCGTCCAGGGCTGGGCGAGGTCGGAAGTGGCCTCGATCCGGTAGGACCGACCGGGAACTCCAATGAAGCGGATCCGCAGGTGCCCGGGGGTGTCGGGGACCAATCCGATGTCGCGGACGTTGTGTGTCTGCGCCTGGCTCGCGCCGCGCATCGCGATGTCGATCGTTCCGACGGTCGTCGCGCCGAAATGGTCCGCGATCGTAAAGGTGAAGCTGTCGGCGCCGTTATGGTTTGCGGGCGGGAGGTACAGCACCCAGCCTTCGCTGACGAACACTTGTCCGCCGGCTGCGCTGGAGGAGGCGGCGCCATCGAAATGGAGGGCGTCTCCTTCGGGATCGACGGCGGCGGCGAGCAACTCGGCGACGGTGATTCGCGTTGGCAGACCGGGAATACGCTCCAGGGTGACCGGGTCGATCGTCGGAGCCAGGTTCTCAACGGTCGTGAACTGTGCCGGGGAGCTCCGGATCGTTCCGTCCGCATTGGAAGCCACCAGCCGGTAATAATAGACGGAGCCGGGAGCCAGCGAATCCAACGCGGCCGATACGGGTTCGACGCCGGTTTCGGCATCGAGGTTATCCAGGGGAACGGCGCTGCCGAAGCCGCTGTCCGGTCCCCACTCGAAGTGGGCGGAAGTGGCGAGGGTATTGGCATACACGGAGCCGTGGAGCGTCCCCTCCGTTCGCGTCAGGCCGCCGGCGGCGCCGAGCGTCACGACGGGCGCGTCGTGGATTTGCGCGATGTAGCCGTTTCGGAGGAGGTAACCCGGGGTCGCCGCTTCGCCGATCCCGTGAATGCCGCCGAGGGAGGCGTGATTGGTGTAGTCGGCGCTCGCGGCGAGCTCGCCGCCGAAACCGAGGCTTTCGATCGAAATGGAATAGTTGTCGCTCGCGCCTGGAGCGGCGTGCGCGGCGGCGGCGAAGAGCAGGCCAATGAAAAAGACCGAATAATGAATGACGAATGAAGCCCGGAGCGCCGACATTCTTGTCGGCATCGCGCGTCTCGTCGCATCTCCACGCCGGGACGGACAGGAATGTCCGCGCTCCTCCGAACGCGCAGGAGTGAGGTGATTGGCGAAGCAAACTTTTGCGTGTTTGCGTTCAGCGTTCGGATTCCGTTTGGCGGTTTTCATCGTTCGCGGATCCGCTGTTTTCAATGCGCGAGAATCGTTCCAATGGCACTGATGGGCATCCATTGGCCGTCGCCGATGAACTGCAGTTCGATAGCGGCAAACTGGTATCCTTCCAGATAACCCGACACGCCGGCGGTGGTGCTGTCCTTCTGTGTGGGCGCGGAAGTGTAAATCTGGCCGCCAGTTACAGCCGCCGCGAACCTGGTGCCGTCCGCAGAAGAGGCGATAGCCCCCCAATTCCGGTCGGTCTCGCGCGCCGTCCACGTCTCGCCGAAATCGGTCGAGGTGTAAATCTGACCGAAGGCCACCACCGCCGCGAGAATGCCGCCGTTCGCGGAGGAGGCCACGGAACGCCAATTCCGATTGCTCTCACGCGCCGTCCACGTAACGCCGGAATCGGCCGAGGTGTAAATCTGACCGTTGACCACCGCCGCCACCAGTCTGCTGCCGTCCGCGGAGGAGGCCACGGAACGCCAATTCCGGTTGCTCTCACGCGCCGTCCACGTCACGCCGGAATCGGTCGAGGTGTAAATCTGACCGAAGGCCACCACCGCCACCAGTCTGCTGCCGTCCTTAGACGAGGCCACGGAAATCCAATTCCGAGAGTTCTCGCGCTGCGTCCAATTCCCGCCGGAATCGGCCGAGGTGTAAATCCCGCCGCCCGATACAACCGCCACGAGTTTGCTGCCGTCCGCGGAGGAGGCGACAGACGCCCAATTTTGATTATTCGCGCGCTCCGACCAGGTCTCGCCTGAATTTGTCGAGGTGTAAATTCTGCCACCGGATACAGCCGCGACCAGCTTGACGCCGTCCGAGGAGGAGGCGACAGACGCCCAATTTCGACTATTCTCGCGCTGCGTCCATGTCTCCCCTGAATTGGTCGAGGTGTAAATGTACTCGTTGTTTCTCACCGCGACCAGTTTGCTGCCGTCCGCGGAGGAGGCGATGGAGCTCCACCCGCCACCGTCGCCGCGCGAGGTCCACGCCAGGCCGGAAGGACCGCTCAGGTTGTTTCCAACCACCGATTGCCCGCTATTCTGCGCGACTTTCCAGCCGCCGGCGCCCGCTCCCGATACACGGACGACCTGTCCCAAAGCCGGCGAGCTCGGGAGCGTGACCGTCAATTGAGAGGCGCTGGCGGCCATGTAGCCGGTATTCGAGGCGGCCTGCTGGCTGGTCCCCGAAACGGTTTGCCAGGGCAGAGTGCCCGGCACGTTGGTCAGGCCCGCGGCGTTGTCCGCGGTCAAGGCACCATGGATATGCACGTTGCCGTGGAACGTGGACCCGCCGTCCGCGAAAAAGCTGATTTTTCTGTTCGAGGCTGCGCCCGCGCCAACGATGTCGAGCCCCTCGGTCCATCTCTGGTAGCCGATCTTCCCGGCGTTGTCTTCCTTCCCGGCGACGCCCGCGCCGAACTCCAGGGTATTGCTGCCGGGAATTCTCATCTCTCCATTGACGGTGAACGAATCGCCCAGCGTCACGTTGGCCTGATTGAGAGTGACAACCGAAGAGGGCAACCGCGCGAGGTCGATCGTGCCCGTGGCGATCTTTGAGGCATCCAGGTTCGGAATGCGCGCGGCATCGAGGGTGCCGGCAGTGATCTTTGAAGCATCAAGGTTCGGGATTTGCGCGGTATCGAGGGTGCCCGTGGTGATCTTTGCAGCATCCAGGCTCGGGATGCGCGCGGTATCGATCGTGCCGGTAGTGATCTTTGCCGCATCCAGGCTCGGGATGCGCGCGGCATCGATCGTGCCGGTGGCGATCTTTGCAGCGTCCAGGCTCGGGATGCGCGCGGTTTCGATCGTGCCGCTGACGATCTTCGAGGCATCGATGCCGGAAATCTGCGCGTCGCCCACCGAGCCGGCGCCGATCTGCGATTCGCCCATTGGCTGCCAGTCGCCGTTGCCGATGTATTGGAGGCGTAGAGTTGTGCCTGCCGCACCGGATATGGATGAGAGGGCTCTCGAGGTATAAAGGTGTTCATTCCAAACTCCGGCCACCAGTTTGTTGCCGTCCGCGGAAGAGGCGACGGAACGCCAAGACCGATTGCTCTCGCGCGCCGTCCACGTCACGCCCGAATCCGTGGATGTGTAAATTTGTCCCCCATTCTCCACCGCCACGAGCTTGCTGCCGTCCGCGGAGGAGGCGACGGCCTGCCAATGGCGATCGTTCTCGCGCGCCGTCCACGTCACGCCCGAATCTGTCGAGGTGTAAATCCAGCCGGGCGATACAACCGCCACCAGTCTGCTGCCGTCCGCGGACGAGGCGACGGAACGCCAATTCCGACTGCTCCCGCGCGGTGTCCACGTCACGCCGGAATCGGTCGAGGTGTAAATATGACCGAAGGACGCCACCGCCACGAGCTTGCTGCCGTCTGCGGATGAGGCGACGCCAGACCACGCCAAAGCGCTCTCGCGCGGCGTCCACGTCACCCCGGAATCCGTCGAAGTGTAAATATGGCCGCCGGATACCGCGGCGACCAGCTTGCCACCGTCCGCAGATGATGCGACGGACGCCCAATTCCGGTTGCTCTCGCGCGGCGTCCACGTCACCCCGGAATCGGTCGAGGTGTAAATCTGACCGAGCAGAGTATTAATCAAAGTATCTACCGCTACCAGCTTGCTGCCGTCTGCGGAGGATGCGACGGAACGCCAATAGCGGTGACTCTCTCGCGCCGTCCAAGTAACTCCGGAATCTGTGGAAGTGTAAAGCTGACCTTGGAGCATCCCTGCTACGAGCTTGGTGCCGTCGGCCGAAGAGGCAACGGCTTCCCACACCCCTTGGATCGGAAGCGCTGTTGTCCACACCTCTCCAGGAGGGCCGAGGACACCGCCAACTAAGGACGAAACGGGGCTGGCTGAAACCGTCCAGCCCTCCGCGCCGGCGCCGGAGACCGTCACGATATCGCCAACCGCCGCCGACGTGGGCATCGTCAGCGTGGTGTGTGAATCGTTCGTCAGCAGGTAGGACCGGTTAGGCTCCGCGGTTTGCGCCGTGCCGGAGATCGTTTGCCACGGGGAAGCGAACGGCACGTTCATCAATCCGCTGCCGTCGCCGCTGAAACTTCCGCTCAACGTGACGCCTGTCGCGGTATCGGTGAGGACCTCGGAAGGTAAGCGATCCAGCGACAACGTTCCGCTACCAATCTTCGACGCGTCGAGGCTGGGGATTCGCGCCACGTCTAACGCGCCACTGCCAATCTTCGAGGCGTCGAGGCTCGAGATTCGCGCCGCGTCCAACGTTCCACTGTTAATCTTTGAGGCATCCAGATTCGGGATCTGCGCCGCCGTCAATCCAGTCAGACCGGAACCGTCGCCGAAGAACGTGCCGGTCGCGGTGACCGATCCGACGACGTCCAATGCCGTCGCGGGTGTGGCTTTGCCGATGCCGACCTTTCCGTTGTCCAGCGTCAGGGTGAGCAGGCTGCCCGTGCCCGGTCCGGACGATCCGGCGGCAGTGGAGGAAGTGTTCACGAAGAAATCGATGGCGTTGCCCGAGGCCGCGCCTGCACCGTTGTGACGTGTCCTGATCCAGTGGCGATAACCGCCCGTGTGATAGGCAAAGGCCATAGCCTTTTGATCGCTGCCGCCGGCATTGTCCGCGCCGGCCTGGATTTCGACGCGGGCCTGGGGATTGGCCGAGAAGAAACCGGTGTTGGCGTTGAAAACGTTCGCGCCCGCCCACGTGTTGGCCGTCCCCAGTCGCCCGAACGCGGTGCTGGACAAGCCATTCAGCAAAATGGCGTTTACGCTATTCAGGCCGGCGCCGCTGCCGCTGAACGTTCCGCTCAACGTGACGCCTGTGGCTCCGTCGGTCAGAACGTTCGAGGGCAATCGCGCCAGCGGGAGCGTGCCGCTGGAGATATTCGATGCGTCGAGACCGGTCAAACCCGCGCCGTCGCCGGAAAAGGCGCTCGCCGCGATGGCGCCGGTGAAGGTGGGGCTGCTGTCGAGAGTTGCCAGGCCGGCGGCGAACGCCGGATCGAGCTGGCTGGCGCCGATCGCGCCCTCCGCCACCGCCGCGGCCTCGTCGGCGATCGCGGCGCGCATGGCATACGGGGCCGCGCTGAGACGCTGGTCCGGGCTGAGTTGCTGAAAGCCATGCACCCCGTCGTTGAACCAGACGCGCAGGCGCAGGTCGTCCGCGGAGAAAACGTCCGGCGGCAGCGCGGTCATGTTGTCGAGACTGGTGTCGCCCAGTCGCACGGAATAGAGACCGCGGACCACGGAAAGGGCCACGGCGTCGGCCGGCTCGCTTCCCGCGGCGCTGGAGCCGTCGTTGCTCCAATGACTGGTCGCGCCGGTCGAGTCGACGAGGGCGAACTTGAAGTGCCCCGTCCCCTCGAAGACGACGTCGCCGACGGAGGCGCGTCCCTGGTAATTCAGAACCGGCTCGATCGCAGCCGCGAGGGACCACGAGAACAAGAGGACTCCGTACACCAGGAGCCGCAGATGCAAAGCAGTTGTTTTCATTGGGAGGGAAGAAGTGGCTAAAGCCCAGGGACACTAATGCTGACCAGCGAAACAGGTCTGAATCCAGACGGCGCGGCTTTTGAAAACCCCGCGAAGGCAATCGAGCTTTTTTACCCAGTTAGATCCAGGCTGGCCGGGGAAAAGAATCCGACACTCGTTTACCATTACGCGTAGATTGGCAAAGATTATGCGGATATTGTCAATATAGAATCCGATTAAACGCACTGGGACAAACTCAACCTATACCAAGGGGGGGCCTCGGTGCAGAAACCGTCTCACGGAGGGACTACAAGCAACGGTCCGCAGCGTGTCGCCGTCGATGGTAAGGGCCGCGTTGCCGGCATCGCGTCACCCGGGACCAGCCTAAAGGTATGGCTATCGCTCGCAGCTGGATCGACCGCGCTCGATGTTCCGACGACCGTTCCCGCCGTTTCACGAGGCTGCCCGAACAAAAAATGTCGCCGCATTAGAAGGTGTCTTCTGACTGACCGTTTGGAGTTCTCCCTCGAAGGATATGCTGTGGTCCGCCTCGTCACCGGAAGTCTGGTCGTTTTCGCCGTGAAAGTTCATTCGGATCGAACCGCAAAAGTAAGGTTTGGCTGAGGTTGGCGGATATATTCTTGCTTTGATGGTTTCCATCGGCATGAGTGATTTACGAACCGAATTATTTCGAATGAATACCCCACTTGTTTCCCGGACGGAGGTCGCCGAATTTCAGGGCTTTTATGCCCCGTTCACGGTCAGCGAGAAGCTATTGCAGAAGATCTGGTTGCGGGGCGATTACGACGGGTCGGCGATCCGGACGCTGGATGGGGAACGGGTCGAGATTTTGTTTCCGGGGAAATGGAATCTTCTCGGTGGTCCCGATTTCCGGCAGGCCCGGTTGCGGATCGACGGACGGGAGGTGACCGGCGACGTCGAGCTCCATTTTCATGCCGGGGATTGGGCGAAACATGGGCATGACCGGGATCCGGCGTATGACGGGGTGGTGTTGCATGTGCTGTTGTTTCGGCCGAGTTCCGGCGAGCGGCGGGCGGTGACCCGGGCGGGGAAGGTGTTGCCGGCGATCACTTTGTTGGAGCTGTTGCATCACGATTTGGAGGAATACGCGGCGGAGGATGTTTTGGAAGCGACCTTGGCCAGGACCCATTGGCAGGCGACCGAAGAATTGCTGGGGATGCCGGTCGAAGCGCGGCGGGAGTCGCTCGGACGGCATGCGTGGACGCGGTGGGAGCAGAAGGTCCGGTTTGCCCGACTCCGGGTGGAGAAGCTCGGATGGACGGAGGCGTGTCACCAGACCGCGATGGAAATCCTGGGTTACCGGCGAAACCGGGGTCCGATGATCACGGTGGCGACCCGGTTTCCTTTGGCGAAGTGGGCGGAGATCGGTCCGAGTGAGGATGACCTGATGGCCGCCGCCTTCTGGGTGAACCAGGGCGCCCGCCCGGCGAATCACCCCCGGCAGCGTCTCCGGCAATATCTCGGGTGGGTCGCGGCGAAACCGGATTGGCCGGACCGGATGAAGCGGGAGTTGGCCGGGGCGGTCGTGGGCGCGCGCGGTGAAACCGACGGAGAGTTGGAAGCGGCGACCTTCCGGAAGAACCGCGGATTGCGGGCGTTGCGGGAACGTTGGGCAAAGGAGATCGCGGACGATCGGATCGGGGGGAGTCGGTTCGACTCGATGGTCTGCGACGGGTTCCTGCCGTTGGCGGCGGTGTTGCCGGAGAACGGGGAACGGGTCGGCCGGGAGTTTTTCCGGTATTGGTTCAGTTGGTACGCGGGCGATTTTCCGGACCGGGTTTTGGGGACGATTCGGACGACTGAAGTTGCGGTTGAACGCGGTTACGCCAATTGCAACGGCTTTTGCCAAGGGGTGCTGTCGCTCTCTCTGGAAAAGCGGGGGGACCCGTTGGTCTGTTTCGAGGATGAGGGGGAAGAAAGGAAATTAAACCACTAATAAACACGAATGAACACGAATGGAGAGGTTCTCCAAATTCGTGTTTATTCGTGTCTATTAGTGGTTCACTGAAATCAGACCAACGCGAGGGCCGGGGTTTCGAGGAGTTGGCGGAGGGCGCCGAGGAACTCGGCTCCGACCGCTCCGTCGACGACCCGGTGGTCGCAGGAGAGGGTGAGGGACATCCGGTCGCCGATCACGATCTGGTCGCCTTGCACCACCGGAATCCGGCGGGTCGCGCCGACCGCGAGGATGGCGGAGTTGGGCGGATTGATAATCGCGTTGAACCGGGTGACGCCATACATGCCGAGGTTGGAGACACAGAAGGTGCCGCCGGTGAACTCGTTCGGCTTCAGCTTCTTGTTCTTCGCCTTCCAAGCGAGGCTCTTCACTTCGGCGCTGATTTGGCGGAGGCTCTTGTTGTGGGCCTCGCGGATCACCGGAGTGATCAACCCGTCGTCGATCGCCACCGCGAAGGAGACGTCGGCCGAGGGATGCTGCTTGATCTTGTTGTTGTCCCAGGAGCAGTTGGCGGCCGGGACCCGGCGGAGGGCTTCGGCGCAGGCTTTGAGAACGAAGTCGTTGACGCTGACCTTGCCGCCGCCCTGTTCGGGCGGAATCTGTTCGAGGGCCTTGTTGAGCTCCTGACGGAGCTTGAGGAGCGGTCCCATGTCGACCTCGATTTCCAGGTAGAAGTGGGGAATCTGGGTCTTCGATTCGAGGAGACGGCGGGCGATGGTTTCGCGCATGCCTGACAAGGAAATCGTTTTTTCCTCGGCGATCGGGGCGCCGCCGCTGAAGGCGGGAACCGGGGGAGGACCTCCGGCGGAAGGTTTGCGCTCGGGGGCGGACGTAGGAGCCGGGCCCTTTTCGGCGGCGGCGAGGACGTCGGCCTTGACGATGCGTCCGCCCGGGCCGGAGCCTTCGAGATTTTCCAAGGCGACTCCCTTTTCCTCCGCCAAGCGGCGGGCGAGGGGAGAGACGCGGAGGCGTTTGCCGGTGTCGGGCTCCGGGGCGGCTTCCTCTTTCGGAGCGGAGCGGTGTGCCGGGGCCGGTTGGTCGGATCCGCTATGGCGGGCGTGTTCCTGGCCATGTTCCTGGCTCGGGGGAACGGTATCCTCCTCGGACTTTTCGGAAGCGTCGGTCTCGGCGGCGGGTTCCTTGCCGGAGAGGGCCGATGGATCGATCTTCTCGCCCTTTTCGCCGATGGCGGCGATGGACGTGCCGACGGGCACCTGTTCGCCCGGCTTGACCAACTGTTTCAGGAGGATGCCTTCGTCGAAGGCTTCGAGCTCCATGGTGGCCTTATCGGTCTCGATCTCGGCGATCATATCGCCGCTGGAGACTTGTTCCCCCTCTTGTTTCAACCAGCTGACGAGCGTGCCCACCGTCATGGTGTCGCTCAGTTTCGGCATTTCGATGATGGAAGCCATGGATGATTCTCTATCGGTTACAGGATTTCTAGGCAGGTTTTGTAAACGCGTTCGGCGTCGGGCAGGACCATTTTTTCGAACGGATCGCTGAACGGTTGGGGAACGTCGAGGGCGGAGACCCGTTTGATCGGGGCGTCGAGATAGTCGAACGCCTGGTCCTGGATGACGAAGGCGATCTGGGCGTCGGTGCCGCAAAACGGTTTGTTCTCCTCGACGAGGACCACCCGGTTGGTTTTGCGAACCGAAGCGAGGATGGTTTCGCTGTCGAGGGGCCGGAGACAGCGGATGTCGACCACTTCGGCGTCGATGCCGTCGCGCTCCTTCAGCAATTCGGCGGCCTGGAGGGCGGTGACCACCGCGCGGCCGTGGGCGACGAGGGAGATGTCCTTGCCCTCCCGCTTCACGTCGGCTTTGCCGAGCGGAATGGTGTATTCCTCCTCGGGGATCTCCATCGTGTGATCGTAAAGGCGGGTGTCCTCCATGACGCAGACCGGGTCGTCGTCGCGGATGGCGGTTTTGAGCAAGCCCTTGGCGTCGTAGGCGTTGCTCGGGCAGACCACCTTGAGACCCGGGAAGTGGGCAAACAGGTTTTCCGGGGTGTGGGAGTGGGTGGCCCCGACGTTGACGCCGCCGTTGGCCGGACCGCGGAAGACGATCGGGATCTTGATCAGACCGCCCGACATGTAGCGGATGTTGCCGGCGTTGTTGACGATCTGGTCGAAGGCGACGAAGGAGAAGCTCCAGGTCATGAACTCGACGATCGGGCGGAGGCCGTACATCGCGGCCCCGATGCCGAGACCGGCGAAACCGGTTTCGCTGATCGGAGAGTCGATGACCCGCTTCGGACCGAAGCGTTGGAGGAGCCCCTTGGTTACTTTGTAGGCGCCTTGGTATTGGGCGACCTCTTCACCGGTGATGAAGACCTTGCTGTCGCGTTCCATTTCCTCGGCAATGGCTTGGTTGACAGCTTCGCGGTAAGTTACTTTCTGCATGGAATCAAGAAGGAAGAGTGAAAGAAGAGTGGGTGTGGCTCCGGATTAACGGTGCTTTTTCAGGTAGTCGGCGTCGTTGGCGTAGACGTCGGTGAAGAGCTCTTCCTCCGGCGGGAAGGGGCTTTGCTCGGCGAACTCGTTCGATTCGGCGGCTTCCTTCTTGGCGGCGTCGTCGATCTCCTTGATCTTCGCTTCGTCCAGCACGCCCTCTTCGAGGAGATAGTTTTCGAACAGGACGATCGGGTCGGTTTTCTTCTTTTCTTCGATTTCCTGTTTGGTCCGGTAGCTTTCCGGGTCGGACATCGAGTGGCCGCGGAAACGGTAGGTTTTGAACTCGAGGATGGTCGGGCGCGATTCCTCCTTGGCCCGCTTGACCGCCTCGGCGGTCTTCTCGCGGACGAGGTAGAGGTCGTTGCCGTCGGCGACGTCGTAATCCATGTCGTAACCGGCGGCCCGTTTGGCGAGAGGTTTGCCGGCCGAGGAGCGCGGTTGGCTGGTCCCCATCGAGTAATAGTTGTTCTCGATGATGTAGATCACCGGGAGTTTCCAGAGGGCGGCCAAGTTGAGGGCCTCGTGGAAAGCGCCTTGGTTGACGGCACCGTCGCCGAGGTAGCAAAGGCAGCAAGCCTTCTTTTCGAGGTACTTCAAAGCGAAGGCGATCCCGGCGCCGAGCGGGGTCTGGCCGCCGACGATCCCGTGGCCGCCCCAGAAGCGCTTGTCGGGGGCGAAGTAGTGCATCGAGCCCCCTTTGCCCTTGGAGCAGCCGGTGTATTTGCCGAAAAGTTCGGCCATGAGCTCGTTCATGTTCATGCCAACCGCGAGGGCGTGGGCATGGTCGCGGTAGGCGGTGATGATCTGGTCCTCATCGCCGAGGACGGAAATGCTGCCGATCGCCACCGCTTCCTGTCCGATGTAGGTGTGGCAGAAACCGCCGATGTGGCCCTGCTGGTAACAGCGGACGGTGCGTTCTTCGAATCGCCGGACCCGCACCATCTGGGTGTAGAGGTCGATTTTCTGTTCGGACGTCAACGACGCGTTGACCGCCGCCGGTTTATTTCCCTTCGCCGCGGGAGCGTCCGTATCGAGAGTGGAATTGGTTTTTTTGCTCACGGTGTATTTCTATGCAATAAAGGTTCAAAAATCCTGATTCTCCTACGATTAATCAAGGTAAATCGGTTTGCGAGCCGCTCCCCTCGAAGGAAGGCGGCTCAGGGATGGGCCGCGGCGCGGCTTTCCGGGCCGGAACGGTCGGCTTCGCGGCTTTCCTCGATCGTGATTTTCAGGGGGTGGGCCGGATCGCAATCGGCCCGGAGGCAGACGAAGCCGTCGTGGAAACGATCGTATAATGGCCAGAGCGCGGCGCGGTCGGTTTCCGGCAGCGGGATCTTTTCGATCTCGTCGCGGGTGAAAAAGGCGAACACCCCCTCGTCGATCGCATCGGGAAGGGCGTCGACCGTTTTCCGGCAGTCGAACAAAAACATCAGCCAGTGGCCGCTCCCCTCGTAATCCTTTTCGGAAACCATGGAAAACAGGTGGAGATCCTCTTCGGTAACGGCGACCCCGATCTCCTCGGCGGTTTCGCGAATCGCGCATTCGAAGGGGGATTCGCCGGCGGACATCTCCAGTTTTCCGCCGATCGGGCTCCACATTCCCTTGTTCGGTTCGCGTTCGCGCTGGAGGAGAAGGAAACGCCCTTGGCGGTCGCGGACGAAGACAAGGACGCTGATTTTGAACGGACGGTGGTTTTGGCTCGACATCGGGGCGGAGTTTGCCCCCACTGCCATCGGGGCGGCAATGTAAAAAACGGTCGGCTTTCGGTTTGGAAAATGATCGCGGATTCGCGGGCACAACTTCCCGGGGGCCGGGTCTGACAGGAAAGAAGTCCCTTTTCCCAACCAGGAGCCACTCTCTTCAATCGGCTCGGAAAGCGATTTTTTAACATTGATTTGTCTCAATCTTCATTGGATTAATTACGTTTTAACGGTTTCACGGCCGACTCGGAGGGCGTCAGACGCGCCGAACTTCTGATCGTGCAACGGTTCGAAACCTATCAATCAAACTTCATGTCGACCGAATCACATGCGCCGCTCCGCCTCGTTCCATTCCGGGGCTTTCGTGTTCTCAGCGTCGCGGTTCGTGTCTTGGCCGACTGGAGGCGGGGCCGGTCTCTCTCCCTTCACGTTCGAATGAGGTCGGCGAATAGTTCGCCGTCTGATTTCGTTGCGGGGGTGTTTTTCCTTGCGCCGTCCCGATAATTTGGAAATGCCTTTTCCCACCTGATGAGTTCTCCTAACAAGGTTTTAGTAATCGATTGCGGTGCGAATCACGTCGCGGTCGGCTTTTTCACATTGAGCGCGAAAGGCGTTCAACTTACCGGTTTCGAGACCGAGGTTCTTGGCGGCGATTTCACCAGCGAGCAGGAGTGGGTCAACGCGGTCTACATGGGCCTGCGGGCGATCTCGAAGCGGAAGAAACTTTCCGGACCGGCCCACTTGGTGGCTCCGGGGCATCTGTTGCTGATGAAGTTTCTCAAGATCCCGCATGTCGCCAAGAACAAGCGGGATCAAATCGTCAAATTCGAGGCCCAACAGAATATCCCGTATCCCCTGCCGGAAGTGGTTTGGGATTACGAGACCCTCCTCGACGACGGGGCTGAATTTGAAGTCGCCCTGGTGGCGATGAAGATCGAAATCGCCCAAAGCCTTTGCGACGTGACCGCGAAACTCGGCATTGAGGCGGAAGTCATCGAGCCGGCGGCGATGGCGCAATTCAACGCTTTTTCCCACAGCTACCCGGAAGTCAACGAAGGGGCGCTGGTGGTCAGCATCGGGGCGAAGTCGACCGATTTGCTCTTTATCGATACCCACGGCTTTTTCGTCAGAAACGTGCCCATCGCCGGCAATACGTTGACCCAAGGCATCGCCGACGACCTGAAGATTTCCTTCGGTCACGCCGAAGAGTTGAAAATACATCTCTTTAGCGGTCAGACCGAAGGGGTCAGCGAGGACATGCAGCAAGGGGTGCAGCGGGCCTTGGAATCGTTCCTCCGCCGATTCAGCATGGAAGTGACCCGTTCGATCGTCAATTTCCGGCGGCAGAGCGGGGCGGAGCAGGTTTCGAACGTCTATCTCACCGGCGGAGGCGCCATCGTCCCAGGTATTATTGAGCACCTGTCGGAGAAATTGAAGATCCAGGTCGAATGGTACGATTCCCTGCGCGATGTCGGGGTTCAGCCGAAGATCCAGGAGCAAGTGGAGGCCCATCGGCTTCAGTTGAGCCCTCTGGTCGGCGCGGCGCTGCGGGCCAAGGCGGGCAGTGGCGCGAATTTCAACCTTCTTCCCCCGGCCCTTGCCAAGCAGGTCGAATTTAAACAGAAGCGGACCTATCTCATCGGTGCAGCCGCGATTCTGGTGGTCGCGGGATTCATCCCCGTATTGAATTACAAGACGCAGGCCGAAACTTTCGCGGAACAGGCCCGGGAGCTGGAGGAGGAGTTGGTCCCTTTGCGCCAGTTGAACCGGCAGATGCAGGACAACCTCCGGCGGTCGGACGAGATCTCCACCCGTATTCGTTCGTTCCAGCAGCTTAACGAGAAAAAAGGGAATTGGATCGTTTTCCTGCAGGATCTTCAAGAACGGCTGGTGGCGGTTGAGGATGTCTGGCTTGACCAGTTGGCGGTCACCCAGGGCCAGCAGCAACAGGCGGCCGCCGGGCGCGGCGCCTTTGGCGGCGCCCAGCCGCAGCAGCAACAGCAGACCGGAGGAGGGCTCCGGTTGAACGTTTCGGGCCGGTTGATCGATCGCAGAAATCCGACTTCGCGGGTGAGCCCGACCAGTCAGGAGCGGGTCAACGCGTTGCTGGCCAGTTTCACCGAATCCGAATTCGTTTCGGCGGTTGAGAACGAACGTTTCGATGCGAACGATCCGGGTATTCTTCGGTTTCAATTCGTCCTCGTGGTCGACTCCCGGCGGGGGCTTTAATTCTTTCAATCCATGGTTTGGCTTAAGAAAAATCTAGTTTTCACCATCGTGATGGCGGTCCTGGCCGGACTGTTGGCGGTGGAGGTGTTCATGATCCTCGGACAGCGCGCCGAAGCACAATCGGTGGAAGCCGACTTCCGGGCTAAGGTCGAAGAATTCCGCCGTTTGGCGAATCAGGATGTTCTTCCACACCAGCGCAACGTCGATCTGACCGCCGAGCAAATCGAGCGCCGTCGCGAGGAGCTCCAGCTCTATTACCAATCGATGCAAGGGCGCGAAGGATTGGCGGAAGAATTGGCCGCTCACCCGGCGAGCCGGGCCGACGCCTTTTTCGACATCGCCAGCTTCGTGGACGAATACCGGGAACGGGCGCGCGAAGTTTTGCTCGATCCCCGGGGAATCGATGACACCCATTTCGGGTTCGAGGCGTATGCCACCGTCGGCCCGGCGGAAGGAAACATCGCTACAGTTTACAAGCAACGATTGATCGTGGCTCACATTTTGGATCGCTTGTTCGAGGCGCAACCGGAGGCGTTGATCGAAATCCGCCGGCCCGGGGAAGGGCGGACCGACGGTGAAGGCCAGCAGCAGGGCGGTGGCGGTTTCCGGCTCAATCCGCAGTTGAGCGCGGCGATTTCCGGGGTGGCTGACACCAGCGCTTATCGAGTCGTTTTCACCGGCCGAGCTTCGACGCTTCGGGCATTTTTGAATGAATTGACCTCCTTCGACATGCCCTTGATCGTCCGCAACGTGGAGGCGGTGCCCGCCTCCGAGGCGGCGGACGGGGCTCGCCGCGAAACCGCCGGAGGACGTCGCCCGGCCCGCCGGGCGGCTCCCGCGCCAACGAACGGCGGCGAAGAAGCGGAAGCTCCGGCGACGGCCGAGGGGGATCGGGAACGGATTCCGCTGGTGGCGGACAATCTTTCCCGCTTCACCGTATCGATGGAGTTTGTGGAGGTCAGAGGCGGGCAGAATGAACGCCGGTAAAAAGCTTTTGGAGAGACATGATCAGTAAATATTACGACAAGATTCTTTTGGTCGGCGCGCTCCTGGTGTTGCTGGTCGTCTTCGGTTTTGCGGCATTTCGACCGGATCCGCAACCGATCACCGCTTTCGTGGACATTCCCGCCTTGCGCCCGGAAAACACCTATCAGGTCACCGAAGTTCCCGACATTGATTTGACGCTCGCCCAGTGGGAGGAACCGGGACCGCAAAGCGCCGGTCCGGAGTGGGTTTTCGATGTCTTCACCCCTCCCGTTATTTTCTTTGACCAGCGGACCGGCCAGTTCGTCCTGCCGGACGTCGACGTGCCGGCCCCGCCGGAATTTGGCATCGAGCTGGTTTCGATTGAGGAGGAGCTTTACCGGATGCAGGTGGTCGGTTTCTTCGGTCGCGACGATTCCGTCCTGGTGACCTTGGAGAACGTCGAAACCGGCGAGCAAGTGTTGGCCCGGAGCGGGCAGGAATTCAGCAATTTCGGCATCGTGGTTCGTTCCGTCCGGACCGAACGGGTTCAAGTCCGTCACGGGGGGACCACGGACGTCACCGACACTGTTGCATTCGTCGTGGTGGAAGACAAACGATTGGGGCAGGAAGTGACGTTGCGGTCCGACCAGCGGAAGAAGGACGCCGAGCCAACCGCTCAATTTCGAACCACGGATGATGCGAGGCAACGATTTCGCGCGCGCGCCGGAGATTCTTTCCGGCACAATGGTGTCGGTTACCGGGTGGAAACGTTGACGCCTCCGGCGTCGGCAACTGTTACTCGAATGGCCGACGAGGAGCAAGGGGGGCGGGAAACCAAGACCCTGCGGGTCAACCGAGCGGCCCCCTGAGACTCACTTTCCCGGAGAAAGTTCAATTTTGCCATTGCCCATCCGCCTGATCGCTCTAATAACTCACCCAGATATTCCATATGAAGACCTACCGTACGTATCGTAAACTCCTTAAGCTTCTTTCATGTTTCTGCCTATTGGCAGGCATGGGAGCATCTGCCGGGCACATCTACGGCCAGGCTCCAACGGACGAGCGCATTCGGCTCATGTCCGAAGCCTTGGAGGCCCGGGACGAAGGCAATTTGGAGTTGGCGCGCGAACGGTTGCAGCGGTTGTTGGAGTTGAATCCAGGCAATCCGGGATTGGAGCGGTTGTTGGAGAATGTGGAAGCCAATATCCAGCGCCGCGCGGCGGCCCCGACGATCGACCTTACGACTCCCGGCGCACCTTCGGCTCCAGGTCGGACGGCCGACCCCCAGCAGCGACGCGAGTGGGAGATTTTCGCCGATGAGGCACGCGCCTACCGCGGGCTCGCTGAAGAACAGGCCGCCAATGGGAATTTCAATGACGCGGTCAGAACTTTGGAAATGGCCCGCCGGGAACTGCCGCAAGTTCCAATGACCGAAGACCTGCATCGGCAACTTCAGGAAGACAAAGCCAATCTTTATCTGCAATGGGCCCGCCATCAGTTGAACCAAAACGATCTTGAAGGCGCCCGTTCTTCCCTCGACTCTTATGCCCGGCTCGCACCGGACGCCCGCCGAGCCGACCGCACCGCGCGCGCTCTTGAGCGTGATCTCATGAGCCCCGCCCGCCTGCCGATCGAGGAAATCAGTCCCCGTTTCGTCGAGGAGCGGGAAGAAATCCGGAACATGCTCCGGACCGGTCGCGCTCAGTTCCTGAACGGTGACCTGATGGGGGCGGAACACACCTTCCGTCAAGTCGAGGCGATGGACGCCTACAATTCGGAAGCCAAAGCGATGTTGGCTCGGATCGCGGAAACCAAACGCGCCCGCAACCATCTCGATCGGACTAAAACCCGGGAGCAAATGCTCGAAGAAATCGGCGCTTCCTGGCAGCGTCCTCAAATCTACGTGGAACGTCCCGCCGCCGTGGAAGAAGCTCCTGAGCCTTTGCCCCTTGAGCGGAAGCTTAACGAGATTCGCATTCCCAGCGTCAATTTCACCGGAGTTGAATTGAGTCGGGCGATCACGACCCTGAGTCAGGTTTCGCGGGAGTATGATCCGGAAGGCGTCGGAGTCAATATCGTCCCGATGGACCCGGAACGCAGCGAACCGTTGGTTCACATGAATGTCACCGATCTTTCGCTGAAGCGGATTCTCGACCTTTTGGTCGACTCGGTTCGCTTTCAGTATGAGGTCGAGCCGGACGTGGTTATCGTCCGTCCAGGGGTCCGTCGTCGTCCTGACCTGCTGACTGAGAATTTTCCGGTCTCCTCCGCCACGATTCAGCGGATGATGGGCCGAGCTGCTCCGGCCGCAGCTCCTGCTGCCGCCGAAGTGGATGATCCGTTCGCCGCGCCCGCCGCACCCGCGCCTCAAGCTGCCGGTGGCGGTGGCGGTGGTGGGGACGCTTCTCGCGGATTGCGCGATTTCCTTCAACAAGCGGCCGGGGTGGACTTCTCGGTCCCGGGAAGCAGCTTGATCTATGACGGCACCGATGTCTGGGTGACTCAAACTCCTCGCAACATCGAGCGCATTCGCAATGTTTTCCGTCGCTTGACTGACGTCCGCCAAGTCGAAATCGAAGCGCGTTTCCTTGAAGTCGCCGAGAGCTCGCTCGACGAACTCGGGTTCAGCTGGGATGTCATGTCCCCGGGGGGCAACGTCCGGTATCAAACGCAGAACCGCACCTTGGCCGGTGCTTTCGCCGGAACCCAGGCCGCCAGCCAGATCCGTTTTGGAAATCTCACCTTCCCGGTCACTCCGCCGACCATTCCTGGCGGACCGGCCCTTGGCGGTGGCGCGGGTAGCATCGCGGTGATCGATGGCTCGGTCGACGGATTCGACGTGAACGCGACCGTGAGAATGCTCTCCCAGCGCACCGGTTCCGATTTGTTGAGCGCGCCGAAATTGACCGTTCTTTCGGGCCACCAAGCGACCTTTAACGTCGCCCAGGAAATCCGTTATCCGGATTCCTACGGGGATACGCAGAGCGATGTCGGCCGGGGTGGAACCGGTGACGCCGGAGCCGCCGGGGTGACGATCACTCCGGGAACACCGCAAGACTTCCAAATGCGCCGGGTCGGTGTGGAGTTGACCGTGACTCCGACCGTGGAGCAGGACAACAGCGTCACGCTCGACTTGAATCCGCGGGTAACCGAGTTCGAAGGATTCGTGGAATTCGGGGGCGTCGGCCTCGCGATTTCGGGCGGCCAAGTGGTCACCATTCCTTCCGGATTTTATCAACCGGTGTTCGCCACCCGTGAGATCAACACCAAGGTCAACATTTGGGACGGCGCGACGATTGTCATGGGCGGTTTGACCCGTGAGGAAGTGCGCCGGGTTGACGATCGCTTGCCGATCCTCGGCGACATTCCAGTGGTCGGTCGTTTGTTCCGTTCCCAGGGCGAAGGCAGCCAAAAGCGGAACCTCCTGGTGTTTGTGACCGCCAACCTGGTCAGCCCGGGTGGATCGCCGATGCGCCAGCAGTTGCGCAACGTCGAGCCGGGCGCGCTCTTCCAGAACCCGACCTTGGTAATGCCTTCGGGTGCGATCAGCCGCGAAAAGCGGGAAGAGTAAAGATATTGGATCTTTCGAGAGCCCTCGCCGAACACCGCGGCGGGGGCTTTCTTGTTTAACAAGAGTGATGGGGAACGCGATATGGGGAAATGGCTGGTAATTGACGGATACAATTTGGTTTTTCGGGCTTTTCATGCGATCCCGCACTTGTCACGAACCGATGGCTTTCCGACCAACGCGCTCCATGGATGGGTGCGAACCCTTTGGCGCCTTTCCGATCAAGAGAATCCCGACGAGATGCTGGTGGTTTTCGATTTGGGGGATGACGAAAAGAAATTAGCGCTTTTGCCCGGATACAAGGCCGACCGGACGGAAATGCCGGAGGAGCTCCGGCAGCAAGTACCCGTGATCAAGGAGTTGACCCGCCGGATGGGAGCCGACCTGGTGGAGATCTCCGGGGTGGAGGCGGATGACATCATCGGGAGTTACGCGGTGGCCCTGGCGCGTGATGGGCATGAAGTGTGCATTGTCAGTGCCGACAAGGATTTTGCCCAGTGCGTGAACGAACATGTCTGCATGATGGCTCCACCGCCTCCGGGCAACGCCAAGGCGGGTTGGAGGCGGATTGACGCGGACGGTGTCCGGATGAAGTTCGGAGTCGATCCTGGGCAAATCGCCGACTATCTCGCGTTGGTCGGTGACACGATTGACGGAATTCCCGGGGTTCCGGGAGTCGGTCCCAAGACCGCCGCGAAGTGGCTGACGGATTACGGTTCCGTCCAAGGGATTCTCGACCATGTCTCGGAGTTGAAGCCCGAGCGGTTTCGGGAGAAGGTTGAAGAGGAGCGGGCTAATTTGGCGAGGAACCTCCAGTTGACCCGCCTCGATTGCAATGTTGACCTGCCTCCCTTCCAGCGAGGGAGCGTCGACCGTGAGGGGTTATTTGCCCTGTTGGAGGAGCTCGAAATGAGGACGCATCTCAAGGAGGCCCAGCGCCGGTATCCCGAACCCGATCTGTTTTCCGGGCTCGATGGTTGATTCCATTCGACCTGGGATAGCCGCAAAAAGGCGCAAAATACTCAAAAAGAGAGTTAATTGAAGGAGCCAGGTTCACCGGATGGCTTGGATCGGTTTCCTAGTCGCATCGCAGTCTTTTTTCCTGGATTTTGTGCCCTTTGCGCTTTTTGCTTCGCCATCTTCGCTTTCGCTACGTCGCGGCTATTCTCAAGTGCTGAATGGGTCAACCCATGGGATCGGTTGCGATTTTCCGGTGTGCCGCTCGGTCTAATGGCCCAAGGGGTCCGAGGTGCCCAAGGAATTTGTTCCGCGCGGCGGAGGTGAACTCCCCGTATTGACAGCGTAACGCCCTCCCTCTTAACTCGCACTTTTCCAAACAAACGATCTTTAACTATTATGCCGCAAGCCAACGACCTCCGGAAGGGAAACGTCATCAACTACAACAACGATCCGCATTTGGTTCTCGAAGTGCAGCATCGCACCCCCGGTAATCTGCGGGCCTTCGTGCAGGCCACTATCCGGAACTTGCGCAACGGAAAGAGCAACGCGGTCCGTTTCTCCAGCACGGAGAGCGTGGAAGTCCTCACCACCGACCAGCAGAAGCTCGAGTTCAGTTACGAAGATCGGGGCGTTTATTATTTCATGGATCCGAGCACCTTCGAAACGGTGGAGCTCCCGGACGCGTTGATTGCCGACGCCAAGAACTATTTGGTTCCGACCGCGGAGGTCGAAGTCTTGTTGGTCGACGGCAATCCCGTTGAAGTCCGCCTTCCCGCTTCGGTTAACCTTAAAGTCACCGAGTCCCCGGAAGGTCTTCGGGGGGATACCGCCAGCAACGTCCAAAAGCCGGCCACGGTCGAGACCGGATTAGTGGTCCAAGTGCCCTTGTTCATCAAGGAAGGCGAGGTCATCAAGATCAGCACCAGCGACGGCAGTTATATGGGGCGGGCCTAGGCCCGTCATCCGCGGCTGATCGCCGCGGACGGTTATGATCGACGCCTACGCAGCTTTCAACGAACAATTTCCGTGGTTGTTCCGGGTGTTCGCCTTCGTCTTCGGGGCGATTGTCGGAAGCTTCCTGAACGTATGCATTTACCGGATACCGGCGGAGCGGTCCGTGGTCACTCCCGGTTCGGCCTGCGCGTGCGGCAAACCGATCGCCTGGTATGACAATCTTCCGATCATCAGTTGGCTTTTCCTACGCGGGAGAGCCCGTTGTTGCGGGCGATATTTCAGTGTCCGGTATCCATTTATCGAATTTCTCACCGGACTGCTGTTTTTCTTTTGCTGGTGGTTCTTCCCGCCACTGGTGGCCCTGTGCGGAATGGTTTTTTGTGCGATTCTGGTTTGCGCGACGTTTATCGATTTCGATCATATGATCATTCCCGACCGTTTCACCATTGGCGGTGCGGTGGTCGGGGTTTTGCTCGCTTTCATGGTGCCTCAGTTGCACGGGTTCCAGTCCGAAATCGCTTTGATCGACAGTTTGCGTTCCGGTTTGGCGGCGATCGTCGGGCTCCTTATCGGTTCGGCGGTGGTCCTTTGGATCGCATTGTTGGCCGAAATCGTGTTGAAGAAGGAGGCGATGGGTTTCGGGGATGTGAAATTTCTCGGGGCGATCGGAGCGTTCACTGGGTGGGAGGGAGCGATTTTCGCCATTTTCGGCGGCGCGGTTTTCGGCACGGTTGGCCTGGTGGTCGCGATGCTCCTGCGTCCCATGTTCCGCGCGAAGAAACCGGACGGTCCAGAGGATGAACAGGACGTGGCTTTGGGACGGATGGTGCCGTTCGGGCCGATGCTCGCGCTGGGAGGGTTGCTCTATTTTCTCTTTCTATCCCCTTGGGTCGACGCTTATTTCGCCGACGCCGCTTTGCTTTTTCAGGGCGCATTGTGATTGCCACCCTGTTTTCTCCGTAATGGAAAACCGGAGACAACGGTTTCGTTCGCTTTGGATTTCATCGAAGGCTTGACCCTGTGCAGGGGGCTGGTATGTTATTCCGTCGGCGGAACCGTCTTCCTTTCGCGATCTAAACCATATTACGCCCAAATCTGGGTTAACAACGATCGGCGGGGCACCGCTGCAAAACCTATTATGATGTTGAAAAAAATCAGACAAATCGCATCCGTGGCCGTCGTAGCTGCGGCATTCTCCGTTTCCGCTTTCGGGCAGGCCCCCGCAATGCAGGAGCAACCGGATGAAATCGATCAGTTGGCAGCGATGGTCGGGCTGACCGAAGAACAGCAATCGGAATTGCGGTCCTTGGTAGACGAGATCACTCCGAAACTCGAAGAATTGCAGAACCAGGCCCACGTTGTTCAGCAGGAACTTCAGGAAGCGGCGGGCGCCGATTTCGACGAGGCGGAAATTAGACGCGGGGCGGCCAAGCTTGGCGAATTGACCGGGGAGATCACCGCTCTTTCATTGATTCTTCAGTCAAAAGTGGACGCTATATTCACGGACGAGCAACGGCAGCAACTCGAAGACATGCAGCGTCAGCAACAGCAGCAGCAACAGCAAATGATGCAGCAGCAGTTCCAGCGGCAGATGGAGCAGCAGCAACAGCAGCCGCAGCCTGAGCAATAGACGATTTTGGGATAAATAGTGTGTTATCGAGCGGGCCCGGTCCAGAAATGGATCGGGCCCGTTTTGTTGTCGATGCAGGCCTGACGGTCGATTTACCGGCGTTCGTTCCAGACCTGACTGGAAAACTGATCGGTCACATGCGCTTCTTCGTCGGGATTTAAAGCCGGCCACGGGCGTTCCTCGGCTTCGACGGAAAGTGTCTCGGCGATCCGGAGGGTGAATTGGGCCGCGAATCGGTCCCAATCGAGGCCGGGCAACGGGAGGCGGGCCACCGATCCTTGAAAAAGGAGGCCGTTTTTGTTTCGTTTTAAGGCGGCGCCTGCGACTTTCGTCCTGCTCGGCCGGTGGATGACGTCGTGCGGTTCGGCTTGGATGAAACAGACTCCCAGCCCGGAGGAGGCTTCGGGAAGGGACTCTTCTTCGGGTTGCAGAATGACGTCCTGGTCCTGGTCAAGAAGGGCGTCGCGGAGGGCTTGGTGAACGAGATAGTAGGAGAGGGGAGCGGGTTCCCGGTAAAGGGAGTGGATTTTGGGAATGACCAAGGCGTAGGTCCAATCGGCGGCATGGTCGACGATGCCACCGCCTGTCGGACGTCGGCAGAATTCCCGCTCGCCGGGCGGAAATCGGGGGGTCACTTCGTTCCATTTCTGGCTGTAGCCGAAGGTGACGGCCGGGTTGCGCCAGCCGTAATGCCGCAGGCGGGCCGCGTCCGGTTCCGGGTAACGTTGGAGCAGGAGGAAATCGACCGCCATGTTTTCGGCCGCGCCCCCGGTCCGGTCGGGAAGCAAGTGGAGAAGGGTTCCCGATCGGCCGTTCATTGGCTGTGATACCAGGTGCGGAAGGGAACCGGCACCTTGAACGTGTCGAGTTGTTCCGAGAAGGGTAGCGGGCGGGTCTTCAACTTTCCGGCGAGGAGGCCGATGTCGAGCGTCAGGTTGGCCGGGCGGCCGGCGAAGGCGGGATTGTCCCGAATGCGGGTCCGCTCGATCAAGGTCGGCGGGAGTTTGAAGTGATCGAGGATTTGTCGGCCGATTTCGTGGCGGGTGACGGTTTCGGCGCCGGTCCAGTGGTAGGTGCCGAACAGATCGTTTCGCTCCGCGATCTCGACCACGACCTCGGCTAGATTCGAGGCATGGCACGGTTGGCGGAATTCATCATCGAACAGCGGTGTTGTCTCGCCGGCGGCCCATGCGGCGAAAAGTTTCTCATGAAGGCTGCGCCGTCCGCGGAGACTGTTGCCGGTAAGAAGAGTGGTGCGGAGAATGGTCGCGAACTCGGGGGCGTGTTTCGCGACCAGCCTTTCCGCCTCCAGCTTTTGCCGGCCGTAGGTGGAGGTGGGGGAGGTCGGGGAATCGGGGGCGTAGTTTTGGTCCTGCCCGTCGAACACCATGTCGGTCGAAAGATGGATCAGCCGCGCGCTGAGATGGTGGGCCAATTTGGCCAAGGTGTGGGGGAGGCGGACGTTGATCCGTTCGGAGTCTTCCGGAAGGTCGTCGCACTTCGCCGGCTCGGAAATGGCGGCGGCATTGATGATGACTTCCGGAAACTCGTCAAGGAGGGCGTTCACTGCGGCGTGCTCGTCGCGGAGGTCGATTTGAAGGTATTTGGCCAAACCTGGCGGTGGTGTTTCTACCGTGTGACCGACGCCGATGACGGAGTGCCTGCGGCGGCGGGCGACTTCGGCGATGGCGGTTCCGGCGAGGCCGGTGGCTCCTGTCAGGAAAATCAGCATTCGATGAAGGGAAACGGAGGTGTTTTCGCCTCAATCCGCCGGTTGTTCATCCCGGGTCCGGAGCGTCCGTTCGATCCGGACGAGAATCGCGCCGAACGCCAGGACAAGGGTCCAGGTGGTCAGAAAGGCTACGTTATGAAAGGTCAGGCTGGCGAGGCCGAGCAAGAGTCCGCTAACGGATCCGAGGAGCAGGAAACCGATCAACGGATTTTCAAAGACGCGACGATCAAAGTAGTGCCGGAGAAGAACCCCCCCGGTCAAAAGGAGGAGCAGAGTTCCGATGATTCCGAATTCGGCGGGAAGGCGAATCCAGTCGCTGGAGGCGAATTCGGCGTCCTGTGGGGGCGAAGTGACGGGGATGTCGTGGCGTTGGGCAACTTCCGCATAGGCGATGGGGAAACCGCCGGCCCCCCACCCGAAGAGCGGGCGTTCCCGCAGCATGGCGCCGCCGACCGCCCAGCCGTTGTTCCAATCGGCGGCTGTCGCAATCCCGGGAATCGGTTCGTCTGCTCGGCCGACGGGCGTCAGGAAATCGTCGGCGATGCTTCGACCGATCCAAGTGCCGCCCAGAGTGGCGATGACGGCGACGGCGAACAAAAGGATTTTGCGACTCAGGTAGGCGTTGGCCGTCAATTCGCGGTAAGCGATGTGGGCGAGGAAGGCGACCATCAGTCCCCCCGCGAGGGCTGCCGCGGTCAACGACGAGGAAAAAATCGCCATCAAGGTGAGGATCAATCCGATGAAGACAAAAAGACCGCTTGGATTGGAGCGTTTGAAGGTGCGGCGCGATTGGGCGAAATGATGTGCGGCCAGGCCGAGGGAAGCGGCGAGAACGAGAACCAGATAGGCAGCGCCTTGCCAATGGTAGGGGAAGGTGGCGAAAAATTTGTCGGTCGCCGGGGTATGGAAACCGAGAATGGCGCTCTTGTTTTTGAAAATCTGGTAGAAGGCGATCGCGGCCAACGCGGCGCCGTTGATCGAAGCGGTTCCCAGGAGGACCAGGACGGATTTCCGGCGGGTGATGCCGATCCAGGCGGCGCAGAGGGCGGCCAAGGGAGTCCCGAGAATCAGGAGCCAGCGGAACGGCCCCGACCCGCTTCCTTCCACCCCGGCGGGAAGCCATGAGAGGTGGTCGGATTCGGTGAGCAGGCGGAATTCTTCAGTGCCTTCGACCTTCCAGGCGGTGTTCAGTCCCTGGATCAGGACCAGCCCGAGGAGAAGGCCTCCGAGCCAGAACCCGGGGAAGGTGAGCAGGCGCTTGAACTGGCCGGAGCTCGTGATGGAGTGGGTGTTGCCGTGCCGGGGCAGAAGGGCGGCTCCGAGGGCGGTCATCGCGATGAATGCGGCGATGGCCTGGGCCGGGAGGTGGGTGGAGCCGAGCGACCAGGGAAGCATGACCAGGAGAAAGGCGAGGATGCCGACCAGCAGTTTCTCGGATTCATGCAATTGCATGCTCGGAATGTTGCGGCGCTCCCAATCGTTGCGGGCGGCGGTTTTCTCGGACGACCGCCGGGAGCGGCGGTTGGAGGACTTGCTTGGCATGAGGATCAATGAATTACGCCGCCGCCGGACTGTGGCGGCCGGCCCTGGGAGGGGCGAGGGGTCTCGGTGGCGATGAAGGAAACGAACATTCTGTCGGGGATTTGAATGAAAAGCTTTAAAACCGTCAAATTTTATGAGTGAAAATATGGGCCCGACCGACGGCGGAAGCGGAAACCACTTGAGCCCGCCTCGCCGGATGGCGTCCTGATTATGAATATTATTGATCTTGTGCAGAAGCCGGTGCTGACCCAACCGGTCTACGAACCCGGAAAGCCGATTGAAGAGGTTGCGCGTGAATTGGGGTTGAATCCGCGGGAAATCATCAAACTTGCCTCGAACGAAAACGCGTTCGGTCCGTCCCCCCGGGGAATGGTGGCGGCGATGAAGGCGTTGGAACAGGCGCATCTCTATCCGGACGGCGGGGCGTTCGCCTTGCGTCACAAGCTGGCGGAGAAATTGGAGTTGCCGCCGAACCAGGTGGTGGTGGGGAACGGGTCGAACGAAGTCCTGGAGTTGCTCGGGCACGTTTTTTTGGGACCCGGGGACGAGGCGGTGATGGGGACGCCGGCTTTCATCGTCTATAAGTTGGTCACTCTTTTATTCGGAGCGAAGCCGGTGGAGGTTCCCCTGCGGGATCACCGGCACGACCTGGACGCGTTGGCGGCGGCGGTGGGCCCGCGGACGAAGATGGTATTTCTGCCGAGTCCGAACAATCCGACCGGCAGCGCCAACTCCGCCGAGGAAATCGTGAAGTTCGCCCGGGAATTGCCGGACCATGTGGTCTTCGCTTTCGACGAGGCTTACGCGGAATACCTTGAAACGCCGCCGGATTTGCGGCCCCTGATCCGGGAAGGGCGGAAGATCGTTTGCTTGCGGACCTTCTCAAAAATTTACGGTCTGGCCGGATTGCGGGTCGGTTACGGGTATTGCAGCGAAGAGATGGCCGCCTTGTTGAACCGCGTACGGGAGCCGTTCAACGTCAATGCCCCGGCCCAGGCAGCTGCGGCGGCGGCCTTGGACGACACGGAGTTTTTGGAGAAATGTCGGGCGGGAAACCGGGCCGGACTGAAGCAACTGGGGGAAGGATTGGCCCGGTTGGACGTCGAATACGTCCCGAGCGAGGCGAATTTCCTGCTGGCGCGCGTCGGGGACGGCCAGGCTGTCTTCCGGGAGCTCCAGCGGGCCGGGGTGATCGTGCGGCCGGTCGGACCGTATGGGTTGCCCGAATACGTCCGTATCTCGGTGGGAACCGAGGCGGAGAACCGGCGTTTGTTGGAAGCTCTGGGAGGAGTGTTGCCCAGGCTCCGACGATGATCGCTCGCGCGGATGGCCTCGACGGAAGGCCGCGAGTTTCGGGGCCGATCGGCCAGTCGCAGTGAGAAAATTTGAAAAATGAACCCGATTGTAATGGAGCTTGCCCAGTCCCTGGTCCTGGTGGTCGGTTTGATCGGGTTGAACGCCCTGTTGGTGGCGGCCGATTTCGCCTTGATCCAGCTGAATTTCAATCGGCTTGAGGCGCGGGAGACGGACGGTCGGGATTTGTCCGGGGTGGTGACCTCCTTGTTGACCGATGTGAATCAGAGTTCGCGGGTGATCCGGCTCGGGATCAATCTGACCACTGTCGGGCTCGGATTCGCCTTGATCCAGCCGCTCCGTTTGATGGCGGAGTCTATCCCGGGGGAAAACATGGCCAACGCCGCGGTGGTGGTGGCGGTTTTTCTGGCGGTGTTGGTCCATTTCCTCGCGGGTGAGTTGGTGCCGCGGGCATTGGCTTTGAGTTATCCGAGACCGGCGGCCCGGGCCGGCGCCGTGCCGGTTCATTTGCTGCGGCTGTTCTTGGGGTTGGTGGTCAAAGGCCTGGCTCGGTTGTCGAAACTCCTCTTTCGGGCGTTGCGGATCGATGCGGAGCTGGAGACCAATTTGCTCGACGTCGAGGTGCAGATCCGGTCGCTGTTGCGGGGGGGAGAGGATGTCTCCCCGATCATGGGAATGATCATCCGCAACACGATCAATCTCCGCAAGCGGGTGGCCCAGGATATTTTATTGCCTCGAAACCGGATCCAGTATTTCGACGTCACCGATTCGAACGCGGTGAACCTGGAGATCGCCCGGAAAACCGGTCACACCCGGTTTCCGCTCTGTGAAGGGGATCTCGACCATTGCATCGGACTGATCCATATTAAGGACATTTTCCGCTATTCCGGGGATTGGCATCAAGTCGACCTGCGGAAATTCCGGCGGGACATTCTGCGGTTCTCCCCGGACGACCCGCTCGATGTCGTGTTGCAGCGACTGCTGCGTCAGCGGTTCCACATGGCCTTGGTGCAGGACGAGTTCGGGGGGGCGATCGGAGCGGTGACTCTGGAGGACGTCTTGGAGGAACTGGTGGGGGACATCCAGGATGAATTCGATCGGGAAGAGGTTCAGATCAAACCGACACCGGAAGGGGACTTCGTGGTGGACGGTTTGGCGCCGATTCACGATGTGGCGGAGGCGCTGGGAGTCGAAATCGACAACGCCGAGGTCTCCACCTTCGGCGGTTTCATCACCTCGGAACTTGGGCGGATGCCCAAGGAAAACGCCAGTTTTACGCTCGGGCGACTCGAAATCCGGATCACCGGGGTCGACGAGAAGCGAGTTCGCTCGGCCCGGGTCCGGGTCCGTTCGGAGGAGGGCGAACCTACGAGTGATTGAGCCGAAGCTCGTCCGGCCCCATCATTTGTCGAATCGAGCGGAGAAGTTCCTCGCGTTGCGGGAGGAAGAGGAATTGGTCGGCGCGTAGCAGCATCGACGATTCCTCCAAAAGCGAGCGGGGCGGTTTCCGCATGGTGAGAAGTTTGTTGATATTGTTGACCAGATCCTCGGTTCGGCCGGCCTCCAGGTCGAGCCGGATCAGTTCGGTCAACGCCGCTTGGTTGAGCGGGTCGGCCCGGTGGGCGTGCATTACCACCCGGCGGGCGAGATCTTGACGGCCCAGTTTAACCAGACGTTCGGCGGTGATCATGAAGTTGGCCGGCCGGACGTTGCGGGCGTTGAGAAGGCGGGTGAGATGCATTTCCCCGGTGTCGTTGTTACCAAGGCCGAGATAGGCGGTGGCGTAGATGGAGTCGAGAACCGCTTCGAAGCGTTCTCCGAGGGCTTCGTCCTCGCGGGCCTGCCCTTCGAGAAAACGGATCGCCTCGCGGAATTGGCCGGCGGTCAGATGGGCCTCGGCCATGAGAATCGCCGGCATTTGCAGGGCGAAACCATTGCGGTCCATGGTTTGGAAGACCCGGCGGGCCAATTCGACGTCCCCGGCGAACGCGGCGAATTCGCCGAGACCAAGAAGTGCTTCGGTGTCGGTGCCGAAATCCCGGAACAACCGCTCGACACCCTGACGGATCTGAGCTTGTTCGCCGGCTTCGTGGTGGGAATAGAGAAGAGCGATTCGCGGAGCGGCGTTGAGCGGGAAATTGATCTGGCGCATCACCGCGTAGTTATGGGCGCGGGTGGGGTTGCCGAGCTCCCGGAAATAGCGGGAAAGGAGAATGTAAACTTCCTCTTGATCGATCAATTGGTCGGCCAGGATTTCCAAGCGTTGGACGGCGGCTTGCCGGTTGCCCCGTTCCCAATCGATTCTAGCCAGGAGGATACGTCCCTCGGCGTTATTGGCCAGATCGTAGCGGGTCAGCAAGTCTTCGGCCTGGTCGTAGCCGCCGCGGTGGAAATGGGCGGTGGCCGCGGCCAAGGCGGTGATCTGATGACGGGGGACGAGAAGCGGTTCGCCGACGAGGATATCGCCCGCGATCTCGATCACGGCGTGATCCTCCTGGGTGGCGATCAGAGTCCGGAGGGTGGTTCGAAGGTAGTTCACGTTATCTTCCGCGTAGGGTAGGCCGTTGCGCAAGAGACGGGCGGCGAGATCGCGGCGCCCCTGGGCGGAATGAAGCTCGGCCAGGACCAGCCGGGCTTCGAGGTTTGAAGGGGATTTGGCGTGGCCGACCCGAATCATGTGGATCGCCTCCCGGAATTCTCCTTCCTCTAAAAGCGCGAGCCCCCGCTCGATGAATTCTTCGCCCCACGCGACCCGATAGTCGTCCCAACGCCATGGGAAAACGATATCGACGTAGCGGCCGCCCTGGAAGTCCCTGGCCTGTTGGACGAAGATCATCACCGCCAGGGCGGCTGTCATCCACCCGGCGAGGGCCAACGCTCCGAGGGCGACGAGGATCCGACCGAGAACCGGACGGAGGACGACCTCGCTGTGCTTATTGCGTTTGTATTTGAGGAAGCCGAATGCGGCTTCACCTTTTTTAAAAAAACTTGCCATAGGATGGGTGCTTGTTGAGGATTTGGCTGACGGGCACTGGAAGGAAAGAGTTACCAATAATGCAACTCTTTCAAGTCGCAAAAATCGATGAGAAAAAATATCGACATCTTGCCGAAAAAAACGTTGTCTCGTAGCCGATTGGGACGCATTGTGCCCGCAAGTTGTTTTTTGAAGGAGGACTTAAATTTATGAAAATGTTAAAATATTGTATCTTGGCCATCTTGGTCGGCCTGACTTCCCAAGCATACGCGCAGATCGATCTCGACGAGTTGGCGGCTGCCGTCGGCGAGGATCGCGAAAACGTTGTCGCCTTGGTTGCGGAGGCGGTGGCGGCCAGCCCCGAGCAGACGAATGCGATCGTCACGCGGTTGCTCGCGGAATACGAGGAGTTGGCGGCAGACATCATCGAAGGGGCGATCAACGGGATGCCGACGCCATTGGAACCGGCCGATGTTGCGAGTTTGCTCCGAGAAGCGGTCCAGTTTCGTCCTGGATTGGCCCCTGCCATTACGGCCGGAGCCCGCCGGGCGACCGCCGGGATCGAAGGCATGGATGCGTTGATCTCTTCCACGGTTCGCGCCGCTGTCCGGGGCCGAGGGTTCCGCGCTCGGACCAGCGCACCTTCCAGACCGGAAGCCGGGTCCACGAACGAAACGTTGCGGGTTAGCCCGGCCCGACGCCCAAACCAAACGCAAAATCAGAACCAATCGTAAGGCGCTTGGCTCGGCACCCTCTCTGTCCTACTCGTAAGATCATCCTAATTCCGTAATGACCACCAGAATCAATCTCGCTCAATTCGGTCTGCCCTTGCTGGCGGCCTCCACGCTCGTCTTGCCTGACACGCAGGTATCGGCGGCGCCCCTCGTCTCGTTTGGAGACCACGCCAGCCTTTTCTTTAACGGCAGCGTAACCGTTCGGGCGACGGACAACCTTTACCTCGATCCTGTCGATGAGGAATCGGAAGTTATCTTCATCTTCGCGCCGGGGTTGGAGTTGAACATCGGTGCCCGGGCCAATGCCAACGTCAATATCTATTACCGGGAGGATTTCTACCGGTATAACGACAACAGCCAGCTCGACTCGAATTATTCCAACATCTTCCTGGAGTCTTATTGGAGTCAGCCCCGTCTGGAACTCCGGTTGAATGCCAGTTACGAACAACTCGTCCAGCCGACTCCGGATACGGTTCTCCTTCCCGGGCAATTGGTCGAGCGGGATTTCACCCGGGCCAGCGTTCGTGGGGAATATGATTTGGGAGATCGCAGCTCCCTTTCAATGGGGGTCAACGCCAGTTTCTTGAGGTTCGACCAGGCATTGTTCGTCGATCGTGACACCATCGGCATTCCGGTGAACTTCTACTACGAGTTGACGCCGTTGGTCGATCTCAGCCTCGGATATCGGTTCCGGAACACGGATACCGGCGATCGGGAAGTGGGTGGCGTAGTGGTTCCGGTCGCCGACTATCGCGATCATTATTTCAACGTCGGCGCTCGCGGGGAGCTTGCTCCCAAGCTGGTCGGCGAAGCCCGGATCGGTTATCAGGAGCGTGAAATCCGCGGAGCGGGAACTGGCGGGGATCAAAGCACGGTTTCCTTCGGAGTGGATCTTTCCCACTACACCACGCCGCGGACGACGTTGACGGCCGGTTTGTTCCGCGACTTCGAAACCGGCGGGCGCGGCGCATCGATCACCAACACGGGTGGTTCCCTCGGCGTTCAGCACGCGTTTTCTCACCTGATTTCCGGTCAGGCGGCGATCGCTTACTTCAACCGCGACTGGAACCGCGAGGCGGCGCCGGAATCGGTCAACCGGGAAGATGACACTTACGACTTCAGTCTCGGCCTGACCTACTCGCCGAACGTCTATCTGAATCTGAATGCCGGTTATGTTTTCCGGAAAAACGACTCGAACATCGACGGATTCGATTACGATAACAACATCTTCAGCATCTCCGCTGCGCTGCGGTTTTAAGCCGCATTGTTAATTCAAACTGAAAAAAATGGAAGAAGATCAAAAAAATTTGATCTTCTTCCTTTTTTGTTTGTCATCATAATCACCTATGAATCGGATAATCCTTCTCGTGCTCGCGTGCGTGACTCCCTGGCTGGCTTTGCAGGCCGAAGAGCAGGCCAGGGGCGTCAACCCTAATTACATCATTCAACCGTCGGACGTGCTGCGTCTGACGGTCTTCCAAGAGCCCGATCTCGATCAGGAATTCCGGGTTCCGCAGAATGGTCGTTTTCATTTTCCCTTGATTGGAGTCGTCGAGCTCAGTGGGCGGACGGTCGAAGAAGCGGAAACCTTATTGCGGGAATTGTATGATCGCGACTATCTGGTCAACCCGCAGCTTAACTTGCTGGTCCTCGAGTTTTCCCAGCGTCGGGTCAATGTTTTGGGAGCGGTAAATTCACCTGGAACGGTTGTCTTCCCGCCCGAAGAGGATATGACTCTTCTCGATGCGATCTCGCGGGCCGGAGGATTCAGCCGTCTCGCCAGCCGCCGGGCCGTGACTCTGACCCGTAACGACGCCAACGGGCGGCCGAAGCAGTATCGCATCAACGTGGACGAGATCGTCCGAGGCGAAGGCGGTCCGGTCTGGAAGTTGGAGAAAGACGACCTCATCTACGTGCCAGAACGAATTCTTTAAGTTTTTTTCCATGCGAAGCGATAAATCTCACGACCGACACAAGAAGGCATCCGACTCCGCCAGCGGGTATTATTATTACGACGAAGGTGGATCGTATTCAGGCTATGGATATGGTTACAGCGACGGCGGACATTCGCCTCAGAAGGGGATTAAAGATTACCTGTTGGTTCTGCGCGAACGGATCTGGTATGTATTGATCGGCTTCCTGCTGGTCTTCTCCCTGGCGATTGTTGTCACGATCAATCAGACCGAGATCTTCCGGGCGACTTCGACGGTGGAACTTCTCCGTCGGGAAGCGACCCCGGTGTCGGCGACCGGTCCCATTGGTCACGAAATCGAAATTCGTTCGACCGAGGATTTCAATACCCAGGTCCAGATCATGCAGAGCGTGAAACTGGCGGAAAGCGTTGCGGATCGTCTCACCGGAGACGAGCGGGCCCGGTTCATGCGTCCTTATGAGCGGGGCGGTGCTGGGGATCCGTTGTCACCTTTGGCGATCTTGATGAACAACCGTACGGTATCACCGATGCGGATGAGTTTGGTGGTCGCCATTTCCTATTCGCATCCCGATCCGCAGATTGCGGCCCGTGTCGCGAATTATTTCGCCGAGGAGTTCATCGACCACAATCTGCGCCAACGGATCCAGGATTCGATGAAGACGGTGGAAGACCTTCGGGTCCGGGCCGAGCAACAGCGGCAGAAGGTCGAAGAGGTTGAAAACCGGTTGCAGGCTTACCGGGAGCAAAGCGGGACGGTGTCGTTCGACCAGACCCGTGACGTCGCGACCGAAAAACTGCGGGCTCTCAATGGCATGGCCACCGAGATGGAGCAGGTTTTCAGCAAGACGGAAACGACCTATATGACTTTGCAGCGTTTCTTGGAGGAGCGGCGGTCGTTGGCCGATTTCAGTCCGATCGCGGCACAGCCTCTCGTAGCTGACTTGATTTCGCAACGAGCCGCGAAGCGGATTCAAATCGGGCATCTGGCCGAACGTTACCGTCATCTTCACCCTCAGATGATCCAAGCTCGGGAATCGTTGCAGCAAACCGAGGCGGAGCTTCAGAACGCCATCGATTCAGCCGTGGCCAAGTTGGTCACTGAATACGAGTCGCAGAAACGCAATTTGGCGCAAATCCGCCAGGCTCGGGCGAACCAGGAGCAGGAGTTGCTGGCGTTGCGCCGCCTTGCGGTTGAATTTG
Organism: Verruconatronum alginivorum; assembly: GCF_056590205.1. Taxonomy (NCBI): domain Bacteria; kingdom Pseudomonadati; phylum Verrucomicrobiota; class Opitutia; order Opitutales; family Verruconatronaceae; genus Verruconatronum; species Verruconatronum alginivorum. The sequence continues at coordinate 258,710 of NZ_JBWPVQ010000001.1, read as the reverse complement.
AAGCCATCCAACGGGAATCGGAAGTCCAACAAGGGATCTATAAATACCTGGTCAGCCGGATGCGCGACACAACGATCGCGGGTGGAATTGAGAGTCCGACCGCCCGGGTGATCGACACTGCGCTTCCTCCGGGCAAGCCGGTGGTGCCGAATATTCCGATGAACCTGGCACTTGGTATCCTCGGGGGATTGGGGCTCGGGTTCGGGGTCGCATTCTTCGTCGCTTTCATCGACGACCGGGTGAAAACCGCGTTCGACATCGAAAATGTTCTCGGGCTTACTCTTCTTGGGATCGTGCCGGAAATTAAGAAACTGACTCCCACGCAGAAAGCGAAGGTGGTCGCGAACGAGGAAGATAGACAGGTGGTGGAGGCGTTCCGGACCCTTCACTCCAGCCTCAAGCTCAACAACGAGAGCAAGTTCGCTCAGTCCTTGTTAGTGACCAGTAGTTTGCCGGGGGAAGGAAAGTCATTCACTTCAACCAATCTGGCCCTGACCTTTGCCACCCACGGGGAGCGGACCTTGATTATCGATTGCGACTTGCGGATGCCGAATGTCCACAAGAGCTTGGAGCTCGAGAACAAGAAGGGTTTGATCGACATCTGTGTCCATGAGGAATCGTTCGACGACGTGGTGCAGAAGGGCGTGTTTGAAAACTGCGATGTGCTGACCACCGGTGGCCGGGCGAAGAATCCGACTCAGATTCTGAGCAGCAAGAACTTCGAGCGGATGATCGCCGATGTCCGGAAACGTTATGACCGGATCGTGTTTGATACTCCGCCGTTGGCGGCGGTCAGCGATGCGTTGATCATTCTCCCGTTGGTCGATGGGGTCATCTTCACCATCAAGTTCAATAAAGTGAAGCGGACCGCGGCCAAGCACAATGCACGTCGTCTCTTGGAGTCGAATGTGCCGGTGTTCGGAGCCGTTTTGAACAACCTGAGCTTGTCGGTTTCCGGTTACTATTACGCGCAGTATTACGACAAGTCGTATTACGATTACTACGCGCCGGATTCGAAAAAGGCCCAAGCGGAAGGACCGCTTCGTTAAGGGAGCCGATTGGCGGAATTCTCACAAAAAAGGCGCGGAGTGATCTCCGCGCCTTTTTTTAGTTTACGCCGCCAGGACTATGTCGCGATGTGGTCCATTGCTGCTCTCGCGTTCGCGGCTGACTTTATTTCCCTGTTTTGTTGAGTCGGACGGACCGGGCCGGCGGGGTCGTCGGGGGTGGGGAGGGCGGCGGCACTGTGGGTCGGCTTGCCCTCGATCAGGCTCCAAAGATGGGTAAATGCAAGACGGCCGGCCGGCGGCGCCGAAATCCGATTTCATGAGGTCGAGTTTGCGTTGTTTGGGAGGCAGAAATTCCCGACGGCTCCAGCAACCGATGGCATGAATCTACTTTTGGCCGATCCCCTGAAAAATCAAGTCGTCCAATGCATCCGAGCCCTCCTGGCAGAAATATTCAACGGCGCAATCGCGATCACGGGCCGCTTGAAAGGACGTCCGGACGGCTTGGAGCGCCGTAACGCGGTGCGGGCGCGAGGGATCAAGTCTCGCGGGAGGCGGCGCGGGTGAGGCGGTCGTTGATCGCGAAGCCGAGGCCTTGGGGGGGAGCTTTTTCAGCGACGATGGCGGTGAAGTTCCGGCGGTCGAGCGAGCGGAGCAGGTCGAAGAGGCGGGCGCCGGCTTCGAGGTCGTCGCCGGTTTCCGACAACCAGAAAACGTTCGGGGGGAGGGGGCCGGATTGATTCGGTTTGCGGAAAAAAAGGAAGGCGGTTCCCGGTTGGTTCGCGGGAGCCTCCGGATCGATGCGGTCGCACAGGCGGCAAGTGGAGCGGGGACTGTAATGGCGCTCCAGTTGGCCGGGCATCACCTCGCCGGGGCGCTTCGTTTTTTCGGCGGTTGCGACCGGTGTCTCCAGGACCGCGGCGATCTGGTCGGCGGTGATCGCGCCGGGACGCAGCAGGACCGGTTTCGCGGGGTCGCGAAGATCGACGATGGTCGATTCGAGACCGATTTCGCACGGTCCGCCGTCGAGGATATGGCGGATGCGGTCGCCGAGGCTCTCGTCGACGTGGTGGGCGGTCGTCGGGCTGACGTAGCCGAACGGATTGGCGCTCGGGGCGGCCAGCGGGAGGGAACAGGCTCGGAGGAGACGTTGAAAGACAGGATGGCGGGGGATTCGGATCGCCACGGAGTCGAGTCCGGAAGTGACGATGCCTGGCACCGCGCGGTTTTTGGGGAGGACCAAGGTGAGGGGGCCCGGCCAAAAAGCGGCGGCCAATTGGGCGACCGCCGGGTTGGGGATCGCCACCCGGGAGAGATCGTAATCGATCGGGAGGTGGACGATCAGTGGGTCGAAGGAAGGCCGGGCTTTGGCTTGGAAAACCCGGGCGCAGGCCTCTTCGTCGAATGCGTGGGCGGCGAGTCCGTAAACGGTTTCGGTCGGTACACCAACAATTTCTCCCTTCAGCAGAACTCCGCTGAGGAGAGAAATCGTTTCGTCCGAGGCAGGATAGATCGTGGCCACCTCAACCAGGCGGGAGAATGGTGCCCGCCCTCCGCGATCACTGCATCAGCAGCATATTGCGCGCGCGCTTGATCTGCTTGGTGATGGCGCGCTGGTCTTTGGCCGACAAGCCGGTGATGCGGCGCGGCAGGATTTTCCCGGTGTCGGTGACGTAGCGGGAGAGGATCTCCGGCGAGGTGAATGGCACCTCTGACGGCGTCAAAGACTTCTTCGGGTTCTTTTCGATTTCGTTGCTCATTGAGATGTTGTTTACGTTCAGCGGGATGAATGGCGGGAGAAGGTCTCCAAGCGGTTCATCGCATTGAAAAAAGGAAAAAACCTACCGCCCCGGAGGCATTACGCAAGTGGAAAATACGGGTTCGTGACGATTGGTTTTTGCACGGGGCGCTTAGTGCCGCCTGACACCGGCATTCCTGCCGGTGGTGAACAGACAGGAATGTCTGTTTCACGAGTGCCTTAGAAGCCGAACCGGGTGCGGGTGCCTTGTTTGACGATTTCTTCGGCGTCCTGCCAGACGGCGAGGCCGGTGCGGAGGTCCGTCACGGTCATGTAGATCATGAAGTAGGACTCGCTGCGGCGGCCTTCCTGGCGGGTGAGCTGGGTGATTTCGCCGGCCAAACTGAGGTTGGCGGCGATCGCGGTGCCGCGGCGCTGCATGGTCGACGGATCGTAGATGTCGGAGTTGGGCAGGTCGCGGCTTTCGACGGTGGCGGGATCGATCGCCCCGCGGCCGCTGTGGGCGGTGGTGGTGACGACTTTTTCCGATTTGTCGAGGGCGATGGTGATCCGCTGGGTGAGCAATTGCGTGTCGATGTGCTGCATGCTCGAATTGCGGATGGTGCTGACCATCATCACCGCCGGGCCTTCCTGGGCATGGGCGTCGAGACGGCCGGAGGCGAGGAGCTTGTTGATCAAGCCTTCGGCGGTGATCTGGTAATCCTTGAAATCGAGGCGGTCGACCGTCGCCATCCCTTGGGTGGTGTCGGATTCCATCCGCTCGACATGCGTGCGGGTTTGGCAACCGGTAAAGGCGAGGGCGCCGGCGGCGGCGATTGAAACGAGAACGATGCGGGAGTGGACCATCTTCATAGCGGTGGTTGATGAGTGCTGATTTGGAAACGGAAGTCGGCGGCGCGCGGCGTCGGGGCCACGGCGCTTAACGAAACGGATTGCCCTGGGCGCAAGGTCCGGACAACCCAGGTGGAGGCGGGCGACGAAATGTGCATGCCGTCGAGGTCAGTCCAGTCGAAGCGGTATTGGAATTGGATGGTTCGCCCAGTGGTGTTGCGGACGGTCGCCTGGATGGTGCGGAGGTCGCCGGTGAAGGCTTGGTTCAGGTAAACGACCTCGAGGTTGCGGGCGAGCGACTGGTCGAGGATGATGCGTTTGTCGAGGATGACGTCGGCCGAGGCCGCGGGGCGGGCCGGCTCGATCACATTAACGCCGGTTCGGCAACCGGTCCCGAGTCCGGCGGTCAGACCGGCTAGGGTAAAAAGTAGGATCCATTTTTTCATAGATGTTGTGATTAACGGAGGGCTTGCACGGTGACGCGCAAGTCATGTTGGTTGACACTCTGAACGAGGACAAGGACGAAGTCTCCGTCCGGCAATGTGACCTCTTTCCGGTGGGTTGGTTCGAAATTATTTCGTCCGATCAGCGCGACGTTCAGTTTTCCGCTCTCCGGTCGTTCGAGGGAAGCGACTTGGAACTCCTTGCCGAGGGTTTTCCAGGTGCGGGTGTCGGCCCGGTTGACGAGGGCCTTGTAAAGGCTGCCGAGGATGAGGCCGACGGCGTCGAGTTGGTCGGTGAGTTGTTTGGCGGCGACCTCCTTGGCGATGACGGCGGTCAAGGTTCGGAGCGCCATCGCCGGCATCCGGAGTTGGAATTCGGTGACGAGGATCTGGTCCATGCTGGCGACTTGTTCGGTGAGCAGCCGGGGGGAACCGGCGCCCGGTTCGATCAGCCCGACCGCCCGGACCGGGGTTGGATTGAAAACAATTTCCGGGAAGGCGAAACCGGTGTAGCCGAGGTCGGGGAGGATCAGATCGATCCGGATCTCCCGTTTGTCGGGGCCGACGCCGTTTTCGAAAATCACATAAACCCGGGGCTCGTCGAGGCCGTTGCCGCCGTCGAGATGGGCTTGGAGCCGGGCGAGTTCCTCTTGGACGAAACGGTTGGGGAGGGGAAGGGCGGCCAAGTTGCGGAAATCGACCTCGGCGCGGGCCGGGTCGCGGTCGGCGAGGTAAACCAAGCCGGAGAGAAAGGTGGTGAACGGGTTGGAGAAATTGGCGTAGGCCTGGGCGACGGCCGGATCGACCGGGGCGGCCCGTTCGAAGGCCGGGTTGTTCAAGGCGGAGTTGGTGGCGAGGTTTCGGCTGCGGGCCTGGCTGCGGGCTTCCTCGATCGCCCTGTCGTTGTCAGCGATGGCCTGCCGTTGCCGCTCGTAAGCGCGGCGGATTTCCACCCGGGCCGCTTCCAGGTCGCCGAGGGCGAGGTAATTGAGCGCCTTGTAGGTGTTGATCATGATCCGGTCGGCGTAACTTCCTTGGTAAGGTAGAGCGTTCGGATTGGTGGCGATCGCCCCCACTTGGGCCGCTCCGGCGCGGATGTTGTATTCCGGCCGCTCCTCGAAATCACGGACGATCGCTTCGGCGCGCTCGAAGAAACGGTTGCTCTCCTCGAAATCGTGGAGAGCGTGGGCGAGTTTGCCCGCTTCGAGGGTCCAGAGGAGGCGGTCGGTCGAGCGGAACCGGCGGTCGTTCGGGCTGCCCCCCACCTGTTTGGCGGCCGCCTGGATGTTTCCTTGCCGGTAATTGGAATAGGCCGGGCCGATCCGGTCGTCGTAGGTCCGGACGGTCGAGCAGCCGCTGGCCAGGGCCAGAACGGCCAGCAGGAGCGTCAGGAGAGCCCATCGGTGGAACTGGACTGTGTGATTTCCGGGAAGCACGTGAAAAGGACGACGGAAGAATCAGATCGCCTTCGCGGCAATTTTGTTCGGAGTATTTTCGAGATGCGGGCTCGATGGCCAATGTTTTTTACGCAATTCGTTCCGGGGGAAAGGTTCCGGAACTAATGCCGGTTTCACAAAAAAACCTCGCCCGGTGGTATCGGGAAGGGTCGCAACATTTGCGGGCGGGGGTGGCGTTGCCGCGGGCGGTCGAAGTGGCCGGGGGAGTTCCCCAGGGAAACCGGCGACGACTGGCGGACCGGTTGCGAGCCGGGGAACCGGTCGAGCGGGCGCTGGAAAACGCCGGACGCTGGATCCCGGAAATCGACCGGCATGTGATCGGATGCGCGGCGCGGAGCGGAAAACTCGCGGAAACACTGGCCGTCCTGGCGGAAAAGCGGGCCTTCATGGCCCGGCAGGCGGGAGTGGCGCTCGGGGCGACGATTTATCCGTTGTTTGTGATTCATTTCGGCATCCTCGGTTTGCCGCTCTATCTGTTGTTTACCGCCGGCCCCGAGGCCTATCTGAGTCTGGTGATTCCGCTAGTTGTTCCGCTGTGGCTCTTCATCGCGGTGGCGATCTGGTCGGTGCGACGGCGTTTCCGGTGGATGCGAGGGGTGATGCGGTGCATCCCGTTGTTGCGGGGGCATGTCAAACATCGGGCGGTTGCCGACCTTTGCTTCGGACTCCATGGCTACGTGACCGCCGGGCAGACCATCGATGTTGCCTGGGAGGAGGCCGGGGCGGCTTGCGGCGACCGGAAACTCCGGCGCCTCGGTGCGGTCGTGGCGGAAAACGCCCGGCACGGTCGGCCGCCCGGGGAGCAGATCGCCGGTTCGCGGGTGTTGCCCGACGATTTCATCACCCTGTATCAAACCGGCGAAGGGAGCGGTCAGCTGGATGAGAATTTGCATCATCTCTGGCAATTGTACAGCGAACGGGCCTCGGCGAAACTCACCGCCGCCGGTTTCTGGTATCCGAAGTTGCTCTTGATCGCGGTGGCGGTGGCCGTCGGTTACGTCGTGATCCGGGCCTATTCGGCCTACGTCGATCAATTGATGGACATGATGCCGTGAGTCCGCGTGCGGATTTTCGTAAACTGGTTGCGTAGTTGGGAGAACTGTCGCTCCTTGCCGTCCACGCGGCTCTGTTGTCGACTTTGGGGGATGTCAGCCATCCGCCCATTTCACCTCGCCGGCCCCCTTGTGACGAAATTAAAGCATCTTTTCTCCAAGGTTTCACCAAGCGCCTGCCTCCTGTTGGCCGCGTTGACCTTCACCTCCGCGACCTCCCGAGGAGCCTCCTTCGAAGGCCGCTCGATTCTGGCCGGATCCGATCCGTTGGAGCAGCGGGCGGCGCTCGATTTGCAGCGTTGGTTTCAGAAGGCGCGGGGGTTGGATCTGCCGGTCGTTTCCGTGGTCGAGGCGAATCCTGAGAACGGTCCGGCGATCTGGATCGGGACGGTGGAGACCGTGGCTGCCATCGCGGCGGAACATCGCCGGCAGCCGTTCCAGCTGGATCCGGAGGAGGGAGAAAGTTACCAGATCGTCCATCGTCCCGAAGCCGGGGACCACGTTTTTCTGGTGGGGCAAACGCCGAAGGGGGCGATGACCGCGGTCTTCCGTTTCATCGATCTCGATCCGGCCGGCCCCGAGGAAGCCCGGCAGGCGGGAAGTCCGGCCTTCCGGCTGCGGGTCGGCGGACATCTGTTCAACCAACATCCCCCGGCCAGTTGGACCGAGGAGGACCAGGCCCGGTTTTACGCGCAAAATTACATCAACGTGATCTGGGGCGAAAAGCGGCAACCTCCATTGTCATTGGAAGCCCGGCAAAAGTATGGGCTCGGGGTGATGCTGGAGGCGACCCTTCCGCCGGTCGGCAGCATTTGGAAAAAGGAGGATCACCACGAAGCTTGGATGAACGACCCGGCCAATGCTTCGGCGATCTACTGGTGGGGGCGTCACAGCTGGTATGGCGACGTGACGGTGATCGATCCGTTCGACCCGGTCGGACGGCAGGCTTATGTCGATTATTTCCAGCGGCTCATGACCGAGAACCCCGACACCCGGGTTTTGTATGCGATTTTCGGCGATTATAGTTGGGCGCCCAACCAGGAGAGCACGCGGGTCTCGGACGGCAAGCCGTTCCCGCACACCCACGATGAATCGATCCGCGAAATCATGTCGATCATGCGCGAAGTGGTGGATGACGAAGAGGTGATTATCGGCGTCTGGATGTGGCTCCTTTACCCGGAGGACGGCAAAGAGGCGTTCATGGTCGAGCGCGCCGAGGCTGGATACGGAGTCATTTTCAACGAAGCGAGCGATGGTGACAACTGGATCTACATGTGGGACAACTTCCATTCGAAGGCGCTTCGCACCGGTGCTGACGGCAAGACCCGTTACGGAGACCGTTATCTGCCGTTGGTTTCCGCCGGAAGCGCCTGCGAGGCGATCGATCCGGTGATCGGCTTTCCGTTGCCGCGGGTCGCCTGGCACAAGCTCAACCGGTTGGCCGACGTCGGCGCCCGCAACTTCATCCTTTGGTGGGGGAGTGGCGAGGGTTGGGCCTACAATCCGAACCTTTCCCTGATCCGGGAGATGATCTGGACCCCCGAGGCGCACGCCGGGTCAGCCGACCCTCTTCTGGAGCATGTCGCGGTCCGCGATTTCGGGAAGGAACTCGCTCCCGATATCCTCCGTTATTGGAAGGCGATCGACGACGCCATGGTGACCACCACGCCCAAGTTTCTGAAACCCGACGATGCGCGCCGGCCGGATCCTTCCGAGGATGGCATGCATGTGTTCAACTGGTACCAACGGCACGGCACCTACACCGAACCGGCTTTCGACGGCGCGTTTCCTCTGCCGGTCACTCCCGACGCTCTCCGCGATTTGGAACGAACCGGCATCCGCCAACTCCTTCCCTGGGGGGCTCATCCGGTTACCCACGAGAATTTCCTTCACGTCATCGAACGCCTGGAATCGGCGGGCAAACTCGCCGAAGAACTCCTCGCCACCCGGGAGATGGGGCCGGAAGCGGAGTCGCGACTGCGCGACATGCATTTTTGGGTGGAGCTCTACCGCATGCTCCAGGTCAGCATGTACAATCACCTGCGCGGCATCGCGGTCTTTGTCGATCATCCGGATGCCGATCCGGATTCTCCCGAAATACGGTCCAAACTCGAACCGATCGCCCGTCATGAGATCGCGAATACACGGGCGATGATCGAGTGGATCCGCCCGATGTCGTCCAACTTCAACCTCACCCTCGGTTTCAGCGCCACCGTCGCCAATCGCGGCGATCTCGAGCAGGAGATCCGGATGCTGGAAAATAAACTCGCGGTCACGGAGATCTGGTTGCACCAGCTTCCGGACCTGGCTCGCGGAAAACCGGCGGTCGCCTCGTCAACCTACCCGGACATCGGGGCCGCGAACGTGGTCGATGGCAACCGCTCCACCCGCTGGGGATCGCGGGCCAGCGACGACGAATGGATCCGGGTCGACCTCGGCGAACCCCGTGACGTTTCCGCGGTCGTTTTCCATTGGCGTCCGTCGTTCGCCAAAGCTTACCAGATCCAGACCTCGACCGAGGCCGATCCGGAAAATTGGACCACCGTATTTGAAACCGCCGCCGGTTCGGGAAACAGCGAAGTCATCTCGTTCCCGGCCGGAGTCGAAGCCCGCCACATCAAAATGCGCGGTATCGAGCGCGCCCGCCGTGATGCCAGTTATTCGATGACCGGCTTCGAGGTATACGGCCGTTGACCGTTCCAACCAATTGCAAGACCTGAGACCATCGTGAAGACTCAAATCACATCCACCGCCGGCTCCGTCACGGCTCTCTTTAAGCATTCGGCCGCCCCGGTGTTGTCGCCGAAGCCCGGTATCGATTGGTCGGATACGGCCGTCCTGAATCCGGCGATCCTGCACGATCCGGCCACGGGACGGCTTCACATGCTCTTCAGGGCGACCGGACCTTACGCGAAGATGCGGCGTCCCGGCCAACCGTTGCCTTATCCGATCTTTCTCGGGTATGCCTGGAGCGACGATGAGGGGGAAACCTGGGAGGCCGATTTCTCCCGCCCGGCGCTCGCCCCGGCCTTGGAGGTTGAGCCGGACAAGCTGTTCGTCCGCGATATCCATGGCAATGAGGTGCTCAACCATGCCAACGGCTGCATCGAGGATCCCCGGCTCTTTTGGTTGGACGGCGAGGTCTGGATGAGCGCCGCCTGCCGCCTCTTTTCGCCAGGGCCGTATTGGGAGTCGGACAACCCGATGCAGTGTGCCCCCGATTGGGCGGATTCGGCTCCGCCGCGCTTCGGTCGCGCCGCGCGCGGCAACCCGACCGTCACCGTCCTCTACCGGGTCGACCTCGCGGCACTCCGGGAGCGGGACTACGACCGGGCGTTCGGCTACGCCGGACCGATTTCGAATCCGGACGGAGGGGACAACCGGGATGTGTTTCCATTTCCGGAAATACTGATGGTCGACGGGCGACCGCAATTCGTTTGCCTGCATCGCCCCTACGAGTCGTCCTTCTTCGACCTGTCGGCGAAGAATATCAAGCCCTCGATCTTCATCGCCGCCGCCGACACGTTGGACGGACTCGCCGGGGCGGAGGCCAGGCATGCGTTGCTGGCGCAACCCCGTTTTCCCTGGGAGGCGGGCCGGATTGGTGCCAGCACTCCCCCGATCTCCCTGGGCAATGGCGAATGGCTTTTGCCATACCATGGTAAACAGGATGCCATCATCGGTTACACCCAGTCGTTTATGATTTTGAAGGAACGCCCGGCCGGGTTTCCGGAGATCATTCATCGCTGCCCGGAACGTTTGCTTTATGCGAGCGAGCCATGGGAACTGGAAGGCAAGTTCAGCACCCCGTGTCTTTTCACCTGCGCCGGCATCGTTCTCGGCGAAACCTTCCTGGTCGGCTACGGCGCGGCCGACACCCGGATCGGAATCGCCCGGGCCAATTTCAACGAACTGGTCGACCGCGTCCGCGCGTTCGACTCGGAGGGGAACCGCCGCTGATCGCGAGAATCGAAGGCACATTTTTCCCCTGCCGCTGACGAATAAACAAACGAAGATGACTGCAAAATGAGTAAATATAAGACGATTTTTCCCTTTCGAAACCCGACCCGGATCCTGTTCTGGACGCTGGCCGGACTGTTCTTTCTCTCCAGCCTCTCCGCCGAACAGTCCCGGTCCGACGCGACCTGGACGATCCTTCCGGGAAGCGATCCCTTGGAGCAACGGGCGGCCGGAGAATTAGTTCGCTACCTCGAAAACGAGTGGAACGTCCGCGTCGCCAACGAATCCGCCAATGCCACCGTGCGGGTCGCCATCGGGACGGTTTCGACGCACCCGGCCATCGCCCGGGCTCACGCCGAGCAGTCATTCCGCCTCGACGCGGACGAAGAGGAAAGTTATCACATCCGGCTCCAGCCGGCCTCGGACGGACGGGGCGAGGAACTCTTCATCGTTGGACAGAGTTCCAAAGGAGCGATGAACGGAGTTTTCCGGTTCATGGACCGCAGCGATCTCGAAGCGGACATCATTGATGAAGCGAAAAGCCCGGCCTTTCGCTTTCGCGCGGCCGGACACAAGATCAATCAAAGTCCGCCGCCGGATTGGTCGGAAGAGGACCAGGCCCGGTATTACGCCCGCAACTACATCAACCTCGTTTGGGGCGAAAAACACGGGGCCCCGATGTCGCTGGAGGCGCGGCAGAAATATGGTTTGGGATTGATGGCGGAATTGCGCATTCCGATGCATCTCACTCCCTGGATGGACAAGCCGGAATTCAGCGACGCGGTTTACCGGCGGAGCGCCACCAACGAGCGCCGGGTGATGTCACCCTTCGGAGAAGCCGGCCGCCGGGCCTACCTGGAAGCGTACCAACAACTCTTTAACGAGAATCCCGACATTCGGCTCCTGTATCTGATCGTCGGCGATTATAACGTCGTGCCCCACACCGACAGCGTCCGGATCTCGGACGGGCAAAAACATCCGCACAGCCGGCCCGAGGTGGTGCTCGAAATTCTGGACATCGCCCGGGAAGCGGTGGCGGAACGCGACGTGTTGATCGCCTTATGGCCGTGGCACGCCTTCTACGGTCAACCGGCCGAAGAGCGGGAATTCCTGAAAAACCTCCCGGAACGCGGATTCGCCGTCTTTTACAACGAAGCCGGCAATCACGACAACTGGTTCAACAAGCTCGACAACTTCAACGAAACCGCCTTGTTGACCGGTCCGGATGGACGCACCCTCTACGGCGACGACTACGTGTCACTCGTTTCGGCCGGAGGGGCTTGCGAGAACAGCAACCCGGTGATCGCGATGCCGTTGCCCCGGGTGGCGGCCTACAAGCTCTCCCGCCTGGCGGAAGTTGGCGCTCGCCATTTCGCGTTATGGTGGGGATCCGGAGAAGGATGGGCCTACAGCGCCAACATGGCCGCGATTCGCAACATGATCTGGGAGCCGAAACTGTTCGACCGCGAGCACGATGCTTTTGACCCGGAAACACCGTCCCCGCTCTTGCGTCGCATCGCCGAACAGGACTTCGGTCCGGCTGCCGACGATGTCATGGAATACTGGAGACAAATGGACCGCGCCCTGGTGACGACCTTTCCGGAATACCGGCAACCCGGGGATCCAAACCGTCCGGCCCCGACCGAAGACGGGTTGCACATTTACAACTGGTATCAGCGGATGGGCACTTACACCGAAGCGGTTTTCGGCGGGGCTTACCCGGAGCCGATCACCCCGCACACGATGGCCAACCAACGGCGTTTCCGTAATCTGCAGAACTGGGGCGTCCACCCGGTGACCCAGGAAAACTTCGCCGCCGCGATCGCGAACATGGCTGTCGCAGGAGCCACCGCCCGCGAAATCCTGGCCCGGGACGATCTGCCCGAATACGTCCGGCAGCGGGTGAAGGATATGCACGACTGGGGTGAACTGTTTCGGCTGCTCACCGCCTCCCAGCTCAATCACATGCGTGGATTGCGGATCATGCGGGAACTGGGTGAAGAAGCGGCCGATTCCCAGCTGGCCCGCGAACGCATGACGCCGGTAGTGGAGGACCAAATACGGAATGGAGAGGAGCTGATCGCTCTTATTCGGGAATTTGCGCCGAATTTCAACGTGCAGGAACCTCACATCGGTGTGGTGCGAAACCAAGGCGACCGGGAGCGCGAGATCGCCATGTTGGAGGGACGCATTCGCGCCGAGCGGATGTGGCTCGACCGGGTCGCGGACATCGCGGCCGGGCGCCCGGTCAAAGCCTCCTCTTTCAACAGCGAGGATCGACGGCCGGAGTTCGTGACCGACGGAAGCGACGGGACCCTTTGGCATTCCCGTCACGCGGACGGCGAGTGGATCTACGTCGATTTGGAACGGGTGGCCCGCCTGACCGGGGTTTCCCTGCACTGGCGGACCGCTTACGCCACCGAGTATGAAGTGGCAGTCGCCACGACCCTTAACGGCTCCGCCGACTGGCGGGTGGTCCATCATGAAACCAACGGAGGAAACGCGATCGCCCACATCGACTTCCCGGAAGAAGTGGAAGCCCGCTACGTCCGCATGCGCGGCATCCGCCGCGGCAGTCCCTACGGCTTCGCCCTGACCCGCTTCGCGGTCTTCGGGGAGGAGAAGAAATAAGACGGCCCGAACGGGGAAGAATAACAGACAGGAATGTCTGTGTCACTGTGGCATCGGCATTCCTGCCGGTGGGGGCGGATGGGGAGGAATCTGGAAAGCGCTGCCGAGGCCTGGCGTCAAATGGAACAATAAAGTGGGCGATTCTGTCCTAATTGGGCGAACTGGCCAGGGCGCCGCTTAGACCCGCGTGCCGAAATCAATAACGATTTTGAGCAGGTGAGAAAACGACTCGCGCTTGCTCTCCCGTTTATCTTCGCGGATCCTTGGGAGCACTTAAGACACAAAGTCCCCGATTGTGCGGTTTTCCGCATCCGGCTGACCATTATCAGTTATGCGAATTTTCATCTTCCTGCTGACTTCACTCCTCTTTGGCCACGCCGCGTTCGGGGAAAATCGCCCCACTGCGTTCGCTGACGCGATTCGATGGACGCAACAGGATCTCCCACCTCCACCGGCTGAAGCGGACGACGCGATCACGACCGCTTGGGGTGGACAACTTTTCCTCATGGCCAACGGTTTCTGGATGATCGATCCCCGGGAGGACCTTCCGCAATGGAACCGGTTCGATTCAAACCTTCCGCCCGATCTCACCGACTCAGCCTTGAAGGGGACCGACGCCGGTTTGTTAATCCTGGGCGGCCGTATCGGCGGCGCCTGGTCCGACCAGGCTTTTCGATGGACCCCTGACGGCGGGGCTGTTTCGCTGGGGAACCTGCCATTTCCGGTCGCCTATCCGACCGCGAGTTCTCCGGGAGCGAACGGTCTCATCGCCGGGTTCGACTCCGGGGCCGCGTTGCATGTCTGGAACATCGACCCGTCGACCGGCGCACTGTCGGCCCTCGCCCGCGCGGCGCTGCCGGAAGGCCATACGGCCGGTCCGATCCAGGTGGTTCGGCAACAGGATGGGGATGGGCATAAGGTCTGGGTGATTGCGGAAAACTGGGTCGGAAAGGTTTACCCGGCTTCCGGAGCGGTTCGTTTTCTTCCGGTGGAACGATCGGTGCGGCCGGCGGCGGTTCCGGTCGGGGTCGCCCATTTGCTGATTCCCGGTCCGAGGGGCGAACACTATTTCTTCCACACCGTCACCCAAACCTGGGTGCGTGGGCCCGACCTGGAAGGCGAGGGGAGGGTGCGATTGCTGCAGCGAAGTGGCGGGGAGATTATGCGGGTTGTTTCCACGAACGAAGGAACGTTGCTGGTTCAGCGCGGGACCGAGGTTCGGAAAACTCCCCGGTTGTCGCGGGTCGATTTTATTTTGCTGATCGCCTATTTCGGGGTGGTTTTGCTGATGGGCAATTGGTTCCGGCTGAGGGGAAAGAACACCCGCGACTATTTTGTCGGAGGAAACCGGATACCCGGATGGGCGGCCGGGTTATCGATCGTGTTGACGAATATCAGCGCGGTTTCATTGCTGTCGCTTCCGGCGAAATCGTTCGCCACCAACTGGACCTTCTTGCTGATGTTGCTGACGCCCCTGATCGCCGCGCCGCTGGTGATCAAATTCGTGCTACCGTTCTTTTACAACCTCCGGTTGACCACCGCCTTCGAGTATCTCGAAATGCGGTTCAACGCAGGAATCCGGTCGCTGGGGAGTCTCCAGTATGGGGTTTACGAAATTTGCCGGATGGGGGTGCTGATTCTTTTGCCCTCGATCGTCCTTTCGGTGGTGACCGGGATCGATGTCTGGATCTGCCTCCTGGTGATCGGGGTGGTATCCACAATTTACACACTGCTGGGCGGATTGGAGGCGGTGGTTTGGACCGATGTGATGCAGGCGGCGATCATGGTCGGCGGGATTTTGGTGGCGATCGGGATCATGGTGTTCCGGGTGGACGCGACTCCCGGGGAGTTCGTTTCGCTGGCCTGGGACGCGAACAAATTCCAGTTGCTCGACTGGTCTCCGAATATCGCGAACGTCACGGTCTGGGCCTTCCTGCTCACTCTTCCGGTGGTCTTGAACGGCTATGTGGCGCACCAACCGACCGTGCAACGGTTTGTCAGCACGCGGAATATCCAGGACGCGGCGCGGGGGTTGTGGACGACCGGTATCTCCGCTCCGTTGATTCTGGCGACAATTTTTCTTTGCGGGACGGCGCTCTATGTTTTCTACGGGGCGTTCCCGGAGCGGTTGAATCCGACGATGGAGCAACCGGACCAGTTGCTGGCCTGGTTCATCATCAACGAGCTTCCGATCGGGATGATCGGTTTGTTGATCGGGGCGATTTTTGCCGCCACGATGTCGAGCCTCGACAGTGGCCTCAGCAGCTTGAGTTCGGTATTCGTCACCGATTTTTACCGGCGTTTCGGAAAGGACGTGACGGAAGCGAAAGCGTTGCGGTACGCGAAACTCAGCACCGCCGTTCTCGGAATTCTCGGAACCGGCTTCGGCCTTTGGCTGGCGACGATGGACGTGCTCTCCCTGTTCGACGCCTTTATCTCCTTCGCCAGTCTCCTCACCGGCGGGTTGGCGGGCGTTTTCCTTCTCGGAATCTTTACCACCCGGGCGAACGGCACCGGGGCGCTGGCCGGTTGGGCGGTGAGCACTGTATTGGTCTATCTGGTACGGACAGAAGGGAACGTTCAGTTTTTTCTGTATGCGACGGTCGGGACGGTCTCTTGTTTCGCGGTCGGTTACCTCGTGAGCCTCTTCACCCGGCCGAGTGAGAACGACCTGACCAATTTGACGCTTTGGACCCGCTCGTCGAAAGCACGGGTGGCGGATGGTGGTCCTCCGGCGAAGGCGACGATTGCGGCGGCGCGATGAGTGAGGCGTCTATGGTATCCCAATGTTTATACGGGCTGCTTGGCCAAATCGGAGGGTTGGCTTCCAGCCGACCTAATTCGGCGATTCCACCGCACACCGAGAATCACCGCGGACGGCAGGATGCCATCCCTCCCAGTTATAGTCCAGTCAGGCCACAACCAAAGTTGGATTTCTCATGAAAGGGTTCTTAGCCAGTTTTCCGTTTGGCCGGCCGCCCTTGGCGATTTTGCTGATGGCGTTGATTTCGGGACTGGTGATCCTGGCCATTGATCTGAAACCCCAGGAGGATCCGCCCGACCTGGTGATGGCGACCTTTGCCCGGATGCATTACGACGCCTATCGAAAGGTTCTCCCGGAATTCGAGGCGCAGTTTGGGGTTAAAGTGCAGCTGCAATTAGTCGATCAGCGGGCGTTGCAAAGCCGGCTTCAAGCGGCGATCACCTCCGGGTCGGAGACACCGGACCTGGTCGAGTTGCAGGAAGGCACGATTGGCTTTTTCACGCGAGGTCCGCTGGAGGATGTCGGTTTTTTGGACCTGACCGACCGCTTGAAAGCCGAAGGACTTTACGATCGGATCGTCCGCAACCGTTATAGCCTGTGGAGTTCGCGCGGGGCCATTTTCGCGATCCCGCACGACGTTCATCCGGTGATGCTCGCCTACCGGCGTGATATCGTCGAAGACCAACTCGGAATCGATGTTTCGCGGTTGAAGACCTGGGACGACTTCGTGCGGGTCGGACGGGAAGTCGCGGCCGATTTAACCGGAGACGGGTTCCAGGACCGGTTCATGCTCGATCTCGGATTGGGGACGAACCAGGGTCTTATGATTCTGTTGTTGCAGCGCGGGGGAGGGTTGTTTGATGCGGAAGGAAACGTGATCTTCGATTCGCCCGAAGCGGTCGAAGTCCTCGCCTGGTGCGTGGAGCAGTTGATGGGGAGTCAGCCGATCGCGTATCCGGCAGGGTGGGGACAAACTTTCTTCCGGGCGATCAACGAAGGCCTGGTGCTTTTCGTCTTCTGTCCCGACTGGCGGGCCAAGATGATCGAAAACGATCTGCCCCGGCTGCGGGGAAAACTGGCGTTGACTCCCTTGCCGGCCTGGACCGAGGGAGGGAGGCGATCCTCGACCTGGGGCGGGACGGGGCTGGCGATCACCCGGGACACCCGCAACCCCGACCTGGCCTGGGAGTTGGCCCGTTTCCTCTATTTCCGTCTCGACGATTTGGCGGAACGGTTCAGCGATTCCTACATATTGCCGCCGGTGATCGATGCCTGGGACCATCCGGATTTTTCCCAGCCTGTGGAATATTTCTCCGGCCAACCGATCGGCGAACTCTACGCGGAAATCGCGCGCGAGGCACCGGCGTATTACATGAGTCCCCACATTCAATTCGCCCTTTCGAAATTCGAGGAAGTTTATGTCGATGCTCAATTGTATTACCGGAGGCATGGACGGGAGGGCTTGGAAGAATACATCGAGCGCCAGCTGAATCGGCGGGCGGAAGAAGTGCGCCGATTGGTGGCGAGGAACGTCTTCATGAGGGAGGCTGAATGAGCGGCGAACCGGCCCCCGTCACTCGTTATCCCGTAAAAGTCGCGGGCCGTGCTCCGGCCGAAGAGATGGACCGGCCTTCGCAGCGCCCGGTCGTGCCGGGAGGCAATTGTCTGACGAGAAACATCAATCGCGCCCCTTACATTTTCCTGGCGCCAATCGTCCTGATCCTCGCCGTTTTTTTCGTGTATCCGTTTTTCTATGCGGCGGTGCTGGCCTTTTATCAAACCAGTGGTCCGACGACGCGGGTCTTCGTCGGCTTGGATAACTTCCGGTTTGTTCTTACCGATCCGAATTTTTACACGGCGGTCCGGAATACGACGATCTTCGCGTTCTTCTCGATCTTCCTCCAATTGCCGCTTTCTCTTGGATTGGCGCTACTGTTGAACAATCGCCGGGACCGGATGAAAGGATTCTTCCGGTTGATTTTGTTTTCCCCGCATCTGGTCGGCCCGATCTTCGTCGGAATTTTGTTTAGTGTGATGTTTACTCCGCGTTTCGGCTTGGTGAACAACTTTTTCGAATCGCTGATTGGGTGGGGTTACGAGGAGCGCTGGTTGCACGACCCGAGCCTGGTGATGCCGGCGATTATTCTGATCTCTCTTTGGATGTATGTCGGTTTCAACATGATCTACTTTCTGGCCGCGCTCCAGACAGTGGACCGGAATCTGGTGGAGGCGGCGGAAATCGATGGGGCCAATAAGGTTCAGGTTTTTTGGAACGTCACGCTTCCGGCGATCAAGCCGGTGGCGACGTTTGTGGTGGTGGTCAGCACCATCGGATCGTATCAACTTTTTGAACTTCCCTACGCGTTGTTGCAAGGAAGCGGTCCGAAGAACTCGGGGCTGACCATCATTGGCTACCTGTATGATTATGCTTTCGAGGCGGGCGATCTCGGCACCGGGTCGGCGATCGCCTGGTTGTTGGCCCTGATTATTTTCACCATCAGTTTACTGCAAGTCCGGCTCTCGGGGGTGGCCAAGGAGGCATGAATGATCTTCCGAGACAAGCCCCGAAGGGGAGCCATTCTACAGTCCGGGGCAACGCCCTGGGTAGCCAACCAGACCCTAACGCCAGCCCTGAAGGGGCGACATCTCGACGATCGGCGTTTATTTCGCCCACACAGGGCTTGGGATGATCTACCAAGGATGAAAAACAAACGGACAATTACGCGGATGAAGGCGTCGCAAACATGAGCACCCTGCAATTGATACTCGTTCTCCTGGTGGTTGCCGGCGTGGTGCTTGCCCTCCTTCGTCCGAAATTCCCGCAGGCGGCGCCGGTATATTGTCGGTTGACCATCCTGTTCCTGGCGTCGGCGGTGGTGTTGGCCCCGTTCTTCTGGCTGGTGGCGGCGGTGTTCAAGGATCCGTCGGTGCTGAACGTCTACCTCTTCCTTCCGCCGATCTCGGAATGGTCCCGGGAAACCTTGAATCTGCAAAACTTTCGGGATCTCTTCGCTCCCCGGGAAACGATGCACGGGACGCTCTATTTTTGGCGCCACATCGTGAACTCCCTGTTCTATGCCAGCACGCTGACGGCGGTCCAGGTCTTCACCTCGTCGCTCGCCGGATTCGCGCTGGCGAAGTATCGATTTCGCGGGCGGAACCTGGTGATGGGCTTCATGCTGCTGACGATGATGATCCCCGGGATCATCCTTTTGCCGCCGGTTTATCAGATGGTGGTGGCCTTCGGGTGGATTGACAGCTATCTCTCGCTGATCATTCCTTCGGCGGTCAGCATTTTCGGCGTTTTCCTGTTTCGCCAAGCGATGCTGGGGGTGCCGAACGAGTTGATCGAGGCGGCCCGAATAGATGGGTGCGGAGAATTCCGGATTTATTGGGGCGTGGTGATTCCGTTGGTCCGTCCGATGACGGCGGCTTTCTGTTTGGTCGCGTTTTTAGGCGTCTGGAATAATTTCATCGCCCCCAATGTCTTCCTGCACAGCCAGGAGAAACTCCCGTTGCCGGTGGTCCTGAACCAGTATGTCGGAGAGTATTCTCAGCAATACGGCGTCTTTCTTGCCGGTACGCTTCTGGCGATGGTTCCGCCGGCGATTCTGTTTTTCGTTCTGCAAAGGGATTTCGTCAGTGGCCTCACTAGTGGCGCGGTGAAGGGTTGATCCCGTTCGGATCGCACCGCAGGGGATCCCGGCCGTTCGAGGCGGGTGCGGAAATGGTTAAAGCGGATGGCGACAGCAGGCAACTGATGGAGATTGGCGTTTGTTCTTTTGGATACAGACTTTCATCAATCGCACGGACGAATTCGGGACGTGGGTCCGTGTTTTCTTTCCACGTCTTTGGTTAATTAAAATCAGACGAAAACCCAAAAAACAAAAACATGAATTCCTTCCTCCGCCCAACACTCGGCATTGCCGCGCTCGCATTGTGGACCGCAAGTTCCGCCCATGCCCAATTCATTCTCAATGGCGATTTGGAGCTGCTCGCCGATGGGACCCCGATCTTCGAATCGTGGACGAATAACGCCGGAGTTTCATTGGCGACTCAAGCGATCGGCGGCGATTATTCGGCGAGGATCGTCCGAAACGCGGGCAGTCTCGGAAATGCTTTGCATCAAAATGTAAGCGGCGGTCTTACCCAATGGACCGTTTCGTTCGATATCGCAGCCAACGCCTCGGCGAGGTCGATGCAGTTGAATATCCGAACCATCGGCGGGTCCGACTCCGGTCAGATCAACCTGATTGTCGCGACCGGGACCGAGACGGGAATGGGGACTGTTCAGGTGTTCAATGGATCCAGTTGGGTCACGGCGGTGGCCAATGCGTTCACGCTATCCACCGCGGAGTCGGGAGAAGGATTTAATGTGAACACGATCTCCCTCTCGGGAGACTATGGTGCCGCCCAGCCGAATTATACGGTTTCGGTGAACGGCATTACCTCCTCGGTGTTGACGGCGTTCCAGGGAACAGTCCCAACCAATCCGACTTTAGCTCAGATCGCTTTTCAATCCGGCAACGTCAATGAGGCCGGATGGTCGGTGATTGACAACGTCTCGGTGATTCCGGAGCCCGGAACCTATGCGGCGGTCCTCGGAGCGTTTGCTTTGGCGGGGGGCGTACTCCTTCGGCGGCGCAGGAAATAACCGGTTGCATACGTTCGCAGGAAGCACGGACAGAAAACCTTCAGATCTCAGGGGCGGCAGCGGTAGACGTTGCCGCCCCAATTCGTTGGGAACGAAGCCACGATGGATGCTGTCGGCCAACTAAATGAATCCAAATGCGTATAACAGGAAAGGCATTGGCCTTGTGAAAACGGCGTTTCAGGACTTTGATGATTGTATGAAATTCAAGCTCCAGCCCCTTCTCTCACGAAAGGCGAACTCCCGTCGCACCGGCTTTACCTTGATCGAACTACTGACGGTGATCGCGATCATCGGGATTCTTGCCTCCATTCTTATTCCGGTCGTCGGCCGGGTGCGGGAACAGGCCCGGAAAGCAACCTGCACCAGCAACGTCCGCCAACTCGTCCATGCATCCCATCTGTTTGCGGAGGAAAACAACGGACGGAACATCCGGGCCGGTTTCCTCCCTCACGCGTTTTCCCAGGGAGAATACGAGGAGCGCCTCGAACCGTATATCGACGTCCGCCGTCCTGACGGAATGATGTATTGCCCGGGGAAACTGCGGGATGTCCGGAGTTATCACACGCCGAACTACGACACCCTTTACATCACCTACCAGTGCTTCAATCACAGCTTCTTGGATTCGCGGCCCGGTTTGGATCTCTCCCATCAGGATCGGATGACCCCGCAGATTCCGCTCTGGGGGTGTTTAACTTTCACCTCCGGCGGAACGTTCTTCGGCCACGATGATCCGGGAACCAGCGGCCCCCATGGCGGTATGAATGCGGGCTTTCCAGACGGGTCGGTCCGATGGGTCACCGATTTGGAGGTCTTCGGAAGTGGAGCCGGCGCCACCTTGTATTGGCCGAAGCCGCCCTCCGGCTTGGTCACGCCCACTTTCTGATTCAGCTTAAATGGAGGCGGGTTCGCCCGTTCAACCACGAATTACTTGATTTTTGCCGCCCGGTAGACAACCGGCGGAGCGGGAATCCGTGTCCTCACATGTGTCATTACTAGATGGATCGGCGTCCGCATTAATCCTTTTCTATGAAATTCCGAAATCACATCGCACCCGCCACGGGTCCGGCCGAATCCAACGGGCAAGCTCCTGGCGGAGCCGGTCATTATGAGGTCGACATCTGCGTTTACGGTGGCAACTCCGGAGCCGTCGCGGCGGCGGTTCAAGCTTGCAGGATGGGCCGTCGGACGTTGCTCCTTTCGCCCGACGCGCATCTGGGTGGATTGACCAGCGGCGGCCTCGGCTTCACCGACATCGGCGACGATCGAATTCTCGGCGGCATGAGCCGGGAGTTTTTCCATCATGTTTACCGTCATTACAACCGGGACGACGCATGGGACCAACAGCCCCGTAAGACGTTCTGCAATACGGGCCAACAGGGGGACGCGATCAATCACGCGCTGCAAACGATGTCGGTATTTGAACCGAAGGTCGCGGAGGCGATCTTCAATACGTGGGTGCGGGAAAACAATGTCCCCATCGTCCGCGGACGACTCGACCGCGGAGGTGAGGGAGTGGTCCTCGACGGGAGACGGATTGTTTCCTTGCGGACCGAATGCGGCATCACCGTGCGGGCGAAGGTTTTCATCGACGCCACCCACGAAGGGGACTTGATGGCCGCTGCCGGCGTGAGTTACGTCACCGGCCGCGAACCGAACTCCCAATACGGGGAAACGATCAATGGGATCCAGGCGGACCTCGCCTTGGACAATCAATTGCCCGATGGCGTCGATCCTTACGTGGTCCCCGGCGACCCCGCGAGCGGCTTGCTCCCCGGGGTGAATCCATCTCCCGGCGGCAGGGAAGGGGAAGGCGACGATAAAATTCAAGCGTATTGTTACCGGATGTGTTTGACCGATTACGAGCCGAACCGGATCACGATCAGCCGACCGGACGCCTATGACGAAGCGGATTACGAGCTCCTTTTTCGGGCGATTGAGGCGGGATATGAAGGACCGTTCTTCAAAACCAGCGCCATGCCGAATTACAAGACCGATTCGAACAATATAGGCGGGTTTTCGACCGACTATATCGGGGGGAATTACGCGTATCCGGAAGCTGATTACACGAGTCGTGAGCGGATCGCTCTCGCCCATGAACGGTGGCAAAAAGGATTGATTTGGACCTTGCAGAACCATCCCCGGGTGCCCGCGGGAATCCGCCAGGCATGGGCCCGTTGGGGCCTGCCTAAAGACGAGTTTGGCGGGACTGGCAATTGGTCGCACGCGCTCTACGTCCGGGAAGCGCGGCGCATGGTCGGGGACTACGTCGTGACTGAGCCGATGATCGTCGACTCCAGCGGAGTGGACCGGTCGATTGGGATGGGGGCTTACACGATGGATTCCCACAACGTGCAACGCTACGTGAACCGCGACGGCTTCGTGAAGAACGAAGGGGATGTCCAGATCGACTTACCCGGGCCTTACCGGATCGACTACGGGGCGATTCTTCCGCGGCGGGACGAGTGTTCCAACCTGCTCGTCACCTTCTGCGTCTCCGCTTCGCACATGGCATTCGGTTCTTTGCGCATGGAGCCGGTTTTCATGAACATCTCGCAAAGCGCGGCGGCGGCGGCGGCGCTTTCGATCGATCTGGAATTGCCCCTGCAAGACGTGCCGTATCGGTTGTTGGAGCGGGAGCTGTTGGCTTTGGGACAGTGCCTGCGGCTTGAGGAGTCCTCGGAAGGCGTCCGGCCAGCGGCCGAACCGGCGGTGCGCTAGTGAGCCGGCGAAGCGTTCTCCTGGCACGAGTGACCGGAGCGGCGTCATGCCGCCGCCCTCCAACAGTGCTCCGGCCACCTCGGCTGAGCCGCTGGGATGGCGGGACTGTAGAGCGGAACAAAGTTGCCATGGGGGCATTCTTTTCCTTCATTGTTCATTATGAGCGAATCCGCTCCAGAAAATCCGGATATGGTGACGCAGGAGTCGTTGAGGTTGGCCGATTGGGCCAACCTCCAGCTCCATTTGATTTGGGTCTACGAAGGGCAGGTTAGTCCCTTCGGTCGAAAGGGGCAGATCCAATCGGATGAAATGTCGGCCTGGCTGTTGCTTCGGGGAGCCGTCCGGCTCGAAGGCTCGCGCGGATCGCTCCAGGCGAAGGAAGGGGATTGGGTGGTGCGGCAGCCGGGATCGTGTTACCAGGAGTTTTCGGAGGACGCCCGGATATTGTCGCTGCATTTCCAAGCCTGCTGGCCGGGGGGGCAGAACCTCTTCGACGATGGTTTGCCGGTTTCATTTCGCAGCGGCGATTTCCCGGATCTGGAAATCCACGCGCGACGAGTTTCGCAAATTGTCAGCTCCCAATTCGAAGGTGCCGAGGTTCACCTGCCGCTCAACCGGATGACGCTCGAGACCTATTTGGAATTCGGCAATGCGTTCAACTCCTGGTTTTCGGTTTTCTCCCGGATCATGCGGTCGTTGAAGATTCTCCATTCCCGCTTGGGATCGCTCGACGAACGTGTCCGCCGGGCCTTGGTTTTCATGGACCGGCTTCCGATGAACGCGATCATCGAAGAGACCTCGATTGCCAACGAAGTCGGAGTCAGCCGGAGTCAATTGGATCGGCTCTTTATCAAACAGATTGGCTTCACTCCATATAAGTATCTGGAAAAGCGCCGTCTCGATTTCGCTCGCCGAAGTCTCGCCTTGCCGTCTTGCGTGGTGAAAACCATCGCGTTCGAACTCGGCTTTCGGTCCGCGTCCCATTTTTCCACCTGGTTCAGGCGGCAGAGTGGGGTCTCCCCGACCGAATTCCGCAAGGAAGCCAAAGTGACGGCCAGCGTGTTTCGCTGAACCGTCCCGGAGTATGGAGCTTTTGTGCGTTGCGTCCTCGGATGCGGATGCTAGTAAAGCGGTTAGCCAGATACGATAACTGATCCCCCTTGTCGATTCTGTTTAGGCGGGCCATTCTAAATTCGTTTCGCACAAATCTCTTAGGCCCCGGTCAGATTAACATCAACCGGCGACCACACTCGAACACACGAAATGGCTCCAAACATGATCGGTAAAACAGCTTTCCACTCTCTCCGTTTTCGCGCAAAGTCGTGGCTGCTTGTCGCGGCTCCGTTGGTATTCGCGGCGGGCGGCGCGGTCACCGCGTCCGCGGAACATGATTATATTTACAATGGTGATTTTGAAGAGCTCGACCCGGGCACTCCACTCTTCGAGTCCTGGTCGAATACCGTCGCGGTGACTCTGGCCGAGGAGGCGATTGTCGGCGAAAATTCCGCCCGTATCGGTCCCAACACCGCCAACAACGGCAACGCGTTGGTCCCGGCCCGGATCGATCCCTACACCAACCTTACCACCTACGCTTTCTCCTTTGATTTCGCCACCAGCGATCCGGGAAGCGCGACGGCACGGTCCTTGCACGTGAACCTTCGGACGGTCGCCGGGCTCGACGGCGGCAACATCAATCTTCGGGTCGTTCGCGGTTCCGAAGCCGGATTGGGAACCGTGCAGGTCTTCGACGGGAGTTGGCGCACGGTCCTGACCGACGTCGTGCAATTCTCCGCCGCCGAAAGCGGAGGGGATTTCATCGTCAATACCGCGACGGTCGCCGGGGACTATACCGGCGCGACCCCGGTTTACACGATCAAGGTGAACGGTGAAGCGACGGAGGTGCTCTCCTATTTTCAGATTTCGAAACCGTCTCAAAACACCGCCCTCGCTCAGATCAGTTTCCAAAGCGGGAACATGGTGGCCGGTTCATGGGTGGTGGTTGATAACGCCGTTTTGATGGGACCTCCTCCGCCGGAGCCGGAAGAGCCGGGCGAACCCGACGACCCGGAAGATCCGGTCGATCCGGATCCGGATGGCGACCGCGGCTTCCTCACCAACGGTGACTTCGAAACGCTCAATGACGGAACTCCACTTTTTGAATACTGGAGCAACACCAGCGCCATTCAATTGGCTGCGACTCCGACCAGCGGCGATCACTCGGTCCGGTTGGCTTTCCAACAGGCGGGATTGCTCAATCAGGTTCTTTATAATCCGGACAACCGCCTCGCCAATTGGACCGTTTCGTTCGATGTGGCGATGGCCGATCCCGGTCCCCCCGCAGCGCGTTCCTTCCAGTTCAATTTGCCGCACGGAGGCGGAAATATCAATTTCCGGGTGATCCGCGGCTCGACGCCGGAATTGGGCACCATCCAATTCTTCAACGGCGTTGTTTTTGACGGAGGCGCATGGGTGACCGGAATGGCCGACGCCATCGAGTTCTCCCCGGACGAAACCGACCTCGTGGTCAACTCCATCACTCTCACCGGAAACTATTCCGGCTCGACTCCCGGATTCAGCCTAACGGTCAACGGTCAGACTCGCACCGGCATCACCTATTGGCAGAACAGCCCGCCGACGGAAGGAGCCAATATCCGGGAGATTCGCTTTGAAACGGGCAATTATGTCAACGAACCGACCGTCTGGGCCGTGGTCGATAATGTGGTCGTATCCCGCGCCGGACCGGCTCCGGTATTCCAGGCCCAGCTTTTTTGGACCGAGACGGATCTGGGCGAAATCCATACCGCTCTGGCCGATGGGTCGAACCGCAGCACCCTTATTTCCGGGTTGAACCGTCCGATCGGGCTTCGGATCGATCAGGAAAACGGATACATCTACTGGGCCGAGGAAGGGCTCACCCCGGGTTCCGCCGGAGATGGAATCATCGCCCGGTCCAATCTCGACGGCACCGATGTGACGCCTCTCTACGCCGCCGCGGCCGGTGATAGCGGTCTGGACAATCCCCGCCAGTTGGAACTCGATCCAGAGGGCGGATACATCTACTGGACCGATTTGAACGGAGGCGTTTATCGGGCCCCGATCGATGGGCTCGGGGCTCCTGCGGCGATTTTCACCGACGGCAGCAGTTTCACCCCCTTGGCTTTGGACCTCGCCGCAGGCCACGTGTTTTTCGCCGACACCACCATCAGCCAGCTCTACCGGGTCGACCTCGATGGGCAAAATCAGGCCTGGGGACCTTCCGGCATCTCGAATGCGATGCACGATTTGGCATTCGATGGAATGGCCGCCCGGCTCTATTTTTCCGATACCGATTCGCTTAAGTATTATCCATTGGGTGGCACGACCACCACCTTGATTTCCGGCCTCGATTCGCC
This sequence comes from Verruconatronum alginivorum, assembly GCF_056590205.1. NCBI lineage: Bacteria > Pseudomonadati > Verrucomicrobiota > Opitutia > Opitutales > Verruconatronaceae > Verruconatronum > Verruconatronum alginivorum. The sequence goes on along the minus strand of NZ_JBWPVQ010000001.1, from coordinate 232,042 downwards.
GGCCGGTATCGCCCTGTCGTCCGATGGGAGCAAGATCTACTTTACCGAACGCGGGACTGAGCCGCGGATCCGGGTGGTTAATGCGAATGGCGGCGAACTGGCGACGGTGATCGATGGGCTCGGCAATTCGTTCGCTCTGGCGGTCATTGAAGTCGAAGTCGCTCCCGCTGGTTTTGAGGGATGGAGGTTGGCTCATTTCGACGGCGCGGAGTTGGCCGACGAATCGATCAGCGGTCCTTCCGCGACCCCGGCCAATGACGGTGTGCCAAATCTGCTGAAATACGCCTTCGGCCTGGAAGCGAAAGTTCCGGCTCGCGCCCATTTGCCGACCGCGGAGGTCACGGATGGAGAGCTTCGTTTGACGTATCGCCGAGCCCGGGACGTCAATGACGTCGAACTTCGGGTCTTTGCCTCAACCGACCTCGTCACCTGGCAGGCAGGCGAAACCGTCACCGAAGTCCATTCGGTCGACGACTCCGGCGACGTCGATCTGGTGACGGTTCGACTCCTCCCGGCATTGGCCGATCAGGACCGCGCGTTCCTCCAGGTCCGCGCCGTAATGGTGGAGTGAATTCGCGGCGGATTAAATCGGAGGGTTGGCTTCCAGCCGACCGCTACGTCGAAGTCGACGCAGGCGGCGGACGGCAGGATGCCCTCCCTCCCAGTGTAACGCTACGTTTTGTTGCTCTTGGATTCCAAGGACTATCGTGAGAAAAATTTGTTGGTTCGTTTTGCTGGCGTTGATCGCTAATCTCCCGGTCACCGGGAAAGCGGCGGAGAACGACGGAATCCTCTGGGGGGTGATGGATTGGATGATCAATCCGAACGCCTTCCCCGACACCGACACCAGCGTCAGCCGTCCCTTGTTCCGGGATGGTGATGCCCGGATGATCGCCCACCAGTACCAGGGGCCGAACTGGCTTCCGTTCAAGCTCTCGGAAACGAATAGGAACGAAGTTCGCCGGATCTATGATGCCGGATATTGCATCAACCTGATGTTCTATTTCGTCAGCTGTACTTACGATCCGGAGACCGGCAATTTCTCGTATCCGCTTTCTGATGACTTCCTCGACGATTTCGCCCAATTGATCGAAGCCTATTCCGTCGGCGACGGACCCCTCTACATCCAGCTCTTCCCGGAGTTCGAGCTTTGGTATGCCGGGAAGGATCCGGCGATTCAGGACGCCTACCGCGCCCGGATTCGTTCGCACTACGCTCAATTGGCGGAGATTGCCCGTTCGGTTCATGACCAGGCGAAGATCGGGCTCTCCTTCATGGGTTTATTCATGGCCGACGCCGATCAGCACTTCTTCTCGCGCTGGGATCCGATTATTTCCGACAGCGATCTGGTGTTCATCAATTTCATGAACGAATTCACCCGCGGCTATGAGCAGGCGCGACGGATGGTGCGTTCGACCCAGTTGATTCATGAAAATTGGGGCAAGCCGATCTGCTTTCCCTTTGTCATTCTTTGGGATGATCACAACACCCCGATCTTTGGCCGCGAAGCAACCTATGCCGAAGACGCGGCGGTATTTTCACAAGCGGTGTCCGATTGGATCGCCAGCACCATGACGGCTCCCGAGGAAATCACCGAAGGGCCGCCGGAGGAGTGGCGGACGAATCTGGCCAGCCTCCAAGCCCGGGGTCTGTTCGCGTTCTCGCTTTACAGTGCGAATTATTCCAATAAGCCGGTCTCGCCCCCCGACCCGAACGGCCAAGTGCATCCGATGCCCTCGTATTACGAGCTAACCGCCGTGATGAGGGAGACCGCGACCCGGAATCTATGCCTTCCCGATACCGGTCCCTGTTATCCGCCGGAGCGGACCTATCTACGAAACGGTGACTTCGAACTGCTTGATCCGGGAACCGCGCTGTTTGAATCGTGGACGAATTCATCGGGGATCGGGTTGGCTTCGACGCCGATCGGCGGTGCGGTTTCACCGAGATTGAGTTTGCATCATGCCGGATTGCTCTCCCAGGCGGCGGACGATCCGGGCAAGGAGCTTTCCCGATGGACCGTATCGTTCGACGCGGCCATGGCCGATCCCGGTGGGACGACGGCGCGGTCGTTCCAATTGAATCTTCCGCACGCCGGTGGCAATATCAACTTGCGGGTGGTGCGCGGCTCGGGGCTCGGTCTCGGTACGGTGCAATTCTTCAGTGGTGTGGCCGGCAGTGGCGGCAGTTGGGTGACCGCGCTGGCGGATGCCGTCAGTTTCTCGGCGGGCGAAAGCGACCTGCAGGTCAATCGCTTCGAGTTGAGCGGCGACTACACGGAGACTTCGCCTCGCTTCGCCCTGAGCGTGAACGACGCGACTGCCTCGAATCTGGCCCTTTGGCAGAACACGCCGCCCGAAGCAGGGACGACGATCACACAAGTCCGTTTCGAGACCGGTAATTTCGCGGCAGGCGCCTGGGCCGTGGTCGACAATGTAATTCTCAGGCGCTCCGAGCCGGCGTCGGGCAGTCCCTTCGAGCAATGGCGCAAGGCGAACTTCACTCCCGCTGAGCTGGGAGATCCCGGCATGAGCGGCCCGACGGCCGAACCCGCGGGGGATGGGGTGCCGAACCTTCTCAAGTTCGCTTTTGGACTGGAAGCGAAGGTACCTGCTCAAGGATACCTCCCGCGATTCGAAGTGATCGGCGAGGAGGTTTACCTTACTTATCGGCGCGCAGGGAATGCGACCGGCGTCGAACTCACGGTGGAAGTTTCGTCAGACTCCGTCACTTGGGATTCCAGCGAGGCTTTCATCGAAGAGGTCTCGGTGGACGAGACCGGCGAGGTTCCGCAAGTGACCGTTCGCCTTCTCCCTCCCTTTTCACTCGCCGACAGGGCTTTTGTCCGGGTTCGCGCGACGCTCATCGAATAAGCCCCGGGTATTTTTTCCGGATTCGGGCGAGCGTGACCGGCTCATGGCCATGAGGGTAAACATTTCGGTTACCAAAGAAAAGAGTCCCGCCTTCCACCTTGTTAATAGAAGCTATAAGATTCGGGAATGAACCCCCTATCTTATATAGTTGCACTTGCAGTTACTGTCGTTTCGCTATCAGCGATTCAGCCCGCGCGCAGCGGGGGCATTCTTTGGGGCGTTATGGATTGGATGAACGATCCGGACGCGTTTCCTGACACCGATACCAGCACCAGCCGTCCGGTTTTCACCGATGGCAAGGCGCATATGGTGACCCACCAGTACCAGGGGCCTCATTGGCTCAGTTATAAACTCACCCAGGCGAACAAAGATGAGGTCAAGCGCCTCTACGACGCCGGTCATTGCATCAATTTGATGCTTTATTTTGTGAGTTGCACCTACGACGAACAGACCGGGGAGTTCTCGTATCCGCTGACGGATGACTTTCTGGATGATTTTGCCGACTTGATCGATGCTTACAAAGTCGGAGGTGGTCCATTGTATATCCAGGCGTTTCCCGAATTCGAACTCTGGTATGTCGGAAAATCGCAAAGCGTGCAGGACGCCTATCGCAACAAGGTGAAGTCGCACTTCGCCGAGATGGTTTCCATCGCCCGGGCCAGATACAGTAAAGCCTATATCGGGCTTTCATTCATGGGCCTGTTCATGGCTGAGGCGGATGCGGGATTCGTCGCGCGATGGGATCCGGTGATTTCGGCCAGCGACCTCGTGTTCATCAATTTCATGACGCCCTTCACCGAAGGAGATCTGCACGCGCGGAGGATGGTCCGTTCCACCCAACTGGTTCATGAGAATTGGGGGAAACCGATCTGCTTTCCGTTCACCATCCTGTGGGACGACCATAACACCCAGATCTTCGGCAGAGAGGCGACGTATGCGGAGGATGCGGCGACCTTTTCCGATTACATTTCCGACTGGATTGCCCGAACCATGACGGCGCCCCAGGAGATCACTTCGGGACCGCCCGGAGAATGGCGGACAAACCTCGCCAGTTTGAAGGCGCGCGGACTTTTCGCCTATTCCCTTTACAGCGCGAACTTTTCCAATAAACCGGTTACTCCGCCCGATCCCAATAATCAGACCCATCCTTTGCCCTCCTACGCCGAATTGACAGGTGTCATGAGCGCGACGGCCCGGACCAATGTTTACATGCCGGTGGAGATCATCTCCGACGAATCATATCATTTGGTGAGCAAGCAATCGGGGAAGCATTTGCATGAGGCTTCCAAGCAGTTCAGCGGAAATTCCGACGGTCGCTATGCGATCACCTTCCCAGCGATGAACGGATGGAACGCCCAAAAGTGGAAGTTCGTGGACGTCGGCAGTGGGAATTATCGTCTGATCAACTGGCAGGCGATCCGGGTATTGCATGAGTCGAGCGAGGTCTATCCAGGCAACTCGAACGGCCGCTACGCGATCACTTTTCCCTGGGGCGGCTGGAGTACTCAGCGCTGGAAACCCGTGTTGCTTTCCGGCGGAGAACACCGGTTGGAGTCGCTCGCGTCGGGACGGGTCCTCCATGAGGCCAATGAGGTGTATTCGGAAAACTCCGACGGAAACATGGTGATCACTTTCCCTTATAATGGCTGGGATTCGCAGAAGTGGAGTATCATTCCTTCAACCTATTGACTGACGTCTTATGAAAAATATCATCCAAAACACACTCCCGCGGCGATCGAACTTTCTGTCAAAGCGGAGCGGTCTCCTGCTGGCCCTCTGTGTCCTGGTCTTCGCCATGCCGTCGGCCGATGCGGCGGTTTACGGTCAACTCCAGGTGAGCAACGGTCAACTCCGCGATTCTTCGGGCGCGCCGGTTCAACTCACCGGCGTCAGCTCCCACGGGTTGCAGTGGTATCCCTTCCAGACCTCCACGGTGAATCATTTGGTTGACCAATGGGGGATCACGGTGGTCCGCGCGGCGATGTATACGGAACAGGGGGGATACATCAGCAACCCGACCACGATGAAGAACCGGGTAAAAACCATCGTGGACGCGGCGATTGCGAAGGGGATTTATGTGATCATCGATTGGCACATCCTCTACGATGGCGATCCCAACACCTATAAAAATCAGGCAAAAGCCTTCTTCGAGGAAATGGCGACCCTTTACGGGAACTATCCAAATATCATCTACGAGATCTGCAATGAACCGAACGGAAGCGGAGTCACCTGGAACGGATCGATCAAGCCATACGCCGAATTTATCATCCCGGCGATTCGCGCGATCGATCCGAACAACGTGATCATTGTCGGCACCAGCAATTGGAGTCAGGGAGTGCGCGCGGCCGCCGACAATCCTTTGAGTTTCACCAACGTGATGTATGCGCTTCACTTTTATGCCGGGACCCATGGCGCCTGGCTGAGAAATGAAGCGGACTACGCGTTGTCCCAGGGTGCCGCCATCTTCGTTTCCGAATGGGGAACGACCGATGCCACGGGGCAGGGCGCTCCCCACGTGAGTTCATCGCAGGTTTGGATGGATTGGATGAACAATCGGGGTCTCAGCTGGGTCAATTGGTCATTCAGCCCGGATGCCGGGGGATCGTCCGCTCTCAAACAGGGAGTGAGTCTCAGCGGTCCGTGGGTGAATTCCAACTACACCGCTTCGGGCGAATGGGTGAAGGCCCGGATCGGGGTGCCATCGATTGCCGACGGGGAGAGTTACAACCTGATCAATGCCCAGTCCAGCAAACGCCTGCATGAATCGGCCCTGGCCTATGCGTCCAACCCACAGGGGAAATATGTCATAACCTTTCCCAACCAGAACGGGGCGGCGGCGCAGAGGTGGAAGTTTGAGTCCGTCGGCAGCGGCAACTACCGTATTCGCAACTGGCAGTCGAGCCATGCGCTCCACGAATCGGCCGAAGTCTATGCGCAACATTCGAACGGGCGCTACGCGATTACCTTTCCGTGGTCGGGGTGGGACACGCAACGGTGGAAACCGGTCTCATTGAGCGGCGGGTATTTTCGTTTTGAAAATGTTTTTTCAGGACAAACCCTTCATGAAGCCAGTGAAGTCTATTCGCCGAATCCCAACGGTCAGATGACCATCACCTTTCCCTACGACGGCTGGAACTCCCAGAAGTGGAGTGTCGTGAAGGGAGGATTCTGAGGGAGGATGTGGGATTGCCGGATTCGTCCGGCGGTCCCGGGTCAATCATGCGAACAACGAGTCGATCCCGGTTGTGGCCGCTGGTTCCCGCCCTCGCCGGGGTTCTGGTGGCGGTTGTGGCGGCTGTGGCGGTCGTGGCTTTTTTGAGTGATCGTCCGGATTACCCGGGACCTCTATCCGGCTTCGAACCGGTTGGGGGCGAAACCGCGGTGCCCGGCGAAGAACAGCCTGCCGATATTGTCCTTCCTGGCACCGCCGATGATTCGGAAACCGGAGGGAATCGAGCAACCCCGCCTCCCGTGCCGGCGCTGGCCGGGCTTCGTGAACTTCTGCTCGATCGGGAGACCCGCGAATCCCAGGAAGAGCTTCGGCGCCGTCTCGCGGCTATCGGTCCGGAAGACTTGGACGACGTCATTTCGATCTTCAACGGACTGCCCCGCGACGGGCGGCAGCATGAATTCGCTTTCACCCTTCTGATGCGAACCTGGGCCGCGTTCGACGGAGCCGGCGCCATTGCGTTCGGGCTGTCGGCGGCCGACGATCCCGGGTTGCGCGACGAGTTTTATTTCGCCACTGGTCCCGCCTTGCAGACCTGGGCGGAGCACGATCTGGCCGACGCCTCGGCGACCGTTGCGGCGTTGGCCCCCGGTCTCGCGGAGTTGGACCGGAACCGGTTTGCCATTTACCTGATGGAGTCCTTCGCCTCGCAGGATCCGGCGTGGGGAATGCAATGGATCCAGGATCTGGGTACGGTGGAAGCGAGCCGTTCGTTTGCGGAGGAGTCCGCGCTTGCCATGGCGCGTGCTTTGGTGGCTGGGGGAGAACCGGAACGAGTCCGGGAATGGCTTCAGTCGGAGGTTTCGCCGGAGATTTCCGGGAAGGCGGTGGAATGGGTCGCCCTCCAGACCGCACTCGAAAGTCCGGGGACCGCCTGGGAGTGGCTCGGAGAGCTTCCTGATCCGGCGACCAGGGAGGCCGGTTTTCTGACGATGATAAGTGCGATTGCCGGGACGGATGACAGAACCATTGGCTTTTGGATAGAAGGTTTCCGGGATGGTCTTTCGTTTGATGACAGGATCGCGGATTACGTGCGCGTGATCCGGGACAAGCATCCCGAGGCTGCCCGGGCCTGGGCGGAGGTGATCGAAGAACCCGCCAGGCGGGACGCAATGATTCGAAAAATCGGGATGCGGTAAGAGAGCAGTCTCGGTGGAAGGTTTTCGTTTCTTGCGGTTAAAGATCAACCGGCGAAGGGCGGAATGCTACCACCCCATTCGTCTATCGATCAATGGGCCGGAGAACAGGTATGTTTGGAGAGTCATCGACAGAACCTGGTCATTTCCTTCACCGATATTGACCATCCTCTCTTGGTTTGCCTTGATCACGTTCAGATTTAGCCGGTCCCGTACTGTTGGACGAGTGTGAAACGAGCGGGCTCAAGAGGCCTTCGCCCGCCGCGAGGGGCTCGGCGATATCCTCGTGGCTTGGACCGAATGAGCCGGTTCGTTTTCGGGAGTTGTCGCTGTCGGCGTCGGCGGGCTCTGTTCTGGAGGTGCATTACCGGATGAATGGGTTCTCAAGGGCGGCAAGAACGACGAAACGACCCGTAGGAAGGCCGGAACGAGAGGTAGGAACGGCTGAACGACGGGTAGGAACGACTGAACGACGGGTAGGAACGGCAGAACGACTGGTAGGAACGGCCGGAACAACGGGTAGGAAGGGCTGAACGACCGGTAGAAACGGCTGAACGAGGGAGAGGGTTAATAAGGGGGGCTGATGCGAATGCAATTATTTCGGGGTGCTCCGCCTTGATCGGCACCTTACACGTATTTCCGGCCCGAAGCCGGAGGGTTCACAGCTTGTCGAAAGCGCTACAGGCTACCATCCTTCCGAGATGGCGGAACGACAGGCGCTTGATTTATTTCTCCGAGAAGAACCAGAAGGGGCCAGCCCCGGCATTTTAGTGATCCACTTTCCGGATACGCCCGACACCGTCAACGGCAAGCGGGCGTGTCACGATTCAAATTAAGATGGACTACCTTTCCGGCTTGGCGTCATCGGATGTTTTTGGGGATTGTCGGTTTATGTTGTCGGGATGTAAGTTATTTTCCATACACCACGAATTGGGTGAGGGCGAAGCCCATGTCGGGAGTGCCGCGTTTGATGCCGCGGACTCTGACGAAGCGCGCTTCGATCGTTTCATCAAGATCGATTGCCACCACTCCATCATATCCCTGGCGGGGCGAAACAATCGTCTTCCAGGGACCTTCCGAAGAGTTCGCTACGGAGACATCGAAACGGTCGGGGTAGGCGAACTTCCAATGGAGCTGGAGTCCGTCGATCTGCCGCCGGGACCCCAGGTCGACCTGGATCCATTCACCGTCGGCGTGCCGGGAGTGCCAGAGGGTGCTTTCCCGTCCGTCCACCGCGAAGCGCGGCGCCCGGTTTTCGTCCTGTTGGGAGGAGGCTTCGGTGGAGGCGCCCAGCGCGATGTTGGACCGTCCGGCGATCCAGTTCCGCATGGCGGCGTTCTTGCCCTTCAGCATTTCAATTTCCGCGTCCCGGTCGCCGATGTCGGCCACCACGCCGCGGTGCATCAAACTGATGTTGAAATTGTCCGGGAAATAGCGGACCAGCTCGATGAGGAATTCGGTGTTCTCCATATCCTCCTTCATAATCGGGAGAATCCGCTCGCGAACCCGATCGCTGTCGAGCGGTTCGCCTTTGAGTTCCCGCATGGCGATGAGTCCGCGGAGGTGGTTGTGTTGCGCGCGGAGCAGACCTTCGAAGAGGCCGCTCCAATGGGCCATGTCTTCGACCTTTCTTCGGACGTCGCCGGACATGGAGCGTTCGCGGATGGTGTCGAGATGATGGCGGGCGTGTTCGAGACGGTCGAGGACCGCCTGGTAATTCGCCAGCGTGAACGGATGGGCTCCCCATTCGATCATGAGGTGGAAACGCTCTTCGTCGGCCATGGTTTCCGGGGTGAGGGGAACGGGGAACTCGCCGTTGAACACCGCTTCCGTGTAGGTGCCGATCCGCTGGAACCAATCGTAAATGTGCAGGCCCGATTGATCGGGAGGAGGCCGTTGATCCGACCCGGGCGGGAGATATTCGGGAACGTCGGTCACGATCGCTTCGTCGAGCAAACGCCAGAATTCGAGGATGTCCGGGGCAAGCTCTTTTCCAAAGTCGCGTATCGCCACGCGGCGCAGGAGCGGGTCGCCTTCATGGAAGTCAAACGGTCTTCGGTTCTCCGGCTCGAACTGTTCCGGTTCCCAGATCATGTCGCGGATCATCGAGAGGTTGGCGCTGTAAGCCCAACCCTCGGCGCTTCCCCACCAGAGGGAGAAATGGCGGGCGCCGAGGTCGGCGAGCTTGCGCAGTTTGTATCCGGCGACATGAGGAAGTGGATACGCGATCACCGGGTTCATGCTCTCGCAAGCGCCTCCGGCGGAGACCAGGGACATGTAGTTGTCGCCGAACACGGTTTGGCCGTCGTCGCCGGTGAGGACGGCGACCTCGTTGAAGTTGTCGCGTTTGAAGATCCAGTTGTCGTTGTCGCCGGCCTCGTTGTAGAGAACGCCGAATCCGGCGGCGGCGACTTCCCGCATGAATTCGACCTCGCGCTCGCCGTCGCCCCAGAACGAATGCCAGGGCCAGAAGGCGATCACGATATCGCGTTCGCCGACGACCTCCCGCATGATTTCAAGGATTTCACGAATGGTCTCGGCTTCGGTGTGTTCGTAGGGGCTCCCATCATCCGGCCGGACGCTCCCTTCCTTGGGAATGAAATTGTAGTCACCAAAAATTCCATACAAAATGCGGACATCCGGGTTGGTTTCCAGCAGGCGCTCGAAGCTTGTCCGGTAGGCTTCTCTTCCCCGTGGGTGGAACGGGGAGACGACTCCGCGTTGATTGGAAGGGGCGTAGTGGTAAACCGCCGGGCGGTTTTCGGGTTGGCCCATCCAGTCCGGGCCGGCGGGCGGGAAGCGGAGTTCCACCTTGAGGCCGAGGCCGTATTTTTGGCGGGCGTCGAAGGAGAGGGGCGGGCCATGTTTTTCGCCCCAAACCACGTTGATAAAATTCCGGGCGTAGAACGCGGCCTGGTCCTCTTCACTCCAATCGCGCGGCGGGCTTTGATTGATCTTGTGGCCGCCGACCCGAAGCCGGAAGACGGGGGCTTTGGCTTCGTCGATTTCATCGGCGCCGGTGATGGTGTGATCCATCAGGCGGAAGGCGCCGTTCATTGCTCCTTTGGCATGGGATCCGGCAATCCAGAGGACCGGTTTTCCTTCCGTTTCGCGGAAGGTGAGGTGATAGCTTTCGTCCTCCTCGGGCATCAGATTAAACGGATCGGCGTGGTGTTCGGCTTCGATCCCCCGGTGGGTGGAGGGGGTGCCGATGTGGATCGCGGGAGCGGTTCCGTCCCAATTATCGTGGGAGACCGGACGTTGGAAACCGCCCTCCCATTGCGTGCCCCAGTGGCGGTACAGGTAGGCGGCGGCGCTGGCTTCGAGCGGGTCGCTCCCATGGACCAGCGCCCATTCCCCGGCGGGGGTCAGGCCGAGTGCCTCCACCACGGCCGGATCTGGGACGCGTTGGCCGTCGACCGTTTTGACCAGGGCGAAATTTTCGGCGTAATCCCACATGGTCCAACCGATGCCATGGCGTTCGAAGGCTTTGCGGACGTCCCGCAGGTAACGGGCGCGGGCGTCGGCGGGGGCGAATTTGTGGTAGACGCCGAACTCGTTGTTGATGACCGGCACGCCGTGGCGCTTGCCCCAGGCGGCGGCTTTGGCGATGTCGCGGTCGATCCGCTCCGCGTTCCAGCGTTGTTCTCCGTAATGTTCAAGGACGTCGCGGACCTCTTTGTTCTCGATCGATGCGAGCAAAGGCGCGATCGATTGCGGGTCGGACGGGTAGGGGACATCGCTCACTTCCGCCCAGATGTGCCAAGCCCAGGTGGCTCCCTGGTGGGTGAAAATGCCTGGGTCGTAGTAATGCAGCGCGTAAACGACATTGGTGTCCTGGACCGGTTCGAGAACCAGCAGGTCCTGCAAGCCCGACCAACGGTGGCAGGTGGCGATGATGGTGTGATCCGGCGCGCCCCGGCGGACCGCGTTGACCAGTTCCTCCTGGACGTGGTGCCAGCGGTCGAGGTCTTCCACCTCGGGTTCGTTCAGCGGTTCAAGGAATAGCCAATCCGGATCGTAAGTCGAAAGATGACGGGCGAATGCGGTCCAGAATTCGGCGACCGCCGCGAGATAGGCGTCGTCGTCCCGCAATCCGTCTTTGAACCTCGGATGGGGATGAAGGTCGACCATGACCGCCAGATCGTGGGCCAGGATCATCCGGATCGCGTCATCGAGGTAGGCGAGGTATTCCGGCGGGAGAGCGGACGGGTTTTCACGATTGAACATCGGTTCCGGTTCGACCGATAGGCGGATGTGGTCGAACCCGAGGGATGCGATCAGCTCGATGTCCGTTTCGGTGATGTAGGAGTAGAAGCGCTCGGGGGTGTAGCCGACCGGATCGTAGACCTGGGCGAACCAATGGCTCGCGTTGATGCCCCGCCGCATTCGGTCGAGACGTTCGCGGGGAACGGTGGAGTTCGCGGCGACCCGGTCCTCCCCGGTCGTGGCGGTTGGATCCTGATCGGCCCGGGCGTGGATCGACCAGCCGAAGGAGAGGGCGCAGATCAGTGTGATGAGGGTAAGGCGATGCATGGTCGGATAGTTCATAACGTGCTGAATTAGCCGAATCTTATCCGGCGAATTCGGCAACGCCAAAGGGTTTAGAAACCTCCGCAAGGGATTTAGTCAGCTCCGCATTGGGTTCTGGGGCTACGGTCATCCGGCGAAAGCCGGAATGCTACGGCGAAAGCCGGAATGCTACGGCGAAAGCAGGGATGCTACGGGCCGGGAGTTCCGAGGGAAGCGGTAGCGTCGGGCTTTCGCCCGATGACTGGAGCCGACGTCTCCTCCTCCCGGGGTTCATCCGGCGAAAGCCGGGACGCTACGGGCCAGGAATTCCGAGGGAAGTGGTAGCGTCGGGCCTTCGCCCGATGACTGGAGTCGGCGTCTCCTCCTCCCGGGGTTCATCCGGCGAAAGCCGGGATGCTACGGCCGGCGTGCCGAGGGAAGCGGTAGCGTCGGGCCTTCGCCCGATGACTGGAGTCGGCGTCTCCTCCTCCCGGGGTTCATCCGGCGAAAGCCGGGATGCTACGGGCCGGGAATTCCGAGGGAAGTGGTAGCGTCGGGCTTTCGCCCGATGACTGGAGCCGACGTCTCCTCCTCCCGGGGTTCATCCGGCGAAAGCCGGGACGCTACGGGCCAGGAATTCCGAGGGAAGTGGTAGCGTCGGGCTTTCGCCCGATGACTGGAGCCGACGTCTGCTCTCCGGGGTTCATCCGGCGAAAGCCGGGATGCTACGGGCCGGGAATTCCGAGGGAAGCGGTAGCGTCGGGCCTTCGCCCGATGACTGGAGCCGACGCCTCCTCCTCCCAGGGTTCATCCGGCGAAAGCCGGGATGCTACGGGCCGGGAATTCCGAGGGAAGCGGTAGCGTCGGCCTTCGCCCGATGACTGGAGCCGACGTCTGCTCTCCAGGGTTCATCCGGCGAAAGCCGGGATGCTACAGGCCGGGAATTGCGAGGGAAGTGGTAGCGTCGGGCCTTCGCCCGATGACTGGAGCCGACGTCTCTTCCTCCCGGGGTTCATCCGGCGAAAGCCGGGATGCTACAGGCCGGGAATTCCGAGGGAAGTGGTAGCGTCGGGCCTTCGCCCGATGACTGGAGCCGACGTCTGCTCTCCGGGGTTCATCCGGCGAAAGCCGGGATGCTACGGGCCGGGAGTTCCGAGGGAAGCGGTAGCGTCGGCCTTCGCCCGATGACTGGAGCCGACGTCTGCTCTCCAGGGTTCATCCGGCGAGAGCCGGGATGCTACGGGCCGGGAGTGCCGAGGGAAGCGGTAGCGTCGGGCCTTCGCCCGATGACCGGAGTCGGCGTCTGCTCCCCGGGGTTCATCCGGCGAGAGCCGGGATACTACGTCTAAGGCCCGGGGATGGATTGGGGCGTTTCTCCGGTGCGCAAAAAAGTTCGCCCGGTCGGCATGCGGGGGGAAGATCGTGACATTTCGCTTCGGAACGGCATGGATCAAATAATGGAAACCCGCACCCTCAATCGATTTACCCGTTTTTTTCTGCTTGTATCCTGTGTTTTACTACAGGGCATTTTACCGGCCGTTGCCGGCTTTCTGGCCACCGAGGGGAACCGGATCGTGGAGGTTGAGACCGGGGAACCGGCGAGACTCTATGGAATCAACTGGTTTGGCTTCGAGACCCAGAATTTCGCTCCCCATGGACTTTGGCAACGCAGCATGAACAGCTTCCTGGATCAGATGGCGGACCTCGGTTACAACTTTCTGCGGGTGCCGTATTGCAACGAGATGTTCGATCCCGGAGTGATGCCAACTGGGATCAATTATTGGGAAAACCCGGACCTGGAGGGACTCAAACCCATCGAAATCCTCGATTTGTTGATCGAGCGGGCGGGAGCCCGGGGGATGCGAATCATGCTCGATCGCCACCGCCCGAGCGCCTGCGGACAGTCCCGGCTTTGGTACACCGACGCGGTCAGCGAACAGCGGTGGATCGACGACTGGAAGATGCTGGCGCTCCGCTACCAGGGTAACTCCACCGTCGTCGCCGCCGATTTGCACAATGAACCGCACGGTGAGGCGACCTGGGGAACCGGAGAGCTCGCGACCGACTGGCGGCTCGCCGCCGAGCGTTGCGGCAACGCGATCCTGGAGGTGAATCCCGACTGGCTGATCGTCGTTGGAGGGATCGAACATCATGGAGGGCACAGCTACTGGTGGGGCGGAAACCTCCGCGGGGTCCGGGACCATCCGGTTCGGCTGGATCACCCAAATCGGCTCGTGTATTCACCTCATGATTACGGGCATGGGGTTTGGCCGAATCAGCCGTGGTTCGCCGATCCCGCGTTTCCGGTCAACCTGCCGTCGGTCTGGGATGCGACCTGGGGATACATTCATCACGAAGGAATCGCTCCCATTTTGGTTGGGGAGTTCGGTGGGCGTGAGGTCGGACTGGATACGCCCGAAGGCCAGTGGCAAAACGCTCTGGTCGATTACCTGGTCGAGCACGAAATGTATTGGACGTATTGGTGCTGGAACCCGAACAGTGGAGATACCGGCGGCGTTTTGAAGGACGATTGGACCACCATTCATCTGGACAAACAAGCGATGCTTGACCGCTTGATCAACCTGGAGCCGTCGACCCCGGAGGAACCCGTTATCATCACGCCGCCGTCGCAAGCCGGCCGGGTTGATTTTGTCCGCAACGGTGGCTTCGAATCCTCCCAGCCGGGCGGATCCGTATTCGAATTCTGGACGAATTCCGGCGCGATGGAACCGGCGGTGGTTCCGATCGCGGGGGATCGTTCGGCCCAGTTGGTTTATCAATTCGCGGGAAATCTCGCTCAGGCGATGATCGATCCGGATAATGAATTGTCCGACTGGGTCGTTTCGCTCGATCTGGCGCTTAGCGATCCCGGTCCCAGCCCAACCAGGTCTTTTCAGTTGAATCTGCCTCACAGCGGAGGGAATATCAATTTGCGGATCATTCAAGGCACGGTCGTCGGAAAGGGAACGATTCAGTTTTTCAGCGGCGTCCCTTCCGCCGGTGGAAGTTGGGTGACGGGATTGGCGGACGCGGTGGCGTTCTCGCCGGATCCGGAGAGTCTCGTGGTGAACCGGCTTGTTCTGTGGGGCGATTACTCGGAGCCGTCGGCGGGGTTTCATTTGCAGACGAACGAAGGCAACCCGGTGACCGGTATCACCGCTTGGCAGAACTCGCCCCCGGCGGTAGGGGGCGGAATTCGGGAGATCCGCTTCGAGACCGGCAACTTCGCCGCGGGGGCGTGGGCGGTGGTCGACAATGTCGCCTTGAGCGCACCGGGACACGCCCCGACGACGTTCGACGGATGGCGGTCGGTGAACTTCGATGCCGATGAACTGGCGGATGAAGGCCGCAGCGGCCCGACCGGACAACCAGCGGGGGATGGAATCGGAAACCTGTTGAAATATGCCTTCGGTTTGCCGGCAAAGAGCGACGCTCGGGGTCAATTGCCGGCGGTGAGCCAGTCGGAAAGCGGATGGCACATGAAGTATCTGAGGTCGAAAACCGCCGGCGATGTGGAAATATCCGTTGAAGTCTCTTCTGACCTGGTCACTTGGGAAACGGGGCCGGGCGTCGCGGAGTTCGTCTCCTCCGAAGACGAAGGTGAGTTCGAGTGGGTGACGGTCAAAATTTTGCCTCCGTGGGTGGACTCTCCCTCGCTCTTTATGAGGGTCGCCGTCCGGTTCAAGTGAGGCCACGGCATCGTTCGGTTTTCGATCCGTCGGAAGGCGGAAGCGGCTGGCTCAGGAACGTTCGCAGCAGGAGGGGCGTTGGTTATTCCATGGCATGCGGGCCAGCAGCATTCCCATTCCGCACCAGTCGGTGAGGCCGGCGAAGACGAGGCCGGCACCGACGAATCCGGCCAGGAGCACGAAAGCCGGATGGAGAGCGACGGCGCCAATCACTCCGGCGAGGACAAGCGACCCCGCGGCGATTCGCACCTGGCGTTCGAGGGAAATGCCCTTTCGGCCGCGGACCAAGGGAAGTTCGGCGGATTCCCAGGCATCGACGCCACCGTCCAGGACGACAACCTGGCGCATGCCGCGGGCGGACGCTTTGGCGGCAGCTTGGCGGGCGCGGCCGCCGCTGGCGCAAATGAAACAAACGGGGCGATCTCCGGCGGCCTCCCGCAGGCGGTCGATGTCGAGTTCGTGCACCGGATGGAGGACCGCGTCCGGGAGATGCTTCGCTTCGAATTCCATCGGAGTCCGGACGTCCACCCGGAGAACCTTCGGATCGTGGTGGAGCTCGTGGGGGGAAACTTCGCTTGATTGGACTTGATTTTTCATTCTCGATCTACTATATCGCGTTACAGGAATATGCAAGGAAAAACCAATCAACCGATGTCCGAGGCGCAGATCGAGGAAGCGGCGCTGATGTTTCGAACACTTTCGGAACCGGCGCGGTTGCGGATCGTGAAGGCTCTGATGGGCGGGGAGATGACGGTGGGGGAACTGGTGGAAGCGACCGGCATGAAGCAGGGGAACGTTTCCAAGCATCTGGGGGTGCTTTACTCGGCCAGGCTACTCAACCGAACACGGACCGGAAATTTCATTCGTTATGCGATCGCCGATCCCTGTTTGTCCGAACTTTGTTCGTTGGTTTGCGGAAAATTGGAGCGGGATGCGAAGCAACGGTTGCGGGATCTGTCCGGAAGTTGAGCTTGTCGTGGATTGGAGATGAAACGGATTTTAATCACGGGCATGTCGGGGGTCGGGAAGTCCTCGGTGGGCGAATCCCTTCGGAAGGCGGGATATTCGTGCGTGGAAATGGACGAGCCCGGCTGGTCGTATCGGGACGGGGCGGGCAATCAGCGCTGGGAGGTCGGGCGATTGAGGGAGTTCCTGGCGCGAGATCGGAGCGAGGTTCTTTTTGTCGTCGGTTGCGCGGAAGATCAGGCGCGATTTCGAAACGCCTTCGACGCGACAATTCTTTTGAGCGTGCCGAAGGAGATTATGTTGAACCGGATACGCACCCGGGCAGGGAACTCTTTCGGAAAAGAGGAAGGCGAGTTGGAGCGCATTTTGAAGGATTTCGAGGAAATCGAGCCATTGCTCCGTTCTCGGACTGATTATGAGATCGTCACGACGATTCCCCTCGCCGAGGTGGTGCGGCGCATCCTGGCGATCGCTTCGGCTCGGCCGCGGGATCGACCACCGGTTTGAATGGCTGGTTCGATGTGGATTAGGCCTTCGTCGCGCTAGTCTAGGGTTGAATCGGGTCAGGGGATCACGGGTCGAGGCGTTCGAGGCTGACGTTGAGGGGGGAGCCGTGGCCGAGATGAAACGTCAGGAGAGTGTTTTCACCGTCGGGCCGCAGTTGGACGCCGGAGGTGGCGCGGCGAAGTCGCCAGGTGCCTTCGAGGGTGAGGGTGCGATTATCGACGAGGCCGGGGGCGTCGGCGGTATCGAGGGCGGGGTCGGAGAGGCTGAGATCGAGGGTGTCAGGGGTGGGTTGCCGGAGGATAATCAGGCACGGACCGTCGACATGGATCAGAGGGGCGTCGATTTCGACTGGTTGCGGGCCCGAGAATTCGGCGGTCCAGGTTTGGGTCGAAGGGTCGTGGACGATGGTTCCGGTGTCGGTGGCGTGAACGCCGTGAGCGGGGACCGTCGGCAAGCCGGCCAGATGGAGACCGCGTTCCGGTCCGCTGTGGGGGGAGGCTGGCAGGAAAGCGGCGGAAAATAGAAACAAAGGGAAGGTCAGGCGAGGCGCGCGCATGGTAAAGTCTATTCGTTTCGTGGGGTGTTGGAAAGCGGGAGGGATCGGTTTTTCGCGGGGATGGAGGGGATTCCGGGCAAATTTCGGCGAAAGCGGAAACTTTTGGTTGATTTTGGGCCGAGCGCCTCTACTGTTTTCTCCTTTTTCTCAGGAAGAGAAGCTCTTTTGCGCTCTCTAAGCGGGATTCTTTACACTAGAAACGTTATGAAACAAATCAAGCTACCCGTGCATGCACGGACCGAGACCGGGCGGGGTCCCGCGAAGCGCCTTCGGGCCTCCGGCCAAGTGCCGGCCGTTCTTTACGGCAAGCACATCGAGCCGGTTTCCATCACGATCGATAAGTCGGAGTTCAACCGCCTCTTGAAGGAAGCGTCTGGCGCAGCGGCGCTGGTCGAGCTTTCGCAGGAGGGGAAGGAGCCGACCCTCTCGGTGGTCCAGCAGGTGCAGAGAAATCCGATCACCGACCAGATCGTCCACGTCGATTTCCATGAGGTTTCGACCAAGGAAGAGATGGAAACCCACGTAAACATCCATCTGATCGGCGAATCGAACGGGGTGAAAAACCAGAACGGCGTGCTCGATTTCGTAACCCACCAGATCGACGTCCGTTGTTTGCCGAAGGATTTGCCGAGCTTCATCGAGGTCGACATCACCGCGCTGAGCGTCGGCGAGGCGATCCACGTCAAGGAGTTGCCGAAGTACGACGGAGTTACTTACCGGGCCGATCCGGACCATGTGATCGTGACCTGCACCGAGCAGCGCGTCGACAGCGCCACTGCCGCCACCCCGGCGGCGGCGGGAGAATCGGCGACCGCGGCGGCCGCTGAAAAGAAGGCGGAATAAAACGGTTTTTATGAAATCCCGTCGTCTCCAAAACGAGGCGGCGGGATTTGTTCTTTGAATGGAAGGGCGGTCTCGCGGACCGCGGTGGAATGGACTCTCCTTTGGTGATCGCCGGCTTGGGAAACCCCGGCCAGAAATACGAGGGGACCCGGCACAACGTCGGGTTCATGCTGGTCGACGCCCTGGCGCGGGAACATGGTTGTTCCTGGGGGACCAAACGGGATTTCGAGGCGGAAGTCGCCGCCTTCGACCGGCGGGGCCGGCGGATCCTGTTGGTGAAGCCGCAAACCTACGTCAATCTGAGCGGCCGCTCGGTGGGGGCGGTCTGCCGGTATTTCCGGGTGGATCCGGCGGAGTCGCTGGTGGTGGTCTATGACGAGATCAACATCGACTTGGGCCGGGCGAAGATCTCTTTGAAAGGGAGCGCCGGAGGCCACAACGGATTGGTCAGCTTGATCGAGCATCTGGGAACGGAATTTATCCGATTCCGGGCGGGGATCGGGCCGCGCCATCCTCCGGAAATCGATTTGAAAGATTTCGTGTTGGGAAAGTTTTCGGAAGAGCAGATGGCTCTTCTCAAAAGCAAGGAGGGGGATTTCACGGAAGCGCTTCACCTGTTGATTGACAGCGGACCGAACCCTGCCATGAATCGTGTAAACCAGAAAAACAAAAAGCAAAATGAGCCAAACGAGCCAAAAGAGTCATCTTTACCGTGCGACCTTCGTTCTCGACATGAGGGACAAGAAGGAATCGGTGGAGGAAGTGATCGAGCAGTTGAAAAAGGAAGTGGAAGCGGAGAGCGCTGAAATCGTCGATGTCGACCAGCTCGGCAGCAAGGATTTCGCCCGCACTCCCGACCGCAACTTCAAATCCGGGATCTACGTCGAAATCGATTTTCGTTCGCCCGCCTACCGTCCGAACGCCCTCCACGAGCGTCTTCGCCTGAACAAGGCGGTCGACCGGGTGATCGTCCGCAACCTGAGCTGAGAGCGCCCGCTCCCGTCGACTTTCCCGAACCATGGCGAATTTAAACAAAGTGATTTTGATCGGAAACCTTACCCGCGAGCCTGAGTTGCGGGTTACCCCGGGCGGTCTGTCCATCTGCAAATTCGGCTTGGCTGTGAATCGCAATTTCACGGACAAGGACGGGAACAAGCGGGAAGAAACCACTTTCGTCGACATCGATTCCTTTGGTCGGCAGGCGGAAGTCATTTCGAAATACATGTCGAAAGGACGTCCGATCCTGGTCGAAGGGCGGTTGAAGCTCGATCAATGGGAAACGAACACGGGGGAAAAACGGAGCAAGCTCGGGGTGGTCCTGGAGCAGTTCCAGTTCCTCGGCGGCCGTGGGGACGGCGAAGGTGAAGGCGGCGGCCGGGATTCCGGTGGTTCGAATTACGAACAGAATTCGCCTCCTCCCCGCAAGGAAAGCAGCCGTCCGGCGGCGGCGACCCAGGACGACATCGACGAGGATGTGCCGTTCTGATCCGCGGTGGCGCGGCTAGAAACAGACAAACAATCGATTTTAATACACAGAGAATATGGCAACGACAGAAGTTTTGTTGGTGAAGCCGGTCGAGAATCTCGGCGGCGAAGGCGATCAGGTGAAGGTGAAGAGCGGCTACGCCCGCAACTACCTCCTTCCTCAGAAACTGGCCATGCCGGTGAATCAATCCAACCGGAAGCAGATCGACGCTCTCCGCAAGGCGCGCGAGCAGCGGGAGAAGAAGGACTTGGAAGCGGCCCACGAATTGGCGGGCAAGATCACCAAGGCCCACGTCGCGATCGCGGTGAAGACCGGTGAAGGCGGACGGATGTTCGGGGCGGTGACCGCTATCGACCTGCAAAACCGTTTGAAGGAGGAAGGGATCGAGCTCGATCGGAAGCAGATCGGGATCTATAATCCGATCAAGACCCTCGGGCAGCACACCACCCGGATCAAGCTTCACCCGGAAGTGGCGATCGATTTCGAATTCGACATCGTCTCCGAGAACGCGATCGTCGAAGGCGACGACAAAGCCGAAGGCTGATTTCCGCCATGCCGCCCTCCAACGGATCGCCCATGCGGCGTCGAAAGAAGGCGGATGGATACAGTTTGGACGGTGGCGGCCTGCAACGGGCCGGCGCCGTCCTTTCGCGTACTTCTCCGCACAGCTTGGACGCGGAAGAAGGCCTCTTGGCCTGCTGCATCCTCGATCCCGACGTCATCGACCGCTGTCAGGCCGCCCGCTTGACGCCGGACGCCTTCTACCAACCGAGCCATCGGATCGTCTACGACGGGTTGTGCACGGTTTTCGGGAAGCATACAGCGGTCGACGAAATCATGTTGGCCGAGGAGCTCAAGAGCCGCGGCGAACTCGATGAGATCGGCGGATTGCCGTTCATCAACCAGCTGACCAATCGGGTCGAGACCACCGCCCACGCCAATTTCTTCCTGGAAATCGTCCGGGAAAAGTATTTGTTGCGTCGCCTGATCCGCGCTTCTTCGAGCACGATTGAAAAGTGCTACGGTTACGAAGGGGAGCTCGACCAATTTCTGGAGGAGGTCGAACAGGAGATTTTCCAGATCAGCGAGCAGCGGGCCGCCGACACCGCGAAGCCGATCCGGGAATCGGTGAAGGAGGCTTACACCCTGGTCCAGAACATGCTGGAGCGGAAAGGGGAGTCGGCCGGGATATCCACCGGTTTCATCGATTTGGACAAAATGACCTATGGCTTCCATCCGGCGGAAATGGTCATTCTCGCCGCTCGTCCCTCGATGGGGAAGACCGCCTTGGCGTTGAATTTCGCCGAGTCGGCCTGTATGCCGCGGGGAAAAGCAAAACCGGCTCCGGTGCTGGTTTTCAGTTTGGAAATGAGCGCGGCCTCGCTGGCGATGCGTATGCTTTGCGGGCGGGCCCGGGTCAGTACGGTCCGCTTGCGCGATGGCATCAGCACCGCCGAGGAGCGGCAACGGTTGTTGCAGGCGGCGGACGAGTTGAGCAAGGCGCCGCTTTGGATCGACGATTCCGGCAGTTTGAATCTGTTGGAAGTGCGGGCGAAGTCCCGGCGACTCCACACCAAACACACCTTGGGAATGATCGTGGTCGACTACCTTCAGTTGTTGTCCGGGGTCGATTCGTCGGTATCACGCGAACAGCAGATCGCGGAAATTTCCCGGGGGTTGAAGGGAATGGCCAAGGAGCTCAATCTCCCGGTCCTGGTCCTCAGCCAGCTCAACCGCGAATCCGAAAAGGAAAAACGGGCTCCACGGCTCTCCGACTTGCGTGAATCGGGCTCGATCGAGCAGGACGCCGACGTGGTTTTCATGTTGGCCCGACCGAAGGATGCCCCGGAGGAATTCTCCACCGCCGCCGACAAGGCGGATTTAATTATTGCAAAACAGCGAAACGGGGCCGTAGGAACTGTGCCCTTAACCTTTGTCCGAGAGATCACGCGCTTCGAAAATTATACCGGCCAGCAGGAAGTGTAGCCGCCGGAGCCGCCAGCCGATCACCATGATTCGTCCGTTTTTCATTTTCATCCAATGGGTAGCCGTCCTGATGATCGGGGCGGCGGGTTTGCAGGCCCAGATCGGCCGTCCCGGCGCGCAAGCGACGGTCGGCGAGATCGAGATCAACTTCATCGAGTTGCAGAACGTCACCCGGGAGGTGGTTCGAGCCAACATGCAGACCCGCGAAGGGGAACCGTACGACGAAGCGTTGATCGACAGCGACATTCGCTCGCTCTACCGGACCGGGCTCTTCGAATACATTGAAGTGAAGCGGGATTTCACCCCGGAACGGACCGTGAATCTGGTTTTCGAAGTGCGGCCGAAGTTCCGGGTCGAAGCGGTTCGGTTCGTCGGCAACGAGAGCGTCCGGACCCGGCGTTTGATCCGGGAAACGTCGGTGCGGCAGAACGCCGCTTTGGACGAGCGGGTGATCCGGATGGACGCCGACGCGATCCACCAGTATTACCAGACTCGGGGGTTTTCCGAAGCGTCGGTCAATTACGAGATCGACCGGAACCCGGCGACCGGCATGGGGGTGGTCACTTTTCAAATCGAAGAAGGAGTCCGGGTCCGGGTAGTTGGAGTCAATTTCGAGGGGAACGATTCCCTCTCCCACCGAATGCTTCGCCGAGCGATGGAGACCCGGCGCTGGCACCTTTTTTCGTGGCTGACCGGCACTGGGCGCCACCGGGATGACGTTTTCGAGGATGATTTGGAACGCTTGCGTGACGTTTACCGGGAGGAAGGTTTCCTCGACGTCGAGATTTTGCCGTCGGAGGTGACCTTTACCAATCCAACCGACCGGAAGTTGGAAATCACGGTCCGGATCCGCGAAGGGCGGCGTTACCATGTCGGACAAATCAATATCGCCGGCAACCAGCTCTACACGGAGGATGCGTTGCGGGGAGTCCTGGAGTTGCGCAGCGGAAACCCGTTTGTGCCTTCACGCTTCGACGCCGACATCGAGCGGTTGCGCGATTATTACGGCCAGGACGGTTATCTCGACACGCGGGTGCAAGGGCATCGCCGTCCGAACGTCCAGACCGGCAATATCGACATCAACTACGAGATCACCGAAGGGCGGAAGCATTACGTTGAGTCGATCCAGATCGAGGGAAACACCAAGACCAAGAGCGTGGTGATCATCCGCGAGCTCGGGCTCGGGCCGGGCGACGTCTTCAACACAGTCCGGATGAAATCGAGTCAGCGCCGGTTGCAAAACACCCGGTTTTTCGAGGAAGTGACGCTGACTCCGGCTCCCACCGATATTCCCGACCGGCGGGATTTGCGGATCAACGTCCGGGAAGGCCGGACCGGCAGCGTGACCTTCGGGGTCGGGTTCAGTTCATTGGAGCGGGCGATTGTTTTTGCGGAATACACCGAGGGGAACTTCGACCTGTTCAATTACCGTGCGCGGTTCCAGGGTGCCGGGCAGAAATTCCGGCTCCGGGTCCAAATCGGCTCCCGCTCGAACGAAATCCTGTTGGCTTTCGAGGAGCCGTGGCTCTTCCAGCGGGAACTCGCCCTTGGTTTCCAGATCTACCGGAGCGAGACCCGTTATCTGGCGGCGACCTACAATGAATTGCGGACCGGCTTCGAAGTCTACCTGCGCAAGCGCCTGATCGAATTGCTCGAAGGGCGGCTTTCCTATGGATTCGAAGTGGTCGATATTTTCGATGTCTCGCCGACCGCGCCGGCGGTGATTCAAAACGAAGCCGGGAGCCGCAGCGTCTCGAAAGTCGGCTTCAGTCTCCTGCGGGACACTCGCGACAGTCTCCTTTTGCCGACCCGTGGCAATCGAGTGGAGCTCTTGACCGAAGTCGCGGGCGGACCGTTCGGCGGGCAGACCGATTATTACCGGCTCGAGACCCGAGGATCCCAATTCGTGCGGGTGGCGGAACCGCAAACCCAAGTGGTCTCGTTCATCGGCCGAGTGGGGACGGTAATCCCTCATAGCGGCGCCGAGACGGTGCCCTTTTTCGACCGGTATTTCCTTGGCGGACCTTACACCATGCGCGGATTCGACTTCCGGGAAGTCGGACCGATCGACGGGGGCGAGCGGATCGGGGGGCACTCTTACGGATTCTTTAGCGCGGAATACGCCCTCACGGTGGTCGACCCGGTCCGGTTCGCCGTCTTCTATGACTGGGGCTTCGTGAACGAAGGAACCGCGAATTTCAACGCCCGCAATTACAACGACAACTGGGGTATCGGCTTCCGCATCATGGTGATGGGAGCGCCGATGCAACTCGATTACGGGATTCCGATCACCACCGATGATCTGAACGATCGCGGCGGACGTTTTAGCTTTTCTTTTGGAACGCGCTTCTAAATTATCGATCTAACTTACTGACATGAATACTCTCCGAATCGTTTTTCTTTCTATCGCAATGAGCGCGGTTTGCGCCGCGACCGCCGCCGCCGACACCGCCATCCGGGTCATCACCGTGGATATGGCCCGGCTCTATGAAAATTACCATCGCACCGCTGAAGCCCAGGCTCGTTTCCAGAGCGCGGTGGAGTCGGCCCAGGCATCCGCCGAGGCGATGATGGCCGAAGGAAACGCCTTGGTCGAAGAATACCGGAAGCTGGTCGAAGAGGCCAACAGCCCGGCATTGTCGGCCGCCGCCCGTGAACGGGCCGAAGGCGCCGCTGAGCAAAAACTCCAGACCATCCGCGAGAAAGAGCGCGAAGTGCAGCAATTCCAACAGAACACCCAGCGCGCCCTGCAGCAGCGCCAAGCCAGCCACCGCCAACTCGTGTTGGACGAAATTCGCGAAGTGGTCGGCGCGATCGCCAAGAAGAAGGGAGCGACCCTCGCCTTGGATCGCTCGGTGAATTCCGGGGTTCTTTTCGCCGACGCCTCGTTTGATGTCACGGAAGAGGCCCTCAAAGAACTCAACAAGGACCGTCCCGCCAACTGATTTGGCAGATTTTCTCCAAAGCCCTGTTCACTCTTGAACAGGGCTTTTTTTATTGCAGGCTCATTCGTGATGAAGCTCTCCCTCTCAGCCGAAGAAATCGCCAAGATCACGCTTCCGGCGCGGATCGAGGGGACCGCCGCCCAGCCGATCGGCCGGATCTCCGCTCTGAGCGGTGCCGGGGCGGGTGACCTTTCGTTTCTGGCCAACCTGAAATACCGCAAGGAGGTCCCCGCTTCGAACGCGTCGCTGATCCTGGTCCCAAACGACTACCAGGGGCAACCGCGCGCGGGTCAGGCCTTCTTTTACCAGGAAAATCCAACGGTCGCTCTGGCCCGGATCTGTGATCGGATCGAGCAACGCCTTTGGCCGAAACCACCGCCGGGAATTCATCCGAGCGCGGTGATCGGTCAGGGATGTCGGATCGCCCCCGGGGCGACGATCGGCCCCCTTTGCGTGATCGAAGAGGGAGCCGTGATCGGTGAAGGCACTGTCCTGCAGGCGCAGGTGTTTATCGGCGCCCAGGTCTCGATCGGGGAGGAATGTTTCCTGATGTCGCACGTCAGCGTGCAAGGCCATTGCCGAATCGGAAATCGGGTGCGGTTGCATTCCGGGGTGGTCATCGGCTCGGACGGTTTCGGCTACGACACCAACAAGGCGGGCCAGCACCAAAAACTGCCCCAAGTGGGAGAGGTCGTGTTGGCCGACGACGTTGAAATTGGGGCCAACACCACCATCGACCGGGCGCGGTTTGATAAAACCGAAGTCGGCGAGGGGACCAAAATCGACAACCTGGTCCAGCTCGGTCACAACGTGGTGATCGGCAAACATTGCCTGATTGTTTCCCAGGTCGGCATCGCCGGCAGCACCCGGATCGGCGATCACGTGGTGATTGGGGGGCAGGCGGGATTGGCCGGACACCTGGAGATCGGAAACGGCAGCATGATCGCCGCCAAAGCCGGGATCAATAAAAGCCTTCCGCCGAAAAGTTATGTGAGTGGGGCGCCCGCCTTGCCGATCATGCTCGAACATCGCCTGACGGCGCTTCGCAAACGCCTGCCCGACTTGTTCCAGAAAGTCGACCGACTGGAAGCGGAGGCGAAAAAACTTTCCATCGAACCCGAAGAATCGTAGGACGTAAACCGCCCATGCAAGATAGCGAACTCAGGATTTTCTCCGGCAGCTCAAACCGGCAACTCGCCGCCGAGATCTGCAAGTTGATCGGGACCCCCCTCGGGGAAGCGGTCGTCACCACCTTTCCGGACGGCGAATCGTTCGTGAAGATCAATGAAAACGTCCGGGGCCGCGATGTTTTTATCATCCAGTCGACCTCGACTCCGGCGAACCATCACATCATGGAGTTGCTGATCATGATCGACGCCGCCCGAAGGGCTTCGGCCCAGCGGATCACCGCGGTGCTTCCGTTCTACGGCTACGCCCGTCAGGACCGCAAGGATCAGCCGCGGGTGCCGATCACCGCGAAACTGGTGGCCAACCTCCTGGTCGCCGCCGGGGCCAACCGGGTTTTGACGATGGACCTCCACGCTCAGCAGATCCAGGGATTCTTCGATATTCCCGTCGACCACCTTTACGCCTCCCCGGTCTTTTTCAATTACCTGCAAAAGCTTAAATCGGACAAACTGGTGGTCGTCTCGCCGGACCAGGGCGGAGTGAAAATGGCGGCCGCTTACGCGGACATGTTGGAGTGCGGCGTTGCTTTCATCGCCAAACGCCGCACCGATGCGACCACCGTCGAAGCGATCAACATGATCGGCGACGTGTCCGGTTGCGACGTTTTGCTGGTGGATGACATGACCGAGACCGCCGGCACCCTGACCACCGCCGCCCGGCTCTGCCGAAAGCACGGTGCCCGCAGCGTCCGGGCAGCGGTCAGCCACGCCATCCTCAACGACTTGGCTTACGAACGCTTGCGGGAAAAATTGTTGGACGAACTGATTACGACGAATTCGGTGCCGGTCGATCCGAAAGGATTGCCGATTACCGCGTTAAGTGTTGCTGAACTTTTAGGCGAAGCGATTGTCAGAATCAGTCGGAACCAAAGCGTCACAAGCTTGTTCCGAATAAAAGGCTTTTGAGGCGGCCGACTCCCCGGCGGTTATACCGGACGGGTTAACGGTCGTGGATTGGCCGAAGGAAAATCACCATGTCTTCAACCCAGGAAATAACGAGAAAGTATATGAGATTACGTGTTCTTACGGCTCTATTGCTCCTGACCACCGGCGCCTTGAGCGTCAAGGCGTTTTACCCGGAGGTCCCCAAGATCACTCCGCAGTTGGCGGTGGTGAACATCGATCCGACGCCGCTCGACCGGCAGGACTCGAACCGGGTCACCAGCTATGCCGACGTTCTCGACGAGGTCCGGCCGGCGGTCGTCAGTGTGTTTTCGACCCGCGTCGTCCGGCAGCGCCAACAAATGTCTCCCTTCGGAGACGACCCGTTTTTCCGCCGCTTTTTCGGTGTTCCGGAAGGGCGGGAGCGGGAACAACGCCGCCAGGGACTCGGCAGCGGCGTGATCGTCAGCTCCAACGGCTATATTCTCACCAACAACCACGTGATCGAAGGCGCGGACGAAATCCGGATCGCGATGAGCGACCAGCGGGAGTTTGAGGCTAAACTTGTCGGCAGCGATCCGCAAACCGACATCGCCATCCTCAAGATCGAGGCGGAGGGTTTGCCGACGGCCGCTTTGACCGACAGCGATCAGATCCGGGTCGGCGACATCGCCTTCGCCCTTGGGAATCCGCTCGGAATCGGCCAAACGGTGACAATGGGGATCGTTTCCGCCACCGGACGGATGGATATCGGAATCCTCGGCCGCGACAGTTACGAAAATTTCATTCAGACCGACGCCGCCATCAACCAAGGCAATTCGGGGGGACCGTTGGTCGACGCGAACGGTCGGGTGATCGGGATCAACACCGCGATCCTTTCCCGGAGCGGCGGCAATATCGGAATTGGTTTTGCTATCCCGGCCAACATCGTGGCCAACGTGATGGAGAGTCTGATCGAGACCGGCACCGTCGAGCGCGGTTACATGGGCGTTCATTTGCAACCGTTAAGTCCGGAGCTCGCGGAAGAGTTTCAAGTGCCGGACGCCCGCGGTGCCCTGATCGGCGACGTCGTTCCCGGCAGTGCCGCCGACCGGGCCGGGCTGCGCCCCGGCGACGTGGTGGTGCGACTCGGCGACCGTCCGGTTCGCAACCACACCGGCCTGCGCCTGCAGGTCGGACAAATGCGACCGGGAGTTTCCACCGAGGTGGAAATCATCCGCGATGGCGAGCGCCAGACCTTGCAGATCGTCCTCGATCGTCGGGGAGATGCGCCGACTGCTTCAGTGACGGAACCGGAACGCGGCCGAGGTTCGCAATTACTGGAAGGGATCACGGTCGCTCCGGTGAGCGACGAGCATCGTGGCCAATTCGAATTGCCGGAAGGGATCGTTGGATTGGTGGTCACTGAAGTCGATGGCGACTCGCGCTATGCCCGGGAGTTTCCTCCCGGTTCGGTGATCGTGGAAATCAATCGCCAGACGGTATCCACCTTGGAAGAAGCCCGTGCCGCTCTGCAAAAGGGAGGCAATCTCTTCCGGGTGTATCATCGCGGCAGTTCCCGCTTCTTGTTGCTCAGGGTCGATTAGAGCGGATCCTTGGACGGGCGGATCTGCTTTTATAACTAAACGGCGATCCTGTTTTCGCACAAAGCGCTTTGGAGTGCGGTGCGTCCCCGCACCGCTTTCGGAATGGTCGACGATGGCCGCACGCTCGACAGTCATTCGACGGTCGGAGCCCTTCCGCGCGCTCGAAAGCTCCGCGGGGACGCGGAGCACTCCAAAGAGGCTTCGCCTCGAAAGCGAAGTTTCATTCTACACCGTGCGATTTAAGCTCCGCAGCTAAGGAGCCCCGAAGGACTTGGTCGGAGATCGCACCGGTCATCATCACGATTCTGAGACTTCCCAAACGACGTGGTCGATGGCCGCACGTGAGCCCCGAAGGGGCGGCATCCTATAGCCCAGGGCGAAGCCCTGGGTTATAGCGCAACCAAGACCGAAAGGCCTGAAAGGCCGGCATTCTCTCCCGCCGCCCCCCCCACTTACACCCGCATATGAAACAAAATAATTTGTTGCGTTACTTCATGGTTTCGGCACATCTTTAGGCTGGAATATGGAAAACGGATTGAAAGTCGTCGTGGTCGGGATGGGTTTCATGGGGAAGGTCCATGCCGGAATCTGGCGTTCCCTCCCGGGTGTCGAACTGGTGGGGGTCGTCGATGGTCGACCGGAAAACACCATTCGGCGGGAAATGGCAGCGGCGGGCCTCCCCGGAGAAACTCCGGTATTTTCTTCGCTCGACGAAGCTTTGGATCGCAACTCGCCGGATGTAGTCGATCTGTGCACTCCGACCTTTCTTCACGCGGAGCAGGGGCGAGGAGCATTGCGGGCCGGTTGCCATCTTTTTTGTGAAAAACCGATAACCCTCGACCTCCCATCCGCCGACAGGTTGTTGGAGTTGGCGGAGGAAGCAGGGCGGCAGATCATGGTCGGCCATTGCCTTCGATTTTGGCCGGAGTATGAATGCTTGCGATCAGCCATCCGGACCGGTGAACTCGGGAAACTGCTGTTCCTCGATATGGAGCGGACCGCCGGACGTCCGGGATATGTGGTCGGCGGGTGGACCAATGATCTAAACCGGTGCGTCGGGGCCGCACTCGATATGCACATCCATGATGCGGACTGGATCCAGTCGGTTTTCGGACTTCCCGAGGCCGTCGCCAGCCAAGGGGTGAAGCTCGATTCCGGATGGGATTATCTGGCCACCCATTACCATTTTCGTGACGGCGCCGCCATTTCGGCCCGCGGGGGGTGGTGTCTGCCTCCGGGCGCCCCTCTGCGCATGGGTTATCAGGCTGTATTCGAACGAGGACTACTGGAGTGGAACTCGAATTCGACGGAGGGTGTAATCCGTTTTTCCGAGGCTGGTCGTGAAGTCGTGATGAAAACCGAGGACCATGACCCGCTGGTCGCCTACCGGCGGCAAATCGAATACTTCGCGAATTGCCTTTGTAATCGAATTCCGGTGACAAACGGCAGTGGGCGTCAAGCCCGGGAGTCGGTCCGTTTGGTTCTCGCCGAGATCGAATCGGCCGCTTCGGGCTCGACGGTATCTTTGGGTTCAGCCCCCCGCGGCTAATCACTGACACTTTTTATGCAAAACATTATCCTTTGTGGTTTAGGTTTTATGGGGTCGATGCACCTGCAGGCATATCGGGCGATTTCTTCCGCGCGGGTCGTGGGGGTGGTCGAAAAGCGAACGGAGCAGGCCCGGGAGACGCTGCGAAAATTGGGAGTCGATGCCAAGGTTTTCCCGACCCTCTCGGAGGCATTGGCCGAGGTTCCCTGTAACGTCGTCGACGTTTGTCTGCCGACCGATTTGCATGAGGCGGCTTGCCTGGAAGCGTTGGAGGCGGGAACCGCATTGTTTTGCGAGAAACCACTCACTCTCGGAAAAGAGTCGGCCGCCCGGATTCTGGAGGCGGCAAAGCGGAGGGGCGCGCCGGCCCAGGTTGGGCATTGCATCCGCTTCTGGCCGGAGTACCAGGCCTTCGCGGAGTTCGTCCAGGAAGGACACGCCGGGGCGTTGCTCAGCCTTTCGTTGCAGCGGCGGGCGGGCTTTCCCTCCCATGACGTCGACCAGTGGATGGCGGATCCCGACCGGACCGGCGGGGCTGCGCTCGACCTGCACATCCACGACACGGATTTTGTCCTGTCGTTGTTGGGACGACCGGCGGCGGTGAAGTCCCGGGGGACGTTCGACCGTAATGGGGCGAGTCATATTTTCACGGATTACCACTATCCGGATGGGCCGGTGGTGCAGGCGGAAGGCGGCTGGAATTACCCGGAGAAGTGGGGGTTCCAAATGGCCTTTCAGGCGATTTTCGAACGAGGGACGGTCGAATACGATGCCGGGAGCGATCCGACGTTACGGGTCTGTTTCTCCGGAAAGGAACCGGAACCGCTCCCATTCACTCCGACCACGGCGGGGGAATCGAGTTTGGGGGGCGGGAACTTGTCATCGCTAGGTGGGTACCTGAACGAGCTACAGTATTTCATCGAATCTTTGGAAGCGGGGCGGGCACCCGAGAACGCCACGTTGGCGCAAGCGACGGAAAGCCTGGAGGTTTGTCTGGCGGAAATCCGGTCGGCCCGCACTGGCGAAACGGTGACGTTGTGACACCTCGAATCATAAACACGGACTTATCATTATGAGAAAAACGATCAGCATTTGGTCTTTTGCGACGGGAACCGTACCCGAAAAAATGCGACTGGCGGCGGAGGCCCGGTTTGCGGGATTTGAGATCGACTTGACCGAGGAAGGTCCGGTGGCCTTGGACCCGGACCGGTGCGATTTTGACGGAGTCCGCAAAGCGGCGGACGCGGCCGGACTTGAGATCAGCGGGTTGGCCACCGGTCTTTATTGGGGGGCGAATGGCGCGAGCGCGGACGAAGCGGAGCGATCGCGGGCCGGGCGTATACTGCAGCGTCAAATCGAGTGCGCGGCGGGGCTTGGGATCGACGCGATTCTGGTGATTCCGGGCTCGGTGGGAGTCGACTTCATTCCGGGGGCGGAGGTCGTTCCTTATGATCTGGCTTGGGAGCGGAGCCGGAAGCTGGTGGAAGCCGCCCTGCCGTTGGCGGAACGGCACAAGGTGAAGATTTGTATCGAAAACGTCTGGAACAAATTTTTGGTGAGTCCGTTGGAGATGCGGGAGTTCATTGATTCGTTCGGGAGCGAGTATGTCGGAGCCTACCTGGATGTCGGCAACACCTTGGCGACCGGTTATCCGGAGCATTGGATTCGTATTCTCGGGAAGCGGATCGGACGGGTGCATTTCAAGGACTTCCGGAGGGCGGTCGGAACGATCGATGGATTCTGCGATCTTTTGTCGGGGGATGTCGATTGGGCCGCCGTGGTGGCGGCGTTGCACGATGTCGGATATGAAGGCTGGGTGGCCGGGGAAATGATTCCGCCGGTGCCGATGTATAAACATTGCCCCGAAGTGCTGATTCACAATACTTCGAGAGCGATGGATGCGATCTTCCGGTTGTGAGACGAGTGGCGCTCGAAGCGGAATTTTAACCACGTATGAACACGAATAAACACGAATGAACAAGGGGTCGGAATCAGGCACCAAGGGGCGGGGGAAATTTACGGTGTTGGCGGCGGCGGCCCATCCGGACGACATCGAGTTCATGATGGCGGGGACGCTGTTGCGATTGAAGGAGGTCGGGTGTGAGATTCACCTTTGGAACTTGGCGAACGGTTCGTGCGGGAGCGAGTCGCTGCCGGCTGGCGAGATCGCGGCAATCCGTTGGGAGGAAGCGCGGGAATCGGCGGCGCTGGCCGGTGGAACGCCCCATGAGCCCCTGTTCAATGATTTGGAGATCTTTTACGATCGTTCGTCTCTGCGGAAAGTGGCCGCGGTGATCCGGAAGATCCGGCCGGATATCATTTTGACCCAGTCGCCGCAGGATTACATGGAAGACCATCAAAATACGGTCCGTTTGGTGGTGAGTGGCGCGTTCGCCCGGGGAATGCCAAACTACTCCACCGAGCCATCGGTGCCACCGGTGTCCAACTCCGTTGCGCTTTACCACGCGTTGCCCCACGGATTGAAAGACGGTTTGCGGCAGCCGGTGGAGCCCCATTTTTATGTGGACGTCTCCGGTGTTCTCCGGCGGAAGCGGGAGATGTTGGCGGCTCATCGGTCGCAAAAGGAGTGGCTCGACCGGACCCAGGGAATGGGGGCATATCTGGACGAAATGGAAGCGATGACCCGGGAGGTGGGACGGATGAGCGGAAAATTTGAATACGCCGAAGGTTGGCGGCGCCATTCGCACCTGGGCTTTGGCTCGGAGGATTTCGATCCGGTTTCGGAGTTACTGGTGCCCTGAGTCGGCCAGTGGCTCCGCTTTGCGGCACAGAAGTAAGCAAAGGGAGTGAAGAGAATCTAGCCGACCTTCTTCCACGCTGGAGCCGACTCCGACGGTGGACGGCCGGATGCCATCGCCCCCAGTGAGGGGAGTTTCATGCTTATGTGAGGACAATCAGGAAGGGGCGCCGGTTTGGCCTTCGCCGTAGAGGGCCTGTTGGCGGGAGCGGAAGGTGCCGGGAGATTCGCCGGTGGCGCGGCGGAAGGCGTGGCAGAAGGCGGCGGGACGGGGGAAGCCGCATTCGATTCCGATCTGTTTGATCGGATCGCGGGTGAGGGCGAGCCGGGCGCGGGCGGCGCGGATCCTGACCTCGGTCAGGTAGGCGTGGGGAGTGAGTCCGAGTTCGGTTCGAAAATGCTCGTGCAGGTGGGCCGGGGAACAGCCGAGGCGGCGGGCGAGTTCGCCGATCCGAATCGGATCCGCCGCGTGGGCTTCGAGCCATTTTTGCGCCCGGCGGACGATGGGGGTCCGGGAAGCGGAGGCGTCGCCCCGGGCGGGGCGGCGGGCCTCAATCAGGATTCGACCGAGGACGTAGTCGCGGAGGGCGGATCGGTCGATCCCGGAATCGAGGGAGAAGGCGACGCAGCGGGTGGTGAAATCGATCAGTTCAGCGAGATCGATCCATTGGGTCCGGTGTGGAACCGGACGACGGCAGGCGGGTCGCGTGGTTTGGCGAAGGACCACGTTGAGACAACGGTAGGGATTGTCGAAATCGCTTCGCCCGATCGTTTCATCCCCCTCGACGTGCCACCAGATGTCGCCGGGAAAAGTCTCGATCCAATCTTCTCCGGAGCGGACCCAACCGCGGCCTCCGGTGACAATCTCGATGCGTTCGACGCCAGGGAGGATCGCCGCTGGCCTCGGGTCCGCATTAGCGGGTTGGAGATAATGGACGAGGGTTTCCAGGAGAAGAGCCATCGGAAAGGGGAGGTGGTCCGTTTTTTATAAGAATCCGATACGTGTAGAGGATTTTGATATCATTGGGCCTCGTCCGAATGGTTTCAAGCCGTTTTGATTAGTGTGAATCGATAATTTCGAAACCGAATTTTTTCATACTATGATGACACAAGCCGCTTCTCCCATTCGCTTTGGATTCATTGGCGCCGGTCAAATCGCCTATTACAGTGCCGATGCGATCAAGCGCCATCCTCATGGCGAGGTTCGCGCCGTTCAAGACATCAGTGCCGAGCGGTGTGCCGCGCTGGCCGCCGAGAAAGGGATTCTGGTGACTTACGCCACGCCGGAAGAGTTGTTCGCCGATCCCGAGGTGGACGCGGTTTATATCGCGGTGCCGAATAAGTTTCACGCGGAGTTGTCGATCCAGGCTCTCCGGGCGGGGAAACATGTGATCCTCGACAAGCCGATGGCGATGAATCTGGCGGAAGCCGAGCGTGTTGCCGACGTCGTCCGGGAGACGGGAAAGGTGTTCATGCTCGGGATGAACCACCGGTTTGTGGCGGATAACCAGAAGTTGCGGGCGTTGACGGAGGCCGGCTTTTTCGGAGAGATTTATCATGCCAAAGCTGCGTGGCGGCGGCGGCAGGGAATTCCGAAACTTGGGACGTGGTTCGGGAACAAGGCGATGGCCGGGGGTGGCTGCTTATATGATATCGGGGTCCACTTGCTCGATGTTTGTCTTTACATGATCGACAATTTCGAACCGGTCAGTGTGTCGGGGTCGGTTTACAGTAAGTTCGGTCCGCGCGGACTCGGCGAAGGAAACTGGGGGAAGTCCGACAAGAACCACGCCGTTTTCGACGTCGACGATTTCGCCACGGCGTTGATCAAGTTTTCCAATGGCGCGACGGTCGATTTGAACGTAACCTGGGCCTGTCACAACCGGGAGCCGAGCCAGGTGAATGTCCAGATTTTCGGGACGGAAGCGGGGGCGAGTTCGAATCCGTTGGAGCTTTATCAAGCCTTGCCTGTCGCCGGCGGGTATCAAGTGAGCACAAAGGTCGATGCGGCGATCCGTTATCCGCACGCGGACCGGTTTCATAATTTCATCAATCACCTCCGCGGCGAGGAGACGCTTGGCGTGACGCTGGAGGAGGCGTTGACGGTGCAAAAGATCCTCGACGGGATCATGGAGTCGAGCGAGACCGGACGGGAAGTTCGCTTTGATACCGACCCGGTCCTCGATTCCACGCCGGATTTGTCGGCGGTTCGGTAAGTGAATTCCGGGGAGTAGCGCACAGGTAGGAATGCCTGTGTCACAGTATCAGTTTTCTTTTTACATAACTATGAGCCAAAATCCTTCATCAGCCCGTTCGTTCGGCGTGCAAAGCTATTGCTTCCGCGCTTTCAAGGAAAATGCAGTGGTCGCCGAAAAGGTACGCGAGATCGGACTCAATTCGATCGAGCTTTGTGCGGTTCACGCCGATTTCAACCGTCCCGAAGCCTTCGGGGAGGTGGTGGAAACGTATCGGCGGGCGGGGGTGTCGATCGTCTCGATCGGCGTGCAGACCTTCGTCGGAAACGACGACGAGGAGAGGTGGTTCGAGTGCGCACAGGCCGCCGGCGCTCGGCATCTCTCCTGTCATTTTAAGGTGGATACGTTTTTGACCGCCATTCCGAAGGTCCGGGCATGGTCTAAAAAATATGGTATCCGGGTGGCGATCCACACCCATGGGGGGTATCAATTCGGAGGTTCGCCCGACGTGGCCGAATATCTGACCGCCCTCGGTGGACCGGAAATCGGGCTTTGTCTCGACACTGCCTGGATCATGCAAATCGGCCCCAGGCGGGGGAAACCGGTCGATTGGGCCAAGCAGTTCGCCGGGAAGATTTACGGGGTGCATTACAAGGACTTCGAGTTCGGGAAGGACGCCGGGTGGCGGGACGTGCCGGTCGGAAGCGGGAATTTGGACCTTCCGGCGTTCGTGAAGGAGTTGGAAGCGGGCGGTTTCGACGGGTATTCGGTGATCGAATACGAAGCCGATCCGGAGAATCCCGTTCCCGCGTTGAAGGCGTGCGTGGAGCGGATGCGGGGGATCTGACGGGCATCGTCCGGAGCGCTCAACACAGTGGCGGGGCCGTCCCGGCTTCATGCGTTTCCTCCGGCTCCTTCCGCTGGGCGAACCCTGCGCACTGAGGCGGAAGGCCTCAATCGTTTTGAGGCCTTCGGATCTTTCGTCGGAACCGAGTTTCATAGCCCAACGGGCATACGTCCTCCAGCCCAGAGTTGAGCCGAGGGAAACGAGGCCTACCCTGGGGACCGATACCCGAGTCCACGAACCGCAACGCGGTTCCGCCGCCGTCCGATCCGCCATCGTACGGGGGCCAGGGGCGCAACCTCTTCGAGGTAGATCGTCTCGCGACCGGGACCCAGGGTAGCCCCGCATTCGCGCGGCAACCCTGGGCTGAAGGACGAAACGCCGTTGGCGTATATGACCAAAGTGGCGGGGCCGTCCCGGCTCCGTGCGGTTTCTCGGGCTCCTTCTGCTGGGCGAAACCTGCGCACTGAGGCGGGACGCCTCACCCGTTTTGGGGCCTTCGGATCTTTCGCCGGAACCGAGTTCCATAGCCCAACGGGCTTACGTCCTCCAGCCTAGGGTTGAGCCGAGGGAAACGAGGCCTACCCTGGGGACCGATACCCGCCGTCCGATCCGCCATCGCACGGGGACCAGGGGCGCAACCTCTTCGAGGTAGATCGTCTCGCGACCGGGACCCAGGGTAGCCCCGCATTCGCGCGGCAACCCTGGGCTGAAGGACGAAACGCCGTTGGCGTATATGACCAAAGTGGCGGGGCCGTCCCGGCTCCGTGCGGTTTCTCGGGCTCCTTCTGCTGGGCGAAACCTGCGCACTGAGGCGGGACGCCTCACCCGGTTTGGGCCTTCGGATCTTCGCCGGAACCGAGTTCCACAGCCCAACGGGCTTACGTCCTCCAGCCCAGGGTTGAGCCGAGGGAAACGAGGCTTACCCTGGGGACCGATCCCCGAGGCCACGAACCGCAACGCGGTTCCGCCGCCGTCCGATCCGCCATCGTACGGGGGCCAGGGGCGCAACCTCTTCGAGGTAGATCGTCTCGCGACCGAGACCCAGGGTAGCCCCGCATTCGCGCGGCAACCCTGGGCTGAAGGACGAAACGCCGTTGGCGTATATGACCAAAGTGGCGGGGCCGTCCCGGATCCGTGCGGTTCCCTTGGCTTCTTCTGGTGGGCGAACCTGCGCACTGAGGCGGGACGCCTCACCCGTTTTGGGGCCTTCGGATCTTTCGCCGGAACCGAGTTCCACAGCCCAACGGGCTTACGTCCTCCAGCCCAGGGTTGAGCCGAGGGAAACGAGGCTTACCCTGGGGACCGATCCCCGAGGCCACGAACCGCAACGCGGTTCCGCCGCCGTCCGATCCGCCATCGCACGGGGGCGAGGGGAGCAACCTCTTCGAGGTAGATCGTCTCGCGACCAGCCCCGCATTCGCGCGGCAACCCTGGGCTGAAGGACGAAACGCCGTTGGCGTATATGACCAAAGTGGCGGGGCCGTCCCGGCTCCGTGCGGAGCATCAGGCAACCGCAGATGGGCACAGATAGACGCGGATAAGACCGGCCGTCCCGGCTCCGTGCGGAGCATCAGGCCCGGCGGATCAGACGGGAGTCATCGAGTGAAAACTCGATGCTACGGAGCTGGTCCCTCCCGCGAAAGGCTCCGAGGCAAAGGCTTGGAAAGGGCATCAACTCCCGGCGCTGGCGAGGAGGGCGCGGAAATGTTGGCCGCCGAGGGCGAGGTCGTCGTAGGTCCCTTGTTCGACGATGCGGCCGTGGGAAAGGACGATGATCCGATCGGCGTTGCGGACGGTGCTCAGGCGGTGGGCGATGGTGATGACGGTCCGGCCTCTGGAGAGGTTCTCCAACGCGTCTTTGATGAGCCGTTCGCTCTCGTAGTCGAGGGCGGAGGTCGCTTCGTCGAGAATGAGGATCCGGGGGTCGCGGAGGATGGCGCGGGCAATCGAAAGGCGTTGGCGTTGTCCGCCGGAGAGCATGGCGCCCCGTTCGCCGATCACCGTTTCGAATCCCTGGGGCATACGGAGAATGAATTCCTCGGCGTTGGCGAGGCGGGCGGCTTGGAGGATTTCTTCTTCGGTGGCGTCGTGGCGGGCGAAGCGGATGTTTTCGATGATGCTGCCGGAGAGGAGGAGGCTTTCCTGCATGACGATCGCGCTTTGGCGGCGCAGCCAACGCATGTCCATCGACATCTGGGGGATCCCGTCGATGAGGATCTGTCCCTCTTGGGGTTGATACAAACCGAGGAGGAGATTGGCGATTGTCGATTTGCCGGAGCCGGAGGAACCGACCAGGGCGACGGTTTCACCGGCGCGGATGTGGAGGTTGAGGTCGGTGAGGGCGGGGGGAGCCTCTTCGCTGTAGCTGAAGGTGACGTTTTGAAATTCGATTTCGCCGCGCAGGGAGGCGAGGCGTTTGGTTCCCTTCCAGGATTCGACGTATTTGCTGTTGAGCAATTCGCGCAACGAGTAGAAGCCCTCTTTGCCGACGAAGTAATGTTGGCTGAAGTTGAGGAAAAGCTGGACCGGTTGGACGATGATCGGGAGGGCGGCCATGAAGGCGAACAGGGTGCCGATGGTCATGTTGCCGTAGATCACCAGGAGGGCGCCGCCGCAGATGACGAAGAGGGTGAGGAGTTGGAGGGCGACGGTAGCAAAGGCGCTGAAGGAGTTGTTGACCGCGAGTTGCTCGACCTTGCTCCGCATGTAGGTGCCGCTGGAATCCTCGACGTTGTCGATCGCCTTGTTTTCCTGGCCGTAGCCGCGGACCAGGCGGAGGGCGGAAATATATTCGCTGGCGGTTCCGGTGAGGTTTTCCTGGGCGAGGCGGAGTTGGCGGTTCTTTTGTTGGATCCGGCTGAAAAACCACCAGCGGGCGAGGCCGTAGATCGGTAGGAATCCGACCACGACCAAGGTGAGAGAAGCGTTGAGGAAGGAAAGAACGACCAGGACGATCAGAGCGTAGGAGACGGCGGGGAAGACTTGTCCCATCAATTGGTGGATCACCATTTCGACTTTTTGGGTGTCGAAGGCGTATTTGGAAAGGAGCCGGCCGGATTTTTGGCCGTCGAGGTAGCCGAAGTGCAGGAATTGGAGTTTGTGGAAAACGCGGGACCGGAGCTCGCGGATGATGTCGGTCAGAACCATCGAAATCCGGTTCCAGCCGGTGACGGTGAAGGCGTAATGGAGCAGCAGAAGGCCGAGGATGATGCAGGCCATGCTCAGGATGCCCCGGACGTTGCCGGTCATGATGTAATCGTCGACGATCACCTGGAACAGGAACGGGAAGGGGGCAATCACCACGACCCGCATGATGCTGAGGAAAACACCGAAGCGGAAACGCTTTCGTTCATGCCAGATGAACGAATTGAGAGTGGTGAACGGGAAATAGTTTTTATCGAGCGACATCGTTTTCTCCGCGGGTGTCGTGGTCCGGAGCCGGTGCTCGGATCGGTTTGCGTCCCAGGTTGAAGAAGGTTTCGAAAAGGTTGCGTTGGCCGAGGATCACGCGACCGTCGACTGAAGCGCCGTGGATCGGGTCATAGGGGGATTCCTCGATCATGACTTTGACCTCGTAGAGTCGTTGGGGAATGCCGTTGGCGGTGTTGGCTTGTCCCTGGGTCGGATGGGTGGTCAGGCCGACTTCGACCACGGTGCCGTAGAGGTAACCCTCGAGAACGGCGTTGTAGACCTCCAGTTTCATCCGGACCGGACGACCGACGGTGATTTGGTCGACATTCCGTTCCCCGGCAAACAGGCGGGCGACGAACGGGGCGTCGGCGGGGACGAGAGTCAGGAGGTAATCGCCTGGTTGAAGGGCTTCTCCCTCGTATTTCCGGTCGAAGCGGATGATCCGGCCGCTGATCGGCGCCCGGACCACCAGCCCGTCGATCCGCTCCTCGACCCGTTGCAGCATCGTTTCAACAGTGGCGATCTGGGTTTCGGCCTGTTCGAGGGCCTGTTCGCGGCGTAGCTTCTCGACCGCCGTCCACTCCTGTCCGCTTCGTTCGTTGAGAAAACGGCTTTCGATCAGATCGATTTCGCTTTGCAGCAATTGGATCCGCTGGTCTTCCAGCATGAGCCCGGAGACGGCTTGGGAGCCATCGAGTGATTCGAGCCGTTCGACGGTGTCGCGGCGCCGCCGGACGATGGCTTCGAGTTGAGCCCGTCGTTCGTCGGAGGTTTCGACCGCGACGCGGGCCGGGTCGACTTCCCAAAGGCGGAGCATGACGACCGCTTCGTCGCGGGCGGAACGAAGTTGTTCGAGCTCCCGGAGCAGATCGTCGCGGCGGGTTTCAAGGGCTTCGTTGGCGAGACGGAGGATCGGCTGACCCTCGGTGACGAAGTCGCCCTGGTCGAGGAAGCGTTCGGCGATCAATCCGGTGTCGGGACTATAGAGATACCGTTCGCCGCGCTGGTAAAGGTAGCCGGTGGCGCGCACGGAAAACTCCAGCTGCATCAGGGCGACGCCGAGCGTGATGATGGCGAGCCCGGCGATGGCCAGGCTCCAGTTCAATGTTCTGCTGCTTAATCGACGGTAAAGTGTGTGATCGAATTCCTCGATGTCTGACATGGCGGTGTGCGATTCGGGAACGCGCCGAACGGAAGTCCGGAAGATTTCCCGCCGTCGCGTGTCGCGAAGTGTGCCAGGGAAAATGGTGTGTGGCGCTCTGGAAATGGGAGAAATCCCCGCCTTATCCAAAGCCCCCGCAAACCTCGGACAACCGCAAGCATCAAGTTTGGCGCTGGGGATTGCAAACCTAGAAACATGGAAAATGGAGGCCGCGATTATCGCGGTTGGTGTCGGTGGGCCACCACTTTAGCCGAACTGTGACCTACTTTTGCCGGAGGGGGGAAGGAAATGTTCGGCGCCCTTTTGGGGACGCGGGCAGTTACAGTCGTCGGACAATCCCTGACCCGATCGGGTCAGGGATTGTCCGGAAGGAGTGGAGTGCAGGGATGGCGGTTTCGGGGACGGTTTCAGGGGAGAGCCAGGCCTGGAAGGGGGGCGCGGTTGTTCAGGCGCCGGCTTTCTGGCTTCGCCGGATGGTGATGGGGCTGTCGCCGAAATGGCGGCTGTAGGCGCGGGAAAACGAGCTTAAGCTGGAGAAACCGAGTTCGCCCGCGACTTCCTCCACCGAGAGGCGGGTGTCGGCGAGCAGGCGGCGGGCGTAGTTCATTTTCATTGCCCGGAAGACGGAGGCTGGAGGCGGGTGGTCGGCCGCGGCGAACAGACGTCTCAGCTGGGAGTCTGAAACGCCGACGGCGCGGGCGACGGCCTCCACGCTCGGATTGTTCAGCATTTGCGCGCTGAAAAAACGACAGGCTTCATCGACCCGCTTGCGGATCCATTGATCGCTTTCCTCGAAATGGGGCCGCGTTTATCGCGGTCGGCGTCATTGGAGGCCCTACTT
Organism: Verruconatronum alginivorum; assembly: GCF_056590205.1. Taxonomy (NCBI): domain Bacteria; kingdom Pseudomonadati; phylum Verrucomicrobiota; class Opitutia; order Opitutales; family Verruconatronaceae; genus Verruconatronum; species Verruconatronum alginivorum. The sequence goes on along the minus strand of NZ_JBWPVQ010000001.1, from coordinate 190,896 downwards.
TGGCTCCTCTTTGGCCTACTTTGGCCGGAGGGGGGACGGAAGTGTTCACCGCCCTTTTGGGGACGCGGGCAGTTACAGTCGTCGGACAATCCCTGACCCGATCGGGTCAGGGATTGTCCGGGAGGAGTGGAATGCAGGGATGGCGGCTTCAGGGACGGTTTCGGGGGAGAGCCAGGCCTGGAAGGGGGGCGCGGTTGTTCAGGCGCCGGCTTTCTGGCTTCGCCGGATGGTGATGGGGCTGTCGCCGAAATGGCGGCTGTAGGCGCGGGAAAACGAGCTTAAGCTGGAGAAACCGAGTTCGCCCGCGACTTCCTCCACCGAGAGGCGGGTGTCGGCGAGCAGTCGGCGGGCGTAGTTCATTTTCATTGCCCGGAAGACGGAGGCTGGAGGCGGGTGGTCGGCCGCGGCGAACAGACGTCTCAGCTGGGAGTCTGAAACTCCGACGGCGCGGGCGACGGCCTCCACGCTCGGATTGTTCAGCATTTGCGCGCTGAAAAAACGACAGGCTTCATCGACCCGCTTGCGGATCCATTGATCGCTTTCCTCGACCGGACCGGTTCCGGGGGCGGGTATGAGCGCGGTCCGGAAGATGTCGGCGAGAAGGACGCAACCGCTGTCGAGGATCGCCCGGCTTCCTTCCACCGGATGGAGGAAGTGCGGCTGGATCCATTCGTATAATATGCGGATTCGGGTCACGTCCCGTTCCTGCAAAGGAATTCGGAAGGGTGCCTCCCGGCGCCGGATCCTTTCCCAACCGGGGGCCCCGGGGCGAAGGTGTAAAACGAAAATTTCCGAGACATCCCCGGCCGGAGCGGTCCATCCGTGCCGGTGCCCGGGGGAGAAAACGAAGAGGCAAGGTCCCGTGGAATCCCGGGCGGCGCCGGGAAAGTCGGGATGGGCCCGACCGCTGGCGATGCATTGGAACTCCCAGTCTTCCCGTTCCTTTTCCTGAACCGGCCGGACGAAGTAGTGGCGCGAACCGGCGCTCATATAGGTCAAAGGAAGTTTTTCCATCTCGGGTCGAAATTCCGGGTTACGACGGTTCAGGCGTGGAAACGGGCGGGGTGGTTCTTGCTGTCGGACGAACTTCGGGGGGATCGATCATGCGCGAAAGTGTTAAAACTTCTCTCAAAACAGACAAGATTTTTGCGACCTTTTTCGTGTATTCTACAGGCTTCCTATGAAACCTTCAGAGAATCAGAAAAAGCGCTACGCGATTGTCGGGACCGGGTCGCGTTCGGTCATGTTTTTGAAAGCGATCACGGAACGTTTCGCGGACCAGTCGGTCCTGGCGGCGGTTTGTGACAGTAATCCGCTGCGGGCGAAAAATTGGCTGGCCTTGGAGAAGCTGGAGGCGACTCCGGTTTACGCTGCCGGTGATTTTCGGAAAATGATCGCGGAGCAGAAGGTGGATACGGTGATCGTTACCAGCATGGACCGGACCCATCACACCTACATTTGCGCCGCGATGCGGGCCGGGTGCGACGTCGTCACGGAGAAACCGATGACTACCGAAGCGGACTATTGCCGCGAGATTCTGGAGACTCAGCGGGAAACCGGGCGCCGGGTGCAGGTCTGTTTCAACTACCGGTATGCCCCCCGGAACAGCAAGGTGAAGGAAGTCCTGCAATCCGGGGCGATCGGGGAGGTTTTGTCGGTCCATTTCGAGTGGACCCTCGACACCCAGCATGGGGCCGACTATTTCCGGCGTTGGCATCGCGAGAAGCGCAACAGCGGAGGTTTGCTCGTCCACAAGTCGACCCACCATTTCGATTTGGTCAATTGGTGGCTCGGAACGGTTCCGGCTTCCGTTTGCGCCTTCGGCGGACTTCGGTTTTACGGACGGCAGAACCGGGAGAAACATGGTTCCGGCGCCGATTATCCCTATGCCACGGGCAATCCCAACGCCAAGGGGGATCCGTTCGCTCTCGATTTGGAGGAGAACGAGTTCATGAAGAAGATTTATCTCGAACCGGCGGAGGTTGACGGATACCGGCGGGACCAGAACGTGTTCGGCGACGGGATTTCGATTGAGGACGATCTCGCGGTGTTGGTCCGCTACCGCAACCAGGCGACGCTCACTTACCATTTGACCGCTTATTCGCCGTGGGAAGGTTACCGGGTGATGTTCAACGGAACCAAAGGACGGCTCGAGTTCGAAGTCACCGAGCGCCCGTATGTCAGTGCTTCGGACGGAGACCACAACTTCGCGACCAATGTCATGGGTTCTTCGGAGGTGGCGATTGAAGAGCCGACCCGGTTGTTGATTCGGCCGCATTGGAGCAAGGTCCAGCAGATCGAGATTCCCTCCGAAAGCGGTGGTGGACACGGCGGGGCCGATGTCCGGATGCTGGAGGATATTTTCCTGGGGGCTGAAACGGACGATCCCCTTGGACGGAAGGCGGATCACGTCAGCGGTTCCTGGTCAATTTTGACGGGGATCGCCGGCAACCAGTCGATGTCCGAGAACCGGGTCGTCGACATCGACGAGTTTGGTCTTCACATTTAACGGAATTCGTCAATCGTCGTGGCCATGCGTTATGGTTGGATCGTTTGGACGATGGGTGTAGTGGGAATGGTATTGTCCGGTTGCCAGCATGGTTTTCACCAGCGCGAACTCGACGCCATGGCGAAACGCCATGGCCTCGAGGGAACGCCGCTGTTGGACGAGCCGTTTCGGCAAGGGTGGAGCCAAGGGGTGGAGGAAGGCTTTCGCCCGGCCCGCGCCCGTCTTTATCAGCAAGATGGCGAATTTCACGTCATCGCGCTGCTGGAGGACGACGTAATCGCCAACTCCGCTGTGGAGTTCAACGAGAAGACCTGGCGGACCGGCGATGTATTCGAAATCTTCATTCAGGCCGATCCGCTGGTTTACTATGAATTCCACGTTACGCCGGAGAATCAAAATATGTTTCTCCGGCTCGACCTGGTCGATGCGGAATTGACCACTCAGCAACGGAACGTCACGCCGATTGAGGATCCGCAGTTCATCGAAAGCCGGACGGAAGTGTTCCACGATCGGAAGTATTGGACGGTTTACGCGCGGATACCGCTCGATCGATTGGAGCGGAATCCGGGCAGCGCCGACCCTGATTTCCTGGTCGCTTTCGCTCGATATGACACGACAGTCGGCCAACCCGGGGAAATCCTCTCCGCAACCGCAAAGTTCCCCCGTTTGAACTTTCACGACCGGACGGCCTGGCATCGTTTGCCATGGCCGGTGCCGGCGGGCAACGAGTAAGGACGGTCAGAGGCTGTCTCCGAAATCGACCCGGAATTTCTCGGCGAGACGCTCCGGCCAGTCGCCGATCGGTTCCAGGCGGCCGAGGAAGAAGCGGAGCACCTTTGGTTCCTCCACGTCGGTAAAAATTTTGAGGATTTCGCCGCCATTGATGTCGATGTGGGGCTTGGTGGTGGTGAAGTGGTAGTTCATCGGTACCACGTCGCCCTCCTTGACGAAGGTTTTGGAAATGATGTTTTCGGCGGCGCGGCCCTGGTGGACGGGGAGGACGTGTTTCATGCCGAAGACATCCTCGATCGCTTTTTGCATCCGGGTGAAGCTGGCGGAACCGGCGTAGGCGTCGTCGGCCACCATCATCGAGCCGAGTTGCTGGTCGCTCATGGCGTTGGTGCCGCTGTCGGTCAGCATGTCGAGGAAGATGTCCCGGGTGGTGAGGAGAAACGTGTTGAACCCGGCCTCGCCGATCGCTTCGAGGCGACGTTCCACCGGCTGGAGGTGGAGCTTTTGGACGATCCGCACCTTGTGCAGTTCGAGAGGAATGTCGCGGCCCTTGTAAAAGGCCACCCGGGGAGACGCGGTTGTGTCGGACATGATCTTCGTAGCTGTTGCTGACGTGAAACGATGATTTCCGGGGTCGATCTTCGGTCGGCGGGCGGAGCGGGCAAGGGGAAAGGGGCCGGCAAGTTGACGTGGCGCAAGTTAGAAGCGGCGGGAATAGAGGGTGGAAGGAAGAATGGTTCAAGGTTCGAGGTTCAAGGTTCAAGGGTTTGGGAAGGGGGCGTTTTGGGTTGCTTGGGCGGGGGGGATGGAGCAGAAGGGAGGGGTGTTCGTGGCGGGCCATTGGGGGCGCGGCTGCGGATCTGTTGATATGAAGACGTTTGAGGAGTTGTTCGAGGAGTTGAAGCGGAAGGCCGAGGCGGGGGATCCCGCATCGGGCACGGTGCGGGCGCTGGAGAAGGGAAAGCATTTCATCGGGAAAAAGGTTCTCGAAGAGGCCGGGGAGGTTTGGATGGCTTCGGAATACGAGGGGAAGGAGAAGGCGGCCGAGGAGATTTCCCAATTGTTGTATCACACCCAGGTGATGATGTTGGCCAACGGGTTGGAGTTGGAAGACGTTTACCGCTATTTGTAAGGAGATCTTGGATATGTTGCGAATTGCGATTCCGAACAAGGGCAGTCTCTCCGAAGGGGCTCTTCAATTGGTGACGGACGCCGGCTACCGGTGCCGCCGGGACGACCGGGGGTTGATCGCGGTTGATCCGGAGCATGAGGTGGAGTTCGTTTTCCTTCGCCCGCGCGACATCGCGGTCTATGTCGGCAACGGGATTCTCGATCTCGGGATCACCGGCCGGGACCTGGCGATCGACAGCGGGGCGGAAGTGACGGAGTTGTTGCCCCTCGGCTTCGGGCGGGCCTCGTTTTTCTATGCCTCGCCGAAGGGGGAGGGGTTGACGCCGGAGACCTTGGGGGGGCGGCGGATCGCGACGTCCTACGCCCATTTGGTCGAAATGGATTTGGAGAAGCGCGGGGTGGAGGCGACGGTAGTGCGGCTCGATGGGGCGGTCGAAATTTCGATCCGGCTTGGGGTGGCCGACGCGATCGCCGATGTGGTTTCTTCGGGGAAGACTTTGGAGCAAGCTGGGCTGGAGACGATTGGGGAGCCGATCCTGGCTTCGGAGGCGGTATTGATTGGGCGGAGCCGAAAGGTGGAGGACGACGCGGCGGTTCGAATTTTGATCGAGCGGTTTCAAGGGATTCTCACGGCCCGATCGTATGCGATGATCGAATACGATTTGCCGGTCGCCTTGTTAGATCGGGCGGTGGCGGTCACTCCTGGAGTGGAGGCGCCGACGGTCTCCCCGTTGAGCAAGAAGGATTGGGTCGCGGTGAAGGCGATGACTCCGAGAAAGGGGATCAACCGAACAATGGACGAGTTGAAGGAGTTGGGGGCGAAAGGAATCATCGCCACCGATATCCGTTTCTGCCGCTTGTAGCGGGCGGGGCGCGCTTCGCGCGCATCGACGATAGCTGATAGACGATAGACGATGAGGAGCTTCGTGCTCTAGCCGAAGACCGGCGTGCTTCTGCGTGCCCAGATTCATAACTCATAATCCTCATTCATAATTCTCTTCCTCGGGCTTTGACGGAGGGGCATTTCATCGTATGCCTGATGGTCGAAGGGGCGGCGGGCGGGTATGGTGGAGGGAAATCGTTCGAACCTTACCCGAGAGGAATGTTACCTATGAAAATTGGAAAGCTCGTATTGTCGTTTTTGATACCGGCGCTGTTGGCACCGGTCTGGTTGGTGGCCGAGGAGGAGGGGCCGTCGGATCTTCGATACACGATCGGGGTCCATGAATTCGAAAATAAATCGGGGTTTAGCGGCCGGATCAATTTGTCGCGTTCGTGGGGGGCGGTTCTGACTCATGTCCTCCAGGAGAGCGGCCGGTTCATCGTGCTCGGCGAGGGCGACATGCGGGGGGCGGCCTTGATGGAGCAGGACCTGGCCGCGAGCGGACGGACCGCCACGGGCGGACGGGAACCCCAGACGGGGCAACTGACCCCGGCCCAGGTTTTGGTGAAGGGGGAGATTCTTCATCTGCAAACGACGTCGGGACAGGACGGGAGCTTGAGTTTCCGGGGAATCACCGTGGGAGGGGCGCGGAGTTCCGCGGAGATCAGCGCGGTGATTTATCTGGTCGATACCACCACCGGCCAGGTGAAGGCCTCGACGACCGTCGAAGGAAACTCCGCTAGCCGTCGGGTAAATTTGGGGGCGGTCCGCCGGGGTGTCGGAGGACGGATCGGCGGTTTCGACGATGACAATTTGGCGACGGCGGTGGAAAACGCGATCGAGGAGGCGGTGCAGTTTCTGATCGCGGAGATCGATCAGATGCCCTGGACAGCGGACATCGTCGCGGTGAGGAACGATCAGGTTTATTTGAACCGGGGCGAGCGCGAAGGCGTGCGGTCGGGGCAAATTTTCGTGGTCGGGGAAATGACGGAGTTGCGGGATCCCGGGACCGGGGAATTGCTCGATGTCTTATTCGAGGAGACGGCGCGACTCCGGGTGGCCGAGGTGCGGGACCGGATCGCGATCTGCGCGGTCGAGGAGAGCAGCGGAGAGTTGAAGACCGGGATGAAAGTCGGGTTGCCGGACGCGTTTTGAGGCCAAAATTATTTGAGTGAATCGGGTGGATCGGGCCTGGGGGACTCGGCGGGTGCCGGGGGCGGTTTGGTCCATTCGCGTTGCTCGAGGCGTTTGAGGAGTTGCTGGGTCAGCTGGTCGAGTCGTTTGATGGTTTCGGCCTGATCGTCGGAGGGGGCGCGGTCGCGCTGCCCGAGAAGGAGGGAAGCCATGATTCCGGAAAGGGTGCCGAAAAGGCCGATGCCGACGACCATCAGGCCAACGGAAATGAAACGACCTTCGGAGGTGACCGGGTAGTGGTCGCCGTAACCGACCGTGGTCATGGTGACGACCGCCCACCAGAGGGCGTCGGAGGCAGTCCGGATGTTGCCCTCGGGAGCCTGTTGCTCGATTTCGAGGATGGCGATGGCGCCGAAAAATAAGACGGTGATGACGGTGAGGGTCGAGACGGTGAAGGCCCCTTGGCTGCGGTCGCGGAAGACGAAGGCGAGGAGGGTGCGGGCGGAGCGGAAACCGCGCAGGATGCGGAGGATCCGCAGGACGCGGATGAAGCGGGCCCAGCGGAGGCTGTCGAGAAGAGGTATGCTGGAAATGAAGTCGATCCAGCCCCACTTAAGGAATTGAAGCTTGCGGGGGGCCTTCCAGAGGCGGTGGAAAAAATCCCCGAGGAAAATTAGGCAGGCGGCGGTGTCGAGTTTGATCAGGAGGCTTTGGGTCTCGGGGGAGAGCGGGAGGAAGACGGAAGCCGCCAAGGCGATGAGAACGTAAATTGAGAGGGCGAGAACGACGAGTTGGAATTTGGAGAACTGTTCTTGGGCGGCTGGCTCGGTCATGCTGGAATTCTTGAACGAGGAAGGCCGATTTGAACAGGGATTTTTTCGGGCGGAACCCCGTGACTCAGGTTGCGCAAAGGAGGCCAGGCATTTCTGTCCGACGGATGGGGTGGGAAAGAATCCGGGCTGAGTAAAAACGGACAGGAAAGTCCGTTCTCCTGGAGCGATGAAGTTGCGCCTTTATCGATTATCCTTCGAGGCCGCTTGGGCCGTCTGCTCGACGTCGATCGTTACATTTGCATCTGACCACTTCCTGCATTCATCGAGGATGGGGCCGGGGTGGCGACGACTCGATAGAAGGCGCGGTCGTCGGTGAGGGGATCGGTGAGGATGATCGGGCCATTGTTTCCGGAAATGGGAGCGCCGATACCGGCCCAGTCGGAAAGGTCGATCGACCGTTGGAGCTGGTATGTCGTGCCGGAGCGGGAATTAAACTTTATCTCGATCCAATCGGTCGTTTCGTTCGTCTCTTCATCGGTGACGACCGCGGTTCGGATTACAACGTCTTCGGCTTTAACCGGGGATTCGGGCAAACGGACCTGGAGGCGTTCGGCGGCGACGGCCGCGAGGCGCTGTTTCATTTCGGCGCGTTTGAGTTTCTGTTCCGGAGTGGCGAGTTCGACGTGGCGCTGGCTGTCGGCCCATTCGGAGATGTTGCGCAGTTCGACCGGTTCACCGGTGGCGGCGTCGGTGTCGGTGCCGCCGAGCGAGGCCGGGCGGAGATCGTAGAATTCCTCTTCGTCCGGAGCGACGCCTTCTCCATCGAAATAGCGGGCGAATTTGTAATTGTCCTGGAGGATCATTTGGATCCGGTTGGGCGGGTCAATCAGGCCGTTTGTCATATCCTCTTCGACGGATTGTCCGGCGTTGATGTCGTCGTAGGTGAAGAGAACGTAATCCTGGACGGGGTCCGCAGCGGGATCGAGAATCATGCTGCTATAATCGACGCCGGCGAAATCGTATTGCCCGGGATCCGCGATTCCGAGGAGCGTGCAGAGGGTCGGCATGAAATCGACGTGGGAAGCGAGGTGCGGGCATTCGTGGCCCTCGGGGAAGAGTTCCGGGTTCGACCAAATGAGCGGAACGCGGATCGTCTCCTGGTAGCAGTTGAACGTCTTTTGGCGGAGGCCGCCGTGGCTCATCGCCATTTCGCCGTGGTCGGAGGTGCGGACGACGAGGGTGTTGCGGAACATCTGCTCTCCGGTTTCGCCGCCGTCTTGGAAAACATCGAGAACCCGGCCGATCTGGCTGTCGACTCGTTTCATCAGGTTCGCGTAGAAGTTAATGTAGTTTTTCCGCATCTGTGGGAGCGGCAGCGGCAACATCATACTCCTGATCACCTCGAACGTGTCCTGGTGGACGCGGGGTTTGAAGTTGTGTTCGAGGTTTTCCAGCATCGACGGCGGGAAGTCGATCGGCGGCGTCGTGTCGTTGAACCAGGGATCGTCGGTGTACCCGAAAGTTTCATACCGGGCTGGATACGACCAGACATCGTGCGGATTGACCAGCGAGAGGACGAGGCAGAACGGTTTGGGCCGGGGATTCGCGATTCGGTCTTCGAGAAAGGCGATGGCTTCGCTGGCGTAGCGTTCGTCGTGGAGCGCGCCGGGCGATGCGGGATCGATGCCGCCGTCGGGGCCTTGCCAGCCGTCGAAACCATAGCGGGAAATATCGTCGAATTGGTATTCGCCGTCGGGTCCGCGGACGCCGTTGCTCATGTGCCATTTGCCTTTGTAAACGACATCGTAGCCGGCGGCTTTGAGGACGGTGGCGAGATTCGGGAGGCCGGGATTGAGCTGGGCTTCGGCTTGAGATTGCGGGAAATCTTCGGTGAGGGTTTGGAAGGTGCCGTGCTGCGCCGGGAAAAGCCCGGTGAAAAGGGCGTTGCGCGCGGGCGTGCATTGGCAGCAACTTGTGTAGGCGCGGCTGAAGGAGACGCCGTTGGCCTTGAGCCGATTCATGGTCGGGAGGTTGTTTTCCGCCCAGCCTTGGGGGAACCATTGGATCGCGCGCTCCTGATCAGTGAGGAAAAGGATCATGTTCATGCCGGAGGCGGCGGGGGGAATTGACGTGGCGGCTTGGGCGGCGCGGGCGCTCGGGACGAAGACATTGAAAAGCGGCTGGCTCGCGGCCGCGGCGACCCCGGCCTTGGCCACGGTTTTGAGAAAGGTCCGGCGGGAGGTTTGGTTTTGGAGGGACCGGTTGTGTTTCATGGTTTCGACTGAGTAAGGATCACGAATATTGGACGCTAGAATGAACGCCGCTTTATCGCGCTCGAATTACCAGGGAAATCACAAGGTTGAATGGGTGAATCAGGCAGCTTTATTGGTGAATCGGGCAGTGGTTGGCGGAGGACAGCCGTGAAGAGTCCGGGAAAGAACCAAAAACGGACAGGAAAGTCCGTTCTCCTAAAGTGATGAAGCCACGCCTTCATCGATTCTCCCCCGATCCGGACCTTCGGGGATCACGCAGCTGTCAAGAGTCAGGACCTGACGTCTTCCATCTGGTCAGATAGTCTGATTACGAGTCGTCCGACGGACTTGGTTATGTCTTTCAATCCCGCGACGATGCCTGGAGGTTACGGGTGTAGTTACAGAAAGCATTCAACCGGGTCCCGCCGAACCGCTTGGCCATGGCGATGGTTTCCATGTCCGTTCCGGATCGAGCGGTGAAAAGGAACCGGCTGGCATTCCGCATAGTGTTCTGCAGAAAAATTTTTTCCAAGCATCGCGCCAGGAATAGTGCATAGATCGCCCAGGATTTCGTCATGAATTCCGGCAGCACGGTACGGACGTGGACGAACAATTTGTCGTTCAGGTCGTGGACGAGGAAAACTCCGGCAATCCCCTTGGGACTCCGGACAACGGTCGAAAGCTCCGCCGAGTATTGCCCCGGGGTGCGGCCGACCATACGTTCCTGGCCGAGTCCCCCGAGGTTCGCCAGGCCGTGGTCGCTCACAATCGACTCGATCTCGGCAAAATCTTCTTCCCGCAGCGGGCCGGCGGAAAGGCCGTCGGCGGCCCGCAACCTCGGGACCATTCGCTCCGTCGCGGCCAGCCGCCTCCGCACCTTTTCCGTTCGAGGGATTTCCCACCATTCGTCGGTGACGCTGAGGGAGAAGCCAGCTTGCTCCAAAGCCGGTCGCCACGGCGCCATTTCGGGGACAACGGCAGACAGGCTGGCGATGCCTCGTGCGCGGGCAATCTCCTCCATCTCCTGTAATAAATTTTTCATTACAGCCTCTCGGCAGAAACGCGTGCGAAACACCAGGTGCAGGCGGCCCGTCGAATCGTCGCGGGTTTGCACGGCGCCGGCCGCGACGATGCGCTCCGGTTCGCCCGTCACAGCGATTCGCGGATACAGGCGGCCCGCGAGGCTTTTGGATTTTCCCAGAAAGTCCCAGGTCCGGGAAAGCTCGTCGGTCCACGGTGCCCGGATGGTTGGCAACTGTTCGCTTTCGTTCATGAATGGACGCGGTTGCGATAGAGTTCCGGCTCGACGACGGCCGCCATCTTCTCCGCCGATGAAAACCGGGCGGCGCCAAAAAAATCGCGCAGACTTTCGACTGCTTCCTGCGGGCTTTCAACGATGTCGCGGTAGTTCAATTCCAGCAACGTGACTTCCGGCCGCGCGCGAAGTTCCTTGAGAACCGCCTCCTCCATCCGCCCCAGAGCGGCGGCGATTTCGGAGAGGTCGCGGGGCGAACCCGATCTGCCGAGCCGATCGAGCATCGAGCGCTGGGAGCGGGCGACCTCTTCGACTGGACGGCGGACGAATACCACCTTATAGGCGTGTTTCCTCGGCAGGTGAACGAACTGGGGAGCGACGACTTTGACCGGGTGGTCCCCGGCTTTCTCAATCGCATCGGGTTCGGTTGCCAGACGCTTGATCGCCTCCCACTCGTAATAGCCTTTTGGATTATCGGCGTCGGGACGTCGCTCGCCGTCCGTCATCGGTTCCCATCCGCCGGCGGCAAGCATTTGCATGAGCAGCGAAGTGCCGGATCGCGGCAGGCCGGAGACGATGGAAAAAATTTTCCCGGAGTTTCCCGGGCACGGCGGCGCGGGAGCGACATAGACCTCGACGGGGCGGTCGCCTTCCCGCCTGCGGCTGAGTTTCTCCCGGTGTTCGTCCCTGGCCCGCCGAAACAATCTCTGGGCATTCCCTGGCGGCAGCCTCTTCCGGGGTGACTCGCCGCCGCGCGCCCGCGCGAGATGCTGTAAAACCCTTTCCTGGGTTTCCGCTGATGCCGACGGGTGTAGACGGAGCAAGCCGTCGCGGGAAATGGTGAGGTTGGGTTCGAGCCGCAGGGCCTCGGCGTAACGACTGGCGGCGGTCTCGCTGTCGCCCTTCGCCTCGGCGATCTGAGCGAGGGTCAAATGAGCGAGTGGTAGTTCCCGTTTCAATACAAGAGCCCGTTCGGCGGCATCGGCCGCCATCTCGTGACACCCCTGACGAAACAAGGCCCGGCCGAGCCCGAGCCAGGCCGACGCCTGGTCGGGGTCGGCCGCGAGCGCGCCGCGAAAATGCCCTTCGGCCTCGGAGAATCGTTCTTCTTTCAACGCGAGCAGTCCCTTGTTCAATAACAAAACCCCGTCGCCCGCAGCTCTTTCGAAGTGGGATCGCGCCTCCGCGAGGTTGTTGAGCCGGTAAGCGATCTCGCCTCGCAGCCGTCTGCCTTCCGGATGGTCCTCGCCGAAATCGCGAACCACTTCCAACGCCGCCGTGGCTTCTTCCGTCAAGCCGAGGGCGGCCAGCGTACGGGCGAGCTGGTAGGCATAGTGCGGGGTCTCGGGGCAGGCCGCTGCCACCTTCCAAAGGTGAGGGAGAGCTTCGTGGGGCAGCCCGGCCTCCAGTAGGGAAATACCAAGATTAAAGGCGATTTCCCGCTCGGTAAGTTCCGCGGGATCGTCGTGCGCGCTAGCGGGCGATTCGACGTAACCGAGGTCGATAAACTGCTTCAATAGTTCTTCCTCGTCATCGTCCGCACCGACTGGCGTCTCGTCGCCCCGGTCGGGCCACCCCAGTTCCTTCGACCACGAAGAGATGGCGCGGGGCCGATCCGATTTTTCGGTGATTTCGAACAGTGCGCGTCCGTCCATGTCGTCGCCGACCGGTAGGTCCAGAAGATGCAGCAGCGTGGGGGTCACATCGAGAATGCTCGCCCCTTCGATGGTTTCGCCGCGCCGGATTCCCGGACCGTTCGCGACGATCATGCCGTGCGGACGGTGCCAGCCGGCGATGCCGGCCGTGACGGCTGGAGTTTGGCGCGGCCGGAGGTGGTCGCTGTGGAAGCCGTGGTCTGAAACGAGCAGAAGGGTAGTGTCCGGCCCGGCGTGGGCCAACAGGTCTGCCAGAAGAAAGTCCTGCACCTGGTAGGCGGCATCGACCACCGAGCTGTAAAAATGGGCATCGTAGGCGGATATGCCCGGACCATGCGGCGGACGCATCGCCATAAAATCATGGGATACCCAATCGATAAAATGATAGTAAACGGCGAGACATCGCCACGGCTCATTAGCCGCCAGGAGAGTGATTGCTGCGTTGTGGACCGTGTAAAGCTCGGCGAGACGGTAGAGGATTTTTTCCCAACGCCGGTCTCGTTCCACTGGTAATTGATCCAAGTGGGGAATGAAAAGGCGGAGCAGCCGCTGATCCACCTGTTCGGGGCTGACGCGCACCTCGGCCAATCGGGCGGCCCAATTCGGCGGCGTGACCGAATTCCGTGGGAGCGGCCATGGCTCGCCTTCGTTTCGCGGCGGCCGCGTCCAGACCTCCGAGACGCAAACTCCGCGGATCGTCTCCGCCGGGTGGGACGCGAACCAGCCGACGACATGGACCGGCAAGCCGCGTTCGGAAAGGATGTTCCAAAAAGCGGGGCAACGCCGCATTCGGCTGGAGATCGGTTGAACTTTTCCGGTTGCCGGATTGACCTGTGTGAAGCCCAGGATCCCATGGCGGTGCGGTCGCATCCCGGTTGCCATGCTGTTCCACAGCATCGGAGAAAGGTACGGCGGCAAACTCGCCAAGGGACCGCTTGCGCCCTCCCGGGCCGCGCGCGAAAGCTGCGGAAGATCGCCCCTTTCCATTAACGGCCGCGCGACCTTCCAGTCCGCACCATCCCAACCGACTAAGATAACTTTTCGGTCAGGCATGGACGGCGGCCGCTTTGCGCCGCCGCGCCATAAGCGCGGCCGATCCAGCAGCCAGGGCCATCAGCATGGCCGCCGTCTTCGGCTCGGGAATCGCCCCGGCTTCGATGCCGGCCCCGGAGTTGTCGTAAGCAAAGGCATAGAGGTGGAGCAAACTATTTTCATCATATTCCACATCGGCCCACCCGTAGTACCACGGCCCCTCCTCAATCAAGCTAAACCTGAGTCCGACGTAACCGCGCGTGCCCGCCGTCCACTCCCCGTTCGCGTCATTGTCAAAGGTGAAGTTGCCATAATCATTAAAATTGCTCGCACCCGAAATCGGCGTGCCTTGTGAAAGCCTGTTGCTCCATCTCCACCCCCCTTCCGTCTGGAAGGAAACCACTTGCTGGATGCCCGCTTCCCAACCGGAAATACTGACTTGGTCGGAGTTGGCAAAAAAATTGATATAGAACTGCGGGTCAGCCATCTCGTCGGAGTAGGATGCCCATTGCTCGGAAAGATGAAAGTAGATAGTATTGCCGTCCGCCTCCGCTGTAAGAGGCGTCGCCAGGTTGGTGAAAATAATTTCGGCCCCGGCGGGGGCAGCGGCGGCAACACCCGCAGCTGAAATCGTCGCTATTGTTTTCTTATTCATAGTATTATTGGGCCTAATGTAATGCGGGCTGACTTGATCAAGTAAGTGGAAGGAAGTCCATCCTGAATTTTAGTGATTCGCAGAATTGTGGGCTCCCGCTGTCGAGCGCGATTATCCATTAAGAAAGCGGTGCAGGGACGCACAGCACTCCTGCCGAGCGAAGCGAATTCGAGGAAAGAAGGAGGGACGTTCTGCTTTTCCCCAAGGTTTAAGTACCGCATTCATGCTGTGGCCGTGCTGAGCGGGGAAGAGTCCTGGAAAGTCCGTTCTCCTGTAGCGATGAAGCCACGCCTTCATCGATTCTCCCCCGGTCCGCGCCGTTCGCTGCCCTCCGCTGCGGGCTCATTTCATCATCAGGAAGATACCGGCTGTAAGGAGGGAGGAGACGATCAGGCAGGGGATCGACCAGAGGTGGAATTGCCAGAACAGGCCGGGTTGTTTGGCGAGGCGCAGGGCGATCAGGTTGGCAAGACTGCCGATCGCCAGTCCGAATCCTCCGATATTCACTCCCCATGCCAGCAACCGCCAATCGTCAGTGAATGGCTGCAGGAAGAGGGTCGCGGGAACATTGGAAATCAACTGAGAGAGGAGGATTCCCGCCGTCAGCTCTCTGCCGGGAAGTTGGAGAACATCCGTGGCCATCGACTGCATCAGGGGCATCTGAGTGATCATACCAAGATGGGTGAATAACAGGAGGAACAGAAGCAAGAGCGCCCAATCGATCTGGAGGAGGCGGCTGCGCTGCCAGCATCCGTATACGAGCAGAAGGAGCAAGGTCGCCGGCCATCCGTAGCCAACCTCCAGCGCGCCGAGGAAGAAGGGATAAAGGGCGAGGGTCGGCCAGAAGAGTCGCGAATCCACCGCCAGGGCCTTTTCGGGAAGGGCGCTCAGCTCCAGTCGCCGGTTCCTGAAGGCAATGAGAATGCCCGCGCCGAGGGTTGCCGCGAAGGGAAGGGCCATCGGAAGCATGGCGAGAGTGAAGGCCACAAAGCTTTCACCGGAGCTTTGCCATAGAAAAAGATTCTGGGGATTGCCAATCGGACTCAGAGCCGAACCGGCATTGACCGCGAGCGTCTGAAAAATGATCAGACGCGTCAAAGGGAGTCGGACAATGATCCCCAGGGCAAGCGTCAGAGGGATGACAATAAAGAGAGCCACATCGTTGGTGATCACCGCTGCCAGGGCCGCCGCCAGGATGCACAGGGCCGAGGCCAGCAGACGTTCGCTGTGAACATGGTGGAGGAGGCGGACGGCGCCAAAGTGGATCATCCCGCTCCACAGGACCGCCCCGCTCAGGAGCATCAACCCCGTCAAAGCCGCCATCGTGTGCCAGTCCACCAGTCCGGGAAGCGCGGCGGGTGAAACTCCCGTCAACCCAATCAAGATCGGAGTGGCCACGATCAGACAGCTCAGCAGCCGTTCCCGCCGGACCCAATTTATTACGGGTTTCGCCGGGTGTATCAGTCGCATGGATGAATGAGGGACCGCCGCATCTCCCCATTCGAACTAGCCGGAGTAAAACTGTCAATTTCCCGAGCACGTCGAACCGCGTCGGGCAGAAATCAACCAACACCCGCCCCGCCAGCGCGAGGCGCCGGGTTATCGGGTCGGCAGGCCGAAGTGGACCCGGAGCACTTCGGAGAGCTGACGGGTGGTTTCCTCTTGGTCCGCTATTCTGTTCACGGTTTCATCGGGATCGATCGCGTGATCGTATAGTTCGCGTCCCAACACGGCTTGGTTTTTCACGGCGTGCCATTCCGTGTAGCGCCAGCGGTCGGAACGGACGGAGTAACCCCACGCCTCCCAATTCGAGGCGGGTCCATAGAAGGGCTGCTGATGCCAGGTGAAGGCATAGTCTTTCACCGTGGCGGCCGGGTCTTCCAGCAAGGGAGTGAGGTCCTTACCTTCCAGGCGCTGTTCCGGTTTTCGTTCCAATCCGGCCAGGGTGGAAAGGGTGGGGAAAAGGTCGACCAGTTCGACGATCGCATTGGTCTTTTGGCCATGGCTTGTAGCGTGCGCGGGAGATGCAATGATCAAGGGGACGATCGCATCCAGTTCAAAGTTACTGGTCTTGCCCCATAAGCCACGTTCGCCGATGTGAAAACCATGGTCTGAAAAGAAAACGACGATGGTGTTGTCCGCATGTCCTCCCGCTTCCAGGGCGTCGAGTATTTTCCCTATCTGGGTATCCATGAAACTAATCGACGCATAATATCCATGGCGGAGATGCCGAATCTCTTCCTCTGTGAAGGGGCGGCCTTGGGGGACTTCGCCGTAGGAGAGGATCTCATGATTGGTGTGCAGGGCGATCGAAGGGGCGTCTTGCGGGGCTTCGATCGGTCTTGGAAGCGGAATGGATTCCGCGTCGTAAAGATCCCAATACCTCCGGGGGGCCACGAAAGGGAGATGGGGACGCCAGAATCCGACGGCCAGGAAAAACGGTTGGCGGGAACTGTTGTGAGTTGTCAGAAAGCCCGCCGCCAGGTTGGCGATTTGGCCATCCCGGTAGGCCGTGTCCTCGACCTCCAGCGCCTCCGTCACGGGAGATTTGTAGCGCGGTTTGGGGGACTCCGGATTCTCCGGCGTGTGGTGAAAAACCGTGTCTTGCGCGTGCGTGCCAACCGCGAAGGCAATGTCCATGCTCCAGGATCGGGGGTCCTGATGGTTGGCCGAATTGTGGAATATTTTTCCGATCCCCTGGCTGAAATAGCCATGGTTCCTGAAATGCTCCGGGAGGGTGGTCAGGGAGGGCCCCGCAGGTGTCGCGTCCCGAAAATGTTTCCGCAAATCATCCACGCCCACGGTGTGGGGCCGGAGTCCGGTCAGGAAAGAGGCCCGCGAGGGATTGCAGACCGCCTGCTGGCAATAGGCTCTCTGGAAAACGATCCCCTGGCGCGCCAGGCGGTCCAGATTCGGAGTCAGGGCGACGGGGTCTCCGTAGGGACCGATTGCAAGGTTCAGGTCATCCGCGATGATGAACAGGACATTCGGATTTCGATTGGATTCGGCGGCGCAGGACTCGATTCCTGGGGAGAAGAGGAAGGCGCAAACCCCCAGAATGGGCGCGGTCACAATGCGGAGCTTGATGGACGATAGGTTCATGGAGAGGGAGGATTGATGGTTTTCGCGGAGGTGAAAAAGCTTCCGTTCGGGGAGTCTCAGGCACTTTGCTATAACGTCGTTGCACTTCCGGTTTGTCAACCCCGGGAAGTGAGAGACGTTCAAGGTTTGATTCACGGGAAATGATTTCTTTGAATTCTCGTCCGAAATGCCCGACTGTTTGAGCATGACTCCCTTCCTTCCTGTTTTCCGTCTCATCGCCTCCGCTGCTGTCGTTTCGCTTGCCGTCCCGGCCTTCGTCGGCGCCGAGTCGGAGCGGGCAGGGAAGGAAGGTGCCGAAGAGGCTTTCCGGCTTCTGGTCTTCAGCAAGACCGCCGGTTTTCGCCACGCTTCCATCGAGCCGGGGCGGAAAGCGGTGGAGGAACTCGGGGGCAAACACGGGTTCGCTGTCGAATCGACGGAAGACGCCCGGGCATTCACCCCCGAAAACCTGGCCCGGTTTCAGGTGGTGATGTTTCTCAGCACGACGGGCACGATTTTAGACGAGGATCAGAAGAAGGCGTTTCAGAGCTTTATTCGGAAAGGCGGCGGTTTCGTCGGAGTCCACGCCGCGGCGGATACGGAGTACGATTGGGAGTGGTATCAGGGCCTCGTCGGAGCGCATTTTTTGAGCCATCCGCCTGT
This sequence comes from Verruconatronum alginivorum, assembly GCF_056590205.1. NCBI lineage: Bacteria > Pseudomonadati > Verrucomicrobiota > Opitutia > Opitutales > Verruconatronaceae > Verruconatronum > Verruconatronum alginivorum. The sequence goes on along the minus strand of NZ_JBWPVQ010000001.1, from coordinate 173,141 downwards.
GAAGGAGGCCACGATCCTGGTGGAGGACCGGGCACATCCCTCGACGGCGCATCTGGGAAAGAGATGGGTGCGGCGGGACGAGTGGTACAATTTTCGGACAAATCCGAGAGAGGAGGTGCAAGTGCTTCTCTCCCTCGACACGTCCACGTTCGAAGGTAGCCGGATGGGCGAGGACCATCCGATCGCGTGGTATCGGGAATACGATGGCGGTCGCGCCTTCTACACCGGGGGCGGTCACACAAACGAAAGCTTCTCGGAACCGGATTTCCTGGCTCACCTCCTGGGGGCGATCCGGTGGGCCGCTGGGATCAAGTGAGACCCGCCGGGATTGTCGATTCATTTTTCGGACTTTGGCTCGGATCTGCCGAGCGATTCGGCCAGGATTCCGTTCACCCCAGTTTCGGAGAGAATCGACCGTATTGGCTCAATCCGTTTGGACGGCTTCCGTCTTCGCCCAGTTCTTTGGGGAAAAACATGGAATAAAACCGGTTTCCGAGGCGGAGCCTCTTTGGAGTGCTCCGCGTCCTCGCGGAGCTTTCGCGCGTGCGGAAGAGGTCCGGTCGTCGAATGACGGTCGGGCGTGGGGCCATCGCCGACCATTCCGAAAGCGGTGCGGGGACGCACCGCACTCCAAAGCGCTTCGCGCGAAAAGCCGGATCGCCCTGCAACCCGCATGAATATTAACGTTTCATAAGAGCAAGAATCCGGGCTGCGCACGGGGAACAACATGGAATAAAACCGGTTTCCGAGGCGGAGCCTCTTTGGTGCTCCGCGTCCTCGCGGAGCTTTCGTGCGTGCGGAAGAGGTCCGGTCGTCGAATGACGGTCGGGCGTGGGGCCATCGCCGACCATTCCGAAAGCGGTGCGGGGACGCACCGCACTCCAAAGCGCTTCGCGCGAAAAGCGGGTAGGAGAAAAGGCTCCGTTAAGTTTTATTTCAAGGGCGGACCCCGCCGAGCGCGCATTCGTTTAGTCTTTCACCCGATGACAAATCTCCAGGCGGTTGCCAGCGGGGTCTTCAAAAAATGCCGCATAGTAACCGGACTCGTATCGCATGGGGCCTTCGAGATTTCGCGCTCCCGCCCGACGGGCAATATCAGCAAGGCGATCCACTTCGCTATGGCTCTCAGCCCAGAAGGCTATCCGGGTCTCGTTCGGGACATGCCCGGCCGATTCCGTTACCCCGAAAAATTCGCTGATCTCCGAGTCTTCCGACTCATATTGCAGCCAACCTTCGACCGTAACCTTGCGGGTAAATCCCAATGCCGGAAGCAACGTCTCGTAAAATGAGCGGACATCGCTCAGCCGCCCCACCCGTAAATCTATGTGATCGAAGTGCCTCGCCATGGGGCAGGATAGACCCGTTTCCGAGGGTTCGCAAAAGAACATTCTGATCCGCCTGCGTCCTCCTTCGGGCGTCCTCTTTCGGGCTTCGCCGAAGGGGAGCATTTATTTATGCGCAGGATCCGCCAATGTTCACGTCGGAATGCGGATTTACTAATCCACCTGTGGGACCAGAATGACCCCACAGGTGAAAATATTCGTGGCAAAGGAAGGGGGTCCGGATGAAAGCCGGACGGCGATGACACCGGCGGCGGCGACTCGGTTGATCCGATTGGGCGCTGCGGTCGAGGTGGAGTCGGGAGTGGGTGAATCGATCCGGGAAACCGACGAGGCTTATCGGAAGACCGGGGCGACGGTAGTCGAGGACCGGACGGAGGCGCTTTCAGGAGCGGACATGGTCCTTCGGCTACGTCCGCCTCCGGCGCGGGACGTCGAAGGCTGCCGGGAGGGAGCCTTGCACATCAGTTACCTCGATCCGTTCAGAAACCTCGACGGGATCCGGAAGCTGGCGGAGAGGAAGGTCACGGCGATCGCCATGGAGTTGATTCCCCGGACGACGCTCGCGCAGAAGATGGACGCCATGAGTTCGCAGGCGAACCTGGCCGGATACGTCGCCACGATCCTCGGCTGCGAAAAATACGGCGGCATTTTCCCGATGATGATGACCCCGGCCGGCACCCTCTCGCCGGCCCGGGTATTCGTGATCGGGGCCGGAGTCGCCGGATTGCAGGCGATCGCCACCGCCCGCCGCCTCGGCGCCAGAGTCGAGGCGTTCGATACCCGCCCGGTCGTCGAGGAGCAGATCAAATCGCTCGGCGCCAAACCGATCAAAATCGACCTCGGCGAAATGGGGCAAACTCGAGGCGGATACGCTCAGCAACTGACCCCCGAACAACTGGAGAAACAACGCTTGGGGATGGCCCGCCAATGCGCCGTTTCGGATATCGTCATCACCACCGCGCAGGTCTTCGGACGGAAACCGCCCCTGATCATTACCAAGGAAATGGTCAGGGAAATGCGGCCCGGCAGCGTGATTGTCGACTTGGCGGCCGAATCCGGCGGCAATTGCGAATTGACCGAACCCGACCGTGAGGTCGTGGTCAACGGCGTCACCATCCTCGGCCCGCGGAATTTCCCCGGACGGGTCCCGGTAGCCGCGAGCCAGATGTACGCGTCCAATCTCGCCCACCTCGTCGAGCATTTTTGGGACAAGGAACGGAAGACGTTCAACCTCGACCTAACCGACGAAATCCTCGCCTCCTGCGTCGTTACGCACGGCGGAGAAATCGTCAATGAAACCATCCGGAAAAACGTATGACTCTGCTGGTGTTTATCTTCGTTCTGGCGGTATTCCTTGGACTGGAACTGATCTCCAAGGTGCCGTCGCAACTTCACACGCCACTGATGTCGGGAGCCAACGCGATCTCCGGCATCACCATCGCCGGCGCGATCATGGCCTCCGCCACGAATCACGACGTTTTGGCAACGGTGTTGGGGACTTTGGCGGTCATCTGCGCGACGATCAATGTGGTCGGCGGTTATCTGGTCACCGACCGGATGCTCGCCATGTTTAAGAAGAAAGACGGGAACTGACGTGGAAAACGGAACGAATCTTGGATACATCGCGGCGGCGATTTTCTTTATCATCGGGCTGAAAATGCTCGGGTCGGCCGCCACCGCGCGCCGGGGCAATATGGTCTCCGCGGTCGGCATGTTGATTGCCGTCGTGGTGACGATGATGGCGGTCGGCATCGGACACGTCTGGATCCTGACCGGGCTCGTGTTAGGTTCGGCCATCGGGGCGATCGCCGCCCGCCGGGTCCAGATGACCGGAATGCCGGAGATGGTCGCGATCTTCAACGGTCTCGGGGGCATGGCCAGCCTGTTGGTCGCGCTCGCCGAATTCCACATCGGCTGGGAATGGGTGGCGACCGCCCATGGCGGCCGACTGGTGGCGATTTTCTTCGCCGCGCTTATCGGTGGGGTGACCTTCACCGGAAGCTTGATCGCCTACGGGAAACTCTCCGGCAAAGTGCCGGGCAAGCCGATCATGTTCCGGGGCCAGCACATCATCAATGGCGGGTTGATCGCCCTCGCGGTTTTGTTGGGCGCCCTCTTCCCGCTGCTGCCGGATCACGCCTACGTGATTTTGCTGGTGGTTGTGGTGTTGGCGCTCGCGCTCGGGGTGCTCGCGGTGATTCCGATCGGTGGCGCCGACATGCCGGTGGTGATATCGCTCCTCAACAGCTACTCGGGACTCGCCGCCGCCGCCGCCGGCTTCATCATCGCGAACAATGTCCTCATCGTCGCCGGTTCGCTGGTCGGTGCGAGCGGTCTGATCCTGACCAGCATGATGTGCAAAGCGATGAACCGTTCGCTGGCCAACGTCCTTCTCAGCGGTTTCGGATCTCCCCCCGCCGCGGGCGCAGAAGGGCCGAAGGGAGAAGCGAAGGCGAGCTCGATCGACGACGCCTACTACGTGTTGGAGGCGGCCCGGTCGGTGGTGTTCGTTCCCGGATACGGAATGGCCGTCGCCCAAGCCCAGCACGCGGTGCGGGAACTCAGCCAATTGCTTGAAGCAAACGGAGCGGAGGTCAACTTCGCCATCCATCCGGTCGCCGGCCGCATGCCCGGACACATGAACGTCCTCCTCGCCGAGGCCGATGTTCCCTACGAACAATTGATGGAGATGGACGCGATCAATCCGACGATGACGACCGTCGACGTGGCAATCGTGATCGGCGCCAACGACGTGGTGAACCCGGCCGCCCGCACCGATCCGTCGAGCCCGATCCACGGCATGCCGATCATCAATGTTGACCAGGCGAAAACGGTCTTCGTGGTGAAGCGCTCCATGGCCTCCGGATTCGCCGGCATCGAGAACCCTCTCTTCTTCCTCGAAAACACCCGGATGATCTTCGGCGACGCCCGCCAGGTCGCCCAAGGGTTGGCCGCGGCGTTCAAACAAAACTGATCCGGCGCCTCGATCGTCCTTCTCGCGACGCGCCGGAGAGCCGATCCCAAAGGAGCCTGGACATTGCTGTCCGGGTTTCAAACGGGCTGGAAAGGCCGTTCTCCTTTGCTTATCGGAGCTTGAATTAGCGAGTGACTACGATGCGGAAGAACCGTCTCTCCTCCCCGGTTGCGGGAAGTTCGATGGAGATTTCCGCATCCTGGCCGGTCTTGGGATCTCCCAGGTTCGTCCAGTCGATCAAATTGACAGAGGTTTGAAGCTGATAATGGGAGTCGCCCGCTCCTTCGAATGACAACCGAACGGCACCATCGACCCGCTTCAATTGAAGGCGGGGAGCCGTGGGCGGTTGATTTGCGACGAAGTAGGCGGTAACCGTCCGATCGTTTGAGACGAAGACCATGGTCTCGGCGGCCTCCGGATCGGAAACAGCCCCGTCCCAATGGAGGAACGAATAGCCCGCGCCCGGAACGGCGACGACCGAAACAGTCTCCCCGGCATCGAACCATCCGGCGCCGAACACTTGCCCGCCGTTCGCGGGTTCGGCGAGAACCGTGAGGAGATACTGCCAGATCACCGCGATGTCTGCCGTTGTCACTGTTTCCGCAAAGGTATTCTCTTGCTGCGCTTCGGGTCCGCCGATGTAGGCCAGTTCACCGCCGACGCCCGCTTCCCCATCCCATACGCGGAAGATTAGCTGAGCCGGCGTGGTCGTCAGGTCAAAATCGAAGCCGGGAATCAGTCGCAATCCCGCATTCGGCCCGAGCAGGAGCGCGTTTAATCCATCGAGTGTTGGCATCGGCATCCAAGGAGCGGCGCTTCCGCTTCTCCAGGCCCAGATTCCCGCGGCCCTATCGACTTGAAGAAGGGCGATGCCAAGATCGGTCGAATCAACATCCATGGCGGCATTGCTCAGAAGCCCGGATATCGAAAACTCGACCACCTCTCCTGCCGAACGCGGCATCCTGACCGTTCGGGCCAGATGGTCAGGAGCGACCGGAGCGTCGTTCACCGCAACGATTTTCAATCCGACTTCCAGGATTGAACCGCCGATCTCCAGCGCGGAAATCTCGTCCAGCGCAACCACTCCATGTTGCGCTGCTTCTCCGGTGTGGGGCAGAACGAGCAGCGCGTCGGACCATTCGCCAAAGAGGTCCGGTGCGGGAATGAGACGAACCTCATCCATCGGCCCCAGCAGGAGCGCCGTGCCGGGAGCCAACATCGGGAACGTTTCCCAGGAGGCGCCGAAGCGCCGGAACTCCCAGACACCCAGATCGTCACGGAGATCGAGCACCGCTATTCCGGGTGCATCGGCCTCGTAGTCGAGCACCGCCGTCGCCACGATTTCCGAGACGCGGCTGCCGGCAACCTGCGCCGGTTCGGTGTCCTCCAGGACCGGGTGCAACCAGGATTCTTCCCCGGGGATGGCTTCGGGCGATGTATTCACATTGGAATGACGCAACAACTGGACGAAGCCGGCGCCGGTGTTCAGGGGAGCTCCGACGAACGTTCCGGTGATCACCGGATGCGGGCGAAGGATCTCTCCTGGAACCGGTGCGACGATTCGTTTCCGCAGGGTCCAATCCGTGGCATTCGCGTTCTGTTCAAACGTATAGATGACTCCCCGACCGCCGAAGGGCGACGGGTGGGCTGGGGTCGCGATGGCGATGGTATCGCCGTTTACCGCCATGGCCTCTCCGAATCGGATCGTTGTCCCGCGATAGGGGGAGGCAATCTTTGCGACTTGTCCCCAGTTATCCACGCCCCCCTGGTTTCGGCCGAAAACGGAAACGGCTCCTCCGGCCGCTCCGTCGGGACTTCCGGCGAAAATCAAGTCGCCTTGCAAGGCGACCGACGTACCAAACCCGTGAACCTCGTCGCCGGTCAGGCTTCGCACAAATCCCCATTGGTTGGCTCCGCCTTGATGGATCGTGTGCAAAGCGACACTTCCGCCTCCCGCATCGCCCGGCGTTCCGATGAATAGCCGAATACCGTCGGTGGCCAGGGATCGTCCAAATTGCAGGCTGAAGCCGGAGGCCGACGGGGTGAGGGTTTTGATCAGTCCCCAATTTTCGGATCCGCCGAGGTTCCGGGAGTGAAGGTGAACCAGTTGTTGGGTTGGGTCTCCGATTGCCAGGAAATCACCCGTCACGGCGATGGACGTTCCGAATCGAAACGCCGAACCTCCCGGGGAGATCGTCCTGATAAGCTCCCATTCCGGCCCCGTGGTCCGCTTGAAGACGAAGACGGCTCCCCGCGAAGAGGCTTGCGGCGCTCCGACGTATAGGTAATTCCCGTCCACGGCCACCGCCGACCCGAAAGCCGCGTTCGTTTGGGGCGACGGCGCGGTCAGGGTGCCGGCGACCGTTGTCTCGCCGGTGGTCGCGTTTCGCTCGTGAATCAGAACCAGACCGGCTCCGTTGCTGCTCCCGGCCCGCGCGGTTCCGTGGCCGGTGATGATCCATCCATCCTCGGTGGCAGTCGCGGCGGTGGCGGGCGGGAAATCGGCGACAGTGTCATCGAAGTTCCAGGCCAACGGAGCATCCGACGCCGAGACCGGAAGATCGATTCTCCGGGTATGGCGGTCTTGGCCGGAGCCGGTGGCAACGACCAGGAACGAGACGGTGCCCGTTTCGAGAGGCGTGCCGGAAAGGGTTCCAGCCCCGTTCTCCTCAGCGGTAAGAGTCATCCAGTCCGGTGCGCCTTCAAGCGAAAGAACCGGGTTCTCGATACCCCGGGTGCGAATATCTCCGTGAAAAATCGCTCCGACTCGCGCCTGGGCGTGGTAAGTCACATCGATCGTCGGCACCTCGGGCGGGGTCACCGTTGCGAAGTCGAACCTCAACGTATTCGCGGAGAAGTGGGTGGACCCGCCCGTCACGGATGCGTCCACCCGCGACCCGGCAGATAAATTCGGACGATCCGAGACTCGGGTCGTCATGGAATTGATTCCGGCGGTCGTTCGATTGGACCTCAACAGCGTCCAGTTCCGCAAGACCAGGGCGTTGCTCGCGGAGATGTTCGACATCGACGTCCAGGCATACCCGCCGTCATTGCTGTATTGAATCTCAACTCCTCCTCCCACCACCACCACTGCCAGGTCGTTTGGATTTGTGGTTTCCGAATCGAAAAAGCGTCCTTCCACCAGATCTCCGACTCGCCAGACCGGACGCTCCGCTACGGGCAAACCGGCCAATTGGGTCGCCACAACCGGCGTTGGGTCGAGGACAACCGGCGCGTTATTTCGTCCGGCCGGGACGGGAAAGACTTCGACATCGACTCGTCCGGCACCCGCCGAAAAGAGCAAGCCGGGTTCGCGGGTGTCGGCAAACGTGCCCGGATCTCCGGAGGCCTCGTTCCACAATCGGAATCGTAAGCTGTCGGCGACTGATCCAGTCCAGTTTGGATTCACCGGCGTGAACCTGAGGTTCGTTCCAGGCGGCAGGAGCAGGGCCTCGGCCGCCGAAACGGTCTCCGGCAGCGGTGTCCAGGTTCCTCCGGGAAGTTGATAAAACCAGGCGCCGGCTTCCTGCGAAACGCCAACGACCGCGATTCCGAGCGCTTGCCGGCTCAAGTCGCTCCCCAGTCCGGCCAATTCACTCAGGGGCAAAATGGCATTCGTGCCTGCCTCAAAGGTGTGGGTGAAGCTTGCCCCTGAACCAAGGATCGGGGCTCCTGTTGCCAGGTGGGAGAGCGGGTAGATGCGGATCCCATTCGCGGGGCTTCCCGTCGGGGTGGTCCGAACTCCCGCGATCAAACTCCGTCCGTCCTGAGCGGTCAATCCGGTCAGGAACGGGACGTTTTGGTTATCCGCCACTGTTCCGGCGCTGAGCCAGCGGTTCAATTCCGTGTCGAAGCGATGGAAATAGACGCCCCCGCGTGAGACCCCGTAGGGATTCTCTCCCGGATGATAGGTGGCGAGCAGCCCCTCTCGCAGGATCGGTTTCGGGAAGTGGCCGGTCGTTGGCCGTTCCGGATGGGGAATCACCGTCGTTAAAGCCCATGTTCCTTCCACCCCTCGCGAATAATGGCGAAGTAATCCGGGGAAGATCCGATCCGCGACGACGAGGTGATCGCCTTCGAGGGTCAGTTCGGTGCCAAACCATCCTTGGGCGATGTTGGCCGGGATGGTTTGAACGTGTCCCCAATTGTCGGCTCCGCCCGCATCCCGTTCAAAGAGTTGAACGGCGCCGAACCGGTTATTGCTGCCTCCGCGGGCTGGAAGTCCGACTGCGAGAGTGGTGCCGCTGAGCTCCAGCGTCGCGCCGGCCTGGTCAGCAGTGGTCGACTCGTGAATGGTCAAGGGTTTTACATAGCTCCAAACCCCGCTTCCATTGCGGCGGTAAAGGTAGACCGCTCCCCGGTAATTACTTGGGCCGCCCCATGAGCCGCTGGGCCCGGTGTTTGGCGCTCCGACCGCGAGCCATCCGCCTCCCAGAGTCGCTCGCAACGTGTAGGCAAGATCCGGCGTCGGGATGCTCAGCGTCGCCGCCAGTCCCCAGTTCGCGACTCCGCCGCGATCTTTCTCATAAAGGTGAACCTGCTTCGTCGTGCGGTCGGTGACGGCGAGCGTGTTCTCTTCCAAAGTGACAGTTTCTCCAAAGGTCGTGTTCGGCCCGGAAATCGTTTTGACAAAGTTCCAGGCGTTGGAGACCGCGTTATGCCGGTAAAGATCGACCCGGTTTGATTGGTTGCTAATGCTTATCGTGGTCGCCGCCCAATCCCCGGAAATCGCCATCGCGATCACGGTGGCGCCCGCGTAACCGATTTCGGCCGGAATCGATTCGGGGTGACGGATCTCCAGCCCGATCGCGCGAACGGTAGTCAACCCGAAGCTGTCGGTCGCCCGCAGTGTCACGGTCGTTTGATGCGCCACTTCCGGGGCGACTCCGGTCAGAATCCACGTTCCCGGGGCCTCGCCCGTTTGCAGCATCACCCATTCGGGCGCGCCTGCCAGGAAAAGTGCGACCACGTCGCCGAAATCGACATCGGTGACCAGCACCGTCACGGACAGCTCCTGGCCGGCATCGACGAGGACGTGACGTGGCGCGTGAATTTCCGGAGCATCCGGAACCTGGTCGACCATGACCCGCATGAGAATGGTTTCGGCGCTGAAGGCGCTATTCCCTCCCGGGGGCGGAAGGGGAAAGTTGACCCCGCCGTTGCCGGTGGTTTGATCCCAAAGCCGGGCGGTCAATTCCCGCGACTGCCCGGAAAAATCGGCCGCCGGGACGAAGCGCAACAACGCCGCGGGAGGAAGAAGGGTCCTCACCTCGCCGCTGGCGCTCGTGATTGTGTTCCACGTCCCGCCTCCGATAAGTTGATATTGCCAGTTGCCCTTGGAGGCATCGTTTTCCTGGTTCAAGGCGAGGCCGAGAACGTCGCCGTTGAAGTCGGACCCCATGCTGGCGGCAAGGGCGCCGACGTTCCAAACCGACAACGCTTCAAGGATGGTATCTTCCGGAAACGAGCCGAGATTGAACGGGCCATCGATGACCAGCATCGGCGCGAAATTCGAGACCCCCAAATCGAAATAACCGATCGGCATCGTTTCGGAATAAGACCATGAGCTGGCGACGACTCCCTGTCCAAGAGCTCCCAGGAACCGGCCGAGCCCATTGGGTTGTCCAATGAAGCCGAGGCGAGCGAGCTCATTCCAGTTCGCGGGATCGTCCGCCGAGGTGTCAAACAACACCAGGGAAGAGGCTTCGGACGCGACAAGGGTGCCAGGAAGGAGCAGCAGCGGATTCTGGGAAAGCTGCGATGATCCGACCCGGTGCCCAGCTTCGATCCATTCTGATTCCTCGGCATTCAGGCGCCAGACATCGATCCGGGCGCCTCCTCCGGGATTGGAGCGGGCTCCGGCGAGGAGGCCGTCTTTAAGCGCGATCTGATGATACGAAATCCCTGCCCCGTGGATCCCTTGCAGTTCCCATTCACCCTCGGTCTGCCGGTAAAGAGCAAAGCCGCTGCTGCCCAACCTGGCGACCAGCCAATTGCCGTCCACGTAGAAGCCGGCCGGCATCCCGTCCGAGGGGAAAGAGAACGTCCAGTTCGGAGGGGGCAGGATCACACCGGTCAGTCCCCAATTTCCCTGGCCCCCGGCATCCCGATCAAAAACCAGAATTCGAGCGGGCCGGGCCGGTTCCTGCGTCACCGCATCTTCCGCCACGAACAACCGTCCGCCTTGTACCTCGATTTTCGTTCCGAATCGGGCGTTCATCCGCGGGTCCGGTGAGACGATCGTCCGCAGCTCTCCCCACGTTCCTTCGCCTCCGAAATTTCGTTCGTAGAGGCGGACCAGTCCCGCGTTGCTTAGAAAGGTCCCGTTTGATTCAACGAAAGCCGTGGTAGCGTGACCGACCGCCATCGTTGTATTCTCCAAACCAATACTTGATGCGGCGGCCGGCAACGTCCAGTCCATGGTTGGGATCAGGGATTTTTCTCCGGGCAGGTCCTCGTTCAGCTCGATCATCGCGATCCGGGCAAAAGTGCTGACGGTCCCCAGAAGGGCCACCGTGTTGCCGGAGGCGACGAGGCGGGTGAGGTTCAGCAGATTGCCACCCTCCGGAGACAGCGATGTCCGGAACCGCCAGCCCGGGGCGTTCGCCGGTTGCACGTAGAGGTGAAAACTTTGACTCGCGAAACCGGTGTCGCCGTCGCTCACGGTCAGATGAACCGCGAAACTCCCTTCCGTCCCGGCGGGAGGCGTGCCCCAAAGTCGTGCGCTGCGTCCGTCGACTGGCGTCAACGTCAACCAGGAGGGGGAGTCGACGAGGGTGAAGGTCAGCGTCTGCGCCAGATCCGCGTCGTTCGCCCGAACGACATAGAGAAACGGAACTTCCTCGAAGGCGATGGTCACGGGTTGAGTGGCAAACTGCGGCTGATGGTTGGTGTCGGTGATCGCCTGCCGGATGACGAAGGGGGCTCCGAGAAACTGGGGCGAAGCCGTTTCGGTATCCAGCGATCCGCCCGACACCCCTTCCCCGGCCCAGGGGCGCACGGTCAAGGTTGCGACTCCGAACGCTCCGGGGGCGGGGAGGAACCGGAGCCGCTCGGTCAGCGAAAACAAGAACGCCTGTTCAGGCTCGACCGCGGGAAGATTGATCCACGGTTCTCCGTCGGCCCGCTGGACCTGCCAAACGCCCTCGGCTGAGGTGGAAACGTTTGTGGCGGCGAGAAACAACGGTCGTCCGGCTCCGTCTTGGAGCCTCCCGGCGAGGAGCGTTTCTACTTTGACCCCGGCGATCGATTCGTCGCCGGCGAAGCGGTTGATGCCGGGCAGTTCAAAGAGTCCCTCTGCATCGAGCACCGGTGGACGCGAGGTCCGGTTTGGACCGAACAATGTGATGCCCGCTCCATCGGTAAATATGCCGAAATCGGGGCCGAGTGCGAGGGAGGGATTCGTGTTTCCGGTGGCGGGAAGAACCACCCGGGCGATTTTGCGCCATTCGGCACTGATTCCATCCCGCTCCACCACGACTATCTGGCGCGGTTCGGCGGGGGCGAGGTTGTTGCTCGACAGGACGAGCCGGTCTCCGCGCAACGCCATTCCAAGGCCGAAAGTCCCGAACCCCCCGGCAATTTCCGGGGTGACGCGCTTCTTCTCGATCCAACCGTTGCCAACCCCGGATGAATCCTCGAAAACGATCGCCGAACCCGCGGCATGTCGTCCAAGATACCGGCCGCCCGGCACGCCGACTGCGAGATTGGAGCCGCTGAGGGCCACGGTGGCTCCGAACTGATCGGAACTGTGGCTGATCGCGGGACGCAAGAACGCCCGCTGCCCCCAGACTCCCGCTCCACCTTGATCCCGATGAAATATCAGGGTGGCGCCATGGATGTCCTAGGCGGCTCCCGCTGTGTGAAAAGGAGCTCCGGTCGCCAGGAGCGGGCCGCTCAGCGAGAGCGAAGAACCAAACCGCGCCTCCCCGGCCAGCGACGTGGGGGCGAGCGTCCGCACGAAGGTCCAGGTTGTTCCCGAGGGCACGTTTCGCCGAAAAACGTGGACAGCTCCCCGTTTCGAGACATTTCCCACGGTCGTTCCCGGCGCGCCGACCATCAACCATTCTCCATCCGTGGCCAGCGCGGCGCCGAATCGATCTCCGTTGGTTCCGCCGCCCGGACCGTGCAGCGTTGTGGTATGCGTCCAACTTCCCAAAACGGGGTCCCGGTGGTAAACAAAGGCCTTTCCGGGCGCGAAATTGTATTCCGCCGCGGGCGCTCCCACGATCAGCCAATCTCCCGCCGCGGCGAGCGCCGCCCCGATCTGATATCCGTAAAGAACTTCCGGCGGCTCCACGATCGAGGGAACGCCGCCCCATTCCGGCCGGTCGCCGTTCAAGTCATACACTTCAACCGTGTTCGACTTGCCCCCGACGAACAAACGCGACTCGGTCAAGACGGAGACCGTTTGCTGAAGGGAGTATTGGGTAAACGCGCGCGCATCGAAACGCCGCCAAACGGAATCGCCTCCTCCGAAAACCTGGGCCGGGGAGTCGACCGTCCCGAATCCGTTGGTCGTCCGCATCCAAAACGAACGCGGTCCGGAATCCGCCGCCACCGACAGTTGCCGTTCCGTCGCCCCGGCCACCGGATTGGACACGTCGCCGGTTTCCCCTTCATACCATTGGTAGGTGAGGCGACCCCATCCCTGGGTTTCCACTCTTCCTGTCACCGTGCCCATGAATCCTGACGGGGGTGGCGCGAAACCGGTCAGGATCGGACCCGGAAAAACGCTTTCGGTCCATAGGGTTAAATTATCGACCAGCATGTGGCCGTTGCCCGGGCTCCCGGGAACTCCTGTCCTGGAGAAAAAACCGATATGGGTGGGCGTCGCGTCCGGGCCATTGCTCAGGATCAGGCCGGTTGCAGGGACGAGGACCGTTCCCCCGGCGGTCACCACGTATTTGAGGTTGGGGTAATCGACGTAGACGCTTAATGGAACCGGGACGTTCGTGCTGACGGAGTAGCCGGTGTCGTAAATGACGCCAGCTTCCCGGTTCATCGTGGCGAAGATCCGGCCGTTGTCACTGAAGTGGAACGAAATCTCTCCGATCACTTCCGTGCCATTGTTGAGCAGGACGCCGAACCGGTCGGAATTTCCGTTGGTGGAAGGGGTGAAGTAAAGGTCCGCATACCAATGCACCGTATGGGAGGTGCCGATCCGGAATGAGGGGCTGTAAGCGATCCCGGTCGGCGATCCCGCCGACGCCGAAGGCGTCAATCGCAGGGAGTTTCCATCGATGCCCCCGGTGACGATGGTCGCGGAGCCGCCCCCGACGAACTGCCACTGGTTTTTGCCGTGGATGTTTCCCGTCGAATATCCCTCGCTCGTTTCGAAGCCGATGCGATGGATCGGGCTCCAGGTTTGGCGGGTGACCCTCGCCAGTGGCGAATCGATCGATCCATGGGCGTTCGAAATCCGGACGAAGCAGTCGACCGCCCCGTCGCTGATCAGCCGGATCTCCAGGTAGGGGACATTACCGCCCACCGGAGTAGGTTCGCCGCTTCCATCCGTTGCCTGCGAAAACCACTCGTAGGTCAACGGCTCCTCTCCAGTGGCTTCCACCGTGAGGAGTCCCACCTGGTTCCCACGGATCGTGATCTCGCGAGGTGGCACGACGATGCCGGGCGCGGCGCCCGCGGCGGTGGAAACCTCCCCGTGCGAGGGGAAGGCCACGAGGGTCAGACCGATGATGAAAAGAACGAAAGGCTTTGCCCAAGCCAGGGACCGGAAACGACACGGAATCGCCATGGAGATAGTCGGTAGCCCCGGGGCCTCTCAACACAAAGGCATTGGGAAACGTCGAACCCCGGGAATACCCAAAAGAGGTGCTGGATTTAGTTCGCCTCAATCTAAGGTCAAGCTCAATTTTTGGAGTAACTTGAAGGGCAGGGGCTTTAAACTGGCCGAGGCCCCGGAGGCGTTCATCAAAATCGCGGAACTCGGATACTCCCGGGATCTCTGCGAGCAGAAGATCCTCGAACACCGCTTGGAATTGAAACCCCGGCTCCTCTTTCAAAACATCCTCCGCGGTCCCCTCGGCACCTACCAGATCCTGCGCCGATACCGCAAAGCGGCCGAGGAGATCAAAACCTGCCAGGTAAAAGGGTTTCCCAAGGTCGAAGTCGCCGACACCGCCCAGGCCAACATCGTTTCATAATTCCGCTGGCGCAATTTTCGCGCCGATCAATCATTCCATTTGCCAAATCCCGAAATCGGTGGTTTGGTCTGCTCCAATAGTTTGAGTCCCTTTCAGGTTTGGTAGATTGCTAGCAGTGAAATGGTCCCTTCCGGGGGGCATGTGGATCCAGTGGCGTATCAGAAATCCGACGGTCGGAAACAGCCACTGGAGCTCGGCTAGCAAAGAATGAAATACACATGTCTACTAAATTATACGTAGGGAATCTCTCCTTCGACACGACCCAGCAGGACCTTCAGGACATTTTCGCTGAAGCAGGCACCGTCTCTGACACGGCGCTCATGCAGGACAAGTTCACCGGGAAATCGCGTGGCTTTGGCTTTGTGACCATGTCCTCCGCTGACGAGGCCCAGAAGGCCATCAGCCTCATCAACGGTCGTGACGTCGACGGTCGCGCCCTTACCGTTAACGAAGCACGTCCTCGCGAAGACCGTCCCATGGGCGGCGGAGGCGGACGCTCCTTTGGTGGCGGCGGTGGCGGAAACAATCGCCGCTCCTTCGGCGACCGTGGCAACAGTCGTCAGAAAAGTGGCGGCGGTGGCTACGGCCGTTACTAAGAGCTCCCGAACTCAATAGAGTTTTCTGAAGCGCCCCAGCGAAAGCCGGGGCGCTTTTTTTCGGGGCGGTTAGACTAATGGAGCCAGCAGACGCAAAGGACGCCAGGTCTTGGCAGACGCGAAAGACGTCGGGTCATATTTTTGACAAGGGACCGCGGGAAGACCCAAATCCCTGCGCATCTGTCAAGAGTCACGACCTGGCGTCTTTTCGTATGGCCGGGCGGCCCGCCGGACGGCACTACCAGGTGTTTAGGAGTTGGTAGGCAACTGACTCGACGTCCCAACGCGCCCCCCCTCGATCAGAGCGGTTGTATCGGAAAGCCTGATGTAAACTATTCAACGTCAACCGAAGACTGAAGGGTTCCCCCGTCAATCGTTGGCCTTTCTTCCACATCAACGGGTTCGATCCCCCTGCGACGCTCATCCGGCGAAAGCCGGAATGCTACCCGTGGCATTGAGTTTTCACTCGATTGAATCGCCGAGCTTAAGCAGGAGCTTCGTGCTTTAGCCGAAGACCGGTCCCATGGGCGGGGGGGAAGCGGAGACAATCGCGCTCCTTCGGCGACCGTGGCAACAGTCGTCAAGCGTCCCCCGTGTCATATGGGGAGTCCGGGCGTTGACTTCTCATCAAAAAGCATCAATTTAGGTGAGATTATGAGGATCACCGTCGATTTGGATGAGACCATTCTTGCCGAAGCCATGAAGCTGACGGGTGAACGAAACAAAAGTCCCGCGGTGGCGAAGGCGGTTGCGGAGTATGTCCGCCGTTCCCGTGCGCGTGAGTTTGGCCGATTGATCCGCGAAGGCACCTTTGACTATCCAGATCCCGGGACCGGAAGGGAAGACCCTGGCAATCCCGTACCGCCGCTTGCCTGAGAGACCCTTCTCGTGAGTGATCTGGTTTTAATCGACTCCTCGGCATGGATCGAGGCCTTGCGGAGGCGAGGGACCATCGAGGTGAAGCTCGCCATCGAAAGCCTGCTCGAAGCCTACGCGGCAACTTGGTGTTCGCCTGTGCGCCTGGAAGTGCTTGGCGGGGCACGCTCGGACGAGCGTCATCGGCTGGGAGTGCATTTTTCCGTTATTCCGTATCTTTCCACCAGCGAAGGCGACTGGGACCGCGCAGTTTCCCTGGCTTGGAAGCTGCGAGGCAATGGCATAACCGTCCCATGGCTCGATGTCCTTATCGCCTCGATCGCGATTGGTGCTGACCTCCGGCTATATGCAATTGACGCTCATTTCTCAACGATCGCCAAACTATCTGAACTCCGCCTTTACGAACCAGGCTATGGCGGCGCGTTCAATCCCGGTTAATCCGTGGATGGCGCCCGAGACCAGAGTCTGGCGAGATCGAGTTCGTCCACGATCCGGTCGACCTCCTCTCGGCCTTTGCCAAAGACCGTTTCGCCCGGTCATCCTGAAGCTCGTCGTAGCCCCCCCGAATGAAGTGAAGGTCGGTCATCCCCGAGCGGGCAACGGCCCCCGGGACATTGATTTTCGCTGGCAGATCAGTCTTGGCATGTGCATGGGCGCCTCCCGTTGTTGCTGTTGGGGTTAATCGCTCTGCCACATTACTTCATCTTCCGCCCCCAACAACCTGAGCCTTTCGCCAGGCAATTCCGACCAACGACCAGGGCAAACCTGAAAGGACCGCGGCTGTAGCAAAGCGCGGAGTAGGGAACGGTTACCATTCTTTCGGCTTGCCTGCCGTCTGGGGGGAGCACAATTCTTGGCGATATATGAACAAAGTCGCCCCTTTCTACCTTCTTGAATTTCACCGATTCATAAGGTCAGTGCTTGCGGCGTTTATCTGTGGAGCGATGGTTGCGACGACGTATGGCTATACAGTGATCGATGTCGAGTTCATCCCCTCTAAGAAAATCCGGGAAGAGGCGCCTTTGCAGGTGACGGTGAAGATTCGCACTACCACCGCGGGAGAAACGCTTTATCAACCGACGAGCGTAAGTTACGAGCCGGGCGAAGTGAGGGTAGTGATTTATCCCAAGCGGACCGGTCTGCCGGCCATGGGATGGGTCGTGGAGGATGTGAATTTGGGGAACTTGCCTGGCGGGGATCACCGGCTTGTCGTGGAGGTTATCCCGTATGATCGGCCTTCACCGGATCCTATCGAGGTCGACTTTACCGTGTTACCCACGTTACAGGTCGACCGGGCGCAAGAGGGCGAGGTTGTGCTGTCGTGGCACGATTTTCGCGGTAGTTATATTCCGGAAACGGTTTCCTCTCTCACCTCAGGCTTATGGGCGCCGGCGAGCGGCGTCCTGGGGGGAAGTGGAGCAATCCGTGTTCTTACTTTGAATGCTGAGGGCGAGGAGTTTCGCTTTTTTCGCTTGCGGCGGAATGATGACCGCTGAGACCGGGGTGTCTCGCAAAACGCCAAAGAGTCAGAAGACGCTAAAGGGGGTCGTGGCTCGTTCGGACTGGGGCGAGAAACTCATGGGAGAGAGTTAGAAAATAAATCCGTGAGGGGGAAAGGGAGGGTCGATGAAGGCGTGGCTTCATCGCTACGGGATCAATGGCAATGATTCTGCCCCCAATGATTTTGCCATAATCCTCCTTCTGCCCGGCCTTCTTTCTCCTTTGCTGCCTTCTGTGAGATGCATTGCGGGCAAAAAAAAGCGGCCCGGCGGGGAGGCCGGGCCGCTCGACGAAGAAAGGGCTTCGGTTTAGTGGTATTCGTCGCCGGTGGCGGCGTTGACGATTTTGAAGTTTTCCACGTGGAAGCTGTCGTCGGCGCGGAAGGTGAGTTTCACGCCGTAGTGGTTTTGCATCTTCGCCAGGAGGGCTTCGTCTTCGCTGCGGAGGCGTTCCAGAATGCTCGGGTGAACGAGGATCCGGAGGGAGATTTCCTCTCCCTTGCGGTCTTTGCGGCGGAGGACGCTGGTGAGGCGGCGCTGGATTTCGACGCTCATGCTGCGGGCGGATTTGACCATGCCGCGGCCGCGGCAGTAGGGACATCCGGTGTACATCGAGGCGGCGGTGCTCTCCTGCTGGCGCTGCCGGGTCATTTGCATCAGGCCGAGTTGGGAGATCGGCAGGATGTGGGTCTTGGCCCGGTCGGTGGCCATCGCCTCCTTCATCCGCTCCTGGACGAGGACCCGGTCCTTGCGGTTTTTCATGTCGATGAAGTCGACGATGATCAGGCCGCCGATGTTGCGCAGACGGATCTGACGGGAAATCTCGGCGACCGCTTCGAGGTTGACCTGGGTGATGGTGTCGCGGCCGTCGGAGTTGTTGCCGCGGGCGCGGTGGCTGCCGGTGTTGACGTCGATCGCGATCAAGGCCTCGGTCTCGTCGATGACGATCTGTCCGCCCGACGGAAGGGGAACCTGGCGTTGGAAGGTCTGGTCGATCTGGCGCTCGATGTTGAACCGTTCGAAGATCGGAATGCTCTCTTTGTAGAAGGTGATCTTCTGGCGGGAGCGGGAGGAGACCATCGCGACGAGTTCGGACATGCGGGCGTGGTCTTCTTCGTTGTCGACCAGGACCCGGTCGATTTCCTCGGTGAGGAAGTCGCGGACGGTCCGTTCGAGGAGATCGGGCTCCTCGTGGATGCAACCGTGGAAGCTTTTGTCCTCCATCTTCTCACAGATGACCTGCCACTTTTTGAGGAGGAGGTGGAGGTCGCGGATGAAGTAGCGGAGTTTCTTACCCTCGCCGGCGGTCCGGATAATGACTCCCATGCCATCGGGGATGGTGAGGGTGCGGAGGATCTGTTTGAGGCGGGAGCGCTCGCGCGGATCTTCGATCTTGCGGGAAATGCCGCATTGATCGGAGTAGGGCATGAGCACCAGGAACCGGCCGGGCAGGGCGAGGTTGGTGGTGGTGCGTGGGCCCTTGGTGCCGATGGGGCCCTTGGTGACCTGGAGAACGATCTCGGTGCCGATCGGGTAGAGGGAAGGGATGTCCTTAAGGGTGGGGGCTTTCGGCTTCTTCTTGGTGGAACGGTTGATCCGGACCACTTCGACGGACGAGTCGCTGGCGCCGGGGAGGATGTCCCAGAAGTGGAGGAAGGCGTTTTTCGGCAGGCCGACGTCGACGAAGGCGGCTTTGAGGCCGTGGTCGAGATTTTGGATTTTCCCCTTGTAGATGCTGCCGACGATCCGTTCTTCGTCGCGGCGCTCCATTTCGAATTTCTCGAGGACGCCGTCGACGAGAAGGGCGACCCGCCGTTCGAGCGGTTCGGAATTGATGATGAGCTCGCGGAAGCTGCTCCGTTCGCCCCGGAGTTTTTCGACGATCTTTTTCAAGAGCGGCCGTTTTTTGGAGCGGATTTTGGCTTCGGCCCGAAGAGTTTCGGGAGGGATCGGTTCGACAATCCGCTCTTCCGGAGGGGATTGAAGTTCTGCGAAATATTTATCAGTAACATCTTTGTCTGTCGTTCTGGTTGATTCGTCGTTCATGTTGCGGATTTCTCCCTGTTGTTTCAGGGCTCCTTTCGACCGGGAGGTGCGAGCGTTCCGAATCAGCGATGTTAAAAAAGCTTTTCATGACGGAAAATCAAAAATCTTTCCGGTGTCGATACACGCTTTGCACCAGTCCTTGCAGCAAACAGCAGCTCAGTAAAAAGGAGCCTCCATAGCTTAGAAATGGAAGCGGGAGTCCCGTAATCGGCATCAGGCCGATCGTCATGCCAATGTTGACCAGAATATGAACGCTGAAGATCATAGTCACTCCCAGGGCCAGCAAGACCCCGAAGCGGTCGCGGGCGAGGCCCGCGATTCTAATGCCATTGCACAAGATCGCACCGTAAAGGACGATTACAAAACTGCTTCCCAAAAAACCTTTCTCCTCGGCGAGGACCGAGAAGATAAAATCGTTATGCGCCACGGCCCGCGGGAGGTAACCCAGTTTGGCCTGGGTGCCCTCCTGCCAGCCTTTCCCGGTCAGTCCACCGGAACCGACCGAGATCAGGGATTGGCTGAGATTCCAGCCGATCCCCATCGGGTCGACCTTTTCCGGCGCGACGAAGGAAAGGACCCGATTTCGTTGGTAATCCCGCATCGGAAGCCAGGATTTGGCTTCGAAGGCTCCCAGGCGGGCTGTCGGAGAAATTTCGTTCTCCTCCAAAAATTGATTGTAGCGGTAGATATCGACCGCGAGAAGGGATACTCCCAGGATGAACAGTCCGAAAGCCGTTGCGAAAAAGGACTTCGGAAGTTGCGAAACGTATAGGAGCGCGAAAACCATCGGTGGAATAACAAGGGCCGAGCCTAGGTCCGGTTGAAGGAAAATCAACAACATAGGAACGGAAACCACCGCGGCGACCCGGATCAGGACCTGGATCGATTGGCGGACGGTGCCGATTTTGGACCGGGCGAGGATGCTGGCGACGATGATCAGGCAGCCGAGTTTGGCCCCTTCCGACGGTTGGTAGGAGAAAAAGCGGAAGTTGAGCCAGCGGGTGGCGCCGAAGTGCGATTCGGCGAGGGGGGACCAGAGGAGCAGGAGGAGGACGATCGAACCGAGGTAGACCCAATGGGAGTGTTTGAGGAAGAATTTGTAATCGATCAGGCTGACCGCGAGGTAGGTGATTCCCCCGAGGATCAGCCAGATGATCTGCATGATATACTGCGACCGTCCGGTGTAGACCTGGGCGCTGTAGATGAAGAAAACCCCGATGATGCCGAGCAGCAGGAGGCAGGCAGGACCGATCGGGTCGAACCGGTAGCGGTCCGACTTCTGGAGGGACAGAAAACGCTGGATGCTCTCCAGACCGATGGTTCTCAAGGCGTCGATTCGCTAACCTATCGAGAAAAAAACGACCGGATGCAAGCGATCAAAGGTTAAGGAGCGCAGAAAAACATCGTCAGAAATTGCCGATTTCGGTAAATGGGACTACCGGTCTCCCGTAATTCGAAGGAACTCGTCCGGGTCTCCGGTGTTCTTCTCTCTTGATGCCGGGGAATCCATTCCTGTAAATATGCTGGTTTCCCTGACCGTCAGTCTCAAACCGTAATGCTTGACCGTAAGCCACATCGCGCCGCCTTCACCTTGGTCGAAGTCCTTTTGGCGCTCATGCTGTTCGCCCTTTCGGCGGTCGTCCTCGGGGCGGCTTATCTGAACGTGGTCAACGGCTATCAATTGGTCCGGCAGAACCAGACGGTCGAGGAGGACCTCCGGTTCATCCGGGCGATGGTTTTGCAGGAAGCCGATCGGGAAGAGTTGGAGCGGGGCGGGGAGTTGGACAGCCTTTATCTCGGCCGGGTCTCGTGGCGAACCTACATCGACCCGACGCCGACGCCGGATTTGTTCCAGGTGACGGTCGAGATCTCTTACGCGGGGACCGCCAATCAGCCGTCCCGGGATGAAACGCAGCGGTTCGTGGTCTTGCGGCCGAGTTGGTCGGAGCCGGCCGAGCGGGACCGCCTCCGGGCGGAGTTGGCCGACCGGTTCCAGGAACTGCAGGAATACCGGGAGTTTCGATCCAGATGAGGAAGGGAGCAGACTGCAGGGGAAGACCGGCTGGAATGCCGGTGTCACGTGGCACAGACATTCCTGTCTGTGGTTCCCTCTCTTGCACCCACCGCTCCCGGGGCTTCACCCTGATCGAGGTATTGCTCTCGCTGATGTTGACCGGGATCGTCCTGGTCGCGACCACCTTTTTCATCTTTTCGATGGGCGAACTCTGGGGACGGGGAGCGGAGGACCGATTGTTCGACCGGCATGCGCGCGGGGTGACCCGTTTTCTCCAGACCACGATGAGCCAGGCCATCATCTCTCAAAACCAACCGGTCGCGACGAATCCGACGGGCGCGGCGGGGGCCGGGGCGATTTACCTCTCCCAACCGCCGGGGGTGGGACGCTTTGATGAATCTTTGATCACCTTCGAATTGTTGGAAGGCCCCCCCTTTCTCGTTTGGCCGGATGTCCCTCTCCCGTCGGTGGTTTGCTACTTGAAACTGGAGCCGGGCGAAGGTCTTTTCCTGCTGTGGCACTCCCGGTTGGAGGTCGATTTCGAGGAACAACCGCCCCGCAGCACGCTCCTATCTCCTTTTGTGACCGAGATGATTTTCGATTATTACGATCCGGAAACCCGGGTTTGGAGCAGTCAGAATCAATTCGATACCGATATTCAAGGCGAACCGATTGTGCCGACCCGCCTTCGTCTGGTGTTTAATTACGAAGGGATGCGCGAAGAGATGGTGCTGACCCTCCCGCAGCGGAACTCCACGGTCGCTTTGTTTTAAACCACGAATCATCACGAAGAAGCACAAAGACGCATTCATGACGAGCCAGAGCCAACAACGTCCTCACTGCCGCAACTCCCGCGGTGTCGGACGGTTGCGCGCGCGCGACGGGTCGGTGTTGTTGCTGACGCTCTTTCTCATCGTGTTGGCGGCCTTTGCAATGTCGCGGTTCATCGAACGGGCCTATGGGGAAATCATGGCCGAAGCGATTCATGCGGAGCGCGACCGTTTGCGGTTGGAGGCGTATTCGGCGTTGGAAACGACCATCGCGGTTCTGGATAACGTCGAGCGGATGGCCGGATCCCTGCATTCGCCGGAGCAAGGATGGGGGGACCCGCTCGCCCTGGCCGGGGTAGAACTCTCCCGCGGGATCAACGTGCAGGTCCGGTTCGTGGATGAAATGGGGAAAATCTCCCTGCCGTCCGCCCGTCCCGATCAATGGCTCCGGTTGTTCGAGGTGCTCGGCTTCGATGCGATTGAGGCGCAGGATCTGACCGAGGCGTTGCTCGGTTGGATGAGCGAATCGGCGGCGGCGAGTTCGTTTTCGGCCAGCCATCTCGATTACGAGCGGGCGGAGCTTCCCTATCGGCCGCCGTATCGACCGTTGCAAAGTTTCTACGAGCTGGCGGCGATCGCCGGATTCCGGGAGCGGTTTTTCGACAACCAGGGCGTGCCGAACGACCGGTTCCATCGATTCACCTCGATGGTGTCGCTCTATCGGTTCGACGCGATCAACGTCAACGCGGTCTCGCCGGACGTGATCCGGGTCTGGTCGGACATCGGCGAGGCGGAGGCCGACCAGATCGCCTCCCACCGGGAGTTCGTGACCGGCGACCGGCCGTATTTCGCCAATCTCGCCGAAGCGGAAGCCCAGTTCGGGGTGCCGCTCGGGCAAGGCTACGGGGTGACCACCCACGCGCTGCGGGTAATTGTCACGGTGACCGACGGCATGTCGAGATTCGAGTTGTCGACCGTGGTGGCGCCGACCGGCCGGGCGGACTCTCTCCGGCCGACGGCGGACGGAGCCGGCGGCGCGGCGGAGCCGGCCACCCGCAACCGGAGGCAACCGCGGCAACGTTCCACCCGGGCCGGGACAAGTCCGGAGCAACAACAAGGGCAAAGCGTGGTCTATCCCTATACCTTCCTGGAACTGCGGGAGAACGAAACCATTTTGTAATTGAATCTTTAAAGGGACCTTTGGAAACTGGAATGAATTTGCCAATACGTAACCAATTACCAACCGCTGCTTTTCGATCCCGGAAGCCTTGCGGCACCGCCCGCCTCTCCCGGTCGTCGGCCGGGAATCCGGTATCGGCCCCGGCCATCCGTCAACCATGGGCTTGACCTTGCAATCAAACAACGCCGCCACCGACGCGCCGGTTAAGGAAACCTCGGAGGTGCTCGCGCTGCCGAGCCACCTGTTTTTCGTGCGCTCGGTCGCCCTTCCTCCCGGCATCGCCCCGGAGGAGATCCCGTCGTTCGTGGAGGTCTCGCTGGAGCAGAGTTCACCGTTCACGCTGAACCAGCTTTATTACGGGCATTATCTTCCCTCCGGTTCCGACCGGTTGCTGATGTTTGCCGCCTACCGGAAGCAGTTGGCGATTTACGAAGACGCGGAATGGGAAGCGGCGGAGCTGGTGGTCCCCGATTTTACCGCCGTTCTCGGGCTGGAGCGGAGCGGTCCGACGTTGGCCTTTCTCCGGGACGAACACGAATTGACCGCGATTTATTGGGCGGACTCCGCCACGGCGGTGCCCGACCGCGTGCTCAGCCGGACGCTGCAGAATGGCGACGACGGCGCGCCCGATCTCGATCGGGTGCGCGAGGAATTGCGCCGGAAACTCGGCGTCCAGGCATCCGGATTGAAAACGATCCTGGTGGATCGAAGCGGGGAAGGCCGTCTGCGCGATAAGACCTTGGCGTTCCAGTTGCGGGAGGAGGGAGGTAAGGAATGGACCACTTCGATCCCCCAGCCGACGACGCTCGCGATGGACATCCGGGACAAAGGATTCCTCTACGCGACCCGGAAGACTCGCCGTCAAAATCGATTCCTCTGGGCGGGGGTGCTCGCCCTGTTGGCCCTCTTCGTGGCGATGGGAATCTTCGAGGCGGCTCTTTTCGCCGGGCGGCAATTGGTCGAAGCTCGGGAAGCCCGGGTGTTGGCGCTGGAACCGGAGGTGATCCAGATCATGGAGGAAGAGCAATTGGCGAACCGGCTTGAGGAAATCAGCGGGGTGCGTTTGTTGCCCTTTGAAATGCTCGATTATTTGAACCAAACCCGGCCCCGGACGATTTATTTCACCCGGTTTTCCACCGACGGACTCCGAACCTTCGACCTCGAAGCGCTCACGCCGCGAAGCCAGGACGTGGACCGTTACCAGCGGCTTCTGGAAGAGGCGCCGGAGTTGGAGAGGGTGGAGATCCGTGGTCTGCGGACCGCCCGCGACGGCCGGACCCAGTTTGGCATTGTCGGGACCTTTAACCGGGAGATCTTGCGCCAGGGAGCGATCACCGGCCGGGAGCCCAGCCGGACCGCGGCGGCCGCGACCCAGGAAACCGAGGAGGGGCGCAACCGGAGCGCCCGCGAGGAAACAGCCCCGTTGGACGAAGAAGAAGCTCGTCCCGCCGACACCGCCCGTCCCCGGGAACCCGGCGAAGAAACTTCCCCCGCCGAAAGGGAAACCGAGATATGAAATCGTATTTTCTCGCACGCAATCTCCGCGAAAAGCTGCTGGTGCTGCTGATGTTGGTGGTGGCGCTGGTCATTTGGTTTTCCGCGTTCGCCGAGCGGACCGGAGCCCTGATGGCCGAACGCCGCAGCATCAACGCCCTCCACGACGAGTTCAGCATCTATCTCGACAACCGGGAATGGATCCGGGAACGGGCGGAAGCCGGCATCCGGAATCTGGAACCGGGCCGGACCCTCAACGCCACCCGCTTGTCGGTGGAAGCCGGGGAAATGGCCCGCAGGCATGGGTTGAATCCGTCGATCGATTCCCCCCGGACCGAGCCCGGCGATATTTTTTCCTATCACACCATCGTGATGACCGTGAACGAGGCGAACCTCGAGTCTTTGGTCAATTTCACCGAAGCCCTTCATCAGCGGGCGCCGTATATGTCGCTGGAGCAAGTGAGCATCAACGCCCGATCGAATCCGGCGCTGCTCGACGCCCGGTATCGTATCTCGGCGGTCGAATTGAACAGATAAGACAACGACTCCGCACAACCCGGTTTTAAACGTGTCAGAAATTAAAGATTTATCCGTGAAGCCACTCCAACGCATGTCGATCCAATCCGTAACCCGCCGATGGCTCCTCGCCAGCCTCCTTTTGTTGACGCCCGTCTGCCTGGTCGCCCAGGCCGAAGACCTCGCCCGTCCGGACGTGCCGTCCGAGGACATGGTCGAGCGGATCGTCTTCCGTGACGAAACCACCGACCAGGTGCTCAATTTGCTCGAGCGGTTGACCGGGCGCTCGGTGATCCGTCCCCAAGCGCTTCCATCGGCGACCTTCACCTTCAATAGCCAACGGGCGATGACTCGCGGCGAAGCGATCCTCGCCTTGCAAAGTCTTCTGACGATCAACGGCATCGGCGTCAGCCCGATGGGCGATCTCTTCCTGAAGGTCGTTCCCCTCAACCGAATCCAGTCCGAGGCTCCCGAGTTCTTGACCAAGTCGACCCTGGAACTTCCAGCCAGCGGACGGGTGGTCAGCCGGATGCTTCAGCTCGAGTTTCTCGGGATCGAAGAAATTCAGGCCCAGTTGAACCTGATGGTCACGTCGGGGAGCGGGGTGTTGATCCCGTTTCCGAAGGCGAACTCGTTGTTGGTGACCGATACCGTGAGCAACATCCAGTCGATCGAGCGCCTGCTCGCCCAAGTCGATCGACCCGCCGCGCCGCGGGTCGAAACCCGTTTTTTTCCGGTGCAGTTCGCCCGGGCCGCCGATTTGGTCAATCAAATCCAAGCCTTCTCGGGCACCGCCGGTTTCCCGGAGCTCAGCGGCCGGACCACCATCACCGCCGACGACCGGAGCAACCAAATCATCCTGATCGCCGACCGGCGCCAGATCCCGTATTTCGAGAGTCTGATCGAGCGGCTTGATGTCCAGGCGGAGTTGGTCACGCAAAACGAAGTGATCTTCCTGAAGCACGCGCAAGCCCCGGAAGTCGCTTCGCTCCTCAGCCAACTCGCGACCGGTCGCGGCGCGGCGGCGGGCGGAACCGGTGCCAGAACCCGTCAGGGAGCCGGAACTGGAGCCGGGGGCCAAACGATTTCCCGTCCCGGTCAAACCACCGGCGGACAGCAGACCGGCCAACGGCCCCAAACCGGCGCCGGTCAGCGGCAGCCTGGGGTTCCGCCGATTCCCGGCCAGACTCGCGCCCAATCGGCCGACGTCCGCGCGCTGCAGGAGGAAGGCGGCGCCCCGGCGGCCGCTCCGGAGGCCGCCCAAGGAGCGTTGGACGCCATCGCCGGGACTGTTTCCGGTTCCGACTTCAGCGAATCGCTCACCATCCTTCCGGACGAGCGGAGCAACGCCATCGTGGTTTCCGGCACCCGCCAGGACATCCAGCTGATCACCGACTTGATCGAGAAAATCGACATCATCCTCGCCCAGGTTCGGATCGAAGTTTTCATCGCGGAGGTCACCTTGAACGAAAGTGACGGATCGGGAATCGACCGTTTCGGCATCTCCTTTACCGAAGGCACCAGCCGGCTCGACTTCAACGTCGGGGGGCCGGGCTACGCGCTTTCCCGCGAAAGTCTGACTTGGGACCTCGCCTTGACCGCCGCCCGCCAGCGGAGCGACATCAAGGTCCTGTCGGTCCCGACCATCGTCACCACCCACAACCGCGAGGCGACGATTCTCGTCGGCGAGCGGCGGCCGATCATCACGGGCACCATTGCTGATGGACAGTTCTCCAGTTCGATCCGTTCGCAAATCCAATATCAGGACATCGGGATCGAACTCTACGTGCTGCCGTTGATCGGCACCGACGGAACCATCCAATTGGAGATCGAGCAGAACGTCGATGACGTGGTCGGGGAAATCACCATCGACGGAAACGAACAACCGATCATCGGGGCCCGGAAGGCGACCTCGTTTGTCAGTGTGGCTGACCGTGAAACCGTCATTCTCGGCGGTCTGCAGAGCAGCCGCCGGAGCGACTCCAGCGGACGCCTCGGGCCGTTGGCATCGGTGCCGGTCGTTGGTCGCCTTTTCAGTTTCAAGCGGGCGGAAGACGTTCGCACCGAGTTGCTCGTCTTCATCCGCCCCACGGTCCTTCCGAGCACCCGTTCGGCGCACGAAGACGCCCAGCGTCAGATCGACGGGTTGACCCGTGAACCGTATATCCGCCATCAGATGGATCCGGACGTCCACCCGCATCCTTCCGCGCCTCGGCAGACCGATGAAACCCCGGCGGCGGCGCCGCGCCGCACCGCTCGTCCGGGAGCGCGATTCTAATCGAACCATGAAAGCGAACATGAAACATCACCGATTACGGCCGTTCCGCCTCGCCTGCGTTTGCGGCGCGGTCGGGCTGGCGCTGGCGGTCGTTTCGAACGCCGCCGCGCGGGACCTGGTGGGGAACTCTCCCTTTCTCCCGCATGATTATCAACCTCCGCAGGAACGCCAACCGCGTCCCCAGCCGCCCCCACGGCCCGAGCCGCCGCGCGGTCCGCAACCACTCGACCAGATCGAGTTCCGCGGCCTCACCAAACTCGGCGGCCAATTGGCCTTCAGCCTATACGACCCGACGGAGAAGCGGAGTTTCTGGGTCGGAGTCGGCCAAAGCGAAGCCGGTTTTTCCGTGGTCGAATTCAACGAACGCGAAGACTCCGTGGTGGTCCGTCATGACGGGCGGACCCGCACCGTGGCGTTGCGCGAGTCGCAGATCCAGGCGTTGGTCGAGACGCCGCCGACGCCACGCCGGACCGGTGGCCAGGCCCCCGCCCGGACGGCCGAGAATCCGGAGGAACGGATGCAAAACCTCGCCGAAGAAATCCGCCGCCGCCGCGAAGTGCGCCGGGCGTTGATTGAAGAAGCGGAACAGCGCGACGGTGGAGGCGGCGCCCAGCAACAGATGCAGAGTCCGCAAGGAGACATGGAAATTCCTCCCTTGCCGCAATAAGAAAACGAATACGCATGCTGACCACTCAAGAAATCGACACCGTCTTTCAATCGCTGAGCGAGACGCAGCGGGAACAGTTGCTGACCGCGCCCCGCCAGGACCGCGTCCGGATGTTGTCGCAGTTCATGGTCCGGGGTGAGACCGACGTGTTGCAAAAAGTGGCGGAGGCCTCCGGGCTTCCGTTGCGCCGTCCCGACGATTTTGACGTCGCCCATCTCGCGGCGATCCCGGCCCGTTTGATGCACGAATATCAATGCGTGCCGCTCAAGGGCGAGAAAAACGGCCCCCTCCAACTGGCGACTGTCTGGCCGCCGGAGCCGGAGATGGACGAATGGATCTATGCCGCCAGCGGCCGGGAAGCGGAGTGGAGCCTCGCCTCGCCGGAAAAGATCACCAGTTTCATCACCAAACATCTCGGGGTCGGATTCGACAGCTTGGAAGACAGCGATCTCGACCTCGACACCGAGATGGCCCCCGAGATGGAGGGGAAGGAGGACGAAAACGCGGCTTTGGTCCGTTTCGTCAACGAAGTTGTTCAACAGGCGGTGCAGGATGGCGCGACCGACATCCACGTCGAGCCGCAGGAAGACGCGTTGCGGATCCGTTACCGGGTCGACGGCTTGCTGATCCCGGTTCCCGTACCCGAAAATCTGCGACAATTTCAGGACGCGATCATTTCCCGCTTGAAGATTATGGCCCGCCTGAACATTTCGGAACGGCGGCTCCCCCAAGACGGGCGCATCAATTTCAAAGTCGGCGACAACCTGCTCGACATCCGTCTCTCGACCATTCCGACGATGTATGGCGAGAGTGTCAGTTTGCGTTTGCTGAACAAAAAGGCGGAAGCGCTCACCTTCGCCCAGATCGGCTTCACCGCGGACGACGAGGAGCAAATCTCGCAGGTGTTGAAATTGCCGCACGGCATCATCCTGGTAACCGGTCCGACCGGCTCGGGAAAATCGACGTCGTTGAACGCCTTTCTCCGCCGGATTAATTCTCCGGAAAAACGGATTATCACCATCGAGGATCCGATTGAATACGAAGTCCCCGGGGTCAATCAAATGCAAGTCCGCCCGGAAATCGGACTCCGTTTCGCCGACGCTCTCCGGCACGTGCTTCGACAGGATCCGGACGTGATCATGGTCGGGGAAATCCGCGACCGCGACACCGCCGACATCGCGATCCGGGCGTCGTTGACCGGTCACTTGGTTTTCAGCACCCTCCACACCAACGACGCGCCGGGCGGGTTGACCCGTTTGATCGACATGGGTATCGAACCGTTTCTCGTCGCCTCGGCGGTCGAGATGATCATCGCCCAGCGACTGGTCCGGCGGTTGTGTCCGACCTGCCGCGAGAAGAGAGAACTTTCGCCGACCGAACTCGCCACGGCTTTGAAACATTTGCAACTCGAACCGGCCGACGGCGAAGGGGTGACCCACATGTATTCGGCGACTGGATGCGAGGAGTGCCGCGGACTCGGTTACCGGGGCCGGTTGGGGATTTTCGAAATTCTCCATGTCAACGAACGGTTGCACGACTTGATCGTGGAACGGGAATCGACCCGGGCGATCCGTCGCCGGGCGGTCGAAGGAGGCATGCGGAGCCTGCAGTATTCCGGATGGCACAAAGTCAAAAACGGGTTGACCACCTTGGAGGAAGTCCTGCGGGTAAGCGCGTCGGATTGAGTTCCGGGGAATCACCTGTAATCATTTTTCAACTACTACAGCAATTGCCGACATTCAACTACAGTGCGCGAGACTCGGCCGGGGCCGTGGTAAAGGGGAGTATTGAGGCGGCCAGCCGGAAGGACGCGATCCGCCAGGTCGCGATGCGGCGGCTTCAACCGGTATCGGTGACTGAATCCGGAGCGGTCAAGGCGGTCGCCGCCGCCCCCGCTGGAGGGAGCGCCGCCGGGGCCCGTTCGTTCACTGCGGGGCTCTTCAAGAAGTCGGCTCCGGCGGCCGAGAAGCCGGCGCCGACTCCCGGAGCCCAGCCCGGCGCGGTGCCGAACCTCGGGAGGAAGCTGCGGTTGCCGTTTTTGCGGTCTCTCTCGGAACTGGTCGGGAGCGGGATGCCGGTCGGCGACGCGGTCCGGTTGCTCAGCAGCCGGTTGAAAGACCCCCAGCAACGACTCCTCGCCCAAGCGTTGTGGGAGCGGATCAGCGGGGGGAAATCGGTTTCCGACGCGATGGGGGACATCCCGTCGGTCTTCGACCGGTCCACGGTTTTCCTGGTGGAGTCGGGGGAAGCGACCGGAAATCTGAAAGATATTTTGACCCGGTTGGTCGCCCACTTCGAGGAGCAAAAGGATTTGCAGTCGAAGATCGTCACGGCGATGGCTTACCCGATCCTGATTCTGGTGGTGGCGGTCGGGGTGGTTTTGTTCGCCGTATTTGTTTTGTTACCACGCTTGGAAACAATGCTCTCCTCGCTCGGCGGGGACTTGCCAACCTCCACCCGGGTGTTGATGGCCGGGGCGGAAATGGGGATCGCCTACGGACTGTATATTTTGGGCGGAATGGTCCTCCTCGGATTGGTCTGGTGGCAATGGCAACGAACGCCGAGCGGCGGGCTCGCCTGGGATCGCTTTATCTTGAAGGTTCCGGTGATCGGCCGATTCCTGCGGACTGCCGACGTGTTGCAGATCAGCCAGACCATGGGGGTGTTGTTGGAGAACGGCGTCACCACCGTCGAGACCCTGCGGATGACGCAGAACGTGATCAACAACAAGGCCATCCGGAGCTCCTTCGGGGAGGCCCGGCAAAAAGTGACGGAAGGAAAAAGCATCTCCAACGCCCTTCAAGGAACCGGGCATTTGCCGCAACTCGTCCTCGACATGTTGTCAGTCGGGGAGAACACCGGAAACATCGTCTTCAGTTTGAAGCAGGTCGGGGTTTTGTATCAGAAAGATCTGTCGCGGCAGCTGGAAGCCTTCATCGGGATTCTGTCGGTGGGGGTCTTGCTGGTGGTCTTTTCCTTCGTCGGATTCATCGCCTTCGCCATCATCTCGGCCGTTTTCCAGATGAGCGCTAATTTCAGTTTCTGAGCGGTGGAGGAGATGAATTTTCAACCACTTATAATCACTAATCGGCACTAATCAGACAGAGCTTGGGAATGGTTTTACAGATTCCGCATGAGTGATTATTAGTGTTTTTAGTGGTTAAAAATGACTTTGAACTCCAACCGATCCCTTGACTTCCCGTCGGAATCCCGACGGTATTTTCGCCTTCATGAATCGCGCCCGATCCTTTTTCTTTTTCCCTTTCATCGTCGCCTTGCTGATGACCTTTTTCGGGTGCGCGCACCAGGAACGGACGGCGAGACCGACCCCCGATAGCACCGTGAGCGGAGGAGGACCAAGGGAGGATGCGGGATTCGTCCGTTCGGAGCCGTCGCGGCCCGGACAGAATGTGGCGTTGCCCCGTCCGGCGATGGGTTGGACCGCGGCCGGGAGTTTCCGGGAGGCCCGCCGGACGCCGGCCGACGTCACCGCGATCGTGATTCACACCACTGAGGGGCGTTATGACGACCAGGTGAGTTTCGCGGAAAACCAACGGCGCAATTACGAAGGGACCATCCGGTATTTCCAGAACAACAACCGGAATGTCAGCACTCACTACATGGTCGGACCGAACGGGGAGATCCGAAAAATGGTGCGGGAACGCGATGTCGCTTTCACCCAGACCTATTACAACGACCGCTCGATCGGCATCGAGTGCGCGGGTTGGTCGGACCGCCCCGAAACCTGGACTCCGGATTTGATGGAAGCGCTGGTTTCATTGACCGCCTATCTGGCGGTGAAATGGGAGGTGCAGCCCAACAAACCGGCCGGGACCGCGTGGGAAGGGCCGAACCGGATCGAGTTGGTCGACGGCAGTCACCGCTTCACCGGCGAAGGGTTGGTCGGTCATTATCAAATCCAGCCGTGGAATAAAACCGACCCGGGCCCCCATTTTCCGTGGGAAGAATTTGCTCAGCGGGTGCGCGAGCGGATCAACTCCGCAAGCGCCGGTAGAGGTGCCAGATGATCTCTTCGTCGACCGCCGCGGAGCTCGGATAAAGGAAAGCGTCATGGCGGAGGGCGGCCCGGACTCCGAGGGAAAGGCAGTTTTCCGGGAACATTGCGCCGATCCGGCGGAGAAGATCGCCAAAGGCGTTTTCATCTCGCAAGCGAAGCATGCTGTCGTCGAGTCGGAAGACGGATTCGGCGGTTGCCCGGAACCGGAGGCGGTAAGGTTCACATGAGAGAAAGAGTTCGAGGCGAAACTCCTTCTCGCTGCCGGAATCCCTTTCCGTCACCACCCGGACCGACTTGCTGCTTCGACCCTGGCCGCCGAAATGGTAGTCCCATTCCATGACATTCCGGGTTTTGCTGGAAGGGACTTCGAGGAAGCCGCCGGCGACGAACTGGACCTCGTCCCACGGATGGTTTTCCTCCCGTCCGAGACCGTCGACGGCGGCGAAGCCGGTTCCGGACAAACGAATCCCTCGCCGATGGCCGGGGGGGCTCAATGCTGGTAGGTCGGCGTTCGGGACGACCTCGGTTTGAATCTGGAAATGCTCGAGGGCGATCTGAAAGGCGACGGCATCGTCGTGGGGAATGCCCCGCACGATGATTCCGAACAGTTCCCGTTCGATCCGAGCGCAATCGGCTTTGGCGACGCTCGGTACATGGACCGAAGCCATTTCGAGAGTTTGCCGGGAAATCTTTTCGCCAAGGGTTTTCTGGAGTAGGGCGTAGCTCATTGGAAGAGAATTATGAGGGATAAATTATGAATTATGAAGGGAAGGAGGGGTTCTGGAAAGGAGAAAGCGATTCATTGAATGGCAGAAATATGCCAGAATTACGGCGGATTTTGTTGGAGTTCCGCCTTAGGCGGTCTGCGTCTGGACGCGGCTTCCAGTTGAAGGCGGGACACCGACCGTTTTGCGGATGAAAGCCCTTGCCTTCGGCGATGCGCTTCCGGATTGAAGTCAAGCGCTTGTGCAATAGAGGGTTTTTCGGGCATCAAAAGGCTTGTCTCGTTCATCGGGAACGACATAGGGTGAGGGATGAAATACAGGACGCTGTTGATCTTTGGTGCCCCCGGGAGTGGGAAAGGAACACAAGGGGCGACGCTCGGATCGCTCCCTCGCTTTTATCATTGTGCCTGCGGCGACGTCTTCCGGTCGATTGACACCCGGAGCGAAATCGGCCAGGAGTTTTTGCGTTACTCGAGCCAGGGCAAACTGGTGCCGGATCAAACTACCGTGGCCCTTTGGAAAGCGCACATCAATAACGCGATCAAAATGGGTTATTTCAAACCCGACATCGATTCCCTCATTTTGGACGGCATTCCGCGGGTGGTGACTCAAGCGGAACTGATGACCGATTTGATCGATGTGAAAAAAGTTTTTCATCTGACCTGCCCCGACCGTCGCCGTTTGGTTTATCGGCTGAAGAAGCGGGCGTTGAAAGACAATCGCTTGGACGATGCGAACGACGAGGTCATCCAGAAGCGATTGGCGACTTACGATTCGGAATCAAAACCGGTCCTTGATTATTACGGACCTGATTTGGTCGAGCAGATCGATGCCACGATGAGCCCGGCGGAGGTGATGTTGGCCATTCTTCGAGTCGTGACCGACTTGCAACGCGAAGAAGACTGGCCCAACCCGGAGCTGACCTGACCGCGGAATCGCCGCGCGGGGGAATGGGGTAGCATCCGGCTTTGGCCGGATGACTGGAGCGGCGCGCTTCAGCCACCGTCAGTGCCGCGCCCGACGGTCTTCGCGGTTGAGGCACGAAGCTCCGGCTTATGCTCTGTTTCATCGAGTGAAAACTCGATGCCCGGGTAGCATCCGGCTTTCGCCGGATGAAGGAGCGGTGCGCTTTAGCCTAATGCCATTGCCTAATTACCGGGAAATTTTTTCTCAAAGTTTGAAGAAAAAGGTGTACAAAATTGTACACTTTTGCTTTTGAATGGAAATGGCACAGTCATTTCCTTTCTCATTTCTATTTTCATCGGACCATCTCGCCGGGCTTTCGGCGCTGGGCAATGATTTGCGCAGCGTGCTGGAGTCGAAGGCTTCCGAGCGCAGGCGCGGGCGTCCGCCTTTGAACCCGTTGGCGAATCTGCTGTGCGCGCAGACCCTGCGTATGATGAAACGCTTCGGAAGCGTGGCCGATTGCCATGCCGCCGCGACGGGCCGCGAGCTTGCCGGGAGTTGCATCTCGCGCAGGCTCAGACGGGTGGACCAAGCCATGTTGAAACAAATCAATGAGGTGGTGCTGCAGCCGAAGGCCGATCCGGAAAGCCACCCGGAGAGCTTTTACAAAGGCTGGAGGTTGGCCGGACTCGACGGGACGGCCTTCACGCTTCAGAACTGCGAAAAGATCCTCGAGACATTCCCCAAGGGAAGCAATAAACCCCGGAAGGCAGCCGGGAAATCCGGAGCTTCCCGGGGCGGCGAATACGGGTTTTCAAAAATCAACGCCTGCGCGCTGGTGGAATTGGGGACGCACGCTCCATTGGCCGCCGAAATCGGCCTGGATCGGGAAGGGGAACTGACGCTGGCCTACCGGTTGATCGCGAAGATAGGGCGAAAGATGCTGCTGCTGGCCGATTCCCTCTACGGGTGCGGAGCGTTTCTCCAGCCCCTCCACCATCATTGCCAAGGGGAGGGAGCGGCGTTTGCCATTCGGGTGCTTCCCTCACAGACGAGCGTCCCTGTGCGCGAACTCGGCGACGGCTCCCGGTTGGTCAAAGTGAAGATCCGCAGCCGCAAGCGTGCCGAAGACATCGTCGAAGAAATCATCGTGCGCGAGATCACTTACACCGTCGAATCGACCGACGAAAACGGGAAAACGACACGCAAGAGTTGCCGGTTGTGGACCAACCTGCTCGATCCCGAAATCTATCCCGCGTTGGAGTTGGCCACGCTGCTCACGCGCCGCTGGGAACACGAGATCTATTACGGCGAAGCCAAGGGGATGCTCCGCCACAAATACCTCGAAAGCCAATTGCCGGAAACCGCGGCCGTCGAAATCACGGCCCTGTTGTGGGCGAGTTCGATCCTGGCCGACGCAAGGGCCCAGGCCGCCAAAGAGGGACCGGAGCCGACCGATGTCGTTTCTATCAGTTTTTCAAAGACGCACCAGGCTGTGGAGAACGCAATCTGGCTGATATCCGTCGGACAGGAAATCCTCTCCGGAAACCAAATCGACGAAATAATCTCCAACGAGTTCAACGCCTTACGTGAACGCATCCTCAAACCCAGGCGGCAAAGACGCTGCCCCAGAAAGGTGAGGCGAAAACAGACCCACTGGAAGAAACTCGTCAAACGAACCGAATCGAAGCCCAACCCAGTCATAACACTGGCCGACCAAACCAAAACCTGATTTAGGCAATGGCATTACGCTTCAGCCACCGTCAGTGCCGCGCCCGACGGTCTTCGCGGTTGAGGCACGAAGCTCCGGCTTATGCTCTGTTTCATCGAGTGAAAACTCGATGCCCGGGTAGCATCCGGCTTTCGCCGGATGAAGGAGCGGTGCGCTTTAGCCGCCGTCAGTGCCGCGCCCGACGGTCTTCGCGGTTGAGGCACGAAGCTCCGGCTTATGCTCTGTTTCATCGAGTGAAAACTCGATGCCCGAGTAGCATCCGGCTTTCGCCGGATGAAGGAGCGGCGCGCTTCAGCCACCGTCAGTGCCGCGCCCGACGGTCTTCGCGGTTGAGGCACGAAGCTCCGGCTTATGCTCTGTTTCATCGAGTGAAAACTCGATGCTACGGGTAGCATCCGGCTTTCGCCGGATGACTGGAGCGGCGCGCTTCAGCCGCCTTCAGTGCCGCGCCCGACGGTCTTCGGCTGAAGCACGAAGCTCCGGCTTATGCTTTGTTTTCATCGAGTGAAAACTCGATGCCCGGGTAGCATCCGGCTTTCGCCGGATGACTGGAGCGGCGCGTTTTTAGACGACGGTCTTCGGCTGAATCACGAAGCTCTCGTGGGTTGACATTCGGGGGCGTTTTGTCGATTTTTGGCCCGTGGCCAGGGAGGTATTTGAGTCGTTCGTCGAACCGGTGCGGGGACGGCAGGAGGAATTTGTCGAGCGGATCGTCGCCTGGGCGAGTATCAATTCCGGGAGTCGCAATCCGGCGGGGGTCGCGAGGATGGCGCAGGTGATGTGTGCCGAATTGGAGGAGCTCACTCGCGAGGTTTGCACAATTCCGTTTCCGCCCGAAGCACAACTTCGGGACGATGGCACGACGGTCTTCTATTCAGTGGGTCCCGGGGTGAGGGCACGCAAACGACCGGAAGCGCCAGTGCAAATCCTTTTTAACGGTCACCTCGACACCGTGTTCGGCGAAGACCATCATTTCCAGCAGGTTCGGCGGGAAGGGGATCGGTTGATCGGGCCGGGAGTGGTCGATATGAAGGGGGGATTGCTGGTGATGATCGAGGCCTTGCGGATTCTCGAGTCGGCACCTTTCGCCGAGCGGATCGGGTGGGAAGTGATTTTGAATTCCGACGAGGAAATCGGGTCGCCGTGCTCCGCCGCGCTGTTGGCGGAGGCCGCTCCCCGGTTTGATGTCGGACTTGTTTTCGAACCGGCTTTGCCAAACGGCGATCTGGTGAGCGAGCGGCTGGGCACCGGGACGTTTCTCATTCGCGTGCAAGGCCGGTCGGCCCATGTCGGCCGGGAGTATTCGGCGGGGCGAAGCGCCACCGTCGCTTTGGCGGAGTTGGTGACCCGCCTTCACCGGTTCAACGACGAACCGGGCGTGATCGTCAATGTCGGCCGGATCGGCGGGGGCGGCCCTTCCTTGAATATCGTGCCTGCCGAAGCTTTTTGTCGATTGAACGTCCGGATTGATTCGGAGGAGAAGGCGAGAGAGGTCACGACAAAAATCGGAGCCCTCGTAGCGGAGCTCGATCGTAGGGACGGCTTCGCCGCCTCGCTGCACGGAGGCATCGCCCGTTCGCCTAAACGGCTGACGCCGGAGATCGAACGGTTGCTGCACGAATTCCGTACCTCCGCCCGGGAGTTGGGTTTCGAGCTGGGGTGGGCCCCGACCGGCGGAGCGTCCGACGGAAACATTCTGGCGGCGGCGGGATTGCCGACGGTCGACAACCTCGGAGTTCGGGGCGGGGGGATGCATACGGAAAATGAGTTTCTCGAAATCGGGAGCGTGATCGAGCGGATCTCGTTGTGCGCCCGGTTCCTTTTGAAGGTAGCCCGGGGCGACGTCGAACTGCCGAGCGCGGATCGACTCCGGCCGGTTTGACGACGGTCCGGTTTGCGAGGAAAGTTAAGGAAGGAACTTTTCTCGCTGATGAGTATGTCGAATTTCGTGGTGCGTCCCATTCGGGAAAGCGATGGCAACGCGTTCTTGGAACTCGCCGTCGCCACTGGCGGAGCCTTGACGAATATCTCGGTCGGGCCGGAGGTCGTCCGGCAACGAATCGACGAGTCGGTCCACTCCTTCGATCCCCGGGTGCAGAAAGCCGGGAGTCACCGTTACTTGTTTGTGTTGGAGGATCTGGAGACGAATAAACTGCTGGGCACTTGCGGAATCATTTCCAAGGTGGGCGGCTTCCAACCGTGGTACTGTTATGACCTGCAAAAGGAACCCGTCGAGTATCCGCCGCTCGGGATCGACCATGAGGTGGAGATTTTGTCACCAAACCGCAACTACAATGGACCCTCGGAGATCTGTTGCCTGTTTCTTCTGCGGCAACATCGCCGGGGCGGGCTGGGGCGGTTGCTTTCGCTGAGCCGGTTTCATTTCATGGCGGAGTTCGCCCGGCGGTTTGATGTCCGGGTGATCGCCGAGTTGCGGGGGGTGACGGATATCGATCGGAAGTCGCCGTTTTGGGAGGCGGTCGGCCGTCCCTTTTTCCGCATGGAGTTTCAGCGGGCCGACTATTTGAGCGGCTCGGAGGACAAGAGTTTCATCGAGGATTTGATGCCGAAACATCCGCTTTACGTGACGCTGCTTCCTCCGGAAGCGCGGGCCGTAATCGGCAAGCCGCATCCGCATGCGGAGCCTGCGTTGAAGTTGCTCGAAGCCGAAGGGTTTTGCTTCCGCGGACAAGTCGATATTTTCGACGCGGGTCCGATCGTCGAGGCGGAGCTCGGAGAGATCCGCTCGGTGCGGGGCCGACGGAAGGGGCCGGTGGTGAAGGTGGAAGAAGGTTCCGCCGGGAGGAATGAGTATCTCTTGAGCAACAACCAGCTTGATTTTCGAGCCTGTATTGGAAACGTGGATGCGGACGAAAAGGGAGGCCTGGTGATCGGTGCCGCGGCCGCCCGGGCCTTGGAAGTGGAAGTCGGCGATTCGGTCTCTTATTCGCCGTTGCGGGCGTCGACCGGTGGGGAGGCGGGCGTCGCCCGGATGGCCGGGAGGAATTAGAACGGACGGGAGGTTTGAAGCCATGATAAGCGGAATCGAGCAAACCCATTTGATCGGACCGAGTTGGCGGCCGGGGCAAGGGGGGACGTTGCATTCCTACGATCCTGGAACCGGCGAGGAGGTTTGGCGGGGACGGGCGGCGACGGAGGAGCAGGTGGATGATTCGGTCGGGGAGGCGCGGCACGCCTTTCGGAGTTGGCGGGACGTGGGGTTCGACCGCCGACTGACGGTCGCCGAAGCTTATGGGAAACTTCTGCAACGCGACCGCGCCGAGTTGGCCGAATTGATTTCGGAGGAAGTGGGGAAGCCGTGTTGGGAGTCGAAGACCGAAGTCGATTCGATGATCGCGAAGATAGCGATTTCGGCCGACGCCTTCCGGGAAAGGTGTGCGGAATCAAGCCGACTGGCCGGGGAAGCGACTTCCCGGACCTGTTTTCGTCCCCATGGCGTCGTGGCGGTGTTCGGGCCATTCAATTTCCCCGGTCACATTGCGAACGGCCATATCGTTCCGGCGTTGCTGGCGGGCAACACCGTGGTTTTTAAGCCGAGCGAACAAGCCCCGGCGGTCGGCGCGCGAATGGTCGAGATCTGGCGGGAAGCCGGGTTGCCCTCGGGAGTATTGAACCTGGTGCAAGGTGGCGCGGCGACCGGGGAAGCGCTCTCGACCCATCCCGGGATCGACGGCCTCTTTTTCACCGGGAGTCATCGGACCGGGATGGTTCTGCGGAAACTCTTCGCCGAGACGCCGGAGAAAATCCTCGCGATGGAAATGGGCGGCAACAATCCGTTGCTCGTTTTTGACCCGGAGGACCTGGATGCGGCCGCGTTGATGGTGGTGCAATCGGCGTATCTGACCGCCGGACAACGCTGCACCTGCGCCCGCCGTCTGGTGATTCCGAAT
Source organism: Verruconatronum alginivorum (assembly GCF_056590205.1). Taxonomy (NCBI): domain Bacteria; kingdom Pseudomonadati; phylum Verrucomicrobiota; class Opitutia; order Opitutales; family Verruconatronaceae; genus Verruconatronum; species Verruconatronum alginivorum. The sequence continues at coordinate 133,433 of NZ_JBWPVQ010000001.1, read as the reverse complement.
ACACCTCACGGAGACCGGTTGTTGGAAAATGTGATGAACCTGATCGGGCGGATCCGGGTGGGACCGTTCACCGACCGGCCGGAGCCGTTCATGGGACCGGTGATTTCCCATACCGCCGCCGACACGGTCCTGACCGCGCAAGCGGAGCTTCAGGAGAAAGGAGGTAGACTCTTGGTTCCTGCCACGAGGTTGCGGGAAGGAACCGGGCTCTTGAGTCCGGGGTTGATCGACGTGACTTCGGTTGACCATCGTGACGACCGGGAGATCTTCGGGCCGTTGCTTCAAGTGGTCCGGGTCTCGGACTTCGCGGAAGCGATGGCGGAAGCGAACGCGACGCGGTTTGGGTTGGCCGCCGGATTGATCAGTCGCGATCGGGCTCTGTGGGAGGAGTTTCAGGTCGAGGTCCGGGCTGGTGTGGTGAACTGGAACCAGCCATTGACCGGGGCGAGCAGCCGGGCGCCGTTCGGGGGGATCGGTCAGAGTGGAAACCATCGGCCGAGCGGCTATCTGGCGGCCGATTACTGCTCCTATGGGATGGCGGTGATGGAGCGGGAGCGGATGGGGCCCACCGGAAACTTGCCTACCGGGATCGATTTGGAATGACCGGCTCGACGAAAGAGGGGGTGGTCGAAGTTAACTTCGACGGATTGGTGGGGCCCACCCATCACTACGGTGGATTGTCGGCGGGAAACATCGCCTCCTCCGCCCACCGGTGGGAAATCTCCCGTCCGCGGGAGGCGGCGCTGCAAGGACTCGCCAAGATGGATTTGCTGATGAGACGCGGTTATCCGCAGGCCTTGCTCCCCCCGCAACGCCGACCGGTTTTCGAGATTCTCCGGGCGGCTGGATTCGGGGGGACGGAAGCGGAGGTCGTTCGCGACGCCTGGCGGGAGGCTCCCGGATTGTTATCCGCCTGTTATTCGGCCTCGGCGATGTGGACCGCGAACGCCGCGACCGTGACACCGGCCGCGGACGCGGCGGACGGACGGACTCATTTCACTCCGGCGAACTTGGTCAGCATGTTTCATCGGTCGGTGGAACCGCCCCTCACCGGGACGGTGCTCGAGAAAATCTTCGGCGACCCTCGCTTATTCGCGCTCCATCCGCCGTTGCCGCCGGGGCGGCCGTTCAGTGACGAAGGGGCGGCGAATCATACTCGGCTGGCGAGGGACCACGGCGGACCCGGCCTCCACCTATTCGTCTACGGCTTTTCGCCTTGGGAAGCGGAGAGTGCGGGCCGCTTTCCGGCGCGGCAGAGTTTGGAAGCCTCCCGGGCGGTCGCTCGCCTCCACGGAATACCTTCCGAACGGGTGATGTTCGTGCGGCAAAGTGCGACGGCGATTGATGCCGGAGTCTTTCATAACGACGTGGCGGCGGTCGGAAATCTGAATCTGTTCCTCTATCACGAAGATGCCTTCGCCGAGGGAGCGACAGTGGCGGAGGAGCTTCGAGGACGGTTCCGGGAAATCGCGGGAGGGGAGTTGGTGGTGCGGGAAGTGAAGCGGGCCCGGGTGTCGTTGGAAGAGGCGGTGCGGACCTACCTGTTCAACAGTCAGCTGCTCCGGAAACCGAATGGAGGAATGCTGTTGTTGGCTCCGGCGGAGTGCGCCGGGTCGGACGCGGTGAAAGGAGTTGTCGACGAGTGGCTGAGGGATACGGGGAATCCGATCGAGGAAGTGGAGTATGTCGATCTTCGGGAAAGCATGCGAAACGGAGGCGGACCGGCTTGTTTGCGATTGCGAATCGTCCTGACCCCGGAGGAAAGAAAGGCAGTGCGGGGGCGAGTGATGTTGGACCCGGCATTGGTCGCGGATCTAGAAAAATGGATCAGGCGGCATTACCGGGAGACGTTATCGCCACCCGATTTGGCCGATCCCCGCCTGGCGGAGGAATGTTGTCGGGCGTTGGATGAATTGGGCGAACTACTTGAGCTGGGGATGGGAGAGGGGGATGGGGGAAGGGGAAAGGAAAATAGACGATAGCTGATAGACGCATAGATGATAGCCGATAGCTGATGACACACCAAAAGCCGGTAACACACCCCACCATGCTTGCGCATGGTCCCCCCCTCTCAAGAGGGGATCTACGTGAAATATTCCCTTCTTGAGAGGGGGAGCGGCTTAGAACGGCTTGTAAACCACCAGCCAGGTGGCGAGGAAGACCAAAATGGCGGTGATGATGCCGAGGGGGCCGGCGAGGGCTTTGCGACGGAAAACCACGCCGGCGAAGGCGCTGATGGCGACCCAGATGATCAGTTTGCCGAAAAACCAAACCGGCCAGCCCCAGACGTGGCCCATGGCGAAGCCGGTGAGGACCACCAAAAGACTGGCGATGCCACTGAGGATCATCAGCTTCTTCTTGCGCCGCGAGCTCGGGTCGGCGAAGGCGGAAAACGTGAGCGCGATCATGAGGATCACGGCGACAATGTGAACGAGTTTAAACGGTTCGAGCGGCATGGTAAAAACGGTTTCGTGAAATAAAGGATCCCACAAAAGATTCCTTTCGGCCGGGGCGCAACCTGAAAACGCGGATGATTTCGGGCGGCCCGGGTAATGACGGAAGAGCCGGGACGGATGCCAAACCGAATCGGCGTTGTCGAAAATGCGAACGTATTGGCAGTCGCTCATTTGAATGCAAAATGGTTTTAAAAGTATTTTTTTAACACTTTTGGTTTGACGAACGCAGGGAGTGCTGTTGATCTTGGCCATCATCGATTGAGTTCGATCTCTCATCACATCCTGAAACCCGAACGAAATACCCATATGAAATGTAAAAAGAATCCTCGCTCCTCCTTGTTTGCCCTTGCCGCCGTTGTGCTTGCCTTGACCCCGATCCAGCCGGTTGATGCTCAGACGTTAATTTTCACTGAGGATTTCGAAGGGCTCTCGTTGAGCACGATGAACAACCAGAACAACTGGCAGGTTGCGAACACTTCCGGGGTTCGGGGGGCTGTGGTAATCGAGGGGTCCTCGCCGAATGGTGCCGCTCCCAATCAGCAAATCGTACACTATTTCAATCAGAATGAAGGGACCACCCCGAACGATGCTCCTTCTATCTTGCGGCGAAATTTCGTCAGCCCGATGAATGAAGCCCAGACCCACACGATCCAACCGATCGAAGCCACTTTCAAGATTCGCGCGAATCAACTTGGCCAGGTGGGAGAGAGTAATTTCGGGAATCATTATGTCATCCTTCGCAACGCGGGCACCTCCACGGCAGGGCGATTCATGTATGGTCCCGACGGCTTCAGGATCCGCGGTTCCGAGACTGCGGTGGGGGTCAGTCCCACTTTTGTTTCGTTCGGAACGATGAACGTCGGTGTTTGGTATGAGGTGACTTTGCATGCGAATCCGGTGACGCAACAGTTTTGGGCGAGCGTGGTGAATTTGAATGATCCAAGCCAGACCATGACTTCTCCCACCATGTATTTTGATTCGAATACGACGCTGATCAACCGGATCTCGTTTGAAAGTGGATCGATCACGAAGGCGGATGTGAATTTTAGCGACGTTTCGGTCTACGCCATTCCGGAGCCAGCGACGGTGGGGCTGTTGGCGGGGATCGGGGTGTTGTTGATGGCGATCCGGTTTCGCCGGAAGCAGAAATAACGGATCCGGTGCGGATTGAAACCATGCGAATTTTGGGTTGGTGGGTAGCGGTCGGGATGTGGGTTATCCCGGCCGCTCTTTCTTTTGGCGAATGGCGGCCGGGGTTTCCCGGAGGGAAGCTGACCGGGGAACCGGATCGGGCGGAGGTCGTCGAGGGTCGGTTGCCCGATCAGCAGGCGCTGCTGGTTGAAGAGGGCGCGTTGACCTGGGAAGTGACGCCCAATCTCGGTCGGAATTATTTGTTGGAGTTTTGGCTTCAACCGGTCGCGTGGAACGCGTTCTCGGCGGATGAAATTGTGATCGCCGAATTCGTCATCGGCGGCGAGTCCTACGTGCTGAAAAAAGCAGGGGGACGGAGCGATTTGGTACTGTCGCGGGAGGACCGGCGGTTGCAATCGTATCCGATCTACAGTTGGGATTACGCCGAATGGGCTGGAGGAATGCCTCGTCAGCGGTTGTTGCAACGGAGCGTCGGTTGGCATCATGTAAACATCTCGATCGTCGCCGAAGAGATCCGGTTGACGGTCGATGGCTTTCCCGCGTTGCCGGTCGAAGAGGGACGACTCAACGGCGCGCTGGAACGGGTTCGTTTGAAGGGGAATCCCGGCACTGCGTTCGCCGCTCCCTCCGTTTCGCGGGGGGGACCGTATGGGGCGGCGGCTTTGCGGGACCGGTTCCTGGCGCTGTTTTTGAGTCAGCCCGAGGTGTTGAATAATTTGGTGACGGTGCCATTTCTGGAAAACCCTCCGGTCGCTGACGGGGTGTTGGATGAAGGAGAATGGAGTCGCGCGGCCCGGTTCGCCGGGTTCGTCACCACCCGGGATGGCCGATTGGTGTCGGAAGAAGTTCGGGGGTATGTCGGGTACGACGACTCCCATCTTTATCTGGCGTTTGTCACCCCGTTCACCGGTGAGTTGGAGGCGACGGAGTGGGGGGAGCGTGACCGGCCGTTGTGGCAGGAGGAGAGTTACGAAATGTTTATCAGCCCTCCATTCGTGAGTGGCGAGCGTCCCCGGCGTTTGATCCAATTGATCGGGAATCCGTATGGAGACCAGACTGACCTGCGGTTGTTACCCGACCGCGACGCGGGGTGGCGGGGAAACTGGACGTGGGCGACAAATGTTCATGATGGTTATTGGGTGGCCGAGTTGTCGGCAGCGTTCGAAGAAATTGGAATGCCGCGACCGAACGCGGGAGAGGTCTGGACCGCTAATTTCGTGAACGCCAAAGCGAACGCGGCGTGGTCGCACCCGGCCGGGTTGTTTTCCAATGTCGATGCCATGGGGCAACTCCGGTTCGAGGAGCAGACGCCGGTGGTGCATTCGCGGGACTGGCGGGTTGATTCGGACGAGGCGGTGGTGTCGCTGGCGATTCTACCGGGGAACCGGCCGCAGGAATTACGGGCGGTGATTCAACTGTTTGGCGCGGCGGACATTCTTCCGACGGAGACGGTTGAACAAGAAGTCGATCTGGCGCCGGGAGATGCGGTGGAGGTAGATCTGCGCATTTCGGTCGAAGGCCACCAATCCGGTCGGATCGCGGTTTTCATTCGGGACGAAAACGACTATATCTATTATCACAGCATCGGTTTCCCTTCGGAAGCTGGGAGGAGTGGAAATTGAGAGCGACGAATGGAGACGAATCGGTTAATGTTGGGGTCCCGGCTTCAGCCGGTTTCTCCGGGAGGATTCAGCACCACGTCGGGACCGCCTGAAGGGGGAACTCCCACGTAGCAGGTTGTTCCTTTTGACTTTTTTTTGCGGCTAGCAACTGATTATCACGACCATGGAAAACGGAAAATTGCTCGCGGGAACCGCGGAAACCGATATCACCCCGTGGCTGGGGATTTCGTTGGCGGGTCATTTCAACGACCGGAAGGCGTCGGAGATCACCGATCCGCTGAAGGCGAAGGCGGTAGTCCTCGATGACGGAACCACCCAACTTGCGATGGTGGCGGTCGATTTGATCGGTCTTCCGTCCGCCGAGGTGGCGGCGATCCGGGAAAATGTCGCGGCGCGGATCCCACTTCGGAAGGAGAATATTATGATCGCCGGCACCCACACCCATACGGCGCCGGCGGTGCGGGATTCGAATAACATTCGGCGCGACGCGGCTTATTGCCAGTGGATGGTGCCGAAGATCGCCGACGCCATATGCCTGGCTTATAATCGCCGGAAGCCGGCCCGCCTCGCCTATGGGAAAGGGGATTTGCCGGACCATTGTTTTTGCCGCCGCTACCGGATGAAAGACGGAACGGTGGTCACTAATCCGGGCCGGGGAAATCCGGACGTGGTGGAGCCGGCCGACGAGATCGATCCGTTGGTCGGGGTGTTGTATTTGGAAGATCCGGACGGGAAACCCCTGGCGGTGGTCGGTCGCTACAGTCTCCATTATGTGGGTACGAGTAACGCTTACGGGGTTTCGGCCGATTATTTCGGTCATTTCGCGAAGGCGGTCCGGAGTTTGTTCGGCGAGGATTGCGCGGTTTTGTTGTTCAATGGGAATTCCGGGCAGGTCAACAACATCGACGTCTTCGATCCGGACCAGGAAAAAGGCTTGCGGCAATCGACCCGCGTCGCTCGATCTCTTGCGGGAGAAGTTGCCAAGGTGATCGGGCGGTTGCGTCCGACCGCCGATGTCAAACTCGGGGTGGCACGGGAAACGGTGCGGTTGCCCCGCAAGACCATTACGCGCCATGATCTGGATTTGGCGCAAGAGTTGCTCGATGCGAACGACCCCAACCGTCCGGCCCAGTTCGATTGGTTGGTCGGCGGACCGTTGCCGGAGGCGATGCGGTTGATCTACGCGAGGAATACCCAGGAAATCGCCCGGATGCCGGAGGCGTTTGTCACGGAAGTCCAATGCTTCCGGATCGGGGAATCGGCTTGGGTGGCGTTGCCGGGCGAGGTTTTCGTGGAAATCGGGGCGGGAATCCGGGAAGCCTCTCCCGCCGGGGAGACCTTTGTGGTTGGAATCGCCAACGACGCGCTCGGTTATTTCGCCAGTGACAAGGCGTATACGGAAGGCGGATACGAGACGTGGGCCGGGATCGGTTCGCCGGTGGCGCCGTCGGAGAAAATTCTGGTGGGCACGGCGGTGGAGTGTTTGAACCGGTTGTTCGACGCGGGAAGGAATAGCCGCGACGAGGCGCAAACAGCGCAAGAGGTTTAAGGTGGTATTGGGGAGGGGAAACCACGGAATACACGGAAGACACGGAAGGAAGGAGGAGGTGTAGGGTTTCGGTGGTTCGTAGGAGTTCCGGCTTTAGCCGGTCCGATTGGTCGGTCTTTGCCGAGGTTCGGGACCGCATGAACGCGGGACTCCAACCTGTGTCCGGGGTTTCGAGCCGGGTGGGTTTGTTCGTGTCTTCCCGGGGGGGCGTGGTTATGATTTTGTTAGTGGCTTTTTTATTATGAGCGAAGGGGACGATTATCGGAGGCGGTTTCGGGAGTGTGGCGAAGGAGTGGTGATCGAACCAGGGGTCTGGATCGAGCATCCGGAAAATTTCATCGTCGGCGACCGGGTGCGCTTCCGGCGGGGTTTTTATGTGAAAGACCCAATGGAGGAAGTGCGCATCGGATCGGATGTGAGCTTTTATCCGAATGTGTTCATTCAGGGACGTGGGCGTCTGGTCGTGGGGGACCGGGTCGATTTCTTCCCGAACAACTACCTCTCGATTTGCGGGGAAGGGAGTTTCATCGAAGTCGGTTCGCACACTCATTTCGCTCCCGGGTGCGCGCTTTACGGGCATCATGGGTTGAGCGTCGGGGAGCATTGCGCCTGCTCGGCCAATGTCGTTCTGGCGACGATCGGTCATGATCCCCGGACCCAAGGTTTATTGGTGAAAAGCGCGGCCGGGGCTCCGATCGTTTTGGAACGGGACGTCTGGGTCGGCGCGAACGCGACGGTCCTTCCCGGGGTGAGGATTCGTGAGGGATGTGTGGTCGGAGCGGGGGCGGTGGCGACCGCCGACACCGAGCCGTTCGGAATCTACCTGGGGATGCCGGCCCGGCGGGCGGCGACGCGGAAACGGGATGAGTGAGGCGGCCCCATTGCAACCGAAGTCGCTCGACGAGCACCGTGATTATCTGCATCGGATCGTTCGGTTGAAGTTGTTTTTCCTGCATCGTTGGCTGGCGGATCATCCGGAGGAAACATTCGAGGAAGCGTTGCGTCGGCGGGTCGATATTTATCGGAAAACGGAGGCGAATCCCGGCGGGCGAATCCCGGAGAAAATCGATTGGGAGGTGCAGGGATGGCGGGAGTTGGAGCTGGGATTGGCGGAAATCCATCGGCGACACGCGGAGGATGTCGTCGCCTTCGAAGAGGAAGGATTCGCGATGTTGCGTCCGAGCTTGGATGCCCGGTGGGAACGGGACTTTGCCGACGAAGCCGTCTCTCCCCCGTATCCATGCGGCAGTCTTCGACCAGCCATTTATGAAGGGCCGGTCGACCAGGTTTTTTTCCATATTGGAAACGCGGTGAATCCGCGATCGATCTTCGATAATCCGCTTTATTTGCCGAGTTGTTTCATGGTGATGATGGAGCAGGTAGAGTCCAAATACGGGGCGACCCGCCTATGCACCCGGAGTTGGCTGAATTCGCATCCTCGTTGGCTCGAATTGTTTCCCCCGGAGTGGCGGGAAAACCTCGGGCCACCGATCGTGGAAGTGGAATGGCATCTCGGATTCTGGGGCCAATTTCTCACAGCCAGACGAACGTTTCATGAGAAAAACGCGGCCTACCTGCGGCAGCACGGATGGTTCAAATACGAATTTCGGGCGGGGACTTGCGGGATCCGGGAAATGCGTAGCCATCTGATCGAGAATTTCTTCCGCCGCTCCGATGAGAAGACCGGAGCCGACGATTCGCGCAGAAGTGTTAAGTTTTGATTTTTTTCTCGGTTTTTGATTGACCGGCGGAAGATTGTTTTCCATGTTTATTCCCAATGGCTGATGGAAGGAGAGTTGCCCTGGAGTCGATCCCCGCGTGCGTCATGCTGGCCGAGCCCGGGGCTTAATTGAGGTGATACAATGATTGCGAAAAACGATTTGAAAACTGAGTCCAAAATCCGAGTGGGAGTGATCGGTTGCGGTGGAATGGCCGCGGCGCACGCCAAGCGCTTCGCGCAAGTAGGCGGTCAGATGGAAGTGACTGCCCTGGTCGATCTCGAGCGGGAGCGGGCGGAGAACGTGGCGGCGCTGATGAGCAATCGCCCGAAAGTGGCGACCGATTACCGGGAGATTCTGCCGTTGGTGGATGCGGTATTGGTGGTGTTGCCGCATCATTTGCATCACGCGGTGACGATCGATTGTTTGAACCACGGCAAACATGCTTTGGTGGAAAAGCCGTTGGCCAATTCGGAGCAGGAATGTCTCGAGATCATCGAGGCCGCGAAACGGAACGACCGGGTGTTGATGGTCGCTTACAGCATGCGGTTCCACCCGCTGGTGCGGGAGTTCAAGCGCCTGCTCGACTCCGGTGAGTACGGTGAGGTTTTCCAGTTGTCGATTTGGACCGAACAATTTACCCGCTATCCGGAAGGCCATTGGACCCGGTCGGCGGAGATGCTCGGGGGGGGGCAGTTGTTCAGCCATGGTTGCCACTACATCGACCTGATGTTGTGGATGTTGGGAAAACCGGTCCGCGGAGTTCACCTCGGGACCAACACCGGGACACCTTGGATGGAGATGGAAGGGACGAGTAACGTCACCATCGAGTTTGAAGGCGGGGTCCTCGGCTACCACGGGGCGACTTGGGGCGCGCGCGGGTCGCGTTTGCGTTATGCGTTTCATGCGCATTGCACCGAAGGGATGTTGGAACTCGATCTCTTCGGAGGCAAATTGATGGCCCACACCCGTATGGAAGGTCATACTCCAGGTGATGGGACGAGGCAGAAGACCGACATCCTGATGGAGGCCCCGCATGCCAAACCGACCGCCGAGGAGATGCGACACTTCATCGAGTGTATCCAGACCGGCAAGAAACCGCTCACCGATGCGGTTTCGAGTCTCGAAGGCCTCCGGGTCATCTGGGCGCTCTACGAAGCGGAAAACACCGGTCGGTTCGCTGGTCTGAAAGGGATGGGGCTGGGGACGAGCCAAGTGGTGCGCGCCCAGACCGTTTGATCGCAGGGGACGGCCTCGGAAGAAGATTTCAGCGGAAAAGACCTATGATGCGATTCAGTCGTTGTTTGGCGGCGGTGGCGGTCCTGTTGTGGGCCGGGGTGGCGAGTGGTCAGGCGGTCGAATACCCCGCGCCGGCGGGAACATCGCTGGCCGGCGAGCCAAGCCGGGCGGAGATGGTCGACGGCCGCTTGGAGAACCAGCAGGCGTTGGCGATCCGTGAAGGAACCCTGGGGTGGGAGGTGCGCGATTTCGGACCGAACTACTACGTTGAGTTCTGGCTGAAACCGGTTCGCTGGAATGCCTTGGATGGGAGCGCCGTCGCGCTCGCTGAGATGGGGATCGGAACCGACCGTTACACACTCAGGAAGGTGGCCGGCCGCACCGATTTGGTCTTGGAGAAAAACGGCGAAGTCGTCCAAACCTATCCGGTTTATTCGTGGGACGACGGGAAATGGGCGACCGGGATGCCGCGGAAACGGATCTTCCAACGGGCCGTCGGCTGGCATCATGTCAACCTGACTGTGGCGGGGGCCGATCTCCTGTTGACGGTAAACGGCTTTCCCGCCCGGCGGGTGACTCCGGCCAACGTCAGCGGGCGCTTGAACGCCCTTCGGCTAAACGGGAATCCCGGCACGGCCTTTTCCGACCTGGTGATCGCCAGTGGCGGCTCCCTGGATCCCGCGAACGCGCGGAAGAGGTTCATCACCCTTCTGATGAGCGCGCCCACCGTGGAGATGAATCTCGTCACCGTTCCATTCATGAGGAGTCCGCCGGTGGTGGATGGCCGACTCAACCGCGAGGAGTGGGAGGGGGCGACCCGGTTGGGCGGTTGGGTAACTACGGAGGAGGGGCGGCTCGCCGGGAATGAGACCGCTGCCTACCTCGGCTACGACCGAGAACATCTTTATCTCGGGGTAATTGTTTCGGGTGCCGGCGGCCGGGAGGCGGTCGAGGAAGGGGATACTTTGGACATATTTTTGGCGCCTCCTTTCGTCAGCGGCGAACGTCCCAGAAGGTTGATTCAGTTGACCGGTGCCCGGGATGGAACGCAGAAGGGGGTGCAATTGTTGCCATCGGCGGACGAGAATTGGAACGGCCGTTGGACCTGGAAAACGGGCGGAACTTCGGAGCAATGGGTGGGAGAGTTCTCGGCCCGCTTCCGGGATCTCGGCCTGCCCTTGCCGGAAGGGGACGATACGTGGACCGCGAATTTCATTCATTCCCGCTCGGGTATCGCCTGGACGCACCCGGCGGGGGCGATGACCGATGTGGAATCGACTGGCGAGGTTCGTTTCAGCGAAAACGTTCCGGTAATCCGATTGGGGGAATTCGTCTGGCGCGACGACAGCGTGGTGGCCATGGTCGAGATTTTCTCCCCGGACCGGCCGAGGCGGGTCACGGTGGGCGCCGATTTGTTTGGCGAAGGGGAACTGCAGCCGTCCGAATCCGTTGAAATGCCTCGGGGGGTGATGGCGGGACGAAGTTTGAAATTGGAACTCCCGCTTCCCCTCAACCATCATCGAAGTGGCCGGATTGCGGTTCACGTCAAATCCGGTGACGAACGGATTTATTACCACAGTATTCGATTTTCGGCCGCCGGGGAATCAGAGGCGGATTGACAAGGACGATCTCCAGGCGGCCAATTTCTCTCAAACCTTCCAACTCACGCCAATGAAAAAGACTAAAGTCACAGCCCTGTTCTCAACGATGTTGATCGCTCTCTCCGCCATGGTTCCGGTGGCGTATGGGGCGAAGGAATTGCTCAACGAAAACTTCGAGGCCTACGCCGCGGATGCCCGCCTCCACGGCAAGAAACCGGAGGATGGGAATCGGGCCGGCTGGGTGGTGCAGTTTGACCAAGGGGATCAACAGGGAGTCCAGGTGGTGGAAGGTTCCTCGACCGGAGGATCGGGAGCGAACGAGCGGGTTGCCCGCCTTTTCCGGAAGGACGAATCGTCCGCCAACATTCCGACGATGCGCCGGAATTTCGATCCGCAGCGGGGCGAGGTGCAATCGAGTTTCAAGATCCGGATCGACGACGACTCGGCGGGCACCCACCAAGTCGTGCTTGGAAGCATTGTGCCGAATGAGATCGGCGCCGCCGCTCGCTTCCGGTTCGGCCCGGGGGCGTTCGGCGTGCTCGGCCGCCGGGATCAGGCAGGCGGCGCCCAAGGCCCGATTGAAACATTGATTCGCAACGTGAAGGTCGGGGATTGGTATGAGGTCATCATCGCGGCGGATCCAGCGGCCAAAACCTTTTGGGTCAGCGTGACCAATCTCGACAGCGACGAAGCCGGGCAATCCGCGGTTTCGAACACCCATTACTTTTGGAGTGATATCAGTGTCCTCAACCGTTGGTCGGCGGAACAAGCCAGCAATTCGGTGATGGCGGTCTCGTTCGACGACATCGTGGTCTCGACCGTCCCGGGATCCTGATTTCCATTCCCGGATACTCCGTCGACGGCCGCGGCCCCCCGGCGGGCAGCTTCACAAACCTACATAGCAATTCTGTATTGATGAAAGACCTACTTGATATCCCGGCGGCCTCCATGGGACGGCCCCTTCGGTTCGCCCTGGGCCTTGTTTTGGTGAGTGCTGTCACCACCCCGTTTTTGTCGGCGGATTCGGAGGTTTACGAGCGGAAGTGGACCCGCGCCGAACTTGAGACGACACTGCGGGAAAGCCAGGAATGGCTCAAGAATGACATCGGCCGCAGTGAAATCGTGCCTCCGCCATGGACCCCGATGACCGTGGAAGGGCAATCGATTCATAGCTGGGGGAAAGTCTACCGCTACGACAACTCGATTCTGCCGGTTTCACTGCTCAGTCAGGACACGGAGTTGATGAGCGGAGGACCGGTCTTCCGTTTGCGGACAGGGGACCGGTGGGTGGAGTTCCGGGAAGCTGAAGTCAGCATCGATCAACGACACGACGGGCTGGTGTTGGTGCGGAGCGTGTCGCGATCCGACGGATACGAAATCCGGTTGGATAAGGAATACGAGTTCGATGGAATGGGCAAGGTGACGATGCGTCTTACCGGTCCGTCTGGGGCGCGGCCGAGCGGGCTCTATCTGGATTTTCCCTTGCGGGCGGAGACGACGACCCTGTTCCATTACACGGGGACCCGTAGTGGGGTTCGGATCGGCGGTCGCATCGCCGGGGGGGCGGCGTTGCCCCCGATGTCGGATTCCGACTCGACTCCGGCGGAAGGGATCCGGTTGGACGCGTTTCGGGAATTGGTCTGGCTCGGAAATCCTGAAGTCGGTTTCACCTGGTTCGCGAATTACATGAAAGGCTGGCCGATTCAGAACGAAGACGACATCCAGGTGATCGGACCGGTGGAGGATGGCAACCGGATGTTTACCATCAAGTTCGCCGACCGGGAGTTTACGCTGGAAGAGCCATTGCAATTGGTGTTCGGGATTCAGGCGACACCGATGCGGCCACGGGCCAAGAATTTCCGGGAGCGGGTCGGTTGGGACCGGACCACAGAGAACCGGCCGTTCCTGTTGCAATGGAGATGGGGCGATGGCTATTACTATCCCTTTCAAGACACCTTCCGGGAAGAAGCGAGAAACGACGTGGAATCGGAACGGGCTCAAGGAAGGGAGATTCTTACCACCTCGTCGACCGAGTATTTCGGAATGTATCGATTTTCCCGGGGCAAATTCGGGATCGTCGACCATCCCGGAATGATCCATCGCGAAGTGATGTTTTGGAAGGACCAATGGGATCAGCAGCGGCGCTTTGAGGGCAGCGTCGAGGATGCGCTGGCCCGTCAGGCGGCTGCTTGGAGCCGTCGGGAGCAAAGCAACCCCGGAGGGCATTCCGTGGAAGACCTATTGGCGATCGACCGGCACACGGCGCCGGGGAACGACTGGCATGGGGTGATGTGGCGGCCGACCTCGTATCCGGAGCGCTTTTGTTACGGTTCGACTTTCGCCGATTATTATGTCTGGAAATTGAAGGAGTTGGTGGAAGATACCGGCTTGCGGGCGCTCTACCTCGACCAGCAAATGTATCAATGTCGTAATCCCGACCACGGTTGCGGATATGTCGATCATAATGGCGAGTGGGTCGGACAAGGGAACTTCTTCGCGATGCGGGACATCATGAAGCGAGCCTACATTATGATGTATGAACTCAACGGGCAACCGCCGGAGTTCATGTGGCACAGTTCCTATCAAGTGCTCGTACCGATCATTTCCTTCACCACGATTTTTTGGGATGGGGAAAAATACACCCACCCCGGTCATCCGCGCAGCATTGTCGGACAGGAGTTTTACAGCAGTTTCTTGAGCGAAGGACTCATGCAGGTGCAGCATACCGGCAAGGCGTTCGGGTTCATCGCGGACTTCCTTCCGCAGATCACTCGGGACGAGCTCCGCGGCTTGGTGACCTCATCTCCGACCATTGCCACCGCTCGCGATATGATGGGGCTCTTGATGATCCACGATTCCCATATCGACGGATACGGATCGTTGACCTACCATGGTGGATTGATCGCGCGAATTCTGAATACGCGCATGTCGTATCCGTTGAGTGAGATGGATGTCGCCTATTATTGGCAACCGAATAATGGAGTAGCCACGGCCCCGGAATCCGTCCGTCCGATTCTGCATTATGGGGAGGATCAAGCCCTGCTCATTCTCTTCAACTGGGGGGATGAAACGATCCGGGCGGAGGCCGATCTCGACACCGATCGACTGGGCATCGCCGCGACCAATTTCCAGGTGAAGGACGCACTCACCGGCGAGCCGATCGATTCGAATGGCCGCCGGATCCAGACCGACATCTTGCCGCGCGATTTCCGAATGTTGGAAGTGAACTGGTAAGGTGCATTCGTGTAACCGGTAACCCGGATGTTGGTAGCACCGAAGGTGCGGAATTCAATAGCCCAGTCCGAAGGGCTGGGTTTTGGGTTTGGGGCGAGGTTGCTGCCTGAAGGGCAGCAATTGATTTGCGAGGTCGATTCGCCTGCGATGCTCGAAGGCCACGAAACATAATGGACCGAATCCCCAGTCCTTCGAGCTGGGCTATAGCATTAAAGCGATTTTCAAAAGTTTCCTGAGATTGCCGCCCGGAAGGAAACGGCGCGAAGACCGGCTAACTAATGCCGGAACCCCAACCTTCAACCGCTTGGCGAGTTGGAGTTCCGCATTTATGCGGTCTTTCCTTTACCGGTGGGATTTTCTCAGAGGATTTTGGAGAATCGCTGCGGCGCCACCCAATCGGTTTCGCCGAACCCGGGTGTTGGTAGCACCGAAGGTGCGGAATTCCACAGCCCAGTCCGAAGGGCTGGGTTTTTGGTTGGGGCGAGGGTGCTGCCTGAAGGGCAGCAATTGGTTTGCGGGGTCGATTCGCCTTCGATTGGTCGCCTTCGGCGAGGGGACTCTACCGGACCTCGATCCGGTTGTCGTCCAGCACGATTAGATCGGTCCGTCCGTCGGGCCGGGTGACTCGGATGCGCGACTGTCCGTCCGGCGTGGAATTTAGCCGGGAGAGTTGATCGAAACGGCGGTCAGGCCAGAGGACGGCCCAGACTTCGTGGCGGGTCGCCGCCGGCGTGGTAGCCGCGAAGTGGAATTGGTCCGTGTATCCGTCTTTCACGTACTGTGGCTCAACGGCGATCGGGAAACCGGTCCAGGATCGGGCGTTCCATGCGGATGGGCCATGAAGCTGGACGGCCAACGACGCTTTTTCCCGCTGGACCGTGGCGGTCCGGCGGTTGGCGGACCAGGTGATCGGGGCTTCGGCGTGCAACAGCCAGGAAATAGGGCGCGGTTCTTTGGTGTGCACGACATCGCGGATGACGAAGTAGCGGCGGTCGATCATGACGACGTCGCGGGTGGCCCGCAGGACGTTTGCTCCTTCGGGACCGGACTGGTAGGCTTCGGTGGCGTCGCCGGTGGTGATGGCGACGCGATCGTTTTGTCCGAACCGCGTGATTTTCCCTCGGGCCTCGGTGGTTTGGACCTCCTGTCCATGGCCGCCGATCAGGATGGCGTTTTTTGACCGGGTGTGACGGGTGTATCCGGCGTGGTGCGCGGACCGGTGGAACTCGCGGTAGCCGGAATTGATCGCGAGGTTTTCGCCGTAGGCATTGAGGATGAAGGCGTTTTGGTCGCCATGACTATGGCTGAAGGAGGCGTAGGGACTCGATTTGAAAGAGAGCATGATGTCGTTGTTCGCGTTGCCCAGTTCCGAATGCATGCTGACCCAGCCGATATCGCGGAAATGCCGGGCCTGGGGAAGATCGGTCAACGGCAGGGGATCCGGCATCGGTTCGAGGCTTTGTTGGAAATGGCGGATGAGGTGTTCCATTCCAGTCGGGTAGTTTCGTCCCAAATACAAACCTTGTCGAAGCAGGTGGTTGCGGGATCCGGGGTTGATTCGGGAGGCGGAGATCAGGTAGCCGTCCTGGAAGAGCCGACCGGCCCGTTCGAGGAACTGCGAGATCTGGGCCTGCATGTTGATTTTGCCCCGGACCGGGATGTCGCCGAATGAGGTCGCTTCGTATCGTTGGAGGAAGTAGGTCGGGAAGTATCCGGTCTCCCGCCAAAAGCTTCCGTTCCATGCCTCCGGGTGATCCAAGGCGAGCAAGGCATCCTGGAAGCGGCCGTGTTCGTTGAGGGCGCGCCAGTAGGCGACGCCTTCGGCCCAGCCCCCGTCTTCGCCGCCCCACGGGGTGAAGCTCTCGCGGTAGAAACGCACGGCCAAGGCGAACCAGTCGCGGGCTTCGGGAAGATCGTCCCACAAGGCCGCGCCGACCAATCCGGTCATCGAGATGAAACGGATCGGGTGGCTGGTGTGTGGCGGCGGAACGGTGTTCGGCCGGACGCGTTGGATGTCGTATTCCGCGAGCGATTCGAAGGCGCGATTGCCCCGGGCGCGGAAGGAGGCCAGGATCTTTTCGCGGTCGGTCTCCGACAGTTGATCCCGCACAAGGTCGTAGACCAAGGGGAGTTTCCGCCAGAGCCGGAAGTGGGCTTCGTCGTTGTAATCGACTCCGGTGGTGCCATTGGGATCCCAGCGGGAGGACTTGACCAGAAACTCCTGGGCCTTTTCAAGATAGCGTTCCTCTCCGGTGGCGACCCAAACGAGGGCGGCCGCTTCGGCGACCCCGGCGACCCAGCCGCAAGTGTCCTGGGCGGCGCGCCATGCGTTGATCTTGGCGGCGGTCCGGGCTTGGGGAGAGGAGTCGCCGAAGTGGGGAGGTTCTTCGGGAAACGGCCGATCCATCACCGCATCGAGTTCTTTCCGCATGCCCGCGAAGAAGTCGGCGCCTTCTCCGGTGAGAACGTATTCACGAAATGAATCCACTTGTCCGGGAAGGACCATCGTCCGCGGGTGTTCCGTCGGCATCTCCCAAGGAGAGCCCGAGAGTTGGGCGAGGGGAAGGAAAAGGATGAAGAGGAATTTTTTCATGATATGTCTGCGCGAAAGTGGCGGAGCCGTCCCGGATCCGCGCGGAGGTGAAAGGAGGTTGGAATGGTCGGCTCGGTTGGCGAACCAAACCGATTCGATTACCAGATTCCCGCGTCGCGGGCCGTTTGCAGGGCCTGTTCCAACGGGTCGAGATAGGGGTGCCAAAGTTTTTCCCATTCGATCGAAATCACTCCGGAATAACGGGCGATGGCGAGAAGGGAAGTGACCTCGGTCCACGGAAATTCACCCCGGCCGATGTGGACGTAGGTGAACGGATGGCGGGCGGATGGCTTGCTGATGCTGTCCTTCAAGTGAACATGGACGACCGACAGACCGATCTTCTTCCATGTTTCGCGCGGTGATTCGCCGGCGAGTTTCCATGTGTGATGGGTGTCCCAGATGATCGGGAGATCGTGGCCGGTTTTGTCGATCAACTGGAGGCATTCGTCGGAACCGGAGAAGGCGTCGTGGGTTTCCAGGGCCAGATCGGTTTTCCATCGGTTATCGGCCCGGACCTGACGCCACCAGGCGAGGTTGTCGCAGGCCCGGTCCCATTGAGCGGCGGTCACCGGTTCGCCCCATTTGCCGCCCCCGAACGCCCGGATATACGGAACGCCGATCCGCTCGGCCCAACGGGCGAACGCCTCCAGTTGGACGCGGTCGTCATCACCGGATTCGGTGAGCTTGAAGGAGCTGTTCAGTCCGACGATCTTGACCCCGCGGGCTTGGCAGATTGTGGCGGGATCGCGGCCTTCGCCGGCCATCCGGTCGAAAACCGCCGGCAAGTCGATGGAGTTCTCCACCGACCGGAGTTCAATGTGCGGACATTCCAGCCGGGCGGCCAGGTCGACCAGATTTTCCAAATTCATTTCGGGAGCCCCCATGGAAGAGAACCCCCAATGGAGCGTCGGTTTAGCTTGCACGGTCATAAATATCGAGAGTGACGACAGATTTGAGCGGTTGTTTGCCGAAATAGGCTTTCAAATTGTCGATCGCCCACGCACCGGCGTCGCGGCGGCGGTCGCGGGTCGGACCTCCGAGATGCGGCAGTAAGGTGACGTTCGGAAGGCCGCGGAGCGGATGGTCGGCGGGAAGGGGTTCGGTTTCGTAAACGTCGAGGGCGATCTGAAGATTTCCTTCGCGGGCGATCTTTAGTAGTGCCTCCTCGTCGACGACCGCGCCGCGTCCTACGTTGACGAATACGCCGTCGGCGGGAAGCCGCCGCAGGAGGGCTTCGTCGACGATGTGGTGATTGGCGGGAGTGTAAGGAGCGAGTTCGATCAGCACTTGCGACCAGTCGAAGAGGTTTTCAAGGGAAACGGCGCGGCCGACCCCGTGGCGTTGGAGAATTTCATCCGGCACGCTCGGGGAGAAGACCTGGATCTCGACGTTGAACGGTTTCAATAAGGGAACGAGGGCCTGGGCGATCGCTCCGAACCCGTGGATGCCGACGCGACGGCCGAACAGACTTTCGGTCACCGTTTGCCCGTTTTTCCACGCGCCTTCGCGGTGCATTGCCAAAGCCCAGTAGCTGGCGCGGCGCAAGGCGGAAAGCGTCAGCAACAAGGCGCATTCGGCGACGGTCTTGCTGATCGAATTGCCCCAGTTGGTCACCTGGAGGCCGTCTTGGACCAATTCCCGGGGAACCAGCTTCCGGACGGTCCCGGCCAGATGGCAGATGTAATGCGGCGGCTTCACTCCGTTATTAAAGAGAGCGGCCGGTAACGGCGGCGTTTTCCATGCCGTCACGATCACCTCCGGTTGAACCTGCTTCAGGCGGGCGGTCCATTCCTGGGAGTTGAGCGAGGCCGGGTCGATCTCATGGAAACCGGGCTGGCGGCGGAGCCAGTCGCCGGTTTCCCCCGGAAGAAATTCGTCCCATTCCTGGGGGGTGAGGACGGCCAAAATCCGTGGAGTAATAGTTTCCATGGCAGTTAATAATTATTAATAATCCTCTTGAATCAAGGGAAAATTCTTGGCAGCGTATAAATAATCAATACATCTTCCATGAAGTTGGCGCCACAAAAGCAGAAAGTTTCTCAACAAAAGATCGCCGCGGACCTCGGGGTTTCGCAGGCGCTGGTTTCGATGGTCCTGAACGGACGGAGCAAGGGGATCAATGCCGAGACCTACCGTCGGATCCGGGAGCACGCGGAGAGTCTCGGTTATACCCCGAAAGGGATGTTGATTCCGGAGAACGGGAATACTCCGCGTCCGACCCAGGTCGGCTTTGTGTTGCGGGCCGGATTGACACTTTACACCCAGAGCAATTTTTTCAGTCACGTGCAGCATGGTCTGCATGTTTTTCTGCAAAAGAACGGTTATTCGTCGCTTTTTCTCGGGACGGAGGAGACCTTGCCGGAAGACGATTTCGCCACGTTGCGCCAAGTGGGGCGGAATCTGTTGGGCATCGTGATCATGGGGGAGGTCAAGTTGCCGTTTCTCAAGCGGGTTCGCGAGCGATTTCCGCGTTTGGTGGCGGTTTCGGCGAGTTATCCGGGCTTTTGCCATTCGGTGTTGAGCAACGAGGCCCAAGCGGTCGACTTGCTGATCGAGCGGCTCTGCCAGGAGGGGCATCAGTCGTTTGCCTGGATTGGCGGAAATAAAGGGATGGGGCGACACGAGCAACGTTTCGCCGCCTTTCAAAGCGCTTTGCATACCTTTTGCGGGGAATGTCCACCGGAACAGATCGGCATCGAGAGGGAGGGGGACCGCCGGGACGGCCAAGCGGTTGCCCAGCGTTTCTTGGAACGCTTCGGGCGCGACAAGCTGCCGACCGCCTGGGTGGCTTATAACGGCTTGATGGCGCGGGGGGCGGTCAACTATCTGCTCGCCCGGCAAATCAAGATTCCTGAGGAAGTGAGCGTGGTGGCGGTCGACGGCACCCGGATTTGCGATGAGGAGGAGCCGGGCTTGACCGCCGCCTTTGCCGATCCGGAAAAGATGGGGGAGATCACCGGGAAGTTGTTGTTGCAAGCGACCGGCGAACCCGACGAAGTTTTCAGCGATGTGGTCCTTCCGGCGGGTCTGCACGTCCGCCAATCGAGCGGTCCGGCGCGGAATGCGACGCGGGGGCTGATCCGCATGTGAGACAGGCATTTCGCCTGTGCCCGTCTGAAGAGAGTGGAAGAACAGGCAGGAATGCCTGTCTCACGATACTCAGGCAGGAGTAACCACGGTTCATAAAAGGCCGAGAAGAAAATCCGGAATGCCTCCTCTGTAGTCGGGTTGGCTTCGCCGCCCGAACGCAGCGGCCGAGGACGATTAAACGGCTTCGATTTTCCGCGCGTCGAAGTTGGAGATCGACGATTCCGGGCATTCGAGCCCGCCGGAAAATAGGGCGGCAAAGCCAACCCCACTACTTTTTGGCCATGTTGCCCCGCCACTGGGAGGGATGGCATCCTGCTGTGCGCCGCCGGCGGCGGTCGTGGAAGAAGGTCGGCTGGAAGACAACCCTCCAATTGGTCGAGCAACCCCGCATGAACCGATAAGTTTTAGAGGAGGAAGCGGCAACTTCCAAACCGTCTTTAATAATTATTAATTGACCTCCGGGGTTTTACTTTTCTAGCATGGGATCACCATGGACAAGCTGCGAGGAAAGCGGGTGTTGATCACCGCCGCCGGACAAGGTTTGGGGCAGGCGATCGCCAATGAACTAGGGGAGCGGGGATGCGATTTGGCCCTGCATTATTTTTCCAGCGCGGATGGAGCCAAGGCTTGTCAGCGGGGGGTGCATGCCCGGAAGGGGCGATGCGAGGTCTTCCAGGCCGATCTCACCCGGGAACAGGAAGCGGTCGACATGGTCACGCGGGCGGTCGAGTTCCTCGGAGGCTTGGATATTTTGATCAACAACGCCGGCGATTTGGTGGCCCGGCGGACCGTAACCGAGATCGAAACGGAGTTTTGGGAAAGAAGTCTTTCGATCAATTTGACCTCGATGATGTGGGTCACCCGGACCGCGGTCCCGGCTTTGACGCAGGCCGGATCGGCCTCGATTGTAAACTTGTCTTCCCTTGCCGGACGAAAGGGAGGGCACGGAGGCTCGCTGGTTTATTCGACGGCGAAGGGGGCGGTGTTGACCTGGACCCGGGCGTTGGCCGCCGAACTCGGTCCCCAAGGCGTGCGGGTCAACGCGGTGGCGCCGGGCTTGATTCTCGGCACCCGATTCCATGCGACCCACACCACCAACGAATCAGCGGCGAAGACCATCGAGGGAATTCCCTTGGGCCGGGCCGGAACCGCGGAAGACGTCGCCCGGGCGGTGGCGTTTTTCGCGTCGGAGTACGACGGGTTCATCACCGGCACGACTTTGGACATCAACGGCGGCGTTTACTGCGCCTGAATTCTGAAAATCAACATCCGCGCATTCGCGCCAACGGAGAATTATCATGTACCTCTATCTTTCTCGATTCACCTTCCGCAATCTCGCCGGCGTTCTGCTGTCGGCGGGCTTGGTGGGGCAAGTCATCCTTTCGTCGGCATATGGACAGGGGGCGAATTACGAAACCTATACCGGTTGGGCGGTTCCGGAGGAGCCGGTTCTTCCCGAACGCGAGGTGCGTCCCTCGCTCTGGTTCGGGCCGGACGAGATCGACGACTTGCGGGCGCGGAAAGACGCCGACGATTACGCCCGCCGGTTGTGGCGGTTGATTTCCGGAAGTGAACATCTGACAATGGACCTGCCGGAAGTCGTCACCGCCTCTTCGCCGCGGCGGGCGATTCATCAGTATTACGGAACGATGTCGCGACTGGCCAAATACAACGGACTCCTGTCGATCCTCGCCGAGTCGGAGGCCGAGCGGGCACATTACCGGGGGCGGGCGATCGCGGCGTTGAAACGGTCTTACGACGGACCGATCTACGAACTCGATCCGACCCGGCCGAGCAGTCCGGTCGATGAAATCTACCGGGGCACCTGGGCGCAAAACTACGCCGCCGCCTATGATTGGGTGCAACCGTATTTGAGTCCGGAAGAGGACCGGGAAATTCGGTCGCGGTTGGTGCGGGAAGGAAACGCGATGGCGGAGAACCTTCATCATTGGGCGCCCCGTCCCCACAATCATTTGTCGAAACCGGCGTGGGGTCTCGGGAGTTTGGCCTTGGTCTTGGCGGAGGAACCGGAGGCCGAGCATTGGTTGCGGGAGGCGTTGCGCGCGGCGAACCAGAACACCCGTTATTTCTTCAGTGAAGACGGGATCTACCGGGAGGGCTCCCAGTATCTCATCTTTTCGTGGATCAATTTCGTCCCCTTTCTCTACCACTACCGGAACATCTCGGGCCAGGACCATTTTCCGTATTTCCAGCCGGCTTTCGAATGGGTGATCGCCGCCCGCAACGGTCGGGGTTGGTTGCCCAATTTGGAGGATTCATGGATCCGGCCGGGACCGACCCACATGGTCGCGGCCGCCTACCGCGATACGCCGACCCGGTTTCATTCGATCGCTCCGTTGGCGAACATCCTCCAATGGAATTTCGTGCACACCGACTTCAGTCCCTTCGAGCGGGAACGGGCGGAAAGCGGGTTCAACTATACCGGCGCCAGTTGGGATTACACCTTGGAAATCGACGAGTTCCTGACCTATGTTCCGGAGATCGAGCCGATCGCTCCGGACGTCTCTCCAAACGTCTTCCTGGAAGGTGGGCAAACCATCTTCCGCAGCGATTGGAGTTTCAACGACCCCCGTCACCGTTACCTCCTGTTCCATGGCGTGGCCGAGTCGGACAATCACAACCACCACGATCATCTCAGCTTCATCATTCAGGCGGAAAACCAAATGATGGCATCGGATTCCGGATACACTCGGGATAGTTACGGCGAACCGATCCGGTTGGGCTGGTACGCCACGGCGGAAGCCCATAACACCCTAACCATCGACGGTTGGCCCGCCCGGGATTTCGAGGAGAACCAAACGCCTCCTTCCCGCTACGAAATCGACACTCCCGCCTTCGCCTTTCAGGAGAAAGAAACGTTCTTCGCCCTCGGTCAAATCTGGCGCCGGGCGATCGCCTTCATTGGACAAGACTACTTCATCGTGGCCGACCGGGTCGAAGGTCCGGAAGCGCGGACCGCCGAAATTTACCTGCACGGCGGCCGCGGGGAAATGGAGGGAGAAGGGAACCGCCGGTCATGGAAATATTCGGAGGATGAATACGGTCTATCCGCCCGAATGACCGCATGGATCCTCGGCGACGGGATCGAACTCGACGACCGGGAGGGAGAGGTTTCCTATATCAAAGCAGATTACGCCAGTTACGGTTATGTGGCCGCGAAGCGCCGGGGGGAGGCGGTGGAGTTTCTCCAAGTGATCGTTCCCTTGTCCGCCGACAGGAAGGAGCCGGAGTTCACCGATCTGACCCGAGGGGAGCAGACCGGCGCCCGTATTCAAAAGGATGGGTTCGACGACACATTCTTGTTGCGGGGATCGACCGGCCGTTTGGAAGGAGGCCCTCTGGAAGCCGAAGCCGCGATGGCTTTTCTCCGCATCGGCAAAGGTCCGGCGGCCTGGGCGATTTGCGAAGGGACGGAGCTACGGGCTGATGGAACGCTCCTGTTCGCATCCGACCGACCGGTGACCGCGAGTGGATCGATGAAGGCGAACGGACGGAGTTATCGGATCGCGATCCATGGAGAGGAAGAGCCTTACCGCATCCGGTTCAAGGACCCCTCCGCCGGAGGACGACTCAACGCCTTCTTCCGCGGCGAACGAATTGAGGTTCAAGACCGCGACGGCGGCATCACCGCCGACCTCCAAGGCAGCGGCGATTTGGTCGTCACCTGGTGAGCCGCACCGGTCCCAAAGTGGCGGAGGCGTCCCGCGGGCATGGAAAGTGGCAGAGGCGTCCCGCCTCCGTGTGCCGGGCATCACGTGGGTACTGCACTGAGGCGGGACGCCTCTCCCACTTCGGGCTACCGCGTCGGCGGTAGGGCGAGGAGGATTTCCCACTCTCCTGCGCCGGACGGCTTCCAATCCCATTTGGACGCGGAGAAAGGGAGGAACGACACGTCACCCGTCCGGGCGGGTCGGCCGGAGAGACTTCCCTCGCCGCGGACCAAAATCGCCACCGTCGGCTCGCCGCCTGACCACGCGGCGGGACCGCTCCCACTGATCCGTCGCAACCGGAAGAATCCGTGCCATTTCGGCGCGATGATTTCTTCGCGGATCCAGGACGGTCCCTTCTCGATCAGGCGGGGCGTCTGGCGAAAAACGGCGTCGATGTCGGCGGGGGCATAGCGGCGGTAGTCGAACATTTCCAGGCACTCCTCCGGCTGGAGCCCCATCCAGCGGGCCGACTCGGGAAGCTGGTAACCTCCGGCCTCCCACTCGCAGCGGACCACCCAGTCGCTCGGCTCCTGCAACTCGATCATGAAAATCCCTTCGCCGATGGCATGAGGGATGCCGGCCGGCACCATGAAACAGTCGCCCGGCTTGACCGGGATCCGGTCGAAACAGGCCCGCATCGCGGCGCGGTCTTGGTTCTGGACCATTTGCAGCCAATCGGCCGGGGCGGGCGGGTGCTGAAACCCCAGATGGACGTAGGCCTCCGGGCTCCGGGTCTCGAGCACGTACCAGCATTCCGTCTTCCCGTAGTCGCTGCCGAATTTGCGGCGGGCGAAATCACGGTCGGGATGGGCTTGGATATGGAGCCGCACGGCGGAATCGAGCAACTTGATCAACGCTCCAAACGAATCGCGCCCCGTTCCAAGCATTGCCTCGGCCTGTTCCCTCAGGAAATCGGTCCAGAGCATCGTTTTCCCGTCGACTTCGACGCGGCTGATTCCCTCCGACGGATCGTCGCGGCCCGGGTTGCGGGCGGTGACCGAGGACGCCAGCCAATCCTCGGGGAAATGATCGTCGGCCGGCCGACTCGCGGCCTGGCGGAAATCCCTCAGGCGGGACCCGCCGGTGTAACTGCGCCAGACGAAATTCGGAGGGAGGGGGATCGGGTGTGAATTCATTTTAATCAGAAATTAATTTATAATTATCAATTATTCATTGACGAGAACGCCTTCCTTTGCCAGAAAAAACGGAGAAACATGGAAATTCCGAGGGATTTCCGCACGCGAAAACCAAACCCGACATTGCCCATGAAGACCCTTCCTTACCTTTCCGGCCTAGTGGCCGGAGCGATGCTCGCCGCCGTTTCGGCCGGTGCGATGAGCGAATATCAGAACGCGGTGCTCTCGCACCAGCCGACCCATTACTGGACCTTCGACGGAACCTTGCAGAATTTTGGTACGGCCGGCGAGGCGACTTTGGTGCATCTCGCGCCGGAAGAGGTCGACTTGATTTTTGGCGAAGACTTTTTCCAGAACGCGGCATCGGCGTGGGAAATCCGTTCGCACGAGGAGGCGTTGATGCTGTCAAGCGACCCGGTCAGCGGCGGTGGCTCCGGTCCCGACGAAAACGCCGAAGCCACTGGATCGTTGACAATGCTGTTCCGGACTCCGGCGTCGACGACATTTGGAGGGCAGCGTTTCATTTTTTCACAGGGGGACGCAACAGGGCCCAATAATGCCTTCAGTCTCTTTTTCGA
This sequence comes from Verruconatronum alginivorum, assembly GCF_056590205.1. NCBI lineage: Bacteria > Pseudomonadati > Verrucomicrobiota > Opitutia > Opitutales > Verruconatronaceae > Verruconatronum > Verruconatronum alginivorum. Next base: position 107,734 of record NZ_JBWPVQ010000001.1, on the reverse strand, counting down.
GAACAACACTAATTCCGATCCGAATAGTCTGAAGATGCGGTTGGGGAATAACACCCGGGTGGTTCAGCCTGCTTCTTACTTCAAACCGAATACCTGGTATTTCTTCGCGTTGACTTGGAACGAAGCCCGCAACACTCCGGAAGCGTTCTGGCACATTGGCGAATTGGGCCAGGAGTTGTCGTCCGCCGGTCATGACATCGCCAATCAGGCGGTTGTCGGAAACCAAGGCTCGTTCTACATTGGCAATCGGTCCGGCGAACCGCGCACTTCCGGTTTCCGGAACCCTGATGAACCGGCCCGGATCGACGAGTTCGCCTTGTACGATTATGAGCTATCGCCACAGCAAATCGAAGAACAATTCGCCCTCGCTTCGGCTCTGCCACCCCCTCCCCCGACGGATGGAATGAAGTATTTCCAGGAGGTCGTAGTTGATCATGGTCCCGCCTACTACTGGCAACTCGACGGAGATTTGACAAATGCTGGTTCGGCTGGGACCGCAACCCTGGCGGCGGTCGGTACCGGTGGCTCTTTCACATGGGACCTATTTGGCGCACCCGAGGCGGCCTATCAATTCGCTAATACATCCGACGGTCTGCGGGCCGCATTCGATCCGATGCCTGATAGTGGTGGTTGGTTTCGCGATGAGAATGCCACGGGCATTGGGTCGGTCGGTTTCATTTTCCGGGCACCCGAGACATTGGTGTTCGGAGGCCAACGTTTCCTTTTCGCGCAAGGTAACTCGACCGGCGACGGGAACGCCTTTGCCCTATTCTTCGAAAACAATAACAACAATCCTCCGAATAGCCTGAAATTGCGAATCGGCAACACCACTCAGGCTATCGCGGAGGCGCATGAGTTGACAGGTGGTGAATGGTATTATTTTGCCGTGACATGGGATGAGGCTCGTAATGACGGCGAGGTCAATTGGCACCTGGGTGAGGTGGGTGGAGAGTTGATGAGTGGAGTTATCGATATCGCGAATGACGCGGTGGTCGGTGATGCCAGTCATTTTATCCTGGGAAACAATCTCGGGATGAACAACGCCTTTCGAAATCCGAGTGGTGACGTCGGAATCATTGACGAGTTTGCCATCTATCATTTCGAGCTCTCCCCGGAGCAAATCGCCGAGCAGTTTCTGTCTTTGACGGACGTCTTGAGCGGGCCTGACTTGTCGCCGATCGAGCAGTGGCGCGAACTGCATTTCGGGACCACCGCCAATGAAGGCGATGCCGCCGACGGGGCCGATCCGAGTGGCGACGGAGTGCGCAATCTGTTGAAATACGCCCTCGGCCTCGATCCGAACGAAGCGTCGCGTGCGGCGGTCGACGGTTGGAATCCCGGATTGCCGTCGGCATCGGTGGCGATGATCGAAGGGGATGCGCACCTGGTGCTGACCTATCACCGCGACACCACGAAAACCGAGATCACCTACGCGGTCGAAGCCGGTTCGAATCTCGTCGGATGGAGCACCGACGAAGTGGTCGACGTAGTAGTCGCCACGGAAGGAAGCCTCGAACTCCGAGAGGCCCGAATCCCGTTGGATGGAAGCCGCGGATTTCTTCGGTTGTCGGTTTCCCGGACCGAGTAAGATCCGTATTCAAAATTGTAATCAAACAAGCCGCGTCCGGAATCCCGGGCGCGGCTTTGTTGTGGATAAAGGCCGACCTTTTGTTGGAGTTCCGCATTCATGCGGTCGCTGCATGAGTTCCGGGGAGGGACCAGCTCCGTCTGGTCCGCGGGGAGGCGTGATCGGCTTGATGCTCGGCACGGAGCTGGGACGGCCCCGCCACTTTGGGCTCATACGCCAACGGCGTTTCGTCCTCCAGCCCAAGGTTGCCGCGCGAATGCGGGGCTACCTTGGGTCTCGGTCGCGAGACAATCTACCTCGAAGAGGTTGCGCCCTGGCCTTCGGGCGATGGTGGCTTGAACGCGGGCGGAACCGCGTTGCGGTTCGTGGCCTCGGGTATCGTTCCCAGGGTAGGCCTCGTTTCCCTCAGCTCAACCCTGGGCTGGAGGGCGTAAGCCCGTTGGGCTATGGGACCTTGGTTCCGGCGTGGCAGGGCCTCTCGTCTCAGCACGTGGATTTCGCGGAAGGGACCAGCTCCGTCGGGTCCGCGGGAGAGGCGTGATCGTCGGCACGGAGCTGGGACGGTCCCGCCACATTGGGTTTATACGCCAACGGCGTTTCGTCCTCCAGCCCAAGGTTGCCGCGCGAATGCGGGGCTACCTTGGGTTTCGGTCGCGAGACAATCTACCTCGAAGAGGTTGCGCCCCGGCCTTCGGGCGATGGTGGCTTGAACGCGGGCGGAACCGCGTTGCGGTTCGTGGCCTCGGGTATCGTTCCCCAGGGTAGGCCTCGTTTCCCTCGGCTCAACCCTGGGCTGGAGGGCGTAAGCCCGTTGGGCTATGGGGACCTTGGTTCCGGCGTGGCAGGGCCTCTCGGCTCAGCACGTGGATTTCGCGGGCGGAACCGCGTTGCGGTTCTTGGCCTCGGGTATCGTTCCCCAGGGTAGGCCTCGTTTCCCTCGGCTCAACCCTGGGCTGGAAGGCGTAAGCCCGTTGGGCTATGGGGACCTTGGTTCCGGCGTGGCAGGGCCTCTCGGCTCAACCCTGGGCTGGAGGGCGTTAGCCCGTTTGGCTATGGGACCTTGGTTCCGGCGTGGCAGGGCCTCTCGGCTCAACCCTGGGCTGGAAGGCGTAAGCCCGCTGGGCTATGGGGACCTTGGTTCCGGCGTGGCAGGGCCACTCGTCTCAGCACGTGGATTTCGCGGAAGGGACCAGCTCCGTCTGGTCCGCGGGAGAGGCGTAATCGTCCTAATGCTCGGCACGGAGCCGGGACGGCCCTGCGTCGCTACTCGGTCCAGCGGATGCGGAGGCGGAGGAATTCGCGGGTTTTGCCGGACGATTCTGTTGCCGGATACACGTGCACTGTTTCATGGTCCGCGTTCGTTCCGGCGAAGACCTTCCATTCGCCGGAGGTTTCTTTCCATTCGATCAGATTGTCCGATTTCTCCAAGGTATACTCGACATTGCGAAATCCGATCGGCCGGTCGAACCGTAGGCCGAAGCGGTCGGCGCCGGGATCGGTGGCGATACGGACATGCGTCGCCGTCGACGTCTGCGTCGGCGGCAACGCCAGTGCGTAATAATAAAAATTGGGTCGACCGCCGACGCCGGATGTCACCGGTCCGCTGATACGGTCGTCGTAGCGGGCCGTCCCGGAAAAATGGAGCTCCCGCCACGCGCCGTAGGAACCGGGAAGGATGATGCCGGCGTGAGCGAACTCCGCCCGGGTGAGCCGGCCGTCGCGACGACTGGTCGCGGCGAAGCCGACGAAAAGAGGTTCGCCGGACGGAAACGTAATCGGTTCGCCGAATTCCGTCCACGGTTCGTTAACGTTGGCCCGGTGGAGCGCGCGGATTGTGTCGCCCGACCGCTCGACTCGAATCCACCGGGGAACCGTCAGGCCTTCCTCGCGAAGGCTCACTGTGGGGCCGCCGTCGGTTGCCCGGATCTGGCGGGTCAAACCTTGGGCGGAGGTCAGGCCGAAAAAGAGATTGGAGGCGTCCGGCGCCAGGGAGGAACGGATCATGATTCCTCCCTTGGTGAAAAGATCCTTTTCCCGCAGGGAACGGAGTTCCGCTTCGACCGTGAAGTCGCCTTCGACCGTTCGCCGCAGGAAATGGAAGGCGTCGGCGTTCCCCCAGATGTCCGATCCGGACGCTTCGAGGATGTATCCGTTGGTTGGATGTTTCCAGGCCGAGCCTTCCGCTTCAGGCTCGCCAACATCACTCCATTCCCACGGGGCGCCGGGGTCGGCCACCACTTCGACCCGGACATCGGTCCACGCTTGGAAATCGCCCGAGGTGGCCGTGAGTCGGATGCGGTGGAGACCGGGTTGCGAGAAGGTCAAAACCGGTTCCAGCGTTTCCGTTCCCTGGAGCCCGGCGTCGCCCGGAGATTCGACGATTTCCCAGGCAAAGTCGATTTCGCTTCCAGCGGGAAGACCGAGATCCTCGATGGCACCGCTCAACTGGAGGGGGCCGTCGCCCAGTCGCGCCCGCCCCGATGGTCCGGCCTCGAGGTGCATCCGGCCGAGGCGGTATTGCAGTTGGGCTTCGAAAAGGGAGGCCGGGCGGACGCGGCGTCCGAACGATTCGTTGACGGCGACCTTGGAGGATTCGTCGAGAAAGGTGACTGCGTTGTCGGCGGTGAAACCGACGAACGACGGCAGGGCGAAGGTGTGGCTGTTGCGGCGGTTGACGCTCCAGAAATCGTAGACCTGTTCGTGGTCCGACCGGTGGGCGAAATTCCAGAAAACCAGGTCCCGGCCATGGTGCGGATAGCTGACCAGCGGACCGCCGTTGCCAGCGAGAATGCCTCCTTGGATGTCGTCGAAGAGAGTGGCGTAGGGGGTGCCGGAGTGGCTGTCCATTCGTTGGTCGACCCGCATCTCGTGGCGAAGGTAAACGGTGCCCGCCCCGGAGTAGCCGAGTCCCGGACCGTGGAATTGTCCGGCTTCGTCGACGCAATCGTGGATCAGGATGCCGTAGCCCCGGCGGGTGTGGATCGACATGTGTCCCTGTTTCCCGGTGAATCGGACGTTGCGCACGGTGATCGCGGCGCAGCTGTCGAAGTAGAGTCCTTGGCTCCAATGGCGGAGTTCCAGATCCTGTATCCAACTGTTGCCGACATTCTCGAACCGGATGGCGTTCCAGGCGTAGTCGTGAAAATCGTTTTTGTGATGGTCGAAACGCTCCGGAGAGCTGTCCCAGTTTCCCCGAAACCGAATTCCTTCGATCCCGACTTCCTCGATGTAGGAGAAGCGGCGGAGGACGAACGGAGTCTCGGTCTGGGGAATCGAGAAGTGGAGCGGTTCGCGGAAGAAGACAGTGTTTCCCTCGACTCGGTCGACGGTGTGGATCTCGCGGATCACCAGGCCTTGGTCGTGGAGGCGTTCCCATTCTGGTGGCGGAGGGGCGAGGGGGGCGAAATAGTCGTCGACGATTTCGGTTCCGGTGTAGGCGATCAACACCCGGAGACCTTCGGTGAGCTGGGCGGGGTTGCTCACCGAAACGGCATACGACCCGCGGGGGGCGGGAGCGGTGATGGAGGCGAGAGTCGGGCTGCTTACCGACGGCGGAGCGACTCGGAACATGTAACCGGCGATATGCTCCTTTCGCTCGACCTGGTGGATTACCGTGCCGTCGTCGCCCGTGCCGCTGCCGCGGAGGATGATGTTGCTCGAAGAGATCCGGATTCCCTCGGTGACTTCTTCGCCGACCTCGGCGACCGGGCTGACGAGGAAGCGTCCCGGGGGGAAGAAAACGATTCCGCCCCCGGCGGCTTCGGCGGCATCGATCGCGGCCTGAATGGCGTCGTCGTCGAATGCGTCGTCGTCCGGGATGGCGCCGAAGTCGCTGACGTCGAAACGGGGCAGGTCGTCCCGGCGCGGGACCTCTTTTTCCGAATAATGATAACCGGCGTAGGAGAAATCGGGCAGGGTGGGGATTTCTCCGGCTTCACGGGCCGCCAGGAAGTCGAGCCAAAGCGGTGCGACGATCGGTTCGGCGGGAGTCGCGAGGGAGGTCACCCGGATTTCGTCGATCAGAAAATCGATCCCGGTTCGATCGAGCGCGTTGCCGGTCATGAGACCGAACTTGCCGAGTTCGTCGGCGATTGGCTGGCCATTTTCATCGCTGCGGAAGCCGCGGTTGAGATCGAGGGGGGCGTCGTTGAGAAACACGTCGAACGAGTGGGCCGACAAGACGCGGCCGCTGCCGTCGGGTCCTTGGTAGGGCAGGGCGGAGGAACCGTGGTTGGCGACCATCGATAATGTGTGGACGCCGGTCGAGGCGAACGGTTCGAACGGTTGGAAATCGGTCGTGCCGGTTCCGGCCACTCGATAGGTGCCGTCGTTGAACAAACGGACTTCTACGGCGCGGGCGAGGTGGGTGTGCAACGTCTGCCCCTCGGCGGCCGCACCCATCGAGACATGGAGGCCGGCGTGTTCATGGGAGCGTTCGATGGGGACGGAACGGCGGAAAACGATCTCCAGTCGGATCAGGCCGGGCGGTTCGCCCGGCGGCAGGGAGAAGGTTTGCTCGAGGTTGGCCCGGTCGGCGGAGGTCGTTCCGCTGGCGTAGTCGTAGAGCCTGAGGGAGCGATGCCCGATCGACGGCGCCGGCGACGAGGCGGGGCCGACGATCACCGCGCCGACCGGTCCGTTTTCATTGGCCGGGGCCGGAATCGGATCGGTTGCTCCCCGGTTCCCCCCGAGCGGTCGGACGGCGGTGAAGTTGGTCGGTCGCTGGCCGGCGGAGAAGCCGTCAAAGGTCTCGTGGAAGAGAACGGTTTCGGCGGGATTGGACGGCTCGGCCACCGTGCGGGAGGCCATCGATCCCGCCAGCACGGAGCTGGCGAGAACCAGGAGAAGGGTCGAATGTCGCATTGATTATATTGCCGGTTGAGCCCGGTTCCACGCTGCTTGATTTTGCGTATCTTTTGCTTCTTTGCGGCTATTAACGATCCTTTGCGGCGGTCCTATTTCCGCTCCGCCGGATTCGCTTCCGGTTTTTCGATGTCGCGGATGAGATCGCCGGTGGGCGAGTGGATTTCGTCCAACGCGGGTTCCTTTTTCGCGGAGCGGATCAGGAGCCAGCCGATCAAGGTGATGGCGCCGCCGCAGAAGAGGAATCCGGCGCGACCAAGCCAGGGATTCGGGATCAGCATCAGGAGGAGAATGAATCCGCCGTAAGCGAGACAAAGCCGTCCGATGGCGAGGTTTTGACGGGCGTCGCTCCCCGCGCCCATTTCCTTGGCGAAGTCGATCGGGGTCCGCATTTGTTCGAAGAACAAGTCGACCTTCGCCTTCCGTTCCGGATCACGTTCCCGGGCGACGAAGCAGCAGCCGAGGAACCAGGTGGAGCCAACGAACAGATTGAGGAGAACGCCGATGATCAGGTTCCAGTCGCTCATTTCCCTTGGCAACAGGGAGAGCTCCAGTTGCCGGTCGAGCCATGCCGCATTGAAGACGAAACTGGCGAGCAGCGAAGACCCGAAGCCGACCAGGACCGTCGACCAACCGGCCCACGAAGGCGCCCGCTTGATCAGGACCCCCCAGATCAGGGGAATAACATACGGGAGGGCGACCAAGGTGCCGAATTGCAACATCAGGTCGAACAACCCGATATCTCTCCATTGGCTGAAGGTCAGGGCGGCGAGGATCACCAGGACGCCGAAGAACGCGGTGGTTCCTTTGCCGGCGGTGAGCAATTCGCGGTCGGTCGCCTTGGGGCGGAGCACCGGTTGATAGAAGTTGCGCACGAAGATCCCGGCGTTGCGGTTGAGGCCGCTGTCCATCGACGACATCGTGGCCGCGAAGATCCCGCTGATCAGCAGTCCGACCATTCCGGCCGGCATGGTCAACAGGCAGATGGCGACGAACGAGGCTTCCGACGGATTATTCAACTGCGGGAAGGAAGCCCCGAGGTCGGGGTGGGTGATCGTCGCGGCCATCGGCGGGATGAACCAGAAGAGCGGTCCGATGAAGAAGAGGGTCGCGCCGAGCAAGGCGGCTTTCCGGGCGTGGCTGCTGTCCTTGACGTTCAAGTAGCGGGAGGCGTCGAGCATGTTGTTGGTCGAGCAAAACTGCTTCAACATGATCGCGAAGATCCAGAGATAAACCAGGTTGGTGTAGTTGAGATGGGACCAGTCGAAGAAGTGGTTTTCCGGCACGCCCTCGACGAAGGCGCCGATCCCTCCGACATGGATGATCGCGTAAACCCCGGCCACCACGGTGAGCGGCATCAAGACCAGCATTTGCATGAAATCGCTGGCCACCACTCCCCAGGAACCGCTCAGCAAGGAGACGAACACCACCACCGTCCCGACCACCAGGATGGTCATGGTCAAATCGAGGCCGAAAATCGCGGCCACGAAAATCGCCAATCCGTTTAACCAGATCCCGGCGTAGAGGACGCCGAGCGGAATCTGCAACCAAGTGAAAAACTGCTCGTTGGCCCGGCCGAAGCGGAGGCGCACCGCCTCGATCGAAGTGATGACCCGCATTTGGCGGAACCGGGGGGCGAAGAAGAGATAATTGAAGACGAACCCCAAGCCGTTGGCGAAAAAGAGGAACAGGATGATAATGCCGTCGTCATAGGCCTTACTGGCTCCTCCGGTGAACGTCCACGCGCTAAACGCCACCATGAACGCCGAGCTACCGGCCATCCACCAGACCATCTGTCCGCCGCCGCGAAAATAATCGCTGATGTTGGAGATGAAACGGCGGAAAAACCAGCCGATGCTCAGCATGAAGACAAAGTAAAAAGCGATGACGGCGTAATCGAAAGGGGAAATCATGATTTAATAATTATTAAATTCACACTTGACGCGTCAACCGATTTTCGGCAAATTCGCCATAAATAGCAGGAATCAGTTCCGACTCCCGCCATCGACAACTTGTTTCATCCAAACCCTGAGAAAGCCCGCATATGAACCAGAACCTTAGTTTCCAGCAGATCCGCCGCTCTTCCATCAGCGAGCGCCGCGGCTTCACTTTGATCGAATTGCTGACGGTGATCGCCATCATCGGAATTCTGGCCGCCATTCTGATTCCGGTGGTTGGTCGGGTGCGGGAGTCCGCGCGGGCTTCTTCGTGTATGTCGAACATTCGTCAGATCAACACCGCTCTATTCCTGTATATGGACGACAACAACGGGTTTTACCCGGCGGCCTCTCCCGACGCCCAGGACGGCATGGGGGCGATCCTTTGGACCAAAGCCTTGGGACCGTATTTGCCGCAGCGCGGGAATAATCCGGACAGCATCGAAAACATCATCTTCGTTTGCCCGAGCGCGCCCAGCACCTCTTTCTCGCAAAACTATGAAGGAATCAGCCGGACCTATGCGGCCACCGCGGCGATGCTCGGTGCGAATCCTGGCGGCAACGTCGGGCAAACGGCGAAGTTCCCCCGCCCGTTTACTTCGATCGTCGACCATTCCGTCACGCCGCTGATCGTGGAAGCCCAACCGAGTTCTCCGGGCGCCACCGGCTCGATTTCCAATTTGTCGTGGAACGCCATCGGACCCGATATGGTCGCCGCCTCCACCGCCGAGGTCCGTCGTTTCGACTTCCGTCACAACGACTTGATGAACGTCGGATTCGCCGATGGCAGCGTTCGCACCATGCGCCTGCAAGAGATCCAGGAATTCGACCGCGGAACCTGGGAAGGTCGCCAACTGTAAACCTGGCGGCCTCGCCGCGAACGAGCCGGTTTGATTTAGAATCGAACCGGCTCTTTTTGGAATCGTTAATTAATAACTATAAATCAATCCCCTTAACCGATCATGAAAAAACTCTCTCTCTCCCTGTTCTCGTTTGTCTCGGTCTTCTTCGTTTCCGTTGGAACCTCCGAGGTCATTTTTTCGACGACTTTCCAGACCCAGCTCCCGGGCGAGCGTCCGGTCTTTGACATCGTCCGTCCCTCCGGTTCCAACACCGCTAATGTTGGGGCTGTCATCGTTGATGGAAACTCGAGCCCGGTGGCGGGTTTCGGCCCGGCCGGAAACCACTCGTTGCGCCTCTGGGACCGGGATCCTCTGAATCAAGCTGGAGTTGAACACAACTTCGCGTCCAGTGCGTTGACTCAATTGTCGGCGGTTCGCCTCGACTTCAATTTTCAGCGATCCATGTTCATCGATACGCAAGGCGATTCCCTCGATTCGCTTTACGTGATGCTTGGTGCTTATAACACGGGGCAGACTTTGAACAACCAGGACAACCGCGCGTTCGAATTGCGGATCAACAACGATGGCACTTTCCGCATCCGTCACGGTCTAGATGAAAGCGTGACCCTTGTTCAATCGATTCCATCCCCCGACCAGGTGAACGGATTCAGCATTTTCGCGAATTCCGGGCACAAGGCGTTTCAATACGAAGGTCCCGATGGAGTGAACCGGCAATTGAACGCCAATTCGTTTTCGGTCTATTTGAACCAAACGCTGGTCGGCGAGAACCACGAGTTCCTGCGTCAGATTTTTCATGACCAAGAGAACATTCTTGGCAAGTTCGGTTTCCGAACCGGCAATGCCAACGCCCGCACGAATGTCGATTTCCTGGTCGACGACATCGTGGTGTCGGTGATTCCGGAGCCTCGGACCTACGCCATTGTCTTCGGAATCGGGGCGCTCGGTCTCGCATGGGTCCGCCGTCGGGCCGCCATCCGGTTGACTGCCGCCTGACCGCCCTCTCCGGTGTCATGATGCGGCAATTACGAACACCTGTTCTAACCATTCTTTTCCTGGCGATCGCCTTGCCGGCGGCGATCGTCGCCGAAACGCTGTTTTCGGAAGATTTTTCGTCCCTCCAGGTAGGCGCTCGCCCTTCTTTTGATCATGTTCGTCCGGGAACCAACTCGGATCGAATCGGGGTTTCGGTAGTCGAGGAGGAGGGAAGCCGCGGCCTCCGTATTCGGGACCACGACGCCACCGCCCAGGCGGCGATCGAGCATAATTTCGTCGACGGCTCCGGCGGCCAGTTGGCGGCGGTGCGATTCGATTTCAGCTTTCGGCGGTCGCGGGAGTTGGCCACTGATGGAGCGATGGACGCCTTGTATGCCACGCTCGGTTCGTTCGATCGAGGCGAGACCCTTCGGTCGCAACATCATCGTCCCTTCGAACTTCGGATCAATAACGACGGCACCCTTCGGATCGTTCACGAAACCGATCAGTTTCCCACCCGCTATCCGGTCGACCGGACCAATCGGATCAGTCTCTTCGCCAATGCCGGGAGCGACTCCTTCTTTTATGAGAGCCCGGACGGATCGGTCCGCGAGATGCGGGCCAACTCGTTCGACGTTTACTTGAACGACACCTTGATCGGAGGCGGTTTCGGATTCATGCAAACCCATTTCCGGGACGAGGAGCACGTTTTCGGGAAGTTCGGTTTTCGGGCGGGGAACGCCAACGCCCGGGAGAACATCGATTTTGTGATTGGCGCGATCCGGCTTTCCCGCATTGTGGCGGCCGAAGCGCCGACCTCCGGTCTCCTCGGAGAAGCATTCACCAGCGATCGTTTACCGGTCTGGGACGCCGGAGTCCGGGGCGGAATTCCCGAAGTGCCGGTGGTGGTGGAGTTGCGCGCGGCGGATCTGGCCGGCGAAGCGGGGGCGGTTATCCAGCGCGCGATCGATTCGCTTGAGACCCCGGGAGCCGTCCTCCTCCCGCCCGGCGAATTTCCGGTTCGCCGTCCCCTCCGGCTTCGCTCCGGCGTGGTCCTGCGGGGAGCGGGGCAAGGGCAGACGCGCCTGGTGGTCGACTTGCCCGCGCTACGGGAGTTCGACCCGGACCAACGCCCGGCGATGGGGATGGTGCAATTTGAAGGCAGGCGTCATCAACGCCCGGTGTCCTTGGAATCAGGATACGACCGCGGATCGACGACGGTCGTCCCCGAGTCGACCGCCTCTTTCTCGGAAGGCGATTGGGTTTTGATCTTCAGTGAGAACGATCCGGAGTTGATGTACACCGATCCCCGATGGGAGACTGGCTGGGCGCAGCAACTGCTGGCGCAGATCGTGCGGATCGAGCGGATCGCCGAGGGGAGGATTCAATTCGACACCCCGTTGCGCCTGACTCTGAAAAAGGAGTTGAGGCCAAGGATTCAGCGGATCGTTCCGATCGAATGGGCCGGATTGGAGGATCTCACCATCCAGCGGGTCGATTCGCATCACGACAACATCATCGGGTTCGAGGCGGCGGTCAATTGCTGGATGCGTCGGGTCGAAACCATCAACGCGACGCGGTCGCACGTTTGGATCAATTACAGCCGGTTCGTCACCATCGAATCGAACCATGTCCATGGCGCCCAATATCATGATGGCGGCGGGCAGGGGTATGGGATCGTTACCGGTAATGTCGCGGTCGATTGCCTGATTCAAGACAACGTCCTCCATCAGTTTCGCCATTCGCTAATGACCAAAGCCGGATCCAACGGCAACGTCTTCGCCTACAATTATTCCTTCGACCGCCGTCGCGAACCGAAGGGGGCGCCGCTTCTTTGCGACATCTCGATTCACGGTCACTACTCGCACCACACCCTCTTTGAAGGCAACGTCGTCGAGCACGCCGTCTTCGCCGATTATTGGGGTCCGACCGGCCCGCTAACTACGATGTACCGCAACATCGTCACCGACCGCATCGAACTGCGCGATCACTCGCACGACGCCAACATCATCGGAAACATCGTTGGGCGCCGTGGTATCCAAAGCGATGGGACATCGAAGCGAATCCTGGCATTCGCCAATCGGGTCGAAGGAGAATCGGGGGGCGGCGGCGAACCCCACCAGGCGGAGTTTCTGCGCGATTCCCTTTACCTGAATGAGAAACCGGCCTTCTGGACGGACGACCTTCCTTGGCCTCCGGTGAACCCGTGGCGGGAACCGGCTTCCGGTCCTGTCATTCCCGCGCAATTACGTGCCGATAAAGTGACGGAGACCTCCCACCTCCGTGCGTCATCCGCGGCCGGCCACTAAAATCGAGCCATCCAACTTTATGAGAACCAAGACCCACCTCGCCACCCTCTCCGTCCTCGCTTCTTTAGCATGGGTTTCGGCCGGATTAGCCGAAACCGCCGACGTCTTGTATTCACGGGACTTCGACGAGACTCCCCCCGGATTCCGTCCCACCTTCGACCATGTCCGCCCTTCGACCAACGCCGACAATCTCGGTTTCGAGACTGTCGAGGGGGGCTTGCGGTTGTGGGATTTTCACTCCGGAGCCCAGACGGCCCTTGAACAGAATTTCGTCACTGACTCCGACCGGCAACCGTCGGCCGTTCGTTTTGATTTCGAGTTCCGGCGAAAGGAAGCGTTGCGGACCGATGGGGCGATGGACGCCTTGCACGCGATGCTGGGCGAGTATGATCCGGCTGAAACCCTTGGCACCCAAGCCAACCGGGCGTTGGAGTTGCGGCTCAACAACGATGGCAATTATCAGATCAACCACGGCGGAGGCCGGACCGACGGATCGTTCCGGGCCGACGAAACGAACCGGATCAGTCTGTTCGCCAATGCTGAAGCGCGTACCTTTTTCTACGAAGGACCGGACGGCGTTCAGCGCCGCTTGGGTGGAAACGCATTTGACGTGTTTCTCAACGACGAGTTGGTCGGGGCCGGTTTCACCTTTCTCCAGTCGGCATTCCGCGATGGAGAGGGAGGATTCGGTAAATTCGGATTTCGCACTGGCAACGCCAACGCCCGGGAGAAGATCGATTTCGTCCTGCGCAACATCCGGGTGACCACCATTCCGGAGGTAGAAGCCGGGAGTCAACCGATCTTGCAAGGAACCCGTTTCGCCGGATTGGACAACGGGGCGGCGGTTCCGGCTCCGTGGCAGACGTCCGACGGTGAGCCCGGGATTTCAGTGCGAATCGGGAAGCCGGACGGAGCTCCCAATGAGGAGCGATGGATCGAGTTTCGCGATGCCAGCGGGAGCGCTTCGGCCAGTGCGAGTTTGCGCCAGCGGTTTGATCCCGTGAAGAACGGACGCCTGTCGATGAAGATCTATGTGGCGGAGGACCACCAAGGCGAATTTGGAATCTATTTGGGGGAAGGGGAGGCGTCGTCGACCCCTGATCGGGTGGTGGATGTGAAGACCAATCCCCGGGGAGTTCTCCGGGTCGGCAGCCAAGGGGTGCGTCAAGGAACCCCGGTGGTGTTGGCGCCGGGCGAGACGCACCATCTATTTATTGAATTCATCTCCGCGAACCGCGACCAGTTTTTGCTCTTCGTCGTGGGCACCTATGACGCCGAAGGCAATGAAACGATTCACTCCCGGATCGAAGCCTCTTCGCCGCCCCGGCCGGTCAGCGGCTTGCGGATCACCACCGACAACGCCCCCAGCGGCGCCCATTTTTTTATCAAGGATCTGAAGCTGATCGACCGTGACGCCTGAAGGCGCTCGGACCGGGCGTAGGACCGGGCGTTGCGGCATGAGCGCCGTGTTTGGTCGGTCTGAAAACAACCCTCCGATTTGCCGGAAGGGGTTACATCCTACGGTCCGGCGGTGTATCCGTTAAGTCCGGAGGTCGTCTTCGATCTCCTCGGCGCGCGCGCAGGAGACGAAACGTCCTTCGGTGAGTTCGCGCAGGGCCGGGGGGTGGCCCCGGACGTCGCAGACGCCGGTTTTGGCGTGCGGACAACGGGGGTGGAAACTGCATCCCGGAGGAAGGTCGGCCGGATCGGCCGCTTCGCCGCCGACTTTGAACTCGAGTTTGATGTCGGGATCCGGATGCGGAATCGCCGACAGCAACGCACGGGTGTAAGGATGTCGCGGATTCGTGAATACCTCTTCCGTTTCCGAAAGCTCGACGACTTTACCGCCATACATCACCGCGACCCGGTCGCAAATGTGGCGGATCACGCTGAGGTCGTGGCCGACGAAAATGTAGGTCAGTTTCAGTTCCTTCTGGAGATCCTTGAGTAGATTGATCACCTGGGCCTGGACCGATACATCGAGGGCGGAGACCGCTTCGTCGGCGACGATCAGCGACGGACGCATAATCAAGGCGCGGGCGATCCCGATCCGTTGCCGCTGGCCGCCGCTGAAGGCGTGCGGGTAGCGGGCGCGGTGTTCCGGTTTGAGTCCGACCTTGACCAACGCCTCCTCAACCCGGCGCTTCAATTCCTCGCCTTTGGCCAGTCCGTGGAGCATCAGCGGCTCGCCGACGATGTCTCCGACGGTCATCCGGGGGTTCAGCGACGAATACGGGTCCTGGAAGATCATCTGCATCTCCTGCCGCAGCGGCTTGAGTTGGTTGTCGTCCAGCTTGGCGAGGTCGACCCAACCGTTGCGGGAGCGGAACCGGACTTCGCCCTGGGTTGGCGAGAACGCTCGCAGGATCGCTCTGGCGGCGGTGGTTTTGCCGGAGCCGCTTTCGCCGACGACGCCGAGGGTTTCGCCCGGCATCACGTCGAAGTTGACCTGGTCGACCGCCTTGACTGTGCCGACCTGTCGCTGGAAGAAGCCCTTGCCGCGGATCGGGAAAAACTTGCCGAGGTTGCGCACCTGCAGGAGGGGCTCGGGCCGACTCTTTGGTTTGCCGGCCGTCTGGGGAGCGGAAGTCGGGGAGGGGGAGACGGAAACCGGTTTGTCGGTTGCGGGTTTCGCTTTGCCGGACATGATCTCCTCGGCCCGGACGCAGGCCACGGTGCGGCCCGGCTCGATCTCGTGCAAGGGGGGAGGGCCGCCGACGTCGCATTTGCCCGGTTCCGCGTAGGGACAGCGGGGGTGGAACGGACAACCTGGGGGGATGTCGAGCAAAGAAGGGACCGTTCCTTTGATCGCCTGAAGACGATCGGCCCGCGCGTTGATGCTCGGGAGCGAGGCCAGGAGACCCATGGTGTAGGGATGCCGGGGGGCTTTCAGCAGCGAACGGCAATTCGCTTGCTCGACCACCCGTCCGAGATACATCACCGCCACGTCGTCGGCCATCTGGGCGACTACTCCCAGGTCGTGGGTGATCAGCAGCACCGAGGTGTTCATCTGCTTTTGGAGCGACTGAATGACCTGGAGAATCTGGGCCTGGATGGTCACGTCGAGGGCGGTGGTCGGCTCGTCCGCGATCAATAGTTGCGGATTGCAGACGAGGGCCATGGCGATCATCACCCGCTGGCGCATGCCGCCGCTGAATTCGAACGGGTATTGCCGCAAACGTTTTTCTGGGCCCGGAATTCCGACCCGCCGGAGCATGTCGAGGGCGAGCCGTTCGGCCTCGGCTTTGCCGACGTCCCGGTGGGTCAGGATCGCTTCGCAAACCTGGTTGCCGACCGTATGCACTGGGCTGAGCGCCGTCATTGGCTCTTGGAAGATCATACTGGCGAGCCCGCCCCGGACGTGATAAAGCTGGTCCGACTTCTCGTGCAGCGCGGCGACGTCGATCATGCCGCCCTGGTCCGGATAGAGGCGGATCTGTCCGCCGACGATTTCGCCCGGGCGTTGGATCAAGCGGAGTATTGAATAAGCGGTGACACTTTTTCCGCAGCCGCTTTCGCCGACGATGGCGAGGGTGCGGCCCCGTTTGAGGGAGAAATTGACTCCGTCGACCGCCGGGATAGTTCCTTCTTCGGTGGTGAAGTAGGTGCGGAGATCTTCGACCTCGAGAACCGTTTCTCGCAGGCCCGCCGGTTTGCCGGATTCGGTCCGGACGGAAGGTTTTGTTTCGATGTCGGAGCTCATGGGAAATGATTACATGGTGGCGTAGGGATCGGCCGCGTCGCGCAGGCCGTCGCCGAGGAAGTTGAAGGCGAGCACTGTCACGATGATCGGGATCACCGGCATCAGGAGCCATGGGTAATTGGCGACCGATTGCAATTGCATGGTGTCCTGGAGCATCACTCCCCAGCTGACTACCGGAGGCCGGAGACCGAGACCGAGGAAGCTGAGGGCGGTTTCCCCGAGGATCATCGCCGGGACGCTCAAGGTGAGGACCACGATGATGTGGCTGGTGAAACCGGGGACCAAGTGCCGGAAAAGGATGCGCCGATGGCTCGCTCCCTGGAGTCGGGCGGCCACCGCATAATCCTCCTCGCGCAACGCGAGGATCTTCCCGCGAACCACCCGGGCGAGACCGGTCCAGCCGAGAAGGCTCAGCACCACGGTGATGCCGAGATAGGTGACCATCAGCGACCAGTCGGCCGGCATGATCGCCGCCAGGGCGAGCCAGAGTGGAAGTTGGGGGAAGGAATTCACGATCTCGATCGTCCGTTGAATCAGGTCGTCGATGAAACCGCCCTTGTATCCGGAAATTCCCCCGATGATGATGCCGAGCAGCGAAGTGATCGCGATCGCGATCAAGCCGATCGACAGGCTGATCCGGGCGCCGAAGATGATGCGGCTGTAGACGTCGTGGCCGTATTTGTCGGCTCCAAGGAAGAAGAAGGCGGGAACCGGTTGGTCCGGATCGGCGACCGGTTCGATCGACCGGTGGTCGACGCCGAAGAAACGGAGATCGGTTTCGAAAAGTCCCCAAAACGAATACGACTCTCCCCGAACGAAGAAGGAAAGGGGAACGACCTGGTCGGTCCGCACGGTGTATTTGCGCTGGAAGGTGATCGCATCTCGTTCCTGTTGGAGGGCGTAGGTGTGCCAACCATGTTCGAGGTTGAACATCGGAAGCTGGGGCGGCGCGTGCATGTAGTCGAGATCCCGCCAGTCGCGCGAGTAGGGAGCGAAGAACTCGGCGAAGGCCGCCATGATATAGAGGATGACCAGGACGAACAGCGAGAAGACCGCCAACCGGTGCCGGTGGAACCGGAGGTTGATCAGCTCCCATTGGGAGAGATGGGCGAAGGAAGCGCGGTCCGCGTCTTCGCCCGTTTTTTTGAGGTCGAGGGCCGTTTGCTTTTTCCCGAGGCCGAACATTCGAATCAATCCGATCATTTCTTACCCCCCATACGAATTCGCGGATCGAGCCACATCAGCAGCAGATCGCTCACGAGAGTTCCAAAAACAGTCAATAAACTCAGCACCATCAACATGGAGCCGGCGAGATACATATCCTGGTTCATCAGCGCCCCGAGGAGCAATGGCCCGACGGTCGGAAGGCTCAGCACGATGGCGACGATGGCTCCGCCCGAGACCAATTGCGGGAACAGACTGCCGATCCCGGAGATGAACGGATTCAAGGCGAGGCGGACCGGATACTTGAAGAGCAGTTTCATCGGGCGGACCCCCTTGGCGCGGGCGGTGACGACGTACGGTTTGCGCAGTTCGTCGAGCAGGTTGCCGCGCATCACCCGGATCATCCAGGCGGTTCCGGCGGTGCCGAGCACCACGACCGGAATCCAGATGTGTTTGAGCAGGTCGTTGAACTTCCCCCAGGTCCATTCCGGTTGCGCGGCGAATTCCGGAGAAAAGAGACCGCTGACCTGGTTGTCGAAAACGGTGGCGCTGACGTAGATCAGGATCAAGGCCAGGAGGAAGTTCGGAATGCACATGCCGATGAAACCGATCAAGGTCAGCACGTAGTCGCCGAATGAATACTGCCGGACCGCCGAGTAAATCCCGATCGGGATCGCCACCACCCAGGTGAAAATGATGGTCAAAAGCGAGATGAGAAAGGTGAGGAGAATCCGGTCGCCGACGATGTCGTTGACCCGCCGGGTGTCCTCCATCGACCGTCCGAGGCTGCCCTGGAGCAGACCGCGGTCGGAGGAATCGAAGGTGACGAACCACGGCACCCCGAGCCAGCGGAAGTAGCGGGTCACCAGCGGGTCGTCGAGGTTGAAGAGATCCTGCAATTCGCGGGCCTCGGCGAGGGCGGATTCGTCCCCTTCCATTTGCAGTTCCAGGATGCGCGATTCGATGAAGTTGCCCGGCGGCATTTGGATAATGACATACGTCGCGATCGAGATAACCAGGAGAGTCGGGATCAGGATTATGATGCGGCGGCCGATGAACGGATGTTTCACCGAGACGAGGATCCCGCCGATGATCAGGCTTCCCCAGAGAAAAGTTTTCACCAGGAAACCGACCACGTCCCGTCCGCCGGTTTCCTCGGTCTGGTCTTCGGCGGTCTGCCGGACGCCGCTTCGGATGGTGAGGGAAGGATCGGGCCGGACATCGACCATCGCCCGCTTCATGGCGGCGATGGCGCCCGGGGAGTCGGACGGTTGTTCGAAGAAGTAGCTCTCGATGCCGGCGTTGGCGGGGGTGTTGAAAACGTGGCCGACGATCGCGTTTCGCGGGACGTTGCGGAGACCGCCCTGGACGATCACCAACTGCGGCGGAGGCGTGCTGACGTTGATCGTCCAGACGTTGTCGGCGGCGATTTCGAGGATTTCGTTGAAGATTTCCCGTTGTTCTTCGAGGGTCGGAGCTCCCCGGGCTTCGGTGAGCAGAAGCATCGCCCGGCGCAACGGATGGTCCTCGGGCGGTTCGATGGAGAGCGGACGTTCCCAGGCTTCGGGATGACCGGTGAGGCCGCCGAGTTGATACCATTGGGCGAAGCCGGGGGCGAAAAAGGAGTGGAGGGCCACCGGCACGAAGTTCCGCGGTTCGAGCAGCGGATAGAATTCGCTGTCGCCGGCCCACAAGGTGAAATCGTGTTCAAGGGCCGATTGCTGGCGTTGCCAGAGGCTGCGGGCCGAACCGCGGAGGATGGCCCGGACCCCGACTTCGCCCCAATGGGTGGTGATGAACGGGGCCGGCCCCGACGGGACTCCGGAGGTGGCGGCGTGCAAATAGAACGTCATGCGGGTCCCATCCGGAAACGTCCGGTAACCTTCGCGGTCCCGCTCGGTCAGTCCGATTTCATCGAGCAACGCGTTGGCCCGGTCGGGATCGAATTCGGTGAAGCTCTTGAAGAAACGGGGATTGTGGAACGGGGATTCCGGTCCGGGGTCGAGCTGGGCCGGTTGGGTTTCCCCATGGTATTCGGCGCGGATGATCTCTTCGCGGTTGATGGCGAGCGACAGCGCCTGGCGGAACCGTTTGTCATTGAGGAGGGTGTTTTTCCAACGTGTTTCCGGGCGGTCGGAATCGATCCGGCGGTTGAGATTCGGGTAAATGGCGAAATTGGACCGGGCTGATTGGAGCCAGTGATAAACCTCGAAATTGTTCGCCCGGCGCTCGCTCATGTAGAGGGTGTAATCCCCGTAATGGATGTGGCGCATCTGCATGGTGATGTCGCCGGAGGCGGCGGTCACCGAAATCATGCCCGGCGACCGGATGTCAAAGAGGACCCGGTCGATGTAGGGAAGTTGGTTTCCTTCGGGATCGACCACCCAGTAGTAGGGATTGCGGACGAATTCGTAGGGCGGGGAGGTTTGATGGGAACGGGGAACCCAGGGCCAGAGCCGGGGATGCTCGGGATTCCGGAAATTGGTCAAACGGATATAGGCGGCCCGCGCGCTCGGGACTCCCTGGGCCCGGAGCATTGCCTGGATCGACTCGGGATTCCCGAATTCCGGATGAAACTCCTTAAGGTAGTGTTCCGGAGCCCAGAACGGGTGCTTGGCCATCAATTCGGGGAAAATCGCGTTCGGCAGGGGGAAGGAGAAGCGGACCGTATAATCGTCGATCATCTCGATCTCCCCCAGTTCCCCCTGGATGGTCATGAAGAACGGGCGCATGTCGAAGTGCTTGATCTCGGCGTTCCACCAGTAGGCGATGTCGCGGGCGGTGAAGGGATGACCATCCGACCAGCGGATGCCCCGGCGGAGACGGACGGTGAATTCGGTGCGGTCTTCGTTGGCTTCGAATGACTTGGCCAGGTGCGGTTTCAACGGATAACCAAGGGGGGACCAGCGCAGCAACGTCGCCCCGGACATCCGCCAATCGATGATTCCGACATCCCCCTCCGAAGTGGCGACCCGATACCAGGTGCCCCCGAAGTTGCCGATTCCGTCGACTCCCTGCATCACCGCCGGTTCGGGGCCGACCCGCTCCGCGACCGGGGGAAGCCGGCCCTCCTGGACCAATTCAGCCAGGAACGGAGATTCGCCACGCGGAAACCAGGCGCCCGCTTCGCCCTCCTCGTAATCGACAGTTACATGGAGCACCGGCGGATTCTCGGGGTCGAACGAAACGTCGCGGTGGCTCTCGACCAGAGCCAGATCGTCCGGGTCGACCGGAGGAAGCGGTGTGTAGACGTCGGGCCGCAGCACCCAGCCGAAAATCCAGAGCGAGGCGACCAGGAACAGTCCGGCGCCGATGAAATACGAGCTGTAAGTCGTCAGTTTGTTTCCGTTGGGCATGACAAACGCGGTGGTCGAAAATGAATGAGAGTATCGAAAGGGAAGAAATCTGAGTCCGGAGCCGTCCGGAGCGGGCGGAAACCACCGCCAGGTTCCGCCATTCTTCCTAACGTTAGGAAAATGGAAAGGAAAAAATGCGGAAATCGGTGAGGTCCGGACCGACCGGGCCGGTATCGCCTATCGAATTGCGACCCTTCAGGCCGCGTTATGTTTCCGTTTCCTGACCCAGCCCTGCGGACTGGGCTCTTGGATTCCGCACCTTCGGCGCTCGGGTCACCATCCGCGGCCGGAAAGTTACGGCCAACCGCACCAACCAGAGGCGGAACCGCGTTGCGGTTCATATACCGGCGCACCTCCCCAGGGTAGGCCTCGTCCCTTCGGCCAACCCTGGGCTGGAGGTCGAAAGCCCGTTGGGCTAGGGGGAGTGGCGCCGACAGTGCGAGATGCTCGAACCCGGTCCGCAGAATTGGAAGTCGAACGTCCGTGGGCAAAGGTTTCGGACATCGGCGACTGGTGGTTAGCGCCGAAGGTGCGAAATCCTAAAGCCCAGTCCGCAGGGCTGGGTGAAAAGAGGTTTAGAATCTGCGGCCTGAAAGGTCGCCATATCCGTGGGTCGAATCGCAGTTGGGCAAAACGATGGGTCCGCAGAATTGGAAGTCGAACGTCCGTTGGGGCAAAGGTTTCGGACATCGGCGACTGGTGGTTAGCGCCGAAGGTGCGGAATTCAAAAGCCCAGTCCGCAGGGCTGGGTGAAAAGTGGTTTAAGTCTGCGGCCTGAAAGGTCGCCATTTCCGTGGGTCGCCCAAATGCACGAAAACACGCGCGCTCACAACGTCGCCCCTTCGGTCCAGGCGGCGTCGACGGTCACCCGGTAGGGAAGGGCGGGTTCGCCGCGGCGGTTGGCCTGGCATTCCCGGATCAGGATGTCGGCGGCGGTGGCGCCGAGGGCCCGATGTCGTTGGTCGACACCGGTATACGAAGTTCCCCCTTGGGCGGCGTCGAGGGAAAGGATCGCCACGTCCTCCGGGACCCGGATTCCCGCTTCCCGGAGCCAATCGAGGGCTTTCACTTCGCCGGTGACGAGGAGATCGGGCCGGTTCCGGATCACCCAGGCGAGAAATTCGTCTTTGCCCGGACGGTCGGGGGTGATCCAGGCCGGCAATAATTCGAGCGGCTCCGGCCTTCCTCGCTCTACTTCCCGGTGGTAGGTCCAGGCGATTTCGTATTGCCGGTGCGTGACCGCGCTGTCGAGGGCGGATAAAACCAGTCCGGCCCGGCGGCAGGATCGCTCCCGGATCGCTGAGACGACGAGTCCGATGCCGCCGGTGTAATCTCCTGAAACCGTGTGGAAACGATGTCCGGAGATCGCGGCCCCGACGACGCAGACGGAAAAACGGGACCAGTCGATCGCCTCCAAAAGCTCCGTTTCGCGCAAGTGGATCCACATCACCCCGGTGGTTCCCCGGGTGCGCAGAGCCCGTTCCAGAGCCTCCGGCCGGTCTTCGAAACCCCGCAAACTGATCTCGTCGACCCCGTAACCGGCGCTCTCGGCCTGGGCGCGGGCCCCGGCCACCACCAGGGAAAGGCCGGGATGATGGCGGGCCCATTGGGCCGAAGGCCGGGGGACCAGGAGCGCCAGGATCGACCGAATCGGCTGTTCCTGGCGGCGCACCGCCGTCATCAGGGCGGTCACCATCGGGTTGGGAACGTAGCCGAGTTCCCGGGCGACCCGCAACACCTCGCGGCGGGTCTCCGGCTTGACCCGGTCGAGTCCCCGCAGGGCGAAACTGACCGTGGCGACCGACACGCCGGCCGCCGCCGCGATTTCCCGGTAGGTCGGCATCCAACCAGAGCAAATCAGCAAAACCCTATTGGCAATCAAAATCTAACGCGTTAACAAATTTCGAGGGAAAACGTTGGGATTAAAGTTGAGACAGGAGGCCGATCCTCCAAAATCAAGTTAGTACATCGGGTTCAGCCCGTTTCGAGCGCGGAGTTTTTCTTTCGGGCGTTCGTTTCCTCCAATTCATCGACCATTATTGTACCCATGCGTTTTCGATCCCTTGGCGTTTCCTTGTTCTGTCTGGCCGCGACCTCTCTCCACGGAGCCCTTCCGCTGCCGCCTCCGGAGATTCCGGAGAATCCGGCTTTTGAACCGATGGTGATCACGGCGGGGGGCCAGAAGCTTTTGCTCCGTCAGACCGATGTCGAGGTCTCCTGGAACGCCGGGGCAGAGCGGTTGGAATCGAGTCATCCGGGCTGGTGGATCGTCAATTATCCGCTCGACCGCATCGCGGGATTGGAGGAAATGGATCCCGATGCGATCGCCCAAAAGCTTTTCGACCGTCCGGAGGAGGAATTGAAGAATTGGTATTTGCGCACCCCGCCCGGCTCCGGGGGGGATCTGCCGGAAGAACCGGCGGCGCCGACCGGTCCGGCGGCGATCGTCCCGCATCCGGATCCGTCGCTGGTGGTCGATGGAAATCATCCCGCGGCGAGCGACGAGAATCCCGGCACGGCGGATTCTCCGTTGAAGACGGTGCAGGCGGCGGTGGAGCGGGCGCGTCCCGGCGACGTGATCCAGGTGCGGCCGGGCATTTACCGGGAATCGGTCCGGGTCGCCCGGGCCGGAACCGCCGACCAACGGATCGTCCTGGAAGGTGTCCGCGACGAGGAGGGGCGGATGCCGATTCTCTCCGGAAACGACGCGGCTCCCGCGGGCGCCTGGACCGAAGTGCCGGGAGAACCGGGCCTGTGGCGGGCGGAACGTTGGACGCGGGGTCTGGCGGAAATGGCCCGCAACGGATGGATTTTGCGGGAACGGACCGTTCTGGAGGAGTTGGGGGAGTGGGAATTCATTCAAAGCCGGGGAGACCGGGAGTTGCTCGCTCCCCGGCTGAGTCCCGATGTCGACCCGCGGCCCGGCGATCGCGCGCTCGGCCAGGAGTGGCGGTTGATTCCGACCAATGAGAACGGGTTCATCGAGTTCGGCGACGAGCGGGGGCTTTTTTACGCCTCCTCGTGGGTCTGGCTCGATCCGGTGGCCGGGGAAGTTTGGGATCCCCGTTTTCCCGCGCCGATCACCGGTCAGATTTGGATGGGGGGCGGATTCCGCGCCGGCCATTTCGGGGCGGCGCGCTGGGACCAGCAGGCGAATCCCTACCGGGTCTGGGTCAACGGGGAACTGATGCCGGCCGCCGGACAGGCGGGCGAACCGCGGGCGGCGACCCGGCAGACCAATAATTATGATATCTGGAGCCGGATGCCGTTCCGCGAGGGGTGGAACCATGTCTTCATGCTCTTCGATTCGACCTTCCGCGAAGACGTGCCGCACACGTATCGTTTCCGGCTTCCCCGCGGACGCCCCGAGACGGTGTCGAGTCCGGTTCGCCCGGACGATCTATCGGAACCGGTCGAGGGGGAGACCTACGATTGGCTCAACGAATGGACGATCCTGGGACCGCTCCCGGCCGAAAAGCCGGACCATCATATCTATTTGCGGGTCCCCGAAGGAATCGATCCGAACGAGGAGGAGATCGACATGGGCGAGCGGCAGCACATCGTCTTTATCGACCAACCTTACTGGACGGTTCGCGGACTGGAGTTCCGGCATGGGGCCCAGGTGTTCCAGCGGGCACATTTTCATACGGAGGCGCCCGGCATCACCGTGGAATACTGCAAGTTCGTCGAGCCCCAGGTGCGGGCGCTTACGTTTTATGTGCGCGGCGGTTTCGAGTGGGATTCCTCACCGGTGATCCTGCGGGGCAACTGGATCGAGTCCCCGGGGTCCCTCGGCATGGGAACCACCGGCGGCTCCGTGCGGCTGACGGCGGAAAATCTTCTCACGCCGCCGATGCGCGGGCGCGTCCTCGTGGAGCACAATACCATCATCAACAACAACCGGGGCGGGGAGGAGCGGTGGGACGAGTCTGGCGCGATGAAGTTCTTCCGCCTCACCGGCTCCGTGGTGCGCCACAACACCATCATCGAGGGGGACGGTCCGGCGATCTGGTATGACTGGGAGCACTACAACAACCGGATCGAAGGAAACCTCGCCATCCGGGCGAAGGGATTCGCGGTCGGTGTTGAGGCATCGCCCGGACCGAACCTGGTGGCGAACAACGTCAGCATCGATCTTCGCCCGGGCGGGAATTATTTCCGCTACGGCATCCTCGCCTGGAGCAGTTCGCGGACCTGGGCGTTGCACAACACCCTCGATAACGCCTTCGAGGATCCGGCCCGCGGCGGAGGCATTTACCTGGGCGAAGGAGGCAACAATCGCGGGACCCGCTGGGACCCGCTGACCCACCGCGAGTCGGCGGTGATCAACAATCTTGTCGTCCGCACCGAAACCCCGCTCGATCCGCGCCGGGCCGAGCCGGTCGAGGGAAACCTTTTCCTCGACGGCGACGACATTCCGGAGTTCCGCAACCCGGCCGCGGGCGACTACCGGACTGCCGCCGGAAGTTCGATCGACGGCGCGGCGCGGCCGGAACTCTCCATCCCCGACCTCGATGACGAAGTCGAAGTGGTCGGCCTGGTCCGCCACGACTTTTTCGGCCTCCTGCGTCACCCGGACGACGAACGGTCCGTCGGTGCCTTCCGGATCGACCGGGAACCGGCGGAGGGCGAGGGTTCGCAACTGGAGGCCGAGTTCACCGACGGAACGATGAAGCGTTTCTGGCGGGCTCGGTGACCGATGAAACATCCCGCCAAACGTATTCCAAACCCCATTCCTTTATCGATGAAGACTCTATTCGCCGCCGCCTTCGGATCCTTTTTAATCGCCTCACAGGCCGTCGCCGGACTTCCGCTGCCGCCGTTCGGCATGCCGGAGGATCCGCCGCTTCTTCCGATGGTTGTCACGGCCGGCGGTCAAAAACTTCTTTTGCAGGAAACGGACGTTGCGGTGCGGTGGGATCCGGAGGCCGAGCAATTGGTCAGCACCCATCCGGGCTGGTGGGTGATCAATTATCCGTTCGACCGAATCGAGGGACTCGAGGAGCGGAACCTCTCCGAGATCGGCGAAACGCTGTTCGGGCGTCCCCGGGATGAGGTGAAAAACTGGTATCTCCGCACGCCTCCCACCGAATCCCGTCCGGTCGCGGAAGAGCCGCCGGAGCCGAAGGGTCCGGCTCCGATCGAACCGCATCCGAGTCCTACCTTTGTGGTCGACCAGCGTCACCCGGAGGCGAACGATGAAAATCCCGGCAATCTCGATGCACCGTTGAAAACCATCCAGGCGGCGGTCGCCCGGGCGCAGCCGGGAGACGCGATCCAGGTCCGGCCAGGCGTATACAGGGAACGGATACAGACGCGGACCGCCGGAACCAAGGAACGTCCTATCGTCCTGGAGGGAGTGCGGGACGCCGACGGCAGGATGCCCGCGGTCTCGGGTAACGATGCGGCTCCGGAAAACGCCTGGAGTCCGGTCTGGGGACGGCCGGGACTCTGGAGGGCCGAGCATTGGGTCGCGGGACCGGCGGCCCTGGCGCTGGACGGACGCAATCTCCGTGAGCGGACCATTTTGGCGGAACTCGGTCCCGGGGAATTTTTGCAGAATCGCGGAGATTGGATGTTGGTTGATCCGCCGGTCGACGGTTCCATCGTTCCACGTCCGGGGGAGCGTCAGTTCGGAGCGGAATGGCGGCGGGTCGACGTCGATGAAAACGGGCAAGTTCAGCTTGGCGAGGAGCGGGGGATCTTCATTCTTTCCTCGTGGATCTGGCTCCATCCCCGCGGCGAAGAGGAAGGCGAAGTTTGGGATCCGCGATTTCCGGCGCCGATCACCGGGCAGGTCTGGACGCTTGGAGGTTTTCGCGCCGCCCGCCAGTCGGGGGCTCCGTTTCGCCAGCAGTTGAATCCCTACCGGCTTTGGTTGAACGGCGAATTGATGCCCGGCGTCGGTGAAGCGGGGCGGGCCCGGGCCAATACCGACATCGGGCGGGAAGGCGACCACTGGACGAATCTCCCCTTCCGGGAAGGCTGGAATCACGTGGTGCTCCTGATGGATTCGACCTTTCGCGAAAACCTCCCGAACGCCTACCGTTTCCGCGTTCCCCGTGGTCACGCCGACACGGTCTCCAGTGCAGTTAAACCCGACGACTTGACGAGACCGATCGAGGGAAGCGAGCACAACTATTTCCGCGAATGGATGGTTCTCGGGCCCCTCCCGGCGGACCGGCCGGACCGGGCTCTCTACTTGAAACTTGATCCGAACGAGGATCCCAACGAGATGGATTTCGACCTCGGGGCGCGCGTGCAACTCGCCGCTTTGGAGCATCCCCACTGGACGGTTCGCGGACTGGAGTTCCGGCACGGAGCCCAGACGCAGCAACAGCCGCAGATGCTCATTTCGGCTCCCGGCGTGACCATCGAGTATTGTGACTTCATCGAGCCGGAAGTCCGGTCGATTTCCTTCGCGCTCCGCGGTTTTCAACAAGAGGATCTGCCGATCGTTGCCCGAGGAAATTGGATACGCTCACCGGGGCAGATCGGAATGGGCGCTCAGGCGTCGAGCAATCAGCTCACCGTCGACAACCTAAACAATCCGCCGGGACGGGGTCGGATTCTGATCGAGCACAACACGATTCTGGACAACAACCGCGGCGGCTACGAGCGGTTCCACGAATCGGGAGGCATGAAGTTTTTCCGTCTCACCCGCGCGATCAACCGTCACAACACTGTCCTCGGCGGCGACGGACCGGGGATCTGGTATGACTGGGAGCACTACTACAACCGGGTCGAAGGAAACCGGATTGAGCGGACCACCGGCTTTGGCATCGGGATGGAAGCGTCGCCCGGACCGAACCTGGTGGCGAGCAATGTCATCGTCGACCTCCAACCGGCGGTCTCCATCTTCGCTTCGGCCCTGATGGGCTGGGACAGCTCGCGGACCTGGAAGATTCACAACACCGTCGACAACGCCCGAAGTCATCCGGCCGACGGACTCGGCATGCGGATCGGCGAAATCACCGGAGTCCGCGGCACCCGCTGGGACGACGCGCTCGAGCCAGAGGCGGCCGCGATCAATAACTTGATCTTCAATTCGAGTGTCGCGTTCGACCGGACGCATCTCCACCCGGTGGAGGGGAACCTTTTCTTCGATCACGGCGGACCGTTCGCCTCGGGTGACTGGATCGATCCCGACCTTGGGGCGGTGATCGAGCAAAGCGGACAGATCGTTCGCGACACACCGTTGCCGGAGTTCAACAATCCCCCGATGGCCGATTACCGGACCGCGCCGGGGAGTCTGCTCGACGGCTCGGGGGTCACGGAAACCTTCGTCGATTCCGGAATCTTCAGCGAGGAGGTCGAAGTCGTTTCGCTGGTCCGTCACGATTTCTTCGGCTTGCTGCGTCACCCGGAGGACGGACGTTCTCCGGGCGCGTTCCGGATCGAGCGCGATCCGGCGAACGAGGAGACGATGCAATTGGAGGCCGAGTTTGCCGATGGCGCGATGGTCCGTTATTGGCGTGCCGCCGATTGATCGAATGTCGAACCGATGATTACCATGCGAAAAATATCCACGGCGTTAGGAATCCTGTTTTTAACCGTCGCCCATCCGCTGGCGGCAGCGCTTCCGTTGCCGAAGCCCGATTTGCCGGAGAATCCTCCGCTGCCTCCGACGGTTGTCACCTCGGGCGGGCAAAAACTGTTGCTGGACCACACCGGGCTGCGGGTCCGGTGGGATGCCGAGAACCGTCGGTTGGTCAGCAGCCATCCGGGATGGTGGGTGATCAATTTCCCCTTCGAACGGATCGAAGGGTTGGAGGACCGGAGCGCCGACGAGATCAGCAGGGCGCTGTTTCAACGTCCAGCGGACCAAGTGCGTAATTGGTATTTAAGGACACCGGCAAACGGCGCGAACGTGGAGGAACCGCCGGAGCCCGACGGTCCGGTGCCCTTCCGTCCGCATCCGGAACCGACTCTCGTGGTGGACATCGGTCACCCCGATGCCAGCGACGAAAACGATGGCACTCCCGAGGCGCCGTTCTCCAGCATCGGCGCGGCGGTTCGGAAGGCGCAACCGGGTGATGTGATCCAGGTCCGCCCCGGGATCTACCGGGAGGCGATCCGGCCCCGGACCGCCGGAACCGCCGAGCGTCCGATCCTCCTCGAAGGGGTCCGCGATGAACAGGGCCGGATGCCGGTGGTCTCGGGCAACGATCCCGCTCCGGCGGACGCCTGGAAAGAAGCACCCCGTCGTCCGGGCCTCTGGCGTGCCGACCATTGGGGCCGCGGTCCGGCGCCGCTAGCGTGGAACGGAAAAAGCATGCGGGAGCGGACCATTATCCGGGATCTTGAACCGGGCGAGTTCGTGCAGGTGCGCGGTTCCCGCGAATTGGTGTTGCCGCGACTCGACGGCGGCATCACGCCGCGCCCGGGGGAGCGGGCGCTCGGTTCCACCTGGCGGAGAACGACCGCCGACGGAGATGGGTTTGTGCAACTGGGAGAGGAACGCGGATTGTTTTACGCCACCTCCTGGGTTTGGCTGGAGCCCCGGGAAGCCGGGGAAGTCTGGGATCCCCGTTTTCCGGAGCCGATCACCGGCCGGGTCTGGGTGCCGGGCGGGTTCCGGGCCGGACGCCAGAGCGGGAGCCCGTGGCACCAGCAGTTGAATCCATACCGGCTGTGGCTCAACGGCGAATTGATGCCGGCGGCCGGGATGGCCGGAGAGCCGAAGGCGACGACCGATTACAGTTTGAACGGCGACCAGTGGGAACGTCTGCCGTTCCGGGAAGGGTGGAACCAGGTGGTGATGTTGCTCGATTCCAGTTACCGGGATAACCTGCCGAACCGTTACCGTTTCCGGTTGCCCCGGGGACGGGAGGCGACCGTATCGACCGCGTTGCCCCCGGCGGATCCGCGGCGGCCGTCGGACGGACCGAAGCACGACCATTTGCGCGATTGGTTGATCCTCGGACCGTTGCCGGTGGAGGACGCGGAACGGGCGGTCTACGTGCAATTGCCGCCCGGGGTCGACGCCAACGAAGCGGCGATCGATCTGGGGGCGCGGCAGGAACTGCTGGTGGTCGACCAACCGCATTGGAGGATTCGAGGGCTCGAGTTCCGGCACGGCTCCCAGTATCAGCAAACCGGGCACGCGTTGATTTCGGCTCCCGGGGTGGTGGTGGAGCATTGCCGTTTCTTCCAGCCGGAGGTTCGCGGCATGTCGTTCGTGCTCACACAAATCCCTTACGATGCTCCGCCGATGGTGATCAGGGGAAACTGGATCGAGTCGCCCGGACATCTCGGGATGGGGGCCAACGCCAACACCGGCCAATTGACCCCGGACAATCTGTTGACCCCGCCCGGACGCGGGCCGCTGCTGGTGGAGCACAACACAATCACCGACAACAGCCGGGCCGGTTATCCGCGTTTTCATGAGTCGGGAGCGATGAAGTTTTTCCGCCTGACCGGATCGGTGGTTCGGCACAACACGATCATCGAAGGCGACGGTCCGGGCATCTGGTATGACTGGGAGCACTACAACAACCGGATCGAGGCCAATCGCTTTATCCGTCCGATGGCCTTCGGAGTCGGAATGGAAGCATCCCCGGGACCGAACCTGATCGCCAACAACGTCAGCATCGACCTGCGTCCTGGCGGCGTCTGGTTCCGTTACGCGCTGCTCGCCTGGAACAGTTCGCGGGTCTGGACCCTTCACAACACCATCGACAACGCCCGGGAGGATCCCGCCCAGGGGTGGGGGATTTTCCTCGGCGAAGGCGGCGACAGCCGGGGAACCGCCTGGGGAGCGATGCCGGAGCGGCAGGCCGCGGTGGTCAATACGATGATTTTGAATACGGAGACAGCTTTACACCGGGCGAGGTTGCGACCGGTTGAGGGGAACCTGTTTTTCGGATCGAACGGTGTCGGAATGACCGGCCGTTGGCCCGACGCCGATTACGGAACCCGGGTGGAGCGCAGTGGACAGTTCGTCCGCGGCGAGGAGCCTCCTCGGTTCCATAACCCATCGATCGGCGACTACCGGACCCCTCCCGGCTCCAAGCCGGACCGCGCCGGGGTGGAGCGATTGATGTTCCCGACCCTCGGGGAGGAAGTGGAACTGGTCGGTCTGGTGACGCACGATTTCTTCGGTCTCTTGCGTCATCCCGAAGACGGTCGCTCCGCCGGAGCCTTCCGGATCGAACACGAACCGGCGGCCGGAGAGACGGTTCAATTGGAAGTGGAATTCACCGACGGCGAGACGAAACGCCTCTGGCGCCCGGCCGACGCTCGGTGAGGGAATTGCGATTTGGCCGGTGGAGCTGGGAGGTCACTGGGAGGGCTGGCATCCTGCCGCCCGCCGTCAGCGTCAGTAGCGGCCCGCCGTGTTTTGGTCGGCTGGAAGCCAACCCTCCGATTTGGCGGTGGCGCCGGGAGGTCACTGGGAGGGGGGGCATCCTGCCGCCCGCCGCCCGGCGTCAGTAGCGTCGTGACCGCTGTATTTTGGTCGGCTGGAAGCCAACCCTCCGATTTGGTCGGTGATGTCGGGAGGTCACTGGGAGGGGTGGCATCCTGCCGCCCGCGTCAGCGTCAGTTGCGGCGTGAGCGCCGTATGCGGTCGGCTGGAAGCCAACCCTCCGATTTGGTCGGTGGAGCCGGGAGGTCACTGGGAGGGGTGGCATCCTGCCGCCCGGCGTCGACGTCAGTAGCGGCGTGCCCGCCGTGCGGTCGGCTGGAAGCCAACCCTCCGATTTGGTCGGTGATGTCGGGAGGTCACTGGGAGGGGTGGCATCCTGCCGCCCGGCGTCGACGTCAGTAGCGGCGTGCCCGCCGTGTTTTGGTCGGCTGGAAGCCAACCCTCCGATTTGGCCGGTGACGTCGGGAGGTAACTGGGAGGGTGGCATCCTGCCGCCCGCCGTCGGCGTCAGTTGCGGCTCCAATTGCTGTTGGTCAAACGACCTGACTCGCGAGGTCGCTTTCGAATAGAATGAACTCGCCCGCGCGTAATCGTGCCTTCCTTGGGTTGTTGCGGATATACCGGACGCAGTTCCTCCAATGATCCTTATTGCGAACGAGGCGATCGTGATAATCGCGTTGCCATAATGCTCCTCGATCGCCGAGTATCCTGTTTATCCTGCCGGAGGTATAGCTCTTCCAGCTATGGAGCACCTGGTCCAATTGCCAGGGAGGGATGAGGCGGAAGAGCGTGTGGACGTGATTGGGCATGATCACGAACGAATGTTGCTCGTAGCGATCCCCTTCGAAATGGTGGAGGGCACAGGATACTATTTCCGCGCATTCCTTGCGACGGAGTGGACATGCGCCATGCCCCGCGTCCAGCCATTGCTCCAGTCTTGCCGAGAATAGTCGCTTGTATTCAAGTTCCTGAGTGGGCGTCAGGGGCGGTGGGTGATGTTTGAGCCATTGATCCTTTTCCGTTTTCCATTGGGCAAATAATTCGATCGGGATGGAGTCCGCCAAGTGAAAGGTGAGGAAGTAGGTGCAATCATCCTGCTGCCAATGGGGGAGGCGGTGAAGGCTCTGTCGGATTTCCCTTCGCGGGTCGAGGTAAGAGGGGGTATCGGAGGTAGGCATAAACGTGGGAAAATACTCTGTCGGGTTTTGCTGGCAATCAAACATTGGTCGTGAGCGCCGTATGCGGTCGGCTGGAAGCCAACCCTCCGATTTGGTCGGTTGAACCGTGAGGTCACTGGGAGGGGTGGCATCCTGCCGCCCGGCGTCAACGTCAGTTGCGGCGTGACCGCCGTGTTTTGGTCGGCTGGAAGCCAACCCTCCGATTTGGCGGTGGAGCCGGGAGGTTACTGGGAGGGGTGGCATCCTGCCGCCCGCCGTCGGCGTCAGTGGCGTCGTGACCGCCGTGTTTTGGTCGGCTGGAAGCCAACCCTCCGATTTGGTCGGTGATGTCGGGAGGTCATTGGGAGGGGTGGCATCCTGCCGCCCGCCGTCAGCGTCAGTAGCGGCGTGCCCGCCGTGTTTTGGTCGGCTGGAAGCCAACCCTCCGATTTGGCGGTTGAGCCGTGAGGTGTGTCTCGAGGTTGGCGCGTCGACTTGCTCCCAACGAATCGGCCAGATGAAAGGCTTCGGACTTGAGCGCTTCTACCGGACCACTCGTCCGGATGCCGAGCCTTGGAGCAAGGCTTCGACCTCGGAGCGTTGGTTGAGGTTGAAATCGCCTTCGATCGAGTGGGCGAGACAGGAGGCGGCGGCCGCGAAGGCGACCGGACTGGTGCCGTTGGTGTATTGCTCCGACTGCATGGCGTAGATCAATGCGGCGCCGAATGAATCTCCGCCACCGACCCGGTCGACAATATTGCGGATCTCGTACGGTTTGTATTCACCTTCTTCATTCAACGGGGCGAAAACCGGACGATGAAGCTTTCCGTCATACAACATGGCCCCCCAGTTGTTGTGGGTGGCCGAGATGCTTTCGCGCAAGGTCACCGCGACGTAACCGATATTCGGAAAAGCTTCGATGATCTTTTCGGCGACTTCGGGATAATGGGCGATGTCGAGCTTGCCGTGGTGGACATCGCTCGCGCCGGCGTGGATTCCGAGCACGTCGGCCGCGTCGGCTTCGTTGGCGATCAGCACGTCGACGTAGGGGAGCAATTCCCGCATGACCTCGCCGGCCAGTTCGGAAGCGGATTTCCCCGGTTTCCAGCGCCACAATTTGGTGCGGAAATTCAGGTCGCAGGAGACGGTCAGGCCGTATTTCTTGGCTTTGCGCAGGGCGGCGAGGCAGCAGGCCGCGGCGTTTTCCGAGAGCGCGGGAGTGATTCCGGTAAAGTGAAACCAGCCGACGTCATCGAAAATTTCGTCCCATGGATAAGCGCCCGGCGGCGTGAGAGCGACGCTGGAGTAATCGCGGTCGTAAATCACGCGGCCCGGACGTTGGTTGGCCCCTCGCTCCACGTAGTAGACCCCCAGGCGACCTTCCTTGACCCGTTGCACGCCGGAAACATCGACGCCGTAGGATCGCAAGTCGGCCAGGCAGGCGTCAGCGACCGCGTGGTCGGGGAGGGCGGTGATAAAACGGGTTTGGGTGCCCAAATGGGCCAGCGACACCGCCACGTTGGCTTCGGCGCCGGCGAACGTGACGTCGACTTTTCCCGGCATTGCTTGACGGAATCGTTCGAAGCCGGGCGGGCAAACCCGCAGCATGACCTCCCCAAAAGTGATTGTTTTCGTCATAATAAAAAGTGATTAACGGTTTTCCACCAAAGTCCGCGCGCGTCGAGCCCGTTGGGTGATAGTTGTCCAGTCTTTGCGCGCGATCAATTCGGGCGAGGCGATCCAGGACCCTCCGAGGACCGAGACCGATGGCACCTTCAGATATTCCCCCGCGTTATCTTCGTTCAGTCCCCCCAGTACGATGTATCGCAGACCGAGATGGGCAAACGGAGCATTCATATTTTTCAAGTGGGTGATCCCCCCGGATGACTCGGCCGGGAAGAATTTTAAGAGACGGCAGTTGTGTTCCACCGCGACTTGAATGTCACTGGGCGTCATGATTCCCGGCGCATAAGGAAACCGGAGCTCGGCCGCCGCCTCGAGCAGGCGGATGGAGAGTCCTGGGGAAACGCCGAACGCGGCCCCGGCTTCCCGGACGGTCTGCATCTGGTCAATGGTCAACAAGGTTCCGATGCCGGCCAGCATTTCGGGAACCTCCCGCCGGATGGCGGCGAGTGCGTCGAGCGTCGCGGGGGTTCGCCAAGCGAGCTCCATTGCGGTCACCCCGCCGTCCACCAAGGCCCGGGCGACCGGCACGGCGTCGTTGGCGTCCTGGATGGTCAACACCGCCAACACGGCGGCTTCGTTGAGGATATCCTCCAATTCCGCTCCGAACAAACTTGGAGCGGGAGGTGCTTTGGCTACTAGATCTTGCATTGCGTCAATGGTTCAAGGAATCGGCGACCGCCTTTCTCCCTGATTCGGAGCCGAAGATCGGTCTGGAATACTATCAGGGTGCCCCATTCTGTTTCGCTTGCCAAAACGAATGTCATGTTATTCAAACATCAGGTGGCACGAAAATCAAAGGAAGCGAGTTTGGCGACGGTGGCGGAACACGCCGGAGTTTCGGCGATGACGGTTTCCCGGGTATTGCGGAACTCGCCGCGGGTATCCGAGGAGACCCGGCGCAAGGTCAACGAAGCCATTGTAGCCGTTGGGTATCAACCCGATCCGGAGATGGCCCGGTTGATGGCCCGGGTGCGGGGGCGGAAACGGCGGGAGATTCAATCGGTCCTGGCGGTGGTCCGCGACGAAGTTCACGATCTTCCCTATCGGTATGTCGCGCTGGCGGACATCCAGGCCCGGGCGATTCAGCACGGTTACCGCGCCGAAGAATTCTGGTTGGGACGGGACAACATGACCGCCGAGCGATTGGCGAAAGTGTTGGGAGCGCGGGGGGTGGAAGGGGTGATCGCTTCGCCGCAATCGGAGCCGAAGGAACTGAACCGGTTCGATTTTTCCCGCTTCTGTTCGGCGACCTTCGGTTACGGCTTGACCCGTCCGAACCTGCACCGTGCGAGCACCAACATGACCCAGGGAATTCTCACGGCGATCGACGAACTTGCCGCGAGGGGTTACAAACGTATTGGTTTGGTCGTTACGGAATGGATCGATCACCGGGCGGACCATACCTATTCCGGCGCGTTGTTATACCATCAGATGCGGACGCCCCGGCATTATCATGTGCCCTTGCTTCTCCTGCCCAACATCGGGGTCGGGCGCGGGGTCAACAAGTTTTCCGCCTGGATGAAGGAGCACCGTCCCGACGCGATTATTTCGTTCGACACCTATATTCCGGAATGGGTGGAGCGCCGTCTGGGAATGCGGATTCCGGACGATCTGGGTTTGGTGGTGCACGATTGGACGAAGGAGATGACCGGTCTGGCTGGAATCGATCACCGCCGGAGCCACGTTGCCTCGGCGGCCGTCGACCTGGTGGCGACCCAGTTGATGCACAATGAAATCGGCGTCCCCTCCGTCCCCCGCCAGATTCTCATTCCCCCTGCATTCATCGAGGGCCCGTCGATCCGGGGTCGAGCCTGAGCCGTTCGACCGGGGAGTGATTGGCCATATCGCGAGGGGCTGGATCTGTGTTCGCATTGCTCGTTAAGGGGAGGGGTGCTCTTTAGCCGCCGAAGTTGGACGTTCTGCGGTTTGGGACGTTGGCCGTGGCCGACGGTCTTCGGCTGAAGGACGAATCTCCGAAGGGGGCGAAACATGAGTGGACCCGGCGGTGCCAGTTCCGGCCCTCGCACGATCTGCCAGCCTGTTTCGGCATCCCCGGGCCGAGAAACCCAAGCCCTGCTCGCAAATCGGCACTGCTCTCTCGCCCGCGACCCCTTACGGAGCGAGCAAGCGCTGAATCGGCACTTTCAGAGCTTTGGCGATTTCGATGAGTTCATAGTCCATCAGGTAACGATCCTGATTCTCAATACGGGAAATCGCACTTTGGTTGAGGTTGATTCCCCGAATCATTAATCGGGCCGATAAATCCCCTTGCGAAACGGATGGTTTCATTCGCAGGCGGATCTCGCGAATCTTCGGCCCCAGCACATTCTTACCCAGGTTCGTTGAGGTCTTCTTCATGAGCATGTGAAATTCACATGCTTGACAGTGCCAGAATTATTTACCTTAATTATGCTTGATCAGCATAAAGGTGCCCGGATTTATTCTCTCCGACGCCATTTATCTCTCGCTAGGCATCATGATTGCTCCTTTCTTCACGTTTTAAGATTGTGCTTCCGGAAAGTTCCGTCCTACTCGTCCAAAACCGACCCAATATGAAATCATTCGCCTCGTTCCTCGCCCCTGGTTTTGCCCTCCTGTTAACCTTTTCGCTGTTCAACGACCTGCTCGGCGAGGAACCCGGTTCCCAAACGACAGAGCTCGCGTTTGAGGTCCTGGAGACCCGGGAGGTCGAAGTGGATGGAGGCGCGCGGAAAATCGTTTTCAAACGGGTGTCGCCGCCGGAATTGCCGGAGCCTCAGCTCGAATCCGAACCGGCGGAGGCGCGGGAATGGACGGAGCAGGAAACAACCGCGATGGAGGAATGGACCGCGAAGGAATCCGTCAGTTTGTTGATCGAGGCGGTCGAATACGAACCGGGCGTCACAAAGATCGCTTGGGGGCAGAGCGGGAATCGGGTGACCGCTTAGAGCAACTGCGACTTTTTTGTTCTTCCGGCTTTCGGACAAGATGAAACCGACTCGTTTCGGCTGAAGTATATGATTTTGGCATCCCGGGTTTCGGATGGTGGCTTTGCCGTTCCGGGATGGCAACCCGATGCGGACGACTTCGATTCTGGAAACTCAAGCCAATCCTGCTGTTTTCCTCCGGTTTGTTCGCGGGGGCGGTTTTCCGCTTCCGGCAATTTTCGATAGAAACATCCCAGTTTCGACCTTGACAACTTGATCTGTCCTTGACCCTCTCGTCCCAAAAATGAGACCCAATAATTCCGCTGCTTTCCTCTATAGTTTCTGTCTCGCGTCTACCGTGGCCCTTTCAAGTTCGATCCAGGCGACGGTTGAATTATCCGACGAACAAGCCGACGCCATTGTCGCGGCCGAGATCGCCGCCCAAGCGGAGCTTGTGGCGGAGAGGCGGGCAGATCTGTTGGCGGTGCCGCCCCTGCAAACCCAAGTGGTAGAACGTGAAGGACGGCGAACGATTTTCCGGCGGATCGCGCCGCCGGAGGCGAAAGGCACGGTAAGTGGGGCGACGATCGAAACGGCGGAGCTACAAGAAGAACCGCTGGTCTATTCGGGGCCAATCCTTCCTCATTACAATTTCACCTTGTTCATCACCGTCTTCAGTGACGGGATCACGGAAATCGAGGTTGCGCCGCAATCCGAAGGTATCACCGTTCTGAGCAATGTGGCGTTCGGCCATGTTCCGGCGATAAAGACCTTGTCCACGAAAGAAGCGATTTTCAACTTTTTGAGTCTCGTCACCCGGACCGAGTCAAACAGCTCTTTCGAACCCGCTTCGCTTTTTTCGTCGGGCGCTCCCGAATACGTCGTCTACGCCGATTCGGAAACCGCTCTCCCTCCCGGATTGTTGGAAGGGCTCGACGAACTTCACCGGCATTATTTGGAACACGAAACCGAATACGCTCTCCAAGCCCAACGGGCGGCCGCTTTACGCGCCGCGGAGGAACGGTATCGTCTGGAGAACCCGGCTCCCCCGCAAGAGACCGTCATCAATTTTTTCCCGGTCCGCAGCGGCACCGCATCCTCACGCTGACAACACTGAACTTCCGGCATCCAATGAATCAAATCCCCTTTTCGATTCGGGTCCTCCTCTTCGTCCGGCCGACGGCAAGCGCCGCCTTCCTCTGGACCGCTTCCACTCTCGCGCTCGCATCCCCTCCGCCCAACGAAAAGCTGACGATGTTCCATGATCCCGGCACCGACGCGTTCCACCTCTCCTGGCAGGGTGCACTCGATCACACCTACTTCGTCCAGTTCAGCCCCGACCTGATCACCGGCTGGATTTACGTGCCGCTGATCGAGCAGGGTTTCGACGACGAGATCATCTGGGGCTTCCACCTCGCCGGAGATCCCGGCCGGGGATTTTTCCGTCTCCGTTTCACCGACATGTTCGCCCCGGATCCCTATCTCTCGGTTTTCGGCGGCGACGGCATCCCCAGCGGTTGGAAACTGGAGAACGGGCTCGACCCTTTCGCCGATTACACCGGTCTTTCCCCCGACGGCAGCGCGCTCACCTACTGGGAGCTGTGGCAACTGTCCCTCAAAGGCGGCGAAGACCCGGCGACGGCGAACGCCGCCGGGTTGATCGTTTATTCACCATAAAGTTTCCCCGTATCCCTTGCGTATTTCAAAACAGCCGATCTATCATGACGACTTTGTCGTAGGCTCTTCATCGGATCGTTGGCGGTCTTCCTTCCTCTGGCGACCGTTTTTCCGGCCGGTTTAAAACATTCCGTCG
Organism: Verruconatronum alginivorum; assembly: GCF_056590205.1. Lineage (NCBI taxonomy): Bacteria > Pseudomonadati > Verrucomicrobiota > Opitutia > Opitutales > Verruconatronaceae > Verruconatronum > Verruconatronum alginivorum. Next base: position 69,048 of record NZ_JBWPVQ010000001.1, on the reverse strand, counting down.
TCCTGCGCGCGCTTGCCGAAGACGATCCGGAGAATTCGATTCAATTTGAAGCGAGCGGATTCCGGGGAGAGTGGGCGGGCTTTGAAGCGTTCACCGGACATACCGAAGGAATTCTTTATCTGTCCGGATTGTTCGGCCATAGCACGACGATTTTCGATTGTTCCGAACCGGAGTTAGTCTTGCACACAAGCGCTTATGGAGTCACTTATTGGGTGGTATCGAATCCCACCGTATCGTTCGTCGAGTCGTTCGAGACGGGAGAAATTTTCAGTTATATTCCCGCACCGACGGAAATCGACGTCACCGCTATCTCCGGAGAGCAGGATTGCGGCGATTGCGTAGGGGCCTCGACCCGATCAAGAAACTGGGCGCGGGCGGAACTGGAAAACGAGTATCCGTTCACCGCTCGCAACCGCCGGGCCTTTCCGGTTCCGTTCGAACCATCCACGGGTTGGAGTTTTTTGTCCGGGTTGGACAGGACTTCCTTTCATACGAACATCCACCGTGTCGCATGGACTTCGAGCCGGGTGGCGACTTCCTGCGAAGACGTCACGGCGTCAAATGTTTATCCATTCACTTTCGCCGATTACGCGTGGGCGGAGCAAACCGGACGGTTTCGAGTCAAAGGATGCCCCGGGGTTTATATGCTTCATTACACGATCGGGAAGTTCACGCCGACACTGACCCGCAGTAGCTCGAGCGGGGAACAGGGGGACAACCTCCCTTCTGATTGGGGCGGTTCCATCTCGGTGACTCACAACGAACTCCTTCCCCAAGAGCCCGTGATGGTGACTATCGACGAGAGCGGATGGTCCGACTTTGTCGATCTGCCGTTACCGAATGAACCGACCTCCGAAATTTACCCGACCGGCGAAGGATTTGAATTGATCACCGATGTATCCCAGGCTGCGAAATATGGTGCGACGAATCTCGATACTGAAGGATGGCTGGCCATCGCTCCGCGACTGATCCCTTTCGCCAGCGGTTGCGAAACCGCCTGCGGCGGAGATGGCCATGGGGGCGGTCTGCCAGGTTCGGGCACCGCGGCTTTAGGGTCGGTGTCTTTAAACGTCAGCTTGGGCCAGCTCTCCGACGGCAAATCGGCCGGGGTGATCGGTTTGAGTTCGCCGGATCTCAGCGGCGACCTCCTGGACCCGGCGAAACTGGTGATTTTCTCCGGCGCTTCGACCGCTTGGGAAAATGAAGTGAGGGTGATCCGTCAAAACGGCGTCGTTCGTCAAATCCGCGCGCCCGGCGCCTTTGTGGACGTGACCGCGCTGTCGCCGGGAATGCGGATCCGCTTCTACGAGGCCTCGGCCGGTGGCAATTACGATCCGGAAAACCCAATCGTCGCTCCGTCCGGAACCGCCCATACCGAATGGGAAGTGGCCCCCGGCGCGATCGCCCCGGCGATCCGGATCGAACGCACGGGACGCGGGGCGGACAGCACTTGGGATTTCGTCCCCAATGCCGGAGGGGGGATCGCGATGATCCGTGAGGGAGTGATTGAAACCTACCATACCTTCGCGGCCAACGGCGCCGTGGTCGAACTGCGTACGGTCTCGGACACGACCTACGGCCTGCTTTCTTCGACGCGACAGATTTGGCGGTGGACCAACGATCGCTTGAAATTGGAGGAAGACGTGAGGCTCGACACATCCGGAAATATTGTGGAAGGCCTCGTGACCAGCGCCTCCTACGAATATGATCAGGAATATCGGGTCGGGACAAGCGTTCTTTACTGGGCGATCGATTGGGTCGCCTCCGGGACAGGCAACACTTATACGAGCCGGGAATACGTCGATGGGACTTGGGTCGACACGAGTCGGACGAACTCCATCCTTTCGGATCTGGATGGCGATGGAAAAGACGAGCGACTGCGGACCAGCCGGACCCTCGTCGATCCTTTCGCGACCAACCGGGTTTCCCATACCATCACCTACAGCAAGCCGGTCACTTTCGGAGGAGAAACCTTCAAGAAGGAAGAGACCCGCGAGCCCACGGCCGCCATCGCGACCGCTTGGAACTCGCCGAACCAGCGGGTGACCGTCCGCTACGTTCATCGGGCGGGCCAATGGGCGGGCCGCACGGCTTGGGAATTCCATCCCGACGGAACGACCGTTTCCTGGATTTACAGCGAAACCGGAGAAGGCGGGCGGACCACGATCCATCAACGCGGCCGCTTCGACGAAATCGAAGGCGTGTTCGTGGCCGGCACCCGTACCACCAACGTGACGGACGCCAACGGCCGATGGGTTTCCCGAACGGAAACCGACATCGCGACCGAATTGGATACCTCGGAGGAAGCGGTAATACTCCGGCATCCGCTCCTTGGGAGCCCGACGGAAATCGATCGCAACGGGAGCGTCGAAACCCGGGTCTACTCGGAGTGCTGCGGAACGTTGGAATCCGTCACCGTGGAAGGACTCACCCGGACCATCCTCTATGACGACTTGAACCGCGAGGTCGGCGAAGAAATCCGGACAGCGACCGGCGGTTTCATTTCCGGCCGCCGCAGCGAATTGGACGGCCTGAACCGAATCCGAAAAACCTGGATTCGCGCTTCCGACGGCTCGGAACGACTCGTCGAGAGCCTCGAATATGACTTGGCCGGACGACTCGTCTCCCGTATCGACGCCCGGGGTTTCAAAACCGAATTCGAAGACAAGGTCGTTTCCGGCAAATGGCATCGCACGGTCACGCATCCGGCCACCGGTGCTTCCTACGCATTGGAAGAACTGACGGTCACCGCCGGGGACGGCACGCCATTGGAGTTCCACCGAAACGGCCTCCTCGTCACGAAGTGGTCTTACGAATCGCACGACGACGGACGCGAACTCCGCGAGATCCGCGTCGGAAACAACGGCGCCGAAACTGAATGGACCGACACGGTCACGAACCTGCGGGGACAGCGTCTGGGCGTCACACACCCGGATGCGGCGCGGTCCGAATGGGAATACGATTCAGCGGGCCGCCTGATCCGCCAGACCGATCCCGACGGCGTCCAGCACCTCTTCGATTCCGTCTGGAACGAAGAACCGGTCCTGATCCCTGTCGAAGACGAAGCCGATCCGAACAACCCGCTCGCTTTCCCGGAAATCACTTGGGAACAAATTGGTAGTATTTGGCGGGAATGGCGGGTGACCGCCGTCGACCTCGACCGCGACGGCGTCATCGATTACGGCGGCGACGACCGGATCACCCGTTCGACGACCACCGCCGCGACGCGGGGCGGACAGGTGGTCCGGCGGACCATCACCCAAGCCTTGACCGGCCCCAGCGCCGATCCCGAAACGGTCTCCCTGGTCGACGTCTCGATCGACGGAACCCAAACCTGGGAAATCCGCCACAGCACCCGAACCCATACCGCGACCTCCATCGATCCGTCGGGTGAGCGGACCGAAACCACCACCTTCCCTGACCGGACGAAACTTGTCCAGACCTACCTGGGAACCCGCCTGATGAGTGAAACCCGGAAAGCCTCGGACGGCGAAACCGTGTCGAATGAAACCTTCGTCTATGACCTTTACGGCCGCCTCCAGACGTCGACCACTGCCCGCGGCACCACCGTTTTCACCTATCATCTGGACGACCGGCTCGAAACCGTCACCACCCCCGATCCGGGCGACGGCGCCCAGACCACCGCCTACGAATACAACGCCCGCGGTTGGACCACCAAAGTCATCCACCCGGATCTCACCGAGACCGACACGACCTACTGGCCCACCGGCGAAGTCCGCAAAGTCTCTGGCTCCCGGACCTATCCGGTCGAGTACGAATACGATCGGCAGGGACGCCGCACTAAAATGACTACCTGGCAGGACTCCGGCACAACGGCCGAAACCACCTGGACCTACCATCCTGAGCGAGGTTGGCTGACCGGGAAGATCTACCAGGGACCGACCGCCGGACCGACCTACCAATACTGGCCGTCCGGCCGCCTCAAACAACGGACCTGGGCCCGGGGCGTCACCACCGACTATGCCTACAACAACGCGGGTGATCTCTGGACCGTGACCTACAGCGATTCCACCCCTGGGATCACCCACACCTATGATCGGATGGGACGGTTGAAAACCACGACCGATGCCGCCGGACTGCTCACCCGCGACCACACCTCCGCCGGTTTCCTGAAAGAAGAAGTCTACACCGGCGCTGGCCTCCTCTCCGGCCGGCGAATCGACCGCGGCCACGACACAATCCACCGGCCCCGTAGCCTCGAAACCGACGGCGGCTACCAACTCCATTACCTCTATGACCAAGCCGGAAGGCTCGGGCAAATCAACGAAGGGCACCACCGGGCCGACCTCGGCTACGAACCCGGCACCGGGATGTATCAATCGACCACCATCCGCCGGGTCGGGGTGGAGCGAGCCCCCCACGAACGGACCCTCGACGCCCTCGGCCGGATCGAGCAGGTGAAAACCACCGTGGCCGGATCCGCCGCCGTTTTGCGCAACTACACCCACAACAGCGCCAACCAGCGGGCCATCGTCGAACACGAAGACGGCCGCGCCTGGCATTACGGCTATGACGTCCTCGGACAGGTGACCTCCGCGGTCAAACGCCTCTCGGACGATCCGCAATCGGCCGCCCTCCCGGGCTACACGTTCGGCTACACCTTCGACGACATCGGCAACCGAACCGGAACCACCGCCAACGGACAAAACGCCGGTTACACGCCCAACCTCCTCAACCAATATCTCACTCGGACCGTTCCCGGGGCGGTCGACGTTTTGGGTGAGGCGCTCGAAGCCGCGACCGTCACGGTGGACGGACAATCCACCCAGCGCACCGGCCGCGATTTTTATCGTCAAATCCCGGTGGACAACACCGCCTCCCCGACGCATACTTCCATCATCGTGGAAGCCGAAATCGATAACGACCTGATCGACGAAACCCGCTGGGCCTTCCTCCCGGAAACTCCGGAGTCCTTCGACCACGACGCCGACGGCAACCTTAAGTTCGACGGCCGCTGGACTTACACTTGGGACGGAGAAAACCGCTTGATCGCCATGGAGACTCTCCCGGGCATCGCCGCCACATTCCCCGGCCTCAAGCAACGGTTCGAATTCGCGTATGACTTCCAGGGACGCCGCATTCAAAAGGTGGTCAAATCTTGGGACACCGGATCGTCTACTTGGCAAACCACGAAAGACCTTCGCTTCCTCTACGACGGTTGGAATTTGATTGAGGAGCGCAACGCCTTGAACAACGGCAAGATCATTCGTGCCCACATCTGGGGCCTCGATCTGAGCGGCACAATGCAAGGCGCCGGAGGCGTCGGCGGCCTGCTCTGGACGCAAACCCCAACCCAGATCTTCGCCGCAAGCAGTGACGCCAACGGGAACATCGTCGCGTGGGTGAATACTGCGACGCTCGCTGTGGCTGGTAGAGCGGACTACAGCCCGTTTGGCGAATCCGTCGTTCAAACCGGCCTGGCGAAGGAGTTGCCGTTTGGTTTCAGCACGAAATACGAGGACACGGAAACCGGGCTGCTGTATTATGGTTTTCGATACCTAGATCCAAGCACCGGTCGATGGATCAACCGTGACCCGATTGAGGAAGAAGGCGGCCCGAACCTTTACGGTATGGTCGGAAACGACCCGGTGAATCGGTGGGATTATTTGGGGCTGAATTTTATTGGTGTTCCACCGGGTAGTCCTGCCTCAATTATTCCGCCACTGGATTTGCCCTGGCCTTACCACCCTGATCCTCGGCATCCTGAATTCCGCCCAAACAACGATCCCTTGCCAGATGAGGTTTTGGATGGTGGATTTGGTCCGCTCAGGAGGAATAGTCATTCAATGCTTATAGTTTTTAAGACTCCGAACACAGATGGATTCAAACAGGAAATATACGACGGTTTAAAAGTATTTCGACATTTTGAACCAAATGTAGCGACAGTGTCATTCAATCAAAGCTCTCTGATTGCTACGTTTAGAATACGAGGTGTTCCTGGGGTAATGTCGGGGATAATAAACGACTACCGTTTCAGGGTACGTGTTTCATATCCACAGCCATTCCTTGTTAGGGCGGTCACACTGGATTCCAATGTTAGCCAAGTGACGGGGCGCTTCAATGGGCATCCATTGATTGGATGGAGAACCTGGGAGGTTTCCGATAGCGTTCAAAACCCATGTGCTCTATGGATTCGCACTATTGCGGAAGAACGTAGCAGGAATTTGGGCAATGAACTTGTAGGACGCCCTTTGGGGGGCGGACATGCCCAGGAGCAAACCTGGACAAACTATTTTACGAATATCGGGAATTATTGGCGTGAGCGTGAAGGCGCTGTCGTTTCGCCAATTACCATAACGGAATCTATAATAGACTAGGTGAATAAGGTAAAAAACATATACATATGCATAGCGGGTCTTCTATTGCTCGCTATTTGGATTTCGATTTTGAGCAATAGGAACATCTTGTTCGAGGACTATAGTATTTTTATAGTATTCCCAGCGGGAATAGCGAATTTAGTCTTAGCCGGTATCAGTCTAGCAAAGCGTTTCCCGTGGGCGTTGTCGGTCCTTCTAATTATAGATAGTATTCTATTCTTATGGATATTATTGCTGTCATTTTCTATGGGAATAAGGGCCATTTGATTTAGGGAATGGCAAAAGGGGCACCCGATCTCGGAAGCAGCCCTTGATCTAGTACAATGCCGTATGACTCGAGTGAGCGAATACACCCAATACGGTCGAATTGGTCCTTAAGGGTGTAATCGGCCGCCCCTCCCGCCCGCGGCTGGCACGCCCTGGTGTTGTCGAAAGCCGCTCCAGCGCACAATATCACCTTATGTCGTGCGCCCTTGAAGGCGCCGCAGATACGAGCAGAACATGAACGTTAGAAAGAAAGGTGTTACGGTCCAAATTAAGACGGACCATGTTTGCCAAATTGGCGTCATAGGATTTTCGGGGGATTGCCGGTTTATTGGAAGTATTTGTTATCGTTTTGATCATATTGGCGTGAGGAGGATTGGATGGTCGGGGCCTTTGGGGTTACTCAAACAGCTCGGTCTGACGGAGGCGGCTCGCGGGGTTGTTTTGTCTCTTGGGCGGGCGCAGGAGATGGTGGGCCTTGGCGAGGATCTCCACGGTATTTGATGGTTGGATACCTGGTTCGGGTGGCGGCCGGTTCTCCATGGCCGTCACAATCCACTCGAGGGTGTAGCTGATGTGTTTGAGTTGTTCGTAGAGTTCGTCCCCGTGATGGGGAACCAGTCCTGGAGCACCTTGAGGAGGTACCGGGGAAAGTATCGCCGGTAGGTTCGCGGATCGCCGTAGGCGCGGATTTGCTCGAGGCGTTCCAGGAGGATGCGTTGGTAGTGGGCCGGTTGGATGCGCAGGGAACGTCCGGCCAGCCAGTGGGCGGGCCAGGTGAGCGCGTAGAGGAGCATTTCCCGGTCTTCATGGTAACGTTTCGCCGAAAGGTTTTAATAATAGGTTTTCCGGATGTATTCAAGGATTGGTTGCAAATCGGGTGTTTCATGGCGCGGGCGCATCGTATTCCTTTCTCCAGTGGGGTTGCATGAGGACGGCGTTGACGTGGGCGAGTTCGACGGTTCTTTTTTTTGGTCGCGGATGGCTTCCATGAGGGAGCCGATGCAGAGGTTCCGTCCGCGCCGGAGGATGCCGTCGGAGGACTGGACGATGAGGTTCATGGCCTGGCCGGTGAAGGTGTTGTGGCCGAGGCCGGCGCGGTCCAATTGTCCGAGGATGAACTCGTTCATCTGGTCGGGGGTGAGGCGCTTTAGTTCAACCGAGTAGGTGACGCGGCTTAGGATGTCCTCGTTCACCGAGAGTTGGAGGGTGCCGTTGAGGCTGGGTCGTGTTTTTTGAGCGCTTCCTTGATGATGGTTTTGCCGGTGCCGGGCTGGCCGACGATGAGGCTCAGCCCGTGCATCTGGCAATGGCTGAGGATGACGTCGAAGGCTTGCTGTTACGGTCCAAATTAAGACGGACCATGTTTGCCAAATTTGCGTCATAGGATTTTCGGGGGATTGTCGGTTTATTGAAAGTATTTGTTGCCGTTTTGGTCATACTGGCGCGAGGGGGATTGGATGGTTGCGGCAGAAGAAAGGTCCTCCGCCGGTTTGGGTGGAGGGCCTTTGGGGTTACTTGTTACTCAAACAGCTCGGTCTGATGGAGGCGGCTCGCGGGGTTGTTCCTTCTCTTGGGCGGGCGCGTCGTATTTTTGGCCGGATTGCGCTCGTAGGTTTTGGGGCGGAGCGCGGTCATTGTGATATCATAACATCATAAAGTCTTTGCGGGCGAGGAGGGGGATCAGCTTAATCGGGCTGACTTTAAACCAACCCAAATTCATTGTCTTGTTATGTTATCTTTCCGCTCTCTTGCTTCCGTGATAACCGTCACCGTTTTTCTGGGGCTGTCCGCCGCCTCCGCTCAATCGGCCGATCCCGCTTTGGAACCGACTCCGGTGAATACTTCGCCGGGGGCGGAATATGGGGACGACCAGCGTCCCTTCCAAGGGATTCCCGGCGTGGCGGTGGCGCCGGAGGGCCGGGTTTGGGCGGTCTGGTATGCGGGAGGCGAAGGCGAGGGGCCGGAGAACTACGTCATTGGCGCGACCAGTGAGGATGGTGGAATGACCTGGTCGGAACCGAGTTTTGTCATCGATCCGCAAGGAGATGTCCGGGCCTACGATCCGGTTCCATGGGTCGATCCTGATGGAAGGCTCTGGGTCTTTTATTCGCAATCCTACCGGTGGTGGGATGGACGGGCTGGGGTTTGGGCGGTGACGACCGACGAGCCGGACGAGGCGGAACCGACATGGTCAGAACCTCGGCGTCTGGCGGATGGCATCATGATGAACAAACCGACCGTGACCCGGGAGGGCGACTGGCTCTTTCCCATCGCAATTTGGAGCCACGAGCCGGCGTCGGATCCGAACCATCACCGTTTCGTTCCGGACGCACAGCGGCGTTGGGACCCGGAACGGGTTGGAACCCACGTCTATCGGAGCCGTGACCGGGGCGAGACCGTGGAGCGTCTCGGGACCGCGAAGATCCCCAACGTTCGGTTCGAGGAACATATGATCGTGGAGCGGGAGGATGGAACGCTTTGGCTGTTGGCCCGGACCCAGGATCGGCAGGGGCGGGGCATCGGCGAAAGTTTTTCCACCGATGGAGGACGGACCTGGTCGGAGGCCCGGACCTCTCCAATTCCACACATTCGTTCTCGCTTCTTCATCCGGCATCTTGACTCCGGGCGGCTATTATTGGTGAAACATAATCCCCAAATGGATACGCTTTGGCTCACCGACGCCGAGGTATCGGCGTATTGGGAGGAACGATCCCATCTTACCGCGTATTTGTCGGACGATGACGGTGAATCCTGGTACGGTGGCTTGTTGCTGGACGGACGTCTGGTGACCTCGTATCCCGACGGCGATCAGGCGGAGGATGGGCGGATCTTTATCATCCACGATTTCAACCGTCACAGTGACCGGGAGATTCTCCTGAGCGTATTCACGGAAGAAGACGTCGCCGCCGGGAGATTGGTGAATCCCGACTCGCGGTTGAAGATTCTTATTAATAAAGCCGGAGAGGAGTAAGATGAAGCCCGGCATGAAAGCGGGAACTCGATTGCGGCCCCGGTCCTGGCTTCAGTGGGTGACGCTCGTTTTCGTGGCACTGCTGGTAACGGGGTGCGGGGAGCGGGCGGTGGATTTCCCGGATCGTCCGATCATTCTGATCTGCCCATGGGCGGCCGGGGGCGGGACCGACCGGGTGGCGCGTCAGTTGGCCGTCGGATTGGAAACCGAACTGGGAGTCCCGGTGAACGTAGTCAACGCGACCGGGGCATCCGGGGTGACCGGCCACACCCGGGGGGCGTTGGCTCGGCCCGATGGATACACCATCACCCTGATGACGGTGGAGTTGAACATGCTTCATTGGCGCGATCTGACTCCGGTTAATTACCGGGATTATCGTCCGGGGGCATTGGTCAATCGGGATCCGGCGGCCTTGTTCGTGCGGAAAGACGCGCCTTGGCAGACCCTCGAAGAGTTGAACGAACATGTTCGGGCGCATCCGCGGACGTTGCGGGCGTCGGGGACGGCGCTCGGGGGGATCTGGCATATCGCGATGGCCGGTTGGTTGACGGAGATCGGTCAGGAGCCCGACGCGGTCCGCTGGATCTCGATCGAAGGCTCCTCGCCCTCGTTGCAGGAGTTGATGGCCGGTGGACTCGATATCGTGAGTTGCAGTCTGCCGGAAGCCCGATCTCTGTTGGAAGCCGGGGAGATTCGTTCGCTCGGGGTGATGGCGGAGGAACGGTTGGCTCAGTTTCCCGACATCCCGACGATGAAAGAGCAAGGAGTCGACGCGGTGCTCGGTACTTGGCGTGGTATCGGGATGCCGGCCGGGACACCGAACGATGTGGCGGTCACGTTGGCCGAAGCGTTGGAGCGGGTGGTCAACGGCGACGAATACCGGGAGTTTATGCGGCGGGCCGGCTTCAACTGGGCCTACGCGGGCCCGGAAGAGTTTGGCGAACAACTGGCGCAACTCGATGCGACATTTGGGGAATTGCTGACCAGCGAAGCGTTCCAAGACATGGGCCGGGACATGGTCGGCCCGATGGTCTTCCCGTCGATACTCGGGATGATCGCTGTCATTACATTTTTGATACTGATTCTCAATAAAGGCCTTTTGCGGACCGAGACTTCCGATGATTTCTCGTGGCGGGGAGTCAGGCGGGCGGGGGAAATCCTGGCCGGGATCCTCGCCTATTTGTTGCTAGCGGAAATCGTCGGGTTCGTGGTCACCGGCTTTGCCATTGTCGCTTCGCTGATGTGGCGCCTCGGGGTGCGGTGGCAGGTGGCGATCGCGATCGCATTCGTTTTGGTCGTCGTCGTGTATCAGATTTTTGCGATTTACCTGCGGGTGCCGTTACCGCGGGGAATTTTCGGGTGGTAGGCCGACGGAAAATGTGGACCGGAACGCGGCAGAAAAAATTGAAGTAGTTCGTGATGGAAGACGCATTTTTACAGGCAGTGCAGCAGGTGTTCTTGAGTCCTTATGTCTGGATGGTGGTGATCGCCGCCGCCTTTTACGGGGTATTCATGGGAGCGGTGCCCGGGTTGACCGCGACGATGGCGGTGGCCTTGTTGATTCCCGTGGTTTATTTCATGGACCCGGTGCCCGCTTTGGCCGCGTTGGTCACCTTGACGGTTTGCGCCATATTCGCCGGCGACATTCCGAACGCGTTGTTGCGGATTCCGGGCACTCCGGCCAGCGCCGCCTATACCGAAGACGCGTATAAGCTGACGACCGCCGGGAAAAGCGGGATGGCCCTGGGCACCTGCCTGGCCTTCAGTGTGGCGGGAGGATTGTTCGGGGTGGTGATCCTGGTGCTGTTCGCGCCGTTTCTGGCTACCTTTGCGGCGAAGACGTTCAGTGTGGTGGAGTATTTTTGGTTGTATTTGCTCGGCCTCACCTGTGCGGTGATCGTCTCCCGCGGATCGTTGTTGCGGGGCCTGTTGGCGTTGGCGATCGGATTGTTGTTGGGAGCGATTGGGTTGAGCGCGGTCCATGCGGAGGCCCGTCTGACTTTCGGGCGCCCGGAGTTGTATCAAGGAATTAACTTCATTCCGGCGATGATCGGATTGTTCGGCGTTTCGGAAATCCTCCGCAATATGTTCGCCCCGACCCTGGGAGAGAAAAACGGCACTCCCGGAGAGGGGGAGGAGAAGGGCGCGTCGGTTTTCCGTGAGTCGTTTCCCTTCCTTTGGAAGCGAAAGTATCATGCGATGCGATCGGGAGCGATCGGGTCTTCGGTCGGGATGCTTCCGGGGGCGGGGGCTGACATCGGGTCGTGGGTTTCGGTGGCGGCGTCGAAGCGTTTTTCGAAAAACCCGGACGATTACGGCAACGGTTCGCTTGATGGGGTGGGGGACGGTGCCGCGGCGAAAAGCGCCGCCCTGGCCGGGGCGTGGATTCCGGCGCTGGTATTCGCGATCCCCGGCGATTCGGTGACGGCGATCATCATCGGCGTTCTCCTGATGAAAGACGTGACCCCGGGACCCGATATTTTCACGAACCAGGCGGACGTCGTTTACAGCATTTATCTTTTGTTCATCCTGGCCAATCTGGTTTTGATCGTCGCGGGAATCGCGGCGATCAAGACCGGCAGGTTAATCCGCCGGACTCCGAAACGAGTTTTGCTTCCGGTGATCCTTCTGTTTTGCATTACGGGCTCCTATGCGATCAATGGAAGTTATTTTGATGTCCTCGTGATGGGATTGATGGGGGTGCTGGGATTCCTTTTCGACCGCCGGGCCATTCCCTTGGGACCGGTGGTGCTCGGAATCATCCTCGGTGGTCCCCTGGAGGAACGGTTTATCCAAACCCTGGCCGCCGCCGACGGAAACTTCCTCGCCTTTTTCTCCCGCCCCGTCGCCGCCGTCCTCGGCGTGGTCGCGATTCTATTGTGGCTGACGCCGCCGGTGGTCTGGGCATTGAAAAAACGCCGGTCTGGCTTGAGGAATCAGTAGCCAATCATGTTGCCATAACATGAGATCCGGGTTGTGCCCGGATTTGACCGGAGCTTATGGTGGGCGGCGTAAACTCAACGGGGGCGTTGTCATGTTTGTGGGGCGCCCTTGGTTTGAATCTGTTCTCCGTGCGAATTCCTTTTTGTTCATGATGAATCCCCGCTCCTGTTTCCTGGTGGCGACGGCGATGGTTGTCGTCGGTTTGTTGTTTCCCGCCATGTCGTCGGCGACCGTTGACGATGATCCGGCCCTGATCCCCCCGGAGGTGGTGTTGGATCCGGGGCCTGAATACGGGCCCGGCAGTCGGACGTTCCAGGGAATTCCCGGTTTGGCGATCACTCCGGAGGGACGTCTTTGGGCTGTTTGGTATGGGGGAGGGCCGGGGCCGGGCCCGGGGAACTACGTCATGGCCGCCAGCAGCGACGACCATGGTCGGACCTGGTCCCGCGTCCGCCTGGTGATTCGAAACGAGGTGCGGGTCTTTGATCCGGCGATTTGGACCGATCCGGAGGGACGGCTTTGGATCTTCTTTTGCCAAGGGCATGTTTTGTGGGATGGACGGGCCGGGGTTTGGGCGATTCGTAGTGACGATCCGGATGCGGCCGAACCGGAATGGTCGGAGCCGTTCCGCATCACGGACGGGATCATGCTGAACAAACCGACCGCGTTGCGATCGGGAGATTGGCTTTTCCCGATCGCGATCTGGAACCAGCGGCCCAACCATGGCCTTACGGAAGATTCGCCGCATTACGTGCCCCCGGAACGGGTTCGTTGGTCGGAGGAGGATGTCGGGTCGCATGTCTACGTCACCCGCGACCGGGGCGAAACGTTTTCCCGCTTGAGTACGGTCCGGTTGCCAGGAGTGCTTTTCGACGAACACAGCGTTATTGAGCAGCGAGACGGCGACCTTCGCTTCTTTGTTCGGGACGAAGAGCAGGGGATTGTGATGAAACTTTCGCGGGATCAAGGGGAGAGTTGGGAAGAGTCTCCCGAAGAGCCGATTCCGCATGTGCCCGCCCGTTTTTTCGTGCGCACCCTTCGATCCGGCAATTTGTTGTTGGTTAAACACAATCCGGAGCTGGACGGCGAATGGCTCCACGGGGAAGGGGTGCATGAAAGCCGCACGTTTCGGGCCCGGTTGGTGGCGTATTTGTCGCACGACGACGGGCGAACCTGGCGGGGCGGCCTTGTGATCGACGAGCGCATTGGGGTCTCGTATCCGGACGGCGACCAGGCGGCCGACGGGACCATTCACATCGCCTACGATCATGACCGGATGCGGGCGAGGGAAATCCTGCTGGCGAGTTTTACCGAAGAAGATGTATTGGCCGGACGGATTGTCTCGCAGACGGGACGATTGAAACAGTTGATCCATCGGGCCACCGGCGTGTCGGGAAAATGAGTTCAACCCAAGGGAAAGCAAAACAACGGAAAATTACGGAAACATGGAACATTTCAGTCGTCGCGAATTTGTGAAAAAGGGAATGGCCGCCGCCGCTGGCTTGGCGATCGGTTCGGGGGCGGCCCGGGCTTCGGATCGGCCCAGCGCCCCCATCGCCGGGGAACGGGGCGTTCGGGGGCGTCGGGTCCAGGGCGGAGAGACGTTGCCCAACGGAATCCGTCTTCCGGAGACGTGGCCGCCGGTGGACATCGATCCCCGGACACGGGCTCCGATGCCGGTTCCGTATCTGGAAGACCGCCCCGAGGTGGTGCCGATTGACGTTGGGCGTCAGTTGTTCGTCGATGATTTTCTGGTGGAGGAGACCGATCTGCGGCGGGAATACCACAAGGCTCGCAAATATGAAGGAAATCCGGTCTTGAAACCGGAGACGGATCTTGAGAAGCAACGCAATTTGCCGGTCGCTACACCCAAAGGGGGCGGCGTATGGTGGGATCCGAAGGATGGTGTATTCAAAATGTGGTACGAAGCGGGTTGGCTTGGCACGATGGCTTATGCCACCAGTTCGGATGGTATCCATTGGGAGAGGCCATCCATGCCGGTCCATGGGGAAACGAACGGATTCGTTTTCACCCTCCGGCCTGACTCGACCACGGTGTTTCTCGATCACGATACCGATAATCCCGCGGAACGGTTCAAGATGTTCTTGCGGGGACCCGGCGGAGCGGTTTCGCCGGGGTTCAGCATGGTGTCTGCCGACGGGATTGACTGGAGTCCGCCGGTGCCGACCGGCGACCTCGGAGACCGGAGCACGATGTTTTATAACCCATTCAGAAAGAAATGGGTTTACAGCGTCCGCTCCAGCGGGCGCCTCCGGGTGCCGGGTGGACGGGCCCGTTATTACCGGGAGCATGAGAACTTTCTGGAAGGAGCCAAATGGACGGATGACGATTTGGTGTTTTGGGCAAAAGCCGACCGGCTTGATCCGGCTGACCCGGAGATCGGAGACCGGGCGCAACTTTACAACCTCGACGCCGTCGCCTACGAGAGCTTGATGCTCGGGTTCTACCAAATTCACCGCGGCCCGACGAACAGCGTTTGCATGGAGCAGGGGATCCCGAAGATCACCGATCTGAACCTGGCCTACAGCCGCGATGGGTTTCATTGGCATCGTCCGGACCGAGAGACTTTTATCGAGTCGACCCGACGACCGGGGGATTGGGATCGTGGATACGTCCAATCGGTGGGCGGCGTCTGCCTGGTTATGGGAGACGAACTGTGGTTTTACTACACCGGGTTCAGCGGAGATCAGGCGAACCATAATCCCGACTGGATGCTCAACGGGATGTATGCCAACGGAAGCACCGGGATCGCAAAACTCCGTCGCGACGGGTTCGTCTCGATGAACGCCGGGAACTCCGGCGGAACCTTGACCACCCGGCCGGTCACCTTCGACGGGGAGCGACTGTTCGTGAATGTCGATGCATCCGGCGGAAGTTTGCGGGCGGAAGTCGTGGACCTCGAAGGCAACGTGATCGGTCCCTTCAGTCGGGAAAACAGTGAAGCGGTATCGACTGATTCGACTCGGGTCGCGTTAAGTTGGAGGGGGACGGACGGCCTTCGGCGATTGAGGGGGCGGCCGGTCCGCTTCCGCTTTTATCTGCAGAATGGCAAACTCTATTCCTTCTGGGTGGCGCCGGACGCCTCTGGGGCCAGTCGCGGCTATGTGGCGGCGGGCGGACCGGAATTCGACGGCTCCCGTGATATGAAGGGCGGGCGCCGAAATGGATCTTCCGCATGATGAGATCCAAAGACAACTTTCGTCGAGTCGTTTGTTTTACCGTCGCGGCGTGCGGCGCCGGGTGGATGTTTTCAGTATCCGCTGGAACCTTGCCGGAAGGGCTTCCGGTTACCGGAGGGCTGGTGCTTTACCTTGACGCGGATTCGATCGAGAAAGACGGATCCCGGGTGATCCGCATGATCGACCGTTCGGGGTCGGGAAACCATGCCGAGGAGGTGGACGGAGCCGGTCCGACCTATCGAGCTGGAGCCACCGCGGCGGGTCGCCCGGCCGTTCGATTTGACGGCGAAACCCAATACCTGGAGGTCGCGCCGAATCCGGGCGATTTCGATGGCCGGGCGAAAACCTCCTTCGCGGTTTTTCGGGCGGATTCGTTCGGACTCCGGCGGGTGGTAAATCTCTCCTTCGGGACTATCGATTCGGAAGACCCCGCCGCTCCCGAGAGGGTTTCCGCGCACAGCATATATACTCACACCAGTGGGGCGGTGCGGGTCGAAAACCGAAGTCGGACCGGGAACTCGATCGCGGTTTCGACTCCGCCGGGTTCTGTGGCTCCGGGAGAATTCGTGGTTGGAGGAAACCTGTGGCAGGCGGATGGGGGAACCATCGCGTTCGTTCGCAATGAAGCGGGAGCAACAGCGTCGGCCTCCACCACCGGCGCTGACGCAAATCCGGGAGACCACCAGCGAGCCCGTATTGGCGCGGCGGGTGGATTGGTTCCGGCAAATTTTTTTCATGGGGAACTGGCGGCGGTGGCAGTGTTCAACCGCGAACTCTCGGAAGCGGAACGAACCGCGGTCGAGGTGTATTTGCATGAACGATACATTGAGCCGTTTGATCCGATCGAGAAATATTATCAATGGGCGACGGAGCATGGGCTCGTCGGAGAAGAAACCGAACCCGACAGGGATGCTTTCGGGAACGGATTGACCAACTTGGAAATGTTTGCTTTTGGACTCAATCCGCATTCCCCCGATAGAAGCCGTCTCCCCAGGGTCGGGGTTGAAGAAGTGGGCGGCGAGGCCGTGCCGGTTCTATCCGCAGCGAGGAATCCATTCGTCGACTTGGTGGTGGAGACCAGTCGGGATTTGGTCGACTGGACTTCCCGACCGTCGGATTTCCTCCTGCGGGAATCGAATGGGGCGAGCTTGTCGCTTCGATCCGCGATGCCGTTCGAAGGGGAGGGGCAACGGTTTTTCCGGGTGGAACTGGCGCTCGATGGTAACCGGAAGTGGCTGGAACTCGGGCGTCGCGGGTTCGCCAGCGAATCCGTCACCGGGCAAGCTCCCAATTCGGTCCCCCCCGGAACGCCGGTGGTTTCGATGTGGTCGGCAGGATACGCGAATCTAAACCAGCCCGGGGGAGGTTTTCCGATCTTGAGCGAGGCGCAGCATCGGGTGGTCTGGCATCCCCAGGCACGGGAGGAAGGAGCGTTCAACCATCACGCCGCGCTCGGATATTTCAACGGAAAATTTCTCGCTATGTGGAGCAATCATCCTCTCGGGGAGGACGCTTCCGGGCAGCGCGTGCTCCTGTCCACTTCCCCGACCGGTGCGACTTGGAGCGCTCCCCAGGAGCTATTTCCTGCCCCGGATGAGATCCGCGATCGAGGGGAACCGGGGGTGACCTTGCGACCGGACCGGTGGATCGTCATCGACGACCGTTGTTTCGCGATCGCCTATTCCCGCACCCAGGGAACGGCGAACTCGTCGTTGCCGGTCGCCCGGGAGTGGTTCCCCGACGGGACGTTCGGAACCCCATTTACCCTCCATCCCGAACCGCGGACAGGGGTGTTGCCAGTTTACATGCGAGACTCCGATCCGTATTGGAATCCGGATGACGCCGCCGCGATTCTCGCTCAATATGAGGCCAACGGGGAAGTGAGCTGGTGGGCTCAGTTCGGCGAAGGGGTGCCCCGCAACGGGATTGATGGGGCAAATCTGATTGAGCCCCTGACTTATCGGGCGGCCGATGGAGAGTTGGTATTGTTGATGCGATTTCATCCGAGCGGGGCGGCATTGCGTCACAACAACCGGATGTATGTGAGTTTCCGGGATGAAGACGGCGAGTGGGCGACGCCGTATCCGACGGATATTCCGGACTCGCCGAGTCGCACCGAGCCGATCGTCCGGCCGGGCGGTCAAGTGATTCTCGTCGGGAACCAAATGGCCCCTGCGTTGGACCACGGCGGTTACTTTTTCCGTGATCCGTTGACCTTGGCGATAAGCGATGACGGGTATCATTTTGATCGGGTTTATTCGCTGCGCCATGGCGCTCCCACTAGTTACCGGTTCGATGGCATCGGCGGTCGCACCGGTGGTTTCGCGTATTCCAGTTCCCTGGTGCATGATGGGTGGCTCTACACCCTTTATTCTATCGGTAAGGAAGACATCGAAATCACCCGGGTGCCGCTTTCGTCCCTTGGCTTGTAGTTCTCTCTGGGTGGGGATGGCATCCGGACTGAGCCCGGGAACAACCCAGCATGAAACTTGATTTCCGAGGCGGAGCCTCTTTGGAGTGCTCCGCGTCCCCGCGGAGCTTTCGAGTGCGCGAATAACCCTGGTGGTCGAATGACTGTCGAGCGTGCGGCCATCGCGGATCATTTCGTAACAAGCGCTTCGCGCGAAAACGAGAGCGCCCTCCGGTCCGTATGGACGGTGACGTTTCCATTGAAGCCGCCATCTCGCGCTGCGCACGGGCGAATATCATGAAATGAAAATCGCCCGCACTGGGAGGGATGGCATCCTGCCGTCCGCCGTCGGCGTCGGTGTCGGATGCAGGTCGGCTGGAAGCCAACCCTCCGATTTCGCCGCTCTGCAACCAGCATGAACAGCGAAGTTGAACAGAGGCTAAGCAACATCCGGACTGTACGCTGTGGTTTCCGAGGCGGAGCCTCTTTGGAGTGCTCCACGTCCCCGCGGAGCTTTCGAGTGCGCGAATAACCCTGGTGGTCGAATGACTGTCGAGCGTGCGGCCATCGCGGATCATTTCGAAAGCGGTGCGGGGACGCACCGCACTCCAAAGCGCTTCGCCCGAAAACCAATCGCCTTCCGATCCGTATGAACCCTCCCCATGCGGACAATAGGTCGTGTTATAATAACATGATGAACTCTTTGAAATCGGACCGCGGTGCGTGATGATAAGGGAGTCTTCAGACAAGATCTCAAAAAATTGAACCACTCGACTGACACCCAACTCCTATGAAGCTTATCACCTCACTCAGTACCCTCCTCCTCGCCCTAACCGGGCTTTTTTTCGTGGGATTCACTTGCCACGTTCTCGCCGACTTGCCGGACGGATTTCCGGTCACTGATGGTTTGAGCCTTTACTTGGACGATGAGTCAGTGGAGCTGGACAATGGCCATGTCGTCCGCTGGACCGACCGCTCGGGGGCGGGCAACGACGCACTCGACATGACCCCACCGCGGCCGACTCGACCGATTCTATTGCAAGCAGTGACGCCTTCCGGTCAGAACGCTGTTCGTTTCGATGGGGTCGGCGGATACGCGGAAATCGCAAGTAACACCGACGATTTCGACGGTCGCGAGAAGACAACCTTTGTAGTTTTCCGGGCCGATCGCCTGGATGGAGGGACCACCGCCGGTCGAATCACGAATACCGCTTACGCCATCATTGACGACTGGGTGTCGGTCGAAAATCAACCTTCGGGACGGACCCGCACGAACGTCATGTGGGCCGATTCAGGGGACGCGGCCGGCGGCGCGTTGCGGGTGCAGAACCGAAATCCGGACGGGCAATCGATCGCGGTTTCGACCCCGTCCGGCTCGTTGGCCGCGGGCGAATTCTACGTCGGCGCCGTTCAATGGCGGGAGAATGGGGACACAGTATCGATCCTTCGCAACACCTCCAACGAGCGTTTCCAACATCACACGATTGGAGCCAACGCTTTCCCGGTAGGCCACATTCACACCCGGTTGGCGGCAAGCACCGCGACCGACACAGTGACGCCAGAACTCTTTTTCGGCGGGGAGATCGCCGCGTTTCTCGTTTACAACCGGCAGCTTTCCCAGCCCGAAATCGAAGAGGTCGAGCAATATCTCCATGAGCTTTATCTGGGCACGGGATCCGGAGGTCCTCTTCCGGTCGTGGACGGGCTGAGCGTCCACTTGAGTGCCGCCAATGTTGAATTGCAGGGGGAACGAGTTTTCAAATTCCTGGACCTTTCCGGTAAAGGAAACGACGCCGAGGTGCATGTCGAGGGTGCGGAACCGCCGAGCAAACCGACACTCCTCGCCGGAGCCACGCCGTCGGGAATGGATGCAATCAGTTTCGACGGGCAGGGCGGATACATGGAGATCGCTCCGAATCCGGAATCCTTTGACGGTCGGGAGAAAACGATCCTGACCGTGTTTCGGGCCGGGCGACTCGGTCTCCCGGGCCGTTTTATTACGTCCGGCTACGCCTCGGGGGCCGGTTTTCCCTACTACATGACCGAGAGCCTCTTCGCGACCACGACCGACGGAGGCACGTTGCGGGTGACCCACCGTCATGCGAGCGGGAATCTGAATTTCTCCTCCCCGGCGGGCTCGGTGGCGGCAGGGGAATTTTACGTTGGGGGGACGACAGTCAATACCGCCGGAGAAACGCAGTTGTTTGTCCGGAACGTAGCCAACCAACGCTTCGTCACCCAGCAAACAGGTGTCGATCCGGAGCCGACCGACCACCTGTTCACGCGGCTTGGTACCGGGGGACCGAGCGGGGTAAATCCGAACGTGCAATCCGAATCGTTCTACCGGGGCGAACTGGCGGGGGTGTTGATCTACAACCGAGCGTTGTCGGAGTCCGAGTTGACCCAGGTGGAGGAATATCTCCACCAGGTCTACCTTGGCGCCGGCCCGGCGGGCGGGGATCCGGGGCAACCGCCGGTGACGGCGGGACTCGTGCTTCACTTGAATTCCGCCAACATCGAAACCGAAGGTGACATCGTGACTAAAATGGTCGACACCTCCATTCATGGGAACGACGCCGAGAGCTTCCTCTTCGAGGAGCCGCGCATCGCACCGGTCTTTGTGGCGGAGGCGACCCCGGCGGGCAGAGGCGCGGTCCGGTTCGACGGAGTCCGGCAATATCTGGAGATCGCCGGAAATCCGGCCAGTTTCGATGGGCGCGAGAAAACCACCATCGCCGTTTTCAGTCCGCATACGTTCGGATTGCGCCGCCTGATCGATATGCGATATGGAATCACCAATACCGAGGTCGCCAATTCACCGGGCCGGGAATTGACCAACAGCATGTTCACCCAAGCGTCGGGCAATCTGCGCATCTCGAACCGCACCGCTTCCGCCGGGACCGCCTTGGTTTCGTCCCCCAACGGCTCGGTCGTCCTGAACCAGTTTCATGTCGGGATCAACCACTGGATGGCCAGCGGGGATATTTATTCGATCGTCCGCAACCCGGCGAACGAGCGTTTCGTCGGACACCTTTCCGGAGCCGACGCGAATCCGGCGGATCACGAGCGAATCCGGATCGGATCCTCGGCCCGCGCCACGGTCGACGATTTTTACCATGGGGATCTGGCCGCCATCGTGGTCTTTAATCGCGAGTTGTCTTCCTCCGAGCTCGAGCAGGTAGAGACGTATTTGTACCAACGATACATGACTTCCGGCGAAGTGCCAGGCGCCTACCAGGCGTGGATCGCCGGTTTTGATGTGCCGGAGCACCTCCAGGGACCCGATGCCGATGCCAGTGGCGACGGAATTCTGAACTTGGTGAAATTCGCCCTCGGACTTGATCCGACCGAAGCGACTCGGGACGGGTTGCCGGCGCCGGTGATTGAGGAACACAACGGAGAAGAGTATTTGACGATCTCGTTGGAAACTAACCCTGACGCCGGGTCGGTGACCTTCCTGGTGGAAGTGAGCAACGACCTTATCGACTGGCGCTCCGGACCCGGTGAAGTGGAGATCATTGATGACACTCCGGGATTGCTCTATGCCCGGGCCGTCGCACCGATCAGTAATTCCGAGAAACAGTTTCTTAGAGTTTCGATTTCGCTCGACGAGTGAAATCGATGAATCATTGAAATAAGGAGACCCGCAAAATTCAAAATACGAACGTATGAAAAATCCATTGCTACACCTTTCGCGCCGGGACCGGGGCGCATTCACTCTGATCGAATTGCTGACCGTCATCGCCATCATTGGCATTCTGGCCGCGATTTTGATTCCGGTCGTGGGAAAAGTCCGCGAATCAGCCAGGGACGCGAATTGCCGCAGCAACCTTCGCCAAGTCGGAGTCGCCATCAACGCTTACATCGTGGATAGCGACGATGTGATGCCGGGACCGACCTTTATCTACATCGATCCATTCATGTCGGGCGAGTTCAGCCGGGTTCTCGGACCATATGTCGGACTCGAAAACAATGATCCGGAGACGCTGATCGAGGTCTTTGTCTGTCCCGCCCACGCCGCGATTTTCGATCCGAGGGATGTGGCCGGACGACCCCGTCCCTTGCGTTCCAACGACAGTCAGCGCGATGCCCGTGGGGTCGCCCTTTACCCTCTCGGTTGGCAGCGGGGCGGTAACCAGGATGATGTTCCGACCGCGCGGTATTCGGAATTGTTGGATCGGTCGGGACTCCCTCCCAGCCGGATCTGGCTGATCGCGGATTCGGATGGGCGTCCTCATAACGTCGCCAATATCGGTATTTCCAATACCCCGGTGCATGGTAATACCCGGAACTATCTTTTCCTGGATGGCCATGTCGCCGCGCTGTCCGTCGGAGACCATCGCCACGAGTGGGGCTGGTAATCTAGACGTGCGGATGAGACTGAAGAAGGTGCGTCGATCGTCGGCCAGGCGGGTGACGAGATGGGCGGCGGTCGTCGCATGCCTCTTGGGGACGGCCTCCATAACCGAAGCCGTCCCCCCACTTGAGGTCGAAGTCGGCACCCGTTTGTTCAAGACGACTGAAACGACGCCTCGTCCAGCTCCGTCGCTGGTCGAGGGGGTTACTCCGGCAGGAGGTCCGGCGGTCTTGTTTGACGGCATTCGGCAATACCTGGAGGTGTCCGCCGATCCTGCGGGATTCGATGGTCGCGCTAAAACCACGTTGGCGGTTTTCCGGCCGAACGAGATTGGGCTCCGCCGGGTGGTCAGTTTTTCGTTCGACACCGTGGATGCGGAAAACCCCGGCGCTCCCGGTCGGCCCTCCGTGCATAGCATATACACGGCGGGAGGCAACCAACTACGGGTGGAAAACCGCGACGCTTCCGGAGGATCGGTGGCGGTTTCATCAGGGCGAGGCTCGCTGCCGCCGGGAGAGTTCGTGCTCGGGGCGAATTTGTGGCAAGCGGATGGCGTTATGCGCGCGATTGCGGTTCGGGCGAACGGTGAACGATTCGAAGGCGAAACCGACGGGGCGAACGCCAATCCAGGCAAACACCATTTCGTCCGGATCGGAGCCGGCGGAGGGCACCATCCCGATCAATTCTTCTCCGGCGAGATCGCGGCCGTTCTAGCGTATAATCGCGCTCTTTCCGCAAATGAATTGAGAAGGATCGAGGCGTTCTTGATCGGTCGTTATTTGCGGGCGGAGGGGAGGAGCGGTTTCGAGCCCCCGGTGAAGGATGGGCTCGTCCTTTTCCTCGATGCCGCGGAAGTCGTTGTTGCGGATGGCAAGGTGACGGAGATGCGCGATCTGTCGGGCCGTGGGAACCATGCCAAGGCTTTTGTGGGCGAAGGCCAACGGGTTGCGGCAACCGGCAAACCGGTGATCCCGATGTGGAACGCGGGATATGCGAATTTAAGTGAACCGGGCGGCGGCTTTCCGATCCTTCGGGAAGCGGAGCACCATGTCGTCTGGCGACCAAAATCGCGTGCCGACGGCGCGTTTAATCATCATGCCGCGCTCGGGTATTTTCAGGGACGGTTTTTCGCGATGTGGAGCAATCATCCGCTGGGAGAGGATGCCACCGGTCAGCGGGTTTTGTATTCAACTTCTGCTGACGGAATGAAATGGGATGGTCCGAACGTTTTGTTTGCGGCTCCGGAGCCGGTTCGCCCGCGGGGCGAGCCGGGCGTTTCCCTGCGGCCCGACCGGTGGGTGGTAGTCGACGACCGGTGTTTTGCAGTCGTGTATGGACGTCGGGGCGGAACGGCGGGGTCATCTTACCCCGTGGCTCGGGAGTGGTTGGGCGACGGGGAATGGGGTGAGCCGTTTACTTTGCGTCCGGAACCGCGAACGCAGATCCTGCCGGAATACATGCGTGGGCGCGATCCATACTCCGCGCCGGAAACGGCGGAAGCTATCCTTGGGTGGTATCGCGAAAATTCGGTGGTCAGTTGGTGGGCGCAGTTCGGCGAGGGAGTCCCGCGCCGGGGCGTCGACGGCGCCAACCTGATCGAACCGTTCACCTACCGGGCCGCGGACGGAGAGGAAGTCTTATTGCTCAGGTTCCACCCCAGTCGGGGTATGCGTCACAACAACAGGATGTATGTGAGTTTCCGGGACGAAGTGGGCGAGTGGGCGACGCCGTATCCGACCGATATTCCCGATTCCCCGAACCGGACCGAAGCTGTGACACTGCCTGATGGGATGGTTCTGTTGATCGGAGGGCAAATCGCGGAACTTGATTCGGGCGAATACCTTTTCCGTGATCCTCTGACCTTGGCGGTCAGCCAGGACGGTCTCCGCTTTGATCGGGTGTATTCATTGCGGAACGACGCTCCCCGCGGTTACCGATTCGACGGCATCGGCGGCCGGACAGGTGGCTTCGCCTATAACAGCTCGGTGGTCAATGATGGGTGGCTCTACACCCTTTATTCGGTCGGGAAGGAAGACCTCGAAATCACCCGGTTGCCGCTTGGTTTTCTGGGACTGTGAGTTTGCACGTTATGCCGAAGAACGCGGCATTCGTTTGGTTTTCGATTAGGCGACGCTTGGGCAGAGAAACGCAAAATCAATCACAAACCAGTGCCTCCTGCCATGTGAATTCATGCTATGTATTCAGAGGACGATTGCGGCGAGTGCCTGTAATCGTTTATGAACGAAGAACCTGATTATGGAAAGAAAGTGCTGGATTGGGGCCATCCATCGATGCGCGCTATTTTGTGCGGGGACGGGCCAGGTTTCAGCCTCGGGATTTATTCTTAACCTAAGTATCATGTATGAAATGTAACGATTGGTTTAGTGGAAACGTCGGCATTGTAACGTCAGTGGCGGTGGTATTGATGCTGCATGGCAATCCTGATTGTTTGGCGAGTGAGACCAAATTGCCGCGAGATCCGGCGGATCGGCCCAATATTGTATTGATTCTGACGGATGACCAGGGCTACGAGGATATTGGGGTTTACGGGGCGCGAGGTTTTGAGACGCCGTATTTAGATGAAATGGCTGCGGATGGTATTCGGTTTACCAATTTTTATGTCGCTTCGAGTGTATGCTCCGCTTCGCGTGCCGCTCTATTGACTGGCGCTTATCCGAAGCGCGTTGGTTTACCTGGCGTCATTCTTCCGTGGGGAGAAAAAATTGGTATTAGCGATGATGAGAAATTACTTTCAGAGATTCTCAAAGAGCGAGGTTATGTCACTACGCTTATCGGGAAGTGGCACCTGGGTGATCACGAACCGTTTATGCCATGGAATCATGGTTTCGACGAGTTCTACGGGACGCCTTCCTCAAACGACCTTGGTCCGAGGCGGTCCACGCGAGAGGAGAGGCGGTTGGGTAAGGCCGGGGTCCAGTTCTACGAAGGTCGTGAGGTGATTGAAGTAAATCCGGATCAACGGTTGTTAACTCGTCGGTACACCGAACGGGCGGTTGATTATATTGAGAGGAATCGAGAGGAACCGTTCTTTCTCTATTTGGCTCACAACATGCCGCATACCCCGTTGTTCGTCAGCGAGAAGTTCGCCGGCACGACTGAACGCGGTCTTTATGGCGACGTGATCGCCGAGTTGGATTGGTCGACCGGCCAAGTGCTTCAGGCATTGAAAGACCAGGGGCTCGACGAAAATACGATTGTCATTTACACCTCGGACAATGGCCCATGGACACTTTTTGGTGATCATGGCGGTTCGGCTTTTCCCTTACGCGGGGCCAAAAAACAGACCTTTGACGGTGGCCAGCGCGTTCCCTGCATCGTTCGGTGGTCTGGGCAGATCCCCAGTGGCCTGGTTTGCGACGAGATCGCTACAGCTATGGATTTTGTCCCCACGCTTGCCGCCCTTGTGGGAGGTGAGTTGTCGGATAATGTAATCGACGGGAAAGATATCTGGCCCTTATTGACCGGAGGACCAGGGGCGACCTCTCCGCACGAAGCATTCTTTTTCTACAGTCACCAAGGCGCCCTTCATGCGGTGCGAAAAGGCCAGTGGAAGCTTCAGGTTGAACACACCGAAGCGCACGCTCCGGTGCCCCGTTTTGGTGGACAACGTGGGACTGAGCGGCCTGTTGATCATTGTCTTGCATTGTATAACCTTGTGGATAATCCCGAGGAAACCCGGAATCTTGCGCATGAGCATCCGGAAATCGTTCTCGAACTGAAGAAACTGATCAACCAGATGCGGGAAGAGCTGGGTGACACGGCCACGGGCGAAATAGGACGATCGGTGCGGGAACCAGGGCGCATCCAATAGGACTGGTCTCCGAAGAGTGAAGGAACTCGGTTAACATGATTGTGCCAGACGATAAAATTGTTGAGGGGAGATGAAAATGGATATGAATGGAATACGGGTTACTTTTTGCCGACGGGAATTTATGAAGACAGGTCTCTGGGCTGTCTCGGGAGTCATGCTGGGCTCTCAGATTCGGTCATCCGCGGGGGGAGCTTCCGCCGCCGCGAGTGTGGGACCTCAGCGGGAGGTTTTGTATAACGGGATTCATCTGCCGGAAGTTTGGCCACCCCGGCATCGAGATTTTAGATCCTATGCACCGATGCCGGTTCCCTACCTCGACGCGCCGCCAGAGGTTATCCCGATCGACGTAGGTCGGCAGTTGTTTGTCGATGATTTCTTGATACAGAACACCACATTGAAGCGAGAGTTTCATCATCCCGTAAAACATGAGGGAAATCCTATTTTCAAGGCGAAAACTGATTTGGAGAAAGGAGAGCACGGCCTTGCAGTTGCTTGTCCGAAAGACGGGGGTATCTGGTGGGATCCCCAGGACAATAAATTTAAGATGTGGTATGAGGCAGCTTGGTTGGGGACAATGGCATATGCGACAAGTGATGATGGCATCCATTGGGAGAGGCCGAACCTTGGCGTTATCTCGGGCACTAACGCGCTGATTCCCGATTTGTGTCCGGATTCGACGACGGTGTTTTTGGATCATGAGACAGATGATCCGGCCCAGCGCTTCAAAATGTTTCTGCGTAGTCCAGGCGGCCGTCTCATGCGCGGATATAGTATGGTTTCTCCCGATGGCATTCACTGGAGCGACCCAATTGAAACCGGCGAGTTGGGTGATCGAAGCACAATGTTTTACAATCCGTTTCGGAAAAAGTGGATCTATAGCATTCGTTCCAGCGGACGTCTTCGAGGACGGGGGCGGGCGCGTTACTACAGAGAACATTCCGATTTTTTGAAGGGGGCCCGATGGACCGACGAAGACCTTGTATTTTGGACGAAGGCGGATGAATTGGATTTTCCGGATCCGGAAATTGGCGATGATCCTCAGCTTTATAATCTATCCGCGGTTGGATATGAAAGTTTGATGCTCGGTCTCCCTCAGGTTCATCTTGGGCCTTCCAATGCAGTTTGTAGAGAAAATGGATTCCCCAAGGTGACTGAGTTGACGGCGGCCTACAGCCGAGATGGTTTCCATTGGCACCGACCAGATCGCGAGGCATTCATTTCCGCTTCGCGCGACAAGGAGGCCTGGGACCGAGGGTATGTTCAATCCGTTGGAGGGATTTGTACTATCGTCGACGATCAGATCTGGTTTTATTACACTGGATTTCGCGGGGACGAAACTAATCGCCATGAGGACCCGTATAAAAACGGCATGTACGCGAACGGTGCCACTGGATTGGCAGTGCTTCGGCGCGATGGATTCGCTTCAATGTCGACGGAAGGCAGGGGGGGAGTTCTCACGACCAGACCAGTCAAGTTCCAGGGCCGCCATTTGTTTGTGAATGTCGATTGTCCAGATGGAGAACTCATTGTGGAGCTGCTCGACAGCGCGGGAACGTTGATTGCTGGGTTTACGAGGGAAGAGTGCGAGCGAATTGTTTCCGACAGCACTATTCACCTGGTAAAATGGAAGAATCGACCTGATTTAAAGTCTCTTTCGGGAAAGGTCGTGCGTTTTCGTTTCCATTTAAAATTGGGGAAACTTTACGCATTCTGGGTATCCCCTGATCCATCGGGAGCTAGTTATGGATACGTCGGTGCAGGTGGGCCTGGCTTAACAGGTGGGATAGATACGTTAGGTGTAAAGGCTTACACTAACAAAAAGAGTGCAATAAGCCGTTGAGTGCCCCTTAAAATCTGGGCCGCATCAAAATGGCATTTTTGCGCCATATATTATTGTAAGAACATGATGACGATTTGGGCCAGGTCAAAGGACGCGTACGACGGCGTATCGCGGGGGCAAAACCGGAGCCCGGTTGATGGTTCGATCGTGTTTTTGACTCCCCGCCAGTTCTTTGGCAGCAGGCGGATTTTACGTCGGGAGAATGGGGAAACGGTATCGATCCTTTTGCAACGCCGCCAACGAGCGTCCAGTATTTCAGTATTGGGGCCAATGCGCCCCGGAAGACCGTTTCCACATCCTGAGCACTATGGCAGTGCCCGCGACACCGGCCAAGGCGGTGGTTCGGCGCCGTCTCGATTGATTTTGATGTTCAGTCCGTTTCAGATTATGAGTAATTCAACATTTCTAACCCGTCTTCTCGCGTGGACGACGGTGACGTCGGTATCGGTGGTCGCCGTTGGAAGTTCCGCCGGGGAGGAAGCGTTCTTGCGGCCCCCTTCAATCGTTACCACCGATCCCGGGCCCGATCATCGGATCGAAGCACGGCAGCGCCAAGGAATTCCAAGTGCCGCGCAGGGGCGCGACGGGCGTTTATGGGTCACGTGGTATGCGGGGCCGACCGAACGCGAAGATAACACCAATTATGTGGTCCTGGCGACCAGTGGCGATGACGGGACGACCTGGGAGGAGGCGTTGGTGATCGATCCCGATGGTCCTGACGGAACCGTTCGGGCGTTCGATCCGCAGCTTTGGCTCGATCCGACGGAGAGCTTGTGGCTGTTTTGGGCGCAGGCGACCGGGCACGATGGAAGTGTCGCCGGAGTATGGGCGATGACCGCGAAAGACAGCGAGCGGGCGCGACCCGATTGGACGGAGCCCCGGCGGTTGACCGATGGTGTTCTGATGGGGAAACCGACGGTGCTCTCGGCGGGCGAATGGGTCTTGCCGGCGTCGACTTGGAGACGGACCGATGATAGTGCGCGAATGGTCGTTTCAACGGACGAAGGGAAAACCTGGAAAGTCCGGGGAGCGGCGAACGTGCCGAGGGAAATGCGGAACTACGATGAGCATTTGATCGTCGAGCGCCGCGATGAAACCCTTTGGATGCTCGTCCGACTGGCGGCGGATCGGGACGCGCCGGGAGCCGAGGGGCAATGGCCGGCTCCGATCGGGGAAAGCGTTTCGACGGGTCGAGGGACTACCTGGAGCGAAGTTCGGCGGGGAAGCATTCCGCATGTGCAATCCCGATTTCACATCGAGCGATTGGCATCCGGGAATCTGTTGTTGGTGAAGCACGCCGATCATGCCCGGGAGCGCCGGGATTTGGCCGCGTATTTGTCTGAGGACGACGGCGATACCTGGAGAGGAGGCTTGATTCTGGAGAGCCGCAGTTGTTCGTATCCGGACGGGTTTCAGGCTGAGGACGGGCGGATTTTTGTGGTTTACGACAGGCGTAGGGCAAGGGGCGGTCATATCATGATGGCGGTGTTCACGGAGGAAGATGTGATCGCGGGCGAAATCGTGTCGGACTCGGCCCGTTTGAGGATACCGGTTTCGAGTTTGCCCCAGGTTGAATTATCGCGGAATCGAAATGAGGATGGTGTGCCTTTGGCGAACGGCTCGTCGAGTGAGCTCGTGTTAAATGATGGCGAGGTGGGCAGAGTGGACGAAGGAACACGATTGTTCACGGACCGCAGTTATACCTGGCATGAAGTTCCGGAGGTTTTGGAAGGACGCAGATATGCCAGGACAAGTATGAACGGAGGAGAGTTTCGGGCGAACCGGGACGGAGTTGTTTTCGTCGCGACACCGGCGCCCGAGCGGAATCGGGACAGCGTTGAGGCGACTCTTCTCCAGTGGGGTTTCGAGCGCGTCGCTCTTCCGGAGTTCCTGTTGTTCGAGCACTCAAGTGGAAGCAACAATCTTTGTTCGTTGTATCAAAAGAAAATCAGCGAAGGCGACACGTTCGAACTCGGCAAATGGGGAATCATGATCTGGTGAGCCTGATTGAATCTTCCCGCGGAGCTTACGATCGAGAACCGCACCGTTGTCTGGAACGCCCGGTTGATGGTCGCTGAGGAACGCGACGCAATCGGAGTCCGAAACGGCGCCGGCTGCGCCGCTCACGCGTTTGATTTTACCGGAAACGGGTCGACCGATGTTTCTGCCGCGAGGGCTCTTCCTCTACACCTCTGGTCTGAGCGGCCGGGCGGATCCGGATAAGGTCGAGACGCGGACTCCTTGTTCGCCGGAATATTGAACGCCGTTCCATCGATGGTCGTGTAGACCTGGGGATTGCGGTGGCCGTGCCCGGTTTTGTCTGACAGGTTCGGTCGAGCAGTGCGGATTTCAAGGTGGCGGACGTCTTCAATCACGGGGCGTTTTCCTGGGCGGGGCGGACGTGGTTGTTGGCCCGGGCGGAAGGGCCGAGGGCGACTTCCGGAAAGGATCCGATTTTCTAAACGGCCCCGCAAAGAGGAACCGGAGTTTCTAATAGCTTGGGTAGAGGTGTTGTCACTATATTACGGATACGGTTCACCGGAAGCTGAGGACGTGGTGGAAGGTGGGAGGTCGGCGAAAGGGGCCTTGCGCTGTGGTTGCATAACACGGAGATGTCGTTGAATCCTTCAGGGGGGAGTGTAAAAGAATCCGGCTAACGGCCGCGAGATTCGGCAGGGGGCTTTCGTTTGGCCGCTCCATCCTTCATGATCCTTTCTATATGCGCTATCCGAATCTGACCCGAAGAAATCTGTTTAAGAAAGCGGCCGCTCTTATGGCGGCGACGGGCGCGATTCCGGCCGCGAAGATCTTCGGCGGGCAGACCGGCCCGGCGGTCACTGGCGGGAATTGCCGATGGCGTTTCGGAACGGTCGCCGAACTTCGGGCATTCGACGGGGTTGCGGAGAACGGCGAGACCGTCTCGGTCGCCGAATACCACCGGGGAACCGGGCTGGGCGGCGGGACCCTGCGTTTGGCGGGCGACGGATTCGATGTTCGTGAGGATGATGGAGTGTTCGATTTCGTCGATGCCCGGCGACGGAAGTGGAGGAGGGTCGAGTGGGGGGCGGGACGCGAGGCGAACGTAGAGTGGGCGGGAGCTGTCCATGATTACCGGGACCATGCCAATTCCGGGACCGATGACCGCGCGGCGATCCAGCGAGCGATCGATACCGGGCGCAATGTTTTTCTGCCGAAGGGCCGTTACCGCGTGCACGAAAAGGAACTCCTTTTGATCCGGCCGGGGCAGCGGATGCGGGGCGACGGATGCGGGGCGAGTTACTTCGGTCCGAGCCCGGCTGCCTCCCATCACGGGATCACCGACCTTGTTTTCACCGGGACCGGGCAAAGGTATGTGAAAACCCGGCGCGGATACCGGGCGAGCGCGGCCGATCCGCAGGATGATCCGCTTTCGACCGGAATCCACATCTCCGCCGCCGGGGTGGCGATCGAAGATATTGCGGTGTTGTTGTCGGTCGACTATGACGACCGATCGCCCGGGAATCTTGGTGCGGAATGGGATGTCGGGATTTTCGTCCGGACGGTGCCGCAGGTTCGGTTTCGCAATGTCCGGGTCTTGGGCTATTGGCGGGATGCGAGTATCCGTTACGACGGCACCCAATCGGCCAATCTCCCAGGTTTCGTCACGCCGGACGGAGTCGAATTACCGGGGCGGACGGGCGGAGGCCGATCCCAGTATTCCGGGTTCGATCAATCTTTCGGGGAAAACGTTTTCGTGCAAGGCGGGTTAAAAGGGCTTTGGTTGGCTGGGCCGGTCCTTGACCCAGCCGACCGACCCTATTATGACGAAGTCCTGGGGCGGGCGGTAAGCGACGGGCGTGGGCGAGCAGGAGGTGCCGACTTCCGGATGGTGAACGGCACCTTTTTCAGTCGGGAACATCACAGCGGGCGACGGGCGATGGACCCGCGGACCCCGCTCGATATCGACGCGGAGGATCTCGACCGGCTCGCCTGTGCGATTTGTATCGACGCCCGCGGCATGTCCGGAGGGCGGCGTCATGCGCGCCGGCTGTTGTTTGAAGCGACACGGGTCCGATCGTTCGAAGCTGGGCATATCGTGATCGGGCATGGCACCGAGATTTATTTCGACAATCTTCATACGGAACCGTCACCGGGCAGTACGGTTTTCGATTCCACGGGAATGGAGGTCGACCAGACGGACTATTCTCCGGAAAGGGGGACCTATTACGGCCCTATCGCGGTGCAGGCCGATCCTCGTTTCCGGACTCGTACTATTTTTGTCCGCGGTATCAATTTCCGCATCCCGGAGAGGAGGTGGTTCCAGGAGCAGGGGATCACTTACGATATCACTCAAGTCGGTGGTTCCTCGCAAGGAGCGGGGGAGCAGGGGCGGACTTCGTTTTATAATGGTATCGATTTGCCGAACGGATATGAGGCGCGGGCTCTCGGGGCGGCGAGTATCCGTTTCAATTCGCGGGGAGTCACCCGATTCGAACGGCAGGGGGAGGCGATTCTTAACATCGAGGAGGGAGGCGTCTCGCCGGGGGGCCACAATCAAAAAAGCCTAGGGACTCGCGACGCTATGTGGCGGGAAGTATACGCCGCGAACGGGGTGATCAACACCTCGGACCGCCGGGAGAAACAGCAGGTCGAGCCCATTCCGGATGCGGTGCTCGATGCTTGGGAGGCGGTGGAGTATTGGCGCTTCAAATGGAACGACGCGGTGGCTCTGAAAGGAGAGGGAGCCCGCTGGCATACCGGCGTGGTCGCCCAGCAGATCGAGGAAGTTTTCCAATCCCACGGGCTCGATGCGACGGAGTGGGGGCTCTTGTGCCGCGATGAATCGCCGGGCGAGTCCGGTCTGAGGCAGGAGGGAGAGACGCGAGAGGGACCGGGGGACAACCGCTACAGCGTGCGGCCGACCGAGTGCCTGTTCATGGAAGCGGCCCTGATGCGCCGTGAGTTGCGCCGGTTGAAAGGCTGATCGAATGGTTCAAGTCTGGATGCCCCCGAGGAATGGTTTTCTCACCGTGTTAGAATAACATGAGGATCTCTTTGCCATGGGGTCAATTTCTCGCGAAGGTGAGCGAATCAGAGTTCCTCGGCGAATCGTGCCGACGAGTCTTTCTAACCTCAGTTAATTGATACCGCATGAATCATCACACTCGCTCATTTGGAATCGCTACATTTTCCGCTGCTCTCCTGTGTGCCGCTTCCGTCCCTTCCGCGCAAGCGACCCCGAACCTCCCTTCCGACCTGCCGGTCACCAGCGGCTTGAGCGTCTTCATCGACGGAGAGGCTCTGGAGTTGGACGGCATTAATGTCATTCGTGCCATTGACCGGTCGGGCGGAGGCAACGACGCCCTGGAGATTATGGAAACTCCGCCGCCGCGGAAGCCGTTGCTTAACGTCGGGGCGACTCCTTCCGGAATGGACTCACTTCATTTCGATGGAGTTGGCGGTTACATGGAGATCGCCTCGAATCCGGAGGATTTCGATGGACGGGCTAAAACGACATTCGTCGTGTTTCGTGCAGATGATTTCGCCGCCGCCGGTAGAATTCTGACCTCTGGTTACACGACAGTCGATGCCGCAAACCCGGATCTCGAACCCAACTACCGGGTGGATCATTTGATGGTTTCTGGAGCGAACAGTGGAACCTTGACCTTGAGCGCGCGCAACGCCACCGACGGAAACCTGTTCGTTCGCACCCCGAACGGGACGGTGGTGGAGGATTCGTTTTACATTGGTATGGGGCAGGTCACGGAAGGGGGCGACTTGATCGTAGCGGTGAGAAATGAAGCCAACGAGCGTTTCATGAATCAGATCGAAGGGGCGACGGCGACTCCGGAAGGTCATTTGATGACAAGAATTGGCACGTTTTCCGGTTTTAGAAACGACGATACGCTCAACTTCTTCCCCGGAGACATCGCGGCGATTCTGGTTTACAACCGTGAATTGACCGAGACGGAAGTCACCGACGTCGAACTCTATCTCCATGCGGCTTATCTCGGTTCCGGCGGAACGTTGAATCCGCCGGTCACCAACGGACTGGTACTGCACCTGAATCCCTCCGGCGCCGTCGTGGAGAATGGGTATGTGGATGGCTGGACCGATCAGTCGAATCGGGGTAATCACGCCGTGAGCCTTCTGGCGGACGCACCGCCTCGGCTCGCCCCAACCTTTGCCGCGGAGGCGACCCCCTCCCGGCAGGCGGCGATGCACTTCAATGGGGTGAACCAATATTTGGAAATTCTGGGAAATCCATCCGCTTTTGATGGAAGGCCTAAAACGACTCTGGTGGTTTTCCGCCCCCATGTTTTGGACGGAGTCGGCACCATGATCAATTCGGCCTGGTCCGAATTGGGTTCGTCCGGTCCCCAATACCTGGTGCACCGGATGCGGACGGGGACGAATGACAGTCTCCAAGTGCAAAACCGAACGGAAACCGGGGGATCCGTGCTCGTCGGAACCGGAGCGCAGACTCTGAACGTTGGCGAGTTTCACTTGGGAGTAAACTGGTGGAGATCGGACGGCAGCACCTTCGCGGTTCTCCGGACGGCGGACAACACCCGGACCGTCGCGGATACGAGTGGCGCCAATGCGGTTCCGCAAGGCCACATCTGGACCCGGCTCGGCAACCGCTCCGGGGCGGACTCGGATGATTTCCGTGATCATTTCCACGGCGACATCGCCGCTGTCGTGATTTACAATCGCGCCTTGGAACCGTCGGAACTTTTCCAGATGGAGGAATACATGTATGCCCGTTACCTGCAGCCGATGCTTTACGACGGTTGGATCGCGGGCTTCGATCTGCCGCCGGCTCTTCGAGCGCCGGACGCGAATCCGAGCGGAGATGGAGTCACCAATTTGGAGAAATATTTGTTCGGGATGAACCCATTGGTTGCGTCGAGAGAGGGCTTGCCGGAGTTTGGGTTCTTGACCATCGACAGTCCGGACGACGAGATTTTGCTCGCCTGGGATGTGAGCGGGACAGGCACGGTGAGGTCGGTCGGTTCGACCACCATGGCCGCGCAAATTGAACCGAGCACCTTGAGTCTGGGGCCGGGCCTGACCGAAATGGCCTTGGCGAACGCGTTGATCGCGACAGGATGGGGGGAGGTCGACGCCGGGTTTGAAGCTTCGCTGGCCGATGGCCATTGGATCGAATTCACCGTCGACGCGGCGGAAGGGGAAGTAATGGCTCTCTCGACGCTCGAATTTAATCTTCGACGGGCGAGCCGCGGGGCTCAGACCGTTCAGTGGGCTTACAGCCTCGACGGGACGACCTTCCATCCGATCGAACCGGCGACAGCGGTGACGTTTTCCGGCGGGGACGGCGCGTTTTACGATCCGGTCGATCTATCCGATATCGAGGCACTTCAGGGAGTTGGTTCCGTCACCTTCCGAATGGTTGGCTGGGATGCAAGTGGGGATTTCGATGCCGGCCGAACCCTCGGGGTGGGCAGACTCAGCGGGAACAATTTAATCCTGACCGGAGCAATCGTTCCCGAAGCGACGGGGGATTTTCCGATGTTGACGGTCAACAAACATCCGAGCGCCGCAGGGGTGACCGTGGCGGTGGAGGCGAGTGCTGACTTGGTCGACTGGAACGTCGACGATGTCGTCATCGTGGAGGAAACGGATTCCGTGTTGCGCGCGCGGCTTGCGGTTCCGGTCGACGATCAGGAGAGATCATTCTTGCGCGCCCGGGTCACATCAGGAAACTGATGTGCGAATCCCCCAATAGGTCGTAGCCGAGTATTACGCCAATAAAACAGGAGATTATTTATGAGACTTAAACTTGAACTCAAATCCTCGCGGGGATTTACGCTTATCGAACTACTCACGGTCATTGCGATCATCGGTATTTTGGCCGCTATTCTAATCCCGATTACCGGTCGGGTCCGGGAGGCTGCCCGCAATGGGGTCTGCCAGAGTAATCTACGTCAGATCGGGGCGGCTATCCACGCGTATATGGCCGACAACCATCACTCCGATCAATTGCCCGGACCGGCGTTGGTTTATGTGAATCCGACCCGGGAAGGTTCACTGATCCGGGTTCTCGCTCCGTATCTGGACATTGATTTGGAGACGTATCCGGAAAATTATGCCATCGACGTCTTGATTTGCCCTACCTACGACTCCCATTTTGGGGTACGGACGATGACTAACGAGGGCGATAGCCGACCGCGGGCTTATCGCTCGAATGACAGCCAGCGCGACGCTTATGGATTCACCCTGCTGCGGCCGTTGGGTCACGCCCATACGGCGGGAGGAGCTGAAGCCCTCCCTCCGGGTAGTTTCACGCAATTGTCCGAGGAATACGGGGCGAGCCGGGTCTGGCTCATGACCGATTCGGATCAGGTAGGGCGTTCCACTTCGGCGATGGCGGCTACGACTCTGAAGACGACCACTCACGGATCAAATCGTAATTACCTCTTTCTAGACGGCCATGTCCAGGCGCTCGACGGAAATGTTCATACGGAAAGAAACGGATGGTGACGGGGAGAAGGTAGACTACGGGAGGCGGGAAGTGGGGAAGGTGATAAGACGCGTATCCGAATTTAAGATACGTTCGGTGTGGTGGCTTGTCGGCGCGATTACCTTGGCTCTTCCGGGGGGGGAGGCGACCGGTATTCCCGTGGGCTTTCCCGTGACAGACGGTCTGCGTTTGTATTTGGACGCTGAGGCGGTTGAGTCGGACGGAGACCGCGTGGTGCGGATGATCGACCGGTCCGGCAACGGAAACCACGCCGAGGAGGTTGTTCCGCCCGGAAGACCAAGGCTCACGACGGGAGCCACCCCTTCCGGAATGGACGCGGTTCATTTCGACGGGGGCGGCGAGTATTTTGATGTGGCGCCGAATCCGGAAGACTTCGACGGACGGGAGAAGACGACCCTGGTAGTTTTTCGACCGGATAATCTTGCGGCGGCGGGTCGGTTGATCACTTCCGGGTATGCGACGGTCGACCCGACCAACCCGCATCTTCAGTCGAACTTTCGCGTCGAGAATCTGTTGGCTTCGGCGGCAAATCAAGGCACCTTCACCGCAAGTTTCCGCAATGAACTCGATGGGAATGTCTTTGTTAGGACCGCGGATGGATCGCTCAGCGCCGGGCAATACCACGTCGGGGTCTCCCGGGTTTCCGAAGGCGGCGAACTCCTGGTGGCTCTGCGGAACCAAAGCAACGAACGGTTTGTCAATACCGTCGCCGGTGCAACCGCTTACCCGACTGGGCATCTGTTAACTCGGATCGGCGCGTTTTCCGAATTCCGCAATCCCGATCCGGTCAATTTCTATCCGGGTCAGATCGCCGCAGTCCTTGTCTATAATCGCGCTCTCACGGCGGCCGAGTTGCATGAAGTCGAAGAGCATTTGTTTGAACGTTACTTGGGAAGTGGACCGGGGGCGGCGGGGATGTTGCCGGTCACCGGTGGCCTTGTTCTTCACCTGAATGCATCTAATGTGTCAGGGCAGGGGAACGTGGTCCATCAGATGAATGATCTGTCGGGACGGGATAATCACGCCGTCGCCGTCTTTGAAGAAGGTTTTCGGACCGCGCCGCTTCTATCGGCTCAAACCACTCCGGCAAACCGTCATTTGGTTTCGTTCGATGGTCAAAGCCAGTATTTGGAGATCGCGGGGAATCCAACGGCATTCGACGGTCGTTCGAAGGCGACGTTCGTGGTTTTTCGGCCTCGTCAGCTGGACGGTGTCGGCACCATGATCAATTCAGCTTGGTCGGAACTCGGATCGGCCGGTCCGCACTACCTCGTGCACCGAATGAGAACCGGCCCGGGCGGAAGCCTCCAGGCGCAGAACCGGACTGCCTCGGGGGGATCGGTGATCGCGGGAACGGAAGCGGGTACGCTTCAAGCGGGAAATTTTCATGTGGCCGGCAATCTTTGGACCGGAGGAGGCGAGACGGTGGCTATCCTGCGAGACCAGATGAACCAAGGTTCGTCCGGTAATGCCTCTGGGGCGAACGCGAATCCCGAAGGTCATCTCTGGACGAGGCTCGGAGTTCGGTCGGCGGCTGAAACCGACGACTTGCGCGACTTCTTCGACGGCGATATCGCGGCGGTCGTGGTCTACAACCGGACGCTTTTCCCCTGGGAGGTTTCAGCGGTCGAAGAGTATTTGTTTCGAAGATACATTTCGGGAGAGTCTACGTCGGACAGGTATCTGACGTGGGAGACTGGTTTCAACCTTCCGGCGGGATTGCGCGGGCCATCGGCGGATGCGAGCGGCGATGGGATTTCGAATTTCCTGAAATATGCTTTCGGTCAAGACCCGAGAATCGCTTCGCGGGACGGCCTGCCGGAGATCGCCGTGGAGTCGACCGACGATCAGGATTTTCTGACCCTCACCGCGACGAAGAATCCGGACGCGACCGATCTTATTTATGTCGCGGAGGCGAGTACTGATTTGATTGAGTGGAGTTCGGCTTCGGATCGAGTGGTGGTGAAGGTGGACGACGGGAGCGTTTTGAAAGCTCGTCTGGCTGAATCGTTCACAGAACGAGAAGCCGCGTTTCTCCGGGTCCGGGTGTCTCAGGGATCGGGGCCGGAAAGAGTTTCCGTAAATCTTCGTCACAGTGGCGCCGACGACGAAATTCTAGTGAACAGTCTTCTGGAGGTGATCGTCTCTTGGGCGGGCGCCGGGTCAGTGCCGGCACCCGATCTCGAAGTCGTCTTTGTCTCCGGGAACGGAACCGAAATCCGGGTTCCGGCTCGGGATGCGTATCGCTCGGGTGCGGATCATAACCGGGTGGCGATCTTCGCGCCTCCGGAAACGGGCGAGTGGACCTACCGGGTTGAGGCGACGGCCGATGCGGCACCGGTGGTTGTCACGGAGGGAATTTTTACGGTTTTCGAATACGATGCCGGACAGTCGGAACCCCGACCAAAGCCCACGTTCAAGGTGTTATACAACAACGATCTCTTCAACGTGCTCGCCGGTTACCCGGCGCAAGGGGTTGAGGCGTTGATCGAGGGTTCAGTGGACGAGGTGAACGAAGGCGTGGAGGTGCATCTGCTGGCCCCTTCCTTCACATGGGTTCCGATGTGGCAAAGCGCGATGTATCCGATGGAAGAACACGTCGATTGGTTTCGAAAAACGTTCGGAAGTTCGCACTCGGAGGTGATGACCGATTTTGTCCGGCATGGGGGTGATGCGGTGGAGACCTTCATCAATGCCGCGCGGGAGCGGGGGCAATCGCCTTTTCTTTCAATGCGGTTGAACGACCATCATTATCTCGACGTTCTGGAAGACGACATACCGTGGGTCGAATGGCGCGGGATTCGCGCCATGCGCCACCGAAGCCGGTTTTATCATGAGAACCCGGAATACCGGCTCGGTCCCTCATTGTCGAGCGACGACCGGGTGCTCAATTGGATGATCCCGGAAGTGCGCGGACACGTACTGGGTCTCATCCATGAAGTGGTGCGGCAATACGACATCGACGGCATCGAACTCGATTTCCTGCGTCATGCCGCCTACTTTCCGTCCAATACCCCCGATCAAGTTCGGCGCCAGGTCATGGCCACCTTCGTGGGGCAAGTCCGCGCGATGCTCGATCATACCGCCCCGCCCGGCGAATACCGGTGGCTTGCGGTGCGGATCCCGGCCTTTCAAAGCGCCTTTGCCCGGCTCGGGATCCACCTGGGAGATTTCGTGGAGGCAGGCGTCGATTTGGCCACGCTTTCGATCAGTTATCAGACCGAGCAGCAAAGCGACTTCCCGATTCTCCGTTTCCTTTACCCCGAATTGGCGATGTATTTGGAAATCAATCACGCCGCATCGACGGCCCGGACGCGAAGCGATCTTGGCTGGGCTGGCGAACGGCGAATTTTCACTCCCGATGAGCAGATTTATACCAGTGCCCACCTGGCCTACCGGCACGGATTGAATGGCGTGAATTTCTTCAACATGGCCTATTACCGCAACCAGGGGGGCAACGGGCCGCCTTTTCATGTGCTGGCCAACCTCGGCGATCCGGGCTGGCTGGCGGCGCAACCACAGCATTACTCCGTGGAGCGCCACTCGCATCCCCCGAGTCAATTCGGGTTCCGGAGTTTGCGGCACCGCGCACCGCTGAACCCCGGGGGATCCGTGACGTTTGACCTGAATTTCAGGCAACCCGCGGGAGGCTGGACGGAAGGTGGCCGGCTTCGGGTGCACACACTTCCATTTGATCCAGCGTCAACCTGGCGGGCGGTGTTGAATGGGACGGAATTGACTGTCACGGCCGACATCACCCCGGTTTACCCGACCCCTTATCCCGAAGGCCTGGCTGGAGAAAATGAATACCGTGCCTGGATGATCCCGCTCGGCCTGCTTATTGACGGACAAAATCAGCTGACGATTCAACTCCTCAGCGGTTCCTCCGCAGGCGTCCACTTCCTCGAAGCGGGAGTGCGCTGACGGAGATGGTTTCCCGCCAAAGGGATGACGGTCTTTGCGCAAGAGGACTTCAATCCCGCGTGTTAAAATAACACAACAAAGCAGTTGTCCCCTGCCTTTTTTTGGCCATTTATTGGAACCGCTTCTGTGATTTATCATAAATCATTCTAACCCGTATCAATCACCCACAAATCATTTGGTATGAAATCAATAATCCCTCTTTTGTTGGCCTCGATTTTTCCTGTTCTCTCCGCCTTTGGTGCGCCCGCGAATCTTCCCGATGGTGTGCCTGTCACCAATGGCTTGATTGTTTTCCTTGATGGTGAAGACCTTGATCTTGACGGCGACAAGGTCATTGCCATGCATGACAGATCTGGATCTGGGAATCATGCTCTACAACGGGTCGGATTGCCCTATCTCGTCGAAGGAGTGACCCCTTCGGGTCAGGACGCGATCCGGTTCGACGGAGTGATGGGATACGCGGAGGTGCCGTCGAACCCGGAGGATTTTGACGGTTTGGCCCGGACGACTTTGGCCGTGTTTCGGGCCAATGTTTTACAGGGAGGAACGACGGCGGGCCGGATCACCAATACAGCTTTTGCCAGCCTGGATTCGTACGAGCCGCTGGAGAATCAACCCAACGGGCGGACCCGCACGAATGCGTTCTGGGCGGAAACCGGAGGCAGGTTGGCTGCGCAGAACCGGAATTTCGATGGGGATTCGATCACCGCGCGGTCGCCGGAAGGGAGTTTGCAGACGGGGAAATTTTATGTGGGCGGAAACCTGTGGAGGGATGGGTTCACCACGGCGATTTTAATCGATGAGAACAATCAGCGGATCGAGAGCGGAGCAATCGGGGCCTTCGCCGAGCCCGAGGGGCATGCGCATACTCGGATTGGCGCCGGTTCGGGTTTCGGCAACGACAATCCGGACCATTTCTTCGACGGTGAGATTGCCGCTCTCCTGGTCTACAACCGGGAGTTGTCACCACCGGAATTGGCGCAGGTCGAAGGCTTCCTTTACGATGCTTACCTCGGAGCGGGACCAGGGGTAGGCGGACTCGACTTGCCTCCGGTTACGGACGGTTTGATTCTCCACGTCAATGCCGCGAACACTGTTCAAGCCGATGGTTCGATCACCCAATTGACGGATGTGTCCGGGCGGAACAATCATGCCGCGGCCTTCGTCCACGAATCGGGAGTTGTTCCCCCGAATCCAATCCGGGTGGAAGGGGGCACCCCGACCGGCCGGAATGTCGTTCGCTTCGATGGCGTTAATCAGTATCTGGAAATTCCCAGCAACCCGGCGGATTTCGACGGTCGCGCCCGTACCACCCTGGTGGTTTTTCGTCCCGATGATCTGGCGGAGCGTCGGGTGATCAACAACGCTTTCACTACGCTGAACCCGGAGGATCCGAATCTCGAAACGATCTATCGCGTCCACAACATGTTTCCCAACGCCAATGGTAGCCTCCGGGTGCAGAATCGGAACTCCACCAATGGAGCCGCCACGATCGGGACGCCAAACGGAACAGTCACCATCGGCACCTTCCACCTCGGCATTAGCGAGTGGAAAGAAAGCGGGGATACCGCCATCGCGGTGCGGAACGCGTCCAACCAGCGTTTCGGCAACTCTGGAAGCGGTGCTGACGCGGTGCCGCAAGGGCATATCTTCACCCGGATCGGAGCCGATTCCGAATTTCGTGATCCTGAACCGATCGATTTCTTCGCCGGGGATGTGGCTGCGGTGGTGATCTTCAATCGTGAGTTGTCCGAGACGGAGTTACAACAAATGGAGGAATACCTTTTCGCCCGCTACATGGAATTCGGTTACCAAAAGTGGATCGCGGGCTTCGATCTCCCCGAGCACCTGCGCGGCCCCTTGGTCAGCGTTCTGGGCGACGGTGTGACCAACCTGGAGAAATATGCCTTTGGGATGGAGCCGACTTCGACCGACCCTAATAAGCTGCCGACTATGGATGTTATCACCTTCGACGTTGAAGGAGGGGTCTTGTTGGCTTGGGATGTCGCCGGCACCGGCACTGTTCGGGAGGTCGATTCCACCACCAACGTACCCGGGATCGAGCCCTCCACCGTGACGATGGGGCCGGGGATCTTGGAACAGAGTTTGGTCAACGGCTTTTCGGCGCGCGGTTGGGGCGAAATTGGCAGCGATTTCGAAGAAGCCCTGGCCGACGGCCATTGGTTCGAGTTTAGCATAGAAGCGGAAGGAGGGTATTCCTTCGATCTGGATTCACTTCAGGTCAAACTGAGAACCGTCAACCGCGGCCCGGAAACGGCTCAGTGGGGATACAGCCTCGACGGAACTACCTTCCTGCCAATTGATGCTCCTTTTCCTCTTGATCGTGGGACTGGCGGTGACGGTCATTTTTACGATCCGGTTGATCTGTCCGGAATTTCGGCGCTGCAAAACGCCAAGTCTGTCACTTTTAGATTGGTCGGGTGGGGGGCTTCCGGCGCGATCGACCAAGGCCGCACTTTGGCGATCGGACGGCTCGGCGGAGACAATCTCATTGTATCCGGTTCGGTCCGCAGCGACACACCCGAGCGATTCCTTTCTCTCGCGATTCACAAGGATCCCGGCGCGGTTGGCATCACGACTTGGATTGAGGGAAGCTATGATATGGTCAATTGGTCGGCCGAACCTCCGGAAGTCGCCATCGTTGAAGAGAGTGTTAGCTTCGTTCGGGTGAGACTGGAGCAGTCCATGGAGGAC
Source organism: Verruconatronum alginivorum (assembly GCF_056590205.1). Taxonomy (NCBI): domain Bacteria; kingdom Pseudomonadati; phylum Verrucomicrobiota; class Opitutia; order Opitutales; family Verruconatronaceae; genus Verruconatronum; species Verruconatronum alginivorum. Next base: position 25,766 of record NZ_JBWPVQ010000001.1, on the reverse strand, counting down.
GAGGAACGCGGCTTTCTTCGGGTGCGAGTCACGTTGGAGGAATAATTTGAAGGAGCAAAGGGTATAATATTATGAATTCACCTATTATGCGAAAGCGGGCGTTCACACTTATCGAACTCCTGACGGTCATCGCGATCATCGGCATTCTTGCCGCAATCCTGATTCCGGTGGTCGGTAAGGTCCGGGAATCCGCCCGGAATTCCAATTGTCAAAACAATCTTCGGCAAATCGGCGCGGCGGTGCATCTTTTCCTGAGTGAGCACCCGGAAAGCGATCGCATGCCTGGTCCGGCCCACTGGTATATTCCGCCCTGGAGCGACCGGCAATTTGTCCGGCAGATGCTTCCGTATCTCGGGGAGGGCGACTATATCCCCGGGCAAGAACCCTACATCGTCCAGGTCTTCATGTGTCCTTCTTTTGCGAAAAAGTATAATACGGATGCGATTCGGCGGGACGGCGATCCGATATCGCCCCGTCCCTACCGGGCCAATGACAGTCAGCGTGACGGTCGGGGGCGGCATATCCATCCGCTAGGGCACCCAGGCGATGGCGAAAATCCCACGTATCCGCGTTTGTATTCCGATGTGACCCGGGACATTCCGCCGAGTCGAATTTGGCTGATCGCTGACGGGTACGGGCGCGACGCGTCGTTCGTGGGGTTTCCCACGGAGCCGATGCACGGGCGGAACGGCAATTACGTCTTTCTCGACGGTCACGTCGAGTCGATCGATCAGATCGCCAATCCGTGGGCGATGGGTTGGTGAAATTCCCTGTCGTTTCCACGCGGCCGAGCACTCCCGTTTAATATGAAAACACTTCTCTCCGCTTTCGCGGCTGGCTTCCTCGTGACCGGGTGCCTGATAGCAACCGGTCAATCCGCGGGCGGTTCGTCCGCCTTACCTTATGATTTCCCGGTCACCGGCGGCTTGGTCGCTTATCTCGACGCTGATGCGCTTGAGTTGGAGGGGGACCAGGTCCGGCGAATGAACGACCGTTCGGGGTCCGGCAATCACGCCTGGCGGGTCGATGACCGGCCGGCATTGCCTTCGATCGCCGCCGGGGTTACTCCTTCCGGGAAAGATGCGGTGAGCTTCGACGGCCGGGGAGGGTATGTCGAACTGGCCGCCAATCCCGCCGACTTTGATGGTCGGGCGCGGACGACTCTAGCGGTGTTTCGGGCCGGCATTCTGGATGGTGGCACTACGGCGGGACGGGTGACCAACACCGCTCATTCCGGGATCGACACCGCTCAACCCGTGGAAGACCAGCCCAACGGCCGAACCCGGACATCCGCCTTGTGGGCGGAAACCGGTGGACGGCTCGCGGTCCAGAATCGGAACCCCTCCGGCGGTTCCATCACGGCCCGCCTTCCGGATGGAACCCTGGAAACCGGGAAATTTTATATTGGCGTCAACCTGTGGCGGGAAGACGGAGAAACCGTCGCTATCCTGGTCGGCGAAGAGAACGGGCGTGTCCAGGCGTCCGCGACCGGGGGCACGGCGGAGCCTTTCGGCCACTTGAATACCCGGATCGGAGCGGGATCGGATTTCGGCAACCCGGCGATTCCCGATCACTTTTTCGCCGGCGAAGTCGCAGCGCTGGCGGTATTCGATCGCGAACTTACGCCGGGTGAGTTGGAACAGGTGGAATCGTTTTTGCACCAGGTTTACCTCGGCGCCGGACCCGGCCCGGAGGGAGCGGGAGCGTTACCGGTTACCGACGGGTTGATCCTTCACTTGAGCGCGAGCGAGGTTGTCACGAATGAAAAAGGATTTGTCACTTCCTGGACCGACCTTTCCGGCCGGGGCAATCATGCCGCGGGCTATGTTTGGGATCCCGACGGTCCTCCGCCTGCTCCAACCTACATCCTCCGAGGAACCCCCAGCGGCCGGGGCGTGGTTCGATTTAACGGTGAAAACCAGTATTTGGAAATCGCGCCGAACCCGGTCGATTTTGACGGGCGGGGCAGGACTACGCTGGTTGCGTTCCGGCCTTTCGTCCTCGACGACCGAAGGGTCATCAACTCGGCTTTCACCACACTGGACCCCGAGGATCCCGAACTCGAAACCATATTCCGGGTCCACAACATGTTTCCCAATGCCAGTGGCAGTCTCCGTGTCCAGAATCGGAATCGCATCAATGGCGCCCGGACCATCGGAACCGCCAATGGCTCGGTGACCGCCGACGTCTTCCATCTTGGAATCAGTCGTTGGAACGAGGATGGCACGGCCCTGGTCGCGGTAAGGAATGAGTCCGGCGGGCGATTCTCCGCCTCCGGCACCGGAGCCGATGCCATTCCGGAGGGGCATCTGTTCACCCGGATCGGAGCGGATTCGGAATTCCGGGCTCCCGACCCGCAGGATTTCTTCGCCGGAGATGTCGCGGCGGTCGTGGTATACGACCGGCCTTTGTCCGATGCCGAGCTGGAACTGGTGGAGAATTACCTTCACCAGCGATACGTAAGCCCGGGAGACACTCCCATGCAGCGGTTTGCTGAATGGATTTCTGAATACAATCTCCCCGCCCACCTGAGCCGCCTCCATGCCGACGCGAGTGGAAACAACGTTTCCAATCTGGCGAAATACGCCTTTGGTATGGACCCGACCAGCGCATCGTTGGAGGGGTTACCCCAGGGGGAAGTTATTTCAACCGAGCGATCGAATGATTTTGTCCTCGCCTGGGATACGTTCGGGGTTGGGACGGTTCGTCGACTCCACGCCACCCGCGTGCCCGTCCAAGTGAAAACAGCGACCCTGGAGATGGGGGGCGGTGTATTGGAGCAGAGTTTGGCCAACGGTTTTTCCGGGCGCGGGTGGGGCGGGATCGGGAGCGACTTTGCGTCAGCCATGGAAGACGGGTATTGGATCGAATTCACCGTGGCTTCCAGTGACGGAGGTTTGCTGGATCTTTCCCGGATCGAGGCGAATCTTCGAACGGCCGGTCGTGGCCCCACAACAGCGCAATGGGGCTACCGTATCGGTCCGGGGAGTTTCGTTCCCATCGGATCGCCCTTCCCACTGAATTTGGGTCATTTAAACGACGGTCACTTTTACCCGCCGGTGGACTTGAGCGGAATTCCGGATCTCCAGGGAGTTTCCGCGGCAACCTTCCGTTTGGCGGGGTGGGGCGCCAGTGGTGAGATCGACCAGGGACGAACTCTGGCCATCGGTCGCCTGCCCGGGGAGAACCTCCGGGTTTACGGCTCCGTTTCGGGGGGAGCCGTGGTCGAGAACCATCTGACCCTTACCGTTAACCGGAGTGCTGACGCGACTGGCGCTTCGATCGTGATCGAAGGAAGCGACGACCTGTTGCGGTGGACCTCGCATCCGGCGATTGTGACCACCTGGGAGGAGAGTGACACGCTACTTCGGGCTCGCTTGACCGATCCAATCCGGCAGGGCGACCGGGGTTTTCTTCGAGCCCGAGCCCGGTTGAATGACAGCCTTTCGTATGTGCTGCCGCCGGATCTTCCCAACAAAGGATTCCTTTACGTCGACCACCAGGCGGAGAACCGGTCCGGGCACGGCGGGCAGTCGATCACTGAAGCCGCCAACGGCGACATTCTCGCTTTTTACAGTAATGTTTCTCCCACCGTTCGCAACGGACACGGGGTAGCGGGCTGGGCCGAATACCGGATCTCCGAGGACGGTGGATCGACCTGGTCGGAGCCGCACATACTCGATTACTCGATGGACATCTGGGAAGGGGACGAATTCGGGTCGGCATTGATCGAGGAAGTTATGACCGCGCCGAACGGAACGATTGTCGCCATCGCCCGGAGGCATACCGATCTCACGGGTTATTCCTGGGACAGCACCACGCCGGTTTTCCTGCGCAGTTACGATCACGGCCGGACCTGGAGCGAGCCGAAGGAATTGGATCCGCTGGCCGAGGAGTGGCAACTGTCGAGAGATGAAGGGTCAATGACCCATGGGGATACGATGTATATATTATTTCATGACAGGTTCACTCCGTCCGGTGTCCCCTCGTTTTTCCGCCTCTATGTTTCGATCGACAACGGCGAAAGTTTCTCCCAGAGAAGCGTGCTACCGTTTGACCAGAGCCAATGGTATGGGACGATCGGAGCGTTGCCGAACGGCGACATCATTGTTTACACCTACAATAACGAGGACGACGGCACGGTTTTGCAATATGTGACCAGCGATGATCAGGGCGTGACCTGGTCGGAGGTCCAAACGACTCCGTTTGCGAAGCGGATCCGGAATCCGCAAATGTCGGCGAGGGTCGGGGGACTTTATTTCATGCACGGCCGTAGCGGCAGTTTTGGTCCGGACCCCCGCCATCTCGTTCTTTATTCTTCGAAGGATGGTATTCACTGGGACGACGGGATTTTCCTGAACAAAGGTGCCACCGATGATCTCGATTCTTATTCGACCAACGAAGTGATTGGGAAATACGACCCGAACGTCCCGGAATCGCTCCTGATCCAATCAAGTATCGCATACGCTTCCGACGGTCGTCGGGTCAACCTGCACCATTGGAATGTCCGGCTAAACCAATAGCGGGATTGAAATCTGGCGGATGGATGCCGGCGCCGCAGTTAAGTGTGCCCGATTTCCTGGCTCGGCGAATCCGGAAGGGAATCCAACGGATGGAAACCGCTGGCACCGGTAGTGGCCGGAGCAAGCGCCTCTTCGTCGATGCGGGCGGACAGGAGTTCCTGGAGCGGACGGTGGTCGCGTTGCGCGAAGAATCGGTGAAAGGCAGGATCGCGGCGGGGTTGCCCGCCGCCGGAAGGCGCATTCTCGGGCGGGCGCCCGGCTGTAGACCGAGCAGGCGCCAGACGACGATGATCCTTACGGACGTGTGACGCTGACTTTCGGCGGTGGGACCGTTACGGGACCTGTTCCTCGCCCCCCTGCGGCGCCGACGACGCAGACCGGGGGCGATAGGTGAGCCGGGATCTATTAAGCTGGGCGGCGTCTTCAGCCCCGGTTTGCCTACGGCATCACGATGATGCCCCAGGATCCGAATGCGAGAGTCTCTCCAGGAGTCACTTCTTTTTGATAAACCGAGCAGATGTTGTCAGCGCCCCGCCTGTGCCTGAACAGGAGGAATTCGGGGATCGCGGCCTTCGTGAAGCCTTTCTTTAAGAGCTCGTCGTGCAAGCTGAACTGGTTGCGGCCGTCCGACGCGGTTATCACGTAAACGATTCCGCCCTGGGTGCAGGTTACCTCCGTTTTCCCTATCTTTCCTTTGAGGAATTGGCTTCCTTCCAGTTCTTCGGGCAACTGGGCCAACGTATAGTCGCGGTCGGTGAAGAGCCTTGCATTCAAAACGAGGGCCTCAAATGTATCATTGTTTTGATTACGCCATTCGGCGGCGTCACCTGTTAGGAGTTCTTCGCCGTCTTCATTGGCGTCATACTCAAAGAAGTTCGCGACATCACCGAAGGCCTGATTCACCAGGACGCGTCTTTGGACTCTATCACTGACGTCCTGTCCGGCGAGGGCATCCTCCTCCGTGAACGCGGCCATCAGGATCTCTTTGTCCCCTCGGCGGCTGCGGTCGTAAATGATCCTAATCGTGCCGTCCTCGGCCTGGAAACCATCCGGGTAACTGCAATCGCGTTCCTCCAATAGTAGTCCCCCTTCCCAGGATTCACCTTCATCCCGGGAGATATAAGCCATCAAGTGGGTGCGGCCGATATCCTCATCCAGCGGTCCATGTTTCACGAGAAGCAGGTTGCCGGATTGCAGTTTGCGGATAAAAAAGCGACTCGAAGTATGTTCTACTTCCGAACGGGTTAAGTCGCTCCATGTCTTCCCGCCGTCCTCGGAAACGGCTTCTCCGATTCCATATCGGGTCCGAAGCCACATCAGGAGGCTTCCATCGCTCCGCTCGACTAACATGTGTTCGTCGTAATGGCGGTGTTCCACGGGTGAATAAACCGCTCCCAATGGCTTGAAAGTTTGTCCGTTGTCGCGCGAAACGACCGTGGCCGCGGTCGCGACTCCTGGGGTGCGGAGGCGACGTCCTTCCCAGTCCGAGATGGGCAAATGCCAATCTCCGGATTCCATTACGGTCGGTTTGTTCATCATCACTCCCGGCCCGATCAGAAAAGGCTCTCCCCAGGTCGGATGTGAGTCGCCCGGGTTTTCAGTGATCATCGCCCAGGTATGGGCATTAACTCCGTGGGAAATCGCCTGGCTCCAGAAGAGCCAGAGCCGGTCGGCGGGATCCGTCCAGACCACCGGATCGAAGCAGCGCACAGGGTCCTCGGTATCGATGATCATGCGCAAGCCGCTCCATGAGGCTCCCTCGTCATCGCTGGTGGACAGCATCACGACGTTCGGAGCTCCTTCCCCGATGCCCCCTCCGTACCAGGTTGCCCATAACCGCCCGTTGGCGGCGCCGTCGAGGCCCGGAATTCCCTGGAACGCCCGGTTTTCATCCCGAAGGTGTTCCGGAGGTTGTTCTCCTTCCGATAAAATCATGACGTCGGGCGCTGCTTTGGGGTCTGCAGCGTGCAGGGCTGCCGCCGCAGATAGGAGACACAGGAATACGGAGGGTGGCTTCAGTCGAGACATAATAGAAGGAAGTCGAATTGATTGAGATTGATGTTCGATGCTTTAACAAACGGGTTTTTATGAGTTCAGCATGTTCGGCAGGTCGTAGCAAAGCAAAAATAGTGATATTGTAATCTATTTTTGTTCTCTGTTTACGGTCGGTCTAGAATATTACTACATCAGTGTTTAAGGAATCCGAATCGTTTTATGACGAAGTCTTGATCCGTGCATCCTTCCCGTGAATCCGTGCTGGTTTTTGATTGGGCTTCGCTGATGATTTTCAGTGGGTTTTTCCTCAATTCGACGGGTCATTCAATGGGGAACAACCTTCCATATCGCGCGCGTATACGTGATGATCGAAACATTTTAACGATGTGAATCATAGCGCTCTTGACCGGTTTGAGCCACATGAGCGATGATTCATCGGTTCGCTGCAGCGACAGAACCATAAAACATCTCTTTTAATCCCATCTTTAAAACAACAGTGAAAACGAACTTTCAGGAGTCTTGTCTGTGGGGGTATTTTTGTTGTTGTTTTTCAACAGTATGGTGGTATTCTTAATAAAGTCAATTCGTTGAAAGTTTTCCGCTCTAATATTCTACAATTACATTAAATTACAGCCTCGATATTACATACCCGTGAACCGGTTGAATTTGGCCAGTGCTATTTCTTCTGGCCCCCTTGTTGGGGTTCCGCCTTAAGGCCGTCCCCACCTTGATCTAAAGACCGGCTGATGCCGGAATTTCAACCGGGCAGACGCTCCACCGCAGGAGCTCCCGCTTGCGTCCGATCGAATGAACCGCCATCCTCTTCCCTGAATCCGGACTTTCCTCAATTGATGATCCATCCATCCGTTCGCATGTTTCGCCCGGCCCTGTTTCTCGCCCTCTTTGTCCTGAGCGGGGCCGCCGGTATTTCGGACCAAAATCAATCGTCGCTGGTCCAGGTCGGTCCCGACGGGAGACTTGTTTACGAAGGTTACGCCAACGAGGGGCAGAGCACCACCGACAACATCATGATTGATTTCTCCCGGGCCGGTTATTGGGGAGGCGGGGTGGCGATTCCATGGGTCCCGGTGGAGATCACGTTAAATCCGCTGCCGGGGAACGACGACGACCGGGCTCGGATACAGGGCGCGATCGACGCGCTCAGCGCCATGCCACTTTCCTCCGCCGGATTTCGCGGGACGCTTTTGTTGCGGGCCGGGACTTATCACGTTTCCCGTTCCTTGCGGATCGAAGCCGACGGGGTCGTGATCCGAGGGGAGGGCCAACACACCGGCGGAACCGTCGTTCGATTCACCGCGACCACGCAGTCCGACCTGTTTGAGTTTTTCGGCAGCGCCGGCTGGGCCCGGATCAGCGGGACCGAGACGCCGATCACCGATTCGGTGGTGCCGAGTGGGGCGCGTTCGTTTAACGTCGCCTCCACCGCCGGTCTCAACGTGGGAGACCGCTTGATGGTCCACCGCACCCCGAACCAAGCGTGGATCGAGGCGATCAAGATGGATCAATTGAGGGATCTTGCTTTCGCCAACAACGTTCCCCACGCCGACGATGTTGAAAACTGGACTCCTCAGGCCTACCGCGCGCAGACGCCCCGTGTTATCACCGCGATCCTGGGCAACACGATCACCGTCGACGCGCCGCTGGTCCACGCCATCGAGTCGACGTCCTTGTCACCGGAACCGCCATCACTCGTCTCTTCGTCCGCATTGAAGTTGAGATCGAGTGAGTGCCGGTCCGGGTCGGTATGCGGTGCCAAACCGAGGGCCCGCAACGCCGAAGGCGCGTAATATTAAAGCCCAATCCGAAGGGCTGGGAGTGAGGCCGATTTTCCAGCAGGCTGAAAAGTCGCTATTTTGGGTGGTCGGATCCGTTCTCCGGTCACAAATCGGAGGGTTGGCTTCCAGCCGACCTTCTTCTGAAGCCGACGCTACCGAAGGACGGCAGATGCCATCCCTCCCATAGCCTCCGCAGCGCCGAAGGCGCGTAATTCACAAGCCCAGTCCGAAGGGCTGGGTAGGTGAGGCAAATTTTCTGCGGCCTGAAGGGTCGCCATCTGGGTGATTGGGAGCCGTCCTCCCGCTACCGCTTTTATGAAATTTCACTGTTCATGCGGGTTGCAGGGTGGTCAAATCGGAGGGTTGGATTCCAGCCGACCTCCTGGACGTTCGCCTATGACCGGGCGCACCAGTTGACGGGGGCGGTTAGGATTGGGCAAGTTCGCATAAAATGGACGAGGTAGAAGGGGGCGAACGTAAAACAAGTTCTGTCCAGGACGGGTCGATGAAGGCGTGGCTTCATCGCTACGGAGATCGTGTAGCGAATCTTCCACTGACGATTCGAGGGTGTCTTGGGGGCGTTCTATTTCGGGCGGGTCGATGAAGGCGTGGCTTGATCGTTACGGGGGTCGTGTCGCGTATCTTCCATGGCGCGCGGCCGAAAGGAGTTGCGGCGGCGCTTGAGTCGATAAAGAATGTTTTCCGGTGCCGCGGCTCCCTTGGGTGCGCGGTGAGACTTTTCCCGTCACCTGATTTTTTGCGATATGCCTTGCTCTCGATTTGCCACTTGGAGGTCCGGCTTTGTCCTTCGTTCCCGCATTGAATCCGGTTGGATTCTCGCCGCCGTTGTCATCTGGGTGACGGCGGTTTTCGGACTGACGCCGGCGGCGGCGGCGGCCGACGGAGGTGTGCCAGGGGAGCCGGATGCGGCTTTTGCCGCGGCGTTTGCCGCGGATTTCCCCCCACAACCAGCCGGAGCGCAGAGCATCTCGGCCCTGGCTTTTCAGCCTGACGGCAAATTGGTGGTCGGCGGAACGACGCCAATCCTGGCCCGGCTTCTGCCGGATGGAAGCGCGGATGGTGAATTCGGAACAAATATCGCGGGGCTGAATTTGCATGGGGGAGTGGGGACCGTCGCGATTCAACCGGATGGAAGAATCCTGATTGCTCATGCGATGAGCGGACTGATCCGCTTAATGCCGGATGGCACGAGAGACACCGAGTTCGCGGCCAACCTGGGATCCTTTTTGATGGGCCAGGTCCGGGCGATCTTGGTGCAGCCGGATGGAAAGATCGTGGTCGGCGGGGATTTTTCGACCCAATGGGGGCCAGTTCGCCTGGTCAGGTTGGCGTCCAACGGTCAGCCGGATCTCGCTTTTCATCAAGCCAAGGGCAACGGCCCCACGAGTTCGGTCTATGTGTTGGCGATGGACCAGGAAGGGGGAATCATCGTCGGGGGGAATTTCCTGAGCATCAACTTCGCACCACCGTCCGGGCTTATCCGTCTTCATCCGGACGGGAGTGTCGACGCGGATTTCCGGGCGGCGGTCGGCAGTTCGATTCTGACCGTTTCGGCGGTGGCGGTTCAACCGAATGGCAAGATCCTCTATGTGGAGGCGGGTCAATTGCGACGGCTTCTGCCGAGTTATGCGATGGACACCGCCTTCAATTCGGCCGTTGTCACGGGGAGCGGGGGAGGCATTGGATCTTTGGCTTTACAGGCGGACGGACGGATTCTGGTAGGGGGAATGTTTTCGAGCATCGGTTCCCGGCAGGCCCGGGGATTCGCAGCGATCTCGGAGGATGGAGCTACGGTCGAAACGTTCCGGCCGACTATGGAGAGTTTGTCGATTAGCTCGATTGGCGCGGTCGCTCCGGCGCCTGATGCCGGGGTGGTTTTGTCGGTGGTTTACTCGGGAAGCGCTCCCCCGGGGAACTCGCTGGTTCGTCTGAGCAATTACGACGCGGCCGACTTCCTTTATGTCGATGGAGACAGAATTCGCTGGCGGCGCGGCGGATCGTCCCCGGGTGGCAATGTGGTCTCCTTTGCGGGGAGCGCTGACGGAGAGGTCTGGCAGGAACTGGGGACCGGGGCCTGGGATGGAACAGGAGCGTGGGAGCTTGTGGAGGATTCAAGTTCTCTGTCGTGGATTCGGGCGAAGATGCGTGCGCCGGGCGGAGCGAACGGCACATCGACCGGTTTTTTCACCCGGACGATTTCGCTGACCGGAACGCCGCAGAATATCGACTTTCCCGAAATGGAGCCGGTTGCTCCCGGGGATGCTTTTTTTCCGGCAGCGACCGCCAGCAGCGGGTTGCCGGTGGAGTTTGTCAGCGACGATTCATCGATCGCCTATGTATTCGATGGGAAACTACGAACCCAGCGGGCCGGAACGGTGGCCATTCACGCCTATCAGAAAGGGAATGAGGCGTTCAATCCAGCACCGGTGGTTTCCCGGGTTTTGGAGGTGGGGCAATTGTCGCAAACGATCGAATTTGCTTCGGTGCCGGACAAGGAATACGGGGACGAACCCTTTCTGCTGGAAGTCGCTGCAACCAGCGGTCTGCCGGTGACGTTCGTCAGTTCGGATCCGGTGATTGCGAGCATTGCCGACGGAATCGTAACGATCCATCGGGCGGGGACCGTTGAGATCACCGCCAGCCAGGCGGGCGACCACCGCTACGAAGCGGCGGATCCGGTGGTGCGTCTTTTGACGATCCACCCTGCCGCGCAGACGATCGATTTTCCGGTCTTGTTTCCCGTGGTGGCGGGCGCGGCGCCGTTCCCGGCCGGGGCCGTCGCCAGCAGCGGATTGCCGGTGGCGTTGACCAGCAGCGACCCCACAGTCGTTTCCGTTGTCGACGGCGTCATCACCGTGCATGCGGCGGGAACGGTGATTCTAACCGCGAGCCAGGCCGGGGATGAACGGTATCACCCGGCCGAACCGGTGGAGCGCGAATTGCGGGTCCTGGCGGCCGCGCCGGTCATCGCCGGGCCTTCGACCGCATGGGGACAGGAAGGGCGGCTCTTTGAATATGCAGTCGCGGCCCCGGGGGCGGTCCATTATACGGCGAGCGGACTGCCTCCCGGATTGACCCTGGATCCATCCACCGGCTTGATCGACGGCCGCCCCAAATTGGCCGGGGAATATCAGATGCGGATCGGCGCGGGAAATGCCGACGGGGTGTTCGCCTCGAAACAGGTGGCGGTCACGATTTATCCATTGGATGGGCCGCCGCCGGAGATTACCGGGGCGGAACCGGTTCGACTGGCAGCCGGTAAACCTTTGCCGTATGTGCGGATCCGAATGGAACCGGTTCATCCGGGCAGCGAGATCCTCCTGACGAATTTGCCGGACGGTCTTGTTTATGATCCGGCGACTGGCATTTTGACCGGTGTTATCGTGGATCCCGGCTATTATGAGGTCGAAATCGAAGCATCGAACCTGCACGGAATCCGCCGCGAAACCCTGGTGCTGGCGGTGGCCCGGGAGGAATTTGAAACCGTCGTGTTGCCAACCGAGGGGATTTTGAGGGGGATCGCGGAAGGAGAGGGGAGTTGGGTCGTTGTTGGAGATCAAGGGCTGATTTTGTATTCATTGGATGGTGACGAATGGGAGGTTTTGCCACCTGTAACGAATGGCGATTTGCGGGGCGTCGCCTATGGGGCGGGAGTGTTTGTCGCGGTGGGAAACGGAGGAGTCATCCTGCGGTCGACGGATGGACAGACCTGGGAAGACGTCGAGGCGGCACCGGACCGCGATCTGCGGAAGGTACAATTCCTTGACGGGAAGTTCATGGCGTTCTCGGAGGCCGGACCGGTCTTGACTTCGGAGGCCGGAACAGTCTGGACGGAGGGGGAAGCGACCTCCAGTGGATTGATTGCCGCCGCGAGCGGAGGGGGGATGACCCTGGGAGCAGCCGTGCGCTGGGCGGCCGTATCGCCGGATGGAAACGCCTGGACGCGCACAGCGGTGAATCTCGGTTACGGAAAGATCGGGGTGGCCTACGGAAACGGACGCTTCGCGGTGGGGCACCAAAACGGGTGGATCGGGACGACTCGCGATGGGGATCGGTGGGCGGTCAATCCCGAGCGAATCCCACAATTTCCGCGCGACATCGGGTTCATGGAAGACCAGTTCTTTGTGGTGAGCGGGGGAAATCTATTTTCCTCGCCGGATGGGATGCTCTGGGACCGGCTCGCGGGGTCGGATTTCTATCTTAACGCCTTGAACCACGGTCCGACTGTGGCGGCCGTCGGAGAGGGCGGGCGGTTGTTGCGGCGAATCCCCGGGCTTTCGCCGACGCCGGAGATTGTCAGTTCGACCACCGCAACCCATACCCGAGGCGAGCCCATTGAGTATCAGATATCGGCGACGCATGAGCCGCATCGTTATTACGCATTTGGGCTGCCGGAAGATTTGGCGGTCGATTCGAATTCCGGACGGATCCACGGGAGCGTCGAAGCGCCCGGAACCTACCGGGTGCTCCTGGGAGCGGAGAATGAAGCCGGCGTCGCGCCAACGCGTCCCTGGGAGATCACCATCTTTGCGGACGAGGGAATGCCGCCGGGGCTTTCGCAAAACTATACGGTGACCGATACCGTTGCTCCCCAGATGTTCGTGATCAACCGTCGAGATGCGAGTTCGGAGGTGCGGATCTCTCAGAACCCGCCCGGCTTGTCGTTCGATTTATTGACTCAGGTTTGGCGCCCGGAAAGCGGCGTATCCGGTTGGGGGGAGATGGTTCTCGAAGCGAGCAATCATTTTGGGACCGCGGAACGGGTGGTTCGTTACGTGATCCCTCCTCCGGATGGTTGGGAGAATCAGGAGAGCGCAACCGCCGGTAAAATGACGGCGATCGCGTTCGGGAATGGCCGTTTTATCGCCGGGGGAGAAGACGGCAGTCTCTTGGCATCGCTTGACGGAATCAATTGGACGGTCGTTCGGGCGCCGGATGGTTTCGCCTGGCGCGGGTTGGCCTATGGCGGAAATCTGTGGGTGGCCGTCGGGGAGGGCGGACGAATCCTGGTATCCGAAGACGGCGACGTTTGGAACGACCGATCCTCCGGTGTCACGGCCGATCTCCGCGCGGTCGCCTACGGGAGCGGACGGTTCGTCGCGGTTGGGAAAGATGGAACGGTTTTGACATCGCTTGACGGAACGGCGTGGACTTCCGGCTCGCCTGGAACATCAGCGGATTTCCGCGATGTGACCCATGGTGGGGGAACGTTTCTCGCGGTTTGCGACGAAGGGAAAGCGTATGTCTCGGTTGAAGGAATCGAATGGGACTCGCAACAAGTAAACGAGGTCGGCCGGTTATTGAGCGCGGTGTATCACGATGGGGACTACTTTGTTTCGGGGGATCCCGGTCTCGTTTGCCGCTCTTCGGATCTGGAAAGTTGGATGTTGGTCCTGAGTATCGGAGATACGGTTCAACAGGTCTTTGCCTATGGAGAAAGGCTGTTGGCATTCGGTTCGAAAAATTTTTACTCGACGCCCCTTGGCGCCATCCATGCCTGGGAGCGGCGGGTTCACCCTGAAATGTACGGGACGACCGGTATGGCCTACGGGAACGGCCGGCTGGTTGGGTTGAGTTCCGACGGGGGCGTCTACTCGCGTTCCGGCGAATGGCTTCCGATGATTTCAAGTTGCGGAGGGAATCTGATAGTGGGGCAGCCCTATTTTTGCCCATTGAAAAGGGAGGCGGCACCGGTCGAAGAATTCGTCGTATCGGGTTTGCCGGCGGGGCTGACGTTTGATCCGGTCACCGGAGAGATCTCGGGCGTGCCGGAAGGAATCGGCACTTTCGCTGTCGAAGCGTTCGCCGTCGGTTCGCGGGGCCCGGGACCGATCGCCCGGTGGACCATGCGAGTGCATCCGGAACATGCGTTGGATCCGCCGTTTCTAACGGAACGATTGGCCGAAGGCGCCGTCGGAGTCACTGTTCAGTATTACCCGCAGGTCGGTCATCCATGGGCGGGATACAGATTGCCTTACACGATGGTGGCAACCGGCAGCGCCCCGGGGCTCGCCTGGCACCCGATAGGATTTATCCAAGGGACGCCGAGCGCCCCCGGACTTTATCCGTATGAGGTCGAATTCCATCGGGAAGACGGGGTGACCTCTGATGTGATTGAATTTTGGGTACACGAACCGAACTGGCCCAGGTGGTGGACCCACTTTCCGGCCGTGCGCTCCTTTGCCTTCGGGAGCGGGCGTTTGCTCGGAGTGGGAGAGGGCGGACAGACCGTTTACAGGGACTTGGCGACGGGCTTCTGGTTGACGGGATCGATCGGCGGGGGGCATTCCCCATATGGAGTCGCCTTCGGAGCGAATCGATTTGTTACGGTCGGCGCCGGGGGAGCGATCCGGACGTCGGCAAATGGTGCCTCGGGGTGGAGTTCGGTCGCTTCGGGGACGGAGGCCACCCTTCGGAATGTGGCGTGGAACGGAACCCGATTTGTGGCGGTTGGAGAGCAGGGAACGCTGTTGACCTCTGAAACCGGGCTCTCGTGGACGCCGGTCGATTCTGGAACCCAAGCCGATTTGATCCGGATTTGGGCGGACCCGACGTTTTGGTTAGCGATCGGTGAAGGCGGAACAATCCTGTATTCCCCGGACGGACTGGAATGGCAGACGGCGAACTCCGGGACGGACGCGGCGCTGATTTCAATCGATCATGGCGGGGGCCGGTTTATGATTGTTGGAGAAGGAGGAATCCTGCTCGAATCGCTGGACGGTATTTCCTGGCAGGGGGTGGATCCGGAAGGGTTGCCGGAAGGGACCTACCGGTCGCTGATCTATGGCCGGGACGAGTGGGCGATGATCGGACCCGGCTCGGTGATTTTTACTTCGGCTACCGGTGAGCATTGGGAGGCGAGAACGTTACCGGGCGAAGCCAATTTGGAAGCACTGATCTTGTGGGAAGATCGCTACATCGCTTCGGGCCCGGGCCATTTTCTCGGTTCGGCGGAGGCATGGTCTCCTGAGCTTTACCCGTTGGACTTCGGACATTGGAATCTGTTGGACGGCGAAGAGGTGGAGTTCCAGTTGAAATCGAATGACCCGGAGGCTCTATTCTACGCTTACAATCTCCCTGCGGGGCTTTCGCTGGATTCCGGAACCGGAATTGTTTCGGGGAAGATCGAAACCTTTCAGTCAGGCACAGTCGCGTTCGGAGCGATCAGCGGAAACCGGACCTCGCCTCTGCGCAAGGTGCCATTTTCGGTGCGGCCGGCCGCAGGGGAACCTCCGGCGATAACCAGTCCAAAGGGGGCGGTGGCCCGCGTGGGGGAGGCGTTTACGTATCCAATCACGTATGACGGTCCCAGCTGGGACGCTAATTTTTCCGTGGAAGGACTTCCCGCGGGATTGAGCGGTTACACTCAACCATGGCGGATTGCCGGAGTTCCCGCGGAAAGCGGACTTTTCCCGGTCATCCTGACAGTCGAAAACCTCTACGGAACGGATCAGCGCACGATCTGGCTGTTTGTTTCCGATCCGGGTGAAAGGGTCCCGAGCTGGGAAATCGGGGAGGCCTTGAGAGGAGTCGTCTCGATCGATTTCGACTTCTTGCCAACGCTCAACGGTTCGCCCGCCTTCTTCCATGCTTACGGTCTTCCCCCGGGAGTGGAAATCGACGCCGCCACCGGACGTTTGACGGGGGCTCCAGCCACGGCCGGTTCCTACGCTGCGGTCCTGGTGGCCGAAAACGAGTTTGGCGCGGCTGGTAAACTTCTCGAAATCATCGTGGATTTTCTTGAGCCGCGGGCGCTGGCCGATGTTTCGGAAATGATCCGGAGTTCGGGACAAACCGTGTCGATTGCCGCCGAGTTGTGGGGAAGCGAATTGAATTTCCAATGGCTTCGCGATGGGGTTTCTCTGGACGGCGACGAGCGATTCGGGGGCGTCAATTCTCTGGAATTGTTATTGAATGGGGTCATCGCACCGGACACCGGAGTTTATCGGTTGCGGGCCTGGAACACGCAAGGAGAGGTGATCAGCGGGCCCATTGAATTGACGGTAACAGAGACTTATGAGGCCTGGGCGGCCCGCGAACTTGGCGGATTGTCCGGCGATCCCGCGGCGGACGGTTTTATTCCGGGCGTGCCCAATCTTCTCGCCTTCGCGCTGGGGTTGAGGGAGGGCGATCGTAGTGGCTTGCCGAGGGTGGTGAGCGAACCGGATGGATCGATCTCACTCAGGTTCGGGCGCTCGCGAATGGTCGAAGGAACAACCGTGTGGATCGAGGTGGCCGCTTTCCTGGACGATTGGGAAGTTCATCCGAATGCTGGCGCCGAAGTGGAGCGGACCCCTGCGAGGACCATCCGTCATTACGCGTGGCCGACGAATGAGCCTCGCGGTTTTTTCCGGGTGAGGGCCGAAAAGGGGGATTGACGGCCCCTCTGTTTCTGGCGACGTCCGCCGGTCGCGGGGGATGGATAGTGTGCCTATCAGGAAGCTCAAAAATTGCCCTGAAATAGGGAGGAGGGCGGTCCAGCGACTTTAGCGTAACGCGACAGGGAATCGATGAAAGGCGTGGCTTCATCGCAACGTTGCGGAATTTTCAGGAATGACCGATAGTGGCGTTGTCGAACCCGATTCGCTTTAAATGAGGAGGAAAGCAGACATTTACCGCATGGTCACTCCCGACCATCTTTGTCCGTGGGGGATCAAGGCTCTCGATCTCCTTAATCGTAATGGGTTTGAGGTAAGCGACCATCACCTCGAAAGCATGGAGGCGAACCAACGTTTCAAGGAGGAACGCGAGGTCGATGAGACACCTCAGATCTTTCTCGAAGGAGAGCGCCTCGGAGGTTACGACGAACTGCGGGAGCATCTCAAGCTGGGGCCGGATTTCAAGGCGGGGGAAACCTACCAGCCAGTCATCGCGATCTTTGGGGTGACTCTCTTGATGGCCCTCACTACGAGTTGGGCCATGTCCGAAGAGATCTCCGTGGTCCGGACGGCGGAGTTGTTCATTGCCTTCAGTATGTGCGTGCTCGGCATACAAAAACTGCGGGACTTGGACGGCTTTGCCACCGGTTTCGTTCAATACGACTTGGTAGCGCGGCGATATGTGCCGTATGCCACGGTGTATGCCTTTATCGAAACGATCGGCGGGGCGATGATGATCGCCGCGCTGTTCACCTGGGTGGTGGCACCGATTGTCCTTGTTGCCAGCACCATCGGCGCGATCTCCGTCTTCAAGGCCGTTTATCTGGAGAAGCGCGATCTCAAGTGCGCCTGCGTCGGCGGGGGCAGCAAGGTGCCGCTCGGCTTTGTTTCCCTCTCGGAAAATCTGATGATGATGGCTATGGCGGTCTGGATGATGGTCCATGCGGCCGCGCCCTGACAAGACGTCGGGGGATGACCGTGTGTCGCCTTTGGCGGCAGGGAGGCTGGACGGTGGACGGTTTAATCGGCCCGGATTGCGACCCTTCAGGCCGCGGAATGTTGATGTCGAATTCCCCAGCCCTTCGGACTGGGCTGTAGGATTTGTCGCCTTCGGCGCCAGGGAGGGTGTCGCCTTTGGCGGCAGGGAGGCTGGACGGTGGACGGTTTAATCGGCCCGGATTGCGACCCTTCAGGCCGCGGAATGTTGATGTCGAATTCCCCAGCCCTTCGGACTGGGCTGTAGGATTTGTCGCCTTCGGCGCCAGGGAGGGTGTCGCGTTTGAGGCCGGGGAGGGAGGACGGCGGGCGGTTGGATCGGTCCGGGATTGCGACTCTTCAGGCCGCGGATTGTTGATGTCGGATTCCCCAGCCCTTCGGACTGGGCTGTAGGATTTGTCGCCTTCGGCGCCAGGGAGGGTGTCGCCTTTGGCGGCAGGGAGGCTGGACGGTGGACGGTTTAATCGGCCCGGATTGCGACCCTTCAGGCCGCGGATTGTTGATGTCGGATTCCCCAGCCCTTCGGACTGGGCTGTAGGATTTGTCGCCTTCGGCGCCAGGGAGGGTGTCGCGTTTGAGGCCGGGGAGGGAGGACGGCGGGCGGTTGGATCGGTCCGGGATTGCGACTCTTCAGGCCGCGGATTGTTGATGTCGGATTCCCCAGCCCTTCGGACTGGGCTGTAGGATTTGTCGCCTTCGGCGCCAGGGAGTTTGTCGCCTTCGGCGCCAGGGAGTTTGTCGCCTTCGGCGCCAGGGAGTTTGTCGTCTTCGAGGCCAGGGAGGGAGGCGCCTTCGGTGGCATTCTTATTTGGTTTTTTGGAGGGGGGCAAAATATTCTTGCCCGGGGAAAGTGATGAGCCCATTTCATTTTTTTCATGATTCCTATGATCTCGGAGGCGGATGCTCGGTCAATGGTCCGTCTGGTGGCGGAAATTGCGGCTTTGCGGGCTGATCATGCGACGGCGAAGAATGCTTTGATGGCAGGGTTGGTGGGGTTGGTCGGGGCCGACAGTTGGGTATGGTCGTTGGCGTATCTTCATCCCGACCGGGATCCTTCGTATGCATCGGTGTTGCATGGAGGATTCGATGAGGAGCGGTTCGTTGGACTGGTGAAGGCGAGCACGCATCCGGACATGAAAATATTGATGGCCCCGTTTGCCCGAGAGCTTCAGGAAAAGGGGGCCCATATCACCCGTTTGCGGCAACAGATCGATTCGACGAACCGGTTTCCGACGATGGCGACTTATCCCCTTTGGATCGCCGCCGACATTGCTCCGTTGATGCTCTCGGCCAAACCGCTGAACCGGGAATGTTTTAGTTTGATCGGGATCTACCGGCGGGCCGACCAGCCGTTGTTCGATGAACGGGAACGTCGGATCGCCCATATTCTTTTAAGTGAAGTGCCGTGGTTGCACGCCGCCGGTTGGCCGGACGATTTCGGCGTGAGAACTCCCGATCTCTCCCGACGGTGTCAGGTGGTTTTGGCGCTATTGTTGGAAGGGATGAGTCGGAAGTCGATCGCCGACCGGCTGAATCTTTCGGTCCACACGGTGTCGGATTATGTGAAGGAGATCTACCGACACTTCGGGGTGCAATCCCACGCCGAACTGATGCGGCGCTTCACCCGCGGAAGCCGGGGTGAGTTCGAGGACGAAACGCCCGGGCCCTACTGAGGCTCCCCCCTCTCTTCCTTCTCAAACAGTCTTTGCCCGAAGGTGGAGTCGAGGGGATTCGGCTTTGGGAAGTTCCGCTTTTTCGGACTCGTGACATCGTGGGGAAGCGCATTCGCATGCCCTCCCCATAGGAATTGTCTGGATTCTACTATTGAAACGCCTTGGCGCGGTTCGGCCGCGTTCGTTGAATAGTCATAGCCTATCGGAAACCTCACGAATGACGATCCTGTCCTCGCGAACCCTTAAAACTTAACGGAAACAATGGATACATCAAAGACGATTGCCCGCCTTTTCGCGCCCGCCGCCGCATGCCTTTCAAGCCTCTTCTGCGTCCAGGCGATGGCCCAAACCGTGGCTTACGACGATTTTGATCGAGCGGACTATGGAAATACCCAGCTTTCCCTGCAGGGCCTCTCCGGAGGCACCGGATGGACGTCGGTTTGGTCGGGACATAACACCTACAATTTCATCCCCACCCAGAATTATCGTTACACCGGGGCCATCGGATATGTGAACAGCGGAGCCGACGAAACCAGCGGGTCGATCTTTCGCAACGTGAATTTACAGGGGACCATCGATCGGAATTTCTCCACCGCGCCTATTACAGAAGGATATGTCTGGATTTCGTTCCTGAGTAATCGGTTATCGGTGAACGCCCTGACGGATTGGACCGGAGTGCAGCTTTCGACCGACGGAGGAATTATTTATTTTGGCACCCGGCAGAATAGGTTTGTGTTGGGGACTAATTCGGGGCTCGAAGACTTGGGGAGCGTCAGCGGAAACACCGGTGGTAATACCCACTTAATCATCGCCCGGATCGATGTCGCCAACGACACGTTCAGCGCGTGGTTCAATCCGGCGGATGTCAGTTCATTGTCGGCGTTGGGTTCCCCCCATCTTTCCGATTCGAGCCGGTCATTCACGTCGGTGACCCCGACCATCCAGGTTTGGTTGCGCGAAAACACCGATAACACGCGGATGAATCTCGACGCTCTTCGTGTTTCCTATGGAGAAGATCAAGCAGCGGGATTGCGGGCGGTGGTGAATCTGGAACCCGATCCCGGACCGATGGGGACGCTGTTTGTTGAACGATCAGTGAACCTGCACCAATGGGAGCCGGTCGACCTGACGACGCAGAAGCTGAGCGCATCCGGGGAAATCATGGTCCGAACCGATGAGCCGAGAGCGTTTTACCGCGTGCGTGTCGTGCCGGATGAAGAATGATCGAACCCAATCCATTTTAACCTCCAAACCATTACGCCAAATGAATCTACGCACACTTTTCCTTCGCGCCCGTCGGCTTTCTATTTTGTTGGTGGCCGGAATCGCCGGAGCATCGCTTGCCGACGGAAAGTCCGTTGCCTTCGACGAGTTCCGCCTGAACGAATACGGCGACGTTTTCGCACCGCTGCCCGGAAAATTCGGCGGAGCGGGATGGACGGGACCTTGGTCTGGTTCCGCCGCCATCCAGTTCGCGCCGAACCAAAATTACGTCTACCTGGATGCCGTCGGTTACCTGAACACAAGCCCGGGAACGGAAGGGGTCGGCGGCGGATCGATGTATAAGAACACCAGCGGCGGGGATTCCATCCATAGAGGTTTCGCGTCCGGGCCGATCACTGAAGGATATGTCTGGGTTTCCTTTCTCAGCAACCGGATTTCGGTCAACAGTGATTCCGACCGGACCGGGGTCGTGTTTGTCGCCGATGGTAACAATTATTACGTCGGAACCCGGCGTGACGAGTTCGGGATCGGACAAGGGATCGGTTTCTTGAATCTGGCCAGTGTTCCGGGAAACACGGACTCCACGACCCATCTGATTCTGGCCCGCCTGGACATCGCCAATGACACCTTTAGCGCCTGGTTCAATCCGTCCAACGTGACCTCGTTGGCGGCCCTGGGTTCGCCGGATGTGACGGACAATTCGCGGGTGATCACATCCGTCTCGCAATCCGTTCAGGTTCGAATGGATGAAAACTCGAACGTCCGGATCAACCTCGACAACCTCCGCATTTTCCACGGCGCCGACGAGGAAGCCGGGCTGCGGGCCGTCACCGCGCTCGACTCGCTGGGACGGGTGACTCTTCGTCGTTCGAATGATGCCGATCCGGTGGATATCACTCCGGAGATGTTGACCGAAACAGGTGGCATCCGCGTGCCGATGGGCGAGGAAAACGGTTCTTTCCGGCTGCGGTTCGAGACCGGGGTCGAATAAGCGAAATACGGGATCACTTTTTATGTCGTTCGAGAGTTTGCACAAACCTCGTTTGCTCCGACGCGGGCGGACGGGAACCATTTCTTTCCTGTCCGGCCTCCTGTTGGCGGTTGGCATTTTGGTCGCCGGCCACGGGACGGGCACCCTTTGGGCTTCCGGGGGAGGGGCTTCCACGGTGACCCTCTATGTCTCGACCGATGGAGTCGAGGGGGCCGCCGGGACCAAGGCGGACCCGTTTCGAACGGTGGAGGAGGCGCGGGACGCCATCCGGCAGTTGAAAGGGGTGAACGCCCAGCGGAATTTCCGGGTCTGGATCCGCGGAGGACTCTACCGGGTGACGGAGACGATCGTTTTCGGACCGGAGGACTCGGCCGCGCCCGGATTCACCATCACCTACGCCGCGTATTCCAACGAGCGGCCGGTTTTCAGCTCCGGGGTGCCGGTCACCGGTTGGACCAAGGCCACCCAGGATCCGGCGTTCCTGGCCAGTGCCGCGTCGGGCAAGTTGTGGGTGGCGGATTTTCCGGATGGCATCGATCGATTCACCACGATGTTCGACGAGGCGGGGCGGTTGCCCCGGGCGCTCGGTCCGGAGGTGAAACCAGAACTGGATCATTTGGATTCCAGAGTGTTGGATCGGAAGACGCTTCATTTTCCGCCGGGAAGTCTGCGGAATTACCAGAATATGGCAGATGTCGAGATCTGGATTGTTCCGACTTTCCAATGGAGCCACAACCTGCTTCCCCTTGCGTCCGTGCATACCGGCGATCGGATCGCCCGGACCACCGTCGCCGGGACATACCAATTGGCCCGGCGGGCGAACGCGTATGATCCGAGCCGGTTCCGCGTCGCCAATGTGCCGGACGTCCTCGACGAACCGGGTGAATGGATCATGAACTCCCAGAGCCGGAAAATCTGGTACTGGCCGCGCGACGGCCAAAAGCCGACCGGTCTTATCATCCCGACCCTGCGGGAGATGTTTCTCATCGCGGGATCGGCGGAAGACGAAATCCCGGTCTCAGGTCTGGTGTTCGACGGGCTGACGTTCAAGCACGGCGCCCGTGACGACATGAAGGACCACGATGTCGGGCTCCAGCACGATTGGGAGTTCTGGGACAAACCGAACGCGTTGGTCCGCTTTCGCTGGACTGAAAACTGCGTGGTGAAAAACAGTCTCTTCACCGCGACCGGTGGCGGCGCCATCCGCTTCGATTTGTATTCAAAAAATAACGCCATCGAGGGATGCGAGATCTCTTACATCGGCGGAACCGGTATCGCGTTCATCGGGGATAAGATCGGCGCGGATTTCATGAACCGGGGGAATCGTATTCATAACAATCACATTCACCATGTCGGGCTCGAGAAGCACGACACCCCGGGGATCCTGATTTGGCAGAGCGGTGAGAACACCGTCACGCACAACCGCGTGCACCACACCCCATACAACGGCATCAGCGTCGGCGGGGTGATGGCGGCTCACTTTTCCAGGCAATGGCGGGAACACGGGTTCGGCGCGCGGGAGCGTGAGCTCGCCCGGACGATCGATTGGAGCCGGCTTCCGTTCGAGGAAATGGATAGCATGACGGGGACAGAGGTCACGATCCATGATTTCGGTCCGTATTTGTACAGTCGCGACAATATTTTCGCCTACAACGAGATCTATCGCAATGTGGAATTGCTGGGGGACGGAAATCCGTTCTACATCCGGATGTCCAGTACCGGAAACGTGATTCGGCGTAATTATTTTCACCACACGTTATCGGCGCATTCCGCCGGAGTCGTGCGGTTCGACGGACAGCAGGACTGGACCACATTTGAGGAAAATATCGTATTCTACAATTCCGGGTCCGCTGTCACCTTCGCCAAAGGAAATGATGTTTTGAACAATGTCTTCGTGGATACGCGCAGCAGTGATCACGTTCACCAGGGAGGGCACCCGCTTCCGCATCCCCATCTCGACCGTGTCGGCAGTATGTTTTGGTTGGTCGCCGGTCCCCAGCGGCCGGCTATCGGGATCCTCGATTATGATCAAAGCACGATTCGCCGCAATGTGATGGTGCAGTTGCAGGAGGACTACCGCGTCTTTTACCGCGACTCGAGTCATGTTGATCCAAGCGCGCCGAATTTCACTGACATCAAACGGGTGGACAATCTGGATGAAAATATTTTTTGGGCTCCTAACATTCCCAATCAAAGCAGCTTGTCCAACTGGCTCAACACGAACCGGTCGCACGGCATCGACGAGAACAGCGTGATTGCCGATCCGATGTTCGTGGATCTGGCCAATCGCGACTTCCGTTTCCTTCCGGGCTCTCCTGCCTTGCAAATGGGCATCCCGAGTCTGGACCGGCGCGAGATGGGATTGACCTCGACATTCCCGGGCTGGCTGGCTCCCTGGGTGGTGGACGATGCCGGGCAGTCGTTCGATCCCAAGGGAGTTAGAGCGGATTTCACCGTGCATGTGCCGGCGACGGTGGTGGTCGATTCGTTTGATCGGGACGATTACGGCACCGAGTCCGTCGCGATCGCGAGCAGCGGAGTCTCGGGCGGCAGGGGATGGTCCGCGGGGAGCACCTGGAGCGGTAACTCCAATATCATGTTCAACCCGAATCTGAACCTGACCTATTCCGCGACGGGTTACGTCAACAAGGGTAACGAGGACGGCGGGTCCCTGTCGATGACCGCCGCCCTCAATGTGGATGTCAACCGCCGTTATTCGCTGGAACCGATCACCGGTCCATGGGTATGGGTCTCCTTCCTGGTCAACCGGGTTTCGGTGAATTCGGTGCAGGACCGGAGCGGGATCACTCTGTTCGACAGTGATGGCGCCGCACTTTATATCGGCAGCCAGGCCGCCAATTTCGGAGTCGGTTCATCGGTCGGGGTGTTGAACTGGGGTGAAGTCACCGGCGTCTTCGGCGGCAATGTCACGCACCTCATTCTGGCGAGGATCGATTTGGAAACCGGCAAGGTGGACGCCTGGTTGAACCCGGCGGATGTTTCGTCCGAATCCGTTTTGGGAGCGCCGACCGTTTCGTCGAGCATCCCCCAGCGGAATCTCGATGGCCGGGTATTCGTCCGGTTTGGGGAGAACGGAACTCCGCGGATCACATTCGACGGCTTCCGCATGGCTTGGGGCAAGCATTCCGGCTCGGCCTTGCGGGCGGTCGTCCATCCCGAGCAGGGCCGCTATGCTCCATTCTTCGCGGTGGCGGAGCGGATCCGCGAAAGCCAGGCGGCCTACGGTCGGGATTACTTGAGGTCGTTGCGACCCCATCTGGCGGACGGAGCGGATTCGGCCACCTTGACCTTCGAAAAGGTATCGGGCCCGGGGTGGCTGACGATCTCGGAGGATGGACTTCTCGGCGGCACGCCGCCCCAGGGAGCCGAAGGAATCAATTATTTCATGGTGGAGGCCCGCAACAGCGCCGGCTATCTCCATACGGTGGAGTTGGCGATCTTCGTCGCCGCTCCTTCCACCCAGCCCCCTCCGGGACCGCGCGACATCCGGATCGGAATCGAGAATAACATTCTCCGGCTGGATTGGGATTCCCCTGAGATTCCTGATCTTTCCCATTTCGTCGTCCTTCGATCCGATGATTTGCAGGGTTTTGAGGCGGTCGAGGGTCCGTTGTGGGAGGCGACTCCCTATAGTGAATCCGTGGCAGGCAAAGACCGGGCGTTTTATATTATCCGCGTCGTCGACACGTCGGGTAACTCATCCCAATGAACGCCCGGCGGCGCCAGGTCGATCTCATAGGCGTCGGTTTCCGGAAATCCCGCCGGGAATGTTTTGTGGCAGTTTATTCGAGCCCTCGCCTTATTGGGTGTGGGCGCAAGGAGCTTCCGGCGTAAGGAGCCGCAATCCGACTCCGGCCGCTTTTGCTCCGGTCGCATGGCAACGTGCGGAGAAAGCTCTGGAGATCTCGTTCGATTCGCTGCCCCACGGCCGAATGTTCCTGATCCGCTCCCGCAGCACGTTCGAGGATTGGCGTGACAGTCATTCCCGGCGAGGAGTTGCAGGATTCCGAGGTCAGCGGGGTCTCGAACCTGATGCGTTACGCGATGGGATTGCCGTGCTCGCGGGCCGCTTCCCGCGGAGGCGTTGCCCACCGTTCGGACGGTCGCGGTCGAGCGTTTGCTTGGCTGAAATAGCGGTGAAGACGACA